>NZ_CP022545.1:5801938-11603877 GCF_003595545.1 Streptomyces sp. 11-1-2
AGCCGCGCGCCTTCGAGGTCGCCGAGCGGCTGCGGCGCATGGGCTGGCAGCAGGGCGAGGACGGCGGGGCCGGCTTCGGTGACGTCCAGCCGCGGTACGTCTTCCAGGTGCCGCTGGAGAACCGCTCCCTGGAGGATGTCCACAAGGGCTTCAACCAGCTGTGGCGCCGCAACATCAAGAAGGCCGAGAAGGCCGGTGTCGAGGTCGTCCAGGGCGGCTACGAGCATCTGCCCGAGTGGCAGCGGCTCTACGAGATCACCGCGGAACGCGACCACTTCCGGCCCCGCCCGCTCAGCTACTTCCAGCGCATGTGGACGGCCCTCAACACCGAGGACCCCAACCGGATGCGGCTGTACTTCGCGATGCACGAGAACGAGGTCGTGGCCGCGGCCACGATGCTGATCGTCGGAGGCCATGTCTGGTACTCCTACGGCGCCTCCGCCAACCACAAGCGCGAGGTCCGGCCCTCGAACGCGATGCAGTGGCGGATGCTCCGCGACGCGTACGCGCTGGGCGCGACCGTCTACGACCTGCGCGGCATCAGCGACTCCCTCGATGAGACAGATCATCTCTTCGGTCTGATCCAGTTCAAGGTGGGCACCGGTGGGCAGGCTGCCGAGTACCTCGGCGAGTGGGACTTCCCGCTCAACAAGCTCCTGCACAAGGCACTCGACATCTACATGTCGCGTCGCTGACCACGATTCGCTGTTTCCCATACTTCCAATACACCGCGGCAACGAGAAAGGTTCCGGGACCGGCCAATGGCGCTCACCCTCTACGTCGACACCGCGCGCTGGCGGGCGCACCAGCAGACGGTGATCCAGCAGTTCCCAGGGATAGTCCCGGTCTGCAAAGGCAACGGCTACGGCTTCGGCCATGAGCGCCTGGCCGAGGAGGCGGCCCGCATGAGCAGCGACGTCCTCGCGGTCGGGACCACCTACGAGGCCGCCCGGATGAAGGACTTCTTCAGCGGTGACCTGCTCGTACTCACCCCCTTCCGGCGCGGCGAGGAGCCGGTGCCGCTGCCGGACCGGGTGATCCGCTCGGTCTCGTCGGTCGACGGCGTCTACGGCCTGGTGAACGCGCGTGTGGTCATCGAGGTCATGAGCAGCATGAAGCGGCACGGCATCACCGAGCAGGACCTGCCCAAGCTGCACGCCGCGATAGAGAACGTCCGGCTGGAGGGGTTCGCCATCCACCTTCCGCTCGACCGCACCGACGGCCTGGACGCGGTCGAGGAGGTCATCGCCTGGATGGACCGGCTGCGGGCGGCACGGCTGCCGCTGCACACCATGTTCGTCAGCCACCTCAAGGCCGAGGAACTGGCCCGGCTGCAGCAGCAGTTCCCGCAGACCCGCTTCCGGGCGCGCATCGGCACCCGGCTGTGGCTGGGCGACCACGATTCGACGGAGTACCGGGGCTCGGTGCTCGACGTCACCCGGGTGGCGAAGGGCGACCGCTTCGGCTACCGCCAGCAGAAGTCCGCCTCCGACGGCCATCTGGTCGTCGTCGCGGGCGGCACTTCCCACGGCGTCGGTCTGGAGGCGCCCAAGGCGCTGCACGGGATGATGCCCCGCGCCAAGGGGGTCGCCCGCGCCGGCCTCGCGACCGTCAACCGCAATCTCTCGCCGTTCGTGTGGGCGGGCAAGCAGCGGTGGTTCGCCGAGCCGCCGCATATGCAGGTGTCCATCCTGTTCGTGCCCGGTGATGTCCAGGCACCCCAGGTGGGGGACGAGTTGGTGGCGCATCTGCGGCACACCACGACGCAGTTCGACCGGCTCTTCGACCGATGAGGCCGCGCCGCCGGGAGGGGCTCCCGTCCGGGGCTCACTCCCGGTGGACACCCCAGTCCACCAGCGCCGCGCCTTCGTACCGGGAAGCGCGCCGCGCCCGTCCCAGCACGAACGCGTCCGGGGCCCGGTCCAGCACGCCTCCTCCGGGGTCGTCCGCCCCGTCCTTGCGCACCGGGTCCCGCTCCGGCACCAGCGCGTCCCGGACGATCAGGGCGCACAGATAGAGCGTCCCCAGCAGATGCACGGCGATCGCCAGCTGATAGCCCTCCGCGGGCAGCCCCCGGTGCTGGTCGCCGCTGCCCGTGTACGCGAGGTACATCCAGATCCCTAGGAAGTACATGACCTCGCACGCCTGCCAGACCAGGAAGTCCCGCCAGCGCGGCCGTGCCAGTGCCGCCAGCGGGATCAGCCACAGCACGTACTGCGGTGAGTAGACCTTGTTGGTGAGCACGAACGCCGCGACGATCAGGAAGGAGAGCTGGACCAGGCGCGGACGTCGCGGGGCGCACAGGGCGAGCGCCGCCACCCCGATGCAGGCCAGGACCATCAGGAGGGTTCCGTAGGTGTTGACGTCCTCCAGGGGGTTCCCGGTGCGCTGCGAGATGATCAGCCACAGGGAGCCGAAGTCGACAGGGCGCTCCTGGCTGAAGGTGTAGAAGGTCTTCCAGCCCTCGCGGATGTGCAGGCCACCGCCCTGCGTGGTGATCATCACGGGGAGGTTCACCACGAGCCAGGCGGCCGCGGCTCCGCCCGTCGCCGTCCAGAAGGCCCTCAGCCGCCCGGCCCGCAGGCAGAGCACCAGCACCGCACCGAGCAGCAGCCCGGGGTAGAGCTTCGCGGCCGTCGCGAGCCCCAGCAGCACACCGGCGGCCAGCGGGCGGCTGCGGGACCACATCAGCAGGGCGGCGGCCGTAAGGGCGACGGCGAGCAGGTCCCAGTTGATGGTGGCCGTGAGCGCGAAGGCGGGGGCCAGGGCGACCAGCAGGGCGTCCCAGGGGCGGCGGCGATGCGTACGGGCCACACAGACCGCGATGACCGCGGTGCAGACCATGAGCATGCCCGCGTTGACCAGCCAGTAGATCTGCTCACGGTCCTGGATGGAGCCGCCGTGCGGGGTCAGCCAGGAGGCGACCTCCATGAAGAGGCCGGTGAGGACCGGGTACTCCAGGTACTGCATCCCGCCCGAGACGCTGTCCGGTATGCGGTCGAAGTACGGGACGAGGTCGATGGCGAAGCCGCGGCCGTTGTAGAGGTGCGGTATGTCGGAGTAGCAGGCGTGGGTGTACTGGGCGGTGGCGCCGTAGAACCAGCCGCCGTCGTAGCACGGCAGCTTCTGCGCCATGCCCAGGGCGAACATGCCGATGGCGGCGATCGCCACGATCCGCACCGGGGTCCACCAGCTCGTGCCGAGCAGAGCCCGGCGTCCGGCCGGCCCACCGATCAGCTCGCTGCCGGCCGCGGCCAGCGGGTCCTCGGCGGTCGGCCTGACGGGCTCGGCCTGTGGGTCCTCGCGCACGCTCATGGCCCCCATCCTGCCGTACGAGCCTGGCGGCAGGAGTCAGGACCGCCCCAGCGGCCGCTGAGCGCGCCGCGGACGGCTCGGCGGGTCCCCGGAGCGGGAAGCAGGGTGCGAGGGGCGCAGAGGGCCGTTCAGGGCCCGGAACGGCGCCGGCCGCGCCGGGAGCGGGGTTCGCTCCGGCGCGGCCGGCGAGTGGTGAACGGGTCGTACAGGGCTACGGGCTAGTCCTCCCGCCGGGCCCCGGACGGGCCGCCGAATATGCCTCCGGGCCCGCCCGGCGGATCCGAGGTCGGTGATGTGGTCGGACCGCCCGGACCGCCGTTCTGGCCTCCGTTCTGGTTGCCGCCGTTCTGGTTCCCGCCGTTGTCGTTGCAGTTGAAGTCCAGCGGGTCACAGGTGTCCGTCGGGGTCGGGCTGCCGGACGGCGACTCCGAGGGCGACTCCGACGGAGATTCCGAAGGGGACTCCGACGGGGACTCGGAAGGCTTTTCCGTCGTCTGGGTCGGGCTCGGGCTCGCGTCCTCGCCGAAGACCTTCTGGCCGATCGGGGTGGCCGCGGGGAAGTCCTTGACCGGCTTGCCCTGCAGGGCACCGCGCATGTAGTCGGCCCAGATCTCCGCCGGGAACGACGCGCCGTGGATCGTCTTCTGACCGCCCACACCGCGCATGGACAGGAACTTCTGGCTCTTGGCCTGGTCGTCCACCCGCCACATGCCGATCGCGGTGGACAGCTGCGGGGTGTAGCCGGAGAACCAGGCCGACTTGTTCTCGTCGGTGGTTCCGGTCTTGCCCGCCGCCGGACGGCCGATCTTCGCCGAGGTGCCGGTGCCGTGCTCGACCACGTTCTCCAGGACGTCGGTGACGTTGTTCGCCACGTTCGAGTCGAACGCCCGCTTGAGCTGGGCGTCCTGCTTGTGGTCGTAGACGGGGCCGTTCTTGTCCTCGACCCGCTCCACCGAGTACGGGTCGGCCTGCTCGCCGCTGGCCGCGAAGGTGGCGTACGCCCCGGCGAGCCGGATGGCGCTGGGCGCGGAGGTGCCGAGCGAGAACGTCGGGGTGATCGAGGCCAGTTGCTCCTTGCTGAGGCCCGCGGCCAGGGCCGAGTCCCGCACCTTGTCGGTGCCGACGTCCATGCCCAGCTGGATGAACGGGGTGTTCACCGAGTACTGCATCGCGGTGCGCAGGCTGACCGGGCCCTTGTCCTCGTCACCGTCGTTCCGCTGGTGCCACTCCTTGCCGTCCTTGTCGTGCCAGACGGTGCCGTCGTAGTCCCGCAGGGTCAACTTGTTGTCGCCGTTGTAGACACTGCTCGGCGAGACCAGGGTGCGCTCGGAATCGGGTTGCTCCCGGGTGCCCTTCGGATCGCGGACGCCATTGGTCATCGCGGCGGCCATCACGAAGGGCTTGAAGGTCGAGCCCACCTGGACACCGGTGTAGTCGGCGTTGTTGCGGTAGTGCTCCAGCGCGTTCTTGCCGCCGTAGATGGCCAGGATCTTGCCCGTCTTGGGCTCCACCGAGGCGCCGCCGAACTGGACGTGCTTGTCCGGCTCACGCAGTTTCGGCTTGATGTTCTCCTTGGAGACCTTCTCGACCGCCCGGGTCAGCTCACTGATCTTTTTCCGGTCGAAGGTGGTATGGATCTGATAGCCACCCTTGTCCAGCTTCGACTTGCTGATTCCGGTGTTGGCGATGATGTAGTTGTCGGCGAGGTCGGTGAGGTAGCCGATCTGGCCCTGCTTGTTCGTGGCCACCTTCGGGTCCTGCGGCATCGGGAAACCCTTGCCGATCCACTCCTGGGCCTCGGTCCTGCTCAGCCTGTGCACGGCGACCTCACGCCGCAGGATCCACTCCCAGCGCTGCTTGGCCCGCTTGGTGTTGGCCTCCTTGGTGGCCGCGGCGCCGTAACCGCCGTTGGGGTCGTAGAGGTTGGGGCCGTTCAGCGTCGAGGCCAGGAAGGCGCTCTGGCTGGGCGTCAGGGCCGAGCAGTCACGGTCGTAGTACGCGCGGGCCGCCGCCTGGCAGCCGTAGGCACCGCGTCCGTAGTAGGCGGTGTTCAGGTAGCTCCCGAGGATGTAGTCCTTGTCCTTGGTCGCGCCCACCTTTATGGAGATGAACAGTTCCTTGACCTTGCGCGTGAGCGTCTGCGACTGGTCCAGGTAGGTGTTCTTCACGAACTGCTGGGTGATGGTCGACCCACTCTGGGTCGCGCCGCCCCGCGCCATGTTGACGACCGCGCGCGCGATACCCATCGGGTCAACGCCGGAGTCCTGGTAGAAGCTGGCGTTCTCCGCGGAGATCACCGCGTTCTGCATGGACTTGGGGATCTTGCTGAGGGGGACGATCTGACGGTTGAGGTCACCACCGCCGGAGACCACCATCTGCTTGCCGTCGGCCCAGTAGTAGACGTTCTTCTGGGTCTGGGACGCGGCCTGGGCGGTCGGCACCTGCACCAGCCACAGCCCTATGCCGACGGCGCCGAGCAGCACCGCGAAGAAGAAGAGGAAGGTTCCCGTCACCAGCTTCCAGGACGGAACCCAGCGCCGGAAACCCGACCTTCCGCCACGCGGGTAGTCGATAAAGCGCTTCTTGCCGGGGTGCCCATCGCCCCCCGAGTCATGTCCGCGGCCGCCGCCGGCCCCCCGCCGGCCGCCACCGCGACCGCCGTGGCCCGCGCCGCCCGCGCCCGGATCGGCTCCTCGTCTACGGCCGCCGCCGCGTTGTGCGGCGCGGCGGGCCGCCGCGCGGCCGCTGTAAGGACGCTCTTCCCCCTGGGGGGTGGCGTCCGACCCGGCTGCGGCGTTGTGCGTCGGTGCTGCGCGGCGGCCGGACGACTGCTGTCCGGCTCGCCGGGCCGCTGCTCGTCCGCCGCCTTGGGGCTGCGGCGGTTTGCGACGGTGCTCGCTCATGGAACGACTTCTCCTCGGGCAGGCGCTATCGCCTGAAAGCGGCAGATGGCTTCCGGTCCCCCCAATGTGCGGTCCGGTCGCACCAGGCAACCGGACGCACTGCATCCGGGACGAGGACGCATCGCGGCGTCACTTGGTTCCCATAGGTCTGCATGGCGAACAGAGTACGCACGGTCAAAACCCGCCCAGCCGCCACCTTCACTCCATAACCGTCAGATTGAATGCCACGAATTGATGATGTGACGGCGTTCACCGTGGGCCCTCTTGTCCCGCCGGGGGCACGGATCTATCGTCTTGATGTATCGAGTCGATACATCAGCTCGACATAGCTGGCTCGGAGGAGAGGGGAGGCGGGGAATGAGCAGACGCTCCGGCGTCCTGGAGTTCGCCGTCCTCGGCCTGCTGCGCGAGTCCCCGATGCACGGATACGAGCTGCGCAAGCGGCTCAACACGTCACTCGGGGTGTTCCGGGCGTTCAGCTACGGCAGCCTCTATCCCTGCCTCAAGACGCTGGTCTCCAACGGCTGGTTGATCGAGGAATCCGGCAGCGCCTCCCAGGACGCCCTCGCGGCGCCCCTCTCCGGCCGCCGGGCCAAGATCGTCTACCGGCTCACGGCGGCGGGGAAGGAGCGGTTCGAGGAGCTTCTCTCCCACACCGGGCCGGACGCCTGGGAGGACGAGCACTTCGGCGTCCGTTTCGCCTTCTTCGGCCAGACGTCACGAGACGTTCGCATGCGGGTGCTCGAAGGGCGGCGCAGCCGCCTGGAGGAGCGCCTGGACAAGATGCGCGCCGCCATGGCCCGCACCCGCGAGCGGCTGGACGACTACACCCTCGAGCTGCAGCGGCACGGGATGGAGTCGGTGGAGCGCGAGGTCCGCTGGCTGAACGAGCTGATCGAGAGCGAGCGGTCCGGGCGCGACCAGCGCGACGGCACCGCCGGGCAGGACCGGGCGATCGAGCGGGATGAGGACCGGCCGCCACAGCAGGAGCAGGACCAGTCAGGAGATGCGGACGGCCCGCCCCGGCACCGGGGTGGATCCCGGCCGGATCCGTCCGATGACACCGCCAAGTGAGGCCCGGCAGCCGCGGGGCCTCATCCAGTACACACAGGGAGCAACCGGAATGGGTTCGGTTCGTGTAGCCATCGTCGGCGTGGGCAACTGCGCCGCCTCGCTGGTACAGGGCGTCGAGTACTACAAGGACGCCGACCCGGACACCCGCGTGCCGGGTCTGATGCACGTGCAGTTCGGCGACTACCACGTGAACGACGTGGAGTTCGTGGCCGCCTTCGACGTGGACGCGAAGAAGGTCGGCCTGGACCTCGCGGACGCCATCGGCGCCAGCGAGAACAACACCATCAAGATCTGCGACGTGCCGACGGCCGGTGTCACGGTCCAGCGCGGCCACACGCTCGACGGACTCGGCAAGTACTACCGCCAGACCATCGACGAGTCCGACGAGGCCCCGGTCGACGTCGTCCAGGTCCTCAAGGACAAGCAGGTCGACGTTCTGGTCTGCTACCTCCCGGTCGGCTCCGAGGACGCCGCCAAGTACTACGCCCAGTGCGCCATCGACGCCAAGGTCGCCTTCGTCAACGCCCTTCCGGTGTTCATCGCCGGCACCAAGGAGTGGGCGGACAAGTTCACCGAGGCCGGGGTGCCGATCGTCGGTGACGACATCAAGTCGCAGGTCGGCGCGACCATCACGCACCGCGTGATGGCCAAGCTGTTCGAGGACCGGGGCGTCATCCTGGACCGCACCATGCAGCTGAACGTCGGCGGCAACATGGACTTCAAGAACATGCTCGAGCGGGAGCGCCTGGAGTCCAAGAAGATCTCCAAGACCCAGGCCGTCACCTCCCAGATCCCCGACCGCGATCTGGGTGCCGACAACGTCCACATCGGCCCCTCGGACTTCGTGGCCTGGCTGGACGACCGCAAGTGGGCCTATGTCCGCCTGGAGGGCCGCGCGTTCGGCGATGTCCCGCTGAACCTGGAGTACAAGCTCGAGGTGTGGGACTCCCCGAACTCCGCGGGTGTCATCATCGACGCGCTGCGCGCCGCGAAGATCGCCAAGGACCGCGGCATCGGCGGCCCCATCCTCTCCGCCTCCTCGTACTTCATGAAGTCGCCGCCGGTGCAGTACTTCGACAACGAGGCGCAGGAGAACGTGGAGAAGTTCATCAAGGGCGAGGTCGAGCGCTGACGCGCCATGCACTGATTCCCGCCGCGTGATCACGGGCCTTCGGGTAATACACCCGGAGGCCCGTGTGGTGTGTGAGGCTGATGCCATGCCCGTTGTGCGTGATCTCCGCGTACTGCTGCAACTGCGTGACTTCCGGCGCCTTCTGGCCATCCGCCTGCTGTCCCAGGCGGCTGACGGCGTCTACCAGGTCGCACTCGCCACGTATGTGGTCTTCTCCCCGGAGAAGCAGACCTCCGCCGCGGCCATCGCCTCCGCCATGGCCGTCCTGCTGCTCCCCTACTCCCTGCTCGGCCCCTTCGCCGGAGTGCTGCTGGACCGCTGGCCCCGGCGGCAGGTGCTGCTCTACGGCAATCTGCTGCGCTCGGGACTGGCCACCGGAACCGCCGTACTGGTCCTCGGCCAGGTGCCGGAGTGGCTCTTCTACGTCTCGGCCCTGTCGGTGACGGCCGTGAACCGCTTTGTGCTGGCCGGTCTTTCGGCGGCCCTGCCGCGGGTCGTCGACAGCCAGGAACGTCTGGTCATGGCCAACTCCCTCTCGCCCACCGCCGGAACGCTCGCCGCCACGGCCGGGGGCAGCCTCGCCTTCATCGTGCGGCTGTCGGGCCCGGGAGGCACCTCGTCGGACGCGCTGGTCGTCCTGCTGGGCGCCGCGCTCTATCTCATCGCCGGACTCACGGCCCTGTCGATGGCACCGGGCCTGCTGGGACCGGATCCCGCGGCCCTTCAGCCCCGTCTCCCCGCGGCCCTGATGAGCACCGCGCGGGGTCTGGTCGCGGGTGTACGCCATCTACTGGAACGCCGGGATCCCACTGTGGCGCTGGCCGCGATGACGCTGATGCGCTTCTGCTACGGGGCGCTCACGGTGACGGTGCTGATGCTCTGCCGCTACGCATGGGCCGACACCGAGTCCGAGGGGCTCGCACTTCTGGGGCTGGCCGTCGGCGTCTCGGGGGCGGGCTTCTTCGCGGCGGCGGTGATCACGCCCTGGGCGGTGGCCCGGCTCAGGACCCCTGCGTCCTCCCGGCCGGACGGCCGGCTCTCCTGGGTGATGGTGTGCGCGGGAAGCGCGGCCCTGCTGGAACCGGGTCTCGGGCTGCCCTTCGAGCCCGCCCCCATGCTGATCGCCGCGTTCGTCCTCGGGCTCATCACCCAGGGCGCCAAGATCGCCACCGACACCGTCGTACAGTCCGCCATCGCCGATGACTTCCGCGGCCGGATCTTCTCCCTCTACGACGTGCTGTTCAACGTCGCCTTCGTGGGAGCCGCGGCGGTCGCCGCGGTGATACTGCCACCGGACGGCAGATCGGCCCCGCTGCTGATCTGTGTGGCGCTGATCTACGCGGCCACCGCGCTGCTCGTCAGGTTTCACGTGAAACATGACCGGGACCACGCCCAGCGGGTCGATGTTTCACGTGAAACCGGAGGGGCTCAGCCTTCCGACTGAGCGTCCCACCACTCCTGGAGCGTGGCGATCGCGGTGTCCCGCTCCATCGGACCGTGCTCCAGCCGCATCTCCAGCAGATGCTTGTACGCCTTGCCGACCTGCGGCCCCGGAGGGATGCCGAGAATCTTCATGATCTCGTTGCCGTCCAGATCCGGGCGGATCGAGTCCAGCTCCTCCTGCTCCTGCAACCGGGCGATGCGCCCCTCGAGGCCGTCGTAGGCACGCGAGAGCGCCGTCGCCTTCCGCTTGTTGCGGGTGGTGCAGTCCGAGCGGGTCAGCTTGTGCAGCCGGTCCAGCAGCGGCCCGGCGTCACGGACGTAGCGGCGGACGGCCGAGTCGGTCCATTCCCCCGTGCCATAGCCGTGGAAGCGCAGATGCAGCTCGACAAGGCGCGAGACGTCCTTGATCAGCTCATTGGAGTACTTGAGCTTCGTCATCCGGTACTTGGTCATCTTGGCTCCCACCACCTCGTGGTGGTGGAAGGAGACCCGGCCGTCCTTCTCGAAGCGGCGCGTCTTGGGCTTACCGATGTCATGCAGCAGCGCGGCCAGCCGCAGCACCAGATCGGGCCCCTCGGTCTCCAGGTCGATGGCCTGGTCCAGCACCGTCAGCGAATGCTCGTACACATCCTTGTGGCGGTGGTGCTCATCACGCTCCAGGCGCAGCGCCGGGAGCTCCGGCAGGACGCGGTCGGCGAGCCCGGTCTCCACCAGCAGCCGCAGCCCCTCGCGGGGGTGGTCGGCCAGGATGAGCTTGTTGAGCTCATCACGTACCCGCTCGGCCGAGACGATGTCGATACGGTCGGCCATCGAGGTCATCGCGGCGACCACCTCGGGGGCCACCTCGAAGTCCAGCTGCGCGGCGAAGCGCGCGGCACGCATCATCCGCAGCGGATCGTCGGAGAAGGACTCCTCGGGCGTCCCGGGGGTGCGCAGCACCCGGGCGGCGAGATCCTCCAGACCGTGGTGCGGGTCGATGAACTCCTTCTGCGGAAGCGCCACCGCCATCGCGTTGACCGTGAAGTCCCGACGGACCAGGTCCTCCTCGATGGAGTCGCCGTACGACACCTCGGGCTTCCGGGATGTCCGGTCATAGGCTTCCGACCGATAAGTCGTGATTTCAATCTGGAAGCTCTGATCCGACCCGCTTCCTGCGGCCATGTCCTTACGGCAGCCGACGGTGCCGAAGGCGATGCCGACATCCCACACCGCGTCCGCCCACGGCCGTACGATCTTCAGTACCTCGTCCGGCCGAGCGTCCGTCGTGAAGTCCAGATCGTTACCGAGCCGGCCGAGCAGCGCGTCCCGTACCGAGCCACCGACCAGAGCCAGGCGGAAACCGGCCTGCTGGAAGCGACGGGCAAGATCGTCGGCGACGGGAGAGACCCGCAGGAGCTCGCCCACGGCGCGGCGCTGCACCTGGCTGAGCTCATTGGTCGGCTGCGGGGGTCGGCTGTCATTGTTGGCGTTCGGCACAACAGAACAGGGTACGTGGCCGTGCGCCCCGCGGACTCCACACCCGATGCGGACCACCACTGCGTAACGATCTTGTGGAGCCATCCACAGCACTTCGCCACAGCGGGCATCGTTACCATTTCGTGGACGCACAGTGCGACGACCACTGACGACCTACTGACGACAAGGGACGGGCGAGCGCGTGGCCGATGCGGCAGACCTCCGGGGGACAACTTCCGCTCGCGCCCGACGATGGTTGCGGCGCACAGCGGCCCTGCTCGCCGCGGCGCCGATGCTCGCGGGCCTGACACAGATTCCGGCGGCGCCCGCCGCCCACGCGGAGAGCAAGGCCACCGGCTCACGGTCGGTGGACGTCTCCATCACCTCGCTGACCCCCACCGCGCCGAACAAGAGCGACACCCTCACCGTCAGCGGCACCGTCACCAACGACACCAAGAACACGGTGTCGGGGGCCCGGGTGGGCCTCCGCGTAGGTCCGACCATGGACGGCCGCAGCTCGATCGACACCGCCGCCCACCGCACCGGCTATACGGAGGGCCTCGACGGCACCGAGGTGGACGGCAAATACGCCAAGAAGATCGGCAAGCTGTCCGCCGGCACCAGCCGTGACTTCTCCCTCTCCATACCGGTGGACCAGTTGCACCTGGGGGAGAACGGCGTCTATCAGCTCGGCGTCTCGCTCACCGGTGGCACCTCCAGTGAGCCCTGGCCGCAGGTGCTGGGCATCGAGCGGACCTTCCTGCCCTGGCAGTCCGGCACGGCCACGAAGAAGTCCCAGCTCACCTATCTGTGGCCGCTGATCTCCGCCACGCATGTGACCGCGCGCACGGACAACGACGAGGACCGCACTCCGATCTTCCGGGACGACCGCCTCGCCAAGGAGCTGGCCCCCGGTGGCCGGCTCCAGCAGATGGTCGCCCTGGGGAAGAACCTCCCCATCACCTGGGTGATCGACCCCGACCTGCTCGCCACGGTCGACGCGATGACCAAGAAGTACGAGGTCCAGAACCCCTCGGGCAAGGGGACCAAGGCGGGCCGCGGCCAGACGGTCGCCAAGCAGTGGCTCGACGCCCTGCAGAAGGCCGTGGACGGCAAGCAGGTGGTCGCGCTGCCGTTCGCCGACCCCGACCTCGCCTCGCTCGCCCACCGCGGTAAGAACGTCAGCGGCACCCTCAGCCACCTCCAGGGCGCCACCGAGCTCGCCTCGACGACCGTGGAGACCATCCTCGGGGTGAGGCCGCGCACGGACTTCGCCTGGCCCGTGGACGGCGCGATCGACTCCTCGATCGTGGACGTCGCCACCTCCGCCGGCGCGCACAACGTCATCGCCCGCAGCGACAGCCTGCGCGAGACCGGCGGGCTCCCCTACACCCCCACCGCGGCCCGCCAGATCGGCGGCGGCAATACGGCGGTGGTCGCCGACGCACGGCTGTCGACGGCCTTCACCGGCGACATGTCCAAGGCGGAGAACTCCACCCTCGCCATCCAGACATTCCTGGCCCAGAGCCAGATGTTCAACCTGCAGGCGCCGGACAAGCAGCGCAGCATCGTGGTCGCCCCCCAGCGGACGCCCACCACCAGCCAGGCGCAGGCGATGGCGGCGGCCCTGGAGGGCCTCTCCGGGCAGTGGACGCAGCCGCTGAGCCTGGGACAGGCCGCGAAGGCGAAGCCCGACCCGAGCGCCACCCAGCGGGTGCCGAGCTCCCGCTCGTACCCCCGGTCGCTGCGCGCGCGGGAACTGCCCACCGAGGCGTTCGACAGGATCCAGGAGACCCAGAACACCCTGGACAATTTCGAGCCGATTCTCACCGCCAAGTACCGGGTGGTCACTCCCTTCGGGAACGCGATCAGGCGCGAGATGTCGACCTCATGGCGCAGCGAGGCACAGAACGCGGCCGGCTTCCGGCACGACGTGCAGACCTATCTGTCCGGGCTCACCAAGAAGGTGCGCCTGGTCCCCAAGACGGACATGACCCTCTCCGGGCGGAGCGCGACCGTCCCGGTGACTCTCCAGAACAACCTGGTGCAGGGTGTCGAGCTACGGCTCGTCCTCCGCTCCCAGCAGGGCAACCGGCTGGCGATCAGCGACCCTCAGCTGGTCAATGTGGAGGGCGGCCACAGCCAGTCCGTGAAGTTCGGGACCACGGCCAACGCGAACGGCCCGGTGTGGGTCTCGGCCCAGCTCTACACCCCGGACGGACAGCCTTACGGCCGCGAGATGCTGTTCGAGGTGAATGTCACCGAAATCACGTCGACCGTGATTCTCGTGATCGCCGGCGGTGTGCTGCTGCTGGTCCTCGCCGGTGTCCGGATCTACGTCCAGCGCAAGCGCGCGGCCGCCAGGAGCGGTGAGGACGGCGGAGACGGGGAAGACGCCGAGACGGCACACGGGCAGGATGAGGACGACAGCGAGGCCCCGGAGACCGACCGGCGTGACCCCGCGCACGCCCTCGTGCCCGAGCAGCCGAGTGACCCGGCGGCGGACACCGGATCGCAAAGCGCTGGCCCGTCCGGCTCGGGTGAGAAAGTGGAGCGTTGAGCAAAGCCGGGGCCGGTCGGCCGCAGCGGACGATGAGGTGGGGTAGCGATGAACGCGCCGTATGACGGTGATGGCCGAGTGCCACCACCGCCGCAGCCTTCTCCTCACGGCTCCCACGACCCTTACGGACAGGAACCGCACCAGCGCGATCCGTATCTGGGCGACGCCCACCAGGCCCCCCAGGCCGATCCGCGCCAGTCGTACGGCCAGCAGTACTACGCACC
Source organism: Streptomyces sp. 11-1-2 (assembly GCF_003595545.1). Taxonomy (NCBI): domain Bacteria; kingdom Bacillati; phylum Actinomycetota; class Actinomycetes; order Kitasatosporales; family Streptomycetaceae; genus Streptomyces; species Streptomyces sp. 11-1-2. Next base: position 5,816,045 of record NZ_CP022545.1, read on the forward strand.
GGATCCGTATCTGGACGATACGTACGCGACGGGCAGCTTCACGCCCTACCCGTATCCGACGCAGGATCGCTACGCCCACGACCCGCTGACGGATCCGCTGTACGACCGGCACGCCCCCCACACACCGCAGCAGGGGGGCTACCAGCAGCCCCCCACGCCGCAGGGCCCCGATCCGCGCGCTTGGCACTCCGACGCCGCCCCCGGCCACCAGGGCGCGGCACAGCAGCCGTACACCGGCGGTCAGCCGGGGCCCGGCTATCCGGGGCCCGGCGACGGCTACGGCGCGCCACAGCAGCCGCAGCAGGACGCCTTCGCGCATCTCTACCGCGATCAGCAGCCCTACGACCCCCGGGCCGCCCAGGGCCAGGGCTACCCGCAGGGCCCGGAGAACTACCCGCACGGGCAGGCGCCCACACAGGGGCAGGCACCGGTTCCCGGACCGTCGAGATCCGAGTCCGCCCATGCCACGGCCGCCGCTCCCACGGTGGCCGCTCCCGTCGTGACCGCCCCTGCGGCCGAGCCGGAGCCGAAGAAGCCCTCAGGGGGCCGGGCCGGGAGCCTGCTGCAGTCAAGCGCGCTGATGGCCGCGGGCACCCTGGTCTCCCGCCTGACCGGCTTCGTCCGACAGATGGTGATCGTCGCGGGCCTCGGCGCCGCCAGCCTCGGCCAGGCTTACCAGGTCGCCTATCAGCTGCCCGCGATGATCTACTTCCTCACCGTCGGCGGCGGCCTGAACTCCGTCTTCGTCCCACAGCTCGTGCGCGCGATGAAGGAGGATGACGACGGCGGAGTGGCCTACGCCAACCGTCTGCTCACGTTGACGATGGTCGCGCTCGGCAGCCTCGTCGCGGTTTCGCTGTTCGCGGCTCCGGCACTGATCCGGATGCTCTCTGCGGACATCGCCAGCGATCCCCCCTCCAACGAGGTTGCGGTCACCTTCGCCCGCTACTGCCTGCCCACCATCTTCTTCATGGGCGTGCACGTGGTGGTCGGTCAGATCCTCAACGCCCGGGGCAAGTTCGGCGCGATGATGTGGACCCCGGTCCTCAACAACATTGTCGTCATCGCCACTTTCGGCCTCTTCATCTGGGTGTTCGGCACCTCCAGCAACTCCAACATGGGTGTCACGACCATCACGCCGGAAGGCATCCGGCTGCTGGGCATCGGCACACTCCTCGGCCTCACCGTCCAGGCCCTGGCGATGTTCCCCTATCTCCGGGCAGCCGGTTTCCGCTTCCGGCCACGCTTCGACTGGCGTGGCCACGGACTCGGCAAGGCCGCCAAACTGGCCAAGTGGACCGTGCTGTTCGTGCTCGCCAACCAGGCCGGCAACATCGTGGTGACCCAGCTCGCCACCGCGGCCGGTACGGACGCCGACAACGGAGGCCACCCAGGAGCGAGCTACGTCGGCTACACGAGTGCTCAGCTCATCTGGAACATGCCGCAGGCCATCATCACCGTGTCGGTGATGGCAGCTCTGCTCCCCAGGCTCTCCCGGGCGGCCCACGACGGCGACCCCGGAGCGGTCCGCGACGACATCTCGCAGGGCCTGCGCACCTCCGCCGTCGCCATCGTCCCCCTCGCCTTCGGCTTCATCGCGCTCGGTATCCCCCTCTGCACACTGCTTTTCGGGACCTCGGGCACCGAAACGGCCCAAGCCATGGGCTACATCCTCATGGCGTTCGGCCTCGGACTCATCCCCTTCTCCGTGCAGTACGTCGTCCTCCGTGGCTTCTACGCCTACGAGGACACCCGCACCCCCTTCTACAACACGGTGATCGTCGCCGCCGTCAACGCCGCCGGCTCCGCACTCGCCTATGTCGTCCTCCCCGCCCGCTGGGCCGTCGCCGGTATGGCGGCCGCCTACGGCCTGGCCTACGCCACCGGCGTGGGCGTGGCCTGGAAGCGGCTGCGCAAGCGGCTGGGCGGCGATCTGGACGGCCCCCGCGTCATCCGCACCTACACCCGCCTCACGGGCGCCAGCATCCCCGCAGCCCTCCTGGGCGGCGGCTCGGCGTACACCATCATGCAAATCCTCGGAATGGGCATCGCGGGCTCTGTAGCGGGTTTGCTGGGCGGCGGTCTCGTTCTTATCGCGGTCTTCTACATTGCTGCGAAACGGATGCGCGTTGAGGAGCTGACGGCCATGGTCGGTATGGTGCGCGGACGACTCGGACGCTGATCATTGAGCACAACCATCGTCCACCACCGTGTGTCGTGCATAGCGGCGGACTGTGGGCACAATTGTCTTGGCTCGGAGTAGGCGCAACGGATGGGGAGGCAGGAACGACGGTGGCGGAACGGAGCACGGCTGCCGTCGACGTGGCCGACAGCGGCGGAGAGGAGCCGCTGACCGCCGAGGCGGGCAAGGCCACGGCCGACGGGGCGGGGACGAAAGAGAAGGTCGGTAAGGGGACGGAGGCCGCGGTCACCGAAGAGGTGGGCGCCGCGGCCGAAGCGAGCCCCCTCGAGCTGCACAGCGGTCACAAGTTGGCCAGACGGTACCGTCTGGAGGAGTGCGTCACCCGTCTGGACGGATTCAGCAGTTGGCGTGCCGTGGACGAGAAACTGCGGCGTGCTGTCGGTGTGCATGTCCTGCCCGCCGACCATCCGCGCGCCAGGCCGGTGCTCGCCGCCGCCCGTTCGGCGGCCTTGCTGGGCGATCCGCGCTTCGTCCAGGTCCTCGACGCCGTCGAGGAGAACGATCTCGTCTATGTCGTCCATGAGTGGCTTCCAGACGCCACCGAACTCACCGCCGTGCTGGCCGCCGGGCCGCTCGAGCCGCACGACGCGTACCAATTGGTCAGCCAGGTCTCCCAGGCCATGGCCGCCGCTCACCGCGAGGGCCTGGCCCATCTGCGGCTGAACCCCGGCTCCGTGCTGCGCACCGAATCCGGCCAGTACCGCATCCGGGGACTCGCCGTCATGGCCGCCCTGCGCGGTATCAGCGTCGACCACCCTCAGCGCACGGATACCGAGGCGATCGGCGCGCTGCTGTACGCGGCGCTCACTCAGCGCTGGCCGTACGACACCGACGCCTACGGCCTCTCCGGGCTGCCCAAGGGCGTGGGCCTGATCGCCCCCGACCAGGTCCGTGCGGGAGTGCACCGCGGTCTGTCCGAGCTCGCGATGCGCGCCCTGGTCAACGAGGGAGCCACCGCTTCCCGTCAGGACCAGCCCTGCACCACCCCCGAGGAGCTGGCCAAGGCCGTCGCGGCCATGCCGCGCATCCGGCCGCCCGAGCCCGCCTACACCCCTTCGCCGGCGTATTCGCGCACGACGTACCAACAGGGCGTATACGGCCAGCCGCCGAACCGTGGCGGCGCCGCGCACACGGCCCGCCCGGCCGTTCCCATGCCGCCTCCGCCGCCACTGCAGAGCCGCACGGGCAAGGCCCTCAAGTGGACCGTCTCCGCGCTTCTGATCGCCGCCCTCGGCCTCGGCAGCTGGCAGCTCGCGGACACGCTCCTCAAGGAGGAGAACAAGACCGACCCGGGCAAGTCCTCCAGCGAGAAGGACGACGGCAAGGGCGAGCAGCTCGTGGGCAAGCCGCTCGACATCGCGAGCGCCACGGAGTTCTCCCCGTTGGACCCGCCCTTCGCCCCGGACAAGGTCGATGGAGCCGTGGACGGCGACGCGGGCACCGCCTGGGTGACCAAGGAGTTCTGGAACTACCCGAACTTCGGTAACCTGCCCAGGCGAAAGCAGGGCAGCGGCATCGTCGTCGACCTCGGCAGCGCCAAAAGCGTCGCGAGTATCGACATCGACTTCTACCGCGCCGGCCAGAAGGTGGAAGTTCTCGCCGCGGACCCCTCCGCCTCCAACCCCACCTCACTCAGCGCCTTCTCCAAGCACCTCACCGATCTGAAGAGCGCCGGGAAGAAGCTGACCACCGTTCTCGACAAGCCAGTACGGACGCGTTTCGTCCTGGTTCACATCACCGAGCTTCCGGCCAGCACCGCTGATCGCTACCGTGGCGGCATCTCGGAGATCAAGGTCAAGGGCTGACCCTCTACGGTCGGCCGAGAGGGGAGGGGCTCAACGTTGGACGACGCCACCATCGGCGGGGCGAGCGACGGCGAGCTCCTTGCCCGGCACGTCGACGGCGACCCGGACGCCTTCAGCGAAATAGTGCGGCGCCACCGCGACAGACTCTGGGCGGTGGCGCTGCGTACCCTCGGCGACCGTGAGGAAGCGGCCGACGCGGTCCAGGACGCGCTCGTCTCCGCCTACCGCGCCGCGCACACCTTCCGGGGCCAGTCCGCCGTGACGACCTGGCTGCACCGGATCACGGTCAACGCCTGCCTGGACCGGGCCCGCAAGGCCGCCTCCCGTCGCACCTCCCCCGTGGACGACACCGAGCGGCTCGAGCAACTTCTGGAACCCCATGAATCAGCCGCCGCTCCCGCCGAACGCGGTGATCTCCACCGCGAACTGCTCCGGGCGCTGCGCACCCTCCCTCCCGAGCAGCGCGCGGCCCTGGTGCTGGTCGACATGCAGGGCTATCCCGTCGCGGAGGCGGCGAAGGTCCTGGACGTGCCGACCGGCACCGTGAAGAGCCGCTGTGCACGGGGCCGCGCACGACTGCTGCCACTGCTCTCACATCTCCACCCCAGCGGGAGGGGTAGCTCACCCTCGGGCGGGGGAAGGAACCGGACGCAGGGGACGTCCGTCCCACCGACGGCAGGACCGAACGACACAGATGCCGTGAAGGGCGGAGGTGGGCGAGCGTGACATCCTCGACGGACACGGACGAGCACCCTGAAGTCGCGGAGATCTCCGCACTCACCGAGGGTCTGCTCTCTCCGTCCCGCGCCGTCGACGTGCGCACTCACCTCGCGAGCTGCGTGCTGTGCGCGGACGTATCGACGTCCCTGGAAGAGATCCGTTCCCTGCTCGGGACCCTGCCAGGGCCGGTGCGGATGCCCGCCGATATCGCGGGCCGTATCGACGCGGCGCTGGCCGCCGAAGCGCTCCTTGACGCGACCGCTCCCGAGGCGATGGCCGATGTTTCACGTGAAACTCCGGATCCGGACCCGGCGCCCACGCCGGTTTCACGTGAAACCGCCAACGACGTCCCCGCCTCCGACACCGTGAAGCCACCGTCCAAGTCCTTCACCGCGGCGGATCGCCCCGCTGGGCGCCCGCGCGGGGCCACCGGACCGGGACGAGGGTCCACCGGACCCGGCGCCCGCCCGGGCCGTAGCCGCCGCTGGCCCAAGGTCGTCCTCGGCGGCGCATGCGCCGCGGCGGTGATCGGCATCGGCTCCTTCTTCATCCAGGGCGGCTCCTCGGGCGATCACGGCGACAGCGGCACCCAGGCCCAGGCCAGCCAGAGCTCCGGGAAGTCCACCCTCTCCTCGGGCACCCTCAAGGACCGCGTGCACGAGCTGCTCGCCGACCGGAAGTCCACCGCGTCGAACGGGGTCACCGGGCAGGGCAACTCACCCGATGTGCCGCTGCGCGCCGACGACGACCCGAACGTGCCCTCCTGTGTACAGAGCGGCACCGGCCGCAAGGAACCGGCTCTCGCGGCGCAGCAGGACACCTACGACGGCCAGACCGCCTATATCGTCGTCCTCCCGCACCCCTCCGACAGCTCGCTCGTCGATGCCTTTGTGATCGACGCGTCCTGCGCCTCGGCGTCTCCGTCGTCTCCCGGGGAGCTTCTGGTGACCCGGACCTATCCGCGCCCCTGAGGCACACCGCGCGCCCCGGGGCCCTGCCTGACAGTGCTCGGGAATGCCTGACCCGTAGGATCCGTTGGGTGGGGTGGCAGCGGAATTCCGGGGGAACCCGGAGCCGCCCGCCCAGTCAGCAGTCCGGCAGTCGGCAGAGACAAGGAAGACATCCGTGAGCGACGTCCGCAACGTGATCATCATCGGTTCCGGGCCCGCGGGCTATACGGCCGCGCTCTACACCGCCCGCGCTTCCTTGAAGCCGCTGGTCTTCGAAGGCTCCGTGACCGCGGGTGGTGCCCTGATGAACACCACCGATGTGGAGAACTTCCCCGGCTTCCGGGACGGGATCATGGGCCCCGACCTGATGGACAACATGCGGGCTCAGGCCGAGCGCTTCGGCGCCGAGCTCATCCCGGACGATGTGGTCGCGGTCGACCTCACCGAGCAGATCAAGACCGTCACCGACTCCGCCGGTACGGTCCACCGCGCCAAGACCGTCATCGTGACCACCGGCTCTCAGCACCGCAAGCTGGGTCTGCCGCGCGAGGACGAGCTCTCCGGCCGCGGTGTCTCCTGGTGTGCCACCTGTGACGGGTTCTTCTTCAAGGACCAGGACATCGCCGTCATCGGCGGCGGCGACACGGCCATGGAGGAGGCGACCTTCCTGTCGCGGTTCGCCAAGTCTGTCACGGTGGTCCACCGCCGGGACACCCTGCGCGCCAGCAAGGCGATGCAGGAACGGGCCTTCGGCGACCCGAAGATCTCGTTCGTCTGGGACAGCGCGGTCGAGGAGATCCACGGCGACGGCAAGCTCTCCGGTCTCACCCTCCGCGATGTCAAGAAGGACGAGACCTCGGAGCTGCCGGTCACCGGACTGTTCATCGCGATCGGCCACGACCCGCGCACCGAGCTGTTCAAGGGCCAGCTGGCCCTGGACGACGAGGGCTACCTCAAGGTGGATGCGCCCACCACCCGGACGAACCTGCCGGGTGTCTTCGCCGCGGGCGACGTCGTGGACCACACCTACCGTCAGGCAATCACCGCGGCCGGCACTGGTTGCTCGGCGGCGCTGGACGCCGAGCGGTACCTCGCCTCGCTGGGCCAGGGCGACGCCACCGTCTGACTTCGCTTCCCACCCCTGCACCAACTCACTAAGGAGATTGCCATGGCCGGTGCCACGGTCACCGTGACGGACGCCGACTTCGAGGAGAAGGTCCTCAAGAGCGACAAGCCGGTACTCGTCGACTTCTGGGCCGCCTGGTGCGGTCCGTGCCGCCAGATCGCCCCCTCGCTGGAGGCCATCGCGGCCGAGCACCCCGACGAGATCGTCATCGCCAAGCTCAACATTGACGAGAACCCGGCGACGGCCGCCAAGTACGGCGTGATGTCCATCCCGACGCTCAATGTCTACCAGGGCGGCGAGGTCGCCAAGACCATCGTCGGCGCCAAGCCCAAGGCCGCCATCGAGCGCGACCTGGCCGACTTCATCGGCTGAGCGAACCACACGTCGCGCTGATGCGCGAAGGGGCTGCCCATGGGGCAGCCCCTTTCGTGTTTCACGTGGAACTCTCTACAGCGGCCGAAGCGCGGGCTCCTTCTGGACGGCGCCGAGCAGCCGGTCCAGCGCCAGCTCGACATCCTCCTTCCAGGAGATCGTCGTCCTCAGCTCAAGCCTCAGCCGGGGATAGCGCGGATGCGGCCGGACGGTCTTGAAGCCCACGGCCAGCAGATGATCGGCGGGCAGCACACACGCCGGTTCCTTCCAGGTGGCGTCCCCGAACGCCTCCACCGCCTTGAAGCCCCGGCGCATCAGATCCTTGGCGACGGTCTGCACCATCACCCGGCCCAGCCCCTGCCCCTGGTATCCGGGCATCAGCCACGCCGTCATCAGCTGGACGGCATCCGCCGCGACCGGACTGGTCGGGAAGGCCGTGGAGCGCGGTACATACGCCGGAGGCGCGTACAGCACAAAGCCCACCGGAACCTCATCGACATAGACCACCCGGCCGCAGGATCCCCACTCCAGCAGCACGGCCGAGATCCATGCCTCCTTCTCCAGCTCCGGCCGACCGGCCCTTACGGCTGCCTCGCCACTGACCGGATCGAGCTCCCAGAAGACACAGGCGCGACAGCGCTTGGGGATGTCCGGGAGGTTGTCCAACGTGAGCGGTACGAGCCGACGCCCCATGAAGCCAGTCCTTCACTTCCGTGGCCAGCCGCGCCACGGGCGGCTGACAGCGCACTACGCTCCCTGAGCAGACTGCCGACGAAGCCGCCGACAGCTCCCAGGCCCAATCCTGTGGCCACCAGTCCGGTGCGGCTCACCGATCGCATGGCCCTGCCCTCCACATGCGGCGCCTCCACCTGGATCCGCCCTGCCTGATCGCATCGTATCCGTGCCGAGATTGCACCGATACCGCCCTTGGGCAAACAGCGGGTCGTGTTCCGACCAGGTCGGAACACGACCCGCCCCGCACTGCCCTTTCCGTGCGGCATGGCCGCACGGACAGCGCCTCACTCGTCGTCGTCCTCCGCTCCGCCCTCCGAGGAGAGCGGCTGCTCCAGCACCGGCCCCTCACCGGGAGCCAGCGAGCCGAGGATCCGCTCGAGATCCTCTATCGAGGCGAACTCGACGACGATCTTTCCCTTCTTCTGACCGAGGTCGACCTTCACCCGCGTCTCGAACCGATCGGAGAGACGTGACGCCAGATCCGTGAGCGCGGGGGACACCCTCGCACCCGCCCTCGGGCTCTTGGTCTTCGTCGTACCGCCCGATCGCGATCCCATCAGGGTGACGATCTCCTCCACCGCACGCACCGAGAGCCCCTCGGCGACAATGCGATGAGCCAGCCGGTCCTGCTCCTCCGCGTCGTCCACGGAGAGCAGCGCCCGCGCATGGCCCGCGGAGAGAACCCCCGCCGCCACCCTGCGCTGAACGGACGGGGAGAGCCTCAGCAGCCGCAGCGTATTGGAGACCTGCGGACGCGAGCGCCCGATGCGGTCGGCCAGTTCGTCATGCGTGCAGTTGAAGTCCTTCAGCAACTGGTCGTACGCCGCCGCCTCTTCCAGCGGGTTCAGCTGGGCCCGGTGCAGGTTCTCCAGCAGCGCGTCGAGCAGAAGCTTCTCGTCGTCGGTGGCCCGGACGATCGCGGGGATCTTCTCCAGCCCGGCCTCACGACAGGCCCGCCAGCGGCGCTCGCCCATGATGAGCTCATAGCGCTCCGGCGCCAACTGCCGTACGACGACGGGCTGGAGGAGACCGACCTCCTGGATCGAGGTGACCAGCTCGGCGAGCGCGTCCTCGTCGAAGACCTCACGGGGCTGCCGCGGATTGGGGGTGATGAAGTCCAGCGGCAGCTCGGCGAAGTGCGCCCCGGCCACCTCCTCCGGCATCGCCGCCGGTGCGACCTCGGGCTCCGCCTCCCGCGGTGCGGGCTCGGGCTCCTGCGGAACGGTGTGCGTCGACAGTGCGGCCACCTTGGCCGCCGCCACTCCGCGCTCCTGGGTGAGCACCGGAACCGCGGTCGGTGAGGTGGTGGCCCCGGTCGTCGTGACCGTTCCCGCCCCCGCCGAGGACGCGGCGTTGTCCGCCCCCTTCGGCGCGGGAGGGATCAGGGCACCGAGCCCACGGCCCAGTCCTCTGCGTCGCTCACTCACTGAATCCCCTCCTGCATACTGTGCTGGTCGTGCTGGCTGAGCTCGGGCAAGGCATGAACGTGCTGGGCCTCGTAGTGCACGCCGACGCCTCTCAGGGCGATCTCGCGGGCCGCCTCGAGATAGGAGAGCGCCCCACTGGACCCCGGGTCATAGGTGAGGACGGTCTGCCCATAGCTGGGGGCCTCGGAGATGCGCACCGATCGGGGAATGCTCGTCCGAAGCACCTCACCGCCGAAGTGGCTGCGCACCTCGTCCGCGACCTGGGAGGCCAGCCGGGTGCGGCCGTCGTACATCGTCAGAAGGATCGTCGAGACATGGAGCTTGGGGTTGAGATGGCCCCGCACCAGATCCACGTTCCGCAGCAGCTGCCCCAATCCCTCCAGCGCGTAGTACTCGCACTGGATCGGGATCAGCACTTCGGCGCCGGCCACCAGCGCATTGACCGTCAGCAGCCCCAGCGAGGGCGGGCAGTCGATCAGGATGTAGTCCAGCGGCTGCTCATATGCCTGGATGGCCCGCTCCAGTCGGCTTTCCCTGGCCACCAGAGAGACCAACTCGATCTCGGCACCGGCGAGATCGATCGTGGCCGGGGCACAGAAGAGCCCCTCCACATCCGGGACCGGCTGCACCACATCGGACAGCGGCCTACTGTCGACCAGCACGTCATAGATCGATGGGACCTCGGCATGGTGGTCGATCCCCAGCGCCGTCGAAGCATTGCCCTGGGGGTCGAGGTCGATCACCAGCACCCGACCACCGTGCAGGGCGAGCGAGGCGGCCAGGTTGACCGTGGTCGTGGTCTTTCCGACCCCGCCCTTCTGGTTGGCGACCACCATCACCCGGGTCTGCTCCGGCCGGGGCAGACCCTCGCCGGCGCGGCCCAGAGCTTCTACCGCCAGTTGAGCGGCACGGCCAATGGGGGTGTCGTCCATCGGGGGTGGCGTTTCACGTGAAACATCCTCCCCCGGCGATTCGGTACGGGGGCCGGGGACCGGATCGGTCATCGGCCCCGCGATGTTGGCGTCGGACCGCAAGGATTCACTCTCCTCGACATCAGGCTCGCAATAAGCAGAGCCTGCCATGCTTTTGGGGTCGTGAACCAGCGAGGTCCGTTCTCCTGTGGATGAATCCACGTTCATACGGGGTCGGCGGTCGCGGGGCGAGGCCGCCGCACGACCGCGACTGATGATTCCATGCAGCAGGGAGCGACGTTTCACGTGAAACACGATGCACGGGAGCCCTCGCCGATTGGTCGCGACACTCCGGTATGCGTAGTTTTGCCAGCTTGTATGGAGCAATGCCCTCGACTCAGGGCCGACGGCGCGGTGTCCGGCGAGCAGCCTTGGCCCGCTTCGCGGCGAAGCGCACACCTCCGGGGCTCTCCCCGACCTCAACCCGCACCACCGTCGAGGGCGGGTCGACCACTCCCTCACCGACATGCAGCACCGAGGTCTCCACCACACCCAGCTTGCCCAACGCGGCCCGGGCCTGCTTCAGCTCCTCCTCGGCGGTGTCGCCCTTCAGGAGCAGCATCTCGCCGTACGGGCGCAGCAGCGGAACCCCCCAGCCGGCCAGCCGGTCCAGCGGGGCCACCGCCCGAGCCGTCACCACATGCATCGGGGTCAGCTTCCCGAGGACCTCCTCGGCACGACCGCGCACCACGGTCACATGCTCCAGCCCCAGCAGCTCGACCACTTCCCGCAGAAAGTTCGTCCGCCGCAGCAAGGGCTCCAGAAGCGTGATCTGGAGATCCGGCCGGGTCAGGGCGAGCGGGATACCGGGGAGCCCGGCTCCCGACCCCACATCGCAGACGGTGACCTCCTCGGGCACCACTTCGGAGAGCACGGCGCAGTTCAGCAGATGCCGCTCCCACAGCCGCGGCACCTCGCGCGGGCCGATCAGCCCGCGGGTCACTCCCACATCGGCCAGCAGCTCGCCATAGCGCACGGCCTCCGGGAAGCGGTCACCGAATACGTCCCTTGCCTCGGGGGGCGCCGGGGGGAGCTCCGCTGCTTCCGTCACGGGGACCGTCCTTCCGTACCGAACACTGTGCTGAACGATGATGTAAGGCTGACAAGATTCGGCCCCGTCTGCGTACAGACGGGGCCGTGTGGATCACGATGCGGAACCGCTTCAGACCGGAAGCACGACCACGCAGCGCTGGGGCTCCTCGCCCTCGGACTCGCTGCGCAGCCCGGCGGCGGCCACGGCGTCGTGCACCACCTTCCGCTCGAAGGGCGTCATCGCCTTCAGCTTCACCGGCTGAGCGGTGCCCTTCGCCTCCTCCGCGGCCTTGGTGCCCAGCTCCGTCAGCTCAGCACGCTTACGGGCCCGGTATCCGGCGATGTCGAGCATCAGCCGGCTGCGGTCGCCGGTCTCCCGGTGCACCGCGAGGCGAGTCAGCTCCTGAAGGGCCTCCAGCACCTCACCGTCGCGACCGACCAGCTTCTGCAGATCGCGGCTGGTCGAGTCGCTGATGATCGACACCGCTGCGCGATCGGCCTCGACGTCCATGTCGATGTCGCCGTCGAGGTCCGCGATGTCCAGCAGCCCCTCGAGGTAGTCGGCCGCGATCTCCCCTTCCTGCTCAAGGCGGGACAGGGTGTCGACACCCTCGGCGGCCGGGGTGGTGCCTTCCGTCACGGATGGACTCCTTCGTTACTTCTTGGACGGGTGCTTGGGGCGCTGCTGGCCCTTGCGCTGGCCGGATTTCGCGCCACGCGAGGAGCCGGAAGCCGAGCCACCGGCCGGCTTGCCGCCCTGCGCGCCCTTCTTCTGCCCCGCGCCCTGCTTCTCGTCGGGCTTGGCCTCGGCGGACTTCTCGGTGGAGGCCGAGGAATCCGACTGCGCGCCGGCCCTGCTGTGGCCGGTCGTGGAGCGCTGCGACTTGGTCTGGCGCTTGGGCTGCTGACGGTTGGCACGCGCCGTCTCGGCCGCCTGCTTCGCGACGACCTCGGCCGGCTCCTCCTTCAGCTTGCCCTGGGCCCGCAGCCGCTCCTGGCGGGCCTTGAAGGCGATGCTGCCCGGGGTCGGGTTACGGCGGATGACGAACATCTGCTGGCCCAGGGTCCAGACGTTGGTGGTCAGCCAGTACACGAGGACACCGACGGGGAAGTTGATGCCGAAGACGGCGAACATGACCGGGAAGACGTACATCAGCATCTTCTGCTGCTGCATGAACGGCGTCTTCACCGTGAGGTCGACGTTCTTGGTCATCAGCTGGCGCTGGGTGAAGAACTGCGACGCCGACATCAGGATGATCATGGTGATCGTCACGATGCGGACATCGGTCAGCGAGGCGCCGAGGGACTCGACCTTCGAGGCCGAGTCCATGAACTTCACCGACAGCGGAGCACCGAAGATATGGGCGTTACGGGCGCTGTCCAGCAGCGTCTGGTCGATGACGCCGACCGTCTTGTTGTTCGCGATGTGGTTGAGGACCTGGTACAGCGAAATGAAGAACGGCGACTGGGCGAGGATCGGCAAGCAGCTGGAGAGCGGGTTGGTCCCCGTCTCCTTGTACAGCTTCATCATCTCTTCGGACTGACGCTGCTTGTCGCTCTTGTAGCGCTCCTGGATCGCCTTCATCTTGGGCTGGAGCGCCTGCATGTTCCGCGTCGACTTGATCTGCTTCACAAAGAGCGGGATCAGGCAGATACGGATCAGTACCACCAGCGAAACGATGGACAGACCCCACGCCCAGCCACTGTCTCGATCAAAAATGAGGCTGTAGAACGAGTGGAACTGGACGATGATCCAGGAAACTACGTCATAAAGAGGACCGAGGATCGTGTCCACGAATCAGGCTCCTTGGGCGTTGGGCTGGGTCTCGGGCTGTGCGGCAGGCTCCACAGTCGGATGCCCGCCGAGGCGGTTCCGCAGCCGCTGGTGCCACACCGGACGCTTCCGGGGCGGAACGTGGTCGACGCCACCGAGCGACCAGGGGTTGCAGCGCAAGATGCGCCAGGCCGTCAGCGCCGTTCCTTTTACCGCGCCGTGCCGGTCAATGGCCGTGTAGCCATAGTGCGAGCACGACGGGTAGTACTTGCAGACCGGTCCCAGCATCGGGCTGATGGTCCACTGGTACAGCTTGATCAACCACAGCAGCGGGTACTTCATCGCGGCACCCCTCCCAGTAGCCGCTGCACTGCCGTGTCGAGATCGCGGGCCAGCTGGTCGTGACCCGCCTCACCCGCGCCGGGCAGCGCCCGTACGACCACAAGGCTACCTGCGCCAAAACGATCGATGCGGTCCCGCATCAGATGACGCAGTCGCCGCTTCACCAGATTGCGGACGACGGCGCCGCCGACCGCCTTGCTTACGACGAAACCCGCACGCGCCGGAGGAGCACTCTCCCCGGGTGCGTGCGGGTCCGTATCACCGCTGGTGAGGCCGGTGCGAAGATGCACGACAAGGAGCGGGCGACCGGCCCTGCGTCCTCGGCGTACCGCGGCCGCGAAGTCCTCGCGCCGCCTCAGCCGATGCTCGGTAGGCAGCACGTCATGGACCTTGGATCAGGCTGCTCAGGCCGACAGGCGTCCGCGACCCTTGCTACGGCGGGACGCGAGGATCGCGCGGCCGGCACGGGTGCGCATACGCAGCCGGAAGCCGTGGGTCTTCGCGCGGCGACGGTTGTTCGGCTGGAAAGTGCGCTTGCTCACTCGGGGGCTCCAGAAATGAATTGGATGGTGGCGGTCTATCGCTTGGCTGTCACCGTGCGCCCACGAGTAGCTCGCAATACGCCCGAGTGCACCGCTTCACGATCACGGGTCATCTCGCCCGTGATCCTTGCCCATCGGAGGCAGGCGGCAGCAGCCATCGACAACTCGACCTGGTTACGGTACGCGCGGTTACGCCATCCGGTCAAACCGGTGGCCGACACCAAGACAGCGCGGTTCCCCTCCCAGCCTAGGGGCAAGGGAACGCGCGGCGACATCGCATGGCACATTTGTACACACCCTGTGGACAACGACTTGAACCGCGTACCCCGGCCTGACTACCGTGGCTGGGCTCCGATTCCTTCACGCCCGTCCCGAGAACCACGCATTCGTGGGACCTGTCGGCGTCCCCCACCCAGCGAGCTGAGAGAGCGTGCCCTGTGGCTGACGTACCTGCCGATCTTGCCGCAGTGTGGCCACGCGTGCTCGAGCGGCTGCTGGGAGAGAGCTCGGGACAGGGCGGACAAGGCGTCGAGGCCAAGGACGAGCACTGGATCAAGCGGTGCCAGCCCCTCGCGCTGGTCGCCGACACCGCGCTGCTCGCCGTCCCCAATGAATTCGCCAAGGGCGTGCTGGAGGGCCGGCTGGCCCCCGTCGTCAGCGAAACGCTGAGCCGGGAGTGCGGCCGCCCGATCCGCATCGCGATCACCGTCGACGAGTCCGCCGGCGAACCGGTCGTCCCGCCGCAGGTCCAGCGCGAGCAGCGCGAGTCCTACGAGAGCTACGACGGCCGGGACGGCTATGGCCGCCAGGCGCCGGACGATCTGCCGTCGGCCCGCCCCGCCTACCCCGGCTATCAGCAGTCGCGCCCCGAACCGGGCGCCTGGCCGCGGCCCCGTGACGACTACGGCTGGCAGCAGCCCCGGCTCGGCGGCTTCCCCGAGGGCGATCCTTACGCCTCCCAGCACGCCCCGTCCGGCTATGACCAGCAGCCGTACGACCCCCAGCGACGCGGCGACTACCGCGGTCCGGGCGCCGAGCGCCCCGGGCCGGGCGGTCCCGGCCCGGGCCCCGAGCGCCCGCCGTACGAGCAGCGCCACGACCTGCCCGACCCGCTCGAGCGCGCCCGCGGCGGACCGCCCGTCCTGCCCTCGCAGACCGGCGCCCCCGGCCCGCTCGCCGCTCAGCCCGCGCCCGCGTCCGGGCCCGGTGAGCCGACCGCGCGGCTGAACCCCAAATACCTCTTCGACACCTTCGTCATCGGCGCGTCCAACCGCTTCGCGCACGCCGCGGCGGTCGCCGTGGCCGAGGCGCCGGCCAAGGCGTACAACCCGCTGTTCATCTACGGGGAGTCCGGGCTCGGCAAGACCCACCTGCTGCACGCCATCGGTCACTACGCGCGCAGCCTGTATCCCGGCACCCGGGTGCGCTATGTGAGCTCGGAGGAGTTCACCAACGAGTTCATCAACTCCATCCGCGACGGCAAGGCGGACGCGTTCCGCAGGCGCTATCGCGACATGGACATCCTGCTGGTCGACGACATCCAGTTCCTGGCGAGCAAGGAGTCGACGCAGGAGGAGTTCTTCCACACCTTCAATACGCTCCACAACGCCAACAAGCAGATCGTGCTCTCCTCCGACCGGCCGCCCAAGCAGCTGGTCACCCTGGAGGACCGGCTCCGCAACCGCTTCGAGTGGGGTCTGATCACCGATGTGCAGCCGCCGGAGCTGGAGACGCGTATCGCGATCCTCCGTAAGAAGGCGGTGCAGGAACAGCTGAACGCGCCGCCGGAGGTGCTGGAGTTCATCGCCTCACGGATCTCCCGCAACATCCGTGAGCTGGAGGGCGCGCTCATCCGCGTCACCGCCTTCGCGAGCCTGAACCGGCAGCCGGTGGACCTCGGACTCACCGAGATCGTGCTGAAGGATCTGATCCCCGGCGGCGAGGACGCGGCTCCCGAGATCACCGCCACCGCGATCATGGCCGCGACCGCCGACTACTTCGGGCATACGGTCGACGATCTGTGCGGCGCCTCCCGCAGCCGGGTGCTGGTCACCGCGCGGCAGATCGCGATGTATCTCTGCCGGGAGCTGACCGATCTGTCGCTGCCCAAGATCGGCGCGCAGTTCGGCGGCCGCGACCATACGACGGTCATGCACGCCGACCGCAAGATCAGGGCGCTGATGGCCGAGCGGCGCTCCATCTACAACCAGGTGACCGAGCTGACCAACCGCATCAAGAACGGCTGAGAGGGGCCCGCGGGGCCACCGCGAACCGCTGAAGGGCGCTCCGGGAGGGATAACTCCCGGGGCGCCCTTCGTCGTTCATCCCTACGAGCTGTTCGATTCCCGGCCCGGCCGGCCCGGTTCTCCACAGATACGCGGCCCATCCACCGTCCACACCCTGGGGACGTGGGAGTTGTCCCGATCGTGTCCACAGGGTGGCCGGTGGGAAGGGCATTCGCCGAGGTCAGATGGCTGTGGAATTGTGGCTATCGGGAGTCCACAGACTGTGGATGATCGAGATGCCCACAGGCCGCGCATCAGCTTGTCCACCGGCAACCCACAGCCGAAGGCCCGTTGCCCACAGCTTCTCCACACCGCTGTCCACTGTTCGGCAACGAAATGGCCACGGTCACCGGCGCGAGTGAAAGGCGTCACACCAAGGAGGCGGGTTGGGCTGTGGGGAAGGTGGGTAAAACTGGGGACGACGCTGGGGAGAACCAGGCGATGTCTGTGCATCGCATGTGCAGAACTCTTCGGCATCCACAGACAACCCTGGTTGTCCACCGCCGTCACCCACAGGGCCGGTGGACAAAAAACCGCCGCTGACCAGGGCAAAGTCAGTTTTCCACGGTTTCCACAGGCCCTACTACTACGACCACAGAGTTATAGCGAGGAAATCGCTTCGAAGTGGGGCCTGTGCACAACCTCGGGCCGAGCCGCCCGACACCCCGCGCACCGACTTGACCCCGAGCCGCACCGACTGTCGGCGGCGTGCGTCAGACTGGTCTCCGGCTACTCAGCCGACGACGAAGGCCAGCAGGGCGAGCCAGCAACAGCAGGAGGCGGCTTACGGTGAAGATCCGGGTGGAGCGCGATGTACTCGCGGAGGCGGTGGCCTGGACGGCCCGCAGCCTCCCGGCCCGACCGCCGGTGCCCGTCCTCGCGGGCATCCTCATGAAGGCGGAGGAAGGCGCGCTCAGCCTCTCCGGCTTCGACTACGAGGTCTCGGCCCGCGTCTCCGTGGAGGCCGACATCGAGGACGACGGCACGGTCCTCGTCTCCGGCCGGCTCCTCGCCGATATCTGCCGCGCCCTCCCCAACCGTCCTGTGGAGATCTCCAGCGACGGGGTGCGGGTGACCGTCGTCTGCGGCTCCTCGCGATTCACACTCCACACCCTGCCTGTGGAGGAATACCCGGCGCTGCCGCAGATGCCGAACGCGACCGGCACCGTCCCCGGTGAGGTTTTCGCCGCCGCCGCTGCCCAGGTCGCCATCGCCGCCGGCCGTGACGACACCCTGCCGGTGCTCACGGGTGTGCGGATCGAGATCGAGGGCGACACCGTCACGCTGGCCTCCACCGACCGCTACCGCTTCGCGGTCCGCGAGTTCCTGTGGAAGCCCGAGACCCCCGACATCTCCGCCGTCGCGTTGGTGCCCGCCAAGACGCTCCTCGACACCGCCAAGTCGCTGACCAGCGGTGACACCGTCGCGCTCGCGCTTTCCGGCTCGGGTGCGGGCGAGGGCCTGATCGGCTTCGAGGGCGCCGGGCGCCGTACGACCACCCGGCTGCTCGAGGGCGACCTGCCGAAGTACCGCACGCTCTTCCCCACCGAGTTCAACTCGGTCGCGGTGATCGAGACACCCCCGTTCGTCGAGGCCGTCAAGCGTGTGGCCCTGGTCGCCGAGCGGAACACCCCGGTGCGGCTCACCTTCGAGCAGGGCGTGCTGATCCTGGAGGCCGGCTCCAGCGACGATGCACAGGCTGTGGAGCGGGTGGACGCCCAGCTCGACGGCGACGACATCTCGATCGCCTTCAACCCGACGTTCCTGCTGGACGGCCTCAGCGCGATCGACTCGCCGGTCGCCCAGCTGTCCTTCACCACCTCGACCAAGCCCGCGCTGCTCAGTGGCAAGCCCGCCATGGACGCCGAGGCGGACGAGGCGTACAAGTACCTGATCATGCCGGTGCGACTCAGCGGCTGAGAGCGAGCGAATGAGCAGGTGTAGCCCACATCTGTGCGGCTACCCGCGGGCGTAGGCTCGGACTCACCGCGAAACGCAACGCACTACGGCATGAAGGATCACTGATGGAGCTCGGTCTCATCGGCCTCGGCAAGATGGGCGGCAACATGCGCGAGCGCATTCGCCGCGCAGGCCACACCGTTATCGGCTACGACCGGAACCCGGATGTAGCCGATGTCCACAGCATCGATGAGCTCGTCAACAAGCTCAAGGGCCCGCGCGTGGTGTGGGTCATGGTTCCGGCAGGCGTCCCCACTCAGATCACCATCGACGAGCTGGCCGAGCTGCTGGCGCCCGGCGACATCGTGGTGGACGGCGGGAACTCCCGCTGGACCGACGACGAGAAGCATGCCGAGCAGCTCAACGCCAAGGGCATCGGCTTCGTCGACTGCGGTGTCTCCGGCGGTGTCTGGGGTCTGGATAACGGCTATGCCCTGATGTACGGCGGCGCCGCCGAGCATGTGGCCCAGGTCCAGCCGGTCTTCGACGCGCTCAAGCCCGAGGGCGAGGGCGGCGCCGTCCACGCCGGCAAGGTCGGCGCGGGCCACTTCGCGAAGATGGTCCACAACGGCATCGAGTACGCGATGATGCAGGCGTATGCCGAGGGCTGGGAGCTGCTGGAGAAGGTGGACTCGGTCACCGACGTCCGCGAGGTCTTCCGCTCCTGGCAGGAGGGCACGGTCATCCGCTCCTGGCTGCTGGACCTGGCCGTGCGCGCCCTGGACGAGGACGAGCACCTGGCGAAGCTGCGTGGCTACGCGGAGGACTCCGGTGAGGGCCGCTGGACCGTGGAGGCGGCGATCGACAACGCCGTGCCGCTGCCCGCGATCACCGCGTCGCTCTTCGCCCGGTTCGCCTCCCGCCAGGAGGACTCGCCGCAGATCAAGATGATCGCCGCGCTGCGCAATCAGTTCGGCGGTCATGCGGTCGAGAGCAGCGACAAGTAACCACCCCACGGGGTGGCGCAAGCAGTTCAGCCGGGGGAGGTCGGCGCAGCCCACTATGCACGTCACGCATCTCTCGCTCGCCGACTTCCGCTCGTACACCCGGGCCGAGGTGGCGCTCGACCCGGGCGTCACGGCCTTCGTCGGGCCCAACGGCCAGGGCAAGACCAATCTCGTCGAGGCCGTCGGCTATCTCGCCACCCTCGGCAGCCACCGGGTCTCCTCGGACGCCCCGCTGGTGCGCATGGGCGCGGAGCGGGCCGTGGTCCGGGCCGCGGTCGTCCAGGGCGACCGGCAGCAGCTGATCGAGCTCGAGCTCAACCCGGGCAAGGCCAATCGCGCCCGTATCAATCGGTCCTCGCAGGTCAGACCGCGTGATGTGCTGGGGATTCTGCGGTCGGTGCTGTTCGCGCCCGAGGATCTGGCCCTGGTCAAGGGCGATCCGGGCGAGCGCCGGCGCTTCCTCGACGAGCTGATCACCGCGCGGGCGCCCCGGATGGCCGGGGTCCGCTCCGACTACGACCGGGTGCTCAAGCAGCGCAACACCCTGCTGAAGACCGCGGCCCTGGCCCGGCGGCACGGTTCGCGCAGCGGCGGCGGCGACGCGGCCCTGTCCACGCTCGACGTCTGGGACCAGCATCTGGCCCGGGCCGGTGCCGAGTTGCTCGCGCAGCGGCTCGACCTGATCGCCGTGCTCCAGCCGCTCGCCGACAAGGCGTACGAGCAGCTCGCCCCGGGCGGCGGCCCCGTGCTGCTGGAGTACCGCGGCTCGGCCGGTGAGGGGCTGGCCGACGCGGGCGGCCGCGAGGAGCTGTACGAGCTGCTGATGGCCGCCCTCACCGAGGCCCGTAAGCAGGAGATCGAGCGCGGGGTCACGCTGGTGGGCCCGCACCGCGACGACCTGGTCCTCAAGCTGGGCCGGCTCCCGGCGAAGGGCTACGCCAGCCATGGCGAGTCCTGGTCGTACGCCCTCGCCCTGCGGCTGGCCTCCTACGATCTGCTGCGCACCGAGGCGGGCGAGCCGGTGCTGGTGCTCGACGACGTCTTCGCGGAGCTGGACGAGCGGCGCCGGGAGCGGCTGGCCGAGCTGGTCGCCCCCGGGGAGCAGGTGCTGGTGACCGCGGCGGTGGAGGATGACGTTCCGCAGGTGCTGTCCGGCACGCGCTATGCGGTGTCCGAGGGCGAGGTGCGGCGCGTATGACCGACGGAATGACCGATGGAATGGATCAGCCCGCGGGGCCCTCGCCGGTGCCCGAGCCCTCGGGCGTCGATCTTGCGCGGGTGGCGCTGCGCGCCGCCAAGGAGCAGGCGCGCGCCCGGGGAGCCGCGGCCCAGCAGAAGAAGCAGGCGCGCAGAGGAGGCTTGCGCTCCGGCGCGCGCGCCGATGGCCGTGATCCGCTTCCGCTCGGTGCGGCGATCAACCGGCTGATCACCGAGCGCGGCTGGGAGGCCCCGGCCGCGGTCGGCGGGGTGATGGGCCGCTGGCCCCAGATGGTGGGGCCCGAGGTGGCGCAGCACTGCGAGCCCCAGCGGTACGACGAGGACGCCCGGGTGCTCACGGTGCGCTGTGATTCCACGGCGTGGGCGACCCAGCTCCGGCTGCTCGCCCCGCAGCTCGTGGCCCGGCTGAACGCGGATCTGGGTCATGGCACCGTCAAGATGATCAAGGTCCTGGGCCCCGGCGGCCCGGCCCGCCGCTACGGCCCGCTGCGCTCCCCGGGCTCCACCGGCCCGGGCGATACCTACGGCTGACCGGGGGCTTGTGCGCCCCCGTGTTAACCGGTGGTAACAGGGTGACTGCTGAGACCCCGGTCACGGTTGCCGGTGGTTGACAGCTCGAAGCGCTGAGTGGCGGTGTGAGCCTCTTGGAGCCCGTCCCCGCATATGGGGAGTCGCTGGCAGCCGGTTCAGGGCGGCACATGCGGACTCAGGCGCCAGCAAGCCCCCATTCTTGTCGGCGCTACCGGTAGACTGGGGCCGTACGCCGTCGCCGCTGGCGCACCGAGCGCTTGCGGACACATGTTGAACGACGCAGCCGCTCCTGCCTGCCCGGAGACGGCTTGTGCTGTGCCAGAAAGGGCGCTTCGTGGCCGATTCCGGCAACCCCATCGAAAACATCCCGTCCACGCCCGACAGCGAGGCCCTGGCTTCGCCGTCGTACGACGCCAGTGCGATCACCGTCCTGGAGGGGCTGGAGGCGGTCCGCAAGCGACCCGGTATGTACATCGGTTCCACCGGTGAGCGCGGCCTCCACCATCTCGTCCAAGAGGTCGTCGACAACTCCGTCGACGAGGCCATGGCCGGTCACGCGGACAGCATCGAGGTCACGATCCTCGCCGACGGCGGCGTCCGCGTCGTGGACAACGGCCGCGGGATCCCGGTGGGCATCGTCCCCTCGGAGGGGAAGCCGGCCGTGGAGGTCGTGCTGACCGTGCTGCACGCGGGCGGCAAGTTCGGCGGCGGCGGCTACGCCGTCTCCGGCGGTCTGCACGGCGTCGGCGTCTCCGTCGTCAACGCCCTGTCCTCGAAGGTGTCGGTCGAGGTCAAGACGGACGGCTACCGCTGGACCCAGGACTACAAGACGGGAGCGCCGACCGCGCCCCTGGCCCGGAACGAGGCCACGGAGGAGACCGGCACCACGGTCACCTTCTGGGCGGACCCGGACGTCTTCGAGACCACCGAGTACTCCTTCGAGACGCTGGCCCGGCGCTTCCAGGAGATGGCGTTCCTCAACAAGGGCCTGTCGATCTCGCTCAAGGACGAGCGCGAGGCCCATGTGGACGAGGAGGGCAAGCCGCTCTCCGTGAAGTACCACTACGAGGGCGGCATCGTCGACTTCGTCACCTACCTCAACTCCCGCAAGGGTGAGCTGGTCCACCCCACGGTGATCGGGTTCGAGGCCGAGGACAAGGAGCGGATGCTCTCCCTTGAGATCGCGATGCAGTGGAACACCCAGTACACCGAGGGTGTCTACAGCTTCGCGAACACCATCCACACTCATGAGGGCGGTACCCACGAGGAGGGCTTCCGCGCCGCGCTGACGTACCTGATCAACAAGTACGCGCGCGACAAGAAGCTGCTCCGGGAGCGCGACGACAACCTCACCGGTGAGGACATCCGCGAGGGTCTGACCGCGATCATCTCGGTCAAGCTGGGCGAGCCGCAGTTCGAGGGCCAGACCAAGACCAAGCTGGGCAACACGGAGGCCAAGACCTTCGTCCAGAAGATCGTCAACGAGCATCTCGCCGACTGGCTGGACCGCTACCCCAATGAGGCGGCGGACATCGTCCGCAAGGGGATCCAGGCGGCGACGGCCCGGGTCGCGGCCCGTAAGGCGCGGGATCTGACCCGCCGTAAGGGGCTGCTGGAGACCGCGTCGCTGCCGGGCAAGCTGAGCGACTGCCAGTCCAATGACCCGTCGAAGTGCGAGATCTTCATCGTCGAGGGTGACTCCGCCGGCGGCTCGGCCAAGTCCGGCCGTAACCCGCAGTATCAGGCGATCCTCCCGATCCGCGGCAAGATCCTGAACGTCGAGAAGGCCCGGGTCGACAAGATCCTCCAGAACAACGAGGTCCAGGCGCTGATCTCCGCCTTCGGCACCGGGGTGCACGAGGACTTCGACATCGACAAGCTCCGCTATCACAAGATCATTCTGATGGCGGACGCCGATGTCGACGGCCAGCACATCAACACCCTGCTGCTGACCTTCCTCTTCCGCTTCATGCGCCCGCTGGTCGAGGCGGGGCATGTCTTCCTGTCCCGTCCGCCGCTCTACAAGATCAAGTGGGGCCGGGACGACTTCGAGTACGCGTACTCGGACCGGGAGCGGGACGCGCTGATCCAGGTCGGCCGTGAACAGGGCAAGCGCATCAGGGACGACTCGGTCCAGCGCTTCAAGGGTCTGGGCGAGATGAACGCCGAAGAGCTGCGGGTCACCACGATGGACCCCGACCACCGCGTCCTGGGCCAGGTCACCCTGGACGACGCGGCGCAGGCCGACGACCTGTTCTCGGTCCTGATGGGTGAGGACGTCGAGGCACGGCGCTCGTTCATCCAGCGCAACGCCAAGGATGTCCGCTTCCTCGACATCTGAGTCGGCCCCCAGCCGCAGACGACAGAAGGACTTTGACCAGCAATGGCCGACGAGAACACCCCGAACACGCCCAATGAACTGACCCCCGACGAGGTCGCCGAAGGCGCCGCACTCCGCGTCGAGCCGGTCGGCCTCGAGACGGAGATGCAGCGCTCGTACCTCGATTACGCGATGAGCGTGATCGTCAGCCGTGCGCTGCCCGACGTCCGGGACGGCCTCAAGCCGGTGCACCGCCGGGTGCTGTACGCGATGTACGACGGCGGGTACCGGCCCGAGAAGGGCTTCTACAAGTGCGCCCGCGTCGTCGGCGACGTCATGGGCACCTACCATCCGCACGGCGACTCGTCGATCTACGACGCCCTGGTGCGGCTTGCTCAGCCGTGGTCCATGCGGATGCCGCTGGTCGACTCCAACGGCAACTTCGGCTCCCCGGGCAATGACCCCGCGGCGGCCATGCGGTACACCGAGTGCAAGATGGACCCGCTGGCCATGGAGATGCTCCGGGACATCGACGAGGAGACCGTCGATTTCCAGGACAACTACGACGGCCGTAACCAGGAGCCGACGGTCCTCCCGGCTCGTATCCCGAACCTGCTGGTCAACGGCTCGGCGGGGATCGCGGTCGGCATGGCCACCAATATCCCGCCGCACAATCTGCGCGAGGTCGCCGAGGGCGCCCAGTGGTTCCTGGCCAATCCGCAGGCGACCCAGGAGGAGCTGCTCGAGGCCCTGATCGACCGGATCAAGGGCCCGGACTTCCCGACCGGCGCGCTGGTCGTCGGCCGTAAGGGCATCGAGGAGGCGTACCGCACCGGGCGCGGCTCGATCACGATGCGCGCGGTCGTGGAGGTCGAGGAGATCCAGGGCCGGCAGTGCCTGGTGGTCACCGAGCTGCCGTACCAGGTGAACCCGGACAACCTCGCGCAGAAGATCGCCGACCTGGTGAAGGACGGCAAGGTCGGAGGCATCGCCGACGTCCGCGACGAGACCTCCTCGCGCACCGGCCAGCGCCTGGTCATCGTGCTCAAGCGGGACGCGGTCGCCAAGGTCGTCCTCAACAACCTCTACAAGCACACCGATCTGCAGACCAACTTCGGCGCCAACATGCTGGCGCTGGTCGACGGTGTGCCGCGCACCCTCTCGCTGGACGCGTTCATCCGCAACTGGGTGACTCACCAGATCGAGGTCATCGTCCGCCGGACCCGCTTCCGGCTGCGCAAGGCCGAGGAGCGGGCGCACATCCTGCGCGGTCTGCTCAAGGCCCTGGACGCGATCGACGAGGTCATCGCGCTGATCCGGCGCAGCGACACGGTGGACACCGCGCGCGGGGGCCTGATGGGCCTGCTGGAGATCGACGAGATCCAGGCGAACGCGATCCTGGAGATGCAGCTGCGGCGGCTGGCCGCCCTGGAGCGTCAGAAGATCATCCAGGAGCATGACGAGCTGCAGTCCAAGATCGACGAGTACAACGCGATCCTGGCCTCGCCCGAGCGGCAGCGGCAGATCATCAGCGAGGAGCTGACCGCGATCGTCGAGAAGTTCGGCGACGACCGGCGCACCAAGCTGGTGCCCTTCGACGGTGACATGTCCATCGAGGACCTGATCGCCGAGGAGGACATCGTCGTCACGATCACGCGTGGCGGCTATGTGAAGCGCACCAAGACCGAGGACTACCGCTCCCAGAAGCGCGGCGGCAAGGGCGTGCGCGGGACGAAGCTGAAGCAGGACGACATCGTCTCCCACTTCTTCGTCTCGACCACTCACCACTGGCTGCTGTTCTTCACCAACAAGGGCCGGGTCTACCGGGCGAAGGCGTACGAGCTGCCGGACGCCGGCCGGGAGGCGCGCGGCCAGCATGTCGCGAATCTGCTGGCGTTCCAGCCCGATGAGAAGATCGCGCGGATCCTGGCCATCCGGGACTACGAGGCGGTGCCGTATCTGGTGCTCGCCACCAAGTCCGGCCTGGTGAAGAAGACCCCGCTGAAGGACTACGACTCGCCCCGCTCGGGCGGCGTGATCGCGATCAACCTCCGGGAGATGGAGGACGGCCGCGAGGACGAGCTGATCGGTGCCGAGCTGGTGTCCTCCGCGGACGATCTGCTGCTGATCAGCAGGAAGGCCCAGTCGATCCGGTTCACCGCGACGGACGAGTCGCTGCGGCCGATGGGGCGCGCGACCTCCGGTGTGAAGGGCATGAGCTTCCGCGAGCACGATGAACTCCTCTCGATGAATGTCGTCCGGCCCGCTACGTTCGTGTTCACCGCCACCGACGGCGGGTACGCGAAGCGGACCAACGTCGACGAGTACCGCGTCCAGGGGCGCGGCGGCCTCGGGATCAAGGCAGCGAAGATCGTCGAGGACCGTGGTTCCCTGGTCGGGGCGCTGGTGGTCGAGGAGACCGATGAGATCCTCGCCATCACGCTCAGCGGTGGCGTGATCCGTACCCGGGTCAATGAGGTCAGGGAGACGGGCCGTGACACCATGGGCGTCCAACTGATCAACCTGGGCAAGCGCGATGCCGTCGTCGGCATCGCCCGGAACGCCGAGGCCGGTCGTGAGGCTGAAGAGGTCGAGGAAGATTCCGCGACCGGGAGCGCGCCAGCCGAGGAGGCCGCGTCCGAGGCGGTCGAGGGCACACCGCCCCCGGCCGACGAGACCGAGGAGTAAGTCGTGAGTGGAGCCACGGGTGCCGCGGGCGGCGGTGCGGACGCCGGAGGGCGTCCGGGGTCGGGAGCCCCGACTTCGGCGGGCGGCACCACCGCTGGGGAAAGCGCCCGTGGCCCGGCCGGGGACTCCGCCCCCGCGTCGGTGACGGAGACCCGGAAGCTGCGGCCGCAGCGCGATCCGCATCCGAAGCCCCAGTACTCCAGCCCGCTCCCCAACGAGCGTCCGGCCCCTGCCCAGCCCGCGCAGCCGTACCACCCGCCGCAGGCCTACGCCCCGCCGCCCGGCGGCGGGGCCGGGCAGGTCGGCTCCGCGGTGCCCGGGCAGCCGGGCCAGGCCGCCCAGTCGGGGCACCAGCAGGCCGCCACGGCCGTCCGCCGCCCCCGTACGCCCGCGGGGGCCCGTCAGGCGCCGCGGACCCGTAAGGCGCGGCTGCGGGTCGCCAGGGTCGATCCGTGGTCGGTCATGAAGGTCAGTTTCCTGCTCGCGATCGCGCTGGGGATCTGCACCGTGATCGCGGTGGCGGTGCTGTGGATGGTCATGGACGCCATGGGCGTCTTCAGCGCGGTCGGCGGCACCATCAGCGATGCGACGGAGTCGCAGGAGGGCAGCGGGTTCGACCTGGAGTCCTTCCTGTCACTTCCGCGTGTCCTCGGGTTCACCGGGATCATCGCCGTGATCAACGTGGTGTTGGCCACCGCGTTGGCCACGCTCGGGGCCTTCATCTACAACCTGTCGGCGGGCTTCGTGGGTGGCGTCGAGCTGACCTTGGCCGAGGACGAGTAGCGGCCCGTCGTTACCGATTTTGGGACGGGGCAGGTCGTGCGCTAATCTTTCGGTGCAGCGCGGGGCTATAGCTCAGACGGTTAGAGCGCTTCCCTGATAAGGAAGAGGCCACAGGTTCAAGTCCTGTTAGCCCCACCGTCGCGATCAGCCTGGATGGAGATTTTCTTCATCCGGGCTGATGTCGTATGGGGGGCCGGGAGTTGATCCCCGGTTCCTGCCCGGTTTCTCATCGGCCAATGCCGGTCATAGGTCACCGATCGGTATCGGTCGGTGTGTATCATCGGGCGCCAGAGGTCCCCTACGTCAAGAAAGAGACGAGGTAGCGCGGTGAAGAAGCTGCTCCTGGTCGCACTGGCCGCCATCGGCGGGCTCCTCGTGTACCGCCAGATCCAGGCGGATCGCGCCGAGCAGGATCTGTGGACGGAGGCGACCGACTCCGTGCCCGCAGGTTCGGGTGTGTGAGCTCCTAGCTCCTAAGACAGTCCCAGTACGGGGCCCCGACCGCTGGAGCGGTCGGGGCCCCGTCGGCTTTACTGGCGCCGTGCGGGGAAGGGGCGGGGGCGCCGGGGGATGGGATGACGGGGGGCCTGCGTGTTTCACTCTCGCAAACGAATAGCTTGCACAGGCAAAGTTGAACGGGCCGACCGGCCGGTACGACGAGGAGTGACGCGCGATGAAGGACCGCCGCAAGGTCAGGGCCGGTCTCGCCGCGGTGGCGGCACTGTGCGCGGTGGCCGCGGCACCGGGGACGTCCCTCGCCGACGGCGCCGCCGGGGCCCGGGCGTACGAGACCCGCGGCACCCGGATATCCGGCGCCGACGCTGACTCGGGCGCCCCATCCCTGGCGGTCGGCCGCACCTATGTCGACAGCGTCGGGCCGGGCGAGAAGCGGTACTACGGCGTGACGCTCGACACGAAGTCGGCCGCCTATGTCTCGGCCGTCGCGGCGCCCCGGCCGGGTGCGGACGTGACCTCGTACCGCGATGGTGTGAAGGTGACGCTGGAGAGCCCTGAGGGGGGCGTCTGCGGCACCGCCGCCCCGAAGATCGAAACCAATGGCGTCGCCTATCCCCTCGCCGACTACGCCTCCCGACAGATCGACTCCGGCCCGGCCTCCTGCCATCAGGCGGGGCGCTATGTGGTGACGGTGGAGCGCCAGGACGGGTCACCGGACCCGGAGCGCTGGCCTGTGGAGCTCCGGGTGATGGTGGAGCCACCGGTGAAGGGCGGGGCCACGGGAGCGGCTCCGGAGGGGAGTTGGAGCACACCGGCACCCAAGCCGCCGGACGGCACTCCCTGGCCGCGGCGCGGCGGACGCGGGTTCACCGACGCGCCGACCCTGGGAAGCGGGGTGTGGAAGGACGAGATCATGCCGGGGGAGACGCATTTCTACCGGGTGCCCGTCGACTGGGGGCAGCGCCTCACCGCCGCCGCCGAACTGTCCGCCGACGGCAAGGACCAGAGCACCCGTCTGCTCGACCGCGCCCTGGCGATGCACGCGTACAACCCGGCGCGCGGGCTCGCCAAGCGGGGCATCCCCGCCGTGCAGGACGGCGAATCGCCCCGCACCCAGGTGGCCACCGCGCCGGTGGCCTACGGAAACAGGTATGCCAACACCGGCTCCACGGTCCGCGCGATGAGCTTCAGCGGTGGGTACTTCCTGGCGGTCACCCTCAACCCGCCGCAGGTGGCACCGCATCTGAACGGCCCGGTGCCGGTCGTCCTGCGGGTACGGGTCGCGGGCTCTGCGCGTGGCGGGCCCAGCTACGACAAGGATCCGGTCGAGGCGGGGTTCGGCCTCACGGCGGCCGACCGGAAGGTGGCCAAGCGCCATCCGGACGCCGCGGACGACGACCGGATGGCGAGTCCTGGCTCCGGAGCCGCCGACTCGAAGAAGACCACGCTGCGGGTGGTGGGGTACGCGGGGATCGGCACGGGGACGGCCCTGGTGCTCGGGCTCGGCGTGTGGACGCTCGCCGCCCGGCGCCGGGCGGCGGCGCAGCGGTACGGGCCGCCGCCTGGGTGGTAGTTGGGGGCGCTGCCTTCGCTGGGTGGTGCGTCAGGGGAGAGCCGCCGGGGGTGTGACGCCGGTGGCGGTGACGTCGGCGGGGGCGCCGTCGCGGCGCATGGGCGATGTCAGCTCGCGGTCTGTCCGTGCTCAGCTCGCGGGCCCGCCCGTGCTCAGCCCGCTGCCACCAGCGCCCATGCGCCGACGGCGAAGCACACCGCCGCGACGATCAGGATCGAGAGCGCCGCTTTCCGGGACGGCCCGGGGCGTCGCCGCGTTGTCGAGGGAACCCGCGGCCGCTCGGCGGTGTATGGACGAGTAGAAGGGAAGTCACGCGGGGGCGGCGTTGGTGTCGGGGTCGGAGTCGGAGTCGGCGTGGGTGTCGGCGTTGGCGTCGGTGTCGGCGAGGGAGCCGCGGTCGGAGCGGAAGCGGGGGTGGGCGTATGCGGGTGTGCGTGGTGCACCGGCTGTACGGGGTGTGGGGGCTGCTGTGCGTGGTGCGGATGGTGCACGGGCGGCTGTGCCGGTGGCAGCGGGGCCGCCGTCGAGGGGGTCGGCGGGGTCAGTGGGTGGGGCATCGACCGCGGCATCGACGGCCGCTGGACCGGCGGGGGCGGAGTCGCGGGCCGGGCGGTCGGCGGCGGGGGTGTTGGAGTCGGAGGGCCCGCGGGCTGGGGCGGTGGGGTCCGGCTCAGGGGCGTCTGGGCGTGCGGGGGCTCGGCGTGCGGGACGCCGGAGGACGGAGCCCCGGGAGCCCCGGTGTGCGGGGCCTGGCCGGGCGGGGGCTCGGTGTGCGGTGTCCCTGGCTGGTCGGTCCGGGGGAGCGGCGGCGGGAGGGTGAAGCTGCCGGTGTCGGACATGGACGGCTGTGGGGCGGCCGGCTGGGGTGCGGACGCCTCGGCGGTGGGGCCCGCGTCGGCGGTGGGCTGGGGCCGGGAGGGCGCCGCGCCGTTCGCGCCGTTCTCTCGGGGTGGGTCCGTCTTCGCGTGGCGGCGGCGCGGCCGGGTCGGTCCGTTGTGGTCGAACCCGGCGGGCAGCGGCCCGAGATGGTCGAAGACCTCGATGGCGTCGTCGTCCAGGTCGGCCTCGGGCAGCAGGTCGACGGCCGTCGCCAGCGCCTTCCGCGCTCCCGTGGCGGTGCGGAAGCGGTCCTCGGGGTCCGGCTGCAGCAGACCCGCGATCACCTGCCACAGCGGTTCCGGCACCCCCGTGGGCGCGTTCGGCACTCCCTGCTCGAAGAGTTTGACGAGCGCCTCCGCGTCCGGCTTGTGCGCGTTGAGCAGATAGAGCGTCACCAGCCCCACGGCGAAGAGGTCCGCCGGGAAGTCCGGGTCGTCGCCCATCATCTGCTCGGGCGCGAAGTAACCCGGCGTGCCCATCACGTAGTTGGCCTCGGTGAGGCGCGGCTCGCCCTTGGTCAGCGCGATGCCGAAGTCGCCCAGCCGGACATGCGGCCGCCCGGTCCCGGTGGATTCCAGCAGGATGTTCGCGGGTTTGATGTCCCGGTGCACCACGCCCTCGGCGTGGACCGCGGCCAGTCCGGAGAGCAGCTGGTCGAGCAGGGTGCACACATAGCGGGGCGGCAGCGGGCCGTAGTCCCCGATGAGATGGGCGAACGAGCCGCCGCCCACCAGATCCATGGTGAACAGCACCTTGTCGTCGTCGGCCGCCCAGCTCGCCGGCGCCAGCACATGGGGGTGATCGATCCGCAGGGCCTGTTCCCGGACGAAGCGCAGCAGCGTATGGGCGTCACGCTGCTGAAGCACCTTCGCTGCCACGTACCGTCTGCGGCGGTGGTCCCAGACGCGCCATACGGCGCCCACGCCCCCACGCCCGATCGGGTCCACCAGCTCGTACCGGCCCGCGAAGATCTCACCCATCGCGCCGTGCCCGCCCCGTCATCGACTCGTCAGCAGTTCAGCCCGTCAGCTCTGGTGCGCCTCGTAGTGGGCGACCGCATCGGCGGTCCGCCCGGCGCCGTACACACGGAGAAACTCTGCCAGCTCGGGGTGGGTCGGGGCGAGGGAGTCGGCGGCATCGATGATGTCCCCCGCGGCCGCCACGGACCGCAGCAGCGACTGGATCTCGCGCACCACTCGCCGAACGGTCGGGGCGCCCGTGCTCGTCGCCGTGGACTGGGTGGAGTTGAGGACCGAGCCCCCCGCGGACTTCTTGATCTCCTCCATGCGCTCGGCGGCCTCGGCGGCGCTGACCCTGCCGTCCGCCGCCTGGCTGGACAGCTCCTGCAGCGCCTGCACCCGCTGGACTACGGCGGGGTTGCCGATCTTGGCGCGCTGGCCGCTCATGAGCTGCGAGAGCATGGGCGCGGACAGCCCGAGCACAGCGGCGAGACGGGCTTGGTTCAGACCGAGATCATCGATGAGACGGCGAAAGAGCGCCCCCAGCGGTTCCCCGTACCAGCTGCGCTGAAGCTCCCGTGCGCGCGCGGTGGCATCCTGCTGTGTTGCGTCCATCTCGCTCTCCCCTTCGCTTCGCTGCCGCGAATCTTGCGTGGCATCCTACGGAGAGCGCTACGCACGAGCGATACCCGGTCGGGAATGGTGGCAGGTAGCAGGTATCCTGATCGGCGACGGGGCCTTAGCTCAGTTGGTAGAGCGCCGTCTTTGCATGGCGGATGTCAGGAGTTCGACTCTCCTAGGCTCCACCTTCGTCACCAGCCAGGACATCGTGATCGATGCCCTGGCTGGTTTGTTTCGCCCTTGATATCGGTGTTGCCACTCCTGTCATTGCCCGGCGCAACACCCGCGGGATGCTCCAGGGTGTTTTCCACAACTCGGGCAGATCGCCCGGGAGTCGTCTGATCGGCGCGGGCCGCCGTACAGGGGGACACGATGGGTGAGCTGCATCCGCTGGGCGAGAACCTGCCCGAGGAGTGCCGGGCCTTCGCTGTGGAGCTGAGGAAGCTGTTCCTGGGGCTGGGGATCTCGGTGCGCAGATACGCCGTGCGCAGACACCGGGATCCGAGCACCATCTCGCGGTTTCTGAGCGGCACCCGCATCCCGCCGTGGGAGTTCGTCTTCGATCTGTTCACCGATCTCGCGGCGCGGCGGGGCGTCGCTCCCACCCCCGCCGCCATCCAACTGGTGCGGGAGCTGCACCGGGCCGCGGTCCGCACCAGCCGCTCCCCCGGGCATGCCATGGAGATCCTGCAGATCCAGCTGGCCGACGCCGACCGGGACGCGCGGGTGTCCATGGCGCACCAGGACGTGCTGGGCGAGGCGCTGCTGGACCGCAAGCACCGCATCGCCGATCTCGAGGTGCGGCTGAACCAGGCCGAGGCGGCATGGGCGACGGAGCGCGCCCGGGCGGACGCGCTGGAGCGGGAGCTCCCGGACCGGAAGGAGCTGATCAAGGAGCGGGATCTGCTCCGCCAGGAGGTGGGGCGGCTCACCGAGGAGCTGGAAGACGTGCGGCTGCGGGGCCGGCTGGCGGAGGAGCGCTGCCTGGTCCTGGAGCGCCAGCTGGCCATGGTGGAGTCCCAGCCCCCGGCCGCGGTGCCGCAGCCGGAGGACGAGCCCGCGGTCCCGGAGGGACCGGCGGCGCCCAAGCGGGGCACCGGGCCGCGGCCGAAGATCCTCGTGGTGGACGACCAGCAGAACAATCTGCTGGCCATGGAGGCCGTGCTGGCCACGCTCGACCAGGAGCTGGTGACCGCGACCTCCGGTCAGGAGGCCCTCAAGGCGCTGCTCGACCATGACGACTTCGCGGTGATCCTGCTGGATGTGCAGATGCCCGAGATGGACGGCTATGAGACGGCGGCCCACATCAAGCGGCGTTCCCGTAACCGCGACATCCCGATCATCTTCCTCACGGCGATGGGCGCCGATCCCGAGAACGCCTCGCGGGGCTATGCGGCCGGTGCGGTGGACTACATGGCCAAGCCGTTCGACCCCTGGGCGCTGCGGGCCAAGGTCTCGGTCTTCACCGAGATCTTCCTGGAGCGCCGGCAGCGCCGTTCCCAGGGGGAGGACCCGGCGGGCTGAGCCGGAGTCCCACGGCCCGGTGCGGGCTGGGTCGTGCCGGGCCGACGACCGGAGCGGGCCGGGCTGATCCGGGGCCGGAGACGGGACGAGGGGCGGGAGATCACCCGATCTCCCGCCCCTCGCGGAGGGCCGCGCCGGACGCCGTGTGCGGCGTCGTTCAGCGCTCGTCGTCCCTGCGGGTCTCGGCCTCGGCCTGCTTGGCCTGCACTTCGGGGTCGAGGGCGCTCTGGTCGCTGCCGTCCACCGCCGAAAGCCGCTCGCGGTCGCCCACCTCGGTCGCCGCCGGGGGCTCGACCAGCCAGTCGGGGTTGGCCTGCTTGTCCCACCACTTCCACGCGGCGAAGACGCCCGCGCCGACCAGTCCGATGAAGGCCGCACGCTTGGCGACACGGGCGGCCCGGGCCCGGCGGCGGTGCTTCCTGGCCAGCTTCTCGATCTCCGCGGCCGTCACATGGGTGCGCAGCGCCGCGATGGCCGCGGCCGTACGGACGGCGGCCTCCTCGCGCGCCGGTCCGGCGGCGGCGCGCACCCCGGCCATCGCCTGCTCCATCCGCGGACCGGTGTAGTCGGCGGCGTGGCGGGCTGCCTTACGGGTGCGCTTGGCGGCCCGGGTGGCGGCCTGGTCCACCTTCGGCGGCAGGGTGCCGCGGGCCTGGTTGAGCCTGGGCTCGATATGGGCGTGGTACTGGGCACCGGCCGTGCACCGGGCCTGGTGCGCAGCGGTCGACACCTTCGGCGCCAGCCGTACGCGGGCCTCGTGCGCGTAGCGCGATGCGGTGTCCTTGGCCGTGCCGGCGTAGGGCGCCACCGCCTCCGCGGCGTGCAGGACGCTGCCCTTGGCTGTGCCGGTCGCGGCTCGCACGCTGTCAATGCGGGTCACGGGATCCTCCTCCTCGGTGGCGTGGTCAAGCTCCCGGGTTCAGAGTCGTGCGTTTTCGTCGCGCGCTCTATTTGCCCAGTTTCGTGTTTCCATCCCAAGAAAGATCATGCCTGTTTGTGGAGATCATGCCCGTTCGCAGCCCGGCCAGCATGTGTGACCGGGCATCTGGGTCATAGGGAGGATTCTCGTTGAAACCACGCGGATCGGCGCGCCCGGCGCCGCCTCCGCGGCTACTCGTCGGCCTTGCGTCCGTGCGAGGATCAGGAGACGGAAGTGAAAACGATGGAAGGTTGATCGTGGCCGAGCAGCTTTACGCCACCCTGAAGACGAACAATGGCGACATCGTGGTCCGGCTGCTGCCGAACCACGCCCCCAAGACGGTCAAGAACTTTGTCGAACTGGCCGAAGGCACTCGCGAGTGGACGCACCCGGCCACTGGCAAGAAGGCCAAGGAGAAGCTCTACGACGGCACCGTTTTCCACCGGGTGATCAGCGGCTTCATGATCCAGGGCGGGGACCCGCTGGGTAACGGGACCGGTGGTCCCGGCTATGAGTTCGGTGACGAGTTCCACCCGGACCTGGCCTTCAACAAGCCGTACCTGCTGGCCATGGCCAACGCCGGCCCGGGCACCAACGGCTCGCAGTTCTTCGTCACGGTCTCCCCGACCGCATGGCTGACCGGTAAGCACA
Organism: Streptomyces sp. 11-1-2; assembly: GCF_003595545.1. NCBI lineage: Bacteria > Bacillati > Actinomycetota > Actinomycetes > Kitasatosporales > Streptomycetaceae > Streptomyces > Streptomyces sp. 11-1-2. The sequence continues at coordinate 5,850,357 of NZ_CP022545.1, forward strand.
CCATCTTCGGCGAGGTCGCCGACGAGGCCAGCAAGAAGGTCATCGACGCGATCGCGGGCACCGCGACCAACCCGCGCACCGACCGTCCGCTCCAGGACGTCGTCATCGAGTCGGTCGTCGTGGAGACCCGCGAGGGCTGAGCCCGTACGGGGAACTTTCATGCCCCGCTTGTCCGTGTGAACAAGTGTCCGTGTGAACAAGCGGGGCGGGGGAACGCCCGATCAGAAGTGGACAAGGGGCGAGGGGACATCATGGAGGACCAGGCGGTCTGTTGCTATCGGCACCCCCAGCGGGAGACCGGCATCAGCTGCACCCGCTGTGAGCGCCCGATCTGCCCCGAGTGCATGATCAGCGCCTCTGTGGGGTTCCACTGCCCTGAGTGCGTCAGCGGACGGGTGCCCGCCGGGGCCGGGGCCTCGGCCGCCGGTCCCCCGCCGCGTGCCGCCCAGCCGCGCACCATGGCCGGCGGCACGATCACCTCGGACCCCCGGCTGATCACCAAGATCCTGGTCGCCATCAACATCGCGGTATGGCTCGCGGCGCTGTCCGCGGGCGACCGGCTGGTGAACGATCTCGACCTGGTCGGGCGGGCCTACGACCCCGGCGCGACGCAGATCGTCGGAGTCGCCGAGGGCCAGTGGTGGCGGCTGGTCACCTCGATCTTCCTCCACCAGCAGCTCATCCACATCGCCTTCAACATGCTCTCGCTGTGGTGGATCGGCGGGCCGCTGGAGGCCGCGCTCGGCCGCGTCCGCTTCATCGTGCTCTACATACTGTCGGGGCTGGGCGGCAGTGCGCTGTCCTATCTCCTCGCCGCGCAGAATCAGCCGTCGCTGGGCGCCTCCGGCGCGATCTTCGGCCTGCTCGGCGCCACCGCCGTGCTGATGCGCCGGCTGAACTACGACATGCGGCCGGTCATCGCGCTGCTGGCGCTAAATCTGCTCTTCACCTTCACCTGGTCCGGAATCGCCTGGCAGGCCCATGTCGGCGGCCTGGTCGCGGGCACGGTGGTGGCGTACGGAATGGTGCACGCGCCCCGCGAGAAGCGGGCGCTGGTGCAGCGCGGGACCTGCGCCCTGGTGCTGCTCGCGATCATCGCGATGGTGTGGATCCGGACGATCCAGCTCACCGGCTGAGCGGCGCGGTCGGCCGGCGCTCGGCAGGCCGCCGCGGATGTCCTCCCGTAGCGCCGTGGACGGTTCCCGGCGATCTCCGGCGCGTTGGACCGAGCCGGGCCCGGTCAGTTGTCCACAGCAAGTGGTGGATCATACGCAACCTGTGGAGAACCTGCGTACGACCCCCGACTGACCTGCGTTTTCGCAGGAAGGCGGGGGTGTGAACGATCGAACAGACGCCGGTCGCCAGTCACACCGGCGTCAACACGGCGGAGGTTATCCACAGATCTTCTGAGTTTTCCCCGGCTGTGGATAACTCTGTGGACAACCCGGGGGCCGGCGTGGGGACAGCCGGGTCACTTCCACTGGGTGGAGACGACGAACCCCGCGGCGATGAAGCCGAAGCCGACCACGATGTTCCAGTTGCCGAGCGACTCGACCGGCATATCGCCCGTGGTCACGTAGAAGATGACGATCCACGCGAGGCCGATCAGGAACATGGCCAGCATCAGTGGTGCCACCCACCGGCGGCCGCTGTTCAAGTTGATGCTGGCTGCCTGCTTCGCCGGCGGCGGCGTGAAGTCGTCCTTCTTGCGGATCCGTGACTTCGGCACGAGGAACTCTCCTGTCGATGCGCTGCGTGACCGCGCGGGGATGTGTACGGACGGCGCCGGGGCGGGACAGCGACGGGGACCACGTCCCTCCCCCACACGTCCGTTAGCGTAGTCCTTCCGCGGCGTCGTAAGGAGTAAGGGTACGTTGAGCAATTCCGCTGACTCCCCCACCCCGGCGTCCCGCCGCCCCCGGTTCCGGCCCGTGCGACTGTTGACCGGCGCGGTCTTCGCGCTGGCCGGAGTCATCTTCTGGACCAGTTTCAACACGGCTCAGGGCACCAACATCCGCAGCGATGAATCGATGCTGCGGCTCTCCGATCTCATCCAGGAACGCAGCCGTAAGAACGGCACCCTGGACGACAGCACCGGCAAAATACGCTCCGAGGTCGACGCCCTCGCCCGGCGGGACAACGGCAGCACCCAGGCCGAGCGCCGCAAGCTGGCCGAGCTGGAGAAGACCGCCGGCACCAGGAAACTCTCCGGAGCCGGCCTTACGGTCACCCTCACCGACGCCCCGCCGAACGCCACCCCGCAGATCCCCGGCGTCCCGGATCCCCAGCCCAACGATCTCGTCATCCACCAGCAGGACCTGCAGGCCGTGGTCAACGCGCTGTGGCAGGGCGGCGCCAAGGGGATCAAGGTCATGGATCAGCGGCTGATCTCCACCAGCGCGGTGCGCTGCGTCGGCAACACCCTGATCCTGCAGGGCCAGGTCTACTCACCGCCCTACAAGGTCACCGCTGTGGGTGACCGGGGCAAGCTGAGCACCGCCCTCACCGCCTCGCCCGCGATCCAGAACTACCGCAGCTATGTCGACGCGTACGGCCTCGGCTGGAAAGTCGACCAGCACGACACGGTGACTCTTCCCGGCTACTCCGGCACAGTGGAGCTGCACCAGGCACAGCCCATCGGATAGCACCGGCGGACACCGGTACGCGGCACGGGCCGGCGGCACGGGGTCAGCGGGGCGGACAGTGGGGGCCGATGAGAACGCGGCTGATCGTCAGGACGCTCAGTGAGATCTGCGTCACCGTCGGAGCCCTGATCATCCTTTTGGTGGTCTACGTCCTGTACTGGACCTCGGTGCGGGCCGACCGCGCCATGGACGGCGAGATCGATCACCTCCAGGACCGATGGGCCACCGGCACGGTCACCGCCGGCGCCGAGCCCTCGTCCGAGCCCCGCCGCTACGAGTCCGGCGACTCCTTCGCGATCATGTACATCCCGCGCTTCGGCGCCGGCTGGGCCAAGCCCGTCCTCGAGGGCACCGCGACCGGCACCCTGAAGAAGGGGCTCGGCCACTACTCCCGCACCGCCCGCCTCGGCTCCCTCGGCAACTTCGCCGTCGCCGGGCACCGCCGCACCTACGGCGACCCCTTCAAGGACTTCCCCGCGCTGCGTCCCGGTGACGCGGTGGTAGTGACCGACGGCACCACCTGGTTCACCTATCGCGTCGACCGGCGGCCCTACCGCACCCTGCCGACCGACACCGGGGTGATCGATCCGGTGCCGCGCGCGTCCGGTTTCCGGCGCCCCGGGCGCTATCTCACGCTGACGACCTGTGAGCCGGAGTGGGGCCACAGCCACCGCCTGATCACCTGGGCGCACCTCGACGCGACCCAATCGGTTGCCCAAGGCAAGCCCAAGGCTTTGTACAGCTGACCCTCCGGCCCCACCCCTCGCCCCTTACTCTGGTGCTGCACTCCGGTGCTGCAATCGACTTCGTCATCGGTGAGTAGGGATGGCATGTACGGCTGGATCTGGCGGCATCTGCCGGGTAACGCATGGATGCGGGCGCTGATTTCGCTCGTGCTGGTGCTGGCGATCGTCTTCGTGCTCTTCCAGTACGTCTTCCCCTGGGCGGAGCCCCTGCTGCCGTTCAATGACGTGACGGTCGACGAGGGAATGGCGGGTCCGCGATGAGCGCGCGCATCCTGGTCGTCGACAACTACGACAGCTTCGTCTTCAACCTCGTCCAGTACCTCTACCAGCTCGGCGCCGAGTGCGAGGTGGTGCGCAACGACGAGGTCTCCCTCGCCCACGCCCAGGACGGCTTCGACGGAGTCCTGCTGTCCCCCGGGCCCGGCACCCCGGAGGAGGCTGGGGTCTGCGTCGACATGGTGCGGCACTGCGCGAGCACCGGCGTACCGGTGTTCGGCGTCTGCCTGGGGATGCAGTCCATGGCCGTCGCCTACGGCGGCGTCGTCGGGCGGGCCCCGGAGCTGCTGCACGGCAAGACCTCGCTGGTGACCCATGAGGGCGCCGGCGTCTTCAGCGGACTGCCCACGCCCTTCACCGCCACCCGCTACCACTCGCTGGCCGTGGAACGGGGGACGGTGCCCCCGGAGTTGGAGATCACGGCCTGGACGGAGACCGGCATCGCCATGGGGCTGCGCCACCGTGAACTGCGGGTCGAGGGCGTCCAGTTCCACCCCGAGTCGGTCCTCACCGAATGGGGCCATCTGATGCTCGCCAACTGGCTGGTGGAGTGCGGGGACACGGATGCCGTGGGGCGGTCCGCGGGGCTCGCCCCGGTGGTCGGGGCGGTCGGCGGTAAGGCCGGCGAGTGACCGGACCGCGCCCTGAGCGCGAGGACGCCGGTCACAGCGCCCGGGAGCCCGCCCCGTACGCGCCGTACGGGTCTCATGAGCAGCATGACGCCCAGGGCGCGCATGGGGGCCGCGACGCCCATGGCGCGCATGCGGGTCCGGACACGTTCGCGGCGGCCGCGGAGGGTCTTCGGGACCCTCTGGCCGACCCGCTGCCGGACTCCGCCCCGGCCGGGCCCACTGGGCGGGCCATGGGCACCGCGTCGCTCTCCGTGCCGCCGCCCACCGGCCGTCGACGGCGCGCCGGCCCGGCCCCCGCCGGGCCGGAGGAGGCCGCTGAGGCGGCCGGGCCGCCCACGGGGCGCCGACGCGCCCGCGCGGCCCCCTCGGCCCCCTCAGGGTCCGCACACGCCGCTCAGACGCCCGTACGGGCCCCGGGGACGCCCTCACGTTCCTCCGAGCCGTCCGCACGCGTCCCGGAGGCCGCGGAGACGGCCGTCCTGCCCCCGGTGACACCCCGGGGCGACGACGAGACGGTCGCTCTGCGCGCTGTGGAGGCGGCGCCCGCCGACCAGACCATGGCGCTGCGCAAGGTCGAACCGGACCGGGACAGCGGTGCCGAGCCCCCGCCCGGCGGCCGGGCCGCCCGCCGTAAGGCCGCCCAGGGGGCCGGGAAGCGCGCCGGACGGCATGGCTCCCGCGCCCGGCGCGGCACGGCCGAGGCGGGCGCCACAGGGCCCACGGAGGGCGCGGGGAGCGCCGGGGACGCCCCGCCCCGCACCCGTATGGAGGCCAAGCGCGCCGCGCGGGCCCGTAAGGACAGCCCCGGGGCGGTGGCGAGCCGGGTGGTCGGCGAGCTGTTCATCACGCTCGGCGTGGTGATGCTGCTCTTCGTCACCTATCAGCTGTGGTGGACGAACATCCGTGCCCATCAGCAGGCCAACGGCGCCGCGAACAACCTGCAGAAGAAGTGGGACGAGAACGGCGGCGACGACCGGAACCCGGGCACCTTCTCCCCCGGGCAGGGGTTCGCGATCATCTATATCCCCAAGCTGGATGTGAAGGCCCCGATCGCGGAGGGCATCGACAAGCACAAGGTCCTCGACCGCGGCATGGTCGGCCACTACGGCAAGAGCCCGCTGAAGACCGCCATGCCGTGGGACAAGAAGGGCAACTTCGCGCTCGCCGGGCACCGCAACACCCATGGCGAGCCGTTCCGCTACATCAACCGCCTCAAGCCCGGTGACGAGATCGTCGTCGAGACGCAGAGCCGGTACTACACCTATGCGATGAGCAGCATCCTGCCGCAGACGTCGCCGTCCAACACCGGCGTCATCAAGCCGGTGCCGCCCGGCTCCGGCTTCACCGAGCCGGGCCGGTACATCACGCTGACCACCTGCACCCCCGAATTCACCAGCACCTACCGGATGATCCTCTGGGGCAAGATGGTCGAGGAGCGGCCGCGTAGCAAGGGAAAGCCGGACGCTCTGGTCGAATGAGCGGGTACAGCCGGGAAACCAGAAAAAGGGGTACGACGCGGTGGCACGGACCGACCACGACGAGCGGCAGGACCGGCACCCCGGCCCGCCCGCAACGCCCAGCCGTCGTCCCGGCCGTGGGTGGGTAGCCGCGGCCATAGCGGTCTTCGGCGAGCTGCTGATCACCGCGGGGCTGATTCTCGCCCTGTTCGTCGTCTACTCGCTGTGGTGGACCAACGTCCTGGCCGACCGTGAGGCGAAGAAGCAGGGCGACCGGGTGCGCAAGCACTGGTCGCAGCAGGGGCCGGGCAGGCTGGACACCAAGAACGGCATCGGCTTCCTGCACGTACCGTCCATGCACAACGGCGAGGTGCTGGTCAAGAAGGGCACCAGCACCGAGACCCTCAACGACGGCGTGGCGGGTTACTACACCCAGCCGGTCAAGTCCGCGATGCCGTGGGACAAAAAGGGCAACTTCAGCCTGGCCGCGCACCGGGACGGTCACGGCGCCAAGTTCCACAACATCGACAAGGTCCACGACGGCGACGCGGTGGTCTTCGAGACCCGCGACACCTGGTACGTCTACAAGGTCTACGCGACGCTGCCGGAGACCTCGAAGTACAACGTGGACGTGCTGAACGCGGTCCCGAAGGAGTCGGGCAGGAAGCGGCCGGGCCGCTACATCACGCTCTCGACCTGCACCCCCGTCTACACCTCCCGCCACCGCTACGTCGTCTGGGGCGAACTGGAGCGCACCGAGAAGGTCGACGCGGACCGCACGCCCCCCAAGGAACTGCGCTGACCCCCTCGGGACGGCCTCCTGCCCCTCGGACGGTCCCTGAGCACGAAGAAGCCCCCGGCACCCTTCTCAGGATGCCGGGGGCTTCCCCGTGTCACTGCCAAGCGTCTAGAAGCCGTTCTGGCCGCCGAAGATGCCTCCGCCGTCCCCGCCTCCGTTGCCGTTCCCTCCGTTGCCCTGCCCGGCGACCGTGATGAGGTTCACGGACTGGCCCTTGGGCACCTGGGTGCCCGCACCGGGCTGGCTGGCCACCACGGTGGCCTCGTCGTCCTGCGGACCGGCGATGTTGCCCACGTTCAGGCCCAGGTCCTGGAGCGCCTTCTTGGCGTCCTTGAGCTTCTGGCCGCCCAGGTTGGGGACCGGCACGTTCTCCGCGGCGGCCTTGGCGACGGTCAGCGTGACCGTCGAACCGGGCAGGACCTCCTGGCCGCCCTTGGGCGTCTGGTCGGTGACCGTACCGGCCTCGGCGTCGCCGTTGTCGACCTCCTGAGTCTGGACCTTGAGGCCCTTCCCCTCGAGGGCGGCCGTGGCGTCCGCGACCTTCTGCGTGGTCACGTCCGGGACGACGACCTTCTGCTGTGCCTCGGCGACGGTCAGGGTGATCGTGGCGCCCTTCGCGACCTTCTTGCCGCCCTTCGGGTCCTGGTCGATCACCTTGCCGGCGGTCTGGTCGGACTGCTGGGTCTTCTGCTCGACCTTGAAGCCCTTGGCCTCGAGCTGGCCCTTGGCCGACGCGTACTGCACGTTCAGGACGTCCGGCACCTCGACCCTCGCCGCGGGCTTGGGGCCCTTGGACATGGTCAGCTCGACCACGCCGTACCGCTTGACCTCGCCGCCGCTCTCGGGGGTCTGCTCGCAGACGGTGTCCTTGTCCGCGTTCTCGCAGAACTTGGAGCCGACGTTCTTGATCTTGAAGTCGCCGTTCTCCCCTTGGCTCTTGGCGTCGGCGATCGTCTTGCCGACGAGATTGGGGACCGGGACCATGTCGTCGTTCTTACCGCCGCCGAACAGCGACTTCCCGATGAAGATCGCGCCGACCAGCACCAGTATCCCCGCGACGATCAGCAGGATCGTCGAGAGGTTGCTTTTCTTGCCGGAGCCCCCGCGCCCCCGGCCGCGGTCCGGCCGCTCGTCGTATCCGAAGCCGCCGTCGTCCTCGCGCATCGGCGGGAGCATCGAGGTCTGCGCCCCGGCACCGGAGTTCTGCGGCCGCAGCATCGCGGTGGGCTGGTCGTCGGAGCCGTAGCCGACCGCGCCCAGCGCGGCGGTGGCGGCCACCGGCTGGCCCTCCAGGGCCGCCTCGATGTCGGCACGCATCTCGTCGGCCGACTGGTAGCGGTAGTCGGGGTCCTTGACCAGCGCCCGCAGGACGATGGCGTCCATCTCCGGGGTGATCTCGGGGTCGTATGTGCTCGGCGGCTGCGGGTCCTCCCGCACATGCTGATACGCGACGGCCACCGGGGAGTCGCCCACGAACGGCGGCCTTACGGTCAGCAGCTCGTAGAGCAGACAGCCGGTGGAGTACAGGTCGCTGCGCGCGTCGACGGTCTCGCCCTTGGCCTGCTCGGGGGAGAGGTACTGGGCGGTGCCGATGACGGCGGCCGTCTGCGTCATGGTCATACCGGCGTCGCCCATGGCGCGGGCGATGCCGAAGTCCATCACCTTGACCTGGCCGTCCCGCGTGAGCATGACGTTGGCCGGCTTGATGTCCCGGTGGACGATGTTGTTGCGGTGCGAGTACTCAAGGGCCTGGAGGATTCCGGTGGTCATCTCCAGCGAGCGCTCGGGGAGCAGCTTTCTGCCCGAGTGGAGAAGCTCACGCAGCGTGGAACCGTCGACGTACTCCATCACGATGTAGGGGATCGAGACACCGTCGACGTAGTCCTCGCCGGTGTCGTAGACCGCGACGATCGCGGGATGGTTGAGCGAGGCGGCCGACTGGGCCTCTCGGCGGAACCGGGCCTGGAAGGACGGGTCACGGGCGAGGTCCGCCCGGAGCGTCTTCACAGCGACAGTACGGCCGAGGCGGGTGTCGTGCGCGAGGTAGACCTCCGCCATGCCACCGCGGCCGAGCACTGAGCCCAGCTCATACCGGCCGCCGAGGCGACGCGGCTCTTCCATAGCTACTCCAGCCCTCTTCCGTGGTTCCCGGCCGCACCTGTGGGGGCCGGCGAAGTGCTGCTCGCGCATACCGTACCCGGCACGTCTTACGGGACCCGGCCTCAGTCGCTATCTGATACCGGACCGGTACGGCGACGTGCGGGATTGGCATCCGGACGTGACGGGGGTCACTTGTCACTCTGGGTTTCCAGTACGGCTTGCATCACGCTCTTGGCGATCGGCGCGGCCAGCTTGCCACCGGCGATGTCGCCACGGAGAGTGTCGGACCCTTCGATGACCACCGCGACCGCGACCGGCGAGCCGTCATCCCCCTTGGCGTAGGAGATGAACCACGCATAGGGGTTCTTGCTGTTGGCGACGCCGTGCTGCGCGGTACCGGTCTTGCCGCCGACCGTGACACCCGGGATCTGGGCGCTGGTGCCGGTGCCCTCCTTGACCACGGTCTCCATCATGCTCTGGAGCTTCTGGGCGTTCTCCGAGCTGAGCGGCTGGCTCATCTGCTCCGGGTCGGTCTGCTCGATGGTGTTGAGGTTGGGCGCGCGCAGCGAGTCGATCATGTACGGCTTCATCAGCTTGCCGTCGTTGGCGACCGCGGCGGCGACCATCGCCATCTGCAGCGGGGTGGCCCGGTTGTCGAACTGGCCGATGGCCGACATCGCGTTGCCCGGCTGGTCCATCTTCTCGGGGTAGACGCTGGCGTTGGTGCGGACCGGCGTCAGGACCTCCTTGTTGAAGCCGAACTTCTCGGCCTCCTCGAGCATCTTGTCCTTGCCGAGGTCGTCACCGAGCTTGCCGAAGACCGTGTTGCAGGAGTAGCGGAGCGCCTGCCGCAGCGAGGCGTTCTTGCAGGGGATGTTCCCCTCGTTGGGCAGGGGCTGGGTGGACAGCGGGAGCTTCCAGGGGTCCGGGGAGTCGGTCGGCCCGTCGATGTCGGCGTACTTGCCGTTCTCCAGCGCGGCCGCCGCGGTGACGACCTTGAAGGTCGAGCCGGGCGGGTAGGTCTGCCGCAGCGCCCGGTTGAGCATCGGGTCGTCCTTGTCGACGTCCGGCTTGAGCGCGTTGTACGCGTCAGAGTCCTTCTTGGAGGCGCCCGCGATCTTCGAGGGGTCGTAGCTCGGGGTGGAGGCGAGGGCGAGGATCTTGCCGGTGCGCGGGTCGAGCGCGGCGACGGCGCCCTTCTTGTCACCGAGGCCCTCGAACGCGGCCTTCTGGGCCTTGCCGTTCAGGGTGGTGATGACGTCGCCGCCCTTCTGCTTCTTGCCGGTGATCATGTCGATCGTCCGGTTGAAGAAGAGGCGGTCGTCGTTGCCCGTAAGGATTTGGTCTTCGAGCTTCTCGATCTGGTTGGCGTCGAAGGCCTGCGAGGCGTACCCCGTGACCGGTGCCCACATGGGACCGTTCTTGTAGGTGCGCTTGTACTTGAAGTCGGTGCCGTTGGTCTCGACGGATCCGGTGATCGGCCGGCCGTCGACGATGATGTTGCCGCGCGGCTGGCCGTAACGGGCGATCAGGACCCTGCGGTTCTTCTCGTGGTTCTTGAGCTCGTCGGCCTGGACGTACTGGATCCAGTTGTCCCGCAGCAGCAGGGCGAAGACGAGGAGTCCGCAGAAGATCGCGATTCGGCGCAGCGGCTTGTTCACGGTCGGACCACCTGGGTCATCTCGGCGTCTGTGGTGGGAGCGGGCGTCGGCGCCGGACGGCGCGCGGTGTCGCTGATCTTGATCAGAATGGCGACGAGTGCCCAGTTGGCGATGACGGACGAACCACCCTGTGCGATGAACGGCATGGTCATACCGGTCAGCGGGATGAGGCCCATCACACCGCCCGCCACGACGAAGACCTGGATGGCGAAGGCCGCGGACAGGCCGATGGCCAGCAGCTTGCCGAACGGGTCGCGGGCCGCGAGGGCGGTGCGCACACCGCGCTCCACGATCAGGCCGTAGAGCAGCAGGATCGCCATGGTGCCCGCGAGCCCGAGCTCCTCGCCGATCGTGGCCAGGATGAAGTCGGAGTTGGCGGCGAAGCCGATGAGGTCGGAGTTGCCCTGGCCGAGGCCGGTGCCGAAGACCCCGCCGGAGCCGAAGGCCATCATCGCCTGGGCGATCTGGTCACTGCCCCCGGTCTTGAACGCCGCGAAGGGGTCGAGCCAGGCGTCCACCCGCTGCTGGACGTGCGGTTCGAAGGTGGCGACGCCGACCGCGCCGACCGCGGACATCAGCAGACCGAAGACGATCCAGCTGGTGCGCTCGGTGGCGACGTACAGCATCACGACGAAGAGGCCGAAGAACAGCAGCGAGGTGCCCAGGTCGGTCTCGAAGACGAGGATGAGGATGCTTATTGCCCAGACCACCAGGATAGGGCCGAGGTCGCGGCCGCGGGGCAGGTACAGCCCCATGAAGCGGCGGCTTGCCAGCGCGAGCGCGTCCCGCTTGACCATCAGGTAGCCGGAGAAGAACACGGCGATGATGATCTTGGCGAACTCGCCGGGCTGGATGGAGAAGCTGCCGAGGGTGATCCAGATGCGCGCGCCGAACCGGGGCGGGAAGAACACCGGCAGGATCAGCAGGATCAGCGCCACCACCATGGAGATGTAGGTGTAGCGCTGAAGAAGGCGGTGATCCTTGAGCAGGATCAGCACGCCGACGAAGAGGGCGACACCCAGCGCCGAGTAGATCAGCTGGTTGGGAGCCGAGGGCGCGAAGACCTGGCCGATGCTCTCCGCCCGCTGGGCCAGTCGCTTGGACTGGTCCAGCCGCCAGATGAGCACCAGGCCCAGCCCGTTGAGGAGCGTGGCGATCGGCAGCAGCAGCGGATCCGCGTACGGCGCGAACTTCCGGACCACCAGATGGCCGACGGCGGCCAGCAGACCGAGTCCGATGCCGTAGCTGAGCATGCCGGAGGGCATCTCGTCGCTGAGCGCCAAGCCCGCGTTGGCGTAGGCGAAGACCGGAATGATCACCGCGAAGACGAGCATGGCCAGCTCGGTGTTCCGCCTGCTCGGCGGCCCGGCCGTACTGATCGTCGTCGTGTTGGTCGTACTACTGCTCATGGGTGGACGGCCCCTTACGGCTTCACTGCTGGGTGCTGCTGCACTGCGGGACCAACTTCTTCTCCTCCTCCGAGAGGGTGGGGCCGGGCTTCGGAGTGGGAGACGTCGTCGGCGTGGGCTTGGTCGTGGCCTTCGCGGTGCGTGCCCCGAGCTGGTTCTCGGTCTTGTCGTCCCCGGACTGGGCGCCGCTCTGGGACGGGTCGGCGCTGTTGGAGGGGCTGCCCCCGGAGCCGCCCTTCTTGTCCTTCTTGCCGCCGGTGAGGTCTTTCTGGCTGTCCTCGGCCTTCTCCTGGGCGTCGGCCTTCTTACAGGCGCCGGCGAGGGTGGCGAGGTCCTTGGTCTTGTCCTGGGCCTGGCCGAGCCCGCTGACCGTGATGGTGTCCTCCACACGGCCGCGCTGGTCGGCCGGGAGGTACTTGAGTTCGATCTCGCGGTGGTCCTCATGGACCTTGTTCAGCTTGATCCAGGCGAGGTCCTGGCTGATGCCCTGGTAGATCGCGACATGGTCGCCGTTGGAGCCCACGTAGTACTGCGTCTGGGTCCAGCGATAGCCGCCGTAGAGCCCGCCGCCGATCACGGCCAGGCCCAGCACGATGAAGAGCGAGCGCTTGGCCCAGGCCTTGGCGCCGCTCTTCTTGGTGAAGTCGCCGTCGGCGTAGTCGTCGTAACTGCCCTGCGGCAGACCGCCCATGGCCGGGTCGCCGCTGCCGGGCGGTCCGAAGCCGCCGTGCGGGTCCCCCTGCTGCGGTACGGACCGGCCGAGCTCTGCCGCGCGGCCGGCGGGGGTGTGCGCGGCGCCGCCGTCCCCGAGGGGGACCTGGTTCTCGGCGACCGCGCCCACGATCACGGGGGTGTCGTTGAGCTGGGCGGCCAGGGTGTCGCCGCCGTCGACGTCGAGGACGTCGGCGACGATGCAGGTGATGTTGTCGGGGCCGCCGCCGCGCAGGGCGAGCTGAATCAGCTCCTGCACGGTCTCGTGGGGGCCCTGGTAGCTGCCGAGGGTCTCCTCGAGCGTCTGGTGGCTCACGACACCGGACAGGCCGTCGGAGCAGATCAGATAGCGGTCCCCGGCCCGGACCTCGCGGATGGACAGATCGGGCTCGACATGGTCGCCGCTGCCCAGCGCGCGCATCAGCAGGGAGCGCTGCGGGTGGGTGCCCGCCTCCTCCTCGGTGATCCGGCCCTCGTCGACCAGGCGCTGCACCCAGGTGTGGTCCTGGGTGATCTGGGTGAGCACACCGTCGCGCAGCAGATACGCGCGCGAGTCGCCGACGTGCACCAGGCCGAGCCGCTGGCCGGTCCACAGCAGGGCGGTGAGCGTGGTGCCCATGCCCTCCAGCTGGGGGTCCTCCTCGACCATGACGCGCAGCTGGTCATTGGCCCGCTGCACGGCGCTGCCGAGGGACGTCAGGATGTCCGAGCCCGGGACGTCGTCGTCGAGCTGGACGAGGGTGGAGATCACCTCGGAGCTGGCGACCTCGCCGGCGGCCTGGCCACCCATGCCGTCGGCGATGGCGAGCAGCCGGGGACCGGCATAGCCGGAGTCCTCGTTGCCCTCCCGGATCATGCCCTTATGCGATCCGGCCGCGAAACGCAGTGACAGACTCATGCGCACCTCGCCTGTCGGCTCCGGGTACAGCCCCTTGCCAACCACGCTGCCCACCCTCCGGTCGTCATGGTCCTACTACTTCCGCAGCTCGATGACGGTCTTGCCGATGCGAATCGGCGCACCCAGCCCGATCGGTGTCGGTGTGGTGAGCCGGGTCCGGTCGAGATACGTGCCGTTGGTGGACCCGAGATCCTCGACGATCCACTGGCCGTCACGGTCCGGGTAGATCCTGGCATGCCGGCTGGAGGCGTAGTCGTCGTCCAGCACGATTGTTGAATCGTGCGCACGGCCGAGGGTGATGGTCTGCCCCTGGAGGGCGACCGTGGTGCCGGTGAGCGTGCCCTCGGAGACCACCAGCTTGGTGGGGGCACCGCGGCGGCCGCGGCCACCGGACTGCTGGCGCTGCGGCGGTGGCGCGCTCTGCCGTTGTTGTTGCTGCTGCGGCCGGTCGGGGGCGCCGCGCCGCGCCGAACCGCGCTGCGTCACGCGGGTCCCGAACAGGTCGCTGCGGATGACCTGGACGGCCACGATGACGAACAGCCACAGTACGGCGAGGAAACCCAACCGCATGACCGTGAGGGTCAGCTCTGACATTGCCCCCGCTTCACCCTTCGGCTTGCCGGTAAACGATGGTGGTGCTGCCCACGACGATCCGCGAGCCGTCGCGGAGCGTAGCGCGCGTGGTGTGCTGTCCGTCCACCACGATGCCGTTGGTCGACCCGAGATCCTGGACGGTCGGTGGGGTTCCGACCCGGATCTCGCAGTGTCTGCGGGAGACACCGGGATCGTCGATCCGCACGTCAGCGTCGGTGGAGCGGCCCATGACGAGCGTGGGCCGGGAGATCTGGTGGCGGCTGCCGTTGATCTCGATCCAGCGGCGGGTCTGGCCCTGCTGCTGGGCTCCGGCGCCGGCCCCGGCTCCGCTGGTGTGGGGCGCCGGACGGGCGCCGGGGGGCGTGGACGGCATCGGCGGGGCACCGGCGGGCTGGGCGGGGTAGCCGTAACCGCCGGGGCGCTGCTGCGGGGCTCCGGCGCCGGGGCGGCCCGCCGCCTGCTGTGCGTCCTGGGACTCACTGGAGGCCAGGGTCCGGCTGCGCACCCGGTACAGGCCGGTGTCGAGGTCGTCGGCCTTCTGCAGATGCACCTTGATGGCACCCATGAAGGTGTAACGCTGCTGCTTGGCGTAGTCGCGGACCATGCCGGACAGCTCGTCGCCGAGCTGTCCGGAATACGGGCTGAGCCGCTCGTAGTCGGGCGTGCTCAGCTCGACGATGAAGTCGTTGGGGACGACCGTCCGGTCGCGGTTCCAGATCGTGGCGTTGTTGTCGCACTCCCGCTGGAGGGCGCCGGCGATCTCGACCGGCTGGACCTCGGACTTGAACACCTTGGCGAAGGTGCCGTTCACGAGGCCCTCAAGACGCTGCTCGAAGCGCTTCATTACTCCCACGGGGCACCTCCTTCCGTCACTCGTGCTCTATGCCGTCCTGGTACTGCTTACTGATCGTATCCACGCGTCGGGAAATCGGGTGGTTCCCCTTCCTGGCCCTGTGGAGCAGTGTCACCTCTCACAGGGATCGTAGAGGTGCCCTGACGACAGTGTCCCGCAACCGTGACGCTCCACGGACGGGTGGGGGCGGGGGCGCCGGTAACGGGTGTGATTGCACCCCGGAGGGCGTGCTAATGTTCTGGATGTCGAAAGGCGCTCCACACGAACCGGACGGATCGAAACGATCAACCGGGGAGCGAGGCGAGTGGCCGGACGGCAGCACCCATGCGCGGGTGGCGGAATAGGCAGACGCGCTGGATTCAGGTTCCAGTGCCCGAAAGGGCGTGGGGGTTCAACTCCCCCCTCGCGCACCAGTCGGAGCGGGCCTCTCGGAAGTGACGAAAGTCGCTTTTGGGAGGCCCGTTTCGCGTTGTGGCAGGGGTCTTGTCGGGGTCTTACAGGGGCCTTGCCTTCGCAGGGAAATGGCTAGGGGCCTCCCCTGGGAGGGGAGGCCCCTGTGGCCTGATGCCCGGGTGGGACGGGATCGGGCGGGTCAGGCTGGGTCATGCGGTCAGGCGGTCAGGCTGATCGGATGGTCAGGCTGGGGCCGACCGTCAGGCTGATCAGTTGGTCGGACTGATCAGGCGGCGAAGCGGGTGGCGAGCTCCTTGGCCTTGATCGCGGCCTCCTCGTGGGCCTTCGCCTTGGAGGTGTCCGAGGCGTCGACCAGCTCGGCCATGGCCGGATTGCTGCGGGCCAGCGTGAGTTCCGGCACAACGAAGGTGACATCGAGGCCGAGCCCGTCGCCCAGCGCCTTCCCCAGGTAGTTCGTGACGAACTCGAAGCTCTCCCGCGGGGTGCCGGGGCCGTAACCGCCGCCACGGCTGGCGACGACGACGGTCGGGGTGCCCGAGGTGGTGGTCTGCTCGGCGCCCGCGGTGCGGCCCATGATGATCACGTGGTCCAGCCACGCCTTGAGGGTGGAGGGGATCGTGAAGTTGTACATCGGGGCGGCGATCAGGACCGTGTCCGCCTGCTCGAGCTCGCTGGCAAGGGTCTCCCGCAGGGCGAACGCGGCGTGCTGCTCGGGCGAGCGCTGATCGGGAGCGGCGAAACCGGCTGCGGCGGCGAGGCCGTCCAGGTGCGGCAGCGGCTCGGCGGCAAGGTCGCGATAGATCACCGTGCCGTTCGGGTGCTGGGCTTCCCATTCCTTGCGGAAGGTGGCGGTGACCGAGCGGGAAGCGGAGGCTTCACCGGGGAAGACGGACGTGTCGATGTGCAGAAGAGTCGGCATGAATGCCTCCAGTGAAGAGGGCTCGGCAGGAGCCCGTAATACCTACGTACCTACTGATGACACAGTAGCTTACTTTTCTGCAGCCCCGAACCAGAACGCAGTAGTCTGTATTCCATGGCGAAGGATCGTGGGGAGCACAACGAGCAGGCCTGCAAGCAGGTCGACGGCGAGATGACGCGGTTCTTCGAGCTGTTCGGCAAGCGCTGGACGGGACTCATCGTGGCCGTGCTGACGGAGCAGGCGGCGTACTTCGCCGAGCTTCGGCGAGCCATCCCGGGGATCAGTGAGCGGATGCTGTCGGACCGGCTCACCGAGCTCTCCGCGGCGGGTCTGGTGGTGCGGGAGGTCGACGCCGGGCCGCCGCTGCGGGTGGCCTATCGGCTGACCGACGCGGGGAAGGCGCTGGAGCCCGCGCTGAAGGAGCTGTCGCGGTGGGCGGAGAGCCATCTGCCCTCGGGCGGCGACGACTGCCCGAAGCAGTTCCGGGGCTGAGCCTGGGGTCGGGGCCGGGACTGGTTCCGTGACCGAGTCTGGCCCTGGGCCCGGGACCGGGACTGGTTCCGTGACCGAGTCTGGGGCCGGGGCAGGGCCGGGCCGAGTTGAGTCGCGTCTGATCAGGGGTTTCACCATGATCGCCGAGGTTTTCCACAGGCTCTGACGGGGTGGGCTGACAGGGGGTACGGTCTGCTCAGTCGATGTCGTGTGCGAGGAAGGCGGGGGCGCGATGACGGACGACCGGAGCGGTCAGGGCGGCGGAAGCGGCGAGAGCGGCCGGGGCGACGGGAGCGGCCGGAGCGGAGAGAGCGGACAGAACGGCGAGCGGGGGCCGGGCGGCGAGGGCCCCGCGGGCGGGGCGGCCCGGCGGCTGCCGCCGGTTCCGGGCTTCGCCGTCTGGCGCGGTGACGGGCCGTCTCCCCGGCAGATGGGCAAGGCGCTGCGCAAGCGGGTGCCGCGCTCGGTGCATGCCGGGACGCCGAGGGCTGACGGGCGGCCGGATCCGGTGGCGGCGGTCGAGCGGTCGAACGCCGGGCGGCTGCCGGAGCTCACCCCGATCCGGGTGGGGCGGATGGCCGCGGGCCCCTTCTCCTTTCTGCGCGGGGCCGCCGGGCTGATGGCGCACGACCTCACGAGCACGCCGGTGACCGGTATCGGGGCACAGCTGTGTGGCGACGCCCACGCCGCCAACTTCGGGATCTACGGAGATGCGCGCGGTGGCCTGATCATCGATCTCAACGACTTCGACGAGACCGTCCACGGCCCGTGGGAGTGGGACGTGAAGCGGCTCGCGGTCTCGCTGGTGCTGGCCGGCCGGGAGGCGGGAGCCGACGAGGACACCTGCCGGGCGGCGGCTCAGGACGCCGTGGGCGCCTATCGGCGCACGGTGCGGCTGTTGGCCAAGCTGCCGGCGGCGGACGCGTGGAACGCGATCGCGGACGAGGAGCTGGTCTCCCACACGGACGCCAAGGACCTGGTCGGGACGCTTGAGCGGATCTCCGAGAAGGCCCGGCGGAACACCAGCGCGCGGTACGCGGCCCGGTCCACCGAGCCCGTGCCGGGCGAGGAGGGCTCCTCGGGCCGGCCGGAGGCCCGGCGCTTCGTGGACGCGCCGCCGGTGCTGCGGAGGGTGCCGGACGAGGAGGCGGCGGCGGTGGCCTCCTCGCTCGCCGAATATCTGGGCACGCTGCCGGAGGACCGGCTGCCGCTGCTCTCGCGGTACGAGGTGCACGATGTGGCGTTCCGGGTGGTCGGCACGGGCAGTGTGGGCACCCGCTCCTATGTGGTGCTGCTGCTCGACCACCGGGGTGAGCCGATGGTGCTCCAGGTGAAGGAGGCGCGCCCCTCCGCGCTGCTGCCGCATGTGGCGAAGGCCGGTTTCGAGGTGCCGGACGTCACACATGAGGGACGGCGAGTGGTGCTCGGCCAGAAGCGGATGCAGGTGGTCAGCGACATCCTGCTGGGGTGGACGACGGTGCGCGGGCGGCATTACCAGGTGCGGCAGTTCCGCAACCGCAAGGGAAGCGTGGACCCGGCGGCGCTGGCCGCGGACCAGATGGACGACTACGGGCGGATGACCGGCGCGCTGCTGGCGCGGGCGCATGCCCACAGCGCGGACCCTCGGCTGCTGGCTGGTTACTGCGGCAAGGGGGAGGAGTTGGACGAGGCGGTGGCCGCCTTCGCGGTGGCGTACGCGGATCGCACGGAAGCGGATCACTCCGCGCTGGTCGTGGCGGTGCGCAACGGCCGGATAGCGGCCGAGATGGGGGTGTGAGGCGCGGGGCGGGGGTGCGAGCTCGGTCGCCGATCACCGCCGGACGTAGTCTGAGCGGGTGACGAATCCGGAAGCGCAGCAGCAGGCACGGCAGTCGGTGTCGGACGCGGAGCCCCAGGCGGAGTCGCACGACCGGTCCGGGGAGACATGGCCCGGGGAGACGCGGTCCCAGGGGCCCTGGTCCGAGGAATCCCGGTCCGGAGATGCCGGGCCCGGGGACGCGGGGTCGTCCGGGGACGCCGGTTCCGGGGACGCCGAGGGCGCCCGGGCCCAGGAGGAGGCTCAGGCCGCCGAGCGTCTGGAGCGGGCGGTGCGTGCGGCCGAGCAGGCGCTGATCGAGTTCGAGATCGCGGTGGAGACCTTCCGGGTGGAGGTGGAGAACTTCTCCCGGCTGCACCACCAGCGGCTCGGGCCGATGTACTCGCGCCTCGACGAGCTGGACGCGCTGATCGCCGAGGCGGTCGCGGCGCGCACCGGCGATCCGGAGGACATCCGCAAGGCCCATGAGGCGCGGGGGCTGGTACAGCCGATGCCGGGCGTGGAGGAGCTGTTCCACGGCTGGATCGACTCCGAGGGGCTCTCGCCGGAGGCGGCCGCGATGCTCACCGAGCGGCCCGTACAGCCGCCGCCGCGGGTGCGGCCGAGCGAGGAGGCCCGCCGGATCTACCGGGAGCTGGCCCGTAAGGCCCATCCGGATCTGGCCGAGGAGGAGGCCGAGCGGGAGCGGCGCGGTGCCTTCATCGTGCGGGTCAACGCGGCGTACGCGGCCGGGGACGAGGAGGCGCTGCGGGCGCTGGCCGAGGAGTGGGCGGCCGGTCCGCCTCCGCCGGAGCGGCGGGCGAGCCGGAGCGAGGAGCTGTACGCCCGGCTGGAGTGGCTGGCCGAGCGCAAGGAGATGCTGGCCGCGGTCGCCGCGGAGCTGGAGTCGAGCGCGATCGGCGCGATGATCAAGATGGCGCCGGAAGACCCCGACCGGCTGCTGGACGAGATCGCCGAGCAGCTGCTGGCCCAGGCCGCGGAGAAGGAGACCCGGCTCGCGGAGCTGGTGCGGTAGTAGGTTTGCCGCAGCTGCCGATGTCATGTGAGAGGTGTGTCTGATGCATTTTGCCCAGCTTCCCCAGATGGAGGCGGCGGCGGTACCGGCCGATGGCCTTCTGCTGGATGTCCGGGAGGACGACGAGTGGACGGCCGGGCATGTCGAGGGCGCGCTGCACATCCCGATGGGCCAGGTCGTGGCGCGGTTCGATGAGCTGACCGCGGCGGTCGGCGAGGGGCAGCGGGTACATGTGATGTGCCGGGTCGGCGGCCGCTCCGCGCAGGTGACGCAGTATCTGGTCGCGCAGGGCCTGGACGCGGTGAATGTGGACGGCGGGATGCTCGCCTGGGACGCGGCGGGCCGGCCGATGGTGAGCGGCCCCGACGGCACCGCCGAAGGGGCCTTTGTGCTCTAGGAGTTTCCCTATGATCGGCGGGACTCGCCGGTCAGCCGAGGGGGTGGGCGGCGAGGAGTTCGCCCAGTGCCTCCTCATGGGCGGCGGCGGATCCCAGCGAGAGCTCCAGCTGCTTGCCCCATGCGTGGTAGCGGTGCAGGGGGTAGTCGGTGACCGCGCCGAAGCCGCCGTGCAGATGCTGTGCGGTCTGCACGACGCGGCGCACGCCCTCGGCGGCCCAGATCTTGGCGACGGCGACATCCCCCGCGATGGGCAGCGCCCCGCTCGCCGTCGGCCGCTCCTCGTCCAGGGACAGCCGCCAGGCCGCCTGCCACAGCGTGGCCTCCATGGCCCGC
This sequence comes from Streptomyces sp. 11-1-2, assembly GCF_003595545.1. NCBI lineage: Bacteria > Bacillati > Actinomycetota > Actinomycetes > Kitasatosporales > Streptomycetaceae > Streptomyces > Streptomyces sp. 11-1-2. Next base: position 5,870,526 of record NZ_CP022545.1, read on the forward strand.
AGATCGATATAGCGGTCGGCGGTCTGCACGGCGACCGCCTGGAAGCTGGCGAGCGGGAAGCCGAACTGCTCGCGCTCGCTCACATAGGAGCTGGTGAGGTCCAGCACCGCCGAGCCGAGCCCCAGCGCGAGCGCACAGGTGCCGGTGGTGAGGAGATCGCGCAGCCATTCCCAGGCGCCGTCCGCGGCCAGCACCTCGCGGTCGGCGAGCCGCACTCCGTCCAGCCGGATCTCGGCCTGCCGCTCACCGCTCGTGGAGATCTGCTCATCGAGGACGACGCCCTCATGGTCGCGGGGGACCAGGGCGAGGATCGTCCGGCCCTCCCCGGTGTGGGCCGGGATCAGCACATGATCGGCGCCATGGGCCCAGGGGACCGCGGTCTGGACGCCGTCCAGCATCCAGACGTCCCCGTTCTGCCGCGCCTGGACGGCGAGTTCGGCCGGGCCATGGCCGGTGCGGCCGCTGGAGGCCGTGGTGAGGACCAGCTCACCGCTCGCGGCCCGGGGCAGCACGGCGGTGCGCAACTCGGCCCCGCCGTAGCGCTGCACGGCCAGCGCCGCGGCGCTGGACTCCAGCAGCGGCACCCGGGCCAGCACCCGGCCGCATTCCCGCAGCACCAGGCACAGGGCGAGCGGGTCGAGGCCCGAGCCCCCGTACTCGGGGTCGAGGCTCAGGCCGAGCAGATCGCTCTCGGCGAGCTTCCGCCACAGCGCACGGTCGAAGTCCTCGGCGACGGCGCCGGCGGTCAGCGCGGGGCTGGGCACGCTGTCCGGTGTGACGGAGGAGAAGACGGCCTTCGCCGCTTCGACGGCCGCCTGCTGCTCCTCGGTGAAGGTGAAGTCCACTGTCCGTACCTCCCGCGCCGCGGCTTTATCTGACGGCCCGTCAAGATAGAACAGGTTCTACAAGAAGGGAACGCCGGTGCCGCGCTCGGGACGTCAGCGGTCGAAGTCCAGCTCCACCCGCTCGCCCACCGGATGGGACTGACAGGCCAGCACATAGCCCGCCTCCACCTCGTCCGGCTCCAGCGCGAAGTTACGGTCCATCCGCACCTCGCCGGAGACCAGGAAGGCCCGGCAGGTCCCGCAGACCCCGCCCTTGCACGCATATGGCGCGTCGGCCCGGTTGCGCAGCACGGTCTCCAGCAGCGGCTCCCCGGCCTGGACCGGCCAGGTGCCCGACCGGCCGTCCAGGGTCGCCGTGACCGAGCTCTGCGACGGGGCACGGGCCGGATCCGGTATGGGGGAGACGTCCTCGGCGGGGGCCGCCTCCACATGGAAGATCTCCTGATGGACCCGGCCGCGGGAGACCCCGAGGCCGCGCAGCGCCCGCTCGGCGGCGCGCACCAGACCATAGGGCCCGCACAGGAACCAGCCGTCCACCGAGGCGACCGGCAGCAGCGCCGGCAGCAGCGCGGTCAGCCGCTCCTCGTCGAGCCGCCCGGACACCAGCCCGGCCTGCTGCTCCTCCCGGGAGAGCGCGCACACCAGCTGGAACCGGTCGGGCCAGCGGTCCTTGAGGTCGGCGACCTCCTCCAGGAACATCGTCGAGGCCGCGGTGCGGTCGCTGCGGATCAGACAGAAGCGCGCCTCGGGCTGCCGGCTGAGCAGCGTGGCCGCGATGGACAGCACGGGGGTGATGCCGCTGCCGCCGACGACCGCCGCGAAATGGCCGGGCCGGGGCTCCAGGACGAAACGGCCGGCCGGGGCCATCACCTCCATGACCCCGCCGACCGCCAGCTCCTTGAGGGCATAGGCCGAGAACTCACCGCCCTCGACCAGCCGCACTCCGATCCGCAGGAACTCCGGGCCCTCCGCGCCCGGGGCCGTGGTGCACAGCGAGTACGTCCGGCGGATCTCCGCGCCGTCCGCGAACCGGCGCACCGCGATGTGCTGCCCCGCCGTGAAGTGGAACGTCTCCCGCAGCGCGGGCGGCACCAGGAGGGTGACCATCACCGCGTCATCGGTGAGCCGGTCGACCGCCGCCACCCGCAGCGGGTGGAACGCGCCGTGGCGGGGCGTGGCCCGCTTCACCGCCTCCGCGGCCATCACAACTCCTTGAAGTGGTCGAACGGTTCACCGCAGGCCGTGCAGCGGCGCAGCGCCTTGCAGGCGGTGGAGGAGAAGCGGCTCAGCAGCTCGGTCTCGGTCGAGCCGCACTGCGGGCAGCGCACCGCCAGGGCCACCGGGACCGGGCCGCCCGCCGCCGCGCGGTGCGGCGCGGGCGGCGCTATGCCGGACTCCGCCAGCTTGCGGCGGCCCTCGGCGCTGATCGCGTCCGTCGTCCAGGGCGGGGAGAGGACCGTGCGCACGGCGACCTCGGGGACGCCGTGGTCATGGAGCAGCCGCTCGATGTCGGTGGCCATCGACTCCAGCGCCGGGCAGCCGGTGTAGGTGGGCGTCAGCTCGACCTCGACCCGGCCCGGCCCCAGCAGTCGCAGCCCGCGCATCACGCCCAGCTCGGCCAGGGACACCATCGGCAGCTCGGGGTCCGGTACGGATCCGGCCAGCCGCAGCAGCTCCTCCTCGAGCGGGGTGGTGCCGGACGCGGGAGGCGTGGGTGCCGCGGAGGGCGTGGGCGTCACCATGTCGCCCCCGGGTGGCTGCGGTGCAGATGCTGCATCTCGGCGAGCATCCGGCCGAACGGCTCGGTGTGCAGGCCCTGGCGCCCCGCGCCGGCCGCCCAGCCGCCGCGCCGCGGCCCCTCGGGCACCGCCAGGGTGGCGCGCTCCAGGACCGAGGTGATCCGGGTCAGCCAGGTGTCGTGCAGCGTGTGCCACTCCACCTCGCATCCCTCGATCGGCTCGAAGAGCTCACCGGTGAACCGCCAGAGCGCGTCCAGCCCCCGCCGCATGCGCTCATGGCTCTCCTCCGTGCCGTCGCCGAGCCGCAGGGTCCACTGCTCGGCGTGGTCGCGGTGGTAGGCCACCTCCTTGACCGCCTTGGCGGCGAGCGGGGCGAAGGGGCCGGTGCCGCGCGCCAGCCGCTCGTACAACAGCTCCTGGTAGGTGGAGAAGTAGAGCTGGCGGGCGATGGTCTGGGCGAAGTCACCATTGGGCTGCTCGACCAGCTGCACGTTCCGGAACGCCCGCTCCTCGCGCAGATAGGCCAGCTCGTCCTCGTCGCCGGCGAGCGAGAGCAGCACCCGGGCCTGGCCGAGCAGGTCGAGGGCGATATTGGCGAGCGCGACCTCCTCTTCCAGCACGGGGGCGTGCCCGGCCCACTCCCCCAGCCTGTGGGAGAGCACCAGCGCGTCGTCGCCCAGGGCGAGGGCCGCGGTCATAGATGCCGCACCCCCTCCGGGATCGCGTAGAACGTGGGGTGGCGGTAGGGCTTGTCGGCGGACGGCTCGAAGAACGGATCCCGCTCGTCCGGGGAGGAGGCGGTGATCTCGGCGGAGGGCACCACCCAGATCGAGACGCCCTCCGAGCGCCGGGTGTACAGATCCCGTGCGTTCCGCAAAGCCATCTCCGCGTCGGGGGCGTGGAGGGATCCGGCGTGGGTGTGCGACAGTCCGCGCCTGCTGCGGACGAACACCTCCCACAGCGGCCACTCGGCGCTCGGGCTGCCGCTCATGCCTGTGCCTTCCCGTGCTTGGCCGCGTGTGCCGCGGCTGCCTCGCGCACCCAGGCGCCTTCCTCATGGGCCCGGCGCCGCTGGGTGATCCGCTGGGTGTTGCACGGGCCGTTTCCCCGCAGGATCTCGCGGAACTCGTCCCAGTCGATCGGCCCGAAGTCGTAATGCTCCCGCTCCTCGCTCCACCGCAGCTCGGGGTCGGGGAGGGTGAGGCCGAGGGATTCGGCCTGGGGGACGCAGATGTCGACGAAGCGCTGGCGCAGCTCGTCATTGGAGTGGCGCTTGATCTTCCAGGCCATCGACTGGGCGGAGTGGGCCGAGGCGTCGTCCGGCGGGCCGAACATCATCAGCGACGGCCACCACCAGCGGTCCACCGCGTCCTGCGCCATGGCGTGCTGGGCCTCGGTGCCTTGGCTCAGGGCCAGCAGCAGCTCATACCCCTGACGCTGATGGAAGGACTCCTCCTTGCAGATCCGGACCATCGCCCGTGCGTAGGGTCCGTAGGAGCAGCGGCACAGCGGGACCTGGTTGGTGATCGCGGCGCCGTCCACCAGCCAGCCGATGGCTCCGACGTCGGCCCAGGTCAGCGTGGGGTAGTTGAAGATCGAGGAGTACTTCTGGCGGCTGCTGTGGAGCTTGTCGAGCAGCTCCTCCCGGCTGGTGCCCAGGGTCTCGGCCGCGCTGTAGAGATACAGGCCGTGGCCCGCCTCGTCCTGGACCTTGGCCATCAGGATCGCCTTACGCCGCAGCGAGGGGGCGCGGCTGATCCAGTTGGCCTCCGGCTGCATGCCGATGATCTCCGAGTGGGCGTGCTGGGCCATCTGCCGCACCAGCGTGGCCCGGTAGTCATCGGGCATCCAGTCGCGCGGCTCGATGCGCTCGTCCGCGGCCAGGGCGGCGTCGAACACCGCCTCGTACGCCCCCGCGTCCGCCGCCATCGTCGTCATGCGAAGCCCCTCCGCCCATCCGTCTCCGCCGACCGGCCAGCCGACCGACCGATCGTTCGGTTCAATGGTGTGCTGAGGAACGTAGGGTGTCAACCCTGTGGATAACGCTGAGGACGCTGTGCCGAGTGGTTCCACATGGGTACGGTGCCGGGGGCGTGGGGGCCATGCGGCGCGCGGCCGACCGGCGTGCGCGAGGACCTGGACCATCGGGAGCGGGGCGGGGTATGGCGGGGCGGGGTGTGGCCGGGACGGAGCCGGAACCGGTGGAACCAGAGCCGACGGAACCGGAACCGACTGGGCCGGAACCGGACTACGACGCGGCGGAACCGCTCACCGCGCTCTCCCTGCCCGCACAGCTCATCATCGCGGTGGGCATCGCGGTCGCCGCCGTCGCCGCCGCGATCCATCTCTCGGCGGCCTTTCTGGCCGTCTCACCGCCCAACACCCTCACCAAGCGGCACGGCGCGGCGATCGACGACTACATCTATCCGGAGTTCGAACGGGTCTGGAAGCTCTTCGCCCCCAACCCGCTCCAGCAGAACATCGCCGTCCAGGCCCGCGCCGAGATCCGCACCCGCGAGGGCGGCACCGCGACCACCGGCTGGCGCGACCTCTCGGCCCAGGACGGAGCGGCCATCCGCCACAACCCGCTGCCGAGCCACACCCAGCAGAACGAGCTGCGCCGCGCGTGGGAGTTCTACGTCGGCTCGCATGACGCGCAGGAGCGGCCGCAGGGCATGCGCGGCAGCCTCTCCGAGCAGTACATCCGCCGGATCGTGATGCTCCGCTTCGGCCGCGAGGAGGACGGCGGCGCCGTGGAGCGAATACAGGTGCGCTCCGCGACCACTCCGGTGGCCCCACCGTCCTGGAGCGACGAGAAGATCGACACCAAGACGATCTACCGGACGCTGCCGTGGTGGACGGTGACCACCGATGACATCCCGGAGGCGAAGAGCCGGTGACCCCCTCCGCCCGCCTCCAGACCGCCGTGGCGCATGGCTATGCCCGCGTCACCGGATCCGCGCTCGGCCCCCGGCAGAGCGCCGTGGTGCGCATCGGCTTCTCCTTCACCTGGCTCCTCTTCCTGGTGCGCGAATGGCCTCACCGCCGGGAGCTGTACGGACCGGACGGCCCGTGGAACTGGGACATGGCCGCGCGGCTGATCGATGGCAACCGCGCCTTCAGCGCGCTCATGTGGTCCGACAGCGGGGTGTGGTTCGAGGCCGTCTACGCCCTCGCCCTCGTCTCCAGCGCGCTGCTGCTGGTGGGCTGGCGCACCCGCACCATGTCCGTGCTGTTCATGGTCGGGGTGCTGTCGCTGCAGAACCGCTCCATCTTCGTGGGGGACGGTGGCGACAATCTCATCCATCTGATGTCGATGTACCTGGTGCTGACCCGATGCGGTCAGATGTGGTCGCTGGACGCGCGCCGGGCGGCCCGGCAGACGGACCGTGAGGAGCCGCCGCGCGACACCACCGGCATCGTGCTGTGGGCCCTCACCGGGACCGCCCTGCTCTGGGTACAGCTGTTCACCGATGCCCGGCTCTCCCTGATCTCCGACGGCCCCCTGCCCGGGCTGGGCTGGGCCACCGTCCTGTGGGGGCTGTGGATCGTCCAGGCCGGCTGGTGGCTCGTCAAGCGTTACGCACCGGGGGAGCCGCGCACCGTTCTGGACGCGCTCGCCAACGTGGCGCACAACGGCGCCCTGCTGGTGATCATGGCCGAGGTGTGTCTGCTGTACGCCACGGCCGGCTGGTACAAGATCCAGGGCTCGCGCTGGCAGGACGGCACCGCCCTCTACTACCCGCTGCATCTGGACTACTTCTCGCCCTGGCCGGGGCTGACCGACATCATGGCGTCCAGCGGCACCCTGGTAATGGTGCTGACCTACGGCACGGTCATCGTCCAGGTGGCGTTCCCGTTCACCCTGCTCAACCGGCGGGCCAAGAACGTGATGCTCGTCCTGCTGATGCTGGAGCACCTCGGCATCGCCGTAATGCTGGGGCTGCCCTTCTTCTCGCTCGCCGTGATCGCGGCTGACTCGGTCTTCCTGCCGACGAACTTCCTGCGCTGGGCCGCGGCGCGACTGGGCCGGGCCCGGGACCGGCTGACGGCGCGCGCGGTGTGGCTGCCGGGGCAGCGGGTGCGGGAGAGCGACGGGGAAACTGCGGCCGACACCCTCGTACGCTGGGGGAATGATCGATGACGAGGCCGCGCAGGCCGTACGGCACTGGCGCGCGACGGCCCCCGAGACCGTCCTGCTCGACGGCTTCCACGCGCTGAAGCACGCGCTGCGGTTCGGCGCGGAGGTGCGCGCTGCGGTTACCAGCGACAAGGCGGCCGCCATGGAACTCGCCGCGGACCTGGCCGACGATCTCACCGAGACGATCGCGGATCTCCTGGTGGAGGTGGAGGCCGGGACCCTGCGCGATCTGGTGCCCAGGGTGCACCCCACCAGGGTCGCCGCGCTAGCGGTACGGCGCGGCCGGCAGGGGAATCTGGACGAGCTGTCCAAGCGGCCCCGGACCGCCCCGGTGGTCGTCCTGGACAACCCCCGCAACCTGGGGAACGTCGGGGCCGTGGTCCGGCTCGCCGCCGGGTTCGGGGCCACCGGCGTGGTCACCACCGGCGATATCGATCCCTGGCATCCGAACGCCGTGCGGTCCGGCGCCGGGCTTCACTTCGCCACCGCCGTCGAGCGGCTGCCGGGCGACGCCCTTCCGGAAGGGCCGCTGTATGTGCTGGACGCGGAGGGGGAGGACATCCGGTCCGTGACCATCCCCGATGACGCGCTGCTCGCCTTCGGCTCCGAGCGGCACGGGATCTCGCCGGAGCTGCGGAAACGGGCCACCAGGCTGGTGGCCCTCCCCATGCGGCCGCAGGTGTCCAGCTACAACCTGGCCACCAGCGTGGCCATGACCCTCTTCCACTGGGGCGGCCCCGATCGCCCGGCCTGAGCGCTCCGCTGGAGGGCCCTGATATGCCGTCGATCATCTGCGGCGCCGTCGTGGCGGGTCGCCCACGCGGCGGAGCCGCACATGGACACAGCCGCGGCGGAGCCGCACATCGACACAGCCCCGCGCCCCTTCAGGGCGCCTCCGAACCACAGCCGACTTCCGCCGATCCGCTCAGGCCCGACCCGCCGACCCGCCTGACCCGCCCGACCCGCCCGAGACGGTGTCGAGGCGGGGCCGGCGCGGTGACCGGCCCCGCGCCGCCCCGCCCACTGGGCCCGTTACTCCGCCGGGCGACGGACCTCGATCGTCCGGAAGCGGCCGGCCACGAACGCCCCGTCGCACAGCGTGGCGTTGGCCGACGGGTTGCCGCCCGAGCCGTGGAAGTCCGAGAAGGCCGCGGTCTGGTTCACATACACCCCGCCGGTCAGATTGAGCGACAGCTGGGCGCACTCCTCCAGGCATGCCTCCTCGATCAGCCGCTCCGCCTCCGGTGAGGAGGTGTACGCGCCGACCGTCATCGCGCCCTTGTCCCGGGTGGTCCGGCGCAGCAGCGCGACCGCGTCCTCCGTGGAGTCGACGGCGACGGCGAAGGAGACCGGGCCGAAGCACTCGGACAGATAAGGCGCGTCCGCGTCAGCCCCTTCCCAGAACTTCCGGGCGCCGTCCGCCTTGACCATCAGCGGTGTACGGACCGTGGCGCCCGGGAAGTCGGGGTGGGTCACCGTACGCGAGGCCAGGGCGACCGCGCCCAGGCCGGGCGCGGCCTCCAGCCGCTCCTGGACCCGCGGGCCCACGATCGCGCCCAGCAGCGCGCTCGCCCGGGCGTCGTCGCCCAGCAGCCCGTCCACCGCCGCCGCCAGGTCGGCCACCACCTCGTCGTAGGTCTTGGGGCCGGCGTCGGTGGTGATGCCGCCGCGGGGGATCAGCAGATTCTGCGGGGTGGTGCACATCTGGCCGCTGTAGAGGGACAGGGAGAACGCCAGGTTGGCCAGCATGCCCTGGTAGTCGTCGGTGGAGTCGATCACCACCGTGTTGACCCCCGCCTTCTCGGTGAAGACCTGGGCCTGGCGGGCGTGGGTCTCCAGCCAGTCGCCGAAGGCGGTCGAGCCCGTGTAGTCGATGATGCGGATCTCGGGGCGGACGGCGAGGACCTTGGCGATCCCCTCGTCCGGCTGCTCGGCGGCCAGCGCCACCAGATCGGGGCTGAACCCCGCCTCCTTCAGCACCTCGCGCGCCACCTGGACGGTCAGCGCCAGCGGCAGCACAGCCTGGGGGTGCGGCTTGACCAGCACCGGATTGCCGGTGGCGAGCGAGGCGAAGAGGCCCGGATAGCCGTTCCACGTCGGGAAGGTGTTGCAGCCGATCAGCAGCGCGATACCGCGCGGGACGGCCGTGAACGTCTTGCGCAGGCGCAGCGGGTCGCGCTTGCCCTGCGGCTTGGACCAGTCCGCGGCGCCGGGGGTGCGGGTCTGCTCGGCGAATGCGTACGCCACCGCCTCCAGGCCGCGGTCCTGGGCGTGGGGGCCACCGGCCTGGAAGGCCATCATGTACGCCTGTCCGCTGGTGTGCATGACCGCTTGGGCGAACTCATGCGACCGGGCGCCGATCCGGGCCAGGATCTCCAGACACACCATGGCCCGCGTCTCCGGGCCGGCCTCCCGCCAGGCGGGCATGCCCGCCCGCATCGCGGGGAGGAGCGCGTCGAGGTCCGGATGCGGATACTCCATGCCCATCTCGACGCCGAACGGCGAGACTTCGGAGCCCGTCCAGCCGTCGGTGCCCGGCTGGTCCAGCTCGATGCGCCGGCCGCGCAGCGCCTCGAACGCGGCCTGGCCCTCGGCGACGCTCAGGCTCGGGCGCCCGCTCTGGCCCTCGCCGCCGTAAGCCTTCGGGTGCTCGGGGTGCGGGGACCAATAGGCGCGGGTACGGATCGCCTCCAGGGCCTGGTCGAGGGTGGGGCGGTGCTCTTGCGTCAACTGCGCGGTGGTGAGTGCGGCGGTCACGACTGACCAACTCCTCGTCGAGCTGGGGCTGGGCTGGAATGGGCGACAGAGTTAGAGTAACCGAACGATCGGTCGGGACAAGGGGGCCTGACGAACCTGTGGATAACTTCGTCGAAAAGGATCTGCGGCATGACTGCGATCGACCGTGGGATCGACCGTGCCGGCGTCGTCGCCGTCATCGGCACCGGCACGATGGGCCAGGGGATCGCCCAGGTGGCGCTGGCCGCGGGCCATCCCGTGCGGCTCTACGACGCGGCGCCCGGCCGCGCCTCCCAGGCCGCCGACGCCATCGCGGCCCGGCTCGGCCGGCTGGTCGCCAAGGAACACCTCACGGCCGCCGACCGTGACGCGGCCCTCGGCCGGCTCGCCCCCGTCGCCGACCTCGCGGACCTGGCCGAGGCGGAGCTGGTGGTCGAGGCGATCCTCGAGGAGCTCGGCGCCAAGCAGCAGCTGTTCACCGCGCTGGAGTCGGTGGTCTCCGACGGCTGTCTGCTCGCCACCAACACCTCCTCCCTCTCCGTCACAGCCGTCGCGGGTGTCCTGCGCCGCCCCGGCCGCCTCCTTGGACTGCACTTCTTCAATCCGGCCCCGCTGATGCCGCTGGTGGAGGTGGTGCGCGGCGCCGCCACGGACGAGGCCGCCGCCGACCGTGCCCACGCCACCGCCGCGGCTTGGGGAAAGACCCCGGTGCGCTGCGCCGACACCCCCGGATTCATCGTCAACCGGATCGCCCGCCCCTTCTACGCCGAGGCGTTCCGGGCGTACGAGGAGCGCGCCGCCGACCCCGCCACCCTCGACGCCGTGCTGCGGGAGTCCGGCGGCTTCCGGATGGGCCCCTTCGAGCTCACCGACCTGATCGGCCAGGACGTGAACGAGGCCGTCACCCGATCCGTGTGGGAAGCGCTGTTCCACGATCCGAAATTCACCCCGTCGCTCGCCCAGCGGCAGCTCGTGGCCGCCGGGCGGCTCGGGCGCAAGACGGGCCACGGCTGGTTCGACCACTCCGAGGGCGCCGGGTGGCCCGCCCCGCACACCGCCGGGCCGTGCGAGCCGCCCGCGAAGGTCGCCCTCCACGGCGACCTGGGGCCGGCACAAGGGTTGGTGGGCCTCATGGAGGAAGCGGGCATCCCGGTGACCCGCGAGCCCGTCGGGGGACATCTCGCCCTGCCCGACGGCACCCGCCTGTCCCTCACCGACGGCACGACCGCCACCGACGACCCCTTCGCCGCGTCGGTCCGCTTCGACCTGGCGCTGGACTACCGCACCGCCACCCGCATCGCCCTCGCACCGTCCCCGGCCGCCACCGAGGAGTCCCTGCGGTCCGCGATCGGCCTGTTCCAGGCGCTCGGTAAGGCGGTCAGCGTGGTTCAGGACGTCCCCGGCATGGTCGTGGCCCGCACGGTCGCGATGCTCGTGGACTTCGCCGAGGACGCCGTCGCCCGCGGGGTGGCGAGCCCCGAGGACGTAGACACCGCCATGCTGACAGGGGTCAACTACCCGCGCGGACCGCTGGCCTGGGGGCACGCGCTCGGTGCCCGCTGGGTGCGCGACACCCTGCGCAACCTCCACCAAGCCTGTCCGACCGGCCGCTACGCCCCCTCCCAGGCGCTGATCCGGCGTGCCGCCGCCGATGAGAGGCTGCTCTAATCATGACCATGGCCAAGCGCGACACCTACACGCCCGAATCGCTGCTCGCGGTCGCCGTGGAGGTGTTCAACGAGCGTGGCTACGACGGCACCTCCATGGAGCACCTCTCCCGAGCCGCCGGGATCTCCAAGTCCTCCATCTACCACCATGTGAAGGGCAAGGAGGAGCTGCTCCGGCTCGCCATAAGCCGTGCGCTGGACGGGCTGTTCGGCATCCTCCAGGAGCCCGCCGCACGCGACGGGCGGGCGATCGAACGGCTGGAGCATGTGACCCGGCGCACCAGCGAGGTGCTGATGGAGGAGCTGCCCTACGTCACCCTGCTGCTGCGCGTCCGGGGCAACACGGACACCGAGCGGTGGGCCATGGAGCGGCGCCGGGAGTTCGACCACCAGGTCGCCGACCTGCTCAAGCGGGCGGCGGCCGATGGCGACCTGCGGTCCGATGTGGACGCCCGGCTGGCGACCCGGCTGCTCTTCGGCATGATCAACTCCATTGTGGAGTGGTACCGGCCGGGCCGCGGCGGGGCCGCGACCTCCCAGGAAGTGGCCGAGGCCGTGGTCCGTACGGCCTTCGCGGGCCTGCGCACGGAGCGCTGAGCGCTCCGCTGGAGGTGCACCGAGACGCCGTCGATCGTCCGCGGCGCCGTCGTGGCCGGCCGCGCCCGCCCCAGCCCCCGCTACGGCTCCGAGTCCAGGTCCGTCTCCTCGAAGACCAGCAGCGTCCGGGTGCTCAGCACCTCCGGTATGGCCTGGATCCGGGTGAGGACCAGCTCGCGCAGCGAGCGGTTGTCCTCGGTGTGCACCAGCAGCAGCACATCGAAGTCCCCGCTGACCAGGGCGATGTGGGCGGCCCCTGGGAGCTGCCGGAGCTGTTCGCGCACGGTGCGCCAGGAGTTCTGGACGATCTTCAGCGTGATGTACGCGGACGCGCCCTGCCCGGCCCGCTCCTGGTCCACCCGGGCGCTGAAGCCGCGGATCACCCCGTCGTCGATCAGGCGGTTGATCCGGGCGTAGGCGTTGGCGCGCGAGACGTGCACCTGCTCGGCCACGGAGCGTATGGAGGCGCGGCCATCCGTTCGGAGCAGACGCAGGATGTCGTGGTCGATGTCATCCAGGGGGCGTGCCGGGGGTTTGCCGTCCGGATTGGCCATCTGTTCGCCCCGCATATCGTCCCGCCTCCCCTTCATGGACGTCCTGTCTTCATCACAGGCGCTGGAGAACCGTTTGTCCACAGGCTTGGGTCGCCTGTAGCCAAAATGCGTCAACGACCGAACAATCGGTAGGGGGAGGGCGATGCCGCACGGCACGCCCCGCCCTCCCGCCGTACGCCACGCCCAGGAGGTCGCGACATGACGGTCCTTGAGCAGCCCGGTGCCTACCGGCCCACTCCCCCGCCCGGCTGGCAGCCCCGCGTAGAGGCCGAGCCGCTGCTGCCCGACGCGGAGCCGTACCGCCTGCTGGGCACCGCCGCTGCCGCCGGCATCTCCCCCGATCTGCTCACCCGGCTCCACCGCGAGCTGGTGCGAGGCCGCCGGTACAACACCCAGGCCACGGCCCTCACCCGGCAGGGCCGGCTGGCCGTCTATCCCTCCTCCACCGGCCAGGAGGCCTGCCAGGTCGCGGCCGGGCTGGTGCTGGAGGACCGCGACTGGCTCTTTCCCAGCTACCGCGACACTCTGGCCGCCGTGGTCCGCGGGCTCGACCCCGTCGACGCCCTGACCCTGCTGCGCGGCGACTGGCACTCCGGCTACGACCCCCACGCACACCGCGTGGCCCCGCTGTGCACCCCGCTGGCCACCCAGCTGCCGCACGCCGTCGGCCTCGCCCACGCCGCCCGCCTCAAGGGCGACGATGTCGTGGCCCTCGCCCTGGTCGGCGACGGCGGCACCAGCGAGGGCGACTTCCACGAGGCCCTCAACTTCGCGGCCGTCTGGCACGCCCCGGTGGTCTTCCTCGTCCAGAACAACGGCTTCGCCATCTCCGTCCCGCTCGCCAAGCAGACCGCCGCGCCTTCCCTCGCCCACAAGGCGGTCGGGTACGGGATGCCCGGCCGCGTCGTCGACGGCAATGACGTCGCCGCCGTCCACCAGGTCCTGGCGGAGGCGGTGCGCCGGGCCCGTGGCGGAGGCGGCCCCACCCTGGTCGAGGCGGTCACCTACCGCATCGAGGCCCACACCAACGCCGACGACGCCACCCGCTACCGCCCCGACTCCGAGGTCGAGGCATGGCGGGCACACGACCCGATAGCGCTCCTGGAGGACGCCATGCGGGACCGCCGTCTGCTGGACGACGAGGGAGTCCAAGCCGCGCGGGAGTCCGCGGAGCGGCTCGCCGCCGATCTGCGCACGCGCATGCACCAGGACGCGGTCCTGGACCCCATGGAGCTCTTCGAGCACGTCTACGCCGACCGGACCAGCCAGCTGCGCGAGCAGGCGGCCCAGCTGCGCGCGGAGCTCGACGTCGAGGCCGGCGACTCCGGGAAGGGGGAGTGATGACCACCGCCATCGGGGCCGACACCGCCCGTAAGCCCGCCACCATGGCCCAGGCCCTCGGCCGCGCGCTGCGTGACGCCATGGCCGCCGACCCGTCCGTCCATGTCCTCGGCGAGGACGTCGGCACCCTGGGTGGCGTCTTCCGGATCACCGACGGGCTCGCCAAGGAGTTCGGCGAGGATCGCTGCACCGATACGCCGCTCGCCGAGGCGGGCATCCTCGGCACTGCCGTGGGCATGGCCATGTACGGGCTGCGGCCGGTGGTCGAGATGCAGTTCGACGCCTTCGCCTACCCGTCCTTCGAGCAGCTCATCAGCCATGTCTCGCGGATGCGCAACCGCACCCGGGGCGCGATGCCGATGCCGATCACCGTGCGGGTGCCCTACGGGGGCGGCATCGGCGGCGTCGAGCACCACAGCGACTCCTCCGAGATCTACTACATGGCCACCCCCGGCCTCCATGTCGTCGCCCCCGCGACCGTCGCCGACGCCTACGGGCTGCTGCGCGCCGCCATCGCCTCCGACGACCCGGTGATCTTCCTTGAGCCCAAGCGGCTGTACTGGTCGAAGGCCGACTGGTCGGCCGACGCCCCCGAGCAGGTGCCGCCGATCGGGCGCGCGGTGGTGCGCAGGCCCGCCACCGGAGGCCGGCGCAGCGCCACCTTGATCTCCTACGGCCCCTCCGTGCCGGTATGCCTCGAAGCCGCCGAGGCGGCCCGGGCCGAGGGCTGGGACCTGGAAGTCGTCGATCTGCGCTCGCTCGTCCCCTTCGACGACGACACGGTGTGCGCCTCCGTGCGCCGCACCGGCCGCGCGGTCGTCGTCCACGAGGCCACAGGCTTCGGCGGGCCCGGCGGGGAGATCGCCGCCCGGGTCACCGAGCGCTGCTTCCACCATCTGGAGGCGCCCGTGCTGCGGGTCGCCGGATTCGACATCCCCTACCCGCCGCCCATGCTGGAGCGGCACCATCTGCCCGGTGTGGACCGGGTGCTGGACGCCGTCGCCCGGTTGCAGTGGGAGTCGGAGTGGACCGAGGGGAGCGCCGTCTGATGGCTGTCGTACGGGAGTTCACCCTGCCCGATCTGGGCGAGGGGCTGACCGGTGCCGAGATCGTGCGCTGGCTGGTCCAGGTCGGTGATGTGGTCGCGGTCGACCAGCCGGTGGTCGAGGTCGAGACCGCCAAGGCGATGGTGGATGTGCCGTGCCCCTACGGCGGCGTGGTGACGGCCCGTTACGGTGAGGAGGGCGCGGAGGTGCCGGTCGGGGCAGCGCTGATCACGGTCGCCGTGCCGGAGGGCTCGGACGACGGCTCCGCTCCGCCGGTCACCGAGAGCGCGGCCGACGGCGGATCGGGCAATGTGCTGGTCGGCTATGGAACGGCCGGTCCCGCCGCGCGGCGCCGTCGCGTCCAGCTCTCCCCCGGGCCGCTGCGCGAGGCGGTGGCGGTGGCCCCCGCCGGGCCCCTGCCGGTGATCTCGCCCCTCGTACGGCGGCTGGCCCGGGAGCACGACGTCGATCTGCGCCGGCTCAAGGGTTCGGGCCCCGAGGGGCTGATTCTGCGGGCGGACGTGGAACGAGCGGTGGCGGCTCCCGCACGCGGACCCGCCGCCGCGCCCGCGCCCGCACCCGCGCCCGCCGCTGCACCCGCCCCCGCGCCCGCACCCGCGCCCGCGCCCGCCGCTGCACCCGCGGTCGCCCCGGCGGGGGAGCGGGTGCCGCTGCGCGGGGTGCGGGGCGCCGTGGCCGACAAACTCGCGCGCAGCCGGCGCGAGATCCCCGACGCGACCTGCTGGGTGGACGCCGACGCGACCGAACTGCTCGCCGCCCGCGCGGCGATGAACGCGGCGGGCGGGCCCAAGATCTCGGTGCTCGCCCTCCTGGCCCGCATCTGCACGGCGGCCCTGGCGCGCTTCCCCGAGCTCAACGCCACGGTGGACATGGCAGGCCGGGAGATCATCCGGCTCCCCGAGGTCCACCTCGGCTTCGCGGCGCAGACCGACCGGGGCCTCGTGGTCCCCGTGGTGCGCGACGCACAGACGCGGACCATAGAGGGGCTGTCCGAGGAGATCGCCCGGCTGACCGAGGCCGCGCGGACCGGGACACTCGCTCCCGCGCAGCTCACCGGCGGCACCTTCACCCTGAACAACTACGGGGTCTTCGGGGTCGACGGCTCGACGCCGATCATCAACCACCCCGAGGCGGCGATGCTCGGGGTCGGGCGGATCGCCCCGAAGCCCTGGGTGCACCAGGGCGAGCTGGCGGTGCGCCAGGTGGTGCAGCTGTCGTTCACCTTCGACCACCGGGTGTGCGACGGGGGCACCGCCGGCGGATTCCTGCGCTACGTGGCCGACTGTGTGGAGCAGCCCCTGGTGTTGTTGCGACGGCTGTAGCGGCTGCCCGGCGGCGCCATACTCATGGGGTGACTCCAGGTGCGTATGACGCGGTGATCCTGGCCGGGGGCGCCGCCCGGCGGCTCGGTGGGGTGGACAAGCCCGCACTGCGGGTGGGCGGGCGAGCCCTGCTCGACCGGGTGCTGGACGCCTGTCCCGGCGCCGGGCGGACCGTTGTCGTCGGCCCGCGCAGGCCCACGGTGCGGCCCGTGCGGTGGGCCCGGGAGGAGCCCCCCGGCGGCGGCCCGGTCGCGGCCGTCGACGCGGGCGTCCGGCAGACCACCGCTCCGGTCGTCCTCGTCCTCTCCGCCGATCTGCCCTTCCTCACCCCCGAGACCGTGGAGACCCTCCTCAACGGCGTCGAGGGCACCGAAGGCGCCCAGCTCATCGACTCCGACGGCCGCGAGCAGCCCCTTGTCGCCGCCTACCGCGCCGAGCCGCTGCGCCGCGAGATCGCCCTCCTCGCCACCGAGCACGGCGGCCTCGGCGGGCTGCCCCTGCGCCTGCTCGTCTCCGAGCTGGCCCTGGCCCGCCTCCAGCACCCCACGGCATCGTTCGACTGCGACACCTGGGAGGACATCACCACGGCTCGAGCGCGCATCAGGGAGCATGGACGCGTGTTGGACGAATGGATTACCGCAGTCAAGGCCGAACTCGGGATCGACCTGGATGTCGACACCGCGGCGCTACTCGATCTGGCCCGTGACGCCGCGCATGGCGTCGCCCGGCCCGCCGCCCCACTGACCACCTTCCTCGTCGGCTACGCCGCGGCCCAGAAGGGCGGCGGCCCGGAGGCAGTGGCCGCCGCGACCGAGAAGGCCGCGGCGCTGGCCGCGCGTTGGGCCGAGGAGCAGTGACACCACGCAACCCCCGGGACGGGGACCCGCTCGATCGAGAGGTCGACGAGGCGCTGGCGCTGGCCAACGAATCCCCACCGCAGGGTCCGGAGCAGCCACTCGGCGAGGAGGACGAGGACTGGGCGGACGCGGCCCTGA
Source organism: Streptomyces sp. 11-1-2 (assembly GCF_003595545.1). NCBI lineage: Bacteria > Bacillati > Actinomycetota > Actinomycetes > Kitasatosporales > Streptomycetaceae > Streptomyces > Streptomyces sp. 11-1-2. Next base: position 5,887,530 of record NZ_CP022545.1, read on the forward strand.
ACCTGGCCAATGGCCGCCGGGACCGGCCCGCCCCGGAACGAGGCCGGGACGACAGCGCCGACCCGACGGGGACGGACTGGGCCGAGACCGCGCTCGACCTGGCCCATGAGCGGCCGGCGAAACGACGGGAGTGCCGCGATGAGACGGGAGGGGACGGGGGCGGAGAGGCGGATCTGGAAGCCGACGTATACGTGTGGCGCCAATTTCTGGGTAACTCGACGCCAGAGGGCACTGGCAGCAAAAACACGCGGTCCAGAGCCCCCGCCCCGCAGGCCCCGGCCCCGTACCCGAAACGCACCCCAGCCGCACCCACCTCCCACCCGCACCCACTTATGGACAAACCGCACCACAGCCCCACCTCCTGGCCCGACGCCCGCGCCATCGCCGCCCGCGCCGCCGTCAAGGAGGCCGCCCACGCCGCCCCGGTGATGCGGCCGCTGTCCGAGGCGCTCGGGCAGGTCCTGGCCGCGCCGCTCGCCGCGCTCACCGACCTGCCGCCCTTCGACACCTCCGCCATGGACGGCTGGGCGCTCGCGGGCCCCGGCCCCTGGCGGCTGCCGACTGATGACAAGGACCAGGACCACGGCATCCTCGCCGGACACGGTGAAGCCGCCGCCCTGCCCGACGGCCACGCCGTCCGCATCGCCACCGGCGCCCGCGTCCCGCCCGGCGCCACCGCCGTGCTGCGCAGCGAGTACGGCACCGACGCGGGCGACGGCTGGCTCCACGCGTCCGCCGCTCACCCCGTCGTCCTCGGCCAGGACATCCGCACCCGCGGCCAGGAGTGCCGCAGCGGCGATCAGCTGCTGCCCGCCGGGACGCTGGTCACCCCGGCCGTACTGGGCCTGGCCGCCGCGGCCGGGTACGACGAGCTGCCGACGGTGCGCAGGCCGCGCGTCGAGGTGCTGGTCCTCGGCGATGAGCTGCTCACCGAGGGGCTGCCGCAGGACGGCCGGATCCGGGATGCGCTGGGGCCGATGGTCGGGCCGTGGCTGCGGGCGCTCGGTGCCGAGGTCACGAGCACCCGGCGGCTGGCCGACGAGGCGGACGCGGTGTGCGCGGCGGTGGCCGAGTCGTCCGCCGATGTCGTCGTGACGACCGGGGGTACGGCCGCGGGGCCCGTGGACCACGTCCACCCCACCCTGCGCCGCCTGGGCGCCGAACTGCTGGTGGACGGGGTCGCGGTGCGCCCCGGCCACCCGATGCTGCTCGCCCGGCTCGTACCCGCGAGCTCCGAGAAGTCAGAAAAGGCCGAAAATCCCGGACCCCAGACCCGCCCCGCCCGGCATCTGGTGGGGCTCCCGGGCAATCCGCTCGCGGCGGTGTCCGGTCTGCTGACCCTCGCGGAGCCGCTGCTACGGACGCTGACGGGCCGCCCGGCCCCCGCCCCCGGCCCGGCCCCGCTGGCCGAGGCTGTACAGGGGCATCCGCGGGACACCCGGCTGGTCCCCGTGACCTTCCGGCAGGACGCGGCGGTGCCGCTGCGCTTCAACGGCCCGGCCATGCTGCGCGGAATCGCGGTGGCCGACGGCCTCGCCGTGATCCCGCCCGGCGGGGCGAAGCGGGGCACCGAGGTCGAGGTGCTGGATCTCCCGTGGTCGGCGATCGCGACAGAGCAACTGAGCTACGCGGACCAATCGCGCCACGCGGACCAATCGCGCCACGCGGACCAATCGCGCCACGCGGACCAAACGCGCCACACGGGCCGAGCCAGCCGAGGCACAGACCAGGCCAGCCCAAAGGACCGAGCCCGCCGCGCACCCCAAGCGAGCCGCCGCACGGACAAGGCAGCGGGCCACGGAGACGGCGAGGACATATCCCCCGAGGAGGGCCCGGCGTGAAGCTGCCCAGCCATGACGCGGCCGCCCGCACCCCCGGGGACGGCGGCCACCGTGTCCATCTGCCCCGCTTCCGCGCGGGCCCGCTGCGCCAGGTCGCGAGCCGGCTGCTGCTGGCGCTGCTGGTGCTGGTGCTAACAGTGGTCATCGTGTACGTCGACCGCTCCGGCTACCACGACAACTCCGACGACGGCGTCGACTTCCTCGACGCCGTCTACTACTCGACCGTCACGCTGTCGACGACCGGATACGGCGACATCGTGCCGTACAGCGACAGCGCGCGGCTCAGTAACATCCTGCTGGTCACGCCGTTGCGCGTGCTGTTTCTGATCATCCTGGTCGGCACCACCCTGGAAGTCCTGGCCGAACGAACCCGCGAGCAGTACCGCCTGAACCGCTGGAGGTCAGCGTTGCGTGATCACACCGTCGTCGTCGGCTTCGGCACGAAGGGGCGGTCCGCGGTGCAGACCCTCTGCGCGACGGGGCTGGCCAAGAACCGGGTGGTCGTGGTCGACCCCAACCACAAGGTGATCGAGGCGGCGAACGCGGACGGGTTCGCGGGGGTGGTGGGCGACGCGACCCGCAGCGATGTGCTGTTGCGCGCGGAGGCGCAGCGCGCCCGCCAGTTCGTGATCGCCACCCAGCGCGATGACACCGCCGTCCTGGTCACGCTGACGGCCCGGCAGCTCAACCGGGGCGCCAACATCGTGGCGGCGGTGCGCGAGGAGGAGAACGCGCCGCTGCTGCGCCAGTCCGGAGCCGACGCGGTGATCACCAGCGCCAGCGCGGCCGGCCGGCTGCTGGGCATGAGCGTGCAGAGTCCGACGGCCGGGGCGGTGATCGAGGATCTGATCCAGCAGGGCTCGGGCCTGGACCTGGTGGAGCGCACGGTGGTGAAGGCGGAGGTGGGCAAGTCGGTGCGGGACACCGATGACCTCGTGGTGTCGGTGTTGCGCGGCCATCGTCTGCTCGCGTACGACGACCCCGACGCCAGCCCGCTGCAGGCGGCCGACCGGCTGATCACGATCGTTCGCGCGCCGATGGTCCAGGAGTAGCCTCGCGGCCATGCATGCGATCACGATTCCCGAACCCGGTGGCCCCGAAGCCCTGGTATGGGCCGAGGTACCCGATCCCGTACCCGGTGAGGGCGAGGTCCTGGTCGACGTGGCCGCCGCCGGCGTCAACCGCGCGGATGTGCTGCAGCGCCAGGGCGTCTATCCGCCACCCCCCGGAGCCGCGCCCTACGCCGGACTGGAGTGCTCGGGCCGGATCTCGGCGCTGGGCCCCGGCGTCACCGGCTGGGCCGTGGGCGACGAGGTGTGCGCCCTGCTCGCGGGCGGTGGATATGCCGAGAAGGTGGTGGTTCCCTCGGGGCAGCTACTGCCCCTCCCGGAGGGCGTGGACCTGGTCACGGCCGCCGCGCTGCCCGAAGTGACCGCGACCGTATGGTCCAACGTCTTCATGATTTCCCATCTCCGGCCGGGCGAGACGCTGTTGGTGCACGGCGGATCGAGCGGTATCGGCACGATGGCGATCCAGCTCGCCAAGGCGGTCGGGGCGCGGGTCGCGGTGACCGCGGGCGGCCCGGAGAAGCTGGCGGCCTGCCGGGAGCTGGGCGCCGACATCCTGATCGACTACCGCGAGCAGGACTTCGTCGAAGAGGTCCGCCGGGCCACCGACGGGGCCGGGGCGGACGTCATCCTGGACATCGTCGGCGCGAAGTACCTCGCCCGGAATCTGGAGACGCTCGCCACCAACGGCCGACTGGCGATCATCGGGCTGCAGGGCGGGGCGAAGGCCGAGCTGAACCTGGCCGCTCTGCTCGCCAAGAGCGCCGCCGTGACGGCCACCGGGCTGCGGGGCCGCTCGCTGGCGCAGAAGGCGGCGATCATCGCGGCGGTGCGGGAGCACGTCTGGCCGCTGATCGCGGGCGGCCGGGTCCGCCCGGTCGTCTACCGCACCATCCCGATGCGGGATGCCCCGGAGGCCCACCGGCTGCTGGAGTCCAGCGCGCATGTGGGGAAGATCCTCCTGACGACCTGAGCGGCCCGGGCAGGCCCGGGGCCGGGCCCGGCACTGACCGGGCCCCGGCCGTACGGACGGCGGCGGCGCAGCCACGGCGGCGTCGCGGTCCGTACGGCGGCGCCCAGGGTGCCCGGTGCGTACCCTCATGTGACGCTGATCCCGTTACGCAACGGTTCGGCACGGGAGGGTGACCACCGTGAACCCTGCGACACTCCGCACACTCCCCGCGGCGGCTCTGCTGGCGGGCACCGCCCTGACCGCCACCCAGGCGGCCCAGGCCGCCGACGCCGCCTCCGCGGCCTCCACCACCCCCGCCGCCCGCGCCGACGCCGACGCCGATGACGACGGTGGCGGGCTGGCGGGCACCCGGGCGGGCGAGGGCCGTACGCACCCCGGCCGCACCCGGCCCCCCGCCCCGTCACCGTCGGACGAGGACCCCTCGGCCGGGCCACGGGAGGGAGACAGGGACGGAGACGGGAACGAGACCGTGAACGAGGGCGAGAGCGACGAGGGGGCCGGGCGGTTCTCGCTGGTGCCCGAGTGGACGCCGTCCTCCCTCCCCATGCCGCAGCGCCCGGACCGCCACCAGGCGCGCGAGCCGCTCCCCTCCGGGCAGCCTTACGGTGCTCAGCGGACCGCCGCCGAGCCCAGCGGGCGGGCGATGCGGGTGCTGCCGCTGGGCACCGGTCTGGCGCTCACCGGTCTCGGCCTCGGCCTGGCGTTCTTCGGTCTGCGGCTGCGCCGCCGCTGACATCGGCGCCGAATCCTCGACCCTCGCCCGCCGGACCGGATGCCGGTGCGGAACAATAGGGGTATGAACCAGCCGATGAACGAACGAGCGCAGGAGACCCCGCACGTCCTGGTCGTCGGTCCGGACGGCATGGCACTCGGCGGCGTCGGTCCTGCTTCTGGCGAGGGCAGTGGGGACGACGAGTCGCGCGAGATTCCCGTGACCGACATGGTCGAGCAGCCGGCGAAGGTCATGCGGATCGGCAGCATGATCAAGCAGCTTCTGGAGGAGGTGCGCGCCGCACCTCTCGACGAGGCCAGCCGGGTCCGGCTCAAGGAGATCCACTCCAGCTCGGTGAAGGAGCTGGAGGACGGGCTCGCACCCGAGCTGATCGGGGAGCTGGAGCGGCTGTCGCTGCCCTTCACGGACGAGGCGGTGCCGACCGAGGCGGAACTGCGCATTGCCCAGGCCCAGTTGGTCGGCTGGCTGGAGGGCCTGTTCCACGGCATCCAGACCACCCTGTTCGCGCAGCAGATGGCGGCGCGCGCCCAGCTTGAGCAGATGCGCCGGGCGCTGCCGCCCGGGCTCGGCGGGGGCGAGGAGGACGAGGACGCGCTCAAGCCGGGCGGCGCCCGCTCGGGTCCGTATCTCTGAGCCACGCACCGTACGCCGAAACGACGCCGCGGGCCGCACCGGAAGGTGCGGCCCGCGGCGTCGTATGCGTCGGGGGAGGGTGCGCCGGGCGGGGGTGCGCCGGGCGCGTGGTCGGCGCCCCCCAGAGCCGTGGCTACCCCGGGTTACCCGTGGAGACGGTCAGCTCGATGGTGTCCGTCTTGGGGTTGTACGGCTCGTAGTTCCGGTACGTGTAATTGAGGACGGTGCCCTTGCCCCACAGATTCTCGTCCTGGGTCACCACGCGGTACTTCCAGCCCGCGGCCCGGATGCACTTCTTCACCGAGTCGATGTAGAGGTTCTGGAAGTCGGGCACCGAGTACGTGCCCTTCTCGTCGGAGTCCTCGTAGGCGTCGGTGCACTTCGATGTTTCGATCGTCTTGGTCTTGTCGCCCATGCGGAAGCCCGCGGCGGTGTCGGAGGCCGACGGCTTCGACGGCTTGGCGCGGCCCCCGCCCCCCTTGCTCTCGTCCTTGGAGCCGTCGTCACCGCTGAACGCGATGGCCAGGACCACGGCGATGACCGCGACCGCCGCGACGACGGCCGAGCCTATGATCACGCGCTTGTTGCCGTTGCCGCCGCCTCCGGACGGCGCCGAGGGCGAGATGCTGTACGGCGGCGGGGTGCTGGGGCCCTGGTACGACGGCGCCGGGGTCTGGTAGCCGTGCTGCCCCATCGGCGTGGTGGCCGGGGCCGGGGTGGACGGGCCGAAGGCGCCGAACTGCCCGGGGGAGGGCTGCGGCTGATACGGCGTCTGGACGCTGCCGGGGCCGGGGGCGGGCGTCTGCTGGTCGATCGGCGGGAAGACCGCCGAGCCGACACCGACGCCGCTGCGGGCCGGCGGACCGCCGCTGATGATGATCGGGGAGGCGCCGGTCTGCCCGGTACGGGTGACCCGGGCGCATTCGTCGCGCATGGCCTCGGCGGTCGGGAAGCGCTCGTTCGGGTTCTTCTTCAGGGCGCGGGCGACCAGCGCGTCCACCGCGGGGGGAATGGACTGGTTGATCGTGGAGGGCGCGACCGGCTCCTCCTGGACGTGCGCGTACGCGATGGCCAGCGGCGAGTCCGCGTCGAAGGGCAGCCGGCCGGTCAGCAGCTCGAAGAGCATGATGCCGACCGAGTACAGGTCGCTGCGGGCGTCCACGCCGCGGCCCAGCGCCTGCTCGGGGGAGAGGTACTGCGGGGTGCCGACGACCATGCCGGTCTGGGTCATGGAGGTGACCCCGGACTGCATGGCGCGGGCGATGCCGAAGTCCATGACTTTGACCACATTACGCTTGGTCATCATCACGTTACCGGGCTTGATGTCGCGGTGAACCAGCCCCATCTCATGGCTGATTTCCAGCGCCGCCAGCACATCGCCGGTGATCTTCAGCGCCTTTTCGGTCGGCATCGCACCGTATTGCCGGACATCGGTGTCCAGAACCGCGCGCAACGGCTGGCCCTCGACGTATTCCATGACGATGTACGGCATCAGGGAGCCGTCGACCGAGTCCTCGCCGGTGTCGAAGACCGAGACGATATTGGTGTGCGTGAGTTTCGCTACAGCCTGGGCCTCGCGGCGGAACCGCTCGCGGAAGGACTGCTCGCGCCCCAGCTCGGTGTGCAGCGTCTTGATCGCGACCTGGCGGTCCAGTACGGAGTCATAGGCCAGGTGAACGGAGGCCATTCCGCCCTCGCCCAGCAGGTCACGCAGTTGATAGCGGCCGTTCGCCAGAGACTGGCCGTGATACCTGCCTGGTGCGCCGTACTGGCTCATTTCGTACTTCCCCCTCGGCGCACTCACTACTCTGACGCGCACGTTTCGACGCATTGATCTTGATGTTCTGGATATCGTGGCCAAGTCTGCCCCAGGCCACGGACACGTCAAGCCGCGTGCCCGTTCCGTGACCGGATGAGCAAGAACCCGTCACGCGATTTGCATCGCTTTAGCGTCAACAGGTTTGATGGCCGGTCCATCACCAACCGATGTACGGCGCGAAGGCTGTAGCGTGCCTAGCAGGAACCGTACCGCCCGTGGGCGGGGCGATCTCGACCAGACCCCCACCGAGAACGAGACGGCGAGGACCGATGGCACAGACCCAGAGCGCCCAGGGGCCCTCCGAACCTGACGCCAGCGGGTCCGGCATGCCGGATTTGCCCGAAGCGTGGGGTAACGGAGGGCTTGTCGGCGATGGTCGATATCGGCTTACCGGTCGTCTTGGCCGTGGCGGTATGGCGGAAGTCTTCGCCGCCGAGGACCTCCGGCTCGGCCGTACGGTCGCGGTCAAGCTGCTCCGCGCCGATCTGGCCGAGGACCCGGTGTCCAAGGCCCGCTTCACCCGCGAGGCACAGTCCGTCGCGGGGCTGAACCACCATGCCGTGGTGGCGGTTTACGACTCCGGCGAGGACACCGTCGGCCAGAACACCGTGCCGTACATCGTCATGGAGCTGGTCGAGGGCCGGACCATCCGCGATCTGCTGCTCAACGCCGAGGCCCCGCCGCCGGATCAGGCGCTGATCATCGTCTCCGGGGTGCTGGAGGCGCTCGCCTACAGCCATCAGCACGGCATCGTGCACCGTGACATCAAGCCCGCCAACGTGATCATCACCCACAGCGGCGCGGTCAAGGTGATGGACTTCGGCATCGCCCGCGCCCTGCACGGCGCGCAGTCCACGATGACCCAGACCGGCATGGTCATGGGCACCCCCCAGTACCTCTCGCCGGAGCAGGCTCTCGGCAAGGCCGTGGACCACCGCTCCGACCTGTACGCCACCGGATGTCTGCTCTACGAGCTGCTGGCGCTTCGCCCGCCGTTCACCGGGGAGACCCCGCTGTCGGTGGTCTACCAGCACGTCCAGGACACCCCGGTGCCGCCCTCGGAGACCTCCGGCACCGTGCCGCCGGAGCTGGACGGCCTGGTCATGCGCTCCCTCGCCAAGGACCCGGACGACCGGTTCCAGAGCGCCGAGGAAATGCGCGGAATGGTCCAGTACGCGCTGCAGATGCTCCACGAGGCGGGCGGCCACACCGGCGTCTGGAGCACCGGCCCGGTCACCCAGCACCTGGGCGCCGCTACTCCCGCCATGGGCATGCCGGGCGTGCCCGGGGCCACCACCGCGCTGCCCCACCCCGGTCACGGCGAGACCTCCCAGCAGCCGATCGTCACCGGCCCCGGGGGTGGTGGCGGCGGCTACCACGGCGGTTCCAGCCGCCGTAAGGGCCGCGGCAAGGTGTGGCTGATCGCGGTGCTCGCGATGATCGCGGTCGCGGTGGGGGTCGCCTTCGCCGTGCAGCACGGCAAGAACGACGGCGACAAGCAGCCGAGCAAGCCCAAGACGTCGGTCACCCAGGACAAGACCACCAAGCCGAGCGACAAGCCGACCGACGACACGAGCGACGACTCGGCCCCGACCGACGACTCCACCGCCGGGAACACGGGCGACGACTACACCCCGACCGAGGACCCGACGCCTTCGTACTCCGACAACCCCACGGATCAGCCGACGGACTCGCAGACGGACCCGGGCACCAACGTGCCCACCGGCGACCCGACCACCCCGGGCGGCAATGACCCGACCACCGAGCCCACCGACGGCGGGACGACCGAGCCCACCACCGATCCCACCGGTACGACGGGCGCCACGGACGGCGGCATCCCGTAACGGCTCCGGGGACGCCTCTGGCGCCTCCTCCAGCCGCAGCCGCGGGGCGCCCCCTTCTACGCATGAAGGGGGCGCCCCGCGGGCCGTTAGGAGAAGGCGCCCCTTCCAGCCGCGGAAGTCACCCGCAGAAGGCGTCCCGGACCGCGTCGTACTCCCGGGTCCACCACACCACCAGCGCGGCGGCCGCCGGGAACTGCGGATCGGCGCGCCGGTCCCCGCGCTGGTAGCGCCAGCGCAGCATCCAGAAGTCGTTGAGCCGCTCCCACCACACCCGGTGCACGGCCGCGGCCATCTCCGAGGCCCCGGCCCCCGCCGTGCACCGGTACGCCCGTGCGTAGGAGCGCACCTTGGTGAGCTCCAGGGTGCCGTCGGGCCGTACGAAGAAGATCGCGGCGGCCCGGACCGCCTCCTCGGCGCGCGGCTGCACTCCGAGCCGGTCCCAGTCGACGATGGCGGCCGGTTCCGTGTCGCGGTAGAGCAGGTTCAGCGGGTGGAAGTCGCCGTGCACCCACCCGGCGACCGGGACGGCGTGGGCCTCCGGGCGGCGGTGGGCGTGCCGTTCCAGCAGCGCCCGCCGCTCGACCAGGCGGTGCTCGGCGAGCTCGTCGAAGGTGTCGCGGTCCCGGCGCCCCCGGATCAGCGTGAGCAGCTCGTCGATGACGTCGAAGGTGTCCTCGGGGTCGGCCGCCTCCTCGGGCGGCCGGCGGTCGCCCGTACGGGCGCGCATGACGCGCTCCAGACAGGTGTGGACAAGCCCGAGCAGCCCGCCCAGCCGCCAGCACTGGGGGGCGGTCAGCTCACCGCCGGCGCGGTGCTGTCCGTCGATCCAGGGGTGTAACGCGTAGCAGCGGCCGCCGATGACGGCGACCGTACGGCCGTCGGCGTCGGGGACCGGCGGGGCGACGGGCACCCCGAGCGCGTCCAGCCGCTGGGTGACCCGGTGCTGGCGGGCGATGGCGGTGCGGTCGCCGTCGAGGTGGTGTTTGAGGAAGAACCAGCCGCGGGTGGTGGCGAGGCGGTAGCCCCGGTTGAGCAGCCCCTGGGTGAGCGGTTCGCAGGAGACGGCCTCACCGGCGCCGTCGTAGCGGCGGAGCAGGGCGCCCAGGGTTTCCCCGTCGGGAGCGGCCTCGGCGGAGTGTACATGTGAGCGCGGCACCTGCCAGATGTTAGATCACCGGGCATCACCGCCACGGCGCGCCGAGACGGGGCACGGCGCCGGGGCGCGGAGACGGGGCGCGGAGACGGTGCGCGGCGCCGGTGGGCGGAGACGGGGCGCGGAGACGGGGCGCGGCGCCGGTGTGGTGCGGCTGGTCGACTGGGGCGCCCCTCTGACCGGGACCGGCGGTTGATCGAGGTGGCGGGTCGGGAGGCGGGGGTCAGCGTTTCTGCGGCTGTGTCGCCTGCATCCGGGCGACATAGGCCGCCGCCTGCGACCGGCGCTCCATGCCCAGCTTGGCGAGCAGGCTGGAGACATAGTTCTTGATCGTCTTCTCGGCGAGATGGAGCCGCTCGCCGATCGCCCGATTGGTGAGCCCCTCCCCGATCAGCAGCAGGATCCGGCGCTCCTGCTCGGTGAGGGCGGCGAGCCGGTCGTCCGGTTTGGCGGCCGTCTGGCCGCGCAGCCGCTCCAGCACCCGGGCGGTGGCCACCGGGTCGAGCAGCGACCGGCCCGCGGCCACGTCCCGGACGGCGGAGAGCAGTTCCTCGCCGCGGATGTCCTTCAGGACGTAGCCGGAGGCGCCCGCGATGATGGCGTCGAAGAGCGCCTCGTCGTCGGCGAAGGAGGTGAGCATCATGCAGCGGATGTTCTCGTAGCGGGCGCGGATCTCCTGGCAGACCTCGACCCCGCTGCGGTCGGGCAGCCGGATGTCCAGGACGGCGACATCCGGCCGGGCGGCCGGGATCCGTGCCAGGGCGTCGGCCGCGGTGCCCGCCTCGCCGACCACCTGCATGTCCGGCTCGCTCGCGAGCAGGTCCCGTACGCCGCGTCGGACGACTTCATGGTCGTCAACCAGGAAAATCCCTATTTTTCCTTCTTCGCGCACGGATCCAGTCTCACACACGATGTCTTCCCGTGCCCTTGTCCTGCGGGATAACGTGCGCTTGTCCGGCGGCCTGCGGGGCTGTGACCAGTGGATGTTTCCCCCCTCGCGCGGTTTACTTGGAAATCCAAGCAAAATTGCAGGTCAGGTGGGGTTTCGCAGACATGCGACGCACTGGGTAACGTGCCTTGTGCAGGGCCAGCCGCCGGGAACCTGTCACGCCCGGCCATGCCTCGGCGCACCCACCCCGTGTGCCGAGACGGAACGGGCGAGCCGCAACTGGCCGCCGGCGGATCCCGGGGGCCGGACAGACGGAGGAGCACACGTGACCGTGGAGAGCACTGCCGCGCGCAAGCCGCGCCGCAGCGGAGCCAAGCGCAGCACCACCGCGCGGGACGCCAAGAAGCAGCCTGAGGGCCAGACCGAACTCGTACAGCTGCTGACCCCGAGGGCGAGCGTGTCGAGCACCCCGAATACGCCATCGACCCCACCCCGGAGGAGCTGCGCGGTCTGTACCGGGACATGGTGCTGACACGGCGGTTCGACGCCGAGGCGACCACCCTGCAGCGCCAGGGCGAACTGGGCCTGTGGGCGTCGCTGCTCGGCCAGGAGGCGGCGCAGATCGGCTCCGGCCGGGCGCTGCGCGACGACGACTACGTCTTCCCCACCTACCGCGAGCACGGTGTGGCCTGGTGCCGGGGCGTCGACCCGACCAACCTGCTGGGGATGTTCCGCGGGGTGAACCACGGCGGCTGGGACCCGAACAGCAACAACTTCCACCTGTACACCATCGTGATCGGCTCGCAGACGCTGCACGCGACCGGCTACGCGATGGGTGTCGCCAAGGACGGCGCCGACGCCGCGGTCCTGGCCTACTTCGGCGACGGCGCCTCCAGCCAGGGCGATGTCGCCGAATCGTTCACCTTCTCCGCGGTGTACAACGCCCCGGTGGTCTTCTTCTGCCAGAACAACCAGTGGGCCATCTCCGAGCCCACCGAGAAGCAGACCCGGGTCCCGCTCTACCAGCGCGCCCAGGGCTACGGCTTCCCCGGGGTGCGGGTGGACGGCAATGACGTGCTCGCCTGTCTGGCCGTCACCAAGGCCGCGCTGGAGCGGGCGCGCACCGGGCAGGGCCCGATGCTCATCGAGGCGTTCACCTACCGCATGGGCGCCCACACCACCTCCGACGACCCGACGCGCTACCGCTCCCCCGAGGAGCGGGAGCTGTGGGAGACCAAGGACCCGATCCTGCGGCTGCGCACCCTGCTGACCCGCGAGGGCCTGGCCGACGACGCGTACTTCGCCGAGCTGGAGCGGGAGAGCGACGCGCTGGCCAAGCGGGTACGGGACGCGGTGCGGGCCATGCCCGACCCCGATGACATGGCGCTGTTCGAGCACACCTACGCCGACGGGCACGCGCTCGTCGACGAGGAGCGGGCGCAGTTCGCCGAGTACCAGGCTTCGTTCGTCACCGCTGAGGAGGGCATCTGACATGGCCGCCGAGAAGATGTCGCTCTCCAAGGCGATCAACGCGTCACTGCGCACGGCCCTCGAGTCCGACCCCAAGGTCCTGATCATGGGCGAGGACGTCGGCAAGCTGGGGGGCGTCTTCCGCGTCACCGACGGGCTGCAGAAGGACTTCGGCGAGGACCGGGTCATCGACACCCCGCTCGCCGAGTCCGGCATCGTGGGCACCGCGATCGGGCTCGCGCTGCGCGGCTACCGCCCGGTCGTGGAGATCCAGTTCGACGGTTTCGTCTTCCCCGCCTACGACCAGATCGTCACCCAGCTCGCCAAGATGCACGCCCGGTCGCTCGGCAAGGTCAAGCTGCCGGTCGTCATCCGCATTCCGTACGGTGGCGGCATCGGCGCGGTGGAGCACCACAGCGAGTCGCCCGAGGCGCTGTTCGCGCATGTGGCCGGGCTGAAGGTGATCTCGCCCGCCAACGCCTCCGACGCCTACTGGATGCTGCAGCAGGCCATCGGCAGCGACGACCCGGTGATCTACTTCGAGCCCAAGCGCCGTTACCACGACAAGTCCGAGGTCGACACCGCCGCGATCCCCGGTCCGCTGCACGCCGCCCGGGTGGTGCGGCCGGGGGCGGACCTGACCCTCGCGGCCTACGGCCCGATGGTGAAGGTCGCCCTGGACGCCGCCGCGGCCGCCGCCGAGGAGGGCAAGTCGATCGAGGTCGTGGACCTGCGGTCGATGTCGCCGATCGACTTCGACACCATCCAGCGTTCCGTGGAGCGGACGGGGCGGCTGGTCGTCGTCCACGAGGCTCCGGTATTCCTGGGCACCGGGTCGGAGATCGCCGCACGCATCACCGAGAGGTGCTTCTATCACCTCCAGGCCCCGGTGCTGCGGGTCGGCGGCTTCCACTCGCCGTACCCGCCGTCACGGCTCGAGGACGAGTACCTTCCGGGGCTGGACCGGGTGCTCGACGCCGTAGACCGTGCGTTGGCGTACTGAAGGGCTTGAGGAGATCGTGACGATGACCGCAGTCGAACAGCGCTTCCGTGAGTTCAAGATGCCCGATGTGGGCGAGGGGCTGACCGAGGCCGAGATCCTCAAGTGGTTCGTGGCGCCGGGCGACACCGTGACCGACGGTCAGGTGGTGTGCGAGGTCGAGACCGCCAAGGCCGCCGTCGAACTGCCCATCCCCTTCGACGGCGTGGTGCACGAGGTGCGCTTCGACGAGGGCACCACCGTGGACGTGGGCACGCCGATCATCTCGGTGGACACCGACCCCGGTGCGGGGGAGGCGGCGCCCCAGGCCGCTCCCGCCGCCGGGAAGCCCGCCGAGGAGCCCGCCGCCGAGCCCGCGGAGAAGGAGGGCCGCCAGGCCAATCTGGTCGGCTACGGGGCGGCGCCCGCCTCCACCAAGCGCCGTCCGCGCAAGCCGCTGCCGGGCCCCCAGCGCTCCGCGCCCGCCCCCTCCGCCGGGGCGTCCGCGCCCCAGGAGCCCGCCCCCGCGCCCGCGCGCCCCGAGGCCGCGCCCTCGCCCGAGTTGAACGGCAGTGGCCGGCCCGCCCGGCCGCTGGCCAAGCCGCCGGTCCGCAAGCTGGCCAAGGACCTGGGCATCGACCTGGAGGCGGTCACCCCGAGCGGGCCGGACGGGATCATCACCCGCGAGGACGTCCACGCGGCCGCCGAGGCCGTCCAGACGGCCCGGGAGACGCCCGTGGCGGCCCCGTCCAGGGCCGTGGAGGGCCGGGAGCGGCGGGTGCCCGTGAAGGGCGTACGGAAGGCCACCGCGCAGGCGATGGTCAACAGCGCCTTCACCGCCCCGCATGTGACCGAGTTCGTGACGGTCGACGTGACCCGCACGATGAAGCTCGTCGCCGACCTCAAGCAGGACCCGGCGATGGCCGGGCTGCGGGTCAACCCGCTGCTGCTGGTCGCCAAGGCCCTGCTGGTGGCCATCCGGCGCAACCCGGACGTCAACGCCACCTGGGACGAGGACAACCAGGAGATCGTCTACAAGGACTACGTCAATCTGGGCATCGCGGCGGCCACGCCGCGCGGGCTGATCGTCCCCAACATCAAGGACGCCCACGCCAAGACCCTGCCCGAACTGGCGTCCGCCCTGGGTGAGCTGGTCACCACCGCCCGTGAGGGCAAGACCACCCCGGCTGAGATGTCCGGCGGCACGGTCACCATCACCAACGTGGGCGTCTTCGGCATCGACGCGGGCACGCCGATCCTCAACCCCGGTGAGTCCGCGATCCTCGCCTTCGGCGCCGTCAAGCTCCAGCCGTGGGTCCACAAGGGCGAGGTCAAGCCCCGCCAGGTGACCACGCTCGCGCTCTCCTTCGACCACCGGCTGGTCGACGGCGAGCTGGGCTCCAAGGTGCTCGCGGACGTCGCGGCCGTCCTTGAGCGCCCCAAGCGCCTGATCACCTGGGCGTGATGTAGCGGCAGACCTCATCCCCCGTCCGCATCGCGGACGGGGGATGAGTGCGCATGCATCTTGTATCTATGATGTGCGCATCATGAGTCCCGCCGATACGGCCACCAAGCCGCCCCCTGCCGCCGAACGCGTCTACCACCACGTCAAACAAGCCGTCCTCGGCCGCCGCTACGAGGGCGGCACACTGCTGAGCGAGGGCGAACTCGCGGACGCCGTCGGGGTCTCCCGTACGCCCGTCCGGGAGGCCCTGCTGCGCCTGGAGGCCGAGGGGCTGCTCAAGCTCTATCCGAAGAAGGGCGCCCTGGTGCTGCCCGTCTCCTCCCAGGAGATCGCGGACGTGGTCGAGACCCGGCTGCTGGTGGAGCAGCACGCGGTCGCCAAGGTCGTCCCGGCCGGGGAGCAGCTCCTGGGGCGGCTCGAGGAGCTGCTGGAGGAGCAGAAGGTGCACGCGGCGGCCGGGGACCTGGCCGCCTTCGCGGCCGCCGACCGCTGCTTCCACGCGGCGATCGTCAGGGCGGCGGGAAACGCCATCCTGGCTCAGCTCTACGACCAGTTGAGGGACCGCCAGCTACGGATGGGCGTGGCCACCATGCACGCCGAGCCCGGCCGTATCGCCAAGAACATCACCGAGCACACGGAGATCCTCCGGGCCCTGCGCGCGGGGGACGCCGGGTTCGCGTCCGGGCTGGTGCAGCGCCACATCAGCTGGGTGAACAACCTCGCCCGGGGTGAGGAGCGATGACCTCGGCCCAGTTGCCCGGGGATCCGCCCGGCGGCCGTCGTGCCGTCGCCGTGTGGGGTCTGGGCGTCGCCGTCTACTTCGTCGCCATCACCTATCGCACCAGCCTCGGCGTCGCCGGTATCGACGCCGCCGAGCGCTTCCACATCAACGCCTCGGCGCTGTCGACCTTCTCCATCCTGCAGGTGCTGGTCTACGCCGGGATGCAGATACCGGTCGGGCTCATGGTCGACCGTCTCGGCACCCGTAAGGTGCTCATGCTCGGAGTGGTGCTCTTCACCCTGGGGCAGTTCGGCTTCGCGTTCTCCCACTCCTACGCGATGGCGCTGGGCTCCCGGGCGCTGCTCGGCTGCGGTGACGCGATGACCTTCATCAGCGTGCTGCGGCTCGGCTCGCGCTGGTTCCCGGCCCGCCGGGGGCCGCTCATCGCCCAGATCTCCGGGCTCTTCGGCATGGCGGGCAACCTGGTCTCCACGCTGGTGATCGCCCGGGCCCTGCACGGCGTCGGCTGGACCACGACCTTCGCGGGCAGCGCGCTCGGCGGCCTGGCCGTCTTCGTCCTGGTGCTGTTCTTCCTCAAGGACCACCCGAAGGGCTTCGAGCCCGCGCCCGCCACGCACCTGGGCGCCGACTACGTCCGCCGGCAGATCGCGGACGCCTGGCGCGAGCCCGGCACCCGGCTCGGCATGTGGGTGCACTTCACCACCCAGTTCCCGGCGATGGTCTTCCTGCTGCTGTGGGGGATGCCGTTCCTGGTCGAGGCGGAGGGGCTGTCCCAGGCGACCGCGGGCCAGCTGCTGACCCTCGTGGTGCTCTCCAACATGGCGGTCGGCCTGGTCTACGGACAGGTCATCGCCCGGCACCACGCCGCCCGCGCCCCGCTGGCCCTCGGCACGGTCGGCGCCACCGCGCTGCTGTGGGGCACCGTGCTGGTCTGGCCGTCCGCCCACGCGCCCATGTGGCTGCTGGTGGTGCTGTGTGTGGTGCTCGGCGCCTGCGGGCCCGCGTCGATGATCGGCTTCGACTTCGCCCGGCCCGCCAATCCGCCCGAGCGGATCGGCACCGCGTCGGGAATCGTCAACATGGGCGGCTTCACGGCCTCGATGACCACACTGCTGGCCGTCGGCGTGCTGCTGGACCTGACCGGCCAGAACTTCCGGATCGCGTTCGCCTCGGTGTTCGTGCTGCAGGCGCTCGGCATCAGCCAGATCCTGCGGCTGCGCGGCCGGGCGCACCGCCGGGAGCGCGAGCGCGTGGTCGCGAGCCGTGTCGAGGCCGTGCACGTACCGGCGTGACCCCCAGGGGCGTCACGGCGAGCTCCCCGAGGCGGCTCACGGCGTGACCCCAGGGGGCTTACGGCGTGACCTCACGGGCTGTACGGCCCGACTCTCCGGGTGCCGCCACGGCGTGATCCCAGACGCTGTGCGCCCCGACCCTCCGGGCCGCGCTACGGCGTGATCGCGAAGTGCCCGAGGATCGCCTCGGCGAGCTGCTGATCGCCCTCGATCTTCAGCCGCTCGGAGACCGCCTCGGGCCGCACCCGCCCACAGGCCAGCCGGACGTAGGTCTCCCAGTCCAGGGACAGGGTGGCCGTCGGCCCGAGCGAGACGCTGCCGTCGATGCTGCCCTGGCCGTCCGCGTCGACCCGCACCGTCCGCATGAACTCCAGCGGGCCGTTCACATCGAAGACGACGGCCGACTGGGGCGCCGCGCCCGCGTCCTTGGCGACCACCTTCGGCAGCGCCGACAGCAGTAGGTCACGGGTGATCGTGGCGCCCGGCGAGTCCAGATTGCCGGGCTTGTTCAGGGCCCGGCGCAGATCCTGCTCATGCACCCAGACGTCGAAGACCCGCTTCATCAGGGCCTCCCCCAGCGTCACCTCGGAGCCGCCGGGCCAGCGCACCATGGCATCCGCGGCGCGCTTCTCGTTCCGTAGCTGGCGGCCCCGCCGGATGACGGTGTACTCCAGCTCGGAGGTCATCTCGGGCGCGGTGTGACAGCGCCGGACGTCGACCTGGACCTCCATGTACCGCGACAGCTCGTTGGTGACGTGGAAAAGGTCGCGCGGCAGTGTGTGGATGGGGCGGGGGTCGCCGAGCATCTCGCATTCGAGTCCGATCACATGCGAGACGACGTCCCGCACCGACCATCCCGGGCACTCGGTGGCGAGGTTCCACTCGCGCTCCGCGAGCGGATTCACCAACTCCGATATCGCGTCGATGGAGTGCGTCCAGGCGTCGATGGAAGTCTGAAGGCTGGGATGGACGGTCACGGGACCCCTCGGGCGGTTGGTGCGCGGGCTGGGTGCTGGTGTGTGCGTTCAAGTTACGCTGCCCACGAGCGCACGGGCAGTGCTTTCGGCTCTGATCGTAGGCCGGGATCGGCGGCCGGCGGCCCGCTCGCGATGGTAGTGTGCGCCCGCCCCTGCCTTATCTCCGGACAGACTCCCGCATATCGGTCGAAAGCTATCGGGGGGCGGGGGGAATGACGCGGGTGGGGCTGCTGTTTCATGGGGATATGGCTCCACGTGCACGCGTCCGCGCCCCCGAACTGATCGGCCGGGGCGGCTGGCTCAATACCGGCGACAACGACCTCACCCTCACCGACCTGCGAGGGCGCATCGTCATCCTCGACTTCTGGACGTTCTGCTGTGTGAACTGTCTGCATGTCCTGGACGAGCTGCGCGAGCTGGAGGAGAAGCACCGCGACACCGTGGTGATCGTCGGGGTGCACTCGCCGAAGTTCGTCCACGAGGCGGAGCACCAGGCGGTCGTGGACGCGGTCGAGCGCTACGAGGTGCACCACCCGGTCCTCGACGACCCCGAGCTGGCCACCTGGAAGCAGTACGCGGTACGGGCCTGGCCCACCCTCGTCGTCATCGACCCCGAGGGCTATGTGGTCGCCCAGCACGCGGGCGAGGGCCACGCACACGCCCTGGAGACCCTCGTGGGACAGCTCGAGGCCGAGCACGCCGCCAAGGGCACCCTGCGGCGCGGCGACGGCCCGTACGTGCCGCCGGAGCCGGTCCCCACCGAGCTGCGCTTCCCCGGTAAGGCGCTGCTGCTGCCCGGCGGCACCTTCCTCGTCTCGGACACCACCCGCCATCAGCTGGTGGAACTCGCGGCGGACGGCGAGAGCGTGGTGCGGCGGATCGGCGCGGGCGAGCGCGGCCTTACGGATGGCACGAGCGAGCGGGCCAGCTTCAGCGAGCCCCAGGGGCTCGCCCTGCTCCCCGACGGCACCGTGGCCGTCGCCGACACCGTGAACCACGCGCTGCGCCGCTTCGACCCGGCCACCGGCGAGGTCACCACGCTCGCCGGGACCGGCCGCCAGTGGTGGCAGGGGTCGCCCACCGAGGGGCCCGCCCGGGAGGTCGACCTGTCCTCCCCCTGGGACGTCGCCTGGTTCGCCGGCCGGCTGTGGATCGCCATGGCGGGCGTCCACCAGCTGTGGACGTACGACCCGGAGGCCGGGACCGTACGGGCCGCCGCCGGGACCACCAACGAGGGTCTGGTCGACGGCCCCGCCGAGGAGGCGTGGTTCGCCCAGCCCTCCGGGCTCGCCGCGACCGAGGACCGGCTGTGGATCGCGGACTCCGAGACGTCCGCGGTGCGGTACGTCGAGCGGGACGGCGACGGCTTCGCCATCCGTACGGCCGTCGGCACCGGGCTCTTCGACTTCGGCCACCGGGACGGCGCCGCCGAACAGGCGCTGCTCCAGCATCCGCTGGGCGTCACCGCGCTGCCCGACGGCTCGGTGGCGATCTCGGACACCTACAACCACGCGCTGCGCCGCTTCGACCCGGCCACCGGCGAGGTCTCCACGCTCGCCACGGATCTGCGCGAGCCCTCCGGCGCGGTCCTGGCCGACGGGGACATCGTCGTGGTGGAGTCCGCCCGGCACCGGCTGACCCGGCTGCGGCTTCCGGAGGAGGCCGTAAGGGTCGACGCGGTGGCCCACCGCACCCAGCGGGCGGCGACCGACATCGCCCCGGGGACGCTCCGGCTGGACGTGGTCTTCCAGGCGCCCGAGGGACAGAAGCTGGACACCCGCTACGGCCCCTCCACCCGGCTGCTGGTCAGCTCCACCCCGCCCGAGCTGCTGGCCGAAGGAGACGGCGCGGGCACGGATCTGAACCGTGAGCTCGTCCTTACGGAGGGCATGACCGAGGGCGTGCTGCACGTCTCGGCGATGGCCGCCTCCTGCGACGACGATCCAGCTAACGAGTACCCCGCCTGCCATGTGCACCAGCAGGACTGGGGCGTCCCGGTGCGGATCACCGAGGGCGGCGCGAGGCGGCTGCCGCTGGTGCTCGCCGGGATGGACGGCTGAGTCCGGACCGGCGGTCAGTCCGGGCAGTTGGGCAGCGTGGAGTACTGCACCTGGTCCTGGCGGATCCGGATGCCCGGCACCCACATCCGCTTGCCGTCCTGTAAGACGCGGAACCACATGCTGCTGTGCCCGCCCGCCTCGTCGGTCACCGTGACGCCGTTGGCGATGCGGCAGTCGGCGCGCAGCACGTCGCCGTGCCAGGCCCGGCCCACGATGTTCGACGGGCGGTAGGCCACATACGGATCCTCGGCCAGGCCCAGGGAGCAGGCACGGACGCGCTGGTGCCGGCAGTCCTTCTCGGCGTTGTAGACGGTGATCCGGGCGTCGCCCAGGGGCGAGGAGCCCGCCGCGCCGCCCGGGGACCCGCCGTCGTCGGACGACCGGAGGGCGATCACGCCGGCCGTGCCCCCGGCGATGACGACGACGGCGCCCACCGCCGCGAGCGTGAGCCGCAGCCGGCGCCGGGCCGGCCGGCCCTCCGGAGACTGCCCCGGGGGCGGCGGCGCGGCCGGGCCGGGCTCCGGCCCGGTCCCCTCGGCGCCTTGCCCGGCGGCCTCGGCTTCGGTGGCCCGGTGCAGCAGGGTCACCAGTTCGGGCAGCCGGTCCTCGGCGGTGAAGGAGAGCTTGCCCCACTGGACCAGGAGCCGCTCGTCGGGGAGGCTCTGGCCGCGCAGATAGCGGGAGAGGGAGGACCGGCTCGCGGGCAGCCGCCCCTCCAGTTCCTTCAGGCTGAGTCCCAGTTCGCCGTGCATCCGGCGCAGTGCGGTCACGAATTCCCGTACCGGGCCGGAGAGTTCCTCGGGCAGCGGGGCAAGCGGCTTGCGTCGCGGGTTCTCTGGGCGATTCGGATGCGCTGGCACGTACACCATTGCAGCACGGGATCATGAACATGCCGAGCGGCACGTCCACACCCCCGAGGTGGACGTGCCGCTCGTTACAGGAACCGGGTCAGGAACGCATCAGTCCGTGAACTTCAGCGGCCGGTAGGGCTGGTACTCGCTGCCCGGCTCCAGTCCGTAGCGACGGGTCGTGTGATCCGTCCCGAAGTCGCCGCGCTGCTCGTAGGAGGTGTACGAGGTGTGGGCGGCGTCGTTCCACTTCTCGAACATCACGACATGGCGGGTGTTGTTGTTCCCGGACGCGTCGATCAGCAGATCCCCGGGCCGCAGGTCGTTCAGGGCGATCGGCTTGGTGATGCCGGAGCCGGTGAGGCCCACCGTGTTGGGGCCGGGCGCCCGCAGGCCCAGCGCCATGGAGACATAGCCCGAGCAGTCCTGGCGGTAGCCGTCCTTCCAGACCTGGGCCTGGCTGTACGGCACCCGGCCGCCGTTGTTGGCGGTCAGCCAGGTGGCGGCCCGCTGCAGCGCCTCCGCGCGGGTGCCGCCGGTCTGCGGCGGCTCCGGCGGCTCACCACCGCCGTTCTGCACCGGGACGCCGGGCAGCGAGTCCTGCGGGATGTCCACCGCGACGACGGTCACAAAGCCGCTGACCGGCCCGGTGATATGGGCCATGTAGGTGGAGCAGGCCCCGTCCTCGCAGACCTTCTTGCCCGTGTTGACCTGGTAGTCGGCGGTGATGCGGTCCTGGCCCGGGGCGTCCTTGTTGAGCATGCCGACGGACGGGGAGCCGGTGTCGGCGCTCTGATGGACCACCCAGCGGGTGCCCCAGGTGGGGAAGTCGGCGGTGGCCGCGGCCTTGGTGCCGAACTCCCCCGTGGTCGTCTTCAGCTTGAGCGCCGCGGCCCCGCCCTGGGCCGATGTGGTGTCGCGGCTCGTCAGGCCCTTCTCGGCGACCTTCCCGGCCTTCGCCGCCTTGGCGTCATGGCCCGCGGTGTCGGCTCCGCCCGAGCAGCCCACGAGTCCGGTGGCGCCGATGCCCGCCGCGGCGATCGCGGGGACCACCCTGCGCAGGAAGATCCGGCGTCGGCCGCCGCTGATGGAGTGCGTCATCTCTGGATTCCCCCTTGGTGAGAGCGCCGACGGCGGACGTCGGCACGGCTCGGTCGAGGCCGTCGGGCCGTTCGCCGCGGCGACGGGAACCACTGTGGGCCGCGGGGCGGGGCCTTTCGGGGGCCGAGCCGTCCTTTGGGAGGTCCCATCCGGGCGCGCCCCTGATGACCTGCCAAGACGCCCACGGGAGAGGCCAGGAGCGGGACACGGAGGGCGGTGCCGTGGGACATGACGAGACGGCCCCCGCCGAGGCGGGGGCCGTCCGGGGCAGGTAGCCGGGGGGAGGCGGCTAGCTGCCCAGCTGGGTGGCTCGGAATCGAGCGGTCACCGGAGTGGAAGGTCGAGCGATCACCGGAGGGGGCGAGCGATCACCGGAGGGAAGGTCAAGCGGTCACCAGAGCAGGGCGTCGGACGCGTCGCTCTGCCAGTAGCCGACCTCCGTCCCGTCCCCGACCTCCACCGAGTCGCCGGGGAGATCGACGGCGCGGCGGCTGTCCTCGCCGGGGAGGGACACGGTCAACCCGGTGGCCTTACGGCCGTCGGCGGCCGGGGCGTTCGCCGCGGAGGTGGTCAGGCCCGCGTAACCGCTCTCGCCGGGCGGCAGCGTGACGACCGTCTGGGGCCGGGTGTCCCCGTCCTGCGGCACGGCCGCCCGCCCGTCGTCGAACCGCACCACGGGGGAGCCGATGAGACGGCAGGTCACCCCGGACTGGTTGGTGATCTCCAGCAGCAGATGGTTGGCCGGCCGGGGGACGGAGGTGACGCTCACCGACATCGTGTCGAGACGGCAGACGCCGGTATCGCCCTCGACGCCGCCGTCGGCCCGCAGACCGCCCTGGGCCCCGGCGTCGGCCCCGCCCGCCACCGTCCCCCGCGCGGCCTGCTGGGCGCCGCCCTGGAGGCCTTCCTCGTTGGCGGTGGGGACGGTGGGGACGGCCGAGGCCATGCTCTCGGCCTTGCCGGCCGTCTTCACGCCCGACGCGTCGGCGGTGCCGCACGCCGCGAGGGTGATGCCCGCGGCGACGACCGTAAGGCCGGCCGCGACCGAGCGCAGGGTGCCGGAGCGGTGGGCGAGGCGAGCGGTGGTGAGCGGCATGGCGGGTCTCCCCTCAGCGGGCGTTCGGGCGTTTTCCGGTACGGCTCAAGCCTGTCCGGACCCGCTGCCGTTCGGCTGGTGAACGGCTGCCGCCCGCTAACGTCCCGCTAACGCCCCGCTGTTCACCGCTGCTCAGGCCCCTGTGACGGTTCGCCGGAGGCCCCGCCGGACCCCTCGCCGCGCCCGCTCCCGTCGCCCTGGGCGAAGAGCTTCACCAAGTCGCTCATGACGTAGCGGTTGGTGGCCTCCTCGTCCAGCAGATGCATCTCCGCCAGCCGCTCCAGGGAGTCCTGGATCAGCTCGGGGTCCGCCCCCGACAGCGCGGCCGCCTCGGCGGTGTTGACCTCCCGCGCGAAACCGGTGCCCAGGGCCCGCAGCAGCTGTGCGTCGTCCGCCGAGAGCCGGGCCACGGAGTTGCGCAGCGCGGCGGCCACTCCGGTGTCCTCCGCCGACAGCAACGCCAGCCTGCGGCGCTCGTCGCGCAGCGCGGTGGCCAGCCGGGCCAGCCGCCAGCGGGGCCGGGCCATCAGCTGGGCGGAGGCGGCGCGCAGCGCCAGCGGCAGCCCGTCGCACAGGGCCACCAGCTCCCGCGCGGCCTCCGGGTCCTCGGCGACCCGGGCGGGGCCCAGCAGCGCGCCCAGCAGGGCCGCCCCGTCCTCGGTGCCGAGGGCGTGCAGCCGTACGGGGCGGGCGGCGTCGGTGGCGATCAGCCCGTCCAGCCTGCTGCGGCTGGTGACCAGCGTGGCGCAGTGGGGTCCGCCGGGCAGCAGCGGGCGCACCTGGGCGGAGCTGCCCGCGTTGTCCAGCACCACCAGCAGCCGGCGGCGGGCGGCCAGCGAGCGGTACAGCGCGGACGCGGCCTCGGTCGAGGTGGGGATCTGCTCGGCCGGGGTGCCCAGGGCGAGCAGGAACTCGCGCAGCACCTCGGCGGGCACCGTCGCCTCGCCGCCGCTGAAGCCGCGCAGATCCGCGAAGAGCCGTCCGTCGGGGAAGGCGGCGGCCTGGGCATGGCCCCAGTGGACCGCCAGACCGGTCTTGCCGACCCCGGCGGGCCCGGTGAGCAGCGCGATACCGCCCTCCTGGGGATAGCCGCCGGAGCCGCCCGCCGCGCCGCCCTGGGCCGGTTCGGCGCTGCCCTGGGTCAGCCGGGTCAGCTCGGCCAGCTCCGCACCCCGGCCGTGGAAGCCCGCCGGAGGCCGGGGGAGCAGCTCGGGTACGGGCGCGGCGGCCGATGCGGCGGCCATGGACTGCTGGTGCGACGGGGCCGACGGCACCGGCTGCCCCGAGGGGCCCGGCGCTCCGGCGCTCTCGGCGCCGCCCTGCGGCCCGTCCGCCTCGGGGGCCGCTCGCAGGATCTCCTGGTACGCGGCGCTCAGCCGCTGGCCCGGGTCGACCCCCAGATCGTCGTCGAGCAACTGCCGGGTGCGGTGGAACCAGGCGAACGCGTCGGACTGCCGTCCGGAGCGGTACAGAGCCAGCATCAGGGCGGCGATCAGCCCCTCGCGCAGCGGGTTGGCGACGGCGGCGGGGTGCAGGGCGCGCACCGCCTCCTCATGCTCGCCCAGCGCCTTGTGCGCCCGGGCCAGGGCCTCCACGGCGCTCAGCCGGCGCTCCTCCAGGGCGTGCGCGGCCGCCGCGAACGGCGGGCTGGCCACGGTCCCGGTGAGCGCCGGGCCGCGCCACAGGCCGAGCGCCTGGCGGAGCAGCCGGACCGCCTCGCCGGGGGCGGACTCCGGGCTGGCCTGCGCGGTCAGCTGGTCGAAGCGCTGGGTGTCGATCAGGGACTCGGGGATGCGCAGCAGATAGGCGGAGCTGTGGGTGGCCAGCTCCACACCGTGGTCCTCGGCGCCGCCCTCGGCCAGCACGGCGCGGAGCCGGGAGACATGGCCCTGGATGACGGTCCGGGCGTGGGCGGGCGGCTCGTCCTCCCACAGGCTGGTTATCAACTGCTCCACGGACACCGTCGCGTTGGGCCGCAGCAGTAGCATCGCGAGCACGCTGCGCCGTTTGGCGGGCCCCAGCGGAAGCTCGATGGGCGCTGCCGGCGGTCCCGCGATGACGGTCACCGGTCCCAGCACGGAGAAGTCCAACTCAGCCCTCCAGAAAGGCGTGCAGTGCCTTGGCCAGCAGCCGCGGGTCCTGCACTCCGCACAGTTCCCGTGCCGAGTGCATGGACAGGATCGCGATGCCGATGTCGACGGTGGCGATGCCGTGCCGGGCGGCGGTGATCGGACCGATCGTGGTGCCGCACGGCATCGAGTTATGGGAGACGAAGCTCTGCCAGGGCACCCCGGCGCGCTCGCAGGCGGCGGCGAAGACGGCCCGCCCGGCGCCGTCGGTGGCGTATCTCTGGTTGACGTTCACCTTGAGGATCGGGCCGCCGTTGGGCCGTGGGTGGTGGCCCGGCTCATGGCGCTCGGCGTAGTTGGGGTGAACGGCGTGGCCGGTGTCGGACGACAGGCAGACGGTGCCCGCGAAGGCGCGGGCCCGGTCCTCGTACGCGCCGCCGCGGGCGAAGACCGAGCGCTCCAGCACCGTGCCGAGCAGCGGGCCGTCGGCGCCGGTGTCGGACTGGCTGCCGTTCTCCTCGTGGTCGAAGGCGGCCAGTACGGGGATGTACGGCAGCTCCGGGCGGGCGGCGGCGATGAGCGCGGCCGTACCGGCGTGCACGGAGACAAGGTTGTCCATCCGGGGCCCGGCGAGCAGCTCGCGGTCCCGGCCGAGGTAGGCGGGCGGCTCGACGCTGTGCGTCATCAGGTCCCAGCCGGCGATCTCCTCGGCCGCGACACCGGTCTCCTCGGCGACGAAGCGGATCAGGTCGCCCTCCTCGACGCCGCCGAGCCCCCAGATGGGCGTCATATGGCGCTGCTTGTCCAGCTTGAGGCCCTCGGTGTTGACGGACCGGTCGAGGTGGACGGCGAGCTGGGGCACTCTCAGCAGCGGCCGGTCGATGGTGACGAGATGGTGTGAGCCGTCCCTGAGCGAGATCCGGCCGGAGAGCCCGAGGTCGCGGTCGAGCCAGGTGTTGAGCAGCACCCCGCCGTAGACCTCGACGGCGATCTGTCTCCAGCCGTGCGCACCGGTGTCGGGAATCGGCTTGACTCGCAAATTGGGAGAGTCGGTATGAGCACCGACAATTCGGTACGGAGTGGCGGGGTCCGCCCCCTCCGGTACGTACCACGCGATGATCGCACCGCCTCGCAGCACGAACCGGCCACCGGCCGCGCCGTCCCAGGGCGCGGTCTCCTCGACCCGCTGGAACCCGGCCTTCTCCAGCCGCTCAGCGGCGCTCGCCACAGCGTGGTATGGCGATGGGCTGGCGCGGAGGAAGGACATCAGGTCATCGGTGTGGCCGCGGTCGATGCCGGGTTGTGCGCTCATGTGCTCAGCATAGATTCGCCGGGGGGTGGCTCGCCCTGGTGCGGGTCGTGGCATCCATCCGTGGGGCCACGTTGATCCAATCTGATGAAAGCACGTCAGGTAAGGCGAGAATTCGGGAGAATCGGTCGATATTCCCCGTGTACCGAGCAACGCCGCACTGAGTCGTAACTCAAGGGGATACCGGATGCGCGTTCTTCGCCACCTGCTTGTCGTTCTGGGGTCGCTGCTGCTGCTGTGCGCAGGCGGACCTGCCATGGCCAAGCCTGTCACGGATTTCGCCGCGGGGCTCGCGCCCGTGGCCTCTCCGGAGCCGGCAGCCGCGCCCTCGCCCGGCCCGCGTCCGGGGAACGGCGGGGATGGTGAGGGCAAGGGCCACCCTCCCTGTCCGACCATGGACCGCATCGGGGGGACCAGCATCGCACCCAACCCGCCGCGTGAGCGCTACTACCAGGGTGACTGGCGGCTCGGCCCCGCCCAGCTCCCCCGGTACGGCGCGATCGGGCGGATGCTCGAAAACTATGAACGGCTCGACCACTTCCGCACCTCTTCCGCGTTCCTCGACTGCTACTGGAACGAGCAGACGAGCGGCTGGTGGTTCCCCTACCCCGACGGCTGGGTTCTGCTCAACGGGTCACCGCTGCACACCACGATCAGGATGAAGGTCGGTCAGAAGGTCGATCTCTTCGGGAGCGGTTTCGGCCACTTCCTCGCCCCGGCGGGTACGCCCTACGAGGAGCGCGCGCTGCCGCCCAGCAACCTCAACACCATCGACCCGGCGTATCCGAACGGCTATCACCTCTATGAGGTCACCGAGCCCTTCCTGGTCGAGGCGGGTCCCATCCGGCCATGGTTCGGACAACCCGGCTTCGGGCTCCAGTATCTGACCGGTCCTTCGATCCCCCAGCTTGTCGCGGCGGGTAATCTGCGCGCACTCAACTGAGGGCGGATCCTGAACCGGTGGACAGAACGGAACTCGTCACAACCCTGCGCGACGAACAGGTGCCGGACGCGCTGTACGACATCCCGGGAGTGCAGGACATCCCGGTGCAGCCAGACGCCTACTACTATCTGCGCCCCGCTGCGGACGGCGGCTGGGAGACCGGGCTGAGGGAGCGCTCCCTGGACCGGGACATCAGCCGGTTCGCCACGGAGGACGAGGCGTGCCGGGATCTGCTGGAGAAGCTGAGGGCCCGCCCGCGCCCGCCGGAGGGCGGGGGCGAGTCGGTCGACGAGCTACTCGCCCAGGGCGAGGACCTCCGGCGGTGGGCCCGGGAGGAGGTCGAACGGGCCCTGCGGGAGCGGCCGCCCGACGAAACGCGGAACGGTGACCAGGAGCGGTGACGACATCCACGCGCACAGGCCAGGGGGCCGGCCGCCCCGCTGGAGGATGGGACGGCCGGCCCCCTGGACGAGGGAAGAGAGCTCTCAGAACGCGGACTCGTCCAGGTCCATGAGCCCCTTGTCGACCGACTCGGCAATCGAGCGCTGCACCGAGACGCCCGGCAGCACCTCGTGGGCGAAGAACTTCGCGGCGGCGATCTTGCCCGCGTAGAAGGACCGGTCCTTCGTGGAGGCGGTGCCCAGCTTCTCGGTGGCGACGGCCGCGCCCTTGAGGAGCAGGTAGCCGATGATCACGTCGCCGGAGGCCAGCAGCAGCCGGGTGGAGTTGAGACCGACCTTGTAGATCGAGCTGACGTCCTGCTCGGTGGCGGCCAGGTCGGTGAGCATCGCGCCGACGATCGCCTCCAGGTCCACCGCGGCCTGGGCGAGCTGGTCGCGGGCGGCTTCCAGCTCCTCGCCCCCGGCGGCCTCGGCCAGGAACTTCTTGATCTCCTCCGAGACGACGGTCAGGGCCTGGCCCTGGTCCCGGACGATCTTGCGGAAGAAGTAGTCCTGCCCCTGGATGGCGGTGGTGCCCTCGTAGAGCGTGTCGATCTTGGCGTCCCGGATGTACTGCTCCAGCGGGTACTCCTGGAGGTAGCCGGAGCCGCCGATGGTCTGCAGGGACTGCGCGAGCTGCTCGTACGCCTTCTCCGAGCCGTAGCCCTTGACGATGGGCAGCAGCAGGTCGTTGAGGCGGCTCAGGGCGGAGGCGTCCTCGCCCGCGGCCTCCTTGACCAGGATCTCGTCCTGGACGGAGGCGGTGTAGAGGACCAGGGCGCGCAGGCCCTCCGCGTACGCCTTCTGCGTCATGAGCGAGCGACGCACATCCGGGTGGTGGGTGATGGTGACGCGCGGGGCGGTCTTGTCGGTGAACGCCGCCAGGTCCGGGCCCTGCACCCGCTCCTTGGCGTACTCCAGGGCATTGAGGTAGCCGGTGGAGAGGGTGGCCATGGCCTTCGTGCCGACCATCATCCGGGCGAACTCGATGATCTTGAACATCTGGCGGATGCCGTCGTGCTTGTCGCCCAGCAGCCAGCCCTTGGCCGGGTGGTCGGCGCCGAAGGTCAGCTCACAGGTGTTGGAGACCCGCAGACCCATCTTGTGCTCGACGTTGGTGGCGTAGACGCCATTGCGCTCGCCGAGCTCACCGGAGTCCCAGTCGAAGTCGTACTTGGGGACGATGAACAGCGACAGCCCCTTGGTGCCGGGCCCCGCGCCCTCGGGCCGGGCCAGCACGAAGTGGATGATGTTGTCGGAAAGGTCGTGCTCACCGGAGGTGATGAACCGCTTCACACCTTCGATGTGCCAGCTTCCGTCCTCCTGCTGGGCGGCCTTGGTGCGGCCCGCGCCGACGTCGGAGCCGGCGTCCGGCTCGGTCAGCACCATGGTGGAGCCCCACTGCCTGTCCACCATCAGCTGGGCGATCTTGAGCTGCTCCTCGGTGCCCTCGTCGTGCAGCACGCCCGCGAAGGCCGGGCCCGAGGCGTACATCCAGATCGGGGTGTTGGAGCCGAGGATGGTCTCGGCCGAGCCCCACAGCAGCGAGCGGGGGCAGGCCGTGCCGCCCAGCTCCTCCGGGACGCCCAGCCGCCACCACTCGGCCTCCATGTAGGCCCGGTAGCTCTTCTTGAACGACTCGGGAAGCGGCGCCGTGTGGGTCTTGGGGTCGAAGACGGGCGGGTTCCGGTCGGAGTCGGTGTAGCTTTCGGCCAGCTCGTGCTCGGAGAGCCGGGATATCTCCGCGAGCACGCTCTTGGCGGTCTCGACGTCCATCTCCGCGAACGGGCCGGTGCCGTACACCGTGTCGCGCCCGAGCACCTCGAAGAGGTTGAACTCGATGTCGCGGAGATTCGACTTGTAGTGCCCCATGGCGACGGCTCCGTAAGGGATCGGGAGGCCAGGACCTCTGCGTTGACGCGTATCGGATCAGCTGTCGCCATGATGCTACCCGTGGGTAATAAAGGGCAACCCTCAACCGGGTAACTGTGACTCAGTACGCTTCTTCGCATGTACGGCTACGACCAGAACGCGAGCGCAGGGCAGGGTTATGCCGCTCCGCCACCTCCGCCGCAACAGCAGCCGCATGCGTCACATCACGCGCAGGCGGGTGCGGGCTACGGCCAGCAGCCGCTCTACCCGGAGCCCTCGCCGCCGTCGCTCGCCGACGCGGTGCGCGCCTTCACCACCGGTTCGATGCCGGCCGAGGACTTCCAGCAGATCTTCGCGGGCTCGAAGGTCTACTGCCCGCGCGGTGACAACCCCGGCTTCCTGGCGCTGCACAACACCCAGCAGCCGGTGATCCCCATGTTCACCTCGCTCAAGGAGCTGCGGCGGTATGCGGGCAAGGAGTCCAAGTACTTCGTGATCACCGGCGCCGAGGTGATCGACCTGCTGCCCACCGGCTACGGCTTCGTCCTCGACATGGAGGGCGAGCACCGGATCGTCTTCGACGCGAAGGCGGTGGAGCAGATGGTGGACTTCGCCATGCGGCGTATGTACGGATAGGCCCGGCCAGGCCCGGATAGGTCCTGATATCGCCGTTCGCCTCGCGGGGTGCTCGGGTGGAAATAAAGGCCCTCTTGCGAGTCGTTCACCATTCAATTAAGTTGAATCGTGAACGACCGAGGAGGCCGTCATGCCCGCAGTGACCGTAGAGAACCCGTTGACCCTGCCGCGCGTCGCGGCACCCGCCGAGGCGCGACCGCGCCCCGTGCTCGCCGTCACCACCGCCCCCGGCGGTTTCGAGGGGAGGGCTTCCCGGTGCGCCGGGCCTTCGCGGGCATCGACTACCAGCACCTCGACCCGTTCATCATGATGGACCAGATGGGTGAGGTGGATTACGCGCCGGGCGAGCCCAAGGGCACCCCCTGGCACCCCCACCGCGGCTTCGAGACCGTCACGTACATCATCGACGGGATCTTCGACCACCAGGACTCCAACGGCGGTGGCGGCACCATCACCAACGGCGACACCCAGTGGATGACGGCCGGCTCGGGGCTGCTCCACATAGAGGCGCCGCCGGAGTCGCTGGTCGTGTCGGGCGGCCTCTTCCACGGTCTGCAGCTGTGGGTGAACCTCCCGGCCAGGGACAAGATGATGGCGCCGCGCTACCAGGACATCCGCGGCGGCAACGTGCAGCTGCTGACGACCCCGGACGGCGGCGCGCTGCTGCGGGTCATCGCCGGTGAGCTGGACGGCCACCAGGGTCCCGGTGTCACCCACACGCCGATCACGATGATCCACGCCACGCTGGCACCGGGTGCGGAGATCACCCTGCCGTGGCGGGAGGACTTCAACGGCCTCGCGTACGTCCTCGCGGGCCGCGGCACCGTCGGCACCGAGCGCCGCCCTGTCGAGCTGGGGCAGACGGCGGTCTTCGGCGACGGCGGCGCGCTGACCGTCCGCGCGGACGAAAAGCAGGACTCCCACACTCCGGAGCTCGAAGTCGTCCTCCTGGGCGGACAGCCCATCCGCGAGCCGATGGCCCACTACGGCCCGTTCGTCATGAACACCCGCAAGGAGCTCCAGCAGGCGTTCGAGGACTTCCAGAAGGGGCGGCTGGGCACGATCCCGGCCGTGCACGGGATGTCCGAGGGCGGACTGTAGGGCTCGCCGACGCTTCCTGTGGGTCGCTGACCCGGTCTTTCGGCCCGCGAACCGGCGCGGGCCGTGGGGCGGCCTACGACGGATCGGTGCGGTGGTCGTCACCGCCGTTCTCGGGCTGTTCGTCGCCCTGAACATTCATGAGCCGGGCGGCAAGATCTGCTGCGTGAGGCTCGTCATGTCCGGGGCCACCCATTCTTCGGCGATCTTGTCGCCCTCGATGCGGTAGAGCTCGATGCTGCGGAAGCTGACCGGCCGGTGCGTCGCGGCCACGCCCTGGAACATGCCCTGGTGGGTGCCACGGAAGTGGACGCGTACCGCGACCTTGTCGTGGACGCCGAACATGTCCTCGACATCGATCCGCAGGTCGGGGAATGCTTCGAACATGGCCTGCGTGCCCTGTTTCCAGACCTCCCGTCCGTACAGCGGGTCGGGCATCCCGGGGAGGTTGGCGATGAACTTCTCCGCCAGCAGTGCTTCGCACGCGTCGACGTCGCCGCTCTGCAACCGCTGGTACGCGGTGCGCATGAGGGCCAAGCTCTTCTCGGCCGTGGTGGTGTTCATCGGGATCCTTCCTCGGACGGCTCAGGGGCTCGGGTCGAGTACGGGGTGCCGCTCCGTGAAATGCGGCGGGCGGCTGCCGACGGCCTGAGCACGGCATGCGGCTCCCGCTGCCGGTGGCCGGTTCGCGGCCACGGTCAGGCGGTTGTGTCGCCCCTCTTCGATCCGCATGACTCCAGTGAAATCGTTGACGCCGCGGCAAGGTCAAGCCCGCGCGGCGCCCGTTGTGTTCCCCGCCGCTGGTTCAGGGCTCGACGGGCTGCCAGTGGCCGTCGTGGAAGACCATGCCGCTCTCCTTGACGAACGCGGTGACCAGAAGGCCGCTGGTCGACGAACTCCTCACACGCCCGGAAACCGTCGCCGCTCTCGGCGACCACGGGATCCGTGAACTCGCCGACCCCATGGCCTATCTCGGCAGCGCCCGCGCCATGACACACGCCGTGTGCGGACCTTCGAGCGCGCCGGTCTCCTGAGCCGACACCACGAACGGCCGAGGAGGACTAGGCGCCGTCGGGCGGGGACGAAGGGGCCGCGCCATCCGGCGCGGCCTCGTGCAGCTCGTACCAGATGCATTTGCCGTCGCCGCGCGGATCCACCCCCCAGTTGTCGGCGAGCATCTCCAGCAGCAGCAGCCCGCGCCCCGACGAGGCCAGCTCGCCCGGCCGCCGGCGGTGCGGCAGCTCATCGCTGCTGTCGGCGACGTCCAGCCGCAGCCGCCGGGCCCCGTGCCGCCCGCTGACCTCGGCCACCAGCAGGGCGTCCCCGTCGGTGTGCACCAGGACGTTGGTGACCATCTCGGAGAGCATCAGCACCGCCGACTCCACCTGGTCCGGGTCGGCCCAGTCGTGCAGCATGTCGCGCAGTTGCTGCCGGGTGCCCGCTATGCGCTCCGGCTCGGCCTGCGCGACCGTGACCGCCGTCCGCCGCACCGGCGCCGAACCGGGCCCGACCAGGCACACCTCCGCCTCCCGGCAGATCAGCAACAGCGCTATGTCGTCCTCGCGCCGGTCCGCGAGCGGCCCGGTGGTGTGGTGGGAGGGCGGCCCGTGCACGGCCTGCACCAGGGAGTCGGCGAGGGCTTCGAGGTCGTCGGAGTCGAGGTCGTCGGAGGGGAGGGTGCCGGTGTCGTTCGTGAGGGTGGCGGGCCGCTCGAAGACCTTACGGATCCGGTCCCAGCCGGTCTCCAGATCGTGCCCGCCGGTCTCGATCAGCCCGTCGGTGCACATCAGCAGCGTCTCGCCGGGCTCCAGCACCACCCGGGTGGTCGGATAGTCGGTGTCCGGGTCGATGCCCAGCGGCAGCCCGCCCGCCGTGGGCCTGACCATCATCGTGCCGTCGGCGAGCCGGACCGCCGGGTCGGGGTGGCCCGCGCGGGCGATGTCCAGGGTGCCGGCGACCGGGTCCACCTCCATATAGAGGCAGGTCGCGAACCTCGGGTCGTACCGGCTGTCCGGGCCGTCAGGGCCGTCCGGCGCCGACAGCCCGGCGAGGAAGCGGGAGGCGCGGGAGAGCACCGCGTCGGGGTGGTGTCCCTCGGAGGCGTACGCCCGGACCGCGATCCGTAGTTGCCCCATGATCCCCGCGGCGCGCACATCGTGGCCCTGCACATCGCCGATCACCAGCGCGGTACGCCCCGAGGGCAGCCCGATCACGTCGTACCAGTCGCCGCCGACCTGCAGTCCGCCGCCGGTCGGCACATAGCGCGCGGCCACCGTCAGCCCCGGGATATCGGGCTTGCTGGCGGGCAGCATCGAGCGCTGCAGCCCGTCCGCCAGCTCCCGCTCGGTCTCCTGGAGCGCGGTGCGGGACAGCGCCTGGGCCAGCATCCGCGCGATGGTGGTCAGCACCGAGCGCTCATCGGGCGAGAACGACACCGGATGGGCGAATCCGGCCATCCACGCGCCGATGGTGCGGCCCGCGACGATCAGCGGCAGAAACGCCCAGGACCGGCGCTTACGGGGCCGGCCGAGCGACCAGGCGGCCGGAAACCGGCCGCGGTACTCCTCCGGCGTGGGCAGATAGACCGCCCGGCCGGTGCGGACCACCTCGGCCGCCGGATAGTCGGTGCCCAGCCCGATGTCGTGAAAGGGGTGATCGGCGCCCGTCCGCGGCCCGTGGTGGCCGATCACCGAGATCCGCTCGCCCTGGACGCCGAAGACCGCGAGCCCCTCCGGGGAGAAGCCCGGCATGGACAGCCCCGCCGCGACCCGCAGCACCTCGGCGGTGGACATCGCCTCCGCCAGCGCCCGCCCCGCGTCCAGCAGGAACGCCTCGCGGTTGCGCCGCCAGTCGCCGGTGACCGGCGGCCCCGCGGCCGAGGTGCCGGGCAGCGGGTCGGGGACCTCCTGGAGGGTGCCGAGCAGGTAGTAGCCGTCCTCGCTGCCGCCCCGCGCTATCGGCCGGGACCGGGTGCGCACGGTCCGCAGCACGGTGCCCTTCTCGTCCACGACGCGCAGCCGGGCCTCGGCCAGGGTGCCCTCGGCCACCGCGAGGTCGACGATCGCCTTGACCTCCAGCCAGTCCGCGGGGTGGAAACACGCGCGGGCGGCGGCCTCGGGAAGGGTGACGGCCTCGGCGGGCAGGCCCACCAGCCGGGCCGCCTCCGCGTCATAGCTGACGGCGCCCGAGACACTGTCCCAACGCCATAGGCCGGTCGCTATGGCGGCCAGCAGGTCCTCGGTGCGCATTGCGCTACCTTATGGGGATTTGCCAACCGCTTACCAGTGAGGGTCGCGGCGCCGGTAGGCTTGGCCGGAAGTTCACGAGGGTACGCACGCCTCCCGATCAGACGACTTGGATGAATGATGCATCGGTACCGGTCGCACACCTGTGGTCAGCTCCGCGCCGCTGACGTCGACACCGACGTCCGGCTCTCCGGCTGGCTCCACAATCGACGGAACCTGGGTGGCATCCTCTTCATCGATCTCCGCGACCACTACGGCCTGGTCCAGCTCGTGGTGCGCCCCGACACCGCCGCCAACGAGGCGCTGAGCTCGATCAGCAAGGAGACCGTCGTCCGCATCGACGGCCGGGTCATCGCGCGCGGCGCGGACAACGTCAACCCCGAACTGCCCACCGGCGAGATCGAGGTCGAGGTCGCCGATGTCGAGGTGCTCGGCGCCGCCGACCCGCTGCCCTTCACGGTCTTCCCCGAGGACGGGGTCGGCGAGGAACGGCGCCTGGAGTACCGCTTCCTGGACCTGCGCCGCGAGCGTATGCACCGCAACATCATGCTGCGCTCCGCCGTCATCTCCGCCATCCGGCAGAAGATGACCGCGCAGGGGTTCAACGAGCTGGCGACCCCGATCCTGTCCGCCACCTCGCCGGAGGGCGCCCGGGACTTCCTGGTCCCCTCCCGGCTGCACGCGGGCAAGTTCTACGCGCTGCCGCAGGCCCCGCAGCAGTTCAAGCAGCTCCTGATGATCGCGGGCTTCGACCGCTACTTCCAGATCGCGCCCTGCTTCCGCGACGAGGACGCCCGCGCCGACCGCTCGCCGGGCGAGTTCTACCAGCTCGACGTCGAGATGAGCTTCGTCGAGCAGGAGGACGTCTTCGGCGTCATCGAGAAGGTGATGACCGAGCTCTTCGAGGAGTTCGGCGGCGGCCGTCATGTGACCTCGCCCTTCCCGCGGATCCCGTTCCGCGAGGCCATGCTGAAGTACGGCTCCGACAAGCCGGATCTGCGGGCCCAGCTCGAGCTGCGGGACGTCAGCCACATCTTCGAGGGCTCCGGCTTCAAGGCGTTCGCGGACAAGCATGTGCGTGCGCTGGCCGTGCCCGACACCGCCGACCAGCCCCGGAAGTTCTTCGACCAGCTCGGCGAGTTCGCCGTCGAGCAGGGCGCCAAGGGGCTGGCCTGGGTCCGGATCGGCGAGGACGCCAAGCTGACCGGGCCGATCGCGAAGTTCCTCACCGACGAGGACGTCGAGAAGCTGATCACCGAAGTCCAGGGCAAGCCCGGCACGTCGATCTTCTTCGGCGCGGGTGAGTTCGACGAGGTCTCCAAGATCATGGGCGCGGTGCGGGTCGAGGCCGCCAAGCGGACCGGCCACTTTGAGGACGGCGTCTTCCGCTTCTGCTGGATCGTGGACTTCCCCATGTTCGAGCGGAACGAGGACACCGGGCAGATCGAGTTCTCCCACAACCCCTTCTCCATGCCGCAGGGCGGT
Organism: Streptomyces sp. 11-1-2; assembly: GCF_003595545.1. NCBI lineage: Bacteria > Bacillati > Actinomycetota > Actinomycetes > Kitasatosporales > Streptomycetaceae > Streptomyces > Streptomyces sp. 11-1-2. The sequence goes on from NZ_CP022545.1 coordinate 5,923,609, forward strand.
CTGAAGGCCCTGGAGACCAAGGACCCGCTGGACATTCTGGCCTGGCAGTACGACATCGTCTGCAACGGCGTGGAGCTGTCCTCCGGCGCCATCCGGAACCACGAGCCGGACGTCATGTACAAGGCGTTCGCGATCGCGGGCTACGACCGCGAAGAGGTCGAGCGCGAGTTCGGCGGCATGCTGCGCGCGTTCCACTTCGGCGCCCCGCCGCACGGCGGTATCGCCCCCGGCGTCGACCGCATCGTGATGCTGCTGGCCGATGAGCCCAACATCCGCGAGACCATCGCCTTCCCGCTCAACGGCAACGCGCAGGACCTGCTGATGGGCGCGCCCAGCGAGGTGGACGAGGCCCGGCTGCGGGAGCTGCACCTGTCGGTGCGCAAGCCGCCGCAGGTCAAGAAGGCCGAGAGCCCCGAGAAGGCAGAGAACGCGGCGAAGACGGCCGCCGAGGCCGAGAAGTCCGCCGAGTAGACGGGCCGGACGAGACCCACAGGGCGGGGGCGTGCCGAACGGCGCGCCCCCGCCCTGCGTCTGCGGATGGCCGAATGACGCGCTTCGCACAGCCATTCACAGCCGGCACCCATGGGGCTGCCAGGTTGCCTCCCTACTGTCCCGGGCCATGACCGAACAGCAGAGCAACGACGTCGATCCCCAGCGGGATCTGACGAGGCGGCGGGTCGTGGTGGCGGGCGGCGCGGCCGTCGCGGTGGCGGGCCTGGGAACGGCCATCGCCACCACCGCCTCGGCGGGCGAGACGTCCGCGACCTCCACCACTCCCTCGGCCTCCGCCTCCTCCCCGTCCGGGGAGGTCTGTTACCGGCTCACCTCGGAGACGACCGAGGGGCCGTACTACATCGACGCGGACAAGATCAGAAAGGACATCACCGAGCACAAGGAGGGCATTCCGATGACCCTCCGCCTCAAAGTGATCGACTCCGACAGCTGCAAACCGGTGGCGAGGGCCGCCGTCGACATCTGGCACTGCGACGCGCTGGGGCTCTACTCGGGCTATGAGAGCTCGAGCAGCGGCGGGGGCGGCACCCCGCCCACCGGGACGCCGCCGACCGGGACGCCGCCCACCGACGCCCCGACGGGCGCTCCGACCGGTGCCCCGCCCGGCGGCGGTCACCAGGAGCCGACCGACGACAAGCGGTATCTGCGCGGCACCCAGCTCACCGACCGGCACGGCTTCGTCGAGTTCACCACGGTCTTCCCCGGCTGGTACCGGGGCCGCTGTGTGCACATCCACACCAAGGTGCACGTCGGCGGCAAGCTCACGGACGCCGGTTACGAGGGCGGCCACACCTGCCACACCGGTCAGCTCTTCTTCGCCGAGGAGGCGGTGCTCGCCTCGGCCGAGGCGGCCCCGTACAACACCAGCACCACCGAGCGCACCACCCTCGACGAGGACGGGATCTACCCCGGCAACGGCGCGCAGGGTGGTCTGCTGAACCTCGAGTACCGCAAGGGAAAGATCGAGAAGGGCGTCACCGGAAGCCTCACCCTGGGGGTCGACCCCGACGCGACACACGAGGGCACGGACCTCTGAAACCCTGGGGTGAAGTAAGCCCTGAGGTGAGGTGAAGCCCTGGGGCGTCGTCGGGTCACAGCCTCCGGTCCACGCCGCACGGTGTGCCACGGTCCGCGCGGGCGGCCCGGTGCACGGCGCGCAACAGCCGCTTCGGCGTGGTCCGGTGCTGCCATAAGACGGCTTGCACGCCGTACTCCATCACCGCCATCAGCTCCGTCTCACGGAGCTCGCCCGCGATCAACACCACCCGCTGCCGACCGCCCCGCACCAGGCGGCGCAGCTCCGCCCCGGCGCGGTCGTCGAGGCGCTCGGCGAGCATGACGGCGACGGCGCCGCGGGGTTCGTCGCCGGGCGGGCCTGGCCGGTCGACCAGCTCGACGCTGGGTTGCTGTTGCAGATGACGCACGACCCCGGCCCGGCTGAGCGGGTCGGGGCCGTGGACCGTCACCGTGACACGTGCGTCCGGCACTGCTTCCTCGACTCCCCGGTGGTTATGGACTCCACAGGGTCACCGAGAGGACTAAACGAACGGTTGCCGCGCGATCAACACGCGCATGAGCGGCTATCCGGCGCCGCTCGCCGACCTGCTACGCGGCGCCGTTTCCGTTCTGCTCCGCGCCCCCGAAGCGCTCCCGGAAGGACCCCAGGTCCTCCTCGGTGATCTTCGCGAAGAGCACCGGGGGAACGGTGAAGGCCGTGCCCGCCGGAACCGAAGCCAGCGCCTTCGCCTCCTCCCGGCCGACCCAGACCGCGGTGTCCTCGCTCAGCGCGAACGCCGACCGCATGGCCCGCGCCGAGGCCGGGATGAACGGCTCGGAGACGATCGCGTAGAGGTGGATGAGGTTCATCGCCGTACGCAGGGTGAGGGCCGCGGCCTCCTGGTCGGTCTTGATCTCCAGCCAGGGGGCCTTCTCCTCCAGGTAGGAGTTGCCCGCGCTCCACAGGGCGCGCAGCGCCGCAGCGGCCTTGCGGAACTGGAGCGTGTCCATGTGCTCCTCGTACTCCGCCAGCAGCCGCGCGATCTCCTCGCCCAGGCGCCCCTCCGCCTCCCCGGCGGCCTTCCCGGCCGGGACCTCGTCGCCGAACCGCTTACGGGAGAAGGACAGTACGCGGTTGACGAAGTTGCCGAGCGTGTCGGCCAGGTCCTTGTTGACGGTGGCGGTGAAGTGCTCCCAGGTGAAGGAGGTGTCGTCGGACTCCGGGGCGTTCGCCATCAGGAAGTAGCGCCAGTAGTCGGCGGGCAGCACCTCGAGCGCGGCGTCGGTGAACACCCCGCGCTTCTGGGAGGTGGAGAACTTCCCGCCGTAGTACGTCAGCCAGTTGAACGCCTTGACGTAGTCGACCTTCTTCCAGGCGTCCCGGGTGCCGAGCAGCGTGGCCGGGAACATCACGGTGTGGAACGGGACGTTGTCCTTCGCCATGAACTCGGTGTAGCGGACCGCCTCGTCCACGTCGTACCACCACGACTTCCAGTCGCGGTGCTCCGGGTTCAGGTCCGCCCACTCCTTCGTCGCCCCGATGTACTCGATCGGCGCGTCGAACCAGACGTAGAAGACCTTGCCCTCGGCCGCCAGCTCCGGCCAGGTGTCGGCCGGCACCGGCACGCCCCAGTCCAGGTCGCGGGTGATCGCCCGGTCCTGCAGCCCCTCGGTCAGCCACTTGCGGGCGATCGAGGAGGCCAGCGTCGGCCAGTCCTTGCCGCGCTCGTCGACCCAGGCGGCGACCTCCTCCGCCAGCTTGGACTGGAGGAGGAAGAGGTGCTTGGTCTCCCGGACCTCCAGATCGCTGCTGCCGCTGATCGCGGAGCGGGCGTCGATCAGGTCGGTCGGGTCGAGCACGCGGGTGCAGTTCTCGCACTGGTCGCCGCGGGCCTTGTCGTAGCCGCAGTGCGGGCAGGTGCCCTCGATATAGCGGTCGGGGAGGAAGCGGCCGTCGGCGTTGGAGTACACCTGGCGGATCGAGCGCTCCTCGATGAAGCCGTTCGCCTTGAGCTCACGCGCGATCGTCTGGGTGATCTGCACGTTCTGTGCGGAGGAGCTGCGGCCGAAGTAGTCGAAGGCGAGCCCGAAGCCGTCGTAGATCGCCTTCTGTGCCTCGTGCTGCTGGGCGCAGAACTCGTCGACCGGCAGCCCGGCCTCCTTGGCGGCCAGCTCGGCCGGGGTGCCGTGCTCATCGGTGGCGCAGATGTAGAGGACGTCATGGCCGCGCTGGCGCATATAGCGGGAGTAGACGTCGGCCGGGAGCATGGACCCCACCATGTTGCCCAGGTGCTTGATCCCGTTGATGTAGGGAAGGGCGCTGGTGATGAGGTGTCGAGCCATTGCAGGCTGCTCCCGAGTCGATACGGTAAGTGCGTCTGGCTCTACTGAGCCGCCCATATCGTATCCGAGTGACGAGGGCCACCCGCGCGGCGTTTTTTCCGCGGCGGATGGCCCCCGGTGTGGTGCTCGGTGGGTTGCCGGGTGTGGTGCGGCCCCCTGGTCAGCCCTGCGTACGGGCGGCCAGCCAGCCCGGGAACTTCTTCAGGATCTCCCGGTACAGCTCGGCGTCGGCGACCGTACGCGGGTCGAGCCCGGCGTGGAAGAAGCCGGTGTTGTCGACCGCCCGCTTCTCCGGGACGGCGAGCGCGGGCGCGGTGTCCAGCTTCCGGAGGAAGTCGAACCCCTTCGCCTCCGGGTCCCCGAACGCCAGGAACTCCCAGAACAGCGGCAGTCCCGCCGCCTCGCACAGCGCCTTCTCGGCGGCGGTCTTGGCGGTGGGCGCGCCGTCCGTCTGGAAGATCACGAACGCGGGGTCGGTGGTGCCGGACGCCTTGTAGTGCTCGATGACCGCGTTGACGGCGGTGTGGTAGTTCGTCCGCCCCATGTGGCCGAGCGAGCCGTGGAGCTCCTCGATACGGCCGGTGTGCTGGTCCAGCTCGAGGTCGGCGGTGCCGTCGATGTCGGTGGAGAAGAACACGACGGGCACGGTGCCGGTGGCGTCGAACTGCGCGGACAGGGCGAGCGCCTGCTCGGCGAGGTGCGACACGGTGCCGTCCTTGAAGTACCCCCGCATCGACCCGGACCGGTCCAGCACGAGGTAGACGACCGCCCGCTGCCCGGCCAGCCCATGCGCCTGGATGGCCTCCCCCGCGGCGGCGAACGCCCCGACCAGCCCGGGCGCCCGCGATTCGAGGTCGGCGGGCGTGATCGCGGATGCGGTGGCGGTGGTGGGTGCGTCGGTCTTGGCGGCGGTGGGGGCGGCGGCAGCGACCGCCACCGGCGCGGGGTCGGCCATGGGGGTGGCCTCGGGCGCGGGGTCGGTCTCCGCCTCGGCGGGCTTGTCGTCGGCCTTGGCCGCGGCCTCGGGCTCGGGCTCGGTCTCCGCCTCGGCGGGCTCGTCATCGCTCGTGGCCGCGGGGGCGGCCTCGTCGTCAGCTTCTGCTGCCGCCTCGGCTTCGGCCTTGGGCTCGGCATCGGCACTCGCCGCCGCCGGAGCCGCCGCGGCATCGCCGTCGTCCGCGGGCTCGGCCTCCGCCGTGGCCTCCGGTTCGGCTTCCGCCTTGGCCTTGGCCTCGGCCTCTGCCGCAGCGAGCTTGTCGTCGCTCGTGGCCGCGGGCATGGCCTCGTCGCCAGCCTCTGCCGCTGCCTCACCCTCGGGCGCGGCGGTCTCTGCGGCCGCCTCGGGCGCTGCGGAGGTTGCCGTCTCCGCCGTGGCGGTCTCCGGCGCGGGGTCCTCCGCAACCTCGGCCTCGGGCGTGGTGTCGGCCTCCGCCGAGGATGCGTCGGCGGTCTCCGTCACCGGCTCGGCGGTCTCCGGCGCGGGGTCGGTTGCGGGCGCAGGCTCGGCCTCCGCCACGGCCTTGGCCGTGGTCTCGGCGGGCTCGTCGTCGGTCTTGGTCTCGGCAGGGGCCTCGGCGCCTGCCTTCGCCTCGGCTCCGGCGTCGGCACTCGCCTCCGCAGACGGGGCGTCCGCGGCTGCGGCAGCCTCAGGCGCGGTGGCGGGCTCCGCATCCGCCTCCGCTTCGGCTTCGGCCTCGGCTGCCGGTTCGGGCGTCGGCTCGGGTTCGGCGTCGGCTGCGGGGGTGGTGGGGGACGTGGCGTCGGCAGTGTCCGCAGGCGTGGGCTGGGCTTCAACGTCCGGCTCGGGCGTGGCCTTTGCCTCGGCCTCGGCGGCGGGCTTGGGCTCGTCCGCCTCTGCCTTCGCCTCAGCGGGGGCCGTTTCCTTCGCGTCGGCCGCTGCCGTTGCCTCAATCGGTGCGTCGTCGCCGGAGGTTGTCGTGTCCTCGGGCGCCGGGGACTTCAGGATCTCGTCGAGGGACTTCAGCGGAGCCGACAGGGCCGGGTCGTGCGCGGATTCGTCGTCGGGGGAGTCCGGGGCCGGGGTCATGTCCGCGGCCGGCTCAGGCTTCGGCTCAGCCTTCGGCTCGGGCTCGGCCTCCACCTCGGCCTTCGGCTCGACGTCGGACTCGGCCTTCGGCTCGGCGTCCGACGACGCCTTGGACTCGGCCTTCTCGTCTGCCGTCTGCTCTACCGTCGGCTGTGCCGACTTCTCGGCCGACTGGGGGTCCGGGACAACCTCCGCCTCCGGCGCGGCAGAAGCTTCGTCCACCCCCGTGGTTCGGGAGCGGCCGAAAACTTTGCGCAGTAGGTCCCGTATGCCCATGGGAGATACCTCTCACGTGTCGAGTGCGGTGCATGGCGGTGCATGACCGTGGTGCCGAAAGGCTAGCTGGCCGCCCGGCGGCCCTCTTCCGCCGATTCCGCTCGCGCTTCGTTCACCTCTGGTTCAGGCGTTCGTCGCCACCGTGCGGTTCTACGCCCATAGCTTCGCCGCCAAAGGATCCCGACGTCATGTCGGCCCGGACCGCGTCGGCGTACTGCCCATGCGGGGCCCTTCGAAGCTCATACGTGACACCCTTACGGAGGGGAAGACGTGCGCAACCTTCTGCCGCTCATCAGCTCACACCCGGGCGGTCGTTCCGCGCTGACGTGCCGGTACCGCTGTGGCGACGCCTGCTTTCACGAGACGCCGAACACCTCTGACAACGCCTACGTGGGCGACGTTGTCGCCGCTGCCGCCTCCCGCCGTTCCCTTCTGCGGGCCGGTGCGGTGATGACCGTGGCTGCCGCGACCGGAGCCGTGGCGCTCGAGCGGGCGCCGCAGGCAGCCGCCGCGTCGGGCGACGCGGCCGCCACCGCCGGTGCCGCCGCCGAGGCGAAGGACAGCAAGGCCGCCCGCGGCCTCCGCTTCTCGCCGGTGGCCCCCAACACCCAGGACACCGTGGTCACCGCCGAGGGCCACGACCAGAACGTGGTGCTCCGCTGGGGCGACCCGATCCTGCGCGGTGCGCCCGCGTTCGACCCGGCCAAGCAGAGCGCCAAGGCCCAGGCGGGCCAGTTCGGTTACAACAACGACTACATGGCGGTGCTGGACGTCCCCGGCGAGCGCGGCCATCAGCTCCTCGTGGTCAACCATGAGTACACCGACGAGGTGCTGATGTTCGCCGGGTACGACCCGGAGAACCCCACCCGCGAGCAGGCCGAGATCGCCTGGGCCGCGCACGGGCTGTCCGTGGTGATGACGGCCGAGGAGCGCCGGCTGGGCCGGCTCACCGCCGTGCCCCGCCACCACCTCAACCGCCGTATCACCGCGACCACTCCGTTCGAGGTCACCGGCCCGGCGGCGGGCAGCAAGCTGCTGCGTACCTCCGCCGACCGGTCCGGCAAGCGCGTCCTCGGCACGCTGAACAACTGCGGAGGCGGCATCACCCCGTGGGGCACGGTGCTCTCCGGCGAGGAGAACTTCAACCAGTACTTCGCCAACCCCGACAAGGTCACCGACCCGACCGTCAAGGCGGGCCTGAAGCGCTACGGCTTCAAGGACGGCGCCTCCGAGCGCAAGTGGGAGCGTTTCGATGACCGCTTCGACCTCGCCAAGGAGCCCAACGAGGCGCACCGCTTCGGCTGGGTCATCGAGGTCGACCCGTTCGACCCCGACTCCACCCCGCGCAAGCTGACCGCGCTGGGCCGCTTCAAGCACGAGGCCGCCGAGCCCCGGCTGACCACCGACGGCCGTCCGGTCCTCTACATGGGCGACGACGAGAAGTTCGACTACTTCTACAAGTTCGTCTCCGCCAAGCGGATGATGAAGGGCAACAGCCGCATCGCCCGTGAGCACAACCGCACGCTGCTGGACGAGGGCACGCTGTACGTCGCCAAGTTCACCGGTGACAGCCCGTCCGCCGAGATCGACGGCACCGGACAGCTTCCCAAGGACGGCGAGTTCGACGGCGCCGGTGAGTGGATCCCGCTGGCCTGCGGCGACCGCTCCTTCGTGGACGGGATGACCGCCGAGGAGGTGTACGTCTTCACGCGTCTGGCCGCCGACAAGGCCGGTGCGACGAAGATGGACCGCCCCGAGGACGTCGAGCCGAGCCCGCGCACCGGTCGTGTGTACATCGCGCTGACCAACAACTCGGACCGTGGCAAGACGGGCAAGGCCGCGGCCGACGAGGCCAACCCGCGCAACGCCAACAAGCACGGCCAGATCCTGGAGCTGACCGAGCGCTGGAACAACCCGGGCTCCACCCGCTTCAATTGGCGGCTGTTCCTGGTCTGCGGCGACCCCGAGGACCCGAGCACCTACTTCGGCGGCTTCCCCAAGGACCAGGTCAGCCCGATCTCCTGCCCGGACAACATCACCTTCGATGTGCACGGCAATCTGTGGATCTCCACGGACGGCAACGCGCTCGGCAGCCACGACGGGCTGTTCGGCGTGGCGACGGCGGGCAGCCGCCGCGGCCAGGTCAAGCAGTTCCTGACCGTGCCGAGCGGCGCCGAGACCTGCGGCCCGATCGTGCAGGAGCGGCGGGTGCTGGTGGCCGTGCAGCACCCGGGCGAGCTCGACGGCGCGAGCGTGGAGAAGCCCGCGTCCACCTGGCCCGACGGCCCGGGCAAGCTGACCCGGCCGTCCGTGGTCAGCGTCTGGCGGCGGGACGGCGGCGACATCGGCGCCTGACCCGCAAGGGCCTCGTGCCCCAGCCCGCGCCCCCCGCGAGCCGCCGCAGCGGCTCGCGGGGGGCGCGCGCGTAAGGAGTCCGGAAAAGCGGGGTTGCTCTCGCTCATATCGGACCCGGATATCCGGGTGGACAGCTGACTAAACTCTGGAGTCAGGAAAACGGCAGAAGTTGAAAAGCGGGGGGAATTCATGGTGAGACCCGGGTCGCTCGGACCACCGACGACGGATCGGCGTGGCCGTTGGGCGCAGAGTCCACTCGCGCTCATGGACACCACGATGGACCAGTTGCGCACCTTGATCATGGTCCATGAGGCCGGTACCGCACTGGGCGCCGCACGGATTCTTGGCCGCGAACAGTCCAGCGTGCAAAAGCAGATCGACACCATGAACCGGAACTTTCGCGAGCTTTGCGGCGAACCCCTCATACTCAAGCAGGGGCGTGGCAAGGACGTGCTGTTCACCGGCACCGGAGAAGCCCTGGTCGAATTGGCGCGCGGAACTCTCGGCGAGTGGCTGGACGGCATCCATGAGTCACGGCGCCGCCTGGGAAAAACCCTGGTGGTGGGCACCACGCGATTTACCCTCAGCTATCTGGCGGGCGCCGGGGAGCGGGTGTCCGAGGAGTTCCGGCAGCGCGCCATCGACCTCAAGGTCGGCCATGTGCGCACCCGGGACGTACTGGCCAAGCTGCGCGCCAAGGATGTCGACCTGGTGTGCGGCTCCGTGGTGACCCGGCCCGAGGGCGACGATGAACTCGCCGCCTTCGATGTGATGGAGTGGCGCCGCAGCGGGGTCTCGCTGCTGACCAATCTGTCCGAGGCCGAGCTGCCCGGCCCCACCGCCCCGAGCAGCGCGCTGCGCTCCCTGCCGCTGGTGGTCTCGGCCAGCGGGCTGATGGCCGGGGTGCTGCACACCTGGTTCGGCGGCGACTACCGCAACAAGCTGCGCATCGCCGCCGAGATCGACACCGTCAACTACGGTTTCGAGCTGCTGCGCTCCGGTCTGCTGCGCGGCTGCATGCTGGTCACCAAGGGGGTCGCGGACGCGGCGGGCGATCCGCGGGTGGCGTACGGACGCGGGCTGCGCGCGGTCGAGCTGGTCAATGACACCGGGCCCCGGCTGGAGGTGCTGCTGGGCGCCTTCACCCGGCGCGGTGAGCGCGCGTCCTATGACGCGGCCCATCCGCTCAATCTGCTCTGGGACGCGCTCGCCCAGGAGAACGCGCGCTGGCAGCGGGAGCAGCGCTGGCCCACGGCGGGCCTGGAGCCCGATCCGTTCGAGCTGGCCAACTCCTACAACCCGAGCGAGAGCTGAGCCGCGACCCGGGCGAGGGCTGAGCCGCGACCCGAGCGAGGGCTGAGCCGCGACCCGAGAGAGAGCTGAGCCGCCGGTCAGCCTTGCGGTCCGTACAGGTCCAGCTCCACCAGCAGCGCGCGGTGGTCGGTGTGCGGCAGCTCCAGGAAGCGGGCCGTGCGCGGCCGCAGTGCCCGGCTGGCCAGCACATGGTCGATCTGCGCCCCCAGCACCGGGGCCGTGGCGCTCGGCCAGCTCGGCGTGCGGGAGACCCCGGTGGCCCGTGCGCTGTCCCGCAGCCCGGTGTCCAGGACGGACCGGAAGGCGGCATGGTCCTGGGTGGCGTTGAAGTCGCCCGCGATCAGGGTGGGTTCCTCGCCCCGCCCGGCGGCGTAGGCCCGCAGCCGCCCCAGCTCGGTGCGCCAGACGTCCAACTGGCCCGGCATCGGCGGCATGGGATGCGCGACCTGCAGCCGCAGCCGCTGCCCGGCGATCCGGACGACCGCCCCCGGCATCCGCAGCGTCCCGCGCACCCCCTCCGCGCGGGTCAGCGGGTGGCGGCTCAGGATCGCCGAGCCCGCGGCGGGGCTGTCGCCGAGGGCGATGCTCCGGTACGGGTAGGCCGCGCGGACGGCGGCCGAGTCCAGCGCCTCGGCGCACTCCGTGTCGCACTCCTGCACCGCGACCAGGTCGGGCCGCTCCCGGCGCAGCGCGGTCAGCAGCCCGTCCCTGGCCTGGCCGAACTCGAGGTTCGCGGTCATCACCCGCAGCCGGGCGAGGACCGGTCCGTGCGGCTCGGGCGGGGTGCCGCCGTCGTACGGCTGGATGAACCACCCGGTGGCCGCGGCCGCCGCCAGCGCCCAGCCGCACCCCAGCGGCCAGCGGGCGGCCGTGCCGAGCAGCAGCCCGAGCGCCGCCGGGACCAGCAGCCAGGGCAGAAAGGCCAGTAGCTGCGGTATGGGGGTGATGCCGTCGATGTCCGCGGCCCGGCACAGCACCACCACGCTGACCAGGGCCAGCGGCACCATCGCGGACCAGGCCGCCGTCCGCCGGGCCCGTCCGCCGGGGAGCCGGAGCAGCCGGGCGACCGCGCCCCAGGTGCCCCGGGCGCCGCGCGGGGCGCCGGGGCCTGTGCCTTGGTCCTCCGCGACTGTCGTCTCCACGCTGGGCCTCTCGATCGGGGCGGGGCGCACATTCTCTCCTACGCCCCGCAGGTCTAGACCTTGACGTGTTCATGAGCTAACTTCCCGGAGCATCGCAGGAGTTCATGTCGGCATCCGTCGTTCACATACGCGAACCCCACCGTCAGGAGCCGCCCCCATGCGCACCAGAGCCCTGTATCTCGCCCTCGCCGCAGCGCTGGCCGCGCTGTTCGCGGGCGTCCTCAGCGGCCCGGCCACGGCCGGGCAGACCAAGCGGTCCGCCGAACCCAAGGCCGCGGCCTTCACCCACCCCGGCGTTCTGGTCAGCCAGGCCCAGCTCGACTTCGTCCGCTCCAAGGTGAACGCCGGCGCGCAGCCCTGGAAGGGCGCGTACGACGCGATGCTGTCGAGCCCGTACGCCTCGCTGTCGCGCACCCCCAAGCCGCGGGCGGTCGTCGAATGCGGTCCGTACTCCGACCCCAACCTCGGCTGCACCGATGAGCGCCAGGACGCGCTCGCCGCCTACTCGCTCTCGCTGGCCTGGTACATCACCCGCGACAGCCGCTACGCCGAGAAGGCGATCCAGATCATGGACGCCTGGTCGGCCACCATCAAGGACCACACCAACAGCAACGCCCCGCTGCAGACCGGCTGGGCCGGATCCTCCTGGCCCCGGGCGGCCGAGATCATCCGCTACACCTATGACGGCTGGTCGGACGCCTCCATCAGCCGCTTCTCCACGATGCTGCGGAACGTCTACCTCCCGAAGGTCATCGGCGGCTCGAACTCCAACGGCAACTGGGAACTGGTGATGATGGAGGCCGCCACCGGCATCTCCGTCTTCCTCGACGACCGGGCCGGCTACGACAAGGCCGTCGCGAAGTTCCGCGGCCGCGTCCCCGCATATATCTACCTGCAGTCCGACGGCTCCCTGCCCAGGACCGCGCCCGGCAGCGGCCTGGACACCCGCGACAAGATCGTCAAGTACTGGCAGGGCCAGACGACCTTCGTCACCGGCCTCACCCAGGAGACCTGCCGCGACTTCACTCACACCGGATACGGCATCGCCTCCATCGCGCATGTCGCCGAGACCAGCCGCATCCAGGGCCAGGACCTCTACCCCGAGGTGGGCGAGCGGCTGCGGCAGGCGCTGGGCTTCCAGTCGAAGTACGAACTCGGCGAGGGCGTGCCGTCCTGGCTGTGCGGCGGCAGCGTCAAGCGGGGCCTCGGCCCGATCACCGAGGTCGGCTACAACGCCCTGCACACCCGCCTCGGCATCGCCATGGCCAACACCCAGAAGCTCACCGAGCAGCAGCGCCCGGCGGGCACCAACAGCCTCTTCCTGGGCTGGGAGACCCTGACCCACGCGGAGAACCCCTCCTGATCGCTCCCGATCCCGCCCGACCCCGGACCGCCTGGCGGCCCGGGGTCTCGTGGTCTCGCGGTCCTGGCCCCCGGACCGCCCGAGATCTCGCGCTCTCCCGGCCCCGGCCGGTCATTCGCCGCGCAGCGCCAGCACCGCCTCGACCGTGTCCGCCTGATCCGCCGGCTTGTCCTCCCGGTAGCGCAGCACCCGCGCGAACCGCAGCGTGACGCCCGCCGGATAGCGGGACGAGCGCTGCAGCCCGTCGAAGGCCACCTCCACCACCAGCTCCGGGCGCACCCGCACCACCCAGCCGTCGTCGCTGACCGCGATGCCCAGCAGTGCCTGTGTCTGCCACTCCAGCATCGCGTCGGTGAGCCCCTTGAAGGTCTTGCCCAGCATCAGATACGTGCCGTCCGCCGCTCGCGCGCCCAGGTGGAGGTTGGACAGTTTCCCGGTGCGGCGGCCGTGTCCCCACTCCGCCGCCAGCACCACCAGATCCAGCGTGTGCACCGGTTTGACCTTCAGCCAGGACGCCCCGCGCCGGCCCGCGCCGTACGGCGCCTTCAGCGCCTTGACCAGCACCCCCTCATGCCCCCGGGCCAGCACGTCGGCGGCGAACTCCCGTGCCGCCCGCCGGGTTTCCGGATCCGTCGGGTCGTCGGCCACCAGCCGCCGCACCCGCCGGGGCCCGGGGGCGATCCGGGCGAGTTCGGCATGGCGCTCGTGGGCCGTGAGGTCGAGGAGATCGCGGTCGTCCACGACGAGCAGATCGAAGAAGACGGGGGACAGCGGCAGCGCGGCCGACGCCCCGGCCACATCGAGCCGGGAGCCGACCCGGGCGGAGGTCTCCTGGAACGGCCGTGGCCGCCCCTCGGCGTCCAGCAGGATCACCTCACCGTCGAGGATCGCCCGGTCCACCGCCAGTTCCCGCGCCGCCGTGACGACCTCCGGGAGCCGGTCGGTGATCTCGTCGAGGGTGCGGGTGTAGATCCGTACGTCCTCGCCGTCGCGGTGCACCTGGACCCGGATCCCGTCCAGCTTCTCCTCGACCGCGCACGGTCCCAGCCGGTCCATGGCCTCATCCAGGTCCTTGGCGCTCTGCGCGAGCATCGGCAGCACCGGCCGCCCCACCTCGAGCCGGAAGTCGGCCAGCGCCTCCGGGCCGCGCGCCAGCAGCGCCTCGGCGACGATGCCCAGCGAACCGCCGACCATCACCGCCCGCCGCACCCCGGCGGCCGGTGCGCCCACCGCCTCGGCGAGCCCCTCCACGGCCAGCCCTTCCAGCGCCCCCTGCCGCAGCTCCCCGCCGATCAGCCCGAGCAGAAAGCCCTGCTCCTCCTTGGTCGCGGCGGCCAGCAGCTCGCCCACCAGCCGCTTGCGGGCCGCCGTCGCGCCGGTGCCGGAGACCGCCGCGACCCGGGTGAGGGCCTCGTCCACATCGAGCACCGCGAGCGTCGGCCCGGCGGCGGGTTCCCGCCGGTGGCGCAGGGTGGACCAGCCCACTCCGGTCCGGCGCTGGGGCAGTTTGCCCGCGAGGTAGGTGATCACCACGGCCGCCTCGGCCGGTTCCGTACGCCGGAACAGCCGGGCCAGCGCGGCGATCTTCTCCGAGCGGGCGGAGGTGGCCGCGACCTGGCGGGAGGTCAGCGCGACATCAGCCAGCAGCATGGCTCCAGCCTGCCCCGCACCCCGCCGGGAAGCCAGGTACCCCGGCTCTCAGGCGGTACGTCCCGCCTCGCCGCGTCCTTCCGCGCCGCTGCGGCCCGGCCCGGCGCACAGCGACCAGATGACGAGGGCGTCGACGATGAGCAGCACGGTGGCCCAGACCGGGTAGTACGGCAGCCACAGGAAGTTGGCGACCAGCGCGAGCCCGGCCAGCGCCACCCCCGCGACCCGGGCCCACATCGCACCGGTGAACACCGCGAACCCGGCGAGCAGGAGGGCGATGCCGACGCCGAAGTGGACCCATCCCCATCCGGCGAGGTCGAACTGGAAGATATAGCTCTGCGTGACCAGGAACACCCGGTCGGTCCGGATGGCCGAGATGCCCTGGAGTAGGTTCATCAGCCCACTGAAGATCATCATGACCGCCGCGAAGACGAGCCATCCGCTCACCGCCCGGTGCGCGTGGCCCGGGGCGGCCCCTGTCTGAACTCCACCGGCGTGACTGGCCATGTCGGGCTCCTTCGTCAGGCGCAATAGGTGCCGAGTCGGCGCCCATTGACGGCAATAAGGGTGAATTGCCCTTTTTCTCAGATTTGCATAGACGCCCGGCTTCGGCACCTCGCCACCGTGAATACGCCCCGCCACAGCGTTCCGTGATCGGTCCGGCACGGAAAGTCGCGTACCGTATGTGCCTTGTCGTTTCGTGCCAGCCGACGGAAGCGGAGATTCGCCTTCCAGGATTTCCCGGTGTAGATGTATGTGTATGGCCCGGTTTATGGGTCGATCGTGGGCTGCCCGCATGATCCCCGGTCGGCGCCCACGGAGTCGGCGCCGGGAGCGCCCGGAGGTGGCGGGCCGGCGCTTTCGATCGTGGCTGAGCGTCCGCAGCGTCGCCGGCCAGGTCTTCGTCCTCCAACTCGTGATCGTGCTGCTGCTCGGCGCGGCGGCGACCATCGCCCTGGTGCTCCAGGTGCGGCACGACGCCACCGACGAGGCCCGCGGCCGGTCCGTCGCGGTCGCCGAGGCATTCGCCAACTCCCCCGGCATCGTGCAGGCCCTGCACGCCCGCAACCCGACCAAGGTGCTCCAGCCGAAGGCCGAGGCTGTCAGGAAGAAGTCCGGGCTCGACTTCGTTGTGGTGACGACCGACAAGGGCATCCGGCTCACCCACCCCAAGCTCAACCGGATCGGCAAGCACTACGTCGGCAACATCGAGCCGGCGCTGCGCGGGCACACCACCGTCGATACCGGCCCTGGCACACTGGGCGAGGCGATGGATGCGGTGGCGCCCATCTTCGACAGCCATCACAAGGTCGTCGGCCTGGTGGGCGCGGGGATCACGATCCGGAAGGTGAGCGGGCTCGCCAACCGCCAGCTCCCGCTGCTCGTCGGCGCCGTCTCCGCCTCTCTCGTCCTCGCCACCGGCGGCACCGCCCTGGTGAGCAGACGGCTGCGGCGGCAGACCCGCGGCCTGGACCCGATCGAGATGACGCGGATGTACGAGCACCATGACGCGGTGCTGCACTCGGTGCGCGAGGGCGTGCTGATCGTCGGCGGCGACGGGCGGCTGGTGCTCGCCAACGACGAGGCGTCCCGGCTGCTCGATCTGCCGCCGCGGCCGGAGGGGCGGCTGGTCGACGATCTGGGCCTGGATCCCCATGTCGCCGACGTCCTGGCCTCCGGGCGCGATGTCACCGACGAGGTGCTGGTGGCCGGCGACCGGCTGCTGGCCATCAACAACCGGCTGACCGACCGCGACGGCGGCCCGCCCGGCAGCGTCGCCACGCTGCGCGACTCCACCGAACTGCGCGCCCTCTCCGGCCGTGCCGACGTGGCCCAGAAGCGGCTCAAGCTGCTGTACGACGCGAGCGTGGAGATCGGCACCACCCTCGATGTGGCCCGGACCGCCGAGGAGCTGGCACAGGTGGCGGTGGACCGCTTCGCCGACTTCGTCACGGTCGACCTGGCCGAGCCCGTGGCGCGCGGCGATGAGCCGCTGGCGGTCGGCGGTGTCGAGATGCGCCGGGAGGCGGTCCACGGGATCCGGCCCGGCCAGGGCCACCCCTTCTATCCGGTCGGCCGGGTGTTCTCGTTCGTCCCGACCTCCCCCCAGGCGTTCGGGCTGAGCGAGGGTGAGCCGGTCGTCGAGGACGATCTCACCGAGGCCACCGGCTGGCAGGCGCAGGACCCCGAGCAGACCGCCAAGGTCATCGAATACGGCATCCGGTCCCTGGTCACCGTGCCGCTGCGGGCCCGGGGCGTGCTGCTGGGCGTGGTCAACTTCTGGCGGATGAAGCAGCGCGAGCCCTTCGAAGAGGAGGAGGTGTCCCTCGCCGAGGAGCTCGCCGCGCACGCCGCGGTCTGTATCGACAACGCCCGGCGCTACACCCGCGAGCACACCATGGCGGTGACCCTGCAGCACAGCCTGCTGCCCCGCGCCCTGCCCGAGCAGAACGCGCTGGATGTGGCCTTCCGCTATCTGCCGGCCGAGTCGGGGGTCGGGGGCGACTGGTTCGACGTCATCCCGTTGCCGGGGGCGCGGGTGGCGCTGGTGGTGGGCGATGTCGTCGGGCATGGCCTGCACGCGGCGGCGACGATGGGGCGGTTGCGGACGGCGGTGCACAACTTCTCCACGCTCGATCTCCCGCCCGACGAGATCCTGTCGCACCTCGACGATCTGATCGCCCGGATCGACCAGGACGAGGGCCCTGGCGGACTCGACAGTGACGGCGGTGGGAGCGAGGGGATCACGGGGGCGACGTGTCTGTACGCGATCTACGATCCGGTGACGCGGCGGTGCACGATGGCGCGGGCCGGTCATCCGCCGCCCGCGCTGGTGCGTCCGGACGGCTCCGTGGAGTTCCTCGATCTCCCGGCCGGGCCCCCGCTGGGCCTGGGCGGGCTGCCGTTCGAGACCGCCGAGGTGGAACTGGCCGAGGGCAGCCATCTCGTCCTCTATACCGACGGGCTCATCGAGGACCGCCGCCGGGAGATCGACACCGGCCTTGAGATGCTGCGCGACGCCCTGTCCCACCCCGGCCGGACGCCCGACGAGATCTGCACCGAGGTGCTGGACGCGCTGCTGCCCAGCAACCCGAGCGATGACATCGCCCTGATCGCCGCCCGTACCCGGGTCGTGGGCGGCGACCGGGTGGCCTCCTGGGACGTGCCGTCCGACCCCGCCGCCGTGGCCGGGGTGCGCGCCGAGGTGATGCGGAAGCTGGCGGAGTGGGGGCTGGACGAGGGGGCGTTCACCGCCGAGTTGGTGCTCAGCGAACTGATCACCAACGCGATCCGCTACGCCACCGGCCCGATCCGGGTGCAGTTGCTCCGCGACAAGGCCCTGATCTGCGAGGTCTCCGACACCAGCAGCACCTCCCCGCATCTGCGGTACGCGGCGACGACGGACGAGGGCGGCCGGGGGCTCTTCCTGGTCGCCCAGTTCGCCGAGCGCTGGGGCACCCGCTACACCTCGAACGGCAAGGTCATCTGGGCCGAGCTGGCGATTCCGTGAAGCTTCGGGGGCGGGACGCTTCCGGATCCGTGACGTTTCCGGGTCGGCAACGCTTGCGAGCGATGGCAGCGGCATATGCGTCCGGAAGGTGACGCTTCTCGACGCTCCGATTTGACGGACCGTCATGCTCCATGTGATGAGCGGGACCGGTCAAAGTGACGTGACTCTACTAACATGTGGCGCCCACGGCTTGATGTCCGCGTGGTCCAGCCAAAAACCCTCAACGCGCCCATGAGGACCTGATAGATGTCAGCACACATATCCAGCCATCCGCACAAAGGGCCCTCGGTGACACGTGGGGCCCTGACCGTCCCCCTGCTGGCAGCCGTCGTCGCGGGTGGAGCGGGACTGTGGGTGACCACCGCCGTGCCCTCCGCCCAGCGCGCCTCCGTCGCCGTCTTCTGCGGAGTGGCCGCCGTGCTGCTGGGGGTGGCGCTCGCGGTCGCCACCAACCGCTCGCGGACCATCGGCCGTCTCCAGGAGCGGGTCACAGAGCTGGAGACCGCGGCCGCCGCCAAGGAGATCGAGGCCACCCGGCTCGCCGAGGAAACGATTCCGTCCGCGGTGCGGAGACTGCGCGAGGGCGGCTCGGCGGAAACCGTGATCACCCGCATGGAGCGCCCCACCAGCAGGGCCCATCAGCAGCTATTGCGGGCGTTGCTGCGCGAGATCGGCGACGGTGAGCGGATGCGCGCCTCCGCGATGGCCGCGTGCGCCAACGCCGCGGGCCGTGTCCAGGCGCTGGCCACCAGCATGCTGGCCGATCTGCGGGAGATGGAGAACCGCCACGACGAGACCGTCCTCGGCGATCTGCTGAAGCTGGACCACACCACCGCCCAGGCGGGCCGGATCGCGGACAGTATCGCGGTGCTGACCGGTGCGCGCTCCGGGCGCCGCTGGACCAAGCCGATCGTCATGGAGTCCGTGCTGCGCGGCGCGATCGGCCGGATCAGCGCCTTCCAGCGGGTACGGGTCCACTCGGCCAGCAACGCCGCGGTGGCCGGTTACGCGGCCGAGGGCGTCATGCACGCCCTCGCCGAACTGATGGACAACGCCGCCAGCTTCTCGCCTCCCACCGAGGAGGTGCATGTGTACGTCGAGGAGACGCACGCGGGCGTCGTGGTGACCATCGAGGACGGCGGACTCGTGATGGGCCCGGCCGCCCTGGACCGCGCCCAGAAGTCCGTCTCCTCCGAGAGCCTGGACCTGATGAGCCTGTCCGGCACCCGGCTGGGCCTGGCCGTCGTCGGCTGTCTGGCCCGTAAGCACGGGCTCACCGTCTCCTTCCGGCCGTCCGCGCGGGGCGGCACCGGTGTGGTCGTCCTGATCCCGCAGCAGTTGATCACGCACGTCAACCAGGACGCCGTCGTCCTCGACGCACCGGGCTCCGTCCGCTCCGGGGTCCCCCGGCAGGCGTCCGCCCAGGCCGTCGCGTCCACGGCCACCACCACCGCGGCCCCCGCCGCGGCGGCCCCCGCACCCGCCACCTCGCCGTCCCCTTCGCCGTCGTCCGCGCCGGAGCCCACCGCGCCGGAGCCCGCGGCGCAGCCCCCACGGCCCGTCAACGGACTGCCCAAGCGGCGCCGTGGCGAGACGCTGGCCGCCGCCACCCGGGCGGCCGCCCAGGCGGCCGAGGCGGAACCCAAGGCCAAGACCAGCCGTCCACGACCCGAGGAAGCCGGAGCCCGCTTCGGCGCCTTCCGCCAGGCGGCCCGCGGTGGTTCCGCCACCGGTGCCCCGTGTGACACCGAGCCTTCGGTATCCGCAGAGCACAACGAGTCCGCCGAGTCCGCCGAGCCTGCCGTATCCGCCGAGTCCGCCGAGCCTGCCGAGAACGACAAGCCGTGACAGAAGGAACGCCGATGAACACCACCGACCGCAGCTTGGACTGGCTGTTGGAGAACCTGCTGGAGAAGACCCCGGGGTCACGCCACGCGCTGGTGCTGTCGCGGGACGGGCTCAAACTGTGCCTCTCCTCCGGGTTGTCCGTGGACCAGGCCGATCAGCTGGCGGCCATCGCGTCGGGCATCCAGAGCCTCGCCCATGGCGCGTCCATCGAGTTCGGCGACGGCAGCGGCGGCGTACGGCAGTCGATGACGGAGTTCCACGGGGGAATTCTGTTCATCGTCGAGGCCGGCGAAGGCGCCCATCTCGCCGTGGTGGCCCATGACGACGCCGATGTCGGCATCATCGGCCACAACATGAACGAGCTGGTCGAGCAGATCGGCGACCATCTGCGGGCCGCCCCGAGGGCGGCCGCGGGCGACAGCGGCGGCGGGGCGAAGGCATGATCCGAGGGCCGCTGGACAAGGAGGGGCCGGACCGGCTGTACACCGTCACCGGCGGCCGCAGCCGGGCGGACGAGAGCCGGTTCGACATGGTCACGCTGATCGTCAGCGAAAGCGACCCCACCCCCGGGATGCAGTCCGAGCACGTCCGGATCCTGCGGATGTGCCGCCGCCCCCTGTCGGTCGTGGAGATCTCCTCGTATCTGGAACTGCCCGTCAGCGTGGTCAAGATCCTGCTGTGCGATCTGCTGGACACCGGCCGGATCACCGCGCGCCATCCGCAGGCGGCCCGCCCCGGCGGCCGGCTGCCCGGGCCCGAAACCCTGAAGAAGGTGCTCGTTGCACTCCAGAATCTCTGACGACACCGTCAGCATGGCGCTCCCCGGCAGCACCGGACACGCTCCGCTGCGGGAGAGCGCGAGCAACGGTCTCAAGATCGTGATCGTGGGCGGGTTCGGCGTCGGCAAGACGACGATGGTGCGGTCGGTCAGCGAGATCCGCCCGCTGAGCACCGAGGAGACGATGACGCAGGCGGGCGTCGGCATCGACGACGCCTCGTTCGTGCGGCACAAGACCACCACCACGGTGGCCTTCGACTTCGGCCGGATCAGCCTGGACGAGCAGATGGTGCTCTATCTGTTCGGCGCCCCGGGCCAGGAGCGGTTCTGGTTCCTGTGGGACCGGCTCTTCTCCGGGACCCTGGGCGCGGTCGTCCTGGTGGACACCAACCGCCTCTCCGACTCCTGGTACGCGCTGGACCGGCTGGAACACCACGGCACACCGTTCATCGTGGCCCGCAACAACTTCACCGAGCCGCAGCACTCGCTGGAGGAGGTGCGGGAGGCCCTCGACCTCCCGCCCGAGGTGCCGATGATCGACTGCGACGCCCGTAAGCGCGACTCCAGCAAGGCCGTACTGGTCGCGCTCGCCCGCTACCTCTACTCCCTTTCCACCAACGGCGCCGCCGGGGAGGGCACCGCGTGACCACCCCTGACCCCACGCCCTCGTTCGAGGACCCGTCGGAGGACCTGCCCGAGGACCTGTCGGAGGACTCGTCCGAGGACCCGCCCGAGCCCGTCTTCCGGTCCGCCCCCGCGCCGCCCGACGGGGTGGTGCCCACCGGGTCGCTGCCGCTGGACTACCAGCGGTTCCGGGACGAGCCGCTGGACCTCTACCGGGAGCTGCGCCGGGACCACGGCCCGGTCGTGCCCGTCCTGCTGGACGGCAAGATCCCCGTCTGGGCCGTGCTCGGCTACCGCGAGGTGGTCCGGGTCACCACCGATGCCCGGCTGTTCGCCCGCGACTCCCGCCGCTGGCACTCCTGGCATCTGGTGCCGCCCGACTGGGAGTTGATGACCTTCGTCGGCTACCGCCCGACCATGCTCTTCAGCGAGGGCGCCGAGCACCAGCGGCGGGCCGAGGCGATCTGGGACGGCCTGGCGTCGGTGGACCAGTTCGAACTGCGCGCGCAGTGCGAGCGCGTCGCCGACCGGCTGATCGACACCTTCGCGGGCAGCGGCCGGGCCGATCTGGTGGCCGAGTACGCCAGCCAGATCCCGCTGCGGGTGGTGACCCGGCTGTACGGACTGGACGACACCGAATCCGCCGCCATCCAGGACGATTCGCTCCACCTCACCGGACCCGACGCCCCCCTCGCGCTGCGGAATATGCAGACCAGGACGGAGGCGCTGATCAAGCGCGTCCGGGAGAACCCCGACCAGGCCAACGTCGCCGCCCATCTGGTGTCCCACCCGGCCGGGCTCACCGACGACGAGATCGTCAACGACCTGCTCGGCAGCGTCTACGCCGTCCAGCAGCCCACCAGCGACCTGATCGGCAACGCCCTCCGGCTGATGCTGACGGACGAACGGTTCGCCATCACCCTCTCCGGCGGCCGGCGCAGTGTCGGCCAGGCGCTCAACGAGGTGCTGTGGGAGGACACCCCGGTCCCGTTCTGGATCGGCCGCTGGGCCGCCGAGGACACCATGCTCGGCGGACGCCGCATCAGAAAGGGCGACTGCCTGATGCTGGGCCTCGCCGCGGCCAACGCCGACCCCGACGTACGCCCGGACTTCCACTCCGGCGCGGGCGGCAACCAGGCCCATATGGCCTTCAGCCACGGCAAGCACGGCTGCCCCCCGGCCGCCCGTGAGATCGCCCAGGTCATCGCCGGCGCCGCGGTCGAGGTCCTGCTCGACCGCCTCCCGGACGTCACCCTGTCCGTCGCCCCGGACGACCTCGAATGGCGGGTCACCCTGATGATGCGCGGCGTGGCCGCCCTCCCGGTCCGATTCACCCCGGCCCACCTGCACTGACCCTTCGCCGTCCCCGGCGGTGCGTCGCGCATCACCGGAGGACCCGGACAACCAGGAGACCTGGTTATTCATGGGTCAGCCGAGATACGGCCGGTCGCGGTGTTGCAGGAAGTGGCGGAGTCGGAGCCGCTGTGTGTGGTGCATGGACAACTCGGCAAGTTCCTCGGGCGGGACGAAGCGAAGTTCCGTGGACTCGTCGGAGATCGCGAGCTGGCCGCCGACAATGCGGGCGGTGAAGCAGACATTGAACTGTCGGCGGACCTCGCCGTCCGTGTAGGCGATGACATGGCGCGGGTCGGTGTACGTGCCGACGAGTCCGGTGATCTCTACGTCGAGTCCGGTCTCTTCCTTGACCTCGCGGACTGCCGCTCCCGGTAGGGAGTCAGCCATCTCCATGCCGCCGCCGGGCAGTGCCCATAGATCATTGTCTCGGCGGCGCTGGAGCAGGATGGATCCGCTTTCGTCGGTGACGACAGCGGACGCGGCCACAACCAAGGTGTTCGGCTTGGGTGCCTTCGGATCGTCGTAGTACTCGGTCCGCGCCACGAGTCACACTCCCTGTACCGGCGTCGCCGTCGTCCATACGGCGTCGAAGCTCTGGGCGTAGGTGTCGAACATGCTGCCCTCGCGGTGTCGGCGCAGGTGCCAGACGGGAGCTCCGTACGCGTTCACGCCCCAGACGTGGGCGTTGACCATGGCTTGATCATCCGCACGATAGAGCGAGTTGTAGAGAGTCGTTCCGTGAGTCCGCACCTCGACGCCCGGGGTGCCGATGAGGGCGCGGTAGTGCAGGAGAGCGAGCCGACAGCGGGATTCGATGCCGTGGCCGAACTTCTCTTCCTGGCCCCGCTGCTGGACGTTGGGGCTGTCGGCGTCGCCGACCGCGATACGTACGGCACAGCCTTCGGCGGCTCGCTCCCGTAGAAGGTCGTTGAGGCGAGGATATGCCTCGTGCAGGAAGACAGCGGCGTACACGAGCACGTCAATCCGTTCGCGGGCCTGCGTCAGCATCTCCACGAACGCGGATACCGGGATGTCCGCACGCTGCTCGTAGAGCGCCACGAGCTCGGGGCTGACCGCGCGGGCGGGGCGCGCTTGACGGAGCGCTGGCCATAGGGCATGCACGTCTTCTCCTAACGTCTCCGCTGCCAGGATGGCCGTGCTGCGTCGCGGCGTACGGTTGAGGTTGACCCACCTTTCAACGGACTTGGGGTCTACCTCGACCTTTCCCGCGAGGGTGGCGTACGTCCAGCCTCCGGCTGCCATTGCGGCGCGTAGCCTCTCGTTCGGCACCTGAGTCTCTCCCCACAAGTCGGGACTGCACTAGGGACGTTTTACCCGACGCGGGACGTCCCGAAGTGGGGTTTAGGAGAGGTTCCTACGTCCTGGTCACAGCGCGATGATCCGGAAGAAGACTCCCGCGACCGCTGTGGGCGGCCCGGGAGCGTGGTCAACGCTGTGAAGGGGCGTCAACGTGCGGAAGGCTACTGCTCGATTCGTGGAATGGCTGTTAGAGCTGTCGCTGCCTGATCCCCGGCGTGAGGCTGTCGGGCTCGGCGTGAAGGCGGTGGCCCCGTGAGCACGCGGCCCCGTCTGCTGCCGTGGCCGAACTCGGCCGGGAAGCGCTGCTATCTGGTGACGGATGACAACAGCAAGAGCCGGCTGTCGAGGCTCGCCGATGAGATGGAGGCAGCGCAGCTCAACGCAGGTGACCAACTCCTTGGTCATGCAGGCGAGATGCTGGTCGACCACAAGGCCGGTAAGCGGGAACTGCGGTTTCTCGCCAAGTGCCTGTGCCAGGCGCTGAGTGATGCGCTACTGGTCGCCGAGAGTCGGGGCGGGCGGCTGCCTGTTGCCGACGGTGAGCCGCAGGACGGCCCGGAAGACGGCCCGAAGCTTGCGAGGGGAGCGTGCGAATGAGCCGATCCCAATCCGTTGGGGCAGAGGAGTGGCAGGTCGGGCCTGTCCCGGGTCGCGGTCTGCGCCACTCGCGGGACGGACACCTGGCACTGCCGCTTCAGGTCGTCCGCTCCGGGCAGCACGTCGCACTTGCCTCGCTGATACTGACGGTGGCCGAGGCGGAGCAACTGCACGCGGCTCTGTGTTATGCGCTGGGCGCTGAGCCCGCTCCTGCGGACGCACCGGAGTGCCGTGAACCGGTCCGCTACCCCGGAGGCCGACAGCGGTACTGAGGCCCGGCCCAGCCTGGGTGGGCCGCACGCACAACTACCGCAGAACCAACGCTGGACCACCTCCGCGACTCAGCGAACCAGGGGACGATGCTGCCGCCCTTGGCGACGGCCACACGCAGCCTGCACCTCGTATATGCGGCGCCGCCCCGAGAGAGGCGGCGCGACGTTGAACCTGCTCCCCCGTCTCCGACAAGAAAGGGAACGTCATGGATGTACCAACCAGCCCTGTCGGTACCGAACTCGACGAGCTCGGCAAGTTCCTCACTCTCTACGCCGAACGCCAGTCACGCGGTGATGACCGTGTGATGCCGATGTTCTCCGCCCGCATCGATGCCGCCTGGCACCACCTGGCAGCCGACTCGGGTGCCATAGCCGCGTTCTGCCTCCGTTACGCGGGCATTCCCATCGGCCACGCGCCGGTCAAGGGGGCGGGTCGCGTGGACTGGGTCGCCGAATACACCGTCCGTTTTGGCGCCCTGCCCCCGGTGTGGTTCGCCGACGCATCGGGCCGGATCGACAGGGACACCCTCAGCCGGTACGAACGCACCGGCATCGTGGTCACCGACTGGGACTGCTCGCCGGTGCCGAGCGGTGGCGAGGGTGACGACGAGGTTGCGACACCGACTCGGACCACGCCCGTACGATGGCCATGACGCCAGCAGGCCCTCGGCGGACCCAATCCGCCAGGGCCCTGCTCTCACCTCCTCTACTCGGCCAGGTGAGCGTCGGCGATGCCGCGGCGGTGGGCCTCGGCCCATACACGGATGCGGTGACAGCGAACTGCCCGTATCTGTCCCCGGCGACGCGGACCGGGCAGACCCGGTGGATGCGCTACCGGCCGACTCCGGGCACCGACCTGGAGACCATTGCGTCAAAGGTGTTCGCCGTCGCTGTGGAAGCCGCCGAGGACGTACGGACGCGCCGAGCGGCAGGTGCCCGACTGGCGTGCGCCGCGATCGCACTCGAGCTCGCCCCGCACCTTGGCGAACGTGTGCTGACCTGGCCGCACTGGGTTCTCAAAGCCGCCTACGGCCCGGTGGGCGTCGTGGCGGGCAAGTTCTGGCCAGAGCAGACGGCAACCGACCGCATGGGACGGCCTGTGGTCCCGCCACCGCTTCCACTGCTCGCAGTGCGTGCCGCGGTGCCCGCCGTGGACGCCCGACTTTTATCCCGCACGCCGCGTCTGGCCGCCGTCGTCGCGCAGGCCCACGACGATGGCCGGGACGTCTTCGCCGTGGCCGACGGGCTGAGCGGGGATCTTGATGTGACATGGTCGCGAGTGCGGTCCTGGGCGGCTCATCAGCTTGAAGGAGAGGTACTCCATGACCGATGAGAGAGCGCTGTGGGCGGCTCCGGTAAGAGCCCTGGCCGCGTACCTGGCCGAGCGTGGTGAACAGATCACCGGGGCCCGGAGGGTTTCGGACCGGCGCGGGTCGAGGGCATGGCAGGTAGTGGCTGCCAACGGCCAGTACGCGCTGAAGGCCAATGCCGAAGGCGGCCACGCGGAGCGCGACAAATGTGCCGAGCTCGATCGGGAGGCGCGTGTCATCGCCGAACTCGATCGCCTGGCCGCCGTCCCCTCCGGCTACCTGGTCGCGGCCGGGCACTGGGAGGCGGGCCGTTGGCTGGCCGTGACCTGGGCTCCGGGCGCCCCCATGTGGAACGCCCTCGCCCCGGCTCGGCATGATGGCAGCCCACGCACTCGCCTCCTCCTCACCACATGTGCCCGGTCGATGGCGAGTGCCGGAGCGGCCCTCCACGCCGTTGGCTGGACCCATGCCGACATCCAGCCCACCAACACGCTGGTCACCGAGGACGGAACGGCAACGCTGATCGACTATGCGTTGGCGTGCGGTCCTGTGACCCCCGGTCGGCCCGATCTGGAGACCGACCGCGTGCCGTACCGGGGGGCTCTCACCCACACCACGGCCCCGGAAATCGCCCAGGCCGTGCTGGACACCTCCGAGTCCGAGCACATCCCCGTCGCAGCGGCGTCCGATGTATGGGCGCTGGGCGCGTCGCTGTTCTGGTGCTGGACCGGGCAGCGGCCCGTGCCCTATCACGAGCCGAACGGTCCGCGAGAGCGGAAGCTGCGGGATATCGCCGAGGGACTTACACGTGATCTCGCCTTGGTGCGGCCGTGGCCTTTCCCGGCGTTCGAAGAGGCCCTGATGGCCTGTCTGCGTCCGGATCCGCACAAGCGCCCCACATCCGGCGAACTGGCAGCCCTCGTCGACGGAATGGCCCCGTGAAGGTTCGGCGTGCCACCAGCACCGACGCACGAGAGCTCGTACGGCTGCGGCACGTCATGTTCACCAGCCTGGGGCCGGCGCCCTCGGACGACACCTGGGCGCGAAGGTGCCTGGGTGCCTTCGCCGAGCGTCTGGAGCATGATCCGTCGTTCGCAGCGTTCGTGATCGGTGTCCCCGGCTCTGGCCCACTGCTGTCCTGTGCCGTTGGCGAATACACAAGACGCCTCCCCAGTCCTCGATCCACCGCCGCCAACGTCGGACACGTGTACTCCGTGATCACCGACCCCTCGCACCGGCGTCGCGGCCACGGCCGAGCCTGCCTGATCGCCCTCTTGCAGTGGCTCGCCGAACACGATTGCTCACACGTACAGCTCCGTGCGTCTGCCGAAGGGCACGCGCTGTACGAACAACTCGGCTTCAACACCGTGAACGACGTCCATATGGTGTGGATGACGCCGACGACGTGAGCTTGGGGGCCGGCGAGCGATCCTCGAGCGGAGCCGGGCGCAGGGTAGCGCCGGACGTGGCCCACGCACGGCCCAAAGCGTTGCCACGGCTCGTGTCCACGAGCGGCGAGTGATCCCGTGTCCGCCGAGGATCCTGTTCCGGGTGGTGACCAACCCGGATCCCTATGGAGCCGACCCCCGAATCAAGCCGCAGGGGATCATCACTGCTTACAAGCCCGCATCGCTGACCTCGCTTGCCTGTTAGGAGAAGGAATCCGTGCCATCTGTCGAAGGTGTCCGTGGCCTCCTCGCCCGGTATTTGACGGGGCGGCTTGAGGACGGCTCGGTCCGTCTTGAAGTCCTCGGGCTTGAGGTCATCGACCAGGGGCGGGGGTTCACGGTGGCGGTCGAACTGATCGCCTCGGACGGGCATTGGAGAGTCCGTCTGGACTGTGACAGTTCCGAGCACCGGATCTTCGACGGCAGCCCGCCGGAGGAACTCGTACAGGCGGTGGCCATGTCGCTCCGCATCCGCCTCTTCGAGTGGTGGCACACCAAGGGCTCCGAGCGGCGGTCAGCGAGGCTCGGCGAGCGTTTGGACCAGGGCTGATTGGGGTGATCCTGCCGCGCTGTTGGTGTCGAGCGGGAGCGGTAAGCGCGGGGGAGCGGAAGCGCGTTAGAAGGGGGCGTGCTGGACCTTCCTTCCCCTCGTGAGGAAGGTCCGGCAAACCTGCGCCCTGTTGGCCTAATGCGCTGTCGCGCGCATTAGGTAACGGGTGTCACAATAGCGAGGGGCGTGTACGCCGTGCAATGGGTTACCGGGCGTAGGGCGCCCGGATGTCGTGAAGATCTGGTGCTCACGAAGGTGGAGGGGCCGTAGAGTCGGCGCGTCATGACAGAGCGACCACCGCATGGGTCTGCTCGCCCCGGGGGGCGTACGGCCCGGACTCGTGCCGCCGTGTTGGCGGCCGCGTACGAGGAGCTCGACCGCGACTCGTTCGCCGCGCTCACCCTTGACCGGCTCGCCCGGCGGTCGGGGGTGCATGTGTCGACCATCCGGCGGCGCTGGCGCACGGTGGAGGGGGTCGTCGTCGATCTGCTGGCCGAGCACAGTGCGACGCTGCCGACCCCGGACACCGGTGACTTCCGGCGGGACCTGACGCAACTCGCCCAGGCCATCGCGGACTTCAACAACGCGCTGCGCAACCGCAACGTCATCCAGGGGCTGCTCGCGGCCGCCGCGCACGATTCCCGGGTCGAGGAGATCGTCCGCGCCGCGTTCGTGCGGCGCACCGAGGAGGTGACCCTGATCGCGCGGCAGGCGGTCGAACGGGGGGAGATCCCCGAGGGCACCGAGACGCGGGAGGTCATCGCCGCACTGGCGGCGCCCCTCTACTACCGGGTGCTCGTTCTGCGCGGGTTCATCGACGAGCGGCTGGTGCACACCAGCGTGGAGACGACGTATCAGGCCGCCCGCTCGGGGGTGTTCGTACGCGAGGGCGATCGCGAGGGCGATCGCGAGGGGGATCGCGAGGGGGATCGCGAGGGGTGATGGCGCCCCCGGGGCGGGGGCGCCATCGGCGGGGCGTCAGGAGGACGCGCCGCGTGCCTTGAGCATGTCGGCCATGAGCTGGATCTCCGACTGCTGGCCCTGGACCATGGTCGTGGCCAGATGCTTCTCGGTCGGGTTCTTGACCAGTTCGACCGCGCCCTTCGCCATCTCGACGCCGCCCTTGTGATGGGCGGTCATCAGCTTCAGGTAGAGCACCTCGGCCGCCTTGCCCTTGGCCTTGCGCAACTCGTCGAGCTGGGTGTTGGTGGCCATGCCCGGCATGAGTGAGCCGTCGTGCGGCTTGTACGCGCCACCGCCGTCCATGCCCTTCATCGAGCCGTGGTCCATGCCCTCCATACCGTCCATGCCGTTCTTCATCCACGTCATGGGCGGGTCCTCGGACGTCTTGCCCAGCCCCCACATGTCCAGCCAGCCCTGCAGCATCCCGCTCTGGGTGGCCTGCGTGCTGGCGATGTCGAACGCCAGCCGCCGCACCTCGTCGTCGCTGGTGCGGTCGCGCACGATGAACGACATCTCCACCGCCTGCTGGTGGTGGACGGACATGTCGCGGGCGAAACCGGCCTCGGCGGAGGTGTCCTTCGGCGTACCCGTGTCGGTTGTGCCCTCCGAGCGGTCGCTCGTCAGCCACAGCACGGCCACCGCCACCAGGGTCACCAGCGCGAGGGCGGCGGCGATCCCCGCCACCAGCGGCCGGCGTGCGGCGCGGCCGACGGCGGTTCCGTCGCTCACGAGGTCTTTCCGTTGGTGCAGTAGGCGCCGGGCTCGGGGGTCTGCTTGCCCTGGACGAACTTCTTGAAGAAGGCGGCCACCCGCGGGTCCGACGCCTTCTGGATGTCCAGCTGGTTGCCCCAGGCGTTGAGGACGATCGGCGCGTCCTGCTCCTGGTAGGGGCTGATCATCGAGTACGGGGTCTTCTTCACCCGCTCCGAGAGGGCGGCGATGTCCTCCTTCGGCGCCTTGTCGGTGTACGTCACCCACACCGCGCCGTGCTCCAGCGCGTGCACCGCGTTCTCCTTCGCCAGCGGCTTGGTGTAGACGTCGCCGTTGCAGTTCTGCCAGACCTGGTTGTGGTTTCCGCCGACCGGCGGCGACATCGCGTACTTCACCGTGCCCTGGACATGCGTCCGGCCCAGGTTCTTCCAGGTCTTCATGCCCTTGAACTCGCCGGTCTTCACGACCGCGGAGGTGACCTTGGCCTCCTTCTCGTCCTTCTTGTTGCTCGCGTCGACGAGGAAGTAGCCCCCGACGGCGAGTCCGGCGACGATCACCGCGACGGAGGTGATGGTGATGGCCCGGAACCTGCGCTCGCGCGCCTTCTCCGCACGGCGCAGTTCCTCTATCTTCGCG
Organism: Streptomyces sp. 11-1-2; assembly: GCF_003595545.1. Taxonomy (NCBI): domain Bacteria; kingdom Bacillati; phylum Actinomycetota; class Actinomycetes; order Kitasatosporales; family Streptomycetaceae; genus Streptomyces; species Streptomyces sp. 11-1-2. The sequence continues at coordinate 5,953,532 of NZ_CP022545.1, forward strand.
CGGCGGTCGGCCGCGGTGCCCTTCGTCTTCGATCCCTTGGAGCCCATGGCTGTCCTTGTCCTCGGAGTACTCAAAGTTCGCGCAGTTCGCGCACTTCGCACGCTGGATGGGTGGAGCGGTGCATCGCGGTTACCGGCGCCGGCCTAGGTCCGAAGCACTTGGAGCTGATGGAGGCCGAGGGCGCGGACGGGGTGGTCGGGCGGCGCCCGGACGGAGTCCGGATTCCGGTGGCCGTCGGGCGGCGGAACCTCGGCGAGGAAGAGCGGGGGTACGGGTGTGGGCACCAGGGCCTGGACCACGCCCCGGGGGCCCGTGACACAGTCGTCGCTTCCGGAGCCGGAGCCGGTGCCGGAGCTGGAGCCGTCGGACGGGCCGTGCCCCGGGGACGGATAGGTGACCGGCTTCTCGTGCGGCTCGGCCGACGCGACGGTGTCCGCCTGGCGGCGCGGGCACCCCGTCGACAGGCCGTTGTGGTCGGCGGCGGGCTGGACGCACGAGGGCGCCACCCATATCGCCGCGGCGAGCAGCAGAACGGCACGGCAGAGGACGGACGGCACGGTGCCGCGCACCGCGTCCCTCCGTATGTGGCCCTCTCCGCCCTGCCCTCTGCCCATCGCGCCAGATCGTAACCACTGTGACTGCCGCGGCTGAATGGGCCCACGGCGGAACGTGGGCAAATGCCTGGTGGGGGCGCGGCATCAGCGGTGCCGTCCGGCCGCCCTAGGCGGCCCGGTGTCAGCCGCGCCGCCCTGGTGTCAGCCGCGCCGCCCCGGCGTCAGCCGCGCCGCGCCGCCGCCCCTCAGTAGACGCCCTCGATCACGACCTCGTCGTCGAACATCGCGACCGGCCCCACATCCGCCACCGAGTCCCCGGCCGCGCCCTCGGGCGGCGGGACGCGGATCGCCAGATCGCGCTCGAGGTTGTTGGGTAGCAGAGCGGACTTGCTGACGTGGTTCATCACCACCTGGCCGCGCTCGCCGTACGGCACCGGCTCCCCGCTCGCCGGGTCCACCACCGAGAAGGTGACGAACGGCGTGCGCGGATCGAAGACACACGGCTCGTCCGGGCCGAGCCCCAGCCGCTCCGTGGCGCCGCCGAGGATCATGGTGTTGCCGTAGGTGCCGTAGAGCGCACAGCCGGGGAAGACCTCGGTGCGCAGCAGATCGCGGGTGTCGGCGTCCATATGGGCGCCGCCCCACATGATGCCCTTGACCTTCTCCCCGATCAGCTCGATCAGGTCGTCATGCCGGGCCAGCCGCTCCAGCAGCGGCGGGGTGGTCATCAGCACCCCGATGTCCTGGGTGCGCAGGACGTACGCCGCCTGCTCCACCAGGTGGCTCACATAGGCGTCGGTCTCCTCGGCCTTCCCGGCGGAGATCAGCCTCTTCACCCACCGCGGATCCATGTCGACGCGGAACATCAGCCCACCGTGCCGGGCGGCCGTGCCCGCGACCATCTCGCCGACCATATGGGGGCCGCTGGGCGCGATGGCGAGCCAGTCCACCCCGCGCGGGATGCCGAGCCCGTCGAGGTCGGCGCTCAGCCCGTGGGTGAGCCGGTCCAGCCAGTCGCGCAGACACACGATCCGCTTGGGCGCGCCGGTGGTGCCGCCGCTTTCGAAGACACCGACGATCCGGGCGTCGGCGCCGTAGCCCTGGGGAATCAGATCGCGCACCGGAACGTCGCGCAACTCCCCGGTGACATTGGGGAAGAGCGCGAGATCGGCGACGCCCTTGACGTCCCGGCGCGGATCGAAGTCCAGCGTGCGCGCCGTCCGCAGCCAGAACGGGGAGCCGGTGTCCGGGCCGAAGTGCCACTCCATGGCGGCGCGGATGTACTCGTCGGGGTCGGGGCGCTCGTCGAAGGGGACGTCGAGCACGGAAAGGGAAGCTGTCGGCACGGGTTGCTCCTCATGCTCCTCGTGGGGGACAGGCGGCGCGGGATCGGCGCCGTCAGGATGGGCGGCGCGGGATCGGCGCCGTCAGGACAGGCGACGCCGGATCGGCGCCATCAGGACGGGCGGCGCCGTCAGCCGCGGATGACGGCCTTCGTACGCATCAGGAACTCGCCGAGATACGCGTCGTGCGGGATGCCAGGGGCGATCCAGTGCGTGGGGTGGTCCCCGATGTAGAGGTTCTTGACGGACGGCTCGGCGAGCAGCGCGTCCAGCAGCGCCTCGTCCCCGGTGATCGCCGTGACGACCAGGCTGTCCCGGAGCGCGGCGACCCCCGCCGCACGTGTCCAGGGGGCCACCCAGACGCAGGGGAACGACAGCTCCATGCCCAGCCGCGGGTCCAGCGGATCGTCGAGCTGGAAGACGGCGGGACGCAGGGCGGCGCTGCCGTCGCCGAGGTCGTCCACCACTCCGTCGCCGCCCAGCCACGCCCGGGCGCCCCCGGCCTTGCCGAGCAGAAGGCGCTCGAAGCCGCGGGCGGTGTCGAGCGGATGGACCGGCAATACCGCCTTCTCGTCCTGCGGCGGCAGGCTGGGGAGCGCGGCGAGCCGTTCCGCCAGCGCCTCGGCGACCGGCGCCGGGTCGTCCTCGACGAGCACGGCGGTGGCGTTGACGCACGCGGTGCCGCCATGGCGGGCGATCGAGTCGACGACCACATCGAGGTGGTCGCGCCACTCCCGGTCGGCGGTGAGCAGGATCTTGGAGCGGCCGGGGCCGTTGGGCAGCACGGCCGGATCGGCGGCGTAGCGGTCGATGACCTCCTGGCCGCCGTAGACCATGGACAGATCCGCACCGTGCAGGATCTCCCCGGCCGCGTCGTGGTCGGTGGGCAGCAGCACCACCTGATCCGTCCCGAAGCCCGCCTCGCGCAGGGCGCTGACCAGCCGGTACGGGGTGAGCGGCTCACGGCGGGAGGGGCGTACGGCCACCCGGTAACCCAGCGCGAGCGCCTCCAGCCACAGGGCGTGCACGGCGGGGTGGTTTCCGGCGGCGTGCACGGCGAAGACATCGCCGCGCCTGATCCACACCGCGGTGCCGCCGCGGGCGTACGGATCGCGCCAGTCGCCCACCGCCCCCACCGGGCGGGCCGCCTGGACGCTGCGGTACGCCTCGGTGGCGCTGAGCCGTATCGCCTCCACGGCGATCCGCACATTGGCGAGCGGGGTGCCCGACATCCGGCACACCGCGCTCTCGTACGCCGCCGCCGTCATCCCGGCGACGGTGCCGGTGGCGAACAGCTCCCCCGCCCGCTTCAGCGCGGCCAGCCGCTCCTCCAGCGGCGGGGTGGCGGCGGCGCGCAGCGCGGCCAGCGCGCGGGTGACGAACAGCCGGGGCACCAGGGAGAGTTCGGCCATGGGGGTGCCGGTGACATCGCTGATGGTGAGGCGGTGACGGGAGCGGTACGGCCCCTTGGGGCCGAGGGCGTCCAGGGCCTGCAGGGCGGGTGGCGCGTCCGGGGAGCCCGGGGCGTGCGGCGCGTCCGGCGTGTCCACGGCATGCGGCGCGTCCGGCGCGTCCAGGGCGTCCGGGGTGGTGGCGGGCTGGGACACGCTGGCTCCTTCGCGGGCGGAGGACACACCGGCCCCTTGGCGGGCGCGGCGGGAAAGGGGTGAACCACGCTTATCCCACGGCGCGGGCGGGACAGAGTCAATTGGCCCAAAGGCCATACCGGCCCCCTGGGCCGGGCCGGGCGCACCGCGGGCCACGTACCATGCCCGGCCGGAGGTGGTAGGGACATGGGAGAGACGGGTGGCGGTCGCGTCCTGGTGACCGACGACGACGCGGCCATACGGCGGTCCCTGGAGCGCGGGCTGCGGCTCAACGGGTTCTCCGTGACCCTCGCGGACGGCGGCCACGCCGCGCTCGCCGCGGTGCGCGAGTCCGCCCCCGATGTGGTGGTCCTGGACATCTCCATGCCCGACCTCAGCGGTATCGAGGTGTGCCGCGCCCTGCGCGGGGACGGCAATGACGTCCCCGTCCTGATGCTCTCGGCCCTCGACGAGGTGTCCGACCGGGTGGCCGGGCTGCAGGCCGGGGGCGACGACTATCTCGTCAAACCGTTCGCGCTCCAGGAGTTGGTGCTGCGGCTGCACGCCCTGCTGCGCCGCCGTCCGCCCGCCGCCACCGACCGGGTGCGGGCGGGCGCGCTGGAGATGGCGCCGGAGGCCCGGGAGGCGTGGCTGGACGGGACGCCGCTGCGGCTCACCCGGCGCGAGTTCGAGCTGCTGGACATGTTCGCCCGCAACGCCGGGATCGTGCTCACCCGCGATCAGCTCCTGGACCGCGTCTGGGGCTATGACTTCGAGGTGCGGACGGACGCCGTGGACACCTTCGTCAGCTATCTGCGCCGCAAGCTGGAGGCGGGCGGCCGGCCCCGGATGCTGCACACGGTACGCGGCGTGGGCTTCGTCCTGCGACCGTCCGGACCACCGGAGGGCGGTCCAACAGTCCCGTGAGCGGGGGCTGTTCAGCTCCGCCGACGGGTTCCGCGGGGCGTTCTGTGTATTCGGGGCGCTCCGGCTGTTCCGGCTGTTCCGGATGTTCCGGCCGTTCCGGCCCACAGAATTTCCACAAAGAAGGCTCCTAGCTTTTTCCCTAGTCCGGGACGGTCCGGCCCCTCCCGGGCCGTCCGGCTCCAAGGGAAGGAACAGCACCATGCACCGTGGAAAGAGCGTCATCGTGGCCTGCGTGGCCACCGCTGCCCTGCTCGGTCCGGTGGGTGTCGCGGCGGCGGACGGCAGCGCCCCGGCCTCGACACCGGCCGCCGCCCCGAGCGCGAAGCCGCACAAGGGGGCGGGGGACGGCTCCCAGGGGCTGTGCAAGCGCTCCAAGAAGATCGACAAGCGGCTGGACCGGGCCCTGAAGCGGCTGAAGGGCCAGGCGGCCGTCAAGGGGTCCGTGGCCCGGCTGGCGAAGCGGGTCGAGCGGGCGAAGAAGGCGGACCACACCGAGGTCGAGACCTTCCTCAACCACAAGCTCACCTTCCGCAGGTCCCTTGTGACCACGCTCGAGCAGCGCCAGAAGGACCTGTCGAAGGTCCAGACGTGGTGCGCCTCGCGCGGTGAGGGTTCCGGCACATGAGGCGCGGCCGGCCCGTGCGGCGCGGCCCCTGGGCCGTGGCGGCCACGGCGGTGCTCTGTGCCGCGCTGGCCACCGGCTGCGGTGGCGGCAAGGGCGGTTCGGACGACGCGGACGGCTCGGACGGCTCATCGGGGTCGTCGTCCGCCCCGTCGGCCACCGCACCGGCTCCGTCCACCTCCGAGCTGGACGAGCTGAACAAGCTGGTGGACGACGCCGAGTCGGCGGCCGACAAGGCGGACTCCGACGCCGCGAGCGACGACTGACCCCGAGCGACGACTGACCCCGAGCGACACCTGACGGCGAACGACGACTGACCCCGAACGGCAAGTGATCACAAGGAGCCGGGAGGTCCCCGGCGCGGCATCGCGCCGGGGTCCCCTCAGACGAGTGTGACCGAGGCGATCAGCCCGGCGGTGGATCCGGCCGGTACGGGGTTGGCCTCGGCGCTGACCAGATCGCCGCTCTCCATGACACCGGAGCCGCTGACGTCCACATGGACCCGCAGCCCGTAGTTGTCGCCCGGGACCAGCTCAACCGGGACGGTGACACTGAACGGGACGTGGCCTCCCGGGCTCAGCGGCACATCGGTGAGGACCTGCGCCGCCACGATCGACTCGGGGGTATCGGAGCGGGACACGTTGCGCACCTCCACCACCACCCGCGCCGCCCGCCCGGCGGGGGCGTCGGGGGGCAGGGTCACGATGCCGCTCAGGACACTGCTCACTCCGAGATGTTTTCCCCCTGGACGGAGGACTTGTTCCGCCATCCGGGTGGGAACGCCGTTCGGGCCGGGCGGAGCGTGTCGTCAGTCCGAGCAGGGGCGGCCGTTCAGGGTGAAGGATCCGGGCGGCCGGTTGCCGTCGTTCCAGGTGCCGAGGAAGCCCACGGAGAGGGAGCCGCCCGCCTTGACCCGCCTGTTGTAGTCGGCGGCGGTGGCGGTCACCTTCGAGCCGTGCTGGGTGAAGTCCCCGTCCCACATCTGGGTCACCCGCTGCGAGTCGCGGAAGGTCCAGGTGACCCGCCAGTCGTCGAGGGGCTTGCGGGAGGTGAGGGTGACGGCCGCCTTGAAGCCGTCGGGCCATTCGGTGACCAGGTGGAAGCGGGCCGTGCAGTCGGCGTATTCGCCGGACCTCCGGTCGGAGGGCGGCCTTCCGCCGTGGCCGGAGGCGGAGCCGGAGCCTGAGTCGCCCTTGGAGGGCGAGGGGGACGCGGAGGGGGAGTGACCGGGCTTCCTCGTCGAGCCCTTGCCGGGGTCGTGGCCGGAGCCCTCGCCCGGGTCCTTGCCGTCGCTCCCGCCCTTCGAGGGGCTCGGGGAGGCGGGGGCGCCGGGGTTGTTCGGTGAGGAGGTGGCGGGGGCCAGGCTGGGGGTCTCCTCCGGGCCCAGGTACCCGTTGCTGCGGTCGTCGGAGTCCGCGGCGGTTCTGGTCAGCGCGACCAGTGTGGCGAGGGCGACGATGGCGATCACCGCCAGGATGACCGTCGTACGGGCCCTGCGTAACCGGCGGCGGGAGGCGCGGCTCCGACTGACCCGGTGTCCCCCGGGGCGGGAAGCACCCGCACTATCCGCTCCGGCTCTGCCGCCCGCTCCGGCTCTGCCTTCCGCGTCACCGGCCCGTCTGCCGCGCCGCGCCCCGATCACGTCCAGGACCCGGTCGCGCAGCCGCTCCCACAGCGGCGCGCGGACCGCGTGCGCGGTGGGCGCTGCGGCGCGGGCGCTCGGCCGGGTGCCCGGGGCCCGCTCGGCGAGCGCGCGGCGCCGCGCGAGATAGGGGTGCGCGCCCCAGCCGATGACCCCGCCCGTCAGCGCGCCGGGCAGCCCATCGCCGTCCACATACATGCAGGTGGCGGCGTCACGGCAGGCCCGGCAACGGGCGAGGTGCTGCCACAGGTCGGCGGGTGAGGGCGAGTCGGGCGCCCGGGTGGCGGCGTCCAGCAGCTTGGCGTAGCTGCGGCACTCCTCGTCGGTGAGGGTGTCCATATGGGCGCGCTGACACCGTTCACGGAAGGCCGCGCGGACCCGGGCGATCTCCTCGGTGGCGTACTCCGGGTCGTAGCCCAGTTGCCGGGCCACCGCCTCCGTGGACCGCGCCTCCACCTCGACCAGCCACAGCAGCTCCCCGTCCGCCTCCGGCAGATCCCGCAGAGCGCGCAGGGCGAGCGGCTGGTCGCGGGGCGGGGCGGCGAAGCGGGCGGCGAGGTCGGAGGTCAGCCACGTCCGCAGCTCCGGGTTGAGCCGGTCGCCGTGGCGGTGGGCGTGCCAGTCGGCGGCGGTCTTCCGTACCGACGTCAGAAAGAGCGGAAGCCACGGGAGACGCTTGCCGAAGCCCCGGGCGCGGCGGTGGCGGGTCTCCCGAATACCCCGCCGGAACGCCTCGGTGGCGAGCCGCATCCCGTCTTCGGGAGTGGTCGTGCACAGTTCCGCGTAATCGGCGACCGCCTCCCAATAGGCGCCCAGCAGCGCCGTCGCGGAGGCCGCGCCATCGACTTCCTCGGCGGGCGCTTCGGCGAAACCGTGGCGCGCCGGGGAGCCGTCCCCGGGAGATTCCCTGGGGGATGAGTGGTCGGGCATGGAGGCAATTCCTCACTCACGAACAGCGGCGCCCCCGCCGGGGGCAACCCTCTCATAAACGGGCCGCGGGGTGGTCAGCCAACAGCACAGCTCTGCCTCGGAGTTGGGGATTCCCCTTACGGGGCGGGCCGAGCCTTTCACGCCGGTGACCTGGCTGACAAGAGACGTAGAGCAGTCCCCGTTTAGGGATTTCGAGCTGCCTGACAAGCCGTGAGGTCGTGCCGAATTGAGGTGAATAGTAGTCACGTTCACTGCCCGATGCGACAAGAAGTTGCATGCTGCAAAAGGTCCAGACCGCACCGTTCGCCGTGTGAACTCCTGTGCGCTTCCGGTGACTTCCGGTGAGGCCCGCCCCGGCCTCCGGTCCGGTGCCTCATCGCCATGACCAGCCGCGCGCCGAGGTCTGTGCGGTGTGACATTGCACTGTTACCGTTGAATGGACAAGTGGCCTGGTCCCCTCGCCGAGAAGGTTCCGCATGCCCGAGATTCCCGGTGTTTCCGCGCCCTGGCGTGGCGTTCATGTCGCCACGGCGCTTCCGTTCCATGACGATGACGAACTGTCGGTCGACTACGAGGGATACGCCGCCCATGTGCGGTTTCTCGCCGAGCACGGATGTGACGGGGTCTGCCCCAATGGGTCGTTGGGGGAGTACCAGACCCTGACGGACGAGGAGCGGGCGCGGGTGGTGCGGGTGGCCGTGGAGGCGGCGCCCGAGGGGTTCGGGGTGATGCCGGGGGTGGCGGCGTACGGGGCGCTGGAGAGCCGGCGGTGGGCGGAGCAGGCGCGGGAGGCCGGGGCGCGGGCGGTGCTGGCGCTGCCGCCGAACAGCTACCGCGCCGACCGGGAGGCCGTGGTCGGCCACTACCGCGAGGTGGCGCGGGCCGGGCTGCCGGTGGTGGCGTACAACAACCCCCATGACACCAAGGTCGACCTCACCCCGGAGCTGCTGGCCGAGCTGCACGGGGAGGGGCTGATCGTCGCGGTCAAGGAGTTCAGCGGGGATGTGCGGCGGGCGTACGAGATCGCCGAGCGCTCCCCCGGGCTGGATCTGCTGATCGGCGCCGACGACGTCCTGCTGGAGCTGGGGCTCGCCGGGGCCGTGGGGTGGATCGCCGGGTATCCGAACGCGATTCCCGAGGCCACCGTGGAGCTGTACCGGCTCGCCACCTCGGGTGTCGGCACGGACCTGGAGAAGGCGCTGCCGCTGTACCGCGCGCTGCATCCGCTGCTGCGCTGGGACTCCAGGACCGAGTTCGTCCAGGCCATCAAGGTGTCCATGGACCTCGCCGGGCTGCGCGGCGGATCCTGCCGGCCGCCGCGCTCGCGGCTGACCGGCGAGGTGGCGGCGCGCGTCGTCCGGGAGACCGAGACGGTGCTCGGGCTGGGGTACCGGTGAAGGGCCCCTCGGCGAAGGGGCGCCGGTGAGGTCGCGGCGGGTCCTGCACACCGTGGAGTCCCACACCGAGGGCATGCCCACCCGGGTGGTCACCGGCGGGGTGGGGACGCTCCCGGGCGCGACCATGGCCGAGCGCCGCCGGTGGTTCATCGAGCACCAGGACGATCTGCGCACCCTGCTGATGTACGAACCGCGCGGCCACTCCGCGATGAGCGGGGCCATCCTGCAGCCGCCGACCCGGCCGGACGCGGATCACGGAGTGCTCTTCATCGAGGTGTCCGGGGTGCTGCCGATGTGCGGGCACGGCACCATCGGGGTGGCCACGGTGCTGGTCGAGACCGGGATGGTCGAGGTGCGCGAGCCGGTCACCACCATCCGCCTGGACACCCCGGCGGGCCTGGTGGTCGCGGACGTCGCCGTACGCGACGGGGCCGCGACCTCGGTGACGATCCGGAACGTGCCCTCGTTCTGCCTGGCCACGGACCGTACGGTGCGGGTCCCCGGCTTCGGCGAGGTGCGCTACGACATCGCGTTCGGCGGCAACTTCTACGCCATCGTGGATCTGGACGCCCTCGGGCTGCCGTTCGACCGGGCGGCGGGGCAGGAGCTGCTGACCGCCGGGTTGAAGATCATGGAGGCGGTGAACGCGCAGGAGCCGCCGCACCACCCCGAGCGGCCGGACATCACCGGCTGCCACCATGTCTATCTGAAGGCCCCCGGGTCGACGGCGCGCCACTCCCGCCATGCCATGGCCATCCATCCGGGCTGGTTCGACCGCTCCCCCTGCGGGACCGGCACCTCCGCGCGGATGGCGCAGCTTTACGCACGCGGTGAGCTGGGCCTCGACGAGGAGTTCGTGAACGAGTCGTTCATCGGGACACGGTTCATCGGGCGGCTGCTGGAGGAGACCACGGTGGCGGGGGTGCCCGCCGTCGTGCCCGCGATCACCGGACGGGCGTGGGTCACCGGCACCGCGCAGTTCCATCTCGATCCCGACGATCCGTTTCCGGCCGGGTTCTTGATGTAGGGGGAGCGAGCATGGCGATGGTGGGAAAGACATCCGATTCCCGTGGGCGCCCCTGCGGCCCGGGGCCGCTCGGCAAGAGTGAAAGCCTGCGTGACCGGTCGTGACCCCGGACCGGCGCATCACGACTCCCGGGATCGCCGAGGAGCTGCCGAGCACCGCCGACCTGGTCGTCATCGGCGCCGGAGTGGTCGGTGCGGCCGCCGCCTGGTTCGCCGCCCTGGCGGGGCTGCGGGTCGTGGTGGTCGACCGGGGCGCCGTCGCGGGCGGCACCTCGGGCGCGGGCGAGGGAAACGTCCTGGTCTCGGACAAGGAACCAGGCCCGGAGCTGGAACTCGCCCAGTACTCGCGGCGGGTGTGGGGCGAGGACCTGGGCGCGTACGGCGGGCTGTGGGAGTTCGAGTCCAAGGGCGGGCTGGTGGTGGCCTCCTCACCCACCGCCCTGGGCGCGCTGCGGACGCTGGCCGAGCGACAGCGGGCCCTCGGTGTCGACGTACGGGAGGTGTCCGGGGCGGAGCTCCACGCCCTCGAACCGCGGCTGACCCGCGAGGCCGCCGGGGGCGCGCTGTATCCGCAGGACGCCCAGGTGCAGCCCATGCTGGCGGCGGCGCATCTGCTGAGGCTCGCACGGCGGCGCGGAGCGGTGGTGCGGACGCGGACGGAGGTGGTGGGGTTCCTGCGGCCCGGCGGCGGGCCCGCGGGCTCACCGGTCATCGGCGTACGGACCCCCCACGGCACGGTCGGCGCCCCCGCCGTCCTGAACGCGGCGGGCACCTGGGCCGGTGCGGTGGCGGGGCTCGCGGGCGTCGAGCTGCCGGTGCTGCCGCGCCGGGGCTTCGTCCTCGTCACCGAACCCCTGCCGCCCGCGACCGTACGGCACAAGGTCTACGCGGCCGACTACGTGGACGCCGTGGCCAGTTCGGACGCGGAGCTTCAGGCGTCGCCGGTCGTGGAGGGCACGGGCGGCGGCACGGTGCTGATCGGCTCCACCCGGGAGCGGGTCGGCTTCGACCGGCGGCCGTCCCCCGCCGCCCTACGGGCGCTGGCCCGGGGCGCCATCGGGCTGTTCCCGGTGCTGGCGTCGGTGCGGGCGATGCGCGTGTACGCGGGCTTCCGGCCGTACTGCCCCGACCATCTGCCGGTCATCGGCCCCGACCCGCGCGCCCCCGGGCTGTGGCACGCCTGCGGCCACGAGGGCGCGGGCATCGGCCTCGCGGCGGGGACGGGGAAGCTGATCGCGCAGGCCCTGACCGGGGAGGCGACGGAGCTGGACCTGACGCCGTTCGCCCCCGAACGCTTCGCAGGCGGAGGAGGACGCGGATGAGCCACGCGGGAAGTGAGCCCGTCGTCGGCACGGGATCGCCGCCGTACTGGCTGACCTTCGACGGCGCGACGGTCACGGCGCTGCCCGGGCAGAGCGTGGGCGCGGCGCTGGTGGCCGCCGGGATCGTGGCCTGGCGGACGACGCGGCGGGAGAGCAGGCCGCGCGGGCTGTTCTGCGGGATCGGGGTGTGCTTCGACTGCCTGATCACCGTGGACGGGCGACCCGGCCAGCGGGCCTGCCTGGTCCCGGCACGGGACGGGATGCGGCTGTCGGCGGAGGGCGGTGGCGGCGACCGTGGCGGTGGTGGCGGTGGCGGTGACCGTGGCCGTGACGGCAGCCGTGGCGGTGTCGATAGCGGTGTAGACGGCGAAGGCGGCGGTGATGGCGATGTCGACTGATCCGCCGACGTATGACGTGGCTGTCGTGGGCGCGGGACCCGCCGGGCTCTCCGCCGCCGTCGGCGCCGCCGAGGCGGGCCTGGAAGTGGCCCTTATCGACGCGGGGCGCCTGCCCGGCGGCCAGTACTGGCGCCACGACGACGAACACTCCCCGCACCCCGGCCACCGCGACGGGCGGCTCTTCGCCCGCCTCCGCGCCCGGCTGCACCACCAGCGTCGCCTCGGCCGCCTCCACTACCTCCCCGGCCATCAGGTCTGGCTGATCGACCGCCCCCGCCCGGACACCGGGCCGTTCACCCTGCGCCTGAACGGTCCGTACGACACGGCCCCCGTCGAGCGGGACCGGGTGTGCGCCCGCGCCTTGGTGCTCTGCTGCGGCGCCCACGACCGCCAACTGCCGCTTCCTGGCTGGGACTTGCCCGGGGTGATGGCGGCCGGAGGTGTCCAGGCGCTGCTGAAGGGGCATCGGACGGCGGCGGGCCGTCGGGCGGTGGTCGCGGGCACGGGCCCGTTCCTGCTGCCGGTGGCGACGGGCCTGGCTCAGGCGGGTGTGCGCGTCCTGGCCGTATGCGAGGCCAACCCGGCGCACGGCTGGCTGCGCCACCTGGGCGGGGCGGCGCGGGCGCCCGCCAAGTCCGCCGAGGCGCTGCGGTACGCGGCGCTGATGGCCCGCCACCGCATCCCGTACCGGACACGGGCCGCGGTGACCGAGATCCTGGGCGAGGACCGGGTGCGCGGGGTGCGGCTCGACGGCGGCGAGGTGCTCGAGGCCGATCTGGTGGCGCTGGGCTGGGGGTTCACCCCCGCCCTCGAACTGCCCCTGATGGTCGGCGCCGCCACCCGGCGCGACCTCGACGGCTCCCTCGTCGCCGTGGTCGACGCCCGCCAGCGCACCACCGTCCCGGGCGTCCTGGCCGCGGGGGAGACCACGGGCGTGGGCGGCGCCGCGCCGGCCGTCGCCGAGGGACGCATGGCCGCCCTGACCCTGGCGGCGGCCCACGGGCTGCCGGTCGATCCGCGCGCCGTGCGACGGCTGCGCACCACGATCCGCCACGGCCGGGCCTTCGCCGCCGCCCTGCACCGCACCTACCCCGTGCCCGCCGGGTGGACTGACCGATTGACCGAACGCACGGTGGTCTGCCGCTGCGAGGAGGTCACCTACGGGGAGCTGTGCCGCGCCCGCAGCGAGCTCGGTGCCGAGGACCCCCGCACCATGAAGCTCCTGGCCCGCCCGGGGATGGGCTGGTGCCAGGGCCGGATCTGCGGGTTCGCCGTCGCCGCCGTCACCGCGTCGCTGACCGGCCGCCCGGCCACGGCGGAGGATCTACGGCCGCTCTCGGCACGGCCGTTCGCGGCCCCGGTGACGCTGGGGGAGCTGGCGGGGATGGCGGACGGGGACGAGGAGCCGGGAGCCGACGCGGACGGGGAGCCCGGAGCCGCCGCGGACGGGGAGCCCGGAGCCGCCGCGGACGGGGAGCCCGAAACCGGCGCCGACGGCGAGCCCTGAGCTCACGTTCGTTTCCCCTCGCGCAGATGCCAGCCTTCGTACCCGAATCGTTGGACGAATACCACCTGACCGCCGTGTACCGGCTCGCAGATGCGGCGCTACCATCGGCGGATGCATACGTACCGGATCGGTGAGGCCGCGGCCCTGATGGGGGTCAGCGCCGACACCCTGCGGCGCTGGGTCGACAGCGGACGGCTGGCCGCCGAACGGGACGAGCAGGGGCGCCGGATCATCCCGGGCCCGGCGCTCGCCGCGTTCGCCCGCGAGGTCGCCAGCAGCGCGGAGCGCGACAACCCCGGCTCCTCGGCCCGCAATCGCTTCTCGGGGATCGTCACCGAGGTGATCCTGGGCGATGTGTCCGCGCAGGTGGAGATCCAGGCCGGGCCGTTCCGCGTGGTGTCCATGATCAGCCGGGAGTCGGCGGAGGAGCTGAAGCTGGAGCCCGGCGTTCCGGCCGTCGGCGTGATCAAGTCGACCAACGTGGTCGTGGAAACCCCGTGAGCACGCGCGCCGAGAGCGGCAGAGGCGGCAGCGGCAGCAGAGGCAGAGAGGGAGAGACAGACTCCATGACGACCCGTTCCGTACCCGGATCCCGACCGCGAGTCCGTTGGACCTACCGTGCGGTGGGCGGTTTCGCGCTCGCCGCCATGGCGCTCACCGCCTGCTCCTCCGGCGACTCCGACGACTCCTCCAAGAAGTCCGACTCCGGCTCCTCCTCGAAGAAGCCGTCCGGCACGGTGACCGTGTTCGCGGCGGCCTCGCTGAAGGAGAGCTTCACCGCGCTGGGCAAGACCTTCGAGAAGGAACACCCCGGCACCAAGGTCTCCTTCAACTTCGGCGGCAGCGACGCCCTCGCGGCCAGCATCACCTCCGGTGCGCCCGCCGATGTCTTCGCCGCCGCGAGCCCGAAGACCATGAAGACCGTCACCGACGCCAAGGACGCCAAGGGCACCCCGGCCACCTTCGTCCGCAATCAGCTCGAGATCGCGACCCTCCCGGGCAACCCGAAGAAGATCGCGACGCTGAAGGACCTCACCCGCTCCGGGCTGAAGGTCGCGCTGTGCGCCAAGGAGGTGCCCTGTGGCGCGGCGGCCCAGAAGGCGCTGGACGCGTCCAAGCTGAAGCTCACCCCGGTCTCGTACGAGCAGGACGTCAAGGGCGCGCTGACCAAGGTGCAGCTCAAGGAGGTGGACGCCTCCGTCGTCTACAAGACCGATGTGAAGGCGGCGGGCGGCAAGGTCGCGGGCGTGGAGTTCCCCGAGTCCAAGCAGGCCATCAACGACTATCCGATCGCCCTGCTGAAGAACGCCCCCAACGCCGAGGCGGCCACCGCCTTCATCGACCTGGTGAAGTCCGCGCAGGGCCAGCAGGTGCTCGGCGAGGCCGGTTTCCTCAAGCCGTGACGGAGCCGAAGGCGGGGACGCCGAAGGCGGGGGCAGTGCCGGACGCCGCGACCGGCCCGGCGGAGGTTCTGGACGGTGGCTCGCGCCGACGGTCCGGCACCCCCCGCTTCCGGACGGGGGTCCCGCTGCCGCTGCTGCTGCCCGCCCTCGGCGGCCTGGTCTTCCTGGTGCTTCCGCTGGTGGCGCTGCTGGTCCGCGCGCCCTGGCGGAGCCTGCCCGACCAGCTCACGAGTGTCGCGGTGTGGCAGGCGCTGCGGCTTTCGCTGATCACCGCGACCGCCGCCACCGCCGTGGCGCTGGTGCTGGGCGTGCCGCTGGCCTGGCTGCTGGCCCGCGCCCGCTTCCCCGGCCGCCGGCTGGTGCGCGCCCTGGTGACCCTGCCGCTGGTGCTGCCGCCGGTGGTGGGCGGTGTGGCGCTGCTGCTCGCGCTGGGCCGCAACGGGATCGTCGGCCGCTGGCTGGACTCGGCTTTCGGCATCACGCTGCCGTTCACCACGGCGGGGGTGGTGGTCGCGGAGGCGTTCGTGGCGATGCCGTTCCTCGTGATCAGCGTCGAGGGCACGCTGCGGGCCGCCGATCCGCGCTACGAAGAGGCCGCCACCACCCTCGGCGCCTCGCGTTTCACCGCCTTCTGGCGCGTCACCCTGCCGATGGTCGCGCCCGGTGTGGCCGCGGGCGCGGTGCTGGCGTGGGCACGGGCGCTGGGCGAGTTCGGCGCCACCATCACGTTCGCGGGCAACTTCCCCGGCCGTACGCAGACGATGCCGCTGTCGGTGTATCTCGCGCTGCAGAGCGACCCGGCCGCCGCCATCGCGCTCAGCCTCGTCCTGCTGGCCGTCTCCATCGCGGTCCTGGCCGGGCTGCGCGACCGCTGGATGGCCGCCTCATGACCACGGACACGTCTCTCGCCGAGGACGCCGGGCCGCGCACCGACGGCCTCGATGCCCGCCTCGTCGTGGACCGCGGCACCTTCCGCCTCGACCTCCGGCTGTCCGCCGCGCCCGGCGAGGTGGTCGCCCTGCTCGGGCCCAACGGCGCGGGCAAGACCACCGCCCTGCGCGCCCTGGCCGGACTCACCCCGCTCACCACGGGGGCGCTGCGGCTGGACGGCCGGACCCTGGAGGAGCCGGAGCGCCGGCTGAGGACCCCGCCCGAACACCGCCCGGTCGGTGTCGTCTTCCAGGACTATCTGCTCTTCCCTCACCTCACCGCGCTCGACAACGTGGCCTTCGGCCCGCGCTGCCACGGGGTGCCGAAGGCGGAGGCCCGCGCCCAGGCGGCCGACTGGCTGGAGCGGATGGGCCTGACCGACCGCGCGGGCGCCAAACCCCGTGCCCTGTCGGGCGGTCAGGCACAGCGGGTC
This sequence comes from Streptomyces sp. 11-1-2, assembly GCF_003595545.1. Lineage (NCBI taxonomy): Bacteria > Bacillati > Actinomycetota > Actinomycetes > Kitasatosporales > Streptomycetaceae > Streptomyces > Streptomyces sp. 11-1-2. The sequence continues at coordinate 5,969,552 of NZ_CP022545.1, forward strand.
GCCCTCGCCCGCGCCCTCGCCACCCGTCCCCGGCTGCTCCTGCTGGACGAGCCACTGGCCGCGCTGGACGCCCGCACCCGCCTCGACGTGCGCGCCGGACTCCGCCGCCATCTGGCCGAGTTCGAGGCGGTGGCCGTCCTGGTCACCCATGACCCGCTGGACGCGATGGTGCTCGCCGACCGGCTCGTGGTCGTGGAGGAGGGCCGTATCGTCCAGGAGGGCGCCCCCTCGGACATCTCCCGCCGCCCCCGTACCGACTACATCGCCAGCCTCGTCGGCCTCAACCTCTACCAGGGCCGTGCCGACGGCCACACCGTACGGCTCGACGGCGGCGCCACGATCACCACCACCGAGGACCTCACCGGCCCGGTCTTCGTCGCCTTCCCACCCGCCGCGGTCACCCTCCACCGCGACCGCCCCGACTCCAGCGCCCGCAACCTGTGGCGGCTGGAGGTCGCCGGTATGGAGTCGCACGGCGACCAGATCCGCGTCGACCTCACCGGCGAACTCCCCCTGCTGGCCGACCTCACGACGGTGGCGGTGGCCGAACTGTCCCTCCACCCGGGCCGCACCGTCTGGGCCACCCTCAAGGCGACCCAGACCCACGCGTATCCGGCGTAAGCCGGTCCAGCACACCTACGCGCCATCTTGGCCCTCCCCGCAGAGCGGCCGACACACCCACAGTTCGACCTCCTGGGGCCTGCTGCCGCAGGTCCACACGACCGTGCCGAGCAACTGGTCGGCGTACAGCCGCCGCCCGCACAGGGCGCAGTGCCAGCCCTCCAGTTGCGGTCCGGTCAGCGTGTCGGGATCCGGCAACTCGATGCCCCGCGCTGCCGCGAGCGGCTGCTGGGCGGCTGAACCCCCGTCGGTCACCGGTCGTCCTCCTCGCCGATCCCGAGCTCGGCGACGGCCGCTCGGGCGAGGGCCTCGCGGAGCCGATTGGCGTCGGTGAGATACCGGCCTGGCCCGAGCGGAACGCGCCAGTGCAGATACGGCCCGCTGGTGCGGTCGATGGGGGGAACCCTGATGTACGAGGTCTCGACGCGCCCCGTACCGAGCGTCTGAACCTGCCGGATGCGTCGCCAGTACTGGGCGCTTCCCGGCCGGATGAGCCAGCACATGAGGTTGTAGTCGGCGATGACGGCGCCGGTTCCCCCACCGAGTAACTCCAGCGCCCGCCCGCCAAGCGCCTCCGGCGCCCGTACGGCGTCCCAGTGCGGGCCGACTTGGACCATCTCTACGTCGGCGCCGCGCGGTGGCGCCCATGGTTCGGACTTGAGGGAGTCGGCTGCCATGGCTGGTGCTGTCCCATCTGCCTGGTCGGTGTGGACAGGTAGATGGTTCTCCGCTGCAAGGGCGGCAAGTGACCCAGAGAGGGTCAGCCAGGGTCACTCACCCGCGTGACACCACTCCGCGAAATTGCTCAAGCTCTCGGCATCTCCGCGCCGCAGGCGGCGGAGAGTCGCGGCGTCCTCTCGCACCCACGGGTGATCACGGGTGTGCTGCGGTGCGATGTGCCGCGCGACCTTAAGCGACTCGAAAGCATCGCGGGTCAGCCCTGACCACAGTTGCGCACGGGCGACCTCGATGTAGAACCCGCTGCGGCGCTCGGCAGGAAGGTCTCTCGGCGGGGCCCAATCGTTGGCCACGTCGAGGGCGCGACGCACATGGTCACCACCGAGGCTGACCGCGACGGACACTTCGTGGACGCGGACGCTGTTCGGCCCGAACGCTGTGCCTTGATAGACGTTCTCGGGCACGGCATCCCCCAGGCGCCGAGCCTCCGCGAGGTGCTTGTCCGCGGCCTTCACAAGACCGGCGCGCCCCGCAATGACAGCGGCGCGCATGTGCAAGGCGCCTCGGGCAGCCATTGCCACCTCATCATCACTGGTGGGTGCGCGGTCCAACGCGGCTTCCAGTGCGCGTAGCCCAGGGGTGAACGCGCGGGCGGCGAAGAAGGTCTCGGTGCGGACGTATGCGACGGTGGCGTCCAGCAGCGGGTCGTCGGTATACGGTGCCGCCCAGCGCATCAGATCGACCAGACGGGCAGACAGGTCCCGGGCACCGTACTTGTACGCCACTGCGTCAGCGGTTCGAACCGCGGCGATGAGCAGACTCGCTGTCTCGGGCTTCGCTTCTGCCGAAGCGAGGTGGAAGGCGCGAATCAGCTCGCTGATGAGCGATGGTAAGTGGCGTGCGATCCGGACGTACTGGGAGGCCAGACGCCAGGTCACCGCCTCATCCACTGCTGTGCTCAGCTCGCAGAGTTGCCGCACCGGCCCGTCGTCGGGCACGTCGTACGCCGCGATGACGGCCGACAGGGATGGCATCGCGGCGTGAACGCGGGCGTCGGTTCGGTCTCGGCTTCCCAACAAGACGGATGGGTCGACACCGAGAGCTGCCGCGAGGGCCTCCACCACGTTGTCGCCGGCGCCCCGGGCATTGCGTTCGATCTTGCGCAGGGTGCCGACGTGCACACCGGCGGCGTCCGCCAGCTCTTGTTGCGTCATGCGAGCGATGCGGCGCTGATAGGCCACACGCTTGCCGAGATCGGCGGGCATACCGGTGCTCCGTTCGGTGCGTCCACTTCAAACGGTAGCGAGCGGCCTTGCGACAGCGGGGCTGCTCACCTCAACTGGCGGCGAATCGTACGAGATCGTGCAGCGAGTCGATCTGCCAGTCGGCAGTGGCCGCCTCAGCAGTGCCGGACCACAGATGTCCCCACGGCCCACGGCGCAGATGCGCGACGCGCAGTCCCGCCGCCCTTGCCGGACGGATGTCGTTCGCGGGGTGATCCCCCACGTACACCGTCTTGTCGGGCGGAGTGCCGACGAGGTCCAGGACGCGGGCGAAGAAGCGGGGGTCGGGCTTGGCCACGCCCCACTCCCCCGACGTGGCGATCTCGTCAACCGGGAGGTCCAGCTCCCGTAGCAACTGGCCGACGTGCGCGGTCTGGTTGCCCGCGATGACGACGCGGAGCCCCTTCTCACGGAGGGCCGCGAGGGCGGGACGCACATCCGGGTAGAGATCGACTTCGCTCAGTTCCTCGCCCACCCCAGCGGCCTTCATCGCGGCTCGCTCGGCCGCGATGTCGATGTCGGGCCGAATGAGCCGCAGGGCTTCGGCGTTGTCGCGGCCCTGAGCGACGACCGCGCCGACGAGTGCGGACACGGTATGGCGAGGGACGTTCAGCCAGTCCGCCCACATGGCCCATCCACGGTCATCCCGGATCAAGGTCTCGCCGACGTCGAAGACCACTGCGCGCATCATGCGGGCAGCGTAGGCGGCCGGCCCGGGCCCATGCCTGTTCGGCCTGAAGTGGCCCCGGCTGGGGAAGGCTGGGGGACATGAGGCGGGGGGAGCCCAGGCAGGGTGAGCGGTTTGCGCGGCGGGCCGCGTGGCGTCGGTATGTCGTCGCGTCCGTGGTGAGCGGGGTGGCTGCCGCGGTGGCGGTCACGCATGTGCTGGCGCCGGACCTGAAGATAGACAACGTCACCGTGGCGCTCCTGGTGGTGGCCGTCGTGCCCTGGCTGCGCGATCTGCTCAACAGCATCGAACTGCCGGGCGGGGTCCGACTGGAGTTCAAGGAGGCGGTCGAGCAGCGCATCGAGGCCGCCGAGCGCATCGCCGACGCCGCCCTCGTCGGAAGCGGCGACGACGGACCGGAGACCGACGACCCCACGGCGCTGGCGGACGTGCGCCGACTGGCCGCCGAATACCTGGAGGTCCGTAGGTCGATGGCCAGTGGATCGGCCCGTACGCAGCGTATGAGCGGCATCTTCGCGCGGCTGGTGCGCACCACCCAGCGGCTCGCGGCCCCCGACCTCGACGGCTGGCTCACCTCCCCGGACGGCGGTCTGCGGCTGGCGGCGTACGCCCGGCTGTACGCGGTGCCGGTACCCGACGCGCTGACCCTTCTCGCCGACGCCGTCGTCAGGGAGCCGCTCGCCTTCAACCAGTACTGGGGCATTCACGCGCTCGACAAGGTCGTGGACGCCGTCGGGGTCGAGGATGTGCCGCCGGGGGTCGTCCGCCGTCTGGAGGACTGCCGACCGCGTGGCAGCGACCGGGTGGCCCTCCTGCGACGTCTGATCACCAAGCTCCACGGCCTCCATTAGCGGTCTGGCGCCGCCGCCAGGACCCCATCCGGACCGACGGCCCCTCCGGGTACCCTCCCCAAAAAAAAGCGCTTGATCTGAAGCAACTAACTTGTCAAGCCTTTCCAAGAGGGGTACCCCAAACCCCCTCCCGGCTGCCCGGCACCACCCCCAGCCGCCGACCAGCGCAGCCGCCACCGGCGCTCGCACCCACCGACCCGGCGCCCGGCGGCGGCGCCGCGCCCCCCACTTCCGCCGCCGCTGCTCAATTGCGCCGAAGGCGCGAAACGGCGCCGCACCCAACCAAGCCGACCAGCCCGAACATCCCGACAACCCCGAACAGCCCGAACATCCCGAACATCCCGACAACCCCGACCACCCCACCGGGTCCGTCGTCCCAGCGGCGGACCCCCTCGCCCCCTCCCTACTACGTTCTCAGTAGTGCGAACTGTCGGCAGCCGCACGACGACACGACCACCCCCTCCCAGAGAGCCTGGACGGACAGTCGGCACCAGATGTGGAGACCTCCTGCCGTGGCTACTTTCCTTTACCGAGTGGGCCGTCTGGCCTTCCGGCGACGCTGGTACGTCGCCCTGGTCTGGGCGGCCGTCCTTGCCGCCGTCGGACTGGGCGCCCTCAAGGCTCCGGGAGCCTCCGACGACGGGTTCTCCATGCCGGGCATCGAGTCCCAGAAGGCGTTCGACCTGATGGAACAGCGCTTCCCCGGAGCCACCGCCGACGGCGCGACCGCCCGGGTCGTCTTCGTCGCGCCGGGCGGTGAGAAGGTCACCGCCACCGAGAACAAGCGGGCCGTCGAGAAGGCCGTGGCCGACCTGGCCGACGGCACACAGGTCGCGAGCGCTGTCGACCCGTTCCAGGCGAAGGCCGTCAGCAAGGACGGCACGACGGCGTACGCGACCGTCACCTACAAGGTCGCCGCCAACGACCTCACCGACGCCGCCAAGACCCAGCTCGAGCGGGCCATCCACACGGCCCAGAAGTCCGGGCTGACCGTCGAGGCCGGCGGAAACGCGATGGACCAGGGCGGTGGGCCCGGTGGTGTGGCCGAGGTGGTCGGGGTCGCGATAGCCGCCGTCGTGCTGCTGGTCACCTTCGGTTCGCTGGTCGCCGCCGGGCTGCCGCTGCTGACCGCCCTCATCGGCGTCGGCGTGAGCATGGCCACCATCCTGGCCCTGTCCGACGCGCTGGGCCTGTCCACGACGACCGGCACCCTGGCGATGATGCTGGGCCTCGCGGTCGGCATCGACTACGCGCTGTTCGTCGTCTCCCGCTACCGCGAGGAGCGCGCCAAGGGCCGTGCGCCGCAGGAGGCGGTCGGCATGGCGGTCGGCACGGCCGGTTCCGCGGTCGTGTTCGCCGGGCTCACCGTCGTCATCGCGCTGGCCGGACTCTCGGTGGTCGGCATCCCGATGCTCACGAAGATGGGTCTGGCCGCGGCGGGCGCGGTCGTCGTCGCCGTACTGGTCGCGCTGACGCTGGTTCCGGCGTTCCTCGGCTTCTGGCCGAATGCCGTGCTCCGGCGGCGGGCCCGTAAGAGCGGACGGATCGAGGAGGAGGGCACCCGGAACAACGGGGGCAGCCGCTGGGCGCGGTTCGTGCTGCGGCGTCCGCTGCCCGTGCTGCTGCTCGGCGTGGTGGGCCTCGGAGCCCTCGCGGTGCCGATGACGGACCTGCAGCTCGGCATGCCCGGGGACGAGGCCAAGCCGACCTCCACCACCGAGCGCCGGGCCTACGACGCGCTCGCCGAGGGCTTCGGGCCGGGCTTCAACGGGCCGCTGAGCGTCGTCGTGGACGCGAAGGGCGCCGCCGACCCGAAGGGCGCCGCCGAGATGGTCGCGAAGGAGATCGGCGGCACCGAGGGTGTCCTGTCCGTCTCCCCGGCCCGCTTCAACGAGGCCGGTGACACGGCCGTCGTCCAGGTCGTGCCGTCCACGGCGCCGACCGACGAGAAGACCAAGAACCTGGTCACGACCATTCGGGGCGAGCGGCCCGGAGTCGAGTCCGAGACCGGGGCGACCTTCGAGGTCACCGGCACCACCGCGCTGAACATCGACATCTCCGACAAGGTGCAGTCCGCGCTGATCCCCTACCTGGTCGTCGTGGTGGGCCTCGCGATCGTGCTCCTGCTGGTGGTCTTCCGGTCCCTGCTCGTCCCGCTGAAGGCGGCCCTCGGCTTCCTGTTGTCGGTGCTGGCCTCCCTCGGCGTGGTCGTCCTCGTCTTCCAGCAGGGTCACGGCGCCGGACTGCTGGGCGTGGAACAGACCGGCCCGATCATGAGCCTGATGCCGATCTTCCTGGTGGGCATCGTCTTCGGCCTGGCCATGGACTACGAGGTGTTCCTCGTCTCGCGGATGCGGGAGGCGTACGTCCACGGCGAGGGGCCCGGCCAGGCGATCACATCCGGCTTCCGGCACAGCGCGCGCGTGGTGGTGGCCGCCGCGCTGATCATGATCGCGGTGTTCGCCGGGTTCGTCAGCGAAAGCGACTCCATGATCAAGATGATCGGGTTCGGACTCGCCTCCGCCGTCCTGTTCGACGCCTTCGTCGTACGGATGGCGATCGTGCCCGCCGTGCTCGCTCTGCTCGGCAACAGGGCCTGGTGGCTGCCGAAGTGGCTGGACCGGCTGCTGCCCAACGTCGACGTGGAGGGCGAGGCGCTCAGCCGCCGACGGGAAGCGGACCAGGGAGCAGACCCGGGAGCGGACCCGGAGCCGGCCGGGGCTTCCGGCCGGGAAGTGGCCCGCATCTGACGGCGACCGCCCGACCCACCCCCACCGGGACCACCCGTGGCGAACGCCATGGGCGGTCCCGGCAGCCGTTCGCACGGGGAGCGGGGAACGGTCACGATGGCCCCAGAGCAACGACCGGAGAGCCCGATGAGCACCAGCCTTGAGCGTTACACGGACCGTTTCGAGCAGTACGCCGACCGTTACCCCCGCGTCGTCGACGTGATGCTCGTCCTGGCACTGATGGGCGGTGCGACTCTCGGCAGCAATCTCAGCCTGCCCGGCGCCGACCCACCCGACCAGGACAGGGCCGCCGTCGTCCTCATGGGCGTGTCCTGCCTCGCCCTGCTGAAGTACCGCACCCACCCGCGCACCGCCGTCGTCGTGACCGCGGTCTGCACCGTGATCGCGATCTCGGTGGGGTATCTGCTCACCCCCCTGCTGCTGGGCCCCGTCATGGCGGCGCTCTACTGGCTGGCCACGCTCACCGACCGCAAGACCACACGCGTCTTCGGCGTCACCACCATGGTGGCGCTGATGGCCGCGGCGGTGTTCGTCGGCTCCATGGACGGCCTCTCCCTGCTGCTCAGGACGATCGGCCCCTTCTTCTGGCTGATGCTGCCGCTCGCCGCCGGCAACATGACCCGGCTGCGGCGCGCCTACCTGGCATCGGTGCAGGCCCGCGCCGAACACGCCGAGCGCACCCGGGAGGAGGAGGCCCGGCTGCGCGTCACCGAGGAGCGCATGCGCATCGCCCGCGAGCTGCACGACGTCGTGGCCCACCACATGGCCCTGGCCAACGCGCAGGCCGGTACGGCCGCCCACCTCGCGCTCACCAACCCGCTGCAGACGAAGAAGATCCTCACCGATCTGACCGGCACCACCTCCTCCGCTCTGCGCGAGCTGAAGGCCACGCTGGGATTGCTGCGCCAGAACGACGACCCGGCCGCCGCCTCGCTGGAGCCGTCCCCCGGCCTCGCCCGCCTGCCCGAACTGGTCTCGGCGTGTGCGTCCGCGGGGCTCACCGTCACGGTCACCACGGCAGGGGAGCCCCGCCCGCTCTCCCCCGGGGTGGACCTGACCGCGTTCCGGATCGTGCAGGAGGCGCTCACCAACGTCACCAAGCACGCCGCCGCGGACGCCGCACACGTACGCATCGCCTACGCCGGATCACGTCTGCTGATCACGGTCAGCAACGACGGTCCGGGCACCACGGGCACCACGGGCACCACAGACACCACGGACACCATGGGCCGCACTGATGCCGCCGAGGCCGTGCCGAGCCGGGGCTTCGGCGTCATGGGCATGCGCGAACGCGCCCACACCATCGGCGGCGAACTCCGTGCGGGACCCCGCCCGGAAGGCGGCTTCGAGGTCACCACCGCGCTGCCGCTCCAGCCCTCGGCACCCCAGGCGGCACCCGAGACGGCCCCCCAGGCGGCCGTAGCCGCCACCGATGTTCCAGCAGGAGGAGAAGAGTCATGACCATCAGGGTGCTGCTCGCCGACGACCAGGCCCTGCTGCGGGCCACCTTCCGGATCCTGATCGACTCCTGCGAGGACATGACGGTGGTCGGCGAGGCATCGGACGGCACGGAGGCGCTGGAACTGACCCGCGACCACCACCCCGACATCGTCCTCATGGACATCCGGATGCCGGGCACGGACGGTCTCGCCGCCACCTCCGCGATCTGCGCCGACCCGGAGCTGGCCGCCACCCGCGTCCTCATCCTGACGACGTTCGAGACCGAGGACTACGTCGCCCAGGCGCTGCGCGCCGGTGCCAGCGGCTTCCTCGGCAAGGACGTCACCGCGGACACTCTGCTGGCCGGCCTGCGCACGGTGGCCTCCGGCGAGGCGCTGCTGTCACCCGCCGCGACCCGCACCCTCATCACGAACTTCCTCATGTCCCCCGCCCCCGACGCCCACCTCGCGCCCCCGGAGCGCCTGTCGGAGCTCACCGGCCGTGAGCGCGAGGTGATGGGCCTGGCCGCCGAGGGCAGGTCCAACACCGAGATCGCCGAGATCCTCACGCTCAGCCCGCTGACCGTGCGCACCCACATCCACCGCGCGATGACGAAGCTGGGCGCCCGCGACCGCGCCCAACTGGTCGTCATCGCCTACCAGACGGGCCTGGCGCAGGCGGCTCCGCCCGCACCGTGACCGCCGAGGCCGGTGTCGCGGTGTCACGCGTTGATGATTCGCACCGCTCCTCACTCGCTCCGCGGGATCCGGACGGCCTGCCCGCTGACCCGCACCCGGGGCTCGTCGGGCGTGACGTCGAGCAGGAGATCACTGGGCCGGCCCATGTCCTCGCCCTGGCGGATACGGACCCGGGTCGGGCCGTCGACCAGGCCGAGTGCCCGCAGATAGCCGCCGAAGGCGGCGGCCGCGGCGCCGGTGGCCGGGTCCTCGACCACCCCGCCGACCGGGAACGGATCGCGGGCGTGGAAGACGAAGCCATTGGTAAAGGCGCCCGCGGCGTCATCAGCCACCTCGCGCCACACCAGATGCACCGTCGTCCAGCCGCGCCGCCGCATCACCGCCTCGAGCGCGTCGTAGTCGTAGTCGAGGTCCGCCAGCCGCTCGCGGGTGGCGGCGGCGAGGACGAGGTGGTCGTTGCCCGCGAAGGCGACATGCGGGGGCAGGGCCGGGTCCAGGTCGTCCGCGGACCAGCGCAGCGCCGCCAGCGTCGGCTCGACCTCCGCGCCCGGGTCGGCGGGGCGCGACCGCGTGGGAACGCTGGTGAGCGTGGCGCGGGACGGGCCGTCGCCGTCGGCCGTGGTCTCGACGCGGATCTCGCCCGAGGCGGTGTCGAAGACCAGCTCACCGGGGCCGTCGCGGTCGGCGAGGGCGACGGCCGTGGCGATGGTGGCGTGTCCGCAGAAGGCGACCTCGGCGAGCGGGCTGAAGTACCGCAGCCGGTAGCGGCGCGCGGCCTCGTCCCGCTCGGTGATGAACGCGGTCTCCGAGTAGCCGACCCGTGCGGCGACGGCGGTCATGGCCGCGTCGTCGTCCGCGAGGGCCGCGGCGTCAAGGACCACACCGGCGGGGTTGCCGCCGTCGGGGTGGGTGGTGAAGGCGGAGTAGTGCAGAACGTCGATGTCCGTCGTGGGTGCGGTCATGCCGTCCACGGTTCCACCGCAGTGGGTATCGCGTCCAACGATTCCTTTCGCTGGAGGCGATCGAGAAACCCGATGGGGCCAGGTGGGGGCTGCCTATCCTGACCGTCGTGGACACACGACTCCTGAGGACGTTCGCGGTGCTGGCGAGAACCGGCAGTTTCACCGCGACCGCCGCCGATCTCCATCTCGCCCAGTCCACCGTCACCGTCCAGATACGCACCCTGGAACGTGAGCTGGGCACCCGCCTCTTCGACCGGCTGCCGTCCGGCACCCTGCCGACCAGCGCCGGCCGACGGCTGCTGAAGGAGGCCGAGGAGGTCCTGGACGCCGAGGCCCGGCTGCGTGCGGTGGCGGCGGCCGGAAACGGCGACGGCGCGGACGGCTCGGTGCAGGGTCCCGTCGCCCTCGGCGCGGGCGAGTCCCTGTGCGCCTCGCACCTCCCCCGGGTGATCGCCTCGCTGCGCCGCACCCATCCCGGTATCGACCTCCACCTCCACCCCTCGGGCACCACGGCGGCCGTCGAGGGGCTGCGTACGGGACGGCTCGACCTCGCCCTCCTCCTCGAACAGGACGTGACCGACGCCGACCTGGTCGCCCGCCCCATCGCCCGTGAACCCCTCGTCTACCTCGCCGCCCCCGGCCACCCGCTGGCCGGACGCGAGGCGGACTGGGACGAACTGGCCGCGCAGAGCTTCTTCGTCCACGAACAGGGCTGCTCCTACAGCGACCACCTGGTTCGCACCCTCCTCACCCTCCCCGGCCCGCCACCCCGCCTCACCCGCTTCGGCAGCATCGAGGCCGCCCGGTCCTGCGTCGCCGCCGGGCTCGGCCTGACGCTGCTGCCCCGCGCCACGGTGGAACGCCAGCTCACCGACGGCCAACTCGCCGAAGTCCACGGCCCACCCATCCCCCCGGTCCCCGTGCACCTCACCCAGCACCGCCGCCGCTGGACCAGCCCGGCGGCGCGGGCGGTGGCGGACGAGCTGACGCGGTTGCTTCCGGCGTGACCTATGGCTGCGTGGGTCAGACGAGCGTGACGCCGTCGTGGGCGCGGACCGCCGGTGGGGCGGTGGCGTCGAGGGCGTCCAGGATGCGCACGGCGTACGCCTCGTCGGCGAGGTCGGGGACCTCGGCGCGGGTGGCCCAGCGCCAGGCGCGGGTGCGGGGGCCCGTGGCGGGGGTGCCGTCGAGGGCCTCGCAGCGGAAGACGAGGGAGACGGTGAGGTCGTTCATGTCCTTGTAGACCCCGGTGAGCGCGGCCGGGAGCGCGATCTTGACGCCCGTCTCCTCGAGGATTTCGCGCTGCAGGGCGTCGGGGACGGTGGCGTCGGGGTCGAGCGCACCGCCCGGCGGCTCCCAGGTGCTGCCGTCGCGCCGTTTGATCAGCAGCGCTCGGCCGCGCTCGTCCACGATGACTCCGGCGACGCTGACGCGGTGCGGGCGGTCAGGGGTCACGTTCCTCGGCCCTCTCGGCTGGCTGGATTTCTCACGGTAGCAACGGCCGGACGGGCTGAATGCAGCCCGTCCGGCGATTGAGGACACGCCCGAAGGGCGTCCGGGGTCAGGGGGCGGAGCCCCACCACGCGGCGGAGCCGCATATCGATGCCGCGGGAAGGGGCGGGGAGCAGCCCGCCGCAGGCGTCACGACCCGCCGGACACCCCCTAACGGACCTCGACCGCGCCGTCGTCCGCTCCGCCCTGTCGCTTGGGCTTCGGCTCGTCCCGCGGACCCGGCGTGCCCATGTTGCGGCGCACCGCGTCCAGGATGGTCAGCCCCTGGCCGACCAGGCCCGCCGCGATCTCGCCCAGTCCGTCGGCCCCGTTGAGGACGTTGACGTTCGCCCCGGACAGCCCGGAGGCGGCCTCCTTGACGATCTGCGGGAGTTGGTCGATCAGCATGCGGTCGAGCGCCACCCGGCCGTGCGAGGCCGCCGCCTCGGCCTGGATCTTCATCCGCTCCGCCTCGGCCAGTGCCACCACCCGGATCCGCTCGGCCTCCGCCTCCGCCGGCTTCACGATCTCGGCCACGAGCTGCTGCTGCCGCAGATCCGCCGCCCGCTGGGCCAACTCGGTCCGCGCGGCCAGCACTTCCCGCTGGGCGTGCGCCTCCGCCAGCGGCCCCGCCTGGGCGGCCTCGGCCTGGGCGCGGTCCACCTCGGCGGTGTACCGGGCCTGGACCACCGCCGTCTGCCGCGCGTACTCGGCCTGGTTGCGTGCCGCCTCCTGCTCCGCCTCGGCCGATGCCTGGCTGGCCTGCGCCTGGGCGATCTGGGCCTGCCGCTGGATGGCGGCCTTGTGCGGGGCGGACATCGCGTCGATATAGCCGGTGTCGCCGTCGTCGATCGACTGGATCTGCAACGAGTCCACGATCAGACCGATCTTCGCCATCTCCGCCTTGGAGGTGTCCAGCACCTCGGTGGCCAGCTTCTGCCGCTCGGTGATGATCTCCTCGACCGTCATCGAGCCGATGATGGACCGCAGATGGCCCGCGAAGATCCGGCCCGTCAGCACCGCCATCTGCTCCTGGTCGGAGAGGAACCGCTGCCCCGCGTTGACGATGGACTCGGTGTCATTGCCCACCTTGAACGCGATCACCGAGCGCACCGTCAGCGTGATGCCCTGCCGGCTGACGCACTTCTCCTCGACCTCCGCCTCACACATCGCCAGTGTCAGGAAGCGGACCTTACGGAAGACCGGAAGCACGAACTTGCCGTGCCCGGTCACCACGCGAAACGGCGCACCCCCCTGCCCACGCCTGCCCCCCGAGATCAGCATCGCCTGGTCGGGTGCGGGCACGCGGTAACCGAACATCCTTCGTCTCCTCAGCCGGCGCCGCCGGCCAGGCCGGACGACGCGTTCAATGGATCGGTCCACTCGATGACGTCGACCTGGCGGGAGCCACGGAAGTCGATCACGAGGACGGACGCGCCTTGGGGCAACGGGTCGGCAGACCAGGCGAGGAACGTCTCCGAACCGCCTCTGACCCGCACCAGGACCTCACCGGGACCACCGGCCCCCCGGGTGCCGAGTACCAGCACCCCGGTGCAACCGATCACAGGATCATCCGGTGTCATACGGCGGCCGCCCCCCAGTCGTTCCGCTGCTGAAACCCGACGTTAGACCGTTTTTCCGGCGCCGGATACGGTTGTGCGCAGCGAGGACCGGATAAACCGCCACCCGCGCGGATGGCCGCTACGAGGTGGCGTCCTTGGCTTCGGTGTCGGTGTCGGTGTCGTCCTTGGCCTCGCCGTCCGTCGAGTCCTCGAAATACGCGTCGAGCACCGCGTCGAGCTCCGCCGTCCATTCCTTGAGGAGCTTGCGGGCGGGTGCCTCGACATCGGCCGTGTACCAACGCCGGTTGGTCATATAGACCGTGATCCCGAAGCGCTTCCCGAACCGTGGGGTATCGACCTCCACCGCGCCGATCTCGTCCCACTCGAACTCGGCCTTCTCGCCGTCGAGTTCGAACGCGACACCATGGCGCCCGGCCCGGATCGCACCGCGCCGGTCGGACACGTCGAAGACGCCGCCGCCGTCCTCCTCCTCGCCGTCCGCTTCCGCTTCCTCTTTCTCGCCGTCGTCGTCCGCTTCCCCGTCGGACGCGACGTCGCCCTTCGTGTCGGCTTCGTCGTCGGACTCCGCCTCGGCGCTTTCTACCTGGTCGGCTTCGTCCTCGGCGGTGACTTCTTCGGGCGGTCGCTCTGCTGCGTTGTCCGGTGCGTCCTCCTCCACATCGGCAGGGCGCGGGGACGTCAGGCCGGGGACATACCCCGGATCCGTCCCGGCTGTGTGCATGGGCGGGATGATCGGTCCAGTGCTCTGCTCCACGGCGGGAAGTATTGCCGATAAACCTGTGCCGACGACAGGCAACCCCGTCCCCAATCGAGCCGACACGGAAAAGCCGCAGGTTGTGCGGAGCGAATCTCGACGCGGGCCGCGGCGCGGGCCGGGGGCCCGCACCTTTACCGTCCCTTTACTATGGGTGGAGGGACACTGCCTTCCCCGGACATGTGGGGATCCACCGGACGTCCCGGCGAGCCACCTACCAGCGATGAAGGAGCACCAGACCCGCGATGGGCGACCCTGACCCTCCCAGTACCACCCGTGCCACCCTCCGCCCGCAGACGGAGGTGGCACGGTGACCGAGATCCTGTTGCTTCTCCTCGCGCTGGCGCTCACGCTCGCCTGCGCGCTCTTCGTGGCCGCCGAGTTCTCCCTCACCACCGTCGAACGTGGTGACCTGGAGCGCGCCGCCGAAGCCGGTGAGCGTGGGGCCGACAGCGCGCTTACGGCGGTGCGCCGGCTGACGTTCCAGCTCTCCGGCGCCCAACTCGGCATCACCGTCACCTCCTTGGTGATCGGCATGCTCGCCGAGCCCTCCCTGGCCGCACTGCTCCAGGGCCCGCTCACCGCGACCGGCCTGCCCGAGGGCGCGGCCTCGACGACCGCGCTGGTGCTGGGCGTGGCCCTCTCCACGGTGGTGCTGATGGTCGCCGGGGAGCTGGTGCCCAAGAACTGGGCGATCTCCCGCCCCCTGCACGTGGCCAAGGCGGTCGCCGCCCCGCAGCGCGCCTTCACCGCCGCCTTCGCCCCGCTGATCCACCACCTCAACAACATGGCCAACCGCCTGGTGCGCCGTCTGGGCCTGGAGCCCGCCGAGGAGCTGGCCTCCGCCCGTACCCCGGACGAACTGGTCGCGCTGGCCCGCCACTCGGCCGCCGCGGGCGCGCTGGAGCAGGACGCGGCCGAGCTGTTCGTCCGTACGCTCCACCTGAGCGAGCTGACCGCCGAGAACGTGATGACCCCGCGCGTGGACGTCCAGGCACTGGAGGCCCACGCCACCGCCGCCGACGCCGCCAACCTCACCCTGGCCACCGGGCGTTCCCGCCTCCCCGTCTACCGCGACACCCTGGACGAGGTGGTCGGCACCGTGCACATCCGCGACGTCCTCGCCCTGGACGCCGCCGACCGCGCCACCACCCCCGTCACCGACCTGGCCACGCCCCCGCTCCTGGTCCCGGACAGCCTCCCGGTGGACCGGCTGCTGGACCGGCTGCGCAGGGCGCACACCATGGCCGTCGTGATCGACGAGTACGGGGGCACGGCGGGGGTCGCCACCCTGGAGGACATCGTCGAGGAGATCGTCGGCGACGTACGCGACGAACACGACACCGACGAGGCCCCGGGCCTGGTGCCCCTCGGCCCCGGCGCCTGGGAGGCGGACGGCGGCGTACGGCTGGACGAGCTCACCGGCATCGGCCTGACCGCCCCCGAGGGCCCGTACGAAACGGTGGCGGGCCTCCTGGCCACCGCCCTGGAGCGCATCCCGGCGGCCGGGGACACCGTCGAGACCGACGGCTGGCAGCTCACGGTCCTGAAGGTGGACCACCACCGCGCCGACCGCGTACGGATCACCGAATCCACCGAGACAGCCGAATCCACCGAGACAGCCGAATCCACCGAGACAGCCGAATCCACCGAGACAGCCGAAGCTGGCAAGACCGCCGAGACCGCCGAGACCGCCGAGATCACCGAGGCCACCCGATGACCGTCCTCCAACTCGCCATCGGCGCCCTCACCCTCCTCACCAACGCCTTCTTCGTCGGCGCCGAATTCGCCCTGATCTCCGTGCGTCGCAGCCAGATCGAGCCGCGCGCACAGGCGGGGGAGAAGCGGGCGCGCGGTGTGCTGTGGGCGCTGGAGCACCTGTCCGCGCTGATGGCCACGGCCCAGCTCGGCATCACCATCTCCTCCCTCGTCCTGGGCGCGGTCGCCGAACCGGCCATCGCCCATCTGCTGGAGCCCGTCTTCGACACCGTCCACGTGCCGCACGCCCTGGTGCATCCGATCGCCTTCGTCGTCGCGCTCACAGTGGCCACGTATCTCCACATGCTCATCGGCGAGATGGTCCCCAAGAACATCGCCCTCGCCGCCCCCGAGCGCACCGCACTCCTCCTCGGCCCGCCCCTGGTGGCCCTCACCCACCTCCTGCGCCCGGTCGTCTTCGGCGTCAACGCCTTCGCCAACGCCGTGCTGCGACTGCTGAAGGTCGAGCCCAAGGACGAGGTCGAGTCGGTCTTCACGGACGACGAACTCATCCGGCTGGTACGGGACTCCAGTGACGCCGGGCTGCTCGACAAGTCCGGCGGCGACCGGCTGCGCGACGCCCTGGAACTGGGCACCCGGCGGGTCGGCGACATCCTCGTCCCCCTCGACGCGATGGTCACCGTCGACCATCGCGTCACCCCCGCCCAACTGGAACGCACGGCCGCGGCCTCCGGCTACTCCCGCCTGCCGGTCACCGGCCCCGGCGGCGCCATGCTGGGCTACCTCCACATCAAGGACACCCTCGGGGCCGTCGACCGGGACCGCCCGTTCCCCCATACCGCCGTCCACACCATCCCCCGCGTGCGGGCCGACACCCCGCTGGACGACACCCTCACCACCATGCGCGCCACCGGCACCCACCTGGCCGTCGTGACGGCCGACACCGGTACGGCGGTCCTCGGCTTCGTCACGATGACGGACGTCCTGGACGAACTCGTGGGCCCGGCCCCGGTGTAGCCGCGCCGACCGCCGTCGCGTGGATCAGGACGGGAGCGCGTGGATCAGGACGGGAGCGGGTGGATCGGAACGGGAGCGGGTGGATCAGGACGGGGGCCGCGCCGCGGGACGGTCCGGGCGTACGGAGAACGCCGTGTCCCCGGCCGTCCCCACGATCGCGTCCTGGACGAGCACCACCCTCGGCTCCGTGTCCTGCGCCGCCGTCCCGGGGTTGTCCAGCGCGGCCGTGCGCCACGCCTCCGTGCCGTCGTCCACGTTCAGCGCCAGCAGCCGGCCGAAGCGGTTGGAGAAGTAAAGCTGTCCGTACCGCCTGGACAGCACGGGCGCGGACAGGTTCTCCGTCTCCGTCGCCCGCTGCCACAGCTCCCGGCCGCTGTCCGCCGACACCGCGGTGACCGTGCCGTTGGCACGGACGAAGTAGACGGCACCGCGCAGCAGGGTCGGCTCACCCATCACGGGGCGCCGCAGCGGGATCCGCTTGGTCTCGCCGGTGCTCGGATCCACCCGGAGCATGGACGTGTACGGGCGCTCGTACCCCGAGTCGTACACCTCCTTCGCGGTCTGCGGTACCAGGAACAGTGGCTTGCCCGTGGCCGCGCCGACGGTCAGCGTCTTCTTCGGGAGAATGGTGAGTTCGTGCTGCTTGCCGTCGGAGGGGTCGAGCCGCAGCAGGTCGTACGGGCCCTCGGCGGCCAGTCCGTCGGAAGTCACGGGTGAGCACAGGCCGTACGGTTCGCCGCCCAGCACCGTCGGCTCGCAGTACTTCCCCTGGGGCGCCGGTGACTGCCACAGCCGCTCACCCGACGTCCCGTAGGCGACGAGCTGACTGCCGTCCGGCGACAGCGTCAGCAGCCCGCCGCGGAACAGTTGCGCCGACGCGGAGTCGCTGATCCGCTGCTCCCACCGCTGTCGCTTGGTGGCGGCGTCCAGGGCCACCACCCACCGCCGGCCGTCCTCCGACGCCCGGTAGGCGTAGGCGATTCCGTCCCGCACCCCGATCGGGCGCGCCGCCTGGGGGCGGGTGCCCCAGCGCCACAGGACGCGACCGGTGGCGGCGTCGACCTTGGCGATCGTGAACCCGTTTCCGCCGCAGTACAGGGTCCGGCCGTTATCCGGGACACATCCGGACTGCTGGTAGACGAGCGGCGGCCCCTCGGTCTCGACCCGCAGAGCCGTCCGCCACGGCCGCCAGCCCTGGGGAAGTGACGCGGGCTTCTGGGACGGCGCGGTGGCGGAGGCGGCGGACGCGTCGCCCGACGAATCCGTCATGTCCGGGGCGAAGACCGCCGCCGCGACGGCCAGCCCGGTGACGGCCAGCGCGACGCCGACGGAGGTGACGACGAGCCGCCGCCGAGCTCCCCGCCCAGGTTCGGTCCGTCCCGGTCCGGGGGGCTGTGGGCCGGGGGGCTGGGGTTCGGGCCGCGAGTCGGTCTGGGGAGCGTGGGCCGAGGAGGCGGGGGGATGCCCGGCGGCGGCTGCTCCGGGACCACCGTCCGCCCCGGGACCACCGGCGGTTACGACGCGCTCCGCCGCGGGGAAGTCCGGCAGCGCACGCAGCATATGGTGCAGTTCGTCCAGCTTCGGCCGGTCCTCCGGCTCCTTGGCCAGACAGTGTTCGGCGATGCCCCGCAGCGGTGCCGGGACCTCGTCCAGCGTCGGATGCTCGTACATCACCTGGTAGCCCGACAGATACGGGCTGTCGGACTCGAACGGGCTGCTGCCCCGCGCCGCGAACACCAGCAGCGACCCCAGCGAGAACACATCGGACGCCGCCGTGACGTCCCGCGGACTGCGGAGCTGCTCCGGCGACATGAACGGCGGGGTGCCGAGCACCCGCCCGATGGTGACGGTGAGGGTCTGGCTGTCGACGGCGCGGGAGATGCCGAAGTCGATGACGCGCGGCCCGTCCTCGGCCATCAGGATGTTGGCGGGCTTCAGGTCCCGGTGCACCACCCCGGCCCGGTGGATCTCGCGCAGCGCCTCGACCAGCCCGAGGCCGAGCGTCCGCAAGGTGCGCCCGTCCAGGGGCCCGTTCTTCCGTACGACCTCGGAGAGGGTGTGCCCGGGCACATACAGCGTGGCCATCCACGGCCGGTCGGCCTCCGGATCGGCGTCGACGACAGGTGCGGTGAACGCCCCGCTCACCCGGCGCGCCGCCGCGACCTCCTGCCGGAACCGGGTCCGGAACTCCTCGTCCTGCGCGTACTGCTCGTGGACCAGCTTGAGCGCGACCTGCCGCCCCGAGGCCGAACGCCCGAGATAGACGACGCCCATGCCGCCCGACCCCAGCCGGTCGACCAGGGCGTAGCCGCCTATGGATTCCGGATCCCCGGTGGCCAGCGGCATCGCCGATCCCCTTTCCCGCGCTGTCTCCGCGTCTTGAACGGCCCTACCGGCCTCCTAGATTAGGTCGGCGGGAGCATCGGCGGACCAGGCGGCCCAGGGCGTGGCGGAACGGTTACCAGCGGAGCGCCGTCCGGCGGCGGGACAAACGGACGGACCGGCGAACGGGCGGGTCGGCCAACTGGAGGTGGGGGCCGTGCCGTTGCGTTAGTGCCGCGTTAGCGGAACGGCGTTTCGGCGGCAGCTTTACGCCAGCGGATCACGGCAGGCTCATAGCCGTACCGAGGGCCGGAGCGGAACACCGGCCGGACCGCCGACCCGACCCAAAGGGAGAAACCCACCATGAACGTCACCGCTTACCGCCGCGGCCGCACCGTCCGTACCATCGCCGCCTCCATGCTGGCCGTCGCCGCGCTGGGCCTGACGGCGGCGTGCGGCGGCAGCGGAGACGGAGGTTCGGACAACGAGGGCAAGGCGAAGTCGTCGGCCTCGGCCCCGGCGGACAAGACGGCCAAGGGGGGCAGCGCGGACGCCAAGGACGCGAAGACGCAGGCCCAGAAGATCGGGGCGGCGTCCGAGGACGAGCCGATCGGCGACTGTGACGTCAACAAGACGGCCTTCTCCCTCCAGAAGGTCAAGAACCCGATCAACCACCTGCTGCTCAAGGCGACCAACGGGGCCGGCGTGGACTGCAAGCTGGTCGGCTACCCCGGCCTGAAGTTCGGCGAGGAGGCGCAGTCCGCCACCCCGGTGAACGAGGACAGCCAGCCGCAGTCCGTCGTCGTGCTCGCCCCGGGCGAGAGCACCTACGCGGGCATCACCACCTCCTCGGGGGACGGCTCGGGTTCGGAGGGCAGCGAGGTCAACTCGCTCGAGGTGTACATCGACGGCAGCGAGGACCCCGCGAGCGTCGAACTGCCCGGCGGCTCGGTCTACATCGACAGCGCCGCCCAGGTCACGTACTGGCAGACGACCGCGCAGGACGCCCTGACCTGGTAGGCCCGAGCAACCCCTTAAGTCCATATACGTGAACGCTGTCTTGCATAGGAGACAGCACCCCTGGAGTATGAAGCGACGTCGCCGACGTGCGGAAGGAACAGTGGCGTCGCCGAAGTGGCGAACAGGGGGAACGGATGGGCATCGACTCGGCCGCGCTGCTGGTGTCGGCCGGGGTGGCCTCCGGGCTCGCCGGTTCGATCGCGGGGCTGGCCTCGCTGTTCAGCTATCCGGCGCTGCTCGCGGTGGGCCTGCCGCCGGTGGCCGCCAATGTGACCAACACGGTGGCCCTGTTCTCCAACACCGTCGGCACCGCGGCGGGATCCCGCGCCGAACTCCGCGGCCAGCGCGACCGCCTCCTCCGGCTCGGCGTCATCGCGGCGCTGGGCGGCGCGGTCGGGGCCGCCCTGCTGCTGGGAACCCCGTCCTCCGCCTTCGAGACCGTCGTACCGTGGCTGATCGCCCTCGGCTCGGTGCTGATCCTGGTCCGCGATCCGCTCCGCCGACTCGTGGCCTCCCGCTCAGGGCCCCTCGCGCAGACCGCCCGGCCCACCCTCCCGCTCGCCTGCGCGGTCCTGCTGGTCGGCCTCTACGGCGGCTACTTCGGCGCGGCCTCGGGCGTCCTGATGCTGGCGGTGCTCTCGCTCTCCGCCACGGAGCCCCTCCCGGTCACCAACGCCGTCAAGAACATCGCCACCGGTGCGGCGAATGTGACGGCGGCCGTCGCCTACGTAGCCGTCGCCCCCGTGAACTGGGCCGCCGCCGTATCCCTCGGCCTCGGCGCCCTCCTCGGCAGCTGGCTCGGCCCCCTGGTCGTCCGCCGCCTGCCCGAAACCCCGCTCCGGATCGCCATCGCCCTCGGCGGCCTGGGCCTGGCCATCTCGCTGTGGCACTAGGCGGCGAGCTCTTGACGTACGCCAGGCGAGACGGCGGAGCGCCCTTCACCGCTTACGTCCCGGACTCCTCCGGATAGAAGGTGATCAAGGTGGTGCTCCCGTCCGGCGCGACGACGCGGACGGCCGCCTCCGGGATGTCCTCCGTGGCCACGTCGACCTCGGTGGGATGCCACACCATGTGCCGCAGCACCACCGGATACCGCGGCGCTCTCCCACCGACGGCACCGATCACCGTGTCGTCCTTCGGGTCGTAGCTGAGGGAGGAGAAGGGCAGCCGCTCGGCCTCGTACTGATGCCCGACCGACGGGTCCAGCACCTCGATGGTGGCGAGTTCCCCCTCGTGCTCGGCCGTGACCTGATCGAGCCTGGTCCGCCACTCCCCGCGATCGAACGTTGTGGAACCGGCCATCGTCGATCCTCCCTCCGCTACTCCACTACTCCTCCTGCTGTGCCAACCCGTCCCACCTTGGCCGCCACCGCCCCGGGCCGCCACGTCCGCCCGGGTCGAATCGGTCCGGCCGGGCTTGACCTCCCCGGACAAAACAGTCGGCGGCACCCCGTTCCACGGCGGGCATTACCTGGGACGTAATCGCACCGCGCCGCGCCCCCGGGCAGCATGGTGATCGCTCCCCGCAAGGTTTCCGATCGGAGGGATCACCATGTCCTCGGCCGCACCCACGACCACCCACGCCCTGGTGGCGGAACTGCTGCGCCGCATCGGTGAGGGCGACCCCGAGCGCATCGCCGAGTTGTATGCCGAGCGCAGCGACTGGAAGCTGGACTGGCCGGAGGCCGAGCACGGCCGCCCCGCCACCCCGTGGATTCGCCACCGCTCCACCCGCGCGGACGTGGCCGCCCACTTCCGGGAGCTGGCCCGCCACCATGTGCCCGAGCAGGCGGCCACCGAGGTCGAGCGCATCCTCGTCGACGGCGACGACGCGGTCGTGCTGGGCGAGATCCGCCAGACCGCCCGGGCCACCGGACGCGCCTATCGTGCGCGGTTCGCCCTGCATCTCACCCTCGAAGGCGGTCTCTTCACCCGCCACCACGTCTACGAGGACAGCCTCGCCGTAGTCCAGGCATTCAGTAAGGACTGATCAGCGCGCGAGCAGGGACTCCACCCGGGACAAGGTGTCCAGGACATTGGCCTCGGTGATCGCCATCCGCGCCTCGTCCGGCGTCAGCCAGCGCAGCGGCGCATCCGGGTTCTCCGGCCGCACCGCCTCGGGAACGCTGGTGGCCAGCACATAGCGCACATCGGCGTGCTCATGCGCCGGCTCCCGGCTGTTCTCAGGAACCGGAACGATCACCAGGTGCCGCACCTCCGCATCCGGCCACGGAGCCAGATCCGGCAAACCCGTCTCCTCCCGCCCCTCCCGCAGGGCGATGGCGAGCGGGTCGTACTCGCCCGGGTCGCCATGCCCGCCGACCAGCAGCCACGACTGGTGACGCTGGTGCCAGCGCAGCAGCACACGGCCGCTGTCGGGGTGCACGATCAGGGCGGATGCGGTGATGTGGAGGGGCGTCGACCGGTCCCAGGGGGCGCCCGCCTCGACAACGCCGAGCACCCGCTCGAGGTCGACGCATTCCGCGGTGGTCTTCGGCCGGTAGCCCGTAAGGACATGGGTAACTGCGCGGTCGGCTGTGGCCATGCGCCGGATCCTAACGACGCGGGGCCGCCTACGGCGCGGGGTTTTCGTCACCCGGGCCCGCGGCAACGTGCCCGGGACCGCACATGGAGGGCACAACGCCCCATAGGGGTCAGGGCGACAAAGCGCGAGGTCACAGCGTTGTCAGCCTGTTAACAAGGCGTTAGTTGATCGTCAGCGGGGCCGGACAGACTTGTTGTCATGGCCCCGGGGGACGGGGGCAACGCTCACGACAACAGAGGGACTCATGTCGCACCGCATCACCACTCGTCACGCACGCAAGGTCGCCGCCGCCGCGGTCGTCGCAGTCGCCGCGTTCGGTCTGACCGCGTGCCAGGACAACGCGGATGCCGGCGGGGACTCGTCCTCCGCAGCCTCGTCCAGCTCCGGCGGTTCGGACTCCTCCGACTCGGGTTCGTCGGGTTCCTCCGGCTCGGGTTCATCCGGTTCCTCCGGCTCGGGTTCCTCGGGCTCCGGTGGGGGCGGCAACGCCGGTTCCGATGCCTGCGCGACCTCGCAGCTCGCGTTCCGCAGCACCCACGGCATGGGTGAGGGCACCCTGATCGTCGACCTCAAGAACACCGGGTCGGCCACCTGCACGCTCCAGGGCTTCCCCGGCGTCGACCTGAAGAGCAAGAACGGCACCCTGAGCGCCAAGCGCAGCGACCTCGCGGCGCCGAAGACGAGCGTCAAGCCGGGTGAGGAGACCCGCTTCACGCTCTACTACCCGCCGAACACCTCCGGTGGCTCCGGCGAGACCTTCACCACGCTCGTCGTCACCCCGCCCAACGAGACCCACTCGCACTCCCTGCCCGTCAGCATCAACGTCCCCGTCTCCGACGGCTCCGACTCCGCCATCAAGGTGGACCCCGTCGGCACCGGCAAGTAGGCAGACCCACTGCCGTATATCGATCGTACGTTTGATTTCCGGCGTGCCGGCGTGCGACCTCGCCGGTGACGGCCGACCCTGGAGGGTGGACGCGGGGAGCCTGCTGAGCAGCGCCCGGGCTCGCGTGCCCCTGGCCCAGCGCAGGAGCTCGGACCGAACTGGAAGGTGAACGTCACGATGAAGACACCCCCGGTCGTTTCGCCGCAGGAGTGGGAGGCCGCGCGTCAGGAGCTGCTCGGGGAGGAGAAGCGGCTGACCCGCGCCCGTGACGCACTGGCCGCCAAGCGCCGGCGGATGCCGTGGCTGGCGGTGGAGAAGGAGTACGCGTTCGAGGGGCCCGAGGGCCGGGTGAGTCTGCTCGACCTGTTCCAGGGGCGTCGTCAGCTGATCCTCTACCGCGCCTTCTTCGAGCCCGTCGTCTACGGCTGGCCCGACCACGCCTGCCGCGGCTGTTCCATGGTCGCCGACCACGTGGGCCACCTCGCTCATCTCCACGCCCGCGACACCACCCTCGTCTTCGCCTCGCGCGCGCCGCAGCCGGAGATCGAGCAGGTGAAGGCGCGGATGGGCTGGACGATGCCCTGGTACACGATCACCGACGACTTCGACGCCGACTTCGGCGTGGACGAGTGGCACGGCACGAACGCGTTCATCCGCGATGGCGACCGCGTATTTCGCACCTACTTCATCAACGCCCGCGGTGACGAGGCGCTGGGGAGCACCTGGAGCTACCTCGACATGACGGCGCTCGGGCGGCAGGAGGAGTGGGAGGACTCGCCGAAGGACTACCCCAAGACCCCGCCGTACGAATGGTGGAACTGGCACGACGCGTACGACGACGCCGCGCCGGCGCCGGAGTGGGTGGCCCAGACCCAACGAGGCACCCAGGCCCAGCCGGGCTGAGCCGTGCGCCAAACTGTGGGGCATGGACAACCGCAGCCACGTCCGCCCTGCGACCGCGGCCGACGTTGACGCGGTGGAGGCCGTCACCGACGCGGCATACCGCCCCTACGTCGCCCGGATCGGCGTCCGCCCCGCGCCGATGGACGCGGACCACGCGGCCGACATCGCGGCGGGGCGCGTCTTCCTCACCGGCGACCCGGTCGTGGGGGTACTGGTGTTGGTGGCCGAGCCCGACCATCTCGTCCTGGAGAGCATCGCCGTACACCCGGACGCGCACCGGCAGGGCGTGGGCAGGCGCCTGCTCGCCTTCGCCGAGCTGCACGCACGCGCTCTCGGCCTCCCGGAGATCCGGCTCTACACCAACGCCCACATGTGGGAGAACCAGGAGATCTACCCGAGGTACGGGTACGAGGTGACCGAGCGCCGCCAGGACGGCGCGTACGACCGGATCCACTACCGGAAGCGCATTCCCGGGGCAACGCCCGACGAGCGGTGAGGCCCCCGTCCCTGTCGCGCACCAGTGGCCAGTACGCCGCTATGGCCGCCGCCGCGTCATACGCCCCTAAGGCCGCCGCAGAAGCCCCCGTTCCATGGCCACCACCACCGCCCTCGTCCGGTCGTTCACATCGAGCTTGGCGAACAGGCGCAGCAGATGCGTCTTCACCGTGGCCTCGGCGATCACGAGACGTCGTCCGATCTCGGCGTTGGTGAGACCGTCCGCCACGGCGCCCAGGACCTCGGTCTCGCGGTCGGTCAGCGGCTCCTGAACGGGTCGCCGCATCCGCGCGACCAGCTTCTCGGCGACCCGGGGAGCGAGCACCGTCTCGCCCCGGGCCGCCGCGTGGATGGCGTCGACGAGCTGCTCACGGGTGGTGTCCTTGAGCAGATAGCCGATGGCACCGGCCTCCACTCCGCGCTCGATCTCGGTGTCGGTGTCGTACGTGGTCAGGATCAGCACCCGCGTACGCGGATACCGGGCGACGATCTCCGTCGTCGTCGCCACCCCGTCGAGCACGGGCATCCGCAGATCGACCAGCGCCACGTCGGGGTCGTACCGCTCGACGAGATCGAGTGCCACGCGTCCGTCGCCCGCCTCGCCGACGATCTCGATGCTGTCCTCGGCGGCGAGCAGGGCGATCACTCCGGCCCGCATCACGGTGTGATCGTCCACCACGACGATGCGCAGACCTTCCTCGCTCATGCCTCCACCTCGCTTGCCATGGGGATCATCGCCAGGATCCGTGTCCCGTCGCCCACCGAACTCGTCACCGTGAGCCTCCCGCCCAGCTCAGCCAGTCGCTTGCGCATGCCGTCGAGTCCGAAGCCGGTCGACTCCCCCACCCGGAACCCGGTCCCATCGTCGGTGATCTCCAGCTCCACTCCGTGCGGACGCCGTACCAGTACCACGCCGACCATGGACGCGTGTGCGTGTTTGCGCACGTTGGCCAGGGACTCCTGGGTGCAGCGCAGCAGCGCGATACGGGTCTGCTGATCGCACTCCAGGTCTGCCAGGTCGGCGTCCACCGCCAGCCCGGTGTCCTCCGCGAAGCGGTCCAGCGTACGGCGCAGCGTCCGCGCCACCGAACCGGCCGCCACCTGGCCCGGACCCGGCTGCCCCACGGAGCCGACCAACTCCCTCGCCTCGGCGAGGTTTTCCCGGGCCGTGGACTCGATCGACCGCAGTTGCTGGGCGCTGGTCGCCGGATTGTGGTGAATGCCCGCCTGGGCCGCCTCCGCGAGCACGATGATCGACGCGAAGCCCTGCGCGAGCGTGTCGTGGATGTCGCGTGCGATGCGTTCCCGTTCGTCCGCCGCGCCCTGTCGCTGGTGTGCCTCGGAGAGCTGTGCCTGTGTCCGCTCCAACTCCTCGATCAGCCGGGCCCGTTCACTGCTCTGCGCGACGACCGAGTGTGCCCACAGGCCGATCAGTACGCCCACCGCGACCACGATCAGGGTGGACATCAGGGTCTCGCCGAAGAACTCCGCCGACCAGCCCTGCCGGACCAGGCTCCCGGCCAGCGTGGCACCGGTGGCCAGCCCGAGGAACCCCATCGAGGCCCGCGGAGTGCGCCCGAACATCCAGTAGTGCGGCAGCGTCACCATGAACAGCGCCGCATAGCTGCTGCCCAGATAGGCCAGCCCGCCGAGCGCGAGCACGAGCACCGAGAGATAGACCCGCGGACGTACGACGGGATTCCCCGGGAAGCGGTCGAGCACCGCGTAGCACAGCACCACGCAGCCCAGAAGCGCGATCGCCTGGTACTTGCTCCCCCCGGCCGGAACCGTCGTCACCAGCCCGACGGCCATCGCGGCGAACAGGCCCCAGCACACGGCGTTCCACCGGCGCAGCGAAGTGGCCCAGAAGGTGTCGGCCAAGGGGTTCGCGAGAGCGGTCATACCGATCAACGTACGTCGACCACCGGTTGCCCGTCGGCCGGATGAGCCGAGGCCGCCGCCGTTCGCCCCGCCGTCCGCGAGGGCCACCAGCTCGCCTCACCGAGCAGCAGCATCGCCGACGGCAGGACCATGATCCGGATGATGAAGGCATCGAGCAGCACGGCCGCCGCGAGGACGAAGCCGATCTGCTTCATCTCGATGATGTGCAGGAAGACGAAACTCACGAAGACGGTCGTCATCACCACCGCCGCACTCGTCACCACACTCGCCGACCTGCGGATCCCCTCGAGTACGGCCTGCCGCGTGGACACGCCCGCGAGGACGGCCTCCCTGATCCGGCTCACCACGAACACCTGGTAGTCCATCGAGAGCCCGAAGAGGATCACGAAGAGGAACAGCGGTACGCGCGATCCGATCGAACCCGTGGAGTGGAAGTCCAACAGCCCCTCGGCCCAGGTGTTCTGGAAGACCAGGACGAGCAGTCCGAGCGCCGCCGCCGCGGACAGCAGATTCAGTACGACACCGATCAGGCCCAGCACCACCGAGCGGAACGCGTACGTCGTCATCGCGAAGGTCACCAGCAACAACGCCCCGAGGACCAGGGGGAGTTTGCTGTTCTGGTGAGCGGGATAGTCGGCGTACCGGGCGACGTCCCCGCTCACTCCGAATTCCGCCCCCTCGACCCGGCCGACGGTGGCGGGCAGGTAGTCCTCGCGCAGGTGGTCGAGGGAGTCGTAGGCCTGGTCGGAGTTGCCCAGGTACGGCACCTTCAGCTCGAGCACACTGAGCCGGTGGTCGGCGGAGGTCCGGATGCGCGAGGCGCCGGCGAACAGCGGGTCGGCGTCGGCGCGCCGGGCCAGCTCGCGCAGCGCCCCGCCGACCTCGCCGGAGCGCGCGGCGTCGGCACGTACGACGACCTGGTGGGTGACCCGTTGCTCCGGGAACGCCGCGTTGAGCCGGTCGTACACCCGCATGGCGGCGATGTCACGGGAGTGGGTGTCCCGGCTCATCTCCGTGATCTTCAGCCCGGCCAACGGGGTGACGAGCGCGAGCAGGGCGAGAACCGAGACGCACAGGGTGGCCAGGGGGTGCCGGCTCGCGGGGCGCAGCAGGGCGGCCCATATGCGGCCACCGCTGTCGCCCCGGGTCCGGCGCGCGGGCTTTCCTCGCTCAGCACGGCGCCGCGCCCTGCGCTCCTCCCGCTGTCCGAGCTTGACGAGCATCGCGGGCAGCGCCGTCAGCGAACTGGCCACCGCGACCATGACGACCACGATCGTGCCGGTGGCGAGTGAGGAGAAGATGACGTCGGAGGCGAGATACAGCGTCGCGGTGGAGGCCACGACCGCGAGTCCGGAGATCACGACGGCCCGGCCGGAGGTCGCCGCGGCCATTTCCACCAGCGCCTCGGAGCTCAGCCGGTCGCCCGAGCGGGCGCGCTCCTCGCGCTCCCGCTTGAGGTAGAAGAGCGTGTAGTCGACGCCGACCGCGAGGCCGATCATCAGGATGACGTTCGTGCCGACCCCGGCGTCGGGGGAAAGGTGTGAGGCCACCATCGAAAGCCCGACGGCCGCCGCGATGGACGACAGCGCGAGCAGCAGCGGCACCCCCGCCATGGTCACGGATCCGAAGACGACCAACAGGGTGATCAGGGTGATGGGGAGCGTGATCTTCTCGGAGAGCGCCAGGTCGTCACCGCGCTGCTGGTCGACTCCCTTGCTGATGGAGGGACTCCCGGTCTCCTCCAGCCGCAGCCCCGGATACGCCTTTCCCACGGCGTCGGTCTGTCCGGCCAGCGCGTCGACCTTGTCCTTGGCGTCCCGCTCCTCGCCCTTCAGAGCCACCTCGACCATGAGGATCCGGCGATCCTCGGACAGCAGCGGGTCGGCGACGCCCGCGACCTCGGGCAGCCGCTTCATCCGGGCGGTCAGGTCCTCGGCGGCGGCCTCGGCCGCGTCCCGGTCGAAGGGTCCCGACCGGGAAGAGATCAGCACCTGCTCGGCGGCCCTGCGCTCCAGACCCCCCTCGGCGGCCATCGCCTCCGCCCGCCCGGCCTCGCCGACCCGGTAATCGGCCGTGGTCGCGCTGTGTGTGCCGACGGCACTGCCGATCCCCAGGCACAGCACCACGAACACCAGCCAGCCGACGATGGCCCGCCAGGGGTGCTGAGCGCTCCAACGCGCCATGCGCACAGTGAATGAGTTCATGGCCAAAAGCGTTGCTGGCCGACGCGGTTGGCCGACAGAGGTGCCCGGTTGAACTTCCGGTCCACCGATCGGTGGACGGGACCGGGCCCGATCCCGGTCCCTGGCCCGGGAGAGTGCGTGAAGCAGCCCGGCGCCGCCGATGCCCGGAGGATCGGCGGCGCCGGGCTGGGGTCAGGAGCAGGGCCGGGGTCAGGAGCAGGGCTTGTAGAAGTGCTTCCAGCCGTCGCCGGGCATGGCGGGCGGCTCGGCCGTGCTGCCGAACTCCCCGTACTTCTCCTTCATCGCGTAGTCGAAGTCCCCCGGGCCGCTGCCCGCGGTCGACAGGCGCACGTCCCGATCCAGCTGCCCGTCACCGGGGTTGTTGAGGATCGCGAGGTCCGGGTACGGGTCGTCGCCGTAGTTGGCGATCCGAAGCTGCTGGACCTCGCCCTGGTCGCCGATGTCGGAGTGCCGGGCGTCGGCGGAGCTCAGGTTCGTCCGTGCGAGCGGGCCGGGGCGGTATTCCGCGACGCGCGCGGTCGAGGGGTCGTCTCCGTCGGCCGGCTTGACGATGTTGACGACCATGCCCAGGGTGCCGTCGTTCTGGAAGTCGGCGACCGCGGCGGTCGCGACCTCCCCCTTCTTCGCGCCGAGAAGTTCGCTGACGGCGTGCTTCGCGCCGAACGTGCCGTCCGCGGCGCCCCACTGGATGGTCATCTTGGTTCCGGTGTGCCCGGGATTCGAGATCTTGTCCGGGTGGCCGTCGCCGTCGAGATCGCCGACCAGCGTCGTGGCGTCGGCCAGACACGGGCCCGCCGCCTCGCTGACCTTGCCGGACCGGTCCGCGCCGCCCGAGGGCGACGACCCGGCCGCACTGGCCTGGTAACCGGCGATGGTCAGGGTCAGGGCGACAGCCGCGATCGGGGCGGCGATCAGACGTGACCGTTTGCGAAGCATCTACGAACTCCTAATGTCGTTACGGCTAAGTGAGAGGGTGGCGATGCCCCGCGAGCGCGTACCGTCACTGGTCCGTTCCGCCGTCGAAGGGGACAGCGTCCGCCGCGGAGGTGTGCCAGTTGGTGACGATGGGCTTGTCGACCTTGATGGTGCCGACCGGCAGGGAGACCGGGTTGGGGTCCTTGTCACCGACGGCGACGATGATGCTGTCCAGTTCCTTGCCGTTGTTGTCCCCGGTGGTCTTCGGGTTCACCCCGGCATAGGCGGTAGTTCCCCCGCTCAGCGTGACCGCCGGTCCCACGGACTGCTCCGCGGGACCCGCCTCGGTGCCGTCCGACCCGAAGGCCACCGTGGGAAGCGCGGCGGGCAGCACACAGGTGATCCCCGCCTTGGCCTTCGCCATGACCAGGATGTATCCGCCGGCCTGCGTCTCTTCCCGAGTGCTCCAGGAAATGTCGTTGGCCCCGCACACCTGCCCGACCTTGCCGCGCTCGCCGTTGCCCGTGTCGGCACCGGAGCCGTCCTGGGCTCCCTTGTCCTTCGCGCCGGGGGTCTTGGCCGACGAGTCGGCGGCGGTGTCCTTGTCGCCCGCGGCATCGCCCGCGGCCCCGGTCGTGGCCTTGGCGGAGGCAGACGAGTCACTGGACCCGCTACTCGTCTCGTCCGACTGGCAAGCGGTGGCGAACATCGCGGCAGTCACCAACAGACTGGCACCGGCGAACATACGGACCCGGGGGCGGCTGATAAGCATGGGAAGACCTTCTTCGTCATCAGTGGTGCAGTGCTCCCGGCGATGTTTCGCTCGGTGTGCAACTCAGCTTGCCGGTGGCCGCTACCGTTCCATTAGCGCTCCGCTAACGAAGCGCTGACGCGATCACAAACCGGCTGACTCATCCGCGTATTGTCGCCGCGCCAGTAGAGTGAAACGGTGACTTCTCTGCCGGAAGACCCGCCGTTACTGGTCAGCGAAGACGACCGCGACGCGGCCGTACAGCGCGTGCAGGAGGCGTACGCCGAGGGGCACATCTCGCACGAGGACATGGACGAACGCCTCCACCAGGTGCTCACCGCCAAGACGCGCGGCGAACTTGTGTCGGCTCTGGCCTCGCTCCCGGAGGAGAACGCGGGCACCACGTCCACGATTGCCGCCGCCGGTGGACGGATCAAGCGGCGCGGCGCATGGCGGGTGCCTCGGGTCCTCAAGGTCGCGTCCGCGTTCGGAAGGGTGCGCCTGGACCTGTCCCGGGCGGTCATCGAACATCCGGTCGTGGACATCGAGCTGCAACTCGGCACCGGCAGAGCCAAGATCACGGTGCCGCGCGACGCGATCGTCGACCTCGAGGATCTGCACACCGGGTGGAAGGACACGCGCTACAAGCCCCGGCGGCACTCCGGCCCCGGCGGGCCGAGGATCCGCGTCTCCGGGACCATGGGATTCGGACGACTGACGATCCGCCACGCGCGGCGGTGAGCCCGTCAGCGTCCCGGCCGGTGCGTTGAGGTCGGGAGAGTGAGCGTGACCGCGAAGGCGCGGCGGCTGGTGTGGTTCAGGGTGCCGCCCATGGCCTCGGTGAGGTCGCGGGAGAGCCGTAGGGGCAGGCTGTCGGCCCGGGAACCGTTCGGCTCCGAGGTGGTTCCGTCCGTGATGCGGACCGTGAGCCGTTCCGGCCGGGCCTCGGCGGTGAGGGTCGGCGGGGTGTCGGGGGTGCTGTGGCGCAGTGCGTCGGCTCCCAGCGCGGTGAGGACCCGGGTGAGGAGGGCGGCGTCGGCGATGACGTACGGGAGCTGTTCCGGCAGGTGGAGGGCGATGGTGCGGCCGCTGGTGCCGAGGTCGTCCAGCGCGGCGGTCAGTGCCTCGTCGAGGTCGACCGGCCGGAGGTAGAGGTCCAGGGCTCCGGCGTGCAGCCGGCTCAGGTCGTCCAGGTCGGTGACGAGCTGGGCGGCGCGGCGCACCGATGAGCGGGCGGAGGCCAGGAAGCGGATCGCCTCCCGGGACGGGCCGGTGGGCTGGAGGTCGCGCAGGTGTACGAGGGCGTCTTCGGCCGAACGCAGCGGGGCCCGCAGATCGTGGCTCGCGGTGAGGAGCAGCGAGGCGCGGGTGCGTTCGGCGGCGGCCAGGGTGTCCGTTTCGGCGGCGTGGCGGGTGAGTGCGCCGTGGGTGTGGGCGATGCCGATCTGCGTGGCGCATGCGGAGAGGACGCGCTGGTCGTCGCCGCTGAGTCCGTGGCCGTAGGCGGCCAGGGTGAGGCGGTCGCCGATGGGAACTTCCACGTCGCCTTGGTGGGGGCGCTCGGGTGGCCGTTCGCCGGTGCTGGCGACGACGTACCAGTGCGGCTCGCGGGCGTGGTGCGGCTCGGGGGCGGGTTCCGGACCGTGGGCGGGTTCCGGCTCGCGGGTGTGGTCCGGCTCGCGGGTGTGGTCCGGCCCGCGTTCCAGCAGGCTGACCGAGGTCAGGGAGAAGTTCTCGCGCACCTGTTCGAGAAGGGCCGGGAGGTCCTGTCCGCGCATCATGGCGGCCGCCAGCCGGCTCAGGACCCGGGCTTCGGAGGTGGCGCGCCGGGCCTGACCGGTCTGGCGGGCGGCGGCTCCGGACGCTGTGCCGACCAGCCACGCGGCGGCGAGGAAGACGGCCAGCGCCACGACGTCGATGGTGTGGACGACGTCCAGTGAATGCAGGGGCCGGGTGAAGTAGTAGTCGGCGAGCAGCCCCGCCGCCGCGGCGGTGACCAGCGCGGGCAGGACGCCGCCGACGAGGGCGGTCAGCACGACGGCCAGCATGTAGATCACCAGGGCACCGGGGAGGCCCATCCGGTCGCGCAGGGCGATCAGGAGCAGGGTCAGCAGGGGCAGCAGCACCGCGGATCCGGCCAGCGCCGACCACAGCCGCGCCGGGCCGGTGCCGCGCGTCGGCTGCGGCAGCCGGAGGGAGGGGCCCTTCGCCGCCTGCTCATGGGTGACGATGTGGACGTCGATGGGCCCGGACCGGTGGATGGTCCGCTGCCCCACACCCGCCCGCAGCAACAGCGAGAACCGGCCTCGTCGGCTGGCACCGAGCACGATCTGGGTGACGTTCTCGTCCTCGGCGAACCGCAGCAGCGCCTCGGGGATGTCCTCGCCGACCGTCTGGTGGTAGCTGCCGCCCAGCGACTCCACGAGACCCCGCTGCCCGGACAGAACGCCCGGGTGGTTCGGCTGGGCGAGCCCGTTGCCGGGGACGACATGCAGGGCCAGCAGCTCGCTGCCGGGGGTCCGGGTGGTGATGCGGGCGGCGCGGCGGATCAGGGTCTCGCCCTCGGGACCGCCGGTCAGGCCGACCATGATGCGCTCCCGGGTCTCCCAGGGGGCGGTGATGCCGTGCTCGGCGCGGTAGCGCTGCAGCCCCTCTTCGACGCGGTCGGCCAGCCACAGCAGGGCCAGCTCCCGCAGCGCGGTCAGGTTGCCCAGCCGGAAGTAGTGGGTGAGGGCGCCCTCGACACGGTCCTGCGGATAGACATCGCCGTGCACCAGACGGCGGCGCAGCGTCTCGGGCAGCAGGTCGACCAGCTCGATCTGGTCGGCGCGGCGCGCCACCTCATCGGGCAGCGTCTCGTGCTGGGTGACGCCGGTGATCTGCCGTACGACGTCGTTCAGCGACTCCAGGTGCTGGATGTTGAGCGTGGTGACGACGTCGATCCCGGCGTCGAGGAGGTCGTCCACGTCCTGCCAGCGCTTGGTGTTGCGCGACCCCGGGACGTTGGTGTGGGCCAGCTCATCGACCAGGGCAGTTTGGGGGCGGCGGGCCAGGACGGCGTCGAGGTCCATCTCGGTGAAGGCCGTACCCCGGTGGACCAGGGTGTGCCGGGGGACGGTCTCCAGACCTTCGGCCAGAGCCGCCGTCAGCCGCCGCCCGTGCGGCTCGACCAGGCCGATGACCACGTCGGCGCCCTGCGTGTGCAGCCGCCGGCCCTCCTGGAGCATGGCGTACGTCTTGCCGACCCCGGGGGCGGCCCCGAGGTGGATCCGCAATCGTCCACGCGCCATCGGCGGGCTCCTGTCGGCTCGGCCGCGATCATGCGCTCCGCACTTCCATGGTGCGCCGGGGAACGCGGAATGGCGGCCGGGTGCGGTACGCGACGAAGGGCAACCCTGGCACTCAGCCGACGTGGACATGGGGCCGCCGGGCCCGGTCGGGTTCGGCCTCGCGCAGCACTTCCCGGGTGACGGGGGCGACCTCTCCCTGGCCGAACAGGAAGAACCGCAGGAACTGGGCGAAGGGGCTGCCCTCGGTCCACTCGAAGTAGATATGCGGCCTGCACCCGGTCACATCCCGTACGTGCAGCAGCAGCGCGGCCAGCGAGTTGGGGATGCTGGAGCCGTCGAGGGTCAGGACGCGGTAGCGGCCGTGCAGCACCTCGCCGTGCACGCGCAGCGCCGATTCGAAGTCGGACGGGTCGCGGACGGTGACCTCGACGAAGATCAGGTCCTCGTCGTCCGGGATGTCGTTGTCGGCTCGGATCTGCTGGATCTTGTCGCGGTACTCGGCCACGTCCCGGCGGTCCGGCTCGTTGGCGATGAACCGTATGCGGCGGGTGGCGCTGTCACGGACGAAGCGCTCGGCCAGGTCGTCCAGGTCCATGTCGGTGACCCGTAGCTCGAAGGCACGGGCGAGCCGGGACAGCAGGGACACCGCGATGATGCCGGCGATGAAACAGGCGCCGATCTTGACGCCGTCGGGGCGTTCCACGACGTTGACCGCCGTGGTGTAGACGAAGACGACCGAGATCACGCCGAAGCCGATGGTCCAGCCCCGCTGCCCGGCCCGGCGGGCGGCGATGGTGACGGCGACCGCGGCGGAGGTCATCAGGACCAGCACCCCGGTGGCGTAGGCGCCGCCCTGGGCGTCCACATCGGCGTCGAAGAGCCAGGTGACCAGGAAGGCGATCAGAGTGAAGACGAGCACCATGGGACGCACCGCCCGGGCCCAGTGCGGGGCCATGCCGTAGCGGGGCAGATAGCGGGGCATGAGGTTGAGCAGTCCGGCCATGGCCGAGGCGCCCGCGAACCACAGGATGCCGATGGTCGCGGCGTCGTAGACGCTGCCGAAGACGGACCCCAGGTAGTGGTGCGCGAGGTAGGCGAGGGCCCGTCCATTGGCCTGGCCGCCGGCCTTGAACTCGTCCTGCGGGATGAGCACGGTGGTGATGAAGCTCGTGGTGATCAGGAAGACGCTCATGATCACGGCGGCGGTGGTGAGCAGCTTCCGGGTGTCCCGGATCCGCCCGGTGGGACGCTCCTCGGTGTCGCCGGGGCCGCCGTCCACATGGGGCATGACGGCCACACCGGTTTCGAACCCGGACAGGCCGAGCGCGAGCTTGGGGAACACCACCAGCGCCAGACCGACCATGACCAGCGGGTTGCTGTGCTCGGCGGTCAGCGCCCGCGACCAGTCGGTGACCACGTGGGACGCGGTGGCCACATGCCACAGCCCGACGATCACGACGACCGCGTTCAGCGCCAGGTAGCCGCCGACGAGCACCACCGCCACCCCGATGGCCTCCATGAAGCCCTTGAGGAAGACGGCGCCGAGGAGGGCCACCAGCCCCAGCGTGATCGCCACCTCATGGCCGTGCAGCGCGCTGGTGAAGTGCGGGTTCTCCACCAGGTGGGTGGAGGCGTCGGCGGCCGAGAGGGTGATGGTGATCAGGAAGTCGGTGGCCGCGAACCCCAGCAGCGTCAGGACGAAGAGCTTGCCCTTCCAGAACGACAGCAGCCGCTCCAGCATCGCGATCGACCCCTCGCCATGCGGGCTCTCCTTGGCCACCCGCCGGTACACCGGCAGCGCCCCGGCCAGAGTCACGGCCACCAGCACGACGGTGGCGATGGGGGACAGCAGCCCGGCGGCGAGGGCGGCGATGCCGGGCTGGTAGCCGAGCGTGGAGAAATAGTCCACGCCGGTCAGGCACATCACCCGCCACCACCGCTGCCCCCGGTGCCCCTCGGGGACCTGGGCATGCGGTCCGGGTTGCTGTTTGGCCATATCGGACAGGCCCTGCAGCAGCCAGGTCCGCAGACGGCCTCCCGTGGGGGCCTCCGCCGGGCGGGGCTCCACATCGGTGGAGGTGGCCATGGTGCACTCCTGGTCAGCTCGGGTTACCGAACATGTCGTCGAAAAGAATCAGCCGAATCAGGGTAGGCAGGGCCGTCTCCGGGCCCCACAGTGGCATGGCCTTCACGGCCCTTCACGCCTCTTCCGAGGGCACCCGGCTGATGGCGGGAACGCCGACGGGGCGGCGTCCGCGACAAGGTGTCGGTGGACGCCGCCCCGGGTGGGACGAGGTGCGG
This sequence comes from Streptomyces sp. 11-1-2, assembly GCF_003595545.1. Lineage (NCBI taxonomy): Bacteria > Bacillati > Actinomycetota > Actinomycetes > Kitasatosporales > Streptomycetaceae > Streptomyces > Streptomyces sp. 11-1-2. The sequence continues at coordinate 6,005,621 of NZ_CP022545.1, forward strand.
GAGATGGTGCGGGAGATGGCCCGCGGGCTCATGCCGGTTACTTCGGGTCGCGCTTGAACGACGCCGTCGACCAGCGGTAGCCGAGCGCGGTCAGGCCGATCGACCAGGCGAGGGCGAGCCACCCGTTGTGGCCGATTTCGGTGCCCAGCAGCAGACCGCGCAGGGTCTCGATGGCCGGGGTGAACGGCTGGTACTCGGCGATGGGCTGGAACCAGCCCGGGATCGAGTCGATCGGGATGAAGGCGCTGGAGATGAGCGGCAGCAGGATCAGTGGCATCGCGCTGTTGCTGGCGGCTTCGGCGTTCGGGCTGGCCATGCCCATCCCGACCGCGATCCAGGTGAGGGCCAGGGCGAAGAGCACCAGCAGTCCGAACGCCGCGAGCCACTCCAGGGCGGTGGCGTCCGTGGAGCGGAAGCCGATGGCCACGGCGATGGCGCCGACGAGGACCACACTGGCGATGGACTGCATCACGCTGCCGATGACATGCCCGATGAGCACGGATCCGCGATGGATGGCCATGGTGCGGAAGCGGGCGACGATCCCCTCGGACATGTCGGTGGCGACGGACACCGCGGCCCCGATGACAGTGGAACCGATGGTCATCAGCAGGATGCCGGGGACGACGTAGGCGATGTAGTCGGAGCGGTCGGCGCCGCTTCCGGCGATGCCCGCGCTCATCGTGTCGCCGAAGAGGTAGACGAAGAGCAGGAGCAGCATGACCGGTGTGAGCAGCAGGTTCAGGGTCAGCGACGGGTAGCGGCGGGCGTGCAGAAGGTTGCGGCGCAGCATCGTGGCCGAGTCGCGGACGGCAAGCGAGAGGGCGCTCATCGGACGTTCTCCTTGAGCTGGTTGTTCTGGGTGGGCACGGTGGAGCCGGTCAGGCCGGTCAGCGCGAAGAACACGTCGTCGAGGTCGGGGGTGTGCACGGTCAGCTCGTCGGCCTCGACGCCGGCCGAGTCCAGCCAGTCGAGAATGGAGCGCAGTTCACGCTGGCTGCCGTCGCTGGGGATCTGCAGCGACAGCGCCTCGTCGTCCCGTGTCACCTCGCGCAGGGCGACGGAGGCGGACTGGTAGGCGGCCGGGTCGGCGAAGCGCAGCCGTATGTGCCCGCCGGGGATGAGCCGCTTCAGCTCATTGGCGCTGCCCTCGGCGGCGATCTTGCCGTCGCTCAGGACCGCTATGCGGTCGGCGAGTTCATCGGCCTCGTCCAGGTACTGGGTGGTGAGGAAGACGGTGACGCCGTCGGAGACCAACTCGCGGATGATGCCCCACATGTTGTGGCGGCTGCGCGGGTCGAGGCCGGTGGTCGGCTCGTCGAGGAAGATGATCCGCGGGCTGCCGACCAGCGTCATGGCGATGTCCAGGCGGCGCTTCATGCCGCCGGAGTAGCTGGCGGCGGGCTTCTTCGCGGCCTCGACCAGGTCGAACCGCTCCAGCAGCTCGGTGGTGACCCGCCGCCCCTCGCGCTTGGAGAGATGGTGCAGGTCCGCCATGAGGAGCATGTTCTCCTCACCGGTGATCAGCCCGTCGACGGCGGAGAACTGCCCGGTGACACCGATCGCGGCCCGCACCGCCTGTGGGTCGGTCGCGAGGTCGTGGCCGGCGACGTGCAGCTCGCCGCCGTCGGCGCTGATGAGGGTGGAGAGGATCTTGACGGCGGTGGTCTTGCCGGCGCCGTTCGGGCCGAGGAGGGAGAAGACGGTGCCGGCCGGCACCGCCAGGTCGATGCCGTCGAGGACGACTTTGTCGCCGTAGGACTTGCGCAGCCCGTTCGCCGCGATGGCCAAGCTGGTCATGAGGGGTGCTCCTTCTGGAAGCCGCGGATCAGAGGTTGCGGGGTCAGAGGTTGCGGGGTCAGAGGCCGCGGGCGGCGATGTCGCCCTGGGAGGTGGTCGCGTGGATGTCGAGCTCGGCGATGCCCGCGTTCTTGAGGCCGTTGCTGATGCGGCCGTAGGCGGTACCGGCGTCCAGGGAGGCCGAGACCCCGGCGGCGGCGGTGACCGAGATGTCGCCCTGCTGGGTGCTCAGCACGACCTTGCCGCGCACGGCCTCGGCGATCCGGATGTCGCCCCTCGCGGTGCTGATCTCCGCGGGTCCGTTGAGCCGGCCGACCTCGACGTCGCCGTCGATCGCGGTGAGGCGGACGCTGGCGGCCTCATCGATCTTGATCTGGCGGTACGCGCCGTCGAAGGCGATGTCGCCGAGGCGGCCGACGGCCCGGAATTCGGTGCTCACCGCCTTCGCCTCGACGCGGGAACCGGCGGGGAGTTGGACGGTCACCTCGATGGATCCGGAGGGGCCGAGGTACTGGTTCTTCACCGGCACCTCGATCCGCAGGGCTCCGTCGGCGTATCCGACGGTGGTCTGCTCCGCCGCCTTCACATCACGGCTCTTCGAGGCGTTGGTGGGCCGGACCTCGACCGCGGTGTCGGCGCGATCGGCGGCGATGATCTGGACTCGCCCCGCGGGGATGTCCAGGACGGCGGCGATCGGGGCGGGGGTCTCGAACTTCGGCATCGTGCTCTCCTTGCGACTCGTTGTTTCCGACATTGGAAAAGCTACGTTGCGTTCAAGAAACTGGCAACGGAATCGTTGCATGGAATCTCTATCTATGCAGGTAGAAGACCATTAATCGTTGCGATGGTCCTGAATGTAATGCAACTTGGGCTCACCGAACGTTGCAATGGATTGCGCGTGAACGCTATGCTGTGGAGCATCGGACAACATGAAGGAGGGCGCGATGCCGGGCGGCAGGCTCACCCAGAAGGACCGTCAGCAGATCGCGCTGGGGCTGGCCGACAACCTCCCCTACGCCGAGATCGCCCGCCGCCTGGAGCGTCCGACCTCGACGATCACACGTGAGGTGATGCGCAACGGCGGCCCCACCGGCTACCGCGCCGACCTGGCCCACCGCGCCACCGAGCGCCGCGCCCACCGGCGCAAATCCGCCTCGTCCCGGGGGGCGGAGCCGGCCGCCCTGCCGCATGGCCGCGACCCCGAGGCCGTGGCCGAGTACGAAGAGCGGTTCACCACCGTCATGATGCAATCGGGGCTGTCCAACAAGATGATGGCGCGGGTGATGGTCTGCCTCCTCACCACCGATTCCGGCAGCATGACCGCCGCCGAACTGGTCCAGCGTCTTCAGGTCAGCCCGGCGTCCATCTCCAAATCGATCGCCTTCCTGGAGAGCCAGTCCCTCGTCCGCAGGGAACGCGACGAACGCCGCCGGGAGCGCTACGTCATCGACGACAGCCTCTGGTACCAGTCGATGGCCGCCAGCGTCCGCGCCCTCACCCAGCAGGTCGAGATCTCACGGCAGGGTGTCGGCATCCTCGGCCCCGGCACCCCGGCCGCTGTCCGCCTGGAGAACGTCGCCCGCTTCCTCGACTTCGTCGCCGAAAGCCTCGCCCGCGCCACGGAGCAGGCCCGCGACATCCTCTACACGAGCGCCGAGCCGAACGCCGAAGCGAGCGCCGAACCGACGACCCCGGACAGCCCTGCCACACCAAGCCCGGACCGCGGATAGACGGCCGCAGGGAACTGGCCTCTGGGATGCGGTTGTTGCCGCGACCGGGCCTCGGCACGATGGAGGCCGCATGCTGTGAATCGACGCTCGCCATCGCCTCTCCGCGATGGGGCTTGGCCCGGATCTATATCGCGATATAGCTTTAGTCTTCCACTCGCGCCGCTGTCTGCACCCGCGCGGAGACGGCGGAGACGTTCGACAGGACTTCGACACGACCAGGACGGAAGCATGTCGGGAGAGATCTCGCCCGCCGGGAAGCGCCCCGGCCCCGGCTCGTCGCCCGAGCTGCGGGCCAGCCCACGGCCGCGTCGTGGTGCGGCCCCCGCGCCGGACGCTCGCGCAGTGGCTGCTGCGCAGGCCCCCGTCCCATCCCGCGGGTGATTGACGCCATGCGTCGAGTCATGCGTTCAGTTGTGCGCGAATGAGCGTGTCGAGCCGCTGCCATGCCGGGGACGAGTCGTTGACCGTGCCCTGGATGAGGGCGGGGATCTCGGAGGCCGCGTCCAGCTCGGGCAGTTCGTCGGGGCTGTACCGTTCCCGGGTCGCCTCGGAGATCCGGCGGGCGAGGTCGTCGATGCGGGGATCGTCGGCGTTCAGATCGTGCGCGTGGTCGTAGTCGAGGAAGAGCTGCCGCAGCGCCGGGTCGGCAAGGGACTCGGCTTGGTCGTGAAACAGCGTGATCGCGCGGTCCGGGTGGGTGGCGAACACGAGGATCCACAGGTCGCGTTGCAGCTCCACCCACCGAGACGTGAATCCCCAGCGAGCGAGGCGCTTCAGATGGGCACCGACCTCGCCGGGCAGCGGTGACAGTCGCCCGGCGGCGAGCTGGTGCAGGCGCCCCTGCGTTGCCCGCAGGCCACGGATACGCGTGGTGAGCTCCTCGTCGATCTCGCGTAGCGCCTGCTGGAACTCCTCGTCGGTCGCTGATCTCAGGTCCCGGATACGGGCCAGGGGGACGCCGGCTTCGGCGAGGGTGCGGATCTTGATCAGCTCGATGGCGTCGTTCGCGCCGTACCGCCGGTAGCCGGACGCATCGCGGTCGGGCTCGGGGAACAGCCCCTTGTCGTGATAGACGCGGATGGTCTTGACCGACACCCCGACGTACCCGGCCAGCTGCCCGATGGTGATCACCCGGCCATCGTTCCACTTGACCCTTCCCCTGGGGCAGGGTTGCAGCATGGCGTCATGGCAGACATGAATGTCGATCGGGAGAGCCTGCGCGAGCTGGCCGATCAGGGCAACGAGACCGCTCTGGACCGGCTGGCCGACCTTGCCGAGGCAGCCGGCGACCTCGGCGAGCTGAGCGAGCTGTTGGACGAGGGGTCCATGCACGCCGGGTTCCTGCTCACCCGCCGCGCGGCCGCGACCGGCGACCTGCGCGAACTGCAACGGATCGCCGACGCCGGATACGACGAGGCCGGGAACGAGCTGGACCGGCTGTTGAAGGCGCCGGTCGACGGGCATCGGGATTGAGGGATCTGGCCGGCCTACGGGGCAAAGAGGGCACGGCTCGCATCTCTACGCGATCGCCGGAGGCGAGCTTGGGAAATCACCGATTAGCGGCCAGCACTGCCGCGAGGCCCTCTTGTAGATCTTTGACGAAATACTCGGGAACCTCCAGCGACGGGAAATGTCCTCCGATTTCGGGCGCCCTCCATCGGACGATTTGTCGGTACCGCTCCTGCGCCCAGGGGCGCGGACACTTCTCGACGTCGCGGGGATACATGGTGAGTGCTGACGGGACGTCGACCCGAAGTTCGGGATCGAGCGAGTTGTGGCTTTCGTAGTAGATGCGGGCCGCCGATGCGCCGGTCCGCGTCAGCCAATAAAGGGTGACGTCGTCGAGAACGCTGTCCATGGAAATCGTCTCGAACGGGCTGTCTTCGGTGTCCGACCACTCGGCGAACTTGTCAAGGATCCAGGCAAGAAGCCCGACCGGTGAGTCGACGAGCGAATAGCCGATGGTCTGCGGTCGGGTCGCCTGCTGCTTCGCGTACGCCCCGCGGTGGCGCCAGAAATCACGGGTTTCCTCGGTCCACTTGCGCTCGACCGCCGTCAGCCCGTCCGTTGTCAACCCGGGCGGTCCCTCCGCGAACGTTGTGTGGATGCCGAGAACGTGCGCCGGGAACCTGCCGGCGAGAACCGTGGTGATATTGCCTCCCCAGTCGCCGCCGTGGGCCAGGAACTCGCTGTAGCCGAGCCTTCCCATCAGTTCCACCCATGCGGCCGCGATCTTTTCGGTTCCCCACCCGGTGGTGGCCGGCTTGTCGCTGTAACCAAAGCCTGGTAGCGACGGGACCACGACGTGGAACGCCGGCGCGTCCGCATCGTTCGGATCTGCCAGCTCGTCCACTACGTCGATGAACCGGGCAATGCTGTCTGGCCAGCCGTGCGTCAAGAGCAGAGGAGTGGCATCCGCACGCGCGGATCGGCGGTGCAGGAAGTGGATTCCCAGATCATCAATGGTCGTACGGAACTGGCCGATCCGGTTAAGGCGATCTTCGAACGACCGCCAGTTGTACCCGGTGCGCCAGTAGCTCACGACATCGACGAGGTCGGCGAGAGGAACGCCCTGTTCCCATCGGCGAGGGCCGGGCGCGGCGCGATAGACCGTCTCGGCCTCCGGCAGCCGCGCCGCGGCCAATCGCGCGCGCAGATCGTCGAGGTCGGCGTCAGTCGCGTGGGCTTCAAATGCTTGCACGTCGCTGGTTGGACGGGGCATGAGACCTCCTGGCCATCGCGGAACCGGCTAAGGCGGTTCTAGCATGCCTTCTTGCCGGCGTGCAACCAGCTAAGGTGGTTCCATGCGTGCTGGGTTTCCTGACTTCCGCCTCGGTAGCGTGCTGGCGACCAGCTTCACGGGGACTCTGTCGGAGCGTTATGGCGACGCTGTGGAGCGCATTCCCGCGCCGCACCGACTCGTCGACTGGCTGGTAGTGAACGGCCTCGCCGTGGATTCCTGCACCCCTGCCCAGCTCGACCTCGCTCGGGAACTGAGGGAGTCGATTCACGCCGCCGCGACAGCGGCCGCGATCCAGGACGCTCTCCCTGCGTCCGCTGTCCAAGTCATCAATGACTGCAGCGTTCAGGGTCGGGCCGCGGCGATCCTGACGCCCGAGGGTAAGCGGCGATGGCGGCTCAGCTCGGCTTCCTGCGTGGAAGATGCCCTCGGCGTGATCGCCGCCGACGCGATCAGCATCATCTCAGGCGAACGAGACGGAAAATTGGCCTTGTGCGCATCGCCAACCTGCCAAGCCGCCTTCTTCGACACCAGTCAAAGTCGCACCCGCAAATGGTGTGACATGAACACGTGCGGGAATCGTCAGAAGAAAGCGCGCTTCAATGCCAACCAGCGCAAAAACCCCAGATCGGCGGAGTGACCGCTCATATCGTGACGAGGCGGTCGGCAGTGCCGCCAGACCACTCGACCATGAAGAGCGTCGCGTCGTCGGTGGTGACCCCGCCGCGTTCTCGCATCAGGGTATGGGACAGGCTACGCACCATTTCCTGTACGCCCTCTCCCACGCATCCCGCTCGGTCCACGAATTCGAGCATCCGTTCCTCGCCGAACTGCTCTTCGCCGGTGCGGTGCTCCTCGATGAGACCGTCGGTGAAGAAGAGGATCCGGTCGCCGCGGGACAGTAGCTGGTCGCTGATCTGTGGGATGGCACCGCCGAAGCCGACGGGCAGAGTGCCTGGGCTCTCCAGCGCTTGGACGACGCGGTGGCCGCGGATCAGCAGGGGCGCCGGGTGTCCGGCGTTGACCCATTGCAGATGGCCGGTTCCGATGTCGAGGCGCATCATCTGCGCGGTGACGAAGTGATCGGGCCCGAACTGCGCGTCGATGGCCGTGTCCATGAACATGTACAGGTCGGCCAGGTCGACGTCGGCGCGTCTGGCGTGCCGGTAGGCGCCGATGGCGACGGTGGCCAGTACGGCGGCGTCCAGCCCGTGGCCCATGGCGTCGATGATGGCTACGTGCAGGATGTCGTCGTTCAGGGCGTAGTCGAAGCTGTCACCCGCGACGTCGTAGGCGGGTTCGAGGATTCCGGCCACTGCCACCTGTGGTGTGACCATGGTCAGCGGGGGCAGCAGCGACCATTGGATCTCCGCGGCCAGCGTCATCGGCTCACGTCGCCGGGCCCGGAAGAATTGGTCGGTGTAGCTGTTCTTGGTGACGAGCATGTCGGCGATCAGGCCGGCGAGGCGCCGCAGCAAGCGCCGGTCGTCGTCGTCGACAGTGGTCAGGGTGACGGCCAGTACCCCTACCACGTCGCTGCCGTCGAGCAGCGGCAGGAACATCCGTACGCCGTCGGCCTGCGGTAGTTCTACTGTCGTGGCGCTCAGAAAAGCCCTGCCGGCCTGAGTGTCGTCGATCCGTTCAGCTTCCCCGACCACGAGTCTCATGCCTGGCAGGGGAGCCAGCATCAGCTGGTCGTAGTCCTGGAGGAGGATGGAGACGTTCCGCCCGCCGATCCTGCTCACTTCCTCGGCGACGAGTGGGGCGATCAGCTGGGGTGGCATCTCGTGCGCCCGGTCCAGCAGCACACCCAGCAGCCGCTCGCCGAATCCCTCCGACCGGTCCACTGTGACTTTACGGAAGTCCTGTTCACCGTCTGCCATGGCGACCTCGTCTCGCCGCACCGCTCTCCCGCGGAGGCGGTCCTTGGCGCTGTTCGCCGCACGGTGCCCCTGCTGCCTCCGCCACTCCAGCATCGCTCACATGGGAGTCGGCGACACCTGGCGCCAGGCCGCCGGAGCGCGCGACTGAGCCCGCCGGAGGGCGCGACGGGTGCCTGAGGCGAGCGAAGAGCGATGGGCGCCCCGGCGAAGCGCCGGGTACGGCATCAGTGCTCGGCCTCATACCTGTGCATGCGCTCGACCAGCGGAAGAGGCGTCCCGTCGGGACCGTTGACGGACCCGCCGGCCATTCGCGCGCAGACACCCTCGCAAGCGAGCAGTTGTTTGCCGCTGTCGTGCCCGACCACCATCGCGTCCGTGTCCGGTGCACGCCGGTAATCGGTGCGGCAGACGACGCAGACCAGTCCGGCCACCATCTCCTCGGTCGGTTCGGAGTGACTGCGACGGCGGCTTGAGATGGCGTCAGATGAATACATGTGAACCATTTCCTCTTGCTCATGGCGCGACAGTGGGCCCAAGGGACCCGTGGCAAGGGCCGGGTGTGTTGCGGTTGGTTCCGTAGTGCTCAGGGAGCGTTACTGATCTGCTCTGGGCCGTTGCGGGCCCGGCGGTCGGTCGGCGCTCGGGCCCGACGATTCGCTGCACGCGACGTGGCGACCGGTGGTCGGGCTCTCATCCCGGCGGTGGCTGCCCGGCCTGCCGTTCCCGAGGCTGACGCCGCGGCGATGACGCCACCCGAGATGCGCGTGGGTAGCGCCACCCTACTCTCGTCCGGACGCTGGAGCGCGTCTGTGGCCGCCGGGCCGCACGGGAACATGCCTCCTCGTCGCGCGGGGAGTACGGTGAAGCTGAAGAAGGACGATCGGGAATGGCGGTTCCCCCGCCAAGGCAGCCGTCCTTCGCGATTCACGATCCTTCACGATTCACGATCCTTCACGATCCTTCGCGATTCACGACACGGTCCGGACCACGGGCTCGGAGAGGGCGTATACACAGCTCACGTCGTCCGCGTCAGGGTTATGGACGAGGTGGTCCGAGCACCGGCCAAGCGGACCGGTTGATCCGCACGATGGCTGTCCCCCGTGGTGACCTGCGAGGGCTGCGTTCCGATGGCACCGCACCGCACGAACAGCCCGCATCCGCGTGCCGCTGACAGCTGACGGCTGAGCACCGACGGCTGAGGGCTGACGGCTGACACCGATCAGGATCGAGATCCATGGCGTCCTCAGACTTCAGTCAACCCCCCGTTGTCGGCGTGGGGTCGGCTGAAACCTCCTCGACTTCCTCAAGCCCTTCGGCACCGCGGGCCGAGCCCTCCGGGAACATCCTGGGCGGGTCCAAGACGATCCGTGATCGATCCCCGGGCAGTGACTACGCGCTGCTCTCCCGCCAGGTCAGAAACGCGGGACTGCTGCGGCACCGGCCACTGCGCTCCGTCACGGCGCTGGCTGTCACGCTGCTCCTCCTGACCGGTGGCTGGGCGGCCTTCCTCCTGATCGGCGACTCCTGGTGGCAGTTGCCCGTCGCCGCGGTGTTGGCCTTCGCCTTCACACAGTGCGGGTTCCGCGGCCATGAAGCGGGCCACCGCCAGCTGTTCCATGGCAAGCGGGCAAACGACGCGACAGGGCTGGTGTTCGGCAATCTCTTCATCGGTCTCGGATTCGGATGGTGGATGGCCAAGCACAACCGTCACCACGCCCATCCCAACCAGGTCGGCCGCGACCCCGACATCGAGACCGGCGCCGTGGTCTTCATCGATCACGAGGCTCGTGGGCGTACGGGGGTGGCCGGTTTCATCACCCGCCACCAGGCCCGCCTCTTCTTCCCCATGCTGCTGCTGGAGGGCTGGGCACTGCATGTGGCCACATTCCGGGCGCTGCGCAGGGGCCGGACGAGTGCTCCCGCTCCTCTCCCGGTCGAGGTACTGGCTCTGCTCGTGCACGTGGCGGCGTATCTCACCGTTGTGCTCGTGGTCCTTTCGCCGCTGAAGGCGCTGGCGTTCGTTGTGGTCCAGCAGGCCCTTTTCGGCCTGTACATGGGGGTTTCCTTCGCCCCCAACCACAAGGGGATGGCGATGCTGGGGGAGCATGACCGACCGGACTTCCTGCGCGGCCAAGTCCTCACCTCGCGCAACGTACGGGGCGGACAGGTCATCGACTTCGTGCTCGGCGGTCTGAACTACCAGATCGAACACCACCTGTTCCCCAGCATGCCCCGAACCGCTCTGCCGGCGGCCCAGCCCCTGATCCGCGCCTACTGTGCCAAGCTCGCCCTGCCCTACGAACAGACGGGCTTGGTGGACTCGTACCGGCAGGTGCTGCGTCATCTCCACGCGGTGGGGGCCCCACTACGGGCCGAACGTCGGGCATGACCCCGTAGACCCCGTAGGTGCGCTCCCTGGCGTTGCGCCGACGTCGGCACAACGGCCCCGGCGCAGAAACACCGGGGCCGCCCTTTCGGGTCGGTCGCACGTGAGAGTGCACCGGCCCACTCCCATGTTATGTCTGGCGCGCTTTTCCGGCATCAGGGACTTTTCGGGGCCAGAATTTCTTCCGCCGGGCGCCGGGCGCCGGACGCCGACGCGGGTCGACGGCGCCCTGAACCCCTTCAGACGTGGTCCGTCTGCCTGGGGTCTTGCCTGGAGGACCGACTTGCTACCAGCCAGGACCGCGCCGGCTCTGCCGTGTGCGTGGTGTCCACGGTGAGATGGAGGAGGGTTCCACCGTCCGCGCCGGCCGGGTAGCTCCGCTGTTCGGTGCCGGCGAAGCAACGACGGAGCACCTCCGCGACCTGACGGGCGACCTCGGGGGACGCGGCGACAATACGCACCTCGGCGCGACCTGCCGAGGGTGATTCCGGTGGCTGCATGGTGACCTCGTTCATCAGGAAGACGTGGTGGTGGGCGCGGGCTCTCGCTTCGTGCCCACCGGCCCAGGTCAGGAGAAGGTCATGGGTCATTCGCCGCCCCGTCGCGGTGGCCGGGTGTCGCGCTGGTCGGGGTGTGGAGGGCGCGAGGGGTGAGCCCACAGGCTTGCCACCACATCCTCACCTCCCTTGGAACTCAGGAGTCCGGTGGAGCTCAGGAGTCCGGTGGAGCTCAGGAGTCCGCTCGGGTTCGGCCTCCGGCCGCCACTGAGGCATCCCGCCATCGGTTTCCCAGTCCTCCTCCCGGCTGAGATCCGCCCGGGCGGCCCGGGTGGCGGTCTCGTTCGCCATCAGACTGCTCGCGGTGAGGAGGCTGCCGACGGTGGCTGCGGCGGCCATCAGCCGGGCGGCGGCTGCCGCACTCGTCTCCGGTGGGATCACCAGAAGGTCCCAGCGGCCCGTCGTGTAGGAGAGCAGAATCAACTTGTGCGGGTCCTGCTCATCGGTGAACCAGCCCACGTTCACCGTGTGCCCGGTCGCAGGCACCTTGCGCGGGATCACGGGCCAGTGGGCCGGGTTCACGGAGACACGCGTAATCCGGCCCCAGCGTGCGTCCAACACGTCCGTCAGGGCGGGCAGCTCACGGAGGAGATCGCGGGAGCGAGGCCACCACGCACCGTCCAGAAGACCTGGAACCGAGCTGGTCGGCGTCAGTGACAGGCGGGCCGGTGGGGAGGGCACGTGCTCATCAGGGGTCGTACGGTCGATGGCCACGGTCATGGCGCGGACCTGTCCCCGGGCGCGTCTTGCAACGTCCCGGTGTTGTTGCTCGCCGAAAACGACACCCGCGTGGTAGCCGGTGTGCGAAATACTCCCGGTGTTTTCACTGTACTCCGGGGCGAGGCCCCGCTGAGGCCCTGTGTGATCAGCCACTTCCTCGGGACTCCCGGGGTCTGGGTCCGAGGGGAGCGGGCGGACGAGCCTGGGCGTGGGCTCTCGGAGTACGGTGAAAGCGGCGGCATACGGTGAAACCGGTGGCCCACCACCCACCGAACCCCGCGGAGGGTGAGGAGACCATGTCCGACGCCGGCACCCCGCGTGACGTGAATCTTCTGCTGGACGCGATCCACCACGCCGTGAAACCTGGAACAGCCCTGTTGCGACTGGTGACCACACCTACCCGTGAGGGCAATCTCGACGGTGCGTGGTGGCCACGTTCCCGCGACATAGGCGCCGAGCTTCCCGCCCTGGTCACCGCGCTGACCGAGTACCTCGGGCCCATCGAGCGCGTCGGCCTGGACTCCGACGCCTGGGAAGAACTGCCGACACGAATGATCGTCGACGACCGGATCGTGCACATCGACTCGTTCCCGGTGGGTGATGACACGATCCTCATCACCCAGGGGGATGGAGACCTCTTCTCCGTGTTGGTGGTCCCGCCGCACGCGCCGCCGGACGTGGCACGCGCGGCGATGGCGCGGGCCGTCCGCGTCGACAACCTCGCGCCGGCCGAGCAGATCCTCATCGACACCGGAACCGGCACCGGCCGAGCCCGCCCGATCGGCGCGGAAGGCCCGCGGCAAGGCCAGGAACGCCGCGGCACGTCTTGATGCCTCATGCGCCTGCGCCTGTCCCAGGAGGGGGCGAACAGCGTTGCCGCCCTGCTACCAGTAGTGCCGACGCCCACCGACCGCGTGCCCGACGGCGCCAAGGACCCAGAGGATCGCTCCGATGACGAGGATGACGATTCCAATGGTCCACAGGATGGAAATGCCGGTCAGAAAGCCGACGACGAGGAGAATGATCCCGAGGACGATCATGGAGTCCTCCGATCTTCCGGGAATGCTCCATTTCCACTGTCGTCCCGAATCAGGCACCATGCCAACTCGTTCCCTCACTGCCGCGAGGGGGCGGAGCCCGACCTGAGCGATCTCCGTCCGCCGCACCCTCCTGGAGCCCGTGCGCGGATCGCCGCCCTCCGGGGCTCCGCGGGCAGCGCCGCGGCGCCAGAACCGGCGAGACGTCCTTCCACTGCCTGAGCCACCCCCACCTGCTACGGCATGCCGACGAGCCAGGACACGGTGCGAGGGCCTCAAGGTAGGTGCGGCTCTGGTCGTGGATGCGTCGAACACCCCGGCCACCCCGCGTTGCCGGCCGACCTGATCCGAAGGAAACGGCCTAGGCGGGTGTGATCTGGCTCCTCAGTTCCCCTTGGCGTCTTTTCCCTGGTCACAGTCGTGTTAGCCGGATGTTAGCGGGACGGCGGCGTTACGGTAGCGGCCCCGGACAGAGTTGTTGTCGTACCGAGCAGACCACGACACCGACCGCTCTGGGGGACCCGAAATGCGCTCCAACACCACTGCCCGCATCGCCCGCCGTCGCACCCTCCGCGTCGCCGCCGCGGTCCTGACCGCGGCCGCCGCCCTGACCCTGACGGCCTGCAACGGCTCGGACAGCGGCGACACGAAGTCCGCGGGCCAGGCCGACACGGCCCCGGCCGGGTCCGGCGGCTCCTCTGGTTCTTCCGGCGGTGCGCAGGGTTCCGACGCCAAGGCCAAGGGGGGCTCGGAGGCGGGCACCGCGGCGAATGAGTCGGGCGGTGGGCAGGCCGCCACCGAGGGCGGCGGCAGGGCGCACGCGGGCGTCGAGCGTTGCCGCACCGAGAACCTGGAGGCCGCGTTCGCCACGGGTGAGGACGCGCTGCCGGTGCCGGAGGAGGGCGCGGAAGGCGCGACGACCGCCACCATCGTCCTGATGAACAAGGGCTCCTACTCCTGCAAGCTCGGCGGTTTCCCCGGTGTGGACCTGACCTCGATCAACGGCGGCGAGCGCTGGTCCCTGGCCCGCTCCTCGCAGAAGTGGAGCTCCGTGGAGGTGGAGGCCGGCCAGAGCACCGAGTTCACCCTCAACCTCGCCTTCACCAAGGAGGAAGAGGGCTTCTACCAGCCGGCCTGGGTCGAGATCACCCCGCCCAACGAGACCAAGGCCCTCAAGATCGAGTGGCCCTGGGAGTCCGACACCCTCGTCGACCAGCGCGGCGCCACCCACCCCGGCACCTTCGTCAACCCCATCGGCTGACCAGCTCACAGCTATGCCATGAAGGTCCACTGCCCCGCTGCCCTGGTGTGTGACGCGCCAGGGCAGCGGACTTTCCGTTTCACGGCCCGCGCCCTCAAGAGGTCATCCCATGGGGCCGGCTGGGTAGTTCGTCGGCGCGGTGGGATTCATCGACCGCTGTTTACCGCCCTGTCCGGTGCGCATCTGGTGCGTCGTCCACCGCACATCTGCCTGTCCTAAGAGGCCCGCACCTCATAGGCCGATCAGACGCACGCGGTCATTGCAGAGCTTGGCCATGTCGTCGGTGTCGGAGGTGAGTACGGCGACTGGTGGCGGCTGGCGTAGTGCTGCCTCGGCGACGGTGGCGTCGATCGCGTATTTGTGCCCGCGTAGTCCTGCTGACTTGAGCAGTTCGGCGGCTGCCTTGGCCGCCTGTTCGGTGACGGGTTCGACCTTGACCCGTGAGAGGGCCCAGTTCAGGCGTGGGAGGTTCGCTCGCGAATGACCTGGGCCTTCGCTGTGGAGCGGGTGACGGGAATGGAACTCGCGCTCTGAGCTCGGGAATCAACCGGCGCTTGATCGCCAGGCATCGCTCTGACCAGCGAAAACGCAGTGCAGATGCGCTCCTGGTCAGCGGCCGGATGATGCCTGTGGCCACCGCTGTCTACCCCCACCGGCTTCCCCGGCCGGTGAGTCGTCAGAAAGTGGTGATCGCCACGCCGTCCGGGGCGGTGCCGGTGGTGACGGTGCCGATGACCAGGTTGGTGGCCGTGTTGATCACCGACACGGTGGTCGAGCCGTTGTTGGTGACGTAGGCGCGGGTGCCGTCCGGGGTGATCGCCACACCGATCGGGTTGGCGCCGACGGTGATGGGAGAGCCGATGACCAGGTTGGTGGCGGTGTTGATGACCGACACGGTGGCGGAGTTGAAGTTGGTGACGTAGGCGCGGGTGCCGTCCGGGGTGATCGCCACACCACGCGGGTTGGTGCCGACGGTGATGGGGGTGCCGATGACCAGGTTGGTGGCCGTGTTGATCACCGAGACGCTGTTCGCGTTCTGGTTGGTGACGTAGGCGCGGGTGCCGTCCGGGGTGATCGCCACACCATACGGACTGGTGCCGACGGTGATGGGAGAGCCGAAGACCAGGTTGGTGGCGGTGTTGATGACCGACACGGTGGCCGAGTTGAAGTTGGTGACGTAGGCGCGGGTGCCGTTCGGGGTGATCGCCACACCACTCGGGGTGGTGCCGACCGTGATGGGAGAGCCGATGACGGCGTTGGTGGCCGTGTCGATCACGGACACGGTGGTCGAGCTTTGGTTGGTGACGTAGAGGCTGGCGCCGTTCGGAGTGATCGCCATCCCCTGCGGGCCATGGCCGGTGCCCAGGAGGATGGTCTTGATGACGGTGTTGCTGCCCGTGTTGATCACCGAGACGCTGTTCGAGGCGAAGTTGGCGACGTAGGCGGTGGCGCTGTTCGGGGTGATCGCCACACCCTGCGGGCTGGAGCCGACGGTGATGGGGGTGCCGATGACCAGGTTGGTGGCCGTGTTGATCACCGAGACGCTGTTCGAGTTCTGGTTGGTGATGTAGGCGCGTTGCAGGGTGTAGGTGTATCCGCCCGGGGCGGTTGTGGTTCCGGCGGTGGTGGTGACTTGGACGGTTACGTTGCCGGGGGCATGGGCCGGGGTGGTGCCGGTCAGGACGGTTCCCGCGGCGTTGACGGTGACGGGGGTGACGGCGGTGCCGCCGAAGGTGACAGCGGCGCCGGTGAGGTTGGTTCCGGTCAGGATGAACGCGCTGCCGCCCGCAGCGGCGCCGGAGGTGGGGGTGAGTGAACTCACCGTGGGAGAGGCTGGGTTGACGGTCTGGGTGTCGGTGCCGGTCGAGGAGGAGAAGTTCACCGCGCCGCCATAGACCGCCGTGATCGTGTGGGTGCCCGCAGCGAGCGTGCTGCTCGTGACCGTGGCCACGCCACCCGCGTTGAGGGCACCGGTCAGAGTGCCGCCACCGGTCCCGCTGATGGTGAACGTCACCGAGCCGGTGGGGATGCCCGCGCCGGGCGGGACCGCGGCGACCGTCGCGGTCAAGGTCACCGGCTGACCGAACACCGACGGATCGGGAGACGACGTCACCGTCGTGGTCGTCGCCGCCTGCGCGACAGTGTGGGAGCCCGTACCGGTGGAGGGGTGGAAAACGCTGTCGCCGTTGTAGACGGCGGTGATGGAGTACGGGCTCCCCGAAGGGGCGGCGTAGGCGTGCGTGACGGTGGCCGCGCCGTCGGCGAGCGGCGCCGTCACCCCCGGTGTTCCGTCGCCGAAGTCAAAGGTGATGGTGCCGGTCGGCGTGACCGAAGTGGTCGGAACGCCCGTCACGGTGGCCGTGACCGCTACTGGCTCGCCGGAGACGGAAGGAGTGGGATCGGAGGTCACCACGGTCGCCGACGCCGCCTGATAGGTGAAGGCGTTCGGAAGGGTGGTGCTGCCTCCGGCGGTGGTGACGGTGACCGCGGCGGGCCCTGTGAGTCCGGGCGGTGTCACGGCGACGATCAGGGTGTCGGAGTAGGAGCGGAAGGAGGATGCGGCGAAGCCGCCGAATGTCACGCTGATGGCGTCGGCCAGCCCGGTGCCGCTGACAACGACGGTCGTCCCGCCGGCGATGGGCCCGCTCGCCGGGGTCACGCCCAAGACCGCCGGAACCGCGGCATAGATGTAGAGCAGCCGGTTGCTGACGCCCCCGACCGCGACGGCGTAGACCGGAACCGTACTGGGCACCGCGGCGGGAGGAGCGACGACGGTCAACCGCTGGTCAGAGAGCACCGTGGGAAGCACCGTCGCGTCCCCGAAGTGCACGCTCTGCGCGGTCGACAGGTTCACGCCGGTCAGAGTGACGCTGCCGCCGCCGACCAGCGGACCGCCACCGGGGGCGATCCCGGACAGGCGGGGCGCGGAGAGATAGAAGAAGGAGCCGATCGTGTCGGTGCCGCTGGGGGTGGTGACGCTCACGGGGACGACGCCATTGCCCGACGGAGCGACCGCGTTCACGGTCTGGTCGTCGATGACCATGAAGCTCAGGGCCGGACGGGCGCCGAAGTGCACAGCGGTCGCGCCGCCGAGGTGGTGCCCGACGATGATCACCTGCGTCCCGCCGGCTGAGGACCCCTGCTCCGGGAAGACACCGTTCATGACGCCCCCTAGATGTCGAGGCGGCGGAGCGCTGCCGCACCAGCTGCTACCAGAGCACGGCAGCAGCTGACGGCTGCAAGTCCTCCACGGGGATGCCCTTCACGACGCAAAACGCCCGGACGCTGCCTCGCCTGAATCGAGGTCTGCGGACGGCCAATGGCCGCGCTCCCCGGAGAGGGATGGGCGGCCCGCCGGTTCGGATACCTCAGTAAGCCATTGGAGTGGCTTTCTGTACAAGGGCCTTGACGCAGTGTCACCCATTTGGCGGAGCGGGCGGCCCACCGCTGATCAGGCGCCGACGGAGCGGGCGCAGTGCGGGCCGGTCAGCGGGCTGGTCTCCCGGGAGGCGGGTATGTCTCCTGACTACGGTGCCGTCCGACTTCACGTACTGCTCGACTACGGGCACAGCCGTGTCCCCCATCAATCGCCGTGCGTGATCACTTCGCGCCATCGCCGGGCCGTCCAGACGGAAGGTCTACAGGTGGGCCCGATCTGTCCTCGACGAGCGCGAATTCACCGCCTCGCACCCACATATGGTGCGGACCATTTGGGTCGCGTCTCGTGATGCGGGGCGGGTGCGCGTCGAGTCGACCCACGTGGTGCGTCATATGCCCTCTGTGCTGCGTATTCGCACAAGATGAGGCACGTGGAGGGCGCGGCGGCCTGTAGTCGGTCTAGGCAACAAGAAAGGCCCGCGCCTCCGACCTGGGCCTTTGAGCTGGAGCGGGTGACGGGAATCGAACCCGCGCTCTGGGCTTGGGAATCACACGGCCTGGTAGGCCAAAGAGGTGTGTGATCAGGCCGTACGCCGCCCTACCTGCCATTTGAGAGGTGCGCTGGCGCTGACACGCCGCTCTTGACCGTCGTTGACCGTTCTGGAGGGCACGGATAGGGCACACGACTCGCTGGAGCGGCTTGCGGACGCGCTCCACCTCTCGTGGGGCGGCTGATGCTGACACGGTCACGAGTGTGAGAGGGCGGCATCGCGGTCGTCATCACGAGCGGAGCCTGCGCTCCCGAATCAGTCGCCTCCGTCGAAACCCGCATCCCGCTCCGGCCTCGTCAGGGCGCAGCCGAACCTGATGCCGACGCCTCCTGGAACGCCGCGAGCATCTCCGGGGACCAGGTCAGGCTTCCGTCCCGCAGATCGCTGATCACCCCCCGTAGCCAGCGTTCCTCGGTGCCGAGGATGGCGAGCAGGTATTCATTCTCGATCAACGTGATGCGCGGCAGTCCGGTCGCGGCTTCGGCGGACTGGCGCTCCAGTTCAGCGCGTTGGGTGGCGAGTCGCGCCGCCCGTCGTTCCAGGATCGGTGCCACCTCGTCCGGGCTGAGCAGGAGCATGTTCGACAGCGCCGCCGGAAACACGGGGAACTCCGCCTTGGGCACCGCGAGCATCTGCTCCAGCCACTCGCGGGTGACCGCCCGGCCCTCCTCGGTGACCTCATAGACGGTTCGCTCGGGGTACTGCTGGTCGCGCTCGGTCTGCCGGACGGTGATCAGCCCGCCGGCCTGTAGCCGCTCGATGGTGCGATACAGCCCGGCCCGCTGGCCGACGTTGACGACCTGCTCCTTCCCCCACTGCTTGAGCAGTTGCTGGATGCCGTATGGATGCAGCGGCCGATGGTGCAGCAGTGTCAGCACGGCCAGTCCGAGCGGCGAGCTTTTCACGGAGGCGGTCATGCAGGCATCGTAGACAAGGAGAAACTAGTTGCATTTCTACTAGTCTCTTTGTAACTATAGCTCGGCGTTCACCCGACGCATCCACACGACCCACGGGAGGGGTTATGAGCGACAATCGCGGCCACGGCTCCGGTGTACGGACAGCACTGGTCATCGGGGGCGGTGTGGCGGGCCCGGTTACGGCACTCGCCCTGCGCAAGGCGGGCATCACGGCGACGGTCTACGAGGCGTATCCCAGCGCGGCGGACGGCGTGGGGGCCTGGCTGGGTCTGGCGCCGAACGGTCAAGCGGCGCTGGCGACGGTTGGTGCCGACGCGGCGGTGAAGGCCGTCGGGCAGCCGGTGCCCGGCATGGTGATGGCGGATGGCGTCGGCAACCACCTCGCCGACTTCGGCGGATTCCCGGAACTGCCCGCCACGCTGATGCTGCCGCGTGACTGTCTGTTCCGGGCGCTCACCGACCATGCGGCCGCCGCGGGTGTTCGGTTCGCCTACGGCAAGCGGCTGGTCGCTGCGGAGGAGACGCCCGAGGGCGTCACTGCCCACTTCGCCGACAAGACCTCGGCGACCGCCGACATACTGATCGGTGCCGACGGCATCCGCTCCACCGTCCGCACGGTGATCGACCCGGAATCACCCGCTCCCGAATACGGTGGTGTGCTGAGCTTCGGCGGTTACGCGCCGATGGGCAGTGAAGCCGGGGTCGAACCGGGCACCACCTATTTCGCGTTCGGCCGCGCCTTCATGGGCTACTGGCAGGGCGCGGACGGGCGGATGATCTGGTTCGCCGGCCTGCCCACGGACACCCCGCCGAGCCCGGCCGACCTTGCGCGAGTACCCAGCGCCGAGTGGCTGAGCCGGCTACGTGATCTGTACACCGGCCATGTCCCGGGTGAGCGGCTACTGCGGCACACCGGCCCCGACGAGCTGATGGTAGTCGGCCGGATGGAGCGCATGCCGCCCGTACCGCACTGGTACAGCGGCCGGATGGTGCTGGTCGGAGACGCGGTGCACGCCCCGTCCTCCAGTTCCGGACAGGGTGCCTCGCTCGCCATCGAGAGCGCGGTCGAACTGGCCCGCTGCCTACGCGATCTGCCTGTGCCAGGTGACGCGTTCGCCGCCTACGAGGCCCTGCGCCGCCCGCGCGTGGAGGCGATCGGCCGCAATGCTGCGGCTGTCAACAAGGTCAAGTCCGGCAAGAGTGACGCTCCTGTGTCGGCGTTCCCCAGTCTGGAGGAGACCCTCCGCCCGCTCCACTTCCATCGCATCGAGTGGGAGGTGAAGGTGAACATGGGGGTTGATGAGACGCTCAGCGCCACGGCCTGACGGGAATCGGAAACCGGGAGGGCGACCAGCGCCTCAGCCTTTCCCCGCGGACCCGCCACCGTGGAGCGGGTGGGTGCGCTCGCCGACTCCAGGGGCTTCGCCGGCGCCTGATGGCCCACCTCGCTGCGTACGGCCCCGCTCGCCTCGGTATGGCTCTGCGCGTCTGATCGACGCGTGCGGGGAGGCCGGAGGCGCGGTCATGGGGACACGGACGTTGTCAGAGCGCGATGAGGTGTACGCGCTCTCCGCAGAGTTTGGCCATGTCGTCCGTGTCGGACGTGAGGAGCGCCACCGGGGCCGGCTGGCGGAGGGCAGCCTCCGCGACCGTGGCGTCGATCGCGTACTTGTGGCGTCGGGTGGCTCCCAAAGCGGCTGAGCGGTTCGAGCGCGGGGAGGCGGACGCGATGATTGCCACGGAGTTTCGGGTCAGTGTCCGGGCGCCGTATCCAGTCGTGATCGTGCAGTGGGGGCGGCTGTCGTCACGCATGGCAGCCGCCCCGCCTCATCCGGCCGCGACCGGGGGAGGGCCGCCGCGGCCCGTCCGGCCGCGACCGGGGGAGGGCCGCCGCGGCCCGTCCGGCCGCGGCCGTACTCCGCGAGTGCGTTGAAGGCGGCCTTGGGTTCCCACGGCAGGCCGGGACAGGTGGCGGGGCGAGCAGACCGCGCTCGTGGTCGCGCATGCGGGGCGGAGCTCGACGCGGTGGAAACGGTAGCCGATGGTCAGGAAGAAGCCTCCAGTTCGCGGTCCCAGTGTTCGGCAGCGTGCTCGGTGATCACATCGAGAGGGTTCCTCGGCCGCTGCCGCCACCAGCGGCGTCGTCCCACGTTCGAGGGGCGGTCTCCACGAGACCGCCCCTGACCAGCCATCAGCCCGATACACCCCAGCCACCCGACCTCGTCCCAGGTCGGACAGCGAAACCCTGCTGGAGTACTAAGGGGGTCTAGGGGCGCTGCTTCAAGCGGTCGACGATCGCCCAGTCCGCCACGTGCGACAGCTGGATGTACGTCTTCTTCCCGGAACGCGAGGTCCGCTCGTCGCGGAAGCCCAGGAATTCATAGGACTCCGGGTCGAAGATGAGGTACTTGCCCTTCTCGGACGCGCGCTTGGGGTAGGAGATCCCCACCCCGGTGCGCCCGGCGGAGTCCTTCATCCCCGGGGTCGCCTTGACCCCGGGCACCAGGGCCAGCGCCTCGTACGCGGCGGGACGCAGTCCCTCGGGCAGCACCGGCCACTTCAGGAGCTCGCCGAGCATGAAGTAGGCGTCGTACCAGTCCCACGCGGTGAAGTCGTCGATCGACTTGTCGGATGTGCCGACGCCGATGATGCCCGGGATGAGCTTCTCCGGGTCGGTGGGCAGCTTCTTCAGCTGGCTCCACTCCCGAGGCGGCCACACGCCCTCGTTCTTCCCCATGGGCTTTTCCCAGATCACCCGGCCGAGCTCCATGGTCAAAGATCGCTTGGAGCCGTCCACCGAGTCCCAGTTCACGTCCACGTAGGTCTTGACCGCGCCGGTCTTCCGCTCCGTCTCCTTGATGATCCGCTTCCAGTAGATGAACTGGTCGTCGCGCGGCGCCACGGGCTTCTCGTGCTTACTTGCCCGCGCTGCCGCCCCGTTCAGCACCGTCACGGCGCCGACGTTGCGCATCCGCGGGGCGTTCGTGCCCGCGCGGTCGGTGCGGTCGCCCTCGTCGGCGCCGTCCGCGGCGATCAGTATCGCCGTGCCCGTAACCGCCATGGTGACCACCGCGGCTGTCGCGAGGCGCAGTGTGTGGCGGCGGCTGGGTGCGGCGTCGGGGTGCCGCTCCGTGCGCGTAATCGTGTTGAGCAGTCGGTGGCGGGCCTGCGCTCGGGCCGGTTCGGTGAGCGGGGCCGCGTCCGCGTTCCAGTCCCGCAGGAGTTCGAGTTCGTCAGTCATGGCCGGATGCCTCTCGCAGTGTCGTCGGATCGGATCCGCCCAACGCTTCGCGTAGCTTGCTGCGAGCCCGGTGCAGCCGTGATCTGACTGTGCCGATGGGGACACCGAGGGCCTGGGCCACCTCCTCGTAGCCGAGACCGCCCCACGCCACCAGCAGCAGCACGTCCCGGTGCCGCGCGGGCAGTGCGGCCAGTGCCGCCGCCAGCTCGCGGCGTATGGCCTGTGCCCCTACCCGGGCCGCAGCCCGGTCGGCCAGCGGCTCCTCGTGGTCGGCGGGGGCCTGGATGCGGGCCAGGGCCTTGAACCGGCGGGCCTCGGCCCGCCGGTGCCGGCCGACCAGGTTGGTCGCTATGCCGAACAGCCAGGGCTGGGCGTCGTTGCCCATGGCCCGTGCGGGGTCGTACCGGTGCCGCTGCTGGAAAGCAGTGGTGAAGGTCTCCGCCATGAGGTCGTCGGCCGGCTCGCCGCCGAGCCTACGGGCCAGATAACGGTGTACCGCATCCGCGTGTCGGTCGAAGAGCACGGCGAATGCCTCGGGCTCATCCCGGGACCGCGCAATTACCGAGGCATCGCTCTCCGCCCCCGTGCGGACGCCTGGCTGGACGGTCATCGGGGCTCCTCTCGTCCTGAAGAACGCTTCGAAGGCTTGGGCTTTCCTCTCTTCTTCGCCCGTCGCCCCCGGCGAGTTCCCTTGGAGCCCTGGCCGCTGGTCCCTGGTAGTGCTTGGTCGGGTTGGTATCGGTTCTGGCATGTCGCGGTGACAGGTGGGGCAGGCGCCGGTCCAGAGCGCGAGGAGTAACTGCAGTTCGCGGGTGACCCGATACAGGATCCGGCCGACGCCGTCTCTTTTGGGGACCGGGTGATGCGCTGGAGGGGCGCAGAGGGCGTGCGCGACGGAGACGAGGGTGACGTGGTGGTGCCAGTCTCTCCAGGTGCGGCTTTCGAAGTGGGCCAGGCCCAGGGCCTGCGAACTCATCGTCGACCTCGACGACGAAGCCCGACGCATCGCCTGCGCGGTGGTCGGCGGCTCTCTGGAGCCCACGCACCACCACGCGTCCATGCAGGTTCTCGGCGATACCGAGAGCCGCAGCCGATTCGTCTGGATCACCGACGTAACGCCGAGCAGTCTCGGAGAACCCATCGCCGAGAGCCGTTGCCGACCGGCCGGAACAGACGCCGACCTCCGCCTCCATCCACTCCCTGGAGCGGTATCCCGCCCCTGCGTTGATGCGGTCCCCAGCATGTCCCGGAGCGCAGTCCCGCCGCCCGACGCCGGTGAACCTCCAGAACCTACCTGCGGGTTACTTGCCCCGGGCGTCCGAGCTAGGAGTGCCGGGCCGTTACCGGGAATGGGGGCGTTACCTTCTACAACTCCACGTCGCCAATGGCGACACGGAGTTCGTGCATGCCCTCCAGGTCTACGATCTTCGTCACACCGGGCACACTCTCTCGACCCAATCCGGCGCGACGCTCAAGGACACCATGGCGCGCGCCGGGCAGTCGTCCACGCGGGCCGCGCTGATCTACCAGCACTCACCCCTGGAGCGGCAGCGCAAGTCGCGTGACAAGGTGGGGCGCAGTTCGTCCGCTAGGCCGCGGTTGCCGTCGTGCCGGGTGTGCGGAGTTCAGGGAAGCGGGCTTCCCAAGCGGCCCTGATCGGTAAGGGGAGAAACAGCTCCCGCCATACATGCCGCAGAGACATCGCGCTCAGGTTCGTGTTGAGGTCGTCATCAGTCCGGGCCTCGCGGATGACGCGCTCGTACATCAGCCGGAAGTCCGCCTCGTCGGCCAGGTCGTAGACGTAGTGCGGTCCCCAGTCGATGTGACGAGGCAGCGTGACGGTGCCGGTCGTCGGCCCATCCAGCTAGGCGAGCGATGCCGGCAGTACGTACGGCTTCGCCGCTGCGTACCTGCTCATGGCTCCAGCATGCCTGATGGGGCCTGCCGATGGCGCTGATATCGCAGGGAGTGCACTACGGAGTGAACGTCGACTGCGAGGCGACCGGTCGGCATGTCGGCGCCTTGTCCGGCACGCAACGGGCGCACGATCGTGGAGAGGTCCAGACAACGAATAAGGCCCAGGTTGCTGACCTGGGCCTTCGCTATGGAGCGGGTGACGGGAATCGAACCCGCGCTCTGAGCTTGGGAATCACCGGGCCTAGCGGCCGCGAAACCGGCCCTGATCTGCGCTAACGCGCTGCTGGCTGGGCTCCTGCGGGGTTCCTCTGAGCCCGTGATTGACCGCTGTTCGCCGCCCGATCGGGCACGCATCGGGCACGGCGCGACCTCATGGCAGGAGCGTCAGCGCGGGCACGTGGAGGGGTTTGATGGCATGGAAGTGGCGATGATCCAGTGTGGCGACCGTTGGTGCTTTGAGGCGCTCCGCAAGGGCGACTACTGAGGCATCGGCAACACCAAGAGGAAATCCGCGGTACTGCTGCATGAGTTCGGCCATGCGGGAAAGGTCGTCCCGGGCGGTTGGGGCTTGGACGAGGTCCTCTGCGGCAACGGCCTCGATGAGGTTGATCTCTGCGTCGGGGCCGACGTACTTGGCGAGCAGGTAGCAGGCTTCGGTCAGCACATACGGCGTGATCAGCAGTTCGCCGTTGTGGGACTCCAGTAGCTCGGCACAGCTCTTGTGGCCGGGATCGTTGCGGTTCAGTAGGGCGACGATGGGGCCGGTGTCAACGATCAGCATCGGCCTCGCCGAGCTCCTCGCGAGCGATGTCCTTGGCGCGAGCTCCGAGGTCGTCCGACGGTCCGTCGAAGCTTCGCAGGACGCGGAAACGGCTCGGCGGGGGCGTCTTCACCAAGCGCAGGGCGTGCCGACGCAGCTCTTCCACCTGCTCGGGCTCAAGCCGCTCGATGATGTCGTGCAGATCGCTGTAGTCATGGGCGGCAGTCATCGGACTCTCCCTGTCGGCCGTCTCTGCTTCACGATAGCGCTCGATCGAGGAGACCGCCGGGGACTCTGCATCTAGGACTTGTCCGGCCGATCATGTGACTACTCGCCGTCCGGGTCGTTGATGTGGACATGGGGCGGGGTGACTTGAGCGATGCTGAGTGGGAACGGCTGCGGCCGTTCCTGCCGGTCAGCAATAGGCGTTGTGGCCGGTGGAGGGATCACAGGCAGGTGATCGACGGGATTCTGCACCGGGTGCGGACTGGTGTGCAGTGGCGTGACCTGCCGGAACGGTTCGGGCCGTGGAAGACGGTCTATGAACGGCACCGGCTGTGGTCGGCGGACGGGACGTGGGAACGTCTGCTGCAGCAGGTCCAGGCTGCGGCTGACGCGGCGGGTGAGATCGACTGGGACATCTCGGTGGACTCCACCATTGTTCGCGCTCATCAGCACGCGGCCGGCGCCCGGACCGATCCGCCGCCGATCCCGGCATCAAAGGGGGCCGAGCAAGCAGAACACCAGGGCGAAACAGCGTGGCAGAGCCTGCATGCCCGCCTGGTGGAGGTGGTGCAGGAAGTGAGGGCCTGGGCCGCTCGCGGGGCGGGTTCACCAGCAAACTCCACCTGAGCGCCGACGGCCGGTGCCGCCCGCTGTCCCTCATCGTCACACCAGGCCAGCGGGCGGACTGCACCCAGTTCACGAAGGTGCTGGACAAGATCCGCGTTCCTAAGCTCGGCCCGGGCAGGCCCCGCAAGGGGCCTGACAGCCTCGCCGCGGACAAGGCCTATAGCAACGGACCCATCCGCAAGTACCTGCGACGCCGGGGAATCCGGCACACCATCCCGGAGAAGGCTGACACCCAGGCCGCCCGCCTGCGCAAAGGCTCACGCGGCGGACGGCCACCCGGCTTCGATGGAGAGCGGTACAAGAAACGCAACACCATCGAACGAGCCATCAACCGACTCAAGCAGCACCGGGCCGTGGCCACCAGATACGACAAGCGCGGCTACGTCTTCCTCGGCACAGCCACCGCAGCAGCACTCGCCATCTGGCTCAGAACATGATCGACCGAACAAGTCCTAGTGCGGATCTGGTGCAAGACGCTTAGCGTGGTCTAGACAACAAACAAGCCCCGGGCCGCTGGCCTGGGGCTTTGTGCTGGAGCGGGTGACGAGAATCGAACTCGCGCTCTGAGCTTGGGAATCACGGGGTCTAGTGCGCTGAAAACCCACTCTGACCTGCTGGGACGGGTGGAGAAGAGCCCCACCGTCCGGCTCGTGGCAGCCCTTGATTGACCGTGGTTCACCGCCCCATCGGGCACGCATCGGGCACGACCCTGCTCCGCGGTCTTACTGGGCAGCAAGCATTGAGCCATCGCGCATACGTCAGCGCGAGGAGCCGCGTCAGGCGGACCGACACCCGCTTTCGGAGTTCGATCAACGGGCGACCACTGCGGCCTGTGGTGCGCAGGCCACTCCGGCTGTGGAGGCAGGGCAGGTCACTGGCTCATTTTGACTGGGGCGAACTGTCGTTGACCATGGTTGACCGCACTATGCGGCACGGCTGTGGCACGCACCGTCACATACAGCGCGCTCCACTGGTTAGTTTGTGGATCGCCGAACCACGCGAACTCGCAGGCCGGTCCCGTCGTTCCCGACCGAGATCGCATGGTGTGCGATGCGATTCCCATTCGCTCCGTCCGAGACGGCTTGCCATGAGTCGCGTAGTCGATTAGCTCGTCTCAGGTAGGAACTGATTTTCCCTTCACGAAGACTTTCGTACACTCCCTTCTCGACACCTCTAAATATTTCGAGAGAAGCGCCATTGGGGAGTGGCATCGAATACTCGACACCGATGAATTTATGCGAGCGAATCCTAGATTCGGAACTTACCGTGAAGTCTTGCCAGTCCGGAGTCAAACCATCTATCGGGAGACGTTCGTGCTCACTGGCTCTCGTAGTAGCAAACCGCGAAGCCGAGCTATTATCTCCAGCGAATCTCAGGATGGAATGAGCAGCATTCCTCGCAAGGGTGCGAAACAGCCACTTTTTGCCGTCCTCGGGTATCCGGAAAACGACTGGCAGGTCGTCTACGTTCGCTTCATAACCGGCACGGGAGGATCGCAACTCCTCCTCGTCGGGCTCGCCCTCTATGCCAGAGAGCTCTCTTCGCCGTGCCATGAATTGCTCAAAAGTTGGCCTGCCCGATGTCCACTGCTGCGGCCCTGGATCCGCTGATATTAGCTCATCGAATTGCCCGTACTCACCAGTCCACAGATCGTCATCGCCAGGCGGATCAAACACGTTTATCGATATTCCCGCCGTAGAGAGGCGAGAGGCTACTATAAGACTCGGCAGAGTCCGTGATCCCAATTCGATAGAACCTACTTGCAAAGAGGCGGTAGCCAGCTGCTGTCTGGCGTGATACGCGCTGCCGTGGGTCCCTTTGCATTCTAGTGCATATACTTTACAGCCCGAGGTTCCGCCTCCAGCGCGCTGTCCGACCAAGAAGTAGTCCGGACGCATTGTTGTCTTATTTTTCTGCCGGACCGGCCCTACTCCGTCAATGAAACCAGCATGCAAGGCCACATCTACGTCTACGCTGGAAAACAGCCAGCCAGGATATTTTCGTTCAAGTATCCGCTTGGCTACCACCAGAGCCAAGCCAATGCCTAATTGCTCAGATTGGACCATCTTGTGATGATGGACAACATCAGACCCGCTTTTAGTTAAGGCCAGGATCCTTTTTTGGTTACTAGCCAGGGTCGCACAGTAACGTACATGGGCCCAGTGGCGGGCTATATCTGCAAACGGTGAGGCCGTAATAAAAGTGGTCGCCAGCCCCAATTCGCGTAGCACTTCTGCCGGGCTAGATACGATTCCGTTGAACAGGGAAGAGTCTATTGGATACACCGGCTTCCGATACAGATAGGAAGCTCCGCGTTTAGGGCCGATCCTCTCGCGGGCCTCCCTTTCGACTTCTTTCGCGAGTTCTGCCTCAGAGTTCACAACGAGGTTGGCAGGGGTCCCTAACTCTTGTACTAAGGAACTGAAGTCCACGTGTACTCTCCCCCAATAAAGTTGCACCCTCCAGGGGTCCCGACAGTAAGTTCCTAGGCTCAAGGGCGCAAGACCACCTCCCCGGCGCACAGTTGCAGGGACGCTGCTCAGTCAGCGCCTCCTGCCGCCTGCTCAGGCAACAAGGGAGTAGGCAACTGGTCCGCCGGCCCCGCCAAGCTCCAGCCTGAGCCGTACGACTGGTGGGGCTTCAGCCTGACTTTTCTGGCCGCGCTCCTCTCCTGACAGTTTCATGCCGCGGCCGTCAGTAGCTTGTGCAGCATGGTGGCGCTAGTACGCGCTCTACCAAGCCACAACTGACCTACGGCGGCCGTGACCTGCGGCCGCCTAACCGATCAACGCCCTGACCTGCTGCCGAGCTGTCGGCACCTGTCGACGTTGGTCACCATTGAGCGCCCTTCCACGGCCCGAGGACGGCCCGGGAGGGCGCTCGCGTGTGCTGCCAGCATGCAGTCGGCGTAGTCACCGCAACTACGCGCAAGTCGCCTATACTCAGGACATGTTGGCGCGCCTACCTTCCCGCTATGAGGACCTCGACCCTGCCTTCAGGGGTCGTCTCCGGCCGAATCGTCAGTTGCTCGCGCAGGTCCAGCGGGCCCACGCCAGCATGCAGATCACGGGCGGAATTCGTTTCCTACCCATCTTTGGTCGGAGCGGGTCGGGGAAGAGTTCGGCTGCTCGTGAGCTGGCTACACACCTTCCCGAATGCAAGGTCGTCGAACTTAGTCGTTCAGCAATTGCATCGGAGGCCGCTCTGCTTGAAGAGTTGAGGGCAGTCGACGGGTACCGAAACCAAGCCCAGCTGATAATTGCTGTAGTGGATCAATTCGAGGAGCGAGTGGCTGAAAAGACGGCCATTCCCTCGCAGTTCGTCGAACGGCTTAGCCTTCTTGATCGTGGAGAGTTGAGGCAGCGCCCCGTTCTGTTTCTTTGGCTGACCACTAGCAGGGAATTTCAGGCGGACTTGGCTGCGGCTACTTCTAGGAATGAGCGCATCCTGCTAAGTGGCGATTTCGAGCTTTCCGGGCCCGCGCGGGGTGAGTGGCCTGAAATTGTCGAAGAGACTTTCGCTTTCCACAACAAGAACCAACCACTTGCTGACTTTGAAGTCCTCTCTTCAGATGTGGAGGATTTCTCCGATAAGTCTCCCACTATCGGCGCTGCAATTGAGAAGGTTGCAGAAGAGCTCGCTTCCTACACCACTAAGTTGCATGACATCTCGCGCTATCAAGTCGTGATGTTGTGGCCGGTGACAGATGGTCTTCGCATTACACGAGTTGCGGGCTTCACTAATGCGCGAGACGGGTACAAGCTCGATTGGAATGCGTTTTATCGCGAGCTCAACGAAGACGATCGACAGAGTCTTCCGCTCTCTGAGCTCAACCGGGCGCGACTCTACTTCGATGTTCGCCTCGTGCCCATTGCTGCTGCTGACCTCCACCCTCTTTGCAAGGATCTCGATAAGGCTGACGTAACGCCGAGCCGCTCCTACTTGGACCGTCTGGAGAACTCGCACTTCGCGTCGATCATCAGCGAGCACTGGGACCCCAGCACCTTTAGCCCTCTGCGGGAGCGTGAGTCTGCGAGGGCGCGGAACGCGAGAGAGTGGTACGAAGGTGTAACCACTATGCCCACCCAGCTTGGTAGGCGTATTGCGCTCTGCTTGAAGGCGATTGGTTTCGACGCTGAGCATGAGCAGGAGATTAAGACGCCTCATAGTAAGGTCAGGGCAGACGTTCTAGTTCAGCGGCCTGGTGCCCAGCAGGACTCGGTGATCGTCGAGCTGAAGGCATACTCGACGGAGAATACGCGGCCATCTTCAATCAAGGATGCTATTCGCACTACGTTGAAGCGTCACGCCCAGCTCGCAGGGTTCCTGGGTCGCCAGTGAGCGTGACGTAGGTCGGTGGAGCGGCTTTGGGCTGGAGCTGCTTTGGGGCGAGTGATCATGGCCCCGTAAGCTTGCGGCGCGTCGGGCAGTCTGTGGACCTGCCCGGTAAAGCACGACGTTGGGGCCATGATCTTAGAGGCTCGCCCCAAAGTGGCTGCCTAAAGCCGTGGAGCCGACCGGCGCCAGCCACGACGTACCCCTTCTCTGACGTCAGGCGGCTGATTGCTGTGTGCGCGGCACGGGCGGCGGCTGGGCTGGAGCGGGGCGGAGACAGGAGCGCAGGCCCGGCCGGGGGCCGGGCCGCGCGCGGTGAGCGGAGCGAGCCGCCTTGAACCCGTAAAGAAGGTTGTAACTCAGTGGCCGTTGGCCTGGTGTCGGGCGATCTTGTGTGTGGTGGGGCAGGTGAACTGTTCGGCGCATGCCGGAAGGCGTCGGGATTCGCGATGGGCGAGGGGTAGGAAGATGACCGGCCGGATGATCCATTCGATGTGAGTGTCGTGCTGGGTGAGTGCGAACGTGGTCGCTTCGCCGTTGGTGAGGGCGTCTTCGGCTTCCTTGTGGCCGTAGGTGACCCAGTCCCATGCCTTGTGGGCTGTTTCGCGGTCGAGTGCTGAGGCGATGGTTCGCACGGTGATGCGGACCCAGTTGGTGGCCTCGCTGGGGCTGTTGGTTTCGATGGAGGCGAGGAGGACCGAGCGGGGGCCTGTGGCTGGTGAACGGCTCCAGCACTCGCACCAGTAGCCGGGGTGCAGCAGGGGCCTCAGCATGTGGTGACTCCTGCCTGCTCGGGTGCTACGAGTTGGGCGGTGACGGTGCGGCCGTGCTGGCTGCCGGTGATGTCCAGGCGGCGGGCGAGTGCCATGACGATGCTTAATCCGCGGCCGTGGGTGTCGTCTGCGTCGGCCTCCGTATGGCGGGGTTCTTCGGGGTGGCCTCCCTCGTCGGTGACGGAGATCGCGACGGTGCGGGGTGAGAGAGACAGCGTGAGCTGGAAGGTTCCGTAGGGGCTGCCGCTTGCGGTGTGGGTGAGGGCGTTGCTGCCGAGTTCGCTCACGATCAGCTCGGCGTCGTCGGCGCATGGGTGGTTGCTGAGGATGTCGCGGGTCCAGCGGCGAGCGCGGGTGACTTCTTCTCGGGATCCTGGGCACATCAGGCCCCAAACTCGCGGAGCACTCATATACTCGTTCATACAAGTTCCTTCGTGCTGGTAGGGGCTATGGGGCGTGGGTGCGTGCTAGATGAGTCGTACGCCGTCGTGGGCGCGGATGGCCGGCGGGGATGTGTTGTCGAGCGCGTCCAGGACGCGGATCGCGTATGCCTCGTCGGCGAGCTCGGTGACCTCGGCGCGGGTGGCCCAGCGCAGGGCGCGGGTTTCCGCTCCGGTGGTCGGGGTGCCGTCGATGGCCTCGCAGCGGAAGACCATGGAGACGATCAGGCCGGTCATGTTCTTGTAGACGCCGGTGAGGGTCGCGGGGAGCGCGATCTTGATGCCGGTCTCTTCGAGGACTTCCCGTTGCAAGGCGTCGGGGATGGTTTCCTCGCGTTCGAGCACGCCGCCGGGCGGTTCCCACTTACCGTTGTCGCGTCGCTTGATCAGCAGCGCACGGCCCGCGTCGTCGACGATGACTCCGGCGACGCTCACGGAGTGCGGGCGCTCAGTGCTCACGTTCCTCGGCCCTCTCGGCTGGCTAGGCTCTCCACCGTAGCAATCCCGGTCAGCCGCTCGTCTAGATACCTAAAGGAGTATGTGCGAATGCCTTCTCTGACCTCTGTTCTGGGTGTATTGGACCCGACGAGCGACCGGGCGGTGTTCCGGCAGATCGCCGACGCGCTGCGGGAAGCGATCGACAAGGGACGCTTCCGGGAGGGCGACAAGCTGCCCTCGGAGACTGAGCTGGTCGATCACTTCGGTGTCTCGCGGATGACCGTCCGCAACGCTTTGTCGCTGCTCCAGCAAGAGGGGCTGGCGGTGTCCGAGCATGGCAAGGGGGTCTTCGTGCGGCCCCGGCCGCCTGTGCGGCGGCTGGCTTCGGACCGGTTCGCGCGGCGGCATCGGGATCAGGGGAAGGCGGCCTTCACCGTGGAGGCCGAGGCGGCGGGCAGTCGCCCGGAGGTGGACAACCTCGAGGTGAAGGAGGAGCGGCCGTCGCCGGACATCTCGGCTCGGCTGGGTTCGCCTCGTAAGGTGCTGGCTCGGCGGCGGCGGTATCTGCTGGATGGGCGGCCGGTGGAGTTCGCTACCTCGTATCTGCCGCTCGACCTGGCGCGGAACACCCCGATCGCGCAGCCCAACCCCGGCCCCGGTGGCATCTATGCCCGGCTGGAGGAGATGGGGCATCGCCTGGATCACTTCGATGAGGAGATCCGGGCCCGGATGCCCTCGCCTGCCGAGGTGCGTACGCTCCAGCTCGCTTCCGGGGTGCCGGTGATTCATCTGGTCCGGACTGCCTACGACGGTGAGGGGCGGGCGGTGGAGGTGTGTGACACCGTGATGGCCGCTGACGCGTACGTCCTCGCCTACCAGCTTCCTGCCAACTGACGCATGGCCGGGGCGTGGTGGCCCCGGGCTGCTTCTTCTGACTCGTATACACGAAGACGCATACTCGTATAGACGAGTGGGCAAGCTGTGTGGCATGGTGGTCCCCGTTCCCGCTCGTTCGGGTTCGAAGGCCGCAACTCATCTACACAACTAGGTGCGTTGTTCGTGAGAGAAGGAGAAGTAGTTGCGTTCCATCCGAGTTGAGACCTCTGGCGCCACGGTTCTGCTGACTGAGGCGCCGGAGCCGAAGGTGAAGGACCGGCAGACCGGCGAGATTGCCAAGGACGCACAGAGCGGCGAGACGCTGATGCGGCTCGGCGTCGTCTACATCGACGGCGGGGAATCCTCGCTGCTCCAGGTCACCGTGCCGGAGAGCGGCGTGACGGAGGGGCTGGCCCTCGGTTCCCCGGTCACTCTGATCGGGCTGATCGCCCGGCCCTGGGACACCGTGTTCAACGGGCAGCAGCGGCACGGCATCGCCTTCCGCGCCGAGGCCATCGCCCCGGCCGCCATATCCGTCGGCGCGGGGGCCTGAACCTGATGGCTGACGTGATGACGCTGATGGAGGTGGGCGGTCCGGTCGCCGCTACGGTCGGCGGAGCCGCCTACCTCCGGGCCCAGCATCCGGCCGCCTACTGGTCCACGATCGGGATGCCCATCTCGACGGCCCGGCTGCTGGGGTCGTACGGGTCCGTGATGGACGCGTGCGGGCTGACCGTTCCGCCGTCCCGGCTGCGGGCCTGGGCAGTGCAGGCACTCACGCACCGGGAAGTCCGGCCGGTGCCTCCTCGTCGGGGGCTTATCCGTCCGACGTCGACCGGGCTGCGGGTCCGGTTGCGGCTGGCGCCGGGGCAGGAACCGGCGGACGTGGCGGCCTCGGCCGAACGGCTTCGGCATGCCTGGGGCGTGCACGGCGCCTACGTGGAGGAGATCAAACCGGGCGTGGTCGAGCTGCGGCTGATCGGCTTCGATGTACTCCGGAAGGTCCGGATGCCTCGTAAGACCGGTGGCGGGTTTCTCAAGGTGCCGGTGGCGCTGCGGGAGGACGCGACGGCGTTCGTCCGGGACTACAGGGCCATCCCGCACCAGCTCACCCTAGGCGCGACGCTGTCGGGGAAGTCGATGTTCCTGCGGCACTTGATCGCCGGGCTCGCTCGGCAGCCGGTAGCGCTGGTCGGGATCGACTGCAAGCGGGGTGTCGAGTTGGCGCCGTTCGCCCCACGGCTCTCGGCCCTGGCGACTGATCCTGAGCAGGCGGCGGAGCTGCTGCCTGTGCTGGTCGGGCTGATGGAGGACCGGTACGACCTGATCAAGGCCCGGCAGGGCATCGCTCCCAGTACCCCGGATGAGGAGATCACTTCTGATGTCTGGGGGCTGCCGGAGGATGAGCAGCCGGTGCCGGTGGTGCTGCTTGTGGACGAGGTGGCCGAACTCTTCCTCGTCGCCACGCGGAAGGACGAGGAACGGCGGGACGAGATGGTCACCCAGCTCATCCGCCTCGCCCAACTCGGCCGCGCGGCAGGCATCTACCTGGAGGTGTGCGGACAGCGGTTCGGAGCCGAGCTGGGCAAGGGCGCCACGATGCTCCGGGCTCAGTTGACCGGCCGGGTCTGCCACCGCGTGAACGATGAAGCCTCCGCCAAGATGGCCCTTGGCGATATCGCCCCCGAAGCGGTCGGCGCGGCCTGCGCCATCGCCCCCGAACGGCCCGGTCTTGCGGTCGCGGGGGACACGTCCGGCGGCTGGTCCCGCATCCGTCCGCCTCATCTTTCACTCGCCGATGCTGCGGCCGTCTGCCGCGACCATGCCCATCTCGTGCCGGACCTGCCCGCGCTGGAAGCGTTCCGGCCGACCGTGCCGGCCGTACCGGTGAGCGCTCCGGCGTCCCTGCTCAAGCCGCTTCCGGCCGCCGAGTAATCCACCCGCCCGACGGCTGGCGCGACCGTACCCGCGCCGTGTCCTTACCCCCGCCATGCCTGAAAGCGAAGGGGAGTCCCTGTGCCTCGTCCCACCATTTCCGAGGTCTCCGCGCTCTTGGCCGACCTGGCCGACTTCCGTACACGCGGGGCCGGGAGTAACGCCGAGTTGATGAACCGCAAAGCGGACCTGTTGGAGCGCATCGCCGCTGCCCAGCCCGATGACGTTGAGGCCGCTGAGGTCGCCGCCGCCGCTCGCGCACGTGCCGACGAACTCACCGCAGACGGCTGACTCACTGGAAGGAGCTTCTACCCATGCGCGCTTACCTGGCGCGGGTTGACGCGGTGCTCGTGCAAGCGGTCATCGCTGCCGCGCTGTCTTTCGCCCACCTGCATGACCTGGCCTCGGCGGCCGGGCAGGACGGGTGGAAGGCGTGGGCCTATCCGGTCTCCGTTGACCTGCTGCTCGTGGCGGCCTGGAAGCGGCTCCGGTCGGGGGCGTCCAAGGCTGCGGGCTGGTGCTGGTTCGTCGTTGCCCTGGCCGCGTCGCTCGGGGCGAACGTCGCCACCGCCGGGCTGCTCGACCTGGCCGACGTACCGGACTGGCTGCGCATCCTCGTCGCCGGATGGCCTGCCGTCGCCTTCCTCGGCGGCACGCTCCTCGCACACACCACACCAGCGGCCGAGGCCGCTCCGGTCCCGGCCCAATCCGCCGAAGTCGTATCACTCTCGGCCGCACCGGAAACCGCGGGGCCACCCGCCGCCCCGGAGCCCGAGCCGGAAACGCCCACGCTGCACGTTCCGGCTGCGCTCGTGAACCACGCGCGCAAGCTCGCCGACGAACATCTCGCTCGTACTGGCTCGCCCATCGACACAGCCACCTTGCGCGCCCGTCTCGGCGTCCCCGCGCCGCTGGCTGACGCCATCGCCTCCCGCCTCTGACAGGAGTCCACCATGCTCCGCCGTTTCCGCAACATCCTGCGCGTTGGTCCGGTCCGTGTTGGCACCGCCAACGACCAACGCGGGCGCGTGAAGCACACCGCCGTGTGCACCGCTCCGCGCTGTGACTTCTCCGCCGACTACGACACCCGTGCCGCCGCCGAGCTGGCCGCTCGTACGCACCGCTGCCCCGTCCGCTGAAAGGAGAGATTGCCTGTGACCGTGAGCCTGCCCCTGGTCCTCGTCCTCGGCGCCGTCGCCTGGATCGCGATCAAGTTCATGGGCGTCCGCCTGTGGGTCGCCGTCGTGATCGCGCTGTTCGGCTTCTGGCTCGCCCACACCGGCCTCGCGCCGTCTGTGGAGTCCGGTACGCGCTCCGGCGTCGACTCCGTCAACGAACAACACGACTAGACGAGTAGCTGAGGGGAGATCGCTGTGTTCCGACCGAAGTACCCAGAGGCCCCCAAGCCGTCGATCGTCCACGTGCCCACGGCCGTCCCGGCGGCCCAGCAGAGTCACGCTGCGGCCTGCTCCTGCCAACACGCCCCCGCGCCCGCTCCAACTCGCCCGGCCGGGGTCTTGAGCGGGCTCAACGCCGGAACGGTCGGCGCCGTGGTCACGGTCGGCATCGTCCTGACCGCGCTCCTGGCCGCTGTCGCTGTCACGGCCGTCTCCGTCGCCGTGGCCGCCGTGGTCATGCGCTCGCTGCTGGCTAGCCAGCGCCGCCGCTGATCCCACACCACACGACTGCCGGGGCGGCCTCGATACCGCCAAGCATCCGCCGCCCCGGCAGCCCAACCCCTCCCGACCCAAGAGCCGAAAGAGGAGACCCCGTCATCACCCGCACCACCCCGCCTCCGCTGCCCGAACTCCGCAGCCTGGCAGCCCTCGGGACCATGCCCGCACTGCTCCGCCAACTCTCCGGCCTCGGCGGCTGCACCAACCCCATCCGCCTCGACGGCCACCGCACCGAACACCACCTCAACCAGGACACCGGCGAGATCGGCCGCGTCCTCCGACACCTGGACTCCGCCGAACTGCCCGCCGGGCATCTCCTGGTCCGCTGCAACAACCGCCGTGTCACCCGCTGTGCGGCCTGCGCCGAGACCTACCGCCGCGACACCTTCCACCTGATCACCGCCGGACTACGTGGCGGCAAGGGCATCCCGGAAGACGTCGCCACTCACCCTCGCGTCTTCGCCACCTTCACCGCGCCCAGCTTCGGCCCGGTCCACAACCGGCCCACCGGTCCGGCTGGCACGGTCCGTCGGTGCCGGTGCGGCGTCCGCCACGATCAGGAGGACGACGCGCTTGGTACGCCGCTGGCCCCGGACAGGTACGACTACGAATCCGCGGTGCTCTGGAACGCTCACGCGGGCCTGCTGTGGCGGCGGTTCTCGATCTACCTGCGGCGGGAGGTCGCCAAGCGGGCCGGGCTCACGCAACGGGCCTTCCGCGAGCACGCCCGGCTGTCCTTCGCCAAAGTGGCCGAGTACCAAAAGCGCGGCGCTGTCCACTTCCATGCCGTGATCCGCCTCGACGGCCCCGGCGGCAGCCACACTCCGCCTCCGACCTGGGCCACGGTCGAGCTGCTGGCCGACGCTATCGAGGCGGCTACGCCCAAGGCGCAGGTCGCCGGGCCGGTCATCGACGGGCAGGCCCACACCTTCGCCTTCGGTGACGAACTCGACGTACGGCCCATCCGAGGCGCCGACTTCAACGGCGGCCAGGAGCTGACGGATCGGGCCGTGGCCGCATACATCGCCAAGTACGCCACCAAGGGCGCCGAGACGGCGACCGGGGCCCTGGACCGGCCCATACGGCTCATCGCCGAAGTCGCCCAACTCGACATCAGCGAGCACGCCCGCCGCCTCATACGCACCGCCTGGGCCCTCGGCGCCCGCAAAGACCTGGAACACCTCCGGCTCCGTGCCTGGGCTCACATGCTCGGCTTCCGGGGCCACTTCTCCACCAAATCCCGCCGCTACTCCACCACCCTCGGCGCCCTCCATGACGCCCGCGCTGCCTGGCGTCGTGCTCAGGCTGCGGCCGACGACTCCGGCCCGGCCGAGACCACGCTGGTCCTCGCCCACTGGGTCTACGCCGGTACCGGCCTCACGCCCGCCGAGGAATGGCTGACTGCCACGATCGCCCCCGCTCCCGGAACGGAAGGAGAACCGACCCATGCGTGACCGGTACCTCAGCGTTGCTCAGGTGGCCGAGCTGCTGGGCACCACGGACCGTTTCCCTCGACGGCTGGTCGCCGAGCGGCGCATCAAGTACGTCAAGGTGGGTCGTCACGTCCGTATCCCGGAGAGCGTCATTCAGGAGTACATCGACGCCAACACGGTGCAGCCTCGGCGTCGGCGCCTTGGGCGGGCTGCCTGATGCCGAAGAAGAAGCCATCGAAGAAGCGGCGCTTCGGGCGTGTTCGCAAGCTGCCCTCCGGTCGCTATCAGGCGCGGTACCTCGGCCCCGATGGCATCGACCGCCCGGCACCAGTCACCTTCGCCACGGCCGGGGAGGCAGATGACTGGCTGGCAGAGCAGCAGACGGAGGTACGCAAAGGCGACTGGCAGGACCCCGACGCGGGGGCGGTCAACTTCGCTGAGTACGCCGCGCAGTGGGTCGACGAACGGGACCTCTCCGCGACCACTGAAGAGCTGTACCGGCGCCTTCTGCGGCTGCACATACTGCCCACCTTCCGGGCCTGGGAGCTGGACGAGATCACCCCGCCCCGGGTGCGCACATGGCGAGCTGAGCGGCTCAAGGCTACGGGGGAAACGACCGTCGCCAAGTCGTATCGGCTGGTGAAAGCGATCCTGGAAACGGCTGTTGAGGATGAGCTGATCCGCCGCAATCCGTGCCGGATTCGAGGGGCGGGCAAGGAGTCGGCTCCTGAGCGGCCCATCGCCACCGTGGACCAGGTGGATGCCCTCGCGGACGCGATCGGACCCCGCTGGCGCCTCATGGTCTACATCGCGGCGTACGGGCCCGCACGGCCGGAGGAGCAAGCCGCGTTGCGGCGGCCTGACGTGGACCTCGAAACGGTCGGCGTCTGGGTCCGGCGGGCCGCTCCTGAGCTGACGACCGGGCGGCGGGTGGTCGGTGACACCAAGTCCGAGGCGGGCAAGCGGTTCATCGTCCTGCCCGGCTTCCTCCGGAAGGACTTGGAGCGTCATCTGAAGTGGTTCGCCGAAAAGGAGCCCAACGGGCTTCTGTTTGTGGGTGAGAAGGGGGCACCGTTCCGGCGGTCCTCCTTTGGGCGGAAGTGGCGTCGGGCACGGGCCAAGGTCGGGCTGCCGGAAGATTTTCGTTTCTACGATCTTCGTCACACCGGACATACCCTCTCGACCCAATCCGGGGCGACGCTCAAGGACACCATGGTCCGTGCCGGCCAGTCCTCCGAGCGGGCCGCGCTGATCTATCAGCACTCCAACCTCGACCGTCAGAAGGAGATCGCCGCCGCCCTGGACGCTCGGGTACGGGCACACCGCGCGGCGGCCGAGAGCCCATCGGGCACGCAACGGGCACGGGAGGCATAGAGAGGTCTAGACAACAAACAAGGCCCAGGTCGCTGACCTGGGCCTTAAGCGTGGAGCGGGTGACGGGAATCGAACCCGCGCTCTGAGCTTGGGAAGCTCATGTTCTACCATTAAACTACACCCGCGAGGGGCACCTGATCTCGGCGCCGCATCGTCGGATACTTTACCCCATGGCTGACCCCAGACGCATTCGTCGTGGGGTTTTCGTGCTGTTCGGGGTGGATTCTGGGTTGTTTTGGGGTGGAATTCTGAGGTGTGGGCGGGGTGGAAGCGGCTGTTGGGGTGCGGGAGTTGGGCGTACGGTGGGAGTGCGGAGTGCCGCGTGGAGCGGTGCGTGGTTGATCCCCTAATGTGGCTTTTGTCGTCCACGCCGTCCACGTTCTTGGGGAAGGGACTCAATGGAGCGCACCGTCGTCCGTTGTGCTGAAGGGCACGTATTCAGCACCGCCTCGTTCCCGATGCAGCACCTCACCGTCGACCGCATTGGTCCCGGCCGGTTGCTGCGGTGTCCGCGTTGCGCCCGGCTCCGGCACGCTGTGCCGGTGGGTGCCGAGAAGCGGTAAGCGGTAGCCGATGAAGCCGCAGGGTGCGGGCCCGGTCCGGTGGGGCCGGGCCTGTGCCGTGGGGGTGGGTCCGATGTGCGTATCCTCTTCGGGTGCTTCTCTCAGACAAGGACATCCGGGCCGAGATCGACGCCGGACGGGTGCGGATTGATCCGTATGACCCGGCGATGGTGCAGCCGTCGAGTATCGATGTACGGCTGGACCGGTTCTTCCGGGTGTTCGAGAACCACCGCTATCCCCATATCGACCCGGCGGTGGAGCAGCCCGATCTGACGCGGCTCGTGGAGCCCGAGGGCGAGGACGCGTTCATCCTGCATCCCGGGGAGTTCGTGCTCGCCTCGACGTACGAGGTCGTATCGCTGCCCGACGACATCGCCTCGCGGCTCGAGGGGAAGTCGAGTCTGGGGCGGCTGGGGCTGCTGACGCACTCCACGGCGGGGTTCATCGACCCGGGGTTCTCCGGGCATGTCACGCTCGAGCTGTCGAATGTCGCGACGTTGCCGATCAAGCTGTGGCCGGGGATGAAGATCGGGCAGCTGTGCATGTTCCGGCTGACCTCGCCCGCCGAGCATCCTTACGGCTCTGCCCATTACGGCTCCCGCTATCAGGGGCAGCGCGGGCCGACGCCCTCGCGGTCGTTCCAGCGCTTCCATCGGACGAAGGTGTGAGTGGCATGGGTGAGCAGCGGGAGAACCTTACGTACGAGCGGTTCGGGGTCGCGGTCCGCGAACTGGCGGAGAAGATCGCCGAGGATGGGTACGAGCCCGACATCGTGCTCTCCATAGCCCGTGGCGGGGTCTTCGTGGCCGGCGGGTTGGCGTACGCGCTCGACTGCAAGAACATCCACCTGGTGAATGTCGAGTTCTACACGGGCGTGGGCACCACCCTCGACATGCCCGTGATGCTCGCGCCCGTGCCCAACGCGATCGACTTCTCCGACAAGAAGGTGCTGATCGCCGATGATGTGGCGGACACCGGCAAGACGCTGAAGCTGGTCCGTGACTTCTGCCTCGGCTCGGTCGCCGAGGTGCGCAGCGCGGTGATCTATGAGAAGCCGCAGTCGCTGGTGAAGTGCGAGTACATCTGGAAGTGCACCGATCAGTGGATCAACTTCCCGTGGAGCGTCGAATCGCCCGTCGTGCGGCGGGAGGGGCAGGTACGGGACGCCTGATGGGGGCGATGGTGAAGGGTGCTGGACGCCTTACGGGTGCACTGGTGCCAAGCCCGTGAGATCGCGCAGGAGATGAGGAAGGGGCCCGCCGGTGCGGGCCCCTTGGTCGTGCGGAATGCGGTGGCTGCCTTACAGCGTCCCCAGCTTCAGCAGGCTCAGCAGGGCGATCAGCTGGAGCGCCGACGCGCCCAGCGCCTTCTGCCACGGCAGGTCGTGCGACTTGCCCACCATCGTGGTGAAGAGGGCGCCCGCGGTCAGCCAGGTCAGCCAGCCCACCACCTTCACCAGTGAGTTGTCACCGCCCAGGAAGAGCGCGAACACCAGCCGCGGCGCGTCTGTGATCGACATGATCAGCATCGACAGACCGATGGTCGGTGCCCAGGTGCCGTCGCCGCCCAACTGGCGGGCGAGGGTGTGGGTGACGGCGCCCAGGATCAGTGCGCTGATCACCATGGCGACGCCCGCGGTGAGCACCCACGGGATGCTGTTGGCCATAGGGGCGTTGAGAACGTCCTCACGGGCGTCGTCGAAGCCGAAGACCGCCAGCAGACCGTAGACGAAGGTCACGATCAGCGCCGGGCCCCACACCGCGTAGTCCCGCATCTGCCAGAAGGTGGCCGACGGGCGCAGCACGATGCCGCTCAGCAGCTGCTGCCAGTGCAGCCGGGGGCCGGAGGGCGGGGCGGTGGAGGAGCCGGCACGGTACGTCTGCCCGCCGTAGCCGTCGTCGTACGAACCGGGGGCCTGGCCGTACGGGTCGTACGCGTCGGGCGCCTCGCCGACGCTGAACTGCTGTGTATGGCCCGCGTTGTTGTCGGCGTACCCGCCGCCCTGTCCGTACGGTCTCTGCCCCTGGCCCTGGCCTCCGTGCCCGGGACCAGGGCCGTGCCCGGGGCCGTAGTGCGGGTCCTGGCCGCCGAAGTACTCCGGCTCTCCCTGTGAGGGGGGCTGCTGCCACTGCGGCGGCTGCTGACCGCCGTACGGCTCCTGCTGTCCGTACGGCGACTGCGGCGGCCGCTGCTGCTGCCCTTGTTGCGCGGAGTGGGAGTCCCGTCCGCGTCCGATCCTGAATCCAGCCACCATTCGAACGTACCCGGTCGTAGCGGGCCGGGCGCGGGAGCTGTGTGGCGGACCAGGCTTTGCGGCCGAGCTGTGACATCCCTTAGGGGGTCCCTTATGGGTTTTCCCCCGGTGGTTCCTGAGGGTATCTGGTGTACCCGTCCGGTGTTCCCTCGGCGTTCGCCCGCCCTCGCTCCCCCCGGCAAGCCGACCTAGTCCGCGTCCGCCCCGAACGGCTTGCTGCTGAAGGCCGTCTTGTCCGCCTTACCGTCCGTGATCCACCACCACTCGGGACGTTCGCCGTACCGCGAGAAGGCCAGACCGGGGCCCCACGCCAGGACGACCTCGTCCTTACCGTCATGATCGAAGTCTGCGACGTCGTAGAGCCGGGCCGCGCGCTCGCCTTTACGGATCGTCTTGCCGTCCACGACGGAAGGTGCCGCGCGGGTCAGGAGGTGACGCCCGGTGACGCGGGTCGTGGCGGTGTGGGAGGCGCGGCGCAGGGTGAGCAGCTCGACGCCGCCGCGGCCGAGCGAGACGGCCAGCTCATCGGTGCCGTCACCGTCGGTGTCGGCGGCGGCCAGCTTGCCCGACATCCCCGGCATCTTGAGGGGGCGTGGTTCTAGAGGGCGCGGATCGGCATGCCTCGGCTGCGCCGTCCGCTTGTAGTAGACGCTCACCGTCTTACCGATGTCCGGCCGCTCCGTCTCGCCGCCCGGCTCGTCGTTGCG
Source organism: Streptomyces sp. 11-1-2 (assembly GCF_003595545.1). Classification (NCBI taxonomy): domain Bacteria; kingdom Bacillati; phylum Actinomycetota; class Actinomycetes; order Kitasatosporales; family Streptomycetaceae; genus Streptomyces; species Streptomyces sp. 11-1-2. The sequence goes on from NZ_CP022545.1 coordinate 6,048,152, forward strand.
GGTGCCGCTGTCGCCGACCGCGACATCGCGGCGGCCGTCGCCGTCGAAGTCGCCGAACGTGATCGCGTTGCCCTCGCGCAGTCTGCGGCCCTCTGTGCCGAGGCCGTGGGATCCGGCGGCGAGGAGGGTGGAGCCGGACTGGTCGTTGTCGTTGACCGCGTGCACCACCAGATCGGTGGCGCGGTGGCCGTCGGCGGCGTGGGTGCCGGTGCCGGTGCCGGTGCCGTGGGCGGTGTCGCTGTCGGAGTCGGTGTCGTCGGCGATGGTGTCGGCGATGAGATCGCCGATCTCGCCGTGGCCGTCCAGCGGGCTCGCGTACGGGACGGTCCGGGCGGCCTTGCCCGCCCGGTTGAACGGCCCGTACAGCACCAGCAGCGAACGGCGGTCCTCGCGGATCAGGGCCAGGTCGTGGTGGCCGTCGCCGTCGAAGTCGCCGACGGTCGGGCGCTGGGCGTCCACGCCGTCGTCCGGGCCGGTCAGCTGGACGCGGGCGGCCGAGCGGGTCCTCTGAGGGCCGCCGGGGCCGCCCCAGGAGATGTAGGGGACGGTCCGGACGGTGGCCTGGGTGCGCTCCGTCTCGCGTTCGTCCAGGGCCTCGCCCGCCGTGGTGGTGACGTCGGCGTAGCCGTCGCCGTCCAGGTCGGCCGTGGCCACCTCGGTCGCGCCCGCGACGGTGACGTCCTGGGACGGCAGGCCGAGGTCGCGGTGGCGCAGCACGGTGCGGGTGGCGGGATTCAGTCCGTGGGACGAGCCGTGGACGAAGGCGATCCGGCTGGGCAGGCCCCCTTTGCCGGACGGGACGGGGAGCCGCAGATCGGGATAGCCGTCGCCGTTGACGTCATCCGGCAGCCGGCTGCCCTTTCCGTGGGGGACGGGGGCGGTGGCGGTGGGGGTGATGACGGACCCGCTGGCGGGGGAGGAGCCGTCGCGCCCACCCTGTGCGTCGCCGTCGCCGTCGCCTGGGCCGCAGGCGGTCAGCAGCAGCGCCAGGCAGGCCGTACCTGCGGCGATGGATGCGGCGATGGATGCGGTGGGGACGTGGAGGAGGGCGCGGAGGAGGGTGCGGCGTCGGGGGCCCGGGACGCTGCCGGGTGGTGCGGTGGGGGGAGGTGCGGGCGTCATCGGGCCACCTCAACCCATCAGGGTGGCTGAGGCCAAGGGGCGCGGCACTTCGTTACGAGGGTGATGCCTGGCGTTTCGTCCTCGTCCGCTCACTGGTTGTGCCCGAGGACGCGGGACCGATCAGTCCGTTTGGCTGTAAAGATGACCTTTGGAGCACAAGGTCTGTCCAGGACATTTACCTATGCGCCGTCGGGCATGATCCTGTAGGGAATTCGTAACGTCGTTGTGAGAAGGGATACTTCACGGCCAGTATCGGTAGTCGGTCGACGCGGAACTTCAACGCGGAAAAGCGGGGGCAATCATGTGCTTAACGCACGGTGTGCGGGTGACGGGTGAAGCGGCGAGACCGGCGAAAGAGGGCTCGGGCGGGGTGTAGTCGCGATGTCGGACGGGAGCGCTCGGCGCCCGGCGGCGGACGCCGCTCGCCCGCCGCTGAGCGAGGGTGCTAGAAATAACGACATGGCCGGACTTTTCGGTCGACCACGGGTTCCGCTGGCCCGCACGATGAACGACTGGCGCCCACGGGGTCGGCGTGAGGGGCCCCGCTCGGCGTGGGAACGACGTGGGCGGCGCGTTCAGCAGGACCAGCAGGGTCAGCGAGATCAGCGCGATCAATCCGATCCGCAGGGCTCGCCGGATCCCCATGACCACTGGGATCCGCGGGGTCGGCAGGACGCGTACGCCCAGCGGGGCCCGCAGGAGCGGTCGCCGGTGCGCATCGGCCGGACCGGCGGCGGATCCGGTCCCGGCTCCGGCCACGGCACCGCCCACGGCCGCGGCTACGGGCGGCCCCGCCGGAACCCGGTGCGCGGCGTGCGCACCGTGGCCGGCCAGGTCTTCGTTCTGCAGGTGGGGGTCGTGCTGCTGCTGGTCGTCGCCGCCGTGGTGGCGCTCGTCCTGCAGTCCCGTTACGACAGCGAGCGGGAGGCCCGTAACCGCTCCATGGCGGTCGCCGAGAGCTTCGCGAGCGCGCCGGGCATGGTGAGCACGATCCGCGGCCCCGATCCGAGCGCCGTGCTGCAGCCGCTCGCCGAGCGTGCCCGTAAGGGTTCCCACGTCGACTTCGTCGTCGTCATGACGCCCCAGGGGATCCGCTTCACCCACCCCAACCCCGCCCGGATCGGCAAGCACTTCATGGGCAGCATCCGCGCGGCGGCGGAGGGCCGGACGGTCCAGGAGACCTTCACGGGCACGCTTGGCCTGTCCGTGCGGTCCGTGGTGCCCGTCAAGGACAGCCATGGGAAGGTCGTCGGCCTGGTCGCGGCCGGTATCACGATCAAGAAAGTCAGCGGTGCGGCCGACCATCAGCTCCCGCTGCTGTTCGGCGCGGCCGCGGCCGCGATGGCGCTCGCCACGGCGGGCACGGCCCTGGTCAGCAGGCGGCTGCGGCGCCAGACCCACGGGCTGGACCCGGCCGAGATGACGCGGATGTACGAGCACCATGACGCGGTGCTGCACTCGGTGCGCGAGGGCGTGCTGATCGTCGGCGGCGACCGGCGGCTGGTGCTCGCCAACGACGAGGCGCGCCGGCTCTTCGATCTGCCGCCGGACGCCGAGGGCCGGCTGGTGTCCGAGCTCGGCTTCGATCCGCACACCGCCGCGCTGCTGGTGTCCGGGCGCCCCGCCACCGACGAGGTCCATACGGCGGGTGAGCGGCTGCTGTCCGTCAGCCACCGCCCCACCGACCGCGACGGCGGCCCGCCCGGCAGCGTCGCCACCCTGCGCGACACCACGGAGCTGCGCGCGCTGTCCGGCAAGGTCGACCTCGCGCGCAACCGGCTCAAGCTGCTGTACGACGCGGGCGTCTCCATCGGCACCACGCTGGACGTGGTGCGCACCGCCCAGGAGCTGGCGGAGTACGCGGTGGCCCGGTTCGCCGACTACGTCTCGGTGGACCTCGCGGACTCGGTGCTGCGCGGCGAGGAGCCCCCGGACGGAGCGGCGGGCACCGGCGCCCCGGAAACGGGCCCGTGGAGCGCTATGGCGGTCGCCGACGGCGGCCGTACCGTCCTGCGCCGTACGGCCCTCAGCGGCATCCGCGACGACGGGCCGCTCTACCCCCTCGGCATGCTGATCGAGTTCGGCCCGAGCGCGCCCCAGGCCCGCGGTTTCCGCAGCGGAGCGGTGACGGTCGAGCCGGTCCTGAGCGACTTCGCCGGCTGGCAGGACCAGGACCCCGAGCACGCCCGGCGGATCGTCGACTACGGCATCCACTCGATGATCACGGTCCCGCTGCGAGCCCGGGGCGTCGTCCTGGGCGTGGCCAGTTTCATGCGCGCGGAGAAGCCGGAGCCCTTCGAGGAGGACGACATCTCCCTCGCCGAGGAGCTGGTCACCCGGGCCGCCGTCAGCATCGACAACGCCCGGCGCTACACCCGTGAGCACACCATGGCGGTGACCCTGCAGCGCAGCCTGCTGCCCCGGATGCTGCCGGAGCAGAACGCGCTGGATGTGGCCTTCCGCTATCTGCCGGCCGAGTCGGGGGTCGGGGGCGACTGGTTCGACGTCATCCCGTTGCCGGGGGCGCGGGTGGCGCTGGTGGTGGGTGATGTGGTGGGGCATGGCCTGCACGCGGCGGCGACGATGGGGCGGTTGCGGACGGCGGTGCACAACTTCTCCACGCTCGATCTCCCGCCCGACGAGATCCTGTCGCACCTCGATGACCTGATCGCCCGGATCGACCAGGACGAGGGCCCTGGCGGACTTGACGGTGACGGCGGTGGGAGCGAGGGGATCACGGGGGCGACGTGTCTGTACGCGATCTACGATCCGGTGACGCGGCGGTGCACGATGGCGCGGGCCGGTCATCCGCCGCCCGCGCTGGTGCGTCCCGACGGCTCGGTGGAGTTCCTCGACCTGCCCGCCGGGCCCCCGCTGGGCCTCGGTGGGCTGCCGTTCGAGACGTCGGAGCTGGACCTGCCCGAGGGCAGCCATCTGGTGCTCTACACGGACGGGCTGATCGAGAAGCGCGACCGTGACATCGACACCGGTCTGGCGATGCTGCGCGATGCCCTGTCCCACCCCGGCCGGACGCCCGAGGATGCCTGTACGGCCGTGCTGGACGCGCTGCTGCCCGACCGCCCGAGCGACGACATCGCGCTGATCGTGGCCCGTACGAGGGTGCTGGAGCCCGGTCTGACGGCCGACTGGGAGGTGGCCTCCGACCCGTCGCAGGTGGCCGCGGTGCGCGCCGCGGTGGCCCGGAAGCTGGCGGAGTGGGATCTGGGCGATGTCGCGTTCACGACCGAGCTCATCCTCAGCGAGCTGATCACCAACGCGATCCGCTACGCGACCGGCCCGATCCGGGTCCGGCTGCTCTGCGACCGCAGCCTGATCTGCGAGGTCTTCGACACCAGCAGCACCTCCCCGCATCTGCGGTACGCGGGGACGACGGACGAGGGCGGCCGGGGGCTCTTCCTGGTCTCGCAGTTCGCCGACCGCTGGGGTACCCGCTACACCTCGGACGGCAAGGTCATCTGGACCGAGCAGGCGCTGCCGCTGTCGAAGAGCGTCAAGCCGCGGTCGTAAGGGCCTCAGGTCGCTCCAGGGCTCGCATGACAGCCGTAAGGCGCTAAGCGTCGTAAGGGCAACGCGGCCGCCTACGACTCTCCAGGGCCGCCGTACGGCCCTCAGCACAGCGTGAAGCCCGCCCACGGACCCCGTGGGCGGGCTTCGGCGCATCGGTTGCGGCGTTACTTGGCCGGGGCCGGCTCCGGCTCCTCGGCGCTCTTGCCGCCGTCCTCCGGCGCGGCCGGGGTCCTCACCGAGTCGAGGAGGAGCTGCGCCACGTCCACGACCTGCAGCTCTTCCTTCGCCTTCCCGTCGTTCTTCTTGCCGTTGACGGAGTCGGTCAGCATCACCAGGCAGAACGGGCAGGCGGTGGAGACGATGTCCGGGTTGAGGGACAGCGCCTCGTCCACGCGCTCGTTGTTGATGCGCTTGCCGATCCGCTCCTCCATCCACATCCGGGCGCCGCCCGCGCCGCAGCAGAAGCCGCGTTCCTTGTGGCGGTGCATCTCCTCGTTCCGCAGCCCCGGCACCTTGGCGATGATCTCGCGCGGCGGGGTGTAGACCTTGTTGTGGCGGCCCAGGTAGCAGGGGTCGTGGTAGGTGATCAGACCCTCGACCGGGGTGACCGGGATCAGCTTGCCCTCGTCGATGAGGTGCTGCAGCAGCTGGGTGTGGTGGATGACCTCGAACTCGCCGCCAAGCTGCGGGTACTCGTTGGCGATGGTGTTGAAGCAGTGCGGGCAGGTCGCGACGATCTTCTTCTTGGCCTTCTCGACCGTGACGCCTTCCTCGGCATCCTCTCCGAAGGCCATGTTCAGCATTTCGACGTTCTGCTGGCCGAGCTGCTGGAAGAGGAACTCGTTGCCCAGGCGGCGGGCGGAGTCACCGGTGCATGCCTCGTCGCCGCCCATGATCGCGAACTTGACGCCCGCGATGTGCAGCAGCTCCGCGAAGGCCTTGGTGGTCTTCTTCGCCCGGTCCTCCAGGGCGCCCGCGCAGCCGACCCAGTACAGGTAGTCGACCTCGGTGAGGTCCTCGATGTCCTTGCCGACGACCGGCACCTCGAAGTCGACTTCCTTGGTCCACGCGAGGCGCTGCTTCTTGGCGAGCCCCCAGGGGTTGCCCTTCTTCTCCAGGTTCTTGAGCATCGTGCCCGCCTCGGACGGGAACGAGGACTCGATCATCACCTGGTAGCGGCGCATGTCCACGATGTGGTCAACGTGCTCGATGTCCACCGGGCACTGCTCGACGCACGCACCGCAGGTGGTGCAGGACCACAGCACGTCGGGGTCGATGACGCCGTTCTCTTCGAGGGTCCCGATCAGGGGACGCTCGGCCTCGGCCAGCGCGGACGCGGGCACGTCCGCGAGCTGCCCCTCGCTCGCCTTCTCCTCGCCCTCCATGGTCTTGCCGCCACCGGCGAGCAGATACGGGGCCTTGGCGTGCGAGTGGTCGCGCAGCGCCATGATCAGCAGCTTGGGCGACAGCGGCTTGCCGGTGTTCCAGGCGGGGCACTGCGACTGGCAGCGGCCGCATTCGGTGCAGGTGGAGAAGTCGAGGATGCCCTTCCAGGAGAAGTGCTCGATCTGCGAGACGCCGAACTGGGCGTCCTCGTCCGGGTCCTCGAAGTCGATCTGCTTGCCCTCGCTCACCATCGGCTGCAGCGCGCCGAGGGCCACGTCGCCGTCCGTGTTGCGCTTGAACCAGATGTTGGGGAAGGCGAGGAAGCGGTGCCAGGCGATGCTCATGTCGAGGTTGGTGCTGACCGTGATCATCCAGATCATGGTCGTACCGAGCTTGATCATCGCGAACAGGTAGGTCAGGTTCTGCACCGTGTCCACGCTCAGCCCGTCGAAGAGCTGGACCAGCGGATACGAGGCGAAGTACGCGGGCTCGTAGTGGTCGACGTGGTGCAGCGCGCCCTCGGTGCCGCGCAGGGCCATGATCGCGACGCCGATGATGAGGATGACGTACTCGACGAAGTACGCCTGCCAGGCGGTGGAGCCCGCGAACCGCGACTTGCGGCCGGCCCGGCTGGGCAGGTTGAGCAGCCGGATCGCCATCAGCGTCAGGATGCCCAGGGTGGTCATCGTGCCGATGAACTCGATGTACAGCTCGTAGGGGAGGAAGCCGCCGAGGATCGGCAGCGTCCAGTCCGCCTGGAAGAGCTGGCCGTAGGCGTTGATGATGGTCGGCGGCAGGGTCAGGAAGCCGATCGCCACGAACCAGTGGGCGACGCCGATCACGCCCCACTTGTTCATGCGGGTGTGCGCGAGGAACTCCCGGGCCAGGGTCACGCTGCGCTGGTAGGGGTTGTCGGTCCTGGCCCCCGCTGGGACCGGCGCGCCGAGCTTGAAGAAGCGCACGAACTGCGCGACGGCCCGGCCGAGCAGGGCAACGCCGACCGCGGTGAGAACCAGCGACACGATGATCGCGGCGAGTTGCATATGGGGCTCCTCGAACCTGCGAGCTGGATTACTAAGCAGTAACTTAATGTGGCCTGACCGAGATTACCCGCCCGGACGGGGGCGTATGTAGTCGACGAGCCGGTGATCTGTGTCGCTCACTTGGCCCCTCCTCCCTCTCATCCGCGCCTGGTTGGGCATAAGCCTCATATAAAACTTGAGCCCATGCGACTCAGGTCTGTTGACAGCGACGATCGGGCTGATGCACGCTTGAGCCTGTTCCACTCAATGCTGTAGCTGGAGGATCCCGAAATGGCACGTGCGGTCGGCATCGACCTGGGTACGACGAACTCCGTCGTCAGTGTTCTCGAGGGCGGTGAGCCCACCGTCATCACCAACGCCGAGGGCGCCAGGACCACGCCGTCCGTTGTGGCGTTCGCGAAGAACGGCGAGGTGCTCGTCGGCGAGGTGGCCAAGCGCCAGGCGGTCACCAACGTGGACCGCACCATCCGGTCGGTCAAGCGCCACATGGGCACCGACTGGAAGGTCAACCTCGACGGCAAGGACTTCAACCCGCAGCAGATGAGCGCCTTCATCCTGCAGAAGCTCAAGCGGGATGCGGAGTCGTACCTCGGCGAGAAGGTCGCGGACGCGGTCATCACCGTCCCGGCGTACTTCAACGACGCCGAGCGCCAGGCCACCAAGGAAGCCGGTGAGATCGCGGGCCTCAACGTCCTGCGTATCGTCAACGAGCCTACCGCCGCCGCGCTCGCCTACGGGCTGGAGAAGGACGACCAGACCATCCTGGTCTTCGACCTCGGTGGCGGCACCTTCGACGTCTCGCTGCTGGAGATCGGCGACGGCGTGGTGGAGGTCAAGGCCACCAACGGTGACAACCACCTCGGTGGTGACGACTGGGACCAGCGCGTCGTCGACCACCTGGTCAAGCAGTTCAACAACGGCCACGGCGTCGACCTGTCCAAGGACAAGATGGCCCTGCAGCGCCTCCGCGAGGCCGCTGAGAAGGCGAAGATCGAGCTCTCCAGCTCGTCCGAGACCACCATCAACCTGCCCTACATCACGGCGTCCGCCGAGGGCCCGCTGCACCTGGACGAGAAGCTCACCCGCGCCCAGTTCCAGCAGCTCACCTCCGACCTGCTGGAGCGCTGCAAGACCCCGTTCCACAACGTCATCAAGGACGCGGGCATCTCGCTGTCCGAGATCGACCACGTGGTCCTGGTCGGTGGCTCGACCCGCATGCCCGCCGTCGCCGAGCTCGTCAAGGAGCTGACCGGCGGCAAGGAGGCCAACAAGGGCGTCAACCCGGACGAGGTCGTCGCCATCGGCGCCTCCCTCCAGGCCGGTGTCCTCAAGGGTGAGGTCAAGGACGTCCTGCTGCTGGACGTCACCCCGCTGTCCCTCGGCATCGAGACCAAGGGCGGCATCATGACCAAGCTGATCGAGCGCAACACGACCATTCCGACCAAGCGCTCGGAGATCTTCACCACGGCCGAGGACAACCAGCCGTCCGTGCAGATCCAGGTCTACCAGGGCGAGCGCGAGATCGCGGCGTACAACAAGAAGCTCGGGATGTTCGAGCTGACCGGCCTGCCGCCGGCCCCGCGCGGCGTGCCGCAGATCGAGGTCACCTTCGACATCGACGCCAACGGCATCATGCACGTCGGCGCGAAGGACCTCGGCACCGGCAAGGAGCAGAAGATGACCGTCACCGGCGGCTCCGCGCTGCCGAAGGACGACATCGACCGCATGATGCGCGAGGCCGAGCAGTACGCGGAGGAGGACCACAAGCGCCGCGAGGCCGCCGAGACCCGCAACCAGGCCGAGCAGCTCGTCTACCAGACGGACAAGTTCCTCAAGGACAACGAGGACAAGGTCCCGGGCGAGGTCAAGACCGAGGTCGAGGAGGCCCTCACCGAGCTGAAGGAGAAGCTCAAGGGCGAGGACACCGCCGAGATCCGCACCGCGACCGAGAAGGTCGCCGCGGTCAGCCAGAAGCTGGGCCAGGCCATGTACGCCAACACCCAGGCGGACGGCGCGGACGCGGCCGGTGCCGCCGCCGGTGACGCCGGCGCCGCGGGCCAGGCCAAGGCCGATGACGATGTGGTGGACGCCGAGATCGTCGACGACGACAAGGCCGGCAAGGGCCAGGGTGGTGCCGCGTGACGGAGGAGACCCCGGGCTTCGAGGAGCAGCCCGACGTCCCCTCCGAGGCCGCGCAGACCCCCGACGACGCGGCGAAGGGCGCCGGGTCCGCCGACAAGGCGGGCCCGGCAGCCCCGGCCGGGGACGTAGCCCTTCAGGCACAGCTGGACCAGGTGCGTACCGCCCTCAGTGAGCGGACGGCCGACCTCCAGCGGCTCCAGGCGGAGTACCAGAACTATCGGCGCAGGGTCGAGCGGGACCGGGTGACGGTCAAGGAGATCGCGGTGGCGAGCCTCCTGTCCGAGCTGCTGCCCGTGCTCGACGACATCGGCCGCGCCCGTGAGCACGGCGAGCTCGTCGGCGGCTTCAAGTCGGTCGGCGAATCGGTGGAGTCGGTTTCGGCGAAGCTGGGCCTGCAGCAGTTCGGCAAGGAGGGCGAGCCCTTCGACCCGCTGGTGCACGAGGCCCTGATGCATTCGTACGCGCCGGATGTCACCGAGACCACGTGCGTGCAGATTCTGCAGCCGGGGTATCGAATCGGCGAGCGCACGATCCGCCCGGCGCGGGTCGCGGTCGCCGAGCCCCAGCCGGGAGCCACCCCCGTCAAGGGCGGCGAAGGCGAGGCCGCGGCGCCGGACGAGGAGAGCGGTGGCCCGGAAGAGGGCTGACGTGACGGTGATCGCGGGAGCAGCAGGAGAGGAGGGACGTCGAGGATGAGCACCAAGGACTTCGTGGAGAAGGACTACTACAAAGTCCTCGGCGTCCCCAAGGACGCGACCGAGGCGGAGATCAAGAAGGCGTACCGGAAGCTCGCCCGCGAGTACCATCCGGACGCCAACAAGGGCGACGCCAAGGCGGAGGACCGCTTCAAGGAGATCTCCGAGGCCAATGACATCCTCGGCGACCCCAAGCGGCGCAAGGAGTACGACGAGGCCCGCTCGCTCTTCGGGAGCGGCGGATTCCGCCCCGGTCCTGGCGGTCCGGGCGGCACCGGAAACTTCAACTTCGACCTGGGCGACCTCTTCGGCGGCGCCCAGGGCGGAGGCGGTGCCGGTGGCGGTGGCGCCGGTGGCTTCGGAGGCGGGCTCGGGGATGTCTTCGGCGGGCTGTTCGGCCGCGGCGGCGCCACCCGCGCCCAGCCGCGCCGGGGCCAGGACATCGAGTCCGAGGTGACGCTCAGCTTCACCGAGGCCGTCGAGGGGGCCACGGTCCCGCTGCGGATGTCCAGCCAGGCCCCGTGCAAGGCGTGTTCGGGCACCGGCGACCGGGACGGCACCCCGCGGGTCTGCCCGACCTGTGTCGGCACCGGCCAGGTCAGCCGGGGCGGCGGGGGCGGCTTCTCGCTCACCGACCCGTGCGTGGAGTGCCGCGGCCGCGGCCTGATCGCTCAGAACCCGTGCGAGACCTGCAAGGGCAGCGGACGGGCCCGTTCCGCCCGCACCATGCAGGTCCGGATCCCCGCGGGCGTCAGCGACAGCCAGCGGATCCGGCTGCGCGGCAAGGGCGCCCCGGGCGAGACCGGCGGCCCGGCCGGTGATCTGTATGTGGTCGTGCACGTGGACGCGCATCCGGTCTTCGGCCGTAAGGGCGACAACCTGACCGTCACCGTGCCCGTCACCCTTCCGGAGGCGGCGCTCGGCGGCGAGATCAAGGTCCCGACCCTGGGCGGCCCGCCGGTCACCCTGAAGCTGCCGCCCGGCACGCCCAACGGACGGACGATGCGCGCCCGTGGCAAGGGTGCGGTCCGTAAGGACGGCACGCGCGGAGACCTGCTGGTCACCGTCGAGGTCACGGTGCCGCAGGACCTGAGCGACACGGCGCGGGACGCGCTGGAGTCGTATCGCGAAGCGACCGTGGGAGAGGACCCACGGGCGGAGCTGTTCAAGGCCGCGAAGGGAGCGTGAGCCCAATGGAGCTGCACGGCCGAGGAGGCATCGGAGGCAGGGGCGCCGGCCGGCCCCGTAACCCTTATGAGCTGACCGAGGATTCGCCGGTGTACGTCATCTCGGTGGCGGCTCAGCTCTCCGGGCTGCACCCGCAGACCCTGCGTCAGTACGACCGCCTCGGCCTGGTCTCCCCCGACCGCACCGCCGGCCGTGGCCGGCGGTACTCCGCGCGCGACATCCAGCTGCTCCGCCAGGTCCAGCAGCTGTCCCAGGACGAGGGCATCAACCTCGCCGGGATCAAGCGCATCATCGAACTGGAGAACCAGGTCGCGGCTCTCCAGGCCCATGTCGCCGAGCTCCAGGCCGCGGTCGAGGGCGCCGCGACCGCCATGCAGCAGCGTGAGGCCCAGGTCCACGCCTCCTACCGCCGCGACCTGGTCCGCTACCAGGACGTCCAGCAGAGCAGCGCCCTGGTCGTCTGGCGCCCCAAGCGCCCGGAGTAGCGCCCCGGCGCGCCGCTGATCGCAGGCCCGGTGACCGTCCTCACGGCCACCGGGCCTTTCGCGTGCCCGGCCCCGCCATATGCCTGCCCGGTGGGCTCCCGGCCGGGCGCGCCGATGGGGCGTGCCGGGCGCACCATGGAGATATGGGAGGAGGTATCGCCATGGTGGAAGTCAAGACGATCGAGAAGCCGGATGAACGGCGTGACTTTCCCGGAGGCCATATCGAAGCCCTGCATCTGACCGGGCTGGATTTCGCCGTGGGCACCTTCGAGCCCGGCTGGCGCTGGCGGGAGTCGGTGCGGCCGATCGTGGGGACCGATCTGTGCGAGGTCCACCACAGCGGGATCGTGATCCAGGGCCGGATGCGGCTGCGCACGGCCGATGGCGCGGAGGCCGAGTTGGGGCCCGGGGATGTGTATGTGGTGGCGCCCGGCCATGACGCGTGGGTCGTCGGCGATGAGCAGGTCGTGGTGTACGACGTCGCCGGGCAGATGGCGCTGACGTATGCGAAGTCGAGTGAGGCCGGGGCCTGACACGGGGGGCGGGAGCGGCGTCCTGTAGCGGTTCAGCCGTCGGCAGGGGACGAGATGAGTACCGGTCGGATACCACCGCGTGGACCCCGCCGCGGGGGGTGGCCGCACGGAAGTGCCCGTACCGACCAGCTCATCCGGATGCTGCTGCGACGCCGTAAGGAGTCGCTGGACATCGAGGACGTCACCGTCGTCGACAAGCCGGGGATGCGCCGCGCGGTCGCGGCGACCGCGATCGGCAACACCATGGAGTGGTTCGACTTCGGTGTCTACGCCTATGTCGCGGTCACCCTCGGCCGGGTCTTCTTCCCCGCCGAGGACCCCGCCGCCCAGGTGGTCTCCACGTTCGCCACCTTCGCCGTGGCCTTCGTGGTGCGGCCGCTGGGCGGGCTGGTGTTCGGGCCGCTGGGCGACCGGATCGGGCGGCGGAAGGTGCTGTCCACCACCATGATCATGATGGCGGCCGGCACCTTCGCGGTGGGTGTGCTGCCCGGCTATTCCCAGATCGGCTTCGCCGCCCCGCTGCTGCTCCTGGCCTGCCGGGTGCTGCAGGGCTTCTCGACCGGCGGTGAGTACGCGGGGGCGACCACCTACATCGCCGAGTTCGCGCCCGATCAGCGCCGTGGCTTTCTCGGTAGCTGGCTCGACTTCGGCACCTTCATCGGCTATTCGCTGGGCTCCGGTCTGGTCACCGTGCTCACCGCCGCCATCGGTGAGACCGGGATGGTGGAGTGGGGCTGGCGGGTGCCGTTCCTGGTGGCGGGGCCGCTGGGGCTGATCGGTCTGTATATGCGGCTGCGGCTGGAGGAGACCCCGGCGTTCCAGCAGGAGGCCGAGCGGGCGGCCGAGGCGGCACAGGCGGCGGAGGCGCATGGCGACACCGTGCCGATCGAGGAGGCCCGCCAGTCCGGACGGGGGCGGCTGAAGGAGATCTTCACCCAGCACTGGGAGGCGATGCTGATCTGCATGGGCCTGGTGCTGCTGTACAACGTCACCAACTACATGGTGACGTCGTATCTGCCGACGTACATGTCCTCCACGCTCGGCCAGGACGCCACCACGGCCCAGGTGCTGGTGCTGGGCACCATGCTGTTCGTGGTGCTGGCGATCACGGTGGTCGGGCACGGTTCCGACCGCTGGGGGCGGCGGCCGCTGTTCCTGGTCGGCAGCCTGGGTCTGGTGGCGCTGGCCATTCCGGCGGTGCTGCTGATCCGGGCGGGCGGCGTGCTGATGCCCGCGATCGGCTGTCTGATCCTGGGCGCGATGCTGGTCATCTTCGCGGGGACGAGCGCCGCCACGCTTCCGGCGCTGTTCCCGACCCGGCTGCGCTACGGCGCGCTGTCGATCTCGTACAACCTCTCCGTGTCGCTGTTCGGCGGGACGACGCCGCTGCTGGCCTCGTGGCTGGTGGCCACCACGCACAACACGCTGGTGCCCGCCTTCTACCTGATGGCGGCGGGTGTGATCGGGCTGATCGCCACGCTGTTCCTGCATGAGACGGCGGGCAAGCCGCTGCGCGGCTCGGGGCCCATGGTGGAGACCGACGAGGAGGCGCGTACGGCGGTGGCCGAGAGCCGTACGGAGGCCGGGCGGCACGCCCGCGACGTCTGGATCCGGCTGCGCCACCCCTGGGCGGGGGCGGGCCACCGGGAGGAGAACGAGGAGTGATCCGGCCCGGGCCTCAGCCCCTGCCCATGGCGCGGGTGAGGGCGATTTCGATGAGGACGCGGTCGGGGTTGGGGCGCGGGGTGCGTTCGTAGCGCTCGGCGTAGCGGCGTACCGCCTCCGCGATCAGCTCGGGGTCCTCGCGTACGACCGCGAGCCCCTCCAGCGTGGCCCACCGCCTGCCCGCCAGCTGGCAGACCGCGACCCGCGCACCGCCCTCGCCCGCCGCCCGGACATGGGCGACCTTACGGCTGTGGCGGTTCGCGATGACGCGGGCGAGCCCGGCCTCGGGGTCGTAGGTGACGCCGACCGGGACGACATGCGGGGTGCCGTCCGGGCGCGGGGTGGTCAGGGTGCACACATGGCGTTCGCGCCAGAAATCGAGGTACCCGGGATCGGGGTTGCGGGGATCGACAGACATGGCCCAGAACCTACCGACATGGCCCAGAACCTCAGGCCAGGGGAGTGGCGTGAGCGAGGTTGAGTGGAATAGACTCAACTTTGCGGAGGTTGGGTAGGGCAGGATGGGAAGATCGCAGCGAGGAGGAGCACAGGGACGTGGATGCCGAGCTGACCAACAAGAGCCGGGCGGCGCTGAGCGCCGCCAATGACCGGGCGGTGTCCTCCGGGCACGCGGATATGACGCCCGCGCATCTCCTGCTCGCCCTGCTGGAGGGCCAGGACAACGAGAACGTCATGGATCTGCTGGCAGCCGTAGAGGCCGACGCGGCCCTCGTGCGCAGCGGCGTCGAGCGGCTGCTCGCCGCCCTGCCCAGCGTCCAGGGCTCCACCGTGGCCCCGCCGCAGGCCAGCCGCGAGCTGCTCGCCGTCATCGCGGACGCCACCCAGCGGGCCAGGGAACTGGGCGACGACTATGTCTCCACCGAGCATGTGCTCATCGGCATCGCCGCCAAGGGCGGCCAGGCCGGGGAGCTGCTCGACCAGCAGGGGGCGAGCGCCAAGGAGCTGCTCGCCGCGTTCGAGAAGGTCAGGGGTGGACAGCGGGTGACGACGGCCGATCCGGAGGGCACGTACAAGGCCCTGGAGAAGTTCGGTACGGACTTCACCGCCGCGGCGCGCGAGGGCAAGCTGGACCCGGTCATCGGCCGGGACCAGGAGATCCGCCGGGTGGTGCAGGTGCTCTCCCGGCGCACCAAGAACAACCCGGTGCTGATCGGCGATCCGGGCGTCGGCAAGACGGCCGTCGTCGAGGGGCTCGCCCAGCGGATCGTCAAGGGCGACGTCCCCGAGAGCCTGCGCGACAAGCGCCTGGTCGCCCTCGACCTCGGTGCGATGGTCGCGGGCGCGAAGTACCGCGGTGAGTTCGAGGAGCGGCTGAAGACCGTCCTGGCCGAGATCAAGTCCAGCGACGGCCAGATCATCACCTTCATCGACGAGCTGCACACCGTGGTCGGCGCGGGCGCCGGCGGCGACTCCGCGATGGACGCGGGCAATATGCTCAAGCCGATGCTGGCCCGCGGTGAGCTGCGCATGGTCGGCGCCACCACCCTCGACGAATACCGCGAGCGGATCGAGAAGGACGCCGCGCTCGAGCGCCGCTTCCAGCAGGTGCTGGTCGCCGAGCCGACCGTCGAGGACACCGTCGCCATCCTGCGTGGGCTCAAGGGCCGCTACGAGGCCCACCACAAGGTGCAGATCGCCGACGGCGCGCTGGTGGCCGCCGCCGCCCTCTCCGACCGGTACATCACCTCCCGCTTCCTGCCCGACAAGGCCATCGACCTGGTCGACGAGGCGGCCTCCCGGCTCCGGATGGAGATCGACTCCTCTCCCGTGGAGATCGACGAGCTCCAGCGGTCGGTGGACCGGATGCGGATGGAGGAGATGGCGCTGGCCCGGGAGACCGACGAGGCCAGCAAGCTGCGGCTGGACAAGCTGCGCCGCGACCTCGCCGACAAGGAGGAGGAGCTGCGCGGGCTCACCGCCCGCTGGGAGAAGGAGAAGCAGGGCCTCAACCGCGTCGGTGAGCTCAAGGAGCGGCTGGACGAGCTGCGCGGCCAGGCCGAGCGCGCCCAGCGCGACGGCGACTTCGACACCGCCTCCAAGCTGCTGTACGGGGAGATCCCGGCCGTCGAGCGGGAGCTGGCCGAGGCGTCGGAGGCCGAGGCCGAGGTCCAGCAGGACCGCCCCACCATGGTCAAGGAGGAGGTGGGGCCGGACGACGTGGCGGATGTGGTCGCCTCCTGGACCGGCATCCCCGCCGGCCGGCTGCTGGAGGGCGAGACCAAGAAGCTGCTGCGCATGGAGGACGAGCTGGGCAAGCGGCTGATCGGCCAGCTGGAAGCCGTAAGGGCGGTATCGGACGCCGTGCGCAGGACCCGTGCGGGCATCGCAGACCCGGACCGGCCCACCGGTTCGTTCCTCTTCCTCGGCCCCACCGGCGTCGGCAAGACCGAGCTGGCCAAGGCGCTCGCCGACTTCCTCTTCGACGACGAGCGGGCCATGGTCCGCATCGACATGAGCGAGTACGGCGAGAAGCACAGCGTGGCCCGGCTGGTCGGCGCCCCGCCCGGGTACGTCGGCTACGAGGAGGGCGGCCAGCTGACCGAGGCGGTGCGCCGCCGCCCGTACAGCGTGGTGCTGCTGGACGAGGTGGAGAAGGCCCACCCCGAGGTCTTCGACATCCTGCTGCAGGTTCTCGACGACGGGCGGCTCACCGACGGCCAGGGCCGGACGGTGGACTTCCGCAACACCATCCTGGTGCTCACCTCCAACCTGGGCAGCCAGTACCTGATGGATCCGCTGCTCGGCGAGGAGGAGAAGAAGCGACGCGTCCTGGAGACCGTAAGGACCTCCTTCAAGCCGGAATTCCTCAACCGCCTGGATGACCTCGTGGTCTTCTCCGCGCTCAGCGGGCCGGAGCTGGCCCGGATCGCCGAGCTCCAGATCGCCAAGCTGGCCCGCCGCCTCGCCGACCGCAGGCTGACCCTCGACATCACCCCGGCCGCGCTGGAATGGCTGGCCGAGGAGGGCAACGACCCGGCGTACGGGGCGCGCCCGCTGCGCCGGCTGATCCAGACCGCGATCGGCGACCAGCTGGCCAAGGAGATCCTCGCCGGGGAGATCCGCGACGGCGACAAGGTCCGGGTGGACCGGGTCGGCGACGGCCTTCTGGTGGGCCCCGCGCAATAGGTCCCGGCACGCCCCGGCACGTCCCCGGCAATAGGTCCCGCCGGTCCTTGTTCGGCCGGATCGGGCAATGTACGGCCGGGGTTGCACGGCGGGGGCGGGTGTGAGGGAGGATGGCGGTATTCCATACGAAGGGAAATCCACGGTGAGCATCGACCCGTCCTCGATTCCGAATTTCGGGGGTCAGCCCGAGCCCGAACCGACGGGTCCGAGCGGCCCCGTGCTGCCCGACCAGGATCTGGTCAAGCAGCTGCTGGAGCAGATGGAGCTGAAGTACGTCGTCGACGAGGAGGGGGACCTCGCCGCGCCGTGGGAGCAGTTCCGCACCTATTTCATGTTCCGCGGGGAGGAGGAGCAGCAGGTCTTCTCCGTCCGTACGTTCTACGACCGGCCGCATGGCATCGATGAGAAGCCGCGGCTGCTCGAGGCGCTCGACGACTGGAACCGCCGCACGTTGTGGCCGAAGGTCTACACCCACACCAATGACGACGGCACGGTCCGGTTGATCGGCGAGGCGCAGATGCTGATCGGCACCGGCGTCAGCCTTGAGCACTTCGTATCCAGCACGGTCAGCTGGGTGCGGGCTTCGATCGAGTTCGACCGCTGGCTGGTCGAACAGCTTGGTCTGGAGGCCGACATCGAGTCCGACGGCGACGACAAGCCGGACGACGGCGAGTCCTGAGCCGCGGGGCCCGCATCGCGGTCGGACCGGGGGCTGGATCACGGCTGGACCGGGAGGGCTGGATCGCGGCCGGACGGGGCCCGGGGCCCATATGAGGCCCGGACCGCGGTCAGGTCGGCATGCCCTTATCGCGGTCAGGCCGGACTGTCGGCCATGGTCAGCAGATACATCCCGTAGAGACAGGAGAGCCCGGCCAGCGCGCCGCCCACCAGGACGGCGGTGCGTGGCCGGGCTCTTGCCATCGCCAGCGCCGCCGGGAACAGCAGCGGGAAGGCGGGCAGCAGAAAGCGCGGCTTGGACGCGAAGTAGTTCGAGCCGGTGAGCGCGATGAACACCAGGACGAGGGTGTAGACGACCAGCGGCAGCGGCGGCGGGCGCAGCGCGAGCCAGACCAGCGAGATCAGCGAGGCGCCGATGACGATCAGGGACATGTAGTGCGGCAGCGAGCCGCTCCCCATGATCAGGCCGCGGGCGGAGCGGAAGCCGCTCGCGCCGAGATCGAGAGAGGTGCCCCAGCGGTCCTGGACGTCCAGATAGCCGCGCCAGGTGCCGCGCCGCACCCCCACCCAGCCGGTGTAGCCGAGCCAGCCGAGCGGTGAGAGCGCCGCGCCCGCCCACACCCGCCAGGACGTACGCCCACGGCGCCGCCAGACCTCGGCGGCCGCGTACGCGCACACCGCCGCAGCGACCGCGATCCCGTTGGGCCGGGTGGCCCCCGCGCACAGCGCGAGCGCCCCGGCCCACAGCGGGCGCCGGGTCAGCAGCGCGTACAGCGACCAGGCCGCCAGCGCCGTCAGCAGCGACTCCGTGTACCCCATGGACTCCACGACCGCATGCGGCAGCAGCCCCCACAGCGCGACCAGCATCAGCGCCACCCGCCGCCCGTACAGCCGCTCCCCGACCGCGTGGATGCCCCAGGCCGCCAGCCCGGCCGTGACCCAGGTGATCAGCAGCCCCGCCGTCACCGCGCTCAGGGGGACGACGCTGGTGACGGCCCTGATCAGCGCCGGGTAGAGCGGGAAGAACGCGAGATCGCTGAAGGTCAGGCCGGGGTGGGTGATGGAGGGCCGGGTGGTGCCGTAGCCGTGCTGGGCGATGCCCACGTACCAGAGGCTGTCCCAGTAGTGCCCGAGCTGCGTGCGCGGATGCTTCCCGGTCCGCCAGGCTCCCACCGCCACGCACCCGATCCCGGCGGCCCGCACCGTCGCGTACACCGCCAGCGCGAGCCACGCCCGCCGCAGCGACGCCCGCACCCCCCGCCATGTGGCCGGTCGCCCTGGCGGCTCCGGGGTCCGGGTGGACGCGGTGGTGTCGGCGGACACGGAAACCTCCGGTGCGGGCACCCGACGGACCTGCGCCGAGCCCCCGGGAGGGGACGGACCAGGAGGCTCGGCGGACACACCGACCCTCCGCCAGACCGCGGCCGCCCGCGACCTGGAAGGCCCATCCGGGGGAGGCTTACCGGGGCCTGCCCGCGGCCTACCCGGGGCCCACCCGGGTGACCGGAGGCGCCGCGTCAGCCGGCGCCGAGCGTCTTCAGGCGGGCGACGGCGTCCGTAAGGACCTCATCGCGCTTGCAGAAGGCGAAGCGGACGAAGGGGGAGCCCTGGTCCTGATGGTCGTAGAAGACCGCGTTCGGGACGGCGACCACGCCGCAGCGCTCGGGGAGGGAGCGGCAGAAGGCGAAGCCGTCGGTCTCGCCGAGGGGCCGGATGTCGGTGGTGATGAAGTAGGTGCCCGAGGGGCGGAAGACCTGGAAGCCCGCGTCGGTCAGCCCGTCGGCCAGCAGATCGCGCTTGGCGCGCAGATCCTCGCGGATGCCGTGGAAATAGGCGTCGGGGAGGCGCAGCGCCTCGGCGACCGCGTACTGGAAGGGCCCCGCCGAGACATAGGTGAGGTACTGCTTTGCCGAGCGCACCGCCGTGACCAGCTCGGGAGCGCCGGTCACCCACCCGACCTTCCACCCCGTGAACGAAAACGTCTTTCCGCTGCTGCTGATGGTGACGGTCCGCTCGCGCATCCCGGGGAAGGAGACGAGCGGGGTGTGCGCGGTGCCGAAGACGAGATGCTCGTAGACCTCGTCGGTGACCACCAGCAGATCGCGCTCGACGGCGAGCTCGGCGACCGCGGCCAGCTCATCGTGGGTGAGCACGGTGCCGGTGGGGTTGTGCGGGGTGTTGAGCAGGATGAGCCGGGTGCGATCGGTGACGGCGGCGCGCAGCTCGTCCAGGTCCAGCCGGAAGGTGTCCCCGTCGGGCCGGAGGGTGACGGGGACGCGGACCCCGCCCGCCATGGCGATGCAGGCGCCGTACGAGTCGTAATACGGCTCCAGCGCGACCACCTCGTCCCCCGGCTCCACCAGCGCCAGCAGCGACGCCGCGATGGCCTCGGTGGCGCCCGCGGTGATCAGCACCTCGGTGTCGGGGTCGAAGCCCAGCCCGTACCAGCGCCGCTGGTGCTCGGCGACGGCGCTGCGCAGCTCGGGCACCCCGGGGCCGGGCGGGTACTGATTACCCCGCCCGTCCCGCAGCGCCCGGACGGCGGCCTCGCGCACCTCCTCGGGCCCGTCGGTGTCCGGGAAGCCCTGGCCCAGATTGATCGCGCCGGTGCGCACGGCGAGGGCGGACATCTCGGCGAAGATCGTGGTCCCGAAGGCGGCCAGTCGGCGATTGAGCGGCGGTCGTCCCATGGCGCCCATACTCCGCCGAACATCCGGAATTCCTCAACCCGCTCCTGCCCCGGGCGGGGCGAGCCCGGGGGTTTTCATCACCGCGATGTACGGGCGCTCGGCCGAGCCGGAAACCATCGGCCGTGCCGATCATCGCGGGCTCGGATGCCTATCTGCGGTGGGTCGCGGCTGGTGATGGCTGTGGCTTGCTCGATCTCTCCGGCGGTGAGTTGGCCGCGAACGTGGCCGTTCACCTGGGTTCATGGGTGGCCAGTCATGGAAGCAGCTACCGACTTCGGGTCTCGCCTGGACGGCCGTGAACGGCTCTGAATGAGCATTGCCCGCTACGTGGCCCTTGACCGTCCCGACGCCTGGGCCAATTTCCGCCCCACCAATGTCGAACTGCACGCCGTCAGCGCCGCCGTCGCCCTCGGCGACGCGGGCGTGGCCCTGGATGCGGCCCGGCCGCTGATGCGTCGGCCGATCCCCGTCCCCGAACGGCGTGCGGCCCTGTGGGTCGACGCCGCCCGTGCGTACAGTCAGCAAGGCAGGCTCGCCGATGGATACCGGGCCCTCCGCGTCGCCGAAAGCTGTGCGGCCCAGGACGTCCGACGGTCGGCCGTGCGCGAGCTGGTGGCTGACATGGCCGCCCGTGACCGCCGTCGAACCGTGCCCGAGCCGCATCACTTCAGCCGACACCTGGGAGTGCCCGCATGAGCGAGCGGAGCAAGCCGTTCCTGTACGTGGTCGTCTGCGCGGCTGGAATCGCCGACGATGTCGGCAAGTTGATCACCGCGGCGCAGGAACGGGACTGGAACGTCGGTGTCATCGCCACCCCGCAGGGCCTGGGCTTCATCGACGCCTCAGCGGTTGAGGCTCAGACCGGCTACCCGATCCGCTCCGCCTGGCGCTCGCCCGGCGACCCGCGCCCCCTCCCGCCGCCGGACGCCATCGCCGTCGCCCCGGCGACCTTCAACACGATCAACAAGTGGGCCGCCGGGATCTCGGACACCCTGGCCGTGGGCATCCTGTGCGAGGCGTACGGCCTGGGCGTCCCCACCGTCGCCCTGCCCTATCTGAACGCCGCGCAGGCCGCCCATCCCGCCTACGGGCAGAGCCTGGAGCGGCTACGAGGCATGGGCGTGCTGATCGCCGACTACGAGCCGCACCAGCCGAAGGCGGGTGGCGGTCGCGACACCTTCCGGTGGGAGCAGGCACTGGAACTGCTGAGCCCCATGGTGCGGTGATCGCGGCGCGCGGGGTCTGTATTCGCCTGGAGCGATGCTGCTGCGGATATGGGCGGTGACCTGCTGGTGCAGGGCGCCAGGGCGTTGGACCTCTCCCATGCCGGGCTGTTCTCGACCTGTCGTCGTTTTCATCGGCGTGATGGGCGGGTACTCGGCCGGGTCGGAAGCCGTCGACTGTGATCGATTGCGGGTGTTGCCGAAGCGGTGGGGCCCGCGGGAGGCGAGATGGCCAAGCACAGGACACAGCAGGCGGGCGCCTGGCCGCGGCTTCGGCTGGAGGACTGGGCCGAGGCGCGGGACACGCTGCATATGTGGACGCAGATCGTCGGGAAGATCCGGCTGGATCATGCGCCACCGGCCAATCAGTGGTGGCAGGTGACCTTGTATGTCACCCCGCGCGGGTTGAGCACGTCGACGATTCCGTACCGGACCGGGGCGTTTGAGATCGAGTTCGACTTCGTCGATCAGCGGCTGGGGATCCGGGTCAGTGACGGGAGCCGGCGTGAGCTGGTGCTGGAGTCCAAATCGGTGGCCCAGTTCTATGCCGAGATCATGGGTGCGCTGGGAGAGCTGGGTATTCAGACCCGGATGTATCCCCGGCCGAACGAGGTGGCGCTGGCGATTCCGTTCCCGGAGGACCACCGGCATGCGGCGTATGACCCGTACGCCATTCGGCTTTTCTGGGGGCAGCTGCTGAGCGCACACCGGGTGTTCGGGGAATTCCGGTCGCATTTCGTCGGCAAGGCCAGTCCCGTGCACTTCTTCTGGGGGGCGATGGACCTGGCCGCGACCCGCTTCTCCGGGCGGTCCGCGCCGGAGCATCCCGCAGGTGGGGTGCCCAATCTGCCGGACCGGGTGACGCGGGAGGCGTACTCCGTCGAGCTGTCCAGTTGCGGCTTCTGGCCCGGTGGCGGTGAGGAGGGCGGGTTCTACACCTACGCCTACCCGGAACCCGCGGGCTTCGCCGACCATATGGTCCGCCCCGAGGCGGCCTCGTACCAGCGGGATGCCGGTGAGTTCGTGCTGCCCTACGAGACGGTCGCCGCCGCGGCCGATCCGGACCGGACGCTGAGCGAATTCCTGCACAGCGCCTATGTGGCGGCCGCCGAACTGGGCGACTGGGACCGCGCGGTGCTGGAAGCCGACCCGCACCACTGGGAGCACCGCTAGCGGCGCGCCGTCGCGCCGGTGTCAGGGCCAGACGTTGGCCTGTGCCCGGAAGGTCTCGGGGTCGCTTTCCAGGGGCAGTACGCACATCAAGTGGCCGCCGGGGACGCGGAGCACCCGGCACTCCTGCCACTGCGCGATCTGCTCGGCGCCCAGGGCGAGCAGGCGCGCGGTTTCCGCCTCGACGTCGTCGGTCTCGAAGTCCAGGTGGATACGGGGTGCGTCGTCGACCGCCTGGACGGCGGTGACCAGCCCCGGCAGAGCCTCATGGAGCGTGGTGAACTGCGGCTCCGGCGCAAACGGCTCGGCGGTGACGCCGAGAGCCGCGGACCAGAAGGCGGTCGCCCGGTCGGCCTCGGCTTTGGGCGCGTCGATCAAAACGGCGTACACACGGCTCCTGTGCATGCACGGCAAATTACCCACCTGAGCCGACGGTCAGTCGCGCCTCGCCGAACCTCTGGACTTCCTCAACTTCGCTTTCGACCCGGGTGAGGTCGGGCAGGGGAGACGACAGGTACGAAGCGGTACCTCGCTACGGGGGATGGAAGGAGAGTGAGGACCATGGGTCCTGTCGTCATTTTGGTCGTGGTGGCGTTCACGTTCGCGGCGGTCGCCGCGCTGAGCGCCGGTCGGTCGAAGGGGTACAGCGGACGACGCAAGCGGTCCTGGGGTGCGGGTTC
Organism: Streptomyces sp. 11-1-2; assembly: GCF_003595545.1. Classification (NCBI taxonomy): domain Bacteria; kingdom Bacillati; phylum Actinomycetota; class Actinomycetes; order Kitasatosporales; family Streptomycetaceae; genus Streptomyces; species Streptomyces sp. 11-1-2. The sequence goes on from NZ_CP022545.1 coordinate 6,071,527, forward strand.
CAGTGGGGCGGCCGGTGGTGGCTGGTGGGCCGGTGGCGACGGCGGTGGTGGCCATCATGGGGGTGGCCACCATGGCGGCGGTGGCTGCGGCGGCGGAAGTGGCTGCGGTGGCGGCGGTGGAGGTGGCTGCGGTGGCGGCGGCGGTGGTGGTGGCGGTGGCTGCGGTGGGGGCGCCTGATCCCCTGGATCCCCTGGCCGCCACGCGTCCTTATGGTCGCCACGCCGTTCTTACGGCCGTGAAGCAATGAGCCCGCGCCCGGCGCGCCAACGTGCGCCGGGCGCGGGCTTGTTGAACACTTGACCTAGAAGGCGCCCTAGGGGGTGGAAACCCGGCGAAGATGGGTAAAAACGATGTGGCGCCCAGCATTTCATGATTCCGTATACCACCATCGACCTTACGGCCCCACGTGGGCACGAGCCGGCGTATGCGCATGCCCTTGGTCCACCGCGGGGCGAGTCGGCCCATCTTTTTTCCAATGCGTGCTTGCGGAGCCGATCCATGCTCACGACCCTCAAGACTGCCTACACCGATACCCGCGCCGCTGACCTCGCCTGGGGCCTGGGACGGGAACCGCTTCCCGCCCTCGCCGTGCTCGATCTTCAACTACATGGTTTCGACGTCCAGTTGAGGCTCCTGGGAGCCTCGCATCAGGTCCTCCTCGAAGGGGAGGGCAGCCGTTGTTCGGAGACCGTGGCCTGCATGTCCGGCAACAGCACCGCGCTTCCGCTGGGGGTTTCCACGCTCGTCGACGGCCGCGAATACGAATTCGCGGCGCGCGTCGAGGAGTTGTCGCAAGGGGCCTTCGCCGGGCGCGCGCAGGAGCTGCTCGCGCTGGTGGCCGACCATCCGCACGGGCTGGCCGGTACGTTTCCCGGCAGTCCGAACGCGTTCACGGCGCTGCTCGCGCAGTGGCACGAGGGCACGGTGGGGTGGCGGACCTGGCATGCCTACCCCCAGGAGGGGCGGTTGGTCACCACCCGCACCTGTGTGGGGGCCCGGGTGCCGGCCGCGCTCCGGCCGCCGGGCGCGGGTGGGCTCGAGATAGGTGGCCTGCCCGATGGGCGGTCGCCCCAAGTGCCGTGTGCCTAAAGGGGGTCCAGGGTGTTCGCGAGGCCGTCGATGCCCGACGCGTGAACGGCAATGCACTCGTGTGGGGGACGAGGCGTAAGCGATATGTAACGTAGCGTTCCCTTTGTGATCGATTCGCCGATGTCCGCCGTCTCGGATGCGCCGTCGTCGCCGGAGTCCGGCCCTCCGGCGCGGCTGCCCGTGAGGGCGGCGCTCGGCCGCTTCCTCGTTCTCGGCACCGTCTTCGTCTGCGCCGCCTGCGGCCTCGTCTACGAGCTCGAACTCGTCGCGCTGGCCTCGTACTTGGCGGGTGACTCGGTCACCCAGGCATCCGTGGTGCTGTCCGTGATGGTCTTCGCCATGGGCGTCGGCTCGCTGCTGGCCAAGCGGTTGCGCTGCCGGGCCGCCGTCGGCTTCGGCGCGGTCGAGGCGGTGCTCGCGCTCGTCGGCGGCTGTTCGGCGATGGCGCTGTACGCGTGCTTCGCGTGGGGCGGTCACTCGCGCTTCGCGCTCGTCGGCTTCTCGTTCGCGATCGGCGTGCTCATCGGGGCCGAGGTGCCGCTGCTGATGACCCTCATCCAGCGGGTGCGCCGACAGGACGCGGGCGGCGCCGTGGCCGATCTGTTCGCGGCGGACTATGTGGGCGCGCTGGTCGGCGGGCTCGCCTTTCCCTTTCTGCTGCTGCCCGCGTTCGGGCAGCTCACCGGCGCGCTGGTCACCGGCGCGGTCAACACGGTCGCCGGCGGAGCGCTGGTGCTCTGGCTGTTCCGCCGCGATCTGAGCGTACGGGCGCGGTGGACACTGATCGTCGTCAATGGGCTGGTGCTCGCCGCGCTGACCGCCGGTGCCGTGCTGACCCCCTCCTTCGAGCGGGCCGCCCGGCAGGCCGTCTACGGACCGGGGGTGCGGGTCGCGCTGCGCACCGGTGAGCAGGAGATCGTGCTCGTGGGCGGCGGAACGAGCGGTCGGCCGCTGGCCCTCTTCGTCAACGGGCGGCTGAGGGTCAGCGGGCGCGACGAGGTCCGCTACCACGAGGCGCTGATCCACCCGGCGATGGCCGCCGGACCGCACGGCCGGGTCCTGGTGCTGGGCGGGGGCGACGGGCTCGCGGCGCGCGAGGTCCTGCGGTACCCGGGGGTCCGTTCGGTGACCGTCGTGGAGCGCGACGCGGAGGTGGTGCGGCTGGCCCGGCGCGATCCGGGCCTGTCCGCGCTCAACGGCGGCGCCTACCGCGATCCGCGGGTGCGGGCGGTCACGGCGGACTCCTTCGACTGGCTGCGCGGGTCCATGGTGTACGACGTGGTGGTCTGCGATCTGCCCGCCCCCGAGCTCACCCCGAGCACCAAGTACTACTCGCAGGAGTTCTACGGCCTGGCCGAGCGGGTGCTGGCGCCCGGCGGCCGGCTGGTGGTCCACGCCGGGCCGCTGCGGCCCGATTCGCGGGCGTTCTGGACGGTGGACGCGACGATGCGATCGGTCGGGCTGCGGACCGCGCCCTACGTGATCGACACCCCGCGCCCGGGCCGTGGCTCCCCGCGCCCCGGCCGTGGGTCCCCGAACGACTGGGGCTTTGTGCTGGCGGCGCGCTCCCCGGTGGGGCTGCGGCTGGCCCCGCACGATCCGCGGCCGCGCTCGCTGACGGAGGAGGGGCTACGGGCGGCCCGCCGCGCGGCCGAGCGCCATCGGGAGGCGGGGCTGCCTCCCTCCACGTTGATGCATCCGCGGTATGGGGAGTGAGGCGCCTTGGCAGGGCACACCTTGTGTTTGTGGGGTGCGTCCCGCTTCGGGGAGGGGGCGCTTTCCGAGGGGCGGGGGCGCCTGCCGCGGCGAGGGCGCTCGGTGGGGCGAGGGGGCCTGTGGGGGAGCCGCCTGATCCTCCGGGGCTCGGCGCGGGCGCCCGCCCGCACGCCGGGGGCGCGCGTCGTCGGCGCGTGCCTGATGGGGTACGCGCCGCCGGTCGCGGCAGGCCCCGCCCGGGGCAAGGCCGCCCGGGGCAAGGCCGCCAGGGGCAAGGCGGTGGGCGGCGCGCCCGTGCGGAAAGTTGACGGGGAAGGGGTCTCAGGTAACGAGCGATGGGTAGTGTCTTGAGCTATGGAGCATGAGGTGTTCGTTCCGTTTCCCGTCGACACCGTCCGGCTGGCGCTCGCGGAGCCCGATCGCGTCGCCCGTTGCGTTCCCGGGCTCCAGCGGGACGCCGATGAGGCCGCCGGGCCGCTCTCCGGCCGGCTGCGGCTGCGCATCGGCGGGTCCACCATCACGTACCGCGGCGTGCTGCGCGTCGGGCGGCGTGCCGATGCCTTCGAGATCGAGGGCGAGGGCACCGAGGCGCGCGGCAGCGGCTCGGTGAAGCTGGCGCTGACCGTGACGCCGAAGCCCGTCGAGGGCGGTACGGAGCTGATCTGCGCCGGGACGGTCCACAGCGAGGGGCGGCTGGCCGAGTTCGACGACGAGGCGTCCACGACCGTGGCCCGCCGCATGCTGGACCGGTTCGCCTCGGCGCTCACCGCCGGACTGCAGACGTCCCCGATCACCGCGGCCACCGAGGGCGAGGCCCCTGGCAGGCCCACCGACGGGCCCACTGACGAGATCGGCGACGACGAGGCCGGGGACGACGAGGCCGGGGACGGGGCCACTGACGCCGCCGGTACGGCCGCCGCCGCGGAGGAGTCCGGGCTGCCCACCGAGGCCGAGCTTCCGCTGTCGGCCGACGACATGGACATCGACGACGTCGGCGACCTCGAGGACGTCGACGACGCGGACGCCGTCGAGGAGCCCGTCGGCTTCGGCGACCTCGCCGATCTCGACGACCTGGACGAGGAGCCACCGGCCGAGGCCGCCCACGCCCGCCGCACGATGATCGGCCGCTCCACGGAGGAGGTCGACCACGCCCCGCCGCGCGGCCGCTACGCCCCCGTCCCCGCGCCCCAGACCGTCTCCACCAGCGCCACGCTGCGCTGGGCCGCGCCCGCAGCGGCCGTGGTACTCGCCTCCGTCGTCGTCGTGGGCCGTCGCGTACTTCGCCGCCGCCGATGAGCGTGTGCGCATAGGGTCGGTAGCTGTGACCACCGAAGAGACACCGGAGACCAAGGGCGTACGGCTGACCGCCGGGGACGCCGAGCTGACCGTCTCACCCGAGAACGGCTGCCGTATCGGTTCACTGCGCATCGGCGGTACGGAGCTGCTGCGACAGGGCCCGCGGTTCGGGGCGTTCCCGATGGTGCCGTGGTGCGGCCGGACCGGGCTGGGCCGGTTCCGCAACGGCGGGCGGACCCACCAACTCCCCATCAACTCCCCGCCGCACGCGATCCACGGGACCGGCCGGAACGTCGCATGGAGCCAGGTCAGGACCGGCCAGTCCAGCGCGGCCTTCACCTACGACCTCGCCGACCCCTGGCCGTACGAGGGCCGGGTCACCCAGACCTTCGAGCTCTCCCCGGACAGCGCGACCGTCACCATGAGCGTGGAGACCGAGGGCGATTCCTTCCCGGCGCAGGCGGGCTGGCATCCGTGGTTCCTGCGGAACCTGGGCGACGGCGGCGCCGATGCCGAGATCGCCTTCGACGCCGCATGGCAGGAGGAGCGCGGGGAGGACCACCTCCCCACCGGCCGCCGGATCGCCCCGAAGCCCGGCCCCTGGGACGACTGCTTCGGCATGCCGCAGGGGGTGGACGTCACGCTCACCTGGCCCGGCCGGCTCGAGCTGAAGGTCACCAGCCGGACGGAGTGGGTGGTCGTCTACGACGAGCAGGCGGAGGCGGTGTGCGTCGAACCGCAGTCCGGCCCGCCCAACGGCCTCAACCTCTTGCCGCGCCTGGTCACCCCCATCGATCCGCTGGAGCTCTCCATGACCTGGAGCTGGCGCACGCTGGACTGAGGGAGCGGAGCACTTGGCCTGACGGGAGCGGGGCGGCTCGGCCTGGTGGAACGGGGCGGCTGGGCCTGATGGAGCGGAGTGCCTTGAGGGGTTCCGAGGGCCACCGCCTAAGCTCATGCGCATGAGCGATGCGCGTGACGCCCTGCTGCAGCAGATCAAGGACAAGGCCGTGGTCCACGGCAAGGTGACCCTCTCCTCCGGGCGTGAGGCCGACTACTACATCGACCTGCGCCGGATCACCCTGGACGCCGAGGCCGCGCCGCTGGTCGGGCAGGTCATGCTCGAGGCCACGGCCGATCTGGAGTACGACGCCGTGGGCGGTCTGACGCTGGGCGCCGATCCGGTGGCCACGTCCATGCTGCACGCGGCGGCCGCGCGCGGGCGCCGGATCGACGCCTTCGTGGTCCGCAAGGCCCAGAAGACGCATGGGATGCAGCGGCGGATCGAGGGCCCGGATATCGCGGGCCGCCGGGTGCTGGTGGTCGAGGACACCTCCACCACCGGCGGTTCGCCGCTGACCGCGGTGGAGGCGGCACGGGAGGCGGGCGCGGAGGTCGTCGCGGTAGCGACGATCGTCGAGCGCGGCGCCGCGCCGGCCATCGCGGACGCCGGGCTGCCGTACCTCCCGGCGTACTCGCTCGCCGACCTCGAGCTGAGCTGAATCGTGGCGGGTGGGGCGGTCGGACGTTTCACGTGAAACCACCCACCCCCGTCCGTGTGGTCTCCGCGTGCGCCGTGTGGAGCAATCGACGGAGTCTGGGATTATGGCCCCGACGATGACGTCGCCCCTAGGTCAGGGCCAAGTACGACTAACCCGCACATACAAGGAGCGGTCAGATGCCCATCGCATCCCCTGAGATCTACAACGAGATGCTCGACCGGGCGAAGGCAGGCAAGTTCGCCTACCCGGCGATCAACGTGACCTCGACGCAGACTCTGCACGCCGCCCTCCGCGGCTTCGCCGAGGCGGAGAGCGACGGCATCGTCCAGATCTCCACCGGTGGTGCCGAGTTCCTGGGTGGCCAGTACAGCAAGGACATGGTGACCGGTGCGGTCGGCCTTGCCGAGTTCGCGCATGTCGTCGCCGAGAAGTACCCGGTGAACATCGCCCTCCACACCGACCACTGCCCGAAGGACAAGCTGGACGGCTATGTCCGTCCGCTGCTCAAGATCTCCCAGGAGCGCGTCGCCAACGGTCAGAACCCGCTGTTCCAGTCCCACATGTGGGACGGCTCCGCCGAGACGCTCGACGACAACCTCCGCATCGCGCAGGAGTTGCTCGCCGAGGCGGTCAAGGCGAAGATCATCCTCGAGGTCGAGATCACCCCGACCGGTGGCGAGGAGGACGGCGTCACGCACGAGATCAACGACAAGCTGTACACGACGGTCGACGACGCCCTGCGCACCGCCGAGGCCATCGGCCTGGGCGACAAGGGCCGCTACCTGCTGGCCGCCTCCTTCGGCAACGTCCACGGCGTCTACAAGCCGGGCAATGTCGTCCTCCGCCCGGACCTGCTGCGTGACCTCCAGGACGGTGTCGCCGCCAAGTACGGCAAGCAGGACCCGTTCTTCTTCGTCTTCCACGGCGGCTCCGGCTCCACCGAGGAGGAGATCCGCACCGCGCTGGAGAACGGTGTGGTGAAGATGAACCTCGACACCGACACCCAGTACGCCTTCACCCGCCCGATCGCGGACCACATGTTCCGCAACTACGACGGGGTGCTGAAGGTCGACGGCGAGGTCGGCGACAAGAAGACGTACGACCCGCGGAGCTGGGGCAAGCTGGCCGAGAAGGGGATGTCGGAGCGGGTCACCCAGGCTTGCGCGAACCTTCGGTCCACGGGGACGAAGCTGAAGTAGTTCGTTCTCCGGCTCGCTCTCACGGGCCCGGCGCTCGCCTTCGCGGCGAGCCGCCGGGCCCGTTTGCGTCGCGGATGCCGGTGGTGGGCAAGCGTTCCGCGGATCCGCGGCGGGGGCACCTCCCAGCGGTAGCTGAGGGAGGAACGGGTGGGCACAACCGGCCACCGGGCCGCACCCGGCAGCGAGCCTCAAGGGGAACGGCAGGCGCCGCACCCGTGGGCTGGCCTCACACGGGCAACACGAGGATGATCCAGGTATGGGCGGCGCCACGCCCGGAGCGGGCCGCGCTCCGGGCAACGGTCAGCCGGTCAGGCTTTCCGTGCCGGCCGGGCGGTGGCTGGTGTTCACCACTGTGCTGGGCTCCGCCATGGCCCTGCTCGACAGCACCGTCGTCAATGTCGCCCTGCCGCGCATCGGGCTCGACCTGGGTGCCGATCTCGCCGTACTGCAGTGGACCGTCAACGCCTACATGCTCACCCTCGCCGGGCTGATCCTGCTCGGCGGGGCGCTCGGGGACCGGTTCGGGCGGCGGCGGGTGTTCGTCACCGGAGTGGTGTGGTTCGCGCTGGCCTCGCTGGTGTGCGGGCTGGCGCCGAGCGCCGGGGTGCTCATCGCCGCGCGGGCACTGCAGGGCATCGGTGGGGCGCTGCTCACCCCCGGGTCGCTCGCGCTGATCCAGTCGGTGATCCACCGCGATGACCGGGCGCGGGCGATCGGGCTGTGGTCCGGCTTCGGCGGGGTCGGGGCGGCGATCGGGCCGTTCCTCGGCGGCTGGCTGGTGGACGGGCCCGGCTGGCGCTGGGTGTTCTTCATCAATGTGCCGCTGGCCGCGGTGTGCGTGCCGGTCGCTTTGCGCCATGTACCGGAGACCAGCAATCCGCGGGCGCATGGCCGGTTCGACGTCCTCGGCGCCCTGTTGGGGGCGGCGACCCTCGGCCTGATCACCTACGCGCTGATCGCCGCGCCGCAGAAGGGCGCCTCGCCCGCCGTGGTGGTTCCGGCCGTCGCCGGGCTGGCGCTGGGGGTGGTCTTCGTCGCCGTGGAGCGCAGGCGGCGCGAGCCGATGCTGCCGCTCTCCATCTTCTCCTCCCACCAGTTCAGTGCCGTCAACGCGGTGACCCTGTGCGTCTACGCGGCCTTCGGCGGCTTCTTCTTCCTCTCAGTGCTCAACCTTCAGGTGGTGGTGGGCTACTCCGCGCTCGCCGCCGGTACCGCGCTGCTGCCCACGACCACGCTGATGCTGCTGCTGTCGGCCCGTTCGGGCGAGCTGGGCAAGCGCATCGGCCCGCGGATCCCGCTGACCGTGGGCCCGCTGCTGTGCGCCGCGGGAATGCTGCTGATGACCCGGGCCGGGGTGGGGGCGGTCTACTGGCGGGACATCCTGCCCGCGCTGCTGGTGCTGGGCATGGGCATGGTGGTGGTGGTCGCCCCGCTCACCGCGACCGTCCTGGCCTCGGTGGACGTCGCCCGCGCGGGTCTGGCCAGCGGCGTCAACAACGCGGCGGCCCGCGCGGCGGGCCTGATCGCGGTGGCGGCGCTGCCGCTGCTCGCGGGGATGGGCCCGGAGGCGTACCGGTCGGCGGACGCGTTCGGGGACACCTTCCGGCGGGCGATGCCGATCTGTGCCGGAGTGCTGGTGCTGGGGGCGGTCCTCGCCTGGCGCACGGTGCGCTCGGACGCCCTGGAGCAGGCGGGGGAAGAGGCGGAGGCGGGGGCGGAGCCGGAGGAGGCCGAGGCCGCGGCGCGCACGGAGCGAGGCGAGGGCGCCGTGGCGGCGGAGCGTGCGGAGGGTGCCGTGGCGGGGGAACGTGCGGAGGGTGCTGTGGCGGGGGAACGTGTCGAGGGTGCCGTACCGGCGTCGGCGGGGCGTGCCGAGGGCGCCGCGCGGCCGACGGGGCCGCCGTGCCGCCCCGAGTGCGCCTACCACTGCGGTGTGTCCGCGCCGCCCCTGGATCCGGGTGAGAGACCCTCCGGTACCTGACCCGCGCCCTCTTCGCGCCGGACGCGCCCCTGGACGTGCCCCTCGATCTGCGGACCACGTGGCTTGAGCGTGTCGGGTGGGGCCTCGGACCAGGCAGACTGGAACCCATGGCCATTCACGAGAACCTGCTCGGGGGACCGCCCCCGACCCATCTGCCCGACGACCCGGAGCCACGGGAGCTGCTCGCCTCCGGCGCGGCCCCGTCCGAGGTCGCCGCGAAGTACCCGGCCTCCTCGCTCGCCTGGGCCCAGCTCGCCGACGAGGCGTTCGAGGCCGGCCGGGTGGTCGAGTCCTACGCGTACGCCCGCACCGGCTACCACCGTGGACTCGACGCCCTGCGCCGCAGCGGCTGGAAGGGCCACGGTCCCGTGCCGTTCGAGCATGAGCCGAACCGTGGCTTCCTGCGCGCCCTGCACGCGCTCGCGCGCGCCGCGCAGTCCATCGGCGAGCAGGAGGAGTACGAGCGCTGCTCGACCTTCCTGCGCGAGAGCTCCCCGACCGCGGCGGACACGCTCTCCTGAGACGTAACGAGGCGTACCGGGCCTGTGGGGTGTCGTACGCCCCACGGGCCCCTTCCGTACTTGCCGATCGTCCGTGCGGCGCGGATGATGCGGTGCGGGGCCCCTTCGGATGTGGGCCCCGAGGGGACCGGGGCTCCGAGACCGAAAGGATGGGGCGGACCGCTACCCGGTAGCGAGCAGTACTCAGGAGATGCGATGTCGCAGCAGCCTGTCCCTGACCACGCCGCCCCGGCCCAGGCCACCTCAGGCGGGCCCCCTCAAGGCCGGACCGCCCCAGGCGGGACCGCACCGGGCGAGACCACGCCGGGGGAGACCACGCCGGGGGAGACCACGCCGGGCGAGACCACGCCGAGCAGTGCCGCCCCCGGCCGGACCGATCCGAGCGGGACCGCACCGGGCGGGGCCGAGTTCGAGGCCCCCCATCTGGACTTCGACGGCACCACCCCGTACGAGGACTACGTCCAGGCGTCCGTGCTCACCCACCTCCAGCGCCCCCTCTCCGACGACCCCGGCGAGATGGTGTTCCTGGTGACCACCCAGGTCATGGAGCTGTGGTTCACCGTCATCGTCCATGAATGGCACACCGCCGCGCAGGCGCTGCGCGAGGACGATCTGCCCACGGCGATGGCCGCGCTCCAGCGCTCGGCCTACGAGCTGGAGTCGCTCAACGCCTCCTGGACGCCGCTGGCCCATCTCACCCCCGGCCAGTTCAACGCGTACCGCTCCGCGCTCGGCGAGGGCTCCGGCTTCCAGTCGGCGATGTACCGGCGGCTGGAGTTCCTGCTCGGCGAGAAGTCCGCGTCCATGCTCGTCCCGCACCGGGGCGCGCCGCGGGTCCACGCCGAGCTGGAGAAGGCGCTGACCGAGCCCAGCCTCTACGACGAGGTGCTGCGCTATCTCGCCCGCCGCGGCCTCGCCGTCCCGGCCGCCGTGCTGGACCGCGATCCCGCCCTGCGCTATGAACCCGATCCGGGGGTGGAGCGGGTCTGGGAGGAGATCTACTCCGGTCCGCGCGAGGGTGAGCTGGTCCAGCTCGGCGAGGCGCTCACCGAGGTCGCCGAGCTGGTGTGGCGCTGGCGCAACGACCACTTGGTGGCGACCCGGCGGGCGATGGGCGCCAAGACGGGGACCGGCGGCTCGGCCGGGGTCGCCTGGCTGGAGAAGCGCGCGGGCAAGACGGTCTTCCCCGAGCTGTGGACGGCGCGCAGCCATGTCTGACGCGACGATCCCGACGGAGTCGGCGGGCGCCGCGCCGAGGAGTGCCGAGTCCGGGGCGACGAGGGCGGAACCGACCGGCGCCGGGCCTGAGCCGCCCGCGGCCGAGTCGTCCGGTACGGAGTTGACCGGCACCGAGGTCGGGGCGGCCGGGGCGGCCGGTACCGACGCCGGGGCGGTTCGTACCGAGTCGACTGGGCCCGAGCCGACCGGCGTCCAGCCCGGTGTGGCCGAGCCCGGTGTGGCCGAGGCCGGTCCGGCCGCGCATGGTGCGGCCGAGCACCGTCCCGCCGAGCCCCGTCTGCCCCGGACCGTGCTGAGCGACGAGGCCACCACGCTCGACGCGGCCGACCGACTGCGCGCCAAGCGCGACGCCTTCACCCTCGACGATGTGATCTACCTCGACGGCAACTCGCTGGGCGCGCTGCCGCGTGCCGTCCCGTCCCGCCTGGCGGATGTGGTCGCCCGCGAATGGGGCGAGCTGCGCATCCGTTCCTGGGAGGAGAGCGGCTGGTGGACCGCGCCGGAGCGGATCGGTGACCGCGTCGGCAGGCTCGTCGGCGCCGCCCCCGGCCAGGTGGTCGTGGGCGACTCCACGAGCGTGAACGTCTTCAAGGCGGTCGTCGCGGCCGTACGGATCGCCCAGGAGCGCGGCGCCCACCGCGATCAGATCCTGGTCGACGAGACCACCTTCCCCACCGACGGCTACATCGCCGAGTCCGCCGCCCGGATGACCGGCTGCACCCTGCGGCCGGTGGCCGCGGGCGACGTGCCCAGCGCCGTGGGCGCGCGCACCGCCGTCGCGCTCGTCAACCACGTGGACTACCGCACCGGCCGCCTCCACGACCTGCCCGGGACCACGGCCGCCGTGCACGCGGCGGGCGGGCTCGTCGTATGGGACCTGTGCCACAGCGCGGGCGCCCTGCCGGTCGGGCTGGACGCCCATGGGGTCGACCTTGCGGTCGGCTGCACGTACAAGTACCTCAACGGCGGGCCCGGCGCGCCCGCGTATCTGTACGTCGCCCGTGCGCATCAGCCCCGCTTCGACTCGCCGCTGCCCGGTTGGAACTCGCATGCCGACCCCTTCGGCATGGCCTCCGCCTACACCCCGGCCGACGGCTCGGCCCGCGGCCGCGTCGGCACCCCGGACATCCTCTCGATGCTGGCGCTGGAGGCCGCCCTCGAGGTGTGGGACGACGTGACGATCGAGGACGTCCGGGCCAAGAGCCTGGCCCTGACGGACTTCTTCCTCCGCTGTGTCGAGGACTATGTCCCGGCCGGCCGCGTCCAGTCCGTCACCCCCGCCGCACACGCCGAGCGCGGCAGCCAGGTGGCGCTGCGGTGCGCGGACGCGGGGGAGGTGATGGCGGAGCTGACGCGGCGCGGTGTCGTGGGCGACTACCGCCGCCCCGATGTGCTGCGCTTCGGCTTCACCCCGCTGTATACGGGCTTCGCCGAGGTGGAGCGGGCGGCGCGGGTGCTGGCCGACGTGCTGCTGAAGGAGGGCTGACCGATGGGCGGGGCAGCGGCCGAGGAGACGTCGGTCCTCGGGCTCACACCCGTGGCTCCGGACCGGACCGCCGCGTACGGCGAACACCCGGACCAGGTGGCGGACTTCTACCTTCCGCGCGGGCCGCGCGGGGCCGCCCGCCCCGCCCCGCTGGTCCTCCTCTTCCACGGCGGCGCCTGGCGCGCCCCCTACGACCGCCGCCATGTGTCGCCCTTCGCCGCCTTCCTGGCGGGGCGGGGGCTCGCGGTGGCGTCGGTCGAATACCGCCGGGGCGGGGCGGACCCCGCACGGGCGGGGCGGTGGCCGGAGACGTTCGACGACATCGCGGCCGCCGTGGGCACCGTGCCGAGCCTCGCCCGTGAGCTCGGGCTCCCTGGGGTCGACCCGGACCGCGTGGTGCTCACCGGGCACTCCGCGGGCGGGCACGCCGTGCTGTGGGCGGCGGCCCGGCATCGGCTGCCGTCCGGCACTCCCTGGCATCTGCCCTCCCCCTCCCCGCTCCGCGGTGTCGTCGCCCTCGCCCCCATCGCGGACCTCGCCACGGCCCGTGCGCTGGACGTGTGCTCCGGCGCCGTCGGCGAACTCCTCGGCGAGGTTCGCGGCGACGGCGATGAACTGACGGCCCGGCTCGCCCTCGCCGACCCCGCCGCGCTGCTGCCCACCGCGATCCCCACCACCATCGTGCAGGGCGTCACCGACATCGACGTGCCACCGGCGGTCGCGGACGCCTTCGCGACGGCCGCGACCCGCGCCGGGCAGGACGTCCGGCTGGTCAGGACGGAGGGCGGGCACTTCCCGCCCATCGACCCCACCACGCCCGTCGCCCACACCGTCGCGGAGGAGATCGCCCACGTGGCCGGGACAGGCCCGGCAAGTTAGAGCCCGCGCAGATAGGCGGAGCGGGGAGCCCCGGCAGCAAGGCGGGCACAGGTTTCGATGATCATGGAGTTGCGACGCTCTGTGATCACTGGGGAGACCTGTGCCCGTCCTGCCATCATGGCTGACCGACCCGCTCTGGGACCAATTCACTGCGCTGCTACCCAAACGCCTGACGGTTGATCCCGACCATCCGCTGGGCTGCCACCGCCGACGCATCAGCGACCGGATCGTGTTCGACAAGCTGCTGCAACTGCTGCGGTTCGGCTGCTCCTACCAGGCGATCGCCGACACGACCTGCTCGGCGAGCACCCTCCGCAACCGTCGTGACGAGTGGATCGCCCTCGGCGTCTTCGCCCGGCTCAAGCAGATCGCGCTCCAGTCCTACGACCGGATCGTCGGGCTCGTGCTCGACCAGATCGCCATCGACGGCTCCATCATCAAAGCCCCCGGCGGCGGCGAGGCCGCCGGGCGCTCACCGGTCGATCGGGGCAAACAGGGCTTGAAACGCTCGGGCATGACGGATGGTTACGGAATCCCGCTCGGCAGGGTACTGGCCGGAGCGAACCGTCACGACTCCCCGCTGCTCGCCCCGACCCTGGACCTGCTGGACGACCTCGGACCGCTGCCCGACGACATCACTGTGCACCTGGACGCCGGCTACGACTCGGACAAGACCCGCACCGAACTCAGCGCCCGCAAGCTGCACGGCCGCATCGCGCACAAGGGCGAGAAGGCACCGATCCAGGCGAGCCAGCGGTGGCATGTCGAGCGCACCCACGCCTGGCAGAACACCTTCCACCGGCTCGCCCGCTGCTACGAACGCCGCACCACCGTCATCAACGCCTTCTTCGACCTCGCCGACACGATCATCACCATCCGCAGCCTGATCCGCCGCGCGTGGACGACCCACCGTTGGGACCGCCGCCCGAACCTCCGTCCATGACCTACGAGCTATGCACGCCGACGTGGCGGCTGGCCTCGGTGTCGGCCAGCGAGTTTCGTGCCGCCTCGTACGGCTACCCGCGCGGGCGGTCGCGGGCCGGTTTCCCTGGAGTTGACGGTTGTCTCAGGACGAACGAACGCCGTTTCCCCGAGCGCGCCTCAGCGCGATGTGGGTCAGCAAGGCCATCCCGAAGGTGAAGGGCAAGGCGGTGTTGTCGGCAGGGCCGGGAATGGCGGAGCAGGTCGCCATGACGGCCAGCGGTGCCCAGCCCCGCAGCAGCGTGTGGTGAACGGCCGTCGAACCCGGGGCGAGCCTGCTCAGGAAGGGGACGAGAAGGCCGATCACGCCGAACGGGATAGTGAGGCCCGTGTGCTTCACTGCCTCGAACACCGTCCAGGCGAGCAGGAAGAGCCCAAGCACACCCCAGGCCAAAGGTGCCACCCAGAACACCGGACTCATCGTGGCACTGGCGGTCTCACGCGTCATCCTGTCGCTCTCTTCCCGTGTCACGTGCTCAAGTGTCGGGACACCGACCATCAGCAGTATGTAGTGGCTCTGCACAGATGGTTGACCAGGCGAAGGCTCCGTGGTGGCGGACGTGCAGCTGCTCCAGCTGCGGCCAGGCGGTGCGGGCGTGCTCACTGCCTTCACCGTGCGCCGCCGGCGATCACCCGGGTCACCGGCCTGCCGCACGCCATGCCTTGCCCGTTGCCGCCGCCCGCCGCGCGCATCCGCAGCCGTCTCCTGGACGGCGTCGGCCAGATACCCGGCGATCTGCCGAAGGGTTCCCCGCTGCGGCACCTGCTCCTCGGGGACTGGCGCGGTGGTGAGCACCGGGTTGACGCGGAGCACCAGCCGCAGCACCTCGGGATCGCGCCCGGTCTTGACCGGGCTACTTGCTAGCATGCTAGCAACGGGTTAGTCTGGACTCGTGGGCGATGAGGAAGTCAAGCAGTTCAACGTGTACCTGCCGATCGGGCTGATCAAGCAGGTGAAGTACCGCGCCATCGAGTCGGGCATGTCGCTGTCGGCGCTGGTCGCCGAGGCGCTGCGTGCCTACCTCGACGACGCCCATGGGCAAGAGCGCCAATCGACCGAGAAGGAGGCATGACATGGCGACCGAGGGAATCGAGGCCCTGTTCCTGGAGACCCACAACTGGGGCAAGGCGGCACGCTTCTTCCAGGCGCTGGGCTACGAGCTGGAGTTCGAGACGGGCCACAGCTCCGGCCAACTCCGCAACGGCGACGGTCCCTACGTCTTCATCGCGGAGGTCCCCGAGGACCGGGAGCCTCAGATGCAGGTCGTGCTGAAGGTGCCGGACGCGGACGCGTTCCGTGCCAATCCGGCCGTCGAGGTGGTGACGCCGTTCGAGGACACCCACTTCGGGACCAGGTTGATGACGGTCCGCGACCCCGACGGGCGGCTGTGGAGCCTCCAGGCTCCGGTCAAGAACTGACTGCGACGGAGAAGGGGAACACCATGGCAGACGAACCGACCGCGGCGCCGGACGGCACCGCGGTGCGGACCGCCCTCTGGCGGGCGATGCACGTCCAGGTCGACCGGCCGCCCCACGTGTTCGAGGACGAGATCGGCCTGGAGCTGGCAGCCCCTGACGACGACTGGCGCCGCCGCCCCGACATGGACCCGCCCCTCACCAGCGGGTTCCGGGCGGCCATGGCGGCCCGCGCCCGGTTCATCGAGGACCTGATCATCGAGCAGGCCGACCGCAGCGTCACCCAGTACGTCATCCTGGGAGCCGGGCTGGACACCTTCGCCCAGCGCAGGCCGGAGACCGCCTCCCGCCTGCGGGTCTTCGAGGTCGACCAGCCCGGCCCGCAGGCGTGGAAGCGCCGTCGGTTGGTCGAACTGGGCTACGGCATCCCCGACTGGCTGCAGCTGGTGCCGGTCGACTTCGAGGCGAGCGAGGACTGGCTGAAGAAGCTGATTGCCGTCGGCTTTGACCCCGGCCAGCCGGCGTTCATCGCGTCCACCGGCGTCACGATGTACCTCACCGAGGACGCCACTGCGGCCACCCTGCGCCAGGTCGCCGGGCTCGCCCCCGGTTCCACGCTCGTGATGACCTTCCTCCTGCCGCCCGAACTGCTCGACGAGGCCGATCGCCCCGGCCTGCGGGCGAGCAGGGAAGGTGCGCGCGCGTCCGGAACGCCGTTCATCAGCTTCTACACCCCGGAGGAGATGCTGGCCCTCGCCCGCAAATCCGGTTTCGCGGACGCCCGGCACGTGTCGGGGGCTTCGCACGCCGGGCGCTACTTCGCCGATCGCACCGACGGCCTTCGCCCGTCGACCGGAGAGGACGTGCTGCTCGCCGCCACCTGAGCCTCGTCGACCCGTCGAATCGGGCAAGGACGGTCCAGCCGGTCGCCGCTGCGTCGTAGCGGCGACCGAGGTGTTGGTCAGGGCGCCCCGGCTTTCAATCGGCAGAGTCTGCCTCCGTCAATGACGGACCAGCCCGCCCATGATTGGACGCACATAGGTCTCGCCAGTGGTCACAGAACGTCACAGCTCCGAGATTCGTCCAGTAGCTATGCCAGTTCTTAGCCACCGGGGGCCGGGGGCCGGGGGCACCCCCGACCGCGCAGCACCGCAGCGCACTTGGCGCGTGCCGCCGGCCCGCGCCCGGCCGCGCAGTACCGCGCGGCAATGGGGCGGGTTGGTCCGGGGGCGCGTCTGGCCGCGTGGCGTCGGGGACGTACGCGGCCGCGCGGTGTCGGGGCGCACCTGGCCGGGTAGCCGGGGCGCTCCTGGCCACACGGCATCCGGGCGCTCCCGGCCGCGCGGCCCGCGGCGCACTCGGCGCCCAGTGCCGTAGCGCACCTGGCCGCGCAACCCCTGGCGTATCCGGCGCTCAGCGCCGTAGCGCACCTGGCCGGGTAGCCGGGTCGCTCCTGGCCACACGGCATCCGGGCGCTCCCGGCCGCGCGGCCCGCGGCGTATCCGGCGCCCAGTGCCGTAGCGCACCTGGCCACGCAACCCCTGGCGCATCCGGCGCCCGGCGCCGTAGCGCACCTGGCCGGGTAGCCGGGTCGCTCCTGGCCACACGGCATCCGGGCGCCCCTGGCCACGCGGCCCGCGGCGCATCCGGCGCCCAGTGCCGTACCGCACCTGGCCGGGTAGCCGGGGCGCTCCCGGCCACACGGCATCCGGGCGCTCCCGGCCGCGCGGCCCGCGGCGCACTCGGCGCCCAGCGCCGCAGCGCTCCCGGCCGCGCGACCCGCGGCGCACTCGGCGCCCGGCGCCGCAGTGCACCTGGCCACGCAACCCCTGGCGCATCCGGCGCCCAGCGCCGCAGCGCCCCCGGCCGCGCCCCACCGCAGCGCGCGCCCAGCCGCGTAGTACTTGAGGCGGATGCCGCACAATCCACATTCCCGGGGACGACGGCGCCGCAGGCGCTCTCTACCGTGGACGCCGTGACCCAGACGACTCCGCGGACCGAACTCCGCACCATCCGCCGGGCGTTCTCCGATCTGCGGAAGGACTTGATCACCGGCGCGTTCGCCCTCCGCCCGGTGCCGCCGCTGGCCGCCACGCATGTGCTGGTGCGCCGGATGCCCCGGGCGATGCGGCCGTTCGCGCCGTGCTTGCCGCAGGCCGCGATCGTGGCCTTCGCCTTCTATCTCATGGCCGTGGCGGGCGAGACCGAGGGCGTAGGGCTGGCCCTGCTCAGCGGTGTGCCGCTGTTGCTGGCGCTCTACCGGCCGATCGGCGCCTGGTGGCTGTCGTTCGCGGCGACCGTCGTCTGGGGCCTGGGCATCGCCGACACGTACGGGGGGAGCATGTGGCCCTGGCCGACGACCCTCTTCGCCTCGCACATCGCGGTGATGGTGATCGTCGCGACCCAGAACCGCCCGCGGGTGGCCGGGCGGATGCTGCTGCTCACGGCCGGGTTCGGGTTCGCCTGTGAACTCGGCATCAATGCGCGGCCCACGAACGCCTTTCCCATGGTGGTCGCCTCCTGCGTCATCGTGGGCGCCGTCGTCGCCCGGCGCAGTCTGCGCGAGACCAAGCAGCAGGTGGCAGTGCAGCAGTCGGCCACCTACGAGGAGCGCTCCCGCCGCACCCTGCTGGAGGAGCGCGCCACCATCGCCCGCGAGTTGCACGATGTCGTCGCGCACCACATGTCCGTGATCGCCATCCAGGCGGAAGCCGCGCCCTACCGGGTGGCGAACCCGCCCGAGGAGCTGGCCACCAGCTTCGCGACCATCCGCGAGAACGCGGTCGCCGCGCTCACCGAACTCCGCCGCCTCCTCGGCGTCGTCCGCGCCGACGACCCCGATGCCTACGCCGACGCCGACCCCGAGGCGCCCCAGCCGACCCTCGCCACGCTCGACACGCTCTTCGCGGGGGTCCGGGCGGCGGGGCTGACGGTCGAGCACGTCATCACCGGCGCCGTACGCCCGCTGCCCTCCGGTGTGGAGCTGTCCGCCTACCGGATCGTCCAGGAGGCGCTGTCCAACGCGCTGCGCCACGCCCCCGGCTCCACCGCCCGCGTCGAGATCGCGTACGTCCTCGGCGGTCTGGGCCTGCGGATCGTCAACGGCCCACCCACCCAGCCCGTACGCCCCTCGCCGGGCATGGGCCATGGGCTGCTCGGGATGCGGGAGCGCGTGGCGATGCTGAACGGGGAGATGACGGCGGGAGCGGTGGAGGAGGACGGCGGCTACGAGGTCGCGGTCTTCATCCCGGCCGCGGCGCTTCCCGAAGCGGAGGTGTCAGGGCCGTCCGGGCCGTCAGGGCCGTCCGGGCCCTCCGGGTCAGAGGCGTCCGGACCGGCGGCGTCGGGGCCGACGAAGGGGCCCGCCCCGGAAGGGGAGACGATGAAGCCATGACGACCGATGTCACTCCTCCCATCCGCGTGCTGATCGCCGACGACCAGGTGATGGTCCGCGAGGGCTTCTCCGTGCTGCTGAACGCCCAGCCCGATATCGAGGTCGTCGGCGAGGCGGTCGACGGGCGCCAGGCCATCGCCCAGGTCGCCGCCCTGCGCCCCGACGTCGTTCTGATGGACATCCGGATGCCGGAGCTCAACGGCCTCGAGGCCACCCGTGAGATCGTCGCGGCGGACGCGGACGCCAAGGTGCTCGTCCTGACCACCTTCGATCTGGACGAATACGTCTACCAGGCGTTGCGCTCCGGAGCGAGCGGCTTCCTGCTCAAGGACGCCTCCGCCCGTCAGCTCGGCGAGGCGGTACGCGTCGTCGCGGCGGGCGAGGCGCTGCTCGCCCCGACCGTCACCAAGCGTCTGATCACCACCTTCACGCGGATCGGGGAGGCCGCCGGGCTCGGCGGCCCGCTTCCCTCGCCGCAGGGGCGGCTGGCCGAGCTGACCGAGCGGGAGAACGAGGTGCTGGTGCTGGTAGCCCAGGGCTGCTCCAACGCCGAGATCGCCGCGCGGCTGATCGTCGCCGAGTCGACGGTGAAGACGCATGTCAGCCGGATCCTGGTGAAGCTGGGGCTGCGCGACCGCACCCAGGCGGCGGTGTTCGCGTACGAGGCCCGCCTGGTCACCCCTGGAGGCTGAAGAGGCCCCCGGAGGCTGAGCGGCCCCAGAGGCTGAGGAGGTCCCCGGAGGCTGAGAGGCCCCGAAGGTTGCGCGGGCCCCACAGGCGCGGGCCCCGGAGGCTGCGCGGGCCCCAAAGGCTGAGCATGCCCCGGGGGTGAGCAGGTCCCGGAGGCTGAGCATGCCGCCAGGCGCTGAGCATGCCCCGGGGGTGAGCAGGTCCCGGAGGCTGAGCATGCCGCCAGGCGCTGAGCATGCCCCGGGGGTGAGCAGGTCCCGGAGGCTGAGCATGCCGCCAGACGCTGAGCGGGCCCCCGAGGCTGAGCATGCCGCCAGGCGCTGAGCATGCCCCAAGGCTGAGCAGGCCCTGGAGGCCGCGGGGAACCGGCGGTACCGTCCGGGGATGAGCAGCAGCCGTGCGGAAGCCCCCGCCTTCGACCCGTGGCAGCCGTCGTTCGTCGCGGACCCGTATCCGGCGTACGCCGCGCTGCGCGAGCGCGGCCGTGTGCACTGGTTCGAGCCCTCCCGCCAGTGGCTGATCCCGCGGCACGCTGACGTCAGCGCCCTGCTGCGGGACCGCCGCCTCGGCCGCACCTATCTGCACCGCTTCAGCCATGAGGAGTTCGGCCGCACCGCGCCGCCGCCCGAGCACGAGCCGTTCCACACCCTCAACGACCACGGCATGCTCGATCTCGAACCGCCGGACCACACCCGGCTGCGGCGGCTCGTCTCCAAGGCGTTCACCCCGCGGACCGTCGAGGCGCTGGTGCCGACGATCCGGCGGTTCGCGGACGAACTCGTCGACTCCCTCGTCGCCTCGGGCGGCGGCGATCTCATCGCGGCGGTCGCCGAACCGCTGCCGGTCGCGGTCATCGCCGAGATGCTCGGCATTCCACCGGCCGACCGCCCCGCCCTGCGGCCCTGGTCGGCGGACATCTGCGGGATGTACGAGCTGGGGCCGAGCGAGGAGACGGCGCGCCGGGCGGTGCGCGCGTCCCTCGAATTCTCCGGCTATCTGCGCGAGTTGATCGGCGCGCGCCGCAAGGCCCCGGGGGACGATCTGATCAGCGGGCTCATCGCCGCGCATGACGAGGGCGACCGGCTCACCGAGCAGGAGATGATCTCCACCTGTGTGCTGCTGCTCAACGCGGGCCATGAGGCCACGGTCAACACCACGGGCAACGGCTGGTGGGCGCTCTTCCGCCACCCCGAGCAGCTCGCCCTGCTCCGCGCCGACCCGGACGCGCTGCTGCCCACCGCCGTGGACGAACTCCTGCGCTTCGACACCCCGCTGCAGCTCTTCGAGCGCTGGGTGCTGGAGGACATCGAGGTCGACGGCACGGTCATCCCGCGCGGCAGCGAGGTCGCCTTGCTCTTCGGCTCGGCCAACCGCGATCCAGCTCGCTTCGACCGCCCCGACACCCTCGATCTCTCCCGCGCCGACAACCCCCATGTCAGCTTTGGCGCCGGGATCCACTACTGTCTCGGCGCCCCGCTGGCCCGTCTTGAGCTCGCCGCCTCCTTCGGCGCGCTGCTCCGTAAGGCGCCCGGCATGCGGCTGGTCAAGGAGCCGGAGCCGCAGGCGAATTTCGTGATCCGCGGGCTGCGGGAGCTGCTGGTCGAGCTCTGAGCGGACTACGGCGGTCAGACAGCAGACGCGGCAGACAGCAGACGCAGCAGACAGCAGCCGGCAAACTGCGCAGACGAAAGGGCCCCCGTTGTCCACAGCCTGTGGACAACGGGGGGCGGTTGCCGGGGTGTGGTGGGCCGACGGGGGTCAGCCGCCGATGTCACGGCGGCGCAAACCCACCAGTCCTCCGGCGGCGAGAACGACCGAGAGAAGCAGCAGCCACAGGAACGGTGCGGCCGTCACCTCGTCGCCCGGCAGCTTCGGCAGATGGCTGAAGGGCGAGGTGTTCATGACGGAATCGGACAGCTCCAGCGCCGGGCCCATCCAGCCCAGGGCGACCACCCAGCCGACGAAGGCCCAGGCCGCGGCCGAGTACTTCGGCAATACGCCCACGAGGAAGAGCGTCACGCTGGTGAGCACCCACAGCGCCGGGAGCTGGGCGAGGGCGGCGCCCATGCAGCGGCCGAGCTGGTCGGCCAGATCGCCCGCCGCGACGCCGTACCCCAGGCCGAGCGCCAGACCGCCGATGGCGAGGATGACGACCGGGCCGAGGTAGGCGATGACCAGATGGCTCCCGGCCCAGCGCAGCCGGCCCACGGCGTTGGACAGCAGGGGCTCGGCACGCTGGTCGGTCTCCTCGCTGCGCAGCCGCAGCACGGAGCTGGCGGTGTAGACGGCGAGGATGGTGCCGAGGACGCCGACCATGGCGGCCAGGAACGCGTCGTTGAGCCCCTGGGCGCCGCCCATCCGCTGGATGATGTCGCGGGTCTGGTTGCTGTCGCCGAGGAAGTCGTCGGCACCGTCGGAGATGGATCCGAAGATGGCGCCCGCGAAGACGAAGCCCGCGGCCCAGCCGAGCAGGGCACCGCGCTGCAGCCGCCAGCCCAGGCCGTAGACGCCGTTCAGCAGCGGGCCCGCGGCCGGAGGGCCGGGACGGCTGGCGTAGAAACTGGCGCCCACGTCGCGACGGCCCGCGAGGGAGTACGCGAGGCTGATCGAGGCCGCGGCGAGCACGGCGATCAGCAGCAGCGGCCACCACCGCTCGCCCCCGTACGGCCGGGCGTACTCGGCCCAGCCCAGCGGCGAGAGCCAGACCAGGACATGGCCGGAGCTCTTGGTGCCGTCCTCGGCGGCGTCACCCGCCATGCGCAGCACGAAGGCGACGCCGACCGCGGCGGAGCTCAGCCCCCGGGCCAGCCGTGCGTTCTCCGTGAGCTGGGCGGCGACGGCGGCCAGCCCGCCGAAGGCCATACCGGCGAGGCCGACGGCGAGGCCGAGGGCGAGCGCGCCGGTGCCGCCCTGGCCCGCGAGGCTGCCCGCGATGAGCAGGGTCACCGCGCCGTTGGCGATGCCCACGGCGAGCAGGGCCGAGGTGAGACCGGCGCGGCGGCCGACCATGCCGGCGGAGAGCGCCTCCTGACGGCCGGTCTCCTCCTCCTCACGGGTGTGCCGGATCACGATCAGCAGGCTCATGATCGCGGCGAACACCGTAAGGAAGGCACCCACGCGCCAGACGGTGAGCGCGCCGAGTGAATCGTCGAAGGCGGCGCCGAACAGGGCCCGTGTCGAGCCGTTCCCGTTCATGTCGTGGACGAGGTCGGCGCGCCGGGCGGGGGTGTCGTACGCGCTCTTCAGACGGCCGACGGTGCTGCTGGCCGTGAGCCCCAGGCACAGCACCCACACCGGCATCATGATCCGGTCGCGCCGCAGGGCGAGCCGCAACAGCGTGCCCGTGCCGGCCAGATCGCGGGCCGATCCGCGGGTGCGGGGGGAGACCCGGGCGTCGGCTACGGCGGTCATCGGACGATCGCCTCGGCTTCCGTGTGCGAGATGTCGTCCTGGTAGTGGCGGAGGAAGAGCTCTTCCAGGGTGGGCGGGGTGGAGATGAGGCTGCGCACCCCGGCCTGGGTGAGCTGTCGCAGCACGGCGTCCATCTTGTCGGTCTCGACCTGGAGCTTGACCTGGCGGCCCTGAATGTCCACGTTGTGCACACCGGGGAGGCCGGACAGGCCGTTCGGCTCTTCGGCGAGCTCGGCGGTGACCGACGTACGGGTCAGATGGCGCAGCTCGGTGAGCGAGCCGGACTCCACCCGCTTGCCCTTGCGGATGATGCTCACCCTCCGGCAGAGCGCCTCGACCTCGCTGAGGATGTGGCTGGAGAGCAGGACCGTACGACCGCGGTCGCGCTCCTCGGCGACGCACTCGCGGAAGACCTCCTCCATGAGCGGGTCGAGCCCGGAGGTCGGCTCGTCGAGGATCAGCAGCTCCACTTCGGATGCGAACGCGGCGACCAGGGCGACCTTCTGCCGGTTGCCCTTGGAGTACGTACGGCCCTTCTTTGTGGGGTCGAGCTCGAACCGCTCCAGGAGCTCGGCGCGGCGTGCGGAGTCCAGCCCGCCGCGCAGCCGTCCGTACAGGTCGATGACCTCTCCGCCGCTCAGGTTGCGCCACAGGGTGACGTCCCCGGGGACGTAGGCGATGTGGCGGTGGAGGTCGACCGCGTCGTGCCAGGGGTCCTTGCCGAGCATCTGCACCGCACCGGAGTCGGCGCGGAGCAGACCGAGGAGGACCCGGATGGTGGTGGACTTCCCGGCGCCGTTGGGCCCGAGGAAGCCATGGACCTCACCTGCCTCGACTTCGA
The DNA here is from genome assembly GCF_003595545.1 of Streptomyces sp. 11-1-2. NCBI lineage: Bacteria > Bacillati > Actinomycetota > Actinomycetes > Kitasatosporales > Streptomycetaceae > Streptomyces > Streptomyces sp. 11-1-2. Next base: position 6,095,169 of record NZ_CP022545.1, read on the forward strand.
GGTCGAGGCCGTCCAACGCGTGGGTCCGGCCGAAGGACTTGTGGAGGCCGGACACGGAGATTGCCGTTTTCATGATTTCGAAGCTACGCTAGTTTCACAAAATTGTGAAGTTAAGGAACCATATAAACTTATGATGATGTGACGAAGAGAGGAGATGATGAAGCGGTGAGGGAGACGATCGAACCGGAGGACGCGCCCGGTGATGCGCGGGACGAAGCGGCGGTGTCCAGGTTCGTCGAGCGGTTCGCGGCCGATCTTGCCGAGGCCGGTATGCAGCGCATGGCGGCGCGGGTCTTCGCGGCGCTTCTCGTCTCCGACGCCGGGGCCCTCACCTCCGCCGAGCTCGCCGAGCAGCTGCGGATCAGCCCGGCCGCGGTCTCGGGCGCGATCCGCTATCTGTCCCAGGTGGACATGGTGGTGCGCGAGCGCGAGCCGGGCTCCCGCCGCGATCGCTACCGGCTCTACAGCGAGGTCTGGTACGAGACCCTGACCCGCCGCGACCAGATCCTGGCCCGCTGGGAGACCACCATGCGGGACGGCGTGAAGGTGCTCGGCCCGGGCACCCCGGCGGGGCTGCGGATCACCGAGACCGCCGACTTCTTCGAATGGGTCCAGCAGGAGCTGCCCAAGATGCTGGAGCGCTGGCGCGCCCACCAGGCCGCGGACCGCGCCGCCGAGGCGCGCGAGGCGGAGGCGGGGTAGCGACGGCGCGAGCGGCGCCCCGGTGCCCCGCGCGCTCGGCGCCCCCGCGCTCGGCGCCTCTGTGCCGGTGCCGCCCCGCGCTCGTCGTCTGTGCCCCGGTGCCGCCGCGCTCGGCGCTCGTGCGTCGACCCCGCCGCCCTGGCTGTCCGCCCCGGGCCGGTGCCGTGTGCGCGTCCGACCGAGTGGCGGTCGTGTCCCGGGCTGAGTGTCCGGCCGCGGCGGCGGTGTCCCGGGCGCCAAGGCCGTGCTTCCCGCCCGGGGGCGGCCGCGTCCCGGCCCGGCGGGGCAAGGCTCCGGCCCGGTGGCGCAAGGCCCGGCCCGGTGCCCGTGAGCGTCCGGCCCGGCCGCGGCGAGTGTGCCGCCCTGTGGCCGCGCTAGCGTCGCTCAAGGGCGGTGGGGCAGCATCAGAGACCACGCCTCCGCCAGGACCGTCCAGGTGCGGCTGCGCACCGGGCCCCGGATCAGCGCGTCCGCGTGATAGCGGAAGTCCGGGCCGGAGACGGTGACGGCCCGCGCCCGGGTGCGCAGCGGACCGTCCGCCGCGTGTGGATGGACGACGACCTCGGCCAGCCCGCCGCCCGGCGTGGCCGTCGACACCGAAACCCGCTCCACCGGCCGGTCCAGATCGGTCAGCAGCACCCCGTCCGCCTCGATCCGCAGCCGCTGCGGCGGCGGATGCGCCGGCCGCCGGGCGCCGCCGGCCAGCCCGATCACGGGGAGCGAGAGCAGCGTCAGCGCGGTACGGGCGGTGCGGGCCGCCGGGGTCCACCACGGCCGGTTGCCGTCGCCGTCCGGATCGCCGCCGGGCGGGCCCCCGCCTTCTCCGTCACCTCCGCCGTCCCCGTCGTCCTCGGCCCGGCGGCGGTCGCGGTCGCAGGGATCGCAGCGGCAGTCCCAGCCCCTCGCCCCGCCGTCGTGCGGGCCCGGGTCGTGCCCGTCCGGCCCGGCTGCCGCGTCGCATCCGCCGCCCGGTGTCTCGTGCGCACCGTAAGGAGCGCGTCCGGAAGGGATCCGCAGGCCCCCGAGGACCACCCCGCCGCTCTCGTCCACCAGCAGATCACGCGGGCGCGCGGTCCCGTCGAGGACCGTACGGGCCGCGGCGACCGCGTCCGTCGGCACTCCGAGCGAATGGGCCAGGGCGACCGTCGCGGAGCCGCCGACCGGGATCACCGACAGGGCCGCGTCCGCCAGCTCCCGCCGCCGGTGGAGCAGCTCCACCATCCGCAGCAGGGCGCGGTCGTCGCCCACCAGCACCGGCCGGCGGGCACCCCGGCGGGCCAGCGCCCGCTCGACTTCCTCCGGGCCGTCCGGCAGGCAGATTTTCGTTTGCGCGCCCGCACAGAGCACATCTTTCGCGATCCGCACCGACTCCCCGTCCGTTCGCCGGGCGTTGGGGTCGATGACCATGAGCAGCGGGCGCCCCCGGACGGTGTCCGGCGCAGGGGGCCGGGGATCTGGAGCCGACACCTCGGTCCTTCCTCAGGTAATCTCTCGGTGCAAGAGCCCCTGTCGCTGTTGCGCCAGGGGCTTCGTCTATCCGGGGCACCGGTTCGACGGCTCTTGTGGTGGCGCACGTCACCATGCACGTTGGACATGCCCCGCCCGGAAGGGGTGTACGCCTGTGCCCGCACTTGTGCTGCTCGGTGCTCAGTGGGGTGACGAGGGCAAGGGAAAGGCCACCGATCTGCTCGGCGGCTCCGTCGATTATGTAGTGCGCTACCAGGGCGGTAACAACGCCGGTCACACCGTGGTGGTGGGCGACCAGAAGTACGCGCTGCACCTCCTCCCGTCCGGAATCCTGTCGCCCGGGTGCACCCCGGTCATCGGCAACGGTGTCGTCGTGGACCCTGCGGTCCTGCTCTCCGAGCTGAGCGGACTGGATGAGCGTGGCGTCGACACATCCAAGCTGCTGATCAGCGGTAACGCCCATCTGATCACGCCGTATCACACGACCCTCGACAAGGTGTCGGAACGCTTCCTCGGCAAGCGGAAGATCGGCACCACCGGCCGCGGCATCGGCCCGGCCTACGCGGACAAGATCAACCGCGTGGGCATCCGGGTCCAGGACCTCTTCGACGAGTCGATCCTGCGGCAGAAGGTCGAGGCGGCCCTGGACAACAAGAACCAGGTGCTGGCCAAGCTCTACAACCGCCGTGCCATCGCGGTCGACCAGGTCGTCGAGGAGCTGCTGGGCTACGCGGACCCGCTCAGTGGCTATGTCGCCGACACCACCCTGCTCCTCAACAACGCCATCGACCAGGGCCAGGTCGTCCTCTTCGAGGGCGGCCAGGGCACCCTGCTCGACGTCGACCACGGCACGTATCCCTTCGTCACCTCCTCCAACCCGACCGCGGGCGGCGCCTGCACCGGCACCGGAGTGGGCCCGACGAAGATCAACCGCGTGATCGGCATTCTGAAGGCGTACACCACCCGCGTCGGCGCGGGCCCGTTCCCCACCGAGCTCCTCGACGAGGACGGCGAGAAGCTGCGCACGATCGGCGGCGAGCGCGGTGTGACCACCGGGCGCGACCGGCGCTGCGGCTGGTTCGACGCGGTCATCGCGCGCTATGCGACCCGGGTCAACGGCCTGACCGACTTCTTCCTCACCAAGCTGGACGTGCTCACCGGCTGGGAGCGGATCCCGGTGTGCGTCGCCTACGAGATCGACGGCAAGCGGGTCGAGGAGCTGCCGTACAGCCAGACCGACTTCCACCACGCCAAGCCGATCTACGAGACCCTGCCGGGCTGGTCGGAGGACATCACCCAGGCCAAGACCTTCGACGAGCTGCCGAAGAACGCGCAGAAGTACGTCCAGGCGCTCGAGGAGATGTCGGGCGCCCCGATCTCGGCGATCGGCGTCGGACCGGGCCGCGACGAGACCATCCAGATCAACTCGTTCCTCTGACCGTTCCTAATCAGTGAGCAGGAGTGAGTCTTGGACCCAAACCTGCATATCTGGCGCATCCCGAACGGTTGTGGATGCACTGGTCGCCCGCGTTCGCTCCGCGTCCGGCGGCATGCATCCTGTGCGTGGTCCGGGAATGCGGGGGCGGGGTTCCTCACGCCCCCGGGTGCCGTGCCCGGCCTGGGCGGTCCGATGCCCACGACGATCGCTCTGGTCGTCGTGGGGCGGTGCCGTCCGTCGCCGGATACGGTGCCCGAGGGCGCGTCGTCCGATCGCCACGGCAGCGCTGTCGTGGCGGGTGGTCTTGCGAGTCTTCGAGGTGAGGGGCTTCTGCCAGTGCTCGGCACCCCAGCGGGAGGTGTACGCCGGATCGACGGCCACGACGGTGATGCCGAGTTCGGCGGCCATACTGACGAGCCGGGCGCGGAGCCTGGCGACGGGCATGCCGGAGATGAGCTTGCGGAACCGCTTGCGGCGGCCGTGCTTCTCCCGGGTTTTCTCGGCGGTGAAGTCGAGGTCTTCGACCGCGATGGACAGGTTGCGCCGTGCGGGCCCAGTGCAGGAGCCGGGTGAGGGCGTGCCGTACCTGGGCGTCCCGGTGGTTCGCGCTGCCGGACAGGTCGTAGAAGAAGCGGCGCGGCCGGCCCACCGGGTTTCCGTGCTCGTCCAGCCGCCACGCGGCCAGGTGGTCGGTGTTGGTGTCCACGCCGATCAGACCACCGGTGCGGGCTTGGGCCAGGGGCACGGTCAGAGCCGGCGGGGTCGTCCAGGACGCGGTGACATACCAGCGGCCCCGGGGCACGTCGTGGTGGATGCGGTAGGCCACCGCCCGGTTCGCGCCGACGCGGTCGGCCCACTCATCGCCCCGGTGCCGGAAGACCACACGGGAGGCCAGGACATACCGGCCGTGGTCGCTGTTGGCCAGATACGCCAGCGGCGCGGGCAGCCTGATGCTGACCTCGCCGTCCGGCGTGACGCGGATCGTCTCGTTACCGAACCGCTTGCCCGGCTCCCCGTCGGCGGCGAGGAACCAGCGTTCGGCCTCCCAGCGTCGGCGCCACTGCTCGGCGGTGAGCTGCGCTTTAACCAGGTTGTGGCGGGTGTTGAGCAGTCGTCTGCCGCCCCGTGTTACCCGGACACGCCCGGCCTCACGGTCGGCCCGCTCAGTGGTCAGCCGGTCCTGAAGCACGTGCAGGCGCCGTGTCTTGGCGAACCGCTCCTGTGCGCTGCGGTAGCCGCCCGGAGCCCGCTTGGTGCCCTTCTGCCCGACCGGCAGTGACAGCCGGTGTGCGATCGTCCTGATGCCCGCTTCCAGCCCGTGGATGTGAGCAAGCTGAGCGCGGCGGGCCAGCGCCCACTGATCATGGCTGGCCTTCGTGATCGACCCGGCCCACCGCGACGACGACTCCTGCGTCAGGGCCCGCTTCCGCTGGGCCCACGTGTCCGTGGAGTGCTCCAGCCCGTCAGCGCACCTGCGCCCCAGGTCTCTCGAGGCGAGGGAACCGAGGTGCGCGCCGACCAAGCGCAGCACCTTGTCATCCTCGCTGGTGAGGCGCCCCAGGCTGGTGCGGATCGCAACACCGCACGGCCCGGGAGCAACAAACGGCGGATCGATCGAACGGAGGTCAGCCATGTTCGGCGGCCTCAAGGGCCTTGCGGGCCCGGTTCTTCGCCGACCGGCGCCCGTACAGGCGGGCACAGAAAGAGGTCAGCACCTCCACCATGTCCCGTACCAGGTCGTCCTCGACCTCGCCGTCGTCCAGCACGATCAGGCGGCGCCCGGCAGCGGACAGGGTGGCCTCAACCAGCTCGACGTTCATGCGACCGAGGCGGTCCTTGTGCTCCACCACCACCGCCTGCACGGCCGGATCGGCAAGCAGCCGCCTGGCCTTGGAACGAGCACCGTTCATGCCGGAGGCGATCTCTGACTCCACCCGCACTACCCGGTGGCCCGCAGTGGCAGCCCACCGGACCAGCCGGGCGACCTGACGCTTCAGATCGCCCTTCTGATCGTGCGAGGAGACGCGGGCATACAGACCCAGCCCGCCGACTGCCTCGGGCGCGGCATTGGCCCCCACGTTCACAAGGATCGTGCGCGGGCCGACCCGCTCAGCCGGCACCGGCAGCGTCCCTTCACGGAACCAGCGATACGCGGTCTGCGGATGTACACCCTGCTTCTTCGCCCATTCCGTGAGATTCACGCCCTGACAACGACACTCACTTACCCGACTTCGAGGGCCAGCAGTTGAAGACCCTCTGACCCTCGGACGGGAGAGCGGCCCGCGCGTCGGCGTCACTACGCCGCGGGCGGGCCGAACACTCCGGCGGGCTGCTGCGCCTGACCGACGGGAGCCGTGGCCCGCTGCTCCTGCATCTTGGTGATCTGCCGCACCACCGCGATGGCCAGCAGCGCCGTCAGGATGCCGAGGACGTCGTCGGCGATGCTGATGGCGACCCTGGGCCGCTGTTCCCGGATGTTGTCGCCGACCATCTCGCTGATCCCGTTCACCGGGAACATGAGGAACATGATCACGAAGAACGTCCACCACCAGTGCAGCACACCGCGTCCGCGACGTCCGGGCCCCGGAGGAGTGCTCGAGGTCCAGATGTCGTTGGCGATCTGCTTGGGGAGCCACAACTGGGCGACCGGGATGAACCAGGCGCCCACGGCATAGCCGCTGCCGAACCGCTGCCGGCCGGGGTTGAGCACAGTGGAGTTGATGTAGGCGGTCCGGAACCAGACCAGCCACAGCACGATGAGCACGAGCGCGGCGACACCCGTGCCGGTGTCCATCGCTTCGACCTCGCTCTTCTTGCTGTAGAGCAGGTCGGTGGTGACCGTGCCGTTGTCGAGCGCGAAGTACGTGTCGAGCAGCGAGATGTTCAGCGCCATATCGAGCAGCGTCAGCACCAGCCAGACGCCGAACATGCTCATCAAAGCGGTGGCCAGACCCCGTATCGGCTTCAGCCTGGTGCCCGGGGCGGGATAGCCCAGCGGCGTCTGATAGCCGCCCTGCCAGGGCTGGGTGGGCGGCGGCACCTGGTACGCGGGCCCCCCGGCCGCGTGGGCGTGAGGTGTCGCGTACGCCGACGGCGTGCCGTACGCGGAGGGGCCGGGCGGGGTGTGCGGGGCGGCCTGGGGATGGCCGTACGCCGACGGGCCCTGCTGCGTCGCCATGGCGCCCGGCTGAGCGTTCTCGGCCTCCACCTCCAGGAGCTGCAGCGCGTCCCGTCCGAGCCGGGCGAGCAGTCCGCCCGGCAGCCAGGGCTCGCCGTCGTCGGTCACCGGGTGGGTGGCGGCGATCAGTTCGTCCACCGAGGGCCGCTTGGCCGGGTCCTTGTTCAGGCACGCGGTGACCAGCCCGCGCGCCCCCTCGTGGAGCCCCACCAGATCGGGCTCCTCCTGGGCTATTCGGTACATCAGGGCGTGGATCCCGCTGTCCACGTTGCCGAAGGGCTGACGTCCGGTGGCGGCGAAGGCGAGCACCGAGCCGAGGCAGAAGACATCGCTCGCGGCCGTGACCGGCTCGCCGCGCACCTGCTCGGGCGACATGAACCCGGGCGAGCCGACGACCGCGCCGGTCATCGTCAGATTGCCGCCCGTGGTGGAGCCCACGGCGTCCAGGGCGCGCGCGATGCCGAAGTCGATGACGCGCGGACCGTCGATGGTGATGAGGATGTTGGACGGCTTGAGGTCGCGGTGGATCAGCCCGGCGCCGTGGATGTCGCGCAGCGCGAGGGCCAGTCCGTTCGCCAGGATCCGCAGCGAGCGCTCGGGCAGTGCCCCGAAGTCCTCGGCGACGACACTGTGCAGGGACGGACCGCCGATGTAGCCGGTGGCCACCCAGGGCACCTCGGCGTCGGTATCGGCGTCGAGTACGGGGGCGGTCCACTGGCCGCCGACCCGTGTGGCCGCCTCCACCTCCCGCTTGAAGCGGCCGCGGAAGTCGGGCTGTCGTGCGAGTTCGGCCTGTACGAGCTTCACTGCGACGGTGCGGCCGCGGGCGGAGCGGGCGAGATAGACCCGGCCCATTCCGCCCTCGCCAAGCTTGCCGAGCAGCCGGTACTCGCCGATCCACCGCGGGTCCTGGGCCCCGAGGTTCTCCATCGCGGTGTGGCTCCTGTCCCTGTGCCGATAGTCCCTGCGCCGATCGGCCGATCAGTCGAGGCGGGTGAACGTCTGTGTCATCGTCTCATCGCTGTAATCGTCCGGGTCGTCATACTCGACACGCAGCTTGTCATGTCCGGAAGAGGTGAACGCCAGTGACGTGCCGGGCCCACAGAGATTCTTAGGGGTACCCCCCGTGAACTTCGAGGGGCTGAGGACGAGGCCCTTCTCCACCGAGGCCAGGACCCGGTCACCCTCGCAGTGGTACTTCTTACTGTCCGCGACCTCCTGGGCCACCGCGGTGCCGATCGCGCCCTGCTTGATGGTGATTTTCAGCGTGGCGTCCTGCTTCCCGAACGCGTCCTTCGCCAGCCAAGTGCCCTCGTACGAGGAGGGGATCGGCTTGCCGCCGCTCTTCGAGGGGCGCAGCGTCGCCTCGTAGGAGCCGTCCGTGGTGCTCCAGGCGAGGGTGCCGTCGTTGCCTATCCGCAGGGTCTGCTCGCCGACCGTGCTGCAACTGTCCTCGGGAATGCTGGTGGTGACCTCGTCGTCCTCGATGAGCAGCAGGCTGTCCGCCGACTTGAGCTTGGCCGAGTCCTGGCAGAACGAGTCCGAGTCGGAGGTCAGGGTCTCGGCGACGAACGCGCCGACCGGCCCCTGGGAGAGGACGATCCGGCGGATCTTGCCGGTGGAAGAGCCGCTCTCCTTGATCTCGCCCTCCCAGGCGCCCAGATACTCCGTGGGCACATCGCCGGTCGTGTCCAGCTTGGTCGCGGACGGATCGGGCGCGCCCGAACCACCGGTGGGCGCCTTGGAGTTGGCGCCATCCGGGCTGGCGGGCGGGGTATGGGTCATCTTGTCGTAGTCGGTCTTGGCCTTGTCGCCCTTGTCGTCGTTCCCCTTGACCACGGCGAGGGCGGCGACCCCGGCTATGAGCAGCGTGGCGACGGCGGCCGAGACGACGATGAGCGTCTTACGGCGGCGCTTGGGCTGTGGCGGCTGCGGCGAGCCGGACCCGGGGCCACCGGGGCCACCGGGCCCGCCCGGTCCACCGGGTGCCGCCGGTGCGTTTGGTCCGCTCGGCCCGCCGAAGCCGACGGAGGGCGTGGCGGCGGCTGCCTGGCCTGGGGACGGGGCGGGCCCGAACGAGGTGACGGCGGGCGGCCCGAAGGCGTGCGGCGGCGTCTGCGGCTCGCCGTCCGCGCCGGGCTGCGACGGGGTGGCGTGCGGCGGGTAGCCGTACGCCGGGGCGGCGTAGGGGGCGGCGGAACCGGGCGAGTTGGGCGCGGCGGGAGCCGCTCCGGCGTGAGGTGGGGTGGGGGTGCCGGGAGCGCCATGGGCGGGTGCGGCGTGTGGCGGTGTGGGGCTTCCGGGTGTGGCGTGGGGCGGCACGCCCTGCGGCGGTGTGGCGCTCCCAGGTGTGCCCTGCGCGCCGCTTGCCTGTGGCGCCGCGTACGGCGCCGCGCTCTGTGACCCGTCGCCGCCGGGTGAGTTGGGCGACGCGGCTGCCGCGCCGCCCGTTCCGGCGTGCGGCGGTGTGGGGTGTCCGGGTGTGCCCTGGCCTTCGCCCGCCTGTGGTCCGGCGGAGGAGGGCGCGCCCTTCCGCGGCCCGCCCGGCGTCGCGGCAGAGGCGGAGCCCTGGCTTCCACCGGCCGGGGACGCGTCCGCCTGCCTTGGGTCTGCCTGCCCTGCGCCTGCTTGCCCTGCACCTGCCTGCGCCGCGCCTGCCTGGGGCGCGGCGGACGGTCGGCCGGGTGTTCCGGGTGTTCCGGCGGTTGCAGGTGTTCCGGATGCGGCGGCGTGCGGGGCGTCGTGGCTCGGCGCGGCGCCCTGCGGCCCGGCGGCTGCCCCGCCCGGCGCTGCGGGCGCGGCGGCGGGGTGGCCCGGGGTGTCCTGGCCCGCGGCGGCCCGCTGCGGCGCGCCCTGCTGCGGCCCGCCCTGCCCCGGCCCGCCGTGGCCCGAACCGCCGTGGCCCGAACCGGCCTGCGCGCCGTCGGCCGACGACGCGGCGGCCTGCACCCCGGACCCGGCCTGCGGCCCGCCGGCCGGGTCCGGGGTGCCCTGGTCCCCGCCCGCCCGCGGTGTGGCGCTGTACGGCGCGGCAGGGTGCCCGCCGGGCGTCGCGGGTCCGGCGGCCTGTCCCGCGCCCTCCTGCGACGCGGCGGCGTACGGTCCGGCGGCGTGCCCGCCCGGCTGGGCCGTGCCGCCCTGTCCCGCGCCCGCCGAAGGAGGCGCCGACGGAGCCGGGGGGAGCGCCGCGCCCGCCTGGGGCGCGGCCGAGGGGAGCGGCGGTGTGGTGGGTGGCGGGGGCGTGGGGGGCTCCGCCGGAGCCAGCGGGTACGACGTGGCCGACGGCGGCGCGGAGGGCGGCGGCGGGGCGGCAGGCCCTGCCGCCCCGGCCATGGACGCGGCGGGTCCCGCCGCCCCGGCCATCGGCGGTACGGCCGGCCGCGCAGGCATACCCGGCACAGCGGGGACCCCCGGCCCCGCGGGCGTCTCCACCTCCAGGAGCTGCACCGCATGCCGTCCGAGCTGGGCGACGAGCCCGCCCGGCAGCCACGGTTCGCCGTCGTCGTCCGCACCGGCCGTACGGTCCAGCAGCGCTTCCAGCGAGGGCCGGTCGTCCGGGGCCTTCTTCAGGCAGTCGGTGACCAGCTCGCGCAGCCCCTCCGGCAGCCCCTCCAGGTCCGCTTCCTCCTGTGCGATGCGGTACATGACCGCGTGCACCCCGCTGTTGGCCGTGCCGAACGGCTGACGGCCGGTCGCCGCGTAGGCGAGCACCGAGCCGAGGCAGAAGATATCGCTGGCGGGGGTGACCCGCTCGCCGCGCACCTGCTCGGGCGACATGAAACCGGGCGACCCGACGACGGCGCCGCTGCGCGTGAGGATGCCGTCGGTGACGGTCTCCAGCGCCCGCGCGATACCGAAGTCGATGACGCGCGGACCGTCGATGGTGACCAGGACGTTGGAGGGTTTGAGGTCGCGGTGGACCAGACCGGCGTCGTGGATGTCGCGCAGGGCCTGCGTGAGGCCGTGGGCCAGGATGCGGACGGTCCGCTCGGGCAGTCGGCCCGACCCGGAGACGATCGCGTGCAGGGAGGGACCGGCGATATAGCCGGTGGCGACCCATGGGGTGGCGGCCTCGGTGTCGGCGTCCAGCACCGGCGCGGTCCACGCGCCGCCGACCCGCTGTGCGGCCCGTACCTCCTGTTTGAACCGCCGCCGGAATTCGGCCTGTTGGGCGAGCTCGGTCTGGACGAGCTTCACCGCCACCGTACGGCCGCGCGAAGAATGGGCCAGGAACACCCGGCCCATGCCACCCGCGCCAAGGCGCCGGAGCAGCCGGTACTCACCGATCCATCGAGGGTCCTCGGCCCCCAGGTCTTCCATGCGTCGATCGCCCCTTCCCCGTGAATCCCCCTGATCAGCCCCTTGGAGAGAATAAAGGCGGCTGAGAGCGAAGTGGACGACGCGGACGATCCGTTATCGGTTCCGTATCCGTCCTGTGTCACTCCCGGGCCGGGGAGCGAAATCCGGACGCCGCGCCCCGATCACCGGCGGCGGCGATAAGGGCGCCGCCGCCCGGCAAGGTGTCGGTGACAGGCCCGAAACCCTGACAGCCTGTCGGTGCCCGGCCCGGGGGCCCGGTCCGTACGCTGGTTCCACCCCGACCCGCGAGCGATCCGAGGTACCGAACGTGTCCGTGCAGCCCAGCCCCGACCTCGCGGCCGGCGCCGCCGTCAAGGCCGCCGACCGTGCGCATGTGTTCCACTCCTGGTCCGCGCAGGGCCTCATCGACCCCCTCGCCGTCGCGGGCGCCGAAGGCTCGTACTTCTGGGACTACGACGGCAACCGCTACCTCGACTTCTCCTGCCAGCTGGTGAACACCAACATCGGCCACCAGCACCCCAAGGTCGTCGCCGCGATCCAGGAGCAGGCCGCGAAGCTGTGCACCATCGCCCCGGGCTTCGCCGTGGACGTACGGTCCGAGGCGGCGCGGCTGGTCGCCGAGCGCACCCCCGGCGACCTCGACAAGATCTTCTTCACCAACGGCGGCGCCGAGGCGGTGGAGAACGCGGTCCGGATGGCCCGGCTGCACACCGGCCGCCCCAAGCTGCTCTCCGCCTACCGCTCGTACCACGGGGCCACCGCCACCGCGATCAACCTCACCGGCGACCCCCGGCGCTGGGCCTCCGACAGCGCCTCGGCGGGTGTGGTGCACTTCTGGGCGCCGTTCCGCTACCGCTCGCCCTTCCACGCCGACAGCGAGGCGCAGGAGTGCGAGCGCGCGCTGCGCCACCTCGAGGACACCATCGCCTTCGAGGGCCCGCAGACCATCGCCGCGATCATCCTGGAGACCATCCCCGGCACCGCCGGGATCATGGTCCCGCCGCCCGGCTATCTCGCCGGGGTCCGCGAGATCTGCGACCGTTACGGCATCGTCTTCATCCTGGACGAGGTCATGGCGGGCTTCGGCCGCACCGGCCACTGGTTCGCGGCCGACCACTTCGGCGTCACCCCGGACCTGCTGACCTTCGCCAAGGGCGTCAACTCCGGCTATGTGCCGCTCGGTGGCGTCGCGATCTCCGCCGAGATCGCCGCGACCTTCGACCAGCGCCCCTACCCCGGCGGTCTCACCTACTCCGGCCACCCGCTGGCCTGTGCCTCGGCCGTCGCGACGATCAACGCGATGGCGGAGGAGGGGATCGTGGAGAACGCCGCCGCGATCGGGGAGAACGTGATCGGCCCGGGGCTGCGGGAGATCGCCGAGCGCCACCCCTCGGTCGGCGAGGTGCGCGGCCTCGGCGTTTTCTGGGCGCTGGACCTCGTCAAGGACAAGGAGACCCGCGAACCGCTCGTCCCGTACAACGCGAGCGGACCGGACAACCAGCCGATGGCCGACTTCGCCGCGGCCTGCAAGCGCGGCGGTCTGTGGCCCTTCGTGAACATGAACCGCACCCATGTGGTGCCGCCGTGCACCGTCACCGAGGCCGAGGCCAAGGAGGGGCTCGCGATCCTGGACGAGGCGCTGGCCGCGGCCGACGCGCATACGGCGTAGCCGCACCGGGGGCCCGGGGAACGCCGCCCCCGGGCCGCCCCCGGGCCGTCCCCGGGCCGACCCCGGATGGCTGCCTGGCTCGTCCTCGTTTCCCTGCCCGTTTGCACTCCGGCCGCCGCCCGACCGCTGCCCGGTGTAGACCACTGCCGCACTCTGCGTGTTCCGCGCAACGGCCCTCGCATATCGTGATGCGAGGGCCGTCCGCTTTCTTACACCGACGGCCGTGGAAGGAGACGGTCCTCGATGCCCGTGCCCGGCGCCAGCCCGGTCAAGCGGAACACCCTGCGGCAGCAGATCGCCGACGCGCTCTGTGACGAGGTGCTCGCGGGCCGGCTCCCTGCGGGGCGCCAGTTCACCGTCAAGGAGATCGCCCAGCAGTACGGCGTCTCCGCGACCCCCGTCCGGGAGGCGCTGCTGGACCTGTGCTCCCAGGGGCTGCTCGATGTCGAGGAGCACCGGGGCTTCAGGGTCCACGACTTCACCATCGACGACTTCCGGCACATGGTCGACGCCCGCACGATGGTGGTCGAGGGGGTCTTCCGGCACTACGTCGAGCTGAAAGCCATGACCCCGCAGGTGCTGGCCTCGGTAAGGCGGCGGGCCGAGGAGGCCGAGCGGGCCGCCCGCTCCGGTGACCTGGACATCCTCATCGGCTATGACCTGCGCTTCTGGCGCGAGATCTGCGGGCTGGTGGGCAATCCGTATGTGTCGGACTTTCTGCAGCGGCTACGCGTGCAGACCTGGGTCTTCACGGTGCCGTATCTGCGTCGCGTACCCGATCTGCGCGGCCAGCTCTGGACGGGGCACTCCGAGCTCACCGCGGCGGTCACCCGCGGGGACCCGCATGACTCGGAGCGGTTGATAGTGGCGTACAACGCGCATTTCCGTGCGCTGATCGAGCGGTTGGTGGAGCGGGAGGAGTCGCGCGCGCAGAACCGGACGTCGGAGGTCAACTCCCCCTGATCTCCTCCTGAACTCTTCCCGAACTCCTCCCGGCCCGTCAGCGGTTCCCCGGGGCGGTGAGTGAGCCGGAGGCCGGGGAGGCCGGAGCGGCGGCAGGTGAACCGACCCGCCAGGGTTGGCTTCCGGCACTCTTCGCGACGCGTACGCGGGGCATTACGCTGGGCCGACCATCGACCGTACGGATACGAGAGTGAGATCGCGTGGCATGTGACCTCTGGCTGGTCCCCCTCGTCGATGTGCTGTGCCACAGCCCCGACAACCCCTTCGCCGAAGAGATCGCCGCGTACGACAAGGCGCTCAGTGATGCCGGTTTGCCGCCCGTACCCGTCTTCAGCTATATGCCGGGACTGTCCGGGGATGTCGCCCCGGTGGCCGGTTTCGACTACGACGCGCTGCACTTTCTCCGCCGTGCCTATCTGCTGCAACTGTGCGGACTCGCGGTGACGCCGGTGGACGAATTGGGCGGGGACTACGAGCAGTTGCTGGAGATGTTCGAGCCCACGGCCCAGCAGTCGCATCTGGTGTGGCACTACGACCACGCGGGGGCGTATGTCCCCGTCGACTTCCAGAGCCCGCTGTCCAACGACGAACTCCTCGAGGGCGGCGGCCCGTTGGGATCCAGCCACGGCCTGCTGCGCGAGCTGGAGGCGGTCGCCCCGGCGCTCGGTATCGACCCGTCCAACCCTCCGGCCGCCCCCGCGCCCCCGGCCCGCCCCACGAGCCTGGAGGAGCCGGCGGCCTCGGTCCCGTACGAGGACAGCCCCTTCGCACGGGAGCGCCATGTCTGGCTGGGTCTGCACGCCGCGGCGACGCGCAGCCTGGGCCAGGGCTCGATGATCGTCTTCAGCTAATCGCTCCTTCGGCTTACCGCTCCACCAGCGTCTGCGACAGGCCTACACGACAGGCGTCTCCGGCAGCGTCTTCGACAGGCGTCGTGGCCGTCAGCGGGGCGGCTCCGGAGGACGCTGCCGCGGCATATTGGGCCGGGCGGAGCCCGGCGGCAGCGGAAAGCGGCTCGCGGGGCTCCCGCTGTCCGGACGGGAGCCCTGGGCCATCAGCGCCTGCGTGACCAGCGGTGCCGCACCGGCCCCGAAGTCCACCATCCAGCCCGCCGTCTCGGCCCGTACCAGCTCCGACACGTCCTCGCAGAACCGCCGCAGCACCGACAGACACCGCTCCACGGCCTCGCTCGCGGTGCCCTCGGTCGGGCCCAGCACCTCCCGCACGCTCTCCGACGCCCAGTCGAACTGCAGCGCCTCCAGCCGCCGGTGCACCGCCTGCGCCGTGGCCACGTCCCGCATCCAGCCGGACGTCAGCCCGAAGAACCGGTCGCCGCCGACGCAGGCGGCCGCCAGCAGCAGCGCCAGCGCGCCCCAGCCGGCGCCGCCGTCCAGCGCCCCGTTCAGATCCAGCAGCGGCAGCACGCCCGCCACGACCGCCGCCACCGCGGCGCCCACCCGCAGCACCCGGGCGGTCCGCCGCTTCCACACCCGTTCGGCGAGGTACCACCCCGCGACCTCCAGGGCTCCCTCCTCGACCCACCGGTACAACTCGTCGAGCCGCTCCGCCGGCTCCCCCCAGTCGCCGTGCGGGAAGGGCCGACCGAGCAGGTCACCCTGGGCTCTCGCACCCTCCTGCCGAGGGAGCCCCTCGGGCTGCATCTCCGGCTGACTCACCGTGCAACTCCCTCTGCGGCGGCGTTTCTCCTGGCGCGCGGCTGATGCGCGACCACCATTCCTACCGCCGAACGGCTGGCCACGAAGACCCGATCACGGGTTTTCAGCCCGTAAGAGCTGCCCCATCGGGTATAGGACCGCCCACTCCTCACCCAAAAGAGTGGCCCCGCTCACCGGATCCGGGGCTGGTCGGCTCGGCCGGGGCCGCGTCCCTGCGCCGAAGGCGCGAGACGAAATCCACGGCCGGACACCTCACCCACCGCCCAAGGCGCTGCCCCACGCAGCAGCGGCCCCAGCGCGGAGGGGCCCACCGTGCGGTGGTTCCCGGTGCGGTAGCCCCGTCGCGTGCAGGGTGGCAGCCTCCACCGCGCAGCGCCTCCCGCGCGAGGCAATGGGCGGAGGGGCCCACCGTGCGGTGGTTCCCGGTGCGGTAGCCCCGTCGCGTGCAGGGTGGCAGCCCCCGCCGCGCAGCGCCTCCTGCCCGAGGCAATGGGCGGAGGGGCCCACCGTGCGGTGGTCCCCGGTGCGGTAGCCCCGTCGCGTGCAGGGTGGCAGCCCCCGCCGCGCAGCGCCTCCTGCCCGAGGCAATAGGCTGCATACCGTGAAGGTCCTCGTCATCGGCGGCGGCGCCCGCGAACATGCCCTGTGCCGCGCTCTCTCCCTCGACCCCGACGTCACCGCACTGCACTGCGCCCCCGGCAACGCCGGCATCGCCGAGGTGGCCGAGCTGCACGCGGTCGACGCGCTCGACGGCGCCGCCGTCGCCGACCTCGCCGCCTCCCTGGGGGCGGGCCTCGTGGTCGTGGGGCCGGAGGCCCCCCTCGTGGCGGGGGTGGCCGACGCCGTGCGCGAACGGGGGATCCCGGCCTTCGGGCCATCCGCCGAGGCGGCGCAACTGGAGGGCTCCAAGGCATTCGCCAAGGACGTGATGGCGGCGGCGGGCGTACCCACCGCCCGCGCCTATGTGTGCACCACGCCCGCCGAGATCGACGAGGCGCTGGACGCGTTCGGCGCGCCGTACGTCGTCAAGGACGACGGCCTGGCCGCGGGCAAGGGCGTCGTGGTGACCGAGGACGTCGAGGCCGCCCGCGCGCACGCGCTGGCCTGCGGCCGGGTGGTGATCGAGGAGTTCCTGGACGGCCCGGAGGTCTCCCTCTTCGCGATCACCGACGGCGAGACCGTGGTCCCGCTCCAGCCCGCCCAGGACTTCAAGCGTGCCCACGACGGCGACGAGGGCCCGAACACGGGCGGCATGGGCGCGTACTCCCCGCTGCCCTGGGCCGACCCCGAGCTGGTGGACGAGGTCGTGGCCACGGTCTGCCAGCCCACCGTCGACGAGCTGCACCGCCGCGGCACGCCCTTCTCCGGGCTGCTGTACGCGGGCCTGGCGATCACGTCGCGCGGGGTGCGCGTGATCGAGTTCAACGCCCGCTTCGGCGACCCGGAGACCCAGGTGGTCCTGGCCCGGCTGAAGACCCCGCTGGCCGCGGTGCTGCTCGCCGCCGCCACCGGCCGTCTGGAGGCCGAGCCGCCGCTGCGCTGGAGCGACGGCGCCGCCGTGACCGTGGTCGTCGCCTCGCACAACTATCCGGACACCCCTCGCACCGGCGACCCGATCACCGGGCTGGAGGAGGTGGCCGAGCAGGACGGCCCCAAGGCGTACGTCCTGCACGCGGGCACCAAGCGGGACGGCGCGTCCGGTGAGGTGGTGAGCGCGGGGGGCAGGGTGCTCTCCATCACCGCGACCGGCTCCGACCTGGCGAAGGCGCGCGAGCGGGCCTACCGCGCGGTGGGCCGGATCGGCCTGGAGGGCTCCCACCACCGCTCGGACATCGCCGCGAAGGCTGCGGCCGAAGCGGCCTCGTAAGGACAAGCCGTAAGAGCGGCCTTGTAAGGACAAGCCGTAAGACTCGTAAAGCGACGCTTAAGAGACGCTGTAAGAAGAGTCTCAAGCGGTGTCCCAGGCGGGCCCGCGAACGGTCCCGAAGCCCGCTTGTGCCTGTTCACACGGGGCCAGGCGTCGCCATCGCGAAGTTCCCGGTTTTACCCAAGGCCATTCCATCGGGTGAGCGCTTCCGCATCCTGCTGACGCACGCCCGGCCCCCAACTAGTGTGCCGCTCAGGCGAGGTGCGGCAACTGGCCCACCGGCATTGCGGAGTGGGCGGCCAGTGCGACAGTGGGTGGGGAGACAAACGCCGCCGTCGTCCGCTGTACAAACATCGGCCGGACAGTAGGGGGTGATGAGAACCGTGGCAGGTACCGAAGCAGGTGCCCTGGCGGCGCGCGCTCGCGCCCTGGCGGTACTGCGCATCCGGAGCACCGCGCTCGCGGTCGCGCTCCTCCCGGCCGCGGCCGCCGTCGTGCTGCTGGCCGGAAGCGCCACCGGCAGCGTCGGCGGTTCCCAGGACCAGGGCTGGACGGCCCTGCGCTGGGTGGTGACCGGGGGCGCACTGCTGGTCCTGCTGCTGGCGGCGGCCGTGGCCGCCGTGGTCGTCCGGGCCAGGCCCGCGCTCACCCCGACGGTGCCCATCGCCGAGGAGACGGCACCCGATCTCTACCGGCTGGTGCGCGAGCTGGCCGAGCGCCTGGAGGTGCCCGCGCCCTCGGCCATAGCGCTCACCCCCGACTGCGACAGCTGGCTGGAGGACCGTACGCATCCGGCGCATGCCCAGCGCCGGGAGCATAGGGACCGCGGCGCCCTGGCGGTCGAGGAGCCCCGCTCAGCACGGGGCGCCCCCGGCCCCGCGAGCGGTGCGGACCGGATCGTGGACCGCCCCGAGCGGCGGGTCCCGCAGGCGCCGGTGCTGGTGATCGGCTCGCCGTTCCTGTGGTGGATGCGGGTCGCCGAGCTGCGCGCGCTGCTAGCCCCGGTGGTGGCGGGCACCGGCCCGTCCGTCCACCCCGACATAGCTGCCGCCCGCCGCTTCGTGCGCGGGCTGGACGCCGCCGTGGCCGTCGCGGCCCAGGGCGGCGAGCCGTCGTCCGGCCCCGCGCCCGCCCTGGTGGCGGTGGTGCGCCGCCCCGCCTTCGCCTTCGTCGGCTGGGTCGCCCGGCTGCTGTTGCGCGGCTGCCGGGACCATGCGGCCGAGATGGAGCGCGCGGTCGCCGCGGCCGCCTCCGAGCGGGCCCGGTCGGTCGACTACGGGCTGCGGATCGTCGCCCAGGAGCAGGTGGGCCTCGCCTACGCGGGCTGGGACCGGCTGCTGACCCGGGTCGCGCTGCCCGCCTGGCGGATGGGCCGCTGGCCCTCCCGGCTGGACGCGGGCGTGGTCTCGGCGCTCACCGAGCTCTCCCGCCGCGACCGGCTCGCCGAGGGGTTCACCTCCCGGCTGAGCGAGCGCCCGGCCTGCGACCTCCTGGAGGAGCCCGGGGTGATGGACGAGGCCACCTCGCTGCTGGCCGCCCGCCTCTTCCACGGCGGCCCGCCGGAGCCGGGCCCCGACTGGTCCCCGGTCGACTGGAGCGCGTATCCGGAGGAGGTCGTGGACCGCAAATGGCGGCAGGAGGCCGCCCGGCTGAACCGGCTCCTGGACGAGCGGGAGGACACCCACGACCTCGTCGGTGCCGCTCGCGCACCGGCCCCCGTGAGCGCGCCCGCGCCGCCCACCCTGGCCCGGGTCATGGACCGGCTCACCGCCACCGCGGCCGACCCCGCCGACGCCCCCGACGGCGGCGCCCCCGGGCTCGCCGCCCGGCTCAGCGTCGAGGTGGCCCGTGAGGAGGCCGCCGCCACCCGGGCGTACGGCAAGGGTCCCGCGGCGGGGGCGGAGGGGGCCGCGGGCGGGTCCGGCGGCGACCCGTGGATCGACGACTTCGCCCCGGCGTTCCCGCTGCAGCCGCCGCGCACCGGCCGCGAGCTGCTCGCCGACCATGTGACCGCCATGGTCTGCTGTGCCGCCGTGGACAGCGCGGGCGCGGCCCCCGGCCTCGACTGGCTCGACGGGCCCGCGCTGCTCGTCGGCGGGCGGCGACGGGCCGATCTGGCCCATCCGGTGCTGAGCTTGGTGGAGGACGGCGACGACGGGCCGCTGCGCGTCTGGCTCGGCGAGGTGGGGGTCCGTCCGGAAAAGCCCGTCCGGCTGGTGTAGGCGCGCATACTGCGCCGGATCCGGTCCTATGTCCAGCCTTGTCGCGCGTTCGGCGTCTGTTCCCGGCAATTAGCGACTATCGGTGACGGAGTGGGTGCGCAATGTGATGTGCTTGGACCGGTCGCTGTCCGCCCGGCCCACGAGTTCCGGCCCACCGGCCCGGACCGCCAGACCGGCCCCGCAGCCCGGCCCACAAGGCCGGATCCGCTGCGGTGCGGTGTGCGAGGACAGCGGGGCGAGGCGCCGCCGGGCACGCAGGGGAGGGGAACAATTGTGGGGACGGACCAGATCCGGCGCTGGGAGTCAGGAGCGCTCGCGCACGCGGTGACGGATCCTTTCGGCCAGGGCCCGCTGCCCTGGCTGCGCGACAGTGAGAACTACTTCGACGACACCGGGCGGGTGGTCCCGTGGTACGTCGACCATGTCCAGCCCTCCGGGGCCCACCCCGGGGCCATCGACCGGGCGGCCGGGCGGGTCCGCGCGAAGGGGTCCGCCAGGATCCCCGGCCCCCGCACCGCCGACGATGTCCACCGGCAGATCAAGGGCTTCCCCTCCGCCTCCGCGGCGGCCCCCGGCGAGGCCATCGACTTCCGGATCACGGTGGACCCGCCCCAGCAGTTCAGCGTGGACATCTACCGCATCGGCTACTACGACGGCGCCGGCGCGCTGAAGATCACCACCAGCCCCCGGCTGTCCGGGATCGTCCAGCCGCCCCCGCTCACTGCCGACCGCACCGTCTCCTGCCACCACTGGTGGCTGTCCTGGCGGCTGCAGATCCCCTCGTACTGGAAGCCCGGCGCCTATGTCGCGGTGCTGACCACCGTGGACGGCTACCGCAGCCATATCCCGTTCACCGTCCACGACCCCCGCCCCGCCGATCTCCTCCTCGTCCTCCCCGACCTCACCTGGCAGGCGTACAACCTCTACCCGGAGGACGGCCGGACCGGCGCCAGCCTCTACCACGCCTGGGACGAGCGGGGAAAACTGCTGGGCGAGTCGGAGGCGGCGATCACCGTCTCCTTCGACCGGCCGTACGCGGGCGCGGGGCTGCCCCTCCATGTGGGCCACGCGTACGACTTCATCCGCTGGGCCGAGCGCTACGGCTACGACCTGGCCTACGCCGAGGTGAGCGATCTGCACGCGGGCCGGGTCGACCCCACCCGCTACCGGGGGCTGGTCTTCCCCGGCCACGACGAGTACTGGTCGGCGCCGATGCGCCGGACCGTGGAATCGGCCCGCGACAGCGGCACCTCGCTGGTCTTCCTCTCCGCCAACACCATGTACTGGCAGGTCGAGCTCACCGCCTCGCCCTCCGGTCCGGACCGGCTGCTGACCTGCCGCAAGCGCCGCGGCCCCGGCCGCTCGGCGCTGTGGCGCGAGACCGCGCCCGAACAGCAACTGATCGGCATCCAGTACGCGGGCCGGGTGCCCGAGCCGAGCCCGCTGATCGTGCGCAACGCCGGCCACTGGCTGTGGGAGGCCACGGGCGCGGAGGAGGGCGATGAGCTGCCCGGCCTGGTCGCGGGCGAGGCCGACCGCTACTTCCCGCGCACGGTCCTGCCCGAGCACCTCCGCCGCATCCTGCTGGCCCACTCGCCGTACGAGGACACGGAGGGGGTTGTCCGCCACCAGGAGACTTCGCTCTACCGTGCCCCGAGTGGCGCTCTGGTGTTCGCGTCGGGGACGTTTGCGTGGTCGCCCGCGCTCGATCGTCCGGGGCATACGGATGAGCGGATTCAGCGGGCGACGGCGAATCTGTTGGATCGGATCTGCAAGCGGGGCTGAGGCGGGCGGACCCGATCGGGGCCGTGTGGGTTGCGGCTTGCGGTGAGATGCCTCCCATACGGCCCCGTCCGGAGCCCTCCGGCCCCCTCCGGACCCAGCCCCGTCCGGACCCATCCGGGGCCCTCCGTCGCGTGTCCCGAAACCCTCCGGCGCGCGTCCTGCCGTACGAGTTCCTCCTGCGAGGTGTTCGAACCGGCCGGAAGCGGAACCCGAACCGCCGGGCCCAGCGGTCCGCGCCCCGCCGCCGGTCACCGCCGCTTCGTGCGGCAGAATCGAGGAGGGCTGGGACAAATGGACAAAAGCATCAGGAGGAAGCGTGTCCGGATTCGTCGAGAAGCCCGAACCGGTCGAGGTTCCGGGCCTTCAGCACCTGCACACCGGCAAGGTGCGCGACCTCTACCGGAACGAGCGCGGTGAGCTCGTCATGGTCGCCAGCGACCGGATCTCCGCCTACGACTGGGTCCTGCCGACCGAGATCCCCGAGAAGGGCAAGATCCTCACCCAGCTCTCCCTCTGGTGGTTCGATCTGCTCGCCGACCTCGTGCCCAACCACGTCCTGTCCAGCGAGCTGCCCCCCGGCGCCCCCGCCGACTGGGAGGGCCGCACCCTGGTGTGCCGGTCGCTGCGGATGGTCCCGGTCGAATGCGTGGCGCGCGGCTATCTGACCGGCTCCGGCCTGGCCGAGTACCGCGAGACCCGTACGGTGTGCGGGATCGCCCTCCCCGAGGGGCTGACCGACGGCTCCGAGCTCCCCTCCCCGATCTTCACCCCGGCCACCAAGGCCGAGGTCGGCGAGCACGACGAGAACGTGGCGTACGAGGAGGTGGCCCACCGCATCGGCGCCGAGCCCGCCGCCCAGCTTCGCCAGGCCACCCTCGCCATCTTCAACCGGGCCCGGGAGATCGCCCGAGCCCGCGGGATCATCCTCGCCGACACCAAGTTCGAGTTCGGCTACGCGGAGGCGACCCTGGGCGCGGAGGGCGCCGAGCCGGTGCTCGCCGACGAGGTGCTGACCCCGGACTCCTCCCGCTTCTGGCCCGCCGACCAGTGGCAGCCCGGCCGCGCGCAGCCGTCCTTCGACAAGCAGTACGTCCGCGACTGGCTGACCTCCCCGGCCTCCGGTTGGGACCGCGCCGGCGAGCAGCCGCCGCCCCCGCTCCCGGCGGAGGTCGTCGAGCGGACGCGGGCGAAGTACGCGGAGGCTTACGAGCTGCTGACCGGCACCCGCTGGAAGTAGGCCGGAGAACGACCAAGGGTCCCGGCCGATCGGCCGGGACCCTTGGTGCACGGAGCGGACGACGAGGCTCGAACTCGCGACCTCAACCTTGGCAAGGTTGCGCTCTACCAACTGAGCTACGTCCGCCTGCGCCGGACTTTTCCGGTTCGACGCGCCTCTACTATAACCAAACCCTCGACCGGTGAACTACCACCCGGGTGTCGAGGCCGCTCAGGGTGGCGGCGCGGAGCGCTCGGGAGCCGCTCAAAGCCAGCCGTGCTCCTGGGCGATCCGCGCCGCCGCGTGCCGGTTCTCCGCCCCCAGCTTCGCCGCCGCGGCCGACAGATAGTTCCGGACCGTCCCCTGGGAGAGCGCGGCGCGCTGGGCGATCTCCGCGATGGAGGCGCCGTCCGCCGCCAGCTCCAGCAGCTCCGCCTCCCGCGCGGTCAGCGGGGAGTCCCCGGCGCTGATCGCGTCGGCGGCCAGTCCGGGGTCGACATAGCGGGACCCGCCGTGCACCGTGCGGATGATCTCCGCGAGCCGCTGCGCGGAGGTGGTCTTCGGTACGAACGCGCGCACCCCCGCCTCCAGGGCCCGCTTGAGGTGACCCGGCCGGCCGTGGCTGGTCACGATCATCGTCCGGCAGCCGGGCAGCTCCGACCGGAGTGCCGCGGCCACCGAGACCCCGTCCGCCTCCGGCATCTGGAGGTCCAGTACCGCCACATCGGGCCGGTGCGCCCGCGCCATCGCCAGCGCCTCGGGCCCGGACGCCGCCTCCGCGACCACCAGCAGATCGTCCTCGAGCGCCAGCAGGGCGGCCAGCGCGCCCCGGATCAGATGCTCGTCGTCGGCCAGCAGCACCCGGATCGCCGCGGTGTCGTTCACACGCCCCTCCCAGCGGGACCTCATCCAGCGCGGCCCTCGCACAGGGGCCCCTTCCAGCGGGACCACACCGACCCGGCACGCCGTCACTTTCCCTCAGCGGCACCGCCGTTCGCTCCCGCCCCGGCCCCGGCCAGGGATTCTGGGCCTGAAAACGCCTGAGGCGCCGGTCGATTCGACCGGCGCCTCAGATCTGGAGCGGACGACGAGATTCGAACTCGCGACCCTCACCTTGGCAAGGTGATGCTCTACCAACTGAGCCACGTCCGCATGCCTCCGACCAGCTTTCACCGATCGGCGCGTGCATCACTCTACCTGATCCTCTTCAGCAAGAGGGCGATAGACGATGAGAGCGGGTGACAGGGATCGCACACTGCGCCTCCCCCTTGGAAAGGGGGCGCTCTACTACTGAGCTACACCCGCATGGTGTCTTCCTCGGGCCTTCGGCCTTTCGGCCTCGCCCCTCGGCGTGCTCCAGACTTTAGCGGATCACCCGGGGTGGTGTGCAACTCGGCTGAACGGGTCACTCAGGCCGACTCGTTGAAGGCTTCGTAGACCTTCTTGGGGATCCGGCCGCGCGGGGGCACCTCCATGCCGTTCGACCTGGCCCAGGCGCGCACCGCGGCCGGGTCCGGGGCGACATCGGTGCGGCGGTACGTCTTGCCCGAGCGGGCCCGCTTGCGACCGGCCTCCACGTACGGCGCGAGGGCGTCGCGCAGTTTCGACGCATTGGCAGAGTTGAGGTCGATCTCGTACAACCTGCCGTCGAGTCCGAACGTGACCGTCTCCTCCGCTTGGCCGCCCTCGAGGTCGTCGGAGAGCGTGACTACTACGCGCTGCGCCACGGATATCGGTCCTTTCGGGCTGCATCGATGCGTTGACGTGCAAAGATGTCAGCTGTCCAGTTGTGTCCAACAATGCTTTTTCATTTGTACAGCGACTGGCATTGCATTGTGAACCCCGGTAATTCCATCCGCGTGTCACGCCGCGATCGGGACCATACGTTTTTCCCCGACCTTTCCCCATCGGTTGCCACCGACGATGCTTAAACGTGACCGAACCCTTGCGTATCTACTCGCGTAGAATTTTCGCCGGGGTAGTCTTGGGCCACCGCCTTACGCACCAGCACCACACCACCGGGAGTGCCAGTGGCACGCGTCGTAGTCGACGTCATGCTCAAGCCGGAGATCCTCGACCCTCAGGGCCAGGCGGTGCAGCGAGCGCTGCCCCGCCTCGGTTTCGAGGGGATCGCCGATGTCCGTCAGGGCAAGCGCTTTGAACTCGAGGTGGAGGGCCCGGTCGACGATGCCGCCCTCGCCCGTATCCATGAGATCGCCGAGACCTTCCTGGCGAACACCGTGATCGAGGACTTTTCCGTCAAGGTCGAGGTCGGCGAGGGCGCCGACGCCACCGCCGTGAAGGCCGAGTCGTGACCGCACGCATCGGAGTCATCACTTTCCCCGGCACGCTCGACGACCGCGACACCCAGCGCGCGGTCCGCACCGCCGGTCTCGAAGCCGTACCGCTGTGGCACCGCGACAAGGACCTCAAGCAGGTCGACGCGGTGATCCTGCCGGGCGGCTTCTCCTATGGCGACTATCTGCGCGCCGGAGCGATCTCCCGGTTCTCTCCGGTAATGGAGTCGGTGATCGATCAGGCGAAGGCCGGTATGCCGGTGCTTGGCATCTGCAATGGCTTCCAGGTTCTCACCGAGACCCATCTCCTCCCCGGTGCGATGCTGCGGAACAACCATCTGCACTTCATCTGCCGCGATCAGAAGTTGCGAGTGGAAAACGCGGAGACCGCCTGGACGCGCTCATACGAGCAGGGTCAGGAGATCAACATCCCGCTGAAGAACATCGACGGACGCTATGTCGCCGATGAGCGTGTGCTCGATGAACTCGAGGCCGAGGGACGCGTCGTCTTCCGCTATGAGGAGCTCAACCCCAACGGCTCGCTCCGCGACATCGCCGGTATCTCCAATGCGGCGGGCAATGTCGTCGGCCTCATGCCCCACCCCGAGCACGCCGTCGAACCGCTGATCGGCACCGGTCGCACCGACGGTCTCGGATTCTTCACCTCGATCCTCAAGAGGCTGGTCAGCGCATGACCCTGGACACCACCAAGCACGCGGCGCAGACCCCGGACGACGGGCAGCCCTGGGCCGAGCTCGGTCTCAAGCAGGACGAGTACGAGCGCATCCGCGCCATCCTGGGCCGCCGCCCCACCGGCGCCGAGCTCGCGATGTACTCCGTCATGTGGTCCGAGCACTGCTCGTACAAGTCGAGCAAGGTCCATCTGCGGCAGTTCGGTGAGAAGGCCCCCGAGAGCGACGCCCTGCTCGTCGGCATCGGCGAGAACGCGGGTGTCGTCGACGTCGGCCAGGGCTACGCGGTCACCTTCAAGGTCGAGTCGCACAACCACCCCTCGTACATCGAGCCCTACCAGGGCGCGGCCACCGGCGTCGGCGGCATCGTCCGCGACATCCTCGCCATGGGCGCCCGCCCGGTGGCCGTGATGGACCCGCTGCGCTTCGGCGCCGCCGACCACCCCGACACCAAGCGGGTGCTGCCCGGTGTGGTCGCGGGCATCGGCGGCTACGGCAACTGCCTGGGCCTGCCCAACATCGGCGGCGAGGTCGTCTTTGACCCCTGCTACCAGGGAAACCCGCTGGTCAACGCGCTCTGCGTGGGCGTGATGAAGCATGAGGACATCCATCTCGCCAAGGCGTCCGGCGCCGGCAACAAGGTGATCCTCTACGGCGCCCGCACCGGCGGCGACGGCATCGGCGGTGTCTCCGTGCTGGCCTCGGAGACCTTCGACGACTCGAAACCCACCAAGCGCCCCGCCGTCCAGGTCGGCGACCCCTTCCAGGAGAAGCTGCTCATCGAGTGCACCCTGGAGGTCTTCAAGGAGGACCTGGTCGAGGGCATTCAGGACCTCGGCGGCGCGGGCCTGTCCTGCGCCACCAGCGAGCTCGCCAGCGCCGGCTCCGGCGGTATGCGGGTCGAGCTGGACACCGTGCCGCTGCGCGACTCCTCGCTCTCCCCCGAGGAGATCCTGATGAGCGAGTCGCAGGAGCGCATGTGCGCGATCGTGAAGCCCGAGAAGGTCGACCGCTTCCTGGAGATCTGCGAGAAGTGGGACGTCATCGCCACCGTCATCGGTGAGGTCACCGACGGCGAGCGGCTGGAGATCTACTGGCACGGCGAGCAGATCGTCGACGTCCCGCCGCGCACCGTCGCCCACGAGGGCCCCGTCTACGAGCGCCCCTACGCCCGCCCCGAGTGGCAGGACGCGCTCCAGGCCGACGACGCGGACAAGCTGCCGCGCCCGGCCACCGCCGAGGAGCTGCGCGAGCAGGTCCTCAAGGTGGTCGCCTCGCCGAACCAGGCGTCCAAGTCCTGGATCACCGATCAGTACGACCGCTTCGTCCAGGGCAATACGGTCCTCGCCCAGCCCGAGGACTCCGGCATGGTCCGCGTGGACGAGGAGACCGGCCTGGGCGTGGCCGTCGCCACGGACGGCAACGGCCGCTACGCCAAGCTGGACCCGTACGCGGGGGCGCAGCTCGCGCTCGCCGAGTCGTACCGCAATGTGGCCGCGTCCGGCGCCACCCCGCTCGCCATCTCCAACTGCCTCAACTTCGGCTCGCCGGAGGACCCCGCGGTCATGTGGCAGTTCGCGGAGGCCACCCGCGGCCTCGCCGACGGCTGCCTGACCCTGGGCACCCCGGTCACCGGCGGCAATGTGTCGCTGTACAACCAGACCGGCGAGGTGGCCATCCACCCGACGCCGGTCGTCGCCGTCCTCGGCGTGATCGACGATGTGGCCCGCCGCACCCCGATCGCCTTCGCGGAGGAGGGCCAGCTGCTCTATCTGCTGGGCGACACCACGGCGGAGCTGGGTGGCTCGGCCTGGTCCCAGGTGATCCACGACCACCTGGGCGGACTGCCGCCGAAGGTGGACCTGGAGCGGGAGCGGCTGCTCGCCGAGATCCTGATCTCGGCCTCGCGCGACGGCATGGTGGACGCCGCCCACGACCTGTCCGACGGCGGTCTGATCCAGGCGCTCACCGAGTCGTGTCTGCGCGGCGGCAAGGGCGCCCGGA
The DNA here is from genome assembly GCF_003595545.1 of Streptomyces sp. 11-1-2. NCBI lineage: Bacteria > Bacillati > Actinomycetota > Actinomycetes > Kitasatosporales > Streptomycetaceae > Streptomyces > Streptomyces sp. 11-1-2. The sequence continues at coordinate 6,122,665 of NZ_CP022545.1, forward strand.
TCGTCGTCCCCGACGGTCTGGACCCGTTCGTCCTGCTGTTCTCCGAGTCCGCGGGCCGGGCGGTCGTCGCCGTACCGCGCAGCGAGGAGGTCCGCTTCAAGGACATGTGCGGGGCGCGGGGGCTTCCGGCGGCCCGTATCGGTGTGATCGACGGCGACGCGATCGACGTCCAGGGGCAGTTCTCCATCCCGCTGGCCGAGCTGAGGGAGCCGTACGAGGCGACGATCCCGGGCCTGCTGGCCTGAGCCTGCTGTCCTGAGAACCTGCGTCCTTGCGACGTACGGCCCGCTCCCTGACGGCAGGGAGCGGGCCGTACGGTCGCTTCGGGCCTTGCGGGGGCTCACTTGCCCCAGAAGGCGTTGGCGGCGTCAATGTCCTCGACGCACTGGTCGATGTCGCTGATCTTCCCGCCGACGATGGTGAAGAACAGCCCGGTCTTCATGTCCAGCGTGCGGTTGCCGCGCTCGGCGCGGACGTGGTGGCCGGAGATCACATGCCCGCGCCCGTCGGGCATCACCGACTCCGGATCGACCCGCAGCGTGCCGGCGGTCTCCTCGAACTCGGTGCGGTACAGATCCATGCACGCGTCCCGGCCCTTGTGGTGTCCGGAGAGCATGTTGTCACCGGGCACATGCTGGACGACGTCCGCCGTCAGCAGCGTGGAGAGGGTGTCCAGATCGCCTTGCTGGAACGCGGTGCATGCGCGGCGCACCACGGCGGCATCGGGATGCTCGCCCATGGTCATTCACACCTTTCATCCTGATTGATACCGCCCTATCTCCTTTCATTCATCCTCCGCCTGCCCCGCCGGGCTGTCGATAGGCTCGGCGCCATGCCGCCCCGTACTCGCGCCCGTACGTACGACCTTGCCAAGACCCGTACCGCCGTGATCGCGCAGTTGCGGCTGGCGCGGAAGGCGGCCGAGGGGCTGGACGACGCGGGCCTGGACGCCCCCACCCGGCTCGGCGGCTGGACGGTCCGGGAGCTGGTCGCGCATCTGGCGATGGCCGTGACCTCCGTCGTCCGGCTCCTGGAGCAGCCCGCGCCGCCCGCGCGGGAGGTCGCCGTCAATGGCTGGGCCGCGGCGCTGGCCGCGCACTCCGGGCCGATCGACGAGGAGACGCGTGCCCTCGCGGCGGGTGAGGACCTGGGCGAGCTGCTGGAGCGCGCCGAGGCGCGGTTCGCGGAGGCGGCCTCCGTCGCGCCCGGCGACCGGCTGCTGGCCACCCGCGTCGGCGCGATGCGGCTGGAGGACTACCTGGTCACCCGCTGTGTGGAGCTCGTGGTCCACGCCGACGATCTGACGGCCGCCACCGGAGTGCCCGTACGGCACGACCGCCAGGCGCTGGCCACCGCGGTCCGGGTGCTCGCCGACGCCCTCGCGGAGAAGGCGCCCGGCGGCTCGGTCGAGCTCCGGATCCCGCCGTTCGCCGTGGTCCAGTGCGTCGAGGGCCCCCGGCACACCCGTGGCACCCCGCCGAACGTCGTGGAGACCGATCCGCTGACCTGGGTCCGCCTCGCCACGGGCCGTCTGACCTGGGCCGATGCCCTGGAGTCGGCGCCGCTGACCGCGAGCGGCGACCGCGCCGACCTCTCCGCGCACCTGCCCGTGCTCGGCTGAGCGCCCGCGATGTGATCCTTTTCGGGGCGCGAGATGTGATCCTTGCCTCGGCCACGGATATCCGCCCCTGGCCGTTCGCAGGTCGGGCACGGGTTCCGGGGGCCCGGAGCGGTGCGGGGAATGTGACTTACGCCCCCCTGACGGGTCCCTCGTTCGGAGGCACCGCCGAACTGGCCTAGACTCGATGACGTGCCACGTGGTGACGGACGACTCAGCCACGACCTGCTCCCCGGTGAGAAGGGCCCCCAGGACGCTTGCGGCGTCTTCGGAGTCTGGGCACCGGGTGAAGAGGTCGCCAAACTCACCTATTTCGGGCTGTACGCACTGCAGCACCGCGGACAGGAGTCCGCGGGCATCGCGGTGAGCAACGGCTCCCAGATCCTCGTCTTCAAGGACATGGGCCTGGTTTCCCAGGTCTTCGACGAGACCTCTCTCGGCTCCCTCCGGGGCCATATCGCGGTCGGTCACGCCCGCTACTCCACCACCGGAGCCTCGGTGTGGGAGAACGCGCAGCCGACCTTCCGGGCCACCGCCCATGGCTCGATCGCGCTCGGCCACAACGGGAACCTGGTCAACACCGCCGAGCTGGCGGAGCTGGTCGCGGCCCTGCCCCGGGACGGCGGCCGGGCCACCCAGGTCGCGGCGACCAATGACACCGACCTGGTCACCGCCCTGCTCGCGGGCCAGGTGGACGACGACGGCAAGCCGCTGACCGTCGAGCAGGCGGCCCCCATCGTGCTGCCCAAGGTCAAGGGCGCTTTCAGCCTCGTCTACATGGACGAGCACACGCTGTACGCGGCGCGCGACCCCCAGGGCATCCGCCCGCTGGTCCTCGGCCGCCTCGAGCGCGGCTGGGTGGTGGCGTCCGAGACGGCCGCCCTGGACATCGTGGGCGCGTCCTTCATCCGTGAGATCGAGCCCGGCGAGATGGTCGCCATCGACGAGAGCGGGCTGCGCTCCACCATCTTCGCCGAGGCCCGCCCCAAGGGCTGTGTCTTCGAGTACGTGTATCTCGCCCGCCCCGACACCGACATCGCGGGCCGGAACGTGTACCTCTCCCGGGTCGAGATGGGCCGCCGGCTGGCCAAGGAGGCCCCGGCCGACGCCGACCTGGTCATAGCGACGCCCGAGTCCGGCACCCCCGCCGCCGTCGGCTACGCCGAGGCCAGCGGGATTCCGTACGGCTCCGGACTGGTCAAGAACAGCTATGTGGGACGGACCTTCATCCAGCCCTCGCAGACCATCCGCCAGCTCGGCATCCGGCTCAAGCTGAACCCCCTCAAGGAGGTCATCCGGGGCAAGCGCCTGGTGGTCGTCGACGACTCGATCGTCCGCGGCAACACCCAGCGCGCCCTGGTGCGGATGCTCCGTGAGGCCGGTGCCGCCGAGGTCCACATCCGGATCTCGTCCCCGCCGATCAAGTGGCCGTGCTTCTTCGGCATAGATTTCGCCACCCGCGCCGAGCTGATCGCCAACGGCCTCTCGGTCGAGGAGATCGGCAAGTCGCTGGGCGCCGACTCGCTGGCGTACATCTCCACCGACGGCATGATCGAGGCGACCACGATCGCCAAGCCGAATCTGTGCCGTGCCTGCTTCGACGGTGAGTACCCGATGGAGCTGCCGGATCCGGGGCTGCTGGGCAAGCACCTCCTGGAGTCCGAAACACAGGCCCCGAACAGCGCCGACGCCGACGGTGTGACGACGCTGACCGCTGGTGTCGGCGGCGCCGACGCCCTGCGCCGTCCCTGAGCGCACGCCTGTCATCCCCGATACGAAAGATCTCAACGTCATGCCTGAGTCCGGGTCCACCTACGCCGCCGCGGGCGTCGACATCGAGGCGGGTGACCGCGCCGTCGAGCTGATGAAGGAGTGGGTCAAGAAGGCGAGCCGACCCGAGGTCGTGGGCGGCCTCGGCGGTTTCGCCGGGCTCTTCGACGCCTCCGCCCTGGCCCGCTACCAGCGTCCGCTGCTCGCCTCCGCCACCGACGGGGTCGGCACCAAGGTGGACATCGCCCGGCGGATGGGCGTGTACGACACCATCGGCCACGACCTGGTCGGCATGGTCGTGGACGACCTGGTGGTCTGCGGTGCCGAGCCGCTCTTCATGACCGACTACATCTGCGTCGGCAAGGTCTACCCCGAGCGCGTCGCCGCCATCGTCAAGGGCATCGCCGAGGGCTGCACCCTCGCCGGCTGCGCCCTGGTGGGCGGCGAGACCGCCGAGCACCCGGGGCTGCTGGGCGCCGATGACTTCGATGTCGCCGGGGCCGGTACGGGCGTGGTCGAGGCCGATCGGGTGCTGGGCGCCGATCGCATCCGAACGGGTGATGCGGTGATCGCCATGGCTTCGTCCGGACTTCACTCGAACGGGTACTCACTCGTCCGCCATGTGCTCTTCGACCGGGCCGGCTGGGCGCTGGACCGCGAGGTGCCGGAGCTCGGCCGGACGCTGGGGGAGGAGCTGCTGGAGCCCACCCGGATCTACTCGCTGGACTGCCTGGCCCTCACCCGCACCACCGAGGTGCACGCCTTCTCGCACATCACCGGCGGCGGGCTCGCCAACAACCTGGCGCGAGTCATCCCCGAGGGGCTGCGCGCGGTCGTGGACCGCTCGACCTGGACCCCCGGCGCGATCTTCGAGCTGGTCGGTCAGGCCGGCTCGGTCGAGCGTCTTGAGCTGGAGAAGACCCTCAACATGGGCGTCGGCATGATGGCGGTGGTCCCGGCCGACTCCGTCGATGTGGCGCTCACCACGCTCGCCGACCGCGGTGTCGAAGCCTGGGTCAGCGGTGAGATCACCGAGCGCACGGCCGAGGACGCGGAAGCGGTGACGCTGACCGGTGACCATGCGAGCTGATGACCATGCGGGCTGAGTTGACCGCGCGACGTGCGCGGACAGCACAGAAGCCGGTCCGAGGCGGGTACCCCGGACCGGTGGAGGTGTGCGGCGAAAAGCCGAGCGCCTGGAACGGTTGGTTCAGGCGCGGCGACGCTGCGGAGACGGATCCGACTGGTCGTCGTCCTCGTCCTCATCGTCGTTGTACAGATCCGCGTACTGTGCGTACGGGTCGTCGTCCAGCTCATCGTCCTCGAACGGCTCGCCATTCGGCGGCTGATTCGTTGGCGATGCGCCCAGCTCCTCGGCCAGGCGTGAGAGATCCGTCCCACCGCTGTTGTACTTCAGCTGGCGGGCGACCTTCGTCTGCTTGGCCTTGGCCCGGCCGCGCCCCATGGCTCGACCCCCTCAACGACGGGGCTCGACGGCCCCAGAGTCTTGACACGCGTTCACGTTCATAAATCGGAGCGGACTCTCATAAGAGAGACCGGTCCGTAGGGCTTCAACGGTACCTGCTTCTGTGGCCATACGGTACGTCGCCCACACGACGTGCCACGAGGCAGAACCCGCGAGGAGCCCGTTCCTCGCTGGTCAACTGCGATTTTAACGTGTCTTGCGGGCCGACCCGCCGACAGGCCGTGAGGGATCTCTCGCCGATGGCTCCCAGGGGGCTCCCACGCCCCCGTGTGGCGGCCTCCGGCAAGATCCCGCACGGCCTGCCCACGGCTGCGCCCAGAAGCTCTCAGGCGCCTGCGGGCCACGGCTCAGGCGTCGTGGCCCTCCGCCATCCGGTGCTCGGCCAGCCGGTCGGCGGCGGCGGCGGGCGGGATTCCGTCCGTCTGTGCCCGATCGAATATGGCCAAAGTCGTGTCGAAGATCTTTGCCGCCTTCGTCTTGGCCCGATCGAAATCGAACCCGTGCAGCTCATCCGCCACCTGGATGACACCACCGGCGTTCACCACGTAGTCCGGCGCGTAGAGGATCCCGCGGCCGGCCAGGTCCTTCTCGACCCCCGGGTGGGCCAGCTGGTTGTTGGCCGCACCGCACACCACCTTCGCGGTCAGGACGGGCACCGTGGCGTCGTCCAGGGCGCCACCGAGCGCGCACGGGGCGTAGACGTCCAGGTCGTCGCGGATCAGCGCGTCGGTGTCCCGGACCGCCCGCACGCGGGGGTGGCGGGCCAGCACGCGGTCCACCGACTCACCGCGCACATCCGTGACCACGACCTCGGCGCCGTCCTCCAGCAGATGCTCGACCAGGTGGTGGCCCACCTTGCCGACCCCCGCGATGCCGACCCGGCGGCCGCGCAGCGTGGGCGCGCCCCAGGACGCCTGGGCGCACGCCCGCATCCCCTGGAAGGCACCGAAGGCGGTCAGCACCGAGGAGTCGCCGGCGCCGCCGTTCTCGGGGGAGCGGCCGGTGGTCCAGGGGCACTCACGGGCGACGACGTCCATGTCGGACACATAGGTGCCCACATCACAGGCGGTGACGTAGCGGCCGCTGAGAGAGGCCACGAAGCGGCCGTAGGCGAGCAGCAGCTTTTCGGTCTTGATCTCCTCGGGATCGCCGAGGATCACGGCCTTGCCGCCACCGTGGTCGAGCCCGGCGAGCGCGTTCTTGTAGGACATGCCGCGGGCGAGGTTGAGGGCGTCGAGGAGCGCCGCTTCTTCGGGGTTCTCCTCGGAGGCGTACGCGTGGAAGCGGGTGCCGCCGAGGGCCGGGCCCAGGGCGGTCGAGTGGAGGGCGATGACGGCCTTGAGGCCGCTCTCGCGGTCCTGGCAGAGCAGGACCTGCTCATGCCCGCCGAGATCGGACCGGAACAGCGTCGCAAGCGGTGAGAGAGGGTTCGGCACGCGACTCTCCGTCGGACCGTCGACGCTGACGGTGTGACGTACGTCGGTCACGGTGGTGACTCCCATAGGTCGGGGTAGACGCCCTCCTGACTGGTGGGGAGGGCCGTGGGCAAGAGGGTAAGCCCTGGGGTCCCAGGGGATCGGCCATGTCCCCGACGAGTCCGGATACTGGGCATGGGACGATGCCGTCAGGTGGGGTGAGGGAGCCCCTGGCGGTGGTCTCAGCCTTGAGGGAGCGCGTGTGACCTTGGCGTCTTCGGTGATTGTCCCGTACGCGGCGTATCTCCGGGTCTATGAGCCACTGGCAGCGTTTCCGGAGCCGGAGAGATCGCACTGGGCGCGGTATGCCAAGCGCGACGACCTGCCCGGTGCGCAGGACGAGCTGCGCCGCTCGCTCGCGGACCTCCTGCCGGTCCCTCCGGTGGCGGTTCCGGTGCACGAGAGCGCGGACGCCTTCGTGGCGCTCGTGGACGGCGTCACATGCGTCTGTCCGTGGCGTACGCGGCTGAGGGGCTGGCTGGCCCTGGAGGAGCTGCCGGAGCGCCTTCCCGGGCCTCTCCTGGACGCGGCCCTGCCCCCGGTGGTGCGCCGGCAGGCGGTGGCGGACTTCGAGCGGTGGCTGGAGCGCAACCCGGACGCCCGGCCGTGGATCCGCTCGGCCACCTGGCATGTGCCGGTGCGCTGGTTCGTGCTCTTCGGGGACGAGGAGCGCGAATTCACCAAGGGTGACGACGGCCTCATTCTCCGTTACCGCACCCCGATGGTCCAGGCCAGGCGCCGGGTTGCGCGTGGCCTTAAGGTGCTCAAGGAGTCCCTCGGCGAAGGGCCGCTGATCGACGGACTGGTGGACGTCGGCCGGTGGCTCGAGGAGTTCCACCCCCGGTCGTTGGTCGAGCTGGACTACGGCGGCCTGGTGCACACTCTGCCGGCCGGGCAGCTCGAGGAGGATCACTCGGCCGCGGACGTGGCGGAGGGCCTCGCGGCGCTGCGTGACGGGGACGGGGAGCGGGCGGGCAGCGCGTACGAGCGGCTGACCGACCGCTGGAGCGTGATCCGCGGGCGGCAGAACGCGAGCTGAGCGCGACCGGAGCGGCGCCGGACGGCTGGTTGACGGTCGGCCGGAACAGACGGGGACGTAGGTCCCGATCCGGGCCATTGCCTCAATCGTGACCTAAAGCACTGACTTCGGGCCTTGCGGTAATCGCCCATCCTCGTGTCAAAATAGGACAAGGAGTCCGGGAGGGACTCCTTTCGCCCAACTATGGGCGGATTCATCGGTATTGCACTCCTTGATGGATCTGGTTACCCCTGATCCTGTTGTGACTGATCGTCACGGCCGTGTGACTGTCCGCTATGGCATGGTCCATCGGCTTCCGTTGAGGTTGGACACCTGAGAGGGCAATTCCATCGGTTTGGCCGACGGGGCTGGACAGATGGTGTAGTTGTAGTGCCGAGGACAAGCCGTTCGTCCTATAACCGACTCGGCCCGCGTCCGCCATTTCGGGCAACGCGGGTCAAGGTGCAGAATTTAGAGGAAAGAACCGTGATGGTTCGGTTCTCCCGAGGAGGCCGCTCATGACCGCTCGCACCCCTGATGCCGAGCCGCTGCTGACCCCGGCTGAGGTTGCCACGATGTTCCGCGTGGACCCGAAGACGGTCACTCGCTGGGCGAAGGCAGGCAAACTCACGTCCATCCGCACGCTCGGAGGGCATCGGCGCTACCGCGAAGCGGAGGTCCGTGCACTTCTTGCGGGCATCCCGCAGCAGCGCAGCGAGGCCTGAACAACCGCATAACCGGGCATTTCCGGGCCCCCAGCCCGGTTTTCGCCTGTATAGCTCCACACGACGGGTGCCTGCCCCAACAGGCCCGCCACCGCTCGACATGGGTGCGTCGTTGATCGCGCTGGACTCCGCCGGGTCCGGCGCGATCTTTTTATGCCTGGGAACGGCCTTCCGGAGGGTGCCTCCAGAGGGGTCGCAAGTGCCCCTGGAGGGGCAATCGTTCGGCTTGCCCGGGGTGTCCCGCGGTGTCTCCGGGAGGCCCCCGGGGGGTCCTCGGGGGGGCGTTCGGGCCACCGCGGACAGACGGTGCAATTGCACATATTAAATTGACCCATGGTGAGCGGGGTGTAAGTTCCCTCACTCCGGAAACTCATTCGGTGACTCCCGTCACACTGCCCAACCATTGCCCTGTGTCCACTGGTTGCGCTAATGGGCAACTGCGGTAAGGGCTTACCGAGTTGGCGGTGGAGCGGCGGCCGTCGCCTCCTGGTCGGCCCCGTCGCCGGCCTCGTCTCCGGCGCCGTCGCCAGCCCCGTTGCCAGCCCCGTTGCCGGCCCCGTCACCCGCCTCCTCGGCCGCCGAGGGCTCCATCGCCAGCCGCAGCAGGCGATGGCAGATCGGACAGTGCCGGGTGAAGTGGCGGTTGCCCGCGGCAGCCGCCAGATGGGCGCGCAGCAGCGCCCTGGTCTCATGCCTCGCGGACGTCGTCATACGCCGCACCTCCCGCGCGCCCCCGCGCCTTTTAGCTTGGGTACCTCTGGGTGTGGTGCGCCGTCAAGACGACAAAGGCCCGGATCCATATGCGGATCCAGGCCTTCCGGTTAAGCGGTCCTGACGGGATTTGAACCCGCGGCCTCCACCTTGACAGGGTGGCGAGCACTCCAAACTGCTCCACAGGACCAACAGTGACGCCTGCGACTTCGTCGCCCTGCGCCGCGCTGGTGTGCGCTGCGATGCAGACTCTACAGCAGGTCAGGGGGTGCGGTCGAACTCGCGCCCGGCGGGGCTCCGGCGGGCCGCCGGAGCCCCTGGGACACCCTTACGGCGCCGCCGCGTCGATGGCCTTCACGATGCGCTTGTCGGACACCGGATAGGCCGTACCGAGGGCGTGCGCGAAGTAGCTGACCCGCAACTCCTCGATCATCCAGCGGATCTCCAGCGCCTCCTGGGGCACCGGGCGCCCCGGCGGGAACTGCTCCAGCAGCCAGGCGTACTCGTCCCGCATCTCCCGCACCTTCGCCATCCGGGCGCGGTCCCGGTCGGCGTTGCCCGGAAGCTGCTGCAGCCGCCGGTCCACGGCCACCAGATAGCGCATGAGGTCCGGAAGCCGCCGTACGCCGTGCGCGGTCACGAAGCCCGGTGCGATGAGCTCCGAGAGCTGCTCCCTGATGTCCGTGAGGGACGGAAGCAGCACCGGGCTCCTGGTGTCCTTGAGCCGCCGCTCGCACGACTGCCAGGCCGCCAGCACCTCCTGGACCTTGCGCACGGTGTCCAGCGTGGCGTCCGTGATGTCGCTGCGCACCGCGTCGAAGAGCTTGCGGAACGACTCCTCGTCCCAGGCCGGGCCGCCACGGGACGCGATCAGCCGGTCGGCCGCCGCGGCCACGCAGTCGTCGAAGAGCGCCTGCACACCGCCGTGCGGGCTGCTGGAGAGCGCCAGCTTGGCCTGGTTGGAGAGCTTGCCCTGGACGAACTTGGCGGGGCTGGACGGGAGCTGGAGCAGGATCAGCCGGCGCGTCCCCCGCCACATCGCCTCCCGCTGCTCGGCCTCGGTGTCGAAGAGCCGTACGGCCACCGAGGCGCCCTCGTCGACGAGCGCCGGATACGCCTTGACCGGCTGGCCGCCGCGGCGCGTCTCGAAGGTGCGCGGCAGCGTCCCGACCGTCCACCGGGTCAGCCCGCCGCGCTGCTCGATCCCCACGCCCTCCTTGGAGGACTCGAACGCTTTGGAGATCGCGGCCCGCGTCTTCGGCCGCAGCCGCTGCCGCAGCACCTCCACGTCCTTGTCCTCGGCCAGCTTGCGGCGCCGCTCGTCCACCACCCGGAAGGTGACCTTGAGGTGGTCGGGGACCTTCGCCAGGTCCCAGTCCTCCGGCTCGATCCGTACGCCCACCATCCGCTGGAGCTCACGCCCGAGCGCCGCGGTCAGCGGCTCCTGGAGGGGGACAGCGCTTTCCAGGAAGCGCTTGGCATAGTTCGGCGCCGGGACGTAGTGACGGCGCACCGGTTTGGGCAGCGAGCGGATCAGCTCGGTGACCAGATCCTCCCGCAGCCCCGGAATCTGCCAGTCGAAACCGTCCGCGGTGACCTGATTGAGCACCTGCAGCGGGATGTGGACGGTCACACCGTCCGCGTCCGCCCCCGGCTCGAATTGATAGGTCACCTTGAACTTGAGCTTCCCCTGGCGCCAGGAGTCCGGGTAGGCGTCCTTGGTGATGTCCTGCGCCCGCTCGTTGATGAGCATCGACTTCTCGAAGTTGAGAAGCTCCGGCTCTTCGCGCCGCTTGTGTTTCCACCACGAGTCGAAGTGGGCCCCGGAGACCACATGCTCGGGGATCCGCTGGTCGTAGAAGTCGAAGAGCGTCTCGTCGTCCACGAGGATGTCGCGGCGCCGGGCCCGGTGCTCCAGCTCCTCGACCTCGCCCAGCAGCTTGCGGTTGTCGTGGAAGAACTGATGGTGGGTGCGCCAGTCGCCCTCCACCAGGGCGTTGCGGATGAACAGATCGCGGCTGGTCTCCGGGTCGATCCGGCCGTAGTTGACCTTCCGCTGGGCGACGATCGGCACCCCGTAGAGCGTGACCCGCTCATACGCCATCACCGCGGCCTGCTTCTGCTCCCAGTGCGGTTCGCTGTAGGTGCGTTTGACCAGGTGCTGGGCGAGCGGCTCGATCCACTCCGGCTCGATCTTCGCGTTGACCCGCGCCCACAGCCGGGACGTCTCCACCAGCTCCGCCGACATCACCCAGCGCGGCGGCTTCTTGAACAGCGCCGAGCCGGGGAACACCGCGAACTTGGCGCTGCGCGCGCCCAAGTACTCGTTCTTATCGGTGTCCTTGAGCCCCACATGGGACAGCAGCCCCGCCAGCAGCGACGTATGGACGTGATCGGGCGCCGCGTCCTGTTCGGACATATGGATGTCCATGGTCTTGGCGACCGTGCGGAGCTGGCTGTAGATGTCCTGCCATTCGCGTATGCGCAGGTAGTTGAGGAACTCATTGCGGCACATCCGGCGGAAGGCGGAGGAGGACAGCTCCTTCTGCCGCTCCCGGATGTACTTCCACAGATTGAGGAAGGCCAGGAAGTCGCTGGACTCGTCCTTGAAGCGGGCGTGCTGCTGATCCGCCTGCTGCTGCTTGTCCGAGGGGCGCTCGCGCGGGTCCTGGATGGACAGCGCCGCCGCGATCACCATGACCTCGCGGACACAGCCGTTGCGGTCCGCCTCCAGCACCATCCGGGCCAGCCGCGGGTCCACCGGAAGCTGGGCCAGCTTCCGGCCGACCTGGGTGAGCCGCTTCCGTGGGTCCTTCTGCTTGCCGTCCAGGGCGTGCAGCTCCTCCAGGAGCTGGACGCCGTCCTTGACATTGCGGCGGTCCGGCGGGTCGATGAAGGGGAACTTCTCGATGTCGCCGAGGCCGGCGGCGGTCATCTGGAGGATGACGGAGGCCAGATTGGTCCGGAGGATCTCGGCGTCGGTGAACTCCGGGCGGGTGAGGAAGTCGTCCTCGGAGTACAGCCGGATGCAGATGCCGTCGCTGGTCCGGCCGCAGCGGCCCTTGCGCTGATTGGCGCTGGCCTGGGAGATCGGCTCGATGGGCAGCCGCTGGACCTTGGTGCGATGGCTGTAGCGGGAGATCCGGGCGGCGCCCGGGTCGATCACATAGCGGATACCGGGGACGGTCAGCGAGGTCTCGGCGACGTTGGTCGCCAGCACGATCCGGCGGCCGGTGTGTCTCTGGAAGACCCGGTGCTGCTCGGCGTGCGACAGCCGGGCGTACAGCGGAAGGACCTCGGTGACCGGGAGCTTCTTCTTGTTCAGCGCGTCGGCGGTGTCGCGGATCTCCCGCTCACCGGAGAGGAAGACCAGGATGTCGCCGGGCCCCTCGGCCTGGAGCTCGTCGACCGCGTCGCAGATCGCGGTGATCTGGTCGCGGTCGCTGTCCTCGCCGCCCTCCTCGAGCAGCGGGCGGTAGCGCACCTCGACCGGATACGTACGCCCGCTGACCTCGACGATCGGCGCGTCGCCGAAATGGCGGGAAAAGCGCTCCGGGTCGATGGTGGCGGAGGTGATCACGACCTTGAGGTCGGGGCGGCGGGGCAGCAGTTGGGCCAGATAGCCCAGCAGGAAGTCGATGTTGAGGCTGCGCTCATGGGCCTCGTCGATGATGATCGTGTCGTACTGGCGCAGCTCGCGGTCGGTCTGGATCTCGGCGAGCAGAATGCCGTCGGTCATCAGCTTGACGTGGGTGTCCTGCCCCACCTGATCGGTGAAGCGGACCTTCCAGCCGACGGACTCGCCCAGCGTCGACCGCAGCTCCTCGGCGATGCGCTCGGCCACGGTGCGGGCGGCGATACGGCGTGGCTGCGTATGGCCAATAAGTCCCTTGACGCCGCGCCCCAGCTCCAGACAGATCTTCGGAATCTGGGTGGTCTTTCCGGAGCCGGTCTCACCTGCGACGATCACCACCTGGTGATCCCGGACGGCCTCGAGGATCGCGTCCTTCTTCTGGCTGACCGGCAGCTCTTGCGGATAGGTGATGGCCGGCACGGCGGCGCGGCGGTCCGCGACCCGCAGCTCGGCACGCGTGATCTCCTCGGTGATCTCACCGAGCACGGCCGCTCGGGCCTCGGGTTTACGGATCCGGCGCGCGCCGTCGAGCCGGCGGCCCAGCCGCTGCTGGTCGCGCAGCATCAGCTCGGGCAGCCGCTCCAGCAGGGCGGGCAGGGCGGGGGCAGGCGTGGTGGACATACGGATCCCAGGATCTCACCTCGGCAAAACGACTGGCGAACCATTTCCGCCGGGTGTTGTCCGGGCCACGTCGCACGGTATGCCGGGATTGTCCGTTCTAGCGTGGGCGCATGGCGGACGACGAAAGCGGCGCAGGCGCGAGCGAGGGCGACGCGGGCGGGGGCGACGCGAGTGGGGGCAGCGGCGAGGCGAGTGGGGGCAGCGGCGACGCGAGCGGGGGCGGAGGCGACGCGAGTGGGGGCGGAGGCGACGCGAGTGGGGGCGGGGGCGCGACCGCCGAGGGCGGGGGCGGGGCGGACGCGGGCAGGGGCGGGGCGGACCGGCTCTCCCCATGGGCCCGTTTCAAGCACACCGCCTTCTTCCCCGCGACCGTCATCGTGCTGCTCATCTCCGCGGGCGCGGGACTCTTCGCGGGCTCGTACACCTTCGCCTTCGCCAACCCCACCCCCCGGAACATCCCCACCGCCGTCGTGATCACCGATGACGACGCCGCCCTGCGGAACCGGTTCCTCACCGGGATGGAGAAGGCCCTGAACGCGTCCCTCCGGCTGCACCCCTACCCCAGCTATGCGAAGGCCCGCTGGTCCCTGGAGGAGCAGCGGGTCTTCGCGATCCTGCGGGCGCGCGACCATGGCCTCGAGCTGGATGTCGCGGGCGCGGCGGGGGCGACCGTGGCCCAGGTGCTCAGCCAGGCGGGTGGCAAGGTGGGCCGGGCCTCCGGGGTGCCCGTCACGGTGAGGGATCTGAAACCGCTGCAGCCCGGCGATCCGCGTGGACTCGCGGTCTTCTACATCTCCCTGGCCGCCACGATCATCGGCTTCCTCGGCGCCATCCAGCTCAGTGTCAACGCCGCCGAGCTCAACCCGGCCGAGCGGATCGCCTTCAACCTCGCGTACGCCCTGCTCGGCGCCTTCTCGATCGCGGCGATCGTCGACTGGGGGCTGGAATCGCTCCGGCTCCCCTTCGCGGAGTCGTGGGCGATCCTGGCGTTGACGATGTTCACCTCGGGGCTGGTGTTCTCCATGTTCAACGTCCTCTTCGGGCGCTGGGCGCTCCTCCCCACCTGGGGTTTGATGGTGATCCTCGGAAACCCCTCCTCCGGCGGCGCCGTCTCCTGGCCCCTGCTCCCCTCCCTCCTGGGCACCGTCGGCCGCTGGCTCCCGCCGGGTGCCTCGGTCAACGCCCAGCACACCGCGATCTACTTCCCCCGCCACCAGCACCCCTTCCCCTTCCTGGTGCTGGGGGGCTGGTGTCTGGTGTCCGCCGTGGTCTTCTGGACCTGGCGCCACCGCCACCCGGGAGGGCGGCCGCCGAGGGCGACGCCGACGCGGTGCTGAGGGGGGAGAGCGGTGGGGTGCGGCGCGGTGCGGTGCGGCGCGCTGTGGGCACACGAAAAAGTCCCTCCCCTTGAGATCAGGGGAGGGACTTTCCTAAGGAGCGCCGAGCAGGCCTTGCACCTACATCCCTCGTTTGGAGACGAGTATCTTTCCTTAGACGACCGACGCATCAACTCCCGCCCCGCGGGGGCGGCGTTGCGAGATCAACTATAGCCCATCCGGGTGATCACAGCCGCCACAGCGGGGCGTCGTACCGCTCGGACTGAGTCCCGATCAGCAGGGCCCGCAGATCGGCGCGTTGGACACCGCTCAGGCCGAGGGCCTCGGTGAGGTGGCGGAAGGTGGTGTGGCTGACCCCGCGGGCGCGGGCCTCCTCCGCGAAGCCGGCGACCCCGGCCAGTACGGCTCTGGGCCGGAACGGGCCCTCGGGCGCCGACCCGGACCGCGCGGCCTTCTCCCGCTCGTAGTCGATCTCCGAGTATCCGCAGATGTCCCGGCAGTGCCGCTCGGCCTCGGCGAGACCGGTCGTGTCGGCGATGGCCCCGGCGAGCCGGTTCCGGCGGAACGCGGCGTCGAGATCCGCCTCATGGACCACGGGCCCGTCGTCGGTCAGGGGGATGGTGAGCCCCGCGTCCCGTACCTCGCACAGCCCGCGCACCCCCCGCGCCGTGGCCGTGAGCATGCCGGTGGCCTCCGACGGATGCCACTCCATGACGGGGCCGATGGGCGTGACGTCCTCGGCGGTCAGTGTGTGGACCACCGACCCCAGCCGTTCGCGCAGCACCTCCACCGGGATCTCCCCGTCCAGCCCCGGCCCGGCGACCAGCAGCCGGATCTCCGCGGTCACCTGCGCACACGCGGCAAGCGACAGCGCGTCCCCGAGCGGGCTGCGCAGCGTGGGCTCATCCCCTCGCGCGAGGATGTCGCCGCCCACGTCCAGCAGGTCGATGGAGACCGGGGCCAGGTGCTCGATCAGCTCTTCGAGCTGCCGGACCATGCCCTCCACCCCGTGGTGGGGGTCGAGCAGCGCGAAGGTGTGCGGCAGCTCGGCTGCCAGCCGGGGCAGTGTGGACCCGGCCGGCGCCACCGGCCTCGCGTTCTTGGGCACGGCGTACACGCTCGGCGTGAGCGTCCGCAGACCGGTGAAGTCGGCCGCTCCCCGGGGCCCGGGGACGGGATCGACGAGCAGCCGGTCCCAGGCGTAGGTCAGGACCACCGCCCGGTCGTCGGCCGTCCCGTGCCCGTACAGAGCCCGGTCGATCACCGCGGCGGCAACGGCGTCCCCGCCACCTCCCCCCGCCACGATCAGCCGCGTCATCAGCCCAGCGTACGGCCGGAACGGCCGATACCGTCGTACTTCGGGCATGCCCCGCCCAGCCGTCGCCCTGCCCCGGCCGCACCGGCGGCGGGCGGGGCAGGGCGAGACCGGTTATGGAGGCCGATTACGGAGGCCGATTACGGAGGCCGGTTATGAATGAATCGGCGATGAATCGGACGGCTTGGGTTTCTCTTCCGCCTCGGCCTCCTGCCGGGCCTTGCCGTCCCCGAGGACGTTCGGGTTGGTCTCGGGAGCGGCCGCCACGGCGAACACGGTGACCAGGCCCATGCCGATGAGGAACAGTGCGATCGGCCAGGACGCGCCCGACCAGGCGAGCAGCGCGGTGGCGACGATGGGGGAGAACCCGCCGACGATCATCGACGCCAGCTCATGCCCCAGGGCGAGCCCGCTGTAGGCCACCCGGCTGGCGAAAAGTTCGGTGAAGAACGCCGGCTGGGTACCGATCATCGCCCCGTGGCCGATCACGACCGCCACGAAGATCGCCACGAAGATCAGCACCGGATTGCGCGAGTCGAACAACGCGAAGAACGGATACGCCCAGACGATCACCGCGATCGCGCCCCCGATATACACCGGTCGGCGTCCGATGCGGTCGGAGAGCGCCCCGAACATGGGCATCGCGAACGACTCGAACAGCATCCCCACCACGAGCGCGGCCAGCACCACGCCCTTGCCCACTCCGATCTCGGACGCGTAGGAGAGGCTGAAGGTGAGGAAGAGGTAACTCGCACCGGTTTCGGCGACCCGCGCGCCGAAGGCGATCAGGATGGACTTGGGGTGGGTGCGGATGACGTCGAGAAGCGGCGGGGTGGACTTCTTCGGCTCCGACTCCTTCTCCTGGAACGCGGGTGTCTCCATGATCCGGAGCCGGATCAGCAGTCCGACGGCGGTGAGCAGGATGCCGACCACGAATGGAATGCGCCATCCCCAGGCGAGGAAGGACTCCTTGGTGGTCACCTCCTGGGCCAGCGCGTAGGCGGCGGCGGAGAGGACGAACCCGAGCCCCACGCCGGTCTGGCTCCAGGCCGAGTAGAAGCCGCGGCGGTGGCTCGGCGCGTGTTCGCTGACGATCAGCACCCCGCCGCCCCACTCGCCGCCGACGGCGATGCCCTGCACGATCCGCAGCGCCACCAGCAGCACCGGCGCCCAGACCCCGACGGTGGCGTAGGTGGGCAGCAGGCCGATCAGACAGGTCGCCACGCCCATGATCACCAGGGTGGTCACCAGCATCGACTTTCGGCCGATCCGGTCCCCGAAGTGCCCGAAGATGATGCCGCCCAACGGCCGGGCGAGGAACCCCACCGCGTTGGTGCCGAAGGCGGCGATCGTCCCCACCAGCGGATTGAAGGTCGGGAAGAACAGGGTGTTGAACACGAGCGCGGCGGCCGTGCCATAGAGGAAGAAGTCGTACCACTCCAATGCGCTACCGAACAAACTTGCGATCGCTGCCTTGCGTACTTCGCTCGGGGTGCCCTTCACGTCTGCCATGTCGGCTCTCCAATGGCCGCTTCGGATGGGATCAAGACCTGCGGCTCGGTTGTGTTCGGGGATTGTTCGCCGCTGATTCTCATGGCGGGAATGGCGACGTTCCGCTCACCGGGACACTGCGCGAACCGGCGGTCTTCGGCCGCTCGGGAGAGCTGCACCCGTACGCCTCTTACGCGTCCCACGTTCGTGGGATTTGCATACTTTCATGCCTTACTCTCCGCTTCGCCTGGTCACGCTTTCACGGTGTCGGTCCCGTCCAGGGGCCCGTGACGAAGGAGAAGACACACATGCGTGGAAGGCTCGTCATCGCTGCCGCGGCATTGACCATGGCGCTGACACCAGGCGTCGCGTCGGCGACACAGGGCGGCGACGACCAGACGACCGGCTCTTACAGCGCCGAGGCGACCATGTCGCAAGGCTCCGAGGGGACCATGTCGCAGAGCGCCGAGGGGACCATGGCCCAGAGCGCCGAGGGGACCGGGTCCCAAGGCTCCAAGGCGACCGAGTCTCAGAGCTCCGAGGCGACAGACTCCCAGGGCTCCGGGGCGACCGGCTCCCAGAGCTCCGGGGCCGCCGGTTCCCAGTCGGACGCGACCGCTTCCCAAGAAGCACCCCGCCCCGGCGAGGGTGTGCCCGGCTACGAGGTGGTCACCCTGCCCAATGAGAACGTCCCGAACTTCCAGCGGCGCACGGTGTACTGCCCGCCGGGGAAGAAGGTCATCGGCGGCGGTGCCGAGGCCCGGGGCGACACCGCCATCCTCGTCGGCAGCTTCCCCACCAATGACGCACGGGGCTGGATCGGGCTGGGCCGCCAGACCTCCACCGACAACGTGGGCATCAGCGTCTTCGCGATCTGCGCCAACGTCTGATCGTTCATGCAAGACACGCGTTCCCCCGTAGGCGTCGCAGGCGATGAAGAAGCCCCCTCCGGATGCACCGGGAGGGGGCTGTGCCCTGGTAGGGGCGGCAGTGGCTGGGGCCGGGGTCGAACCGGCGACCTTCCGCTTTTCAGGCCGTGCCGGTGCCCGGCTGGGCCCGGTCGTGGGTGCCTGGGGGTGCTTAGTTGACCGTGGTTGTCTGCTGCTGTTGGCGTACGGGTTGGCGTATGACGTCAGACTGAGTGCGGATCCCTGAGCGCCTCGCCTGCAGCCCAGACGAAATCTGTATACGCGCTGATCAGCAGGCCGTCGGCCGCCCGAAACCCTGACTGTTCAGCAGTGCTTGTTGTTGTTTCATCGCTCACTGCTTCGTGCCAGAGGTGAGCCGCGTTCACGAGCCGGTGACACTTACGGAGAAGGTCGAACCCCAGTCCGGAAAGCTCTCGGGGGCCCCAGAGCCTCGGTTTGGCGTTCTACTGGCGTCGGGACGACCAGCACGGTGGTGCGCCAATGCGGCCTGCGGTCGTCGGAAGTCTCACTTACGTCACACAGGTGATGCGGCACGCTGGGGAGGCACTGGGCCGGGACCTACGGTCCCTCGCCGCAGAGCTGGCCCGTCTTGCGGGCCGGGCTGGGCGTATTTCGATGCCTGTCAGTACAGCACGGCACGTATCTACTTCAGCCAGGCCCTTAGCCTCTCGCGGGAGCAGGAAGATCGTCTCTTCGTGGCCAATGTGCTGTCCTGCATGAGCCTGCAGGCCACCTATGTGGCCATCGACCGTTCCCGCGACTCCTTCGAATGCGCACGCGGCCGGACGGACGAGGCGCCCTCCTGGGTGCGCTATTTCGACGAGACCAAGCTCATCGTCGACACCGGAATCGCCCTGGCCCGACTTGGCGAGGCACCACGGGCCGAACCTCTCATCGCCGAGGGACTGCGCCGGGAAACATCCGGACAGCAGCGCGGACGGGCTCTCCACGCCTTCTGGCTCGCCAGCACCCAGCTCGAGCAGGGCAAGCTCGGCGACGCATGTCACAGCGCCGGACTCGCACTCGAGCTGAACACCGTGATCGACTTTCCCCGGGTCGCTGGGCATGTCCATGAATTCCACCGCCGTCTGGCTCCGTACGCCCGTGAGGCACCGGTGATCAGGTTCGAGCAGCGGATGCGAGAGTCACTTGGCTAGGTGCTGTGACCGCATAGGTTCGCCGGGTTGGTCGTCGTGGCGGTTGGATGTGCGGTGACGTCCGATCCGACCGCTGGAGGCGCGGTGGCCGAGCCTGTCCGTGTGCGCAGGCTGACCGACCAGGAGGGGCAGCGGCTGCAGCAGATCTTGCGCCGGGGCAGCACCAACTCGGTGCGCTATCGGCGCGCGATGATGCTGCTGGCCTCGGCCGGCGGGAATCGGGTGCCGGTGATCGCCCAGCTGGTGGCGGCCGACGAGGACACCGTGCGCGATGTGATCCACCGGTTCAACGAGATCGGCCTGGCCTGCCTGGACCCTCGGTGGGTGGGAGGCCGTCCCCGCCTGCTCAGCGATGACGACGAGGACTTCGTCGTCCAGGCGGGCACCACCCGCCCCACCAAGCTCGGCCAGCCTTTCACTCGCTGGTCGCTACGCAAACTCGTCGCCTACCTGCGCACAGTCCACGGCCGAGTGATCCGTATCGGCCGCGAGGCGTTACGCGGCCTGCTCGCCCGCCGTGGAGCCACCTTCCAGCGCACCAAGACCTGGAAGGAATCCACCGACCCCGACCGCGAGGCGAAGCTGGACCGGATCGAGCACGTCCTGGACCGTTTCCCCGACCGGGTCTTCGCGTTCGACGAGTTCGGCCCACTCGGGATCCGGCCCACCGCAGGCTCGGGCCGGGCCGAACGGAAACACTCCGACCGGGTGCCGGCCACCTACCACCGCACCCATGGAGTCCGGTACTTCCACGGCTGCTACTCGGTCGGCGACGACATGTTGTGGGGCGTCAACCGCCGCAAGAAAGGTGCCGCGAACACGCTGGCCGCGCTCAAGTCGATCCGCGCCGCCCGGCCCGACGGCGTCCCCAGCTACGTGATCCTGGACAACCTGTCCGCCCACAAAGGCACCGACATCCGCCGCTGGGCTACAAAGCACAAGGTCGAGCTGTGCTTCACCCCGACCTACGCCTCTTGGGCCAACCCCATCGAGGCCCACTTCGGACCGCTGAGGCAGTTCACCATCGCCAACTCCAACCACCCCAACCACACCGTGCAGACACGAGCCCTGCACGCCTATCTACGCTGGCGCAACGCCAACGCCCGCCACCGCGACGTCCTGGACGCCGAACGCAAGGAACGCGCCCGCATCCGAAGCGAGAAGGGCATCCGTTGGGGCGGACGCCCCCTCAACACCGCAGCCTGACCAACCGCGAACTTACACAGCCACAGCGCATCATCGGTCCGCTCGTGGCCAAGCGCGGACGACCGAAGTGTTGTGAAGATGATCTCGGCTGGGCAGACCCGGAGCCCCGAACGGGGCCGGTTCAGGAGAAGGACGGCGCCAGAGGAGAATGACTCAAGAGGCGGACGGCTCGATCTCCCCCGCGAAGACGATGACCTGGTCGATGAGGCTCCGCCGCAGATGGACGACGTCCGTTCCCGCCAGGCGGGGGCCTCCATCCGGCGTCGTGAAGACCCACTGGTACCGGGCCCACTCGCCCGGCATGTCCACCGCCGAACAGCGCACCATCGTGCCGGTCCCCGCGGGGTGGCGCCGGATGTCCAGCACGAACCGCTCGACCGCCTCGATCCCCTCACTGCGGCCCAACGGTCCCCAGAAGACCACGTCCGAGGTTAGGGCCTGGGAGAGCAGCGCAGTCACATAGCTGTCGTCCGAGGCGTTGAACGCGGAGATGAACGTGTCGATCGCGGACCGTGCGGTCTCTTCCTGCATGCACCAGTAATACCAGTCGCCGCGCGGACCGCGCTCGTCCCGTGAGCCGTCTCCCGACCACGGTGAACCATCCCGGTCACAGCACTAGCCGGCGCTCTTGGTCGCCTCGTCCAGCAGCAGATACAGCAGGCCGACCAGGCTGCCGCTGCTGACGATCTCGCGGCGGTCGATCATCCCCCTTATCTCCGAGAGGGGGATCCACTCGATCCGGTCCGATTCGTTCAGCTCTGTCGGCGGCCCGGTGTAGGTGGCCCCATCGGCGCGGAAGACATGGTGCTCGGAGTCGGTGATCCCGTTCGCAGGCTGTGCGTACACCAGGGGCTTCATCGCCTCGACCTGCCAGCCGGTCTCTTCTTCGACCTCGCGGGCGGCGGCCCGCTCCGGGGTCTCGCCGGGCTCGATGAGCCCCATGGGCAGTTCCCAGCCCCAGGCGTCGGTGATGAACCGGTGGCGCCACATCATCAGGACGCGCTTGTGATCATCGACCACGGCGGCGACGGCGAGGTGCCGCATGCGTACGACATGGTGTTCCCAACGGCGGCCGTCCGGCTGCTGTACGTCGACGAGCCACAGGTTGACCCAAGGGTTGCTGTAGATCTGCCGTTCGCCATGGACGGTCCACCGCATGAGCCCACTCCCCTTCGTCGACGCGGTGCCAGCTTCACTCCCTGGGCCCGCGCTCTTACGGTGCGTACCAGAGCTGTAAGACATCGCCGCTGTGCCAACGAAAAGGCCCCCTCCGGACGGACCGGGAGGGGGCTTTGCCCTGGTCGGGCTGCGGTGGCTGGGGCCGGGGTCGAACCGGCGACCTTCCGCTTTTCAGGCGAGCTGGGGGACCCTACCGCTCGGGGCCGAGTCAGGCTGATTGAGCGTCAAGGTGCGTGCATGTGAGCCGTTGTTTGTGGACGTTGATGTCAGTGTTGATGTCAGGTGACGCTTGCTGCCAGCGTCTCCATGGAGGTCACCACCGCGACAGCTCCAGCCGCGGACAGAGCATCTGCCTTGCCCGGCTTGTTGGCGTACCCGATCGTCTTCATGTCGGCCGCGTGGGCGGCCTCGACGTCCCGGACCGCATCCCCGATGAACACGCATTCGCCAGGTTTCGCGTCAGCCGCGCGCATGGCTGCGATGAGGAGTTCCGGCGAAGGCTTCATCGACTCTGGACGACCGGCGGTACGACCGAAAGTGCCCGCGACCAGGTCGCGGAGCCCGTGATCGGATAGGTACCGGTCGATGGCCGCTGTTGCGTTGTTGCTGACCACCCACACCGAGCGGCCGGTAGCGGTGCAGGCTTCCATGAAGGCGACGCCCCCCGGCGTAGGTCGGGCCCGCTCAACGGCCTCGACTTCTAGTTGGGTGAGGTGCGAGTCCGCTGCTGAGACCAGGTCTTCCCGGGTCTCAGCGATACGGCGGAGCATCGCCAAGGGGTCGGATTCCTCGTGCCCCGGTGGTGGACCGTCGGGGCCGCCCAGGAGTGCAACCAGACTTCGGGCGACGTCACCGGCGGAGAAGCCCGCGAAGACCGAGCACACTGGGCCGTCGAAGTCGAGTAGCACGTGCCGTACGGGGGCCAGGGTTCCATCGAGGGTCTCGGGTGCCATGATCATGCCTCGCGTTCGTAGGCGATTGTGTCCCAGATGCTCTCGAACCACTTCGTGGCCTGCTGAACGTACTGCGATCCCATCGACTCTCCGTCAGGACCGGCAGCGTGGTGGAAGAGTGTCGTGTCCTTGCCGGTGATGTCGAAGAACGTACGGGCTTCCCCCTCGACCGTGAGAGTGCGCTCTCGCAGCGGATAGAAGCCGAAGAACACGTCACGGTGATTCAGGACGTAGAGCTTGAAGAGTGACGTCGCACGGTAGACCTTGACCTCCACTGTCGCCTTCTCGACGAGGCCGAGTTCGGCCAGCACCTCGACCGAGTGCTTTATACCGGCCGCGTGCGTCAGAGCGATGTCCCGGGCGCGATTGCGAAGGGCTGGGTCGTCCGCGAGGCCGTCCACGAGCGTGGGCACCGCCATGGGGGCTGTGGTGTCCGGCAGGAGCAGCCGGACCATGATCGACTCGGGGCGGAGTCGCCCGGCGCGGATCTTGTCGAGTGGTTCTTGCATCGCGCCGTGCAGCGTCTCGCTGCTGAACCCCGCGAAGTCCACCGTCACGTGCGGATCTGCGAATGCCATTTCGAGGTGGGGGCGCAGGCCGACAGGTCGTTCCGTGCGCTCCCGCACAAAGGAGCCGGACCCCTTGCGGGTCACGATCAGTCCTTCGTCCCTCAGCAAGTCCAGCGCCTTGGTCACCGTCCCGCGGGCTACCTCGAACCGCTTGGCCAGGTCCGGGCCTGACGGCAACTGCGTTCCGGGCTCGAACTTCCTTGTGAGGATTTCCGCTCGTAGAACGCTGCTGACCTGCATGTACGGCGGTCGGTCGTCGTTCGGGTCAAGGCTCATCCCGCCATGGTAAGGCACCTGCCCAGCCTAGGCGAGCTACCCATCCTGGTTGACCTGCCTAAGCAGGTTGGCTATGTTGAACACGTCGCCACCGAGCAAGACCGGAGGCGGCCCGGAGGGCCTTCTTTGGGCTGCTCCGACGCACGAATAGGGGCCCGGGACAGAGCGGGCCGAGGGACCCGGACCCCTGGTCAACCGGAGGGCACAGACCGAAAGGTCACGTCTCTGCCTGAAACGGGAGCTCGTGTTCCCGAAGGAGACGACGCACAACCAGCCCCGGCATCTCGCCGTGAGGGCGCCGGATCGAATCCGGCCCGGGGCACTCCACCCGTGAACGGCGTGCGGCCCCGGTGCTCGAACACCGGGGCCGCTGTTTCGGGCCGTTCCAACCGTTGAGAGGAACCACGACCCATGAAGCACATCGGTGCACTTCAGGCGGTTGTTACCGCTGACCTGTCCGACCGCGAGCCGACCGCCGCGGAGCTGGACGCCATTGCGTACGAGACGCCGCTCATCGAGGCGGAAGTCGAGTTGCTGGACGTGCGGATCAGCCTGCTGGACCGGCCCGCGTCCGAGCTGGACGCACGCCGTTTGCGGCGGGCTCGCCGTAAGGTGCTGGCCGCCCGGCTGGAGCTGACCAACCAGGTCGCTCCGGTGACGGGGGTGGGGGCGTGAACGACGCGTTGACGCTCGATGAGCTGGCCGTGCCGCTGCGGGCGCTGCGCCTGCTGGCTGCGGACTTCGGGCACCTGCCCGCACCGCACGCGCACGTGTCCACCATCTACCCGAACCAGTTGGAGCTGTCGTTTCACGACGGCCTGACTGACTTCGAGGCATGGCGTGATGCCCTGGGCATCGCTCCGGACGCGGTGGAGTGCCGTGAGCAGGGCGGCGGCCAAACCCGTGCCCTGTCCCTGACCACCGACTACGCGGGTGCCGAGCTGCTCCTGGTCGCCTACGGCGATGTCCTCGCCCCGGCTACGGCCGCGGGGAGGGACGCCCGATGAACGGCAGGTCCGCCCTGCCGCGGGCTCAGATCGCCGCGTTGAACCGGCTTCAGTCGGGGCTGACGACGGTCCTGGTGCTGGTGGCCTTGGTGGCGCTGGCGTTCACCGCGACCAACGTCACGATGTTCGCCATCCAGCACGAGGTATCGCCGTGGATCGCGTGGCTGTTGGACCCCATGGTTGCGGTCGCGCTCGGGGCCGTTCTGATCGTGGATGGCCGGTTGTCGGAGTACGGCGTGAACCCCTCCGGCTGGGCCTCGGGGCTGCGCTGGTTCGCCGGTCTGGGCACCTGGGTCATGAACTGCTGGGGCTCGCTGTGGCCGGAGGGGAGCGCGTTCGGCGTTCCTCGTCAGGTGGATCCGGCGGGGCTGGTGCTCCACTCCATCCCCCCTGTCCTCCTGATCGTTCTGGCCGAAGCGATCACCCACTACCGGCGCGCGATCCTCGGCAAAATCGCGGAACTGCGCGCTGAGGTGGAAACGGTGGACGCCCTGGTGGAATCCGCCCCTGTCCCCCCGGTGTCCACCCCGGCCACCGCACCCCCCGCACCTGCCCCGGCTCCCGCGCCGGTACCGGCGGTGGTAGAGCCGTCGCCGCTGGTCATCTGTGGTGACAGCCGGGTGTATGAGCTCACCGTCCCCCCGGTGTCCACCCCGGCCACCGCACCCCCCGCACCTGCCCCGGCTCCCGCGCCGGTACCGGCGGTGGTAGAGCCGTCGCCGCTGGTCATCTGTGGTGACAGCCGGGTGTATGAGCTCACCGTCCCCCCGGTGTCCACCCCGGCCACCGCACCCCCCGCACCTGCCCCGGCTCCCGCGCCGGTACCGGCGGTGGTAGAGCCGTCGCCGCTGGTCATCTGTGGTGACAGCCGGGTGTATGAGCTCACCGTCCCCCCGGTTTCCACCTCGGCTGAGGACGAGGCCGTGGAGTCGGAGAAGCTGCCCGCGGAGGAGGCGCTGCGCGTCATCCGCGTGTGCTGGATGAGGGGGGAGACGATCACGGAGGCGGCCCGGAAGTCCACCCGTTCCACCTCCTACGTCCACAAGATCTACCAGCGTCTCCGGGACCAGGGATCCGCCCCCGAGCGGGCCGAGTGGAACAACGCCGTTACCGATTCTCGTCAGCCTGACGTAACGGCGGTGGCGGTCTGATGTCCCCGGCGTTCGGCAAGTGCTACGACCCCTCCGGCGCCCGCTACGGCATCCCCACCTTCCCGTGGCAGTTCGCCCCGGATGGGCTGGCCACGAGGCGCCAGTTACGGGCCCGCGGACTACGTCCCGGCGGGCAGCCGATACAGGCACAGATCATGCGAGCCAACCGCCGTGCCGGTGGGACGCAGGTCGCGTTCTTGTACCGGCTGGACCAGGCCAAGCCGGTGCGGCCGATGACTGTCGCGAAGTCCGCGGCGCTCGCCGCGGCGATGCTCACCCGCCGCACCTGCCCCGCCTGCCGGACCGATGCCGGGTACTGCATCCCGACCTCGCTCGGCCTGTGCGTCCCCTGCGCCTTCCCCGAGGAACAGCGCGCCGCCTAACCCACTCCACTGCAGTCCTGTTGAGGGAGATTCGCTGTGTCCAGCCGTACCCGTGCCCGCACCGTGAAGACGGCGGCGGGCGTCACCACCGTTCGTATCCCGCGTCAGCGTGGGCGCCGCTCCGATCCGTTCGTGGTCGTGGTGCCCGAACGTCCGACCCTGACCCGCCTGGCCCTGGACGCCGCGG
Organism: Streptomyces sp. 11-1-2; assembly: GCF_003595545.1. Classification (NCBI taxonomy): domain Bacteria; kingdom Bacillati; phylum Actinomycetota; class Actinomycetes; order Kitasatosporales; family Streptomycetaceae; genus Streptomyces; species Streptomyces sp. 11-1-2. The sequence continues at coordinate 6,148,863 of NZ_CP022545.1, forward strand.
CGCGGTGGTTGTGGAAGCACCGCCGCGCCCTCGCCCCGCTCACCCTCGGCCTGCTGGCCTTCCCCATCACCGCGCTCCTGCACGTGCTGGCCTGGTGGTCCGCCCTCGTGCTCGCCCCCGCCGCGGTGGTCCCGGCGCTGTGGCTGGCCATCGCGCAGCGCCGTCGCCCTGCCGCCGATGGCACGGTGTGGGGCTGGCGCATAGCCGCGGCCCTGCTCGGCACCTCCGGGATCGCCTGGGCCGCCTCGGCTGCGGGGTTCGGTCCGCTGGCCGGTCCGCTCGAGCTGTGGTGGCTGCTGAACCTGATCGCCGCACAGACCACTTGGCTCATCGTCCGCCGCACCGCCAACTGACTTAAGGGGACCGTCTGATGGCTCAGCACACCAATGGCCAGCGCCCGCACCGGCCCACCAACGGCCGCGCGGACAACGGCAAGCCCAACAAGTTCGCCAACGCGGGCGCTGCCGCGGGCGGGTTCGTCGGCGCGATGGGCGGCTCGTTCGTCCCGCCGATCAACGTCACGGTCAACAACAACCGCAACAAGACCCACGCCAACGGCTCTCGTCCGCACTCCGAAGCCCTGCTGCCTTCCCCGGAGTTCACCTCCCCGGCGCAGGTGCGGTTCTACTGCAACAGCATCCGTGCAGCGGCCGTCACGCTCTCCATCGAGGTGGCCATGGGCGCCGAGATCCTCAAGGGCGTGCTCAGCGCGGTGCCGGACCCCGAGGGCAAGACGTTCGGCTCGCGCATCCGGGCGCAGAAGGTGGCCCGGAAGATGCAGAAGTCCGCGGATGCGCTGCGGGATGCGGCCAAGAACGCCGCGGCTGCCTACTCCACGTTCCAGCAGCAGTACGAGGAAGAGATCAGCCGCGTCCGTCACCGTGCCCGGAAGCCTCAGCAGCCGCGTATGGACTTCACCCAGCAGTAAGAAGGAGGTGCGGCCATGGCCCGCAGCAACAGGGTGACCGCCTACAACGACGACGGCACCATGAACGGCTACATCATGGACCCGCGCGGCGGGTCGGGCGGGGGCAGCATCAGCGGATACCTGCTGCACCGCGTCAAGCCCCACCTCCCCCCGTGGCTCGGCATCGCCGCCACCGGCGTGGCCGGGGCCCTCGGACACGAGCGGTGGGCCAACAGTGCCGGGGCCGGGGTCGGCCTGACCCTGGCGTCCGTAGCCCTGACCGGCACCACCTGGTGGGTCGGCCGCACCACCGGCAAACAGCGCCGTCTCCACTCAGCCATCACGGTGGCCGCGGGGTCGGCCTGGCTCACGGCCGCCTGCCTGGCCGGACCGACCACCGGCCCGATCGATGACCTCTACCTCATGGGTGGGCCTGGTGTGGCGCTGTCGTGGAACGTGCGCATGGCCATGCGCCGCACCGACACCGACGCGGAAGGCTCCAGCGGGGATAAGGGTCTGCTGGAGAAGGTCGGTTTGGCGCGGGCGCAGATCGGGGCCGCGAAGGTGGAGCCGAACCGCGTCACTGCCCCGATCGCTGGGGCGGCCGGGGAGCACACCCACGATGATGTGACGAAGGCGCTGGCTCACATCGCCTCCGCGCTGGACCTGCCGACGTCGGCCGTGCGGTACACGCCCGATGCCGACTCGGCACGGCGCGGCGAGCTGGTGATCGTGCCGGAGGACATGCTGGCCGAGACGGTCGAGTGGGAAGGCCCGTCCGACCTGGGCGGTTCGATCGCCGATCCGCTGGTCATCGGCCGCTACGACGACGGCGCCCCGCTGATGCTGTGGCTGCCCGGTGACCCGAGTCCGGAGGTCAAGCGGAACTCCACGCACCTGCTGATCGCGGGCGGCACCGGCTCCGGCAAGGGCGACGCGGCACTGAACCTGCTCACGGAGATTCTCTCCCGCCGCGATGTGCTGGTGTGGTTGTCCGATCCGAAGGCGTTCCAGGACTTCGGGCCGCTGCGTCCCGGTCTGGACTGGGGCGTGGAGGGCGGCCCCGACACCGAGGTCATGGTGGAGGGCGTCAAGGCAGCCATCCCGGCCCGGACACGCTGGCTCGGTGCCCACAGCTACCGGCAGTGGGTCCCGGAGTGCGCGCAGGTGCAGGACAGCCCGGAGCACACCTGCCGCCCGGATGGCCGCGCGTGCGGCTGCCCCGGGATGCCGTTCCTGGTGGCCTGGATGGAGGAGGCCGCGAACACTCTGCGCGCGCTGGGGGATGACGCGTTCACCGGCATCGCGCAGGAGGCCCGTTCTGCCGGCATCTCTTTGGTGGTCTCGCTCCAGCGGCCGAGCTATGACCAGATGAGCACCAGCACCCGCGCCTCCCTGCCCTCCGTGCTCGCCCTCGGGTGCGACCCGCGCGATGAGGGGTTCTCCCTGCCGGATTCGGTGCTGGACGCAGGTGCCCACCCGGGCGCGTGGGGCAACCGGCGCCCCGGGTACTGCTACCTGGTCTCGCCCGGTGTCCCGGAGGACCGGTACCCCTCTCCGGGCCGTACGCGGGCGTTCAGCCACCGCGCGGTCTCGCTCATGGAGGTGCTGGCTTCCTGGGCGCAGCGCAACGGCGCCACCGCCGACCCCATCACCGCGGGCGCAGCCTCCGGGGTCGCTGGACGGCTCTACACCGGCCGCACCACCCCCGGCCACGACCAGGCTGTGGCACCGGACACCGTGGAGGAGGAGGGCGACATGGAGTACGGGCTGTTGGTGGACCCCGAGGACGCCGACATTGACCCCGAGGCCGAGCTGCCCGAGCCGGAGCAGGGCGATGACGCCCCGATCTTCGGGCAGGACACCGGTCGCAAGCCCTCCCCGGCCGAGGCGCGTGAGCTCTTCGCCCGCGCGCTGGAGGAGTTCGAGGAAGAGGGCCGGATGGTCGTGGGTCCGAAGGACTTCACGGACTGGTGCGACCGGAACAACCTCTCCCGCCCGTGGGTGTCCGCGCGGCTGAAGGAGGCCGCGATGGAGGGCCGGTTGGAGCCGACCAACACGACCGGCCGGTGGCGCATCGTCCCCGCCCTGACGGCCGCCTGACGCCTGACACCGTCACGGCCGCCTGACACCCAAACCCCTAGGCAAACCCGCTGTCAGAAACGCGTGACACCCCCCGCGTGACACCCGTGACACCCGAGCCTGACACCCGATGCGCGGGCCCGCGCCACCCCTCGGCGCGGGCCCGCGGGCATCCCGGAGGGATTCGCGATGACCCACCTCGACCGGCCCCCGGCCGTCGAAGTCCACCACCCCCAACCCATCACCCCGCACCCGACCGCCGCACCCCTGGTGCCCGTGCAGCCGGGCACGGCGGCTCAGGTTCAAAGCGTCGTGCTGCCGGACGGTCGGGTCATCACCGGCTACGCCATCGAGCCGGTCAAGCCCGAACCCGTCACGGCCAAGCCCGCCATCTCCCCCACGGCGGTGAACATCGCCCTCGGCGGGATCGGGTTCGCCGCGGTCTGTGGCGGGCTGTTCCTGCTCACTGCGTTCATCGCTGCCCTGACCGCATTCATCACACAGCTCATCATCCTGGCCGCGGTCATCTTCGGCGGCTGGATCGCCGTGCAGATCTTCAGCGCGAACCGCCCCAGCCACGGGACCACGGTCAACATCCGCAAGGCAGTCATCAAGCGCAACCACTTCCACAACTAGATATGCCCGGAGCGACCGCCCCATCTCGCCAAAGAAGCGCGGTCGCCCCGGCCCAACCAGCCTCAACAGACCTGTTGGAGGTCTCCAGCATGACCCATGAAGCACGTTCCGCACTGCTGCGCGCGGCCATGGACGCTGCCGAACGCGGCTGGGCGGTCTTCCCTCTCCGCCCCGGCACCAAGCGGCCAGCGCTGCACGGTGAGGAGTCCTGCCCCGGTATCGGGGATTGCGCGGGTTTCCACCGCAAGTGGGAGGACCGCGCTACCACCGACCCCGGCCGCATCCGTCGTGCCTGGGGCGATGTGCCGTTCAACGTCGGCATCGCCACCGGCCCGTCCGGGCTGGTCGTCGTGGATCTCGACATGCCCAAGCACAAGGGCAGCGCGGACACGCCTTCCGGCGTGACGACCTTTGCGGCGCTCTGCGAGCGCGCCGGGCAGGTCGTCCCCACGACCCTCACGGTGCGGACCGCGAGCGGCGGGCAGCACCTGTACTTCACCGCCCCCGAGGGCGCCCGGCTGGGCAACAGCGCCGGAAGGTTGGGCAAGCGGATCGACACCCGCGCCTGGGGCGGCTACGTCGTCGCCCCCGGCAGCACCACCCCGCGCGGCACGTACGCCGTGACCGATCCGGCGCCGGTCGCCCCGCTCCCGGGGTGGCTGTATGCCCTCCTGTCGCCCCGTCAGGCTGCGCGGGCCGTCATCGATCCGTCGTCCGTCCGCGCGTCGTACAGGGCCTCTCGTTACGCCTCTACGGCCCTGACGGCGGAGACGGCGGCGGTGCAGCACGCTGGCGAGGGTGAGCGTAACGCCACCCTGTTGCGCGCGGCGCGGGCCCTGGGGCGGTTCATCGTGTGGGGCGACCTTCCCCGGTCGGTGGTGGAGGAGGCTCTTCAGGAGGCGGGGGCGTGGGCCGGACTGCCGGATGCCGAGTGCCGCACCACCATCCGCAGCGGTCTGAACTGGTCCATCGCACGCAACCAGCAGCGGAGGACCGCATGAGCACCCCTCCCCGCCCCCACCTGAAGAGCCTGCCCAGCACCCCCGACCAGCCGAGCACCGCCGAACCGGCCCAGACTCGGGACGGTCGTAGCGCGCCGAAAGACGTCGCCCGTCAGGGCGTCCCTTCTGCTGTTCGTCCTGACCCGCACCAGGTCACGGTGAGCGGCATCACGCCGGGTCTCCAGATCCGCGGCCTGCTGAAGCGTGTGCCTATCGCGGACTGGCTGTGCCGCTGTGGCCACCACGAACGCGCGGTCGGTCGCACCGCGGTCATCGAGTTGACCACCCGCGTACGCGTCGGCGAATGCCCCCACCGCACCCCCGCGGCTGCTGAGACGGAAAGGCGGTTCGCCGCATGACCAGCCCCGCAGCACAGACCACCGCCACGACAGACGGCGCGGCCCTGCTCGACGAGGTGGAGCAGTTCCACCGCCGGTTCAACGTCTTCCCGCTCGACGCGGCCTACGTCGCTGTCACGCTCTGGGACGCTCACGCGCACCTGCTGGACTGCTTCGACTCCACCCCGCGCCTGGCGTTCCTCTCCCCGGAACCGGGGTCGGGGAAGTCCCGGGCGTTGGAGATCGTGGAAACCCTGGTGCCTCAGCCCATGGTGGCCGTCAACGCCAGTGCGGCGGCCCTGTTCCGGGCCGTCTCCGGTGCCGAGGGACGACCCACGATCCTCTTCGATGAGATCGATACCGTCTTCGGCCCCAAGGCAGGAGACAACGAAGAGCTGCGCGGGTTCCTCAACGCAGGTCACCGCCGCTCCGGCGTCACCTACCGGTGCGTGGGAGACGGCGGGAACCAGAGCGTGCAGGCGTTCCCCTCCTACGCGGGCGTGGCCGTCGCGGGGCTGGGCTCGCTGCCCGACACGATCCTGACCCGCTCGGTCATCATCCGCATGCGCCGCCGGGCCAGGAACGAGAAGGTCCAGCCGTTCCGGCAGCGCGTCCACACCCAAGAGGGTCACGCGCTGCGGGACCGGCTCGCGGCCTGGGCTGACAGCGTGCGGCACCTGGTCGATGGGGTCTTCCCCGCCATGCCGGAGGAGGTGACCGACCGGCCCGCGGACGTCTGGGAGCCCCTGATCGCCGTCGCTGATGCGGCCGGTGGGGACTGGCCGGAGCGGGCCCGCGCGGCGTGCGTGGAGCTGGTCAACGCGGCCAAGGCAGATGACAAAGGCAGCGTCGGCATCCGGCTGCTGACCGATCTGCGGGACCACGTGCTCAACGGCATCGACCGACTTCCCACCGTCGCGGTGCTGGAGCGGCTGCACAGCCTGGACGAAGCCCCCTGGGCCGACATGGGCGGCAAGCCGCTCGACTCCCGCGGGCTGGCCAAGCTGCTGCGCGAGTACATGACCGCCGACAACCGGCCCGTCACCGCTCGGAACATCAAGACCGGCGGCGGGGTCCTCAAGGGCTACTACGCGGCCGATCTCGCCGATGCCTGGGCCCGCTACTGCCCCCCACCCCCGGAAACAGCGCTACTTCCGCTACCTCCGCTACCGGGCAGGTCAGAGCCCTAAAACCGGTAGCGGATCAGCGCGAATCATCCGCTACCGAGCACCACCCTGCCGCTACCGGCCCCGGCCCGCTCCGGGCGCCGGTAGCGGCACCCATCCGCTACCGCTACCCCAATCCGCTACCTGGATCATGCCCCTGACCAGGGCGGTAGCGGAGGTAGCGGAAGTAGCGGACCTGAGAGGGAGGGGCCGGGCGCCCCTACAGCCGTTCACGGAGGCGTTGCCCCAATGAGCATCACGAGCCTGCCGACGACGCACGAACTCCTGACAGTCCCTGAGGTCATGGCGGCCCTGCGGCTCAGCCGCTTCAAGGTCTACGACCTCATCCGCTCCGGCGAACTCCGGAGCTTCACCATCGGCCGGGCGCGACGGGTCCCCGCCGATGCGCTCCGCACATTCATTGATGAACAGCTCAAGGAGGCTGCATAGATGCCCCGAGGCCGTAAGAACCCCAACGGCGCGGGTTCGATCACCCAGCGCAAAGACGGCCGGTACATGGGCATGGCCTACGTCACGACTGCCTCAGGCCACAGGAAGAGGAAGTTCGTCTACGGGAAGACCTGGGACGAGGCGCACGAGAAGCTGGTCGAGCTGCACGCCATGGAGCACAGCGGCGTACCGATCCCGGACACGAACGCGACGGTGAAGGAGTACTTCACCTACTGGCTGGCCGAGGAAATCAAGCCCAACCGGAGGCCCAAGACGTACCAGGGCTACGAAAGCGTGGTGCGCACGCACCTCGTACCTGGGCTCGGCAAGAAGAAGATCCGGACGCTGCGCGCACAGGAGGTACGCGCCTGGATCAACCGGGTCCGGGCCGAGTGCCAGTGCTGCAAGCACGAATGGGACGCACAGCGGAAGCGCTCGGAGTGCTGCGCTGCCGGGCAGTGCTGCCAGTCCACCCTTTCGCCGCGCATGGTCCAGTTCATCCACGCAGTCCTTCGGAACGGGCTCCAGCACGCAGTCAGAGAGGAACTGATCACCAGGAACGTCGCCAAGCTGGTCCAGGTCACCACGCCCTCGTACGGGACCGGCCAAGGTCTCTCGGCATCCATGGCCAAGCTGGTCTTGAAGGAACTGCGTGAGCACCGCATGTACGCGCTGTACGTGCTCGCCATGACGCTGGGGATGCGCCGCGGCGAACTGCTCGGACTCCACTGGGCCGCCGTGGATCTGGACAAGGGCACGCTCACGGTCGCCACGAACCTTCAGCGGGTCGGCGGTGAGCTGAGGATCGTTCTCCCCAAGACCAAGACCTCACAGCGCACCCTGCCTCTACCGCCTCTGGCCCTGGCCGCTCTGCGAGAGCACCAGGAGCGGCAGGCGCAGGAGAGGGCAGCGGCCGGTATGGAGTGGCGGGAGCACGACCTGGTGTTCCCGTCCCGGATCGGGACGCCGTACGAGCCGGACAACCTTCGCCGGAGCTGGGGGCCGGTCCGCCGGAAGTACGGGCTGACTCACCGTTTCCACGATCTTCGTCACACTTGCGTCACCCTGCTGCTCGACCTCGGGGTGCCGCCGCACGTGGTGATGCAGATTGCCGGACACAGCGACCTTGAGGTGACCATGGGTGTCTACGCTCACGCCTCGCTGGACGAGAAGCGCCGGGCGCTGGAACGGCTGGACGAGGCACTTTCCTGAGCGGTTGATGTCACCAGGTGATGTCACGGGCACGAAAACGCCCTCTCCGATGATCTTCGGAGAGGGCGTGTGCCCTGGTGAGGGCTGCGGTGGCTGGGGCCGGGGTCGAACCGGCGACCTTCCGCTTTTCAGGCGGACGCTCGTACCAACTGAGCTACCCAGCCGCAGCGGTCCTGACGGGATTTGAACCCGCGGCCTCCACCTTGACAGGGTGGCGAGCACTCCAAACTGCTCCACAGGACCTTGCGTGTACGAGCACGAGTCTCGCACATGTGGGGTGCGGTCCCAACGGGATTTCCCGCCGTGGATTCGCACTCCTCGCGATTTCGAACCGGGGCCTTGATTTTTCTCCGCCGCGTCGTTGTCGCTGGATCAGCGTATCAGACCTCTGACCGTGTCCTGACCGCTCACCGAGGGGTCAGGACACGGCCGGTGTCGGCCCGGTTCAGGGGCGGCCGCCGCGCTCCAGGGGGATCCGCTCGCCCGCCTCGATCGCGACCGGCAGCCGGTTCTCGGCGGGCGGCAGGGGGCAGGTCGCGAGGTCGGTGTAGGCGCAGGGGAGGTTGGTGGCGCGGTTGAAGTCGAGGGTGACCCGGCCGGCGTCGTCGGGGGCGTCGATCTGGAGGGAGCGGTTCGCGGCGTAGGTGGTCACGCCCGAGGTCGCGTCGGTGAGGAGCACCATCAGGCTGCCGGGCCACTTGCCGTTGAAGGCGGTGAGCCGGAAGGTCTCGCCGTTCAGCTCGAACTCGACCTGGCCGGGCGCGTCGTAGACGTGCTCCAGCCCCTCCGCCACGGCGCCCACGGTGATCGCGCGCGGCTCGTCGAAGGGGAGGTAACGGCCGCCGCGGACCCAGCGGGGGTCGGGGGCGAACGCGGGGGTGTCGGTGAAGGCGGTGCGGAGGGGGTTGCCGGGGTGGCGGGGGCGGACGATGTCGTGGCCGCCGCGCTTGGCGACCTCGATCACCGCGTCGCCGTACCCCGCGTACAGGCTGTCCCGCTCGGCGATCGCCCCGAAGGCGTACCGTCCGTGCACCGCCGTGCCGTCGATCGTCAGCTCCTCGCCGTCGGCCAGCTCCACGACCACGCCCTCCGGGCCGCTGGACCACGCCCCGGGGGCGTCCTCGAAGCGGGCAGGCTCCGGGCTCAGCCAGTGCAGGCCGGTGATCGCGAGAAAGCCGTGGGGGTCGGCGAGTGCCTGCTCATGGGCGCGGTGCCACCGCTCCCACTCCTCGGCGAAGCTCATCCGGTCGACGTCCTGGACGGTCATCTGCGCTCCCTCGCGTGCGTGGGGTCTGCGGCGGGTCCGTCGCGTACAACCCCGTGGGGGAGGAAGTCATTCCGGGAGTTCTGGAGTTCCGGGGAGTTCTGGGCGTTCTGGGAGTTCCGGGGTTTCCGGAGTGCGTGTGGGCATAAAAAAAGTCACCGGCAGGTACGTTCCGACCTGCGGTGACTAAATGAAAGTGGTGCCCCCAACGGGATTCGAACCCGTGCTACCGCCTTGAAAGGGCGGCGTCCTGGGCCACTAGACGATGAGGGCCGATGGCCCACCTGGGCGCCTTGCGGCGCTTTCGGGGACGCGAGAAGCATATGGGATGCCGGTGAGGTTCGCCAAAACGGTTTACGGAGTGGTGGGTGTCGGCGTCGCCCCTGGGCGGTTCTCGGCGGGCAGATGACGGCTGACCTCGGCCTTCGCCAGGCCCAGACCGCCCAGATCGATCTCGTCCCACGCCTGGAGCCGTCGCGTGTCCCGGTCCAGATAGAGGACCGAAGCCTGCACCGTGTCCGGTGTGCCGTCGTCCACCGCGCGCAGCCCGCTGCCGCCCGTCGACCCCTCGGTCATCAGCCGGGTGCCGCCGGGGAGCACCTCCGTACGGCGGTGATGGACATGGCCGGTGAGGGCGAGCGGCACCGTGCCGTCGGTCTCCCGGGCGGCGATCGGGTTGTGGGCGAGGGCGATGTCGACCGGGGCGCCGGTGGCCTTACGGTCCCGGATCGCCTCGGCCAGTCGCCGCCCGGCGCTGTGCTCGGCCGCGTCACCGGCGGCCGCCCTGGAACGGTCGGGGGTGAACTGCGGATCGCCGATGCCCGCGATCCGCAGCCCGGCGACGTTGATCACCTCGCCGTGGTCCACCACATGCGCCCCCTTGCGCTGGGCGAGGTAGCGCTGGGTCGACGCCGAGTCGTGGTTGCCGCGCACCCAGACGTAGGGGGCGCCGAGGTCGGAGACGGGGTCGAGGAAGCCGTTCTCGGCGGCGGTGCCGTGGTCCATCGTGTCGCCCGTGTCGATGATCACGCTGACCTTGTACTGCCGCACCAGCGATTCCACGATGTGCCACGCGGCCGGATTGAGATGGACGTCCGAGATGTGCAGCACCCGCATGGTGGTCGGATCGGGTTGATACGCGGGGAGCGTCGAGGTCGCCTCGTAGAGCTGGGTGACATTGGTCACCAGCCGGGCCAACTCCCGCTGATACACGTCGAAATCGCTCACGATGCTGCGCGCGTTGCCGACCACCGAGGGGGCGCTGGAGAGCAGCCCGGAGTAGCGCGGCTCCAGGACGGAATTGGGGTTCCAGGTCGCGTATACGGCGCCCCCGGAGGCGGTCAGCAGCGTGAGCGCGAGCCCCCCGGCGGCCAGCGCCCGGCGCGGACGGCCGTAGACCGCCAGGCCCAGCGCGGTGGCGCCGAAGACGACGGCGACGCAGGAGCGGAACGCGAGGCCGAGGGTGCCGCGGGTGACATCGGTCGCGACCTCGTCCTGCAGTCCGGAGAGCCGCTCGGGGTGGTGGACGAGGGCCTGGGACCGTATGGGGTCGAGCCGGTCCACATCCACGTCCAGGCGGAGCGGAGCGTGGTGGCTGTCCAGCTCGAGTGCGCCGAGCGGGGCCACGTTGATCTTGGTGCCGCCGGTGAGGGACGGCCGCAGCGCCATCCGGGTGTCCATGGGGCCCACGGAGATATGGACGCTGCCGACCACCAGCAGTCCGATCCAGGCGCCGAGGACGGTCACGGCGGCCAGCCCGGCGGCGCGGACGAGGGGGCGGGGGCGCGCGGTGGGGTCTAGCGCCGAGGGATCGAACGCTGCGGCGTTGGGGGAGGCGGCGGGGGAGGGCGTCTGCGAGGGGCGGCGGAAGCGGCGAATGGGGGAGACGGCCGCGGTACGTGCGCGCTGAGCGGTGGCACGGACCAGCCGGAGCGGTTCGCGGGCCATTGCTCCCGTATGCCCGGCCGTACGGGGGCGTATGCCTGGGCGGGGCGGGGGCGGGCCTTGTGCGGGCGGGCGGTGCGGTGCGGTGCGCCTGGTGCCGGGGGAGGCGGCGGTGCGCCCGGTGCCTGTGCGGTGGCGGCGCGTCTGATGCCTGTGCGGTGGCGGCGCGCCAGGTGCCTGTGCGGTGGCGGCGCGCCAGGTGCCTGTGCGGTGGCGGCGCGCCAGGTGCCTGTGCGGTGGCGGCGCGCCAGGTGCCTGTCCTGCGTCCGGCGCGGATGCCTTGGCGCGGACCGCTCCTTTTCCGGGCCCGGCTGCCTGACAATGGCCTCGTGCTGGAGATGACGCGCGAGGAGTTCGAGGAACTGGTCGCCGAGGCGCTGGACCGGATTCCGCCGGAGCTGACACGCCTCATGGACAACGTCGCCGTGTTCGTGGAGGACGAGCCGTCGGCGGAGGATCCCGAGCTGCTCGGGCTCTACGAGGGGACGCCGCTCACCGACCGGGGTGAGTGGTACGCGGGCGTCCTGCCGGACCGGATCACGGTCTACCGGGGTCCGACGCTGCGGATGAGCGAGACGCGGGAGGACGTCGTCCAGGAGACCGAGGTGACCGTGGTCCATGAGATCGCGCACCACTTCGGGATCGACGACGCCCGGCTGCACGTGCTCGGCTACGGCTGATCCCTGCCCTCTGCCGGCCCCGGCTTCTGCCTACCCCGGTCCGCAGCCGGTATCGGCCTCCGGCCGCCCCCGCCTACGACCGACGCCGGACGCGCGGTCTACGCGATGGGCCGGGTCCGCGCCGTATGCGTGTCCTGGGCGGGGCGGGGCCAGTTGGGCAGGGCGTCACATCCCTGCCGTCTGGAGGTGTCCCGCGCATGCCTGGATTCCCCGTGCCCGGATCCCCCGCTCCTCGCACCGCCCGTTCCCCCCGGACGTCCCGGCCCTCCCGGCGCGCGCCCCATCCCGCGCCCCATCCCGCGCCCCATCCCGCGGCGCGCGGGGCGGCGCTCGCGGCGCTCGTGGCCGTCACGATGGCGCTGGGCGGCTGCATGAGCATCGCCGACGACCCCGAGCGGCCGGACAAACACCGCGGCTCCCACCAGAAGGGTGACGCGGCGGACACGGGCGGCGCCGCGGTGCGGTCGGACGGCAGGGGGCGTGCGTACGAGGACTCCGACCGGGACAAGAAGGACGGGAAGGGGAAGAAGGGCGAGAAGCGGAAGGACGGCGAGGACCGGTCGGCCTCGGCCTCCGCGACCGACCCCGAGACCGAGCCCTCGGCCCCGCCCGGTAAGCACGGGGCCCCGCACCATGGCCCGGCCCCCACCGCCCTGCCGCAGCCGGGCGGCGCCACCCCGTCCGACGCGCCACCCGCGCCCCGGCCGACGAGCCCGCCGCCGAGCGCGCCGGACCCGAAGCCGACCGACGCCGAGCCCCCGACCGCGCCCGCCTCCCCGCCGGCCCAGCCGGCGGGCTGAGCGACACCGGACGTCACGGGCCGACCCCGCGACGACCCAGGCCCAGAAGCCCCCCGCCTGGCACCGCTGTCCACCACCGACGGAGCTAATTTGCTCTTGAGGGGTGAAGGTGCGTATGGTGGTAGATCGTTTGATCCCATTTGCCCGGCGCCTCGTAAAAGTGCGCCGTGAGGCGCGTTCCTTGCCATCCCGTGGCTGACCGCATAGAGGCGGTCGTTTGCGACAACACGGAGTTTGGGCGCGTGCCGAGACTCCGGAAGGTTTCGCATTTCGCATGTCCGTTTCCACTGATCACGCCGTCATGCCCGCTGTCGACGAGCCGAGCGAGCTGACCGCTCCGGCCGAGCCGTTCGAACGGGACGAGCGCGACGAGCAGGCCGAGCAAGCCGACCAGACGGCGTCAACGGCGTCCTCTGAGCAAACCGCCACGGAAGCCCCCGAGACCCCTAAGGCGCCCGACATCACTTTCGCCGACCTCGGCCTCCCCGAACAGATCGTCCGCAAGCTGGCGCAGAACGGCGTGACCACGCCCTTCCCGATCCAGGCGGCGACCATCCCCGACGCCATGGCCGGGAAGGACATCCTCGGTCGCGGCCGTACCGGCTCCGGCAAGACCCTCTCGTTCGGTCTTCCGCTGCTGACCACGCTGGCCGGCGGACACACCGAGAAGAAGCGCCCCCGGGGCCTCATCCTGACCCCGACCCGCGAGCTGGCGATGCAGGTGAGCGACGCGCTGCAGCCTTACGGCGACGTCCTCGGCCTCAAGCTCAAGGTCGTCTGCGGCGGCACCTCGATGGGCAATCAGATCTACGCGCTGGAGCGCGGTGTCGACATCCTCGTCGCCACCCCGGGCCGGCTGCGCGACATCATCGACCGCGGCGCCGCGTCCCTCGACAAGGTCCAGGTCGCCGTCCTCGACGAGGCCGACCAGATGGCCGACATGGGCTTCCTGCCCGAGGTCACCGAGATTCTGGACCTGGTGCCGCAGGGCGGCCAGCGGCTGCTGTTCTCCGCGACGCTGGAGAACGAGATCGACAGCCTGGTCAAGCGCTACCTGGTCGACCCGGTCACCCACGAGGTCGACTCGGCACAGGGCGCGGTCACCACGATGACCCACCACGTGCTCGTCGTGAAGCCGAAGGACAAGGCCCCGGTCACCGCCGCCATCGCGGCGCGCAAGGGCCGCACCATCATCTTCGTACGGACCCAGCTGGGCGCCGACCGCGTCGCCGAGCAGCTGTGCGACGCGGGCGTACGCGCCGACGCGCTGCACGGCGGCATGACGCAGGGCGCCCGTACCCGCACCCTGGCCGACTTCAAGGACGGGTACGTCAATGTGCTCGTCGCCACGGACGTCGCCGCGCGCGGTATCCACGTCGACGGCATCGACCTGGTGCTGAACGTGGACCCGGCCGGCGACCACAAGGACTATCTGCACCGCTCCGGCCGTACGGCCCGGGCGGGCCAGAGCGGCACCGTCGTCTCGCTGGCCCTGCCGCACCAGCGCCGCCAGATCTTCCGGCTGATGGAGGACGCGGGCGTCGACGCCTCGCGTCACATCGTCGGCGGCGGCGGTGCGTTCGACGAGGACGTGGCCCTGATCACGGGCGCGCGTTCGCTCACCGAGGTGCAGGCGGAGGCGGCCTCGAACGCCGCCAAGCAGGCCGAGCGCGAGGCGCAGGACCTCAGCCGGGAGCTGGAGCGGGTGCAGCGGCGCGCGGTCGAGCTCCGCGAGGAGGCCGACCGGCTGTCCGCGCGGGCGGCGCGCGAGCGCGGCGAGACCGTGGCACCGGTGGAGCCCGCGGCCGAGGCCGGGGCGGAGACGGTGGCCGAGGCCGCTGTGACGCTGCCGGCGCAGCGTACGGCGGAGCCCGCGACCGTGCCCGCGGTGAAGGCCGCGGACGCCGCCGAGGGCGTGGGTGGCGACGAGGCGCCGCGCCGCTCCTCGTACGACCGCCGGGACAACGACCGTGGCGGTCGTTCCTTCGACCGTCGGGACAGCAACGACCGCGACCGTGGCGGCTTCAACCGGGACCGCCGCGATGACCGTCGCGACGACCGCCGTGACGACCGTGGCGGCTTCAGCCGCGACCGTCGGGAGAACGACCGTGGCGGTCGTTCCTTCGACCGTCGGGACAGCAACGACCGCGACCGTGGCGGCTTCAACCGGGACCGCCGCGATGACCGTCGCGACGACCGTGGCGGCTTCAGCCGCGACCGTCGGGAGAACGACCGTGGCGGTCGTTCCTTCGACCGTCGGGACAGCAACGACCGCGACCGTGGCGGCTTCAACCGCGACCGCCGTGACGACCGTGGCAACTTCGGACGGCGGGACGACCGTGGCGGCCGTCCGTACGAGCGCCGTGACGACCGTGGCGGCTTCAGCCGCGACCGCCGGGAGAACGACCGTGGCGGCCGTTCCTTCGAGCGCCGCGACCACAACCACCGTGGCGGGGACCGTCCGTTCAACCGCGACCGTCGCGACGACCGCCCGGCCCGCCGTGACGACCACCGGGGCGGCTCCACCGGCGGCCGTTCGTACGAGCGCTCCGGCGGCTCGTCCTTCGACCGGCGCGCCGACAAGCCGCGCTGGAAGCGCAACGGCTGATCGGGCCGTCAAGAGGGCCGTGCAACACCGCGCTGTTGCACGGCCCTTCGCTCCCGGAGGGTATTGGCTCGGGTGTTGGCCACTGGCCGAGCTATGCTGCGGGGGTGCGGGTCATTAGCTCAATTGGCAGAGCAGTGGACTTTTAATCCATTGGTTCAGGGTTCGAGCCCCTGATGACCCACCTCGGAAACCGCAGGCGCCATCGGTGACCTGCGGTTTCATCGTTTCTGAAGGTCCGGTCGCGCGGTCTTCCGCGGCCTGGGAGCGGGGTGTTCACACCCTCGTCGTACAGAAGATCGAGTCTCACTCGACCGGCGCTTGAGCAGATGCCGAACGGTACTCGACCGCAGAGCCTGAACCTGCTGCGTCTGACCCGCTGCTCGGAAACGCTTAAGGAGACTCCTCGTGCGACTCGCGACAACGATCCGCGGATTGATCCCCGTCATGGCGCTGGCGGTATCGGCATGGGCGGTTTCCGCACCGGCGTCCGCCGAAGGGAAGGGAGGCGGAGGAGGGGCGGGCGAGAAGGCGGCACCGGTGCCCTGCGGGGACGTGGCGGCGCTGATCACCGCGGTCAGCGAGGCCAACAGCTCACCATCGGGCGGGTCCGTCTCCCTGGCCACGGGGTGTGTGTACACACTGGGTACCGCGGCGTACACCGGCCCCAACGGCGCCGACGGACTGCCGCTCATCACCCGTGACGTGACCATCAGCGGGACCCAAGCGACCATCAGACGCAGTGCGTCCGCGGGCGACTTCCGGCTCGCGGAGATCGGGCCCGGTGGAAGCCTTACGGTCAACGGCGTGACCTTCTCGGGCGGCCAGGCGACCTCGGGGGCGGGCACCGACGGTGGTGGCATCTTCGACGCGGGCTCACTGAGGCTCATCAACGCCACGGTCACGGGCAACACCGCGAGCAACATCGGTGGTGGCGTCGAGGTTGCCTCGGGCGGCTCAGCGGTCCTTTCGGCCACGGATGTGACGCACAATTCCGCGGGGGACGGCGGCGGCATCCACATCAATACGTCGGCCACCCTCAGCGTCTCGGGCGGCAACATTTCCGACAACACCGCGTCCAGCTCGGGCGGCGGCGTCAGCAACTTCGGAGCGACGCTGCTGGGCGCCGTCACGGTCGCGCGGAACAGAACCACCAACTTCGAGGGCGGCGGCATCGCCACCGCGGTCGGAGATCTCACGATCAACGGCAGTCGGGTCGCCGAGAACACCGCCGGCAGTTTCGGTGGCGGTATCGCCAATATGGGCAGCGCACTGCGCGTGCTGGCCACCACCGTGTCCGGAAATACCGCCACGCTGAACGGCGGTGGTCTGTTCCAGCACGCGGGCACCACACAAATGATCGGCGACACGGTCACCGGTAATACGGCCAATGGCGGCCAGGGCGGCGGCATCTTCACCGACGGCGGCACGATCTCGCTCGCCGCGACCACGGTCTCCGGGAACAACCCGAACCAGTGCGTGCCGGCTCTCGCGGGATGCTGACCCACGCCGCTGAAGCACGCCGCTGAACGACCCGGCTGAATGCCGCGGCGCCCCCGGAAGCCGCTGCTTCCGGGGGCGCCGCACGCTCGATCGCGAGATCGGCCGTCAGTGCTTGCAGTCCTTCTTCTTGGCCTTCACCTTGGCCTTGGCGGCCTTGTGGTGCTTCTTGGCCTTGTGCGGGTCGGCCTTGGCCTTGTGGACCTTCTTGGCCTTGTGGTGCGAGTCCTTGGCCTTGTGCTTCTTCGGCGGGTCCTTGTGCACGACCACGACCGGGGCCGGCTCGTTGACGGCGATGTTCGTGCAGTCGGAGCCGATGTTGGTGTCGCCGGTCGGGGCGGCCACGCCGGTGATGAGGGTGGGGCCGGTGGCCGTGTCACACTCGTTGGACTGGAAGACCGAACCCACGTTCTGCGCGAAGTTCACGCAGTCCGAGCCGAGGGTGATGTCACCGGTCGGGGCCGCGGCACCGGTGTTGGTGGTGGCGCCGGTGTTGGTCTCACAGTGGTTTCGCTGAGCACTGCTGGACTGCGGGAAGAGCCCATGAGCACTCGCGCTACCGGCGCCGCCGACCACCATTGTGCCCGCGGCCGCCGCGGCCATGAGAGCTGCCTTCTTGCCGATCTGCATTGTTCTGGTGCCTCCATATCGGGTCTTCTCCGCGAATATTCCGCAGACACCCCTTGAACGAGATTTCCGCAATGCGGGATCCGGGACTATGCGAAGCATCACCCATCCGCCACAGTAAAGGTATATTCAGCAAAGGTATATTCAGTCGGTGCGGAAGTCGGTGGGTTTCTCTTCGCAAAAAATGAACGCGGCCCCGGGGAAATTTCCCCAAGGCCGCGTTCATGTCGAGCAGCTTTTTCCGGAAGCTCGGTGGCGAACTCCGGTGAGCTCGGTGTTTCAGGACCGCTGACGGTTTCCCTGGCCACCGCTCTTACCGCTCTTCGTGCCGTTCGCGCTCGTCCCCTGACTTCCGTTCTGGGGGTCGGAGCCGGCGACATTGGCACAGTTGGTCTCGGTGGTGACGTCGGAGCCGGGGCCGATCGTGATCGGGCCCAGCACGGAGGTGGTGCGACAGTCATTGCTCTGCTTCGTCACATCACCCGACTTGCTGACGTTGACGCAGTTGGTCCCGTTCTTGATTTCGGATCCGGGAGCCAGCGCGACGGTGATCGGACCGACGACGGAGTGGGTACGGCAGCGGTTCTCCTGCTCCGACACACCCGACTCGGCGGTGTTGACGCAGTCGGTCTGATTGCTGATCTCGGTCGGGCCTGCGGCCACGGTGACGGCGCCGACGACGGAACTGGTGGTGCAGCGATTGCTCTGCTTCCCGCCGTTGGCGCCTGCCGCGCGGCTGGGACCGGGATCGGTGGCGTCGGCTCCGCCCGCACCGCCGATGAGCAGCGCACCCACGGCGGCCACAAGGAGCGCCGACCTTTTGCGCATGTGCATAAAGAGCCTCCAATCTGGCTTTCGGTGCGGTGCGCTCGGCACCGTCACCGAAAAACCTTTTTCATGGCAGCGGCCCTGGAAGAGAAGCTTCCAGGGCCGCGATTCCCAACGGGGGGGATGCCTCATGGTGTTACCGCGGGCGGGAACACCATGAAAGGGTCAGCGACTCAGTGACGCTTGACGCTGTCGTCGTCGGTGGCGATGTTCGCGCAGTTCGAGCCGATCTTGGTGTCGCCCGTCGGGGCGGCAGCGCCGGTGACAAGGGTGATGCCGGTGGACGTGTCGCAGTCGTTGGCCTGCACGACCGAACCGTGGCTGTTGGTGAAGTTCACGCAGTCCGAACCGATGTTGATGTCGCCGGTGGGAGCGACACCGCCGAGGTTGCTGGTCGCACCGGTGGCCGTGTCACAGCTGTTGAGCTGCACGATGAAGTCGTCGTTGTTGTTGGCCAGGGCACCGCCCGCACCACCGATGACCAGAGCGCCGGCGGCCGCGGTCAGGAGAATCGCCTTCTTGCCGATGTTCACTTAATTCCTCCGTCTGGGTTGCTCCGCGAATTCCACGGACGCATGACACAACGAAGCTCATCAGTTAAGGCTTCGGGCTGCCAGTCAGCTTCACCCGTCCGGCATAGTGCGGCTCTTCCGGCGCGTGTTCTCCGAGAATCCCGCTAAGGGGGACCGCGCAAGGTCCATTTGGCCCAGCTCGGGCCGACTCGGCCCGGTGGACACCTGAATCCCTTTAATTGAATGAGGGGAAGTCGACTCCCCGGCGACTCCCCGGCGACTCCCCGGCGATCCCCGGCGATCCCCGGCAGAGGGAGCCTGGACGCGCTGGGACCCGGCGCCCACGGTGGCCGACCGGCCCACCCTGCCCCGCCCACGCACTTGTTCGACCGGTCGGACGAGTGATACATCCAAGCCCTGCGACGCAGGAGTGAGTGAGGCACAGTCACACCGACAGCTTCGCGGAACCGCAGCGCGGCGCGTGTTCGCGCCGCTACGCTAAGTGCGCGAGGTGGTCGCCCGGGGGGCGCGGCGAATCAACGCCGGGAGGCGGGAGGAGAGACATGGGGCACTCACGAGCGGACGGGACCCCGGCCGAGCTGATGGACGGGCTGCTCGCCCGTGCGCAGAACGGCTTCGAGATCGGCGAGGCGGTGCTGGCCCAGGCGCGGAGCGCCCTGATGCACCAGTCCGAGCTGCGGTCCTGCCGGCAGTGCAATGAGCGGTGCGGCCAGCTTGGCTACAGCACCTACCGGCATGTCTTCCTGCTCCCCGACGGCAGCAGCCTGCTGCTGTGGGAACTGGAGCACAACACCGGCGAGGGCGGTCGCCCGCTGTACGAGCTCTACGCGGACGAGGACGCCCTGACGCTGGCCGAGCGCCGCGTCCATGATCGCCTCGGCGGCGCCCGCTGGGAGGAGCTCGACGGGTTACCGCTGTGGCTCCCGGACCAGCTACTGCACACGGCCGAGCCCCTGGAGAGCTCCCGTGCGTATGTGGCCGACAATTCGGCCGACCACGCCCGTCGCGTCCTGCGCCGCGCGGAGAACGCCGACCGCCCGGGCGAGGAGACCGAGCGGCTGCTGGCGACCGCGTTCGCCCATGACATCGCCCTCGCGCCCAAGCCCCGGCGCCGCTCCGGCGGTCCCGACGCGACCTGGTGCCGCTTCTATGAGCACGCCTTCCTGCTCGCGGGAGGGGACGAGGTCGTGCTGTGGGAGCTGGAGCACAATCTCACCCGGGACGGACGGCTGGTGTGCGAGGTGTACCTCGACGAGGTCTCGGCGGAGCTCGCGGCCGACCGTCACGCCCGCGCGCTCGGCGTCGACCTCTGACGCATCGGTGCCGCTGGCGCATCCGTCACCTCTGAAGCGTCCGTCACCTCTGGCGCATCCGTAACCTCTGGCGTATCCGAACCTCTGATGCGCCCGTAGCCGCTGACGCTCTCGTGGCCCCTGACGGGCCGACAGGGCGCCCGCCGCGTAACCCCTGACGCCTCGTGGCTCTGACGCGCCCACAGCCCCTGACGCGCCGCCGTGTGCCCGCCATGTGCCCGCAGTGTCCCCTCGCGTGCCCGCAGTGCCCCCGCCGCGTGCCCGTCGCGTGCCCGCGGCGCACGCGCGGTAGCCGGGCCCGCTCACGGCGCCCGTCCAGCACCCGCTTGGCCGACACCGATTCGCCTGGCAGCCCGTCAGCCGGAAGCCTGGTGACGAAGGTGACGAGGGCGGCGAGGGTGGCGAGGGCGGCGAAGGCGACGCTGTGACGACGGCGACGCTGTGACGACGGCGGGACGCGGACCAGGGAAGCGAGAGAAGCCGGTGCGGGTGCGAGGGAGCAGGGCTCGTACGGGCGCCCGTACGGAGTGGCGTACGGCCTGGCCCCGGCTGAGCCGCCCGCACGCCCACCGCCGCCACACCCGCCTGCACACGCTCATCGCCACCGGCGCCGCGGCCGGTGGCGCCTCCGCCGACGGGCTCACCGGGCCCACCGCGGGACCTGGCCCGGCGGAGGATGAGGGCAAGGGGCTGCCGGGCCGCCGGGTGGCCCGCTGGCTTCCCGCCATCCTCCTCCTCGGCGGCGTCAGCTTCGACCTGGCCACCCCGTCCGGCTACACCGCCTCGCCCTTCTTCGCCGCCGCCCCCCTGGTCGCCGCGGCGCTCTTACCGCTGCGCCAGACCGTCATCATGGCCTGCGTCGCCGTCCTCGCGACCTGTCTGCTGGCGGAGTTGCACGGTGTGAAGGACCCGACCCAGGCGGCCACCGAGATCGTCACGGTCGCCACCGTGACCGTGCTGGCGGTGGCGATCAACCGTGTCGTACGCCGCAGCTATCACCGGCTCGCCTCGGCGCGCGGTGTCGCGGAGGCGGCCCAGCGCGCCGTCCTGCCCGCGCCGCCCGCCCGTCTCGCCGGGCTGGAGATCGCCGCGCGCTACGTACCGGCGGAGAAGTACGCGGCGATCGGCGGTGACCTGTACGCGGTCCAGGACACCCCGCACGGCGTACGGCTGATCGTCGGGGACGTACGCGGCAAGGGGCTGCAGGCGGTGGAGGTCGTGGCGATCCTCCTCGGCTGCTTCCGGGAGGCGGCGGAGCAGGAGACGACCCTGGAGGCGCTCGTGGGCCGCCTGGAGCGGGCGCTGCAGCGTGAGGGTGCCCGGCGGGCCGACCTGGAGGTGTTCGAGGGGTTCACGACGGCCGTGGTGGCCGAAATTCCGCGCGGCGATTCCACTCTGCGGCTGATCAACCGCGGCCATCCGGCGCCGCTGCTCATGGCGGAGGACGGCGCGGTGCGTGCCCTGGAGCCGGAGATGTCGGCGCTGCCGGTGGGGATGGGGGAGTTGGCCGGGTGGCCGGACCGGGTGATGGAGCTGGGGTTCGAGGAGGGGGAGACGCTGCTGCTGTTCACGGACGGGGTGACGGAGGCCCGAAACCGCGACGGCGAGTTCTACGACCCGGAGAAGCGGCTGCGCGGCCGCCGCTTCGCCGATCCGCAGGAGCTGCTCGACGCGTTGGTCGCCGATGTCGAGCGCCATACGGACGGCGGGACATCGGACGACATGGCGCTGCTGGCGGTCCGCCGGACCCCGGCCCGCGGGAACGGACGGGGGAACGGGCAGGGCAATGGGGGCAACCGGGGCAATGGGCAGCGGGACGGCCGAGGGAGCGGGCACGACGGCGACGGCGGTGCGAGCCGCGGCGGCCATACGGGGGACAGCGGCGTCCCACACCGTCCGTAGCCGACCGGGTCCATACCGTGCGTAGTCGACCGAGCCCCCTCCGCATAACAATTGCTGCACGATCGGTCCGCACGCGTTTTTGCGAACCTTTGGCCAGTGCTTTGATTCGCCCTCTTTTGTCCCCTCTTGAGCGCTAAGTTCATGCCAAAGGTGCGCGGATTCCTCAGAACAGCTTGGAATCACATCGCGCTCTCTATTAACGTTCGATAACGCAGCGCGGTCGTCACAACCGTCGCAAGGGCGGCACCGTGCGCCGTCGCCGAATCCCGTACGCACACTGGCAGTACCGCACCACCAGCAGCACCAAGGGAACCGGGGAACCAACACCTTGGGGTGAATCGGGTCGAACCTGACCCGTAGGAGACCTTCCTGCTCCGAACCCGTCAGCTAACCCGGTAGGCGAGAAGGAAGGAAAGGAGTGCGCCTCCGTGGCGTCCAACAGGTCTGCCCTGGACGAGGCCCCGTATCGCACACGGGGAGGCGGTTTGGGGACCGCCACCGCCTACGGCCCCGGCTTTGACGCCGGCGGCGGGATGAGCTCCGGGGACGGCCACTTCGCCCCCGACGATCGGTACCTGGACGCGAATGGGGACGCGTTCGAGGGCCCGGGTGCCGGATTCGAGACCGAGCCCTGGGAGGAGTGGAACCCCACCGAGGAGTCCATCGCTCCCGTACGCGGCCGGCACCGCGTGGCCAAGCAGCGGGGCGGGACCATGGCGCGCAGCGGCGCCGTCCTCGGGGTCGGCGTGATCGCCGCGGTCGGCGCGGGCGGTATGGCCAGCGCCAAGGACCGTCCCAAGCCGCCCATTTCCATGCCGGATCTCGGCCACGTCGCCGATGAGGTCAAAGCCAGCCTGCCCGCCGCCAAGGACCTGCCAGGCATCGGCTCCTGGACGTCGGACGACAGCAGCGGCCCGCAGACGGCCGCCGCCCCCCTCTCCCAGGCCGGCCTCACCAGCGAGGACGAGCAGCGCGGCACCACCGACGCGGGCGAGGCGCTCCGCGCCCGCATCCTCCAGCAGGCCGAGAACCAGCAGAACGCGGCGGACGAGGACAGCCGCACCGCCGCGGCGAAGGCCGCCGCGGACAAGGCGTCCGACCAGGCCGCGGAGGTGGCCGCCCAGCGGAAGGCCAAGGCAGAGGCGGAGAAGAAGGCCGCCGAGCAGCGGGCGAAGGAGGCGGCGGAGAAGAAGGCCGCGGCCGAGCGCCAGGCCAGGCTCGCCGCCGCGTACACCCTCCCGGTCGGCTCGTACACCCTGACCGCGAGCTTCGGCCAGGCTGGCGACATCTGGTCGGCCGACCACACCGGCCAGGACTTCGCCGCCCCGACCGGCACCCCGGCCAAGGCGGTGCACGGCGGCACCATCACCCAGGCGGGCTGGGCCGGTTCGTACGGCTACCGCATCGTGCTGACCCTCAGCGACGGCACCGAGATCTGGTACTGCCACCTGTCCTCGATGGTCGTCACCTCGGGCAAGGTGACGGCGGGCGACGTCATCGGCCGCGTCGGCGCCACCGGCAATGTGACCGGCCCGCACCTCCACCTCGAGGTCCGGCCGGGCGGCGGCTCGCCGATCGACCCGATGCCCTGGCTGCGCCAGCACGGGATGAACCCCTGATACTCCGGCGGCTCTGGCGCTCTCTCCCCCCTTGACGCCAGGGCCGCCGGTTTACGTCCCGACGGGGCTACGTCCCGACGGGGCCGCCCCCAGGAACAACCCCGCCCAGCCACCTGTTGTAAAAACGTATGGCTGACAACACACAGAAGATCGGCGATCTGTCCGTCTTCCCCTTCTCCCTCGGCGGGAACGTCTTCGGCTGGACCGCCAACGAGGCCGAGTCCTTCCGGGTGCTCGACGCCTTCGTGGCGGCGGGCGGCAATTTCATCGACACCGCCGATGTCTACTCCGCGTGGGTGCCGGGCAACGAGGGTGGCGAGTCCGAGACCGTCCTCGGCAACTGGTTCGCCTCCCGGGGCAACCGCTCCGACGTCGTACTCGCCACCAAGGTGGGCGCCGGCTACCCGGAGCCCCGCGGTCTGACCTCGTCCGCCATCAAAACGGGCGTCGAGGAATCCCTCCAGCGGCTGCGCACCGACTACATCGACCTCTACTACACCCACTACGACGATCCGTCGGTGCCGGTGGAGGAGATCATCACCACCCTGGACGAGCTGGTCAGAGAGGGCAAGGTCCGCGAGATCGCCGCGTCCAACGTCAGCGCGGAGCGCCTGGAGGCCCAGCTGGCCTTCTCCACCCAGGAGAGCCTGGCCCGCTACGTCGCCCTCCAGCCGCACTACAACCTGGTCTCGCGCGACACCTTCGAGGGCGACTTGGCCGACGTCGCCGCCCGCCACGGCCTGGCGACCATCCCGTACTACTCCCTGGCGTCCGGCTTCCTCACCGGCAAGTACCGCCCCGGCACGGCGGTCGACAGCCCCCGCTCCACCGGCGCGGCCAAGTACCTGGAGACCGAGCGCGGCCAGAAGGTCCTCGCCGCCCTGGACGACGTCGCCGCCAACCACGCCACCGAGCCCACCACGGTCGCCCTCGCCTGGCTCCTCGCCCAGCCCACGGTCGCGGCCCCCCTCGCCAGCGCCCGCTCCGTCGACCAGCTCCCGCCCCTGCTGGCGTCGGTCGACCTCAAGCTGACCCAACCGGAACTGGACCTGCTGACCTCGGCGTCGGACTGACCGCCGGCCGACCAGGCAGAACCCCAACGAGGGCGGGCGCCCCCAAGACCAGACCAGCCCGCCCTCGTCACTCCTCCCGCACGAGGCCCGCATTCAAGGCCCGTGTCCAGAGACGGTCCTGCCATTCATTGGCGTCCGGCGCGGGCTTGACGGTGAGGACGGGGTTCGGGCCCGTCTCGATGAGGTGCAGCAGCGACCAGGCGACGCCATGGCAATCGTCCGGCCCAAAGCAATCGGCCAGAGCCCTGGCCTCCTGGGCCGTGACAGGTCTGGAGATCGCATCAAGTTGCTCGACGCGCCTGTCGATCTCTTCTCCACTCGCCCCCACATCGGGAAGCGGCCCATCGACAACGAATAGCTGCACCTCGGCTCTCATCCCCGAATGATCGTCCGCAGCCACTGCACTGGGCAAGGCGCTTCGGCAGGGTAGGCAGGTCGACGTACGAAGTAGACGGTCAGATCTTCGCGAAAACGCACCTCAACCCAACTGCCTATCCCGCACGGCCGTCACGAAGTCCGCCCACGCGCGGTGCGAGAACCCGAGCATGGCCCCGTCCGGATCCTTGGAGTCCCGTACGGCGGTACCCTCGCTCGCCAGATCGGCTGTCTCGATGCAGTTGCCTCCGCTGCCATTGCTGTAGCTGCTCTTCCGCCATTGGAGAGGCGATATATCAGTCATCAGTACAGTCCTTGCGCCGCTCGTCTGATCAGGTCATTCGACCGCTGAGGACTCAAGGACAGAGCGCGTAGATTGTCAAACGCCTTGGCGTAGAGAGCGATCTCTTCCGGACGCTCGAGATACACCGCGTCCGTCAGGCCGTCGCGATACACCATGTCGGGATCCTCTTGGTCCGGGAACCCCAGGATCGTAAATGCCCCGACGGCAGGGTAGGTGCCAGCATCGAACGGCAGCACCTGGACCGTGACGTTCTTCAACTCCGCCATGTTCAGTAAGTGCTCGCACTGGCCGCGCATGATCTTGGCGTTGCCGATGGTGTGTTGCAGCACGCTTTCGTTGAGGATCGCCCACAGGTCGAGACAACCCGTGCCCGTCAGGAGCGCCTGGCGCTCCATCCGTACGTTGATCATGCGCTCGACATCGTTGGGGTCCTGAGCAGGGGCGGCGAGATGGAGCTCTCGTGCGTAGTCGGCCGTCTGAAGCAGGCCGGGGACAAACTCGCACTCGTACGTACGTAGTCCCGAGGCGGCCTGCTCCAGCCCAACGTAGACCGAGAACCACGGGGGCACGGCGCTGCCATACGCATGCCACCACCCACGCGTCTTGGACTGCTTGGCGAGGTCCTTGAGAAGTTCACGAAGCTCATCAGACGTTCCGTAGAACCGGCAGAGGGCATCGACGTCAGACGGCTGCACGCGGCCCTGGCCAGTCTCTAGGCGGTTGACCTTCGAACCGCTCCAGTCCAGTTCTTTGCCCACTTGGCCACAGGTGAGTTGGTGTTCCTCACGGAGCTTCTTGAGCTCAATCGCCAGGCGACGGCGTCGCGCGGTGGGTGATCCGGGCACGCTAACTCCTCGATACGTAGGGGCCGTTCAGTCTTGTCGGGCGATGGGAGGCCCGCCAATCACTCGATCGAGCGAATCCGTATCTGCACATTGCACGTCGGGATATGCGCTGCCATGCTCTCACGTGAAGTAACCAAGAGCCATCGCGTGATCGCCAGGGGTGATGACGTGGTGGTCGCCTAACGGCGAAAGGCTGAGTCATGGACATCGAACACTGCATGTCGAGGAAGGCATGGGACCTTCCCTTCCTTGCGGAGCCCAGCGGAGTCGCGGCCCTGCGTCGGATCGTGCGTACACACCTGACGGTGTGGGGACTGCCTAACCTGGTTGAGGTTGCACAGACCTGCGTCACCGAGCTCGTCACCAACGTCATCACCCATGTCGGCATCGGGACTCCGACGACATTGGTGGTCGCTATGAATGGCACCCATGTGCGCATCGAGGTCCACGACCCGGACGGCAGGGCACTACCGACGCTGCTCAGCGCAACAAGCACAGCCGAGTCGGGCCGCGGCTTGGCGTTAGTAACGGCGGTGGCGGACCGTTGGGGAGTGGTCCCGACCGAGACGGGCAAGACCACCTGGTGTGAGATCGCCACTCAGCTCGCCAGGAACGACGCTCATGTAGACAGCCCCCAAGTTCACCGTGCCGAGGCTCTGCTCACCCTTTATGGCCGATCTGTGGCCCGATCAAGCTCTCCGACTCGACTGGGGCTGGCAGGCTGGGAGGAGGCGGCGATCGCATTGATTGCCGATTTGCTCCACTGGTTTCGCGCCCATGGGCAGGATCCCGATACGGCCTTGGACCGAGCCCAAACGCACTTCGAGGCAGAGCTGCACGCAGCCGGTTGAGTTACCCCGCTGCGATGGCTGAGTAGGTCCAGACGTCGGCGGGCAGCTCATGCTGGAGTCGCCAGACAATGCCCATGGGCTTGCTGCCCTCGTGGGATTCGTATTCGGCAGGGCCGAGCAGCATCCAGGGCTGAGGCCCTCCAATGTCCGTCTTCTTGTAGCGCCGGACGAAGAGCAGCACATGGGATCCTCGTTCCCGGTGCTGCTGGTAGCGCTGTCCCGTGGGGGAGGAATCAGACGTTTGGTTCTGCGATTCCCAGTGGAAGTGGTCTGAGCTCATCGCAAAGTCCTTGTACCGGGTCTGCGGTGAGAAGTCTTTATCGTCCTTCTCGAGCGTCATCAGGAGCGCGTCCGTCTGGATCCCTTCGCACCATTTCACACCCTCGCGAAAATTCCCTGGCACGAAGCCGCCTACCTCTGCCTGCCCGAGAGCAGGGAGAATTTCCTCCCGGCTGTACGAAGCATGGATGGCCAGGGGTAGGCCGCCATGCTCACCCAAGAGCGGGATGGGGTAGTGGTCGGTGTGCTCCAGGTTGTACGCCAACACCTGACTCAGTTCGCTTCGGAAGGCGCTCTGCTGGCGCAACGACTCAAAGCCATCGGCATAGTTGCTGAACCCACCGCCCAGTGGCCACAAGGAGAAGAAGAGCATCCGCGCGTACGCCTGCCCTGAGGGGTCGAGTGAGTCGTACCCCGGGGCGTCATCGGCGAGCATCCGGCCGTAGGCGTTTACGCGCTGTGGGTCACCGACGTGGAGAAATGCAGAGACGCGTTTGAGAAGTGCGGCCTCCCCTTCGGGGGGCTCGCCGGTGAGGAGATTGGCTCGCCTCAGCAGGACCGTCCAAGAGTTGTTGGCCCGGTAGAGCTCTTTGAGCTCGCGGCGACTCTCGCGAAGGTAGGCGTCGAGTCGCGGTTCGGCATACGCAGCAACCTCTTGTGCCAACTGTCGCACGTTGACATTGATCTGGCTTCTGATGTTGTCCAGGATCCGTTCCTTGGACTTGCGGTCCAGGATGATCTGGCAACCAGAAGGGAGCTGAGGAAAGTCTCGCTCCATGTGCTCAGTCAGCCGGTGACGGGTGAAGTTCGTCAGCGCACGGAACTGCTCTTCGAATCGGAACTCCTTACGGTGCTGGCCGATGAAGTCGAGCACGGTGAGGACGGGCTTGTCTGGCGTACGCCGAAGCCCCCGGCCAAGCTGCTGGAGGAAGACCGTGGCGCTGGAGGTGGGGCGGAGCAAGAGGAGGGTGTCCACATCCGGCACGTCAAGCCCCTCGTTGAAGAGGTCGACTGAGAAGAGGATCTGTACGTTGCCTTCGCGGAGGTCCCTCAGGGCCTGGGCGCGCTCAGCGGCAGGAGTGGAACCGTCGAGGGCCCTGGCATTGAAACCCGCCTGACGGAAGAAGTCAGCCATGAAGTGGGCGTGTGCCACGGTGACGCAGAACCCCAACGCTCGCATGGTTCCTGGGTCGCTGACCTTCTCCTGGACGGCCTTGACGATGAGCCGAGCTCGAGCGTGGTTGCCGGTGTAGACCTGACTGAGCTCACTTGCGACGTATGAGCCTTGCTTCCAGGTGAGCCCTTCCAGATCGGTGTTGTCCGCGATGCCGAAGTAGTGGAACGGGCTGAGGAGATCGTTCTCCAGCGCTTCCCATAGCCGCATCTCGGCTGCGATATGTCCGTCGAAGAACTCATCTTGGACGTTCCTCCCGTCCATCCGCTCAGGTGTGGCGGTCAGCCCAAGGAGCTCGATGGGCTCAAAATGGTCGATGATGCGCCGATAGGTGGGGGAAACGCCATGGTGGAATTCATCGATGACCACGACATCGAAGTGGTCAGGAGTGAACTCCTCAAGAGACCGGGCGTTGAGGGACTGAACGCTGGCGAAGACATGCGTCCAGTCCTTCGGTACCTCTCCTCCGACGAGCAGCTCACCAAAGTTCGCGTCGTCGAGCACCTCTTGGTAGGTGCGCAGCGATTGCTTGAGGATCTCCTGGCGATGGGCCACGAAGAGAATGCTGAGGGGACGTCCTTGATGGGCGTGCTTCAGTGCTTTGTAGTCGAGGGCCGCCATGACCGTCTTGCCGGTCCCGGTTGCTGCGACGAGCAAGTTCCTGTGCCGGCTGTGGATGTCACGCTCGATGCGGAGTCGCTCGAGCATGTCTTGCTGATGGGGATACGGACGTACTTCAAGGCCGGACAGGCTGATGGCGTGGGTATCGGCCTTCTGCTTACCGCTGGACAGAATGAGGGCCTCGTCTAACCGAGTGGCATCGCGCTGGGGGTCATAGGTCTCAAAGGCGGGCTCAGCCCAGTACGAGTCGAAGGTGGCCTCAAATTTCCGCAACACCGGTGGTGTCGCTACGGATGACAAGCGGACGTTCCACTCCAAGCCATCGAGAAGCGCCGCCTTGGAGAGGTTGGAACTCCCCACGTAGGCGGTGTCGTAGCCGCTGTTTCGCCGAAACAGCCATGCCTTTGCATGGAGACGCGTGGACCGCGACTCGTAGTTGACCTTGACCTGGGCGCTGAACTCCGTCACGAGGCGGTCCAACGCACGCCGCTCCGTAGCGCCGATGTAGGTGGTCGTGATGACGCGGATCGGCACTCCACGATCGCGAGCCGCTTTGAGTGACTCTTCCAGGACGCGTAGGCCATGCCACTTCACAAACGCACAGAGCAGATCGACGCGGTCGGCCGTGGCCAGCTCGGCCCTCAGCTCGAAGCCAAGGTTGGGATCCTCGGGCGCGTTGGTGATCAGCGCGGTCTCAGATAGTGGTGTGGCCGGACGGACGCTGTAGACGCCCGGCGCTTCCTGCTCGGCAATGGCCGTCAGCTGATGAGGCCCGTCTGCGACAAGGTCCACCCACTGCTTGGCCCCGTCCAGGGTGCTCATCGACTCGAGAATGTGATTCGCCGCGACGACCTGCTCATCGGTCGACAGGGTGATGAAGATCTGCCGGACGGTCTCGCCGATGTGGCGGGCGAGTACGTGAGGCGAGGAGTGCTCGCCAACCTTCTGTCGGATGGTCTTCCACCCGCTGGCATCCAGGGCGCTGAGCTGTTCCTCGATCCGCGAGGTGATCAGCCGCTCATACAGCCCAGGCACCGGGGTCGTCTGGTCCGCAAGGTGATCGGCCATCGCAGCGCCTCCCCGTCTCGATTGTCCCCATGATGTTGTACCAGCGGCCCCTGACAGTCCTCAGGTGGATCCACCGAGATGCTGCGGACCACGCAGCCCAGGGGTGATCGAACATGATCGAGTCGTGTCCTTGTCGGTCCGTTCGTGCATAGTTTTTGAGCATGGACATACGTGATCTACTCCTTGAACTCGCCCTGACCTACGACGAAGACAAGGGGACGTCGTCGGGCGTCCCTGCGCAAGATCTTCTTCGCAGGGCAGGGGAGGAGTGGAGTCACCTGCTACCCGGGGGCTTTGAGGCCGAGGGCAATGGGGGAAGCGGTGGTGCCAGCCGGACCCCGTGGATCGGCGTGTACGACCCCGACATCACGAGTGACCCAAAGAAGGGGCTCTACCTGGCCTACATCTTCGCGGCTGACCTCAGCACGGTGACCCTGACGCTCCAACAAGGAGTGACCTCACTGCAAGCGAAGTTGGGTGAGGGCGAGAAGCGCCGTAGGTATCTGAGGAACAGGGCTAAGCATCTGCGAGGCGGGCTAGCCGAGGACCTGGTGGAGGGCTGGGATGCCCAGCCGGACTTCAGGTGCGACGTGTTGAGAGCACGCTCCTATGAGGCGGGGAGCGTGGCAGCACGCGCTTACGACACCAGCGCCATGCCCACGGAGATCAGCCTGCGTGAGGACCTCTGGCACATGGCCGAAGTGCTTCAACATGCGGCTGCCGTGGAGCGGGCGTTCAGGGACGAGATTGCCTCCAACGGGATACCGGTCACCAAGCGCGTGGAGGATAAGCCAGAGGAACACGCAGGGCTGAACGGCTTCCGCCCGAAGGATGGCAGCGACTACTACGTGCTTATCCGCCAGCGGAAGATCAAGAAGTCCCGTAGCCACGAAGTGCTGGTCCGCTTGTTCGGCGAGTACATCGAACAGCGCGGCTTCGTGCCGATCACAAAGAAGATGCACCCGAAGGACATTGTGTTGCGGCGGGATGGTGCGGAGTGGCTGGTGGAAGCCAAGACGGTGAAGCGGGGCAACCCCACCCAGGCAGTGCGTGAGGCACTGGGGCAGCTCTACGAGTACAGCCACTTCCTGTACGAGGAGCGGGGGAAGGAGGAGCCGTTCCTTCTGGCGCTCTTTACCGAGGACATCAAGGCGTATGCCCCCTATCTCGAGAAGCGGGGCATCGCGTCCGTCTGGAAGACGGTGGATGGGTGGGCGGGGTCGCCCATGGCTGTCGATTGGGGCATGGCTGACGAGCAGTAACGATCTTTCGCCCTGCGTGTTTGTGGTCACCCGCGCCCTACCGGTGCGGGTGACCACATCGGTACGAAGACTCAGCGCAGAGCGCTGAGCTTTTGCCAGGACGGGTAGGGGAGGTTCCAGTCGCCGAAGCCGTTGCCCGTGGAGACCGTGGCGCGGGTGGAGCCGGTTATCTCGACGATGTCGCCTCGGGTGGCGCGGTTGTAGAACCACTTGCCGTCGGCGAGGGACATGCCGACGCAGCCGTGGCTCATGTTGGTCTGGCCGAAGTAGCCGAGGCCCTCGTTCCAGGGGGCGGCGTGGGCGTAGGTCCCCGAGGTGGTGAGGTGGACCGCCCAGGGGACGTCCTTGTTGTAGGGGTCGGCTATGCCGACGGACTCGCTGGTCATATTGACCATGGGGGCCTTGTCGAGGACGACCATGGTGCCGTTCCAGGTGGGGTAGGAGGGCTGGCCGGCGGATATGGGGATGGTCTTCTGCTTCTGGCCGTCCTCGTAGACGGTCATCGTGTGGTTCTTGATGTCGACCTTGGAGATCCGGGGCGTGCCGATGGTGAAGGTCGTGGAGACATCGCGGCGGAGGTAGCGGGAGTCGCCGGTGTTCACGCCGCTGAGGTGGGCTCGGAGGGTGATCTTGGTGTCCTTGTGCCAGTAGGTCTTGGGGCGCCAGTCGACGCGCTCGATGCCAGTGAGGGGGTCCTTGGTCCAGCCCCAGGAGCCTTCGGTCTTGGGGCTGGTGGAGATGGAGAGGGTGCGTTCCACCGCTGCCTTGTTGGTGACGGGGTGGTCGAAGGCCAGGGAGACCGGCTGGCCTATGCCGACGGTGGAGCCCTTGGTCGGGGTGACCGTGACGCCGTTGGTCTGCTGGGCGGCGCGGGTGCGGAAGGTGGAGTGCTGGACGGCGGACTTGCCGGCGGCGTTGGTGGCTGTGGCCTCGACGGTGTAGGTCGTGCCCGGGGTCATGGTGCGGGTGGAGCGCCAGCCGCTCTTGGAATGGGAGAGGGCGCCGGTCACCGTGGCGGCCTGGGAACCGGCGCCGTCGGGGACGACGCGGACCTTGGTGAGGGTGCCGTGGGAGGCGGTCACCTTGACCGTGGCGTCGGGGGCTATCGCCGCCGTGTCGCTGCTTGGGGTGATCGTGATCCGGGCGGGCTTGGCGTCGGCCGGGTCCACCGAGGCGGTTTTCGACGCCGACTGGCAGCCGGCGAGCAGGGCGACGGCGAGGGCGGGCACCGTGAGGGTGCTGAGGGTGCGCAGGGAACGGACGGAGAGCAGCACAGAGGACCTCTTGCGGGAGTCGCGGGAGTCGTGAGGGGCGGCGGGAGGGGAGGAGCGGGTCAGCAACGCCTCTTCGCCTCCTCGGGGTTGTCCCGGTACGGGCCGGGGGAGGCGGTGGCGGTGGGATCGAGGCGCCAGAGCGCGACCGATACGCAGTAGGTGGAGGGACCGTCGGTGTAGTCGCCGGACGGGCTGCCGATGCCCTCGGCCTGCAGCACCCCGACCCGGGTGCCCGAGCGCATCAGGACGACGTGGGCGTCGTGCGGTGCGCGCGGCGAGTGCCAGCCGTAGGTCATGGTGGTCGGCTGATCGACCGCGGTCTTGCTCGACGACGGCGCGTCCATCGACTTGGGCCGGGCACAGTGGTCCTTCAGCGTCTCCTCGAGGGAGGTGAACACCTTCGCGGCCTCACCTTCGCTCGCATAGGCGTTGATGGTGTGGCGCGCCTGCTCCGCCTCGCGGCTTTGGTAGTTCCGGGTGCGCTGGGCGAGCGGTGGCGGACCGTCGAGGCGGCAGCTGGGGGAGAGGTCGAGCAGCGGTGCCCGGCCGTCGTCGGCGGAGCCGATGGTGGCGTCGACCGTCTTCCAGCGCATCATCGCGTCGAAGGGCAGCGCCGAGGGGCGAAGCAGGGCGCCCGTGGGGATCTGCGCTCCCGGGACGCGGTCCGTTCGTGGGGCGGGCGGGGCCGCCGGGAGCGTACGGGTGGAGTCGTCGCCCGGCAGCAGCCGCCAGGAGCCCGCGGTCACGGCGGCCACCGCGAGGACGGCCGCGACGGTGATCGCGGTGCGCTGCCGTGCGCGGCGCCGACGACCCCGCGCACGCACGGCTTCCGGACCCGCCAGACGTATGGAGGGCTCGACGTCTCGGGCGATATCGCGCAGGCGCTCGTCCAGCTCAGCCATGGGAGGGCACCCCCTTCGGGCGGCAGGTGGGCGGATGGGGCGCCGGTGCCTCGGCGTTGGCGACGGCGTCGGCATCGGCATCGGCGTCGGCGAGATGGGAGCCGAGGGCCTTGCGGGCGCGGCTCAGCCGGGTGCGCACGGCGCCGGAGGAGACGCCCGTCTCCCGGGCCACCTGCTCAATGGGCAGATCGAGAAGGTGGTGCAGGACCACGGCCGTACGCTGCTCGGGCTTCAGCCCGCGCAGGGCATGGATCAGCGCCACCCGATCCGGGGCGAGATCGGGCAGATCGGGGGGCGGGCCATGGCGGAAGTGGGCCCGCATGCGGTTACGGGCGCGGCGCCAGGAGCTGACGGCGAGGCGCAGGGCGACGGTGCGGACCCAGGGCGTGGGGTCGCCCTCGGCGGTCAGCCGGTCCCAGCGCTGCCACGCCCGGGCATACGCCTCCTGCACCGCGTCCTCGGCCTCGGCGAGATCGCCCGTCGCCGCATAGACCGCGGCCACGAGCCGCTTCGCCGTAGCCGTATAGAACTGGTCGAAATCGGATGGTGTGGATGAAGATGATGGTTCTGACATGAATCCCCCGCGCCCCCACGTGCTCCCCGCTTCTATGTAGGAACACGTCCGAAAGGGGCGGGAGGTTACAGACGACTTTCGGGTCCGCCGGGTCCGTACGGGACGGGGGAGGTGTGGGGCGTCGCCGAGTTCGCGGGCGGCTGCGGGCCGTGCGGCGGAGGGGTCCCCCACGGGGCGTAGGTGGGCTGGGCCCCGTACTGCGGCTGGGCCCCGTAGCCGTACCCGTAACCGGGCCCGGGGTCGCCGTAGCCGTAGCCCTGGCCGGTTCCGTGGTCGTATGCGTACCCGCCGCCGTACGGCCCCGTGGGCCAGAACGGTGCGGGCATCGTGCCCGGGGCCGGCCGGGGTGCCCGGCGAGGCCGGGGGAGCGGCACGGACAGCGCCGCGTGGGCCAGGGCGGGCTGGGCGGTCTCCCGCCGCTCCCACAGACGGTCCAGCAACTCCTTCTCGTGGGTGGTGAAGTCCGGGCCGGCCGTGCCGCGGTACGCGCGGCGGCGGAGGAAGGCGAGCGAGGTCGCGAAGGCGGTGTACTCGCCGACCGCGCGGGCGGCCGCCACACCATGGGTGCGGCGGGCGAGGTCGCGGGCGATACCGCGGGCGCGCATCGAGGACAGGGCGAGGGGCTCGGGCGGGGTGAGCCAGCCGGCGGCCTGGTAGGTCGCGAGCTGCTCCCGTATGGTGCGCAGCTCCTTGCCGCGGGACCAGAGCGTCAGCCAGGTCAGCAGCCCGAACATCGGGACCATGAACAGGGCGTAGACGATGAGGAAGCCGTAGCCGCCGAGGGTCGCCGAACCGTTCCAGACGCCGTGCAGGACCATCGCGGTCAGCAGCATCGCGATCGGTATGAGGACGCGGCGGACGCGCTGGTGCCGCGCCGCCGCGGCGGCTATGCCGAAGCCCACCCCCGTCATCGCGGTGAAGAGGGGGTGCGCGAAGGGGGACATGACGGCGCGGATGAAGAAGGTCGCGGCCGTGGTCGACCGGATGCCGGAGTAGCCGAGCGTCTGGTCGCTGACGAAGGCCGAGCCGAGGTAGAGGATGTTCTCGGTGAAGGCGAAACCGGTGGCGGTGATTCCGGCGACGACGACCCCGTCGACCAGCCCGTTGAAGTCGCGGCGGCGGAAGAGGAAGAGCAGCAGGACGGCGGCAGCCTTGGCGCTCTCCTCCACGAACGGCGCGATGAAGGTGGCGCCCCAGGCGTCGGCGTCGGCCTGGCCGGTCGGGGACGAGGAGTCCACGGTGGTCATGAGCCACTCGGTGGCGAAGCCGTTGGCGATCAGCGCGACCAGCGTCGCGGCGCACGCTCCCCAGGCGAAGGCGAACACAAGGTTTCGCCAGGGCTTGGGGTCGACGCGGTCCAGCCACCGGAAGACCGCGATGATCAGTGGCACGGGGAGCACGGCGAGGCCGAGCCCCACCAGGAAGCCCTTGGTGCCCGTCTGTTCGCGCACCAGCGCCAGGATGATCAGGCCGGAGAGCGAGAGCAGACCGGTGAGCGCGGTGGCCCGCAGCGCCTTGTTGTGCCAGACGCGGGCGAGACGGCCCTCCGGCCCCCACAGGCCCTGGCGGGGCGGATGTGGCCAGGCCGCAGGTGCGGCGCCGGTGCCGAACCACGGGTGCTGGTCACCGTAAGGAGCGCCGTAGGGAGTGCCAGTGCCGTGCGGCGCTGCGCCCTGCGGTGTGCCCTGTGGTGTGCCGTGCGTCGCCTCGTACGGGCCGCTGTGCGTCGCCTCGTACGGGCCGCCCTGCGGTGCCGCGTTCGGGCCGCCCTGGGGTGCCTCGTACGGCGCTCCGTGCGGAGCCTCGTGCGGTGCGCCAGGCGGAGCCTGGTGCGGCGCTCCGTACGGAGCGCCGTACGGCGGCGTGACCGGTGGTTCGGGCGGCTCTTGCGGGGGCGGGGACTGATGCACTCGACCGACCCTAACGAAAGGGGGAAGGGGGACTCAGGGTTTATGCCCATCCCCTTGGGGTCGCTATGTGTCGTTGCGGCGGAAGATCAGGTCATGGACGAGGTGCCCCTTGTCCAGCCCCTGGCTCTCGAACTTGGTGAGCGGCCGGAAGTCCGGGCGCGGGGCATAGCCGCCGTCGGGCTGGGAGTTGTCGAAGGCAGGGCTCGCGGAGAGGACCTCCAGCATCTGCTCCGCGTACGGCTCCCAGTCGGTCGCGCAGTGCAGCAGCGCACCGGGCTTCATCCGGGTGGCGGCGAGCTCGATGAACTCGGGCTGGATGAGGCGGCGCTTGTGGTGCCGCTTCTTGGGCCAGGGGTCGGGGAAGAAGACCCGCAGCCCGGAGAGCGAGGCGGGGTCCAGCATCTCGCGGAGCAGGATGATCGCGTCGCCGTTGGCGACCCGGATGGTGTCCAGGCCGTTCCGTTCCGCGAGCGCGAGCAGATTGCCCTGGCCGGGAGTGTGGACGTCGGCCGCGAGGATGCCCGTGCCGGGGTCGGCGGCGGCCATCTGCGCGGTGGCCTCACCCATGCCGAAGCCGATCTCCAGGACGATGGGAAGGCCGGGACGCGGGCCTGCCTCTGTGGCGAACAGCTCACCGAGGTCGATACGGCTCAGCCCGTCGATATCCAGGCCCCACTGTGGCCACAGGCGGCGCAGTGCCTCGCCCTGGCCCGGGGTCACCCGGCCGCGGCGGGGGCGGAAGGAGCGGATGCGGCGCTCGTGGTGTGAGCCCGCCGGATCGGCCACGGGACCGCCGGGGAACATCGGCTCGCTGCGGTCACGGGGGGCGGGCAGAGCGCGCTCCACGTGGGAATCGGGGGCGGTGGGGTTCTCGGACACAGTGCTTCGATTCTACGGGCGGAGGCGGGGAGGGCGGCGGGGCCGGTGCGGCAGGCGGGGCCGGTGCGGCAGGTGGGCCGGGGCACCGGGGGCTGGTCCGGTGGCCGCCGCCCAGCGGTCAGCGGGTTGGGGCGGCGGGACGGGCAGCCGGCCCATGGACAGTCGGATCCATGGGCAGCCGGGCCCTGGGCGGTCAGGTCGGTCGTGCGGCCCCGGTGAGGGTGGCCTGCGGGCTGGGCCCGTGCCTCGCTGCGAGAGCTCGGCCCGTACCTCACGCCGAGGCTCGCCCGTATCTCGGCGGCGGGGGCCCGGCCCGGCTAGTACCTCGCCCCCAGCGGCCCCTCACCCCGTCCGCAGGGTCTCCAGCACTCGGCGGGCGACCTCCCGGCCGATCGGCAGTGAGGCCGTGGCCGCGGGCGACGGGGCGTTGAGCACATGGACGATCCGGGGCGACTGTGAGATCAGGAAGTCGTCCACCAGCGTGCCGTCCGGCAGCACCGCCTGGGCCCGCACGCCTGCCGGGGCCGCTATCAGGTCGTCGGCCGTCACATCGGGCAGCAGGCGGCGCACGGCGTCGGTGAAGGCGCGCTTGGACAGGGAGCGCCGCAGCTCACCCGCCCCGTACCGCCAGTGGCGGCGGGCGATCCGCCAGGAGCCCGGATACGCCAGGGTGCCGGCCAGCTCCTGCGGGCGCACCGTACGCCAGGCGTACCCCTCGCGGGCGAGGGCCGGCACCGCGTTGGGCCCGATGTGGACGCCGCCGTCGATGCCGCGGGTCAGATGGACGCCGAGGAACGGGAACGCCGGGTCGGGCACCGGGTACACCAGACCGTTCACCAGCGAGGCGCGGGAGGGGACCAGCTCGTAGTACTCACCGCGGAAGGGCACGATCCGCATGCCCGGGTCGTCGCCCGCCAGCCGGGCGACGCGGTCGCAGTGCAGCCCCGCGCAGTTGACCAGGGCCCGCGCGCGCAGCACCGTGCCGTCCGCCGTGCGCACCGCGACCGCGGAGGGGCGCCGGCCGATGGTGCGCACCTGCGCCCCGTACCGCACCGAGGCGCCCGCGTCCTGGGCGAGCCGGGCCAGCCGGGCCGCCACCGCGCCGAAGTCGCAGACGCCCGTCGTGCCGACATGGATCGCGGCGAGGCCGCGCACCCATGGTTCGTACTCCGCGATCTGGGCGGGGCCCAGCTCGCGCACCGGAATGCCGTTCTCCCTGCCGCGCTGGACGAGGCCGTGGAGCCTCGGCAGCTCGGAGCGCTCCGTGGCGACGATGAGCTTGCCGGTGACCTCGTGCGGAATGCCGTATTCGGCGCAGAACTTCACCATCTCCGCGGCGCCGCGCACCGCGAACCGCGCCTTGAGCGACCCCGGGCGGTAGTAGATACCGCTGTGGATCACGCCGCTGTTGCGCCCGGTCTGGTGGCGGGCCGGGCCCGCCTCCTTCTCGAGCACGGTCACGCGGGTGCCGGGCGCGGCGCGCGTGATCGCATACGCCGTCGACATGCCGACGATCCCGCCCCCGATCACCAGCACATCGCAGTCCAACGCCGTCACGCCATGTCACCTCCCCACGCGCCACACCGTCCAGTCGCCCGACCGTCGATCCCTATCATGACCTGCACCACTGACAACGGCCCGAAACCCATGCCATGACTAGGGTCCGGGCTAGGTCCACCGGCCATATGGATCGATTCATAGCGAGCCCCCCATTCCGGGCGACGCACGTCTGAATCGCGCATTCCGGGCAGCTCTCGCCTCACCACTCATCCCGGGCCGGTCACGCCTCTCATCCCGGGCCGGCCACGTCTCGTCTCCTCCCACGCCGAGGGCCGCTCACGCCGGGGCCGCCAGCAGCGGCCGGGCCTGCTCGCGCAGCTCGGCGACGCGCGGCTCGTCGCGGTATGCCTCGAGGCGGCGCATCAGGTCGCGCACGTACTCCGTGGTGCGCGCGGACGAGATCCGGTTGGCGACCTCCACGGCGCGGGCGCCCGCCGCGCAGGCCGCGTCCAGATTGCCGGACTCCAGCTCGGCGACGGCGGACACCACGAGCCGCAGCCCGTGCGACCGTACGAACTCCTCCGTCGGCCGGGCCAGCGCCTGCTCGGTGAAGCGCCGCACCTGGCGCGGCAGCCGGAGATCGCGATAGCACTCGGCGGCGTCGGCCGCGAACCGCTCATGGCTGTAGAAGTCGAGCCAGGACGGATCGGGGTCGCCCGCCCGCGAGCGCTCCAGCCAGCCCTCGGAGGATTTCAGGGCCGCCCCGCAGGCGGGCCCGTCCCCGGACTTGGCCTGGGCGCGCGCCTCCACGAGCCGGAAGAAGCTCATGGTGCGGGCGGTGGCCAGGCCGCGGTTGCGCTCCAGGGCGGCCTGGGCCAGGTCCACGCCCTCGTCGGCGAAGCCCCGGTAGGTGGCCTGCAGGCTCATCGACGCCAGCACATAGCCGCCCAGGGGGACGTCGGCCGCGGCGCGGGCGAGGCGCAGCGCCTGGATGTAGTACCGCTGAGCGGCCTCCTGTTGGCCGGTATCGAAGGCCATCCACCCGGCAAGCCTGGTCAGTTCGGCGGTGGCGCCGAAGAGGGAGCGGCCGACCTCGTCGCTGTACGAGCCGAGCAGCAGGGGCGCCGCGTCCACCCGGAGGCACTCGGGAACCATGGACGAACGCCAGTCGCCGCCGCCGTACTTGGAGTCCCAGCGGCGGGCGTCCTCGGCGGCCTCGCGCAGCTTGGTGACGTCGCTGTGGCCGACGCGCTGCAGCGGTAAGGCGTCCGGCGCCGCCCCGCCCGTGGTGCTCGCGGCGGCGGTCCCGTCCTCGGCGTCCTTGGGTTCGCGGGCCACCGAGCTGTCGGCCGGAGATATGAGCCAGCGTGAGGCCGGGGTGGCGTACGCGCTTACTGAGAAAGATCCGGCCAGGCTCTGCCAGATGCCCACCCCGCCGCGCCGACCCGCGAGATCCAGCCGGTAGAGCTCGGTCGCGGAGCGGACGGCCTGGCCGATGTCGCGCGGGAAGGCGAGACCGACCTCGGGGGCCGGATCGGCATCGGCCAGGCCGATTTCGTGCAGGGGTACGGGACGGCCGAGTTTGCTGCCGATCGCAGCCGCAATGAGGTGTGGCGCGGCGCCCTGGGGGACCATGCCCTTGGACACCCAGCGCGCGACGGACGTCTTGTCGTAGCGAAGTGTCAGGCCACGCTGGGCGCCGAGGTCGTTGACTCTGCGCGCGAGCCCGGCATTGCTGATCCCAGCGAGGGCGAGAACGGTGCCGAGCTTTTCGTTCGGCCCGCGTGGCTCCCTGGACATGCGCACCCCTCGACAGCACCGACGGCCGCCCCTGCATAAGCGCGGGGCATTCGTAAACCCAGCGTAGTTCGCCGCATCCCGACCGTTAAGAGGTGGTGTCCCGGATGGCGAGATTCTTGTACGAACGGGC
This sequence comes from Streptomyces sp. 11-1-2, assembly GCF_003595545.1. NCBI lineage: Bacteria > Bacillati > Actinomycetota > Actinomycetes > Kitasatosporales > Streptomycetaceae > Streptomyces > Streptomyces sp. 11-1-2. The sequence continues at coordinate 6,189,091 of NZ_CP022545.1, forward strand.
GTGCGGGGCGTGACGTGTGCTCCCGGTGTGTGTGGCTGTGCGCCCGTGTGTGCGCTCTGTCTCAGTCGCGGCGGGGACGTTTCGATGGGTCCTGCGTGGGTCGGCCCGCTGTACTGGATCCAGTGGGCTGGGGGACGCCGCCGCCTCATTCCCCGCGGGTGGCGGAACGGTCCGGGAGGCGAATGCCGCCTCCCGGACTGTCGTGTCGGGGGCGCGAGAGGCGGAAGTCGAGTACGTACAGGGCGTCCGCAAGACCATCGAGAGCGCCACGGCAACTTGGCTGAATAACGCCCCTCACGGCCGGGCTCCCGCGTCGGGCCGGGGAGGGGGAGGCCCGACGCGGGAAGCCCTCATCCGCTCGGATCGCGCACGGATTCGGCCCAGAGCGGTGCGCCACGTATCACATGCCGCGGATGCCCCGGTGCGCGGCGGACGCCGCGGCGCGGACGGTAAGTCCCTCTCCTGGTCTGCGGGTTGGCGCATTTTCCGTGCGCCCCTTCGTGCGCCCCTTGTGCGCCGCTCCGCATACGCGTCCATGCCCTTGCGCTCTTGCGCGCCCCAGTCGTGGCAGCATGGGCCACGGCGGAACGGTGGGTCGCTACCGGCGGTGGTTCCCTCGTGGGCTCCTTACGGATGCCTCCCAGCGGGGCATCACCTACTGGGATCAACTCTGCGATTTCTGCGGTCATCTGTGGTCACAGGACATCCAGGAGATCCATGTTGTTGTCCGGTTCGATGCCGAAACCGTCAACATGCTGTGCATGATGGCACCTACTTCTTGGTTGCCCTGGATGCCCACAGCCTGTGGAGGCGGCGATGCGGTGGTTGGTGGGGTGGAGCAGTACCGCATCCGGCCCGGTCCCCCCGGAGGGCCGTGCGATCCAACCGGTCGGCGCCCAACTCCTGTGGTCCGACCCCGATCCACTGTGGGCGGTCGGCGACTGGCGGCCCGATGAGGTGCGCGTCGTCCAGACCGATCCCTTCACCCGCCTCGCCGTCTTCGGCTGCTGCGGCGCCACCGATGAGGAGCTGCGGGTGGGGCTGTTCGCCGCCCGCGGCGGCGCCCTGCGCCATCTGACCGCCTGGTCCGGCAGCTACACCGCCGTCGCCCAGGTCGGCCGCCGCATCACCATCGTCGGCGACCTCGCGGGCGCCCGGCCCGTCTTCCACACCGACTGGGCCGGCGGCACCGCCTACGCCACGGCCGCGCTCCCGCTCGCCGACCTCATCGAGGCGCAGCTCGACGTCGGCCACCTCGGCGCGCTGCTCGCCTGCCCCGACTCCCCGGAGGCCATGGGCGGCGGCACGCCCTACATGGGCGTCAGACGCGTGCCCCCGGGCCATGCGCTGATCCTGCGCGACGGCGCCCGCGACGTCACCGGCTACGAGCCCACCGCGTCCCTCGCCGTCGCCGCGCCCCCACTTGACCAGGGCACGGCCGTGGACGCGGTCCAGGACGCCCTCGTGGAGGCCGTACGGGCCCGGCTCACCGCCCCGCGCCACGCCCCCGAGACCGATGACCTCGACCCCGGCCCGGTGCCCGGCATGGGGCCCGCCGAGCGGCGGGCGGCCCGCGGCGCCCCGGCCCCCGGCATCGGCGCCGATCTGTCCGGAGGCAGCGCCTCCGCCACCCTCGCCCTGCTCGCCGCCGGGCTCCCCGGAATGCCCGGCACCCTCTTCGGACATGGCACCGAGGCGGGCGAGCGGCTCCTGGCCGTCACCTTCAACGACCTCGCCACGGCGGGCGGCGCCCGCACCCGCGAGGCCGAGCTCGAACGGGCCGGCGCCATCGCCGCCAATCCTCGGCTGCACCATGTGGTCGTCGCCGCGGGCGAGGAAGCCCTGCCGTACGCGGGCCTCGACACCGGCGCCCTTACCGATGAGCCCGGCCCCTCCCTCGTCATCGCCGAGCGCCACCGGCGCCGGCTCGCCGCGGGCAGCGCGGACCACTTCGTCGGGCACGGCGCCCGCCAGGTGCTCGACGCCCACCCCGCACGCCTCGCCGACCTGCTGCTCGACCGGCGCAGACGCCATCTGCTGCGCCCCGCCACCGCGCTCGCGAAGGCCGACGGCCCCTCCGCGCAGTCCTTCTTCGTGCCCTTCACGGTCTACCGGGCCGCACGGCGGCTGGCCCGCACCTCCTATCGCGACGGCGTCCAAGAGGCCGCGGTGCGCCTCCTGGAGCGCCGCTTCGCCGACGACCAGGCGGTACGCGACCCCGGCGCCGTATCGGCCTCCCTCGCCGCCCTGACGTGGTGCCGCCCGGGGCCCGCCGCCCGCTGGCTCACCGGGGAGACGCTCGCCGAGGTGTCCGTCCGGCTGGAGGAGGCGGCCATGCGCCCCGTGCTGGTGCGCCGCCCCGGGGAGCGCCGCGCCGACGCCGCCCTCGCCCGCTACGCCGCGGACCACCGCGTCTTCGAGCAGGCCGCCGAGATCCGCAGCCAGCGCCTGCACGCGCCCTTCCTCGACAACCAGGTCGTACGGGCCTGCCGCGCGCTCCCCGAAGCGCTTCGGGTGCAACCGGGGGCGCGCGCCGCGGTGCTGCGGACGGTCCTCGCCGGAGCGGGCATCCGGGAGCTTCCTCCCGGTTGGGGAGCCACCTCCCACGCCGCCCACACCGCCGCCGTACGGACCGGCATGCGCACCTGGACGGGCGAGTTGATGACCCTCTTCGACGCCCCACTGCTGGCGGACGCGGGCCTGATCGAGGCCCGCGTCATCCGTAAGGCTCTGCGCGCCGCCGCACAGGGGGAGCGGCTGCCCCTGGACGGCCTGGCCGAACTCGTCTCCACCGAAGTCTGGCTGCGGCGCCTGCTGGCCCGCCGGGGCACCTGCTGGACGGGTACGGCGGCGCCACGGCAGCGGGCCGTGGCAGGCGGAGTGGTGCCGCGCCCGAGCCTGTGACAGCTTCCGCACCGAGGCGACACGAGGCCGCCTTGTGACACCTCGCCCCGGGTGCCCCGCGGGCATCGCCCCTGCCGCTCGGGAGCCGGGGCCGGGCCCCCGCGCACGACGCCGGGGTCCTTACGGCGGACGACGGCGGGCGACGGAGGAAGGGGCCTTATGCGACGAGTCGTCCTTACGGCGGGCGAGTCCTGATGGCGGACGGGTCCTTATGGCGGACGAGACGAAGGGGCCGCGCCGCACGAGCTCCCCAGCGGCAACCGGCAAGCTAGGAGAGTGGCCCCTGTGCGGTATCTGATCCTCGGCACCACCGAAGCGCGCGACGACCACGGCGACCCGCTCCCCCTCGGCGGCCCCCGGATCCGCGCGCTGCTCGCGGCGCTCGCCGTACGGGCCGCACGCTCCGCCCCGGTCTCCGTCGACGTCCTGATCGACGAGGTGTGGGCCGACGACCCTCCGCATGACGCGCCCGCCGCGCTCCAGGCGCTCGTCGGCCGGCTGCGCCGGACCATCGGCAGGGACGCCGTCATCTCCTCACCCGGCGGCTACCGCCTCGCGACCACCACGCCCCAGGACGACGTCGACCTGCTGCGCTTCGAGCGGCTGACAAACGAGGGCATACGCGCCCTGGACGCCGACGACCCCGAGACGGCCGCCGCCACCCTCCGTAAGGCGCTCGCCCTGTGGCGCGGCCCGGCCCTCGCCGACCTGCCGGACCGGGACGCGCCCGCCGCCCGCCCCGAGGCGCTCCGGCTGACCGCGCTGCACCGCCGGATCGACGCCGACCTCGCGCTCGACCGCCCCACGGACGTCATACCGGAGCTGCGCCAGCTCGTCGCGGACCTTCCGCTCGACGAAACGTTCCATGCCCAGCTGATCCGCGCGCTGCGGGCGGCCGGTCACTCCGCCGACGCCCTCGCCGCGTACGAGGACGTCCGCCGGACCCTCGCCGACCGCCTCGGCACCGACCCGGGAGCGGAGCTGAAGGAGCTCCACAGACGGCTGCTGACGACGAACGCCGAGCCGGCCCTCGGGGAGCCGGACGTCGCGCGCGGCGGTGCGCCCACCGCGCAGGCCGTGGCGCCGAGGGCCGACGGCCATGGGGGGAGCGGCGGGGGCGGAGCCCGGGCCGAGTGCGGGACTGGGTGGGCTTTGGACGGCCGAGGCGACAGCGCCCCCAGGGGGATGCCCGACGGCCGGGGCGACAGCGCGGCCAGGGGCGCGTTCGGCAGCGCGGCCAGGGGCGCGCTCGACAGCCCGGCTGGGGGCGGAGGAACCGGCGGCGGGACCCGAAGCAGGGACGAAGACGGCCGGGAGGCGGGCTCGCGCACCGCCGTGCCGCCCCTGCCGCACGGCAACCTCAGGGCCCGCCTCAACAGCTTCGTCGGCCGGCAGAACGAGATCGGCGACATCCTCCGGGACCTGGACGGCGCCCGGCTGGTCACCCTCACCGGCCCCGGCGGCTCCGGCAAGACCCGGCTCTCCGAGGAGGCCGCGGCGACCGTGACGGCCGGCTATCCGGACGGCGTCTGGGTGGCTGAACTCGCCCCGCTCGACCACCCCTCCGCCGTCCCCGGCGCCGTCCTGAGCGCGGTCGGCCGCCGCGCGACCATGCTGCTCGCCTCCGGGCTCGAAAGCCGCACCACGGGCCCGGACGGCGGGGATCCGACCAGTCGGCTCGTGGAGTACTGCGCCGACCGGCGGCTGCTGCTCCTGCTCGACAACTGCGAGCACGTCATCGACACCGCGGCTCGGCTCACCGAGACTCTGCTCGCGAACTGCCCCGGTGTGACCGTGCTCGCCACCAGCAGGGAGCCGCTGGGGGTGCCCGGCGAGACCATCAGACCGGTGGAGCCGCTCGCGCCCGCCCCTGCCCACGAGCTGTTCGCCGAACGCGCCGCCACCGTAAGGCCCGGCTTCGACCCGGTGGCGGACCCGGACACGGAGGCCGCGGTCGCGGAGATCTGCCGCCGCCTGGACGGTCTGCCGCTGGCGATCGAACTGGCCGCGGCGCGGCTGCGGCTGCTGACCCCACGCCAGATCGAGGACCGGCTGGACGACCGTTTCCGCCTGCTGACCAGCGGCAGCCGTACGGCGCTACCCCGCCAGCAGACCCTGCGGGCCGTCGTCGAGTGGTCCTGGGACCTCCTCGACGAGCGCGAGCGCACCGTGCTGCGCCGTGCGTCGGTCTTCGCGGGTGGGTGGACCCTGTCCGCGGCCGAGGCGGTATGCGCGGACGGCCCGCCCGGTGAGAACGTCCTTACGGTCGACACGGACGAGCATGGCGTCCGCGAAGACGGCGAGCATGGCGTCCGCGAAGACGGCGAGCATGGCGTCCGCGAAGACGGCATCGACACCCGTGGCGCCCTTACGGACGCGACGGCAAGCACACCGGAGCCGGGCGACACGGTCGCGTACGACGAGACGCGCTCCCTCATGCGCTCTCATACGCGCCCCCACACCAGGATCGCGCCCGCCGAGGTGCTGGAGCTGCTCGGGGCGCTGGTCGACAAGTCGCTTCTGATCGTCGACCATCCATCGCACGGTGTGGCGGCGGAGTCCTCCGGGCCGCCGCTCGGGGAGCCCCGCTACCGGATGCTGGAGACGATCCACGAGTACGTCGGCAAGCGCGCCACCGAGGACCGGGCGGCCCGTGCCGACCATAAGGCCGCCGTGGCCCGTCACACCGCCCACTTCAGGGACTTCATCTGCACCGCTGAGCCCCGCCTGCGCTCCGCCGGACAACTGCCCTGGCTCCTCCTCGTCGAGACCGACCTCGACAACATCCGATCAGCGCTGCACCGCTCCCTGACCATCGCGGACGAGGACACCGTCATCGCGCTCATCCGCGCCTTGGCCTGGTTCTGGTGGCTGCGCAACTACCGGGACGAGGGCGCGGCCTGGGTCGGCCGTGCTCTGGATCTCCTGGCCCGCCCCCATGGCACGGACGCCGAGGCGGACCGGATACCGGGCGGCAGCCATCCCCTTGACCAGTTCTCGCACATCCCGGCCCGGGTTCCGGACGGCGAGGACGGTGTCGACGAGGAAGCCACCCGGTACTGGCAGCGTATGGACCTGCGGCTGATGTTCTTCGTCCTGCTCGCGGAGCAGGGCACCGGCCCGGATATGAGCGACCCCGCGATCCGGGACGTGGCCATCCGCATGCGCGACGCCTACGCGGGCCACCCAGGGCCCCGCAGCGCGTCCTTCCCCGGTCTGCTGTGGCCGTTCACGGCCTTCGTCATCGAGGGCTTCGCCGGTGGGATGCTGCCGCTCATGGACCAGACCGTGGCCGGCTGCCGGACGTACGGCGACGACTGGGCGCTCGGCATCACGCTGATGTACCGCACCCACCTCGCCATCGACATGCCGGGCGGCATCGAGACCGTCGACGACGACCTGGCCGAGCTGCGCGAGCTGACCACTCGCGTCGGCGATCGCTGGCTGCTCGCCCAGGTGGAGGGCGCGCGCGGCGAGATCGCCACCCACCACGGCCGGTTCGCGGAGGCGAGGGCCGCCTACGAGAAGGCACTGCGGCTCGCGCAGGAGCTCGGCGCCCACACCGAGGTGCCGTTCCTCTGCACCCGCCTCGCCGATCTCGCCCTCCACGAGAGGGACCTGGAGGGCACGTTGAAGCTGGTGGCGCGCTCCGAGGAGGAGGCGGAGCGCTGCGGTACCCAGGACGTGCGGGCCTTCAACCAGATCGTGTGCAGCGAGGCCGAGCTGCTTCGTGGTGATGTGGCGCGGGCCAGGACGTATTGCGACGCCGCTTGGCATCGTGCGGGCCGCGGCACGCCTCCGCCGCAGTTCTGGGTCGTGGCCAACGGCCTGGACGGCCGTATCACCGGCCTGGAGGGCGATCTGGTCGGTGGACTGCGCAAGCTGCGGAACACTCTGCGCGAGGGCTTCGAGGCGAACTCCATGGAGCTGCTGCTGGCCCATCAGGCGGAGTCGGCGGCGGAGCTCCTGGTGCGATGCGGACAGGAGCGGCTCGCCGTGCGGTTGCTGGGCGCCGCCGACGGCTGGCGCGGTCGGCTGCCCCGCTCACCACTGGTGGCCGGGGACGTCGGCGCGACCGCGGCCCGCGCGAGCGAGGCGCTGGGCCAGGACGCGGTGGAGAAGCTGCGCACCGAGAGCACGAGCCTGACCCCCGAGCAGGCCATCTGCCTGCTCGACGGGGTGCTGACCTCTCTCGACGCTACGGATGCCGCGAACGCCACCGACGCCACCGCGGCCCAGGCAGAGGCCCAGACAGAGGCCCAGACAGAGGCCCAGGCAGAGGCCTAGGCCGAGGCCGTCGAGCGGGCCGAAACCGACGACCAAGCCAGGCCCGACATCCAAGCCAGGCCCGACATCCAAGCCAGGCCCGACATCCAAGCCGAGACGGCCGACCGGGGAGCCGCACCGCCGCCCGCCCGCCCGCTGACGCGGACGCACGCACGCGCATGCGCAGCGCCCCGGCCCACAGTCGTGTGTGGTCACTCGTACGGAGGAGGCGCAACGCACCCCCGACCGCCCCGGCGCACGAACGCGAGCACCTGCGGGCCCCGCCCACCGGGCCGACGTATCGCCGAACCCCGTCGCGGACGGTCCCGCCGGCAAGCACCCCCGCCCGGCACGGCTCCTCGGACGTCGCCGATGTCACCCCGCCGGGCGTGGATATCGCTCCAGGGCCGACGGCGTCACCCCACGGGGCGCGACCGCAGCCCGTCCAGCAGGATGTCCAGCAGCCGGGCCGACGCCGCCGCCTGCTGCGCCGCGTCCGGCAGCGAGGGCGCTGCCGTGGCGATCACCAGCAGTACGTCGGCGACCGCCACATCCGGGCGCAGCTCGCCCGCGGCCCGTGCCCGCTCCACCAGTTGCCCGACGACCTCCAGCAGCGCCGCGGCGCCCGAGTCGTCCGGCTCGTCCTCAGGTGCGGTCGGCCGCTCGACCAGCCGGAGCTCCGGCTGACCGGGTGCGGCTAACGCCGCCTGCCGCTGCTGCGGCAGCCGGATCTCGGCCTCCGCATCGACCCCGACCCGCAGCACTTGCGGCGGCAGCAACCGGCCTGCGCCGGACGCCACCGAGGTGCGCAGGAACCGGGCCAGCGCGGACCACGGCTCGTTCTCCTGCCCCAGCGCCGCCCGCGCCTGATCGGTCAGCCTTGCCGTCTCCTCCTCGGCTATGCGGCGCACCAGCACGTCCTTGCTGGGGAAGCGCCGATAGACGGTGCCCACCCCGACTCGCGCCCGGCGCGCCACGTCTTCCATCGGAGCCCCGTATCCGAGCTCACCGAAGACTTCGCGCGCCGCCCGCAGGACGTGCTCCAGATTGCGCTGCGCGTCCACGCGCAACGGTGTGTTCCGTCCGCCGTTTCCGTCTGACGATGCGACGGCTGCGGACCATGACGAACCCTGAAGGTGCATAAGTGATCCCCCGGTAATGACGTCTCCCCCCGGAGACTCCCCGCCCAGACTGTCGAGGCAGTCACAACCCCGACGAAGTACGAACATAGTTGAGCCCAGGTCAAGAAAGAAGAGGGTAGCTCGGGACAGAACGCCCCCGATCAGAGCAGAGGACCGCCTTTTTCTGACTCGCCCCCCGACCGTCACCGGACTTCGAGGGGCTGACCTGCGGACATTTCGTACGTGTAACCGATTCCGCGCCGCGGGGCGAGCCAAGCCGTCCGGTCACACAATTCGTCGGGGCTGTGGACAAACCGCGGTCGCGCGTGCCTCATGGGAGGGTGAAGGAACCCGTGCGCATTCTCGTTGTCGGTGGTGGCTACGTCGGGATGTACGCCGCGCTGCGCCTCCAGCGAAAGCTGAAGCGAGAGCTGAGACACGGCGGCGTGCAGGTCATCGTGGTCGACCCAGAGCCGTATATGACCTATCAGCCTTTCCTGCCCGAGGCGGCGGCCGGATCGATCTCACCGCGCCATGTCGTCGTGCCGTTGCGGCGGGTCCTGCCCGACTGCACGGTCATCATCGGCGAGGCCACCGCGATCCACCACGGCAAACGCACCGCGACCGTGAGAACCCTCGCCACGGAGGAAGAGCGCACCGGCACGGTCGACATCCACTACGACGAGCTGGTGCTCGCCCCCGGATCCGTCTCCCGCGCCCTCCCGGTCCCCGGCCTCGCCGAGTTCGGCATCGGCTTCAAGACCGTCGAGGAGGCCATCGGCCTGCGCAACCATGTCCTCGGACAGCTGGACATCGCCTCCTCGACCCGGGACCCCGAGGTCCGCGACGCGGCGCTGACCTTCGTCTTCGTCGGCGGCGGATACGCGGGCGTCGAGGCGCTCGGCGAGCTGGAGGACATGGCCCGGTACGCCGTCCGCTACTACCACAACATCGCCCCCGAGGATCTGAAGTGGATCCTCGTCGAGGCCACCAACCGGATCCTCCCGGAGGTCGGCGAGGAAATGGGCAAGTACGCCGTCCGGGAGTTGCGCGGCCGCAATATCGACGTGCGGCTGGAGACCCGCCTGGACTCCTGCGCCGACCGGATCGCCGTACTGAGTGACGGCTCGCGCTTCCCCACCCGCACGCTCGTGTGGACCGCGGGCGTCAAACCGCACCCGATCCTCGCCGCCACCGATCTGCCGCTGAACGAGCGCGGCCGACTCAAATGCACCGCGGCGCTCCAGGTGGAGGGCGTGGAGCACGCCTGGTCGGCCGGGGACGCCGCGTCGGTCCCCGATCTGACGGCCGACCGGCCCGGTGCGGAGTGCGCCCCCAACGCACAGCACGCCGTCCGCCAGTCCAAGGTCCTCGCCGAGAACGTGGCCGGCTCGCTCGCCGGCCGGCCGCTCACCGACTACGCGCACAAGTACGCGGGCTCCGTGGCCTCCCTGGGGCTCCACAGAGGCGTCGCCCATATCTACGGGCGCAAGTTGAAGGGCTACCCTGCCTGGTTCATGCACCGTGCGTACCACCTCAGCCGGGTGCCGACGTTCAACCGTAAGGCGCGCGTGCTGGCCGAGTGGATCCTGTCGGGGCTGTTCAAACGCGAGATCGTCTCGCTGGGCTCGCTGGAGAACCCGCGCGCCGAGTTCAAACTCGCCGCGGACACCGGTCGCCATCCCGAGTCCAGTTGAGCCGATCGGGGCGGAGCCGGGAACTCCCCTCCCACGATCGGCGTCTCACGGATGTCAGTCCGGTCGGCCACACTGGTCGTGTGACCATGGGTGGGCTCGTATCTGCAAAGAGTGACAATCGCGAGGATTCGGAAGTTTGCTGCATTCCCCTGGGGGCCGTCCCCCGCACCCGCACCCCTCTCCCCGATCCCGCTCCGGCGCGCAGCTCAGCCACCACCCCACGAGGTAATCCGCAGTGAACTTCACGCGCTGGAGCGCCCGGCTCCCCCGAACCCAGCGACGCAACGCCGCCCGGGCAGACCGCGGTGCGCGGCGGCCGAAGCCCGCGGCCACCGCGGGCGGCGGCTCCGTCCCGACGGCCCGGGGCGAGCGCGCCGACCCCTCGGGGCGCGGCGAGCCTCCCGCTGCCGCCCCTTCCGACGCCGCGCCGCCCGACGCCGTCCCGACCCTCGACGGGCTGTCCGTCCATGACCTCCTCGGCCAGGTGCCGGCGCTGGTCGCGGTGGTCTACGGCCCCGAGCACCGCATCGCCTACCTCAACGACACCTATGTCGAGCTCTTCGGCTCCCGGGCCCCCGGCACGCCTGCCCGCCAGGCCCTGCCCGAGCTGACGGAGCTGGGGCTGCTGCCGCTCATGGACCAGGTCCTGCGCAGCGGCAAGCCCCGTACGGTCAAGTCCCGGCGCGTGCCCGCGGGCGGCCAGGCGACCACGCCCGGGCCGCGACAGGAGGGCGCGACTCCCGGCCCCGGCCGATCGCGCCACGGCTACTACACCTTCACCTGCTCCCCGATCGAGATGGCCGCGCCCAGGGTCGTCGCCCCCGCGCAGCCGGCGGACGAGCGGGCGGGGGAGGGGACCGTCGACGGATCCCCGGTGGATGGATCGCCGATGGACGGATCGATCCGGGAAGCCGCCCTCCGTAAGGACGTCATGCCGGAGGCGGTTGCCACCGAGGCCGTCGCCACCGCTACCGCCACCGGCACGGTCACCGAGCCCGTCCGCGGCGTGCTCGTCTTCGGCGCCGACGTCACCGACCAGGTCGAATCCGCGGAGCGGCTGCGCGCCGGCGAGCGCCTCCAGCGCGAGGCCGCCGTCACCCTCCAGCGCAGCCTCCTCCCCCAGGAACTGGAGCAGCCCGACGATCTGCGGGTCGCCGCCACCTACCAGCCCGGCGGCACGGACGCGGCGGTGGGCGGCGACTGGTACGACGTCATCACCCTGGGCGCCGGCCGCACCGCCCTCGTCATCGGCGACGTCATGGGCCGCGGTGTGCGGGCCGCCGCCGTCATGGGCCAGCTGCGCACCGCCGTCCGGGCCTACGCCCGGCTCGACCTTCCGCCGCACGAGGTCCTGCAGCTCCTCGACGGCCTGGCCGCCGAGATCGACCCCCACCAGATCGCCACCTGCGTCTACGCCGTCCACGACCCCAACGAGAACCGCCTCGTCTACGCCTCCGCGGGCCATCTGCCGATCCTGGTCCGCGACCCGGACGGCACCGTGCGCCGCGCCTCCGAGCCCACCGGGCCCCCGCTCGGCACCGGCGGCTGGCTCCACACCACCGGCTCGGTCCCGCTCGGCCCCGGCGCCAGCGCGGTCCTCTACACCGACGGCCTGGTGGAGCGGCGGGACAAGGACATCTACGACGGTGTGGCCGCGCTCGAGCGCGTCTTCGCGGGCGCGACCGGCTCGCCCCAGGTGATGTGCGACCGCCTCATCAGGGCCCTGGGCATCACCGCGGAGCACGACGACGATGTGGCGGTGCTGGTCCTCCAGCACCCCGCCCGTACGGGGCATGACGCCGAGCTCTTCCACAACGCCGCGCTGGAGCTCCTCGGCGGGGTGGAAGCCGCACCGCGCGCCCGGGCCTTCGCCTCCGGGGTTCTCGCCAGCTGGCGCTTCCCCATGGAACTGCGCGATCTGGGCGTGCTCGCCGCCAGCGAGCTCGTCGCCAACTCCCTCCAGCACGGCACACCGCCCATGCGACTGCGGCTGCGTCGTACCGACCGACGCCTGATCATCGAGGTGACGGACGGCGATGAGCATCTGCCGCGCCGCCGCCGGGCCGAACCGGTGGACGAGGCCGGACGCGGCATCTCGATCGTCGCGACCATCGCCTCCTCCTGGGGCTCACGCCGCACACCGGGCGGCGGCAAAGCGGTGTGGTGCGAATTCGCCCTGCCGACGGGCTAGCTCCACGGAGCGTCCCGGCGGTACTGGCCCGACGAGGGCAGCGCTGACCCCGAACAAACACATCGCCCTGGCACGGCGGAGCCGACTGGCTCCTTCGCCGCGCCAGGGCGATGGCGGAATGGCCGGTGGGTCAGGCCGCGGTGGTCACCTCGTCCGAGGCGGCCGCCCGCGGCGCGGGCACCGCGGCACCGGCGACCGCCCGCAGCGGATTGTCCTGCTCGGCCGTGAGCCACTTGCCGAGCCTCAGCGCGAGGGCGGTGATGCCGAGCGAGCAGACGATCAGCGTCACGATGTACGTCCCGTAAAGCCCGGCACCGGCCATCAGCCCGCCGACCGCCGGACCCACCGCTAGGGCCAGCTGCTTGACCAGCGCAAACGCCGAGTTGTACTGACCGAGTGCCGACGACGGCGCCAGATCGGCGACCAACGGCGCGACGGTCGGCGACAGCATCGCCTCACCGAGCCCGAACAGCGCGTACGCCGAGACGATCGCCGTGATGCCGACGGCCTGGCTCCCGGGCACCAGCCCGGCGGATCCGGCGACGCACCACGCCACCGTCCAGACCAGCCCGACCAGCGCGATCACCCGGCTGCGCCGCCGCCGCTCGACCAGCTTGAGCACGACGAACTGCGCCAGCACGATCGCCGCCGTGTTCGCGGCCAGAGCGATGCCCAGCATCGACGGCGATATGCGGGCGACATCCACCGCGAACGCCGACAGCCCGGACTCGAACTGGCCGTAGCAGGCGAAGAACATCACGAAGCCCAGCACACAGAGCTGCACCATGGCCCGATCGCCGAGCAGCGAACGCCAGCCGCCGCCGGTGCCGCCGAGGTGCTCATCGGCGGTCGGCACCGGGTCGTCGAACACCGGTGTCTTCGCCAGCCTTACGGTCGCGACCGCGGCGCCGAGCACCAGGAACATCACCGCGTCGATCGCGAAGAGCCGCACAAAGCTCGAGGCCGCGGAGGTGTCCACCAGCAGCCCGCCGAGCAGCCCACCGACGCCGAGGCCCAGATTGCCGAGGAAGAACTGGGTGGCGAAGGCCCGCGACCGGGTGATCGGCGTCGAGCACCAGACGATCAGCGTGGCCAGCGCGGGCTGTATGGCCGCGATGCCCGCGCCCAGCACTCCGGCCGCGGCGATGACCAGCGGCTCGTTCGCCGCCAGCCCGAGCCCCATCGATCCGACAGCGGCGGCGACCGCGCCCGCGACGGCAACGGACAGCGGCCCTCGCCGGTCGATCACCCGACCGATGAAGGGCAGCACGGCAAGCGCGGCCACGGCGAACGTCGCGAGCACCACGCCCGCGGTGTTCGAACCGAGATCCCGCACCTGCGCCACATAGACGAAGAGGAACGGGACCGTGAAGCCGTTGCCGAACGCGCTCAGCGCGTTGCCCAGCTGGATACGGCGCAGCGCTGCGCCCATCGCGGTGGTCACACTCACCTACCTAGGTCGAGAAGGGTCAAGAGAGAACGGGCCTGACCTGCGGGTCAGCCCGGAGGATCGACATCTGAAGACTTCGAACCTAAACTTCAATCGTTAAGAGTACAGAGTGAAGGACTTCAGCGCCAATGACTTTCGTGTCATGCTGTTCACCATGGCGGAGACCCCCGATGCGGACGACCTGCTGAGCCTCGAGGAGCAGATCGCGGCCTATCAGCGCGAGTTCCAGGACCTGGACCCCCAGGTGGAGCAGGTCGTCAGCGCGCTCAGCCGGCTCACCCGGCGCATGCACGTCGCCTACGGCCGCCAGTCGGCCAGGCTGGGGATCAGCAACTCCGAGTGGGAGGTCCTCAAGGCGCTCGTCCTGTCCGGGGCTCCCTACCGCCTGGGCCCCGGAGACCTGGCCAAGCGGCTCGGCCTCACTCCTGCCGCGATGACCCACCGCATCGACCGCATGGTCAATGAAGGTCTGGTCACCCGTGAGCGTGATGCCGACAACCGGGTCCGCGTCATCGTCGAGCTGACCCCCGACGGCCGGGAGAAGTGGCTGGAGGCGATGCGTCAGGCCACGATCTTCGAGGAGGACCTTCTCCAGGACCTCTCCAGTGAGGAGCGTGGAGCCCTCGGCGCGATGCTCACCCGCGTGCTGCGCCGGGTGGAGGAGGCACAGCCCGATGCCGAGGGGCGCCTGAGCAACCTCGACTGAGGCATTCGGCGTAGGCCGTGTTGACACGGATCCGGGCGATCCGTAATGTACTCCGAGCTGCCACGGAGCCGTCACGGTTCTCTGGTCGGCACTTGAGCCGCACCGGCGGCAAACCACTTCTGCACGGTCCCTCATCGGGATGGATTTCGGCATGCCGGAATTCGGATCGGGAAGCTCGATTATGAGCTTCCGGGGGAATCCGCTAAAGTAGTGGACACGCCGGAAGGCGCGAAAGACCCCGCTCCAACAGGGGGCCGGAAACGGAATTCGGACCGGAAACGGAACGGAAAACGGATCTGGTAAGGTTGGAAACACCGAGGGGAAGCGCCCGGAGAGACCGGTGAAACGGTTTCAAAGGAAGCGTCCGTTCCTTGAGAACTCAACAGCGTGCCAAAAGTCAACGCCAGATATGTTGATACCCCGTCCATCTCGGACGAGGTTCCTTTGGAAAAAATACACAGCGAGGACGCTGTGAGCGGACTGGATTATTCCTCCGGTCTGCTCCGCTCTCGTGACTGTGTGACCGGGATATCCCGGAAGCATTCACGGAGAGTTTGATCCTGGCTCAGGACGAACGCTGGCGGCGTGCTTAACACATGCAAGTCGAACGATGAACCGGTTTCGGCCGGGGATTAGTGGCGAACGGGTGAGTAACACGTGGGCAATCTGCCCTGCACTCTGGGACAAGCCCTGGAAACGGGGTCTAATACCGGATATGACACGCTCCCGCATGGGATGCGTGTGGAAAGCTCCGGCGGTGCAGGATGAGCCCGCGGCCTATCAGCTTGTTGGTGGGGTGATGGCCTACCAAGGCGACGACGGGTAGCCGGCCTGAGAGGGCGACCGGCCACACTGGGACTGAGACACGGCCCAGACTCCTACGGGAGGCAGCAGTGGGGAATATTGCACAATGGGCGAAAGCCTGATGCAGCGACGCCGCGTGAGGGATGACGGCCTTCGGGTTGTAAACCTCTTTCAGCAGGGAAGAAGCGAGAGTGACGGTACCTGCAGAAGAAGCGCCGGCTAACTACGTGCCAGCAGCCGCGGTAATACGTAGGGCGCAAGCGTTGTCCGGAATTATTGGGCGTAAAGAGCTCGTAGGCGGCTTGTCGCGTCGGATGTGAAAGCCCGGAGCTTAACTCCGGGTCTGCATTCGATACGGGCAGGCTAGAGTTCGGTAGGGGAGATCGGAATTCCTGGTGTAGCGGTGAAATGCGCAGATATCAGGAGGAACACCGGTGGCGAAGGCGGATCTCTGGGCCGACACTGACGCTGAGGAGCGAAAGCGTGGGGAGCGAACAGGATTAGATACCCTGGTAGTCCACGCCGTAAACGTTGGGAACTAGGTGTGGGCGACATTCCACGTTGTCCGCGCCGCAGCTAACGCATTAAGTTCCCCGCCTGGGGAGTACGGCCGCAAGGCTAAAACTCAAAGGAATTGACGGGGGCCCGCACAAGCGGCGGAGCATGTGGCTTAATTCGACGCAACGCGAAGAACCTTACCAAGGCTTGACATACACCGGAAACCTCTGGAGACAGGGGCCCCCTTGTGGTCGGTGTACAGGTGGTGCATGGCTGTCGTCAGCTCGTGTCGTGAGATGTTGGGTTAAGTCCCGCAACGAGCGCAACCCTTGTTCTGTGTTGCCAGCATGCCTTTCGGGGTGATGGGGACTCACAGGAGACTGCCGGGGTCAACTCGGAGGAAGGTGGGGACGACGTCAAGTCATCATGCCCCTTATGTCTTGGGCTGCACACGTGCTACAATGGCCGGTACAATGAGCTGCGAAGCCGTGAGGTGGAGCGAATCTCAAAAAGCCGGTCTCAGTTCGGATTGGGGTCTGCAACTCGACCCCATGAAGTCGGAGTCGCTAGTAATCGCAGATCAGCATTGCTGCGGTGAATACGTTCCCGGGCCTTGTACACACCGCCCGTCACGTCACGAAAGTCGGTAACACCCGAAGCCGGTGGCCCAACCCTTGTGGGGGGAGCCGTCGAAGGTGGGACTGGCGATTGGGACGAAGTCGTAACAAGGTAGCCGTACCGGAAGGTGCGGCTGGATCACCTCCTTTCTAAGGAGCACATAGCCGACTGCGAGCGCATGTCTCGCACGGTTTGCTCATGGGTGGAACGTTGACTATTCGGCACAGTCCTTCGTGTGAAGACCGCTAGTACTGCCCTCTGGGGCGTGGAACGCGGATCGGATCAGGTGGACGGTGTCGGGCACGCTGTTGGGTGTCTGAGGGTACGGGCTGGAAAGTTGCCTGTTCCTTCGGCCGGTCCCGGTGAACCGCACGGTGAGTGTGGGTGACGGGGTACGGGTCGTTGTTTGAGAACTGCACAGTGGACGCGAGCATCTGTGGCCAAGTTTTTAAGGGCGCACGGTGGATGCCTTGGCACCAGGAACCGATGAAGGACGTGGGAGGCCGCGATAGGCCCCGGGGAGCTGTCAACCGAGCTTTGATCCGGGGGTGTCCGAATGGGGAAACCCGGCAGTCGTCATGGGCTGTCACCCATACCTGAACACATAGGGTATGTGGAGGGAACGCGGGGAAGTGAAACATCTCAGTACCCGCAGGAAGAGAAAACAACCGTGATTCCGGGAGTAGTGGCGAGCGAAACTGGATGAGGCTAAACCGTATGTGTGTGATACCCGGCAGGGGTTGCGCATACGGGGTTGTGGGAGTGCTTTTGATCGGTCTGCCGGCTGGTCGGTGAGTCAGAAATTGTTGATGTAGGCGAAGGGCATGCGAAAGGCCCGGCGTAGAGGGTAAGACCCCCGTAGCTGAAACGTCAGCAACTTGCTTGAGTATTTCCCAAGTAGCACGGGGCCCGAGAAATCCTGTGTGAATCTGGCGGGACCACCCGCTAAGCCTAAATATTCCCTGGTGACCGATAGCGGATAGTACCGTGAGGGAATGGTGAAAAGTACCGCGGGAGCGGAGTGAAATAGTACCTGAAACCGTGTGCCTACAAGCCGTGGGAGCGTCGCCGTGTTCTTCGGAGCACGGTCGTGACTGCGTGCCTTTTGAAGAATGAGCCTGCGAGTTTGCGGTGTGTTGCGAGGTTAACCCGTGTGGGGAAGCCGTAGCGAAAGCGAGTCCGAATAGGGCGGTTTAGTAGCGCGCTCAAGACCCGAAGCGGAGTGATCTAGCCATGGGCAGGTTGAAGCGGAGGTAAGACTTCGTGGAGGACCGAACCCACCAGGGTTGAAAACCTGGGGGATGACCTGTGGTTAGGGGTGAAAGGCCAATCAAACTCCGTGATAGCTGGTTCTCCCCGAAATGCATTTAGGTGCAGCGTCGTGTGTTTCTTGCCGGAGGTAGAGCACTGGATAGGCGATGGGCCCTACCGGGTTACTGACCTTAGCCAAACTCCGAATGCCGGTAAGTGAGAGCGCGGCAGTGAGACTGTGGGGGATAAGCTCCATGGTCGAGAGGGAAACAGCCCAGAGCATCGACTAAGGCCCCTAAGCGTACGCTAAGTGGGAAAGGATGTGGAGTCGCAGAGACAACCAGGAGGTTGGCTTAGAAGCAGCCATCCTTGAAAGAGTGCGTAATAGCTCACTGGTCAAGTGATTCCGCGCCGACAATGTAGCGGGGCTCAAGCGTACCGCCGAAGTCGTGTCATTGCAGCATGTGGTCTAACGATCGCTGTGATGGGTAGGGGAGCGTCGTGTGCCGGGTGAAGCAGCCGTGTAAGCGAGTTGTGGATGGTTCACGAGTGAGAATGCAGGCATGAGTAGCGATACACACGTGGGAAACGTGTGCGCCGATTGACTAAGGGTTCCTGGGTCAAGCTGATCTGCCCAGGGTAAGTCGGGACCTAAGGCGAGGCCGACAGGCGTAGTCGATGGACAACCGGTTGATATTCCGGTACCCGCTTTGAAGCGCCAACGTCGAACCAGGCGATGCTAAGTCCGTGAAGCCGCCCTGATCTCTTCGGAGTTGAGGGGAGTGGTGGAGCCGACGGTCCAGACCTGTAGTAGGTGAGTGATGGGGTGACGCAGGAAGGTAGTCCAGCCCGGGCGGTGGTTGTCCCGGGGTAAGGGTGTAGCCCGAGGAGTAGGTAAATCCGTTCCTCTTTAGGGGTGAGACCTGATGCCGAGCCGATTGTGGTGAAGTGGATGATCCTATGCTGTCGAGAAAAGCCTCTAGCGAGTTTCATGGCGGCCCGTACCCTAAACCGACTCAGGTGGTCAGGTAGAGAATACCGAGGCGTTCGGGTGAACTATGGTTAAGGAACTCGGCAAAATGCCCCCGTAACTTCGGGAGAAGGGGGGCCATTGCTGGTGATGGGATTTTCTCCTTGAGCTGGTGGTGGCCGCAGAGACCAGCGAGAAGCGACTGTTTACTAAAAACACAGGTCCGTGCGAAGCCGTAAGGCGATGTATACGGACTGACGCCTGCCCGGTGCTGGAACGTTAAGGGGACCGGTTAGTCACATTTCGGTGTGGCGAAGCTGAGAACTTAAGCGCCAGTAAACGGCGGTGGTAACTATAACCATCCTAAGGTAGCGAAATTCCTTGTCGGGTAAGTTCCGACCTGCACGAATGGCGTAACGACTTCTCGACTGTCTCAACCATAGGCCCGGTGAAATTGCACTACGAGTAAAGATGCTCGTTTCGCGCAGCAGGACGGAAAGACCCCGGGACCTTTACTATAGCTTGATATTGGTGTTCGGTTCGGCTTGTGTAGGATAGGTGGGAGACTGTGAAGCCGCAACGCCAGTTGTGGTGGAGTCATTGTTGAAATACCACTCTGGTCGTGCTGGATGTCTAACCTGGGTCCGTGATCCGGATCAGGGACAGTGTCTGGTGGGTAGTTTAACTGGGGCGGTTGCCTCCTAAAGGGTAACGGAGGCGCCCAAAGGTTCCCTCAGCCTGGTTGGCAATCAGGTGTTGAGTGTAAGTGCACAAGGGAGCTTGACTGTGAGACCGACGGGTCGAGCAGGGACGAAAGTCGGGACTAGTGATCCGGCGGTGGCTTGTGGAAGCGCCGTCGCTCAACGGATAAAAGGTACCCCGGGGATAACAGGCTGATCTTCCCCAAGAGTCCATATCGACGGGATGGTTTGGCACCTCGATGTCGGCTCGTCGCATCCTGGGGCTGGAGTCGGTCCCAAGGGTTGGGCTGTTCGCCCATTAAAGCGGTACGCGAGCTGGGTTTAGAACGTCGTGAGACAGTTCGGTCCCTATCCGCTGTGCGCGTAGGAGTCTTGAGAAGGGCTGTCCCTAGTACGAGAGGACCGGGACGGACGAACCTCTGGTGTGCCAGTTGTCCTGCCAAGGGCATGGCTGGTTGGCTACGTTCGGGAGGGATAACCGCTGAAAGCATCTAAGCGGGAAGCCTGCTTCGAGATGAGGACTCCCACCCACTTGATGGGTTAAGGCTCCCAGTAGACGACTGGGTTGATAGGCCAGATATGGAAGCCGGGTAACTGGTGGAGTTGACTGGTACTAATAGGCCGAGGGCTTGTCCTCAGGTGCTCGCGTCCACTGTGTTGGTTCTGAAGCAATGAACCGTATTGAACCCCCCTTCTTGTTTGGGGTGTGGTTCCGGTTCAGTTTCATAGTGTTTCGGTGGTCATAGCGTTAGGGAAACGCCCGGTTACATTTCGAACCCGGAAGCTAAGCCTTTCAGCGCCGATGGTACTGCAGGGGGGACCCTGTGGGAGAGTAGGACACCGCCGAACAATCTTTAGCCTCGGTCCCGAGCATTCAGTGCTTGAGACCGAGGCTTTTTTGCGTTCGCCTCGTTGTTCGCCGCAATATCCGTCCCCGCTTGCACACGAAAGACACGAAAGAGAGGCCTCGGTAAGCACCATCGGACGATGCGCCACGGCGGCCTCTTGTCCACGGCCTGGGGACCCTGGGAACGGCTGACCGGGGGCCTCTGTCGCGGTGTCCGTCCCGGCCAGCCCGACTACTGGCCCACCAGGGAGCGGTGGGGCCAGCGGGCTCGTGCTTGTTCCTGGGAGCGCATCAGGGCCAGTGTGGGCAGGCCCTGGGCCGCGCCCTGGGTGAGGAGATCGGGGAGCGCCGGGAGCGGCGCTACAGCGGCGACGTCGTCCAGGACGAGAGTCAGTGGTGGGTCGAGCCGACCGGAGGATGACCGTTCGGCCATGCGCCGGCCGTGCTCGACCACGTCTGAGGCGAGTGCGGTCAAGAGGGGCATCGCACCCGGATGGGCTCGGGGGTCCTCGATGGACTCACCCATCAGATACAGCGTTCCCCCTTCGGCGACGAATGACTCCAGTGCGAGCGTGTCGGCGCGGCCCGGATTGCAGGCGTCCCGGATGTGGATCGAGGACAGCGCGCCGAGGGCACGGGCGGTCAGCTCCTGGGCCATATCGCGGCGTTCACGGTGTGCGGTGAGCGTGGCCTCCAGCTCGCCGGCCGCGCCGCCCGCCGCCTTGGGATGCGTACGGAGGATCTTCACGGGCTCGTGGGCCGAGCTGCCCTGCGCCCAGCGGTGCACATGGCGGAAGGGCCGGCCGTCCACCGCGGCGGCGTGCAGCCAGCAGCGGAGCATCGTCTCCGCGGCTTCCGCCATGGGCCGGTCCATGGCGTGCATGGGCCGTACGGGGGCGAGGAGGGCGACGGCGCGGGAGGCCGCGATATCGCGGGAGCCGCAGTCCGACGCCGGGTTCCAGCGCAGCCGGGCGGGAGTGTCGAGCAGATGGGACGGATCGAAGACGTGGGTGGGGCCGAGCTTGGCGCGGGCGTCCTTGGTGGTGGACCAGAGCTCGGGATCGCTGGTGACGACCAGGACGGGGCCGAAGGCCTCCAGGACGGTGTGGGCCGCGGACTCGCCGCGCTGGGCACCGAAGAGGACACGGGACTGGGCCAACTCGCCGTCGGGAAGGCCGGCCGCCGTCAGCGGGTCGGTGCGAGGAGTGGGGAGCGGTTGAGCGGACACCGGGTCGGGGCCGAGCGGGGCGTACAGACCGTCGTGGGCGGGCGGTGTGCTCGCGCCGTCCGTGGGGGCGCCCTGCGCGCGGGCTCTCTGCTCGGCGATGTGGGGATGCGGCTGGTGGCCCGTCCCGGTGGCCGCCTCAGCGGCGACGGCCTCGGCGTCGTGGGGGTGACCGGCGACGGGTGCGACGAGGCCGTTGCCGGCAACCGCCTCGGCCGGTGCCGGGGGCCCGACGGGGTGGCCTGGAGCGGCGCTCTCGGACCAGGAGGCCGAGGAGCCCTCAGGGGGTCTGGCGGCGCCGGAGGCGGCTCCTGCGGACGCCGGGCCGCTTCCAGGGACTGGTGCGGGCGGGGGTGGCGCCTCGGTGCCCGGGGCCGGCTCCCTCCTCGTACCGTTGCCGGTTCCGAAGCCGTCCTCGGCGGCGCCCGCGCCCGTAAGGCCGAGTCGTTTCGCCTCCGCCGCCTCCGCGCGGGCGGTCGCGTCGGCGCGGCGCTGGGTGCGGACCGTCCGGTAGCGGGCCAGTGTGCCGATCACGAAGATCGTCAGCACGATCAGCACCATCAGCTCACTGATGAAGACGCCCCAGAACAGCCCGTACCCCGACAGCTGGTCCTTCGGGGTGCTGGGCCATGCCGCCGCCAGGTCCTGGGGCTCCTGCACCAGATGGCGCAGTGCCACCGGTGTCCGCATGAAGGTCAGGTTGTCCGGCCAGGCGCCGCGGGCGAAGAGCCCGGCCAGCCCGGTCGCCGACCACATCAGGCCGAGCGTGCCCAGCAGGAGGCCGATGGCGCCGATCAGCAGACCGTCCGGAATGCCGCCTTCCGCGGACGGAGGTCTTCCGTGCTCCGCGGGCCCGCCGTGGTTCTGTCCCGCTGCCATCTCACGCCACCGTTGATCCGTACGACGGCCCGCCGTAGGTTTCCGCCTCGACCGCCGCGGCGGCTCGCTCCTCGGCCTCCGCCTCGGCCGCCATCTGGACGGCCAGCCCGTCCTCCGTCATCGCCCGGTCGGTGTAGACCAGGGGCCGCTCGGCCTCGGTGATCAGGTGTTTGACGACCTGTACGTTGCCGTTGACGTCCCATACGGCGATACCGGGGGAGAGCGTCGGGATGATTTCGACGGCCCAGCGGGGCAGGCCCAGGACGCGGCCGGTGGCCCGTGCCTCGTCCGCCTTCTGGGCGTAGATCGTCCGTGTGGAGGCCATCTTGAGGATGGCCGCGGCTTCCCGGGCCGCCGCGCCGTCGACCACGTCGGAGAGATGGTGGACGACGGCGACGAAGGACAGGCCGAGCCGTCGCCCGAACTTCAGCAGCCGCTGGAAGAGCTGGGCGACGAAGGGGGAATTGATGATGTGCCACGCCTCTTCGACCAGGAAGATGCGCTTCCTGCGATCGGGACGGATCCAGGTGTGCTCCAGCCAGACGCCCACGATGGCCATCAGGATCGGCATCGCGATCGAGTTGCGATCGATATGGGACAGGTCGAAGACGATCAGGGGTGAGTCCAGATCGATTCCAGCCGTGGTGGGGCCGTCGAACATACCGCGCAGATCGCCGTCGACCAGCCGGTCCAGCACCAGGGCGACATCGAGGCCCCAGGCCCGTACATCGTCTATATCGACGTTCATCGCCGCCGCCGAATCCTCCTCGGGGTGGCGCAGCTGCTCCACGATGTCGGTCAGCACCGGCTGGCGGTCGACGATGGTCTCGTTGACGTAGGCGTGCGCGACCTTCAGGGCGAACCCGGAGCGCTCGTCGAGCCCGTGCCCCATCGCGACCTCGATGATCGTGCGGAGCAGGGCGAGCTGACCGGTCGTGGTGATCGCCGGATCCAGGGGGTTCAGGCGGATACCGCCGTCCAGGGCCGCCATGGGGTCGAGCCGGATGGGCGTTATCCCCAGCTCCTGGGCGATGAGATTCCATTCGCCGACCCCGTCCTCGCCCTGGGCGTCCAGCACCACCACCTGGCGGTCGCGGAACCGCAGCTGACGCAGGACGTAGGTCTTCTCCAGGGCCGACTTTCCGTTTCCGGACTCGCCGAGCACCAGCCAGTGAGGGGCCGGCAGCTGCTGGCCGTAGAGCTGGAAGGGGTCGTAGATATAGCCCTTGCCGGAGTAGACCTCGCGGCCGATGATCACGCCGGAGTCGCCGAGGCCGGGGGCCGCGGTGGGCAGGTAGACGGCCTGCGCCTGGCCGGTGGAGGTGCGCACGGGCAGCCGCGTCGTCTCCACCTTTCCGAACAGAAAGCTGGTGAACGCATCGGTGACGGCGCTCATCGGATCGGCCACTGCGGAGCCCCTATCGTCCCTGTCGTCCCAGTCGTCTCTATCGGCGGATGCCGGTCGCGAACGGCAACGTGTTCACAAAGGCCCGGTGGTGCTCGCGGTCGCACCACTCCAGCTTGAGATAGCTCTTCCCCGCCGAGGCCCGGATGGTCCGCTTGTCGCGCGCGAGGGCCTCCGGGGACCGGGAGGACACGGTGATGTAGCCGACGAGGTTGACGCCCGCGGCGCCGCTGGCGAGATCCTCGCCGCGCTGGTCGAGCCGGCCGTGGGCGGCGATGTCGCGCGGGTCGACGGTGCGGTTCATCTTCGCGGCGCGGCTGGCCTCGGCCTCGTCGTTGGTCTTCTCGGTGAGCATTCGCTCGATGGCGACCTCGGTGGGCTCGAGGTCCATACAGACGGCGACCGTACGGATGACATCGGGGGTGTGGACGAGCAGCGGGGCCAGGAAGTTGACCCCGACCGGCGTCATGGGCCACTCCTTTACCCAGGCCGTGGAGTGGCACCAGGGCTCGCGGGTGCTCGACTCCCGCGTCTTGGCCTGGAGGTAGGTGGGCTCCATGGCGTCCAGCTCGGCGGGCCAGGCGTTCCGCTTGGTCATCGCCTGGATGTGGTCGATGGGGTGGTCCGGGTCGTACATGGAGTGGACGAGCGACGCCAGCCGCCCCTGCCCCAGGGGCTGCCGCACCCGGATGTCGGCCTCGGCGAGCCGGGCACAGATGTCGGTGAGCTCACGGGCCATCACCACGGCGAGGCCCGCGTCCTTGTCGATGCGGCGGCCGGCGCCGCTGTGGCGGGCGGCGCGCGCGATGGCCTGGGCCTCGGCGGCGAGGTCGCGGGTGTAGTGCATACAGGCGACGAGATAGGCGCGGTGCTGCTCGGAGGAGGTGGAGACCATGGACTGCAGTTGGTCGTAGGAGTCCTTGAGCCAGTTGGGGGCCTGGTGGTCGCCGCGCCGCTCGACGTCCTTGGCGTGCGCGTCGGGGTCGGCGGGGAGGGTGCGGGCCAGGATCTGCAGACGGGTCACGAAACCGTCGCCGTTGGCCACATGCTTGAGCAGAGTGCCGAACCGGTCCACGAGGGCTTCCTGGTCCTCGCTGTCGCGCAGTCCGACGCCGGGGCCCTCGATCTCGATGGCGGCGGTGACGGTGCGGCGGTCGGCGTGCAGGAGCACGGCGATCTCGTCGGGGCCGAAGGGGGCCGCCAGCCAGTTGATCCGGCCGATGCCGGGGGGCGGACCGACCTCGATCTCCCGGCCGTCGAGGCGGGTGCCGGCCTCCGTGGCGCCGGAGCGGTAGGCGGTGGTGCCCTTACGGACGCTGCGCTTGTAGGAGCGGTTGATCTCGAACCAGCGGTAGAACGTCCGCCCGTTGTACGGGACGTACACGGCGGCGAGGGCGAGGGTGGGGAAGCCGACCAGGGCGACGATGCGGAACATCAGCACCTGCACCAGCAGGCCGCACATCATTCCGATGAAGGCTCCCCCGATGATCAGTGCGATCTCCCCGGTCTCGCGGTTCTTGCCGACGACCGCGTTCGGGCGGGGGCGCCCGATCAGATATGTGCGACGGGGCGCGATGGGGTGCGACTGGGCGTCGATCGTCACCGCCGGTCACCTCCCGAGTTGTTGCCGGAGCCGCGGTTGGTGGCGGAGCCGCCGCGGGAGCCTCCGGTGTGGCCGGTGCGGCTGGCGGGCGCGGGGCCGCCGCCCCCGCCGCCCGAGGTTCCGCCTCCGCCGCTGGTGCGGGTGCTGTGGGCCGCCACGCCGCCGGAGACGGGGTTGGCGGGCTTGGCCTGCCCCGGGGCGCCGCCGCCCCCACCGGTCTCGCCTCCGCCGCGGGCGCTGTGGGCGTTGATGCCCTGCTTCACCAGGGCCGCGGGGGACGTGATGACGGCGGCGGCCTGGCGGGACGCGGGGTCGGAGCTGGCGCTGCGGGCCTTGACGATCTCGTCGCCGAAGCCGGGTACGAAGCGGTAGATCATCGCGCTGGCGAAGATGGCGAGGATGATGATGGACAGGCCGGAGACGACGGCCGAGAAGGCATCGGGCTTGTCACCGGAGGTGGAGAGCGCGCCGGCGAGGGCCAGCACGATCATGATCACCGGCTTGACGAGGATCACGGCGATCATGATCCCGGCCCAGCGGCGCACATGCCCCCACATGTTCTTGTCGACGAGGCCCGAGTAGACGGCGGTGCCGAGCAGCGCGCCCACGTAGAGGAGGGCGGCGCGGATGACGAGCTCGAGGCAGAGGACGCCGGCGGCGAGGATCGTCACAAGCGAGACGACGATGAGCATGATCGGGCCGCCGCCGATGTCCTCGTCCCGCTTGAGCGCCTGGGCGAAGGAGCCGAAGAAGGCGTCGTTGTCCGCACCGGTGCCGGAGGCGATGGCTTCGGTGACGGCGTCGGTCGCGGTGACGACCGTATAGAGGATGAGAGGGGTGAACGCGGAGGCCAGGACCGTCAGCCAGAGGAAGCCAATGGCTTCGGAGAGCGCCTCGCCGAGGGGGACGCCGCGGATGGCGCGCTTGGCGACGGCGAGGAGCCAGAGGATGAGGGTGAGGACGGTGGAGGCGGCGAAGACGACGGCGTACTGGCGGAGGAAGGCCTCGTTGGTGAAGTCGACGGTGGCCGTCTCCTTGACCAGCTTGGAGAGCTTGCCGATGAGCCAGGAGGCGGCGTCGGCGCAGCCGCGGGCGAGGGAGGCGGCGGGGTCCAAGGGGTTGGAGGGGTCGGGGGGGCCGCTGGAGCCGCCGGAATCCTTACCGCAGGGTGCGGGGCCGATGATGTCGCCGCAGTGACCGTCGTCCGACGGGGTCGGGGTGGGGCTCGGTGCCGCCGCAGCGCGGCTGGCCAGGAGGATAGCGGCCGTCTGCACGGAAGCCAGGGCTCCGGCGAGGGTGAGAGCGCGTCGGCGGGGGCTAGCGGGCATAGGTGAACCCTCCGTACTGCTCGACTGCCTTGGCGATCTCATCGGCCGTGGACGCGGTGCGGTCGCTGTTGACCGGTGCCGGACCAGCCTTCTGCGAATAGCTCTCGGCTTTCCAGTCGTTGTTCACCCACCGCAGCTTGAGCGTCAGGGTGAACCAGTCGTTGGTGACCGGGTTCTTCGATCCCTCTCCGGCCGTGCCGAATACGCCGGTGCACCAGACCGCGACGGTCGCGCTGGTGTCCGAGACTTTGCCGACTTTCGTGCCCACGGGGGCGGTACGCGAGACGTAGGTCATGCCGTCGGGCGCCTTACCGTTCGCGTCCAGGCCGATTCTCTCCAGGGATGCCTCGGAGTAGGCCTTGTCGAGCCTGCTCTGGAGCCGGCCGGCGGCAGCGCTGGTGAAGATCTGGGGGACGATCTCATGGCGGCGGTCGCGGTTGTACATATCGGCGGACCCCAGCGCCACCGCATAGTTCGCCGCCGCGCTCTGGGCTCCCTGTTCCGACTTGGCGAAGCCCGAGGCGATGCCCGTGGTGTTGTTCTTGCCGTCGACCGGGCGCTCGCCCGTGGGGGCGGTGGGGCGGGCTTCGGTGCCGGTGCCGCCGGTGTCGTCGCTGCTGGAGTCGCCGTCCTTGCCGCCGCTGCCGCGGTTGACGAAGGCGATGGCCGCGAGGAGGAGGACGACGACGCTGACCACGGTGATCAGGTTGCGGCTGGGCTTGCCGGCGCGGCCGGGGGCTCGGCGGGGCGGGCCGTATGGGTCGCCGTCGCCCTCGGGCAGGCGGGTGCGCGTCAGGTGATCTCCAGGGGCCGCGCCGCGGCCGCGGCGCGCCTCATGGCCCTCGTAGTCACCGCCGTATCCGTCGTCGCCGCCGAGACTCATCCTGCGTACGCCCCTTCACCCGTGCCGAGCCTGCCGAGACTGCTGATCCCGCCGAGCCTGCCGATCGTGCCGGCCGCGTCATCCATGGTCCCTCTTCCGTCACCCGCATACGACGGTAACGGCGAGGACTGACGCTCGGGCGCGCTGGTGTGAGTGGACATCAAGCTGACACGTCCTCAGCGTGGTGAGCGGGAGCGGGCATCAGGGAGCAGCCTCGGGTACGGGGTGGGGGACCGGTAGGGGGAATCGGGAGCGGGGGCTTGCGGCCAGGGGTGTGCGCCCCGCGCAGGGGGGCGGCTCGGAGGCGGGCGGGGGCGCGGCTAGATGGCCATGCCGTACACGATCGTGAAGAGCGTGCCCAGTGATCCGATGATGAACACACCGGTCAGGCCGGCGACGATCAGCCCCTTGCCCTGCTCCGCGCTGAAGGTGTCCCGCAGGGCCGTCGCGCCGATCCGCTGCTTGGCCGCGCCCCAGATGGCGATGCCGAAGCACAGCAGCAGTGCGACCGCCATCACGACCTCGATCATGACGCGGGCCTCGCTGCCCAGACTGCCGAACGGGCCCCAGTCTGGGGCGATTCCACCGATGATGGTGTTGATGTCGCCCTTTTCGGCCGCTAGGAACATGATGAACTCACCGCCCCTTGTGGGTTGTTGTGTCCCCCCGCCGGCATGGCGTGGGTCAGCCTCTATCTTCGCTGATGAATCCGCTTCCGCATGTCGACTTGGCGGCATTTCTTGGCGGATCTCGTGCGTGTTGTGGGACACGGCCGTCTGGCGGACGTGTGAGGCGTGTCAGCGGAGTGTCGTATGGTCACTCTGTGTATCACGCGGGTGAGCGTCGGGCAACGATCGGTGAGGACCGGCGGTGAGGACCGGCGGTGAAGGCCGTCAGTGAGAGCCAGAGGGGCATCGGTGAAGGGCCATCGGCCGCTCACTTCCCCGTGGGCTCGTCGGTCTCCGCGAGGTCGGCGAAGTCGTCGAACTCGCCCGCCTTGACGCCCTTGATGAACGCCTCCCACTTGGTCCGGGTCGTGACGACGACGGTCTCCGGGTCGTTGCTCTCGCGCATCATGATCTGGTCGTCGGGGCCCTCGGCCACCTCGAGGTAGGCGCGGCCCTCCTCGCTGTCGGCGGGTGCGGCCCGCTGCCAGTCGAGCTCTTGCCAGTCGCGCCGTGTCATCTGCGGCCCCCAGGGTCGTGGTGCTCGGACGGCTGGACTCTACGCGTTGCGCGACTCCGCGAGTGGCGGCCTGGGCGGAGCGGTGAGGCGCGCGGGGCGGGTGGGCGGCGCATAAGGGGGCGCGCGTCGGCGGCCCGCCGTATGGTTTCGGCTGGGGAGCGGCTGATTTTCGCCGTGGGGACGTAAACGCGTTCGCATCGCGGGCGGATGGGGGAGGATGGCCGGGTGCGTAAGGTCTGGCTGGGTGTCAGTGTCGGTATCGGAGTCTCCTTTTCCTTCGTCGCGCTGCTCGTCGTCGGCACCTATATGGTCGCGGCGGATCTCATCGGCGGTGCGGGCGGTAAGGCCGTCGGGCTGGCGAAGGGCTCCGTTCCCTCCTCGTACGAACCGCTGATCCAGCAGTACGGGAACTCCTGCCCCGCCATCAATCCCGCGCTCCTCGCCGCGCAGCTCTACCAGGAGAGCGGCTGGAACGCGAAGGCGCAGAGCCCGGCCAACGCCAAGGGGATAGCGCAGTTCATCCCCGCCACCTGGGCCTCGCACGGGGTCGACGGCAATAAGGACGGCGTCAGGGATATCTGGGACCCCCAGGACGCGATCCCGTCGGCGGCGGCCTATGACTGCTCGCTCGCCAAGTACGTCAAGGATGTGCCGGGCAATCAGACGCACAACATGCTGGCCTCGTACAACGCGGGCGCCTATGCCGTGATCAAGTACGGCGGGGTGCCGCCTTACCGCGAGACCCAGAACTACGTGAAGACCATCACCACCCTCGCCAAGAGCTTCGAGGCGCCGATCCAGAAGGTCCAGCCCTCCCAGCAGTCGGCCGGGGCGATCTACTTCGCGCAGAAGCAGCTCGGCAAGCCCTATCTGTGGGGCGGGAACGGCACGCCGGAGGAGGGCGGGCGGTTCGACTGCTCGGGGCTGACGAAGGCGGCGTACAAGACGGTCGGGATCGACCTGCCGCGCGTCGCCAACGACCAGTGGAACGCCGGACCCCACCCCAAGCGGAACGAGCTACTCCCCGGGGACCTGGTCTTCTTCGCCTATGACCTCGACGACCCGAGATCGATCCACCACGTGGGGATGTATGTGGGCGGCGGTTACATGATCAACGCGCCCTACACCGGTGCGGTGATCCGTTTTGACAAGATCGACTCGCCGGACTACATCGGTGCTACACGGGTGACTCAAGATGGCGCGAAAGCGCTGCCGCGGGCGAACTCCGCGTAAGGATTCCCCCTGAGCTGCGACGATCGGTCACCCTTCGATAACGTCCCGGTGATCGTTGGGTGGAGTACGGAACCCCCGGCGAGAAGAGGGAGTTCCCTGGAGGTGGATCGGAGCGTGGATCAGCGTGGATCGACGGCGGACTCTCCGGCGCCGGTCGCGATGCCACGGATCGCAAGGCATTACGGGGGGTCGGCAGCTGCACGTAGTGACAGGCAAGAGATAAGGGGCTACGGCACATGGCTGGACTCGCGCTGGACGGGTCGAACCCCGATGTCAGCCTTCTCTACGACATCAACGGGCTGGCGAAGGACGCCCCCCACTGGTTCGACCGCGTCATGGAGTTCGTCGGCGAGTACGGGATCATCATCGGGCTCGCCCTGGTGACCCTGGCCGCCTGGTGGAGTGTGCGGAAGCGGCCGCAGGAGGCGCCGTCCGCCGTCGCCGGGCTTGTGTGGGCCCCGCTGGCCGCCGGGCTGGCGCTGTTCGCCAACATCCCGATCCGCGGCTTCGTCGAGCGGCCGAGGCCCTTCAAGGACCACCAGGGGCTCGACGTCCTGGTGGCGGGCAAGACCGACTTCTCGTTCGTCAGCGACCACGCGACGCTGACCATGGCGGTTGCCGTCGGCGTCTTCATGGCCCACCGCGCCTACGGGGTGGCCGCGATAGGGCTCGCGCTGCTGGAAGGGTTCTGCCGCGTCTATATGGGGGTCCACTACCCGACCGATGTGATCGGCGGGTTCGCCCTGGGGACGGCGGTCACGCTGCTGCTGGCGCCGCTCGCGATGATGCTGCTGACACCGCTGACCACGGCGATCGCGAGTTCGCGCGTCGGCCGGCTGATACGGGCCGAGCCCGCCGCCGCCGACCAGGGCGCGGACGGGGCGTGTGCGGAACTCTCCGAGTCCCGCTCAGCGGGCGGCGACCACGGGAACAAGGATCTGGCGGCTTAGCGGCTCCCTTACGGATACGCCTGATGGCCTCCTTACGGATGCGACGAAGGCCCGGCGGCTGCCGGGCCTTCGTCGCATCCGCGTCCCCACGTCTCCGGCCGCTCGGTAACCCTCTGGTCGTCCCTGCGGCCGCGGTCGCCGTCGTCACCGCACGGCGAACGGCCTCACAGCGCCTGTGGGAAGTCGAAGAGCCGGTCCGGGTCGTAACGCTTCTTCAGCCGCGTCAGCTTGTCGGCGGCCGAGCCGTAGTAGGCCGAGCGCCAGTCCTTCAGCGACGCGTCCGTGTAGTTCTGGTACGCCGCGCCGGAGGCGTACCGCCGCATCGCCGTATGGGCCCCGTCCAGCCAGGCGTTGCCCGCGGTGCCCGAGCCGCTCGCCGCCCAGGACGCGGTGTACTGGGCGAGGAACCGCGAGCGGCGGTGGACGAAGGACGTGGTCGTGGGCGAGGCCCGGTTGACCGCCCCGCCGAGCGCGGTCAGCGCGATGCTCACCGCGCCCCCGCCGCCGGTGCGCCGCCCGTAGCGCTCCACCTGGTCGAGCATCGCCCGTACGCCCGCCTGGCTCAGCGAGCGGTCGTAGAAGTCCGAGCGCGCCGCGTAGGTCTCGCGATTCAGCACCCCGGAGGTGCTGTGGCCGGGCTTGTCGCCCGGCAGATGGCAGTTGGTCGTGGAGGTGTCGCCGCAGCCCGCGTACATCCGCATGGCGTCGACGTAGCCCCGGCGGCGCAGGCTGACCTGTGCGGACGGGCCGGGGCCGCCCGGTCCGTCGGCGAGCCGGTCCACCGCGTTCTGCAGCGCGCTGTAGGTGCCGAGCGAGAAGCAGCTTATGGAGATGGTGGGGGTGCCCCCGGGGGCGGCGGACAGATGCAGCGCCGACCAGATCTCGTCCGGCTGGTCCGGGCCCCACTTCTGCCAGGCGCTCAGCACCTTCGTGGCCTTAGACCATGGCCATGACATATAGCAAGTCACGCCGTCGGCCGCCTCATGCGTACGGAACCGCAGTTCGGTGACGACGCCGAAGTTGCCGTTGCCCGCGCCGCGCAGCGCCCAGAACAGATCGGCCTCGCGGTTCTTGGAGACCTCGAGGGCCTTACCGTCCGCGGTGACGATCGTCGCGCCCGTAAGGCTGTCGGCGGTCAGGCCGTACGCCCGGGAGACCACACCGTGGCCGCCGCCGAGGGTCAGCCCCGAGATGCCGACGCTCGGGCAGGAACCGCCGGGGACGGTGACCCCGCGGGTGCCGAGTGAGGTGTAGACGTCGATGAGCTTGGCACCGCCACCGATCCGCGCCTCCCCGGAGGTCGTACGGATCGACGAGAGCGCGGAGACGTCGATGACGAGACGGCCGTCGCCGCTCGACCACCCGGCGTAGGAGTGACCGCCGTTGCGGATGGCGACGGGGGCGCCATGGCGGCGGGCGAAGTCCAGACAGGCGGAGATGTCCGAGGTGTTCTCTATGTAGGCGACGGCGGCTGGGCGCAGATGGTCGAACCGGGTGTTGTAGAGCCGGCTGGCGGAGGTGTAGTCGGAGTCGCCGGGGCGCACCAGGTCGCCCTGCAGGTCCTTGCCGAGCGCGCTCCAGTCGGCGGACTTCGGCTTGCCGTCGACGGCGCCGCGCCTGCCGCTCGCGGAGGCCGAATGGGCGTCCGGCGCCGAGGAGGAGGCGGAGTCGGCGGAGGTCCCGTCACCGCCGGCCTTTCCCGCGTCGTCGTCGCACGCGGTGGCCCATGTGGCGGTGGCCGTCAGCCCCGTGCCCGCTGCCAGCAGTGTCCGCCGGTTCATGGCGGTGTCCCCTCCCTGTCGACGCTGTTCTCAACCGTCGACCGGGCCACCGCGGAGCCGGCCCGGTCCCTGGGTCAGAGGGAGGGACCGGGGGATGTGGTTCCGCTCGTTGCCGAAGTGTTGTCGGGGGACGGACAAGCCCCACTAATCGGACGAGTCCGATGAATCGCTTGTGTCGGACGGGGAGTGACGGGCCGTCGCATGAGCCGCCGCGTCGTCGCGGGCGGTGCCTCTGGCGCGACGGGCCGGACCGTACCAGCCGCAGGTGCAGCGGGCGATGGAGAAGGAGCCCTTCTCCACGGTGGTGGTGCGGTCCTGGCCGGGGCCTATGTCGCCTGAGTCGAGCACATGACCACGCTACCGGGCCGTGACGGGCCACCGGTCCTGATCGTTAAACGAACAAGTATCAAGCGTGGACGAGCGTGGCCAGGGGGTCGGCGGTCGATGGAGTTCCAGCAGCGCGGGCTCGGCGTACGGAGACGGGTGAGAGCGGTCGCCGGTGTCGTGTCGGGCGGCCTGCTGGCCGTGTCGCTGGCGGGCGTCAGCGGCTGTTCCACCGAGACCGCGGCCGATGAACGCCCCGGCGGCACGGCGCGGGAGAGCGCGGTCACGGTGCTGCACCGGGCCGCGGACGTGCTGGTCAGATCGGGCAGCTCGCGGGTCCGCACCACCATGGAGACGGCGACGGGCGGCACCCGCGTGTCTATCCGCGGCAGCGGTGCGTACGACTTCGAGAAGCGGCTGGGTCGGCTGCGGCTGCTGCTGCCGAGGGACGCGATGGGGGCCGCCGAGCATGCGCCGATCACCGAACTCCTGGCCTCCGGAGCGCTTTTCATGCGCAATCGCGGGGCGGGCATTCCCCGCGATAAGTGGGTGCGGGTGGATACGACGGACATTCCCGACGGCAATCTCGTCACCGGCGGGGCCACAGATCCGCTGACCGCCGCCGAACTGCTGCGCGGGGTGCGGAAGGCCAGCCTGGTCGGCCAGGAGGGGCTCGACGGGGATCTGGTGCGCCACTATCGCGGCATCACCGACATCGGCCGGGCGGCCCGGGTCGCGTCGGAGGGCGCGCGGGGGTCGCTGGTGGCCGCGGCGAGGGGGTTCGGCGAGAACACGGTGACCTTCGACGCGTATCTCGACGGGCTCGGCCGGCTGCGCGAGGTGCGGCACCGGTTCACGGTGAGCAGCCGGACCGACGGCCAGGAGGCGACGGCGGGGCCGGACGCCGCCGGGCGGCGCGGTGCGGTGGGCGTCGCCTCGACGACGGAGCTGTACGACTTCGGGGCGCCGGCCGTGATCGAGCTCCCCAAGCCCACGGATATCTACACAGGAAAGGTCGGATCACCTCAGAAGTAGTCGGAGGGGCCTGCTTTACCCTTCGAAATGGCCCATCCGTGCCATGCGCGGAGTGTGTACCGATCCCTACGCTGGGAAGCCGCTGCTCGAAAGTGCTCGCAGGTGCTCGCTGGAGGAGGTGAAACACGTGGTTGCGCGTCGCGGCTCGTCGGGCCCGGACCCCGTGGCCCTCGTCGAAATCGATCTCTATGGTGACTTGATGATCGCTGCGTCGAGCGCGGACGAGGACAGGCTCAGTACGGACCGTATCGACGAGGTGCTCCGGGTGCAGGCCGACCGATCAGATTCGGCCGAGGGAGCCAAGGGTGCCAAGGGCGCTAATGGGACCAAGGGTGCCAACGGCGTCAAGCGGACCAAGGGGGTCAATAACGCTGATCGCGCCGAGGACGCAAGGGGTGCCGAGGAATCGACGGGCGCCCCGGAGGCCGGGGTCCCGGACGCTCCGTAGCGGAGTCGCCGTCTCGCCGGCGGGTGCCCAGCGGCCCCGTCCGGCGAGCGGCCCTGTCTGCGCCCGACTGCGGTCATATCCGCGCCCGGGACGGGCCGTGCCGGTACGGGCTCAGGTCCGCAGCAGCCGGGCGATGGCCGCCGTGGCCTCGGCCACCTTGGCGTCGACCTCGCTCGTGCCCTCCGTCTCCCCCTGGGCCGCGCTCTCCACGGCCGCGCTGGCGACGCAGTGGCGCAGATGCTCCTCGAGCAGTTGGAGGGCGAAGGACTGCAGTGCCTTGGTGCCGGCCGAGACCTGGGTGAGTATGTCGATGCAGTAGACGTCTTCCTCGACCATCCGCTGCAGTCCCCTGATCTGGCCCTCGATCCGGCGCAAACGCTTGAGGTGCTGATCCTTTTGTTTGGCGTATCCATGGCCACCGTGGGGTACGGACTCCTGGGCGGAAGTATGCCCGGACGTCTGGCCCCGCTCGTCGCCGTCGGTGGGCGCGGTGGTGTCGGCTGCCGTGGTCGTCATGGCGTCCTCCCGTTGATTACGCAATGTCCGCATATACCCCCAGTGGGTATATGGTACCGGCTTTTCTGGTCGAACCGGGCCCCCGTGCTGAGCACTCTGCACGATGGGCGACACTGGGATCGCCGGTTACCGTGGCCGGAAGATGCGCCTAGCATCGACGAGTCCCCATCCGCTGCCTCCGAGGATCCCCAGTGCGCTTTCGTCTGACCCCCAGGGAGACGAGCTTCTACGACATGTTCGCCGCGTCCGCGGACAACATCGTGACCGGCTCCAAGCTCCTGATGGAACTGCTCGGGGCGGACTCCTCCGCTCGTGCCGAGATCGCGGAGCGGATGAGGGCCGCGGAGCACGCGGGGGACGACGCCACACACGCGATCTTCCACCAGCTGAACTCCTCCTTCATCACGCCGTTCGACCGTGAGGACATCTACCGCCTGGCCTCGTCCCTCGACGACATCATGGACTTCATGGAGGAGGCCGTCGACCTGGTCGTCCTCTACCAGGTCGACGAGCTGCCCAAGGGGGTTGAGCAGCAGATCGAGGTGCTGGCGCGGGCGGCCGAGCTGACCGCCGAGGCGATGCCGAATCTGCGCACCATGACCAACCTCACCGAGTACTGGATCGAGGTCAACCGGTTGGAGAACCAGGCGGACCAGATCCACCGCAAGCTCCTGGCCCACCTCTTCAACGGTAAGTACGACGCCATAGAGGTGCTCAAGCTCAAGCAGATCGTCGATGTGCTGGAGGAAGCGGCCGACGCCTTCGAGCATGTGGCCAACACGGTCGAGACCATCGCCGTCAAGGAGTCCTGAGCCCGGGCATGGACACCTTCGCGCTTGTCGTGACCATCGCGGTCGCGCTCTTCTTCACCTATACCAACGGCTTCCACGACTCGGCCAACGCCATCGCGACCTCGGTCTCCACCCGGGCGCTGACCCCCAGGGCGGCGCTCGCGATGGCCGCCGTGATGAACCTCGCGGGTGCCTTCCTCGGCAGCGGTGTCGCCAAGACCGTCAGTGAGGGCCTGATCGCCACCCCCACCGGCGGCCAAGGCATGATGATCTTGTTCGCCGGGCTGGTCGGCGCGATCACCTGGAACATGGTGACCTGGTACTACGGTCTGCCGTCCTCCTCCTCGCACGCCCTGTTCGGCGGGCTGGTCGGCGCGGCGCTGGCGGGGGCGAGCACGGTCCACTGGGACGGGGTGCTGGAGAAGGTCGTCATCCCGATGGTCCTCTCTCCCATCGTCGGCCTGGTGCTCGGCTACTTCGTGATGGTGATCATCCTCTGGCTGTTCCGTGACGCGAACCCGCACAAGGCCAAGCGCGGCTTCCGGATAGCGCAGACCGTCTCGGCGGCGGCCATGGCGCTCGGCCACGGTCTCCAGGACGCCCAGAAGACCATGGGTGTCGTGGTGATGGCCCTGGTCATCGGGGGTGTCGAGGACGAAGGCGACGCGATTCCGGTGTGGGTGAAGATCTCCTGCGCCGCGATGCTGTCGCTCGGCACCTACGCG
The DNA here is from genome assembly GCF_003595545.1 of Streptomyces sp. 11-1-2. Lineage (NCBI taxonomy): Bacteria > Bacillati > Actinomycetota > Actinomycetes > Kitasatosporales > Streptomycetaceae > Streptomyces > Streptomyces sp. 11-1-2. The sequence continues at coordinate 6,225,426 of NZ_CP022545.1, forward strand.
GGCGGCTGGCGCATCATGCGCACGCTGGGACGGCGGATCATCGAGCTGGACCCGCCGCAGGGGTTCGCGGCGGAGACCACGGCGGCCGGGGTCATGTACACGGCGTCGTTCATGTTCCAGGCGCCCATCTCGACCACCCATGTGATCACCTCGGCGATCATGGGTGTGGGGGCGACCAAGCGGGTGAGCGCGGTCCGCTGGGGGGTCGCGAAGAACATCATCCTCGGCTGGTTCATCACCATGCCCGCGGCGGCCGGAGTCGCCGCGCTCAGCTACTGGATCGTCAACCTGGCCTTCGGCTGACCGGCGTACGTTTCAGGGCCGACCGCCGCACGCGCTCCGGCCGACCGCCGCACGCGGATTCACGAAGCGGATACACGAAGCAGACACGCAAAAGCGGGCCCGCCCCCGGGAGCCAGGGGCGGGCCCTTCGTCTTGCGGTGGCACCGCCATGCAGCACCGCAGGACGTTCTGTCCTCGCCCATAGTGCGGCGAGGAGTCTGGTCAGCCGAAGCGGCCCGAGATGTAGTCCTCGGTCGCCTGCACCGACGGGTTGGAGAAGATCCGCTCGGTCTCGTCGATCTCGATGAGCTTGCCGGGCTGGCCGACGCCGGCCAGGTTGAAGAAGGCCGTACGGTCCGAGACGCGCGCCGCCTGCTGCATGTTGTGCGTCACGATGACGATCGTGAAGCGCTCCTTGAGCTCACCGATCAGGTCCTCGATGGCGAGCGTCGATATCGGGTCGAGCGCCGAGCAGGGCTCGTCCATCAGCAGCACATCGGGCTCGACCGCGATGGCGCGGGCGATGCACAGCCGCTGCTGCTGACCACCGGAGAGCCCGGCGCCCGGCTTGTTCAGCCGGTCCTTGACCTCGTTCCACAGGTTGGCGCCCTTGAGGGACTTCTCGACGACGGCCTCGAGCTCGCTCTTACGGTACGAGCCGTTGAGCTTCAGCCCGGCGGCGACGTTCTCGAAGATGGACATCGTCGGGAACGGGTTGGGGCGCTGGAAGACCATGCCGACCGTGCGGCGCACGGAGACCGGGTCCACGCCCGAGCCGTAGAGGTTCTCGTCGTCGAGCATCACCTTGCCCTCGACCCGGCCGCCGAGGGTGACCTCGTGCATCCGGTTGAGGGTGCGCAGGAAGGTCGACTTGCCGCAGCCCGACGGGCCGATGAAGGCGGTCACCGAGCGGGGCTCGACCGTCATCGAGATGTCCTCGATGGCTTTGTGGGTGCCGTAGTAGGCCGTCAGCCCGCTGACGTCGATGCGCTTGGCCATGTGAATCACTTCTCTTCTTCTTGGCCTCAGCGGCCGGACTTCGGGGCCTTCCAGCGGGCGATGCCGCGGGCCACCAGGTTCAGGATCATGACGAAGGCGATGAGCACGAGCGCCGCGGCCCAAGCCCGGTTGAAGGAGGCCTCGTTGCCGAGCTGCCACTGCTCGTAGATGTAGTAGGGCAGCGACGACTGGGCGCCTTCGAACGGGTTGTTGTTGATCCCGGCGGCACCGAAGACCAGCAGCACGATGGGGGCGGACTCGCCGGCGATACGGGCGACCGCGAGCATCACACCCGTGGTGATTCCGCCGATCGCGGTGGGCAGCACCACCTTGAGGATGGTGCGCCACTTGGGCACGCCGAGCGCGAGGGACGCCTCACGCAGCTCGTCCGGGACGAGCTTGAGCATTTCCTCGGTCGAGCGGACGACGATCGGCATCATCAGGATGGCCAGCGCCATGGCACCGGCGAAGCCCGAGTAGCTGAAGTCGAGAATGATGATCCAGAAGCTGAGGATGAACAGGCCGGCGACGATCGAGGGGATACCCGTCATCACGTCGACGAAGAAGGTTACGGCCTTGGCGAGCCGGCCGCGGCCGTACTCCACCAGGTAGATGGCGGTCAGCAGGCCGATCGGAACGGCGATGAGCGTGGCGAGGCCGACCTGCTCCAGGGTGCCGATGATCGCGTGGTACGCGCCACCGCCGGGCAGGATCGTCTGCACACCCTCCATGGAGTGGCCCAGGAAGTAGCCGTCGAGCACCGTCCGGCCCCGGTCGATGGTCTCCCAGAGCAGGGAGAGCAGCGGGATGACGGCGAGCAGGAAGCAGACCCAGACCAGGCTGGTGGCCAGCCGGTCCCTGGCCTGCCGGCCTCCCTCGACCACGGCGCCGAGGATGTACGAGGCGATGATGAACACCAGGGCGGCGAACAGGCTCCACTGGAGCGGATTGCCCATTCCCAGGGCGGTGCCGATGCCCGCTCCCACCGCCGCCGAGCCGACGACCAGGGCGTACGGGGTCCACCGCGGCAGACGGGCCTGCTGGAGGCTCGAAGCGCGGTGCGAGCCTTTGCTAACGACAGCGTTACTCATGCGGCGGTCCCCGAGTACTCCTTGCGGCGGGCGATGATCATTCGCGCGGCGCCGTTCACCAGCAGGGTGATGACGAACAGCACGAGACCGGAGGCGATCAGCGCGTCGCGGCCGTCGTTACCGGCTTCCTTGAAGCGGCTGGCGATGTTCTGGGCGAAGGTGCCGCCGCCCGGGTCCAGCAGGCTGGTCTCGATCAGGAAGTTGGGGGACAGCACGGTGGCGACCGCCATGGTCTCGCCCAGCGCACGGCCCAGGCCCAGCATCGAGGCGCTGATGATGCCGGAGCGGCCGAAGGGGAGGACCGACATCCGGATGACCTCCCAGCGGGTCGCGCCGAGCGCCAGCGCCGCCTCCTCGTGCATCTTCGGGACCTGCCGGAACACCTCGCGGCTCACGCTGGTGACGATCGGCAGAATCATGATCGCCAGCAGGATGCCCACGGTGAACAGGGAGCGCGCGGCGCCGCCCTGGTAGCTGAGGATCCCGGTCCAGCCCAGGTAGTCGTCGAACCAGGTGTACAGCCCGGTCAGATGCGGGACCAGGAAGAGCGCGCCCCACAGGCCGTAGACGATGCTGGGGACCGCGGCGAGCAGGTCGATGACGTAGGCGACCGGAGTGGCCAGCCGGCGCGGGGCGTAGTGCGAGATGAACAGCGCGATGCCCACCGCGACCGGGACCGCGATGACCATGGCGATGATCGAGCTGACGACCGTGCCGTAGGCGAGGACGGCGATGCCGAACCGCATCGGCGAGGAGCCGGTGTTCCACTCGAAGTACGTGAGGAAGTTGGCCTCGTCCTTGGAGATCGCGATGGCGGCGCGGTAGGTGAGGAAGGCCGCGATGGCCGCCATGATCACCAGCAGAGCGATACCGGAACCCCGCGAGAGGCCGAGGAAGATCTTGTCACCGGCGCGGCCGGTGGAGCGCGTCCGGACCTTGGGTGGAGACCCGGCGGCTGATGATGTGGGTTCTATATCCGTTTTCATGAGTTCTCCGGTCTGCGGAGCCTGATGCGGATGAGGCTCCTGGTGCGGCGGTGCACCGGACAATGCGGCTGACTCCGCCGCGGCGATTGCCGCGGCGGAGTCAGCCGCACTCGGGTCAGGAGAGGCTCTTGACGCTCTCGCGGACCTTGTTGGCGATCTCGGTCGGCAGCGGGGCGTAGCCCAGCTCCTTGAGGGAGGTCTGACCGTCCTCGCTGGCGACGTAGGTCAGGAAGGACTTGGTCGCGGCGAGGGTGCTCGCCTTGTTGCCCTTGTCACAGGCGATTTCGTAGGTGACCAGGGTGATCGGGTAAGCGCCGTCCGCCTTGGTGTCGTACGCCAGGTCGAGGGCCAGGTCGTTGCCGGTGCCCTTGATCTTGGCCTCGGAGATGGCCTTGGAGGCGTTCTCGACGGTGGCCTGGACCGGGGCGGAGGCGCCGGTGTCCAGGTCGACGGTCTTGATGCTGTTCGCGGTCGCGTAGGACAGCTCGAAGTACGAGATGGCGCCCGAGACCTGCTTGACCTGCGAGGAGACACCGGAGGAGCCGTCGGCCGACTGGCCGCCCTTGCCCTCCCACGCCTTGCCCGGCTCGTGCGGCCACGCCTTCGGGGCGGCGGCCTTGAGGTACTTGGTGAAGTTGTCCGTGGTGCCCGACTCGTCGGAGCGGTGGAACGCCTGGATCTTGAGGCTCGGGAGCTTCGCGTCCTTGTTCAGCGCCTTGATCGCGGGGTCGTCCCACTTCTTGATCTCGGAGTTGAAGATCTTGCCGAGGACATCGGCGTTCAGCGTCAGCTTGTCGACGCCGGGCACGTTGAAGCCCACGGCGATCGGGCCACCGACCATCGGCAGGTCAATGGCCTTGCCGCCCTTGCAGATCTTCTCGGAGGACTTGACCTCTTCGGGCTTCAGCGCCGAGTCGGAGCCGGCGAAGGCGGTCTTGCCCTGCAGGAACTCCTGGATGCCCGCGCCCGAGCCGGTGGCCTTGTAGTTGAGCTTGGTGTCCTTGCAGGCCTCGCCGTAGGTCTTGATCCACAGGTCCATGGCGTTCTTCTGCGCGGACGAGCCGGAGGCCAGCAGCTGCCCCTTGCCGTCACATTTGATGTTGGAGGCGGCCTTGGAGCCGCCGCCGCCCGAGTCGCTGTTGTCGTCGGAACCGCACGCCGTAAGAACAAGGACGCCGGAGACGGCAAGGGCACCGGCGGTGATGGCGCGAAGCCGGTTCTTGCGCTGAAGCTTCACTTTCAGGAGTTCCTTCCAGGAGCCGCCGGTTGGGGGACGGCGCGCGAGATTGGGTGGAGCGCACTTGGTGCGGCGTGCGCCGGAGCCGGACTCGGCTCACGCTCAGTAGGGCCGAAAGTAGGCAGATCAGGTGAAGCGGCCTGAGGGGGTGAGTTAACGGATGGTGAACCTCGGCCGTCAGTGTGGTGGCCATGTCACGGCCAGGTCACGGCCTGATCCCGAGCCGGGCGACGTCCTTGCGGAGGTCGCGCCGGGTCCGTCCGACACCTGTGCGGCACCCGTCCGGTGAACCGGTTCGGGGTGGCTGCTGGCGTAACCGCCGCGTGTCTCTGTCGAATTGCGGTACGGCATGTCACTATCCGTCCCTACGTGCCGGTACGTCAGGTCTGGCGCGCGAGAGGGACAGGAGCGCGCCCGGCCGGAACGGAACGAGAGGAGACCGCGGGTGAGGCGGGACGGGAGAGGGAGGGGTGTGAGCGTCGCCGCGGCCACCGCGCTGGTCTGTGCGCTGGGACTGTCGGCCGTGCCGGAGACGGCGTACGCCGCGCCCGGCGAGCCGGGGCCGGCTCCGGGGCCGGGCGGCGGGGCGGATGGCGGCGCGACCGGAGGCCAGAGCCTGGAGGAGGTCCATCAGGAGGTCGACGGGCTCTACCGCAAGGCGGAGTCCGCCACGGACGCGTACAACCTGGCGCGGGAGAAACAGGCCCGTCAGGAGAAGGCCATCCTGAAGATCGCCCGAGCCGTGGTGAAGGCGCAGAAGGAGATGGCCGGGCTGCGCAAGCGGGCCGGGGCGATGGCCCGGGCGCAGTACCGGGGCGGCGGGATGCCGGCGGAGGCGCGGCTGTTCCTCAACGGCGATCCGGGCGAGTTCCTCGACGGCGTGACGCTCGCCCGCAAGGGTGAAAAGGCGACCCACGGCCTGATCGGCCGTCTGGAGCGCACCCAGGCGGCGCTCGACCGCTACGCCGACTCGGCATCCCTGGAGTGGGAGCGGCTGGACCGGAGTCGGGCGAAGAAGGCGGCGGCGAAGAAGGAGATCCTGGGCAAGCTGGCCCGGGCGCAGCGGCTGGAGTCGCGGCTGGCGAAGGACGAACGGGAGCGGCTGCGCCAACTGGAGGAGGGCAAGGCCCGTGGCGCGCAGGCGAAGTGGCTGGACACCGGGATACTGCGGGAGCTCGGCAGCGGCGCCACCGCGATGGGCGGGCGCGCGGTCGACTTCGCGCGGGCCCAGCTCGGCAAGAACTATGTGTGGGGCGCGGTGGGCCCGGACACCTATGACTGCTCGGGGCTGACCCAGCGGGCGTGGTCGGCGGCCGGCCGGGCGATCCCGCGGACCTCGCAGGAGCAGTGGAGGCTGCTGCCGAAGGTGAGCACGAAGGCCATGCGCCCGGGTGATCTGATCATCTACTTCAGGGACGCGAGCCATGTGGGGATGTACGTGGGCAGCGGCGCGATGATCCACGCCCCCCGCCCCGGCCGTCAGGTGACGGTCGCGGGCGCGGGCTCGATGCCGATCCTCGGTGTGGTCCGGCCGGACGCGAGGTAGTAAGGCGACGCGGGGGAGTGCGGCGGGGCCCGGTCCGCTGGTGCGGGCGGGGGTCCGCCCGGTCGCCTCAGGCCGGCGGAAGTCCGTTCAGGGCCGTCTCGAAGGCGTCGTACGCGCGCTGGTCGAAGAGGACGAAGCGGGCCTCGGTGACCGCGGGGTCCGCAGCGCGGACGGTGGTGAGCGCGATCCGGGCCGCGTCGTCCAGGGGCCAGCGGTAGGCGCCGGTGGAGACGGCCGGGAAGGCGACCGTAAGGGCGCCCAGCTCATCGGCGACCCGCAGTGACTCCCGGTAGCAGGAGGCGAGTGTGGCCGAGCGGTCGTCGGTGGTGGAGAAGACCGGTCCGACCGTATGGATCACCCAGCGGGCGGGCAGTCGGCCGGCCGTGGTGGCGACCGCCTCACCGGCCGGAAGGCCCTTGCCATAACGCGACGCACGCAGATCGCGGCATTCATCCAGAATGCCGGATCCGCCCCGTCGATGGATGGCTCCATCGACGCCACTCCCTCCCAACAGGGAGGAGTTGGCCGCGTTCACGACCGCGTCGACGCTCTGCTCCGTGATGTCCCCCAGTGCCAGCGTGATGTTCGTCATCCCGGGATTGTCTCCCGGGCCACCAAGTGCCGCATGACGTGCGGCATATGACAAAAGTCGGTGCCTGAAGGTCATTCCATGAAACGGCCGCCTAGCGCTAAGGTCGCCTGGCAATATCCGGTACCCGCGCCCTGGGTCCGCTGAAACCGACCAGTCGGTGTGCGTACCGGAATCCCACTGCGCTCCACCGGTCGGCGGTGCGCGCCCTCGGGGGGAGGGAAGGAATCGAGCGATGTCCGTACCCGTGCCGAGGCAACGGGAGGCACCGGCCCCGCAGGCCGGTCCCGCCGCCCTGCCCGACAACGGGCTCACCCTGCTGGTGATCGAGGACGATCCGTCCGGTGCCTTCAACGTTCCCGAGATGCTGGATACCGAGGGTAACCGAGTCCGCATCCGTACGGCGCGCAATCTCACCGAGGCCAGCCGGCTGCTCACCGACGGGGTGCAGTGCATCCTCCTTGCCCTCCCGGGCCCGGGCCGCGACGGCGCGGACTCGCTGGCCGCGCTGCACGAGGTGCTGCGGCTCGCGCCCTTGCACGCCGTCCTCGTCCTGACCGCGGAGGACGACGCCGAGCGCGCCGCCGAGGCGGTGCGGGTGGGCGCCCAGGACTTCCTCTTCCGCGGCGAGCTGGACGGCCGGATCCTCAGCCGCGCCATCCGCTACGCCGTCGAGCGCAAACGCTCCGACCTCGCCCAGCGCCAGCTCACCGAGTCACGGCTGCGCGCCCAGGAGAACGCCCGGCTGGAGCGCGGGCTGCTGCCCACCCCGCTGCTGGACGGCTCGGGGCTGCGGTTCGCCGCCCGCTACCGGCCCGGCCGCAGCCGGGCCCTGCTCGGCGGCGACTTCTACGACACCGTCCGCACCCCGGACGGCACGGTCCACGCGATGATCGGCGACGTCTGCGGCCACGGCCCGGACGAGGCCGCCCTCGGGGTGGAGCTGCGCATCGCCTGGCGCGCCCTGACCTTCGCCGGGCTCTGCGGGGATCAGCTACTCGGCACCCTTCAGCAGGTGCTGGAGAACGAACGCGCCGACGATGAGATCTTCGCCACACTGTGCACCGTCGACATCGCGCCGGACGGCCGCCGGGCCGGGGTCTGCCTGGCCGGGCACCCCTCACCGCTGGCGATCCGCCCGAGCATGGCGCCCCGGCTGCTGCCCACGGACGAGAACGGCCCGGCGCTCGGCCTGCTGCCGAACGCCCGCTGGCCGCGCCGCGAGGTCGAACTCGGCGGGGCATGGAGCCTGATGATGTATACCGACGGGCTGATCGAGGGCCGCGTCGGAGCAGGGGTGCAGCGGCTCGGCCAGGAGGGAATGGTCGAGATCGTCGCCCGTCAGGTCGCGGAGGGGCGGCGCGGCGAGGAGCTGCTGGACGCGACCGTCACCGAGGTGCGGTCGCTGAACGGCGGGGAGCTGACCGACGATCTGGCGGTGCTACTGCTGGACCGCGGCTGATCGGCCGCGGCCCGTTCCGCTGTCTGCCGCCCGGCGTTCACCGTCTGCCGCCCGGCGCCCGGTGCCTGTCTCCCCGCGCCGCTTGCAGCCGCTCGGCCCGTCCTAGTGGCCGTTGAAGGGTCCGTAAGGACCGTCGGAGCTGGAGCCGCGGCCGCGCGGCCAGCGGCGGCCACCGCCGGAGACCTGCCGCAGCGCGGGCCGGACGTCGACGATGTACACGATCGTCGCGATGAGCCCGATGATCGGCAGGAAGTCCAGGATTCCCATGAAGAAGTTCACCGCGGCGGCGAGGCCAAGGATGATCAGCCAGAACGCCTTGGTCTGCTTGTCCGCCGCCCGGTACGCGTCATCCCGGCGGATCGCCGAGTCGACGAAGGCGAAGAGGCTGAAGAGGAGCAGGGCCCAGGAGACCCAGTACATCAGCTTGCCGAAGCCTTCAACCAGCACGCCATCCACCGCCTAGAAGATATGTATGGGAAGCGTCTCTGCGGGCCACCGTACCCGCACACCGGGCCGGGCACGCAGGGCGTACCCGGCGTACCCGGCCCGGTCGTGGACGTGCGCTCGTCAGCCGGCCGACTTCGGCTCCGGCCGCTTGGCGGGGGTGGCGGGCTTGTTGCCGCGCGCCGGGGCCTTCTTGGCCTGGGAGGACGAAGAGGCCGCGGACGTCTGCGCGCCGGAGTGACCCGAGTGGCCGGAGTGGCCCGAGTTGCTCGACGGGGCCGGGGTGGCCGGGGTGGCCGGCTTGGCCGCCGACTTCGGCGCCTCCTTGGACGAGTCCATGGCGACCGACTGCGACGGGGCCTTCGACCGGGCCGCCGCGTTGCCGTCCCGCCCCTCGTGGGGCTCGATCGCACCGGCGATGTCGACGACCTCGTCGGCCGCGTCACCGCGCCAGGTCCGCACGACCTCCTGGCCGTGCTCGGCCACCTCGTCGTACCGCTCCCGCGCCTTCACGGCGAGCTCGGCGGCCCGGCCCACACCCTGCAGGGCGAGGTCCTGCGCCGTGTCGCGCAGCCGCTTGATGTCGGTGTCGAGCGAGCCCAGCACCTCGTTGAGCTTGCCCTGGGCCTCCTTGGCCTGCTGGGAGACCCGCTCCTGCACGACCTTGGGGTCGGTGTTGCGCACCGAGTTCAGGCGCTCCGGGGCCTCGGCGACGATCTTCTCGACGAGCGACGGCACCTCCTTGAGCTTCTGGGCGGCCAGATCGGCGGTGCCCGCCATGAAGTACAGCGGGGTCGGGTCGGTCAGGGTCTTGCGTACGTCGTCGGTGATGGCCATGGTGATGGTCCTCCCGGATCAGTTCGAGGGTGTGGCGACGTCGGCGCCGGTGCCGAAGGTGTCGGAGGGATCGGAGATGTCGTCCGAGGCGGTCTGGAGCCCGTTCTCCTTGCGGAAGGACTCGTAGATCTGGAGCAGTACCTGCTTCTGCCGCTCGTTGATCGAGGGGTCGGCGAGTATCACACTGCGCACCTCGGTCTCTTCGCGGTCCCGCTCGTCGAGGATCCCCGCCTGTACGTACAGGGTCTCGGCGGATATCCGCAGCGCCTTCGCCAGCTGCTGCAGGATCTCGGCGCTCGGCTTGCGCAGACCGCGCTCGATCTGGCTGAGGTACGGATTGGACACCCCGGCCGCATCGGCCAGCTGCCGGAGTGACAGCTGCGCACTGCGCCGCTGCTCACGCAGGAACTCGCCGAGGTTGCCGACGTTGAGTGATGCCATACCTCGATGCTGCAACAGGAGTGCTAACTATTGCAAGCATTTGCTTGCAATAGTGGCGCGTGTCATGGCGGGGCCGGGCGATACGGCCTCGGCGAAAAAAATCTGGTGGGGTCTGTCGATCCGGGCGGCGCCCGTTCGACGCAGGGGTGAGAGGCGGGGAAGCCCCCGGCCTCCGTCCCGAATCTCGCTTCGTAATGTCGAATGAGGAGTCACCATGCCGCGCTATCTGTCGATGATCCGCGTCGATGAGCAGAACCCCCCCGCCGAGGGCCCCAGCCCCGAGCTCATGGAGCGGATGGGTGCGCTGATCGAAGAGATGACCAAGGCCGGGGTCATGCTGGACACGGCCGGGCTCACCCCGACCTCCGAGGGCACCCGGGTCACCTGGTCCGGCGGGAAGATCAGCTGCACCGACGGCCCCTTCACCGAGAGCAAGGAGGTCATCGGCGGCTACTCCATCGTCCAGGCCAAGGACAAGGCCGAGGCCGTGGAGTGGACCAAGCGGTTCCTGCGGACCCATGAGGAGTTCTGGACCATCACCGTCGAGGTCCGCGAGATCGTCGCGGGCTGAGCCGGCAGTGCTTGCTCCGTCCCCGTACGGCTGCTCTGATAGGGGCCGTGACGGCAGCAAGCCCGGCCGATCCGGCGAAAGCGGCTCAAGTAGACGAGACGGCTGAAACCACTGAAATCGCCGCAACGGTCGAAACGGTCTTCAGGATCGAGTCCGCGCGGATCATCGCAGGCGTCGCCCGCATCGTGCGGGACGTCGGGCTGGCCGAGGAACTCGCGCAGGACGCCCTGGTCACCGCGCTGGAGCGGTGGCCGGAGTCGGGAGTGCCGGACAATCCGGGCGCCTGGCTCATGGCCACCGCCAAGCACCGCGCGATCGATCTCGTCCGCCGTAAGGAGATCTACGCACGCAAGCTGGCGGAGGTCGGGCGGGCCCTGGAGGACGTCTCACCGCCCGACCCGGCGGATCTCGCCCGCACCGCCGAGGACATCGACGACGATCTGCTGCGGCTGATCTTCACCGCCTGCCATCCCGTGCTGTCCACCCAGGCCCGGGTCGCGCTCACCCTGCGGCTGCTGGGCGGGCTGACGACGGAGGAGATCGCCCGCGCGTTCCTGGTCCCGGAGCCCACGGTCGCCCAGCGCATCGTCCGGGCCAAACGGATGCTCGCCCAGGCCGACGTCCCCTTCGAAGTGCCGTACGGCGACGACCGGACCGCCCGGCTCTCCTCGGTCCTGGAGGTCATCTACCTCGTCTTCAACGAGGGCTACTCCGCGACCACGGGCGACGATCTGGTGCGCCCGGCCCTGTGCGAGGACGCGCTGCGGCTGGCGCGGGTCCTGGCCGGGCTGCTGCCCCAGGAGCCCGAAGTCCACGGACTGGCCGCGCTGCTGGAGTTCCAGTCCTCCCGTATCGCGGCGCGCACCGGCCCCGGCGGTGAGCCGGTGCTGCTCGCCGACCAGAACCGCACCAAGTGGAACCGCCTGCTCATCTGCCGGGGCGTCGAGGCCCTGCAGCGCGCGGGCCATGGCCCGTACTCCCTCCAGGCCGCCATCGCCGCCTGTCACGCACGGGCGATCCGCTACGAGGACACCGACTGGACGGCCATCGCCGCCCTCTACGGCCGGCTGATGGCGCTGGCCCCGTCCCCGGTGGTGGAGCTCAACCGGGCGGTCGCCGTCGCGATGGCGGAAGGGCCCGCGGCGGGTCTGAAGCTGGTCGAGGCGCTGGCGGAGGAACCGGCCCTCAAGGACTACCACCTGCTGCCGAGCGTCCGCGGGGATCTGCTGGAGCGCCTGGGGCGGCATGAGGAGGCCCGGGCGGAGTTCGCCCGAGCGGCGGCCCTGACCCGTAACGCCCGTGAGCGGGCGCTGCTGCTGGAGCGGTCCTCGGGCTGATCGATCTTGTGGTCGGGGCGAAAAGGTGCGCATGCTGCCCCATGAACTCATCCTCCGCACCCCCCTCGTCTTCGTCCTTGTTCTCTCACCTCTCGTCACCGGCCGATCGGCTCGGCTTCGGAGCGATGCAGCTGCCGGGGCGGTGGGCCGGTCCCGCCGTCGAGCGTGCGACGGCCGTGGCGGTCGCACGGCGGGCCGTGGAGCTGGGCGCCCGTCATATCGACACCGCCGCCTTCTACTTCTCCGCCACCGAGCGGGCCAACGACATCCTGCGCGAGGCCCTGCATCCGTACCCCGAGGACGTCACCATCGCCACCAAGGTCGGGCCGCTGCGCACCGCGACCGGCGAGATGTACGCGGAGGCGCGGCCGGAGCAGCTGCGGGGGCTGGTCGAGGAGAACCTGCGGCAGCTCGGCGTCGACGCGCTCGATCTGGTCTACCTGCGGGTGGGGCGGCTCAAGGCGGTGGGCGGGGTGCCGCTCGGGGAGCGGTTCGCCGCGCTGGCCGCGCTGCGCGAGGAAGGGCTGGTGCGGCGGCTCGGGGTGAGCAATGTGAGCGCCGAGCAGTTGGCCGAGGCCCGCGCGATCGCGCCCGTCGCGGCGGTGCAGAACCGGTTCGGGGTACTCGATCAGGTCGACGGGGCGCTGGTGGACGAGTGCGCCGGGGCCGGGATCGCCTATATGCCCTTCTTCGCGCTGGGCGGCAGCCCCACCGCCCTGGAGAGCGGGAACCTGCGGACGGTCGCCGAACGGCTTGGCGCGACCGCGCATCAGATCGCCCTCGCCTGGGGGCTCGCCCGCTCGCCCGCGATCATCCAGATCCCCGGCACCAGCTCACTGGCCCACCTCGAGGAGAACATGGCGGCGGCGCGGATCACCCTCGACGAGGACGACCTGGCGCTGCTGGAGCCGGTGGCGGATTGACGCCGGGCCGGGCGGGCTGACGCCGGGCCGGGCGGGCTGACGCCGGGCCGGGCGGGCTGAGGCCGGACCGGGCCGGGCCGGGGCCTGGGCGCGGCGCCGTTGTCGTACCCCCGTGGTCGAATGAACGGAAGGCGGGCGCAGGGTGTGCTGACGGCGGGAGGCGGCGGATGTCCGGTGGGGCGAGCGGGGTGCGGGTGCGGCTCGAGCCGTGGGAGGACAGCGCGTCCTGTCTCGAGTTGCTGCGTGGCGTCAACAGTCCGGAGATGACGAGCCACCTGGGCGGACCGGAGAGCGAGGAGCAGATCCTGGTCCGCCATCGGCGGTATGCGGAGCTGACGGGGCCGGGCGCCGGGCGGATGTACCGGATCGTGCTGCTGCCGGAGGAGGAGACGGTCGGCAGCATCGGGTACTGGGAGCGGGAGTGGCGGGGTGAGTCGGTGTACGAGACCGGCTGGGCCGTGCTGCCGCGGTTCCAGGGGCGGGGGATCGCCGCCGCGGCCGCGGGGGAGGTCGCCCGGGCGGCCGCGACACAGCGGATCCATCGGTATCTGCACGCGTATCCGTCCGTCGGCCACCCCGCGTCGAACGGGGTGTGCCGTAAGGCCGGGTTCACCCTGGTCGGCGAGTGCGAGGTCGAGTACCCGCTGGGGACGATGATGCGGTGCAACGACTGGCGGCTGGCGTTGAGCTTGCCCTCCTAGTCGCTCAAGGCGCCCTCGGCGCGCGGGGCATGAGGCCATGCGTAGTGCACGGAGAGACCGGTCCGGCCCGGCAGGACATCGGGCCGGAGCACCAGGCGCTCGTCGTAGTCCCCGCCGTTCTGGCGGCGGAACGGGATCGGCTCCTCTGTCGGCAGCGCGGCCAACCGCTTCCCCAGCGCGGCGGCATGGGTCTCGTACACCTCGTCCGGTACCCGGTCCGCGCCGTAGACCACATGCGGTGGCAGCACGGACATGCCGCTGTACCAGAAGGTGCCGTGGTGCAGCGGGAAGAGCAGATCGCCGATGTCGCCGTTGACGCCGCGCGGCCCCATGGTGTCCTCGGGCGCCCCCGCGGTCAGGACCACCATGGCGCGCTTACCGGCCAGCTTGCCGTCCCCGTAGCGCAGGGTGCGTCCGTCCGGCCCCCTGACCCCGTAGGCGAAACCCTTGACGAAGACGCGGTCGAACCAGCCCTTGAGGATGGCGGGCATGCCGTACCACCAGAGCGGGAACTGCACGATCAGCGCGTCGGCCCAGGCGATCTTCTCCTGTTCGGCGCGGATGTCCTCGCTCAGCGTCCCCGCGTCATAGGCGCGCCGCGAGGCGGCCCCGACGATGAGGCGTTCGCTCGCGTCATGGCGGAAGTCGGCGCCGTCGACCACGGGGTTCCAGCGCATCGCGTAGAGGTCGGACAGCCGGTGGTCATGGCCCGCTTCCCGCAGGGCGCGCAGACCTTCGTCGCGCAACGCCCCACTGAGGGACCGCTGTTCGGGGTGGGCGAAAATCCACAGCACATTCATGACCACCATGCTGGGAAACGGGCCCCGGGACCGACGAGTGGCCGGATGGCCAGGATGTGCAAATATCTGGCCAGGGCCCGATGGCCATCAGTCAGCGGCCAATGCGGCGCGGGTGCGGGGCTCCAGCGCCCAGACGGTCAGCTCCGCGTGCTGACCAGCGCCTCCACCCCGTCGAGAATCCGCTCCAGGCCGAAGACGAACTCGTCGTCCGGGCCGCCCGGCGCGCCGAACTCCCCCGTCCGCAGCGCCGCCGTCACCGCGGGGAAGCGCTCGGCGTCGGTCACTCTCTCCAGTAGCCGGGCCCAGGCCGCCATCGAGGTTTCGAGGCTGTCTCCGGTGCGTCGGTTGGCTGCCTGGAGGTCGGTGGTCAGCCGTGCCTCGTTGCGGACGAAGCCGCTGACCAGCATCAGTACGGAGACCTTCTCGCCCTCGCTGAGGCTGGTGTGGTGGAGACAGGCCAGGCCGCGCTCCATCCAGGCTACCGAGTTGGGTGTCGAGGGCGGGGTGCTGATCGGGATGCGCACCACCCAGGGATGACGGGCGAGGGCGGTGCGCAGCCCCCAGGCCCAGTCGGTGAACCCGGCTCGCCAGTCCTCCGCCGGGTCGCCGGGCGGCGGCGGGCCGTAGGCGGCGTCCTCCATCAGCACCAGCAGTTCGTCCTTGGCCGAGACATAGCGGTACAGGGACATCGTGGAGACACCGAGTTCGGCCGCGACCCGGCTCATGGAGACCGCGCCGAGGCCGTCCGCCGAGGCGATCCCGACGGCGGCGTCGACGATCCGGCCCAGGGTCAGCCCGGGGCGGGGCCCCTTGCCCGGGCGTTCCCGCAGCCCCCAGGCGGTCTCGATGCTCGCCGGCAGGCCGGTGCCGTTCTCCTCGGTGGCCATGCCTCGGGACCTCCATGCGTGCGTGTGCTCATGTCCGCTCGGTTGACCGCCATCCTAGAGATGTGTATACCCTACGCAGTAGAGCGTATGGCATACGCAGAAGAGGAAGCGGGGGAACCATGGCCCATCAACCAGCCGCCATTGAGGCAAGCGGCCTCGAGAAGTCCTACGGGGCGGTGAAGGTGCTCAGGGGTGTCGATCTGTCGGTCGCACGCGGCAGTGTCTTCGCACTGCTCGGCCCCAACGGGGCGGGCAAGACCACGACCGTGCGGATCCTGTCCACGCTGACACCGCCGGACGCGGGGCGGGCCCGCGTCGCGGGCTTCGACGTCATCACCGACCGCCGCCGCGTCCGCCGCGCCATCAGCCTCACCGGTCAGTACGCCGCGGTGGACGAGATGCAGACCGGCGAGGAGAACCTGCTGATGATGGGGCGGCTGACCCGGCTCGGCCGCACCGAGGCCCGCGGCCGCGCACGGGAACTGCTGGCGCGCTTCGACCTCACCGGCGCCGCCCGCCGCACCGTGGGCACCTACTCCGGCGGGATGCGCCGCCGGCTCGACCTCGCCGCGGGCCTGGTCGGCCACCCCGAGGTGATCTTCCTCGACGAGCCGACCACCGGCCTTGACCCGCGCAGCCGGCAGGCCATGTGGGACGTGGTCAAGGGGCTGGTGACGGACGGGGTGACGGTCTTCCTCACCACCCAGTACCTGGACGAGGCAGACCAACTCGCCGATCGCATCGCCGTGGTGGACGGCGGCCGGGTGGTGGCCGAGGGCACCTCGGCCGAACTCAAGGAGCGCGTCGCCGGGCGGCGGCTGGACCTGGTGCTCTGCGACGTCGCCGGGTACGAGAGGGCCGCGCGCCAACTGGGCGTACGGCTCGTATGGAGCGACGCCGACCGGTTGACGCTGGGCGTCGCGACGGACGGCAGCGCCGCTCATGTGCGGGCCCTGCTCGACGAGATCGACCCCGAGCGCCGCGCCGTGGACCGCTTCACCGTGCACAGCGCCACACTCGACGACGTCTTCATGGCCCTGACCGGCCACACCGCGGAGGGCGAGAGCCGTACCGCGGAGGGCGACAGCCGCAACGCCACGGGCGAGAAGGAGACGGCCGGTGTCTGACGCGATCGTTCTGACCGGCCGTGTGACCCGGCTGACCAGGCGCAATATCGACGCGGTCGTCACCGCCATGCTGCTGCCGATCATGCTGATGCTGGTCTTCGTCTACTTCTTCGGCGGCGCCATCCAGACCGGCACCGAGTACGTCACCTATGTCGTCCCCGGGGTGATGCTGCTGTGCGCGGGCTTCGGCTCGGCCAACACGGCGGTCACCGTCACCCATGACATGACCGGCGGCATCATCGATCGCTTCCGGTCGCTGGACATCGGCGGCACCCCGATCCTGGCGGGCCATGTGGCCGCGAGCGTGCTGCGCAACGCGGTCGCGACCGCGATCGTCTTCGGGGTGGCCTTCCTCATCGGCTTCCGGCCGGACGCCGGTCCGCTGGACTGGCTGGCCGTGGCGGGGATCCTGCTGATGTTCATCCTCGCGATCTCCTGGCTGTCGGCCTGCTTCGGGCTGATCGCCAGGTCACCGGAGGCGGCGGGCGGGTTCACGTTCCTGATGATGTTCCTGCCGTATCCCAGCAGCGCGTTCGTGCCGATCGACACCATGCCGGGCTGGCTGCACGGGTTCGCGGAGCACCAGCCGGTCACCCCGGTCATCGAGGCGCTGCGGGGGCTGCTGCTGGACCGGCCGGTCGGCGACAGCGCCTGGCAGGCCCTGGTGTGGTGCGGCGGAATCCTGGCGGTGGCGGCCGGGCTGTCGGGGGCGCTCTTCCGCCGCCGCACCGCCTGAGCCACGTTTCCGGCGGCGCCGGTCGACGAGGGTCGACGGGGTCGGCGCCGCCGGGGGCATCAGGTGCCGTACGGGTGGGTGGTGCGGGCCGTGCGCAGGGCCCGTGCCCACCAGGCGAGCTGGTTGAGCATCGCCCCGGCGGCGGTGTCCGGACCCTCGGAGTCCTTCAGCCGGCCGTCCTCCTCGAAGAGCCCGTGCGCGTTGTGGAAGCTGACCGTGTCCCGGACGGTCACGGCGTGGACCTCGGCGAACACCGGCCGCAGATGCTCGACCGCGCGCAGGCCCCCGGAGATGCCGCCGTAGGAGACGAAGCCGATCGGCTTGGCCTGCCACTGGGTGAAATGCCAGTCGATCGCGTTCTTCAGGGAGGCGGGGTAGCTGTGGTTGTACT
Source organism: Streptomyces sp. 11-1-2 (assembly GCF_003595545.1). Classification (NCBI taxonomy): domain Bacteria; kingdom Bacillati; phylum Actinomycetota; class Actinomycetes; order Kitasatosporales; family Streptomycetaceae; genus Streptomyces; species Streptomyces sp. 11-1-2. The sequence continues at coordinate 6,242,813 of NZ_CP022545.1, forward strand.
CGGGCGTGACCACGGCGAACGCGTCGGCCGCGTCCAGCCGGGGCGTCACGGCCTCCAGGGCCGCGAGGTCATCGGGGCCGGGCCGGTGGGAGAGGTCCATGGGTAGCGGGGTCTCGGCAAGGTCGACGACATCGACGGTCATATCGGAGCGGAGCGCCGCATGGCCGGCGAACCACTCCGCGACCTTCGGCCCGAAGCGGCCGTCGCGGGTGCTGCCGACGATGACGGCGAGCCGGATGGGGGAGTCGGTGTGGGTAGGTGCTGCGGCCGTGGATACGGCGGTGTCAGTAGCCATGGGAAGAGCCTCGGACTTAAACAAAGGTTGAAGTCAAACTACCCTCGGCCCTATGACGCAATTGACCTGGAAGACCCATGAGCTCACGGTCGGCGAGCTCTCGCAGCGGAGCGGAGTGCCCGCCTCCGCGCTGCGCTTCTATGAGCGCGAGGGGTTGATCCACAGCCGCCGCACCTCCGGCAACCAGCGCCGCTACACCCGCGATACGCTCCGCCGGGTCGCCTTCGTCCGCTCCTCGCAGCGCGTCGGCATCCCGCTGGGGAGAATCCGGGAGGTGCTCGCGCTCTTCCCCGAGGACCACGTCCTCACCAAGGACGACTGGGCCCGGATCTCGGAGTGCTGGCACGCGGATATCACCGAGCGCATCGAACAGCTGGAGAACCTCCGCGACCACCTCACCGAGTGCATCGGCTGCGGCTGTCTGTCGATCGACAAATGCGCGCTGGCCAACCCGTACGACAGGCTCGGTGAGCAGGGCGCGGGCGCGCGCCGACTGCTCAAGTCCTGCTGCTGAGCGCCGACCGGCCAGCGTCGGCCACCAGATGCCGACTGCCCAGCACCGAGCGGGCGGGCGCCCGCCACCGGGCCCGGACACCGCTGGGCGCCGACGACCGGGTCCGGCCACTCTCGGGTGCCGACCACCGGGCCCGGATACCCCCGGCGCGGACCACCGTGCCCGGACACTCCCCGCAACCTCAGAAGCTATCGGGGCACCACGGGCGTCGCGGCGTCCGGAGCAGTCGGTCCGCCAGTGCGGCGGCGCCCGGGCGCTCCTCGGCTATCCGGCCCAGCGAGGCGAGCCGGACCGCCGACTCGTCGCCCAACCACAGGGTGCCCAACTCGCCGATGTCCATGGTCAGATCGGCCGCGCGGCCCGTGGTCGCACACGCCGCGCCGTCGGGGCCCGCCTCCAGGAAATAGCGGCCACCGGCCAGCCCGGCGCCGTCGTGCAGCTCGAGCACCAGCGAGCCCTCGACCGGGTACGTACGGGTCTCCAGAAGCTGGGGCACATCCAGCGGGCGCAGCCACAGCCAGTCGGCGTGCTGGGTGACCTGGGCGGCGCGGGGGTCGCCGAGCAGCAGCGGAAGCAGATCGTCCGGGGCACGCCGGCCGGTGTTGACCCGGGTCACCCAGTCGACCGAGAGCAGGAAGTGCCACAGCGCCCGCTCGGCGGCCGGGGTGACTCCGGTCAGCTCGAGCACGGTGGCCGTGTTGTGCGGCCGCTTGTTGCCCTCCCAGCGGTCGTCCGCCGTATAGGCGAGCAGTCCGTCCACCGAGCCGTCGGGGGAGCGGTAGAGGACATGGAACGGCTCGGTCCAGGGGCGGTTGGGGAACCGCCGCTGACCGGTGCTGATCCGCCACCAGCTGTCCGGGCGGTCGATGACGCCGTGCTGCCGGGTGCGCAGCCGCTCATGCAGTGCGGGGCCCAGCTTCCGCACCTCGTCGGCGTCGGCGAAGTCGACCCGGCCGCCGTCCACCGGAGCCGAGTGGCGCGGGTCGAGACCGGCGCGGGGAACGTCCACCTGCCATTCGGTGGTCCAGGTGCCCGGGCCGAAGCCGTACCGCCCATAGATCGGGTACTCGGCCGCGATCAGGGTGGCCACCGCGTCGCCCCGCTCCTTGGCGGCGCGCAGATCGTGCTCCATCATCCGGCTGAGCAGCCCCCGGCGGCGGTGGGTGGGCGACACCGCGACATTGCTGACCGCGTCGGCGGGGACGTCCGCCCCGCCGACCGCCGTCAGCCGCTGCGCGAAGCTGCGGAAGGTGGCGACGCAGCGCTCGCCGTCGAAGACCCCCTGCGTACGGGACAGGTCCATCTGCTCCCGCCGCAGCTCCACCTCCTCCTTCGGCGCCTCCGGCGGACGCAGAAAGCCGGTGTTGAGCGCGACGGTCCAGCTGGTCAGATCGGAATCGGAGAGCGAGGTGCGGAGTTCGACGGCCATGCGCACACGCTAGGCGTCCGCCGCCACCGGCCGCACGCCGATTTCCCCAGCCTGCGGACCAGGTCCTTTCATCACACCGCACCCTGTGGACGGCTCGGCGAGCACCTGGTGGACGGCTCCCCCGAGCACCCTCCGAGCACCCCGCCGACGCCTACGCCAGCAGGTCGTCCACCTGCGCCTCTCCCTCGCGGTACCGGCGGGCGATCTCCGCGCTGCAGCCGTCCGCCGTCCGCTGCAGCTCCTGCCGCCGCCGCGACACCTGCTGCTCATGGCCGACGAGGCGGGCCATCGCGCCCCGCAGCTCCTCGTCCGTACGGGCCCGCAGATCGGAGAGGCCCACCTCGGCCAGCATCTCCTCGGCCAGCCGCTCGTACTCGGCGCCCTGCGGCGTCCCGAGCGTGACATGGCGGGCCGAGGAGCGGTGCCGTGAGGGGAGGTCCGCGAGGATCTCCGGCAGCCGGTCCACCAGCGCGGCGGACGGCTGTGCCGAGGCCGCCGCGGACGCCGGATCGCGGCGATGGCCCAGCTCGGCGCGGAGGATGTCGATCCGGCCCTGCAGCAGTCTGCGCAGATAGCTCAGATCCGCCTCCTCGCCCTGTGCCGCGCGGCGCAGCGCCCGCAGCTCCGGCAGCCGCAGTGCGTGCAGAGCGCTCGCCGCCGCGGACGTGGGAGCCACGGTCGGCGCCGTCACGGCGGCGGAATCGGCCAGCCGCCCGCCGCGCTGACTCGGCGGCCGTGGCGGCAGCAGGCCCTCGGTGGCCATGGGCTGGCCGGTGCCCGGTGTGGTCATTGGTGTCCGTCCCCTCCAGCGATGCGTCGTTCCCGCAGTTCCTGCCCGCTTGCACCGCCTGCACGCATCGTGCCACCAGTGATGCTCCCTGTGCAGCGGCTCTCCACCCGATCGGCCCCGGATGGACGCACGGCATGATGGTCGGTATGCGTGCTGTGGTACAGAGAGTGGACGGGGCAAACGTCGTCGTGGACGGCGAGACGGTCGGCGAGATCGTCGGCCAGGGGCTGTGCGTGCTGGTCGGGGTGACGCATGACGACACTCCGGAGAAGGCGGCCCAGCTCGCCCGCAAGCTGTGGTCCGTAAGGATCCTCCAGGGCGAGAAGTCCTGCTCGGACACGGCCGCCCCGCTGCTGGTCATCAGCCAGTTCACGCTCTACGGCGACGCCCGTAAGGGGCGCCGCCCCACCTGGAACGCGGCGGCGCCCGGCGGGGTCGCCGAACCGCTCGTCGACGAGGTGGTGGCCCAGCTGCGGAAGCTGGGCGCGCATGTGGAAACGGGCCGGTTCGGAGCGGACATGAAGGTCTCGCTCACGAACGACGGCCCGTTCACGGTGGTGATCGAGGTCTAGCGCGGCCTCACCTCGAGGTCTGGTGCGGCCTCACCTCGAGGTCTGGTGCGACCGCCCCGGGCTCACGGCTCCACGACCGTCTCCTGGGCGGCGGCCGTGGAGTCGGCGATCAGCTCCGCGTCCACCGGCACATTGCGCTTGACCAGCGCGAGCGCGATCGGCCCCAGCTCGTGGTGGCGGGCCGAGGAGGTGATGAACCCGAGCTGGCGGCCCTCCTCGCCCTCCGAGGCCAGCCGTATGGGCGCGCCGTGGGAGGGCAGCGTCACCTCGCTGCCGTCGAGGTGGAGGAAGACCAGCCGGCGTGGTGGCTTCCCCAGGTTCTGCACCCGGGCGACGGTCTCCTGGCCGCGGTAGCAGCCCTTCTGCAGATGGACGGCGGAGCCGATCCACCCCAGCTCATGCGGGATGGTGCGGTGGTCGGTCTCCAGGCCGACCCGCGGCCGGTGGGCCTCGACCCGCAGCGCCTCGTACGCCAGCACCCCGATCGCCGGCCCGCTCGCCTCGGCGAAGTCGGTGAGCCGCGCACGCGGCAGGAAGAGATCCCGGCCGTACGGGGTCTCGCGGACGACGGTGTCCTCGGGGGCCTCGGTGATGCTGCCCGCCGGCAGGTGGACGACCGCGTAGTCGTCGGTGCGGTCCGCGAGGTCGACCCGGTAGAAGAACTTCATGCTCTCCAGGTAGGCGATCAGATCGCCCTGGCTGTCGGGCTCCACATGGGCCCAGGTCGTTTCGCCGTCGTCGACGAGATAGAGCGCGTGTTCGATATGGCCGTGGGCGGAGAGGATCAGGGCTTCGGTGGCCTGGCCCGGCGGGAGTTCGCTGACGTGTTGAGTGATCAGCAGATGCAGCCAGCTCAGCCGGTCGGCACCGCTTACCGTGACCACTCCGCGGTGCGAGAGGTCCACGAAGCCGGTGCCGTCGGCGAGCGCGCGCTGCTCGCGGAACAGGTCGCCGTAGTGGGCGGCGACGCCTTCGTCGGGGCCCTCGCCGGGGACGGCGCCGGGCAGCGACAGCAAAGGGCTCTTCATGGACTCAGCCTACGACCTGCGGGCTCGGCCCTCACCGGAGCCGTTTTGGCCGTCGTCTCCACGGCGCTGTCGGGCGGAGCACGCGGCACACCGGCCGAAGATCGCGAAGTGCTTCAGATCGGTCTCGAAGCCGAAGTCCGAACGGAGCTGCCGGGTGAAGGCGTCGGCCACGGAGACATCGGCCTCGATCACATCCGTGCAGTCGCGGCACACCATATGGATGTGATGGTGCCGGTCGGCCAGGTGGTACGTGGGAGCGCCATGGCCGAGATGGGCATGGCTGACCAGGCCCAGCTCCTCCAGCAGCTCCAGCGTGCGGTAGACCGTGGAGATGTTGACGCCGCTCGCGGTGCGGCGCACCTCGGTGAGGATCTCGTCCGGAGTGGCGTGCTCCAGATGATCGACGGCTTCGAGCACGAGCTGGCGCTGCGGGGTCAGCCGGTAGCCGCGCTCCCGCAGATCGCTCTTCCAGTCGGTGGTCGCCACGGTGCAAGTGTAGGCGGGCACGCGGTCACCGGCCGGACGCGCAGGGCAGAACCGGCCGCGGCACGGAAGACCCGGGCCCGGCGGCAGGTGGAACGGCCCGGACCTGCTCCGAGGCGGAACAGCCCGGAAGCGCTCAGCGGAAGAAGGCGATCCCGTCGTCCGGGAGGTCCTTGAGGTCCTTGGCCCACTCCCGGGGGTCGACGACCTTCTTCAGATGCGCGGACATGTACGGGCGCAGCTCGACCTCGGGGGTGGCCTTCTCGCCGACCCACATCAGATCGCTGTTGACGTAGCCGTACAGCCGCTTGCCGCCCGCGTACGGGGCCGCGTGCGCGGTGCGCGCCACCGCGTCCGTCGCCAGGTCGATCTGCGGCTTGCCCTCCGCGAGCTCGCCGTACCAGACCTCGACGATGCCCTGGTCCCGGCTCATCACGACCTCGACCTTGCGGTCCTTGTCGATCCGCCAGTAGCCGGACTCGGTCTCCAGGGGGCGCACCTTCTTGCCCTCGGAGTCCAGCACCCAGGTGTGCGAGACGTACTCGATGAAGTCGCGGCCGTCGTGCGTGAAGGTGGCCTCCTGGCCGAAGTTGCACTTCTCGGCCCCGGGGAAGTCCGATACGCCCGCGCCTTCCCAGTTGCCCAGGAGGAAGGCGAGCGGCACGAGGTCCGGGTGGAGGTCGGAGGGAATCTGGATCATGGATTCAGGCGATCTGTCGAGAGTCGAGCCGTGGTGGCCGGGCGGGAGGGGTTCAGCGCTGGCCCTGGTACAGCTTCTTCCAGGTCAGCGCGGCGAAGCCGAGCGTGGCCACGGCGACCAGGATCATCAGGGTGGTGAAGACTGCCTCAAGCACGAGCGCGCTCCTCGGAACAGATGACGGACGGCACCGAGTCTAGTCGGCGCCGGGGCGGCCGGTGGAGACAGGTCGCCGTGCGGCGCCCGGGCCACCGTGCCGACCCTAAGGTTGGCGTATGGCCAAGAAGCTGGTGATCAAGGTGACGGCGGGCGCGGACGCTCCCGAGCGGTGCTCCCAGGCGTTCACGGTGGCGGCGGTGGCCGCGGCGAGCGGGGTCGAGGTCTCGCTCTGGCTGACCGGGGAGTCGACGTGGTTCGCGCTGCCGGGCCGGGCGGCGGAGTTCGAACTCCCGCATGCGGCGCCGCTGCCGGATCTGATCGATGGCATCCTTACGGGCGGCGGCACGATCACGGTGTGCACCCAGTGCGCCGCGCGCCGGGAGATCGAGGAGAAGGATCTGATCGAGGGTGCCCGGATCGCGGGCGCTCAGGTCTTCGTGAGCGAGATCATGCCCGACGGCGTCCAGGCGCTCGTGTACTAGGGCGGTCCTGAACACCCCGGGGTACCAGGGCGGTCCTGGGCGCCCCGGCCGGGGCCCGGTCAGTGGCCCCTGCCGGGCCCCGATCGGCCGGGGCGGTTGTGCTGGTGGTCAATGCCGGTGGTTGTGCTCGTCCAGCTCCCGCCACCACCGGTCGGATTCCTCGTCTCCCGACTCATCCCACCATCGGTCGTCCGGGCCCCGGCGATTGGCCACTATGGCGGCCAGGGGCGGGATCACCATGGCGACGATGCACATCGCGACCGCGGCGGGTACGGACCACAAGCGCACAAAGGCCCACGCCGAGATGAAGAGCGTCAGACACGCGCCCATCAGGAAAAAATATGCGTGGCGGCGTCGCGCGTACATAACTCCAGCGTACGTCCGGGACCGCCGCGCCGACAGATGAAGGACCGCGCCGATAGAGGACGGCCCCCGCGCGAACAGACGGAGGGCCGCACCCCGCCGAGGCGTCCAACCCCGGGGTGCGGCCCTCCGGCCGTGTGTCACGACGCGCCGTCACGCGTCAGACGGCGATGGCGACCTCCGCCAGCCCGCCCTTCTGGGCGACAACAGTGCGGTCCGCGGTGCCGCCGGGAACCAGGGCACGCAGCGTCCAGGTGCCCTCCGCGGCGTAGAAACGGAACTGTCCGGTCGCGGAGGTGGGGACCTCGGCGGTGAACTCGCCGGTGCTGTCCAGCAGCCGGACGTAGCCGGTGACGGGCTCGCCGTCGCGGGTCACCGAACCCTGGATGGTGGTCTCACCGGGCTTGATCGTCGAGGCGTCGGGGCCGCCGGCCTTGGCTCCACACATGGATGTCTGTCCTTACGTTCGGGGGAGAGGGGTCAGCTGTCGGCGCCGAGCTCGACCGGCACGCCGACCAGCGAGCCGTACTCGGTCCAGGAGCCGTCGTAGTTCTTCACGTTGGTCTGGCCCAGGAGCTCGTGCAGGACGAACCAGGTGTGAGCGGAGCGCTCACCGATGCGGCAGTAGGCGATGGTGTCCTTCGCCAGGTCGACGCCCGCGCTCTCGTAGATCTCCTTGAGCTCGTCGTCGGACCGGAAGGTGCCGTCGTCGTTGGCCGACTTCGACCAGGGGATGTTGCGGGCGCTCGGCACGTGGCCCGGACGCTGCGACTGCTCCTGGGGGAGGTGGGCCGGGGCGAGCAGCTTGCCGGAGAACTCGTCGGGGGAGCGCACGTCGACGAGGTTCAGCGAGCCGATGGCCTCCACGACCTCGTCGCGGAAGGCGCGGATGGAGGCGTCCTGCGGCTTGGCCTTGTACTCGGTCGCCGCGCGGGTCGGCACCTCGGCGACCAGGTCGCGGGAGTCGAGCTCCCACTTCTTGCGGCCGCCGTCGAGCAGCTTCACGTCCTGGTGGCCGTAGAGCTTGAAGTACCAGTAGGCGTACGCCGCGAACCAGTTGTTGTTGCCGCCGTAGAGGACGACCGTGTCGTCGTTGGCGATGCCCTTCTCCGACAGGAGCTTCTCGAAGCCGGCCTGGTCGACGAAGTCACGGCGCACCGGGTCCTGGAGGTCCTGCTTCCAGTCGATCCGTACGGCGTTCTTGATGTGGTTCTTGTCGTAGGCCGACGTGTCCTCGTCCACCTCGACGATGACCGTCTTGGGGTCGTCGATCCGGGCCTGGACCCACTCGGCGTCCACCAGGACGTCACTGCGGCTCATGTTCTCTCCTCCGGGGCAGTTGCGGCGGTACGGGCACGCTCGCGACACGGCGCCGCGCGGGGCGTGCGGCGAGCGTACGAGCGAAAGTGCGGGAAGGCCCGGCTGACGGGCCGAGGAGGGGGCCGGTCCGGGGCATGCCGGACCGTGTCCCGTTCAGACGGTGCGACAGAGCATGGCGGCGACGCGGCACAGGTCGACTGCCCGCCGCTTCGTGAGATCCGCCTGTCGCTTCATGCGTCCGATCGTAGGGACGGACAGGCGGGCATGTCACCGGCGTGTCGAATGGTGAGACATTATCGTCCGGAGTGTGAGATGAGAGACGGGTGAAGGCCCCGGAGGCGGGGCCGCCCGGGCAGGCGAAGGCCACGGGCGGTCATGTATGCGGACGAGATCGTCTCAGTGAATGGACCAGGGGCGAGATCGGGCGCCCCTGGTGCTGATCGCGTCAGCCCGTCAGCTGGACGTTATTACCCGTGACCGAGACGTCTATGCCGTCCTTGGTGGCCTCCACCTTGTCGAGCCGCATGCCGGTGGGCAGTCCCTCGATCTTCCGCTCGATGTCGGCCTTCTCGCGCACCTTGTCCTCCCACTGGGGGATGCTGCCGCCCGGGATGGACTCGGCGTGCAGCCGGATGGTGGTCCCGTTCACGATGGTGACCTGGGAGTGGGCGGTGAGGCTGAGGCCCAGCAGACTGCCGGTGATCTTGACCTTGTTGGACCCCGACGAGTCGTAGCCGACGGTCACCCCCGGACCGGCGGCCTGCGAGAGGTCCGCGTAGCTGATGTGGGCCGAGCCGGTGGCGCGGTCGGCGCTGGCCGAGGAGAAGCTGCCCGAGATGCGGACGTTGTGCAGCTTCGCGTCGAGCTCGGTGACCCGGACGCTGCGGCCGTCCCCCGTGGCCGTGGTCAGCCCGTCCACACCGACGTCGACCTCGTCCAGCTCCTTGCCCGCGACCTGGGTGAGGAAGGGGAAGCCCTTGATCGAGACATTGGGCGTGGTGGTCAGGCCCTGCGAACTCTTGATCTTGTCTGCGGCCTTCGACTCCGCGATGTACACCGCGATGCGGTCGGCGGCCACGAAGAGGCCGCCGAGTATCACGACGACGATCAAGGTGATGCGTAGTGCGCGCATGTGCGTGGTCCCCCAGGCTCGTGCTCAGGCCCTCGCCTGAGGCTGCGAGCCTATCCGGAGCGGCCGAGCGGGAGCCGGGGAGTCAGCCCAGTGCGCGGCCGATCACATAGACCACGGGGGCGGCGGCCGCGAGCGGCAGCGCCACGCCGGCCGTCATATGGACGAACCGCGAGGGGTAGTCGTAGCTGGCTACCCGGTGGCCGATCAGCGCGCACGCCCCGGCCGCGAACCCGAGCAGGGCGGCGGTGGAAGTGCCCGTTCCGGTGAGCTGCCCGGCCCCGACCCCGGCGCCCGTGGCGGCCGCCAGCGCGACCACGACGGCAGCGGCGGTCGGCAGCGGCAGCGCCCGGACGAGCACGGCCACGGCGACGGCGGCCGCCCCCACCACGACGGCGTCCGAGGACTCGGCGACGGCGGCCAGATGGCCGGCCGCGAGCACCGTAAGGGCCGTGGACGCCACAGCGGCCGTCAGCCCGTACAGCCGCTCGTCCGCGGAGGCGTGGCTGCGCAGCTGGAGGATGACCACCAGCAGCAGCCAGACGCCGATGGTGCCGATGAGGACAGTCGGGGCGCGCGCCGGCTCGGTGGCGAGCAGGCCGATGCTGGCGGCCAGACCGCCCGCGTAGGCGAGCGCGATGCCCTGCCGGGCGGGCCACATGCCGTTCAGCCGGAACCAGCCCGCCGCCGTGACCGCCTGCAGCACCGCCACCACGACGGCGACCGCCGGGCGGCCCAGCGGCGCGGTGGCCGCGAGCAGGCCGGCGAGCACGGCGGTCAGCGCGGCGGGGACGAGCCCCGGGGGAGGATCTGCGGACGGCCCTCGGCGCGGGCCTTCTCGGCGGCGGTGAGCGGCCGGTCCGGCTGCGGGGCGGGCGGCTCGGCGGTCGTGGTCGCGGCTGCCGTCGCGGGGGCGGGCGCGGCCTGGTGCTGGGCCTGGGGCTGCTGGGATTGTGCGTGCTGGGCCTGTGCGTGCTGGGCCTGTGCCGCGGTCCGGGGCTGTGCCGGGTGCGGAGGCTGGGCCGGGTGCTGGGCGGCGGGCTGGTACGGGTGCTGCTGCTGATCCCAGCCCTGGGCGTACTGCCCCTGATGGGCCTGTTGCCCCTGGTTCGGGTGCTGGCCCTGGTGCGCCTGGTGTCCCTGGTGCCCCTGCTGGGCGGCGTAAGGATCCGCGTACGGCTGCTGTTGGTACTGCTGCTGCGGGTGCTGGTACTGCTGCGGCTGGGCCTGGGCGTACCCCTGCTGCTGCGGATAGCCCTCGTACCCCGGCCAGTCGCCCGGCTGCTGGACGCCCTGACCGTGGCCGCCGTTGTTGCCCGGGCCGCCGTTGCCGCCATTGCCGCCATTGCCGCCGTAAGGATGCGCGCTCTGGTCGTATCCGCCGTAAGGAGCCTCGTACGACCCGTACGGGGGATACGGCTGCTGGTACGGCTGCTGCTGGTTCTGCTGGTTCTGCGGGTTCTGTTGGTGATGAGGCTCGTGGGGCTCGTTGGGCTGGTGCGGCTGGTTGCTCATGAGCTCGGGGTTCACCCTCCTGCGAACGGCGGGAGCACCTCGACCGTGCCGCCCTCGGCGAGTTGGATCGTCTTGTGGTCGCGGGTGCCGACCGGGGTTCCGTCGACCAGGAACGAACAGCGCAACAGCACGCGCGCGAACTCCGGCCGTGCGGTGTGCCGCTCCCGGGCCACCTCGAGCGCCTCCGCCAGTGTCCGCGCGGCGTACGGCTCCTCCGCGGTACCGGCCGCGGCGCGGGCGGCGGCCCAGTACCGGATGGTCCCGGCGGGCGTGTTCTTCATCGCCATCGCGATCCCTTTCCCGTCATCTGCCGCCTCCATGATGACGGGTGCGGGCCCGCGCCATGGACCACGCGCGGTTCGTCGAAAATACGGCCGGTTCGGGGCGTGCGTCACTTAAGGTTTCGGTGTGCTGGTACGACTGATACGGGCGCATCTGAGGCCCTATACCCGAACGATCACGCTGATCGTCTTATTGCAGCTGGTGCAGACCCTCGCCACCCTCTACCTCCCCGCGCTGAACGCGGACATCATCGACGGCGGAGTGGTGAAGGGCGACACCGGCTACATCGTCCGTGTCGGCGGGCTGATGATCGCCGTCACGTTTGTTCAGATCGTGTGCGCCGCGGGAGCCGTCTACTTCAGCGCCCGTACGTCCATGGCGCTCGGCCGCGATGTGCGCGCCGCCGTCTTCGACCGGGTGCAGTCCTTCTCCGCCCGTGAGATGGGCCACTTCGGGGCGCCGTCCCTGATCACCCGCACCACCAACGATGTGCAGCAGGTGCAGATGCTGTGCCTGATGGCGTTCACGCTGATGGTCTCGGCGCCGATCATGTGCGTCGGCGGTGTGGTCATGGCGCTCAACCAGGACGTTCCGCTGTCGGGGCTGCTCCTGCTCATCGTTCCGGTCCTGGGCGTGGTCGTCACGTTCGTCGTCCGCCGGATGCGCCCGCTGTTCCGCCATGTCCAGGAGCGCATCGACACCGTCAACCGGGTGCTGCGCGAGCAGATCACCGGTATCCGGGTCATCCGCGCCTTCGTCCGCGACACCCATGAGCGCGACCGCTTCACCGCCGCCAACACCGGGCTGATGGACGTCTCACTGCGGGCCGGACGGCTGATGTCGCTGATGTTCCCCGCCGTGATGCTGGTGGTGAACGTCTCCAGCGTGGCCGTCGTCTGGTTCGGCGGGCACCGGATCGACAGCGGCGGGATGCAGATCGGCGCGCTGACCGCGTTCCTCAGCTATCTGGCGCAGATTCTGTCGTCCGTGATGATGGCCACCTTCATGTTCATGATGGTGCCGAGGGCCGAGGTGTGCGCCGAGCGCGTACAGGAGGTGCTGGACACCGAGACCAGCGTCGTACCGCCCCTCGTGCCCGTCACGGCCGCGCCCGCCGACGCCGGACGAGGGCTGCTGGAGCTGCGGGGCGTGGAGTTCCGCTTCCCCGGCGCCGACGAGCCGGTGCTGCGCGACATCTCGCTGATCGCCCGGCCCGGCCGGACCACCGCCGTCATCGGCTCCACCGGCAGTGGCAAGTCGACCCTGCTCGGGTTGGTGCCACGGCTGTTCGACGCGACCGACGGCAGCGTCCACCTCGACGGGGTGGATGTGCGCGACCTCGACCCGGAGGTGATGACCCGGAACATCGGGCTCGTTCCGCAGAAGCCGTATCTCTTCGCCGGCACCGTCGCCTCGAACCTGCGGTACGGCAATCCCGACGCCACCGACGCAGAGCTGTGGCGGGCCCTGGAGACCGCCCAGGCGCGGGAGTTCGTGGAGTCCATGGAGGCCGGGCTCGACGCCCCGATCGCCCAGGGCGGAACCAACGTGTCCGGCGGCCAGCGGCAGCGGCTGGCCATCGCCCGGGCCCTGGTCCGCAGGCCGTCCGTCTATCTCTTCGACGACTCCTTCTCCGCGCTCGACTACGCCACCGACGCCCGGCTGAGGGCGGCGCTCGTGGACGAGACGGAGAACTCGACGGTCGTCATCGTGGCCCAGCGGGTGTCCACCATCCGGGGCGCCGATCTGATCGTGGTGCTCGACGCGGGGCGGATCGTCGGCGCCGGTACCCACGGCGAGCTGATGGCCGGCAACGAGACCTACCGCGAGATCGTGCTCTCCCAGCTCACCGAACAGGAGGCGGCATGAGCGACGCACACGCGGCCACTGAGCCGCAGAAGGCGACGGAAGTCGCACCTCTGCGCCGCGTGGGCGACCGTCACATCAGCTGTTGGCGCAGCGGGGCGAATGTAAGGGACACCGCATGAGTGGCACCTCGGCACCCCGCAGGGGTCCGGCGCCCGCCGCCGGACCCGGCCGCTTCATGGGCGGGCAGCCGACCGAGCGGTCCCTGGACTTCCGCGGCTCCGGCCGCCGGCTGCTGGCCCGGCTCCGCCCCGAGCGCGGTATCGCGCTGCTGGTGCTCGCGCTGGGCACGGGCAGCGTCGCGCTCGCGGTGGTGGGTCCGAAGATCCTCGGCGAGGCGACCGACCTGATCTTCGCGGGCCTCATCGGACGGCAACTGCCTGACGGGGCGAACAAGGAGCAGGCCGTCCAGTGGCTGCGCGACAGGGACCAGGGCACGGTCGCCGACATGGTGGCCTCGATGGACGTCACCCCCGGCCAGGGCATCGACTTCCACGCGGTCGGCATCGTGCTGCTGTGGGCCACGGCGCTGTACGTCGTCGCCTCGCTCCTGGGCCTGGTGCAGGCGCGGGTGGCCACGGTCATCGTCCAGCGCGCGGTCTTCCGGCTGCGCGAGGACGTGGAGCACAAGCTGGCGCGGCTGCCGCTGTCGTACTTCGACAAGCAGTCGCGCGGTGAGGTGCTCTCCCGCGCCACCAACGACATCGACAACATCCAGCAGACGCTGCAGCAGACCCTCAGCCAGATCATGGCCTCGCTGCTGACGATCGTGGGCGTGCTGTCGATGATGTTCTGGATCTCGCCGCTGCTGGCGCTGGTGGCGCTGATCACCGTCCCGGTCTCGGTGTGGGTGACGACGCGCATCGGCAAGCGCGCCCAGCCGCAGTTCGTCGCCCAGTGGAAGACCACGGGCAAGCTCAACGCCCATATCGAGGAGATGTACACCGGCCACTCACTGGTGAAGGTCTTCGGGCGGGAGAAGGAGTCCGCGGAGCTGTTCCGGGAGCAGAACGACAAGCTCTACGCGGCGGGCTTCAAGGCCCAGTCCATCTCCGGGCTGATCCAGCCCGCGATGATGTTCATCGGGAACCTCAACTATGTGCTGGTGGCCGTGGTCGGCGGGCTCCGGGTGGCCTCCGGCGCGCTGTCGATCGGCGATGTCCAGGCGTTCGTCCAGTACTCCCGGCAGTTCAGCCAGCCGCTCACCCAGGTGGCCTCCATGGCCAACATGGTGCAGTCGGGCGTGGCCTCCGCCGAGCGGGTCTTCGAGCTGCTGGACGCGCCCGAGCAGAGCGCCGAGCCGGTGGACCCGCGGCGGCCGGAGGCGGTGCGGGGGCAGGTCGCGTTCGAGGACGTCTCCTTCCGCTACCAGCCGGACACGCCGCTCATCGACGGTCTGTCGCTGTCCGTGCGGCCCGGGCAGACCGTGGCCATCGTCGGCCCGACCGGCGCGGGGAAGACCACCCTGGTCAATCTGCTGATGCGGTTCTACGAGGTCAGCGGCGGGCGGATCACGCTGGACGGGGTGGACATCGCCGAGATGTCACGGGAGGAGCTGCGCTCCCATATCGGGATGGTGCTGCAGGACACCTGGCTGTTCGGCGGGACGATCGCAGAGAACATCGCGTACGGCGCGCAAGGGGCGACCTTCGAGAAGATCGTCGAGGCGGCGAAGGCCACCTATGTGGACCGCTTCGTACGGACCCTGCCGGACGGCTACGACTCGGTGATCGACGAGGAGGGCTCCAATGTCAGCGCCGGGGAGAAGCAGCTGATCACGATCGCCCGGGCGTTCCTCTCCGAGCCGTCGATCCTGGTGCTGGACGAGGCCACCAGCTCGGTCGACACCCGTACCGAGGTCCTCATCCAGCGGGCGATGGCCTCGCTGCGGAGCGGCCGTACCAGCTTCGTGATCGCGCACCGGCTGTCGACCATCCGGGACGCGGACGTGATCCTGGTGATGGAGTCGGGGCGGATCGTGGAGCAGGGCTCGCATGACGCGCTGCTCGCGGCGGGCGGTGCGTACGCCCGGCTGTACGCGTCCCAGTTCGCGGAGCCGGTGGCGGAGGCCGAATAAGAGGCCGAATAGGAGGCCGAATAAGTGGGGCCGCCTCCTCAGACGTGGGTCGCCGCCCAGTCGGCGATGCGGCCCAGCAGGGCGGGGGAGGCGGCGGTCTCGGCGTGGCCGAAGCCCGGTTCGATCCACAGCTCCGAGGCGGACGGGTCCGCCGCTGACGCCAGCATCCGCGGATGGTCCAGCGGGAAGTACGGATCGCGGTCGCCGTGCACGATCAGCAGCGGCGTTGGCGCGATCAGCGGCGCCGCGGCCACCGGGGACAGCGGATCGACGTCCCAGCCGCGCGGGTCGATCCGGGTGCGCAGCCCGTAGCGGGAGACCAGCCGGCCCGCCGGCCGGGTGATCGCCCAGTGGACCCGCCGCATGGGCGCGGTGCCCCGGTAGTACCAGCGGGCGGGTGCGCTCACCGCGACCACGGCATCGGGTGCCGCGCCGTCGGGTGCCGTGCCGTCGGGCGCCGTGTCAGGCGCGTCGGCCGCGGGGTCCGTGCGCCCCGGCGAGCGCCCTGTGCGCTCCCCATTGTGTGCGATGTGCACCGGCTGATCTTCTTCGTTTTTCCCGTACAGCGCCGCCTGCCGGATCACCACCGACCCGCCCATCGAGAAGCCGACCGTGACGACCCGCCGATGCCCGAGGCGACGCGCCCAGCGCACCGCGGCGGCCAGGTCCAGCACCTCGCGATCGCCGACCGTGGACCGTCCGCCGGACCGGCCATGGCCCCGGAACGAGAACGTGATCACGGCTGTACGCTGGCGAAACGCCGACGCCACCCGGCGCAGCGCGGGGCGCTCCAGGGCGCCGGTGAACCCGTGCCCCACCACCAGCGCGAGGTGGTCGGAGGGTTCGGTGCCGGGCGCCGGGGAAGGCTCGTACAGTGCCTCGATCGAGACGCCGTCATCGGTCAGCAGCGTGGCCCGCCGCTCCCCCGTAATGACCTTGGAAGGACAACGGGGAGCAGATTGAGCCTCTCGGGCACATGTCATGTGGGTTATTCTGTCGTGAAGAGGATCCGGGCAACGTAGCCCCCGGGTCCTTTTGTGCTTTCAGGGCGGGGTGCGCGTTTGAGCGCACCGTCGCTCCAAGGGCGCGGAGCGTGACTGTACGAAGTAGTAGCCGCATACTCCCCCGGGCACGGCCCGGGAGGTGCCCCTCTCGCAAGGGACCGAGGAGGAACCGACGTAATGGGCGAGCGAAGCGTGCACAACCTCGAGAACATGGCCGGGGCGGGTGGTGGACGATGAGTTCCCTCCTGCTGCTGACCAACGCACTTCAGCCCTCGACGGAGGTGCTTCCCGCCCTCGGCCTCCTGCTGCACGGCGTGCGGGTGGCTCCCGCCGAAGGCCCGGCCCTGGTGGACACGCCGGGAGCCGATGTCATCCTGATCGACGGCCGCCGCGATCTGCCGCAGGTGCGCAACCTGTGCCAGTTGCTGCGGTCCACCGGCCCCGGCTGCCCGCTGATCCTGGTGGTGACCGAGGGCGGGCTGGCCGCCGTCACCGCCGACTGGGGCATCGACGACGTCCTGCTGGACACCGCGGGCCCGGCGGAGGTCGAGGCCCGGCTGCGGCTGGCCATGGGCCGCCAGCAGATCACCACCGACGACAGCCCGATGGAGATCCGCAACGGCGATCTGTCGGTCGACGAGGCCACCTACAGCGCCAAGCTCAAGGGGCGTGTGCTCGATCTCACATTCAAGGAGTTCGAGCTGCTGAAGTATCTCGCGCAGCACCCCGGCCGGGTCTTCACCCGGGCGCAGCTCCTGCAGGAGGTCTGGGGCTACGACTACTTCGGCGGCACTCGCACCGTGGACGTCCATGTCCGGCGGCTGCGCGCCAAGCTGGGCCCGGAGCACGAGTCCCTGATCGGCACCGTGCGGAACGTGGGCTACCGCTTCGTCGCGCCGGAGAAGGTCGAGCGCGCCGCCGAGGAGGCCCGGGCCAAGGCCGCGGCGCGGGGCGCCGGAGCGGGCGACACGGCGCGGGGCGAGCACCCCGGCGGGGCGCCCGGCTCCGCGGCGAGGGCCGCTGTCGCACGACCGGCCAACAGCTAGCTGGACCCGCGTAGACTTCGCGCGTGGCCAAGGTGACGCGGGATGATGTGGCAAGGCTTGCGGGGACTTCGACCGCGGTCGTCAGTTACGTCATCAATAACGGACCCCGGCCGGTCGCCCCGGCCACGCGCGAGCGGGTGCTTGCCGCGATCAAGGAGCTCGGCTACCGGCCGGACCGCGTCGCGCAGGCGATGGCGAGCCGCCGGACCGATCTCATAGGGCTGATCGTTCCGGACGCCCGGCAGCCGTTCTTCGCGGAGATGGCACACGCCGTCGAGCAGGCGGCCGCCGAGCGCGGAAAGATGGTGCTGGTCGGCAACTCCGACTACCTCGACGAGCGCGAAGTGCACTATCTGCGCGCCTTCCTGGGGATGCGGGTGTCCGGGCTGATCCTCATCAGCCAGGGCCCGAGCGAGAACGCGGCGGCCGAGATCGAGGCGTGGGACGCCCGGGTGGTGCTGCTGCACGAGCGGCCCGAGGCGATCGACGACGTGGCGGTGGTGCTGGACGACGTCGGCGGCGCGCAGCTCGCGGTGCGGCATCTGCTGGAGCACGGCCATGACTACGTGGCGTGCCTCGGCGGCACCGAGATAACCCCGACCGTCGGCGACCCCGTCACCGACCACGTCGAGGGCTGGCGCCGCGCGATGCACGAGGCGGGCCGCCCCACGGAGGGGCGGCTCTTCCAGGCCCCGTACAACCGGTACGACGCCTATAAGGTCGCCCTCGATCTGCTGGCAGGTCCCGACCGGCCCCCGGCCATCTTCTGCGCCACCGACGACCAGGCGTTCGGGGTGCTGCGGGCCGCGCGTGAGCTGCGGATCGAGGTACCGCAGGAGCTGGCGGTGGCCGGCTTCGACGACGTGAAGGAAGCCCATCTCACCGACCCCCCGCTGACCACGGTCGGCTCCGACCGCCCCGCGATGGCGCGCGCCGCGGTCGATCTGGTGCTGGACGACGGCGTCCGCCTGGCCAGCTCCCGCCGCGAGCGGGTCAAGCAGTTCCCTTCGGCACTGGTGGTCCGCCGCTCCTGCGGCTGCGCGTAGCGCGTAGCGCGTAGCGCTTCTGCCCGGGTCGGGGCCCTGGGGGCCCCGACGGCCCCCTGTTGTCCTCGCCGTCCGGCGGGATCAGCCCTGCGGGCCGGTTGTGCTGTGCGGTGTGGGCTGCTTCCCCGGCGGGCTGCGCCCGCGCGCTGTGGGGCCCTGCGGCCCCGCGAACGGATGCCATGCGCGGCGCGCGCCCGCCCAGCGGCCTCCCCGGCGGGGAGATTCCGCGCCTGGCGAGGCTTGTGATCCCGGCGTTCCGTGGTTGGGTCCCGATGTTCGCGGAGGCGCCGCGCCCTCCGGGGCGGAGTGTCCGCCTTACGGCGGCGTGCCGGTGGGGCGCGACGTCCACGTTCTGCGGACGGGCTTCGCCGACCTGCGGTGCGTCCGAGGGGGTTGGAGGCCGGCGGGGCCCGAGGGTTACGGCGTCCCTCGGCGCCCGGTAGGCGCGCCTCCGCGGGCCGCCTTATGTCGGGCATACCGACTTCTGGTGGGGTTCTCAGCGGGCACTCAGGGGACTCTCATACTTCGGTCGCACAGTCATAGACATGACGGACAGCACACGCCGTAGCGGCGCAGACGAGCCCTATCCCTTCTCGTACGGCGGTGGTGCGGGGTATCCCGAT
This sequence comes from Streptomyces sp. 11-1-2, assembly GCF_003595545.1. NCBI lineage: Bacteria > Bacillati > Actinomycetota > Actinomycetes > Kitasatosporales > Streptomycetaceae > Streptomyces > Streptomyces sp. 11-1-2. The sequence goes on from NZ_CP022545.1 coordinate 6,261,533, forward strand.
CCGCCCGCGTATGAGCCTCAGCAGGCGGTCACCACGCCGTCCGGGGTCACCGTGTGGCCGAGTGGTGGCGGGGTCGGGGAGGAGGGCGGGGCGTTCGCGGGTGAGGGGGCGCATGGTGGCGGAGGGCGGCGCAGGGCGCGGGCGTCGCGTCCGATCGCGCTGATCGCGGCCGTGGCGGCGGTTTCGGCGCTCGTGGGCGGTGGAGCGGCCGCGCTGGTCACCAACGCCACGCAGAAGTCCGACACCACGGTCTCCACCCCCGTGGTCAACGCCAACTCCACCAGCCGCAGCGGGGTTTCGGCCGTCGCGGCGGCCGTCAGCCCCAGCATCGTGGAGGTCAGCGCGAGTGGCACCAGCGGTCAGTCCACCGGTTCCGGCGTGGTCATCACCAGCGGCGGCGAGGTCATCACCAACAACCATGTGGTCTCCGGCGCCGACTCGATCAAGGTGACCTTCAGTGACGGCAGTAAGAAGACCGCGACGGTCGTCGGCACCGACAGCAAGAAGGACCTCGCGCTGATCAAGGTGGAGGGCGCGAGCGGGCTCAAGGCCGCGGCCCTCGGCGACTCAAGCAAGGTCACCGTGGGCGACCAGGTCGTGGCCATCGGCTCGCCGGAGGGCCTTACCGGCACCGTCACCAGCGGCATCGTCTCCGCGCTCGACCGTGAGGTCACCGTCTCCACGGACCAGAGCCAGGGCCAGGGGCAAGGCGGTCAGGGGCAGGGTGGCGGCGGCGGTCAGTGGCCCTTCGAGTTCGGCGGCGGCCGGTACAACGGCGACGTCGGCGAGTCGACCACCACCTACAAGGCCCTCCAGACCGATGCCTCGCTCAACCCCGGCAACTCCGGCGGTGCGCTGATCAACATGAGCGGCCAGGTCATCGGCATCAACTCCGCGATGTACTCCGCGGCTTCGGGCCAGAGCTCCAGCAGCGCGGGCAGCGTCGGCCTCGGCTTCTCGATCCCGGTCAACACGGTCAAGTCCGATCTCGCCTCCCTGCGCTCGGGCGGCAGTGACGGCAACGCCTGACCCACCCACGTGCGAGGCTGGCAGCAGCGCGGCGGAGCAGCGACGGAGCCATTCCCGCGGAGCGGCTCGCTCGGCAGCGCGGCCACCTCCCCGCCCACCGTCATCGTGATCGTGAAGGAAACCGACCCATGAGCCCCGCCGACCACGGCGATCAGCCCGCCCGCATCCTGATCGTCGACGACGAGCCGGCCGTCCGGGAAGCCCTGCAGCGCAGCCTCGTCTTCGAGGGTTACGCGACCGAGACCGCCGTGGACGGACTGGACGCGCTGGACAAGGTCGGCCACTACGACCCCGAGCTGATCGTGCTCGATGTGCTGATGCCCCGGATGGACGGGCTGACCGCCGCGCGGCGGCTGCGCGCCACCGGGGTCACGCTGCCCATCCTCATGCTCACCGCGCGGGACACGGTCGGCGACCGGGTCACCGGGCTCGACGCGGGCGCGGATGACTACCTCGTCAAACCCTTCGAACTGGACGAACTGCTGGCCCGCATCCGCGCCCTGCTGCGCCGCAGCTCCTACGCGGGGCAGCAGGGCGCGGCGCTCCCCGAAGGCGACGTGATGGCCTTCGGCGATCTGCGGATGGACCTGACCACCCGCGACGTCACCCGGGGCGGGCGCCGCGTCGAGCTGACGCGTACCGAGTTCACCCTGCTGGAGATGTTCCTGGCGCATCCCCGTCAGGTGCTCACTCGTGAGCAGATCCTCAAGGCGGTGTGGGGCTTCGACTTCGAGCCGTCGTCCAACTCGCTGGACGTGTACGTGATGTATCTGCGCCGTAAGACCGAGGCGGCCGGTGAGCCGCGGCTCGTGCACACCGTGCGCGGGGTGGGGTATGTGCTGCGGCCCGCGGAGGGCGATCCCTCGTGAGGTTCCACAGACTGCCGCTGCGCTCGCGGCTGGCCCTGCTGACCGCGGTGGCCGTCGCGGTGGCGGTGGCGGTGTCCGCGTTCGCGTCCTGGCTGATCGTCCGGGAGCAGCTCAGTGCCCAACTCGACTCCTCCCTGCGCAACGTCAAGGTGGACGAGCGCAATGTGCTGAGCATCCTGGAGGCGTGCCAGAGCCCCGGGGGCGCCGACGGCCACACCCCGCGTGCCCTCGGCTCGTACTCCGTGCAGATCGTGCTGGCCGACGGAAGCCGCTGCACCCAGCCCGGGGCCACCCAGCTCCCGGTGACCACCGCCGATGTGGAGGTGGCCGTCGGGCAGCGGCCGAGCGCGCTGCATGACGCGACGGGCGCGGGCGGTGGCGGGGACATGCGGGTGTACACCTACCGGCCGACCGAGGGCCCCGGCAGCCCGCTGCCGCGGGGGATCGCCGTCTCCATGGCCCGCCCGCTGAGCGAGGTCCAGCATCCGCTGAGCACGCTCACCCTGGTCCTCGCGCTCGTCGCCGGGGTCGGCGTCGTCGGCGCGGGCGCCGCGGGCCTGTGGATCGCCAGGACCGGGCTCAAGCCCGTGGACCGGCTGACCGAGGCGGTCGAGCATGTGGCCCGCACGGAGGATCTGGCCGTCCGCATCCCGGCGGAGGGCGATGACGAGATCGCCCGGCTGTCCCGGTCGTTCAACTCCATGACGGCGGCCCTCACCTCCTCCCGCGACCGTCAGCAGCAGCTCATCGCGGACGCCGGACATGAGCTGCGCACCCCGCTCACCTCGCTCCGGACCAATATCGAACTGCTCGCCCGCAGCGACGAGACCGGCCGCGCGCTGCCGCCCGCCGACCGTAAGGCGCTCATGGGGAGCGTCAAGGCGCAGATGACCGAGCTGGCCGCGCTGATCGGCGATCTGCAGGAGCTGTCCCGGCCCGATGCCCTGCCCGGCAGCGGCCCCCCGCAGGTGATCGCCCTGCACGAGGTGGCGCGGACGGCCCTGGAGCGGGCCCGGCTGCGCGGTGCGCATCTCACGATCAACGCCTCGATCGAGCCCTGGTACGTCCGCGGTGAGGCGGCCACGCTGGAGCGGTCGCTGGTCAATCTCCTCGACAACGCGGTGAAGTTCAGCCCTTCGGGTGGTGTGATCGACGTCGTCCTCAGAAGCGGAGAGGTAAGGGTGCGGGACCACGGCCCCGGCATCCCCGCCGAGGAACTGCCGCATGTCTTCGAGCGCTTCTGGCGCTCCCCGTCCGCCCGCAGCATGCCCGGCTCGGGCCTCGGCCTGTCGATCGTGGCCCGCACGGTCCAGCAGGCGGGCGGCCAGGTGGGACTGGAGGCGGCCCCGGGCGGCGGCACGGTCGCCTGGATCAAGCTCCCGGGCGCGCCCACGGCTCCGCCGGGGATCGACGTCGACTGAGCGTGGCCCGGCGCGGCCGGGCGCGGAGCGGCTCGGCCTGGTCCGGCCTGGTCCGGCCTGGTCCGGCCTGGTCCGGCGCGGCCTGGCGCGGAGCGGCGCGGTCCAGGGAGGTCCGGCTCGGCGCGGCTCCGGCCTGGCTCGGCCCGGGGTGGCGCGGCCTGGCCCGGCGCGGCCCCGGCGTTGCCCCGGCGTTGCCCAGCGCGGCTCAGCCCGGCTCAGCCCGGCGCGGCCCGGCCTCGCGCGGCTCCGGCGCGGCGCGGCGCGGCGCGGCCCGGCCCGGCCTGGCCTGGCCTGACCCGGGTCCGGCTCGGCTCGGTCCGGCGCAGGTCAGGCTCAGCCTGGTCCGGCCAGGTCCGGCCAGGTCCGGTCCGACCAGGTCCGCTCGGTCCGGCTGGGCTTGGACGAGCCCGGCCCGCCCCCGTCAGAGCGGCCCGAGCCGGAGCGTCGGCTGAGGCCCGGTGTCGGTGGGGGAATCGCGCAGGGGGCCATCCAACGAGCGGCCCTCCAGGGAGCCGTTCAGGGCGCCGTCCCCGGAGCCGTTCAGCGGCGCGTACGCGCCGTCCCCGGAGCCGTGCAGCCGGGCGTACGTGCCGTTCAGCGCCAGCAGTTCGCGATGGGTGCCGGTCTCCACCACCCGCCCGTGGTCCAGCACCAGGATGCGGTCCGCGTCCGGGGCCAGGTTCAGATCGTGGGTGATCATGAGCGTGGTGCGGCCGGACATCAGCCGTCGCAGCGGCCGGACGACCCGCCGCGCCGCCAGCGCGTCCAGACCGGTGGTGGGCTCGTCCAGGACGAGGACGGGCGCGTCGCGCAGCATCGCGCGGGCGATGGCGATGCGCTGCAACTGGCCGCCGGACAGCCGTGCCGTATGCGGGTCGATCCGGGTGTCGTAGCCCTCGGGCAGCGCCGTGATGAAGTCGTGCGCGGCGGCGTCCCACGCCGCCCGGACGATCTCGTGCTCTGCGGCCCCGGGACGGCCGCAGGCGATGTTCTCGCGGATGGTGTCGTGCAGGATCAGGGTCTCCTGCGGCAGCAGCGTCACGTTCGCCCGCAGAAAGCCCAGCGGCATCGCGTACAGCGGAACGCCGTCCAGCCGCACATATCCCTCCGCCGGGTCGTAGAAGCGCGTCAGCAGCTTGGAGACGGTGGACTTGCCCGCCCCGCTCGCCCCGGTGATCAGCACGAACTCACCCGGCCGGGCGGTGAACGAGACACCGGCCAGGGTGCGCCGGTCGCCGCCGGGGTAGCGGAAGCCGACCCGGTCGAACTCCACCGTGCCGTGCACCCGCCACGGCGCCACCGCGGCCCCGGGCGGCGGATCGCTCACGGCGGGCTCGGCGTCGAGGATCTCCAGCAGCCGCTCGGCGCCCGCCGTCGCGGCCGTAAAGGTGAGGCCGAGCTGTCCGAGGTTGCGGATCGGCGGGTAGAGGTAGCCGAGGAAGGCGGCGAAGGCCAGCAACTGCCCGATGGTCATCCGGTCCTGGGAGATCTCCCAGGCGCCGAGCCCGATCACGGCGAGGACGCACAGCGTCTCGATGACCTCGACCAGTTGCTCGTACAGCTCGCTCATCCGGGCACCGGCCACCGACGCCCGCATCCACGCACGGGCTTCCCGGTCCAGCCGCCGCTCCTCGGCGTCCTTACGGTTGTACGCCTGCGTCAGCACGACGTTGCCGAGCGACTCCTCGACGACGGAGGTGATCGCGCCGTCGGCGACCCGCTCGTCCCTCGCCACCGAGCCGATCCGCCCGGAGAAGCGCCGCGCCGCCAGCCAGAAGAGCGGTGCCAGGACGAAGGTGACCAGCGCCAGGTCCCAGCGCAACTGGAAGGCGGCGACGGCGAAGAAGACCGTGCTGAAGAGGGCGGAGACGGTGCTCACCACCCCGGAGACCACCATCTGCTCGATGGACTCCACGTCCCCGGTGAGGCGTTCGACCAGATCGCCCTGGCGGTGGCGCTGGAAGAAGTGCGGCGGCAGATCCTGCACATGAGCGAAGACCCGGGCCCGCAGCCGCAGCACGAACCGCTCGGCGGTCCATACGGCGAGCGAGTTGCCCGTATAGCCGACGGCCGCGCCGAGCACCGCGACCGCGAGCCACTGCGCGGCGGGGACCCAGAAGGCGCCGAGCGAGCCCTGCCGCAGGGCGTTGTCGGTCAGATCGGAGAACAGCAGGATCGCGGCGGTCTCGGCGAGTGCCGCGGCGATGACACAGGCGCAGATGAGCACCAGCCAGCGCCGGTCGCCCTCGGTGAGCGGCCAGAACCGGCGGAACGCCTGCCGCGCGGGAAGCCGCGGAGTGGTCCCCTCGGCGCCGGGCTCGCCGTCCCCCACGTCTACGGGCAGGTACTCCTCGGGGAGCTGCGGGGCCGCCTTCGGCTGATGACGACCGTAAGGGCGCGGCCGCCCGGCGCGCCGATGCCGGCCGAGGCCGGTGGCCGAGTCGGCCCCGAGCGCGCGAAGCTGCATGGTGGGCTGGTCTTCGTACGAGGTCACGGTCGGTCTCTCCCGCTCGGCTCCGGACATGGCCGAGGCGGGCCCGCGGCGCGATGCCGCGGACCCGCCTCCGGGCTGTGGGTCAGCCGCCGATGGGGCGACGGTGGGGCTTCTTCGGGCCCTTCTTCGGGTCCGGCTTCGGGGCGTGGTGCTTCTTCTTCGGCTCGGCCTTACGGGCGGGCTTGACCGGGACAATCTTGTGGAAGCTCATGATTCTGCCTCTCGGAATTCGGTGTTTCTTTTCCTTTGCCGGAGCCGTTCGGCTTCGACACGGAAGACATTAGGAGCGATATCCGTGAGGAAGATCGGGCTGAGCTGTGCGTTTACCAAGAACGGTTTCAAGGAATTCTCATGCCGGATGGGGAACCGCACCGCCTACGGTCCGGAGAGTGCGGCCCGGGGTGCGAGCCGGGCCGCGCGTACGGCGGGCCACAGGCCGGCGAGCGCGCCGATCGCCATGGTGGCGCCGACTCCCACACCCAGTGCCCAGGGCGGGACGACCACCTGCCAGTTCTGGGAGAGTGCGTATCCCGCCGACGCTCCCGCGCCGAGGGTGGCGCCGCTGATGCCGCCGAGGGCGGAGAGCATGACCGACTCGGTGAGGAACTGGGTGCGGATCTGGCCACGGGTGGCGCCGAGCGCACGGCGCAGGCCGATCTCGCCACGCCGCTCGAGGACGGCGATGACCATGGTGTTGGCCACGCCGACACCACCGACCAGCAGGGCGATGGCGCCGATGCCGACGAGCAGGCTGGTGAAGGCCCGGTTGGCGGCCTGCTTGGCGCTCAGCGCGTCGGAGGGCCGGGAGACCGTGACCTCGTTGGGCGCCTCGGGGTTGACGGTGGCGGCGAGGACTCCGCGTACCTGGTCGACCTTGCTGTCGGCGGTGCGGGTGTAGATCATCGTGGGGCGGCCGTCGAAACCCAGGTGGGTCTTGGCCGCGTCCCAGCCGATGAGCGCCGCCGAGTCCAGCTAAGGGGCGAGCGGCGCCTTCTGGAGGATTCCGGTGACGGTGAACCACTGCTCCCCGAGCCAGATTTGGGCACCGGGGGTGGTGATGCCCAGGTTCTCGGCCGCGGTGGTGCCGAGGACGACGGCCGGGTATCGGCTCTGGGCGCCGTTGAGCCACGTTCCAGCGGCCATGTGGAGCCCCACGGTCCTGGGCAGGTCGAGTCCGGCCCCGAGGACACCGATGCCTTTGCTGGCGGCCTTGGGAACGCGGTCGTTGCGGTAGACCTTGGTGTTCTTGACGCTGCCGGTGGCCGCGGCGTTCTCGACCGGGGCGATGTGCCTGACCATTTCGGCGGCGTTTTCGGGCAGTGGCGCGGGGTCGCCGACGAAGTCCTTGCCGGGCGTCACGGTGAGCATGTTCGTACCCACCGAGGCGAGTTGGGCGTTGAACGCGGCCTGACTGGAAGCGGATACGGCGACCACCGCGACCATCGCGGCGATACCGATCGCGATACCCAGCGCCGACAGCAGCACTCGGGTGGGGCGGGTGCGCAGCCCCACGCTGCCTACCCGCAGGGTGTCGGCCAGGCTGAGCCTGTGGGGGGTGAGACGGGCCGCGGTGAGGCGCCGCGGGTCGAGGCGGCGGCTCACCGCAGTACCCCTTCGGTGATCCTGCCGTCGCGTACCCGGATGCGGCGGGGCAGTGCGGCGGCCAGTTCCTGGTCGTGGGTGATGACCAGGACGGTCGTGCCGGCCGCGTTGAGTTCCCGCAGAAGTTCCACCACGGACGCTCCGGACGTGGTGTCCAGCGCTCCGGTGGGCTCGTCGGCCAGCAGCAGCGGCGGGTCTGCGACCACCGCGCGGGCGATGGCGACGCGCTGTTTCTCGCCGCCCGACAGTTCGTTGGGGCGGTGGTCGAGGCGGTGCCCGAGGCCGACCCGGCGCAGAACCTTTTCGGCCCGCGCGCGGCGTTCCCCGCGGGTGACGCCCAGGTAGAGGAGTCCATCGGCGACGTTGTCCAACGCGCTGACCCCGTCGGCCAGGAAGAACTGCTGGAAGACGAAGCCGATGGACCGGGCCCGCAGTGCGGACAGCCTGTTCTCGTTCAGGCCGGCGATGTCGTGACCGTCGATGCGTAAGGTGCCGGACGTCGCCACGTCCAGCGTGCCGATCAGGTTGAGCAGGGTGGATTTGCCGGAGCCCGACGGGCCGACGACGGCGAGGAGTTCGCCCCGATCGACGCGGAAGGACACCTGATGGAGCACCTGTACCCCGCCCGGATACACATGGTCGACGTCTTCGAGTTCCACCAGCGGCGTGTCTGTTGGCGCGGGCCCGGTCGGCCCGGGCCCCGCCAGTGTCCGCGTCATGCGGCGACCCCGACCCTGGTGCCGGCCGTAAGGCCGCTGCCGCTGACCTCGACCCTGCCGTTCGCGAACATGCCGAGCTTCACGGCGCTGACCGTGCCCTTACCGTCGGTGCCGATGACCTCGACGCCGTAGCCGCCCTCACGGAGCGCGAGCAGTGCGGTGATCGGCACGGTCAGGACGTTCTCCTTCTTCTCGCTCTGGAGCCCGACGGTGACCGGCGCCTCGGTGATGTCCGCGACGTCGTCGGCCAGCTCGATGTCGACCCCGATGGTGGATTTGTCCGCGGCGCCGTCCGCGCCCGGCGTCTTCTTCACCGTCGTACCGACACTGGTGATCGTGCCCTTGACCGTTTTGCCGTCGGGGAGGGTGACGGTGGTCTTGCCGTCCTTCTTCGCCAGCGACCGGTCACTGATGTCCAGGTCGACATGGACCTGGCGCTTGGACGAGGTGCCGGTCAGCACGGGTCCGCCCGGCCGGACGTCCGTGCCGACCGGGGCCTTGTGCGCGCCGATCCTTAAGGGCCCGGAGGCGAACACGACCCGGCCGTCCTCCACCTTCCCGGTCTGGAGAAGGCCGAGCGCCTTCTGCCAGCGTTTGACCGCCTGCGCGGTGAGGTCGGTGAATTCGCTGTCGGGGGTGAAGCCGCGGTAGCCGAGGGCCTGGAGGTTCTCCTCGAGCTGACGTACGTCCTCGCCCTTGTCGCCACTCTTCATGTCCCGGTACGCGGGCGACTTCCCGTACAGCAGGAGCACGGGTTTTCCGTCCACGCCGTAGAGCTGCTCACCGCGCGAGACGGTGCTGCCGATGCCCGGCTGGCCGGTGACGGTTCCGGCCAGCCGGCCCATGATCGAGGTGCTGCCCTCGAAGCCGAGCGTTCCGTCGACCTGCTTGCTGTTGATGAGCGTCTGGCGGGTGATCTTGTCCGTGTGCTGCGTCGGCTTGTCCGAGCCCGCCGCCGGGGCGGTGCCGACGTCGGCGGTCGCGTAGTACACGCCGCCGCCGGCCGCCGCGACCAGGACTGCGGCGATGATCCAGTGGCCGCGGCGCCGGCGACCGCGTGGCCGGTGGCGCGGGGCGGCGTCGGGGGAGTCGTCCCCGCTCTCTTCGCTCTGCGGCACGGTGCCGCTCTCCGTGGCGGCGGTCACTGGCCGGTCTTACCGCTGGACATGCCGCCGCACGCCTTGAGGGCGTCCTGCGTCTTCTTCGACCCACCGTCCGGGATGTTCATCCTCCCCTCGTCGGTCGGGTCCTCGGCCTCGACTCCCTTGTCGCGCAGGCACTTGGCCAGCTTCACGTCCTTCGCTTTCTGCTCAGGGGTGTACTTCGGGGCCTGGCCGTCCGCGTTCGGCATGAACTGCTTGCACTGATCGAGCGCCGCCTGGAACTTCTTCGGGTCGGAGGGCTGGACGACTTTCGCCCCGTCGGCGTCCGGGTCGGGCATGTCGATGCCCTGTTCGCGCATGCAGGCCGCGTACTTCAGCCGGGCCTTCTGCATCTCCTCCGGGCTCTTCGCCTTCTGGGAGGCGCTCGCGGACGGCTTCTTGTCGCCACCGGCGCTGGCGACATCGTCATCACCGCCGCCTCCGCCACAGGCCGACAGGACGAGGACCATGCCCAGGGCGGCCGAGGCCAGGGCACAGTGCTTACGCAGAGAGAGGACGGGCATGAGGACCTCACGGTTGGGGTAAGAGCCGGTACTTGCTCCATGAGAGAACCAGCCGACCGTGCGCAGGGAGGTAAGCGCGGGAGGCCATCGCGCCCCGCCACGCTTATCCCTCTGCAATCGCCTCCCTGCTTGCATGGCTGGGCCGGGGTCCGATCCACCCGGTTTGTTACCTTCAGTAACTGCCGCGTATTCACCCCGAGGAAGCTCCCCCATGAGGGTCCTGATCGCCGAAGACCACCACATCCTGGCCCGTACGATCGCCACCGGCCTGCGCCGCGAGGCCATCGCGGTCGATCTGGCCGGCTCGGGGGACGTGGCCGAGCGGATGTGCCTGCTCAACGCCTACGACATCATCGTCCTGGACCGGGATCTGCCCGTCATGAGCGGCGACGAGGTGTGCCTGCGCCTGCGCGCGCTCGAGGACCCGCCCCGCATCCTCATGCTCACCGCCGCCGGTTCGGTGGAGGACCGAGTGTCCGGGCTCGATCTCGGCGCCGACGACTACCTGGCCAAGCCCTTCGACTTCGCCGAACTCATCGCACGGATCAGAGCGTTGAGCCGACGCGTACCCACACCCCCGCTGATGATCCTGCGGCACGGCGGCATCGAGTTGGACCGGGGCCGTCGCGAAGTCCGTATCGACGGGAGGCCGGTGGAGCTGAGCCCGAAGGAATTCGCCGTTCTTCAGCTCCTGATGGAGGCGCGCGGCGAAGCCGTGACCCACCGTGCCCTTCTGGACCGTGTGTGGGACGAGAACATGGACTCGCGCACCAGCGCCGTACGCGCCACCGTCAGCCGGCTGCGTGGCAAACTCGGCCGCTCCGACGCGATCTCCATGGACGACGGCAAAGGTTACCGGCTGTGCTGAATCCCCTGTCCCTCGCCGGCCCGCGGGCCCTGCGGGCCACGTTGCGCGACCGTCTGACCTTCCGCGCCAAACTCGCCGCCGCTTTCACCGCGCTGTTCTTCTGCGCCGGAGCCGCATTGCTGATCTTCGTCACGGTGCTGGCCCGGCAGGGAACCATGGAGCAGTTCGCGAGCATCACGACGGACCCCACCGGCGGGCCAACCGCTCCCCAACCCACCTCGTCGGCCACCGCGGGCCCGACGAGTCCCGACCCCACCGGCTCGACAGGGCTTCGGCAACAGGCCGAGGACGCCCGGCTGGCCAGGATGGAAGTCACCAACAGGCTCCAGGAGACCGCCGTACGGCAGATGGTGGTGTGGTCGGCGGTCGGCCTGGCCGTCATGGCCGTACTGTCCGGCGCCATGGGCTGGTGGCTGGCCGGCCGGGCCCTGCGCCCGGTACGCAAAGTGATCCTCGCGGCCCGCCGGATGAGCGAGGAGAACCTCCACGAACGCCTGCAACTCAGCGGACCACAAGACGAGTTGCGGGAACTGGGCGACACCTACGACACCATGCTGGACCGCCTGGAGAGGTCCTTCACCAGCCAGCGCCGGTTCGTCGCCAACGCCTCCCACGAACTGCGCACCCCCCTGGCCGCCCAGCGCACCAGCATCGAAGTCGGCCTCGCCGACCCGCTGCCCGCCCACCTGATCCCGGTCCGCAAGGACCTGCTCACCACCAACCGTGAGGCCGAACACCTCATCGCCGCACTCCTGCTGCTCGCCCGCAGCGACCGCGGACTCGACGAGACCAAGGAAGCCGACCTCGCCGAACTCACCCGGCAGGCCGCCGACGAACTCAGCTCCCTCGCCGCCGAGCACACCGTCGTCACGGCGGTGCACACCACGCCCCTGTCCGTGAACGGAGACCCGGTGCTCCTCAAGCATCTGGCTTCCAACCTGCTACGCAACGCCATCCAGTACAACCACCCGCAGGGCACGGTCACCGTGCGCATCGACGACGCCCGCCGACTGACCGTGACCAACACCGGCCCCCATATCGACCCCACCCGCGTGGACAGCCTGTTCGAACCCTTCCGCCGCCTCGACCGCGATCGCACCGCCGTTCACGGCCACGGCCTGGGCCTGTCCATCGTCCGCTCCATCGCCACCGCCCACGGCGGCACGGTCACCGCCGCCCCGGGCCCGGCGGGCGGCCTCCGCATCGAGGTACGGCTGCCGACGACGCGGTGACGAACGGCGGTGGCGCCGGGACCGGTCGCAGCCCTGCGTCCGACCCCGTCCGCGACCAGGTGCTAGCCGGTCTTCCCGAATGACAGCCCCGCGCCGGTCAGATCGGCCCGAATCCCCTCCGGGGAGACACCGATGTTCGTCAGCTTGATGCCCTTGGCCTTTCGGGGCAGTTGGAAGGACAGCTCCAGCTTGTCCGTCAGCTCCGGCACCTTCATCCGCGTCAGCGCCGCGGCCACCGTCGGGTCGATGCCGAGCTTCCTGGCCAACTGGGGATGGTCGTTGGCCGCCTGGACGAGGTTGACCGCGAGCAGCGCGGGCACGAAGCGCGGCGACCCCGTGATCCGGTCCAGCATCAGGTCGTCGTTCCGCGCCTGCCCCGCCTCCGCCGGAGACACCCCGAGCTTCTCCGCCACCGAGGGGACCGACAGCAGCGCCCGTGCCTTCTCGGAGTCCTCGCTGATCTGCTTCGCCGCCTTCTTGTGCAGATACAGCCCGGCGCGCGGCTCGGGGCCGGGCCGGTAGGTGGCGATCCCGGGGATGTCCAGCCGCATATCGGTGACGCTGGTGGAGATCCCACGGTCTCCCTGGCGCCGGATTTGTGCCTGGGCGTGCAGCGACACCTGCTGGCCGGCGACCGGAAGCTTCCCGTCCGCGCGCACCGAGCTGGGCCCCAGCGCCTGGAACCGCACCTGGGAGGCGCCCAGTTCACGGCTGAGGTCCTCGAAGGACAGCAGCACATCGCCCTTCATCCGGCCCACCGTCGCGCCCCGGAAGGAGCTGGGCAGATCCCCCACGATCCGGATGTCCTGGGCTTGGGCGCGTACCTCGGCGAGCGAGACCCGGTCGGCCGCCACGTCCGGGACGGCGATGTCGACCTGCTGCAGATCCTTGCCGAGCACCTGGGTGAGGAACGGGAAGCCGTGGATCGTCACATTCGGCGCCGTGGCCAGATCCAGCTTCTTCTGCAGCTCCTGCTCGGCCTTGCGCTCGCTGTACATCACGGCACAGCGGTCGGCCAGCACCAGCAGCAGGCCCAGCACGAGCAGCCCGATCAGCGCCTTCGCGGTGAGCGGTATCCCCCTGAAGCGCCCGCGCCGACGCCGGGACGAACGGCGGTGGTTGGGCGGTGACCACGCCGGGTCGTCGTCCCCGGAGCCCGAGCCGGAGCCCGAGCCCGAGCCGACCGGCTCACCCCTGCGCCCGCCGCCGTCGGCGTCGTCGTCATCCGACGCCAGGCCGAGGCCCAGGGGGTCGTCCGGATCGTACGGATCGGCAAGCTCGGCGAGTTCCTCGTAAGGGTTGCTGTAATGAACGCCGGGTGAACCGTCGTGAGGATGTGAGGGCCGCGGTGAAGATATGCGTGTGGGGGATCGCATCAAGCCATACCACCACGCCACACTGCTCCACCCGCAAGTCCTAGCGGTGATACGTGGCGAACCGCACGTTCCGATTTCGCCCTCCGTACACGTGCCGTTTCTCAGCGCGTGCCGCGTGAGACCGCCCTCGCCTCGGTGACGGTGACCGCCCTGCCGTCCATCTCCGTGCCGTCGAGCTGGGCCATCGCCTTCTCCGCGGCCGTCTCGTCCATCTCCACGAACCCGAACCCCCGCGAGCGGCCGCTCTCCCGGTCGGTGATCACGGTGACGTCCAGCACCTCGCCGAACTGCCCGAACAGGGTCGCCAGGTCCCTTGTCGTCGTCTGGTAGCTCAAGTTGCCCACATGCAGTCGTTTGGACATGACCGGCTCTCCTTGTTCTCCGTGGTCCCCAGTGCAGCGAACCGTGTCAATCCTCTCAGCGAGGTATGAAACGGGCCATCCGCATGGGCTGAACCGGTCATACGGCTCAGTGCAGCGTGCCGAGCTGATCCTTGGAGAAGGGCACCAGTTCCGCCGTACGCCCGCTGAGCACCTTCGCGGCCCACTCGGGGTCGGCGAGCAGGGCGCGGCCGACGGCGACGAGATCGAACTCGTCCCGCTCCAGCCGGTCCAGCAGAGTCTCGATGTCCGCCACCTGGGTCTGCTCACTGCCGGTCCCGGGGACGAACGTCGGCAGGAAGTCCTGGTTGAGCCCGACCGAGCCGACCGTGATCGTGGACTTCCCGGTGAGCTTCTTCGTCCACCCCGCGAGGTTCAGATCCGAACCCTCGAACTCCGGTGTCCAGTAGCGCCGGGTCGAGGAGTGGAAGACATCCACCCCCGCCTCCACCAGCGGGGTGAGCAGCGCCTCCAGCTCCTGCGGGGTCTCGGCCATCCGCACGTCGTAGTGGTCCTGCTTCCACTGCGAGGTACGGAAGATGATCGGGAAATCGGCGGAGACGGCCTTACGGCAAGCGGCCACCAGCTCGGCCGCGAACCGGACCCGGGAGGCGGGGTCGCCGCCATAGTCATCACTGCGCCGGTTCGTCGCGCCCCACAGGAACTGGTCGATCAAATAGCCATGGGCGCCATGCAGTTCGACCCCGTCGAAACCGATCCGCTCCGCGTTGGCCGCCGCGTCCGCGAACGCCGCGATCACCGCGTCCACGTCGTCCTGCGTCATCGCCCGCCCGGCCGGCTCACCGTTCAGCCCGATCCCCGACGGGCTCAGCACGGGCGCCTCCGGGTGCGGCGGCGCGCCCTCCTCCCGCGACACCCCCACATGCCAGATCTGCGGCGCGATCCGCCCACCCGCGAGATGCACCTGCTGCACGACCTCGGCCCACCCCGCGAGGGCGTCCTCCCCGTAGAAGCGCGGCACGCTGTCGCTCAGCCCCGCCGAGGGGTGCTCGATGTAGGTCCCCTCCGTAATGATCAGCCCCACGCCGGCGGCGGCCCGGCGCGCGTAGTACGCCACCACTTCGGCATTGGGCACGCCGCCGGGCGAGAACATGCGGGTCATCGGCGCCATGGCGATCCGGTTGGGCACGGTCATCCCGCCCACGGTGAACGGCCGGGACAGAACCTGTGCCGCGCGCTCAGCACTCCCGTTTATGGACACGTTGATACTCCTTGACCGGACGTCGTCACAGCGCGGAATCGCGCTGCCCGGCCAAGCTAAAACCTGACGTCAACGTGAGGGTCAAATACCGGAGGCCGCCTCCGGCCAGCCCCTGCCGGGGAGCAGGCGCACGGCGGCACAGTCTGCCCCCGAAGGGTGCATACGCGCCCTCCCGTCGGTCAGTGGGCAGGCCCACACTGGCCGCTTGACCAATGATGCGAGGGGGCCCGACATGGGAACGCACGGCAAGTCGCCCACACCGAACCCGCAGCCGAAGCAGCCGAAGCAGCCGAGCCCACGGGACTCGGACGGACAACACCCGGATGTCTCCAGGCCGGGCGGCGGGACCCACCGCAAGTGACCGGCCTGGCAGAGCTGCACACGCGGGCGGCCGAGGCGCTCGACATCGCCGAGCCGTGGGTACGGCGGGCGTTCGAGGCCGTCCCGCGGCACGAGTTCGTCCCCGGCACCGTGTGGGCGGTGGACGGTGGCGTGTACCGGCCGCTCCGCCGGGCGGACGACCCGGACCGGTGGGCCCGCATGGTGTACGACCCCGCGCAGGCCATCACCACCCAGGTGGACGACGGGGCCCCTGCCCCTGCCGGCGGCGATGTGCCCACCAGCTCCATCTCCGCGCCGACCGCCGTCGTGACCATGCTCGCCGAGCTGGACCTGCGGCCGGGGCATCGGGTGCTGGAGATCGGGGCGGGCACCGGGTACAACGCGGCGCTGATGGCTGAGCGGACGGGTGCGGGACGGGTGACCACTCTGGAGATCGACCCCGACGTGGCCGACGGCGCACGGGCCGCGCTGCATCGGGCCGGGTATGGCGAACTGACGGTGCTGGAGGCGGATGGCGAACAGGGGTGGCGGCTTGGCGCACCGTACGACCGGCTGGTGGCGACGGCCTCGGTGACGTCGATCCCGTGGGCATGGGTGGAGCAGGTGCGGCCCGGCGGCCTGATCCTGGCCCCCTTCCGAACCGCGTTCTGCTCGCACGGACTCGCGCGGCTGACCGTCTCGGACGGCTGTGCCGAGGGCCGGTTCGCGGGCGCGGTGACGTTCATGACGGTGCGGGGCCAGCGGGCGCGCCCGCGTATCGATGGGGTCTTCTCCACGGAGGCGTGGGAGGCGAGCCGCGAGAGCAGGGCCGACCTGGACGTCACGGTGCTTGGCGGCGCGCACGCCGAATTCGCGGTGGGGTTGAGGATGGCGGACGTGGCGCACTGGCCGCAGGACGGCGGGCACTGGTGGTGCAGCCGGGATTCGTGGGCGTACGCGGCGGATGGCGCGGTACGTCAGTGGGGTCCGCGAAACCTGGCCGACGAGACCGCCCAGGCCCTCGCCTGGTGGGAGGGCGCCGGGCGTCCGGAGCTATTCGACTTCGGGCTGACGGTCACGGCCGAGCGGCACCGGGTGTGGCTCGGTGATCCGTCGGCGGCGTGGCCGCTGCTCAGAGGGTGCGATTGAGGCGACCGGCCTTCACGGCGCGTATGAAGACGCCGAGCGCGGCGGGGCTGGTGTGGAGCACCGCGTCGGGCTCGTCGCTTTCGCGTATGCGGATGCCGTTGGCGACGGCTGCGAGTTCTACGCAGTTGGCCGCATCCGTACTGAACGAAGACTTGCGCCACTTGATGTCAGGCATGACCACGCTTCCTAGTAGTGGCTGTAGAGGATGTGCTGGATCAGGCCGAGCGAATCTCGCACGTCACGGTTGACCGCAGTGGGGCTTGAGTCCACCGGTGGCAGGGCCACGCCACAGAGCCGTTCAAAGTGCCTTCGGTACCGTGCGACCGAGTCTGGGTCGTGGAGGTACATCGAGTGGCTGGCGTGGTCCATCTGGATTGTTTCCAGGGATCCCCCATGCGAAGCGATCAGGCAGAAAGGCGTGTTCACCGCTGAAACGCCGTCCGCGGTGAAGGGCAGGATCTGAACCGTCACATGTGGTAGCTCTGCCAGTTCTACGAGTCGCAGCAACTGCTTGCGCGTCACGGCGGAGCCGCCCAATCGCATGTGCAGGGCGGCCTCATGGATGACGGTGTGAACCGTGGGCGGGTCTTCGGCGGACAACACTGCCTGGCGGCGCATCCGGAACTCGATCGCCCTGTCGATGTCTGCGGGAGTCGTCACCACGTCGCTCACCCGGAAGATGGCCCGGGTGTAGTCCTCGGACTGGAAGATCCCGGGGATGAACAGCGACTCGTAGGAGCGAAGACAGGTCGAGTGGGACTCGAGTTCCGCTAAGTCGATGGATGCGGCGGGCATGTTGCGTTTGTAGCCGCTCCACCAGCCCTTGCCCTTGTCTTCCGCGAGGCTGACTAACGCCTCGACGTAGGGCACACTTGTGCACCCATAGCCTTCGCAAAGCCGACGCAGTCGCTCGGTCGGGATCGCCGTGCGACCGCCCTCGACATGCGTCAGGTGCACACGACCCATGTCGATGAGCGCGCCCGCCTCATGCAGCGTCAACCCAGCTTGCTCGCGCAACCTTCGCAGCTCTGCGCCAAGGCGGCGCTGTCTTTCGGTGGGGTTGGTTCGCAGTGCCAACGGGACTCTCCTCAGGATGTGGGCCACAGTCTGCCGTCAGGGGGTGGGCCGGTCCACTCATTCTCGCGAACAGGTTGAACTTGTCACCCTTCATCTCTACCGTGTGTGTGGTGGCAGTCACACAGCGGAGCTGTGGAGAGCCGCACGATGCCCGTTTACGAAGCGCCACGGAGGCGTCGCATGGGAGCACACGCACACCCGGAACTTCCGCACCGCTACACCCTCTCCGCCCCCGCTCTCCCCATCTCTCCGCGCCTGTGCCGCGACTTCGTGCGCGGGATCTTCGCGGCTTCAGGACATTCCCAACTCGCCGAGGCGGCAGCCCTGTGCACCTCGGAGTTAGTGACCAACGTCCACCGGCACGGCAAGGGCGATGTACGGATGGCCGCCACTATCCGGCACGACCGCATCCGGGTGACCGTCCACGACGACAGCCCCGAACTTCCCTCGCCCCGCCGCGCGGCGAGCGATGAGACCAACGGGCGCGGCCTCTTCCTGGTCACGGCCCTCTCCGACGGCTGCGGCATGACCTCCGACGAACCAGCCGAAGGCACCGGCAAAGCGGTTTGGTTCGAGTTCAACGTCCCGCCCACGAACACGAAGAGCACAACATGAACCCCACGCCCGCCGAGCGCGTCGCGGAGGCCCTGCGCGACGACTTCGCCGCCCACGGCGTACGGCTCCCCGACATCCGGGCCGACCTCAGCGACCCCCTGCAACCGCGACTGGAACTCGGCACCGTCCCCCTCGGCGCCGGCTTCGCGCTGCTGCGTGTGCTCACGGACTACCAAAGGCTGTTGACGGCTGAGCGGGCCCGGTCGGAGCGGAGAGGTTAAGGAGTGGGTTGACTTCTCAAGTCGCGAGAACCTGACGAGCACGAAGCGTTTCCGGGTGATCGGGGCCGAGGATGCGTTCACATAGCGGAAGGGCTGTACGCGCCGTATGTTCGGCTTCTTCCGTCCGTCCCGCATGAGCAAGATATTCGGCCAACTGGCTGTAGTTCTCCACTAGATGGGGGCTGTCCGCTGCGAGCGCCTGCTCACGTCCGGCGATGGCCCGGCGAGTCAGTTCAACTGCTTCTTCCCAACGCCCACGCTTCGCGAGTACTTGGCTGAGCAGAACGACAACGCCGAGCGTCATCGGGTGGCTATATCCCTGCACCCGCTCCCGATCCGCCAGGACTCGGCGGACAAGCGGTTCCGCTTCCTCAGGGGTGCCGAGTCGGGAGACCCCGAAGGCGTATGCGTGCCGGGCGGACAGGGCTGTGGGGTGATCGGTGCCAAGGTACCGCTCACATTCGACCACGGTCTCAGGCGATACTCGTGCGAACTCCTCCTTCTTGCCCGATGTAACCAGTTCTTCGATCAGCATGGCCCGGCTGCGCAGTGCTCTGGGATGCTCTACGCCCAAAGCGCTCCGCAGCCCATCTGCCGCGCGACGCAGTAGAGACAGCGCTTCAGCCCGTCGTCTCATCCTGAAGAGCGGTTGCTGGAGCCCATGACAGGACTCAAGCGTGTCGGGGTGATCAGGGCCCAAGACTCGTTCACGTACCTGCAGCACCCGGCCATGTACGTCCTCCGACTCCGCGATGCGGCCGAGCCGGAAGAGTGAGCGCCCTACGCGCTGGAGCGCGCTCAACGTCAGAGGGTGCTCAGTGCCCAGCACTCGTTCCCCTGCCCCAGCGGCCTCCTGCGCCAAAGCCAGGGCGGCGGCGTAGTCGCCGGTCTCGTGGATGCGTTCCGAGAGACGTACGGCCAGATCCACCACCTGCCCTGCCACGACACCGTCCACGCGCCGCAGTAGCCCCGCCGCGTGCGGGACCAGCAGCGCCACGTACCCGTCCCCGGACCCGGCCTCCGCCGGAAGCGCAGCCTCAAGCAGCGTTGCCGCGGCTTCGCTGAGAGCAGCGCGCTGCTCAGCCGGGATGCCCGAGGCGACGCTGTCGAGGAGCACCCCGTGCACCTGGACG
Organism: Streptomyces sp. 11-1-2; assembly: GCF_003595545.1. Lineage (NCBI taxonomy): Bacteria > Bacillati > Actinomycetota > Actinomycetes > Kitasatosporales > Streptomycetaceae > Streptomyces > Streptomyces sp. 11-1-2. The sequence continues at coordinate 6,280,927 of NZ_CP022545.1, forward strand.
CAGCGCACCGGCCGTTCGCCGTCCGCACCCGGCGGCGCGGAGACGATCGTGGCCAGCGAGTGGTTGATCAGACCGAGCAGCGCGGGTTCGACGCGACCCTTGTCCAGCAGGCCCGTTCCGCCCAGCGATGCCGGAGCCAGAACCGCGAGCGGCAGTGGGTCCGCGCTCCAGCAGGACAGCAGCCGCAACAGCGTCGTCGCTTCAGGGAGGCCCTGGTCGGCGAGGGCGTCAAGTGACAACTGCCAGGTGCGGCTCACCAGATGACGGGACTCGGAACGGCCGGAGTCGAGAGCCGCTCCCTGGTCGATGAGGCCGATCGGGTCGTCTTCGAGGCGGGCTCGGTATTCGTCCATGGACCAGGACTCCAGGAGCTGGTGGTGCAGATAGGAACCCGCGAGGGTCAGCGCGAGCGGCAGGCAGCCGAGGCGGACGGCGACCTGTTCGGCCGCCGCCGGAGTGCCCGCGTGCGGCGCGAGGTCGCACAGGACCTGGGCCGCGTCCCCGGTGGGCAGCACGTCGACGGAGTGGAGAACCGCGCCTCGCCAGGCGCGCGAGGTCGCGTATCGGGTCGTGACCAGCACCGTGCCGCGAGGGCTGGCGCGCAACCAGCCGCCGTCCTCCAGGATCGCCGGATCGTCGGCGTTATCGATCACCAGAAGCCAGGGCTCCGGGGAGCGGTCCAGGTGGTGCCATACGAGGTCCGCGGCGGCGCGCTGCCCGCTGTGCGCGGCGGCCAGTTCGCCGGGCCCCGCGCCCCGGTCGGCGGCGACAGCCAGCATGCCCGCGCGCAGGGACAGCCGCTCCGAGGCGTTGACCCACAATCCGACCCGGGCCTGGTCGTGGACGGCCTCGGTGAACAGGGCGTGCGCCACCGCTGTCTTGCCGCAGCCGCCCATGCCGTGCAGGACGTGGACCTGTCCGCCATCACCGTCCACCGCCGTCCGTAATCGCCGCATCAGGTCCGCGCGGTCGCGCAGGACGGACGGTGCCCGGCCGACCAGCGGGATCCGTACGGAGTCCGGGCCCGCCCCCGTGCCGGAGAACGGAGCCGGCGGGGCGGCCGTCCCAGCGAACAAGGAGGCGCCGGGGCCCGGCGCGTAGTGGTGATGGTGTTCGGTGATGTGCTGGTCGCCGGTCGACTGATAGACCCGGCCCTGTCCCGAGGCGCGGCCCTCCGTGTGTGGAGGCGGCGGACCGCTCACCGCTCGAGGATGTGCAGACGGGCCGTGACCAGTACCCCGGTGGACCCGGCCGCTCGCGCGAGGTGTGCGATCTGCGGCTGCATTCCGTTCCGCCCCCTCATCCGTGCCGAAGTCGGCCTTTCACGATACGTCGGTTGTGGAGCCGGTGGGGTCGGTCGGGCGGCCGGTACGCCTTGGCGCGTTGTCGGGCGTCGTCACCGTGACGCCGGGCAGTGATGCGGCACCGTTGATCTCCGCGTTGATCGTGACCGTCTCCAGGTCGGGGAGGGCGGCGAGCGGGGACAGATCGATGGAGCGGTCGGCGCCATGGGGAAAGAGGATGTTCAGGTGACGAAGGCGGGGGAATGCCGAGGGCATCCAGGCGGTGTCCAGGAACTCGTGCAGAACATGCAGATCCAACCAGGTGATGTTGGGCGGGAAGTCGCGCTCCATACTTGCGTGTCCGATCGTGACCTTCAGCCGCTCCAGTGCTGTGAGCTTCTCCAGGCCATAGGGCACGACGCCCACACCTGACAGGCCCGGCGTTTCGACGACCAAGGTGCGGAGGGGGAGGTCGGACAGGCCGGTGAGGAAGAGGGCCCCACCAAGACAGTCGGTCAGATAGAGCGTTTCGAGGTTCGCCAGGTGGCCGATCGCGGCGCCGAGGTCGTCGACCACGTGGTTACGGTTCAGCCGCAGCCGGGTCACCTCCTCCCCGTTGAGGTTGTCCCTGATCTCGTCGTCCGTGAAGTCCCCGCGCAGGATCAGCCACGGACGTGGCCCCGTGTCCAGGAGCAGCCGCAGATGTTCCATGGACTCGGCCACGAAGTACAGGCCGTCCCGGTCCAGGCGGAGGATCACCTCATGGAAGTACCGCTCGGTTTCGAATCGGCCCCAGCTCGACGCCAGTTGCGCACGTACCCCGACCGCCGGGTGGTCGGCGAATTGGGCCAGATAGGGGATCGCCGCATCCACCGGTATGCGTGACGCCGTCACCACACAGCATTCCGCCACCTCGTCCGTCAGCCCCTCCGGCCCCGGGAGAAGCTCCAGCACCAGGGGGCCCACCGTGGCCAGCTCCCGCGCTCGCGGGATGGTCACGGGCGGGACGAACGCCATCGCGTTCTGCGTGACCTCGTCCCGTATCGCCGGGTCCAGATCGGGCGCGTGGTCCAGGCACGCCATGGCCAGCAGGTACACACGAAGCGCCGATTCGGCGCTGCCCTGGTGCCGGGCCAGCTCCAGCAGCTTGTTCAGCAACTCCTTCCGCTCGCGCGGTCGCGCATGTGCGACCGCCATGCGGATGACGTCCTCCCACTGCGCGTCATGCGCGTTGCGGACCAGCAGGCCCACATCCCACGCCTCCACCGCCGCCTTCGCGCCCAGGTAGTCCTGGAAGGTGCGGTGGACGAAGTCCACCGTACTGACCGACGGCTCGCGCAACAGCCCGCTGCGCAGCAGCAGATGGCGCAGGATGGCGGGCGCGTCGCCCAGGGCGCGGGCGGCGGGCACCGAGGGGAGGGCCTCCTCGATGAGGCGCTCCGCGCGGTCCCGGTCCAGCTCGGCCTCGCCGTTGCGGATCAGGTAGTAGGCGAGCCGCTGGAGGAGCTGGATCTGCGGCTCCTCGTCCAGTTGGACGTCACCCGGCGCGTAGATGTGGCGCTCGGTGTCGCGCCGCGTCAGCAGCATCGACAGTGCCGCGTCGTACAGCGCCTTGCGGCCCGGTGGCAGATAGCCGCGCCGGGCGCGGTGCAGGGCGCAGATCAGCCCGCACATCAGCGGGTTCGTGGCGAGGCGGCTGAGATCTTGCTTGGTGCGGACGGCGGTGTGCAGGGCCGACTCGTAGTCGTCCAGCGCCGTCCGTTCCTCCTCCGTACGGCAGGTCCGGCGGGCCGCCTCATGCCAGCGGTCGATGAACGCCGCCATGTCCTCGCGGCTCATCGGGGACAGCGTGAACTCGGCGAAGTCCTGTGCCCCCAGCCAGTCGTCGGCGACGGCGGAGGGGCGGGAGGTCACCAGCCACAGGTTGTCCGGGTAGGCGATGAGGAGATCGGACAGCCAGGCCCGGGTGCGCTCGCGGTCGCGCTCGGGGATCTCGTCGATGCCGTCGATCAGCAGCAGCCCGCGCCCGGCGTTGAGGACGCGGTCGGCCCAGCCGGGCGGCTGGGCACCGTCCAGCGGATTGTGGACGGAGGCCAGGAACGAGGCCGGGGAGGGCAGGGATTCCTGGCGGGCGATCGTACGCAGCGGGAGGACGAAGGGGACGCGGCCGATGAGCTGCTCCAGGCCGCGCAGCGACTCCTGCCGTGCGGTGCATACGGCGAGCCACTGGACGAGCGTGGTCTTGCCGGAGCCCGCGACCCCGCGCAGCAGCACGCGCTGATGGCCGGAGAGCGCCCGGTCGGCAGGCAGGGTCGCGGGAAGCGCGGCGTGCTCACCGACGAACTCCGCGGCGTGCGCGCCCAGCGGGCGCTCCTCGCCGGAGGAGGAGACCGCCTCCAGGCTGAGATACGCCGCGTCCAGCGGCCACGTGGCCTCAGCGTGGCTGAGGTCGATCCCGACGATGGTCAGCGTGGAGTGCTTGCCGATCATGTACTCCGCGTACCGGCGCTCAAAGCCCGCGTCCTGCGCGGTCTGGGACGGAATCCGCTCGATCAGGATGTCGATCTTGGTGATCAGCTCGCTGAGCCGGCCGCTCTGGTCGACGAGGGTGCGGGGGACGAAGGCCGAGCGCTGGGTGAAGAAGTGCAGGATGTGCAGGCAGGCGGTGTCCAGCAGGCGCTCGTAGAGCAGCGTGCCGCCCTGGCTGAGGTGCTGCGCGCCTCGTCCCCTTCCCCGCGTGCGGGTGGCGTGGGCCAGTTCGTAGGCCAGTCCTTGGTGGCCGAGCTGCACCGCCTGGACGTCGTTCATGTCGAGGTCGCCGAGCGCGTACAGCGTGGTGGCCAGTTGCTCGGCCACGAGCTCGTCCTCGTCGGCGGGGCACGGCCGCTCGCCGGGGCCGGCGTGCCGGGTGGCCTGGGCGACCAGTTCGTCGGCGAGCTTGTCGAGATCCCTCTCGGTCAGCGTGCGCTTCTCGCCGCGGAACGAGACGAGGGAGGAAATGCGGACCGGCTGGTTGACCAGCCCGGCGCCCGGCCCCTCCTTGATGAACAGCTTCTTGATGACCGGTGCGACGACGCTCGACGCCAGGCGCGCGCCGATGACTGCGGGATCCACGTCCCATTCCCCCCGGTAGTTGTGTGTCCCTGACCGGACAGCGTACAGCGGGGTAAGGACCTTGGTCCCGAATCGGACATCCGAAAGTCCCTGCGAAGGTGACTTCTCGCACAGGCCCTTCGGCGTCTACTACGGTAAATAGGGGATCTCGCAGGTCAGAGGTGTGATGAGGGTTTCCGGGAATTTCGCGCGGGAAACGCTTCACATAACTAATTCGCTACGTAGCCACTTAGTAGAAGAACGCCTTGGCCTATTCGCGAGAACGGGATAACAAGAGGCGTCCAAAGACGCTTCTGGAGGTACTTCCCATGGTCCCGCGCGCCACAAACCGCCGTTTCTCGCTTACGTCCGTATCCAAGGGGCGCGCCGCTGTGGTCGCCGTCGGCCTGGGCGCCTCGCTCGCGCTGGGCGCCGGAACGGCGTTCGCCGTGGGGGCGGGCGATGCCCCCGCCGCCCCGTCCGTCAAACAGGTCGCCGCGAAGGCCCCGGCGAAGAAGGCCCCCGCGAAGAAGGCCCCGGCCAAGAAGGCCCCCGCGAGCGACTGGCAGACCCCGGTCGACAAGTTCTCGATAGGCGCCGCCTTCGGTCTGGCGGGCAACCTGTGGTCGCACAACCACAGCGGTCAGGACTTCGTCGTGCCGACCGGCACCCCGGTGCACGCGGCCCACGAGGGTGTCGTCGTCAAGGCGGGCCCGAACGGCGGCGGTGACGGCCCCGCGTACGGCAACGCGATCGTGATCAAGCACGACAACGCGACGTACTCGCAGTACGCCCACCTGTCCCGGATCGACGTCCGGATCGGCCAGACCGTGACCGAGGGCCAGCAGATCGGCCTGTCCGGCAGCACCGGCAACTCGACCGGCCCGCACCTGCACTTCGAGATCCGTACGACGCCGAACTACGGCACCGCGGTCGAGCCGCTCAAGTTCCTCCGCGACCACGGCGTCAAGGTCTGACGCAATTCATGCGCTTTATGCGCATATCAGCCATGCGTCGATGACGCATGAGCCTGCTTCACCAGATCGAGGGCGACCTCCAGGGCGGCATCGCGCTTGTCCTCGGGGGTGCCCTCGATCGCCTGCAGCGCGAACATCCGCGCATGCATGCTGAACAGGGCGATGACGCTCCGGACCTGGTCGACCATGGGCGCCTCCGGGTCCCGGATCATGGCGGACATCGCGAGCATCCGGTTCTTGAAGATCTGGCCGATGCTCAGCTCGCGCACCGTCGCCTGGTTCTCCTGCATGAAGCGCATCAGCGGCTCGGCGATGTCCAGGGCCGCGCTGTAGCGGCGCAGCAGCTCCTGCTTGGTCTCCAGGCTGCGCGGCTGCTGCTCGCCCCAGGCGATCAGCTCGTCGAGCGGCCGGCCCAGGTCCTGGAACAGGCTGAGGACGATGTCTTCCTTGGTCTTGAAGTGGTAGTAGAGCGCTGCCTTGGTGACCTCGAGATGCTCGGCGATCTCGCGCAGTGACGTTTTCTCGTAACCCTGCTCCGCGAAGAGTTCCAGGGCCACGTCCTGGATGCGCTGACGGGTGTCTCCCCGCCGCGGTGTGTTGCCCATGGGCTCTCCTGTGCTGGTGGTCTGGCTGCCGTAGGCAGGCCGAACGTAACTTACTTGACGCCCGGCTAGTTGGCGCCTTACCGTCTCCACTGTACTGAACTAGCCGGGCGGCAAGTAAGTGGGCGTCAGGGCTCTCATCATCCAGGGGGAGACGGAGAACATGGTCCGTAAACAATCAGACGACGAAGCGCCATCCGCTTCGATATCGGCTCAGGCCCCGGGGGCGGCCGAGAAGCCTGCCAAGGCCGAGCCGAAGCAGCGCAGCACCAGCGTGGTGATCTTCGCGCTGATGATCGCGATGCTGCTCGCGATGCTCGACAACATGATCGTGGGCACCGCGATGCCGACCATCGTCGGCGAGCTGGGGGGCCTCGAACACCTCTCCTGGGTGGTGACCGCGTACACCCTGGCCACCGCCGCCTCGACCCCCATCTGGGGCAAGCTCGGCGACATGTACGGCCGTAAGGGCGTCTTCCTCACCTCCATCGCGGTCTTCCTCGGCGGCTCGGCCCTGTCCGGCATGGCGCAGAGCATGAATGAGCTGATCGGCTTCCGGGCCATCCAGGGCCTGGGCGCGGGTGGCCTGATGGTCGGCGTGATGGCGATCATCGGTGACCTGGTGCCGCCCGGGAGCGTGGCCGCTACCAGGGCATCATGGCCGGTGTGATGGCCGTGGCCATGATCGGTGGCCCGCTGGTCGGCGGCACCCTCACCGACCACCTCGGCTGGCGCTGGATCTTCTACATCAACCTCCCGCTCGGCGCCATCGCCCTCGCGGCGATCACGGCGGTGCTGCACCTGCCGAAGAAGCGCGCCCAGGGGCGGATCGACTACACCGGTGCGGCCCTGCTGACCGTGGGCATCACCGCGCTCGTGCTGATCACCACGTGGGGCGGCAACGAGTACGACTGGGGTTCGGCCCAGATCCTCGGGCTCGGGGCGCTCGGTGTCCTCTCGCTCGTCGCGTTCGTCTTCGTCGAGCAGCGGGTGGCCGAGCCCGTGCTGCCGCTGCACATCTTCCGTAACGCCAACTTCACGCTGGTCACCGCCATCGGCTTCCTCGTCGGTTTCGTGATGTTCGGCTCGACCACCTTCCTGCCGCTCTACCAGCAGACCGTCCAGGGCGCCACGGCCACCAACTCCGGGCTGCTGCTGCTCCCGATGCTGCTGGGCATGCTGGTCGTCTCGCTGTTCGCGGGCCGGTTCACCACCCGGACCGGCAAGTACAAGATCTTCCCGATCATCGGCGGCTTCCTGATCACCACCGGGATGTTCCTGCTGTCCACGATGGACACCGAGACCACCCGCTTCAGCTCCGGCCTCTACATGGCGGTGCTCGGCATGGGCATGGGCTGCCTCATGCAGACGACCATGCTCGTGGCGCAGAACAGCGTCGAGATGAAGGACATGGGCGTCGGCAGCTCGTCCGCCACCCTCTTCCGCACCCTGGGCGGCTCCTTCGGTGTCGCCATCCTCGGCGCCCTGTTCACCAGCCAGGTGAACGACACCATGGCCGAGCGGGCCGGTGGGAAGGCGGCGGCCGTCACCTCCGGGAGCGCCCAGCTCGACCCGGCCAGCCTCAAGAAGCTGCCGCCGGGGATCCGGGACGCGTACACCCACGCGGTGGCCAGCGGTGCGCACCAGGTGTTCCTGTGGGGCGCGCTGATCAGCATCATCGGCTTCCTCGCGGCCTGGTTCGTCAAGGAGGTCCCGCTGCGCGGGGGCCCCGCCAAGTCCGCCGACGGCGACGAGGCCACGGCCCAGGCGGCGCCGGTCGCCGAGACCGTCTGACCTACGGCCTCTGAGGGACCACCTCCCTGTCAGTGGGGCATGACAGCATCGGCCCCATGGTGACCTCGCCGGACGAGGCGCGGCTGGCGCATCTGCGCCGGCTGCGCCTCGCGAAGGACGTGATGGACCGCGACTGGGCCGAGCCGCTCGACCTGGACGCGGTCGCCGCGCATGCCGGCTATTCGCGCTATCACTTCATCCGCGCCTTCAAGGGCGCCTACGGATCCACGCCCGGTCAGTATCTGACCCGGCGCCGCATCGAGCGGGCCGAGGAGCTGTTGCGCTCGGCCAATCTCTCGGTCACGGAGATCTGCTCGCTCGTCGGCTTCAGCAGCCTCGGCACGTTCTCGACGAGCTTCAAGAAGCAGACCGGGCTCACCCCCAGCGCCTACCGGGACCGATACGTCGGCCGGGCCGCGGGGGTCATACCGGGGTGTTACGCCATGCTGTGGTACGGCGGGCGCGATGCCCCCGCGATCCGCTCCCAGGCCGCTGGCGCCGCGGCCCGTGGTGCCGAGGCCGGCGGCCCCGAGGCCGGCGGCCCCGAGGCCGGTGGTGCCGCGGCCGGTGGCGCCGAGGACAGCAATTCTTGAGAAGCGGGCCGGACCGCCCGCTGCCTACGGTGGCGATGTCGCGACGACGCGCGATCCATCCCGATACCTCCGGAGGCAGCAATGATCAAGGGGATGTCCATCGTCACCGTCTGGGTCCTCGACCAGGACCGGGCCAAGGAGTTCTACACCGAGAAGCTGGGCTTCGAGGTCCGCACCGACATGAGCATCGGCGGGGACGGCGAGGGCGGCGGTATGCGCTGGCTGACGGTCGGCGCCAAGGATCAGCCGGATGTGCAGCTCACCCTGATGGTGCCCAGCTCGCCGGGGCTCGACCCGGAGTCCGCCGAAGCCCTCAGGACGCTGGTCGCCAAGGGCGTGCTCGGCGCCGGGGTGTTCACCACCGATGACATCCACCGGGACTACGAGGCGCTCAAGGCCAAGGGCGTGGAGTTCGTCCAGGAGCCCCAGGAGCGTCCGTACGGCACCGAGGCGCTCTTCCGCGACGACTCCGGCAACTGGTTCTCGTTCACCCAGCCCCGCGAGGAGATGGACTTCAGCAAGCCCTGGGACGGCTGCGTCTCGGACTGAGCGCTCAGTCCGGCACCTCGATGATCGGGAAGCTGCCGGTGTTGGTGGGCGCGGACTCCGGCAGCCAGAGCACGGCGACCGCGCCCCGGCACTCGCCGTCCGTGCCGTTCGTCCCGTCCGTTCCATCCGGTCCGTCCAGCACCGGATCGGCGTTGCGGAACGTCAGCCGGGCGCCCAGCACCCGCGCCTGGCCCGCGGCTATGGTCAGCCCCAGGCCGTGCCCGGTGCCCGCGCGGTCCTTGCTGCCGGTGCGGAACCGGCTCGGCCCGTCCTTCAGCAGCTCCTCCGGGAAGCCGGGGCCGTGGTCGCGGACGCGCAGCACCCGTCCCTCGACGGTGACCTCGAAGGGCGGCTTGCCGTGTCGGGCGGCGTTGGCGAGCAGATTGCCCATGATCCGCTCCAGCCGCCGGGGGTCGGTGGAGACATGGGCGTCACGCGCCACGTTGATCACCGCGTCGGGGGCCACCGCCCGGACCCGGCGGGCGATGAACTCGGCCACGGCTATCTCCTGGAGCTCCGCGCGCTCCGCGAAGCCGTCCAGCCGCGCGACCTCCAGGACGTCCTCGACCAGGGTGCGCATCGCCTGCGCCCGGTCCCGTACCAGCTCGGTGGGGCGGCCCGGCGGCAGCAGTTCGGCGGCCGTGAGCAGCCCGGTGACCGGGGTGCGCAGCTCATGCGCGATATCGGCGGTGACCCGGCGCTCCGCCTCCAGCCGCTGCTGCAGCGCCTCGGCCATGCCGTCGACCGCGCGCGCCAGATCGTCGGTCTCATCGCGCACCCGGCCGCCGATCGCCTCGCGTACCCGGACCTCGGAGTCGCCCTCGGCCAGCTTGCGGGCGGCGGTGGCCGCCTTGCGCAGCCGCCGGGAGAGCTGGTCGCCGACGAGCACACCGAGCGCGATACCGCCCATCACCACCGCCACCGAGCCGATCAGCAGCACCCGGTCGAGGTCGTTGAGGACGGCGAAGCGGTCCTGGAACTTGGTGTGGACGGACAGCACCTTGCCGTTCCGCAGCGGCACCGAGGCCCACACCTCGGGGGTGCCGGTGCCGGAGTCCTCCAGATAGGTGGCGCGCTGGCCGCGCCACGCCTCCTTCTTGAGCTGCTCGGGCAGCTTGGGGTCGTCCAGCTTGGCGCCGAAGCCCAGCACCCGGGACTGCTCGTACCACCGCTGGGCGACCTTCACCCGCTCGTCCATCACGGTGCGGCTGTTGTCGAGCATCGAGACGCGGGCCGCGTTGTGGACGACGAGGCTCAGCACGACCGCGACGAGCGTGCTCACCGCCGCGATGGCGAGGCTGACCTTCCACCGCAGGCCACTGCGGAGTGCGAATCGCCCCAACGCCGCTCAGCCCTTGAGCTTGTAGCCGAAGCCGCGGACCGTCTCGATCCGGTCCTGGCCTATCTTGCCGCGCAGCCGCTGCACATGGACGTCCACGACCCGGGTGTCCCCGCCCCAGCCGTACTCCCAGACCCGCTCCAGCAGCCGGTCACGGGAGAGCACGGTGCCGGGCGCGGCCGAGAACTCCAGCAGCAGCCGCATCTCGGTCGGGGTGAGCGCGACCTGCCGGCCGCCCTTGCGGACCTCCATGCCCTCGGGGTCCACCTCCAGATCGCCGAAGCACAGCACCCCGCCGTCGGGCTCCTCGGGAACGGCCTCCGCGCCCCGCCCGCCGGGGCCGCTGGCATGGCCGAAGCGGCGCAGTACGGCCCGGATGCGGGCGACCAGCACGGCGCCGTCGAAGGGCTTGGTCACATAGTCGTCGGCGCCGGCTTCGAGGCCGAGCACCACATCGATCGAGTCGGCGCGCGCGGAGAGCATGATCACGGGCACGGTGGACTCATCGCGGATCCGGCGGCACAGGCTGACCCCGTCCAGGCCCGGAACCATCACATCGAGCAGCGCGATATCGGGGCGGTCGGCGCGGAAGCGCTCGAGGCCGGTCAACCCGTCGGGTGCGGCCGTCACGAGAAAGCCATCGCGCTCCAGGGCGAGCTGCGTGGCTTCACGGATCACATCGTCGTCCTCGACGAAGAGCACATGGGTTTCGGCCACAGCCTCGGTTCAGCCTTCCGTTCCGTCGTCGGCGCTCACGGACGGCGCCGGGGTCGCCTCCTCCGTGGGCACATTCTTGCTGTAGTCGGTGCGCTTGCGGGACAGCACGTCGAACGTCCTGTCCGCCTCGGTCCAGCGGTAGGTGATCACGGCCTCGCTCGAAGGGCAGCAGACCGAGTCGCCGGAGGTGTAGGCGAGCTTGGTCACCCGCAGCTCGTCCTTGGTGATGTCGGCGTAGACGGGCGGCTGCTCGTCGCTGAACACGTTCTCGTACCGGTCGCCCGCCTTGCGGTAGACATACGAGCCGATACCGAAGCCATCGCCGCAGGTCATCACGTTGATCACCAGGTCGGAGGCGCTGGCGCCGGTCAGCTTGCCATACGTCACGTCCACCGGGTAGCCCTTGATCTGCTGCTTGCCCTCGGGCTCCTTGCCCTTGGGGCAGGGCTTGAGGTTCGCCTTCAGATCGTCACTGACATTCGGATCCGTCTTGACCAGCTTGATCGCGTCGACCTTCTGCCCGGCCGGTGACGGCCGGCCCGAGGCGTGGCCACTCGCGTACGAGCCCGGGTCCGCGGCGGCCCACTCGGTGCGCGCCGGTCCCTCCTTGCGCACACCCTCGCTCGCGGCGCCGCATCCGGCCAGCATCCAGCCGCCGGCGGCCGCGAGGCCTACGACCGCACCGCCGGTGATCATGGCTGTCCTGCTGGGAGAGGCCCTGGTCAGGCCGCGCACCGTTCCTGCCCCCGCTCCTGGCGGCCGCGCCGGACCCGACCCGTGTGCTGCCGGACGTTCCCGGTCCGCTTGCCTTCCTCGTCCCGACGGCCGAGCGCGCGGGCGTCCAGATCGCGGTTTTCCAGCTCCTGCCGCAGCCGGGCCAGCGCCCGGTGCAGCGTGCTCTTGACCGTTCCGGTCGACATTCCGAGCGCCTCCGCGGTCTCTTCCGTCGTCATCTGCTCCCAGTGTCGCAGCACCACGACACTGCGCTGCTTGGGAGCCAGCACCGAGAGGATGTCCATCAGCAGGGCGCGGTCCGCGTGCTGCTCGGTGCTGTCCTCGACACTCGCCTCGGGAAGCTGCTCGGTGGGCACCTCGTCCAGCTTGCGGGCGCGCCACCACTCGGTACGGGTGTTGATCATCACGCGCCGGAGATAGGCGTCGGCGAGCGATTTGTCGGCTATGCCGTCCCAGCGGCCGTAGGTGCGCACCAAGGCGGTCTGGAGCAGGTCCTGTGCCTCGACCGGGTCCGGAATCAGCCGACGGGCGCTGCGCAGCAGCGCGTCCTGCCGATTCCGCACGTACTCCTCAAAGTCCAGAACATTGCTGCTGCTCATGGTGTGCAGCCTCCATCCGCCTCTTTAAGGCTCGGTTCGCCTCCGGGGCGCCTGAGTCGCTGTCGACAGTCGACCGTGCTCGGCCGCTCGTTCCTCGCGGCCTGCGCGCGCTCTCCCTTTCGACAGCGACGCGCCCCTTCGGCTCACTCGCCGCCTGTCTTCCCCGCCGTTGATGTGCCGCCCTGTCGGTCGGCGCGAGAAGGACGCTACGGAGGCGCTGTTGCGGCGCCATGCGCATCCGGGCCTCGGCGAACGCACAGCTACCCATAGGTTGTGTAACAACGGAACCCGGCTCGACCGAGTGTCAGAACCGGGTCCTGGGAGTGTCACAGGTCTGTCACAGACAGGGCCGTGACGAGGAATTTTCTCAGGTCAGCGGCAGTCGGTAGAGGCCGCCCGAGAGCGGTTCCACCAGCCCGTCGGAGACCAGTCCGTCGAGCGCGCGGGCCCGCTGCACCGGCTCGTCCCACACCTGGTCCAGCGTCGCCTGCGGTACGGGTGTCACCGTCCCCCGCAACACCGCGAGCAGCTTGCCGCGCACCTGACGGTCCGTACCGGCGTAGGTCTGGCCGCGCCGCGGCGGTCCGTCGTGCTCCGGAGAACCGGCCTGGCGCCAGGCGCAGAGCGCGGCGATCGGGCAGCGCGCGCAGTCGGGGGTGCGGGCCGTGCAGACCAGCGCGCCCAGCTCCATCGTGGCGGCCGCCCAGCGCGCCGCGGTCGGCTCGTCGCCGGGGAGCAGGGTGCGGGCCAGCTTGCGCTCGGCGGCGGTCGTGGCGTTCGGCGGGTACTGCGCACCGCCGACCGCGCGCGCGAACACCCGGCGGACATTGGTGTCCAGGACCGGATGGCGCTGGCCGTACGCGAACGAGGCCACGGCCGCCGCCGTGTACTCACCCACCCCCGGCAGCGCCAGCAACTGGGCGTGCTCGCGCGGTACGTCACCGCCGTGCCGCTCCCTTATGGCGGCCGCGGCGCCGTGCAGCCGCAGCGCCCGGCGCGGATAGCCGAGCCGGCCCCAGGCGCGGACCGCCTCACCGGGCGGTTCCGCGGCCAGGTCGGCCGGGCGCGGCCAGCGGGCGAGCCACTGCTCGTACACCGGCAGCACCCGGTTCACCGGGGTCTGCTGGAGCATGAACTCGCTCACCATCACGCCCCAGGCACCGGCCTCGGGGCGACGCCAGGGGAGGTCGCGCGCGTGCGCGTCGAACCAGTCGATGACGGGCCGGTGCAGGACGGCTCCGTCGGGGTCGGGGGATGCGGCGGCCGGGACGGCGGAAGCGGAAATGGCAGTCATCGCTCTCGATCCTGGCACGACGGGACGGTTTGCGGGCGCGCTGGGCGCGGGCGTTCGGGTCGAGCCGCGCCAGTCGTTGCCAAATCGTGCAATACGGGCGTCCGCGCGGGAACGGATGGCCGCTTTCCGCGCCCGGGTGCGGTCTTTCCGCCCCCTCAGGGTGGCCGCGGGGCGACTCAGGGGCGTCTGGGGGGCGACTCGTGGCGGCCCGGTGGCGGACTTATGGCGGTCTCATGTGCGGGATCCGGTCGGATCATGAGAAAAGAAGGGAACGGGGCGGGGGTTATTGGCCGGTAGAGCTCCCGATCTCTCGTAGAGTTTCCGCGTGGGATCTCTGCGCAATCCGATCGGGCCGCTTCCCTCCTCCATTTACTGGCGGCGGAGGATCGTTGGGCTGGCCCTGTTCGTCGTCATCGTGCTCCTGGTCATCTGGGCCTTCGGCTGGGGTGGTTCGGGCGGTGGCGGAAGTGACGAGGGCAAGGGATCGGGCGGCGGGGGACCCGCGAGCACGATCACTCCAGGGCCCTCCTCATCCGGGCCGGTGAACAGCGAACGGCCGGGCGGGCGCGACGAGTCGGACAACGGCGGCTCGGGCTCCGGCGACTCCGGCGGCAGCGGCGGTGGCTCGGGCGACGGCGGTACGGACGCGGGCGGCGGTGGCGGCAGCGGCTCCGGCGGCGCCGGGGGCTCCTCGGGCGGCGGCGCGGGCGGTGGCATCGGCACCGGGACCGGACCGGGTCTGCCCGCCGGGTCGAGCCTGCCGGACTGCCGCCCCGGCGACGCGGAGTTGACGGTGCGCAGCGTCAAGGACTCCAAGGTCAAGAACACCTGGGCGCCGGGGGAGAAGCCCACCTTCGAGATCGTCGTGAAGAACACCAAGTCGAAATCCTGCAAGATCGACTTCGGGCGCGCGGCGGCCTCGCTGACCATCACGGACGCCAAGAACGCCCACGTCTGGGCCTCCGGCGACTGCCCCGAGGGCAGCGCCACGGCGCTGGTCGAGGTGAAGGGCTCCGGCCAGACCAAGCGCACCGTGGAGTGGGACCGCAAGCGCAGCGCCGAGCACTGCGCCACCCCGTCGGGCAGCGCGTCGGCCAAGCCCGGCACCTATCTGGTCGAGGTGAAGGTGGACGGCCTTGGCACGGCCAAGGTGTCGTTCGTCCTCGAGAAGGACTGAGCGGCGGCTACGCGGACTGAAGCGCGGCGACAGCCATATGAACACCTCGCAGAGGCGATGGGCTCAGGTGACCGGCTGTTCGTTGTTCTCCCGTCGGGAGGCTGTGCCGAGCAATGTACGTGCGACGTCTTCCAGTGATCCGAGCAGCGGGTTGGGGTCGTCAGCACGCGTGACGAGCACGACCTCGCAGGGATCGATGTCGATGACGGGCACCAGGGCGATGTCCTCGCGCACAGCGGCGCGTCGATCGCCGGCCGGGAAGATCGCGACACAGTGGCCGGTGGCGATGAGTTCCAGCTTGTCCTCGTAGCTGTCGTCGATCGCGGGCGCGGGCGGTGCCGGGCGGTCGCCGGCCGGCTTGGGCGTGCTCCAGACAACCGGAGTGCTGACGCAGGCCACCAGCTCCTCGTCCGACAGAGCCCGCCGGCTGACGGCTTTCTCCTTCGCCAGATGATGACTCGCCGACGTGACGAGTACCCGCGGCTCCTCATGGAGCTTGGTCACCCGGAAGCCGTCCGTGGGGAAGGGCAGGGGCCGGTACGCGACGAGGGCGTCGACCCGCCGCTCGGCGAGGGCGAGCGTGTCCCGCCAGTCGAGGTGCCGGGTGCGGACCTGGCCGTCGGGGTGCCGGCGGCGCAGTTCCTGCACACAGGCGGTGATGACCAGTCCTTCGGCGCAGCCGACGGTGAGGGTACGGGGCCGGACGGCGGCTCTGGCCGTGCGGGCGGCTTGCTCGGCCTCCTGGAGCAGGATCCGGGCCCTGGGAAGGTATGCCCGACCGGCGTCGGTGAGGCTGCTGCCCTGCGGCGATCGGTCGAAAAGCCGGACACCGAGCTCAGCCTCCAGTCGCTGGATCTGGCGGCTCAGCGACGGCTGCGCCAGGTGCAGCCTGGTGGCGGCCCGACCGAAGTTGCCGTACTCGGCCACGACCGTGAAATAGCGCACGAGCCGCAGATCGATGTCCATTCGCCCAGGGTACGTCGCACGCCGTCATACGCCTGGGGCAAGACGGCATACGGAACAGGTCTTGGACAGGGTGTGCGGGTGGATATTTGGCTTGAGGGCATGACCACTTATGACGGCAAGAAGATCGTGATCACGGGCGGAAGCAGCGGTATCGGCCTGACTACGGCCCGGTTGTTCGCGGACGGTGGGGCGCAGGTACTGATCACCGGCCGCACCCGATCCACCCTGGACGCCGCGCTGGAGCAGCTGGGGGACAAGGCGGTCGCCGTCCGCAGCGACGCCGCGTCCCTGAAGGACATCAAGGCGCTGGCCGGCACGGTCCAAGAGCGGTTCGGCGCGGTGGACGCGCTGTTCGTCAACGCCGGTGCCACTGCGTCCGCGCCGTTCGACTCGACGACGGAGGAGATGTACGACGCGCTGTTCGGCATCAACACCAAGGGCCCGTACTTCACGGTGCAGGCGTTGGCGCCGCTGTTGCGCGAGGGAAGCGGCGTGGTCCTCACCACGTCGGTGGTGAACGTCCTGGGCCTCGACGCGCTCAGTGTCTACTCGGCGAGCAAGGCGGCCCTGCGGTCGATGACGCGCACCCTGGCCCGCGAACTGCTGCCGCGCAAGGTGCGCGTCAACGCCGTGAGCCCCGGCCCGATCGACACGGGCATCCTGGACCGCTCCTTCCCCGACGACGTCATCGAGACGATGAAGGACACCTACCGGAGCAGCAACCCGATGCAGCGGCTGGGGGCGTCCGAGGAAGTGGCCGCCGCGGTGGCGTACTTGGCGTTCGGTGCGACCTTCTCGACGGGAACGGAGTTCCCTGTCGACGGAGGGGCTTCGCAACTCTAGGTGCTCTGACCGCATAGGTTCGCTCGGTCGTTCAGGCCGCGGTGGCGAGGGGGCGTCCGTCCCGGCGGATGCTCTTCTCGCCGCGGATGCGGCGCTGGAACGCCAGCGGTTAAGGGGGGGCGCAGGTGCGTGGCGGCGCCCGGTCGAACGTACGCGGCGGAACGTGGTGGCGCCCCCGCCACGTACGCGCCGGAACGCGCCGACGCCCCGTCGGACCTACGCGCCGCTCCTCAGACGTACCGCTCCAGGATGGACGACTCGGCCAGCCGTGACAGGCCCTCGCGGACCGAGCGCGCCCGGGCCTCGCCCACACCGTCCACCATCTGCAGATCGTCCACGCTCGCCGCCAACAGCTTCTGCAGGCCCCCGAAGTGCTCCACCAGCCGCTCGATGATGGCGCCCGGAAGCCGCGGCACCTTCGCCAGCAGCCGGAAACCGCGCGGCGAGACCGCCGAGTCGAGAGTCTCGGGCGAGCCGGTGTACCCCAGCGCCCGGGCCACGATGGGCAGTTCGAGCAGCTCGGTGTGGGTCAGCCGGTCCAGCTCGGCGAGCGCGTCGGCCACCGTACGGGTGCGCTTGGCGGTCGGCTCGGGGACGTAGTCGCGCACCACCAGCTCACGCTCGGGCTCGACGCCCGCGATCAGCTCGTCGAGCTGGAGGGAGAGCAGCCGGCCGTCGGTGCCCAGCTCGACCACGTACTCCGCGATCTCGGTGGCGATGCGCCGGACCATCTCCAGCCGCTGTGCGACCGCGCTCACATCCCGGACGGTGACCAGGTCCTCGATCTCCAGGGCCGAGAGCGTGCCCGCGACCTCGTCGAGGCGGAGCTTGTACCGCTCCAGAGTGGCCAGCGCCTGGTTGGCGCGGGAGAGGATCGCCGCCGAGTCCTCCAGGACCCGCCGCTGGCCGTCCACATACAGCGCGATCAGCCGCATCGACTGGCTGACGGAGACCACCGGGAACCCGGTCTGGATGGAGACGCGCTGCGCGGTGCGGTGCCGGGTGCCGGTCTCCTCGGTGGCGATCGCCGCGTCCGGAACGAGCTGCACCCCCGCCCGCACGATCTTGGTGATGTCCTTGTCGAGAACCAGCGCGCCGTCCAGCTTGCACAGCTCGCGCAGCCGGGTCGCGGTGAACTCGACGTCGATGACAAAGCCGCCGGTGCACAGCGACTCGACGGTCTTGTCGGTGCCGAGCACGATCAGCCCGCCGGTGTTTCCCCGGAGGACGCGCTCGAGGCCGTCGCGCAACGCCGTGCCGGGCGCGACTGCGCTCAGGGAGGCACGCATCAGACCGTCGGCCTTGCCGGGTGCCGTTGCCCGGTCGCCTGCTGCCACTGCACTCCTCCGTCGCAAGGTCTGTCGGTGCCGCGAGTCGCCCTGCCATGCCGGTGTGCGAGGCCACGTATGGGCGAGACCAGGGCAAAGTCTACCGGCGGCCACCGGCCTCCCGTGGGGTCTCCCGGCGTACGCCCGTAGGTGTGAAACGGAGTACGGCTCTCCCCGTGCCGCGCACCACCCGGCTCACCGCCCCCTTGCGTACGCCCTCACCAGCACACACCGCAACCCACGGCCTGTCATCTCAGCCGCGGTCCGCCGCGTCCGCCCGCGTCTTTTCGCCCCGCTCGCGGCGCCGCGGCAGCACCCGCAGCGCGTCCCCGATGTCCGCGACCTCCAGCACCCGCATCCCGTCCGGGATCCGGCCCGGGTCGCTCGGCACCAGGGCGTGGGTGAAGCCGAGGCGGGCCGCCTCCGACAGCCGCCGCTGCACTCCGGTGACCCGCCGGACCTCGCCCGCCAGACCCACCTCGCCGATCGCCACCAGGTTCTTGGGCAGCGGGGTGTCACTGGCGGCGCTGGCCAGCGCGAGCGCCACCGCGAGGTCCGCGGCGGGCTCGGACAGCTTCACCCCGCCCACCGTGGCGCTGTAGATATCCCGCTTGCCCAGCGCGCTGATCCGGCCGCGCTGCTCCAGAACGGCGAGCATCATCGAGACCCGGGAGGTCTCCAGACCGGAGGTGGTGCGGCGCGGGGAGGGGATCTGGGAGTCGACCGTGAGCGCCTGCACCTCGGCCACCAGCGGCCGGCGGCCCTCCAGGGTGACCGTCAGACAGGTGCCGGGCACCGGCTCGTCGCGGCGGGTGAGGAACAGCCCGGAGGGGTCGGCGAGCCCGGTGATGCCCTCGTCGTGCAGCTCGAAACAGCCGACCTCGTCCGTCGCCCCGTAGCGGTTCTTCACCCCGCGGACCAGCCGCAGCCGGGCGTGCCGGTCGCCCTCGAACTGCAGGACCACATCGACCAGATGCTCCAGCAGCCGGGGCCCCGCGATGGCGCCGTCCTTGGTGACATGGCCCACCAGCAGCGTGGACATACCGCGCTCCTTGGACACGCGGATGAGCGCCCCGGCCACCTCGCGCACCTGCGCCATCCCGCCCGGCGCGCCGTCGATCTCGGGCGAGGCGACGGTCTGCACCGAGTCCAGGACGAGCAGCGAGGGCTTGACCGAGTCGAGATGGCCGAGGACCGCGGACAGGTCGGTCTCGGCGGCGAGGTAGAGATGCTCGCTCAGCGCGCCGATGCGGTCGGCGCGCAGCCGCACCTGACTCGCCGACTCCTCACCGGTGATGTAGAGCGTGCGGTGCTCCTCGGAGGCGGCCTTGGCCGCCACGTCCAGCAGCAGTGTGGACTTGCCGACCCCGGGCTCCCCGGCGAGCAGCACGACCGCGCCGGGGACCAGCCCGCCGCCGAGCACCCGGTCCAGCTCGTCCACGCCCGTGACCCGCGCGGTGGCCTGGCGGCCGTCGACCTGGCCGATGGGCAGGGCGGCCGAGGTGACCCGGCCGGGCGCGGTGGTGCGCACCGCGGGCGTGCCGTACTCCTCGACCGTGCCCCACGCCTGGCACTCCGGGCAGCGGCCGAGCCACTTGGCGGTGGTCCAGCCGCACTCCGTACAGCGGTAGGAGGGGCGGTCCTTGGCGGATGAGCGGGAGGAGCTACGGGCAGCCATGCCGTAACGCTAGCGTCGGCCACCGACAGAGCCGAACGGCGGTGGTGACGGGTCCTTCACGGGCCCCGGCACGGGCCCTTTTCCGGCCCCTCATCGGCCCTCGCACCGGCCTTGCCGGAGGGCGCCGGGCGCATAGCAGGTTACGGCCATCGGAGGGGGACACCTGTCCCCTTATGAGGGAGATGGTCACCCGTAAGGGTTAAAACAGCGCAAGTGGCGCGAGGAAGTCTGCATCATCCGCCTACCGTCGCCGGGTGATGAGCAGCAGGTCCGAGCACTCGACACAGACCACCGGCGCACAGCGGGTGCGGCGCCATGCGCCCAGCTCCACCACCACCCGCCCCCAGCGCCCTCCCGAACGCTACGAGCCGTATCTCGACGGCCTGTTCACCTACTGCCTGTCGGCGCTGTGCGAGCACGACGCGGCGGCCGTCGCGGTGGGCGACGTGCTGGCGGTGGCCGAGCGCCGCTCCGGCCGGGGGCGGGGCCGGGGCACCGCGGAGGGCGAGCTGTCCCGCCCCTGGCTCTACGCGGTCGCCCGCTGGGCCTGTCTGCGCAAGCTGGCCGAGCGCCGCGGCCGTACGGGGACGGACACCCCGGGCGACGGCGCCGGGGCCGAGCTGCCCGAGCCCATCGCCGCCCAGCGCCGTCGCGAACTGGCCGCGCTGGCCTGGCCGGAGGCCGCCGGGACCACCGCCGAGCAGCGCGAGGCGCTCGAGCTCGCGGTGCGCCATCGGCTGGGCCCCTCCGAGGTGGCCGCCGTGCTCGGCAAGGACCAGGAGGAGACCCGCGCCCTGCTCTCCAGCGCCGCCTGCGAGGTGGAGCGCACCCGCGCCGCCCTCGCCGTCGTCGAGCTGGGCCACTGCCCGGTCGTCGCGCGGCTCGCGGGCGACACCCAAGTGCTGCTCTCCGCCGCCCTCCGCCGCGAGCTGGTGCGCCATGTGGACGACTGCCGCGAATGCCGCCGGATGGCCGAGCGGGCCACGGCCGACGGACCCTGGCCCGGTACGGCGGCCGCGCCCGCCGCGCTGCCGGTGGTGGAGGCCCCCCGCGCCGCCGTGCACGCCGCGCTGCTGAGCGCGCTCAGCGGACGCCCCGCCCGCGCGGGCGCCGGGCCGCGGTTCGACCGGCGCGGCTTCCCGCTGGAGCCCCAGGACCGGGCCGCCCGCCGCAGCCGGATCCGCAGCCGCGCGCTGACCACGACGGTGGTGGCGGCGGTCGTCGCGGCCCCGGTGCTCGCGCTGTGGGCCGCCTACCGGGGCGCCCCGCTCGTCGGCGACGAGCGCGACACGGATTCGGTGGCCGCCGCCGAGGCGGACGGCACGAACCAGGCCCCGGCCGGTCAGGACCGGCCCGCCCGTCGCTCGTACGAGCGCGGCGGCAGCGCGCAGGACCGTTCCGGCACGCAGTTCGGCTCCGGCCCGCGGAGCGCCAAGGCGGGCCGCGGGGCGTCGGATGTGTCGGTCGAGGTCATCGGCGTGGACGGCGCGGTGGAGCGGCCGGGGCACAAGGGCGAGGGCGGCGAAGCGTCCCGCCCGGACGGCTCTCCGGCCGGTGGCGGCCGCCCCGGCGACGGCTCAGGACCGTCCCGGCCCGCCCCCGGCCCGGGACGGCTCACGGTCACGGCACACCCCGAGGGCGAGGTGACGGTCATCACGCTCACCGCGTCCGGCGGCTCACCGGTGCACTGGTCGGCCTCCGCCGGGGCGTCCTGGCTCCGGCTGAACCACACGGGCGGGGTGCTGCGGCCCGGCGACTCCACGACCATCACGGTCTCGGTGGACCACGGCCGGGAGCCGGCCGGTCACTGGAGCGCACGGGTTTCGGTGGACCCGGCGGGCGCGGTGGTGCTGATCGAGGGCCGGGGCGCGTCCCCGGAGCCCACGCCCACCCCCACGGACCCCTCCGGCAACCCGACCCCCACCCCGACCGACCCGTCCCCTACGCCCTCCGGCCCGGCCGCCGCGAAGCGCTGACGCGAGGCCCGGACACGTCAGCCGCCGGG
Organism: Streptomyces sp. 11-1-2; assembly: GCF_003595545.1. Taxonomy (NCBI): domain Bacteria; kingdom Bacillati; phylum Actinomycetota; class Actinomycetes; order Kitasatosporales; family Streptomycetaceae; genus Streptomyces; species Streptomyces sp. 11-1-2. Next base: position 6,302,499 of record NZ_CP022545.1, read on the forward strand.
CGGTCCCGGAGGCGCCGACCGGCGGGGAGCCAATCCAGCCCCTCCGGCGTTTGAGGAGCGGGGTCTGGGGCGGAGCCCCGGCGGGGGCCGGGCCCGGCCCCGGATTCGGGAAGGGGCGGGGAGGGGGAAAGACCCGCCGGACACCCCGTAAATCGCCCGTGTCAGTCCGTCGTGGCCGCCGGGTCCGCCGGATGCGGGGCCACCATCGGCAGCGAGGACGCCAGGCGCTGCTCGCACAGCTCGGCCAGCCGTTCGTATCCGGCCTTGCCCATCAGCTCCGTGAGTTCCGGCCGGTACGACCGGAACACCGGCTCCCCGGCCCCGTGCGCCGAGGTGGCCGACGTGCACCACCAGTGCAGATCGTGGCCGCCCGGCCCCCAGCCGCGCCGGTCGTACTCGGCGATGGTGACCCGCAGCACTCGGGTGTCGTCCGGCCGGTCGATCCAGTCGTAGGACCGGCGCACCGGTAGCTGCCAGCACACGTCCGGCTTGGTCTCCAGCGGCTCGCGCCCCTCCCGCAGCGCCAGGATGTGCAGGGCGCAGCCCGCTCCGCCCGCGAATCCCGGCCGGTTCTGGAAGATGCACGAGCCCTTGTGGCGCCGGGTCTGCCGCTCGCCGTCGTCGTCCTCCTGCACCCACCCCGAGGCGTGCCCCACATCGTGGAACTGCCAGATCTCCGGGGTCAGCCGGGCCATATGGCGGCCGACCCGCTCCTCGTCCTCCTCGTCGGAGAAGTGCGCGCCCAGCGTGCAGCAGCCATCGCTGGCCCGCCCCGCCTGGATGCCCTGGCAGCCCTGGCCGAAGATGCAGGTCCACCGGGAGGTCAGCCAGGTCAGATCGCATCGGAAGAACTGCTCGTCGTCGGCCGGATCGGGGAATTCGACCCATGCGCGGGCGAAGTCCAGACCGACCTCGTCCTCGGCGGCCCCGGCCCCGGACGGCGTCGGCTCCTCGGCCGCCCACTCCGGGGCGGTCTTCCGGCTTTTGCCCTGCTTCGCCTTTTTCGTCTTTGCCACGGTGTAAGGGTAGGCCCCTCGGCCAAAAGCCGGAGGTGGGGACCGCGCACGGCCCGGCGGCGCGGCGCAGGCCCGGGACCGGCCGCCGATCGGCCGCCCGGGCGCGCGATCGTGGGGGACCTGTGCATGACACCGAGGGGGGAGCAGTAGCGTTCACGTTATGAGACTCGGTGTCCTCGACGTGGGTTCGAATACGGTTCATCTGCTTGTGATGGACGCCCACCCCGGCGCGCGCCCGCTGCCCGCGCATTCGCACAAGGCCGAGCTGCGGCTGGCCGAACTCCTCGACGGCGCCGGGGCCATCGGCCCCGAAGGCGTCGACCGCCTGATCGCGGTGGTCAAGGAGGCGCTGGAGGCGGCCGAGGACAAGGGCGTCGAGGACGTCCTGCCGTTCGCGACCTCCGCCGTCCGTGAGGCGACCAACGCCGATGAGGTCCTGGCCCGGGTTGCCGAGGCGACCGGCGTGCGGCTCCAGGTGCTCAGCGGCGCGGACGAGGCGCGGCTCACCTTTCTGGCCGCCCGCCGCTGGTTCGGCTGGTCCGCGGGGAAGCTGCTGGTCCTGGACATCGGCGGCGGTTCGCTGGAGATCGCGTACGGCATGGACGAGGAGCCCGACACGGCGGTCTCGCTGCCGCTGGGGGCCGGCCGGCTGACGGGTTCCTGGCTGCTCGGCGACCCGCCCGACGCGGCGGAGGTACGGGCCCTGCGGCGCCATGTGCGGGCCGAGATCGCCCGGACCGTCGGCGATTTCAGCCGTCATGGGGCGCCGGACCATGTGGTGGCCACCTCCAAGACCTTCAAGCAGCTCGCCAGGATCACCGGCGCCGCGCGCTCCGCCGAGGGGCCGTACGTGGAGCGCCGCCTCACCCGCCGGGCGCTGGTGGAGTGGGTGCCGAAACTGGCCGCCATGACCACCGAGGAACGGGCCGGACTGCCCGGGGTTTCCGAGGGCCGGGCCGGACAGCTTCCGGCCGGGGCGCTGGTGGCGGAGGCCGCGCTGGATCTGTTCGGCGTGGAGCAGCTTGAGATCTGCCCGTGGGCGCTGCGCGAGGGCGTCATCCTGCGCCGCCTGGACCACCTGCCCACGTGACCACGCGGCGTCACCGGGGCCGGGAGCGGCGGCGGGGCTGGAAAGCGGCGACGGCCGGGCGGGAAAGCCCCGGCGGCCGGGCTGGAAGGCGTCGGTGACCGGGCTGGAAAGCGTCGGTGACCGGGCTGGAAAGCCCTGGTGGCTGAGCCGGAAAGCGGCGGTGGCCGGGCCGGAAACCCCTGGTGGCCAGGCCGGAGAGCGGAGGTGACCGGGCTGGAAAGCGGCGGTGGTTCAGCCGCAAGCGCCGCCGCGGTTCGGCTGCGGAGAGCAGCCGCCGTACGCTGTCCCTCGTGACAGAGCCAGTGGTGCGCATCCCGGATGCGAAGGTCGCGCTGTCCACAGCCTCGGTCTATCCGGAGTCGACGGCGACGGCCTTCGAGATCGCGGCACGCCTGGGCTACGACGGCGTCGAGGTCATGGTGTGGACCGATCCGGTCAGCCAGGACATCGAGGCGCTGCGTCGGCTCTCGGACTACCACCGGGTGCCGATCCTCGCCGTGCACGCTCCCTGTCTGCTGATCACCCAGCGGGTCTGGTCGACCGACCCCTGGGTCAAGCTGCAGCGGGCGAGAGCGGCCGCCGAGAAGCTCGACGCGTCCACCGTCGTGGTCCACCCGCCGTTTCGATGGCAGCGGTCCTACGCCCGCGAGTTCGTCAGCGGAATCTGGCGGATGGCCGACGAGACCGATGTGCGGTTCGCGGTCGAGAACATGTACCCGTGGCGCTATCGCGATCGCGAGATGCTGGCGTACGCCCCGGGCTGGGACGTCACCCAGGACGACTACCGCCACTTCACCATCGATCTGTCGCACACGGCAACCGCCCGTACGGACGCGATGGAGATGGTGGACCGCATGGGCGACCGGCTGGCCCATCTCCACCTCGCCGACGGCCAGGGCTCCAACAAGGACGAGCATCTGGTGCCGGGGCGCGGCAGCCAGCCCTGCGCCGAGCTGCTGGAACGGCTCGCGGCCACCGGTTTCGACGGCAATGTGGTCGTCGAGGTCAACACCCGGCGGGCCATGTCCACCGCCGAGCGCGAGGCCGACCTGGCGGAGGCCCTGGCGTTCACCCGGCTGCATCTGGCCTCGCCGACCTCGGCCACTCCGCCGAGCAGGGCGGTGCCCGGTTCATGACCCCCGCCTCGTCCCGGCCCGCCACGGGCCCGCGCAAGCGTGGCCGCCCGGCCCGTACGAGCGCCTCCGACGGCCCCGGCGCCCGCGACCGGATCCTGGCCGCGGCGCGCAACGAATTCGCCGAGCGCGGCTACGACAAGACCTCGATCCGTGGCATCGCCAAGGCCGCGGAGGTGGACCCGGCGCTGGTCCACCACTACTTCGGCACCAAGGAGCAGGTCTTCGAGGCGGCCATCGAGCTGATCTTCGCGCCCGCCATGGGCGCCCCGGACGCGGTGCACGGCAGCCGGGAGGGCGCGGGCGAGCGGATGGCCCGCTTCATGTTCGGCATCTGGGAGAACCCCGTCAGCCGGCTGCCGCTGCTCGCCGTGATGCGCTCGGCGCTGACCAACGAGACCGCCTCCGTGGTGCTGCGCGGCATGATCGAGCGCCGGGTGCTGCTGCGGATGGCGGGTGAGCTGGACGTCCCGAACCCCGAGTTCCGGGCCCAGCTCGCGGCCGGGCACCTCATCGGGATCGCGATGCTGCGGTATGTGATCCGGATGGAGCCGATGGCCTCGGCCGAGGTCGACGACATCGTGGCCATGGTGGGGCCCACCCTGCAGCGCTATCTGACCGAGAGCTGATCGAGGGCTTCCACACAGTGACCCCACCGTCTCTGGATCCGGACGGACCATCCGGATCCATGGACACAGGCGTAGGCTCAGAAGACTCCGATCCGATTCGCCGGGCGTCCCATTGGCTGGACGCACGTATTACGAGGGAGCCGAGCACCGTGCCCGAGCTGAGGTCTCGCACCGTCACCCATGGCCGCAACATGGCGGGCGCCCGCGCCCTTATGCAGGCGTCCGGCGTAGCGCGCGAGGACTTCGGCAAGCCGATCATCGCCGTGGCCAACAGCTTCACCGAGTTCGTGCCCGGTCACACCCACCTCCAGCCGGTCGGCCGGATCGTCAGCGAGGCGATCCACGCGGCGGGTGGCATTCCGCGCGAGTTCAACACCATCGCGGTGGACGACGGCATCGCCATGGGCCACGGCGGGATGCTCTACAGCCTCCCCTCCCGCGATCTGATCGCCGACTCCGTGGAGTACATGGTCGAGGCGCACTGCGCCGACGCGCTGATCTGCATCTCCAACTGCGACAAGATCACGCCCGGGATGCTGATGGCCGCGATGCGGCTCAACATCCCGACCGTCTTCGTCTCCGGCGGCCCCATGGAGGCCGGCCGGGCCACGCTCGTCGACGGCACCGTCCGCAAGCTGGACCTGATCAACGCGATCTCGGACGCGGTCAACGAGAACGTCTCGGACGAGGACATCCTCCGTATCGAGAACAACGCCTGCCCGACCTGCGGCTCCTGTTCCGGCATGTTCACCGCCAACTCGATGAACTGCCTGACCGAGGTGATGGGCCTCTCCCTGCCGGGCAACGGCTCGGTGCTGGCCACTCACACCGCCCGCAAGGCGCTCTACGAGACCGCCGGCCGTACGGTCGTGGACATCACCAAGCGCCACTACGAGCAGGACGACGAGACCGTTCTGCCGCGCTCCATCGGCACCCGCGCCGCCTTCGACAACGCCATGGCGCTCGACATCGCCATGGGCGGCTCGACCAACACGATCCTGCATCTGCTGGCCGCCGCCCAGGAGGCCGGTCTCGACTACGACCTCGACGACATCAACGAGGTCTCCCGCCGGGTGCCCTGCCTGGCCAAGGTCGCCCCGAACGTGGCCCCCGGCGGCACGTACTACATGGAGGACGTGCACCGCGCGGGCGGCATCCCGGCGATCCTCGGCGAGCTGTTCCGCGCCGGGCTGCTGAACGAGGACGTCCACTCCGTGCACAGCTCCTCGCTCGCCGACTGGCTCAAGACCTGGGACGTGCGCGGCGGTTCACCGTCCGCCGAGGCCGTCGAGCTGTGGCACGCGGCCCCCGGCTGCAAGCGCTCCGCCACCGCCTTCTCGCAGTCCGAGCGCTGGGACACGCTGGACACGGACGCCGCCGGCGGCTGCATCCGCGACCTGGAGCACGCCTACTCCCAGGACGGCGGACTGGCCGTCCTCAAGGGCAATCTGGCCGTCGACGGCTGCGTGGTGAAGACCGCGGGCGTGGACGAGTCGATCTGGACCTTCGAGGGCCCCGCCGTGGTCTGCGAATCCCAGGAGGAGGCCGTCGAGCGGATCCTGGGCAAGCAGGTCAAGGAGGGCGACGTCGTCGTCATCCGCTACGAGGGCCCCAAGGGCGGCCCCGGTATGCAGGAGATGCTCTACCCCACCTCCTTCCTCAAGGGCCGGGGCCTGGGCAAGGCATGCGCGCTGGTCACCGACGGCCGCTTCTCCGGCGGCACCTCGGGCCTGTCCATCGGCCACGCCTCGCCCGAGGCGGCGTCCGGCGGCACCATCGCCCTGGTCCAGGACGGTGACCGGATCCGCATCGACATCCCCGGCCGCACCATCGAACTCCTGGTGAGCGAGGAGGAGTTGGCGGCCCGTCGCGAGGCGCTCGGCGGCGTCTACGCCCCGAAGGACCGCGAGCGCAAGGTGTCCACCGCACTGCGCGCCTACGCCGCGATGGCCACCAGCGCGGACAAGGGCGCGGTCCGCGACATCAGCCGCCTCGGCTGATGTCGGTCCCGGCCGCCTCCACGGTGTCGTATCCGTAGACCGTGGTGAGGGCGTCACCGCTCAGCGTCAGCTCGGCGGGGACGCCACCGGGGTCCGTACGCGCCTTGCCTCGCCACAGCACCCGGCCGTCCCCGCGGTCCAGCGCGACCGTACGGCCCGCGGCGGTGGCCAGATACAGGGCGTTCCGGCGCCCGGACACGACGGGTGAGCCCAGCCACTCCACCTCCGTCGCCTCGCTCCACAGCCGCTTTCCGGCCGTGGTCGCTGACCCGCCGGGCGGCCGCGACCTCCTGACGGAACCGCACCCGGAACTCATCGTCGTCGGCGAACTGCTGATGCACCACCTTCAGGGCCAGCCGCCGCCCCGACTGCGACTGGGCCAGATACACCGTGCCCATCCCGCCGCGGCCGAGCCGCCGTTCGAGTGCGTAGCCTCCGATGGACTCCGGGTCCCCGGCGCGCAGTGCCATTCCTGTTCTTCCCCCCCACCGACCCGCGATCCGGCGGTCAACGTAGTCCATCTCCTCCGGCGTTTGCGGAGCGCAATCCAGCCCCTCCGGCGTTTGAGGAGCCGGGTCCAGGGGCGGAGCCTCTGGTAACGGGACGGGGCGAGTGGGGGAAAGCATCGATATGCGGCTCCGCCGTGTGGTCCGCCGGACACCCTCACCAGCCAGCGGGATCCCGCCCGTCCACCGCGAACACCGTGCCGTCCGGGCCCGTCGCGAACACCTTGCCGTCCGCCGCCACCGGCGCGGGCATCAGGTCCAGAAAGCCGCGACCGGCCGCGCCCCCGCGCGAGCGGGTCTCGCCGATCACCTCGCCCCGCTCGGCGTCCACGGCCAGCAGCCGGCCGTCCGCGGCCGAGAAGTACAGCCGTCCGTCCGCCGTCACCAGGGGCGAGGCGTTGGCCACCGAGGTCTCCAGGCGCCAGAGCCGCGCCCGCGCCGCACCCTCGCGCCCGGTGTCGACGGCCACCAACCCGCCGTCCGCGCCCAGCACATACACCCGGTCGCCGCTGGTGACGGCACTGGTCGCGGACACCGGCGCGGACAGCGCGACCCGCCGCTCCGTACGCCGCTCCGGGTCGTAGCGGACGACCGCGGTGGTACGGGTCCGGGTGTCCGTCTCGGTCAGCAGCAGCACTCCGCCGGGGCCGCTCCCGGCCGGGGTCAGGTTGCCGCTGAGCGAGGCGTGCCAGCGCGTGTCGCCGCGCACCGTGTCCACCGCCGTGACCAGCGTGTGCGCGCCGTCGCCCGAGGTGGTCACGGCGTACGCCGTGCGGCCGTCGCCGTACGAGAAGAAGGCGGGCCTGGCGTGGCCGGGCAGCCGATGGCTCCAACGCTCCTTGTTCGTCGCGCCGTTCACCGCCGTGACGGTGCCGTCCGGCGCGGCCAGCAGCACGGTGTCACCCGAGGAGTAGACGCCACCGTCGTAACGGGACACCTCGCGGCTCCAGCGGACGTCGTGGGTCGTGAGGTCGAGCGCCCGCAGCCGCCCGCCGTCCGGGGACACCGTCTGCACCAGACCGCCGGAGAACACGGGAGGGGAGATCGCCTCGCCGTCACCGGGGCTCCCCGCCGCGGACGGCCGCGACCAGACCACCCGGCCGTCGTCCGGATCGACCCGGGCGGCCTCGATACCGCGCCGGGCGCAGTACAGCGCGCCCGCTCCGTACGAGCAGAACGCGGGCCGCGCCCCCGAGCGCGCCGCTTTTCCGACGTCCAGCCCCGCCGTCCAGGGGCGCCATGCCTCCGCGGTCGCCGCGCTGTTCCGCGGCTGCCGCCCGCCGGACGCGTCCGCGCCACCGAACGGGCGCAGCGCGACGACCGTGCCCGCGCCCAGCAGCACGAGGGCCGCGAGCCCGGACAGGGCCCACCGCCGGACCCCCCGCCGCGCCACCGGCTCGTCGGCCGTGGGCTCCGCCGTCACCGACTCGGGCTCGGCCGCCACCGGTTCCGGCTCGGCCTTCATGTCCTTCATGAGCCGGGGCGCGGGCTCGGAGGCCGCTTTCACATGCGTATCCGTGGCGCCGACTCGCTCCCCACGCCCGCCCGGCAGGGAGTGCGGCTCCGGCGTCCGCTGCTGCGGCACCAGCGGGACGGGGCCGCGGGGCACCGGCGGATGGGGGCCGCGGACGGCGCGCAGGACCGTCATCAGGGCGTCGGGCGTGGGGCGTTCCTCGGGGTTCTTGGCCAGGCACCGCTGGATCAGCGGCAGCAGCTCATCCGGCACCCCCGCCAGATCCGCCTCGTCGTGCACCACCTGGTACGCCACGATGTACGGGCTCTCGGACTCGAACGGCCCCCGCCCGGTGGCCGCGTGCACCAGCAGCGAACCCAGCGCGAAGACATCCGCCGCCGGGCCCACCGCACGCGGCCGCTGGAACTGCTCCGGCGCCATGAACGGCGGAGTGCCGATCAACTGCCCCGTCTCGGTGCGCAGTTCACTGTCGGACGGCCGTGAGATGCCGAAGTCGATGACCTTCGGGCCGTCCGCCGCGAGCAGTACATTGCTCGGCTTGAGATCGCGGTGCACCACGCCCACCCGATGGATGTCCCGCAGCGCCTCCGCGAGCCCCGCGGCCAGTTGCACCGTCTCGTCCGGCGGCAACGGGCCGCTCCGCTTGACGTGTTCGGCGATGGTCGGGCCGGGGATGTAGAGGGTGGCCATCCAGGGCCTCGGCGCCTCCGGGTCGGCATCCACCACGGGCGCCGTGAACGCGCCGCTGACCCGCCGGGCGGCCGCCACCTCCTGCCGGAACCGCGCCCGGAACTCGGGGTCTTCGGCATACGCGGAATGGACGACCTTGACCGCGAGACGCCGTCCCGAGGGCGAGCGGGCCAGATGGACCACGCCCATGCCACCCGATCCGAGGCGCGCCTCGAGCCGGTATTGCCCGGCGTATTCCGGATCCTCCGCTTCCGGGCCCGTCCCGGCTCTGTGCACCGGCGGCATGCCCCACCCCCGTGAATTCGGCCGCATTCGCGACTCGGCGAGCCTAGTCGATGACACGTGCGAGCCTTGTTAACCTCCGCATGTCGTGTCACTTCGCACGACATGTGCACAACTTCGGAAAGAAGTTCAACGGGGGAGGGGCCGTCATGGCCATTGAAGAGACCGCGGAAACCGTCGCCACCACCGACACCGCGAACGCCATCGACACAGCCAACGCCACCGACACAGCCAACGCCACCGACACCGCGGACGGCACGGACGCCGTCGGGGTCGCCGCCGGAGCGATCACCTATCCGACCGCGCCCGGCTACCAGGTGAACGTCCGCAGCGGGCCCGGCACCAACCACAGAGTCGTCAAGGTGCTGCCGTACAACACCCGTGTCCCCATCCGCTGCCAGCGGCACGGCGAGAAGGTCTCCGGACCGTACGGCACCACGGACATCTGGGACAGCATCGCCCCGGGCCAGTACGTGTCCGACGCCTATGTGAGGACCGGCAGCGACGGCTTCGTCACCGTGCCCTGCGGCTGACCCACGGCCGGAGCGCAGCCAGCCCCCGGAGCCGCGAGTGCGGCGCCGGGGGCCGGCTGACGGAAGGGGGCGTTTCCCCCCGAGTGGGCGTCGTTACGCCGGGACCCGCTCCTCGATGGTGGCGTCACGCTTGACCACCGCGTTGTGCCGCTCGGTCCAGGTGGCCAGCGCCATCTCACAGGCGTGGTCCACATGGCGCAGCCCGGTCAGGTCGAGCTCGACCTCCCGCTCACGGGGCAGCCCCTCCAGCTCGTCCAGCAGCTTGGGCAGTCGCAGGAAGGTCGCGTTGCCGCGCACCCGGACGCGCAGGGGCTTGTCGCCGGCACCGTCGCCGGCGTCGTCGTTCTCGCGCCCGCTGACCTCGACATGCACATGCGAGGTCTCCCAGGCCGTCTTGGCCACGGCCATCAGCAGACCGATGATCACGCCCTCGAACATATTGGTGACCACGATCGCGCCGGCGGTGACGACCAGGATGATCGCCTCACCGCGGTGGGTCCGCCACAGCGGCACCAGGTCCTTGGTCGGGATCAGCTTCCAGCCCGAGTACACCAGCACACCGGCGAGCGCCGCCACCGGGATGATGCCCAGGGCCGAGGGGAAGAGCACCGCGAAGATCAGCAGCCACACACCGTGCAGCACCCGCGACGCCTTCGTCTTCGCGCCGGCCTGCACATTGGCCGCGCTCCGCACGATCACCGCGGTCATCGGGAGCGCACCGAGGACACCGCACACCGCGTTGCCCGCGCCCTGCGCCATGAGCTCCTTGTCGTAGTCGGTGCGGGCACCGTCGTGCAGCCGGTCCACGGCCGCGGCGCTGAACAGGCTCTCGGCCGAGGCGATCAGCGTGAAGGCGAGCACGGTGCCGATGACGCCCACCTCGGCGAGCGCCTGGAACTCACTGCCGCCGGGCGGCTGGATGGCGTCCAGCAGACCCTTGACCTCGACCCGCGCGATCGGCAGGTCGAAGATCACGGTCGAGGCAGTGGCGAGCGCGACGGCCGCCAGCGGAGCGGGCAGCACCTTGGCGCCCTGGCGGAAACGCGGCCACAGCACCAGGACCGCGATCGTGCCGACGCCCACGGCGAGCGCCTTCAGTGCGTCCCCGGAACCGGCCACGTCCCCGATGAGCTCCGGAATACCGAAGATCTTGTCGAGCCCGCTGGTCGGCGCCTTGGCGTCGGCGAGCGCGTAGAGCTGTCCGGCGATCAGCACCAGACCGATGCCCGCGAGCATGCCCTGCACCACGGCGACGGAGATCGCCCGGAACCAGCGGCCGAGGCCGAGCGCGCCCATGGCCAGCTGCAGCAGTCCGGAGATCAGGACGAGGACGCCGAGTGCGGCGACGCCGTATTGCTCCACGGCCTCGTACACCAGCACGGTCAGACCGGCGGCCGGGCCGGAGACCTGCAGGCTGCTGCCCGGCAGGAAGCCGGTGACCAGCCCGCCGACGATGCCGGTGATCAGGCCGAGCTCGGCCGGAACACCCGAGGCCACCGCCACCCCCACGCACAGGGGGACGGCAACGAGGAAGACGACGAGAGAAGCGGTGAAGTCGGCGCGGAATGTTTTGGCGCCGGATGAGCCTGAGGTGCCTCCGGCACCACGGAAACGGTCAAAGAGAGAGTTTCGCATGAGGGTTGCCTCCAGTGCGCCCCGTCACCGGCTCATGGGCAGGCGGGGGCACGGCATAGCGCTACGTCAGTGGGATCGATGGAATCGGTCGCTGGCGGTTGAGATCGCTTGCTGGGAGAAGCGTGAAAGCGTGGAGAAGTGTCCGAGACGAACCGCCGGGCTACGGCGATGTAGCTCTCAGCAGCGGAAGATCTGGAGGATGACGGGCAGCTCGCCCGATCTCGACACCGGAACGGCTTGCCGCCCGGTGACCGGTGTGGAGATGGCGGTACGCGGCACCGGAACACCAGTGTCGCAACCGCACACACATCCGTATTTGCCGCTCGGTGTGGGAGCGGTCAGCGGGGCCCGTCCACGGAGCCCCTTGCAGTCTTCCGTTCCGTGGTCGCCGTGCGCGGAGACCCATGATTCCGTGGTCGGCCGCGGATCGGCTGAAGCGGTGACGCTGCTCGTTTCGGGATGGATGACCTGCGCGGACGCGCAATCAGCCGCGATGAAGAGGGCAAGCAACACGGCTACCGCCGTTACCAGTGCATGAGCGGTATGCCGAATGCTCCTCACCATCGCCCCCTTCCCGTACGTATAGACACCGACCCCTATTGTGTCCATGAGATCGTGACCATTTGCAAGTCGATATGTAACCGACTTGTGAACTTGGAGTCATCGAACAGGACTGCTTGGTTCCGGGCGCCCCCATAGGCGCTGGCGCAAAGCGGCTTCCCGGTCACGCCGGATGGCGCGAGAAAATTAATTCATCGAACGACGAATAAGTAATTCATAAGCGCCAGGGATAATGGGCCACCCGTGGGAAGATGGCGGAGAACGCACTTGCAGCACAGCACGACCCACTCAGGTATGAGGAGAGCCGCACTATGACGGAGAAGGTCGCCGTGCTCGGCACGGGAAAGATCGGCGAAGCCCTTCTCAGCGGAATGATCCGAGGTGGCTGGTCGCCGTCCGACCTCCTGGTCACGGCCCGCCGCCCCGAGCGCGCCGAGGAGCTCCGCTCGCGCCACGGCGTCGAGGCCGTCTCCAACGCCGAGGCCGCCAAGTCCGCCGACACCCTCATCCTCACCGTCAAACCGCAGGACATGGGCGCCCTGCTCGATGAGCTCGCCCCACACGTCCCCGCCGACCGGCTGGTCATCTCCGGCGCCGCCGGCATCCCCACCTCCTTCTTCGAGGCGCGCCTGGCCGCCGGCACCCCGGTCGTCCGTGTGATGACCAACACCCCCGCACTGGTCGACGAGGCCATGTCCGTCATCTCGGCGGGCAGCCACGCCACCGAGGAGCACCTCGCCCACACCGAGGCGATCTTCGGCGGCGTCGGCAAGACGCTGCGCGTCCCCGAGTCCCAGCAGGACGCCGCGACCGCCCTCTCCGGCTCCGGCCCGGCCTACTTCTACTTCCTCGTCGAGGCCATGACCGACGCGGGCATCCTGCTGGGCCTGCCCCGCGACAAGGCCCATGACCTGATCGTCCAGGCGGCCATCGGCGCCGCGGTGATGCTGCGCGACAGCGATCAGCACCCGGTCAAGCTGCGGGAGGCCGTGACCTCCCCGGCGGGCACCACGATCAACGCCATCCGCGAGCTCGAGAGCCACGGGGTGCGCGCCGCGCTGATCGCCGCGCTGGAGGCGGCCCGCGACCGCAGCCGCGAGCTCGCCTCCGGCAACGGCTGACGCCGACCAGCCGCTCTGCTCAGGCGGGCGGCAGCAGTCCGACCGCCGCATACGCCTCGTCCACCCGGGGCCGGGCCAGCCCGCGCGCCCGCTCGGCCCCGGCCCGCAGCACCCCGTCCATATAAGAGGGGTCGGCGCACAGCTCCGCGTGCCGGGCCTGAAGGGGCCGCAGCAGTTCCAGCACCGCCTCCGCCGTGGCCCGCTTCAGCGCCCCGTACGAGCTGAACTCCCCGGCCAGCACCTCCGGCTTTCCATCGGTGCACGAGGCGAGCACATCCAGCAGATTGGCCACCCCCGGCTGCTCCGTCCGGTCGTACCGCACCTCGGTTCCGCTGTCCGTGACGGCCCGCATGATCTTCTTCCGCACCGCGTCCGGTTCGTCGAGCAGATAGACGATGCCCGCCGTCTCCGCATGCGACTTCCCCATCTTCGAGGTGGGGTCCTGCAGATCCATCACCCGCGCCGAGACCCGCGGCTGAGTGGCCCGGGGCACGGTGAAGACCGGTCCGTACCGCTGGTTGAACCGCTGCGCCAGGTCCCGGGCCAGCTCGACATGTTGTGTCTGGTCCTCGCCGACGGGCACCTCATGCGTGCCATAGACGAGGATGTCGGCCGCCATCAGCGCCGGATAGGTGAGCAGCGACAGCCGTACGCTCCGCCCCCTCGCCTGTTCCCGCGCGGCCGTCTCCTTGTACTGGATCATCCGCCGCATCTCGCCGTCGGTGGCCGTGCACTCCATGAGATAGGACAGCCGCGCGTGCTCATCCACCTGGCTCTGGACGAACAGCGTGCACTGCTCGGGGTCGAGCCCCGAGGCCAGCAGCAGCGTGGCGGCCTGCCGGGTGAGCCGCCGCACCCGCGCCGGATCGTGCTCCACCGTGAGCGCGTGCAGATCGACGACGCAGAACAGCGCGTCGGCACGGTGCTGGTCCTCCTGAACCCACCGGCGTACGGCCCCGAGGTAGTTGCCGAGGGTCAGATGCCCGCTCGGTTTGATCCCACTGAAGATCCGGCGCCGTGCCGTCTTCGTCTCCGTCATCTCTCTGCCATCTCCCGCTGTGTCGGGACCGCCGACCCGGCCGGCCGGGCTTCGCGGGGAGGGAGATACGCGAACGGCCGCCGGAGCGGCGGCCGTGGTTGCGCATGTGTTGATAGAGGCGGCCGCCGTCAGGCGGCCCACCACCGTGGGTGTACACATGCGCTCGTCATGCCCTGGACGGTACGCCCTGACGGGGCGTCCGGCCATGAGTTTGATGGTCCTCGGGGCGTCGTGTACTGTTCACCGAGTTGCCACGGAGCCCTGCGGGGAAACGCGGCAGCCACTCGAGCCGCACCGGCGGCAAACCACTTCTGCACGGTCCCTCATCGGGATGGATTTCGGCATGCCGGAATTCGGATCGGGAAGCTCGATTATGAGCTTCCGGGGGAATCCGCTAAAGTAGTGGACACGCCGGAAGGCGCGAAAGACCCCGCTCCAACAGGGGGCCGGAAACGGAATTCGGACCGGAAACGGAACGGAAAACGGATCTGGTAAGGTTGGAAACACCGAAGGGAAGCGCCCGGAGAGACCGGTGAAACGGTTTCAAAGGAAGCGTCCGTTCCTTGAGAACTCAACAGCGTGCCAAAAGTCAACGCCAGATATGTTGATACCCCGTCCATCTCGGACGAGGTTCCTTTGGAAAAATACACAGCGAGGACGCTGTGAGCGGACTGGATTATTCCTCCGGTCTGCTCCGCTCTCGTGACTGTGTGACCGGGATATCCCGGAAGCATTCACGGAGAGTTTGATCCTGGCTCAGGACGAACGCTGGCGGCGTGCTTAACACATGCAAGTCGAACGATGAACCGGTTTCGGCCGGGGATTAGTGGCGAACGGGTGAGTAACACGTGGGCAATCTGCCCTGCACTCTGGGACAAGCCCTGGAAACGGGGTCTAATACCGGATATGACACGCTCCCGCATGGGATGCGTGTGGAAAGCTCCGGCGGTGCAGGATGAGCCCGCGGCCTATCAGCTTGTTGGTGGGGTGATGGCCTACCAAGGCGACGACGGGTAGCCGGCCTGAGAGGGCGACCGGCCACACTGGGACTGAGACACGGCCCAGACTCCTACGGGAGGCAGCAGTGGGGAATATTGCACAATGGGCGAAAGCCTGATGCAGCGACGCCGCGTGAGGGATGACGGCCTTCGGGTTGTAAACCTCTTTCAGCAGGGAAGAAGCGAGAGTGACGGTACCTGCAGAAGAAGCGCCGGCTAACTACGTGCCAGCAGCCGCGGTAATACGTAGGGCGCAAGCGTTGTCCGGAATTATTGGGCGTAAAGAGCTCGTAGGCGGCTTGTCGCGTCGGATGTGAAAGCCCGGAGCTTAACTCCGGGTCTGCATTCGATACGGGCAGGCTAGAGTTCGGTAGGGGAGATCGGAATTCCTGGTGTAGCGGTGAAATGCGCAGATATCAGGAGGAACACCGGTGGCGAAGGCGGATCTCTGGGCCGACACTGACGCTGAGGAGCGAAAGCGTGGGGAGCGAACAGGATTAGATACCCTGGTAGTCCACGCCGTAAACGTTGGGAACTAGGTGTGGGCGACATTCCACGTTGTCCGCGCCGCAGCTAACGCATTAAGTTCCCCGCCTGGGGAGTACGGCCGCAAGGCTAAAACTCAAAGGAATTGACGGGGGCCCGCACAAGCGGCGGAGCATGTGGCTTAATTCGACGCAACGCGAAGAACCTTACCAAGGCTTGACATACACCGGAAACCTCTGGAGACAGGGGCCCCCTTGTGGTCGGTGTACAGGTGGTGCATGGCTGTCGTCAGCTCGTGTCGTGAGATGTTGGGTTAAGTCCCGCAACGAGCGCAACCCTTGTTCTGTGTTGCCAGCATGCCTTTCGGGGTGATGGGGACTCACAGGAGACTGCCGGGGTCAACTCGGAGGAAGGTGGGGACGACGTCAAGTCATCATGCCCCTTATGTCTTGGGCTGCACACGTGCTACAATGGCCGGTACAATGAGCTGCGAAGCCGTGAGGTGGAGCGAATCTCAAAAAGCCGGTCTCAGTTCGGATTGGGGTCTGCAACTCGACCCCATGAAGTCGGAGTCGCTAGTAATCGCAGATCAGCATTGCTGCGGTGAATACGTTCCCGGGCCTTGTACACACCGCCCGTCACGTCACGAAAGTCGGTAACACCCGAAGCCGGTGGCCCAACCCTTGTGGGGGGAGCCGTCGAAGGTGGGACTGGCGATTGGGACGAAGTCGTAACAAGGTAGCCGTACCGGAAGGTGCGGCTGGATCACCTCCTTTCTAAGGAGCACATAGCCGACTGCGAGCGCATGTCTCGCACGGTTTGCTCATGGGTGGAACGTTGACTATTCGGCATCGTCTGGATGCTCTTCTCTGTTAGTACTGCTTCGGCGTGGAACACAGAGTGAGCAGAAAAATGATGCCGGGCACGCTGTTGGGTGTCTGAGGGTACGGGCTGGAAAGTTGCCTGTTCCTTCGGCCGGTCCCGGTGAACCGCATCGTGAGGTGTGGGTGACGGGGTACGGGTCGTTGTTTGAGAACTGCACAGTGGACGCGAGCATCTGTGGCCAAGTTTTTAAGGGCGCACGGTGGATGCCTTGGCACCAGGAACCGATGAAGGACGTGGGAGGCCGCGATAGGCCCCGGGGAGCTGTCAACCGAGCTTTGATCCGGGGGTGTCCGAATGGGGAAACCCGGCAGTCGTCATGGGCTGTCACCCATACCTGAACACATAGGGTATGTGGAGGGAACGCGGGGAAGTGAAACATCTCAGTACCCGCAGGAAGAGAAAACAACCGTGATTCCGGGAGTAGTGGCGAGCGAAACTGGATGAGGCTAAACCGTATGTGTGTGATACCCGGCAGGGGTTGCGCATACGGGGTTGTGGGAGTGCTTTTGATCGGTCTGCCGGCCGGTCGGTGAGTCAGAAATTGTTGATGTAGGCGAAGGGCATGCGAAAGGCCCGGCGTAGAGGGTAAGACCCCCGTAGCTGAAACGTCAGCAACTTGCTTGAGTATTTCCCAAGTAGCACGGGGCCCGAGAAATCCTGTGTGAATCTGGCGGGACCACCCGCTAAGCCTAAATATTCCCTGGTGACCGATAGCGGATAGTACCGTGAGGGAATGGTGAAAAGTACCGCGGGAGCGGAGTGAAATAGTACCTGAAACCGTGTGCCTACAAGCCGTGGGAGCGTCGCCGTGTTCTTCGGAGCACGGTCGTGACTGCGTGCCTTTTGAAGAATGAGCCTGCGAGTTTGCGGTGTGTTGCGAGGTTAACCCGTGTGGGGAAGCCGTAGCGAAAGCGAGTCCGAATAGGGCGGTTTAGTAGCGCGCTCAAGACCCGAAGCGGAGTGATCTAGCCATGGGCAGGTTGAAGCGGAGGTAAGACTTCGTGGAGGACCGAACCCACCAGGGTTGAAAACCTGGGGGATGACCTGTGGTTAGGGGTGAAAGGCCAATCAAACTCCGTGATAGCTGGTTCTCCCCGAAATGCATTTAGGTGCAGCGTCGTGTGTTTCTTGCCGGAGGTAGAGCACTGGATAGGCGATGGGCCCTACCGGGTTACTGACCTTAGCCAAACTCCGAATGCCGGTAAGTGAGAGCGCGGCAGTGAGACTGTGGGGGATAAGCTCCATGGTCGAGAGGGAAACAGCCCAGAGCATCGACTAAGGCCCCTAAGCGTACGCTAAGTGGGAAAGGATGTGGAGTCGCAGAGACAACCAGGAGGTTGGCTTAGAAGCAGCCATCCTTGAAAGAGTGCGTAATAGCTCACTGGTCAAGTGATTCCGCGCCGACAATGTAGCGGGGCTCAAGCGTACCGCCGAAGTCGTGTCATTGCAGCATGTGGTCTAACGATCGCTGTGATGGGTAGGGGAGCGTCGTGTGCCGGGTGAAGCAGCCGTGTAAGCGAGTTGTGGATGGTTCACGAGTGAGAATGCAGGCATGAGTAGCGATACACACGTGGGAAACGTGTGCGCCGATTGACTAAGGGTTCCTGGGTCAAGCTGATCTGCCCAGGGTAAGTCGGGACCTAAGGCGAGGCCGACAGGCGTAGTCGATGGACAACCGGTTGATATTCCGGTACCCGCTTTGAAGCGCCAACGTCGAACCAGGCGATGCTAAGTCCGTGAAGCCGCCCTGATCTCTTCGGAGTTGAGGGGAGTGGTGGAGCCGACGGTCCAGACCTGTAGTAGGTGAGTGATGGGGTGACGCAGGAAGGTAGTCCAGCCCGGGCGGTGGTTGTCCCGGGGTAAGGGTGTAGCCCGAGGAGTAGGTAAATCCGTTCCTCTTTAGGGGTGAGACCTGATGCCGAGCCGATTGTGGTGAAGTGGATGATCCTATGCTGTCGAGAAAAGCCTCTAGCGAGTTTCATGGCGGCCCGTACCCTAAACCGACTCAGGTGGTCAGGTAGAGAATACCGAGGCGTTCGGGTGAACTATGGTTAAGGAACTCGGCAAAATGCCCCCGTAACTTCGGGAGAAGGGGGGCCATTGCTGGTGATGGGATTTTCTCCTTGAGCTGGTGGTGGCCGCAGAGACCAGCGAGAAGCGACTGTTTACTAAAAACACAGGTCCGTGCGAAGCCGTAAGGCGATGTATACGGACTGACGCCTGCCCGGTGCTGGAACGTTAAGGGGACCGGTTAGTCACATTTCGGTGTGGCGAAGCTGAGAACTTAAGCGCCAGTAAACGGCGGTGGTAACTATAACCATCCTAAGGTAGCGAAATTCCTTGTCGGGTAAGTTCCGACCTGCACGAATGGCGTAACGACTTCTCGACTGTCTCAACCATAGGCCCGGTGAAATTGCACTACGAGTAAAGATGCTCGTTTCGCGCAGCAGGACGGAAAGACCCCGGGACCTTTACTATAGCTTGATATTGGTGTTCGGTTCGGCTTGTGTAGGATAGGTGGGAGACTGTGAAGCCGCAACGCCAGTTGTGGTGGAGTCATTGTTGAAATACCACTCTGGTCGTGCTGGATGTCTAACCTGGGTCCGTGATCCGGATCAGGGACAGTGTCTGGTGGGTAGTTTAACTGGGGCGGTTGCCTCCTAAAGGGTAACGGAGGCGCCCAAAGGTTCCCTCAGCCTGGTTGGCAATCAGGTGTTGAGTGTAAGTGCACAAGGGAGCTTGACTGTGAGACCGACGGGTCGAGCAGGGACGAAAGTCGGGACTAGTGATCCGGCGGTGGCTTGTGGAAGCGCCGTCGCTCAACGGATAAAAGGTACCCCGGGGATAACAGGCTGATCTTCCCCAAGAGTCCATATCGACGGGATGGTTTGGCACCTCGATGTCGGCTCGTCGCATCCTGGGGCTGGAGTCGGTCCCAAGGGTTGGGCTGTTCGCCCATTAAAGCGGTACGCGAGCTGGGTTTAGAACGTCGTGAGACAGTTCGGTCCCTATCCGCTGTGCGCGTAGGAGTCTTGAGAAGGGCTGTCCCTAGTACGAGAGGACCGGGACGGACGAACCTCTGGTGTGCCAGTTGTCCTGCCAAGGGCATGGCTGGTTGGCTACGTTCGGGAGGGATAACCGCTGAAAGCATCTAAGCGGGAAGCCTGCTTCGAGATGAGGACTCCCACCCACTTGATGGGTTAAGGCTCCCAGTAGACGACTGGGTTGATAGGCCAGATATGGAAGCCGGGTAACTGGTGGAGTTGACTGGTACTAATAGGCCGAGGGCTTGTCCTCAGGTGCTCGCGTCCACTGTGTTGGTTCTGAAGCAATGAACCGTATTGAACCCCCCTTCTTGTTTGGGGTGTGGTTCCGGTTCAGTTTCATAGTGTTTCGGTGGTCATAGCGTTAGGGAAACGCCCGGTTACATTTCGAACCCGGAAGCTAAGCCTTTCAGCGCCGATGGTACTGCAGGGGGGACCCTGTGGGAGAGTAGGACACCGCCGAACAATCTTTAAGAAAAGCCCGGTTGGGAGCTTTGACTCTCAACCGGGCTTTTCTCATTTCAGTTTGTAGGCTGGCTTCATGCGCTATGACCTGGTCATCTTCGACAACGACGGAGTGCTCGTCGACAGCGAGTCCATCTCCAATCGGATTCTCGCCGCCTACCTCACGGAGTTGGGGCACCCCACCAGCTACGAGGACTCCATACGCGACTACATGGGCTCCGCCATGCATCGCATCCACGAGCTGGTCCTCGAGCGTTCGGGCCGGCGGCTGCCGTCGGATTTCGACGCCACCTTCCACGGCCGGGTCTTCGACGCCTTCCGCCAGGAGCTGCGGCCGGTGGCCGGGGTGTCCGAGGTGCTGGAGAAGTTGCGGGCCGACGGGGTCCCGTACTGCGTCGCCTCCTCCGGAAGCCATGAGCGCATCCGCGTCGCCCTCCGTACGACCGGGCTGTACGACCTCTTCGGCGAGGACCACATCTTCAGCTCCGAGGACGTGGGCCGCGGCAAGCCCGCCCCGGATCTGTTCCTGCACGCTGCCGAGCGCATGGGGGTGGCGCCCGAGCGCTGTGCCGTCGTCGAGGACAGTCCGCTCGGGGTCCAGGCCGCCGTGGCCGCCGGGATGGATGTGTACGGCTACACGGCCATGACACCCGCCGCCAAGCTCGCCGCGGCCCGGGACCGTTTCGTCCACATGGCCGAACTGCGAGGGTTGCTCACCTCTACCCACAAGTAGTCCGGGGCCGTACGCTCCACGGCCATGACGGATTCGCGTCCGAGCCGCCGACTTCGGCAGGGCCGGGCCTCATTGGCCATCAGTTTCTTCGTCCAGGGCGCGATCTTCGCTCTGCTGGTGACGCGCATACCCGCGCTGCAGGATCGGTACGGGATATCCGATGGGCTGCTGCCCCTCTTCCTGGCCGCCGTGCCGATCCTCGCCGGCGTGGGCAGCGTCGGCACCGAGCATCTCGTCAAGCGGATTCGTCCGGGCCTCGTCCTCCGCGTGGTGCAGCCCATCGTCTCCGTCGCCCTGCTGGCCGCCGGATCGGGTACGACGGTGTGGCAGCTCGCGGCGGCCCTCGCGGTGTTCGGACTGACCGTCGGGGCGCTCGACGCGTCGATGAACATGCTCGGGGTGAGCCTGCAGCGCGCGTACGGCCGCAGCATCATGCTCGGCTTCCATGGCGCGTACAGCCTGGGCGGGATCGCCGGGGCCTCGCTGGCCTGGGTGGGCGCGCACTGGGACCTGCCACTGCCCACGCTCTACGCGCCGCTGGTGGCCACCCTGGTGCCCGTCGCACTGATCGCCAGCCGCTGGTACGTGGACCGCCAAGCCGACTGCCAAGCCGACCACCTGGCCGCCCACCAAGCTGAGGACCACGGCGCCGCCGTGAGCATGCGGGCGCTGCTGCCGCTCTGTCTCGTCATGGCCTTCGCCTATATCGGGGACTCCACCGTCTCCAACTGGAGTGCCAAGTATCTGGAGGACGTGCTGCACAGCTCCGAGCAGCTGGCCACGGTCCCGTACAACGTCTATATGGTCACCACGCTCCTCGGCCGCTCCTTCGGCGACTTCGGGGTGCGGCGCTTCGGCGCGGTCGCCGTGGTCCGGGCAGGTGCCCTGCTCGCGGGCGCCGGTTTCGCGGTGGTCGCGGCGGCGCCCAGCCCATGGGTGGGGATGGGCGGGTTCACGCTGCTGGGGCTGGGGCTGTGCGTGCTGGTGCCGCAGACCTTCGCGGCCGCGGGGCGGCTCTTCCCCGGGGCGTCCGATGCCGCCGTAGCCCGCCTCAATATCTTCAACTACGTGGGCTTCCTCATCGGCTCACCGCTCGTCGGCGCGCTGGGCGGTGCGTGGAACTATCGGGCGGCGATGCTGGTGCCGATGGCGCTCGTGCTGGTGACGATCCGGTACGCGAGGTCGTTCACCCCTGTACCAGCCGGATACGGTGACGGGCATGAGCGGCCGCGCACAGTTGATGTGGGATGAGGAAGTAACCGGATACGACTTCGGCGCCGGGCACCCGATGGACCCGGTGCGGCTCGCGCTGACCATGCGGTTGGTGCAGGCGTACGGGCTGGACCGGGCGGTCCAAGTGGTGGCCGCCAAGCCGGCCGGGGAGTCGACGCTGCGCCTGGTCCACGGGCAGGAGTACATCGAGGCGGTACGGCGGGCCTCGGCCGCCCCGGAATCGGCGGACGGTTCGTACGGCCTGGGGACGATCGACGATCCGGCCTTCGCGGGGATGCACGAGGCGTCCGCGCTGATCGCCGGGCAGTCGGTCGGCGCCGCCGAGGACGTATGGCGCGGCGAGGCGCTGCACGCGGTGAACTTCGCGGGCGGGCTGCACCATGCGATGCCCCGGGGCGCGTCCGGGTTCTGCATCTACAACGACGCGGCGCTGGCGGTCGCGCGGCTGCTGGAGCTGGGCGCGGAGCGGGTCGCGTATGTGGATGTGGATGTCCATCACGGGGACGGGGTCCAGGCGGCCTTCTGGGACGATCCTCGGGTACTGACGATCTCGCTGCACGAGCACCCCCGGACCCTGTTCCCGCAGACCGGCTGGCCGGAGGAGGCGGGCGGGGAGGGCGCCGAGGGCTCGGCGGTCAATGTGGCGCTGCCGGCCGGGACCTCGGACGAGGGATGGCTGCGGGCCTTTCACGCGGTCGTGCCGGAGCTGCTGGCGGCGTTCCGTCCGCAGGTGCTGGTGACCCAGCATGGCGCGGACACCCATGTCGAGGACCCGCTGGCCCACTTGGCGGTGACGGTCGACGCACAGCGGGCGGTCGCGGAGAGCTGTCACCGGCTGGCGCATGAGCACGCGGACGGGCGCTGGGTCGCGCTCGGGGGCGGCGGCTATGCGGTGGTGGACGTGGTGCCGCGGTCCTGGACGCATCTGGTCGCGATCGCGGCGGGGCGGCCGGTCGAGCCCGCCACGCCGGTGCCGGAGGAGTGGCGGCAGGAGGTGTACCGGCGGACCCGGATGGACGCGCCGCGGCGGATGACGGACGGGCGGGAGCCGAGCTGGCGGGAGTTCGCCGAGTCCGGGTACGACCCGGCGGACCGGCTGGACCAGGCGATCCTGGCGACGCGCCGGGCGGTCTTCCCGCACCACGGGCTGCTTCCGTGAATCGCCCCGCGAAAAGCCTCTCCACGCCGATCGGGAACGCCCGGACGAGGCTCTGACCAAAACGGGCGTTACGCCAACCGTGGGGTCTGCCGGCATAACCGGGCGGCCGGCGGGCCGCGTCCGTCAGCATCGGTGATGTGTTGAGTACTGCCGCGCTGCGCGCGCATCTGCTGGCGGCGCGGCTCGCCGGACCCGTGGCGACGAGCCGGGAGGAGAGCCTGCGCCGCTATCGGCTCTTCGCCGCCCGGGACCCTCGGGTGCTGCTCGGTCTGGAGCCCGAATGCGACTGGTCCTTTACGGAATTGCTCAGCCTGATGGGCGCCAAATGCGGGGTTTCGGTCGACCCGGCCAACGTTTCGGGGCCGGATGTGATCGATCCAGAGCTGACGATCGCCGCGCTGCATGCCTTCGCGGACCGGCTGCGCGCCGCCGCCCAGGACCGGCTCCCGGTGCTCCTCGGCACCGGCCATCCCCACCGCCTCCTCGGGTTCTACGCCGCGTTGGCGTCGGCGCTCTCGGCGGCGGGCTGCCGTGTCCTCACTCCCGCGCACGGTAGATGTATCGACATAACGACGCGGTTCGGCGTACGTACCCACCGGCTCGCCTACGTACGAGGTATTGCGATGGTGCAGGCGCCCGGCGCTCGCCCGTCCGTGAGTGAGCCGGGCGCCCACACCCACTCGCCGCTCCCGGTTCGGGTCGCGCTCGGCTCTGCCGCGGAGTCCGGCGGCCCGCTGCCGGGACTGGTCATCGGGGACCACGGATGGGTCTGTGGTGCAGGTCAGCTGGGCTTTGAGGCCATCGGGCTCGGGGATACGGACGACCCCGCGCTGTTCGTCGGGGAGGCCGAGGGACGGGTGTCCGTCGCCGTTCCGCTTGATGACGCTGTGCGGTCTGGTTACTACCGGCCGCTTACTCGCTATGTACTCAATCGAGCGTGTCTGTCACAGTAGGCGTCCGATCGCTACTCCTCTTCCCCACTTGCATCACCCGCCCCTAACCTGGGGTGGAGCGCGCATGCGACCAGGAGTCACCGGAGGGGAAGCCGGTGCCCGACATGTGCGGAAGGTTCAGGTGTTGTGTCATGGCTGCTGGCGAACGGCCTCTGAACGAGGTTCAGTTTCTGACCGTGGCGGAAGTCGCCGCGGTGATGCGAGTGTCCAAGATGACCGTGTACCGCTTGGTGCACAGCGGTCATCTGCCGGCGATCCGGGTGGGCAGGTCTTTCCGGGTCCCAGAGCAAGCGGTTCATGAATACCTCCGCGAATCGTATGTGGGGGTGGAGTCCGCCTAGGCCCTTTCCGGGCCCGGGGAGGACCCTCGGATTACGTGGTTCGCTCGGCGCCGGGTAGGCTGGCCCGATGTAGGTCGTGTGGGCTCGGACGCCCCGCACCGAGTGAATCGAAGTGAGCGAGGGTAGTCGTGGGCTCTGTTATCAAGAAGCGGCGCAAGCGGATGGCGAAGAAGAAGCACCGCAAGCTGCTCAAGCGCACGCGCGTCCAGCGTCGCAACAAGAAGTAGGCAAGCGACGCTGTGTTCGTCCCGCAGCCCTTCCACCACCGGTGGAAGGGCTGCGGTGCGTATGTGGCACGGGTCTGAGCCACGGCGGTCCCTCCGGCCCCGGCTTAAAACGCGCAGCACGCGGCGAGTGGTCATCACAGCGCAACATCGAGCGGTTACGGTGTTCCGCACAGCCCAGCTCGGACGAGGGTGGGAAGGAAGGCGCTGATCTTGGGAAAGGTCGTGCTCGTCACCGGGGTCGCTCGCCGGCTGGGAGGCCGTTTCGTCCGGCGCATACAGCGCGAACCCGATGTGGAGCGAGTGATCGGCGTGGACGCCGTGCCGCCCGAACACCACCTCGGCGGCGCCGACTTCGTCCGGGCCGATATCCGTCACCCCACGATCGGGAAACTGCTCGCCGAATACGGCGTCCACACGGTCGTCCACATGGATATCAACGGGACTCCGCTGGGGGCGCGCGGCAATCGCGCCTCGATCAAGGAGACCAATGTCATCGGCACCATGCAGCTGCTCGGCGCCTGCCAGAAGGCCCCGTCGGTGCAGCGGCTGGTGGTGAAGTCCAGCACCAATGTGTACGGCTCCGCGCCCCGCGACCCCGCCGTCTTCAGCGAGACCACCCCGCCCAAATCCCTGCCGAGCGGCGGCTTCGCCAAGGACACCGTCGAGGTCGAGGGATATGTCCGCGGTTTCGCCCGGCGCCGCCCCGATGTCGCGGTGTGCGTGCTGCGCTTCGCCAACATCCTGGGGCCCTGCGCGGACTCACCGCTCGCCGAGTACTTCGCGCTGCCCGTGCTGCCCACCGTCATCGGCTACGACCCGCGGCTGCAGTTCGTCCATGAGAAGGACGCCATCGAGGTGCTGCGGATCGGGGCCTCCGAACCGCGCCGGTCAACGCTCAACAGCGGCACGTTCAATATCGCCGGAGACGGGGTGCTGCTGCTCTCCCAGGCCGCCCGGCGGCTCGGCCGCCCGACCCTGCCGCTGCTGCTGCCCACGCTGCGATGGGCCCGCACCGCACTGCGGTCCCTCGGCATCACCGACTTCTCGCCCGAGCAGGTCCGGCTGCTCACCCACGGCCGGGTCGTGGCCACCAGCCAGATGCGCGAGACCCTGGGATTCGAACCCGAGCACACCACCGCCGGTGCCCTCGCGGACTATGCGCACAGCCGCGGCCCCGGGCTGCTCCCGCCCGAGACCCTCGCCCGTACCATCGATCGGCTCGCCGCGCTGCTGCCCGCGGGCGCCCAGACGTGAGGAGTGCAACCACCATGGCGGACGCCAAGGTCATTCCGTTTGGTGAGGAGCCCCGGTCTTCCCGGAGGAAGGTCCCTCGGCTGGGGCGCGGCGGCCGCTCCCAGGGCTCGCTCAAGCCCGTACCGCAGCAGCGCGACGAGGCGCTCGAACAGCGCCCCCAGACGGCGGCCGCGGCCGTGCCGCCCCTGCCGCCCGGCCCGCCCAAGCAGGCTCCGGGCAGTGGCGACTGGGAGCGCAAGCTGGCCCACGGGCTGAGCTTTCTGCGCCGCCGGATCACCGGGGACTACGAGGTCGACGACTTCGGCTACGACCACGATCTGACCGAGCAGGTCCTGATGTCCCTGCTCCGCCCGCTGTACGAGAAGTACTTCCGGGTCGAGGTGAAGGGGATCGAGAACATCCCCGACAGCGGCGGTGCGCTCGTCGTCGCCAATCACTCCGGGGTGCTGCCGCTGGACGGGCTGATGCTCCAGGTCGCGGTGCACGACAACCACCCGGCCCAGCGCCATCTGCGGCTGCTCGCGGCCGATCTCGTCTTCGTGCTGCCGGTCGTCAACGAGCTGGCGCGCAAGGCGGGTCACACCCTCGCCTGCTCCGAGGACGCCCAGCTGCTGCTGGAGCGCGGCGAGGTGGTCGGGGTGATGCCGGAGGGCTTCAAGGGGATCGGCAAGCCGTTCTCGGAGCGGTACAAGCTGCAGCGCTTCGGGCGGGGCGGCTTCGTCTCGACGGCGCTGCGCGCGGGGGCGCCGATCGTGCCGTGCTCGATCGTGGGCGCGGAGGAAATCTATCCGATGGTGGGGAACGCGAAGACCCTGGCCCGGCTGCTCGGCCTGCCGTACTTCCCGGTCACGCCCACCTTCCCGCTGCTGGGGCCGCTGGGCGCGGTGCCGCTGCCGACGAAGTGGACGATCCAGTTCGGCGAGCCCATCCCCACCGACGGGCATCCGCCGGAGGCGGCGGACGACCCGATGCTGATGTTCAATCTGACCGACCAGGTACGAGAAACGATCCAGCACACGCTCTACAAGCTGCTGGTGCAGAGGCGGTCGGTGTTCTTCTGAGGCTTGCCCCTGCGGGGGCGTGATGCGGCGTGGCCACGCGGCCCGACGGACGGAGTCCGGCGCAGTCGGCCGAAGCTGGGGAGGCCCCCAGGGCCGAGCCATACGAGGGCGGCCGGGAGAGGGGCCAAGCTGCTGGTGCAGCGGAGGTCGGTGTTCTTCTGAAGGCCCGCCCGGCGGGCGGTGCTTTTTGAGGCGTGGCGTGGTCTGAGGGCGGGTGGTGGGCGGTATCGCGCACCACCCGCCCTTCAGGACGTGGTCACCTCGTGTCGTCGCCGTCGATGCTCAGGCCCGGCAGGAGGTCCGGCAGCAGCGGGGGGATGGTGATGTCCGGCTGGGACGACGTCTTGCCACCCGGGTCGCCCTTGCCCGTGGACGGGCTGGGGCTCGCGCCGCCGAGCGGCGGGTCCAGCAGGTCCCCGGCCCCGCCCACCAGGCCGCCGCTCTGGTCGTGGGCGCTTGCCGAGGACGACGGGTGCGGGTGGGTGGCGGTCTCGCCGGTGCGGCTGCCGCTCGGGGTGGCCGAGGTGGACGCCGGACGGTCGCCCGGGGTCACCCCGTCGGCGCGTTCGGGCGCGCGGCCGGTCTGGCCGGACTGGCCTTGCTGCTCCTTCTTCGTGGGCAGCAACGCCCGCAGCGGGCCGACCTCTTGGTCTATGGCGTCGAAGACCGAGCTCACCTCGTCGCCGACGTCCATGAGCTGGACCGGCAGCTGATCGCGCAGTCGGCTCCAGCCGCCGCGATGGGCCTGGGAGAAGGTGGACAGTTGCTGGATCGGGCCGAGCGAGCCGTCGCGCTCGTAGACCTGGTGCAGCAGCCGGTGGCCCTCGGAGGCGTCATGGCGCATACCGGCCAGGGCCCGGCGGACCTCACCCAGCGAGTCATGGTCCAGATTGCCGGTGCGGGTGCGCTCCATCAGGCGGCGCGCCTCGCTCATCCGCGTCGACGCCTGGTCCAGATAGATCCGGCCCCGGTCGGCGTCGCCGTCCGCCATCTCCAGCTTGAGGTCCTCCATGCCGCGCTTGAACCCGTAGAGGGTGTCGCCCGGCAGCGCGTCCGAGCTGGCCGCGGCGACGCCGCCGAAGGCGCCTGCCGCGACGCCGACGGTGAGCCCCCCGGCCGCAAGCCCCTTGGACCAGCGGGAACGGGGGCGCAGTCTTGCCGCCGGGGGTTTGGCGCGGTGGGCGCCGCCGGTGCGGCGGCGCTGCTCGGGTACGCGTGGCGCGCCCTCGGCGAAGGCCGCCTCCATGGCGGCGAGCAACTGCGCCCGCTGGGTGACGCGGACCTCCGGGTCCAATGTCGGTGCCGGCAGCTCGCCCAGCCCGCTCGCCAGGGCCAGCAGCCGTCTCCGCTCGGCGCTCTCCGCCGATGGGGAACCTGGCTGTTGCTGCGGCGTCTTGTCCTGGGCGGCCTGGTGGTTGCTCTCCAGGGCCTCCAGGGCCTCCAGGGCCTTGGCGAAGGCGTTCGCCCGCCGGTGTGCCGATACGTTCGCGATCACAGGCGGCACCTCCTCTCGTCGTGACGGTCGACTCCCCAGGACACCCGAGGGTTCCGTGCCATGCGCGCGTCCACCCGATCGAGTGAGTGGACTACGGGCAGGGTACGAACACGAGGCGCCTGCATCTCCCACAACGAGCGGCGCAGCACCCGGGTTACGCCCTGCCCAAAGGCGGACGGTCCGTGGCCGGACGGCTACGGGTGGTCAGCGGGCGTCGTCCGGAAGAAGCCGGGCCAGAGTGCGCACGGCCCGGTACTGAAGGGTTTTGATCGCGCCCTCGTTCTTCCCCATGACCCGGGCGGTCTCGGCGACCGAGAGGCCCTGGAGGAAGCGGAGCGTCACGCACTCCTGCTGCTGCGGGTTGAGTTTTCGCACCGCCTGCAGGAGGGCCGCGTTGGACAGCGATTCGAGGACGGAGTCCTCGGGGCTGCGCTCGACCTCGTTGGCGTCCAGCATCTCGCCGGTGGTGACCTCCAGCCGGAAGCGGCTGGACTTGAAGTGGTCGGCGACGAGGTTGCGCGCGATGGTCACCAGCCAGGCGCCGAAGTCGCGGCCCTGCCAGGTGAAGGTGCCGATGCGGCGCAGGGCGCGCAGGAACGTCTCGCTGGTGAGGTCCTCGGCCGTGGCCTTGCCGCCCACGCGGTAATAGATATAGCGGTAGACCGTGTCGGCGTACTGGTCGTAGAGCCTGCCGAACGCCTCGGCCTCTCCGGACTGGGCGCGCTCGACGAGGTCCATCATGCGACGGCTGTCGCTGTCGGCGCCGGGGCGCCGGGCGGTGGGGGTGGAGCCGCGGGAGCGTCTGCTGACCGCGGCGCCGCCGTCCGCCAGTGCGTAGCACGAACCGGCCTGGCCGGGGCGATTGACCGTGCCGACGGCTGGGCTGGCGGGCAGGGGGGCGGCGAGGCCGGGGACGGCATACGCGGTGGGGACGAAGCCGCGCAGACAGTCAAGGACCGTTGCGCGCAGCGTAGCCAGGCCCGAGGCGTCAACCCCGACGTGTGGGTACACGAGACTCCCAGAGGCAGAGCTTCCATCACGAGCAGTACGGGACCGTCACCCGCCGTAGGGACGTGTGGGTACCGGTTTGCGTCTAAGGAGAATAACGCTTCGTACAGGCAGCACTACACCCAGTTGTTCAAATCATCGTTTCCGTTCGCTCTGTTATGCATTGATGACCCATCAAGTATCGAACAGGCACCACTAATTGATCGGAATCGTTCGTGGATTGTGCGATTGCGTAGCGTGTTGTGACAAAGCGGCGGTAAGGGGACTGGCGGGAGCGCTGTGGGGTAAGCCGCGCGGAATGACCGAAACAGGACGGGCGCGTTCGGTTGGTGACGCTGCGTATCGATGGGCGCATTGTCACGGAGCGCGATCGATGGTCAGCCTTGACCGTCCTCGGTCACGGTCGTGCGCGAGCGGTCAACGCGGTCCGAGGGAAGGGTGCCGGAAAGGGCTCAGCGGGAGGTCAGAGGGGTGGAGCGGGTCCTCGTCCGCCTGCGGTCAGCGGCGCCGGCGGTGCAGGGCCACGGCGGCCGCCGTGCCGCCCGCCACCGCGCCCACCCCGGCCGCCGCCGGAATGCCGATCTTGGCCGCCTTGCGGCCGGTGCGGTAGTCGCGCAGCCGCCAACTGTTCTCACGGGCGTGCTTGCGCAGCCGGGTGTCCGGGTTCACCGCGTACGGATGGCCCACGATCGACAGCATCGGGATGTCGTTCGCGGAGTCGCTGTAGGCCGCGCAGCGGGAGAGGTCGAGCCCCTCGGCCGTCGCCAGCGCCCTTACGGCCTCGGCCTTGGCCGGGCCGTGCAGCGGTTCGCCGACCAGCCGGCCGGTGTAGACGCCGCCCACCGACTCGGCCACCGTGCCCAGTGCCCCGGTCAGGCCGAGCCGCCGGGCGATGATCGTCGCGGTCTCGACCGGCGCGGCGGTCACCAGCCAGACCCGCTGCCCGGCGTCCAGATGGGCCTGGGCGAGGGCGCGGGTGCCGGGCCAGATGCGGTCGGCCATGTACTCGTCGTAGATCTCCTCGCCGATCGACATCAGCTCGGAGACCCGGTGGCCCTTGACGATGGACAGGGCGCTGCTGCGCACGTCCTCCATATGCGCCGGGTCCTCGACGCCGGCCACCCGGAACCAGGTCTGCTGCCACGCGAAGCGGGCGAGTTCGCGCTTGCGGAAGAAGTGCCGCTTGTAGAGGCCGCGGCCGAAGTGGAAGATCGCGGCGCCCTGCATGACCGTGTTGTCCAGGTCGAAGAAGGCGGCGGCCCGCTCGTCGCCGACGACGGGGAATTCCGGTTCGGCGGGGGGCTGCGGTGCGGGGGTCTCGGCCGACGACTTGCGCGCTGCCTCGGCCGATGCCTCTCCCGCGAGGACACTCCGCTCGGTGGCGGGTCGTCGACGTCGGGTGAACCATCCCAGTGCGGCCATGGAGCGAGCATAGCCAGGGCTCCGGCGCATCCCGTTACGCCCGGGTGTCGGGCCGATTCAGGTTACGCGAAAGGGAGGCCGCGCAGGGGGTGGGATCAGCCGCCTCGCGGGGGCGGGAGCCAGCCGCCTCGCGGGGGCGGGATCAGCCGCCGAGCGCGGTGCGCAGCCGCTTGGGGTTCACCCGCCAGAAGTCGTGCTGTTCGCCGTCGATGAGCACCACCGGGATCTGCTCCCAGTAGGCGCGGTACAGCTCCTCGTCCTGGGTGATGTCCTTCTTCTCCCAGGGGGTGCCCAGTTCCCCGCAGACCTCTTTGATCACGGCCTCGGCGTCCTCGCACAGGTGGCAGTCGGGCTTGCCGATCAGCGTGACCGTGCGCTCGGCGGGCTTCTTCCGCGGGGTGCGGCGCAGCAACGGACTCATGCGGTTCATTGTGCCCGCCGGCGCGAGCGGGCCCGCTCCCACGAGTTCGGAAGTGGGCTCTCGGTCGATTACGATCGTGGGCGTTTTGTTGCTGTCCGGGGGTAAAAAGGTGAGGAGTGAGGGCCTGTGCTCCGGTCGGCGGCCCAGCGGTACGAGCGTGTCTGCCGGGAACGGTGTGAAGCAGGTGGTGGTTCCGCGGCTGGCGCGAAAAGGCGCGTGACACCGGTCACTTTGCTCGGACAAAGCGGACACCATCTTTGTGCACGCGTTCACAAAGACATAGCCTGCTGTCGATGGGGCGGTCATGAAACACCCGGCCGCCCACAGCCTCGCTCTACCCGCAGGAGCACCGTGGCAACTGGCCGAACTCACCGACCGGCGACCCGCAGCCGAGGGATCCCCGAGGCCACCGTCGCCCGGCTACCGCTGTATCTGCGTGCGCTGACCGCTCTCTCCGAGCGCTCGGTGCCCACAGTGTCCTCGGAGGAGCTGGCCACCGCGGCCGGCGTCAATTCGGCCAAGCTGCGCAAGGACTTCTCCTATCTCGGTTCGTACGGCACCCGCGGTGTCGGCTACGACGTGGAGTACCTCGTCTACCAGATCTCGCGGGAACTCGGGCTCACCCAGGACTGGCCGGTTGTGATCGTCGGTATCGGTAATCTCGGCGCCGCGCTCGCCAACTACGGCGGCTTCGCCTCCCGTGGCTTCCGGGTCGCCGCGCTGATCGACGCCGACCCCGCCATGGCCGGGAAGCCGGTCGCGGGCATCCCGGTGCAGCACACCGACGAGCTCGAGAAGATCATCACGGACAACGGCGTCTCGATCGGCGTCATCGCCACCCCGGCGGGCGCGGCCCAGCAGGTCTGCGACCGGCTCGTCGCCGCCGGGATCAC
Source organism: Streptomyces sp. 11-1-2 (assembly GCF_003595545.1). Lineage (NCBI taxonomy): Bacteria > Bacillati > Actinomycetota > Actinomycetes > Kitasatosporales > Streptomycetaceae > Streptomyces > Streptomyces sp. 11-1-2. Next base: position 6,334,286 of record NZ_CP022545.1, read on the forward strand.
CTCGATCCTCAACTTCGCGCCCACCGTGCTGACCGTTCCGGACGGGGTGGATGTGCGCAAGGTGGATCTCTCCATCGAGCTGCAGATCCTCGCCTTCCACGAGCAGCGCAAGGCGGGCGAGGAGGTCGCCGCGCCCGAGGAGGCCGCGGGAGCCGTTCCACCGCCACCCGTGGCGCATCGCGCGCCCTCCGGCGGCCCCGGCGCCGACAGTGGCCGGCAAGGACCCGACGGGGACGTGCCCGCCGTGATGCCGGCATGAGTCTTCTCGTCGTCGGACTGAGCCACCGCAGCGCGCCCGTGAGCGTGCTGGAGCGCGCCGCCCTGGTGGGGGACGAGCAGGCGAAGCTGGTGCAGGACACCCTCGCCGCCGAGCCCGCCACCGAGGCCGCGGTGCTGGCCACCTGCAACCGCATCGAGCTCTACGCCGACGTGGACAAGTTCCACGCCGGGGTCGCCGAGCTGTCCACGCTGCTCGCCCAGCACACCGGCGTCGGACTGGACGAGCTCACCCCGTATCTCTACGTCCACTACGAGGACCGGGCCGTCCACCACCTCTTCTCGGTGGCCTGCGGGCTGGACTCGATGGTCGTCGGCGAGGGCCAGATCCTCGGCCAGATCAAGGACGCGCTCGCGCTGGGGCAGGAGCTGCACACCGCCGGGCGGCTGCTGAACGATCTCTTCCAGCAGGCGCTGCGGGTCGGCAAGCGGGCCCACAGCGAGACCGGTATCGACCGGGCGGGCCAGTCGCTGGTCACCTTCGGCCTGGAGCAGCTCGCCCAGGGCGCGCCGGTGGCGGAGTGGGCCCGGGGCAGGCGGGCCCTGGTGATCGGCGCCGGTTCGATGTCCTCGCTGGCCGCGGCGACGCTCGCCCGCGCCGGTGTGGCAGAACTGGTGATCGCCAACAGGACGTTGGAGCGGGCGCTGCGCCTCGCCGAATCCCTGGTCCAGCAGCACGCGGCCACTCCGGCCGCGATCCCCGCCGAGGGTGATGAAACGTTGCGCGAGCCGCTGGTGGCCCGCGCCGTGCCGCGGGACCGGGTCTCCGCCGAGCTGCCGCACGCCGACATCGTCGTCTCCTGTACGGGCGCGACCGGCCTGGTGCTGACCGCCGCGGAGCTGCGCACCGCGCTCGCCCAGCGCGCGGCCTGCCCGCCCGGGGCCCACCGCGCGGGGACGGATGTCTCGCTGCTCGATCTGGCGATGCCGCGCGACATAGACGCGGCGGCGCACCGGATCGAGGGGCTGCACCTGGTCGACATCGAGTCCCTCGCCGAGGCGGCCGCCGAGCCGTCCGGGGCGCCGGGCTCGTCCGCCGGGGCGATGGCCGCCGACGTGGACAAGGTGCGGACCATCGTCTCCGCCGAGGTGGCCGCCTTCGGGGCGGCCCAGCGCGCCGCGCACATCACGCCGACAGTGGTCGCGCTGCGTACCATGGCGGCGGACGTCGTCGCCAGTGAGATCGCCCGGCTCGACGGGCGCCTTCCGGATCTGGACGACAAGCAGCGGTCCGAGATCACGCAGACCGTGCGCAGGGTCGTCGACAAGCTGCTGCACGCGCCCACCGTGCGGGTCAAGCAGCTCGCGAGCACTCCGGGTGGCGCCGGTTACGCCGACGCGCTGCGCGAGCTCTTCGACCTCGATCCGCAGGCGGTCGCCGCCGTCAGCCGCGCCGACGGCTCGGCCCGCGCGGCCGAACCGAACGACCCGAAGGGAGGCCGGTCATGAACGCCACCCCCTCACCCGCCGCCTCCGGCGGCGCTGCGCCGCTGCGTCTGGGCACCCGCCGCAGCGCGCTCGCCATGGCCCAGTCCGGCCTCGTCGCGGACCTGGTGCGCGAGGCCACCGGGCGCCCCGTCGAACTGGTCGAGATCACCACGTACGGCGACACCTCGCGCGAGCACCTCGCGCAGATCGGTGGCACCGGCGTCTTCGTCTCGGCGCTGCGCGAGGCGCTGCTGAGCGGTGAGATCGACCTGGCCGTGCACTCGCTGAAGGACCTTCCCACCGCGGAGCCCGAGGGGCTGACGCTGGCCGCGATACCGCGCCGCGAGGACCCGCGTGACGCGCTGATCGCCCGGGACGGACTCACCTTCGCCCAGCTTCCCCCGGGGTCCCGGATAGGCACCGGATCCCCGCGCCGCGCGGCCCAGCTCAACGCGTGGGCCCGCTCCTTCGGCCTCGACATCGAGACCGTGCCGATACGCGGCAATGTCGACACCCGCATCGGCTACGTCCGGTCGGGACGGCTGGACGCCGTGGTGCTCGCCGCCGCCGGCCTGATCCGTCTGGGGCGGATCGGCGAGGCGACCGAGCTGCTCGATGTCGGCCATGTTTTGCCCGCCCCCGGCCAGGGGGCCCTGGCAGTGGAGTGTGCCGCGTCCAACGTGGCGCTCACTGCCCGGCTCGCCGAGATCGACGACCCGTATACGCGGGTCGCCGTGACCGCCGAGCGATCCCTGCTCGCCGCCCTGGAGGCCGGCTGCAGCGCACCCGTGGGGGCGCTGGCCGACCTGCTGGCCGACGGTCAGGTTGTCACCGAAATGCGCCTGCGCGGCGTCGTCGGCTCCCTCGACGGCACGACGCTGGTGCAGCTGTCCACCACCGGTCCCGTACCCGCGTCGCCCAGTGAGGCCGGGGACCTCGGTCGCGAACTCGCCACCGAGATGCTCGCCAAGGGTGCGGCCGGTCTTATGGGGGAGCGAGCACTTTGAACCCCACCGTCCCGAATCACCCCGGCTGCGGACACGTCACCTTCCTCGGTGCGGGCCCCGGAGATCCGGGCCTGCTGACCTTGCGCGCCGTGGAGGCTCTGGCCACCGCGGACGTGCTGATCGCCGACCCGCAAGTGCTCGACGTGGTGCGCAAGCACGTCAGGCCGGGCGTGGCCGCGGACGCTCAGGGCGCGCCGCGGCAGGCGAACGCTGATGGGTCGTCAGCCACCGCCACCGTCCCGGTACTCCGGGACACCGCCAATCTTGTCATGACGGCCGCGCGCGGCGGCAAGCGGGTCGTCCGCGCGGTCGCGGGCGACCCCGGCCTCGACGGATACGCCGCCGAGGAGATGGTCGCCTGCGCCGCCGAGGGCATCCTCTTCGAGGTGGTGCCGGGTGTGGCCGCCGCGGTAGGCGTTCCCGCCTACGCGGGGGTGCCGCTGCGGGACGCCCACAGCGCGGATGTGCGTTTCGTGGACGCCCTGGCCGCCGATGAGCGCTGCTGGAGCGAGGTCGGCTCGTCCGACGCGACCGCCGTGGTCTCCGCGACCCTGGAGACGGTGGCCGCCGCCGCGGGTGAGCTGGTGGCCGCGGGCCGCAAGCCGGACACCCCGCTCACCGTCACCGTCGGCGGCACCACCACCCGCCAGCGGACCTGGACCGCGACGCTGGGGACCATCGCCCAGGTGCTGAAGGCGGCCAAGGTGCTGCCGTCGCCGCAGGGCGCGCAGCCGGTGATAGCCGTGGTCGGCGAGCAGAGCGCGGCCGGCCGGCGTGACCAGCTCTCCTGGTTCGAGTCCAAGCCGCTGTTCGGCTGGAAGGTCCTGGTGCCGCGCACCAAGGAGCAGGCCGCCTCGCTCTCGGACCAGCTACGCAGCTACGGCGCGGTGCCCAGCGAGGTGCCGACGATCGCCGTGGAGCCGCCGCGTACCCCGCAGCAGATGGAGCGCGCGGTCAAGGGCCTGGTCACCGGGCGCTATGAGTGGATCGCCTTCACCTCGGTCAACGCGGTCAAGGCGGTGCGGGAGAAGTTCGAGGAGTACGGGCTCGACGCCCGCGCGTTCGCCGGGATCAAGGTCGCGGCGGTGGGCGAGCAGACCGCGAAGTCGCTGATCGACTTCGGGGTGAAGCCGGATCTGGTGCCCAGCGGTGAGCAGTCCGCGGCCGGGCTGCTGGAGGACTGGCCGCCGTACGACCCGGTCTTCGACCCGATCGACCGCGTCTTCCTGCCGCGGGCCGACATCGCCACCGAGACCCTGGTCGCCGGGCTGATCGAGCTGGGCTGGGAGGTCGACGACGTGACCGCGTACCGCACCGTACGCGCCTCGCCGCCGCCGGCCGAGACCCGTGAGGCCATCAAGGGCGGCGGGTTCGACGCGGTGCTCTTCACCTCGTCGTCCACCGTGCGGAACCTCGTCGGCATCGCGGGCAAGCCGCACAATGTCACTGTCATCGCCTGTATCGGCCCGGCCACCGCGAAGACCGCGGAGGAGCACGGGCTGCGGGTGGACGTGCTGTCGCCCGAGCCCTCGGTGCTCAAGCTGGCCGAGGCGCTCGCGGACTTCGGGGCGGCGCGGCGGCAAGCCGCGATCGAGGCCGGGGAGCCGGTCACCCGCCCGAGCGAGCGACGGCCGGGATCACGGAGGAGGGCACGCTCTTGAGCACCACGTACGGCAGCTTCCCCGGTGCGCGACCGCGCCGGCTGCGGGTGAATCCGGCCATGCGCCGCATGGTCGCGGAGACCCGGCTGCATCCGGCCGAGCTGATCCTGCCCGCGTTCGTCCGCGAGGACGTGACCGAGCCGGTGCCGCTGCAGTCGATGCCGGGCGTCCTGCAGCACACCCGGGACTCCCTGCGGAAGGCGGCGGCCGACGCGGTCGCCGCGGGCCTCGGCGGGATCATGCTCTTCGGGGTGCCGGAGGAGTCCAAGAAGGACGCCGTCGGCACGCCCGGCACCGACCCGGACGGGATCCTCCAGGCGGCCATCCGCGATGTGCGCGCCGAGGTCGGTGACGACCTCGTGATCATGTCCGATCTCTGCCTGGACGAGCACACCGACCACGGCCACTGCGGGGTCCTGGACGCCGAGGGCCGGGTCGACAACGACGCCACGCTGGAGCGGTACGCGGAGATGGCGCGCGTCCAGGCCGACGCGGGCGTCCACACGGTGGGCGCCAGCGGCATGATGGACGGGCAGGTCGGGGTGATCCGCGAGGCGCTGGACGGCGCCGGGCACCAGGACATCTCGATCCTCGCCTACACCGCGAAGTACGCCTCCGCCTTCTACGGTCCGTTCCGCGAGGCGGTGGGCTCCGCGCTGAAGGGCGACCGCAAGACGTACCAGCAGGACCCGCCCAACGCCCGGGAGTCGATGCGCGAGCTGGAGCTGGACCTGGCCGAGGGCGCGGACATGGTCATGGTGAAGCCTGCCCTGCCCTACCTGGACATCCTGCGGCAGATCGCCGACGCCGTGGACGTGCCGGTGGCCGCGTACCAGATCTCCGGTGAGTACGCGATGGTCGAGGCCGCGGCGGCCAACGGCTGGATCGACCGCGACCGCGCGATCATGGAGACGCTGACCTCGGTACGGCGCGCGGGCGCGGGGATGATCCTCACGTACTGGGCGGTCGAGGTCGCCCAGCGGCTGAACCGCGGGGAGTAGTCCCCCTGAGCTCTGTACGGGCCGGATGCGCACCGGGCGTGTCCGGCCCGGCCGCGTGTCGGAACCCGAGGGCGCCCCGGCAGCCGGTCCGTTCGGGAGGTCCAGGAGGAGATCGGCTGAGGGGTGGAGACGGCGAACAGCCGCTCCTGGACCTTCAACGCTGAGGGCGGGCGATCAGCCGAACGTCCGGGCCGGACCGCGCCACGTCCAGCAGCTCGTAGCGCAGGATGTCGTCCATTGTCCCGATGGTGCCGCCCTGAAGTGCGCTCTTGCCCTGGCCGAGGAGGGCAGGCGCGATGTAGGCGATGACGCGGTCCACCAGCCCAGCCGAGACGAAGGACGCGGCGAGCGTGGGCCCGCCCTCCAGGAACATGCCACGGACACCACGGTCCGCCAGTTCGCTCAGCAGCGCGTGAAGGTCCACGCCCTCCTTGGCACGCGGGAGCCGGACGACGGTCGCGACGTCGTCCAGGTGTGTCGCGGCAGCGTCGTCGGCTACAACGATGATCGTGGGCGCGGCCTCGTCCAGAACACGGGCCCCAACAGGCGTGCGCGCGTTGCTGTCGACGATGACCCGCCACGGCTGCTCGTCAACGGGCACGGCCACCTTCAGCTTGGGATCGTCCACCACCGAGCGGACAGCGAGGTGCGGGTTGTCGGCCTGCTGCGTTCCGGAACCGACGACGGTGGCCTGGCACGCTGCGCGAAGCGAGTGGACCTCGGCGCGGGAATCCGCGCTGGTGATCCACTGGCTGGTGCTGTCCGCTGCGGCGATCCGCCCGTCCAAGGTGGCCGCGTACTTGTAAACGACGTACGGCCGCCCTACGGCGGTATGCCACTCGTCCGTGCCGACCAGCTCGCTGATGTGCATGAGGCCCTCCCGGCAGATCTTGGTACCGGGCAGCCTAGTCACACTGCGGCGACTGCCTCGGACAAGTCCCGCACCATGGCGGTACGCCGCCACGGTGCAAGGCCGGTGATGACCCGGCGGAGCTCTGCTGTAGTTCGGCTCGACTCCGTCTCGCGGGTGATATCCAGGGCTTCCATGGCGGTGGCACAGGCGGCGTCCGGTGACCGGTCTGCGGCGTGAGCATTGGCGAGCCGGGCCAGGTGCAAGCCGCGCTCGCGCTGGTATGTGGAGGGCCAGCGATGGAGGGCTTGCTGGTAGGTGGCCACAGCGTCGGCTGGTCTGCCGAGGCGGAGACAGCAGGTCGCTCGCTGGGCCCAAGCGTAGGAGCGATTGCAGTAGCCCCCGAGCTGCTCGCTCACCGAGTCATCTTCGTCGACGAGCACCTGGGCAGCGTCGAGTGCGCGAAGGGCCGCTGGTTCGTCGCCGATGAGCGCATGGCCATGCGCCGCCTGGAGGTGGGCAGAGGCCCGGACGCGTGAGGGCACATTGCCACGTACCCTCAGCGCGGCCGCAGCCAGTCCCACCGCTCGCTGCTGCTGCATCAGACTGACGGACTGCTGTGCTTTGCGCATCAGAATGAATGCCTGCCGTACCGGATCATCGGCCTCCTGCGCCCATTCCATCGCACGGTCGGACCACCATAGGCCCTGGTCCGGGCGGCCGAGGTCCTCGTACAGCCAGCCGGCGAACTCGGCCCATTCCGCGCCGGTTTGGAGGATGTCCCGACGGAGGGTGCCGGTGGCCGCAGGAAGCAACTGCTGCTCAATGACGGTGAGGTGGTCATGGACGGCGCTGATGGCGGAGTGCGGTCCGTAAAACCCGTCCGACTGGACAAGGGTGACGCGGAGCTGGCGGAGGTGATCAACGACGGCCGGATTGACCGGGCGGTGGGCCCCGGATCCGGCCGGAGTGGGAAGGAGACCGAGACCGGCTGCTGCGGTTGTGCCCAGAAAGCCGCGACGGTTCACGCCGGCGTTGTGCGGTGCGACTCCGGCCAGCCCGACCTCAGAGGGGACCATGCCAAGCCGATCGGCGACGAGTGCGAGCACACCGATGTCGCGAGCCGACTGACGGCCGCGCTCCAGGCGACTGATGGTGCTTTGGCTGTACCCGCACATCGCGGCCAGTTGCTGCTGGGTCCAACCACGTTCCCGGCGGGCGGCCGCGATGGCCTCACCCGCACTGCGGTGGTTTGCTGACTGCATCATAACCAGTCCTGATCTGCGGTGGCGTGACTGGAAAGGGAAAATACCCACAGTAGCGACCCGTGCACATGCGTATGCAGGTTCTGCATGCGCACAGCGTCTGCCGCATGCGCTGGGGACGGCAGTCCGGGAGCAGCGTTTGTCTGGATGCACTGGGCCAGACGCTCCATCGGAGGCACCTTTCATGACGATTACTCAGCCCGCGCCGTGGACACCGCCGAACACCGAGGAGGTCGAAGCGTTACCGGTGGGCCGCTGGTGGGACGCCGTGTCCGCGCCCGCCGCTGTCGGAGACCGCGCGCTGGAACTGCTCGGCCGGGAGTCGGGTGCCGTCATCCAGGACGACCTCTACGGCAAGCTGTACTGGCTGATCGGAGTCGACACCGCACGGAGCTGGTGCCTGCGCCGGGTACGCGTCCTCGCCGCGCTGGCCGACGAGACCACGCTCCTCGGTGTGCCCCCCGCTGCCTGGACGGCTGACCACCACAGCTACTGGCGGGTGCCCCTCGGCCCCGGCCGGCACCTGACCGACATCCGGCCGCTGTACGAGGCCCTGGCTCAGGCGGTCTCCGAAGTCCTGGGCCCCGCGACCGAGATCCGCCAGCTCTGCTATCGCTGCCAGTTGCCCACCGACGAACCGACCCCGGTCGCGATGGAACACAGCGGCAGTGTCGGTGGCGTGACGATCTACGCCTGCCCCAAGCACGCCGCCCATTACCCGGGACCCCTCCGCCCGCACACCCTCACCTCAGCGAGTCGGACCAGGCAGGAGGGACGGCCCGGATGACCGCTTCTGCCCGCCATCTGGAGCCAGAATGCCGCCTTGCCGTCGCGCGCCCCAAGTACGCGGTCCTGCACGGGGAATGCCGTGGCCCCCATGAAGTACGACTGCCGCCCCGGCCGGGCCAGGAGCGCGGCGACCTCATCATGACGGTCCGCTGCGACTGCGACTGTCACCAGGAGGCCCGCCGACGCGTAGGACCGCTCTCTACGCCTTCCGAGTCGCCCGCGTCGGCCCAAGCCGCGCCGGAGTGCACGGGCTAGCGGCCCACCCCAGGACCCCCGTTCGGCTGGCTGCGTAGCGGGCGGCAGCCGGACGGGTTGGCACATGCGGGAACACCAATGGAGAGGAATGCGATGCGGCATATTCTGAGCGAGTGCGATCACGATTGGGTCGGTTGGAGCGGCAAGGTCCGCTGCCGTAAGTGCGGCGCCACGCAGTAGACCGCCAAAGCCGGAAGGGGTGCCGGGAGACCGGCACCCCGACCGCGTATCCAAGGGAGAAATGACGTGATCGAGCGCGTCACATGGGATGACCTCCCGGTCGAACTGCGCAGTGCCGTGGAGACGCGCACGGGAGAGGTGAGCGCGACAGTGGAAGTCCAGGACGGTCTCAATTGTTCTGTCGCGCTGATCCTGGACACGGCGTACGACGGTCGCCTGTTCTTCAAGGGCGTGCGTGAGACGGACGAGCCCGGGACGGCGGCTCTGCGATGCGAGGAGCGGATCAACTGGGCAGTCGGAGGCATCAGCCCCACCGTCCGCTACCGATTCGACGCGGGCGGCTGGTCGGCTCTGGCGTTCGTCTACGTCGACGGTCGGCACGCGGACCTTGGGCCGGGCTCGAATGACCTGGATGCCGTGGCGTTCATCATGAAGCGTATGCAGGACCTGAAGATCCCGGATTTTCCGATTCCGCAATTCGCCGACAGGTTGCGGAAGTTCTTGGAGCCTGACGAGGCGGAAGCTCTCGCGGGGAATCATCTGCTGCACACGGACACCAATCCCCACAACCTGCTGATCGGCAACACCGGCGGTGAGGCATACGTCGTGGACTGGGCCATGCCCGCGATCGGCCCAGCCTGGGTGGATCCGGCCAACACCGCCGTACGGCTTATGGAATGCGGGCAGCCGCCCGGGGACGCACTGGCGTGGCTGCGAGGATTCGCGAGCTGGCGGCGGGCGAGTGAGCACGCTGTTGGAGCGTTCGTGTCCGCCACGTGTCGGCACTGGGCCGCGACGGTTGGGGCGCGGAGTGCGGAACCGAGCAACGAGCGATTCCGGCACCTGCTCGGTTGAGATCGTCGCCGCCCCATGAACGGGGGCGGCGACGCGTATGACGAGTCGGGATGTGGCCGGGGCCACCGGGGACTTCCACCACGGCTGGCGCACCCTCGCCTCATGAACGTCCGGCGAGTCGGGGCCGAGGCCGAAGGCGCCGGTCGTCACCGGCCCCTGACCACGAAATCGGCGGCCGCCCGCCCGGGGGCGACCAGCCGGGCGTTGGCCGCGTCGGAGGTGAGGACGAAGCGCTCGGCCACCTCGCGCGGCTTGCCGAACCGCTCATGGCGGTCGATCAGCCGGCGCACCCGCTCCTCGGTGTCCAGGTCGACCCACCAGGTCTCGTCCAGCAGCTCGCGGACCGGGAGCCAGGGCGCCTCGTCCAGCAGCAGATAGTTTCCCTCGGTGATCACCAGCGGGATCTCCGGCGCCACCGGGATGGTGCCCGCGACGGGCTGTTCCAGCTCGCGGTCGAACCCCGGCGCGTAGACGACCTCCTCGGCGCGCGGCGCCCGCAGCCGCCGCAGCAGCGCGGTGTAGCCGTACGGGTCGAAGGTCTCCGGCGCGCCCTTGCGGCCGGTCAGGCCGAGCCGGCGCAGCTCGGCGTCGGCGAGGTGGAAGCCGTCCATCGGCACCAGGGTGGCCCGGTCGGCGCCGAGGGCGTCGACCAGGTACTCGGCGAGGGTGGTCTTACCGGCCCCGGGCGGTCCGGCGATGCCGAGCAGGCGGCGACCGCCCGCGTCGGCCAGGCGCTGGGCGCGGTCGAGGAGTTGCTGGGAAGTCATGGCGGGCGCTTTCGGTGGCTTTCGGGAATGGGCACGATCCACTATCCGGCCTGCGGCCCGCCCCCGCGGCCGGCGGTGAGGGGGAGGGCAGGCGTGCAGCCGGGCGAATTTCCAGAAATCTCGGCAGAGGGGCACATCCCTTGACCCCTTTCAGGCGTCACATCAGAGAGCGGCCCTGCGATGTGGCCGCACGCATGGGGCATTGGGAGATATTCACGTTGAAAACCGGCATGAAGGGTCTACGTCGCGTATCCGCGGTCGCGATCACCGCTGGAGCCGTGCTGACGGCGGGGGCGTTCACCGCCTCTGCGCAGGCCGCGACGACCGCTACTCCCACGATCGCCGCCAAGGGCGGGTTCGTGATGAACAACGGCACGGGAAAGAGCCTGTTCACCAAGGCCGCGGACACCCGTCGGTCCACCGGCTCCACCACCAAGATCATGACTGCCCGGGTGGTGCTCGCACAGCCGAATCTCAACCTGGACGCCAAGGTCACGGTCCAGAAGGCGTACAGCGACTACATCGTCGACAACAACTGGGCCTCCTCGGCCAAGCTGATCGTCGGCGACAAGGTCACCGTCCGCCAGCTGCTGTACGGGCTGATGCTCCCGTCCGGCTGTGACGCGGCGTACGCGCTGGCGGACAAGTTCGGCACCGGTTCCACCCGGGCCGCGCGGGTGAAGTCGTTCATCGGCAAGATGAACACCACGGCCAAGTCCCTCGGGCTGACGAACACCCACTTCGACTCGTTCGACGGCATCGGGCGCGGCGCCAACTACTCGACGCCGCGCGATCTGACGAAGCTGGCCAGCAGCGCGATGAAGTACTCCACGTTCCGTACGGTCGTGAAGACGAAGTCGACCAAGCAGAAGGTGACCACGAAGAGCGGCGGCTACCGCTATATGTCGTGGACCAACACCAACAATCTGCTGGGCAGCTATTCGGGCACCATCGGCGTCAAGACCGGCTCGGGTCCGGAGGCCAAGTACTGCCTGGTCTTCGCCGCCACCCGGAACGGGAAGACGGTCATCGGTACCGTCCTCGCCTCCTCCTCGGTGGACAACCGTACGGCGGACGCGAAGAAGATCATGGACTACGGCTTCAAGCAGTAAGGCCGAGCCCGAGCTGGCGAAGGGCCTGCCCCACGGCCGGACGGCCGTGGGGCAGGCCCTTCGCCGTCACCCTCAGCGCACCGCGTTCCAGGAGTGCGCCACGTCCACCACGACCCGCCCGTCCGTCTGGAAGACGCGGAACGGCAGCCGTGCGCGCACGCCCAGGCCGACCTGGGTCTCGCCCTCGAAGCTGGCGCCGAAGCGGGTGTCCCGGAAGGTCTGGTACCCGGCGACGTCCACCCCCGGCAGCGGCTTGCGCGCCCGCCCCGGATACGATTCCCCGCCGGTCCCCGGGTCGTAGCTCGGCGCGGCCACATGGATGTCCAGAATCGCCCCGCCGCCGACCGGGATCTCCTCGCCCGAGCCGTCCTGGTACATGGTGTCCACGTACGCCACGCGGTAGCCGACGCGATCGGCGGCCGTGGCGCCCTTCACGTCGAACACCATGCGGTCGTAGCAGGCGTGCCGGCCGGTCCGGATGCTCCCCAGCGGTGTGTGGCCCGCCGGCTGGGCCGTCTTCTCGCCGCTGCCCCAGCCGGTCTCACAGGCCGCTGTCTTGGCCGCCGACTTGGCCGCGGCCGGAGTGACGGCCCCCGCCGCCCCCGCCGTCGCCGCCAGCGCGCCGCCCGCGAGCACCATCGCCGCGAGTGCGGTCCCCCACCGTCGCATGGTCAAGCCCCCAATGTTCTGTTGATGACAGGTGATTCACGGGGTTGGACGGGCCGGGACGGCGAGAGGTTGTCCCGGTCCGGGGAATCTGTCGCGAATGCTACGTGCGCGGCGGTACGCCTGACGCTCCGTCGGGGGTTATCCCCCGGACGGGTCGGCCGGTTGCCCGGATGGGAGGCAGACGCCGGTTCGACAAGGCTTGTGCACATGAGACCGACGACCGGCAGAACCGCCGCGCTGGCCCTCGCCACCGCCGCCACCGCATCCCTCCTCGGCAGCGCGTCCGCGGACGCGACCCCGGGACCGCTGGCCGATTCGACCACCACCGCGCTCGGCTGGGGGGCCTGCGAGGGCACCGGGCTCGACCCCCGGCAGGAATGCGCCACGCTCAAGGTGCCGCTGGACCACCGCGACCCCGGCGGCAAGCGGATCTCCCTCGCCGTATCCCGTATCCCCAGCGAGCGGCCGCAGGCCCGCCGGGGCACCCTGCTGCTGATCCCGGGCGGCCCCGGATCGACGGGGCTGGAGCGGCCCACCACATACGGCAAACGGCTGCCGCAATCGGTGCGGGACGCCTATGACATCGTCAGCTTCGACCCGCGCGGCATGGGGCGGTCCACCCACACCGGATGCGGTCTGGACACCGCCGATCTGTCGCTGCTCGCCTCCCGCCCCTGGCCCGCCCCCGGCGGGGACATCACCCAGAACGTCACCACCGGCCGCCGCATCGCCGACACCTGCGCCCGCAACGGCGGTGAGCTGCTGCGCACCATCAGCACCGTCAACGAGGCGCGGGACATCGACAGCATCCGCCGGGCGCTCGGCGAGCGGAAGCTGTCCGCATGGGGCGTCTCCTACGGGACGTACGTGGGCTCCGTCTACGCGCAGCTGTTCCCCGAGCACACCGACCGCTGGGTGCTGGACAGCAATGACGACCCGGACCCGGAGCGGGTCGAGCGCCGCTGGCTGGCGAACTACGCCGTCGGCGTCGAGGACACCTTCCCCGACTTCGCCGCCTGGGCCTCCGCCCCGAACAGCCCCGTCCGGCTCGCCGAGACCCCCGACGGGGTGCGCCGGCGGGTGCTGGACCTCGCCGCCCGGCTGGACGCGAAGCCGCTGCCGTGGCCCGGCGCCAACCCGCCCGAGCTGAACGGCAACGCACTGCGCCAGAGCATGCTGAACGCCCTGTACTCCCGGGACGACTTCGAGGACCTGGCCAAGCTGATCGTGGACGCGGACGCCGGTAAGGCGCCCGGCGCGGCACCGGCCGACCCGCCCCAGGACGCGGCGGCCGTGTCCCTCGCGACCATCTGCAACGACGTGGAGTGGCCCACGTCCCTGCCGGAGTACGCACGGGATGTGGCCGCCAGCCGTAAGAGCCACCCGCTCACCGCGGGCATGCCGGTGAACGTCACGCCCTGCTCGTTCTGGCATGACGCGCCGCGGGACAAGCCGGTGCGGATCACCGACCAGGGCCCGTCGAACGTCCTGCTGGTGCAGAACAAGCGTGATGTGGCCACCCCGTACAGCGGGGCGCTGAACCTGCGGCGCGCCTACGGCGACCGGGCGCGGATGGTCAGCGTGGACGCGATGGGGCATGGCGCGGCCTATGTGGTGAACAACGGCAGTGCCTGCGCGGACCGGAAGGTCACGGACTTCCTGCTGAAGGGTGAGCGGCCGGAGCACGATGTGCTCTGCCGGTGAGGAACGCGCGGCTGCGGAACGCCGAGAGCCCCTGATGAATACGAGGCGCCCCGCTCCCTGTCGCAGGGGCGGGGCGCTTCACGGTCGGCCGGCTCAGAGGCGCTCGGGGGTGCGGATGCCCAGCAGCGTCATGCCCTGCCGCAGCGTCCGCGCCGTGATGTCGCACAGGAAGAGGCGGTTCTCCACCTGGGACGGGCCGCCCTCGGCCTTCAGGACCGGGCACTGGTCGTAGAAGGTCGTGTAGAGCGAGGCCAGCTGGTAGAGATACCCGGCCAGCTTGTGCGGCTCGAACCCGGCGGCCACCTCGCGCAGCGTCTCCCCGAACTGGTCGAGGTGCAGGCCCAGCGCCCGCTCGGCCTTGGTCAGCTGCAGCTCGGGGTGGGCCACCGTCCGCTGCCCCTCCTCGGCGCGGCGCAGGATCGACTGGATCCGGGCGTACGCGTACTGCAGATAGACCGAGGTGTCGCCGTTGAGCGAGACCATCTGGTCGAGGTCGAACTTGTAGTCACGCGAGGCGGAGGTGGACAGATCCGCGTACTTCACCGCGCCGACGCCGAGCTGGGCGCCGCGCTCGAGGATGTCCTCCTCGGTGAGGCCGAGCTTCTCGCTCTTCTCCCGGACCACGGCGGCGGCCCGCTCGGTGGCCTCGTCCAGCAGGTCCTCCAGCCGCACCGTCTCGCCCGCGCGGGTCTTGAACGGCTTGCCGTCCTTGCCCAGGACGGTGCCGAAGGCGAGCTGGACGGCGTGCACCTGGTCATTGAGCCAGCCGATCCGGCGGGCGGTCTCGAAGACCATCTTGAAGTGCAGCGACTGCCGGGCGTCCACCACATACAGCAGGGTGTCGGCCTTCAGATGCTGCACCCGGTCGCGGATCGCGGAGAGGTCGGTGGCCGCATAGCCGAAACCGCCGTCGGACTTCTGGACGATCAGCGGCACCGGATTGCCCTCGGGGCCCTTGATGTCGTCGAAGAAGACGCACAGCGCACCCTCGGAACGGACGGCGACGCCGGACTCCTCCAGCAGCCGGCAGGTCTCGGCCAGCATGTCGTTGTAACCCGACTCGCCGACCACATCGGGGTCGTGGATCTCGATGTCCAGCTTGTCGAAGACCGAGTAGAAGTAGATCTTCGACTCGTCCACGAACTTCCGCCACAGGGCGATGGTCTCCTCGTCGCCCGCCTGGAGATCCACCACCCGCCGCCGGGACCGCTCCTTGAACTCCGGGTCGGAGTCGAAGAGCGCCCGCGCGGCCTTGTACAGCCGGTTCAGGTTGGACATGGCCTCCTGGCCGGAGGCGGCGTCCTTGTGGTCCAGCTCATGCGGGTGCTCGATCAGATACTGGATGAGCATGCCGAACTGGGTGCCCCAGTCGCCGATGTGGTGGCGGCGGACCACCTTCTCGCCCGCGAACTCCAGGATCCGCACCACCGCGTCGCCGATCACCGCCGAGCGCAGATGGCCGACGTGCATCTCCTTGGCCACATTGGGCTGGGCGTAGTCGATCACGGTGGTGCCGGGCGCCTGCGCGAACGGCACGCCGAGGCGGTCGTCGGCGGCGCGGGCGGCGAGGGTCGCGGTGATCGCGGAGTCGGCGATCGTGATGTTGAGGAAGCCGGGGCCGGAGACCTCGATGTCGGCGATCACCGGATCGGGGTCGGCCGAGGTGGCGGCGACCGGAAGGTGCGACACGACCTTGGAGGCCAGCTCACGGGGGTTTCCCCGGAGCTTCTTGGCCAGCGCCAGCATCCCGTTGGCCTGGAAATCGGCCCGGTCGCTTCGTCGCAGCAGCGGGTCCGCGGAGCCGGCCTCCGGCAGGGCAGCCGAGAGGGCGTCCACGACGCGCTGATGGACGGTGGCGGCGAGGGAAGGGACCGATGCCATAGATGAGGTGCCATTCCGATAGTGGTGGTATGGACACCCCAGTATTTCACGGCGGGTCCAACGATTTCCCCGGCCTGTGGATAACCCGGGCCCGCCCGGCAGGCCCTGTGGGCAACGCCGGAGGGGTCCGTTCCGTCTGGGACAATGGGCGATGCCATGACCGCTAGGAAGGAAGTGCCGACCGTGGCTCAGAGCACCGAGACCGACTGGGTCTCCCGATTCGCCGACGAGGTCATTGCCGAGGCGGAGCGCCGCGCCCCGGGCAAACCTGTCGTCTGCGCCTCGGGTCTCAGCCCGTCCGGCCCGATCCACCTCGGCAATCTGCGCGAGGTCATGACCCCGCACCTGGTCGCCGACGAGATCCGGCGCCGGGGCTATGAATGCGTTCACATCCTGTCCTGGGACGACTACGACCGGTACCGCAAGGTCCCGGCCGGGATCGACCCCTCCTGGTCCGAGCACATCGGCAAGCCGCTCACCTCGGTCCCGGCCCCGCCCGGATCGCCGTATGCGAACTGGGCGGAGCACTTCAAGGTGCCGATGGCCGAGGCGCTGCGCGAGATGGGCATCGAGTTCCACCCCATCAGCCAGACCGAGATGTACACCTCGGGGGCGTACCGCGAGCAGATCCTGCACGCGATGCGCCATCGCCGGGAGATCGACGCCGTCCTGGACCGGTACCGCACCAAGGAGAAGGCAGGCGCGAAGAAGCCGGGCAAGCAGCAGCAGAAGCCGGTCGACGAGGCCGAGCTGGCCGCCGCCGAGGGCTCGGGCGCGGCCGGTGAGGACGACGGCAGCGCGGGCGGCGCGGGTTACTTCCCGTACAAGCCTTACTGCTCGGTCTGCGACCGCGATCTGACCACGGTGACCTCGTACGACGAGGAGACCACCGAGCTGGCCTACACCTGCGCGTGCGGCCACGGCGAGACCGTCCTGCTCACCGAGCACAACCGGGGCAAGCTGGTCTGGAAGGTCGACTGGCCGATGCGCTGGGCGTACGAGGGCGTGGTCTTCGAGCCCTCGGGCGTCGACCACTCCTCGCCGGGCTCGTCCTATGTGGTCGGCGGCCAGATCGTCCGCGAGGTCTTCGGCGGGGAGCAGCCCATCGGCCCGATGTACGCCTTCGTGGGCATCAGCGGCATGGCCAAGATGTCCTCGTCCAAGGGCGGCGTGCCCACCCCGGCCGACGCCCTGGAGATCATGGAGGCGCCGCTGCTGCGCTGGCTGTACGCCCGCCGCCGGCCCAACCAGTCCTTCAAGATCGCCTTCGACCAGGAGATTCAGCGGACCTACGACGAGTGGGACGCGCTGGAGCGCAAGATCGCCGAGTCCACGGCCCAGCCCGCCGACGTGGCCGCCTATGGCCGCGCGACCCGCACCTCCACGGGCGAGCTGCCGAGCACCCCGCGCCCGCTGCCGTACCGCACGCTGGCCTCGGTGGTGGACATCACCACCGGCCATGACGAGCAGACGCTGCGCATCCTCAGCGACCTCGACCCGGGCAACCCGGTCACGTCCCTGGAGGAGACCCGGCCCCGGCTCGACAAGGCCGAGCGCTGGATCACCACCCAGGTCCCGGCCGACCAGCGCACCCGGGTCCGGGACGAGCCGGACACCGAGCGGCTGGCCGCGCTGGGCGACACCGAGCGGGAGTCGCTGCGGCTGCTGCTCGACGGCCTGGACGACCACTGGTCGCTGGACGGTCTCACCACGCTGGTCTACGGAGTGCCGAAGATCCAGGCGGGGCTGGCGCCGGACGCCAAGCCGACGCCGGAGCTGAAGGTCGCCCAGCGGTCGTTCTTCGCGCTGCTCTACACCCTGCTGGTCGGGCGGGACACCGGCCCGAGGCTGCCCACGCTGCTGCTGGCGGTGGGGGCGGACCGGGTGCGCAAGCTGCTCGCGGCCTGACCTCTCCGCTCCCGGGCGCCGGGCGGCGGCCTTACGGCTGCCGCCCGGCGCCCTCGGCTTTACGGGATGGCTTCCCGCTCCAGGCGGACGCGCTCCTTGAAGTCCTCGACGTACGCGGACAGCTCGCTGTTGCTGAGGTCGCTCACGCCGTACGAGTCGCGCAGCCGCTGCCCGAACTGGTACGCGGAGGGGTACCGGCTGTGGTCGGCGAGGAACTGACGGAAGGTCGCGTAGTAGACCTCCTCGCGCGGGACGTCGTCCGGTAGCTGGTTCACCGGCTGCCCCGGCTGCCCCGGCTGCTCCTCGTACGCGTACCGCTCCGGCTCGCGCTGCTCCGGTACGTACACGCCCTGATGGCTGCCCACGCCCTCACCGCCGAGCGGTCGCACCCGGCCGCCGGGCCCGACCGGCACGGTCAGCTGGGGCTGTTGCTGCCCGGACTGCTGCTCGAACTGCGTCGCCTGGCCCGGGACCTGCTGGTACTGCGGCTGGGGGGCCTGCTCGTACTGCGGCTGCTGGGGCTGCTGTGGCTGCTGCTCGACCGGCGCGGGATGGGCGGCGGCCGCCGGGTCGAACGGCACGGCGTTCCGGCCGTCGTGGCCCTGCCC
The DNA here is from genome assembly GCF_003595545.1 of Streptomyces sp. 11-1-2. Taxonomy (NCBI): domain Bacteria; kingdom Bacillati; phylum Actinomycetota; class Actinomycetes; order Kitasatosporales; family Streptomycetaceae; genus Streptomyces; species Streptomyces sp. 11-1-2. The sequence continues at coordinate 6,352,502 of NZ_CP022545.1, forward strand.
GGCGGGCTGCTGGTAGACCGGCAGGGGCAGCGAGAGCGGCAGCTCCTGCGTCTGGGGCGGCTGGGGGTGCTGCTGCGGGGCGTCGGCGGCGCCGGTGCCGCCCGCACTCTCCAGGGCCCCGGGCGGGCCGTACGGGCCCGGCTGGGCCCCCGGGGAGGCGCTCTTGGCCCCCACCCCGTCCGCCGCGTCGGTCCGGCCCCGCGGAAGCGCCGTCGCCGACACCGCGGACGGCTCCAGACCGGCCGCCGCGAGCCCCGCGGGGGCGGTGTCCGACAGCGGCACCCCGTACCGCGCCAGCCGCAGCGGCATCAGCGACTCCACGGGCGCCTTACGGCGCCAGGCGCGCCCATAGCGGGCGCGCAGCCGGGCCTGGTAGACCAGCCGGTCCTGCTCCAGCCTGATGACCTCGTCGTAACTGCGCAGCTCCCACAGCTTCATCCGGCGCCACAGCCGGAAGGTGGGCACCGGCGCGAGCAGCCAGCGGGTGATGCGGACCGACTCCATGTGCCGGTCGGCGGTGATGTCGGCGATCCGGCCGACCGCGTGCCGGGCGGCCTCGACGGAGACGACGAAGAGGATCGGGATCACGGCGTGCATGCCGACGCCGATCGGGTCCGGCCAGGCGGCCGCGCCGTTGAAGGCGATGGTGGCCGCGGTCAGCAGCCAGGCCGTCTGGCGCAGCAGCGGGAAGGGGATCCGGATCCAGGTGAGCAGCAGATCCAGCGCGAGCAGGACCACGATCCCCGCGTCGATACCGATCGGAAAGACATTGGAGAACTTGCCGAAGCCCTTGTCGAGGGCGAGATCGCGCACCGCCGCGTAGGAACCGGCGAAGCCGATCCCCGCGATCACCACCGCCCCGGTGACGACCACCCCGGCCAGTATTCGGTGCGTCCGTGTCAGTTGCATCGCGGCCACCCGCGACCCCTCCCCGTCTTCAACAACAGCGGCCTCAGCGTCGCATACACGTCAAGGCCCGTGGGCGGGAAGGGGTCGTGTCGGGGGATCAGGTGCCGCTCTGGGAGCCCTTCGCGATGGCGCCGACGGCCTCCTTGGCGGCGGACTTGGCGTCCTTGAGCAGCGCGGCCGCGTCGGGGGTCTTCTCCTTCTCATAGCCCGCGCCGTCGTACTGGACGGTGATGACGACATTGGCGGTGCGGGTCACCACCGTCTGGTTGCGGAACTCGTCGCCGTCCTTCTTCTCCTTGGAGCTGACCGAGGTCGCCTCGTCGCCGATGCCCGCGGCCTTCTCGGTCTTGGGGTCGGTCACCTTGCCGGTGGCGGCCCTGCTCGCCTGCTGGGCGGCGTACTCCCCGGCGCGCCGGTCGCCGGAGCCGAGCCCCGGGTCGGAGCGGAACAGCTTGAGGGAGACGGTCAGCGAGCGGTACTTGAAGCCGTCGAGACCGGTCCACAGGCAGCTTGCGGACGTGTTGGTGTCGGCCGAGGGAAGGGCCTTGCCCTTCTTGTTCTGCGCCTTGGGGACGAGCTGGTCGACCGTCTTCCCGGAAAGGGTGGTGCACACATCGGGCAGCTTGCTGAACTTCGCGGCCGCGACGGTGGGTGAGGCGCTGGGCGAGCCGGGTCTCGCCGAGCCGCCGGTGTTCTTTTCGTCCTTTTCGTCCGGGCCGGAGGAGCAGCCGGCGACGAGCACCATCGGTACGGTCGCGCAGGCGAGTATTCGGGCGAGTCGCGGGGCTGAACGGTGCATGGGTCCTTCGCTCATTCTCTGTCGATGGGCGGACGTACCGCCCGCGTCATTAGTCGGCACGGTACGCGGCCGACGCGCGGGCGTCCCAATTTCCGAGGTCTGAGCGCGGTGCCCGCAGGGGGTGACCGGAACCCGCTATTCGTTGAGGCGACCGGTCAGCTCATCGGCCAAGTCCTGGGCGTTTTCCTGCAGTCCCTGGCTGTTGGGAATGTGCTTCTTGTCGGTCGTCCACTGGTCGTACTCAATGGTGGCAATCACATTCGAGGACCGGAACACGAGCGTGATATCGCGGTGGATACCCGAGTCCTTGGTGATCAGCTCGTCGTTGAGGAAGGCGTCGTCACCGAGGTCGTCCAGCCGGCGCGGGGCGGTGTCGTTCGAGGCGGTGTCACTTTCGTCACTTTCGCCGCTCGCGTCGCCCCCCGCGGAGGGGGTATCGGTGCCTTTGCCCGGCTCGTCGGACTTGTCGGCCTCATCGCTCGTGCCGCCCTTACCGCTCTTGCCGGGCTCGCCGGAGCTCGTGCCGGGGGAGGCGGTGGAACTGCTGTCGCCGCTCGCGCCGCCCTCGCTCTGCGAGCTGGAGGAGGGGGTCGAGGGGGCGGTCGGGGCGTCCGGGATGTCGGCGGCGGCGGCCTTCTTCTCGTAGGTCTCCTGCGCCCGGTCGTCATCGCTGACCGAGGGGTCGTACGAGACGACGCGCTGGAAGTCGATCGTGAGGTAGCGCGTGCCGCTGGTGGTCTCCACCTTCCAGCGGCAGCCGTCCCGCCGGTCTATGTCATACGTCACGGCGGCCTGGCCGTCGTACACCTTGTCGTCCTGCTCGGCGCCCGGCAGCAGGGTCTGGAGGGTCTTACGGCTGACCGCGCCGCATGCCTCGGGCAGGGTGCGGTAACGGCCGGGCTCGGCGGAGACGTTCGCCCCGGAGTCGCCGGAGGCGCCGTCATCCGGGCCGGACGACGAATCGGAGCCGGTGCATCCGCCGAGCCCCGCGGCGGCGAGCACGGTGATGAGCACGGCGACGGCCGGGGTGGCCCGCCGTCCGTACGCCCTTCGCTGCGCTGGCTGCACTGTCGGTGTCCCTTCGAACGACGGAAAACTCCTTGCCGCCCGCGGGCGGCGGCTGGAGACAATGTCTATCGCACGCACTGCCGTGCCTGCCGGTCGCCTGCCGCCTATGGGGCATTGGTCCGGCTTTTGCGTTTTCTGTCTTTTACGGGGGAATGAGTACATCATGTCGTATGTCGAGGTGCCCGGCGCTCAGGTGCCGATCCGGATGTGGACCGACCCCTCGACGGTCGAGGGCGTGGCCATGCAGCAGCTCCGGAATGTCGCCACGCTGCCCTGGATCAAGGGCCTCGCCGTGATGCCGGATGTGCATTACGGGAAGGGTGCCACGGTCGGCTCGGTGATCGCGATGGCGGGCGCGGTGTGCCCGGCGGCCGTCGGCGTGGACATCGGCTGCGGGATGTCGGCGGTCAAGACATCGCTGACCGCCGACGACCTTCCGGGGGATCTCTCACGGCTGCGGTCCCGGATCGAGCAGATGATCCCGGTGGGGCGCGGAATGCACGACGACCCGGTGGACCCGGGGCGGCTGCACGCGTTTCCGACGGCGGGGTGGGACGACTTCTGGAGCCGGTTCGGGGGAGTGGCCGAGGCGGTCAAGTTCCGTCAGGAGCGCGCCGTCAAGCAGATGGGTTCGCTCGGGTCCGGTAACCACTTCATCGAGTTCTGCCTCGATGACGAGGGTTCGGTCTGGCTGATGCTGCACTCCGGCTCCCGCAACATCGGTAAGGAGCTCGCCGAGTACCACATCGGCCAGGCCCGGAAGCTGCCGCACAACCAGGGTCTGATCGACCGCGACCTGGCCGTCTTCATCGCGGACACCCCGCAGATGGCGGCATACCGGCACGATCTCTTCTGGGCGCAGGAGTACGCGAAGTACAACCGCGCGATCATGATGGCGCTCTTCCAGGATGTGGTGCGCAAGGAGTTCAGGAAGGCCCGCCCGGTCTTCGAGCCGGTGATCAGCTGCCACCACAACTACGTCGCCGAGGAGCGCTACGAGCACATGGACCTTCTGGTGACCCGTAAGGGCGCCATCCGCGCCGGGAGCGGGGACTACGGGATCATCCCGGGCTCGATGGGCACCGGTTCGTACATCGTGCGCGGTCTGGGGAACGAGGCGTCGTTCAACTCGGCCTCGCACGGAGCGGGCCGGAAGATGAGCCGTAACGCGGCGAAGAAGCGCTTCTCGACCCGGGATCTGGAGGAGCAGACGCGGGGCGTGGAGTGCCGTAAGGACTCCGGCGTCGTGGACGAGATCCCGGGGGCCTACAAGCCGATCGAGAAGGTCATCGACCAGCAGCGGGACCTCGTCGAGGTGGTGGCGAGGCTCAAGCAGGTCGTGTGCGTGAAGGGCTGAGGCCCGGGACCCCGGGACCCGGGGACCGCACAGGATCAACGGCCCCCGGACCGGCGACGGTTCGGGGGCCCCGCCTTGTCCATGGGTGTTCCATGGGTGATGCCCCGCGCTATCGGCTGAGGCCGTCGAAGGCGATGGGCAGATGCCGGGGGCCTCTGAGGACGGCGTTGTGGCGGTAAGGGGGCGGGTCCTCGACCAGGCGGGGGTTGTCCAGCCGGCGGACGAGTTCGGCCAGGGCGGCCTGTGCCTCGAGGCGGGCGAGGGGCGAGCCGATGCAGTTGTGGATGCCGCTGCCGAAGCCGAAGTGCTGGTTGTCCGGGCGGTCGGGGATGAAGCGGTCGGGCTCGGAGAAGCGCTGGGGATCCCGGTTCCCGGAGGCCGGGACGAGCCACAGCGAGGCGCCCTGGGGAATGGTGGTACCGGCGATCTCGATGTCGTCGAGCGTGGTGCGCTCGGGCAGCAACTGCACGGGCGGTTCGAAGCGCAGCAGTTCTTCCACGAGCGGGATGACCAGGTCGGGGTCCGCACGCAGCCGCTTGAGGGTGTCGGGGTGGCGCAGCAGGGTGAGCATCCCGTTGGTGATGAGGTTGACGGTGGTCTCGTGGCCGGCGATCAGCAGCAGCGTCAGGTTGCTGAGCATCTCGGGCAGGGACATCGGGCTCTCGTCGGCTCCGCGGTCGGTGGCCAGGGCGGAGATCATGTCCTCCCGGGGTGCGCGGCGGCGCTGGGCGATCAGGCCCGACAGGTATTCGGCGAGCTGGTGCCGGGCCTCCCGGACGGCCCGCACGTGGGCCTGCTGCTCCTCGGGCGTGCCGACGAGCGGCTCGACGGCGGTGGCGACGGTGTCGGCCCAGCCGTGGAAGCGCTGCTCGTCCTCCTGCGGGACGCCGAGCAGGCGGCAGATCACGGTGACGGGGAAGGGGTAGGAGAAGTCGTCGACGAGGTCGATCCGGTCCCGCCCCTCGAAGCGGTCGATGAGTTCGGAGACGATTCCCGAGATCTCGCCGTGCAGGCCGTAGACGCGCCGGGGGGCGTGCGGGGGGCCGTACGTCCGCATGATCAGCCGGCGCAGGCGGTCGTGGTCGGGAGGGTCGAGCCTGATGAAGCTCGGCGGCAGGTCGGGGTCCTCGATGGCGGGGGCGGTCTTCGCCTCGGGGGCGAGATTGCGGACGTCGGAGCTGACCCTGGGGTCATGGAGCAGGCTGTGGATCTCCCAGTAGGTGCTGACCAGGTAGGGGCCCGATTCGTCCCGCACCACGGGGGTCCTGCGGAGTTCGGCATACAGCGGGTAGGGGTCGGCGCGGTTGGCGTAGTCGAGGATCTGGCCCAGGAGTGCGACCGACGTCATGGTGGTTTCCTTCCGGGATTGCCTTCCGGGCCGGCTGTCCTTCCGGGAGCCGGTGCTGCCGGCGTCAGGCGTGGCGTCCGTGTCAGGCGGGGGTGAACGTGACGCGCTGGTCGGTCGGGGAGTAGCCGCTCACGGTGACCTGGGGGCCGTGGGTGGGCACCGAGGGGTCGGGGAATCCGGCCGGCACCGGACGCATGCCTTCGGTCCGCCGGTCGACGGTGGCGAACGGCGGGGGGAAGGGCGCGGCCTGTTCGATCTGCCGCTGGTAGAACTCCAGCCATTTCGCCTGGTCGAAGGTGACGGCGGCGATGACGCGGCCCTGGTAGCCATAGGCCGCGGTGAAGCGGTGTTCGCCCAGCGACCCCTGGCTGACGATGATCTGGTCGGCCATGTTCGGGACCCCGACGGACTTGATGTTGACGCCGAACTGGGCCGACCAGAAATACGGCGTCCACAGGTGCGGGCGGCGCTCCTCACCGCGGCAGATCATGTTGTGGGCCGCGACCTCGGCCTGCGCGACCGCGTTGCCCCAGTGCTCCAGGGACAGGAACCGGTAGCCGAACAGCGGATGCGGGGAGCGGGCGACGTCTCCCGCGACGAACACATCGTCGGCGACGATGCCCCGTACGTCGAAGGCCCGGCAGCCCGCGTCGCAGGCGATCCCGCGAGGCCCCGCGGCCAGCCCGGATCCCGCGAGCCATTCGGTGTTGCGCGTCGCCCCCAGGGCGACGACGGCCACCTCCGCGTCCACCGTGCCGCCGTCCGAGAAGTGGGCCCGCCGCAGCCTTCCCACACCGTCGCCTTCGAGCCCGGTGACCATCACCCCGCAGCGCAGGTCGACGCCGTGCTGGTGCTGCAGCTCGGCGGCCACGTCGCCGATCACGCTGCCCAGGGCGCCCGACAGGGGGGCCGGGCCGCGTTCGGCGACGGTGACCGGCAGGTCCCGCTCGCGGCAGACGGAGGCGATCTCCGAGCCGGTGAATCCGGCACCGATCACCAGCACCCGGCTGGGCCCGGCCTTCAGCCGGTGTCTCAACCGGGTGGCGTCGTCCCTGGTCCGCAGCACGAAGACGCCGTCAAGACCGGCCTCCAGCTCGTTCGGCCACGGGCGGGAGCGCACCCCGGTGGCGATCAGCAGCCGGTCGTACTCCACCGACGTGCCATCGGCGAGAGCCACCCGCTTGGCCGACGGATCCAGGCCGGTCGCGGCGGCACCCAGCCGCCACTGCGCCTCGATCGCGCGGCTCCGGGGAAGGGCCGTATGGTCGGCCGGCACCCTGCCGAGCAGCACCTGTTTGGACAGCGGCGGACGGTCGTACGGCTCGTACGGCTCGTCACCGATCATGGTGAGGGTGCCGGTGAAGCCCTCCTCCCGGAGCGTCTCGGCGGCCCGCAGCCCCGCCAGGGAGGCACCCACGACGACGATGCGGCCCTCGCGCCTGAGCCGCTCCAGGGAACCGTCAACCGCCATCGGAGACACCCGCCCCCTCCACGGTCCACGCCGCTCCCGCGCCCTCCACGGTGATGGCCTTGACCGGACAGGCCGCCTCCGCCCGCAGGACGTCCAGGCGCCGCGTGTCGTCGGGCTGCCCGTCGTACAGCAGCGCTTCCTCACCGTGCATCGCAAACACATCCGGCGCGAGGAAGGCGCACTGTGCGTAGCCCTGGCACCGGTTGAGATCGACGACAACTCTCATGACGCCTCCGCTTCACCGCGAGGTGACGGTCTCTCCCAGCATCGGAGAGCCCCCGGCACGGCGCACATGCACCGGGTCAGACGGGCGGACGGCGGAGCCGTCGGCTACCTGCCGCCCGTTCGCGGGCTCAGGGCTCGCGAACGGGCTCAGCAGCCTCGAAACGCGCTTCAGCGCTCGCGAACGTGCTCAGCGCTCGCGAACGTGCTCAGCGCTCGCGGTGGACCTTGTGCTGGGCGGCCTGGGCGCGCGGGCGGATGACCATCATGTCGATGTTCACATGCGAGGGGCGGGTGACCGCCCACTCGACCGTGTCGGCCACGTCATCGGCGGTCAGCGGCTCGGCCACGCCCTCGTAGACGGCCGCGGCCTGGGCCTCGTCGCCGCGGAAGCGGTTCACCGCGAACTCGTCCGTCCTGACCATGCCCGGGGCGATCTCGATCACCCGCACCGGCTCACCGCACAGCTCCAGGCGCAGGGTGGCCGCGATGGCGTGGGCGCCGTGCTTGGCCGCCACGTACCCGCCGCCGCCCTCGTACGCCACCTGGCCCGCCGTGGAGGACAGCACGACGATCGTGCCGTCGCCGGAGGCGGTGAGGGCGGGCAGCAGCGCCTGGGTCACCTGGAGCACGCCCACCACATTGACCTCGTACATCGCCCGCCAGTCGGCCGGGTCGGCGGTGGCGACGGGCTCGGCACCGACCGCGCCGCCCGCGTTGTTCACCAGGACGTCGCAGCGGTCCAGAGCGGCGGCGAAGGACTCCACGGCGGCACGGTCGGTGACGTCCAGGACGTACGCCTCGGCCTCGTGCCCCGCCTCGGTCAGCTCGGCGGCGAGCGCGTCGACGCGCTCCTTACGGCGGGCGGCGAGGACGACGCGGTATCCGGCGGCGGCCAGGCGGCGCGCGGTCGCGGCGCCGATCCCGCTGCTCGCGCCGGTGATGACTGCGGTACGGGTGGTCATCGGCCCTCCTGTGACGACGTGGCGCAAACGGTGGTGCCTGCGCATGATCCATACGCAGGATATGACGGCCTGATTTACCTCCAACCGGGGGACTGAAGATCGGAATCCGCTAGCGGGCCCTGGGCTCGGGGAAGGGTGCAATGCGTCCGGCGCGGCGCCGGTAATGGAGCACCCATGCCCAAGGAGTGAATTCAGGTAATGACGCAGCAGAGCAGATTCCTTCAGCGGTCTCGTCGTTCTTTCCGGCGCTGGGGCGTGGCCTCAGCGGGTGCCATCGCGGCTGCGGCCCTGGTCACCGGCGCTCCGGGAACCGCATGGGCCGCGGGCAGCACCCCCGAGCCGCACTCGTCGCCGAGCAACAAGTGCCACCAGGACCGGGCGCACGGCGACAGCAAGGGGCACCACGAGAACGGTCACCAGAACCCGAATGGCCGCCACGACGACAACGGGCATCAGGACCCGAACGGCCGCCACGACCACGTCCGGGACGACGAGGGCAGCCGTCACGACGAGGGCAGCCGTCACGACGAGGGCGGGCGGCACGAGGAGAGCGGCCAGCGCGAGGACAGTGGCCAGCGCGAGGACAGTGGCCAGCACGAGGGCAGCGGCCGCTACGACGCGAACATGAACAGCGGTCGTGACGACCATGGGCGCCAGGTGGACAACGGCGGCCAGGAGAACAAGGAGAACGGAGGCGAGGAGAACGGCGGCCAGGAGAACAAGGAGAACGGCGGCCAGGAGAACAAGGAGAACAACGGCGGCCAGGAGGAGAGCGGCAGCCAGGACAACAGCCGGCGCGACGACAACGGGCGCCCGGAGATGAGCCACTACTTCCCCGGGAAGATCTGGCACGGCCCCCAGGGCCGCAGCATGGCGCGCCCCGAGCAGGCCGCGCAGCCGCAGCAGGCGGCTCAGCCGGAGCAGGTCGCCCAGCCGCAGGAGGCAGCGCAGACCGAGCAGATGGCTCAGCCGCAGCAGGCCGCCCAGCCCGCTGAGGAGGCCCAGGACCGCGGCGCCGTGCGCCCCGTCACCGTTCCCGCCCACGAGGACGACCAGGCGCGCCACGGCCAGGAGAACAAGCAGAACAAGCAGAACAAGGAGCACCAGGACGCGAAGAAGAACGACCCGGTGACGATCGCCGAGGCGATCGAGATCGCCGAGTGCGAGGTCGGCGGCCGGGCCGTCAACGCCGAGCTGGTGGACTGCCCCGAGGACGACCCGCACCACAAGGGCAACCACCAGGACGAGCGCAAGGACGACCGTAAGGACGACCGCAAGGACCCGCGGCACCACGACGGTCAGCGCAAGGACCAGCAGCGCAAGGACGAGCACAAGGACCCGCACCAGAAGGAGGGCAAGAAGGTGTGGGTCGTGGAGGTCGAGTGCGACCACACCCTCACGACCGTCTTCATCGACCCGGAAACCGGCTGCGTCCTCGGTACGGAGCAGGAGCAGGAGCAGGACGACCACCACGGTGACCACGGCAAGCAGGACGACCACGGTGACCACGAGGGCAAGGGCGGCCACGGCCGGCCGATGGTTACCGCCTAGGCACGTACATGATCACGGCGACTCCGGCCAGGCAGATCAGCGCTCCGATGACATCGAAGCGGTCGGGCCGGTAGCCGTCGGCGACCATGCCCCAGGCGAGCGATCCGGCGACGAAAACGCCGCCGTACGCCGCGAGGATGCGGCCGAACTCCGCGTCCGGCTGGAGCGTTGCCACGAACCCGTAGGCGCCCAGGGAGATGACCCCTGCGCCGATCCACGCCCAACCCCTGTGCTCACGTACGCCCTGCCAGATGAGCCAGGCGCCTCCGATCTCCAGGAGCGCGGCCACGGCGAACAGAGCGATGGAACGTGCGGTGAGCATGGGGGAAGGGTACGGCCCGATCATGAAACCTGAACGAACACCCATGGCCCGCCCGAGCCCCGGGCGTCGGCCGAAATTCCCTTTGCGCGCATCCGGCCGTGTGCCAGGGTCGGCCGATGACGACGTCGACGACATCCCGATGTGCCTTACTGCGCTGGCAGTTCGACCTGACCTGGTCGCTCTTCGAGTACCACCTGGAGCGGTTGGAGCCCGGGGACTTCCTGTGGGAGCCCGCGGCCCACTGCTGGACGGTGCGGCAGGGCGCTGACGGGGCGTGGGTGCCGGACTGGGCGGAGACCGAGCCCAATCCCGTGCCCGTCCCCACCATCGGATGGCTGAGCTGGCATATCGGCTGGTGGTGGAGCGTGACCATCGACCACGCGGAGGGACGGAGGCCGCGGGAGCGGACCGACGTCACCTGGCCCGGCGACGGTAAGGCGGCCATCGGATGGCTGCGGGGTCTGCGGGCGGCGTGGACGGCCGTGCTGGGACGGCTCACCGAGGAGGACCTGGACGGCATCGCGCCGTTCCCCTGGGATCGGGACCCCGAGCACACCGTGGCCCACATGGCGGCCTGGGTGAACGCCGAGCTGATGAAGAACGCCACCGAGATCGGCCAACTCCGCCTGTTGCGCGCCGCGTCCGCGACGTAGGGGCCCCGCTTTCAGAGCCCAGGCTTCAGGCCCCCGGCCTCAGGGCCACACCAAGCAGTACGCCTGGTGCCCCGCCTCGTGCAGCCGGTGGCTGAAGTCCTGCCACTCATGGAGCAGTTGATAGACCGTGAAGGCGTCCCGGGGGCCGCCGCGGTCGGGGACCGTGGACCAGATGAAGGCCGCGGCGCCCACGGACTCCTCGCCCACGCCGCGCAGCGGGTCGACGACGGTCATCGGGAGCTTGACGACGGCGTAGTCCGGGTGGAGGACGACCAGTTCGAGCGGGGGGACCCGGTGGAGCGGGACGCCCTCGATGCCGGTGAGGACCATCGCCGCGACCGTCTCCGGCTTGATCTTCGTGAACATGCCTTGGCCGAGTTCATCGCCGCCGAGCTCCTCGGGGCGCATGGAGATGGGGACCCTGGCCGCGGTGGCGCCATCGGGCGCACCGAAGTACTTGTAGGTCACCCCCATGCGGCCCCCGCTTCTGCCTGCCCTGCCCGCCTCGCCCCGCCGATGGCGTCCGGGCCGGGCACGCTCGGGGCCGCCTCGGTCGTCAGTCCCTTCACCCAGTTCGCCACCGCGATGCATATCTCCACCCGACCACTCGCGGCCACTACCGCGCAACCCGATCTCTGTTACAGCAACCTCCCCCACGCTCGGGCTGTGAAACGCCCGGCCGCGGGAGTCTGTCCGGCTCTGACAACATGGCTTGCGTGAGCTATCCGTACGCAGCCCCAGTTTCGCAGACGCTTTTCGATCGCGCGGCCGCCGTGACCCCCGGCGGCGTGAACTCTCCGGTGCGGGCGTTCCGCGCCGTGGGAGGAACGCCCCGGTTCATGGTGTCCGGTGACGGTCCGTACCTCACCGATGCCGACGGACGCGAGTATGTGGACCTCGTGTGCTCGTGGGGACCGATGATCCTCGGCCATTCCCACCCCGAGGTCATCGCGGCCGTGCAGGCCGCCGTCGCTCGCGGTACGTCGTTCGGCACGCCCGGTGAGGGTGAGGTCGAGCTCGCCGAGGAGATCGTGGCGCGGGTCGCCCCCGTCGAGCAGGTGCGCCTGGTGTCGTCCGGCACCGAGGCGACGATGTCGGCGATCCGCCTGGCCCGCGGGTTCACCGGGCGGTCGAAGGTGATCAAGTTCGCCGGTTGCTATCACGGGCATGTGGACGCCCTGCTGGCCGCGGCCGGGTCCGGGGTGGCGACCTTCGGACTGCCGGACACTCCGGGGGTGACGGGAGCGCAGGCGGGGGAGACCGTGGTGCTGCCGTACAACGACCTGGAGGCGGTCCGGGCGGCCTTTGTCGCGCACCCCGGGGAGATCGCCTGTGTGATCACCGAGGCATCGCCGGGCAACATGGGCGTGGTGCCGCCGCTGCCCGGGTTCAACGCGGGCCTCAAGCAGCTCTGCGCCGACCATGGCGCGCTCTACATCTCCGACGAGGTCATGACCGGCTTCCGGGTCTCCCGGGCCGGGTGGTTCGGGCTGGACGGCGTGGAGCCCGACCTGATGACCTTCGGCAAGGTCATGGGCGGCGGCTTCCCGGCCGCGGCCTTCGGCGGGCGCGCCGATGTCATGGAGCGCCTCGCCCCGGCCGGCCCGGTCTACCAGGCGGGCACGCTGTCCGGGAACCCGGTCGCCACGGCCGCGGGCGTCGCGCAGCTCCGGCTGCTGGACGACGCGGCGTACGGACAGGTCGACGCGGCCTCCGAGCGGCTGCGGGCGATGGCGACGGAGGCGCTCTCCAAGGCGGGCGTGGCCCACCGGGTGCAGGTCGCGGGCAACATGTTCTCGGTCTTCTTCACCGGCGACGAGGTCACCAACTACGAGCAGGCCAAGGCGCAGGAGTCGTTCCGCTTCACCGCCTTCTTCCACTCGATGCTGTCCCAGGGCGTCTATCTCCCGCCGTCCGCCTTCGAGTCGTGGTTCGTCTCCACGGCGCATGACGAGCGGGCGCTTGAGCGGGTGGCCGCGGCTCTGCCGGGGGCGGCGCGGGCCGCCGCCGAGGCCACTGAATGATGGGTGACATGACACAGAGCGAGAACGACATCACCGTCGTCCATGTGATGCGCCACGGCGAGGTCCACAACCCGGAGGGCGTGCTCTACGGCAGGCTGCCCGGCTACCACCTCTCGGACCTGGGGCGGCAGATGGCCGACCGGGTCGCCGAGCACCTCGCAGACCGTGACATCACCCATGTCGTCGCCTCCCCGCTGGAGCGGGCGCAGGAGACGGCGGGGCCGATCGCCAAGGCGCACGGCCTGGACGTGGCCTCGGACGAGCGGCTGATCGAGGCGGCGAACGTCTTCCAGGGCAAGACCTTCGGCGTCGGCGACGGCGCGCTGCGCAAACCGGCCAACTGGCGCCATCTCACCAACCCCTTCCGTCCGTCCTGGGGCGAGCCCTATGTCGACCAGGTGGTGCGGATGATGGCGGCGCTGGGCCGGGCGCGGGACGCCGGGCGCGGGCACGAGGCGGTGTGCGTCAGCCATCAGCTGCCCATCTGGATCGTGCGCAGCTTCGTGGAGCGGCGGCGGCTGTGGCACGACCCGCGCAAGCGGCAGTGCACCCTGGCCAGCCTCACCAGCTTCACCTACCGCGGTGACCGGATCGTCGCGGTGGGCTACAGCGAACCGGCCCGTGATCTTGTCCCGGCACATCTGCGCGCGGGCGCCAAGCCGGTGAAGGGGGCCTCCAAGGGCTTCGGCGCCTGAGCGGCAGCGCTTCGGCGCCTGAGCGGCAGGGCTACGGCGCCTGAGCGGCGCGGGCCGCGGTGCGCGTGACCGGCACATGGCCGCACAGTGGCCGGCGCGTCACGGTGCGCGTTCCCGAATGGAGACATTGTGTCCGCTGTGTAATCGACCGCGTTCCTTCGGAACCTCGCTATTCGCTTCGCCATCTCCAGGGTTGTCCGGACACCCCGGGCAATCAGAACGGCGAGTGCGAATTGAGGACGTTATGCGTGAGGTCAGCCGGAGGGGGATCCTCGGTCTGGGCATGGGAACGGCGGCATCACTGGCCGTCGCCGGCTGTTCCTCGGGATCCGGGACGCCGAAGCCTGCGAAGAAGACCACTCAGGCGAAGCCGATCGGTGACGGTTCCACTTCGCAGGGTGAGCAGCGGCCGGCGGACCCGAAACCTGAGCGGCTGGCACCGGGGCAGAAGCCGCCGCAGTTCGTGGTCTTCTCATGGGACGGCGCGGGAGAGGTCGGCAACGGTCTCTTCCCGCGGTTCCGCAAGCTGGCCAAGGACCACGGCGCGACCATGACCTTCTTCCTCTCCGGCATCTACTGCCTTCCGGAGTCGAAGAAGTCGCTGTATCGGCCGCCGAACAACCCGGTGGGCGCCTCCGACATCGGCTATCTCACCGATGAGCACATCAAGGAGACGCTGCGCAACGTCCGCGAGGCGTGGCTCGATGGCCATGAGATCGGCACCCACTTCAATGGCCATTTCTGCTCCGGAAGCGGGTCGGTGGAGAACTGGACGTCCGCGCAGTGGAAGTCCGAGATCGACCAGGCCATGTCCTTCGTCACGGAGTGGCGGACGAATACGCGCTTCACCGATGTGGATCCGCTGCCGTTCGACTACCACAAGGAACTCATCGGCGGCCGCACGCCCTGTCTGAAGGGCCAGACCAATTTGCTGCCGACCGCCCGGGAACTCGGCTGGCGCTATGACGCCAGTTCGCCCGGCGGACTCCAGGTATGGCCGTCGAAAAAGCAGGGCGTGTGGGACTTCCCGCTGCAGCAGATTCCCTTTCCGGGGCACACCTTCGAGGTGCTCTCGATGGACTACAACATCCTGGCGAACCAGTCGCAGAATTCCACCAAAGCCCCGCCCGCGAACTACCCGGGCTGGCGCAAGCAGGCCACCGAGGCGTACATAGCCGGCTTCAAGCGGGCCTATGAGACCAACCGCGCCCCGTTTTTCATCGGCAACCACTTCGAGCAGTGGAACGGCGGCATCTACATGGACGCCGTCGAAGAGGCGCTGAAGCATATGGCCGACGAGAAGCGGAAGGACGTCCGGCTGGTCTCCTTCAAGCAGTTCACCGACTGGATGGACGCACAGGACCCCGCGGTCCTGGCCGATCTGCGCGGGCTCGGCGTGGGCCAGGCGTGGAGCGCGAGTGGTCACTGACCGCGTCGGCGGGCCGTAAGGTCCGCGGAGGCCCTCCGTCCCCCGGGCGGGGGTGCCCGGAGGGGGGTGGCGAAGATCCCCAAAAGGGCCATGCGAAACTTTTCACATGAGTGCCTGCCGTGCCCCTCGGGGCCTCGCGACCCGTCGTGGCGTAACCGTGCCGGCCATCGGGGCCGTGATCGCCGCGCTGTCCCTGACCGCCTGCGGCGGGGGCGGCACCTCGGGCGGCTCCGCCGATACCAAGTTCGTCCAGGGCAAGGGCGGCGTGGACACGGTCTCCGAGGAGAACCGTAAGGACGCCCCCAAGCTGTCGGGGAAGACCCTGGAGGACAAGCCGCTGGACGTGGCGGACTACAAGGGCAAGATCGTGGTCCTGAACGTCTGGGGCTCGTGGTGCGCCCCCTGCCGGGCGGAGGCGGCGAACCTCGCCAAGGTCGCCAAGGACACCAAGGCCAAGGGCGTGCAGTTCGTCGGGATCAACACCCGTGACTCCAATCGCGCCCCCGCTCTCAGGTTCGAGAAGGAATACGGCGTCGACTACCCGAGCCTGTACGACCCGATCGGGAAGCTCATGCTGCGCTTCCCGAAGGGCAGCCTCAACCCGCAGGCCATCCCCTCGACGATCGTCCTGGACCGGGAGGGCAGGATCGCGGCCCGCGCTCTGACGCCGCTCAGCGAGGAGCGCCTGCGCTCGATGATCACCCCGCTGATCGCGGAGAAGTGACCTCCGTGAGCACGCTGGCCGCCGCCACCGATCCCAACCAGACCGTCCTGACCGGGGCGCTGCTGCTGGCGCTTCCGGTCGCCCTGCTCGGCGGGCTGGTCTCCTTCTTCTCCCCCTGTGTGCTGCCGCTGGTGCCCGGCTATATGTCGTATGTCACCGGGGTCACGGGGACGGATCTGGCCGAGGCCAAGCGCGGCCGGATGGTCGCGGGCGCCTCGCTCTTCGTGCTCGGCTTCACCGCGGTCTTCGTCTCCGGAGGCGCGCTCTTCGGCAACTTCGGCTGGACCCTCCAGGAACACAAGGAGACCATCTCCAAGGTTCTCGGGGTTGTCACGATCGTGATGGGCCTCGCCTTCATGGGGGTGCTGGGGGGCTTCGGACAGCGGGAGTTCCGCTTCCACATCAAGCCCACGCTGGGGCTCGCGGGGGCGCCGGTGCTGGGCGCCCTGTTCGGCGTCGGCTGGACGCCGTGCCTGGGGCCGACGCTCACCGCCGTCAACGCCCTGGCGTTCAATGAGGCGAGCGCGGGGCGCGGGGCCCTGCTCACCGCCGCGTACTGCGTGGGGCTCGGGCTGCCGTTCGTGGTGGTCGCCGTGGCCTACCGCCGGGCCCTGGGTGCCTTCGGCTGGGTCAAGCGGCACTACGTCTGGGTGATGCGATCCGGGGGCGGCATGCTCGTCGTCCTGGGGGTGCTGCTGCTCACTGGTATCTGGGACACCATGATGGGCTCCATGCAGACCTGGGCTCAGGGCTTCAACGTTGGGATCTGACTGATGTCCACCACCGATACCGACACCGCGGCCGGCCAGGAGGCGCCGCCCGAGAGCGGCGCGACCGCCGAGGAGCGCGAGCTCGGCGCCGCGGAGTCGCAGCTCTCCACCGCCCCGGCCGAGGAGATCAACGTCCCCTCGCTGGGGCCGCTCGGCTGGGCCCGGTGGTTCTGGCGGCAGTTGACCTCGATGCGGGTCGCGCTGCTGCTGCTCCTGCTGCTCTCCCTCGGCACGATCCCCGGCTCGCTGGTCCCGCAGACCAGCATCGACCAGCTCAAGGTGCAGGACTTCCAGGAGCGGCACCCGACACTCACGCCGATCTACGAGAAGCTGCAGCTCTTCCACGTTTACAGCTCGGTGTGGTTCTCGGCGATCTACCTCCTGCTGTTCATCTCCCTCATCGGCTGCATCGTGCCGCGCACCTGGCAGTTCATCGGCCAGCTGCGCGGGCGCCCGCCGGCCGCGCCCCGCCGGCTGAACAGGCTTCCCGCGTACACCACCTGGCGCAGTGAGGCCGAGCCGGAGCAGGTGCTCGAGGCCGCCCGGAAGATCATGAAGCGGCGCCGCTTCCGCATCCACGGCTCGGGTGACGCGGTGGCCGCGGAGAAGGGCTATCTGCGCGAGGTGGGCAATCTGCTCTTCCATATCGCGCTGATCGTGCTGCTGGTCTCCTTCGCCGCCGGGCAGTTGTGGAAGACCGAGGGCAGCACCCTGATCACCGAGGGCGGTGGCTTCTCCAACAGCGTCACCCAGTACGACGACATCAAGTCGGGGCAGCTGTTCAACAACGACGATCTCGCCCCCTTCGGCTTCCAGCTCGACCGCTTCACCGCGACCTATGAACGCAGCGGTCCGCAGATGCGCACCCCGCGCACCTTCCGCGCCGATGTGTCCTACTGGGACGGCGCGGACGGTGCCACCCGCAAGACCTCCATCAAGGTGAACGAGCCGCTGGAGATCTCGGGCTACAAGGTCTTCCTGCTGAACCACGGCTACTCGCCCGTCGTCACCATCCGGGACGGCAAGGGCAATGTGGTGCACCAGGGCCCGGTGGTCGGGCTGCCGATCGACGGGGCCAACCTCACCGAGAGCATGGTCATCAAGGTCCCGGACTACCGGGACAAGAACGGCAAGAAGGACCAGATCGGCTTCCAGGGGCAGTTCCTGCCGACCTGGGTGCGCAGCCAGGGCATGTTCTCCGTCTTCCCGGCGCTGGACAACCCGACGCTGGTCCTGACCGCCTACCACGGCAGCCTCGGCGTCGACGGCGGCACTCCGCAGAGCGTGTACCAGCTGGACAAGTCGCGGATGAAGCAGTTCATGGAGCCCGACGGCAAGACCAAGTTCGCCCGGGCGCTCAAGGTCGGCGACAGCATGAAGCTGCCGAACGGCGCCGGAACGCTGTCGTTCGACGGCGTCAAGGAATGGGCGAGCTTCCAGATCTCGCACAAGCCGGGTGACCAGGGCGCCCTCATCGGCGCCGTCGCCGCCCTGGTGGGCCTGGCCGGCTCCCTGTTCATCCAGCGCCGCCGGGTATGGGTGCGCGCGGTGAGGGGCGACGACGGCACCACCGTGGTCGAGATGGCGGGGCTCGGCCGCAGTGAGTACGCCAAGCTCCCCGAAGAACTCGCCGATCTGGCCGTCCGTCTGCAGACGGACGCACCTCCGGCCCCGGAAGCGGAACCCGATCCGGAGCCCGGCCGGGACTCCACCGAGGAGC
The DNA here is from genome assembly GCF_003595545.1 of Streptomyces sp. 11-1-2. Classification (NCBI taxonomy): domain Bacteria; kingdom Bacillati; phylum Actinomycetota; class Actinomycetes; order Kitasatosporales; family Streptomycetaceae; genus Streptomyces; species Streptomyces sp. 11-1-2. The sequence goes on from NZ_CP022545.1 coordinate 6,370,529, forward strand.
CCGGCAAGGACTCCACCAAGGACGCCGGTAAGGACTCCTCCAAGGACCCGAGCAAGGGCTCCGCCGAGGACCCGAGCAAGGGCTCCTCCGAGGACCCCAGCAAGGACTCCGCCCCGGAATCCGCATCCGACACCGCAGATCCCGCAGATCCTGCCGAAGGAGCGCGCGCGTGAACCTCGCCGCCGAAGTCAACGAGAACCTGGCTCATTACAGCAACGTGCTGATCTACTCGGCGATGGCGGTCTACACGCTCGCCTTCCTCGCGCATATCGCCGAGTGGGTGTTCGGCAGCCGCAGCGCCGTCGGCCGCACCGCCGCCGCGATCACCGCCGACGCCGCGGCCGCCCAGCGCGCCAAGGTGACCGTGCAGGTCGGCGGGCAGAGCGGCGGCACCGCCGTGCTGGAGCGACCGAAGATCGTCACCCGCTCCGCGGCGGGCAGCCGCGATGTCCCGGACGGGCCGGGCGCCGCGGGTGGCACCGAACAGGGCGATGTGTACGGCCGGATCGCGGTGGGCCTGACCGTACTGGCCTTCCTCTTTCATGCCGTCGGCGTCCTCTTCCGCGCGCTGTCGGTGCAGCGGGCGCCGTGGGGCAACATGTACGAGTTCTCCACGACCTTCGCCATGGTCGCGGTCGCCACGTACCTCGTGCTGCTGGCGCTGAAGAAGAATGTGCGCTGGATCGGGCTGCCCCTCGTCACCACGGTCCTCCTCGACCTCGGTCTCGCCGTCTCTGTCTTGTACACCGACAGCGACCAGTTGGTTCCGGCCCTGCACTCGTACTGGCTGTGGATCCACGTGAGCTGCGCGATCGTCTCCGGCGCCTCGCTCTACATCGGGGCCGTCTCCACGCTGCTGTACCTCTTCCGCGACCGCTACGAGGCCCAGCTCGAGAACCCGGAGGGCAAGCAGTACGGCCGGTTCGCCAAGTCCGTTCTGGAGCGGGTGCCCTCGGCGGCGTCGCTGGACAAGTTCGCGTACCGCATCAACGCCACGATCTTCCCGCTGTGGACCTTCACGATCATCGCGGGCGCGATCTGGGCCGAGGCGGCCTGGGGCCGCTACTGGGGCTGGGACCCCAAGGAGGTCTGGTCCTTCATCACCTGGGTCGCCTACGCCTGTTACCTGCACGCCCGCGCCACCGCCGGCTGGAAGGGCCGCAAGGCCGCCTACCTCGCGCTGATCGCCTTCGGCTGCTACCTGTTCAACTACTACGGCGTCAACATCTTCATCACCGGCAAGCACTCCTACGCCGGGGTCTGAGACCGGAACACCACCACGGCCGGTGCCCGTGACCCAGGTCACGGGCACCGGCCGTGGTGCGTGCGGACAGCACCGGCCGCCGCGTCAGGCCGTCCGACCCCTCCTCAGGGCGCGGCCGGCGGCGGGGAGTCCTCGGGACCGGAGCCGGAGCCGGAGCCGGAACCGGAGCCGGGCCCCTCGCCCTTGCGGCGCAGCTCCTCCTCGCGGCGGCGGAGGTCGGCCTCCCAGTCCTTCAGGCGCTCCTCGTCGCTCTCCTGGTCGTCCGTCGTGTCGGCCGGTGCGGCGTCCCCGTCGTCCTTACGGCTCGTGTCGTTCAGGGACTTGAGGAACTCGGGATTGTCGTCCGGCGCGACCCACCCGCCCCCGCCGCCCGCGCCGCGGGCAGCGCCCCGCCCGCCCCCTCCGGCGACGGCGCGCTTACGGCCCGCGATCAGCCAGGAGATGGAGCCCACGACGGGGAACAGCAGGACGAGGATTGCCCAGATGGGCTTGGGGATATAGCGGATGTCCTGTTCGTCGGTGGAGATGCAGTCGATGAACGCGTAGATGCTCAGTGCCAGCGGCACCAGGATCATCAGCACCCGTAGCATGAGGCGATTCCCCCTGCGTGTGGTGTTCGGGGCGGTGGCTCGGGCCCCCAGTTACGGGACCAGGGTAGTGCGTACCGGATACTGGGACGCATGGCTTATGACGATCTTCGTTCCTTTCTGCGGGCGCTCGACAAGGAAGGCGACCTCAAGAGGGTCAAGGCCGAAGTCGATCCGTACCTGGAGGTCGGGGAGATCGTCGACCGGGTCAACAAGGCGGGCGGCCCCGCGCTGCTCTTCGAGAACGTCAAGGGCTCGGCGATGCCGTTGGCCATGAATGTCTTCGGCACCGACCGCCGCCTCCTCAAGGCCCTCGGACTCCGCTCGTACGACGAGATCAGCGAGAAGATCGGCGGGCTGGTCAAACCCGAGCTGCCGCAGGGATTCGGCGGCATGCGCGAGGCGTTCGGGAAGCTGGGCTCGATGGCCCATGTGCCGCCGAGGAAGGTGAAGGACGCGCCCGTCCAGGAGGTGGTCCTCACCGGCGAGGACGTCGATCTGGACCAGCTTCCGGCGCTGTTCACCTGGCCCGAGGACGGCGGGTCGTTCTTCAACCTCGGCCTCACCCACACCAAGCACCCCGAGACCGGGGTGCGCAACCTCGGCCTCTACCGCCTCCAGCGCCATGACCGCCGCACCATCGGCATGCACTGGCAGATCCACAAGGACAGCCGCAACCACTACCAAGTGGCCGCCCGGCGCGGGGAGAAGCTCCCGGTGGCGATCGCCTTCGGCGCGCCGCCCGCCGTGACCTACGCCTCGACCGCGCCGCTGCCCGGCGACATCGACGAGTACCTCTTCGCGGGGTTCGTCCAGGGCCGGCGGGTCGAGATGGTCGACTGCAAGACGGTGCCGCTGCAGGTCCCGGCGGCGGCCGAGGTCGTCATCGAGGGCTGGCTGGAGCCCGGGAAGATGCTGCCCGAGGGTCCGTTCGGCGACCATACGGGCTTCTACACGCCCCAGGAGCCGTTCCCGGCCCTGACCATCGACTGTGTGACGATGCGGCGGCGGCCGCTGCTCCAGTCGATCGTGGTGGGCCGTCCGCCGACCGAGGACGGACCGCTGGGGCGGGCGACCGAGCGGTTCTTCCTCCCGCTGCTCAAGATCATCATCCCGGACATCGTGGACTACCACCTCCCCGAGTCCGGCGGATTCCACAACTGCGCGATCGTCTCGATCGACAAGAAGTACCCCAAGCACGCGCAGAAGGTGATGCACGCCATCTGGGGCGCCCACATGATGTCGCTCACCAAGCTGATCGTCGTGGTCGACGCCGACTGCGATGTACACGATCTGCACGAGGTCTCCTGGCGCGCCCTCGGGAACACCGACTACGGCCGCGATCTGACCGTGGTCGACGGTCCCGTCGACCACCTCGACCACGCCTCGTACCAGCAGTTCTGGGGCGGCAAGGCGGGCATCGACGCCACCGCGAAATGGCCCGAGGAGGGCTATACGCGCGACGGCGGATGGCCGCGCATGGTCATGTCCGACCCGGAGATCGCCGATCGGGTGTCAAAGCGATGGAAGGAGTACGGGCTGTGAGCGCCGATTCCGCAACCTCTGATCTCTTCGGCCCGGAACCGGCGCCGCCCGGCCGGGTCCGCGCCTTTCTGCGGCTGGTGATGATCGAGCACTCGGTCTTCGCGCTGCCCTTCGCCTACACCGCCGCGCTGACCGCGATGCATCTGTGGGACGGCACCGTCCACTGGACGCGGCTGCTGCTGATCACGGTCGCCATGGTGGGCATGCGCACCTTCGCGATGGCCTGCAACCGGATCATCGACCGCGAGATCGACGCCCGCAATCCGCGCACCGCCGGGCGTGAGCTGGTCACCGGCGCCGTGTCGGTGCGCACCGCCTGGACCGGCGCGCTCATCGCGCTCGCCGTGTTCCTGGGCGCGGCGGCGCTCCTGGGCCCGCTCTGTCTGGCGCTGGCGCCGTTCGCGGTGGTGCCGATGGTGGTCTATCCGTACGGCAAGCGGTTCACCGACTATCCGCACGCCATCCTGGGGCTGGCCCAGGCCATCGGCCCGGTGGGCGCCTGGATCGGGGTGACCGGCGAGTGGTCGTGGGACGCGGTGATCCTCGGGCTCGCGATCGGCATCTGGATCGGCGGCTTCGACCTGATCTACGCCTGCCAGGACGTGGCGGCCGACCGGGCGCACGGGGTGCGGTCGGTGCCGGCCCGCTTCGGCATCGCGGGCGCGCTGTACGGGGCGCGCGTCTGCCATGTGGTCACCACGGCCCTGCTGGTCTGGTACGCGCTGGCCACGGACGCCGGGGCGTTCTTCTGGGTGGGGCTGGTGATCGTCGCGGTGGCGTTCGGGTACGAGCACACGATCGTGCGGCCCGGCGATCTGTCCCGGCTGAACCGCGCCTTCTTCACGGTCAACGGCTTCATCGGGATCGCCCTCTTCGCCTGCGCGCTCCTGGACCTCATGGTGCGGGGCCTCAGCCTGTGAGACCCGCCGGATAGGCTCGGTGACGTGGAGACGCCGCACGAGCCTTACGGACCGCACGAGCCGTACGGGCCGCACGAAGAAGTGAGCCGGCGCCGTCCCTGGGTGGTCGGTGTGTCCGGCGCGTCCGGGACGCCGTACGCCGCCTCGGTGCTGCGCGCGCTGCTGGCGGCGGGGGAGGCCGTCGACCTCGTGGTCAGCAGGGCGTCACGGCTGACGCTGCTGGACGAGACGGGGATCGGGTTCCGCGACGCCCACTGGCGCGAGGATCTGTGCCGCTGGCTGGCGCGGGGCGCGGACGGCAGGCCCGACGCCTTCGAGGTGCCCGCCGAGGTCGCGGACGTGGCCCACTGGGCGGCCGGGGACCTGGCGGCCGGGCCGTCCTCCGGCTCGTACCCGACCAAGGGGATGCTGATCGTCCCGGCGAGCACCGCGTGTGTGGCCGGGGTGGCGCTCGGACTGTCGAAGGATCTGCTCCAGCGGGCCGCGAGCGTCACGCTCAAGGAACGGCGCAAGCTCGTGGTGGCGGTGCGCGAGACGCCGCTGAGCGGGCAGACCCTCAAAGCCCTGGTGTCGCTGGACGAGGCGGGCGCGGTGGTGCTGCCCGCCTCGCCGGCGTTCTACGCGGGGGCGACGCATATCCAGGATCTGGTGGACTTCGTCGCGGGGCGGGTACTGGACGCGGCGGGGGTGCCGCACAAGCTGTACCGCCGGTGGGAGGGGGAGCTCGGTGGGGACCGGGACCGGGGAACGGCCTAGGGGCGTCGGCCCTAGCGGGTCCAGCGCCTCCTGGTGCGCGCGGCGCGGGCCGCGACGACGGCCGCGCGGCGGGCCGCACGGGAGACGGGCCGGTCGGTGGCATGGGTTGCACGCGAGCGGTTGGCCAGGTCCCGCAGCTCGAGCATGCGGGCCTCTAGACCCTCGATCGTGTACACGGTGAGTCTCATCTCCTGAGGACAGGTGTAGCGCCTAAAAGATTTACAGGGCTTGTGGCCCTGATGCCTTAGATTCTACATGTAATCTCGCTCAATCCCTGAATAATGGAAGGCGTACGTGCTTATGGACGCGGTGGACAGGCAGCTCATCCAGGCCCTGCGGGAGAACGGCCGGGCCTCGTACGCGGAGCTGGGCAGGCTGGTCGGCCTCTCCGGGCCCAGCGTTACGGACCGGATCAACCGCCTGGAGGCCGCCGGGGTGATCACCGGTTATCGCGCGACCGTCGACGCCGCCTCCCTCGGGCTCGGCGTCACCGCCCTGATCGGCATCCAGCTCTCGGATGCCACCGACCACGAGGAGGTGGCCCACCGGATGCGCGAGCTCGCCGAGATCGAGGACTGCTGGTTCATCGCGGGCGACGACTCCTACATGCTCAAGGTGCGCGCCTCCGACGTGGACGGCCTGGAGCGGACCATCCGCCGGCTCTCCGGCACCAAGGGCGTCTCCCGCACCCGCACCACGATCGTGCTCTCCACCAAGTGGGAGAACCGGGTCGGCGAGCTTCCCGAGGACATCGAGGCGTAGTCTCGGCGAAGGCTGACATCAGCAGACGTATTGGGAGGCGACCCGGGGTGACGGGGACCACACACGACGCGGGTTTCAAGCGGGAGTTGGAAGAGAAGGTCCGCGCGGGCGAGCGGCTCTCGCGGGAGGACGGCATCGCCCTCTACGAGTCCGACGACCTGGCCTGGCTGGGCGGTCTCGCCCATGAGGTGCGCACCCGTAAGAACGGCGACGTGGTGCACTTCAACGTCAACCGCCACCTCAACATGACGAACGTGTGCACCGCGTCCTGTGCGTACTGCTCCTTCCAGCGCAAGCCGGGCGAGAAGGACGCCTACACGATGCGCATCGAGGAGGCCGTCCGCCTCGCCAAGGCGATGGAGAACGAGAACCTCACCGAGCTCCACATCGTCAACGGCCTGCACCCGACCCTTCCCTGGCGCTACTACCCGCGCTCGCTCAAGGCGCTCAAGGAAGCCCTGCCGCAGGTCTCGCTCAAGGCGTTCACCGCCACCGAGATCCACCACTTCGAGAAGATCTCCGGCATGCCGGCCTCGGAGATCCTCGACGAGCTGATCGACGCCGGACTGGAGTCGCTCACCGGCGGCGGCGCCGAGATCTTCGACTGGGAGATCCGGCAGCACATCGTCGACCACGAAACCCACTGGGAGGACTGGTCGCGGATCCACCGGCTCGCGCACGAGAAGGGGCTCAAGACCCCCTGCACGATGCTCTACGGGCATATCGAGGAGCCCCGCCACCGGGTGGACCACGTGCTGCGCCTGCGTGAGCTCCAGGACGAGACCGGCGGCTTCCAGGTCTTCATCCCGCTGCGCTACCAGCACGACTTCGTGGACATGAAGGACGGCAAGATCCGCAACCGTCTTCAGGCCCGCACCACCATGGCGACCGGCGCCGAGGCGCTGAAGACCTTCGCGGTCTCGCGGCTGCTGTTCGACAACGTGCCGCACGTCAAGGTCTTCTGGGTGATGCACGGCGTGCAGACCGCACAGCTCGCGCTCAATCACGGCGCGGACGACATGGACGGCTCGGTCGTCGAGTACAAGATCACTCACGACGCCGACTCCTATGGGACGCCCAACAAGCTCACCCGTGACGACCTGCTCGAGCTGATCCGGGACGCCGGCTTCCGGCCGGTGGAGCGGAACACCCGCTACGAGATCATCCGCGAGTTCGAGGGCCCGGACGCGGCCCGCCGCGAGTCCCCGCAGCCGATGCGGGTGTGACCCGTCCCGCCCACCGTCCGGCGGCCGCCGTCCGACGGCCGCCGAGCGGGGCACCCGGGACCCGGGGGCATGGCCGGTACGGGCCCCGGGAGCCCCGCCGCCGTCGCGTCCAGGAGCCCTGCCGCCGTCGCGTCCAGGAGCCCTGCCGCTGTCGCGTACGGGGGCCTGAGGCGCGTGAGCGCTGACAGTCCCGGTGGGTATCGTCGGCCGCATGCCCCTGCGTTTTGAACTCGACCCCGAGGCCACCCCCGAGCTGCTCGACTCCGTCTGCGCCCTCTGGGCCGACGTCTCGAACGCGGGCGGCGCCGTCGGTTTCGTACCGCCCGTGGCCAAGGACGACATACGCCCCGATCTGCTCAAGCACCTCGCCGCGATGACGGAGGGCCGGACCCGCCTGCTCATCGGCCGCGACGAGGACGGCGCCGTGGCCGCCACCGCCTTCTTCACCTTCAACGTCCACCGGCTGATGCGCCACTGGTGCTGGCTCTACACCGTGATGGTGCACCCCTCCCACCAGGGCAGGGGACACGGCCGCGCCCTTATGGCCGCCGCCGAGGACGCCGCGCGCGATATGGACGGCATCCGGGGGATACGGCTCACCTGCCGCGGCGGCACCGGGGCGGACCGCTTCTACGAGGCGTGCGGCTACAAGGAGGTCGGGCGGGCGCCCGCCGCGATCAGGGTCGCGGACGACGACTTCCGGGACGACGTCACCATGTGGCTGCCGCTGAATTGATCAGAAACCGGCCGTGGTTCACTGGGAGGACAGTTTTTCCCAGCACCAGTTCCGGCAGAACGCCCAGCAGAGTTCCCAGGAGAGAGGACGAGTCGTGTCCTTCACGCCGAGTGCCATGTTCCGCTACACCCTCATGCGCCTGGGAATCTTCGTCGGCTCGTTCCTGGCCATCTGGGGCCTGGTCTACGTCCGGGTGCTGCCCTCCGGCCTCGGCAGCTCCAACCTCTTCTGGGTGGCGCTGCTCGCGCTGGTCGTCTCCGCGCCGCTCAGCTGGGTGATGCTGCGCAGGCAGCGGGACGCCGTGGCCGTCCAGGTCGCCGAGAAGGTGGACCGCGCCAAGGAGCGGCTGGCGGCGAACCAGAGCCAGGAGGACGGCGTCTGACCCGCGCCGGACTGTAACCCTCCTCACACCACCCCACACACTCCACCGACGCTCCCTGCGCCAGCTTCCGTTGGCACAGGGGGCGTTGATGTCTTTCGGCCCCTCAGGAGCCGTCAGGAGCCCTCGGAAGCCGCCAGAAGTCAAAGATTTCCTTTGGGTGCCCCAAAGCGGCGGTGTTAATGTACTTGTCATGAAGACAGCAGCCGCGCCCCTCATCACCGCGAGCGTTCCGCTCGTGGCGCGCCTGCACATCGATCTTTGCCGCTGCCTGTCCGCGGCCTGTCGTCGCCGCTGATCGACCTCACGCGCAGCGGCCGGAGATCCCGTACGGACTCCTGGCTTTCTCCCGCCCTCTTACCTCCACCGGAGTGTGTCCGTTGTCGTCCGCCCTCAAGGCGTCCCCCCAGGGGCCGTCGTCCTTCCGCCTGCCCAAGGTGCCCTTCTGGGCACAGATCCTGCTGGGCCTCGTCCTCGGTGTGGTGCTGGGCTGGATCGCCCGCAGCGGTGATGTCGGCTGGCTGGTCACCACGCTCGACAAGATCGGCTCGATCTTCGTCCAGCTGCTGAAGCTGGCCGTCGCCCCGCTGGTGTTCTTCGCGATCCTGATCTCGATCACCAATCTGCGGAACGTCAACAACGCCGCCCGGCTGGCGACCCGCACCCTGCTGTGGTTCATGGCCACCTCGCTCATAGCCGTCGCCATCGGCCTCGCGATCGGCCTGATCACCAACCCGGGCGCCGGTACCGATCTGACCCCCAAGGACGGCGCCAAGCCCGACCACGCGGGCTCCTGGCTGGACTTCCTCACCGGGATCGTGCCGACCGACGTCATCACCCCGTTCACCGAGCTGAACGTCCTGCAGATCGTCTTCATCGCCGCCGTCGCGGGCGTCGCGGCCCTCCAGCTCGGCGAGAAGGCCCAGCCGATCCTCACCCTGAGCCAGTCGGTGCTCGAACTGCTCCAGAAGGCCCTGTGGTGGGTCATCCGCCTCGCCCCGCTGGGCACCCTCGGCCTCATCGGCACCGCCATCGCCGACTACGGCTGGAACCTGATCGGCAAGTACGCGACCTTCACCGCCGACATCTACATCGGCTGCGCGCTGGTGATGTTCGGCGTCTACCCGCTGCTGCTCGCGACGGTCGCCAAGGTCAACCCCCTGAGCTTCTTCAAGGGTGCCTGGCCCGCCATCCAGCTCGCCTTCGTCTCCCGCTCCTCGGTCGGCACCATGCCGCTGACCCAGAAGGTCACCGAGCGGCTGGGCGTCCCCAAGGAGTACGCCTCCTTCGCGGTGCCCTTCGGCTCGACGACGAAGATGGACGGCTGCGCCTCGATCTACCCGGCGATCGCCGCGATCTTCATCGCCCAGATCTTCGACGTCCACCTCGGCATCGGCGACTACCTCCTGATCGCCTTCGTCTCGGTCATCGGCTCCGCCGCCACCGCCGGCCTTACGGGCGCCACGGTCATGCTGACCCTGACCCTCTCCACCCTGGGCCTCCCCCTGGAGGGCGTCGGCCTGCTGATGGCCATCGACCCGGTGCTGGACATGATGCGGACCGCCACGAACGTGGCCGGCCAGGCGCTGATCCCGGTGATCGTCTCGGCCCGCGAGAAGATCCTCGACCACGAGGCGTACGCCCACGCCAGCGCCTCCCCGCTGGACGACTACGACGAGCCGGAGCGCCGGCTCGCCGCCGCGTAACCCCTGCACAGCGACAAACGGTGCCCCCGGACCTCACGAAGGTCCGGGGGCACCGCGTTGTTCACTCGCCCGCCGTGGCCTCCAGCCCCACGATGGCCACCACCAGCAGGAGCAGGAAGAAGATCCGGGCCGGGGTGACCGGTTCATGGAAGAGGATCATGCCCAGCAGTGCGGTGCCTACGGCGCCGATGCCGACCCAGACGCCGTAGGCCGTGCCGATGGGCAGGCTCTTCACCGCCACGCTCAGCAGTCCCATGCTCACGATCAGACCGGCGACGGTGAACACGCTGGGCCACAGCCGGGTGAAGCCGTCGCTCAGCTTCATGCCGATCGACCAGCAGATTTCGAACAGTCCGGCGGTGAGCAGCAGGACCCATGCCATGACGGCACCTCCGTGAAGTCTCTCGTTACGGGGTGCGTCGTCTTTGCGGGGCCCGGTACGGCGCGTCTCGTCGGGTTGTTTTCGACCGTAGCAAACCCCGGCGTCAGGTGAGCGGGGCGGTGAGGAGGGGCAGGGCCCGGGTGAGCTCGCGCTCCCAGTAGGGCCAGGTGTGGGTGCCGGGGCCGTAGAGGTGGGCGGTGACGGCCAGGCCGTGGACGCGGGCGCGGCGCACATAGCGCTGGGCCATTTCGCCGAGACCGCGCTCCAGGGTGTCCTCGGGGCGGTCCGGTGGGTCGAGGGGGCCGGGGGTGCCGTTTCCGCAGGCGAGGTAGAGCGGGTAGCCGCGGGGGAGCCGGGGGATGAGGGCGTACGGGTTGTGGGCGTCCCAGAGCGCGGACTGGGCGGCGGGGTCTCCCCACAGGGCTGTCGGGTCGGCGCCCTGGCCCGTAAGGATGCCTTGGATGCCGGCGGGATCCAGGGTGGTGTGGATGACACCGCTGAAGGACGCCGCCGCGCGGAAGAGGCGGGGGTGGCGGGCGGCGTAGGACAGGGCGCCGAAGCCGCCCATGGACAGGCCGGCGATCGCACGGCGGCCGTTGGCCCGTAGGGCGCGCTCCAAGAGGGGGCGCAACTCGGCCAGGTGGAAGGTCTCCCAGGCGGGCGGGCCGTAGTGGCCGCCGTTCCACCAGTTGGAGTAGAAGCCGGCGGGGCCGCCCTCGGGGGAGACGATCAGGGCCGGGGTGCCGGCGGTGATGGCCTCGACATCGGTGTTGCGGGTCCACGCCTCCCAGCCGGGGCCCGGATCGCAGCAGCCGTGGAGCAGGTAGAGGACGGGCCAGCGGTGGTGGGGCCGGTGGTCGTAGCCGGTGGGGAGGAGGACGCGGGCATGGCCCTCGCGGCCCAGGGCGGGGGAGTCGATCGTCAGGTCGAGGACGCGCTCGCTGACGCGGTCCGCGGCGATGAGGCGCGCGCGGGCGGTCGTCCGGCGTCCGGCAAGGGCTTCCGCGGGACGGTCCTTCGAGGGGCCGGGCTCCCGGGAGCGGGCTTCGGCGGTGGATGTCAGGAGCGGCGCGGCGGCCAGCGCGGTGAGCGCGGCGACGGCTCTGCGGCGGTTCGGCATCGTTCGTTCTCCTTCGCGGTGCTGCGTACGGAGCTGAACGGGGCACGGTGCGTGGTCAGTTGAAACTTTGATGTCGGCGGGCGGCCGTGGCAAGAGCGCCGACAGTGGTCCCACGTAGGCTTAACCGCGATATGTGTGCGGGGGCACGATCGAAGGGGGCGGCCTGCTTGGGCGGGGCGACGGGGGCAAGCGCGTACCACGGGCGGTGCGGGAGCAGCAGATGCTGGACGCGGGGGTACGGGCCTTCGCGCGCAGCGGCTATCAGAACGCCTCGATGGACGACATCGCCGAGCTGGCCGGGGTTTCCAAACCGCTGGTCTATCTCTATCTCAACTCCAAGGAAGAGCTGTTCACGGCGTGCATACGGCGGGAGGCCGCGGCGCTGGTGGCCACGGTGCGCGCCGCCGTGGAGCGGGACGCGCCCGCCGACCGGCAGTTGTGGAGCGGGCTGAGCGGCTTCTTCGCGCATGCGGCCGAACATCCCGACGGCTGGACGCTGTTGCATGTGCAGGCCCGTACGCATGGGCAGCCCTACGCGCGTGAAGTGGCCGCGATGCGGGCGGAGATCGTGGAGTTCGTGACGCAGCTGATAGGGGCGGCGGCGCGGGAGCACGCCCGCGGCGCGGCGCGCGCCCGGACCCTCGCGGGCACCGAGGTGTCCGGGCTCGCGCACGCGCTGGTGGGCGCGGCCGAATCGCTCGCGGACTGGGCGGGGGACGGAAGAGCGGGCGGGCACTCGGCCAAGGAGGCCGCGGCCACCCTGATGAACTTCGCCTGGGCCGGGCTGGGGAACTTGCTCCAGGGGACGGGATGGTCGCCCGAGCGGGTCGGGTGAGGCGTGGGTCGGCTGACGCGCTCGGGCCGGCTGGAGCCCGGATGGGCTGAGGCGCGGATCGGCTGAGGTGCGGGTCGGTGTGGCCTCAGGCGGGCGTCAGGCGGTGCAGTTGCCCCGCGTCGGCTCGTCCGCCAGCCGCCCGGCCATCCAGTCCAGGGCCGCCGGGATCCCGGTCAGCGCCGTGGTGACATGGTCGAGCGGATAGTCCCGCCACTCCACCGGCACGCCCCGGGCGCACCAGCGAGTGCGCAGCGCCTCGCCGACCCGGTACGGGATCAGCTCGTCCACCAAGCCCTGGTAGAGGTAGACGGGGCGGTCGGGGGAGCGGGTGCCCAAGTACGAGGACCGCAGCGCGAGTTGCCAGGCCGGACTGGTGAGCGGGTCCCTTACGATCACCTCGGACATGCGCTGGAAGAGCCCCGCGATGGTGCTGAGGGCCACGCAGTTCCGCTTCATGAAGTCCACATAGCCGCGGCCCCGGTCGTTGAGGTACGCGTCGAGCCGCAGCGCGGGGAACGCCGCGTCCTGTCCGGTGAGCGCCATAAGGGCGAGCCCGGCGCCGGCTCCGCCGTCGTTGTAGTCGAGCGTCGTGGGGAGATCGGCCGGCACGCCTCCGGCGACCGTGCCCTTCAGCCGCAACTCGGGGGCGTAGGAGGCGTGCAGTTCGGCGGCCCAGCCGGCCGCCTGGCCGCCCTGGGAGTAGCCCATGATGCCGACGGGAGCATCCGGTGAGAGCCCCGCCTCCGGAAGGCGCTGGGCGGCGCGCGCCGCGTCCAGGACGGCATGGCCCTCGGACCGGCCGGCCGTATAGGTGTGGTCGCCCGGGGTGCCCAGGCCCTCGTAGTCGGTGACGGCGACGGCCCAGCCGCGGCGCAGCGCGAGGTCGATCAGCCGGGCCTCGATCGAGGTGCCCTGCGGGAACCGGCCGGAGACCGCGCAGTCGTCGGAGAGGCCGACGGCGCCGATGCCCCAGGTGAGGAGCGGCCGGGGGCCCTGTTTGCCGTCGTCGGGGACGACGACCGTGCCGGAGACGACGTCGGGGCGGCCGGTGGCGGTGGTCGAGCGGTAGGTGATGTGCCATGCCCTGGTCGCGGTCGGCACCCCGGGCAGGGTCCGGAAGGCGGTGGGGGCGGAGGTGACGATGTCACCGGGTCTGCCGGTGCCGGCGGCCGGGGCGCCCGGTACGGCCGCGGCGGCGGGTGGCGCCGAGGCCAGGGCCAGTGCGGCGAGGGTGGCGAGCACGGTGGTGCGGATGCGCATACGGCTCTCCCAACGGTGCGGGGGCGCTCTGGTGGTGCCGAGTCGCTGTGGGAGGACCGTAAGGACGGGCGGAATGTCTGTGGCTGACCGCGGCGCTCAGATTTGCTGACTCCATGTCTCATGCCGGAATGCGCCCGGAGTTGACCCGGTCCAGCGCCGGAACGCCCGGTGGAACGCCGTGTCCTCGGAGAAGCCCAGCCGCGCGGCCAGGTCGGCGATGGGTTCGCCCCCTTCGGCCAGGCTGCTGACCGCCTCGTCACGCCGCACGGTGTCCTTGAGCTCCTGGAAGGACGTGCCCTCCTCTCGCAGCCGCCGCCGCAGCGTCGCCGGGCTGACCGCCAGCCGGGCGGCGACCTCGGGAAGCTCCGGGAGCCGCGCGGTGCGCCGGCCGCGTGGGCTCATCGCCCGGCCGCCGCGCGCCCGTAGGGCCCCGGTGAGCGCGTGCCGCACCTGCTCGGCGACGGTCGTCCCGTAGGCGCGGCGGCTGAGCAGCCCGGCGGGCGCGTGCCGCAGCAGCGTCTGGAGCGTGGACTCGTCCTGGACGACCGGGGCGGTCAGCCAGCGCCGGTCGAAACCGGCCGCGGTGCGCGGTGCGCCGAAGCGGGGCGGGCAGCCGAAGAGCGGCTCGTAGTCGTCGGCGTACGGGGGCGGGAGATAGGCGAACTGGGCCCACAGCAGCGGGATCCGGCGCCCGATCAGCCAGCCGGCGAGCCGGTGCCAGATGAGCATGAGCCATTCGGCCACGATGTGGTGCTCGGCCGCCGTAAGGCCGTCCGCATGCGGGCCCAGCCCGCCGCGCAGGGCCAACACCGCCTCCCGGCCGTGGCCCGCGCCGCGCTCCAGGGCCAGATTGGGTCCGCCGGGGAAGAGCCGGTAGAAGCGGGCCCCGCGCTCCACCGCCGTGCCGAGGTCGGGGCAGCCCAGCGAGGCGTAGCACATCATCGCGAAGGTGCCGGGGCGGCTGCGGATGGTCCCCAGCCCCAGGAACTCGTCCCCGGTGGCCCGGTGCAGGGCGCGCACCAGCCGGGCGAACTGCTCGGGGGAGACGCGGGCGCGGTCGTCGGTGAGCAACAGCGGGGGTATCCGGGCCCGTTGCAGCAGGGGGACGGTGTCGAGGCCGAGCCGCTGCGCACCGCGCAGCGCGGCCCGTACATGGTGCACCGTCACCGTCCGCCGCCCGCGCCCCATGGTCAAAACCGTAGCCCGATCAGGGCGTTGCGTCAGCGGTGCGTCGCTGGACCCCTACGCGGCGTGAGCACCTTAAGGACGGCGCGAGCCCCTTCAGGAGGGCGTGAGCGCCGTGAGTCGAGGACGGCGCGAGCGCCTTACGGGCTATCCTCGACGGCCCGGACGGACTGTGAAAGCGGTGAGGGACATGACCACGACCCGGCGGCCCGCGACAGCCGAATGGCTTGCTCTCGAGCCCCATCCGGAGGGCGGCTGGTACCGGGAGACCTGGCGCAGCGATGTCACGGTGCGGCCGCCGGGGTATGAGGGCGAGCGCGCGACGGCCACGGCGATCTACTTCCTGCTGAGTCCCGGTGAGGAGTCCCGCTGGCATGTGGTGCGTTCGGCCGAGCTGTGGCTGTGGCACAGCGGCGGCCCGCTGCGGCTCCGGCTGGGCGGTACGGGCGACGGCCCGGAGGCGGCCCCCACGGAGCTGGTCCTGGGCCCCGATATCGCCTCCGGCCAGCGCCCCCAGGCCGTCGTCCCGCCGGGCACCTGGCAGTCGGCCCGTCCGGCGGCGGACGAGGAGGTCCTGGTGAGCTGTGTGGTCTCCCCGGGCTTCGACTTCGCCGACTTCCGGCTGCTGGAGGACTGACCGGCCCCGCGAGCCTCCGGGAAAGGCAGAACAGGCAGCAAAGCCAGAGAAGTCAGAGAAGCCAGAGAAGAGGCAGAAAGGCAGGAGCCCCGCTTCCCCGCCAGGCGGGGAGCAGGGCTCCTTAGGTGGTGCTGTTGGATCAGACGGGGCTGACGTTCTCCGCCTGGGGGCCCTTCGGACCCTGAGTGACGTCGAAGGTCACGGCCTGGTTCTCCTCAAGAGAACGGAAGCCGGTCGCGTTGATCGCGGAGTAGTGAACGAAGACATCGGGGCCGCCGCCGTCTTGGGCGATGAAGCCGAAGCCCTTCTCGGCGTTGAACCACTTGACGGTTCCGGTAGCCATAAGCCCTCCTTGGGCCAAAGGGTTGCCCTGCTCCAGAACCTGCAAGAAGTCTGAAAACTACAAAAGCCCGCGGTTACATGCTCCGCAGGCTCTGTACTGCAAGGAAACCAAACTGCAACTTGCGGCGAGCCTAGCACGCTCCGTGTGCACGAGGAAAGAGCCGAAGATCACGAAAACGAGGGGTTTCCCTGGCTTCCAGGATGGATAAGATCGCAGGTCGAGCGCTTACCGGTCGGTCAGCGCAAGGTCGGCCGACCACCCCGCCGCCATTCCCGGGGGTGAGCGGGGCTAGCCTCCGAGACGTGGACAATTCACCGAGTTCCCCCTCGCGGAGTACCCAGGACGCCTCCGAAAGCATCAGGCCCTCTGTCGGTCATCGGCTCACCCGGCCAAAAGTGGGGCACATCCAGTACCTCAATTGCATGCCGTTGTACTGGGGCCTCGCCAGGACCGGATCGCTCCTGGATTTCGAGCTCACCAAGGCATCTCCCGACGCCCTCAACGACCTGCTGGTCCGTGGCGATCTCGACATCGGCCCGATCAGCCTGGTGGAGTATCTGCGCAATGCGGACGATCTCGTCGCGCTCCCCGACATCGCGGTGGGCTGCGACGGGCCCGTGATGTCCTGCGTGATCGTCTCGCAGGTGCCGCTGGAGCAGCTGAACGGGGCGCGCGTCGCACTCGGTTCCGCCTCGCGCACCTCCGTACGCCTGGCTCAGCTCCTGCTCGCCGAGCGGTACGGGCTCGCTCCCGACTACTACACCTGTCCGCCCGACCTCAGCCTGATGATGCAGGAGGCCGAGGCGGCGGTGCTGATCGGCGACGCCGCGCTGCGGGCCAATCTCCACGACGCGCCCCGCCTGGGCCTCCAGGTCCACGACCTGGGTCAGATGTGGAAGGAGTGGACCGGGCTCCCCTTTGTCTTCGCGGTGTGGGCGGCCCGCCGCGAGTACCTGGAGCGGGAGCCGGAGATCGTCCGGGGCGTACACCAGGCGTTCCTGGAGTCGCGGAACGTCTCCCTGGAAGAGGTCGGCAAGGTCGCCGAGCAGGCGGCGCGCTGGGAGCAGCTCGAGGCGTCGGTGCTGGAGCGCTACTTCACCACCCTCGACTTCAGCCTCGGCGCGGAGCAGTTGCAGGGCATCGCGGAGTTCGCCCGCCGTACGGGTCCGACGACCGGATACCCGGCGGACGTCCGGGTCGATCTGCTGACCTGACCTGACCTGACCTTCCGGACCGCACCGACCTGCGTGGATGGCGGGAACACCCCCTAAGCTGGACCGGCGCACGGAGGGGGAGGCAACGCGATGGATCCGCTGGGAGCGGACGATCCGCAGGTCATCGGCGCGTACCGGCTGCTCGGACGGCTCGGTTCGGGCGGGATGGGCCGGGTCTTTGTGGGACGCAGCGCGGGCGGGCGCACGGTAGCGGTGAAGGTTGTGCACGCCCATTTCGCGCTGGACGAGGAGTTCCGCGCCCGCTTCCGACGTGAGGTCGACGCCGCGCGCCGGGTCGGCGGCGCCTTTACCGCGCCGGTCCTGGACGCCGACCCGGAGGCGCGCATTCCGTGGGTGGCCACCGGCTATGTCGCGGGCCCTCCGCTCAACCAGGCGGTGTCCGACGAGGGGCCGTTGCCCGAGTCGGCGGTGCGGGCCCTGGGCGCGGGGCTCGCCGAGGCACTGGCCGCGGTGCACGCCCTCGGCCTGGTCCACCGCGACGTCAAGCCGTCCAATGTGCTGCTCGCGCTCGACGGTCCGCGTCTGATCGACTTCGGCATCGCCCGGGCCACCGAGGGCACGGTGTCGCTGACCTCGACCGGCGCCTCCATCGGCTCGCCCGGCTATATGGCGCCCGAGCAGATCCTGGGCGAGGGCGTCGAGGGCGCGGCCGATGTCTTCTCCCTGGGCGCGGTGCTGGCGTACGCGGCGACGGGCAAGCCGCCGTTCCCGGGCGACACTTCGGCCGCGCTGCTCTACAAGGTGGTGCACGACGAGCCCCGGCTCGGCCCCGAGCTGACGGGGGAGCTGCGCGATCTGGTCGCCGCGTGCCTCGCCAAGAACCCGGCCGACCGCCCCACCCCCGAGCGGATCGTACGGCGCCTCGCCCCGGAGGACGGCGCCTCGGGGCTCGCACGGCCGGGCTGGCTGCCGGGGGCGCTGGTGGAGCGGGTGAGCCGACAGGTGGTGGAGCTGCTCGACCTGGAGGCGGAGGCCGTGGCCCCGCCGAGCGTGGCCGAGCCGCCCGCCATAGGGCCGTCCGCTATAGGACAGTCCGCTAGAGGGCCGTCATCCATAGGGCCGTCCTCGGCCGAGCCGTCGGCCACGGAGCCACCCGCCGCCGAGCCCTCCACCACCCAGCCGCCCGCCGCGGACTCACCGACCCCGCCGCCCACCCCGGCCCCGGTCTCACCCCTGCTGGGCGCCTTCGGCCCGCCCGACCCGTCGTACGCCAACGGGCTGCCCCCGAAGGACCACCCCGGACCTCCGCTCCCCTCCCCGCCGTCGTCGAAACCGGGCGGCCGCAGTGTCGCGCTCTCCGCCGCCGTCGGCGGTAAGAAGCGCCCCAAGGCGCTGAGCTGCACGCTGGTGCTGTCCGTCGCGGGCGCGCTGGCCGTCGCGACGACCGCCGCCGTGCTCTTCAAGGTGCTGCCCGGCGGCTCCGGCGACAACAACGACCAGGGCGCCGCGGACCCCCGCCCCTCCGCCACCGGACGGAACCCGGGAGACGGAGCGCACGACGG
This sequence comes from Streptomyces sp. 11-1-2, assembly GCF_003595545.1. Lineage (NCBI taxonomy): Bacteria > Bacillati > Actinomycetota > Actinomycetes > Kitasatosporales > Streptomycetaceae > Streptomyces > Streptomyces sp. 11-1-2. Next base: position 6,388,909 of record NZ_CP022545.1, read on the forward strand.
CTCCGGGAAGGGTGCCGTGCCCAAGGCGTTCCTCGGCACCTGGCAGGGCGATCTGACCTCCGACTCGGGTATCCCGGTGGGCACCTTGACCATCACCTTCCGGCAGGGGCGGACCGGGCAGGACGTCGCCAGCGGCCGGGTCAAGCTGTCGGTGCTGCGCTGCGACAGCACCTGGAAGCTGGTCTCGGCGGCCCCGAAACAACTCCACCTCGACGCGCGCCTGAAGGGTTCCGAACCCCAGCAGGGGTGCAGCGACGCCTCGACGGACGAGCGGTTCACCCTCACCTCCGACGGGGCGCTCAGCTACCAGGCGAAGGACGACCAGGCGGGTGACCCCACGGGCACTCTGCGCAAGCTGGAATGAGCGGGGGCGGGGTGCGCTGATGTGCCCGCCCCGTACTCGTACTGGCGTACAGGCGCTGGCGTACGCTGGGTCGGTCCACCCATAAACCTCCGAAAGGTACGCCCCGGTGACCGCAAACGCAGAGGTGCAGGTAGTCCTCGACCGCGCCGCCGACGGGGGTCGGATCACCCCACAAGAGGCGCTCGACCTTTACCGTTCGGCTCCGCTGCACGCGCTGGGGGCCGCCGCCGACGCGGTCCGGCGCCGTCGCTACGCGGGCACCGAGCACATCGCGACGTACATCATCGAACGGAACATCAACTACACCAACGTCTGCGTCACGGCGTGCAAGTTCTGCGCCTTCTACGCCGCGCCGAAGGACACGGCGAAGGGCTGGAGCCGCGATCTCGACGACATCCTGCGGCGCTGCGCGGAGACGGTCGAGCTGGGCGGCACGCAGATCATGTTCCAGGGCGGCCACCACCCGGACTACGGCGTGGAGTACTACGAGAAGCACTTCTCGGCCATCAAGAAGGCGTTCCCGCAGCTGGTGATCCACTCGCTGGGGGCGTCCGAGGTCGAGCACATGGCGCGGATCTCGGGCGTCTCGGCCGAGGAGGCCATCCGCCGTATCCACGCGGCCGGTCTCGACTCCTTCGCCGGCGCGGGCGCCGAGCTGCTGCCGGAACGGCCGCGCAAGGCCATCGCACCGCTGAAGGAGTCCGGCGAGCGCTGGCTGGAGATCATGGAGATCGCCCATAACCTCGGCGTGGAGTCCACCTCCACCATGCTGATGGGCACCGGCGAGACCAACGCCGAGCGGATCGAGCACCTCCGCATGATCCGTGACGTGCAGGACCGTACGGGCGGCTTCCGCGCCTTCATCCCGTACACCTACCAGCCCGAGAACAACCACCTGAAGGGCCAGACGCAGGCGACCGTCTTCGAGTACCTGCGGATGATCGCCATCGCCCGGCTCTTCCTCGACAACGTCGCCCATATCCAGGGTTCCTGGCTGACCGTCGGCAAGGAGGCCGGCCAGCTGGCCCTGCACTACGGGGCGGACGACCTCGGCTCGGTGATGCTGGAGGAGAACGTGGTCTCCTCGGCGGGCGCCCGCCACCGCTCCAACCGGATGGAGCTGCTCCACCTCATCCGCGCGGCCGGCCGGGTCCCCGCGCAGCGTGCGACGACGTACGAGCACCTGGTGGTGCACGACGACCCGGCGAACGACCCGGTCGACGACCACGTCGTCTCGCATCTGTCCTCGACGGCGATCGACGGTGGCACGGCCCACCCCGAGCTGATGGTGATCCAGGCGTCCTGATGCTCACGCTCCACGCGGCGCCCGTCGTCCGGTGCACCCCCCACGACGCGGCGCCGCTGCACGAGGCCGCCGTCGCGGTCGACGGCGACCGCATCGCGGCCATCGGCCCCCTGGAGGAGCTGCGGCGGGCCTATCCGCGGGCCCGGGTGCGGGAGTGGCCCGGGGAGCTCGGCCCCGCCCTCGTCCACGAGGGCCCGGTGCCCGACGCGCCCAGCCCGCGGGAGCGGATCCATGCCCTGCTGCGGCGGGGCGCGACCGCCGTTCTCGCGCACCACCTCGGCGACGCCGAGCTGCGCGCGGCCGCCCACCGGGGCGGCATCGCCGTCCTGGACCGGCCCCGGCCGCCCGTCCTCGCCCCGGACGGCCGCGCGGACCTGGCCGTCTTCGACGCGGACGGCGCGTGCCTGGCCACGGTGGTGGCGGGGCGGCTGGTGCACCGGCGCCGCTGAGGCACGCCGGGCCCCGGGCGGGGGCGCGGGGCGCGGGAGGTGAACAATGGGGGCGTGAGCCGAGCATCCCTGGACAAGCAGCCGCACGAAGTCGCCGCCATGTTCGACGGCGTGGCGGCCAAATACGACCTCACCAACGATGTGCTGTCGCTCGGGCAGGCCCGGCTGTGGCGCAAGGCGGTCGCCCGGGCCGTGGACGCGCGCGCCGGTGAGCGGGTGCTCGACCTCGCCGCCGGTACGGGGACGTCCTCGCTGCCCTTCCAGGCGGCGGGCGCGTACGTGGTGCCGTGCGACTTCTCGCTCGGGATGCTCCGGGAGGGCAAGAAGCGCCATCCGCGGCTGCCGCTGACGGCGGGCGACGCGACCCGGCTGCCCTTCGCGGACGGGGTCTTCGACGCCGTCACGATCTCCTTCGGGCTGCGCAACATCCAGGACACGCAGGGGGCGCTGCGCGAGATGCTGCGGGTGACCCGGCCCGGCGGACGGGTCGTCATCTGCGAGTTCAGCCACCCCACATGGGAGCCGTTCCGCACCGTCTACAGCGAGTATCTGATGCGCGCGCTGCCGCCGATCGCGACGTCGGTCAGCAGCAACCCGGACGCGTATGTCTACCTCGCCGAGTCCATCCGCACCTGGCCGGATCAGCCCCGTCTCGCCGCTCGGCTGCGGGCGGCGGGCTGGGAGCGGCCGGCCTGGCGCAACCTCACCGGCGGCGTGGTGGCCCTCCACCGGGCGTACAAGCCGTAAGGCGGCCACGAACGCGGCGTACGGGCCGTAACGGCGGCCTACGAGCCGTAAGGCGGCCACGGGCGGCCACCGGCCGGGCCGCGGGGGACGGCTCCTTGCGCCCCTTCGCGCCCCTTCGCGAGTGCCGGAGTTACGCCCCCCATAGACTGCAGGTGTCCAGTGCCCGGCGTGACCGGCACGCTGTTACCGAGGCTTGGGGAGACCCCGCGTGAGCGAGACCGCACCCACCGAGAGCGCGTCCTTTGGGATCTCGGAGCGCAGCGCCGATGTGATCGTCGTCGGCGCCGGACCGGCCGGCTCCACCACCGCGTACCACCTCGCCAAGGCGGGGCTGGATGTGCTGCTGCTGGAGAAGACGGCCTTTCCGCGCGAGAAGGTGTGCGGTGACGGCCTGACCCCGCGCGCCACCAAGCAGCTCGTGGCCATGGGCATCGACATCTCCGAGGAGGCGGGCTGGCTGCGCAACCGGGGCCTGCGGATCATCGCCGGCGGGGTGCGGCTGCAGCTCGACTGGCCGGATCTGGCCGCGTACCCCAACTACGGCCTGGTCCGTAAGCGCGACGACTTCGACGAGCAGCTGGCGCGGCAGGGGCAGAAGGCCGGGGCCCGGCTGTACGAGCGCTGCAATGTGGGCGCCCCGATCACCGACGAGCGCACCGGCCGGATCACCGGGGTCCACGCGAAGCTGGGCGAGGAGAAGACGCCCGTCACCTTCCACGCGCCCCTGGTGGTCGCCGCCGACGGCAACTCCACCCGGCTCTCGCTCGCCATGGGGCTGCACCGGCGCGAGGACCGTCCGATGGGCGTGGCGGTGCGGACGTACTTCACGTCGCCCCGCCATGACGACGACTACCTGGAGTCCTGGCTGGAGTTGTGGGACCGGCGCGGTGCGCAGGACCGGCTGCTGCCCGGCTACGGCTGGATCTTCGGCATGGGCGACGGCACGAGCAATGTGGGCCTGGGCGTCCTCAACACCTCGTCCTCCTTCAAGGAGCTCGACTGGCGCGAGGTCCTCAAGGCGTGGTGCGCGTCGATGCCGGAGGACTGGGGCTACACCCCGGAGAACATGACCGGCCCGATCCGCGGCGCCGCCCTCCCGATGGCCTTCAACCGGCAGCCGCACTACACCCGCGGGCTGCTGCTCGTCGGCGACGCGGGCGGCATGGTCAACCCGTTCAACGGCGAGGGCATCGCCTATGCGATGGAATCCGGACAGATCGCCGCGGACGTGATCGTCCAGGCCCATGCCCGCGCCACCGCCCCCCAGCGCGAACTGGCCCTCCAGCGCTACCCGAAGGTCCTCAAGGACACCTACGGCGGCTATTACACGCTGGGCCGGGCGTTCGTGAAGCTGATCGGCAATCCGAAGGTCATGAAGCTGGCGGCACAGCGCGGGCTGACGCATCCGATGCTGATGCGGTTCACCCTCAAGCTGCTGGCGAATCTGACGGATCCGACGGGCGGCGATGCGATGGACCGCATCATCAACGGCCTCACCAAGGTGACCCCGCGAGCCTGACGGCCCCGTAAGGGCCTCGGCTCGACCGAAGGGCGGCCGGCGCCCCGAAGGGCGCGGGGCCGTATCAATATGCGGCTCCGCCGCGGGGCGCGACCAGCCACGGCGGCGCCGCAGACGGCCGACGGCGTATTGGGGCACTCCAGCGGGGCGCTCAGGCGCCCGGGCCGCCGCTCGCGATGACGCCGAACGGCGCCCGGACCACATCCGCCAGCCAGGCCATCCGGCCGATCCCCTCGGCCGACATGGCCGGCATCAGCACCGAACCGCCCAGGTCCTGTCCCTTGGCCACCACCGCGTCGCAGTCCGCCACCTCGAAGTACGGCAGCCACTGCGGGGGTGTCGAATGCCCCTCCTGGAGCTGGGCGACGCCGCCGAAGGAGCCCTCCCGGCCGGCGCCGGTGGTCATCAGCACCGTGTACGCCCCGCCGGGGAAGGACATCTCCTCGGCGTCCCAGCCGAAGACCTTGCGGTAGAAGGCCAGGTCCCTGGGGGGATCGGGGGAGTGCAGCTCGGTCCAGCACAGGGTGCCGGGGTCGTTGACCGCGTCCAGCCCCGCCGTCCTGCCGGGCTGCCAGATGGCGAAGCGGGCGCCGCCGGGGTCGGTGAACTGGGCCATCCGCCCCTCCTCGAAGACGTCGAAGGGAGCGAGCCGCACCGTGCCGCCCGACTGCTCGACGGTCCGCGCGGTCTCCTCGGCGTCACGGGTGTGGAAATACGGCGTCCAGGCGGACCGTGCGCCCTCCTCGGTGAGCGGCCCGACGGCCGCGACGGTCTTGCGGCCCAGGGTGAAGAAGCCGTACCCGCCTGCCTCGGGGCCGGCCGACTCGAAGCGCCAGCCCATCAGGGAGCCGTAGAAGGCCACGGCCGCTTCGGTGTCGGGGGCGCCCAGATCGAGCCAGTTGGGGGCGCCGGGGACGTAATCGGTGGTGAGCATGGGCGCTCCTTCGACGGTCGAGCGCGAAGACGCGGGAAGTTGTGCTAGCGATTGCCTCGTTCTGTCCGGGATTGCCTCGTTACTCAGTCTGGCACCGGGCACCGACAGCCGCCGCCGGGCTCGACATGACGTCGCCGGGGGGCGGTGGTGACAATGAAGGCAGGGGGCGCCGTGCGCGTCAGCCGCGGTGACGCCGGATCGATGCGGCTCACAGGGCCGGTTCCACCGCCGGTGGGCCTGGCAGGAGGTACACCATGACGAAGGCAGCGGACATCATGCACCCGGGCGCGCAGTGGCTTCCGGAGAACGAGACGGTGCTGCGCGCCGCCCAGCTGATGCGGGACCTCGGCGTGGGGGCCCTGCCGGTCAGCGACAGCAACGAGCGGCTGTGCGGCATCGTGACCGACCGCGACATCGTCGTCGGATGCATCGCGGAGAGCGCCGACCCGTCCGGGACGCCCGTCGGGGCGCTCGCCAAGGGCACTCCGCGCTGGATTTCCGCGGACGCCGATGTCACGGACGTCCTGCGGGAGATGGAGGAGCACAAGATCCGCAGGCTGCCGGTGATCGACCAGAACAAGCGGCTGGTCGGAATGATCTCCGAGGCGGATCTGGCCCACCACCTCAGTGACGACCTCCTCGGCGAGTTCCTGGAGAAGGTCTACGCGCAGTAGGCGCGCGATGGGGTCGTGAGGCCGCCGTCCGCGGTGGGAACGGCGGCCCCAGGCCCATATGACGGGAGGTGCGCCCTTGTAGGACGCGCCGCCAGGCCGTGCGCCGCCTTACAGGACGCGCACGGCCCCGGTGGGCATGTCGTAGTCCAGCGGGCGCTCGACGATCCCGGTGCTCGAGTTCTGGGCGCCGATGAAGTTGCCGCCACCGACGTAGACGCCGACGTGGTACGCGCTGCCTGCGCTGCCCCAGTAGAGCAGGTCGCCCGGCTGCAGGGAGTCCAGCGAGACCGGGGTGCCGGTGGTGGACTGGTCCTGGGAGACCCGCGGCAGGCTCACGCCGACCTGCTTGAAGGCGGCCTGGGTCAGCCCGGAGCAGTCGTAGGAGGACGGACCACTGGAGCCGAGCACATACGCCTTGCCCAGCTGCGCCTTCAGGAAGCTGATCAGCGTGGCGGCGTTGCCGGTGGCGTTGCTGGTGGCGTTGCTGGTGGCGTTGCTGACGCTGGTGGTGGACAGCGTGGTGCGCTCGGCGGAGCGCGACGCCTTCGCCGCCTGGGACTTGGCCTCGGCCGCACGCTTGGCGGCCGCCTTACGGGCCGCCTCCCGGGCTTCCTTCGCCTTACGGTCGGCCTCCGCCTTGGCCTTCTTGGCGGCGATCTTCGCGTGGGCCTCCGCCTGCTCCTGCTGTGCCTGGAGCTCGTAGTCGGACGCGGCCTGCTGTGTGGCGTCGGCGGTCTGGGCGGCCGTGCTCGCCAGCGTGGCGCTGACGGTCGGCATTTCCAGGGTGGACTCGGCCGGGGCGGCCTTGGACTCCGTGGCGGAGGCGGGCACGGCGGCACCGGCCACCGCGAGGGTGAGGAAGCCACCGGTCATCCCTGCGCGGAGTGCACGCGTGGAGGCGGCACGGCGGGGCTTCCGGTGGCTGGGTATGTGTGCGACTGGGGACATAGGTCCCTGGCTACCAGGGCCCTAAGGCCCAGATCAACAAAAGTGGGGTGCGCCACATTTGGCGTGTACACGTCCAAAAATCGGACCAAACGATCTTCGTGGCCTCGTCGGCAGCCATGCCCGAATTTCTCGATCATGTCTCTACGCACGGCATTTGGCGGCCATGCGGTGTCTGCGGGCGATCTACCACCGATGCGGCCCGCGTACAAAGGGTTCCCGGGAAATCTAGATCCACAACCGGTTCGGGCGTGGGATACCTCACTCGCTCCGAGCCGCTCGTGAACGCGTGCGCGAGCCGGTGATCAATCGGTGATCGACCCATGATCGATCGACGCCCGGGATGAGAGTCACCCATGAAGATGGCGGACGCTTATCAGGCGACGTAGTCCATCGCAAATTTGCATGTATGTACCATGTCTTGGTAGGAGCGCAACGCGCTCACCTGTGATGACGTCTCCGAATGTCACTTCTCGTGGTCGTTCGGATGCTTCACGTACAAGATCACCGCTCATCCGACTTCATGATCCTTCGTCAGGTGGTGGAGATCACAAAGACGTTGTCGTACCCCGTGTCGCAGATCACAGACCGACGGGCATAGGATGCAGGCGAAACGGGCTTGTGAACTGCCTCACATGTGCGCGATCTTCGTGGGGTGACCGGCATGTCCGTGCGGTCCGCCAAACAGTCATCGTCGACTGAAGGGAGCGAGGACGGTGAACGCATACGCGCCCATCCTCGTACTGGGAGCCCTCGGGGCAGGTTTTGCGATCTTCTCGGTGCTCATGGCCGCGATCATCGGCCCCAAGCGCTACAACCGGGCCAAGCTCGAGGCCTATGAGTGCGGCATCGAGCCGACTCCGCATCCGTCCGGCGGTGGGCGCTTCCCCATCAAGTACTACCTGACGGCGATGCTCTTCATCGTCTTCGACATCGAGATCGTCTTCCTCTACCCCTGGGCCGTCACCTTCGACGCCCTCGGCCTGTTCGGGCTCGTGGAGATGCTCCTCTTCGTGCTCACCGTCTTCGTGGCCTATGCCTACGTATGGCGGCGCGGTGGCCTGGAGTGGGACTAAAGGGGCTCAAGAGGAGATAGGGGAAACATCGCATGGGTATCGAAGAGAAGCTCCCGAGTGGATTCCTGCTCACCACCGTGGAACAGGCCGCCGGGCTGGCCCGTAAGTCCTCCGTCTTCCCGGCCACCTTCGGTCTGGCCTGCTGTGCCATCGAAATGATGACCACGGGTGCCGGGCGCTACGACCTCGCGCGCTTCGGCATGGAGGTCTTCCGCGGCTCGCCCCGCCAGGCCGATCTGATGATCGTCGCCGGGCGCGTCAGCCAGAAGATGGCCCCGGTGTTGCGCCAGGTTTACGACCAGATGCCGAACCCGAAGTGGGTCATCTCCATGGGCGTCTGCGCCTCCTCCGGAGGGATGTTCAACAACTACGCGATCGTGCAGGGCGTCGATCACATCGTCCCGGTCGACATCTATCTGCCCGGCTGTCCGCCGCGCCCCGAGATGCTCATGGACTCGATCCTCAAGCTGCACCAGAAGATCCGCGAGGAGAAGCTCGGCGTCAATCGCGAGCGTGCGGCCCGTGAGGCGGAGGAGGCGGCGCTCAAGGCGTTGCCGCTGATCGAGATGAAGGGGCTTCTTCGGTGAGCGACGCACACGAGGCCACCGGGCCGCAGACGGCGACGAAGGCCGCACCTCTGCGCCTCGTGGGCGGCTGTGACATGAGCTGCTGGCGCAGCGGGGCGAACGGAGGGGAATGGCGTTGACTGAGGCTAATGGGATCAATCCCGGGGGCAACGGGGTCAACCCGGACAAGGACCTCAACGCTGAGAACCTCCCCGGACACCGTGGCGACCAGGGCGAGCCCGTCCGCGTCCAGCGCGGGATGTTCGGCGCCAACAACGGCGGCGACACCACCGGCTACGGCGGGCTGGTGCGCCCCGTACGGCTGCCCGGCCAGGCCACCCGGCCGTACGGGGGCTGGTTCGACGAGGTCGCCGACGAACTCGAGGGCGCGCTCGAGGAGCAGTCGCTGCTCCCGGAGAACGCGATCGAGAAGACCGTCGTGGACCGCGGTGAGCTGACCTTCCACATCGCCCGTGAGCACCTCCCGCGGGTCGCCCGGACCATGCGCGACGACCCGGCGCTCCGCTTCGAGCTGTGCACCGGCGTCAGCGGGGTGCACTTCCCCGGCGACAAGGGCCGCGAGCTGCACGCTGTCTACCACCTGCGGTCGCTCACCCATGGCCGGGTGGTCCGGCTGGAGGTGAGCGCCCCCGACAGCGATCCGCACATCCCGTCGATCGTCGATGTCTATCCGACCAACGACTGGCATGAGCGCGAGACCTACGACTTCTTCGGCCTGATCTTCGACGGTCATCCCGCGCTGACGCGGATCATGATGCCCGACGACTGGCAGGGCTTCCCGCAACGCAAGGACTACCCGCTCGGCGGCATCCCCGTCGAGTACAAGGGCGCCCAGATCCCTGCTCCGGACCAGCGGAGGTCGTACAGCTGATGACTGCCCCCCACGCCCACCCGTCACCCGGCCACCACCCCTCAACGGGGCCCTCCGGGCCGCAGCCGTCCTCCGCCTCGGCGCGCGAGACCACGGAAGGCACCGTCTACACCGTCACCGGCGGCGACTGGGACGAGGTCGTGGCCGCCGCGGCGAAGTCCGACGACGAGCGGATCATCGTCAACATGGGTCCCCAGCACCCCTCCACCCATGGGGTGCTCCGGCTGATCCTGGAGATCGACGGCGAGACGGTCACCGAAGCCCGCTGCGGAATCGGTTATCTGCACACCGGAATCGAGAAGAACCTCGAATTCCGGAACTGGACGCAGGGCACCACCTTCGTGACGCGCATGGACTATCTGACGCCCTTCTACAACGAGGCGGCGTACTGCCTGGGCGTCGAGAAGCTGCTCGGCATCGAGGACCAGATCCCGGACCGGGCCTCGGTCATCCGGGTGCTGCTGATGGAGCTCAACCGGCTCTCCTCGCATCTGGTGGCCATCGCCACCGGCGGTATGGAGCTCGGCGCGACCACCATCATGATCTACGGATTCCGCGACCGCGAGCTGATCCTGGACATCTTCGAGCTGGTCACCGGCCTGCGGATGAACCACGCGTACATCCGGCCCGGCGGGCTCGCCCAGGACCTGCCGCCGGGGGCGGTGGACCAGATCCGGGCCCTGCTCAAGACGATGCGCAAGAACCTCCCCGAGTACGACAAGCTCGCCACCGGGAACCCGATCTTCAAGGCCCGGCTGCAGGACGTGGGCTACCTCGACCTCGCCGGGTGCATGGCGCTCGGCGTGACCGGCCCGATACTGCGTGCCACCGGGCTGCCGCACGATCTGCGCAAGACCGATCCGTACTGCGGCTATGAGACCTATGACTTCGAGGTGCCGACCGCCGACACCTGCGATGCCTACGGCCGCTTCCTGATCCGGCTGGAGGAGATGCGCCAGTCGCTGCGGATCGTCGAGCAGTGCCTGGAGCGGCTGGAGCCGGGTCCGGTGATGGTCGCGGACAAGAAGATCGCCTGGCCCGCGCAGCTCGCGCTCGGCCCGGACGGCCTCGGCAACTCCCTGGACCACATCAAGAACATCATGGGCACCTCCATGGAGGCCCTGATCCACCACTTCAAGCTGGTGACCGAGGGATTCCGGGTGCCGCCCGGACAGACGTACGCGGCGATCGAGTCGCCCAAGGGTGAACTGGGCGCCCACATGGTCAGCGACGGCGGCACCCGCCCGTTCCGCGTCCACTTCCGCGACCCGTCCTTCACCAATCTGCAAGCCGTGGCGGCGATGTGCGAAGGCGGTCAGGTCGCCGATGTGATCGTGGCTGTCGCGTCCATCGACCCCGTGATGGGAGGAGTGGACCGGTGAGTGATGTTCAGCTGGGGATGCCGGAGCTGCCGGCCCCCGACTACCCCGCCGAGGTACGCACCCGGCTCGAGGCGGACGCCCGGGAGGTGATCGCCCGCTACCCGGACAGCCGCAGCGCGCTGCTGCCGCTGCTGCATCTGGTGCAGTCCGAGGAGGGCCATGTCACCCGCACCGGCATGCGGTTCTGCGCCGAGGTGCTGGAGCTGACCACCGCCGAGGTCACCGCCGTCGCCACCTTCTACACGATGTACCGGCGCAAGCCCTCCGGCGACTACCAGGTGGGGGTGTGCACCAACACCCTGTGCGCGGTGATGGGCGGCGACGCGATCTTCGAGGAGCTGCAGAGCCACCTGGGCGTGGGCAACGGGGAGACCACCGACGACGGCAAGGTCACCCTGGAGCACATCGAGTGCAACGCGGCCTGCGACTACGCACCCGTGGTGATGGTCAACTGGGAGTTCTTCGACAACCAGACCGTCGAGTCCGCCAAGGGGCTGGTCGACGATCTGCGGGCGGGCCGGACCGTCGAGCCGACCCGGGGCGCGCCGCTGTGCACCTACAAGGAGACCGCCCGGATCCTGGCCGGCTTCCCCGACGCCCGTCCGGGCGCCGTCGAGGCCGGCGGCTCCGCGGGCCCCGCCTCGCTGGTCGGGCTGCGGCTGGCCAAGGGGGAGGCCGCGCCCGGCCGGGTCGTCTCGCCGAGGTCCGCGGACGCCCCGCAGGACGAGGCGCCGCCGACGCATCCCAGCTCGCACGACGCGCCGCAGCGGACCTCCGCCTCCGATCCGCACCACCCCGCAGGTCCGGTCGCCGAGGAGGGGGAGTGATGACCGTGACAACCGAGATCAATGGGCACAGCCCCGAGAAGCTGCTGGCACCCGTGCTCTCCGCCTTCTGGGACCAGCCGAACTCCTGGGCCCTGCGCACCTATCTGCGGCACGAGGGCTACGAGGGCATGCGCAAGGCCCTCGCGATGGACCCCGACGCGGTGATCGCGCTGGTGAAGGACGCGGGTCTGCGCGGACGCGGCGGTGCCGGCTTCCCCACCGGAATGAAGTGGCAGTTCATTCCGCAGGGCGACGGCAAGCCGCACTATCTCGTCGTCAACGCCGATGAGTCGGAACCGGGCACCTGCAAGGACATCCCCCTCCTCTACGCCAATCCGCACTCGCTCATCGAGGGCATGGTCATCGCCTGTCATGCCATCCGCTCCGAGCACGCCTTCATCTATCTGCGCGGCGAAACCGTCCCCGTGCTGCGGCGGCTGCACGAGGCCGTTCGCGAGGCGTACGAGGCGGGCTACCTCGGTACGGCGGAACGGCGGCGGGACAAGCTCGGGGTGGACGGACTTCCCGGTCTCGACATCACCGTGCACGCGGGCGCCGGCGCGTACATCTGTGGTGAGGAGACCGCGCTGCTGGACTCGTTGGAGGGACGCCGTGGCCAGCCCCGGCTGCGGCCCCCCTTCCCCGCGGTCGCCGGTCTGTACGCATGCCCCACTGTGGTGAACAACGTCGAATCCATCGCCTCGGTTCCCGCGATCCTCAACAAGGGCAAGGAATGGTTCCGTTCGATGGGCAGCGAGAAGTCCCCGGGCTTCACGCTCTACTCGCTGTCCGGCCATGTGGCCAACCCCGGACAGTTCGAGTGCCCGCTCGGGATCACCCTGCGCCAGTTGCTCGACATGAGCGGCGGGATGCGCCCCGGCCACCGGCTGAAGTTCTGGACCCCGGGCGGCTCGTCCACCCCGCTGCTCACCGAGGAGCACCTGGACGTCCCGCTGGACTACGAGGGCGTGGGCGCGGCCGGGTCGATGCTGGGCACCAAGGCGCTCCAGTGCTTCGACGAGACCACCTGCGTGGTGCGGGCGGTGACCCGCTGGACCGAGTTCTACGCGCATGAGTCCTGCGGCAAGTGCACACCCTGCCGCGAGGGCACGTACTGGCTGGTGCAGCTGTTGCGCGACCTGGAGGCCGGCAAGGGGCGCATGGACGACCTCGACAAGCTGGCCGACATCGCCGACAACATCAACGGCAAGTCCTTCTGCGCCCTCGGCGACGGCGCGGCCAGCCCCATCTTCTCCTCGCTGAAGTACTTCCGCGAGGAGTACGAGCAGCACATCACCGGCGGAGGCTGTCCGTTCGACCCGGCCAAGTCGACCGTCTGGGCCGACGAGCCGCGCTCCACTCACCTGGGGGTGAACGCATGACCGTGACCACCAACGCACCCTCGTCGGGCGGGGAGGCGGCGGTGCCGCGAGAAGATCTGGTCTCCGTCACCATCGACGGGATCGAGATCTCGGTCCCCAAGGGGACGCTGGTCATCCGTGCCGCCGAACTGCTCGGCATCGAGATCCCGCGGTTCTGCGACCATCCGCTCCTCGACCCGGCCGGCGCCTGCCGCCAGTGCATCGTCGAGGTGGAGGGCCAGCGCAAGCCGATGGCCTCCTGCACCATCACCTGCACCGACGGGATGGTCGTCAAGACGCAGCTCACCTCGCCGGTGGCCGAGAAGGCACAGCGCGGGGTGATGGAGCTGCTGCTGATCAACCACCCGCTGGACTGCCCGGTCTGCGACAAGGGCGGTGAATGCCCGCTGCAGAACCAGGCGATGAGCGCCGGACAGTCCGACAGCCGCTTCGAGGGCCAGAAGCGCACCTTCGCCAAGCCGGTCCCGATCTCGGCCCAGGTGCTGCTGGACCGCGAGCGCTGTGTGCTGTGCGCGCGCTGCACCCGCTTCTCCAACCAGGTCGCGGGCGACCCGATGATCGAGCTGCTGGAGCGGGGCGCGCTGCAGCAGGTGGGCACCGGCGAGGGCGACCCGTTCGAGTCGTACTTCTCCGGCAACACCATCCAGATCTGCCCGGTGGGCGCCCTGACCTCGGCGGCGTACCGCTTCCGCTCCCGCCCCTTCGACCTGGTCTCCTCGCCCAGCGTGTGCGAGCACTGCGCGGGCGGCTGCGCGACCCGCACCGACCACCGGCGCGGCAAGGTCATGCGGCGGCTGGCGGCGGACGACCCCGAGGTCAACGAGGAGTGGATCTGCGACAAGGGCCGCTTCGGCTTCCGCTACGCGCAGTTGCCCGAGCGGCTCAGCACGCCGCTGGTGCGCGACCGCGAGACGGGGAAGCTGGAGCCGGCGAGCTGGCCCGAGGCGCTGGACGCGGCGGCCGAGGGGCTGGGGATGGCCCGCGGCCGCACCGGCGTGCTCACCGGCGGCCGGCTGACCGTCGAGGACGCGTACGCCTACGCGAAGTTCGCGCGGCTCGCCCTGGACACCAACGACATCGACTTCCGGGCCCGTACGCACAGCGACGAGGAGGCCGACTTCCTGGCCACCCATATCGCGGGCCGGGGCCGTGACCTGGACGGCGGCGGGCTCACCTACGCCACACTGGAGAAGGCCCCGGCGGTGCTGCTGGTGGGCTTCGAGTCCGAGGAGGAGTCGCCCGGCGTCTTCCTGCGGCTGCGCAAGGCGCACCGCAAGCACGGACAGCGCACCTTCTCGCTGGCCACCCACACGACCCGGGGCCTGCAGAAGGCGGGCGGCCTCCTGCTGCCGGCCGCCCCCGGCACCGAGCCGGAGTGGCTGGACGCCATCGCGGGCCGCACCGGTCTGGACGAGAACGGGGAGCGGGCCGCCGAGGCGCTGCGCGAAGAGGGCGCGGTGATCATCGTGGGCGAGCGGCTGGCGTCCGTGACCGGCGGGCTGACCGCCGTCGTACGGGCCGCCGCCGCCACCGGGGCCACACTCGCCTGGATTCCGCGCCGGGCGGGGGAGCGGGGCGCGATCGAGGCGGGCGCCCTTCCCGGGCTGCTGCCCGGCGGCCGCCCGGCCCACGACCCGCGGGCCCGCGAGGAGGTCTCCTCCGTCTGGGGCACCAGCGACCTTCCGCACCAGGTGGGCCGGGACACCGGCCAGATCATCGAGGCCGCGGCGGTCGGCGGGCTCGGCGCGCTGCTCATCGCGGGCGTCGAGGTCGCCGATCTGCCCGATCCCGCGCGGGCGCTGGAGGCCCTGGACGCGGTGGACTTCGTGGTCAGCCTGGAGCAGCGGCCCTCGGAGGTCACCGAACTGGCCGATGTGGTGCTGCCGGTCGCGGCGGTCGTCGAGAAGTCCGGCACCTTCCTCAACTGGGAGGGGCGGGCCCGGCCGTTCGAGGCGGCGCTCAAACCCGACCAGATGACCCGCCGTCATACGCTGCCGGACGCCCGGGTGCTGCACATGCTGGCCGACGCGCTGGACGCGCCCCTGGACCTGCCGGACGTCGAGGCCGTACGCGCCGAGATGACCAGGCTCGGCACCTGGCAGGGCCCGCGCGCCACCGCCTCGCTGGAGACGGGCGGCCCGCTGCCCCGGCCGGCCGAGGGCGAGGCGGTGCTCGCCGGCCATCGGCTGCTGCTCGACCAGGGCCGGCTGCAGGAGGGCGATCCTGCGCTGGCCGGGACCCGCCACGCGGCCGTGGCCCGGCTGTCGGCCGCCACGGCGGGCGAGGCGGGCGTCGAGGACGGTCAGATCCTGCGCGTCAGCGGCCCGGCCGGCTCGGTCCAACTGCCGCTGAGCATCACCCCGATGCCCGACCGGGTGGTCTGGCTGCCGCTGGCCTCCGTCGGCGGCGGTGTCCACCGCGATCTAGGAGCCCGCCCCGGTGATGTGGTCACGATCACTGCCCCCGCGACGGAGGTGACCCAGTGAGGTATCTCGCCGCAGAGGACTTGTCGATGTTCGGCACCGACCCGTGGTGGCTGGTCCTGATCAAGGCCGTCTTCTGCTTCGCGTTCCTGATGGTGACGGTGCTGATCTCCATCGTCATGGAGCGCAAGGTGGTCGGCTGGATGCAGTTGCGCATCGGGCCCAACCGCCACGGCCCCTGGGGCATGCTGCAGTCCCTCGCGGACGGCGTGAAGCTGATGCTCAAGGAGGACGTGGTCGTCAAGGGCGCGGACAAGGTGGTCTACGTCCTGGCGCCGATCGTCGCGGCCATCCCCGCCTTCATGGCGGTCGCGGTGATGCCGTTCGGCCCCTCGGACGGCGAGGTCTCGATCTTCGGCCATCGCACCGCGATGCAGCTCACCGATCTGCCGATCGCCGTCCTCTACATCCTCGCCACCGCCTCGGTCGGCATCTACGGCATCGTGCTCGCGGGCTGGTCCTCCGGATCGACGTATCCGCTCCTGGGCGGCCTGCGCTCCTGCGCCCAGATGATCAGCTACGAGATCGCGATGGGGCTCTCCTTCGCGGCGGTCTTCCTCTACTCCGGGTCGATGTCGACCTCGCAGATCGTCGAAGGGCAGCACGACCGCTGGTACGCGGTGCTGCTGCCGGTCTCGTTCCTCATCTACATCGTCTCGATGATCGGTGAGACCAACCGGGCGCCGTTCGACATGCCGGAGTCCGAGGGCGACCTGGTCGGCGGCTTCAACACCGAGTACTCGTCGATCAAGTTCGCGATGTTCATGCTCGCCGAGTACATCAACATGGTCACCGTCTCGATGGTCGCCGTCACCCTCTTCCTCGGCGGCTGGCGGGCGCCCTGGCCGATCAGCACCTTCTGGGAGGGCGCCAACCACGGCTGGTGGCCGATGCTGTGGTTCGTCGGCAAGGTCGTCACCTCGCTCTTCGTCTTCATCTGGGTGCGCGGCACGCTCCCGCGCGTGCGCTACGACCAGTTCATGAAGCTGGGCTGGAAGGTGCTCATCCCGATCTCGATGGTCTGGCTGATGCTGGTCGCCACCGTCCGGGCGCTGCGCAACGAGAACTACGACTACCAGGACATCGTGCTGTACGTGGGCAGCGCGGTGATCGCGCTGCTGCTGCTGTCCTTCGTGGTCGACTTCTTCCGCGACCGTTCGGCGACCGAGGCCGAGGCCGGAGCGGAACAGGGACCGGAGCCCGCCTTCGATCCGATGGCGGGAGGTTTCCCGGTGCCGCCGCTGCCCGGCCAGACCTTGCCGCCCGTCCCCCGCCGACGTCCGCGCACCGAGCGCGAGTTGATTGTCAGTGGTGGGCCCGACACTGCCAGTGACGGAAAGGAGGCCGACGGTGTCTGACTTCCAGAATCCGGTGGCCGGCTTCGGCGTGACCTTCAAGGCCATGTTCAAGAAGCGGCTCACCGAGCAGTACCCAGAGGAGAAGAAGCCCACCGCGCCCCGCTTCCACGGACGCCACCAGCTCAACCGGCATCCGGACGGGCTGGAGAAGTGCATCGGCTGCGAGCTGTGCGCCTGGGCCTGCCCCGCCGACGCGATCTATGTGGAGGGCGCGGACAACACCGACGAGGAGCGCTACTCCCCGGGTGAGCGCTACGGCCGCGTCTACCAGATCAACTATCTGCGCTGCATCCTGTGCGGCCTGTGCGTCGAGGCGTGCCCCACCCGGGCGCTGACCATGACCAATGAGTACGAGCTCGCCGACCGCAGCCGCACCTCGCTCATCTACACCAAGGAAGAGCTGCTCGCGGGCCTCGAGGACGGGATGGTCGACTCCCCGCACGCCATCTACCCCGGCACCGACGAGCAGGACTACTACCGGGGTCTGGTGACCGAGGCCGCGCCCGGCACCTCCCAGCAGGTCGCGGTCAGCAAGGGCGAGACCCCGTCCGACCAGGCCACGGGGGACGAGGAGCCGCAGGACCGGCAGCAGGGGGTGCAGGCATGAGCGGCACTCTGGCCGCTGCGGCCTCCACCACCTCCACGGGGGAGGCCCTCCAGTTCTGGGTGCTCGGCACCGTCGCCGTGATCGGCGCGCTGTGCACGATCCTGATGCGCAGGGCCGTGCACAGCGCCCTGTGCCTGGCGGGCACCATGATCGTCCTGGCGGTCTTCTACCTCGCCAACGGCGCGTACTTCCTGGGCGTCGTCCAGATCGTCGTCTACACCGGCGCGATCATGATGCTCTTCCTCTTCGTGGTGATGCTGGTCGGTGTCACCGCGGCCGACTCCCTCAAGGAGACGCTCAAGGGGCAGCGCTGGCTCGCCGCCCTGTGCGGGCTCGGCTTCGGCATCCTGCTGTGCGCCGGGATCGGCAATGCCTCGCTGACGACGTGGAACGGCCTGGGCCAGGCCAACGCCGGCGGCAATGTGGAGGGCCTGGCGGCGCTGATCTTCACCAAGTACGTCTTCGCCTTCGAGATCACCGGCGCGCTGCTGATCACCGCGGCGGTCGGCGCGATGGTGCTGACCCACCGCGAGCGCACCGAGCGGGCCCGCACCCAGCGCGAGCAGTCCGAGGCGCGGGTGCGCACCGGGCGGAACGTGCCGCCGCTGCCCGCTCCCGGCGTGTACGCGCGGCACAACGCGGTGGACATCCCCGGTCTGCTGCCCGACGGCACCCCGTCCGAGCTCACCGTCAACGCGACGCTGCGCGGCCGCGGTCAGATCCGGGACGTCTCCAGCGAGGCGCTGGCCGAGCTGGCGGCGCTGGAGCAGCGCTCGCAGCGCTGGCTGGGCCGTAAGGCCAAGGACACCGGCAAGAAGGCCGAGGACGCCGCCGAACCGGAGCACGGCGAGAACGGCGAGAACGGTGAGAACGCGGCCAGCGCGAACTCGAGGGGAGTCGCCAAGTGAATCCGGTCAACTACCTCTACCTGGCCGCCCTGTTGTTCACCATTGGTGCGGCCGGTGTCGTGATCAGGCGGAACGCGATCGTCCTCTTCATGTGCGTCGAGCTGATGCTGAACGCGTGCAACCTGGCGTTCGTCACCTTCTCCCGGCTGCACGGCAATCTCGACGGCCAGATCATCGCGTTCTTCACGATGGTCGTGGCCGCGGCGGAGGTTGTGGTCGGTCTCGCGATCATCGTGTCCGTCTTCCGCTCCCGCCACTCGGCCTCGGTCGACGACGCCAGCCTGATGAAGCTCTAGAAGGGGTCGCGTTCAAGTGGAGAACCTCATCGGATTGCTTGTCGCGGCGCCGCTTCTCGGCGCTGCCCTGCTGCTGTGCGGGGGGCGGCGGCTGGACGGCAAGGGCCACTACATCGGCACGGTGCTCGCCGCCGCCTCCTTCGTGATCGGCGCCGTGCTCTTCGCCGAGATGCTCGGCCGCGGCGAGCACGACCGGGCCCTGCACAGCAAGGTCTTCAGCTGGATCCCGGTGGGCGGCTTCCGGGCGGACGTCGCCTTCCAGCTCGACCAGCTGTCCATGACCTTTGTCCTGCTGATCACCGGTGTGGGCACGCTGATCCACATCTATTCGATCGGCTATATGGAGCACGACGAGCGCCGCCGCCGCTTCTTCGGCTATCTCAACCTCTTCCTCGCGGCCATGCTGCTGCTCGTCCTCGCCGACAACTACCTGCTGCTGTACGTCGGCTGGGAGGGCGTCGGCCTCGCCTCGTACCTGCTGATCGGCTTCTGGCAGCACAAGCCCAGCGCGGCGACGGCGGCGAAGAAGGCGTTCATCGTCAACCGCGTCGGCGATGTGGGCCTGTCGATCGCGATCATGCTGATGTTCACGACCTTCGGGACCTTCACCTTCGCCCCGGTGCTGACGAACGCGGACCACGCGAGCGAGGGCAAGCTCACCGCGATCGGGCTGATGCTGCTGCTCGCCGCCTGCGGTAAGTCGGCCCAGGTGCCGCTGCAGTCCTGGCTCGGGGACGCGATGGAGGGCCCGACTCCGGTCTCGGCCCTGATCCACGCGGCGACGATGGTGACCGCGGGCGTGTATCTGATCACCCGCTCCGGCGCGATCTTCGACAACGCCCCGGACGCCCAGACCGCGGTGGTCACGGTCGGCGCGGTCACGCTCCTCTTCGGTGCGATCGTCGGTTGCGCCAAGGACGACATCAAGAAGGCCCTGGCCGGGTCCACCATGTCGCAGATCGGCTACATGATCCTGGCCGCCGGGCTCGGCCCGATCGGCTATGTCTTCGCGATCATGCACCTGGTGACCCACGGCTTCTTCAAGGCGGGGCTCTTCCTCGGGGCCGGTTCGGTCATGCACGCCATGAACGACGAGGTCGACATGCGCAAGTACGGCGGCCTGCGCACGTACATGCCGATCACCTTCGTCACCTTCGGGCTCGGCTATCTCGCGATCATCGGCTTCCCGGGGCTCTCCGGCTTCTGGTCCAAGGACAAGATCATCGAGGCGGCCTTCGCCAAGGGCGGCACCGAGGGCTGGATCCTCGGCGGCGCGGCCCTGCTGGGCGCGGCCATCACCGCGTACTACATGACGCGGGTGATGCTGCTGACCTTCTTCGGCGAGAAGCGCTGGGTGCCCGACGAGGCCGGTCAGGAGCCGCATCCGCACGAGTCGCCCTCGTCCATGACCATCCCCATGATGGTCCTGGCCGTGGGATCGGTCTTCGCGGGCGGGCTGTTCAGCCTCAACGACTCGTTCCTGAAGTGGCTGGAGCCGGTCACCGGCCACAGCCACGGCGACTCCCCGCTCAGCGCCGCGACGGTCACCGGCGGGACGATGGTGGTGTTGCTGATCGGTGTGGCGCTCGCCTGGGCGCAGTACGGACGCCGGCCGGTGCCGCGCACCGCCCCCCGCGGCTCCCTGCTCATCCGCGCCGCCCGGCGCGATCTGCTGCAGGACGACTTCAACCATGTCGCGCTCGTCAAACCCGGCCAGTACCTGACCCGCGGTCTGGTCTATGTCGACCACAAGCTGGTCGACGGGGTGGTCAACGGCACCGCGGCCGGAGTCGGCGGACTCTCCGGCCGGCTGCGGAAGCTGCAGAACGGCTACGCCCGAACGTACGCGGTCTCGATGTTCGGCGGTACGGCGGTGCTCATCGCCGCGACCCTGCTGATGAGGGCGGTCTGAGTCATGTCATTTCCCCTGCTGACGGCCACGGCCGTGGTGCCCGCGCTCGGCGCGGTCGTCACCGCCGCCGTGCCCGCCGCCCAGCGCGCCGCCGCCAAGTGGGTGGCGCTGGGCTTCTCCCTGCTCACGCTCGCCCTCGCCGCGGTCGTGCTGGTCCGCTTCGATCCCGGCGGCGCACGCTTCCAGCTCACCGAATCCCATGCCTGGATCAAGGACTTCGGCGTCCGCTACGAACTGGGCGTGGACGGGATCGCGGTCGCGCTGATCGCGCTCACCGCGGTGCTCATCCCCTTCATCATCCTGGCGGGCTGGTATGACGCCGATCCGCTGGAAGGCGCCCGGCCCAACAGCCGCTGGCGGCCGACCCAGGGCTTCTTCGCGCTGATCCTGATGGTCGAGGCGATGGTGGTGATCTCCTTCGAGGCCACCGATGTCTTCCTCTTCTACATCTTCTTCGAGGCCATGCTGATCCCGATGTACTTCCTCATCGGGGGCTTCGGGGACCGGGCCGGGGGCCGCTCCGAGGAGGAGACGGCCACTCAGCGCTCTTACGCCGCGGTGAAGTTCCTGCTCTACAACCTGGCGGGCGGGCTGATCATGCTGGCCGCGGTGGTCGGTCTGTACGCGGTCACCGCCGATCAGCTCGGCACCGGCACCTTCTCGCTGCAGGAGATCGTCCAGGCGCGGGCGGGCGGCCATCTGGACATGGCGTCCAGCACCGAGCGGCTGCTGTTCCTCGGTTTCTTCTTCGCCTTCGCGGTGAAGGCGCCGCTGTGGCCACTGCACACCTGGCTGCCCAACGCGATGGGGGAGGCCACCGCCCCGGTCGCCGTGCTGATCACCGCGGTCGTCGACAAGGTCGGCACCTTCGCGATGCTCCGCTTCTGCCTCCAGCTCTTCCCGGAGGCCAGCAAGTGGGCCACCCCGGCGATCATGATCCTGGCGCTCATCAGCATCATCTACGGGGCGCTGCTGGCGATCGGCCAGCGGGACATCAAGCGGCTGATCGCCTATGCCTCGATCTCCCACTTCGGCTTCATCATCCTGGGCATCTTCGCGATGACCACCCAGGGCCAGGGCGGCGCCACGCTCTACATGGTCAACCACGGCGTCTCCACGGCCGCGCTGATGCTGGTGGCCGGGTTCCTGATCACCCGGCGCGGTTCGCGGCTCATCGAGGACTACGGCGGTGTGCAGAAGGTCGCCCCGGTGCTCGCCGGCACCTTCCTGATCGGCGGGCTCGCCACCCTCTCGCTGCCCGGACTCGCGCCGTTCATCAGCGAATTCCTGGTCCTGGTCGGCACGTTCAGCCGCTACCCGGTGTTCGGCGTGATCGCGACCGTCGGAATAGTGTTGGCGGCGCTCTACGTCCTGATCCTCTACCAACGCACCATGACCGGTCCGGTGAAGGCCGAGGTGCGCTCCATGCCCGATCTGCGGGTGCGTGAGCTGGTCGTCGTGGCCCCGCTCATCGCGCTGCTGGTCTTCCTCGGCGTCTATCCGAAGCCGCTGGCCGACATCGTCAACCCGGCGGTCGACCACACGATGTCCGTGGTGGACAAGAAGGATCCCAGGCCCGATCACCCCGTCACCGACGCGGGCTGGTTCAACTACAGCCCGAAGTCCGACGGTGCTTCCCACGACGGTGCTTCCGGAGGTGCCAAGTGACCCACGCGGCCACTGTCCACAGCCTGTGGACAACAGCGGCGGCGGCGCCCGACAAGATCCCGTCGCCCGATATCGAGTACGGCCAGCTGTCGCCCACGCTGATCGTGCTCGGCGCCGCGATCGTCGGCGTCCTGATCGAGGCGCTCCTGCCGCGCCGCCAGCGGTACGTCGCACAGGTGTTCGTCTCTGTCGTCGCCCTCGCCGCGGCCTTCGCCGCCGTCATCGGCCTCGCCGCCGGGGACTACGGCACCAGCAAGGCCCACGTCGCGGCCATGGGCGCGATCGCGGTCGACGGACCGGCGCTCTTCCTGCAGGGGACCATTCTCCTGGTGGCGCTGGTGGCGGTGTTCACCTTCGCCGAGCGGCGGCTGGATCCGCTGGTGCACGGCAACCGCGTCGACTCCTTCGCGGCGCAGGCCGCCGCCGTGCCTGGCGGCGACGCGGAAAAGGCCGCCGTCAAGGCGGGCTTCACCACCACCGAGGTCTTTCCGCTGGTCCTCTTCGCGGTCGGCGGCATGCTGGTCTTCCCGTCCGCCAACGATCTGCTGACGCTCTTCGTGGCGCTGGAGGTCTTCTCCCTGCCGCTGTACGTGCTGTGCGCCCTCGCCCGGCGCCATCGCGCGCTGTCGCAGGAGGCCGCCGTCAAGTACTTCCTGCTGGGCGCCTTCTCCTCGGCGTTCCTGCTCTTCGGCATCGCCCTGCTGTACGGCTACGCGGGCACGGTCACCTACTCCGGGATCGCGGACGTCGTCGACGGCCAGGTCAGGAACGTCACCCCGGCCCTCGCCGGGACCATGGGCAATGACGCGCTGCTGCTGATCGGCGGGGCGATGGTGCTGATGGGGCTGCTGTTCAAGATCGGCGCCGTGCCGTTCCACATGTGGACTCCCGACGTCTACCAGGGCGCCCCGACCCCGGTGACCGGCTTCATGGCGGCGGCCACCAAGGTCGCGGCCTTCGGCGCGCTGCTGCGGCTGCTGTATGTCGTGCTGCCGGGGCTGCGCTGGGACTGGCGGCCGGTGATGTGGGGCGTCGCCATCGTCACCATGCTGGGCGGTGCGATCGTGGCCGTCACCCAGACCGATGTGAAGCGGCTGCTGGCGTACTCGTCGATCGCCCACGCCGGGTTCATCCTGGCCGGTGTCATCGCCACCACGCCCGACGGCATCTCCTCCGTCCTCTTCTACCTCGCCGCGTACTCCTTCGTGACCCTCGGCGCCTTCGCAGTGGTCACGCTGGTGCGGGACGCGGGCGGCGAGGCCACCCACCTGTCCAAGTGGGCCGGGCTCGGCCGCCGTTCGCCCCTGGTGGCCGCGGTCTTCGCGGTCTTCCTGCTGGCCTTCGCCGGTATCCCGCTGACCAGCGGCTTCGCCGGGAAGTTCGCGGTCTTCAAGGCGGCGGCCGACGGCGGGGCGGGCGCGCTGGTCGTGGTCGGTGTGATCTCCTCGGCGATCGCCGCGTTCTTCTACATCCGGGTGATCGTGCTGATGTTCTTCAGCGAGCCGCGCACGGACGGCCCGTCCGTGGCCGTGCCCAGCCCGCTGACCTCGTCGGCCATCGCGATCGGCGTGGCGGTCACGCTGGTCCTGGGCGTCGCCCCGCAGTACTTCCTGGATCTGGCGAGCCAGGCGGGGGTCTTCGTCCGCTAGCTCTCCTCACCCCGACCAGGGCACTCAGCGTCCCGAACCCCGGCCGGGCGCGGACACCACGACGGTGCCCGCGCCCGGCCGGAGCAATTCCCCACCCCGCCCCTTCCCGAACGCAGGGGCCGCGCCCCTGGACCCCGCCCTGGCAGGGACACAATTCCAGCCCCTCCGGCGATTGAGGAGCGGGGCCCGGGGCGGAGCCCCCTGGGATCGGGGAGGGGCGGGGGCGAGCCCGTCGCAGGCGCCGACGCTAAGCCGTCGCCTTGGCCGCGTACGCGCGGACATCCGCGTCCGGGTCGGACCGAACCGAGGACAGCGCTTCCCGCGCCGTGCCCACCCCCCGCTCCGCCAGCGGCAGCAACGCCAGCATCGGTGTTCTCCAGGTCGGCGCCGATCAGGTCGGCACCGATATCCATCGGGAGGTAGGTGAGGTCGAGGGAGAGCGGGAGTCCGTCGAGCCGGCGCAGCCGCTCGACGTAGAGGACATCGGTACGCGCGGGGACGCGCAGGCGGGCGCGGGGACGGGGCCGACGGTGCGCACCTCATTGGTGACCCGGCCGTGTTCATGAAGGGTCTCGGCCAGACCCATCAGCCGGTCGAGGCCGTGCGGGTACTTCTCGGCGACGACGACCGTGCCCACCCCGGGCTGCCGCTCCACCAGGCGCTCGGCGCGCAGCAGGTCGAGCGCCTGGCGCACGGTGTTGCGGGAGGCGCCGTAGTCCTGGCCGAGCGCGTCCTCCAGGGGGAGTACGCCTCCGGGGAAGCCGCCGGTGAGGACCTGGTGGCGGAGGAGATCGGCGAGTTGCCGTGCCCGGTCGGCGCGGAGCCGCCGGCGGCGCGCGGCGGCGACCGGCGGGGCGTGCTCGCGGGGGCGTTCGGCTGGCATCGGCCGGCTCCGGGGTGTGCTGGTCGGCGTGGTCGTACGGGGACCATACCGACGGGGCCGGGCCGATGGTGTTGCCGAAGTGTTGCGCCACCTGGCGGCGGCTTTCGTACCGCTGCCGCCTGCGGTTTCGTCGCCGCGGCGGCAAGATCTGCCACTGTGCGCGGCGGGCCCCCGGCGCGGTGGTGCGCCAGGAGCCCGGAGCGCCGGACGAAGTCCTGAGCCGTGGTTCAGCCGGTCGGGAGGTCGGTCGGGATGCCGCTCGGCAGATCGGTCGGGATGCCGGAGGGGAGCGACGTCGGCAGGCCCGAGGGAAGGTCGCTGGGCGAGGTCGCCTTGACGAAGGTGTCGTTCTTGGCGAGCGCGTCCCAGTCGACCGTGAGGGTCTTGCCGTCCGCGCCCAGGGTGACCTTGCCCGCGCTGCGCTCGGTGTTGCCGTCGGCGCACTTGAGCATGAGCATCTTCCCGCCCATGTCGGCGTATTCGCCGTTGCAGATGTGCTTGCCGGCCATCAGGACGGCCTGCTTGCCGCTGATGGACAGGATGACGGCCTCGTCACCGGACTTCGCCACATAGGTGCCGGAGACCTTCGCGTCCGCGCCCCCCTCCGCCGGGGCGCTCGACGCGGAGGAGGGGTCCTTGGAGGTGTCCTTCTTGTCGTCGCCTCCGTCACTGCCACATGCGGTCAGTAGCAGGGCGGCCGCCGCCACCGTGCCGGCGATGCCCACTGCCTTGTTCACGTGTCTCTCCTCGATCGTCAGGGCGGGAGCACGACAAATTAGCAGCCGTGTCAGGGCGTGGCCGGGACGACCTGGCCGGTCACCTCGCCCAGGCCGATACGGACCCCCTGCGGGCCCGGCGCCCAGGCCGTGATGGTCACTTCGTCACCGTCCTCCAGGAACGTCCGGGTGGAGTCGGGGAGACGCAGGGGCCGGCGGCCTCCCCAGGTGAGTTCGAGGAGACAGCCCAGCTCGTCCGGGCGGGGGCCGCTGACCGTGCCGGAGGCGAAGACGTCGCCGGTGCGCAGCGAGGCGCCGACCACCGTCAGATGCGCGAGCTGCTGGGCCGCGGTCCAGTACATGGCGGAGAAGGGCGGGCGGGAGACCGTGTGGCCGTTGAGGGCGACCTCGAGGCGCAGATCGAGCCCGCCGGGCTCGGCCGCGCTGTCGTCCAGGTAGGGGAGGAGCGGGACGTCGCGGACGGGCGGGCTGGTACGGGCGGCGGTGAGGGCTTCCAGCGGGGTGACCCACGCGGCGAGCGAGGTGGCGAAGGACTTGCCGAGGAAGGGGCCGAGCGGGCGGTACTCCCATGCCTGGATGTCGCGTGCGGACCAGTCGTTGAGCAGACAGACGCCGAAGACGTGGTCGTGGAACCCGGAGAGGGGCACCGGTGTATTAACAGTGGAAGGGGCGCCGACGACGAAGGCCACCTCCGCTTCGAAGTCGAGGCGCAGGGAGGGGCCGAAGACCGGAGTGGGGGAGGAAGCGTGTGGTGCGGAGGTATCGGCCGGAGGCAGATGCTGGCCCTGCGGGCGGACGATGGGCGTGCCCGAGACGAGGATGGTGCCGGCCCGGCCGTGGTAGCCGATCGGCATGTGCTTCCAGTTGGGGGTGAGCGCGTCGCCGTCGGGGCGGAAGACCCTGCCCGCGTTGGTCGCGTGGTGCTCGCTCGCATAGAAGTCGGCGTAGTCGGCCACCTCGAAGGGGAGATGGAGCGCGACGGTGGGGAGGGGGTGCATCAGCGGCTCGATGGTCGACCGGTGCGCCCGGTCGGTGAGCCAGTCGAGCACCTCGGCGCGGACGGCCTGCCAGACCGGGCGGCCCGCGGCCATCAGCGGGTTGAGGGTGTCGGCGCCGAGCTGTTCGGCGTGCGGAGAGGCGGCCGCGGCCGCGGCGGCGCCGGCGTCCAGCACATGGTTTCCGTAGCGCACCCCGATTTTCCGCAGATGAGGAGCGTGCGGCGTGGTGAAGACGCCATAGGGGAGGTTGTGCGGGCCGAAGGGGTGGCCTTCGGGCAGGTCCAGCGGGGATCGCTGCGGCATCGGGGGCTGCCTCGCCTTCTCCTGGTCACTGCTGGGGGTGCAGCACACCCTAAGGCGAGGGGAGTGCGGGGAAGAAAGGAAGGTGGCACCGTGTCGGCTACTCCCTAAAGAGATGGCAATGTCCGGAAAATCCTTGCTGGAGGCGGCGATTCCGAAGTAGCGTCCTTCCTCGGGGTCACGCACAGTGGGGGGGCCACTGCGCTGCGGTGACCGAGGGGGGCTCGTGGCGAGCAGTGCCGTGCCATTCGCGGTGGACCGTTCCGTACCCGCTCTGGTCGTGAAGATCGGCCACTATCCACTGCATCACGGTGGCGTCGGCGCCATCCGGTCCCTGGGGCGTCTCGGTGTCCCCATGTACGCGGTCACCGAGGACCGCTGGACCCCGGCGGCGCTCTCACGCTATCTGGCGAGGGCCTTCGTCTGGCCGACCACCGGCAGCGAGCGGCCGGAGCGGCTGGTGGAGGGGCTGCTGCGGATAGGCCGGGCGATCGGCCGGCCGACGGTTCTGCTGCCCACGGACGAGGAAGCGGCGGTGCTGATCGCCGAGCACGCGGATCGGCTCGCCGGGGAGGGCGGCTTCCTCTTCCCGCGCGCCGAGCCCGAGTTGCCCAGGCGGCTGGCGAGCAAGCAGGGGCTGCACGAGCTGTGCGTCAAGCACGGGGTGCCCACGCCCGAGGGCGCCTTCCCGGACACCTACGCCGACGTCAAGGCGTTCGCGGCGAGCGCGCGGTTTCCGGTGGTCGCCAAGAACCGGGAGGCGTTCGAGCGGCGGAAGAAGCCCGCGGTGGGCGGCACCACCCGGATCGAGGGCCCGCGAGAGCTGATGGAGCTGGCGCGGCGGTGGGGACCGCGGCCCGGGGTGGTCCTGCAGGAGTATCTGCCGCGCGAGGACGCCGAGGACTGGATCGTGCATGGGTACTTCGACTCCCGGAGCACACCGCTGGCGATGTTCACCGGGGTCAAGGTGCGGTCCTGGCCGCCGCACGCGGGGATGACGGCATGCGCCTATGTAGTGGAGAACGAGGAGCTGGCGCGGATGGCGGCCCAGTTCGTCCAGCGGATCGGCTTCAGCGGCATCGTCGACCTGGACTGGCGCTTCGACCGGCGCGACGGACGGTACAAGCTGCTGGACTTCAATCCGCGGATGGGCGCCCAGTTCCGGCTCTTCGAGAGCGCCGCGGGGATCGATGTCGTCCGGGCCCAGCATCTCGATCTGACGGGGCGCGCGGTCCCCGGGGCCGGGCAGCGGCCGGACCGCCGGTTCACGGTCGAGAACATCGACCTGCCCGCACTGCTCGCCTATCGCCGCAGCGGATACACCACCCCGCACGCCCCGGCGAGGGCGAGCGGGACCGAGCTCGCCTGGGCCGCGCGGGACGACATGAAGCCGTTCTTCACCATGCTGGCCCGCTCGCTGCGGCCCGGCGCGGCCCAGCTGTACCGGCTGTGGCGCGCCAAGTGAACGCTGAACACCTTGGCTGTACACCTTGGGGGGATTCATGAACGATCCGGTAGTGGTCATCGGGGCCGGTCCGTACGGTCTGTCGACCGCGGCTCATCTGCGCGCCCGCGGGCTGCCGGTCCGTGTCTTCGGGGATCCGATGGTGAGCTGGCGCGAGCGGATGCCCGCGGGCATGCTGCTCAAGTCCACACCGGTCGCCTCGAACATCGACGCACCGCAGCCGGGGCACACCCTGTTGGACTTCTGCTATGCGATGGGCGGCCCGCGCTATGAGTCGGACTGGGACCTCATCCCCGTCGAGACCTTCTCGGCCTATGGGCTGTGGTTCCAGGAGCGGCTGGTGCCGGAGCTGGAGCGGGTGCGGGTGGTCTCGGTCGACCGGCGGGGTGGCCGGTTCGAGCTGAAGCTGGACTCGGGGGAGCAGCTCACGGCGCGCGCCGTCGTCGTCGCCAGCGGGCTCAGCGGGCTCGCCCACCTTCCCCATGAGCTGGCCGCCGCCGTACCGGACGGGCCCGCTCCCGGCGGCCCCGTCTCGCACAGTTCGCACCACCACGACCTGGGGCGTTTCCAGGGGCGTGAGGTGGTGGTCGTCGGGGCCGGGCAGTCGGCGCTGGAGAGCGCGGTGCTGCTGGCCGAGGCGGGCGCCGCCGTGCGGGTGGTGGCCCGCGGACCGCGCGCGGTCGCCTTCGGCTCCCCGCCGGACCGCCAGCCCAGGCTGCGGCCCGAGTCGCCGTTCGGCCGCGCCTGGTCGCTGTACGCGCTGTCGTACCACGCCGTGGGCTTCCGGCGGCTGCCCGCACCGACCCGGGAGTATCTGGTCCGCAGGGTGCTGGGGCCCAAGGGCGCCTGGTGGCTGAGGGATCGGTTCGCCGGGCGGGTGCGGGTCACCCAGGGGCGGCGGATCAGCCGGGTCACCGTACGGGCCGACGGCCGGCCGGTGCTCAGCCTGCATGGGAGCGGCCGGGTCGGTGAGCTGGCCGCCGACCATGTGATGGCCGCGACGGGCTACCGGATGAGCGTCGCCGCGCTGGACTTCCTCGGGCCCGGGCTCCGCTCCGAGTTGGTCACCGGCGCCGGGGGACCCTGGCTCGACGCCGGGTACGGCTCCTCGGTCCCGGGGCTCTACTTCACCGGGCTGCCCGCGGCGGCGAGTTTCGGTCCGGTGATGCGGTTCGTCTGCGGCACGGAGTACGCGTCGCCGCGGCTGGCGAAGGCGGTGGCCGCCGCGCACGGATGAGCGCCTGCCGGGCCCACGGCCATCTGCCTGCCCCGGCCTGTGCCCGGGTCGGCTGACCAGTCGGCGGGGCGGGTCGGTTGACCGGGCAGCAGGCCGGGCCGGCTGGCCCGTCAGTGGGTCGGGTTGGCTGATTTGTCGGGGGCCGGAGGGTGAATGATCTGCTGCGATCGCGGTACTGCGATGTGAAGTAGCCGATTCGGGAGAGAACGGTGAGAGGCGCACAAGGCGGGAAGGCGCCCACAGTGATCGATACCCGACCGGATACGCTGCCTGTTGGTGGAGGCAGCGACACATCGACATTCGCGCCATTCGTAGGCAGACAGGAGTACCCCGTGAGCTTCGTCGGGCCCTTGGGGCTGAGCGTGCGGGACCGGACTCTGGAAGCCGACACCCAGGCCGGGCTGACGGCGGTCGAAGAGGGCCTGCTGGAGGCCACCAAGAGCGAAGTGCCCTTCATCACCGAGGCCGCCCAGCATCTGGTGCGGGCCGGTGGGAAGCGGTTCCGGCCCCTGCTGGCGCTGCTGGCCGCGCAGTTCGGCGATCCCCACGCACCCGGAGTGGTGCCCTCGGCCGTGGTCGTCGAGCTCACCCATCTGGCGACGCTTTACCACGACGATGTGATGGACGAGGCGGAGGTGCGGCGCGGCGTCTCCAGCGCCAACGTCCGCTGGGGCAACTCGGTGGCGGTCCTCACCGGCGACTTCCTCTTCGCCCGGGCCTCGCACATCCTGGCCGATCTCGGCCCCGAGGCGGTGCGGATCCAGGCCGAGGCGTTCGAGCGGCTGGTCACCGGCCAGATCCTGGAGACGGCGGGCCCCCGCGACGGCCGTGACCCGGTCGAGCATTATCTGGATGTGCTGGCCGGCAAGACGGGTTCGCTGATCGCCGTCTCCGGCCGGTTCGGCGCGATGATGTCGGGTGCCGACGAGTCCATCGTCAGCATCCTCACGCAGTACGGCGAGCGGCTCGGCATGGCCTTCCAGCTCGCCGACGATGTGCTGGACATCGCCAGCGACAGCCATGAGTCCGGCAAGACCCCCGGCACCGATCTGCGCGAGGGCGTGGCCACCCTGCCCGTGCTCTATGTGCGCGAGCGGGCCGAGGCGACCGGTTCTGCCGAGGACCGCGAGCTGTGCGAGCTGCTCGCGGGCGACCTGACCGATGACGCGCGCCATGCCGAGGTACTGCGGCGGCTGCGCGCCCACCCGGCGCTGGAGCAGGCCCGCCGGGTCACGGTCCGCTATGCGGCGGAGGCCCGTTCGATGCTGGCGCCGCTGCCCGAGGGCCCGGCGAAGGCGGCCCTCGAGGGGCTGTGCGACGCGGTGGTCCACCGGGCCGGCTGACGCCCCGCCCACCGGCCGGCTGACGCCCCGCCCACCGGCCGGCTGACGCCCCCGCCCACCGGCCGGCTGACGCCCCGCCCACCGGCCGGTTGGCCCCCGTCCAGCCCCTGCCCACCGGTTGGCTGACGCCCCCGCCCAGCCCCCGCCCATCGGGTCGGCTGGACGCCTGCCCGGCGCCCGCTCCGCCCCGACCACCACCCGGCTCCGGGGGAGCCGACCCTGACTCCTGGGGGAGCGGTGTCATCCCCGAGCAGTACACCTAGGTGATCCTGCGGGCTGACGCGCCACGTCGCACGATTTGGTGGGATGAAAAGACCACCACATGGCGGGATCGGGTGACAATGGCCCGAGAGGGTGGACGAGTGCAAGCTGACGAACCGCCGCCGACGACGGAGGTAGAGCACACATGGCACGGATCCGACCGACACAGGTCGCCGACGACGGCTTCTGGGATGACGAGCGGCCATCCCGGGGGAAGAAGGCCGCCCGGTACGCCGCCCCGGTCGCGGTCGCGGGCATCGCGGCGGCGACCATAGGGCTGGTCCCGGCGCTGGCCAGCACCGGCGACCCCGACCTGCCGAAGATCTCGGCACAAGAGCTGATCAGCAAGATGGCGGCATCGGACGCCCAGCAGATGTCCGGTTCGGTGAAGATCACCACCGACCTGGGCATCCCCTCGCTTCCCGGCGGCGGCTCCCTCGCCGACCTCGGCGGGGCGCGGGGCGGCGAGGCGTCCGCCTCGCCCGAATCCCGGCTGATGGAGCTGGTCTCCGGCTCCCACACCCTGCGGGTGGCCACCGACGGCCCCGACAAGCAGCGGGTGTCGATCGTCGAGAACGCCGCCGAGTACAGCATGATCCACAACGGCGACGAGATCTGGGCGTACGACAGCGGGAGCAACTCCGCGTACCACGCCACCGCCCCCAAGGAGGCGAAGGCCAAGGGCGACCACCGGCAGGAGCTGCCGAAGGACCTGCGGGGCGCCACGCCCCAGGAGATCGCCAAGACGGTGCTCGCCTCCGTGGACGACACCACGGATGTGACGGTCGACGGCACCTCCCGGGTCGCCGGACGGGACGCGTACGACCTGCTGATCAAGCCCAAGGCGGACAGCGACTCCACGATCGGATCCGTCCGTATCGCGGTGGGCGCGGACAACGGTGTCCCGCTGAAGTTCACCCTCTCCCCGAAGAGCGGCGGCAAGGCGGCCATCGACGTCGGCTACACCAAGGTCGACTTCGGCAAGCCCAAGGCCGGCACCTTCGACTTCACCCCGCCCAAGGGCGCCAAGGTCACCGAGGAGCCCAAGGCCGGCCGGCCCGAGGCCAAGGACTTCGGCTCCAAGGACTTCGGCTCCAAGGACTTCAAGGACGCCCAGGGCGCCCTGTCCGGGCTGAACGTCGTCGGTAAGGGCTGGGACTCGGTCGCCCGGCTCGACACCCCCGGCGGCGCGGCGTCCACGCCCCCCGGCGGCGACAGCGGCCCGGGTGCGGCGTCCGGACTCCTCGGCGGCTTCGGCAAGGAGGTCAAGGGCGACTTCGGCTCCGGCACGGTGGTCAGCACCCGTCTGGTCAACGCGCTGCTCACCGACGACGGCAAGGTGTTCGTCGGCGCGGTCGACAAGGACGCCCTGGTCAAGGCCGCCAACGCGGCCAAGTGAGGCGCTGGGCGCGCACGGCGTAGAACACGACGCATAACGAAGGGGAGCCCGTGGAGCAGCGGTCCACCGAGGGGGACGACACCGCGGTGGAGACCCGCGGGCTCACCAAGCGCTACCGGGGCGGACAGCTCGCGGTCGACGCACTCGACCTGTCCGTGCCGCGTGGCAGCGTCTTCGGCTTCCTCGGGCCCAACGGCTCGGGGAAGACGACGACGATCCGCATGCTCATGGGCCTGATCGAGCCCACCTCGGGCAGAGCCAGGCTGCTCGGTGAGCCGATGCCGCGCGCCGCCCGGAGCGTGCTGCCGAGGGTGGGCGCCCTCATCGAGGGCCCCGCCCTCTACCCCTTTCTGACCGGCCGCGACAATCTGCTGCGCTACGACGCCGCGGACCCCACGGCCGACCCCCGCACCCGTGTCCCCCGCGTCGAGGCAGCCCTGGACCGGGTCGGGCTGGCCGCTGCCGCCGGGAAGAAGGCCCGCGCCTACTCGCTCGGCATGAAGCAGCGCCTGGGCCTGGCCGCCGCGCTGCTCCAGCCGCGTGAGCTGCTGGTCCTGGACGAGCCGACCAACGGCCTCGATCCGCAGGGCATGCGCGAGATCCGTTCCCTGGTGCGCGAACTGGCCGAGGAAGGCACCACCGTCTTCCTCTCCTCGCATCTCCTCGACGAGATCGAACAGGTGTGCACGCATGCCGCCGTGATGGCCCAGGGCCGTCTGATCGCCCAGGGCACGGTGGCCGAGCTGGCGGCGGGCAGCCGCGGCAGGCTGGTCGTCACCACCCCGGACCCGGTGGACGCGGTCCGGATCCTGAAGGAGCACGGCGTGACGGATCTGGTGATCCTGGACGAGCGGGTCTCCGGCGAGCTGCCGGTGCCCGGCCCCGGTGCGGATGACGCGCCGCTGGAGCTGGCCGATCTCAACGCCGCCCTCGTCCGTGCGGGGGTGCGGGTCCGGGCCTTCGGGGCCGAACGTGCCTCGCTCGAGGACGCCTTTGTCGCGCTGACCGGGGAGGGCTTCGATGTCGCGGGCTGAGGAACTGGGGCCGCGGTCGCGGGCTGAGGGACCAGGGACGGCCGACCTCGGCGTACCGGACACGGTTGACACCGGCGCACCGGATACGGTCGACCTCGGCGCACCGGACACGGTTGACACCCGCGTACCGGCCACCGCGACCGACGGAAAGGCCCCGAACGCGCCCCGCCCGAACCCTCTCTGGGCCCTGGCGCTCTTCCGCTCCGAGCTGACCACCACCCTCCGCCGCTGGCGGACCCTGGCCCTGCTCGGGGTGCTCGCGTTGATCCCGATCCTCATCGGTGTCGCCGTGAAGATCGAGACGAGCGACGGCGACGGCCTCGGCGGCGGCCGTGGCGGAGACGGGCAGGGCCCCGCCTTCTTCTCCCAGATCACCAACAACGGGATCTTCCTGGTCTTCGCGTCGCTGGCGGCGACGCTGCCCGTCTTCCTGCCGATGGTGATCGGCGTGATCACCGGTGATGCCATCGCCGGTGAGGCGGGCGCCGGAACGTTGCGCTATCTGCTGGTCGCCCCCGCCGGACGGACCCGTCTCCTGCTGGCCAAATTCACCACGTCCATGGCCTTCTGCCTGATCGCGACCCTGATCGTGGCGCTCTCGGGCCTGGTGACGGGGGCGCTGCTCTTCCCGCTCGGCGATGTCACGCTGATCTCGGGCATCACCGTCTCGTTCGAGGAAGCGCTGCTCCGGGCCCTCGGCGTGGCGACCCTGGTGGCCCTGTCGCTGGTGGGGATCGCGACGGTGGGCCTGTTCATCTCCACCCTCACCAACAGCGGGATCGCGGCCATGGCCACGACCGTGGGGCTGGTGGTCACCACGCAGATCCTCGACAGCATCCCGCAACTGCACGCGATCCACCCGTATCTCTTCCCGCACTACTGGCTCAGCTTCGCCGATCTCCTGCGCGAGCCGGTCTACTGGGACGAGCTGGTCAAGAATCTGGGGCTGCAGGGGCTGTACGTCGCCGTGTTCGGCTCGGCGGCCTGGGCCCGGTTCACCGCGAAGGACATCACGGCCTGAGCCGGTTTGAGCCGAGGACGGAGCCGAACACGGCACGTCAACCGGGATCAGGCGCCGCCGAGTGTCCAGACCGCGTAGGCGATGGCATCGCTGTTGCGGTCCAGGGCGGTGTCGTTGATGTTGCTGATGGTGTCGCAGGAGCGGTGGTAGCAGCTGTCGAACGCCCGGCCGGAGGTGCCGCCCCACTTCTGGGCCTGGGCGGAGGTCTTGATGTAGTCGGCGCCGCTGAAGAGACCGCCCACCGGGATGCCCACGTTCTTGAACGGCGCGTGGTCGGAGCGGCCGTCGCCCTCGGTCTCGATCTCGGTGGGAACGCCCTTGGCGGAGAAGAACGCCTTGAACACCGACTCGATCCCGGGGTCGTCGTCATAGACGAAGTAGCCGGGGTTCGGCGAGCCGATCATGTCGAAGTTGAGATAGCCGTCGATCTTCGCCCGTTCGGATGACGGCAGGTTGTTGACGTAGTAGCGGGAGCCGACCATCCCCAGCTCCTCGGCGCCCCACCAGGCGAACCGCAGATGCTTGGTGGGCTTCGCCCCCTGGCGGGCGACGGTGAGCGCGGTCTCCAGGGTTCCGGCGGAGCCCGAGCCGTTGTCGTTGATCCCGGGGCCCGCGGTGACCGAGTCGAGATGGGCGCCGGAGAACACCACGTTGTTGGTGTCGCCGCCGGGCCAGTCGGCGATGAGGTTGTAGCCGGTGGAACCGCTGGAGGTGAACTGCTGCACGGTGGTGGTGTAACCGGCGGCGTCCAGCTTGCCCTTGATGTAGTCGAGCGACGCCTTGTAGCCGGGGCGGCCATGGGCGCGGTTGCCGCCGTTGGCGGTGGCGATCGACTGCAGTTGGGTCAGATGGGCCTTCACATTGGCCACGGAGATGTCCGGCACCGCGAGGGCGGTACGGGCGTCCGCCGCGGGCCGGGCCGATGCGGCGGAGGCGGAGGTGGCCGGGGCGGCCGACACCAGGGCGGCGACGGCGGTACCGGCGGCGGCCATGGCGGCCGTCCGGCGTATCAGGGATCTTCGGGGGCGGCGCTCAGCGCATGACGACATGGGGGGCTCCGGTTCCGAACGGGGACAGGACGGAATGACGTGACGCTGTGTGGTGCACGTGCCCGTGGGGGCGATGGAGCGGTGAAACCTGCGGTTCGGTGAAGTGGCGATGACGCGAGGCTGATGCTCCGGGTGTGGCTGACTCCGCGTCAAGGGCGGGAACCGGACATCACCCGCCGGATATCGATCCGGGCCGGGCATCGGGCACGGCGGCATCCGCTGTGGCGACATCCGAGATGACGGTCTCCGGAACGAGACCGGCTTCGGGAATGACACCGGCTTCGGGAACGAGACCGGCCTCCGGAAGGACACCCGCCTCCGGAACGACACCCGCCTCCGGAACGACACCGCCCTCCACTGTCGCCGACAGCGCGGCCGCCCGCGCGGCGGCGTTGGCCAGCTCCCGCCGCGCCCGCCGCGCGGTGCGCAGCGCGTCCCAGGTGAGCAGCGCGAGGGCGAGCCAGACGAGGGAGAAGCCTGCCCACCGTTCGGGTGGCATCGTCTCGTGGAAGACGGTGATGCCGAGGGCGAACTGGAAGGTCGGCGCCACGTATTGCAGCATCCCGATCGTCGACAGCGGCAGCCGCACGGCCGAGGCCCCGAAGCAGATGAGCGGCAGCGCCGTGACGAAGCCACAGCTCGCCAGCAGCGCCGCATGTCCGGCGCCCTCGCTCGCGAACGTGCTGTCGCCACGCGCCCCGAGCCAGATCAGGAAGCCCAGCGCGGGCAGGAACTGTACGGCGGTCTCGGCGGCCAGCGACTCCAGTCCGTCCAGCCCGACCCGCTTCTTGGCCAGGCTGTACGTCGCGAAGCTGAAGGCGAGCGTGAGCGCGATCCACGGCAGCTTGCCGTAACCCACCGCCAGCACGGCCACGGCCACCACCCCGACGCCGACCGCCGCCCACTGCGTGGGCCGCAGCCGCTCACGCAGCAGCAGCACCCCGAAGGCGATGCTGACCAGCGGGTTGATGAAGTATCCGAGCGCGGCCTCCACCACGTGGCCGCTGTTGACGCCCCAGATGTACAGGCCCCAGTTGATAGAGATCACGGTCGCGGCGAGCGCGATCATGCCCAGCCGTCGGGGCTCCCGCAGCAGCGGCCGTATCCAGCTCCAGCGGCGCAGCGCCAGCAGCACCAGACCGACGGCCGCCAGCGACCACACCATCCGGTGGGCGAGGATCTCCATCGCGCCGGCGGGCTCCAGCAGCGGCCAGAAGAGCGGCACCAGCCCCCAGAAGGCGTATGCCGCGAAGCCGTAGAGGAGACCGGCGCGATCGGCGCGCTCCTGCTGGTCCTGCGGCGTCACGGCACCCTCCCCGACGGCATGGCGAGCCCAGGGCGGGCCCGTTCCGAGGGTCCGAAGGTAGCGCTGGTGAGGCCCGCCTGTCATTCCCGTATCGCATGACGGTCATGACAGGTCGGATGGCGGTGATGACAGGCGGGCCGTGGTGCGTACGGGGCCGGTCAGCCCTTCAGCGCGGCCGCGACCGAGTCCGCGATGGGCGTGGTCGGGCGGCCGATGAGCCGGGAAAGATCGCCCGGGGTGGCGGCCAGTCGGCCGCGCTCGATGGCCGCCTCGACATCGGAGAGGATCGCGGCGAGCGGCTCGGGGACGCCCGCGCCGGTGAGGATGGTCTGGTACTCCGCCGGGGAGACGGCGCCGTAGACGATCTCCTTGCCGGTCTGCTCGGCGACCACCTCGGCGTACTCGGCGAAGCTCCAGGCGGTGTCGCCGGACAGCTCGTACGCCTTGCCCTCGTGGCCCTCACCGGTCAGGACGGCGACGGCGGCCGCGGCGTAGTCGGCGCGCGAGGCGGAGGCGACCCGGCCCTCGCCGGCGGCGCCCACGACGGCGCCGTGCTCCAGGACCGGGGCGAGGTTCTCGGTGTAGTTCTCGTTGTACCAGCCGTTGCGGAGCAGGGCGTACGGCAGGCCGGAGTCGGTGACCGCCTGCTCGGTGACCTTGTGCTCGTCGGCCAGGGTGAAGTCGGCGGCGGGGCCGCCCAGAACGCTGGTGTAGGCGAGCAGCGCGACACCGGCCTCCTTGGCGGCGTCTACGACGGCCTGGTGCTGCGGACCGCGCTGCCCGACCTCGCTGCCGGAGATCAGCAGCACCTTGTCGCCCGCGGCGAAGGCGCCGGCGAGCGTCTCGGGCCGGTTGTAGTCGGCCTCATGCAGCCGTACACCGCGGTCGGCGAAGTCGGCGGCCTTCGCGGTGTCGCGCACGACTGCGGTGATCTGGTCGGCGGGAACCTTCTCCAGCAGCCCCTCGACGACGAGACGGCCGAGGTGGCCGGTGGCTCCGGTGACGACAATGCTCATAGGTGTGACTCTCTCCTGTTCGGGCCTGCTTGAGGTCGGCACACCCACCTTAAGGGAAGCGCTAACCAATAGAAAGGTACTTCCGGTTAAGTAAGTGTGTTCATCCGGGGCCGGGGCCGAGTCCGGGCCGGGGCCGAGTCGGAGTCCGGGGCCGGAACCGCGTCACTCCGGGGCCTCGCGCTCCCGTGCCGCGAGGCTGACGGCGAACGGCAGGATCGTCACCGCGACACCCGGCAGATGCTCCAGCGCCTTCGCCAGTGACTCCGCCGTGCCCCGGTGCAGCAGCTTGCCCAGCGGGGAGGCATAGGTGCGGCGCGGCACCAGCAGGGTCAGCGCGGTCTGCCCGTCCTCGGTGGTACGGGCCGCCAGCTCCATCACCGCATGGCGCAGCCGCCGGTCCGGGCACGCCACGACCTCCAGCGCCACCGTCACCCCCGCCGTGGCCTCCCACCGCGCCATCAGCCGGCGGGCATGGCTCTCGTCCACCATGAAGTGCACCGCGCGGACCTCGTCGGGCCGCAGCTCATGGGCGTAGCGCAGCGCCTTGACGGTCGCGAGGTCGATGGTGTCCGCCAGGACGAAGACGACATGGCGCCGCCAGCGCGGGACGTCGTCACCGGGGCGCTCCACCGCCTCCAGGGCGGCCGCCTCCGCGCGGTACTCGCGGTTGATCCGGATCAGCGCCCAGACCCCCAGCGGGAAGACCACCACGACCAGCCAGGCGCCCTCGGTGAACTTGGTGATCCCGAAGATCAGCACCACGGCGGCGGAGACGGCCGCGGTGGTGAGGTTGACCGCGATCTTCCAGCCGCGGCCCGGCTCCCGGCGGCGCAGATGATAGGCGGTCAGCCCGGCCCCGGCCATGGTGAAGGCGGTGAACACCCCGATCGCGTACAGCGCCACCAGCCGGTCCACATTGGCCTTGGTGACCACCAGCAGCGCCAAAGCCACCACGGCCAGCGCGATGATCCCGTTGGAGAAGGCCAGCCGGTGACCGCGCCGGGTGAGCTGCCGGGGCAGGAAGCGGTCCTCGGCCACGAAGCTGGCCAGGAAGGGGAAGCCGGTGAACGGCGTGTTGGCGCCCGTGTAGAGGATGAGCGCGGTCGCCAGTTGGACGAACGCCAGCCCCAGGGCGCCCACCACTCCGTCGCCGAAGACCAGATGGGCCTCCTGCGCGAGGACGGTCGGGGTGCCGTCCCGGTACGGGATGGCGTGGGTGAAGTGGGCGAGGGCGGAGACCCCGAGGACCAGCGTGCCCAGGATGCAGCTCATGGTGATCAGCGTGCGGCGGGCGTTGCGGCCCTTGGGATCGCGGAAGACCGAGACGCTGTTGGAGATCGCCTCCAGCCCGGTCAGCGAGGAGCCGCCGTTGGCGAACGAGCGCAGCACGATGAAGAGCGAGGCGCCGTAGAGCCAGCCGCTGCCCGAGGTGCCGAGGGGCACGGCGCCGGCGGCGTGCATATCGGCGTGCGGAAGCCGCCCGGTGAGCCCGCGGACCACGCCGACCACCAGCATCAGGCCGACGGCGGCGATGAACAGATAGGCGGGCACCATGAAGACCCGCCCGGCCTCGCGCAGTCCGCGCAGATTGCCGTAGGCGAGGATCAGGATCACCAGGGCGCTGAGGGGCAGTTGGAGATGGTCGATGCCGGTCCAGGTGCCGCCGACGAGATGGGCGAACGAGATGATCGCGTTGGTGCCCGCCGAGACCTGGACCGCGACGGTGACGATGTAGTCCACCAGCAGCGCCACGGAGGCGATCTGGGCGATGTCCGGGCCGAAGTTCTCCCGCGCCACCACATACGAGCCGCCCGCCCGGGTGTAGATCGTCACCACATCGCTGTAGCAGAGCGTGACCAGCAGCAGCACCAGCAGAATCGCCCCGGTCACCGGGAGGATAAGGGTGAACGCCGCGACCCCGATGACCGGCACCAGCACCCGCAGCATCTCCTCGCTGCCGTACGCCGTCGACGAGATGCAGTCGGAGGCCAGCACGCCCAGCGCGGCCGGGTTGCCCAGCTTCTCGCGCCGGATCCGCTCGGTGATCAGGGGTGGGCCGAGCAGCCGCCGCTTGAGTCGGTAGGCGGGGCGGTCGGGCGGCTGGATCGGGGCGGCGGGGTCGGCCATGCGGATAGCAGAGCGGGTGCCCGGCCTGGGCGTGGTCAGACGCTCCGGCCGGGCACCCGCCTGTGCCCGTATGTACGAATGTGCCCGCCGACTGTACGAAGGTGCCCGTCGGCGGGGCGGGGCCCGCTGGGGGTCAGCCCACGACGGTCCAGGTGTCGCCGCCCGCGAGCAGGGCGCCGAGGTCGCCCTTGCCCTTCAGCTCCACGGCGTTGTCGAGCTGGTGGGACATCAGGGTGTCGTAGACCGGGCGGTCCACATCGCGCAGCACCCCGATGGGGGTGTGGTGGAGCGTGTCGGCGTCGGCGAGCCGGGTCAGCGCGAATGCCGTGGTGGGCGAGGTGGCGTGGGCGTCGTGCACCAGCACCTGGTGCTCGTTCTCGGTGGTGACGGTGACCACTTCGAGGTCGCCGGTGCTCTGGTTGCGGACGACGCCCTTGGCCTGGTCGACGCCGAAGCGGATCGGCTGCCCGTGCTCCAGCCGGATCACGGCCTCCTGGGCCTGGTCCTTGTCCTTCAGGGACTCGAAGGCGCCGTCGTTGAAGATGTTGCAGTTCTGGTAGATCTCCACCAGCGCGGTGCCCGGATGGGCAGCCGCCTGCCGCAGCACCTCGGTCAGGTGCTTGCGGTCGGAGTCGATGGTGCGGGCCACGAAGCCCGCCTCGGCGCCGAGCGCGAGCGACAGCGGGTTGAACGGCGCGTCCAGGGAGCCCATCGGGGTCGACTTGGTGATCTTGCCGACCTCGGAGGTGGGGCTGTACTGACCCTTTGTCAGGCCGTAGATGCGGTTGTTGAAGAGCAGGATCTTCAGGTTCACATTGCGGCGCAGCGCATGGATCAGGTGGTTGCCGCCGATCGACAGCGCGTCGCCGTCACCGGTGACCACCCACACCGACAGATCCTGCCGCGAGGCGGCCAGACCGGTGGCGATGGCCGGGGCGCGGCCGTGGATGGAGTGCATCCCGTAGGTGTTCATGTAGTACGGGAAGCGCGAGGAGCAGCCGATGCCGGAGACGAAGACGATGTTCTCCTTCGCCAGGCCCAGTTCGGGCATGAAGCCCTGGACGGCGGCGAGGATCGCGTAGTCACCGCAGCCGGGGCACCAGCGGACCTCCTGGTCGGACTTGAAGTCCTTCATCGTCTGCTTGGTGTCGCTCTTGGGCACCAGGGAGAGCGCGCTTCGAGCCGATGCCGCGCCCTCGGCGAGGGTGTCAGTCATCGATGGCCTCCTTGAGGGCGGTGGCGAGCTGTTCGGCCTTGAAGGGCAGCCCGCGGACCTGGGTGAAGGAGCGGGTGTCGACCAGATAGCGGGCGCGCAGCAGCGTCGCCAGCTGACCCAGGTTCATCTCCGGCACCACCACCTTCTCGTAACCCTCCAGCACCTTGCCGAGGTTGGCGGGGAAGGGGTTGAGATGGCGCAGATGGGCCTGGGCGATGCGGTCCCCCGCGGCGCGGACGCGGCGCACCGCGGCGGTGATCGGGCCGTACGTCGACCCCCAGCCCAGGACCAGGGTGCGGGCGTCGCCGGTCGGGTCGTCCACCTCGATGTCCGGCACCGTGATGCCGTCCACCTTGGCCTGGCGGATGCGGACCATGTGCTCGTGGTTGGCCGGGTCGTAGGAGATGTTCCCCGAGCCGTCCTGCTTCTCGATTCCGCCGATCCGGTGCTCCAGACCGGGCGTTCCCGGCACGGCCCAGGGGCGGGCCAGGGTCTTGGGGTCGCGCTTGTACGGCCAGAAGACCTCGGTGCCGTCGGCCAGCACATGGTTGGTGCCGGTCGCGAACTGGACGCGGAGGTCGGGCAGCTCGTCGACGTCCGGCACCCGCCAGGGCTCCGAGCCGTTGGCCAGATAGCCGTCCGACAGCAGGAACACCGGGGTGCGGTAGGTCAGGGCGATCCGGGCGGCGTCGAGCGCGGCGTCGAAGCAGTCGGCCGGGGTCTTCGGGGCCACGATCGGCACCGGGGCCTCGCCGTTGCGCCCGTACATGGCCTGCAGCAGATCGGCCTGCTCGGTCTTGGTGGGCAGCCCGGTGGAGGGGCCGCCGCG
Source organism: Streptomyces sp. 11-1-2 (assembly GCF_003595545.1). Classification (NCBI taxonomy): domain Bacteria; kingdom Bacillati; phylum Actinomycetota; class Actinomycetes; order Kitasatosporales; family Streptomycetaceae; genus Streptomyces; species Streptomyces sp. 11-1-2. Next base: position 6,431,074 of record NZ_CP022545.1, read on the forward strand.
CTGGATGTCGATGACCAGCAGCGGCAGCTCCAGCGACACCGCGAGCCCGATGGTCTCCGACTTCAGCGCCACGCCCGGGCCGGAGGTGGTGGTCACGGCGAGGGAGCCGCCGAAGGCCGCGCCCAGCGCGGCGCCGATCCCGGCGATCTCGTCCTCGGCCTGGAAGCTGCGCACACCGAAGTTCTTGTGCTTGGACAGCTCATGCAGGATGTCCGAGGCCGGGGTGATCGGATACGACCCCAGGAACAGCGGCAGATCCGCCTGGCGGGAGGCCGCGATCAGCCCGTACGACAGCGCCAGGTTCCCGGAGATGTTCCGGTAGGTGCCGGTGGGGAAGGCCCTGGTGGCCGGGGCCACCTCGTAGGAGACGGCGAAGTCCTCGGTGGTCTCGCCGAAGTTCCAGCCCGCCCGGAAGGCGGCCACGTTCGCCTCGGCGATCTGCGGCTTCTTCGCGAACTTCTGCCGCAGGAACTTCTCGGTGCCCTCGGTCGGCCGGTGGTACATCCACGACAGCAGCCCGAGCGCGAACATGTTCTTGCTGCGCTCGGCCTCCTTGCGGGACAGGCCGAATTCCTTCAGCGCCTCGATGGTCAGCGTGGTGAGCGGCACCGGGTGGACGTGATAGCCGTCCAGCGAGCCGTCCTCCAGGGGGCTTTGGTCATAGCCGACCTTGGCCATCGGGCGCTTGGTGAACTCGTCGGTGTTGACGATGATTTCCGCCCCGCGCGGCACATCGGGGAGGTTGGCCTTCAGCGCGGCCGGGTTCATCGCCACCAGCACGTTCGGCGCGTCACCTGGTGTGAGGATGTCGTGATCGGCGAAGTGGAGCTGGAAGCTCGACACTCCGGGCAGGGTGCCGGCGGGCGCGCGGATCTCCGCCGGGAAGTTCGGCAGGGTCGACAGGTCGTTTCCGAACGACGCCGTCTCCGAGGTGAACCGGTCGCCCGTGAGCTGCATACCGTCACCCGAGTCACCCGCGAACCGGATGATCACCCGGTCCAGACGGCGGACCTCTTTGCCGCCCTCTGCTGTTCGCTGCCCCCCGGCGGGCGTCTGCCCGCCCTGCTGATCGGCTGGTTCGGCCTGCTCGGCCGGGCTGCTGACCTGGCTGGTCACTGCTTCGGACCTCCCTTGAGGCGGCGCTCCTGGACAGTCGGTGCCGACCGGTTGTTGTCCCATGGCCATCGTACGTCGGTAAGGGTGGCCTTCCTTCGCCGGATCACATGGTGGACGTCCAAAGAAGAACCATATATGTCACGGTTTGGCATGGCGTGTCCCATCCCCCGTGCTGTCATTTCCGCTGATCCCCCGTTCAGCCTTTGGCCCCGCTTTGGCCCGCGGAAGTCTGCTTTCAGGAATTGAGATACGTGAGGACGGCGAGCACCCGACGGTGATCCCCGTCACTCGGCGACAGACCCAGCTTCAAGAAGATGTTGCTTACATGCTTCTCGACCGCGCCATCGCTCACCACGAGCTGCCGGGCGATGGCCGAATTGGTCCGCCCCTCGGCCATCAGCCCCAGGACCTCCCGCTCCCTCGGGGTGAGCCCGGCCAGCACATCCTGCTTGCGGCTGCGGCCCAGAAGCTGGGCGACCACCTCCGGGTCGAGCGCCGTACCGCCCTCGGCGACCCGCACCACCGCGTCCACGAACTCGCGCACCTCGGCCACCCGGTCCTTGAGCAGATAGCCGATGCCGCGGCTGTTCCCGGCCAGCAGCTCCGTGGCGTACTGCTCCTCCACGTACTGCGACAGGACCAGCACCCCCAGGCCCGGATGGTCACGGCGGAGCCGGATGGCCGCCCGCACCCCCTCGTCGGTGTGCGTGGGCGGCATCCGCACGTCGGCCACCACCACATCCGGCAGTACGCCCTCGTCGGCCAGCTCCCGCACCGACTTGATCAGCGCTTCCGCGTCCCCGACGCCCGCGACCACCTCATGGCCCCGGTCGGTCAGCAGCCGGGTCAGCCCCTCCCGGAGCAGCACCGAATCCTCGGCGATGACCACCCGTACTCTGTCCGGCACGATGCTCGGTCCCCGTTCCACTCGGCCCCCGTTTCGCTTGTTCCGTGGGGACCAGCATCCCAGGGTTGGGCCGCCCGCGTCGCACAGAACCGGCCGACGCCGAGGGCATACGGCCGGTGGGGGTCGTGCGCCCTCGGCGACGGCCGGCAGGGTCGTGCGCCCTCAGCGCCAGGGGAGCTCGGCGGTCACGGTGGTCGGACCGCCAGCCGGGGAGTTGACGACGAGGATCCCGTCCACCGCGTCGATCCGCTCGGCCAGCCCCGCCAGACCCGAACCGGCGGAGGTGCCGGCCCCGCCCCGCCCGTCGTCCGTGATCTGCAGCATCACCCGGTCCTCGGTGCGCCAGACATCGACCTCGGCGGTGCGGGCGCCGCTGTGCTTGCTGATGTTCTGGAGCAGTTCGGAGACGGTGAAGTAGGCGATTCCCTCGATCGCGGGCGCCGGGCGTTCGGGCAGCTCGACCGTCACTGTGACGGGGACGGTGCAGCGGGCCGAGAGGGCGGAGAGGGCGGGGCCGAGGCCGCGGTCGGTGAGGATGGCGGGGTGGATGCCGCGGGCGAGGTCGCGCAGCTCCTGGAGGGCGAGCTTCACCTCGCCGTGGGCCTCGTCGACCATTTTGGCGGCGGCTTCCGGGTCCTCGTCCAGCTTCTCCTTCGCCAGGCCCAGATCCATGGCGAGGGCGACCAGCCGGGCCTGGGCGCCGTCGTGGAGATCGCGCTCGATGCGGCGCAGATCCGCGGCGGCGGTGTCGACCACCGTGCCCCGGTCCGACTCCAGCTCCCAGACCCGGCTCGCCAGCCGGGACGGACCGAGCAGCCCGGCCACCATGATCCGGTCGACCGAGGTCAGCGCCCGCATCACCCACGGGGTCAGCAGCAGGACCAGCACACCCACGACACAGGTCGCGGTGATCTCGAACGGGGTGTCCAGATAGAACGCGCGCCCGTGGTCGTCCCCGAAGATCTGCAGGCCCGGCTCGTCCACGTACCGGGGGAAGACCCAGCGCCACAGCGGATAGGTCGCGAAGCCCCAGCCGTAGCTGGTGAAGGCGATCGCGAAAGCGAAGGAGAAGACCGCCCACGGCAGATGGATCAGCGCGTAGATCACATGACGCCAGGAGGTGCCGCTCCTGAGCAGCGCGCCCACCCAGGCGACCGGCCCGCGCTTGCCCCCGCGGCCACCCCTCCGGCCGAGGACGGGCTCGGGCTCGGCCACGTCCAGCCGCAGCAGCGCACGGGCGCGGGCCCGCTCGACGACGCCGAGCGCCCGGCAGCCCGCGAGGGCGGCGCCGAGCACCGGGACGCCGAGGAAGGTGATCAGCAGCCCGGCGCCGAGCGCGATCATCGTGATCGTGTAGACGAAGGTGAGGATGGCCATCGGCAGGCTGATCACGAGATAGAGGAACTCACGCCAGACCCGGGCCTGGAACGGCGCCTTCAGTGCCGCGGGCACCAGATGGCCACGGGGCTCGGTCTCCGGCTCGTAGGGGCGGTATGCGGTGGCCATCGTCTCGTCCGTCCTCCGGGAGCCTGGTCGGTCACGCGATCCGCGGTGAGGTGGTCGCGTCGTCTGCGTACACCCAAGAGTCCCGGAGCGCGGTCGGCCCGACCATCGGGCGGATCGGCCTCTTCACCGGGGGGTTAGCCCTACCTTCGGTGGCCGGTGGCCGGTGGCCGGTGGCCAGGAGCCAGGGGCCGGGGGCCTTGCTGGGGGTCGGCTCTGTCTGGGGCCGGCTCTGTCTTCGGGGGCAGGTTCTTCGCCCCCGGGGGGGTCTGCCCTCCGGCGTCAGGCGCCCTACCGGGAACGTGCCACCGCCGTGCCCGCCGCCGACCCCGTCCGGTGCCGCCAGGGCAGCTCGGCGGTCACCGAGGTCGGCCCACCGGGCGGCGAGTCCACCGCGAACAGCCCGTCGACCGAGCCCAGCCGCTCCGTCAGCCCCGCCAGCCCTGTGCCCCCGTCGGTGGACGCCCCGCCGTGTCCGTCGTCCCGTACCTGGATCAGCAGCCGGTCCTCGGTGCGCCACAGGTCGACCTCGGCGGTGCGGGCGCCGCTGTGCTTGCTGATGTTCTGGAGCAGTTCGGAGACGGTGAAGTAGGCGATTCCCTCGATCGCGGGCGCCGGGCGTTCGGGCAGCTCGACCGTCACTGTGACGGGGACGGTGCAGCGGGCCGAGAGGGCGGAGAGGGCGGGGCCGAGGCCGCGGTCGGTGAGGATGGCGGGGTGGATGCCGCGGGCGAGGTCCCGTAGCTCCTGGAGGGCGAGCTTCACCTCGCCGTGGGCCTCGTCGACCATCTTGGCGGCGGCTTCCGGGTCCTCCTCCAGCTTCTCCTTCGCCAGACCGAGCCCCATGGCGAGGGCGACCAGCCGGGCCTGGGCGCCGTCGTGGAGATCGCGCTCGATGCGGCGCAGATCCGCGGCGGCGGTGTCGACCACCGTGCCCCGGTCCGACTCCAGCTCGGCGATCCGCCGCTCCAGCTCATCGGAGGGGAACAGCAGCCCGCGCACCATCGCCCGGTCCACATGCGTCAGCCCCCGGGCGATCCACGGCAGCACCGGCCAGGCGACGAACAGCGAGGTCAGGGTGAGAGCGAAGGTGACCACCGCCCACGGCAGCCGGATCAGGGCGTACAGCGTGGCGCGCCAGCCCACCGGATCCCGCAGACTCGTCCACAACCGGCTGAGGACGCCACTGTCCGGCCGGTACGGCAGGGGGCTGGGCTCATCGATGTGCACCGAGAGCAGCGACCTGGCGCGGTTCCGCTCGAACCGGCCGAGGAGCCGACTGAAGCGCAGCCCCAGGGCCAGCAGCGGCAGCCCCACCACCGTGACGGACAGCCCCAGCCCCACGGCCAGCCAGACCAGCGTGAAGACGAAGCAGACAATGCCCACCAGCAGATTGGCCAGGAGATAGGCGATCTCCTTCCAGGTCTGCGCGGGAAAGGCGAACGCGGGCGGCCGCGGCAGCCGCTCGTCGCCGCGGCCACGGCCGCCGCCGTCGGGGTCGTGGGCGGGGGAACTGGAGGTCATGGCAGCAAGACTGCCCGGCCCGGCAGGGGGATCGCCATGGGGGTAGCCCTACCGCATGGCGGACGGGCCGCTCGGCCGGGCGGCGGCAGGGCCTAGACTTCCCGTCCGTACGGATCGTCGAACACGCGAGGTCGACGAGGAGCGGGCAGGGACCACGAGACCAGGGAGCGAGGGCGGACGTGCCGGAGGCGACGACTGTACACACCACGAGTGGCGCCGGCGTCCAGCTCGCGGACGGCTACTTCCAGGGCTATGCGGTGGTCGGACTGCTGGCGGCGATCGGCGTGATCTTCGTCGCCGTGGCCTTCGGGGCCGGGCGGCTGCTGCGGCCCGTCGTGCCGACGCCGGAGAAACTGCTGACCTACGAGTGCGGAGTGGACCCGGTGGGTGAGGGCTGGGCCCACACCCAGGTCCGTTACTACGTCTACGCTTTTCTGTATGTGATTTTCGCCGTGGACTCGATCTTCTTGTTCCCGTGGGCGACGGTCTTCGCTGCACCCGGCTTCGGGGCCGCCACGCTGGTGGAGATGTTCATCTTCCTCGGGTTCCTCGCCGTAGGTCTGCTGTACGCATGGAAGAAGGGCGTCCTGGAGTGGACGTGACACCGAACCCGACGCCGACGCCGGCCGCCGCGGCGGTCCCCGCGCCGGTCCCCGCATCGGTCCCCGCGCCAGTCCCCGCCTCCGCTCCGGTGGACCTGCCGGAGCCGCGCCGTCTCGGCACGCTGGCCCGGCTGGCTCCCGAGCCGATGAAGGTGGTCCTGAACTGGGGCCGCCGCTACAGCCTGTGGGTCTTCAACTTCGGGCTCGCCTGCTGCGCGATCGAATTCATCGCCGCGTCGATGGCCCGCCACGACTTCATCCGGCTCGGCGTGATCCCCTTCGCGCCGGGGCCGCGCCAGGCCGACCTGATGGTCGTCTCCGGCACGGTCACGGACAAGATGGCGCCCGCGGTCAAGCGGCTGTACGAGCAGATGCCGGAGCCGAAGTACGTGATCTCCTTCGGGGCCTGCTCGAACTGCGGCGGCCCCTACTGGGACTCGTACGCCGTGACGAAGGGCGTCGACCAGATCATCCCCGTCGACGTCTACGTCCCCGGCTGCCCGCCCCGGCCCGAGGCGCTGCTGCAGGGCATCCTCAAGCTCCAGGAGAAGATCGCCCGCGAGTCGCTGGGCGAGCGTTACGGGACTTCGGGGCGCGGTGTCGAATCCACGGCCTCGGGCCGCCCGTCCGCGGCCGCGCTGCGCAGCGGGCTGGTCACGCCTCCGGGGCGGGAAGACACGACATGACCGAGCCGAACGAGACGCCGGAGCGGACCGGGATGCCGGAGCCCGCGGAGGTCGAGCCCGCTGAGGTGGCGGAGCCCGCTGCGGTGGCCGCCCCGCCCGTGGGCTGGCTGCCGCGTTCCGCCACCGAGCTGTTCGGCGAGGGCACCACGGCGGAGGAGGCGTACGACCTGCTCACCGTCGACGTCCCCGCCGACTCCTGGATCGCGTCGCTGGAGACGGCCCGCGACACCCTCGGCTGCACCTACTTCGACTGGCTGAGCGCGGTCGACGAGCCGGGCACCGGCTTCCGGGTGGCCGCGTACGTCGTCGCCCTCGGCGGGAGCGGGAGCGAGGGCGCGAGTGGGGCCGGGCGTGCGGTGCGCGGTCTGCTGGTGCGCACCACCGTGCCGCACGACGCGGCCGCGCTGCCGACCGCGACCGGCGTCTATGCCGGGGCGGGCTGGCATGAGCGCGAAACCCACGAGATGTTCGGCATCGGCTTCACCGGCCACCCCGGTCTCGCGCCGCTGCTGCTCCCCGACGGTTTCGAGGGGCATCCGCTGCGCAAGGACTTCGTGCTGGCGGCCCGGGTCGTCAAGGCGTGGCCGGGCGCGAAGGAGCCGGGGGAGTCGGGCACCGGCCACGGTCCCAAGCGCCGACAGATGCTGCCGCCAGGCGTCCCCGACCCCAACGAGTGGGGCCCCCTCAAGGGCCAGCTACCCCCTGCCCCGGCCCGCCCGGCCCGCGGCGGCGCCCGCGCCGCAGGCGAGCGCCCCGCCCGCCGCACCCGCACCGCGACAGCCGGCTCCGCGAGCCAGCGCCCGGGCGGTGCGGAGCCGACGGCGGAGGCCCAGACTCCGGCGGCCGAACGCCCGGCGCGGCGCTCGCGCAGCGTGAGCGAGGGCTCGGCAAGCCAGCGTCCGGCAGGCGCGGAGGCGGCGGACGCTCAGACCCCGGTGGTCCAGCGTCCGGGAAGCGCCGAGTCGACGGCCGACTCTCAGACCCCGGCGGCCGAGCGCTCAGCCGCGGACCGTCCGGCAGGGGCTGGGGCGGTGGGGGAGACTCCCACCCCGGCGGCCGAGCGCCCGGCGGGTGCGGAGCCGACGGCGGAAGCCTCGGCCCCGGACGCCGCCGCCAGTCGGCGGGCCGCAGCCGATGAGCCCTCGGCCCCCGCCGAGCCACCGGCGTCCGAAGGCGCGGCGGCCGAAGCCTCGGCGCCCGAAGCGCCCGCGGCCGATGGTGCGGCGGCCGAAGCCCCCGCACCTGAAGCCCCCGCGGCCGATGACGCCGCCGGGGCCGAGTCGCACGCATCCGCGTCCCCGGCGCACCCGCGGCGCCCCGCGCCGCGGACCCGATCGGCCGACGCCCCCTGGCATCACGCGCGCCCCGCGCGGGACGAGGACGCCGAGTCGTCGCGCGAGCCGGAGGCAGCGGAGGCAGCGGAGGCCGAGGCGCACGGAGACGAACGCGGCGGCGAGAAACCCGACTCCGACTCCGACTCCGCCTCCGACACGCCCGACACCAACTCCGACGACCAGCCAGGAGGCACCGCGTGAACGACGTCCTCGACGTCGCGCTGCGACTGCTCGCCCTCCTGCTCGCCTTTCTCGTACTGCCCCTGCTCGTGGGGCAGACCGAGCACAAGGTCATGGCCCATATGCAGGGCCGCCTCGGGCCGATGTACGCGGGTGGGTTCCACGGGTGGGCCCAGCTCGTCGCGGACGGGGTGAAGTTCGCGCAGAAGGAAGACGTCGTACCCACCGGCGCCGACCGGCGGATCTTCCAGCTCGCGCCCGCCGTCGCCCTGCTGCCGTACCTGCTCGTCCTCGTCGCGATCCCGGTCGGCCCCGCCGAGGGCGCCGTCGGCCAGGTCGTGGACGCGGGCATCTTCTTCGTGCTCGCCGTGATGGGCGTCGGGGTGCTGGGTTCGCTGATGGCGGGCTGGGCCTCGGCGAATAAGTTCTCCCTCCTCGGGGGCCTGCGTACGGCCGCCCAGCTCATGGCGTACGAGCTGCCGATGCTGCTCACCGCCGCCTCCGTGGCGATGGCGGCGGGCACGGTCTCGCTGCCCGGCATCCTCGAGGCGTTCGAGTGGTGGTGGGTGCCGTGGCAGATCGTCGGCGGGGTGGTGTTCTTCACCGCCGGTCTCGCCGAGCTGCAGCGCCCGCCGTTCGACGCGCCGATCGCCGACTCCGAGATCATCTTCGGTGCGTACACCGAGTACACGGGGCTGCGGTTCGCGCTCTTCCTGCTCGCCGAGTACGCGGGCATCGTCATCCTGTGCGGGCTGACCACCGTCCTCTTCCTCGGCGGCTGGCACGGTCCGTTCGCCGATGGTCTCGGCTGGCTGTGGACGCTGCTGAAGACGGCCGTCCTCGCCTTCGTCGTGATCTGGCTGCGGGTCAGCTATCCGCGGCTGCGCGAGGATCAGGTCCAGCGGTTCGCCTGGACCTGCCTCATTCCGCTCTCACTGGCCCAGATCGCCCTCACCGGCGTCGTCAAGGTGGTGATCTCCTGATGGGCATCCCCGGATCCGGCCTGGCCAAGGGCCTGGCCGTCACCCTCCGCACGATGACCCGGAAGTCGCACACCGCGCAGTATCCGGACGTGCAGCCCGAGCTGCCGCCCCGTACCCGCGGGGTGATCGGGCTGTTCGAGGAGAACTGCACGGTCTGCATGCTGTGCGCCCGCGAATGCCCGGACTGGTGCATCTATATCGACTCGCACAAGGAGACCGTCCCCCGGCCGCCCCGGGCGGGCGCGAGCGCAGCCGGAATGTGCTGGACCGGTTCGCGATCGACTTCGCCCTGTGCATGTACTGCGGTATCTGCATCGAGGTGTGTCCTTTCGACGCGCTCTTCTGGTCGCCGGAGTTCGAGTACGCGGAGGAGGACATCCGCGATCTCACCCATGAGCGGGACAAGCTCCGCGACTGGATGTGGACGGTGCCCGCGCCGCCCGCGCTCGACCCGCGCGCGGAGGAGCCCAAGGAGATCGGCGCCGCCCGTAAGGCCGCCGACAAGCTCGTCGCCGCGGAGGCCACGGCCGCCGCCGAGGCCGCGCAGGCCGAGGCGGAGCGCGCCTCCGACGCCGGCGACGGGCCCAACGGGACCAACGAGCCCAACGGGCCCAACGCGAGCGACGGGCCCAACGCGAGCGACGGGCCCAACGCGAGCGACGGCACCGACGCGAGCGACCGCACCGACGGATCCGACGGAAACGGAGCCGCCACGTGAGTCCCGCGGTCCACTTGGCCGCCACCGGCCACGGGTTCCTGTCGCCGACCGGCGTCGAGATCGTCTTCCTGCTGGTGGGCATCGCGACCCTCGGCGCGGCCGTCCTCACCGTCACCACCAAGCAACTGGTGCACGCCGCCCTATGGCTGGTGGTGGCGCTCGGCGGCATCGCCGTGGAGTACCTCCTGCTCACGGCGGAGTTCATCGCCTGGGTGCAGGTGCTGATCTACGTCGGCTCCGTCGTCGTCCTCCTCCTCTTCGGGCTGATGCTCACCAAGGCGCCCATCGGCCCCTCCCCGGACGCCGATTCGGGCAACCGCCCGGCCGCGCTCGCGGTGGCCGTGGCCGCCGCTGGCGTCCTGGTGTGGGTGGTCGTGGACGCCTTCCGGACCACCTGGATCGAGCTAGACAAGGGCGTCCAGGGCTCCACCGCCGTCTCCGGTGAGAGCCTCTTCCGCCACTGGGTGCTGCCGTTCGAGGCGCTGTCCGTGCTCCTCCTCGCCGCGCTCGTCGGCGCGATCGTCCTGTCCCGTAGGACCGCCGAACCTCGGGACGCCCAGAGCGGCAAGGAGAAGCGCTGATGCACCTCGCCTACCCCGCCGTGCTCGCCATCCTCCTCTTCTGCACCGGCCTGTACGGCGTCCTCGCCCGCCGCAACGCGATCCTGGTGCTGATGTCGGTCGAGCTGATGCTCAACGCCGTCAACCTCAACCTCGTCGCCTTCGACGTCTGGCTCCGCGACACCCTGCACGCGGGCCAGGCCCTGACCCTCTTCACCATCGCCATCGCCGCCGCCGAGATCGGCATCGGCCTCGCCATCGTCCTCCTCGTCCACCGCAACCGCGGCACCGCCGACGTCGACAAGCTCCGGGACCTGGCCGACCCCCCGTCGGACGGCCAGGACCCGATGGACGACAGCATGGCAGCCCCCACTGACAACGCCGCCGACCAGGCACGACGCGCCCGGAGGCAGACCGCGTGACGACCACGACCGCTGCCGTTCTCGTCCCCCTGCTGCCCTTCCTCGGCGCCGTCGCCGGGCTCCTGCTGGGCCGCCGCGCCCCCGGTTTCGTCCGCCCCCTCGCGGTGCTGCCGACCCTCGCCGCGGCCGGTCTCGCCGTGCTCGTCGCCGTACGGCAGGGCGGGGGAGCGGGCGGCGGCACGGCCCCGCTCACCGCCGCGGCCCGGCTCGCCGACACCGGCTCGGTCCCCATCGACCTCGCCCTGCAGGTCGACGGCTTCGCCGCCCTGGTCGCGGCCCTCGTCGCCGTCGTCGCCTGCTGTGTGCAGATCTACTCGACCGGCTATCTGCGGGACGACCCCCGCTACCCCTCCTACGCCGCGCTCGTCTCCCTCTTCACCGCCGCGATGCTCCTGGTCGTCTACTCCGACGACCTGATCGTGCTGCTCGTCGGCTGGGAGATCATGGGCATCTGCTCGTACTTCCTGGTGGGCCACTACTGGGAGACCGCGGCCGCGCGCTCGGCGTCCCTGAAGGCGTTCCTGGTCACCAAGCTCGGCGACGTGCCGTTCCTGATCGGCATCTTCGCGCTCGCGGGCGACACCGGCACGTTCCGCATCAGCGAGATCCACACCCGGCTGACCTCCGAGACCGCCGGGGTGCCGCTGGACCACCCCACCCTGATCGCGCTGCTGCTGCTGGCCGGGGTCGCGGGCAAGTCCGCGCAGTTCCCGCTGCACACCTGGCTGCCGGACGCGATGGCCGGTCCCACCCCGGTCTCCGCGCTGATCCACGCGGCCACCATGGTCGCCGCCGGTGTCTTTGTCGTGGCCCGGCTGCTGCCCGTCTTCGCCTCCTCCGCCGCCGCGCTCGCCGTACTGGCCGCCATGGCGGCCGTGACGATGGTCGGATCGGCGCTCGCCGCGCTCGCCCAGGACGACATCAAACGCGTCCTCGCCTACTCGACCGTCGGCCAACTCGGCTATATGACGGGCGCACTGGCCGTCGACGACCGCGGCGCCGCCGTCTTCCACCTCATCACCCACGGCGCGTTCAAGGCGCTGCTCTTCCTCGGCGCGGGCGTGGTGATCCACGCCGCCGGGACCAACTCCCTCGCCGCCATGTCCCGGATGAGCGGCCTCGCCCAGCGCATCCCCGACGCCTTCTGGACGATGACGGTCGCGCTGCTCGCGCTCGCCGCCATCCCGCCCTTCGCGGGCTTCTTCTCCAAGGAGGCCGTCCTCGGCACGGCCGAGCACGCCGCGACCGGCCACACCTCCGGCGTCCCGGCGGGCGTCGGCTGGACCGTCCTCCTCGCCGGTCTCCTTACCGCGCTCCTCACCGCCGGATACGCGGCCCGGCTGTGGCTGCTCGCGTTCCGCGGCCGGGGCGAGCCCGTCCCCGACCACGGCAAGCAGCCGGTGGCCATGAACGCCGTCCTGTGGGTGCTGTTCATCCCCACGGCCGCCCTCGGCCTCGCCTACGGCACGCTGCCCGACTGGTTCGACGGCGAGACGCTCACCCCGACCCTCACCACCTCCGTACTCGGCACCGGGCTGGCCCTGGCCGGCGCCCTCGTCATGTACGGCGCCTGGCGGCACAGCTCGGCCCGGGCCGCCCGCGTCCCGCTCGGCGCGGTGGCCGCCCACCCCGAAGCCGCCGACGCCGTCTCCGAGGCCGAGGCCATCGCCACCCACGAGGCGGCCTACGGCTCCATCGCGGGCGCCAGCGACCCCGCCGACCCCGGGCGGCTGCTCCTGGGCCCGCTGCACCGCCACGCGGCCGTCGGCTTCCACCTCGACGCCGTCTACAGCGTCCTGTTCGTCCGGCCCGTGGCCGCCGCCGCCCGGCTCGTCCGCTTCCTCGACCGCGAGGTCGTCGAGACGTACGTACGCGGCGCGGGCGGTGCGCCCCGCCTGCTCGGCGCGGCCGTCCGCCGCGCCCAGACCGGCAATGTGCAGACCTACCTCGGCGCGCTGCTCGCGGGCTCCCTCGTCCTGGCCGTGGCCGCCGTCCTCGTCGCAGCGGGAGCCTGACCCGTGAACCACACCGTCCAGCAACTCCTCCTCGCCGCCCTGGTCGTGCTCCCCCTGCTCGGCAGCGTCGCCGCCCTGCTCCCGGCCCCGCCCGGGCTGCGCGGCCGCGGACCGGACCAGGCCGTACTGCGCCACGGCGTGACCGTCACCGGAGTGGTGCTCGCCGCCGCCATCGCCCTGGCCGCCGGTTTCGACCACGACCACCCGGCCAGGATGCAGGCCCAGACGGACATCAGCTGGATCCCGGCGCTGGACATCCGCATCCACCTCGGCGTGGACGGCGTCTCGCTGCCGCTGCTCGTGCTGACCGCGCTGCTGACCTTCCTCAGCGCGCTCTACGCCTACTTCAACCGGCCCGCCGGGCCGTCCCCCAGGGCCTTCGTCGCGCTGCTGCTGCTCCTGGAGTCCGGCACCCTGGCCAGCTTCGCGGTGCTGGACCTGATGCTGTTCTTCCTGGCGTTCGAGATGGTCCTCATCCCGATGTACTTCCTCATCAGCCGGTGGGGCAGCGGCGAACGGGAGCTCCCGCCCGTCACCCGCCACCACCCCGAGGAAGCGCTTCGCGCTGCTGCCACACCCGAGCGTGCCGCCTGGCGGTTCATCCTCTACACGCTGCTCGGCTCCGTCGTCATGCTGCTCGGCCTCCTCCTCATCGGGGTCAAGGGCGGCACCTTCGACATGGTGGCACTCGCCGCTGACAACGGCGCGAAGCTGACCCACACCACCCAGCTCATCGCGGCCCTCGCCATCATCGTCGGACTCGCCGTCAAGGCCCCCATGTGGCCGCTGCACAGCTGGCTGCCCGACGCCCACACCGCCGCCCCCACCGTCGGCTCGGTGCTGCTGGCGGGCGTGCTGCTCAAGATGGGCACCTACGGGCTGGTCCGCATCGTGCTGCCGATGACCCCCGGGGCGGCCCACACCTACGCGCCCTACCTCGCCGCGTTCGCCGTGGTCGGCATCATCTACGGATCCCTCGCCTGCCTCGCCCTGGCCCGCACCGGCGCCAAGGGCGACCTCAAGCGCCTGATCGCCTACTCCTCCGTCGGCCATATGGGCTTCGTGCTGCTGGGCATCGCGACCCTCACCCCCACCGGGGTGAACGGCGCGCTCTTCGCCAACATCGCCCACGGCCTGATCACCGGCCTGCTCTTCTTCCTCGTCGGCGCCCTCAAGGACCGCTCCGGCACCACCGACCTCGACCAGCTCGCGGGCACCAGCGGCGCCGCCCTGTACGGCAGGGCGCCACGCCTCGGCGGACTGCTCGCCTTCGGCGCCGTGGCCTCCCTGGGGCTGCCCGGACTCGCCGGGTTCTGGGGCGAGATGCTCGCCATGTTCGGCGCCTTCGACCCCGCCGACGGGCTCAGCCGCCCGGCGTATCTCACCTATATGGCGCTCGCCGGCTTCGGCACCCTGCTCACCGCCGCCTACATGCTCATCGTCGTACGGCGCGTCTGCATGGGCGACCATCCGATCGAGCCCCGCACCGGGACCGAGCCCGAGCGGCCCGCCCTCGCCGACGTCCACGGCCATGAACTCGCCGCCTGGAGCCCCCTGGTGGCCCTCACCGTCCTCGCCGGACTGTGGCCCGCGGCCCTCCTCGGCCTCACCGACCCGGCCGTGCAGCAGCTCCTCGCGGGAGGCAACCGATGACTGCGAACGCCACGAGCCTGGCCACCAGCCTCGTCCAGTCCGTCGACTGGCTCGCCGTCGCACCGCCCACCATCGCGGCCCTGGCCGGCCTCGCCGTCCTCGTCGCGGATCTCTTCCTGCCCGAGCGCAGGAAGCATCTGCTGGGCTGGGGAGCGATAGCGGGACTGGCCCTGGCCGCGCTCGCCCTGCTGCCGCTGCTGGACGGCGACCGCTCCACCTTCTGCCTGACCACCGGCGCCCACGCCTGCAGCTACACGGCCGACACCTTCGCCCTCGTCATCCAGTTCCTCGTGCTCGGCGGGGCGCTGCTCACCGGGCTGCTGTCCTTCAGCGCCCTCGATGACCTCAAACTCCCCGCGGGCGAGTTCTGGTTCCTGCTGCTGTCCTCGGCCGCCGGGGCGGCCCTGCTGCCCGCCTCCCGAGATCTGGCGACGCTGGTCATCGCCCTCGAGGTGGCCTCGCTCCCGGCCTTCGCCCTCGTGGGCCTGCGCCGCGGCGACCGCCTGTCCTCCGAGGCCGCGCTGAAGTTCTTCCTCTCCTCGGTCACCGCGACCGCCGTGATGCTGCTCGGCGTCAGCTTCGTCTACGCCGCCACCGGCAGCCTCCATCTGTCCCGGATCGCCGACGCCCTCACCCATGTCGACCCGCGGCTCGACACGCTCGCCCAGGCGGGGGTCGTGCTCACCCTGGTGGGCTTCGCGTTCAAGACCGCTGCCGTGCCCTTCCACTTCTGGGTGCCCGACACCTACGTCGGCGCCCCCGTGCCCGTCGCGGCGTATCTATCGGTCGTCGGTAAGGCGGTCGGTTTCTCCGGCCTCATCCTGGTGACCGTCCTCGCCTTCCCCTCGTACTCCGATGTGTGGGGCCCTGCCGTCGCCGTCCTGGCCGCCCTCACCATGACCGCGGGGAACGCCGCGGCGCTGCGCCAGCGCCCGGAGCGCGCCTTCAGCGCCGTACGCCTGCTCGCCTGGTCCTCCGTCGCCCAGGCGGGCTATCTGCTGGTCCCGATCGCCGCGGCCGGTTACGCCGACTCCGACAAGGACGCCTCCCGCGCCATCGGCTCCACCGTCGCGTACGCCCTGATGTACGCGGCCGTGAACCTCGGCGCCTTCGCCGTGGCCGCCCTGGTGGCCCGTACGAGCCCGGCCAACCGCCTCACCGACTACCGCGGGCTGTACGCGGCCCGCCCGGCCGCCGCCCTGGCCCTGGGCTTCTTCCTGCTGTGCCTGGCCGGGCTGCCCCCGGGCGTCATCGGGCTCTTCGCGAAGGTGACCGTCTTCTCGGCGGCCGTGGACGCGGGGCTGGGCTGGCTCGCGGTGGTGATGGCGCTCAACGTGGTCGTGGCGCTCTACTACTACCTCCAGTGGACGGCGGTGCTCTTCCGCGCCCCCGAGCCCGCCGCCGGGGCGGAGCCCGCACCCGCCACCGGGGCGGCCGTCGCCCGCCCGCGCGCCGTTCCTCTTACGGCCGCCATCGGCCTCACCGCGGTCGTCGGCATCGCCCTGTCCGGCGCCCCGCAGCTCGTCCTGCGGTTCGCCTCGGACACCCTGCTGTAACCGCTCCCGCGTCCGCCGCGGGCCTCCGTTCGCCTTACCTTACGGCCGCCATCGGCCTCAACTCGGTCATCGGCCACCGGCCGTGCGGGCCGTCGCACCGGCCTCGCGCGCCGTCGGCACGGGCCGCACGCCCGCACCCGTGTGCACAAGGGAACTGGTGCCCTTCGCCTGGCGTTGACTTTTTCAGGAGGGTCCACTGGAAGGTGGAGACACCAGGCAAAGCGTTCCCCTGCGGCACAACGGGAGGGCACACAGTGCACCGCCGGCACAACGGGCTGAAGACCGCCGTACTCCTCGGTGGTCTGTCCGCGATCATCATCCTCATCGGCAGCCTCTTCGGCCGCACCGGGCTGATCATCGCGGTCGTCGTCGCACTCGGGACCAACGCGTATGCCTACTGGAACAGTGACAAGCTGGCCCTGCGCGCGATGCGCGCCCGCCCCGTCAGCGAGTTCGAGGCACCAGGGCTGTACCGCATGGTGCGCGAGCTCTCCACGGCCGCGCGCCAGCCGATGCCCCGGCTCTACATCTCCCCGACCGAGGCCCCCAACGCCTTCGCGACCGGCCGCAACCCCCGTAACGCGGCGGTCTGCTGCACCGACGGCATTCTGCGGCTGCTGGACGAGCGCGAGCTGCGCGGGGTCCTCGGCCATGAGCTCAGCCATGTCTACAACCGCGACATCCTGATCTCCTCGATCGCGGGCGCGCTCGCCAGCGTCGTCATGTTCCTGGTCAACTTCGCCTGGCTGATCCCGATGGGCCGGTCCGACGACGACGAGGGCCCCGGCTTCGTCGGCATGCTGCTGATCATGCTTCTCGGCCCGCTCGCGGCCTCCATCATCCAGCTCGCCGTGAGCCGCTCCCGCGAATACGAGGCGGATGCCTCCGGAGCCCAGCTCACCGGCGACCCCCTGGCCCTCGCCAGCGCCCTGCGCAAGCTCGAAGCGGGTACCAAGCAGCTTCCGCTGCCGCCCGAGCCCCGTCTGGAGACCGCCAGCCACCTGATGATCGCCAACCCGTTCCGGGCCGGTGAGGGCATGGCCAAGCTCTTCTCGACCCACCCGCCCATGCGGGAGCGCATCGCACGACTCGAGCAGATGGCAGGACACCAACCGTGAAAACCCTCCTGAACCTCATCTGGCTGATCTTCGCCGGCGTCTGGATGGCGATCCTCTACGTCTTCGCCGGCGTTCTCCTCTGCCTCACGATCATCGGCATCCCCTTCGCGCTCGCCTCCTGGCGCATCGCCGGCTTCGCCCTGTGGCCCTTCGGCCGCACCACCGTCCCCCGCCCCGGCGCCGGAGCCGCCTCCTGCGTCGGCAACGTCCTCTGGCTCATCCTCGCGGGCTGGTGGCTGGCGCTCGGCCACCTGCTCACCGGCGTCGCCCTCTGCCTCACGATCATCGGCATCCCCCTGGGCCTGGCCAACTTCAAGCTCATCCCGATCTCCCTGGCCCCCCTCGGTGTCGACATCGTCTCCACCGACCAGCCGTTCGGCCACCGCTGACCTGCCCGCCGACAACACCAGGGGCGGCACGGCCACGCCGCACCGCCCCTGCCGCACCGCTCCGAGTGCCGGCTACCGGTAGTTCACGAACTGCACCGCGAAGTCCAGGTCCTTGCCCTTGAGCAGGGCGATCACGGCCTGCAGATCATCCCGGCTCTTGGAGGTCACTCGCAGCTCTTCGCCCTGCACCTGCGCCTTGACGCCCTTGGGCCCCTCATCGCGGATGATCTTGGCGACCTTCTTCGCGTTGTCCTGCGAGATCCCCTCCTGCAGCGAGGCGAAGATCTTGTACTCCTTGCCCGACGCCTGGGGCTCGCCCGCGTCCAGAGCCTTCAGCGAGATCCCGCGCTTGACCAGCTTGGACTGGAAGACGTCGAGGATCGCCTTGACCCGCTCCTCGGAGTTGGCTCGCATCTCGATCCGCTCGCCCGACCACTCGATCGAGGCGCCGACGTTTTTGAAGTCGTAGCGCTGGGAGATCTCGCGGCTCGCCTGGTTCAGAGCGTTGTCGACCTCCTGCCGCTCGACCTTCGAGACGATGTCGAAACTGGAGTCGGCCATCTTGAGTTGGCTCCTCGTACGTAGATCCGTCAGTGGCACGGCCCAGCGGACCGCTCCAGCCAGCCTAGCGATCTCAGCCATGATCCAGAGGCGATCAACCGGGTGGCGAAGCACCCCCGCACATCAGGTATTGTTTACGTCGTTGCCAGGGAGCAGCGCCGCGAGAGCGGGGCACCTGGCCACGTCCCAGGCGGTGTGCCCGAGTGGCCAATGGGAGCGGACTGTAAATCCGTCGGCTTAGCCTACCCAGGTTCGAATCCTGGCGCCGCCACGCCAAAGAAACGGCCCCCGAGCTGCGAAAACGCAGCCGGGGGCCGTTTTCGTCGGCGAGAGGGGATCGCGCCCGGAATGGGCGGTCTATGTCACTGTGTCTCACTCGATCTCGCGTGCTGACCACTGCGTGTGGGGCATGCGTGGGGCACGCTCGGGGATCATCCCCAGTTCTTCAGTGCCTCATCGATCCGGGCGTTCGCCATGGCTGTCGCGCCGTCCAGACACTTCGCATACACCTTCAACAGCACAGCGACCGTGTGACCCGCGCGGCGCGCGACCTCCACGGGGTCCACCCCCGAGTTCAGCCACAGCGAGACGCACGCGTGACGCAGGTCATACGGCCGGGCGCCCAGCGGCGAAGCCTGCTGCTCCGGCCCGAGTGCCGCCTTTCGGGCCCGTGCCCAGACCTCCCCATAGCCGCTCTCCTGCACCAGACCCCCGCGGGCGGTCCGGAAGAGTCGGCCATCGGGGGCCGCGCCGTACGTCTCCAGGTGCTCCCGCAGCATGGTCACGAAGCCGGGCGGGATCGGGACGTGCCGCACGTCCTTCTCGGGGCGCCACTTCAGCCCCCGCTGGTCATGGGCGGTGCCTGAGTCGGTCCACGAACTCCCGACGCGCGGCCGGGAGCCGTCGAGGTGCAGCGTGCCCCACCCTTCCAGGGGCAGCTCGCAGTTCTCGCGACGGAGCCACACGGCCTCACCGGGCCGTAGCCCAGCGTGGTAGAGGCACCCGAAGAACGCCCGGAGGTGCTTTCCCCGATCTCCCTGCTCGCTCACGGCTTCCAGCAGCCGACGGGCTTGCCGGGGGTTGACCACAGCCCCGGGGTCCACCTGCTCCACAGGGTTGGGGATGGACCACTGCACCTGCGGAAGCGGGTTGACGTCGAGCCGACGGGCCTCCACGGCGAACCCAAGGGCGTTGTGGAAGATGGCACGCTTCCGCCGGACCACCGAGGCGGCGGCGGGCTTACCGTCCAGCCGGACCGTGAAGGCTGTGAGCACCTTCCGCAGCAGCAGCGGGTCATCCAGGGCACTCATGGGCACCGCATGCCGCTCGACCCATTCCAGGGTGCGCTGGACGTCTGCGGGTGGGTCCTCCGTCCATCGGTTCAGGTTGAAGGCCCAGCTATACAGCGCGCGACGAAGCTGCCGAGCCTCCGGCATACCGCGACGCGTACTCACCAGGGCCGGGGTGGCACTGGCCATGGCCTCGGCCAGTGTGGTCCGGGTCTTCGCGGGCGCGCACGGCCACTTCATCTCGATGTAGTCGCGAGCGTGCTGGTACCAGCTCACGTCATTGAGCTTGCGCAGCTCGGACAGCGGCAGCCCGGTCGCCTCGTCGAACCGCTCGCCGTTGTTCACCGCGGTGAGCAGTTCCGCGCGGCGGCCATCGGCCAGGGTCTTGGTGCGGAACGTCTGGGAGTGCGGGGTGTCCCCGACCTTCCAGCGCAGCTCTGCCGAGGACTGCCCCCGGTCCTTCCGCTGCCGTACGGCCCAGACGCGGACTTTGAACGTGTGCGCCACGTGGTTCCTTCCATGCGAAAGGGGACCGGTCGCGGTGCGGCCGGTCCCCTTCGGGGGTGGGTCAGTAAGCGGGGGACTCGAGGTCTCGCCACCAGGCGTCGAGGTCGCTACGACGGACGCGAAGGTGGCCGTTCGGGAGCTTGATGAGCTTCGGGGCCTTGCCGCGGGCGCGCATGCGGTAGAAGGCGGCGCGGCTCATCTTGATCTCTTTGAGGACGTCGGGGAGCTTGAGCTTGTCGTCGCGTGCCACGCGTTCGACTCCTTCGCTCTGATGGCGGGGTCTTTGGGCTTTCGAGGGGCGTGCTTGTCCGAAGCGCGGATTTCTGCGTCATTGCGTCATCAGCGTCATTTGAGCTTTTGACCTGCGGTTTTGTGTGACGCAGTGGTTTGGGGGTGCGTCATCGGCGCGTCATGGGTTGCGTCATCGGGTGACGCAGATGACGCAGGATGACGCAGAGGTTGCCGTCTGCGTCATGCCTGTATCCGCAGGTCAGGGGCCGTTTTTCCGTCTGCGTGACGCAGATGACGCAGCGTCTTCCCTCTTAGGACAAAAAGAGGGGGTGTCTGTTGTGGTGCGGCGCGGCTCACAGCGTGAAGAAGGAGCCGCTGCGCGGCGCGACTATCGGGCGGCGTTCCGCCGAACAGCAAGAGGAGCACGTCTGGCCCGGTGGTGCTCCTCTTGCTTGTCCGGGAGTTCCCGCGTGGTCGTGGGTCAGAGCAGCGGCTTCTGCTCGTGTGGTGGTGGGGCCGGTTGGCGGGTCATTTCGAGGTAGCGGCCCTCGCTGGTGCGGCCCCAGTCGATGAGGACGCGACGGGCTGCAAGGGTGGGCTGGAGGCGCTTGAGGCGGTCGGAGAGGACTTTTCCCGTGGTCGGCCACCCCTTGGGCAGGGGACGCAGTTCATCGCCGCTGTAGAGGCGGCTGAGGCAGTGCAGCCATTCGGTGGAGGTCATCCGCTGCGCCGCGCCCGGCTCGATTGTGTCCGCATGGCTGAGGACGGTCTGCGCGAGGAGGTCACCCTCGATCACGTCGTCGTTGAGGTCGTCCAGACTGGCCCGGTAGGCGGCGAGCGCCCCGAGACCGGTAGCTGCGTCGAGTTGCGCGCACAGGTGCGCGAAGTCGGCCATCCGCAGGTCCGTGGGGGTCTCTGCCTCGGCCGCGCGGACCTTGACCGTGAGGTCCAGGAGGGAGCCGAGGACGACGGGCAGAACTTCCGCGTACTCCGTCCACAGCTCATCTTCGGTGCGCCTCACCCGGGGGCGTTCCAGGCGCAGGGGCAGGAGCCGTTCTGCGAGGTCGGGGCGGATGACGCCGACGTCGATGCCGGTCAGGAGCAGGGGGCGGCGGTAGCGGGCGCGGAAGACGTCCCCGTCGGTGAACAGGGCACGCTTGACGCTCTCGGCCCCGGTGACGATGCAGCACATGGCGTCGGACAGGTCCGGGGTCATGTGGGAGAGGTTGTCCAGGGCCGTGACCCATCCGGCCGCCACCGCCGCGATCAGGTTCTCCTCGTCCTTTGGCGCCCGGCGAAGGTCGCCGCTCATGCCCTCGATGATCCTGGTGAGCATCCGGCCGCCGGTGGACTTGCCCGCGCCTTGGGGGCCGGTGAGGAACGGTGCGGGGACGGGCACGGACGGCCCGAGGCAGCCGATCAGCCAGGCGATGGCCAGGCACTCGGTCTCCGCGTTGGCGAAGTTGCACAGCCTCAGCAGCAGATCAATGCCCTTGCCCTCGGTGTCCTTCGCGGGCAGGGGCAGTTCCCCGGTGAGCTGGGTGCGTCGCCAGCACACTTCGCGTGGGTCGGGGACGACGATGTCCCAGCCGGTGGGGTGGATGCGGACGGACTGTCCGTCGTTGCGGCCCAGGTCGAGCCAGGTCGCGCCGTCGAATCCGGGCGCGACGCGGATGTGGACGGGCTGCACGTCCTCAGACAGCGCGAGTGCTTCGATCAAGTCCAGTGCCTCCTTGAGCGCGGTTCCGTTGAACACGCCGCGCCCGTCTTTGAACAGGCCGACCATGAGTTCCTGACGGTGGCTTCCTGTGGTGCCCTGGGAGCGGATGGGGCGGGCCACGGGGTGGCCGTTCTTCTGCGCGTACACGGTCCCGTCGGCGGTGCGGAAGTACCGGAAGTGCGCCTGCGCGTAGTCGGTGATGACCTCGCGGGCGGGGTTCTTCTCGTCGTCGGACATGGTCACAGTCCCAACGTGGTACGGGCGTTGGTCCACGCGTCGGTGCAGTGCCGGGGGGATTCGCCCTTGGCCTGCGCGGCGGTGAACAGTCGCGCGATGTGGGCGTCGGTGAGGCAGCCGCACCGGCCGTGGGTGGAGAGCACGGCGAGGAAGGTCCGGTAGACGGTGGTGTGGACCGCGCTGCGGGCCTCGGTGATGCGCTGCTCGGCCATGGCGATGCCACGGTCCAGGTAGGCGGGCGTGCGGTGAGGGCACACTGCTTCCCCGGCCCATGCGGGCACGGTGATGGCCTGCGGGGCCGCCCGGACCGTGGAGGGCTCTTTCACTGCCAGCGCGCGCACGATTTCCGGCAGGTCGGTCATGGTGCCGGTGCCGTGACCGAGCCACCGGGCGTAGGCCATCGTGGACTTGAGGTCGACACCCTCACGGACGGCGTTCACAGATCGCATGGCGTCTCGGTAGATCCAGTGTTCACCGCGGGTCGTCGGCACGATCCGGGTGGGCGGCAGGGTCTCCCGGGCCCATGCGACGGCTGCGGTGTCGTCGAGGTCCACCACGGTCAGCCCGGCGCCGCCGGGGTGGTAGGCGACCGTCACGGCCTCCCGCCACGCCGACGCCCACGCGGGCGAGGCGAGGACGTCCGGGTCGGTGGTGGCGGCGGCCCACGCGTGGCAGGGACCGGGGCACTGGCAGGGGCCCCCGTCTTTCATGTTCGGCCGCCCGCCACAGGCGGCCCTGCCGGTCTGGGCGTCCTTCGCGCAGGTGCGGCAGTTCCCGAACGGCACCTTGCCGTGCCGGAGGGGCAGCACCGGCAGACCGGCCGCGGCCAGCTCCAGCGCGGTCCGCAGGGGCGACGGGGCGGGAGGGTCTCGCCGGATGACGGCGGGTTGGGTCATGCTGGATGCCTCCAGTTCTGTTGGTAGTGCTGGGAGACCGGGGCGGCCCCGCTTCATTGGCGTGAGAGGGGGCCGCCCCGGGCGTGTCTAGAACGGGGGCTCGGCCCAGGGGTCGATGTCGGGGTGTTGCCGACGCAGCCACCGGGGGCGGTGCGGGAGGGGGAGCAGGGTCCAGCGGCGGTTTTCGTTCCAGCAGGGGCAGGTCTCGTAGTCGGTGCCTGCGTATTCGCCGGTCTCGTAGTCGCCGTAGTCGTGTTCGGTGCCGCCGTACCCGTCGCAGTCGGGGCAGTTGGGGCGGGGAGTGTCGGTGAGGATGAGTGCGGGGCGGGGCCAGTGCGAGACGTGGACGCGGAGTCGGATCATGCGGCGTTCCTCGTTTCGTCGTGATCAGGCGGTGCGGATGATGCGCTGGATGGTGGCTGTGGCGGGTGTCCAGAGCCTTTGGGCTCCGCGGCAGGGCACCGGTTCGGTGAGCGGCTGGACGTCGGTGAGCTGCCAGTGATGGCCGCGGGATTCGCCCCAGGGGGAGCAGCAGCCATCAGCGCAGTGGTGTCCGGCCAGGACGGCTGTGGCGATGACGGCTCCGCGGGCGTCGGGCCAGCCGTCGAGCGTGTCCCAGTCGGTGATGAGGAAGCGGGCCATGGGGTCGAAGGTCTTGCCCGCGTGGATGAGGATGGTGCTGCCGACAGTCGCGGCGGGCGGGGTCCACGAGCGGTTTTCGATGCGCTTGCCGCCGTAGGCGATGGCGTCCGCCCACGGCTGCTTGATGGTCAGTGCCTTCACGACGCCCCTTTCGTTCTTAGCTGTGGAAGTGGTTGCGCTTGATGACGGCCTTGCGGATGTTGACCGTGGTCCCGTGGCTGGACCGGTTCGCGCTGAAGATCTGCACGGCGATCCAGCCGCCGAAGATGACCGCGGCCAGGATGATGAGCTGAGTGATGAACGCGGTCAGGGCGGCGATGAACGTGGTGAGTAGGAAGAGCCCACCGCAGACCGCGGCGAACCCGATCCCGCCGAGGGCGATGTTCACCGCTGCGGGGGAGATGACAGGTTTGGTCGTGATGGGTTCGGGCTTGACGGGCTCGATGGCGTAGCCGGTGATGACTCGCCCGTCCGGCAGCACGACGCTTTGCACTTGGGCCGCCGTGCCCGGCTGCACCGGTACCAGGGGCGCGGTGGTCGGGTGCGGGGTGATGGGTTGGGGGTGGTGGACTTCGACGGCTGGGGGCCGGTCGAGGTGGGTCATCGCGAATCCCTCCGGGATGCCCGCGGGCCCGCGCCGGGAGGTGGCGCGGGCCCACGGGGGTCGGGTGTCAGGCTCGGGTGTCAGGGGTGTCACGCGGTGGTGTCACGTGTTCCTGACAGCGGGTTTGCCTAGGGGTTTGGGTGTCAGACGGCCGTGACGGTGTCAGGCGTCAGGCGGCTGTCAGGGCGGGGACGATGCGCCACCGGCCGGTGGCGTTGGTCGGCTCCAGCCGTCCCTCCATCGCGGCCTCTTTCAGCCGCGCGGACACCCACGGGCGGGAGAGGTTGTTCTGGTCGCACCAGTCCGTGAAGTCCTTCGGGCCGACGACCATCCGGCCCTCGGTCTCGAACTCCTCCAGCGCGCGGGCGAAGAGCTGCCGGGCCTCGGCCGGGGAGGGCTTGCGGCCGGTGTCCTGCCCGAAGATCGGGGCGTCATCGCCCTGCTCCGGCTCCGGCAGCTCGGCCTCGGGGTCGATGTCGGCGTCCTCGGGGTCCACCAACAGCCCGTACTCCATGCCGTCCTCGTCCTCCTCCGCGGCGTCTGGCGCCGCCGTCTGGTTGTCCCCGGGGGCAGTGCGGCCGGTGTAGAGCCGTCCGGCGACACCGGAGGCTGCGCCAGCGGTGATGGGGTCGGCGGTGGCGCCGTTGCGCTGTGCCCAGGAGGCCAGCACCTCCATGAGCGAGACCGCGCGGTGGCTGAAGGCCCGCGTGCGGCCCGGGGAGGGGTAGCGGTCCTCGGGGATGCCGGGCGTGACCAGGTAGCAGTAGCCGGGGCGCCGGTTGCCCCAGGCGCCGGGGTGGGCGCCCGCGTCCAGCACCGACTCCGGCAGGGAGAATCCCTCGTCGCGCGGGTCGCAGCCGAGGGCGAGCACGGAGGGCAGGGAGGCGCGGGTGCTGGTGCTCATCTGGTCATAGCTCGGCCGCTGGAGCGAGACCACCAGAGAGATGCCGGCAGAACGGGCCTCCTGCGCGATGCCGGTGAACGCATCGTCCCCCAACGCCCGCAGAGTGTTCGCGGACTCCTCCATCCAGGCGACCAGGAACGGCATCCCGGGGCAGCCGCACGCGCGGCCGTCCGGACGGCAGGTGTGCTCCGGGTCGTTCTGCACCTGCGCGCACTCGGGAACCCACTGGCGGTAGCTGTGGGCGCCAAGCCAGCGCGTCCGGGCCGGGATGGCTGCCTTGACGCCCTCCACCATGACCTCGGTGTCGGTGCCGCCCTCTACGCCCCAGTCCAGACCGGGGCGCAGCGGGCCGAAGTCCTGGAACGCCTTCGGGTCTGACAGCCACACCAGCACATCGCGGCGGGAGAGGATCTCGGTCAGCAGGTTCAGTGCCGCGTCGCCCTTGCCGGAACCGGTGCCGCCCGCGATCAGCAGGTGTGTGGAGTTCCGCTTGACCTCCGGGCTCGGGTCACCGGGCAGCCACAGCATCAGCGGGGCGCCGTCGTCGTAGCGGCCGATGACCAGCGGATCGGCGATCGAACCGCCGAGCTGGGAGGGACCCTCCCACTCGACCGTCTCGGCCAGCATGTCCTCCGGCACGATCACCAGCTCGCCGCGTCGTGCCGAGTCGGGGTCGGGCGTGTAGCGCACGGCCGAAGTCGGCAGATCTAGGGCGGACGCGATGTGGGCCAGCGCCTTCGTCACGTCGTCGTGGGTGTGCTCCCCGGCCGCCCCAGCGATCGGCGCGGTGACGCGGTTCGGCTCGACCTTCGCGGCGCCGATCTGCGCCCGCGCCAGTCCCACCTTCTCCAGCAGGCCCTTATCTGAGCCTGCGCCGTCCCCGGCCGGGTCGTTGCGGCGCATGGCCATGCGCACGTTCCACGACAGCGCCACACCGGGCCCGCCCATGAGGTAGACGTCATCGATCGGGCCGGTGGTCGGTCCGGCCAGGCACGCGGCGGTGAGCCAGGCCGAGCCCGCCGCGACACTGATGGCCGAGTGGAGACGGCGCTGCTTGCTGGTAGTGCGGCCGACCCACCAGGTGGTGCCGGTCAGGGCCACGGACGCCAGGGTCAGACCGACCCCGGCCCCCGCACTGTCCGCCCACCGCTCATGCCCCAGGACCCCGACCACGCCGGTGGCGGCGACCCCGAGCCACGAGGGAAGGTGCGGCTTGATGCGGTGCAGCAGGTACGCCCCGACGGAGCCGCCCGTACCCGCGTTCGTGTCGGCGGGGACGGCGAGCGGGTACCTCCGGCCGTCCTGGTCAGTCCAATTGCGCGCCATGGTCGTACCTCCTTCTTACTGCTGGGTCCAGTCCATGCGCGGCTGCTGAGGCTTCCGGGCACGGTGACGGACGCGGCTGATCTCTTCCTCGTACTGCTGCTGGAACGTGGCGTAGGCAGCCGCGGCGTTCTTGGCCGCATCCCGCAGATCGTCAGCGGACTTCTGGAGCTTCCGGGCCACCTTCTGCGCCCGGATGCGGGAGCCGAACGTCTTGCCCTCCGGGTCCGGCACCGCGCTGAGTACGCCCTTGAGGATCTCGGCACCCATGGCCACCTCGATGGAGAGCGTGACGGCCGCGGCACGGATGCTGTTGCAGTAGAACCGCACCTGCGCCGGGGAGCCGAACTCCGGGGAGGGCAGCAGGGCTTCGGAGTGCGGACGGCCGCCGTTGGCGCGGGTCTTGCTGCGGTTGTTGTTGACCGTGACGTTGATCGGCGGGACGAACGAGCCGCCCATCGCGCCGACGAACCCGCCCGCGGCGGCGCCCGCGTTGGCGAACTTGTTGCTCTTGTTCGCGCCCCCGCCGTTGCTGTTGCCGTTGGTGCGCGGCTGGTACGGCTGCTGAGCCTGCCGATTCCGGAAGTTGTGGACCCGGTTGGTGCTTCCGTTGTTTGCCATGTGGCCCTCTCCTCAGGTCAGTGGGTGCGGCGGACGACGAGCCAGGCGGTCTGTGCGGCGATCAGGTTGAGCAGCCACAGCAGCTCCAGCGGACCGGCCAGCGGGCCGAACCCCGCGGCCAGCGCCGTCCAGGCGAGCCCGGAGGTGCCGAGCAGGGCAGCCGAGATGCGCCAGGCCCACACCGTGCCGTCCTTGGCCGGACGGCGACGCTGCGCGATGGCCAGCCACAGCAGCGGGCCCGCGGCGGCGGGGGCGAGCACCAGAGCGGACCACCAGGCCATCACGTGCAGGAGTGCGGTGATGGGCAGGGCCAGCATGCCGAGGGTGAGCGGGGCAAGGGCGCGGCGGTGCTTCCACAGCCACCGCGCCGCCGCGTCCAGGGCCAGGCGGGTCAGGGTCGGGCGTTCGGGCACCACGACCACGAACGGGTCAGCGGAGCGGCGACCGTGCTGGCGCGGGATACGAACGGTCGTGACACCCGCCGCCGTCTTCACGGCGCGGGCACGGGTACGGCTAGACACAGTGAATCTCCCTTGAAGGGGTGGAGTGGTCAGGCAGCGCGCTGTTCCTCGGGATTGGGTGGTGAGCACGGGCCCGGCAGGCGGGGCGGTCAAAACAGCCCGGCTTGCTGCGGAGGCGTGATGTTGCGTACTGCTGCGGTGGCGCGGCGGCGGGCCGCGGTGAGGCAGTCCGGGCACCAGGCCCGCAACTCCCGGTGCGGCAGCTTGGCCGCGGCGAGAGCAGGAGTGAGCGGGTCAGCCGGGGCCGCGATCAGGCGGACCGGGCCGCGGTGCTTGCTGGCGTGCTGGTCGTGCTCACGCGGACAGCGCCCCTTGCCCTTGACGTGGGCGTTGCCGCACTGGCCGGTGCACTGACAGCGGTAACCCGCCGCTTCCATCACCGGCCGCCAGGTGTCGGCGTAGACGATCGGCTCGCTCATGCCGCCGCCCCCGCCGCGTCCTGGTCTTCGCCGCGGCAGGTCCAGGGTGAACAGCCCGTGGGCTCTTCCTCTTCGCCCTGGTCGGCGAGCAGGTCCAGGAGGGAGCCTTGGCGCTGCTTCCACTCATGGGCGGTGATGCGGTCGATCGGTGCCTGGTCCAGCGGGAGGCAGGAGCGGTGCAGATACGCCTCACCGAGCAGGGGCGAACCAGTCATGGTGCCGCGGGCGTTGCCGTTGCGGATGGCGTAGTCGAACGCGACCGCGTCCGCCCATTCCTCGGGTTGGTGGTCGCGCATGTGGCGCCACTGGGCGTCGGAGTGGAACGGGCAGCCGATACACGCGCTCTTCGGCGTGGCTCCCCAGCCGTGACCGGCTAGGTAGCGCACGCAGTCGGTGCGGGACCAGTCCAGTTCCAGCAGCGGATGCCGGTTGATCGCGTACTTGATGCCGGAGTCCTTGGCCCGGGTGAACTCATCCCGGCTGATCCCCACCCACTGTTCAGCGAAGACCCCGCGCGGGACGCGGCCGGTGGGGTAGCCGAGCAGGTGGCGGACCTGCCGCTTGATGTTCTTCAGCTTGTACTCATCCGTGCACTGGCGCCGGATCATGCCCACCGTGCCGTCCAGGTTCCGCACGAACAGCGGCATAGACGCGAACCGATGGGCCGGGTCGAGAGCATCCGTGCGGATGTTCCCGCCGCTGGTACGGATGACCGGGATCCCGGCCGGTGCCGCGACCTGCTGTTCAAGCCGGTCCAGATGGGCATAGACCGCGGCCGGTTCCCAGCCTGTATCGGCGAACACCGCCGCATCCAGCCGCGGCAACCGGCCCTCGGCCGACAGCAGCAGTAACGTGCTGGACTGCACCCCGGCCCCTAAGGACAGCACACGCAGAAGAGGGGATGTCATGCCGCCACCGCCCCAGGCTCGGGGCCGGATGCCTGGTCCCGGAGACGCTGGTAGATCTTGTGGACGTAGGAGGTGGAACGGGTGGACTTCCGGGCCGCCTCGGTGATCGTCTCCCCCATCACCCAGCACGTGCGGATGACGTTCAACGCCTCATCCGCGGGCAGCTTCTCCGTCTCCACGGCATCGTCCTCGGCCGAGGTAGATACCGGGGGGACGGTGAGCTCATACACCTGGCTGTCACCACAGATGACCAGCGGCGACCGCTCCACCGCCGCCGGGACCGGCGCGGGAGTCGGGGCCGGAGCAGGGGGTGCGGCGACCGGGGTGGACACCGGGGGGACAGGGGCGGATTCCACCGGGGCGTCCACCGCTTCCACCTCGGCGCGCAGCTCGGCGATTTTGCCGAGGATCGCGCGCCGGTAGTGGGTGATCGCTTCGGCGAGAACGATCAGGAGGACAGGGGGGATGGAGTGGAGCACCAGCCCGGCCGGATCCACCTGCCGGGGAACGCCGAACGCGCTCCCTTCCGGCCACAGCGAGCCCCAGCAGTTCATGACCCAGGTGCCCAGACCGGCGAACCAGCGCAGCCCCGAGGCCCAGCCGGAGGGGTTCACGCCGTACTCCGACAACCGGCCGTCCACGATCAGAACGGCCCCGAGAGCGACCGCAACCATGGGGTCCAGCAGCCACGCGATCCAGGGCGAGACCTCGTGCTGGATGGCGAACATCGTGACGTTGGTCGCGGTGAACGCGAGCGCCACCACGGCCACCAGCACCAGGACCGTCGTCAGCCCCGACTGGAGCCGGTTCAACGCGTCGTTCTGGACGCGCGGCGGGAGGGACCTGCCATTCATGCCGGGGCCCCCTTGTCTTCCCAGGGGGTGTAGGTGACCGGCTCGTCGGCGATCCAACGGTCCAGATGCTCGGCAGCCCCTGCGATGTCGTGGTCCTGCTCCAGGACACCGGCCAGGGTGATCCGTGCATGGGCCGCCCGGTTGATCAGGAGCGCGCGGTGTTCCCGCTCGTCCTCGTCGGTGATGTCCGGCAGGGGCAGGTCCAGCGCGTCATGCACGGCCCGCAGCAGCGCCGTAACGGCGTCGGTCTGGTTGAGCAGCGTCACCAGTCGCGCAGCCAGCGTCACGGAGTCGGTGGCGACGACGCGCCGCCGCGGCGCCATCCGCTCGGGGGGCGTCGGCATCACACCGCACCCCCGATCGCGATACCGGCCGCGATCACCAGCGGGATGGCCGCGTACCGGATCAGGTCGACCGCGACCTGAAGCCGCTCGAACTTCGTGACCGCGATCCGGGAGAGCGTCACGACGGCCGCCGGGCGGCGGTCCTGGCGCATGTCCGCCAGCAGCTCCTCGGCCGTCAGACCAGCCCAGTAGGGGAACGAGCAGTGATCGGTCCCACCGAGGCGAGGGCGGACGGCAGCCAGCAGGACGCTGGCCGAGGCGAGCAGCAGCACAACCGCCACCCCGCCGACCACCATCGCGGCGACCGGGAGGGACAGCCCGGTCCCGGCGGTCCACAGACCGGCCAGGGCCGCGCCGTCGAACGCCAGCAACAGAGCAACTTTGTTGTCGGTACGGGCCATGTCGGCCTTGACGTCCGCATACGCCGACGTCAGGTTCGCATCCACCCGCGCCACCGAGGCGGCAGTGGCCGACGTCTCCGAGGTGCTCACGCGCCCACCTCCGACGTGTTCACCTCGGTGGTGCGGTTCGTCAGCTCCCGCCGGACGGCCAACACCTTGCGGCGAGCCCTCCGCAGACGACGCGTGTCCAGCTCCGAAGCGGGCCGGTCAAGCAGGCTGATCTGCACGTCCAGCAACTCGACTTCCGCCTCGATCAGCGGCATCTCGTCCTCGATCGCGTCCAGCTCAGCGGCAGTCGGCTCGCGATCGGACAGATCGGCGGTAACAACCGCCTGAAGTGCACCGATGTGCTTCATGGGTCGTGGTTCCTCTCACAAGGGAACGGCCCGAACAGCACCCCCGGAGTTGCCGCTTCGGGGGTGCGCGCCGTTGTGGTGGAAAGCCGCGCGAACCTCGCGTGGCACGGCCGCAAACGGCGGCCGGAGTGCCCCGGACCGGACTCGAACCGGTCAGGCTGCCTTCGGGGCTCCGCGATCTTTGCCCTTGTCTCACCGCACGTGTGGGTCACTTGTCCGTCCTGTAGGGACGGCTTGGGAGAAGGTGCTTGCTGCTCGTGCGGCAGGGCCTACGGCTTGTCGCTGTTGCCTGATGCTTCTGACGGCCGCTCTTCCCGTGTGCAGGCTGCGGTGCGTCCTCTATTGAGTTCTCAAGATCCAGTCGCTTCCTTCGGACCCGTCTCACGGGGCCCTCCGGGCGTACGCATGGCCAAGTAGCCCCGCCCCCGAGGGGGTTCGGGCTGGCTTGCGGCCACATCCATAGACTGGACCGGTGGACCGGTCCAGTCAACCCTCTTCGAGTGGAAGTCGGTTGAGGGTCGGCGCGTATCCGCTGGTGAGAGTCGCTTTTTGGGCACGAAAAAAGCTGGACCGGCGGACCGGTCCAGCTTCTTCTGTTGTGCGTGATGGTTACATCTCGTAGGTCTCTTCCCGCTCATAGAGGGGGCCCGGCGTGACCCCTTCCTCGCAGACCAGCGGGCGCCCCTCCTGGTCGTACGCCGTGTGCAGCACGACAGCCACCGGGGTTGGGTCCGACAGGCCCAGGTGCTCCGCCTCGGTCTCGGTCGCCAGGCGCACCGTGGTGACGTCCGCCCCCTCCACGGGGAACCGGCCGGTCTGTCGGCGTACGTACCGCGTCGTCCCCTCGGCGATGGGGGCGGTCTGGGCCAGACGGGGCGCAGCCTCCGCCACCTCGGGCGGGAACCACGCCACCGCGTAGCTGTGGGGGCTCCCGTCGGGAAGCTGCATCACGCGCACCCGGCGGAGTGCCTCCGCGTCGCCGTCCATCCGAAGCGCCTCGGCCACGTGCGCCGGAGGCGCCGCCCAGTCGGGGGCGCCCACGCGCAGGAACGGCATGCCGCCGGTCACGCGCGCCGAACCGGCCCGGCGCCCACCCGCTGGCCGCGCCTTGGGGGTCTCGGTGACGATGAACCCCGTGCCTTGCTTGGCCTCGACCACGCCGTCGTTTCGCAGCACGTCCATGGCCTTGATGGCAGTGGCCCGTGACACGGACCACTGCTCGGCCAGATCCCGCCCCGATGGGACGATCTCGCCCGGCTCGAACTCACCCGCTGCGATCCGGGACCGCAGTGATTCCGCGATTTCCTCGTACTTCAGCAGCGCCATGGCTCCCCTTGTCAGGTCCGTACTGGACTGGTCCACCGGTACACAGGATACTGCCCTTATGTCGAAACCAGAGCTGGCCCTAGCACCGGAGATCGAACACTTCTACTCACAGGTCATCGACGAGAACGCCCGGCTGGGCATGTCGGCAGACGGGCGGCTGGAACTCATCCGCACTCAGGAGATCCTGCGCCGTTTCCTCCCACCGGCCCCGGCGCGCGTCTTCGACGTGGGGGGAGGGACGGGGGTGCACGCGCGGTGGCTTGTCGAAGACGGCTACAAGGTCGAGCTGATCGACCCCGTGGCCCGGCACGTCGAGCAGGCGGCGGCCATCTGTCCCGCATCGCAGGGCGACGCGCGTGCACTGGACGCGGCCGACGCGAGCTATGACGTCGTGCAGCTACTGGGCCCGCTCTACCACCTGCCCGACCCGGAAGACCGGCGCCAAGCCCTCTCGGAGGCCCGGCGCGTAGTGAAGCCGGGGGGAATCGTCGCCGCGGCGGGCATCAACCGGTACGCCTCGCTCTTCGAGCACGTCAGCTATGCCCACCTGCACACCGACCGTCTACAGACGGCTATCTCCAAGATCCTCAGCACCGCTGTGCACGACGGCAAAGGCTTCACCCTGGCCTACTTCCACCGTGCCGAGGAACTGGCGGACGAACTGCGTGCGGCGGGGCTGACCGACGTCGAAGTGTTCGGGATCGAGGGCCCTGCGTGGTCGTTGCTCAAGGTGGTGGAGCAGCAGCCGGGGGACGGGCCCACAGACGACTTGTTCGCCTCCGCACTCACAGCCGCGCGGATGGCTGAGCCCTACCCCGAGCTATTGGCCGCCAGCTCCCACCTGCTGGCGGTCGGGAAGGCGCCCCTGTAATCCGGGCTGTTCGGCGCGACCCATGGGACAGGTGTGGGGCAGAGCGGCCCAGTTGGGACGTTCTGCCTGATCACAGCAGTACGGCCGCGCGGACTGTAAATCCGTCGGCTTAGCCTACCCAGGTTCGAATCCTGGCGCCGCCACAGTGGAAAACGGCCCCTGAACTGCGGAAACGCAGTCAGGGGCCGTTTGCTGTGTCAGGGTGGAGCGGGGGCGCGGTCTCGCGCCGGGCCTAGGACTGGGTGCCGGTCCAGGTGAAGGTGGCGGAGGCCCGGGCGGGGAGCTGGTAGCTGAAGGACTGGCCGCCCCAGTCGACCTTCAGGGTCTGCTGGCTGCCGGTGTCGTTGTAGGCGATCAGCGCCTTGGAGCCGTCCGGGTTCTTCCAGGCCACGTTCGGCACCGTGGAGCTGGCGCTGGAGTCGATGCGGCGGGCTCCGGGCTTCACGAACTTCGTGAGGTGGCCCATCGTGTAGTACTCGACGGTGTAGTCGACCCGCCCGCTCTGGCCGTCGCCGTTGTGCACGGTGACCAGGCCGGTGCAGGTGTCGCAGCCGCCGTTGTGCGGGCCCTTGTTCTGGTCGACGGCGAGGCTCCACTTGATCCAGCTCTTGCCCCAGTTGCGGGTGTAGTCGATCAGGTTGTGCATGTCCTCCTGCTGCTGATTGGCGACCCAGGTGCCGCCGGAGTGCTCGGTGTCGAAGGCGTCCACATTCGGGTACTGGTTGTGGACGGTCGTCTGCTGGCCGACGTTGCCGCCGTAGCCGTGCCAGGCGATGCCGCCGAAGTTCGGGTGGTTGCGGATGGCGGCGTCGTCCACGACGGGCGCGCCGTAACCCGCCCACTGGTCCCAGTTCCAGTCGAGGGCGAGCACCTTGGTCTTCAGGCCCGCGGTCGCCAGCTTGGGCAGCAGTTCGCTCTTGGTGAAGTAGTTGAGCCCGGAGCCGTTCCACTGCATCGACGGGTAGCCGCCGCAGCAGGTGGGCTCGTTCTGCACGGTCACGTAGTCGATCGGCACACCCCGGCTCTGGTACTCCTGGATGTACTTCACGAAGTAGTTCGCGTACGTGCCGTAGTACTGCGCCTCCAGCCAGCCCTGGTTGAGCTGGTCGTTGTCCTTCATCCAGGCCGGGGCGGTCCAGGGCGAGGCCATGACCTTCAGTGCCGGGTTGAGCTGCCTGGCCTGCTTCGTCAGCGGCAGGACGTCGGCCAGGTCGTGGTTGATGGAGAACCTGGCGAGGCCGGGGTCGGTCTGCCCGGCCGGCACATCGTCGAAGGTGTAACCGAAGCGGGCCAGGTCGGAGCCGCCGAGCGGGTTGCGCAGGAAGCTCACCCCGATGCCGTCCGTGGGCGAGAAGAGCTTGCGCATCACCTCGTCGCGGGTGCTCTGGCTGAGCGCGCCGCTGCTGTTGAACAGCCATGCGGCGGTGTCCGTGAACGAGGCCCCGGCGCCCGAGAATTCCTGGTACGTCCTGGATTCGTCGACGGTGACACTGCCACCCCCGCCCGACCCGAACCGGATGGGCGCCTGCTGCTCCAGGCCCTTCACGACGGTGCGGCCGTCGGATCCGGAGGTGGTGGTCAGATAGACGTTGACGGTCTCGCCGGCCCTGACCGAGCCGGTATCGGCGGTCGTGGCGCCGGCCGGGGAGGTCAGCCATGGGCCGGCGGCCACGGCGACCGCGGCCAGGGTGCTCACCAGGGCGGTGCGCATGGTACGAGGGGATCTGGATCTGACGGATCTCATGAAACCGATGCCTTTCCTGTACGGACAGGCTCGGGCCGGTGCGGTCACGGCCGGAGAGAAGGAAGGGAAAACTCCGGCGACCGGTGTGTTCACGGCAACGGAGCGGCGGAGCGGCTGAGCGGCGAAGCACCGGTGTGTTCACGGTGCTCGGTGACTGTGATGATCCGAGGTGCGCCGCCGGGCGTCAAGCCTCGCGGACGACTTACCTCATGGCGTGGATTAAGTGTGCCCCTGCCGCCGTACGGGCGGCCGTCCGTCGTGGCGCGCCCTGGGCTCCGTGGGGCCGCTCCTAGGGTGGTGATTCCCCCGTATCAGGACAGAGGGGGCGGATCGTGGGCAGGGGCTTCAAGAACTTCCTCATGCGCGGTGATGTCATTGTTGTCGCCGTCGGCCTGGTCACGGCGCTGGCGTTCTCGACGCTGATCAAGGCGTTCACCGACTCCGTGATCAACCCGGTCGTCGCCCGGCTCCAGGGCGGCAAGGCGGTCGGGCTTGGCTGGCAGCTCGGAAACGAGGGGAACAACGCGACCTACATCAACATCGGGTCGTTCATCTCCGCCCTGATCTACTTCATCATCTTCATGGCCGTCATCTACTTCGTGATCGTCATGCCGTACAAGTACACCCAGGCCCGCCGGGGCGCGGAGGTCTTCGGCGAGCCGGGTCCGGTCAAGACCTGCCCGGAATGCCTCGCCGAGGACATCCCCGAGGCGGCGCGCAAGTGCCGATACTGCGGCTCGGATCAGCCACGCATGGAGTAGTCGCCGGGCCGATCAGCCGCCTGGCCGCCCGCCCCGCCTACCGCGCCCCGTCGAGGTCCAGCTCCAGCATGCGGATCGCGTTGCCGCGGAGGATCTTGTACGTGGTCTCGGGGGAGAGCCCGGCGACATGCTCGGCGGCGATGCGGCGGGTGTGCGGCCAGGTGGAGTCGACGTGGGGGTAGTCGGTCTCGAAGGTGGCGTTGTCCACGCCGATCGTGTCGAGCGACGCGACCCCGTGCTTGTCGCGGAAGAAGCAGCAGTAGATCTGCCGGTAGTAGTACGTGGACGGCGGCTCGGGGATGAGGTCGCGGACGCCGCCCCAGGCGCGGTGCTCCTCCCAGACGTCGTCGGCGCGCTCCAGGGCGTAGGGGATCCAGCCCATCTGGCCCTCGGCGTAGGCCAGCTTGAGGCGCGGGAAGGAGACCAGGACGCCGCTGAAGAGGAAGTCCATCATCGAGGCCATGGCGTTGTTGAAGCTCAGGGCGGCCTGGACGGCGGGCGGGGCGTCGGGGGAGGCGGCGGGCATCTGGGAGGAGGAGCCGATGTGCATGCACACGACCGTCCCCGTGGCCTCGCACTCGGCGAAGAAGGGGTCCCAGTAGCCGCTGTGGATGCTGGGGAGTCCGAGGTAGGTGGGGATCTCGCTGAAGGTCACCGCGCGGACGCCGCGGGCCGCGTTACGGCGGATCTCCCGCACGGCGAGGTCGACGTCCCACAGGGGGATCAGACAGAGCGGGATGAGGCGGCCGCCGCTGTCGCCGCACCACTCCTCGACCATCCAGTCGTTGTACGCCCGGACGCACGCCAGCCCGACCTCCTTGTCGTTCGCTTCGGCGAAGGTCTGGCCGCAGAAGCGGGGGAAGGTCGGGAAGCACAGCGACGCCTCGACATGGTTGAGGTCCATGTCGGCGAGCCGGTCCTTGGGGTCCCAGCAGCCGCGGCGCATCTGCTCGCGGGTGATGCCGTCGAGGGTCATCTCGTCGCGGGAGAAGCCGACGGCGGCGATGATCCGCTTGTAGGGGAAGAGGTCGCCCTCGTAAGTCCACCAGTCGGTCAGCTGGCCGTCCGGGTCGGTGGTGAACTTGTACTTGCCGCCGACATAGGCCAGTTCGCCGATCCCGGCCGTCAGCGGCTTGGGGCCGCGGTCCCGGTACTTGGCCGGGAGCCAGGTCTCGAAGAGGTGCGCGGGCTCGATCACATGGTCATCGACGCTGATGACCCGAGGCAGCTCGGTCGTGCCGTTCGTCTCGTCGGTCATCTCGCCATCTCCCCGGTCTATTCGTGGTGATCCTGTCGCTCCGTCTGATCTGACGGTTCGTCAGATTCTGGCGGCAGAGTAGGGCGGATCGCTTCAACCAACAAGAGAAAGTCCCGTTTCCGCACCTACGTCCAGGGCACACGATGTGCGACAACCGGGAGGAAACGGTGAACGCATCGTCGATCGCACGCGGACTGGGTTCGGCAAGACGCACACGTACCCCACGCGAGGCGGGCAGCCGGGCCATCGAGGCGGCGGCCCGCTGGGGCCTGGCCACCCGGGGGGTGCTCTATCTGCTCATCGGCGCCCTGGCGCTGCGCATCGCCTTGGGTGACCGTGGCGAGCAGGCCGACCGGGGCGGGGCCCTCCAAGGTCCTCGCCCAGCAGCCGTTCGGCGCGGCGCTGGTCTGGGCGGTCGGCATCGGGCTGGTCTGCATGGCGCTGTGGCGGCTGTCCGAGGCGGTCTTCGGGGCCGCGGGGCCGGACGGAGGCGCGGTACGCAAGCGGCTGGCGGGGGCGGCCCGTGCGGTCTTCTACGGCGTCGTCGCGTACTCCGTGCTCTCCTTCGCCACCGGCGAGCAGGGCAGCGGCTCCAGCGACCGCCAGTCCCAGGACGTGACGGCCCGCGCGCTCGACCTGCCGTACGGCCGGTGGCTGGTCGCCGCCGGCGGGACCGCGGTGGCCGCGGCCGGGGTGTGGATCGCCGTACGGGCGCTGCGGCGCGGCTTCCGCAAGCACCTCAAGGTGGGCTCGATGTCCCGGCGGACGCGGCGGGCCGTGGAGGCGCTGGGGGTCTGCGGCGGGGTGGCCCGCGGGGCCGTGTTCGCGGTGGCGGGCGGCTTCGCGCTCTCGGCCGCCGTGCGCTACGACCCGGGCAAGGCGAAGGGCATCGACGACACCCTGCGGACCTTCGCCGGGACGGCGGCGGGGCCCTGGCTGCTGATGGCGGTGGCGCTGGGACTGGCGCTCTTCGGGGTGTTCTCGTTCGCGATGGCCCGGTGGCGGCGGGTCTGAGCGCGCTGCTCATGCCTGGGGGGCTCGGGCCCGGCTCTGTCCCCGTGCTCGTGGCGCCGGGTCTGAGCGCGATTCCTGTGCCGGGGGTCTCGGATTATCGGGGCCGGCCGTCTGCTGTCCCTCGGTGTCCCTGTGTCCCCTGGCACCGGGCCCCGCCCCCGCCCCCGCGCCTCGCGCGTCTCGTACGGATGTGCCCCGTAAGGCGGTCTTCCCCGGGGTTCCGGGCGCCGGAACCATCGGACGATGCCGACCATCAAGCCCCGCGTGCCGACCATGAGGCCCCGCGCCCGTATCGCCGCCATCGGGGCGGCCTTCGCCCTCGCCGCCGCCACCCCCGTCGCCGCGTACGCCGCGCTGGACGACCCGCCCGCCGCGACGGCCTCCGACGCAGCGGCCTCCGGCGCCGTGGACCGGGGTAAGCCGTACGTCGAGACCCGGCTCTTCTTCGGCACCGAGCGCCCCGACGGCGGGCCGCCCGTCACCGAGAAGCAGTTTCTGGCCTTCGCGGACCGGCAGATCACCCCGCGTTTCCCCGCCGGCCTGACGATCCACGACGGCCGGGGGCAGTGGCGGGACCAGAACGGGACGATCGAGCGGGAGCGCTCGTACGAGGTGATCCTGCTCTACCCGACGTCCGAGGCCCCGACGCAGGACCCGCGGATCGAACGGATCCGGACGGCGTACGAGCGGCAGTACGCCCAGGAGTCCGTGGCCCGGGCCGACGCACCGGCCCGGGTGGACTTCTGAGCCATCGGGCCGGAGCCGACCACCCCGGCCGCCCCGACCACCCCGGCTACCCCCGCGCCTCAGCCCCGCTCGGCGGCGACCGCCGCCACCGCGTCCGCCACCGGCGTGTCGCCGTTGATCAGCTCCAGCGTGCGGCCCGCCGTACGGGGCTCGTCCAGGAGGGCGGCCAGGACCGCCGCCACATCGTCGCGGGTGACCTCGGCCCGGCCCGTGTGTTCGGCCAGTTTCACCCGGCCCGTGCCCGGGTCGTTCGTCAGCCGTCCCGGGCGCAGCACGGTCCAGTCGAGGCCGTCCCGGGCGCGGATGTCGTCGTCCGCCGCGGCCTTGGCGCGCAGATAGGCGGCGAAGACCGGGTCGGTGTCCGGCGGCGGCTCGTGGGACGCGCCCATCGAGGAGACGATCAGGAACCGCCGGGCCCCCGCCCGTTCGGCCGCGTCCGCGAAGAGCACCGCGGACCGGTGGTCGACGGTCTCCTTACGGGCCGCACCGCTGCCCGGGCCCGCCCCGGCCGCGAAGACGGCCGCGTCCGCGTCCTCCAGATGCTTGACCACGTCCTCCAGCGAGGCCGTCTCGAGGTCGCAGACGACGGGTTCGGTACCCGACGTCAGCAGGTCGCCCGCCTGTTCCGGCTTGCGGATGATGCCCGCCACTTCGTCTCCGCGCGCGGTGAGCAACCGCTCCAGCCGCAGCGCGATCTGTCCATGTCCACCAGCGATGACAATGCGCATGATCCCGACCGTACGCCGTGCGGCCTACTGTTGCTCGCCGCCGCTCTGCGACCGCGCCTGCCGGGGCAGGTCCAGCGCCACCGCGGCCGCCGAGTCGCAGTACTCCCGCACCGCGCTGGTACGGGCCACCACCCGGCCCCGGTGCACCACGACCCTGCTGTACGCGAGCGAGAGGATCCCCGCGATCCCGTCCCCGCGCACCGCGAGCAGCTCGGCGGGGAACCCGGCCTCCACCCGCACCTCGGCGAGCCCCATCGCGGCCCGCGCCCGCCCGCACACCGCCTCGTACGCCTCCTGCGGCCGCAGCTCGCCCCGGGACGCCAGCAGAAAGGCGGCCTCCAGGGGATCGCCCCGGCCCACCGGGTTGACCGCGTCCCGCAGCGCCCCGCTGCCCGCGGCCACCCGGACGCCCGCGGCGCGCAGCAGCCGCACCGGCGCGCAGGCCCAGGCGCGCGCTCCCCGCATGCCCTGCTGCTCCAGCCCGGCGCAGTCGCCCTGGGGGAGGCAGACGACGGTCACCCCGGCCGCCGCCAGCCGCTCGGCGATCCTCCCCGCGCTCTCCAGGGGCAGCCGGGACAGCCCGCCGCAGGGGCCGATGGTGACGCCCGGCCGCAAGCCCCCGGCCATCGCCGCGAGCCGGGCGAGGCGGGCCGGGTCGTCACCGTCCGTATGCAGATCGACGGCGCAGCCATGGCGGGCGGCGAGATCGAGGACGGCCTCGGCGTGGCCGGTCGGGTCCGGGTCGAGGTCGGGGCAGCCGCCGATGACCGCCGCGCCCATCTCCACCGCGTCCCGCAGCAGCGCGAGGCCGTCCGCCCCGGCGGCCCCGGTCAGCACCCGGGGCACCGCCACCGCGCTCAGCTCCGTGAGCCCGCGCAGGGTCCGGCCGGCCTCCAGGACCGCCTCCAGGGAGCGCAGCCCGTGCACTCCGCCGATGCGGACATGGGTGCGCAGCGCGGTCGCCCCGTGGCCGAGCTGCAGCAGCGCGGCCTCGACGGTGCGGCGCTGGATGTCCCCGGGGACGTACGGGACCGGGCCCGCCATGTCGGCCGTAAGGGCGGTGTCGCAGTGGGCGTGGGGTTCGGCGGGGGCGGGCAGCAGCAGATAGCCGCCGAGGTCCAGCCGGGTGCCGGGGACGAGGCTGCCCGCCGTGCCCACGGCCTCGATCCGCCCGCCGCTGAGCCGGACGTCCACGGTGCGCCCGTCGGCGAGCCGGACGCCGCCGAGCACCAGAGCGGTGGGCTCGGGGCCCGCGCCGCCGTTCCTGGGCGGCTGCTGAGGCTGCTGCGGCTGCTGCTGGCTCTCGGGCATCGCACTCCTGGGATTCGCAGGGCGTACGCGGGGCGCACAGGGGCGCGCGACGGTTGCGTGACGAGGGCGGTGGCGGTGACGCCAGGGCGCCACGGGTACGCGCCGAGCACACGAGGGGTAAGGCGACGAGCAACGCGCCGGGCACGCGTCGGATGCGTGCGCAGCCAAGATCACGCGGGTGCGATCCGAAGCCTAGGACGCGGTGGGGGCGGCTTCGCGGAGGAGCCGAATAGTCGTACCGGTGTGGTGCCTGAGCCCAGGGTGACGAGGGGTCGATACGGATTTCACCTTCGGCGGCCGACCGTGTAATGTCTTCATCGCTCGCCCCAATAGCTCAGTCGGCAGAGCGTCTCCATGGTAAGGAGAAGGTCTACGGTTCGATTCCGTATTGGGGCTCTGATGTGTGAGGTTTCCCGTTCGACTACGCTGTGTCGAACGGGGAGTCACTCGCATCACAGCGGTGTAGCTCAGTCGGTAGAGCAAGCGGCTCATAATCGCTGTGTCACCGGTTCAAGTCCGGTCACCGCTACTGACAGTAGCCGATTGCGGGGTCGGTCCTTCGATCGGCTACTCTTTCTGCGTTAATCCTTTATCCGTTCGTCAAGGAGCACTCACGTGGCTGCCACCGACGTCCGCCCGAAGATCACGCTGGCCTGCGTGGAGTGCAAGGAGCGGAACTACATCACCAAGAAGAACCGGCGCAACGACCCGGATCGGCTTGAGATCAAGAAGCATTGCCCGCGTTGCAACGCGCACACCGCGCACCGAGAGACGCGATAGCAATAAGCTCTCATTCGAGGCCGCCCCCACTCGCGGGGGGCGGCCTCGTTTCGTTGGTAATTCAATCGCAGGAGGTGTGCGCCGATGGCGCTCGACCAGTCCTTCGTAGGGCGGACCTACCCGCCCACCGCGGCCTACGAGGTCGGCCGGGAGAAGATCCGGGAATTCGCCGAGTCCCTGGGTGACACCAATCCGGTCTACACCGACCCCGAGGCGGCCAGGGCCCTCGGCTACCCCGACGTGATCGCCCCGCCGACGTTCATTTTCACGATCACCTTCAAGGCGGCCGGGAAGCAGGTTGTCGAGGACCCGCAACTGGGGTTGGACTACAGCCGGGTGGTCCACGGTGATCAGCGGTTCGAGTACACCCGCCCGGTCCGCGCGGGGGACCACCTGTCGGTCACCTCGATCATCGACTCGATCAAGTCGCTGGCCGGCAACGACATCCTGTCCGTCCGCGGTGAGGTCCACGACAAGGCGGGTGATCATGTAGCGACGTCGTTCACGACGCTGGTGGCCCGCGCCGCCGACGCAGAGGTGGAGGAGAGCAGATGACGACGGCCAAGATCTCGTACGACACCGTGGAGGTCGGCACCGAGGTGCCGA
This sequence comes from Streptomyces sp. 11-1-2, assembly GCF_003595545.1. NCBI lineage: Bacteria > Bacillati > Actinomycetota > Actinomycetes > Kitasatosporales > Streptomycetaceae > Streptomyces > Streptomyces sp. 11-1-2. Next base: position 6,472,824 of record NZ_CP022545.1, read on the forward strand.
TGCGCGAGTTCCGGGTGAACCGCGCCGACCTCGTGCGGTACGCGGGCGCGTCGGGCGACTTCAATCCGATCCACTGGAACGAGAAGTTCGCCAAGGAGGTCGGCCTCCCCGACGTCATCGCGCACGGCGCCTACACCATGGCCCAGGCGGCCCGCGTGGTGACCGAGTGGGCCGGCGACCCCGGCGCCCTGGTCGAGTACGGCGTCCGCTTCACCAGGCCGGTCGTGGTCCCCAACGACGACAAGGGCGCGCTCATCGAGATCGGCGCCAAGGTCACCGCCAAACTGGACGACGAGGCCCGTACGGTGCGCCTCGACATCACGGCGACCAGCGCCGGCCAGAAGGTGCTGGGCCGGGCCCGCGCCGTGGTACGGCTCGTCTGAGCCCTCGACCGCGCCCGAGCGGCTCCCCGGCGGATGAGAGCACGCCACAGCGTGTGAAGCCCGCCTGAGCCCCTTACGGGCCGCACGCCCCGTCGGCCCCCGGACTCCCCACACCGGGGGCGGCCACCCCAGAGCCCCCAGGGGGCGCCCCCGTACTCTTGAGCGCGTGCAGGAACTCCACGACGCCCCTCTCGCGCCCCTCACCACCTTCCGCCTCGGCGGACCGGCCAACCGGCTGCTCACGGCCACGACCGACGACGAGGTCATCGCCGCGGTCCGGGCGGCCGACGCGGCCGGGACCCCGCTGCTGGTGATCGGTGGCGGCAGCAATCTGGTCATCGCCGACAAGGGCTTCGACGGCACCGCCCTGCAGATCGCGACCAGCGGCTTCACGCTCGACGGCACCCGCCTGGAGCTCGCCGCGGGCGAGAACTGGTCGGACGCCGTGGCCCGTACGGTCCGGGCCGGGCTCGCGGGCATCGAATGCCTCGCCGGAATCCCCGGCTCCGCGGGGGCCACGCCGATACAGAACGTCGGCGCCTACGGCCAGGAGGTCTCCGCCACGATCACCGAGGTGATCGCCTACGACCGCCGCGCCGACGAGGTCGTCACGATCCCGAACGCCGACTGCGCCTTCTCCTACCGCCACAGCCGCTTCAAGGCCGACCCCGACCGCCATGTGGTGCTCCGGGTCCGCTTCGAGCTGGAGGACGCGGGCGGCCTCTCCGCACCCGTCCGGTACGCCGAGACAGCGCGGGTACTCGGCGTCGAGGTGGGGGACCGGGTGCCGGCCGCCGTCGCCCGCCAGACCGTCCTGGGACTGCGCGCGGGCAAGGGCATGGTGCTCGACCCCGAGGACCACGACACCTGGTCCGCCGGGTCGTTCTTCACCAACCCGGTGCTCACCGAGGACGCCTACGCCGCCTTCCAGGCCCGCGTCGCCGACCGCCTGGGCCCGGACACCGCGCCGCCCGCCTTCCCGGCGGGCGACGGTCTGATCAAGACCTCGGCGGCCTGGCTGATCGACAAGGCGGGCTTCACCAAGGGCTACGGCACCGGCCCGGCCCGGATCTCCACCAAGCACACGCTCGCCCTCACCAACCGGGGCGAGGCCACGACCGAGGATCTGCTGGCGCTGGCCCGCGAGGTGGTGGCCGGGGTCGAGGGGGCGTTCGGGGTGACCCTCGTCAACGAGCCGGTGACGGTCGGCGTGAGCCTCTGAGACTCACCAGCACAGCGTCACGTGACGCTGTGCTCAGCCCGCCAGCCAGTCGTCGATCCCCGTCAGCATCCGCTGCCGGACCTCCTCCGGCGCGGCCGACCCGCGCACCGACTGACGTGCCAGCTCGGCCAGTTCGGCGTCCGTGAAGCCGTGGTGCTCGCGCACCAGCTCGTACTGCGCCGCCAGCCGTGAGCCGAAGAGCAGCGGGTCGTCCGCCCCGAGCGCCATCGGCACCCCCGCGTCGTAGAGCGTCCGCAGCGGGATGTCCTCCGGCTTCTCGTAGACCCCGAGCGCCACGTTCGACGAGGGACACACCTCGCAGGTCACCTGGCGCTCGGCGAGCTTGGCCAGCAGCCGTGGGTCCTCCGCCGCGCGCACCCCGTGGCCGACCCGGGCCGCGCCGAGGTCGTCCAGGCAGTCCCGCACGCTGCCGGCGCCCGACAGCTCGCCGCCGTGCGGCGCGGCCAGCAGCCCGCCCTCCCGGGCGATGGCGAAGGCCCGGTCGAAGTCACGGGCGAATCCGCGCCGCTCGTCGTTGGAGAGGCCGAAGCCGACCACGCCGCGGTCCGCGTAGCGCACCGCGAGCCGGGCGAGGGTGCGCGCCTCCAGCGGATGCTTCATGCGGTTGGCGGCGACCAGCACCCTGATCCCCAGCCCGGTGTCCGTGGAGGCGCTCTCGACCGCGTCCAGGATGACCTCCATCGCCGGGATCAGCCCGCCCAGACGCGGGGCGTACGAGGTGGGGTCGACCTGGATCTCCAGCCACTGGGCCCCGTCCCGCACGTCCTCCTGGGCCGCCTCGCGCACCAGCCGCCGGATGTCGTCGGCGTCCCGCAGGCAGGACCGTGCGATGTCGTACAGCCGCTGGAAGCGGAACCAGCCGCGCTCGTCGGTGGCCCGCAACTTCGGCGGCTCACCGCCGCTCAGTGCCTCGGGCAGGTGGACGCCGTACTTGTCGGCGAGTTCCAGGAGGGTCGCGGGGCGCATGGAGCCGGTGAAGTGAAGATGCAGATGCGCTTTGGGGAGCAGGTGTACATCGCGTGCCATCTGCAGATACTGCCGTACGACCGGACCTGCCGGTACCGCTTTCCCCGAACGGGGAGGTGCACACATGAGGAAGGGCCGGATCCGCCCCGCGGATTCCGGCCCGTTCCCTACGTGTCCCTACGTGCGTGAGATCCGAGCGCCTTACGCGCTCGCCTCGCCCAGCAGCTTCTGCAGCCGGGAGACGCCCTCGACGAGGTCCTCGTCGCCCAGCGCGTACGACAGCCGCAGATAGCCCGGGGTGCCGAAGGCCTCACCCGGCACCACCGCGACCTCGGCCTCCTCCAGGATCAGCTCCGCCAGCTCGACGCTGGTCCGCGGCCGCTTGCCGCGGATCTCCTTGCCGAGCAGCCCCTTGACCGAGGGGTAGACGTAGAAGGCGCCCTCCGGCTCCGGGCACTCGACGCCGTCGATCTCGTTCAGCATCCGCACGATGGTGCGGCGGCGGCGGTCGAACGCCTCGCGCATCGTGGCCACGGCGTCGAGATCGCCGGAGACGGCGGTCAGCGCGGCGACCTGAGCGACATTGCTCACATTCGAGGTGGCGTGCGACTGCAGGTTGGTCGCGGCCTTGATGACGTCCTTGGGGCCGATGACCCAGCCCACCCGCCAGCCGGTCATCGCGTACGTCTTCGCGACACCGTTGACCACGATGCACTTGTCGCGCAGCTCGGGCACCACGACCGGCAGCGAGTGGAACTCCGCGTCGCCGTAGACCAGGTGCTCGTAGATCTCGTCGGTCAGCACCCACAGCCCGTGCTCGGCGGCCCAGCGGCCGACCTCCTCGATCTGCTCACGGCTGTAGACCGCGCCGGTGGGGTTCGAGGGGGAGACGAAGAGCAGCACCTTGGTGTGCTCGGTGCGGGCCGCCTCCAGCTGCTCGACGGAGACGCGGTAGCCGGTCGTCTCGTCGGCGACGACCTCCACCGGGACACCGCCGGCCAGCCGGATCGACTCCGGGTAGGTGGTCCAGTAGGGCGCGGGGACGATGACCTCGTCGCCCGGGTCCAGGATCGCGGCGAACGCCTCGTAGATCGCCTGCTTGCCGCCGTTGGTCACCAGGACCTGGGCCGTCTCGACCTCGTACCCGCTGTCGCGCAGCGTCTTCGCGGCGATCGCGGCCTTGAGCTCGGGGAGCCCGCCGGCCGGCGTGTAGCGGTGGTACTTGGGGTCGCGGCAGGCCGCCGCCGCGGCGTCGACGACGTAGTCGGGCGTGGGGAAGTCGGGCTCACCGGCGCCGAAGCCGATCACCGGACGGCCGGCGGCCTTGAGGGCCTTGGCCTTGGCGTCGACGGCGAGGGTCGCGGACTCGGAGATCGAGCCGATCCGGGCCGATACCCGCCGGTCGGTCGGGGACTGTACGGGGGGAGTAGCAGCGGTCATAGATGCATCGTCGCAGACGGGCGAAATGGGTGGCACACGGGTTTGCGGAGACTTCGCGCGCTTCTCGTTCGACGCCCGGCCGTCAAGCACGTACACTCAACCGTCGTTGGCCGATCAACAGCCGCATCCGACCGCACACTCCGTGCAGCCGGATGTATGCGGTAGGTTGGTGGTGCCGCGAAGGGTCGTAGCTCAATTGGTAGAGCACTGGTCTCCAAAACCAGCGGTTGGGGGTTCAAGTCCCTCCGGCCCTGCTACACGCACTTGTGATCAGGGTGCGTGCATGCGTACGCAAGGACAAGCACCGCTGTGCGGCCGGGCCGGACGCGGCACGGCCACGACCCGGATTCAGGTGAGGACGAGTGACGGAAGCCCTTGGCTCCACCGCGACGCCTGAGAGCGGTCGTCCCGATGAGGACGAGGTGGCGACCAAGCGGGGTCGCCGTGGTGGCAAGCGCGCGAAGAAGGGGCCCTTCGGCCGCCTCGCGCTCTTCTACCGCCAGATCATCGCTGAGCTGCGGAAGGTCGTCTGGCCCACCCGCGGTCAGCTGTCGACGTACACCAGTGTGGTGATCGTTTTCGTCCTCATCATGATCGGCATCGTGACCGTGATTGACTATGGGTTCAATAACGCCATCAAGTACGTCTTTGGCTGAGACCCACGCGAAAGGCGGCCGCCGTCCCGGCGTCGCCTCTTTCGCACGTTCCACCCCCTTGAAGCCAGGAAGAAGCAGCCACAGTGTCTGACCCGAACCTGAACGGCGCCGCCGAGCCCGTCGAGTCCCGTGAGGACGAGCTCGACATCGTTGAGGCGGCGGACTCCGACCAGGCTGAAGCAGCCGACGCCTCAGCGGGCGTGCCCGCCGAGGAGGAAGCGTTGCATATCGAGGGCGAGGACGCCCTCGAGGCCGATGCGGCCCTCGAGGCCGAGCCGGACGGGCTGGACGAGGCAGAGGACGCGGCCGAGGCGGAAGCTGAGGGCGCGGCCGAGGTCGACCCGGTCGAGGCGCTCCGCGAGGAGCTGCGCGGACTGCCCGGTGAGTGGTACGTGATCCACACCTACGCGGGCTACGAGAAGCGCGTGAAGGCCAACCTGGAGCAGCGTGCCGTCTCGCTGAACGTCGAGGACTTCATCTATCAGGCCGAGGTCCCCGAGGAAGAGATCGTCCAGATCAAGAACGGCGAGCGCAAGAACGTCCGGCAGAACAAGCTGCCCGGCTATGTGCTCGTCCGCATGGACCTGACGAACGAGTCGTGGGGTGTCGTCCGCAACACTCCGGGTGTCACCGGCTTCGTGGGCAACGCCTACGACCCGTACCCGCTGACCCTGGACGAGATCGTCAAGATGCTCGCTCCCGAGGCCGAGGAGAAGGCCGCCAAGGCCGCCGCCGAGGAGAGCGGCATGCCGGCGCCGAGCCGCAAGGTCGAGGTCCAGGTGCTGGACTTCGAGGTCGGCGACTCGGTCACGGTCACCGACGGCCCGTTCGCGACCCTGCAGGCGACGATCAACGAGATCAACGCCGACTCGAAGAAGGTCAAGGGCCTGGTGGAGATCTTCGGCCGGGAGACCCCGGTCGAGCTGAGCTTCGACCAGATCCAGAAGAACTGAGTCTCCTCACCAGAACTTCCGAACAGGTCAGACGGGCTTTCGCGGCCGGTCTGACCTGCTCGGTTTTAAGGCGCACACCTATACCCGTTATCGTTGTGCGGTATGCCTCCATCCGGATGATCCGGTTCGGAGGCGAACCACCTCTCACTAGGACCCGGAGAGAGCATGCCTCCCAAGAAGAAGAAGGTCACGGGGCTGATCAAGCTCCAGATCCAGGCCGGCGCCGCGAACCCGGCCCCGCCGGTCGGCCCCGCGCTGGGCCAGCACGGCGTCAACATCATGGAGTTCTGCAAGGCCTACAACGCCGCGACCGAGTCGCAGCGTGGCATGGTCGTGCCGGTGGAGATCACGGTCTACGAGGACCGCTCCTTCACCTTCGTGACCAAGACCCCGCCGGCCGCCAAGCTGATCCTCAAGGCCGCGGGCGTGGAGAAGGGCTCCGGCGAGCCGCACAAGACCAAGGTCGCCAAGATCAGCCGCGACCAGGTGCGTGAGATCGCCACCACCAAGATGCCCGACCTGAACGCCAACGACCTGGACGCCGCCGAGAAGATCATCGCCGGCACCGCCCGTTCCATGGGCATCACGGTCGAGGGCTGACACCTCCACGGCGAGGGCTCAAAGCCCCCGCAGCCATGTGTGGCAGGGCCAAGCGCTGGCCCGGACCACGAACTCCACAACATCAGGAGCAACAGTGAGCAAGCGCAGCAAGACTCTCCGCGCTGCGGAGGCCAAGATCGACCGGGAGCGCAACTACGCCCCGCTCGAGGCCGTCCGTCTCGCGAAGGACACCTCCGCGACCAAGTTCGACGCGACCGTCGAGGTCGCCATGCGCCTGGGCGTCGACCCGCGCAAGGCCGACCAGATGGTCCGCGGCACCGTGAACCTGCCGCACGGCACCGGTAAGACCGCCCGGGTCCTGGTCTTCGCGACCGGTGACCGTGCTGCGGCCGCGGAGGCCGCCGGCGCCGACATCGTCGGCTCCGACGAGCTCATCGACGAGGTGTCCAAGGGGCGTCTGGACTTCGACGCCGTCGTCGCCACCCCGGACCTCATGGGCAAGGTCGGCCGCCTCGGCCGGGTGCTCGGTCCGCGTGGTCTGATGCCGAACCCGAAGACCGGAACCGTCACCCCGGACGTGGCCAAGGCCGTCACGGAGATCAAGGGCGGCAAGATCGAGTTCCGCGTCGACAAGCACTCCAACCTGCACTTCATCATCGGCAAGCTCTCGTTCGACGAGACCAAGCTGGTGGAGAACTACGCCGCGGCGCTGGAGGAGATCAACCGTCTCAAGCCGTCCGCCGCGAAGGGCCGCTACATCAAGAAGGCGACCCTGACCACCACGATGGGCCCCGGCATCCCGCTGGACGCCAACCGCACCCGCAACCTGCTGGTCGAGGAAGAGGCCGTCTGAGGCCGCCCCTGAACCGGCGCACCACGGTGTGCAACCGCCGGGCCCCCGCACCACGTCGAAGGTGCGGGGGCCCGGCGTCTTTCGTTGTCGGCCCCCTCCGCTAAAGTCACTGCAGACGTAAAAGAGAAATAAAAAATAAGGGGGAGCCGTGCGCGGTACTCATGTCGGTGCGCGTTGGGCTATAGCCGCTGGAAGCGTCGTTCTCATGGTCGGCCTCACCGCGTGCGGGAGCGAGAAGTCCGACGATGACAAGGCCGGCGAGAAGACGGGCGACAAGTCCGGCCAGTCCGCGATGAGCCCGCTGGCGGCGCTCAAGCTGGCCTCGCAGCGGACGGACCAGAAGAACTCGGCCAAGGTCGAGGGCACCACCAAGATGGGCGAGCAGAACTCGCAGATGTCCGGCTCCATGGACTGGGCCAACGGCATCCGGGCCAACATGTCCATCACCCAGAGTGGTGGCGCCATCGCCTCCTCGCCGATCGAGGGCAAGGCGATGGACGCGCGCTACACCCCGGACGCGATGTTCCTGAACATGGGCGACGAGTTCGCCGCGCAGGCCGGCAGTGGCAAGCACTGGGTGAAGTACGACTACGGCGTGCTGGCCCAGAAGGCCGGTCCCTCGGGCGCGTTCCTGAAGGACCAGATGCAGAACAACAACCCGTCGCGCTCCGTGGAGCTGCTGCTCGCCACCGGCAAGGTCAAGAGCGTGGGCTCGGAGAACGTGAAGGGCGTCAAGGCCACGCACTACACGGGCACGGTCAAGGTCTCCGAGATCGCCAAGATGCAGTCCAAGGAGCTGAGCCAGTCGGACCTGGACGCTCTGCAGAAGCAGCTGGAGACCTCCGGCATGGACACCGAGACCATCGACCTGTGGGTCGACGACCAGAACCTGCTGGTCAAGAAGCGTGAGCAGGCCCAGAGCAACAACGGCTCCTACGACTCCACCGTCTACTACTCGGACTACGGCACCGCCGTGACGGTCGAGGAGCCGACGTCCTCGGACACCGTTGACTTCCAGGACATGCTCCAGCAGTAGAGCCGATTTGCCTGGCCGCGGCCCGTTCGCGTAATCTCCTACAGAAGCCAAAGACCGCTGGTTGTCGCTGCGCCCCCGTAAGGGGTGCGGTGGCTGAAGGATCCGCTAGCTGCGGGCGACCTGCGTAGGTGTATGTGGTTGAACTCCCGAACGGGCCGTGAGCCTGTGCCGGTCGAGTTACGCCCCGAGCGCCTGCGCCGGGGCGTTTTCGCATTGTCCAGTCTCCTTCCTTCAGGCCGTAGCGGTCCTCATCACCCGGAAGGAGGCCGAGGCTCATGGCGAGTCCTGACAAGGTCGCAGCCGTCGACGAGATGCGGGAGAAGTTCCGCACCTCCCACGCGGCTCTCGTGACCGCGTACACCGGTCTCACCGTTGCGCAGCTCAAGGAGCTGCGCCGTTCGCTCGGTGAGAACGTTCAGTACCGTGTGGTGAAGAACACGCTGACCAAGATCGCGGCCAACGAGGCCGGGATCAACCAGCTCGACGACCTGTTCGCGGGTTCGTCGGCCGTCGCCTTCGTGACCGGTGACCCGGTCGAGGCGGCGAAGGGTCTCCGTGACTTCGCCAAGGAGAACCCCGCTCTCGTCATCAAGGGCGGTGTCCTTGATGGCAAGGCGCTGTCCGCCGACGAGATCAAGAAGCTCGCGGACCTCGAGTCCCGTGAGGTGCTGCTCGCCAAGCTGGCGGGTGCGATGAAGGCCAAGCAGTCCCAGGCTGCCGCGCTCTTCCAGGCCCCGCTGTCCAAGTTCATCCGGACCGCCGAGGCTCTCCGGCAGAAGCAGGCCGAGCAGGGCGGTGCCGAATCCCCGGCTCCCGCCGAGGCCGAGTCCGAGTAATCAGGCTCCGGTCGCAGCGGGCCGGGAAGCCCGCCGACATATACATCCGGCACCACCTGCCGAATTAGTGGAAGGACCGCCATCATGGCGAAGCTCAGCCAGGACGACCTGCTCGCGCAGTTCGAGGAGATGACCCTCATCGAGCTCTCCGAGTTCGTGAAGGCCTTCGAGGAGAAGTTCGACGTCACCGCCGCCGCCCCGGCCGCCGTCGTGGCCGCCGCCCCGGGCGCCCCGGGTGCCGCTGCCCCGGCCGAGGAGGAGCAGGACGAGTTCGACGTCATCCTCACCGGTGCCGGCGACAAGAAGATCCAGGTCATCAAGGTCGTGCGTGAGCTGACCTCCCTGGGTCTGAAGGAGGCCAAGGACCTCGTGGACGGCGCCCCGAAGCCCGTTCTCGAGAAGGTCGCCAAGGACGCCGCCGAGAAGGCCGCCGAGTCCCTCAAGGGCGCCGGCGCCTCCGTCGAGGTCAAGTGACCTCTCGGCCCGCCGCCACACGCCGGTAGGACGTCCGGCGGCGCGGCCCGGTTCCAGCCAAGGGCGATCACCCGTTCGGGTGGTCGCCCTTCGGCGTTCCCGTCACGGCTACATTGTCTTACGGGGTTGTGGAGGTAGGGTGATCTTCGTTGCCTGTCGCCACGCCCTGTGACGATCTCGCCGGAGTGGGGGGCCTTGACGAACGGCACGCAGCGCGCAATTCTCAGGACGCGACGCCACATCGATCCAAAAGTCCGAGGCATGGATCGTCGGCGAAGCGGGCAGTATCGGTATGCGCATCGAGCGCGCGGGCTGCCGACAGGGCGGATGAAGACAACGAGGGGCGTGCCCCTCACCGGAGGGAGAGATTGGCACTGCCGGTCTCAGGAACTCGGCGCTGGACATCAGTGTGCCAAGTGGCTACACTGACCCTTTGCGCTGCCTGTTAGCTGCTCCCTGCCCGTCACCAGGGGCATACCTACCTTCGAGCACTACTGATGGAAACACCCTGACCAGGGATTTCATCCATGGGCTCTCGGTAGGACCGGTACGCGCGTAGTGAGTCCGAGCCCTCGGAAGGACCCCCTCTTGGCCGCCTCGCGCAACGCCTCGACTGCCAATACGAACAATGGCGCCAGCACTGCCCCGCTGCGCATCTCCTTTGCGAAGATCAGGGAGCCTCTCGAGGTTCCGAACCTCCTCGCGCTGCAGACCGAGAGCTTCGATTGGCTGCTCGGCAATGCCGCCTGGAAGGCTCGCGTCGAGGCTGCGCTGGACAGCGGTCAGGACGTCCCCACCAAGTCCGGTCTGGAAGAGATCTTCGAGGAGATCTCCCCGATCGAGGACTTCTCCGGGTCGATGTCCCTGACTTTCCGTGATCACCGTTTCGAGCCGCCGAAGAACTCGATCGACGAGTGCAAGGAGCGTGACTTCACCTACGCAGCTCCGCTCTTCGTCACGGCCGAGTTCACCAACAACGAGACCGGCGAGATCAAGTCCCAGACGGTCTTCATGGGCGACTTCCCGCTCATGACCGACAAGGGCACCTTCTGCATCAACGGCACCGAGCGTGTCGTCGTCTCGCAGCTGGTCCGCTCGCCGGGTGTCTACTTCGACTCCTCCATCGACAAGACGTCCGACAAGGACATCTTCTCCGTCAAGGTCATCCCCTCCCGGGGTGCCTGGCTGGAGATGGAGATCGACAAGCGCGACATGGTCGGCGTGCGCATCGACCGCAAGCGCAAGCAGTCCGTCACCGTTCTCCTGAAGGCTCTCGGCTGGACGACCGAGCAAATCCTGGAGGAGTTCGGCGAGTACGAGTCGATGCGCGCCACCCTGGAGAAGGACCACACCCAGGGCCAGGACGACGCGCTGCTCGACATCTACCGCAAGCTGCGTCCGGGCGAGCCCCCCACGCGTGAGGCCGCGCAGACGCTGCTCGAGAACCTCTACTTCAACCCGAAGCGCTACGACCTCGCGAAGGTCGGCCGCTACAAGGTCAACAAGAAGCTGGGTTCGGCCGCTCCGCTGGACGCGGGCGTCCTGACGGTCGAGGACGTCATCGCCTCGATCAAGTACCTGGTGAAGCTGCACGCCGGTGAGACCGAGACCGTCGGGGACAACGGCCAGTCCGTGGTCGTCGAGACCGACGACATCGACCACTTCGGCAACCGCCGTATCCGTAACGTCGGCGAGCTGATCCAGAACCAGGTCCGCACGGGTCTGGCCCGTATGGAGCGCGTCGTGCGTGAGCGCATGACGACTCAGGACGTCGAGGCGATCACGCCGCAGACCCTGATCAACATCCGGCCGGTCGTCGCCTCCATCAAGGAGTTCTTCGGCACCAGCCAGCTGTCGCAGTTCATGGACCAGACGAACCCGCTGTCGGGTCTGACCCACAAGCGCCGTCTGAACGCGCTCGGCCCCGGTGGTCTCTCCCGTGAGCGGGCGGGCTTCGAGGTCCGTGACGTGCACCCGTCGCACTACGGCCGCATGTGTCCGATCGAGACGCCCGAAGGCCCGAACATCGGTCTGATCGGCTCGCTCGCCTCGTACGGCCGGGTCAACGCGTTCGGTTTCATCGAGACCCCGTACCGCAAGGTCGTCGACGGTGTCGTCACCGACGACGTCGACTACCTGACCGCCGATGAAGAGGACCGCTTCGTCATCGCGCAGGCCAACGCCCCGCTGGCGGACGACCTGCGCTTCGCCGAGAACCGCGTCCTGGTCCGCCGCCGTGGCGGCGAGGTCGACTACATCCCCGGCGACGACGTCGACTACATGGACGTCTCGCCGCGCCAGATGGTGTCGGTCGCGACCGCGATGATCCCCTTCCTCGAGCACGACGACGCCAACCGCGCGCTCATGGGCTCGAACATGATGCGCCAGGCCGTGCCGCTGATCAAGGCGGAGTCCCCGCTGGTCGGCACCGGCATGGAGTACCGCTGCGCGGTCGACGCCGGCGACGTCATCAAGGCCGAGAAGGACGGTGTCGTCCAGGAGGTCTCCGCCGACTACGTGACGGTGGCCAACGACGACGGCACCTACACCACCTACCGGGTGGCCAAGTTCTCCCGCTCCAACCAGGGCACCTCCTTCAACCAGAAGGTCGTCGTGGACGAGGGTGCGCGGGTGATCGCCGGCCAGGTGCTGGCCGACGGCCCGTCCACCGAGGACGGCGAGATGGCGCTCGGCAAGAACCTCCTGGTGGCGTTCATGCCGTGGGAGGGCCACAACTACGAGGACGCGATCATCCTCAGCCAGCGTCTGGTGCAGGACGACGTCCTCTCCTCGATCCACATCGAGGAGCACGAGGTCGACGCCCGGGACACCAAGCTCGGCCCCGAGGAGATCACCCGGGATATCCCGAACGTCTCCGAGGAGGTCCTCGCCGACCTCGACGAGCGCGGCATCATCCGGATCGGTGCCGAGGTCGTCGCCGGCGACATCCTGGTCGGCAAGGTCACCCCGAAGGGTGAGACCGAGCTGACCCCGGAGGAGCGGCTGCTGCGCGCGATCTTCGGTGAGAAGGCCCGTGAGGTCCGTGACACCTCGCTGAAGGTGCCGCACGGTGAGATCGGCAAGGTCATCGGCGTCCGCGTCTTCGACCGCGAAGAGGGCGACGAGCTGCCGCCGGGCGTGAACCAGCTGGTCCGTGTCTACGTGGCGCAGAAGCGCAAGATCACCGACGGTGACAAGCTCGCCGGCCGTCACGGCAACAAGGGCGTCATCTCCAAGATCCTGCCGGTCGAGGACATGCCGTTCCTGGAGGACGGCACCCCGGTCGACATCATCCTCAACCCGCTGGGTGTCCCGTCCCGAATGAACCCGGGACAGGTCCTGGAGATCCACCTCGGCTGGCTGGCCTCCCGCGGCTGGAAGGTCGAAGGCTCCGAGGACTGGATGCAGCGGCTCCAGGCCATCGGCGCCGACGAGGTCCAGCCCGGCACCAACGTCGCGACCCCGGTCTTCGACGGCGCCCGCGAGGACGAGATCGCCGGTCTCTTCGACTCGACGATCCCGAACCGCGACGGCGACCGCCTGGTCCAGTCGTCCGGCAAGGCCCGGCTCTTCGACGGCCGCTCCGGTGAGCCGTTCCCGGAGCCGATCTCGGTCGGCTACATGTACATCCTCAAGCTGCACCACCTGGTGGACGACAAGCTGCACGCCCGGTCCACCGGTCCGTACTCGATGATCACCCAGCAGCCGCTGGGTGGTAAGGCTCAGTTCGGTGGCCAGCGCTTCGGCGAGATGGAGGTGTGGGCGCTGGAGGCTTACGGCGCCGCGTACGCCCTCCAGGAGCTGCTGACCATCAAGTCCGACGACGTGACCGGCCGCGTGAAGGTCTACGAGGCCATCGTCAAGGGCGAGAACATTCCCGAGCCCGGCATCCCCGAGTCCTTCAAGGTGCTCATCAAGGAGATGCAGTCCCTGTGCCTCAACGTGGAGGTGTTGTCGTCCGACGGCATGTCCATCGAGATGCGCGACACCGATGAGGACGTCTTCCGCGCTGCGGAGGAGCTCGGTATCGACCTGTCCCGGCGCGAGCCGAGCAGCGTCGAAGAGGTCTGACGGGTCTGGCCGGGGCGGTACGTACGCTCAGCCCCGGCCTCTCCCCGGACCCCCAGTCAGACCCGAAGACACGACCCTGAAAGAGGGATTGACGACAAGTGCTCGACGTCAACTTCTTCGACGAGCTGCGGATCGGCCTCGCCACCGCTGACGACATCCGTCAGTGGTCCCACGGTGAGGTCAAGAAGCCGGAGACCATCAACTACCGCACCCTCAAGCCCGAAAAGGACGGACTCTTCTGCGAGAAGATCTTCGGTCCGACCCGGGACTGGGAGTGCTACTGCGGCAAGTACAAGCGCGTCCGGTTCAAGGGCATCATCTGTGAGCGGTGTGGCGTCGAGGTCACCCGCGCCAAGGTGCGCCGTGAGCGGATGGGCCACATTGAGCTGGCCGCTCCCGTCACCCACATCTGGTACTTCAAGGGCGTGCCCAGCCGTCTGGGCTACCTGCTCGACCTCGCCCCGAAGGACCTCGAGAAGGTCATCTACTTCGCCGCCTACATGATCACGTGGGTGGACGAGGAGCGCCGCACGCGCGACCTGCCCTCGCTGGAGGCCCATGTCTCCGTCGAGCGTCAGCAGATCGAGCAGCGCCGCGACGCCGACCTGGAGGCCCGCGCCAAGAAGCTCGAGGCGGACCTCGCCGAGCTCGAGGCCGAGGGTGCCAAGGCCGATGTGCGCCGTAAGGTGCGCGAGGGCGCCGAGCGCGAGATGAAGCAGCTTCGTGACCGCGCCCAGCGCGAGATCGACCGTCTCGACGAGGTGTGGAACCGCTTCAAGAACCTCAAGGTCCAGGACCTTGAGGGCGACGAGCTGCTCTACCGCGAGCTGCGTGACCGCTTCGGCACGTACTTCATGGGCGGCATGGGCGCCGCGGCGCTGCAGAAGCGCCTGGAGTCCTTCGACCTCGACGAGGAGGCCGAGAAGCTCCGCGAGATCATCCGGACCGGCAAGGGCCAGAAGAAGACCCGTGCGCTCAAGCGCCTCAAGGTCGTCTCCGCCTTCCTGCAGACCCGCAACAGCCCCAACGGCATGGTGCTGGACTGCGTCCCGGTGATCCCGCCGGACCTGCGTCCGATGGTGCAGCTGGACGGTGGCCGCTTCGCGACCTCCGACCTGAACGACCTGTACCGCCGTGTGATCAACCGGAACAACCGCCTCAAGCGTCTCCTTGACCTCGGTGCCCCCGAGATCATCGTGAACAACGAGAAGCGGATGCTGCAGGAGGCCGTCGACGCGCTGTTCGACAACGGCCGCCGCGGCCGCCCGGTGACCGGGCCCGGTAACCGTCCGCTGAAGTCCCTCAGCGACATGCTGAAGGGTAAGCAGGGCCGGTTCCGTCAGAACCTGCTCGGTAAGCGTGTCGACTACTCGGCCCGTTCGGTCATCGTCGTCGGCCCGCAGCTCAAGCTGCACCAGTGCGGTCTGCCCAAGGCCATGGCGCTGGAGCTCTTCAAGCCGTTCGTGATGAAGCGCCTGGTGGACCTGAACCACGCGCAGAACATCAAGTCGGCCAAGCGCATGGTCGAGCGCGGCCGCACGGTCGTGTACGACGTGCTCGAAGAGGTCATCGCCGAGCACCCGGTGCTGCTGAACCGTGCGCCGACCCTGCACCGCCTCGGCATCCAGGCCTTCGAGCCGCAGCTGGTCGAGGGCAAGGCCATTCAGATCCACCCGCTCGTCTGCACCGCGTTCAACGCGGACTTCGACGGTGACCAGATGGCCGTGCACCTGCCGCTGTCCGCGGAGGCGCAGGCCGAGGCCCGCATCCTGATGCTGTCCTCGAACAACATCCTGAAGCCGGCCGACGGCCGGCCGGTGACCATGCCGACCCAGGACATGGTGCTGGGCCTGTTCTTCCTCACCACCGACGAGGAGGAGCGCGAGGTCAAGGGCGAGGGCCGGTTCTTCGGCTCGGCCGCCGAGGCGACCATGGCGTTCGACGCCCGGGAGCTCTCGCTCCAGGCGAAGATCGACATCCGCTTCCCGATCGGCACCGTCCCGCCGCGCGGCTGGACCCCGCCGGTTCCGGAGGCAGGGGACGACGGCGTCGGGGGAGGGGCCTGGCAGCCTGGTGACAGCTTCCGGCTGCGCACCACGCTGGGCCGCGCGCTCTTCAACGAGCTGCTGCCCGAGGACTACCCGTTCGTCGACTACTCGGTGGGCAAGAAGCAGCTCTCCGAGATCGTCAACGACCTCGCCGAGCGCTACCCCAAGGTCATCGTCGCGGCGACGCTGGACAACCTGAAGGCGGCCGGTTTCCACTGGGCCACCCGCTCCGGTGTCACCGTCGCCATCTCCGACATCGTCGTGCCCGAGGCCAAGAAGGCCATCATCACGGGCTACGAGGCGCAGGACGAGAAGGTCCAGAAGCAGTACGAGCGTGGTCTGATCACCAAGGACGAGCGCACTCAGGAACTGATCGCGATCTGGACCAAGGCGACCAACGAGGTCGCCGAGGCGATGAACGCGAACTTCCCGAAGACCAACCCGATCTTCATGATGGTCGACTCGGGCGCGCGCGGAAACATGATGCAGATGCGTCAGATCGCCGGTATGCGTGGTCTGGTGTCCAACGCGAAGAACGAGACCATCCCGCGGCCCATCAAGGCGTCGTTCCGTGAGGGTCTCTCCGTGCTGGAGTACTTCATCTCCACCCACGGTGCCCGTAAGGGTCTCGCCGACACCGCCCTGCGTACCGCCGACTCGGGTTACCTGACCCGACGTCTGGTGGACGTCTCCCAGGACGTGATCATCCGCGAGGAGGACTGCGGTACCGACCGCGGCCTCAAGCTCGTGATCGCGTCCAAGGGTGCGGACGGCGTGCTGCGCAAGGCGGAGGACGCCGAGACCAGCGTGTACGCGCGCTGCCTCGCCGAGGACATCGTCGTCGACGGCAAGGTCCTGGGCCCGGCCGGCACCGACCTGGGCGATGTGCTCATCGACGAGCTGGTCCGCCACGGCGTGGAGACGGTCAAGACCCGTTCGGTGCTCACCTGCGAGTCCGCCGTCGGCACCTGCGCCATGTGCTACGGCCGCTCGCTGGCGACCGGCAAGCTGGTGGACATCGGCGAGGCGGTCGGCATCATCGCCGCCCAGTCCATCGGTGAGCCCGGCACCCAGCTGACGATGCGTACCTTCCACACCGGTGGTGTGGCCGGTGACGACATCACCCAGGGTCTGCCGCGTGTCGTCGAGCTCTTCGAGGCCCGTACGCCCAAGGGTGTGGCCCCGATCTCGGAGGCGGCCGGCCGCGTCCGGATCGAGGAGACCGAGAAGACCAAGAAGCTCGTCGTCACCCCGGACGACGGCTCCGACGAGACCGCCTTCGGCGTCTCCAAGCGAGCCCGTCTCCTGGTGGGCGAGGGCGACCGCGTCGACGTCGGCCAGCCACTGACCGTGGGTGCCGTCAACCCGCACGACGTGCTGCGCATCCTCGGCCAGCGCGCCGTCCAGGTGCACCTGGTGGGCGAGGTCCAGAAGGTCTACAACTCGCAGGGTGTGTCGATCCACGACAAGCACATCGAGATCATCATCCGGCAGATGCTGCGCCGGGTGACGATCATCGAGTCCGGCGACGCCGAGCTGCTGCCGGGCGAGCTCGTGGAGCGCTCGCGCTTCGAGTCGGAGAACCGTCGTGTGGTCCAGGAAGGCGGCCACCCGGCCTCCGGCCGTCCGCAGCTGATGGGTATCACCAAGGCCTCGCTGGCGACCGAGTCCTGGCTGTCGGCGGCGTCCTTCCAGGAGACGACCCGGGTGCTCACCGACGCGGCGATCAACGCCAAGTCGGACTCCCTGATCGGCCTCAAGGAGAACGTGATCATCGGTAAGCTCATCCCGGCCGGTACGGGCCTGTCCCGCTACCGCAACATCCGGGTCGAGCCGACCGAGGAGGCGAAGGCCGCGATGTACTCGGCCGTCGGTTACGACGACATCGACTACTCGCCCTTCGGCACGGGCTCCGGCCAGGCGGTTCCGCTGGAGGACTACGACTACGGTCCGTACAACCAGTAGGTCCCGATCCGCTCGCAGGGCGGTCACCCCCATGGTGGGGTGGCCGCCCTACGGCGTTTCCGGACGGCTCGGCCGGGGGCGAAAGTCGAGTAGCCCATTTCCGGCGTGTCGGGGCGCTCTGCATTTGTTTTGACCGAAGTCGATGAGGTAGGTACGCTCAGACCTTGTGCCTGGGGTGTGCCCGGGTCCTTGCGTGTGCGCCCCCAGCCTTCGGCGGGGAGGTGCCTCAGCATGCGAGGGGCCGAGGTGTCGACACCAACAATCCGCACTCTCCGAACATTCGCAGAGGGCTGCGGTGCGCGACACACCCGACCGCGTGGGTCGGAGAAGCCTCAGGTTAGCTTTATCGAGATCGGCACACAGAAACCGGAGAAACGGTGCCTACGATCCAGCAGCTGGTCCGCAAGGGCCGGCAGGACAAGGTCGAGAAGAACAAGACCCCCGCCCTCGCGGGGTCGCCGCAGCGCCGTGGGACATGCACTCGCGTGTTCACCACGACGCCGAAGAAGCCGAACTCGGCGCTCCGCAAGGTCGCGCGTGTCCGGCTGAGCAGTGGGATCGAGGTCACCGCCTACGTCCCGGGTGAGGGGCACAACCTGCAGGAGCACTCCATCGTGCTCGTGCGCGGCGGTCGTGTGAAGGACCTGCCGGGTGTTCGTTACAAGATCATCCGCGGCTCCCTCGACACGCAGGGCGTCAAGAACCGCAAGCAGGCTCGCAGCCGCTACGGCGCCAAGAAGGAGAAGTAAGAATGCCTCGTAAGGGTCCCGCCCCGAAGCGCCCGGTCATCATCGACCCGGTTTACAACTCTCCTCTGGTGACGTCCCTCATCAACAAGGTGCTGCTGAACGGCAAGCGCTCCACCGCCGAGCGCATTGTCTACGGCGCCATGGAGGGCCTGCGCGACAAGTCCGGCAACGACCCGGTCATCACGCTCAAGCGCGCCCTGGAGAACGTGAAGCCGACCCTCGAGGTCCGCTCCCGTCGTGTCGGTGGCGCCACCTACCAGGTGCCGGTCGAGGTCCGTCCCGGCCGCTCCTCCACCCTCGCCCTGCGCTGGCTCGTGGGCTACTCGCGCGCCCGTCGTGAGAAGACCATGACCGAGCGGCTCATGAACGAGCTTCTGGACGCCAGCAATGGTCTGGGCGCCTCCGTCAAGCGGCGTGAGGACACCCACAAGATGGCCGAGTCCAACAAGGCCTTCGCGCACTACCGCTGGTAGTCGCTACCCCATCGAGAACCGAGAGAAGACTGAGCCATATGGCCACCACTTCACTTGACCTGGCCAAGGTCCGCAACATCGGGATCATGGCCCACATCGACGCGGGCAAGACGACCACCACCGAGCGGATCCTGTTCTACACCGGCGTGAGCTACAAGATCGGTGAAGTTCACGACGGCGCTGCCACCATGGACTGGATGGAGCAGGAGCAGGAGCGCGGCATCACGATCACGTCGGCCGCGACGACCTG
Source organism: Streptomyces sp. 11-1-2 (assembly GCF_003595545.1). NCBI lineage: Bacteria > Bacillati > Actinomycetota > Actinomycetes > Kitasatosporales > Streptomycetaceae > Streptomyces > Streptomyces sp. 11-1-2. The sequence goes on from NZ_CP022545.1 coordinate 6,491,781, forward strand.
TCACTGGCCGCTTGAGGACGTCGATCACACCATCAACATCATCGACACCCCGGGCCACGTCGACTTCACCGTCGAGGTGGAGCGTTCGCTGCGCGTGCTCGACGGTGCGGTGACCGTGTTCGATGGCGTCGCCGGTGTGGAGCCGCAGTCCGAGACGGTGTGGCGTCAGGCGGACCGCTACGGCGTTCCGCGTATCTGCTTCGTCAACAAGCTCGACCGCACCGGTGCCGAGTTCCACCGCTGCGTCGACATGATCACGGACCGCCTGGGCGCGGTGCCGATCGTCATGCAGCTGCCGATCGGCACCGAGGCCGACTTCAAGGGCGTCGTCGACCTCGTCACCATGAAGGCGCTGGTCTGGTCCGCCGAGGCGACCAAGGGCGAGATGTACGACACCGTCGACATCCCGGACACCCACACCGAGGCCGCCGACGAGTGGCGCGGCAAGCTGCTCGAGACCGTCGCCGAGAACGACGAAGAGATGATGGAGCTGTACCTGGAGGGCCAGGAGCCCACCGTGGAGCAGCTTTACGCGGCGATCCGCCGCATCACCATCGCCTCTGGCAAGGGTGACGGCACCACCGTCACTCCGGTGTTCTGTGGCACCGCGTTCAAGAACAAGGGCGTGCAGCCCCTGCTCGACGCCGTGGTCCGCTACCTGCCGTCGCCGATCGACATCGAGGCGATCGAGGGCCACTCGGTCAAGGACCCCGACGAGGTCATCAAGCGCCGTCCCTCCGAGGACGAGCCGCTGTCCGCGCTGGCGTTCAAGATCGCGAGTGACCCGCACCTCGGCAAGCTCACCTTCATCCGGGTCTACTCGGGCCGCATGACGGCCGGCACTCAGGTGCTGAACTCCGTCAAGGGCAAGAAGGAGCGCATCGGCAAGATCTACCGGATGCACGCGAACAAGCGTGAGGAGATCGAGTCGGTGGGTGCCGGCGACATCGTCGCCGTCATGGGTCTGAAGCAGACCACCACCGGTGAGACCCTCTCCGATTCGTCGAACCCGGTGATCCTGGAGTCCATGGACTTCCCGGCCCCGGTCATCGAGGTGGCCATCGAGCCGAAGTCCAAGGGCGACCAGGAGAAGCTCGCCGTCGCGATCCAGCGGCTTGCCGAGGAGGACCCGTCCTTCCGCGTCAAGACCGACGAGGAGACCGGCCAGACGATCATCTCCGGCATGGGCGAGCTGCACCTGGACGTGCTGGTCGACCGTATGCGCCGCGAGTTCAAGGTCGAGGCCAACGTCGGTAAGCCGCAGGTGGCCTACCGCGAGACGCTGCGCAAGGCGGTCGAGCGGTACGACTACACGCACAAGAAGCAGACTGGTGGTTCCGGCCAGTTCGCGAAGGTGCAGATCGCGCTGGCGCCGCTCGAGGGCGACGGCTACGAGTTCGAGAACAAGGTCACCGGTGGCCGCATCCCGCGGGAGTACATCCCGTCCGTGGACGCGGGCTGCCAGGAGGCCATGGAGTTCGGCGTGCTCGCGGGCTACCCGCTGACCGGTGTGAAGGTCACCCTGCTCGACGGTGGCTACCACGAGGTCGACTCGTCCGAGATGGCGTTCAAGATCGCCGGTTCGATGGCCTTCAAGGAGGCTGCCCGCAAGGCCAGCCCGGCCCTGCTCGAGCCGATGATGAAGGTCGAGGTCACCACGCCCGAGGACTACATGGGTGACGTGATCGGCGACATCAACTCCCGTCGCGGGCAGATCCAGTCCATGGAGGACCGGAGCGGCGCCAAGCTGGTCACCGGCCTGGTTCCGCTGTCGGAGATGTTCGGCTACGTGGGCGACCTGCGCAGCAAGACGTCCGGCCGCGCCAGCTACTCCATGCAGTTCGACTCCTACGCCGAGGTTCCGCGGAACGTCGCCGAGGAGATCATCGCGAAGGCCAAGGGCGAGTAAGGCGGGTTCATCCGCTTTCCTCACCCTTTAGGCTGGAAGCACAAGGCATCGGGGCATTCGTCGTGGAGCGCGTCCACCGCGTTCCACGGCGGGACCCCTGGCGCCGGCCCCCAGACGAATACGGCGAAGGGCATCCCCCTCGGGGTCCTGGCCGGTTCGGTAAGAAAACCTGAACCCATCCGCAAAGCGTGGATGCGTTACAGAACCACTCCACAGGAGGACCCCAGTGGCGAAGGCGAAGTTCGAGCGGACTAAGCCGCACGTCAACATCGGCACCATCGGTCACATCGACCACGGTAAGACCACGCTTACCGCTGCGATCACCAAGGTGCTGCACGACGCGTACCCGGACCTGAACGAGGCCTCGGCCTTCGACCAGATCGACAAGGCTCCTGAGGAGCGCCAGCGCGGTATCACCATCTCCATCGCGCATGTCGAGTACCAGACCGAGTCGCGTCACTACGCGCACGTTGACTGCCCCGGTCACGCGGACTACATCAAGAACATGATCACCGGTGCCGCGCAGATGGACGGCGCCATCCTCGTGGTCGCCGCCACCGACGGCCCGATGCCGCAGACCAAGGAGCACGTGCTCCTGGCCCGCCAGGTCGGCGTGCCGTACATCGTTGTCGCCCTGAACAAGGCCGACATGGTGGACGACGAGGAGATCCTGGAGCTCGTCGAGCTCGAGGTCCGCGAGCTGCTCTCCGAGTACGAGTTCCCGGGCGACGACGTTCCGGTCGTCAAGGTCTCGGCGCTCAAGGCGCTCGAGGGTGACGCCGAGTGGGGCAAGTCCGTCCTCGACCTGATGAAGGCCGTCGACGAGTCGATCCCGCAGCCCGAGCGCGACGTCGACAAGCCGTTCCTGATGCCGATCGAGGACGTCTTCACCATCACCGGTCGCGGTACGGTCGTCACCGGCCGTATCGAGCGCGGTGTGCTGAAGGTCAACGAGAACGTCGACATCATCGGCATCAAGCAGGAGAAGACCTCGACCACCGTCACCGGTATCGAGATGTTCCGCAAGCTGCTCGATGAGGGCCAGGCCGGTGAGAACGTCGGTCTGCTGCTCCGCGGCATCAAGCGCGAGGACGTCGAGCGCGGCCAGGTCATCATCAAGCCGGGTTCGGTCACTCCGCACACCGAGTTCGAGGCCCAGGCGTACATCCTGTCCAAGGACGAGGGTGGCCGCCACACGCCGTTCTTCAACAACTACCGTCCGCAGTTCTACTTCCGTACCACGGACGTGACGGGCGTTGTGACCCTCCCCGAGGGCACCGAGATGGTCATGCCGGGCGACAACACCGAGATGTCCGTCTCGCTGATCCAGCCGGTCGCCATGGAGGAGGGCCTGAAGTTCGCCATCCGTGAGGGTGGCCGGACCGTCGGCGCCGGCCAGGTCACCAAGATCAACAAGTGACCTGACGCTCCCCGGAGCAAAGAGCCCCATTCGCCACTGGCGGGTGGGGCTCTTTCGTATGTGGGTACCCGGCCGTCCACATCGAAGCCGCGTTCGACTTCGGGAGCGAACAGATGATGACAAATGGCAAGATCACGGTCGCGATCGTGGGAGGCTACCTCCTCGGGCGCACCAAGAAGGCGAAACTCGCCTTCGGGCTGGGCATGTTGCTGGCCGGTAAGAAGATCACCCTGGATCCGCAGCAGCTGAAGAAGTCCCTCGCCGGGATGCCGCTGCTGAGCGGCCTCAACGGACAGGTGCGGCAGGAACTCGTCGACGCCACCCGGCAGGCCGCGACCAAGGCCGTGTCCGACCGGGTGGGCGGCCTCGCCGATTCGCTGCATGAGCGCACCGCGTTGCTGCGCGGTGAGAGCGAGGAGGAGCGGGGCGAGGGCGAGGACGCCCGGGACGAGGACGCCCGGGACGACCGCGCCGAGGACGAGGAGCCCGCCCAGACGGAGGATGCTGACGCGGAATCCGAGCCGAAGCGGAAACCGAGGCCGCCGAAGCTTCCCCGCAAGGCGGCGGCCAAGGACCCGGCCCGCCCGGTGAAGAAGACCGCCGCCGCGGGTGCCGACCGGGCCAAGAAGACCGCCAGGACCGCGGGGGGCCGCAATGGCTGACACGCTGGGCAAGCTCAAGGACGACATCGTCAGGAACCCGGCCACCGACCGTCTCAAGGACGAGCTGCGCCACTACGTCCAGGCGCGGGCGACGCATGCGATCTCCGGCCTCGGCACCGGCCTTGCCAAGGGCGCGCAGTCCTTCGCCGAGGGCAAGTCGCCTGGGCAGGCGCTGATGAAGGCCGGCTCGTCCCAGCTGAAGGATTCACTCAAGGAGTCGCTGAAGGAGAAGGTCAAGGGCGCCTTCGGCATCGGCAAGGGCCGGGGCAGGAGCGGAGGCGGCAAGTCGAAGAGCGTGACGGTCGTCGAGGACATCGACGTCGGGGTGCCGGTCCGGGAGGCGTACGACCAGTGGACCCAGTTCCAGGAGTTCAGCACCTTCGCCAAGGGAGTCGTCAGCGTCGAGAAGGCCGACGACACCAGCAGCAACTGGAAGGTGAAGGTGGCCAAGTCCACCCGTAGCTGGCGGGCGAACGTCACCGAGCAGGTGCCCGATGAGCGGATCACCTGGACCACCGAGGGTGCGAAGGGCACCGTCAAGGGCGTCGTCACCTTTCATCCGCTCGGCGACAACCTCACCCGCGTGCTGCTGGTCCTGGAGTACTTCCCCAAGGGCCTCTTCGAGAAGACCGGCAACATCTGGCGGGCCCAGGGCCGACGGGCGCGCCTCGACCTGAAGCTCTACCGCAAGTTCATCATGATGCGCGGCGAGGCCACGGACGGCTGGCGCGGCGAGATCCGGGACGGCGAGGTCGTGCTCGATCACGAGACGGCCGTGGAGGAGGAAGAGCGCGACAAGGCCGAGGCCGAGGACGAGGACGAGGCCGGGGGAGAAGCCGATGAGCCGCGGTCCGAGTCCGGCGACGAGGGCGAAGTCGAAGGCGACGCCGGGGAAGAGCGCGCGGACGAGGCGGAGGACGCGTACGAGTACGAGGACGACGCGTCCGTGGACGCGGATGCGGACGAGGCGCCGGAGGAGGAGTACGAAGAGGAGCCCGAAGACGCCGAGTCCGAGCCGGAATCCGGTTTCGAGGAGGACGAGGAGGAGCCGGAGGACGCCGAGGCGTACGAGGAGTCCGAACAGCCTGAAGAGCCCGAAGAGGCCGAGGAACCCGAGGCCGCCCGCCCCCGGCGGCGCGCCGCCGCGGCCCGGCGCTGAGCGCGCACACCAACGCGCCCCCGGCCGAGAGCCGGACATGACGGGGCCCCACCCGGACCGGAGACGGCGGGTGGGGCCCCGTCATGCCGTACGGCGGGAAGGTCTGCCGCACACGGAGCGGGAAGGCCGCACCGGGGACGCGGATCGGGGTGGCCGTTCATGGGCGCCGCACTGGGACACGGACCGAGGATTGCTGCACCGGGCACGCGGGCCTGGGCAGCCGCCTAGCGCTGCCCAGGGGCGCTGCCCAGGGGCGCTGCCCAGGGGCGCTGCCCAGGGGCGCTGCCCAGGGGCGCTGCCCAGGGGCGCTGCCCAGGGGCGCTGCCCAGGGGCGCTGCCCAGGGGCGCTGCCCAGGGGCGCTGCCCAGGGGCGCTGCCCAGGGGCGCCGCCCGGGGAATGAGTCACCGGGGATGCGGACGGGGGACGTGCACCGGGGATGCCGCCCAGGGGAGTGCCGCAGGAGGGGACGGCTATGGGTGTGCGATGCCAGGCGGGCGGCCTGGGAGGTGCCGTACGGGGAGATGGCCAGGAGGCGCGGCGCCAGGGACGTCGCCAGGGGCGCGCGGCACTAGGCATGCGGCCAGGAGCGCGCGGCACCAGGCATGTGGTCAGGGGCGAGCGGCGCCAGGCATGCCGCCAGGGGCGAGCGGCACCAGGCACGCTGCCACGAGGCGCCGCACCAGGCGCGCCGCCACGAGGGCGCCACGGGGCGTGGGCCGGGCGTGGGCCGGGGACGGTGTCCCCGGTCCCGGCGCACCCGGTGGTGGGCCGGGCCGTCAGGCCCGTGATGTGGGGCGTGGGCGCCAGATCCATGGGGTGGCGTCCGGGGCCAGGCCCACCACGCAGACGCCCTGGTGGCCGTCGTCCGCCAGCAGCGCCGGGGCGCCGACCGGGATCAGGTGGCCGGGGGAGCGCAGGGGCCTGGCGTCCGGGCCGGTGCCGTACTGGACCTGGACCTCCCCGCCCAGGTCGCGGCCGACCAGCAGCAGCGTCTTCGCCTCGCGGCGGCCGGACGGTTCGGCCACGGTGTGCGCGGCGATCGCCCCGTAGCCCTCGAAGTGCCGCACCGTGAGCGAGGTGTCGTTGCCGTGGACGGCGGGCACGGTGGCCGCGGGGGTGCGGTAGACCAGCGCGAGCGAGCCGTCGGGGGCCACCGCGGCGCCCAGTGGATCCCCGCCGGGGCGCGGCAGACCGGTCGGCGGGCGCAGGGCGACCGGGCCACCGGCCCACTCCTGGGCCCAGTGGTGGACGGTGTCGCGACCGGGGGCGAGGACATGGACCCGCCCCTCCGCGTCCAGCAGCGCGGTCAGCCCGTCCTGGATCTCGGGGCCGCCGAGCCGCTGCCAGGGACTCCAGTGGCCGCTCCCGTCCCGTACGCGGGTGGCCAGGCCCTTGTCCGCGGTGCGTACGAAGAGGTGGACCCGGCCGTCGGGGGTGGCGACCGCCGCCGGGCAGCCGACCCGGCGGCCGTGTTCGGTGCTGGTCTCGGGGGTGCCGAGCCCGGTCCAGGCGCGGAACGGGCCGTCCGGGCGGCGCTGTTCCAGTACCACGATCTCGCGCAGGTCGGCCGCGCCTTGGCCCCCCAGCGCCGCGAACCGCAGGGCGAACAGCACCTGCCGCCCCGCGCTGTCCCGCACCGCGGCGAGCGCCGGGGCGAGCGGTCCGCCGCCGAGCCCCAGCGGCGCCCCGAACCGGCCGCTGCCGGGTGCTGTCTCGCGCCACCGCACGGCCTGGGCGCCGAGCACGCCGTACGCCACGAGCCGGCCCCGGGCGTCGGTGGTGGGGGCGGGCAGGGCGGTGGGGTAGCGGTAGTGGGTGGAGCGGATCCAGCCCTTGCGGTTCCGCAGCGGGCGCACACCGCCCTGGCTGTAGTCGCCGCAGCCGGCCGCGTTGCCGCAGTCCCAGTCCGGGGCGCCGCCGTAGGACTTGATCACCCGCGCCTTCCGGGCGAGCACCGCGGGCGGCAGATTGTGCGGCCAGCGCTGGTTGTAGTAGCCGCGGAACGCGGTGGTGGTGAAGCGCGGGGTGTGCTTGTCCCGCTGGGCGGACGCGGCCACCCACTGGGCGATCGCCTTCCAGGTGAACAGCGCGACCGGGGTGTGGTCGCGGTGGTCCGAGCACCCCGGCTGATCGTTGTCCTTGGGGTGCAGCACGTCGTGCACCTGGAAGTCGGGGTCCGGGTCCAGCGTGTGGATCAGCGTGGGCCGATAGCGGTCCATGATCTCGGCGAGCACGTCGACCAGCGTCTGATGGCCGTACGAACTCGGGTGCGGCACCGGGGAACCGGCGGCCAGGAGGGTGCTCATCACGGTGCCCGGGGTGCTCCACAGCGCGGGGATCCGTACGCCGCCCTCCGACAGCATCGCGATGTTGAGGAAGATCAGCCGGACCCTGCGGGCGCCGTTCGCGAGGGTGTTGGTCTCCGCGGTGACCCCGCCGGGCAGCCGCAGCACCGACCGCTGCCAGGGCGCGAACTGGTTCAGCCCGATCATCCGCGCGTACGCCTGCCGCAGCCCCTGATGGCGGGAGGCGGAGTAGGCGGCCTTGTCGGCGGGCGGGATCGGCGTCCCCGCCTGGTGGTTGATCCCCAGGGCCTCACCGGCCGTGACGTACACGCTCACCACCGGGACGCCGGAGCGCAGCACATGCTCGGTATCCGGGTTCATGAAGTACAGATCGTCGTCGGGGTGCGCCATGACCTGCAGCAGCAGTGCCTGCTTGTCGCCCACCGTCGAGGTGAAGGGCTCCGCCGCCCCGGGGGCACCGGCCCGCGCGGGCCCGGCGGGCACGGATGCCGTGCCGCGCGAGCCTCCACCCCCGCAACCGGCGACCCCGGCCGCTCCGGCCGCGGTGAGTGCCGCCAGCGCGGCCAGCGTCTGCCTGCGGGTGGTGCCCGTTCCCCGCACTGTCCATCGACTGTTCAATTTGGTGACCCTGTCACTTCGGCAGCGCGTAGTCTCCGGCTGCTCCGAGTGAAAGGACGGGCGATGATCTTGACAGGTTGTCCGATGGCCGGGAGGTATCGGTCACAGTCCGGACACATCGTCCTGCCGGTGGCGCGGCGCGGGTTTGGTCTCGCGCCTTCGGTGCCGTTGGCGGGCGAGGGGTCCGCGGGGCAGCTGGCCGCGGGTTTGCGGGCTCACTCGTAGGGGGTATGCTTCCCCGCTCCCTGATTGGCGTCGGCGGTGCCCGCTATGGCACACTGACCAGGTTGCTCGGTTGAGTGCCGATGCTGCGCGCCTCTCGCCGGGAGGACTGGAAGCGAGTCCCACGGTACTCGTCGCCCCTGATCAGGGGCGGAAGTACGGGAATCTTCCGGGAAGCGTCAGCGGGGCCCCAGCCAGGCACCCGGTGGGTGACTTTCTCCCCCAGCAACCCCCTTCACCAGGGATCTCCGCATGGAGATTTATGAGAAGGACTGCGACACGCCCGACCGCGTGGGTCGGAAGTGGGGTGGAGAGGGACGCGAACGCCACCGGGTCCCAGAGCGTTACGAGAGACAGGACTACGAAGTAGCCATGGCGGGACAGAAGATCCGCATCCGGCTCAAGGCCTACGACCACGAGGTCATCGACTCCTCGGCGAAGAAGATCGTCGAGACGGTGACCCGCACTGGTGCGTCGGTCGCGGGCCCGGTGCCGCTGCCCACAGAGAAGAACGTGTACTGCGTCATCAAGTCGCCGCACAAGTACAAGGACTCGCGCGAGCACTTCGAGATGCGTACGCACAAGCGCCTCATCGACATCCTCGACCCCACGCCGAAGACCGTCGACTCGCTGATGCGTCTCGACCTGCCGGCGGGCGTCGACATCGAGATCAAGCTCTGAGGTGACGCGCGAGATGGCTAAGCAGATCAAGGGCGTCCTGGGCGAGAAGCTCGGCATGACGCAGGTGTGGGACGAGAACAACCGTGTCGTCCCGGTCACTGTCGTCAAGGCCGGGCCGTGCGTCGTGACCCAGGTCCGCACCGATGACGCGGACGGCTACAGCGCCGTCCAGATCGCCTTCGGCGAGATCGACCCGCGCAAGGTGAACAAGCCCCTCAAGGGCCACTTCGCCAAGGCCGACGTCACCCCGCGCCGCCACCTGGTGGAGCTGCGTACCGCTGACGCCAGCGAGTACACGCTCGGCCAGGAGGTCACCGCCGAGGCGTTCGAGTCCGGTGTCAAGGTCGATGTGACCGGCACCAGCAAGGGCAAGGGCACCGCCGGTGTCATGAAGCGCCACGGCTTCGCCGGCCTCGGCGCCGGCCACGGCACCCAGCGCAAGCACCGCTCGCCTGGCTCCATCGGTGGCTGCGCCACCCCGGGCCGCGTGTTCAAGGGCCTGCGCATGGCCGGCCGCATGGGCAATGAGCGGGTCACCACCCAGAACCTGACCGTCCACGCCGTTGACGCGGAGAAGGGTCTGCTCCTGATCAAGGGAGCGGTTCCTGGTCCGAACGGCGGCCTCGTCCTGGTCCGTACCGCGGCCAAGGGGGCCTGAGGTAACCGATGAGCACCATTGACATCCTTTCGCCGGCAGGCGACAAGGCCGGGACCGTCGAGCTCCCCACGGAGATCTTCGACGCGCAGGTCAGCATTCCGCTGATCCACCAGGTCGTCGTCGCCCAGCTGGCCGCTGCCCGCCAGGGCACGCACAAGACCAAGACCCGCGGTGAGGTCCGGGGCGGTGGCAAGAAGCCCTACCGCCAGAAGGGCACCGGCCGCGCGCGCCAGGGCTCGACCCGCGCGCCGCAGTTCGCCGGCGGTGGCGTCGTGCACGGTCCCGTGCCGCGCGACTACAGCCAGCGCACCCCGAAGAAGATGAAGGCCGCCGCGCTGCGCGGTGCCCTCTCCGACCGGGCGCGCCACGAGCGGATCCACGTCGTGACCGGCGTGGTCGACGGCGACATCTCCACCAAGGCCGCGAAGACCCTGCTGGGCAAGATCAGCGAGCGCAAGAACCTGCTCCTGGTCGCCGAGCGGAGCGACGAGGCCGCGTGGCTGTCCGCCCGCAACCTGCCCCAGGTGCACATCCTGGAGCCGGGCCAGCTGAACACGTACGACGTGCTCGTCTCCGACGACGTGGTCTTCACCAAGGCCGCCTTCGAGTCCTTCGTGGCTGGTCCCAAGGCCGCTGAGAAGACCGAAGGGAGCGCCGCCTGATGAGTGAGGCGACCGCTGTCACCAGCAAGACCTTCACCGACCCCCGCGACATTCTCGTCAAGCCGGTGGTCTCGGAGAAGAGCTACGCGCTGCTCGACGAGAACAAGTACACGTTCATCGTCGCGCCCGGCGCCAACAAGACCCAGATCAAGCAGGCCGTCGAGGCGGTCTTCTCGGTCAAGGTCACCGGGGTCAACACGATCAACCGGCAGGGTAAGCGCAAGCGCACCAAGACCGGTTTCGGCAAGCGCAAGGACACCAAGCGCGCCATCGTGACCCTCGCCGAGGGCGACCGTATCGACATCTTCGGCGGCCCGGTCTCCTAACGGAGATCGGAACGTCCAGAAGTCCGGAATCTTCCGAGGACTGAGAAATGGGTATCCGCAAGTACAAGCCGACGACCCCGGGCCGTCGTGGCTCCAGCGTCGCCGACTTCGTCGAGATCACGCGGGACACGCCGGAGAAGTCGCTGGTCCGCCCGCTGCACAGCAAGGGTGGTCGTAACAACGCCGGCCGCATCACGGTCCGCCACCAGGGTGGCGGTCACAAGCGTGCGTACCGCGTGATCGACTTCCGCCGTCACGACAAGGACGGCGTCCCGGCGAAGGTCGCGCACATCGAATACGACCCCAACCGCACCGCGCGCATCGCGCTGCTGCACTACGCCGACGGCGAGAAGCGCTACATCCTCGCGCCGCGCGGCCTGACGCAGGGCGACCGGATCGAGAACGGCCCCGGCGCCGACATCAAGCCCGGTAACAACCTCTCGCTGCGCAACATCCCGGTTGGTACCACGCTCCACGCCATCGAGCTGCGGCCCGGCGGCGGCGCGAAGTTCGCCCGCTCCGCGGGTGCCTCCGTGCAGCTGCTGGCGAAGGAGGGCTCCATGGCCCACCTCCGCATGCCGTCCGGTGAGATCCGCCTGGTCGACGTCCGCTGCCGCGCCACTGTCGGCGAGGTCGGCAACGCCGAGCAGTCGAACATCAACTGGGGCAAGGCCGGCCGCATGCGCTGGAAGGGCGTCCGCCCGACCGTTCGTGGTGTGGTCATGAACCCCGTCGACCACCCGCACGGTGGTGGTGAGGGCAAGACCTCCGGTGGTCGCCACCCGGTCTCGCCGTGGGGTCAGAAGGAGGGCCGTACGCGCTCGCCGAAGAAGGCCAGCAACAAGTACATCGTCCGCCGCCGCAAGACGAACAAGAAGCGCTAGGAGCGGGTTTAGATGCCGCGCAGTCTCAAGAAGGGGCCCTTCGTCGACGACCACCTGATCAAGAAGGTGGATGTCCAGAACGAAGCCGGCACCAAGAACGTCATCAAGACCTGGTCCCGCCGCTCGATGATCGTCCCGGCCATGCTCGGCCACACGATCGCGGTGCACGACGGCCGCAAGCACGTCCCGGTGTTCGTCACCGAGTCGATGGTCGGCCACAAGCTCGGCGAATTCGCGCCGACCCGCACCTTCCGCGGCCACGAGAAGGACGACCGTAAGTCGCGTCGTCGCTGATCGGCGGAACAGACTCATGACAGACACCGAAGGGACAACCATGGAAGCCAGGGCCCAGGCGCGGTACATCCGCGTCACGCCCATGAAGGCCCGCCGCGTGGTGGACCTCATCCGTGGCATGAGTGCCACGGAGGCTCAGGCGGTCCTGCGTTTCGCCCCGCAGGCCGCGAGCGTGCCGGTCGGCAAGGTGCTGGACAGCGCCATCGCCAACGCCGCGCACAACTACGACCACACCGACGCCGACAGCCTCGTCATCTCCGAGGCGTACGTCGACGAGGGCCCGACCCTGAAGCGGTTCCGTCCGCGTGCCCAGGGCCGCGCCTACCGGATCCGCAAGCGGACCAGCCACATCACCGTGGTCGTCAGCAGCAAGGAAGGAACCCGGTAATGGGCCAGAAGGTTAACCCGCACGGGTTCCGGCTCGGCATCACCACCGACTTCAAGTCGCGCTGGTACGCCGACAAGCTGTACAAGGACTACGTCAAGGAAGACGTCGCCATCCGCCGGATGATGACGAAGGGCATGGAGCGCGCGGGCATCTCCAAGGTGGAGATCGAGCGCACCCGTGACCGCGTCCGCGTCGACATCCACACCGCCCGGCCGGGCATCGTCATCGGCCGCCGCGGCGCGGAGGCCGACCGTATCCGCGGCGAGCTGGAGAAGCTGACCGGCAAGCAGGTGCAGCTCAACATCCTCGAGGTGAAGAACCCCGAGGTCGACGCTCAGCTGGTGGCCCAGGCCGTCGCCGAGCAGCTCTCCTCCCGCGTCTCCTTCCGTCGTGCGATGCGCAAGTCGATGCAGAGCTCGATGAAGGCCGGTGCCAAGGGCATCAAGATCCAGTGTGGTGGCCGTCTCGGCGGCGCCGAGATGTCCCGCTCGGAGTTCTACCGCGAGGGCCGCGTGCCCCTGCACACGCTCCGCGCGAACGTCGACTACGGCTTCTTCGAAGCCAAGACCACCTTCGGCCGCATCGGCGTCAAGGTGTGGATCTACAAGGGCGACGTCAAGAACATCGCCGAGGTCCGTGCCGAGAACGCCGCCGCCCGCGCCGGCAACCGCCCGTCGCGTGGTGGCGGCGGCAGCGACCGCCCGCAGCGCCGTGGTGGCGAGCGTGGTGGCCGTGGCCGTAAGCCGCAGCAGCAGCAGAGCGCCCCCGCCGAGGCCCCCAAGGCCGAGGCCACCGCCGCTCCGGCTGCTGAGAGCACTGGAACGGAGGCCTGACCGACATGCTGATCCCTCGCAGGGTCAAGCACCGCAAGCAGCACCACCCCAAGCGGTCCGGCATGGCCAAGGGCGGCACGGAGCTGGCGTTCGGCGAGTACGGCATCCAGGCCGTCACCCCGGCGTACGTCACCAACCGTCAGATCGAGGCCGCTCGTATCGCGATGACCCGCCACATCAAGCGTGGCGGCAAGGTCTGGATCAACATCTATCCGGACCGTCCGCTGACGAAGAAGCCTGCCGAGACCCGCATGGGTTCCGGTAAGGGTTCGCCGGAGTGGTGGGTCGCGAACGTCAAGCCCGGCCGGGTGATGTTCGAGCTGTCCTTCCCGAACGAGAAGACTGCGCGTGAGGCGCTCACCCGCGCTGCTCACAAGCTCCCGATGAAGTGCCGGATCGTGCGGCGCGAGGCAGGTGAGTCGTGATGGCGGCCGGTACCAAGGCGTCCGAGCTGCGTGAGCTGAACAACGAGGACCTCGTTGGCAAGCTGCGTGAGGCCAAGGAAGAGCTGTTCAACCTCCGCTTCCAGGCGGCGACCGGACAGCTTGAGAACCACGGCCGGCTGAAGGCCGTCCGCAAGGACATCGCCCGGATCTACACCCTGATGCGGGAGCGCGAGCTCGGCATCGAGACGGTGGAGAGCGCCTGATGAGCGAGACGAATGTGACTGAGAACGCAACGCAGAACCGCGGCTTCCGCAAGACCCGTGAGGGTCTGGTCGTCAGCGACAAGATGGACAAGACCGTCGTCGTCGCCGTCGAGGACCGCGTCAAGCACGCGCTGTACGGCAAGGTCATCCGCCGTACGAACAAGCTCAAGGCGCACGACGAGCAGAACGCCGCGGGTGTCGGCGACCGTGTCCTCCTGATGGAGACCCGGCCGCTGTCCGCGACCAAGCGCTGGCGCGTCGTCGAGATCCTCGAGAAGGCCAAGTAGGTAATTCCCGTAAGGGGATTCCAAGTAATACAGCCTGCGGGCAATAGTCCGCAGGACAGTTCCGCCAGGCTCGGCAGGGGCTGGATATATCCAGCCCCTGCCGGGAACCGGCAGACGATCAGGAGATAGACGTGATCCAGCAGGAGTCGCGACTGCGCGTCGCCGACAACACGGGCGCGAAGGAAATCCTTTGCATCCGTGTTCTCGGTGGCTCCGGTCGCCGCTACGCGGGCATCGGTGACGTCATCGTCGCCACCGTCAAGGACGCGATCCCCGGTGGCAACGTGAAGAAGGGTGACGTCGTCAAGGCGGTCATCGTGCGCACCGTCAAGGAGCGCCGCCGCCCGGACGGCTCGTACATCCGCTTCGACGAGAACGCGGCCGTCATCCTCAAGAACGATGGCGACCCCCGTGGCACCCGTATCTTCGGCCCGGTGGGCCGTGAGCTGCGCGAGAAGAAGTTCATGAAGATCATCTCGCTCGCGCCGGAGGTGCTGTAACCGATGAAGATCAAGAAGGGCGACCTGGTCCAGGTCATCACCGGTAAGGACAAGGGCAAGCAGGGCAAGGTCATCGCGGCCTTCCCGCGCGAGGACCGTGTCCTGGTCGAGGGTGTCAACCGGGTCAAGAAGCACACCAAGGCCGGACAGACCGCTCGTGGTTCGAAGACCGGCGGCATCGTGACGACCGAAGCCCCGATCCACGTGAGCAACGTGCAGCTCGTGGTGGAGAAGGACGGCAACAAGGTCGTCACCCGCGTCGGATACCGCTTCGACGACGAGGGCAACAAGATCCGCGTTGCCAAGCGGACCGGTGAGGACATCTGATGACTGCCACCACCACTGCACCGCGCCTCAAGGCGCGCTACCGCGAAGAGATCCAGGGCAAGCTGCAGGAGCAGTTCTCCTACGAGAACGTCATGCAGATCCCGGGTCTGACCAAGGTCGTGGTCAACATGGGTGTGGGCGACGCCGCCCGCGACTCCAAGCTGATCGAGGGCGCCATCCGCGACCTCTCCACGATCACCGGCCAGAAGCCCGCCGTCACCAAGGCCCGTAAGTCCATCGCGCAGTTCAAGCTGCGTGAGGGCCAGCCGATCGGCGCCCACGTCACCCTCCGCGGTGACCGCATGTGGGAGTTCCTGGACCGTCTGGTGTCGCTCGCGCTGCCGCGCATCCGCGACTTCCGCGGTCTGTCGCCGAAGCAGTTCGACGGCCGGGGCAACTACACCTTCGGTCTCACGGAGCAGGTCATGTTCCACGAGATCGACCAGGACAAGATCGACCGCGTCCGGGGTATGGACATCACCGTGGTGACCACGGCGACCAACGACGACGAGGGCCGCGCCCTACTGCGTCACCTCGGCTTCCCGTTCAAGGAGGCGTGAGCCGTGGCGAAGAAGGCTCTCATTGCCAAGGCCGCCCGCAAGCCCAAGTTCGGCGTGCGTGGGTACACGCGCTGCCAGCGTTGCGGACGTCCGCACTCCGTCTACCGCAAGTTCGGCCTGTGCCGCGTGTGCCTTCGTGAGATGGCTCACCGTGGCGAGCTGCCGGGCGTGACCAAGAGCTCCTGGTAACAGCCCACCCGTCGTCTCCCGCCACCGCCCTCAACGGGCGCCCTGGCGGGCGAAAGATGGAATTTTGGGCTGGTACCGGACTCTCGGTAAGCAAATGGATGGCGAGCCCCGCCCGTCCACTCCCGTAGAGTGGAACGGTTGGGCGCTCGCCGCCCAGAATCCTTACTACGCCGTAGGTCCCCGCGCCGCACCCGTGCCCTCGTCAAGAGGGTGAGAGGGATGGCGCATACAGGAAACCCCGGCGAGAGAGGCCGAAGGCCATCATGACCATGACCGATCCGATCGCAGACATGTTGACACGTCTGCGAAACGCGAACTCGGCGTACCACGACTCCGTCGAGATGCCGCACAGCAAGATCAAGTCGCATATCGCGGAGATCCTCCAGCAGGAGGGCTACATCACCGGCTGGAAGGTCGAGGACGCCGAGGTTGGCAAGAACCTCACCCTCGAGCTGAAGTTCGGCCCGAACCGCGAGCGCTCGATCGCCGGCATCAAGCGGATTTCGAAGCCGGGCCTGCGGGTCTACGCAAAGTCCACCAACCTGCCGAAGGTGCTCGGCGGCCTGGGCGTGGCGATCATCTCCACGTCGCACGGGCTCCTCACCGACAAGCAGGCCGGCAAGAAGGGCGTGGGTGGGGAAGTCCTCGCCTACGTCTGGTAACCAGGGAACGGAGGAAGCACATGTCGCGCATTGGCAAGCTGCCCATCCAGGTTCCCGCTGGTGTGGACGTCACCATCGATGGCCGCACGGTCGCCGTGAAGGGCCCCAAGGGTTCTCTCTCGCACACCGTCGCCGCGCCGATCGATGTCGCCAAGGGTGAGGACAACACGCTCGTTGTCATCCGCCCCAACGACGAGCGTCAGAACAAGGCCCTGCACGGCCTGTCCCGCACGCTGGTGGCGAACATGATCACCGGCGTGACCCAGGGCTACAGCAAGGCGCTCGAGATCAGCGGTGTGGGTTACCGCGTCCAGGCCAAGGGCTCCAACCTGGAGTTCGCCCTGGGCTACAGCCACCCGATCCTGGTCGAGGCCCCCGAGGGCATCACCTTCAAGGTGGAGTCCCCGACCAAGCTGAGCGTCGAGGGCATCGACAAGCAGAAGGTCGGCGAGGTCGCCGCGAACATCCGCAAGCTGCGCAAGCCCGACCCGTACAAGGCCAAGGGCGTGAAGTACGCGGGCGAAGTCATCCGCCGCAAGGTCGGAAAGGCTGGTAAGTAAGCCATGGCATACGGTGTGAAGATCGCCAAGGGCAACGCCCGTAAGGCGGCCGCCGTCAAGCGGCGTCACATCCGCGTCCGCAAGCGGGTCTCCGGCACGCCGGTCCGTCCTCGCCTCGTGGTGACGCGGTCCAACCGTCACATGGTGGCGCAGGTCATCGACGACATCGCGGGCCACACGCTGGCCTCGGCGTCGACGCTGGACAGCGCCATCCGGGCGGCCGAGGGCGACAAGAGCGCCCTGGCGCAGCAGGTCGGCGCGCTGGTGGCCGAGCGGGCGAAGGCCGCGGGCATCGAGGCCGTCGTGTTCGACCGTGGTGGCAACAAGTACGCCGGGCGGATTGCCGCTCTGGCGGACGCCGCCCGCGAGGCCGGGCTGAAGTTCTGAGCCCCGGTTCCAACGCAAAGCGGAAACGAGAGAGGTAAATCCAATGGCTGGACCCCAGCGCCGCGGTGGCGGCGCCGGTGGCGGCGAGCGGCGGGACCGGAAGGACCGGCGGGACGGTGGCGCTGCCGCCGAGAAGACCGCTTACGTCGAGCGTGTTGTCGCGATCAACCGCGTCGCCAAGGTTGTGAAGGGTGGTCGTCGCTTCAGCTTCACCGCGCTGGTCGTGGTGGGCGACGGTGACGGCACCGTCGGTGTCGGTTACGGCAAGGCCAAGGAGGTGCCGGCCGCGATCGCCAAGGGCGTGGAGGAGGCCAAGAAGCACTTCTTCAAGGTCCCCCGGATCGCCGGCACCATTCCGCACCCGATCCAGGGTGAGGAGGCCGCGGGTGTTGTGCTGCTGAAGCCGGCGTCCCCCGGTACCGGTGTGATCGCCGGTGGCCCGGTGCGCGCCGTGCTGGAGTGCGCGGGCATCCACGACGTGCTCAGCAAGTCGCTCGGTTCGTCGAACCCGATCAACATCGTGCACGCCACGGTGGCCGCTCTGCAGGGCCTTCAGCGCCCCGAGGAGATCGCCGCCCGCCGTGGTCTGCCGCTGGAGGATGTCGCTCCCGCCGCTCTGCTGCGGGCGCGTGCCGGGGTGGGTGTGTGAGCATGGCCCGCCTGAAGATCACGCAGACGAAGTCCTACATCGGCAGCAAGCAGAACCACCGCGACACCCTGCGTTCGCTCGGGCTGAAGAAGCTCGGCGACGTGGTTGTCAAGGAGGACCGCCCCGAGTTCCGCGGCATGGCGACCACCGTGCGGCACCTCGTGACGGTCGAGGAGGTCGACTGAGATGGCGGAGAACAACCCGCTGAAGGTCCACAACCTCCGGCCCGCCCCGGGCGCCAAGACCGCCAAGACCCGTGTCGGTCGTGGTGAGGCGTCCAAGGGTAAGACCGCTGGTCGTGGCACCAAGGGCACCAAGGCCCGCTACCAGGTTCCGGAGCGCTTCGAGGGTGGGCAGATGCCCCTCCACATGCGGCTCCCGAAGCTCAAGGGCTTCAAGAACCCCTTCCGCACCGAGTACCAGGTCGTGAACCTGGACAAGCTGGCCGCGCTCTACCCGCAGGGTGGCGAGGTCACGGTGGCCGATCTGGTCGCCAAGGGCGCGGTGCGCAAGAACCAGCTCGTCAAGGTGCTGGGCTCCGGTGAGGTCTCCGTGGCGCTCCAGGTGACGGTCGACGCCGTCTCCGGCTCCGCCAAGGAGAAGATCGCCGCTGCCGGTGGCACCGTCACCGAGCTCGTCTGAGCACGGTGCACACCCGACCGGGGATGCTCCAGATACGGGGCATCCCCGGTTGGTCGTTCCAAGCGGGGCCAGGTCGCCGGTAAGGTGGCGTGCGTTGTTACCTTCCGCGCGGTACGCCTCCGCGCGGGTCCTGGCTGATAAGTATTCGTCGATCCTCAAGACCGTCACCTCTCGCGCACGCACGCGGGGGGCGCAGGAGGCACCGTGCTCACCGCGTTCGCCCGGGCGTTCAAGACGCCCGACCTGCGCAAGAAGCTGCTGTTCACGCTGGCCATCATCGTGCTCTTCAGGCTCGGGCAACATATCCCGATCCCGGGCATCGACTACAAGAATGTCCAGACGTGCATGGACCTCGCCAAGGGCCAGCAGGGGCTGTTCGGCCTGGTCAACATGTTCAGTGGTGGCGCACTGCTCCAGATCACCATCTTCGCGCTCGGGATCATGCCGTACATCACGGCAAGCATCATCCTGCAGCTTCTGACCGTGGTGATCCCGCGCCTCGAAGCCCTCAAGAAGGAGGGCCAGGCCGGGCAGTCGAAGATCACGCAGTACACCCGCTATCTGACCATCGCGCTGGCGATCCTGCAGGGCACCGGCCTGGTGGCCACCGCCCGCAGCGGTTCGCTCTTCCAGAGCTGCCCCGTCGGCGGCCAGATCGTCCGGGACGACTCGATTTTCACCACCGCCGTGATGGTCATCACGATGACCGCCGGCACGGCGCTGATCATGTGGCTCGGTGAGCTGGTCACCGACCGCGGCATCGGCAACGGCATGTCGATCCTGATGTTCGTCTCGATCGCCGCCGGGTTCCCGAGCGCGATGTGGAGCATCAAGCAGCAGGGCAAGATCATGGGTGGCTGGCTGGAGTTCGGCCTGGTGATCCTCTGTGGTCTGGCCATGGTCGGCCTGGTGGTCTTCGTCGAGCAGGCCCAGCGCCGGATCCCCGTGCAATACGCCAAGCGCATGATCGGCCGTCGCTCGTACGGCGGTACGTCCACCTACATCCCGATGAAGGTGAACCAGGCGGGTGTGATCCCCGTGATCTTCGCCTCATCGCTGCTGTACATTCCGGCGCTGATCGTCCAGTTCTCCAATTCGAAGGCCGGCTGGGCGACCTGGATCTCGCAGAACTTCGTCAAGGGCGACCACCCGGTCTACATCGCCACGTACTTCCTGCTGATCGTCTTCTTCGCATTCTTCTATGTCGCCATCAGCTTCAACCCCGAAGAAGTTGCCGACAACATGAAGAAGTATGGTGGGTTCATCCCGGGTATCCGGGCTGGTCGTCCCACCGCGGAGTACCTGAGCTACGTGCTGAATCGCATCACGTGGCCCGGTGCGCTCTATCTGGGCTTGATCGCCCTGGTGCCCACGGTGGCACTGGTGACGCTCAACGCCAATCAGAACTTCCCGTTCGGCGGCACGAGCATCCTGATCATCGTGGGTGTCGGCCTGGAGACTGTGAAGCAGATCGAGAGCCAGCTTCAGCAGCGACACTACGAAGGGTTCCTCCGCTGATGCGAATCGTCCTCGTCGGGCCTCCGGGAGCCGGCAAGGGTACGCAGGCCGCGTACCTTGCCGAGAAGCTGTCGATCCCGCATATCTCCACAGGCGACCTGTTCCGCGCGAACATCAGCCAGGGCACCCCCCTCGGCAAGCAGGCGCAGGAGTACATGCGGGCCGGGCAGCTGGTACCGGACGAGGTCACCATCGGCATGGCGGAGGACCGGCTGGACCAGCCGGACGCACAGGCCGGCTTCCTGCTGGACGGGTTCCCGAGGAACCAGATCCAGGCCGAGGCCCTGGACACCTACCTGGGCGAGCGCGGTGTCTCGCTGGACGCGGTGCTGGACCTGGAGGTCCCCGAGTCCGAGGTGATCAAGCGCATCGCGGGCCGCCGTACCTGCCGTCAGGACAGCTCGCACACGTTCCACGTGGAGTACAAGCCGCCGAAGACCCCGGGCGTATGCGACGTCTGCGGCGGCGAGCTGTACCAGCGCGAGGACGACAGCGAGGAGACGGTCCGCAAACGACTCGAGGTCTACCACCGGGAGACCGAGCCGATCATCGACTACTACAAGGCCAAGGGCCTGGTCGTGACGATCTCGGCGCTCGGCAAGGTGTCCGAGGTCACCCAAAGGGCGATGGACGCCCTGGCGGCCAAGGCGGCCTAGAGAACAGAGCTGATCGGCCGCGATACCCCGCCGGGGGTGTCGCGGGCCCCTTTTTGCGGCTGAACCGCCGCCGCTCTCGCGGAGGTGGTCGCTCGCCGCGGGGGTTGCCCAATTGATGGTTGCTGCCCTGTACGGCCGCGAGCCTTTGAGGTCTCGCGGCCGTACTGTTGGGCGATAGCGGTAATGACGACTGAACGTGGAAGGCCCCCATGGTGGAGATCAAGACTCCCGAGCAGATCGCGAAGATGCGTGAGGCGGGGCTGGTCGTCGCCGCCATCCATGAGGCGACGCGGGTGGCTGCCGTCCCCGGCGCCACCACCAAGGACCTGGACGACGTCGCCCGCAAGGTCATCGCCGACCACGGCGCCAAGTCGAACTTCCTGGGCTACGGCGGCTTCCCCGCCACGATCTGCACCTCGGTGAACGACATCGTGGTGCATGGCATCCCGGACCAGGAGACCGTCCTCAAGGACGGCGACATCATCTCCATCGACGCGGGCGCGATCGTGGACGGCTGGCATGGCGACGCCGCCTTCACCGCCTTCGTGGGCACCGGTCACGACCCGGAGCTGTACGAGCTTAGCCGGGTGACCGAGGAGTCGATGTGGGCCGGGATCGCGGCGGTCCGCAAGGGCCACCGGCTGATCGACATCTCCAAGGCGATCGAGGGCTACATCCGCCGCCAGCCCCGCCCGGCCTCCGGCAAGTACGGGATCATCGAGGACTACGGCGGCCATGGCATCGGCTCCCAGATGCACATGGACCCGCATCTGCTGAACTATGTCTCCCGGAAGCGCGGCAAGGGCCCACGGCTGGGCCCCGGCTTCTGTATCGCGATCGAGCCCATGGTGAGCCTGGGCACCGCGAAGACGCATGTGCTGTCCGACGACTGGACCGTCAAGACGGACGACGGCACCTGGTCCAGCCACTGGGAGCACTCGGTCGCGCTGACCGAGGAGGGCCCACTGGTGCTGACCGCCGTGGACGGCGGCAAGGCAAAGCTGGCCGAGCTGGGCGTGGAGACCGCGCCCGATCCCCTGGCCTGACGATCTCCGTGGGCATAAAGATCTCGATCCCGGGGCATCATGCCCCGGATTCGTGTTTCGGGATGCCCTGACGTAGACTGACACGTCGGCTCACGCATGCCCTCCCGCATGCGGCGGGCCGATCAAGGTAGCCGATCCCGAAAGCAGGACATGGCCAAGAAGCAAGGCGCCATCGAAATCGAGGGCACCGTGATCGAGTCTCTGCCGAACGCGATGTTCAAGGTGGAGCTTCAGAACGGTCACAAGGTCCTCGCGCACATCAGCGGCAAGATGCGCATGCACTACATCCGCATTCTGCCCGATGACCGGGTCGTGGTGGAGCTGTCTCCGTACGACCTCACGCGCGGACGGATCGTCTACCGCTACAAGTAGATCTCACGACCCGGAGAACCTCACACCATGAAGGTCAAGCCGAGCGTCAAGAAGATCTGCGACAAGTGCAAGGTGATCCGCCGCCACGGCCGGGTCATGGTCATTTGCGACAACCTGCGCCACAAGCAGCGCCAGGGCTGACGCACACCGGCCGGAATCCTGCACCACTCGCAGCATCTTCGCGCGACGTCATAGCTTTGCGTACATACGCAGTCACCCGTTCCCGCCTCGCGGGGACGACACCCCCGGTCGGAGGCCGGGGACCCGGCAGCCGTGCGAGCGGTGGCCGGGAGCGGTGCTGCGGAAGACCTCCGACAACCATCTGGAGCCAGATTCATGGCACGCCTCGCAGGCGTTGATCTCCCGCGCGAAAAGCGCGTTGAGGTCGCTCTCACTTACGTCTTCGGCATCGGTCGCACCCTTGCCCAGCAGACGCTCGCCAACACCGGTGTGAACCCGGACACCCGCGTTCGTGACCTGGGTGAAGAAGACCTGGTCAAGATCCGCGAGTACGTGGACAACAACATCAAGACCGAGGGTGACCTCCGTCGCGAGATCCAGGCCGACATCCGCCGCAAGGTCGAGATCGGCTGCTACCAGGGTCTGCGCCACCGCCGCGGCCTTCCGGTCCACGGCCAGCGCACCAGCACCAACGCCCGCACCCGCAAGGGTCCGCGTCGCGCCATCGCCGGTAAGAAGAAGCCGGGCAAGAAGTAGTCCGCACCGGACGCTGTCAAGCGGTCCGAGCTGTAGGACCGACCACCTCCACGGGAGAATTCAGGAATGCCTCCGAAGAGCAGGACGGCCGGCGCCAAGAAGGTGCGCCGCAAGGAGAAGAAGAACGTCGCCCACGGGCACGCTCACATCAAGAGCACGTTCAACAACACCATCGTCTCGATCACGGACCCGACCGGGAATGTGATCTCTTGGGCCTCTGCCGGCCACGTCGGCTTCAAGGGCTCGCGCAAGTCCACTCCGTTCGCCGCGCAGATGGCCGCCGAGTCGGCCGCCCGCCGCGCGCAGGAGCACGGCATGCGCAAGGTCGACGTGTTCGTCAAGGGTCCGGGCTCCGGCCGTGAGACCGCGATCCGCTCGCTCCAGGCCACCGGCCTGGAGGTGGGTTCGATCCAGGACGTCACTCCGACTCCGCACAACGGATGCCGCCCGCCCAAGCGTCGGCGCGTCTGACCGGCTGAAGTAGGAGACAACAGAAACATGGCGCGTTACACCGGGGCCGACTGCAAGCGATGCCGTCGGGAGAAGCAGAAGCTCTTCCTCAAGGGGAGCAAGTGCGAGAGCGCGAAGTGCCCGATCGAGATCCGTCCTTACCCCCCGGGTGAGCACGGTCGCGGGCGCACCAAGGACAGCGAGTACCTGCTGCAGCTCCGTGAGAAGCAGAAGGCGACCCGCATCTACGGCGTCCTTGAGAAGCAGTTCCGTGGCTACTACGCGGAGGCGAACAAGAAGTCCGGCAAGACCGGTGAGAACTTGCTTCGCATCCTCGAGACTCGCCTCGACAACGTGGTCTACCGGGCCGGCTTCGCCAAGTCCCGCGACCACGCCCGTCAGCTGGTCCGCCACGGCCACATCAATGTGAACGGCCGCAAGACCGACATCCCGTCGGCCCGCGTCACCGTGAACGACATCATCGAGGTCCGCACGAAGTCCCGGACCCTGACCCCCTTCCAGGTGGCTCAGGCCGAGGCGGGCGAGCGCACGGTGCCGGCGTGGCTGGAGGCCATTCCGTCGCAGCTGCGGATCCTCGTGCACTCCATGCCCGAGCGCCAGGTGATCGACACCCAGGTGCAGGAGCAGCTGATCGTCGAGCTCTACTCCAAGTAGTAGACAAAGGCGATACGGGCGGTACGGAGCCGTTTGGCGCGTACCGCCCGTACCATTGAAGGGTTCGGCGTCAAATAGCGGGCGCCGGAGACTGGAGGCAAACCCCATGCTGATCGCTCAGCGTCCCTCGTTGACCGAAGAGGTCGTCGACGAGTTCCGCTCCCGGTTCGTGATCGAGCCGCTGGAGCCGGGCTTCGGCTACACCCTCGGAAACTCCCTGCGTCGTACGCTCCTCTCCTCGATCCCCGGTGCGGCCGTCACCAGCATCCGGATCGACGGGGTCCTGCACGAGTTCACCACCGTGCCGGGCGTCAAGGAGGACGTCACCGACCTGATCCTCAACATCAAGCAGCTCGTCGTCTCCTCGGAGCACGACGAGCCGGTCGTGATGTACCTGCGCAAGCAGGGCCCGGGTCTGGTCACCGCCGCCGACATCGCCCCGCCGGCCGGTGTCGAGGTGCACAACCCCGACCTGGTCCTGGCCACGCTGAACGGCAAGGGCAAGCTGGAGATGGAGCTCACGGTCGAGCGTGGCCGCGGTTACGTCTCCGCCGTGCAGAACAAGCAGGTCGGCCAGGAGATCGGCCGGATCCCGGTCGACTCCATCTACTCGCCGGTGCTCAAGGTCACCTACAAGGTCGAGGCGACCCGTGTCGAGCAGCGCACCGACTTCGACAAGCTGATCGTCGACGTCGAGACCAAGCAGGCCATGCGGCCGCGTGACGCCATGGCGTCGGCCGGTAAGACCCTGGTCGAGCTGTTCGGCCTGGCCCGCGAGCTGAACGTGGACGCCGAGGGCATCGACATGGGCCCGTCCCCGACGGACGCCGCCCTCGCCGCCGATCTGGCGCTGCCGATCGAGGAGCTCGAGCTCACCGTCCGCTCGTACAACTGCCTCAAGCGCGAGGGCATCCACTCCGTGGGTGAGCTCGTGGCGCGGTCCGAGGCGGACCTGCTCGACATCCGGAACTTCGGCGCCAAGTCGATCGACGAGGTCAAGGCGAAGCTGGCCGGTATGGGCCTGGCGCTCAAGGACAGCCCGCCCGGATTCGACCCGACCGCCGCCGCTGACGCCTTCGGCGCCGATGACGACGCCGATGCGGGTTTCGTCGAGACCGAGCAGTACTGATCGCTGCCCCGCCGCTGGGGCTGAGGCGCTGTCCTCAATCGCCGGACGGGCTTGATCTTGCTGAGCTTGATCGAGTCCGTGCGGCGGGCGACGAAAATTTCCGGCGGGCGGCCGCTCGCCGGCAACTGACACCGGTACCTGATACGGCCGGTGCAGACACCTAGGAGATACACCAATGCCGAAGCCCACCAAGGGCGCCCGTCTGGGCGGCAGCGCTGCGCACGAGCGGCTCCTGCTGGCGAACCTCGCCACCGCGCTGTTCGAGCACGGCCGGATCACCACCACCGAGGCGAAGGCCCGCCGCCTGCGCCCGGTCGCGGAGAAGCTGGTCACCAAGGCGAAGAAGGGCGACCTTCACAACCGCCGTCTGGTGCTGCAGACCATCCGCGACAAGAGCGTCGTGCACACCCTCTTCACCGAGATCGGGCCGCGCTACGAGAACCGGCCGGGTGGCTACACCCGCATCACCAAGATCGGTAACCGTCGTGGCGACAACGCCCCGATGGCGGTCATCGAGCTGGTCGAGGCGCTGACCGTGCAGCAGGAGGCCGTCGGCGAGGCCGAGGCCGCCACCAAGCGCACCGCCAAGGACGCTGCCGGTGACACGGCCGCCGCGAACCTCAAGAAGGACGAGGCCACCGAGGCCCCGGCCGCTGAGGCCGAGGCGACTGAGGCTCCGGCCGCTGAGCCCGCCGCGGACGCGGCTGATGAGGCCGCGAAGGACGCCTGAGGCGTCGCTACGGCTTTCGTTGTCACGGACGGGCCCGCCCCCAGAATCTGGGAGCGGGCCCGTTCCGCATGGAGAGGAACAGTTGGGTGAGTGACGAGGCGGCGCCCGGTTTCGTACGGGTCCGGCTGGATCTTGCTTACGACGGCAAGGACTTCTCGGGCTGGGCCAAGCAGCGCGAGCGGCGCACCGTGCAGGGCGAGCTGGAGAGCGCGCTGCGGACGGTGACGCGCTCCTCGGAGACCTTTGAGCTGACCGTCGCGGGCCGCACCGACGCGGGGGTCCATGCCCGCGGCCAGGTGGCGCATGTGGATCTCCCGGAGGCGCTGTGGGCCGAGCACCGGGACAGGCTGCTGCGGCGGCTCGCCGGCCGGTTGCCCCATGACGTACGGGTCTGGAAGGTCGAGCGGGCCCCGTCCGGGTTCAACGCACGCTTCTCCGCGATCTGGCGGCGCTACGCCTACCGGGTCACCGACCACCCCGGCGGGGTCGATCCGCTGCTGCGCGGTCATGTGCTGTGGCATGACTGGCCGCTGGACGTGGCCGCCATGAACGCGGCTTCCGAACGGCTCCTGGGCGAGCACGACTTCGCCGCGTACTGCAAGAAGCGCGACGGCGCCACCACCATCCGCACCCTCCAGCGGCTGGACTGGGTGCGCGGTGCGGACGGGGTCATCACGGCGACCGTGCGGGCGGACGCCTTCTGCCACAACATGGTGCGCTCGCTGGTGGGCGCCCTGCTCTTCGTCGGCGACGGCCACCGTCCCCCGGACTGGCCGGCCAAGGTGCTCGCCGCGGGGGTGCGCGACTCCGCCGTGCATGTCGTCCGTCCTCATGGCCTGACCCTGGAAGAGGTCGGCTATCCGGCCGATGACCAACTCGCCGCCCGTAACCGGGAGTCCCGCAACAAGCGCTCCCTGCCGGGCGCGACGGCGATCGGTTCCGGCTGCTGCTGAAAACGGCGGGTGTGGGCGGCCGATCATTGGGTACTCGCTACGCGGCTCGTGTGCCGACGACTGGGCGAGTGAGTCAAGGCGGCGGGGCGATCGGCATGATGCGACTTCCGGGGCCCCCGGAAGATCGATAAAATTTGCCAACCGACAACGGTCGTCGACCGCGAAGGGATCCGCGTGAGTACCAGCGAGGCCGCTGTGCGAGAGCGCCTGACCAGGGCTCTTCAGGAGCGCGACGAGGAAATCGCCGATCGCTGGGTCGAGCTGCAGATGGAGCAGGCCCTGCTTGACACCGACATCGGCGAGGCCGAACTGCGCGAGGAGGCCGACGCCTTGATCGAGGCGCTGGTTCCCGGCCTGCAGAGCGGGGTGCCGGTGGACCGGGTGGTGACCTCCACCCCGGGGCTGCACGAGGCCGTGGTGGGGCTGTCGATGCGCCGGGCGCGGGCGGGGGCCACGCCGACGGCGACCTCGCTCGCGGTGCTCGCGCTCAAGGAGGCGCTGCTCAAGGCGGTGCAGCGGGACACCCGGGACGCCGAGGAGCTGTTCGCCTCGGCCGTCTTCATGAACCGGCTGCTGGATGTGGCCGGGGTGCTGTCCTTCGAGACGTATGTGGAGGGCCGGGAGGAGATCATCCGCCGGCAGAGCCAGCAGTTGATGGAGCAGTCGACACCGGTGGTGCGGCTGTGGCGGCAGGTGCTGGCGGTGCCGCTGATCGGCACGCTGGACACCGCCCGGACCCAGGTGGTGATGGAGAATCTGCTCCAGGCCATCCAGGACCATGAGGCGCTGGTCGCGATCATCGACATCACGGGTGTGCCGACGGTGGACACCGCCGTCGCCCAGCATCTGATGCAGACCGTCAACGCGGTGCGGCTCATGGGCGCGGACTGCGTGATCAGCGGGGTCCGCCCCTCGATCGCCCAGACCATCGCCCAGCTCGGCATCGATCTGTCCACCATCCTCACGCGGGGGACACTGGCCGACGCGCTGGCCGCCGCGATCAAGCTGATCGACGGGCCCGGTCCCGACGGTGACGAAGGAGACGGCCGGTGACCGGTCAGCCTCAGCCCGGCGTTCCGATTCTGCGGCTGGGAGATGTCCTGGTCACGGGCCTGCTCAACGAGCTCGACGACCGGACCGCCATCGCCTTCACCGAGGAGCTCACCGAGCGGATCTCGGCCGAGGGCGCCCGTGGGGTGCTCATCGACATCTCCCGGCTGGAGGTCATCGACTCCTTCGTGGCCCGGACGCTGATGGAGCTGACCACGGTGGCCCGGCTGCTGGGGGCCCGGGTGATCGTGGCCGGGATGCGACCGCCGGTGGCGATCACCCTGGTCGAGCTGGGCATCGAACTGGTCGGTGTGGAGACCGCACTCAATCCGGAGCAGGGGCTGGCCGCGCTGGGGTGGCGGCAGGCCCCGCAGCCCCTGGAAGGGGCCCGACGTGGCACTGCCCGGTGAATCCACCCTCGCCTCCCACGGACCCAAGCGGCCCGCTCGGGCGGAGAGCCGGCGCCCGCCCGCGCCGGCCACGTATCCGGTGCGCACGGAGGAGGACCTGCTGACGGTCCGCCACGCGGTGCGCGCGGCCACCATCGCGGTGGGCTTCGGCCTGGTGGACCAGACCCGTGTGGTCACGGCCGCCAGCGAGCTCGCCCGTAACGCCTATGTCCACGGGGGCGGCGGCACCGTCACCCTCGACTATCCGCGCGAGCCCTCCGGACGGCGGGGGCTGCGGCTGACCGTCAAGGACGAGGGGCCGGGCATCGCGGACCTCGAGGCGGCGCTCACCGACGGCTTCACCACCGGCTCGGGCCTGGGCCACGGGCTGGGCGGCGCCCGGCGGCTGATGGACGAGTTCACGGTGCGCACCGGCCCGGGCGAGGGCACCGTCGTGGTCGTCACCCGCTGGGCGGTCCGGTGACCCGTCCGTTCACGGTGCCCACCGCCCAGGTGCGCGTCGACCACCACAGCGCCGTGCATCTGGCCGCCGAGACGGCGCGTGCGGTGGCCCGGGACTGCGAGCTGCCGGGGGCGCTGCCCGATCAGGCGGCGGTGATCGCCTCGGAGCTGGCGACCAACCTGGACAAGCACGCCAGCGACGGGACGCTCTACGTCCAGCCGCTGCCGCTGGGCCACGGGGTGGAGATCCTCGCCGCCGACCGTGGCCCCGGTATGCACGACCCCGAGCGCTGTCTGGCCGACGGCTACACCACCTCCGGCACGTTGGGGGTCGGGCTCGGCGCCGTCAAAAGGATGGCGACCCACTTCACCATGCGCAGCGCCGACGGCACCGAAGCGGGCACCTGGGCCTGCGCCCGCCTCACCGCGCCGGGCGAGCAGCGGCCGGAGTGGCAGGGGGTGGGCGCGATCTGTCTGCCCGCCGAAGGGGAGGAGGGCTGTGGCGACGCCCGCGGGATCGTCGACACGGACACCGCCCGCACCGCGGTCGTCCTCGACGGCCTCGGCCATGGCCGGGCCGCCGAGGAGGCGGCCCAGGCGGCGCTGCGGACCTTCCACACCGACCCCGACCGGCCGCTGCCGGACGCGCTCACCCGGATGAACCGGGCCCTGCGGCACACCCGCGGGGCCGCCGTGGGGCTGCTGCGGCTGCACCACGATCGCGCCGACTACTGCGGCATCGGCAACATCCGCGCCCTCGCCCTGACCCCGGGCGGGGTCGAGCACCGGCTGATCGGACAGCCCGGGATCGTCGGCTGGGGCATGCCCACCCCGCGCGTCCACGGCTTCCCGCTGTCCCAGGGCGCCACGGCGGTGCTGCACAGCGACGGTATAGACGCCCGCTGGGCGCTGGACCCGCCCCCTGCCGTGCTCCGTCTTCCGCCGTCCCTGCTGTCCGCCGCACTCGCCCATGGCCATCGCCGCGTCCGCGACGACGCCACGGTGCTCGCGGCCAGGTCACCCTTAAGGCTTCCATGACGACGAGGAACCTCACCTGCGCCACGACGGCCGGGCTCAGCCGGGCCGTTCGGGCGCTGGCCCGGGAGCACGCCCTGGACCCGGAGGTCCGGGGGCGCCTTGTGCTGTCCGCCGCCGAGGCCGCCGGGGCGGCGCTGCGCGCCGGGCGGGAGACCGGCCTCGAGTGGGCGTACGACCCGGGCGCAGGGCTGCTCACGGTGGTGCTGCGGACGCCGGGCGATACGGGGCCGGCGGCGGGGCTGCCGATGGCCCCCGACGCGGTGACCGAGGACGAGGTGGTCTGGCGCCTCCCGGCGGGCCCGCCGGTGGACGACGCCGAGGAGGCCCCCGGCGACGACGCCCTCGCCGCGGAGGAGTTGCGCGCCGTTCTGGCCGCCGCCGACGCGCTCACCGCCGAGCACCGCCGCCTCAAGGACGAACTCGAGGAGACCAACAGCGGGGTGCTCGCGCTCTACGTCCAGCTCGACGAGCGGGACAAGCAGTTGCGCACCGCGCACGGCCAGACCCTGCGGGAGCTGGAGGACGCGCTGCGCCCGCCGCTCATCGAGGCCGACGGTCTCGAACTCGCCGTGCACTACGAGCCGGCCGGCACCGACGCGCCGACCGGCGGGGATCTGTACGACTGGTTCGTGCTGCCCGACGGCACCGTCCACATCACCATCGTGGACGCCCTGGGCCATGGGGTGACCAGTACGCGCAGCGCGCTCAACGTCACCCACGCGGTGCGCACCCTCGCCCTGGAGGGCCACCGCCTCCAGTCGATCGTGGCCCGCACCGACGAGATCCTGTACCCCTTCGACCGGGCCGTGATGGCCACCGTGCTGCTCGCCCGGATCGATCCCGTCACCGGTGAGCTGTGGCTGGCCAACGGGAGCCATCCGCCCGCGCTGTTGCTGCGCCGCGACGGAACGGCCCGCTATCTGGAGGCCCGGGGGCGCGGGATCGGCTTTCCGCTGCCCGGGAGCGAGACCCCGCTGACCGAGCGGCTGGCCCCCGGGGACCTCCTCCTGCTCTACACCGACGGGCTCACCGAGAGCCGCCGGGACCCGATCGAGGGCGAGAGGCGCCTGATCGAGGCCGCGCACAAGCATCTGCAGAGCCCGATCGAGGAGGTCCCCGGCGCCATCGCGGAGGATATGCACACGGTGATCCTGCATCCGGATGACACCCTCGCGCTGGCGGTGCGGCTCACCGGTCAGTGATCGGCGGCCGGGCCGAAGCGCTGCCGCGGGATACGGCCCCGCTGAAGATCTCGCTGGCGGGGGACCGGGGGCGGGAGCGGGCGCTCGTCGTGCGGCTGTGCGCGCACGAGTTGCTCGAACAGGGGCCGCGCCGCGACCAGGGCCTCCCGCATCCGCTCGGTGGCGGCTTCGGCGGTCTGACCCTCGTGCACCTGTGCCGCCATGGCGTGCAGTCGGCGGTAGCCGTCGATCTCCCCGGGGTGACGGATGGACAGCGCGTCCATCCGCTTGCCGTCGGACTCGGCCGGATAGCCGCGGTCGACGGCCAAGGCGCCCAGCAGCCGGTCGGCTTCGCGCAGCGCCCACCCGGGAGAGTCCACGAATCGCTCCTGCACTCCCGCCCACCGCGCCGCGTACTGCTCCCTGGCTTCCGAGGGCAGGCTTCGGACCGGCAGTTCGCCCTTGCGGCCCTGCCGGACCGAGGGGGCGATCACAAGGCCGGCAATGGCGGCCAGGGCCGCCACCAGGATGATGAGCGTGACAGTTGACATCGCTATGCCTTCCGCAGAGTCTTCCTCGCTCGAGGCTGGTATCACCGAGTGTTACCGGTGATCTCCGCGGCAAACACCGCACCTATGACTCACGTCTCTCAATTGTCTGTGATGGGGGAGATGATGGTGAGGTCGCCGGTGCCGGTGAGGTGGGGCCGGACACCGTGGGTGACCGGGAAGAGGTCCGTTTTGTTGCGGTCCACAATGTCGCCCACGATGCGGCCGATCGGGATCGGGATCTCGGACCCGGCGGACTTATGGAGCGTCAGGGTCCAGGCGGCGACGCCCTCGTCGTCCGTACGGGCCTGCTGGATCCGCTCGTACGGGACGGTGAAGCGGAACCGGCCGCCGTCCAGCGCCGTGGCACCGGTGAGGAACGAGCGGGCCGGACCGCGGGACGGAGTGGCCACCGCGGTCGGGGCGGCGCCGGGCCCGAAGCGCGCCCCGTACAGGGTGCCTTCGACGGCGAGCCCCTCGGCGTCCATACGGATCACCCGGGCCTCGGCGTGGACCGGGCGCCGCCAGGCGCGCAGCGCGAGAAAGCCGTCGACGGTGGCGTAGGGGATCCACCAGGCGACGGGCGAGCCGGGCAGCGGCTCCAGGTCCAACAGCCCGCGCCCCTCGGCGAAGCGGCAGCCGACCCGGCGGCGGACGCCATCGGAGCGGCGGACCACATGCAGATCCCAGCGGCCCTCGGCGAGATCGAGCGTCGCGCGGTCGAGCGTGGCCGTCCAGGGCTCGGACGGCGCGATGCCCGCCGGGGGCAGAAGCGGAACGCGGAGCGGCGCCTCGTCGCTCTTCCGGCGGGTGACGGTCAGTTCGAGCCCGCCGCCGCGCACCTCGGCGGGCTCCAGCAGCACCGACAGATTTCCCTCGGCGGTGACCCGGCAGGACGCGATGGGCCGCAGCGGCCTGCGGACCAGCTGCTTGACCGCGCCCTTGAGGGTGACGGCCAGCGGCGTCCCGGTCGCCCGGCCGCGCAGGGGCGTGACCGTACGGCGCCGCCCGGCCGGGGCCTCGGTGCCGCGGGCGGTGTGGAGTTCCTCGATGAGCCGCTCGTAGGAGGCCGCCACGCGCTCCGGGGCGTACCGCCGCGCCGCGATACGGGCCGCCTCGCCCATCGAGCGGCGCAGTTCGCCGTCCTCGATCAGGGTCAGCAGTCCCTTGGCGATCCCGTCGGCGTCGCCGAGCGGCACCAGCAGCCCGTCCCGGCCATCGGTGATGATCTCGCCCGGCCCGTGCGGGCAGTCGGTGGCGACCACGGGCACCCCGCAGTGCATCGCCTCGACGATCGTCATGCCGAAGGACTCCTCGCGGGAGGTGACGGCGGCGATCGCACCCTTGGCCCACTCGGTCTCGATGGGGGAGTGGGCGCCCATCAGGGTGATGTGATCGGCCAGCCCGAGCTTGTCGATCTGACGGCGCAGCGCGGGGAGTTGGGGGCCGCGGCCGTAGATGCGCAGCCGCCAGTCGGGATGTTTGGCGGCGACCGTCTCCCAGGCGGCCACCAGCAGGTCGTAGCGCTTGACCGGGATCAGCCGGCCCGCGGCCACGACCAGTTTGGCGCGGCCGTCGGAGGGCTCGATCCCAGTGGCGGGCACCCCGTTGGGCAGGGCGGTCAGCCGGGTGGTGACACCGGGGAGGTGGGCCCGGTGGGTGGCCGCGTCGGCCTCGGAGACCGAGGTGTACGCGTCGAGATGGGGTATGGCGGCGTCGCAGGCGGCACGGATCTCGGCGCGGTGGGTGCCGTAGAGGCGGTGCTCCTGGCCGATCCGCAGAAAGCGGCCGGTGCGGCCGAGCGCGGCGAGGTAGATGACCAGGCCGGGGCGGGTGGCGATGACGACATCGGCGTCGGTGCGGTCGAGATGGCCGGCGACCCGTTCATCGGTGAGGGCGTTGAAATTGGTGGTGCCCCTGGCCTCGGCGTCCGGGACATGGGCGCTGGGCCGCGACAGCAGCGGATGGCCGAGGTCGCCCGCCCGGACGCCGTCGTCGTGGGGGCGCAGGTCGATCAGGGGTCTGAGCCGTACGGCGGGGTGGAGGGGGAGGTTCGGGGTGTCGATGGTGCGGATCAGGGAGACGATCTCCACGGTGTGGTGAGCGGCGAGAGCCCCGGCCACATTGAAGGTCGACCGGATGGTGCCACCGATGCCATAGGCGTTGTGGAGCAGGAAAGAAATCTTCATGGTGATGTACGCGCGGCGTAGCTGATCCGCCGCGGCGTGCCCTCCCCTCCGAGGCCGTGCTTCGTTCTGGTTCCGAACCAGGCTGCATTGGGCCGATATGGGGCCGGTGTGATGCCGGTATGAAGCCAGTAAGGACCGATCGGTCGGTAAGACTGGTCTGGGCCGCGAAGGTTGCTTATGCGCATGGTGATATGGGAACCACCACATTCGGGAAAGGGAGTACAACCCTCCCGGTGGTCTGGGAGTCTGCGGGGTGTCCGTGCGGTGGCCGTACGGGCCCGATATCGACCAGGGGTGGACAGAGAAATGAACGAGTCCGGTGCGAAGCGGACCATGGGCGCGGCCATCGCGGCGGTGGCGGCGCTGGGGCTGATGACCGGATGCGGCAGCGACTCCGGCGACGGGAAGTCCGACGGCGCCAAGCAGGACGACAAGCCCGCGAGCACCGCCCCGGCCGCGAAGCCGCTGTCCGCGTCCGCCCTGGAGCGGGCCGCCCTGACCAAGGGCGAGGTCAAGGGGCTCGAAGTCCAGAAGATGACGGACAAGGAGGTCAGCGAGGGCGGCTCGGCCAAGTCCGCGAAGGCCGATTGCCAGCCGCTGGCCGCGCTGATGGGCACCCGCTACGACCCGGCGCCCAAGGCCAGCGTCCACCGCGCCTACGCCACCGACCTCACCAAGGCGAAGGTCGGCGGCGCCGGCCTGATCCGCATCTCCTCCTACGGGCCGGGCGACGCCGAGCGGACGGTGAAGGACCTGCGCGAGGCGGTGACCGCCTGCCGGGGCGGCTTCCCGGCCGAGGACGGCACCGGGGCGAAGGCGGACGTCACGAAGGTGACACCGCTCGACGCGCCGAAGCGCGGGGACGAGGCGGTGGCCTTCAGCCTGCATGACGCGGGCAAGGAGAACGCCGTCATCAAGTTCACGGTCGTGCGGACGGGGCCGCAGGTGACGGTGTTCTTCGGGGTCAACATCGCGGACCCCGCGAAGTCCGAGATCCCGGCCGCGCTGGTGGACGCGCAGGTGGCAAAGGTGGAGAAGGCGACGCGGGGCGCCGCGTCGTAGCGGATTCCCGGTGCCCCCGGCGGGGGGACCGGGGGCTCAGTCGGCGGCGGCTCAGTTGCCGGTGGTGGCGGCCGCCTCCGCCGATGCCTGGGCGCTGCCGCGGGCCAGGATGCGGCGGAAGGTGTAGTCGGCCACATCGCGCCCGGCCTGGAGGGCGGCGGTGTCCGACGCCGTGACCGCCTTGCCCGACGTATAGCCGGAGATCGTGAAGTAGGCGTACCGCCCGATCGCGTTCGCCGAGCTCTGACAGGCGGTCCGGCGACAGAAGGCCGGCACGCCCCCGCCGGTCAGCGAGGCGATATTGGGCTTGTACTGGTCCTTGGCCTTCTCGGCCGCCGCCGTGCCGTCGAAGACCGCGACGCCGACCGTCACCGCGACCCCGTCCCGGGAGAAGGTGGCCCGCAGCAGCTTGCGGCAGCCGTTGTTCGTCAGCACCGAGCCGAGCGCCCCCTGGGTGCCGGCGGCGCAGCTCGTCGTGGAGGCGGACGCCGCCTTGGTGTACGAGCGGTCGTCCTTCGCGGCGCGCTTCTCCGGGAAGAGGGTGACCGCGGACAGCGGCGCCTTGTCCCGCCGCGCGCTGGAGATGATGTCCAGCGGCTTCGGCGGCGCGGGCGGGGCGACATCGGAGAAGGTGGGCTCGGGCGCCGCCGACTCGCTGGGGAGGTCCTGGGGGGTGGGCAGCCCGCCGGCCGAGTCGCCGCCGCCCTTGTCCTTGTGGCCGCTGCTGACCACGGCGGTGGCGACGATCGCGGCGACGGCGGCGGTGGCCAGCGCCCCGCCGCCGATGAAGAGCAGCTTGCGGCGCCGGTTGCGCGCGGCTGACTGGTCGGCGAGCGCCGACCAGTCCGGTGTCGACGGCTGAGGCGGCTGAGATCCCCCGGGCCCGTAAGGCCCCCCTTGCCCAAAGCTCATGGCGCGCATCTTAGACCGGCCGGGTGATGCTTTGGACCCACCGGCGGGACGCCGGGCGCGGACCGTGCCCGGCCCGCGTCGGGGGCCCAGCCGCGGCGCGCGGGCGTTTTGACTCGCGGGGGTGTGTTGTGACGTTGCGATGTCCGCGTTCGGCCAGGATGGCCGTGGTGCCCCTGTGGGCAGGCGCCCCCGGCGGTGGACGGAGCTTCTGTGAGGCGTGCGGGCTCGGGCGGCGCTCCAGGGGTGCGGGCCGCGATCGCATACGGTTGGCGGATCCATCCGCAAGCGCGGGGGCGTTTTGACCCGCGGTGGGGCGGGCCGGTATTCTGCCAGTTCGTTATGCGTATTGGCTTGCTCGTTCTCACGTGAGAGGCCGTTACGCCGGTCCACCGGGCCGATGACCAGCGGCAGGCACTCGGATG
This sequence comes from Streptomyces sp. 11-1-2, assembly GCF_003595545.1. NCBI lineage: Bacteria > Bacillati > Actinomycetota > Actinomycetes > Kitasatosporales > Streptomycetaceae > Streptomyces > Streptomyces sp. 11-1-2. The sequence continues at coordinate 6,527,715 of NZ_CP022545.1, forward strand.
CGTCACCGAGGTGCGGCCAAGGCTGTCGTGATCGTCCGGGTGGCCTTGTCCGGACCCGTCCCCTCGGTCCTAGCGGATCCGGGGAGACCCCACTCACTGAAGAAGCGAAGGCTACGACCGTGCGTACGTTCAGCCCCAAGCCCGGCGACGTCCAGCGTCAGTGGCACGTCATCGACGCCACCGATGTTGTTCTCGGCCGTCTGGCCACTCAGGCCGCCACCCTCTTGCGGGGCAAGCACAAGCCGGTGTACGCGCCGCATGTCGACACTGGTGACTTCGTCATCATCATCAACGCCGACAAGGTGCACCTCTCCGGCAACAAGCGGACCCAGAAGATGGCGTACCGCCACTCCGGCTACCCGGGTGGTCTGCGCTCCATCCGCTACGACGAGCTGCTGGAGAAGAACCCGGAGAAGGCCGTCGAGAAGGCCATCAAGGGCATGCTCCCCAAGAACACCCTGGGCCGTCAGATGCTCTCGAAGCTGAAGGTGTACTCGGGTGACCAGCACCCGCACGCCGCTCAGCAGCCGGTCCCGTTCGAGATCACCCAGGTCGCGCAGTAGTCCCGGCCACCCCTTACGACGAAGAGAATCTGAGGAGCATCGTGGCCGAGACCACCGCCGAGACCCCCATCGAGGTCGAGGAGTACACCACCGAGAGCGTTGAGACGGTCGAGTCGGAGTACACCTCCGAGTCGCTCGCTTCCCGCTTCGGTGACCCGCAGCCGGCCGCCGGCACCGGGCGTCGCAAGAACGCCGTGGCGCGCGTCCGCATCGTGCCGGGCAGCGGGCAGTGGAAGATCAACGGTCGTACTCTCGAGGAGTACTTCCCCAACAAGGTTCACCAGCAGGAAGTCAACGAGCCCTTCAAGGTGCTCGAGCTGGACGACCGCTACGACGTGATCGCCCGCATCGCGGGCGGCGGCGTGTCCGGCCAGGCCGGTGCGCTCCGTCTGGGCATCGCCCGCGCGCTGAACGAGGCGGACGTGGACAACAACCGCGCCCCCCTCAAGAAGGCCGGCTTCCTGACCCGTGACGACCGCGCCACCGAGCGTAAGAAGGCCGGTCTGAAGAAGGCCCGCAAGGCGCCTCAGTACAGCAAGCGCTGACGCCCATCGCGGCACCGCTGCTTCACCCGAACGCCCCGGCGGCACCACCTGTGCCCCGGGGCGTTCGGCTATCGCCACCAGGGGGCGTATACCTACAAGCAAGCTTCTGCCCCCCAGCTCGTAACTTCGGAGGACACCAGTGGGACGACTCTTCGGTACGGATGGTGTGCGCGGCGTCGCCAACGTCGATCTGACGGCTGAGATGGCGCTCGGCCTCTCGGTAGCGGCGGCGCATGTGCTCGCCGAGGCGGGAACCTTCGAGGGCCACCGGCCGGTGGCGGTGGTCGGGCGGGATCCGCGAGCGTCCGGGGAGTTCCTGGAGGCGGCCGTGGTGGCGGGGCTGGCCAGCGCCGGAGTGGACGTCCTGCGGGTCGGCGTGCTGCCCACGCCGGCCGTCGCGCATCTGACCGGGGCGCTGGACGCGGACCTCGGGGTGATGCTCTCCGCGAGCCACAACCCGATGCCCGACAACGGGATCAAGTTCTTCGCCCGCGGCGGCCACAAGCTGGCCGACGAGCTGGAAGACCGTATCGAGACCACCTACCGCTCGCATGCCTCCGGTGAGCCGTGGGACCGGCCGACGGGCGCCGGGGTGGGCCGGCTCCGGCCCTACGAGGAGGGCTTCGACGCCTACGTGGCCCATCTGGTCGGCGCCCTCCCCAACCGGCTCGACGGCCTCAAGGTCGTCATCGACGGCGCTCACGGCGCCGCCGCCCGGGTCTCCCCGGAGGCGTTCGCACGCGCCGGGGCCGAGGTCGTCACGATCGGCACCGACCCGGACGGCCTCAACATCAACGACGGCTACGGCTCCACCCACCTCGCCCGGCTCCAGGCCGCCGTCGTGGAGCACCGCGCGGACCTCGGCATCGCCCACGACGGGGACGCCGACCGCTGTCTCGCGGTGGACGCGAGTGGCCGCGAGGTCGACGGCGACCAGATCCTCGCCGTCCTGGCCCTGGCCATGCGCGAGGCGGGCGAGCTGCGGGGGGACGCGGTGGTCGGCACCGTGATGTCCAACCTCGGCTTCAAGCTGGCCATGAAGCGCGAGGGCGTCGAGCTGGTCCAGACGGCGGTCGGGGACCGCTATGTCCTGGAGGAGATGAAGACCCGCGGCTACGCGCTCGGCGGCGAGCAGTCCGGCCATGTGATCGTCCTCGACCACTCCACCACCGGTGACGGCACGCTCACCGGTCTGCTGCTGGCGGCCCGCGTCGCCGCGACCGGCCGCACCCTGGCCGACCTCGCCGCCGTCATGGAGCGACTGCCCCAGGTGCTGGTCAACGTCCCCGACGTGGACAAGTCCCGCGTCGCCTCCAGCGCCGACCTGGCCGCGGCCGTCGCCGAGGCGGAGCGCGAGCTGGGCGAGACCGGCCGAGTACTCCTCCGCCCGTCGGGCACGGAGCCGCTGGTGCGGGTCATGGTCGAGGCCGCCGACATCGAACAGGCCCGCTCGGTCGCCGGACGCCTGGCGGACGCGGTGAAGTCGGCCCTGGGCTAGCGGATCTCTCCCCTCCCCGCCCGTCCCGCAGATCGCTGCTGCGGGAAGGGGCGGGGCGGGGCGGGGGAGGCTACCCCCGCCGCCCCCACAAAACCTTCTGCACGCCCAACGTCAGCGTCCCCGCCACCACGATCCCCACCAGATTCAGCAGCAACTGCTCCGTAGAGCCCCACATCTGCTCGATCTCCCCATACCCGAGCGCCACCGCCGCGTTGGCCGCCGCCGGCACCGTTGTCACCGAGATCGCCACACCCACCAGCGCGCCGGACTTCGCCGAGGTCAGCGAGAGCGTTCCGGCGATTCCCGCGAGCACGGCGACCACGAACGAGAACATGTCCGGCTTCCAGATGAAGTCCGTGTTCGGCCGGGCGGCGTCCAGCATCTCCCTGCTGAAGAGACCCAACGCGTCCATCACCACGCCGAAGCCGGTGGTCAGCGCCATCGCCGCCGCGAACCCGACCAGCAGCGCGATCGCCGAGCGGGCGGCCAGCCGCGGCGCGCGCCGCACCAGCGCGGTGCACAGCCCCGCCAGCGGCCCGAACTCCGGGCCCACCGCCATCGCGCCGACGATCAGGATCGCGTTGTCCAGCACCACACCGCATGCCGCGATCATCGTCGCGATGGCGAGGAAGGCGAGGTAGGTGACCGAGAGGGTGGACTCCTCATGGGTGGCGTCGGCCAGGTGCTCCCACAGGACCGCGTCCGCACCCTCGCCGGGCGCCTCCTCCTCCGCCCTGTCGGCGCGCTTGGACAGCGACAGGTCGATGTTCTCCACCGCGATCGACCCGGTCTCGTCCAGCCCCAGCTCACGCAGCTCGCCCAGCAGACCGTCCCCGGCCTCGCGCGCCACGTCGCACATGACGACGTCCCCCGCGGGGTTGCGGGCGGCGCCCGGCAGCACCACAAGATGGGTGGTGCCGACCGTCTTCTCGACGGCACGCACCACCGCCTCGGTGCGGTCGGCGGGGACGATCAACCGCAAGTGCAGCATCGCGTACGCTCCTCACAGCTTGCGCAGGGACAGCCGCTGGACCTTGTGGTCCGGCCCCTTGCGCAGCACCAGCGTCGCCCGGCCCCGCGTGGGCTGGACGTTCTGCTTCAGATTGGGCTTGTTGATGGTCCGCCAGATCATCCGGCCGTAGTCCAGCGCCTCCTCCTCGGAGACCTGGGTGTACTTGCGGAAGTACGAGGACGGGTCCAGGAAGGCCGTTTCGCGCAGCTTCCTGAAGCGTCCCAGGTACCAGCGCTCGATGTCCTCGGTCCGGGCGTCCACGTACACGCTGAAGTCGAAGAAGTCCGCGAGCCCCACCCGGGTCAGCCCGTCGTTCCCCGGCAGCGCGGGCTGCAGCACATTGAGCCCCTCGACGATCAGGATGTCGGGGCGGTGCACGGTCTGCCGCTCGTCCGGCACGATGTCGTAGATCAGGTGTGAGTAGACCGGCGCCGACACCTCCGCCCGGCCCGCCTTCACATCGGCGACGAAGCGGGTCAGCGCCCTGCGGTCGTAACTCTCGGGGAACCCTTTACGGGACATCAGCCCGCGGCGCCGCAGCTCGGCGTTGGGGTACAGAAAGCCGTCGGTGGTGATCAGCTCCACCCGCGGATGCTCGGGCCACCGAGCCAGCAGCGCCTGGAGCAGCCGGGCGGTGGTCGACTTGCCGACCGCGACGCTGCCCGCCACGCCGATGACGAAGGGCGTACCGGGCTGGGCGCCGTTGCCCCGCTTGGTGTCGCCGAGGAAGGTGTTGAGCGCGCCGCGCAGATTGCCGGTGGCGGCCACGTAGAGGTTGAGCAGCCGGGACAGCGGCAGATAGACGTCCCGCACCTCTTCGAGGTCGATGACGTCGCCGAGTCCCCGCAGCTTCTCCACCTCGTCGGCGGTCAGCGGCAGCGGGGTCTTGTCCCGCAGCGCGCTCCACTCGGCGCGGGACAGATCCACATACGGGGTCGCCTCGCCGCTCCGCCGCTGCGGGCCGCGCACGGTGCGCGCCTCGCGCGCGCTTGACGTGATCACCCCCTCATTGTCATGCCAGGGACCGGCCGAGTGACCGGTGCCCCGGCGTGGGGTCGGTCACCCCGGCCCGGGGCCGGGGGTCGTACGCTGCGTCCATGTGCGGAATCGTTGGTTATGTGGGAGGGCAGTCGGCCCTCGATGTCGTCCTCGCCGGACTCAAGCGGCTGGAGTACCGCGGCTATGACTCGGCGGGCGTCGCCGTGCTGGCCGATGGCGGGCTGGCGGCCGCCAAGAAGGCGGGCAAGCTGGCCAACCTGGAGAAGGAGCTGGCCGACCGACCACTGCCCACCGGCAGTACCGGCATCGGCCACACCCGGTGGGCCACCCACGGCGGCCCGACCGACGCCAACGCCCATCCGCACCTGGACAACGCGGGCCGGGTCTCGGTCGTCCACAACGGCATCATCGAGAACTTCGCCGCGCTCCGCGCCGAGCTGGCCGAGCGCGGCCACGACCTGGCCTCCGAGACCGACACCGAGGTCGTGGCGCATCTGCTCGCCGAGTCGTTCTCGTCCTGTAGCGACCTCGCCGAGGCGATGCGGCAGGTCTGCCGCCGCCTGGAGGGCGCCTTCACTCTGGTCGCGGTGCACGCGGACGCGCCCGATGTGGTGGTCGGGGCGCGCCGCAACTCGCCGCTGGTAGTCGGCGTCGGGGAGGACGAGGCGTTCCTCGCCTCCGACGTGGCAGCCTTCATCGCCCACACCCGCGAGGCCATCGAGCTGGGCCAGGACCAGGTCGTGGAGGCCCGCCGGGAGGGTGTGGTCGTCACCGACTTCGACGGGGCGCCGGCCGAGGTCCGCCCGTACCACGTGGACTGGGACGCCTCCGCCGCCGAGAAGGGCGGCTACGACTACTTCATGCTCAAGGAGATCGCCGAGCAGCCGAAGGCCGTCGCGGACACCCTGCTCGGCCGCATCGACCTGGCCGGGAACCTCTGCCTGGACGAAGTGCGCATCCCCGCCTCGGTGCTGCGCGAGGTCAGCAAGGTCGTGATCGTGGCGTGCGGAACGGCCTACCACGCCGGCATGATCGCCAAGTACGCCATCGAGCACTGGACCCGGATCCCCTGCGAGACGGAGCTGGCCAGCGAGTTCCGCTACCGCGATCCGATCCTGGACCAGCGGACGCTGGTGATCGCCATCTCCCAGTCCGGCGAGACCATGGACACCCTGATGGCGCTGCGGCACGCGCGGGAGCAGGGCGCGAAGGTGCTGGCCATCTGCAATACGAACGGCTCCACCATCCCGCGCGAGTCGGACGCCGTGCTCTACACCCACGCCGGGCCCGAGGTCGCCGTCGCCTCCACCAAGGCGTTCCTCACCCAGCTCGTGGCCTGCTACCTGGTGGCGCTCTACCTGGGCCAGGTGCGCGGCACCAAGTGGGGCGACGAGATCCTTTCCGTGATCCGCGAGCTGTCGGAGATCGCGACCCAGGTGGACCAGGTCCTGGAGACCATGGAGCCGGTGCGCGAGCTGGCCCGCACCCTGGCGGACAAGAACACCGTCCTGTTCCTGGGCCGTCACGTGAGCTACCCGGTCGCCCTGGAGGGCGCGCTCAAGCTCAAGGAGCTCGCGTACATGCACGCCGAGGGCTTCGCGGCGGGTGAGCTGAAGCACGGGCCGATCGCGCTGATCGAGCAGGATGTGCCGGTCGTGGTAGTCGTCCCATCGCCGCGCGGGCGGTCGGTGTTGCACGACAAGATCGTCTCCAACATCCAGGAGATCCGGGCGCGCGGCGCCCGCACGATCGTCATCGCCGAGCGCGGGGACGAGACGGTGGCCCCGTACGCCGACCATCTGATCGAGATCCCCGCCACGCCCACGTTGCTGCAGCCCCTGGTCGCCACCGTGCCGCTGCAGGTCTTCGCATGCGAGCTGGCCACGGCGCGCGGCAACGAGGTCGACCAGCCGAGGAACCTCGCCAAGTCGGTGACCGTGGAGTGACCCGACGGATGACGGCGTGATCGTCGGCGTGGGCATCGACGTGGCCGGTATCGACCGTTTCGCGGAAGCGCTGGAGCGCACCCCGGGGATGGCCGACCGGCTGTTCGTCGAGCGCGAGCTGTGGCTGCCGAGCGGGGAACGCCGTGGCATGGCCTCGCTGGCGGCCCGCTTCGCGGCCAAGGAGGCGCTGGCCAAGTCCCTGGGCGCGCCCGGCGGCCTCCGCTGGACCGATGCGGAGGTCCTGACCGAGCCCAGCGGCCGCCCCCGCCTCTCCGTCCGCGGCACGGTCGCCGTATGCGTGGAGCGGCTGGGGGTGCGGGGGCTGCATGTCTCACTGAGCCATGACGCGGGGGTCGCGTCGGCGGTGGTGATCGCGGAGGGGTGAGGGTTCCGCTGGGTGCGCGTTCCGCTGGGTGCGGGTGCGGGTGCGGATGCCGGTGCGGGTGTGTGGTGGTTGCTGGGGTGCGCGGTCGGTTGTGTGGTGGGTGGCGGGGGTGGGGCCTCCGGTGCGGCGCCCTGGACCGCATATTTACGGCGCCGGTGCCCGGGGGCGTGGGGTGGGCCGGGGATTGGCGCCACAAATATGCGAAAGCGTCCAGGACACCACCCCTGCGACCCCACCCCCTCCCGTCTCGTCGGCGGCCACCCGCCGGTGGCACCGGGCGCCTGTCCGGCTCACGTTCAGCCCGGGGGCCGGATGTCGGGTGGGTGCGACCCCGCCCCCTCCCGCCGTCTCGCGGCCACCCGCCGGTGGCACAAGGGCGCCTGCCTGTTCCGTGTTCGGCCCGGGGGCCGGGTGTCGGGTGGGTGCGACCCCGCCCCCTCCCGCCGTCTCGCGGCCACCCGTCGGTGGCCCCCTGCCCCGGCCCGATTCCGGAGCGCCTGGTGGCGGGTCGTCAGGCGGGCACGGGCTGGGGTGCGGGGGTGGTGAGGCGCCCGTTACGGGCCAGGGCGCGCACGGCCGCCGCGCAGCCCAGACCGGTGGCGGTCAGCACCAGCCAGGGCAGCCAGGTGACGTTGTGGCGTTGGGCGTGGTCCCAGATCGCGCCGGTGGCCAGGTTCCCCAGGGTGATGCCGAGACCGGAGACGGTGTTGTAGAGCCCGTAGTGGGTGGCCACCAGGCGGTCCCCGGCGAGGGAGACGACGGTGTCCATCTCGAAGGGGTAGACCACCGCGCTGCCCACCGCGAGTAGTGTCACGGCGGCGGCGAGCGCGGCCACGACCGCCGCGCCGGCGGACGGCGTCAGGGCGAGCGGGAGGAACGCCAGGCCCATCACGGTGAGCCCGCGGACCAGGGCCTGGTCCGCGCTCCAGCGCCGCTTGGCCCAGCCGGTCAGCCACAGCTGTCCGGCCACCGCGACGGCGGCGGAGAGCACGAACAGGCCGCTGGTGGCCTTTGTGCCGTCCGTGCCCAGCGCCCGGTCGGCGGCGAGCGGGAGTGCCAGGTAGACCTGGAACGTCAGCACGTAGGAGCCGATCATCGCGGCGGAGAACAGCAGGAACGGTCGGTTGGCGACGACCGTGCGCCACTGCGCCAGCACCCCCGCGCCGCCCGCCGCTGTCTCGCCGGCGTGGCGGGCGGGCAGGGCCCGCCACTGCAGAACGCTCAGCAGCGCGAAGATCAAAGCCGCGCTCGTGCACACGAGGCGGAAGTCGGCGGCCAGCAGCGCGAGGCCGACCAGCGGGCCGAGCAGCATCCCGGCCTGGTAGAAGACGTTGAACGTCGCGAACGCCTCCACCCGCCGCGTCCCCGCCTCGGCCGCGAGGTAGGCGCGGACGGCGGGGTTGAACAGCGCGCCGGCGAAACCGGTGGCTGCCGAGGCGATCACCAGGGCGGGCAGCGCATCCACCCAGCCCAGCAGCGCGAACCCGCCGGTCCGCAGCAGACATCCGGCCATGATCGGAGCCTTGTAGCCATAGCGGTCGGCGAGGGTCCCGCCGATCAGGAACATGCCCTGCTGGGAGAGGTTGCGCACCCCGAGGACCAGGCCGACGGCCCAGGCCGCCAGGCCCAGGTCCCCCGTCAGATGGGCGGCGAGGTAGGGCATGAGCATGTAGAACGCCAGATTGATGGCGAACTGGTTCGCCATCAACAGCTGGGCGCTGGGCGGGAAGGAGCGGGTGCTGCGCCACAGGGCCTTCATCGCCGCACCCCCGCCGTGGTGTGGGTGAGGTCGGCTAGCGGGTCGGTCACAGTGGTGCACCGGGTCCAGGAGGTGACCGTCCGCTCCCGGGGGTGGGCGATCTCCTGCGGTGCGTCGGGCGGGAAGTCGTGCAGCAGACCGTGTTCGCGGCAGTAGGTCTCACAGAAGACGGTGCCGGTATACCGCTGGGGTCCGTCGGGGAAGATCGCGGCGATCCGGGCCTCGGCAGGCAGGACCCCTGCGAGCCAGCGGGCGGTCAGCGCGACCGCGCCCACGCTCCAGCCGCCGGTGGCGTAGTGGCAGCGGGCCAGCCGCCGAGCGGCCCAGACCGCTTCGGGGGCGGCGACCCAGTGGACCTCGTCGAAGAGGTGGTAGGCGACGTTGCGGGGATGGATGCTGCTGCCCAGGCCGCGCATCAGCCGCGGGGCAGCGGGCTGGCCGAAGATGGTGGAGCCGGTCGTGTCCACGCCCACCACCTTCAGGTCGGGGAAGAAGCCGCGCAGCACCGAACCGACCCCGGCCGAGTGGCCGCCGGTGCCGACGCTGACCACCAGGGCGTCGATCCGCCCGAGCTGGGCGACCAGCTCATGGGCCAGCGGCCGGTAGGCGGCCACGTTGTCGGGGTTGTGGTACTGGTCCGGGCACCAGGTGTCCGGGCGGGCGGCCAGCAGTTCGGCGACCTTGTCCCGGCGGGCCTGCTGCCAGCCGCCGACCGGATGCGGTTCCGCCACGACGTGGACGGTGGCGCCGTAGGCGGCCAGCAGACTGCTCATCATCGGCTCCATGCCGGGGTCGGTCACCACCGTGACGGGGTGGCCGAAGGCGTTCCCGGCCAGCGCCAGTCCGAGGCCCAGGGTGCCGGAGGTCGATTCCACGATAGGGGCACCGGGCAGCAACTCGCCCCGGCCGCAGGCGGCTTGGACCATGTAGAGGGCGGTGCGGTCCTTGATCCCGCCGGGGTTGGCGCCCTCCAGCTTGGCCCAGAAGCCGCGGCCCGGGGCGGCGAACGGCTCGCCCACCCACAGCAGCGGGGTGTTGCCGACCAGCCCGGCCGGGGTCCGCACGCTGGGTGCGGTCGCGGCCAGCAGGCCGGCGGGAGGGCAGGGGGAAGTCACAGCGGTGATGGTGTTCATCGGCGTCTCTTTCGACGGCCCGCCCCGCGACGGGGCCGGCCGCTCGGGTTGGAGAAGAAGATGGCCTGCGTACCGCCGCGGACACGTGAACGGCGACGATGTGCGTCCCGCTCCGCGCGCGGCGGCGCGGCCGCTTCTAGATCCGCCAGACCCCCAGTACCGCCCGGCGCTCGGCGGGCGGCGCCCTCTTGCCTCCGCCCGCTCCCGCCTGCCAACCGGGCGGCGGCAGGTCATCCGAGGCGAACGCGGCGCCGGAGGCGGCCACCGCGGCGGGAAACACCAGGGGGCAGTCCTGCTGGACCCAGCCGGGCTCGTCCCCGTCGTGACAGCGCGAGGCGGCATCGCCGTCCGCCGTCCAGGGATGGTCGCCGGTCGCGACGGGCGCCGTCACCGCCGAGCGGACAGCACTCAGCGAATCCACGCCGCCCATCCGCTGGGGCCCGTGCGCACAGACAAGGAGATGGACCAACGTGGCCAGCGCCGTGACCAGCCCGGCCAGGGCCCACCACCCGGTCCGGCCGCCACGGTGCGGCACTCCGACAGTCACATCGCTCAAAGTAACCGATCAACTGCATAAGGTGCTTGTTAGGTCGAGGCCCCTCCCTCTCATGAGTGATCGCCTACGCCGTCAGGCCAGCACGTCCCGCCACGTGTCCGTCAGCGCCGTCGAGACGTCGTACGCCGCGATGGGCGCGCCATGCGGGGTCGTGGCGCGGCGGGCGGCGAGGCCGTGGAGGTAGGCGCCGACGGAGGCGGCATCGCGGGCGGGGAGGCCCGTGGCGAGCAGGGAGCCGATCAGTCCGGAGAGCACATCGCCGCTGCCCGCCGTGGCCAGCCAGCCGGTGCCGGTGGGGTTGACGCGTACCGGCTGGTGCTCGGCGGCGATCAGCGTGGTGGACCCCTTCAGGAGCACGGTCGCGCCGTAGCGTTCGGACAGGGCCCGCACGGCGGCGAGGCGGCCCGACTCGACCTCCTCGCGGCTCACGCCGAGCAGCGCCGCGGCCTCGCCCGCATGCGGGGTGAGGACGGTCGCCGCCTCGCGTTTGCGCAGGTCGCTCCCGGTGGGCAGCAGGTGGAGCCCATCGGCGTCGACCAGGACCGGGACGTCGGAGGCGAGGACGTCGTCCAGGGAGTGCTTGGCCGCCGCGCCGTCGCCGAGGCCGGGGCCGACGACCCACGACTGGACGCGGCCCGCCTTGGCCGGGGGCCCGGTGTGGACGAGGGTCTCGGGGAAGCGCGAGATGACGTCGTCGGCAGCGGGGCCGACGTAGCGCACCGCCCCCGCGCCGCCCCGCAGCGCGCCCGAGACGGCCAGGACGGCCGCGCCCGGGTAGCGGGCGGAGCCCGCGACGACGCCCACCACGCCGCGCCGGTACTTGTCGCTCTCGGGCGTGGGCCGGGGCAGCAGCGCCGCCACGTCCTCGTGCTGCAGCGCCTCCACGTCGGGGTCGGCCGGGAGATGGGCGTCCAGGCCGATGTCGATCAGCCGCAGGGCGCCCGCGTGAGTGTGGGCGGGGTCGATGAGCAGCCCCGGCTTGTACGCGCCGAAGGTGATCGTGGCGTTCGCGCGCACGGCGGAGCCGCGCACCTCGCCGGTGTCGGCGTCGACCCCGCTGGGCAGGTCCACGGCGACGGCGATACCGCGCACCGCCCGGACCAGCCGCTCCGCGTCGGGCCGCAGCCCGCCCTTGCCGCCGATGCCGACGATTCCGTCGATGACGAGATCGGCGCGCGCGACGGCCGCTTCGGCGCGGCCGTCCGCCGCCGCGCTGCCGCCCGCTGCCGGGCCACCGCCTGTCGCCGCGCTGCCGCCCGCCGCCCCGCCACCGGCGGTCACCACCCGCCCGCCCGCCGCCCGCAAGGCGGCAAGGCCGCCCCCGTGCGCCCGTTCGGGGTTGAGCAGCACCGCCGTGACCCCGGCGCCGCGGCGGGCCAGCCGGGCGCCCGCGTAGAGCGCGTCACCGCCGTTGTCGCCGCTGCCGACGAGCAGGGCCACCCGGGAGCCGTACACCCGGCCCAGCAGATCGGCGCACGCGGCCGCGAGCCCCGCCGCCGCGCGCTGCATAAGCGCTCCTTCGGGCAGCCGCGCCATCAGTTCGCGCTCGGCGGCCCTTACGGTTTCCACGCTGTAGGCAATCCTCATGCTCTTAGTCTCCCGAACAGAGGGCACTCCGTGCGTGGAAGCACACACTCCGGTCGGCTGATCGGCCTGAGAGACTGACGGAGATGGACGAGACACCTATGCGCGCCCGTGCCGTGGTCGATCTGGCCGCCCTACGGGCCAACGTAAGGGCGCTGCGCGACGCGGCGCCCACGGCCGAGCTGATGACCGTGGTCAAGTCGGACGCCTATGGCCACGGCATGATCCCGTGTGCGCGCGCCGCCCGTAAGGCGGGCGCGAGCTGGCTGGGCACGGCCACGCCCGAGGAGGCGCTCGGGCTGCGGGCGGCGGGGGACACGGGCCGGCTGATGTGCTGGCTGTGGACGCCCGGCGGGCCTTGGCGGCAGGCGATCGAGGCGGATATCGACGTTTCGGCCAGCGGGCTGTGGGCGCTGCGCGAGGTCGTCGCGGCGGCCCGCGCGTGCGGCCGTACGGCGCGGCTCCACCTCAAGGCGGACACCGGGCTCGGCCGTAGCGGCTGCCAGCCCGCCGACTGGCCCGCCCTGGTCGACGAGGCCCGCGCGGCCGAGGCCGAAGGGGCCATTCGGGTGACGGGGCTGTGGTCCCACTTCGCCTGCGCGGACGAGCCGGGCCATCCGTCCATCGGTGCCCAGCTGTCGGTCTTCCGCGAAATGGTGGCGCACGCCGAACAGGCGGGGCTGCGGCCGGAGGTGCGCCATCTGGCCAACTCCCCGGCGACCCTGACCGTGCCCGAGTCCCACTTCGACCTCGTCCGGACCGGCATCGCCACCTACGGCATCTCCCCGAGCCCCGAACTCGGCACGGCCGCCGACTTCGGCCTGCGGCCGGTGATGACGCTCTCCGCCGCGCTCGCCTCCGTCAAGCGGGTGCCGGGCGGGCACGGCGTCTCCTACGGGCACCGCTATGTGACCCCCGGCGAGACGACCCTCGCGCTGGTGCCCGTCGGATACGGGGACGGCATTCCGCGCCATGCCTCGGGCACCGGCCCGGTGCTGGTCGCGGGAAAGTGGCGGACCATCGCGGGTACGGTCGCCATGGACCAGTTCGTGGTGGACTTGGGCGGGGACACCGCCGCCCCGGGGGACGAGGCGGTGCTGTTCGGTCCGGGTGACCGGGGCGAGCCGACCGCCGAGGACTGGGCACGTGCCGTGGGCTCGATCGCCTATGAGATCGTGACGCGAATCTCGGCCCGGATCCCCCGCGTTTATGTAGGTGAGGACGGGGGCACAGGGAACTGACCATGGGCGACGAGAGCATGGCCGGCAGTACGGCAGAGATGGCGACGAGAGTCGCGGCGGGGGCCACAGCCGTGAGCTGGCGCCGGGGCGCCGGATTCGCGGGAGCCACGATCGGCGTGCTCGCGGCGGGGGCGGCCGCGGGCGTCGCGCTCGAGCGGCTGACGGTCGGCCGCGGCGTACGACGCAAGGCCCGGCTCGCACTGGACGCCGAGGGCCCGTACGGCACCCTGCGCGGCACCCCGGGCAGGGCGATCGCCGACGACGGCACCGAGCTCTACTACGAGGTCGAAGAGGTGCGGGAGAACGCCGCCGCGCCCTCGCCGCGGCGCAAGCGGCGGTTCGGGCGCCGCACCCCCACCCCCGTCACCATGGTCTTCAGCCATGGCTACTGCCTCGGCCAGGACTCCTGGCACTTCCAGCGCTCCGCGCTGCGCGAGGTGGTCCGCACCGTCTACTGGGACCAGCGCTGCCACGGCCGCTCGGCGCGCGGCTGCGCCCAGGCGGACGGTGAGGCGATCAGCATCGACCAGCTCGGCCGCGATCTGAAAGCGGTCATAGACGCGGCCGCGCCCGAGGGCCCGCTGGTGCTGGTCGGCCACTCCATGGGCGGGATGACGATGATGGCGCTCGCCGCGCAGTACCCCGACCTGGTGCGCGAGCGCGTGATCGGCGCGGCCTTCATCGGCACCTCGGCGGGCCGGCTGGGCGAGGTCAGCTTCGGCCTCCCGGTGGTCGGGGTGAACGCGGTGCGGCGGGTGCTGCCGGGGCTGCTCAAGGCGCTGGGCTGGCAGGCCGACCTGGTCGAGCGGGGGCGGCGGGCGACCGCCGATCTCTTCGCGGGGCTGATCAAGCGCTATTCGTTCGGCTCGAAGGACGTGGACCCGGGGGTCGCGCGGTTCGCCGAGCGGCTGATCGAGGCGACGCCGATCGATGTGGTGGCGGAGTTCTACCCGGCGTTCATCGCCCACGACAAGGCGGCCGCGCTGCCGCACTTCGACGGGCGGCCGGTGCTGGTGCTCGCGGGCGACAAGGACCTGATCACCCCGATGGAACACAGCGAGGCGATCGCGGAGCTGCTTCCCGGGGCTGAGCTGGTGATCCTCGAAGAGGCCGGGCATCTGGTGATCCTCGAGCATCCCGAGGTGGTCAACGGCCACCTGACCGAGCTGCTCTCACGGGCCGTGGACGGGGCGGGCGACCGGGCGAAGTGGGGCGTGTCGGGCTGAGGAGCGGGGGCCCGCTTGGCCTGTCCGACCGCCCGGCCAGGGCGTTCGTACCGGTCCGCGCCGGGCTTTTCGTGCCCGTACCATCGGCGAGTATGGACGTAGGCACGCGCATCACCGTCACTTCTCCCGACCAGATGCGGGACCTGGGCCGCAGACTCGCCAAGCTGCTTCGCCCCGGCGATCTGGTCCTGCTCACCGGTGAACTCGGCGCGGGCAAGACGACCCTGACGCGGGGGCTGGGCGAGGGCCTGGGCGTCCGTGGCGCCGTCACCTCCCCCACCTTCGTGATCGCCCGGGTGCACCCCTCGCTGGGCGACGGCCCGCCGCTGGTCCATGTCGACGCGTACCGGCTGAACGGCGGCCTCGACGAGATGGAGGACCTGGACCTCGACGTCTCCCTGCCGGATTCGGTGGTGGCCGTGGAGTGGGGCGAGGGGAAGGTCGAGGGGCTGGCGGACGACCGGCTGCATGTGGTGATCCAGCGGACGGTGGGCAGCGACATGGCGGTCACGGACGCGATGGCCGCCGATGTGGACGACGTACGGGATGTGGTGGTGACGGGCGTCGGCCCCCGCTGGGCGGGGGAGGACCTGGCGTCGCTCGCCGGGTAGCGCGGCGGGTAGCGCCGCGGGGCGGCCCGGCCCGGCAGAACCGCCGGGTAGAGCTCGCGTGCAGATGCCGGGTAGTTTCCGACAAGCCGTCGGCATGCTGTTGCATTCCGGGCATCGCCCGTGGTCACATGGGGGGAGAAAGCGTGGGTTAGGTCTGCCTAACTCCGCTCGACTGCCCCAGCACCCTCAGGAGGCATCCATGTCGGCCCACGACCCTGTGGCCGGGACCGGCGCGCGCGACGACCGGTCACCGTCGATGTCGGAGCTCCTGGCGGCGTGTGCGGCGGCGAGCGCGGTCTCGACGCCCCCGCGGCCGGCCGAGGAGGAGAGGCCCGCGTCCGCCCGGACGCCCGCGTCAGCCGAGTTCGAGTCCGAGCCCGAGGCGGACGACGAGGAGCGCGACGCGGCATAGCGCCCGTCGCGGCTGCGTCATCTCCGCTACGGACTACGGGACCACCGGACTACCGGGCTACGGGATGACGACGACCTTCGTGTCCACCTGGGCGAAGTCCCACATCGCCGCACTGTCCGCCCGGCTCTCCCGGACGGCCCCGGTCCGCTTGCGCGCGTTCGGGTCCGGCATCGAACCGTCCACCGCCGCACTGAAACCGAACACGACCCCCCCTTCCGAGTGGAAGACGACGACGTGCTCGACCTGCACTCCGTCCGATCCGACCCCGCCCTTGTTGCGCGAGGTCACGGAATAGGTCCCCGGGTCGGGGCTGGCCGGGCTCGGGCCCACCTGGAAGGTGTGGGTGGCCTTACCGTCGGCACCGACCAGCCAGACCCGCTTGTCGCCCAGTGCGTAGACGACCCGTACGCCGGTGCCGGAGCCGGCCGGAAGGGCGGTGGACTTCTGCTTCGCCCCCGCCCCGTCCTTGTCCTTCTTCTTGGATTCGGCGGCGTGCGACCCGGGCCGGGCCTGAGTGGGATGGTCGGGCGCGGTCGCGGCGGCCTGGTAGCCGAGGAACCCGACGACGCCCAGCGCGGCGGCGGTGAGTACGGCCACAGCAGGCCCGGTACTGCTCCTTGGCACGGCGGCAACCCTCTCCTGCGGTCAGTACGTGCTGACGGCCCGTACACACTTACGGCGACGGTAGCACCGGCGCCCGCCGCCCCGCCGCGCTCCGGCCGACCGGTGACCGAGCTGTTCCACCGTCGGTACGAAAGGTCGGTACGAAAGAACGACCTTCCGGCGCGCCGTAGGCTGTTCTCGTGCTGTTGCTCGCTCTTGATACCGCCACCCCCGCCGTGACCGTCGCCCTGCACGACGGCTCCGCAGTGATCGCCGAGTCCTCGGACGTGGACGCCCGGCGCCACGGCGAGCTGCTGTTGCCCGCCGTGCACCGGACGCTGAAAGAGGCGGGCACCGAGCTGGCCGCGGTGACGGAGATCGTCGTCGGGGCGGGCCCCGGCCCGTACACCGGACTGCGCGTGGGCCTGGTGACCGCGGCCACCTTCGGGTCGGCCCTCGGCATCCCCGTCCACGGGCTGTGCACCCTGGACGGGATCGCGTACGCCGCCGGGCTGGCCGGTCTGGACGGCCCCTTCGTCGTGGCCACGGACGCGCGGCGCAAGGAGGTCTACTGGGCGCGCTACGACGACGCCCGGACCCGCGTCACCGAGCCCGCCGTCGACCACCCCGCCGATCTCGCCGAGCGGGTCGCCGGGCTGCCCGTGGTCGGCGCGGGCGCGCTGCTCTACCCGGCGTCCTTCGCCGACGTACCGCCCGGGATGCCGGAGTATCAGTCGGCCGGGGCGCTCGCCTCGCTCGCCGCCGAGAAGCTGGCGCGCGGCGAGGAGCTGCCGCCGCCCCGGCCCCTGTATCTGCGCCGGCCCGACGCCAAGGTGCCCGCCAACTACAAGGTGGTCACCCCGAAGTGAGCGGCGCGACCGTGACGCTGCGCGAGATGCGCTGGTGGGACCTGGACCGGGTGATGGAGCTCGAAGAGGAGCTGTTCCCCGAGGACGCCTGGTCGCGGGGGATGTTCTGGTCCGAGCTCGCCCACGCCAGGGGCCGGGACGCGACCCGGCACTACGTGGTGGCGGAGAGCGGGCCCCGGCTGGTCGGATACGCCGGGCTCGCCGTCTTCGACCGCACCGGCGACGTCCAGACCATCGCCTCCGCCCGCGACCACTGGGGCACCGGCCTCGGCGCCCGCCTCCTCACCGACCTCCTTACGGCCGCCACCGCCTTCGAATGCCGTGAGGTGCTGCTGGAGGTGCGGGTCGACAACGCCCGCGCGCAGCGGCTGTACGAGCGCTTCGGCTTCGAGCCCATCGGCATACGCAGGGGCTACTACCAGCCCGGCAATGTGGACGCCCTGGTCATGCGGCTGTCCGACCCGGCGGCGCCGGGTGTGACGACGGGGGGCATCGCGACTGCCGCGGACGGCGACGCTGGTGTGTCCCCCGAGAGTGGTGTGTCCCCCGAGGCCGGTGTGCCCACCGAGACCAGCGCGCCCGTTGACGCCGGCGCGTCCACCGAGACCAGCGCGTCCACCGAGACCAGCGCGTCCACAGCGAACACAGCGAATTCCGCGAACACCGCGAACCCCGCGACCTCAGTACAAGGAACCGAGACCCATGGCTGACGAACCCCTCGTCCTCGGCATCGAGACCTCCTGCGACGAGACCGGCGTCGGCATCGTCCGCGGCCACACCCTCCTCGCCGACGCCGTCGCCTCCAGCGTGGACGAGCACGCCCGCTTCGGCGGTGTCGTCCCCGAGGTCGCCAGCCGCGCCCATCTGGAGGCGATGGTCCCCACGATCCAGCGTGCGCTGA
This sequence comes from Streptomyces sp. 11-1-2, assembly GCF_003595545.1. Classification (NCBI taxonomy): domain Bacteria; kingdom Bacillati; phylum Actinomycetota; class Actinomycetes; order Kitasatosporales; family Streptomycetaceae; genus Streptomyces; species Streptomyces sp. 11-1-2. The sequence continues at coordinate 6,545,558 of NZ_CP022545.1, forward strand.
AGGAGGCCGGGGTCGCCGCCTCCGACCTCGACGGCATCGCCGTCACCGCGGGCCCCGGGCTCGCGGGCGCGCTGCTGGTCGGCGTCTCGGCCGCCAAGGCGTACGCCTACGCCCTCGGCAAGCCGCTGTACGGCGTCAACCACCTCGCCTCCCACATCTGCGTCGACCAGTTGGAGCACGGGCCGCTGCCCGAGCCGACGATGGCGCTGCTGGTGAGCGGCGGCCACTCCTCGCTGCTCCTCGCGCCCGACATCACCTCCGACGTCCGCCCGCTCGGCTCGACCATCGACGACGCGGCGGGCGAGGCGTTCGACAAGATCGCCCGGGTGCTGAACCTGGGCTTCCCCGGCGGCCCCGTCATCGACCGCATCGCCCGCGAGGGCGATCCGGACGCGATCGCCTTCCCGCGCGGGCTGACCGGTCCGCGGGATGCCGCGTACGACTTCTCCTTCTCGGGGCTGAAGACCGCGGTCGCCCGCTGGATCGAGGCGAAGCGGGCGGCGGGCGAGGAGGTCCCGGTCGCCGATGTCTCGGCCTCCTTCCAGGAGGCGGTCGTGGACGTGCTGACCCGTAAGGCCGTCCGCGCCTGCAAGGACGAGGGCGTGGAGCATCTGATGATCGGCGGTGGCGTCGCCGCCAACTCCCGGCTGCGGGCCATGGCCGAACGCCGCTGCGAGGACGCGGGCCTCACCCTGCGGGTGCCGCGGCCGAAGCTGTGCACGGACAACGGGGCGATGGTCGCGGCGCTGGGCGCGGAGATGGTGGCGCGGGGACGGTCCGCCTCGGCCTGGGACCTGTCGGCGGACTCCTCGCTTCCGGTGACCGATCCGCATGTCCCGGACCCGAACGCGCACGCCCACGCCCACTCACACTCCCACGACCATGTGCACGAGCTGAGCCGGAAGAACCTGTACGCATGACCGTCGCGCTGATGTGGGAAGCCCGAGCCGTGGCGGGGAAGGGCGAGGAGATGCTGGCGTGGGCCGCCCGCCAGCCCCTCGACCCGGCCCCGCTGCGCCGTGAGACCTTCCGCGCGCCCGAGGACCGCGTCCTCGTCATCACCTGGTGGGACGGCGCCTACGACACCCCGGGCCTGCCGGAACTCCCCGAACCGGGGGAGGACTTGGCCCGACGCGCGGTGCACCGCTGGCGCTTCGAGGCGCTCACGGACGAGAGCTGAGCCACACGGCGCGCCTTGGCCATACGGTGCGCCTTGGCCATTACGGCCCGCCTCGGCTGTGCGGCGCGCCTCGGTTGTGTGGCGCGCCTTCGGCCGTACCGCGTGCTCTGGCTGTACGGCGGCCTCGGCTTGTGTCTTGCGCTTTGGCTGTGCGGCGGGCCTGGCCGTGTCCTGATCCCTGGCTGTGCGGCCCTCGGCCGTACCGCGCGCCCCGGCTGTACGGCCCCTGACGGTGCCGTCCCCGGTCGTACCCCGTGCCCCCGGCGTACCCCACGCCCTCACCGGAGGGCATGGGCGAGATCGGCGAGGTGCCGGGAGACCGGGCCCAGGGTGAGCAGTCCGCTGCCCGCCCCGGCCAGCTCGGCCGCCGCCGGGGCAAGGGCGGTGCGGGCGCGCGCCATCGTCTCGCGGTCGCCGACGGCGATGGCCGCCCGGCCGGTGAGACACCACAGGGCCTCCAGCAGCAGATCGCGGGGCGGCTCCGGGACCGCGCGCAGCGCCGCCGCGGCCTCGGCGCGGTGGTCCCGGGCCAGCAGTACCAGCGGGCGGGCCCAGGGCGCGTACGGCCCCCAGTCGAGGTCCGCGTCGGTCGGGGCGGGCCGCCCTTGTTCCACGCGCAGGCAGAGCAGCGCGAGCGGCAGCAGACCGTGTTCCAGACCGGGCATCCCGGCGCCGTCCAGCCGTGTGGCCGCGTCCCGGTAGGCCGCCTCGGCCTCGGCCGCCTGCCCCGTCGCGGCCAGCCGTAGTGCCCGGTACCACTCAGTGAACACGCTTACCAGCGGCCGCTCATGGCGCTGGCCCAGACGGTCGGCGGCGGCCGCGTGCCGGTCGGCCGACGCGAAGTCCGCGAGCGCGCTGCGGGCCTGGAGCCGGATGAGATGGCCGAGCACCTCGAAGGTGACCAGGCCGTGCCGGGCCGACAGGGCGATCAGCTCGGCTCCGGTCGCGTCCCGGCGCGGGGCCAGCCCCGCGTGGTCGAAGGTCTGCATGAAGACGCCGTTGAGGGCGAACGCCAGCAGCGCGGGATCATCCAGCCGCCGGGCGATCTCCTCGGCCTGCCGGGCTGCTTGGCGGCCACGTTCGGAACGACCGCCACGCGACTCGACGGCAATCGTGGCCAACAGCCGCGCCCGCACCGCCTCATGACGCGGGACTGCGTTGCCCGTAGGGCCGTGCCCGAGCGTGCTGTGGCCGGGCGCGCCGAGGTTCCCCCCAGGGGCGGTGCTCCCGGGCCCGACGGTCTCGTGGCCGAAGGCCCAGCGGCTGGGCAACTCATGCCCGGTCACCGCGCGCTCCGGCACGCCGTGGCCAAGCGTGTCGCGGCCGGTTGCCCCGTGGCCGGGGTCCTCGTGAGCAGGGCCCTTGTGATCCGTTGCCTTGTGGGTGGGGGTCTCGTGAGCGGTTGTCCCATGGCTGGGGACCTCGTTGCCTGGCGCCTCGTGACCGCGGCCCTCATGCCCGGTCACCGCGCGCCCCGGTGCTTCGTGGTCGGGCGCGCCGGGGCCGGTTGTCTCGTGATCGGGCGTCCCGTGCACAGTTGTCTCATGGCTGGGCGCCCCATGGCCGGAGGCCCCGTGAGCGGGCGCCTCGTGGTCTGAGGACTCCTGGCCGGTTGCCTTGGGGCCGGGCGCCCCTGGGCCGATTGCCCCATGGCCAGGCCCCCCATGGCCACGCGCCCCACGACCGGGCGCTCCGTGGCCAGGGGGCTCGACGCCAGGGGCCCCTTCGTCTGGCACCCCGGGACCGGCCGCGAGCGCGGCCAAGGTGTGTTCAGCTGCGGCTACGATCGACGCCGCCTGTTCCGGGTCGTCCAGGCGGGTCCAGATTGCCGGGACGTCGTAGGCGCCGATGACCCGGGCGGTCAGTTCCGGGTCGCCCAGTTCCTCCGCCGCCGCGACGGCGGCCACGCGTTGCTGCCGGGCCGTCCGCAGGCCGTCGCCCCCCGCCATCGAGAGGTCGCGGAGCAGGCCGACCGTGGACTCCAGACGGGCCCGTGCGCCGGAGGCCACCGTGCGGTCGTAGGCGGCGGCCGCTTCCGCCCATACCTGGGCGGCCGCTCCGCCCCGGGCCGTGGCGGGGTCGAGGTGGGGCGCCTGGTCGAGGATGTCCGTCTCCAGGCGGCGCAGTTCCGGGCCCGGGTCCACGCCCAGTTGCTCGACCAGCAGCGTCCGGGCCCGGCGCAGGACCGCCAGCGCGTCGCCCTGGCGGCCGGTGCGGTACAGCGCGAGGGCCAGCGCCCGCCAGGCGCCCTCACGCCAGGGGTGTTCGGCCAGATGCGCCTCCAGGTCCGGGACCGCCTCGGCGGCTCGGCCCAGCGCCAGCCGGGCCTCCGCCTGCCGTTCGACGGCGTGCAGCCGCAGCTCCGCCAGCCGGGCGCGTTCGCCCCGGGCCCAGTCCTCGTCGGCGAACTCCGCGTACGCGGGGCCGCGCCACCGGCCCAGTGCCTGCTCCAGCCGGGGCAGTGCGCCGTCCGGCGGCAGGGCCGCGGCGGCGGACACGTCCTGTTCGAAGCGCCAGGCGTCCACCGCGTCCGCATCGGCGCGCAGCGCGTATCCGGGCCCCTCGGTGACCAGCAGCCGGGCCGGGGTGCGGGGCGGGCGCTGCGGCTCCAGCGCGCGGCGCAGCGCGGCCACGAACGTACGCACCGCGCCGACCGCCCCCGGGGGCGGCTCCGTCCACAGGTCGTCGACCAGCCGGGATACGGGTACGACGCGACGGCGGGCGACGATCAGCCGGGCCAGCACCGCGCGGTGCCGTGGCCCCTTCAACGCGATGGCGCGCTCGTCGGCGTCCCAGGCCACCACCGGCCCCAGCACCCCGAACCCGACCCGCATGCGGTCACCGTAGCGCGCTGATCGGATGCTCATCCGCACCCGGCAGGCTGACAGGCACCTGGTCACACCTGGTCACCCGGACCATCCACAGCAAGGGCGGAAACATGGGCCTTCTCATCCCCGGCTTCGACTACCGGCGCGTCCCCGTCGCCGACGGCGTGTCCCTGTACGCGGCCGTCGCGGGCTCGGGCAGTCCCCTCGTGCTGCTGCACGGCTTCCCGCAGACCCACCTGATGTGGCGGCATGTCGCCGCCGACCTCGCCGCCGACCACACCGTGATCTGCCCCGACCTGCGCGGCTACGGCGCCAGCGACAAACCGGCCGCCGACACCGACGCCACTGCCGATGCCGATGCCGATGCCGATGTCGACGCCGACACCAATGCCGACGGCGCCGCCTACGCCAAGCGCACCATGGCCGCCGACATCGTCGCCCTGGCCCGCGCCCTCGGCCATGACCGGTTCGCCCTGGCCGGGCATGACCGCGGCGCCCTGGTCGCCTTCCGGGCGGGCCTCGACCACCCCGCCGCGATCAGCCATCTCGCCTGCCTGGACGTGCTGCCGACCCTCGACATGTGGGACGTGATGCGCGGCACCACCGCCGCGGTCGGCTTCCACCTCTATCTGATGGCCCAGCCCCCGGGGCTGCCCGAGCGGATGATCGCCGCCTGCCCCGACGACTTCTTCGGCCACTTCCTGGACCTGTGGGCGGGCGACCCGGGAGCCATCCCCGCCGAGGTCCGCACCGCTTATCTGGACGCCTGCCGCGCCGCGGTGCCCTCGATCGTGGCCGACTACCGCGCCTCCGCCGGTGTCGACGTCGACCACGACCGGGCCGACCGGGACGCCGGGCGCCGGCTGACGATGCCGGTCACCGTGCTCCAGCAGGACTGGGGCGCCGCCCTCGGCTATGACGCGGCGGCGGTGTGGCGTGCCTGGGCCGACGACCTGGAGCACCACACCGTGGGCTACGGCCACTTCATGGCCGAGGAGGCACCCGCCGACATCGCCAAGCACCTGCGGGAGCTGCTCGCCCGCTAGAGCCAGAGTCTCGGCGTCCGCCAAAGCCTCGCCGTCACCGCCGTCACGCCGTCACCGCCGTCACGCCGTCACCGCCGTCACGCCGTCACCGCCGTCACGCCGTCACCGCCGTCCCGGCGTAGTGCTCGGCGATCTCGTCGCTGGTCGTCACCCACACCCCGGGGTGGTTCACGACGTACTCCAGCGCCTGGTCCACGTACTTGTGCCGGAACGGCTGGTTGATCACGAACGGGTGCAGCACCAGGGACATCACCCGGCCGCTGGTGGCCGCGTCGGCGTAGAGCTGGTCCAACTGGTCCTTGACGATCCGGACGAAATCCGCCCCGCTGAGGCTCTTGCCCACGAACATCTGGACGTCGTTGACCTCGATCGAATACGGCACGCTCAGCATGCCCGGCACGTTCAGCCGGTACGGCTGGTCGTCGTTGGCCCAGTCGAGCACGTACCTCAGCCCCAGCTCGGCCAGGAGTTCCGGGGTCCGGAAGGTCTCGGTCAGCGCCGGTCCCAGCCAGCCGCGCGGCCTGCTGCCGGTGGCCTTCTCGATGGTGTCGATCACCTCGGTGAGGTAGGCGCGTTCCTCCTCGGGGGACATGTCCGCCTGGAGGATCGAGTTGTTCTTGCCGTGCGCCGCCCACACCCAGTTCCGCTCGCGGCCGGCCCGGATGATCTGGGGGTAGCGCTCGGCGACGTCGGAGTTGAGCATCACGCTCGCCCGCACCTGGTGCCGGTCCAGGCTCTCGATCAGCCGCCAGATTCCCACCCGGGGCCCGTAGTCCCGCCACCCGTAGTTGAGCGGGTCGGGCGCCAGCGCCCTGGTGTCGGCGAAGATACTGGTCGAGGGGCGGTCGACCTGGTAGTGCTCGACGTTCAGCCCGACGTAGAAGGCCACGCGGGCGCCGTCCGGCCAGTGGATCGGTTCGCGCTCGACGATGGGGCTGTAGTCGAAGAGCTGGTTGTCCATCAGAGCTCACCTCATAGGTGCGGTGCGGCGGTTCGGTTCGGTTCGCTTGATGGGCATCGTGAAACCCTCACATCAGTGAGAAGGTCAAGCGGGGCTTCGCATGAGGAGTGACCGCGTGAGCTGAGAGACTGCGTCGGCGTATCCCGCTGTGCTGTGAGTGCCACGAGTGACGTGCGTGCCAGCAGTGCCATGAGTGCCGTGAGGAAGGACGTCATGACGCCGCCCATCGAGCTTCCGCCACCGCCGCCCGGCCCGGACGAGCGGCCGTGGAAGGACCGCGCCGGGTTGCTCGACGAGCGGGCGCGGGCGATGGGGGCGCTGGCGCGGTGGTACCTGGCGCCGCATCGGGCGCTGCTGCTGTGGCTGTCCACGCTCGTCTTCGCGCTGGGGTGGAGCCTCGCGGTCTCGGGGTTCCAGTTCCTGGTGAAGGGCGAGATCATCGAGCACGTGCTGGGCGTGATCTTCCTGGGTCTGGCCCTGGGCGCCACGGTCCCCTCCAGCCTCGGGGTGGCATCCGGCATCCGGCGCGACGTCTTCGTGGGCGCGTGCCTCCGCGACTGGGCGGAGCTGGAGCGTGATCCCCAGACGCTGCCGCACTGGCGCGTCTCCGGCGGCGCGCTCCTCTGGCTGGGTCCGTCCATCGTGCTGACCTGCCTCGGGCTGGCGCTGGGCGGGTTCGCCGTCTTCGCGGACATCGGTACGGAGAGCTTTGGCACCGTCGCCGGTATCGGCATCGTCTTCGCGGTCGCCGGGGCGCTCGGCATGGCCAAGGCGATCGACTACTACCGCCTGGTCAGCCGCGAACTCCGCCCCGGCACCGGCGTTCCGGATACCCACGGCCGGGCTGCCCACGGTCCGGACACCCGCGATCCGGGCACGTGTGGTCCGGACACGCGCGGTCCCGGCTCCCCCTACGGCGACGGCTTCTGCGACGACGGCTTCTGCAGTGACTGAAAGCGGTGCCGCAGCTCCTCGTACCGCTCGTTCGGGCTCTCCCCGCGCTGCTTGGCCGCCTCCTCGATGCGGGTCAGTAGCTGCCTGATCCGCACGGCGTCCATATAGGCGTCGCGCTCCAGCTTCTTGTACGCGGCGGCGGCGGGCCCCTTGTGGTCGTCCGGGTCGACCGACTGCTTCAGGTGGCCGAGACGCTCGATCTGTTCCTCAAGGTAACTGAGCATTCCCTCAAGGTCTTTGATGAGATCCGACAGATCCTGGTCCGATACGGACAGTTTGTCTTTACTCATGTTCCATCCGTCTCTGCCATCCTCCCATCGGCCCATTCGCGGGATGATCGTGCCATGACCGGGGCCGGTGTGGAGAGCCACCGCTCCTATGGAAGTTGGCCGGTGTCCGCCAACTCATCACAGACCAGGCTGTTTGGGGCCTGGTGACCTCGCGAACGGTCTTCGAGGTCGGGGAGCGGCACGAGTTGGTCACTTCGGCGCGGTCGGGTCTTGCCGCCCTGGTGGGGCGTGCCCGCTGTCCTGGGTGGGCTCGTGGTCCCGCGTGGCCTGGGCAGGGATGCGGTCTGGCCGGTAGCTCTCCGCCGCCCGATCCTCTGGTCGGGTGCGGTCACGCCTGGCCGACGCCGGATCCTGTGTCCCAGGCCACGCCGTCCGATCGCCACAGCGGCACTGTGGTGCCGGGTGACGGTGGTCTTGGTCTGCTGCTGGAGTGGGTTCTTCCAGTACCTCTCGCCCCAGATCGAGGTGTATGCGGGGTCGACGGCGATGACGGCCAGGCCCTGGTGACAGGCCATGGAGCGCAGTCGTTCGCGGAAGCGTGCGGTGGGGATCTGGGCCACGGTGCGGCGGAAGGCCTTGCCCCGGCGGCCGCGTCCCATGGTCTCCCGGCCGGTGGTGCGGGCGTCGGAGAAGCCCAGGTTCTCGATCACGATGGCGGCGCAGTCGTGCTCGTGGGCGAGGGCGATGAGGCGGGTGACGGCCGCTCGCAGGCGTCCGTCCTGTGTGGTGGTGGGGCCGGTTGACTTTAGCGGGATCGTGTGGGGTTCGCCGATGGGGTTGCCGTGTGGGTCGAGGACGATGGTGGCGAGGTGGTCGGCGTTGAGGTCGACGGCGAGCAGCCTCGCGCCGGACGCCCAGATCTCTTCCGGGCTGGGGGGGGTGGGGTGGTGCTGGTGGACCAGGAGGCGTCCAGGTACCAGCGGTCGCGGGCGGGGTCATGGACGATGTCGTAGCGCACGGCCCGGTGGGCGCTGACCCGGTCCAGCCACTCCGGGCGGCGGTGGTGGAAGGTGACCGTGCAGGAGAGCCGGTAGCGGCCGCGCGGGGCGTTGGCCAGATATCGCAAGGGTTCTGGCAGCACCAGAGTGAGCGAGCCATCTGCGGGGTCGACGGTGATGGTGTAGTTGCCGTGCGGGGCCCCGGACTCGCCGTCGGCGGTCAGAAACAGCCGCGCCGCATCCCACCTCTCCCGCCAGCCGGTCTCGGCCAGGCCGGTCTCCGCGAGGCGGTGACGGGTCCTGGCCAGCCGGCGCCCGCCCACCGTGACCGACGGTCGCCCCTGGTCGATCTGCTGCTCCACCACCGCCAGCCGGGCTTGGAGCTTGCTCAGGTGCCGCTGTTTCTGCCAGCGCTCAGCCCGGTCGGCATACCCGCGCACTCGGCCCTGCCTGTGCCCGCACGCCACCGCCAGCCGCTGCTCGATCTTCCGGATGCGGCAGCGCAGACCGGCCCGTTCATCGATCAGGCAGCGCATCGACAGCCGGTACTGGTCTTCCGACACCCGGGTCATCGCACCCGCCCACCGTGACGAGGACACCGCCGTCAGCCGCTTCTTCCGCCCTGCCCGCCCGGTCTGCCGCGCCGGAACGTTCCCCGTCCGGACGCGTGAGGCGAGATCGGCCCGCTGGTGGTGGCCCAGATGCTCGCCGACCAGCGTCAGGACCTTCACATCCGCCGCCGTCAGATCCTTCAGCCGGTCCCGGATCCGCGCCCCGCACGGAGCGGCCACCGTGAACGGGGCAGCTATCACACGCAGCTCGCGCCCCCTCCCCCGCTTGCGCGCCACCAGCCACCCCCCCTCGGCCGTCTCGAACGAACTCGCCACCACCGATCATGCATTCCCCACGCCCCCAACACCCCCACAAGCGGTCCCGTTCACCCCATCGAGCGACACCCTGGCCAACCACGGCCAACAACCGAATCAACAGTCGGCAACCTGCTGTTTCTCCTCGGTCGAAGGGACTGGACGGCCCGGCGTGGTGGGGGAGTCGTGGGCGCGGTGGGCGGAGGGGTCAGCCCGGCAGGACCGTGTCCGGGGGCAATTCGATGCAAAAGTCGGCGGCGAGAACGCCCAGCACCTCGTCGCCGTCGGCGAGTTGGCGCTCCTTACGGGTGCCGTCGGAGCCGGTCTCGACCAGGGTCCGCCCGGACAGGGAGAGATGGCGGTCCAGGGTGGTGCGCTGGACGTAGAGGCTGTGCTGGAAGGGCGAACGCGGGCTGGTGGCGACGTACCAGTTGATCACCACGTAGTCGGACGCGTGGCAGGGCTCCCGGGTGAAGGCGTACTGGTCCTGCCAGGAGCCGTCGAGGAACGCCTGGAACACCCACAGGTCCTCCAGCCCCCCGGGGTGCGGCTCGCGGACGTAGCGATGGCGGCGGGGGCCGTCGTGGAACTCGGTGCCGGCCACGAGCGGCACGGCCTCCAGGAGGCTGCCGATGCTGCCGAAGCCCACATCGGCCACATAACGCCGTTCCTCGCCCGGGATCTCGACCAGCAGCAGCATGTGGGTGCGCGGACGGACGGCCCCGGGGGCCGCTCCGACCCGGACCCGGCCGGAGAGGCCGGTGACGCCGAAGCCGAGCGCGGTGAGGGCGGCGGTCAGCAGCGTGTTGTGCTCGTAGCAGTAACCGCCGCGCCGGCTGCGGACCAGCTTGGCCTCGAGGTCGGGGAAGGCGAGAGAGGGGGCCGAGCCGAGGAGGGGCTCGAGGTTCTCGAACGGGATGGACGTGAGGTGTGCCCGATGCACCGCCCGCAGCGTCTCCGCGGTGGGCGCGGGGCGCCGGTCGCCCGTCCAGCCGATACGGGCCAGATAGGCGTCAAGATCGAGGTCGGTGCGGGCCGGTTCCATACTGCCGACCGTAACGCCGCGGCCCCGGCACCGGCCTCCGCTCATGGTGGGGCCGCACCTGGTCCCCTGGACGTAGGTCCTTTACGCCTTCGATGCCGCCGCGAGGTGATCGAGCTCGCCCGCCTTGATGGACCTGAGCAGGGCTCCCAGCTTCACGGGGGTCGTGGCGAGGACGGTGCGGGGGTCGTCGCTCTCGCGGAGGGCGACGGTCGTGCCTATGAGGGCGAGTTCTATGCAGGAGTTTCCGTCCCCCGCGCCGGAGTATGACGACTTGCGCCAGTTGGCCTCGGACATTCTTTCGCCCTCACATGTGTTGAACGGTCTCGCGGATGAAGTCACGTGACTCCTTCTCTGACAACGCCAGCTCTTCGGTCCGGTCCATGACCGCCCGGTAGTTCAGAAGCTGGGACTCCCCGTCGAGGAACGCCGCGTCCTGCGCGACGTCGAGTTGAACGGTATCCAACTGCGGCACCGGACCTGTGGCGTAGGTGACGGAGATACCGGCGACATGGAATCCTCCGGCCGCGATCGGGACAACCCGAACGGAGACGTTCGGGCGGTCCGAGGACTCCAGCAGTCTGTCGAGCTGCGCGCACAGCACGCGCCGATCGCCGAACCGTACGCGGAGCGCGGTCTCGTGGATGATGAATGTGCAGGGTGGAGGCTCGTCCCGGTCCAGGATGTCCCGGCGCTTCATACGGTGGGAGAGTCTTCGGCGGAGCTCTGTGGCAGACCAGCCGGGTACGGCCGTGCTCAGTACCGACCGGGCATAGTCCTCGGTCTGGAGGAGTCCAGGGATGTGCATCAGCTCGACCACGCGCAGGCTCGTGGCGAAGTACTCCAATTCCGCCAGATCGAGACCGGCGGCGCCGAGTGTCCCCCGGTACTCCTCCCACCAGCCACGCTTGCGCTCGGTCGCCATCGCTACCAGCGCGTCGACGTATGCCTTGTCCGGGCAGGCGTAGTTGGCGGCGAGTGTGCGTACGCGCTCTTCGCTGACGCCGAACCGTGCCAGCTCCATGTTGGTGACATGCGAGCGGTTGGTGCCCAGCCGGTCGGCCGCTTCCTGGATGGTGAGACCCGCGTGCTCGCGCATCCTCCGAAGCTCCGTGCCAAGTCGGCGTTGACGTGCCGTGATGGTGGTCCTCGAAGCCATGCCTGCCTTTCTCGTGGGTCGTCACCCAGTGTGGCGCGTGGCCACGAATGGGTCTATCTACTCACTAATTTCGGCGATCTGGTGGCACTAGTTAGGTGACGACCTCTACCGTAGGTGCCGTTGCCGCTACTGCGCGTTGATCGCCGTAACGGTACGCGCGCTGTCGGCCCCCTCACAGGGAGTTGCCCCATGGATTCCGATCACGAGTCCGACGACCGTCCCCCACGCCGCCCGCCCGTTCCCTCCAGCGACCCGTACGTCTACACCCTCCAGAGCAGTCGCCACGCGACCTCCCCCAAGGTCTGCCGGGACTTCGTGGCCTGCGTCCTGAACTCCGTGGGGCAGGAGGAACTGGTCGACACGGCGACGCTGTGCACCTCGGAGCTGGCCACCAACGCGTTTCTGCACGCCGAGGGCGACTCCCTCATGCTGCGCGTGGTGATCGAGCCGCCCCGCTTCCGCGTCCTGGTCTACGACGCCTCCGCCGAACTCCCCACCGCCGCACGCCTCCCCGAGGGCGATCGTCTCCATGGCTGCGGCCTCGGACTGGTGGCGGCCCTTGCCGACGCGTGGGGGACGGCGCAGGGGGACACGGTCGGCACGTACGCGAAGGGGGTCTGGTTCGAACTCGCGGGCAAGGAGGAGGACGGCGAGGGTTAGCCTCGGCGCTTTACGGTCGCGCGACTTTCCGTGCCGCTTTCCTTACCGCTTGGCTTTGGCGTCCATGAAAGTCAGCGGAAATGTCTCGCCGGACTCCGCGTAACGGTGGAACCGGCTCGCCCAGGACGGCTCCTGAAGGGCCCGGACCTGGGTGCGGGGCAGTGCCATGTGTACATCGCGGGCGCCGTTCTGGTCGGCAGGGGTCGGCGCTATGTGCACGGTCGAGGGAATGGGGATCGAGGTGAAGTCGTACCAGAAGGGGGCGCCCTGGCCGAAATCGATGCGGTAGAAGGGGAGTTTCGACCAGTTGTTGATCGCGATGGTGCTGTCGAACGCGTCCAGGGCCATGGTGTTCATGACGCGCTTGAAGCGCCCCGCATCGCGTTCGGCGCGGAGGAACGCCGTTTCCTCGCGGATCCTCTCCTCCGTGTTCATGGCATGGCTCGCGCGGACCGCCGCGGCGACCTCGCCGAGAGGGCGGGCGCGCAGTTCGGCCGCGGTCATTCCGGGCCGGGTGTTGGTGACGGCGTTGCCCCAGTAGTCATCCGGTATGGCTTCGCCGGTGAACGAACGGAAGTCGGCGATGAGACCGAGCCTTTCCTCGCTCGCGTCGGGACGGTCACGCAATTCGCCGAGCACTTTCCACAGATGGGCGGTCAGCGCGTCATTGGTCGACACCCACTGCTTCGTGCCCGCGAGGTCGGCCATCGCGGCGTCCTTCATCGTGGCCAGTTCGGCGGCCGTGAAGCGGGTGGTCACCGTCGTCACGTTGCCGAGGCTGCCCATCAGGGCGCGGCCGATGAAGGCGGCCTTCTGGGCTCGCCCGGTGACGGTGAAATGGGCGCCGCCCGTACGGGTGTCACCTGTGGCCGACGCGCCGAGCGTGTCGATGACGCCGCGGTCGTGGCTGGGTTTGGCGTATCCGAGGCCCCGGTGCTCGTTCACCCAGCTCTCCAGGAAGCTCATATAGCTGGACCCGTCGGCCACGGCGTGGTTCATCGTGAGGCCCAGGATGGAGCCCCCGCCCTTCATATGAGTGAGCTTCACCGTGAAAAGCGGCGTATCGTGGTCAACCACCCAGAACGGCATGGCGTGACTGAGATGGCGCTCCAGCCCCTTTTTCGCCGTATGACGAGGCCCGTAGTCCGGCATGGGCTCGGATGCGTATGCCTCGACGAAGCGCACACCGCCGTCGTCGCAGAGCACACTGAGGCCGCCGTCGGGATCCCTCTTCATGCGGCCGGAAAGGATCGGGAAGTTGCGCAATGTCCTGGCAAGGGAGGCGCGGAGCGCCTCGCCGTCGAGCGTCTCCCGGTAGAAAAAGGCGCGCGGTGTATAGATCGGACCGATGAGCATGTCGTAGACGCTCAGCCGTATGCGGTCACCGCTCGCTTCTCCGGCGCGCACGGTGAACGTTCGCTTGGCGCCGCTCTCGGTGGCGGATGCCGTCATACTCACACGCTCTTTCGTCGGGACCGAACACGCTGTCGCGTCGACGCGTTGACCCTAACTCCCCGGTGCGGGCGGCCTCATGGACTGGAGCCGGGTTTAGGGAAATTCCGCAACTTCCGTTCGGCTTCGATCTTTCTCGGCGGTCGTGGCCGTGTTAGGCGGGGTGCCCCAGGAGCATCGTGGGGGAGCCCTTCGAGCGCGTCAGCACGATGGTGCAGGCGTTTCCGCCCTCGAGCCGGAGCTTCTTGCGGAGCTGCTCCGGCTCGACCGCCGAACCGCGCTTCTTGATGGTGGCGATGCCGACCTCCCGCTCCCGCAGCAGCGCCTTGAGTCTCTTCAGGTTGAACGGCAGCACATCCGTGATCTCGTACGCGGTGGCGAACGGCGTCGGGCGCAGCTCGTCCGTCGTGATGTAGGCGATCGTCGGGTCGATCAGCCGACCGCCGACGCGGGCCGCGACATCGGCGACGAGATGGGCGCGGATGACGGCCCCGTCCGGCTCGTAGAGCCAGCGGCCGACCGGGCCGGGCTCGGGGGCGGGAAGGTGCGGGGTGCCGACGAGGGAGTGGGCACTCGGCAGAAGGGTGGCGCGGCGCAGCCCGGGGCGGGCGGTGCCGAACCACAGGACGGCCTCCTTCACCTGGCCGTGGTCCGAGATCCACTCGGCCTCCGCGTCCTCGGGGACCGCCTCGTGCGGCACGCCGGGGGCGATCTTGAGGGCGGCGCGCGGGGTGGTGCGGGCGGCCTCGATGGCCCAGGAGAGGGGCGGGGAGTACGCCTCGGGGTCGAAGACGCGGCCCCGGCCGCCGCGCCGGGCCGGGTCGACGAAGACCGCGTCGAAGGGCCGGGTGTCGATGTCGGTGACATCGGCGCAGCGGATCTCGATGAGTTCGGCCAGGCCGAGCGCCTGGGTGTTGGCGCGGGCGACGGCACAGGTCAGCGGATCGCGATCGACGGCGAGTACGGAGATCCCGGTGCGGGCGAGCGCGATCGCGTCGCCGCCGATGCCGCAACACAGATCGGCCATGCGGCGGACGCCGAACTCCGCGAAGCGGGCGGCGCGATACGCGGCGACGGAGGTGCGGGTGGACTGCTCGACGCCGTTCGGCGTGAAGTACATGCGGTGCGCGTCCTCGGGGCCGAATTTGGCCACCGCCCGCTGCCGCAGCGTGGCCTGGGTCAGGGCCGCCGAGACCAGCGCCGGGGGGTGGTCCCGGCGCAGCCGCGTCGCGGTGGCGAGCTCCTTCGCCGGGTCGTAGTCGCGGAGCCCGGAGAGCAGCGCCTGCCCCTCGTCGCCGAGCAGTGAGTCGAAGGCGTCAACGTCCACATGGCCCATTCTCCCCGCTCCCGTGAGCGCATTCGCCCGCGTACGGCGCGCATATGCGCGCCCCTGGACCGAAGATCGCTTATGTGATGATGATCAAGACTGGTTTTCCTCGCTGTCTGGTTCTCGTCGGCGCGGCAGCCGTGCTCACGGCCTGCGGATCCCTCGGCGCCGCCACCGAGCCGCACACCGGCTCCCGTCACGGTGTTCCCATGCCGCCGCCCTCCCTCGCCTCCCGGCTGGACGACCCGCCGTCGCCCTCGCAGCCGCCGTCCGGACGGGAGCCGGAGCGGCGGCCATCGGCGTCGTCCGGGCAGGGGTACGAGGGGTACGAGGGTGAGGCCCGGGACGGCGCGTTCCCGGACGTGCCGCCGCGCTCCGGTGACGCCTCGGCGTCCGCCTCGCCCCCGGCCGCGGGGACGTCCGGCACGGGCTCCGCGCTGTCGCGCTCGGCCCCGGTGGGCGCCTCCGACGCCTACCGCCGCTGGGGGCTGGACCGGCCGCTGGAGCGGCCTCCGGCCCCGCCCGCCGTCAAGCCCGCGCTCGGGCGGTCGGGGCCGCAGCAGTGGGGGCTGCCGCCGATCGTGCGGCAGGTGCCGACCGACCAGCGGGTGGTCTTCGTGACGATCGACGACGGGATCGAGAAGGACCCGCGCTTCGTGGAGCAGGCCCGCGAGCTCGGGCTGCCGTTCACCGCGTTCCTTACCGACAACGTGATCGGGGACCACTACGACTACTTCGACCAGCTGCGCCGGCTCGGCAATCCCATGGAGAACCACACCCTCACCCACCCCAGCCTGGCCGGTATGGCCTACGACGACCAGGTGCGGGAGATCTGCGGCCAGCGGGACATCCTGTGGAACCGCTTCGGTCAACAGCCGCGCCTCTTCCGTCCCCCTTTCGGGGAGTACGACGAGACGACGCTGCAGGCGGCGGGCTTCTGCGGCGCGCGGACCGTGGTGCTGTGGCGCGCCGAGATGGAGACCCACGGGCTGGCCTACCGCTCCGGCGACCATCTGCTGCCGGGGGACATCATCCTCGCGCACTTCCGGGGGCCGGAGCAGCTTGAGGGGCAGTCGATGACCGAGTGGATCACAGCGCTGGTGCGGGCGATCCAGGCCCAGGGCTTCACGATCGGGCGGCTGGAGGACTATGTGTGACGGCGCCTGGGGGGAGGGGCCGCGCAGACGGCCTGGGGCTCTGGAGCGGGGCGGGGCTGCGCGGAGTGCCCGTGGTTCCGGAGAGAGTCGGGACGTGGTCGCAGCCCCCCCGGAGCGTGGCGGCCGTAAGGCGGTGAGGAGGTGGCGAGCGGGGGCTCGCCACCACGTCGCTTGGCACTCTAGTTGACTGAGTGCTAACCGCGTCATAATGTCGAGGCTGGCACTCGGGACCGATGAGTGCCAAGAGATACAGCGACGGGCAGGTCCGGCACCCGCGACGACGGATCCACCTGGTCGCCACCTCAGACAGTTGACCCCGTGAGATCTCCGAAGGGGGAGGTCGGATCGTGACGACCACCAGCTCCAAGGTTGCCATCAAGCCGCTCGAGGACCGCATTGTGGTCCAGCCGCTCGACGCCGAACAGACCACGGCCTCGGGCCTGGTCATTCCGGACACCGCCAAGGAAAAGCCCCAGGAGGGCGTCGTCCTGGCCGTGGGCCCGGGCCGCTTCGAGGACGGCAAGCGCCTTCCGCTCGACGTCTCCGTCGGTGACGTCGTGCTCTACAGCAAGTACGGCGGCACCGAGGTGAAGTACAGCGGCGAGGAGTACCTCGTCCTCTCGGCTCGCGACGTCCTCGCGATCGTCGAGAAGTAATCACCGAAGTTTTGCCTATGAGCCGTGCCCCGGTGCCCGCGTCTGAAACCGGGGTCGGGGCGCGGTTCGTTTGAGAGGACATACGCAACTCATGGCGAAGATCCTGAAGTTCGACGAGGACGCCCGTCGCGCCCTCGAGCGTGGCGTCAACAAGCTTGCGGACACCGTCAAGGTGACGATCGGCCCCCGTGGCCGCAACGTCGTCATCGACAAGAAGTTCGGTGCTCCGACCATCACCAACGACGGTGTCACGATCGCCCGCGAGGTCGAGGTCGAGGACCCGTACGAGAACCTGGGCGCCCAGCTCGTCAAGGAGGTGGCGACCAAGACCAACGACATCGCGGGTGACGGCACCACCACCGCGACCGTGCTGGCCCAGGCCCTGGTCCGCGAGGGCCTGAAGAACGTGGCCGCGGGCGCCTCCCCGGCCGCCCTCAAGAAGGGCATCGACGCGGCGGTCAAGGCCGTCTCGGACGACCTGCTGGCCACCGCCCGCCCGATCGACGAGAAGTCCGACATCGCCGCCGTGGCCGCGCTGTCCGCGCAGGACAAGCAGGTCGGCGAGCTGATCGCCGAGGCGATGGACAAGGTCGGCAAGGACGGTGTCATCACCGTCGAGGAGTCCAACACCTTCGGCCTGGAGCTCGACTTCACCGAGGGCATGGCCTTCGACAAGGGCTACCTCTCGCCGTACATGGTCACCGACCAGGAGCGGATGGAGGCCGTCCTCGAGGACCCGTACATCCTGATCCACCAGGGCAAGATCGCCTCGATCCAGGACCTGCTGCCGCTCCTGGAGAAGATCATCCAGGCCAACGCCAGCAAGCCGCTGCTGATCATCGCCGAGGACGTGGAGGGCGAGGCCCTCTCGACCCTCGTCGTCAACAAGATCCGCGGCACCTTCAACGCCGTCGCGGTGAAGGCCCCGGGCTTCGGTGACCGCCGTAAGGCCATGCTCGGCGACATCGCCACCCTTACGGGCGGCACCGTCATCGCCGAAGAGGTCGGCCTCAAGCTGGACCAGGTCGGTCTGGACGTGCTGGGCACCGCCCGCCGCGTGACCGTCACCAAGGACGACACCACGATCGTCGACGGTGGCGGCAAGAGCGACGAGGTCACCGGCCGCGTCAACCAGATCAAGGCCGAGATCGAGGCCACGGACTCCGACTGGGACCGCGAGAAGCTGCAGGAGCGGCTCGCGAAGCTGGCCGGCGGCGTGTGCGTGATCCGCGTGGGCGCGGCCACCGAGGTCGAGCTCAAGGAGAAGAAGCACCGCCTGGAGGACGCCATCTCCGCGACCCGCGCCGCGGTCGAGGAGGGCATCGTCTCCGGTGGTGGCTCCGCGCTGGTCCACGCCGCGAAGGTGCTGGAGAACAGCCTGGGCCTGGAGGGCGACGAGGCCACCGGTGTCGCGGTCGTCCGCCGCGCCGCGGTCGAGCCGCTGCGCTGGATCGCCGAGAACGCCGGTCTCGAGGGCTACGTCATCACCTCGAAGGTCGCCGAGCTCGAGAAGGGCTACGGCTACAACGCGGCCACCGAGGAGTACGGCGACCTGGTGAAGGCCGGCGTCATCGACCCGGTCAAGGTCACCCGCTCCGCGCTGGAGAACGCGGCGTCGATCGCCTCGCTGCTGCTCACCACCGAGACGCTGGTGGTCGAGAAGCCGGCCGAGGATGAGGCTGACGCCGGGGGCCACGGTCACGGTCACGCGCACTGACGCACTTGCGTTTGCACGTCGCTGCTGTGCGAAGGCGCGGCCGCCCTGGGGGGCGGCCGCGCCTTCGCTGTTTGTCCCGCGGTGCGGGTGTGTGGTGGTTGATGGGGTGCGCGGTCGGTTGTGTGGTGGGTGGCGGGGGTGGGGCCTCCGGTGCGGCGCGTGCGGGGTGCGCGGTGGGGTGCGTGGTGGGTGGCGGGGGTGGGGTCTCCGGTGCGGCGCCCTGGACCGCATATTTACGGCGCCGGTGCCCGGGGGCGTGGGGTGGGCCGGGGGTTGGCGCCACAAATATGCGAAAGCGTCCAGGACACCACCCCTGCGACCCCACCCCCTCCCGTCTCGTCGGCGGCCACCCGCCGGTGGCACCGGGCGCCTGTCCGGCTCACGTTCAGCCCGGGGGCCGAGAATTCAGCCCCTCCGGCGTTTGAAGACCGGGTCCGGGGCGGATCGCTATTCAGCCTCTCCGGCGTTTGAGGAGCGGGGTCCGGGGCGGAGCCCCGGTGGGGGGCCAGGGGGCGGAGCCCCCTGGTTTCGGGAAGGGGCGGGGTGGGGGCTGTCCGCCGGAGGCGCTGGTGCGGTTTCGGGGCGGGTAATCCCGGGAGAGCTATGCCTTGGCCGGGGGGCGGCCGACCTTGGAGGAGAGGGTGGAGAGGGCCGAGCGCGGGGCCAGCTTGGCCAGGCTTGTCATCGCCTTGTAGCGCGGGTCCGGGATGGACAGCGACTTGCCCCGGGCGAAATCCTTCAGGGCCGCCGTGACCAGCCGGTCGGCGTCCAGCCACATCCAGCTCGGCACGCTCTCCCGCTTGATTCCCGCTCGCGCGTGGAACTCCGTACGGACGAACCCCGGGCACAGCGCCATCAGCCGTACGCCCGCGCTCGCCAGGTCCTTTGCCGCGCCCTGTGTGAACTGCACGACCCACGCCTTGCTCGCCCCGTAGGTGCCGCGCGGGAAGAAGGCCGCGATCGAGGCCACGTTGATCACCCCGCCGCGGCCGCGGCTGCGCATCGTTTCGGCGCCCGCGCTGGTCAGTCGCAGCACCGCCTCGCAGTGCAGCTTCAGCATCCGCAGTTCATCGGTGATCGGCACCTCCAGATAGCGGTCGCGGTTGCCGAAACCGGCGTTGTTGACGAGCAGATCGACCGGGTGGGTGCGGTCCCTGAGGCGGGCCTCGACCGCGGCGATTCCGTCATCCTCGGACAGGTCCGCCACCAGCACATCGGCCTCCACGCCGTGCCGGTCGTGCAGATCCGCCGCCTGCTCCCGCAGCCGCTTCTCGTCGCGTGCGACGAGCACCAGATTGTGCCCGTCGGCGGCGAGCCGGCCCGCGAAGGCGGCCCCGATGCCCGCGGTGGTTCCGGTAATCAATGCAGTCGTCATACGCGCACGTTATCGGCCACGGCAGGCCCTGGTGGACCGCCGAGCGGGACCGTGAGCGATCTGGGCCGGAATGAACACTTCCGTCAGCTGGACCGGTACTTGAGGGCGGCCTTCCGCGCCTCCGGATGGAGTGCGTCGCCCGCCACCAGCACCCTCGGCAGCAGTTCCCGCTCCGTGGTCTCGGCGCGGAAGAGGAAGGCGACCGTCACCTCGTGGTCGGGCCGGTGCACGATCTCGACGGGGTCGCCCGAGCGGACCTCGCCGGGTTCGAGCACCCGCAGATAGGCCCCGGGGACGGCGGCCTGGGTGAACCGCTTGACCCATCCCCGCTCGCCCAGCCGCCCCGCGAACGTACGGCAGGGGATCCGCGGTGAGGTCACCTCCAGGAGCAGCTCGCTCCCCACCCGCCAGCGCTCGCCGATGAGGGCGCCGCTGACGTCGATGCCGCTGGTGGTGAGGTTCTCGCCGAAGACGCCGTTGGCCAGCTCGCGGCCCAGCTCCTGTTCCCAGACGTCGAGGTCCTCGCGGGCGTAGGCGTAGACGGCCTGGTCGTCGCCGCCGTGGTGGCGGGTGTCGCAGACCGAGTCACCGGACAGACCGCTGCCACCCTGGCCCTTCGGCCCCGGGGCCGCGACCCGTACCGGGCGCTCGACGGGACGCTTGTCGATACCGGTGCCGGTGGGGCAGTCGCTGTAGTCGGTCGGCGTCGCGCGGCCCAGATTCACCGTGAGAACGGCTGGAGTTTGCAGCATGACCGCACGGTAGGGCAGGGCGGTCAAAGCGTCGACGTAATATCCCGGACCATACCCAAGGGTCGCTTATGCTCGGAGGCATGATCGAGGCCCGCCATCTCAGGGTGCTGCGCGCGGTGGCCGCCACCGGTTCCTTCTCCGCCGCCGCCCGCGAGCTGGGCTGCACCCAGCCTGCCGTCAGCCAGCAGATGAAGGCCCTGGAGGGCGCCGCGGGCACCCCGTTGCTGATCCGCAGCGGGCGGGAGATGCGGCTGACCGAGGCGGGCCGGGCGCTGGTGCGGCATGCCACCGGGATCCTGGCCGGGCTGACCGCCGCCGAGGAGGAGGTCGCGGCGATCGCCGGGCTGCGGGCGGGCCGGGTGCGGCTGGTGTCCTTCCCCAGTGGCAGCTCGACCCTGGTGCCCATGGCGCTCGCCGAGATGCGCGCGGCGTATCCGGGGACCCGGGTCTCGCTGGTGGAGGCCGAGCCGCCGGGCTCGGTGGAGATGCTGCGCGCGGGCGACTGCGAGATCGCGCTGGCCTTCCGGTATCCGCAGATGAGCGAGGAGGCTTCGGGCGGTGCCGAGTGGGACGACCTGGTCCTGCGGCCGCTGCTGAACGACCGGCTGGTGGGCGTGGTGCCGGAGGGGCACAAGCTCGCGGGCGCCGGGGCGGTGGGGATCGCCGAGCTGGCCGGGGAGCCGTGGATCGCGGGCTGTCCGCGCTGCCGGGGGCATCTGGTGGAGGTGTGCGAATCCGAGGGGTTCACGCCGCGGATCGACTTCGCGACGGACGACTATCCGACGGTCGTCGGCCTGGTCGGGGCCGGGCTGGGGGTCGCGGTGCTGCCCGAGCTGGCGCTGGAGTCCGTACGTGCCAAGGGCGCCACGACGCTGGAGGTGGAACCTGCGGTGCGCCGGGAAGTGGTGGCGCTGACCCTGCCCGACCTCGCCCGCGTCCCGGCGGTGGCGGCGACGCTGGACCGGCTGGAGCAGGCGGCCCACAGGTGAGCGGCGGGCGTTCGCGCACCGGGTGGTGGCAGAAGGAACGTTTCTTCGATTGGCTGCGACCGGACTCCGATCAGGCTCCGGGGGCTCCGGTGCCGGCGACCGCTCGGTGGCGTGCCCGCCCCATGAGCTCCTCGCGCTCGTCCTCGGTCAGTCCGCCCCACACTCCGTAAGGCTCGCGTACGGCGAGGGCGTGCGCGGCGCACTGCGCTCGTACCGGGCAGCGCATGCACACCTCTTTCGCCGACATCTCGCGTGCGCTGCGGGCAGCGCCGCGCTCCCCCTCCGGGTGGAAGAAGAGCGAGCTGTCGACCCCGCGACACGCGGCCAGGAGCTGCCAGTCCCACAGGTCGGCATTCGGGCCGGGAAGACGGGAGAAATCTGCCATTGCCTTATCTCCTCGATGCGATCGGCTGCGGACGCTGCGTCCTGGGTCGTACATCTACGGTGTAAGTAGATGTAAATATGACTCATTGCGAATCTAGCCACACAGACCGGCAAATTGGAAGCAAGGTCGCCAAATGCCACCGAAGGGACTGCCTCGGGGGCTGCCCTATGGGGGAGACGCGAAGGGCGCGACCTGTGCGACGAAGCTGCTCCGTGTCCGGGCCCTCACGTAGAGTGTCGAAGGTGGCCGCCGAACCCCGTAACTCTTTCGGGTGACCGTCGTTGAGAGTGCGGAGGCGGTTGATGGGTAAAGCTCTCGGACAGATATCCGGGGCTGTCAATCGCTCAGGTGACGATATGTACCAGCCTGGAGGCTCAAGGTGACGCGCATCAGCTGCGGAGGACGGCCATGACATCCGTCCTCGTCTGCGACGACTCCCCGCTTGCCCGAGAGGCGCTGCGCCGTGCGGTGGCGACCGTGCCCGGCGTCGAGCGTGTGACGACGGCGGCCAACGGCGAGGAAGTCCTCCGCCGCTGGGGCGCCGACCGCTCGGATCTGATTCTGATGGACGTACGGATGCCCGGTCTCGGCGGGGTCGAGACCGTGCGGCGGCTGCTCTCCGCCGACCCGGGCGCCCGGATCATCATGCTCACGGTCGCCGAGGACCTCGACGGCGTCGCGCTGGCCGTGGCCGCCGGCGCCCGTGGCTATCTGCACAAGGACGCCTCGCGCGCCGAGCTGCGCGCCACCGTGACACAGGCGCTCGCCGACCCCACCTGGCGGCTGGCCCCGCGCCGGCTGCGCTCGGCCGAGATGGGCGCCGCGCCCACCCTCACCGCGCGGGAGATCCAGGTGCTCGAGGGCATGAGCCATGGCCGCTCCAATGCGGAGATCGGCCGTGAGCTGTTCCTGTCCGAGGACACGGTCAAGACGCACGCACGCCGGCTGTTCAAGAAGCTCGGCGCGTCCGACCGGGCCCATGCGGTGGCCCTCGGGTTCCGCTGGGGTCTGGTCCGCTGACTCGGCCACGACCGTTCTGACGTGCTGCGCAGCGGGGGCGCTACGGTCCCCGCCCGCCGGGTGGCGGGCGGGGCGAGAGCGTGCGCGGCGGGCCCTGTCGCGGTGGCCTGTACCAGTTCCCCGCGCTATGCCGCATCCTTGAAGGTGTGGAGTTCCTCGGGGACGAGTCGGTCGGGCGTGAGGGGAGAGCGCAGGACGTGACGACAGCCGGCGCACCTGCTCATAACGCTTCAGCGCACAACTACGGACGCGGTGCCACGGAGCCACCCGGCCCGAGGCACCATGGATGGATGCCGCGTAACGACGAGAACCCAGGAGCCGCCAAGGGCGCTCCCGGGGGCACGGGGCCGATCGGCGCCCTCGTCGGGCGCGCCGTCGAAGGGGACGAGCAGGCCACTCATGACCTGCTGGCCCTGGTCCATCCGCTGGCCCTGCGGTACTGCCGCACGAGGCTGTCCCGACTTCCGGGTGATGCCCGCCACTTCGTGGACGACCTCGCGCAGGAGGTCTGTCTCGCGGTGCTGTGCGCGCTGCCGCGCTACCGCGACACCGGAAAGCCCTTCGAGGCGTTCGTCGTGGCCATCGCCTCCCACAAGGTCGCCGATCTGCAGCGGGCCGCCATGCGCCACCCGGGCTCCACGGCCGTCCCCTCGGACGAGATGCCGGAGCAGCCGGACGATTCGCTGGGGCCCGAGGAGCGGGCGCTGCTCAGCAGCGACGCGGAATGGGCCAAGAAGCTCCTGGCCAACCTTCCGGAGAATCAGCGCGAGCTGGTGCTGCTGAGGGTCGCGGTCGGGCTGACGGCGGAGGAGACCGGCCAGATGCTCGGCATGTCCCCCGGAGCGGTGCGGGTCGCCCAGCACCGGGCCCTGAGCAGGCTGCGCGCGCTCGCCGAGCAGTGATCCGAGGGCCTGCCGGTCCCCGGTCGCGCTCGTTACCTCGTTGTGCCTTCCGTATTCAGCAGCTCACTGAGAAGTTATCCACAGGGCGGAATGAGGCACTCGGGGAGCCCGTTAGCATGGGAGTCCGCGCTGGGGCAAGACCATTTGGAAGGGTGTCATGACTGACAACGTCGACGGAGTGCCTGAGAAGTTCGCCATGCTCGGGCTGACGTACGACGACGTGCTGCTGCTGCCGGGCGCCTCCGAGGTGCTGCCGAACGCGGTCGACACCTCGTCCAGGGTCTCTCGGAATGTCCGGGTGAATGTGCCCCTGCTGTCCGCCGCCATGGACAAGGTCACCGAGTCCCGGATGGCCATCGCCATGGCCCGGCAGGGCGGGGTGGGCGTGCTCCACCGCAATCTGTCCATCGAGGACCAGGCCAACCAGGTCGACCTGGTCAAGCGCTCCGAGTCCGGCATGGTCACCGACCCGATCACGGTCCGGCCGGACGCCACGCTGCACGAGGCGGACGCGCTGTGCGCGAAGTTCCGCATCAGCGGTGTGCCGGTCACGGACGCGGTGGGCAAGCTGCTCGGCATCGTCACCAACCGTGACATGGCCTTCGAGGTCGACCGGGGCCGCCAGGTCCGCGAGGTCATGACCCCGATGCCGCTGGTCACCGGCAAGGTGGGGATCTCCGGCGAGGACGCGATGCAGCTGCTGCGCCGCCACAAGATCGAGAAGCTGCCGCTGGTCGATGACGCGGGCCTGCTCAAGGGCCTGATCACGGTCAAGGACTTCGTGAAGGCCGAGAAGTATCCCCACGCGGCGAAGGACGCGGGCGGCCGGCTGGTCGTGGGCGCCGCCGTCGGCGTCGGCGACGAGGCGTACGAGCGGGCGCAGGCGCTGGTCGAGGCCGGTGCCGACTTCCTGGTCGTGGACAGCGCACACGGCCACAGCCGGGGCATCCTCGACATGATCGCCAAGGTCAAGTCGAATGTCTCGGTCGATGTGGTGGGCGGCAATGTCGCCACCCGGGACGGCGCCCAGGCGCTGATCGACGCGGGGGTGGACGGAGTGAAGGTCGGCGTCGGCCCGGGCTCCATCTGCACCACGCGCGTGGTCGCGGGCATCGGCGTGCCGCAGGTGACCGCGATCTACGAAGCGGCTCGGGCCTGCCACGCGGCCGGGGTGCCGCTGATCGGCGACGGCGGTCTGCAGTACTCGGGCGATATCGCCAAGGCGATCGCCGCCGGTGCGGACACGGTGATGCTGGGCAGCCTGCTGGCCGGCTGCGAGGAGTCGCCGGGCGAGATGGTCTTCATCAGCGGCAAGCAGTTCAAGTCCTACCGGGGCATGGGTTCGCTGGGCGCGATGCAGACGCGCGGCCAGGCCCGCTCGTTCTCCAAGGACCGCTACTTCCAGGACAACGTGCTCTCCGAGGACAAGCTGGTCCCCGAGGGCATCGAGGGCCAGGTGCCCTACCGCGGTCCGCTGGCCTCGGTCGCGCACCAGCTGGTGGGCGGTCTGCGGGCGTCGATGGGTTATGTCGGCTCGGCCAATGTGGCGGAGCTGAAGGAGAAGGGCCGCTTCGTGCGGATCACCTCGGCGGGTCTCAAGGAGAGCCACCCGCACGACATCCAGATGACCACCGAGGCGCCGAACTACTCCGGCCGTTGACCCGCGCCGTTCACCCGGGCGACCCTGCGCAGGTCCGGGCAGGGATACTGGGACGGCTGTTCGTGAACAGGGAAAGGCACCCACGTGACTGAGATCGAGATCGGGCGCGGCAAGCGCGGCCGCAGGGCGTACGCGTTCGACGACATCGCCGTTGTGCCGAGTCGTCGCACCCGGGACCCCAAGGAGGTCTCGATCGCCTGGCAGATCGACGCCTACCGCTTCGACCTGCCGTTCCTGGCCGCGCCGATGGACTCGGTGGTCTCGCCCCGCACCGCGATCCGCATCGGTGAGCTCGGCGGCCTCGGGGTGCTGAACCTGGAAGGGCTCTGGACCCGTTACGAGGACCCGGAGCCGCTGCTGGCGGAGATCGCCGAGCTGGACGAGCGCACCGCGACCACCCGGATGCAGGAGATCTACGCCGAGCCGATCAAGGAAGAGCTGATCGGCCAGCGCCTGAAGGAGGTGCGGGACGCGGGCGTGGTGACCGCCGCCGCCCTGTCCCCGCAGCGCACGGCGCAGTTCTCCAAGGCCGTGGTGGACGCGGGCGTCGACATCTTCGTGATCCGCGGGACCACGGTCTCCGCCGAGCATGTCTCCGGCGCCGCCGAGCCGCTCAACCTCAAGCAGTTCATCTATGAGCTGGACGTCCCGGTCATCGTGGGCGGCTGCGCCACCTACACGGCCGCGCTGCATCTGATGCGCACCGGCGCCGCCGGTGTGCTGGTGGGCTTCGGCGGCGGCGCCGCGCACACCACCCGCAATGTGCTGGGCATCCAGGTGCCGATGGCGACCGCGGTCGCCGATGTCGCCGCCGCCCGCCGGGACTACATGGACGAGTCCGGCGGCCGCTATGTGCACGTCATCGCCGATGGCGGCGTCGGCTGGAGCGGCGATCTGCCCAAGGCCGTCGCCTGCGGCGCGGACGCGGTGATGATGGGCTCCCCGCTGGCGCGGGCCACGGACGCACCGGGCCGCGGTCACCACTGGGGCATGGAGGCCGTGCACGACGAGGTGCCGCGCGGCAAGCGGATGAACCTGGGCACGGTGGGCTCCACCGAGGAGATCCTCCTCGGCCCCTCCTCCATCCCCGACGGTTCGATGAACTTCTTCGGTGCGCTGCGCCGGGCCATGGCCACGACCGGCTACTCGGAGCTGAAGGAGTTCCAGCGGGTCGAGGTCACGGTCGCCCCGTCGGCCCGCGACAAGAGCTGAGCCTGCTTCACGGCTGAGCGTTCTTCACAGCGGGACGTTCTTCACAGCGGGACGTTCTTCAGCAAGGGGAAGGCCCCGACCGCATCGCGGTCGGGGCCTTCCTTTGCGTCGCTGTGTGCGCGTCGCGCGTGCGGTCAGCGGTTGCTGATCCGGTACGCGGTGCTGACCGCGGCGACCGGCGCGAGCGCCATGAGGATGTAGGTCAGCGCGTCCGAGTCTTCCTTCCACGACTTCCACAGGTCGCTGAAGTGGTCGAAGAAGATCTCGTTCGAGGAGAGCACCTGGCTGCTGGCGCCGCCGCCGATCTTGTCGGCGTAGTTGCTCATCACATCGTGCAGGATCATCGCGTAGCCGTAGAGCTCACCGAGGAACACCGCGGCCAGGGCCAGCACCGCGCCGACCACCCACAGCCCCGTGTTGCGGCCGCCCAGCTTGGCGATCGCCAGACCGATGAGCGCACCGACGACCACACCGGCGTAGCCGAACTGCGTGACCTCCGGCGGGGTCTTGTCCGTGTCCGCCATTGCGCTCAGCAGGAACGCGTAGAGGAACGCGCCGACGAGAGTGGCCACGATGGCAGCGCCCACCGCCAGCATCGGGTTGCCCGGACGGCCGACCGGCGGCGCGGGCGGCGGGAAGCCGCCGCCGTACTGCGGCTGGGGCTGCTGCGGCTGCTGGGGCTGCCCCTGCGGGTAGCCGTAGCCCGGCTGCGGGGTGCCGTAGCCACCGGCCTGCTGGGGCGGGGCGGGCTGCTGCGGGTAACCGCCGGGCTGCTGTGGGTAGCCACCCGGCTGCTGTGGCTGCTGCCAGTTCTGGCTCATGGAATTCCCCCGGGGATGAAGGTGTTGAGACCGCGTTCCGGGGGCAGCTGAGCTGATGAGCGGCTGCGGGCTGGGAACGCGGATGGAAACTTTCGAGCCATAAAAGTAACAGGCAGGCATGACAATCAGACAAGTCGTGTCTGACGTCCGTGACATGGCTGGGACCGGACGGAGACACGCTGGCCCGGCATATGCGGATTTCGTCGGCCGCTACTCGGTGATCCGCTTCGCGACGAGGTAACTCTCCGCGCCGGCCACGGCGTAGAAGTTGATGTCGTTGCGCCCCAGGATGTCATCCCGTCAGTGGTCCCTGACCAGGCCGAAGTGCCCGATCAGGGTGTCCGTGGTGGGCCAGGAGCTCTCGTCCCCCATCAGCACCGCGACGCCGAG
Source organism: Streptomyces sp. 11-1-2 (assembly GCF_003595545.1). Taxonomy (NCBI): domain Bacteria; kingdom Bacillati; phylum Actinomycetota; class Actinomycetes; order Kitasatosporales; family Streptomycetaceae; genus Streptomyces; species Streptomyces sp. 11-1-2. The sequence goes on from NZ_CP022545.1 coordinate 6,573,297, forward strand.
CAGTTGCGCCACCGAGACGCCGACCACCGCGAGCGGTATGCCGATGAGCGCCAGCAGTGGCGCGCGGCCGCCCAGCTTGCCCAGCGCGGCGCCGGTCAACAGCCCGATGCACAGCGCCCAGTAGCCGACCTCCTGGCCGCGGTGGCCGATTTTCCCCTGAATGAAGCCGAAGACCAGCGCCCCGAGCAGCGCCGCCGCGATGCCCGCCGCGAGACCATGGGCCGGTCGTGGGGCCTGAGCTGCGGAAGCCGCGGACGCGATCACGACCGCAAGGTAGCAGCGGCATAGCCGTACGGTGGTGCGAATGACATCAGTGCCGGGACAGAATCCGGCATAAGCAATAATGTCAACTTATGGCGCAGAACAAGTCGTTCAATGGGCGTGACATGGGTATCGACCTCGGCACCGCCAACACACTGGTGTACGTACGGGGCAGGGGCATCGTGCTCAATGAGCCGTCGGTTGTGGCAGTGAACACAGCCGACGGCAGTGTGCTGTCGGTGGGCTCGGCGGCCAAGGAGACCATGGGGCGGACGCCGACGAACATCGTCGCCGTGCGACCGCTGCGCGATGGCGTGATCGCCGATTTCGAGATCGCCGAGCGCATGCTGCGGTACTTCATCAAGAAGGTGATGGGCAGCCGCCGGCTCGCCCGTCCCCGTGTGGTCGTCTGCGTGCCCTCCGGAATCACGGGCGTTGAGCGGCGCGCGGTGATGGAGGCGGCCACTCAGGCCGGGGCGCGTCAGGTGCATCTGGTCGAGGAGCCCATCGCGGCGGCGATCGGGGCGGGGCTGCCGGTGAGCGAGCCGACCGGCTGCATGGTCGTCGACATCGGCGGCGGTACGACGGAGGTCGCCGTGGTCTCGCTGGGCGGCATCGTCACCGCCCGGTCGGTGCGTACCGCGGGCGACTCCATGGATGTGGCGATCACCTCCTATGTGAAGAAGCAGTACGCGCTGGCGATCGGCGAGCGGACCGCCGAGGAGATCAAGGTCTCCATCGGATCCGCCTCGCCCGCCGGGTCGCTGTCCGTGCCCCGGGTGTCGGAGGCCGTCCGGCGGCCCGAGCGGAATGTCGAGGTGTTCATCCCGGGCCAGAGCGAGGACCCCGAGGACACCCAGGCGCTGCTGCCGCCGGACCGCTGCACCATCCGCGGCCGCGACCAGGCGACCGGGCTCCCCAAGGTGCTCGAACTGACCGCGGACGAGGTACGGCACGCCCTCGCCGAGCCGGTGGACAGCATCGTCGCGGCGGTCCGGGCCACGCTCGACGAAACCCCGCCCGAGCTGGCGGGCGACATCATGGACCGCGGCATCGTGCTGACCGGCGGCGGTGCCCTGCTGCGCGGTCTGGACGTACGGCTGGGGCGCGAGCTGAACATCCCCGTGTTGGTGGCCGACGACCCGCTGGACTGTGTCGCCATCGGCACCGGCCGCTGTGTGGAGGACTTCGCCTCACTGCGCACCGCGATGGACGCACGGCCTCGTCGGCCGGACACGGTGCGGGTGTGATGCCTTGGGATCGCACGGTGCGGGTGTGGCCCGCCGCGGGCCGGACCTGTGTGGCTGACGCCCCGGGGCCGTACGTGCGGGACGTCTCGGGTCGGGGCGTGCGGGCGTGACGCCCCGGGGCCACAGCCCGGGATTGCACCTTACGGGTGCGATGGCACGGGGCCGCACGTGCGGGTGTGACGTCGCGGGCCGCGCCGTGCGGGTGTGATGTCTCGGGGCTACAGACCGGGCCGCGCCGTGCGGGCGTGATGCCTAGGGCCGCGCCGTGCTGGCGGGACCCGCCCCGGGGCGGGTCCCGCCAGGCTCCCCAGGGCCCGGGGTCTCCCAAGACCCCTCCCCGGGGTGGGGGTCTTGAGCGTGCGGCATCGTCCCCGGCGTGGTGGGCTGGTGACACCGCGTCGGTCCCGTGCGGCGCGGGCGGACGGCAGACGCGGGCGTCGAGGTGGTGGTCGTGGGGTGCGGCGGGACGTACGGGCGGGCGGTCGTCGCGACCGTCACCACGATCCTGGTCGCGATCACTTCCGTACCGGTGACGCCCACCGGGCCCGCCGAGGCCGTGGGCCCGGCGCCCGGCCGCGAGACGTACGGCGTCACCGCGGCGCAGGGCCCATCGCGTTCGTACGGCGCCATGACAGCTCCTCAGGGCCCGTCGCGTTCGTACGGCGTCACCCCGGCGCAGAGCCCCTCGCGGTCGTACCCCGTGTCCGTCGAACTGGCCTCCCTGACCCCCGCGGTGATCCGCCAGGGTGGCGACCTGAGGATCACCGGGCGGGTCACCAATACCTCCGGGCGGCGTCTCGGGCCCGCGCATATCGGGGTGCGGATCGGCGCGTCCGGCGCGATCGACACCCGCGGCGGGCTCTCCGCCGTCGCCCGCCGCGCGCCCCTGACCCGGGCCGACGGCCCCGAGGTGCCCGGCCGCACGGCCCGCCTCGCCGCGCTGCCGACCGGCGCCGAGCGCGGCTTCCGGCTCACCGTGCCCGTCCCCGACCTGGAGCTGGACGACGCCGGGTCGTACGCGCTCACCGTAGATGTCGTCCGCGCGGGCGGCGCCGCCGCCGGGACGGTGCTCGGGCTGACCCGCACCCATCTGTCCGCGTACCCCGACACCACGCGGCTGGAGCCGCTGCGCACCACCGTGCTGTGGCCGGTCCTCGACACTCCGCGAATGGAGGCGCTGACCCTGCGCACCCAGGACAGCGTGCTGCCGGTCTTCCGCGATGACGAGCTGACCGCCGCCTTCGGGCCGGGCGGCCGGTTGCGGCGGCTGGTCGAGATGGGCAAGGGGCAGCCGGTCACCTGGGTCCTCGACCCGGATCTGATCGTCCAGGCGCGGGCCATGGCGGCCGGGTACCGGGTGGCCCGTACGCCCGGCGACAGCGATCCGCAGGAGGCCATCGAGGGTGAGGGCGGCGAGGCGGCGGCGGACTGGCTGGCCGCGCTCCGCAGGGCGGTCCGGGGCCGGGAGGTGATCGAGCTGCCGTACGCGGACCCGGATCTGGCCTCGCTCGCCCGCGGCGGCGGCGCCCCGCTCGCGAGTCTGCTGCGCCGGGCCTCCCGCACCGGCCGCAGCGTGGTGGACCGGGCGCTGGGCGTTCACGCGCGTACCGGTGTGGGCTGGCCCGCGGGCGGTGAGCTGGACGACGGGATCGCCCGGTACGCCAAGGAGCTCGGCCTGGACACGGTGCTCGCCTCCGGCGCCGGGGTGGCCTCCGAGGGCGAGCTGGTCTCCGAAGGGGCCACCGACGACGGCGCCGTCTCGCTCGAGGGCGGGACGACCGCGCTGCGCTACGACGCGGCGATCGCCGCCCAGCTCTTCGCGAGCCACCCGGCCGCGGGCGCCTCCGGCGAGCCCGCCCGGCTGCTGCTGCGGCAGCGGCTGCTCGCCGAGACGCTGACGGCCGCACGGGAGCTGCCGTACGCCCGGCGCGAGCTGGTGATGGTGCCCCCGCGCCGGATGCCGCTCGCGGTCGCCCGGGTGCTGCTCACGGTGGTGGCCGAGGGCCGGAAGGCGGGGTGGCTGGAACCGGCCGGATTCGCGGCCGCGCTGCGCAAGCCCACGGCGGGGCGGTTGCGGGGCTTCGACGGCTATCCGCTCGCCCGGCACGCCTCCGAGCTGCCGCCCGCCCGGCTCGCGGCGGTGGTACGGGACCGGCGGCGGATGCGCGCCCTGGCCAAGGTGCTGTCGGACGCGCGGGCCACCTTCGCGTCCGTCCGGGCCGCGCTGGCCCGCTCCGTCGCGACCGCCTGGCGCGCCGACTCGTCGGGCGCGGCCTCGTACCAGCGGGGGGTGTCCCGCTATCTGACCGCCTCGATCGCGTCGGTGCGGCTGGTGCCGAAGTCCATGGTGGTGGTGGCCGGGGGCTCGGCGACCATCCCGGTCACCGTCGACAACGGACTGCAGCAGGACCTCACCGGGGTGGAGCTGCGAGTCCTCTCCAGCCGCCCCGAGCGGCTGAACGCCCGGGACCGCGCGATGCCGGTCCGGGCGTCACGGGCGGTGAGCCGTACGGTGCGGATCCGGGTGAAGGCGTACGCGAACGGCCCGGTACGGCTGACCGCCCAGCTCTACACCACCGCCGACGGACTGCCCTGGGGTGCGCCGATGACGTTCACGGCGGATGTGCGGTCGGTGCCGTCCGGCGCGGTGATCTTCGTACTGGGCGGGACGGCGCTGATCGTGCTGGCGGCCGCGTTCCGGCCGCGGCGTATGCGGCGGCGTTGACCAAGCGAGGGTCAGGGCTGGTCAGAGCCGGTGCGCCGTCCCCGCGGGTCCCGCCCCCCGGGTGTCCAGCAGTAGCTGGGCCTTCACCGCGAGTCCCTGCAGGTCGTAGGTGCGGTGGGGCTGCAGCAGGACGGTCAGGTCGGCGTCGGCCGCCGCCTCGTACACCGAGTCGGCTCGCTCCACCTCGCGCCCCAGCACCCGCCATCGCGCGACATGCGGGTCGTGGTAGCTGAGCCGGGCGCCCAGCTCGATCAGCCGGGAGGCGATCTCCCGGGCGGGCGAGCCCTCCGCGTCGGCGACGTCGGCCTTGTAGCCGACGCCCAGCAGCAGGACGTGCGCGCCGCGTGCCGACTTCCCGTACTCGTTGAGCAGGGCCGTGCAGCGGCGGGTGACATAGCCCGGCATCCGCCCGTTGACCTGCTGCGCGAGTTCCACCATGCGCAGCGGGAGGCCGAGGCCGCGCTGCTGGTCGGCCATATGGCCGTGGTCGACCGGCACGCCGTGGCCGCCGACACCGGGGCCCGGGCGGAAGGACTGGAAGCCGAACGGCTTGGTCTCGGCGCAGCGGACCACGTCCCACACATCGACGCCGAGGTCATGGCAGTACACCGCCATCTCGTTGACCAGGGCGATGTTGACGTGCCGGTAATTGGTCTCCAGGACCTTGACGGTCTCGGCCTCGCGGGTGCCGCGGGCCCGGACGATCTTTTCGGTGAAGCGGCCGTAGAAGGCGGCGGCCGCCTCGGTGCAGGCGGGGGTGAGGCCGCCGATGACCTTGGGGGTGTTGGCGGGGCCGTGGGCGCGGTTGCCCGGGTCGTGGCGGCAGGGGGAGTAGGCGAGGTGGAAGTCGCGCCCGGCCCGCAGCCCGGATCCCTCCTCGAGGAGCGGACGGAGGAATTCCTCGGTGGTGCCGGGGTACACGGTCGATTCCAGCAGAACGGTGGTGTGCGGACGCAGCCGCGCCGCGAGCGTACGGGCCGCCTCGCCGACCGCCGACAGATCCAGTCTGCGGTCGTCCCCGAGCGGGGTCGGTGCGCAGATCACGGCGGTGCGGACGCGGCCGAGCTCGGCGGGGTCGGCGGTGATCCGGAAGCCCTGGGAGGCCATCCGGCGCAGTTCGGCGGCGGACAGCCGGCCCTCGCCGCCCGAGCCGGAGGGCAGCCGTCCGGACCGGAGGGCGGCGGCGAGGCGCGGATCGGGGTCGTAGCCGACGGTACGGACGCCGGCGGCGGTGGCGGCCTGGGCGAGAGGAATACCGAGATGACCGAGTCCGATGACGGCGAGATCTGCGGGCATGACGTCGTGTCGTCCTTCCCGGGACGATGTCGGATGGCGCAAACCCCCCACAGACAGACTAAGCGGAAATATGACTCGTATTCAGTATTGATGGGAGGTGTTGACGCGGTGTCGCGGCGGTGGGCGCGGCAGCGGCATGGCACGGAAGAGCGAAAGCCAGGAAAATCGGCAGGGCGGCGTGACGTCGATCGCAACGGGAGGCAGCGGTGAAGACACCGGCACTGGGACCGGCCGAGCGCGGCGAGGCGCTGGCCCGGATGGCGGACCGTGAGCTCGATGTGCTGGTCGTGGGCGGCGGAGTGGTCGGCGCGGGCACCGCGCTGGACGCCGCCACGCGCGGCCTGGAGACCGCTCTGGTCGAGTCACGGGACTGGGCGTGCGGGACCTCCAGCAGGTCCAGCAAGCTGATCCACGGCGGACTGCGCTATCTGGAGATGCTCGACTTCGCACTGGTGCGCGAAGCGCTGAAGGAGCGCGGGCTGCTGCTGGAGCGGATCGCACCGCACCTGGTCAAACCGGTGCCGTTCCTGTATCCGCTGAAACACCGGGCCTGGGAGCGGCTCTACGCGGGATCGGGCGTCGCGCTCTACGACGCCATGTCGATCTCCTCCGGGCACGGCCGCGGGCTGCCCGCCCACCGCCATCTGTCCCGTCGGCGGGCGCTGCAGGTCGCGCCCTGCCTCAAGAAGGACGCGCTGGTCGGGGCGCTGCAGTACTACGACGCCCAGATGGACGACGCGCGCTATGTCGCCACGCTCGTGCGCACCGCGGCGAAATACGGCGCGCAGGTGGCCAACCGCGCGCGGGTGGTCGGCTTCCTGCGGGAGGGCGAGCGCGTGGTCGGCGCCCGGGTGCACGACCTGGAGCAGGGGGGTGAGTTCGAGGTCCGCGCCCGGCAGGTGGTCAACGCCACCGGGGTGTGGACGGACGAGACGCAGGCGCTGATCGGGGAGCGCGGCCAGTTCCATGTCCGGGCCTCCAAGGGCATCCACCTGGTCGTCCCCAAGGACCGCATCCACTCCACGACCGGGCTGATCCTGCGCACCGAGAAGAGCGTGCTGTTCGTGATCCCCTGGGGCAGGCACTGGATCGTCGGCACCACGGACACCGACTGGGACCTGGACAAGGCCCATCCGGCCGCCTCCAGCGCCGATATCGACTATCTGCTGGAGCATGTCAACGAGGCCCTCGCGGTGCCGCTGACCCGCGACGACGTGGAGGGCGTCTACGCCGGGCTGCGCCCGCTGCTGGCCGGGGAGTCGGACGCCACCAGCAAGCTCTCGCGCGAGCACACCGTGGCCCATCCGGTGCCGGGCCTGGTGGTGGTCGCGGGCGGCAAATACACCACGTACCGGGTGATGGCCAAGGACGCCGTGGACGAGGCGGTGCACGGCCTCGACCGCCGGGTCGGGCCCTGCGTCACCGAGGAGATCCCGCTGGTCGGCGCCGTCGGCTACAAGGCGCTGTGGAACGCCCGGGAGCGGATCGGCCGGCAGGTCGGGCTGCATGTGGCGCGGATCGAGCATCTGCTCAACCGCTACGGCTCGGCGACGCAGGAGGTGCTGGACCTGATCGCGGCCGACCCGTCGCTGGGGAAGCCGCTCGCCGGGGCGGAGGACTATCTGCGCGCCGAGATCGTCTACGGCGTCTCGCACGAGGGGGCCCGCCATCTGGACGACGTCCTCACCCGCCGCACCCGCATCTCGATCGAGACCTTCGACCGCGGTACGCGCTGCGCCCGTGAGGCGGCCGAGCTGATGGCGCCCGTGCTGGGCTGGGGCGAGGACCAGACCGACCGGGAGGTCCAGCACTACGAGAAGCGGGTGGAGGCCGAGCGCGAGTCCCAGCGGCAGCCGGACGATCTGACGGCGGACGCGGCGCGGCTGGGCGCGCCGGACATCATTCCGCTGTAGGAGGTGCGTGATCTCGCTGTGGGAGGTCGGTGTCTTACCGGCGAGGGCAGAACTCGGCCTCGAGGAGAGACGTTTCGGCGGTCAGTCCGGAACGGGCCGTGCTGTTGAGCCGGTAGGTGAGGGTGTGGCGGCCGTCGGGGGTGGCCACGGCCAGTGCGTAGGAGCCGTTGATCTCGCCGTTGTGGCCCCACAGCGTCACCCCGCACGGCAGCCGCACCGGGAAAAGACCCATGCCGTACTGGCCGTCGGAGGCGGAGGTGTTCCGCATCTGCCGCAGCTCGGCCCGGGGCACGACCGTGCCGCGCAGCAGCCCGGACAGGAGGCGGCTCAGATCGTCGAGCGTGGAGACCAGCTCCCCCGCGGCCCCCGCGAAGGAGGGGTTGAGGTCGGTGACATCGCGACGGTCGCCGTCGCTCCGGGCCCCGCTGTCCCGTGTGTACGCGCGGCCGTGCGGGGCCGGGAGGGCGGTGCGGGTGCCGGGGAAGGAGGTGTCGTGCAGGCGCAGCGGGCCGAGCACCTCGCGCCGGGCCTCGGCCGCGTAGGAGCGGCCGGTGACCCGCTGGACGACCATGCCCAGCAGTACGTAGTTGGTGTTGGAATAGCGCCATTTGACCCCGGGCGCGAAGTACGGGCGGTGGGTGAGGGCGGTCCGCACCAGGGAGGCGGGGGTGCGGATGCGGTCGGCCGCGGCGGAGAGCTGACGCGCCAGTGCCGGGTCCTCGGTGTAGTCGAACAGCCCGCTGGTGTGGTTCAGAAGCTGACGAATCGTGATGTTCCGGCCGTCGTTGCCGTGGCCGCGCACCAGTCCCGGAAGGTGCTTCTCCACCGTGTCGTCCAGGCCGAGCCGCCCCTGTGCGGCCAGCCGCAGGGTCAACGCCGCGATGACGGTCTTGGTGAGGCTGCCCGCTCGGAAGTGGTCACTCCGGTGGATCCGGCGTCCGGTGCGGACGTCCGCGACCCCCGACGCGATGAACCGTGTGCCCCCGCCCTCCCGGCGGATGAGCACCCCCGCCCCCGGCGCGTTGCCCTGCGCGGCCAAGCGGCGTACGGCGGTGCGCACGGCGCCGCCATGACCACCGCCCGCGCCCGCGTTCGCCCGCGGGCCGGTGTCCCGGCCCGTTTCCGTGGCCGCCGTTCCGCAGCCGGACAGGGCGAGTCCGAGGGCGGCCGTGAGCGCCACAGCGGTCGGCATACGGCTCCGCCTGTGCCATCGTATGGCGGAGATGGGCATGACACGGACCTCCGTTTCCTGCGTACCTCCAGATGGTCGCAGGTACCGCGGTGGCCGCCACGCCGCGCCCCGGACCCCGGGCGGTTCCGGGTCCGCGGATGAGAGACAATGGACGCTCTCCCAGGGTGGGTTCAGGGTGGGTAGATTCGCAGAGGGGTCGCATGTCGGAGGCTGAGAAGACGCAGGGTTCGACTGGGCGCCTCCTCGCCGGGCGGTACCGGCTCGGGGAGATCCTCGGTCAGGGCGGCATGGGCACGGTCTGGCGTGCGAGTGATCAGACCCTCGGCCGTACGGTCGCGGTCAAGGAGCTGCGCTTCCCGTCCAGCGTGGAGGAGGACGAGAAGAGACGGCTCATCACCCGCACGCTGCGCGAGGCGAAGGCGATCGCCCGGATCCGCAGCAACGGCGCCGTCACCGTCTATGACGTGGTCGACGAGGACGACCGCCCGTGGATCGTCATGGAGCTCATCGAGGGGCGTTCGCTCGCCGATGCCGTCCGTGACGACGGCCCGCTGACCCCGCGGCGCGCCGCCGAGGTCGGGCTCGCCGTCCTCGATGTGCTGCGCGCCGCCCACCAGGCGGGCATCCTGCACCGCGATGTGAAGCCCTCCAACGTGCTGATCTCGGACGACGGCCGGGTCGTCCTCACCGACTTCGGTATCGCCCAGGTCGAGGGCGACCCGTCGGTGACCTCGACCGGCATGCTCGTCGGCGCGCCCTCCTACATCTCCCCGGAGCGGGCCCGCGGCCAGAAGCCGGGTCCGCCGGCCGACCTGTGGTCGCTGGGCGGGCTGCTGTACGCGGCGGTGGAGGGTGTGCCGCCGTACGACAAGAGCACGGCCATAGCGACATTGACCGCCGTGATGACCGAGCCGGTGGAGCCGCCGAAGAACGCGGGCCCGCTGGAGGAGGTCATCTACGGCCTGCTCACCAAGGACCCGGCCCTGCGGCTCGACGACGCCGGGGCGCGGGCGCTGCTGGAACACGCGGTGAGCGCCCCCGAGGAGACCAAGGTCCCCGCCGACGCGACCCGCACGATGAGCCTGCCGCCCGCCCCGTCGGCGGAGGACGAGGCCGCCGCCGGGGCCAAGGAGTCGGTCGTCTCGGAGCGCAGGCGCGGTGCGCTGAAGGCCGTGCGCAACGCGACGGCCGGGGCGGCCATGAAGAAGGCGGACACCGGGGGCGCGGCGGAGCCGGCGGTGAAGTCCGGCGCGTCCGGGGCCGCGAAGGCCGGGGCCGCGAAGTCCGGCGCGAAGAAGTCCGGCGCGGCGGCGAAGGCCGAGCCGGCCGCCGCGACGCCCGCGGGCGCGCCCGCCCCGCGGCCCGCCGCACCGCCGCGCGCCTCGATCACCGATGTGGTCCCCAGGCGCACGCTGATCATCATCGCGGTGGTCGTGGTGCTCGCCATCGTGGGCACTGTGCTCGCCGTCGTCTTGAGTAACGGCGGGGACGGTGGCGACAAGGCCAAGGGTGCCTCGGGCGGCGACAAGTCCACCTCCGCGGGGGCCTCGGGCGGCGCCAAGGACGACCAGGGCGCCGACAAGGCCGGCCAGTCGGAGGGCGAGTCGCCGAAGGCGGGGAACTCCGGCGGAAAGTCGGGTTCGCAGCCGGGCAAGGACGCCTCCGAGAGCTCGGACGACAGCTCGGGCAAGGGCCGTGGCGGAAGCGGCGACGACAGCGGTAAGGGCAAGGGCGGCGGCGGTAAGGGCGGCCTGCCCGACGGGTACCAGACCGTGAAGTCCGCCGACTTCCCGTTCAGCATGGCCATGCCGAAGGGCTGGTCGGTCCACTCCGGAAGCTATGCCGGAAGCCGTAAGTACTACGGCGGGTCCAGCATTCCGCGTATTCAGATCGACTTCACCAACGCGCCGAGGTCGGACGCGGAGGCGGACTGGCGCAAGGGCGAGGACAACGCCCGGCGCACCATGGCCGGCTACAAGGGCCTCGGCATCAAGTCGATCGACTGGAACGGCTATCCGACCGTCGCGGACTGGGAGTTCGAGCGCGATCAGGACGGCAAGCGGGTCCGGGTGCTCAACCGCGGCTTCAAGGCGGACGGCAGCCATGGCTTCGCCATACTGATCACCTGCGAGGCGAGCAAGTGGGACGACAAGGAGTGCGTCACCCTCCGCGAGACCGCCTTTAACACCTTCAAGATTACGGACTGAACACTCCTGTCGGCGAAGCGTCGTTCGGGCACGTATTGTGAGAGGCCCTAGACTGTGCGCAGCCGCTGGAACCCGCCCAAAAACGACCGCATTTGACGGTTTCATGCTGCGCTGATCGCTGATGAGGGCGGCGTTGATCGCGCGCTTGGGGAGGCGTCGTGGAGGAGTACGCGGGCCGGGTGCTGGCCGACCGCTATCGCCTGCCCCTTCCCCCCGCCGATGAGTACGAACTCATCGAGACCCGCGCCTTCGACACCTACAGCGGACAGGAAGTCCATCTGCGGCAGATACCGCTGCCGGAGGTCGTCGACGCCGAAGTCGTCGACGAGGGCGCGCGGTGGGGCGGCGGCGCTGAGTCCGCGGGGCGGAACGGCACGTTCGCCGGTACCGGGCGTACGGCCCGGGGCGGCGGTGATCCGGCCGTCCGGCGCGCCATCGCGGCGGCGACGTCCGCGGCGCAGATCCCCGACCATCCGCGACTCGGCCAGGTCTTCCATGTCTTCGCGGAGGCCGGAAGCCTGTGGATCGTCAGCGAACTGGTCTCCGGCCGCCCGCTGGCCGCGCTGCTCGCCGAGGGCACGCTGTCCCCGCACCGCGCCGCCGAGGTCGCCAACGACGTCCTTACGGCGCTGGGCGCCCTGCACGCCCATGGCTGGGTCCACCGCAACATCACCGCCCGTACGGTGCTGTTGTGCGACGACGGCCGCGCGATGCTCATGGGGCTGGCGGCGGGCGCGGCGGAAGAGGCGCTGTGCGGCTACGACCCCGTTCCGGCGCCCGCGCCCTCGCCCTCGACCGGCGACCCCGCCGTGGAGGAGCCCCGGCCGGATGAGCCCCCGGCCGCCTTGCCGCAGGGCCCGGCGGGCTCCGGCGATCAGCCGGACCGGCCCCAGGGCCAGGCCGGGCGAGGAGACGAAGGGCGCGCCGCCATCCCCGCGGCCCGAACGGGAGAGGGCGGCGAGGCGCGGCCGAACGGCGGCCCGCGCTACCGCGACCAGGGGGCCGCCGGAGGTTTCCTGCCCCCGGGCGGTCCTTACGGTGGCCATGAACCGGCGGAGGCCGGTTCGCGGCCCGACACCGAGGGCCGGGAGCACGGCGGCCACGGCACGGAGACGGGCCCGCCCGAGCCACGGACGCCTTACGGCGACCACGGGGCGGCGGAGACGAGTTCGGGGCCCGGCCTCGGCGGTCCGGGGTACCGGGATCAGGTGACGTTCGGTCCGGGGACCGGCGGGCCCATGGCTCCCTACCGGGACAAGGGGGCCGCCGGCGGACTGCCCGGGCCGCGCCGGGCGGGGCAGCCGGGAAGCAGGGAGGGCGAACCGGGCGGCGCCGGTGCCGACGCGCCGAGCGCGGCCGCCCGGGCCGCGCGGGCCAGCGCCATCGCCGCCTACGCGGCGGGCGCGCGAGCCGCCGCGCGGGCCAACGTCGAGGCGGCCACCCGCTCCCCGCAGGCCCCCGAGCCCGCCCCCGCAGCCACGTCCGAGCCCGAGCCGGAGCCCGGCGGCGCCCGATGGCCCGGTCAGCCGGACCGTGCGGAGAGCGACCAGCCGGCCGCCTCCGAAGGCGGCGGCTCCTGGGACACCGGCGGAGCCGCCGCTGGCGGCCCCGCCACCGCGCTCGCCGCCGAACGGGCCCGCCAGGCCCGCATCGTCGTGGTCGGCGCCGTCACCGAGCGGTGGGCACCCGAGCAGGCCGGACCGGTCCATGAGAACTGGCGGCTGGCGCCCCCGGTCGGCCCCGCCGCCGATCTGTGGGCGCTCGGCGCGCTGCTGTTCCGCGCGGTCCAGGGCCATGCCCCGTACCCGGAGGAGAGCGCCGCCGAGCTGGTGCAGATGGTCTGCGGGGAAGCGCCCGCGTACGCGGAGGAATGCGGTCCGCTGCGCCCCGTCGTCGAGTCGCTGATGCGCCAGGACCCCACCGAGCGCCCGGACTTCGAGGAGCTGCGCGGCTGGCTGCGGTCCCTGATCCGGTCGGCGCCCGAGCCGGACGTCGGCAGCAGTACGGTCACGGTGCCGTCGCTCGGCGCGGGCGGGGCGTCCGACCCCCGGCGGCTGCCGATCGTCCGCCGGCGGGGCTGGCTGGTGCGCAGGGGCCGGGGCCGCCGCCCCGCGGCGGCGGCCGACGCGGCGGCCGGGCCCGCCCGGCACCGGCGCGACAAGCGGGAGAAGAGGGAGGCCCGGGAGGCTCGGGCGCCCCGGGAGACTCGGGCAACTCGGGCGCCCCGGGAGAAGACAGAGCCTCGGGAGGCCCGGGAGACCCGGCAGGCGTCGGCGCCCGCAGAGCGCAAGCCGCGCAGGCTGGGGCGGATGCTGTTGCTGCTGATCTTCCTGGCGCTGGCGGCGGCGGTGGTCTACGCGATGATGTTCATGCCGCGCGCCAAGGACGACGACGGCCAGGGCCGTACGGGTTCGGCCGGTACGCCGAGCGCGGCGCCGAACGACCCCGGAGACGGCGACGGCAACGAGGGGGAGGCCGGAAAGCCGGCCGATCCCGGCGACCAGGAGCCGCAGTCCACCGACCCGGCCGGGCTGGCGAAGGGCTTCGCGGTCCGCAAGGACCCCAAGGGCTTCAAGGTCGCCGTCCACGAGGACTGGACCCGCCGGGGCGAGAACGGCCGCGGCCAGATCCGCTACATCGGCGGCGACTTCGAGCTGGTGGTCGTGGCCGGACGGGACAAGATGTCCGACTTCGGCGGCGACCCGATGGCGTACCAGCAGGACCGCGAGGCCGAACTGTCCGCCTTCCGCGGCTCGTCCTGGGCCTCGTCCTCGGGGCTGCGGCGGATCGACGTCGGCCGGACGGCGATGGCGGAGGGCTCGTTCCGCTGGCGCGACAGCAGCGGGCGGAACGTGTACGCGCGCAATCTCGCGATGCTGATCGACGGCCGCTACCACGTGGTCCTGGTCATCGGCCCGTCCGACGAGCGCAGCGCGGTCAACCGCTACTTCGAGCAGGCCACGGCCACGTACAGCACGACCAACGGCTAGGGCCCTTCTGGCGGATCTCCGCGGCGTCGCGACGCCCGGCACGCCCGCTCGCCGCACCGCGCGAAAACCCAAGTAGCTCCGCTACGAGGGCCTCCGCGCGGCACGCCGAGAGCACGCACCGGACGCCGCTCCTTCGCCCACGGAGATCCGTCAGAAGGACCCTAGGCCTCAGGAGCCGTCCCGCGACGAATCCGCCGGATCGGACCGGGCCTGGGCACCGTCCCGCGACGACGATCCGCCGGGCCGGGCGCGGGCTTCTTCGCGTGCCGCCTGGGCGTCGTCCCGTGCCGCCGGGGCGCCGTGCTCCGCGAACCGCTCCCGCAGCCGGTACTTGAGCACCTTACGGAGCGTCTCATTGCGGGGCAGGGCGTCCACCACTTCGAGCCGCTCCGGCAGTTTGTGCACCGACAGCCCCGCCGTGCGCAGATACGACACCGCCCGGCCGAGCGTCAGCGCCTCCGCCCCCGCCGGCTGCTCGACGACGGCGCAGACCAGCTCGCCCCGGTCCGGGTCGGGCAGGCCGATCACCGCCACATCACCCACGTCCGGGTGCTGGTAGAGCAGCTGCTCGATCTCCTTGGCCGAGATGTTCTCACCCTTACGGATGATGATGTCCTTGGCACGGCCGGTCAGCACCAGATGGCCGCTCTCCGTGAGATGGCCGAGGTCGCCGGTAAGGAAGAAGCCGTCCGCGTCGAACGCCTTACGGGTCTCGGCGTCGTCCAGATATCCGGCGCAGACCGCCTCGCCGCGCAGCCCCACCTGCCCGTCCACCACCCGGATCTCCATCTCCCGGGGCGGCCGGCCCTCGGTGGTGGCGAGGTTCTCGTCCGTGTCGTCCGGCGCACCCATGGTGATCATGGGGACTTCGGTCATCCCGTAGCCGTGGGTGAGCGTGCAGCCCAGCTCCCGTACGACCTCGTAGTAGAGCTCGGGCGGTTTGGGCGCGCCGCCGCCCGCGAGGAGCCGCAGGGTGGGGATGAGCCTGCGCGAGGGGTCCTTGCGCTGTTCGGCCAGGAACATCGAGTAGAAGGCGGTGCTGCCGCCCGCGACCGTCACCCCGTGCCGCCGGTACGCGGGCAGCGACTCCGGCAGGGAGAAGTGCTCGAGCAGCACGGCCGGGAAGCCGTACAGCAGCAGCATCACGGTGTAGTCCGGCCCGGCGACATGGGCGTACGGGAAGGCCATGGACCCCACGTCGTCCGGGCCGAGCCGCAGCGCGTGGGCGAGGCAGGCACCGGCGGCGATGAGGCTGCGGTCGGTGTGCAGCACGCCCTTGGGGTCGGAGGTGGTGCCCGAGGTCCAGTAGATCCAGCGGACGTCCCGCCCGTCGGTGGGCGGTGGCGGCAGCCGCAGGGCCTTGGGGTCGGCCACCGGCAGGGTGTCGTACGCCTCGAAGACCAGTGGCGGTTCGGGCAGTTCGGCGGCCAGGCGCCGGGCCATCGCGGTGTGGTCGAAGCCACGCCAGGGGCCGGGCACGGCGAAGAACCGCGCCCCGGACTCGCGGAGCGCGAACCGCACCTCGCGGTCGCGGTAGTAGGGAATCAGCGGGGCCTGCATGGCGCCGAGGCGGGCGAGCGCCATGGTCAGCACGACCGTCTCGATCCGGGTGGGCAACTGCCAGGCGACCCGGCTGCCGGGGCCTATCCCCATCCGGTACAGCCCGGCGGCGGTCCGCTCGGCGCGGGTGCGCAGGGCGCCGAAGGTCAGCCGCCGGTCATGGCGGGCGGAGGCGCCGGCCTGCAGCAGGGCGGGGGCGTCGGGGGTGAGCGCGGCGCGCCGTTCGAGCAGTTCCCACAGCGTCGCCGAGCTGCCGAGCTCTTGCGCGTCGTGCGCGACGTCGGTCATCCCGGCCTCCCGTGGAACTCTTCCGGAACCGTTCGAGGCGATCGCGTTCTCGTGGCGCGGGAGCTGAACCGCGCCGACCCGACCCGGCCCGTCCCGGACGGTAGCTGACGGACCATCAGATAGTGCTGGAAGCGTAAGGCCGCGCGCCTTGTCGGTCCAGGGGGTGCGGACTAGCCTGCGGATGCCCGCCTTGCCTGACGGGCCATCAGAAAGGGAGGTCGGCCGCTGATGGATCTCGCCTTCACGGAGGACGAGGAGGACTTCCGGCACCGGCTGCGCGCCTGGCTCGCCGACGCCCTGCCCATGCTGCCGGACCGCCCGCATCCGGCCGACTGGCCCGGCCGCCGCGCCTATGACTGCGGCTGGCAGCGCATGCTCCACGACGCGGGGTACGCCGGGCTGCACTGGCCCAAGGACGCGGGCGGCCAGGGCGCGACGCCCACCCAACATCTGATCTTTCTGGAGGAGACCGAGCGGGCCGGCGCGCCCTATGTGGGCGCGGGTTTCGTCGGACTGCTGCACGCGGGCCCCACCATCGCCGCCGAGGGCACCCCCGAGCAGCGGGCGCGCTGGCTGCCGCCGATCCTGCGCGGGGACGAGGTGTGGTGCCAGGGGTTCTCCGAACCGGACGCCGGCTCCGACCTGGCGTCGCTGCGCACCCGGGCGGTACGGGACGGCGATACGTATGTCGTCAGCGGAAGCAAGATCTGGACCTCGCACGCCGAGATCGCCGACTGGTGCGAACTATTGGTGCGCACCGCGCCGGTAAACGCCGACACGCCGAAGCACCGGGGCATCACCTGGCTTGCGATGCCGATGGACGCGCCCGGGGTGACGGTACGGCCGCTGCGGACCCTTGCCGGGACGGCGGAGTTCGCCGAGATGTTCCTGGACGAGGTGCGGGTGCCGGTCACCCACCGGGTCGGGGAGGAGAACGACGGCTGGCGGGTGACCATGGTGACCCTCTCCTTCGAGCGCGGTACGGCCTTCGTGGGCGAAGTGGTCGCCTGCAGGCGGGTGCTGGAGGCGCTGGCCCGGACGGCGAAGGCCAACGGACGCTGGGACGACGCGGTGCTGCGGCGCCGGTTGGGGCGGCTCGCTGCGGAGTGCGCGGCGCTGTGGCGGCTCACCCAGTGGAATGTGAGCGAGGCGCAGCGCACCGGCGGGGTGCCGGGCGTCGGCGGCTCGGTCTTCAAACTGCGCTTCTCACAGGTGCGGCAGGAGCTGTACGAGGCGGCCGCCGAGGTGCTGGGGCCGGACGCGCTGGACGCCGGTCAGGAGTGGGTCGCGGACCGGCTCTCGTCGCTCTCGTACACGATCGCGGCGGGGACCTCGCAGATTCAGCGGAACATCGTGGCCGAGCGGATCCTCGGCCTGCCGAAGGGGCGGTGAGCGGGGCCGTGGACTTCCAGCTCACGGACGACCAGCGGGCGCTGCGGGCGGGGATGCGCGAGCTGCTGGAACGGCGCTTTCCGCGGACCCGGCTGCGGGCGGTGGTGGACGGGGACGCGGAGCGGGGTGCGGAGTTGGACCGGGCCCTGTGGCGGGAGCTGGGCGCGGCGGGTCTTTTCGCGCTGCGGGTGCCGGAGTCGGCGGGTGGGGTGGGGCTGGGGCTGCCGGAGGCGGTGCTGGCCTTCGAGGAGGCGGGCCGGGCGCTGCTGCCGGGGCCGCTGGTCGCGACGGAACTGGCGGCGGGGCTTTCGGGGGCTTTGGCGGCGGGAGCTGTTCAGGGCGAGACGGTGGTGACGGCGCTGGACGAGGAGGGTGCGCAGGCGCCGGTGGAGCATCTGGCCTGCGCCGACGCGGTGCTGGCGCTGGGGTCGACGGCGGTCGAGCTGATCCCGGCGGCGGAGGTGGCGCGTGCGGCGGAACCGATACGGTCCGTTGACCCGGCCACCCCGCTGCACCGGACGGCCCCGCCCCGAACCCGGCAGGACCAGGCGGGGCCGGGCCGTTCGGGGATCGCCGCCCGGCTGCGCCGCGAGGCGGCGCTGCTGACCGCGGCACAACAGCTCGGCAGCGCCTCCCGAACGGTCGAACTCGCGGTGGACCACGCCAAGCGGCGCACCCAGTTCGGTCGGCCGATCGGCGCCTTCCAGGCCGTACAGCATCTGTGCGCCCAGATGCTGGTACGCGCGGAATCATCCAGAAGTGTGGTGTATGCGGCAGCGGTCACAGAAGACCCGGGTGACATCGCGGCCGCCAAGCTGCTCGCCGATGAGGCCGCTGTCCACAATGCCCGCGATTGTCTACAAGTCCATGGCGGGATGGGCTTCACCTGGGAGGCGGATGTCCATCTGCATCTCAAGCGGGCCTGGGTGCGGGCAGGTCAGTGGCAGTGCGCGGCGGCGGCGGAGGAGGAACTTGCGGCCGGGCTCGTGTCGACCGTTGAAACATGTTTGTAGCCGAGCTCGATGGATACGCCTGAATTGTCGGGATGTCGCATTCTCTGGGGAGATCCCCAGAGTGTCTGAGGTGACCGAGCGTTGATACCAGGTTGTTTCCTAGGCGTGACTCGTCACAGGGGGGAGTCGGGCCCGGGCTCGGGTACTCTCCGTGGGGTGCGAGCGCTTATGGGGTGCAAGAAGCCCGGCGTTGCCCATGGGGCGATTCCGGGCATGCCGACGTGCCCCGCTCGGACAGGGTATGCGACGCCTGAGCTTCGGTGTTCGAGTCCTCAGGACGTGTGTCGCACAGTATGCCCCACGCATACTCCTTGGCGCTGGAATATGACCGAAGCGCTTGTTGGGGTGACTGTACGTCAACCATGCTGTCGCGCAAGTCTCCCAGCGCTAGCTGGGGGAACGTCACGGTCCGTGACCTCTTGGAGGTACAAGGCGATGTGTGTGCCGGTTCGGATGGTGTGAGCAGTGCAGGTGCTTCAGGCGCAGATGGAGGTCCGGCCCGATCCGGCGGAGGTGAGCCGTGCCCGTAGGTGGGCCCGTTCGCGGCTCGTCGGATCAGGGATCGGAGCCGACGAGCCGCTCGCTGAGACGTTGATTCTGCTCATTTCCGAACTCGTCACCAACGCCGTGGTGCACACCGGCTGTCCGGCCGTGCTGCGGATGCTCTTCCCTGCCCAGTCGATGGGCGGCGGGGGCGGCGGCGGGAACGGTGGCGGTGTCGGTGGGGGCGGGGTCCCAGGGCCGTTCGTGAGCCGGGGCGCGGGTCTGGGAACGGTCCGGGTCGAGGTCGCCGACGTCAGCGACCGCGCGCCGCGCCAGCGCTGTGCCGATGAGGAGGACACTCATGGGCGCGGTTTGGAGCTGGTCGACGGTCTCGCCGACCGATGGGGCTGGCAGCCGGAGGGCTCCGGCAAGCGGATCTGGTGTGAAATCGACCGCGCGAAGGGCGAGGAGCCGCTTTCCATGAGGCGAGCGGCCTCTCATGCGCCGTCACACATGGGGCGAACCAGGCAAAGTCCAGACCAGGTGTTGACGTGACGTGTTCGGTTGATCACCCTAGGGCCAGCGATTCGTCGCGAGGGGACGCCGAGGGCTGTGGTGTCTCTGTGAGCCCTGTGTTCACGGTGACGTTCCTTGGCGAGTGCGGGTCGCGCCCCCGCTGCTGAACCAGGGCTCAGTGTCGGGAGCCGGGTGGCGGTGCGCGGTGCCGTGCTCGGGGCGCGCATGAGCGCACCGCCGCCCGAGAACAGCGACCCGCCGTCCCCTCCTGGGCGACGCGCGCCGCCCGGTGCGCGCATTGGAGGCGCCAAGGCGCCAAGGCGTCAAGGCGTCAAGGCGTCAAGGCGCCAAGGCGCCAAGGCGTCGAGGGAGTCAAGACGTCGGAGGGATCGGGCGCCAGGGGAATGGGCGTCAGAGGATCGCCACGGGGGCGACAGGTGCGCCCGTGCCGCCGACGAACGGCTCGGGCGGGGCCGACAGCAGAAAGGCGTAACGCCCCTCCTCGGCACAGGCATCGGAGAGTTCCTCCAGATTCCAGTTCTGGCCCTGGAGCATGCCCATCTCGACCAGGTCGAGGGCGTGGACCGGCATCCAGAGGTCCTCGATCTCCGGTGGGAAGACCTCGAAGGTCAAGGTGTCATTGGCGACCGCCGCCACATCGCGGGCATGGAACCACTCCGGTGTGCGCAGGGAGAGGCCCGGTGAGGGGTAGGCGTATGCCTCCTTCTCGCCCGCCAGATACCGCTGGATCTGCCCGGTGCGGACGAGGGCGATATCACCGGGGCGCACCGTCGTCCCGGCCAGCTCCTCGGCGGCGTCGAGGTCTTCGGGGGTGACCGTATGCCCCTCGGGCAGCCGCTCGGCGGCCCGGGCCCGCGCCACATCGAGGAGCACCCCGCGCGAGACGAGAGGTCCCGCCTTCTCGATACCACTGAAGGCGGAGCGGTCATGGGGGGTGATGGAGTCGGCGGGGCGGCCGTTGTAGATCCTGCCGGAGTGCGAGACGTGGGTCAGCCCGTCCCAGTGGGTACCGGCCTGGAGCCCCATCGTCACGGCGTCGTCGCTGGTCGCCACGGTGCCAGGGCCGAACATCTCGAAGTTGACCGCGATCATCGTATGCAGCGGGTTGATTCGCCCGGGGATCATTCCGGTCTGGATGCCGTCCTGCCGCAGCGGCACCGCGAGCGGGATGCGACGTCCGGTCCGTATCGTCGCGGCGGCCTCCCGGATCACGGCATCGGTGATCAGGTTGAGCGTGCCGATCTCGTCGGCCGTCCCCCAGCGGCCCCAGTTGTTGACGCGCTTGGCGATCTCGTGGAACTCGGCTGGCAGCGGCATGGCGTCTCCTTCGTCGTTCCCGGTCGACGTTTGTGCGCGAGGGCTTGTACTCGGGCCGCGTCTGCTCAAAAATCTAACGGACCGTCAGAAACGCCGGGAGGGGACGCGACGTGGGCAACTTCTTGGACGGCAAGGTGGTCGCCGTCACCGGGGCCGGACGCGGTATCGGGCGAGCGGTGGCTCTGGCCTGCGCGGCCGAAGGCGCACAGGTGGTCGTCAACGACTACGGGGTCTCGATCGAGGGCGGCGAACCGAGCAGCGAGGTCGCCGAGGCCGTGGTCAAGGAAATCGTGGCATCGGGCGGTGAGGCGGTCGCGGTCGCCGACGACGTCTCGACCATGGCCGGTGGCCAGCGGATCGTGGACACCGCGCTCGACCAGTACGGACGGCTGGACGGGGTCGTCTGCGTCGCGGGGATTCTGCGCGAGCGGATGCTCTTCAACATGTCCGAGGAGGAGTGGGACCCGGTCGTCGCCACCCATCTCAAGGGCACCTTCACGGTCTTCCGGGCGGCGTCGGCGGTGATGCGCCGCCAGCGCTCCGGCACCCTGATCGGCTTCACCAGCGGCAACCACCAGGGCAGCGTCGCCCAGGCCAACTACGCCTCCGCCAAGGGCGGGATCATCTCCCTGGTGCGCAGCGCCGCGCTGGGGCTGCACAAGTACGGCGTCACGGCGAACTGCGTCGCACCGGTCGCCCGCACCCGGATGTCCGCCAACGTGCCGATGGAGCTCAAGGAGATCGGTGAGCCGGAGGACGTGGCGGCCCTGGTCGTCTATCTGCTGAGCGAACGCGCCCGCGCGGAGCGGATCACCGGGCAGGTCTATACGATCGCGGGCCCAAAGATCGCGGTCTGGGCTCAACCTCGTGAGCTGCGCGCCGGATACACCGAGGGCGCCTGGACCCCGGACAAGATCGCCGACTTCCTCCCGGGCACGGTCGGCACCGACCCCATGCCGATGCTGGCCCAGCTGGAGGCCATGGCCCAGGCGGCCGCCACCGGCCAACGCCCCAACGCCTGACCGCGACAACGGCAGGGCTTGCAGGGAACACCGCAGCGCCGACGAGGGGAGAGGCTGTGGACTTCGCTTTCGGACCGGAGGACGAGCGGTTCCGAGCCGAGGCGCGTGACTGGCTCGCCGAGCACTTCATCGGACCGTTCGCCGCCCTCAAGCAGGAGCCCGGCGGCCACCCCGGCGAGGCGCGCGGCGATATGACCGCCCGCCGCGCCTGGGAACGCGAGCTGGGCACGGGCGGCTGGATCGGCCTGGGCTGGGACCGTACGGACGGGGCGTACGGCAACCGCGCCGCGACGCTGACCCAACAGGTCGTCTGGGCCGAGGAGTACGCCCACGCCGGGGCGCCCGGCCGACTGGGCCATATCGGCGAGAACCTCCTCGCGCCCGCCCTGCTCGCGCACGGCGACTCCGCACAGCGCGCCCGCTTTCTGCCGCCCATCGCCCGTGCTGAGGAGCTGTGGTGCCAGGGCTACAGCGAACCCGACGCGGGCTCGGACCTCGCCGGGCTGCGGACCCGCGCCGTCCGCGACCCGGGCGAGGGCACCTATCGCATCACCGGGCAGAAGATCTGGACCTCCCTCGCCCATGAAGCCGACTGGTGTTTTGTGCTGGCACGCACCGAGGAGGGCTCACAGCGCCATCATGGACTCTCCTTTCTGCTGGTGCCGATGGACCAGCCGGGACGGATCGAGGTGCGGCCGATCCGGCAGCTGACCGGGACCGCGGAGTTCAACGAAGTGTTCTTCGACGGGGCCGTGGCCCGCGCCGAACACCTCGTCGGCGGCGCGGGCCACGGTTGGCGCGTGGCCATGAGCCTGCTCGCGGTGGAGCGCGGGGTCTCCACCCTGGTTCAGCAGATCGGCTTCGCCCAGGAGCTGAGCCGGGTGGTGCGGCTGGCGCTGGAGACCGGCGCCGCGGAGGAGCCCGTCCTGCGTGACCGGCTCATCCGGCAGTGGGCCGAGCTCAAGGCCATGCGCTGGAACGCACTGCGCACTCTGGGCGCCGCACAGAAGCCCAACCCGAACCCCAACCCGAACCCCAACCCCGCCCGGGACCCTGCCCTTCACCTCGCCCCGAACGACGCCCGGGACCCCGCCTCGCGGAAGGGTGCCGCCCATGACCTCCCCCCGAGGGGCGCGGACCCCCAGGCCCCCGGCCCACGGGATCCCGGCCCGCGGGACCAAGGCGCGCCCAGCGTCGCCAAGCTGCTGTGGGGCGGCTGGCATCAGCGGCTCGGCGAGCTGGCCGTGCAGGTGAGAGGCGCCGCGGCCGCACTCGGCCCGGCGCGCTGGACCGCCGGCCGGCCGTACGAACTCGACGCCTTCCAGCGTCTCTTCCTCTTCTCCCGCGCCGACACCATCTACGGCGGCTCGGACGAGATCCAGCGCACCATCATCGCCGAGCGCGTACTTCACCTCCCCAAGGAATCACGCCGATGACGAAGACCTATGCGCACTGGATCGGCGGCTCGTGGCGGGATCCCGGGAACGGGCACTACCCCGTCATCAACCCCGCCACCGAGGAGGCCGTCGGCCATGCCCCCGAGGCCGACCCGGCCGATGTGGACGCCGCCGTCCGGGCCGCCCGCGCCGCGTACGACGGCTGGTCGCGCACCGCCCCCGGGAGCGCGCCGCCGTACTCGACAGGGCCGCCGATCTGCTCGCCGAGCACGCCCCGGACCTGGTGCCCCTCGTCCAGGCGGAGACCGGGGCGACGCTGCGCGTCACCTCCTCCCTCCAGGTGCCCCCGGCGATCGACCGCTTCCGCCGCTATGCGCGCGGCGCCCTCGAACCGGACACGGTGCCGCTCACCCCGCTGCCCATGGCCGCCACCCCGCTGGCGCCCGGCGGGCTGATCGGAGCGGCAGCGGTCCGCCGTCCTCTCGGTGTCGTCGGTTGCATCACCTCCTACAACTTTCCTCTCACGAATCTCGCGGGCAAGGCCGCCCCGGCCCTGGCCATGGGCAATACGGTCGTGGCCAAACCCGCGCCGCAGGACCCGCTGTGCTGTTTGGAACTCGGCCCCCTGCTCAAGGAGGCCGGGCTCCCGGACGGTGCCTTCAATGTCGTCACCGGCTCGCGCGCGGCCGCCGGCGAGGCGCTGGTCGCGCACCCCGGTGTCGACATGGTCAGCTTCACCGGATCCACCGCCGTGGGTAAGAAGATCGCCGAATCCGCGGGGAGGTCGATGAAGCGCACCCTGATGGAACTGGGGGGCAAGGGCGCGGCCATCGTCCTGGGGGACGCCGACGAGCGAGCGATCGCGTCGGCGGTCGGGGCGGTCGGTTCGACCTTCTCCTTTCACAGCGGGCAGATCTGCACGGCGCCGACCCGTGTGCTCGTCCATCGATCGCTGTACGAGAAGGTCATCGCCGCACTCACACACTACGCAGAGTCACTGAAGATCGGGGACCCTGTGGATAACTCCACGATCGTCGGTCCGTTGATCTCCGCCGCGCAGCGCGATCGCGTCGAGGCGTATGTCTCCGGCGCCCGTGAGCAGGGCGCCCGGATCGTCGTGGGCGGCGAACGCCCCGCCCGCAAGCCCGGCTTCTACGTCGCCCCCACCCTCATCGCCGACGCCGACCCCGCGATGACCGTCGCGCGGGAGGAACTGTTCGGACCGGTCGTCGTGGCACTGCCCTTCGACGACGAGGACGAGGCGGTGCGGATCGCCGACGCCACCCCCTACGGCCTCTACGACTATGTCTTCAGCGCCGACGCGGGCCGCGCCTGGACCCTCGCCGCCCGTCTGCGCAGCGGAAACGTCGGCATCAACACCGCCCAGCGCCACCCCGAGACGCCGTTCGGCGGGTTCAAGGAAAGCGGAGTCGGCCGCGACGGCGGCTCGTTCGGCCTGCACGCGTACAGCGAACTCCAGTCGCTGGTCTGGGTCTCCTGAGGCACCGGAAGGGTGATGAGGTTGAGAGGCGTCATCTTCGACGGCACGGCGCCGCGCGTGGTCGAGGACCTGGAGGTGCGCGACCCCGGCCCCGGCGAGGTGCTGGTGCGCATCGCCGCCGCGGGGCTGTGCCACAGCGATCTGTCGGTCGTCGACGGCACCATCCCCTTCCCCCTCCCCGCCGTTCTCGGCCACGAGGGCGCGGGCGTGGTCGAGGAGGTCGGGCCCGGCGTCACCCATGTCGCTCCCGGCGATCATGTGGCGCTGTCCACCCTCGCCAACTGCGGGACCTGCGCCGACTGTGCCCGGGGCCGCCCCACCATGTGCCGCGCCGCGATCGGCCGGCCGACCCGGCCCTTCCGCCGCGGCGACGAGCGGCTGTACAACTTCGCCTCGAACTCCGCCTTCGCCGAGCGCACCCTCGTCACCGCCGTCCAGGTGGTGCGGATCCCCGAGGAGATCCCGCTCGTCTCCGCCGCCCTCATCGGCTGTGCCGTCCTGACCGGCGTCGGCGCCGTGCTCAACCGTGCCAAGGTGGACCGCGGTGAGTCGGTCGTCGTCATCGGCAGCGGCGGAGTCGGGCTCAATGTGCTGCAAGGGGCCCGGATCGCCGGGGCGTTCCCCGTCGTCGCCGTCGACTCCAACCCCGCCAAGGAGCCGCTGGCCCGGCGCTTCGGCGCCACCCACTTCGTCCCCTCCACCGACGCCGTACGGGAGATCCTGCCGACCGGCGCCGACCACGCCTTCGAGTGCGTCGGCTCGACCCGGCTCATCCGTCAGGCCGTCGATCTGCTCGACCGGCACGGCCAGGCGGTGCTGCTCGGCGTGCCGCCCGCCGACGCCGAGGCGGCCTTTCGCGTCTCCTCCATGTATCTGGACAAGTCCATCCTGGGCTGCCGCTACGGCTCCTCACGTCCGCAAGCCGATATCGCCCTGTACGCCGACCTCTACCGGCAGGGGTTGCTGCTGCTGGACGAACTGGTCAGCAGGACCTACCCCTTGGAGGACTTCGCCAAGGCAGCCGACGACGCCCACCACGGCCGGGTGGCGCGCGCCGTGCTCACCTTCTGACGGGCTTCCGACCACTTCCGGCGGCGTCTTGACGACGAGGGCTGTTCACCCGCCTTCCGATCGCCGTTCCCCCGCTTGTGGGCGCCGCTGGTTACGTTGCCCAGGTGGAACGTTCCCGCATGGATGGCGCATCCGCAGTTGGCGGCTCGGGGGCGCGGAAGCGGCCGTGACGGGCTGAGCGGGCCAGGCCCTGTCCCGCTTCCCGCGAAGACCTGCCGGAGGGCCTAGGCGCGGGCGTCGGCGCCGGAAGCCGTACCGGCCTCGGCGCCCGCGCGGAAGGTGCGGCGGTAGGCGGTCGGGCTGACGCCCACGGCCGCCTGGAAGTGCTGGCGCAGGGACGCGGGGGAGCCGAAACCCGCCTCACGCGCCACCTGGTCGACCGACAGATCGGTGTCCTCCAGGAGATGACGGGACCGCTCGACCCGCTGCCGGGTCAGCCACTGCCCCGGGCTGACGCCGACCTCCTCGCGGAAGCGGCGGGTGAACGTCCGTACGCTCATCGACTCCTGGGCGGCCAGCTCCCGCAGCGAGATGGGCCGGTCCAGCCGGCCGAGCGCCCAGGCGCGCGCCGTCGTCGTGGTGGCCTGCTGGGGCTCGGGCAGCGGGCGCGGGATGTACTGGGCCTGGCCGCCGTCGCGGTGGGGCGGCACCAGGCTGTGCCGGGCGACGTCGTTGGCGACGGCCGTGCCGTGGTCGCGCCGCACCAGATGCAGACACAGGTCGATCCCCGAGGCGACACCGGCCGAGGTGAGCACATCGCCGTCGTCCACGAACAGCACATTCGGATCGACCTTGATCGTCGGGAAGAGTCGCTGGAATTGGCCGACGCTGGACCAATGGGTGGTGGCCGGGCGGCCGTCGAGAAGACCGGCGGCGGCGAGCACGAACGAACCGGTGCAGATGGACACCCAGCGCGCGCCCGGCCGGGCATGGGCGAGCGCGGCGGCGAGCGGCTCGGTCATCCGGCCCTCCTCGCGGACCGGGCCGAGTGCGTACGAGGCGGGCACCAGGATGGTGTCGGCCTCGGCGAGGGCCTCCGGGCCGAGTTCCACGGCGATCGGGAAGTCGGCGTCCGTGGGCACCAGACCGGGCTCGACGGTGCAGGTGACCACCTCGTACAGCCGCCGGCCGTCGACGGAGCGGGCCTTGCCGAAGATCCGGTACGGAATGCCCAGCTCGAAGGGGATCACACCGGGGAGGGCGAGGACGACGACGCGATGGCGCCCGTTGGCCTTACCGGGCGGGGACTGGGGCACTTCCGGCCTCCCGTCGTTCGGACATGGCCCCTCAAGGGGCGTGGCCCGATCCTAGCGAATGCTGTCCCACGGGCCACTCGTCGTGACGGAACCGCTGTTCAATGCTGGTCCGGTGACGCAGACAACCGAACTTTCCGGAGCTCCCGAACAGGGCGAGCAGCCCGACCGGCCCCCACGACGGGCCCTCCCGCGCCTTCCGCACCGCGCCTGGTCGGTCGCCGCCGTCGCCTTCGTGACGATCATCGGTGCCGCCGGATTCGCCTCCCTGCCCGGTCTGCTCATCGATCCACTCCACGACGAGTTCGGCTGGTCGCGCGGCACGATCGGGTTCGCGGTCTCCGTCAACCTCGCCCTCTATGGGCTCACCGCCCCCTTCGCCGCCGCTCTGATGGATCGCTTCGGCATCCGTAAGGTCATCGCGGCCGCGCTCGCCGTCATCGCGACCGGTGGCGGCCTTACGGTCTTCATGACCGAGCCCTGGCAGCTCATCCTCTGCTGGGGCGTGCTGGTCGGTCTCGGCAGCGGCTCCATGGCGCTGGCCTTCGCCGCCACCGTGACCAACCGGTGGTTCGTCGCCCAGCGCGGTCTGGTCACCGGCATCCTCACGGCGGGCGGGGCCTCCGGGCAGCTGATCTTTCTGCCGCTGCTCTCCTGGATCGTCGAACGGCACGACTGGCGGCCCGCCGCGCTGACCGTCGCGATCGCCGCACTGGCGATCGTCCCCCTGGTCTGGCTGCTGCTGCGCGACTACCCCTCGGACGTGGGGCTCGCCCCGTACGGCGCCGACGGGCCGCCCACCCCGCGGCCCGCACCCCGGCGCGGCGCGGCCCGGCGGGCCGTCAAGGCGCTCGCCTCGGCCTCGCGCACCGGCACCTTCTGGCTGCTCGCGGGCACCTTCGCGATCTGCGGCGCCTCGACGAACGGCCTCGTCAAGACCCACTTCGTGCCCGCCGCGCACGACCACGGCATGCCGGTGACGGCCGCCGCGAGCCTGCTCGCCGTCATCGGCGTCTTCGACATCATCGGGACGGTGGCCTCCGGCTGGTTCACCGACCGCTTCGACGCGCGCCGGCTGCTGGCCATGTACTACGCGCTGCGCGGCCTCTCCCTGATGTTCCTGCCGATCCTGCTGGACGACGCGGTGCATCCGCCGATGATCTTCTTCATCGTCTTCTACGGTCTCGACTGGGTCGCCACCGTGCCGCCGACCATGGCGCTGTGCCGGGAGCAGTACGGGGAGGACAGCGCGATCGTTTTCGGCTGGGTGCTCGCCTCCCACCAGGTGGGAGCCGGCGTCGTGGCCTTCGTGGGCGGTATGGCGCGGGACGCCTTCGGCTCGTACAACCTGGTCTGGTACGGCGCGGGGGCGCTGTGCGCGATCGCCGCGCTGATGTCGCTGGTGATCCGGCGCGGCCCGAACGCGCAGGCCGCGGCGGCGACGGTCTAGGGTCGCGCGGCCTTACGGGGCCCACGGAAGGCCGTACGGCGCCTTACGGAAGGCCGCGCGGGCTCACGGAAGCGCCGTGAACTCCCCGAAGGAGCCGCGATGGAAGAGCAGCGGCCCCGATCGCGCCGCGGGCTCGTCCGTTCCCAGGGCCCGGACGCGGCCCACCACGACCAGATGGTCGCCGCCCGTGTGCACGGCGTGGACCGCGCAGTCGATCCACGCCGGGACGTCCGCGAGACGCGGTGAGCCGGTGACGGGGGACGGTTCGTAGCGGACGCCCGCGAATTTGTCGGGGCGCCGGGAGCCGCTGACCGCGAAGGCGCGGCACAGCTCGCCCTGGTGGGCGCCCAGGACATTGACGCAGAAGACGCCCGCGCGGGCGATGCGCGGCCAGGTCGTGGAGGTGCGGGCGACCATGAAGGCGACAAGCGGCGGGTCCAGGGACAGCGAGGCGAAGGACTGGCAGGCGAAGCCGGTCGGGCCGGTCCCGTCGACGGTGGCGATCACGGTGACCCCGCTGGCGAAATGGCCCAGCACGCGGCGGAATTCGGCGGGGTCGACCGGGGGCCGCTCATCGTCGCGCACACAGCGCAGCTCCGGCGGGGGCAGCGGTTCGACCGGTCGTACGGAGGCGGTCGGCGAGCCGACCGCCCGGAGGTAGCGGACGGCGGTGGCGGCCATACCGGCGTGTCCCATCATGGCCCGTCCCCCTTTCTTGGCTTGTCCGACGGCTTTCCTGACTTTTGTGACGGCTTTCCTGGCTTCTCTGGCGGCGTGGGTCTCTCAGCGGCCTCGGTAGACGGGGGGCCGGCGCTCGACGAACGCGCTCACACCCTCCTGAGCGTCGGCCGTGGTCATGTTGGTCTCCTGCGCCGCCGCCTCGGCGGCGAACGCGGCCGGGCGGCCGGACTCCAGGGAGGCGTTCACCAGCGCCTTGGTGAGGGCGAGGGCGCGGGTGGGGCCGGCCGCGAGGCGCTCGGCCCAGGCGCGGGCGGTCTTGGCCAGGTCGTCGTCCGGGACGACCCGGTTGACCAGGCCCAGCCGCTCGGCCTCGGTGGCGGGCAGCGCGTCGCCGAAGAACATCAGCTCCTTCGCGCGCTGCGGGCCGGTCAGCCGGGGCAGGAGATACGCACCGCCCCCGTCGGGGACCAGACCGCGGCGGATGAACACCTCGATGAAGACGGCCGATTCGGCGGCCAGCACCAGATCGCAGGCGAGGGCGAGATGGGCGCCGAGCCCGGCCGCGGTGCCGTTGACGGCGGCGATCACCGGCTTCTCGCAGTCCAGGACGGCGGAGATGAGCCGCTGCGCTCCGCCGCGGATCAGCCGGGCGACATCGCCCGCGACGCGTTCCGCCGCGGCCGGTGCGCCGCGCAGATCCGCTCCCGCGCAGAAGCCCTCGCCGGTGGCGGTCAGCACGACGGCCCGGACGGTCGGGTCCGCGGAGGCGTGGTCCAGCAGCGAAATCAAGTGTTCTCGCTGGTCGGGGGTGATGGCGTTCATCGCGGCGGGGCGGTTGAGCGTGATCCACGAGACGCCGTTGTCAGTGGTGTGCCGTACAACGGAGTCAAGCGCTTCTTCGGGGGAGGGAGAGGTCATGGGAACGCTCCATCGGTCAGCGGCAGATCGCCAGCGCGTCCAGTGCCACGGCGCCTTGGCCGCGTTCCAGCACCATCAGCGGATTGACGTCGAGTTCGGCGAGGTGGTCCCCGAGCTCCAGGGCCATGCGCTGGACACGCAGCACGACCTCCACGAGCGCGTCCACATCGGCCGCGGGAGCGCCGCGCACACCGTCGAGGAGGGCACGGCCGCGCAGTTCGGCGAGCATCGCGCGCGCCTGGTCCTCGCCGAACGGGGGGACGCGTACGGCGGAGTCGCGGAACACCTCGACGAGCACACCCCCTATACCCACGGTCACGGTCGGGCCGAAGAGGGTGTCATGGCTCATGCCGACGACCATCTCCACCCCGCGCTGGACCATCTGGCAGACCAGCACCCCGTCCAGCTCGACACCTTCGCAGCGGGCGATGTCGGTGAGCTCCCGATAGGTGTCGCGGACCTGGCTGGCCGAGGTCAGCCCCAGCCGGACCAGCCCCAGCTCGGTCTTGTGGGCGAGCTGCGGCGCGGATGCCTTCATGACGACGGGATAGCCCACGAGCCCGGCGGCGCGGACGGCCGCGGCGGCGCTGGTCACCAGCTGCTCGCGCGGCACCCGGATGCCGTACGCCCGCAGCAGCTGTTTCGCCGCGTGTTCGCTCAGGCGGCCTCCTGGGCGCAGCAGATCGCGCACCTTGCGCAGGGACGGGGACGGGGTGCGTGGGGCGTCGTCGAAGGGGGAGCGGTAGGAGGCGCTGAAGCGGTGGTGTCCCAGATAGGCGCGCACGGCGGTGATGCAGTTGGCGAACGTACGGAAGGTGGCCACGCGCGAGGAGCCCAGCAGGGTGGTGCGGTAGGCGTCCTCGGTGCCGACCGGCGAGCCCCACACCACGCACACCAGCTTGTCCGTCTGTTCCGCCGCCTCCACCAGATCCTGTGCCAGCTTGTCGCTCATGGGCGGAAAGGGGCCGGTGATCGGGCAGATCAGCACGCCCACGGCGGGATCGGCCAGGATCGCGTCGATGATCTTGCGGCCGCGCCAGTCGCCGACCGGGTGGCCGCCGTTGTCGACCGGGTTGGCGACGCTGAGATCGCCGGGTATCCACTGGTGGAGTTCGGCCTGCTTCTCGGTGGAGAGGGTGGGCAGGGTGAGGCCCGCAGCGGTGGCGAGGTCGGAGAAGTGGGCCCCGGTGCCCCCGGAGATCGAATACACCACGACGCCCTCGGCGAGCGGCGGGCGGGCGCGGGCGAGCAGCGCCGCCGTGTCCTGCAGCTCGTCCAGGCCGTCCACGCGGATCACGCCGAACTGCCGCATGGCCGCGTCCACCACCGCGTCCGAGCCGGTCAGCTTGCCGGTGTGGGAGGCGGCCGTGCGGGCGCCGGTCTCGGTGCGGCCGACCTTCACGGCGACGACGGGCACCTTGGCGCGGGCGGCCCGGTCGGCGGCGAGGAGGAAGCTGCGGCCGTCCTTCAGCCCCTCCGCGTACAGGGCGATGGCGCCGACCTCGGGCCGGTCGGCGAAGTAGGAGATGAAGTCGGCGGTCTCCAGATCGGCCTCATTGCCGGTCGGGGCCCAGTGGCTGAGCCGGATACCGAGTTCCTGGAGGGTGAAGACCGGGCGGCCCTGGTGGCCTGACTGGGTGATGAGGGCGATGGCGGGCCCGCCGAGGTCGTCGCGGAACTTCTCGAAGGCGTTGAGGTTGGTGTTGGGGCCGAGCAGCCGCAGCCCGGCGCCGCGGGCCGCGGCGGCCAGCCGGGCCTGCGCGGCGGCGCCCTCGGGGCCGGTCTCGGCGAAGCCGGAGGCGAAGGCGACGGCGAACTTCACCTTGCTCCCGTCGAGTTCCTCGATGACCGGGAGCGGGTCACGGACGAGGAGGACGGCGAGGTCGACGGGTTCGGGCAGCGCGGCCACGGACGGTACGCACGGAATGCCGAAGACGGCGGGACGGGAGGGATGCACCGGGTGCAGCCGGGCGCCGACGCGTTCGGCCCAGGCCAGGAGCTGGCGGGTGATACCGGTGTTGGGACGGCCGTCCGCGTCGGAGGCGCCGATGAGGGCCACCGATTCGGGATGGAAGAAGCGGTCCAGATCGGGGACGGCGGAGTGCAGCGGGCGCCCGCTGACGTCCACGTCGTCCGCGCCTTCGACGGTCCCGCCCGCCGCCTCCCTGCTGGAGGCGTGCACGGCGGGGCCGGGGGCGCGCCCGCAGGCGACGGCGCGGGCATGACGGGAGTTGGTGGTCAGGGTGCCGTAGGTCGATCCAAGCATCGGTATCCGCCACTCCTGCTCGTTGGCCAATAACCGGGCAGGTGACCGGGTGGTTCGGCGGCAAAACTGACGCCAAGTCACATTACCCAGTAGTCAGGTTACTGAACTGACGGCCTGTCAGGAATGCTCGGGGCGGGGGGAACACGCAGGGTGACGGCGGGGGCGGCGGAATGCGCGCCTGGTCGCGCGCCCCCGGTGCCTGCTCCGCGGTCATGCCGTCGTGCGGGCGACCGTCTTGGCGATCTTCCGGGCGTCGATGGCCAGCTCGCGCAGCATCCCGCTGATCGGGTTCGTATAGCCCGTGAAGTGCAGTCCCGGGGCGGACTTCAGGGTCCGCCGACCGTGGGGGAGGGGGCGGCCGCGGTCGTCGAGCACGCCCAGATGACCGACCAACTCCTCGAGGCCGC
Source organism: Streptomyces sp. 11-1-2 (assembly GCF_003595545.1). NCBI lineage: Bacteria > Bacillati > Actinomycetota > Actinomycetes > Kitasatosporales > Streptomycetaceae > Streptomyces > Streptomyces sp. 11-1-2. The sequence goes on from NZ_CP022545.1 coordinate 6,605,687, forward strand.
GCCGGTAGCCGGTCGCGGCGATCACCACCTCGGGGCTGATCCGTGAGCCGTCGGCGAGGACCACCTTGTCCAGGTCGAAGGAGTCGACCGCCGAGACCACCTCCACCCGCCCCGTCCGTACCGCGTCGACCAGCCCCGCGTCCTGGACCGGGATCGCGCCCTCCCGTACGCGGGTGTAGAGCCCGGTGTCGGGCCAGGGCAGACCGTGCTCGGTCAGATCCGGCATGCTCAGCCGGCACATCGCCCGCGCCGCCCGGTCCACCGCGCGCCGCGGCAGCCTGCGCACCAGGATGCCGGTCGCCTGCGCGGGCCAGCCTGCCGTCGAGCGGCGCAGGATGTGCGGCACGGTACGGATCGCCAGCCGCACCCGGGCCGCGCCGCCCTCGATCAGGTCGACCGCGATCTCCGCGCCCGTGTTGCCGACACCGACCACGAGCACGTCGCGGCCCTCGAAGGGGCGGGCGTTGCGGTAGTGGGCGGCGTGCAGCAGCTCACCGGTGTAGGCGGTGCGGCCCGGCCAGTCCGGCACCCGTGGGGTGTGGTTGAAGCCCGTGGCGACGACAGCTACGGGCGAGGACAGCACACGGCCGCCCGTGGCGCGCAGTACCCACTCCGTGTTGTCGGACGACCGGTCGATGCGGGAGACCTCGACCCCTGTGACGATCTCCAGCCGGTGGTGCTCGGTGTAGCGCTCCAGATAGCGCACCACGTCGTCGCGCCCGACCCAGCGCCCGTAGGACCGGGGGATCGGCAGGCCGGGGAGCGCGGACAGCCGGCGCGTGGTGTGCAGATGCAGTCGGTCGTAGTGGTTGCGCCAGGACGCGGCGACCGCCTCGGACTTCTCCAGGACGACGGCGCGGATCCCGCGGTGGCTGAGCGTGGCAGCGGCGGCGAGTCCGCCCGGTCCACCGCCGATCACATAAACGGGTGAGGATTTCTCGGGGGAGCTGTCGGCCATGTGGGTGAGCGTAGCCGGGTATTTGACGGGTTTCGGTCAAAGTGATCCGGTCAAAGTGATTCCGAATGGATTGCGGACAGATCACGGCCGGTCTGTCGGTCGCTGCTCCGGTGTCCCGTCGGTCCCTGTTCCGCTGGTGCGACCCCTTGCGCGGGCCGCCTCCCGCCCGTGAAACTGACGTACCGTCAGATTCGCTGGGATGGGAGAGGTGGGGAACGATGCGGACGATCGGGCTCAGCGGGGCCGAATGGCTCGCCGTACTGCGCATCGGACTCGGCCTGTGGTGGCTCGAGAGCTGGCGGCACAAGGACAAGAAGGACTGGTTCGAGCGCGGCACCGGTATCGGCTGGGCGGTGGGCGTGGCCGCCAAGCACCGCTGGGCGTTCGTCCGCAGCGGCTTCGGTGCGGTGGTCACACCCCGTCCCAAGGTCATGGCGTATGTGGTCGTCTACGCCGAACTCGCCCTCGGCCTCGGTCTGACGCTCGGCTTTCTGACCCCCATCGCCCTGGTCGGCGCGATCGTGCTCAATCTCCTCTATTTCCTGCTCATGATCCACGACTGGGCGGAGCAGGGGCAGAACTCGATGATGGTGCTGATCTCCGTGGTCGGGCTCTTCGGCATGAGCTGGCAGACCTGGTCGCTCGACGAGGCATGGGGGCTGTTCCTGTGAGCCCGGCGCCGCCCGCGGGCGCCCCGCGCTTCGACCTGCCCGAGATCGACGCCTTCACCCGCCCCTACTGGGACGCCGCGGCCGAGGGCCGGCTGCTGATCCGGCGGTGCGCCGACTGCGGCCGGGCCCACCACTACCCGCGCGAATTCTGCCCGTACTGCTGGAGCGAGGACGTCATCTGGGAGGAGGCGAGCGGCGCCGCGACGCTCTACACATGGTCCGTGGTGCACCGCAATGACCTGCCGCCCTTCGGCGCCCGCGTCCCGTACACCGCTGCCGTCGTCGACCTCGCCGAGGGGCCGCGGATGATGACCGAACTCATCGAGGCCCCGGCGAGCGGCCCGCGCGTCGGGATGCGGCTCCGGGTGGCGTTCCGGGCGGCCGATGCCGCCGAGGGGGACGCTCCTGCCATTCCCGTCTTCCGGCCACTGCTCGTCTAGTCGGTCGTTGCTTGCCTGGCGTTACGGCGTGACCGCCTTACGGCCGCACAGCTCAACGGCGCACGCCTTACGGTCGCGTTCGCCATCTCGTCGCACCCTTACGGTCGTCGCCATACGGCCGCACCGCCCCTATGGCCACAGCAGCTCCCGCCGCCAGCCACCGCGCTCGCCGGGGTCGCGGCGGTAGCGGAGCCGTACGTGCCGCCGCCGCGCCTCCTCCTGGTAGAACTCGACCTCGTCCGCCTCCAGGACGTACAGGGTCCAGGTGGGGGCGGTCACGTCCGGTTCGCCTTCGGCCCGCTCCTGCGCCGTCTCGAAGGCCCGTAGCAGCTCCTCGTACGAGCCGAGCACCTCGCTCTGCCGTCCGCTCCCGGCCAGTGCCGCCGCGAGCGCCGCGGGGGACCGGCCGCGCAGATCGGCCGCGCTCTCCTCCGGCCCGGCCTCGCCGACCCGTCCGCTGACGCGCACCTGGCGGCCCGCCCGCATCCAGTGGAACGCGAGCGAGGCGTACGGGTTCTCGGCCAGCTCCCGGCCCTTACGGCTGGTGCGATGGGTGCCGAAGTGCCATCCGCGCTCATCGGCGTCGTGCAGCATCACCGTGCGCTGGGACGGGCGGCGGTCGGCGTCCGCGGTGGCCAGGGTCATGGTGTGCGGGCCGGGTTCCCCCGCCTCGGCGACCTCCCGCAGCCACCGCCGGAAGAGCGGAAGCGGTGCGTCCGGGGCTGTGTCCGGGCCGAAGACCGGCAGATCGCCCGCATGGGGTACGCGCAGGCCGCGCAGCAGTGCGCGGAATTCCTCGGCCTCATTCTGGTCATCGCTCATCGGCTACCCATCCGATCACCCGCGACGGGCCGGGGCAAGCGGGGGCGTACGTACAGCCGGGGCGGGCCGAGCCGGGACCGGTGCGGGCCTGGCCGTCGAGCGGCCCAGCCACCGAGCCACCGAGCCACTGGGCCACCGAGCCACCGAGCCACCGAACCACCGAGCCGTTCCCGGCCGTCGAGCGGGCCCGCTGTCGAACCGTCCCCAGCCCCCGCGTGGGCCCGGTCAGCCGCGGCCCAGGACGACCGTGCCCGCTGAGCAGAACCAGCCCCCCGTCCCCGACGCCACGGCCAGCTCCGGCAGCCGTCCGCCCGCCTTGTGCACCTGTCGCTCCCCGGCCTCGCCGCGCAGCTGCCGTACCGCCTCGACCAGCAGGAACAGCCCGCGCATCCCCGGGTGGCAGGCGGAGAGACCGCCGCCGTCGGTGTTGGTCGGAAGCTCGCCGTCCCGTGTCAGCCGCCCCTTCGCCGCGAATGCCCCGCCCTCGCCCTTGGCGCAGAAGCCCAGGTCCTCGAGGGTCACCAGGGTCATATAGGTGAAGGCGTCATAGAGCTCGGCCACATCGATATCCGACGGCCGGACGCCCGCCCGTGCGAAGGCCGCCCGCCCCGAGGCGGCGGCCGGGGAGACCGTGAAGTCCTCCCATTCGGACATGGTGGTATGCGAGACGGCAGTGCCCGAACCCAGCACCCACACCGGGGGTTTCGCGGTGTCCGGTACGTACTCCTCGGCCGCGAGCAGCACCGCGCAGCCGCCGTCCGAGCGGATGCAGCAGTGCAGTTTGGTGAAGGGGTCGGCGATCATCGGGCCGCTCAGGACGTCATCGACCGTGATCGGTTCGCGAAACATCGCGTCCGGATTGTGCCCGGCATTGATACGCGCCTGAACGGCGATGTCCGCCAACTGTTCGAGCGTGGTGCCGTACTCATGCATATGGCGTCGCGCGGCCATCGCGTACTTGGCGACCAACGTATGCCCGTACGGGACCTCGAACTGCAGCGGTCCCCGCGCCCCGAAGGAGAGGTTCGCGGTACGGCGGCCCGCGCGGATGTCGGCGCGGGCGGTGGAGCCGTAGACGAGCAGGACGGCGCGGGCGTGCCCGGCGGCGATCGCGTCCGCCGCGTGCGCCGCCATGACCTCCCAGGTGGAGCCGCCGACGGCCGTCGAGTCGGTCCAGGTCGGCCGCAGCCCCAGATACTCGGCCACCTCGACCGGCGCGAGGGTGCCGAGCCCCGCCGAGGCGAGGCCGTCGACGACCGACCGGTCGAGACCGGAGTCGGCGAGGGCCCGGCGGGCGGCCTGGGCGTGGAGGGCGTAGGGGGTGGCCGTGTCGACGCGGCCGCAGTCGGAGAGGGAGACGCCGACGACGGCGACCTTACGGGCGCGCTGTGCTGCGGGCGACATGAATCTGACGGTACATCAGATTCGAGGGAGTGGAAGAGGGAGCGGAAAAGGGGGTGGGGGAGTGAGTGGAAAAGGGGCTGGGCGAGGGTGCTGCGCGCGAGCATGCCGGGGGAAGGGGGTGGTCCGGACGCTCTCCCGTATGGCCGTGCTCGCGCCTCGAGCACAAGCCCCGTCCGGACCACGCGTGAGGCGCCCGGCTACTGCAGGAACTGCCCCACGCAAGCGGCGATCGCCACCAGAAGGCTCAGCACTCCGATGATGACCTGCCACTTGTCAGGGCCGGTCCACCGGTCGTCGCTCGTCTCCTGCGTGCTCCGATCGTCCATTACCCCTCCTCGCTCCTCCGATAGGCCCCGGAGGACAGGGCCACCGCCGGTCTGCGCTCCGGCGGAGCCAGTGGGGAGGAACGTGGTGAGGTGCCGGCAGTTTAGCCGTGGAGGGGGGCGGAGGGGTGGGAAAGTCCGGAGCCCGTCCCTAGTATGACGGTCCGTCAGAAAGCGGAGGTGCTCGCCGATGGACGCCGCGTTCACCGAGGAACAGGACGAGATCCGCCGTACGCTGCGCACACTCCTGCGGGAGCGGTGCGGGCCGGACGAGGTCAAGGCGGCGGTCCAGACCGCGCCCGGCTATGACGAGGCCCTGTGGCGGCAGCTCGCCCGGACGCTCGGGCTGCCGGGCCTCGCCCTTGCGTCGGCGCACGGGGGCGTCGGCTGCGGGGTCACCGAGCTGGCGCTGGCCTGTGAGGAGACGGGGCGTGTGCTGCTGCCCTCGCCGCTCCTGGCCACCGCCGTGTTCGCGGCGCCCCTGGTCGCCGCGGTCGGGACGGAGGCGCAGCGCGCCGAGCTGCTGCCGCGTATCGCGGAGGGCGCCCTTACGGCGGCGCTCGCGGTGCCGGGGCGCGCGCTGCCGGAGGTGCTCGGGCTCGTAGGAGCGCGGGACGGCGCGTGGGCCGGTGGGGGGCGCGCGGGGGGTGTCCAGGCGCGCCCGGACAGCGGCGGCGACGCGGGGTGGCGGCTGTATGGACAGGTGGAGCAGGTGCTGGGCGGGCACAGCGCCGAACTGCTGCTGGTCGCCGCCCGCGCCGGGGGCTACACGCGCGGGCGGACACTGCTGTTCCTCGTCCCGGCGCAGGCGGACGGGCTGGTCCGCACCCGGCTGACCGCGCTCGACGCGACGCGCCCGCAGGCCCGCATCGAGCTGCGGAACGTACCCGCCGAACTGCTGGGGGCGGATGACGGCGGGAGCGGGGACGGGGTGTCGGAGGCGCTGGCGGCAGTGGGTACGGCGGCGGCGGCCGTGCTCGCCGCCGAGGCCGTGGGGGCGGCGGACGCGGCCCTCGCGCGGACGGTCGGCTATGTGCGGGCGCGTGAGCAGTTCGGCCGCCCGATCGGCTCGTTCCAGGCGGTCAAGCACCGGCTGGCGGATGTGTACGTCGCGGTCCAGGCGGCCCGTTCGGCGGCGTACTACGCCGCTTGGGCCGCGGCCCAGGGCGGCGCGGAGGGCCCGGGCGCGGCCCAGGGCGGTGCGGAAGGCACGGAAGCCGCGGTCGCGGGCGGGCTCGCGCTCGCGCAGGCGCTGGAGGCGCAGCGCATGGCGGCGGCCGAAGCGGTGCAGCTGCACGGCGGCATCGGCTTCACCTGGGAGCATGAGGCGCATCTCTACTTCAAGCGGGCCGCCTCCGACGAACTGCTCTTCGGCCCCGTCCACCGGCTGCGGGCCCGGGCCGCGGAACGGGAGGGACTCTTCGGCACGGCCGATCGCGCTCCTTACGGCGGCCATGACGGGCGCGGGGGGAACGATGGATACGGCGGGCACAGTCGGCACGATGGGCCTGACAGGCGCGACGGTCGCGACGGCCGCGATGGGTGCGACGGCCGTGACGGGCCGCGGAAGGCGGTGACGGTCTGATGGCCGGTTACGGCGTGAAGCTGGTCCGGAAGGTGTCCTCGACCCGCGCCTTCGCCAAGGTCGCGCCCCATGTCATCCCCGCCTTCGACCGCACCGTCCACCGGCTGACCCGCGGCAAGGTGCTGCCGAGCGCGCGGATGCTGCCCGGCGTGATCCTTACCGCGCGCGGCGCGAGGTCGGGGCTTCCCCGCCGTACGCCGCTGGCCTGTATGCCGGAGGACGGCGGCACCTGGCTTCTGATCGGCAGCAACTTCGGCCGCCCGGGCCATCCGGCCTGGAGCGGGAACCTCCTGAAGCACCCGGAAGCGGAGATCAGCTGGCGGGGCCGGGACATCGCCGTCCGGGCACGGCTGCTGGCGGGCGCCGAGCGCGAGGCGGCCTGGGCGGCGGCCCTCGCCTTCTGGCCGCCGTACGCGAGCTATCAGTCGCGGGTGGAGCGCGAGATCCGCCTCTTCCGCCTCCACCGCGCCGAGGGGCCCTGAGCCGGTCCGTCGGGGGCGCAAAAAGGCCGCGGCGGATCACTCGGGGTGATCCGCCGCGGCGTGACAGGACGTGCGGGCTCGGCCGGGCGACCGGCATCAAGAGGCCGGCAGGGAGAGGCCGAGGGAGGGGGCAGGGGGAGGGTGCGGATTCGCTACTTCGGCGGTTTCCGCCCCGTGACGCCGAGGTGGACGAGCCAGGTCAGGCTCGGCCTGAGGTCGGCCTGCTTGACGCCCCAGCTCTGGAAGCCCTTCTGGTGCGCCGCGACCGCGGCCAGCATCGCGACCAGCGAGCCCGCGATGGCCCCGGGGTTGAGGTCCTCGTCGATCCGGCCCTTGGCCTGCTGCTCCTTGACGGCGTCCGTAAGGGAGTTGGTGACGGAATTGAGGATCTTCATGCGGATCTTGTAGAACCGCTTGTCGCCCTCGGCGGCGCCCAGGTCGACCACCCTCAGGATGGCGTCATGTTTGCGCCAGAAGGAGAGGAACCCCTCGACCAGGTCCTCCGACGCCGCCGCGCCGGACTTGCCCGCCCATGAGCGGTCGGCGACCAGATCGGTCAGGTTCGCACCCTCCTTCGCCATCTCCTCGGCGAGCTCGAGGACGGCGCCCTCCACATCGGGGAAGTACTGGTAGAACGTCGCAGGCGAGGTCCCTGCCTTACGTGCGACATCGATGACCTTGACGTCTCGATACGGGGATGTGCTGAGCATCTCGCCGAGGCAGTCGAGCAGCTTCTGCCGCGTCGCCTGCCCGCGACGACCGGCCACCCGCCCGTCGACTGTGCGTACTTGTCCTGTCATGCCGTCAGCTTACCGAGGGGTGATCGGAGCGCGATTCTGCTGCGTGCAAATGGGGTTAGGGCGGGATGAGAGGGTTTGTGAGCCGCGCTGAGCAGGCTGGAATGGCTGATTCCGACCCCTGTCCGCCGTCGTCAAGCCCTCAATCACCGCTCACCCACACGTGTGAATTGTGTTATCAACAGGCTGTGGATAACAACGGTGGATGACGCGGTCGGATCCGTCTTGGCACGAAAAGGATTGGCCAAATATTTCGAGTTCCGGGGCGAGCGGACCGGGCGATCCCCCGTTAGCGTGGCAAGTGAGGTAAACGAGCCAAGCTGCTCCAAACACGTGCCAAGCATCTCCAAACGGGCTGTGAGCAAGCTCCGAGGGTCGAGCTCCAGGACCCAGGGCCGAGCTCCAGGACCCAGGGCCGAGCTCCAGGACCGAGCTCCGAGCTCCGATGACCGACTCCGAGGACCGAGCTCCGAAGGACCGAGGGACGCGAGAGGACCCGGGCCATGGCGGCATTCGCGGAAGGCGTGCCCTGCTGGGCGGATGTGCTGCTGTCCGACCTCGCGGCGGGCCGGCGCTTCTACGGTGAGCTGTTCGGCTGGGCCTTTGAGGAGATCGCCACGGACTACGGCTCGTACACCCGTGCCCTCCTCGGCGGTAAGGAGGTCGCGGGGCTGGTCCCCAAGCCGGACGGCCGGATGCCCACCGTCTGGAACATCTACTTCGCCGCCCAGGACGCCGCCGCGACCGCCGCCCGGATCCGCGAGGCCGGTGGCCGGGTGATCACCCCGCCGGTGTGGATCGACCGGTTCTGCGTCATGGCGACGGCCGCCGACCCGGGCGGCGCCGTCTTCGGGATCTGGCAGGCGGGCAGCCACACCGGCTTCGGGCGGCGCGGCGGGCCCGGTTCGTACGGCTGGACCGAGGTCCACACCCGTCAGCCGCGCGCCGTGGACGCCTTCTACCGAGCGGTCTTCGGATACGGAATGGAGCCCTCCGCCGAGGGCGCGTCGGCCGACCTGGTCCTGTGGACGCCGCGCGGAGAGCCCCCGGACCCCCGTCACGCGATCGGCGGACGCGTCGTGATCGGCGAGGAGTACCCGGCCGTTCTGCCCGCCCACTTCCTGACGTACTTTGTGGTGGCGGATTGCGATCGGACGCTGCGCACGGCCCACAGGCTGGGTGGGCGGGTTCTCAAGACGGCCGAAGATACGCCGTACGGGCGTTTCGCGGTCCTTGCGGACAATCAGGGCGCGACCTTCGCCGTCATCGAGACCTCGACGGCAGGCTGAACCCCGGCCGGAGCACTGGGCGATACGGGCCTGAGGGCACTTAGATGATCCTTGGTCGAACCGGACGGTCCCCGGCTCCGTATCGCCCGATGACACGACGATTCGCCCCCGGGTTCGCAACCGCCGCCTTCGCCAGAGAGAATGCAGGATGCGTGCCGCCGGTTGGTTTGTCGGTGAGACGCTGCACGGGGCTGTATTTTTTCAAGCCCCCACGGGGAGGTGGCAGGCAAGTGGTGGAGCAGCTGACGCAGCACGATCCGAGGCGGATCGGCCCTTTCGAGGTGCTCGGCCGTCTCGGCGCGGGCGGCATGGGGCTGGTCTATCTGGCCCGCTCGGCATCGGGCCGACGGGTCGCGATCAAGACGGTCCGGACCGAGCTCGCCGAGGACCAGCTGTTCCGTGTCCGGTTCACCCGTGAGGTGGAGGCGGCCCGCGCGGTCAGCGGCTTCTATACGGCCGCCGTCGTGGACGCCGATCCGCGCGCCGCGGTGCCATGGCTGGCCACGGCCTATGTGCCGGCTCCCTCCCTCGAGGAAATCGTCAACGAGTGCGGGCCGATGCCGGCCCAGGCGGTGCGGTGGCTGGCGGCCGGGGTCGCCGAGGCGCTGCAGTCCATCCATGGCGCGGGCCTGGTCCACCGGGATCTGAAGCCGTCCAATGTGCTGGTCGTCGAGGACGGCCCGCGCGTGATCGACTTCGGTATCGCCTCCGGTGTTTCGAACACCCGGCTGACGATGACCAACGTCGCGGTCGGCACCCCCGCCTATATGTCGCCCGAGCAGGCGCGCGACTCACGCAGCGTGACCGGCGCGAGCGACATCTTCTCGCTCGGCTCGACCCTGACCTTCGCGGCCACCGGGCATGCGCCTTTCCACGGCGCCAACCCGGTGGAGACCGTGTTCATGCTGCTGCGCGAGGGCCCCGACCTGGCCGGGCTGCCCGACGAGCTGCGGCCGCTCATCGAGTCGTGCATGCAGATGGAGCCCGAGCGGCGGCCGTCCCCGGCCGATCTGCAGTCCCAGCTGGCCCCGCATCTGTTCGCCTCCAACGCCGACGACAGCGGTACGGCCTCGGCCTGGCTGCCGCCCGGCGCCGTCGCGCTGATCGAGCGCAAGCGCAGCGGCCGCAACCAGGTGCGCGGCGCCACCCGGCCCGCGGCCGGCGGCGGCCGTCCCGGGCACGCCGCGAGCGACGGCAGCCGGCCGTCCGCGCCGCTTCCGCCGGAGCGTCCGCCCACGCCGCCGCCCTCGTACGCCCCCGCCGCGGGAGGCCCCGCGGAGGGCCATGGCGGGCGACACGGCGCGGCCGCGCCGGGACCGGCCGGTGCGGGCGGCTGGGAGCCCGTGGGCGTGGGCGATCCGCGTGGGGGCCTGCGCGCTCCGGAGGCCGCGAGCCCGCCGAGCGCGCTGGGCTCCATCGGGCCCGGGCGGCACGCCGCCCCGTCCGCCGCCGCGCCCGCCCCGGCGCCCGCCGGGGCCGACGGGTCGGTGCGGCTGCCCGGTTCACAGGTGCCGATCGGCCCGGGGCTCCGGGCCGACCAGGCGCGGGACCCGCAGCCGCAGCACGGCACCGGGCCCGCGACCGGCTGGGTGCGCCCGCCTGCCGGGGTGACCACGGGAGGGCTGAACGGAGGCGACGGCACGGCCGCCGTCCCGCCGCCGACCCACTCCCCGCCGGCCGAGCCGCCCGAGCCGCATGCCGCAGGTGCCGGGCACGGCCGCTGGCGTCCGTGGCGGTTCCGGATGTCCAACGACGTCTGGGGCACCCCGGCGGTGGCCGGGGATCTGCTGTATGTGACCTCGTTCGAGGTGCACGCGCTGGAAGTGGCCACCGGCCGACGCCAGTTCAAGACGCGCGACGTGGCGTGGGCGATGGCCGTGGAGAACGGCCGGATCCACGCCTCCGACGGCCCCACGCTGTACGCGCTGGACGCGGAGGACGGCGCCGAGCGCTGGCGGCTGTCGACCGACGGCTGGGTCTACTCCCTCAAGGTCGACCGCGGCACGGTCGTCACCGGGACGCGCGGCGGTGGCGTCCAGGCGTGGGAGGCGGCCAACGGCGAGCTGCTGTGGGAGATGCAGGGCCTCCAGACCGACTTCGAGACGCCCGAGTCCGGCCCGGCCGTCCACGACGGCACGGTGTATGTGTGGGCGGACGCGCGGCTGCGTGCCCTGGAGGCGCGCACCGGCGCGGAGCGCTGGTCGTATCCGGTGGGCGACGCGGCCTCGTGCGGCGGTGTGCCGCTGCGTCTGCTGGCGGCGCCCGATGGGGTCGTCTATGTCTCGGCGGGGACGCGGGTGCTCGCGCTCGATGCCGCCCGCGGGGATGTGCGGTGGCGTTTCGAGGCGCCCGCCGTCTTCCTGTGCGCCCCCGCGTACGCGCCGGGGCCCGCGGTGACCGGCGGTGGCATCTACATCGCCGACTATCTGGGCACGGTGTACGCGCTGGACGCGGCGAACGGCCGCGACCGCTGGCGTATCGCCACCGAGGCCCGGCAGTCGATCGAGCCGGTGCTGGTGGCCGACGGCTCGGTCCATCTGGGCAGCGGCAGCGCGCTCTACACGCTCGACGCGGTCACCGGCACGCCCAAGTGGCGGTTCGCGGCGGGCGGCGAGGTCATCGGCTCGCCGGTGGTCGCCGACGGCCGGGTCCACTTCGGTTCGGCCGACCACTGCCTCTATACGGTGGACGCGGCGGGCGGACAGCTTCGCTGGAAGCTGGCGACCGGCGGCGAGATCACCGGGTCCCCGGTGGCCGCCGGGGGCGTGGTGTACGCGTGCAGCAAGGACCGGTGCGTCTACGCGCTGGACGCGGTCAAGGGCACGGGCCAGTCCCGGCCGTCGGGCGGCCGGGCCTGACCCATCCCCAAGGGCGACGCGGTGACGCCCGGGGCGGCTGGTCGCGGGCTGTGTCCCTGACAATTCCTGCTACGGTTGCGGGCGTTCATCGACCTCCTGGGAGCCGGGAGGTCGATGGGTAACTCTCTGCGCGGTCGTCGGGGGACGGGGTCTGTGATGCGGCGTGGTCTACGGCTGGCGGCCGTGCTCACCGTGGTGCTGGTGGCGCTGACCGGGTTCAAGGGGCGTGGCCATGGCCACGGAGGTGGCGGAGGCGGCTGTTCCAGCTCCTCCTCGAACCACTCGGGGTCGGGCTCCGGTTCCGGTTCCGGTGGTTACTCGGACTCCGGCGACGAGAGCTCCACCACCGGTTCGGGCTCCGGTGGCTCCCGCTACCGCGACTACGACGATGACGACTACGGCGACAGCGCGTCCAGCGGCTCCTCGGGCGGCACCGCGTCGTCCAACGAGCCCCAGGCGACCGTCGTCGGCTGCGCGGGCAAGGCGAGCCAGGACAAGAGCGGCCGTCCGGCGGCGACCGTGAAGGTGCGCAACCGCTCGGGCGCGGCCGATACCTACCTCGTCGACATGAGCTTCCAGGACCGGGACGGCTCGACCCTGACCTCCGGGCGCGCCGATGTGCGGGTCCCCGCGGGGAAGTCGAGGACCGTACGGGTGCCGCTCGATGATCCCTCGGTGTCGGGAACCGTGGTGCGGTGTGAGGTCGTCTCCGTCCTCTGAGAGCCGGGCCAGGCGCGCCTGTAGGTGACTTTGGGGTAGCAAAACCCGTTGCTAGGGTGGCGTGCACTTGTCAACCAGCCCTGGCTGGCTTGAATGTGTCTTTTCAACGGGGGTAATGCCATGCAACGCCGCTCCATGCGTATATTCGCCGTCGCCCTGGTCGGACTCATCGCGCTGACCGGCTGCGGAAAGAAGGGCCGAAGCCACGACGGCGGTCTCGGCGGGTTCGCCTCGGGCGGGAGCGGCGGCGACAACCCGGCGTCCAGTCCGACCGACCTCCCCACCGGGCTGCCCACCGGCGTGCCCAGCGGCGTCCCCTCCGACCTCGACGTGCCGTCGTACGAGGCCCCCTCGCCCTCCTACACCTACTCCGCGCCGCCCACCTACAACTCGAACGGCACGAACGACATCACCGCCACCGGCTGCGACTACGACGAGTCGACCCACTCGTTCCAGTACACCCTCAACCTGAGGAACCCCGAGACGCAGTCCATGCACTACTCGATCACCATCGAGTGGGAAGACCAGAGCGGCGGCAGCCTGCTGGGATCCGACTACAAGTCCGTCACCGTGGCGTCCGGCAGCAGCCAGACCCTCAGCGCCACCTCCTACCGCTACCTCACCGAGCAGACCTCCTTCACCTGCAAGGTCACCTCGGCGCTCAAGTACCCGAGCTCCACCTGAGGCCCCGAGCCGATCCGGGGCCGGCGGCCTCACCGCGTACGGAAGCCGGGCGTACGGGCCGCGAAGAGCGCGGCCTGGCGCCCCGGCGGCAGATTGCCCAGCGCGATCAACTGCGGGGCCTGGGCGAGCGCCTGGGCCAGCGCCGCCTCCTTCGCCGCCCATAGCGCCCTTACGGTCCCCTGTACCGCCTCCGTCGGGTACGACGCGATGACCGACGCGGCGCGCATGGCCGCCGTAAGGGCCTCACCGGCCGGGGCGACCTCGCTGACCAGGCCCGTCTCATACGCCCGCCGGGCCGAGAGCCGCTCCGCCGTCCCCATCAGCGCCATCCGCGCGACCTCGCCCATCGGCATCCGCTGCGCCATATAGACGGCCTCGTAGGCGCTGACCATTCCATAGCTGGTGTGCGGATCGAAGAAGGCCGCCGTCTCGTCGGCGACGATGAACTCGGCCTCGCCCAGCAGATAGAACGCCCCGCCGCACGCCATTCCGGCCACCGCCGCGACCACCGGCTTCCACAGGTCGTTCGCCTTGGGCCCGACGGTGCGCAGCGGATCGTCCATCGCGTAGGGCGACGGCGGCTGCGCGACCTCCACCGAGCGGTCGATGCCGGTGCTGAAGGCCCGGCCGCCCGCGCCGGTGAGGACGACGGCCCGGACCGCGTCATCGTGGCGGAAGCGCCGCCATACGGCCGTCAGTTCGCCGACCGTCTCCAGGTCGATGGCGTTGTGCCGCTCGGGCCGGTCGAGGGTGACGACCGCGACCCCGCTCTCCTCCACCCGGGTGCGGACCGTCATGGCCGCTCCAGCAGCCAGCGCACCACCGTGAGCCCGCCGTCCGTCGCGTGGAAGGCGGCCTTCACGGGCGCGCCGATACGGATCCGCTCCGGCGGGACCGAGTTCAGCGCGGCGTCCGCGGCGGCGACCAGATTGCCCACCAGCCGGATGCGCGGGGCGTCCGTGAGCTCCACGAGGACGACGTTGTACGGCGCCTGTGCCGCGTAGGCGGGCAACAGCGGGGGATGGGGCAGAACGTACGACCAGATCCGGCCACGGCCGCTCACCTTTTTCCACAGGCAGTCGAAGGACTGGCAGTGGGGGCAGCAGGGCCGGGGCGGAAAGCGCGGTTCGCCGCAGTCGGCGCAGCACTGGACGCGCAGTTCGCCGCGCGCCGCGTAGGCGAAGAAGGGCGCCCCGTCCTCGTCGGGCACGGGCGCCAGTAGCCCGTCGGACTCCTCTCTTCCGCCGTTCGCGGCCGTCGCCGTGTCAGCCGTCGTCTCAGCCGTCGTGTCCGTCGTCGTGTCCGTCGTCGCGTCAGCCGTCGTGTCCATCTGTGTCATGGCGTCGGTCAACTCCTCAGCAGCAGGGCCGATGTGGGAACCCCTTCACCCGCCGTGACCAGGCAGGTCGTGGCGCCGGGGACTTGGGCGGTGCCGGTGCCGCGCAGCTGTCTGACCCCTTCGGTGATGAGGTTGAAGCCATGGACGTACGCCTCGCTGAGGCCGCCTCCGCCGGTGTTGAGCGGCAGCCGTCCGCCGATCTCCAGCGCGCCCCCCTCGGTGAAGGCGGCGCCCTCGCCGCGGGCGCAGAAGCCGTAGCCCTCCAGGGAGAGCGGGATCAACGGGGTGAACGCGTCGTAGATCTGCGCGACATCCACATCCTGCGGCCCGAAGTCGGCGGTTTTCCACAGCCGGCGGGCGGCGGCCCAGGAGGGGCCGGTGAGCGGGTCGTCGTTCCAGTAGTTGACCATCCCGTGGTGCTGGGCGGGCAGCCCCTGGGCGGCGGAGTGCACGTACACGGGCCGTTGCCGGCAGTCGCGCGCCCGCTCGGCCGACACCACCACACAGGCCAGCGCGCCATCGGTCTCCAGACAGTTGTCGAAGAGGCAGAGCGGTTCGCTGATCCAGCGTGCGGTCATATACATCTCGCGGGTCAGCGGGCGGTCGTACATGATCGCGGCGGGGTTCTGATTGGCCCGGTTGCGGCAGGCCAGCGCCACATTGAAGAAGTGATCGCGGGTCGCGCCGTACTCATGCATATAGCGCCGGGCCAGCAGCCCGATCTCATCGGCCGGGCGCAGCAGTCCGTACGGCCGGGTCCACTGGGCCGGGGTGGGCAGCTGCGCCCGGGTGTTGGTCCAGGGGCGCGGTCCGCTGCCGCGTTTGCGCGACCGCCAGGCCACCCCGACGCTCGCCTGTCCGGTGGCGACCGCGGCGGCCAGATGCGCGACGGTCGCACAGGAACCGCCGCCCCCGTAGCCGACCTTGCTGAAGAAGGTCACATCCCCGGCGCCGATGGCCTTGGCGACCTCGACCTCGTCGGTCTCCTCCATGGTGTACGAGGCGAAGGCGTCCACCTCGGACGGGGCGATACCGGCGTCGTCGAGCGCGGCCAGGATCGCCCGGCAGGCCAGGGTCTTCTCGGATTCGGGGAGACGTTTGGCGAACGGGGTCTGCCCGATGCCCGCTATCGCCGTCGCGTCCTTCAAGGTCGCCCCCGCCGTCGCCCCCGCCGTCGTCCTCGTCGCCCCCATGGCCGCCTCCGTGGTCGCGTTCACCGGTGCTGACAGCGGGGAAGGCTACCGCTAATCTGACGGGTAGTCAGCTAGTGGGGTCGTCCGTCCCGGGTTCCGGGGAGGGGAGCGGTCCGATGCAACGGATGGCACAGAGGAACACCGTCCCGGCCCTGATCCGGGCGGCGGTCGAGCGGTACGGCCCGGCCGAGGCCGTGGTCGAGGGCCGCGCCCGGATCTCGTACGCCGAGCTCGGCGCCCGGATCGAACGCGCCGCGGCCGCGTGCGTCGCCTCGGGTCTCGAACCGGGCGACCGCGCCGCGATCTGGGCGCCCAACACCACCGACTGGATCGTGGCTGCGCTCGGGGCGGTCACCGCGGGCGGCGTGCTGGTCCCGGTCAACACCCGCTTCAAGGGCGCCGAGGCGGCGTACGTGCTGCGCCGCACCCGGGCCTCGCACCTGTTCATCACCGGCACCTTCCTGGGCACCTCGTATGTGGCGTCGCTGCGCCGGGCGGCGGGGGACGGGGCGGGCCACGGCCCCCTGCCGCGCCTGCCGTACCTGCGGGAGGTGGTCGTCCTCGCCGACAACGGCCCGGAGGACTTCCGCACCTGGACGGACTTCCTGGCGATGGGCGACGCCGTGCCGCCGGAGGAGGTCCGGTCCCGGGCGGAGGCGGTGCGCCCCACGGACCCCTCCGACATCACCTTCACCTCCGGCACTACCGGCCGGCCCAAGGGCGTGGTGACCACGCACTCCCAGACCGTGCGCGTCTTCGACACCTGGAGCGAGATCACGGGGCTGGCGGCGGGCGATCGCTATCTGATCGTGAACCCGTTCTTCCACACCTTCGGCTACAAGGCGGGCATCATCGCCTGTCTGAGCCGAGGCGCCACGATGGTGCCGCAGCCGGTCTTCAGCGTGGAGACGGCCCTGGCCAATATCGCCGCCGAGCGCATCACCGTCCTCCCCGGCCCGCCCACCCTCCACCAGTCGCTCCTCGACCACCCGTCCCGCGCCGCCCATGACCTGTCCACGCTGCGCCTGGTCGTCACCGGCGCCGCCGTGGTCCCGCTGGAGCTGGTGGAACGGCTGCGCTCGGAGCTCGGGGTCGCCACCGTCCTGACGGCGTACGGCCTGACGGAGGCGTCCGGCACCGTCACGATGTGCCGCCGTGGCGATCCGCCCGAGGTCATCGCGGGCACGGCGGGCCGCGCGATTCCGGACACCGAGGTCAAGATCGCCCACCCCACCGGACGCGAACTCCCCCCGGGGCGGCCGGGCGAGGTCTGGGTCCGCGGCTACCACATCACCCCCGGCTACTTCGAGGATCCGATCGCCACGTCCCGCACCATCACCCCCGACGGCTGGCTGCGGACCGGCGATGTCGGGGTGATGGACGAGCAGGGCAACCTGCGCATCACCGACCGCATCAAGGACATGTTCATCGTCGGCGGCTTCAACGCCTATCCCGCCGAAATCGAGCAACTCATCGCCCGCCACCCCGATGTGGCCGACGTCGCCATCGTCGGCATCCCGGACGCGCGCCTGGGCGAGGTGGCCAAGGCGTACGCGGTCCGGCGCCCGGATTCGACGCTGACCGCGGACGACCTGATCGCCTGGTCGCGCCGGGAGATGGCCAACTACAAGGTGCCACGGCAGGTGGTGTTCCTGGCCGAGCTGCCGCGCAACGCCAGCGGCAAGGTCCTCAAGGCCGAGCTGCGCGCGGGCCGGTCACTCTCGTAAAGCCCTCGGCCGCCACCCGAAACCCGCCGGGCGGTGGCCCGGCCATGGCGGGGTCAAGGCGTGCGCGGGCGGGGCATCACCAAGGGGCCGGGCAGGTTCGCCCGGCCCCTTCGGCCTTCGTAAGTCGTCTCGCCGCGCCTACTGCGGGCTGGTGGGGGCATGGCCCTCGCCCTGCGGGACCGGGGCGGCAGCAGTGGCGTATTCGCTACTGTCCACGCCGACGATAGGGGTGTGACTATCGCTTGCAGCTGCGAATGCGGCTGTCTGGCTTGTCGCTCCGACCGCGGCACCTATCGCGATAATCAAGGTCGCAATGCCCTTTGTGGCACGAGTCATTCCGGTTCCTCCGATACGGGGGGTGATTATCTATTTTGTACTGCAAATTAACAAAGAGGGGTACGTGTGTTCGGCCATCTGGCCGGAAGTGGTCGAAGCTTGGCGGAAAGGGGGCCCGCCCGGGTGGTGCGTGGAGCCGCTCGTCCAAAGGCGCCCGTACAGAGGGGCCGACGCCGATGACGTCCCCTCCGCGTCATCGACATCGGCCCCGCGGTTACCTGTTGGATACGAACGACGTTCCGTGGTGCTCCTACTGGGGTGCCGAGGGAGTGTGGCCTTCGCCCTCGGCGCTCAACTGCGGCGGCGCCGGGGTGTGACCCTCACCCTTGGTGCTGAGCTGCGGCGGCGCGGGCGGGTGGCCCTCCCCCTGCGTGCTGAGCTGCGGCGGCGCCGGGGTGTGACCCTCGTCCATGGTGCTGAGCTGCGGCGGCGCGGGCGTGTGCCCCTCCCCCTGTGTGATCAGCTGCGGCGGTGCGGGCGTGTGGCCTTCGCCCTGGGTGGCCACCTGTGGCGGCGCCGGCGTGTGGCCCTCGTCCTGCGGAGTGAGGGTCGCCGGGTCGGCCTCCAGTGGCCGGTAGGTGTCGGACTGGGGCTTCTTGTCCGTGCTTGTCACGATCAACTCCATCGGATGCTCTGGTCGGTAGAGGCCCGTTGACACCCGCCCGGCGACTCCCCCGTGGGTCGCCGGACAGGTGTCTCAAAAGGGCCGCCCACCTTACGGTGTGACCTCGCAACCGACCCGTCTGCCCCCCGCGGGGACGGGTCGACCGGTACTAAGACTCCCGGACAGCGATAAACGATTGATGAACGGTCGGCGGGACGCGCGACTATGCCGCGGTCGCGGGGGCCAGAAGCCCGCGGACGTCCTCCGCCTCGGGTGCCCCGAGCCGCTCGTGGATTGACAGCGCCTCACGCCAGCAGGCGTCCGCGCGCTCGTTCTGACCGAGCTCCAGCAGCGCCTTGCCGAGCAGCGTCAGCACGATGGCCCGGCGCCACTCGCCCCCGATGCCCCGCAGGGCGAGGGCCTGTTCGGCGTGGGTGGCGGCCTCCGCCGGGCGCCCGATGGACAGATGCGCCTCGGCCATCCGCTGGTGGGTCATGCCCTCCCAGAGCGGCTGGCGGTGCTCACGGAAGAGGCCGAGGGCCTCGGTGAGCTGCTCCAGTGCGTGCGCCAGGCTTCCGGCCCCGGTCAGGGCGATGCCGAGCGCGTACTTACCGTTGGCCAGGCGCAGGGTGCGCCCCAGGCTCCCGTAGATCCGCACGCCCTGCCGGGCCAGGTCCACGGCGCTGTCGATGCGGCCCATCTCCACATACGCACGGGACAGGTTGCACAGCGCGCTGGCCTCGCCGGGCTGGTCGTCCACGGCCCGGTAGGCGTCGATGGCACGGAGGAAATGCCGCTCCGCGTCGTCCCAGCGGGTACGGCTGAGGTGCGCGATGATGCCGCGCTCGGTGAGGGCGCGACCCATGGTCACGTGGTCCTCGACCGTGGAGCCCAGGGCCAGGGCGCGCTCCGCCTCGGCGTCGGCCTCTTCCAGCCGGCCGGTGAGGTTGCGCACCTTGGCCAGGCAGGTGCGGGCCCGGCCCTCGGCCCGGGTGTCGCCGACCGTGTGTGCCGTTTCGCTGACGACGCGGGCGACGGCCTCGTAGCGCGGGGCGTTGGCACCGGATTCGGCCAGGTCCATGGCGGCGAGCAGTAGATCCGCCGCCCGGCCCAGGGTGGTGCCCGAGGCGGCCTGCTGGGCGCAGGCCAGCAGGCAGTCGGCCTCGGTGAACAGCCAGTCCAAGGCGGCGTCCTGATGCGGGAAGGCCAGGCCGGGGTGGTCGGCGGGGGCCAGGTGGTCGCCCAGCCGGTCGCCCGGCCGCTCCATGGCGTACACCCGCGCCGCCGTGGCGAGGTAGAAGCTCAGCAGCCGGGAGAGGGCCGCCTCGCGTTCCGCGGCCGACTGGTGCCGCTCCGCGCGGTCACGCGCGTAGAGCCGTACGAGGTCGTGGTAGCGGTAGCGGCCCGGCGCCGCGGACTCCAGCAGGGAGGCGTCGACCAGGGACTCCAGGAGCTCCTCGGTGTCGAAGGTGTCCAGCTCCAGGGCGACGGCCGCCGCGGCGAGCGAGATGTCGGGGCCGTCCGCCAGCCCGAGCAGCCGGAACGCCCGGGCCTGCGGCGGCTCGAGCTGGCCGTAGCCCAGCTCGAAGGTGGCCCGTACGGCCAGGTCGCCCGCCCGCAGCTCGTCCAGCCGCCGGCGCTGGTTGGCGAGCTTGCGCGCCAGCGTGGAGACGGTCCAGGTGCGGCGCGAGGCCAGCCGGGAGGCCGCGATCCGGATGGCCAGCGGCAGGAAGCCGCAGGCCGCCACCACGTCCATGGCCGCGTCGCGCTCCGAACTGACCCGCTCCGAGCCCACGATGCGGGTGAAGAGGACCAGCGCCTCCTCGGGGCTCATCACATCCAGGTCGACCAGGTGGGCGCCCTCCAGGTCGACCATCCGGGTCCGGCTCGTGATCAGCGCGGCGCAGCCCGGCGTACCGGGCAGCAGCGGCCTGACCTGCGCGGCGTCGCGCGCGTTGTCGAGCAGCGTGAGCACCCGGCGGCCGTCCAGCATCGAGCGGTAGAGCGCGGCACGCTCGTGGACGCCCTCGGGGATCGCGCTGTCCGGGGTGCCGAGGGCGCGCAGGAAGGCGCCCAGGATCGCGTTGGGCTCAGCGGGCACCGGGCCGGCGCCCTGGAGGTCGACGTAGAGCTGGCCGTCGGGGAAGTGGGCGCGGGCCGCGTGGGCGACGTGCACGGCGAGGGTCGTCTTGCCGACCCCACCGATTCCGGCCACTGCTGACACGGCCATGACACGCCCCTCGGCGGTGGCGAGCTCATCGCTCAGCTCCTCGACGAAGGCGACCCGGCCGGTGAAGTCCGCGACCGTCGCGGGGAGCTGGGCCGGGCGTACGAAGCTGGGCCCGGCGTGCGTGCGGTCGTCCACCGGGACCGCCAGCTCGGCATCCGCCTGCAGAATGCGCTGATGCAGGTCGGACAGCTCCGCGCAGGGGTCCACGCCGAGATCCTCGGCGAGCAGCCGCCGGGTGTCGTTGTACACCGCCAGGGCCTCGGCCTGCCGGCCGCTGCGGTAGAGCGCCAGCATCAGCAGCTCGCGCAGCCGCTCCCGGAGCGGATGGGCGGCGGTGAGCGCGGTGAGCTCGGAGACCGCCTCGGTGTGGTGGCCCAGCTCCAGGTCGAGGTCGAGCCTGGTCTCGGTGAGCACGAGCTGCCACTCCGACAGCCGGGCGCGCTGGGTCGTGGCGTACGGCCCCGACAGCCCGGCCAGGGCCTCACCGTCCCACAGGTCCAGCGCCCGGCCGATGAGCTCATGGGCGCGCAGCCGGTCGCCCGAGTGCCGGGCCTTCTCCGCCTCCGCCGCCAGGCTCTCGGCCACCTCGATGTCCAGGGCCCCGAGGCCCACTTGGACCGCATAGCCGCCCGATTCGCTGACCAGGATGTCCGAATGCGGGGTGAACGCCTTGCGCAGCCGGGAGGCGTAGGTGCGCAGCGCCGCGATCGCGGCGTCCGGCGGATCGTCGCCCCACAGGGCGTCGACGAGTTCGGGGGCGGTGGCGGTGCGCCCGCCGCGCAGCAGCAGAGCGGCGAGCAGGGCTCTTTGCTGCGGTGATCCGGTGCTGAGCTGTTCCTCGCCCCGAAAGGCCCGTACCGGTCCGAGCACGGTGAAGCGCAAGGACTGCTCCTGCGCCCGCTCCTTCTCGCCGGTCATGGTCTCCCCCTGCCTCTGCTCCCAGTTGCACGGGCCAGTTTGCCTTGCCGATACCCCTCACGTCAGTAGGGGCCGGACCTCTCCACAAGGCCCGCCCGACTTCGAGACCTCGTTATACCGACGGATCGTCAGCTCCAGGGCCCGCTTTCGGACACCGGGGGGCCGACTCCGAAGGCTTCCCGATGGCCGGGATTCGGATCCGTGGACGCCGGGAGGTCCGGCGCCGAGGTCGCCAGCAGTTGGCGCACCTCCTCGGGCTCGGGTGAGCCCAGCCGTTCGCGAAGGGCCCGCGCCTGGCTCCAGCAGTCCTCGGCCCGGCCGCGCTGCCCGGCCGCCATCAGGGCTTTCGACAAAACGGTGAGAAAGGAGAAGCGCCGCCACTCGCCGCCGAGACCGCCCAGGGCGAGGGACTGTTCGGCGTGCGCCACCGCCTTGGTGGGGCGATGCGCTGCCAGATGCATTTCGGCCAGCCGGTAATGGGCCATGCCTTCCCACAGCGGCTGACGGGCTTCGCGGAACAGGTCGAGCGCCTCGGTGAGGTGAACGGACGCCTCTTCCAGACGGTGGGCACGCGTCAGCGCGATGCCGAGGGTGTACATCCCGTTGGCGAGCCGCAGCGGGGCGCCGAGCCTGCGGTAGATGGCGAGCCCCTGCTCGGCCAGTTCCACACCGCTCCCGGTGCGGCCCCGGCTCACATGGATCCGGGAGAGATTGGCCAGGGCGCTCGCCTCACCGGCCTCGTTGGCATCGGCGCGGAACGCGTCGAGGGCCTGTCCGAGGAACTTCTCCGCGTCGTCGTACCGCCCCAGGCCGTTGGTGACGATGCCGAGCTGATTGGAGGCGCGGCTGGCGATCACCGGATCCTCGCCGTCCAGCTCCAGCGCGCGCCGAAGCTCGCGCTCGGCCTGGGCGTACCGGCCCGTGAAGCTGTACAGATGCCCCAGCGCCGAGCGGGCGCGGGCCTCGGTGCGGGAGTCCCCGGCGGCGTGGGCCGCGTCGCCGGCCGCCCGCGCCACCGTTTCGTACTGCCGCGGCCGGGCCCCGGACTCGGCGAGGTCCAGCGCGCCCAGCAGCAGATCCCCGGCGCGGCGGCGGGTGGTCTCCCCGCTGCACCTGGGCACGCAGTCGAGCAGGCAGTCGCCCTCCGCGAAGAGCCAGTCCAGGGCGGCTTTGGAGGTCTCGAAGCACAGTCCCGGATGGCCGGTGGGCTCCAAGTGCTCGACCATACGATCGCCGGGCCGCTCCATGGCGTACACCCGCGCCGCCGTGGCGAGGTAGAAGTCCAGCAGCCGCGACAGCGCCTCCTCGCGCTCCGCCGCCGCCCGCGACTCCCGCTCGGCGCAGGCCCGTGCGTAGAGCCGTACGAGGTCATGGAAGCGGTAGCGCCCCGGTACGGCGGACTCCAGCAGCGAGATGTCCACGAGGGAGGTGAGGAGCCGGGCGGTCTCCTCGACGTCGAGTCCGAGCACCGCGCCCGCGGCCGGCAGCGAGATGTCCGGGCCGCCGACCAGGCCGAGCAGGCGGAAGGCGCGGGCCTGGGCCGGGTCGAGCTGTCCGTAGCCGAGTTCGAAGGTCGCCTTGACGGCCAGATCCCCGGCCCGCAGCTCGTCCAGCCGCCGTCGCTCGTCGGCGAGTTTGCGGGCGAGAACGGAGACGGTCCAGGTGCGGCGGGAGGCGAGCCGGCAGGCCGCGATGCGGATGGCGAGCGGAAGGTAGGAGCAGGACGACACCACCTCCATGACCGCCGCGCGCTCGACCATCGCCCGCTCCTCGCCCACGATCAGCGCGAAGAGGGCGAACGCCTCCGTCGGGCTCATCGCGTCCAGGTCGACCGGGTGGGCGCGGTCCAGGTCGGCCATATGGGCGCGGCTGGTGATCAGCGCCACGCAGTCCGGTGCGCCCTCGCCCGGGAGCAGCGGCCGGACCTGGGCGGCGTCGCGGGCGTTGTCCAGCAGGACGAGGACCCGGCGGCCCTCGAGGGAGGCGCGATAGAGGGCGGCGCGCTCCTCGGTGCCGTCCGGGATGGCGGCGTCGGGGGTGCCGAGCGAGCGCAGGAAGGCGCCGAGCACGGTTTCGGGGTCGGCGGGGGAGGAGCCCGCACCGCCGAGGTCGACGTAGAGCTGGCCGTCGGGGAAGTGGTGGCGGGCGGTGTGCGCGAGATGGACGGCCAGGGCGGTCTTGCCGATGCCTCCGATACCGGCGATGGCGATGGCGGCCGGCGGGTCGGAGGGGGGTGCGAGCCGGTCGTTCAGCTCTCGTACGAGGTCCTCCCGGCCGGTGAAGTCGGCGACCGCCGCGGGAAGTTGCGCGGGGCGGACGGCGGTGGTGCCGGCGGCCAGGGGGCGTTGCGGGCGGCCCACGGCGGTGGGCCGGGAGAACGCGGCGGCGGGCCGCGGAGCGGCGTGCGGCCGGAGCTCGGGGACGACTTCGGCGCGGTAGCCGCTCTCCCACTCCAGCCCGATCCGCGTCCGGTCGAGGGCGGGGTCCGGGTCCTCGCCGAGGGCGAGGTTCGCCTCGTCACCGCGCCACCACCGGTCCGGTACGGATCCGGTGGAGCCTTCCTGCCGCCCCAGGCGCTCGTCGCCGACCATGGTGCCCCCCGCACACGCTTCCTCGCTGTACGGCCAGTCTGCCGTGCCCGCGGGCCGTACGTCAGTAAAGAGTTCGACGTGTCCGTGGCATCCCCCGATCCTGGCGGGAGGCGTCCAGTGAGCTGACGATCCGTCAGATCGGCGCTACCGTGCAGTCATGGAGAGCTTCCCGAAGATAATCTCGGTGGACGACCACACGGTTGAGCCCCCTCACGTCTGGCGGGATCGCCTCCCGTCGAGGTACCGCGACACCGGGCCGCGCATCGTCCGGGCGCCGCTGAAGGAGATGACCTTCATCGGCGGCCGGTTCGCCCCGAAGATGGGCGCACCCGGGGACGACGGGCCGCTCGCGGACTGGTGGGTGTACGAGGAGCTGCACCGGCCGCTGACCCGGCTGGACACCGCCGTCGGATACGACCGGGACGAGGTCAAACTCGAGGCCATCACCTACGAGCAGATGCGGCCCGGCTCCTTCTCGGTGCCCGACCGGCTCGCGGACATGGACGTCAACCACGTCCAGTCGGCGCTCTGCTTCCCGACCTTCCCCCGCTTCTGCGGGCAGACCTTCACCGAGGCCGCCGACCGCGAGCTGGGACTGCTCGGCGTCCGGGCGTACAACGACTGGATGGTGGAGGAGTGGTGCGGCCCCGAGGCCCGCGGCAGGCTGATCCCGCTGATCATCGTCCCGCTGTGGGACGCCGAGCTGGCCGCCGCCGAGGTGCGGCGGAACGCGGCGCGCGGGGTGCGGGCCGTCTGCTTCTCGGAGATCCCGCCGAACCTGGGGCTGCCGTCGATCCACACCGACGACTGGGACCCGTTCCTCGCCGCGTGCGACGAGACCGGCACGGTCATCGCGATGCACATCGGCTCCTCCTCCCGGATGCCCTCGACCTCCGCGGACGCGCCCCCCGCGGTCGGCTCCACGATCACCTTCGCCAACTGCTGCTTCTCGATGGTCGACTGGCTGATGAGCGGGAAGTTCGAGCGCTTCCCCGACCTCAAGGTGATGTACGCGGAGGGCCAGATCGGCTGGATCCCCTACATCCTCGAGCGCGCCGATGTGGTGTGGGAGGAGAACCGGGGCTGGGGCGGAGTGGCCGACAAGGTGCTGCGCCCGCCGTCCGAGCTGTTCGCGGAGCATGTGTACGGATGCTTCTTCGACGACGCCTTCGGGCTGCGCAACCTCGACGCGATCGGGGTCGGCAACGTGCTGTACGAGACGGACTATCCGCACTCCGACTCCACCTGGCCAAAGTCCCGCGAGGTGGGCGAGGCGCAGATGGGGCATCTGGCGCCGGACGTCGTGGAGCGGATCGTGCGCGGCAACGCGATCGACCTGCTGGGGCTCACGGCGGACGGGCTCTGGGCGGGGGCGCCGGGGGTGTAGCGCCGGGCCGCCGTGCGTGGACGGCGGGGTGGTCACGGAGGAGCAAGAAAGCGGTCACTGCCGGTCAATGACATCCTCCGGGTGCTCCGGCAGGCTGTGGGGCATACCGGCCCTCCCCCTCCCAACGCCGTCACCCACCCCTTACGAAGTGACAGGGGCCGTGGGTGGTGCGGAGGGCCGGGAGTCCGTGCGCACCGGGCGCCGCGGGGTTGCGCCCGGCGCGCTGGACACCAGTGCCAGGTGGCGGTAGTCGCTGGGCGGCATCCCGTACGCGGCGCGGAAGGCGCGGCTGAAGACGGCGGGGTGGGCGAAGCCCCAGCGGGCGGCGAGTTCGTGGATGGGGACGGTGTACAGGCCCGGGTCGGTGAGGTCGCGCCGGACGCGGTCCAGCCGCTGCTGCCGGATCCATGCGGAGACCGTGGTGTCGCGGGCGCGGAAGAGGCGGTGCAGATAGCCGACGGAGATGTGGTGCGCGGCGGCGATGGTGGCCGGTGACAGCCGTGGGTCGGACAGGTTCCGCTGGATGAAGCTCTGCAGCCGTAAGGCCAGGGTGTGCCGGCGGGTCTCGGGCGGCAGGGCGTCGTCGGCCTCGACGGCCTGGGCGAGCAGCGCCGCCGCCAGGTCGATCAGTACGGTCCCCAGGCGCGGGCCGTCGGAGGGGCCGTAGGAGCCGCGGTCCGCGGCCAGCCGGGCGAGGAATCCGGTCAGCAGGGCGCCGACGCCCTCGCGCGCCGGGATGGGCTGGGCGAGCAGCCGGTCGATCCGGTCGTGCGGGACCGGGATCAGGGCCTTGGGGATCTCCAGGCCCACGCCTCCGGGAGGGCCGCCGAAGGCCAGACAGTCGAAGGGGCGCGAGGTGTCGACGACGTAGAGCCCCTGCGCGCTGTGCGCGGCCTCCTGGCGGGACTGGGAGACCTGGAGGTTTCCCTCCTGGATGAACGAGAAGTGGTACAGCTCGGGGTCGGACTGCCGGATCAGCTTGGGCGTCCGCCGGAAGTTCATCTCACGGAACTTCGTGGGCCACACGGAGGCGGCGCCGAACTCGAGGATGCGCACCTCTCCCCGGAAGTCACGGGTGTGGTCGCTGCTCATCTCCATCGGCGCCATGAGTTGTGCCATCTGCTCACGCCAGAAGTCGAACCGATCCGCTCTGGGCAGATCGTCGCAGCGGAAGACCGTCTCGATCATCACGTGCCCCTCTGTGTGCCCCTTACTGTGCCCCCCGTGGTGGCCCCTGAACGGGGCGGCGGGCGTTGGGCCCGAGGTCCGAACGTTCGTACGCTAGCAGGGCCTCCCAATGCGGGACGAGGACGCCATACCCCTTGTCTGATGGACCGTCAGATACCACCATGGCCGACGTCCGATATGACGATGGCGGTCCACCGACGAGGAGGCCCGGCATGCGCGTCCTGCCCCGGGGCCGGTTGAGCTACGGCATGCAGTTGCCCGTCCAGTCGCAGTCCACCCTTTACGCCGAGCCGTGGGAGGCGGAGGCCGGCCCGGCCGAGCTGCTCGCGGTCGCCCGCGCCGCCGACCGGCTCGGTTTCGCCTACCTCGCCGTCTGCGACCACGTCGCGATCCCGCGGCGGCTGGCCGCCGCGATGGGCACCGTCTGGTACGACCCGGTGGCCACCCTCGGCTGGCTCGCCGCGGCCACCGAGCGGGTGCGGCTGCTCAGCCACGTGGCGGTCGCCGCGCTGCGGCATCCGCTGCTGTCCGCCAAGCAGTACGCGACGCTCGACCACCTCTCCGGCGGCCGGCTGATCCTCGGGGTCGGCGCCGGGCATGTGCGGGAGGAGTTCGAGGCCCTCGGGGTGGACTTCGCCCGGCGCGGGGCGCTGCTGGACGAGACGGTCGACGCGCTGAAGGCGGCGCTGGGGCCCGAGGAGTTCCCCGGCTTCCGCGGGGAGCGGTTCGCGTTCAGCGGTCTGGGGCAGGCCCCGCGTCCCGTCCAGACGCCGCGGCCCCCGCTGTGGATCGGCGGCTCCTCGCCCGCGGCGGTGCGCCGGGCGGCGATCCGGGGCGACGGCTGGCTGCCGCAGGGCGATCCGCGGGACCGGCTGCCCGGCCAGCTCGCCCGGCTGCGCGCGCTGCGGGAAGAAGCGGGGATCGACGAGCCCGCCGAGATCGGCGCGATCGCCGAACCGCTGTACGTGGGCGAGCCCGGCTGGGACGTGGGGCGCCGCACCCTGACCGGCGCGCCGGAGTCGCTGGCCGAGAGCCTGCGCGCGTACGCCGCGATGGGGGTGGACCAGATCCAGGTGCGGTTCCGCTGCCGGGACCACACCGAACTGACCGACCAGATGGCGGCCTTCGCCGCCGATGTCGCTCCGCACCTCGATGACTAGGGAGAACGGAATGGGCAAGCTGGACGGGCGGGTCGTCGTCATCACCGGGGCGGCGCGCGGACAAGGTGAGCACGAGGCGCGGCTGTTCGTGGCGGAGGGCGCGCGGGTGGTCCTCTGCGACGTGCTGGACGAGCCGGGCGAGGCGCTGGCCAAGGAGCTGGGCGAGAGCGCCCGCTTCGTCCATCTGGACGTGGGCCGGGAGGACGACTGGAACGCCGCCGTCGAGGCCGCGAAGGACGCCTTCGGCGCGGTCGACGGCCTGGTCAACAACGCCGGGATCCTCCGCTTCAACGAGCTGGTCAGCACCCCGCTCACGGAGTATCTGGAGGTGGTCCAGGTCAACCAGGTCGGGGCGTTCCTGGGGATGCGGACCCTCGCGCCGGAGCTGGCGGCGGCGGGCGGTGGGACGATCGTGAACACCGCCTCGTACGTCGCCCTGTCCGGTATGGCCTTCCTCACCTCGTACGCCGCGACGAAGGCGGCCGTGGTGGGGATGACGCGGGTGGCCGCCATGGAGCTCGCGGACAAGGGCATCCGGGTCAACGCGATATGCCCGGGCGCGATCGACACCCCCATGACCAACCCGGCCCAGCTCGACCCGGGCGCCGACACCGCGGAGGCGTCGGCGGCGGTCGACGAGCTGTACCGCAAGCTGGTGCCGCTGGGCCGGATCGGCCGCCCGGAGGAGGTGGCGCGGCTGGCGCTCTTCCTGTCGTCGGAGGACTCGTCGTATGTGACGGGCCAGCCGTTCGTCGTCGACGGCGGCTGGCTGACCGGCGTCTCGGTCTTCTAGGGCCCCTCCGGGTCCGGCGCGGCTGCGGCCCTTGACGGTCCCTGTCCGCGGTGTCAGAGTCAATCAAAATCTGACGATGCGTCAGATCGAGTCGTCTGAGGCGGTGAACCTCCATGGAATTCGGACTCTTTGTGCAGGGATACGTCCCCGAAAGCCGACGCCGAACCGACCCCGAGGCCGAGCACCACGCCCTCCTCGAGGAGACCGAGTACGTCATCCAGGCCGACCGGTCCGGCTTCAAGTACGCATGGGCCTCCGAGCACCACTTCCTGGAGGAGTACTCCCACCTCTCCGCGAACGATGTCTACCTCGGCTATCTCGCCCACGCCACCGAGCGCATCCACCTGGGCTCCGGCATCTTCAACCCGCTGCCGCAGGTCAACCACCCGGTCAAGGTCGCCGAGAAGGTCGCGATGCTCGACCACCTCTCCGGCGGCCGGTTCGAGTTCGGCTCCGGCCGGGGCGCGGGCAGCCACGAGATCCTCGGCTTCCTCCCGGGGATCACCGACATGAACGCCACCAAGGAGATCTGGGAAGAGACGATCGCCGAGTTCCCCAAGATGTGGCTGCAGGACGAGTACCAGGGCTTCGCGGGCAAGCACTGGTCGCTGCCGCCGCGCAAGGTGCTGCCCAAGCCGTACGGGGGCTCCCACCCGGCGATGTGGTACGCGGCCGGATCGCCGCCCTCGTACGCGATGGCCGGCAAGAAGGGCCTCGGCGTGCTCGGCTTCTCCATCCAGAAGGTCTCCGACATGGAGTGGGTCCTCGACTCCTACAAGAACGCGATCAAGGAGGCCGAGCCGGTCGGCGGCTTCGTCAACGACAACGTGATGGTCACCTCCACCGCGATCTGCGCGGAGACCCATGCCAAGGCCGTCGAGATCGCGGTCGGCGGCGGGCTCAACTATCTGCAGTCGCTGCTCTTCCGCTACCACGACACCTTCCCCCGCCCGGACGGCATCCCGGAGTGGCCCGAGCTGCTGCCGGAGTACACCGAGGAGATCATCGAACTCCTCATCGCCGAGGAGCTGATGATCTGCGGCGACCCGGACGAGGTCTTCCGCCAGTGCAAGCGGTGGGAACAGGCCGGGGCCGACCAGCTGTCGTTCGGGCTGCCGATCGGGATCGGCTACGAGGACACGATGAACACGGTCAAGCTCATCGGCGAGCACGTCATCCCGAAGATCGACACCGATCCGGTGCACCGCACGACCCGCTTCCGCCACGCCGGGACCCGGTAGCCGCGGACGCGAGAGCGAGACTCCGTAGCCGCGGAGGCGCGAGCAGAGACTCCGTAGCCGCAGAGCGAGAGCAGAGCCCCAGCAGCCGCAGACGTGCGTGCCGGGCCCCAGCAGCCGCAGACGCGAGAAGGGATCCACCCGTGCTCGACCACCTGATCAAGGGCGCCACCGTGGCGGACGGCACCGGCGCGCCCTCCTACGTCGCCGACGTCGGCATCCGGGACGGCCGGATCGTGGCCATCGCCGAGCCCGGGACCGTCACCGAACCGGCGCGGTCCGCCGAGGACGCCACCGGGCTCATCCTCGCGCCCGGGTTCGTCGACCCGCACACCCACTACGACGCCCAGCTTTTCTGGGATCCGTACGCCACCCCCTCCATGAACCACGGCGTGACCACCGTCGCGGGCGGCAACTGCGGCTTCACCCTCGCTCCGCTCAACCCCGACCGGCCCGGCGACGCCGACTACACCCGGCGGATGATGAGCCGGGTCGAGGGCATGTCGCTGGTGGCGCTGGAGCAGGGCGCGCCCTGGAACTGGCACGGCTTCGGCGAGTACCTGGACGCGTTGGAGGGCCGGATCGCCGTCAACGCGGGCTTCATGGTGGGGCACTGCGCGCTGCGCCGCCATGTGATGGGCGAGGACGCGATCGGCGGACAGCCCACGCCCGCGCAGCTGGAGGAGATGCTGCTCCTCTTCCACGAGGCGATGGACGCGGGGGCGTGGGGGCTGTCCACCACCCAGTCCTCGACCCACTCGGACGGGGACGGACAGCCGGTCGCCTCCCGTCACGCGGGGCCCGAGGAGCTCCTGGCGCTCTCCCGGGCCGTCGGCGAACACGAGGGGACGCAGATCGAGGCGATCGTGGCGGGCTGTCTCGACCAGTTCGCCGACGAGGAGATCGATCTGCTGGTGGAGATGAGCGCGGCCGCCGGCCGCCCGCTCAACTGGAACGTCCTGACCATCGACGCGGCCGTCCCCGAGCGGGTGCCGCGCCAGCTCCAGGCCAGCGAACGGGCCCGTAAGGCGGGCGGCAGGATCGTCGCGCTCACCATGCCGATCCTCACCCCCATGAACATGTCGCTCGGCACCTTCTGCGCGCTGAACCTCATCCCGGGCTGGGGCGACATCCTGGGGCTGCCGATCCCGGAGCGGATCGCGAAGCTCCGCGACCCGGACGTGCGGGCGGAGATGCTGCGCCGCGCGAGCAGCCCCGAGGCCGGGGTCTTCCGCCGGCTCACCCACTTCGGGCGGTACGTCATCGGCGACACCTACAGCGCGGCCAACGCCGGGCTGACCGGCCGGGTCGTCCGCGACATCGCCGCCGAGCGCGGGCAGGAGGACTTCGCCGCACTGGTGGAGATCTGCGCCGCCGACGAGATGCGCACGGTGCTGTGGCCCATGCCGACCGACAACGACCCGGCGAGCTGGGAGCTGCGACAGCGCACCTGGGATCACGAGGACGTCATGCTCGGCGGCTCGGACGCGGGGGCCCATCTGGACCGGATGTGCGGCGCCCCGTACACCACCCGCTTCATCGGCGACTGTCTGCGCGGACGGAAACTGGTCGGCCTGGAGCGGGCGGTACGGATGCTTACGGACGATCCGGCGCGGCTGCTCGGGCTGCGCGAACGCGGCCGGATCGCCGAGGGCTACCACGCCGACCTGGTCCTCTTCGACCCCGAGCGGATCGACGCGGGCCAGGCGCGGCTGGTGCACGACCTGCCGGGCGACAGCCCCCGGCTGGACTCGCGGGCGATGGGGATCGTGAGTGTCCGGGTGGGCGGCACCGAGACCATCCGGGACGACGAGATCACCGGCGCGGTGCCGGGACGGGTGCTGCGGTCGGGCCGGGACACGGAGACGGTGAGCACGAGGGGCTGAGCCGATGGCACGCGCGGCCCTGATCACGGGCGCCTCCCGCGGTATCGGCCTGGCGGTGGCGGAGGCGCTGACGGCGGACGGTGCGGCGGTGTGCGTCACGGCGCGGGACCCGAGGGAGCTGGCCGAGGCCGTACGCCGCCTCGGTCCGCGCGCCATCGCCTGCCCGGGGGACGTGGCGGACCCGGCGCACCTGGAGGCGGCGGTGGCCCGCACCCTCGAGGAGTTCGGCCGCCTCGACATCCTGGTCAACAACGCCGCCACCAACGCCCCGCTGGGCCCGCTGATGACGGTGGACCCGCTCGCCTGGCGCATGGCCTTCACGGTCAACGTGGAGGCCCCGTTGCGCCTGATCCAGGCGGCATGGCGCGGCTGGATGCGCGACCACGGCGGCGCGGTCGTCAACATCTGCACCGAGGGCACCCACGGCGTCGGCCCGGGTATCGGGGCCTACGGCACCACCAAGACCGCCCTCCTCCGCCTCACCCGCCAGCTCGCCGCCGAACTGGCCCCGTCGGTCCGCGTCAACGCCGTCTCCCCGGGCCTGGTCCGCACCGAGATGGCCCGCTTCGTCTGGGAGCCCGGCGAGCGCGAGATCGCCGCGGCGCTCCCGCTGGCCCGGATCGGCGAACCGGAGGACGTGGCGCGCGCGGTCCGCTGGCTGGTCTCGGACGAGGCGTCCTGGATCACCGGCGCGGACCTGGTGGTCGACGGCGGCCGCCGGGTCCGCGCGGCGCGGCCTATCGGCTGACACGGCCCCTCTGCCGGCACGGCGGGGGAGCGGCCCCTGTCCCTGGACCGGGCGTCAGCCGTTCGCCGGTGGTGTCAGCCCGTGGCGGTGGAGGAAGGCGTCCACGAGCCGGTCGGTGAACTCCTGGCCGACGGGTTCGTCGGTCACCAGCACCCGGTAGTAGACGGGGCCCATGAGCTGGTCGGTCTCGGCCGTCAGGTCCAGGCCGGGCGGCAACTCCCCGCGCTCCATGGCCCGTTCCAGCGGGAGGCGGTCGCGGCGGCGCTGGCCGTCGAGGTACTGGGCCCGGAAGTCCCGGGCGAACGCCGGATCGTGCTGCGCCTGGGCGACCAGGGCCTTGAAGACGGCGCCGGAGTCGGACCCGCTGAGGAACCCGGCCAGGTCGCACAGATAGCCGCGCAGGTCCAGGGCGAGGTCACCGCGGTCGCGCACGGGCAGGTCCTCGGCCACGTCCTGGAGAAGGGCGTCCATGAGGATGTCGGTCTTGGCGCTCCACCAGCGGTAGATCGTCTGCTTGGCGACCCCGGCCCGGGCGGCGATCCCCTCCATCGTGACGCCCGCGAAACCCTTCTCGGCCAGCAGGTCGTCGGCCGCGTTCAGCACCGACAGCCGGGCCTGTTCGCTGCGCCCGTGCCGGTTGCCGTGGTGGCGTGGTGCCGGCCGGGCGGTGCCGCTCGTCCCGGCGGTCTGTGTCGCGCGTGCCATCTCGCCTCCCCGAGATCTCAGGATAACCACCCTCCCTCGCGCCATCCCTTCT
Source organism: Streptomyces sp. 11-1-2 (assembly GCF_003595545.1). NCBI lineage: Bacteria > Bacillati > Actinomycetota > Actinomycetes > Kitasatosporales > Streptomycetaceae > Streptomyces > Streptomyces sp. 11-1-2. The sequence continues at coordinate 6,638,815 of NZ_CP022545.1, forward strand.
AGACAAGACGCAACGTCGCGTCTACTCTAAAACCCATGACAGTCACTCACACGCTTGCCGACCCCCGGGTCGAGACCGCCATCAGCCGGATGTTCGAGCTGGCCGAGCAGGACGGGACCGCCCAGGCGGAGCTGCCGCCCGGCGCAGTGGAATCGCTGGCCCCGCAGGAGCTGGCCGACGCCGCGGCCGGGATCTACATGCCGATCTCCGCCGAGGGCGGGAAGCTGCTCTACAACCTGGTCCGCGCCATCCGCCCGGCCACGGTGGTCGAGTTCGGCATGTCCTTCGGGATCTCCACGCTCCATCTGGCCGCCGCCGTGCGGGACAACGGCACCGGGCGCGTCATCACCACGGAGATGAGCAAGGAGAAGATCGCCGCCGCCCGCCGCACCTTCGCCGAGACCGGGCTGGACGACGTGATCACCGTGCTGGAGGGGGACGCCCGGGAGACCCTCGCCGACCTCGATGGCTCCGTGGACCTCCTGCTGCTCGACGGCTGGAAGGACCTGTGCCTGCCCGTGCTGCGGATGCTCGAACCGCGTCTGCGGCCCGGCACCCTCGTCGTGGCCGACGACGTCGACCAGGGCGAGGGCCTCCTGCGGTCGTATCTCGACTACGTACGCGCCCCGGCGAACGGCTACCAGAACGTCACCTTCCCCATCGAGGACGGCATGGAGATCAGCTGCCGCCTCTGAGCCGGGGGCCGCACCCTCGCCGAGGACCTCGACAGCGGCTGCTACTACCGCTGACCGACCGGCGGCGGACGGCGTGGCGCGCCCGCCCGGACGGCTCCGGTGACCGGGAAGGTGTCAGTGGTCACCGAAGCCGCCAGCGCTCGCCGAAGCCGCCAGCGCCAGCCGCAGCCGTCAGTGCTCGCCGAGCCAGATCGGGTTCGTCATCGCCGCCATCGGGCCCGGTATCCCCGACGCCCCGCCGTCCGCCGGGGCGTGGCGCACCTCGGCGCGCACATAGGCCGCGTAGGACGCCGTCGTACGCCATTCGGCCGTGAGCGTCCCGGAGTCGGGGACCGCCGTCCCGTAGAGCTGGCCCTGGTCGGTGATGAACCGCACCGAGCAGCCCGGGCTCACGCCGGAGACCTTCAGCCGGACCGTCACCTCCTCCGCGCCGCCGACCTTCAGGCGCTCGCCGATACCGGCGTGCTTACCGCGCCCGCCGACCGCCTCGAAGGTGAGGTCGATCTTCGAGGACTCGGCGATCCAGCTCCGGCCGGCCCGGATGCCCTCCTGGAGGGCGGTGCGGGACAGGTCGTCGGCCAGCACCACCGTCTGCGGCAGGCCCACGACCTGGGGCTCGCGGTGGGCGTCGCTGTGGCCGACGGCGGGCAGCCAGCGGCCCTCGCCCCGGGAGGCGGCGACCAGGGTGTTGTCCCACTCGGAGATGGTGACCTCGTCGTCCGGGGTGAAGTCCGCGTTCCACACCTCGACCGCGTCGGCCTCGTTGAAGCCGAACTTCCAGTTGCAGCCGACACAGGTGCCGTGCGGATGGGCCGGGATCACCAGGCCGCCGGCCTGCCGGACCTTGCGGGCGAACTGGCCGAACCGGTTGTCCCGGGCGCGGTAGCGCCAGTCGATGAAAGTGCCGGGGTCGGTGCCGAGGGCGACCACATGGCCGTTACGCGTGGTGATCTCCTCACCGGTGAGGATCAGCAGGTCATCGCCCCACAGACCCTCGAACGCGGCATGCGCCGACGTGGTGTTGTGCTCGGTGGTGGTGATGAAGTCCAGCCCGGCGGCACGGGCGGCGGCGACCAGCTCGGCCGGGGTGCGCTTGCCGTCGGAGTGCACGGTGTGCAGATGCGAGTCGCCCCGGTACCAGGCGCGGCCCCGGCCCTTCGCCCGCTGCGGCGGATACACCGGCGTGCGGGGGGTGCCGGGCGCGCCGTACCGCAGCGTGACGGTGACCGTGTAGTCCAGGCCCTGGGGGGCGACGGTGTACGGCCCCAGCACGACATGCCAGGTGCCCGCCTTCACCGGCCCCGCCAGATAGCCGGGCGTCGCCTCCTCGGCGCTGATGGCGAACTCCGTACGGGCCCCGCCGGACCAGCCGCGGAAGCCGCGCCCGCCCAGCTCCGTGCCGCGCTCGTCGAAGATGCCGATATCGCAGGCGTTCCCCTGCGTACCGGCCGGGACGGTCGGCTTGTCGTACGTGTACGACACGGCGATCTCGCGCACCCCGCGCGGCACCTCGACGGGCACATAGACGAAGTCCGGTGCGCCGGTGGGCAGATGGCCGCTGAGGGTCTTCGTCTGCTCATGGTCGTCGGCCGGGCCGGCGGCTTCGGCCTGGGTGAAGGTCATGGGATCGAGTGTCAGCACACCCGCCGCGCCCGCAAGCGCGGAGAGCCTGAGTACATCGCGTCGCTGCATGAGGGACCCCCAGAGTCGAGAGTGCCGTCCGACACTCGCGTGACACCGTTGTACGCGTGGGTGACACGCGCGGAAAGCCCTGTGGATAACTCCATGGCCACGAGGGAACGTACATCCCCCCGCACCGCCTCCGTCCCTCTCGCCCGGCGGTCCGCACCGCGCCAAATCCCGTCCGGGCAACGGCCGTCGGCACCCGCCGCGTGCAGCCCGCACGTTTCACGGTGTCCTATTCCCGCCCACGGCCCGCGGCAGCCGTGATCAGACCCACAAAACCGCAGGCCCGGGCCGTCTGGCGGTGTCACGCACCGCTCGTATGCTCGGAGGATGACCACGAGCGCGCAGGGAAACGAACCGGCTGCCCCGACTGGCTCCGCCGCCCCCACAGCCAACGCGATGCGCCGTGCGCTCAAGCGCGCCCGCGACGGCGTGGCGCTGGACACCGCCGAGGCGGCGGTGCTGCTCCAGGCGCGTGGTGACGACCTGAAGGATCTGATGGCCTCCGCCGCCCGGGTCCGCGACGCGGGCCTGGAGGCGGCCGGCCGCCCCGGGGTCATCACCTACTCGCGCAGCGTCTTCATCCCGCTCACCCGGCTGTGCCGGGACAAGTGTCACTACTGCACCTTCGCGACCGTGCCCGGCAAGCTGCGCCGCGCGGGCCACGGGATGTTCATGTCGCCCGACGAGGTCCTCGCCATCGCCCGCCGGGGCGCCGAAATGGGCTGCAAGGAAGCGCTGATCACCCTCGGCGACCGCCCCGAGGACCGCTGGCCCGAGGCGCGCGCATGGCTGGAGGCCGAGGGGTACGACGACACCATCGCGTACGTACGGGCCATGGCGATCCGCATCCTGGAGGAGACCGGCCTCCTGCCCCACCTCAACCCCGGCGCGATGACCTGGACCGACTTCCAGCGGCTCAAGCCGGTCGCCCCCTCCATGGGCATGATGCTGGAGACCACCGCCGAGCGGCTGTGGAGCGAGCCCGGCGGCCCCCACTACGGCTCGCCCGACAAGGAGCCGGCGGTAAGACTGCGCGTTCTGGAGGACGCCGGGCGCAGCTCCGTCCCGTTCACCAGCGGGCTGCTGATCGGGATCGGCGAGACGCAGGAGGAGCGGGCGGAGTCGCTGTTCGCGCTGCGCCGCGTCTCCCGCTCGTACCACGGCATCCAGGAAGTCATCATCCAGAACTTCCGCGCCAAACCGGACACCGCGATGCGGGGGATGCCGGACGCGGAGCTGGACGACCTGGTGGCCACCGTCGCCGTCGCCCGCCACATCCTGGGCCCGTCCGCCTGCATCCAGGCTCCGCCCAACCTGGTCGACGCGGAGTACGAGCAGCTCATCGGCGCCGGTATCGACGACTGGGGCGGCGTCTCCCCGCTCACCCCGGACCATGTCAACCCCGAGCGCCCCTGGCCCCAGGTGGACGAGCTGGCCGAGCGCTCCGCCGCCGTCGGCTTCAGCCTGCGCGAACGGCTCGCGGTCTACCCCGAGTACATCCAGCGCGGCGAGCCCTGGCTGGACCCCCGGCTGCTGCCGCATGTGACCGCCCTCGCCGACCCCGGGACCGGCCTGGCCCGCGAGGACGCGATCCCCACCGGGCTGCCCTGGCAGGAGCCGGAGGAGGCGTTCAGCGCTTCCGGCCGCACCGATCTGCACCACACCATCGACACCGAGGGCCGCACCGGTGACCGCCGTAAGGACTTCGACGAGGTCTATGGCGACTGGGAGGCGCTGCGCGAGGCCGCGGCCCCCGGGATGGTCCCCTCCCGCATCGACGGCGACATCAAGGCCGCGCTGGCCCAGGCCGCCGACGACCCGACCAAGCTGACCGACCCCGAGGCGCTGGCCCTGTTCCACGCCGACGGCCCGGCGCTCGACGCCCTGTGCCGCATCGCCGACGATCTGCGCCGGGCGGCGGTCGGCGACGACGTCACCTACATCGTCACCCGGAACATCAACTTCACCAATGTCTGCTACACCGGCTGCCGCTTCTGCGCCTTCGCCCAGCGCCGTACGGACGCCGACGCCTACACCCTCTCCCTGGACCAGGTCGCCGACCGCGCCCAGCAGGCGTGGGACGTGGGTGCGGTGGAGGTCTGCATGCAGGGCGGCATCCACCCCGATCTGCCCGGCACCGCGTACTTCGACATCGCCCGCGCCGTCAAGGAGCGCGTGCCCGGGATGCATGTCCACGCCTTCTCCCCGATGGAGGTCGTCAACGGCGCGACCCGCACCGGGATGTCCATCCGCGAATGGCTGACGGCGGCGCGCGAGGCGGGCCTGGACACCATCCCCGGCACGGCGGCCGAGATCCTGGACGACGAGGTGCGCTGGGTCCTCACCAAGGGCAAGCTGCCGACGGCCACCTGGGTCGAGGTCGTCAAGACGGCGCATGAGCTGGGGGTGCGGTCCTCGTCCACGATGATGTACGGCCATGTGGACCAGCCCCGCCACTGGCTGGCCCATCTGCGGCTGCTCGCCGAGATCCAGCAGGAGACGGGCGGCTTCACCGAATTCGTCACCCTCCCCTTCATCCACACCAACGCCCCCGTCTACCTCGCCGGTATTGCCCGCCCCGGCCCCACCAGCCGCGACAACCGCGCCGTCACGGCCATGGCCCGGATCCTGCTCCACCCCCATATCCCCAACATCCAGACCAGCTGGGTGAAGCTGGGCGCGGAGGGCGCCGCCGAGATGCTCCGCTCCGGCGCCAACGACCTGGGCGGCACCCTTATGGAGGAGACCATCTCCCGTATGGCGGGCTCGTCCTATGGCTCCTACCGCTCCATCCAGGACCTGGTGGCCATCGCCGAGCTGGCCGGACGCCCCGCCCGCCCCCGCACCACCACCTACGGCGCCGTCCCCGAGGACCGTCAGGCCGCGGCCCTCGCCTCGGACGGCCATCTGCCGGAGCTGCTCCCGGTGCTGGGGGACTGAGCCCGGCTCACGGTCGGACCGGGGAGTCCTTCCACAGAGCTGTGTGGGGATTCCTGGCTCAGGCTGCCTCCGGGAGCTGCGCTCCCGGTGGTCTTGCGCCCTCGGCGCCAGCCGGGTTCAGGCCTGCCCGGTGGAGCAATGACGTGGGCGGAGTTCTTGTCTCTGGGGGAGACGGCTCCGCATGGGGTGCGGGCACCGGTCCCATTCCGCCAGCAGCGACCCACGGGCGGTGGACGACACGCCAAGCCGGTACGTGTACCGGACGTGCCCCGCCCGGTCGGCTTCACTTGGCGTCATCATGTCGCCAACGTAGCGTCACGGTTCGTTTCTCACGGCGCATCCCGGCAGACCTACCCGAACGGGTGACCGACCAAGCTGCTGCGGACCGGCGGTCCCTCAACTCCGGGATCCTTCACCTCCTGAAGGTCGCCCTCAGTCACCGAAGCTCGGGAGCGGTGGACCGCCTTCGAGAGGCTGCTGGCGGAGAACGGCGACGAGTGGGATACCGAGACCGTGGTGGCGGCCACGGTCATCAGCAGAGCCGCCCTCGGTGACCGGGCCGGGGCCGAGTGATCGCTGGCGGAGCTGTCCGCCGCTCAGCCGTGCTGGGAGACCGTGAACGAAGCGGTGGGGACCTGGACGACCTCGCCCAGTGTCCCGGGACGGATCCCGCCCTGCTCGCCACCCTCCGGGCGCCGCTCGCCGAGCTCCGCGCGGCCCTGGAGCCCGGACCGGCGGCGTTCGGATAAGGCTCGGAGCGCATACGACATTCGGTGAGGGAATTCGCATTTTCGGAATGCGTCCATCCGTCGTCTTCTCGGTGATGACGCCTTCACAATCCTCGGCGGCCAAGAGGCGATCATTCGGTGTCCATTACAGTTCAAAGACAGTTCAGGGCCATTCACGCAGCGAAGAAAAGAGGCATAGGTCGTGACCGCAACCGCCAGCGCAGCGACCGGCGTCTGGGGCCGCGCCGAACAGCAGGACTTCCGCAGCCGGGTGCGTGGCTGTCTGCTCGGCGGGGCCATCGGGGACGCGCTGGGGGCGGCCGTCGAGTTCGCCTCGCTGGACGAGATCAGGTCGGCGCATGGAGCCGAGGGCGTGACGGACTTCCTGCCCGCCTATGGCGGTCGCGGACGGGTCACCGACGACACCCAGATGACCCTGTTCACGGTGGACGGGCTGATACGGGCGCAGGTGCGCCGTGACACGGGGGCCTGGCATCCGCCCACCGACATCCACTCCGCACACCGCCGCTGGTACTCCACCCAGCGCGACTGGGGCCCCGATGAGCGCCGTAAGGACGCCGGCTGGCTGGCCCGCGAGGAGTGGCTGTACGCCCAGCGCTCCCCGGGCCGGGCCTGTATCACCGCTCTCGCCGACGAGACCATGGGCACCCTGGAGGCGCCCAAGAACCCCGACTCCAAGGGATGCGGCGCCGTGATGCGCTCCGCCCCCTTCGGACTGCTGGTGGGCTGGGAGCCGCAGCTTGTCTTCCAGCTGGCCATCGAGTGCGCGGCGCAGACCCACGGCCACCCCACCGGCTATCTCGCGGCCGGTGCCTTCGCCCTCATCGTGCACGGCCTCGCGCGCGGCGAGGCGCTGGACGGAGCCGTCCAGCGCGCCCTCGCCCATCTGGCCACCCGCCCCGGCCACGAGGAGACCACCAACGCGCTGCGGTACGCGCTGGGCGCCGTACGGCAGGGCCTGCCGACCCCCGAGCGCGTCGCGTCCCTGGGCCAGGGCTGGACCGGTGAGGAGGCCCTGGCGATGGGCCTGTACTGCGCCTTGGTCGCCGAGGACGTCCGCCATGGGCTGCTGCTCGCGGTCAACCACGGTGGGGACAGCGACTCCACGGCGGCCATCTGCGGCAATCTGCTGGGCGCGCTGCACGGCGAGACGGCGCTGCCGCCCGCCTGGCTGGCGGAGGTCGAGGGGCGCGGCACGATCCTGGAGCTGGCCGACGACTTCGCCATGGAGATGACCCAGGGCCCCGCGCTCCACGGCCCGGGCAGCTCCTCCCCGGCCTGGCTCACCCGCTACCCGCGCGCGTAGGTCCGCTCCGGCCGCCGCCGCGCCGCATCCGTACCGGCGGTGGCCATCTGCCGCCGTACGGTCCCGCTCCCCTCCCATGGACGCCTTACGGCGCGCAGGGTCAGATACCCGGCCACGCCCAGGAAGGCGATGCCGATCAGCGGATAGACGGCGGTGAGGAGCATCTGGGCGGGGTTCTGGTGGAGTTCCACCCGGGTCGGCCTGCTGTGGGGCGCGTACCAGACCATGAAGGAGCAGAACAGCAGCCCGGTCACCACCGTCCAGGCCGTCCAGCCCGCCGTGCGCCGCCGCACCGCCTCCACCGCGAGCAGCAGGACCATCGGGACGGCCCACACCCAGTGGTGCGACCAGGAGACCGGGCTGACCATGAGGGCGGTCACCGCGCAGGTCAGGGCGGCCCAGGCGCGGGCGTTCGGCAGCCGGCTGTCGTCGGTCAGCTGGGCGGCGACCGCCGTGGCCAGGCCCACACAGCCCACCAGCGCGGCTGCCACGAGCCACCACATGCCCGGGTCCGGGGTGTGCAGGATGCGGGCGAGGGCGCCCTTGAGGTTCTGGTTGCCCGCGCCCTCGACATCGCCGGGGCGGTCGGTCGCGAAGAGGACCTCGGTCCAGAAGCGCCGGGAGTCATGCGGCAGCGCCAGGGCCGAGAACGCGACCGTAAGGGCGAAGGCGGCGGTCGCGACGGCCGCGCGCCGCAGATGGTCGTTCAGGAAGCGCCGCCGCGGCGGCCCGCTGCCGGGCACGGCTCGCGTCCGGGCCGCCCCGGCCGCCCACAGCCGGCGGAGGCCGAGGAACAGTCCGGCGAGCCCCAGGAAGACCACGAAGAGCCCCGGGGTCAGCTTGATCCCGGTGGCGATGCCGGTCCCGAGCCCCGCCCAGCGGTGGCCCGCCCGGCGGGTCAGATCCCACAGCACCAGCGCTGTGACCAGCAGATTGATCTGCCCGTAGCGCAGGGTCGTCCACACCGGCTCACACCACACCGCGACGGCGGCCAGGGCCAGGACGGCGGCCGGTCGCGGCACCCGGGCGGGCAGATCGATCAGCCGCAGCGACAGATGGGCCACCGCGACCATCAGGCCGAGGTTGACGGCCGTCCCGAAGGTCCGCAGGACGCCCGTGCCCATCACGGTCAGCGGGGTGAAGATCAGCGCCGCGAACGGCGGATAGGTATTGGGGAGATTGTGCCGAGTCGCCCGCATGTCATACAGGTCCTGCGCATTGCGTACGGACCATCCCTCGGCGCGATAGACCAGCAGATCGACCATCGACACCTGGGCGGCCCGCTGCGCGATCCAGAACCCGGTGAAGGAGAGCAGGCAGAAGACCGCCGCACACAGCACCGGCCGGCGCAGTACGAAGGCGCGGGCCCGGCGGATCCGGGAGTGGGTGATCGTCTGTATGGCGGTCACGGGGGCTCCAGAGGTCCCTGGGGACCGCGGCTCGGTCGGGGCGGGTCGAGTCGGGTCCGGGGTGGTGCGATCGGTGGCGGTCGGCTCGGACGGCCGCCCATCGTACGTTCCGGATGTGGACGCCAGGTGGAGGAGAGGTTGCCTGGACAGCGTGGATCTCCCGAACGCGACCCCCGCATCACATTCCACTTCTGCCCCGCCGCCGGAGCCGGGCCGACCGTAAGGCGGCCACCCCAGGGCCGTTGGCCGTAAGGTGGCCGCCCCGGGACCGTCGGCCGTAAGGTGGGCCGGTGCCTGCCTCCACCGCCGTCATACGTGATGCGACCCACACCGACCTGGGCGCCATCGCCGCGATCTTCAGCCACTACGTCACCGAGACCGTCGTCACCTTCGAGGAGGTCCCGCCCACCGTCGACGACTGGGCGCGGCGGCTGGCGGAGTTGACCGACCGGGGCCTGCCGTTCCTGGTCGCCGAGGTTCCCGAAGGCACCGGCCGTACGGTCGCCGGATACGCCTACGCCGGGCCCTGGCGCCCCAAGCCCGCGTACCGCCACACCGCCGAGGACGCCATCTACCTCGCCCCCGGCCGGACCGGCGCGGGGCTGGGGGCCGCGCTGCTCGGCGCCCTGCTCACCCGCTGTGCCGAGGCGGGCGTACGGCAGGTCGTCGCGGTCATCGCCGACGCCGGCAGCGACGCCTCGGCCACCCTCCACCGGCGCTTCGGCTTCACCCCGGCGGGCAAACTGGCCGGTGTCGGCCGTAAGCACGGACGCTGGATCGACACCCACCTCATGCAGTGCGATCTGACGACCGGCACGGACCCGCGGACGGAACCGGGCCGCCGGTCACCCCGCGATGGGGGGTGACCGGCGGCCCGGATCATGGCCGCCGCGCGGAGGGCGTCAGTCCGTGGCGCCCGCGACCGACTTCTGGCCGGTCGTGCCCTGCTCGGGCTCCGACAGTGCGGCGCTCGCCGAACCCGGCCCGTCGTCATCCGAGTTGAGCGAGGCGAGGATGGCATCGCGCTCCGGGGTGTCCTCCGGCTTGATGTAGCCGATGACGATGAAGAGCACGAGCGAGACCGCGAGCGGGACGGAGATCTGGTACTCCAGGTTCACCCCTCCGTCGATCGCGTCGTTGATCGGGTAGTTGACCAGGTAGAAGGCGATCAGACCCATGGCCCAGCTGACCAGCGCCGCCGTCGGCCCCGACTTGCGGAAGGCGCGCAGCATGCCCAGCATCAGCGGGATCGCGATCGGTCCCATCAGCCCGGCGACCCACTTGATCACCACGGTGATGATGTCGCCGAAGAAGTCCGAGTTGACCTGGGTGGCGATGGCCATGGACAGGGCCAGGAACAGCAGGGTGGTGTAGCGGGCCGCGAGCAGCCCGGTGCGGGAGGACCATTCCCGGACGGACTTGAAGATCGCGGGCATGATGTCCCGTGTCACCACCGCCGCGATCGCGTTGGCGTCCGAGGAGCACATCGCCATGGTGTGCGAGAAGAAGCCGACGATCACCAGGCCCAGCAGACCGTGCGGCAGCAGGTGTTCGGCCATCTCGGCGTAGGAGTCGGCGGGCTTGTCCGTCTTGATGATCAGGGGCGCGACCCACATGGGGAAGAACAGGACCAGCGGCCACACGAACCACAGGATGGCCGAGAGCCGGGCCGAGCGCTTGGCGGAGTGGGCGCTGTCGGTCGCCATGTAGCGCTGCGCCTGGTTCCACATGCCGCCGTTGTACTCGAAGGTCTTGATGAAGAGGTAGGCGAGCAGGAAGATCAAGGTGTACGGGCCGACGGTCGGCTCGTGGTGGCTGTCGGGGAGGTCGTCCCAGACGGTCCAGAAGGTGGAGAAGCCGTCCAGCTCATTGAGCACCGCGATCAGCATCGCGATGCCCGCGATGAGCTGGATGATGAACTGGCCGAGTTCGGTGAGCGCGTCGGCCCACAGCCCGCCCACCGTGCAGTAGATGGCGGTGACCACGCCCGTGATCAGGATGCCCTGGTTGAGCGAGACGCCGGTGAAGATGGACAACAGGGTAGCGATGGCCGCCCACTTGGCGCCCACGTCGACGATCTTCAACAGCACCCCGGACCAGGCCAGCGCCTGCTGAGTGGGGAGGTTGTAGCGGTTCTTCAGGTATTCGAGCGGTGAGGCCACCTTCAGCTTGCTGCGCACCCGGTTGAGGCGCGGAGCGAAGAGGTTGGCGCCGATCGCGATGCCGATGGCGATCGGGAAGGACCAGGTGACATAGGAGGTGATGCCGTATTGGTAGGCGATGGCCGCGTATCCCGTGAACATCACCGCGCTGTAGCCGGACATGTGGTGCGAGATTCCGGACAGCCACCAGGGCATCTTGCCGCCGGCGGTGAAGAAGTCGCTGACGTTGTCCACGCGCTTGTGCGACCAGAGGCCGATGCCGACCATGACACCGAAGTAGCCGATCAGTACAACCCAGTCGAGACTGTTCATGTCCCCTCCAGGGGTCCGCCATATGAACGGGAGCGCACTTCGCCGCGACGTTCGTCATGGACGGTTCCCCCGAGCGGGAGCGGGGTACTTCCGGGATTGAACCGCTCGTTCGGGTGACCGGTCAAGGGTTCTACGGGTCACGAGTGTGAACACAGATCAGAAAGAAGAACGAATTTACTCTTTCTTGACCTGACGGGGCGTTGTCGTTCGCCTGTTCGTGAACCCACGATGAGCGGGCACTTCGTCAGACGCACGCCCACCGAACGATGGGTCGTACGGGAGCGGGATCCCGAAAGGCCGGACAGGAGTCGCGCTAACGCATCAGCTCACCGGCGTTCACCAGCAGCGACTGTCCAGTGATCGCCCGGGCCCGGTCGGAGGCCAGGAACGCCGCGGCCTCCGCCACATCCCCGTCCGTCGCCAACTCGGGCAGGGCCATCCCATCCGTGAGCCGGGCCAGCACCTCGGCCTCGCTCACCCCCTCGGTCTGTGCCGTGACGGCCACATACGCGCGCACCGGCGGCCCCCACATCCAGCCGGGCTGCACGGTGTTGACCCGTATCCGGTGCGGACCCAGCTCGCGGGCGAGCGCGTACATGGTGGACGTCAGCGCGCCCTTGGAGGCGGCGTACGCGGTCTGGCGCACCTTGGTGGGGGCGGCGGACGACGACTGGGTGCCGATCAGCACGACCGAGCCGCCGTTCCGTTTGAGCGCGGGCAGGCAGGCGCGGGTCATCCGCAGCGTGCCGAAGAGATTGATGTCCACCACCCGGGCCCAGGACATGAAGTCGGCGTCCTCCAGCCCGCCGAAGTGGCTGTCCAGCGCGGCCACATGGACGACGGCGTCGATCTGGCCGAAGCGGTCCACGGCGAGCGCGGCGAGGGCCTCGCACTGCTCCTCGTCCGCGATGTCGGTCGGCCGCCAGGCGGTGCGCTCACCGCCCGGATCGATCTCCTCCGCCACCTTCGGCAGCCGCTCCTCGGTCCGCGCCCCCATCACCACCCGCGCCCCGTCCCGGACGCACGCGGCCACCACCCTGGCCCCCAGCCCGGGTCCGACCCCGGAGACGACGACGGTCTTGCCCTGCAGCGGCATGGCGGCACCTCTCGTATCTGGCGTCGCGTCAGATTAGGGGTGTGGCCCTCAGATGGCCAGAGCGCGGCAGCGCCCAGGCTCCGGCGGAAGGCCACTCCCGGCCGTGCTGCCGCCGTCCGAATCCGCGTACTTGATACGGACGGCCCTCTCCCCAACTGACGTCGCGTCAGCTAGACCTGGGGGGCATGACAAGCGACGCGTACGCGGAACTGGCCTCCGTCGGCCCGTACGGAGTGCGCCCGGGGCATGCCCTGATCACGATGGTCGAACCGCATCCGGGCCATGAGTACGCCTACAACCGCTGGTACGAGGACGACCACTTCATCGCGGGCGCGATGGCCATGCCGTGGATCTACGCGGGCCGCCGCTGGGTCGCCACCCGTGAACTCCAACTGCTGCGCTATCCGGAGAAGTCGGCGATCGCCCGGCCGGTGACCGCCGGCTGCTACCTCTCCGTCTACTGGCTCACCGAGGGGCGCTACGCGGACCATATGCGGTGGACGGTCGGGATCAACAAGCGGCTGCTCCGGGACGGGCGGGTCTACCAGGACCGTACGCATGTCTTCACGGCCTTCCAGGACCACGAGGCCACCGTCTACCGGGACGGGGCCGCCGGTCCGCGCGATCACCACGCGCTGGACCACCCCTATGCCGGGCTGGCGCTGGAGGTGATCGAGACCGAGGGCCCGGAGCAGCGGGAGGAACTGCTCACCTGGCTCCGGTCCAGTCATCTGCCGCGCCGGCTCGCGGGCTCGCCCGCCGCGATGGTCACGGTCTTCCGGCCGACCCCGCTGCCCTCGGACCGGATGGCGTATGTGAAGCAGGTCGAAGGGGTCGACACCCGGCTGACCCTGCTCTGGTTCCTGCAGTCCGATCCCCGGGAATGCTGGGAGCGCTGTTTCGCCGGTCTCGACGGTGAGGTGGCCGATGGCGGACTCGGCCGGGTGGAATTCATGGCGCCGTTCATTCCGACGATTCCCGGTACAGACCAATACGTGGCAGAACTGCGCTGAAGCGGCGACACCGGAATGCGGCGGAAACGCCTTGAGCCCTCTCGGCAGGGACGGCGACCGGTCGAGAGGGCTCGGGTACAGGCTTGTGGCCCTGCGCCGCCGACCGCGCTACCGCGGCCGGGTGTCAGGTCAATCAGCCGAGGTCGAAGGCACCACGGCTGACGTCGGACACAAAGGCCGACCACGATGCGGGGGCGAAGCTGAGCGTCGGTCCCTGGGGGTCCTTGGAATCGCGCACGGCGATCTCGCTGGTGACCGGGGAGGCGATTTCCACGCAAGCGCCGTTTCCGGCCGAGTACGAGGATTTCACCCACATGCTCGTCTTTCCCTGCTGAATGGACACGATTGCTCCGATGCTTTTTGTCGATGAGAGCCACCCCCGATTGGAGGCGTCACCGACGTTACTCGGCAACATCGTCCGGAAAGCGGGCCGTTCACTCGACCGGGTGGCATATTCCCGTGGCCCCTTCCGCAGCACGGAGCGGAGGTGTAGCCTCCGCCCCTCATCGTTCGCACCGGAGCGTTTCCGTCCCCCGTCAGTCCGCCGGGGCCGCCTCGCCCTCCTCCTGGTGCCGGCGGGCGTGTTCCTGGGCCATCTCGGTGATGAACTGGCGGCTCTGATCCGCGTTCAGCGCCTGGGCCCGCAGATGCTCGTACATCATGCTGTAGCTCTGCACATCGCTGAGCTTCTCCAGATACAGGTCGCTGGTCACGCCCTCGAGATAGACGACGCTGGTGTCCGACTCGTCCGAGAACTCCAGGATGGTGAACTGCCCGCTCATCCCCGGATGCGACCCCATGTCGAACGGAAGCGCCTGGACCGTCACATGGGGCTCGTGGCTCATCCGGACCAGATAGTCCAGCTGATCGCTCATGATCTTCGAGTTGCCGACCACCCGGCGCATCGCCGCCTCGTCCACGACCGCCCACAGCCGCAGCGGGGCCAGCGGATCGGTGATCCGCTCCTGGCGCCTGAGCCGGACCTGGACCCGCTGGGCGATCTGGTCCTGCGGGGCCTCCGGGAGGGCGCCGCTGATCACCGCCTCCGCGTAATCCGGTGTCTGCAAGAGGCCGGGCAGCACCTGGGGTTCATAGACCCGCAGGGACGCCGCGTCCGTCTCGAAACCGATGTAGACGCTGTACGGCACATCGCCGAAGGCGTTCCACCAGCCCTGCTGGCGCGACTCCTTCGCCATTTGCATCAGGGAATCGACCAGCGCCTTGTCCTCCACCTTGTAGGTGCGGCACAGGTCGCGCACATCGCGCTGGCTGATGCTGCGGCGCCCGTTCTCCAGTCGGCTGATCTTCGACTGGGAGACCATCAGCTCCTCCGCCACCTCCTCCGCCGTCATGCCCTTCTCCTGGCGGAGTCTGCGCAGCTCCTGGCCCAACCGGCGTCGCCGGACAGTGGGGCCGACGTTCGATGTCACAGGACGTGCACCTCCGGCTTCGTACTGCTGATTTCTGCTGTTCAGCAGCCTGCCACTACCGGACGGGAGCGCGCTGGGAAATGGCCGCACAAAGGCGGCCGCACCACGGTGGACGAACGCGCGCGCGGGGCGGTGGGACGGCCGGTCGTCCAAATCGGCCGTCCCACCACCCCGCGCGCTTCAGCGGCTCCCGAACCGGGTCAGTGGGGACTGCGGTGCGGTCGGTGGAGCGTGTGTGGTGCTGGGTGCTGCTCGGAGCCGGACGGTGGCGCTCATCCCCGGACGGTGCCGGGAACGGTCTCCGCCGCCCCGCTGACGGGCTGCTGGTGCGTTCGACGGACTGGTTGTACGTGGTGGTGCGGTAGTGCCCCGAAGGGGCCTCAGCGCGCTCCGACGCGGGCCATGCTCCCGCGACGGGACGGCTGGGCCGGAACGCCGGCCGCGGGCTCCACCGCGGCGCCTGTTCCCGCCTGTCGGCCCGGGGCCGGTGCGCGCCGTGGCTGCGCCGCGACACCGTTCTGCACGTCCATCACGGCGTGCGCCACGAGACCGCCCATCGGGTCGTGCCGGATCAGATCCCGGAGCCTGGAGCGCGAGGAGCGCCCCTCGTTCCCGGGGTACAGATGCTTGCCGAGCCCGACCGCGTGGGCCAGGGCGGCGAGCGCGGCGGTCCGCGGGTCCGGCGGTACGCCGGTGCGGATCGCACTGTCCAGTCGGGCCTTGATCTCCCGGCTGATCGCCGTGTCCGTCGCCTGGTAGCGAGTCGTCGGCAGTACGCCACACATCTGGCCCGCCACGGCATGCACCATGCCGCAACGCTCCAGGTGCGTGAGGTACGTCTGGCGCAGCCCCAGCCGGGGCCCGCCGATCCAGTGGACCGCGCGCACCGGGCTGCCGCGTCGGCGCAGCAACTCCAATGCGGAGTCCAGAGTCGGATCTCCGGTCGGCCGTGGCAGCACCACGGCGATACGATCCCCGTCAGGGGCTATCCGTCCGGCCAGGGCCAGCTCTACTAGCTGTGCCCCGGCAAGACCCAGGTCGAGCGACTGCGGCTGCGCCGTGGTACCCGTGGTCGGGTCCAAAGCGAGCAGCAGAAGCTCCTCCGGAATTGTTCTGCGGCTCCTGCCCATCCATGCCTCCCCGCGTGGATGAATGACAGGGTGACCCCTCTCACATTGGTCTGTCGAGAGTGCCTGGGGGGTTTGGGTGGGAACCAGTAGGTATGTCTTTCTCGTCTAGCGGGTGGGCGGGCACCTGAAGACGCTCTCCGGCTGTGGCGTTGCACCATCGCATGCCGGACACACAGGACACTGGTAGAGCTTGGGCTGCGGGACGTGACGCCACGGGGCGTAGGGCGTCCCGCGACACATATCGAGGAGGCATCGGTGGCGGGCGAGTCCCCCGGCAGGTCGGATCAGCAGAAGTCGTCGGGGGAGACGGCTAGGGGAGAAAGCGATCCGCGGCTCGCGATCTCGCGCGAAGCGGAGGCGGCCCAGGGCTCGACGGCGGTCGCCGTCGTGTCCGACGACCTCCGGTCGGGTTCCGGTGAGCCGCAGTCGGCTTCCGATGAGCCCGATGTGACCTCCGAGGCGGCCTCCGGGGCGAGGGCCGAAGCGGAGGCTGAAGCGGAACCGAAGGCACCGGCTGCCGACGGGGGCGACGCAAAGGTTTCTGGTGTTCGCGATGGTGAACAGGGCGAAGGTTCCGGGACGTCGGAGGCGAAGGACGAGCCGGAGGCGGATTCCGGTGCGGCGGACGAATCACCCAAGGGGGATGCGCCCGAGCCGGACGTGGAGCCGGAAGCGGACGCGGAGGGCGCGGACGGTGAGGATGGCGCCGACGCCGACGTAAAGGCTGGGGGTACCCCCGAGGCCGAGACCGAGGCGGACGACGGCGGCGAGCCGTCGGAGCCGTCGGTCGATCAGCGCACGGCCGTCTTCCGCGCGCTGAAGCCGAAGGCTGACGGCGACGAGAAGGCTGAAGGCGCCTCCGAGGCCGAGGCCGAGGCGGATGAGGACGGGGACGAGCCGTCGGAGTCGTCGGTGGATCAGCGAACCGCCGTCTTCCGTACGGTCAAGCCCAAGGCGGACGCCGACGCGAAGGCTGAAGATGCGTCCGACGCCGAAGCCGAAGCCGAGACCGAGGGTGCCGAGGACGGCGACGAGCCGTCGGAGCCGTCGGTCGATCAGCGCACGGCCGTCTTCCGCGCGCTGAAGCCCAAGGCGGACGGCGACGCCAAGGCTGAGGACGGGAACAAGAAGGAGAAGGAGGGGGCCAAGAAGGAGGAGGCCGAGAAGGCCGCCGCGTCCGATGCGGACGACGACGCCTCCGACAAGCCGGTCGACCGCGCGACAGCCGCCTTCGGCGTGCTCTCGGAGAAGCCCGGAAAGGGTGGCAAGAAGGGCGTCGACCAGCCGACCACCGCCTTCAAGGCGGTCAGCTCCCCGGCAGACGAGAAGGCGTCCGAGAAGGCGTCCGAGAAGGCGTCCGACGCCAAGACCGCTGAGAAGCCGTCCGACGCGAAGGCGTCCGGGAAGACGCCCGCCAAGAAGCCCGCCGCCGAGTCGGACAACGAGCGGACCAGCAAGTTCGTACCGCTGCGGTCCCCCGACGACCCGGCCCCGTCGAAGCCCGCCACCGCGCCCACCGCCCCCGCCGCGCCGTCGGCCCCCGCCGCCCCGCCGACCGGCGTGCCCGAGGCCGAGCGCACCAAGCAGCAGCCGCTGCCGCCGCTGACCACGGACGGCAAGCAGCCCGCGCCGCTCGACCTGCTGGCGCAGCTCACCAACACGCCGCCCAAGCCCGAGACGCCGATGCGGACGGCGGTCCGCCGGGTCAAGATCTGGACGCCGCTGGCCGCGCTGCTCGTGATCATCCTGGGCGTCGTCCAGGCGCTGCGGCCGCTGCCGGAGCCGTCGCTGAAGCTCACCGCCGACGCCTCCTACCGCTTCGGCGGCGGCGAGCTGTCCCTGCCGTGGCCCGGCCAGGGGCAGTCCGCCGCGGAGGTCGAGGGCGTGGGCAGCCTGGGCACCTCCGGGGCTCAGAAGCCCGTGCCGATCGCCAGCGTCACCAAGGTCATGACGGCCTATGTGGTGCTCAAGGACCATCCGCTGAAGGGCGACGCGGAGGGCCCGAAGATCACGATCGACGCGCAGGCGGCCGAGGAGGCCAAGTCCGCCGACGAGTCGCGGGCGGAGGTCAAGGAGGGGCAGACCTTCACCCAGCATCAGCTGCTCCAGCTGCTGCTGATCAACTCCAGCAACAACATCGCCCGGCTGCTCGCCCGCTGGGACGCCGGATCGCTGGAGGCGTTCGTGAAGAAGATGAACGACGCGGCCGAGGGTCTGGGGATGAAGCAGACGACCTACACCGACCCCAGCGGTCTGAAGGAGTCCACCAAGTCCACCGCGGCCGACCAGCTGAAGCTGGCGAAGGCGGCGATGCAGGCCGAGGCGTTCCGGGCGGTCGTGGCGACGCCCAACACGGAGATCCCGGGGCTCGGCGACCGGATCTACAACAACAACAATCTGCTGGTGAAGCCGGGCGTGATCGGTATCAAGACCGGTTCGTCCACCCCGGCCGGCGGTGCGCTGATGTGGGGCGCCGTGCGGACGATCGACGGCAAGAAGCAGCGGATCCTCGGTGTCGTCCTCGAACAGCGCGCGACCACCACGCTGGACGCCAGCCTCCAGCTCGCGCAGACCAACAGCTACAAGCTGATCAGCACCCTGCAGGACGCCCTCACCTCGGCCACCGTCATCAAGAAGGGCGATGTGGTCGGCCAGATCGACGACGGGCTCGGCGGCACCACGCCGGTCGTCGCCACCAAGGATCTGAAGGCGGTCGGCTGGTCCGGTCTGGGGGTCGACATCAAGATCGGCGACGGCGGTAAGAAGGTGCCGCACTCCGCCAAGGCGGGCACGGTCGTCGGCGAGGTGACCGTGGGCACGGGCCCCGGACAGCTCACGGCGCCGGTGGCCCTGAAGGATGACCTGTCCGAGCCGTCGTTCGGCGCGAAACTGACCCGTATCGGCTGACCCAGCGGGGAAGTGGGCTGAGGGGACCAGCGAAGCGGCCCCGGCGCGAAACGCCGCCGGGGCCCGACGCGGCTCGGGGCCGCCCGCGCGTGCTAGCGTCGGTGGGTCCCCGGCCTGGACCCGCCGCATGCGAACCGGAGTGATCCGGTGCGGGGTTGAGGACGATGGGGCAGACCTCGGGGGAAGACGGGGAGAGCCGCAGTGACCACCGTGGATCCGACACGGGCCGATGAAAGCGGGGGCTCGGAGGAGAGCACCGCCGCACGAATACGCGTACCCACGCAGCGCTGGCCGGCCGGGCCGACGGGCCCGGCCGAGGCGGAGCGTGAGAGCGGGCAGGCCGCTTCGGGCGGGCTGCTCGGGCGCGCCCGGGCAGCCGCCCGGCGCCATCCTGTTGCCACCGCCCTGGCCGCCGCCGCGCTGCTGCATCTGCTGTGGGTGGCGCTGCTCGCGAACAGCGGCGGTGACCTCGCCGCGCAGGACGCCTGGGCGGAGTTCGCCCTCCAGCATCCGGACCTGGCGTACAACCTGGCCTGGTACGGCGGGATGCACCCGGTCTCGTACAGCGTCATTTCGCCCTATCTGATGGCGGTCCTCGGGGTCCGCTCGACGATGATGGTCGCGGGGACGCTGTCCGCCGGGCTGCTCGCGCTGCTGCTGGTGCGCAGCCGTGTCGTACGGCGGCCGTTGTGGCCCGCCCTCTACGGCGCGTTCGCGCTGGCCTGCAACGCCATCTCGGGGCGGGTGACCTTCGGGCTCGGCGCGATGTTCGGGCTCGCGGCGGTGGCCGTGATCTTCGCCTGGCCGCGCAGGTGGCGGTCCCGGCACTGGCACCACAAGACCGGACGGTTCGTACTGGCCGCCCTGCTGGCCGCGCTGTCGACCATGTCCAGCCCGGTGGCCGGCCTGTTCGTGGGCGTCGTGGCCGCCGGTCTGTGGCTGACCAAGCGGCGCTCCGCCGCGTACGCGCTGGGGATCACGCCCGCGCTGGTGGTCGGCCTGTCGGCGTGGCTGTTCCCGTTCTCCGGTGAGCAGCCGATGGGCATCGGGTCGGTGATCCTGCCGTTCATCACCGGCGCCGCCGTGCTGATGTGCGTGCCGCGCACGTGGTCGACGGTGCGGGTCGGGGCCGGGCTCTACTGCTTCGGGGTGGTGCTCACCTGGGTGATTCCCTCCCAGGTCGGCACCAATATCTCCCGCCTCGGCATGATCTTCGGCGGAGTGGTGCTGATCGCGGCGCTGCCCGCCCTGCGCAAGCCCCCGCGCTCCGAGCTGCGCTCCACACCCGCGGGCCGTCGCTGGACCGTTCTGGTGCTGGCGCTCGCGACCGTCACGGTGTGGCAGGGGGTCAAGACCGCCGACGACGTCATCCACACCGCCCCCTCGGCGTCCTGGGCCCGTGAGCTGGCGCCGCTGGTCGACCGGCTCAAGCGGGAGAAGGCCGACCGGGGCCGGGTCGAGGTGGTTCCGGTGCGCAGCCACCGCGAGTCCTCCGCGCTCGCCCCGTACGTCAATCTGGCGCGCGGCTGGAACCGCCAGCGCGACCTCGACCGGAACCCGATCTTCTACGGCGATGACACCCTGACCCCGGCCAGCTACCACGAATGGCTCAAGCGCTGGGCGGTGCACTATGTGGTGCTGCCCGCGGACGACCCGGACACCGCGGCGGAGCAGGAGGCCAAGCTGCTCGGCACCAAGCTGCCGTATCTGCGCCAGGTCTGGTCCGACACCAATTGGAAGCTGTACGAGGTCAAGGACCCGACGCAGATCGCCGATCCGCCCGCCACCGTGCAGCGCGCGGGCGCCGACCAGCTGGTGCTGTCGGTCCGCGCCAAGGGCCCGGTGCTCATCCGCATCCCGTACTCGCCGTGGCTGGGCCTGGTGGACAACGACGGGCACAGCGTCCGGGCCCCGAAGGGGGAGGACGACCAGCTGCCGGTCAACCGCGAGGGCTGCCTCACCAAGCAGACCGAGGGCGGTGAGGAGGGCCAGCCGGAGGACGAGTGGACGGTGCTGCACGCCCCCCGGCCCGGCGTCTACCGGATAACGGGCAAGTACCAGCTGCCGCGGGGCACACCCTGCCCGGACGAGATGGTTCCGTGAGCCCGCTCAGCCGCAGACCCTCGACAGCCAGGGCTGGTCGGAGGCGCCGCGCAGGCTCTGGCGGACCTTCTCCAGACTGCGCAGCAGCCCGTCCGGCTGCCGGGTGGTGTCGCTGAGGTAGGTCAGCGCGGCGCGCTGGAAGGCGAGCCGCATCCGGGTGGGCATGGCGTCGGAGGCGTCCAGGCACAGCGAGGCCGAGTCCCGGAGGGTCTCCGCGATCTTCCGGTCCACCTCGTCGTCGCCCTGGGCGTCGAGCGGGACGCCAGGGTTGGCGAAGAACGGGTGGGTGCTCTTGGCGGCGGTCTGCCGGCCCCAGGTCCGCTGGGCGTCGGCCGAGACCAGATAGCGCATCAGCTCCTGTGCCTGCGGGGTGTCACGGAACATCGCGGCGAAGTCCCCCGATACCTCCCGGGCGGTGGAGCGCCGGTCGGCATCGGGGAGCAGCCTGGGGGAGAAGGTGAAGTCCGCCTTGTCCGGGTGGGGGTAGCCGCTGCGGATGAACGACCCCTGGTGCTCCAGTGCGCACGGCGGGTCGGCGTCGAACAGCTTGCTTCCGGCCTTGCGGAAGTCGGTGATCAGCGCGGTGCGCGCGGTGTCCCTGCCGAAGAGCGAACCCCAGCTCTCCCAGGCCCGCTTCACTCGCGGATCCGTCCACGGCAGCGAGCCGGTCGCCCAGTCCTGGTAGACGGATCTGCCCTGCTGCTGGAGCAGCAGATCCTCGATCCAGTCGGTGCCGGGCCAGCCGGAGGTCGCGTCGTCGCCCATGCCCACGCACCACTGGCGGCCGTCGGCGGCGAGGGCGGGCAGGGTGTCCGGGCGGCGGTCATGGTCGTACCACACGATGCTCTTGAGATCGGCCTTGACCGCGATGCCGTACACCGACCCGTTGGCGCTCAGCCGGGGTGTCCACAGCCGTCCGTACGCCGTGCGCTCCCGGCTCGGGATCACTTGGTTCAGCGGGGTGAGCTGGCGCTGGCCGGCGTAGGCGGCCAGCTCGCCGGAGCTCGGCAGCACGGCGATATCGGGCGGTGTTCCGGAGCCGACCTCCGAGGACAGCACCTCGCGCAGCGCGGTGGTGCCCTGGTAGTCGACATGGACGCCGGTGCGCCTGGTGAAGGTGTCCAGCAAGTTCCGGAACGCCTCGCCCTCGGGGCCGGTCCAGGACGCGAGCACGCTGACACTGCCGCGCGACTGCCAGCCGCTCGTATCGCCGGCGCCCACGACGCACAGCAGCACCATCCACAGCCCGAGGACGGTGGCCGTGGCCTGGCCGGACCGCTTCGCCGCGCTCATCGGGGCTGGAACCGGTACTCGTCGATGCGCGGCTGCAGACCGACCAGGATCAGCGCGGCCAGCACGGCGCCGCCCACGGGTATCCAGCCGACCGCACCGGCCTGCCACTGCGCGCTTCGCATCGTCCTCGCGACCTCCCTGGCGGTGGGGCCGCCGGTGCGGCCGATGGTCGATCGGGTCAGGCTGGTCCGGGCCGACTCCAGCCGGTCCTGGGTCTGATAGGTGAAGACGGCCAGCGGCAGCAGCGCGACGAGCAGCGCGGTAGCCGCCGCCAGCCAGGGGCTGACCAGCCGCCGGAAGCGGCGCCGCAGAAAGCGCTGGGTGTGCACCAGCAGCGCCGCCAGCGTCAGGAACAGCCCCGGCACCAGCAGCCACCAGGCGAACGACAGCAGCCAGCCGAAGGAGGTCTGGTCGTCGAGCACACTGAACTGCCGCTTCTGCACCGCCTTCAGGCGGTCGAGGATGCCGCTGTCGGCATGCCGCAGGATGGAGTCGGCATACCTCATGTAGGCATTCTTGAGCGTCGGGTTGTCGCGGCTGGCGTACGCCTGCTCGATGGTGTCGCCGTAGGACGTCACCAGCGCCGCCGTGGTGCGCAGCGACCCGCGCGCCGACTCGCCCCCGATGGTGCTCTTGGACACCTGGGCCAGGCTCTGCTTGGCCGTCGACAGCTTGTTGCGGTACTCCTCGCTGAGCCCCTCGAACTCCGCGGTGGGGCTCGAGATGCTGCGCTTCGCCTCGTCGTAGGAGGCGTCCAGCGCGTCGAGGGCGGCGGCGACCTGCAGTATCGCCGGGGTGGACCGGTCGGTCACCGCCGCGGAGTTGCGGCTGACGCCGAAGTACGCGGCCAGCAGCGCGATCACGGCCAGCGCCGTGACCACCAGCAGGGCGATCAGCCGGCGGACCAGGAAGGCTCGGGTGCCGCTCATGTCGCACCGCTCGGTTCGGCGCCCAGCGGAGTGTCGCACTGCTGGCAGAACTCGGCGGTGGCGGGCGCCCGGCGCCCGCAGGCCGGGCAGATGACATCCGCGGCGGGCGGCGCGGCGGCCCTCGGGCGCTCCACCCCCACGAAGTGGACGCTCTCCTCCGACACGATGATCGCCGAGTTGAGGTCCAGTGGCCGGATGGGCTCGCGGATCCGCACTTCGCCGGTGGCGGCGTCGACGATGTGGACCAGCCCGCTCAGCCGGGTCAGCATCTTCTCGCTGCCCAGCTGATGGGCGAGCTGGACGGCGCGCCCCCACTGGCGGCGGGCCCCCTTCCGGTCACCCGCCTCGTACGCGTCGCAGCCCGCGGTGATGGCGTGGCCCAGCTCGGAATCGGCGTCGTAGTGGGCCAGCCGGGGGTCGATCCGGGACGACAGCAGGACATCGTCCGTCCACTGGACCAGCAGGGACTCCGGCTCGGGTGGCGGCAGCGCGGTGTCGCCCTCCACCGCCAGTTCCACGGTGGCCAGCTCGACGTCGTCGCCCGTCGGATCGCCCCGCGGATCGGCGAGCACGGACACCTGGTACTCGCGGGTCTCGTCGCCCCACGCCTTGGTGGTCCACTCCCAGGTGCGCTCGTCGGGGCGGACGCCCTCGTCGGTGACGTCCACCCGGGTGGGGTGCACCTGCTTGACGAAGCCGACCCGGCTGCCCGCCCGGGTGCGGATCCGGATCCGCACCCCGGCCAGCGCCTTGGCCATCGAGGCGGAGACCATCTCCTCGAACTCGGCGGCCAGCGCGGCGTCCTCCAGCACCGCGTCGGCCCTGCCGTGCAGCCGGCGCGCGATCCGCTTCAGCTCGGTGGCGTCCCAGCCGTCGCCGATACCGCGTGCGTCACAGGTGAAATGCGGGGCACACGCGTCCAGCACCTTGTCCAGATAGCCGGGCGGGTCGTGCTCATTGCGGCCGTCGGTGAGCAGCAGGGTGTGCTGGATCGCGGTGGGCTGCCGCAGATGGAGCCGTCGGGCGAGATCCAGCCAGGAGCCGATCGCGGTGCCGCCGACCGCGGGCAGCCGCGCCGCGACCCGGGCGGCGGCGGCCTTGGTGTCGGGCCCCGCGACCGCCATGCCACCGGTGAACGGATAGACGACCTGGGCCTGTTCGGTGCCCTCGACGATCGCGAAACGGGTGCCGTCGCGGAGTATGCCGACCGCGGTGGCGGTGGCCCGCCGCGCCGCCGCGATCTTCGTCGGTGGCCAGCTCATCGACATGGAGCAGTCGATGACGATGACCTCCGAAGCGGCGGTACGGGCCGCCGCCGGGCCCAGGCCGCGGGCCCGGACGCTGACGATGGCGTGCATCTCGGTGCGGCCCGCCGAGGCGGGGAGGTACTTGTTCTGATGCACCCGCAGGGTGAGGGCCGGACTCCCGTCCGCGCCCTCCGGGCCTGGGGCGTGTGGTCGCTCTCTGCGGTCCTCGTTCATCTGATCCCCCTGTCAGACGTCAGACGCGGGTCACGGGCCGGATGGCGTTCGCGTGGTCGATCAGCGCACCGAGCGCCTCGGGGCTGTCCGCCTGCCGGGCCAGCCGGCGCAGTGTCAGCTCCAATTCGGCGCGCAGCGCGCTTTCGTCCTCCCACTCTCCATACACCAGCGACGGGGGTTCGGTTCCCCTCCGCGGCGCGGCGGCCGCCGCGGCGGCGCGCCCCTTCCGCCCCCAGCGCCTTGAACGGGCGTGCCCAGCGGGCTCGCCCATCCGCTCCCCGGCGCCGGACTGCCGCTCCGCCCAGTCCAGCGTCACCTCCAGCGACTCCGCGGTCAGCCGGTCGCGGGCCGGGCCGGACTCCCGCCCCTCGTCCAGATACAGCCGCGGCAGCCGGGTGCGCACCTCCGCCAGATCCTCGGCCGTCGGCAGGGCGTCGGGGTGCCCCAGCCGCCCCGACAGCACCCGCACGATGGCGATCCGCGCGGCGTCGTAGTGGCGGGAGACCTTCGGCACTCCGCCGAGGATGTCCACCGCGCCGCCCCGGTCGCCCGCCGCGAGCCGGAGCCGGGCCAGCCCGAACGCGGCGCTGCCCTGCGAGCGGTTGCGCTGCCACACCGCCTCGTAGAACCGCTTGGCGGCCTGGTGGTCGCCCAGGTGCTCGGCGCAGTAGCCCAGCGCCAGCTTGGGCGCGTACTCCCCGGGCAGAGCGCTGTAGACCTCGTCGAACTGCCGCCGGGCGTCGGCCACCGCGCCGTCCGCCAGCCGCAGCAGGGCGCGGTGCCAGGACAGCCGCCAGTCGTACGGGGCGGCCGAGCCGATCAGCTCCACGGCGATCGCCAACTCCTGGGCCGCCGCCTCCCGTTCGTCCAGCTCCAGATAGGCGCGGCAGGTGCGCAGCCGGATCTCGGCGGAGGGGCGGGGGAAGGCGTGCAACTGCTCGATCAGCCGCCGGGGCCCGCTGTCGGTCGGCACGCCCAGCAGCGCCGCGCCGGGATCCGCCGCGTCCGGGAACGGCACCGGCAGCCCGGTCGGCACCTGCTCGGGGCGGGGCAGCCCGGACGCCAGCAGCGGGCGGGGGTCCCCGTCCAGCCAGCGCTCCAGGTCCGGGATCCGGCCCAGCGAGGAGTCCAGCAGCGCCGAGGTCGGGGCGAAGAGCGTGGACGGTTGCGGCTGCTCCCGGCTCAGCCGCAGCGAGTGGATCTCCCGCAGCACGCCCCACAGTTGCTCGGACATCTCCGCGGCCGATCCGAACCGCCGGTCCGGGTCGGCCGCGGTGGCGCGGGCCAGCACCCGGCGGTAGGACTCGGCGCCCAGGCCCGGCGGCCGCTGGGCCTGCCGGGTGGCCTTGTCGGAGAGCTCTTCGAGCGTCCTGCCGACCCCGAAGAGGTCATGGCGCTCGGTGAGGGCCGAGGCGCCCCGGGCCAGCACCTCGGGGGCGGCGAACGGCTCGGTGATCACGAGTGGCCCGCCGTCCCGCTGGCCCAGCCGCCACATCGCGCCGAGGTCGATCACCTTGACCCGGTCCTCGTAGTGCATGACGTTGCTCGGCTTGAGATCGCAGTACAGCAGCTTCTCGCCGTGCAGATAGCCCACCGCGCGCAGCACCAGACAGCCGTAGGCCAGGATGTGCTCGTACAGCCGCGGCCCGTCGTACGGCTTGACCGCGTCCGCGATGTGGTCCTTGATCTGGGCGAGCGTCATCCCGCCGACGAACTCCATCACGATGTAGCCCGCCAGCGCGGTCTCGTCCCGCGGGTCGGGCTGGGTGACGTAGTTGATGATCCGGACGATGCCGGGGTGGTCGAGCATGGTCAGATAGCGGCGCTCCTCGACCGCCGTCCGCAGGGCCGCCTCGTCCTCGTTGTTGATCAGGCCCTTGATGGCCACGGGCTGGTCGTCCAGCTGGGTGTCCTCGGCGAGATAGACCCAGCCGAGCCCGCCGTACCCCACGCAGCCGATCACCCGGTACTGATCGCCCAGCAGATCCCCGGGGCTCAGCCGCGGGGCGAAGTCGAACGGATGGCGGCAGCGCGGGCAGTAGCCCCTGGAGAGCGCGGGCTGTCCGGCGTAGGGCGCCCCCACGATCTCCTCGCACCCCTCCCAGCCGCAGGTCTGGCCGCGCGAGGGCGGATGCGGATCGTCCATCACCAGGTCGCGCAGCGAGGGCAGTTCGACCCGGGGCAGGGCCAGCGGATCCTCGCCCGCCGGCCGGAAGGTGAACTTCCGCGCCACATCGCGGCGGCGGGCACGGGCCGTGGTCGCGGTGGACTCGGACATCAGAGGTTCGCCGGGCCGGGTGGGTGGGTGCGTGCGCGCCTGGGTGGGTGGGGAAGTACGCGCCTGGGCGGGTGGGGGAGTGGGCTCGGGGGCGGTGGGCAGGGCCCTGCGGCCGCACTCCGTGCAGAACCCCCGGGCGTTGATCCGGCCCAGACCCTCGCCGCGGCAGTCCGGGCGATCGCAGTGCGGGCGATCGCGGTCCGTACGACTGCGATCCGGGCGATCGCGGTCCGGACGATTGCCGCCCGTACGACTGCGGTCCCTACGACCGCCGTCCGGACGACTGCCCTCCGTCATGGCGCCTCCCCCTCCGGCGGTGTGTGCACGGCGGCCACGAACCGGTCGACGGCGCGGCGGGCCTCGGGCAGATCACAGGGCACCGTGGCCAGCAGCCGCACCGCGGCGCGGTGCAGCGGGATCAGCTCCGCCCGCTCGGATTCGGCCTTGCTCCCGAGCATCGCCGTGTACGACACGAGCTGCCACTTCAGCTCCTGGACCGCGGGCTGCTGGGCCTCGATCACTCGCAGCGTCTCCTCGGCCCGCTCGGCGACCGTCCGAACCGTTTGCTCGAACGCGGCCAGCTTGACGACGATGCGGTGGGAGCGCAGCTCGGGGTCGGAGCGCAGCCGGGTCAGATTGATCCGTAAGGCCGTCGCGTCCTCGGCGTCCGACAGGGACGAGCGGCGCGCCCCGCGCTCGGCCGCCTCGTGCTCGCGGTCGGCGGCGAGGGCCACCCGCCCGGCGAGCTCGTCCAGCCAGGCGTCGATCCGGGCCGCCTCGGGGCGGAACAGCCGCTCGGCCAGCCGCAGTCCACGGGAGTGGGGATCGCGGAAGACCAGCATCAGCCGGCCGCCCCGGTCGGCGAGCAGCTTCATGAAGCCGACCAGGGCCTCCGGGTCGCGGGCGCGGTCCACGCCGACGGCCACGATGGTGAGCGGCACCGCGTTGGCCCGGACCCGGCTGAGCGGGGAGGTGTCGCCGGGCGAGCGCAGATCCATCCGGTCCGCGACCCGCAGCGCGACCTCGGTGTCGGTGCGCCCGGTGACGTCGATGGCCAGGTCCACACTGCCCAGCGGCGGTACGGTGCCGTGCGGCGCGGTGGAGACCGCCTCGTCCGGGCCGCCGCCCGACAGCTCGCGGTCGGCGAGCGTGATGGCGCGGCTGAGCGCCTCGTACCGCACGTGGTCGTCGTCCTCGATGACCACGGTCTCCACATCCGCGATGTCCGGGCGCCCGGTGAGGGGCTCCCGGCGCAGCCATACGGCGAGCCGCTGGGCGAAGCCGATGTCCTGGACGCCGGTGGTCAGTCGGGAGACCAGCGGCCGGTCCACCCCGGGGTCGCCCCGTAACCAGCGGTGGACCACCGGCAGATGGCGCACGATCGTCTCCACCGGGATCATGTAGGAGACGCTGAGGCGCTCGGCGGAGGGGACGCCGACGGGGTCGTCGTACCGGCTGACGACCATGCCGATCACATGCCGGGTGGCCTCGTCCTCCACTCCGGCGCCGCTGAAGCCCTTACGGACCACATCCCTGGGCGACTTGGGGTCGAGCCCCACCCACTCCGCCCGGGGGCCGACCCGACCGGCGGTCTTGGCGCGCAGATAGTGGCCGTTGTCGAGCCCCTTGGGGAAGCCGCCCATCCACACCGGGCGGCCGAGCACCGGCGGCAGCCGGTAGAGCGGCGCGGCGTGCTCGGCGGGCTGCGGACGGCCCAGCCGCAGCAGCGCCACATCGCCGCATCCGTCGGAGCGCTGGGGCACCCAGCCGCCGTCGGCGACGCGCGCGGGGACCGGTGCGGCGTCGGGCACCTCGACCAGGTCGACCAGCACCTCGGTGGCGGGCACCGGGAGCCCGTCGTCGGGGATCACATGGGCGCACGTCAACACCGTCTCGCTGCCCAGAAGGATTCCGGCGCCCAGGACGTCACCGGCCGAACTCCGGATCCTTACCCGCCAAGTGCCCCCGCTGGAGGTCTCATCGGCGGTAATGCCCATTTCCGCCCCCATGTGGCAAGAGCATACGCCCGGGAGGTACGGAGGTGACCCGTCCGTCCGATGGGTCACGGGAACGGGTGAGGGGTGGACCCGGGGCCGGAGAGGAGTGGACCCGGGGCCGGAAAGGGGCGTGCCGGGATGGCGCGGAGCGGGATGGCAGGCCCGGCGCGTGCGGTGCCCGGCCCGGCCTGTCCCGCACGCCCGGCCATTCGGGTGACGTGGCGTCACCCTTCTTGTGGCGGGCTACGTCGGATGGATTACTGAAAGTGTGCGGTGGAACCCCGCCGGTCTCTTTCCGGTGCTGGGGGCGCCGCGTCCTCGCCGGAGCCGGGCGCCAGGCGTACCGCGAGGAGGACCGGGCGGGTGCCCCAACGCCCACTGCCGCGCAACGGACTTCCGTGAGCGCGAGCGGGCCCAGCCCGTCCGGTCCCGTCCACCCCACGCTACGCCCGCCCTCACCTCAGGAGGCCATGCGCCATGCCCATCTCACCCAGTCAGGGGTCGTCCGCCGGCGGACAGACCGTCACCATCACCGGCACCAACCTCGGCGGTGCCACGGCCGTGCACTTCGGCAGCAAGCTGGCCGCCATCACCGCCAACACCCCCACCTCCGTGACGGTCACCACGCCGTCCGGCAGCGGGATGGTGCCGGTGACCGTGACCACGGCCGGCGGCACCAGCAATCCGCTGAACTTCTTCTACGTCGGCGCGCCCTTCAAGTCCTCGCTGAGCACCGGCGCCGGGCCGCTGGCCGGTGGCAACACCATCACCATCAACGGCACCAGCCTGTCGACCGCCACCGCCGTGCACTTCGGCGCCAACACCGCGACGCCGACCATCGTCTCCGACAGCCAGATCACCGCGGTCGTACCGGCCGGTGCCGCGGCCGGGACGGTCGGGGTGAGCGTCACCACCGCTGGTGGCACCAACAACGGCTTCTCCTACACCTATGTGGACGTGCCGACTGTCATCGGCTTCACGCCCGCCTCGGGCCCGCCCTCCGGCGGCACCGCGGTGACCATCACCGGCACCAACCTGTCCACCACCCAGTCGGTGACCTTCGGCGGCAACCCGGCGCCGTTCACCGTCATCAACGACACCTCCCTGTCCGCGGTGTCGCCGCCCACCGGGGACGGGGCGCCCGGCCCCGCCGACATCACGGTCACCACCCTGGCCGGCAGCGCCACCGCCGCGACCCCGTTCCAGTACGTGGCCGGTCCCGGCATCTGATCACCCGTGGGACGACTCGCCAGAAGGAGATCCACCTTGAGTACCCCTCAAGCCACAGGTACAGGCACCGGTCCCTCGACGGCCGTGGCGTCCCCTCCTGTGATCAGTTCCGTCAGTCCCGCCGCCGGTTCTACCGGCGGCGGGACCCTGGTCACCCTGACCGGGAGCAACTTCATCCAGCCGTCGGCGGTCCGCTTCGGCCCGATCCTGGCCACGTCGTTCACGGTTGTCTCCGACACGCAGCTCACGGCGGTGGCGCCGCCGGGGAACGGCACCGTGCAGATCACGGTCACCACGCAGGGCGGCACCAGCAACGGGGTGGCGTACAGCTACGCCGTTGCCCCTGCTCTCACCGGGATCACTCCCACGATGGGCCCCACTTCCGGCGGCACGGTCGTCACCTTGACCGGCACCAACCTTCTGGCCGCGACGGCGGTACGGTTCGGGGCCGCCAACGCCACGACTTTCACGGTCGTCTCCGCCACGCAGCTCACGGCGGTGGCGCCGCCGGGCAGTGGGATTGTGCAGGTCACGGTGACCGGGCCGGGTGGGACGAGCAATGGGGTGGCGTACGGCTATGTGTCGGCGCCGGTGCCGGTGGTGTCGGGGGTGTCTCCGGGGCAGGGTCCGGCGGTCGGGGGGAATACGGTCGCGTTGACGGGGAGTGGTTTTACGGGTGCGACGGCGGTGCGTTTCGGTTCGGCGTCGGCTTCGTCGTTCATGGTGGTGTCGGCCACGCAGATCACGGCGGTGGCGCCGCCGGGCAGTGGGATTGTGCAGGTGACGGTGACCGGGCCGGGTGGGACGAGCAACGGGGTGGCGTACGGCTATGTGTCGGCGCCGGTGCCCGTGCTCACCTCCGTGTCCCCGGGGCAGGGGCCGGTCGGCGGCGGGAACACGGTGACGCTCACCGGCAGCGACCTTACGGGCGTCACCGCCGTCACCTTCGGCTCCACGCCCGCCGCGTCGTTCTCCGTCGTCTCGGCCACCCAGATCACCGCGGTCGCCCCGCCGGGGGCCACCGGGCCGGTGCAGATCACGGTGACCGGGCCGGGCGGCACCAGCAACGGGGTGACGTACTTCTACGTCGGCGTCCCCACCCTCACCGGCGCCGCACCCGCCCTGGGCCCCGTCGCCGGCGGCAACACCGTGACCCTCACCGGCACCAATCTCCTCGGCGCGACGGCGGTGCGCTTCGGCGCGACGCCGGCTTCGTCGTTCACGGTGGTGTCGGCCACGCAGATCACGGCGGTGGCCCCGCCGGGCAGCGGCACCGTGCAGATCACGGCGGTGACGCCCGGCGGCACCAGCAACGGCGTCGCGTACACCTATGTCGCCGTTCCCGTCCTCACCAGCCTGTCGCCGACCGAGGGGCCGCTCAACGCCGGGACCACGGTCACGCTCTTCGGCAGCGGTCTCACCACGACCAGCACGGTGCTCTTCGGCACCACGCCCGCTTCCTTCACCGTCGCCTCCGACATCTGGGTCACCGCCATCGCCCCGTCCGGGCCCGCCGGGTCGGTGAACGTGCGGGTCACCACGCCCGGCGGCACCAGCAACAGCCTCGTCTACACCCGCGTGGCGGCGCCCGGGATCTAGCCGCGCTCAGGCGTGCGGTTCGCGCGCCGCCCCGGCGCGCAGCGGCCGGTCGGCGCACGGCCGGGACCACCACACCCCCTCGCCGTGCGTCAGCCGGGGCAGGACGTGTTCGAAACCGTGCACCCGGCGGGCCGGGATCTCGCCCCGGAGCAGCCATCCCGTGGCACCGTCCACGCTCTCGCCGATGTCCGCCTCGGCGGCGGCGAGTTGGGCGGTGACCGCGGCGAGCGTCTCGGGCGGGAGCTCCAGCTCGAAGGCGTGGTACGGCTCGTACACCCGCCACCCCGCCCGCTCCAGCGCCTCTTCGAGCACCACAGGGGTGACGTCGCGGAAGTCGGCCGCGGTGCTCTCCGGGCCGAGGAAGCCGGACCGGACGAGGACGACCCGGCAGTCCGTCACCGAGCGCCCCCGGGGGCCGTGGAACAGCGTGTCGTACACGGTCTCCTCGATCGCGTTGTGGAACGCGCGGGGCAGCGCGCCCAGTTCGGTCTCGTAGCCGAAGACCACCCCGGCGCCGCGCGCGGTGGGCTCGACGCGCAGCCCGACGGTCGCCCACGGCCCGGTGTGGCCGGAACGGGCGATCTCACGACCGGCCTCGCCGACCCCGGAGGGGCGTTCGACGAGCACGGGACGGCTCGGTGCGAACTCCGCCTCGACGCCGTAGTCCTGGACCAGCGTGGCCGCGATGATCTCCTTCTGCACCTCGCCGTACAGCAGTACCGAGGTGGCCCCGCCCGGCATCGCCCGCGCGTGGATCAGCGGATCCTGGTCGGCCAGGTCGAGCAGCGCGGTGTGCAGCCGGGACGCGGCGGCGGCGCCGGGCTCGCGGGCGTGGACGAGGGTCTGGAGGGTGGGCGCGGCGAAGTGCGGCCGGTCCGACGGGACGTCGCGGACGGGACCGAGCCGGTCGCCGACCCGGACGCCGGGCAGCCCCTTGATCCGCGCGATGTTCCCGGCGGTCAGCGGCCCCCGTGCGGCCCCCGCCTCGCCGACGACCTCCAGCGCGGTGATCTGCCCGGTGTGCTCGGTGAGGGCGCCGCCGGGCCCGCGGCGGTGCAGCGTCACCCGCTGCCGCAAGGCCACCTCACCGGAGAACAGCCGCAGATACGCCGTACGGCCGCCCCGGGCGCCGCTGCCGCCGCCCCGGCCGCCTCCACCGCGCTCCACGGCGAAGACCGTGCCCCGCGGCTCCGCCCCGCCCGGCGCGGGCGGCACCAGCCGCGCGACCCCCTCGACCAGCGCCCCGACGCCCTGACCGCTGAGCGCCGAGCCGAAGAAGACCGGATGCGCCAGCCCCTCCGCCGTACGGGCCGCCAGCGCGGCCCACACCTCCTCGGCCGAGGGGAGCGGGCCGTCCACGACGCGTGCGAGCATCGCGTCATCGAGCTCGGCCAGCACCTCGGCCGCCTCGGTGCGCATCCTCGGATCGTCGAGGGAGCGCGAGCGGACGTGCGCGTTCCGCGTGCCCAGCTCCCGTACCGCCGTCAGGGGGAGGAGATGCGGCGCCAGGGTGCGCCGGATGTCGGTGAGCAGCCCCGCGTCGCGGGCGCCCGCACGGTCGATCTTGTTGATGAAGAGCAGCACCGGAAGCCGCAGCCGCCGCAGCGTCTTCATCAGCACCCGGGTCTGCGCCTGGACGCCCTCGACGGCGGACAGCACGAGCACCGCGCCGTCGAGCACGCCGAGGGCGCGTTCGACCTCGGCGATGAAGTCGGAGTGGCCGGGGGTGTCGATCAGGTTGAGCTGGGTGTCCCCGGCGGTGAGCGACGCGACCGCGGTCCGCACGGTGATACCGCGCTGCCGCTCGATCTCGCCGGTATCGGTCTGGGTGTCCCCGGCGTCGACGCTGCCGAGCCGGTCGATCACCCCGGCGTCGTAGAGCAGCTGTTCGGTGAGGCTGGTCTTACCGGCGTCGACATGGGCGAGCACGCCGATGTTCAGGGTCCGGGAGACCCGTGGAGAGCTGGGCATGGATGCTGAAGTCCTCGAAGACGGTCGTCCGGTAGGGGCGCTGAGTCGTTCCGAGGAATCGGCGCATCTGTTGCTCCTGTGCTCCTGCTCGTAGCGGTGAGGTCCCGGACATCGTGGACACGGCGGCGGGCGGAGGCAACCGAATTACCGACGGCCCGTCACCGCGCCGGGCCGCCGTCCGGCCGTGGCCCCGTCCGGCTGTGACCCGTCCGTAGAAAGCGCTGTCACACCTCTCGACAATGCCCGCCGCTGCCCCGACGCTTCGTAAGCGACGGGGGCCGGTGCGGCGGAGGGGACGGACGATGCGGCGCAGAACGCTTCTGACGGCGGCGGGCACCACTGTGCTCGGCGCCGCGCTCATGACCGGCACGGCCTGGGCCGACGAGACCATCGGCGTCGACCCCGGCACCGATCACGGGGCCTGGGAGGGCTGGGGCACCTCGCTCGCCTGGTGGGCCAATCTCTTCGGGCAGCGGGACGACTTCGCCGATCTCTTCTTCACCACCAAGGCCGTGGGCTACGGCGGCGGATCGCTGCCCGGCCTCGGGCTGAACATCGCCCGCTACAACCTCGGCGGCTGCTCCTGGACCAGCGTGGGCGGCGAGTCCATGGTGGCCTCGCCCAACATCCCCCGGTTCAAGCAGATCGAGGGCTACTGGCACGACTGGAACAGCGAGGACCCCGCCTCCGCGGCCTGGCACTGGGGCGCCGACGCGGTCCAGCGGGCGGCGCTGGTCAAGGCCGTCCAACGGGGCGCCGTCAGCGAGCTGTTCTCCAACTCGCCCATGTGGTGGATGTGTCTCAACCACAATCCGTCCGGTGCGGCGGACGGCGGCAACAACCTCCAGTCCTGGAACTACCGCCAGTTCGCGCTCTATCTCGCCGCCACCGCCCGCTACGCCCAGGACCACTGGGGCGTCCGCTTCGCCACCGTCGAGGCGTTCAACGAGCCGTCCTCCGCGTGGTGGAAGGCCGACGGCACGCAGGAGGGCTGCCATATCGACGCGGCGGTCCAGCGGACCGTCCTCGGCCACCTCCGCACCGAGCTCGACGCGCGCGGGCTGACCGGCACCCGGATCTCGGCGTCCGACGAGACCAGTTACGACCTGGCCCGCACCACCTGGGGCTCGTTCGACACGGCCACCCGTGCGCTGGTCGACCAGGTCAACGTCCACGGCTACCAGGGCTCGGGCGGCCGCCGCGATCTGCTGTACACGGATGTGCGCGCGGCCGGTAAGAAGCTCTGGAACTCCGAGACCGGCGACGGGGACGGCACCGGCCTGACCCTGGCCACCAACCTCTGCCTGGACTTCCGCTGGCTGCACCCCACCGCGTGGTGTTACTGGCAGGTCATGGACCCCAGCGCCGGCTGGGCGCTGATCCACTACGACCCGGACTCCGCCCAGCCCGGCGCCGTGCAGACCAAGTACTACGTGCTCGCCCAGTTCACCCGGCATATCCGCCCCGGGATGCGGATCCTGGACACCGGCTCGGACCACGCCGTCGCCGCGTACGACCCGGCCGCGCGTCGGCTCGTCCTCGTCGCCGTCAACCCCGGCGCCGCGCAGCCGCTGACCTTCGACCTGTCCCGCTTCGGCCAGGTCACCGGGGGCACCGGCGGGCTGGTGCCGCGCTGGTCCACCCACACCTCGGGCACCGGCGATCTGTACACCGCGCGCCGGGACACGGCGCTCGACGGCAAGCGGCTGAGCGTTCCGTTCGCCGAGAAGTCGGTGCAGACGTTCCAGATCGACGGGGTGGTGGAGTAGGGCGGGGTCTCACGCCGCCAGGTGGCGGACGATGCGGCGCAACTGCTCCTCCCACCGCTCCTGGAATTCCGGCGAGTCCGGCTCGATGCCGAAGATCTGGCGGACGGCGTGCGGCATCGTGGCGGGTGCGGAGACCACGGCGTAGCACATCAGCAGCACGGCGGCCGGGTCGAGGTCGTCCGCCAGCTCGCCCGCCGCCTGCCGGCGCCGCATGTCGGACAGGTCCTCGGGATGCTCGTCCGCCACCTCGTCGGTCAGCCCGCGCCAGACGGCCAGCCGGATGGCGCGGGGGTCGTCGAACGCATCCCGGAGGTAGCGGACGACCAGCTCCTCGAAGGGGACCGCGGGGTCGTTGAAGGACGCCTCGCGCGCCAGCCACTCGCGGGTGAGCTCCTGGTAGAGGCCCTCCTTGCCGCCGAAGTAGTAGGCGATCAACTGCTTGTTGAGGCCCGCCCGGTCCGCGATGTCCTGGACGCGGGCCCCCGCGAACCCCTTCTCGGAGAACACGTCCCTGGCCGCCTCCATCAGCAGCCGCCGGGAGCGCTCCGGGCACTGCTTGCGCTCCTCGGGCGTGGGAGCGCGGCGGGGCCTCTTGGGCGTCCCCTGCATGGTCGTCATCTCCTCTTCCTCGGCCCGGACAGGCTAGCCGGGGGTCCCCGACAGGCTCTCATCTAATCGTTTGACAACGTCATCTGTTTGGATGAACCTGACTGCGGTTATGTACCCATCGCAGGACACGCGAGGAGATTCATCATGTTCGTGGTGACCGGAGCCACCGGAAACGTCGGCGGTTATGTGGTGAAGGAGCTGGCCGACGCGGGCGCCGAGGTGCTCGCGCTCACCCGCGACCCCGAGGCGGCCCGGCTGCCGGAGGGCGTACGGGCGGCCCGGACCGAGGAGATGCCCCTGGACGGCGCCACGGCGCTGTTTCTCAACCCCGCCGTGGTGTGGCAGGTGGGGACCGAGAAGCTCCTGGAGCGGGCCAAGGAGAGCGGTGTACGACGGATCGTGATGCTCTCCTCGTCCTCCGTCCTCCAGGACCTCGATCCGCACACGAACCCGATCGGCGTTCGCCACCGCGCACTGGAGGACGAGGTCGAGCGCACGGGGCTGGAGTGGACGTTCGTCCGCCCGGGCGCCTTCGCCGCGAACGCCCTGCAGTGGGTGGACCAGATCAAGGCCGGGGACGTGGTGTACGGGCCGTACGCCGGGGCGCAGATGGCCGCCATCCACGAGGCCGACATGGGCGCGGTCGCCGCCCGTGCCCTGCTCGCCGACGACCTGGTCGGCCAGACGCCCGAGCTGACCGGACCCGAGTCGCTGAGCTTCGCCGACCAGGTGCGCATCATCGGCGAGGTCGTCGGTCGGCCGCTGCGGTACGAGGAGATCCCGCACGAGGCGGCGCGGGAGCGGATGGCCGGCGGGTTCCTCACGCCGGAGATGGCGGACTCGCTGCTGCGCGTCTTCGCGGAGCTGGTGGACCGGCCGCAGGCGGTCTCACCGGAGGTGGAGCGCATCACGGGCCGTCCCGGGCGTACGTTCTCGCAGTGGGTGGAGGACCGGGTGGCCGCCTTCCGCTGACCGGGGTTGCGCCTGCGGCGGGCCTTCCCCACCCCGCCCCTTCCCGGACCATGGGGCTCCGCCCCCTGGACCCCGGACGCCCTTCGGGCGTGTCCGCAAACGCCGGACGGGCTGAAATCAGCCCCGGGTAGGGGAAAGCCCGCCTCAGGAGGCGGTTCGCGTGCCGCGTCCGCCCGTCTGCTTCTTCGCGGTGGTCTTCTTGGCCGCGGCCTTCTTCGTGCCCGTCTGCTTCTTCCCGGCGGTCTTCCCGGCGGCCTTCTCCGCGGGCTCCTCCTCCGCGGCCTTCGCCGCCTTCGCCCCGCTCCTCTTCGCCGCCGTCTTCTTCTCGCCCGCCGGGGCCTTCTTCGCCGCGGCCTTCTTCGCGGGGCCTTCTTACGGCCGCGCAGTTCGTGGACCGTCGCCTCCGCCCCCTCCCCCTCCTCCCCTTCCTCGGCTTCGCCCTTCGCAGCCTCCCCGGCCTCCTCTCCCCGGGCCTCCTTGGCGCTGCGGACGCTCTCCTTCAGCGCCGCCATCAGGTCGACCACCTGCGCGCCCGCGGGCCGCTCACCGGGCTCGGCGGTGGGCGTGGCGCCGGACACCTTCGCCGCCACCAGCTCCTCCAGCGCCTCGTGGTACTCGTCGTGCAGATCGCTCAGATCCACCTCGCCGAGCGTCTCCATCAGGGTGTCGGCGAGGTCCAGTTCGGCCGGTTTGACGGTCACCTTCTCCTTGGGGGCCACCCCCGCGGGCTCGCGCACCTCGTCCGGCCAGAGCAGCCGGTGCAGCGCGATGGTGTCGCCCACGACGCGGAGCATCCCCAGCCGCTCGCGGCCACGGTGGGCGTATTTGGCGATGGCGACCTTCTCGCTGCGCTTGAGCGCCTCGCGCAGCAGGGTGTACGGCTTGGCCCCGGCGGCGCCGGTGGTGCCCAGGTAGTAGGCGTCGCCCATCTGCAGCGGGTCGATCTCGGCGGCGGAGATGAACGCCTCGATCTCCAGGGTGTGGGTGGTGGGCAGCGGAAGGGCCGCGAGGTCCTCGTCGGTGATCGGGACCAGCGCGCCGTCCGCGTCCTCGTACGCCCGCCCGATCTCGCTCGACTCGACCGGACTGTCCTCGAGCTCGCAGACCTTGCGGTAGCGGATGCGGCCGCCGTCGCGGGTGTGGATCTGCCGGAACGAGATCGAGTGGTCCTCGGTGGCCGGATAGATCTTGATCGGAATGCTCACCAGGCCAAACGAAATGTTCCCATTCCAGATAGATCGCATGCTTGATCCCTTTCGTGAGATTCTTATCGTATGTCCCCGATCGCGGAGGTGGAGGGGCGGCGGATCACGCTCAGGAACCTCGACAAGGTCATCCATCCGGCCACCGGCACCACAAAGGGCGAGCTGCTGCACTACCTGGCGTCGGCCGCGGACCCGCTCCTCGGCCATCTGCACGGTCGGCCGCTGGCGTTCCTCCGCTACCCGGACGGCCCCGACGGCCAGAAGTTCTTCACCAAGAACCCGCCTCCGGGCACGCCTTCCTGGGTGACGACGGCCGAGGTCACCCGCCATAAGGGGGAGACCGCGCAACAGGTGCTGATCCAGGACCTGCCCTCGCTGATGTGGGCGGCCAACCTCGTGGTGGAGCTCCACGCCCCGATGTGGCGGATCGACCAGGGCGTGGGCATCGCCGACCGGCTCGTCTTCGACCTCGACCCCGGGCCGCCCGCCACGATCGTGGACTGCCGCGTCGTCGCCGTATGGCTGCGCGAGCGGCTGGCCGCCGACGGCCTTACGGCGTACGCCAAGACCAGTGGCTCCAAGGGGCTGCATCTGCTGGTGCCGGTGGAGCCGACCCCCTCCCGGCAGGTCACCGCCTACGCCAGACGGCTGGCCCTGGAGGCCGCGAACGCCATGCCGGACCTGGTCATCCGCAAGATGACCCGCGCGCTGCGGCCGGGGAAGGTGTACGTGGACTTCAGCCAGAACGCGGCCGCGAAGACCACCGCCGCCCCCTACACCCCCCGCGCCCTCCCAGAACCGGCCGTCTCCACGCCCGTAACCTGGGAGGAGGTCGAGGAGTGCCACACCCCGGCGGCGCTGTCCTTCCTGATCGACGACATCCCGGCGCGGCTCGACCGCCACGGGGATCTGCTCGCCCCGCTGCTGGACCCGGCGCAGGCGCGCCCGCTGCCGACGGGGGAGGGCGGTGCCGGTGAAGGCGACGGAGAACAGGACGCCGACGACGAAGGCGCGGTCGACCGATGACGTCGTCCCCTGAGCCGCCCCTTCAGCCGCCCGTGGACGTGGCGCTGGCCCGCGTCGTCCCCACCCTGCCGACCGCCCCGCCCGGACGGCGGCTGGCCTACGAGCCCAAGTTCGACGGCCATCGGCTGCTGATCTTCCGGCTGGCGGACGCCGTAAGGATGCAGGCCCGCTCCGGCCGCATCATCACCCGCGCCTTCCCCGACCTGGAGGCCGCCGCGCGGCCGCTACCGCCCGGCACGGTCCTCGACGGCGAGGTGGTGGTGTGGGCGGGCAACCGTACGGACTTCGCCGCCGTCCAGAAGCGCGCCTTCGCCGCGTCCGAGTCCCGGGCGGGCCGGCTCGCCCGGGAACTGCCCGCCTCCTACGCCGCCTTCGACCTGCTCGCGATCGGCGAGGAGGATCTGCGGCCGCTTCCGTACGCGGAGCGCCGGGCCAGGCTGATGGCGCTCCTCGAACCGCTCGGCCCACCGCTGCAGGCCGTGCCGATGACGACCGATCCACAGCTCGCCGCCACCTGGTACGAGGCGCTTCCGGAGATCGGGGTCGAGGGCCTGGTCATCAAGGACCTGGACCAGCCCTACCGGCCGGGCCGCCACTGGCGGAAGCTGCGCCATTCGGAGACCCGTGACGCCGTCGTCGTCGGCGTCGTCGGCCCCCGCCTCCGCCCGCGCGCCCTCGCGCTGGTGCTTCCCGGCGACGACGCGCCCGTCATCTCCGCCCCGCTCGCCACGGCCGTCCGGGCCCAGCTCAGCACGGCCCTGCGCGACCTGCCCGACCCCCAGCCCCCGCCCGCCGAACACCCCACCGCACTGGACCGGGTCGGTGCCGAGATCGCCTACCGCCCGATCGCCCCGGACCTGACGGTCGAGGTCCGCCAGGAAAGCACGGTCCGCCACGCGGCGACGACGGTCATGCGCCTCCGCATCCCGGACTGACCCACCCCCTGAGCCACCGCCGGCAGAGGGCCGGGGCTCGCACCCACCCAGCACCTGGCCCCGGGGCCGAATGCCGAGTGCGGACCGTGGGCGCCTCCGGCGGAAAGTCCCCCACCCCGCCCCTTCCCACAGCATCAAATATGCGGCTCCGCCGCGCGGGATGGGGCTCCGCCCCCTAGACCCCCGCCGGGGCTCCGCCCCGGACCCCGCTCCTCAAACGCCGGAGGGGCTGAATAGCGGGCTCCGCCCCTCGCCCCCGCTCCTCAAACGCCGGGGCTGAATAGCGATCCGCCCCGGACCCGCTCTTCAAACGCCGGGGCTGAATAGCGGGCACTGCTCCGGGCCCCGGTCTTCAAACGCCGGAGGGGCTGAATTCTCGGCCCCCGGGCTGAACGTGAGCCGGACGGACGCACTGGGCCACCGGCGGGTGGCCGCCGACGAGACGGGAGGGGGTGGGGTCGCAGGGGTGGTGTCCTGGACGCTTTCGCATATTTGTGGCGCCAATCCCCGGCCCACCCCACGCCTCCGGGCACCGGCGCCGTAAATATGCGGTCCAGGGCGCCGCACCGGAGGCCCCACCCCCGCCACCCACCACACACCCCGGCGCGGGTTGCCCGGTAGTGGGTTGCCCTGGTGAGGGGGCACCCCGCACCAGGGCAACCCTGACAGGGCAGTACCGACGACGCCCGTCAGGTCGACAGCGCCGCACCACCCACCGAACCGTCCGAACCCACCAAACCCACCGAACCCTCCGGATCCGGCGGCCCCGTGACCACCGCCGTCACCCGGCTACCCGGGGCCAGTTCGCCCCGCTCCGCCAGCCCGTACACACCCCACAGCATCTTCGCCACATACCGCCGCTCCACCCGCACCCCATGCCGCCCCTCGAATCGAGCCGCGAACGCCTCCAACTCCACCGGAACGCGCCCATACCCGCCGCCGTGATAGCCGTGCTCGATCCGCCAGTTGCCGAACGAGCACCCCCAGCCGCGCCGGTGCAACTCGGCCACCTCGCCCTCCAGATAGCCGTCCGCCCCCTTCAGGACGGCGAACCCCACCGCCCGCGCACCGGCCGGGAGCGCGGCCGCGATACCGGCGAGGGTGCCCCCGGTGCCCACCGCGCAGCACACCACATCGCCCGGACCCAGGTCGGGCAGCTCCGCGACGAGGTCCGCGGCCCCGCCCGCCGCCAGGACGTTCGTACCGCCCTCCGGGAGGACGTAGGCGCGCCCCCACCGCTCCTCCAGCCCCCGCAGCGTGCCCGGGTCGTCCTCGCTCAGGCCGCGCAGCGTCTCGCGGTAGGCGGAGCGGGTGACGAAGGCCAGCTCCATGCCATGCTCCTCGGCCCGCGCCAACGACCAGTTGCGCGGCGCGCCGGCCAGCTCGTCGCCCCGGATGACCCCGACCGTCGACAGCCCGTAAGCGGCCCCCGCAGCCGCCACCGCGCGGATGTGGTTGGAGTACGCACCGCCAAAGGTGAGCAGCCGGGTATGACCCTGCTCGACGGCCGCGCGCAGATTCGGTGTGAGCTTGCGCCACTTGTTGCCCGGAGGGTACAGGTCCGCTGGTGCATGTGCCCCGGTGGCGCCGGAAAGCCACTGGTGGATGAGGTCATCCCGCTTGAGTCGCAGCTCCACGCCCCGGCGGGCAAGCCACTCGTCCTGTACGTCCTGCAACGGGGACGGCGGCCAGGACTGGTACAGGGTGGCGAGGTCTATCGGGCGTCTCACCTGTCCATTCTGACCGCTGCCCCTCGTTTACTGAGCCGTGCCGCCAGTGAGCCGGGAGGCGGACGCGGGGCGTGACCCGGTCACGCAGCGTAAGCACTGGCAGGGTGGCCAGGTCGAGGTGAGAAGAGGAGCCAGTGGGTCGCTGCTGATGACCACCACCTCGGCGCCCCAGGTCCGGCCACTGTCATGGGACACCCGGAAGCTCATGAGCCGCTGTCCCTTTTCCAATCCGTCCATCACGATTCGCCTCTTCTGTCGCGTTGGGTCGTGATGGTGCCGCCACTGCCCGGGGCATCGCGACGACAGAAAAGGCGTTGTTTGGGCGTCCCTCAAAGGGCGTCATTTCGGTGTCATTCGTGGACGTTCGGGGCTAGCGTGGACGTCATGACGACCGAGGTGCACGTACCAAATGACGCGCTGCGGGCCGTGCGGATCGGCCTCCGCTTGAGCCAGGACGACTTGGCGAAGGCGCTCCGCCGAGCAGGTGTCGAATTAGGCGAGCCGAACGAGGCCAGTAAGCGGCTGGTCCAACGCTGGGAATCCGGTATCAGCAGATCGCCGAGGCCGGTCTACATCCGCGCACTGGAGAGGGTCACAGGGATGCCGATCGAGTCGTTGGGATTCGCCCCGCAGGTGCCCATGGCGAGAGTCCATGGTGATGGGACAGGAGGGCACGACATGACACCGAGCGCCGGGGGTGTGGCCCCCGCCTCCGCCGACACCCGGGCGGGCCAGCAGACGGCAGGAGACAATTACAGCGGTGTCTGGCTTTCCCGGTACGAGTACTACTCGTCAGGCCGTGAGGATGCCTTCGAAGGCAGGCATTACGTGGTGCTCGTGCAGCACGGCAATCGTCTGACGGCGAGGTCACTCAACGGGGCGTCCCTGAACCCCGACTCCCCGCTCTCCCTGGACCTCACCGTTGACCGGAGCGTGGTCACGGGCACGTGGACCGAA
Organism: Streptomyces sp. 11-1-2; assembly: GCF_003595545.1. Classification (NCBI taxonomy): domain Bacteria; kingdom Bacillati; phylum Actinomycetota; class Actinomycetes; order Kitasatosporales; family Streptomycetaceae; genus Streptomyces; species Streptomyces sp. 11-1-2. Next base: position 6,681,737 of record NZ_CP022545.1, read on the forward strand.
CAGACGGCCACCGACGGCTACTACCAGGGCGCGTGCTACCACGGCGCGATTCAGATGCTCGTGGAGCCGACCAGCCGCCGCATGGCTGGCAAGTGGGTCGGCTTCGGCAAGGACTTTGACGTCAACACTGGCCCATGGGAGCTGCGCCTCATGGACACCTCGGTCTCCAAGGCCACCCTGGAGCGGTACAGCGTCCCGCCGGAGTGACCGGTCCGCTCAGGGGGCTCGATGGGTCGGCCATGATCGGTAGGCAGAGGGCTGGGCCAAGGCGCCTCTAAAGTCTCTTTACTTACTCAAGGGCGCGCCTGCGGCGCGCCGGGCGGGCCGGGCGCCCACCGCCCGGCGAAGCGATGCGGCCCGGATGTGGGAGATTTCCGCGAGCGGCACGGTCCGACTCCCTTCCCTGCGCCCCTCGGCCGCCGTCGCGACAGGGCGTCGTGGCGGGGGCCGACGGCCTCCGAGGCTTTAGACAGCCACCACGGGGCGAGCCTCCAAGACCAGGGGGCCGATCGGGCCATTGCGGGCAGGCGAGGAGCCAGCCCGATTCGCGGGCCAGCGTATGGCCCCCTGGTCTCTCGCCCCGTGGCAGCTCCCGTCCAAAGCCTCTACGGCCGTCGGCGTGCCCGCAGCGCGCCTTTCAGGCACCGTGCCTACGCGGCCAGCCTTGCCGTGTCGGGTACGAAGTAGAAGATGCCGTCGAGGCGCGCCCTGTCCACCTCCAGCGGTTGTGGTTTCTCGCCCACCCAGTGGAAGCAGAATCGCGTGAAGAGCTCGAACCAGGACCGGGGACCGGTATTCGGAGGAGGGAGCAGTGTCACCGAGTGGAGGGCGATGCGGAGCAGCGTCCGGGATTGCTCCAGATCGGCGGAGGTCCATGCTTCGTGCAGTCGGTCGCCATCCCGGAGAACTGTGAGGTCCGTGGCTTGTGAGATCTCTTCCAACTCGGCGGTGATGCTTTCAAGCTGACCAGCGATGGCTGTTCGAAGCTGATCGTATCGATGCTGCCCCTTGGCGCCCTTGAAATGCCCCTTCACGAAGTAGGCGTCGTCCAGTGCGTTCAAGCGTGCCTCGGCATCGTCCATGGCGAGGGACAATTCCTTGCGGCGCGCGTCCGCCTTCGGATTCTCGTAGGCGAGCCAACGGTGAGCCAGCGCTTGAAAAACCTCGTGTTCGTCCTTGAGTGACGTGACGCGTGACATGAAAGCAGACGTCAACGCCCTGTCTGCGTCTTCCACCAGCACGCTCATGCCCAGACACACCGCCTTGCCCAGGTTCACACGCCGATAACAGCGATACGACCGGCCGCCCTTCGTCATGTTTCCCCCGCACCGGCCGCATTTCAGCAGCCCGGAAAGGAGTGACTGGGCTCGCGGCTTACCGCGCCTCCCGGTGGCCAAGGACTCGGACGTGCGAGACCGCAGACCCGCCAGAATGCGTGCCCGCTCTTCTGCCGTGACCACGCCCTCACCAATGCGGAGTGGCTTGCTGTCCGGGCCGATGAACGGCTCGCCGGTGGCCCGCCAGCGCTCCCGTCCGGCGCGGTCGGTGTAGCGCTCGTGGACCGGCATGAGCCCAGCCCACGCGGGGGAGTGGGCAAGCTGGGTGATCGTGGACGACCGCCACTTGCCGCCCCGGCGAGTCTTCAGTCCCTCCGTGTTGAGCTTGTCGGCGATGGCACCCGCCGCTTCGTTCCTGAGGAGTGCGTCAGCTATACGGCGAGAGGTGGCATATTCCTTGGGGTGAGGCTCCGTCTGTTTTGTTCGCCTGTTGATGTGCAGGCCGTACGGTGGTTGCCCTCCGGGCCAGGCGCCCGAGCTCTTCTTTTCTGCCTTCGTTCTGCGCGTGCGGGTGGATGTGTTGAACGATTCCGAGCGGGCCTGTTCCGCCAGCCAGGCGAACAACCCGCGATGCTGCGGAACACTGCTGTCAAGTCCATCAACATGCGCTACCAGACGTGCGCCCGCCGCCTCGAATTGGTCGAGCACCTGACCGACTTGCCCCATGCCCCGACGGCTCAGCCGGTCCAGTTTCCACACCAGGAGGTGACGTACTTCCCCAGCGAGCACGGCCGCTATCGCGGAGTCGAATTCCTCTCGTATGACGCCCGCCTTGAACGCGGACAGCTCTTCTTTCCAGATCTTGCGGACGGTCAGGCCCTCCCGCTTGGCGCGCTCCCTCAAATCGCTTTCGTGGGCCTTGAGCGTGGTCTTGTCGTCCTGCAATGTGCTTCGGCGGAGGAACAGATCACACAGCCTGGACGGATCTGCTGTTCTGCCCATGAGTTCACCTTCGGTCAAGGCGCACCGGGTAGTCCAGTTTTGCGTCTAAAACGCCTGGCCCACTCGGTTGCCACCATTCGGCTTACTCTTGGGCACCAGCGGATGGATGAGATCGTCCCGCTTCAGCCGCAGCTCCACGCCTCGCTCGGCGAGCCACGGCTCGGGCACGTCCCACGTCGGGGACGGCAGCCGGGGCCGTATCGGGCCGGAGGTGTCCACGGAGCGTCTCACCTCTCCATTCTCGCCGCTGCCCGCGACCGGGCGCCGCTGCCCGCGACCGGGCCGGGCCACGGCGCGTCCACAGACTGCGAGGGCCGGGTCATGGCGCGTCCACAGACTGCGATCGGCCGCTGACAACGGCCGGCTGGGAACCGGCCGTCGGCAACTGCCCGTCCCGTGGCCTCACAGCTCCACGATGACGGCGCCCAGGTGGCGTCCCTCGGTCAGCTCGCGGAGTGCCTGGGGGGCCTGCTCGATGCCGCGCAGCCGGGCGTGCGGGAAGGAGAGGGTGCCCGTGCGCAGGCCCTCGGCGAAGCGGCGGTTCCACTGGGGGATCAGGTCCAGGTGGTCGTAGAGGGCGATGCCCCGCAGGGTGATGCTGCGGGAGAGCAGCGAGAGCGTGTCGATCTCGGTCTTGGAGGCATTGGAGGCATTCGTGGCCTCCGTGGCGAGCTGACTGGCCAGCGCGCCCACGATGGCGATCCGGGCGCCCCTGTTGGCGACGGCGATGGCCGCCGTCAGCTGCTCGCCGCCCACATTGTCGAAGACCGCGTCGACGCCGTCCGGGGCGGCCTCGCGCAGTTGGTCCTCGATGGGGCCCGCGCCGCGGATGACCACCGCGGCATAGCCCAGTTCGCCGATCAGCCGGTCGGCCTTCTGCCGCGAGCCGGTGCTGCCGATGACCCGGGCGGCGCCGAACTGCCGGGCGATCTGGCCGGCCAGGGAGCCCACGCCACCGGCCGCCCCGGTGACGAACACCGTGTCACCGGACCGCACCGCGGCGCCGCGCTCGATGCCCATCAGAGCGGTGGGGCCCTGGGAGAGGTAGGCGGCCGGGTCGGGCATCAGGCCCGGTTCGAGGCGGTGGGCCTGATCCGCGTCGAGCAGCGCGTACTCCCGCCAGCCGAGCCGGTGTTCCACCAGGTCGCCGGGGGTGAGGTCGGTACCGGGAGCGGCTACGACCTCGCCGACCGCCGGCCCGTTCAGCGGTGCCCCGATCTCGAAGGAGGGCATCGGCACATCGGTGTTCTCGTCCATCAGCGTGCGCATCACGGCGGCGACGCCCATATGGGTGTTGCGCACGAGGACCTGGCCCGGTCCGGGCTCGGGGACTGGCACCTCCGCGATCTCGAAGAGGTCATTCTTGACCGGTCCCTCGGGGCGGGCCACCAGTCGGACTTCGCGGTGCGTGTGGTTCGTCATGGACTCCAACCAAACGTGAGGCATGCGGCAAGGTCAACCGGACCCAACAGCCAACAGCCAACAGCCGCGGACGTCAGGACGGGGACGTCAGCCGGGGACGTCAGGCCCGGAGCGTGGCGGCCCGGAACGTCACGAGAAGCGGGCGATCGCCGTCATCGTCGGCCGCAGGTTCCGTACCGCGGGCAGCCACCGCATCAGGGGCGCCACCGCCCAGTAGTAGAAGCCGCGCCCGCGCGGCGGCGGCATCTCGCGTACGTCCGTGATCGCCGGATGGGCCGTCCGCACCTTCGGCAGCTCGCCCGCGTCCATGCCCCACGGCATGGGCGGTGTGCGATAGCCCTGCGCGGTGCGCATCTCGCCGCGCGTCGTCCGGGCGCTGAACCACCGCGGCACCGCGTCGAAGACCAGCGCCCCGCCCCGGAACCGCTCGGCGCACCCCGCTATCAGGTCCTTCACCTCGGTCGGCCGCAGATACATCAGCAGCCCCTGGGCGGTGATCAGCACCCCGCGCGCGGGATCGACCTCGTCCCGCCAGGACAGGTCGAGCGCCGAGCGGGCGAGGGTGCGCCGTCGCTCCTCGTCCGGCAGCAGCGCCCGCCGCACCTCGGCGGTCTCCGGCAGCTCCACGCACAGCCAGCGCGCCCGGCCGTTGTCCACCCGCCAGAACTGCGTCTCGAGACCCTCGGCGAGTGTGACGACCGTGCCGTCCGGATGCTCGTCGAGGAAGGTCCGTACGGCCGTGTCGAAGGTGCGGACGCGCAGCGCGTGGCCCTGCGCCAGCAGCGGGGTGGGCGCTCCGAAGGTCTCCTCGAAGGGGTAGTCGATGCGGTCGACCAGCTCGACGGCCTTGGGGTCGTCGAGCACGGTCCGGGCCCGGCGGGCCTCGGCGGCCCGCATATAGAGGTTCCACAGCAAGGTCTCGGGCACCTCGCTCAGCTCGACGCGCCGACCACCCTTGCCGTTCCCGTTCCCGTTCCCGTTCCCGTTCCCGTTCCCGTTCCCGTTCCCGTTCCTGTTCCCGCTCCCGTCCGGTCCGGCATCCGGTCCGGTGCCCGCTCCGGCGTCCGCCATGGCGTCGTCACTCCTCGCACACGCGTCTCTCGGCGTTTCCGCCACCGCCTCCACCGCCATTCAACCTCACCCGATCCCTCATCCGGAACGGCGAACGCCCCGGCCCCCGGACGAATCCGGGGCCGGGGCGTTCAGGAGGGACGGCGGTCGTTCAACCCGCCTCGGCCGGAACCGGGCCGATCGCCCGGCCCGCCCACTCGGGGGCCTTCTCCACCAGGTCCGTCAGCCGCTCCCGTATCTCCTCGGGGAACGGAGCCGAGCGGCTCTCGTTCTGGTCGATGTGGAGCGCGAGCAGCTCGGTCGTGGCCACGGGGGCGCCGACCGGCTCGCCCACATGCATCTCGTGGGTGAAGCGCACCTTCTTCCCGTCCACGCCGATGACGCGCGTACGGATCGTGAGTTCGGCACCCTCCTCGACCTCGCTCAGATACCGGATGTGCGACTCCACGGTGTAGAGGGAGCAGCCGGTCTTGGCGCGGTAGGCGGAGTCCAGGCCGGTCTCCACCATCATCTCGTCGGTGCTGTGGCCGAAGACGAGGACGTAGAACGCCTCGCTCATATGGCCGTTGTAGTCGATCCACTCGGGACGTACGGTCTGCCGGTAGTCGGGGAGCGTGGTGCTCACTTCTCGTCTCCCATGGTGCTGGGGGTATGTGCGATGGAATCCGTCCCCTCGGCGCGCTGCCCCGGCAGTCGGCCAGTCGCCCGCAGGACGTCGATGACGCCCTGGTCCCGCTCCGCGACGAGCTGCGCGATGGTACGGCTGCCCGCCGCCTCGTCACAGCCGTCGACCATGGCCGCACGCAGCGTGTCGTCCAGCTCAGGCGCCTCGAGGCGGGTCCACGGAGACTTCAACGAGGGTCCGAAGTGGTCGAGCATATGTCCCATGCCTCCTTCGCCGCCCGCCAGGGCGAACGTGAGGCAGGGGCCCATGAACGCCCACCGCAGCCCGGGCCCCTCGGTGATCGAGTCGTCGATCTCCTTCACCGTGGCCTCACCGTTGGCGACCATGTGCAGCGCCTCCCGCCACAGCGCCTCCTGGAGCCGGTTGGCGATGAAGCCGGGCAGCTCGCGCTCCATGGTGATGACGGACTTGCCCGCCACCTTGTAGAAGCGCGAGGCCCACTCGACCGCCGCGGCGTCGGTCTTCTCCCCGCCGACGACCTCCACCAGCGGTATGAGATACGGCGGGTTGAAGGGGTGGCCGACGACGAGGCGGCCGGGGTCGGCGGCCTCGGTCTGCATATCGGTCATCGGATAGCCGGAGGTGGAAGACGCGATGACGACACCGGGCGGGGCCGCCGCGTCCAGCTGGGCCAGCAGCGACCGCTTGAGCTCCAGCTTCTCGGGGGCGCTCTCCTGGACGAACTGCGCGTCGGCCACGGCCTCCTCGACGGTCGCGGTGACGGTCAGCCGGTCGGGGGAGGCGCCGTCGGCGAGGCCGATCTGGGTCAGGGCGGGCCAGGCGGCGTCCACGAGACGGCGCAGCTTCTCCTCGGCGTCGGGTGCCGGGTCCCAGGCGGTGACGTCGTAGCCGCGCGCCAGGAAGTGGGCGACCCAGCCGCCACCGATGACTCCGGCGCCGACGCAGGCGACGCGGCGTACCTCTTCGGGGGCGCAGGGGGATGAGGGCATGGCGGTCCTAAGGGTGTGAGGGGAGAGAGAAGAGGGAGAAGAGAGAGACGAGGAGCTGGTGGGGGGTGGGGGGACTACGCGCGGGGCTTGAGGCCGAGCCGCTGCCGGGCCTCGTCCGGCGTGGCGACCGTCGCGCCCAGCAGCTCGGTGATCTGGACCGCGCGCTCGACGAGCTGGCCGTTGGTGGCCTTGACGCCCCGGCTGAGGTAGAGGTTGTCCTCCAGCCCGACCCGTACGTTGCCGCCGAGCAGGATGGACTGCGCCACCCACGGCATCTGCGTCCGGCCCAGCGCGAAGCTGGCCCACTGGGCGCCCTCGGGCAGCATGTTGACCATGGCCTGGAGCACGCCCGGCTCGGCCGGGGCGCCCCACGGGATGCCCATGCAGAGCTGGAAGACGGTCGGGTCGTCCAGCAGCCCCTCGGCCAGCAACTGCTTGGCGAACCACAGCTGCCCGGTGTCGAAGATCTCCAGCTCGGGGCGGACGCCCAGCTCCTGGATGCGCTTGGCGCCGGTACGCAGCATGTCGGGGGTGGAGACGTAGAGGTTGCTGCCGTCGCCGAAGTTGAGCGAGCCGCAGTCCAGGGTGCAGATGTCGGGGAGCAGATCCTCGACGTGGGGGAGCCGGTCCAGGCCGCTGACCAGGTCGGTGCCGGGGAGGTGGGTGAGCGGGTTCTCCGGGTCGATGACCAGGTCGCCGCCCATGCCCGCGGTGAGGTTGATGACGACGTCGGTGCCGGTCTCCTTGACCCGCTCCACGACCTCGCGGTAGAGCCGCGGATCGCGGGCGGGGGCGCCGGTCTCGGGGTCGCGTACGTGGATGTGGACCACGGCCGCCCCGGCCTCCGCGGCCTCGACGGCGGAGCGGGCTATCTGCTCGGGGGTGACGGGGACATGGGGGCTGCGGCCCACAGTGTCACCGGCGCCGGTCAGGGCACAGGTGATGATGACGCTGTCGTTCATGGGCATGGGCTTCTCTCCCTCTCTTACGGTGCGGAACAGCGCGGAGCTACGGTCCGCGCTGGTCGGCCGCCCTACGGTCCGGGCTGGTCGGGCGGCCCGGCCTCATCGGCGCCGGAGCGCCGTGCGGTCGGTCGTGCGGACGGACGTGCGGACGGTTGTGCGGTCGTGTGTACGGTCAATTCGGAGTCCACGTACGCGTTGCAGGCGAGGTCCATGGCCTCGGCGGTCGTGCCGCCCTCTCCGGGAGCGGTGGCGAGCACCTGAATGGCCAGTCCGTCGATCAGCGCGGTCAGGCGCAGCGCGCTGAACTCCGGGTCGACGGCGCGGAAGACCCCCTGCTCGATCCCGCGCCGGATCACCTCGGCGACGGTCTGCCGCCACTGCTGGTAGAAGTCGGCGTGCAGCCGTCCGATGGACGTGGACCGCGCGGCCTCGGCCCACAGGTCCATCCACACCAGCCACTGCTGCCGCTGCCGCTCGGTGTACGGCGCCTGCAGCGCGATGAGCTGCCGCAGCTCCTCGCGCGCGTCGTCGGCCGTGGCGGTCCGGGCGGCGCGGCGCGCGGTGTCCTCGTCCATGCACCAGCGCACGGCGGCTTCGAGCAGCTCGGCGCGGCCCGGGAAGTGGTAGTGGATGGTGGCGGTGCTGGTGTCGCAGGCGGCGGCGATGTCGGCGACGCGTACGGCGTGGAAGCCGCGCTCGGCGATGAGCCGCACCGTCTCCCGCACGATCTGCAGCGGCCGCCCGCTGTCGGGAAGCGCGGCCGGGGCGGGCGGCCGCGGTGTGTCGGCGGCCCCGCCGGTCGCCGCGGTGCCGAGCAGCCATCCGGCGTCCACGTTTCCGGCGTCGGCGATCCGCGCCAGCTCGGCCACGGTGAAGCGCCGGCTCCCGCTGAGCGAACGCGAGAGCTTGGACGGGTCCATCACGACCCGCCGGGCGAATTCGCGCTGGGTGCAACCGGCTTTGCCGATCACCTCGCGCACGCGTTCCGCCACCTCGAACTGTTGCCGCATGGCCGACACGGTACGGATGCGTTGAGATAAGCGCAATGAATGTGGATGGCGAATGCCTGCTTCCTCCCTAAATCAGCGGGAATTTCACCTGGGCGTTGCGATGCGGACTGACTGTTGAATCAGTTGAGATCGATTTGGTTCGAACGCTTCCGACTATGCTCACCGGGCGTGAGAGCAGGAGAGATCGGGTGACATCGGGCGGGGACGACATGCGGCTGATCGCCGGCCGCTACCAGCTGGGCGACCGGCTCGGACGCGGCGGCATGGGCACGGTCTGGCGCGCGTACGACCAGATGCTGGCGCGCGAGGTCGCCGCCAAGGAGCTGCACGTCGCGAGCGACGACCACGAGCACCACCGACGGCTGCGCCGGGCCCAGCGGGAGGCACGTACCGTCGCCCGGCTGCGCCACCCCCATGTGGTCGGCGTCCATGACCTGGTCGAACACGACGACCGGCTCTGGATCGTGATGGAGCTGATCGACGGCCCCTCCCTGGCCCGCCGGATCGCCGACAGCGGCCCCCTCCCGCCCCGCCACACCGCCGCCCTCGGGCTGCAACTGCTCGGCGCGCTGGAGGCCGTGCACGCCGCCGGGGCGCTGCACCGCGACATCAAGCCCGCCAACATCCTGCTGCGCGGGGACGGCAGCGCCGTCCTCACCGACTTCGGCATCGCCGCCCTGGAAGACGACGAATCGCTCACCACCACCGGCGAACTCCTCGGCTCCATCGGCTACATGGCGCCCGAGCGGCTGACCGCGGAGGAGGTCGGCCCGCCGTCCGACCTGTGGTCGCTGGGCGCGACCCTGTCCGCGGTCGCCTCCGGCGTGCCGCCCTTCCAGCGCCCCACCGGGGCCGCCGCGCTGCACGCCGTCACCTTCGCGGACCCGGTCATCCCGGAACGGGTCGGCCCCCTGCGGCCCATCGTCCAGGCCCTGCTGAACAAGTCCCCGGCCCAGCGACCCTCCGCCGCCACGCTCCGCACCGCCCTGCGACGCGTCGCGGACGGCGCGGACGATCCGGGCCCGCTGCCCCCGGCAGCGCCCGCGGGGCCCGTACGCACGCCGGGGCCCGTACGCACGCCGGGGCCCGTACGCACGCCGGGGCCCGTACGCACGCCGGGGCCCGTACCAGCGCCGGGTCCTGTACGAACCCCGGGCGGCGACGCGGACACCCCCGCGGACCTGGCGGACACGCCCACGATGACCGCGACCCCGACGATGAGCGCGACCCCGACGGCAGGCGCGCCCCACACCGTGACCGGGACCCCCACCCTCGACCGGGGCCCGACGCTGATCTCGGCCCCGACCCGGACCCAGACCCAGACCCCGGACCTGGACCGGGACCCGACGCTCGTCGCCCCGGCCGGGCCGCCACCCCCTCGGTCCCGTGGCCGGGCCCGGACATGGTGGTGGACGGCGGGCGCCACGCTCGCGGTGGCGGGCCTCGCCACCGCGCTCTTCTTCACCTTCGGACCCCCGTCCGACAGCGAAGACGACGCATCGCCCGTCACCAGCACGGCGAAGGTGACCGTGGACGCGGCACGCGGCTGGCAGTCCGCGACGACCGCCACGGTCCGGAAGGGCGACAAGGTGAGCGTCCGCTACACCACCGGAACCTGGACGGTGGACGCCGCCAACCTGCCCTTGGTCGGCCCGGTCGGCCACACCCGTGCCGATGACGAAACCCTCCGCTTCGCCTGGCGGGACTGCAAGGTGGACTCCGCCGTCCCCTTCGGCGCCCTCCTGGGCCGCTACCCGGGGAACCCCCGAAACCCCCACGCCGTGGGCCGCGCCTGGCACTTCCAGGCCACCCGCCCGGGCTCCCTCCAACTCCGCATCAACGACGGCGAGGGCTGCCTCCACGACAACAGGGGCGCCATCACCGTCACCGTGCAGATCACCCGCTGACCGGGCGACGGCACACGCTGAACGGCCAACGGCACACCCACGGGACCCGACTCCGCGAAAAAGGTGGGTGCCCTGGGCAACTGGCAGCCCTCGCCGACGCGTCCTCCCGGGCAGTCCGGCCGGTACAGGCCGGGAAACCAGCACGAACAGGGAACGTCACTTGGATACGGGTACGGATACGGAGACGAGGAAGAAGCCGCTGTCACGGCGGCGTGTTCTGGCCCTGACGGGTGGGGCAGCGCTCATCGCCACGGGGTGCACGCAGGGCGAACAACGCCCCGCCGACAAGACCAGCCACGACCCCGACGAGGGAAGAGCGTCCGCCGACGGTCCGGCCGAGGGTCCGGACGGCGCGCTGGGAGCGAACTTCAACGAGGACCCCGACAGCGTGACCTTCGGCGAACTGCGAGAGCTCTCCGCGAGCTGGCTCCGGGGCTTCGTTCCGATGCCCGAGGTCACGGCCGACGCCGCCGACCAGCGCGCCATCGCGAAGCTCCTGGACGCCCACCACCAGGGCTACGGCACGGTGCTCTCGCTGAAGTTCCCGTACAACCACCGGCCGATTCCCCGGCCGGGCAGCTCGGCCATGGACAAGGAACTCGCCCGGCTCGACCGGGTTCTCCACGCCGTCCTCGACACCGTCGACGTCCTGGGCATCGGCAACGAGCCCTTCATCGAGAGCCTCCCGGAGGACCGCCGCTCGGGCGCGATGAACACGTTCTACGAGACGGTCGCGGAGCACATCATCGCGTACCGGAAGAAGCACTTTCCCGCGCGCTGCCGGACCCACCTCTACATGGGGGCGCTCAACCACCTCGACAAGCCGGACGAGCAGACGGCGGCCACCGACCGCTGGCTGTCCTTCACGCGCCGGACCCCGGAGATCGAGGGCGTGGACATCCACCCCCACGTCGCCGCACCGCAGCGGGTGCGGCCCTACCTCGACTACATCCTTCCCCGCCTCCGCGACGACCAGAAATTCCTCGTCACCGAGTTCTCCCTGGTACAGCTCTGGAAGCTGCACCTGAAAGACAAGATCCCCGCACGCTTCGCAAGCCGCTACCACCTACCTCCCGACACCCTGGTGTGGCAGGTGATCAAGGAAGCCATCGAACACCCCTTCCCCGAGGAGAAGTGGCGCGACTTCCTCGCCATGAGCCCCTGGTTCGAGAACAACAAGCACTTCCTGCGGGACCAGGTGGGCCACTTCCGCGACACCGGACGCCTCGCCGTGGCCACGTACGGAGTCACCCAAGGTGCCGCCATGACCGAGAACTTCGGCCCGGTCAAGCAGCCCTGGCTCCTGAACAGCCTGTACGCCAACCGCACCGTGGAGCGGGCCGACGACGGCTCACCGGCCCACAACTACGGCTTCTTCGACGACTTCCGGGCCCTCCAGCGGCAGCAGGACCGCCGCGGGTCCTAGGGCAGTCCTAGGACGCGGGAAGGGAATTCAGCCAGTCGACCAGCAGCCGGTTGATCTCCTCGGGGCGCTCCTGCTGGATCCAGTGGCCGCTGTCCTCGAGGATGTGCGAGCCGGCGAGTCCGGGCAGCGTGGTCGGGTACGCCTTGATCGCGTCGCCCATCCAGGTGGTGGAGGCGTCCAGGCCGCCGCCGATGAAGAGCGACGGCTGGGTGATGGGCGCACCGTTGAACTCGGTCAGGTCCTCCCAGTCCCGGTCCATGTTGCGGTAGCGGTTCAGCGCCCCGCTCGTTCCGGTCCGCTCGAACTCACCGGCGTAGACATCGAGGTCCCGCTCGCTCAGCCAGGCGGGCAGGCGCCCGGCGGGGAACCGCTCGCGCATCGCCGCGCCGCGCGTGATGAAGTGCGGGTCGGGCAGGTCGGGTCCGGGCATGGTGTCGCCGGACAGCGCGGCGTAGATCCCCGCGAGCCAGCCGCGTACATCCGGTTCGATCTCCGCCTCGGCCCGTCCCGGCTGCTGGAAGTAGGAGACGTAGAACTCCTCCTCCCCGCCCATCCCGGCGAAGACGTCACTGGGCCTGGGGCCGCCGGACGGGGAGTACGGCACGCTCAGCAGCCCGACCGCCCGGAACACATCCGGCCGCAGCAGGGCGGAGTTGGCGGCGATGGGCGAGCCCCAGTCGTGGCCGATCACCACGGCGGACTCCTCGCCGAGCGCCTCCACCACGGCGGCGTTGTCCGCCACCAGCTCCCGCATCCGGTACGCGTCCACCTCCCCGGGCCTGGACGAGCGCCCGTATCCGCGCACATCGATGGCGGCCACCCGGTACCCGGCCGCGGCGAGCGCCGGGAGCTGGTGGCGCCATGAGTACCAGGACTCCGGGAAGCCGTGGACGAGCAGCACCAGTGGGCCGGTGCCCTGCTCCACGAGGTGGATCCGCCCGGCGGGGGAGGACACCAGGCGGTGGGTGAGGTCGGTCGTGGGTGGCTGCGGCATGGTTCCCTCCCGGGGTGCTCGGACACGCCCTCCGCGTGGCGGCCGACGATCCGATCCTGCCGTGATCTCGGCGGCGCGGGCCATGCCTGTTGCCGGTTCGGCAAACCTGACCGTGGCCGTCGACCGCGTCCGGTGGGCCAGGTGTACACCTGTGCCAGGTGTGCCAGGTGTGCCAGGTGTGCGGATTCAGGACGTCGCTCCCAGAATTGATCTCAGGGGGTTCTTCTCCTGGGAGGTGAGGGCGTGGCGACCTACATCACGCTGCTGAACTGGACCGAGCAGGGAGTCCGCGGCTACAAGGACACCACGAAGCGCACCGAGGACTTCTCCGCGGCGCTGAACAAGCTCGGGGCGAGGCTCGTGGACATCTACTGGACGGACGGGCCGTACGACCTGGTGTGCATGGTCGAGGCCCCCGACGACGAAACCGCCACCGCGGCGTCCTTGCAGCTCGGCGCGGCGGGCAACGTACGCACCACGACCCTGCGGGCCTTCGGCCTTGAGGAGATGCGGGGGATCATCGCCAAGGCCGCGGGCTGAGGAGATTACGCGGGGGAGGGCCGACCGCTGTCGGGGCAGGTGCGGCCGGATCGTCCGGTTCGGCCGGTGGCCCGGCCCGGGAGGGCCGGGCCACCGAACCAACAACGGGGTGGTGCTACCTGCGGTGGTGCTACTTCGTGGCGCGGCCGGACAGCTCCGTGCCGAAGGCGGCATCGGTCGCCGGGGAGCCGAGATCGCCCGGCCCGATGAGGGCGGAGCCTTCGGCGGTGAGCCCGTCGGCGCCCGCGTACAGGAGCGCCACCGCGCCCGCGCCCTCGGTCCGGTTCGGGATCCCGATGGCCAGGTCGGGCTTGCCGTCGCCGTTGTAGTCGGCTGCCGAGACGGCCTCACCGAACTTGTCGTTGCCCGCCATCTCGCCGGGAACGCCCTCGGTGTCGAGGGAGAAGGTCTGCGCCCCCGCGTCGGTCAGCCAGTTCTTGGTGCCCTTGAGCACGGTGATGGCGCCGGCGTCGTTGTAGCCGCCGGGGGCCTCGGCGGCGGTGTCGCTGACGACGAGGTCGTCAAGGCCATCGCCGTTGATGTCGGTGAGCTGGGAGGCGGTGCCGTTCTGCGCCTTGCCCTTCCAGTTCACCGGGTTCGCGGTGTCGAGGCCCTGGGCGGTGCCCGGGTACGTCCGCAGGCGCTGGTCCTCCGGACCGTCCTCGAAGCCGGTGTCCGTGACGACGTCGTCCTTGCCGTCGCCGTTGATGTCACCGACCACGGCCTGGTACGAGGCGAACGGCAGCGCCACGTCCTCGCCCAGCGACGTGCTCTTCAGCCCCCCGGACGAACCGGGCAGCACGCCGAGCGTGCCCTCGTCGGCGGGGTCGTCCTGGTAGGCGACGGTGACCAGGTCGGCGAAGCCGTCCCCGTTGATGTCGCCCGAGGACAGGTGCTCGATGCCCGCTCCGCCGCCGGGCGGGGTGACGCTGGACATCTTCGGGGTGGCCGTCTCGCGCAGGTTCGCCGCGCCGCTGACGATCTGGACCGCGGTGCCGTCGGAGATGGCGATGTCGTCGCGGCCGTCGTGGTTGTAGTCGCCCACGGCCATCGTGTCGCCGAACATCGCGTAGGCGGTGGCCTTCGGCGCGTGGAAGGCGATGGCGTCGCTGGACAGGCCGTCCTTCGAGCCGAAGACGACCGTCACGGAACCGGCCCGCTTGGTGTCGCCGATGGCCTCGTGGTTCGCGGCGACGATCAGATCGGTGTACCCGTCCCCGTCCACATCGCCGCGCACCACGGCCGAGCCGAAGTGATCCCCGGCCTCGGGCGTGCCGGGCACCCCCGCGCTGGCCTGCGACAACGTGCCGCGCCGACCGGTGTCCACGCCGCTCTGGGCCCCGTAGGTCACGCCCACGTAGCCCGCCTTGGACTTCCCGGAGACGGTGCCGTCGGGCGCGCCCACGCCGAGGTCGGCGTATCCGTCGCCGTCGAAGTCGCCCGTGGTCTTTCCCGCCGCGGCAGCCCTGGGGGAGGGCTGGTTCTGGTCGGCCCCGTCGCCGTTCGACACGACGGCGCTGGCCCCGGCGGCCACAGCGGCGGTGACGACGGCGCCGACCGCCACACCCACCACACCTCGGGTTCTATTGCGCACAAATCCTCCATCAGTAACGCATTGGTCGCCCCTGAGCCCCGACTGCCATCTGTCTCCCCCGGCGGCCGGAACGGAAGGGTCGCCAAAGTAGAGTTGTCCGGAAGCTGAATGGTTGCCCAACAAAGAAGAACGAGACCGGGCCGTGATCTCCGCCTGGCCGACCCAACTCCCTTGCGATGTGGGGCACTTGCCCCTGGGGGCGCGGATGCGCCCACCAGTCCCCGCAACTGAGCGTGACGAATCGTCCTATCCGGCACGGGGATGGCACGGCGGTGGCAGGGCGACCCTCTCCGTGGGGATCTGAGGCGACCTTCCGCCCCGTAGCTCCGATGCGCGGGCGAGTCGGTCAATCGGGGGAGCGGCCGGCCCCCGCGTGCGCCGCGCGCCACATCGTCGCAATCTGGACGCGTGACCTATCGGTACACGACGAACCACACCGACTGGCGCTGCTGATCCGTCCGGCCCACCACTGGAGGTCCCGCCATGTCCAACAAGGAGCCGGCGGCAGGCACCGCTCAGAGCACACGGCGCTCGGAAGCATGGAGGACGGCGTTCACCATGCTGCAGTCGGCGAAGCCGCCGTTCGTTCCGGAGGGGGCAGAGGCGATGACGGTCCTCGTCGAGTACCCTCCCGGCGACCCCGGCGCCCCTCCCCACCGGCACTCGGGCCCCGCCTTCGGCTACATGCTGGAGGGCGAGATGCTCTTCGAGCTGGAAGGCGAGCCGGAGCGGGTGATCAGGGCCGGGGAGTCGTTCTGGGAGCCGGGTGGCGATGTCATCCACTACCAGGACGGAAACAACCGGACAGACTCGCGGAGCCGCTTCGTCGTCACCATGATCTGCGCCCCGGACCAGCCCATGCTCACCCTGGTCGAAGACGAAGAGCTGGCCCAGCGCCAACACCTACGGGCTCCCCGCCCGGGCAGTTGACCCACCCCTGACACCGACTCCGGACGCCCAATGCCCCGCCAGTTGCCACCCGCGCAGCCAACGGCGGCCTTTGGGTCACGCTACTTCTGGAGGCGATACATCACCTTGCCGTCGTGTGGCTCCACGCCCAGCGCCGCATGGAACGCCAGCGTCGGGGGGTTTCACGATCAGCGGTCTACTCCGCACGCGAGCACCCCGCCTCAGAGGGCAGTCCATCCCCGACGCAGGAGGTCCGGCTCCTCTGGCCGAGCCCTCCAGGGATCGACGAATGGATCGAACGGAACCGGCGCCGCGGTCAGCGTGGTTGGCGTAGCCCCGCGACGAGGAGCTTGACCAACCGACGGGCGTCGTAGTGGGGATCGCTTTCGGCGCCGATGCAGAGGTTTCCCATGCCGCGCATGAGTTGGTAGGCGCTGAGGCCGGGGCGGATCTCACCGGAGGCGACGGCGGCGTCGAGGAGCTGGGTGCACACCGGCAGAAGGCGGTCGAGGAAGTAGGCGTGCAGCGTTTCGAAGCCGGTGTTGTCGGCCTGCATCGCGGCGGCCAGGCCGTGCTTGGTGACCAGGAAGTCGACGAACAGCTCGACCCACGCTTCGAGGGCGGCGTGCGGTGTCGGGCTGGTCGCCAGCAGGGCCGGGCCTGCCTCGGCGCAGGCTTCGACCTGGTGGCGGTAGACGGCGATGATGAGGTCCGCCCGGGTGGGGAAGTGGCGGTAGATCGTGCCCATCCCGACACCGGCCTCGGCCGCGATGTCGCGTACCGGTGCTTCCACGCCCGAGGCGACGAAGACCGCGGCGGCCGCGTCCAGCAGGGTCTGCTGGTTGCGCCGGGCGTCCTTGCGCCTGGACCCGGCTGAGCTTCCCGCGCTCTGGCCGCTGTCGTTCACCACGGCACTCGCACTCCTTCCATGACCGGCCTTGCGAAACGGAACATCGCTCCGTATTATTAACGGAGCAACGTTCCGCTTCAGCCATGATGGCAGACCGGGGGACGGGCGGCCAGGCCGTCTCCTGTCCTCGCACGCTCCACCGGACCGACAGCACACCCGGTCGCCGATACCCGGCGTCGATGCGGCCGGGTGTGAGAAACCCTCCTCGCCCCCCAACCCTGGCCCGCCCGCGGCGCCCCGGACCACCCCGGGCCCACCGAACCACCAGCGCGAAGAAACCGAACGGAAGGCACTCCCATGCCCACGCCCATGCCCGACTCGAACACCACGAACGCGCAGCAGATCCCGGGGGCGGCGCCCACCACAGTGGTATCCGCGAAGCCGGTCGTGCTGCCCGCCCCGGGCCGCGGAGAGGATCTCCAGGTCCGCGTGTCCGCCCCCGCGACCGGCGGCGATCTGCCCGTCATCGTCTTCTCGCACGGCTTCGGCTGGTCGATGAACGGCTACGCCCCGCTGGCGGACTACTGGGCCGCTCACGGCTTCGTGGTCATCCAGCCCACCCACCTCGACTCCCGGACGCTCGGCATCCCCGCCGAGGACCCCCGTACGCCGCGGATGTGGCGCTTCCGTATCGAGGACCTCACACGCGTACTGGACGGACTCGACGTCCTGGAAGCCTCCGTCCCGGGCCTCGGCGGGCGCCTCGACCGCGACCGCATCGCCGTGTCCGGCCACTCCTGGGGAGCCCAGAGTGCGAGCGCGCTGCTGGGCGCGCGCGTCCTCGGCTCCGACGGCGTTCCCGGCGAGGACATGTCCGACCCCCGCGTCAAGGCGGGCGTGCTGTTCGCCCTGACCGGCCTGGGCGATGATCTGACCCCGTTCGCCGTCGAACACCTCCCCTTCATGCGGCCGTCCTTCGACACCATGACCACGCCGGCCCTCATCGTCGCCGGGGACAACGACCAGTCCCACCTGTCCACTCGCGGACCGGACTGGTTCACCGACCCGTACACCTACAGCCCGGGAAGCAAGGCCCTGCTCACGCTCTTCGGGGCGGAGCACTCGCTCGGCGGCATCCCCGGGTACGAGGTCGCCGAGACGACGGACGAGAGCCCCGCGCGCGTCGCGCTGATCCAGCACCTCAGCACGGCCTTCCTCCGCAGCGCCCTCCACCTCGAGGACATCAGCTGGAAGACGGCGGTCAGCGCCCTGGAAGACGACCCCAGCGCGCTGGGGAAGCTGCAGCGCCGCCGCTGAGCGCACCCGTCTCGATCCCCACCTTCAAGAAGGTCGGTGAAATGCTGGGCGGATTCCTCGCCGACACCACGGGCGTCGACATCGTCGACTACCGCATCTCGGGCACCTGGGGCCCGCTCGGCCACACCGAACCGTTCTTCGCCGCGCCCGCCCTCATCCACGCCGCCGCCCGCGGCACCGCCCCGGACCTCTCCCACCTCATGGGGCCGGCCTTCGCCGAGGACGGGATCGACCTCAACTACGTGCCGGACACCGGGCGTGCGCTCGCCCTCCTCCAGCTCGCGGACAAGCTGAACCACCGCACGTACAACGTCGGCTCCGGCCGGGCCACGACCAACGCCCAGCTCATCGAAGCGATCAAGAAGGTGGCCCCCGACGCCCAGGTCGACCTCCCCACCGAAGGAGACACCCCGCCCACGGTCCTCGGCATCAGCCGCCTCCGGGAAGACACCGGCTACCAGGCCGAGTACGACACCGAGCGAGCCGCCGGCGACTACATCGCATGGCTGCGCGCAGGCAACAAGACCTGACCAAGGCTCACCCGGCGTGCGGCGGACCCTCACCGGAGGCTGACACCACCACGCCCGACGCCCGCCGAAGTGGGAAGGGCCCGGCACACGGTCTCGTCCGAACGATGGTGAACGGGGCCCGGACGGCCCCGGCCGGCTCCCGACACCACCGTGACTCGTGGGCGCTAAGCCGCCTTGGGGCGCGCCGCACACATGCCCGAAACGGGTCCCTGTGCATCGTTGAGCAGGAAGACCTCGTCTTCCCCGAAGTCCGGGGCCTGGAACGGGTCTGTCGTCGGAAGCGGCAATGCTGCTGCGGTGGAACAGCGGGGTTGCGCTTCCGGAGCGGAGAACAGCGACGTGAGATCGATGAGAGGTCTCTCTTTCGGTGCAGGTTCCTGAAGGGCTCTGGCGTGCCGTGACCGGGCACAGCGGGCCCTACAGCTTGGTCATCTTGGCGTACGGGCTCAAGATCCGCATTTGCGCCGAGCCGAAATCCACGAGCGCCGCGATTCCATCCTCGATGCCGATCACCCGGCCGAGGCCGTAGATGTCGTGCGTGACCTGGTCGCCCACGGCGAAGTGCTTGGGATCTGGTGTGACCGGCGCCTTGAAGGGGCTGGTAGGCAGATGACGCTTCGATGCAGCAGGTTTTGTCATTGGCCCCCCAGTATGCGCCTACGTCCATCCCCTTCGCTGCGGCTGTCCACGTCCTCTGCGCAGCACAGACCCGGACGGCACCGACCGCTTTGGCGGCGAGGCCGGGCGATCAAGGGTCTGACCTGCGGATTCTCCAGCGGATGTCAAACACCCCGGGCCCTGATCGGCTCGGGGCGTTTTGGCTGGTGCCCCGGCAGGATTCGAACCTGCGACACCCGCTTCAGGAGTTCGATCACTGCTCGGCACCGCCGGGGAGCCGCCTGGCCACGCCGGCCGTGCCAGACCGCCTAAGAGTGCTGGCGTCCGGGGACCGGGATACCGGCGGGCGCGTCACGTCGGCCTGGAGGCCGCCCGGACGTCGAGATGCGCTCCGGTCCTGTCCACGATCTCATCGGTGGAGACGCCCGGGGCGGCCTCGGCGAGGACCAGGCCGTGTTCCGTAACGTCGATCACGCCCAGGTCGGTGATGACGCGCTGGACGCACCGTTTGCCGGTGAGGGGGAGCGCGCACTCCTCGAGGATCTTCGGACTGCCGTCCTTGGCCGTATGGTCCATCAGGACGATCACGCGCCGGGCTCCGTGGACGAGGTCCATGGCGCCGCCCATCCCCTTGATCATTTTCCCGGGGATGGTCCAGTTCGCGAGATCTCCGGTGGCCGACACCTGCATGGCACCCAGGATCGCCACGTCGATATGCCCGCCCCGGATCATGCCGAAGGACAGGGAGGAA
Source organism: Streptomyces sp. 11-1-2 (assembly GCF_003595545.1). Classification (NCBI taxonomy): domain Bacteria; kingdom Bacillati; phylum Actinomycetota; class Actinomycetes; order Kitasatosporales; family Streptomycetaceae; genus Streptomyces; species Streptomyces sp. 11-1-2. Next base: position 6,701,555 of record NZ_CP022545.1, read on the forward strand.
TCGAAGAACGAGGCTCCCGGCAGCACGCTGACGGTCTCCTTGCCCGCGTTGATCAGGTCCGGGTCCACCTGATCAACGGTTGGATAGGGGCCCAGACCCAGGATGCCGTTCTCGGATTGCAGCACCACATGGACGCCGGCGGGCAGATGGTTGGGCACCAGGGTGGGCAAGCCGATGCCGAGGTTCACATAGGAGCCGTCAGGCAGTTCGCGGGCCGCCCTGGCCGCCATCTCGTCCCTGGACCAGGCCATCAGTTCTCTCCTCCCGCCGTGACGATGTGCGCCGTGCGCACGGTCGTCTTCTCGATGCGCTTGTCCGCGGCTTCCGCCGTGGTGAGCGCGAGCACCGACCGCACGAACACCCCGGGGAGATGAATCGCGTCAGGGGCGAGCTCTCCCGGGTCGAGGAGTTCTTCGACCTCCGCGATGGTCACTCGCCCGGCCATGGCCGCCAGGGGGTTGAAGTTCCGCGCTGACTTGTCGAAGACGAGGTTGCCGTGCCGGTCGCCCTTGGCCGCCCGTACCAGAGCGAAGTCGGTGGTGATCGACTCCTCCAGTACGTACTGCGCCCCGTCGTACTCGCGCACCTCTTTCCGCGGCGAGGCGACGGCGACATTGCCTTCGGCGTCGTAGCGCCAGGGCAGTCCGCCCTCGGCGACCTGGGTTCCCACACCCGCGGGAGTGAAGAAGGCGGGTATGCCGCAACCGCCCGCGCGCAGCCGCTCGGCCAGCGTGCCCTGGGGCACCAACTCGAGCTCGAGGTCGCCCGCCAGGTATTGGCGGGCGAACTCCTTGTTCTCGCCGACATACGAGCACATGGCGCGTGAGACGCGCCGTGCCTCGAGCAGTACGCCCAGCCCCAGCCGTCGACGCCGCAGTTGTTGGACACGACGCTGAGCTCTGCCGCTCCCTGCTCCAGGAGCGCCTGGATGAGTACGGCGGGGATACCGCAGAGGCCGAAGCCGCCCACTGCCAGTGAGGCCCCGTCGTGGATCTCCGCCACGGCTTCGGCGGCGGAAGTGACGACTTTGTCCATGAACACCCTCCGTTCGAGGTCGGGTTCGCCGGAGATGGCGAGCCGTCGACAGCGCACCGCCGTTTCGCGCCGGTCAGGAAAGTGGCGGCGGCGCGGCCGGGTTCGCGGGGTCGGCGGCTCCGGCCGTATGCCCGGGAACTGCCGAGTGTCGAGGAGGGCTCGCTGCCGGCCCAGGTCCGAGATGGCGGGCGGCCAGGCGAAACCAGGAGCCCGGAGGCTCCGCAGTTAGTGAACGTTAACTCGCGGTGGACGTTAGCGGGCGCCGCCGGAGCTGTCCACCCCCGTGCTTCGGTGCCGAGGGCGACGGCGTAGGGGGACCGGGACGGCGGGACTGAGATCTCCGTATCCGGAACGTGAGATCGCAACTGCGTTAGGGTGGCGATGTGAAGTATCTGCCGGGCATCCTGAGTGAAGACCATCCGAGCCTCAGCGCCACCGAGCGTGCATACGCCGCCATCAAGCGCCAGATCATTCAACTCGAGCTGGGGCCTGGCATTCATGTCACCAAGTCGGCCCTGGTGCATCGGGCCGGCGTCGGCACGATGCCCGTCCGGGAGGCGCTGACCCGGCTGCAGAGGGACGGTCTGGTGCAGGCGCTGCCCCGCTCGGGCTACCGCATCCTGCCGGTCACCCTCAAGGGGACCCGTGACCTCTGCGCTTTCCGTCGGCTGCTGGAGGTGGAGGCGGCGGGTCTCGCGGCGGAGATCGGGTGCCCGGAGCGCGATCTCGCCCGGATGGAAGAGCTCCTGTCGGTCACGTACGAGACGGGCGACGCGGCCGGTCTCGACGCGTTCCTTCGCGCCAACCTCGAATTCGACGCGATCATCGCCAATCGATGCGGCAATGACATGCTGGCCCAATCGGTCATCCGCGTCTTCGACGAGTTGGAGCGAGTCCTGCGGATCACGCTGAAGTCCCTGCCCTTCTCGGAGCCGGCCGCGCACCAGCGGCGGGAGATCCTCGAGGCCATCCGGGGCCGTGACCCGGCCGCGGCCCGCGCGGCCATGAGTGCCAGAACGCAGGCCGCCCAGGAGCAGATCATCGACCAGCTTGTGTCCCATGCGTCGCTCGCCGAGGTCAGTATCAGCGTTACCTGATCCCAGAGGGCCGGATTCATCTCGCGTCCCCCGAGGGGTTGACGGACGTTCCCTGGAGTGGTGGGCTGGGAACTGAGATCTTAGATGTGCATATAGAGATCTCAGAAGGGGGTGGAAGCTCATACTCACGCCCGCTGCCGCATCGAGATGATCACCATGAACGCCACAGCGCTCTTCCGGACCGACCGGACCTTCTCTCTGCCGCCCTCCGCCGCCGACGTGCCCGGGATCCGGAGCGCCCTGGTGGGCACCCTCCTCGAATGGGGGCTCCCCGAGGGCGGTGAGCTGGTCCACACCGTGGGTCTCGTCGCCTCGGAGCTGGTGACCAATGCCGTCATCCACGCCGGCGTGCTCACGCCGAGCATCGTCGTCATCCTCAGGATCGGTGCGGGCGGAACCCTTGAACTCGGTGTCCGCGACAACTCTCGCGACATTCCGAGGCCACGGGCCGCCTCCCCGGAAGCCGACCATGGCCGCGGGACGGCGATCGCCGATGCACTGCTCACCGAACTCGGCGGAGGTCTGACGACCGAACCGCATCCCGTTGGCAAGACCGTCTGGGCTCGGCTGCCCGGCGCGTTCTTGTGAGCCCGGCCGCCTGTCCGGCCCGCCGTGGCAACGCTGTGGCAACCACGATCCGTGAAGGGAACCTGATGAATCTGGAACGTCTGCCGGCCCTCGAACTCGCCGACCGTGCCCGGATGGCACCGCCGAGCCGGGCGGCCATGATCCCCTTCCGCGGTGTGCCGGTGCTTCCCATGCCGGAGCATGTCGTGGAGGCGGTGCGGACCGCCGCGGGCGAGGTGTTCCCCCGGCGCAGTCGCGGTTCCGAAGAACTCCGTCAGGCGATCGCCTCGCGGCTGGGGGTCGCGCACGGGCTCGTCGTGGACCCGGAGGGCGAACTGCTGATCACTCATGGCGCCCAGCACGGGATGAGTGTGGCGCTGAGGGCTCTGCTGTCACCGGGCGACGAAGTGGTGGTACCCGCTCCGAGCTATTTCTTCGACGGCGTGATCCGCCTGGCGGGAGCCCGGCCGGTGTACGTACCGTCCGACGAGAGCCGCGGATGGGATCATGTCCCGGCGGCTGTCGAGGCCGCGATCACTCCGGCCACCCGGGCACTGCTGGTCTGCAATCCCAACAATCCGACCGGTTATGTGCCGGGTCGGGAGCGGCTGTGCGGGCTGCTGGACATCGCCGCGCGCCACGGTCTGATCGTCTTCTCCGACGAGTCCTACGAGCGATATGTATGGGACGGGCCCGGCTATGTGCCGCAGATGCTGCTGCGCGATCACCATCCGGATCTGGTCACGGTCACCAGCCTCAGCAAGAACTACGCCTTCACCAGTTGGCGGGTCGGATATGTGCACGCCCCCGCCCATCTGCTGAAGCCGATACACCACGCCTTCGAATGGGACGCCATCAACGTCGGCGACGTGGCCCAGGCCGCGGCGCATGCCGTCATGACCGGTCCGCAACAGTGGATCGAACAAGAGTTCGCCACCATGCGGGCCAGGCGTGACATTCTTCGCGACGGGCTGGAGCGTGCCGGTCTCGCTTCGGTACGCCCCGACGCCGGCGTTTTCGTCTTCGCCGACTGCACCCCTCTCGGACTCCGTGGGCGCCGGCTGGAGCGGCTGCTGCTGGATCACGGTGTGACGGCCATCGCGGGAGACGCCTTCGCCGGGCCGGATACGCACGTCCGCATGGTGTACGGGGGATCCGCCGCCGACCTCGAGGAAGCGGGGCGGCGGCTCAGTGAGCTGACGCGGCGGAGTGCGGGGGTCCGCTCGGCTCTCGTGGAGTAGCGGAACAGAAGACGACGTGCGCGGTGCGGTGGGGTGCCGCATGAGCAGCAAAGATCTTAGATGGCCATTGATGAGATCTCAGTTCTCCCCTAGGGTCATCGCAACTGCCGGAGGGGCGGCGCGATGCAGCCCTCTAGGGCCACCTTTCAAGGAGCCGAACGTGCCAGGACCTGCCAAGACCGATCTCGACGGAAGCTGGCGCGTCGCCGCCGACATCGGTGGGACGTTCACCGATGTCATCGCCCTGGGCCCCGGAGGCCGGGTCGTCCCCGTGAAGGTCCTCTCCACACCGCCGGACTTCGGCAGCGGCGTGCTCGGCGGAACCCGGGCCGCGCTGTCCGCGGCGAGCGTGCTCCCGAGCCAGGTCAGGGCGATGCTGCACGCCACCACGGTGGCCACCAACGCCATTCTGGAGATGCGCGGTGCACGTACCGCGCTGGTGACCACGCGGGGATTCCGGGACGTGCTGGAACTTGGACGCCTGCGCCGCCCCCTGCTGTACGACCTCTCCTGGCAGCGGCCGACCCCGCTCGTTGCCCGGCGTCACCGCTACGAGATCGACCAGCGCATCACCGCCGACGGGCATCTCGAGCCCCCGGCGGACTCCGCCGAACTGGCCCGTGTGGCGGGCGAGATCCGGGCCGCGGACATCGAGGCGGTGGCGGTGTGTCTGATCAACTCCTATGCCTGCCCCGAGGAAGAGCGCCGGGTCGCCGCCGAACTGCGGGCCCTCCTGCCCGGCACATACGTGACCGCCTCCGTCGACATCACACCTCAGATGCAGGAGTACGAGCGCACCAGTACCGCGGTCGTCAACAGCTATGTGGGGCCCCAGGTCCATGACTATGTCACGGCGCTCGGCGAGGGCTTGCGGGAAGCGGGCGTCTCCGCGCCCTTGATGATCATGCAGTCCAGCGGTGGACTCCTCGACGCGCCCTCGGTGGTGGGGCGGCCGGTGCAGATCATCGAGTCGGGGCCCGCCGCCGGTGTCATCGCCGTACGGAAACTCTCCCGGCTCATGGGCCTCGACTCCGTGGTCGCCTTCGACATGGGCGGCACCACGGCCAAGGCATCCCTCATCGAGAACGGCGAGCCGTTCGTCGCGGGCGACTACGAGGTCGGCGGGGGCATGAACATCACCCGCGGCCTGGGCAAGGGGGCGGGATACGCGCTGCGCGTGCCCTCCATCGACATCGCCGAAGTGGGCGCGGGCGGGGGCAGCGTCATCTCCACCGACGTCGCCGGATCCCTGCGGGTCGGACCGGAGAGCGCCGGCTCCCGGCCCGGTCCCGCCTGCTACGGCAACGGAGGGACCAGCCCCACTCTCACAGACGCCAATGTGGTCCTGGGCTACCTCAGCTCGCAGGCCCTGGCCGGCGGGCGGGTGACCATCGAGCCGGACCTCGCCCGGCGGGCCATGGCCCCGGTGGCCGAGGACCTCGGCGTCGACATCCCGGCGGCCGCGCGCGGAGCCTACGAAGTCGCCGTGTCCAGCATGACCAAGGCCGTCAAGGCCGTCACCAGCGAACGCGGCCGCGATCCGCGGGAGGCGGTCATGGTGGCCTTCGGCGGCGCCGGGCCGCTCTACGGCGCGGCCATCGCCCGTGAGCTCGGCATCGAGACCGTCATCGTCCCCGTGCACACCGGGCTGTTCAGCAGTCTGGGACTCCTCGTCGCCGACACCGAACGGCAGGCGGTGATGCCCTACCGGGCAGACCTCGACGCGCTCGACCTGCTCGGCGCCGAGTTCGACCGTATGGCCAAGGACGTCACCGAGGCACTGCGCGAGGCCGACCCCTCGGCGCACACCGAGGTACAGCGGGTCCTCGACATGCGCTACCGCGGTCAGCGATTCGAGCTGTCCGTCACCGTGCCGGGCGGGAAGCTGGACTCCGGTCTGATGGCCTCCGCGCGGCAGCGGTTCCACGCCGAGCACCACCGCACCTACGGCCGGGCCGGCACCGACGAGCTCGTGGAGATCGTCAACCTCCGCGTCCGCGGGCGGGTGCGCAATCCCGTGAGTGTCGAGCGGATTCTGAGCCTCCTGCCGTCGGCGCCCAGCGCCGAAACGACTCGGGCGTGCCGATTCGACCGGAGCGAGCCGACCCCGGTGATCGCCCGCTCCGCGCTGTCGCGGGAACCCCGGCAAGGCCCCCTGGTCATCGAGGACATGGACTCCACCACCCTCGTACCGCCGGCGGCCACCGCCCACCGCGACCGCTTCAACAACATCGTCATCAGCTGGACGACCACAGCACCGGAGGCCACCTCATGAGCCCGCGCCCGATCAGCGACGCCGCCACGTTCGAGGTCCACCGGAACGCGGTCACCGGACTCGCGGACGAAATGGCGATCACCATTCTGCGCACCGCGCACTCCCAGATCGTGGCCTCCAGCATGGACTTCTCGGCCGCGCTGTGCGACGCCTCCGGACGGGTGATCGCACAGGCCAACACCTGTCCGGTGCACCTCGGCTCCATTCCCGAAGCCATGAGCGCCGTGCTGGAGAGCTTCGGCGACTCCGTCCGCCCGGGCGATGTCTACCTGCTCAACGATCCCGACCTGGGCGGCATGCACCTGCCCGACATCTTCGCCATCGCCCCGGTGTTCACCTCCGGGCAGGAGCTGATCGGCTACTCGGTCACCGTCGTCAACCACGTCGACGTGGGCGGCTGGGCCGCGGGATCCATGGCGGTGCAGTCCACGAGCATCTTCGCGGAAGGCGTGCAGATACCGCCTTCCCAGCTGTGCGACGCGGGCACGCTCAACGAGACGTTCCTCGCCCTCGTCCTGCGCAACGTACGCGAGCCCGAGCTTCTGCGTGGCGACCTGGAAGCCCAGCTCGCCGCGTGTCACGCGGGCGGGGAAGGACTGAAGGAACTGGCCGAACGCCACGGCATCGACGGGCTGACCGCGCTCAACGACGAACTCCTCGACTACTCCGAGACGCTGCTGCGCGCCGCCCTCGCCGAGGCCCCCGACGGTGCCTACGCGTTCGAGGACTTCATCGACGACGACGGCATGGGTTCGCCGCCCATCCCCTTCCGCGTCACCGTCACCATCACCGGGGACCGTCTGCACCTGGACTTCACCGGGTCCTCGCCCCAGGTCGCCTCGGCGCTCAACGCCACCGAGTCCTTCACCCGGTCCGCCTCCTACGCGGCCATCCAGGGCGCCCTGGGATCCGACATCCCGGCCAACAGCGGCTTCTACCGGCCCCTCACGTTCACGATCCCCGAGGCATCCATCCTCAGCGGCCGAAGGCCCTCGGCACGTGGAGCCCGGGGCCTGGTCGCCTACCGCATCATCGACACCGTCCTCGGCGCGCTGGCTCCCGTCTTCCCCGACCGGGTCCCGGCCGCGGGCGACGGCGGCCCCGACTCCGTGGCCATCGGCATCACCGGGCAGGACGGAACCACCAACGTCCTGTGGGACATCCTGTGCGGGGCCTGGGGAGCCCGTCCGGACCGCGACGGTGTGGACGGCGTGAGCCCGCTCGGCGCCAACCTGGCCAACGTACCGGTAGAGGAACTCGAGCAGTCCGGCCATGTGCGCATCGACGGCTACGGCTACCTGCCCGACACCGGCGGCCCGGGCCGATGGCGCGGCGGCCTGTCGACCTTCCGCGATATGACGGTTCTCGCCCCCACGGTCTCGGTGCAGATTCGCTCCGACCGGCGCACACACCTGCCCTACGGTCTCCGGGGAGGAGCCCAGGGCACGGCGTCGTCCAACATCCTCAACCCCGGCACCCCCCAGGAGCGGGAACTCCCCGCCAAGGTCGTCCGCGACCTCGCCTCCGGCGACCGCCATCGGCATGTCACCGCCGGCGGAGGCGGCCATGGGGACCCCTTCACCCGCGACCCCGACCGTGTCCTCCAGGACGTACTCGACGGAAAAGTCACCGCTTCCGGAGCGGCCCGCGACTACGGAGTCGTCGTCACCCCCGACGGCGCGATCGACACGGCGGCAACACGGCGACGGCGCGCCGCCGGATGCCGTTAGCACTGCCCCGTCCCCGTCCCCGTCCCCGTCCCCGTCTCCCACCTCACCACCCGCGGACCCCGTTCACCGAGAGGATCCCGTCATGGCCGAGGTCACCGCCCTGACAAAGACAGACGATGACATGCGTCTTGTATGGCGCAAAGTAGGTATCCGCATCATCCCGCTCATCGGCCTCGCCTACGTGATGAGCTATATCGACCGTGCCAATCTCGGCTATGTGGCACAGTCGCTCGACAAGAGCCTCGGCATCACCGCCGGACAGATGGGCCTGGCCTCCGGCCTGTTCTTCATCGGCTACATTCTCGTGGAAATCCCCAGCAATATGATGCTGCGCCGATTCGGAGCGCGGAAATGGATCACCCGAATCCTTGTCTCCTGGGGCATTGTCACCATGGGAACCGCGGCCGTGCAGAGCGTCGGCCAGCTCTATGTCATGAGAATCCTGCTGGGTTTCGCGGAGGCCGGGCTGGCCGCCGGAATCCTGCTGTACCTGACCTTCTGGTTCCCCAGGAGACAGCGGACCTGGGCCATGTCGGTCTTCTTCATCATGATTCCGCTGTCCGGCATCGTAGGATCGCCCCTCGCCGCGGCCATGCTGTCCTGGGGTGAACAGCTCACCGGGTACGCCGGGTGGCGGTCGTTGTTCCTCATCGAGGGCCTCTTCACCGTCCTGTCCGGAATTCTCATCTTCAGCTTTCTGCCGGACCGGCCCGCCGGCGCCAAATGGCTGACACCCCAGGAGAAGGACGCCATCCAGCGTCAACTCACCCTGGAAGCCGACCAACAGAACGCGCATGGCGCCCTCACCGGGGTGCGTCAGGCGCTTACCAGCGGACGAGTGTGGATGCTCGCCCTCGCCTTCTTCGCCATCGTCTTCGGCCTGTACCCCATCGCCTTCTTCCTGCCGACGATGATCGCCACCCTTACCGGAAACGGCTCCGCGATCTCGGATGTCAACAGTGTGCTGCTCGCCGCCATCCCGTCGGCGATCGCCATCGTCGCCATGCTCGCCTGGGCCAGGGTGGCGGCCCGCCGGTCCGTGGTGTTCTCCACGGCGATACCCCTGGCCTTCGGCGTCGTAGGTCTGCTGCTGGCCACCTTCACCCACCACGACGTCCTGTTCATCGCGGCGTTCTGCGTCAGCGTCTCCGGTGTCTACACCGCCATGGCGCAATTCTGGCGACTGCCGCCCCTGTGCCTGACCGGTGCCGCCGCCGCCTCCGGCATCGCGCTGATCAACTCGGTGAGCAACGTCAGCGGATTCGTCGGCCCCTATATGACCGGCGCCATCGCGGATGCCACCGGCGACTTCACCTACGCCCTCCTGGTCATCGCCCTCATGCTCGCCGCCGGATTGGTGATCCTGCTGACGGCCGGGCGCAAGGCGGAGCGGTCGACCGCCCAGGAACCACTGCCCCAGGCCCACGAAACGGAGAAGATCGGGTGACCGGCCGTACCGACACCGCACTGATCGTCGGTGATATGCAGACAGGCATCCTGGCGAACCACCCATTCAGCCGGGCGCCCGTACCTGCCATGCAGTCTTTGGTACGCGCCGCTCGTGTGCACGGCATCCTCGTTGTCTTCGTACGCACGGAACTGCGGGTATCCGGAGTCGATGTCTCGGCGAACAACACTCTGTTCACGGCGCTTCACCAAGCCGGCACGTTGTTCCACGAGGGATCCGGGGAGACGGACATCATTCCGCGATTGGCACCGCAAGCGGAGGATGTCGTCATCACCAAGCGCCGCACCAGCGCGTTCGCCGGAACGGAACTCGAACTGGTGCTGCGCGCCCAGCGCATCGAAACGATCGCGCTGACCGGAGTGGCGACCAGCGCCATGGTCGCGGGAACGCTCTACGACGCCCTGGACCGCGACTACCGGGCCACCGTCTTGAGCGACGCCTGCGCGGATGCCGCGGGGGACGTCCATGACTTCTTCATGGAGCGGATTTTCCCCGCACGAGGCGCGCGGGTGACGACAGCGGGTTCCTGGCTCGCGGAACTGTGAATCGCTCGGTGACGCGCACTCCTCGGTGACGCGCATTCCTCATTGACGCATGTCCCTATGCGACCCCTGGTGTCATTTCCATTGGCCCCGGTCCATTCCCCGAGGCCCTTGAGAGTTAGGTGATATTCGATGTCCGCACCGGTTGTCCACGCGGCGACGGATGGTGATTTCACGCTCGACGACCGTTATCTGAGGGAGCGGGGGACGGTCTATCTCACCGGCGTCCAGGCCCTGGTACGCGTCCTCTTCGACCGGATCAGGCATGACCGGCGGCTGGGACGGGAGACCGCGGCCTTCGTCTCGGGGTACGAGGGCTCACCCTTGGCCGGCTTCGACCTGGAGCTCGCGCGACGCTCCGCGTTGCTGGCCGAGCACGCCATCTCCCATCAGCCGGGGCTGAACGAGGAGCTGGCGGCGACATCGGTGATGGGCAGCCAACTGGCCGGTGAGGCGACCCGTATGGGGCCGGACGGTGTGATCGGGCTCTGGTACGGCAAGTCCCCGGGGCTGGACCGCGCGGCCGACGCCTTCCGGCACGCCAACCTTGTGGGTGTCCCGGCCATGAGCGGTGCGCTCGCGCTCGTCGGCGACGATCCGGTGGCCAAGTCCTCGACGGTGCCGTGCGCGTCCGAAGGCGCCCTGGCGGACCTGGCGTTGCCGGTCTTCTACCCGGCGGATTCGCAGGACATCCTGGACTACGGACTGCATGCCGTGGAACTGTCCCGGGCCAGTGGCGTCTGGGCCGCGATGAAGGTGGTCACCAACGTGGCGGACGCGGCCGGCACCGCGATGGTCGACCCCGGCTGGCGCCCTCCGGCCCTGACCCCGCAGGGCGGCGCCACACCGTACAGCCACCGTCCGAGCGCCCATCTGCTGGGCACCAGCCTCGCCGCGCTGGAACGAAGCCTGTACACCGTACGGCTGCCGCTCGCCATGGAATACCTCCGCGCCAGCGGTATCAACCGCTTGATCAGTAGCACCTCCGCCGACCGGATCGGCATCGTGGCCGCGGGGAAGCCGTACCTCGATCTCCGCCAGGCGCTGCGCGACCTGGGGCTCGACGAGAAGGACCTCGCGCGCCACGGGATCCGCGTACTCAAGCTCGGTGCGATCCACCCCATGGAGCCCACCATCATCAGAGAGTTCGCCAGTGGACTCACCGAGATCATCGTGGTGGAGGAGAAACGGTCCTTCATCGAGGCCGCCATCAAGGACATCCTCTACGGAGTGCCCGACGCGCCCACCGTGCACGGCAAGACCGGCCCGGAGGGGACGACGCTCTTCAGCGAGATCGGGGAACTGGGTCCCGAGACGATCGCGTCCGGACTCGCCCGCCGCCTGACCGCACACGGGGACATCGGCTCCGTCACCGCCTGGCGGACAAGGCGCCGCGGGGAACGCATCTCCCTCCCCCTGCTGACCCGGACGCCGTACTTCTGCTCCGGCTGCCCGCACAACTCCTCGACGAAGGTTCCCGAAGGCTCGCTGGTGGGAGCCGGTATCGGCTGCCACACCATGGCCGTGTTCATGGATCCCGCACAGGTGGGGAACGTGGTCGGGCTGACCCAGATGGGCGGTGAGGGCGCCCAGTGGATCGGGATGGCCCCGTTCGTCGGCGACGAGCACTTCGTACAGAACATCGGCGACGGCACGTTCACGCACTCCGGCAGCCTCGCGGTACGGGCGGCCGTCGCCGCCGGCGTCAACATCACCTTCAAACTCTTGTACAACTCGGCCGTCGCGATGACCGGCGGCCAGGAAGCGGTCGGCGCCCTCCCCGTCGACCGGCTGGCCGCACTGCTGCTCCTGGAGGGTGCGGCGAAGGTGGCCGTCACCAGCGACGCCCCCGATCGTCTGCGCAAGACCAGGCTTCCCAGGGGCGTCGAGGTCCGCCATCGCGACCAACTCCTCACCACTCAGGAAGAGCTGGCCGCCATACCCGGGGTCACCGTGCTCATCCACGACCAGGAGTGCGCGGCCGAGAAACGGCGGAAACGGCGCCGCGGCAAGGCGGCCACCCCCGATACGAAGGTTGTGATCAATGAGCGGGTCTGCGAGGGGTGCGGGGACTGCGGTACGAAGTCCAACTGCCTGTCCGTCCATCCGGTGACTACGGAGTTCGGCCGTAAGACGGAGATCAACCAGTCCTCGTGCAACCTGGACTACTCCTGCCTCGACGGTGACTGCCCGTCCTTCCTGACCGTCGTCCCCGGGCGACACGAACGCCGCCAGGACGTGCCCGACCTGGCCGCCGAAGCGCTGCCGAGGCCTGAGCGGCGGACCATTTCCGATGACTTCACGGTGCGCATCACGGGAGTGGGCGGCACCGGCGTGGTCACGGTCGCCCAAGTCGTCGCCACCGCCGCGGTGATCGACGGCAAGCAGGTGCGCACCCTCGACCAGACGGGGCTGGCGCAGAAGGGCGGCGCCGTGGTGTCGGACGTCAAGATCACGTCCGAGGTGGTGGAGCAGGCGGCGAAGCTCGCCACCGCCGAATGCGATCTCTACCTGGCCTGCGACGCGCTGGTGGGCGCCGATGCGCAGTACCTGGCGGCGGCCGACCCGGACCGGACGACCGCCGTGGTCTGCACAACCGAGATCCCCACCGGCCGGATGATCATCGATCCCACGGTCACGTTCCCCGAGCAGAACCGTATCCGCTCGGCCATCGACGCGGTCAGCGCGCATGCCGTGTACCTGGACGCCCGCGCTCTGGCGGAGGCGTTGTTCGACGACGACCAGTACGCCAACGTCCTTCAGCTCGGCGCGGCGTTCCAGACCGGAGCGCTCCCACTGACCGCGGCGGCCATTGAACGCGCCATCACGCTGAACGGCACGGCTGTGCAACGCAACCTCCAGGCATTCCGGCGGGGCCGTCAGCTCGTCGAAGACCCCGAGGCATTCAAAGCCGCCACCACGCCCGGCCCGTCGGCCGGCCCCAGGAGAGTCCACCCGGCCTCCGCACGGGTGCGGGCCTTGGTCGGCGCGGAGCCCGGCTCCGAACTGGCACGCCTGCTGGACATCCGGGTGCCGGACCTCATCGCGTACCAGGACGAGCGATACGCGCGGGAGTACGCGTTGTTCGTCGAGCGGGTCCGCCGTCACGAGCCGACCTCCACCGCGGTCACCGAGTCGGTGGCCCGCAACCTCTACAAGCTCATGGCCTACAAGGACGAGTACGAGGTCGCCAGACTCTCCCTCGAGGAGTCGCTGACCCAGGACATCGAGGCCCGGTTCGGTAGCGGGGCGCGGTACTCCTACCGGCTGCATCCTCCGGTGCTGAGAGCACTCGGCATGGAACGGAAGATCAGCCTGGGCCCCTGGTTCCGCCCGGTGTTCCGGACCCTGCGGGCCATGCGCAAGGTCCGCGGAACCTGCCTGGACCTCTTCGGCTACGCGCACCTACGCCGCGTCGAGCGCGAGCTGATCCAGGAGTACCGCGACACCATCCTGGGAGCCCTGTCCACCGCGCGGCCCGCCGATCTCGAAGCCGTGGTGGAGCTGGCAGAACTCCCCGACATGGTCCGCGGCTACGAGCGGATCAAGCTGGACAACGTCGATGCCTACCACCGGCGGCGGTCCGAGCTCCTGGAGAAGCTGCGGCCCGCACCAGTCCAGGAGACGCCGACGTGTCGCTGAGGCGGCCGGCCGGGCCAACGGCGCCGAAGGCGGCTTCCAGCCCGTCGTGGCCCTCGGCGAAGTGGGCCCACCTTCGCTTTCTGTGCTCCGGTTCCTGACAGGTCGTCGCTGGCGAGAGGGATCTTGCGGGGGCTGTTCCCTCCTGCGAGCCACACGCGGGTGACCGCCGACGCAACCAGCTCACCGGCCTCGGGCCAGTCCCTCGGAGATGCTCGCTCACGCAAACGGCCCCGGACGAGGAGTCCGAGGCCGAATAGAGCGCCTCCCTGAGGAGGGAACCCCAGGTCAGCGACGTAATGCGTGGTGCCCCCGGCAGGATTCGAAGCTGCGACACCCCCTTTAGGAGTTCGTCACGCTCATGGCGTGATCAGCCCGTCGATGCCACACCCTGGCCTGCCCGGTGCGCGGACGAGGCTTGCGATACGGCAATGTGCGTCCCTGTTGCCGTCAACGACTGCCGTCAGGCGCTCCTGCTCAGGAGCCGTTTCTTATGGCGGTGGGCGGCCGCTGAATCGCTCGTGGCGGACCTGGTTGAGTAGCTGGTGTCGTCGGCAATGTGTGCCGCAGGGGCGCCTCGGCTGCGGACGAGCTCAAGTTCGACCGGGACAGCGGCGCGGCATTCCCACCTCGCTGCCTCGGGAAGCCCGGGGACGGGGCTGCCACGGATGGGACGTGTCCGATGGGCCTCAGATGGTGAAGACGTCGATGGGAACGATGGGGGTCTGGCCGCCGGGGGTGGTGACTCGGATGTCGTAGGTGCCTGCGACGAGGCTCGGGGGGACGACGGTGGTGATCCGGGAGGTGGAGATGTTGGTGAAAGCGGCCTGGGTCGCCTGGCCACTGCCGGTCGGGGTGAAGGTCACTTGGGTGGCGTCCGGCAGGCAGGTGCCGACGATGGTTACGGTTGAACCGGTCGATGCCGCTGTGGGAGACAGGCCCGTGATGTTCGGGGCTTTGTAGTAGGTGTACTGGCAGGAGGCACCCGTGGGGAAAGTGCTGCCGCCGGCGGTGGTGACGGTGACATCCACTGTGTCCGTGCAGGCGGAGCCGAACGAGCCGTGCGGGGGTGTGGTGATGTTGAGCGCGGTGTCAGAGACGATGACCAGTCCGGTACCCGGGCCGACTGAGCCGAAAAGCACCCCGGTCGCGGTCGACAGGGCGTTTCCGAAGATGGTGATCAGCGTGGGCGGGGCCGACCCTTCGTTGAGACTCAGAGACCGGCACATCGGGGACGCGATGTAGTAGAACGGGAGGGAATTGCTGGTGATGCCTGATGCGGTCACGCTGACATCGACCTGACCGACGGGCAGTACCGGGGTCTCGACGGTGACGGTGGTGGCGCTAACGGTGGACGGGGGCGAACGACTTACCACTGAAATTAACCCTGGTGGTGCCCGTCAGTCCCTGTCCGGTGAGGGTCAGGATCTGCCCGTTGTGGCCCTGGATGGGGCTGAGCGTGGTGAGGTTGGGTGCGGCCATGACGACTCCTTGAAGGTGGCCTGAGCCGCCACATCAACGCCGGGCACTTGGGCAGAGGTGCACGGATTGATGAATCCATGTTTCCGGCCAAGGCCAGACGCGACACCGCGCTCTGACGAGCCGGTAGGCATGTCGGCGGTCAGCCTGGCCAAGGAGTAGGGGCAGCTCACCTGTACAAACGTGTTCAGTAGGCCCCCGGGGCGATCCGCACGCAATGGTCCTGGCATCCGGTCATCCATACGGAGCAGCGCGCCCGCGATTGCCTCTTCGTGTGCGCCCCACCAGGCGATTATCGCCACGCCGGGCGCCCTTGCGGGCAGGGCGTCTCGTCGGGGTGCGAAGTCGGCTCACTCCTAGCACCCGCGGGGATGGTCCCTTCCGGAGCCGCTCGGCGTTCGCCGTGCCGGGCTGCTCCCCGCACCCGCGGGGATTGGCTTTGTTCACGAGAACCGGCAAGAAACGGACCTCACCGCGGGCCGTGACCGCACTCCCGCCCTCGCCCCGCACTGTCGCCGGATGGATCCTGCGACGCCCGGAAACGCTCGCCGAGACCGAACAGCTGCAGCTCATGACCGTCCAGAGCCACTGCCCTGGACTGGACGCGCTCACCCGGCACGTCCGCTCCTTCGCGACCATGCTCACCGAGCGCCAAGGCGAGCACCTGGCCGGCTGGCTTGACGCGGTCCGTCAGGACGACCTGCCCAGTCTCCACACCCTCGCCGCGGGTATCGACCGCGACCGCGACGCCGTCATCGCCGGCCTCACCCTGCCCTGGAACTCGGGTCCCGTCGAAGGCCATGTCAACCGGATCAGGATGCTCAAGCGCCAGATGTTCGGCCGCGCTGGCTTCCAACTCCTACGTAGACGTGTGCTGTTGTCGTAATTCTCAGTACCGATTGGCCACTGCTGTCCCGCATCAAGCTCCCACTGACCAAGGCAGCCTCTCATCTACGGCGGTCACCAGACGTCGTCCCGAGAAAGCCGTTACGGCACAAGGGTGATGCCCCCGTCGACGCGCAGGTCGATCCCGTTGATGTAGCCGGCCAACGGACTGGCCAGAAATGCAACCGCTGCCGCGATGTCCGCCGCAGTGCCCAGCCGCCCCGCCGGGTTCGGGGCGTACTCGGCCACCACCAGCGGCTCCAACTGCGTCCACTGCTCCGGCCAGCCCCGCACAGCCGCCCCATTTTCGAACATCTGCCGCATTCCGTCGGTGACAATCACCCCAGGGCTCAGTGTGTTTGCGGTGATACCGGATCCGGCCAGATGCCGGGCCAAACTGGTGGTCATGTTGACCACGGCGGCCTTCGCCGCCGAGTACTCGACCATGTTCGGCAACGGAGTCGTCGCGGCCCGGCTGCCCATGTTGACAATCCGCCCCCATCCGCGCTCGCGCATCTGAGGCACCAGGGCCCGGATCATCCGTACGGCGGATACGACATTGCCGTTCACCGCATCCAGCCAGGCGGCCGGCTCCGCACTCTCCCAGTCATGCTCAACGAATGGACCGGCGTTGTTGACCAGTACCTCCACACCCCACTCGCGAGCCCGCTGGGCCACCTCCCAGGCACCCTCGTCCTCAGTAAGGTCACCGAGCACGACATCCGCCACCCCGCCGGTGTCGTTCAACTCCGCCGCAACCTCGCCAGCACGCACGGGGTTGCGGCCATGCACCAACACGGCGCACCCTTCATCGGCCAGCCGCCGGGCCACTGCCGCACCGATGCCCCCGCTGCTCGCCGTTACCAACGCGCGTCGCCCCGCAAGATTAAGATCCATGTTCCGGCAGGCTAGGCCACGCCTGTGACATTCCCGTCGAACAGGCGAGTTCACGAGGTGCCAACGAGATCAATAACTACGCCGCGTGCCTACTCAGCGACGCGGCCACTCTGAGTTACAGCTGAGCTTCTCCGGGCCGCCCGCCAAGTCGCCCGAAAACGACCCGTGGGCACGGCGACTGGGCCGAGGGTTTCCTGCCGACGGGTTACTTGTTCCCCGGTGTCTGGGCTAGGACTTCGGGGCCTAGGGGGTGCGTTGGACTCCGCCTTCCGTGCTGGTGACTCGCCATTCGCCGCTCTCGCGGGTCAGGTGAATGACGACGGACGCTTTGGGGTTTTTGTTGACGGTCGTCACGATGGCGGTGTTGTCGCTGGGCAGGTTCGACGATTCGGCCTCCCATCCCTGTGCGAAAGCGCGCTGGTCGTCCGGAACGGTGCTGGCCTTTGCCTCGGCCTTCGCTTCCCTCACGCTTTCCTTGGTGAGGCAGGGCGCGATGTTGCCGTCCTGGCTGGGGGAGGTGAGCCCGCACAGGGTTTCGATGTCACCGCTGTACCCGGCCCGGATGAAGTCGACGGCAGTCTTTTCGGCTTTCTGCTGCAGGGTGGTTTCCGAGCTGTTCTGTGTGACCAGGAGAGTTGTGCCCCCGCCGAGGATCAGCACTGCGGCGACCGTCCACAACGCACCGCTCCTCTTCGTGATCCGCTTGGTGTTGTGCTGGTCACCACCGACCACCACTCCGTGGTCGTTGGCGGTGAAATTCGGCTCGACCCAAACCTGGCCGCCCTCGGACGCCACCGCGTGGACAGTCCGGTCCACAGTCCCGAGCGCTTCTTTCAGTTGCTGGACGAAGCCGGGGTCCTGGCTCAAGGCATCCCGCAGGGCGGCGGCGAGGTCCGACCGACGCTGCTCGTCCCCGGGGGCGGCCTGCAGCGCCGGCACAGCCTCGGACGTGGCGGGGCTGATACCGAGCCGCCCCATCACCAGTTGAGCCACTGCGCTTCCGACAGCGGAACTGGCCTGCGTCGCAGCCACCGTGGCCGACGCCACCAGGAAGTCCCCCGTAACTGCCGCGGACCGCTCTGCCAATTGGACAAGATCCACATCCACTACATCCCCCTCAAATAGTGTCAGCGCGAAGTATCCGGTTCGCCCACTTCTCGTACAAGGACGCGGGTGGTGGAAACTTTCCGTGAGTGCGGTGTCGTCAGCCGTGCGGCCGCTGCTGCCGGGCTGGGCGATTGTGCGACATCCCGTGAGTTCCCCTGAGCCCCGCGGAGTCTCCGTACCTGTGGCCAGGGGATTGTTCCCCCTTCGGGTGGTCTGCGGTCGCGTGACGTAACTTCGGGATTCTTGAAGCGTTCTCACCGTGTCCGACCGATCCGCAGTCGGGCCGAAGGTGAGGGGGCTCGGGTTGACGGCGCTGGCAGTCGTACGGGACCTGCGCGAGCGCTGGGTGCCCGCGTCGGCGGAGGAACTGGAGCAGTTCGAGGCCGACGCGCTGTCCGGGTTCGTCCTCGCACGCGCCTCGGCAGGACTGGCGGACGGCACGATCCGCGGAGATGTCGGACACCTGGACCAGATCAGAACCTGGTTCGGCCGACCGCTGTGGGATATGGAGCCGGCCGACGCCGACGCGTACTTCGGGAAGGTGCTGCGTGGCTCGCCGAGCGGCACCCGGCTGGCCCGCTCCCAGGCGCTGAGCACGTACTTCATGTTCCTGGAGCTGCGGCACAAGGTCGAACTGCACCGGATGACCGGCCGGGTCATCGAGTGCCCGATCGACGAGATGAACAAGCCGCGCGGCACGAAGGACGCCCAGCTGCGGATCCCACCGAGCGAGCCGGAAGTCGGGGCGCTCTTCACCGGCTGGGGCGGTGAGCTGGCCACCTGCCGCAAGTTCGCCCCTACCGCCAGGAACTACACCGCCTCGAAGCTGTTGTCCCAGGTCGGCCTGCGGGTGAGCGAGGCATGCGGGCTCGACCTGGATGACGTCAAGTGGGACCTGGGCCGATTCGGCAAGCTCCACGTCCGCCACGGCAAGGGCGCCCGCGGCTCGGGCCCGCGCGAGCGGATGGTGCCGCTGATCAACGGCGCCGACCGGACCCTTCGGTGGTTCATCGAGGACATCTGGGGCCAGTTCGACGACGACCACACCCGCCCTGGCGCCCCGCTGTTCCCGTCCGAGCGCAAGAACGCCGACGGATCCTCGCGTCGGGTGGGCGACGATGCCCTGCGCAATGGGCTCAAGGACGCGGCCAAAGTGCACCTGCCCGGGTGGGGCAAGAAGCTGACACCGCACGTCCTGCGACATTTCTGCGCGTCCCAACTCTACGGAAATGGACTGGACTTGCTCACAATCCAGGAGGTTTTGGGACACTCGTGGATCGCCACCACGATGCGATACATCCACGTCCAGCAGACCCGGGTCGAGGACGCCTGGGTCGCCGGGATGGAACGGGCCGCGAAGCGGCTGGAAGGACTGGTCTGATGAGGTGGAACCTGCGGCTGACCGCCGCGAACAAAGGGGTCTGGAAGGCTTCCGAGCTCCAGCGAAACCTGGCTGAGCACGGGTTGGTGATCTCGGCGGGGAAGATGTCCGGTCTGTGGTCCGGGCAGCCCGTTTCGCTCAAGTTGGAGGACCTGGACGTCATCTGCGTCGTCCTCGGCTGCGAGATCAGCGACCTGCTGATTCCGGAGCCGGGCAAGGTCAACCGCCCCGGTGAGAAGGAGACCGATCGAGTCGCGGTCGGCTCCGGCACCATCGCTCCGGCGGTGGTGCCCAAGCGCCGCGACGGCCGGTCGCTGCCTCCGGCATGAGCCGGTATCCGAAGGGCTACGTCAAGCCCACTGACTCCTGCGAGAGCTGTCTGGCCTGGGGCGATTTCAGCGGACGCCTCTGTCCTGCCTGCTACACCTTCGGCCGCAATCACGAGGCGGCCACCTGCGTCGGCTGTCGGCGAGTCCAGCCACTGAAGTGGGAGTACTGCCGTCTGTGCTGGTGCCAGGCCCGGCTCAACGCCAGGACGGCCACCGGCATGCCGACCGTCACCGGCGAGGTGATGACCTCGTGGCTCCAGACCGTCCGTCATCACCAGCTCTTCTTCGTGGGCCTGCACTACCGCAGAGGATCAGCTCTCACCGCCCTGCACCATGTCAAGGCACGAGAAGCGTCCCGCAAGCCGCCACCCACATCGCGCTCACGGCCGAGCACCGGTTGGAGACAACTGCCGCTGTTCGAACAGGTTCCGCGTGACTTCGGCCGGCTCGACCCAGCCGCCGCCGACCTGGCCAGTCCCTGGCTGGCCTGGGCGAAGCACCTCGCCCACCAACTCGCTGAAGCCCGGGGCTGGGGACGCGGCATCCGCTTCGCTGTCAACCGCGGACTGGCAGTCGTTCTTACGGCATACACCGAGGGCGACGTCATCCGCCACAGTGAGATATTCGCCCCGCTCCGTGCCCTCGACCTGCGGGTTGGCCACGTCATCACGGTCCTTGAGGAGATGGGAATCTTCCTGGATGACGAGGAACCCTTCTTCGAGCGGTGACTCGTTGAGCGTCTGGAGGGCACCGCCCCCGGCATCGCTGCGGAAGCCGAACGCTGGACCAGAGTTCTGCGGGATGGCGGCCCCCGCAGCCTGCCGCGGCAGCAAGCCACGGTCCGGCTCTACCTCAACGGGGCCCGCCCAGCACTGTTGGCGTGGTCGAACCGCTACGACCACCTGCGGGAGGTGACCCGCGAAGACGTCCTGGTCCACGCCAAGACACTGCACGGCCACCACCGCATAGATGAACTCGTCGCCCTGCGTTCACTGTTCGCCTGGGCCAAGCGGTCGGGCCTGATCTTCCGCAACCCGGCCAGCCGTATCAAGGTCGGCCAAATTGAGTACAGCGTGCTCCAACCGCTCGCACCCGACCAGATCGACCGCTCTGTCGCCGCCGCCACCACGCCGGCCACCCGGCTCGTCCTCGCTCTCGCGGCGGTGCACGCAGCCCGGGTCGCCCAGATCGCCACCATGATGCTCGACGATGCCGACATCGGGAACCGCCGCCTGGCTATCGCCGGACGAGTCCGGCCGCTCGACGATCTCACCCTGAAACTACTGCTGGACTGGCTGGAATACCGGCGCGAGCGCTGGCCGAACACGGCCAACCTCCACCTGCTGATCAATAGCCAGACCGCCACGGGAACGGGTCGCGCCAGCAACCGCTGGATCCGCGGGCCTCTGCGCGGCCAGGCGGCAACCTTGGAAAGGCTCCGCGTCGATCGACAACTCGAAGAGGCCATGATTCAGGGCCCTGACCCTCTCCATCTCGCCGAGGTGTTCGGGCTGCACGAGAAGACCGCCATGCGTTACTCGGACTCCGCACGGGCACTGCTGGAGCAAGCTGCCGAAGCCGACCCCGTGAGTTGACCGGGAACCCACGGGCCCATCCCCAGAATTTGGGCAACACGCCCTCGGGTTCGTCCTGAAGAACCTTCAGTTTCCTCGAACTCGCGAGCCTCTCCGGCCTCGGGGAACATCGGTACAGCGGTTATCGGTGAGAACGATCATGGTGGTGCAGCACAGTGATCCACTTCGCCGCTGGGGTTCGGTGAAACGTCTCTGGGCCTGCTTCGGGGCTGGCTACGGTCCGGCTCGTGCCGGTGGAATCTCTGAGTGATGAACAGGCCGAGGCGTACGGGGCGTTCGCCGAGGAACCGACGAGGCCCGAGCTGGAGCGGTTCTTCTTCCTGGACGACGTGGCCGACGTACCGCACCGTGCACATCTGGAGCGCGAACCCGAGCTGGTGGTGCTTCGTCCGCCGCAGGGCGATCAGATCAGGGCCATGATGACCTCCTCCGGTGCCGGTAACGATCTCTGTGCCAGAGCTTGCCCGTGACTCAGCTGCCGAGCCAGGAACTTGCCCGAACTTTCGGGTAGCGACCCTCAGTGGGGAAACCTGGTCGACGCCGCGCGGGTGCCGCTCACGCACCGCTCACGCACCGCTCACGCACCGCTCACGCAAACGGCCCCGGACGAGGAGTCCGAGGCCGAATAGAGCGCCTCCCTGGGGAGGGAACCCCAGGTCAGCGACGTAATGCGTGGTGCCCCCGGCAGGATTCGAACCTGCGACACCCGCTTTAGGAGAGCGGTGCTCTATCCCCTGAGCTACGGAGGCGGAGGCCGGGGCTTGTGGGAAACCTTGTCGAAAATCCAGTGACCGATCTTCGTCTTGGCTGGACAAACCCGCAGTTCAGACGGTCCGCGTGCTGATCACCAAGGGGTCCTGGCGACAGGGCGCGGCGGAGATCCCGACTGACCCCTCACAGGGTAGCGGATGCGCTCGCTGCGGTTCGCCCCCGCTGTGGTGATTCCCTTGGGAAGCCGGTTGACGTGCAGTTTCGCGTGGTATGAGCATCGTCGGTGAGGTGCCGACGGTGAGGGGCTCGGCTGCGCGCGGGGGTGAATTATCCGTTCTGCGGCGATGAGGACTTGCTTGTTGCGCGGCCTGGGTCGGGGGTCTCGCGCCGCGAGCTCGACATCGTCAGCGTTTTTGGCAAGCCCCTGCAAGCCGACGGCAGCTACTGAGGCTTTCCGCAGGGTGACGTCAATGCAGGGCTGGAATGAGTCCGTCTGGCGGGCAGTGAGTCGCGCACGAACCGAGCGCCAGGGACCGCTGGCAGCGGAGGGCGAAACGCGCGGGCGGTCGCGGGCGGGCTGCCGCCGCCCGCGACCGCGTACAGGTAGCGGAGGAGAAGGCCGACACCTCGCGGGACGCCGCAACGACTGCACCTTCGGGTGACATGGGAACCGCCTTCATGTCCTACCAGTCCATCGAGAGCAGCCCTTTCGCACCCGATGAAGCATCGTTCCGTACCTGTTCTCTCCTGTCGCAACGTGGTCGCCACCGAAGACCATCTGTATCGCTCCTTGCGGCAGGATGATGTGGCGGATCGCTGGGACGACACGGAGCCGCTCATCGCGAGTTGCGGTGTCGGCGTCCGTGCGTCCGGCGGCCGCCAGCGTCACCACGTCGCCGAAGGCCTCGCGGGCGAGCTGCGCCGCGCGCGTGAGGCAGTCGGCGAACACTGGTACGTCGGGGACCGCCCAGGTGCCCTGCCCCGGGGACAGCGCGCCGATCCGGCACAGTTCCCGCCACACGGCCACACGGCGGCGGGAGAGAACGGCTACCAGGCGCCAACTCTCCAGCAGGAGGTGGAGGTCGTGGGCGGCTCCGGCGGTGGCCCAGGTCGCGGCGGTGAGGACCGGGAGCGTGGCGGCCTCCAGCGCGGCGGCGGTCAGTGTGCGGGCGCGGCGCCAGAGCATGCGACCCGCGGTGACCACGGCGCCGCCAAGCAGCAGGCCGGCGATGAGAGCGACAGAGAGTTCTGCGGGGCCGTCGCGCTGCGCGGTGCGCGACGACCAGTGGCCGAGCTCTGCGAACAGCGGGATGCGAATCAGGCCGGTGGCGGCCAGCAGGCCGAGCGAGATGGTCAGGAGCCAGGTGGCCAGGCGGGGTTCGCAGCGTTCGGCCAGCGGCCTTGCCCCGAGCGGGGCAAGGAGGGACAGCAGCAGCGGGAGGTAGACGGCGATCCGCATCCGGGCGTCTCCTCCTACTGATCAGGGCCGAGCAGCTGGCGCAGCAGGTCGGTGTCCATGGCGGACAGGCCGTCGGCGAAGCGGGCCAGCACCGCCTCGTGGTCGTGCCGCTCTTCCATGACGGTGCGCACGCGGCGGGCGGCGAAGCCGGGGTCGTCGGTGACGGGCGCGTAGGCGTAGGCCCGGCCGCGGGGGTGCGGGAGAGCAGCTGTTTGACGTGCATGTGGGTCAGCTCGCCGCTGAGGCGTTCGGCGACCTCGCCCGGCCTGCTGCAGCGCGCCGTCGGCCCGCTGCAGCAGGCCGAGGACTTCGGTCTCCCGTACGCCGTTGGCTCGCAGCACCGCGCGTATGCGGTCCAGCAGTGCGTCAAGGGAAGCGCCCAGGGCTGGGAGTTCGGCCGGGCGCTCCTCGGCGCCGAAGCGGTCCACGGCGGCCACCGCACTCCACCGGGTGGCCTGCTCGGTCATGGCCCGCACGGGGCGCAGTGCCCGGCCCGCCGAGAGGCGGGTCAGCGCATAGGTACAGATCAGCATCACGGCGTCTAGGACGAGCGATCCCAGCAGGGGCGGGCGCTCGGACCCGATCCACGCCCGCTGGTACATCCAGCGGGCGAGCCCGAACCACTGGTCGAAGCCGAACTTCGTGTACCCGTAGCCCTCGCGTATCTGGTCCTGGTGGTCCTAGCGGTGCTCCTTCGTGCCGTACCCGGCGAATTTCGGCAGGGTCCAGGCCCAGCTGCTCGGCGACGTAGTCGACCACCACGGCGCGCTACCTGTTCGGGGTTGTCGAGGAACGTTCCCAGGTAGCGGACGGTCCCGAGCTGGACCGCCCAGCCGATCCGGTTCCTGGCGCACTTGGCGGCTGTCGCCCGGCGCCGCGCGGTCCGGTCAAGCAGGGAGGACCCGGCGAGCTGTCCCTCGTCGGGGTTCTGCGCGAACCGGCCGAAGCGCCGTTATTCGTCCTCGCTCAGGAAGTTGGTCGGCACCGCGCGCTCCTTGAGCGTCAGCCTGCCTCGCGCGCGACGTTCCCAGCCCCTCCGACGGCTTGTCCGGTGATCTTCCATTCCGGCCCGGATCATCACCACGATCTGGTAGAGGGATCGCTGGCCGGGTGGGGATGGACTCGGTCAGGACGGTACGGCGGGCACCGCGCGGGCCAGCGGTTCCAGGTCTCCGTAGAGGGCGGCGTGCAGGGCGGCGGCGAGGCGCGGGCCCGCGCCTCGCCTGTGACGCCTTTGAAGCGTGTAGTGCATGGGCGTAGCCGCGGCCCTGAGCCGGGTGCGGTGAGCATGCCGGCCTTCACCGTCCACCGCCGTCCATGGTGCTCGACGCCGATGTATACGGCGTCCGCCGCCTTGGCCGCCCGGTACGCGGTGTTGAACGCGTCCAGGGCCGCCTTGGCGAGTTCACCCGTTCACCGCCCTTCGCGGAGCGCTTCCGAGGGCCCGGCAGCCTCTAGGGTCGCTCGCATGGGGCGCGTCCGACGGAGTCCGCAGCCGGGTGCGGCTCGCAGCGAGTGGTCACGGCGCGGGTACGTCTCAGCGGTCTGGTATCTGCGGGTCGTCGCCTTCATCAACTTCCTCGGCGCCGTGTGGGTGTCGTTCGGGAACGACATCCGGCGGCACAACGACGACGAGTTCTTCACGTCCTACCTGCTGACCGCCGGGTTCTTCTCCGGTGTGCTCTCCGTGTTTCTGGCGATCACCATGAGGCGGCGCAAACGCGCCGCCTGGATCCTCAATCTCGCCCTGTCCGGGCTGACGCTGGTGCTGACGGCCCTGGCCCTGGGGTTGCCGGTGTACCGGCAGCACGTCCAGAACTGGCTCGCGGTCGGACTGACCGCGTTCTTCGTCGCCGCCCTGATCGCCGGGCGGCGGGAGTTCTACGCGAAGGGCGACCGCGCCAACCCGAAACTGGCGGCGATGGTCGGCGCGGTCGGGCTGGTGGTGGGGTCGTTGCTCGCCGCCACGATGGTCACCGTGAGCAACACCGACCCGGACCCCGGGCGCTCCGACTTCCTGGAGCGCTGGCATTACGGCGTGCTCCGCATGTTCTCGCTCGCCTACGACGACATCCACTTCGGGGGAATCGTCACCCCCGGCTGGGCCAATGTGCTCATCAATCTGATGAGCACGGCACTGATCCTGCTGGTCCTGTACGCGGCGTTCAGATCCCGCCGCGCCGTCGACCCGCAGACCGACGAAGATCAGCGGGAGATCCGCGCGCTGCTGGAACGGCACGGCGACCGCGACTCCCTCGGCTACTTCGCCCTGCGCCGCGACAAAAGCGTCATCTGGTCGCCGTCGGGCAAGTCCGCCGTCACCTACCGAGTGGTCGGCGGTGTCTCGCTCGCGTCCGGTGATCCGATCGGCGACCCGGAGGCGTGGCCGGGAGCGATCGACCGCTGGCTGGTCCGGGCCCGTGAGCACGGCTGGACACCCTCGGTGATCGGGGCGAGCGAAGAGGGCGGCACCGTCTATGCCCGACACGGACTGAACGCTCTGGAGCTGGGCGACGAGGCGATTGTCGACATCGCCGAGTTCACTACGGAAGGCCGTGCCATACGCAGTGTCCGCCAGGCACACCACCGTGTCGAGCGCGCCGGGTACACCGTCCGCGTCAGCCGTCACGAGGACATGCCGCCTCACGAGATGGCCGAGATGATCGAATTGGCCGACGACTGGCGCGACGGAGCGACGGAGCGCGGATTCTCCATGGCGCTGGGCCGTCTCGGCGATCCGCAGGACGGTCGCTGCGTCATGCTGGTCTGCCGGGACGCCGACGGACGGCCGCGCGCCCTGCTGAGTTTCGTCCCCTGGGGCCCCGACGGGCTCTCCCTCGATCTGATGCGACGTGACCGGGACTCGGACAACGGCCTGTTCGAATTCATGGTGCTGGAGCTGATCCAGCGTGCCGGCGACTTCGGCGTCACCCAGGTCTCGCTGAACTTCGCGATGTTCCGCGCGGTCTTCGAACGCGGCTCCCGGCTCGGCGCCGGCCCGGTGCTGCGGCTGTGGCGCTCGCTGCTGACCTTCTTCTCCCGCTGGTGGCAGATCGAGTCGCTCTACCGCGCCAACGCCAAGTACCGGCCCATCTGGGAGCCCCGTTTCCTGCTGTACGCCCAGAGCACCGACCTGCTGCGCATCGGTATCGCGAGCGCCCGCGCCGAGGGCTTTCTGGAAGCGCCCGGACTGCCGAAGTGGCTGCACCGCAGACGTCTGGAGACTCGCCGTTGAACACGGCTGCCTCGTTCGCCCGGCGCGAGTGGGGCCCGCTGTACACGACCGTGCGGGCGGCGGTGGCGGCCCGGGGGTGGCGGGCCTTCCCGCTGACGCTCGCCTCGATCTCTCTGATCGCGCTCTTCCAACTCGGCCAGAATCAGAGCTGGGGCCATGGCTTCGTTCAGGACGTCGGCTTCGTCCGGGCCCAGGATCCTCTCTGGCTCGCCCTCCTCCGTACTCCGCTCTCGCTCTTCGTGCCCGCGCCCGACCTGCCCGTCTGGGGCTCGCTGGCACAGGTCCTGCTGGTGTTCGGCATCGCGGAGATCACTCTGGGGCGGCCGGGGACCCTCGTCGTCGCCTACCTCTGCACCCTCGCCGGGGCGCTCTACGCGCGGCTCGGGATCGCGCTCGGCCCCGGGGGCGTCCTCGGGCTGCCGGCATCGGACGCGCAGGTCGTCGACACCGGGCCGTCGGCGACGGTCGTCGGGCTCGTGGTGTGCGTCTGCGTGAGCACGGGGGCCTGGTTCACCGGGGCGCTGGTGATCGTGGCGATGGTCGTCGAGGTGATCGCCGAACCCAACCTGGCGGGCAGAGAGCATCTTGTGGCGATCGGGGCGGCGCTGGCGCTCTGCGTGCTCGTGGCCCTGCGCCGGCGTCGGCGCGCGTCCGTCGTCGGTAGCGGTGGCGGCGTCAGCGAAGGCGGTGCGGGCCGGTCCGGGTCGCCGCCCGTGGGGACCTGAATCCCCTGCCGCCCGCGCCGGACGGGCCGAGCAGGGAGAATCGCGAGTCCCCGTCTCCCCGGCACTCCATTCGGAGCAAGTCCCGCCGTGCCGGAGTGGCGGGGCCGGCGCCGGGAAAGGGAGAACGGAGTCAGCGGGCGCGTCCACACAGGCTGCGCGTC
Organism: Streptomyces sp. 11-1-2; assembly: GCF_003595545.1. Lineage (NCBI taxonomy): Bacteria > Bacillati > Actinomycetota > Actinomycetes > Kitasatosporales > Streptomycetaceae > Streptomyces > Streptomyces sp. 11-1-2. The sequence goes on from NZ_CP022545.1 coordinate 6,729,113, forward strand.
TGGTCCCCAGCGGAGCGAGGTTGCGTGTCGGATGCCGCCGTCGACCGCGCCTGAGGCGTCCTGGAAGCCGGGTCTTCAGCGAGACATCGGCCTGATCGGACTCATCTGGACCTCCGTGGGATCCATCGTCGGCTCCGGCTGGCTTTTCGGCGCGCTGTTCGCCGCGCAGGCGGCCGGGACCGCCTCCCTCGTCTCCTGGGGGATCGGGGCACTCGCGATCACCGTTCTGGCCTTCGTCCACGCGGAACTGGGGGCCACCTACCCGGTCGCGGGGGGCACCGCGCGCTTCCCGCACTACGCCTTCGGCAGCGTGGCCGGAGCCTCCTTCGGCTGGTTCTCCTGGCTGCAGGCCGCCGCCACGGCTCCGATCGAGGTCATGGCGTCGCTGAACTACCTCAGTGTTCACGCCGGCTGGGTACAGACGGGGAAGAACCAGCTGACCGCCGCCGGATATGGGCTGGCCGTTGCCTTCATGGCCTTCTTTGTCCTCGTCAACTTCTTCGGCATCCGCTGGCTCGCCCACACCAACAGCATGGCCACCTGGTGGAAGGTCGCCGTCCCCGTGCTCACCGTCGTCGCTCTGGCGGGAACCGCCTTCCACCGCGGCAACTTCGGCCACCAGGGCTTCGCCCCGTTCGGCGTCCAGGGCGTACTCTCCGCCGTCAGCACCAGCGGGATCATCTTCGCGCTCCTCGGATTCGAACAGGCAGACCAATTGGCGGGGGAGAGCCGCAATCCGGCACGGGACATCCCACGGGCGGTGATCGGCTCGATCGTCCTCGGCACCCTCCTCTATCTGGCACTCCAGGTGGTCTTCATCGGTGCTCTGCCGCCGGACTCCTTCGTCCACGGCTGGGTCAATCTGTCCTTCACCGACAAGGCGGGCCCGTTCGCCGGACTCGCCCTCTCCGCCGGGCTCGGCTGGCTCGCCGTGCTGATCTACATCGACGCGGTCGTCTCCCCGACCGGCACCGGCCTGATCTACACCACCGCCGCCTCCCGGGTCTCGTACGGGCTCTCCCGCAACGGCTACGTGCCCGCGGTCTTCGAACGGACCACCGCGCGCGGGGTTCCCTGGTTCGGTCTGCTCTTCACCTTCGTCGTCGGACTCATCGCCTTCCTGCCCTTCCCCACCTGGCAGAAGCTGGTCGGCTTCGTCACCTCCGCGAGCGTGCTGATGTACGCGGGCGCGCCGCTCGCCTTCGGGTGTCTGCGCAGACAGGACCCCGACCGGCGCCGTCCGTACCGCCTTCCGGGCGGTATGTTCTGGGCGCCCGTCGCCTTCATCGTGTCCAACCTGATCATCTACTGGGCGGGCTGGGACACCCTGTGGCGGCTCGGTCTGGCGATCGTGCTCGGCTATCTGCTGCTAGGCGCCTCGGCGCTGCTCGGGCTGAACCCGAGGGCCCCGCATCCGGACTGGCGCTCCGCTCAGTGGCTGCCGGTGTATCTGGTGGGCATGGGCCTGATCTCCTGGCAGGGCGGCTACTGCAGCGGCGGGCCTGCCTCGTCTGTGTCCTGCGGCGCGACCGGAGCCCTGCCTTTGTGGTGGGACATGGCGATCATCGCGGTCTTCAGTCTGCTGATCTACTTCTGGGCGCAGTCGGTCCGGCTCCCGGACGAGGAGACCCAGGAGTACATCGGGTCGGTCGATGTGCCGCCCGGCCGCTGACCTGCACCGCGCACGGTCCCGGTATTCCCGTACCCGTGTGCCCCGCGTGGTCGGCGGCCAGCCCCCAGCTCTTCGCCGAGCTCTGGCCTACAGTCCTTCCCGTGCCCTTGGGGATGGTGTGCGCACTCGCTTCGGCCTGCTGCTTCGGCACGGCCTCCGTTCTCCAGGCCATCGCCGCACGTGCCGTCGACACCGGCTCCGGCTCCGGCGTCGACCCGGTGCTGCTGTTGCGCGCTCTGCGCCAGTGGCGCTATGGCGCCGGTCTCGCCGTCGACGGCCTCGGGTTCCTCCTCCAGATCGCCGCCTTGCGGTCGATTCCCCTGTACGCGGTCGGCGCCTCGCTTGCCGCCAGTCTCGCGGTCACCGCCGTGGTCGCCGCCTGGCTCCTCGACGCCCGGCTGACCGTCGCCGAATGGGCCGCGGTGGCCACGGTGTGCGCGGGGCTGGCGATGATCGCCCTCGCCTCCGGAGCGCAGGGACAGCGCGCCGGACCGGCCGCCCTGCACTGGTCCCTGCTCGGCGCCGTCCTCGTCGTGCTCCTCGCCGGCGCGCTCTCCGGGCGGCTCGCGGAGCGGCCGCGCGCCCTGCTGCTGGGTCTCGGCGCGGGCGCGGGCTTCGGCGTGGTCGAGGTCGCGGTCCGGCTGATCGACTCCCTCGCGGTTCCCCGGGTCTTCGGCAACCCCGCCCTCTACGCTCTGGCGCTCGGGGGAGCAGCGGGGTTTCTCCTGCTCACCTCGGCGTTGCAGCGCGGCTCGGTGACCGTGGCGACAGCGGGCATGGTCCTGGCCGAAACGGCAGGGCCCGCCGTGGTGGGCATCGTCTGGCTGGGCGACCGCCCCCGCGACGGTCTCCAGTGGCTGGCGGTCGCGGGGTTCGTGGCGGCGGTGGCGGGAGCACTGGCCCTGACGCGATTCGGCGACGCGGCGGCCGAGGGTTCGAGACAGCCCTGAGCCGCTGTCGTGAAGCCGCGGGGCGGGGCGGTGTCCGGAGCGTCAGCCGCCCAGCGCCAGTAGAGTTCGGGCCGGGGCCGGGCGCCGCAGCCGGAGAGTCTCGGCTCGGGGCTCTGCCGGTCGCGGTCATCCCAGCGGGCGGGGAGTCCGCGGTCGTCCTGGTACAGACAGCGGTCCGCACTCCCGAAGATCCGCCAGGCCGTGCGTTTCCAGGTTGCGCTCCGCCATGGCTCACGGTTCCACTGCTGGCTCCGGCGGTCGGGCTCGCACCGCGTGAGCCCGACCGCCGGTGCGAGCGCGGTCAGGCAGGAGCCGCGGTCGCCGGCGTGCGGGAGGAACAGCCCGGGCGACGCCTTCTCCAGCCCACCAAGGGCTCCTTTCGCCGCAGCGGATCTCCTGACGGAGGATCTTCCAGCGGACGGAGCGGAAGCGACCGACACACCGACGAGCAGCCCGGAGACTTGCGCCGGAACTCCGGATACCTCGTCCCCCATCGCCTTCTTGGCGGCCCCGCATTGGGCGCCCGGCCTCCGGAGTCGGCATGACTTTCTCCCCCTGCCGAACGTATGGCGCTGTCCGTTCGGATTGCACTCGATCGCCGTCCAGCGCTCCGGGGGTGTCCCCGTCGCCGGTCAGCGCGAAGTCGAAGCAGCCGGAGACCAGGCCGAAGGCGGCCAGGTAGCTGTGCAGCGCAGCCTCTATGGGGGCCGGGACGGCGACGGGGGCATGAAGGAGGTCGTCCCAGTTGCCGCAGCGTTAGTCCAGGGCGTCGGCCGGCGCGCCGACCTGTTGGCCGAAAACACGTCGGCCGACCGAACCCCGCGCCCACGCCAGCAACGCGTGCGAGCACGAAGCCCGCATCGTGTCCGCCCATATCAAGCGACAAGCCACTCAAGTCCGGTGAGGCCGTGCACCTCTGGGACCACCAGCCAGAGGCCTGAACACAGGCAAGATCAATCTCACCGGGATATCCTGCACCTCAACTACAACCGCCGCAGATCACGGCCTGTCAAAACTCTGCGGCCGGGTGGGTCGTGTCGCCGAGGAAGGATGCGGGCAGCCAGTGGGCCGCGGCGCACAGGCACACTCCGAGCCAGCCGACGGCGAACAGCCAGCCGCCGACGACGTCGGTGAACCAGTGCACCCCGAGGTAGACGCGGGTGAGCCCGACCAGCAGGCCCCAGCAGCCGACGGCGACGCTGAGTGCCGTCCCGCCGCGCGGGGCGCGCAGGCTCAGCGCCACGATCAGTAGCCCGGCGGTCAGTGCAGCCGTGGTGGCATGCCCCGACGGGAAGGCCCAGCCGCTCGCGTGCGTGGCCCAGTCATAACGTGGCGGGCGGGCCCGGTGGATGAGCTCCATCACGCCGTACCGAAGCGCCTGTCCTGTGCCGAGGCACGCGAGGCAGAGTGCGGCGGCGAAAAGCCTGTGCCGCAGCGTCCGCCCCGCCACAACGCCGGCCAGCACGGCGAGGACGTACGGGATGACACCGGTTCCGGTGTCAGTCAGCCCGCGTGCCAGGGCCAGCGCCGCATCGGGGCGGTGTCCGACGGACCACGAGAGAAGGCCGTCGTCCACCCACAGCGGAGCACCATCGCCACCCACGACCACCATGGTCAGCACTCCCAGCGCCGTCCAGGCGCCGAGGCCCGCGCTGCACACCAGCCCTGCGGCGTCCCTGCGGTTCACGGGGCAGCCAGGAGCGGACGCAGCACAGTGGCGCTCAGGTGACGGGCAAGCATCTGCGCCCACCGCCGCAACAGGATCATCGCAGCGAAGGCCACGAGACCGCCCACGAGCACGCCGACCGCGACGTCGTGCGGGTAGTGCACGCCGACCCAGACCCGGGAGGCCGCCATGGCAAGCGCGGCCACGGCCGCGACCGCTCCCAGGCGACGTGAGAGGAACACCAGCGCCACGGCGGTCGCCGCAGCGATCGCCGCGTGATTGCTGGGTAGGGACCAGTCACCCGGCGCCGGGCACGCCTCCAGCGTCCTCATGTGCAAGCTCCGGCACGGCCGGTCCTCACGCACCACCAGCTTCAGGACGGCATCCACGCCGTACGCCAGGACCACGACCACCGGCGCGGCCAACGCCGTCACCGCCACCACTGCCCCTGTCCGCCGGGCCTGCCACCAGCCCAGGACCATCAGCAGGGCGAACACCGCCAGCCCGTACGCCGACCACGCCGTCACCGCGGTGTCCAGCCAGCGGGGCGAGCGCCCCGCCAGGTCCACCACATCCGTGTACGCGGAGCCGTCGATCGACGCTCCGCCGAACGCGGAGGTCACCCGCGCGCCTCCTTCGCCCTGGCCTGCCTGCGGCTGCGGTACAGCTCGGCGGCGAGCGGAATCAGCGACACCACCACGATCAGCGCCACCAGCGGCAGCAGATAGCGGTCCACGCCGGGGATCGAGGAGCCCAGCGCGTATCCCGCCAGGGACAGGCCGACGCTCCACACCAGGCCACCGACCACTTGCCAGACGGTGAACACCCGGACGGGCACGTCCAGCGCCCCTGCCAGCGGGTTGAGGACGGTCCGCACCACCGGCACGAATCGCGCCAGGACGATGGCCTTCGCATGCCCGTACCGCGCCAGCAGCACCTCGGCCCGCTTCGCCCCCTCGCGCAGCCGGGTGGACCTGCTACGAGCGAGCAGGGTGCCGCCCGCCCGGCGCCCGATGAGATAGCCGCACTGCGCACCGGCCAGCGCGCCGAACGCCGCGGCGACCAGAAGGGGCCCCAGGGACAGCCGTACGCCATGCTCCCCCGTGCCCGTGCCCGTGCACAGCAGGCCCGCCGTGAACAACAGGGAGTCGCCCGGCAGGAAGAAGCCGATCAGCAGTCCCGTCTCGGCGAACATCACCGCACCGACACCCAGCACGCCGAAGGCGGCCAGCAACGAGTGCGCGTCGAGGGGGTTGACAGCGAGCTGCGACGATAGGACCACGGGTGTGGTCATCGGCATGAGTCCTTTCCCTGCGGACGACCGGATGCACGGCACCCCGACCGACTACAATCCTGTAGACGATCTGCGTCACTGTAGACGATGGTGGGGTGAGAATCATTCCCATGACCGACGCGAAGGACGAGCGCCGACCCGCGGGTGAGCTGGAGGCGGCCGTGATGGCCGTCCTGTGGGCTTCGGACACGCCGCTCACCCCGGCCCAGGTCCAGGCCGAACTCTCCTCCGGTCTGGCGCGGACGACCGTGACGACGATCCTTTCCCGCCTGTATGACAAGGGGACCCTGGAGCGGGAGCGGCAGGGCCGCGGCTACGCCTACCGCCCCATACAGGACCCGCACGGCCTGACCGCTCTGCGCATGCACGGCGAACTCGACCGCGACAGCGACCGGGAGACCGTTCTGGCCCGCTTCGTCGCCCAGCTCGGCCCGGACGACGAGCAGGTCCTGCGGCGACTGCTGGAGGAGGGCCTATGACGACCACGCTTCTGCTGATCCCGCTCCTCCTGCCCTGTGCGTCGCCTTTCCTGGCCCGCCGGATCCTCGACCACCGCTCGCCGGTGGCCGCCCTGTGGACCCTCACCGTCTCCGCGCTCCTCCTCGCAGCCGGTACCGTCGCGGCACTCGGCACCTTCGCGGTGACCGGCCTGCTCAAAATCCCGGCCTTTGCCGCGCTGGGCGAGCTGGTCCACCCTCTGCGGACGCCCTCCGAACGGCTGGTCCTGCCCGTGGCCGCCCTGGCCGCCGGTCTGCTCACGCTCGGCACCTTCGCGCTCGGGCGCTCGGCCGTGCGCCAGGCCGCAGGGCTGCGCACCGCCCGCTCCCAGGCCGAACGCCGGCCCGTCGCGGGCGACCTGTGCGTCGTCGACTCCCCGCACCCGGACGCCTACGCCCTGCCCGGCCGCCCGCACCGCATCGTCGTCACGACCGGCATGCTGCGTGCCCTGCGGCCGGACGAGCGGGAGGCCCTCTTCGCGCACGAGCGCGCCCACAACACCGGCGGCCACCGCTACTTCCTGGCCGCGGCGGAACTCGCCGCCCACTGCCACCCCGCCTTGCGAGCGGTCCGTGAAGCGGTCCGGCTGGTCGCGGAACGCGCTGCCGACGAGGCGGCCGCCACTGCGGTCGGCGACCGGCACCTGACCGCCCGCGCCATCGCCCGAGCCGCCCTGGCCGCGCACGCGGCGGACTCGGATCGCCCGGCGTTCACACCGGCGGCGACCACAGGTCCTGTGCCGCGGCGTGTGGCCGCCCTCCTGTCCCCAGCCGCACGAACACCGCGCATCGTGCCGTGGATCGCCGTTCTCCTGGCCGCCTGCGCGGTGATCTCCTGCGCCACTGCGGCGACCGGCGCACTCAGCGTCCACCAGGACATCGAAGTCGCCCAGGGCGAGGCAAGCCGCTGAAACGGAGAGCGCCCAACCGGTATTTCCGGACAACCAACCACAGGTCCCGTCGAGCTGGAGGCCGCGGCGAGCGTCGAAAAGATCACCGACGCACGGGCCGCGCGATGTCCCGCACAGAATCAGGGAACAGTGACCGCTTACTACGGTGCGTGATCGACGGCGAAGACCAGGTAAGCGCCGTACAGCGCGGACAGGGCGGTCGTCGAGCCCAGCAGGAGGACACGCACGCTGCCGGGGCGGACTCGGGCCAGCCCCATCGCCAACGGCAGCAGCAAGGGAAAAGCGGGCAGGAGGAACCGGGCCCGGACGCCGAAGAACGCCGAGTCCCCGACAGCGATCACCAACAGGCCCACGCTGTACACCACGAGCGGCAGCGGCTGGCCGTGCGCCACTGTCACGGCTCCGAGGGCTATGGCGGCGCACAGCACGAGCGCCACGACCACCCAGGCGAACGGCACGGACGGGGCATGAAGGAAGACCCGGCCCAGCTGGCGGACTGTGGTGACTCCCCAGTCGAATCGGGAACGCCACAGTTTCTGGACGGTGAAGTAACCGTCCCAGTGGCCGAGCCGGGTGCCCACCCATGTGATGAACCCCAGCCAGCCCAGCGGGGCGATCAGCGCACCCAGGCAAGGCCGCCACCGTGCCTTCGCCGGCTGCCGTGCCGGACGTCTGCGGATTCGTATCAAGGCGACGGCAGCCGCCCCGTCGATCGCGACCACCAGAGCCACCGCGCTGGGCCGGGTCAGCCCCGCCAACCCGCACAGGAGGCCGGCCCATATCCAGCGCTGGGTCAACGCCGCATACAGGGACCAGGCGGCCAAGGCCGTGAATAGTGCCTCCGTATAGGCCATGCTCTCCACCACGGCATGCGGCAACGCTCCCCAGAGCACCGCGGCCAGCACTCCGGTGTGCTTGCCGTAGCGCCAGGCGGCGACGGCGAAGATCCCCCAGGCCGCGGCCAGGGACGCGAGCCAGGAGACCAGAAGAGCGGCATGCGGGACGGGCAGCGACGTCAGGGCGTGCACGAGCCGGATCAGGGCCGGATACAGCGGGAAGAACGCCAGGTTGGAGTAAGCGTTCCCTGCCTGCGGACTGGCCGCGAGTACGGGCAGGCCGCGGTCGTATCCGTTCACCGCGATATTCCCGTACCGCTCGGCGTCCCATATCGTCGCCAATCTTCCCAGCGCTGGATCTCCACGCCGGTGGCCCCAGTACAGGAGCACCGTCACCCCGACGGCCCGCACCACGGCGAAGCCCAGCACAGCGGGCGCCGCGTCACGGGCTGCCGCGCGCAACCGATGGCATCGAAGGGCACGGCCGTCCCCTGCTTCGACGGTGATGGCCGACGGCCGGGGTTTCACGAGGCGATCCCCTACGCGAGAAGCGGCTTCGACTCATCCGACATCGCCACGTCCTCCCTGGTCATATCGCCACCATGGCATCTCGTGGCCACCCGCACGCGCCGGAGCCGTCCACACGGATTACTCAGCGCTGACCGAGCACGGGCCTCGGGCACGAGACCGACCGGAAACATGAAGAATAAAAACCGACATATCTTCCGGCTCTGCTGTGACCGGAGGCCCCGTGATCACCTCGTCCAGAACACGCCCCCGGAGTACCGTCCGTCTGCTCGCCTACGCCCTCGGCGTCGCCGCAGCGGCGGCCGCGACGTGGACGGGAGCCGCAGGAACCGGGCACAGGGCCCGACATGTCCCCACGCCCGACCACGTGGTCGTCGTCGTCATGGAGAATCACGCGTACGACCAGATCATCGGCAGCCCCAGCGCTCCGTACATCAACTCATTGGGAAGGGGCGGCGCCGTCCTGACCAGCTCCTACGCCATCACCCACCCCAGCCAGCCCAACTACTTCGCACTCTTCTCCGGCGCGACGCAGGGCATCACCGACGACAGCTGCTACACCCCCGGCTTCCGCTCCGCCGCCAACCTCGCCTCCGAGCTGACGGCCGTCGGAAAGACCTGGGCCGGCTACAACGAGTCGCTGCCCAGCCAAGGTTCGACCACCTGCGACAGCGGACGCTACGCGCGCAAGCACAACCCGTGGTTCGGGTTCCGCAACGTCCCCCGATCCAGTGCCAAGACGTTCGCACAGTTCCCGACCGTCTACGCCAGGCTGCCCACGGTCTCCTTCGTCATCCCGAATCTGTGCAGTGACATGCATGACTGCCCGGTCTCCACCGGTGACGCCTGGCTGGAGAAGCACCTCGGCGCCTACGCGGCCTGGGCCAAGACCCACAACAGCCTCCTCCTGGTGACCTTCGACGAGGACAACAAACACAGCAAGAACAAGATCGCCACGGTGCTGTACGGTCAGCCGGTGGCCGCGGGCAGCAGATCGGCGACCAGGTACGACCATTACGACGTGCTGCGCACCATCGAGGACATGTACGACACCTCGCACGCCGGACACGCCGCCACCGCGTCGGACATCACCGGTATCTGGGCGAGCTGAGCGGGTACGTCTACGGACCGCCGCAGCGCGGCACGTCGGCCTTGAGCGCCGCGGCCAGGGCGATCGCCGTGGTGTCGGAGCCACCTCGGCCGAGGGCGGTGATCTCCTCAGTTTCCCGGCTGAGGACCTGAAACCCGGCCACCAGCACGATCGCGCCCCGAGCAAGGGCCCGGCGTACCCGCTCCGGTCTGGCGTCGATGATCTGGGCTTCACCGTGGACCGAGGTCGTGATCACACCGGCTTGCGGGCCCGAGAACGAGCACCCCTGGGCCTCCAACGTGTGAATCGCCATCGCGGTCACCCGCCGTCAGCAGCACGTCCAGTGCGCGCGAGGACGGCTCGGGGTTCATTTCCAGCGGCAGCTGTAGCAGCCTGTCGGTGGTGTCGCCCATGGCGGGTACCACGACGACGACATCGTGACCCGCCTCATGCGCCGTGACGATATGTTCGGCGTCGCGCAGGCCATGTCCACGACCTCGGCAGTGACGCTGAGCGGGGGCAGGAGGCGTATCACCGCGTCCTCGCGCTCGCCGCGTTCGACGATGAGCCCGTGCCGCAGCGCGTAGGTCTGGATCGCGGACGCGATCGTGGCCGCGGGCCGGCCGTCGCCGGGGTTCGCCATCTCGATCCCCCACATCAGACCACGACCGCGCACCTCATGGACCCACGGGTCGGCGGTCAGCCGATCACCGGATCCGGGGGTTCGACATGTGCCAGTTCCGGGGTGTCCGTGCTGCAGTAGACGAGGCCGTCGTGGTCCACGTCGCACGGCGTGACCGTTCCGTCGTCGTACACGAGCCAGGCGAGCACCGGACGGCGTTCGACGCCATCGGCGCCAGGGAGGCCATCGGGTGGTGTGTCGAGGCGGTAGCAGACCGTCCACCCCATCCCGGGTAGAGCGCAGACCACCTGCGGCCGTCGTTCGTAGGTCAGGAATCCCGGGTGGCGGTCAGCACGGACGACGCGGGCCTTGTCCCCTCGGGCCGCGCCGCCCGTGCCGCATATGTAGCCGACGAGTTCCTCGTCCTCGCGTCGCCACTCCACGATGTCGCATGTCTCGACGCATCCGTTTCCGCGATCGACGAGTGCGACCCATCGCTGGCCTGAGGCGGGACACGAGGTTTCCACGGGAACCCCTTTCGACGGCTGGGCGGTCGGTCAGTCGGTGTCGGTCAGTCCGTCAGCCGGTCCGGTCCGCGCCATGTCCCCGCCCACGCGGGACGGTGGTTGCGGTCGGCTCGCGGCCAACTGGCGGATAATCAGCGGGGTCACCAGGACGACCACCAGCAGGCGCAGACTCTGGACGGTGGAGACCAGGGCGACGTCCGCGTGCGAGGAGACGGCCGTGGCGAGGACCGCGTTGATCCCTCCGGGTGTCGTGGCGAGGTAGGCGTCGGTGAACGGAGTGCCGGTCAGGCCGGCGAAGACCCACGCCATCCCGGCGCAGCCCAGGCAGACGACCGTCATGCAGACCAGGATCGGTGCCAGGAGGCGCCGCACGCTGATGAGCGTCTGGCGGGTGAAACGTACGCCGACGTCCAGGCCGACGAGGACGAAGACGATGTTCTGCAGTACCCCCACGGGCGCGAAGCCGGGCACGGCGCCGCTGAGAGTGGCGGCGAGTGCGACCAGCATGGGGCCGATCAGCATGGGTGTGGGCAGTCGCAGCCGCCGGCCGGCCCAGGAGCCGGCGACGCAGACGGCCGCGAGCGCGAGCAGGCCACTCAGCTGGTCCGCCCCCGCCACGAGGTGAAGGAGGCCGGTTCCGGCGCCCCCGCCCGGGTGACCCGATGCGGCCGACGGCCGGCCGGAGGTCATCCAGTGTGCAGCCAGCGGGGCGGTGGTGGCGACGAGGCCGACGCGCAGGTACTGGGTGAAGGCGACGAGCCGTACGTCGGCGTTCAGTTCGTCGGCGCAGGTGACGATCGCGGCGGAACCGCCGGGCACCATGCCGAGGACGGCGCTGGGCCGGCTGATGCGGCCACGGCGGGCCAGCAGCCAGGCGACCCCGACGCTCAGCGCGATGGTGGCCGCGGTGGCCACGGTCATGGGCAGCGCGACGGGGGCGGCGGAGACGAGGGCGGCCGGGGTGAGGTAGCTGCCCATCAGAGCGCCGACCAGCGCCTGTGAGGCGCGGCCCGCCGGCGCCGGCAGCCGGTCACGGACCACCCCGCACAGCGCCAGGGCGGCGCCGGCCAGCAGCGAGGCCAGGAGGTAGGGGGCGGGAACGCCGAAGGCGGAGGCCGTGAGACCCGCCGCGTAACCCCCGGCGATGATCAGGACCCAGCGTCCGACGGGAGCCGGGCGGGGGACGCGGAGCTCGGAGACTTGCGGGGCGGGCTTCGGCGCGGTGCTGGGCAAACGCTCATGCGTTCGCTGCGGCGCGGAAGTCGGAGCCACGTTGACGCCTTTCGTCGGGGTGACGGCATGTCCGTTGAACTCGACGCCTGCGTGGTAAGCAGGCACTTCCCACTGTGCCGTGTACGGTCTGTGCGGGCACTGAGAACCCTGAGTGAGCGCTGAGGAGACCCTGAGAGCCCGCTGAGAGCGCGCGGCTGACCAGCGCGTGGGCCCCTAGACTCGCAAGCGAGGATCAGCCTTCCGGTGGATCCGACCGATCGGCCACGAGGTGATGCGCGTGCGGGTGCTGGTGGTCGAGGACGAGCAGAACATCGCCGCCGCGGTGGACCGTGGGCTACGCGCCGAGGGATTCAGCGTCGACATCGCCGAGGACGGTGAGAAGGCCCTCCGTCTGGTAAGGCACCACGACTACGCCGTGATCGTGCTCGACCTGATGCTTCCGGGGCGTAACGGCTACGACGTCTGCCGCACGCTGCGCGCCGCGGAGATCGCCACTCCCGTTCTGATCCTGACGGCCAAGGACGGGGAGTACGACGAGGCGGACGCGCTCGATCTGGGTGCCGACGACTATCTGACCAAGCCCTTCTCCTTCGTGGTGCTGCTGGCCCGGATCCGCGCGCTGCTGCGCCGCAGCGCCCCCCAGCGGCCGCCGGTTCTCCGTGCGGGCGATCTCTGGCTGGACCCGGCCGCCCACCGGTGCGGTCGTGGGGAGGAGACCCTCGACCTGACGCCGCGCGAGTTCGGACTGCTGGAGTTCCTGTTGCGCCACCCCGACACGGTGGTGAGCAAGACCGACCTGCTCGCTCAGGTCTGGGACGCGTGGTTCGAAGGCGACCCGAACATCGTCGAGGTCTACGTCGGCTACCTCCGGCGCAAGATCGACACCCCGTACGGCCGGTCCGCCGTCGAAACCGTACGGGGCGTCGGCTACCGACTGGACGGGAAGGGCGGCTGAGTGTCCCGGCGCCGTCTCGCCGACCGCCTGTCCTTCGTGCAGGTGCGACGGCTGACGAGAAAGCTGAGCCTGCGTACGCGGGTCACCATATGGGCCACGACGGCCGTCGCCATCGCGATGGTCGCGGCCGGTCTCGGGCTGCTGCTCGGCCTCAAGTATTCGATGTGGCGCGATCTGGACACCACAGGGCGCCAGCGGCTGTCCGACGTCTCGGCTCTCATCAGGCACGACCAGTTGCGTTCCCTCATCCCGTCCAACGGAGGGGACGCCGACGTGGTCGAGGTGCTCGATGCCTCGGGGAAGGTACGGGCCAGTTCCGATTACGACACGGGCCCGGGCAGCCCCAGCGGGTTCCCGAACCCCCTTCCCCCGCAGGTCGTCGCGGGCCATGCCACGACCCTCCACGACCTTAAGATCGGCGACGGAGGGGACTTCCGCGTACTGGCCCGGCCAACCCGTATCGGGGACCGGCCCGCCACCATCGTCGTGGCGGTGTCCCTGGCCCAGGCCGAGCACACACTGTCCAGCCTGACCACCGGCCTCGTGATCGGTGTCCCCGCGCTGACGGCGCTGGTGGCTTGGACGATCTCGCTCACGGCCGGCCGCACTCTGCGCCCGGTGGAAACACTGCGCCGCCAGGCCGCGGACATCACCGCGACCGATCTGCACCGCCGCCTGGACCTGCCCGATTGTCAGGACGAGATCCAGGCATTGGGCGTCACCCTCAACGACATGCTCGCCCGCCTCGACGAAGCCTCCGTCGCGCAACGCCGCTTCGTCGCCGACGCCGCGCATGAACTGCGGAGCCCGCTGACCGCGCTGCGCGCCCAGCTGGAGGTCATGTCCAGTTACCCCGATCCGGACCGTGACCCGCAGGTGGCCGCCGCCCTACTGGAAGACGTGGAGCGGCTGCACGACCTCGTCGAGGGCCTCCTCGCGCTGGCCCGCAGCGAGGATCCCGCCCGGCCGCGATCACAGGCCGCGCGTGTCATCGACCTGGATGAGGTGGTGCTGGCCGAGATCCGTCGGCAGCGCTCCCTGGCCTGGGCGGAGATCGACGCCCGGCGGGTCTCGGGAGGCCGCGTATGGGGCGACGCCGAGGCGCTGCGCTGTGTCGTGCGCAATCTCCTGGACAACGCCCGTCGCCATGCCGAACGGCACGTCCGCGTGGCCCTGGGCGAGAGCGGCGGCACCGTGGAACTCACCGTCAGCGATGATGGATCGGGTATCCCGGCCGCGGACCGGACCCGAGTCTTCCAGCGTTTCACCCGTCTCGACGAGGCGCGCTCCCGCGAGGCCGGCGGCTCGGGCCTCGGCCTCGCCATCGTCGGCAAGGTCGTCACCGCCCACGGCGGCGTCGCCTACGCCGACCAGGACCCACCCCTCGCCGACGGCGGCCTCGGCGGAGCCCGCCTGGTAGTTCACCTGCCCGCCGCGCCTTCGCCGGATTTATCCGTCGATCCGCCGCCCGCCCCGGACGGCCCCGGACCGGTCTTACCACATGCCCCATCCGGTCGGCCCGGCCAGCGGGCGGCCGCCGTGCCGCCGGCGTCCGCCCCGGGGCCCGTCGCGTCCCGGTCCTGCCCGGCCGGCGAACGCCCCGCCCTCACGAGCCGAGGCACGACCGGCGCACCGCCTCCGACAGTGTCCGGCGGCGGTCGTGTTCCCTCCGCATGGGCGAACCACTGATCTTCTCCACGCTGGAGAGGGGGCCGTTAACGCTCACCGCGGCGAGAGTCAGGCCACGGCAACATCTGACGAAAACCACGCCAACCCTTACGAAAGGGGCAGGTGCAGTGTCAGCCGGGCTCCCGGACCGCCGTCCTCCACACATGCGCGGCCGCCGTGATGAGTGGCCACCTCCCACACGATCGCCAGTCCCAGCCCGGAGCCTCCGGCGTCCCGGCTGCGGGCGTCATCCAGCCGGGTGAACCGTTCGAAGACCCGCTCTCGGTCGGCGAGTGCGATACCGGCGCCGTCGTCCTGGACGCTCAGCACCGCCTCGCCACGCGCGGTGTCCAGGGTGACCTCCACCCGGTGGCGGGCATGCCGGACGGCGTTGTCGAGCAGATTGCGCACGGCCCGGGACAGGGCGTCGGCGTCCCCGCGGACGCGGGCGGGGCGGATGCGGCCGCGGACGACGGCCACACCGGGGCGGACGTGCAGCCGCCGCACCTCGGCCCGAACCAGGTCGTCCAGGTCGACATCGGCCGTGAGTGCGGCAGCCGGAGTAGCGTCCAGGCGGGCCAGCCGTACGAGGTCGTCGATGAGCCGGCCGAGCCGGACCGTCTCCTCCAGCAGATCGGGCAGCCGGGTGGAGAAGTCGGTGTGGGGGTGGCGGGCGGCGGTCTCGAGTTCGGCTCGGATGGCAGCCACCGGGCTGCGCAGTTCATGCGCGGCGTCGGCCACGAACTGCCGCTGATGGGCAGTGGCCTCGTCGAGCCGGGCCAGCAAATCGTTGAGGGTGGCCCCCAGCCGCCTCACCTCGTCGGCGACCGGCGGCAGATCCAGCCGGCGGTGCAGGTCGGTGGCGGTGATCTCGGCAGCCTGGCGGCGGAGTCGCTCCACCGGCACCAGCGCCCGCCCGGTGATATGCCATCCGGCGGCGGCGAGCAGGGCTGTCAGTACCGGAAGGCCCACGGCCAGCTTGGCGACGAGCTCGTCCACGCTGCGGTCGGCCTGGGCGGTGGCGAGCCCCACGTACACGGTCTCGGGGGCCTGCGTCGATCCGGCCGACACAGTGGCGACGCGGTAGGTCCCCTGGTCGCCCAGTGGCACCCCGTGGGCGGTGCGCACCGACGGTTCGCTGCCGGGGGCCGGTTTCGGCGTCCGGAACAGCGCGGGTTCCCCCGCAACGTTCCCGGATGCCGCGATCACCCGGCCCCGGTGGTCGACGATCTGGGTCACGTCGTCACCGGTGCCGGAGGCGGGCAGCGGCTGCACCGCCCGGCCCTTGTCCAGGGCGGCTGAGATGATCAGCGCACGCTGCCGGGCGCTGTCGTCCAGGCTGCGGATGAGCGAGGCGCGCTGGCTGACCACCAGCAGCGCGCCCGCCAGGCACAGACCGAGCGCGGTGACGAGCGTGGCGGCGAGTGTCAGCCGTATCCGCAGGCCCAACCTGGGCCAGCGGGGGAGCCGGGTGCGCGTCCGTGACGTCGTCGAGGCCCTGCGGGAGGCCAGGGGCGCGGCGGGGGTTCCCATGGGTCACCCGCCACTCGCCGCGAGGCGGTACCCCGCCCCGCGGACGGTTTCGATGGACCGCGCCTCGAAGGGAGCGTCGATCTTGCGCCGCAGATAGCCGATGTAGACCTCGACGACATTGGGGTCCAGATCGAAGTGCTCGGCCCAGACATGGGTGAGGATCTCCTGCTTGCTCACCACCTGGCCCTCGTGGCGCACCAGATATTCGAGCAGCGAGAACTCGCGGGTGGTCAGCTCGATGGGAGTTCCGGCGCGCACGCAGGTGCGGCCCCCCGGGTCCAGGAGGAGGTCCCCGACACGCAGGATGGCGGGCCTTGGGCTGCAGCCCCGGCGGATCAGAGCGTGCAGCCGGGCGGTCAGAACGACATAGGAGAAGGGTTTGGTGAGGTAGTCATCCGCCCCGATGTCCAGCCCGTCGGCCTCGTCGTACTCGCCGTCCTTGGCGGTGAGCATCAGCACGGGGGTCCAGTCCTCCGCCGCCCGGAGCCGCCGGCACACGTCGTAGCCATTGAGTCGCGGCAGCATGATGTCCAGCACGATGGCGTCATAGGCGGTCTCGCCCGCTTTGTGCAGTCCTTCCTCTCCGTCCGTGGCGAGATCCACGGCGAACCCCTCGATGGTGAGTCCATGGATCAGGGCACGCCCCAGCGTGGGATGGTCTTCGATGACGAGGACACGCATGGTGCGCCTTTCTCTCCTCTATGCCCCGAATATTCTTTTTCAGCGTAAGGGGCTGCGGGAGAAGCAAGCTGAGAGCTCGCTGAGGGACCCCTGGAGGGTTCCATGACCTCCGCCACCTCGCCTCAGGCTCCTCTCAGCTGCCCCGGTACAGGATGAGCGCATTCCGGTTGGAAGGTCCGTCCGGTACCGAAAGCGAAGGTTGAACATGAACACGCGCAAGAAGGCAGCCGTACTCGCCGCGTCCGCCGCGGCCATCGTCACGACCGTTGTCGGTGGCGGTACCGCCATGGCGGCCGCGCAGCCGTCCCACCCCTCGTCCTCGGTGTCCACCACGGCGCAGCAGCCCACCCCTCCGGGCCCCTCCACCTCCAAGAGCGGCGGCGAGCACGAGAAGAAGGGCGAGAGCGAGAAGAAGGGCGAGAGCGAGAAGAAGGGCGAGAGCGAGCAGAAGGGCGAGAGCGAGCAGAAGGGCGGCCAGGAGGACGGCTCCGGCGGTCACAACGACTCCGGCTCCCAGGCCAACCATGAGTCCGAGGGCAACGAGTAGGAAGAAGCCCCGGACCTCATCCGAGGCGGGCGGTCATCTTCGGCCGCCCGCCTCCCCCTGTGACGGCTTACTCCGGTGGCGGCGGTGGCTCCGCGACCGGCAGCAGCAAGGTGAAGGTGGTGGGCGCCGTCCGGGCGAGGGTGAGCCGCCCTCCGGCCGCCTCGGCCATTTCCCGCGCCAGTGTCAGGCCGATGCCACTGCCGGCCCGCGATGTCGTCGCCCCCCGTTCGAAGGCGGCCCGCCGGTCGAGCGTCAGCGAGCCCTCGTCGGACACGTCCACGGCGACCGCAATTTCCAGCTCGCGCACCGTGACCTTGACCGTGCCGCGGCCGTGGCGCAGGGCGTTGTCCAGCAGGGCGTCCAGGATCTGCTCTGCGGTGCGGTCGGGGATCCGCAGGCCCCCGCCCCCGGGCTCGACGCCGAAGTCCAGACGACGGCCCTCGGCGGCGAACGTGCCGTGCCAGCGGCGCTCCGCCCCCTCGACCACCTCGGCGGCGGTCCGGGCGGTCGCGGGAACGCCGGGGCGTGGCGTCGCCCGGGCCAGCCGGAGTACCTCGTCCACAGTCCGCTGAAGATGCCGTACCTGCTCCAGGGCCTCCGTCACCGCCGCTCGTAGATCCGCGTCGGGATCGGCGGCGGCCGCCTCCAGACCCAGCTGCAGGCCGGCCAGCGGGGTACGCAGCTGATGGGAGGCGTTGGAGGTGAAGTGGCGCTCGTGATCGAGCCGTCGGGCCAGTTGCTCGACCATGGCGTTCTGGGTGCGCGCCACCTGGTCGATCTCGGCGATCGCGCTGCCTTCGGCGCGCGCGGTCAGATCCCCGTCCGCCACCGCTCCGGCCTTCGCCGAGAGCGCCTCCAACGGTGCGGTGAGCGTGCGCGCCTGCCGTCGTGCCACCACGACGGCCGTGACCAGCGCGACCAGGGCGGTGCCGGCCAGGCCGAGCCAGGCCAGGATGACGCGATGCCAGACCTGCTGTGCCCCGGTCGAGGCGCGGACCACACCGATCACCTGCTCCCCGGTCGCTATGGGCACGGCCACCACGATCTGGTGGTCGCCGCGCCCCCGGGTCACCGCCCCGCCCCGGGCCGCCTGGGTGATCGCGTCCGCCTTCCTGGGACCGCTGCCGTCGCGCAGCCGCCCGGAGAGGTCGTACACCCCGACATCGGTTCCCCGCTCATGGGCGGGCAGTTCCACATGGTCGCCCGCCACGAACTGCGGGGGCACATGGATGGCGGCCGCCAGGGCCACGCGCTCCAGCTCATCGCGCTCGTCCGCGAAGAAGGACGTCTGGATCCCGAGCGCCAGCGGCGTGGCCAGCAGGACGAGTGCCACCAGCACCGCCACCACGGCCACCCGCATCACGCGCTGTCTCATACGCCCATCATGAGCGTGGGCGCGCCCGGTGAGGCCGAGGCAGGGACGCCACCGGCCGGTTTTGCCGTCGTCTAACCGTCGTCACGGCGAGCGTTTACCGCCTCCTCCCTAGCGTCGGAGACCACCAGCGGTTCGCCTATGTGGAGGACACCATGAACAAGCGAGCCATCCTCGCCCTTCCCGCCGTCGTCGCCCTGACCACCGCGGTGGTCGCCGGCTGCTCCGGCTCCGGCGGGGGCTCCCACAGCGGTTCCAAGGCCCCTTCCGGCTCGTCGTCCACCCAGCGGACCGGCCCGGCTCCCACCGAGTCCAACCCGCCGGGCGACATCCCCGACAACCAGGTGTACGTCGCCTACCGGCCGCCCGCCGGCGGGTTCACGGTCAAGGTGCCGGAGGGCTGGTCCCGCTCCTCCGCCCATGGCACCACCACCTTCAGTGACAAGCTCAACAAGGTCGAGGTCTCGCAGAGTTCCGCCGGGGCCGCGCCCACCGTCCAGTCGGTGAAGGCACACATGGCTCCGGCCCTCCGCAAGCAGGCCACGCACTTCGCCCTCGGCGGTGTCACCACCGTCCACCGAAGGGCCGGACAGGCCGTCCACATCACTTACCGGACGGACTCGGCCCCCAACCAGGTGACCGGCAAGAGCGTGCGTGACTCGGTGGAGCGGTACGTGTTCTTCCATAACGGCCGGCAGGTCGTCCTGACCCTGACCGGCCCGACCGGCGCCGACAACGTCGACCCCTGGCGCATCGTCAGCGATTCGCTCCGGTGGCAGTGATGACCACCACCACCTCCACGGCAGCCGCACGGCCCAACGGGGGGACCGCCCTCGATGCCAGGGAGCTCTACCGGTTCTTCCGAACCGGCGAGGAGGAGACCCTCGCGCTGCGCGGGGTGTCCCTCCATGTCCAGCGCGGCGAGACCGTTGCCGTGATCGGCCCTTCCGGTTCGGGCAAGTCCACCCTGCTGGCTTGCCTGGCCGGGCTGGACGAACCGGCGGGAGGTCATGTCCACGTCGGTGGGGAGCGGATCAGCCATCGCCCCGAGGCCCAGCGGGCCCGGCTGCGCGCCCGCCGCATCGGTGTCCTGCTGCAGTCCGGCAACCTCATCGCCCATCTGGACGTACGGGAGAACATCCGACTCGCCCAGGCGGCCGCCGGACGGCGCCGTGGCGGTGCGTCCGATATCGCCGCCCTGCTCGACGGGGTGGGCCTGAGCGGCCGGGCCCACGCCCTGCCGCATGAGCTGGCCGGCGGTGAACTGGCCCGCGCGGGGCTGGCCGTCGCCCTGGCCAACGACCCCGATGTGCTCCTCGCCGACGAACCCACCGGCGAACTGGACGGACGGACCGAACAACGCGTGCTCGACCTGCTCAAGAGCCGGGCCGACGCCGGTCGCGGCGTTCTTGTCGTCACCCACAACACCGAGGTCGTCGGCTTCGCCGACCGGGTGCTCGTCCTGCGCGACGGAAGGATCCAGCCGTGAACACCCCCGGCACCGACACCATCCTCATCGACACCCTCATCGACTGCCGCGACGCCGCCCGCACCTACGGCCAGGGCGAGCACGCCGTCGTCGCGGTGCACGGCGCCACCTGCCAGGTACGGGCCGGCGACCGCATCGCCATCATGGGCCCCTCCGGATCCGGCAAGTCCACGCTGCTGCACCTGATGGCCGGACTGGAGCGGCCCACCAGCGGGAAGATCGCCTGGCCGGCCCTCGGCCGCCCTGCCACGGCCCGGGACATCGGCGTGGTCTTCCAGTCCCCGAGCCTGATCCCGGCCCTCGACGTGGTGGAGAACGCCGCACTGCCGCTGGCCTTGTCGGGCACCTCGGAGTCCGAGGCCCGCAGCCGCGCGCTGTCCGCCCTCGACGCCGTCGGCGTCGCGGACCTCGCCGACAAGCTGCCCGAAGAACTCTCGGGCGGACAGGCGCAGCGGGTGGCGGTGGCCAGGGTGCTCGCGCTGCGCCCGAGGGTGGTCCTCGCCGACGAACCCACCGGACAGCTCGACCGCGCCACCGGCCGCCATGTGGTGGACGTCCTGCTGGACACGGCGGCCGAACTGGGCGCCGCGCTCGTGGTGACCACCCACGATCCCACCGTCGGCGAACGCCTCACCGAGCGCTGGCCCATGCACGAGGGGCGGCTGGCCACCACGCTCCCCGCCCCCGGAGCGTCCGGGCCACGCACCGCGCCGCGGGCGCGGCCGAACGCGACACAAGGGGAGACGTCGTGATCATCACCTGGCTGTCCGGGCTCGTCCGGCGCCGCAGCGGCCGGCTCCTCGCCGCCGCGCTCGGCATCTCACTCGCCGTGGCGCTGGTCGCCGCACTCGGCTCCTTTCTGACCGCCTCCAAATCCACCATGACCGACCGCGCCGTGCGCTCGGTCGCGGTCGACTGGCAGGTCCAGGTCCAGCCCGGCGCCAAGCCCGCCACGGTGCTGCACACCGTACGGTCCGCGCCCGGCACGCGCACCGCGCTCCCCGTCGGATTCGCGCACAGCACCGGCTTCCACGCCAGGACCGGCGGATCCACCCAGAGCACCGGCCCCGGTGTCGTGCTCGGCCTGCCACCCGGCTACCGCTCCGCCTTCCCCGGCGAGATACGGCAGCTCACGGGCAGCGCATCCGGGGTGCTCATCGCCCAGCAGACCGCGGCCAATCTGCATGTCGCCCCCGGGGACACCATCACCATCGGTCGTCCGGGAGGCGGACCGGCACATGTGAAGGTGGCCGGAGTGGTCGACCTGCCCCAGGCCGACTCCCTCTTCCAGAAGGTCGGCGCCCCACCCCAGACCCAGCCCACCGCGCCACCCGACAACGTCATCCTGCTGCCCGCCGCACAGTTCACCAGAACCACGGCGCCCATCAAGGCCGCCGACCCGGCCGCGGTCACCACACAGATCCATGTCGCCCGGGACGCCCGGCTGCCCGCCGACCCCGCCGCCGCGTACACCGCGGTGACCGGTGCCGCGCACAACACCGAGGCGCGCACCGCCGGTGGCGGGCTGGTCGGCGACAACCTCGGCGCCGCGCTCGACAGCGCACGCCAGGACGCCCTCTACGCCCAGATCCTCTTCCTCTTCCTCGGCGTGCCCGGGGCGGTGCTGGCCGCCCTGCTGACCGCGACGGTGGCCGGAGCCGGAGCCGACCGGCGACGGCGCGAGCAGGCCCTGCTGCGCACCCGGGGGCTCGGCTCCCGCAAGGTCGTCGGTCTCGCGGTGACCGAGGCGGCCGCCGTCGGCGTGGCGGGCGGTCTGCTGGGCCTCGGCATCGCCGCGGGCGTGGGCCGGGCCGCTTTCGGTACGGCGTCCTTCGGCTCCACCGCGGCATCGGCGGCCGGCTGGTTCGCGCTCGCCGTGCTGCTGGGGCTGGTCATCGCCGCGGCGGCCGTCCTGGTGCCCGCGGTGCGCGATCTGCGGCAGGGCACCCTCACCGAGGCCCGCCGGGTGGTGGGCCGGGCGGGCACCCCGCGCTGGATGAAGTTCTACCCGGACCTCATCCTGCTGGCCGTTTCCTACTTCGTCTTCCGCGCATCCAGCTCCAACAACTACTCCCTGGTCCTGGCGCCGGAAGGCGTCCCCACCATCTCCGTGTCGTACTGGGCCTTCCTGGGGCCGGCCCTGCTCTGGCTCGGCTCCGCCCTTCTGCTGTGGCGCCTGGTGACGCTCGCCCTGACCTACGGCCGGCGTCCGCTCGCCCGGCTGGTCCGGCCACTGACCGGTGCCATGGCCGCAACCACCGCGGCGAGCCTGTCCCGGCAGCGCCGCCCGCTGGCCCGGGCCGTTGTGCTGCTCGCGCTGGCCCTGTCCTTCGCCGTGTCCACCGCGGCGTTCAACTCCACCTACCAGCAGCAGGCCGAGGTCGACGCCCGGCTCACCAACGGCGCCGATGTGACGGTGACCCAGTCACCGGGCTCCCGCACCGGACCCAGCGCGGCCAACCCTCTGGCGGCGATCCCCGGGGTGCGCCACGTGGAACCGCTTCAGCACCGGTTCGCCTACGTCGGAGCTGATCTGCAGGACCTGTACGGGGTCCGGCCCTCCACCGTCACCTCCGCCACCTCCCTGCAAAACGCCTACTTCGCCGGCGGCAGCGCCAAGAGCCTGATGTCCAAACTGGCCGCCCGGCCGGACTCCCTCCTGGTCAGCGAAGAGACCGTCAAGGACTTCCAGCTGGCCCCCGGCGACACACTCAAGCTGCGGCTGCAAGACGCCCACACCAAGACGTTCCGCACTGTGCCGTTCCACTACGCTGGCGTCGTCAAGGAATTCCCCACCGCACCGCGCGACAGCTTCTTCGTCGCCAACGCCGGCTACATCGCCAAGACCACCGGCAGCGACGCGGTCGGCACCTTCCTGGTCGACACCGGAGGCGGCAACCAGAAGGCCGTCGCCACGCGGCTGCGCCACCAACTCGGCACCACCGCGAAGATCACCGACATCACCCAAACCCGGTCCCAGGTCGGATCCAGCCTCACCTCCGTGGACCTGTCCGGGCTCACCCGGATCGAACTCGCCTTCGCGGTCCTTCTGGCGGCCGGCGCGGGCGGCATCGTCCTGGCCCTCGGCCTCGCCGAACGGCGCCGCACCTTCGCCATCGCCACCGTCCTCGGCGCCACGCGGCGGCAGCTCAAGGGACTGGTCTTCAGCGAGGCCGCCACGCTCACCGCGGCGGGCCTGGCCGGAGGCGCGCTCATCGGCTGGGCCCTGACCCAGATGCTCGTCAAGGTACTCACCGGCGTCTTCGATCCACCACCGGAAGCCGTGGCCGTGCCCTGGCCGTATCTGGCTCTGACCCTGGCGGCAGCCCTCGCGGCCATCGCCGGCGCGGCCCTGAGCGGAGTCCGCAGATCCACCCGGCCGGCCGTAGAAGAGCTGCGTGAACTCTGACAGCGGACCGTCCGCGCGCCCCCGGGCGGTCACCCGCTCTACGCTTCGGAGCATGCGGATGACAGGGGCCAAGGACGCGGTATCCGTACTGTTCATCGAGGACGACGAGGTCATCGGACAGCATGTGGAAGCAGGGCTGCGGTCCAACGGCTACACCGTGACCCGGACCCGGACCGGCGGCTCCGGCCTGGCCGAGGCCGCCCGGCTCCCCATCGACGTCGTCCTCCTCGACCTCGGCCTCCCCGACGTCGACGGCATCGATGTCGCCCGGCAACTGCGCGACGAGCACCCCGATGTCCTCATCCTCATCCTGACCGCCCGCAGCGAGGAGATCGACGTGATCGTGGGCCTGGACGCGGGCGCGGACGACTACCTGGTCAAACCCTTCAGCCTGACCGTGCTGCTCGCCCGCCTCCGCGCCCATCTGCGCCGCCGCCCGGCCGGCCCGCCCGGACCAAGTGAACCGGTCCGCATCGGCGACCTGACCGTGGACATCACAGCACGCCGCTGCCGCCTCGCTGACCGCGAGGTCGAACTGCGCCCGAAAGAGTTCGAACTCCTCGCCGTCCTCGTCAAACACCCGGGGCAGGCGGTTTCCCGGGAGACGCTTATGGCGCGGGTGTGGGACGAAAACTGGTTCGGCCCAACGAAAACCCTGGACGTCACCATGTCCTCCCTGCGTCGCCGACTGCAGGCGGCCGCGTCCGCCGCACACGCGCCCGTCGCCCTGCCCGAGTTCACCACCCTGCGCGGACACGGGTACCGACTCGAACCGCCGGCGACTCAGGGAGAGGAGACTGGTGACATATCCCGGTGATCCTGGACACTCTTCTTCCAGACTGTGAGCCCAAGGTCCTGCGGCGTGTTGGCCCACGATGCGTGCACGCGTTCCGCCGGCGTCTACCGGGTACAGGGCGCCGGGAAGGCTGTTGTGCCGTCCCGCCCGCCACCGCAGGCAATCTCCCGCCTCAGGGCGGGGACGCCTGCGGATGCCGACCGGGATGCGCCTGCTGCACGCCAGGACAGGAAACCGTCCGGCGCTTTGCTGCTCGTCCCGGCCCTGCTCGACGGGGGTCGCGGCCCCGCTCGGCACGCCGACCGGCCTGCCGGACCTGGGGCCGGACTCACTTGGCGGGTGTGACCAGGCAACGATGTCGAAGCCAGACGATGCTGCATGGCTGATCATGTCGCCTTACCGGACATGGCGATTCCGGACCGATCGTCCTGCGCGGTGGTGTGCCGTTCGCTGTGGACGCGTCGGCTTGTGGCGTTCTGAGCGAGTGCGAAGCCGAGGACGAAGACTCTTTGGCGTTCGAGGCCGTAGGAGATCATGCGCTGGTTCCACAAGCTTCGGTCGAATTGGCTGTGGACGGATTCAGAGTCGCTTCGGTAGGGGTAGACCAGTTGGTGGGCGAGGGTCTGTTCAGGGATCTGCTGAAGGTATTCGGCGCGATGGAAGTCACGCTCGACATCGCTGAGCGGTGCCTGTCAATTTCGGTGAGACACGTCAGGCTGCGGGTTCTTCCTGATGCTTCTCCTTGGCGGGTTGGTTGATCCAGGCCGCCTTCGGGAGGCGGGGTGGCGTCGGTCTTCGGCGGAACCGGTGCGGGTTGGTGGCGTAGGCGTCGGCCAGGACGTCGGCCCGCCGGGCTCGGATCGTGACTGCGGTGCCGTCGTGGACGGATGCGGGGGTGTGCAGTCCGATGCCGGAGTGCCGGTGGACGGTGTTGTAGTAGGTGAAAAACCGCTGGCAGAAGGCGCGGGCGTCGGCCAGTGAGCCGAACCGGTCGGGGAAGACCGGGCAGTACTTCAGGGTCTTGAAGTTTGCTTCCGAGTACGGATTGTCATTGGACACGCGTGGCCGTGAGTGCGAGCGGACGATGTTCAGATCGACGAGCAGCTGGGCGACTGGCTTGGAGGTCATCGAGGTGCCCCGGTCGGCGTGGACCACGTCCGGGACGACCCCGCCGTTGGCGCGGAAGGCGTCTTCGATGAACTCCTTGGCCAGTGCGGCCGATTCGCGCGGCACGACGAGCCAGTGGACCGCTTTGCGGGAGTAGATGTCGAGCATCACGAACAGGTCGTAGTACATCCCGCGGTCGGGGCCCTTGAGCTTGGTGGCGTCCCAGGTCCACACCTGGCTCGGGCCGGTGGCCACCAGCTCGGGCTTGGTCCTGGGCGGGTGGGCGGCCTGCGCGCGGCGCTCGCGGACCTCACCGTGCTCACGCAGCAGCCGGTACATCG
This sequence comes from Streptomyces sp. 11-1-2, assembly GCF_003595545.1. NCBI lineage: Bacteria > Bacillati > Actinomycetota > Actinomycetes > Kitasatosporales > Streptomycetaceae > Streptomyces > Streptomyces sp. 11-1-2. Next base: position 6,754,837 of record NZ_CP022545.1, read on the forward strand.
TGGACACCGAGCACAGGTAGGTGCCCTCGTCCAGCAGGGTGGCCCAGATCTGCGCGGGGGACTTGTCCACGAACCGCTGCGAGCGCAGCACGCTCAGTACCCGTGCCTGTTCCAGCTCGGACAGGGCCGCCGGGTGCGTTGCCGGCGGCCGGCGCGGCCCGGCCACGCGGGGCTTGGGGTGGCGCTGCCGGTAGACGGTGGCCCGCGAGCGGCCGGTCAGCTCGCAGGCCGGCTTGATCCCGACGACCGACTCCAGGGCGGCGAACGCCTCGGTGATCACTTCCTCCGCTTGGGCTCGGAGTCCTCGCTCTCGGAGAGCAGTTCCAAGAGCTCGTGTGCTTTTCCCAGGATGGCCAGCGCCTTCTGGGACTTGGCCAGCTCTGCGGCCAGCTTCTCGTTCTCCCCCCGCAGCCGCTCGGCTTCCTTCTCGGCCGCGCTCTTGCCCGTCGGTCCGGACGGCCTGGCGGCCAGCGCATCCAGTGCGCCCGCGTCCCGGGCGGTCCTCCAGTCGATGATGTGCGAGTGGTACAACCCCTCACGGCGCAGAAGCGCGCCCTTCGCGCCCGGCTCGGTCAGCCGCTCGTACTCCTCCACGATCCGCAGCTTGTACTCCGCGGTGAAGGTCCGCCGCTTCGGCCCGCCCGCGCGGGGACCGCGCTTCTTCTTGCCCACGACCTCATCATCGGCCACACCGGCCAGGAGATCGGCATTGCTCAGCGTCACGCTCGAAAGATCCTGTTCTCGCCCTACTAACAACAGAAGACTCGATTGTCCTCATGTCTCACGAGAGTCTGACAGGGAGGGTTCGGCCCAGTTTTGGTGTACGCCACCTCCAGGTGAAGCAGGCAGTGTGCTGTCGTGCTGCGTAGGTGGGGGCGCAGCCCTCGACGCCGCATGAGGGCGGTAGCCGGATAGGCGCGTGAGCACATCCGTCGTTGCACATTGAACGGGTTCGGCCGATGGGAGATGGGTGCTGATGTCGGGGGCGTGGGGGCCCGCTTCGGTCCACCGAACGGAAGCGCACCGTGAATGGCTGGGCCAGTATCACGAGTCCGAACGGACGCCCGGTCTCGGCCGACCTGCTGGAGCGTGGAGTCAGGTGTCTGTCCCCTCGCAGTCCCCGGCTTCGGTGACGCGGTGCACCGTCCGCAGACGTTCAGCCGGCGCTTTGGCACCGAACTCCATCAGCACCGTGCACAGACGGTCGACGATGAACTGCTGTGCATCCGCGGGCAGCCCTCCGAAGGACTTCTCCAGAAGGCGTGCGGTCTCTACCCACGCGGCCCCCGGCGCGTGGGAAGCAACCTGCCTGGCGATCTCGCCCATGGTGTTCACCGTCTGAGGAGTGAACGCGGCCGGGTTCTCCAGCAGCAACTGTGCCAGCGCGATGGTCGGGTCCTCGCGCAGCAGGTCGCGGAAGCCGACGTACTGGGCGACGCGCAGTTGCTGTTCCTCCTGAGCGGCACGTGCTTTCGCCCGCAGGCGCTCGTGTGTCTGGGCGTCGATCAGATCTTCCGGCCGGGCATGGACGTGCACGGCGACCCACTGCACGCGCACGCTCGCGCTGGCCAGATCCGCGGGCTGTCCCAGCAATGCGTTCGCGCGATACTCCAGCTCGGCATGGGAGAGGACCGAGCAGACGGCGGCCAACTCGGTTACACGGTGCAGGACATGGCACGCGGCTGCTGCTGCCGGATTCTGGTGGAAGGGCGCACCTGTCTCCAGCCACTGGCCGGTGGCGTGGACATCGAATCGGTAGCCGCCCTCCGCACTCGCGGCGGTGAAGGCGAGATCGACGGGGCCGGAGCGGGCGGGTGGGGTGCGGCGTCTAAACACCTGGGGGACCGCTGCGTGTTTGCGCTCGGTGCGGGTCCGCGAGGCTTGTGCGGCGCATCAGATCCGCACGGATCTCATTTCGTCCTTCTTCGTCGAGAGCGCCGCCTTGGAGCATCCAGTGTTCAGCAAGACGCACCAGGTTCAAGAAGCGCTGGCCGCGCAGGTCGACGGTGGCCGTTTCGTGGACGGCGCGTACGAGTGTGTCCAGGGTGCGTTCCGTCGCGTGGTTGTGGACTGCTGCGGCGTCCAGCCACACGGTGCAGGCTCGGCGGGCCAGGTTGCTGGGCTCGTCGGCTTCCAGGACAGCGCGCCAGCCCCCGAGCACCCAGTCGGCGACGGGGGTCCCGCTGGTGCCGAGCAGCGTAGGCTGGCCGCTGTTGTCGAGTTGCAGGGCCAGATTCATGAAGGCGCTGCCGGCGGCTTTGCGGAGGGACTCCTGACCGCTGCCGAACCAGCCGGTCAGGATGGGGAGGAGCTTGGGGCGCAGCTGATCGTCTCCCCACAGATGGTTGATGGCTTCCCCGACGGCCTCAGCCACTCCTGGTTCGCGGGACAGCGCGAGTTCGCCCAGGCGGCGGAGCATCCTCTGGGGGTGAACGGGGGCGAGGGACTGGAAGACCCGTGCCAGTGTCTTCTGGAGTTCTGCGGTGGTCTCCGCGTGGGACCCCCATGTGCCGATGGCTTTGAGGGTCATTTGGCCGATCTGTGGATCGAGGCTGGCGGCTACCAGGAGTTCGTGCGCGTGCGGGGTCAGGTTTTCGTCCGCAGCCCATCCGGTGATTACCAGGCGCAGCAGCCGTGTCTTCCGGGTGGCCTGGACGTGGTGGAGTACCCAGGGAGCCATCCGGGCGGCCAGTTGCGACCCCTGGGGGTGTTTCAGTTCCAGGCACAGTTGGGCGGTCCATTTGGTGAACGCGTCGATGAGTTCCGGCCGGTCACGCCAGAAGTAGCGCACGACCGCTTCCGCGAAGCCGGGGCCAGGGAAGCGGATGGAGCCGTCCGGGAGTGGCTCCGCTTCGATCTGCCGAGCCAGTTGGATCAGGCCAGGTCCTTGCTGACCCGACAGCGGTTCGGCCCGCTCCCCTTTCTCTCCGAACCGCGTGGCGAGGGAGGCGATCTTCCTGTGTACGCCTTCGATCGGCTCCCCGTCGTACACCGCGGCAAGGAGCAGGTAGTTGCGCTCGTAACTGGTGCGCATGCCGAACGAGTGCCATTCTGCCAGGACGTCGATCCAGCCTGACAGGACATGCCCGGCTGTCTGCGCGACCTTTTCGAAGCCTTCTTTGCTCAGTTCGCTTCCGCCGCCGGCGGCAGCGAGATACTGGGATTCGCTCAGCGCGACGGCGTCTGCCCATTTCTTGATCTGTCCGGGGCGCAGCCGTGGAAGGTCCTTGCTGAACCGGTGGTCCTCGGCCCAGATGCCGGGGTTCGCGACGCCGGCCCTGGTCAGGTAATGAACGAACAGCATGACTCCGTCGGGTGGTTGAGGCACCAGGGCGAGTGAGCCGGCGTCGTGGCCGATGCGGTTCCACAGCTCGGTCCCAACGAGCACGATCAGGTAGGAGCCGTCGTTCTCCAGGTCGTCCACGTCGCACAATTCGAGGCCCAGATCGCAGGTGGCTGGGAGGCTCTCCTCCGGGTCCCGCAAATCCAGGATCCAACCGGTCTCTTTGTGTCCCCGCAGGCCTTCCATACTGAAGCTGTCACCGGTTTCGCGGCGCACTCGGCGCAGTGTCAGACGCACTCCGTCCCTCGTGTGCAACAGACGCAGGGCGGCGGTCAAACGTCCGCTTCCCAGTCCGTCGGCAACAAGAACGAGGACCCGGTCCCTCTTCAGCCGTTCATCGGCTTCCTTCTCGTTGTCGATCGGAAGGTAGTTCGCGAGCTGCTGGTCCACCCACTTGGCCGGCAGCGGTGCCCCGCTGTGGCGCTGGACCGACTCGAACCATTGGCCCACCATCAGGCCCTGGTTCGTATCCGCGTGGACATCGACCTGCGGAGCGCCGCGTTGGGCAGGCGTCCCGGCACTGTGCTCCGCCGCGGCCGGTGGGCCTTCCCCGGTGCCGGCGCCAGGATCTTCGGAAGGCGGCTGCTTCGGCCTTCCGGTCTCTGTCTCAGGAGCCTGGGCGCTGCCGACCGGTGCCGCCGTCGGGTCGGACTCCGTCCGGAAGCCGGAGATATCACTGTCCGGGGTGTGGCGGGAGTGCTCTGGTTCCCGTTCGTCCTGGGCGTCCGCCGAGACGCCCGCGCCTTGCTCACCGGGTCCTGCTGCGAAGGGGATACGGGTCTCGGTGTCGTCGACGGGGGCGGTCATACAGGAACTCCTCGTGGATGGTGGGCAGACAACGGACCAGAGGGACGCGGGGGGTCAGTCACGCCCTTCGATGACGCGGGCCTTCATGCCCACGACCTTCGCGCCCCGTTCCACGGACTTCGCGTCGATGAGGGCCTTGACGCCACCTCGGATAGTGTCTTGTGCCTCCATCCCGATGACCTCGCCGGACACTCGTTCGTACCGGTGCTCCGTGATGGGGCCGGATTTTGCCCGGCGCTCGCCCTCGAAGGTGAAGCGCTGCCCGTACACGTCCTCCAGGACTTCACGTACCTGGCCGAGCGTCTGTGCCAGCAGCGGGTCACCGGTTGCGACCTGCTCGGAGGCCCGCTGGTAGTGCGCCATGCTCAGGGCGAGAGCATTCAACGTCGCCAGGTGCACGTTCAGCCGGTCCGGGTCGGCCCGCAGGGGCAGCTGCAGAGTGCCGACGAGTTGCGCAGGCACCTCGGGCGTAGCTTCGGGCGCGGTTGGCCCTCCGGAGCGGTGCCGGGACAGCAGCGCCTCCAACCGCTGGTAGAGGAAGGTGAAAGTCGCGGGCAAAGCACTGCTGGCGACCATGGACAGATCCATGGCATCGGACACGGATTTTCCTTTCTCGAACACGATTTATCAGGCCGGGAACGGAGGTGCCATTCATGCCGTCACCGGCCCGTGATCCGCGCGCAGGGTGATCCGAGGTGGCGCGAAACAGCAGCAGATTCCGGAAATTCGAACCGTTTTTCCATAAGGAATGTGACCGTCCGATCCTCAATGTGGGGCGCGTGTGACGCGAGGGGCAGGGTGCGACTAATGCATCCGAGGTGGGGCGGAGGGGTCGGAGGTGTGGCCGCGCGACTGGTACACGCGCTCATCGGGGCAGGTTGCGGTACGGGTGGCTCGCCATGCGGCATCAAAAGAAAGCGTCCACCCTGAAGATCGCACCATACGTATCGCCCGCCAACTGGTGATCGGCGAGAGTAGGAATCGTAGGGCTGTCAGATTCACGACGCGAGTCTGTCATTCAAAAGATTCAACGCCAGATGCCTTTCAAGCCAACGTGGCGCCCTTCAGTCAGGTCCGATCTCAGATATCGCCCATTTGTTCGAGATATTGAATAAGAGGAAACTGTTTCCCCAGTGGTGGCCTTCTGTCGCATTCAGCACTCGGGAATCATCATGCCCAGTAGTCGCTCACCCCACTGCGGCTACCCGAGCCGTCCGACTCGCGGGTGAACTGGCCCTCGACGACCAGTCGCAGACGTTCACCCCCTGGACCCGGCCGAAGCCCGGGTGACAGAAGTGGCTCCCCGCACGAACTTCCCCTCGCGCGCCGTCCCGGCTGTTCCAGGACCGGAGGGAAGAGCGGATCCGTGAGCCTTTGATCACCTAGCGGGGTAGCCCGGTCGAGGAAAGGGATCCCTTCTCCTGCCCGGAGTCGGTGATCGGCTCCGAACCGGGCGGACTGTCAGAGGTCGCCGCTACCGTGACGAACAGGTGACCTTCCTGGGGCTCGGAGGGGGAACGTATGCTGCGCTCGTCGGGGGAAGCGGAGCAAGGGGGCGCCTGTGACGCAGGCTGTAACGCGTGGCAGGACCAACCCTGTAGACCGGCGTACGTTCACAACCTGCATGGAGCAGCTCCAAGAGGGCTACATGCAGAGCATTGCTGCGACCGCGGGCTGCCTCTTCATCAAGCAGGAACGCGATATGTACGGCATGGACGCCATGCTCGTGCGTCCTTCCTCCGACCCGCTCGGAGAAGAGACGAGCTTCTACGTCCAGCTCAAGAGCACGACCCAGATCTCCCCTCGCGCCAGCGCGGCTTCATTCAGCTACCGTTTCGAACAGCGGAGCTATATGGAGCGTCTGGCGCGCCCACGCAAAGGGATCAAGTCGCTGCTGGTGGTCATGGCCGTCCCAAAAGGACAGCTCGACTGGACTTCTGCCCAGCACTCGCACCTCGAGGTCAGGCAGGCGTGCTACTGGGCAAGCTTGGAAGGATCCGAGATACCCGAGGGCGTCGAGAAGCCGTATGCGCGGATCTCCACGGTGAACCTCTTCAACGCGGAAGCGCTGAGCGCCATCATGACGAAGATCGAGAGGGGTGAGCCGCTCAATGACTGAACTGTCGACCGAAGCCGACCTGTGGCGTGTCGACCCGGAACGGCTTACCTCTCTGCTTCTCGAGACCGGCTGGCACATGGTTGGGCGCCGCACAGGTATCTACAACAGGCTTGCTCCTCCCGGCGTCGAGGACGCGCGGTACGGGTCCTTCGTGGTCCCACTGGACCGGGAAGCCCCGGAGTACGTCGAACTCATGCAGGGTGTTCTGGCCCAGGCGAGCTCTCCCGCGTACAAGAACGTCTGGGCAAGAGCAATCGCCCCACGCCTGTTCACGGATCCCATAGACGAGTTTCGCTTCCGCAAGGAAGCAGCACTGCCTAGCGGTCTGATCTCATGGCGAGAAGGCGAGCGGCTCATCTCCTCGGCACGCCGCACACTGATCGCTGGTGCCAAGTCCTATGTGGATCCCGTACGCCACTTCGGCAACAAGCACGGGCAGTTCGCGAATCGCTACCTCGACTCGGTCCTGATGGGACAGACCGAACCGGGCAGCTACATCGTCAAGGCCCTGGCCCCTTCTGCATCGACCGTCCCGCTCCGCAAGACCAGCGCTCCGGTCCTCGACGTAGGAGCGGCAGCTGGGGCCCTCAGCCGTGACGTCAGCGAGAGCGTGATGAAGGCCCTCGCGGCGACCGTCGAGGCGATCAGCCACTTCCGGTCCAGTGGATCACTGTCTGGCTTCGACGCAGGGGTGCGGGAAGGCATCTCGTACGAGATGACGACAGCTGTTCTCGGCATCGCGGAGGACGCGGACGGTTCCGACATCACCATCGAGTGGGACACCTCGATGCCAGGCGGATTCGACGAGCCCGTATCGCGCTATGAGTTCTCGGGCGGTGACGCCCCGGTTCTGGGGAAGGCCGCACACCGGCTAGCGGCCGCAGAGCACTCCGAGTTCGTTTCAGTCACCGGCAGAGTGCATTTGCTGGCTCGCAAAGAGGCCGACAGCCCCGGTGTGTTCGGCGTCGAGAACCTGACAACCGGCCAGCCGCGGAAGGTACGTGTCCGATTGGCCGACGACGACGAGTACCACGAGGCGATTCATGCCTACGAGGAGAACCTCGCCGTGCATGTCAGCGGCCGGCTGGAGCGCGAAGGGAATCTCCACTGGCTCTACGACGCACACTTGGTACGCACGGTGGGTCACGTGGAGGCGCTGCTCAGCGCCCGTGAAGCGGATCGACAGCAGATCACATCTGGGCAGATGAGATTCGACGAACTTCCGTGACGAGTGTCCAGTCGGTTGAACACACCGTGAGGAGCGGATGTGCGCACTGGCCTCTACGACTCGGCCGCCGGATAAACCAAGCCGACCTCGTGCATCAGTTGTCCAGAGTGATTCTGCCGTCCGGAATCCAGCCTTCGACGTATCCTTCCATGAAGAGGCCCAACTCTCGGGGGAAACGTGTGGCCTGCTTGAGCTGCGTAATGGGCCACCATTGAGCAGAAGGGGGCACTGAGCCGGGTGTCGTCGGCTCTGAAAGCTTGAAAATCATTACCCGGTATTTTTGGGTGGTCGGGCCCGCTGGGCTTGAGGCGGTCGTCGTCAGATATCCGGTTACTCCGCCCCTGTGAAGGTTGCGCAGTGCCGTGTCCTGTCGCTGCCATCGGCGCATCACCTTGGCGCTTGAGCTGCCCCGCGGCACATCAAGCCGCAGCGGCCACCACGTCGCCGTGCTTGTCGACTGATCTAGCAGGATCGTTCTGCTGTCATGGGACAGCAGAACGATCAGTACGGTGCGCCGTGTACTCAGACAGGAAATACCCATGCTTCACGGTTGGCCCGGGCTCCAGTCATGGCCAGCTGACGGCCGCTGTATGAGCGAAGCGCTGAGCTGGCTGATAGTCACTCAAGTGAAGGCACCAGCAAGCCTGCTCGTCGCCTCGTCGGCCCGGCCGGTTGGAACCTCGGCCAGGAGCTGGCCGTCGCCATGCTTTGCGAGCTCCGGGTCTGACCTGCAGCAATTCGCACTGCGTTTCCGGATCTGAGGTCTAGCGTTCCGAAGCATGCTGCTCGCCGCGCATTGACCTGCAGCGACGGAGTTTTCTACAAGCCCCACGGAGGCCCGGCGTCAGGGCGGCATGGTGGTGCCGCCGCGTCGCACCGCCACAGTGTAGCGGGTCGTGCACTTGGATCGTTTCGGGTGCTCCGGGCCGCCGAAGGCTCGGGCCCGGGGTGCCCCTGGCCCGAAGCCCCGGCCCGGAGCACCCGAGGGGCCACCGGACGCTTCAGCCCTCCGCCCGAAACTCGGCGATCGGGTTCCTCAGCGTGCCGATCAGCTGGAGTGCCCCCGCCGGGTCCTGGAGGTCGACCATCTCCCGGTTGTTGCGGAGCTGGAGGCGGTTGAGGCAGGAGAGGGCGAAGTCCTCGGTGAACATGTCGTACTGGGCGAATTTGTCCGCCAGGTGGGGGGCGGATCGCTGGTAGGCCAGGACGGAGTCGGCGACCGTCTGCCAGAAGGTGTCCTCCTCCAGGAGGCCCTCGGTGACCAGGATGCCGTTGAGGAAGCGGAGGAAGCAGTCGAAGACGTCGGTGAAGATCGAGAGCAGTTTCTTGTCTTCGGGGACGTCCACGCGGATGCGTTCGACGGTCGGGGGGAGGACCGCGGTGGGGTCCATGACGGCGATTTCCTCGGCGATGTCCTTGAAGATCACGCGCTGGACGGCGCCGTCCTCGATCACCAGGATGACGTTCTCGCCGTGCGGCATGAAGACCAGGTCGTAGGCGTAGAAGCTGTGCAGCACCGGGGTGAGGTAGGCGTCCAGGTAGCGGCGCAGCCAGGTGGCGGGGGTGAGGCCGGATTCCTGGATGAGGGCGCTGGCGAAGGAGGCGCCGTCGGGGTCGGTGTGGAGGAGGGACGCCATGGTGGCCAGGCGCTGGCCGGGTTCCAGGGTCGGGACGGGGCTCTCGCGCCACAGGGCGGCGAGCATTTTGCGGTACGGGGAGCCCTTCGCGGTGGCGGCCTCGTACTGGCGGTGGTGGTAGCCGATGGCGGCTCGTTCCCGGATGATCGAGAAGCCGCAGGACCGGAAGGTGTCGTCGGCGGAGATCAGGCCGGCCAGCCAGTCGTTGATGGCCGGGGTCGCCTCCATGTAGGCGGCGGACAGGCCCCGCATGAAGCCCATGTTGAGGACCGACAGCGCGGTTTTCACATAGTGCTTGGTCGGGTCGCTGGTGTTGAAGAAGGTGCGGATCGACTGCTGGGCGAGGTACTCGTCGTCGCCGGAGCCCAGGTACACCAGATACTGCCGGGCGACCTCGGCGGCGAAGCTGACCGACAGCTTGTTCCACCACTGCCAGGGGTGCACCGGCAGCAGGTGGTAGTCGGCCGGGTCCAGGCCGAGGTCGGTGAGGGTCTGCGCGAAGCGGGCCCGGGTCTGCTCGCTCAGTTCGGAGTGGATCAGGGCGTCGTAGTCCAGGTCCGCGGAGGCCGTGAAGGTGGAGCGGTCGCGGCGGGCGGCGAGCCAGATCAGGTGGACGGGGCTCGCGGTCTCGGGGGCGTACGAGAGGTATTCATGGATGCCGAAGCCGAGACGGCCGTTGTTGGCGACGAAGCAGGGGTGGCCCTCGGTCATCCCCGTCTCGATCTCCTGGAAGCCGGATTTGGCCAGCTGGGCGGCGTCCACCGGTTCGGCGGCCAGTTTGAAGGCCGTACCGGAGAGGGTGGAGCTGATCTCCTCGAGGTAGACGGGGAGGACGTCCTCGCTCAGGCCCAGCCGCCCGCTCAGCTCGATGAAGAAGTCCAGGGCGTCCAGGGGGAGTTCGGCGCCGGTCCGGTCGTGGCGGGTGATGCTGTCCGCCTCGACCAGCCAGTGGTCCAAGGAGAGCACCTGGGCGGCGAAGCGGTAGGTCACCGCCCCGTCGTCGCTGGTCACGGCGTAGCGGCCGGCGGGGCCGGGCTCGGGGGCGAGCAGGCGTTCGTGGGTGAACTCGGCGAGGGCCTTGCGGATGAGGAGGCGGCCCGCCCGGTCCCACAGATCGGGGGTGAGGTGGGCGACGGCGTCGCGGGGGCTCATCGGGTCACTCCTTGGACGGCGCGGGCGGCGAGGGCGGTGCGGGCGGCCTCGAACCGCTCGCGGGTGCAGACGCTGAGGTAGGCGTCCTTCTCGGGTTTGGCGATCCGCTCGACGATCTCGAAGCCGACGGCCGCGTTGAGCGCGTGCACCGCCGCGTTGCGCACATCGGGCTCGACGACGACGCGCCGGACATGCGGATCGGCGAAGCAGAACTCCATGACGACGGTGATCACGGCCAGCGTGAAGCCGTGCACCGGGGTGTCGGTCGGCGCGCAGAGGAAGTGCATGCCGACGTCGCCGGGCCGGGCGGGGTAGAGCCCCTCGAGTTCCACCCGCGACGGGTCGTAGCGCTCGGCCAGGAACGCCGGGCGTCCCTCGTGCAGGCCGATGAACGCGTCATGGTGCGGATGTTCGTGGATCCTGCGGTACTCGGCGGCGACCTCCGCCTCGTCCGCCCCCTGCATCATCCAGTAGGACGCCTTGGAGTGGGTCACCCAGCCGTGCAGCAGCCCGGCGTCGGCCGCCGGGTCCAGGGTGCGCAGGGTGAAGGTGCCCAGGCGCGCGTCCGTGTGCTCGAAAACCGGCGACGGTGTCATGCGATGGCTCCTTCCGGTGCGCCGAACTCCTGGAAGGCGATGGACTTCTCCACCGGGTAGTGCTCCCGCCCCAGCAGCTCACGGATGATCCACGAGTTGCGGTACGGGCCCATGCCCAGGTCCGGGGAGGTCAGGCTGTGGGCGTGGGTGGCGCCGTTCTGGAGGAAGATGCCGCGCCCGGTGGTGTCGATGCTGTAGTTGCGGGCGACGTCGAAGCGGCCGTGGCCGTCCCAGCGGATGCGGTCGCGTACGGGGTCCAGGAAGGCGGGCACCTGGTAGCGGTAGCCGGTGGCCAGGACGAGCCCGTGGGTGGTCAGCGAGAAGTCCCGCTGCTGCTCCGCATGGCGCAGCCCCAGGGTGTACGTGCCGGACAGATCGTCGTACTCCGCGTCGGTGAGCGCGGTGTTGGTCAGCAGCCGCGTGGGCACCGGGCCGCTCACGCTCTTCTGGTAGAGGAGGTCGTAGATGCCGTTGATGAGGTCGGCGTCGATCCCCTTGAACAGGCCCTTCTGGTCACCCTCCAGCCGGTAGCGGGTGTCCTCGGGGAGTGCGTGGAAGTAGTCCACGTACTCGGGCGAGGTCATCTCCAGGGTGAGTTTGGTGTACTCCAGCGGGAAGAAGCGCGGGGAGCGGGTCACCCAGTTCAGCCGGTAGCCGTGGGTGTCGATGTCGGCGAGCAGGTCCTGGTAGATCTCGGCAGCGCTCTGGCCGCTGCCGACGATGGTGATGGACTCCTTGGACTGCAGCGTCTCCTTGCTCCCCAGGTAGTGCGTGTTGTGCACCAGATCGCCGTCCAGGCCGCGGCACACCTCGGGGAGGAACGGCGGAGTGCCGGTGCCCAGCACCAGATGGCGGGCGCGGTGCGTGGTGGTCTCGCCGGTGGCGGGACGCAGGGCGCGCACCGTGTAGAGGCCGTCGGCCTCGTCGTACTCGACGCTCGTCACCTCGTGGCCGAAGCGGACGGACGAGAGCTTCGCGGCGGCCCAGCGGCAGTAGTCGTTGTACTCGGCGCGCAGCGGATAGAAGATCTCGCGGATGTAGAAGGAGTACAGCCGCCCGGATTCCTTGAGGTAGTTGAGGAAGGAGCACGGGGAGGTGGGATCGGCCAGCGTCACCAGGTCGGCCATGAACGGGGTCTGCAGGGTGACGCCGTCCAGCAGCATGCCCGGATGCCAGTCGAACTCGGGCTTGCTCTCCAGGAACAGCCCGTCGAGTTCCTCGATCGGCTCGGTCAGGCAGGCAAGGCCCAGGTTGTAGGGGCCGAGCCCGACCGCGATGAAGTCATGGGTGTGCGGGGTGGGCACGAGGGTCTCCGGCGGGGTGAGGGGGCTCAACTGGCGCGCGAGTGGCGGGGGCCGCTGAGTTCGGGCTCGATGTGCAGGGCCAGGTACTGACCGGCGTGCTCGGCGAGGAGGTCGAGGACATACGCGATGTCGCTCAGCGAGGTCTCCGGGTTGAGCAGGGTGAACTTGAGGTGGTGACGGCCGTCGACGACGGTTCCGGCGACGACCGCCGCACCGGAGGCGGCCAGCGCCTCGCGGGCGTGCAGATTGGCCCGGTCGACGAGGTCCGGGTCGCCCGGCCCGTCGGTCGGCGGTACGTAGCGGAAGACCAGCGTGGACAGCTGGGGCTCGGTGACGACCTCGTAGCGCGGATCGGTGTCTAGCAGGGCCCATGCCTCGGCGGCCCGGTCCACCACCTCGTCGAAGAGGGCGCCGACGGCGTCCGCGCCCATGATCCGCAGCGTCAGCCACAGCTTGAGCGCGTCGAAGCGGCGGGTGGTCTGGATGGATTTGTCGACCTGGTTGGGGATGAGGTTCCGGGCGCTGCGCTCGGGGTTGAGATAGTCGGCGTGGTACGTGGCGTGGCTGAGCGTGGCGCGGTCGCGGACCAGCACGGCGCTGGAGCTGACCGGCTGGAAGAAGGACTTGTGGTAGTCCACCGTCACCGAGTCGGCGCGCTCGATGCCGTCGAGCAGCCCGCGGCGGGTGGGGGAGGCCAGCAGTCCGCAGCCGTACGCGGCGTCCACATGCATCCACGTGCCGTGCCGGTCGCACAGCTCGGCGATCTCGGGGAGCGGGTCGATGGAGCCGAAGTCGGTGGTGCCCGCGGTGGCCACCACGGCCATGACGATCAGGCCCTCACGGCGGCAGCGGTTCAGCTCATGGGCGAGGGCGACGGTCCGCATCCGGCGGTCCTGGTCGCAGGGGACCGGGATAACGGCCTCGTAGCCGAGCCCCAGGATGGCGGCGGCCTTCTGGACGGAGAAGTGGCTGACCTGGGAGGTGAGAATGCGCAGCCGCGGCAGGATGGCGGGTTTGGCGACCGTCTCGCCGGCCGCGGCGGCCTCCTTCTCCACCAGCGTGCACGCCTCGTCGCGGGCGAGCAGCATCGCCTGCAGATTGGACTGGGTGCCGCCGCTGGTGAAGATGCCGTCCGCGGCCTCGCCGAGGCCGATGCGCTCGGTGGTCCAGTCGATCAGCCGGCGCTCGATGAGGGTGCCGCCGGCGCTCTGGTCCCAGGTGTCGAGGGAGGAGTTGATGGCGGAGAGGACGGCCTCGCCCAGCAGTGCGGGGATCACCACGGGGCAGTTGAGGTGGGCGAGATAGCGCGGGTGGTGGAAGTAGACGGCGTCCTTGAGGTAGACGCTCTCCAGCTCCTCGAGCGCGGCGTCCGGATCGCCGAGCGGCCGCTCCAGGTCGATTCCGGAGATCTCGGGGGCGAGCTCGGCGGGGGTGACGCCGGTGAAGGGGCGCTCGGTGCGGGCGACGGTTGAGGCCACCAGGCCGACGCCGTCGGTCACGGAGCGCCGATAGCGTTCCGCCGTACGGCCGTTGAACAGGTGGGCCCTGCCATCCGCCGCCCCGGGTATCGGCTCCGGTGACGGGTCCTCAGCGGTCTGCGCGAGGAAACTCACGGTCTGTCCCTTCTGGAGATGAGCATGCGGGCGTGCGGAGGGCGCGGGCATGCGGCTGACGGGGGAGAGAGGCGGCCCTCGGCCCGCGGCGTGACGGCCTGATCGATGGGCGTGCGGGGGCGCTGGACGCGGCGACAGGGCGCGTGGGGGCGCGCCGAGCGGGTCGGCCGCCCGTCGTCCAGTGGTCGGTCTTTCGCGGTCCCGTAGCGGGATTCGGTTATGGCGGTTCGGTTGTGGGGACTCAGTTATGAGGATTCAGCTGTGGGGATTCCGGATTCCGGATTCCGGATGCGGGATTCGGTGGTGACGATCCGGTCCGGTACGGCGCTGGGGTCAGTCGTGGGATCAGTCGTCGGTCGCGGGGCCGGTGCCCGACACGGCTTCCTCGACGAGCTGTTCCTCGCAGGTGCCCAGGCGCCAGTAGCCGCTGAAGGTCACGGCCTTGCGGTCGAAGCCGCGTTCGCGCACCAGATGGCGGCGCAGCTCCTTGACGGTCCCGGCCTCGCCCGCGATCCAGGCGTACGGCGTACCGGAGGGCAGTTCGGTGGTGCCCACGGCGTTCCGCAGCAGCGCGGAGCGCGGGGTGCCGGGGGCCACGGCGTCCCGGACCAGCCAGGTGATCTCGGCTTTCGCCGCGGTGCGCAGCTCCTGCATGTCCTCGGCGTGCTGGACCTCGAGCCACACCTTGGCGGGCAGGTCGGCGGGCAGCCATTCGAGGATGCCCGCGATGGCGGGCAGCGCGGTCTCGTCGCCGGTGATCAGCACCCAGTCGGTGCCGGACGGCGGCCGGAAGTCGACACCGCCGTTGTCCTCCACGGCCGGGCCCAGCAGGGTGACGCGGTCGCCGGCCTCGGCGCGCGCGGCCCAGCGGGCGGCCGGGCCGCTGTCGTCGTGCAGCGCGAAGTCCACGTCGATCTCGTGCGGGTCGCGGCGCTGCCGGCGCACCGTGTACGAGCGCATGATGCCGCGTTCGGCCGGGTCCATCGCCCGCCAGGTGGCGAACCAGCCCTCCCCCGCCTCGACCGGGACCACCGGGGCACTCTGACCGGGGTGCGGCAGGAACAGTTTGAAGCGCTGGTCGCGGCCTCCGCTGGTGAAGTCCTTCAGACAGGCGCCGCCGAAGGTGATCCGTGCCATGGACGGTCCGAGCGGGCGGGTCCGTACGACCCGCGCGTCGAAGAATCGGAACGGAATGGCGGTGGTGGCGGTGGCGGTCGTGGTGGCTGCGGTGGTCATGGCAGGGGGTCTTCCCTTCGCTTGCCGTGGGGAGGCCGGGCCGGCCGGTCGCGCTGACCGTTCAGCTGAGCTTCTTCGCGTCCTGGATGGCCTTGGTGAGGGATTCGACGAGCGGGGCGGCGCCGGCGTACGAGAAGCGCGGCTCGCTGCTCCAGGGGGTGATCTGACCGGCCTTGACCGCGGCGAGCTTGGACCAGGTCGGCTTGGCGGTCAGGGCCCCGGGCTGGAGGGTCGCGGTGCGGTTGTCGAGGAAGAGCACATCCGCGTCGTACTTGTCGGCGTTCTCCCAGCTCAGGCTCTCGAAGTAGCCGCCCTTGTCGGGCTTTTCGGGGACGACGAAGTCGACGCCGAGCTCGCTGAAGTAGATCAGGTCGGCATTGATCTTCGGGTCGGAGACATAGAAGAGGTCGGCGCTGGCGGAGCAGGCCATGACCTTGATCCGGTGCGATTTAACGGTTTTGCGCAGCGTCTCGGACGCCTTCTCGAACCGCGCCTTGGCGTCGGTGACCTTCTTGGCCTTCGGGTCGGCGCCGAGCGCCTCGGCCAGCGCGGCATAGCGCTTGATGGGCTCGAGCATGGAGACCCGGCCGGTGCCGATGG
Source organism: Streptomyces sp. 11-1-2 (assembly GCF_003595545.1). Lineage (NCBI taxonomy): Bacteria > Bacillati > Actinomycetota > Actinomycetes > Kitasatosporales > Streptomycetaceae > Streptomyces > Streptomyces sp. 11-1-2. The sequence continues at coordinate 6,770,472 of NZ_CP022545.1, forward strand.
CGGCGCTGGGGGCGAGCTGGAGGATCTTCTTCTTGCTGTCGTCCGGGATGTAGAAGAGCGCGCCCGGGTCGTACATGTTGGTGATCAGCAGATCGGGGCCGAGCGAGGCGTACTTCTCGACGTTGAACTGGCCCCAGGTGTTGCCGAGGGAGGTGGCCCGGTCGACGGGGAAGTCGCCCGCCTGGACGTCCGGCTTGCCGTTCTTCAGCGTGGTCGGCCCGAAGACGCCGGTGATCTGCTTCTCGATGCCGAAGTCGTAGAGCGCGGCCGCCGCGGCGATGTAGGCGACGATGTGCTGGGGCCGGCCGTCGAGGCTGATCTTCTTCTTACGGTCGTCGGTGAACGACCAGGAGCCGCCGCCGTCATCGCCGCCTGAGCCCGAACCGCCGTTGTCGCCACAGGCGGTGACCAGGGCTCCGAGTCCGAGGGCGCCACCCGCGGCGAGCAGACCGCGGCGGGAGAGGGGGAGTGCTCTGGCCTGGCGCATGAAGGTGCTCTCTCTCGATGCATACGGGGACGTGGTTCGCGGGACGGCAACCCGAGGACGTAGTTAGGTTAGCCTAACCAACCTGGTTGTCCAGTGGGTGGGGTCGTTCCGAACCTCACATCGAGGGGCTCACGCGGCGGTTCAGGGCGGATTCACAGGTCCAGCACCAATCGGGGGCCACGGCAGCGTGAGACGCAGATCATCATGGTCTCGCCCGAGGCCCGCTCCTCGCCGGTGAGCACGGAGTCGTGGTGGTCCACCTCTCCTTCGACGACATCCGTCTCGCACGTACCACACGTGCCCTCCTCGCAGGAGTACAAAACCGGTACCCCCGCCGCCTCGACGGTGCGCAGCACACTGCGCTCCGGCTGCACGGTGAGAGTCAGCCCGGAGCGGGTGAGCACCAACTCGAAGGCCCCGCCCGCCGGTTCGGCGCCCGCCGGGTCCGTACGGGGCTGGAAGCGCTCGGTGCGCAGGGCCCCGTCCGGCCACCCGCGGCACCCCTCCTCGGCGGCCCGGAGCAGCGGTTCGGGACCGCAGCAGTAGACGAGGGTGCCGGGGGCGGCCGGGGCGTCGAGATACGGCGCGAGGTCGAGCAGCCCCTCCTCGTCCTGCGGCACCAGACTCACCTTGCCGCCGTAACGGGCGGCGAGCTGGTCCGCGAACGCCATCGAGGCACGGGTGCGCCCGCCGTACAGCAGCCGCCAGTCGGCGCCCGCGGCCTCGGCGGCGGCCGTCATGGGGAGGAGGGGAGTGATGCCGATGCCGCCCGCGATGAACAGATAGCGGGCCGCCGGGCGCAGCGCGAAGTGGTTGCGCGGGCCGCGCACCCGCACCCTGCTCCCCTCGGTGAGGGTGTCGTGCACCCGGGCGGAGCCGCCGCGCCCGGCGGGTGCGCGGAGCACCGCGATCCGCCAGGAGGCGCGGTCGGCGGGGTCGCCGCACAGCGAGTACTGCCGGGTCGGGCCCGGGTCGAGGACGAGATCGAGATGGGCGCCGGGCTCCCAGCCGGGGAGTTCACGGCCCGTCGGATGGCGCAGGGTGAGCGCCACCACGTCCGAGGCCACCTCCTCCCGGCGGGCCACCAGCAGGGTGTCCTCGTACTCGCCGCCGGGGTTCACGATGTCGTCTCCTTACGGTGGTCGGCGGGATGGTGCCCGGTGGGATGGGCGAGCATCCACTGCCACAGCTCGACCGGGTCCTCGGCGGTGCGCTCGGCGCCGCAGTGGCAGACCCCGTGCAGCACATCGGTGCCGGGCAGCCAGTCGATCCGGTACACCTCGGCCGTGGGGGCGCTCACGGGGATGCCGCCACGGCCGCGGTCCGCTCTCCTTCGGCGGCGAGGCGGGCGAGGATGCGGCGCGCGGCCAGACCGCCGGTGTCGATGTTGATGCTGAGCTCCTGATAGCCCTCGCGCTCGGTGTCCAGGGCCTTCTGGAGCAGGTTCAGCGCCGCCACGTCCTGCAGCACCACGGTCCGGTTGAGGTCGTGGAGGAAGGTGGTCACCTCCTCGTCGTCCTGCGCGAAGTCCCGTGAGACGGCCCAGAAGTCGTACACATGGTGGTCGGTGGACGGGGTGATGGCGTAGGTGATCTCCACATGGAAGGCGTCCGGATCGGAGCCGTCCGGCCTCGGCAACACCCCGGCCGGGGCGATCCGGCTGTGCAATAGATAGAGACAGGGCGCGTGGTACTCGATGTCCTGCCAGCGGGTGATGCGGCCGTCGATCCCGGTGGAACGGGCGTAGAACGGCGGGCACTCGGCGTCGTCGATATGCCGGCTGACCCGTACGACGCCCGCGCCCTCGTCGACCTCCGTGGTGATCGGGGTCTCGGCGACCTCGGGGGTGCCGATGTAGCCGCTGTGCAGATACGTCTCGTGGGACAGGTCCAGCAGATTGTCCACCAGCAGGCCGTAGTCGGCGTCGATCGGCTCCATGCCGCCCACGGTCGTCCAGCGCGGATCGGCCAGCCAGGGCGCGCGCGGCACCGAGCGGGGATCGGCGAGCGCCGGGTCCCCGATCCACACCCACACCAGCGAGTCCTGCTCGACGACGGGGTAGGAGGGGACCCGGGCGGTGCGCGGGACGCGCTTTTGGCCCGGTACGAACACACAGGTGCCGCCGGTGTCGTAGGTGAAGCCGTGGTAGCCGCAGACGACCGTGTCGCCGTCGAGACGGCCGGCGGTGAGCGGATAGCGGCGGTGCACACAGCGGTCGGCGAGCGCGATGACCGTGTCGTCGGACTCGGCGCGGTAGAAGGCGATGGGCTCGTTCAGGATGGTGCGCCCCAGCAGCTCCCGGCCGATCTCGCGGCCGTAGGCGGCGACGTACCACTGGTTTCTCGCGAAGGCGGTCATGCGTGCCAGCGTGGTGACGCCCGTCACGTACGGGCAACGGCCCTTCCACTCAGTGGAAGGGCCGTGCGGGGAGGCGTGCTGTGCCGGTGGACCGCCGGGCGGATCAGCTCCCGAACTGCCAGAAGACCGACTGATTCAGCGTCAGCAGGACGACGAGCAGGGCCACGTCGGCGATGCCGAGCATGATTCCGAGCAGCGCCCGGCCCCTGCGGCGGGTCTCCCGGGCGAGCGCGAGCGTCCCCAGGACGATCGCGCAGGGCCCGAAGACCGCGTTGAAGAGCAGCAGGCCGATCAGCCCGAGCACGAAGGAGGCGACGGCCATACCATCGGCGTCCCTGCGCGCCCGGATGGGTGAGGTGCGGGACGGTGCGGTGAGTGCCATGGGTCTCAGCTCTCCTTGTGCCCGGTGCGTTCGCGGATGAAGAAGATCAGCAGCCAGGCGCTGATGGCGCCCGCGGCGGCGAGGAACAGGGGGAGCGGAGTGTGCGCCGCCGCCCCCAGAAGAACTCCCATCAGGGCGAGTGCCGCGACGATGAAGAGCATGTGAGCCTCTCTCGAAGTGACGATCCGGATGCGGTTGGCGTGCGGGTGGACGTTGTTCGGTGAACAGTTGGAAGTACAACTGTTCACTGAGTTCCAGAGTACCCTGCCGGGGCCTGGAGAAATTCAGCGAACAGCTGTTTACTGAATGATATGAGTCACAGGTGCGGGGTCCGGCAGGCCCAGAAGGAGAAGACCCGGCGCGCCCTGATGGACGCGGCGTTGCGGCTGCTGGAGGACCAGAGCCTGAGCAGTCTGGGGCTGCGTGAGGTCACGCGGGCGGTGGGAGTGGCGCCGGCCGCCTTCTACCGGCACTTCCGGGATCTGAGCGATCTCGGTGTCGCGCTGGTCGAGGAGTCCCTGGGCAGCCTGCACCATATGATCGGCGCGATACTCGCAGGCCAGGACGGTGATGAGGAGCGGATCGACGCCACCGTCGAGGCGGTCGCCGAGCATGTCCGCCGCTATCCCGCGCATATCCGCTTCATCGCACGTGAGCGGCATGGCGGGGTGCGTGCGGTGCGCGAGGCCATCGCCGCCGAGCTGGACCGATTCGCCGATGAGGTGGCCACCGACTTCTGTCCGCGGCTCTCGGGCGAGGACTGGCCGCCGGAAGATGTCCGGATGCTTGCGGAGCTGTATGTGGACCACATGGTGATGACGGCGACGGCGTTCCTGGAGGCGCAGCCGGATCATCCGCGGCTGGAGCGCCGGGTCGCCGACACCGCGCGCAAGCAGTTGATGCTGATCAGCCTCGGGCGCCGGCACTGGCGCGACGGGTGATCTCCACGCCGAAGTCCCCGTCCGCGTCCCGGCCGGTGACGCGGACGCGTATCCGCAGGCCGTTCGTCTCCGCGTGGAAGGTCTCGCCGGGCGCGTAGGCCGCGTCGCTGAGCCCGGGGTGGACATTGCGCTCCCGGGTGCAGCCGCGGCCGTGGGGGGTGGAGTCCATGATGGTGACGGGGCCGCCGCCGGAGTCGACACCGGTGTCCACCCGGGAGATCAGCACACCGGGCTTGCATATGGCCTCGTCGTTGCCGCCGGTCGCGCGCGCCTCGATCGCATAGCCGGTGGACGGCGAGACGGGGACGAAGACCAGCTTGGTCCCCTCCGGGCGGCCCAGCGGGGACAGGGCGTGCGCGAAGACCCCGGAGCGGGCGGCGCAGGCGATCTGCCGCGGGCCGAGCCAGCCCAGCTTCCACTTGTGCCAGGCCAGCAGGTCGTTGCCGGCGCCCCAGTCCTCGGACATCACATCCCAGTGGCCGGCCTTGTCGCCACCGCCCCGGGTGTAGAGGTCGGGCAGCCCGAAGACATGGCCGTTCTCATGGGGCAGGACGCGGAAGCCGGTGCGACGCAGCGAGCCGGAGCCGTCGTCCTGGCGGCTGTAGACGAAGGAGACATTGGCCAGCGGCACGCCGTCGGCGGTCGGGGCCTGCTGGTTGTCGGCGTAGGTGACGGACAGCACGGCATGCGCGGCGGGCGGCCCGGCGTTCGGGGTGACCAGGACGTTCACCAGGTCGTAGCGGCGGAAGTCGACCTTGGGGTCGGCGGCCTTGGCGATGTCGGCGACCAGTTTGCGATAGCCCGGGTCGAAGGGGCTGCCGCGCTTGATGCCGTAGGCGCGGAACGAGCGCGGCATCCGCAGCCAGTGGGTGATCGGCATCTCGGGGCGGTAGTCCAGCCGTCCGTACGAGCTCTGCGCGAACCACCGGGTGGTCTGGGGGAAGAACTCCTCGGAGCGCTGGCGGGCGGTGCCCTGGCCGCGCACATCGGGAAAGTCGACCATGAGGTTGAGGGCGTGGACCGTGCCGGTGCTGCGGCTGTAGCCGCGGCTGGTGGGTATGCCCTCGGACATCTGCAGCCCCCGGCCGGAGGCGAGGGCGCAGGGCGCGAGCGAGCCGAAGGCCGGTCGCCCGGAGGGTGCCGGGGCCAGCTCGGGGGGTGCGGGGGACGCGGGGCGCGGAGTCGCCGCCGGGGCGACCAGTGCCACCATGAGCACGGCGGCAGTGGCGAATGCGCTGCCTCTGCGGGGCCGGCGTATTCGTATGCGGTGGTGGGTGGTCCCATGCGTCTGCCTCATTGCCGACCACGGTGTGACGGCACGGGCCGGGGCGCTCGTGGGGTGCCGCCGAGTGGGGGAATGACCTGCTCCGTCCGGGCGGCGGGGGTGCCGGACAGGTGTGAGGCAGGTCACCTGCGGACGCGGAAATTCCGGGGAGTGATTCCCCGTTTAACCCGATGACCGCATAAACGGGGACTGACTCCCCGGAAATGTTGAAGCTCGAACGTCTGGGCCGGGGCCTGGTGTCGCCACCAAGCCGCCGGAGAACCGTACGCATGGATGCCGTACGCGGAAGGGAGTGCTGCCATGGCCGCCGACACGATGACCGCGAAGTCCGCGCAGCCCCGGCTGCGCGCGGACGCCCTGCGCAATCGGGAGCGTATTGTCGTGGCCGCCCGAGAGGTGATCGTCGAATCCGGGGCTCATATCCCCCTCGATGAAATCGCTCGACGGGCGGGGGTCGGGAATGCCACGATCTATCGGCACTTCACGGACCGCCGTGAGCTCATCCACCATGTGGCGCTTTCGGTGATGTCCGGCGTCGCCGACCAGGCCGAATCCGCCCTGGCCGAGGAGGCGGACGCCTTCTCGGCGCTGCGGCGCTTCGTCCATGCCGCGGCGGACGAGCGCATCGGCGCGCTGTGCCTTCTGCTCTCCGACGGCCTCGACAAGGAGCACCCTGATCTCATAGCCGTCCGCGACCGTCTGTCCGCCGGTGTCGAGGCCCTGATGGGGGCCGCGAAAGCCGACGGCCGACTGCGCACCGACATCGGTGTCGGTGATCTGATGGTCGCGCTCAACCAGCTCACCCGGCCGCTGCCCGGCAGCTTCTGTGTGGACTTCGACGCCTTTGTGCACCGGCATCTGCAGCTGTTCCTGGACGGATTGCAGGCCCCGGCGCGCTCCGAACTACCCGGCAAGTCCGTGACCTTGGAGGATCTGCAGCACCGGCCGTGACATAGATCGCATCCGGCCGATCCCGGAGCACCGCTTATTTCGCGCGCGTTCACAAGTCTTCTGTGTGCGTGCGTCGACGCCTCTCGCTACCTGTTACCCAATGGCCTGCGCCGGCCTGACTTCGACCGGCCCCACTCGTCCCATTTGTCACTCTCCGCACCGCTAGGTAGGCTCTCCCATGCCTGAAACGGCACAATTCGTGGATCCCCGGCGCTGGAAAGCGCTGATATTCATCGCCCTCGCCCAGCTGATGGTCGTGCTCGACGCGACCATCGTGAACATCGCGCTGCCCAGCGCCCAGGCCGACCTCGGCATCTCCGACGGCAACCGGCAGTGGGTCATCACGGCCTACGCCCTCGCCTTCGGCGGACTGCTGCTCTTCGGCGGCCGGATCGCCGACCTGTGGGGACGTAAGCAGACCTTCATCGTCGGCCTGGCCGGCTTCGCCGCCGCCTCGGCGATCGGCGGCGCCGCGCTGAACACCGGCATGCTGCTGGGCGCGCGTGCGCTGCAGGGTGTGTTCGGCGCGCTGCTCGCCCCCTCCGCGCTCTCGCTGCTCGCGGTGATGTTCACCGACCCCAAGGAGCGCGCCAAGGCGTTCGGTGTCTTCGGCGCCATCGCGGGTGGTGGCGGTGCCGTCGGTCTGATCCTCGGCGGTGTGCTGACCGAGTACATGGACTGGCGCTGGACCTTCTTCGTGAACATCCCGTTCGCCATCGTCGCCGGGATCGGCGCGGTCGCCGTGATCCGCGACCCGGTGGAGAGCCGCAACACCTCCCGGCTGGACGTCCCCGGTGTGCTCCTGGCCACCTCGGGTCTGGTCTCGCTGGTCTACGGCTTCACCCGCGCCGAGTCCGACGGCTGGTCCGCGGGCCTGACCATCGGTCTGTTCGTCGCCGCGGCCGTGCTGCTGATCGCCTTCGTGGCCGTCGAGTCGCGGGTGAAGGCGCCGCTGCTGCCGCTGCGCGTGATCGCCGACCGGAACCGGGGCGGTGTCTACGCCTCGCTGGGCCTCGCCGTCATCGGCATGTTCGGCCTGTTCCTCTTCCTCACCTACTACATGCAGGTCGTCAAGGGGTACAGCCCGGTCAGGACCGGCTTCGCCTTCCTGCCGATGGTCGCGGGCATGATCACCGGCTCGACGCAGATCGGCGCCCGGCTGATGACCCGGGTCCCGGCGCGGCTGCTGATGGGGCCGGGCTTCCTGGTCGCCTCGGTCGGCATGCTGCTGCTGACCCAGATCGACCTGGACACCTCGTACCCCGCGCTGATCCTGCCCGGGTTCCTGCTCCTCGGCCTCGGCATGGGTACCGCCTTCATGCCGGCGATGAGCCTGGCCACGCATGGCGTCGAGCCGCGTGACGCGGGTGTCGCCTCGGCGATGGTCAACACCTCGCAGCAGGTGGGCGGCGCCATCGGCACCGCGCTCCTGAACACCATCGCGGCGAGCGCCACCACCGCGTACGCGAAGTCGCATGCGGCGGGCGCCCCTTCCCGTACGGCGCTGGAGCTGCAGTCGATGGTGCACGGCTACACCGCCGCCATCTGGTGGGCGGTCGGCATCCTGGTGCTGGCCGGAGTGATCGCCATCACGATGGTCAACGCCGGGCATCAGGGAGGCGGCGGCACGGTCGCCGGCTCCGATGAGGGAGCGGCGGAGGACGCCATTCCGGTCATGGCGCACTGACGCGCGGAGGTAGTCCGCAGCAGGGCGAAGGCCCCGTTCCCCCGGGAAGAATCCTGGGGGAACGGGGCCTTCGTCCGTCCTTCGTTCGTTCGGTCCCCGGCGTGCTGGGGCGGGGGCGTCAGCGCAGCCAGGGGAGGTCGGCGCCCTCCGGCTGCAGGCCGTCCGCGATGGTCCGGCAGATGGTGCCGAACTGCTCGACCTGCTCGGGGGTGAGCCGGTCGAAGACGGCCATCCGCACGGCGGACACATGGCCGGGGGCGGTCTCCTCCAGCACCTTGAGTCCCTTGTCGGTGAGGACCGCGTTCTGCCCGCGCTTGTCGTCGGGGCAGTCCTCGCGTCGGACCCAGCCGTCCTTCTCCATGCGCGCGATGGCATGGGACAGCCGGGATCGGGTGATCTTGGCCGCCTCGGCCAGCTCGGTCATCCGCAAGCGGTGGCGTGGCGCCCAGGAGAGCTTCACCAGCAGGCTGTAGTAGACGTGGGGCATGCCGGCGTCGCGCTGCAGCTGGCGGTCGAGGTGATCCTCCAGAAGCATTCTCGCCTGGACATACGCCAGCCAACTGCGCTGCTCGTCATCGGTCAGCCAACGCGGTTCGTCGGTGTCTGAGGGGGTCTTCATGGCGTCGTCCACGCGTCCATTCTAGAGAACACTTTTTGAACTTTAAACAAGTGTGCGGTACAGTGATGCCCGCGATTGCTTGAGACTTCAAATACCTTGTCGAGCTCTGCCGAGGAGACTTCATGTCCGCGCTCGACGGGCGTATGCCCGCCCTCTATCTCAGTCATGGTGCTCCGCCGCTCGCCGACGATCCGGTCTGGCCCGGACAGCTCGCCGCCTGGGCCGCGGGCCTGCCCCGGCCCCAGGCCATTCTCATGATCTCCGCCCACTGGGAGGAGGCGCCCCTGGCGGTCGGGGCCACCCAGCAGGTGCCTCTGGTCTATGACTTCTGGGGATTCCCCCAGCACTACTACCAGGTGCGGTACGCCGCGCCGGGCGCCCCCGAACTCGCCGAGCGGATCCGTAAGACGCTGCGCACGGCGGGTACCCCGGTCCAGGACATCCCCGATCGGGGGCTGGACCACGGGGCGTATGTGCCCCTGGTCGAGATGTATCCGGAGGCCGACATCCCGGTGCTGCAGGTCTCGATGCCGACCCTCGACCCGCGGAAGCTGATGGAGATCGGGCGGAAGTTGGCGCCGTTGCGGGACGAGGGCGTCCTGATCGTCGGCAGCGGCTTCTTCACCCACAACCTGGCCGCGATGCGGCAGAGGGGCCCGACGCCGCCCAGTTGGTCGGCCGAGTTCGACGACTGGGGGCAACGGGCCCTGGACGCCCAGGACATCGACGCGCTGCTGGACTTCGAGCACACGGCCCCGGCGGGACGGCTCGCCCACCCGCGCACCGAACACTTCGCGCCGTTGTTCGTCACGCTGGGCGCGGCAGAGGCGGAGTTGGGCAGCCAGCGGAGCGTGATCGACGGCTTCTGGATGGGGTTGGCGAAGCGGTCGGTGCAATTGGGGTGAGTGGGACGCTCGGCGAGGGGGTGGGTCTGGGTGGGTACGGACCGGCTCGTCGGGTACGGACCGGCTCGTTGGGTACGGACCGGCTCGTGCCCGTCTCAGAGCGCCGGGTCGATCATCGCGCAGGCATGGAGTGCCGCGGCCAGGGCCATGGCGTCCGGGCCCTGGGCGACATCGAGGGCGGTGTCGGTGAGCTTGATGGCGTGCTCATCGCCGTGCGCGGCGGCGCGGGCGAAGACCTCCTCGGGGGTGACGCCTGCCGTGGACGGCAGCCGGTCGGCCGGGAGCGGCTCCCGCGGCGCGTACACCGCCGTGACCGCGGCGCTCGCCGCCCATGCCGCGTCCAGACTCGGTGCCCACAGCTCGCGCGGCAGCGCGGGCAGGACGCGCAGTACGGCGTTGGGCGCCGTCGCGGCGTGGACCAGCATGACCGGTTCGCCGTGTCCGTGGGTGGCGTAGCGATGGGTCGCGGCCCGCACGAGCTCGGTCAGCCGCCGGCGTGCCTCCTCCGGTGGGTCGGCGGCGTCGGGGGCGGTCGTCCGGTTGGTGGGCCGCGGGGCGGGCGGCCAGGTGGGGAAGGCGGTGAGCCGGGCCAGCCGCGCCCGTATGCCACCGCTCTGGTCCGTGACCGGCTCCACGGCGGCCAGTGCGTCGGCCGCCGACCCGGAGACAGGGCCCGGCTGCTGCCGGAGCGGCGGCAGCGGGGCGTGCCGGGCGGCCCAGTAGCCGAGGGCGTGGGCCAGTTCGGCGGTGCGGGGAGCGGTCGTGGTGCCCGGGTCGTCCAGGAGGGTCCGTACGGCGTGGCCGACGCGGATCGCCGGATGCGTCGCGCCGCCGGCGATGCCCGGCAGCAGCCGGGGCCACCACACGGCGAGCACGTCCCGCCAGGGGCGGTCGGCGAGCTCCCGGTCGAAGTAGGCGGGCCAGTCGGCGAGACGGCGTGGATCGCCGAGCGCCTCGCGCCAGTTCTCCTCGGTGATCCGGGCGTATGGGCCCGGCATCTCCTCCAGCTTGTCGCGATAGCGGTCCAGCCACCGATGCACGGTGCGCCCCTGGCCGTGACGCACCAGCGCCTCCACGGCCATCGGCGCGTGATTGCTCAGCCATCCCTCATGCTCGGGGCCTGAGGCATGCAGTCGCTCGAGGGCTTCGTCGAGGGTTCCACTCGTGTCGTCTGTCATGACCTCACGCTAGGGAGGGCGGGGCGGCCCCGAATCGGGCCGGGGACGGAAGCGTGCGGGGACCAACGACCTAAGCCGGGGCCGGGGCGGGAGGGCCGGGGACCTCGGCCGGGGGTCTGGGCCGGGGGACTACGGAGGGCTGCGGCGGGCTACCGGGCCACGGCGGGTCACGGGCTGCGGCGCTACGGGCTGCGGCGTTACGGGCTACCGCGGAGGGCGCTCCTCCCGTGCGTGGAAGACGTAGAGCACTATGCCCATCATCGCGAGCCCCGCCCCGAGCCCGATCCCCGCGGACCGGTACACCGAGCCTCCGCTCACGGCGTGCAGAAAGCCGAGCGCACAGCCGAGGAGCGTCCCGTAGAGCACGGCCCGGATCTCCGGCATCAGGCCCGGCGTCATCCTGCCGAGGGCGTAACAGAGCGCCCCGACCACCACCGCCGACACCACGCCGAGGACGGCGGACGCGGGGATGGTGGAGCCTTGATTGTGGTCCACGAACATCACCCAGCCGCCGAAGAGCACCGCCAGAACGACGGGGATGCCCCAGGAGGCGGAGGGGTGCAGTGGGAGGTGGAGCCGCGGATGGTGGCGGTGGCTCACCGGGGCTGTGGGGGCATTCATGACCGAACCTCCTCGTCGCCGCGTCCCCGCCCTGACCCGTCACTTTCCAGCGCACACCCATGCGGGGGGCCGGGCAACCCGGCGCGATGGGCCATCCGGGCAACCGGGAGCCCGCGAGATTCGTCTTGACGGATGAGAGACGGGCGGGAGAGCCGTGGAAGGCGACGGCACAGGGGGTCTGACCTGCGCTTCCCGCCGCTTCGGCAGTGCGCTGACCCCGGTGTGGGTGGACAGGATACTGCATGATCGTAAAAAGGTGGGGGCCTGATGGGAATTCTGTCCTGATTCCAGTCGTTGTTTCCTTCGGACGGGGCACCCGACACCGGAGAGTCCGTCCATAGTCCGCGCCCGATCCATCTGTAAGGGAGCACGCATGGCAACCCGTGCCGTCGCCCGTAATCAGTCCGCCGCCGCTGGTGGCGCTGATGGGGCCAACAGCGTTCGCGCCTCAGGCGGGGAGATCGCCGATCGCGACCTGGTCGGCATGTATCTCGACGAGATCGCTCGTACCCCGCTGCTGGACGCGGCGAAGGAGGTCGAGCTGTCCCAGTCCATCGAAGCGGGGGTGTATGCCCAGCAGATCCTGGGCGGCGAGGTTGAGGAGGCCCCTGCCGCAGGTGCGAGCCGCGAGGAGCTGGAGGCGATAGCCACCGAAGGTGCCCGCGCCAAGGACATCTTCATCCGCTCCAACCTGCGCCTCGTCGTGGCTGTGGCGCGCCGCTATCCGCGCAGTGGGCTGCCCCTGCTGGATCTGATCCAGGAGGGCAACGCGGGCCTGGTGCGCGCGGTGGAGAAGTTCGACTACACCAAGGGATTCAAGTTCTCGACCTATGCCACGTGGTGGATCCGTCAGGCCATCACGCGCTCGATCGCGGACCAGTCCCGTACGATCCGGCTGCCCGTCCACCTGGTCGAGGAGCTCGGTCGGATCCGCCGGGTGCAGCGGGAGTTCAACCGTGAGCACGGCCGCGAGCCGGAGCACGCCGAGATCGCCGAGGAGCTCGGCTCCACGATGGAGCGGGTCTCGGATGTGCTCGACTGGGCCCGCGACCCGGTCAGTCTGAATATGTCGGTCGACGACGAAGGGGAGACCCAGTTCGGCGATCTGCTGGAGGACACCTCGGCCGTTTCGCCCGAGCAGTCGGTGATGACGCTGCTGCGCAGCGAGGAGCTGGAGGACCTGATCGGCCGCCTCGACGACCGCACCGCCTCCATCATCAAGGCGCGGTACGGCATCGACGACGGCCGGGAGCGCACCCTGACCGAGGTCGGCAAGCAGCATGGCCTCACGCGTGAGCGCATCCGCCAGATCGAGAAGCATGCCTTGCTTGAGCTGAAGAAGATGGCCCGCCAGACCGGTTTCGACGCAGCGGCTTGAGTTCTCGGGACAGCAGACTCCAGCCGCCACCAGACCCTCTCCAACCCATGGACCGAGCCCCGGCGCCTCCCCCCTGGCGCCGGGGCTCGCTTGTGTCCGGGTGCGGGCCGCCTGTGTGGTGTGGCTGTGGTCTGCCTGTGGTGTGGTCGGGGTCGGTTGCGGGCCGGGGCCGGGCGGTCAGACGGCGAAGCCGCCGTCCACGGCGATCGACGCCCCGGTGATGTAGCGGCTGCTGTCGCCCGCGAGATGGGCCACGGTCGCCGCGATCTCCGTGGGACGGCCGTAGCGGCCGAGTGCGGTGAAGCCGCTCTGGAGTGCGGCGCTCTCGCCGTCCGCCGGGTTCATATCGGTGTCCACCGGACCGGGGTGGACCAGGTTGGCCGTGATCCCGCGCGGGCCGAGCTCACGGGCCAGGGCCTTGGTGAGGCCGGTGAGCGCGGTCTTGCTGGTCGCGTAGAGGCTGCCGCCGGGGAAGGCGACGCGCTCGGCCATACAGCTGCCGATGTTGATGATCCGCCCGCCGTCGGCCATATGCGCGGCGGCTGCCTGCGCCATGAGGAACGGCGCCCGGACGTTCACGGCGAGGACCTGGTCCACATCCTCCAGCGACAGCTCGGCGAGGGGGCCGAGGGCGCCGACGCCCGCGTTGTTGACCAGGATGTCCAGTCGGCCGAATTCGGCGGCGGCCCCCTCCACGGCGGCGCGCACCTCCTGCGCGTCTGCGCCGTCGACCCGCACCGCCCAGGCGCGACGGCCGAGCGCCTTGATGCGGTCGACGACGTCCGCCGCGCGTTCGGCCTGGCTGTGGTACGTCAGGGCGACATCGGCGCCGTCCTCGGCGAGCCGGATCGCCACGGCCTCGCCGATGCCCCGGCTGCCGCCGGTGACCAGGGCCGCCTTGCCGTCGAGTGTCATGTCTTCTCCTTGTGTGCGGGGAAAATTCCGCTGTGCGGTGATCCGTCTTGGTGTCGGGGACATGACTCGATCCTGGTCGGGCGGGTCGCGGAAGTCCGGCGGGATACGGACGGTGCGCTGCGGCGATGCGCGGGGTGGGCGCGCTCCGCGGCAGTGGTCCGCAGCAGGCCTCTGAGGGAGGTTGCTGAGCGATCGTTGGGCGACCGCTGAGCGATCGTGACCCGTCCATGCCCGGTCGAGTTCGTTTCGTGCCCGAGTCTGTTTACTTTCCGGCATTGCCCACGTAATCTGGCCGCGAAATCACAGGTTCGGGCATGGAAGGGACGTAAACCCACATGTACGCACCGGAGCGTCAGCAGGAGATTCTCCGGCTCGCCCGTGAAAGCGGGCGGGTGGATGTCCTGTCCCTCGCCGAGGAGTTCCAGGTCACCGCCGAGACCGTGCGGCGTGATCTGCGCACCCTCGACCGGGCGGGGCTCGTCCGCCGTGTGCACGGGGGCGCCATCCCGGCCGGCCGTCTGGACTTCGAGCCCGATCTCGCCGAGCGCGAATCCACCGCCGCCGATGAGAAGGACCGCATCGCGCGGGCCGCCATCGCCGAGCTGCCGTCCGACGGCAGCGTGATCATCGACGCGGGCTCGACGGCGGCCCGGTTCGCCGCCGCCCTCCCGCTGGAGGCCAAGCTCACCGTCGTCACCCACGCCCTGCCGGTCGCCGCCCGTCTCGCCGACCACCCCGGTATCGCGCTGCACCTCGTCGGCGGACGGGTCCGCCACCGCACCCGGGCCGCCGTGGACGCATGGGCGCTGCGCGGCTACGGCGAGATCAAGGCCGATGTGGTCTTCCTCGCCACCAACGGCTTTTCGCTGGACGGCGGGCTCACCACACCCGATCTCGCGGAGGGCGCCGTCAAGGGCGCCATGATCGCGGCGGCCCGGCGGGTGGTACTGCTCGCGGACTCCGCCAAGTTCGGCCGGGAGCACTTCGCCCGGTTCGGCGGCCTCGACGATGTCGATCTGCTCATCACGGACACCGGGCTCAGCCCGCAGGACGCCCTGGCCATCGAGCGTCAGGGCACGGAAGTGGCACGCGCATGATTCTCACCGTCACCCCCAACCCCAGCCTGGACCGTACGTACGAGATTCCCGCGCTGGAGCGCGGCGCCGTGCTGCGGGCCACGGCCGACCGGGTCGACCCCGGTGGCAAGGGCGTCAATGTCTCGCGTGCCGTGGCCGCCGCGGGGCATCGCACGGTGGCCGTGCTGCCGCTCGGCGGACCGGAGGGAGCGCTGCTCGCTCGGCTGCTGGGGGAGCTGGGCATCGAGGCGGCGGGTGTGCCCGTGGCGGGCTCGACCCGGGTCAACATTTCCGTGGCCGAACCGGACGGCACCCTCACCAAGCTCAACGCGGGCGGGCCCGAGCTGAGCGGCGCCGAGGCCGAGGCGGTGCTGGAGGCCGTCCGGACGAGTGCCGAGAGCGCCGACTGGATCGCCTGCTGCGGCAGCCTGCCCCGCGGGCTCGCACCCGAGTGGTACGCCGAACTGGTGGCGCGGGCCCACCGGGCGGGCGCCCGGATCGCCCTGGACACCTCCGGCCCCTCGCTGACCGCCGCCCTGCGCGAGCGCCCTGATGTGGTGAAGCCCAACGCCGAGGAGCTGGCCCAGGCCGTGGGCCGCCCGCTGGCCACCGTGGGCGAGGCGGTCAAGGCGGCCGAGGAGCTGCGGGGGCTCGGTGCCCGCGCCGTGCTGGCCAGCCTGGGTGCCGACGGTCAGCTGCTGGTCGACGAGACGGGCGCCTACTTCGGCACCGCGCGGGTCGCCGCCGTGCGCAGCAACGTCGGCGCGGGCGACGCCTCGCTCGCCGGATTCCTCGCGGCGGGCGGCGCCGGGCCCGCCGCACTCGCCTCGGCCGTGGCCCACGGGGCGGCCGCGGTGCAGTTGCCGGGCAGCGCCATGCCGACCCCGGCCGACCTCGATCCGTCCGCCGTCGTCACGACGGCGGATATCCCGCTGGACCGTGTGCTCAAGGAGCCCGCGTGACCGGCCGTCCCCACTCCCACCCCCCAATCCCCACTCCGTCCGCCCGCCTCCCCCAGGGCGGCACCGCACACAAGGGAGCCGCGAGATGAGTGAGCTGATCACCGCGGATCTGGTCGACCTTGACCTGTCCGCCGACACCAAGGAAGCCGCCGCTCGGTCGCTCGCCGAACGCATGGTCGCGGCCGGCCGGGTCACCGACCTCGACGGCTTTCTCGCCGATGTGGCGGCGCGCGAGGAGCAGATGCCGACCGGCCTGGACGGCGGCATCGGCATACCCCACTGCCGCAGCGCACATGTCACCGAGCCGACCCTGGCCTTCGGGCGCAGCGCGGCCCGGATCGACTTCGGCGCGGCGGACGGGCCGGCCGATCTGATCTTCCTGATCGCCGCCCCGGCGGGCGCGGACAGCGACCATCTGACCATCCTGTCGAGCCTGGCGCGGCAGCTGATGAACGCCGACTTCACCGATGCGCTGCGCTCGGCCGACCGGCCCGAACGGGCGGCCGCCCTGATCCGCGGCGAGGAGCAGAGCGCACCCGCCGCCGAGGGGACGGAGGCCGAGCGAACGGGAGCCGGGCCGAAGGGGGCCGAGGAGCCCGCAGGAGCAGGTGAGCCCGGCGCTGCTGAGCCCGCCACCGCTGAGCCCGCCGCTGCTGAGGCCAGCGCCTCGGAGCCGGTGACCCCCTTCCGGATCGTCGCCGTCACGTCCTGCCCGACCGGTATCGCCCACACCTATATGGCCGCCGAGGCGCTGGAGAACGCCGGCCGCGAGGCCGGGGTCGAGCTGGTGGTCGAGACCCAGGGCTCGGCCGGATTCGACAAGCTTCCCGCGGCCACCATCGCCGCCGCCGACGCGGTGGTCTTCGCCCACGATGTGGAGGTCCGGGACAAGGCCCGCTTCGCGGGCAAGCCGACGGTGGACGTCGGAGTGAAGGCGGGCATCAACCGCCCCACCGAACTCATCGCCGAGGCGCGTGCGAAGGCCGCACGCGGCGAGGTCGGCGCACCGGCCGACGGCGCGGCGGGGCGCTCGGCGCCGATGGACGAGGACGGTCCCGCCGGTGACGGCTTCGGCACCCGGCTGCGCAAGTGGCTGATGACGGGCGTCAGTTACATGGTCCCGTTCGTCGCCGCGGGCGGTCTGCTGATCGCGCTCGCCTTCGCGATCGGCGGTTACGAGATCGCGAGTGCCAAGTCGGTGGCGGACCACTTCGTCTGGGCCGAGACCAGCAGCTGGGCTGCGCTGCTCTTCCAGATCGGCAGTGCGGCGTTCACCTTCCTGGTGCCGGTCCTGGCGGGCTATATCGCCTACGGCATGGCCGACCGTCCGGGTCTGGTCCCCGGCTTCGTGGGCGGCTACATCGCGACCACCATCAAGGCCGGATTCCTCGGCGGTCTGGTCGCGGGTCTGATCGCGGGCGCGGTCGTCATGGGCATCCAGCGATTCAAGGTTCCGGCGGCGCTGCGCGGCATCATGCCGGTGGTGGTGATCCCGCTGATCTCCTCGGCGATCGTCGGCGTCCTGATGTTCGTGGTGATCGGCAAGCCCATCGCCTCCGCGCAGGAGGCGATGACCGACTGGCTCAACGGCCTCTCCGGCGCCAACGCCATCGGTCTCGGCGTCCTCCTCGGCCTGATGATGTGCTTCGACCTCGGCGGTCCGGTCAACAAGGTGGCATACGCCTTCGCGACCGGCGGTATCGCGGTGTCGGACCCCTCCACCGGAAGCCTCAAGATCATGGCCGCGGTGATGGCCGCCGGTATGGTCCCGCCGCTGGCACTGGCCCTCGCCACCACCGTGCGCGGACGGCTGTTCACCAAGACCGAGCGGGAGAACGGAAAGGCCGCCTGGGTGCTGGGTGCCTCCTTCATCACTGAGGGCGCCATTCCGTTCGCCGCGGCGGATCCGTTGCGGGTGATCCCCTCGTCGATGGTGGGCGGTGCCGTCACCGGTGCGCTGTCGATGGCCTTCGACTGCACGCTGCGCGCCCCGCACGGCGGCATCTTCGTGGTCCCGCTGATCGGCGAGCCGTTCCTCTACCTGCTGGCCATCGTGGCGGGCACGGTGGTCTCGGCCGGTCTGGTGGTCTTCCTCAAGGGGCTGCGGAAGACGGCGGAGGCGGAGGCCACCGGCCAAGCGGGCGGCAAGGCCGCCCCGGGTGGTACCACCGAGGACGAGTCGAAGGTGGCGGTCGCGGCCTGACCGCATCTCAGCCACCCCCTGCCGGGTCCGGCGGCCCGCCCACGTCCATGGGCGGGCCGCCGGTCTCCGTGGACAGATCCCCGGTCTGCGTGGGCAGATCCCCGGTCTCTGTGGGCAGGCCGCGCGAGGCGTAGTAGGCGCCGAGCGCGGCCTCGCCACCCGACCCCATGGCGGTCGCGATCCGCTGGAAGCGAGCCGACCGCAGATCACCGGCGGTGAAGACCCTCGGGCGCTGGCTCCCGGGAGGGCAGTACCCGGACCGGTCGGCGGCCACGGCCCCGGCCGGGGGCGCCGGGGCGCTGCCCAGGTTGAGGAAGGCGAGATCGGCCGTGAGGACCCGCCGCTCGCCCTCCACCGTCCGGACCTCGGCGGTGACCGGTGCCGAGGAGGGCCCCAACTCCAGCCGCCGCACGGCCACCAGCTCCACCCGCGAGTCCCGCCGGATCTCCTCGGTCTTGTAGGCGTCCTCGGGCGGATACGCCACCACAAAGCGGGTCCTCAGCTCCGGATGAGCCCGCGCCACGGTGCCCAGGGGCCGGTCCGCGCCCAGGACCAGCACCGTCCGGTCGTCGAACGCCGCCGGGTCCGCCTCCCACAGCGGTGGCAGCGCCCGGCCCGCCACGCCCCCGAGCCATCCCGCGCCCTCAGGGCCCAGCGGCCCGACCCCCGTGGCGACGACCACATACGGAGCGGCCAGCCGCGCTCCGGGCCCCCGCGCGGGCCCCACCGGCGCCGCGGGCTCGACCGAGACCTCGACGCGGTCGTCGAAGGCATCGATCAGCGTGGCGCGGCTGTCCAAATCCACCCGGCACAGATCACATCGCGCCAGATCGGCCTCGATCGCCGCTGCCAGATCCGGGCCGTTGGTGACTCCGAGGACATTGCTCACCACCGGGATGCGCCGCAGCGCCCCGCACACCGCGTCGCCCGACTCGATCAGCACCGAGCGCATCCCTACGCTCGCCGCCATCACGGCGGCGGCGCAGCCCGCCGGGCCACCCCCGACGATCAGCAGATCGGTGTCCATGTGAAGCCCCCATCCTCTCCGTCTCTCCGGCCCGTTTCCCGCCCGGCCGAACGCTTCCTTCCCTCCGGCCGGGAGAGCAACGGGCCGGATCAGCGGCTGTAAAGATCCCGGTACGCGGGGAAGGCACCGCCCGGGCCGTCCACGGTCTCCGCCGCGAGCACCGCCTTGACCACCGCCCGGGTCAGCACATCCGCCCCGGCCGCCAGCACCTCGTTCAGCGCGCCGCTCTCCCGGTGCACCCCGAACGCCGGATCCTCGGAGCCCTCGGGGCCGCCCTCCGGTATCAGCGGGCGCCCGCAGGTGGCCAGGGCGAAGACCGTGTCGCCGTCGGAGAGCAGATGCACCGGCCGGACGGCCCGCGCCAAACCGTCATGCGCCGTACCCGCCAGCTTGTGCGCCTGGGCCCGGGTGAGCACGGCATCGGTGGCGACCACGGCCAGCGTGGTGTTCAGCGGAGGCCGCACCGACGCGGCCTGCCGCCGCTCCGATTCGGCCCGTGCGGCGGTCAGCCGGCGCATCGCCTCCGCGTGCTCGGCCGCACCGGGCCTGCGGGGCCCGCCCTCGTCCGACGGCGCGTAGTGCTCCCCGTACAGCACACCCGTACCGGGATCGACGACCGATCCCACGGCGTTGACCACCGCCAGCGCGGCCACCGTGACGCCGGACGGCAGCACCGTGGAGGCCGAACCGGTGCCGCCCTTGAGCCCACCGGCCACCGCGCCCGTGCCCGCCCCCACATTGCCCTGCGCGACCGGCGCCCCGGCCTCCGAACCGGCCGCCGCCTCGATCGCCTCGCGCCCCAGCGCGGCGTCCGGGCGGGCCCGCCAGTCGCCGCCCCGGCCCAGGTCGAAGAGGGCGGCGGCCGGGACCACCGGAACGACCTGCGCCGGATCGGGACCGACCCGGAAGCCTCGGCCGTGCTCCTCCAGCCAGGAGGCCACCCCCGAGGCGCTGTCGAGCCCGAACGCGCTGCCGCCGGTCAGCACGATGGCATCGACGCGCTGGACCAGATTCCTCGAATCGAGGGCATCGGTCTCCCGGGTACCGGGACCACCGCCGCGCACATCGACCGCGGCGATCGCACCGCCCTCGGGGGCCAGCACCACGGTCGTCCCGGTCAACCGGCCGCCACCGGACCGCCGGGCATGGCCCACCCGCAGTCCGTGGACATCCGTCAGGCCGTCGGCCGGACCGGTGGGGGTTGATTCGGAGTTTGTCCGCTCGGCATCCATGGAAGCTATGCGTAGCACGGGAAGCCATGGCATGGTCGGGTGCCGAGGCGCGAACCACTCCCTTGTCCGCCCGCCCGCGATCGCCGGCGAAGGCCCCAGGACGGGATGAGGACCTCTCATATAGAAGGCGTTCATCAGACGTTGATGGCGTGACAGCAGTCTGGACTGTATGCCGTTCGCCCCCGTCCGAAAGAAGACCGCCGTGCCCCGTACGTCTCGGACGGAGGAGCTCCCGACACTGGCCGCCGACACTCGGCGGGCCGCCCGGGTCGCCCTCCGCTGGATCAGCGAGCCGGACTGCACCGAGGAGCTCACCCATGCCGAGCTGCTCGACCAGGCGGCGCGGGCCGCCGCCGCACTCACCCGGCTCGGCGTCCGCGCCGGGGACCGGGTGGCGGTCCATCTGCCGCTGGTGCCCGAGTCAGTGATCGCCACGCTCGCCTGCGGACGGCTCGACGTCGTCCGCGCCAGCCTCCCCGTGGGGCTGCGCCCCCATGAGCTGCGCGAGCGGATCAGGGAGGTCGACGCGAAGGTCGTCATCACTGCGGACGCCGGGCAGCACCGCGGAGAGCTGCAGCCGCTCAAGCGGCAGGTCGACCGTGCGCTGGCCGGCTGCCCCGGGGTGCGGTCCGTGCTGGTCGTCCACCGGCTCGCCTGCCCGGTGTCCTGGACGCCCGGGCGTGACCTGTGGTGGCACGACGAGCTCGGCCGATACACCGAGCCGCTGCCCGGGCCGTACTCTTGAGGCATGAACACCGCCCCTGCCCCTGGACCGCGCGATCCGGCCGCCGCGCTGATCTTCGACGATCCACTGGCGCAGCGGTCGTCGGACGATACGGACCACGGGTGGGGTGAGCGGGTTCCCGGCGGTGACAGCGCCGACGATGCCGCTGGTCTGGCCCGGTTCCTCGACGAGAAGCCGCCCCACCACCTCTGACGGGTCCCTAGGCGCTGGAGCCGCTGCCGCCACCGTCGACGGCCGCGCCGCGCTGCGCCACCAGCTCGTCGCGGATCTGGCGCAGCAGAAGGATCTCCTCGGCCTCCGCGACGGCCTGCTCCTCCTCCGCCTTCGCCTCCTTGGCGGCCTTGCGCGCCAGATAGCGCGACATCGGCAGCACCATCAGGAAGTACACCACCGCCGCGGTGATCAGGAAGGTCAGCACTGCCGAGAGCACGCTTCCCCAGAGGATCGGAATGCCGTGGACGATATCGCCGGCGGCGTTGGTCTCGCAGGGCGCCTCGAGGCAGGAGCGGTACTTCTCGAGATCCTTCGTGCCGAAGGCTCCGACTATGGGGTTGATGAGGCCCTTCACTATCGAGTTCACGACGGCGGTGAAGGCGGCTCCGATGACGACCGCGACGGCCAGATCGATCACATTGCCGCGCATCAGGAAGGCTTTGAACCCTTCCATGACGCTCTTCTTCTCCTCGGTTACCTTCTCCTGGCTCAACCCACTGCCTCTCTCTCGCCGCGTCGGTGCTGGAGCGGACGGTTCCGCAACCTACACCCGCAGGTGAGAGGGACATCAGGGGAGCCGGGGGAGTCAGCAGCGGCATAGCGTCACCGCCAGTCGGGAGCCGGCCGCGGCCCCGGCCAGGGCGGTGGCGTCCGCTCGCGGAACCGTCAGCACCACCAGCGCCCCGCCGCCGTCCAGCGTGCTGCCTCCGTCCAGCGCCCCGCCGCCGTCACCGCTCGCATCCACCTCCGCACCGGCCTCCGGCGCCCCGCCGTCGGTCCCACCGTCCGCCGAGCGGCCGCCCGCCGCGGGGCCGCTCCTGGATCCCGGCACCTCGGCCACCCGGACCCCACGTGCGACCACCCGTGCCGTGGCACCGGACGACCCGGTCCGTGCGGCGTCCGGGAGCGGGGTGGCCAGCACATCCACCCGGTCGCCGCGGTGCAGCAGCCGCACCGCAGCCGCGTCGGCGATCCGGACCGGCGCCGACACCATGGCGGGGCGCGGGCCGCCCCGCCGCTCCTCGCCCGCCGGAGCGGGCGCCCGCGAGGACTCCGTGTCCGTGTGGCCCCGGCCGGGCGGTGCCGCGGCCGCGAGTGCGGCGGCCGTCAGCGCCAGCCCGGCCGCCATCGTGCGGCGCCGCCGCCGCACGGCCCGCCGCAGCCGGAATCCGCCGGAGCGCTCGGTGCGCACCGGATCGAAGCGGGGCACCGCGCGGGCCGGGGGAGCGGAGCGGGGTAACGCGAGGGTGGGGGACGGATGGGACATGGCACATCACCGCCTGCCGTGAGGGACCGAGTGCTTCTGGCCCCCTCACCATGCCCGCCCCCACCCGATCCCGCTTGGGCCTGTGGACGGCCACCGGGCTGTGGACAACTCGGTCACCCAGGCGAGCGACACCCGCCCCACAGTGGCCGCCGTGCGCGTCTACCCGTCCACCCCGCACCGCCCCTACGGAAGCTCTATCCCCAGGTCCCAGCCGTCGTGGGCGTGGGTGCACAGACAGTCCCGCGCGGAGGTCTCCGGCAGCTTGCCCACCGCGTCGAAGAGCACCTCACGCAGTCGGCCCACGTTCTCCCCGAAGACCTTCAGCACCTCGGTGTGGGTGACGCCCTCACCGGTCTCCACTCCCGCGTCCAGGTCGGTGACCAGCGTCAACGAGGTGTAGCAGAGCCCCAGTTCACGGGCGAGCACCGCCTCCGGGTGGCCCGTCATGCCGACCACCGACCAGCCCTGCGCCGCATGCCAGCGCGATTCGGCCCGGGTGGAGAAGCGCGGCCCCTCGATCACGCACATCGTCCCGCCGTCTACCGGCTCCCAGCCGCGTCCGCGCGCCGCGTCCACGGCCGCGTTCCGCCCCACCGGGCAGTACGGGTCGGCGAAGGTGGTGTGCACCACGTTCGGAATCCGGCCGTCCGGCAGCGGCTCGCCGTCGAAGTAGGTCTGCGTACGCGCCTTCGTGCGGTCCACCAGCTGGTCGGGGACGAGCAGCGTTCCGGGTCCGTGCTCCGGCCGCAGCCCGCCCACCGCGCACGGGCCGAAGACCTGCCGCACCCCGAGCGAGCGCAGGGCCCAGAGGTTGGCGCGGTAGTTGATGCGGTGCGGCGGCAGGTGGTGCTTGCGGCCGTGCCGCGGGAGGAAGGCGACCCGTCGCCCCTTGATGTCGCCGAGGACGAGCGAGTCGCTCGGCGCCCCATAGGGAGTCTCCACAGTGATCTCGGTCACGTCGTCGAGGAACGTGTAGAACCCCGATCCCCCGATGACCCCTATGTCTGCTTGCCTGCTGGTCTCGACCATGCGATCACCCTAGCCACCCGCGTCCGCACGAACGACACCCCGCCTCCTCCCGGTGGAGGCGGCGGGGTGCCGATGAAGCCGAAGAGAGGTGGCCGGGTCAGGCGGCCGAACTCGACGACGAAGACGACGAAGACGAGGAGGGCGCCGAGGACGACGAAGACCCCGACGACGAAGACGTCGAGGAGGAGGACGAGGAAGAAGAGTCCGAGGACGAAGACGAGGAAGACGACGAGTCGGAGCTGTCGCTCTTCGCCGCCGACTTGCTGGAACCGCCGCTCGTGCTGCTGGAAGAGGAGCGGCTGTCGTTCCGGTAGAACCCGGAGCCCTTGAACACGATGCCGACCGCGGAAAACACCTTCTTCAGGCGTCCCTCGCAGTTGGGGCACTCGGTGAGCGCGTCGTCGGTGAACTTCTGCACCGCCTCGAGGCCCTCGCCGCACTCGGTGCACTGGTACTGGTAGGTCGGCACGTTCTTCCTCCTGGCACTCTCACTCAATGAGTGCTAACGACGCTCCATAGTGCAGTATTCCTGCGCGTCAGTCCACTGGGACGGGATATACGGTGACCGAACCCACCGTCCGAGGCCCGCTGCCGGCTCCCGGTCCCGGCTCTCGTTCCGGGCCCTCGCGAGCCCCGGCGGGCCCCCGCTCCCGCCCCCTCAGCCCGCTCCCGTGCCCAGCCAGCCCGCCAGCTTGCCGCCCCGGCCCACCGCCCGCAGCCGCCGTTCCGCCGCGTCGCGCACCGGGTCCGTGGCCACCACGAGCAGCTCGTCACCGCGCCGCAGCATCGTCGAGGGCAGTGGTACGAAGCTGGTCCCGCCCCGGACCACCAGGGTGACCGCGGCTCCCGTGGGCAGCCGCAGCTCGCCGACCTCGACGCCGTGCATCTTGGACGCCTGGGGGATCGACACCGACAGCAGATGGCCGCGCAGCCGTTCCAGGGGCGCCGATTCGATGCCCAGGTCGGCCGGCTCGGGTTCCTCGAGCCGCAGCCGGGTGGCGAGCCAGGGCAGCGTCGGCCCCTGGACCAGGGTGTAGACGATCACCAGCACGAAGACGATGTTGAAGATCCGGCTGCTGCCGGGCACATCGCTGACCACCGGGATGGTCGCCAGGACGATCGGCACCGCCCCGCGCAGCCCGGCCCAGGACAGCAGCGCCTTCTCCCGCCAGAGCAGCGGGAACGGCGCCGTGCTGAGCAGGACCGACACCGGCCGGGCCACCACGGTCAGCACCAGCCCGACCGCGAGGGCGGGCAGGACGTCATCGCCCAGCTCATGCGGGGTGACCAGCAGTCCCAGCAGGACGAACATCCCGATCTGGGCGAGCCAGCCCAGCCCCTCGGCGAAGCCGCGCGTCGCCGGCCAGTGCGGCAGCCGTGCGTTGCCCATAAGGAGCGCGGCGAGGTAGACGGCGAGGAAGCCGGACCCGTGTGCCAGCGCACCGCCCGCGTAGGCGGTCACCGCGATGGCGATCACCGCGATCGGGTACAGACCCGAGGCGGGCAGTGCCACATGCCGCAGCCCGTACGCGCCCAGCCAGCCGATCGCGAGGCCGATCACCGCGCCGATCGCCAGCTCCAGGGCGATCGTGCCGATCAGGGCGTACCAGGACTCCATGTGGCCCTGGCTGGAGAAGGCGACCACCAGGATCACCACGGGGGCGTCGTTGAAGCCCGACTCGGCCTCCAGGATGCCCGTGAGCCGCTTGGGCAGCGGCACCGTGCGCAGCACCGAGAAGACCGCCGCCGCGTCCGTGGACGACACCACCGCGCCGATGATCAGCGCCTGTCGCCAGTCCAGTCCCACCACATAGTGCCCTGCGGTCGCGGTGAGCCCCACGCTCACCGCGACACCCACGGTGGACAGGACGGCGGCCGCCGGCAGGGCGGGTTTGATCTCGCCCCACTTCGTGCCGAGACCGCCTTCGGCCAGGATGACGACCAGCGCGGCGTAGCCGAGGACCTGCGTCAGCTCGGCGTCGTTGAAGGTGACGCCGATCCCGTCCGTGCCGATCGCGACGCCGATCCCGAGATAGATCAGCAGCGTGGGCAGTCCGCTGTGCGAGGAGATCCTTACGGCCACCACCGCGAAAAGCAGGACGAGCGAGCAGATCAACAGCAGTTCATTGAGGTGGTGAACAGTCAGGGGCCGACCCTTTCTCACGGGAGCGGAGGGAACGCTGCGAACAGGTCCCCGCCGACCGGAACTTCATTGCCTTACCTAACATTTTACGGGATCTTGACGCGAGCCTCCCACTAGGAGCCTTCGCCGAGGTGTACGAGCCCGGTCGGTGGCCGGTGCGAAGCGTCAGTCATGACTCCGCGTAGGGGTGGCGACAGCGCTGCGCCTATGGTTGCTCCAGCACTCCAGGTTCACCCTGCCCCTCGAAGGACAGCGATGCCCGCCAACACAACCGGCTCTTCTCCCAAAAAGAAGAAGAGCCGACGTCTCCGCCTGATCGTGATCGCAGTCGTGCTGCTGCTCGTCGGGGGCGTCGGCTACGGCGCGTACTGGAGCATCAGTACAGTTCGTGCCTCATTCCCGGAGACCACGGGATCGCTGCAGCTGAAGGGGTTGTCCGGCCCCGTTCAGGTCAAACGTGACGGCTATGGGATACCTCAGATCTACGCCGGTACCTCCGAGGACCTCTTCCGGGCCCAGGGGTTCGTCCAGGCCCAGGACCGCTTCTGGGAGATGGACGTCCGCCGTCATATGACGGCCGGGCGGCTCTCGGAGATGTTCGGTTCCGGCCAGGTGGAGACCGACGCGTTCCTGCGCACCATGGGCTGGCACCGGGTGGCCAAGCAGGAGTACGACACCAAGGTGTCGCCCGCCACCAAGAAGTATCTGCGGGCCTACTCCGACGGCGTCAACGCCTATCTCAAGGACCACCAGGGCGATGCGCTGTCCGTCGAGTACGCGGCCCTGGACTTCAAGAACGACGGCTACAAGCCCGAGAAGTGGACCCCGGTCGACTCGTTGGCCTGGCTCAAGGCGATGGCCTGGGACCTGCGCGGCAACATGCAGGACGAGGTGGACCGCGCCCTGGCCTCCAGCAGGCTCAGCGCCAAGCAGATAGATGAGCTCTACCCGTCCTACCCGTACAGCCGGAACAAGCCGATCGTCCAGGTCGGCGGCGTCAACGAGCTGACGGACGAGTTCGACCCCAAGGCCACCCCGGCGGGCTCCACGAGCGGTACGGGCGGCACGGCGGACGGAGGGGCCGCCGGAGCCGCTCAGGGGCTGCAGAGCCAGCTCTCCTCGCTCTCCAAGACCCTGGACGACGTCCCGGCGCTGCTCGGCCCGAACGGGACCGGCATCGGCTCCAACTCGTGGGTCGTCTCCGGCAAGTACACGACCACCGGCAAGCCGCTGCTCGCCAACGACCCGCACCTGGCGCCCCAGCTGCCGTCCGTCTGGTACCAGATGGGGCTGCACTGCAAGCAGGTCACCAGCGCCTGTCCGTACGACGCGGCGGGCTTCACCTTCGCCGGCCTGCCCGGCGTGGTCATAGGTCACAACCAGGACATCAGCTGGGGCATGACCAACCTGGGCGCCGACGTCAGCGACCTGTACCTGGAGAAGGTCACCGACAACGGCTATCTCTACGACGGCAAGCAGCTCCCGTTCACCACCCGCGAGGAGACCATCAAGGTCGCGGGCGGCAAGAGCCGGACGATCACCGTCCGCACCACCAACAACGGCCCGATCGTCTCCGACCGCGATGACGAGCTCACCTCCGTCGGCAAGGACGCCCCGGTGGGCAGCGGCGCCGATGATGTGGCCCCCGACCGCGGCGACGGCTACGCGGTGGCGCTGAAGTGGACCGCGCTCACCCCGTCCAACACGATGGACGCGGTCTTCAAGCTGAACACCGCGAAGAACTTCAGCGACTTCCGTAAGGCGGCCAGCGACTTCGCGGTCCCCTCCCAGAACCTCATCTACGCCGACACCAAGGGCAACATCGGCTACCAGGCGCCCGGCCAGATCCCGGTCCGCTCCAGGGGCGACGGCCGCTATCCGGCGCCCGGCTGGGACTCGCGCTACAAGTGGGGCAAGTACATCCCGCAGTCGGCGCTGCCCTGGGAGCTCAACCCCGATCGCGGCTATATCGTCACCGCCAACCAGGCCGTCGTGGACAAGAAGAACTACCCGTATCTGCTGACCGACGACTGGGGGTACGGCGCGCGAAGCCAGCGCATCACCGACCTCATCGAGTCGAAGACCAAGGACGGCGGGAAGATCTCCACGGACGACATGCAGTCCCTGCAGATGGACAACAGCAGCGAGATCGCCAAGGTGCTGACGCCCTATCTGCTGAAGATCGACGTCAAGGACGACTACGTACGGCAGGCGCAGAAGCTGCTGGAGAGCTGGGACTACACCCAGGACTCGGACTCGGCGGCCGCCGCGTACTTCAACGCCGTCTGGCGCAACACCCTCAAGCTGGCCTTCGGCGACAAGCTCCCCAAGGAACTGCGGGTCAAGGGGGAGTGCCTGCGGGTGCGCCCGGCCGACGACTCGGGTCCGCTGGAGGACCTGAACGGCAACGCCCGGCTGGTGCGCGAATGCGGTAAGCGCGACGCCGACATGGCCCAGCCGGACGGCGGCGACCGCTGGTACGAGGTCGTGCGCGACATCATCAAGGATCCGAAGAACAACTGGTGGAAGACGGCGGGCACCCGCAACGATCCCGGCGCCACCAACCGTGACGAGCTGCTCGGGCAGGCCATGCGGGCCGCGCGCTCCGAGCTTACCGCCAAGCTGGGCAAGGACATCAACAGCTGGAGCTGGGGCCGGCTGCACCGGCTGACGCTGAAGAACCAGACCCTGGGTACCGATGGCCCCGGCGTGGTGCAGTGGCTCCTCAACCGCGGTCCGTGGAACCTCTCGGGAGGCGAGGCGGCGGTCAACGCCACCGGCTGGAACGCGGCGGGCGGTTACGACGTCACCTGGGTCCCGTCGATGCGGATGGTCGTCAACCTCGACAACCTCGACAAGTCGCGCTGGATCAACCTCACCGGCGCCTCCGGTCACGCCTACAACGCGCACTACACGGACCAGACCGAGAAGTGGGCGAAGGGCGAGCTGCTGCCCTGGGCGTTCAACAAGAGCGCCGTGGACAAGTCGACGGAGGACGAGCTGGCGCTCACCCCGTAGTGACCCCGGGCCCCCGCGCGGGGCTCTGAAGGGCCCGGCGGCCGTCTGAGGGGCGTTTTCGCCCCCGGCCGGTCCCGGGCCCGCCGAACCTCGCGGCCCCGCCGGGAGACGCCTCCGGGCGCCTTCAGCGGGGCCGCGGCGTGAAGCGGTGGAGGCCCGACGGGGTCACCGCCGCGTGCACCGGGCGGTCGTGGCCCTCCTCGGGCACCTCGTCCAGCAGTTCACCGTCGTACAGCAGCACCACCAGCGCCGGATCGGCCCCCGCGCCCGCCAGCCGGGCCAGCACCCGGTCGTACGAGCCGCCGCCGCGGCCCAGCCGCATCCCGCGCCGGTCCACCGCGAGCCCGGGCAGCAGCACCACGTCCGCCCGGGTCACCGCCTCGGGGCCGAGCCGCGGCCCCTCGGGCTCCAGCAGGCCGCGCCGGGCGGGCACCAGCCGCTCCGGCCCCTCGTCCTCGCTCCAGTCGAGATCGTCGTCCTCGAGCAGCACCGGAAGCAGCACCCGCACCCCCCGGGCGCGCAGGGCCTCCCTCAGGGCGTGCGTACCGGGCTCGCTCCCCACGGACACATAGGCTGCCGCCGTGGCCGCCCCGGCGATCTCGGGAAGCTCCAGGGCACGACACGCCAGAGCGGCGTCGGCCTTCTCGATGTCATCCGCCGTCAACCTGGACCTCATCGTCAGGTGACGTCTCCGCAATGAGCGCTTACTACTGTCGAAGTTGATCACTGGGTGCGCAATCTCCCTGTCTCATGCCATATTCACCGAATACTCATCATTCGTCCCAAAGGGACCGGATAGGGTTCGGAACATGACTCAATCGCGTACTCGGATCAGCAAGGCTGTCATCCCTGCCGCGGGGCTCGGAACCCGCTTTCTTCCGGCCACCAAGGCCACCCCCAAGGAGATGCTGCCGGTCGTCGACAAGCCGGCGATCCAGTACGTCGTCGAGGAAGCCGTCACCGCCGGACTGTCCGACGTCCTCATGGTCACCGGTCGTAACAAGCGACCCCTGGAAGACCACTTCGACCGCAACTACGAGCTCGAAGAGGCACTGACCCGCAAGGGCGACGAGACCCGACTCGCCCGAGTCCAGGAGTCCAGCGACCTTGCGACCATGCACTACGTCCGCCAGGGAGACCCCAGGGGCCTCGGCCACGCCGTGCTCTGTGCCGCCCCGCACGTAGGTGACCAGCCTTTTGCCGTCCTCCTCGGCGACGACCTCATCGATGCCCGCGACCCGCTTCTGGCCCGCATGGTCGACATCCAGGAGCGGCACGGCGGCAGCGTCATCGCCCTGATGGAGGTGGACCCGGCACAGATCCACCTCTACGGCTGCGCGGCGGTCAAGCCGACCGTGGACGACGACGTCGTCCAGGTCACCGGCCTGGTCGAGAAGCCCGACCGCGCGGACGCGCCCAGCAACTACGCCGTCATCGGCCGCTATGTGCTCGACCCGGCCGTCTTCGGGGTGCTGCGCAGGACCGAGCCGGGCCGCGGTGGCGAGATCCAGCTCACCGACGCCCTGCAGGCGCTAGCCTCCAGTCCGGACCTCGGCGGCCCGGTGCATGGCGTCGTCTTCAAGGGACGCCGCTACGACACAGGCGACCGTAGCGACTATCTGCGTGCCATTGTCAGACTCGCGTGCGAACGTGAAGACCTGGGCCCGGAGTTCCGGGAATGGCTTCGCAGTTACGTCACCGAGGAGATGTAGCACCTTGAGCAGCACCGCAGAACGGGCCGCCGATCACGGCCCGGACCAGGACCGGGTCTGGACGGTGGCCGAGCACCTCGACGACATCCTCGGGCACGTCCACCCGCTGGAGCCCATCGAGCTGCAGTTGCTCGAAGCCCAGGGCTGTGTCCTGGTGGAGGACGTCACCGTCCCCGGCGCGCTTCCGCCGTTCGACAACAGCTCCATGGACGGCTATGCCGTCCGTACGGCTGATGTCGCGGCCGCGACCGAGGACCATCCCGCGGTGCTGACCGTCGTCGGCGACATCGCGGCGGGCAGCGGTGACCTGCCCGCCGTGGGCCCCGGCGAGGCGGCCCGGATCATGACCGGCGCCCCGACCCCGCCCGGCGGCCAGGCCGTCGTCCCCGTCGAGTGGACCGACGGCGGCCTCGACAGCGGGCCGGTCACCCATATGCCCGCACGAGGCTCGGACCCCCACGGCGGAAGCGGCAGGGTGCGCGTCTTCCGCCCGGTGCGGGAGGGCCAGCACGTGCGCACCCGGGGCAGCGACGCGGACGCGGGCGAGCTCGCGCTGCGCGCCGGCACGCTCCTGGGCGCCCCGCAGATCGGGCTGCTGGCCGCGCTCGGCCGCGCCACCGTGAAGGTGCGGCCCCGGCCGCGGGTGGTCGTGATCTCCACCGGCAGCGAGCTGGTCCAGCCCGGTGAGGAGGTGGGCCCCGGCCGGATCCACGACTCCAACAGCTTCCAGCTCACCGCCGCCGCCCGGGAGGCCGGCGCGATCGCCTACCGGGTGGGCGCGGTGGCCGACGACGCGGCGACGCTGCGCGCCGCCGTCGAGGACCAGCTGGTCCGCGCCGATGTCGTCGTCACCAGCGGCGGGGTCAGCGTCGGCGCGTACGACGTGGTCAAGGAGGCGATGCACGAGGTGCACTTCCGCAAGCTGGCCATGCAGCCCGGCAAGCCCCAGGGCTTCGGCCGCGTCGGCCCGGAGGACACCCCGCTGATCGCCCTGCCCGGCAACCCGGTGAGCTCGTACGTCTCCTTCGAGCTCTTCGTGCGCCCCGTCATCCGCACCATGCTGGGCGGCACCGACATCCACCGCACCATCGAGCGGGCGGTCTGCCCCGAGGGCGTCGCCTCCTCGCCCAAGGACAGACGCCAGTTCCTGCGCGGCTGGTACGAGCCGGCCACGATCGACGGCCCGGCCACCGTCAGCCCGGTGGGCGGCGCGGGATCGCACCTGATCAAGGCCATGGCACACGCCAACGCGCTGATCGTCGTCCCCGAGGACGTCACCAAGGTCTCCCCCGGCGCCGAGGTGGACGTCGTCCTGCTGGCCTAGCCGCCACCAGCGGCGGGTACGGTGTCGTCCCACACAGGAGCCACCTGGCCCGGACCGGGAGAACGATGAGCAGCGCCCAGGACCATCTCACCCACCTCGACCCGTCGGGCGCTGCCCGCATGGTCGACGTCTCGGCCAAGGACGTCACCGCGCGCACCGCCCGGGCGAGCGGCCGCGTACGCGTCGCGCCGCGCGTCGTGGAACTGCTGCGCGGCGAGGGCCTCCCCAAGGGCGACGCCCTCGCCACCGCCCGGATCGCGGGCATCATGGGCGCCAAGCGGACCCCGGACCTGATCCCGCTGTGTCATCCGCTCGCGGTGTCGGGCGTCACGGTGGACCTCGCTGTCGCCGACGACGCCGTCGAGATCACCGCCACCGTGAAGACCACGGACCGCACGGGCGTGGAGATGGAGGCCCTTACGGCGGTCTCGGTCGCCGCCCTGACGGTGATCGACATGGTCAAGGCCGTCGACAAGGGAGCCGTCATCACCGACGTCCGGGTGGAGGAGAAGACGGGCGGTAAGTCCGGCGACTGGAGCCGGACATGAGCGGCTCAGCGGTGCCACACCGCCACGCCCTGGTCGTCACCGCCTCCAACCGCGCCGCCGCCGGGGTCTACGCCGACACCGGGGGCCCGCTGATCGCCGAGGGGCTGGCCGCCCTCGGCTTCGCCGTGGACGGCCCGCGCGTGGTGCCCGACGGCGATCCGGTGGAAGCCGCCCTGCGGGACGCCGTGGCCGCCTCGTACGACGTCGTGGTGACCACCGGCGGCACCGGTCTCACCCCCACCGACCGCACCCCGGAGGCCACCCGCGCCGTCCTGGACTACGAGATCCCCGGCATCGCGGAGGCCATCCGCGCCGAGGGACTCGCCAAGGTGCCCACCGCCGCGCTCTCCCGGGGGCTCGCCGGGGTCGCCGGCACCACCCTGGTCGTCAATCTGCCCGGCTCCACCGGAGGCGTGCGTGACGGCCTCAAGGTGCTCGGCCGCCTCCTGGCCCACGCGGTCGACCAGATCCACGGCGGGGACCACCGCAGACCCGCCGACCCCGCTGCCCCCGCCGATTCCGCGGGGCCGGACGGGAGCGCGCGCTGAACGCCCCCTGGCCGGTCGCACTGGCGGACGGCGACACCGTCCTCCGCCCCATAAAGCTGCGCGACCAGCGCGCCTGGCGCGAGGTCAACCAGCGCAACCGGGAGTGGCTGCGGCGCTGGGAGGCGACCATCCCGCCGCCCCCGCCGGGCGGCCCCGTCACCCACCGGCCCACCTACCGGCAGATGGTCCGCCATCTGCGGGCGGAGGCGCACGCGGGGCGGATGCTGCCGTTCATCATCGAGTACCAGGGGCGGCTGGCCGGGCAGTTGACGGTCGCCGGGATCACCTGGGGGTCGATGTGCTCGGGCCATGTCGGCTATTGGATCGACCAGTCGGTGGCCGGGCGCGGAGTGATGCCGACCTCCGTCGCGCTCGCCGTCGACCATTGCTTCCGTGCCGTCGGACTGCACCGCGTCGAGGTGTGCATCCGGCCCGAGAACCTGCCCAGCCGCCGGGTGGTGGAGAAACTCGGATTCCGCCAGGAGGGGCTGCGGCCGCGCTATCTCCACATCGACGGCGCATGGCGGGATCACCTGGTCTACGCGCTCACGGTGGAGGAACTGTCCGAGGGACTGCTGAGCCGGTGGCACCGGACCCGACCAGGCGCGTCACAGAAATAAAATACTTGTTCGAATAACGGGAGAACATTTCCAGCCTGGTCATCCCATCAATCACAAAAAACTTTCGAGATATCAGCCAGATCGTGCGACACACCGCGCCAATTGGCAGATGGCCTCATGCGGACCCCTCTACCGTGTGAGCGTGAGCAGCAGTGGCCTCATCTACGCAGTCATCGTCGGGGCCTGGGCCGCCTATTTGGTGCCGATGTGGCTTCGTAGGCAGGACGAGCTCAATGAGGCCCGTCCGACGGAACGCTTCAGCACCGCCATCCGGCTGCTGTCCGGACGGGCGGGCATGGAGCGCCGTTACGCCAAGAGCCGTGCGGACCTCGAGCGCCCCGGGGACCCGGCGGACGACCCCGTGGAGCGCACCGCCGAGGACGCGGACGCCCCCGTCGCAGGGGGCGCCTCCGTGTCCGGGCCGGGGCGCTACGCGGCCGACCCGGAAGCGGTGACCGACGCGGTCGACGTCCGGGCCTTCGCCGACCCCGTAACCCTGCGCGCCCCCGCCCCCGCTCCCGCCGCCGAAGCCCCCTCCGAGGCGGCGCCGGCACCCGCGGCCGGGGGCGCGAGCGGTGCACGTGGCGCGGGCGGCACGGGAGGCGCGGGCGGCAGCGGAGCCTGGAGCGCGCTGGACCGTGGACGGCGCGCGCGAGTGCTCGCGCGCCGCCGCCGCACCACCGTGATGCTCTTCCTCGCCTTCACCCTCGGCGCGATCGCCGCCGCCGTCGGTGGCCTCGCCTTCCTGTGGGCCCCGGGTATCCCGGCCATACTGCTCAGCGCCTATATCGCCTACCTCCGCGCCCAGGAGCGCCGCCGCTTCGCGTTCACCATGGACCAGCGTCACGCCGAGCAGGCCGCGCAGCGGCTGCGGGAGCGCCGCCCCCGGGCCCATCCGCCCGCCGAGAGCCGGACCGCCGACGACGGCCCCGCAGGCCCTCCCGCCCCCGCCGAGGCCGAGCCCGCCCCCGCACCCGTGCCCTCCCGGCACGCGGCCGGGCGCCGCGCGCTGGTCGAGCAGACCGATCACGCCGAGTGGGTGGACCAGGAGCGCGAACGCGAGCGGGGCCCGGCCGCCGGGGCGGGCTGGGAGCCGGTGCCCGTCCCGCTGCCCACCTACGTCACCGCCCCCGTCGCCCCGCGCGCCACCGGCAGCGTCGACCTGGCCGCCCCCGACGCCTGGAGCTCCGCCCGGTCCAGCACCGTCGATCCCACCTCCGCCCAGAGCCCCGCCCCGGCCCCGGACCCGGCCGCCACCCCGCCCCGCGGCGCCCGCGACCGCGGCCGCACTCCCCTCTTCGACCAGTACGCCGACGAGGACCGGCCGCGTGCTGCCAACGAGTGACGGGCCCTTCACTGACCAGCGAGGAACGGATTACCAAGCACCCCGGAGGGGATGCTAGAGTTTCACTCGTTGCAAGGGCCTGTGGCGCAGACTGGTAGCGCACCTCGTTCGCATCGAGGGGGTCAGGGGTTCAAATCCCCTCAGGTCCACCGCAGCTCAAAGCCCCCGCCGGGGAAATTCGGCGGGGGCTTTTTGGTGCCGTACAGCAGCGAAGTACAGCAACTACTTCGGATCTTGCTTCCCCAGGTGTTTGCCGAGCCTCCGCGGCGCCTTACGGGTGGCCTCGGACGGGACGTGCGTGTAGCTCTCCGAGTCCGTCCACCGCTCTCCGGCCGCTTGCTTGGCCGCTTCCTGGTCCTTCCTGCGCGTCCGGAGAGCCGTGATACGGATCGCGGGAAGCGGCAGGGTGGCCGTTGAGGCTTCGGTCTTGGTCTCGTCATGCACCAGGCGACTGGATCAATGAATTCCCGCTTACGCGCCTTTCGGCGAGTCATCATGATCCTCGACCCGCGTGTTGGGCGGAATCGCTTTTGATCGCCTTGTTAGCCTGCGGCTCCGAGAGATCGTCCGCAAAGGGTTGAACGCGTCCGGCTGGTGAACACGATTTTCCTTGGCCGAGTATTGGCGCGGCCCGGTCGAGAGGATATGAACTATGCACGACTTTTCCCGCCGTCGTCTGCTCAGGACGACGGCGGCCGCTGGCGCCGGTGCGGTCGTTCTCCCTGGCGTTTCGGTCGCGGAAGCCTCGGTCGCGAGCGCCGCGAGTGAAATGTCCGGGGGCGCGAAATGCGGTCCGGCGAAGCTGACCGGTCGTATCGTCCATCCCGACGACCCCGGCTACGCGGATGCCAGCCTCGGCTGGGACGAGCTTTTTGTGCACTATCCGTTGGTCATCGTCTACGCCCAGAACACCCAGGACGTGGTGAATGCCCTTACCTGGGCCCGGCAGCACGATGTCGCGCTGCGGGTGCGGAGCGGCGGCCACAGTCTTGAGGGCTGGTCGAATGTGGACAATGGCATCGTGATCGACGTCAGCGAGTTGAAATCGGTCCACATCGACGCCGCCGCTCGTACCGCGAAGGTCGGCGCCGGCCTCAACCAGTTGGAAGCGGTCACCACACTCGCGCAGCAGGATCTCGCGGTGACGACCGGAACGGAGGGCAGCGTCGGCCTTTCCGGTGCGACGCTCGGCGGCGGTTTCGGCTTCCTCACCCGCTACCTCGGCATGGCCTGCGACAGCCTGATCGGGGCCGAGGTCGTCGCCGCGTCGGGCACCGACTGCGCCAAGGTGATCCATGCGGACCTGAGGAACCACTCGGACCTGCTCTGGGCGCTCCGCGGGGCGGGGAACGGCAACTTCGGGATCGTCACCTCGCTCACCTACAAGGCGGCTCCGCTGAACAGCGTCGCCTATCTGCAAGCGACCTGGGACGGCATCGGGAACCTTCAGGGGGTCTTCGACGCATGGCAGCACACGGGGCCGAGCGCCGATATCCGCCTCGGCACCCAGCTTGAGATCCACCGGAACCAGATTCTGCTGTTCGGGGTTCTCGCGGAAGGCTCGGCGGCAGAGGCGCAGCGGCTGCTGGCCCCGATCCTGTCGGTCGGCAGCCCCGAGGTCTCGGTGCAAGTCGGTAACTGGGGCGACGTATACGCGGGATTCCAGATTCCGACCGAGGACGAGCCCGCGAACTGGAAGTTCTTCTCGCAGTTCACCACCAAGCCATTCCCGAAGCGGGCGATCAGTGTGATTTCCGCATTCATGCGCGACGCCCCCACGGA
The DNA here is from genome assembly GCF_003595545.1 of Streptomyces sp. 11-1-2. Lineage (NCBI taxonomy): Bacteria > Bacillati > Actinomycetota > Actinomycetes > Kitasatosporales > Streptomycetaceae > Streptomyces > Streptomyces sp. 11-1-2. Next base: position 6,806,973 of record NZ_CP022545.1, read on the forward strand.
TGACAGCAACTTCTTCACCCAGGCATTCGGCGGTGCGGTGCGGAGACCGCCCCGCGGCGGCACGGCGTTCCCACATCGCGACGCGCTCTTCTATTCCGAGCCGGGCGCCGGCTGGGGGACTCGTGGTGAACCGGGCAGCGGTGACGCGCTCACCCCGGTGGCCCAGGCATGGATCGCCGAGTTCAGCCAGGCGCTGCGGCCCTATGTGAATGGCGCCTACGTGAATGTTCCGAACATCGGAATGCAGGATTGGGAAACCGCCTACTGGGGTGCCAACTTCGACCGGCTGCGGCAGGTCAAGGCGAAGTACGACCCGCACAACGTCTTCCAGTACGAGCAGAGCATCCCGCCCGCGTCCCGCTGACCGGCCTCCGCCACCGGGGCCGACCCCGCTCAAGCCCCGTACGTATGTGACAACTTGCCAGACCGGCGATCCGGGTGACCCTCGCGTCGAGGGTCACCCGCGGTCGTTTGCGGTGAATCCGCGGACGGGGTCGGGGCCGACGAGGCGGATGAGATTTTGGACGCGGGCCCGGATCTCGTCACGGATCGGCCGCACCGCCGCAACACCCCGCCCCGCCGGATCGTCGAGCTTCCAGTCCAGGTAGGTCTTGCCGGGGAAGTACGGGCAGGCGTCCCCGCAGCCCATGGTGATGACCACGTCCGAGGCTTGCACGGCCTCGGCGGTCAGCACCTTCGGGATCTCCGCCGCGATGTCGATGCCGACTTCCGCCATGGCTTCCACCACCGCGGGGTTGACGTGGTCGGCCGGTGCCGAACCGGCGGAGCGGACTTCGATGCGGTCGCCCGCGAGATGGGTGAGGAAGGCGGCTGCCATCTGGGAACGGCCCGCGTTGTGGACGCAGACGAACAGTACGGACGGCTTCTCGGGGTTCTGGGGGTCAGTCACGGGTGGAACCTTCCTGGGCGGGCGCGTGCTCGGCGGTCATGGCGGTGGGCTGGGGGAAGTAGCGGCGGGCGGCCAAAGCCACGTAGACGAGGCCGATCAGTACGGGCACCTCGATGAGCGGACCGACGACTCCGGCCAGGGCCTGGCCGGACGAGGCACCGAAGGTCGCGATGGCGACGGCGATGGCGAGTTCGAAGTTGTTGCCCGCAGCGGTGAACGCCAGCGTCGTTGAACGCGGGTAGTCCAGGCCCACCGCCTTGCCCAGTGCCATGGACCCGGCCCACATCACGGCGAAGTACACCAGCAGCGGCACCGCGATCCGCGCCACATCCATCGGCTGTGAGGTGATCGCGTCGCCCTGGAGGGCGAACAGGACGACGATCGTGAACAGCAGCCCGTAGAGGGCGAACGGGCCGATGCGCGGGATGAGCTTCGTCTCGTACCAGGCTCGGCCCTTGGTTCTCTCGCCGAGGCGACGAGTGAGGAACCCGGCTACCAGGGGGATGCCGAGGAAGATCAGCACGCTGCGGGCGATCTCCCACACGCTGATATCGAGATCGGTCTGTTCCAGGCCGAGCCGGCCGGGCAGCACGGTGAGGTAGAAGAAGCCGAGCGCGGAGAAGGCGATCACCTGGAAGACGGAGTTCAGGGCGACGAGGACGGCGGCGGCTTCGCGGTCGCCGCAGGCCAGGTCGTTCCAGATGATGACCATGGCGATACAGCGGGCCAGGCCGACGATGATCAGGCCCGTCCGGTACTCCGGCAGGTCCGGCAGGAAGAGCCAGGCGAGCGCGAACATGATGGCCGGGCCGAGGATCCAGTTCAGTACGAGCGAGGGGATCAGCAGGCGCCGATCCCGGGTGACCGTGTCGAGGCGGTCATAGCGGACCTTGGCCAGTACGGGGTACATCATGACCAGCAGGCCGAGCGCGATGGGCAGCGAGACGCCTGTGACGGTCACCTTCGCCAGGGCGTCGCCCAGGCCGGGAACGATCCGCCCCAGGCCGAGGCCGGCCGCCATCGCCAGCAGGATCCACACCGCGAGGAAGCGATCCACGAACGACAAGCGCGCGGCGACCGGATCGGCCGAGGACGCCGTCATGGGGTCGGCGGTCATCAGGCGTCCCCCGCCGTCCCGGCAGGCTCGGGCAGAGGCTGCCCGGCGGGGCGGGTGAGGATCCCGGCGAGCCGGTCGGTCATCTCCGGCAGCAGCCAGTAGTAGACCCAGGTGCCACGGCGCTCGCAGTCGATCAGCCCGGCCTGCCGTAGCAGCTTCAGGTGATGGGAGATCGTCGGCTGCGACAGATCGAAGGCCGGGGTCAGGTCGCATACGCACACCTCACCTCCGGCCCGGGAAGCGATCATCGACAGCAGCCGCAGCCGGATCGGATCGCCCAGCGCCTTGAACACCTTCGCCAGCTCGACGGACTGCGCCTCGTCCAGCGGAGCGGTCAGCAGTCCCGGGCAGCAGCCGTCGAGGCCGTCCTGACCGAGCACCGCAAGCTCTTGTTTCGACATGCTTCTATGTTGACGTTTTTCGATCCAAGGCGCAATGTTGCATCGAAGAACATCGATGCAACCCGATGGGAGTCCTCGTCATGTCTCGCGTGCAGCTCGCCCTGAACGTGCCCGACCTCGACGCTTCGGTGGCGTTCTACTCCAAGCTCTTCGGTGTCGAGCCCGCCAAGCGCCGCCCCGGATACGCCAATTTCGCGATCACCGAGCCGCCGCTGAAGCTCGTCCTGATCGAGGGCGAGGCGGAGCAGGAGACGCGGCTGGATCACCTCGGCGTCGAGGTGACGTCCGCCGATCAGGTCACCGCCGCCACCGACCGCCTGAAGGACGCGGGGCTCGCCACCTTCGAGGAGAACGACACATCCTGCTGCTATGCCCTCCAGGACAAGGTCTGGGTCCACGGGCCCGGCAAGGAGCCCTGGGAGGTCTACGTCGTCAAGGGTGACGCTGATCAGATGGGCAAGAGCGCGGCACTCGACACCGCCGACACATGTTGCGCGAGCGAGCCTGCCCCGACGGAGGCCCCCAAGGTCGCCACGGGCAGCGGGCACTGGGACTGACTGCAAGCCACGGAGGCGGGCGCCCCCTCTCATGGCCGACGCATTGGAGGATGCCGCAAGGACTGGACCCGTTCGGCGGCACACCAGGTGAGAGCTCGATCACCGGTAGTTAGAAAGAGAACGTCATCTTGCCATCCCGGTTGACCAGCATGGCCGCTGGGTGCCGGTGATGCTCCGCTTCACTCCAGCGCTGAGGAAGGCGTAGCGATGAGGTTCATTTCGCGGTCCGGCGCCATGACCGTCGCGGTCGGTGCGGGACTCTCCCTCGTGGTCCTGCCGGCCGGGTCGGCCAGTGCCGCCGAAGACATTCAGGTGCGGTGCAACGACATCCCCGGCCTGGTGGACGCGATCAACCAGGCCAACGCCAACGGCGGTCGCATCACCCTCGCGTCCCGCTGCACCTACACACTGACCACACCGGACAACCCGGACGATGGGCTCCCGGAGATCACCGGGGACGTGACCATCTCCGGCAACGGCTCCACCATCCGACGCGACCCGGACGCCACGGAAAGCTTCCGCATCTTCCACGTGGTGTCCGGTGGCACACTCACCCTGAAGTCGCTCACGGTCAGCGGCGGCGTCAGCAGCAACTCTGGCGGCGGGGCCCTCAACGATCAGGGCGCGCTGAACCTGAACGACGCTGTCTTCAAGGACAATTTCGCGGTTACCGGTGGTGGCGTCTCCAACAACGGTGGACAGCTCAACCTCGACCGCACCACCGTCGAGCGCAACCGCGCGGCCAGCTTCGGCGGCGGAGTCCTCAACACCGGTAACGGCACAACGACGATGAAGCGCGGCTCCCTGCTCAAGAACCGGGCGGTCACCAGCAATGGTGGCGGTTTTGAGAACCAACTGGGTACCGCGTCCCTGGAGTCCGTATCGATCAGGGGCAACACCGGCATTGAGGGTGGTGGCATCCGCAACGTGAACGCCTCCACCCTGAACCTGAAGTCGACCACTCTCAAGGACAACATCGCTGTGAGGGGCGCGGGCCTCTCAAACCTCTCCACCCCCTTCGGCACCGCCACCGCCACATTGGTCGACAGCCTGGTCACCCGTAACACGGCGATCACCGCCGGTGGCGGCATCGACAACCAGTCCGGTCAGGTGACGCTCACCAACACCAAGGTCGTCGACAACGAGCCGGACAACTGCGCCCCCGAAGGCAGCGTCCCCGGATGCGCCAACCCCACCGCCACCATTGACCCGCCCCCCACGCAGGAACTCCTGTCCGACGACGACATCAAAGACCCCGAGTGAGGAAGAAGGGCGGGACCCACTCACCGGGTCCCGCCCTTCTGTGCGCCGTCCGCCGACTACTTGCAGGGGTTCAAATCCCCTCAGGCCCACCGCAGCTCAAAGCCCCCGCCGGGGATATTCGGCGGGGGCTTGCGGGGAGTGGTGTCAGACGGATCGGTTTTCCGCGCTGACCATCCAGGCGTGCTTCTCCAGGGAGTCGATGATCCCGTGCAGTAGGTCGGCCGTGGGGGGATCCTCGTTGTCGACCTGGTCATGGTGGGTGCGCAGCGTATCGGCGGTGGCACGCAGGCGCGAGGTGACGAGGTCGACAACGGTGCTCACATTCACCTCTCCCGCCGGGAACGCGGGGAGCGTGGTGGTCGCCGCGACGGTTTCGGAGCGGCCGTCCGGCACGGTGGCGAGAGCGCGCATGCGCTCGGCGATGGTGTCGGCCGATTCCCGGGCGTCGTCGACGATCTGATCCAGCTGCAGGTGCAGGTCCCGGAAGTTGTGGCCGACCACGTTCCAGTGGGCCTGCTTTCCCTGGAGGTGCAGTTCGACGAGATCCACCACGATCTGTTGCAATGCCTGGGCGAACTGCGGCGAGGCCGTGAATCCGGCGGCATCGGTCTCCGAGCGTCGGGAACCCCCGGCAGAAGCGGGCATGGCGTGTCTCCTTCGCAAACGTCACGGCACGGCAGACCCCTGGAGCAGAAGGCCCGACTTCCTATGCGATCCAGCCTATGGAGGTCTCTCTCCGTCGCCACCGAGCCTGATCCAGTCGGGTGGACGCCCGGATCAGCGATGTCATGGAATCGTGCTGACCGCGTTCGTGTTTGGTGCGGGCCGGGGGACGGGTGATGGTGCAGGCCAGGGGCGCGGGCATAGTAGATGCCCTGTCCAGTGGCTTCGTGGCGTGAAAGCGCCGTAGGGCAGACGCGACATAGCACAGCACAACAACTGCACCACAACAGGGGGATAAGGCTCCATGCCACTCATACGCCGTTCCACCGTGGCGGTCGCGGCCATGACCGCGCTGCTGGTGGTCTCCGCTTCCGCCTGCGGGCCCGGTGACGACGAGGCGGCTTCCGCGTCGGACTCCTCGGCCGCGCCCGATGGGCAGCAGGCCAAGGACGGGATCCAGCTGCCGGAAGGCGTCCCGACGAGTCTGGACGACCTGAAGAAGTGGAAGGAGGGCGGCTGGAAGGACTGGGACGAGTGGGCCCGCAAGGCATCGGAATTCGCCAATCCGGTGATCAAGAACTTCTGGCAGCCGTCCCGGATGGCCAAGGCGAAGGACTCGTCGACCACCGTCTCCACGCAGAGCACCGGCCAGAACCAGGCGGCCACCGACCCCGAGCCGCCCGCCGTGCCGGCCAAGCAGGTCTCGCGGCCGTACCACCAGAACATGGCGCCGGTCGGGAAGGTGTTCTTCGACAGCCCCGAGGGGCCGATGGTGTGCTCCGGCACGGTTGTCGACGACCCGGCGCATCCGGGGAAGTCCAACCTGGTGTGGACCGCGGGCCACTGTGTGCACTCCGGCAAGAAGGGCGGCTGGATGCGGAACATCGTCTTCGTGCCCTCGTACAACGACAACGGACTGGGGGCCGAGCAGACCCAGACGGCGGCCCAGAACGAGGTCAGCCCCTACGGCGTGTGGTGGGCGGACTGGTCGCAGACCTCGTCCGAGTGGATGGCGAACGGCGGTAAGACCGGCGGGGTGGGGTCGGCGTACGACTTCGCGGTGCTGCACCTGAAGCCCGAGGGCGGCGGTGGCAAGTCGCTGCAGGAGACGGTCGGGGCCTCGGTGCCGGTGTGGTTCGGGGCGCCGTCGGCGGACCGGGTGAGCTCGATCGGCGCGTACGGCTATCCGCAGGCCCCGCCCTACGACGGGGCGAAGATGTTCAACTGCACCAGCAGGCCGGGTCGGCTGTCGTTCTCGCCCACCTCGCCGACGATGTACCGGATCGGCTGCTCGATGACCGGCGGTACCTCGGGCGGCGGCTGGTTCGTCAACAACGACGGCAAGACGGTGCTGGTGTCCAACAGTTCGATCGGCTCTTACGGACACACCTGGCTCGCCGGTCCGCATCTGGGGGCCGAGGCGAAGGGCGTGTTCGAGGCCATCAGCAAGAAGTACGCCGGTCAGGGCTGACCGGCCCGCAGTCGCACGGCAGACGTAAGGGGCCCGCTCCGGATCCGGAGCGGGCCCCTCGTCATGGCCTTACGGATGGCTCTACGGATGGGCCTGCGGACGGGCTTGTGGATGGCTCTACAGGGGTGCCCGTAAGGAGCTTGGCGTAGCAGCGGCTGCTCTCCTCGAAGCGGTAGAGCCCGAACTTCGGCACCGGTGCGTAGCCGGACGAGGTGTACAGCTCTATGGCCTCGGGCTGCTCGGTGCCGGTCTCCAGGACCATCCGCACCCGCCCCGCCTCCCGCGCGCTGTCCTCCAGCGCCGCGAGGATCCGCCGGGCCAGCCCGCGCCCCCGCGCCGCGCGCACCACGAACATCCGCTTGATCTCGGCGTCCCCGTCCTCGTAACCCTCTTCGCTGCGCTCCTGGCTGCGCCAGCCGCCGGTCGCGGCCGGGGTGCCGTCCGGGTCGTAGGCGATGAGGTAGAGGCCGTGCGGCGGGTCGAAGTGGGCCGCGTCCATGTGCGTCAGATCGCCCTCGCCGTAGCGCACGGCGTACTCCGCCTGCACTTCCTCGTCGAGTTTGAGGGCGTCGGGGTGGTCGTAGCGGATTGGTTGAATATTCATGCGTCGAATCGTACTTCTATGCAGTGGATGGGCGCGTGGTTTTTGTCGCGTATCGTGCCGGAGGTGCTCACCGTGACGACCGTGAATGTAAACGGGCTGCGCGCCGCCGCCAAGAAGGGCTTCGGCCCTTGGCTGGACGCTACCGCGGCCGATGTGGTGTGCCTCCAGGAGGTACGCGCCGAACCCAAGGAGCTGCCGGAGGCGGTCCGCGAACCCGACGGCTGGCATGTGGTGCACGCCCCCGCGGCGGCCAAGGGCCGGGCCGGGGTGTCGGTGTACGCCCGGCGCGAACTGGAGGGCGTGCGGGTCGGCTTCGGGTCGTCCGAGTTCGACGGCAGCGGCCGCTATGCGGAGGTCGATCTGCCCGGCGTGACCGTCGGCAGCCTGTATCTCCCCTCGGGTGAGGTCGGCACGGACCGCCAGGACGAGAAGGAGCGCTTCATGGCGGAGTTCCTTCCGTATCTGAAGGAGCTGCGCGAACGGGCGGCGGCCGGCGGGCGCGAGGCGCTGGTGGCCGGCGACTGGAACATCGCCCACCAGGAGGCCGACCTCAAGAACTGGAAGGCCAACCAGAAGAAGTCCGGGTTCCTGCCGGCGGAGCGCGCCTGGCTGACCAGCGTCTTCGAGGAGGCGGGGTACGTGGACGTGGTGCGCGCCCTGCATCCGGACGTCGCCGGTCCGTACTCGTGGTGGTCCTACCGCGGCCGGGCCTTCGACAACGACGCCGGCTGGCGCATCGACTACCAGATCGCCACCCCCGGGCTCGCCGGGCGCGCGGTCAAGGCGGTCGTGGAGCGGGTGCCCGCCTACGACCAGCGGTGGAGCGACCACGCCCCGGTGACGGTGGCCTACGGCTCGGCTCACTGACCTTCGCGGGGGCACGGGTCTCGCGGGCTCGCTGACGTCCGGCGACTGGTCCCGTCGGCTCGCCGGCCTCAGTGGCCTCACTGATTCCCGGAGTGGCCGCCGGGCGGCGTCTCGTCCATCTCCGCCCGCATGCGGCGGTTCATGGCCATCGTCAGCTCGGCGTCCACCACGCTCGTGGCCAGCGGCCGCAGCCGCTTCACGGTCTCGCCGACGTCCTCGCCGCGCTCCAGGGCGTCCGCCGCCGCATGGGTGCGCAGCAGTGTGACGAAGGTCTCGGCGATCGCGTCCACATGCTCACGCACCTCGCGCCCCGCGGCGAGCACCGCGGCCAGCGGGATGCCCTGTTCGACCAGGGTGTGTGAGACGTCCAGCAGGCGGCGGCTGAGGTGGACGATCTCGTCGCCGTCGACGGCCAGATAGCCGAGGTCGAGCGAGGTGGTGAGGTTCTCCGGGGTGACTTCGCCGTGGAAGTAGTCCGCGAGCGCCTCGGGGGTGAGCCGGACCGGGGTCTCCGAGGGCCAGGAGGGGGCCGCACCGGGCAGCCCGAGCAGCTCGCCGACGTCCCGGCGGCCGCTTTCGAAGGCGGCGATCAACTCGGCGATTCCGCCGAGGGTGTGGCCGCGCTCCAGCAGCCCCGCGATCGTCCGCAGCCGGGCCAGATGGTGGTCGTTGTACCAGGCGATCCGGCCGTCGCGGCGCGGTGGCGGGATCAGCTTGCGCTCCCGGTAGAAGCGCAGGGTGCGCACGGTGATCCCGGCCTTCTCGGCCAGTTCCGGCATGCGGTACTCGCGTACCTCGTCCGCTTCGCTCGTCGCCACTACTGAAGCCTATGCCGCGGCCGGTCGGGTGCGACCGGCGGTAACTTCGTTGTCCACAGCCCCTACCGCTCGGTAGATCCCTGTCCTACGCTCCCATCGTGCCAGTGATTGCTGGCACGGTCGTATTCGCGTTCGTGGAAGGCGGCGGCATGGCTGGGCTGACGCATGAGCATGTGCGGGTGGCGGTGATCGGAGCCGGATTCGGCGGTCTGGGAGCGGCGGTGCGGCTGCGCCGCGCGGGCATCACGGATTTCGTGGTCCTGGAGCGGGCGGAGGCGGTCGGCGGGGCCTGGCGGGACAACACCTATCCGGGGTGCGCCTGCGATGTCCCGTCGCATCTGTATTCGTTCTCCTTCGCGCCCAACCCCGACTGGCCCCGGAACTTCTCCGGCCAGCCGCATATCCGCGCGTATCTGGAGCGGGTCGCCGACACCTTCGGGTTGCGGCCGCACCTGCGCTTCGGCGCCGAAGTGCGGTCCCTGCGCTGGGACTCCGCGGCGGTGCACTGGGAGGTGGAGACGGCGCGGGGCTCGCTGACCGCCGATGTCGTGGTCAGCGCCACCGGTCCGCTCGCCGACCCCCGGATCCCGGACATTCCCGGGCTCGACGGCTTCCCCGGCGCCGTCTTCCACTCCGCGCGCTGGGACCACACCACCGATCTGCGCGGCAAGCGCGTGGCGATGATCGGCACCGGCGCCTCGGCCATACAGATCGTCCCCGCCATCCAGCGTGAGGTCGGCCGGCTCACCCTCTTCCAGCGCACTCCGCCCTGGGTGCTGCCGCGGATGGACCGCCGGATCAGCGGCCTGGAGCGATGGCTGCACTCGAGGATCCCGGCCACCCGGGCGCTGCGCCGCGGGGTGCTGTGGGGCATCCGGGAGCTGCAGGTGGGGGCGTTCACCAAGCGGCCGGGCGAGATGCGGTTCGTCGAGCGGCTGGCCGGTGCGCATATGCGACGGGCCATCAAGGACCCGGCGCGGCGGGCGGCGCTGACGCCGGACTACCGCATCGGCTGCAAGCGCATCCTGCTTTCCAACGACTACTATCCGGCGCTCGCCCAGCCGCATGTGGACGTGGTTCCGGCCGGGCTGAAGGAGGTGCGCGGCGCCACCCTCGTCGGCGCCGACGGCTCCGAGACCGAGGCCGACGCGATCATCTTCGGCACCGGCTTCCATGTGACCGACGTCCCCATAGCGCAGCGGGTGACCGGGGCGCGCGGGACGACGCTCGCGGAGGAGTGGAAGGGCGGGATGGAGGCGCTGCGCGGCACCAGCCCGGCGGGCTTCCCCAACTTCCTGACCATCATCGGGCCCAACACCGGCCTCGGGAACAGCTCGATGATCCTCGTCATAGAGGCGCAGCTGGCCTATATGGCCGACTATCTGTGCCAGTTGGACATGCTGGGCGGCAAGGTCGCGCTGGACGCCCGGCCGTCCGCGGTGCGGGCGTACACGGACATGATCCAGGAACGGATGCGGCGCACGGTGTGGAACACCGGCGGTTGCGACAGCTGGTACCTCGACAACGGCCGCAACACCACCCTGTGGCCCGGGACGACCAGCGAGCTGCGGAAGGTCACCCGGCGCGTGGACCTCGCCGAGTACACGGTGCTGCGGCCGCACACCGGGCCCGTCAAGGCCACGGTGTCCACGGCGGGTGCGGGGAGGGGATCGCGGTGAAGCGGCTTCCTTCCCCGACCGCCGGGCCGTACGCCTCGCCCGTCCCGGAGCGCGAGTTGACGGTCGTCTCGGCCGACGGGAGCCGGCTCCACACGGAGCTGCACGGCCCCGAGGACGCCCCGGCGGTCCTGCTCGCGCACGGCTGGGTCTGCTCCACGGCCTTCTGGGCGCCGGTGGTGCGCGCCCTCGCGGCCGACCACCGGGTGATCGTCTACGACCAGCGCGGCCATGGCCGCAGCCCGGCCCCGGGGCCCGGCGGCTACAGCATCCACGCCCTGGCCGACGACCTGGTGGCGGTGCTGGAAGCGACCCTTCCGCCCGGTCGGCGGGCCGTGCTGGCGGGCCACTCCATGGGCGGGATGACGCTGATGGCCGCGGCCGACCGCCCCGCGCTGCGCGAGCGCGCGGCCGCCGTGGTGCTGTGCAGCACGGGCGCCTCACGGCTGGTGGACCGGTCGCGGGTGGTGCCGCTGCGCTCCCCGCGGGCACGGGCGCGGGTGCACCGCGTGCTTCTCGGCTCAAGCGCCCCCTTGGGCCCGGTCACCCCGCTCGCCAAGCGGCTGGTGCGGTACGCCACGATGGGCCCCGGCGCCGACCCGGCCGCGGTGGACATGTGCGCGCGGATCCTGCACGCCTGCCCCCGCGCCGTACGCGCCGGATGGGGCCGCGTCCTGCTCGACCTCGAACTGGAGGCGCGCATCGGCGAACTGACCATGCCCACGGCCGTCATCGTCGGCACCGCCGACCGGCTCACCCCGCCCGAGCACGCCGACGCCCTGGCCGCCGCGCTGCCGCACTGCACCGGCCTCATCGAGCTCCCGGGGCTCGGCCATATGACCCCGGTGGAGGACCCCGAGGCGGTCACCGGCGTGATCCGCGGTCTGGTCGAGGAGTTCGGGACGTCCCACCCCACACCAACAGCCGAAGCGAAGGAGCAGACGACATGAGTGCGCGCAGGAGCCTTGAGGGCCAGGTCGCGGTGGTGACGGGCGCGGCGCGGGGCGTCGGCGAGCTGCTCGCGCGCAAGCTCTCCGCACGCGGCGCGAAGGTCGCGCTGGTGGGCCTGGAGCCCGAGGAGCTGAAGCGGGTCGCGAAGCGGCTGCCGACCGACTCCGCCCACTGGCACGCCGATGTCACCGATGCCGAGGCGATGGCGCGGGTGGCGGGGGAGGTCGTGGAGCGGTTCGGCGCGGTGGACATCGTCTGTGCCAACGCGGGTGTGGCCCAGGCCGGTCCGTTCCTCGACTCCGACGAGACGGCCTGGCGGCGGGTGATCGAGGTCAATCTGCTGGGCAGCGTCACCACGGCCCGCGCCTTTCTGCCCGCGCTGACCGCCAGCCGCGGCTATCTGCTGCAGATCGCCTCGCTCGCCGCGCTCGCGCCCGCGCCCATGATGACGGCGTACTGCGCGTCCAAGTCCGGCGTCGAGGCGTTCGCCCACAGTCTGCGGGCCGAGGTGGGCCACCGTGGGGTGCGGGTCGGCGTGGGGTATCTGAGCTGGACGGACACCGATATGGTGCGCGGCGCCGACCAGGACGAGGTGATGCGCGAGCTGCGGCAGCGGCTGCCCTGGCCCGCGGGCCGCACCTATCCGCTGGGCCCGGCGGTGGACCGGCTGGTGGCAGGCATCGAGCGCCGGTCGGCGCATGTGTACGCGCAGTGGTGGCTGCGCGGTATGCAGTCGGTGCGCGGCTATCTGCCCGCGTTCATCCACGCCGTGGGGCGGCGCGAGATGCGCCGTGCCGAACCGAGGCTGGCGGCGACCCGGGAGGGGCGGGGCGGTCTGGTGGGCGAGGGCGGCGCGGCGGACGAGAAGGCGCGCACGGCGGGCACGGAGCGTTACCAGTAACGCTCCGTCAACCGCGCTGACCTGTGCTTTCTTCGGCTCCTCCGATCCGGAATGCGGAGAAAGTCAGCACATGTAACTCTTGTCGGGCCCGACGCCATTCACCCGATGAGGAGTGACACATGGGCCCCAAGGACCAGCCGAACGACAAGGGCCAGCAGGCCAAGCGGAAGCCGCAGGGCGGGCGGAGCCAGGAGCCGCGGCGCGGCCAGCAGCCCGGTGAGCGCATGCAGTCCGGTGAGCGGATGCAGCCCGGCGAGTGCGCGCAGTCCGGCGAGCGGATGCAGTCCGGTGACCGCGCGCAGTCCGGTGAGCGTATGGAGGAGCGCTCCCGCCGGGAGCCGGGGCAGGAGCAGCGCCGTGGCCAGCAGGACCGGCCGGAGGGCCGCGGGCAGTCCCAGCGGATGAGCCGTGAGCGCCGTCAGCCGGGCATGGGCGACGAGACGATGGACCAGGAGCCCTTCGAAGAGATGTGACGCGCCAGGGCGGGAGGGGCGCATCCCCGTGGTCGACCATGGGAATGCGCCCCTGCGCTTGCCCTTGCGCCTGTCTGTGCCCGGTGCCGCTCCTGCCCCGGTCTCCCGGTGGAAGCGCTCACTTCCCCTTGCGGGGCGGCTTACTTCCCTTGCGCGAGGACTTACCTCCCTTGCGCGGCGGCTCACTTCGCCGGCGCGGCGGCAGTTGGGGTCGGCGCAGATCGGGCACGTCCGAGTAGTCCGGCGGGGTCGCGGCCGGATGCCGCTCCAGCAGATCGAGCGCCGTACGGACGGCGACCCCGAGCTGCGGAGCGCGGCCCTCCGCCCAGTCCACGGGGGAGCGCGGCGCCTCGATGTCCGGCTCCACACCGTGGTTCTCCACGCCCCAGCCGTAGGCGTCGAACCACGCGGCGTTCATCGGCACCGTGATCGACGTGCCGTCGCCGAGGCGGTGACGGCCGGTCATCCCGACCACCCCGCCCCAGGTGCGCAGCCCCACCACCGGCCCGATGCCCTGGATCTTGAAGGCCGCGGTGATCATGTCGCCGTCGGAGGAGGTCGCCTCGTCGGCGACCGCGACGATCGGCCCGCGCGGCGCGTTGCTGGAGTACGACACGGGCTGGGCGTTGCGGGTGAGATCCCAGCCCATGACCTTGCGGGTGAGCTTCTCCACCACCAGCTCGCTGATGTTGCCGCCCGCGTTGCCCCGGACGTCCACGATCAGTGCGGGCAGCGACATCTCGCGACGCAGATCGCGGTTGAACTGCGCCCAGCCCGAGCCGCCCATGTCGGGGATGTGGAGATAGCCGCACCGCCCGCCGCTCAACTCCCGTACCACGGCTCGGCGCTGGGCCACCCAGTCCTGGTAGCGCAGCGGCCGGTCGTCGATCAGCGGGGAGACCGCGACCCGGCGCGCGGGCCCCTCGCCGTCCGGCGGCTCGAAGGTCAGCTCCACCGTCGTGCCGCCCCCGGCCGTCAGCAGCGGGAACGGACCGGCCACCGGGTCCACCGGGCGCCCGTCGACATGGGTGAGGACGGCGCCGTCCCGGATGCCCAGACCGGCCAGCGGCGAGCGGGCCCGGGAGTCGGAGGACTCACCGGGCAGGATGCGGGCCACCGCCCACCGGCCGTCCTTGGTGCGGGTGAGGTTGGCGCCGAGCAGTCCGATGGGGCGCTGGTAGTGGGGCGGGCCCTCGTTGCGGCGCGCGGCGGCGACGTAGGCGTGCGAGGTGCCCAGCTCGCCGAGGGTCTCGCGGAGCAGATCGGCGAACTCGTCGGGCGAGGCGACCCGTTCGACCAGCGGACGGTACTGGTCGAGCACCCCGTCCCAGTCGACACCGCACATCCCCGGGTCCCAGAAGTAGTGCCGGGTGATGCGCCCGGCCTCGTCGTACGCCTGCCGCCACTCGGCCGCCGGATCGACGGTGTGCTGGATCCGCCGCATGTCGAGGTGGACCGTGGAGTCGCCGTCGCCGGTCTCGGTGGCGGGCATCGCGCGCAGATCGCCGTCGTCGTAGGCCACCAGCCGGGTGCCGTCGCCGCTGACCGCGAACCAGTCCAGCTCACTGGTGAGTTCGGTCCGTTTGGCCTTCGCCAGGTCGAAGTGTTCCAGGGTGGGGCGGCTCGAGGTCTCGGCCGGGTTGGCGAACGTCTCGCCGAGCGCGCCCGAGATCGGCCAGCGCAGCCAGACCAGTCCGCCACCGCTGACCGGGTACAGCGAGGAGTACTTGGACGCGGACACCGGGAAGACCGTGACCCGGCTGGCCAGCCCCTCCACCTCGACCGTCACCGTGCCGTCGCCGTCGTCCCCGCTGTCGTCCGGGTCCAGCCCGCCCGCCGCCGGGCGCCCCTCGGGGGACAGTGCGAAGGGCGACGGGGTGGCGGAGGACAGCGGTACGAGATAGGGGCGGCAGCCCAGCGGGAAGGAGAGGTCGCCGGTGTGCACGTCGTAGACCGGGTCGAAGCCGCGCCAGGAGAGGAAGGCGAGATAGCGGCCGTCGCTGGTGAAGACCGGCTCCTCGTCCTCGAACCGCCCATTGGTCACGTCCACTATGGTCCGGTCGGCCAGCCGCGCGATCTTGATCGAGCGCAGGGTGCGGCCTATCCCGGGGTGGGACCAGGCGAGCCATCCCGAGTCGGGGGAGAAGGCCAGGTCGCCCGCCGGGCCGTTGTCCGACCGGATCAGCTCGGTGACCTCGCCGTCCCCGTCGGCGGAGGTGTCCACCAGCAGCAGCCGCCCGTCGCCCGCGGCGACCGCGAGCAGGTCGCCGTCCGGCGAGGACTCCAGCTCATGCACCCGCCCCAGCAGCCCGGCGGCCAGCCGGCGCGGCTCGCCGGGGCCGCTGGCCCGGGGCAGCTGCGCGATCTCGATGGCGTCCTCGCCCTCCGCGTCGGTGAGGTACGCGACCCGGCCGGTCGAGCCCAGCATCACGGGCAGCCGCACCCGGACGCCCGGGCTGTCGGCGAGGGTGCGGGCGGGGCCGTCGCGGTGGGTGAGCCAGTACAGGCTGCCGCGGACGCACACCGCGCTGGCCCGGCCCGTGGTGTCCACCGACAGCGAGTCGATATGCGAGGCGGCCGGCACCTGGTAGGGCCGCCGCCCGGTCCGCGCCCCGCCCAGCCGTACGTCCAGCTTGCGTGGCACGCCGTCCGGGCCCAGGTCGTCCACCAGCCACAGCTCGCCCGCGCACTGGTAGACGACGCGGGAGCCGTCGGTGGAGGCGTGGCGCGCGTAGAAGTCGGCGTGGTCGGTGTGGCGGCGCAGATCGGTGCCGTCGGGCAGACAGGAGTAGAGATTGCCGATGCCCTCGTGGTCGGAGAGGAAGGCGATCCGGCCGCCGACGAACATCGCCGCGTCCAGATGGCCGTTCAGCTCCTCCGCGAGCCGGGTGCCGTGCAGCCACAGCCGCCCGGTCGCACCGCCCCGGTAGCGCTTCCAGGTGGCGGGCTCATGCGGCGGCTTGCCGGTCAGCAGCAGGGTGCGGCGCTCGCCGTCGAGGTCGGCCACCGCGATATCGGCCACCGGCCCCCAGGGCAGCCGCCCGCCGGGGCTGCCGTCGGTGGGCAGGGTGTAGGCCCAGGAGAAGTGGGAGAACGGCTGCTCATGGGAGGAGAGCGCGAGGATCTGGGAGACGCTGTCCTGGTCCGGCGGGGTCCAGCCGCAGACCTGGGCGTCCGTACTGCCCCAGTAGGTCAGCCGACGGGCCGGGCCGCCGGCCGTGGGGACGAGATAGATCTCCGGGTCGAGGCTGCGCCAGGTGGTGAACGCGATCTGGGAGCCGTCGGGGGAGAAGCGGGCAGGTCCCACGCGCGTACGGTCCACGGTCAGCCGCCAGGCCCGCCCCGGGGGCCCGTCGGGAGCGGTCAGCGGGGCGACCCACAGATCGTCCTCGGCCGCGAAGCACAGCAAGTCGCCGTGCAGATGCGGAAATCGCAGGTATGCCAGGTCGTCGTCGCTTCCGTAAGGCTCCACCCCACCCATGTTTTCGAGCTACGCCATTTGGAGCAACTCGGTTCTGTGACCTAGACCACGAGCGAAACGGTGCTGTTTCGATAGTGCCACGCTTATGCTGGAGGAGTACGAAACCGTTTCGTTCGGAATTTCGGAGGGAGGCGACACGCCATGCCGGCCATGGACCAGGCAACGGAGGACCGGGACACCGCCCGGGTGCGTCGCAGCCGGCTCTCCCCCGAGCGCGAGCGGGAGTTGTACGAGGCGGTGGTGGAGCTGCTCGGCGAGGTGGGGTACGACGGTCTGACGATGGACGCCGTCGCGACCCGTACGCACTCCAGCAAGGCCACGCTCTACCGCCAGTGGAAAGGCAAGCCGCAGCTGGTCGCGACCGCGCTGCGCCACAGCAAGCCCGTTCTGCTCGAGGGTGTCGACACCGGAACGCTCCGCGGGGACCTGCGGGAGATCGCGCGGTGTTCGGAGACCGCCCACGAGCGGGATGCCGCGCTGATGAGGGGACTCGCTCACGCAAGCCACGACAACCCGGACCTTCATGAGGCCCTGCGAGAGTTGTTGATCTACCCCGAGATCGACGCGCTCCACGCCCTGCTGAGGCGTGCCGTCGACCGGGGCGAAGTCGCCCCGGACCGGCCCGCTCTGAACTACGTCATGCACATGATGTGCGGCGCGTTCTTCACCCGAGCGCTCGTCGAGGACAAGCAGCCGGACCAGACGTATCTCCTGGAGTACATCGACGCCGTGATCCTCCCCGCGCTCGGCGCCGCGTAGCCCTCCTCTCACTTCCCCCTCCCCCTCGCACGACCACATAAGGCTCCGACCGGCGCGCCGCTCTCGTCGCCGGCTCGGTCACCCATCCCTGCCCAGTGCCATCCAACCGACGGGAGCACCTCTTCTCGTGGCCACCTTCCTTTATAAACTCGGCCGATTCGCCTTCCGGCGACGCGGCTTCGTCGCCCTGATATGGGTGGCGCTGCTCGCGGTCGCGGGCGTCGGCGCCGCCACCGCCTCACCGCCCGCCAACGACAGCTTCTCCATCCCCGGCACCGAGGCCCAGAAGGCATTCGACCTGCTGGAACAGCGGTTCCCTGGAGGTAACGCGGACGGCGCCACCGCCCGTGTGGTCTTCCGCGCCCCGAGCGGCGAGAAGATGACCGACCCGGACAACAAGGCGGTGGTCACCAAGACCGTCGCCGACCTCAAGGCGAGCTCGCCGCAAGTCGCCTCGGTCGCCGACCCCTACCAGGCCCAGGCCGTCAGCAAGGACGGCTCCACGGCGTACATCCTGACCAGCTACAAGGTCAACTCCATGGAGCTGAAGGACCCCGCCAAGGACGGTCTGAAGGAGGCGGGGGAGAAGGCCGAGAAGTCGGGCCTGAAGGTGCAGATCGGCGGTGACGCGCTCCAGGAGATGCCGGAGACCGGATCGACCGAGATCATCGGCATCGCGATCTCCGCGGTCGTCCTCGCCATCACCTTCGGCTCGCTGGTCGCCGCCGGACTGCCGCTGCTGACCGCGCTCATCGGCGTCGGCATCGGCATCGCGTCGATCACCGCGCTCGCCACCACCCTGGGGCTGTCCACCACCACCTCGACACTGGCGATGATGATCGGCCTCGCGGTCGGCATCGACTACGCGCTGTTCATCGTCTCCCGCTACCGCGCGGAGCTGGCCGAGGGGCGGGACCGGGAGGAAGCCGCCGGACGTGCCGTGGGCACCGCGGGCTCCGCGGTCGTTTTCGCCGGCCTTACGGTGGTCATCGCGCTGGTCGGCCTCGCCGTCGTCAACATCCCGATGCTGACCAAGATGGGCTTCGCCGCGGCCGGTACGGTCGTCATCGCCGTCCTCATCGCGATCAGCCTCATCCCGGCGGTACTGGGCTTCGCGGGCAAGCGGGTGTTCGGGCGCAAGGCGCGCCGGCGGCTGGAGGAGCGCCTTGCGGCGGGTCCGGACGCCTCCGCCGAGGAGAAGCCCAATATGGGCACCCGCTGGGCGCGTTTCGTGCTGCGCCGCCCGCTGATGGTGCTCCTGGTGGCCGTGCTCGGCCTCGGTGCGGCCGCCGTGCCCGCCGTCAGCCTGGAACTCGGCCTGCCGGACGACGGCTCGCAGCCGGTCAGCAGCCAGAAGCGCCAGGCGTACGACGCGATCTCCGATGGCTTCGGCCCCGGCTACAACGGTCCGCTGATGGTGGTCGTCGACGCCAAGGGCAGCGATGACGCCAAGGGCGCGGCCGAGCAGGTCCGTAAGACCATCACCGGCCTGGACGGTGTGGCCGGGGTCAGCCCGGCCACGTTCAACAAGGCCGGTGACACCGCGACGCTCACCGTCATCTCCAAGTACAAGCCGAGCAGCATCGACACCGAGAACCTGGTCGGCGACATCCGGGACGAGGCGAGCGGCTTCAAGGCCGACACCGGCGCCGAGGTGCTGGTGACCGGCCAGACGGGGATGAACATCGACATCTCGCAGAAGCTCAACGACGCGCTGGTGCCCTATCTGGTGCTCGTCGTCGGACTGGCCTTCCTGCTGCTGATGGTCGTCTTCCGGTCCGTCCTGGTCCCGCTCAAGGCGGCGCTCGGCTTCCTGCTCTCCGTCGTCGCGGCGCTCGGCGCGGTGGTCGCGGTCTTCCAGTGGGGCTGGCTGGCGGATCTGTTCGGCGTCGAGGAGACCGGCCCGATCATGAGCATGATGCCGATCTTCATGATCGGTGTGGTGTTCGGTCTGGCGATGGACTACGAGGTCTTCCTGGTGACCCGGATGCGGGAGGCGTACGTCCATGGCGAGCGCCCCGGCCAGGCCGTCGTCACCGGCTTCCGGCACGGCGCCCGGGTGGTCACCGCGGCCGCGGTCATCATGATCAGCGTCTTCGCCGGGTTCATCGGCTCGTCCGAGTCGATGATCAAGATGATCGGCTTCGGCCTCGCCACCGCTGTCCTCTTCGACGCCTTCGTGGTCCGTATGGCCATCGTCCCGGCGGTCCTGGCGCTGCTCGGCAAGTCGGCCTGGTGGCTCCCGCGCTGGCTGGACAGGGCGCTGCCCAATGTGGACGTGGAGGGCGAGGGCCTGCGCAAGCAGCTCGAGCCGACCCCCGCGGCCCAGCAGCACGACTCCGACCCGGACGCCGAGCTGACGCGTGTCTGACCTGCGTCTGACCCGCGTCTGAAGCCGACGTTGCCTTCGGCCCGACGGCGGCCTTCCGATCCCGGAAGGCCGCCGTCGGCGTTTGATCCCAGGCGATCCCGCTCGATTCCGCGATGACCGCGCTCTTGCGAACGACTTGCAGGTACGGGCTACCATCGGGCCGATAGCAGCAGCTCAGGAGCGGAGTCCCGCCATGCATGTGCCCGACGGATTCATCGACGCGCCGGTGTCGGCGGTGACCGGTGTGGTCGCCGCCGGGGCCGTCGCGGTCAGTTTGCGCGGTGCCCGGCGGGAGCTCGACGAGCGGACCGCACCGCTGGCCGGGCTGGTGGCGGCGTTCATCTTCGCCGTGCAGATGCTCAACTTCCCCGTCGCCGCCGGGACCAGCGGTCATCTGCTGGGCGGGGCGCTGGCCGCGATACTCGTGGGGCCGTATACGGGGGTGTTGTGCGTCTCCGTGGTGCTGCTGATGCAGGGCGTCCTGTTCGCGGACGGCGGTCTTACGGCGCTAGGCGTCAACATCACGGACATGGCCCTGGTCACCACGGTCGTGGCGTACGCGATCTTCCGCACGATCGTGAAGCTGGCCCCGCGTCGCCGCCGTACGGTCACCGTCGCGTCCTTTGTGGCGGCGCTGGTCTCCGTACCGGCCGCGGCGGTGGCCTTCACGGCGATCTACGCGCTCGGCGGTACGGCCGATGTGGCGATCGGCAAGGTCTTCGCGGCGATGGTCGGGGTGCATGTGCTGATCGGCATCGGCGAGGCGGCGATCACCGCGCTGACGGTCGGTGCCGTCGTGGCCGTACGGCCGGATCTGGTCTACGGGGCGCGGGGGGTGACCGCGCGTCCGCTGGAGATCCGCGACAGCCCGCTGGCTCCGGCCGCTCCGGGAGCGGTGGCCCGGGCCGAGGCTCCGGCGGCCGAACCCGTGACGGCGACCTCCGAGGCCCCAGAGACCCCCGAGACCTCCGCGACCCGTGAGCCCGCCGCCGTGCCGCGGCGGTCGGCGCGGCGCGTGTGGCTGGCCGGGCTCGCGGCCGCGCTGCTGTGCGCCGGGGTCGTGAGCTTCTACGCCTCCGCCAGCCCCGACGGGCTGGAGAAGGTCGCCCATGACAAGGGGATCGACGCGAAGGAAGAGGACCACGCCACCAAGGACTCCCCGCTCGCCGACTACGGCGTCAAGGACATCTCCGACGCCCGGCTCTCCGGCGGGCTCGCCGGGGTGATCGGCGTGGGGGCCACCCTCGCCGTCGGGTCCGGGGTCTTCATCGTCGTACGGCGGCGCCGGGCGACGGCCGAGAGCGGGCGGGGCTGACGATGGGCGCGGGACACGCGCACAAGCTCTACCGGGCGGGCCGGTCGCCCGTCCACGCCCTCCCCCCGCACTGCAAGATCGCGGCAGTCTTCTGCTTCGTCCTCGTCGTCGTCTCCACGCCCCGCGAGGCCGTCTGGGCCTTCGGGGCGTACGCGCTGCTGCTGGCCGGGGTGGCGGCGGCGGCCCGGATACCGGCCGGGTATCTGCTGCGGCGGCTGCTGATCGAGATCCCGTTCGTGGCCTTCGCCGTGCTGATGCCGTTCATCGCGGAGGGCCCGCGGGTGGCCGTGCTGGGGATGTCGCTCAGCGAGTCCGGGCTGTGGAGCGCCTGGAACATCCTCGCCAAGGGCACCCTCGGCGTCGCCGCCTCCGTCCTCCTGGCCTCCACGACCGAGCTGCGCGCCCTGCTGCTGGGGCTGCAGCGGCTGCGGATGCCCTCGCTGCTGGTGCAGATCGCCTCGTTCATGATCCGCTACGGGGACGTCATCTCCGATGAGATGCGCCGGATGCGGATCGCCCGCCAGTCACGCGGGTTCGAGGCGCGCGGGGTGCGCCACTGGGGGGTGCTCGCCTCCTCGGCCGGGGCGCTGTTCATCCGCTCGTACGAACGGGGCGAACGGGTCCACCTGGCGATGGTCAGCCGGGGCTATACGGGCACCATGCCGGTGATCGACGATGTGACGGCGTCCCGCGCCCAGTGGATGCACGCCGCCGCCCTCCCGCTGACCGCGCTGGCGGTCTGCCTGACCGGATGGATGCTCCTATGACCGACCCCGCCACCACCCCGCCGTCCCTCCAGGTGGCCGGTCTGGCCTATGCGTACCCCGATGGCCATCAGGCCCTCTTCGGTGTCGATCTGACCGTGGCCCGCGGCGAGCGCGTCGCGCTGCTCGGCCCCAACGGCGCGGGCAAGACCACGCTCGTGCTGCACCTCAACGGCATCCTTACGGCGGGCGCCGGGACCGTCACGGTCGCGGGGCTGCCCGTGGCGAAGGCGCATCTGGCCGAGATCCGCCGCCGGGTGGGCATCGTCTTCCAGGACCCGGACGACCAGCTCTTCATGCCGACCGTGCGCGAGGACGTGGCCTTCGGCCCGGCCGCGGCCGGACTGCGCGGCCCGGAGCTGGAGGAGCGGGTGCGCCGCGCCCTGGAGCGGGTCGGGATGGCGGAGTTCGCCGACCGGCCGCCCCACCACCTCTCCTTCGGGCAGCGCCGGCGGGTGGCCGTGGCGACCGTACTGGCCATGGAGCCGGAGATCCTGGTCCTGGACGAGCCCTCGTCCAACCTCGACCCGGCCTCGCGCCGCGAACTCGCCGACATCCTGCGGTCCCTGGAGGTGACCGTGCTGATGGTCACCCACGATCTGCCGTACGCGCTGGAGCTGTGCCCGCGCTCGGTGGTGCTCAGCGGCGGGGTGATCGCGGCGGACGGCGGGACGCAGGAGCTGCTGTGCGACGAGGAGCTGATGCGCGAGCACCGGCTGGAGCTCCCCTTCGGCTTCGACCCCCGCTCGGTGACGGCGCCGGTGAGGTGACGCCGGTCATCCGGCCCCGCCGGATGCCGCCATCGGCATCGGCCCCGCCCGGTACGGCCGCCCGGCCTTGATCCGCTCCACCGCCGCCAGCAGATCCGCCTGCCGCACCCGCGGCTGTCCCGTCCGCAGCACCTCCGCCGCCGCGTCGATCACCGCGCGGCGGATGTCGCGCCCGGTCACCTCGTCGACCCCGGCCAGTCCCTCCGGGGAGACGTCCTCGGCGAGGGGCGGCGCGGCGGGCAGATGGCGCCGCCAGATCCCGGCCCGCGCCGCCTCGTCCGGCGCCGGGAAGCGCACCTGCCACACCCGGCTGTCGAAGGCCGTGTCGTAGCAGGACCCTTGGCCCTGGCGGAGCCGCGTGCGCGGGTACGGGAGGGCGCTAGGAGGCATACCGGTGGCGCGTGGCGCCATGTCTTCCGCGCCGCCCCGCCGCACCTGCGGCCCCTCGGGCGGTTACGCCTCCCGCGCCGCCAGGCTGGTCCGCACCGCGCGCACCAGCGCCTGCGCACGCGGATCCGCGGTGACCCCGCGCCGCATACCGTTGGTGACGTAGGCAAAGCCGATGCGCGCCTCCGGGTCGGCGAAGGCGAGGGAGCCTCCGCGCCCCGGGTGGCCGAAGGAGCCCGGCCCCAACAGCGGGCAGGCGGGGCCGTGCAGCATGTAGCCGAGGCCGTATCGGGTGCCGACGACCAGGACCCGGTCCGGCCCCGCGGACTCCTCCGTACGGGCCATCGTCAGCGTCGCCGGGGCGAACAGCCTGCCTCCCGAGCGGGCCGTACGGGCCGAGGGCAGCGGGCCGATCAGCGCCGCGTAGAAGCGGGCCAGCGCCTCGGCGGTGGCCACCCCGCCCGAGGCGGGCAGCTCGGCGGCGAGATAGGCGGGGTCGTTCTCGTCCGGCACCGGGGTGATCGCGGCGAACGCCCGCCGGGTCAGCGACTCGGGGTCCCGGTACGCCTCGGCGACCGACCGCTTGGGACGCAGCCGCGGACCGTGGGCGGCGGGCGCGGCGAGGGCCTCCACCGCCGCGATCCGGCCGACCCGGCCCCGCTGCTCCTCGGGCAGCCCGAGCCACAGGTCGAGCCCCAGCGGCCGGGCGATCTCCTCGGCGATCCAGCGCCCGATGGTCCGCCCGGTGACCCTGCGCACCAGCTCGCCCAGCAGCCAGCTGTACGTCTGGGCGTGGTAGCCGTGGGCCGTACCGGGCTCCCATACGGGGCGCTGGGCGGCGACGGCCCGCGGCCCGGATATGCCGTCGACGGCCTCGGCGGGGGTCAGCGGGGTGTCGAGCACGGGCACGCCGGTGCGGTGCGCGAGCAGATGCCGCACCAGTACCCGCTCCTTGCCGGCCGCCTTGAACTCCGGCCAGTAGGTGCTGACCCGGCCGTCCAGGTCCAGTTGACCGCGCTGATGCAGCAGCAGCGGCACGGCGGCGGCGACGCCCTTGGTGACCGACCGGACGACCTGCGCGGTGTCCTGGGTCCAGGGCTCAGGACCGCCGCCGGAAGCCTCGGGGCCGCTCCCGCCGTCGTCGTCCGGGGTCTTCGTGCCGCCCCACAGATCGACGACCTTCTCGCCCTCCCGGTACAGCACCATGGCCGCACCGCGCTCGCCGTGCCGGGTGAAGTTCGCCGCGAAGGCGTCCCGGACCGGTTCGAAACCGTCGGCCACCGTGCCCTGGACGTCCACCACTGATCCGACTCCCGCCATGCCGACCCGCGCGTGTGTGCTGTGTTTCTCCTTATGGTGCAACGTCCCGCGGGTGAGGATCATGCCGGGGCCGGGCAGGATTCCCCGGCGGACACGTCACCGTGGGGCGGCGGCGGTCCGAGAGCCGACGAGAAGGGGCACACGGTGCGGAGATTCGAGGGTTACGCGGTCATGCTCACCGGCGCGGGACGCGGGATCGGGGAGGTCACCGCCCGCCGCTTCGCCGACGAGGGCGCCCGGGTGCTGATCACCGACCTGGACGGCGAACGGGCCGCGAAGGCCGCCGCGTCCATACGGGCCGACGGCGGCGAGGCCGAGTCGCTGGGCTGCGATGTGGCCCGGCGGGCGGACGCCGAGGCGGCCGTGGCGCACGCCGTAAGGAGCTTCGGAAGGCTGGACGTCCTGGTCAACAGCGCCCACTCATGCCACGTCGACACCCCGCTGTTCGAGGACCAGCTCGACGACGAGTGGCAGCAGGACATCGATGTCACCCTCGGCGGCGCCTTCCGCTGCTCCCGCGCCGCGCTGCCGCATCTGGCCGCCGCGGACGGCCGGGGCGCGATCGTCAACGTCGGCTCGGTCAACGGCCTCCAGGACTTCGGCAACCACGCCTACAGCGCCGCCAAGGCGGGCCTGGGCAGCCTCACCCGGACCCTGGCCGCCCATGCCGCCCGGCGGGGCGTCCGCGTCAACCTCGTGGCCCCCGGCACGATCCGCACCCCCGGCTGGGACGGCCAGGAGGACACCCTGCGCCGCGCCGCCGAGGTCTACCCCCTCGGCCGGGTCGGCGAACCCGCAGACATCGCCGCCGCCATCACCTTCCTCGCTTCCTCCGACGCCGCCTGGATCACCGGGACCACGCTCCCGGTGGACGGCGGCATCACGACCACGAACGTGGCGGTGCGCAGGGCCTTCGGTCACTCGGAGACGCCCAGCGAGACATAGTCGTAACGGCCCTCCCAGGGCTCGCTCGTATAGACGTTGGTCAGCCGGGAGCCGCGCCAGATCACGCTCTTCTGGAACAGAATGGGCAGATATGCTGCGGAGTCGGAGATCCTCCGATTGATCTGCGCGTAGTCGCTCCCGGCCTTCGCCGGATCCTGTTCGGCGATCGCCGTGTCGAAGAGGTCGTCGACCGTGGGGTCGTCCAGCTCCGCGACATTGAAATTGCCGGTGGGCAGGATGAAACGGCTGTCGGCGAGCGGCTGCAGGAAGCTCTGACCGGTCGGGAAGTCGGCGAGCCAGCGGTACAGGACGATGCCGTATCCCTTCTTCTTCACCGTCGCGGGCGCGCCCATCGTCTCGCTGAAATGGGTGCCGTCGACCTGATCGATATCGGTGGTGATGCCGACTTTCCGCAGCGCTGCCTGGAGCGAGAGGGCGACGTCCACATCGGTGGGGTGGTTGTTGCGCACCGCGATGGTGGTCCGGAATCCGCTGGACTCTCCGCACGCCTTCAGTTCGGCCTTCGCCTTGTCGGTGTCCGGCTTGCCCTTGCTCTTGAGCGTCTCGTACGGGTCGTAGGAGGAGTCGGAGCCCGCGATGGTGGGCGGGAGCATATGGGGTGCGATATCGCCGGTCTGTGGACCGCCCGCGGCGGTCTGCAGGTTCTTCCTGTCCGCCGCGTAGAGGACCGCCTTACGGCAGTGGACGTTGTCCAGGGGTTTGACGGAGCGGGGGAGAGCCGCGAACAGAAGCAACCCGTTGGACGGGCTGTCCAGCCGGGCACTGAGGTCGGAACTCCTCGTGGCCTGGGCGAGGGAGGCCCCGGTGAGTCCGGAGGATTGCAGATCCAGGTCATAGTCGCCCGAGAACAGGGCTTTCGTGTTCGTCTGCTCGTCGCTGCTGATATTCACCGTGATCCGGTCGGGAAGAGCGGTGCGGATCGGGTCGGACGACCGCTCCCAGTTGGTGTTACGGACCAGTTCCAGCGACGTGCCCGGCTCGTAGGAGTCGAATCTGTACGGCCCTGAGGAGAACGGGTTGTCCTGGTACTTGTCCTTGGTGTCCTTCGTCTTCTTCACCGGTGATGCCGATGGTGTCGCCAGCATGCGCTCGAAGTCGCCGTTGGCTTTCGGCAGTGTGAAGACGATGGTTCTGTCGTCCGGCGTCTTGATGGCCTTCAGACCGAGCTTGTCCTTCGAAGTGTCCTTGTACGGACCCTTGTAGGCGAGGTCGGGATCGAGTGCCTGCTGGAGAAAGGTCGGGCCACCGGAGATTTCGTCCTGGGCCCAGATCCGCTCGATGCCGTATTTGATGTCCTGGGACGTGATCGCGGTGCCGTCCTGCCAGGTGATCCCCTTGCGGAGGGTGTAGGTGTACGTCTTGCCGCCGTCGGTCACCTCGGCCTTCCTCTCCGCGAGGTCCGGGACCAGTTCGGTGCCGT
This sequence comes from Streptomyces sp. 11-1-2, assembly GCF_003595545.1. NCBI lineage: Bacteria > Bacillati > Actinomycetota > Actinomycetes > Kitasatosporales > Streptomycetaceae > Streptomyces > Streptomyces sp. 11-1-2. The sequence continues at coordinate 6,833,198 of NZ_CP022545.1, forward strand.
CCTTACCGGGCTTGGGGGCGTAGGTGACCAGTTGGCGGGCGTAGAAGCGGGAGAAGTTCCAGACGAAGCCGTAATAGCTGCGCTGAGGGTCCCATGAATCCGCGTCGTCCTTGCTGATGAACTTCAGCGTCCCGCCCGGCTTGGTCGAGGCGTTGACGACGCCCCCCTTGGTCGCGGCGTTGTTCCCGGAGGTGGGGCCCGGCTTCGGAGTGCTGGACGACTTCGAGGTGTTGTGCCCGGAGTCGTCCTCGGAGGAGCCCTTCATCCACGACATCGCCAGAGGTATGCCCGCGGCCACCAGGGCCACGAAGAGCGCCCCCGCCAGCCCGTAGGTGACGGCGCGGCGGCGGCCCGGAGAGGCGCCACCGGGGCGGGGAGCGGGGCGGGCGACGGCAGGGCCATCGGCGACCAGGTGGGCATCGGCGGCACCCCGGGCAGCGGCACGGGCGCGGGGGCCGAGGCTGCCGGTTCGTGGTCCGCGGGCGCCGGTCCCGGCTCGTACGGCGGCGTGGGCGTGCCCATGAACGTGGGCGGTGGCATCGGCTCGTGGTCGTACGGCGGGGGCGGCGGGCCGAAGCCGGGTGGCGCCCAGGCGGCGTTGCGGGCCAGGGCGAGCCCGCCCGCCGTATTGCGGTCGCGCTTCTGCGGCAGTGGCCGCCCCTTGGCCCGCAGCGCCGCGTACACCTGCGCGTAGACCGTGTCCAGATCCAGCAACTCCGGCCCGCCCGGCACCCCTTCGCGCAGCAGCCGCAGCAGCTCACCGGTGAAGGCCGTATGGTGCTCGCCGGGCGGCGCGAGCGCGAAGCTGGTGTCGGGGACGGAGGCCAGCAGATAGGTGCCCTCGATCTCCACCTGGTCGATCACCGCCTCGGCGCTCGCCGCGCTCATGAAGCCGAGCACGCGTCCGCTGAAGCAGCAGTCGAGCAGCATCACCTGACGCCCGGCCCGCCCGTCCAGCACGACGTCGCGCAGCGTGCCGTACGGCAGCCCGGTGTAGGAGCGGTGCTGTATCGACCCGGTCAGCCCCAGGAAGAGCTCGCCGCGGCGCGGTTCCACGAGACCGTGTCCGGCGAAGTACACCAGCAGGGTGTCCGTGGCCTCCTCGGCGGCGGTCCGGACGGCCTCGAGGACCTCGACCGCGGTGGCGGGGTCCTCGATGACCGTGCAGTGCTCGGGTGCCAGCCCCCAGGAACCCGGCGCGCACAGGGCCGCGGCCAGCGCGCTCAGGTTGTTGGCCACCGCCGGGATCGGCTCCAAGTGGGCATAGCGGCTGCTGCCGATGAGCACCGCGCGGGTGGCGGCCGGGTTGGGCAGAACGGCCACGGCTACCGCCCTCCTCCGTCGCCCTGACGGTCCCGGTCCCGTTCCGGTTCGGGCGCGGCCGGGCGCTCCAGGGCGTCGATCAGACGCCGCAGCTCCTCGTCGTCGCCGCCGTCGAGGTCGACCGTAAGGTCACCACGGCGCACGGTGATCCGCTGGGCGTGCGGACGTGTCTGCCGCCAGGTGGACAGCGCCAGCGCGAAGGAGGCCGCGCTCCAGGCGTTCTCGGTGACCAGCTGCAGCACATCGGTGAGCACGCCCATCTGGCCCGGTGACGGCTCGGCCTGGACCAGCTCCACATGGGCGCCGCGGCGCGCGGCCGGATCCCGTCTCAGCCAGTCGAGGAGCGATCGCAGCTCCGCCTCCCCACCGTTCACCGCTACGTCGATCCGCACCAAGCCCCCTTGTGACGACGGTCTCCCCGATTCTGTCCTACCCAGGGGCGTCCGCGCAGGACCAACGAAGAGCAAGGTCAACGGAGTTCGGGCGCAAGCCGCCCGCTCATGGCTGCCGCGTCGCTGGTGCGGCCAGCGCCCGGCGCCACTGCTCGGTGACCGACTGCCGCAGGCGTTCCGTGTCGACGGCGGGTGGATCGAGAAGCCGTTGCAGCCCGATTCCTCGGAGCTGTCCGACGATCGCTACCGCGATCTCCTCGGGCGCGAGGTCGTGGCGGATGGTGCCTTCGGCGATTCCGGCCGCCACATCGTCGCGGAGATCGGCCCTGAACGACTCGTCCCGCTCGCGGAAGATCGGTGCCAGTTCGGGCATGGCGGGCGCCTCCGCCCACAGCATCAGGAACGCGCGATTGGCGGCGCCCACCTGGCCGAGCTGGCCGATGTAGCCGTTGATCAGCCGCAGGAGGCGGTCCAGTCCTGGGGGCAGATCGGCGAGGCCCGGCACGAACCCGGCTTGTGTGCTGCGGGCCAGGAGCTTGAGGAGAGCCTGCTTCGAACCGAAGTGGTGGGTGACGATTCCGCGGCTGTACCCGGCTCGCTCACCCACCCGCGCCAGCGTCAGCGAGCGCACTCCCTGCTCGATGACCAGCTCGGCGGCGGCCGCCAGCAATGCGGCTTCGGCCTGGTCGCGGCGCTGCTTCTGGGTGCGACGGGGGGTCGTCATGACGAGAGTCCTCACTAACTTGCGTGTTGTCCAACAAGTTTATACGGTGCCACTCATCCTGACTGGAGGTTTCGATGATCGACATGGATGAGCGTGCCCTCGATGTCTTCCTGGCCGAAGACCCCGGCGGCCCCGTGGTGATGCTGAACCTGCTGCGGTACCGCCCGGACGGCGGTCGCGAGAGCTACCAGCGCTATGCGGAGGCGCTGGGCCCGGAGATCAACGCGCGGTACGGATTGCGGGTGGAGTACCTGGGGGACGGTGGTCGCGCCTTGATCGCCGAAGACGGACAGGCGTGGGACGCGGTGCTCCTGGTGCGCTATCCCAGCCGCCAGGCGTTCGCTGACATGATCCGTGACCCTGACTATCAGGCGGCGTCCCATTTCCGTAGCGAGGCGCTGGTGGAATCGGTCCTGCAGCCGACCGTCCCGCTCCAGGGAAGCGTGGTCTGATGCCCGCCGTCTTCGTACACGGCAACCCCGAGACGGCGGCCGTCTGGGATCCCCTGCTCGCCGAACTGAAGGCCGCCGGCGCCGCTCCGGCCGACCTCATCTGTCTGTCCCCGCCCGGATTCGGCGCACCGCTGCCGCCCGGGTTCGGGGCGACCGTAGGGGAGTACCGCGACTGGCTGATCGGTGAACTGGCCCGCTTCGCCGAGCCCGTGGACCTGGTGGGCCACGACTGGGGCGGCGGACACGTCCTCAACGCGGTGATGAACCGCCCGGACCTGGTGCGGAGCTGGGCCAGCGACACGATCGCGGCCTTCGAACCCGACTACGTCTGGCATGAGCTCGCCCAGCGATGGCAGACACCGGGAATCGGAGAGGCCGATGTGGCCGCACGCTTCGGCGCCCCCGTCGAGCAGCGGATCGCCACGCTCATCGAGCGGGGGATGGGCGAGGCGGCGGCCGAGCGCGTCGCCCAGGGGCAGAACGAGGCGATGGGCCGGGCCGTGATCGCCCTCTACACCTCCGCCATGCCACCGGTGATGGCCGAACTCGGCCGGGACCTGGAAAACGCCGCGCGGCGGCCGGGGCTCGTGTTCCTCGCCACCGAGGACCACGCGGCCGGAACCACCGAACAGCGCTGCCGCGCCGCCCGCCGCGCCGGTGCCCGGGTGGAGGTCCTCGATGGGCTGGGCCACTGGTGGATGACACACGACCCCGCCCGCGGCGCGGAGGCGCTCACCCGTTTCTGGGCGTCGCTGGACCACGGGTAGTCGCACACACGTGGATGCCGCCGGTGACTCAGCTCTCTCCCGGCAGCCGGGCCGGCGCCGCCTGGAGTCGGCGTGCATCAGGGGACGAGACGCCTCGTCCTGGGAGATGCATGGTGACGGGTGGCGCGGCAAGGGGGTGGTACGGGCTTCGTCGGCCGCCACCGGCCGGCCCGCGTGAATCAGCCCCGTCCGTGCGACTTCCCGCGCGGACGGGGCTGATTCATGACTGCGTCACGGAGATGCCGGACGCCTCACGCCGGGCCAGTGGCTGTCGCCTCGGGCTCGGCGACTGGCCTACGGGCTCGGGCTTCTCGGGGTTAGCACGTGTGCATGGTCCGCAACGCCGCGCTCCTCTGGTCGGCGCATTCGTCCCACTGATCGTCGTGGTCGCTGTGTTCGTCGTAGTCGTCGTCGCAGTCGTCGTGTTCGCTGTGTTTCCTGTGTTCGTCGTGTCCGCTGTGGTCGTCGCACTCGTCGTTGCCGCCGCCGTTGCCGCCCGGAGCGCCGGGAGGTCCGGGGGGCCCGGGAGGCCCGGCGGGTCCTGCGGGTCCGGCAGCACCGGTGGGTCCAGGTTGGCCTGCGGGTCCTGCGGGTCCGGCAGCACCGGGTTGGCCATTGGGTCCGGCAGCGCCAGGTTGTCCGGCGGGGCCGGGCGCGCCGGGCGCGCCAGGTGCTCCGTCTGCCCCAGGCGCTCCGGGTGCCCCAGGTGCCCCAGGTGCTCCGTCTGCCCCGGGTGCTCCGGGTGCCCCGGGTGCGCCAGGTGCGCCAGGTGCTCCAGGTGCCCCCGGTGCCCCGGGTGCCCCGGGTGCTCCAGGTGCCCCCGGTGTGCCGGGAGGTCCAGGCGGCCCAGGGGGGCCAACGGTGCAGGCGGCCCTCGAAATGAAGTTGGTGTCGAGCGTGACCGCGCCATTACGTGCCAGGGCACGGCCATTGATGACCGCACCGGTCTGTACCGTGATGGACGTCAGCGCCAAGATGTTGCCCTGGAAAAGGGAGTTGACCTTGACCGTGGCGGAGCTTCCCACCTGCCAGAACACGTTGCACGCCTGTGCTCCGTTGATGAGGCTGACGGAGCTTCCCACCTCCGCGGACAGGGCTGAACCCACCTGGATGATGAAGACGGCGTTGGGGTCGCCCTGGGCATCCAGAGTGACGGTCCCCGTGATTCCCAGAGTCGACGTGGACGTGTAGACGCCGGGAGTCAGCGTCGACCCGCCGATGTCGCCTGCGACGGCGACCCCGGGGCCCCGGCTCGCCGCGTCGTTGTAGGCGATGGTGAGGTCGGATTGCGCCTGAGCGGCAGCGGCGTCGGCTACGTGCACCGCCCCGTTCACGATTCCGGGCGGAAAGCCCGTCACCGACGAGCCGGGGCTCAGCCCCAAATCACCGTTGATGACGGAGGGGCCCGTATTGGTGACCGTTGAACCGGCCAGGACCGCGTAATTGGTGGCGGTTCCCAATCCCACTGGAGCTTCCGCGGCGTGCGCGGAACCCGAGACCATCGTGAGTGTCGCCGCCAGCAACGCCACTCCGGGGATGAAGGCGAGAGCTCGCTTGAGCCGATTTCGTCTGCGCCTTCTATCGGGTGGCGCTGACGGAATGACATCCACTGCCATGGCAGAAAACCTCTCTTTTCGGCGTTGAGCCCCGTCACCCCGGCAGGGGTTCTGGCTCCCGTGATGACTGCTGGTCAGGCCACGAGCCGCCGTAGAGGGAACGGCAGAGCAAATGCTTTCCGGAGGCGGGCGGTGGCCTTGCAGGCTTCACCAAAGCATCGCCAATATCACCATAAGAATCAAAGCTTAATAAAGGTCTAAAAGAGTGATTTCCTTTTGCGGGGATGAGTTTTTCATCTGATTGCTCGGAGTGTCGCTCATTACTCCATGCATTCCAACGGCTATGCGAGCCCGGTCCTTGCGTCGACCGAGGTGGCTCAACCGGCGTGCAGCATCAAGCCGATGCCCGCCACCATCAGCCCCGCCGCCGCGATCCGCGGGCCGCCGAACCGCTCCTTGAAGAACAGCGTCCCGATCGCCGCGCCCACGATGATCGACGATTCGCGCAGCGCCGCGATCGGGGCGAGTTCGGCCTGGGTCTGGGCCCAGAGGACCAGGCCGTAGGCGGAGACCGACAGCAGGCCGCCGAGCAGGCCGCGCGCGGCGACGGGGCATAGCTGGCGGAGGAGCGCGCCGCGGCGGATGGCCAGGGCGCAGGCGGGGATGGCGAAGCCCTCCAGGATCATCAGCCAGGCGATGTAGCCGGGCGCGCTGCCGGAGGCGCGTACCCCCAGACCGTCCACGACGGTGTACGCGGCGATGGACAGACCCGTGGCGATGGCGGCCGTAAGGGCGAGCCACTGCGGTGCGGCCCCGCCGTTCCGCCCGCCTTCCTCGTCGTCAGCGTGGCGGGAGCCCTTGATGCCCCACAGTGCCACGCCCACCAGTCCGGCCGAGGCCAGTGCGATCCCCGCCGCCTGCCAGTGGTCCGGCCGCTCGCCGACGAAGACCGCGGCGGCCACGGTCACCACCAGCGGGGCGGTGCCGCGCGCGATGGGATACATCTGGCCGAAGTCGCCCAGGTGGAACGAGCGCATGAGCAGCAGTTGGTAGACCACGTGGATGGCCGCGGAGGCCAGCAGATACGGCCAGGCGTCCGCCGCGGGCAGCGGGGCGAACGGCAGCAGCGCCAGCCCGCACAGCGCCCCGCCGCCGCCCACCAGCGTGAAGGCGAGCAGCTGATCGCGGATGCCGTGCGCGATGGCGTTCCAGGACGCGTGGGTGACGGCCGCGATGAGCACCGCGGTCGCGACGAGCGGGGTCATGCCGACCGCTCGCGCACATCCACCAGGGTGCCGTCGGCGTGCGCGATCAGGGTCTTGGGGTCGAGCGGGAAGACGGTGTGGGGGTTGCCCGCGGCGGCCCATACGGTCTCGTGGTCCAGCAGCCGGCGGTCGGCGAGGACGCGGGTGCGGGTGCGGTGGCCGAAGGGCGGCACCCCGCCGATGGCGTAGCCGGTGGTCTCCCGCACCAGCGCCGTGTTCGCCCGGCGGACGCTCCCGGCGCCCAGCTCGTGCCGTACGAGCTCGACGTCGACCCGTGACGACCCGTCCATGAGCACCACCACCGGCTGTCCGTCCGCCTCGAAGACCAGCGACTTGACGATCTGGCTGAGCTCACAGCCGATCGCCGCGGCGGCCTCGGCGGCGGTGCGGGTGGCGTCGGGGAAGCGGCGTACCTCGACGTCCAGGCCGAGCTCGCGCAGGGCGTCGGCGAAGCGGGGGTGGGCGGCGGTGTCGGGGGTGGGTGTGGGATCGACCATGCGGCGACGCTATCGACGGGCCCGCGGCCCACGCCAGGGCATTTCCCGGTGGTCGCACCCGCGTCCGGCCGGTTCGACCGGTCGGCTGAACGCGAAGGAGCCGGGCGGGCGCTCGATGTGCCCGCCCGGCTCCCGTGCCGTCACGCCGGTGGAACTGCCGGCAACTCCCGGCTTCAGCCGCCCGCGCGCAGCAGCGCCGCCACCATCGGGCCCGCCGTGTCGCCGCCGTGGCCGCCCTCGGGGACCACACCGGCGGCCGCGATGTCGTCGCGGTACGCGCTGAACCAGCCGTTGGGCTTCTCCTGGTTGTCCACCTCGGCCGAACCGGTCTTGGCGCCGAAGTCGCCGCTCATCCCGGCCATCGCCTCGGCGGCGGTGCCCGAGGTGGCCGTCAGCCGCATCAGCTTGCGCAGCTGGTCATGGGTGCTCGACTTCATCGTCTTGCTCGCCTTGGCCAGCGTCCGGTCGTCCAGCGACGGCGAGACGAGGTACGGCTGGCGGAAGGTGCCGGTGGAGGCCGTGGCCGCGACCGACGCCATGTTGAGCGGGTTCATCCGCACCCCGCCCTGGCCGATCAGCGAGGCGGCCTTGGAGGCCGCCGACTGCACCGGCACCGCGCCGTCGAAGGAGGGCACACCGGTCTGCCAGTTGAGCCCGATGCCGAAGACGTTCCGGGCCTCGTTGGTCAGGTCGTCGTTCTTCAGCTTCCCCGCCTGGCTGATGAAGGCCGTGTTGCAGGAGCGGGCGAAGCTCTGCTCGAAGGTGCCGTTCTTGATCTCGAACTTCTTGTCGTTCTGGAACTTCCAGCCGCCGTACGAGAAGTACTTGGGGCACGGATGGGCCTTGCCGTACGCCGCCAGACCCTTGTCGATCAGCGTCGCCGAGGTGATGATCTTCATCGTCGAGCCGGGTGCGTACGAGCCCTGCAGGGCGGTGTTGAAGCCGCTCGCGGGGGAGTTGGCCACCGCGAGGACCTCACCGGTGCTGGGCTTGACCGCCACCACCGACGCCTTGGTGCGCTTGCTCACCTGCTGCTCGGCGGTGCTCTGGAGCGATGCGTCGATCGTCGTGCGGAGCGTGCCCGGGGTGCCCTTGGAGAGCACCTTCAGCGTCTTGTCAGGGGACTTGGAGCCCTTGGCGCGCTCGATCCAGGTCTCCACGCCCGCCTTGCCGCCCGCCTTCTTGCCGTACCGCTCGCGCAGCGCGGCCAGGACGGTCTTGAGGGTCGGGTGCTCGGCTGCGGTCAGCTCCTTGCCGTCGCGGTCCACCGCCTTGATCGGCGGCGCCTCGGACGCGCCGGTCTTCAGGGTGTCGCCCTCGGCGAGGTCGGGCTGCACCACCGAGGGCTTCCAGCCGACGACCGGCTTACCGGTCTTGGTGTCGCGGGTGACGGTCAGCGAGGATTCATACGTCCAGGGGACGCTCTGACCGCCGGAGGAGATCTGGGCGTTGACCGAGAACGGCACCTTCGCACCGCTCGCCTGCCCCGGCTCCAGCGCCACCTTGGCCACATGGGCCTTCTTGCGGTAGTCGCCCAGCGCCGTGGTGGCCGCGTCGGTGTCGTCCGTAAGGGCGGCGGCCTTCGCCGTCTCGCCCGCCGACCAGGCCGCCAGGAACGCGCGGGCGGTGGTCTTGACCTCGGCCGCGCTGGGCGGGCCGGTCTTCACGTTCTTCAGGGACGGCTTGTCGTCACCCGAGCCGGCGCTCGCACCGTCCTTCGCACTGGATGAATCGTCCTGGCCGCTGCCGCAACCGGCGACACCGACCATGGCGGCGAACACCGCACCGACGATCGCGGCTCTCGCGCCACTCCGCATTACAGAACCCCCACAGTGTTCTCGATTCCCTCCATCAGTCGATGGAGGGCGCGGTGCCCGGCACTCTACCGGCACCAAGAGAAGCCCCCGCGCCCTCACCGTAGGGGGACGCGGGGGCGGGGGGCCGGATCCGGACGGCGGGCCGGGGATCAGATCCAGGTGTCCAGCCACATCCGGGCGCGCCAGGCGTCCATGGGGATCGTCTGGCCCGTGTAGAGCGGGAAGAAGTAGATGAAGTTCCAGATGATCAGCAGGACGAGCGCGCCCGAGCCGACCGCGCCGATCACCCGGCGGGTCTCGCTCGCCCCCGGCGGCCCCAGCAGCGCGCCGATCATCATCGCCACCGCCAGGCACAGGAAGGGCACGAAGACGACGGCGTAGAAGGAGAAGATCGTCCGGTCCTGGTAGAGGAACCACGGCAGATAGCCCGCCGCGATCCCGCACAGGATCGCGCCCGCCCGCCAGTCGCGCCGCAGCGCCCACCGGAACAGCAGGTACAGCAGCGCGAAACAGGCCGTCCACCACAGCAGCGGGGTGCCGAGCGCCAGCACCTCACGGGCGCACTTCTCGGCGGCGTCGGTGGGGCAGCCCTCCTGGCCGGCCCGCGGGGACTCGTAGAAGTACGAGACCGGCCGGGACTGCACCATCCAGCTCCACGGATTGGACTGGTAGACATGCGGCGAGTCCAGGTTGACGTGGAACTGGTAGACCTCGGACTCGTAGTGCCACAGGCTGCGCAGCGGGTTGAGCAGCCAGTCGAAGGCGCCGCCGGTGCCGTAGCCGCCGCCGTCCGGCTTCGGCGATTCGGCCCAGTGGCGGAAGTAGCCGCTGTGATGCCAGCCGCGCCCTCGGGCGAAGGTGCCGCTCGAGGCGAACCAGCCCGACCAGGAGGCGATGTACGTGACGATCGCCACAGGCACCAGCGAGACGAACGCCCAGCCCAGATCGCGCCGCAGCACCGCCCGGTAAGGGCGGAGGGCGCCCGCCGTACGGCGGCTGCCCACGTCCCACAGGACGGCCATCAGGCCGAAGGCCGCCAGCACATACAGCCCGTTCCACTTGGTGCCGATGGCCAGGCCCAGCAGCACCCCGGCCGCGATCCGCCACGGCCGCGCGCCCAGCTTCAGGCCCCGGGCGACCGCCGGATCCGGCCGCGGCGTGCCGTCCTCACCGGCCGGCAGCGCCGCCGCCAGCCTGGCGCGCGCCTGGTCCCGGTCGACGAGCAGGCAGCCGAAGGCGGCCAGCACGAAGAACATCACGACCAGGTCGAGCAGCGCCGTGCGGCTCATCACGTAGTGCAGCCCGTCCACGGCCATCAGCGCGCCCGCCAGACAGCCGAGGAACGTCGACCGGAACAGCCGCCGCCCGATCCGGCACAGCATCAGCACCGAGACCGTGCCGAGCAGCGCGACCATGAAGCGCCAGCCGAACGGGTGCAGCCCGAAGAGCTGCTCGCCGAGGCCGATCACCCACTTGCCCACCGGCGGGTGCACCACATACGACGCCGCGTCGCTGAGCGGGATGTGCTGCGGGGTCTCCAGGATCCGGTCGTTGGCGGCCTTCGGCCAGGTGCCCTCGTAGCCGTACTCCCAGATCGACCAGGCGTCCTTGGCGTAGTACGTCTCGTCGAATATGACGTTGTCCGGGCTGCCCAGCCGCCAGAAACGGGTCAGCCCGGCGCACAGCGCGACCAGCAGCGGCCCGCCCCAGCCGCTCCAGCGGGCGATTCTGGCCGCCACCGAGGGGGTCGCGCCGAAGACCTCCCAGAGCCGGGTGCCCGGCTCCGCGTACGGCGGGACCAGCCGCTCCCGTACGCCGGGCCGGGACTGGCCCGCGTATCCGAAGCGGCGCAGCCGGCGCTGCCAGGCCGGCTGCTGCTGGCCGGTGGCTTTGCCCGGCTGGGCGTGGGTCGCGGTGTCACTGCTCACCGGGCCATCGTAGGGAAGGGGTCTGTGAGTGTGGTGGGGAAAGGCGGCGAACCGGGGATTCGTGCCCGGGGCGGCGGGTGCGCGGGGCCCGCCGCGGGCGGCTGCGAGGATGGTGGGCGTGACTGGAACGCTCGTACTGGCAGGGACCCCCATCGGCGACACGGCGGACGCGCCCCCGAGGCTGGCCGCCGAACTCGCGGCCGCCGACGTGATCGCCGCCGAGGACACCCGGCGGTTGCGCCGCCTCACCCAGGCCCTGGACGTGCGCCCGGCCGCCCGGGTGGTGTCCTATTTCGAGGGCAACGAGTCGGCCCGCACGCCCGAACTGGTCGAGTCGCTGGCCGAGGGCGCCCGGGTGCTGCTGGTCACCGACGCCGGCATGCCGTCGGTCTCCGACCCCGGCTACCGCCTGGTCGCCGCCGCCGTGGAGCGCGGGATCACCGTCACCGCCGTGCCCGGCCCGTCCGCGGTGCTCACCGCCCTGGCCGTGTCGGGGCTGCCGGTGGACCGCTTCTGCTTCGAGGGGTTCCCGCCGCGCAAGGCGGGGGAGCGGCTGACGCGGCTGCGCGAGGTCGCCGACGAGCGCCGCACCCTGGTCTGGTTCGAGGCCCCGCACCGGCTGGACGACACCCTGGCGGCCATGGCCGAGGTGTTCGGCCCGGACCGCCGCGCCGCGGTGTGCCGGGAGCTGACCAAGACGTACGAGGAGGTGCGGCGCGGCCCGCTGGCGGAGCTGGCCGCCTGGGCGGCGGAGGGCGTGCGCGGCGAGATCACCATCGTGGTCGAGGGCGCCCCCGCGCCCGGCCCTGAGGAGGCGGGCCCCGCCGAGCTGGCCCGCCGGGTCGCGGTGCGCGAGGAGGCCGGTGAGCGCCGTAAGGAGGCCATCGCGGCGGTCGCGCAGGAGGCCGGGCTGCCCAAACGGCAGGTGTTCGACGCCGTGGTGGCGGCGAAGAACGCGGCGGGAAGCACGCCACGAGAAGGTAAAGCACCGTAGCGAAAGGCAAAGCTCAGGTTACTAGCCGGGTAGCTGTATGCCGGTTTTGGGAAGGCCGGTGCCAAATCTCGCTCAAAGAGCGGGAAGAGCCGATGCGGTGGCGGCGGGAAAGGCGTCCACTGGGTGTGGAAGACCTGGGGCGATCCCAATCCTGGAAGACTTGTCCTGTGTGACAAGAGGAGCTGCCATGAGCGATATAGCGGGAACCTCGAGCGGTGCTCATCCGATAGCCGCCCACACCCCCTCCGCCGGGTCCGGCGAGGTGGCCCACGAGGCGTACGCCTTCGCCTGCATGAAGTGCGGGCACGGCTGGGAGCGGTCGTACGACATCGAACACCACGTGGACGGCGAGGGCCGGGCCTTCGTCGTCTACTTCACCGGCGGCCTGCGCGTTCCGTCCCCGCTGACGAGCCCCGACTGCGTCAACTGCGGTGCGCATCTGGTGCGGATCATGCGCTCGGGGCAGGTCTCCTCGGTCCTGGAGAGTGCGCGGCGCGGGAGGCCGCACACCGCCCGGGGCCCGGAGGCGGGTACCGGCGTGACGGAGGGGACGGACGGGGCGGACGCCGGGACGGGCGCCGGGGCGGATGACGCGCCGGAAAATGAGGGCCCCGCGCGACGCCGTGCGCACCATTGGCATCTGGCGAATCTGCTGCACCCCTTTCAGCACCACCGCGACTGAGTAGGTTCCGGTTCACATGAGCTGATTCACGTGAGCGGGTTCACATGAGCCGGGCACGGGTCAACTGAGCGGCCGGACGCGATTCACCGGACATTCACCGGGATTCATAGAATCGCGACCATGGCGAAAACAGCATCGACCCCCGGCGGCAGTGGCAAGGCGAGTGGCGCGCAAAAGGAAAAGGACGCGCCCCCGCCGCCGCCGGAGCCCCTGCGGGTCCCGGTCGCCGATTCCCACACCCACCTGGACATGCAGCCGGGCACGGTCGAGGAGGCACTGGCCAAGGCCGCCTCGGTCGGCGTGACGACCGTCGTCCAGGTGGGATGTGATCTGGCCGGGTCCCGGTGGGCGGCCGAGACCGCGGCGGCGCACGAGAACGTCTGGGCCACCGTGGCCCTGCACCCCAACGAGGCGCCGCGGATCGTCCTCGGCGACCCCGACGGCTGGTCCCGGCAGGGGGCGCGGCAGCCCGGCGGCGACGCCGCCCTGGACGCGGCCCTCGACCAGATAGCGGCCCTGGCCGCCCTGCCCCAGGTGCGGGGCGTGGGCGAGACCGGCCTGGACCACTTCCGCACCGGCCCGGAGGGCATGGCGGCCCAGGAGCGCTCGTTCCGCCGCCATATCGCCATCGCCAAGGAGCACGGCAAGGCGCTGGTCATCCACGACCGCGAGGCCCACGACGATGTGCTGCGGGTGCTCGCCGAGGAGGGCGCGCCCGACACCGTCGTCTTCCACTGCTACTCCGGTGACGAGGCCATGGCGAAGATCTGTGCCGAGCGCGGGTACTACATGTCGTTCGCGGGCAACGTCACCTTCAAGAACGCCCAGCCGCTGCGCGACGCCCTCGCCGTCGCCCCGCTCGACCTCGTTCTCGTCGAGACCGACGCGCCGTTCCTGACCCCCGTCCCCTACCGCGGACGGCCTAACGCTCCGTATCTGATTCCGCTCACCCTGCGGGCCATGGCCGAGGTCAAGGGCGTCCCCGAGGACACCCTGGCGACCGCCGTAGCGGCCAATACGGCGCGCGTCTTCGGCTATTGAGGCGGCGCTGACGCCTCGTGAGGGGCGGTGGCGATCCGACGCGAGTGATCACACTGCGTGATGATTTCGCTTTGGAGAGTCACCCCCACTCCGCTACAGTCCCGGACTCAACGCCCTGACCAGTGGACTTGTGGAGTGTTACGGGAGTGTTCTTGTGAGCCGTAGGGGCAGCCACCGCGTCTCGGGCGGCCGAGCCGCCGCCCGCCGAGCCGCCCGCCGCGGCGCCACCGGCCGGACCGACCCGATGCGCCGGCTGTTGCCGCAGGCGTTGGTGGTCGCCGCGCTGGCGGGCGGGACCTCCGCCTTCGTCGCCCAGGACAAGGCCGTACGGCTCAGCGTCGATGGCGACGCGCGCACCCTGCACACCTACGCCGACGACGTGGGCGAGCTGCTGGCGGACCAGGACGTCCGCGTCGGCGAGCACGACATCGTCGCCCCCGCGCCCGGGGAGCGGCTCGCCAACGGCGACGAGATCGCCGTCCGCTACGGCCGCCCGGTCACCCTCACCCTCGACGGGGAGCGCCGCCGGGTGTGGACCACCGCCCACACGGTTGACGGCGCACTGCGCCAACTGGGCGTACGTGCCGAGGGCGCGTATCTCTCCGCCTCCCGCTCCGCCGCCATCACCAGCCGCGGCCTGCTCCTGCACGTCCGCACCGAGCGCACCGTCACCTTCCGCGCCGACGGGAGCGAACACCCCGTCCGCACCAACGCTGCCACCGTCGGCGAGGCCCTCACCGAGGCCGGGCTCACCCTGCGCGGTGAGGACACCACCTCCGTCCCCCTGGACAGCTTCCCGCGCGACGGCCAGATGGTGAAGGTGATGCGGATCACCGGCGGCAAGAAGAACCGGGACGAGCCGGTGCCCTTCACCACCGTCCGCCGCGCCGACCCCACCCTCCCCAAGGGCACCGAGCTCGTGGAGCGGCCCGGCGAACCGGGCACCCTGCGCACCAGCTACCGGGTGCGCAGCGTCAACGGCGTACGGCAGCGACCGCGGAAGATCCGCAGCGAGATCGTCAAGCCGCCGGTGGCCCGGATCGTGCGGGTCGGCACCATGACCGTGCCCGCGCGGGTCGGGGGCCCGGCGGACGGGCTCAACTGGCGGGCGATGGCGCGCTGCGAATCGGGCGGCCGGGCGGACGCGGTCGACGGCTCCGGGCGCCACGGCGGCCTCTACCAGCTCGACCAGGGCACCTGGCACGACCTCGGCGGCCACGGCCGCCCCCAGGACGCGCCCCCGGCCGAACAGACCTACCGCGCCAAGAAGCTCTACCAGCAGCGCGGCACCGGGCCGTGGCCGACGTGCGGCCGCAAGCTCCAGCACTAGGTTGGAGGCTCGGTACGGGGGCTCGGTTCGCCTCCGGGATTCGCCTTCGGGGTGCTTCAGCCCCCGGCTACCGCTGGGAGGCGCCCCCTGTCGACGCGCTCGGTCGCCCACGCGGCGGCAGCCTCATATCGATCGGAGCTCTCGCGCCCTGCGTGCGCTCTCCCTTACGGCAGCGACGCGCCCCTTCGGCTCGCCCCCGGCTACCGCTGGGAGGTGCCCCGGTCGGCAAGGGCAAGACCAGGCATCTCGAGCGTGGGGACGTCCTGTCCCGTCCGTGAACCGGGCCCCTGAGGAGCGGCCGTAAACTTCCCGGGTGAGCACCACCGACCCCGATGTCCTGCTCGGCCCCGCCGACATCCGCGCACTCGCGGCGCGGCTCGGCGTACGCCCGACCAAGCAGCGCGGCCAGAACTTCGTCATCGACGCCAACACGGTCCGCCGGATCGTCCGGACCGCCGGGGTGCGCCCCGAGGACGTGGTCGTCGAGGTCGGCCCCGGGCTCGGCTCGCTGACCCTCGCGCTGCTGGAGGCCGCCGACCGGGTCACCGCCGTCGAGATCGACGACGTCCTCGCCGCCGCGCTCCCCTCGACCGTCGAGGCCCGGCTGCCGCACCGCGCCGACCACTTCGCGCTGGTGCACCGCGACGCCCTGCGGGTGACCGAACTGCCGGGCCCCGCCCCGACCGCCCTGGTCGCCAACCTGCCCTACAACGTCGCCGTGCCCGTGCTGCTCCATATGCTCGGGCACTTCCCGAGCATCGAGCGGACCCTGGTCATGGTGCAGGCCGAGGTCGCCGACCGGCTCGCCGCCCCACCCGGCTCCAAGGTCTACGGCGTCCCCTCCGTGAAGGCCGCCTGGTACGCCCACGTCAAGCGCGCGGGCGCGATCGGCCGCAACGTCTTCTGGCCCGCCCCCAACGTCGACTCCGGCCTGGTCTCGCTGATACGCCGGGACGAGCCCCTGCGCACCACCGCCACCCGGGAAGAGGTCTTCGCGGTGGTCGACGCGGCGTTCGCCCAGCGCCGTAAGACGCTCAGGGCTGCGCTCGCGGGCTGGGCCGGTTCGGCGGGGGCCGCGGAGGAGGCACTGAGGGCCGCCGGGGTCTCGCCGCAGGCGCGCGGCGAATCGCTGACGGTGGAGGACTTCGCGGCGATCGCCGAACACGGCCCCGCGGCCTGACTCCCCACGCCCCGCCTGCGGCGGGCTCGTTCCCCACCCCGACCCTTCCCGCGGCATCGATATGCGGCTCCGCCGTGTGGCGGGGTTCGAAGGGGGCTCTGGGCCGAGGTGCCCCATCACCCAGCCTCTCCGGCGTTTGAGGAGCGGGGTCCGGGGCGGAGCCCCGGCGGGGGGTGTGGGGGCGCAGCCCCCGAGAACGGGGTCCGGGGCGGAGTCCCGGTTACGGGAAGGGGCGGGGTGGGGAACGAGCCCGTCGTAGGCCCACCCCCCGCAGGCCCACCCCCGTAGGCGGGACAATGGCCGCACCGGAACACCGAACCCGCACCGAGGAGCCCCGTGACCCGTCCCGTGACCGCCCGTGTGCCCGCCAAGGTCAACGTCCAGCTCGCGGTCGGCGGGCTGCGCCCCGACGGGTTCCACGACCTGGCCAACGTCTTCCTCGCCGTCGGGCTCCACGACGAGGTCACCGCCACCCCCGCCGACACCCTCCGCATCACCGTCGAGGGCGCGGACGCCGGTCAGGTGCCGCTGGACCACACCAACCTCGCCGCCCGCGCCGCCATCGCCCTCGCCGAACGGCATGGCATCGCGCCCGGCGTCCACCTCCACATCGCCAAGGACATCCCCGTCGCGGGCGGCATGGCGGGCGGCAGTGCCGACGCCGCCGGGGCGCTGCTGGCCTGTGACGCGCTGTGGGGGACGAAGGCGACCCGCGAGGAACTCCTCCACATCTGCGCCGACTTGGGCAGCGACATCCCCTTCAGTCTGGTCGGCGGCGCCGCCCTCGGCCGGGGCCGGGGCGAGCTGCTGACCCCGCTGGAGACCGGCGGCACCTTCCACTGGGTGTTCGCGGTGGCCGACGGCGGACTGTCCACCCCCGCCGTCTACCGCGAATGCGACCGGCTGCGCGAGGCGTCCGGCGCGGGTGCGGGCGCCGCCGACGTCCCGGACCCCGAGCCCTCTAAGGCGCTGCTGGACGCGCTGCGCACCGGCGACGCCACCGCGCTGGCCGCCGCCGTCTCCAACGATCTGCAGCCCGCCGCGCTCTCCCTGCGCCCCGCGCTCGCCGCCACCCTGCGCGCCGGTGCGGACGCGGGCGCGCTCGCCTCCCTCGTCTCCGGCTCCGGCCCGACCTGCGCCTTCCTGGCCAAGGACACCGAGGCCGCGCAGGCGGTGGCGGGCGCGCTGGCCGCCTCGGGCACCTGCCGCACGGTCCGGATCACCTCCGGCCCGGTCCCCGGGGCACGGCTCGTGGACGCCTGAGCGAGGCGCCCCGCACGGCGACTACCCTGGGGAGCCGATCGATCCGCGTAATGGAGTGTGATGGCGACCAACCTGGTCAACGTTGAATCCGTCGGCAAGGTGTACGGCACACGTGCGCTGCTGGACGGCGTCTCCCTCGGAGTGAACGAGGGCGAACGCATCGGCGTCGTCGGCCGCAACGGCGACGGCAAGACCACGCTCATCCGGATCCTCGCCAAGCTGGAGCCCGCCGACGACGGCCGCGTCACCCACGCCGGGGATCTGCGGCTCGGCGTGCTCACCCAGCACGACTCCCTCGACCCCGAGGCCACCGTCCGCCATGAGGTGATCGGCGATCTCGCCGACCACGAGTGGGCGGGCAACGCCAAGATCCGGGATGTGCTCACCGGGCTGTTCGGCGGGCTCGACCTGCCCGGCTTCCCCCAGGGGCTCGACACCGTCATCGGCCCGCTCTCCGGCGGTGAGCGCCGCCGTATCGCGCTCGCCCAGCTCCTGATCGCCGAGCAGGACCTGATCGTCCTCGACGAGCCCACCAACCACCTCGATGTCGAGGGCATCTCCTGGCTGGCCGGGCATCTGCGCGCCCGCCGCTCGGCCCTGGTGGTGGTCACCCACGACCGCTGGTTCCTCGACCAGGTCTGCACCCGGATGTGGGACGTCCAGCGCGGCGCCGTCCATGAGTACGAGGGCGGCTACAGCGACTACGTCTTCGCCCGCGCCGAGCGCGAGCGCATCGCCGCCAGCGAGGAGACCAAGCGGCAGAACCTGATGCGCAAGGAGCTCGCCTGGCTGCGCCGCGGCGCCCCCGCCCGCACCAGCAAGCCCCGCTTCCGTATCGAGGCCGCCAACGCGCTGATCGCCGATGTGCCGGCGCCGCGCGACAGCGCCGAGCTGATGCGGTTCGCGAACTCCCGGCTCGGCAAGACCGTCTTCGATCTGGAGGACGTGACCGTCACCGCCGGGCCCAAGGTGCTGCTCAAGCATCTGACCTGGCAGCTTGGGCCCGGCGACCGGATCGGCCTGGTGGGGGTGAACGGCGCGGGCAAGACCTCGCTGCTGCGCGCCCTGTCCGAGGCCGCCCGCAGCGAGGGCGAACAGCAGCCCGCCGCGGGCCGGGTCACGGTCGGCAAGACCGTAAAGCTCGCGTATCTGTCCCAGGAGGTCGCCGAACTCGACCGGAACCTGCGGGTCCTGGAGGCTGTCGAGCAGGTGCGGCAGCGCGTCGACCTGGGCAAGGGCCGGGAGATGACCGCCTCCCAGCTATGCGAGAAGTTCGGCTTCACCAAGGAGAAGCAGTGGACCCCGGTCGGAGATCTCTCCGGCGGTGAGCGGCGCCGGCTGCAGATCCTGCGGCTGCTGATGGACGAGCCCAATGTGCTCTTCCTGGACGAGCCCACCAACGACCTGGACATCGAGACCCTGACCCAGCTCGAGGACGTGCTCGACAGCTGGCCCGGCTCGCTCGTGGTCATCAGCCACGACCGCTACTTCATCGAGCGCACCACCGACCGGGTGCTCGCCCTGCTGGGTGACGCCACCTTGCGGATGCTGCCGCGCGGCGTGGACGAGTACCTGGAGCGGCGGCAGCGCGCCCTGGCCGCGGCAGCCCCGGCCGCCGCGACCGCCAAGCAGAAGCCGGACGAACAGGTCGCCCGGCAGCGGTCGGCCGCCGAGCAGCGCGCCGCGAAGAAGGAACTCCAGAAGATCGAGCGGCGGCTGGACCGGATCAGCGAGCAGGAGTCCGACCTGCATACGCGGATCGCCGAGCACGCCACGGACTTCGCCAAGGTCGCCGAGCTCGACACCCAACTGCGCGAGCTGACGGGGGAGCGGGACGACCTGGAGACCCGGTGGCTGGAGCTGGCCGACGACGCCTGAGCGGCGGAGAGGGGCAAGGGGCGGGCCACCTTCGATGTGAGTGGCCTGAAAGCATCGTGTGAAGAGGCTGTGCGCCCCTGGCGCGCGCCCTGGCAACGGTCGCGTCACAGGCCGGTCTCAGCTGGTCGATGACCTGGAAACTGGTCCCTATTGCGCCCCTTACGGGTGATACAAAGAACTCCCGCCTGCCTTCCGCTCGATGGCGGGGTTCCACGTCCGATTCGCTCCTTCCCGGAGGGCTTTGACCACCGGGATCGCGGGGGAGGCCGGTCGGTCGGTGGGTCCCGCACCTGAAGGATTTCGCATGTCACAGCCGCCTCCGCCGCCCAACCAGCCGCCGCAGGGCGGCTTCGGGGCACCGCAGGATCCTGGTTACGGCTATCCGCAGCAGCCGCCCACGCCGCCTCCGGGCCAGCAGGGTTACGGCTATCCGCAGGCGCCCGGTCAGCCACCGCAGACCCCGCCTCCGCCCCCGGCGGCACCGCCCGCCCCGCCGCAGACGCCCCCGCCGGGCGCCGGCGGCTACGGCTACCCGGAGCAGCCGGCGCCCGGCCAGCAGCCTTTCGGCCAGCCGCAGTACGGGCAGCAGCAGTATGGCCAGCAGCCTTACGGCCAGTCGCAATTCGGCCAGCAGCCTTACGGTCAGCAGCAGTACGGCCAGCCGCCGCAGGCCCAGTTCCCCGGCGGCCCCGGTCCGGGTGCCCCCGGCGGCTCCGGCCAGTCCAAGCAGCGTATGGCGATCATCGTCAGCGCCGTGGTCGCGGTCGCGCTGATCATCGGCGGCGGCATCTGGTTCGCCACCAAGGACGACGGCGGCGGCAGCGAGGCCAAGGGCAAGGACAAACAGTCCAGCCAGGGCTCTTCTTCAAGCGGTTCCACGGGCGGTGGGGACAAGCCCGCCAAGACCGTAGATGCCAAACTGCTCAACAAGGTTCCCATGCCCAAGGTCTCCGACCAGGTCACCGTCGAGGGCATGTGGGTCACCGAAGACGCCTTCGTGAAGGCCGACGTCTACAAGATCGTCGGTTATCCGCTGAGCGGCGGCACCGCGAAGTGGACGATCCCGCTGGACGGCGCGGTCTGCTGGTCCTCGGACCACCTCACCAAGGACGGGCTGACCACGGTCCTCTACCAGGAGGCCAAGCCGTCGGCCAAGGACAAGTACCCCGGCTGCACCGAGGTCGGGCTGCTGGACCTCAAGAACGGCAAGATGCTCTGGCACCGGAGCGTCAAGGACGGTGACGAGAAGGTCCGCTTCGACGAGGTCACCCTCGGCGGCGGCACCGTGGCCGCGGGCGGCACCAGCGGCGGCGCCGCCTGGTCCACCTCGGGCCAGGCGCTGTGGAAGCCGAAGTCCGGCGAGCAGTGCTCGGACGACGGCTACGCGGGCGGCGAGGACAAGCTGGTCGCGGTGCGCCGCTGCGGCGACTACGACAACCCGCAGATCCAGATCCAGACGCTCAACCCGAAGACGGGCGCGGTGAAGTCGGCCTACAAGGTCTCGCAGGGCATCGACTACGTCCACGTCGCCTCCACCGACCCGCTGGTGATCGGCCTCGACGCCGGTGACTCGACCGGCTCGGCGGTCTCGGACTTCCTGTCCATCGACGACAGCGCCAAGACCGGCAAGGTGCTCGGCAAGATCGGCACCGAGAACGGCAAGTACGACGCCAAGTGCGAGTCGACCAACGTCGAGGGCTGCCGGAAGTTCGCCATCTCCAAGTCGGCCAACACCCTCTTCCTCGGCTCCGAGGACCGCACCGACTCCACGGCGGCGACGGCCAACGAGGTTGTGGCGTTCAGCCTGGCCAACGGCAAGCCGATCGGGAAGACGGACGGGGTCAAGGGCGCCGCGCTCACCCCGCTCGGGCTCGACGAGGACGGCTCCGTCCTCGCCTACCAGGAGAGCACCTGGGAGGCCGGCGGCGCGGTCTGGCGGATCGACCCCAAGTCGTACGCCAAGACCAAGCTGCTGCAGAACCCCGTCTCCTCCCATGAGGTGGAGTCGAAGTTCAGCCCCAGCTACTCGGAGATCATCTACTCCGCGAAGCACCTCTTCATGAGCGACGTCTACGCCACCAAGCCCTCGGGTACCTACGACAAGGACGACCCGTTGGCGATCATCTTCGGCGCCAGCTGACCCCTTCGGCGTCCGCCCAGCTCCTGGCGGCCCTGCCCGTACTCACCGTACGGGCAGGGCCGCCGCTTTTCGCTCCGGCGGAGCGCCGGGGCACGCGCCCGCGCGGAACCCGGCCGCAGCGGTCCGATTCAGACGTCAACCAGACCTCAAGTAGGCACTAATGGACGGGATTTCGGCATTCCGGGGGGCTTCTGCCCGGTAAGGGGCGCGCAACGTCGAACAAGCGTGTAGCTTTCCCCCCTGAGCGAATGGGGGGAGCTCATGAGCGTGCGACTCATGGTGGTCGATGACCACCGTCTGCTCGCGGAGGCGCTCGCCTCGGCGCTGAAGCTGCGCGGGCACCGGGTGCTCGCCGCGGCGGCACCGAGCGCGGGCGCGGCGGACCTGGTGGTGAGCCGGGCACCGGAGGTGTGCCTGCTGGGCACGGCGGCACCCGCCGAACCAGGGGTGTTCGACCCGGTGGCGCAGATCAAGAAGGAGCGGCCGCAGGTCGCGGTCGTCGTACTCGGTCCGGTGCCGAGCCCACGCGGCATAGCCGCCGCCTTCGCCGCCGGCGCATCCGGCTATGTACGCCACGACGAGCGGATCGAGGGCGTCGAACGCGCCATGATGAAGGCGCGCGCGGGCGAAGCCGCCGTGGCGCCCCAGCTGCTCCAGGGAGCGTTCGCGGAGCTGCTCAACCCCGCGGCCCAGCCCGACGACGAGGGTGCCCGGCTGCTGCGCATGCTGACCCCGCGCGAGGTGGAGGTGCTGGTGCGGGTCGCCGAGGGCGAGGACACCCGGCTGATCGCGGCGGGCATGGGGATCGCCCCCAGCACGGCCCGCACGCATGTGCAGCGGGTGCTGATGAAGCTCGGGGTGGGCTCACGGCTGGAGGCGGCGGCCCTGGCGGCACGCACCGGGCTGCTGGACCGCGCCGCCTCCCGCCGGACCGCAGCACCCTCGGCCCAGCCGCCTGCGCTACAGCCGCCCTCGCCCAAGCCGCCCGCTTCGGCGCCGTAGCCCGCGTCGGCGCGTCGGCGCGGTGGCAGCCCCGCAGCCCGGCTCGCAGTGGTCCGGGCCCCCGCGCCCCGGCTCGCGGCGGCCCGCGCCGCTCAGCCCTCTCCGGCCCCGGGCCCTCCGGTTGCGGGCCCTCCGGCCCCAGGCCCTCCTGTTCCGGGCCCTCCGGCCCCCGCCCCTGCCCCCGGCCCGGACTCCGGCTTGGGCGCGGCCCCGGGGGCGGACAGCGGCCTGAGCTTCATCCAGAGCAGGAAGAGCAGGCCGACCGCGAGCATGCACCATCCGGTCCAGAGGTTGATGTTGATGCCCGATGCCTTCTTCACATCCGCGTCCGAGGCGGTGAACCCGGCGATGAGGACGATGATCGCGTAGATCACGAACAGCCCGCCGATGATGCGCCGCACATCGAACAGCCGCGCCGCGGTCGCCGACCTCTGCTCCAACTCCTCGACCTCGGAACGGTATTCGTACTCCTCACTCATGGCGTGGGCTCCTTATCCGCCGGAGGGTCACAGGGAGAACGGGATGTAGCACAGGGCCGCGAGGATCAACGCGCTCCAGCCCAGTACGGCCGGGCGGCGGTACCACGCCTCGTCGCCCGGCGCCGGCGGCTCGGCCACACCGGGCGCGGTGGTGCCGTAGACCAGACCGGCCAGCAACTCCACCGGCTTGGGCTTGGTGAACGGGGTCACCGCGACCATCACCACCCCGCCGACCACGAACGCCACGATGGCGGAGACGAAGTTGGCGCCCTGGTCGCTGGGGATGGAGATGACGCCGTCCCGGTAGAGCCAGAAGTAGTTGATCATCGCGGCCACGGTGCCGCAGAGCAGCCCCCAGAACCCGGCCTGGGAGGTGGCCCGCTTCCAGAACATCCCGATGATGAAGACGCAGAACAGCGGCACGTTGAAGAACGAGAACAGCGTCTGGAGGTAGTTCATGATGTTGCTGAACGAGGAGGCGATGAAGGCCGTCCCCATACCGACCAGCACGCCGATCGCCGTCACCACCCGCCCCGTCAGCAGGTAGTACCCGTCCGGCCGGTCCTTCCTGACGTACGCCCGCCAGATGTCGTGGGTGAAGACCGTGTTGAAGGACGACACATTGGCCGCCATGCCCGCCATGAAGGCGGCCAGCAGCCCGGTCACCGCGATCCCCAGCACCCCGTTGGGCAGCAGTTCGCTCATCAGCAGCGGAATCGCGTCGTTGTACTGCAGACTGCTCGTCTTCGAGCCGATGGCCGGATCCATGACCAGCGCGATCAGCCCCGGGACCACCACGATCAGCGGGATGAACATCTTCGGGAACGCGGCGATCAGCGGGGTGCGCTGGGCGGCCGAGAGGTTCCTGGCCGACAGGGCGCGCTGCACCTCGGCGAAGTTGGTCGTCCAGTAGCCGAAGCTCAGGCAGAAGCCGAGGCCCAGCACGATGGTCAGCCAGTTGGCCCCCAGTGGGTTGGGGAGCCGATGCCGGTGCCGCCCCAGGCGGAGACGAAATTCGGGCCGTGGGAGTGCACGAGCGAGTCCTTGAGCCCGCCGAAGCCGCCGACCCGCCTCAGGCCGATCACGGTGAGCGGGATGAGCGCGGCCAGGATCACGAAGAACTGCAGTACCTCGTTGTAGATCGCCGAGGAGAGCCCGCCGAGGGTGATGTACGCGAGCACGAAGAGCCCCGCGACCACGATGGCCACCCACTGCGGCCAGCCCAGCAGCGCCTCCACCACGATCGCCATCGCGTAGAGGTTCACGCCCGCGATCAGTACGGACGCGATCGAGAAGATGATCGAGCTGAGCAGATGCGAGGACGGTCCGTAGCGGTGCAGCAGGAACTCGGGGACGGACCGTACCTTGGAACCGTAGTAGAACGGCATCATCACCAGGCCGAGGAAGACCATGGCCGGAATGGCCCCGACCCAGTACCAGTGCACGGTGTACACCCCGTACTGCGCGCCGTTGGCGGCCATCCCCAGGATCTCCAGGGCGCCCAGATTCGCGGCGACGAAGGCCAGACCGGTGACCCACGCGGGCAGCGACCGGCCGGAGAGAAAGAAGTCGAGGCTGGTCTTGACGCTCGCTCTGGCGGCGAATCCCACGCCAAGAACGACGACGAAGTAGAGGATCAGAATCGTGTAGTCGAGTGCGTTGGTGGGAAGCCGGAGCCCTTCGGCCAGATAGCGCATGGTCTCGCCTCATCGCCTGAACGGAATGCACCAGAAACGTTCGGTGAACGTATCCGAATTCTTGTGGTTTGTCCGAGCACCTTCACCGTGCATTGACGCCACTGTTGGCTTGTGGTTCATTATGTTGAGTTGTGTTGGGTGCACCTGACAGGAGCTGGCGGAGTGAAGAAGACGGCGACGCGGCTTGCGGACGGACGCGAGCTGATCTATTACGACGCGCGCGACGATGCGGTGCGCGACGCCGTCGACCAGCGGCCTCTCGACCCCATCGCGACCAGCTCGGAGATCCGGCACGACCGCCTCCTCGGCGACCGGGTGGCGATCGCCTCCCACCGCCAGGCCCGCACCTACCATCCGCCAGCCGACCAGTGCCCGCTGTGCCCCTCCCGTGGGGGGCGGCACAGCGAGATCCCCGCCGCCGGCTACGACGTCGTGGTCTTCGAGAACCGTTTCCCGTCGCTGGCCGGGGACTCGGGCCGGTGCGAGGTCGTGTGCTTCACCTCCGACCACGACGCCTCCTTCGCCGACCTCGACGCCGCCCAGGCCGCTCTGGTGCTCGACGCCTGGACCGACCGCACCGCCGAGCTGGCCCAACACCCCGCCGTCGAGCAGGTCTTCTGCTTCGAGAACCGCGGTAAGGAGATCGGCGTCACCCTCGGCCATCCGCACGGCCAGATCTACGGGTATCCCTTTGTGACCCCTCGTACACGGCTGATGCTCCGTTCGCTCGCCGAGCACCGTGTGGCCACCGGTCGGAATCTGTTCGATGATGTGGTCGCCGATGAGCTGGCCGACGGGCGCCGGGTGGTGCTCGACGGCCAGCACTGGGTCGCGTTCGTCCCCTACGCCGCCCACTGGCCGTATGAGGTGCACCTCTACCCGAAGCGGCGGGTCCCGGACCTGCCGTCGCTGGACGAGGCCGCGCGCACAGAGTTTCCACAGATGTATCTGGAACTCTTGAAGCGCTTCGACCGGATTTTCGGGACGGGTGAGCCGCCCACGCCCTACATCTCCGCCTGGCACCAGGCGCCGTACCGCATGACCGACCGCGGTGAATTCGCTCTTCACCTCGAGCTTTTCACCATCCGCCGCACTTCCGGCAAGCTGAAGTTTCTCGCGGGTTCCGAATCCGGCATGAATGTGTTCATCAACGATGTGCCGCCGGAGGCCGCGGCCGAGCGACTGCGAGAGGTAGCGAGCAAGTGAGCAATGCGCAGCAGAAGAAGTACCTGGTCACCGGCGGCGCCGGCTATGTCGGCAGCGTGGTCGCGGCGCATCTGCTCGAAGCCGGCCACCGGGTGACGGTGCTGGACGACCTGTCCACCGGGCACCGGGAGGGGGTCCCCGAGGGCGCGGAGTTCATCGAGGGCCGCATCCAGGACGCCGGCAAGTGGCTCGACCCCACCTTCGACGGCGTGCTGCACTTCGCTGCGTTCTCCCAGGTCGGCGAGTCCGTCGTCAACCCCGAGAAGTACTGGGTCAACAATGTGGGCGGTACCACCGAGCTGCTCGCCGCGATGCGCGACGCCGGGGTGCGCACCCTCGTCTTCTCCTCCACCGCCGCCACCTACGGCGAGCCCGACCAGGTCCCGATCACCGAGGACCTGCCGACCGCGCCCACCAACCCCTACGGCGCCAGCAAGCTCGCCGTCGACCACATGATCAGCGGCGAATGCGCCGCCCACGGCCTGGCCGCGGTCTCCCTGCGCTACTTCAACGTCGCGGGCGCCTACGGGGCCTATGGCGAGCGCCATGACCCCGAGTCCCACCTCATCCCCCTGGTGCTCCAGGTCGCCCAGGGCCGGCGCGCGGCGATCTCCGTCTTCGGCGAGGACTACCCCACCCCCGACGGCAGCTGCGTCCGCGACTACATCCACGTCGCCGACCTCGCCGACGCCCATCTGCTCGCCCTCGGCGCCGCGACCTCCGGCGAGCACCTGATCTGCAACCTCGGCAACGGCAACGGCTTCTCCGTCCGCGAGGTCATCGAGACGGTGCGCCAGGTCACCGGCCACCCCATCCCGGAGATCGCCGCCCCGCGCCGCGGCGGCGACCCGGCGGTCCTGGTGGCCTCCGCCGAGCGTGCCAAGGAGCGCCTGGGCTGGCGCCCGACCCGCGCCGACCTGGCCGGAATCGTCGCGGACGCATGGGAGTTCGCGCAGCGGAGGGAGAGTCAGTGACGGACGAGAACGGCCCCGGGCGGGCCACGGCGGGGTTCCACGAGGTCTACGGCACCGAGCCCGGCGGCGTCTGGGCGGCGCCGGGCCGGGTCAATCTGATCGGCGAGCACACCGACTACAACGACGGCTTCGTCATGCCGCTCGCCCTGCCCCACACCTGCCTGGCCGCCGCCACCCCGCGCACCGACGGGGTGCTGCGGCTCCACTCGGGCGACGCCCCGGGCGGGATCGTCGAGCTGCGGGTCGAGGAGCTGGCGCCGGTCGCGGGCGGGGCCGGCGGCGGCGACCGCGGCGGCTGGGCGGCCTATCCGGCCGGAGTGGTCTGGGCGCTGCGCGACGCGGGGCTGTTGACCGGCGCGGCCGGCGGTGCGGACCTGCACTTCGAGTCCACCGTGCCGACCGGCGCCGGGCTGTCGTCGTCCGCCGCGCTGGAGGTGGTCACGGCGACCGCCCTCAGCGACCTGTACGGACTGGAGATCACCCCGGGGCGCATCGCCCAGCTGTGCCAGCGCGCGGAGAACGTCTTCGTGGGCGTGCCCTGCGGGATCATGGACCAGATGGCGTCCGCGTGCTGCACCGAGGGGCACGCCCTGTTCCTCGACGCCCGTGATCTCACCCAGCGCCAGGTGCCGTTCGACCTGGCGGCCGAGGGGCTGCGGCTGCTGGTGGTGGACACCGGCGTCAAGCACGAGCTGGGTGACGGCGCCTACGCGAACCGGCGGGCCGCCTGCGAGGCGGCCGCGGAGGCGATCGGGGTGCCGGCGCTGCGCGATGTGCCCTTCGAGGGACTGGACGCGACGCTCGCCCAGCTGGAGCGGCTGGACTGCGACGCGACCACCCGGCGGCGGGTGCGCCATGTGGTGACCGAGGACCGCAGGGTGGAGGAGGTCATCGAGCTGCTCGACGCGGGGGACACGCGGTCCATCGGACCGGTGCTGACCGCCGGGCACGCCTCCTGCCGTGACGACTTCGAGATCTCCTGCGCCGAGCTCGACCTCGTGGTGGAGTCGGCGAACGCGGCGGGTGCGCTGGGTGCGCGGATGACCGGCGGCGGCTTCGGCGGCTCGGCCATCGTGCTGGTGGCGGAGGCGGATGCGGAAGCGGTGGGCAAGGCGGTGACCGAGGCGTTCGGCGCGGCAGGCTATGGCGCTCCGCGGATCTTCCCGGCGGTGCCCAGCGCGGGGGCGCGTCGGCTGTAGCCGGGCGGGGGTGCGACGGCTGTGGCCGGCCGTCGCCACCGGCCCCTTGATCGCTTCTCGGATCGTTCTCGGTAAATCTTCGCGGCTCGTGGATCACTCGGTCCCCAAGAGCGAACAAGAAACACATAGTGAACAGCCGAGAACAGTCAGTTTCGCTAATCCGCTTCCTATATGAGACCACGGCCTTACTCTGAGTACAGTGTCGGTGGGGGCCGACGCTTGTTCAGGGGGCGAGACAGTCAGGTACGACGCCCGGGGTGGGGTAGCAATCACAGCACGGCGGCGGCCGTGCGGGTTGCGGTGACCGTGCGCCGGGCGCCGTACCCGCACTGTTTCTCGGTGTATCCGGAATCATCATCCGGCGACTGGGGGGTTGTCCGTGGCACGTATTCGGGTTCTCGTGGTTGACGACCATCGTATTTTCGCCGAGTCTCTGGCCGCCGCCCTCGCGGCGGAACAGGACGTGGACGTAGCGGCGGCCGGTAGCGGCCCGGCGGCGCTGCGCTGTCTGGAGCGCGCCGCGGCGGAGGGGCGACGCTTCGACATTCTGCTGGTCGACGCCGATCTGGGCACGGCCGCCGACGGCGCGGGGCCACCGCTCCCGGTGCCGGCCGAGGTGGCCTACGGCGGAGCGAACGGCACGCCGCACAACGGCATCCACGGCGGACCGCACAGCGGGCCGCACGGCGGCCCCGCCCGGGCGGTGAACGGCCGGGTGGCCGACGGCATATGGCTCGTCGGCACGGTCCGCTCCACGCAGCCGGGCGTGCGCACCGTAGTGCTGGCCGAGCGCGACGATCCGCGCCGCGCGGCGGTGGCGCTGCAGGCCGGGGCGTCCGGCTGGGTCGCCAAGGACTGCTCACTGGTCCGGCTGCTCGCGGTCATCCGGGGGGTGCTCCGGGAGGAGACCCATCTGCCTCCCGCGCTGCTCACCGGCGTCCTGCGGGAGTTGACGGCCGCCCGTAAGCACCGCACCGAAAGCGAGCGGCTGGTCGAGTCGCTGACGCCGCGTGAGCGGGAGGTGCTGCGCTGCATGGTGGCCGGGCTCGGCCGTAAGGCCGTCGCCGAGCGGCTCTTCCTCTCCCCGCACACCGTCCGCACCCATATGCAGAATGTGCTGGGCAAGCTGGGCGTGCACTCCACGCTGGCGGCCGTGGCGCTGGCCCGGCGCGCCGGTGTGGGCCCGGTCGACCTAGCCGGGGAGATTGTCGAACGGGGCGGTCAACTGGCGTAGCAGCGCGGCCAGTTCGGCGCGCTGGGCCTGGGATAGCTCGGCCAGAATGGCGTGCTCGTGGTCCAGCAGCCCGGCCAGTGCCTGATCGGCGCGGTCACGCCCCTCGGCGGTCAGCCGGACCAGCACACCGCGCCGGTCACTCGGGTCGGGCCCCCGCTCGACCAGCCCCTTCTTGGCGAGCCGGTCGATGCGGTTGGTCATGGTGCCCGAGGTGACCAGGGTCTGGGTCAGGAGCTGCCCGGGGGAGAGCTGATACGGGGGTCCGGCCCGGCGCAGCGAGGTCAGGACGTCGAACTCCCAGGGCTCCAGATTGTGCTCGGCGAAGGCGATGCGCCGTGCCCGGTCCAGATGGCGGGCGAGCCGGCTGACCCGGCTGAGCACTTCCAGTGGTTCCACATCGAGGTCGGGGCGTTCCCGCCGCCACGCCGCGACCAGCCGATCGACCTCGTCCTCCATGGCGATCAGTGTAGTGGGTCTGTCGACATGAAGTCTCTTGACATCAAGAGATATCGTGGGCAACGGTAATACACCGGGACGCGCAGCGGTCACGGCGACGCGCCCCGTACCGACCGTACCCACAGGGGGACCGACCATGACCACCGCGCCCAACTGGGATCCCCGGCAGTATCTGCGCCACGCCGGTCACCGCACCCGCCCCTTCCTGGACCTGCTGGCCCGCGTCCCCGAACTGCCCACCGGCCCCGGTCCCGGCTCCGGCTCCGGCCGCCCGCCCCGCATCGCCGATCTGGGCTGCGGCCCCGGCAACGTCACCGTCCTGCTCTTCGACCGCTGGCCCGACGCCCATGTCACCGGCCTGGACAACTCCGCCGAGATGCTCGCCGAGGCCCAGCCCCTCGCGGGCCCCACCACCGGCGGTGGCCGCCTCGACCTGCGCCGTACCGATGTGCGGGACTGGGCGCCGGACGAGCCCTACGACCTGATCGTCTCCAACGCCGCCCTCCAGTGGGTCCCCGGCCACCCCGACGCCTTCGGCACCTGGCTGGCCGGACTGCGCCCCGGCGGCACCCTCGCCTTCCAGGTCCCCGGCAACTTCACCGCCCCCAGCCACACCCTGCTGCGCGACCTGTGCGACGCCCCCGAGTGGCGCGACCGCCTCGCCGACCGCCTCCGCGACCCCGCCTCCGTCCTGGAGCCGACCGAGTACCTGGAGCGCCTGGCCGCCCTCGGCTGCGAGGTCGACGCCTGGGAGACCACCTATGTGCAGGTCCTGACCGGCCCCGACCCCGTCCTCGACTGGGTCAAGGGCACCGCCCTGCGCCCGGTCCTGACCGCCCTCGCCGACGACCCGCCCGCCCGCGACCGCTTCCTCGCCGCCTACGCCGCCCTCCTCCGCGACGCCTACCCCTCCGGCCCCCACGGCACGGCCTTCCCGTTCCGCCGCGTCTTCGTCGTGGCCCGCACGGCCCAGCGATGATCACGGCCCTCGACCACGTCCAGCTCGCCGCCCCGCCCGGCAGCGAGCCCGCGCTGCGCGCCTACTACGGCGAGGTGCTCGGCATGACCGAGACCCCCAAACCGGCCGCCCTTGCGGCGGGCGGCGGCCTGTGGTTCGGCTGCGGCCCGGTCCAGCTGCACCTGGGCATCGAGCAGGGCTTCCGTCCCTCCCGCAAGGCCCACCCGGGCCTGCGGGTCGTCGGCATCGAAGCCTTCGCCGCCCGCCTCGCCGGGCAGGGCGCCGAGGTCGTTTGGGACGAGAAATTGCCAGGGCACCGCCGCTTCTATTCCGAGGACCCGGTCGGCAACCGGCTGGAGTTCCTGGAGCCGATCGGGTGATACCACTCGATCGGATGATCGGCCCGGGGTTTGCCGTAATGACGCTTCATGGACGCATAGCGTCACGGTGTCGCTTGTGCCGCAGTGGCGTCGGCGCCCAGACTGATGGAGGAGGTGCTTCACGATGACCGCTCTCGCGCATGAGCCGTGCTCCGCCGTGGACGACGGGTCGCCCCCGGCCGCCGGGCAGGAGGCCATGTCCCTGGACGAGGTGCTGTGGCAGGCGTGGAAGGCCATGGAACTCCCCGAGGGCTACCGGGCCGAGATCATCGAGGAGTACATCGAGGTGTCGCCCACCGGCCGTCGCCGCCATACCGTGATTATCAACCGCCTCCGCCGGGCCCTGGAGGCTCATCTCGCGGATGGCGACCATGCCGCCTACCAGGACGGCAATCTCATCCACCGCCGCAAGGTCTGGATCCCCGACCTCTTCATCGCCCCCGAAGACCTCGACGAGATCCCCGACGAGGAAGACCTCGGCGTGGACGCGAGCGGCGTTCAGGCCGTCTTCGAGGTGGTCTCACCGGGTCGGGAAGCCCAGTCGCGCGACAGGGAGCGCAAGCGTCGGGCGTATGCCCGTGCGGGCATCCCGCTCTACGTCCTGATCGACGACTTCGACGGTGACGGGACGGTCGTCGTGCTGACCAACCCGAACCCCAAGAAGGCCGACTACGCCGACGAGCATCGCGTCCCGTACGGCACCGACGCCGCCATTCCCGACGGCCCCGCGAAGGGCTTCGTCATCGGGGACGCGATCGTCAGCCTGTGACGGTCAGGCGCGTGCCGGTGCGGGCCGACTCCTGGACGCGGTCGAGGAGTCGGTGGCGGGCGGCCGCGTGGGCGAAGTCCGGGGTGAGGCGGGTGCCCGTGGTGAGGTCGTCGAGCAACTGGGCGTAGGCGTACGCCACGTTGTACGCGGTCTCGGTCGAGCGTCCGGCGAACCGCGGCAGCCGCTCGTACGAGGCGGGGACGGGCAGCTCGGTCAGTTCGGTGTCGGATCCGTGGGCGCCGTGGAGGGTGATCCGGTCCATCCACAGGGCGGCGGGGTCGGCCTTGACCACCAGATCGCCCTCGGTGCCGTTGATCTCCCAGTGGAAGTCGGTCGCGCGGGAGGTGCCGCCCCGGAAGTGGACGGCGGCGACCGCGCCCGACTCCAGCGTCCCGGTGACCGCGATCTGGTCCTCGGCCGTCATGGTCGCGGTCCGCCCGCTCGGCTCGTGTGTCACCTGGGGCCGGAGGGTCGCCGTCGTGGCGGAGACGTCGGTGAACTCTCCGAGCACCATGGCCAGCGCGTCGACGGTGTGGCCGAACGGGATGGACAGCAGCGTCGCGCCATTGGCCCGGTCCAGCAGATATTCGCCGCCGTCGCCGAACGTCGGGCCCCAGGCCCGACCCGAGCCCACCACGGTGGTGGACAGCACCCGGCCCACATACCCCTCGGCCACCAGATCGCGCAGATAGCGCAGCGGCGGGGCGGAGCGGGCCTGCAGACCCACCGCCGTGCGCACGCCCTTGGCCTCGGCGAGCGCTGCCAGTTCCTCGGCCTGGGCCAGGTCGGCGCCCAGCGGCCACTCGCTGAAGACTGCCTTCCCGGCCTCCAGGGCGGGCAGAATCAGCTCACGGTGGTGCGGCACCTTCACCGTCACCACCACCAGGTCGACCTCCTCGGACCGGGCCAGCTCCCCGGCGCCGGCGAAGGTCAGCGGAACGCCGAACTTCTCCCCGGCCGCGCGGGCCGACTCCTCGCTGCTCGCGCTGAGCGCCCGCAGCTCATAGCCGTCCAGGGCGGCCAGCGCGGGAACATGGGCGCGGGCGGCCCACCCGCCGCTCGCACTCAGGCCGACGATGCCGACGCGGACGGGGGTACGGGGACCGGAAGCCGATGAGGACATGACGGAACTCCTTCGGAGAAACACGCGGAACGCGCGGGAAGGACACCCAACTTAGCCGAGTGTTCGTCATGCGTCGAACACCTGATGGCTCATCCTCGGCTGGAACGACGAACCAAACCCCCTCAATTCCGTCGCGGTCACATACCAGGCACGCTTTGCCGCAGCGCTCCCCAGAAGCGATCCGACATGAGACCGTGGACGCGCCGAACAGGAAAACCGTGGCCACGTTCTCGGGGGAGAGCCATGAGCAGCGCGTCGGGCGGGGCGGATCCGGGCATGGGCGGGGGCAGCGAGGAGCAGAGGCAGCGCGGCATCTGGATACTGGTGGCCGCCGCCCTCACGTTCGCCGTGCTCGTGCTGCCGCAGGTGGTCGAGGGGGACGACAAGACCTCCTTCGCGGGCAGCGCGCTCCCGACCAGCGGAGCCCCACGCCTGCCGACGAGCCCCGGCGGGCTCCCCAGCA
The DNA here is from genome assembly GCF_003595545.1 of Streptomyces sp. 11-1-2. Classification (NCBI taxonomy): domain Bacteria; kingdom Bacillati; phylum Actinomycetota; class Actinomycetes; order Kitasatosporales; family Streptomycetaceae; genus Streptomyces; species Streptomyces sp. 11-1-2. The sequence continues at coordinate 6,866,367 of NZ_CP022545.1, forward strand.
AAGGCCCCACGGGCCTCCCCAGCGCCTCGCTGCCCGGGTACGGCTCCGGAGGCAGCGGGGGAGGGGAACGGCCTGCCGAGACCCAGGCGCCCGCCACGCCCACCGTGGCGCCGGATCCCACCGCGGAGGCGTACCGGGCAGTGAGCCCCGGGGACTGCCTCGCCGTGTACGACGCCGGGGACGGGCAGTACAACAGCAGGATGCCCACCCCGGTCGCCTGCGGTGCCGGAAAGGCGTTCATGTGGGTGAGCGCGGTGCGGAGCAGCGGCGGGGCCTGCCCGCAGGGGGCGGGCCAGGACTACATGTCGTACACCTCGCGCGGGCGGACCACCGCCCTGTGTCTGACCCGCAAGTTCACGGTGGGGTACTGCCTGCTGGCCCAGCAGACGGGCAGCGGGCAGCAGGCGCGGATGAACGCCGGGCTGATGACCGTGGTGGACTGCGACGCGAAGCGGGTCCCGGTCCGGTACAACCGGATTCTGCACATCACCGGCGTCTACAAGGCCCCGGCGAACGCCTCCGCGGCGAACTGCGCCCGGGTCCAGGGCGACCGTACGTACTACTGGTCGTGGCTGGTGAACGACGGCCGGACACTGCTGTGCACCATGGTGTACCAGGGCTGACCGCTCAGCGGGTCGCCACGTTCACCGCGCCCCCGCTCAGCGCCAGCACCAGAATGACGCCCGCCCCCGGGGCGGCCAGATACGGCAGGAGGGCCAGCGTGGCCAACAGGCAGTACCCGGCGGCCACCCAGGACAGCAGCTGCTGGGCCTCCTCCGGCCCGTAGCGGTTGAGCCGCACGACGAGAGCCATGAACACCGCCGCCCACAGGGCGGCCCGCGGCTCACCGAAGGAGACATTGTCGTACAGGTCCACGGCGGGCTTGTACCAGTCCGTGTCGGCCAGCGAGCCCGCGAACTCGACCATGCCCTTCAGATAGCCGTGCGACGCCATCGACGTCGCGTCCTTCAGGTCCGCGCGCACCCACTCCGTGATGACCAGCATCATCAGACCAAGCGCATGACAGACGCCTGGCCCCACGGCCACCGTCTTGTGACGCGCCTCGGACCGCTCCCCCGTGCTCATGCCCTGGATCCCCCTCCCTCTGAGCCCTCATCATCCCCGCAGGGGGGACGCGCGGACCAGTACCGGGAGGTCACGCCTTGCGGTGGCCTATCAGCCGCGGCTTCGGCTCCAGCCCGTCCAGACCGTGCCAGGCCAGATTCACCAGATGCGCCGCCACCTCGGCCTTCTTCGGCTTGCGGACGTCCAGCCACCACTGGCCCGTCAGCGCCACCATGCCCACCAGCGCCTGTGCGTACAGCGGGGCCAGCTTGGCGTCGAAGCCGCGGGCCTTGAACTCCAGGCCCAGGATGTCCTCCACCTGGGTGGCGATATCGCTGATCAGCGAGGCGAAGGTGCCCGTCGACTGGGCGACGGGGGAGTCACGGACCAGGATCCGGAACCCGTCCGTGTACTCCTCGATGTAGTCCAGAAGGGCGAAGGTGGCCTGCTCGCACAGCTCCCGGGGATGGCCCGCGGTCAGCGATGTGGTCACCATGTCCAGCATCCGCCGCATCTCACGGTCCACCACGACCGCGTACAGTCCCTCCTTGCCGCCGAAGTGCTCGTACACCACCGGCTTGGAGACCCCCGCCTTCGCCGCGATCTCCTCCACCGACGTGCCCTCGAAGCCACGCTCGGCGAAGAGCGTGCGACCGATGTCCAGCAGCTGCTCCCGGCGCTCCTTGCCGGTCATCCGGACCCGGCGGGGCCGCCGGGTCCCGGATCCGGAGGGCCGGCCTGTCCGGCCCCGCCGGTCCTTTTCACCGCTGGTATTACTGTCGGTCGCCACACCCTCCATCATGCCGCTCCGACGGACTCCTCCTGACGGCGGGCGTCCATACGGGCCTGGCTCGGCCACCGGACGTCATACGCCCAGCCCGCCTTCTCGAACCAGCGGATGATCCGGGCGCTGGAGTCCAGCTGCCCCTTCATCACGCCGTGCCGGGCGCAGGTCGGATCCGCGTGGTGCAGGTTGTGCCAGGACTCGCCGCACGAGAGCACCGCCAGCCACCACACATTGCCGGAGCGGTCCCGCGACTTGAACGGGCGCTTGCCCACCGCATGGCAGATCGAGTTGATCGACCAGGTCACATGGTGCAGCAGGGCCACCCGGACGAGGGACCCCCAGAAGAAGGCGGTCACCGCGCCCTGCCAGGACCAGGTCGCCAGCCCGCCGATCAGCGGGGGCAGCATCAGGGAGACCAGCGTCCACACCACGAACTGCCGGGAGACCGCCCGGACGGCGCCGTCCCTGATCAGATCCGGTGCGTACTTCTGCTGGGACGTCTGCTCCTCATCGAACATCCAGGCGATATGCGCCCACCACAACCCCTTCATCAGGGCCGGAACCGTCTCGCCGTACCGCCACGGGGAGTGCGGGTCGCCGTCCGCGTCGGAGAACTTGTGGTGCTTACGGTGATCGGCCACCCAACGGACCAGCGGCCCCTCCACGGCCAGCGACCCCGCGATCGCCAGCGCGATCCGCAACGGCCGCTTCGCCTTGAACGAGCCATGAGTGAAGTAACGGTGGAAGCCGATCGTGATGCCGTGGCAACCGATGTAGTACATCGACACCATCAGCGCCAGATCCAGCCAGCTGACACCCCAGCCCCAGGCCAGGGGAACCGCCGCGACCAGCGCGACGAAGGGGACGGTGATGAACAGGAGAAGGGTGATCTGTTCGATGGAGCGCTTGCTGTCCCCGCCGAGCGTGGCGGAGGAAAGCGGGGCCTCCTGGGCCTTCGGCGTGTCGTTTACCACGTCGGGGCTTGCAGTCATGGGATCCCTCGTGGGGCTCGGGGCATGGCTACGGATCCGTAACCTACGGCGTCGTAAGTATGGCAGGGCCGGGAAGCGGGGCAATAGGGCTCTGGTCTCACCCAGGGTCGTGCCACCTATCCTGGGAACGTCGGACAGCGCGGTCCGCACATGGCCGAAAGCACCGGGTCAGCAGCCCGCGGCGCCCGCCGCGCAAGCCCTGATGCCGCGCTTCGAACCCCGTTCACTGCAAGGAGCCCGCACCTGTGAGCAGTGCCGACCACACCAACGCCGCTCTGCGTGCCGACATCCGCCGTCTGGGGGACCTGCTCGGCGAGACGCTCGTCCGCCAGGAGGGCCCCGACCTCCTCGAGCTCGTCGAGCGCGTCCGCGCCCTCACCCGCAGTGACGGCGAGGCCGCCGCCGACCTGCTCGGCTCCACCGACCTGCAGACCGCCGCCAAGCTGGTCCGCGCCTTCTCCACCTACTTCCACCTGGCCAACGTCACCGAACAGGTACACCGCGGCCGCGAGCTGCGCACCCGCCGCGCCGCCGAGGGCGGCATCCTCGCCCGCACCGCCGACCAGCTCAAGGACGCCGACCCCGAGCACCTCCGGCAGACCGTCGCCCACCTCGGCGTCCGCCCCGTCTTCACCGCCCACCCCACCGAGGCCGCCCGCCGCACCGTCCTCACCAAGCTCCGCCGCATCGCCGAACTGCTCGACACCCTCGCCGTCGGCGGCGACGCCCGCCGCGCCGACCTGCGGCTCGCCGAGAACATCGACCTGCTCTGGCAGACCGACGAGCTGCGCGTCGCCCGCCCCGAACCCGCCGACGAGGCCCGCAACGCCATCTACTACCTCGACGAACTGCACGCCGGCGCCGTCGGCGACGTCCTCGAGGACCTCACCGCCGAACTCGAACGCGTCGGCGTCGAGCTGCCCGCCACCACCCGCCCCCTCACCTTCGGCACCTGGATCGGCGGCGACCGCGACGGCAACCCCAACGTCACCCCCGAGGTGACCCGCGACGTCCTGATCCTCCAGCACGAACACGGCATCACCGACGCCCTGGAGATCATCGACGACCTGCGCGCCGCCCTCTCCAGCTCCATCCGCAACACCGGCGCCTCCGAGGAACTCCTCGCCTCCCTCCAGCGCGACCTCGAACTGCTGCCCGAGATCAGCCCGCGCTACAAGCGGCTCAACGCCGAAGAGCCCTACCGGCTCAAGGCCACCTGCATGCGGCAGAAGATCGTCAACACCCGCGAACGGCTCGCCGGCGACACCCCCCACCAGCCCGGCCGCGACTACCTCGGCTCCGGCGAACTCCTCGCCGACCTCCACCTCATCCAGGACTCCCTGCGCGCCCACCGCGGCCACCTCATCGCCGGCGGCCGGCTCGAACGCGCCATCCGCACCCTCGCCGCCTTCGGCCTCCAGCTCGCCACCATGGACGTTCGCGAACACGCCGACGCCCACCACCACGCCCTCGGCCAGCTCTTCGACCGGCTCGGCGAGGAATCCTGGCGCTACGCCGATATGCCCCGCGACTACCGCCGCAAGCTGCTCGCCAAGGAACTGCGCTCCCGGCGCCCCCTCGCCCCCACCCCGGCGCCCCTCGACGCCGCCGGCGCCAAGACCCTCGGCGTCTTCCGCACCATCCGCGAATCCTTCGAGCGCTTCGGCCCCGAAATCGTCGAGTCCTACATCATCTCCATGTGCCAGGGCTCCGACGACGTCTTCGCCGCCGCCGTCCTCGCCCGCGAGGCCGGACTGATCGACCTCCACGCCGGCTGGGCCAAGATCGGCATCGTCCCGCTGCTGGAGACCACCGAAGAACTCAAGATCGCCGACCAGCTCCTCGACGAAATGCTCGCCGACCCCTCCTACCGGCGGCTCGTCGCCCTCCGCGGCGACGTCCAGGAGGTCATGCTCGGCTACTCCGACTCGTCCAAGTTCGGCGGCATCACCACCTCCCAGTGGGAGATCCACCGCGCCCAGCGGCTGCTGCGCGACGTCGCCCACCGGCACGGCGTACGGCTGCGGCTCTTCCACGGCCGCGGCGGCACCGTCGGCCGCGGCGGCGGCCCCACCCACGACGCGATCCTCGCCCAGCCGTGGGGCACCCTCGAAGGCGAGATCAAGGTCACCGAACAGGGCGAGGTCATCTCCGACAAGTACCTCGTGCCCTCGCTCGCCCGCGAGAACCTGGAACTCACCGTCGCCGCCACGCTGCAGGCATCCGCCCTGCACACCGCGCCCCGCCAGTCCGACGAGGCGCTCGCCCGCTGGGACGCGGCCATGGAAACCGTCTCCGAGGCCGCCCACGGCGCCTACCGCACCCTCGTCGACGACCCCGACCTGCCCGCCTACTTCTTCGCCTCCACCCCGGTCGACCAGCTCGCCGACCTCCACCTCGGCTCCCGGCCCTCCCGCCGCCCCGACTCCGGCGCCGGCCTCGACGGACTCCGGGCCATCCCCTGGGTGTTCGGCTGGACCCAGTCCCGGCAGATCGTCCCCGGCTGGTTCGGCGTCGGCTCCGGCCTCAAGGCCGCCCGCGAAGCCGGACTCGACGGCGTCCTCGACGAAATGCACCAGCACTGGCACTTCTTCCGCAACTTCCTGTCCAACGTCGAAATGACCCTGGCCAAGACCGATCTGCGGATCGCCCGCCACTACGTCGACACGCTGGTCCCCGAGGACCTCAAGCACGTCTTCGACGTCATCCAGGAAGAGCACGAACTGACGGTACGAGAGGTGCTGCGCATCACCGGTGAGCGCGAACTCCTCGACTCCAACCCGGTGCTGAAGCAGACCTTCCACGTCCGGGACGCCTACCTCGACCCGATCTCGTATCTGCAGGTGACCCTGCTCCACCGCCAGCGCACCGCGCGCGAACGAGGCGAAGAGCCCGACCCGCTGCTCGGCCGCGCGCTCCTCCTCACGGTCAACGGCGTCGCGGCGGGCCTCCGCAACACGGGCTGACCAGGGCGTATGCCCGACGTTGGGCGGGCCCGCTCCCCACGGGGAGCGGGCCCGCCCAACGTCGTGTGGGGGGTTGATGTTCCCGGGGGCTCCGCCCCCGGCTCCCCCGGGAGGCCAGCAGGCTCCGCCGCTGCCCTGCCCCACGGCTGGGCGCACATCGTGCCCCACGACGGCCGGCCGCCACCTCTTTCCCGCCGCGACGCCGAGTACTTCCACGGTGGAGTCCGGCGGTGCCGAACTGGCCGTGCCACGCGACCGGTCACCCGACGGCGGGGTCGTCCCGAGACGAAGCGGGAGCCGGTGGCTGCGGGGGCGCCGGGTGATTGCTACGACGTCGGCGCGCTCCGGTGGTTGGCCGGGTCCCGGCGGCTTCTCTTTCCGGCCGCGACGGCGAGTACTTCCACGGTGGAGTCCGGCGGTGCCGAACTGGCCGTGCCACGCGACCGGTCACACCACGGTGGCGTGGCGCCTGACGAGAGGCGAGCCCAGACGCGGGGGCGCCGGGAAAAACGTTACAGCGTAAGCGTGGCGAAGGACGCGCCCAGCAGGGCCGCGCCGAACAGGCCCATCGTCCAGCCCGTGCGGCGCAGGCCGAGGCCGCCCGCGACGATCAGGGAGGTGAGGAGGAGCGAGCCGCCGAAGGGGACCCAGGCGTGGAGAACGCCCGCGGCACCCGTGCGGACGGCGCGGTCCGTGCCCGGCTTGAGGGCCACCGGAACCCGGTCGCCCGTCCCGTCCGTGACCGCCTTGTCGACCCGCACCCGGCCATGGGCCTCGCCACCCGCGCGGGCCGGGGCGAACGAGCCGGTGCACCAGTCGTCGCCGCAGTCGGAGACCGTCACGGTGCCGCGCTCAAGCCCCTTGGTGAGCATCGTCGGCTTGGCGTCATCCCAGGACGACCACACCCCGGCGATCAGGATCAGCAACGCGACAAGCCCCATCGCCACGTTCTTCGCCAGCAACAGAAGCCCGTACGCGCTCTCGCCCGCCCGCCGCGTACGGCTGCGCTTGGTCACACCGGTGGAAGACATGGCGGCGATCCTTGCCATCCCCGGGCGCTCGGTCAACCTTCCGACGAACAAACGGGCGAACGGCGTCTTTTCAGGAGTTGTACGTCCCCTGCGCGCGCTCCAGCCCGTCCGCGATCAGTGTCTCCACCGCATCCGCCGCACGGTCCACGAAGTAGTCCAACTCCTTGCGCTCCGCAGCGGAAAAGTCCTTCAGCACAAACGCCGCGACATCCATCCGACCCGGCGGACGGCCGATCCCGAAGCGCACCCGGCAGTAATCCGCCCCCAGCGACTTGGTGATCGACTTCAGCCCATTGTGGCCATTGTCACCCCCGCCGACCTTCAACCGCAGCGCGCCGTAATCGATGTCCAATTCGTCATGGACCGCCACGACATGACCGACCGGCACCTTGTAGAAGTCGCGCAGCGCCGTCACCGGACCGCCCGAGAGGTTCATGAAGGACATCGGCTTGGCGACCACGACCCGGCGGCTCAACGGCCCCGGCGGACCCACCCGGCCCTCGACGACCTGCGCCCGCGACTTATGCGCCTTGAGCCGGGCACCCATCCGCTCGGCCAGCAGATCGGCCACCATGAAGCCCACATTGTGGCGGTTGCCCGCGTACTCGCCCCCGGGATTGCCGAGGCCCACCACAAGCCAAGGGCTCGCGTCGTCCGTCATCTGGATGTCTCTCCTTGAGGACGGCCGCCGCCCCACCACAGAGGCGGGACGGCGGCCGGAAAAGCGAAAGGGAGCAGCCGAAGACTACGCCTCGGCGCCCTCGGCCTCGCCCTCGGCGCCCTCCTCGGCCGGAGCCTCGGCCTGGGCGGCGACCACCTGCAGCACGGCCGCGTCCTCCTCGACGGCCAGCGTGGTGCCCGCCGGGAGGGTGATGTCCTTGGCGTGGATGGTGGCACCCGCGTCCAGGCCCGCGATGGAGACGGTGACCGACTCCGGGATGTGGGTCGCCTCGGTCTCGACCGGCAGGGCGTTCAGCAGGTGCTCGAGCAGGTTGCCACCCGGGGCGAGGTCGCCCTCGGTGAGGATCGGCACCTCCACGGTGACCTTCTCGCCCTTCTTCACCAGCAGCAGGTCGACATGCTCCAGAACGCCGATCTTGATCGGGTGACGCTGCACGGCCTTCGGGATGACCAGCTCGTCCTTGCCGCCCTCGACCTTCAGACGGAGCAGAACGTTCGGCGTCTTCAGCGCCATCAGCAGGTCGTGCGCCGGAAGCGTGACATGCAGCGGGTCGACGCCGTGGCCGTAGACCACGCCGGGAACGCGGTCGGCCGCACGGGTACGCCGGGCCGCGCCCTTGCCGAACTCGGTGCGGGGCTTAGCGGAGATCTTGACCTCGGCCATGGGGCACTCCTCGTAGATCGTTTACGGTGTGTGGGCGTCACCCGGCCCACGACAGACCTTGCTACGAAGAGCGCGTCGATAACGGACAGCCGCGATAAGACGCGGCCTCCCTCGCCGAGCAACCCCACAACTCTACCAACGGCTGAGGCCACCCCCGTACGGGAGTGGCCTCAAGAACCGGTTCGGGAAGGTTAAGCCGCTCACGCCTGCTCCTCGAACAGGCTGGTCACCGAGCCGTCCTCGAAGACCTCCTGCACCGCGCGAGCGATCGTCGGCGCCATCGACAGCACCGTCACCTTGTCCAGCTCCACCTCGTTCGGAGTCGGCAGGGTATTGGTGAAGACGAACTCACTGACCTTGGAGTTCTTCAGCCGGTCCGCCGCCGGACCCGACAGCACACCATGCGTGGCCGTCACGATCACATCCTCCGCGCCGTTCGCGAACAGCGCGTCCGCCGCCGCACAGATGGTGCCACCCGTGTCGATCATGTCGTCGACCAGCACACACACCCGGCCCCGCACATCGCCGACCACCTCGTGCACCGTGACCTGATTGGCCACATCCGGATCCCGCCGCTTGTGCACGATCGCCAGCGGCGCGCCCAGCCGGTCGCACCAGCGGTCCGCGACCCGCACCCGGCCGGCGTCCGGCGACACCACGGTGAGCTTGGACCGGTCGACCTTGGCACCCACATAGTCCGCGAGCACCGGCAGCGCGAAGAGATGGTCCACCGGACCGTCGAAGAAGCCCTGGATCTGGTCCGTGTGCAGATCGACCGTGAGAATCCGGTCGGCACCCGCCGTCTTCAGCATGTCCGCGACCAGCCGCGCCGAGATGGGCTCACGGCCACGGTGCTTCTTGTCCTGACGGGCATAGCCGTAGAACGGAACGATCACCGTGATCGAGCGCGCGGAGGCCCGCTTCAGCGCATCGACCATGATGAGCTGCTCCATGATCCACTTATTGATCGGAGTCGTGTGGCTCTGGATCAAAAAGCAGTCGGCACCGCGCGCGGACTCCTGGAAGCGTACGTAGATCTCGCCGTTGGCGAAGTCGAATGCCTTGGTCGGGACCAAGCTGACGCCCAGCTCATGGGCGACCTCCTCGGCCAGCTCGGGGTGGGCGCGGCCGGAGAAGAACATCAGCTTCTTCTCGCCGGTCGTCTTGATCCCGGTCACAACAGGTCTCCTTGGATGTCACTTTGGTGCACTTCTCACCGTACGCCCCGTACGACGTACCTGTGCAGATGTCACTGCTGGCCCTCGTCCTCCTGACGAGCGGCCTCGGCGGCCCGTGCCGCGGCACTTCCGGGGCGCTTGCGGGCGACCCAGCCCTCGATGTTCCGCTGCTGTCCGCGTGCGACGGCGAGCGAGCCCGGGGGCACATCCTTGGTGATGACCGATCCGGCGGCGGTGTAAGCGCCGTCCCCGATCGTGACGGGAGCCACAAGCATGTTGTCGGCTCCGGTCCGGCAGTGGCTGCCGATGGTGGTGTGGTGCTTGTTCACACCGTCGTAGTTCACGAAGACGCTCGCGGCACCGATGTTGGTCTGCTCACCGATCGTCGCATCGCCCACATAGGACAGATGCGGCACCTTGGTGCCCTCGCCGATCGTGGCGTTCTTCATCTCCACGTACGTACCCGCCTTGGCCCTCGCACCCAGCCGGGTCCCGGGACGCAGATACGCGTACGGCCCCACACTCGCCCCCGCGCCGACCACCGCGCCGTCCGCGACGGTGAACGCCACGACCGCGCCCGCGCCGACCGTGGTGTCGGTGAGCCGGGAATTCGGCCCCACCTCGGCATTCGCGGCCAGATGAGTGGCCCCCAGCAACTGGGTACCGGGGTGCACCAGCGCATCCGGCTCGAACGTGGTCATCACATCGATCCAGGTGGTGGCCGGATCGACGACGGTCACCCCGCTCAGCATCGCGCGCTCCAGCAGCCGGTCGTTCAGCAGCCTGCGCGCCTCCGCCAACTGCACACGGTTGTTGATCCCGACGATCTCCCGGTGATCCGCCGCCACGCACGCGCCCACCCGGTGCCCGGCCTCGCGCAGAATGCCGAGCACATCGGTGAGGTACTCCTCACCCTGGCTGTTGTCGGTGCGCACCTTGCCGAGGGCGTCGGTGAGCAGCTGCGCGTCGAAGGCGAAGACCCCGGAATTGATCTCGCGGATCGCGCGCTGCGTGTCGGTCGCGTCCTTGTGCTCCACGATCGCGGTGACGGCGCCGCTCGCGTCGTCCCGCACGATCCGGCCGTAACCGGTGGCGTCGGGGACCTCGGCGGTCAGCACGGTCACGGCGTTCCCGTCGCCGGAATGCGCCGCGGCGAGCCGCTGGAGCGTCCCGCCGGTCAGCAGCGGCGTGTCACCGCAGACGACGATCACGGTGCCGTCGAGGGCGACCCCGCTGTCGGACAGCTCCTCCAGACCCATCCGGACGGCGTGCCCGGTGCCGTTCTGCTCATGCTGGACGGCGGTGCGCGCCTCGGCGTCGATCTCGGCCAGATGCGCGGAGACCTGCTCCCGGGCGTGGCCGACCACGACGACGAGATGCTCGGGCGAGAGCTCACGGGAGGCGGCGACGACGTGCCCGACGAGGGAGCGGCCGCAGAGGGCGTGCAGAACCTTCGGGGTCGCCGATTTCATGCGGGTGCCCTCACCCGCTGCGAGGACGACGACGGCTGCCGGGCGGTTGGCGCTCACGGGTGTGCCCTTCGGCTTCGGGGGTGGACACCCGCAGGATACCGAGAGGTTTCCGGGCGGAAAGGAAGGAGGGTCCCGAGCCGGACGGTCAGGACCCGAACTTGAAGCTCCCCCGCCAGGACTCGAACCCGGACTAATGGCACCAAAAGCCACTGTGCTGCCCATTACACCACAGGGGAGGGTAAATGACCCAAATCGGACATCCCGTTAGTCTGTCGACTGGGCCCCCACCACTATGCCGTACCACCAGCCTTCAATGCGACGGTATAGGTCAGCGCTGTTGATCACGCGGACTACGAGGCGGCCCCGATAGTCGTCGCCGACGCCTCCTCCCGGGTGCGGGGCGGCCGGTCCGGTTTCGGCAGGTCGCGGACCCGGAGCGAGATGGAGCTCTTGGAGCAGCCGAGCTCGAGCTGGATCCTGTCGTATGTCATCCCCTGCAGTCGCATCTCGCGCGCCCTGGCCCGGAGGTCGTCCTTGGCGTTGGGGCGCTTTGTCCACTCGGGTGGCGGTTCGCCCTCCAGGAGGCGGTTCAGGATGTCGTTGTTGCTCACCTTCAGCCGGTCGCGGATCTGTCGGCGGCTCATCCCCTCCTTTCGTAACGCGATCGCCCGTTCTCTCAGTTCTTCGAACGTGGTCGACCCGTCGAGGAGGCCGCCCATGCTGTCGCCGTCGCGGCGCCGTGGTTCGTTCATGGCCACAGGGTCGTTCGACATCCGGACGCGTTGGGTCGAAAACGTAGGCGATTCATTCGTTCGAGTTAAATGGGCGTTTTTACCTGATGTTCGAGTCTCTTGTGCGCCGCCGTGTCCCCGGGGAAAGCGCTGGCGCCCGGCCGTAGGCTGGTCGGCATGAGTTCGACGGGGGAAGAGGTGGCGGGCGCGCGGGGCGTGCCCGCGGGGCCGTGGTGGTGGTCGCGGCGGCGGAGTATGGGGCTCGATGTCCTGCTCGCCGTGGCGTCGGCGATCGAGTGTGCCGTAGAGGGTGTCGGTTTCGCCCATGATGCCCGGATTCCGGTTGTCGCCGGGGTGCTGATCGGGATGGTCGTCGGGGCCGCGCTGGTGTTGCGGCGGCGCTGGGCGATCGCCGTGGTGCTGATATCGATCGCGGTCACGCCCGCCGAAATGGGTGTGCTGCTCGGCGTCGTGGGGCTGTACACGCTGGCCTCGTCCGAGGCGCCGCGCCGGATCACGGCGCTGCTGGCCGGGATGGCGGCGGTGGGGAGCTTCCTCGTCACGGTGATCGGCCTTCGGCTGGACAATCCGCAGAGTGGTCTGGGGACCTCCGTGTGGGAGGCCCCGATGTTCGCCATGGTGCTCACCTTGGGGCTGACCGCTCCGCCGGTGCTGCTGGGGCTGTATGTCCGGGCCCGGCGGCGGCTGGTGGAGAGCCTGCGGGAGCGGGCGGACGGTCTGGAGCGGGAGCTGTCGCTGCTCGCGGAGCGGGCGGAGGAGCGGGCCGAGTGGGCGCGTAATGAGGAGCGGACCCGGATCGCGCGGGAGATGCATGACGTGGTGGCGCACCGGGTGAGCCTGATGGTGGTGCATGCGGCGGCGTTGCAGGCGGTGGCGCTCAAGGATCCGGAGAAGGCGTCGAAGAACGCGGCGCTGGTGGGCGATATGGGGCGGCAGGCGCTGACGGAGTTGCGGCAGATGCTGGGGGTACTGCGGTCGGAGGATGGTCTGCGGGCTCCGGGTGCGGCTTCGGCCGCCGTCGCTTCGGGGTCGGCGTCCGCCGCCGGGGCTCCCGTAGCCGATGCGGCCGCGTCTTCTGCCGATGCCGCCGGGTCGTCCACGGATGCCGCCAGGTCTTCTGCCGAGGAGCGGCCGCTGGCGTCGGTGGCGGCCGCGGCTTCGGCGGCGGCGCAGGCCGCGGGGTCGGCCGGGAGGGATGTGGGGGCGTTCGGGGGGCCGCGGCTGGCGGAGCTGGAGGCGCTGGTCGGGCAGTCCCGGGCGGCGGGGATGGCGGTGGAGCTGTCGGTGGAGGGTGAGGAGCGGCGGTATGCGGCTCCGGTGGAGCAGACGGCGTACCGAGTGGTGCAGGAGGCGCTGACCAACGTCCATAAGCATGCTCCGGGTGCGAGTGCCCGGGTTCGGGTGGCGCATCGTTCGGCCGAGATCGCGGTTCAGGTGGAGAACGGGCCGTCGGAGCGGGGCGCGGCGGATGCCGGGCTGCCGAGTGGGGGAATGGTCTGGTCGGGATGCGGGAGCGGGTGTCGACGCTCGGTGGGGGTTTTGTGTCGGGGGCCACGGAGGCGGGTGGCTTCCGTGTGTCGGCGGTCATCCCGGACGGCACGGATGATGACACGGATCACACCGACGGCATGGATGAGAAGGATCACATGGGCCGTGGGGATCGGCCGGAGGGGCGTCCGGTGGATGGCACCGCGGCCGGGGGCCGCGGCGGGGGTGTGGAGCGGGCGCAGAGCGCCTAGTGCCCGCGGCCGGTCGGATCGCGCGCGGTGCGCGGGTTATGCGCGGGTCAGCCTGGCCGGGAGCGCGCCGGTGACGAGGGTGCTGAGGGCGGCGTCCAGGGTGGGGCCGAGGTACCAGTCTCCGGTGTGGTCGAGGCTGTAGACCCGGCCTTCCGCGTCGATGGTCAGCAGTGCCTGGCCGTCGGATTCTTCACCCAGTGGGCAGATCTCGGTTTCGAGGGCGTGGCCCAGGTCGCCGAGGGTGCGGGCGAGGTGGAGGCCGTGCAGGGGGTCGATGCGGAAGGGGGTGGGGGCGATTTCGCGGCCCGCGCCGGGTGGCTGGATGTGGAGGCCGCCGAATTCCGCCCATGCCTCGACGGCGGCCGGGAAGACGGCGTGCCGGTGGCCTGCGGGGGAGGTGTGGGCGCGCAGGGTGTCGGCCCAGACTTCGGCGCGGTGCATGTCCCAGCGGCCGGGCTGCCAGCCGGCGTCGCGGAGGGCGGCGTCGACGGCGACGGAGAAGCGGGTGACGTCCAGGCGGTCGATGGGTTGGCGGGCCGGGCGTGTCGGCGGTGTCTGCGCTGCCCCCGGGGCCTGTGGTGCTTGTGGTGCCTGATGTGCCTGGTTCATGTGGTCTCACCCACCATCCGTACGCCGAAGTGGGCCAGCAGCGCGGTGCAGGACAGGCAGGGCGGGGCGTAGCTGCCGTGCTGGGGGTCGCCCGCCTCCCGGATCCTGCGGGTGGTGAGCTTGGCCTGTTTGAGGGAGCGGCGGGCCTCACCCTGGGTGAGCGGTTTGCGGGAGGCGCGCTTGGAGCGGCCTGCTTCGACGTTGGCAAGGTGGCGGGAGAGCAGGATCGCCTCGGGGCAGCGGCCGGTGAAGCGTTCGCGCTGGCCGCTGGCGAGTGCGTCGAGGAATTCCTGGACCAGTGGGTGGAGCGTCGGCGGCTGTTCGGCCTTGCCTCCGGTGCAGGTCAGCGTCTCGCCGCGGACGGACAGCGCGGCCGCGACGGCGGGCAGGATGCCGTCGCGGCGGCGGTTGAGCGGTGGCGGGCCGGCGTCGGGGTCGACGCTGCTCCATCTCAGCCGGGGGTCGCCGGCCGCGAGGGCGGCGCCGTCGCCGCCTCCGTTGCTCTGCGTGATGTGCATGTGGTGGATCCCTCCCTGTGCAATCCCCCGGTTGCAATGATCAGATTGCCAAATTCCGTGGGCGCTGCGGTAGTCCGGGCCTGAACGACCTGGTGGGAGCGGAGGCCGTCATGAGGGGGGATGGCCGCCCGGTTCGGCCGGTTGCGTCACCGCATAGGCTGTGCCCAGTAGCCAGCATCAGCAGGGGGCAACCGCCATGACGACAGGTCGGCTCGGGCAGCATGCCGCGCCACCGAACACGGCCTACGCCGGGCAGGTCGTGCACTTCCCGGATCCCGTCCGGGCCGCGCGCCACCCCAAGGGCGTCCGAGTGGACGAACAAGGCTTTCCGGACTTCTCGCCGTATGCGCGTGCGGCCGCCGAAATCGCCGAGCCGCCGGAGGGGTTCGGCGTCGACGAGCTTCGGCTGACGGACTATGTCTCGGCGAACGCGGCGCTGCACGCCACCGGCCATGAGCTGTGGAACGGGGCGTCGGCGGTGGCCACCCCGCACGGCTGGACCTGGCACCACGTGGTCGGCACCCGCCGCATGGAGCTGGTTCCGGTCGAGGTCAAGGCGCTGCTGCGGCATCACGGCGGGCTTGCGACGGCGCAGGTGGACCAGGAGAAGCGGGGCACCCGCCCGTTGCAGGAGACCCGGCCGATCCATGTGGGCCTGCCGCTGAGGGGCATTTCGGTCACCGAGGAGCAGGTGCTCGGCGTCGAGGAGGATCTGGGCTATCGGCTGCCCGAGTCGTATCGCGCCTTCCTCAAGGCGGCGGGCGGCTGCGCGCCGGTCGGCGCGGCGCTGGACCCAGAGCTGGGGCTGCTGATCGACCAGCCGTTCTTCACGGTGCGCGATGAGGCGGCGGTCAATGACCTCGTCTATATCAACAAGTGTCTGCGGGATCACTTCACCAAGGACTATCTGGGCGTGGGCTTCGTCCAGGGCGGTGTGATCGCGGTCAAGGTGAAGGGTGACGCGATCGGTTCGGTGTGGTTCTGTGCGTACGACGACGCGCGGGACCGTGACGGCTGGACGGTCCAGGAGCGGGTGGGGCGGCTGTTGCTGCCGTGCGGCGACGACTTCGACGCCTTCCTGGTCCGCCTGGCGGGCAATCCGCCGGAGCTGGAGACCGTGGCGAACCTGATGGTGGACGGTGGATTCGCGTACGCCGTCCCGGTGGAGGGGTGAGCGCGATGGTGACCTTCGCACAGGCGCAGGAGCGCGCGGAACTCTGGATCAACGGCGATGTGCCGGCCTATCAGCAGCGCGAGGCGCGGGTCCGGGAGTTCGATCTGGGCTTTGTGGTCTGGGCCGAGGACCGGGCGGACGGGCCGGTCTCGGGCCGGGGGGCCGAGGGCACGCGGATGGTGATCGCCCGCGACAGCGGCGAGACCACGCTGTGGCCGGGGCTTCCGGTGGGTGAGGTGATCCGCCGTTACGAGGAGCGGTACGGCACGACCGACGGCTCTCGTGACGAGTCCACCACTGGCCGACAAGAGCGCATCGACTTGAACGCGACGTCCTTCCTGCTCACTCCGCCGGAGTGGCTGCAGGAGGCGGCGGACGCGATGAGCGGCCGGTCCGAGGGGTCGGCGGACCTTCCCGGGCAGCGGCCGGGGGCGGAGCCGGGCGGCAGCGCGCCCGATGCCTCCGCGCCGGTGCCTTCCGTATCTTCCGCTCCTTCTGCCCCTTCCACTCCTTCCGCTTCTCCTGCTCCTTCCGCCGCTTCGGCTGCTTTGCCTCCGGAGGACGACTGGCCGTCGGCCGGTGGGCCCGGGGCCGGGCCCGGGGTGTCGGCACCCAGGATCTCGGGCGAGGACGACTGGCCGTCGGACGGCGGGTCGCGGAGCGCCGCGCCGGACGCGCCGCACAGCGCGCCGGGTGCGCCGCCTGTTCCGGGTGCGCCTGCTGCGCCTGGGCCCGTTCCGCCTGGGTCTGCTCCGGGTGCGCCTGTTCCGGGTGCGCCGCAGGGGCGGGGCGGGGCCGTGGACGACTGGCCGTCCGACGGTGTCGCGCGCCCGCTCGCGGCCGGCTCGCAGCAGGACGCCCGGCCCGGTCCCGGTGCCGCGTCCGGCGGTGAGGGCTGGCAGGGCGCGCCGCCTCCGCCCGGTGGGGCGGGCCCCGGCGGGGCGAGCCCGTGGGCCCCGCCCGCGCCGGACGCCGGTACGCCCTCCTCGGGGGGCCAGGCAGGCAACGCGGCCACGCCCGGCGACAGTACGCCGTGGGCCGGTACGGACATCAGGGGCGACGACGACCGCTCGGTCGCCCCGCCCGCCACGGTCTTCGCGCCGCCGCTCGCGGGCTCCGACGACGAGGACACTCCGCCGCCGGGGGTACGGCCCGACGCCAAGACCGAGTTGATGTCCGGCGGCAGCTCGCTGCCGCCCACGGCCGTCGCCCCGTCCCTCGACTTCCCGGCGCAGCAGGGCGGCCCCGGTGCCGCTCCGGGTGCCGGTGCCAACCCGGGTGACATCGCTGACGCCGCCACCCGCAAGGCGGGCGGCGGTGCGATGCCTCCGCCGCCCGGTGCGCCGGGGGCGCCCGGCGCCCGGCCGGGTGCGGACTCCACGCCTCCGCCGCCGTCCGGGCCCGGTGCCCCCGGCGCACCGGCCGGGGGGTACGTACCGACGCAACTGGTCTCGCAGCTCGGCCCCGACGGCCCCGGTGGCGGCCCGCAGCCGCCCGGCCCTCCTGGTCCGCCTGGCACTCCCGGTGCTCCCGGTGCGCAGGGTGGTGGGCAGACGCCGCCTCCGCCGGGTGCGCCCGGTACGCCCGGCGGCGGGGTGCACGCTGCCGCGACGATGCTCGCGGGTGGTCCGGGTGTGCCCGGCGGCCAGACGCCGCCCCCGGGTGCCCCGCAGCCGCCTGGTCCGCCCGGTCCGCCCGGCCCCCCTGGTCCTCCCGGGGTGCCTGGTGCCGGTCAGACGCCGCCTCCTGGTGCGCAGGGTGGTGGGCAGACGCCGCCTCCGCCGGGTGCGCCCGGTACGCCCGGCGGCGGGGTGCATGCCGCCGCGACGATGCTCGCGAGCGGTGGCCAGACGCCGCCCCCGGGTGCCCCGCAGCCGCCCGGCATGCCCGGCGCTCCGGGCCAGGGTGCCCCATCCGGCCCGCAGCCGCCCGGCCCACCCGGTGTCCCCGGTGCGGGTGGTCCGCATACGCCGCCGGGCGCGGCCGGGCCGCCGTATCCGGGTGGACCGGGCGCGCCGGGTGCCCCCGGCATGCCGCCGCCTGCCGGCGCTCCGGTTCAGGGCCTGGCCCCGCCGCCCGGCACACCCGCGCCGGGCACGCCTGCTCCAGGTATGCCCGCGCCCGGCACACCCGCCCCAGGGATGCCCGCCCCGGGTACGCCCGCTCCCGGCACGCCCGTGCCGGGTATGGGGTCGCAGCCCGGCTATGCGTATCCGCCGCCGCCCCCCGGTCAGCCGACCGTGGGTCCGGGCTATATGGCGGTGCTGCGCTACCGCGCGCAGGACGGTTCGGAGCAGCAGCTGATCCGCCGTTCGGCGCCCGGGACCCCGCATCCGGAGTGGCAGATCCTGCATGAGCTGCGGGCGATGAACGTGCCGCCGCAGCAGGTGCTGGAGCTGCACACCGAGTTGGAGTCCTGTGATCTGCCCGGTGGTTACTGCGCCCGGATGATCCGGGAGAGCTGGCCGCAGGTGCGGATCAGCCACACCGCTCCGTACGGCCGTGATCACGCGACCCGGCAGCAGGGTGTGCGTCATCTGCTGGAGCACCAGGGCGAACTGCACCAGGTGGCGGACGGCCCGGCTCGTCCGGCGCCGAACCGGGTGCCGTTGCCGCATCCCGGCCAGGTGCAGCCGATTCCGCCGGTGCCGCCGGAGGGGCTGGCGCATGAGCTGGGCCAGGCGTTCGGGCCGCAGGGCATCGTCCGCTTCGACCAGCGTGCGGTGTCGCGGATGGGTGTTCCGGAGGTGGTGGCGCAGACGCTGGTGTGGGCGGGGCTGCCGCTGGACTTCGGCCCGTTCTTCTGGGCGCAGGCGCAGGCGGGCCGTCCGGTGCCGACGCTGGCGGAGCTGGCGGCGGAGCGTGGGGTGCAGTCCGCGTCGGACGCGGGGTCGTACCTGGTCATGGGCAATGACTTCGGCCGTCAGCTGTGTGTGCAGTACGGCACGGCGAACATCGTGGCGGTGCCGCTGGAGGCGACGCCCCAGCCGACGCCGCCGCAGTTCGTGAACACCGGGCTGCCGGAGTTTGTGCGCTGTATGGCGCTGCTGGGCCGGATGTGGCGGCTGCGGTATGGGCTGACGCCGGACCAGGCGGGTCGTTGGACGGTGGACTTCCAGGCGCAGCTCGCGGGTCTGGACCCGGCGGCGTTGTCGGCTCCGGACAACTGGTGGGCGGTGCTGCTGGAGCAGATGTGGGACGGTCTGTTGTAGGTCCGTCCGCGCGGCTCTGACCGCGCGCACCGTATGAACGGCGATCGAGGCGCCCGACCCCCGTGACGGGGGCGGGCGCCTCGTCGTTGTTGTCACCGGCGGCGGTCCCGATCGGAGATATGGGCGGAGTGTCGCGTTATGGGGGATGAGAGGCCATCTATAAAGATGTGCGCCGAAGCGCGTTGCATACCGGACAAAAGGGGTTCCAAGGATGGGCGCATCGGTGTCACGTCAGGGCTTCACCATCGTCGGCGGGCGGGGCCGTGGCTACCGGCCCGCGCAGGTCGACCACTATGTGGTGGAGCTGTCCGAAGCGCGGGACGCGGCGTGGGAGCGCGCCGCGCGCCTCACCGTGCTGGCCAATGAGCTGACCGCCGAGGCGGAGCGGCTGCGTGAGGTGATCGCCCAACTGGCCCCCCAGACCTATGAGTCGCTCGGCGACCGGGCCCAGCTGATCCTCATGGCGGCCGAGGAGGAGGTCGTCTGTCTGCGGGCGGCGGCCGAGGCGTCGGCGCAGGAGGAGTGGGAGGCGGCGCAGGTCGTGGCCCGTACGGTGCGGGACGCCGCCCGTGACGAGGCCGAGCGGGTCCGCGAGGCCGCCGAGGTGGCGGCGCGCGCCACCTTGGAGTCGGCCCAGGTGGATGTGGACGAGCTGCGGGCCGTCTCGCGTCAGGACGCCAAGGAGTGGCGGGCCCAGGCGCTGGCGGAGCTGAAGGAGATGCGGCAGCGTGCCGCCGCGATCCTGGCCGAGCAGGAGCGGGAGCACGCCGAGCGGTGGGAGGCGGCGGGCCGTGAACTGGCCGAGCGGGACAGCGCGATGATGGCCCGGCTGGCCCAGGTGGAGGAGTACGCCCAGGCGACGCTCGCCGACGCCAAGCGGGAGTACGGGATGGCCGAGCAGGCCGCGCGGCTGCGGCAGGAGGACGCGCAGGCGCAGGCGGCGGAGATCATCGCCCAGGCGCGGGCCCGCGAGGAGCGCCTGGTGCGGGAGACGGAGCGGACGCTGCGCGAGCATGTGGAGCGGCGTGAGGACCTCAAGGCGCATCTGGAGCATGTGCGCGGCAGTCTGGCGGCGCTGACCGGTAAGCCGGTGGCGGCGGAGGACGCGGCGGCGCCGCGCCCCGAGTCCTGAGCGCACCGCCCGGCCTCGGGGGTGCGGCCCGGGGCACTGCCTGATCCGGGTGCCGTCCGGCCGGAGTGCCGGTCGGAGCATCGGTCAGTGCCGGTCGGAGTACCGGTCGCAGTGCCGTCGGCCCCGTCAGGATTCCGTCTCGGCCTCGGCTTCGGTACGGACCGGGAAGCGGCGCGGGGCGAGGAAGACCAGAACCAGCAGCGCCAGCAGCGCGGCGGTCGCCGAGCCCAGGTAGACGTGGTCGACGGCGGTGTCCACGGCCCGCCGCAGATAGTCGGCCGCCTGGTCGGTGAGGGTGCCGGGGTGTTCCAGGGCGCGGGAGACCGAGTCCAGGCTGTCGGGCAGCCCCGGCCGGATGGCGTCGGGGGCTTCGGTGAGCCGGGAGGCCAGGGTCGCGTTGGCGACGGCCCCGAAGAGCGCCGCCCCGAGGCTCTGGCCGACCTGGCGGCAGAAGAGGATCGAGGCGGTGGCGGTGCCGCGCTCGGCCCATCCCACGGACGACTGCACTCCGATGATCAGCGGCAGTTGGAAGAGTCCGAGGGCGCCCCCGAGCAGCAGCATGATCAGCGCGGGCTGCCAGGCGGCGCCCGGGTAGGGGAGGAGGGGGAAGGCGGCCAGGATCAGCGTGGCGGCGGCCATGCCGGTGATGGCGCAGCGCCGGAAGCCGACGCGGTTGTAGACGCGGCTGCTGAGCGCGGCCGCGATCGGCCAGCTCAGCGTCATCGTGGAGAGCACGAAACCGGCCGGTATGGGTCCGAGTCCCAGCACCGACTGGGCGTAGGTGGGCAGAAAGACGGTCGGGGCGATCATCAGCAGGCCGAGCGCGGCGAAGGCGAGGTTGACGGCCGAGATGGTGCGGCGGCGCCAGACCCAGCCGGGGATGATCGGTTCGGCGGCGCGCCGTTCGATCCATACGGTGGCCGCGGCGCATATGGCGGCGCCGCCGAGCATGGTGAGTGACGGGGCGGACAGCCAGTCCCAGGCCACTCCGCCCTGCACGAGGGCGGTGAGCAGCAGTCCGCCGGTGAGGAAGACGCCGAGCGCCCCGGCCCAGTCGATCCTGGGGCGGCCCTCCCGGTGCCGTCGCGGTTCGTGCAGATGGCGGGTGATGAGGAGGAACGCCAGGGCGCCGACCGGCAGGTTGATGAGGAAGATCCAGCGCCAGTCGGCGTATCCGGCGAGCACTCCGCCGATCGCGGGGCCCGCCACGGAGGAGAGTGCCCAGACGGAGGAGAGCCTGGCCTGTATCTTCGGGCGTTCCTTGAGCGGGTAGAGGTCGGCGGCGACGACCTGGATGGTGCCCTGGAGCGCCCCGCCGCCCAGTCCCTGGACGATCCGGAAGGCGATGAGGGAGGCCATGTTCCAGGCGGCGGCGCACAGCAGTGAGCCGATGAGGAAGACGACGATGCCCGCGAGCAGGATGGGTTTGCGGCCGAAGGTGTCGGAGAGCTTTCCGTACAGCGGCAGGGAGACGGTGACGGCGAGCAGATAGCCGGAGAAGAGCCAGGAGAAGACGGAGAAGCCGCCGAGGTCGCCGACGATCTGCGGTACGGCGGTGGAGATGATGGTCGAGTCGAGCGCGGCCAGCGCCATGCCGAGCATGAGGGCGGCGGCGACGGGGCGGCGGCTGCGGGGGGTGGGGGTGCCGGGGTGCGCCTGGGGTGCGGGGGGTTTGGGGTCAGCGTCCATCGGCCGTCGTGCGGTGCCGCCCACGGTGGCGCGCTCCCTTCGCCGGTACGTGCCGGCACGTGTCCCTGATGTTCGTGCGAGGGACTCCCGTACGCACGATTCTTGTACGACCCACGATTCCATGGCGGGACAGGCTGGGGGAAGAACGCATCCGGGCTGTCCAGAAGGCCCGGCTTGAGCCTGACGTGGCGGAAGGGTGCAGAATTTACCCCGAGTCCGGGTCAGCCTCAGGACTCACTCCCCTAGGGGATGCCCACCCTGTACTCCTACCCCCGGTTCGTCCGGGCGGATGAGGAGCCTGTCGTCCCGGCTTCATAAGGTTGCTACGGGCTGCGCGACCGAGGGGGTGGGGCTAGCCCTACCGCTGAGAGGGAGTCCTTCCCCATCGCGGAGGATCCCGGATCACGGCAATCTGGATGCCGTGATCGGGGAGCGACATCGCCGATCAAATACTCAAGGAGAACCAGCGTGACAACGGCTGTATCGATTCCCAGGACCGGGGGCAGCGGAGGACATACGGCCGTCGCCGCCCGTGCGCGTCAGGTGCTCAAGGCGTATGGCTCGGGGGAGACCCGGGTGGTCGCGCTGGACCATGTGGACGTGGACATCGCCCGCGGGCAGTACACCGCGATCATGGGCCCGTCCGGCTCCGGCAAGTCGACCCTGATGCACTGCCTGGCCGGTCTGGACACCGTCAGCTCCGGGCAGATCTTCATCGACGAGACCGAGATCACCGGGCTGAAGGACAAGAAGCTCACCAAGCTGCGCCGGGACCGGATCGGCTTCATCTTCCAGGCGTTCAACCTGCTGCCGACGCTCAGCGCGATCGAGAACATCACGCTGCCGATGGACATCGCGGGCCGTAAGCCCGACCGGGCCTGGCTGGACCGGGTGGTGGAGACCGTGGGCCTGGCCGGCCGGCTCAAGCACCGTCCGAACCAGCTCTCCGGCGGTCAGCAGCAGCGCGTCGCCGTGGCCCGCGCCCTCGCCGCCCGTCCCGAGATCATCTTCGGTGACGAGCCGACCGGAAACCTGGACTCGCGGGCCGGTGCCGAGGTGCTGGGCTTCCTCAAGCGGTCGGTGGACGAGCTGGGCCAGACCATCGTGATGGTCACCCATGACCCGGTCGCCGCCTCCTACGCCAACCGTGTGCTGTACCTGGCCGACGGCCGGATCGTCGACGAGATGTACAACCCGACGGCCGATCTGGTCCTGGAGCGGATGAAGCACTTCGACGCGCGGGGACGGGTGTCATGACCGTCTTCAAGACCTCACTGCGCAACTTCGTCGCCCACAAGGGGCGGATGGCGCTGTCCGCGATCGCCGTGCTGCTGTCGGTGGCGTTCGTCTGCGGCACGCTCGTCTTCACCGACACCACCAACGCCACGTTCGACAAGCTCTTCGCGAGCACCGCCTCCGATGTCACGGTCAGTCCGAAGGGCGCCGGCGACAGCGACACCCGGCAGGGCCGGATCCGTTCGCTGCCCGGTTCGGAGCTGGCGCGGCTGAAGCAGGTGGACGGCGTCAAGTCGGTGATCGGCGACGCCACCAGCCAGTCGATCACCGCCGCCGACCGGAACGACAACAGCATCGGCTCGGACTCCGGCGCCCCGACCATCGGCACCAACTGGGACCCGACCGAGACGCGCTCGGTCCAGATCACCTCGGGCCACGCGCCGCGCGGCCCGACCGAGGTGATGGTCGACGCCGACACCGCGAAGAACAAGAAGCTGAAGCTGGGCGACGAGATGCGGATCATCGCCATCCCCGGCGAGTTCCGCGCGAAGATCGTCGGCATTGCCACGTTCCAGGTGACCAACCCGGGCGCCACGCTGGTCTTCATGGACACCGACACCGCGCAGCGCAAGCTGCTCGGCGCTCCCGGGGTGTACTCCAGCTACCTGCTCACCGCCCAGCCGGGCGTCAGCCACGACCAGCTCAAGAAGAACGTGGTGGCCGACCTCGGCACCGCGGTGAAGGTGCAGACGAAGGCCGAGTCCAGCAAGGAGGCCGAGGACGACATCGGCTCGTTCCTGGATGTCATGAAGTACGCGATGCTCGGCTTCGCCGGGATCGCCGTCCTGGTCGGCATCTTCCTGATCGTCAACACCTTCTCGATGCTGGTCGCCCAGCGCACCCGTGAGATCGGCCTGATGCGGGCCATCGGCTCCAGCCGGAAGCAGATCAACCGGTCGGTGCTGATCGAGGCGCTGCTGCTGGGCATCGTGGGCTCGATCCTCGGTGTCCTCGGCGGGGTCGGCCTCGCGGTCGGCCTGATGAAGATCATGGGCAGCGCGGGGCTGCATCTGAGCACCGACCAGCTGACGGTGAAGCCCACCACGCCCATCATCGGCATCGGTATCGGCGTCATCGTCACCGTCATCGCGGCGTACATCCCCGCCCGCCGGGCCGGGAAGATCTCCCCGATGGCGGCCCTGCGCGACGCGGGCACCCCGGCGGACAGCAGGGCCGGATGGATCCGCGGCGTGATCGGCACCCTGCTCACCGCGGGTGGCGCGGCGTCCCTGGTGGTCGCGGGGAACGCGGACAAGGCGGTCGACGGCTCGATGTTCCTGGGCGTCGGCGTGGTGCTGACGCTCATCGGCTTCATCGTCATCGGCCCGCTGCTGGCCGGTCTGGTGGTCCGCGCGCTGGCCACCGTCGTCCTGCGGATCTTCGGCCCGGTCGGCCGGCTGGCGGAGCGCAACGCGCTGCGCAACCCGCGGCGCACCGGCGCCACCGGCGCGGCCCTGATGATCGGCCTGGCGCTGGTCGCCTGTCTGTCGGTGGTGGGCTCCTCGATGGTCGCCTCGGCCACCGATGAGCTGGACAAGTCGGTGGGCGCGGACTTCATCATCCAGTCCGACATGGGCCAGCCGATCACCGAGGGGATCGAGAAGTCGGTGCGCCAGGCCAAGGGCCTGAAGCACATCAGCGAGGCCAAGAACATCGACGGCGCCAAGCTCACCCTGCCGGACGGCAAGACGGTCACCAAGGACCTTTCGGCCGCCAACCCGACGTACGCGGAGGACCTGCGCACCCCGGTGGTCGAGGGTGATCTGGCCGCCGCGTACGGCAAGAACGCCATGTCGGTGCCGGAGGGCTTCGCCAAGGACCACAAGGTGAAGAAGGGCGACACCCTGACCGTCGCCTTCAAGGAGGGCCGGACCGCCAAGCTGACCGTCGCCGCGATCACCTCGGACGACGTCAGCCTCGACAAGGGCGCGATGTACCTCAACATCGCCACCGTCGAGAGCTATGTCCCCGCCAAGCTGATCCCGGCGGACGTCATGATGCTGGCGCAGGCCAAGGACGGCCAGGAGGACGCGGCGTACGCATCCCTCAAGGCCCAGCTCCACCACTACCCGTCGGTGAAGGTGCGCGACCAGACCGACTACAAGCAGGAGGTCAAGGACCAGGTCGGTCAGCTGCTCAACCTGGTCTACGGTCTGCTGGCGCTGGCGATCATCGTCGCCGTCCTCGGTGTGGTGAACACCCTGGCCCTGTCGGTGGTCGAGCGGACCCGTGAGATCGGCCTGATGCGCGCCATCGGCCTCTCCCGCCGCCAGATGCGCCGCATGATCCGGCTGGAGTCCGTGGTCATCGCGCTCTTCGGCGCGCTGCTGGGGCTGGGTCTTGGCATGGGCTGGGGAACCACGGCCCAGAAGCTGCTGGCGCTGGAGGGTCTGAAGACCCTGGAGATCCCGTGGCCGACGATTATCACGGTCTTCATCGGCTCGGCCGTGGTGGGTCTGATCGCGGCGCTGGTCCCGGCCTTCCGGGCGGCGCAGATGAATGTGCTGAACGCGATCGCCACGGAATAGCAAAGCCAACGGGGGAAATGAGGCCCGCTGCCTCTCCATGGGGGGAGGGGCAGAAGGGCGACCGGCCCGGTGTGCGACGGGGGAGCGCACCGGGCCGGTTTTTTCTGTGCACCGGGGGAAATTTGATCACCAGTCGTCATGCGGAAATACGCGATGAGCTCTCAGCGGATGTCGGGGCCCGATCGCGTGAGCGGGAATGTGCATGGGGACATCAACTGCGAGAATCGAGGCCGACTTCGCGGAGCGAGGCGCTCAGGTCAGCTGCGGCCCATCGGGTCGGTGATCTGCGCGGAATCGGTGGTGCCGTCGGCGTTGTGCCACAGACAGATGGACCCGGTGACATTGATCGGGAGGACCATGCCTCCGGAGGCCCGGCATTCGGCCTGGGTGAGCGGGGGGCGGGGAGCGGCCTGGGCCGTTCCTCCGATTCCCAGCGTGAGGGCGAGGGCTCCGAAGGTGGTTGCCGCGGCTAACGCAAGGCGACGAGACTGCATATCAGTACACTCCGATCCGGTGGACCTTCCACCGCAATGAGAAAGCTAGCCGGACCGGCTCGAAGAATTCACTAGAGCTGTGACCGCACGGTTCGGATGCGGAGGCGCACCGGCGTATTCCGGGCACAGCAGAACCGCCGCCCAGGTGCGCCCGCAGAATTCCGGCGCCATGTCAATGTATTCGTCGCCGATGGCCGAACTGGTCCGGTGGTCTGACTTGGAGTGCGCTCCAACTCCTAGCGTGATCGTCACGACCACGAGGGAGGTACCCGATGTCCGAACTGCCCACCCGCCGCCTGGGTGCGCTGACCGTCGCGGCCCAGGGCCTGGGCTGCATGGGAATGAGCCACGGCTACGGCGCCTCGGACGACGCCCAGTCGATCGCCACCCTCCATCGCGCCCTCGACCTCGGCGTCACGCTGCTGGACACCTCCGACTTCTACGGTGCCGGGCACAACGAGGAGCTGCTCGGCCGGGCCCTGGCCGGACGCCGGGAGCAGGCGGTCCTGGCCACCAAGTTCGGCTTCGCCAACCGGCTGGGGGAGCCGACCGCGATCCGGGGCGACGCCGCGTACGTCCGCCAGGCGTGCGACGCGTCGCTGCGGCGGCTCGGCGTCGACCACATCGACCTCTACTACCAGCACCGAGTGGACCCCGAGGTCCCCATCGAGGAGACCGTCGGCGCGATGGCCGAGCTGGTCCAGGCGGGCAAGGTGCGCCATCTCGGCCTGTCCGAGGCGGGCGCGGACACCATCCGCCGCGCCCACGCGGTGCACCCCATCGCGGCCCTGCAGAGCGAATGGTCGCTGTGGACGCGGGACCTGGAGCACGAGATCGCCCCGGTCTGCCGTGAGCTCGGCATCGGCCTCGTCCCCTTCTCCCCGCTCGGCCGCGGCTTCCTCACCGGCCGCTACACCTCGACCGAGGGCCTGCCGGAAGGCGATATGCGCCGCACCCAGCCCCGGTTCGCCGACGGCAACCTCGAAAAGAACCTGGCCATCGTCGGGAAGCTGAACGAACTGGCCGCCGAGAAGGGCGTCACCGCGGGCCGGCTCGCCCTCGCCTGGGTGCAGCACCGCGGCGACGACGTGGTTCCCATCCCGGGCACCCGGCGCCAGAGGTACCTCGAGGAGAACCTGACCGCCGCCACCCTGGAGCTGTCTCCCGAAGAGCTGGCCGCGATCGACGCCGCCGCCCCGGCCGACCAGGTCGCCGGCACCCGCTACGACGAGCGGAACCTCACCTTCGTCAACCGCTGATCCGCGCGGCGGTGATCACCGTGCCCGGCGCCTCCTGCTCCCCGTCCGGCGGCCGGCGGGCTGTGCCGACTACCGCTTCCCGTGGGCGGGGGAGGCTTGGCCGACGTCCGCGCCGGAGCTGACGTGCCGGTGGGTCTCCTGAGGGCCGTGCCAGTCCAGGCACAACACGGTGGCGTCGTCTTCCAGCTTGCCGCCCGCGGCGTCCAGGACCGCGCTGGTCAGTATCAGCACGGTCTCCCGCGGATGCAGGTGCCGGGTGCTCTTCAGCAGGGCGGCCAGATCCACCTTCTGCGCGTCGCGTTCGAGCATGCCGTCGGTGAGCATGATCAAACGATCGCCGGGGCGTAGACCGATGTCCTGAACGTGGTAGGAGTGGGCCGCGGGCACGGGCACCCCGAAGGGGGGATCCGCCTCGCAGGGGATCTCCTCCACGGCTCCCTCGCGTATGCGCAGCGGCAACGGGTGGCCGGCGTTGACGAGTTCTGTCCGCCCGGTGTGGAGGTAGACGCGCAGCAGCTGCCCGGTGGCGTGGCCGCGGCCATTGTCGGCCAAGGCCCGGTCGGCCTGCCGGGCCTGGTCGGTCAGGTCGGCTCCGGCGCGGCGGGCGCCGCGCAGGGCGCCCATGAGGACGGTGGCCGTCAGCGCGGAGTTGATGTCGTGGCCCATGGGGTCGGTCACCGAAAGGTGCAGGGTGTCCCGGTCCAGGGTGTAGTCAAAGGTGTCACCGCTGATCGTTTCCGAGGGTTCCAGACTCCCGCTCAGGGCGAACTGGGCGGCCTCACACGACAGCGACGACGGCAGGAGCTGGTATTGGATCTCGGCCGGCAGGGTGGGGGGCCTGGAGCGTTTGCCCCAGGTGTAGAGATCGGTGAAGCGTTGGTTGGCGATCACGATATAGGCCAGGACGTGCGCGGCTTCGCCGACCGCGGCGAGGATGCCCTTGCCGGGCTCGGTCGGCAGCAGCACCTCGAGCAGACCGATCGCGTCCCCACGATTGGTGACCGGGGCGATCACTCGGTGTCCCTGGCCGGTCGCGTCCTGATACAGGCGCTGGGTACGGATCACCGGCTCGTAGACGCTGCCGAACAGTTCGATCCGCTCCGCGGCCCGCCCGACTTCCTCGGTGGAGGCGATGGACAGGCGTGCCACCGCCTTCCCGGTCAGATCCAGGATGAGGAAAGAGACCTGCGTGGCGCCGAAGCGCCGCCGCAGGTCCTCGGCGACCACATCGACGGACTCCACCGGTGCCGCCGTCTCCGCCGCTGTCAGCAGGCGGGGGAGTTCACTGTGCCAACTCACAAGCCGGCTCCCTTCGTGCACCACCCCTCTCACCAGCCTAAACCTCTCAATGTGGGGGTCGCCCTCCATGGGCGCCAAGCCGGGCCTCGGACCGGCATCATCCTCACCTCGGAGGACATCGACGCCGACCACGCGACGCTGCGCTCGCGCGGCGTCGGCACCGATCCGGAGGTCCAGCGCTGGGGCGCCCCGGTGCCGCCGATGTTCAGCTTCCGGGACGGGGACGGCAACGCGCTGATGGTCGTCGAGAACGGCTGACCGCACCCGGCCGAGAGCCGGTGATGAGCCAGTGGTGAGTCGGTGGAAGAGCCGGTGGAAGAGCCGGTGGAGGAGCCGGTCCGCGACGGGAGCGGACCGGCTCTTCCGCGCGGCTACGACACGTGGCGGCCGATGCGCTCGGCGCGGACGCGCAGCAGGAGCGCGATCCAGCTGCGGTAGGGCCGCCAGCGGTCGGCGATCCCGGCCAGTCGGCTGATGTCGCCGGAGGCGGTCTCGTCGAGGCCGTACGCGGTGGCGATGGCCGCGTGCAGTCGCCGTTCGTGGTGCGGGAAGACGTCGGGGTGCCCGGCGCCGCGGATGAGGATGAGCTCGGCGGAGAACGGGCCGATGCCGGGAAGGGTGCGCAGCGCCGCGAGGGCGTCGTCCACCGGCATCGCGCGCAGCCGTGCGGCGTCGAGCGCACCGGCGTCGGCGGCCTCCGCCAGCGCGTGCAGCCGCTCGATCTTCACCTCGGTCAGACCGGGGACCCGGGTGATCGCGCGCAGCACCGGCGGGGCGGGGAAGGCGTGCAGGGTCCGGCCCGCGGCCTGGACCCGCCGTCCGTGCCGCTCGGCGAGGCGGGCCTTGATGGCGGCGGCCTGGGTCCTGCGGATGCGGTGGCCGATGACCGCCCACACGGCGGCTTCGTAGGGGGAGTGGAAGCACACCGGCCGGAGGCCCGGAAATTCCGCCATGAGCCCCGCCACCACGGGGTCGGCGGCGGCGAGGTCGGGGAAGCCGCTTCCGTCGACGTCGAGGGAAAGGATGCGGGCGAGCTGGGCCCGTACGGCCTCGTCGGGCCAGTACTCGGACTCGACGGATACGGGCCCGGGCCCGGCGGACGCGGGGTCCGCCGGGGAGCCGTCCAGGTCGCCGTCCGGTACGCCGGGATACACGGTGAACTCGGCCCGTACCGTGCCCGCTTCACCGTCCGCCGTCTCCTCCTGCCGCACCGCGGCGGCCACCGTCGAGTGGCCGTCGTCGGCGGGAAAGGCCAGGCGCAGCACCTCGTCCGCCGTGCCGGAATAGCTCGCGGGGGTGAAGTCCTCCAGGAAGCGGACGCTCGCCGCCAGCGAGAAGGGACCGGCCGGGGTGAGGGAGGCGGCGGTCACGATCAGCCTCCGTGTGCGGTGATGGTGTAGCCCTCGGGGCCGATGAAGGTGAACGTGCGGCCGAAGGGGCTGTCCTGCGGCGGGGCGACGATCGGCACCCCGGCGTCGGCGAGCTGGTCGTGCAGCGCCTGGGCGTCCGTGGTGCGGAACCACAGGGCCACGCCGAGACCGGGCCGCGCGACGTCGTCGAGCTCCACGCCCGGCAGCGGCTCGCGGACGGCGAACGGGATCGGCTGGGTGGTGAACACCACGGCACCGGGAGGCGAGGCCGGTGCCCGCCGCAGTCCGAGGTGCTTCTCGCAGAAGGCGGCCGCCGCCTCGACATCGCGTACCTGCAGGGCGATGAAGTCGGGGCCGTCAACGGTGGCGGTCATGGGTCCTCCCCAGTTGTTTGATGTCAGGACTTTGACATTCCCGGACTGTACGCACACCCCCTCCCCATGTCAAAATCCTGACATGGAAGACCGGACTCCCGTGGCCCCGCCGCACCCCGCTCACGACGTCACCGAACATGTGGGCTACCGCCTCAAGCGCGCCGCCGCGGCGCTGCGCGGCGCCATGGACAAGGCGCTGCGCGAACGCGGTCTGACGGTGCCGCAGTACGCCTGCCTGGAACTCCTCGACCAGCGGCCCGGCCTGTCCAACGCCGAACTCGCCCGGGGCACGTTCGTCACCCGGCAGTCCATGAACGTCGTCCTGCGCGGCCTCCAGGACGCGGATCTGATCACCCGGCCCGCCACCACCGACCACGGCCGCGCCCTCCCGGCCCACCTCACCGAGCGCGGTCGCGAACGGCTCGACGCCGCCCGGTCCGCCGTCTACGCCATCGAGCGGACGATGGTCGACGCCTTTCCGCAACGGCGCCTGGCCGCCCTCCTCGCCGACCTCGACCGGATGGCGGAAGCCCTCGGCGGCTGACCGGCCTCAGTCGCGGGGGAGCAGGGTGCCCAGGGGGCCGAGGTCCAGGTTGAGGTCCTCCGGCGTCAGTCCGTGCTGGTCGCACAGCTCCGCCATGCGCTGGTCGAGCAGCATCAGTGTGGTGCCGATGCGCTCGATCTGGCCGTCGGTGAGGCCGCCCGTGTCGATGCGGCGGATGGCCTGGCGCTCCATGAGCTGGCGGAGGAGTTCGACGACCGTCAGCACGAGGGCCACCAGGTCGCGGCCGACCGAGTCGCGGTCGATGTCGAGGTGGGTGGGGGCCGGGGAGGCCGAGGGAGTCGGGGGCGTCGGGGGGCTCATAGCGGGCCGCTGTCGGTCCACGGGGCCGGGACCCGCTCGTTGACCGAGGAGAGGAGGGCGTGCAGGGAGAGGCGGACGAGGGGGACCTCGGCGATCGCGATGACCAGGTCGCCGGTGACGACGACGCCGGTGGCGAGCACCCGGTCGAGGAGGTCCACGAGGGGGACGCCGAGCGGTCCGAGGGCCTCGGCGGGGGTGGCTCCCCATGCGGGGGCCTCTTTGCGGGCGATGTCGGCGGGGGCCGCTTCCCATGCCGCTTTGGCCGGGGCGGCGTCCCAGGCGGCCCTGGTCATGGGGACATCCTTCCGCTGGTGGGTCTTTCGTCGGCGATTCCTCCGTCGGCGAAGGAGTAGGGCGCCCATGGCCCGGAGAGCTCGATCTGGACGTCCGTCTCGTCGCGGCGCAACGACGCGAGGGCGGCGCGCAGTTCGCGCTCCCGGCCCAGGTCGAGGAGGTAGGCCGCGTTCAGCACATGGGTACGGTGCTTCCCGGTCACCTCGACGCCGTGCGGGCGCAGCCGGCGCGCGGCCACGGCGAGGCTCCGGACGGCGGTGTCCACCCGCTCGGCGGCCCGCAGCGTCAGGGTGTGGTGCTGTTCGCGGCTCCGCTGCCGGGTGCGGACGCGGTCCAGATAGGCCCGGCCGCTGGCGGGGCCGGGCGCCGGGCCGTCCGCCGGGGCGGCTTCCGGGGCGGTTTCCGGTGCGGGCGGCGGTCCCGTCGGGGCGTAGACCTTGACGCCCCATTCGGCCCGGCCCGTGATCCGGTCCAGTGCGGTCAGGAGGGATGTCTCCCGCTCGCCCAGGGCCTCGCGGGCCCGGCCGTCGTCGAGATAGAGGGTGGCCAGCGGCAGCGGAACGGTGGGGGCGAGCGCCGACGCCGCCGTGATCACCGTGTGGTGGGCGCGGGCGCAGCGCTCCAGCTCATCGCGGTCGGACAGCCGCCGCCGCATCGCCTCCTCGCCGAACCCGGCGGCGGGCACGTCCTGGACCACCGCGGTGAGCGGGCCCGCCGCGAGCGTACGGACGGGGGCGCCGGTGCCGAGCCCGGGGAGCGCGGCCAACGCCGTGAGGGCGCCGCCGCGGCAGACCGCGAAGGCGTAGGTGAGGGTGGGGGCCTCGGGCGGGGTCATGTGTCCGCGCCTTCCTCTGCGGCGGTGGCGCCGACCGCGCTCAGTTGCTCATCGGAATCCATGCGTGATTCCAGGGCGTGGAGCCGTTCGCGCAGTTCCGCGTTCTCCTGGGCGAGGGCGTCCTTCGCGGCGCGCGAGGAGAGGGCGGGGTCGGTTTCCCACCAGTCGATTCCGGCCTTGCGAGCGGTGTCCACGGAGGAGATGAACAACCGCAGCCGGATGGTGAGCAGTTCGATGTCCAGCAGGTCGATCTTGATGTCTCCGGCGATCACGATGCCCTTGTCCAGGACACGTTCCAGGATCTCGGCGAGGTCGGAGGGGTGCCGGTCGCTGGTCACGGAAGGGGGGTACACCAGGTCGCGGTCAGTCATGGCGGCTCACCCTTGCCCTTTCTCCTGGGCTTCGGCCGCCTGACCGCTCCAGCAGGTCCAGCAGCCGGTCCTCCTCCCGGTCGAACTCCTCGGAGCCGATCGCCCCCGACTCCAGGGCCTCGTTCAACGCCGCGAGCCGGGCGCGCAGCACCGATGGATGGCACAGCTCTTCCTCCGCGACGTCCCGCACGCGCTCCGCGACCCACACCACCCCCCGCACCGGCGCCAGCGGGAAGAGGACGACCTGGCTCAGCAGCCCCATGTCAGGCCCGGCCTTCCGCGAAGCTGTAGCAGGGCAGCGGTCCGGTGAGCCGCAGCTCGACCCGGTCGCGGTGGCCGGCGGCGAAGCGCTCCACCACACCGTGGAACCGCCGCTCCTCGCGCCGGTCCAGCAGGAACGAGACGTTGAGCACGCATCCCTCGACCTGCGGGCCGTGCACCTTGGCGTCCGCCACGGCGGAGAGCTCCGCGAGCACCGCGGCCGCGGCGGCGGCCGCTCTGCGCCCCAGTCCGCGCGCCACGGCCTCGCCGAGCCGCACGCTGGCCTCGTACCCCGGGGCCCTGCGGGCGGCGGTGCGCAACCGGCTCACCTCGGGGTCCTCCCGTACCAGCGTGCCCAGGTCGGCCTCGGTGGGCAGCGCCTTGAGGTTCATCTCGACCCGCCCGTCGACGCGTTCGAGCGCGGCCAGGCAGTCGTTCTGGGACGACAGCAACTGCTGCCGCACCGACTCCTCGTCGGGGGCGATCATCCCGAAGCGCATCGGCAGCACCGGCCCGTCCACCGCCAGCGCCATGGCGAGGTCCTGGTGGGCGAGGAGGTCGCGCCGCTTGGCGCGCAGCCGGGCCGGAGCGTCGCTGAGCACCGCGGCCAGCGCGCCGGCCCGGAGGGTGCGGACCGGGGCGGGCCGCTCGCCCACTCCGGTGCGGCCGGGCGGCACCGCGTGGGTGGCGCGGACGACGCCGTAGACGTACACGCTCCGGGGCGCGGTCATGGATCAGTCCTCCTCGGAAGAAGCGGAACGGCGGCGGGCGCCGCCCCCGGCGGTGGTGCGCCGCCGGGGGCGGCTCTCCTGCTCCTCCCACTCCTCTTCGTCCTCGTCGTCGCCGACCCCGACGGCGTGCTTGACCTTCTCTCCCACGCCTTTCACCGCCTTCTTGGCCTTCTTCTTGCCGAGGCCGGTGGCCATCCGCCCGGCCGGACTCCCGCCGCCGCCCGCGACCCCGCCCAGCAGTTCGGGAACGGTCGTGCTGCTGCGGTCGAATTCGAGGTCCAAGCGGTTGCAGGCTTCGGCGAAGCGGAGGTAGGTGTCCACGCTGGCGACCACGATGCGGGCGTCGATCTTCAGGATCTCGATGCCGACGAGGGAGACCCGGATGAAGACATCGATCACCATGCCCCGGTCGAGGATGAGTTCCAGGACGTCGTAGAGAGTGCCGGTCCGCTGGACGCAGACGACCTCTTCCGTGTATGTGCCAGTGGGCATCTCGGGGCGTCCTTTCGGCAGTCGTCTCGGCAGTCGTCTCGGCAGTCGTCTCAGCAGTCGTCGGCCGCACCGCGCCGGTAGCGGCGGACCCTCCGGTATTCCTGGAGTTCGCCCCGCTGGTCGACGCGCACCTCGTAGGTGGCCAGCAGGCTGGTGGTGTCGGGGATCCGGGCGACCTCGAGGACGTCCACGCTGACGACCCAGCCGTCCTCGTGGCGGGTCACCCCGCTGACGCCCTCGGGCTCATGGACGATCAGTGAGGCGAGCTGGTCGCACGCGTGCCGGGCGGCCTCGGCCGGTCTGGGCGGCCGGGACCGGGGGCTCGTCCTGGTGGGCGATGGGCGCGTCTCTCGCTCTGCCATGTGCATCAGTGTGATCACAAGGCGTGCCCGGCCGCCTGCCGTGATGGGCCAGACGGCCGCCTGCCGTCATGGGCCGGGCCGGGTGCTCGAGCACGGCATCGGGCTGATCGGGGCGTGATCCCCAGGTGCTCGGGTGGACGACGGACCGGCGGAGATTGTCGGCGGGGGTGGACGACGGACCGGCGGAGATTGTCGGCGGGTGGTCGTACTCTGGAAGACCCCCGGCCCGTGACACGTGTCGGGTCGTTCGCGTTGTCCGCCTCCGGGATGGAATACCCCTTTATGAGCCTCACCGGTCTGCTCGACGTCGTCGTCAAGGACCCCGCGCTCGCCGAGGCGGTGCACGGCGCCGCCGACGGGCATCGTCCCCACGTCGATCTGGTCGGCCCGCCGGCCGCCCGCCCGTTCGCCATCGCCGCGCTGGCGCGCTCCGCGGGCCGCCCCGTGCTCGCGGTGACCGCCACCGGCCGGGAGGCGGAGGACCTGGCGGCCGCGCTGCGCTCGCTCCTCCCGCCGGATGGGGTGGTGGAGTACCCGTCCTGGGAGACGCTGCCGCATGAGCGGCTCTCCCCGCGCTCGGACACCGTCGGGCGGCGCCTCGCGGTGCTGCGCAGGCTGGCCCATCCGCGCCAGGACGATCCGGCGGCCGGTCCGGTCTCGGTCGTCGTCGCGCCCGTGCGGTCCGTGCTGCAGCCGCAGGTCAAGGGGCTGGGGGACCTGGAGCCGGTGAGCCTGCGGGCCGGCGGGACCGCCGATCTGGAGGAGATCGTGGACGGGCTCGCCGCCGCCGCGTACTCCCGGGTGGAGCTGGTCGAGAAGCGCGGCGAGTTCGCCGTGCGCGGCGGCATCCTGGACGTCTTCCCGCCGACCGAGGAGCATCCGCTCCGGATCGAGTTCTGGGGCGACGACATCGAGGAGATCCGCTACTTCAAGGTGGCCGACCAGCGCTCCCTGGAAGTCGCCGAGCACGGCCTGTGGGCCCCGCCCTGCCGGGAGCTGCTGCTGACCGACCAGGTGCGGGAGCGGGCCGCGGCCCTCGCCGAGGCCCATCCCGAGCTGGGCGAGCTGCTCGGCAAGATCGCCGAGGGGATCGCGGTCGAGGGCATGGAGTCGCTGGCCCCCGTCCTGGTGGACGACATGGAGCTGCTGCTGGACGTCCTCCCGAAGGGCAGCATGACGGTCGTCTGCGATCCGGAGCGGGTGCGCACCCGGGCGGCGGATCTGGTGGCCACCAGCCAGGAGTTCCTGCAGGCGTCCTGGGCGGCCACGGCCGGGGGCGGCGAGGCCCCGATCGACGTCGGCGCGGCTTCCCTGTGGGGCATCGCGGACGTCCGCGACCGGGCCCGTGAGCTGGGCATGATGTGGTGGTCGGTGAGCCCGTTCGCGGCGGATGAGGAGCTGACGCAGACACTTGCCGCTGACGCGGCGGGCGACACCGTCAAGCTGGGCATGCACGCCACGGAGAGCTACCGCGGCGACACCGCCCGGGCGCTGGCCGACACCAAGGGCTGGCTCGCCGACGGCTGGCGCACCGTCTATGTGACCGAGGGCCACGGCCCCGCCTCCCGCACCGTCGAGGTGCTCGGCGGCGAGGGGATCGCGGCCCGGCTGGACGGCGACCTCACCGAGATCAAGCCGTCCGTGGTGCATGTGTCCTGCGGTTCGATCGACTACGGCTTCGTCGACCCGGTCCTGAAGCTGGCCGTGCTGACCGAGACGGATCTGTCCGGGCAGAAGGCCGCGGGCAAGGACGGGGCGCGGATGCCCGCGCGCCGCCGTAAGACCATCGATCCGCTCACCCTCGAAGCGGGCGACTTCATCGTCCATGAGCAGCACGGCGTGGGCCGCTACATCGAGATGGTGCAGCGCACCGTCCAGGGCGCCACCCGCGAGTATCTGGTGGTGGAGTACGCCCCGGCCAAGCGCGGCCAGCCCGGCGACCGGCTCTTCGTCCCCACCGACCAGCTCGAGCAGGTCACCAAGTACGTGGGCGGTGAGGCGCCGACCCTGCACCGGCTCGGCGGGGCCGACTGGACCAAGACCAAGGCGCGCGCCAAGAAGGCCGTCAAGGAGATCGCCGCCGACCTGATCAAGCTCTACTCCGCCCGGATGGCGGCGCCCGGCCATGCCTTCGGCGCGGACACACCCTGGCAGCGCGAGCTGGAGGACGCCTTCCCGTACGCGGAGACTCCCGATCAGCTCACCACCATCGCCGAGGTCAAGGAGGACATGGAGAAGTCGGTTCCGATGGACCGGCTGATCTGCGGCGACGTCGGCTACGGCAAGACCGAGATCGCGGTCCGCGCGGCCTTCAAGGCGGTCCAGGACGGCAAGCAGGTCGCGGTGCTGGTGCCCACGACCCTGCTGGTGCAGCAGCACTTCGGCACCTTCGGCGAGCGGTACGGCCAGTTCCCCGTCAACGTCAGGGCGCTCTCCCGCTTCCAGACCGACACCGAGGCCAAGGCGGTGCTGGAGGGGCTGAAGGACGGCGCGGTCGACATCGTCATCGGCACCCACCGGCTCTTCTCCTCCGAGACCAAGTTCAAGGACCTGGGCCTGGTCATCGTGGACGAGGAGCAGCGCTTCGGCGTCGAGCACAAGGAGCAGCTGAAGAAGCTCCGCGCCAATGTGGACGTGCTGACCATGTCCGCCACCCCCATTCCGCGCACCCTGGAGATGGCGGTCACCGGCATCCGCGAGATGTCCACGATCACCACCCCGCCGGAGGAGCGCCACCCGGTGCTGACCTTCGTCGGGCCGTACGAGCAGAAGCAGATCGGCGCGGCGATCCGGCGTGAGCTGCTCCGCGAGGGCCAGGTCTTCTACATCCACAACCGGGTGGAGTCCATCGACCGGGCCACGGCGAAGCTGCGCGAGATCGTCCCCGAGGCGCGGATCGCCACCGCTCACGGCCAGATGTCGGAGACCGCCCTGGAGCAGGTCGTGGTCGACTTCTGGGAGAAGAAGTTCGATGTGCTGGTCTCCACGACGATCGTCGAGTCCGGTATCGACATCTCCAACGCCAACACCTTGATCGTCGAGCGCGGCGACAACTTCGGCCTCTCCCAGCTCCACCAGCTCCGCGGCCGGGTCGGCCGCGGCCGCGACCGCGGTTATGCGTACTTCCTCTACCCGCCCGAGAAGCCGCTCACCGAGACCGCCCATGAGCGGCTGGCCACCATCGCCCAGCACACCGAGATGGGCGCGGGCATGTATGTGGCGATGAAGGACCTGGAGATCCGCGGCGCGGGCAATCTGCTCGGCGGCGAGCAGTCCGGCCATATCGCGGGCGTCGGCTTCGACCTCTACGTCCGGATGGTGGGCGAGGCCGTCGCCGACTACCGGGCCTCGATCGAGGGCGGTGAGGAGGAGGAAGCGCCGCTGGAGGTCAAGATCGAGCTGCCGGTCGACGCGCACGTCCCGCACGACTACGCCCCCGGCGAGCGCCTGCGCCTCCAGGCGTACCGCGCCATCGCCTCCGCCTCCAGCGAGGACGACATCCGCGCCGTCCGCGAGGAGCTCACCGACCGCTACGGCAAGCTCCCCGAACCGGTGGAGAACCTCCTCCTGGTCGCCGGCCTGCGCCTGCTGGCCCGCGCCTGCGGCGTCACCGACATCACCCTCCAGGGCTCCAATATCCGCTTCTCCCCGGTGGAGCTCCGCGAATCCCAGGAACTGCGCCTCAAGCGCCTCTACCAGCGCTCGGTGATCAAGCCGGCGACCAAGCAGGTCCTGGTCCCCCGCCCCTCGACCGCCCGAATCGGCGGAAAGCCGCTGGTGGGGCGGGAACTGCTGGCATGGACGGGGGAGTTCCTGACCACGATCCTGGGGTCGTGACAACGATTTTGGGGTCGTGACAGCGACCGCGGCCCGCCTGGTGCCGGTGCTCATGGCCCGGCGCCGGGCGGGGACAGGGGCGGGCCGCGCGGCCCCGGGGCGCGATCGCGCTCAGGCGATGCGGATCTGTTGATCGTCGACTTCGAGCACCAGCGTCAGCCGGGCGCCCAGGGCCTGCGCATAGGCGCGCATCGCCGTGAGGTCCACCGCCTTGCCCTGCTCCAGTTGGGAGACGCGGGCCTGGGTGATGCCGAGCTGGACGGCGGCCTGCTGCTGGGTGAGTCCCCGCTCCCTCCGCAGCCGCTGCAGGTGATGGCCGAGGAGGTGGGCCTCCTGCTGCAGACGTGCCGCCTCTTTGCGTGCCGCCCACTCGGCCTCGCCCACTTCGGGGTGGGCCTCGCGACGGATCCGCTCGGCGCTCCTCTTGACCTCGTCCCACGAGGTGAAACCGTTCATTCCGCCGCCTTCTCCTTGTGGTCGAGGTACTGCCGGTAGCGCTCCTCGGCGAGTGGAACGGCGGTGTCGTACCAGCGTCGCCAACTGCCCGCCTTGTCGCCCGCCACGAGGAGGATGCACTCCCGGTCGGGATCGAAGACGAAGAGGATGCGGATTTCGGTCCGGCCCCCCGAGCCCGGGCGTAACTCCTTGAGGTTCTTCATCGAACTGCCGTGAATCACATCGGCCATAGGACGACCGAGGCTCGGTCCTATCTCGGCCAGCAGCTCGATGGCCTGCTCCACCGAGTCGGCCGAATGCGGATCGTGAGCGCATAGGGCGAGGAACCAGCCGGCCACCTCGTCATGGATGTTGATTGACCACGTCACGGGCCAGTATAAGCAGTCGCTTGTAGAAGCGCATGCTTTTATTGCCGGGTCATTCACTCGTATGGGTGGGCCGGCGCCGGGCGGGGACAGGGGCGGGCCGCGCGCAACACCCCCGTCGTCGCGCGGCGGCCGCCCCGGTTTGTGAGGCCCGGCGGGCTGGGCCAGTTCAGGACATTAGGCGGGCGCGGCACCGGCGGCGAGGAACGATGTGCACAGTGAGGGCACCGGGCGGTTCCCGTTCGAACGGTGAGTGCTTTGGTGAACAGTGAGAACGGGGGCGAACGGCGAGTGTGCTGACGCGAACGGCCCGGGGCGCGGGCCGGTCTCAGAGTGAGCCCAGTGCTCGCATTGCCAGCCACAGTTCGTACTTCGCGCTCGGCGCGGTCAGCAGGGATCGGCCCAGCACGTCCTCCGCCCTGGTCAGGCGCTTGCGCGCGCCCGGTAGCGAGATGCCGAGGGCGGCGGCTGCCGCGGGCAGGCGGGCGTCGGCGCGCAGCCAGGTGCGTACGGTCTCCAGAGAGGCCGTCGGCCTGGCCTCTTCCAGGGGACGTAGCTGGAACCGGGCCCAGGTTCCGGCGGCGGGTGTGCCCAGCACCGTGTCCAGCGTGGCGGTGGGTCCCGGCGGGGCATGGGCGCGGGCCGCCGCGGCCTGGGGCGCGGTGTGCAGCCGCAGGGCGAGCCAGGCGGCCGACTGCGCGGCCAGGCTGCGGCTGACCTCCATGCCCAGCAGCTCATCGAGATGGCGCAGCCGCGCGGCGAGCGTATTGCGGTGGATCTTCAGATGGCGGCTGGCCGCTCCACCGAAGCTGAGCCACGACCCGAGTGTGCCCAGCAGCTCCTGCGGGCCGGGGTCGGCGCGGCGGGCCGGGGCGTAGCCCAGGCAGGGCGCCAGGAGTTCGCTCGCCCACAGATACCCCTCCGGGCCCGCCAGTACGGTCACGTCCACGTCGCCGCCGAAGCCGGCGCGGCGCTCGGGCGCGTTACGGGCCACCGCCAGCGCGTGGATGGCCTGCTCGTAGGCGGTCGGCGTGTCCCGCAGCGCGACCGCCGCGCTCACCCCGACCCGGCACTCCGGCACCAGCCGGACGATCAGCAGGTCCAGTGATTCGGGGAGTGGGGGGTGAGGGTCGTCGCTCACCGCGGTGGCCGGGCCTGTCGTCTCCGGTGGTACGAGCGCCAGGACGTGGTTCGGGCGTACCGGGCACGGCACGATCCACGCCGCGCCGCCTGCCTCGCGGTCGATCCGCCGGGCGATCTCGCGCCGCCGGGGGTGCGGACACTCGATCACATACATCCGGACCACCGCGGGCAGCGCCGGCCGTAGCGCCCCCGCGATCCGCTGCGCGGCGGGCACGCTGCCCACCATCAGCAGATGCAGCACCGCCTCCCGGCTGTGCTCCTCGGCCGATTCGATCCGCCGCCGCGCCCGTTCGGCCTGCTCCAGCCGCCAGCACAGGGCGAGGGTGCGGGCGGCGTCGGCGAGCAGCATTCCGCAGTGCGGATCGTCCGGCCCGATGACGGCCAGGTACGTGCTCGGGTCGGTGTCGAGCGCGATCACATGTACCGGGGGCCCCTCGCCCCCGCCCAGCACGGCGGACGGTGCCCCGCGCCGGTGCAGTTCGACGGCCGCGTCGGCGGCGGCGTCGGCGGCCGGTCGCGCCACCGCCGGGTCGTGCTCGCCACCCGGCCCGGCCAGCACCCGGCCCGTGTCCCCGACCAGCACGGCCGGGCCCCCGGTGCGCCGGGTCAGCCAGCCGAGCATGTCCCGTACCGCCCCGCGCCTGGAGGCCAGCCGGGCGAGGGCGAGAACGTTGTCGGCGCGGTCGGCGCGCACGTCGGAGGGCGAGGCGGGCATGAAACAGCACATTAGTTCCGATCGCCTGGTTTCCCGAAAGGTCTCGGACCGGTCTTCGGAATCGGCGGCGACCACCGTAAGGGGCGCGGCTAGGCTCGGCCGGTGTCCACCGTCATAGCCGCCATGATCACCGCTGTCGTCGGCATCCTCGGCACCCTCTTCGCGCCCGTCCTCCAGCAGCGCATGACGGTACGGCAACGGGAGGAGGACGCGCGTACGGAGGACCGGCGGCGCCGCATCGAGGAGCGCCGGACCGCCTACACCGCGATGAACCGCGCCTCCCGGCAGTTCCACACGCTCCTCAAGGACGCGCTGCACCGGATCCGAGACGACGTGTACACGGACGAGGACCGCGTCGGGCTGGAGGAGGCCCGCCGCGACTACCGGGACCGTTACGCCGAGGCGCAGATGATCGTCCCCGAGCGGGTCCTGGAAGCGTCCCGCGCGCTCAACACGGTGCTCGCCGGGATCGACGCGCAGGCCAAACGGATCGACCGGGGCCTGCAGCGCGACGGCGAGACGGCGGCGGGAGCGCTGCTGGAGCTGAAGGAGGCCGAGCCTCGGCTGGCGACGATGCGCCGGATCATGCGGGAGGACCTGGGCATTCTCGACTGAGGTCTGAGGTCTGAGGTCCGGGGTCCGGGGTCCGGGGGCCCGGTCGGCCACCACATCCGGCGCCCCCGCCATGACCTCACGGGTAATCGACGCCCCGGGCGCGGCGCGGCAGGCTGATCCGTGTCCGCCGCAGACGCCGGACCGGACCCAACCGCCGATCGGCCCGGAGTACTT
Organism: Streptomyces sp. 11-1-2; assembly: GCF_003595545.1. Taxonomy (NCBI): domain Bacteria; kingdom Bacillati; phylum Actinomycetota; class Actinomycetes; order Kitasatosporales; family Streptomycetaceae; genus Streptomyces; species Streptomyces sp. 11-1-2. Next base: position 6,908,164 of record NZ_CP022545.1, read on the forward strand.
GCCGGAGCACTTGGAGGAGCCATGCCCGCCGCCTACGCGCTCGCGCATCTGCACGGCCGCAGTCCGCACCCCGACATCATCGAGTACCTGGAGCGGATCCAGGCCACCCTCGACCCCTTCCACGGCCGCTTCCTCATCCACGGCGGCGAGCTGGAGGTGGTCGAGGGGGAGTGGCCGGGCAGCGTGGTGCTGATCGAGTTCCCGGGCGGGACGGCGGACGCCCGTGCCTGGTACGCGTCGCCCGCCTATCAGGACATCCTGCCGCTGCGCACCGACCACATCGAGGGCACTGCGGTCCTCGTCGAGGGCGTCGGCCCCGGATACGACCCGCTGGCGCGCGCCGAGAAGCTGCGGACCGCCGACCCCGGCGGCTACGCCCGCTAGCGCGCACGCCGCCCGGCGGAGCCGCGTATCGATACTTTCCCCTCCCCGCCCCTTCCCACAACTGGGGCTCCGCCCCAGTTGTGGGAAGGGGCGGGGAGGGGAACAGCCCGCCGCAGGCGTCACGATCCGTCGGACACCACCTGGCGCGCACGCGCACGCCGCCCCAGCGCGGTCACCTCCCCACCGCGTACCCCTGTGCGCCCCGCGGATTGGCGGCGGCCAGCAGCACGCCCGTCTCGGGGTCGCGGGCGACCGCGCACAGCCGCCCCTCCGACCAGGGCCCGCCGACCACGACATCGTGGCCGCGGCGGCGCAGCTCCGCGACGGCGGCCTCGCCGACCCGCGACTCCACGACCACCCGTCCCGCCGTCATCGCCCGCGGGTGGAAGGAGCCGGGGAAGGATTCCTGGTGCCAGTTGGGGGCGTCGATGGCGCCCTGCAGATCCAGCCCGGAGCGCACCGGAGCCCGCAGCGCGACGCCGAGGAAGAAGTGCGTGCTCCACTGGTCCTGCTGATCGCCGCCCGGGGTGCCGAAGGCCATGACGGGGGTGTCGCCGCGCAGCGCGAGCGAGGGGGTGAGCGTGGTGCGGGGGCGGCGGCCGGGGGTGAGGGAGTTGGGCAGCCCGGGGTCCAGCCAGGTCATCTGGAGCCGGGTGCCGAGCGGGAAGCCCAGTGCGGGGATGACGGGGTTGGACTGCAGCCAGCCGCCGCTGGGCGTGGCCGCGACCATGTTGCCCCAGCGGTCCACGACGTCGAGATGGCAGGTGTCGCCCCGCGTCACCCCGTTGGGGTCGACGACCGGTTCGCCCGGAGCCGGTCCGCCGACAGCCGGTCCGCCGAGGGCCGGCCCCAGGTCCGGTCCGCCGACCGCCGGTTCACCGCCGCCCGGCCCGGCGACCGGTCCGGCCGCCCCGGAGGCCGCGCGGGCCACGGCGGCCAGCGCCTGCTTGCTCAGCCGCGGCGTACGGCCTCCGGGGTGCCCGGGGCGCAGCTCGTACGAGGCCCCCTCGCCGATCAGCCGCCGCCGCTCGTCGTTGTACGGACGGGAGAGCAGCTCCGTCAGCGGCACGTCGGCGGCGTCCCCGTACCACGCCTCGCGGTCGGCCATGGCCAGCTTGCCGCCCTCGATCAGGGTGTGCAGGAAGTCGGGCGTGCCCAGGTCGTCCGCGGTCAGCCCGTCCGGCAGCAGGGCGAGTTGCTGCAGCAGCACCGGCCCCTGGCTCCAGGGCCCGGCCTTGCACACGGTCCAGCCGTTCCAGGAGTGGCTGACCGGCGCCTCGTACGTGGCCTCGAAGGCGGCCAGATCGTGCCCGGTGAGCGTCCCGGCGTGGCGCTGCCCGGACGAGTCCATCGCGGGCCGGGCCGCCGCGTCCGCCAGCTCCTTCGCGATGAAGCCCGCGCGCCAGACCCGGCGGGCCGCCTCGATCTGTGTCTCGCGCCCCGGCCCGGCCGCCTCCGCCTCGGCGATCAGCCGCCGCCAGGTGGCGGCGAGCGCGGGGTTGGTGAGCAGCCGCCCGGCGGCGGGGGACTCCCCGTCCGGCAGATACAGCTCGGCCGAGGTCGTCCACTCGGTCTCGAACAGCTCCCGTACCGCCTCGACCGTCTCCCCGATCCGCTCGACCGCGGGATGGCCGTGCTCGGCGTAGCCGATCGCGTACCGCAGCACCTCGGCGAGCCGCTTGGTCCCGTGGTCGCGCAGCAGCACCATCCAGGCGTCGAACGCGCCGGGCACCGCCGCCGCGAGCGGGCCGGTGCCGGGGACGAGGTCGAGGCCGAGCGCGGTGTAGTGGTCGATGGTGGCCCCGGCGGGGGCCGGGCCCTGGCCGCACAGCACGGTGGGTTCGCCGCCCGCCGGGGCGAGGATGATCGGCACCTCACCGGCGGGCCCGTTCAGATGCGGCTCGACCACGTGCAGGACGAACCCGGCGGCCACGGCCGCGTCGAAGGCGTTGCCGCCGTCCTCCAGGACGGCCATGGCGGACTGCGAGGCCAGCCAGTGGGTGGAGGACACCATGCCATGGGTGCCCTGCAGGGTGGGCCGGGTGGTGAACATGCGGCGGGCTCCTGATCTCGTACGGGTGCGGGTGTGCGGGCGGGGCTCAGGGGGCCGAGGGGTCTTCAGGGGGTGGAGGCGTTCTCATGTGGCCGAGGCGTTCTCGTCGGGTGGAGGCGTTCTTATGGGTCATGGTGCTGCCGAGGCGTCCGGCGCCGTTCCGTCGTCCGCCACCAGATGGCAGGAGACCTGCCGACCGCCGCCGCCCGCAAGCCCGCGCAGCGTGGGCGGCTCGGTGCGGCAGCGGTCGACGGCGAGCGGACAGCGGGTGTGGAAGCGGCAGCCCGGAGGCGGATCCAGCGGGCTGGGCAGCTCTCCGCTGAGCACGATCCGGGCGCGCGAGCGCTGCGCGGCCGGGTCCGGCACCGGGGCCGCGGACAGCAGTGCCTGGGTGTACGGATGCTTGGGGTCGGCGAACAGCTCGGCGGCCGGGGCCTGTTCCACGAGCTGCCCCAGATACATCACGGCGATCCGGTCGGCGAGGTATTCGACGGCGGCCAGGTCATGGGTGATGAAGAGACAGCCGAAGCGTCGCTCCCGCTGCAGATCCGCCAGCAGGTTGAGCACGGACGCCTGGACGGAGACGTCCAGCGCCGACGTCGGCTCGTCGGCCACCAGTAGCTGTGGATCGACCGACAGCGCGCGGGCGATCGAGACCCGCTGCCGCTGCCCGCCGGAGAGCTCATGGGGCCGCCGCCGCGCCAGTTCGGGCCGCAGCCCCACCTGGGCCAGCAGCGCGGCGACCCGGTCGCGCAGCGCGTCGCCGGACGCCAGGCGGTGCAGCCGCAGCGGCTGGACGACGATGGCGCCCACGGTCATCCGGGGGTCGAGCGAGGAGGACGGGTCCTGGAAGACCAGGTGGAAGTCCTTGCGCAGCGGACGCAGTGCCCGCCTCGACAGCCGGGTCACCTCGCGGCCGTTGATCGTCACGCTGCCCGCGGTCGGCCGGTCCAGCCGTACGGCGCACCGCCCCACCGTGGATTTGCCGCTGCCGGACTCCCCGACCAGGCCGACGATCTCGCCCCGGCCGATGCTGAGGCTGACCCCGTCGACCGCCTTGACAGTGCCGGCCGGGCCGGTGAAGTGGCGGACGAGGCCACTGATGTCGAGCACGGCGTCATCCCGTGACGCCTCCACGGACGCGACGGCGGCGGTCATGAGGCGGCCTCCTGATCGGGGCGTTCTGTCGGCTCGGTGCCTTCGGTCTGCTCGGGACGGTCCGGCTGCCCGGAATCGACCGGCACCGGATACCAGCACGCGGCCTCGTGCCGCTCGCGCAGCGCCCGCAGCGCGGGCCGCTGCGCCCCGCACCGTTCATCGGCAGCGGAGCAGCGGGGCTGGAAGGTGCAGCGGTCGGGCTGTTCGGTGAGGCTCGGCACCAGCCCGGGGATCTCCTGGAGCCGCCCCCGTCCGCCCGCCGCCCGCCGCCGTCCGGGGACCGGCACGGCGCCGAGCAGCCCGCGGGTGTACGGATGGCGGGGCGCGGTGAACAGCTCGTCCACCGGGGCCTGTTCGACGCCCCGCCCCGCGTACATCACCAGCACCCGGTCCGCGATGTCGGCGACCACGCCCAGATCGTGGGTGATCAGCACGATGGCGGTGCCGAGCCGCTCCCGCAGGGACTGCAGCACCTCCAGGATGCCCGCCTGGACGGTGACGTCCAACGCGGTGGTGGGCTCGTCGGCGATGAGCACGGCGGGGTCGCAGGCGATCGCGATGGCGATCATCACCCGCTGCCGCATACCGCCGCTGAGCTGGTGGGGATAGTCGCGGGCTCGCTGGGCGGGGGCGGGGATGCCGACGAGGTCGAGCAGGTCCACGGCCCGTTCGCGCGCCGCGCGGCGGTCGAGCCCCTGATGGCGCCGGAGGACCTCGCCGACCTGGCGGCCGATGGTGAGGACGGGGTTCAGCGAGGTCATCGGCTCCTGGAAGATCATCGCGATCTCCCGGCCGCGGACGTCCCGCAGCTCCTTCTCGTCCGCCCCCACCAGCTCCCGTCCGCCCAGCCGGATGGAGCCGCCGACGTGCGCGGTGGGCGGCAGCAGCCCCATCACGGCGGTGGAGGTCACGGACTTGCCGCAGCCGGATTCGCCGACCACGGCCAGCACTTCACCCGCGGCGATGTCGTACGACAGCCCGTCCACCGCGTGGACCACGCGGGTCGGGGTGCGGAAGACCACGGACAGGTCCCGCACGCTCAGGGCAGGGGGCGCGGATGGGGTCATCGACTCTCTCCCGACGGGGTCATCGGCGGTTCTCCCGACGTGGTCATCGGCTGTCTCCCTGGGGGTCGAGGATGTCGCGCAGCCCGTCCCCGAGCAGATTGAACGCGAGCGTCGCGGCGATGATCGCGAGTCCCGGGAAGACCGCCATCCAGGGCGCGGCGGCGATGTACGCCTGGGCGCTGGAGAGCATCACCCCGAGCGAGGCGGACGGCGGCTGGATGCCGAGGCCCAGGAAGCTCAGCAGCGCCTCGCCGATGATCGCGGTGGGGATGCCCACGGTGGCCTGGACGGTCAGCGCGGACAGGGCGCCGGGGAGGATGTGGCGGAAGAGCACGGTGCCGTCCCCGCCGCCGTTGGCCACGGCCGCCGCCACATAGTCGAGGTGCTTGAGCCGCAGCGTCTCCGCCCGGGTGATCCGGATGACGGCCGGGATCTGGGAGACGCCGACCGCGATCGTGGCGTTGAGCAGGGACGGCCCGAGGATGGTGGCCAGGCCCACCGCCAGAACCAGGAAGGGGAAGGCGAGCAGGGTGTCGGTGAGGCGGGAGACCACCGAGTCGGCGAACCGCCCGTAATAGCCCGCGATCAGCCCGAGCGGCACCCCGGCCGCGAAGGCCAGCGCCACCGCGAGCAGACCGATCTGCAGCGAGGCCCGCACCCCGTACACGACCCGGGAGAGCTGATCGCGACCCAGGTCGTCGGTGCCCAGCCAGTGGGCCCAGCCCGGCTGGTGGAGGGCGGCCGAGAAGTCGGGCCGGGCCGGGTCGTACGGCGCGATGAGCGGTGCGAACACCGCGATCAGCACCAGGATCGCGGCGGCCACGGCCCCGGTGAGGGCCAGCTTGTTGCGGGTCAGCAGCCGGAGCCGGGACAGCGGCGCGAGCGGGGCCCGTTCCCGCTCCTCGGCGGCGGGTACGGCGGTGGCGGCCGCGCTCATTGGGCACCTCCGACGCGGATGCTCAACTCGGTACCTACGGGCCGGATACTCACTGGGCACCTCCGAGCCGGATACGGGGGTCGATCACCGAATAGGTCAGGTCGACCAGGAGGTTGACGAGGATGTAGGCGGCCGAGGTGAACAGCACCACGCCCTGCACCATCGCGTAGTCGCGGGAGAAGACCGCGTCGATGGTGAGCTTGCCGAAGCCCGGCAGGACGAAGATCTGCTCGGTGACGACCGCGCCCGAGATGAGGTGCCCGAGCTGCAGCCCGAGCACGGTCACCACCGTGACCAGGCTGTTGCGCAGGGCGTGCCCCATGATCACCTGACGGCTGGAGAGCCCCTTGGCGCGCGCCGTGCGGACGTAGTCGGCGGACAGCGAGCCCAGCATGGCCGCGCGCGTCTGCCGCATCACGACCGCCGCCAGACCGGAGCCGAGGACGATCACCGGCAGCACCATATGGCGCAGGTTCTCCATCGGGTCCACGCCGAACGGCACGAAACCGGAGGCGGCGAAGACCGGGACGGCGATGGCGAACGCGAGGACGAGCACGATGCCGAGCCAGAAGGCGGGCACCGAAAGCCCCAGCAGCGCCACCGCGTTGACCAGCCACTCCTCGGGCCGGCCGCGCCGGACCGCCGCCACCACCCCGGCGCCCACGCCGACGACGACCGCGAGCAGCAGGGCCAGGGCGGACAGTTCGAGGGTGACGGGCAGCGCCTCCAGGACCGAGTCCAGGACCGGCAGCCCGGTGCGGGAGGAGACGCCGAGGTCGCCGGTGGCGGCGTGCCGCACATAGCGCACGTACTGCACCACGATGTTGTCGTCCAGGCCGTAGCTCGCGCGGATCTGGGCGATCGCCTCGGGCGTGGGTTCCTCCCCGGCCAGCGCGGTCGCGGTGTCGCCGGGCAGCGCCCGTACGCCGGCGAAGACCACGACGCTGACCAGGAAGAGGGTGATCAGCGATTCGCCGACGCGGCGGATCGGATAGGACATCAGTTCCCTCCCTTCGCGTATCCGGCGTCCTTCACGCGGATCAGCCCGTCGCCGAAGACCTTCAGCCCGGCGACCTTCTTCGTCACCGACACGTAGTTCGTGGGCTGGATCAGATAGAGCACGGTGTGCTGGGCGCGGACGCGCTCGACGAGCCGGGCGTAGATCTTCTGGCGGGCGGCCTTGCCCGCGGTGGAGCCGCCCTCGGCGATCAGCCGGTCGATGGCGGGGTCGGAGAGGCCGCCGTAGTTCTGGGCGCCGCCGGTGCCGGCGAACACGTCGATGTTGCCCGCCGGGTCCAGCCGTCCGGACCAGTTGGTCGTCGCCGCCTGGAAGTCGCCCGCGCGGGAGTGCTCCAGGCCGGTGGCGAACTCGGTCGGCGCCAGACTCACGGCGAAGCCCGCCTCCTTGGCCATGGCCTGGACGACCTGGCCCAGCCGGTTGTCCTCCGGGGCGGTGCTGATCTGCAGCCGCACCCGGACCGGGGTGGCCACCTTGGCCGCCTTGAGCAGCCGTTTGGCCTTGGCCAGGTCGCGGGCCGGGCAGCGGGCCCCGGTGGCGTACGGGGTGCCGGAGGGGAGCGGGCCGCAGGTGGGGCGGTAGCGGTCCTGGAAGACGATGGTGTTGATGAGGGCGCGGTCCAGGGAGAGGTCGAACGCCTCGCGCACCCGCACATCCCGCGCGATCGGGGTGTCGATCCGGCCCGGCGGCGCCCCGGCGCCCTTGGTGTTGCCGATGTTGAGGGTCAGTCCGTAGTAGCCCAGCGAGGGGGAGTTGAAGAGCTGCAGCCCGGGTTCGGTGAGCGCCCTGCCCACCTGGACCGGATCCATCTGGTCGCCGACCTGGATGTCACCGGACTGCAGATTCGCCAGCCGGACGTTGCCGTCGGTGATGGTGCGGTAGATCACCCGCCGCAGATGGACGGAGTCGGCGTCGTAGTAGTTCGGGTCCTTGTCCAGCACGATGCGGTCACCCACCACCCGCTCGGCGTAGCGGAACGGTCCGACGCAGATGGGGTGGCTCGCGAAGCCGTCGCCGTAGCGCTTCAGCGCCGTCGGCGACATCACCATGCCCGAGCGGTCGGCGAGCAGCGCGAGCAGCGGGACGTACGGCTTCTTCAGCCGCAGCCGTACGGTGTCGTCGCCGACCGCCCGAACCGAGGTGACGAGCTTCAGCTCGCTCGCGCGGACGGATCCGGGCAGCGTGCGATGCCGGTCGAGGGAGGTCTTGACCGCCTTCGCGTCCATCCGGGTGCCGTCGGCGAACCGGACGCCGCGCCGCAGCTTGATGGTGACGGTGCGGCCCCCGTCGCTGGTCGTGGGCGGGGCGGCGGCGAGCTGCGGCACGAACCGGTCCTGGGCGTCGACGTCGTAGAGCTTCTCGCACATCGCGGCGAACACCGTGCGGCCCACGGCGGTGCTGGCCAGTGAGGGGTCCAGCTTGTCGGGGTCCGATTTGAGGGCGATGGCCAGCGTTCCGCCGTCGCGGACGGGCCGGGGGTCGGTCATCCGGTCGGCGCCCACCTCGGCCGTGGGGGAGGCCAGGGAGGCGCAGCCGGCGGTGGCGGCGACGACCAGCACGCACAGCACCCGGGCGGCGAGGGCGGCGGCGCGCCGGCGGTGGCGGGTGGGTGGGGGCCGGTCGCTGGGTCCGCTCGTTCTTGGGCGCATGGCGGGATGCCTCACTGCTGGGGACGGAGAGCGCGCGCTGCGGTGCGGTCAGGATGGCGCAAGGACAGGCGATTGGTCCATTGGTAGGACCAAGTTGCTTCAATGGACGGTAGCGGCCGGGCCCGGCGACTCCGGTTGCCCGCCTGTCACCACCTGGTTAAATCCCGCCGCGTCGGCGGCCGGGAGGACGCCGGGGAGACGCCCGCCGGATATGAGACTCTGGACCACCGGCCGGACCGGAAAAGGCCACAGGAAAGCTGGGGATAGCCCGGAAAGGCTCGGAAAGGCCCAGAAGGATCCGGGACGTTCGAGAAGCTCGCGAAGTTCGGGAAGCTCGGGAAAGCTGAAGAAGGCGGAGGAAAGCCAGGAGATGGACTGGCGGCAACTGCGGCACTCCACCCTGTCGAGGCCGGACGCCCTGGCCGTCGGCCTGGAGCGGCTGATCCTGAGCGGAGAGCTGCCGCCCGGTTCCCGCGTCCCCCCGGAGCGGGAGCTCGCGGAGAGCCTCGGTGTCTCCCGCGGCTCGGTCCGCGAGGCGCTGCGCGCCCTCGCCTCCCGCGGACTGGTCGCCCGGCGCCCCGGCTCCGGCACCGTCGTACTCGACCCGGGAGCCACTCCGCGCGGCGACATCCTCGCCTCGGGGCTCGATGCCACGGCGGAGCTCTTGCAGGTCATGGAGGTGCGCGCGTGTATCGAGCCCTCGGTGACCGCGCGAGCCGCCCGGCGTGCCACCCCCGCCGACATCGTCCAGCTGCACGCCCTGCTGGACGCGATGCGACGGGAGCCCACGCGGCGGGAGTTCACCGACCTGGACCGCACCTTCCACCGCGCCATCGCCCAGTACACCCGCAACCCCCTGCTGCTGCGGCTGCTGGACCGGGTCTACGAGATCGGTGAGCCGGGGCGTCGCGAGACCTCGCTGTCCGTCGCCCGCCGGCGCGCCACGATCGAGGAGCACCAGGCCATCCTGCGGGCGATCGAGGCCCGCGACCCGGAGGCGGCCCGAGCGGCCTCCGAGACGCATCTGGACTCGGTGCTGCACCGGATCGAGGAGCAGCGGCGGCGTACGGAGGCGCGGGGTGGGGGAGTTGAGGCGGGCGACGGGGGTGTTGAGGCGGGCGGGAGATAGGGTCCCCTGCCCGGATGGCCCTACGGGTGTCCGGCGGACCACGCGGCGGAGCCGCATATCGATGCTTCCCCCTCCCCGCCACTTCCCGAAACCGGGGCCCGGCCCCGGGCCCCGCTGGGGCTCCGCCCCTGGGCCCCGCTCCTCAAGCGCCGGAGGGGCTGGGTTGCATCGATATGCGGCTCCGCCGCGTGGCAGGGGTTCCGCCCCTGGACCCCGGGGTCTGGGGCGGAGCCCCGCACGCGGCGGAGCCGCATATCGTCAGGTGTCGGGAAGGGGCGGGGAGGGGAGCAGCCCGCCGCGGGCATCACGGCCCGTCGGACACCCCCTAGGGGCGGACGTACTGGTCGGGCTTGCCCTGCGGCCAGTTGACGGTGAGGCTCTGGCCGTCGCCGCTGACCACGGCCCGGCCGCCGGAGATCGTCTCGCCCTGACAGGTCATGGTCACGGCCATGCCGGCGCTGATGGTCCCGGGGCAGGACTTGCCCTGGTACCCCACGGTCAGGGATCCGCCGGTCACGGTCATGACGAGCGCGTTGCCGTTCGGATCGCGCACCGTGGAGTACCACGTGCCCTGCACGCTCGCCGGGGCGCCCGCGCGGGTGGGCGCGGGGGCCTGCGCCTTCGGGGCCGTGCGGCGGGGCGCCGGGGTGACGCTGTCGGCGGTGCGGGTGGCCCGGGGGCTGCTCGGGCTCGCGCCGGGGCTCTTCGCGGCGGGCTTCGTACGGCTCGGGCTGGGGCTCGCATCGGTGGGGGTGGCGGACGCGGTGCCGCGTTCCGAGCCGTCGCCCTTATGAGCGGCCGCGGCCTTGTCGGAAGTGCCGGACGACTGGGCGTCCTTGTCGTCGTCCTTGCCGCAACCGGTCAGCGCCAGAGCCAGCACCGCGACGGCCACGGTGGCGGCCGCATTCATTTTCCGCACGAGAATCCCTGATATTCCTGAGTGAACGGGGAAGGTATGAGGGAAGATCTTGACAGGCGGGTCCGGCAAAACTCCATGGGTTCCGGAGATGTTCTCCAGGAAATGTGAACTGGAATCAGGATCAGTTTCCTGCGGCGCTTTCTCGCGACGCTTTCCTGCGGAGACTTTCTCATGGTGTCGCCGGACCGGCGCCGGGCTCGAAGACCACCGACCACGGACGGGGCCGACTGGTCTCCTCCGGAGGCGTGAGCAGCCGCTTGGGCGGGTCCTCGCGCGCGATGACCTCCGCGGCGATCCGGGCGAACGCAGGCGCCGCCGGATGGGCCGAATGCACTTGCCATACGGCGGACATCCACAGCATCAGCGGACGGCCGGCCAGCGGGCGCCAGGCGGCCCGCGGCTCCTTGCCCGCCACCCGCCCGTCGTCGAACGCCACCCCGCGTCCCGACGCCACCAGCCCCAGCAGGAATTCCGGATTACGGGCATGACGGACCGCGGGCGGGGTGAAACCGCCCTCCCGGCAGATATCGAGAACGCGGTCGTACCACCCCGGCGCCGCGGCCCGGGGAAAGAGAAACAGCTCATGGCCCGTAAGGTCGGCCAGCGCCACCTCGGAAAGGCGCGCCAGCGGGGAGGACCGGGGCAGGACGACCCCCAACTCGACCCCGGCGGACGGCCCCAGCACGAGATCGTCGGCGTCCGCCACCGGATGGTGCACCAGACCCACGTCGAGCCGGGCGGCGGCGAGCAGCCGCACCTGCTCGGCCGTGTCCACCTCCTGAAGGTCGATCCGCAACCCCGGGAACTCCTCCGCGCACGCCGACAGCAGGGCGTGCAGCGTCCGGGCGGGCGTCTGCGGCGGTACGCCCGCCCGCAGCGTGCCCAGCTCCCCGTCGCGGACCCGCGCCATGACCGTACGCAACCGCTCCTCGCGGGCGAGCAGTTCGCGCGCCTCCTCCAGCAGCAGCGCACCGGCGGCGGTGAGCCGCACCTGGCGGGCCGAGCGGTCGAACAGCTCAAGACCCAACTCCCGCTCCAGCCGCCGGATGGACTGGCTCAGCGGCGGCTGTGCCATGCCGAGGAGATCGGCGGCGCGGCTGAAGTGCAGCTCCTCCGCGACGACAATGAACAGGCGCAGGTGGCGTATGAGATCCACCGGCCGACCCTATGCGACGCCGGAGGGACGAGGGCGGCGGAGGGATGAGGGGGAGCGTTGGACGTGGGGGAATCAGGGGCGCCGGCGCCGGTGGACACGGCGCTGATCGAGAAGCGGATCGCGGAGGTGTTCGCGGAGGCGGACGCCGAGGCCCGGCTGCACGCGGTGGACATCGACGCGCCCGGGCGCGAGCTCGGCCTCGGCGTGGACGACCAGGTCGTCATCGCGTCCGTGTTCAAGATCCTGCTGGTGCTGGAGTTCGCCCGGCAGGCCGACGCCGGACAGCTCGACCCGCGCGAACGGGTGGTCATCACCGCCCCCGACCGCCTCGGCGGCTGGGGCACCGCGGGCTGCGCCGACGATGTCGAGATGTCCCTGCGCGACCTGGCGTACTTCGCCCTGTCGGTGAGCGACAACTCCGCCGCGGACGCGCTGATGCGCCGGATCGGCCTCGACACCGTGCGGCTGCTGGCGGCCGAACTGGGCCTGGACCGCACGCGGATCGTCGGCGGGCCCCGGGAGCTGCTGGAGTCGATGTTCGAGGACGCGGGCGCGACGGACGAGGGGGAGTTCGCCGCCGTCTATCCGACGCTGACCTTCGAGCGGCTGCGCCGCTTCCGCGTCCTGGACCCTGGGCACACCACCTCCAGCACACCCCGCGACATCACCACCCTGCTGGGCCTGATCTGGCGGGACCGGGCCGGTTCCCCGGCGGCGTGCGCGCTGGTACGGGAGTTGATGTCCCGGCAGGTCTTCCGTCAGCGGCTGGCCTCCGGCTTCCCCGGTGACGTCCTGGTCGCGGCGAAGACGGGCACGCTGCCGAGCCTGCACATCGAGGCGGGCGTCGTCCGCTACCCGGACGGTGGCCGGTACGCGGTCGCGGTGTTCGCCCGTACGGCCTCGGCCGCGGCGGTACGTACGGCGGTGGACGCGGCGATCGGGCGGGCGGCGCGGCTGGCGGTGGACGCGCTCAGACGCCGCTGACCTGGCCTGATACGGAACCGGATATGGCTGGAGTGCCGCGCCGATCTTGGACGGTGGGTCGGGGGAGCTGCTCTGCTGTGCCCATGACCGCCAACAGAGCATCGCGCTTCAACCGCCGTCTGCTGATCCGGGGAGCGGCGGCCGGCGCGGCCGTACCCGCCGTCCTCCCGACGGCCGCCCAGGCGGCCACCGGGACGGCACCGAGCGCCTCCAAGTCGTCCGACGCGAAGACTTCGAATGCGAAGACCTCCAACGCGAAGACCTCGGACGCGACCTTCCAATGGCTCGGTACGAGCGGCTGGCGCATCGACACCGGCGGCGGCCGGACGATCCTCTTCGATCCCTATCTGAGCCGCTTCGAAACCGGGCTTTTCAAGAAGAGCTTCAATCCGAAGACGCCGCTGACCACGGACGGCGCGACGATCGACCGCCATATGGGCCGCCCCGAGCTGATCCTGGTCAGCCACAGCCACTGGGACCACCTCAACGACGTCCCCTACATCGCCGCGGCGGCCCCGGACGCGCGGATCGTCGGCACCGAGACCACGTACCACCTGCTCCGGGCCCTCGGCGTCGACAAGGCCCGGATCGCCGTGGTCAGGGGCGGTGAGGTGCTGGACTTCGACGGCCTGGTGGTCGAGGCGGTCTCCAGCCGCCACAGCCGTAACGACACCTACAGCTACTTCGCCCCCGGCACCCTCACCGGCCCCCCGCCCCGCCCCCAGACCATCTCCGACCTGCCGGAAGGTGACACCCTCGCCTTCCACGTGACGCTGCCCGACGGGCTCTCGGCCTTCCTCATGGGAGCGAGCGACTTCAGCGAACGGGACGCCGCCGGTCTGCGCCCCGACGTGGCCATGATCGCCACCCCCAGCACCCCCGCCACCCACCGCTACGTCCCCCGCCTGCTGAAGGCGCTCGACTACCCCGCCACCGTGGTCCCCGTGCACTGGGACAACTTCGAACTCCCCCTGGACGAGGGCGCCCACCGCGATCCCACGATCGACCTGGACGGTTTCGTCGCCCGGATCCGCGAGGCCGGCCCCGGCTCCCGCATCCTGCTGCCGGAGTACGCGACGCCCTACCGCTTCTGACTCGCTCGGCCCTGAACGACCTGCTCGGCCCCCTGAACGACCCGCTCGGCCGCGCCCGACCGGGCCTGTGCGGCGCGTCCCTACGACCTGATCCCGACGCCCCCACCCACGACGAGGTTCTCCCCGGTGATGAAGCCGGCCGCGTCCGAGGCCAGGAACGCCACGACTTCGGCGACCTCTTCGCTCGTCCCGAACCTCCCGAGGGGGACCTGGGCGACCGTGGCCTTGGCGACCTCTTCCAGCACTTCGGCCGGCATCCCTTGTTTGGCCCAGATTCCGGTGTCGATCGGGCCGGGGCTGACGGCGTTGACGCGAATGCGCCGGGGAGCCAGTTCGAGGACGAGGGACGGCACCATGGAAAGCAGGGCTCCCTTCGTGGCGGCGGCTACGGCGGCCCCGCCCGGAATTCCCCTGGTGGCGCCGATCCCGACATTGAAGATGATGGAACCTCCGTCATGGAGCAGGGGGAGGGCCTTTTGGAGGGTGAAGAACTGGCCTTTGACATTGACGTTGAAAAGGTCGTCGTAGGCGGCCTCGTCGAATGCGTCGGCTTCGATCGGTAGACTGCGGACGATGGCGGCGTTGAGAAATACGACATCGAGTCCGCCGAAGCGCTCACGGATTTCCTCGACGACGCGGTCGGTCTCGGCCAGTGAGCGGGCGTCGGCGCGCACCACGACCACGCCTTCGGGGAATTCCTTCTCGGCCGCGGCGATGGTGTCGGGGTTCTGCCCGGTGACGATCACCTGGTATCCGCGACGATGGAGCAATTCGGCGGTGGCCTTGCCGATTCCACTGGTGCCACCGGTGATCAGGGCTACGGGTGCGGACATGCGTCTCTCCTCGCTGGTACAGAAAAAGGGGGCGGCGCCACGCTAGGAACGGCCCTGGACCCGCGTCCAAGGCCTGTTGCGCATGTGGAGATACGAGTCAGGCATCACCACAGCTCAAGGTGGCTACCCAGTGGCGGCCGACGAGTCGGCGCGGCTAGCGTGAGGGCATGGCAGACACGCCGCCTCCGGTGGATCTCGATCTTCGGCTGGTGCGGTATTTCACCGTCGTCGCCGAGTACCGGCACTTCCGCCGCGCCGCCGAGGCCCTCCACATCACCCAGCCGTCCCTGAGCCGGCAGATCCGCCAGCTCGAACGACAGCTGGGGGCCAGGCTGATCGACCGCACCCCGCAGGGCAGCAAGCTCACCGAGGCCGGGGAGGTCTTCCTGTCCCGCGCCAAGGCGCTGCTGCGATCCGCCGCCCAGGCCGCGGCCCACACCCGGGCCGCCGCCGAGCCGAGCCGGATCACCATCGGCTACATCATGAACACCATCGTCACCCCGGCGGTGCGCGAGCTGCGCCACCGGAACCCGGACGCCGACGTCCAGACCCTGCACCTGACCTGGAACGACGCACGGACCGCCCTGCTCGACCACCGGGTGGACGCGGCGGTGACCCGGCTGCCGTTCCCGACCGGTGATCTGCGGGTGACGGTCCTCTACGACGAACCCCGGGTGCTGGTGGTGCCCGTCGACCACCCCTTGGCCGGGAAGGAGTCGGTCACCGTCGCAGACATCGCCGACGAACCCCTGATCCGGGCGACGGATCCGGTCTGGAACGCCTTCTGGCGGATCGACCCCCGCCCCGACGGCAGCCGCGCACCCGACGGCCCCCTCGCCGAGGGTGTGGAGGACAAACTCGAACTCATCGCCTCCGGGCAGGCCGTGACCATCGCACCCGGCGCTTATAGCCAGGGCCTCCGCCCCGATCTCGTCACCGTCCCGCTGTACGGGGTCGAGCCGAGTCATGTAGTGCTGGCCACCCGCGCCGACGACAACAGCCGCCTCGTGGCGGCCTTCCGTAAGTGCGCCCGGGTCCACCTCACCGGTCCGCCCTCGGCCGGCTCAACGGCCACTCGGTGAACAGGGAGTTAATCAACTCGAAATAGGCGGTTGCCGCAATGGAACTATTCATAGCGCAACTACCCTTGAAAAAGGGGATGACCTGCGATTGCGGGAAACTAGGGGATTCCCGGTGCAACCGCTTGCCGTCAATCTCGGTCTACCAGGGCGATCGGAAACCCCAAATCGCCGATCACCGGCGCCCGGTGACCGCATCGGCACTTTCTCCGCCGGTTTGATCGGCACTGATTGCATGAAGGGCCACACCCCTATGCGCAGGTACCGGACCATGGCCGCTACGGCCACCCTCGCTCTCGCCCTGGGGGGAGCCGCTCTCGCGGCGCCCGCCGCCCAGGCGGCCGCGACGACCTCGGGCTCCCTCGTCCACGAGGACGGTGAGCTCTGGTACAAGGCCGCCGCGGGACAGCGGAACAACCTGTCGGTCTCCGAGCAGATCGTCAGCCGTGGGGAATTCGAGGACTATTACGTCCTCACCTTCCGCGACAACGGTGACATCACCATCGGCGCGGAAGCGGCGGACTGGGACGAGTGCACCTACCCGACCGCGAGCGACCACACCGTCGCCCAGTGCGCGGTCGAAATCCCGCAGAACTCCGACGACTCGGATGACTACGACGTCGACCTCGGTGACGGCGACGACACCATCAAGCTCGACGCCGACAGCTCGGCCTACGCCGGAATTCACGGTGGTGCCGGCAACGACGTCCTCAAGGGCAACGCGTCGCCGATGTTCTACGGCGACGCCGGCGACGACCAGATCGACGGCGGCGGCGGTGTCATGGGCTTCGGCGCCTACGGCGGCGACGGCGACGACACCATCACCAACTGCGTGCAGGAATGCCACGGTGACGCCGGCAACGACACCATCACCGGCGGCTCCGAGGACAACGTCCTGCGCGGCGGCACCGGCAAGGACATCCTGCGTGGCGGCAAGGGCGCCGACGCCATCTACGGCGACCAGGACGACGACACGCTGTACGGCGAGGACGGCGACGACACGATCTACGGCAACAGCGGCAACGACGTGCTGTGGGGCGGCAAGGGCAACGACACCCTCTCCGGTGGCCCGGGCAGCAACGAGGTTCACCAGGACTAGGTCCACCAGGACCAGGTCCATCTGACGGCAGGGCCTCCCGAGCGGCTCGGGGCCGCGCACCCGCACCGCGGGCTACCGCGCACACCCGCACCGAGCCACCGGAGGCCCTGCCGTCGCGTTTGCCGCCCGGCCGCGCCGCCTACTTGCCCCAGATCTTGCGGTAGGCCTGCCGATAGCCCTCGGAGTCCCAGGACAGCGCCCCGCCGCTGTTGGCGGCGGTGGTGATGTGCACCGGGGGGACGTATCCGCTGGCGGGCTTGTCCGCGAAGGCCCGGTTGAACTCGTCGACGATCTGCCAGCCCTGTTCGGTGAGGGGCTCGGGCACCGTGGCGGCCTGGAACCGCTCGCCGTTGACGCGCTGGAAGGCCGACGGATCGCCGTCCCCCGCGCCGATGTTGAACGGGGCGCCCGCCCCGTCCTTGCCCGCGGCGCGCAGGGCGGCGGCGGTGTGGCGGAAGTACAGGTCGTTGATGGCGGCCGAGTAGGTCCACTTGTCCCCGTAGCGGGAGAGCAGGGAGCGGACTTCCCCGATGGCGCGCTTGTTGACCTCGGGTATCGGCATGTTCTGGTAGCTCAGCAGCTTGACGTCGGAGCAGGTGGCCAGCTCCTTCTTGATCAGGTCCGACTTGTGCTTGGCGAAGGGGACCGTGGCGTCGGTGAAGAGCACCACCCCCGCACGGCCGCCCGAGCGGGCGATGATCCAGTCGGCGCTGATCTTCGCGACGTCCTCGACCCGGGTGGTCACGTTGCTGAACAGCTCGGGGTCCCCGTCGGGGCCGGGGGTCGGGGCGGCGTGCCAGCCGACCACCGGAATGCCCGCCGCCTTGGCCTGCTTGATCTCGTCGGCGACGCTGCCGGTGTCGAAACCGGCGATGGCGATGCCGTCCGGCTTCAGCGCCAGAGCCTTCTTGAAGGCGGAGCGGTAACCGGCGGGCGTGCCCTGCCCGTTGAGGGTGCGGGCGCTCCACCGCAGGAGGGTGGCGGCTTCCTGGACGCCCTGGGCGACTCCGGCGGCACCGGGGTTGGAGAGGTCATGGGCGATGAAGACGACGCTCTTGCCGTGACCGGCCGCCTCGGGCCCGGTGGTGGGGCCCTTCCATGGGGCGTCGGCGGCCTCCGCCTTCTTGACGGCTTGTTTGGCTCTGGTGAGGGCGGTCGGGCAGCCGGGCTCGGCGGAGCTCCGGTGGGACGAGGTGGAGGCGGCGCCGGGCTCGCAGCCGGCGGTGGCCACGGCCAGCAGCGCGATGGCCGTCAGGGCCGCCTTGCGGGTGGGGTGCACGGGTCTCCTCGCAGGGCACGGAGGGTACGGAGAGTACGGCCGGGGGTTGGCCGGGGGTTGGCCGGGGGTGGGCCGAGGACTGGGAGGAGACAGGTTACGGGTGGCGGCGCCGCGCGGGGCAGCCCCCTTCGGCACCTGTGGCCACCCTCGAGCACAGTCGTGAACAAGCCAGGTCGTGCGGCGCCCTCGGCCGCCACTCTATGGGCACCGCGCGGACACCTTCCGGACTCCGGTGGGGCGTCCGGCGGGGTGCGGGGCGATGCGGAGATGACCTGAACTCAGCAATCCGTGGAATTTACGTAGTCCTTGAGAGGGCATGCCTTGCGCGTGTGCACGCAGGCGGTAGTGTTCACGCCCGGTCAGGAATGTGGCGCAATCCCGTCGATCGCATTCCGGCCGGAAACGCCGTCGCCGACGTCCCGCTCCCCGGTGTCGGCCATGGCGGCCACAACACCTCGGTCACCGCTCAGGAGCACATCGAAGGAGGACCTGGGTGTCTGTGGACACGGCGGACCCGCCACTCGAACAGGAGCCGTCCGGGCACGCGCCACAGCGTCCGCGGTCCCGTCGCAGGACGGAAGCCCCCGGTGCGCTCCTGGACCGCTGGCCGTTCCGGCGGAAGCTCAACGTCCTGGTGATCGTGCCCCTGGCGGTCGTCGGCGTGCTCCTCGGCCTCGCCGTGAACGGCGAGGTGCAGCAGGCCCGCGACGCCGACCGGATCGCCGAGCGGGTGCGCGACACCGGCCAGGTCGCCCGGCTGATCAACGAGATACAGGCCGAGCACCGCGAGGCGCTCCTGCTCTCCGTCGAACAGGAGTCGCTCCACTCCGGCGACACTCTCCCCTCGACCGCCGCCTACCGCCGGGCGCAGCGGGCCACCGATGAGCAGGCCGCCACCGTGCGGTCCGCGTTCGGAGCGGACCTGCCGAAGGACGAGGCGCAGGCCCTCGACCACGTGGAGCGCCTGAGCGTGCTGCGGGACAAGGTCGAACGGGGCTCGGTGCCCGCCGCCGGTATCGACCCCGCGTACGCCGCCGCCGTCGGCTATCTCATCGACGGCACCGGACTCGACCACTTCTCCGACAGCTCCTCTTCCTCCGTCATCGAGCTGGTCGACGCCGTGCTGCGGGCCGACGCCGCCCACGCGGCCTTCGAGGGCGGGGTGTTCTCCGCCCAGACCCGGGACGCCAACGGCCTCACCGAGTACACCCGCGCGGTCGGCGCCCACCGGGTCTACGAGGAGCAGTCGGAACGTTTCTCCAGAATCGCCGACCCCGACCAGGTCCTGCGCCTCGACGGCATCGAGCGGAACTCCGAGGCGAACGGCATCGAGGACCGGTTCGCGGAGCTCCAGATCGACCCCAGCTCCCTGCAGGGCCAGTCGCCGCGGCAGTTGCGCACCGAGATGGCCGCGGGCACGCGGCAGGCCGAGGCCCGCCTCGAGATCGCCCGCTCGCTGATCGGTCAGATCGCCGACCGCGCCGCCGGCCTCTCCCGGGACGCCCTGTACAAGGCGCTGGCGCTGCTCGCCCTCGCCCTCCTCGGCTTCGCCGCCTGGCTGACCTTCTCCTTCCTGGTCCGGCGCTCCGTCGTACGCCCCCTCGCGGCCCTCACCGGCGCCGCCCACCAGGTGGTCGAGGTGGCGGGCGAGGAACTCGCCAAGGTCGAGGACGAGGACGACGACGCGACCGACAGCACCCCGCTGCGGCCCCGCCCGATCCCCGTCCCGGTGCGCGACGAGATCGGCGACCTGGCCGAGGCGTTCAACCAGGTGCAGGTCACCGCCGCGGCGCTGCTGGAGCGGCAGGTGCTCAGCCGCCGCAACGTCGGCGAGATGTTCGGCAACGTCGGCCGCCGGGTCAGCAACCTCACCACCCGCCAGCTCAGCCTGATCGACGCCGTCGAACGCCAGGAGACCGCCCCCGACATCCTGGAGCGGCTCTACCGCATCGACCACATCGCCGTACGCCTCCAGCGCAACGCCGACAGCCTGATGCTGCTCGCCGGAATCCGGGAGACCGAACTCGACGCCCGGCCGACCACCCTGGCCGATGTCATCCGGGCGGCGCTCGGCCAGATCGAGGGGTACCAGCGGGTGTCCCTGCGGTCCGAGACCGAGGTCACCGTCGCACCCGACATCAGCGGCGACCTCACGCTGATGCTCGCCGAACTGCTGGAGAACGCGGTCGCGTTCTCCCCGTCCGACACCTCCGTCGAGGTCGTCGTCCGGCCCGGCACCGACGTCAGCGCGGACGGCGGGGCGCTGATCGAGGTCATCGACCACGGCCTCGGCATGGCCGCGGACCGCCTCGACGAGGAGAACGCCCGCCTGGTGCGCCGCGAGCGGCTCGACCTCGTACCGACCAAGGTGCTCGGCCTCTTCGTGGTCGGCAGCCTGGCCCGCCGCTGGGGCATCCGGGTCACCCTGAGCCGTACGCCGGGCGGCGGGGTCACCGGCAGCGTCTGGGTTCCGTCCGCGCTGCTGGTGGCGCGGGGGCCGGAGTTGGTTACGGGGTCGGCACCTGGGCCGGGGTCGGGGTCGGCGGGGGCCGGGCGGGAGCCCGAAGCCGCGCCGGCCGCCACGCCTCCGGCCGTACGGGCCTCCGCCACGCCTGCGCCCGAGCGGCGCCCGGCGGCGCCCGCGACGGAGTCCGGTCTGCCACGGCGCGTCCCGGCGGCGTCCCGTACGAACGCGGAGTCGGCTCGCCCCGCGCAGGAGACAACGAAGGCGGTGAACGAGCCGAACGAGCCGAATGCCGCGAACGAGCCGTCCACCGGGAAGGAGCCGTCCACCGGGAAGGAGCGGTCCGCCGCGGACGAGCCGAACGCCACTCCGGCCGCCTCCGCCTCCGCTTCCGCCCCCGCCCCCGCGTCCCGCCCGCTGCGCCGCCGCGTCCGGGGCGCGACGCTCGACAAGACCACCCCACCGGCCGACCGGGCGATCCCGGCCGCGCGCCGGCCCGCCGACGCCGACGCGGTCCGTTCCGAACTCGACGAGTTCGAGGCCGCCGTACGCAGGGCGGAGCAGGACAGCGCCGCCGCCGGCTCCCAGGCCGAAGCCACACCATCGACACATCAGCGCCCCCGGAAGGAGTCGGGAAGTGACCACGCCGACAGATAAGAGCGGTTCCGCTGAGCGGGAGACCACCGATCTGCGAGCCGCCGCGGCCGACTTCACCTGGCTGCTCGACCGGTTCGCAACCGAGACCGCCGGTGTCGTCGACGCCATCGCGGTGTCCTCCGACGGCCTGCTGATCGCCGTATCCCAACTGCGGGAACAGGCCGACTCCGAGCGGCTCGCCGCGATCGTCTCCGGTGTCACCAGCCTCGCCGCCGGTGCCTCCGGCAACTACGGCCTCGGCGACCTCAACAAGGTCATCATCGATCTGGAGGGCGGCCATGTGCTGGTGTCGTCCATCGGCTGCGGTGCCGTGCTGGGCGTGGTGACCACGAAGGAGGCGAAGCTGGGGAACATCGCGTACGAGATGACCCTCTTCGCCAACCGGGCCGGGGCCGCGCTCACCCCGCAGCTCGTCATGGAGCTGAAGAAGAGCGCCGGGTCCGTCGGCTGACGGATCGCGCGGCGCACGGAGGAGGAGGGGGCGAGATGGTCGCCGGTGAACCGGTACCGCACGACGCGGCCGCGCATGAGGCGGCAGCCCACGAGGCGGAGGACAGCGCACGGGACGCCCCGGAGCCGACGGAGTCCGAGGAGCCGACGGAACCTGTCGAACCGACGGAACCCGTCGAGCCGACCGAGTCCGTAGGCCCGGCCGAGCCCATTGGCCGAGCCTCCGCGATCCGGCCGTTCCTGCTGACCGCCGGTCGGGTGGCCGGGAGCGGCACCGGGCCGCCGCTCCCCGTCGAGACCCAGATCGTGGCGACGCCGGACGGGCTGTCCGCCCTGCGGTCGCTCACCTTCGAACGCCGCGACATCGTCGCCGCCTGCCGGCGGCCCCAGTCGGTGGCGGAGCTGGCCGCCCGGCTGCATCTGCATCTCAACGTGGTCCGGGTCCTCGCGGAGGACCTGCGCGCCGCAGGACATCTGGCGGTCCACGTCCCGAATGCCGGGACCGTCCACGACATCTCCGTACTGCGAAGGGTTATCGATGGTCTCCGTGCCGTCCCCGACTCACGGGGCTCACTCCGCGACAGCAGTTGAACCGCCACTGCCGGTCAAGCTGGTCATCGCCGGTGGCTTCGGGGTCGGCAAGACCACGGCCGTGGGGGCGATCTCCGAGATCCGGCCGCTGACCACGGAGGCGCTGATCACGGAGGTCGCGGCGGGCGTGGACGACCTCACGCACACCCCCGGCAAGACCACCACCACGGTCGCCCTGGACTTCGGCGTCATCACCATCGACCCGAAGCTGAAGCTCTACCTGTTCGGCACGCCGGGCCAGGAACGTTTCGGTTTCATGTGGGACGACGTGGTCGAGGGCGCCCTCGGCGGTCTGGTGATCGTGGACACCCGCCGCCTGGACGACTGTTACGCGGCGGTGGACTACTTCGAGCACAAGGACGTCCCGTTCGCCGTCGCCATCAACGCCTTCGACGGCGAGGTCCAGCACGATATGGACGAGGTCCGCTGGGCCCTGGACATCTCCGAGCACGTCCCCCTGATCGTCTTCGACGCCCGCGAGACGCGCTCGGTCCGCGACGCCCTCCTGGTCGTCCTCGACGTGGCCCTCTCCCGCGCCCAAGCCGCCAACCCGGCCTGAGGGCAGCCGGACCGTTCAGCCCTCAGCGTCCTCGGCCGACCTCTCCTCGCCCCCGTTCGGCCGTGGTCGCAGATGGGTGCGACGCCCATCCTGGTCCAGGATGCCCAGGATCTCCGCCGGTCCTTCGTGTGCCCCGCGGAGTGGAGGACCGGGTGCGCACCGTCCCGGCGGATCTGGACGCCGCATGGCCGGACTTCGGCGCCGTGAACCTGGTGTGGGCGTCGGCGTCCCTCCACCACCTGACCGACCCCGACCGCGGATTTTGCCGGAGCCCACCGCCCGCTACGCCCAGGCTTCCCTTCGAATGCGGCGCTCCCGCATCGCCGGAAAGCTCAGCTCCGACGACCTGGCCACGCTCGACCACCTCGTCGACAGCGACGGCCCCGACGGCGTCGTACGGCGCGCGGACCTCACCGTCCGCGCCGAGCGCACGCTATGGGCGGCGCGCCGCCCGTGACCCGCTTTGACTTCTCCCATGAGGGGTGAGTAACTGTTCGCCGCACGTCGTACGTCTCTGGAGGCGCTCCATGGCCGAAGCGGAAGTGGCAGGCGAGACGAAAGCGGAGGGCGGCCCGACAGCGGAAGGCGGAGCGGAAGCACGCTGCCCCCTGGGCGACTTCCCGTTCGTATCGGAGCACCCCCTGGAGCCCCCGAAGGAGTGGGCGGCGCTGCGGGCGGAGGGCTGCCCGGTGCCGGAGCTGACGCTGCGGTCGAGCGGGGAGCCGGTGCGAGTGCTGACGCGGTACGCGGATGTGCACACGATGCTCTCCGATCCGCGCTTCCCACGGGATGTGAGCGAGGCGGGCCCGGACGGAACCGGTACAGGCGAACGGCACCAGCGCTAGCGGCGGTTGGTGGGGCAGACGCTCACCGCCAAGCGGGTCACCGCGCTCCGCCCCCGGATCGTCGCCATCGCGCATGCCCTGGTGGACACCATGGCGGCCGGGCCGAAGCCCGCGGACCTCTGGGCGGGTTTCGCCTATCCGTTTCCGGCGCGGGTCGTCGGCGCCCTGCTGGGCGTCCCGGAGCAGGACTGGGACCGCTTCGCGTACTGGTCCGGCGCCCTGTTCGGCCGGGACCGTTACGGCGAGCGGGAGACCCGCACCGCCCGCGAGGAACTCCTGACGTATCTACGCGAGCACATCGCCCGGAAGCGGCGCGAACCGGGTGACGACCTGCTCAGCAAGCTGATCGAGATCACCGACGCCGCCGACCGCCGGCTGCCCGAGGCGGTCTTCGTTCAGATCATGCAGGGGCTGATGCACGCCGGGCACGAGACGACGTCCAGCGTGCTCGGGAAGCTGTTCCCGGTCCTGCTCGACGACCGTTCCCGCTGGCAGCGCCTGCTGGACGACCGCTCGCTGATCCGCTCGGCCGTCGAGGAACTGCTGCGCTTCGACGTCAACCGGGGCCCGGGCATGCCGCGTTACCTCACCGAGGACCTGGAACTGGGCGGCGAGGTGATCCCGAAGGGCAGTACTACCCTGTCGGTCGTCGCCTCCGCCAACCGCGACGAGCGGATGTTCGCCGACCCGGACCAACTGGACCTGACCCGTTCCCCCAACCGCCACCTCGCCTTCGGCGCCGGCGCCCACTCCTGCATCGGCCAGGCCCTGGCCCGTACCGAACTCCAAGTCGCCCTGGAAACCCTGCTGGAGCGCCTGCCCGGTCTCGATCTGGCGGTCCCGTCATCCGAACTGGCGCGCCGCGAGGGAGTCCTCACGGACAGCTTCGAGCAGGTCCCCGTGGTGTGGTAGCGAGCAGCGCGCCAGGGTCGTGACGCAGCTCACAAAGAAAGGGTGACAGGGGGATGTCGCGGGCGGCTGCGACTGTCTGCGCATGACGATCACAGATGAGGACTGCCTCGCCGAGACCCTTGCCTTCAACGAGCAGTTCGAGGCTGCCGCGGCGAACCGTCCGGCCCGTGGACCGGCCCCGAGCGCGGCCACGCTGGCGCTCCTGCGGCGCAACCGGCTCGGCGGCGACACCCCGCCGGTGAGACTGCCGCACGCCCAAGACCGCGTCGTCGAGGGCGGGGTGAAGCTCCGGACGTTCGTACCGGACCGCGTCGATGGCGTGTACCTGCACATCCACGGAGGCGGCTGGGCATTCGGCTCGTCGGACGGACAGGATGAACGGCTCTGGCGGCTTGCCGTGCAGGCACGGCTAGCCGTGGTGAGCGTGGAGTACCGCCTGGCGCCGGAACACCCGTTCCCCGCCGGGCCCGACGACTGCGAAGCGGCCGCCCGGTGGCTGGTGGAACACGCCGCGACCGAGTTCGGCACCGAACGGCTGCTGATCGGTGGCGAATCGGCCGGTGCCCACCTGAGTGTCATGACGCTGCTACGCCTACGCGACCGGCACGGCATCACCGGCGCGTTCCGGGCGGCCCACCTGCTCTTCGGCCTTTACGACCTGTCGATGACACCGAGCCAGCGGTCATTCGGCCCCAGACCGCTGCTGATCAACACCGATTCACTTCGCGGCATCTACGAGCTCTTCACTCCGGGGATGGACGCGGAGCAGCGCCGCGACCCCGAGCTCTCACCCCTGTTCGCGAACCTGGCCGGTTTGCCGCCCGCCCGCATCGTCGTCGGCACCGAGGATCCGCTGCTGGACGACTCCCTGTTCCTGGCCGGGCGCTGGCAGGCGGCAGGCGCGCCCGTGCAACTCGGCGTCGTCGCCGGCGCGATGCACGGCTTCACCCTCTTCCCGCTGACCGTCACCGAGCGGGAACAGCGGCGCGAGCGGGACTTCCTGGCCACCGCGTGACGGTAGCGTCGGCCTCATGAACCGCACGGCCCGGCTCTACGCGCTGGTGGAGGAGTTGCGCGCGGCCGCGCCGCGACCGCTGACGGTCGCGGCGCTCGCCGCGCGATTCGAGATCAGCACCCGCACGGTGCAGCGCGACCTTCAGGCTCTGATGCAGACGGGTGTCCCGGTGCGCACCGCACCCGGACGGGGCGGGGGCTGGTCGATCGCCCCGGAGATGACCCTGCCCCCGATCCACTTCACCACCGATGAAGCCTCGGCACTGACCGCCGCGCTCGCCACGGCCGACGCCGCCACCCCCTACGCCAGCGCGGCCCGCACCGCGGCCCAGAAGATCGCGGCCTCGATGACCGGCCCCGCCTCGACGGCGGCCCGGACGCTCGCCGCACGCATCGTCACGCTGCCGACGCGATCCGACTCCGAGGTCCGCACCGCGGTGGAACAGGCCCTCACCAACAACCTGGCGCTGCGACTGGTCTGTTAACTGCACCAAGCTGGTGATCCGCTGGTGTTCCGGCTGATGGGTGCCGAGGATCTCGGCATGTCCTCGTTTCATGGAATGTCCTCCGTACATCGGGATCTGATGGATGGCTGCGGCCGGTTGCCGTCGGTCGGTGTGGTGGTGAAGGGGGAGAGACCTTCGCTGCCGTGGTTCGTGGTCGATGCGGCCGGCCGGGAGATCGAGCCGGTGAGCCGTTACCTGCGGGATCTGGCGCTCGGTGACGCGAGCGCGCTGACGTGCCGCAGCTACGGGTACGACCTGCTGCGCTGGTTCCGGGTGCTGTGGGCGGTGGACGTCGGCTGGGAACAGGCGACCGAGGCGGAGACGACCGCGATGGTTGGCTGGCTGCGGACGGCACCGAATCCGCAGCGGCGCCGCTCGCGGCCGGACTCGATGCCCGCGGGCGTGGTCAATCCGAAGACGGGCAAGGCCACGCTGCTGGATGGGTACGCGCCGCGGACGATCGCGCACGCGTTGACCGTGGTGCACGGCTTCTACGCCTTCCACCAGCACTACGGCCGGGGGCCGGTGGTCAACCCGGTGCCAGAGAGCCGGGACCGCCGGGCCCGGCTGGCTCACCGCTCCCCGCTGGAGACGCCGGCCCCTACCAGGCGGGCCCGGCTGCGGCCGAAGGTGCGGGAGCGCCAGCCCCGGCGATTCCCGATCGGCTGTGGGACGAGCTGTTCGCGCAGATGAAATGCGATCGGGACCGTGCCCTGCTGGCCTGCTACGTCAGCTCCGGCGCCCGCGCCAGCGAACTTCTCGGGGTGCGCTTGGAGGACGTGGACTGGTCGGCCGGCCGCTTGTGGGTGATCACCAAGGGCACCGGCCAGCGGGACCCGGTGCCCGCGTCCCCGCAGGCGTTCGCCTACACGGCTGCCTACCTGGACCAGGCCGGGCTGCCCGAGCCGGGCGGGCCGCTCTGGCGGACCCGCCGGGGTGATCCCCGACAGCTGACCTACTGGGCGATGCGCCGCGTGCTCCAGCGGGCGAACGCCGTGCTCGGCACGAACTACACGCTGCACGACACCCGGCACACGGCGGCCACACGGATGGCGCGCGATCCCTCGCTGACGCTGGTGGAGGTGCAGACGATCCTGCGGCACGCGCATCTCAGCACCACCGCCCGCTACACCGCGGTCGGCCTGGAGGACCTGATGGACAAGCTCGCCGAGCACTACCAGCGTCCCCGCCAGGAAATCCGCTGGTCGCAGACCTACGATCCGGCCGACGTCGAGGCGGTGTTCGGTGCCCGGTAGTACCGCTGGCTACAACGCACGGGCGATGGGCCCGACGACCGGACGCATCCAGCGCAACCCCCTGCGGGAGGCGCCGGCGGACCGGGTGAACACCAAGGTCATCCAGCCCGCGCCGCCGCCCGCGCCGGAGAACCCGCCCCGGCCGGCCGGTGACCTCTCCCGGGCCTCGCTGACCAAGGTGGCCGACGCTGTAGTGACGGCCTGGGACGACGAGGGCCTTGAGCGGCGCCGGCTGCGCCGCCTCAGCACGGTGACGATCCTCGAACACCTCCAGCGGTTCCCCGGCACGACCTGGCAGCAGCGATGGGTGGCGGCCGGGCTGGACGAGTACGGCACGAATCCCGGCGACCTGGGCGGCGAGGACAAGAAGCTGCGGAAGCTGTTCATCTCGGGCACCCGGCAATTGTTCTGCCTGCGGGTGATCCGTCCGAGCCTGGACGCCTTCCGCGGTCACACCTATCCGAACTACGCGCTCGACTTCCGCCTGGTGGCCAAGGACCCGCTGCTGGACAAGTTCCACACCGCGGTCGAAGCCTCCGATGCGACCCCGGCGGCCCGGCGCACCGCGCTGTTCGACGTCGCCTGCGCCCTGACCGTGTTCGGGATCTCCCTGGCCGACCTGACGCCGGAGGTGCTGCTGCACTACTCGCTGGAGTCGCGGCGCAAGCAGCTCACCCGCGGGGCCACCAAGCGCGGCCAGGAGTACAACTACGCGGCGATCGCGGCCTGGCACATCCTCTACGAGTCGGGCCACTTCCCGCCGTCGGCGCCGCACGTGCTGCGGGCCGCCCTCGTCGGCGGGCAGAAGAGCGTCGAAGAACTCGTCGACCGGCAGCAGCTGCGCAACACCAACGTGCGCAACCTGCTGGTGGACTACCTTCGCCGCCGCGCCGCCGACCTGGACCACTCCTCGCTGCGGCAGCTGGCCCGGGTCCTGCCCGGCACGTTCTGAGCAACGTCGAGAAGGTCAACCCCGACCAGGCCGACCTGCGGCTGAGCGAGGAGACCTACCAGCAGTGGAAGGAGACCATCTCCGTCCTGCCCGGCGGGCGGCCCCGCCTTGACATGGACGGCGTGCTGCTCAAGGTCCGCACCTTCTACCTGGACTTGCAGAGCTGGGCGGTCGCCGAACCCGAGCGCTGGGCGGCGTGGTCGGTGCCCTGCCCCGTCCGGGACGCCGAACTGCGCTGGTTCAACGTCCGCCGTCGCGAGATCCACGCACGGATGGCCGAACGCACCCGCGGCCGCCAGCCCCTGCTGCCGCTGCTGGTCGACCACGTCACCAACCGGTGGATGCGGCTGCGCGAGATCCTCGCCGCCGCCCAGGCCGTCGAACCCGGTGAGCGGTTCACCGCCGCCGGCGCACAGTGGCAGCGCAGCGCCAGCGAGTACGACCTGAAGCGGGCCAAGACGGAGAAGTCCTTCCCCGTCCGGGCGGTCAACCGGGACACCGGCGAGCTGGTCGCCGTCTCCCGGGACGAGACCGCGGCCTTCTGGGACTGGGCCGTCGTCGAGGTGCTCCGGCACGCTGGCCTGCGGATCGAGGAGCTGACCGAGCTGACCCACCTGAGCGTCCGCAACTACCAGCGTCCCAACGGCGAGGTCGTCGCGCTCCTGGTCGTCACTCCCTCCAAGACGGACCGCGAGCGGGTGATCCCGATGTCCGCCGAGCTGTTCCACGTCATCGCTCAGGTCATCCGCCGGCACCGCGGCACCTACGGAACGGTGCCGATCGCGACCCGGTACGACGTCCACGAGAAGGTGTGGTGCCCGTCCCTGCCCTACCTGTTCCAGACCCAGACCGGCCTGGAACGCCAGGCGATGAGCAACACCACCATCTGGCGCCGCCTGCGCAAGTGCTGCACCGAGCTGGCCAAGACCCACCCCGAGTTCGTCGGGACGGCGTTCTCCGCCCACGACTTCCGCAGGATCTTCGCCACCGACCTGGTCAACTCCGGGCTGCCCATCCACATCGGTGCCGCCCTGCTCGGCCACCTGAACATCCAGACCACTCGCGGCTACGTCGCGGTCTTCGACGACGACATCGTGCGGCACTACCAGCAGTTCCTCGACCAGCGCCGTCAGCTGCGGCCGGAGGAGGAATACCGGGACCCCACTTCGGAGGAGTGGTCGGAGTTCCAGGAGCACTTCGACAAGCGGAAGGTTGAGCTGGGCTCCTGCGGACGTCCATACGGAACGCCGTGCGCGCATGAGCACGCCCCGTTGACTGAACGAATCCTGGAGATTGCCCAGTTCAGTGGGCGGATGGAGTCATCGGGCACTACGTTCACCGGTCGTGATGAACGATGCTCCCCGACGAGATTTGGTGGCCCTGGTGGTTCCCCGGTGGGGTCGGCTGCTGGAGACCGGCGACCGGTACGAGCCCTACCGGCTGATCGATCCCGACGGAGCGGCCGTCGAGGCGGTCGCCGTCTACTTCCAGGAGTTGCTGGCGGCCGGAAAAGCGCCGTCAACGGTTCGCTCCTACGGGATGGATCTGTTGCGGTGGTGGCGGTTCCTGCAGGCCGTGGACGTTCCCTGGGACCGGGCGACCCGTCGGGAGGCCCGGGACTTCAGCTGCTGGATCCAAGAGACCGTCAAACCCAGGAAGGTCAAGGCCCAGGGCCCGCGAGTGGTACGGGGAGCCGGTGCCGCGAACCCGGTGACCGGGAAGCCGTCGACCGGATCCGGATACGCTCCAGCCACCGTCGTGCACAGCGAGACGGTCCTGCGCCGGTTCTACGATGTGCACCGCGATGCGGGGACCGGCCCGCTGCTCAACCCGTTCCCGCTGGATCTGTCCCGCCGCTCTGGGCGGGCTCACGCGCACCACAATCCGATGGACGGCTGGAGGCCCGAGCGGGTGGGCCGCTACCGGCCGAGCCTGCCGCGGCGGATCCCGCGCTCGATTCCGGAAGCATGGTTCAACAAGCTGTTCGAGGTACTGCCCTCCAACCGCGACCGGGCCTTGGTCGCCTTCTGGATCTCCACCGGGGTGCGGGCTTCGGAACTGATCGGCATGCGTCAGCGCGATGTCGACCCCGGCCAGCAGTTGATCAGCGTGGTGCGCAAGGGCTCGCGGGCGGTCCAGCAGGTGCCGGCATCGGCGGACGCATTCGTATGGCTGCGCCTCTACCAGCAGGAGGTGCAAGGCCAGATTGCGCGAGGTCGCACCCAGCCGGTGTGGTGGACACGGCGGACCCGATCCGACCCCTGACCTACCACGGTGCCCACCGGATGTTCGAGCGCGTCAACGCCTCGCTCGGCGCCGACTGGACCCTTCATGACCTGCGGCACAGCGCGGCCGCCCGCATGGTGCGCGACCCGAAGCTGACGCTGTCCGACGTGCAGTGGGTGCTCGGACACGCTCACCTGTCCGCCACGGAGGTATATCTGACGCCGCACAAGGACGAGGTCGTGGCCGGCGTGCTGGCGCACCACGCACGCAAGGCCCGCGAGAACATCCAGCCGGCGCCTCCGCCGCCGGCACCGGGCTACGACCCGACGTCGCTGGACGTCCTGTTCGGGCGCTCGTCATGACGGCCATTGTCAAGCACGCGACGCGCAAGACGTTGGAGGTCACGAACGCGACCGCGGAGCAGGCCCAGGCGCGGAACAGCCGGCTGCGGGAGCAGTTCCCGGCCCGGACTGCGGAACGGTGGTGGTCCCAGACCGCGCAGTCGTCTGAGGAGACGCTGCGACGCCTGACGGCGCCACCGTTCCTCCCTGCGGCGAACGGCACCCGAGCCGGACGCCGCCGTGGGGTGACCAAGCTGCTGCACTGGCTGTCGAGCCAGCCCGGGGATACGTGGCAGCAGCGCTGGATGGCTACGGGGGCCGAGGACTTGTGCGGAGCCGCCTGGGTGGAGCTCCCACAGCGGTGGCTGAGCGAGCGCGGGCCCTCACCGTCGCATGACCGGGAAGACCTGGCCTCCGGGCTGCTCATGCTGATCTGCGGAGACGTCATCCGTCCTGCTCTGCCGTGGATGCTCACCCGCACGCACCGGTATCTGGCCTCTGTGATGGCCCAGGTCCGAGACCCGGACGGATTCGCGCGCCTGCACCAGCTGGCCGCCGCCGGGCCAGCGAGCTCGCGCAAGGATGCGCAGATCGCCGCGACGCGGATCGCCACCCTGCTGGCCTGCAAGGGCGGACGGATCGGCGACATCACCGTCGGCGACTGCGTGGAGCTCGTCGATACCCAGCGCCGGGTGCACGCTCGCGGCGGGCAGAAGAAGGTCGACTTCTACCTGCGGCTGCGGGCCATGGGCATCTTCCCCGAGGATGCCCCAGCCACGATTCGTGCCTTCGGGCTCGCCCTGGGCCAGTTGAGCATCGAAGAGTTGGTGGACCGCTACCGGATCCGATCCCAACCGGTACGCGACGTGATCGTGGACTATCTGCGCGAGCGCCAACCATCGCTGGACTTTGCCAGCCTGGACGCGATCTCGCGCACGCTCGCGGGCCTGTTCTGGGCCCGGATCGAAGTTCTGGCACCGGGAATCGACTCACTGCGGCTGCCCCCGGCGGTGGCTCGCGCCTGGAAGGACGACCTGAAGGTCAAGAAGCGCACCGTCGTCGGCCCCGACGGCAAGAGCGTCGAGGTCACCAGCCCGCGGCTCAACGCCAAGGACGAACTCATGCGCGTCCGGGCGTTCTACCTCGACATCGCGCAATGGGCGGCCGAGGAACCGGCACGCTGGGGGCCATGGGCCGTGCCCT
Source organism: Streptomyces sp. 11-1-2 (assembly GCF_003595545.1). Classification (NCBI taxonomy): domain Bacteria; kingdom Bacillati; phylum Actinomycetota; class Actinomycetes; order Kitasatosporales; family Streptomycetaceae; genus Streptomyces; species Streptomyces sp. 11-1-2. The sequence continues at coordinate 6,939,978 of NZ_CP022545.1, forward strand.
GTCCGATCAGCGACGACGAGATCCACAAGGCAAAGGAACGCAAGAGACGCAAAGCCCGGATGGATCAGCGCACCCGCGAGCGGCTGCCCGTCCTCCCCATCCTGGTCAGCACCACCGACCGGCGGCGCCGCGAAGCCGCCGGCCTGCTCCAGGCGGCGGGAGACACCGAGCCCGGAGAACTGATCCCAGGCACCGGCGGAGCCCTGCGCAGAGCCATCGCTCCGAAGGCCGCAGGTCACCTCACGTGGGCCGAGGAGACCTCCAGCGGGCGCCGGCGGAACCTGTCCTATGAAGAAGAGGAAGCGTTCTGGGCGTTCGCCGCGATCGAGGTCCTGCGTCTGACCGGCGTTCGCAACGAGGAACTACTGGAACTCACGCACCACAGCATCACCCAGTACCGGCTCCCGTCCACCGGTGAGGTCGTCCCGCTGCTGCGGATCGCTCGCTCCAAGACCGACACCGAGCGACTCCTGCTGGTTAGCCCGGAACTCGCCGACGTCCTCAGCGCCATCATCAGTCGACTGCGCGGCCCCGGCGGGATGGTTCCGCTGGTGGCCGCCTATGACGTCCGCGAGAAGGTCTGGAACCCGCCGATGCCGCTGCTGTTCCAGCGCGGCATCGGCTCCGAGCACCGCGCTTTCACACCGACCGCGATCCGCAAGCTGCTGATCAATGCACTGGCCGCGACCGGGCTGACCAACGCCGAAGGTGAGGCACTGTCCTTCTCTCCCCACGACTTTCGAAGGATCTTCGTCACCGACGCCATCATGAACGGACTGCCCCCGCACATTGCTCAGGTCATCTGCGGTCACAAGAACATCGACACCACGATCGGATACAAGGCGGTCTACCCTGCCGAGACGATCGAAGCTCACCGGGCGTTCATCGCCCGCCGACGGGCCTCCCGCCCCGGCGAGGAGTACCGGATCCCGACAGAGGAGGAGTGGGACGCCTTCCTCGCCCACTTCGAGAAGCGGAAGGTGTCCATCGGCACCTGCGCACGCGCCTTCGGATCCCCCTGCATCCATGAGCACGCTTGTGTCAGATGCTCGCTCCTCCGGCCTGATCCAGCCCAACGGTCACGGCTGACCGACATCCGCGACAACCTGATCGCCCGGATCGACGAGGCCGAGCGCGAGGGCTGGCTCGGGGAGGTCGAAGGACTCAAGGTCAGCCTGGCCGGCGCTGAAGAGAAACTGGCCCAGATCGACCGTCTCCCCACAAGCCGCAGCGTCGTCGATCTCGGCCTCCCCACCATCACCGACACCGGAGGGCTGGCTCGGTGAGATCGAAGGACTCAAGGTCAGTCTCGGGGACGCCGAGAGCAAGCTCACAGTCTGATGGTCGGCCGGGCGGCCCCGCATCGCCTACGCGGCGCCGCCACGGCCTTCATGATCAGTCCCGGAACAGGTTACTAAAGAGCTCCTTCACCGACTCCCGAGCAGTGCCCTCAGCGGCCCCCCTGGCGATGGAGTTCCGAAGATCCGGGCTTTCGGCAGCGCGGGAAATGTCAGCGGGAGCAGTTGTGTCGTTGCCAGACAGTTCGGCGCTGCGGTCGCTCGCCTGGCCCTGAGCCTGGCGCCTACGGCCGATCCTCCAAAAACGGAGCATTACTCTTCCCCTCGAATCGAGAACGAGGGGTGGGAGAAGGGCGCGCTACTACAGCCCTCCCAGCGGGCACGCGTGATCCCTTCCCGCACCCAGGGCACGGGAAGGAGCTCCTAACTGGACTGAGCAGCCGACAGGGAGGGACCAGGGCGGACGACATGATGTCCCCGGGCCGGAAGCCGTCGACCGGACACCCAGGCGGTCAGCAGCGCCAGGATGAATCGAATCGCTGAAGTCAGCCCGCGCAGCAGCAGAACAAGCGGGGCCTTAGCCCCACGGGGTGCTCGCTTCGAGGTCAACTCCATGACCCAATCATGCCCCATGACCGACCCCTCCCTGATCGCCAGAAGCGCCTAGTTCAGAGAAGCCTGCATCAGATGCCCCATGCTTTCGATCAACCCGACGATGCTGCCCCGGCTGGACGAGCTGGAGGACGACCTGGTTGCCCGCCGCCAGCACGCGATCGCCCAGGGCTGGAAGGGCGAGGTCGAAGGCATCGAGCTGACCCTGACGTTCCTGCGCTCCAAGCGGGCCCAGGTCAACCGGTCGCAGCAGCTGCCGCCAGTGGACCTGGGCATCCCTGCTATCCCTCATAGCCGCCTCGCACCAGAGTGATCAGCAGCGCGGACACCAGGACGGCGGTCCGGTGCAGAGCCTGGTCGGTTAACTGACCGAGATCAGTCCCGGCGGCTGAATCGGCGATGGCGATTAGGGGTCATGCGGGCGTGGAGCGGGCCTGCAGGGCGGTTCACAGCAGCTGCCTGGAGATCTGCTCGATCCGCTCGAGTAGCTTTACGTTGAGTGCCGCTCGTAGTTCCCTGATCCGATCAATTTGCCCTGAGGAGTCAGGAACGCCTTGTTCGGTACGGGAGCCTGCGACAATCCGCTCGCGGAGCCTGCGTGAAAGGTCCTGTAGCTCGTCGAAGATCTCCGCAGACAGACGCTCCAACTCTGGGTCAGTCGTCGGCAGCGACATTCTGGTATAGCCAGCGAAGGCCGACTTGAAGCTGGCCTTCGTGTTTTCGTCGTCGAATCGGGTGAGGTCAAGGTCAAGCCCGCCTTGGAGACTTTGGTGAGCACGGAGGAGGACTTGCAGCCAGGCCCAACCTGTGGTGCGCAGGTGGGTCAGCGTCCTGATCTCTTCGCGGAGCAAGCTCTCCTGGAGAGAACGCTCTTCTTGCCGGGCTTGATCCCGTCGCTGACGCGCCGGCACGTAAACAGCGACTACGGCTCCGATCACGGCGCCGCCCAGCCCGGTAACCAGCGGGACCACAGCTGAGGCATCTGTCATGGCATGGCCTTACCCCCCACAGAGCACCTCACCACATCTCACCGATCACCGACTCGGTGTGCGGCACGGAGGAGAGGTCCGAACATGGCGGAGGGTCCCGAAGAGCGCTTTGGTGCAGAGAAGTCCTACACCGACGCGGCAGGACACGAAAGCAACCGCATCGTGGAACCGGCCGGACTGCTCACCGCCGACGGCCGCTGGTACCTCATCGCCTGGTGCCGCACCCGCCGCGCGGGCCGAGGCTTCCGCCTGGACCGGATCACAGCGGCGACTCCCACCGACGAGCAGGCACACCCCCACAACCTGACCCAACTACTCCTCGGCTCAACCGCCGCCGACGCGGTACGGCCCACCGCCCTGGCCCCACTCACACCCGCCCGGCCACGGCACTAGGACTTGTCCGGTCGATCATGTTCTGAGCCAGATGGCGAGTGCTGCTGCGGTGGCTGTGCCGAGGAAGACGTAGCCGCGCTTGTCGTATCTGGTGGCCACGGCCCGGTGCTGCTTGAGTCGGTTGATGGCTCGTTCGATGGTGTTGCGTTTCTTGTACCGCTCTCCATCGAAGCCGGGTGGCCGTCCGCCGCGTGAGCCTTTGCGCAGGCGGGCGGCCTGGGTGTCAGCCTTCTCCGGGATGGTGTGCCGGATTCCCCGGCGTCGCAGGTACTTGCGGATGGGTCCGTTGCTATAGGCCTTGTCCGCGGCGAGGCTGTCAGGCCCCTTGCGGGGCCTGCCCGGGCCGAGCTTAGGAACGCGGATCTTGTCCAGCACCTTCGTGAACTGGGTGCAGTCCGCCCGCTGGCCTGGTGTGACGATGAGGGACAGCGGGCGGCACCGGCCGTCGGCGCTCAGGTGGAGTTTGCTGGTGAACCCGCCCCGCGAGCGGCCCAGGCCCTCACTTCCTGCACCACCTCCACCAGGCGGGCATGCAGGCTCTGCCACGCTGTTTCGCCCTGGTGTTCTGCTTGCTCGGCCCCCTTTGATGCCGGGATCGGCGGCGGATCGGTCCGGGCGCCGGCCGCGTGCTGATGAGCGCGAACAATGGTGGAGTCCACCGAGATGTCCCAGTCGATCTCACCCGCCGCGTCAGCCGCAGCCTGGACCTGCTGCAGCAGACGTTCCCACGTCCCGTCCGCCGACCACAGCCGGTGCCGTTCATAGACCGTCTTCCACGGCCCGAACCGTTCCGGCAGGTCACGCCACTGCACACCAGTCCGCACCCGGTGCAGAATCCCGTCGATCACCTGCCTGTGATCCCTCCACCGGCCACAACGCCTATTGCTGACCGGCAGGAACGGCCGCAGCCGTTCCCACTCAGCATCGCTCAAGTCACCCCGCCCCATGTCCACATCAACGACCCGGACGGCGAGTAGTCACATGATCGGCCGGACAAGTCCTAGCCGCCAAAGCTCCAGAGGAGAGCAGTGGTGCCGACGAACCCCGCCACACCGAGGGCCGTCCCGGCGACGGCGGCCCACAGTCGCCCGACGCCGCGGCGGGCGTGGTGGATGCCCATGGCGCCGAGGACAATGGCGAGCGCTCCGCCGATGGTCGTCCACGGAAAAGTGACAAACACGAGCGCAGGCACCCAAACGCCGACAGAGAAGACACCGAGAACAACGGCGGTGGGCCCCAACGCAACGGCAGGCGAATCACTCCGGCCGACCCCACCCCCGGACCCGGACACGCTCGACTCGGACATGACCCGCACCTCCGTGGGACGAATTCCCGTTCCGCACTGATCGTACCGACGGGGCGCGACAGCCCTGGACTCTCCCACCGTCGGAGAGTCCACCATGGCGGCATGCACGAAGGACTCCTCACCATCGGGCGCTTCGCCCGCCTGTGCCGGCTCAGCATCAAGCAGCTACGGCACTACGACGAGACGGGGCTCTTGGCTCCGGTCCGCGTGGACGCCAATTCCGGCTACCGCTATTACGCGCCTGAACAGGCACGTGATGCCCTGACCGTTGCCCTGCTCCGCGAAATGGATCTCCCCCTGGCGGTGATCGCCCGGGCGCTGGCCGCCGAGCCTGAATCCAGGGCCCAGATCCTGCGCGCCGAACGGGACCGGCTGGCCGAGCGGATCAGCAGGGATCAGGCACGGCTGGAGATGCTGGAGCGGCTGGCGGAGGGCGGCCTGCCCGGCTATGAGGTGACGATGGGCAGAGAGCCGGAGCGACGGCTGGCGGTGGTGCGGGCGGTCTGCGCCTTCGAGGAGATCGGCGAGACGTTCGGGGCATGCGTGGGCGGGCTGTTGCCCGTGCTCGGCAAGGAGGGAATCGCATGGGAGCCGCCGCTGTGGGGGCTGTATCCGCTGGATCTGGAAGAGCGGATGGAGATCGCCGTCGGAGCGCGGACCTCGCAGGGGGAGGGGACGCCCGGCCTGGAGTTCCAGACGCTGCCGGGCGGACCCGTCGCCGCGACCGTGCACATCGGGCCCTATGCCCAGCTGCCCCTGGCCTACAACGCTCTCTTCGCCGCTGTCCACGAACGCGGGCTGCGTCCGCAAGCGCCGGTACGTGAGGTCTATCTGGTCGGGCCGGCCGAGGCACCGCAGGAGGAATGGACGACCCGGCTGATCATCCCCGTCCAGGAAAGCACGTCATGACCACGGTGATTGACCTTGAGGCCCGCGGTACACAGCACTGCGAGACCTCGGCTCTGGGGGTGCTGCTGCGGCACCAGGGACTCGATCTCTCCGAGCCCATGCTCTTCGGCCTCGGCTCCGGCCTGTCCTTCATCTACTGGGACAGCAAGAGCATGGGCTTCCCCTTCCTCGGGGGACGGGTCAAGCCCTTCGAGCTGACCAGGAACCTGGCCACCGCACTCGGGCTGGACCTCCTGGTCCAGGAGACCACCTCCCCCCGCCGGGCATGGGAGAACGTGGCGGCCCACATCGAGGCCGGCCGCCCCGTCGGCCTGCAGCTCGACAGCTACCACCTGGACTACTTCGGATCGAAGGTGCACTTCGGCGGTCATGTCGTCGCCATGTACGGCTATGACGACCACGACGCCTGTCTGGTGGACACCGACCAGCAAGGCGGAACGGTATCCACCAGCCTGACCAGCCTCGCCCGGGCCAGGGCCGCGCGCGGCCCGATGACCGCCAAGCACCGGTCCTTCACCCTCACCGCCCCGAGCAACCTGCCCTCCCCACAGGGCCACATCATTCCCGCCATCACCGCCTGCGCCGACGCCTTCCTCAACCCGCCCATCGCCAACCTCGGCCACCGAGGCATCGAAAAGGCCGGCAAGCAGGTACGCACATGGCTCCAGCGAACCGACAACCCGCAGCGGGACCTACCGCAGGCCGCCCTCCTGATGGAGCGGGCCGGTACCGGCGGCGCCCTGTTCCGCAACCTCTACCGCGACTTCCTCGCCGAATGCGCCCAACTGCTCGACAGCGACCACCTGCGCACCGGTCACGGGCTGTACACCGAGGCAGCCACCCTATGGACGGAGGCCGCCGCACTCATCACCCGCGCCGGTGCATCAGGCGATACGCAGTGCCTCGTCCGGGCCGGCGCCATCCTCCATGATCTTTCCCGCATAGAGCACGCGGCGATGCGAGCGCTGAGCCGCCTGGCAACCTTTGGTGGCTCCCGTGCCTGATCAACCTCTGACTATTGGCGGGAGAGGACCCGGGTAATGCCCGCGGCGAGGGCGGTGGCCAGCAGCCAGCCCGCGCCGATCAGGAGCCAGGCGATCCCCTGGGTCGGCCCCGTCGGCTGGAACGCCCGCTCCTGGCCGAAGTCGATCACGGGAAGGAGCAGGTCCAGGCTGTACATCACGGGGTTGAACACCGGATGGGGCGTACCACTCGGCGGATGGGGCCGGTGCAGGGCGAAGACGGTGGCTCCGGTGGCGAGCAGGGCCAGCAGCCATACCGCGGCACGTTCCGGCAAGTAGCCGTACCCGACGGTGGCATCCTGCACATACCCCCAAGCCCGGGCGTACCAGGGGAGGGTCGTGCGGCGGTGACGCTGGCGGGTCAGCAGCACGGTCCGGGCATCGCGGTCCTGGCCGATGGACTGGTAGACGGTGGCGAGCTGTTGGTACGGCTGGGGCCGGTACCCGTCGGGATCGCGGCTCAGCAGCTCAAGGCGGTCGTTGACGGCCAGGTGTGGTTCCAGCGACCGGTAGACCAGCCCGTCGAGTTGGAGCGGCGGCCGCTCGTGACCGTCGTCATGGAGCCGGAGTACACCGATTGCGGCGTGGCGCAGGTCCATGCCTCCCGTGGCCCGTGCGGGGCGCAGGAGCAGCTCTCCGGCCTGGAGGTGTTGGCAGGAGAGGGCGTTTCCCTGGGCTGGGGTGAGGGACGCCGCGTCGAAGCTGACCGACCCGCCGACGGTGGCGCCGGTCAGCGTGATGGCTCCGTCGGCGCGGAAGCCCTCGCCGCAATCGATGTTCGTGGGGACCTGGATACCGGGGGCGGACAGGGCCTCACCGCCAGGTTGGTGCAGCGCGGCCCCGCGCAGGAGCAGACCGTCGCTGAGGCGCGCCTGGAGCAGTCGCAGCTCCCCGTCGGCGCGGAATCCGTCGGTCCCGACGACGCCCTTCGCCTCCAGGCGTGCGCCGTCCAGGGCCACATCGCCGGCATGGGAGAGGTACGCGCCCTGGAGGAGCAGGCTCCCGCTGATACGGGCGTCATGCACGCTGACCTTGCCCTGCACGCGACAGCCCATCAGGTCGAGGTTCCCCTCAACCGTCGTGGCGCCCATTCCAAGTCCCGGTAGGCACGAGCCGCCAAAACTGGTCACTCGAAGTGTGGCCCCGTACAACTGCGGCGCCTCCTCGAACCAGCACTCCTCCAGCCACAGCACGCAGCTCACCTCGGCGAAGACCAGGCGCAGCTTCCCCGATATCCGGGCACCCACCAGGTGGACCATCGGAGTTTCACCGCCGATGGCATCGGCACCGCCCAGCAGCAACGAACGGATCACCGAGGCCCGCACCTGCCGCTCCGGCCCCCAACTGCCGCCGTCCACCACCGGTCCGCCGACCGCGCCGCGCGGACGCAGATCGACCTCACCCCCTGCGGCGAATGCCTCCCAGAGCCGGAGTTCCGGGCCGGTGAGGTCATCTGGGCGCATCCGGAGCCCTCCGGCTGGTCGGGAACGGGGCCCGCCCATGGTCAAGCCGGGCGAGGTGGCTGAGCAAGAGTGCCGCTGTCCGCGCCGTACCACGTCGTTCCAAGCTGTGTTCGGGCGAACAGCGGTATTCAGTACCGCTGTCGGCCGCCGGGATAGCGGATCGGCTGACGACAGTCCGGTGCCCCCACCGGCGGGGCCTCCGGGCCGAGCGCGAAGCACAGCCCCGCGTGGAGCTGTTCCGATTCGTCCACCGTCAGCGCCAGCGGGGCGAGAGCCACAGGATTCCCGAGGCGGACTACCTGAAGTGTCACCGTGAGACGGTCGTCGCCCTCACGGTGTACACGCAGGCCCGACGGGGTGGCTACGAGCTGCCATTCCGACGTGAACCGTCGAGCCGGGCTCATGCGTCCGCCTCGGTTGTTCGTACCGGTCCTTCGTCGTCGGACATGAGACGCCTGCCACGACTCTCCGCAACTCGAAGCGCGTCTTGTAGCGCCTCGACCAGGCGGTTGGAGAGGTAGCGGAGCTCTCGGGTGTCCGCTTTCCGGTCGCGGAGCAGTAGGCCGGCGTGGCCGATGAGTTCAACGTCCATCCGGAGCTGAACCGCTTCCATCTCGTCAGCCATCCGCGACAGATAGCCCGCGCTGTCCGCATCCGACACGAGGTAGCACGGCTTTCCAGAAGGCCCAGGCCACGGCAGCAATCGTGGCTGCGTACTCACCGGATCACCACCATCCCGTGCGGAGCGCACAGCAGTTCCACACGGGGCACGTCCTTCCGACGCTCATGCGTCACCGGGTACGGCCGGACAAGCCGCACGTCCTCACCGCGCAGCACTGACCGATCCGACGCCCGATGCACCTGATGTACACGCGGAAGGCGCAGCGTAGGCGCGGCCGCGCATGCCGCCGGAGCGCTTGTCCCACCGGCGCGATGACGACCGGCGGCGGGCAGCAGCGGTCGCAACAGCCACCGCACGAATCGGGGGATATGGTTTTGCACGTTGACGCTCCTACACAGCGTTGGCCACGCCCCCGGGCCGTTCGCATCAATCGCGGGGGTCTCTTGTGTCTGCCAACTGTGCTGCGGAGGAAGGGCGGTCGCTTCCCGTCCGTGGCTATCCCCATCATGGGTAGGCCCAGTCACGACCGTGCGACACACGTATTCCGGTCGTGGCCGACGTCCTGGAAGGCCAGGCTCAGCAGCCCTCAGTCCTTCAGGACACCGGTGGAGCGGGCGGCGGCGAGCCACTGCGGGTACTCATGGAGCAACTGATCGTAGAGCGCGGCGTCGGAGAGGCCCTTCGGTGTCGGTCCGACGGCGAAGAAGCCGGCGTTGTCGACGATGCGCCGGTTCGGCACCGGCAGGTCGTCGAGTCTGCGCAGGAAGCGGAACTCGTCGTCACCGAACCCGATGAACTGCCAGAAGATGGGCAGCTTCGCGGCCGTGCACAGCACATGCTCTGCCGCCGCCTTGGATGTGGGGGAGCCGTCGGTCTGGAAGACGACGAATGCCGGGTCGTCGGCTCCGGACGACTGGTAGTGGTCGATGACGGCCTGCATGGCGACGTGGTAGTTGGTGCGGCCCATGTGCCCCATCGAGTCGTGCAGGGGGTTGATCCGGTCCTGGTAGGCATCAAGGCTGATCTCAGCCGTCCCGTCGATCTCCGTGGAGAAGAAGACGACCGGCACGATCCCGTCGTCATCGAGGTTCGCCGCGAGGGCCAGCGCCTGTTCCGCCAAGTTCTGTACGGAGCCGTCACGGTAGTACGGGCGCATGCTCCCGGAACGGTCCAGAACCAGGTACACCGCGGCACGCTGCCCGTCGGCGCCGTGCTTGGCCAGCGAGACCGCAGCCGTCTTGTAGAGGCTGACCAGCCCCGGAGCCTGGGCGGCTACCTTTTCCAGACTGATCGCGGGGGTGGGCGTCTGGGGGCGCTTGCGGTAGTCGATGGCCATAGCCGGTGATTGTCTCCCAACTGATCGACTACGTCGCGCTTTTGGTGAATGCCTCTCAGGGTCCTGCCGCGACGGTGACGAACGGCGGTCCCGACCATCCCGTGCTGGGTACACTCGGTGCGGGATGATCAACGTTCAGTGAAATCGCGACCCCGGGGGTGGCTCCTTGGCCAAGTCCGTCGCACCCAACGTCCTCCCGGAACGACTGTTCGCTCGCGAGGACGTACGCGCGGCGTTGCTGCGTCACGACTTCGGCGCCTTCTTCGCGCTCGCCCGCAAGTGGTCCGGCATCAGCTACATGCGGATCGCCGACGCTTGCGACATGAAGCCTGAGCGCGTCGGCAAGCTCGCACGCGGCGAAGGGCGCGTGACGAGCGTGGAGAAGATGGAGCAGATCGCCGATGGGCTGCGTATCCCGGGTGGGTTGATGCGCCTGGCTCCTCGTCCTTGGGAGGCGGGCGAAACACGGCGAGTCATGGCCACTCGGGCAAGGCCTGGGCAGCCGGTACCGGGCTCGCAAGCGGACCCGGATGTGGCGGCGGTGGAATCCTTTCGCGTCGCAGACCGGCAATTGGGCGGTGGCCATCTGTACGCCTCGGTCCTCCACTACCTCCATCACACGCTGGGCCCACGGGTTTTCGGCGGCGAGACCGGCCGTGATTCCGCCCGAACGTTCCAGGCGGCTGCCGCGCTCACGGAAATGGCTGGGTGGATGGCCCACGACACGGGGCATGATCGGCTGGCCGGGGACCATTTCGCCAAGGCCCTGGCGCTGGCGAAGGCCGGAGAGGATCAGGCCTTGGGTGCGAACATCATGGCCAGCATGAGTCATCTCGCCTTACAGAGGGGACACCTGGGAAGGTCCGTATCGATGGCGAGAGCGGGACGTGATCACGTCATGGGCGGGCCCCGTGTCCCTACGCTGATCGCCAGACTGCATGCCATGGAGGCGCGAGCTCTCGCCCAGCTCGGGGAAGGCGAGAGGGCACGCCGCGCACTGGCTGTGGCGCAGAAGGAGATCGCCAAGATGCCAGGGGCCGAGCCGTCTCCGTGGATCAGCTCGTTCGACATGCCCGCATTGGCGAGTGAGGCGGCGCTGTCCTTGCAGGATGCGGGCAGCTTGCCCGCCGCCGTGGAAGCGGCCGAAGAAGCAATCGCACTCCGCTCCGGCGACCGCGCGAGGAGCCGGGTATTCAGCCAGATCACCTTGGCACTGATCCGTACGCGGCAGGGCGAGCCGGAGGCCGCGTGTGAGGTCGGGCGAGTGCTCCTCGGCGAGTGCGTGACGCTCGGATCGCTGCGCATCACTCAGCAACTCGACCTTTTGGGAGACGCGTTGGCTCGCTACGGCGCGGAGCCGATCGTGCGGGACTTCCTGGACTGTCTGGCGGCGACGAGGCGGCAACGGGCGCTCCTGCTGGCCGGGATCGGCACGGCCCCGGCCTCCGCCGACGGAGGTGCTGCCATATGACCACCCGCCCCCGGCCGGGCACGGCCGAATGGGACGCCTACTTGGCGGAGGGCAACGCCAAGCAGGCACGCAAACGTGTATCGGCCGACGTTCTCCTGCGCGATGCCGCCGGGCGCCTGCTGGTGGTCAAGCCGACGTACAAGGAAGCGTGGGACCTGCCCGGTGGGATGGCCGAGGCGAATGAGTCACCCGAGGACGCGGCGCGCCGCGAACTCCGCGAAGAACTGGGACTCGCCGTCGATCTGAGAGGGCTCCTGTGCGTCGACTGGGTCGCACCTCACGGCCCTTGGGACGACCAACTCGCGTTCGTTTTCGACGGCGGAACTCTCTCGCCCGGCCAGATCAGTGGCGTGTACCCGCGCGACCACGAACTCTCGGCCTGCGAGTTCCTCCCCTCGGGCGACGCCCTGACCATGCTCCCGCCCCGCACTCGCCGACGGGCCGCCCAAGCGCTCCGAGCCCTGGCCGAGCAACGGCCCGCGTACCTGGAGAATGGTGAACGCTCCGTTCCGTAGCAGCGTCGATTGCCGCTGACGGCGCATCACCCGGTGGTCTGCTCCCATCACTGAGAGGCAGCCCCGGCGGGCGCCAGCGCCGCCTGCATCGCCACCCCGTCGACGTAGGAATGCTTCTCCTTCACCGCCCCGTTCTCAACCAGGACGAAGTCCGCGAGGTCGATGTCGACCGCGCCTCCGGCCGCGGACGTGCCGCTCAGCTTCCACTGGACGACCCAGAAGTCCTCTCCGGCGCGGAGCGAGACCAGCTCGAACGCCAGGTCGGGGACCAGCTCGAACATCCCGGCCGCCGCCTCACGGATGGCAGCCTGCCCGTGTACGGGGTCCTGGCCGGAGTGCAGATGGAACACCGAGTCGGCCGTGTGGAGTCCGGCGATCCGGTCAGGGTCGCGGGACTCCCAGCATGCGTGGTAGCGCTCGAACAGATCACGGGTGGCAGCGGTCATGTCTGGCCTCCGGTCCATGGATGAACGGGCGTGCTGCATAGGACATCCCGGTCGGTCGTAGATCCAGATCTTCCGTGATGTGCGTCCGCGCTGTCCATGGGCACGCGCACAGGCCCGAAGCGCCAGCAATAGTGGTGGTGGGGCGGACGAGTCGGCCGCCGGGTTCTGTCTGCAGGCATCGTCGTGTCAGGGCCGCGCATCCCGCACCGCCTCGGCGATGACGGTGGTCACCACCTTGCGGACGGCCCCGGCATCCGGCGGCGGGGCTTCGCGGTCCGCGAAGAGCAGGTGCCCTGCGCCGATCAACGTCGGCGCGAGCGCGTCGATGTCGGCCTCGGCCGCGATGCGGCCCCGGTCCCGCTCGGCGGCGAGGTAGGAGGCGATCATGGCTGTGGCTTCCGTCAGGAGCGGTACGCCGATCGGCGTGGTTTCGCGGAGCCGGGTGCGTAGCTCGTCGCGCGAGGTGACGAGGCTGATGATGGCCACGGCGACCGACTCGAACAGGGTCGTCAGCGCGTCGGCGAGGTGGTCGGCGACGGCGCCGGTCCCTGCGGAGTCGCGCAGGGCGGCGGACTGGTGGTCGAGCCGGGTGATGCGATCCAGGACGAGCTCGGCGAGGAAGGCGTCGAAGTCGGTGAAGTGCCGGTGCAGGACGCCCTTGGCGCAACCCGCCTCCGTGGTGACCGCCCGACTGGTCAGCGCGCTCGGCCCGTCCCGGAGCAGGACTCGCTCGGCGGCGTGGAAAAGCTGCTCGCGTACGTCACGCATGGCCACCCCTGTCGGCACCGTGCGTCCCTCCTCACCTCATCGGGCCCGCTCCGTTGACGAGTGGGCACTCGCCCACTCATAGTGGGCGTATGCCCACTCTACCGTTTTCCGAGAGCGAGCCTCATCAACACCGACAGATGGCGGAGTCGTTCGGCTCGGACGCCGAACGCTACGACCAGGCTCGGCCCCGCTATCCCCAAGCCATGGTGGACCGGATCACCACCGGCAGCCCCGGGCTCGACGTCCCCGACGTTCTCGACATCCTCGACGTCGGCTGTGGCACCGGTATCGCGGCCCGGCAGTTCCAGGAGGCGGGCCGCACGGTGCTCGGGGTCGAGCCGGACGCGCGGATGGCCGAGGTGGCGCGGCGGCTCGGGACGGAGGTCGACGTCGCGACGTTCGAAGCCTGGGACCCGGCCGGGCGGCAATTCGACGCCGTGATCGCGGGCCAGGCATGGCACTGGATCGACCCGGTCGCGGGGGCGGTCAAGGCCGCTCAGGTCCTGCGGCCCCATGCCCGACTGGCCGCGTTCTGGAACGTTTTCCAGCTCCCGCCCGACCTGGCGGAAGCCGTCGCCGCGATCTGCCAACGGGCCGTGCCCGACGTGCCGTTCGACTTCCGGGCGATGACGCGGGGCGGCCTGGACGCCAACCAGCCGATACTCACCAAGGCCGCCGACGGGATGCGAGAGGCGGGCGCGTTCGGCGAACCGGAGCAGTGGCGGTTCGACTGGGAGCGGACCTACACCCGGGACGCGTGGCTGGACCAGATCCCCACCCAGGGCGCATTCACCCGGCTCCCCTCGGCCAAGCTGGCGGAAGTGCTGGAGGGCGTCGGCGCGGCCATCGACGCGATGGGCGGCAGCTTCACGATGCCGTACGCGACGGTGGTGATCACCGCGACGCGAACTGCCGCGTGACCAACCGGGAGACCAGCATGAAACAGGGTCAGGCCCCCAGGTCGTGATACATGACGTGCAGTCCGACCGGCCCCAGCTCCGAATGCCGAAACGCGCCCGGGACGGTGCCGATGAGGGAGAACCCGAGGCGCTCGTACAGTCCGACAGCAGGCGCGTTCGAAGCCGCGACCGCGTTGAACTGCACGCCGGCGAAGCCGCTGGTCGAGGCCCAGTTGAGCAGATACTCGCCCAGCGCCTGACCGACACCCCGGCCGCGCGCCTCGGACGCCACCATGAAGTTGCCACTGGCGATATGGGCGCCGGGGCCGGGCCGATTGGGGTACATATTCGAGGTGCCGACCACCCGATCGCCCTCCACGGCCACCACGACATGTCCCGGGGGCGGCACCACCCACATCTCGTGTGCCTGCGCCTCGGTCTGGTGGGGGTCGTAGCAGAAGGTGTCTCCCTTGCGGACAATCTGCTCGACGATCGGCCAGACCTGCGACCAGTCACGCTCCTCGAACGCCCGGATTTCCATCCGCCATACGCTAGCGACGGAGTTCAGCCCTTTCGATCGAATTTCTCGTGCCGAATCAGTCCGGTGTGACCGTCGCTGCCCCCCGTTCATCCGTGCGGGCGGGAAGCCCCCAGCTCGATCAGGCATCGGCGCCCCGCCGAGAGTGTGGCGAGCACCCGGGGGGACCCGCGCAGATGGTCGGTCAGGGCATCCGTCAGGACGAGGAGGCAGCGGGGGGCCACCGAGCGGGCGGAGAGGTAGGTCGCGGCGAAGGCGAGGTGGCCGGTGAATACGCGCTCGTCGTCCACGAATACGGCCGCGGCCAGGGAATCCAGCAGCCGGCCGAGGAAATCGGCGGCCTCCTCGTGTTCCATGCCCGAGCGGCTCCGCAGGCCGGGGAGCACGTCACGCAGCGCGTGGGTCATGTGCTCGAGCAGCTCGGGGCGTTGCCGGACGAGTACGGCGTACGCCTCTACGGCACCGGCCTGGACCGACGACTCCCCGCACGGCGCCGGGGGCCAGCGGTGGAGCAGTGCTTCCGCGGCGCCACGGGCGTCGGCCGCGTACAGGTCCGCGCCCAGGGTGTACGCCCATGTGCCCTCGGGGCCGAACCCCGGCCCGCCCGTCATGACGGGAACGCCGGCGTATCTGCAGGTCTCGATCTGCCGGTGGGCGAGCGGAAGGTTCCACGACAGGGTGCATGAGAGAGCGACCACGTCGGGGCCGTTCTGATGGACGTCCGAGAGCAGTTCGTGAGGGGAGACCGAGCCGCCGAGTGAGCGCACGTGGAAGCCGCGCAGTCGCAGCACTTCGGTGAGGATGTGGGAGGGCAGAACGTGCCATTCGCCGTCGCTGCATGCCACCAGCACATGGCGGGGTGAGCCGCCCCCCGCGGGGCCGGGGGCGGCTTCGCGGGTGCGGGCGGCGGACGCGATCGCGTCCACTGTCAGTCGGCTGACATGGGTGGCGGCGTGCTCCCGCGCCACCGTCCACTCGCCGGACTCCCACCGCTCACCGACCCTCACCTGGGCGGGTGCCACCAGTCCGAGCAGTACGTCCTCCGCGTTCACGCCGCTCGTCACCAGGCCGGTGGCCAGCTCCAGCGCTCCCTCCTCGTCCGCACCCGCCAGGCAGGCATCGAAGTCCGCGCGGACGGTGTCGGTGATCCCGGTGCCGTTCATGGGGCCTCGGACTCCCCGGCAGGTCCGGACCCGCCGCTGCTCTCGGGCGGACGGTGCGGTGGTGCGTCCCGGCGGGGAGGTGCCTGAAGCGTCAGGATGGAGATGTCGTCGTGCGGGCGGCCGGCGAGCCATTCGGTCGTGAGGAGTTCCAGCCGCTCGGCGACCGACGGCGCCTGCATGCCGACGCAGCTTGCCAGCGCGTCGACGAGGCGTTCGTCGCCGTAGATCTCCCGCCCGCTCGCACCACCGCGTGCCTCGGTGACCCCGTCGCTGTAGAGAAGCATCAGCTCACCGGGTTCGAGACGGCACTCGGTACGGCCGAAACTGGGATCGGGCACCGCTCCGAGGAGCATGCCCTCGCAGACGATTTCCGCCACCTTTCCATCGTCGCGCAGGACGAGCGGGGAGAGATGGCCGCCGCTGGCGATCTCCACCTTCACCGAGCCGTCGTCGCAGGGGCGGGCGGAACCCGTGACCAGGGTCGTGAAGCGGTGGCCGGCGCTCATGACGAGGTCGTTGAGCAGCCGCAGGTCACGCAGGGGCTCGGGCCCCGTCCGGACCATGGCCAGAGTGCGCATGCTCTGTCGTACCTGCCCTGCCACCACCGCGGCCTCCGCGCCCTTGCCGGACACGTCGCCGAAGAAGAACGTGACCCCGCCCGCGGCGGAAGGGGCCACATGGTAGAAGTCGCCGCTGATGCGCAGAGCCTCCGCGGCCGGTCGGTACGCGGCGCCGAGCCTGAGGCCGTCGGCCGACGGCAGCGGCTCCGGAGCCATGCTGGCCTGCAGGACGGCGATGGTGTGCGCCTGCTGCGAGTAGAGCGCCGCCGTTGCCAGCGCGAGTCCGGCCCGTACGGCGAACCGATGCGCCAGCTCGATGTCCGAGTCGTCGAAGCGGGCACGCTCCGGGCCGCGCAGCATGATCAGCGCACCGGCCGGCACGCCCCCCGCGGCGAGCTGGACCACCAGCGCGTCCTCGCCCCGACCGAACTCACCGGGCATGACCTCGTCGAGCGCGGCCATCTCCTGGGGGCGTACGACAGTGGGGCGCGGTTGGAGCCCGTACAGCGCGTCCTCGACCTTGGGCACCCGTTTCAGCGTCTCGACCGCCACCTCCCCGGAACACCGGGCATCGCCCGGACCCGCCCGGTGCCAGTGGGTACGCCGCCCGCTCACGGGCAGGACGACCACGGACGCGTCCGCCAGCTTCGGGATCACGATCTCGACGAGCGCACGGACGGTACGGCCGTGGTGGAGCGAGGCGCCCAGGCGCCGGGTGGTCTCCTCCAGAAAGGCCGACTTCTCGCGCTCGTGGGCGAGCGCGGCCTCGGCCTCCTGAGCGCTGCCGACCTGATGGACCAGCCACACCGTGAGCCCACCGGCGGTGTGCAGGCGACCGCTGAGCCCGCGGCCCTCGTAAGCGGCGGAGAAACGCTCCTCCCGCCGGGCGGCGGCCCGGGCGAGGGGCGCGGCGGCCGACATGCTCACCGGCCCGCCCGGGCGCAGCCGGGGGAAGAGGTGGGCGGCGGCGCGGTTGAATCCCCGGACGGGCCCATCGGCCCGATCGCAGATGACGACGGCCTCGTCGACAAGATCCAGCAGCTCGCCGAGGTGCGCCGGGACACAGCCCCATGTGCCCCCGTCGCCGCTGTCGTCCGTCATCGGCCACCGCCTCTTGCGCATGGCGCTACCGCGCCCAATGCCCGAGTTGCTCCACCTTCCATTCTGTTTGTCCGGTGTGGTTGCCGCATGGGTGGGTCGGGGGCGCCGAGGTACCTCGGGGTACGTCGGGGCACGTCGGGGCACGTCGGGCTGCGTCCCCGGGGGCCGCGAGGCCCGCAACCGTGGCTGACGGCGAGAGCGGACGTCGGCCAGAGAGCGGACATCAGCCCTCCGCCGGGGCCACCCCGATCGGGCAGGAGACGCCCGTGCCTACGAGGGTATAGCTACGTGACCCGCGGGGATACGAGCAACGATCTACGTCGGGATCGGCCAGGACCGGGCCGGCGCGGCGCGGGTCTGGGCGCCAGAAGGACTGCCGCGCCCTATGCGGCGTGCGGCACGAATGAGACGCGGGTTTCTTCAGTGTCGATCGACACGTCCAGCGTGGCGTCCAGTGCCTTGGCCAAGGTGCGCAGGAGCGGGAGCGTCGGCACGGTGCCGCCTCCCTCGAGACGATCCACGTCCTGTGCGGACAGCCCTGTCGCCAGCACTTTGATGCCCCGCCGCATCGCCCGCGGCGCAAAGCGCACAGCCCAAAGGGTTAGACCACAACCCTTTCTTCAGTGACCATTACTGCCACCGAATTCATATCGATGAAATTACTCTCGTCTGGATTCACCAACTCCTTGTAATTCCTAGACGCGAAGAAGGCGTCGTGATCCGTCCAGCTTTCAAACCAGATTTCAGTGAGACCATCGTAGGCGGGGCTCGGATACCCGTCGGCGGGTACCGGGTGGGAGACGGTGTACTTCTTTACGTACTGCCGTGCTTCTGGAATAGAGGTGAACAACGGGGCGTGGCGGTTTCGGTGATGCTCAACGAATTCCTCGAAGGTCATTCCATCGATACGGTTGATCATGAAAACGAACTTGATCACGAACTTCTCCTTTTTGTGCTCGCGGACGCGAGAGGTCGGCAACCAGGTGCCCTGGCGGCGGATCGCGAGCCATGGGGTTAACCTAAACGCTTACATCGATGTCAAGGGCAAGTCGCTGTGACCCACGGCGCAGGGGGGGGGTTGAGGTGCGGATCGGTGAACTGTCCGCCCGGACAGGAGCAAGCCGTCGATCACTGCGCTACTACGAGCAGCAGGGCTTGCTTGTCAGCGCGAGGTCCCCCAGCGGTCAACGGTGCTACGACGATGATCATGTCCAGCGGGTGGCGTTGATTCAGGCATTCCTGGCCGCCGGAATGTCCAGCAGAACCATCGCCCTGATGGTCCCCTGCATGACGGAGCCCAACATGAATAGAGCCCGGCAAGCCTTGACCGCAATGAATCAGGAGCGAAATCGCCTTTCGTCCACAATAGACAGTCTAGTCGCCGCCAGAGCGGCACTTGATCACCTGATTGACGTAAATCGAAACTTTCTGGCGAACGTGACGGACGACCAGCCTCGGACCGACTAAATCAGCATCCCGGTTTTCCTCCGGTGAAGTATTCCGCCTCATGCGGCGCGCGCTTAAAATTGTTCCCCTGTCGGCATTTTCCGCGATCCGCCGGATCGGAGTCTGTAAGAGGTCGCGTGTGGATAGGCATGCGGTCATGGCCGATGGTTCGGGCGTTCGTCCCAGCGGTGAGTTGTCCATGCCTGTCGGATCAGGCTACGCATGGTGATGACCGTGTCGGCGAGATCGAAAAATGCGTCGATGACGGTGGCGCGCCGCTCGTAGCAGCGGGCGAGCCGGTAGAAGGCGTTCTGCCAGGCGGTTGCCAACGCCGGCTGGCCAGGATCGGTGCCTTCTCACCTTTATGCGCGATGCGGCCGTGGATGCCGTGCGCGTTGAGCAGAGCGCGGGTCCTGTCCGAGTCGTAGCCGGCGTCCAGATGCACGGTGATGTTGTCGGGCAACGGTCCGAGGTCGTCCAGGCGGCCCAGGGCCGAGGCGAGCAGCGGGGAGTCGTGGCGGTTGGCACCGGTGCAAAGCCCCCCGTTCTCTGGCCCCGTGGCAACTCCCGCCCCAAGCCGCTACGGCCGGCGGCGTGCCCACAACGTGCCACTCAGGCACCGTGCGCCCGCCACCGGCCGCCCCGATCAGCTGGCCCTGCCCAGCCGGGCCGCCGTCACCCGCGCCAGCATCGCCACCTCACACGCAGCAGCGACGTCAGTACTTCTGTCGGCCACCCGGGTAACGGATCGGCTTTCGGCACTCCGGCGCGTCCTCAGGTGCAGGCTCGTCGCCGAGCGCGTAGCACAAGGCGGCGTGGAGCTGCTCCGCTTCCACCACCGTCAGCACCAGCGACGCCAGGGACGCGTGACCGGGGCGGAGGACGTGAAGCGGCAGCTCAAGCAGGCCGTCTTTCCTCGGACGCAGACCACGCCCCGGTGCGGGACCGACCTGCCGGCCATCTGACGCCCGACTCATCCGTCCCCCTCGTTCGCTTGGGTCGGTCCGTCGCTCTCGCACTCGTCGGACACCGGCAGACGCCCGCCGCGACTCTCCGCGATCCGGAGCGCGTCTCGCAGCGCCTCGATCAGGCGATCCGAGAGGTAGCGGAGCTCTCGCACGTCCGACTTCCGGTCGCGGAGAAGCAGACGGGCGTGACCGATGAGTTCAGCGCCCATCTGGAGCTGGACCGCTTCCATCTCGTCAGCCAGCCGCGACAGGTACCCCTCACCGTCCGCATCCGCTACCAGGTAGCACGGCTTGCCAGCAGGGCCGGGCCACGGCAGCAATCGCGGTTGCGTACTCACCTGACCACCACCATCCCGTGCGGCGCGCACAGCAGCTCCACCCGAGGCACGTTCTTCCGACGCTCATGCGCCGCCACATACGGCCGGACAAGCTGCACGTCCTCACCGCGGGGCACAGGCTTACGTGGCATCTGGTGCACACGAGGCAGTCGCAACCTCGGGGTATCAGCGCAGTTCACCGGCTGATCTACCGTGACCGTGCGATGACGTCCTTGGCCGGGCCGTAGCAGTCTCATCAACGGTTCGAAGGCCCTGCCGATACAGTGCCGCATGTCGACCTGCTTCCTCAGGTTGGCCACGCCCCGGGGCGCACGCCCGCGTCGCCGGGGTCCTGTGGCGGGTGTAAACCGGCTGAGTATTCATGCTGGTGACATGCGAAGCCCCCAACTTTCACAGTTGAGTGAAAGCCGGGGGCTACTGCGGTGAAAGCGTCAGAGGCCCACCCAAGCGGCCAGGTGATCCAGGCTGTCCGGGGTGCGCCGGGACAAGTGGATCAGGCCCCTGATGGTTTCGCGCGCGCCTGCGTGGTAGCGCGTCTGCTGCGGTGCCAGTTTCCGCGCCGTCACGATGGACTTCAAGGCCGCTTCGGAGCGCCCCGCTTCCATCTCGGCGCGTGCTTGGTCCACGTAGAAGTGGGCCGCGCGGGAGACAGCCCAGTCCTTCGGTATCCGTACCTTCGCGGCCTCTTGCAGAGCTTCGCCGTAGTGCCGCATCTCGACATGAGCGGACACCGCGTGAACAGTGACATTCGTGGGGCCGAAGGACAGCCAGTGCACATCTGTTGCTTCGCCTGTCCGGTCCGCGTACGACCGGGCCTCCGTGAGGTGCTTCTTTACCGCATCTTCGTCCTGGGCGCGGGCAGCGATGATGCTTGCCCCGAGGTGAAGCTGCCCGGCGACGGCATGCCGCTCTCGCGTCTGCGGAGACTGCTCCAGCAGCCCCTGCCCGGACCCTACGAGCCGCTGACCGATGGTGTACTCGCCCTCTCGGAAGTAGACGAGTGCACGCATGTACTGGCG
This sequence comes from Streptomyces sp. 11-1-2, assembly GCF_003595545.1. Classification (NCBI taxonomy): domain Bacteria; kingdom Bacillati; phylum Actinomycetota; class Actinomycetes; order Kitasatosporales; family Streptomycetaceae; genus Streptomyces; species Streptomyces sp. 11-1-2. The sequence continues at coordinate 6,961,160 of NZ_CP022545.1, forward strand.
CACTGCGGAGAGCAACGGATCGGATGCTCGCGAGGCAGCCCAGTCCATACGGTCCAGCGCCACCGTGGACAAGTCGTAGTAGCCCAGCTTCACGGCCAGGTCGTGCGCAGTGCGGTAGGTACTCGACAGGGCAGCCCACAGCTCGGTCGACGGCGTCCGATACGCGGCTGTAGTGATCTCCGCCATTGTTCCTGGGAGATCAAGAGCAGCGTCATGGAGCTTCGTGGCCCGGACCTGCTGGCACAGTGCCTGAGCAGCGGCGATGAGCTGAGAAGTGGGACGCGGTGTGATCGCCGGATCGGCGCCCAGGTCGTAGAGGTCGAGGGCTTCACGGATCGGACGGACCAGTGCGGCCAACCGGTCCTGCTGCAGCTCGGTGACGTAGGGCTGGCCGGTCAGCGCCGTGACGTCGATGCACAGCGCTTTCGCCACCGCGGCCACCAGATCGGGGCTGGCTGGCTTGTGCCCGGACTCAACTTGGGTGAGGAGGCTGTACGAATAGGGCACTCTCTGAGCCAGCCCTCGTTGAGTCAGCCCAGCGCGCTTCCGGTGGTGTGCGATCCGAGCGCCCGTGTGCTCGTCGTCGGGGAGCGGCATGCACGCCTCCCTTTCGTGACTGACTCAACGGAAACGCTACCCGCCCGGCGACCGCCGAAGACGGTGAACGGCGATCTGAACCCTGGGCGGGCATGGTTTGCGGATGGCGGGTGCCGCACTGTGGACTGCCCGCATGACCGCGAACCGTGTCCTCTACCTGTTCGGAAGTGCCGCCCCGCCGGTACTGAACATCGCCGGCGTGATCGAACGGGCGCAGGCGGCCGACTGGGATGTCTGCCTCGGGTTGACCCCCACGGCCGCACGCTGGCTTGACGACGAGCTGCCGGCGTTGGAAGAGCTGACCGGGCACCCTGTGCGCAGCCAGTACAAGCAGCCCTGGGAGCCGGACGTCTGGCCTCCCGCGGATGTCGCCGTCGTGGCACCCGCCACCTTCAACACGATCAACCAGTGGGCCCTGGGGATCACCGAGAAGTTCATCGTCGGATTCGTCGCCGAGGCCATCGGCAAGGGCATCCCGACCGTGGCCATGCCGTGCGTCAACGCCGCCTACGTCCAGCACACGCAGTTCGACGCCAGCGTTGCCACGCTGCGGGCGATGGGGGTGCGTGTGCTGTACGGGGAAGGCGGCTTCGTACCCAACAAACCGGGCCAGGGCCGACCGGAGAACTATCCGTGGCACCTGGCCCTGGAAGCGGCCGCGTCAGCCGTCAGTGGGCGCGATCCCGGTGGGGCATGAGCCGTCCCGCCGTACAGACGCAGGACCTTCTGCTACCTGATCAGCCTTCGGCGGGTGCCACGCCGATCGGGCAGGAGACGCCCGTGCCTACGAGGGTGTAGCTATGTGACCCATGGGGACGAGCAGCGATCTACGTCAGGATCAGTCAGGACCGGGGCGGCGCGGGTCTGGGCATCGCGCGCCAGGAAGAAGACTGCCGCGCCCTGTGCGCCCGCAGGGGGTGGGACGTCGTCGATGTCTACCCGGACAACGACGTCAGCACATACTCCGGAGCGCCCCGGCCGAAGTGGCAGGAGCTCCTGGAGGACATCAACGAGGGCATGGTCAACGCTGTCGTCTGCTGGCATGTGGACCGCCTCACCCGCTCCCCGCGAGAGCTCGAAGACGTGATCGATCTTGCCGACCGGCATGGTCTGGAGCTGGCCACCGTCAGCGGTGAGATTGATCTTGCGACCCCCACCGGCCGCATGATCGCCCGGATGCTGGGAGCTGCCGCACGGCACGAGGCGGAGCACAAGGCCGAGCGCCAGCAGCGGCAGCGGAGGCAGGCTGCCGAGGCGGGCAAGGTCGCCGGAGGCGGTAAGCGATCTTTCGGGTACGAGGACGACCGGATCACCGTGCGTGAGGACGAGGCCGAGATCATCCGAGAGGGCGCCCGTCGTGCACTGGCGGGGGAGAGCCTGGCAAGCATCTGCCGAGACTGGAAGAGCCGCAAGATTGTCACGGCGGCTGGCATCCCGTGGAAGCCGAGCGGACTCCGCCGCGTGCTCGCGTCCGCCAGGATTAGCGGGCGCAGGGAGCACACCCCACGAAGTTCATGGGAGAGCACTCGTCCCCTCCTAGGGGAGATCGTGAGCGACGCGATGTGGCTCGGCATCATCAGTCACGAGGACTCCGACCGACTGCGCGCGCTGCTCAGCGATCCGGACCGGCGCCCGAGCAACGGTGGCGACAGCCGGAGTTATCTCCTGTCCGGCATCCTTCGTTGCGGCAAGCCGACTGATGAGCCCGACAAGGCTTGCGGATGGGGCATGGTCGGTCGGCCCCGGTCCGGTGTACCGCGCTACGTCTGCCCCAATACGCCAGGCACGGATGCATGCGGTGGGACGGCGACGAATGCCGAGCGGACAGACGATCATGTTCGGGACATGGTGTTGGCGGCGTTCGAGTCGCCAGCCTTCATGAAGCGTCTTCGCGAGCCGGACGAGGACGGCGACGAGCTGTACGAGAAGGTCCGGGCCGATGAGGAGGAGCTGGAGGGGCTGGCCCAGGACTACGGCAACCAGGTGATCAGCCGAAAGGAGTGGATGGTGGCCCGGGCACCGATCCAGGAGAGGTTGGAGAGCAACCGGGCCCGGCTTGCAAAGGTGTCGCGGAAAGCCGTCTTGCTGGGGTTCGTTGGCAGCTATGAGGACATGCTGAGCCGCTGGAAGAAGATGAACGACTCCCAGCGGCGTGCAGTGGTCTCCTCGGCGGTCCGGGCCATTCGTGTCGTACCCGCGAACCCTCGTAAGAGGTGGGACCCGGACCGTTTCGTCATCGACTGGATCGCTTAGAACGATGGTGTGTTGTGCGGGTGTCCCGTTCGACGAGCGAGAACACCCGCACGGCGCGTTCGATTACCGCCAGATCCTCTATGACCGGTGGAAGTCCTTGGCGGGCACGGGACTTGGCAACGCGATTGCGAAGCTCTTCAGGGGCCAAGAGCAGCCCCTTGATCGTGAGCTGTTGCGCGGAACATGAGGCGACTCCGAGGCACGACAGCGTTGGTCGCGGGCGATCACCTGAAGCTCCTCGGAAATGTCGATGGACGCGTGCCCCTGCTGGTCAATGCGTCGTGTATGCAGTCAAGTTTGGCAGATACGGCCCCCGGGATCTATGGATTAGTCCCGTCAGAGGTGGCGGGCTGTGAGTGTCCGGAGTCGGCTCCGGCCTGAGCCCCGTTCGTCCGGCTCCCTCAGCATCTGCGTCTAATTCTTCTTTACTTGCTCAAGGGCGCGCCTGCGGCGCGCCGGGCGGTCAGGCCGCCCCGGCCGGGCTGCGGCGTGGCCGCCGGTCCCGGCCGGACGCCCACCGCCCGCTCCGAGTCCTGCCCTTGATCCACCGCGATTGTTCGCTCGCTGAGGTCAGGGCTTGCGTGGCTTGGGCCGACGGCCTCCGAGGCTTTAGGCAGCCACCACGGGGCGAGCCTCGAAGAACAGGGGGCCAATCGGTCGCAAACGCGGGCAGGGCAACAGCCCGCCCGATTCGCCGGGCCAGCGTAAGGCCCCCTGTTCTCTCGCCCCGTGGCAGCTCCCGCCCAAAGCCTCAGACGCCGACGGCGTGCCCACAGCGCACCACCCGGGCACCGCGCCTCACTCCTCCGGTTCGGGAAGCCGCTCGCCCCTGCTCTCGGCCACCCGCAGCGCGTCGCGCAGGGCCTCACACAGGCGGTTGCCGAGGAACCGTAATTCCCTGTTGCTCACCTTGTTGTTGTTCAGCATCTCTCGACCGATGGAGAGGAGTTCGTTGCCGGTGCGGAGCTGTACGTTCTCCATCTCATCCGCTACCTGCGAGACGTAACCCTGGTGATCCGTAACGAGGTAGCAGGGCTTCCCGTTCGGGTCGGACCAGGGCAGCAGTCGGGGACGTGCGCTCATCGAGCTGCCACCTCCGCACGGTTGGAGCGATGTGCGCACAACGGCGACTGCTCGACCACTCGGACGATACGCTCTCTCACGTTGGCGCTCCTTGTCAGCGTTGACCACGCCCCCGGACCGTTCGCCCGGTCGCGGGGGTACACCTAGGCAACTCCGGCGGTACGCCAGCGGGTAGCGCCTGGAGGGGTGTTGAAAGGTGTTGGTTCCGCAGTCGCTCGTGATCGAAGGCCGTGAATCATGAAAACGCCAAACGAGAAACTTTCCAGTTGGCTGGACCGCTCAGGAATGAGCCAAGGCGAGTTAGCCCGACGAACAAGAGTTCAAGCAAAGCAATGGGGCCAGCCGCATATTGCCCCCGACGCGACCAGCGTTCGACGCTGGCTGACCGGAGAACACCCTCGACCCCCTGTTCCTGACATCCTGGCCGATGTGTTCTCGGCGGCCATGGGCTACCGCGTCACGACGTACGACCTGGGGTTCGGCGACAGTACGACGGCGGACAGAGGGCTTGTGTACAGCACTTCCTACGTGGCTACCGTGGAAGCCGTTGCCGATCTGGGGAGGGCCGACGTGGACCGTCGTAAGTTCTTGGCCTCAGCACCATTCGCCGCCGTAGCGGGCATCGGACCCAGTCGCGACTGGCTGCTTAGCACGCTCGACCAGCAGCCCAAGCCGGGCCCCAGGGTGAGGCTGGAGGACGTGAGCGCCGTTCGGAACATGTTCGGCGTGTTCCAGCAGATGGACATCTTCCAGGGTGGTGGATCGGGCCGTCTGACCCTGGCCGCCTACATGAACGCCCATGTGTTCCCTCTGCTGCGCCGTACCCATACCGAGCAGGTTCGGCGTGCCCTGTGTGAGGCAGCCGCCGAGCAGACGTATCTGCTTGGATGGATGGCTTACGACAACGGGGAGCACGGTGCGGCGCAGCGCTACCTGATCCAGTCGCTCCGACTCGCCGAGGAATCGCACAACCCCGCTCTTGGCGCTCACGTGCTGGCCGGGATGGCGGATCAGGCAACGCTCCTCGGGCATCCGGAGGAAGGCCGCAGGCTGGCCCAGTCAGGCCGCGCTGGGCTCAACAGGGCGACGTCTCCCGCCTGTCTCGCCGATCTCTGGGCGCTGGAGGCCCGAGCTTGCGCGAAGCTCGGCGACAAGCGTGCTGCCGTGTCGGCGGTGGCGAAGTCGGAGACCTCATACGAGAGCGTGCGCCCCGATGAGGAACAGGAGTGGGCTGCGTTCATTGACCCGGCTTATCTGCACGGGGAGCATGCCAACACCTTCCGCGATCTTGGCGAGGCGGGCCCTGCCAGGGAACACGCCCGGAGGTCCATCGAACATGCACGCAAGCAGAAGCGCGCCCGCCGTGGCGCCATGTCGCATGCGGCACTGGCCGCCTCGCACATCCAGCGCAATGACCTGGAGGCAGCGCATGCGGCAGGAGTGCGGACGATCTCTCTGACGCGGCAGGTCAAGTCATCGCGTGCTGTCGAGGCCGTCCAGGACTTGCAGATGCGCATGAAGCCGTTCGGCAGGCACCGGCTGGTTGCCGACTTCAACGAGCGGGCACGCGAGCTGACTGCCGCCTGAGAACTGTCGAACATCCTCGAAGCCCCTTGATCATCTTGACCGAGGGGCTTCGAGGCGTTCCGCAGCGTCCCCTGCGGTCAAAGAGCGAGTCCTGGGATGAGGGCGACGAGCCCCGACAGCAGACTCCCGATGCCTGCCAAGGCGATGATGGTGTGCTCAGCGTCTGAGAAGAGTCCCGAGCAGAACTCTCGGAACTGGCGACGGAAGATGGCCATCTTCAACTTTTGCCACCGGTGTTGCCGATGCCAGCAGCCCATGAGCAGCCCGTATGCGTTGTTCCGACAACCGTCGTCGTGTTCGCGTACAGGCGCCCCACAGGGCACGGGAGCCTGAAAAGCGCACCAGATGGCGGTCGCAAGGGACAACGCGATCACGATTGCCGGTCCCGCAGCGGAGTTGACCATGCTGCAATCAGTAACGCTGCGGTCAGTACACCCCACCAGCGTTCGACTGTACCCGGTGACGGGTAGTACGCGTCCAGATCAGCTATTGGTTTTGCTGACCGAGGTCGTTGACGAACGCGGCCCCTCGTCGTCGGGGCCGCCTACTCGATATTGCCGTGTTTGTCCTCGACGCATTCGTCGAGGGATGCGATAGCGGAGTAGATCAGCTTGGCCACGTCAACACTCCGTCGTCATCGAGCACGGCTAGGCGCAGAGTAACGTGCAGCCGCGGCTGCTGTTCGGCAAGGAAGGGCGAGCCGGCCGACGCGGGCCTCTGGAAGGGCGGGTTCAGAGGAAGTTCAGAGCTTCCTGTGACAGTCTGGCGCGCCTCACGGGCCTTGCCGCACGGGGCGCCCGTGCGCGCGGCCTTCTCATGGGCACTTCTGGGGGAACACCTGATGAGCCTCACCGTTGTCAACGGCCTGCCCGCACACGTCCTGGTTGTGCACTTCGTCGTCGTGTTCGTTCCCCTGAGTGCCCTGGCGGTCGTGGTCGGCGCGGTATGGCCGAGTGCCGCCCGGCGGATGGGGGCTGTGCTTCCACTGCTGGCCCTGGTGACGCTGGCGAGCGTGCCCGTGGCCACGGGGGCCGGCGAGTGGCTGGAGGAGCATGTCGACAGCAACGCCCTGGTGCGCAGGCACGCCGAACTCGGCGATGGATTGCTTCCCTGGACTGCGGGCCTGTTCGTGCTGGCGACGGCGGTCTGGTGGACGACCCGCAGGTCGACGTCGGCGGAGGCGGCCCCCAGGGAGCGAACCCGGGCAGCCACGTCCCGGTCCGCGCTGGTTGTCCGCGTCGTGGCAGTGGTGCTCTCCGTCGGGGTGGCCGTGGGTGCCGTCGTGGACGTGTACCGGATCGGCGACTCCGGAGCGAAGGCCGCCTGGCACGACGCCTTCTCCAGGACTGCCCATGGCGAACGTGGTGGCAAGGACTGACCCCCTCGGCTCGGTTGCCGGTGGGTGACGGGTCGGGGCTGCTGCCGAAGCGACCCGGACCCGCTACAGGGCATGCGTCCCACGTCGGCGGGTCGCCCTCGCTGTGGGCGACGCGTCGCCAAGCTGAGGCGTTCTACTTGTCTGTGACTTCCGGGGCGGGTGCCACGCCTGTCGGGCAAGAGGATCCCCAGTTCGTCTCGAACGGGTCACCCAGCTTGACGCCCGTGCCGCCGATGCCGCAGTAGCCGGCCGGGTTCTTGTCCAAGTACTGCTGGTGATATGCCTCGGCGGCGTAGAACGGGCCCGCCGGGAGGATCTCGGTGGTGATCTCGCCGTAGCCGGAGCCCGTCAGGACGGACTGGTAGGCGGCGCGGGAGGACTCGGCCTCGGACTGCTGCTCGGGGGAGTGGGCGTAGATCGCCGAGCGGTACTGGGTGCCGACGTCGTTGCCCTGGCGGAAGCCCTGGGTGGGGTCGTGGGACTCCCAGAAGAGCTTCAGGAGGGCTGCGTAGGAGGTGATCGTCGGGTCGAAGACGACGCGGACGGCCTCGGTGTGGCCGGTGAGGCCGCTGCAGACCTCCTCGTAGGTGGGGTTCTCGGTGTGGCCGCCCTGGTAGCCGACGAGGGTGGTCCAGACGCCCGGGGCCTGCCAGAACTTCCGCTCCGCCCCCCAGAAGCAGCCCAGGCCGAAATCGGCGACGACCAGGCCCTCCGGGTACGGGCCGGCCAGCGGGTTGCCGAGGACGGTGTGGCGGTCGGGGACGGCGAAACCCGGTTCGGGGCGGCCCTTCAGCGCCTCCTCGGGGGTGGGGAGGTGGTTCTTGTGGCGGCTGAACAGCATGAAGGCTCCTCGCGTGACGGGTACGGCGGCTCCGGCGCTCGGATACGGGTGCGCGGCGCTCCCTCTACAACGGATACGGGACGGGGGGAATTCCGCCCCCCTCACCGCGGCAGCGTCGCCGGAGAGCCGCCCCCGCCCTCCCAGCCCGCGACCGCGAGCGCCCGGTAGACCGTGTACTCGGCCGCCGGATCCGCCCCGTACGACCACGGGACCGCGCCCACATGGCCGTCCACGTGGCGTAGCTGCTCCAGGGCCTCCGCGTACCGCTCCGCCCGGACCAGGAAGAAGACCAGCAGGTGGCGGACGTGCGGCAGCACCGGGTGGTCGGCGGGCGCGTGACGGACGGCGAAGAGCGCGCCCTCGATCGCCTTCACGATCACCTCGCTGCGGTACAGCGTGCGGACGAGGTTCGCCTCCGGCAGGTGCTCGAAGACGCCGAAGAGGGGCAGCGCGGGGAGGAGGCTCTTCTCGGGGGCCGAGGCGGCGGCCGCGTGGGTGAAGGCGTCGGCGCGGTCCTGGGAGCCGTGCCATTTCTCGCACCAGTAGTGGAGGGCGGCCAGGTGGGCGCCCATGTGGTGCGGGGCGAGCTTGGTGACCTTGGACCACAGCTCCTCGAAGTCGGCCTGCCGGTAGGCCATACCGCGGGCGACGCCGAGCTCGATGATGTGCGGCACCGGGTCGTTTGGGGCCAGCCGGGCCGCCTCGTGGCAGACGTCCCGGGCCTCCTCCAGGATCATCCGGAAGTCGACCGAGGACGGGTCGAGCAGCGCCTGGCGGACCAGGAACTCCGCCTGCACCGCCGCCGCGCCCGGGTCCTCGGGGGCCGCCACCCGCCAGGTGCGCAGCCACATCCCGCCCTGGCCGGGGGCCTGGGCGAGCTCGAAGGCCGCCGCTCCGGCCAGCGTCTGCACCCGCTGCCAGCGCAGCTCCGAGGTGGCCTCGGTGAGTGCGAGCAGGCGGGCGGCCGGCTGCCAGTCCTGCCGGGCCTGGACCTCCTCCAGGGCGTCGATCAGCTGCCGGTCCGGGCCGGGCAGCCGTACGTCCAGCCGCTCGCGCGGTACGAAGCCGTACTCCTGCGGATCCGAGGCGCGCATCATCCCCCGCACGGCCTCGCGGCCCCCGCGCCGCCGCCGCAGGGCCGGCATGACGATCAGCCCGCCGATCATGACGATGGCGATGAGGAAGATCAGAAGCTCCATGAGGTGTCCCCGTGTGAAGTTCCGTAACAGCTGGTGGTCCAGAACGGCTGGTGGCCCAGAACGGCTTGTGGTCCAGCCTATGCGCCTCGGCGGTCGTTGAATCCAGCACGGGCGCGTCGGGCGTTACGCTCGGGCCCATGAGCCACCAGCACCCCCAGGGGCATCCTCAGAGTTTCGAGACGCTCGCCATCCACGCGGGTCAGGAGGCCGACTCGCTCACCGGCGCCGTCGTCCCCCCGATCTACCAGGTCTCCACCTACAAGCAGGACGGGGTGGGCGGTCTGCGGGGCGGCTATGAGTACAGCCGTTCCGCCAACCCCACCCGCAGCGCGCTGGAGGAGAACCTGGCGGCCCTGGAGGGTGGCCGCCGCGGCCTCGCCTTCGCGTCCGGTCTCGCCGCCGAGGACTGCCTGCTGCGCACGCTTCTGGTGCCGGGCGACCATGTCGTCATCCCGGACGACGCCTACGGCGGTACGTTCCGCCTGTTCGCCAAGGTCGTGGAGCGCTGGGGGGTGGAGTGGTCGGTCGCCGACACCTCCGACCCGGCGGCCGTACAGGCCGCGCTCCGCCCCCGTACGAAGGTGATCTGGGTCGAGACCCCGAGCAACCCGCTGCTCGGCATCACCGACATCGCCGCCGTCGCCGACATCGCCCGCACCGCGGGGGCTCGGCTGGTGGTGGACAACACCTTCGCCAGCCCCTACCTCCAGCAGCCGCTCGCGCTCGGCGCGGATGTCGTGGTGCACTCCACCACCAAGTACATGGGCGGGCACTCGGATGTCGTCGGCGGTGCGCTGGTCGTCTCCGACACCGGCCTCGGGGACGAACTCGCCTTCCACCAGAACGCGATGGGCGCCATCGCCGGGCCCTTCGACGCCTGGCTGGTGATGCGCGGCATCAAGACCCTCGCCGTCCGCATGGACCGGCACAGCGCCAACGCCACGCGGATCGCGGAGATGCTCGTCGCGCACCCCAAGGTGACCCGGGTCTACTACCCGGGGCTGCCGGAGCACGCGGGGCACGAGATCGCGGCCAAGCAGATGCGGGCCTTCGGCGGCATGGTGTCGTTCCAGGTCGCGGGCGGCGAGGAGGCGGCGGTCGAGGTGTGCGACCGGGCGCGGCTGTTCACGCTCGGGGAGTCGCTCGGCGGCGTCGAGTCGCTGATCGAGCACCCGGGGCGGATGACACACGCCTCGGCGGCGGGCTCGGCGCTCGAGGTACCGGCCGATCTCGTACGGCTGTCGGTGGGCATCGAGTCGGTCGACGATCTGCTCATGGACCTGAGCCAGGCTCTGGGCTGACGGCTGAGTTGTCTGGACGCCTGATGCCTGATGCCTGGCCGTCTGGCGCCTGACGTCTGGCCGTCTGGCTGCGGATCTTTGAGGGCGGTCACCGTCGTTCGGCGGTCACTGTCCTCCTCCGGCGGTCACCATCCTTCGAGGGGTGGGGTGGTGTCGGTGGGCTGCGGTGCGGTCCACGGTTCGACGATGGCCGCCCAGATGGCGAAGGCCACGACCGCGGCGAGCAGCAGCAGCCAGCCGATGGTGCGTACGACCTGGTGGCGGCGGAGCATCCGCCGCCCCCGTTCGGTCGCCCGGCCCGCCAGATCCGGCGGTAGCGCCGGATGCGGGCCCTCCAGCATCCGGCGGACCTCGGTCTCCTTGCGGTCCGGAAAGCTCATGGCGCCACCCCGGTCCCGGTTCCAGCCCCGGCTCCGGCTCCCGTCCCGGCTCCGGCCGCGCCGGTGGCCGTCCGGCGACCGGTGGACGGGGGCGTTCCGGTGGACGGAGGCTGTCCGGCGGGCGCGGGCGTTCCGGGGGACGCGGGTGTTCCGGCGGACGGGGGTGTTCCGTACGTACCGCGCCGCGGCGCCGCGCTGCGCATCGCCGTGACCGCACGGGTGCAGATCGCCCGGACTCGCTCGACCGGGAGGCCGAGCGCCGCCGCCGTCTGCTCCTCCGCGACCCCCTCGTACAGCCGCAGCACCAGCACCAGCCGCTCCTGCGGGGTGAGCCGGGCCAGGAGGCCGCCGCGCGGGTGGCGGTAGCGGTGGCCTCGGTGGGCGAAGAGGGCGGCCAGCGTCCGGCGGGTGTGGTCGTACGGATCTTCGCCGCGCAGCCGGTCCCAGCGGGCGTACGTGCGCGCGAGCGCGGCGGTCAGCAGGCGCTCGGCGGCTTCGGTGTCCCCCGTCGGCTCCCCCGTGAGCAGCGCGGCCGCATGCAGCAGGCGGCCACCCGCGCCCGCGACGAATACCTCGAACTCCCGGGCCCGGCGGCCATCTCGTGCTGCCCGCCGCTCTCGCACCACGTCCTCCGCCTCCCGTTCCCTTAGGACACGGCAGGCGCGGGCACCCGGTCAAGAGGTCTGCGAGTTCTGCGAAGTCGCGAGGTCTGCGAGGTCGCGCCGGGGTCAGGTGGCGGGCGTCGCCTGGGGCACCGTGCTGTGTGCGGCGGAGAGGGCGACGTTGAACCGGGTCAGCAGATCGCAGAAGAGATCGCGCTCCTCCGCTGTCCAGTCGTCGGTCACGCGGGCCATCAGGTCGCGCCGTGAGGAGCGCACTTCCTCCAGGCGGGCCTTGCCGCGCGGGGAGAGCTGGAGCACGACCGCGCGGCCGTCCTCGGGGTGCGAGGTGCGCTTGACCATGCCGGAGTCGACCAGCGGGGCGACCTGGCGGGTCACGGTGGACGAGTCGATGCCCATGCTCCCCGCGAGCGCCTTGACTCCCATCGGGCCTTCCTGGTCGAGCCGGTTGAGCAGCAGATACGCGGCTCGGTCCATGGAGTTGCGGGCCTGGCCGACGCCGCCGAGCCGGGTCTGTTCCGCACGGCGGGCGAAGACGGCGACCTGATGCTGGAGCGTGTCCAGTACGCCGGTGTCGAGTTGAGTCGTCATGTCCGATTGGGTGGGCATGGCCTAGGGCTCACTTCATGCGGTGGTCTGTGGGATGTGGCACAGAGTACGCGGCCGGGGCCCTGCCCGTACGGGGGCTGCAGAAACCTGACGACCTCCGAGCCACAACCTGCCGTTCTGAGCCGTTCTCCGTCGCCGTAGCCCGCCGGTGGGCCTTGGCCCGGTACCCGACCGGCACCGGCCCGGGCCACGGGGGCCTGCCGGGGGTGAGCTGCCAGACTGGGGACCATGGCTGCACGACACGGCGACGAGGACGGGCCCGGCTCCGGGTCCGGCCCGGCCTCGCCCCCCACCTCCTCCGCTTCTGCTTCCGCCTCCACGGGTTCCGCGGGGTCTGGCCTCGCTTCCAGCCCTGCTTCCGGCTCCGGGCGGTCCGCCTCCGCTTCTGGCTCCCAGGGGTCCGCTTCTGGCTCCGCGGGGTCCGGCTCCGAGGGTTCCGCCCCCGGGGGCTCTGCCTCCGCTTCCGCCTCCGAGGGACCCGAGACGATCAAGACGATCACGCTCGACGACATCCGCGGGGCGCAGAAGACGCTGTCGGGGATCTCCCGGCTCACCGCGCTGGAGGGCAGCCGCTATCTGTCCGGTCTGGTCGGCTCGCCGGTCCACCTCAAATGCGAGAACCTGCAGCGCACCGGGTCGTTCAAGCTGCGCGGCGGCTATGTGCGGATCTCCGGGCTCAGCCCCGAGGAGCGCGCGGCCGGGGTGGTCGCGGCGAGCGCCGGGAACCATGCGCAGGGCGTCGCCCTCGCGGCCTCGCTGCTGGGGGTGCGCTCGACGGTCTTCATGCCCGAGGGCGCCCCGCTGCCCAAGATCGCGGCCACCCGGGACTACGGCGCCGAGGTGCGGCTGCGCGGCCAGATCGTGGACGAGACGATGCGGGCGGCGCAGGAGTACGCCGAGCGCACGGGCGCGGTCTTCATCCACCCCTTCGACCACCCCGACATCATCGCGGGGCAGGGCACGGTGGGGCTGGAGATCCTGGAGCAGTGCCCCGAGGTGCGCACCGTGGTGGTGGGCATCGGCGGGGGCGGGCTGGCGGCCGGGATCGCGGTGGCGGTGAAGGCCCTGCGGCCGGATGTGCGGGTGGTGGGGGTGCAGGCGGAGGGCGCCGCGGCGTATCCGCCGTCGCTGGCGGCCGGGCGGCCGGTCTCGATCGAGGCGCCCGTGACGATGGCGGACGGCATCAAGGTGGGGCGGCCGGGCGATGTGCCGTTCCGGATCATCGACGATCTCGTCGACGAGGTCCGTACGGTCACCGAGGACGAGCTGTCCAGCGCGCTGCTGCTCTGCCTGGAGCGGGCGAAGCTGGTGGTGGAGCCGGCGGGCGCGAGCCCGGTGGCCGCGCTGCTGTCGGCGCCGGAGTCCTTCGAGGGGCCGGTGGTCGCGGTGCTCTCGGGCGGCAATGTCGATCCGCTGCTGATGCAGCGCATCCTGCGGCACGGCATGGCCGCGGCGGGGCGCTATCTGTCGCTGCGGCTGCGGCTCACCGACCGGCCGGGGGCGCTGGCCACGCTGCTGGGGGTGCTGTCGACGCTGGACGCCAATGTGCTCGATGTCAGCCATGTACGCACCAATCCGCGGCTCGGGCTGAGCGAGGCCGAGGTGGAGCTGCACCTGGAGACGAAGGGGACGGGCCACTGCGAGGAGGTCCGGGAGGCGCTGCGCGGGGCCGGGTACACGGTGATGGCCTGACGACGGGAGACGGCCCGCCCCCGCGGCGGGACTGATGCCTGACTGCCCGGGGGCCGCCATCGCCCCCGGGCAGACCTGTCGACCGTCGCCCTCGGTCTTATTTTCCTTGCCTCGCGTATGTCGCGATGTATCGCGTTCCCGGTACCATTGCCGTCCAGTTGCTGTCGAGCGCTGCCCATATGGGCGGACTTATGCCTTGATTAAGTGTGGAACGGCCCCAACCCCGGGAGTGCCAACATGCCAGGCGCTATTCACGCCGAGGGTCTGGTGAAGACCTTCGGCGACGTAAGGGCTCTGGACGGCGTCGACCTCGACGTACCGGAAGGAACCGTGCTCGGACTGCTCGGCCCCAATGGCGCGGGCAAGACCACCGCGGTGCGCGTGCTCACCACGCTGCTGCGCCCGGACAGCGGAACGGCGGTGGTCGCGGGGGTGGACGTGCTGAAGAACCCCGACGAGGTCCGCCGCTCCATCGGGCTGTCCGGCCAGTTCGCCGCCGTGGACGAGTATTTGACCGGCCGTGAGAACCTCCAGATGGTCGGCCAGCTCTACCAGATGGGAGCGCGGGCGGCCAAAGCCCGCGCGAGTGAGCTGCTGGAGCGGTTCAGCCTCGCCGAGGCGGCCGACCGCACCGCCAAGACGTACTCCGGCGGGATGCGCCGGAGGCTGGACCTCGCCGCGGCCCTGGTGGTCAGCCCGCCCGTGATGTTCATGGACGAGCCGACCACCGGTCTGGACCCGCGCAACCGGCAGGCGCTGTGGGAGGTCATCCAGGAGCTGGTGGCCGGTGGCACGACGCTGCTGCTGACCACGCAGTATCTGGAGGAGGCGGACCATCTGGCGCATGACATCTGCGTGATCGACCGCGGCCGGGTCATCGCCCGCGGCACCTCCGACCAGCTCAAGGCCCATACGGGCGGGGAGCGGGTGGAGGTCGTGGTGCATGAGCGCGAGCACATCGCGGTCGCCCAGGAGGTCCTGCGGGTCCTCGGCAAGGGCGAGACGACCGTGCAGGAGCACACCCGTCAGGTCACGGTCCCGGTCGTGGGCGGCGCCAAGCTGCTCGCCGAGGTCATCCGCGAACTGGACACCCGCGGTGTGGAGATCGACGACATCGGGCTGCGCCGCCCGACCCTGGACGACGTGTTCATCTCCCTCACCGGCCATGGGACCGAGGACGGACTCCAGGGCGGCGGCGAGGCCGAGAGCAAGGGAGTCGAATGATGGCCGTCGTCGAGGAGACCGGTGCCACCGTCGCGGCGGCCCCCCGGCCGCGCGGCGGACCGCTGCGCTCCGTCCGGGACTCGCTGGTGGTCGCCAAGCGCAATCTCCTGCGGATGATGCGCATCCCGGAGATGGTGGTGTTCGGCCTGGTGCAGCCGATCATGTTCGTGGTGCTGTTCAGCTATGTGTTCGGTGGCGCGATCATGGTTCCGGGGCAGGCCAGCGCGGACGCCACGGTGTATCGCGAGTTCCTGATGGCCGGGATCTTCGCGCAGACCGTGACGTTCGCCACGGCGGGCGCGGGGGCGGGGATCGCCGACGATATGAACAAGGGGCTGATCGACCGCTTCCGCTCACTGCCGATGGCGCGTGGCGCGGTACTCACCGGCCGTACGCTCGCGGATCTCGTCCAGACGGCGCTGACGCTGGTGGTGCTGGCGATCGTCGCGGTCATCGTGGGCTGGCGGATTCATGACGGCGCCCTGAAGGCGCTGGGCGCGTTCGGGCTGCTGCTTCTGCTCGGCTACGCCTTCTCGTGGATCGGCGCGCTGATCGGCCTGTCGGTACGGACGCCGGAGGCGGCCACCTCGGGCGGGCTGATCTGGCTGTTCCCGCTGACGTTCATCTCGAACGCCTTCGTGCCGTCCAGCAAGATGCCCGCCGTCCTGGGCCATATCGCCGACTGGAACCCCTTCAGCGCGACGGTGCAGGCGTCCCGGCAGCTCTTCGGCAATCCGGAGGGCGTGGTCTCGGACGCCTGGCCGATGCAGCATCCGGCGCTGGCGTCGGTCCTCTGGTCGCTGCTGATCATCGTGCTCTTCCGGACGCTGGCGGTGCGCAAATACCGCTCGGCGACCGCCTGAGCGGCCCGGACGATCCCCGGCCGGACCGCCTGAGTGGCCCGGCCGGGGATCGTGGAGATCGAGAGCGGCCCCGCTGAGGGGTGTGGTGATCGTGGAGGAGCCCCGGCCGCCCGGCCGGGGCTCCACACCGGGCGCTCAGCCCTGGTACGGCTTGGCCTCCAGGATCCGCACTGAGGCGGTGCGGCCATTGGGCAGCTCGTATTCCGCGTCCTGGCCGACCTTCTTGCCGTTCACACCCGAGCCCAGCGGGGACTGCGGCGAGTAGGTCTCGATGTTCGCGCTCGCGTACTCACGAGAGGCGAGCAGGAAGGTCAGGGTGTCGTCCGGGTCGCCGTCGAACGCGATGGTGACCACCATGCCGGGGGCGACCACGCCGGTGTCCGCGGGTGCCTCGCCGACCTTCGCATGCTGCAGGAGCTGCGTCAGCTGACGCACTCGGAGCTCCTGCTTGCCCTGCTCCTCCTTGGCGGCGTGGTAGCCCCCGTTCTCCCGGAGGTCACCTTCCTCCCGGGCAGCCTCGATCTTCTTCGCGATCTCGACACGTGCGGGACCCGACAGGTACTCCAGCTCGGCCTTGAGCTGGTCGTACGCCTCCTGGGTCAGCCAGGTGACGTTCTCGCTGGTCTGGGTCACAGGTGCTCCTCGTCGGTGCTGGGAATACAAATGAACGCCCTACTCAGAAGGGTGCGCCTTCAAAGCGGGGCGAAACCACGAGCCTAACAATTCCGGCAAGAAACAGGGAGGAGGGAACTGGGCGCAATGCGCAGGAAAGCCGTCAGTGCTGGTCAGATCGGGGCAGCCGCCGACACGTCCGGTCCGATTATCGTCCGGACTCGCAGCCGATCAGCTCGGCGCTGGTCGCCCGGGCCGTGGTGCGCACGGTCACCACCTTGACCAGGTCGCCCTCGCGCTGGCTGAAGGTGAAGTCCTTCCGGCCCACCTCGTCGTGGTACTCATCCAGGGTACGCACGGTGCAGACACCGGTAGCGTCCTTGTCCTTGGTGATCTCCAGCCGGACGTCGACGGCGTCGTCGGCGACCACCTTGAAACCGGTCAACCGGCCGCTGACGTCCTGACCGGTGATGTAGTCGTATCCGAACCACGTGATCACGGCCAGCAGCCCGGCACCGAGCACCGCACCGACGATCTTCAGCGTGCGGTCGGCACGCGCGTCCGCGGACCGGCCGTAACGCCCGTCGGGCAGACCCTCGCGCACGGCGGCCATGGGCGTTCCTCCTGCTGGGAGAGACATCGGAATTATTTGTCCCTGGTTTAGGTCACTATAGAAGCCGTCTTCCACGACGAATCACTGAGGATCGAACTTGACTGAGCAGCTTCGTTTGATGGCCGTGCATGCGCACCCCGATGACGAGTCGAGCAAGGGCGCGGCCACCATGGCCAAGTACGTGTCTGAGGGGGTGGACGTGCTGGTCGCGACCTGCACAGGTGGAGAGCGCGGCTCCATCCTCAATCCCAAGCTCCAGGGTGATCCCTACATCGAGGAGAACATCCACGAGGTCCGCGCCAAGGAGATGGACGAGGCGCGCGAGATCCTCGGCGTCAAGCAGGAGTGGCTGGGCTTTGTGGACTCCGGACTGCCCGAGGGCGATCCGCTGCCGCCACTGCCCGAGGGCTGCTTCGCGCTGCAGGACGTCGAGGCGGCGGCGGAGCCCCTGGTGAGGCTGATCCGCTCGTTCAAGCCGCAGGTGATCACCACCTATGACGAGAACGGCGGCTATCCCCACCCCGACCACATCATGACCCACAAGATCACGATGGTGGCTTTCGAGGCGGCCGGTGACCCCGAGAAGTACCCGGAGGCGGGGGAGCCCTGGCAGCCGCAGAAGCTCTACTACAACCAGGGCTTCAACCGGGCGCGCACCGTCGCCCTGCATGAGGCGCTGCTGGCCCGCGGTCTGGACTCGCCGTACGCGGAGTGGCTGGAGCGCTGGAAGAGCTTCGACCGGCCCGAGCGCACCCTGACCACCTATGTGCCCTGCGCCGACTTCTTCGAGATCCGCGACAAGGCGCTGATCGCGCACCGTACGCAGATCGATCCCGATGGCGGCTGGTTCCGGGTGCCCATGGACGTCCAGCGGGACGTCTGGCCCACCGAGGAGTACGAGCTCGCCAAGTCACTTGTGGACACCTCCCTCCCCGAGGACGACCTCTTCGCGGGCATCCGCAACAATTGAGCCCATGATGAGCGCCACCAGCACCCTCGCCATGACGCATCTCGTCCCGCTCGCCAAGGACCTGGACGAGAACAAGGTGACCCCGGGCGTCCTCGGCTTCATCGTCTTCGCCGTGATCGGCGCGGCGGTGTGGCTGCTGATGAAGTCCATGAACAAGCACATGAAGCGGGTGAACTTCGAGGAGGGGCCGGAGCCCGGCAAGGCTCCGGCGACGGCCTCCGCCGAAGGCACCAAGGGCGAGGAGCGCACGGCCTGAAACCCTGGCCGGGCCCGACCGCGTGCCCCGCGCGAGCGGGGCCTCACGGCCCGGCCGACGGGATCTCGCGTATCCCGGCCCCCTCTCCGCGCTCTCTGCGCTCTTCGTGGCTAGCCGCGAGGCTCCGGCAGCACGGCCATGACCTCGCGCGAGTGGCGGCTCGGCACCATGCCGAGCTGCCATGCCTGCCACCCCGTTTCCGGCTCGACGCCGCGCTCCAGCACCAGCGCGAACGCCTCCGCGCACCCCTCCAGCCGGGAATCCCCCGCCGTGCCCTCCTCGCGCATCTCCCGCGCCAGCTCCGCCAGCTCTTCCTGGGCAACCGCCGTGCCGATGACGGAACCGCCCGCGGAGGCGAACGGCAGCAGGGTGCAGCGCAGGAACCGGGCCCAGGAGCGGCCGCGCCGGTCCCCGTACCCCGCGAACAGCCCGGCCGCCTCGTCCACCAGCTCCAGTGCCTGCGTCGCCTTGCCGTTTCCCGCGTCGATCACCGCCAGCTCGACGCAGGACCATGCCTCGCCATGGGCCACGCCCACCCGCCGGAAGTCATGCCGCGCGTCCTGGAGCAGCTGCCGGGCGAAGCCGCTGTTGCGCAGCGAGCCCGTCTGCGCCGCCCGCAGATCACGGGTGACCCGTGCCGAGTGATGACGGGAACACGCCAGCCCGTACACATCCCGCATCCGGTTGAACATCAGGCGGGCCCGCTCCAGCTCGCGCAGCGCCGAATCATGGTCGCCGCGCTCCTCCAGCGCCTGGCCCAGGTAGTACAGCGTCCATGCCTCACCGCGCGCGTCCTCGTTCTCCCGGTGGCGGGAGAGGGCCTGGCGCAACTGGTCGACGGCCGCCGACGCCTCCCCGGCCACCAGCCGGGCCCGGGCGAGCTGGGTGAGCGCCCATGCCTCACCGCGCTGGTCATGGGTACGGCTGTAGGCGTCCAGCGCGCCCCGCAGCTCGGCCTCGGCGCGCGGCACATCGCCCATCCGCAGACATGTCTGGCCGAGCTGGAAGTGCGCCCACGCCTGGCCGTGCAGGCTCTCGCTCTCCTGATGCAGCTCCAGGGCCGCGTCCAGCAGCTCCAGCGCCTCGGCCAGCCCGCCGCGGTCGCGCTCCACCGCCGCCAGGGCGTGCATCGTCCAGCCCCGGTCACCACGCAGCTCCTCGGCCTGCTGGAGCTCCAGCGCCTCGCGCAGCTTGGCCGCCGCCTCCCCGAGATTGCCCTGGTGATGCAGGGTGATGCCGAGACTGCACAGGGCACGGGCCGCGCCCGCCTGGTGCTGCGCCTCGAAATACAGGTCCACCACCGAGGACAGCGTGGTGCGCGCCTGGTCCAGCTCGCCGAGCTGGCGGGCCGCGATACCGGTGCGCCACTGCACGGACCGCATCAGCAGGCCCTGGTCCACGGCCTGGGTGAGCTCGCTGATCTCGCCCAGCCGGTAGAGATCGCCGCGCAGCAGGCAGTAGTCGCACAGCGCGCCCAGCAGATGCAGCACCACTGACTGGTCCACGCCCTCCGCATGGCGCAGCGCGGCGGTGATGAAGCTCGATTCGTCGTCCAGCCAGCGCAGCGCCGCGTCCAGCGAGGTGAAGCCATGGCCGCCCGCCGCGCCCTTGCCGAACATGTCGGCACGGGTGGATGTCTTGCCGTCGACCAGCCGGATCACCGAATCCGCGAGCTCGGCATAGCTGCGGATCAGCCGCTCCTGCGCGGCGGTGCGCTGCTCCGGCTGCTCCTCGTCGAGCAGCCGGGCATGGGCGAAGGAGCGCACCAGGTCATGGAGGCGGTAGCGGCTGCCGCGCACATGCTGGATCAGCCCGGCCCGGCCGAGCGCCTCCAGATGGCGGCCGGCCTCCTGCTCATCGGTGCCCAGCAGCGCCGCGGCCGCCGCGCCGCCCAGGCTGGCCCGCCCGGCCAGCGCCAGTCGGCGCAGCAGCTTCCGGGCGCCGTCCTGCTGGTCGGTGTAGCGCAGCCACAGGGCGCGCTCGATCGCGCCCACCGGGCCGTACGCCTCCAGCTCGGTGACCAGGGCGGCGGGGGTGCGGGGGCCGAGCGAGGAGCCCGCGATCCGCAGCGCCAGCGGCAGCCGCCCGCACAGCTCGGCGATCCGCTCCACGGACTGCCCGTCATAGGGGCCCGCCCCGGTGGGCTCCTCGGCTGAGGTCCGCAGCAGCTCCTCGGCGCCCGGCTCGTCCAGCGGGCCCACCTCCATCCGGTGCACCCGGGCGGCGAGGTCGGCCGGCAGATCGAGCGGAGTGCGCGAGGTGATCAGGACCAGGCTGTCGGACCGCTCCGGGATCAGCGTGCGCACCTGCTCGGCGTCGTGGGCGTCATCCAGCACGATGGTGACTGGCAGCCCGGTCAGATACTGGTGATACAGCTCGGTGAGCCGTCTGATGTGCTGGTCCTGCGAGGACCGCTCGCGGAAGAGCAGCTGGTCGCGGGGTGCGCCGAGCCGGTTCAGCAGATGCAGCAGCGCGTCACGGGTGGGCAGTGGGGCCTGCTCGGGGCTGTCGCCGCGCAAGTCGACCAGGCACGCACCGCGGAACTGATCGCGCAGATGGTGGGCCGCCCGCACGGCCAGCATGGTCCGGCCGGAGCCCGGCGGGCCCTCCAGCAGCACCACCGTGGGCTGGGTCTCGGTGGACGCACGACCCTGCTGCACCCACTGCGTGATCTGGGTGAGCTGCGCCCGGCGCCCGGCGAACGGGCCCTCCGCCTCGGGGAGATGGGCGAAGGACTGCTCCAGCACGGTGCGCCTGCGGGCCGCCTGGCTGCGGTCCGCACCGCGCAGCCTCGGCACCTGACCGGTGGCGGAGGAGGTGGAGCGCTTGGCCGAACCGCCGCCCTGGCGGGTGGCGGCCGAGGTCATCCGGTGCTGGTCGATGAACGGCCGGATGCCCCGCACCTCGACCGCCGTGAGCCACTGCAGCCGCAACTGCTCGGGCCCGCCGGGCTGGTTGCGCAGCGCGGCCTGACGGTGGGCGGCGGGCCAATGGCGCGCGGTGAGCTTGACGACCGCGGCGGCCGATCCGGCCACGGCGGCCGTCACCCCCGCGCCCAGCGCCGTGCCCGCCGAGGTGCCATAGGTGAGATCCGCGCCGAAGGCCGCCGCCGCGGCGACCGTCGCGGCCAGCGCCGGGGTGCCGAGCTGACCGCGCGACAGCCGCTCCGAGAGCGGTCTGCTGCCCGCGTCGGACTCGTCCAACGCGAGCACATACGCCCCGTACTCCTCCGCGGCGGTCGCGGCCATCTCGTCCAGCGCGCCCCGCGCCCGGCTGAGCAGCACCCCGCCATCGGTGCGCCCGCCCGAGCGGCGCACCTCCTCCTCCACGGCCCGCGACAGCAGCCGCTCAACTTCCGTCCGGTGGCTGTCCCGCAGCACCGCCAGTGACCCCGGCATGTGATCCCCCTCCTGCAGCAGTGCCCTCAGTCTTCCGTTTCTGGCTCTTATCCGGCAGTCCTGTGGATAACTCCCCTGTGGACAACTTCGCCTGCCTCGCCGGGTGGAGGGAGGATGGACCCATGCCGAACCGTCTGGCGCACGAGACGTCCCCCCATCCGCTTCAGCATGCCGCGAACAGGCCCGGCATAGCGGGCCCCGGGCGGGGCTGAGGGTCTCAGCGGTCGCCGTCGGCTCCGTCGTTCTCGGACTCCGAGGCTCCGGACGGAATGCCCGGTGGGGTCAGCAGATCGGCGAGGGCGGCGAAGTCGGTGATGAGCGGTGAGCTGCGGGCGGCGCTCCAGGCGAGACAGACATGGCCCGCTCCGATGCCCTCGACGGGGAGGATGACGACGTCGTGGCGGGTGTAGAAGTTGGCGGTGGAGAGCGGGATGACGCAGATGCCGGCCCCGGCCGCGACCAGTTCGAGTTTCTCCTCCACGCTGTTGATCGGCGGGACTTCGGCGCGCTCTCCGGTGCGCAGCTCGTCCGCCACATCCCGCCACTCAGGTACGGCGTCGGGATCCTGGAGCAGATGCTCGCCGGCCAGGTCGCCGACCGGGAGCGAGGGCTTCGTGGCCAGGGGGTGGTCCGCGGGGAGCACGACGACGCGGGGTTCGGTGAACAGGGGCCGCACCCGCAGACCGTGCTGGTCGACGGGGAGGCGGACAATGCTGACGTCGGCCCGGCCGTCGTGCAGCACCTCGACCTGGTCCTCCCAGCCGGTCCGCAGCAGCCGGACGTCCAGTCCTGGGTGGCGGGAGGTCAGGGCGCGCACCGCCGGGGTCACCGTGATGCCCGGCATGAAACCGATGGTGAACCTCGGGGTGTCGACGGCCGCGGCGGTGACCGCGCGGACCATGGCCGTGCTGGCCGCCAGCAGCCGGGGGGCTTCCGCCAGGAGCCGGGCTCCGGCCGCGGTCAGCTCGGTGCCCCGCCGGTCGCGGCGCAAGAGCTGGACGCCGAGGTCGTCCTCCAGCGCGCGCATCTGGCGGGACAGAGCCGGCTGGGCGATGTGCAGCCGCTCGGCGGCGCGGCCGAAGTGCAGTTCCTCGGCGACCGCCACGAAGTAGCGCAGCTTGCGCAGGTCGACGTCCACGCCGGTGCCCTCTCTCATCGTCCCCGTCGTCCTTCCTACCCGAGGTCCGTGGGGACGCGCCGGTCAACCTCGCGCGAAGACGGCCGGCGGGTCGGTGAAGGCGGGGGCCCAACCGAGTTCGTCGCGGGCGCGGGCCGGGGTGAACCGCTGGTCCAGGGCGAAGGCATCGGCTACGGGCCCCATCTCCGCACGGGCCTGCTCCAGGGTGATGGACACGGTCCTGCCCTCCAGCCCGACTCCGTGGCTGACGGCTTGTGTGACATCCCGGGCCGTCGGATTGACTCCGCCGACACCCACGTAGACCGAACCGGCCTTGGCACGCAGGGCCGCCACGTAGAGTTCCGCGAGGTCCTCGACGTGGACCAGGGCCCAGTGCTGAAGGCCGTCGCCGATGTAGGCGATGGCGCCGGCTTTCCGGCCGGGCTGGGTGAAGAGGACGTCGATGAGCCGGTTGTCGCCGCCGTACACCAGCCCGGCGCGGATGATCACGGGACGGCCGCCGCGGACGGCGCGGGCGAGGACGGCGTCCTCGACGGGGCGGCGCCAGACGACCACGGCCGGCGGGTTCCAGGGAGCGTCCTCATCTGCGACGCCGTCGGTGTCGCCGTAGACCCAGGTGCCGCCGGTGTGGACGTAGGTGCCCAGGCCGATGCCGTCCTGCAGGGCGGTGGCCACGGCGAGGTCTTCCTCGCCCGTCTGGGCCTGGGCGAGGTGGATGACGGCCTCGGCGTGGGCCGCGGCGTCGTTGAGAACGGCGAGGTCCCCCAGACCCCCGCGCACCGCGGTCGCCCCGAGCGACTGGACCGCTTGGGCCGCGTGCTCACTGCGGGCCAGCGCGCGCACGGTGTGACCGTGCCGGTTCAGCGCCTCGATGACCGCCTTGCCGATGTAACCGGAGCCGCCGGTGACGAAGACCTTCATGACGTGCGTCCTTCCGCTTGTTTCGGGATCGCTTCCACCCTGCGGCCGGGAAGGGACCCGCGTCCAAGACCTGTTCCGCGCGCTGTGATGCCGCGGCGGCATCAGCCCGGACGAGTGCCCTCGGCGGGCCGCCGGAAGCACCCCACCCGCCTCCACCCACGCTCGCCGACCACTCTCGGTGCGCATCGCAAAGCACAGGGTTACGATCGCCGTGTGGCAGACGAGAGCTATGACGTGATGGTGATCGGGACCAGCCAGGGCGGCCGGTTCCTGCCCATCGATCTCGCGAAGGCGGGCAGGAAGGTGGCGCTCGTCGAGCGCGGCCACCTGGGCGGCGTCTGCGTGAACTCCGGGTGCACCCCGACCAAGACCATGGTCGCCAGCGCACGCGCCGCCCACCAGGCACGGCGCGGCGCGGAGTACGGCGTGCGGACCGGTCCGGTGTCGGTCGACCTCGCCGCCGTGCGGGAGCGCAAGCGGGCGATGGTCGCGGGCGCGCGGGAGAACTACGCGAGCCGCCTGCCGCAGCACGGGCTCGACCTGGTCGAGGGTGAGGCCCGTTTCACGGGGCCCAAGACGGTCGAGATCGCCCTGCCGGACGGCGGGACGCGGGAGATCGGCGCGCCGGTGATCGTCATCGACACGGGCACCAGGCCCAGGCAGCTTACGATCAGCGGCGCGCAGAGCGTCCCTGTCCTGGACTCCACGTCGATCATGGAGCTGGGCGAGCTCCCTGATCACCTGATCATCCTCGGCGGCGGCTACATCGGCCTGGAGCTCGGGCAGATGTTCCGCAGGTTCGGCAGCGAGGTCACGATCGTCCAGACCGGCCCTCGCCTGCTGATGCGCGAGGACGATGACGTATCCGACGAGGTCGCCACGATCTTGCGCGATGAAGGGATCACGGTCCTGACGTCGGTGACGCCGGAACGGGGCGAGGAGGCGGGCGGCGGGCGGGTGCGGCTGACCGTGCGCACGCCGGACGGTGAGCGCCGGGTCGAGGGCTCCCACCTGCTGTCGGCCATCGGCCGCGCCCCCAACACGGAGGCGCTCACGCCGGTGGCGGCCGGCATCCGGCTGAGCGACAACGGCTTCATCGAGGTCGACGAGTACCTGGAAACCTCCGTCCCCGGCGTCTACGCCATGGGGGACGTCAAAGGCGGCCCGGCCTTCACCCACCTCTCCTTCGACGATTACCGGATCCTGCGCGCCAACCTGCTCGGCCAGGGGAAGGCGAGCACGCGGGACAGGCTCGTCCCGTACACCGTGTTCATCGACCCGCAGCTCGGCCGCGTCGGCATGACCGAGCGACAAGCCGCGGAGCAGAACCGCGCGGTCCGCGTCGCGAAGCTGCCGATGAGCGCCGTCATCCGGGCTCTCGAGACGGGGGAGACACGCGGCTTCATAAAGGCGGTCATCGACGCGGACACCCAGCAGATCCTCGGCGCCGCCGTGCTCGGCACCGAAGGCGGCGAGATCATGACGATCATCCAGGTCGCCATGCTGGGGGAGCTCCCGTATACCGCCATGGCGAATGCCGTCTTCACGCACCCGCTGCTGGCAGAGGGCCTGAACAGCCTCTTTATGAGCCTCGACGCCCAGTAGAGGGGTCAAGTGTGGTTGTCGTCGGACCGCTTGTCGTCGGTCCGGCCGAGCCCCAGGTCGCTTCGGGGTCGGCCGACCATGATGGTGGGGTCGGCGAGGCGGTCGAAGTCGGCGGCGGCGACGCCCGAGGCGAGGGCGGCCTCGCGCAGCCCTCGTCGTCGGCCTTGTGCGCGATCGCGAATGCCTTGTCGTAGCCGATGGTGGGGCTGAGCGCGGTGACGCGTCGCCGAGGATTCGGGCCGAGTGCAGCACGTTGTTGATGATGATCGGGCGCATGGCGCTGAGCTCGAAGTTGCCCTGTGCGCCCGCGGAGGCGATGAGCGCGTCCGACTCCCGGCTCCGCCCCGCCGCGAACTCCACACACGAGGGTCAAAACCTCACATAACCATCGTCGCGCCGCGGGGCCGTATGCGCCCACTCCGCGCTCCCGGCCGCACCCCCGCCCGCGCTCATAGGCTTGCCGCCTTCCGCATCCCCACGCAGGGTGGACCGGTCGAGTCCGCTCCGGTCCACAGTGGATTCGAGGACCTCTTGGCCGCGCCCTGTGGATAACTTCGTCTGCCCCGCCGGGTGGGGGAGGATGGACCCATGCCGAACCGCCTGGCGCACGAGACGTCCCCCTATCTGCTTCAGCACGCCGAGAACCCGGTCGACTGGTGGCCGTGGTCGGACGAGGCGTTCGAGGATGCGCGTCGCCGCGGGGTGCCCGTGCTGCTGAGCGTCGGCTATTCGAGCTGCCACTGGTGCCATGTCATGGCGCATGAGTCGTTCGAGGACAAGGAGACCGCCGACTATCTCAACGCCCACTTCGTCCCTGTGAAGGTCGACCGCGAGGAGCGGCCGGACGTCGACGCGGTGTACATGGAGGCGGTGCAGGCCGCGACCGGGCAGGGCGGCTGGCCCATGACGGTCTTTCTGACCACCGAGGCCCAGCCGTTCTACTTCGGTACGTACTTCCCGCCCCGGCCCCGGCCCGGTATGCCGTCCTTCCGGCAGGTACTGGAGGGGGTGAGCGCCGCCTGGGCGGACCGCCGCGAGGAGGTGATGGACGTCGCCGGGCGGATCGTGGAGGACCTGGCCCAGCGCACCGGGATCGCGCTGGGCGCGGATGCGCCCGCGCCGCCCGGTGAGGAGGATCTGCACGCCGCGCTCATGGGCCTGACCCGCGAATTCGACGCCACGCGCGGCGGTTTCGGCGGTGCGCCGAAGTTTCCGCCGTCCATGGCGCTGGAGTTCCTGCTGCGCCACCACGCCCGCACCGGCTCCGAGGGCGCGCTGCAGATGGTGTCGGCCACCTGCGAGGCGATGGCCCGCGGCGGTATCTACGACCAGCTCGGCGGCGGTTTCGCCCGCTATTCCGTCGATGCCGACTGGACCGTGCCGCACTTCGAGAAGATGCTGTACGACAACGCGCTGCTGTGCCGGGTCTACGCCCATCTGTGGCGTGCCACCGGTTCGGACCTCGCACGCCGTGTCGCCCTGGAGACTGCGGACTTCATGGTCCGCGAGCTGCGCACCGCACAGGGCGGCTTCGCCTCCGCGCTGGACGCCGACAGCGACGACGGCACCGGCAGGCATGTCGAGGGCGCGTACTACGTGTGGACGCCCGAGCGGCTGCGCGAGGTGCTGGGGGAGGCCGACGCGGAGTTCGCCGCCGGGCATTTCGGCGTGACCCAGGAGGGCACCTTCGAGCAGGGAGCCTCCGTGCTCCAGTTGCCCGACGGGGAGCGGCCGGCGGACGCGAGCCGAGTCGCCTCCGTGCGGGAGCGGCTGCTGGCCGCCCGGGAGCGGCGGGCCCGCCCCGGCCGCGACGACAAGATCGTCGCCGCCTGGAACGGGCTGGCCGTCGCGGCTCTCGCCGAGACTGGTGCCTATTTCGACCGCCCCGACCTGGTGGACGCCGCGACCGAGGCCGCCGAGCTGCTGATGCGCCTCCACATGGACCAGCGCGGGCGGCTGGCCCGCACCTCGCTCGACGGCACCGCGGGCGGCCACGCGGGCGTGCTCGAGGACTACGCGGATGTGGCCGAGGGCTTCCTCGCCCTGTCCGCCGTCACCGGCGACGGTGCGTGGGTGGACTTCGCCGGGCTGCTCCTGGACACCGTGCTGACCCGGTTCACCGCCGAGGACGGCACGCTGTTCGACACCGCCGATGACGCCGAGGCGCTCATCCGCCGCCCCCAGGACCCGACGGACAACGCGGCGCCGTCCGGCTGGACGGCCGCCGCCGGGGCCCTGCTGTCCTACGCCGCCATCACCGGCACCTCCCGCCACCGCGAGGCCGCCGAGCGCGCCCTCGCCGTGGTGCGGGCCCTCGGCCCCCGGGTGCCCCGCTTCATCGGCTGGGGCCTGGCGGTGGCCGAGGCCCGGCTCGACGGGCCGCGCGAGGTGGCCGTGGTGGGCCCCGGCGACGACCCGGCGACCCGCGCCCTGCACCGCGCCGCACTCCTGGCCACCGCCCCCGGCGCGGTCGTCGCGGTCGGCGAGCCCGGCTCCGGGGAGGTCCCGCTGCTGCAGGACCGCCCCCTGTTGGAGGGACGCCCGGCGGCGTACGTCTGCCGCGGCTTCACCTGCGACGCACCCACGGCCGATGTCGAGGCCCTGACGGCGAAGCTGGGCGGCTGAGCCGGGGAGCCGGACGGGGAGCCGGACCAGGTCCCGGGTCGGTTTCGGTCGGTCCCGGGGCCGACTCCTGGCTGAGCTGCGGACTGGCTTCGGCTCTTCCCGGCCGGCTCTGGTTGGGGTCCGGGCCGGCTCCGGCTGGGGCCCTGGGTCAGCGTCCGGTTCAGCTCCGGCTGCCCCCGAGCCAGCTCGGGAGCAGCCCTGGTCGGCCCGCAGCCAGCCCTGGCAGGCTCCCGGGTCAGCCCGGACGGCCTCCCAGGTCAGCCCGCTGTCAGCCCCAGCGGCCCAGCGGCCCGGCCGGAATCGGAGAGCGGATCGCCACGGGGCCGCAGGGCGGGAGCATGGCCGGAATCGCAGGGCGGGCAGCCGGATTCGCCGGGCGGCGACGGCAGCCGGGTTCGCAGGGCGGGAGCATGGCCGGAATCGCAGGGCGGACCACAGCCCGATTCGCCGGGCGGCTCGCAGCCAAAGCGCGGGGGCGGGGCACAGCGGGCCCCGCCTCGCGGGTCATAGCGGGATGCCTCGGGAGAGGAGGTCCAGGGCCCGGTCGATGGCCGTTGCCATGGCGTTGGCACGGGTGGCGGTGGCTCTCGCCGTGCTCGCCGTCGGCAGGTGGTGGTGGTCCAGGCAGTGGAAGACGGCTTCCCGTAGGGCGCCGAGGACGGCGCCCACCGCGACCCGTACCTCGAAGTCGTCCGGGGCCCGGCCGCTGCGCTCGGCCAGCGCCTCGCCCAGCAGTGTCCCGCTGTCGGCCAGGCCGCCGCTCATCCGAGCGCGCAGCGCCGGGACCTGCCGTACGAGGGCGAGCCGGGCCAGCAGTTCCTCGCGCTCCGTACCCGCCGCGGGCCCCAGCAGCCCCACGACGGCATGGCGCAGGGAGGCGGTCGGGGATTCGTCCTCCGGGCGCTCGCGGATCGCCTCCGCCATGAGCGCGTCGTACTCATCGGTGAGGACGATGTCCTCCTTGGCCGGGAAGTAGCGGAAGACGGTGCTGGTCGAGACGTCGGCGGCCGCGGCGATCCGGTCCACCGGAGTGGCCTCGTAGCCCTGCTCCGCGAAGAGCCGCAGGGCGGTGCGCCGGATCGCCTGCCGGGTCTTGATCTTCTTCCGTTCGCGCAGCCCGGGCCCGGGCCTGCGCTCTGGCTGTGACGTGGGCGGTGTGGCCTTGGGCATCTCAGGCGTGCTGATACGCCACCAAGGAGATGCCGACGTAGTGCACGACGAAGGCGGCCAGCGTGAAGCTGTGGAACACCTCGTGGAAGCCGAACCAGCGGGGCGAGGGGTTGGGGCGCTTGGTGCCGTAGATCACCGCGCCCACGCTGTAGAGCAGCCCGCCGACGACGATCAGCGTCATGACGGCGGCGCCGCCGGTGTGCAGGAAGTCGGGCAGGAAGAAGACGGCCGCCCAGCCCAGCGCGATGTAGCACGGGGTGTACAGCCAGCGCGGGGCGCCGACCCAGAAGACCCGGAAGGCGATTCCGGCGAGCGCCCCGGCCCACACCAGCCACAGCAGTAGCTGTTTTTTGCCGTGTGGCAGAAGCAGCATCGTGAAGGGCGTATACGTGCCCGCGATGATCAGGAAGATATTGGCGTGGTCCAGCCGCCGCAGCACCGCGGCGGTGCGCGGTCCCCAATTGCCGCGGTGGTAAAGGGCGCTGGTGCCGAACAGCGCACATGCGGTGAGCGTGAAGATGGCGCAGGCCAGCCGCCCGCGAGGACTGTCGGCGAGGGCCGTCAGTACCACCCCCGAGACCAGGACCGCGGGAAACATGCCGGCGTGCAGCCAGCCGCGGAGCATCGGCTTCAGGGGGAGCGGCGGGGCAGCTTGGGGCCCTGGGGGGTTCTCAACGGCGGCATCGGGCGCGGCGGCAGTCATGGCGCTCATGCTACCTACGCCACCGTAAGTTACCGGTCCATGTCGAGTGGTGATGGTCACCAAAGCGCCCACTGGACAGATGGCCTACACAGTCGGATGATCAAATGAGCGCGGTCGGCACCGGATGAGCTGAGCATCCGGGTCGCAGCCCCCAAGGGGTAGCTGTCTCCATAAACGGATATGAGTGCACATATCCGTCCAAAACCCTCAATCAAGACGCCGGAGCGCGTGCGGTTCCGGCGGGATGGAGCGATCGTGGCGCCCAGCAATGTGGCTTCCTCCCTCACCACCACCCCGAGCCCCACGAACCACCAGGAGCTCGTCTCCTGGGTCGGCGAGATCGCCGCCCTCACCCAGCCCGATCGTGTGGTGTGGTGCGACGGCTCGGAGGCGGAGTACGACCGCCTGTGCGCGGAGCTCGTCGAGAAGGGCACCTTCACACGCCTTGACCCGATCAAGCGCCCCAACTCGTACTACGCCGCCTCCGATCCGAGCGATGTGGCGCGCGTCGAGGACCGTACGTTCATATGCTCCGAGAAGGAGGCGGACGCGGGCCCGACGAACCACTGGAAACACCCCGACGAGATGCGTGAGATCTTCGCCGGGGAGCAGGGCGTCTTCCGGGGCTCCATGCGCGGCCGGACCATGTACGTCGTGCCCTTCTGCATGGGCCCGCTCGGCTCGTCGCTGTCCGCGATCGGCGTCGAGATCACCGACTCCGCCTACGTCGCAGTCTCCATGCGCACCATGACCCGCATGGGACAGGAGGTCCTCGACGTCCTCGGGGACGAGGGCTTCTTCGTCAAGGCCGTCCACACCCTCGGCGCCCCGCTGGAGCCGGGCCAGGCCGACGTTCCCTGGCCGTGCAACTCGACCAAGTACATCTCGCACTTCCCGGAGGCGCGGGAGATCTGGTCGTACGGCTCCGGCTACGGCGGCAACGCCCTGCTCGGCAAGAAGTGCTACGCCCTGCGCATCGCCTCCGTGATGGCGCGGGACGAGGGCTGGCTCGCCGAGCACATGCTGATCCTCAAGCTCACCCCGCCGCCCAACAGGGCAGCGGACCAAAGGTCCTCGTTTGAGGGTGGTGGCGGGCGACGGGAGGGCCAGTCCAAGTACGTGGCCGCGGCGTTCCCGAGCGCCTGCGGCAAGACCAACCTCGCGATGCTGGAGCCGACCATCCGGGGCTGGACGGTCGAGACGATCGGCGACGACATCGCCTGGATGCGGTTCGGCGAGGACGGCAGGCTGTACGCGATCAACCCCGAGGCGGGCTTCTTCGGCGTCGCGCCCGGCACCGGTGAGCACACCAACGCCAACGCGATGAAGACCCTGTGGGGGAACTCGGTCTTCACCAATGTCGCGCTCACCGACGACGGCGATGTGTGGTGGGAGGGCATGACCGAGGAGCCGCCCGCCCATCTGACCGACTGGAAGGGCAACGACTGGACCCCGGCGAGCGAGACGCCCGCGGCCCACCCCAACGCCCGCTTCACCGTGCCGGCCGGTCAGTGCCCGATCATCGCGCCCGAATGGGAGGACCCCAAGGGCGTGCCGATCTCGGCGATCCTCTTCGGCGGCCGCCGGGCCAGCGCCGTTCCGCTGGTGACCGAGTCATTCGACTGGCAGCACGGTGTCTTCCTCGGCGCCAACGTGGCGAGCGAGAAGACCGCCGCGGCCGAGGGCAAGGTCGGCGAGCTGCGCCGCGACCCGTTCGCCATGCTGCCGTTCTGCGGCTACAACATGGGCGACTACATGGCCCATTGGGTGAAGGTCGGCAAGAACGCGGACGCCGCCAAGCTGCCGAAGATCTACTACGTCAACTGGTTCCGCAAGGACGCCGACGGGCACTTCGTCTGGCCGGGCTTCGGCGAGAACAGCCGGGTGCTGAAGTGGATCGTCGACCGGCTGGACGGCAAGGCCGAGGGCGTGGAGAGCCCGATCGGGGTGCTGCCGACGCCCGAGGCGCTGGACACCGACGGTCTGGACCTCGACGACGCCGAGCTCGAGCTGCTGCTCACGGTCGACAAGGAGGTCTGGCGCGAGGAGGCGGGGCTGGTGCCCGACCACCTCAACACCTTCGGTGAGCACACGCCCAAGGAGATGTGGGACGAGTACCACGCGCTGGTCAAGCGCCTGGGCTGAGTACACCCCAAGGCCCGGGGCCCGCACCCAGGTGCGGGCCCGGGGCCCGGGTCTCAGCCCGGGCTCCGGTCCGTGAGCCCCAGTGCCGCCGCATGTGCCTCCAGCCGCTCGGCCGCCAGCGTCGAGGCCGCCGTGTCGTCACGGGACGTGGCCACGACCAGGGCCCATCCGGCCAGGGTGTGGGCGCGCTGGTGGAGGGCGGCGATATGCGCCGCGTCCGGTTCCGGCGTCGAGGGGGCCGCGCGCAGCGGGGGGTGGCCGTCGCGCAGCCGGGCGGCCTGCTCGGCGAGCCGCTGGGCGGCGTCGTCGAGGCCGGGGTGCGGGGTGTGGGCGCGCAGCTCGTCCGTCACGGTGAGCAGTGCGGTCAGATGTCCGGCCAGCCGGATGTCCAGCTCTTCCTCGCGGGTGCGGTGCGGGAAGTCGGGCGTGGGCTCGGCCATGCTGTGGACCGATTTGGTGCGGATCGGCTCGTACATGGATGGCCTCCAAGGGGTCAGGAGACCATCCTAGCTTAGACTCTGTCTAAAGTTGGGCTGAGGCTAAAAGATCAGGGTTGGCTGTATCCGTCCAGGAAGTTCCCGATCCTGGTCACCGCGTCCGCCAGATCCTTCTTGGCGGGCAGCGTGACGATGCGGAAGTGATCCGGCTCCGGCCAGTTGAATCCCGTGCCGTGCACGATCATGATCTTCTCGGCCCGCAGCAGATCCAGCACCATCTGCCGGTCGTCCTTGATCTTGTAGACCTTGGGGTCCAGCTTGGGGAACGCGTACAGCGCGCCCTTGGGCTTCACGCACGTCACGCCCGGGATCTGGGTCAGCAGGTCGTACGCCGTGTCCCGCTGCTCCAGCAGCCGGCCGCCGGGGAGCACCAGGTCGTGGATCGACTGACGGCCGCCGAGCGCCGTGGCCACCGCGTGCTGCGCCGGCATATTGGCGCACAGCCGCATATTGGCCAGGATGGTCAGCCCCTCCAGATAGCTGGTGGCGTGCGCCTTGGGGCCGCAGACCGCGAGCCAGCCGCTGCGGTAGCCCGCCACCCGGTACGCCTTGGAGAGCCCGTTGAAGGTCAGGGTCAGCAGATCGGGGGCGACGGTGGTGGTCGGGGTGTGGGTGGCCCCGTCGTAGAGGATCTTGTCGTAGATCTCGTCGGAGCAGACGATGAGCTGATGGCGGCGGGCGATATCGGTGAGCCCGCGCAGCATCTCCTCGCCGTAGACGGCACCCGTGGGGTTGTTGGGGTTGATGATGACGAGCGCCTTGGTGCGGTCGGTGACCTTGCGCTCGATGTCGGCGAGGTCCGGCTGCCAGTCCGACTGCTCATCGCAGCGGTAGTGGACGGCGGTGCCGCCGGCCAGTGAGACCGCGGCGGTCCACAGCGGGTAGTCGGGGGCCGGGACGAGGACCTCGTCGCCGTCGTCGAGCAGTCCCTGCATCGACATCTGGATCAGCTCGGAGACGCCGTTGCCGAGGAAGATGTCCTCGACGTCGAGGTCGATGCCCTGGGTCTGGTAGTGCTGCATCACCGCGCGCCGCGCGGACAGCAGCCCCTTGGCGTCGCCGTAGCCGTGGGCGTCGCCGAGGTTGCGGAGCATGTCCTCGAGGATCTCCGGGGGACATTCGAAGCCGAAGGTCGCCGGATTGCCGGTGTTCAGCTTGAGGATGCGGTGTCCTGCCGCCTCCAGTCGCATCGCCTCCTCGAGCACCGGGCCACGGATTTCGTAGCAGACGTTGGAGAGCTTCGTGGACTGGATCACCTGCATGTCGGCCACCATACGGCGGAGCATCCGGGGATGCTCGGTGTTTTTCGCCACGTGGACGGTGCGCGGACGGTGTGCGGGGGCGCCGGGTGGTGGCATCCGCGACCCCGCGCGCCGTCGCCGGGCCGCTCTCCGCGCCGGGTAACGACTCTGTTTCCGGCGTTAATTTTCGCGAACGAAGGGTTGGCCCGAACGGGGGTCGTGGCTATCGTTCACGGACTTCACCCAATCGTTCGACTGAACGAGTAAGGGAAGGGTGCCCCCGTTCATGTCCCCGTTCCAGCCCGAGACCTCGCACCGAACAGCCCCCGCCGCGGCCGGGCTGCCACGGAGGTCGCTGCTCACCACCGCGGCGGCGATCGGCGGTGCGCTCGGCGGCTCCGCCCTGCTGAGCGGCTGCTCAGGAGCCGCCTCCGCGTCCCCGACGAGGGCGGTGCCCACCCACGGCCCGGCCGGGCGGCCCGACCGCGGCGGCACCCTGCGCATCGCCCGGCCACCCGCCTCCGACGCCGAGACCCTCGACCCCGCGAGCGCGCTCTCCGCGTACGAATACCTCGGCGCGCTCTACAACCGGCTCGTCCGGATCGGGCCCGACGGCACCGCCGCCCCCGACCTCGCCGAATCCTGGGAGCCCGACGCCAAGGCGGCCACCTGGACCTTCCGGCTGCGCCGCGGCGTCACCTTCCACGACGGCCGCGCCTTCACCTCCGCCGACGCCGCCTACACCCTGCGCCACATCCTCGACACCGCGACCGCCTCCCCGCAGGCCCCCGTGCTGTCCCCGCTGGTCGACCCGAAGCGGCTGCGCACCCCGGACGCCCACACCCTCGTCGTCCCGCTGAAGAGCCCGCACGCCGAGTTCCCCAGCCTGCTCACCCACTACAACTGCTACGTCGTCCCGGACGGCAGTGCCCGTTCCATCGGCCGCACCGGCATCGGCACCGGCCCGTTCCGGCTCGAATCCTTCGCCGCCGCCGGGCCCGGTCGGGTCACCGCCTACCCGGACCACTGGGCCGGGCGCCCGGTGCTGGACGCCATCGACTTCTACTCCGTCGCCGATATGCAGGCCCGCTCCAACGCCCTGCTCGCCGGACAGGTCGATCTGCTCTCCCAGACCAACCTCGACTTCGCCACCGCCCGGGTCATCGCCGCCTCCGACCGCGCCACCATCGCCCGCGCCGAGAACGCCCAGTGGTACGTGCTGCCGATGCTCACCACCGAGAAGCCCTTCACCGATGTGCGGGTGCGGCAGGCGATGAAGCTCGCCTACGACCCCGAGCACATCCTGAAGGCCGCCCTCCAGGGCGCGGGCACGGCCGGCTGGGACAACCCCGTCCCGCCGAACGACCCCACCCACACCGCCGCCCACCCCGCCCACGACCCCGAGCAGGCCCGCCATCTGCTGAAGAAGGCCGGGCACGAGCGGCTGGCGGTGGACCTCTACACCTCCTCGTACGACCCGATCTTCACGCCCATGGCGCTCGCCTACCAGGAGTCGGCCGGGCGCGCCGGCATCCGGATCCGGGTCAAGACCGCGGCCGCCGACTCGTACTACACCCAGATCTGGATGAAGAAGCCGCTGATGGCCACCTACTGGTACACCGGGCGCCCCGTCGACCAGCTCCTCAACCAGGTCTTCCGCGGCGGCTCCTCGTACAACGAGACCGCCTGGTCCGACAAGGAGTTCGACGCGCTGCTCGACCGGGCCCGGCGGGAGACCGACGCGGGCCGCAGGCGCGAGCTGTACGGACAGGCGCAGACGCTGGTGATCGAGCGGGGCGGGGCCATCACCCCGATGTTCGCCGACCGACTCGTCGGGATCTCCCGGAAGGTGCGCGGCTACGCCGAGCACGGCTTCGAGTTCGAC
Source organism: Streptomyces sp. 11-1-2 (assembly GCF_003595545.1). Lineage (NCBI taxonomy): Bacteria > Bacillati > Actinomycetota > Actinomycetes > Kitasatosporales > Streptomycetaceae > Streptomyces > Streptomyces sp. 11-1-2. The sequence continues at coordinate 6,996,566 of NZ_CP022545.1, forward strand.
TACCTCCGCATCGGCCTGAAGGGGGCATGAGGCACATGCTCACCTTCCTCGTCCGCCGCGTGGTCTCCGCGCTGGGCACTCTGCTGCTCTCCTCGGTCCTGGTCTTCCTGGCCGTCCAGGCGCTGCCCGGCGATGTCGCCACACAGGTGCTCGGCCGGGACGCCACCCCCGACGCGGTCGCCGCGCTGCGCAAGCAGATGGGGCTCGACCGGCCCGCGTGGGAGCGCTACGGCCACTGGATCAGCGGCGCCCTGCACGGCGACTTCGGCACGTCGCTGGTCACCACCAAACCGGTGGGCGGCGAGGTCGCCCAGTACCTCGGCAACTCCGCCCTCATCGCCGTCGTCACCATCCTCTTCGCGGTCACCGGCTCCCTCGTCCTCGGCATCGTCGCCGGGCTCTACCGCGACCGCTGGCCCGACCACCTGATCTCCACGGTCAGCCTGGTCGGGATGAGCGTCCCCGAATTCGTCGTGGCCACCGTGCTGGTGCTCGCCTTCTCCGTCACCGTGCCGGTGCTTCCCGCCGTGGTGCTGTACGGACCGGGCGCCAGCACCGGGCAGCTCCTCCCGGCGGTCTGGCTGCCCGCCGCCTCGCTCGCGATCGTCATGGCCGCGTACATCGTGCGGATGGCCCGCACCTCGGTGATCGACGTCATGGCGAGCGAATACGTCACCACTGCCCGGCTCAAGGGCCTGTCCACCTGGCGGGTGGTCACCCGGCACGCGCTGCCCAGTGCCCTGCTGCCCACCCTCCACGTCATCGCGCTCAATGTGGCCTGGCTGGTCGGCGGCGTCGCCGTGGTCGAGAACGTCTTCAACTACCCCGGCATCGGCAAGCTGATGCTCTCCTCCGTCCAGAACCGCGACCTGCCCGTCATCCAGGCCATCGCCCTCATCAGCGCCGTCGTCTACGTCCTGTGCAACCTCGCCGCCGACCTCGGCTCCATGGCCCTCAACCCCAAGCTCCGCACCCGAGGAGGGAGGATCCGATGAGCTCGCTGGAAGATCCGATGAACTCCCTGAAGGCACCCGCACCCGCACCCGCGGGCGCGGCCCCGGCCGCCACCGCACCGCCCGCGCCCGTCCGGCCCGGTGTCGCCGCCCGCACCTGGCGCGCCGTGCGCTCCTCCCGCCCCACCGCCATCGGGCTCGCGATCGTCGCCGTCCACCTCGTGGTCGCGCTGCTCGCCCCGCTGCTCACCCCCTACCACCCCACCACCGGCGACGCCTCGCACGCGCTGCTCGGGCCCGGCGCCGACCACTGGGCGGGCACCGACAGCTACGGGCGCGATGTGCTGACCCGGGTGCTGTACGGCGGGCGGTACGCGCTCGGCGTCACCGTCACCGCGACCGTCCTCACCGTCGCCCTCGGCGCCGTCCTCGGCTGCGCGGCCGCCCTGCGCGGCGGCTGGCTGGACGATCTGCTCATGCGGGTCCTGGACGCGGTGCTGTCCATCCCCGCGATCCTCGTCCTGCTGGTGATCGTCACCGCGCTGGGCACCGGATCCGCGGTCATCGTGCTGGCCATCGCCGTCGTCTGCGTCCCCCAGGTGGTACGGGTCGTGCGCGGCGCCGCGCTCGCCGTCGTCCCCCAGGACTACGTCACCGCGGCGCGCGCCCGCGGCGAGAGCACCTGGGCGATCCTGCGGCGCGAGGTGCTGCCCAACATCACCGACGTGGTGTGCGTCGAGTTCGCGATGCGCGCCTCCTGGGTGGTGCTGCTGATCTCCTCGCTGTCCTTCCTGGGCTTCGGCGCCGACCCGCCCACCCCCGACTGGGGGCTGATGGTCTCGGAGAACCGCACCGCCATCACCGTCGTCCCGATGGCCAGCCTCGCGCCGATCATCGCCCTGGCCACGCTGGTGGTCGGGCTCAACCTCGCGGCCGACGGCCTGTCCAAGGCGTGGGGCGTGGACCGGATCCGGGAGGGCTCCTGATGACGGCTATCACGTCGGCGGACGCGAATGTTCTGGCGGAGACGACGCCCATCGTCTCGGTGGACGCGTTGTCCGTGGCCTACCGTTCGGGCGGGTCGGGCGGGCGCGAGGTGCCCGTCGTGGACGAGGTGTCGCTGGAGGTCGGCCCCGGCCGGACGCTGGCCCTGGTCGGCGAGTCGGGCAGCGGCAAGTCGACGGTCGCCGCGACGCTTCTGGGGCATCTGCGGCACGGATCGCGGCTGACCGGCGGACGGGTGGCCGTCGAGGGCAAGGACGTCTTCGCGCTCTCCGCACGGGAGTTGCGGCGGCTGCGCGGCGGTACGGTCGCGATGGTCTCCCAGAACGCGGGCCAGGCCCTGACGCCGAGCATGCGCATCGGACGGCAGATCGCGGAGGCGGGCGGCGAGGTGCCCGTCACGGACCTCCTGGAGCAGGTCAGGCTGCCGCACCCCCGCGAACTCGCCCGCCGCTATCCGCATGAGCTCTCCGGCGGACAGCAGCAGCGCGTGGCCATCGCCATGGCCATCGCGGCCCGCCCCAAGGTGCTCGTCCTGGACGAGCCCACCACCGGCCTCGACGTGATCACCCAGCGCGGGGTGCTGGACCTGGTCGGCACCCTGCGCGAGGAACTCGGCCTCGCCGCCGTCCTGGTCAGCCACGACCTCGGCGTGGTCGCGCACATGGCCGACGAGGTGTGCGTGCTGCGCGCCGGGCGGGTCGTCGAGGCCGCCCCCACCCGGCGGCTCTTCGCCGCCCCCGCCGACCCGTACACCCGCCGCCTGCTGGCCAGCGTCCCGCGCGTCGCGGACGCCGGACTGGCGCTGGTGGGGGAGGACGGCACGCGCGAGATCCGGCCCCGGGCCGAGGTGCCCGCGGACGCGGCCGAGGCGCTGGACGTACGGGAAGTGACGATCGACTACGGCACCAGCCGCGCCGTGGACGGGGTCTCCTTCAACGTACGGAGGGGGGAGGTGCTGGCCCTGGTCGGCGAGTCGGGGAGCGGCAAGTCGACGATCGCGTGGTCGCTGGCGGGACTGCGGGGGGCGTCGGGCGGGACGATGCGGGCTACGTCGGGCGATGCGGCGGCCGGTGTGCCCGGCAGTGCGTCCGGCGGTGTGTCCGGCGGTGCGCCCGGCAGCGCGTCCGGCGGTGACCTGGGCGCCCCCGCGCGGCGGCGCCCGCTCGCCCTGCGCCGCACCGTGCAGCTCGTCTTCCAGAACGCCGACACCTCGCTCAATCCGCGGCGTTCGGTGGGCGATGCGATACGGCGGCCCCTGCGCTTCTTCGGCTCGGCGGGGTCGCGGGGCGAGGCGGCCTCGCGGGCCCGGAAGCTGATCGCCGACGTCCGCCTCGACCCCGACTTCGCCGACCGGCTGCCCGCGCAACTGTCGGGCGGCCAGCGCCAGCGGATCGGCATCGCGCGGGCACTGGCCGGAGAGCCGGAAGTGCTGATCGCGGACGAGATCACGACGGCGCTGGACGTGTCCGTACAGGCCGATGTGTTGCGGCTGCTGGACGATCTGCGCCGCGAGCGGGAGTTGGCGTGCCTCTTCATCAGCCACGACCTGGCGGTGGTGCGGGGGATCGCGGACCGGGTGGTGGTGCTGCGGCACGGGGTGGTGGTCGAGGAGGGGCCCACGGATGCGGTGTTCGAGGGGCCGGGGCATCCGTATACGCGGGCGCTGATGGCGGCGGCGCTGGAGCCGGATCCGGAGGCGGCGGGGGCGGCGGCTTCGGCCCCGGCCGAGGAGTGGGCGGACGCCGCCGAGCCGGGGGCGATCTGGGACGAGTTGGGCGGGGGCCACCGGGTGCGCAGGTGGCGGCCGGCGGATGGCTAGCCCCCACCCCGCCCCTTCCCGATACCGGGGCCGGCCCCGGCCCCCGCGGGGGGTGCCCCCTGAGGCATCGCCGCCGGGTGCGGGCCGGTGGGCGGGTTGTGCCCACCCGTTCCGCCCCGCGGAACGATTGCCCACAACCGGGCGGGATCCGGGCCGCCGCAGGCGCGCCCGAGGGGCGGCCGGGGCTGTGTCCTGGGCTTGGCCGGGTTGTGCGCGGGGCGCGGGCTGGGGCTGTGCCCCTGGGCCTTGCCGGGGCTGCATCACTGCCCCGGACCTGTGTCCAGAGCCTCGCTGGGCGGGGCCTTCAGCCTCTGAGCGAGCTGCGCGCGGCGCAGTTCAAGCCCCTCCGGCGATTGAGGAGCGGGATCCGGGGCGGAGCCCCGGTATCGGGAAGGGGCGGGGTGGGGGCTTGCCCGCCGCAGGCGCACCCGACCCGCAGGCGCCCCCGACCCGCAGGCGCACCCGACCCGCAGACAACCCACCCCCGACCCGCAGACAATCCACCACGTAAGGACAGGCGTGAAGTACCGCGAGACGTTCGACCGCGAGGTGCGCGTCGAGGACGTATGGATCCCCACCCGGGACGGGAAAACGCGGCTGCACGCACGCATCTGGCGCCCGGCGGATGCCGAGACCGCCCCCGTCCCCGCCCTCCTCGAATACCTCCCGTACCGCAAGAGCGACTGGACCGCACCCCGCGACGCCCAGCGCCACCCCTGGTACGCCGGGCACGGCTACGCCTCCGTACGAGTCGATCTGCGCGGCAGCGGCGACTCCGAGGGCGTGATGCTCGACGAGTACACCGCGACCGAGCTCGCCGACGGCGTCGACGTCGTCAACTGGCTCGCGGAGCAGCCCTGGTGCACCGGCAAGGTGGGGATGTTCGGGATCTCCTGGGGCGGGTTCAACTCCCTCCAGATCGCCGCCCTGCGCCCCGAGCCGCTGAAGGCGATCGTCACCGTCTGCTCCACCGACGACCGTTACGACAACGACGTCCACTACACCGGCGGCGCCGTCCTCGGCATCGACATGCTCGCCTGGGCCGGGACGATGCTGGCGTTCACCGCCCGCCCCCCGCACCCCACCTCCGTCGGCGAGGACCGCTGGCTGCCCATGTGGCGGGAGCGGCTCGACGCGCTCGAGCCGTATCTGCACACCTGGCTCGCCCACCAGGAGCGGGACGACTACTGGCGGCACGGCAGCGTCTGCGAGGACTACGGCGCGATCGAGGCCGCCGTGCTCGCGGTCGGCGGCTGGGCCGATCCGTACCGGGACACCGTGCTGCGCCTGCTGGAACACCTCGACGCGCCCGTGCGCGGGCTCATCGGCCCCTGGTCACATCAGTACCCGGACCGGGGACTGCCGCCGGGCCCGGCGATCGGTTTCCTGCAGGAGACCCTGCGCTGGTGGGACCACTGGCTCAAGGACGAGACGACCGGCGTGCTGGACGAGCCGCCGCTGCGCGCCTGGATCAACGACCCCGTACCGCCCGCCACCTCGTACGACACCATGCCCGGCCGCTGGGTCGGCGAGGACGCCTGGCCGTCGCCGTCCGTCGCCTGGGACGAACGCCCCCTCGGCGGCCCCGCCGACGAGCCGGTGATCGTACGCTCGCCGCTGCACACCGGGCTGGACGCGGGCCGTTTCTTCCCGTTCGGCAACGCCACCGATCTGCCGCCCGACCAGCGCGCGGAGGACGGCCGCTCGGTCTGCTTCGACTCGGCGCCGCTGACCGGAAGGGTCGAGATCCTGGGCCGTCCCCGCGTACGGCTACGCCTCGACAGCGCCACCCCGCGCGCCCATGTCATCGCCCGGGTCTGCGATGTGGCGCCCGACGGCTCGTCCACCCTGGTCACCCGTGGGGTGCTCAACCTCCTGTCGAGGAAGGGGCGGGACAAGGGCGTGGAGTGGCGGCCAGGGCGCGAAGAGGACGTGGAGTTCGAGCTGAACGCCACCGGCTACGCCTTCCCGCCCGGCCACCGCATCAGGGTCGCCGTCTCCGACGCGTACTGGCCGTGGGTCTGGCCGCACGGCGAGCGCGGCCGGCTGACCGTACGGCCCGGGGACAGCGCCCTGCTGCTGCCCGTACGGGATCCGGGCGCCGACGCGGGCCGCCCGCCCATCGTCTTCGAGGAGCCCGAGCAGGCCGCGCCGCTCGCCGTGACCGTCGACCCGCCCGCTGAACCACGCCCCGAGCGGACCGTCACCCACGACGTGGCGACGGGCGAGTGGGTGCTTGACGTGGACCCCAACTACGGCGGCTCCCGCACCTATCCCGACGGTCTGCGCTACGAGGAGAGCGCCCGCGAGATCTACCGCATCCGCTCCGACGATCCGCTGTCGGCCGTGGCAAGCTCTCGGTGGACCATCCGGCTGCGACGCGGGGCCTGGGACACGGAGGTCATCACCGCCGTGGAACTGCGTGCCACGGCGGAGGAATTCATCATGGACAGCAGCATCGAGGCACGGGCGAACGGAGAGACAGTGGCCACGCGCGCATGGCACCACACCACGCCGAGGACATCCGCGTGACGTCCGCCTCCGGACGCCGCCCCCCGCGCCGCGCCGTCGACGCCTCGCGCCGCACCCGGCAGCCCACCGAGGTGCGCCGCCGCCTCATCGTGGAGGCTGCCGTTCCGCTCATCGCGGAGCGCGGCACCAAGGGGGTCGGGGTGCGCGAGGTGGCGGCCGCGGCCGAGGTCTCGGTCGGCACGGTCACGTACCACTTCGAGAGCGTGCAGGAAGTCCTCTCCGAGGCGATGGTGCTGCACATAGAGCGCTACTACGCCGCGCTGAGCGAGGCCGCGGCGACGGCCACCAGCGGCGCGCAGGGGCTGCGGCTGCTCATCGACGCGCTCTTCACGGACGACACGGACCAGCACTGGCGGATGTGGTTCGACTACTGGAACGCGGGCGAACGCGACCAGTCCTTCGCCCGTGGCCAGGCCGAGCGCTACGAGGCATGGCACGGCGAGATCCGGTCCCTGGTCGAACGGGGCCGGGACGAGGGCGACTTCGTATGCGACGACCCGGCCGACTTCGCCCTCCGCTTCTCCGCCCTGGCCGACGGCCTGGCCCTGCGCCGCCTGCGCCAGGCCCCCGCCCTGACCGTGGCGGACGCCCGCCGTCACCTGCGCCGCTTCGTGGCGGCGGAGCTGGAGGGCTGAACGGGAAGTGCCCCGTTTCCTCCGGGCACCAGCACCGGCACCGGTGCCCGGAGGAACGGGGACAGGGCGCCTCAGGTCAAGCTTCCACTCAGTTGCCAGATCCACACGTCCTCCCTTCCTGTCACCCCTCCTTGACGGGGAGGCCCGCTCATCTGCTGCATGGCCACGATGAGAGCTGGGTCACAGGGCGAGGCGCGCGACGGGTCCGGGACGGGTGGCAAACGCGGCGGCGGTGGAGCCGCCGTAGGCAACTCCACCGCCGCGGTCAGGGCAGGGGCTTACTCGTGGGCGCTGATCACACCGCCGGCGCTGAGCACGATGTACACGCCGTTGGCGTCCATCCCGTCGTCGTGCTGGTTCGCCTCCAGGGTGCCGTCCACCGAGCCCTCGTTGCCGATGATGTCCGCGCGGAAGTGGGCGTCGCCGACCTTCGTGACCTTGGCCGTCCAACCGCCCGCGAGCTTGTATGTGCCCGGTCCGCTGTGCTCGCCGCCCATCCAGGAGTGGACCTCGCCGCTCTGCGTGAACACGACGTACATGCCGTTGGCGTCGAGGCCGGCATCGCGCTGGTTCGCCTCCAGCGTGGCCAGGACGGCACCGTCATTGATGATCTTGAGGCGGTAGTGCTGGGTACCGAGCTTGTCGATCTTGGCCGTGCTGCCGTCCGCCAACTTCTGGCCGCCGGTCGAGGATGGCGCCTTGTCCGTATCGCCCGTCTTCCCGCCCGTCTTGGCGTCGGGCTTGGCGTCGGAGCCCTGCGCTCCGGAGGAGGAACCCCCGCTGCTGGACTCGGCGGAGGCCACGGGCTTCTTCGTGCCGGTGTCGTCCGTGTCGTTGTTGCAGGCGGTCAGGCTGAAGCTGGCGGCTGCGATCAGGGCTGCGGCGGCAATGCGAATGGTGCGGCGACGAGCGGTGCGGACAGTGGTGTTGGCGTTCATTTCGAGTCCCCCCAGGGGCAGCCGGTGACGTTGTTCTCGGTACGTCACCCACTCTGGTCGGGGCCGCTACCGCAAGCCTGCCGCTCCGCTAACACCCCGCTAACACGGCTGTTAGCGGGGGCGGGGGAACGACGCGCATGTTGCCTCGACTCGTCAGCGTCGCCATCCGCCCGAAAATCGGTGGAGCCACACTCCCGTGTGCCGTTACCGTGCTCCCGCCCACAGTCGCTCTGTCAAGGACATGCCGTTGTACACCAAGTGAGACCCCCCAAGCGCTGATCCGTCGCGCGTCGCGCATATGCGGCGTGCTGCTTTTCGTTGCGGTCTTCTCACTGGAAGCGGTTCACTCTGTGGCCAAGAACTGGGCTGTCGTGCCCACCTGTCTCCCGATCAACGCCTGGTCCCTCGCGCTGTGCACCAGGCGCCGAGACATCACCGAGCCCGACCCGGTCGTACGGCGCGATCGGCCGGCCTGGCAGTCGCCGTACGGTCCACCGCCGCGGCGGGCGCACCGCGGGCGGTGGGCGCCGGTGCCGGGAGTGGTCGTGGCTCGGTCCGCTGTGCGGCGTGGGAATCTGTGCCAGCGGTGCGACTGAGCGCCGAGTCCGGCGGCGATCGGATATCAGGACCTAGGCACGCCGTACCGAACGCCCCGCCAGGACGTCCGTCCGGCGGCCGTTCTCGATGACGAAGCGGCCGTCGATGAGGACGTGGGGGATGCCGGTCGGCAGGGTGCGCGGGGTGTCGAAGGTCGAGCCCGCCGCCACCGTCTCCGGGTCGAAGAGGACGAGGTCGGCGCGGTAGCCCTCGTGGATCCGGCCGCGGTCGGGGAGGCGGAGGCGGGCCGCGGGGCGGGAGGTGAGGTGGGCGACGCACTCCTCCAGGGTGAGGACGCCCAGCTCGCGGACGTAGCGGCCGAGGTACTGCGGGAAGGTGCCGTACGCGCGGGGGTGGGGCTTGGCGCCCTGGAGGATGCCGTCGCTGCCGCCCGTGTGGACGGGGTGCCGCATGATCGCCTGGACGTTCTCCTCGTGCCCGACGTGCTGCAGGATCGTCGGGCCGAGGTGGTCGTCCAGGAGGAGGCGGCGGGCGGTGACCCAGGGGGCCTCGCCCCGTTCGCGGGCGCTCGTGGCGATGGTCCGGCCGACGTAACCGGTGAGGGACGGGTCGTTCACGCCGGAGATCTCGATCGTGTCCCAGTCCATCGGTACGCCATGGCAGCCGTCCGCTCCCTCCACCTCCATCACGTGGCGGATGCGCTCGGCCGTCGCGTCGTCGCGCAGCCGCGCGAGCGCCGCGTCGGGGCCGCCCTCGGCCGCCCAGCTCGGCATCATCGCGGCCAGCGTGGTGCAGCCGGGGAGGTAGGGGTAGGTGTCGAGGGTGATGTCGGCGCCGTCGGCGAGGGCCGTGTCGAGGAGGGTGAGGAGTTCGGGGGCGCGGCCCTTGTTGAGGCCGAAGTTCATGGTGGCGTGGGCGAGATGGAGCGCGCAGCCGGCCTCGCGGGTGAGGGCCACCATCTCCTCGTACGCGCGCAGGGCGCCGGCGCCGTAGGAGCGGTGGTGCGGGCAGTAGTAGCCGTCGTACGCGGCCACGACCCGGCACAGCTCGGTGAGTTCGGCGTCGGAGGCGTACATGCCGGGGGTGTAGGTGAGGCCGGAGGAGAGGCCGACGGCGCCCTGCTGAAGCCCCTCCGCCACCAGCTCCTTCATCCGGGCGACCTCCGCCGGTGTCGCGTCGCGGTCCTCCCAGCCGACCGCGAGCATCCGCACGGTGCCCTGGGGGATGAGGTAGGCGGCGTTGACCGCGATGCCCTGGCCGTCGAAGCCGTGGTCCAGGCGGTCCAGGAACTCGCCGACGGTGCGCCAGGTGAAGTCGATGTCGGAACCGTCGCCGTTCCAGCCGGTGATGGCGGTACGGATCTGGGCGAGGGTCTGGTCGTCCACGGGGGCGTACGAGAGCCCGTCCTGGCCGATGACTTCGAGGGTCACGCCCTGCGCGGCCTTCGCCGAGTGGTCGGGGTCGCGGAGCAGCGCGAGGTCGCTGTGCGCGTGCATGTCGATGAAGCCGGGGGAGAGGACGAGGCCGTCCGCGTCCACGGTGCGGCGGGCGGTGGGGCGCGGCCCGCCGCCGTCCTCACGGACGACGGCGGCGATCCGGCCGCCGTCCACGGCCACGTCGGCCCGGTAGGCGGCACCACCGGTGCCGTCGATGACGCGTGCGTCGCGGATGACCAGGTCCATGGGTGCGTCTCCCTGTGCGCGGAGTGGGGCGGGGCCCCGGAGGGGTCAGAAGAAGGTGCGGATGTAGTCCGTGACCGTGCCGTCCGCCTCCGCCACCGGAATGAGCTGCCACTTGTCGAAGCTGGTGCACGGATGCGAGAGCCCCAGGGCCACCCAGTCGCCGACCTCCAGCTCCGTGCCGTCCGCGACGGTGACCCAGGCGTGCTGGTCGGAGAGGGCCGTGATGGCCAGGCCCGTGGCGGGGCGGGTGGCGCCGTCGCGGGCGGAGCGGATGAGCTGGGGTGCGGGCAGGTCGAGGTCGTAGGCCGCGTCCCGCTTGCCCGCGTTGAGGAACGCCTGGCCGGGCTCGGGGCGGGAGACGACCTGGGCCCACAGGCGGAAGGCCGGGTGCAGCTCGCCCTCTTCCGGGACGCGGTTGAAGGGGGTGAGGTGCCGGTAGTGGCCGTCGTCGTGGGAGACGTACGCACCCGAGCGCAGCAGCTTCAGCACCGGCCGGGACAGCGTGGGCAGTTCCGCGAGGACGTCCGCCACCGCGTCGAACCACGCGCTGCCGCCCGCGCTGACGACCACCTCGTCCACGCCCTCGAAGCGGCCCGCCGCGTCGAAGTCCGCGGCCAGCGCGGTGAGCCGGCGCAGCCATGCCCGTACCCGCTCGCCGTCCGGCTTGGGCACCTCGCCCTCGTAGCCGGCCACGCCGACCAGCCGCAGGGTCCCGGTGGCCGCGACCGCGTCGGCGACCGCCGCGCACTCCGCCTCCGTACGGACCCCGGTACGCGCTCCTTCGCCGCCGCCCAGCTCGACCACCACCTCGACCGGCCGCCGCGCGCCCGCCTCCCGCAGCGCCGCGTCCATCAGCTCGACGCCGCGCACCGAGTCGACGTAGGCGATGAAGCGGAAATCGGGGTCGGCGTCGAGCTCGGCCGCGAGCCAGTGCAGGGCGGCGGCGTCGACGACCTCGTTGGCGAGGAAGATCCGCTGGATGCCGAAGGCCCGGTAGACCCGCACCTGGGTGGGGACGGCCGCGGTGATGCCCCAGGCCCCGTGGGCGAGCTGGCGCTCGAAGAGCTGGGGGGCCATGGAGGTCTTGCCGTGCGGGGCGAAGGCGAGCCCATGGGCGGCGGAGTAGCGCTCCATCGCCACCAGATTGTGCTCCAGCGCCTCGGCCGACAGTGCCAGGACGGGCGTGGTGAAGCCGCCGGTGAACAGGGACCGCCGCTCGGCGGCCAGCTCGCCGACCGTAAGGCCCTCGGCGCTCGCGGGCAGCCCCTTGAAGCGGTGGTCCACGCGCTCTCGCGCGAGAGCGGCGACAGCCTGGTCGCTGTGGTCGGTGGCCATGGAGGCGCCTCCATTACGGATTCTGGTTGCAATCTCTGCAACGTTCATTGCGCATATCGCTTAGCGCTGTCTAACATCCCGCCCAGCACCGGGTCAACGGTGTGTGGCTGACCCTCATCCGTCCACCCACGAGGAGCGAGACCAAACGTGTCCCCTCTCCCCAGCGTCGAGACCGCCGACGGCGTCGCTGATGTCGTCGATGACATCGACGTCGTCTGCCTCGGCGAGTCGATGGTGACCTTCGTGCCGTCCCGTCCGGGCCGGCTGGCGGACGTCCCCTCTTTCGCCCGGGGCATCGGCGGCGCCGAGTCCAATGTCGCCTGTGGCCTGGCCCGCGCCGGGCACCGCGCGCGCTGGATCAGCCGGGTGGGCACGGACGGCTTCGGCGAGCACCTCGTACGGGAGATCGCGGCCACCGGCGTGGACACGGCCTACGTCCAGCGCGATCCGCACCGCCCCACCGGCATCTACTTCCGCACGGCGGGCGAGCGCGCCGTCGGCTCCGAGACGGTGGACGGGTCCGGTGGCGCCGATAGCACCGGACCCGCCGATGAGGACGGCGCCGCCGACGGGAAGGGCGCCGCACAGTCGCCGGAGCCGCCGGAGCCGCTCGCCGAGGTGGTCTACTACCGGGCCGGATCCGCCGCCGCGGCCATGTCCCCGGCGCTCATCCCCCGGGAGCGGGCCTGGTCCGGCCGGGTGCTCCATCTGACCGGGATCACCCCGGCCCTCTCCGCCGACTGCCGCACGCTGATGCGCGAGCTGACCGCCCGCGCCCCCGGCCGCCCCCTCGTCTCCTTCGACCTCAACTACCGGGTCTCCCTCTGGCAGCGGGAGGAGGACGCCGAACGGGGCCCCGCCGTCCTGCTCGGCCTCGCCCGCGGCTGCGACCTCGTCTTCGTCGGCGAGGACGAGGCCGAGGCGGTCTGGGGGGTGAGCGGCCCGGCGGCGATCCGGGCGGCGCTGCCCGAACCGGCGGTGCTGGTCGTCAAGCAGGGCGGCGCCGGGGCCACCGCCTACGCCCGCCGCCCGGACGGCACCGACGACGTCACCTTCGAACCGGCCCCGCGCGTCGATGTCGTCGCCCCCGTCGGCGCGGGTGACGCCTTCGCCGCCGGCTTCCTCTCCGGCACCCTGCGCGGACTGCCCGTCGCCGAACGGCTGCGCCACGGCCACCTCATGGCCGCCGCCGCCCTCACCGTCCCCGGCGACCTCGGCACCCCACCCTCCCGTGAGCACGCCGACCAATTGGTGGCACTCGATGCCACGCGGTGGGGGACACTGCGATTCGGCCCCGGCTGGACAGAACTGCCGACTCCCGCCGAAAAGTGGGCCGAGACCGCAGCGGTGGAGGTATCCGACCTATGAGCCAGACCGTCGACCGAGCGCTGAGCATCCTGCCGCTGCTGGCGGAGGGCCCGGCCAATCTGGAGCAGGTCGCCACGCGACTGGGCGTGCACAAGTCGACCGCGCTGCGGCTGCTGCGCACCCTCCACGAGCACGGCATGGTCTACCGCCAGCAGGACCAGCGCTACCGCCTCGGCGCCCGCCTCTTCGCGCTCGCGCAGGAGGCGGTGGAGAACCTGGACGTCCGCGAGATCGCCCACCCCCATCTGATCGCGCTCAACGAGCGGTGCGGGCACACCGTCCACCTCGCGGTGTACGAGGAGAACGAGGTGCTCTACATCGACAAGGTGGAGAGCCGCTACCCGGTGCGGATGTACTCGCGGATCGGCAAGCCCGTCGCCATCACCGTCGCCGCCGTGGCCAAGCTGCTGCTGGCCGATCTGCCCGAGCCCGAGCGGCGGACGCTGGCCGAGCGGCTCACCTACCCCGCGTACACGCCCCGTTCGACGCCGAACGCCGCCGCGTTCCTCAAGGAGCTGGCGACCGTGCGCGAACAGGGCTGGGCCACCGACTTCGGCGGCCACGAGGAGTCGATCAACTGCGTCGGGGCGCCGATCCGGGGAACGGACGGGCGGGTCGTCGCCGCCTGCTCGGTGTCGGCGCCGAACGTCGTCGTCAGCGCCGAGGAACTCCTCTCCCTGCTGCCGCTGGTGCGCCGCACGGCGGAGGAGATCAGCCGGGAATACTCGGGTGGCGCCCCGGTGTCGGCACCGGTGTCCGACGCCTCGCAGAACCCCTCTCAAGTAACAGCGGAAACACCCGAGAAGAAAGCCGAGAAGTCCTCCTCATGACCGAGAAGCTGCAGAAGACCCCGATCACCCCGGCCACGCACACCACCCCGCCCGCCAAGTTCTCCCACGGTGTGAAGAAGGGGAACGTCCTCCAGGTCGCCGGTCAGGTCGGCTTCGGCCCCGCCGTCGCGGGCCAGGCCCCCACCCCCGTCGGGCCGACCCTGCGCGAGCAGACCCTGCAGACCCTGCGCAATGTGCAGGCCGTGCTGGAGGAGGGCGGCGCGAGCTGGGAGGACGCCATGATGGTGCGCGTCTACCTCACCGACACCGGCCACTTCGCCGAATTCAACGAGATCTACAACGAGTTCTTCGCCGACCTCAAGGAGGCCCCGGCCGCGCGTACGACGGTCTACGTCGGCCTCCCCGCCGGACTGCTCGTCGAGATCGACGCCCTCGCCGTCCTGGGCTGACCCCGAAAACCCCGCGGCGGGCGGGATCACCTCCCGCCCGCCGCGGGTTCCACCCCTGACTCGTCCTCACCGTCCCCGCCGTCGGAAGCTCGAGCCCTGATCAACCGCACCCACGCTCACCCAGCGCGCGGCCCCCCGCCGTGCGGCGATACCCCCTACCCACACCCGGAGTTCCCCATGCTGCTCGCGGCCGCTCCCGCTGCCGAGACACCACCCCACACCGGTGGTCTGCTCGCGCTCATCGACGGCACCGCCGGTCTGCTGACCGTCGCCGCCCTCGGCATCGCGCTACTGCTCTACCTGATCATCAAGGTCCGGCTGCAGCCCTTCGTGGCGCTGCTCGGCGTCTCCATCGCGGTCGGCCTGGCCGCCGGTCTCTCGGTCACCGAACTCTTCGGCACGGTCCAGAAGTCGGACGCCGTCTCGCTCATCGAATCCGGTATGGGCGGCATCCTCGGCCACATAGCCATCATCATCGGCCTGGGCACCATGCTCGGGGCGATACTCGAGGTCTCCGGCGGCGCGGAGGCGCTCAGCGCCCGGCTGCTCGGCATCTTCGGGGAGAAGCGGTCACCGCTCGCGATGGGGCTGACCGGCCTGATCTTCGGCATACCCGTCTTCTTCGACGTCGGCATCTTCGTCCTCGCGCCGATCGTCTACGCGGCCGCCAAGCGCAGCGGCAAGTCGATCCTGCTCTACGCGATGCCGCTGCTCGCGGGCCTGTCCATGACCCACGCCTTCCTGCCGCCGCACCCCGGCCCGGTGGCCGCGGCCGGACTGTTCCATGTCGACCTGGGCTGGGTCATCCTGATGGGCATCGTCGTGGGCATCCCGTCGGTGCTGGCCGCGTGGGGCTACGCCGCCTGGATCGGCAAGCGCATCTTCGTCCCCGTACCGCAGGACATGGTCGAGGCGGCCGAGGAGTCCCGGGAGGCGGTCGCGGCCCAGCAGCGCGCCTCCGGCGTCACCCCGGCCGAGCGGCCGGTTTCGGTGGCCACGGTGCTCGCGATCATCGGCACCCCGCTCGTCCTCATCCTGTGCGCCACCTTCTCCTCGGTCGCGCTGGACCCGAGCACCGGCCGCTCGGTCATCGAGTTCTTCGGCCACCCCTTCGTGGCGCTGACGATCGCCCTGTTCCTCTCCTACTACCTGCTGGGCATCCGGCGCGGCTGGTCCCGCAAGTCCCTGGAGACCGTCTCCACCGCCTCGCTCAAGCCCGTCGGCAACATCCTGCTGGTCGTCGGCGCGGGCGGGGTCTTCGGCGCGGTCCTCAAGGGCAGCGGTGTCGCCCAGGCCCTGGCCGACGCGTTCGACAGCGCGGGCCTGCCGGTCATCGTGCTGGCCTGGCTGATCTCGGTGGTGCTCCGGGTGGCCCAGGGCTCGGCGACGGTCGCGATCGTCACGACGGCGGGCATCGTCACCCCGATGCTCTCCGAAGGCGACTACTCCCAGGCCCATCTGGCGCTGGTCATCATGGCCATCTCGGCGGGCTCGATCTTCGCCTCGCATGTGAACGACGGCGGCTTCTGGATGGTGGCGAAGTACTTCGGCATCTCCGAGAGCGACACGCTGAAGTCCTGGACGGTGCTGGAGACGGTGCTGTCGGTGGCCGGTTTCGTGGTGGCGGCCCTGCTGAGCATCGTCATCTAGCGGACGGTGCCCGCAGGACGACGGCCCCCGAATCTCGGCAGAAACTGCCGAGATTCGGGGGCCGTCGCTTCTGGCTCAATTCCGCTCCGTGCCCAGTTGGCATTCACCGCGACATTCACCATCGCAACTCATTCATGGGAGCATCCAAGTTTGATCAAATAATGGCAAAGAATGCTGATCGAAAGGGAGGGATCCCGCTCGGCGACGACGTCGCGAATACCAAGTCGTTTCATGTTCTACGTAGATTCAACTCTCCATCCTCCTGAGCAGCATGATCAATCCATAGGGTCCTTGAGGCATTTGAAGGAAGGGACCCATGGAAGAACTCCGCGCAATCCGGGCTCGCGGTATCACGAAGAGCTTCGGTGATGTCGTCGCCCTGGACGGCATCGATCTCGAGGTGACGCAGGGTCAGATCCACGGCCTGGTCGGACCGAACGGCGCCGGAAAAACGACGTTGCTCGGCCTTCTGCTGGGGCTCGCGGTGGCCGACAGCGGTCGCCTGGAGGTCCTGGGTACACCGGTCGAGCGGGCACTCGACGCTCCCGACGGTGTCGCCGGCTTCGTGGACGGCCCCGCTCTCTACCCCTCGCTCACCCCACGGCAGAACCTCGCCGCGCTGGCCGCACTCCGCGGCCACGACGCGCGCACGGCGGCGATCGACGACGTACTCGCCGAGGTCGGTCTCACCGACGTCGCCGACGACCGTACCCGCGGCTTCTCCCTCGGCATGCGCCAGCGGCTCGGGCTCGCCGCCGCCCTGCTGACCAAGCCCCGGCTGCTCGTGCTCGACGAACCGTCCAACGGCCTCGACCCGGCGGGCAAGAAGCACGTGCACGGTGTCCTCAACGGGCTCGCGGCCGACGGAACCGCCGTCGTGCTCTCCAGCCACAACATGGACGACCTCGAGGCGCTCTGCTCCGAGGTGACCATCCTCGCCGCCGGACGCGTCGTCTTCTCCGGCCCGCTGTCCAAGCTGGCCACCGAGAACCGTGAACTCGACTACCGGCTGCTCACCTCCGACCCGCAGGCCGCGCGCCGGCTGGCGGACGACGCGCCGGGGATCCAGGTCGTCGACGACGCCGGGGTACGGCAGGACGCCGAACTGCTCGTCGTACGGGCCCTGATGCCCGCCCTTGACCAACTCGTGGTGCGGCTCGTGGAGGGGGGCGTCGCGCTGCGCGAGCTCACTCCCGTGGTGTCGCCGCTCGAAGCCGCGTTTCTCGCTCTCACCGAGCGGCAGGAGGCCGACAGATGACCGAGCCTCTCACCCGGAGCCGGGAGCAGGAACACGAGCAGGTGACCGGGGGCCGTCGCGTCCCCGTCACCCGTGCCTGTCGCTTCGAGTTCGTCAAGCTCGTCTCCCAGTGGCGGATCCGCCTGTTGGTGCTCGCCTGCTGGGTCGTTCCCGCCCTCTTCGTCGCCGGGGTGAGCCAGCAGAGCACGCTTCCCGTCGACACCCTCTTCGGGCGCTGGATGCTCGCCTCCGGGTGGGCCGGGCCGCTGGTGATGCTCGGTTTCGCGGGGACCTGGGCGCTGCCGCTGCTGACCTCGGTCGTGGCCGGTGATGTGTTCGCCTCCGAGGACCGGCTCGGCACCTGGCGCCATCTGCTCGTCGCGGTCCGCTCGCCTCGGCGGATCTTCGTGGCGAAGGCGGTGGCCAGTCTCACCGTCCTGCTGCTGCTCGTGGCCGGGCTCGCGGTCTCCAGCACCGTCGGCGGCCTCCTCGTGGTCGGCAACCAGCCGCTGGTCGGTCTCGACGGCCATCTCCTGGCACCGTCGGACGCCGCCGTTCAGGTCCTGCTCTCCTGGGTCTGCGTCCTCGCTCCGACCCTGGCGCTCGCCGCACTCGGCTTTCTCGGGTCGGTCACGCTGGGACGGTCCCCGATGGGGCTGCTGGTGCCCGTGCTCGTCTCGCTCGCGATGGCGGTCGCCCAGATGCTGCCGCTTCCGGTGGCCGTGCGCGTCGCCCTGCCGAGCTACGCCTTCATCTCCTGGAACGGTCTGTTCACCAGCCCCCAGCAACTCGGCCCGCTGCTGATCGGCATCGTTGTCAGCCTCGTATGGGCCGTGGTCGCGACGGCGCTGGCGTATGTGCTCTTCGTACGGCGCGACTTCACCAACCTGGCCCACGACGGTTCGGGCCGCCGTGCGATCACCGTCGGAGTCCTGCCGCTCGTCGGGGTGGCCGCCGCGTCGTTCGCGGTCGTCGCCGCGACGACCTCGGCGACGGGCTCCGGCATCGAGCAGGACAAGGTGCAGCGCTCGCTCGCCACGGCGTTCGCGCACCTGTATCGCATGCAGACCGACCAACTCAACCGACCCGCCGTCACCGAGGCCCGGCTGAAGGCCACGGCGTCGTGCAACAAGGGAAGCGTCAGGGTCGCGGCACAAGGCCCGGGCAATGACTGGCGCTGCGTTGTGACCTGGCATCTTCCCGGCGTCGAGGCCACAGGACAGGCCATCTACCAACTCGACGTCACTCCGGACGGGCGGTTCATGGCCGATGGCGATGGACCGAAGGAAGTGAACGGCTACTTCCTGGTGCGGACCCCCGATGGGGACGCACCGAACCCGCTGTGGCAGTTCGACGGCAATGTCGAACTGCTCGACACCACCCCGAAGGGATAACCTCAATGCAGGTAACTCGCCGCCGCAAACTCGTCGAGGAAGCCCGGATCAGCCTCATCAGCAGACGCATCGGCCGCCGGATACCGCTGTTGACGGCGGGCACCACCGCCGTCGCCCTCGTGGCCGCCGGCACGGCGCTCGCGCAGACCCACCAGTTCGGCACGGACCAGGTCGGTCAGGTCACCGAGAATGGCCAGGTCGTCTCCAGCAACCAGTACATCGCCCCGTACGGCGACCGTCTTGTCATCAACCAGGGCAAGATCATGTCCTCCTCGGTCAGCCCGGACGGCACGCACATGGCCGCGTCGGTCACCGACGGTGGCGCGGCCCTGGCCATCGTGGACCTGAAGAACTGGAAGACGCAGCAGCTCGTCAGCAACGCCGCGTCGTCGAACCCCCGCATCAGCAGCAACAACGTGGGCCAGGAGGGCCCGACGTACTCGCCCGACGGCAAGGAGCTGTGGCTGGGTCAGCCGGACGGCTACACCGTGTTCACCGTGAACGCGGACGGCACCGTCTCCAGCCCGCGGACCGTCAGCATCCCGGCGCAGGGGTCCAAGCACGCCCTGGTGGGCGCGGTGGCGTTCTCGGCCGACGGCAAGACCGTGTACTCCGCGGTCAACGGCCAGAACCGGGTCGTCTCCATCGACGCGGCGACCGGGACCATCAAGCAGAGCTGGAACGTGGGCAACGCCCCGCGCGGCATGGTCGTCGTCGGCGACAAGCTCTACGTCAGCAACGAGGGTGGCCGCCCGGCCAAGCCCGGCGAGCCCACGATCAACTCGTACGGTACGCAGGTACTCGCCGATCAGAAGACCGCCGCCACCACCAGCGGCACGGTCAGCGTCATCGACCTGGCGAACCAGGACGCCGCGGTCTCCAGCATCGAGGTCGGTCTGCACCCGACCGCCGTGTACGCCAAGAACGGCGTGGTCTTCGTCACCAACACCGCCGACAACAATGTGTCGGTCATCGACACGGCGAAGGACAAGGTCGTCCAGACCATCTCCACCCAGCCGTGGGCCAAGGCCAAGGTGGGCTACGAGCCCGACGCGGTGACCCTCACCGACGACGGTCACCTGCTGGTGACCCTCGGCCGCGCCAACGCCGTCGCCGTCTACAAGTTCACCTCCGCGCAGGAGCCGGTCAGTTATGTCGGCCTGCTCCCCACGGACTACTTCCCCTCGGAGATCACCACCTCCGGCAACCAGGTGTACGTCTCCAACACCCGTGGCGTCGACGCCCGCCGTAAGGCCACCGGCGGGCACGGCACCCACGACACGACGTCGAGCGTGCAGAAGTTCACGCTGCCCGACGACAGAGTGATCAGGTCCTACACCGGCAAGGTCTTCAAGCAGAACGGCTGGAACGGCGAGTCCCTCAAGAAGACCGACGGCACCCCGGCCAAGCCTGTGCCGGTCCCGGTCAAGCTCGGCGACACCTCGACGATCAAGCACGTCTTCCTGCTCGTCAAGGAGAACCGGACCTACGACCAGGTCTTGGGTGACGTGCCGGAGGGCAACGGCGACCCGTCGCTGACCCAGTTCGGTGAGAACGTCACGCCGAACCAGCACGCCCTGGCCAAGCAGTTCGGCCTGTACGACAACACGTACGACATCGGCACCAACTCCGCCGAGGGTCACAACTGGCTGATGCAGGCCGACGACCCGGAGTACACCGAGTCCTCGGCCGGTGAGTACACCCGCAGCTACGACACCGAGGACGACGCCCTCGGCCACCAGAAGACCGGCTTCATCTGGACCGGTGCGCAGGCGGCCCGCAAGTCCGTCCGGAACTTCGGTGAGTTCCAGCAGTTCCTGACCAAGCCGTCGGGCGCAAGCTGGCAGAACCTGTACTGCGACACCAAGAACATGGCGGCGACCGGTCAGGACACCGCCTACCCGCTGAACTCGACCTCGCCGATCCCGTCGCTCAACGACGTGTCGGTGCACGGCTTCCCGAAGTTCGACACCAGCGTCCCGGACGTCTACCGGGCACAGATCTGGAAGAAGGACTTCGAGAAGAACGGACCGGCGAACCTGAACATGTTCTGGCTCTCCAGCGACCACACCGGTGGCCCGGTGAGCCCTGCCTCCCAGGTCGCGGACAACGACCTCGCCGTGGGCCAGATCGTCGACGAGATCTCGCACAGCAAGTACTGGAAGGACTCGGCGATCTTCGTCGTCGAGGACGACTCCCAGGCGGGCCTCGACCATGTGGACGGCCACCGTGCCCCGGTTCAGATCATCAGCCCCTGGGCCAAGCACTCCACGGTGGACAGCCACTACTACTCGCAGATCAACATGGCGCGGACCATCGAGCAGATCCTCGGGATCCAGCCGATGAACCAGAAGGACACCGCGGCCACCCCGATGGCCTCGGCGTTCACTCGGCACCCGGACTTCACGCCGTTCAAGGTGCTGCCCAACCGGACCTCGCTGACCGACGGTGTGAAGACCGCGCCGTCCTGTGGTCTGGACACCCCCGCGGCGCAGAGCCTGAAGGCGGCGGCCGTGCCGTCGGCCTCGGTGCCGACGGACATGAAGAACGTCGCCGCCGAGTGGGACCAGTGGAAGTCGAAGCAGCGGCTGACCGGTCCCAACGCCGTCCCGGACTACGCTCCCCCCGCCCAGATGAACCACCTCACGTGGTACGAGACGCACAACTGGGCGAAGCCGTACCCGGGTGAGAAGAAGATCTACGCTCCTCAGGACGTGCCGGGCGCCTACATCCCGTCGGCGGAGAACGACGGCTGACGCGGGCCCACGTGCAGGGCGGCCCCTGGTCGGCATCATCGCCGGTCAGGGGCCCGCCTGCATTGAACGGCGGAATGCTCGGATCAGGTGGTGGGGAACTCCCCGCGCTTGACTGCGGAGACGAACGCCGACCACGCGGACGGCTCGAATACGAGCGCCGGGCCGTGCGGGTCTTTGCTGTCGCGGACGGGTATGTCGGCGTGGCCACGCGCTACTTCGAGGCATTCGCCCTGAGGCGTACTTCCGCCGCTGTAGCTGGACTTGTGCCACCCGGTGAGAGTGGACGCGTCTGAGACGGTGTGCTCACTGCTGACCATGTGCGTGTTCCTCCGCTGCCGCCCTGACGAGGGCCAGTGACTTCTGTTGCGACAACGCGTCGCTCAGGGCAAGAGCGTAGGCGGTCTGGCTGGCGGCCACCAGCGCAGGATCGTCCATCAAGTTGCCGGTGAGAAAGCCTTCGACGTAACCCACCGGAGCGGAGTCCGGGAAGCTCATGAGCGTGAGCAGACTCTCCAGGAGCGCATGCGCCCCCACGTCGTACGGCAGTACGTGCAGCCGGATCCGTCCCGCCTCGGCCATGTCCCCGATCCTGCGCAACTGCTCGGCCATGACCTGTGAGCCGCCGACGCGACGCCGGATGACGGCCTCGTCGAGCAGCGTCCAGACGACGGGCTGAGCGGGTCCGTCGAGGATGCGGCGGCGTTTAGTTCGGATGACAACCGCCTCGTCAAGTTCCTCGGCCGTGTAGTTCGGCCGATAGGCACCGAAGAGAGCGCGCGCGTAGTCGTCGGTCTGAAGCACGCCAGGAACCAGCGACAGCGCGAACTGCTGGATCACCGTGGCCTGTTGCTCCAGCTCGGCCATGGCCGCGAAGTGGTCCGCGAACTTCGACTCCAGATCCTCCAGCCACCGCGCGAAGAACCCGTCCGTCCCCAGTGCCCGGTCGATCCGCGCCGCGTCGTCGGGCTTCGGTAACCGCCTGCCCGCCTCGAAATGGCTGATCAACGTGGGCGAGCACACCACGCGCTCACTCAGCGCCTCCTGTGTCATGTCGGCCGCTGTGCGCCGGATCCTCAACTCCTCCCCGTACTTCTCCCTCGGGGTGCGTGGCCTCCGATCCATCTCCATGGGTGACTCCCTGAGTTGAAAGCTGTGCTGTCAGACCCGCCCTCCTAGCAGCGTAGCCAGAACGACCCCCACTCTGTGAGGGAAGCGCCACACAGCGTGAAGAAACGCAAGACCCTCGCGACCGGGGTGCACCGGCCCGAGGGCGTGGCCCACCAGCTAAACGGAGCTGATGAACATGAAGGAACCTATCGGGTGGCTGTTCGCATGGGGGAGTGCACTTTTCGCCTTACGGCCGTCCGGTCGTCATCGGGTGCTCCACGATGTGGAGGCGTCCGGATGAGCGCGATGACCGGTCTGCGCCTGCTGCCGTGGACGGACCCCGACGGCAAGCCGTGTTACCTGTCGTCGGACGACGCGCACAGTCCGCTGAGCCGACGTGCTGACGCGATCGAGGCCGTACAGATGTCCATGGGGGTGGAACTCCTCCGGCACGCTCGGGCGCTGCTGGCCGCCCCCAAGGCCGACGCGCGAGAACTTCGCTACCTCGCGGACCGGCTGTGTGAGGCGCTGCGCGATGTGCTGCGGGTCGCCGAGAGCAGGGGCGCCCGCCTGCCCCCGTGCGACGAAGGCGACGGTCCGGCGCCCGGAGGGGGCGGCTGTGACTGACTGGCAGATCGGTCCCGTTCCGGGCCGGGGCCTGCGCCGGGTGCACGGTGGGGAACTCGCGTTGCCGCTCCAGATCAGCAGGGGCGGGCGGCATCACGCGATCGCCGAGCTGGAGCTGACCCCCGCTGAGGCGGAGCAGTTGCACGCGGCCCTGTGCTACGCGCTCGGTGAGCGGCCCCCGCCTCCCGATGCGCCCGAGTGCCGTCAGCCCGTCCGTTACCCGGGCGGCCGACAGCGGTACTGAAGGCGATCCCCCTCAGGGTCTTCGCGAGGCGCCGTCCCGACGGTCTCCCCGCCGGGGCGGCGCCCGCGTCGTGCCGTACGGCCCAGGCCCAGGCTCAGGTGCAGTACTGGGCTTCCTTGCCGATCGAGCGGTACATGCAGTCCGCGTTCTCCACGAGTTGGAGCACCGCGTCGCGGTTGCGGCTGGTTTCGCGGTCGATGACCTCGTCGGGCGGGTAGAAGCCGCCGTCGCCGGAGTCGGTCGGGTACATCTCGAAGGTGTAGGCGAAGACCTTCTGGGTGCCCCACAGATAGTCGTCGATCGCGCCGTCGGTGATGTAGAGCTCGCTGGACTGCTCAGGGGTGTAGCCGTTGCTCGCGGCCATCTTCTTGCCGACCGCCGCGAAGGCGTCGTAGTCGTCCCGCGTCATGCCGGTGGTGGTTTCGTCGTACGTCCAGCCGAAGGGCCACAGCACCAGTTCGCTGTAGGTGTGGAAGTCGATGGCGGCCTTGATCTGCTGCTTGCCGCCGACGACGCGGCTGCGGGCGAAGTCGGCGACGACCTTCACCTCGGGGGCGGAGCCGGCGCTGGGGCCGCGGTAGGTCTCCGAGCCGGGGGAGCCGGAGGAGCCGCCGCAGCAGCCCCATTTGAAGTCCCAGTTGCGGTTGAGGTCGGTGCCGACGGACGAGGAGCCGGAGTTGGGCTGGCGGTTCTTGCGCCAGCTTCGGTAGGAGCCGGTGGCGATGTCGTACTCGCCGCCGTCCGGGTTCACATCCGGGACGATCCAGATCTCCCGGCCGTTGACGGCGTTGGTGATCCGGGAGTCGCTGCCGTAGCCCTCGGTGAACTGGCGCACCAGATAGAGCGCCATCTCGACCGTAAGGTGCTCACGGGCGTGCTGATGGGCGGTGAAGAGGACCTCGGGCTCGTTCTCGTCCGTGGCCACGTTGTCGCTGATCTTGAGGGCGATGATGTCGCGACCCTCGTACGACTTTCCGATGACGCGCTTGCTGAGGATCGACGGATACTTGGCGACCGCCGCGTTGATCTCGGCGTTCGCTTCGGCGTAGTTGTGGTACTTCGCATCGGCCGACGGGAAGTCGAACGGCTTGGCGGACCTGCCCTCGGCGCGGTCGGGCGGGCCCTGGAGCGCGGTGAGCCGGTAGCCGAGTGCGCGCAGCCGTTTGGCCTGCGCCGCGTCGGCGGTGACGACCAGGGAGCGGGCGTCCACCTCGTCGATGGATACGCCCGTGGCGGCGACCGCGGAGCGGTCGGCCCGGGTGGCGGGGCCGGAGACCTCGTACTGCCGCACGTTCTCGTCGGCGCCCTGGGCAGTAATGGGTGATGCGGTGCGGTCGGTGCCGGGCCGTGGAGCGGGATCGTCGGCCTGAGCTGCCATGGGGGCGGCGAGTGCGAGGGTGAGCAAGGCGGTGAGGGCGGTGGCCCGTCTGCCGCGGATGCGACGTCGCATGACATCTCCTGGGGGTGAGGGGCGAGCGACTGCTGCGCCAGTGTTCGGCCATGCGCATGACATGCGCAAGGGTGGGAAATGGTCGAAGCCGAAGGAATCTCTCATCGAGGGAAGGAACCCCCCGCATGAACAGATCTCTCGTCGGCGCGTTCTCGGCCCTGTTGCTGGGCGGCGCGACCCTCGTCGGCGCGGGCGCGGCGCCCGCGGCGGCGGCATCCCCCGCCAAGGCCCCCAAGGCCGTCACCTTCGCGGGCACGGTGGCGCTCAGCAACTGCTCCGGCTCCGTCGTCCGGACGCCGGGCTCGGCCGACACCGACCCCGCGCTCGTGCTCTCCAACGGCCACTGCCTGGAGAGCGGCTTCCCCGGCGCGGGAGAGGTGATCGTCGACAAGCCGTCGACCCGGAGCTTCACCCTGCTGACCGCTTCGGGTGGCAGCGCCGGCACCGTACGGGCCAGCAAGGTCGCGTACGCGACGATGACCGACACCGACATCTCGCTGTACCAGCTCACGTCGACATACGCCCAGATCCAGTCGGCGTACGGCATCAAGGCGCTGCCGCTGTCGGACAGCCACCCGACCCAGGGCTCCGCCATCAATGTGGTCTCCGGCTACTGGAAGAAGATCTACTCCTGCAATATCGACGGATTTGCATACCGTCTTAAGGAGGGGGACTGGACCTGGAAGGACTCGGTCCGCTACACCTCCGCCTGTAACACGATCGGCGGAACCTCGGGCTCTCCCGTCGTCGACCCGGCGTCCGGCAAGGTCGTGGCCGTGAACAACACGGGCAACGAGGATGGCGGCCGCTGCACCCTCAACAACCCGTGCGAGGTGGACGAGAACGGCGCGGTGACGGTGCGCCAGGGCATCAACTACGCCCAGGAGACCTACGGCATCACCAAGTGCGTGACCACCGGCAACAAGATCGACCTGAACCTGGCGGGGTGTGCGCTGCCCAAGCCGTAGCGAACACCAGTACGCCGGTGCGCCCCGCATGGCGTGAGCGGGGCGCACCGGCGTACATCGAACTGTCGTTCGCGCCTTGAGGGTCTACAGCCCGTGAACGTGCGGGCCGACCGCCTTCGACCAGGCGTTCCCGCTGGCCGCGTCCCAGTTGGTGGACCAGGTCATCGCGCCGCGGATGCCGGGGTAGGTCTTGGACGGCTTGAAGGAGCCGCAGCCGGTGCCCTTGGCGAGGCAGTCGAGCGCGTTGTTGACGACGCCCGGCTCGACGTAGCCGGAGCCGGCGCCGCTGGTGGAGGCGGGCACGCCGATGCCGACCTGGGACGGGTCGAGGCCGTTCTCCAGCTGGATGCAGGCGAGGGCGGTGAGGAAGTCGACCGAGCCCTGGGAGTAGACCTTGCCGTCGCAGCCCAGCATCGAGCCGCTGTTGTAGTACTGCATGTTGACCACCGTCAGGAAGTCCTTGATCCCCAGGGCGGTCTTGAAGTACTCGGTGGACGCCGACTGCATGTCGATCGTCTGCGGCGCCATGGTGACCACGACATCGCTCTTCTTGTCGTGGACGGCCTTGAGGGCCTTGGTCATGTAGGTGGAGTTGACGCCGTTCTCCAGGTCGATGTCGACCCCGTTGAAGCCGTACTTGTCCATCAGGCCGGTGATGGAGGAGGCGAAGGCGTCGGCCGAGGCGTCGTCGCTGACCGAGATGGTGCCCTTCTCGCCGCCGACGGAGATGATCACGGACTTCCCGGCCGCCTGCTTGGCCTTGATGTCGTCCTTGAACTGCTGCTCGTCGCTGTAGCCGGTGGCGGGGTCGAGCTTGAAGTCGACCGCACCGGGCGAGCCGGTGGCGTCCGCGAAGGCGACCGCGATGATGTCGTAGTCGTCCGGGACGTCCGAGAGCTTCTGGGCCGTCGCGCCGTTGTTGAAGTTCTGCCAGTACCCGGTGACGGCGTGCTCGGGGACGGCGGCGGCGTGCTGCTTGGCGTCGGGGTGGTCCTCCGACGCGTTGGCCGAGCCGGCGGATATCAGTCCTCCGGCGGCGATGGCGACGACTGCGGCGGCTCCGAGCAGCCGCTTGGTGAACTGTGCGCGTACCACGACAGCCTCCGTACGTGGGGGGAGAGGTGTGGGGGTGGTGATGCGAGTGTGCGTTCAGGGGCCCCTGTGGCGTGCATATAAGGTGGTCCAGACCAATGCCGTTGTCAAGCCCAGGCGACATCTTCCCTGTCCATGAGGGTGAAAAATGCGGATGAGGGGGCCGAGCGCTTGCGCCCCGGCCCCCTTGGCCCATCCCAGCGGGAGGGGCCGCGTCACGCTAGGGCAGACCGTGGACCTTGGGGCCCACCGCGTTCGACCACGCGTTGCCCGCGGTCGCGTCCCAGTTGGTGGACCAGGTCATCGCGCCGCGCAGACCCGGGTAGGTCCTGGCCGGTTTGAAGGAGCCGCAGTTCGTGCCGCGCGTCAGGCAGTCCAGGGCGTTGTTCACGATCGCCGGGGAGACATAGCCGCTGCCCGCGCCGCGCGTCGAGGCGGGCAGGCCGAGGCCGACCTGGGACGGCGACAGACCGCCCTCCAACTGGATGCAGGCGAGGGCGGTGAGGAAGTCGACCGAGCCCTGGGAGTAGACCTTGCCGTCGCAGCCCAGCATCGAGCCGCTGTTGTAGTACTGCATGTTGACCACCGTCAGGATGTCCTTGATGTTCAGCGCCGTCTGGAAGTAGGCGCCCGAGGTGGACTGCATGTCGATGGTCTGCGGGGCCATGGTGATCACGAGGCCGGATCCGGCCTTGGCCGACAGGGAACGCAGCGCCTGGGTCATATAGGTGGCGTTGAGGCCGTTCTCCAGGTCGATGTCGACGCCGTTGAAGCCGTACTCGCGCATCAGGGCGTAGACCGAGTTGGCGAAGTTGTTCGCGGAGGCCGAGTCGTTGATGGACACCGTGCCGTTCTGGCCGCCGATCGAGATCACGACGGACTTCCCGGCCGCCTGCTTGGCCTTGATGTCGTCCTTGAACTGCTGCTCGCTGCCGTAGCCGACGGCGGGGTCGAGGGTGAAGTCGACGGCTCCGGGGGTGCCGGTGGCGTCCGCGAAGGCGACCGCGATGATGTCGTACTGGTCCTGGACCTCGCGCAGCTTCTGCACGGCCGCGCCGTTGTTGAAGTTCTGCCAGTATCCGGTGACCGCGTGCTTGGGTACGGCACCGCCGCCCCCGCCGCCTCCGGACGTGGTCGTGCCCGTGACGGCGGACGACCTGGGCGACTCGCCTGCCGCGTTGGTGGCGGTGACCTGGAACTGGTACGAGGTGGAGGCCGCGAGACCCGTCACGGTCGCCGAAGCGCCGCCCACCGACTGCACCTTGGAGCCGTCGCGGTAGACGTTGTAGCCGGTCGCGCCGGTGACCGGGGACCAGGACAGATCGATGGACGACGAGGTGGCGCCGCCGGTCCGCAGCCCGCTCGGCGCGCCCGGCACCGGGTCGCCGGGGTCGCCGCCGGGGCCGGCCAGGCTGATGTCGTCGGCGTAGTAGGCGGGCTGGCCGTACCAGCCGTGGGTGTAGACGGTCACCGAGGTGGTGTTGGCACCGGTGGTGAAGCCGGTGCTGAGCTGCTGCCAGCCGGGCGCGGAGGGCGTCCAGGCCGAGACGTCGGTGGTGCCGGTGCCGCTCGCGCCGAGGTAGACATAGCTGCCCTGGACCCAGGCGCTCAGCGTGTACGAGGAGTTGGGCTTGACGGCCACGGTCTGGGCGCAGCGGGCGTTGTCCGCGCCCGCCGGGGTGGCCTTGAGCGCGGCCGAGCCGCCGTGGACGGGGCTCGCGACCGTGGCGCCGCTCCCGGCGGAACAGGTCCAGCCGCTGAGGCCGGACTCGAAGCCGGGGTTCTGGGCGAGGTTGGCGGCGGCGGCGCCCGCGGCGGTGCCGCCGAGTGCGACCAGACCGGTGGCGCCCAGGGCGATTGCGGCGAATGCGCTGGTCAGTCGGGCGAAGCTGCGTCTGAGTCGGGTGGGGCGGGGGTGTGGGGCGCGGTCCATGACTGCCTCCGTGGGGGAATCCGTTGGGAAGCCGGTGTGAAGGAGGAGATTGCGGACGGTGGCCACCGTATGAACGTAAAGTGGTCCAGACCAATAACCTTGTCAAGGGGATGCGCGGACTCCGCATCGGACGCGGGTGGCGTAACCCAGAGGAACTGTTCTCTCACGCCGCTTTCGTGGATAAAGTGACGACCGACCAGGACAGGGGCAGTAATGAGACAGGGGCAGTAGAGACCTGTGGCCGCCGCCGCTCGGCGCCGATGTGAGACGGGGTAGCCGACGTGCCCACCGCGATAGCAGTCACCGGCCGTGAGCTGGTGCTTCCGCCGCCCGACGGGCAGACCCCGTCGGCCGTCGTGCTCCGCCCGCCGGACGCACAGTCACTCGACGACGCCCTCGCCGAGGTCGGGAACCTCCTCGACCAGCAGGGCTACCTCGTCGTGCTCTATCCCGCCGCCACCCCCGCGGCCGTGGTCCGCCGGCTCCATATCGTGCGCTCCGTCCTGGAGAGCGACCGGATGGCGCTGCTGCCGCTCGAACTGCCCCCGCTGGCCGTGGCCGTACTGGCCCGTCAGTTACGTCAGCTTTCCATTTCCGACTTCAGCCCCGGCGTTCTGGCGTGCGCCGCCCGGCTGCTCTCCCACTACATCCACGCGGGCGCCCTCCTGGGCAGCGTCGCCCGGCTGGACCGGGTCCCGGTCAGCCTCACCTCGCACGTCAAGTCCTGGGTGCCCGGCGCCCACTTCGGGGTGCTCGCCCATCCCACCCCGCGGCTGGTGAAGGTCGGCGGTGCGTCCGAGCTGCCCGCCCCCGGGTACGCCACCTCCATGACCGTCGCCCGGGGCCAGCTCAACAGCCATGGCTACGGGGGCGGCGGCGCGGGCCACGACGACTGGGTCGCCGGCGCCCTCGCCCCCGCCTGGGGCGTACGGGGCGTGGAGGAGGTGCCGCTGCCCGCCGAGTCGGCGCGCTGGTGGGGCACCCCGAAGCTGATCGAGTTCGCCGCGGCCATCCCCGACCTCTCGGTCCTCTACCAGCTCGTGGCCTCCGTACGGAGAGAGGAATGCCACTGGTGCGGTTTCGAACTCATCGGCGACCGCTGTGCCTTCTGCTCCTGCCCGGTGGCACGCGGCGATGAGATCCCCGCACTGCTCACGTCCCAACGTCCCGCCCTGACCAGCCGGTAACGTCCCCGAACGAGGTTGTGCGTCCCATGAATTCACGCCAGCGCCGCGGAGTCATCCTGCTGCTCCTGTCGGTCCTGTGCGCCGTCGGCGCCTTCGCCGGAGTGCTCTCCGTCGTCAACGACGTGGAGTCGAAGGTCGGCCCCGAGACCACCGCCTACAAGCTCACCTCGGACGTCAAGCCCTACAAGGCGCTGGACGCGGGGGAGTTCGAGAAGGTCTCGATGCCCAAGCGCTATGTGCCCTCCACCGCCGTCACCGATCTCGACGAGCTACGCGGGAAGATCGCGGTGACCCAGCTCGCCAAGGGGTCGCTGCTGCAGCGGGACATGATCGCGAACCGGCCCGCCCTGAAGCCCGGCCAACAGGAGATCGCCATCATGATCGACGCGGCGACCGGCGTCGCCGGGAAGATCACCCCCGGTGCGAAGGTCAACATCTACGCGACCTTCGAGGGCAACTCCCAGGGCGAGGAAGCGGTCTCCAAGCTGATCGTCGCGGGCGCAGAGGTGCTCGACCTCGGCAAGATCACCGCCCTGGAGCCCAACCAGGACGACAAGCGGCGGAGCGACGAGGCCGTGCCGATCACCTTCGCGCTCGACACCAAGAACGCACAGCGCGTGGCCTACGCCGAGTCCTTCGCCTCGCATGTGCGGCTCGCGCTGGTCGCCCCCGGCGGAGGCACCTCCATAGGCCCCGGCGACCGCACCTACACCCTCGACGGCGACAAATGAGTGAGGAGGTGCCGCGGTGACGATCAGGATTCTGCCGGCCGCCGGCGACCCCGACGCCGCCCGCTCCCTGAGCGGGCTGCTCGGCCAGCTGCCCGGTGTCGAACCGTCGGCGCCGGTCGGCGACTCGACCCTGCTGCTCGACACCCTCGCCTCGCTGGCCGCCGCCTCCCTGGAGGAGCTGCCGGAGGTCGTCCTCGTCCATGAGCGCATCGGCCCGGCCCCGGCGCTGGAGCTGATCCGCGAGATCGCGCTGCGCTTCCCGGCGGTGGGCGTGGTGCTGGTGACCGCCGACGCGGGGCCCGCGCTGTACTCGGCCGCCATGGACGCCGGGGCCCGCGGCATCGCCGGGATACCGCTGTCGCACGACGAGCTGGCGGCCCGCGTCCAGGGCGCCGCCCAGTGGGCCACGGGCGTGCGGCGCCATCTCGGGGGCGGCGGCGATCCGTTGGCCGCCGAGCCCGGCGGCAAGCTGGTCGCGGTCGCGGGGGCCAAGGGCGGGGTCGGCACCACCGTGACCGCCGTGCAGCTCGCGCTCGCCGCGCGGGCCGCGGGCCGTAAGGTCGCGCTCGTCGACCTGGACCTGCAGTCCGGGGACATCGCCTCGTATCTCGACGTCCAGTTCCGGCGCTCGATCGCCGATCTGGCGCAGATCAGCGACATCTCGCCACGGGTGCTGCAGGACGCGGTGTTCACCCACCAGACCGGGCTCGGGCTGCTGCTCGCGCCCGGCGAGGGCGAGCGCGGCGAGGAGGTGACCGACCGCACCGCCCGCCAGGTCATCGGCGCGCTGCGGTCGCGCTTCGAGCTGGTGGTCGTCGACTGCGGTACGCAGATGACCTCCGCGGGCGCCGCCGCCGTGGAGACCGCGGACATCGCGCTGCTGGTGACCACCCCGGACGTGGTCGCGGTGCGCGCCGCCAAGCGCATGGTCCGGCTGTGGGACCGGCTCCAGATCCGCAAGGCGGAGGAGACCGTGACCGTGGTCAACCGGCACACCCGCAGCGCGGAGATCCAGCCGCAGCTCGTCCAGCGGGCCACCGGGACGACCGTGGCGCGCACAGCCATCCCGGCCGGCTTCAAGGAGCTGCAGCCCGCCGTGGACTCGGGCCGGATGCAGGACCTGGACGCCAAGTCGGCCGTCAAGCAGGCGCTGTGGGGGCTGGCCGGTGAACTGGGCCTGGTGGACGCCGCGCCCCCGGGCGGCGGTCGCCGCGCCGCCCACCGCGGCGGCCACGCGGCTGGGGGCGGCGGCGAGCGCGCCGTGTCGGGGCTGCGGCGGCGCCATGCCATAGAGGCGGGCGGCGACCCGGCGCAGGGCAGCGTGGGCGACGGCACCGACGCGCTGAACGAGATCGCCCCGCCGTCCACCAAGGGCTTCCTGCGCAAGCGCGGCGGCGACCGCGGCCAGGTGACGGTCGAATTCCTCGGCGTTCTGCCGCTGGCGCTGATCGTGCTCGCGGTCGTCTGGCAGGTGGTGCTGGTCGGCTATACGTACTCGCTGGCGGGCAACTCGGCCGACAAGGGCGCCCGCGCGGGCGCCACCAAGGGCGCGGGCGCCTGCCAGGACGCGGCGAGCAAGGACATCCCCGGCTCCTGGAGCGCCGACATCGACTGCGCCGGCGGCGACGGCTCGGTCTACAAGGCCACGGTCAAGCTCCACGTCCCGATCCTCTTCCCGGGCGCCGCCGACTTCCCGTGGACGGTCACGGGTACGGCGGGGGCGGCGGACGAGAGCGACCTGGCGGGCGGAGGGGAGTGACATGACCCGTCGTCACCGCGCACGCACCCGGACCGGCTTCGCGGGCCCCGCGACGGCCCCCCGCCGCCACGACCCGGGGGCTTCCACGGTGCCGGGCGACGGACTTGTGCCTCCGGGCGATCGGCCCGCGGCCCCCGGGCTCACCGGGGCGGCCGACCGCCCAGGGGCGGGCGCGCCGTTGGGCGAACGGGCGAGGGCTCGGCACCTGCCCGGCGGGATCCTCGGCCGGGCGGACCGGCGCCCCGGTGCGTGGCGCCCCGGTGCGTCGCGCCGGTGGCGGGCCGACGCCGGGTCGGCGTCGATCGAGTTCCTGGGGTTCTTGCCGATCCTCATCCTCGTCGCACTCGCCGCCGCGCAGCTCGGCATCGCCGCGTACACCGCGCAGCAGGCCGGGACCGCGGCGCGGGCGGCGGCGCGCACGGCGTCGCTGGACGAGCCGCGGACCAGCCCGCAGGCCGCCGGGAAGGCGGCGATGAGCGGATGGCTGGCCGACGGCGCCGGTATCAGCAGCGGCGGCTGCGGCGGCGGGGAGGCGCGGGCCACCGCGACCGTGGAGATCCCCTCCGTCATCCCCGGCTTCGACTTCGGCAGCGCCGAGAAGAGCGCCACGATGCCCTGCGACGACGGAGATGGCGGTACGGACAGTCCGGAGGCGGCGGCGATGGGAGGCGACCGATGAGCCTGCGGGCCCGTATCACCGCGCCCGAGGGGCCCGGCGAGGGCGGCGCTGGACGCCAGGACGGCCACCTCGTGTCCGCCTACCGCGCCAAGCTGCTCGAGGAGATCGACCTCGCGGAGATGTCCTCGCTCTCCACCGCCGAGCGCCGCTCCCGGCTGGAGCGCGTGCTCGGCCACATCATCAGCCGCGAGGGCCCGGTGCTCTCGACCACCGAGCGCTCCCAGCTCATCCGCCGGGTGGTGGACGAGGCGCTCGGACTCGGGGTGCTCGAACCCCTCCTCGAAGACGCCTCCATCACCGAGATCATGGTCAACGGCCCGGACCAGATCTTCGTGGAGCGCTCCGGCCGGGTCGAGCAGGTCCCCGTCCGCTTCGCCTCCGAAGAGCAGCTGATGCAGACCATCGAGCGCATCGTCTCCACGGTCAACCGCCGGGTGGACGAGTCGAATCCGATGGTCGACGCCCGGCTCCCGTCCGGCGAGCGGGTCAACGTGATCATCCCGCCGCTCGCCCTCACCGGCGCCACGCTCACCATCCGCCGCTTCCCCCGCGCGTACACCCTTCATGAGCTGATCGGCATGGGCACGCTGGACGAGCAGATGCTGATGCTGCTCGCGGCGCTGGTGCGGGCCAAGTTCAACGTGGTGGTCTCCGGCCCCACCGGCTCCGGCAAGACCACGCTGCTCAACGCCCTCTCCGGGCTGATCCCCGACGGGGAGCGCATCATCACCGTCGAGGATGCCGCCGAGCTGCAGTTGCAGCAGACCCATGTCATCCGGCTGGAGTCCCGGCCGCCCAACGTCGAGGGCAAGGGCCGTATCACCATCCGCGACCTGGTCCGCAACTCGCTGCGGATGCGCCCCGACCGCATCATCGTCGGCGAGGTGCGCGGCGGTGAGACCCTCGACATGCTCCAGGCCATGTCCACCGGCCACGACGGCTCGCTGGCCACCGTCCACGCCAACAGCGCCGAGGACGCGCTGATGCGGCTGCAGACGCTCGCCTCCATGTCGGAGGTGGCGATCCCCTACGAGGCGCTGCGGGACCAGATCAACAGCGCCGTGGACTGCATCGTCCAGCTTGTCCGTAACGCCGACGGATCCCGGCGGATCAGCGAGATCGCGCTGCTCGACAGCCACGGCCACGAGGCGTACCGCATCGCCACCGTCTGCCGCTTCGACGCCCAGCCGATGGGCGCGGACCGGGTGGTGCACGGGCGGTTCGGCTACTTCCCGCTGCCGGAGCGGGTCGCGGAGCGGCTGCGGATGGCGAGCGAATCGGTGCCGCCGGCCTTCGGCGTGGCCGCCTTCCCGGCGCAACTGGCCACCCGAGCGGCCGGATACGACCCGCACGACCGGCCGCCGTTCGGCCGACCGCCGCACGACCGACCCTCGTTCGATCCACCCCCGTTCGACCCCAGGGACCGGAGGTAGCAGGGCCCATGGACCATCTCGCGACGGCCGCACTCGGCGCGACGCTGGTGTGCGGCGCGCTGGGCGTCGTGGGCGTGCACACCTACGTCCGCGGCAAGGAGCAGCAGCGCGCGCTGATCGACCGGCTGTCGGAGACCGGCCCGCTGCCGGGCACCGTCCGCGCGCGCCGCTTCGCCGGGGTCGACCGGCGGCTGCGCACCATGTCCCTCGGCCGGAAGCTGGAGCTGCGGCTGGTGGCGACGGGCCTGGAGATCACCCCGGGGGAGTTCTTCGTCTACACGGCGGGGGCGGCGGCCGGGCTGTGGCTGATCGCGGCGTCCTTCCTCGCCGCGTTCTTCGGCCCGATAGCGGCGGTGATCGCCGTCTGGGGGGCCTTCGCGTTCCTCGGCTGGCAGCGGCAGAAGCGGATAGAGCGCTTCATCAACCAACTGCCGGAGCTGTCGAGGATCCTGGCCAACGCCACCCAGGCCGGGCTGGCGCTGCGCACCGCGCTCGGTATGGCGGCGGACGAGATGGAGGCGCCGGCGGGCGAGGAGCTGGCCAAGGTCGCGGCCAAGCTGGCCGTCGGCCACTCGATCGACGACGCGCTGGAGGAGCTGGCCGAGCGGCTGCCCTCCCGGGAGCTGGTGGTGCTGGTCACCACGCTGGTGCTGTCCAACCGCGCGGGCGGGACGGTGGTCAGCTCGCTGCGCAACCTCACCCAGACGCTGGAGGAGCGCAAGGAGACCCGGCGGGAGGTGCGCACCCAGCTCTCGCAGGTGACCGTCACCGCCTATGTCGTACCGCTGCTGGGGATCGGGACGCTGCTGCTGATGAACCGGATCTCGGCCGGTTCGCTGGACCGGATGACCTCGTCCTTCTGGGGGCAGGCCGCGGTGGTCGTGGCCTTCTGCCTGTACGGGATCGGCTTCTTCCTCATCCGCCGCATGTCCAAGATCGACGTCTAGCGAATCCAGGTAGAGGGGACTTGAGGGAGATGGCACTGCTGCTGGCGCTGGCGGCCGGTCTCGCGGTGGCGGGCATCGCCTACGGCATCACGCTGTACCGCAGCGAGGCCAAGCTGCCCAGCGACCTCGCGGTGGCCCTGGAGGTCGGCTCCAGCCGGACGACCGCGGTCGGCTCGGCCGTCGACCGGCTGGGCATCCGCTACGCCCCGCTGGTGCTGCGGCTGATGGGCGAGAAGCGGGTGGCCAGGGTCCGCCGCCGGATCGATCTGGCGGGCAATCCGGGCGGTCTGACGGTGGACCGCTACGCGGCCCGGCGGGCGGTCTACGGGGCGCTCGGCTTCGGCGGGGCGCTGGTGATGCTGATCAAGGGTCAAGTGCTGCTGGCGCTGGTGCTGGTGGCGTTCGGGCTGTTCTGGATCGAGGTGGGCATCTGGGCGGCGGTGCGGGAGCGCAAGGACGCGATCGAGCGGACACTGCCGGATTTTCTGGATGTTCTGGCCGTCGTGGTGAGCGCCGGATTGAGCTTCCGTCAGGCCCTGGACCGGGTCGCGGAGAAGTATGAGGGTCCCTGGGCGGATGAACTTCGCATCACACTTCGGCAAATGGACATGGGCGTCAGCCGCCGCCATGCGTTCGAGGAGCTACGTAAACGTAATGACTCCGAACAGGTCGCGCAGTTCGTCACCGCCCTCCAGCAGGGGGAGGAGCTGGGCGCTCCGATTGTGGAAACGCTGATCGCCATTGCGAACGACATGCGCCGTACGGACGCTCAGAACGCGCGGCGGCGCGCGGCGCGTGCGGTACCGAAGGCGACCATGGTCATTACGACCTTCATGGTCCCCGGAACCATGGTGCTGCTCGTCGCGGGGTTCTTCATCGGTTCGGGCACCGACTTCGGTTCGGTGACCGGGGACTGACGGTCTCTTTTAGGTGAAGCTCCTTCGCGGTTGCAATTGAATGTGGGACAGTCGTCGACGGAGAACTCCTCGGTGGCGGGAGGGGGTGAGACGGATGCACGACCGGGGCCGGTCGTCACGTCCACGGTTCGAACGTGGTGAACGGGGAAGGCAATGCTTCCTGGGGCACTGTTCCGAGACGGCTGTTTCGGCGTACTTTGCTCGTGTCGCGAGCGACACAACGGGGGTTGAGTCGCCGGACCACAGTGGGACGGCAGCCCATGGAGGGGAACACAATGGGGAAGCGCGTCATGCGGAACGATCGGGGACAGACCTCGATCGAATATCTGGGCATCATCGCCGTGGTGGTGGCCATCGTGCTGGTCCTGTCGACCACGGACTTCGGCAGCATGATCGCGAACGCCATCTCCGACAAGATCTCACAGGTCGTCGGCATCTGACCGGTCCCGTGACAGCGCGCCGAGATCTCAGGAGCGACGCGGGGCAGGCATTTCCGATCTACATCACCGCGGTGGCGGGCCTGCTCTTCCTCGCGCTCGCCCTCTTCGCCGTCGGCCAGGCCGGAGCCACCCGCAACGGCGGACAGACCGCCGCCGACGCGGCGGCCCTCGCGGCCGCCCAGGACTACCGCGACCAGTTGCGCAAGGGGTTCCTGGAGGCGATCGCGGACGGCAGCGCCTGGGACGACCTGCTGAACGGACGGGGATTGGGCTCGACCAGCGCCTGTGATGAGGCGCGGTGGTTCGCCGGTCAGAACGGTGCGGACGTGACCGACTGCCACGGGCCCGAGTTCCTGCCGACGTCCTTCACCGTCACCGTCAGGACGCGGAAGCCCGTGGGCAAGACCGTCATCCCCGGCACGGAGACCAAGCACGCGAAGGCGACGGCCAAGGCGGTCGTCACCCCGCGCTGCACGGCCGAGCCGCCCGCCCCGCCGACCAAGGGGCCCGATGACGGCGACGGCGGTAAGGACGACGAGGGCGGGGACGGCGGTAAGGGCGACGGGGACGGCGGTAAGGACGACAAGCCGCCCATCGACCTCCGCTGCGACGGACTCGACCTGACCATCGACCCGACGCGTCTCGACCTCTTCCCCGACGCCAAGGACCTGTTCTCCGTGCACCTTGCCGACTGACGGCCGACTGACGAGCGAACGAAGAGCAAAGGACAGCGAGCGATGAGCATTCGGCACACGACGAAGGCCCGGAGGGGGGCCGCCGCGACGGCGCTCGCCGCGGCCCTGGCCCTCGCCGTGGCCGGGTGCGGCAGCGGCGACGGCGACGGCGACAAGAAGCCCGGCGACGGCGCGGCCCGGACGTCGACCGCGCCCAAGGACGACGGCGGGGATCAGGAGCCCGCGGCGGACTCGTCCAAGACCATCGGCGAGATGAAGGGTCCCGGCGGGATCGTCGTCACCCTGCACTCCGCGGAGCGCGACGACGGCGGGTTCGTCACCGTGAACGCCACCGTCACCAACCACGGCAGTCGGCTCTTCAACGCGATCGACTGGCGCTCGAAGGAGACCGAGGTGAAGTCCCTGTCGTCCGTCTCCGGCGCGTCCCTGGTCGACGAGAAGGGCAAGAAGCGCTATCTCGTCCTCCGGGACACCGACGGCCAGTGCCTGTGCACCACGGGGCTCTCCGGGATCAAGCCCAATGAGAGCCGGCCGCTGTTCGCACAGTTCCCGGCCCCGCCGAAGAGCGTCACGGAGCTCGACTTCCAGATCCCGACCATGCCGTCCGTCGGCATCACCCTCTCCGGATGAGCCGGGCCATGACACCGCAGACGACGGCCCGCCGCCCCGCGCGCCGCGGCCCCGTACTGGCCGCGCTGGCCTCCACCGCGCTCCTGGTCACCCTCACCGCTCCGGCGCCGCCCGCCCACGCGGACAGCGGCCCCGGCGCGCCCGCCGACACCACCCCGCCCCTGAAGATCGACGCCAAGGACTCCGATCTGCGGATGCCCGAGGGCGCCAAGCTGGCGCCCGGCCGGGTCCTGGACATCAAGTCCGTGGTCGAGACGGACGACGGCGACGAGCGGCGGGAGGACACCAACGCCAAGGTGAAGTTCGCCCTCCAGGCCGAGGTGCTCTTCGGCAAGGACAGCGCCAAGCTGGGCGGCGAGGCGAAGGCCCGGATCAAGGAGATCGCCTCCGAGGCCGAGCGGCAGAACGCGAAGAGCGTCCGCGTCTTCGGCTTCACCGACAACCTGGGCTCCGCGGGCCATGGCATCGTGCTGTCGAAGCAGCGGGCCAACGCGGTGCAGCAGGCGCTCGCCGAGGACCTTGAGCCCTCGGTCAACTACGAGATCCGGGGCTACGGCGAGCAGTACCCGATCGCGGACAACGCGAGCGAGGAGGGCCGCAAGCGCAACCGCCGGGTGGAGGTCAGCTTCCCCAGGACCGCCTGAGCGGCCCGGTTCCCGGCTCCCCAGGACGGGCGGGCCGAGCGGTCCCGGTTCCCGGCTCCCCAGGACCGGCTGAGCGGTCCCGGCGGCGCGATGCCGCATCATGGGTGTGCCGATCACGCCATCCGCCGGAGTCCGTTCTGAGTACCGCCGTCGCCGAGTCCCTTTCCGTCGTCCTGCTGCTCGGCGTACTGGCCTTCGCTGTGGTGCGCCCCCGGGGTCTGCCGGAAGCGGTCGCGGCCGTGCCCGCCGCCGGGATCGTCGTGGCCACCGGGGCGGTCTCGCCCGCCCGGGCCTGGACGGAGACCCAGGAGCTGCTGCCCGTCGTGGGCTTTCTGGCCGCCGTACTGCTGCTTGCCCGGATGTGCGCGGACGAGGGGCTCTTCGAGGCGGCGGGCCAGGCCGTGGCGCGGGCCTGCGCGGGGCGTACGGACCGGCTCCTGGGCGGGGTGTTCGCCGTCGCGGCGGTCGTCACCGCCGTGCTGAGCCTGGACGCCACCGTCGTGCTGCTCACGCCCGTGGTGTTCGCCACGGCGGGCAGGCTCGGGGCGCGGTCCCGGCCGCATGTGTACGCCTGCGCCCATCTGTCGAACTCGGCGTCCCTGCTCCTTCCGGTCTCCAACCTCACCAATCTGCTCGCCCTTCAGGCCGGCGGGGTCTCCTTCACCCGTTTCGCCGTGCTGATGGGGCCCGCCTGGCTGCTGACCATCGGCATCGAGTACCTGGTCTTCCGCCGGTTCTTCGCCACCGATCTGGCCGCCGGGACCTCCGAGCCCCCGCCCGCCGACTGGCCCCGGGTGCCGGTCTTCGCGCTGACCGTGCTGCTGCTGACCCTCGCCGGGTTCGTCGGGACCTCGCTGGCGGGCCTCGACCCCCAGTGGGCGGCCTGGGCGGGCGCCCTCGTGCTCACCGTAAGGGCGCTGCGGCGCCGCGAGACGACCGTAAGGGGGGCCATCGGCGCGGCCGGGCCGCTGTTCTGCCTGTTCGTGCTCGCGCTCGGAGTCGTGGTCCAGGCCGTGCTGGCGGGCGGTCTCCAGGACGCGCTGACCCAGGTGCTGCCCACCGGGACGAGCCTGCCCGCGCTGCTCGGGATCGCGACGGTCGCGGCGGTGCTGGCCAATCTCATCAACAACCTGCCCGCCGTGCTGGCGCTGCTGCCGATCGCCTCCGCGGGCGGCACCGGGCCCGTGCTCGCCGTGCTGATCGGCGTCAACCTGGGCCCCAACCTCACCTACGTCGGCTCCCTGGCCACCCTGCTGTGGCGGCGCATAGTGCACCACCACGAGCCGGACACCGGCTCCGACCTGGGGGTGTTCACCCGTCTGGGGCTGCTGACCGTACCGGCGACCGTGGTGGCCGCGACGGCGGCGATGTGGATGATGCTGAAGGTCACCGGAAGCTGAGAAGCACCGGAAGCCGAGGAGCGCCGGAAGCTGAGAGGCGCTGGAACGCGAGGATCCCTGGAACGCGAAGGGCCGCCGCCGCGACGGCTCGTCGCGGCGGCGGCCCTCAGCCCGCTGTCAGGACGCGATGCGGCCCGACGCCAGGATCCGATACCAGGATTCAGGGTCCGATATCAGGATTCGATCCAGTTGTGCGCCTGGGCGAGCTCGATGACCCGCCTGCGCACCTGCTTGATCTGGTCGGCGGTCAGGCTGCCGCCCATCTCGACCAGCGCCTCGGTGAGCTCCTGCCGGAGCTCGGCGACCGACAGCACATCGCACATGGTGTCGTCGCCGTCCGGCCCGGAGGGCCGCACGACCGGCGCGGCGGCGCGTTCGAGGACGCGGACCTCCGACGCCTTGGGCCCCTTGTCGCCGTACTCGGGAACGAACCGCACCTTGGACCCCGGCTGGAACAGGTGCTTCTCGTCCAGCAGGTCGTTGGCGTGCATGAAGACGTCCTCGCCACCGTCGTCCGGAGCGATGAAGCCGTAGCCGCGGAACTCGTCGAAACGCAGAATCTTGCCCGTGGTCGTCACCGTGCCACCCCTACCCCTACTACCTCTACCTCGATGATCCCGACCGCTACCTCGATGAATCTCGACCGCGATCGAGGGTGTCCCAACCATGACACCGAGAAGTCAGCGTACAGAAGGAGTGGGCGGCGCTGAAGGCCCGGGGGTGATCACGACGCGTACGCCCCGCCGCACGCCCCAGCGCTCCAACGCGCCCGCCTCCGCCTCCAGGACATGGCGGGCGCGCAGCCGGGGGCGCCCGAGCCGGCCGGGGCGCAGGGTGTGGACGTCCACGACGGTGAGCCGCCGGTCTAGATACGCGACGTCGATGGCGAACCGCATCCGGAAGGTGTGCACCCCGCTCGCCGGGGTGAGGAGGAGCGCGCCGGTCATGCCGTCCCGGCCGAGCAGACCGCGGGCGCGGGCGCGATAGGAGGCGGCGATGGTGAGCGGAATGCCCTCCGCGAGCCCCGCGCTCAAGCCCTTCGCGCGCCCCGCGCTGCCCTCCGCGCCCTCCCGGTCCTCCTCTGCGCCGTCCGCTCCGTCCGCGCCGCCGACCACGTGCAGCGTCCCCGTACCGTCCCGCCAGCGGCCCACCATCCGGTCCCCCTTCGGCCCGTCCCGCGCCGTCCGCCCGTCCCGCGCAGTGTTCCACCGGCCGGGCGCTTCCGTAGGCTCGGCCCGTGCAACCGCTGCTGATCGTGCTCGCCGCCGCGTACGGTGCGGCCGCCGGGCTGCTCGTACCGCGCCCGCTCTACCGGCTGGCCGTCGATCCGGAGGAGCCCTGGCGCGGCGCCTGTCCGCGCGGGCACGCGCTCACCGGCCCGGCGCGCGGCTGGCTGGGCCCCGCCCGCTGCGCCGGCTGCCGGGGCGGCGAGCGGGACTACGGGACGGGCCCGCTGCCCGCCGCGGCGCTCACCGCGCTGGTGTGCGCGGGCCTGGCGGCGGCCGTCGGCGCCCGCCCGGAGCTGGCGGTGTGGCTTCTGCTGGCGCCGCTGGGGGTGCTGCTCACGGCCGTGGACCTGGCGGTAAACCGGCTGCCGGACGTCCTCACCCTGCCCATGGCGGGCGGAGTCGCCGCGCTGCTCGGCGCGGCGGCGCTGCTGCCGCACAGCGCCGGGTCCTGGCCGCGCGCGCTGCTGGGCGGCGCGGTGCTGGGCGGGGCGTATCTGGTGCTGTTCCTGATCAGCCCGAGCGGGATGGGGTTCGGCGACGTCAAGCTGGCGCTGACGCTGGGGGTCGCCCTGGGCTGGTACGGCTGGGACGTGCTCTTTGTGGGCGCCTTCGCCGGGTTGCTGCTGGGCTCCTGCTGCGCCGCGGCCCTGGTGCTGACCCGGCGGGCCGGGCGCCGGACCGCGATGGCGTTCGGCCCTTTCATGATTCTCGGGGCGGGCGCCGGGCTGGTGCTGGGGGCGCTCGGGGCCGGATGAAACCGGCGCGCGGATTGTCGGCCCCGCCGGTGCATGGACATCCCCTCACGAAGCGTTATGGTGGAAGCCCCCCCTCGGGCCGGTCCGTACTCCCCCCCCACGGACCGGCCCGCTTTATTTGGGGCATCCGGGGCCCCAGGGGCGGCACGTATCCCGCACGGTCGGCTACGAAGCGTGACGCAGGGTGATCGTTCGGCCGTCCCGGTTAGCCAGCCTTCCCGCCCCGCAGTAGGGTGTCGGCCTTGGGGCGGACTGCCATGGCAAGCCATGCGAGGCACTGAGGGGCTGGAAGACGTGAAGTTGCGCGACCTGGTGTACGGGCTCTACGCACGCCGGGTGGAAGGCCGCCTCGATCACGCCCAGGTGCCCAAGCACATCGGCGTCATCCTCGACGGCAACCGCCGCTGGGCCCGCGCGGCCGGCGGCACCGCCGAGCAGGGGCACAAGGCGGGCGCCAGCAAGATCCAGGAGCTGCTCGGCTGGTGCAGTGAGACGGACGTCGAGGTCGTCACCCTCTGGCTGCTCTCCACGGACAACCTGGACCGCCCCGAGGACGAGCTGGGACCGCTTCTGAGCATCATCGAGGGCGCGGTGCGCGATCTGGCCGCCGACGGCCGCTGGCGGGTGCACCACGTCGGCAACCGCGATCTGCTGCCCTCCCGGACCCAGACGGTCCTCAAGGAGGCCGAGCGGGACACCGAGCACATCGACGGAATACTGGTCAATGTGGCCGTCGGCTACGGCGGACGGCAGGAGATCGCCGACGCGGTGCGGTCGCTGCTGCTGGACCACGCCACCAAGGGCACCTCTTTCGAGGAGCTCGCCGAGGTCGTCGACATCGACCTCATCTCCGAACACCTGTACACGCGTGGGCAGCCGGATCCCGACCTGGTCATCCGCACCAGCGGTGAGCAGCGGCTCTCCGGCTTCATGCTGTGGCAGAGCGCCCATTCGGAGTACTACTTCTGTGAAGTTTTCTGGCCCGCTTTCCGCAAGGTCGACTTCCTCCGCGCACTGCGCGACTACGCCGCCCGTCACCGCAGGTACGGCAACTAGTTCCGGTCTGTAGCACCGCAGTTCACCGGCCCGGGGCCGGACGCCGCCCGGCGTCCGGCCCCGGGCCGTGTAGCACGCTGGTTTCACAACGTTCATATCCGCGCCGTCATATGCCGTTGCATGCCCCCGCACGTTCGAGGGAATATCCCTTCCAGGTCGACGCCCTGTCCCACCTGTCCAGTCGGGTGTCGAACTGCCAGCGGACGGCATTGGGCCGTCCGTCCGGGAGGCCCTTTGCACACGGACGACTGTGCGGATCGTGCGTATGACGCGGAGGGCCGGCGCTCGGCCCTCCCAGTAGGGCCTGAGCCCGGTCCGTTCCCCGTCTACGGCGGGGATACCTCACTCCCGCGACGCCGTCGCACCCCAACCTCTCCCGAGGGGGTACGTCCACCCGTGGTGACCAGCAAGAAACGCCGCGAGCAAGACCGGCGCACCTATGTCCTCGACACCAGCGTCCTGCTGGCCGACCCCAATGCCATGGCCCGCTTCGACGAGCACGAAGTCGTGCTGCCGGTCGTGGTGGTCACGGAACTGGAGGCCAAGCGGCACCACCCGGAGCTCGGGTACTTCGCGCGGCAGGCGCTCCGCCTGCTGGACGAGTACCGCGTCCGGTTCGGCCGCCTTGACGCCCCGATCCCGATCGGCGATCTGGGCGGGACTCTGCGTGTCGAGCTCAACCACTCCGACCCGGGTGTTCTGCCCGCGGCCTTCCTGAATCACGGCCGCATCCCGGACAACGACGCGCGGATCCTCGCGGTCGCCAGAAACCTGCAGGCCGAGGGGTATGACGTCACCGTCGTATCGAAGGACCTGCCACTGCGCATCAAGGCGTCCTCGGTGGGGCTGCTCGCCGAGGAATACCGCGCGGAGCTGGCGATAACCGACTCGGGCTGGACCGGGATGGCGGAGCTCGCCGTCTCGGCCGAGCAGGTGGACGACCTGTTCGCCGCCGAGACCGCGTACGTCCCCGAGGCGGCCGGACTGCCCGTGCACACCGGTCTGGTGCTGCAGTCCGAGCGAGGCAAGGCGCTCGGCCGGGTCACCCCGGACGGGCAGGTGCGACTGGTGCGCGGCGACCGGGAGGCGTTCGGGATCCACGGGCGCAGCGCGGAGCAGCGCATCGCGCTGGACCTGCTGCTCGACCCGGAGGTCGGCAT
The DNA here is from genome assembly GCF_003595545.1 of Streptomyces sp. 11-1-2. Classification (NCBI taxonomy): domain Bacteria; kingdom Bacillati; phylum Actinomycetota; class Actinomycetes; order Kitasatosporales; family Streptomycetaceae; genus Streptomyces; species Streptomyces sp. 11-1-2. The sequence goes on from NZ_CP022545.1 coordinate 7,040,751, forward strand.
CATCTCGATGGGCGGCCGGGCCGGTACGGGCAAGTCGGCGCTGGCGCTGTGCGCCGGTCTCGAGGCCGTGCTGGAGCGGCGTCAGCACCGCAAGGTGATGATCTTCCGTCCGCTGTACGCGGTGGGTGGCCAGGAATTGGGCTATCTGCCCGGCTCCGAGGCCGAGAAGATGAGCCCTTGGGCTCAGGCGGTCTTCGACACGCTGTCCGCGGTGACCAGCGCCGAGGTGATCGAGGAGGTCGTGGGGCGCGGGATGCTGGAGGTGATGCCGCTGACGCATATCCGCGGCCGCTCGCTCCATGACGCCTTCGTCATCGTCGACGAGGCCCAGTCGCTCGAGCGGAATGTGCTGCTCACCGTGCTGTCCCGGATCGGCGCCAACTCCCGGGTGGTGCTGACCCACGACGTGGCCCAGCGGGACAACCTCCGCGTCGGGCGGTACGACGGTGTGGTGGCGGTCGTCGAGAAGCTGAAGGGGCATCCGCTGTTCGCGCATGTCACCCTGACCCGCTCCGAGCGTTCGCCGATCGCGGCGCTGGTGACCGAAATGCTGGAGGACGGCCACATCTGAGCTGGTTGAGTCGTTTGCGGCCACAGGGCGCCGCGCGGAAAGGCCAAGGAGCTTAGCCGCGCGGCGTCTTGGTGCGTGGGGATTTCCAGAAATCCTAGGGCGTAAACGGGATGTGAGCTTTCACACCTGGCGGGGAATTGCCTCGGGGCTCGGCGTCCGGCAGTCTGTGGGTTCTGTCAGGCCCCGCATACGGCACACCGGTACCCCCAGCGGTACAGAACCACAGCAGCACCAGAATTGAAGAGAGTTCGCCGTATGCCGCCCGAGCACCTCGAGGATTTCCCGCGGGGGATCCCCACCGGGCCCGTGCCTCCCGTGACCAGCCGACCCCACCGTGTACCACCGGGGACGGAACAAGGGGAGGCCAGCGTCAGGGGCACGATTGCGCCCGCGAGGTCACCTAAGCGGGCGAGCTGGAAGGAAACCGAGTGAGCCGGATTTCGGTCCGGGGATTCGCAGTGGCCTCGGCCACCGCGGTCACCACTGTGGGCGCCGTTGTCGGCGTCGCCGCGGGCGGACAGCAGCAGGGCTCGTCCGACCCGATCGAGGCGACAGCCGCCGACTCGACGCTCCTTGCGGACATACCCGCCGGGCAGCAGGCCGTTGCCCAGACCGCATCCCTGACGCAGCAGGCGGACGTTCAGTCCACCGCGGCCGACGCGGAGGCGCGCAAGTCCGCCGAGGAGGCAGCCCGCAAGCAGGCGGCCAAGGACGCGAAGGCCAAGAAGGCCGCCGCGGACAAGGCAGCCGCCGAGAAGCTGGCCAAGGAGCGGGAGGCGAAGGAGAAGAAGGACGACGTCGCGAGCCGTTCGGCCACGCGTGACGCCGGCGACTTCCCCCAGCAGGCCTCCTACACGATCTCCGAAGTCCAGTCGATGGCGCGGCAGATCGTTCCGAGTGGCCAGTTCCAGTGCTTCAGCAACATCGTGGACCACGAGTCCACCTGGAACTACCAGGCCAGCAACCCCTCGTCCGGTGCCTACGGTCTGGTACAGGCGCTGCCCGCCTCCAAGATGTCCTCGGCGGGCTCCGACTGGCAGACCAACCCGGCCACTCAGATCAAGTGGGGCGTGAACTACATGAACGAGCGCTACGGCAGTCCCTGTGACGCCTGGGCGTTCTGGCAGGCCAACGGCCACTACTGAGCCGATCGGACCGGGCCGTCCCGGCAGCGGCGCACGCTCGCATACTTCACGAAACCCCCGTCCCATGGGTCGGGGGTTTCGTGCATCCCCAGCAGGTAACGTCTCCTTGACGGCCGAGGGGGAACCTGGGGGTAGGAAACGAGAAATGTCCAAATTGCCGCAGTGGGTCGGCAGGCTGGGAACCGGACTTACCCGGCTCGCCCACCGGCTGGAATCCCAACAGGCCGAGATGCGGGGGCGCGAGGGCGACGGCGACGCCGGCCCGAGGCCCCCATCGGGGCCCGAACCATCCGAGGAACGCCCACGGGGGACACGGCCGTCCGGCGGCGCGCCCGGCACCGGAGGAGCGGGCCAGGACCAGGGCGCCGGAGCCGCGCGGGGCGGCGCCGAGAGCGCCGGGGGACTGAGGGCGCCGAGAGCGCCGAGAGCGCCGAGGGAGCTGAGGGCCGGGAGAGTTCCGCGAGCCCGGGGAGCCCCGAGAGTTCCGCGGGCCCGGCGGGCCCCGAGGGTCCCCGGAGTTCCGCGGGCGCCGCGGGGAAGGGCGCGGAGGGCGAGGCCCCCCGGCCGGAGCCGTCCAGCGTGCCCGCCCCGCCCGCCTACGCCCCCGCCGTCTCCGCCAAACCCGATCCGGTGGACGCCGTCCCCTGGGGCGTCCGCGTCGCCGCCGAGGCCGCGTGGCGGCTGCTGGTGCTCGGCGGCACGGTATGGGTGCTCATGAGGGTCATCAGCTCCGTCCAGCTGGTGGTGCTCTCCTTCACCGTCGCGCTCCTCATCACCGCGCTGCTGGAACCCACCGTGACCCGGCTGCGCCGGCGCGGTGTACCGCGCGGGCTGGCCACCGCGCTCACCTTCATCGCCGGCTTCGTCGTCATGGGCCTGGTCGTATGGTTCGTGGTCTGGCAGGTCATGGAGAACATCGACGAGGTCTCGGGCGAGGTCCAGGCCGGTATCGACGATCTGCGGCGCTGGCTGCTGCACAGCCCGTTCCATGTGACCGAGAAGCAGATCAACCACATCGCCAAGAGTCTGCGCGAGGCGGTCGGCGCCAACACCGAGCAGATCACCTCGGCGGGGCTCGAGGGCGTCACGGTCGTCGTGGAGGTGCTGACCGGCCTTCTGCTGACGATGTTCTCCACGCTCTTCCTGCTGTACGACGGCCCGAAGATCTGGAACTGGACCCTCAAGCTGGTCCCCGCCCCGGCCCGCGAGGGCGTGGCGGGCGCGGGTCCGCGGGCGTGGGCGACGCTGACCGCCTATGTGCGCGGCACGGTGATCGTGGCGCTGATCGACGCGATCTTCATCGGCGTGGGTCTGTTCTTCCTCCATGTGCCGATGGCGGTGCCGCTCGCCGTCTTCATCTTCCTCTTCGCCTTCATCCCGCTGGTGGGTGCGGTGGTCTCCGGCGCCCTCGCGGTGGTCGTGGCGCTGGTCACCCAGGGCGTGTTCACGGGGGCGATGGTGCTGATCGTGGTGCTCGCCGTGCAGCAGCTCGAGGGCCATGTGCTGCAGCCCTTCATCCTCGGCCGGGCGGTGCGGGTCCATCCGCTGGCCGTGGTGCTCTCGGTCGCGGCCGGTTCGCTGATCGGCGGCATCGGCGGCGCGGTGGTGGCCGTCCCGCTGGTGGCGGTCGCCAACGCGGTCGTCGTCTATCTGCGCAGCTACAGCCAGGAGAACGCGCTGCGCGCCGTCCCGGGCCCGCACGGCGCCACCGCCTCCGGTGCGGCGCCCACCGACCCGCCGGGTGCGCCGCCGGGGAAGGACGCCGAGCCCCGGTGAACCCGGGACCGGCCCGTGGCCGTTGAACGCCGAAGGGCGCCCCACCGATCGGTGGGGCGCCCTTCTGGTCTCCGCGACCGTTCGAGTCTCTCCGCGACCGTTCGAGTCTCTGCGACCGAGCGGTCTCGTGACCGAGCGGGTCAGCCGTTGGCGGCCAGGACGCCCTCGGCGTCCAGGGTGGCGCCGACCGCCTGCAGCACAGAGGCGATCTTGAAGGCTTCCTGGATCGTCTCGCGGTCCACGCCCGCCTTGCGGAGCACCTGCTCATGCGAGTCGAGGCACATTCCGCAGCCGTTGATCGCGGACACGGCCAGCGACCACAGCTCGAAGTCGACCTTCTCCACACCCGGGTTGCCGATGACGTTCATCCGCAGCCCGGCGCGCAGGTTGTTGTACTCCGGGTCGGACAGCAGGTGCCGGGTCCGGTAGTAGACGTTGTTCATCGCCATGATGGCGGCCGCCGACTTGGCGGCGGTGTACGCCTCCGGCGAGAGGTTGGCCTTGGCCTCCGGCTCCAGCTCGGTCAGCACCCGCGCCGAGCGCGAGGCGATCGCGCAGGCCAGCACGGTGCCCCACAGCTGCTGCTGCGGAAGCTCGGAGTTGCCGATCACCGAACCGAGGTTCAGCTTGAGGTCCTTGGCGTAGTCCGGAAGCGCGGACTTCAGTTCATCGAGTGCCATGGGGAATCAGCTCACTCACCGGAGAGGAGGGCCACCGGGTCCAGGGTGTCCTCGCCCTTGCTCCAGTTGCAGGGGCACAGCTCGTCGGTCTGGAGGGCGTCCAGCACCCGCAGGACCTCCTTGGGGTTACGGCCCACGGAACCGGCCGTCACCATGGTGAACTGGATCTCGTTGTTCTGGTCCACGATGAACACGGCGCGCTGCGCGAAGCCGTCTTCGCCCTCGATGCCCAGGTCGCGCATCAGCTCGTGCTTGGAGTCGGCCAGCATCGGGAACGGCAGGTCGCGCAGGTCCGGGTGGTCCTTGCGCCAGGCGTGGTGGACGAACTCGGAGTCGCCGGAGAAGCCCAGGATCTGGGCGTCACGGTCGGCGAACTCCTCGTTCAGCTTGCCGAAGGCGGCGATCTCCGTCGGGCATACGAAGGTGAAGTCCTTCGGCCACGCGAAGACGATCTTCCACTTGCCCTCGTAGGTCTTGTGGTTGATCTGCTCGAACTCCTTGCCGCTCTCCAGCGACACGCAGGCGGTCAGGTCGTACTCGGGGAACTTGTCACCGACGGTGAGCACGCACACTCCTTGCAGGTTTTGCGTAGGAAAGACCCGGTCATCCGGGTTTCCCTGGGGTTGGACGGTCCTACCTTGGCACAGCGTGCATTGATCAGTGAAATAGCTACACTCGGTGGGGTTGATTGGAGGTGGCTATCAGTGGCCGCATCAGCCACACCGGCGGGCAAACCACGGCAGCCCAGCATTTCCCAGCTCAGGGCCTTTGTCGCGGTCGCGGAGCAGCTGCACTTCCGCGATGCCGCGGCCGCCATCGGGATGAGCCAGCCCGCGCTCTCGGGCGCCGTCGCGGCCCTCGAGGAGACACTCGGTGTCCAGCTCCTCGAGCGTACGACGCGCAAGGTGCTGCTCAGCCTGGCGGGGGAGCGGCTGGCGGCCCGGGCACGCACCGTGTTGGAGGCGGTCGGGGAGCTGCTGGAGGAGGCCGAGGCGGCGCGGGCGCCCTTCACCGGCGTGCTGCGGCTCGGGGTGATCCCGACCGTGGCGCCGTATCTGCTGCCGACCGTGCTGCGGCTGGTGCATGAGCGCTATCCCCGGCTCGATCTCCAGGTGTACGAGGAGCAGACCGCCTCGCTGCTGGACGGGCTGGCCCACGGCCGCCTCGATCTGCTGCTGCTCGCGGTGCCGCTCGGCGCCCCAGGAGTGGTCGAAATGCCGCTGTTCGACGAGGACTTCGTCCTGGTCACACCGCGGGACCACTGGCTGGGCGGACGCGACGACATCCCCCGCGAGGCGCTCAAGGAGCTGGATCTGCTGCTGCTCGACGAGGGCCACTGCCTGCGCGACCAGGCCCTGGACATCTGCCGGGAGGCGGGCCGCACCGAGGGCACCCCGGTGACCACCAGCGCCGCCGGGCTCTCCACCCTGGTGCAGTTGGTCGCGGGTGGTCTCGGGGTGACGCTGCTGCCGCGCACCGCGCTACGGGTGGAGACCGCGCGCAACGACCGTCTGGCCACCGGCGACTTCGCCGATCCGGCGCCCGCCCGCCGGATCGCCCTGGCCATGCGGGCGGGCGCGGCACGCACGGAGGAGTTCGAGACGCTTGCGGAGGCGCTGCGGGAGGCGCTGCGGCCACTGCCGGTACGGGTCGCCGGGGGCTGAGGGGCAGGGGCTGAGCGTCAGGGGTGCCCGGCGGCCAGGACCGCCTCCACGTCCAGGGTGACCTCGGCGCCGATCGACTCCGGGAGGGTGATGTGCTCACCCGGGGCATGGACGCGGTGGGTGTCGTATCCGCCCTCGACGGGGTCGGTCAGCACATGAACCCGCCCGTGCTTGCGGTTGACGATCACATACACCGGAACCTTGGCCTCGGCATATGCGGTGACCTTGTTCTTCAGATCGTTGTTGAAGTTGCTGGACGTCACCTCCAGCACCAGCCGGAAGGACGCGGGGTCATAGCAGTTGTTCTCGATCAGGTGCTCGTGGATGTCGGCGTCGACCACCACGAGGTCCGGGATGGCGTAGTCCTCGGGGCCGGTCGGCAGCCACAGGCCCACCCCTTGGAGCACTTCGGTTTCCTCGGCGTCCAGGCCCGCCGCCAGGAATGGCTTCATGAGTTTGGTCAGCACCCTGGCGTGCGGAACGTCCGGCGGTGGGGCCACGGTGATTACTCCCCCGATGATCTCGACTCGGCAGCCCGGGTGCTGCTCCATGAGCTTGTTGGCTTGCTCGAGCAGAGTCAGCGGCTCGGGGCGGTAGGGCCCCTCGACTGCGGCAGCAGACATAGCTGGTCTCCCCGTGGTTGATGTCGAGAACATCATCGTAGGCCCGAACGTGGATGTGCGTCCGTCTGCCGGGAATCACCCATACGGGTGGCATAATCGCCGAAAACCCGGTGCCGGGGACCGTTCCCGCAGGTGGGAACGGTCCCCGGCACCGGGTGGGGCGGCCGGGTCTACTCCGTCCGCAGACCCTCCGGCCGCATCATCCGCCACAGCGGCGGCAGGCTGACCAGGGTCACCAGCAGGATCACGCCGCCGCCGATACCGGTCATGGCGCCGAGCCCGGACCAGTCCACGGCCAGCGGCTGGCCGACCATCTTCAGCAGCAGCGTGCCCAGTGCCAGTCCGCCCGCGATCGACAGTGCCAGGCCCAGCACCACCGGGACCGCGGTCTGCCACAGCACCGACCAGCTCAGCGTGGTGCGCCGGGTGCCGAAGGCGACCAGGACCGACAGCAGCCGCTTGCGCTCGCGCAACTGCTCCAGGGTGGTCACGATCATGCTGGCGCCGATGAGCAGCAGGGTCGCGGTGGCGCCGATGAACAGGGCCTTGCGGATGACCGTGAACTCATCCGACTGCGCGGTGCTGGTCAGCCGCATGACATCCATCGCCGGGGAGAGCGCCGCGCTGGTGTTGCGTACGTACTCGGTGGCGTCCGGCACCTTCGGATCCGTCCGCATCATGGCCACCGCGTGTGGTTTCGCCAGCTTGGCGACGTCGAAGGCGCCGGGGGTGGCGAGGACGCCGGTGCGCTCACTGCCGATCGGGTCCACCCGGGACTTCACCACCTTGATCGAGGCGGGAATCGTCCACAGCTTCTTGTGCCGCAGGTCCGGCATGCCCTCGTCGTCGTAGGCGAGATTGACCTGGGCGCCCGGCTTGGCGAACTTATCGCCGGCCTCGTAGTAGTCGGGCGGCGCGTCGATGAAGAAGGTGTCGCCGTCCTTGCAGCTCCTGATGCGGGCGACCTCGCGCAGCGAGGGGCAGTCGGCGACGGTGAGGGACTCCTCCGGGGCCGTCGACGGGTCGTTCTTGCTGTGGTGCAGGGCGGAGACATAGCCCTCGGTGACACCGAGCATCTCGCGCACGCCCTTGGTCGCGCGGTACCGCTCGAAGGCGTCGCGGGCCTCGGCGCCGGTGGACACCGGGACGTTCGCCATCAACTCGGCGCGGTGCGGATCCTGGCCGGTCGAATGGCTGTCGCGGGCCTGCACGCTGGCGAAGAGCATCTGGAGCGCGAGGGCCCCGGCGACGGCGACCGTGATGCCGCTGACCGCGCGCGAAGCGGTGCCGCTGCTGAGCTGGAGCCGGCGGGTGGCGAGCTGCCAGGGCACCGAGCCCTTGCCGCCGAACCGTTCCACCACGGCCTCGATGACCCAGGGCAGCAGCGCGGTGACGCCGACGAGCAGCAGCACGGCGCCGGCCGCGGCCTGGTACGCCTTGGTGCTGTCGCTCCCGCTGCCCGCCTGGAAGCCGCCCGCGAGCGGCGCCAGCAGGGCTATGCCCAGGAGCGGCAGCAGCAGCCGCCACCACAGACGGCGGCGCTTGGGCCTGGCGTTCCGTACGACGCCCAGCGGCTCGATGGCGATACCGCGCAGGGCGAGGAGGGTGACCATGACGGCCGAGGCGGGCACGGCCACCGCGATTGCCAGGGCGAGCGGGGCGGTCGGCACGATGTCGAAGGCGAAGAAGCTGATGTCCCAGACCACGACCCCCTCGATGAACACGCGCACCAGCAGGAACAGTCCGGTGCCCACGGCCAGCCCGAGGAGGGAGCCGAAGAGCGACTCGCCCGCGGCGATCCGCCGGGTCATATGGGTGTCGGCGCCGACCAGCCGCAGCGCGGCCAGCCTCCGGTCGCGCCGCTCACCGCCGAAGCGGGTGGCGGTGGCGATGAAGATGAGCACCGGCAGCAGCAGCACCACACAGCCCACGATGATCAGCAGCAGCAGTGCGGGGTTGAGGGGCTCGCCCTTGTCCTTTTTCTGGATGCCCCACTGGGCGAGGTGGTAGTCGGAGTTGACGTGGTCGAACGCCTTCGGGGAGATCCCCGCGTAGTAGCTGAGATCGTTCGGGCCCGACAGGCCGCTGTCGCCGATCACCCCGGCGGTGCGGTACGGGAAGCGGTCCCGGAGGAGCTTCCCCTCATCCGAGTCGAGCAGCTTCTTCAGCGCCGGGGACACCCACATCTCACCGGCGGCCGGAAGCCGGTCGACGCCCGGGGGCGAGGGCGGCGAGCCGTCGCCGTCGGGGGCCATGACGATGCCCGAGATGTCCTGGTCGCGAAAGGTGGTCTGCGCGTCGCTGAGGTGGAGCGTATCGGGGCCGGCCTTCACCTTGCTGGCGAAGCTTTGCGTGGCGCGGGCGTCACCCCGCTCGTTGCGCTGCTGGTACGCGGTGGGGACGGAGGAGGCCACCAGCAGCAGCGCCACTCCCAGGCCGACGCCCACCGCGGTCATGATCGTTCTGGCCCAGCTCTCCCGGCCGCCGGTGACCGCGAACCGGGCGCCCATGGCGAGGTCGGCGGCCCAGCGGGCGACGGAGACGCGGGCGCGGGGCTCCTGCGCCGGGGCGTCCTGGCCGCTCATCGGACCCCTGCCATGTCCCGGGCCTTGCCGTCACGGACCACGACCTCGCGGTCGGAGTAGGCGGCGACCCGGGCCTCGTGGGTGACCAGCACCACGGCGGTACGGGACTCGCGGGCGGCCTCGGTCAGCAGCTCCATGACCCGCTCGCCGTTGAGCGAGTCCAGTGCGCCGGTCGGCTCGTCCGCGAACAGCACCCGCGGCGCGGTGACCAGCGACCGGGCGACGGCGACCCGCTGCCCCTGGCCGCCGGAGACCTCTCCGGGCCGCTTGTGGGCCACGTCCGCGACCTCCAGCCGCTCCATCCAGGACTCGGCGCGGGCCTCGGCCTCCTTGCGCTTGGTGCCGTTCAGCCGCAGCGGCAGGGCGACGTTCTCCACACAGGTCAACTCGGGGACGAGCTGGCCGAACTGGAAGACGAAGCCGAACTCGCCGCGGCGCAGACCGCTGCGCTCGGTGTCCGACATGGCGGTCAGCTCGCGCCCGTTGTAGTGGACGGTGCCGGAGTCCGGCCGCACGATCCCGGCCAGGCAGTGGAGGAGTGTCGACTTGCCCGAGCCGGAGGGGCCCATGACGGCGACGACCTCGCCGGGGTGGATGGAGAAGTCCGCACCGTCCAGGGCGGGGGTGTGACCGTACGTCTTGTTCAGGGACGTGGCGATCAGCAAGGAGCCTGCCGGGGTCATGAACGCACCGCCTTGGCGAGTTGGCCGAGGCGGGCGGCGGTGAGTTCCAGCCAGCGCAGATCGGCCTCGAGATGGAAGAGGGCGTGGTCGCAGATGAGTTGGTCGCTGAGGTCGCCCTCGCGCTTGCGCTGGGTCAGTTCGCGCATCAGCCGAAGATGTTCGGCGCGTTGGACGTCGAGGAGATCGGCCGCGTCGCGCCCGGTGAGCAGGGCGATGACGACCTTGGTGTAGAGGACCGACTGGAGATAGGGCTCGGGCTTCTCGGGCTCGGTGAGCCAGTGCTCCACATCGGTGATGCCCGCGTCGGTGATGGCGTAGCGCTTGCGCTCCGGGCCACCGCCGTGCTCGATGCCGTCGACCTCCACCAGGCCGTTCTTCAGCAGCCGGGACATGGTCGAGTAGACCTGCCCGTAGTGCAGCGGGCGGTCGTGTCCAAATCGTTCGTCGAAGGCTCTCTTGAGGTCGTAGCCGTGGCGCGGGCCGCCCTCGAGGAGTCCGAGCAGGGTGTGGCCAATTGACATGTCCGGCACTCTACATCATGCGTATACCTGGAGTGTATAGCTGTGCTGGAGAGTGTGTTACCGCAGGTCAGGGAGGTGCGAGCGGGATCAGGGCTGGTTCGGTGCGCGGCCGGGGCCCTCGGGGCCTTCAGGGCCCTCGGCGGGGCCCCCGCCCTCGGCGCCCTCGGCGGGCCGCCGCGGCGGGCGGCCCCGGCGCGGGATCGGGCGCACCGCGCCGGGCAGCCGGCCCGCGTCCGCGAGCGCCTTGCGCAGCAGGAACTCGATCTGCGCGTTGGCGCTGCGCAGCTCGTCGTTGGCCCAGCGCGCGAGGGCGTCATGGATGGCCGGATCGAGCCGCAGCAGCATCTGCTTGCGCTGCCGTGGCTGTCGACCCTTCGGCCCGCTCTCGTCCGTCACTGGTACAGCGTGCCCGTGTTCAGAACGGGCTGCGGGGAGCGGTCCCCGCAGAGCACCACCATCAGATTGCTGACCATCGCGGCCTTGCGCTCCTCGTCCAGTGTCACGATCTCCTCCTCGGTGATCCGGGCCAGCGCCGCCTCGACCATGCCGACCGCGCCGTCCACGATCTGCCGGCGGGCGGCCACCACCGCGCCCGCCTGCTGGCGCTGGAGCATCGCGGAGGCGATCTCCGGGGCGTACGCGAGGTGGGTGAAGCGCGATTCGATGATGCGGACCCCGGCAGCCTCGACCCGGGCGTGCAGTTCGACGGCGAGCTTCTCGGTGATCTCCTCGGCGTTGCCGCGCAGCGAGAGGGCGCCCTCGTCATGGGCGTCGTACGGGTACTCGATGGCGATGTGCCGCACCGCGGCCTCGGTCTGAGTGGAGACGAACTCCAGGAAGTCGTCCACCTCGAACATCGCCTGGGCGGTGTCCTCGACCCGCCAGACGACGACCGCGGCGAGCTCGATCGGGTTGCCGTAGGCGTCGTTGACCTTGAGGATCGCGGTCTCGTGGTTGCGCACCCGGGTGGAGATCTTCTCGCGGCTGGTGAGCGGGTTCACCCAGCGCAGCCCGTCGGTGCGGATGGTGCCGCGGTAGCGGCCGAAGAGCTGGACCACCCGGGCCTCACCGGGCGCGATGGTGTTCAGGCCGCACATGGTGAGGATCGCGGCGATGATCACCACGATGCCGGAGACGATCAGCAGGGTGGACCCGGCGCCCTTGTGGTCGGCGGCGACGGCGGCCCCCGCGAAGATCAGGCCGACGCCGCCCGCGAGTCCGGCCAGGCCCCCGAGCAGGGCCAGCCCGCCGCTGACGTTGTGCGCGGGCCGCTCCCGGACCTGCGGCTCCGGAAGGGCCGGTATGTCGGCCTGGTCGGTGATGCCCTCGGTGGAGGTGGCGTCGGACATGGGTGGATCCCCGTTTCCGTTCGGTGCTGCGGGTGCCTTCTTGTGTTCTAGCAAAGTGATAGCACATTACGTGCTCCTCGCAACCCTTGGCGCCCGTAAGCCGTCAGTTCCCTTGGAGTGGGTGCTTTTTGTCACCTTCGGAAAAAGCTAGATCGATGAGCATTTGAGGGTTGTTGCGGTGTTAGCTTCATGAGCTGACCTGGGGGGCTTATGGACTGGAGCGGCGGGAGCGATGGGTAGAGCGGAAGAGCGACGCGCGCGGCAGAAGGGCGCTCGCCGAGCCAAGCGGGCGGCGAAGTCGGGGGGCATACGCCGCTTCTTCACCTGGAAATGGGTGCTCGGCTACGTCCTGGGGTTCTGCGCGTTGCTCGTCGGGGCGTTCTTCGTCCTCTATCTGTGGGTCGATGTTCCGCCTGCCAACGCCGCGGCCAAGGCGGAGGCGAACATCTACAAGTACAGCGACGGCACGATCATGGCGAAGACGGGCGACGTCAACCGTGAGTCCGTACCGCTGTCCAAGATCCCCAAGAAGGTGCAGCACACCTTTGTCGCCGCCGAGAACAAGGACTTCTTCAGCGACTCCGGCGTCTCGTTCACCGGCACCGCCCGCGGTCTCATCAACACCGCGCTGGGCCGGGGCAAGCAGGGTGGTTCGACCATCACCCAGCAGTACGTCAAGAACTACTACCTGAGCCAGGAACAGACCGTCAGCCGCAAGCTGAAGGAACTGGTGATCTCGCTCAAGGTCGACCAGCAGAAGTCCAAGGACTACATCCTCGCGGGCTACATCAACACCAGCTACTACGGCCGCGGCGCCTACGGCATCCAGGCCGCCGCCCGCGCGTACTACGACAAGGACGTCGAGGAACTCAGCGTCGAGCAGGGCGCCTATCTCGCGTCGGTGCTCCAGGCGCCCAGCCAGTACGACTGGGCGGCGGCCGGCCCCAAGGGCAAGAAGCTGGTGAAGGCCCGCTGGAACTACGTCCTGGACAACATGGTCGAGAAGGACTGGCTGCCGAAGAGCGAGCGCGAGGGCATGAAGTTCCCCGTGCCCATCGAGCCCCGCCCCATCCCGGGCCTCGACGGCCAGGCCGGCTACTTCATCAAGGCCGCCGAGGCCGAGCTGCTCAAGGCAGGGGTGGACGAGAACGAGTTCGCGGCCGGCGGCTGGACGGTCACCCTCAACATCGACAAGAAGAAGCAGAAGGCGCTGGAGAAGGCGGTCCGCACCGAGCTGACGTCCAAGCTGGACCCGAAGAAGCGCAAGGTCGACGGCGACGCCCAGGTGGGCGCGGTCTCGGTGGACCCCAAGTCCGGCGGCATCGTGGCGATGTACGGCGGCGCGGGCTACACGGAGCACTGGACCAACAACGCCACCCGCCAGGACTACCAGCCCGCCTCCACCTTCAAGCCGCTCATCCTGGCCTCGGCCCTGGAGAACGGCTCGGCCACCCAGGACGGCACGCCGATCACATCCAGCACCCTCTACGACGGCACCAGCAGACGGCCCGTCAAGGGCTCTCTCACCGGCTTCGCCCCGCCGAATGAGGACAACAAGTCCTACGGGCCTATCTCCGTCCAGAAGGCGATGAACAACTCCGTCAACTCCGTCTTCGCTCAGATGGCGGTGGACGTGGGCCTGGACAAGGTGAAGGGCACCGCCATCGACCTGGGCATGGGCAAGGACGCGGGCGGCTTCGATGTGCGCCCCGCGATGTCGCTGGGCGTGATGGGCGCCAGTCCCAAGGACATGGCCGGGGTCTACGCCACCCTCGACAACCACGGCAAGAAGGTCACGCCGGCGATCGTGAAGTCCGCCGAAAAGGGCGATGAGCGGCCCCAGTTGCCCGATCCCACCAACGGCCAGGCGATCAGCCGGGGCGCCGCCGACTCCGTCACCTCCGTCCTCACCGGGGTGGTCGACGACGGCACCGGTCAGGCGGTGCGGCAGCAGGGCCAGGCGGTCGCGGGCAAGACCGGCACCTCGGACGACAACAAGTCGGCCTGGTTCTCCGGCTACACCCCCGACCTGGTCACCTCGGTCGGCATGTTCGGCGAGCTGAAGGGCGTCGGCAAGCAGGTCTCGCTCAAGGGCACCGCGGGCGGTGGCCGCGTCAACGGCGGTGACTTCCCGGCCCGGATCTGGGCCGCGTACACCCAGACCGCGCTGAACGGTAAGAAGGCCTCGAAGTTCGACCTGGACACCGACATGGGGGCGGCCGTCAAGCCGCCCGCGCCGCCGAGTTCGAGTGACACCTCGGAGTCGCCGTCGTCCAGCCCGTCGTCGTCCCCGTCCAATAGCGAGTCGCCCTCGTCGTCCCCGTCGTCCTCCCCGTCCGACAGCGGGTCGCCCTCCGCCACGTCCTCGGGGTCGCCGTCCGCCCCGGGCTCCCCGAGCGCACCCGACCCGTCGACGTCGTCCTCGGCCGACGACGGCGCCGGCTTCCTCCGCAGAGACCAGCAGTGACGGCCCGGTGCGGGCGTGCCCCTCGGCACGCCCGCACCGGACCGCATGGCCGTAAGGCCGGAAGGCCCCGAGGGTCAGAAGTTCGCCTCGATCTGGCTCTTCAGCATGGCGAGGGCGAAGAAGCCGTAGAAGCCGATGGCCAGCAGCATCATGCCCAGCCGCGACCCCCGCAGCCGTATCGCGGCCGGCAGATCGCGGCGGTTGAGCCGGATCAGCAGCGCCGAGTAGACGAGGGTGACGACGGAGGCGGTGCAGGTGGAGATGGTGAGCAGCACGATCGGCTGGTTCACCCCGGACAGCAGGATCGCCGAGCCGATGCCCACCTCGGCCCATACGACCGCGAAATACAGCCGTCCCTCGGTCCAGAAGGCCGACTCCCGCAGGTAGTTGCGCTTGGCGAAGTCGCTGACCACCCGTCCGATGACGTCGAGCAGACCGATCGAGGCGGCCCAGAGCGAGACCGTGGCCACCGCGAAGAACACGATCTTGAGCCAGTCGCCCACCTGCTGCCCCAGCAGATCGCCCTGGATCCGCAGGAAGGTTGGGCTGTTCTCCACGTCGTCGCGTCCGAAGAGGGTTTCGTACGCGAGCATGCTCATCAGCCCGATCGTCACCAGGCAGACCACGAAGAACGACACGATGTGCTCGGTGTTGGCCCGGCGCCACCACACCCGCCAGCGGGCCAGATTCGCCTCGTCCTGCGGGAAGGCGTAGCGGTCGGCGCCCGACGCCTCCGACTGGCCGGTGATGGGGGAGACCAGCTTGGGGACATGGGCGCCCATGCCGTAGCCCTTGTCCCGGATCCAGTTGCTGAGCACCAGGTTGTGCACTCCGCCCGCCCCGGCGGCGCCGATCGCGCTGAGGATCATGGTGAAGGTGATGCCGTCCGGGATCCGGCCGACGCCGGTGACGGTCTTCTCGCCCGCCGTGCTCCAGGTGTGCCAGCCGATGACGGCGACCGCGACGACGGCGAGGAAGAACAGCGTCAGCGCCACCTTGACCACTTCGACCTTCTCGATCGTGCGGTAGACCACCGGTGAGACGGTCAGCACCACTCCGAAGCCCACCAGCGAGCCCACGGTGATCCAGGTGACATCGCCGCCGCCGGTCAGATACGTGAGCACCGTCGAGCCGGAGGTGGCCCAGCCCGGCCAGACGTACTGGAACGCGCCGGCCAGGCAGATCAGGATGCCCCACGCCTTGGACCAGCGGGAGAAACCGGCGACCACGGTCTGTCCGGTGGCCAGGGTGTAGCGCTCGATCTCCAGATTGATCACCGTCTGGACGACCAGGGTCACCACCGCGAGCCACAGCAGCCCGAGCCCGCCGATCGAGGTCAGATACGGCCACAGGATGATCTCGCCCGCCGCCATGCCGATCCCGACGGCGACGACCCCCGGGCCGACCATCGTGCGCAGCGGCGGTGGATCGGGCAGATCGAGCAGATCGGGTGGCGCGTCGGCCGGGTGGGACGGGCGCCGGGTGGATGGTGACGGTGTCGACGACGCTGACGACATGGCGGCTCCTCGGGGGGACGGCGAGGTCGTTACGGGGACGGGGAAAGGGGGGTTGGCGGTGCTCAGGTGCTCAGGTGCTCAAGCCGGTACGGGCATGCTGGGCGGCCAGGCGCACGGGGGCGTTGGCCGCGCCGTAGCCCTGGTAGCCGTCGATCCGCTGGACGATCTCGAAGAAGACCCGGCCGACGGTGGCCGTGTACAGATGCAGGAACGTGCCGCTGTCGTCCTGGTCGTAGAGCAGGCCGAGCTCGCGCAGGGTGCGATGGAGCCCGGGGTCGAGCTCATGGCGCGCTTCGAGGTCGTCGTAGTAGTTGTCGGGGATGGGCAGCAGGGGTGCGCCGAGTTCCCGCAGTCGGCGCGCGGTGGCGAGGATGTCCCGGCTGTGCAGCGCGATGTGCTGCCACAGGGAGCCGGAAGGGCCCGAACCCGGGCGGACCTGGGCCAGGTTGAGCGCGAGGCGCACCGAGCCGTCGGCGTTGGACACGGCCCGGCTGCGCAGCAGCCCGTACGGATCGGCCAGCTCCAGGGATTCGTGCGGCCGCAGCCCCAGGACGGCGCGGTAGAACAGCGACGCCTCGTCGAAGTGGTGCCGGGGCTGGGTGAGCGCCACATGGTCGATATGGGTGATACCGGCGGGGGAGGCCGCGTGGGCGCGCGGGGTGAAGTCGCCGGTCCAGCTCGGGTGGTCGGGGTGCTCGGTGCGGCAGAAGAAGAGCTCGGTGGAGTCGGGTGCGGCGACCGCGTCCAGCGGGGCGTCCGCCACGGCCCGGTGGCGCGGCAGGACGGGGGAGAGCAGGGCCCGCGCCCGGCCCGCGGACGCGGCCGGGTCGGGGGTCTCCAGGCCGATGGCGGCGAGCGCGGGTTCGGGGTGTCCGGTGGCGGCGTCGAGGCCGGAGTTGAGGACGATCCGGGCTTCGCCCTGCTCCCACAGCTCCACGGGTTTGGAGTGGTGGCGGCCGGTGCGGGCGAAGCCGAGACCGGTCAGCAGGGCGGGCAACTCGGCTCCCCCCGAGGCCAGTTCGGCGAAGGCGAAGCCGGTGGGGACGACGGGGGCGGGCAGATCGGTGCGGCCCGCGGCCTCCTCCAGGGCGATCAGCGAGCGCAGCGCGTCCACGGCGGTGCGGGCCGTATCGCCCTGCCGGAAGACGTCGTTGAAGACCTCCAGGGACAGTGGCCCGTCGTAGCCGGTCCGCAGGACGTGCTCCAGCAGCCCCGCCACGTCGAAGCCGCCCTGCCCGGGGAAGCAGCGGTAGTGGCGGCTCCACTGGAGGATGTCCATGGCCATCAGCGGGGCGTCGGCGAGCTGGAGGAAGAAGATCTTCTCGCCGGGGATCTCCTCGATGCCCTTGGGGTCCGAGCCGCGCGAGAGGATGTGGAAGCTGTCCAGGCAGGTGCCGAGCGCGGGGTGGCCGGCCTGCCGGACAATCCGCCAGGCGTGGTCGTAGGTGTTCACATGCCGCCCCCAGGCCAGCGCCTCGTAGGCGATGCGGATGCCGTGGGCGGCGGCCCGTTCGGCGAGGAGGCGTAGCTGTTCGGCGGCGAGGGCGTCGTCGTCGAGGGCGGCGGGGGAGACGCTGGAGCACACCAGCATCAGGTCGGCCCCGAGCCGCTCCATGACCGCGAACTTCTTCTCGGCCCGGCGCAGATTGCGGCCCAGCAGGTCCTCGGGGACGGCCTCGAAGTCGCGGAAGGGCTGGAAGAGGTCGATGGCCAGGCCCAGTTCGGCGGCGCGGTCCCGGATCCGTTCGGGGGACAGGGGGCTGGCCAGCAGGTCGTTCTCGAAGATCTCGACCCCGTCGAAACCGGCGGCGGCGATGGCGGTGAGCTTTTCCTCGAGGGTGCCGCTGAGGCACACGGTGGCGATGGACTTGCGCATGATCAGCCTCCGGCGGGGAGCTCGAGCAGGTCGGTGAGGTCGGCGAGCATCCGCTCGGCGTCGGGTTCGCGGCCGGTGAAGAGCCGGAAGGCGTCGGCGGCCTGGAAGACGGCCATGCCGCCGCCGTCCAGGGTGCGACAGCCGGCCGCGCGGGCGGCGGTCAGCAGCGGGGTGACCAGCGGGCGGTAGACCACCTCGGCGACCCACAGCCCGGGCCGCAGCAGCCCGGCGGGCAGCGGCAGCCCGGGGTGGGCGGCCATCCCGGTGGGGGTGGCGTGCACCAGCCCGTCGGCGACCTCGACGGCCGCCGGGAGCCCGCCGTCGGGCACGGTACGGACCCGGGTGGCGCCGAACCGTGTCGCCAGCGTCCCGGCGAGCCCGGCGGCCCGCGCCGGATCGGTGTCGGCCAGCGTCAGCCGGTCGGCGCCGACGGTCAGCAGCGCATGGGCGACGGCGGCGCCCGCCCCGCCCGCGCCGAGCAGCACGATCTGGCCGGTGGGCGCGTCGGGCAGACCGCGGGCGAAGGAGCGGGCGAACCCGGACCCGTCGGTGTTGTGGCCGATCGCCCGGCCGTCCTCGCCGAAGACCACCGTGTTGACCGCGCCGAGCAGTGCGGCGTCCTCCGACAGCCCGTCGAGATGCCCGATGACCGTCTGCTTGCAGGGGTGGGTGATGTTCAGCCCGTCGAAGCCCAGCCGGGCGGCCGCTCGCACCAGCTCGCCGACCCCGTCCGGGCCGAGCCCCAGCGGATCGATGTCGATCGTGCGGTACAGATACCGCAGCCCGTGGCGGTCGGCCTCGCGCTGGTGCAGGGCGGGGGAGAGCGAGGGGCCCACGCCGGATCCGATCAGCCCCACCAGACAGGACTCCCGGCCCTGCCGCCCCTCCGGTGACTCCCGCGACTGGTGTGCACTGCCCCGCATACGGGTGACCTCCTGCGTTCCCGGCTAATGTACGAACTGGTTCGTTAGTAGCTGGGACAGTAAAAGCCCCAGGACGCCTTCTTGTGAACCCCATGCACGTAGAGTGGGCCCAGCATGAGCGATCAGCCGCCGAAGAACAGCCGCCTCCGCGACGCCGTCCGCACCCAGGCCGAGATCCTGGACGTCGCGACCCGGGAATTCGCCGAGCGCGGCTACGCCGGGGCCCGCGTCGACGAGATAGCCGCACTCACCCGCACCACCAAGCGGATGATCTACTACTACTTCGGCGGCAAGGAGCAGCTCTACATCAAGGTCCTGGAGCGCGCCTACACCGGCATCCGCGAGGCCGAACAGGCCGTGGACGTCACCGGTCTGGACCCCGCCGAGGCCATCCGGCACCTGGCCGAGCTGACCTTCGACCACCACACCGCACACGCCGACTTCATCCGGCTGGTGTCGATCGAGAACATCCACCGGGCCGAGCACCTGGTCAAGTCCGAGACGCTGGCCAAGGCCGGTACCCCGGTGATCGACCTGATCTCCGGGATCCTCGCCCGCGGCCGTGAGCAGGGCGTCTTCCGCGACGACACCGACACCGACGCCGTCGACGTGCACATGATGATCAGCTCGTTCGCCGTCTTCCCGGTGGCCAACCAGTACACCTTCGGCACCCTCTTCGGCCGCGACCCCCTGGACCCGGAGCGCCGCGCCCACTACCGCCGGATGCTCGGCGACATGGTCGTGGCCTACCTCAGCGCGAGGTCCTGAACCGTACGGCCCCGCACCGGGCGGCCCGGGACCGTACGCCTCACGACCGTGCGCCTCACGGCATCGCGAGCTCGAACCAGACGACCTTGCCCGTGGACAGCCGGGTCGCGCCCCAGCGCCGCGCCATCCGGTTCACCAGATACAGCCCCCGCCCGCCCTCGTCGGACGGTCGGGCCTGGCGCAGCCGGGGGAGCTGCGGCACATCGTCGCCGACCTCGCAGCGCAGCACGTCGGTGCGGAGCAGCCGCAGCGTGATCGGCCGCTCGGCGTAGCGCACCGCGTTCGTCACCACCTCGCTGACCAGCAGCTCCACCGCGTCCGTCAGATCGTCCAGGTCCCAGCGGGCCAGCGCCCGGCGGGCCAGCCGGCGCGCCTGCCCGGCGGTCTGCGCCTTCGGGTCCAGGAACCAGTACGCCACATCGCTGGGCGCGATGCCCTCGAAGCGGGCCGCGAGCAGCGCCACGTCGTCGTCGCGGTCGCCGGGGCCGAGCATGTCCAGCACCTCGTCGCACAGCGGCTCAAGCGGCGGCGGGTTGGGGCCGGTGAGCCGGGCGGTGGCGGTCAGCCGCTCCCGCAACTGCTCGATCCCGGTCCACACATCGCGCATCCGCGATTCGACAAGACCGTCGGTGTAGAGCATCAGGGTGGCCCCGGCCGGGGCGTCCAGCTCGACCGCCTCGAAGTCGACCCCGCCGACCCCGATCGGCGCCCCCGGCGGCACCCGCAGCACCTCGGCGCGGCCGCCCCGGTGCAGCAGAATGGGCGGCGGATGGCCCGCGTTGGCGACCACGATGCGGTGCGCGACCGGGTCGTAGACCGCGTACAGGCAGGTGGCCATACGGTCGGTGCCCAGCCGCTGGGCCTGCTCGTCGAGGTGGTGCAGCACCTCCTGCGGCGGCAGATCGAGCCCGGCCAGGGTCTGCGCGGTGGTGCGGAGCTGGCCCATGATCGCGGCGGAGGTCATCGAATGGCCCATCACATCGCCGACCACCAGCGCCACCCGGTTGCCCGGCAGCGGGATCGCGTCGTACCAGTCGCCGCCGACCCGCGCGGTCTCGGCCGCGGGCAGATAGCGGCTGGCCAGCCGGACGCCGGTGGGCTGCGGCAGCGAGTCGGGCAGCATGGTGCGCTGCAGCTCGTCCGCGATGTACACCTCGCGCCCGTACAGCACCGCCTTGTCGACGCCGAGCGCGGTGTGGGTGGCGAGCTGCGCGGCCACCAGCAGATCGTCCGGTTCGAACGGCGGCCGGTCCGGGCGGCGTACGAACACGGCCGCGCCGATCACCCGGCGGCGGCCGCGCAGCGGCGCCAGCACGGTGCGCTGACCGGTCGCCACCGAGGGGCCCTCGCCGAGCAGCTCCGGCAGCGCGGCGCGGGCCGCCTGCGAGTCGCCGAACACCGGCCGTACCCCGCGCAGCACCTCGGCCAGCGGACCGCCCGCCTCCACCTCGCACAGCTCGGCGGCCGGGCCGCCGCCCACGGCGGGCGACAGATCCGGCTGGGAGGGCAGCAGCGACAGCCGGCCGCTGTCGGTGTCCGGGTCCAGCGGGATCCGGTCGGTGCGGCGCAGCCGCAGCACCACCGGGCCGACCGGGCGCTCGTCGCCGACCGGCAGCGGATCGCGCAGATACACCAGGATCGCGTCGGCGAAGGTGGGCACGGTGGCCCGGCACAGGCCCAGCACGATCTCGTCGAGGTCGATGCCGCGGGCGATCCGCCGGGTCGCGGCCCCCACGAACCTCAGCCGGTCGCCGCCCCGGTCCCGCGTGGCGGCCTCGGCGGCGGCGGTGCCGCCCGCGGGCGGCACCGTGGGCACTCCGCCCTCCGGCGCGCTGTACGCGACCTCGCCCGCGGCGGCGGCCGCCGCGTGGGTGGTCTCGCCGGCCCGCTCCGGGTGCTCGCCCGCGCCGGTGCCCCGGCGCGCCGCTCCCCGGCCCCGGCCGCCGCTCTGGGCGGCCGGGGGCTGCTCATCGGGGCCGGTGCCGCCGCTCGGCCCTCCGGGCCGGCCCGACGCGCCTCTTGCGGCATTGCGATCCGCGTCCCACACAGGCTCGCCCTCCGGTGTGCCGTGCTCCGGCTGCGCCGGGTGCTCGCTCTCCGCCGTGTTCCGGCGCTCCCTGCCTCCGCCGCCGCGCGCCGCGGCGGCGCCTCCCTGCCCAGCGGCGCTGTCGGTGCCGGTGGCGCCGCTCCCGCCGCGGCCACGGCGCCCGCGGCCCGTCCGGTCGGCGCCGTCGCCGCGCTCTCTGGCGCGCGGCACGGGCTCCCCTTCGGGGCCCGGGGGTCCGTCATGGGCCGACGGGCCCGCGGGGCCGGCGCCGACCGGACGGGGCTCGGCAGGACGCGGGCGGCCGCCGCCGGGCTCCTGGCCGGGCGCAGCCGTCTGCCGCACGGCGGTCCGCGGGTCCGGGACCGCGCCGTGCGCGTCGTCGGGCGCGGGCGCGCCCGGGGCGGCGGCAGAGGTGGCCGCCTGCCGCCTGTTGTGGGAGGTGGGGTGCTCCGTCACGCGTGGGTTTCCATCCGTCCGGGGCCGTGCGCCCGCAGGTCGTGGGCGCACCGAGTGTCAGGCACGTCGTCGGCAGTTCAGATAGAGCTGGATCTCGGGTGGTACGTCCGTGCTGGCCGGGGCGTACGCGTGTGAGTCCTCCCCGGCGATCTCGAAGCCCGCTTCGCGTACGACCTGGCGCAGCTCGTCCCGCAGATAACCGGATACCCGGACCGAGTTGCCGAGGAACGGGATGGGGAAGTCGTCGATGTCCGCCTCCACCATGCCCAGCCCCAGCAGCCCCTCGGGTCTGAGCACCGCGTGCAGGGTCCGCAGTGCGTACGGGATCTCCGGGCGGGGCAGCAGCAGCAGTGTGAAGTAGCCGGCGATGCCGTCGAAGGGGCCGAGCTCCCGGGGGCCTCCCGGGCCGTACCGGCCGCCCACCCGCAGATCGACGATGTCCACATGGTGGAAGGTGGCCTCCGGCACATTGTCCTGGGCCAGCTTGAGCATCCCGGGGGAGATGTCGATCCCGACCACCTCGTGCCCCGCGTCGACAAGCTGACGGGTCGTGGGCAGGCCCGTACCGCAGCCGACGTCGAGCACCCGGGAGCCGGGCGGCAGCGATTCGGCCAGCCACTGACCGGCCGCGATCTGGCCCTCCTTGTACGGAAAGGCCTCGTCATAGCGGTCGCCGATGGTGTCGAAGGCGTCCGCCTGACCGCTGCGGTCCAGTGCGAGGCGGTCGAAGTCCTCGTAGCCCTCGTAACCGTCCCTGCACGCGTCCTCACCGCTCACGACTCCGCCCCCTCCTGTGACAATACGTCAGATCTTGCGCATCGCCCGTGACTTGCGCTGGCGTCTGGTGTCCCGCATGGGCAGTGTTCCGGACGACGATCCTACGTTTGAAACACTGGGACACGACAAGAGGTTCATGACCTCGAGTGTGCCGAGGTGTGCTTCTTGTCCGTACGGCCCCAGTCCGCCGGAAGGGCGGGCACGGACCATGCGGGGTCGGGCCGCCAGTCCTCCCACCCGTCCCGGAACGGCGCTCCCCAGGACTCGATGGCCGCCACGGCCGCCCGGCCCGCGGTCCGGACCCGCTCCGCCTGCTCGGGGCCCATCAGCCCGGCCCGCTGCGCCTGCGCGAACTCGTCCTCGTCCTTCCATTCCCAGCTGTGGTCGGGGTAGACCGCGATGTCCAGGAAGTGGTCCTCGGAGTCCACCCCGCGGGCCCGGCGGACCAGCGGCTCCTCCAGGTTCACGTACCAGTTCTTGAACTGCCAGCCCTGGTCCCAGAACAGCCACACCGACCACGGCTCACCGGGCCGCGCCAGCTTCAGCACCCCGGTGCCGAACCACTGGGACAGGGCGGTGGTCCGCGGCTTGGTGTAACGGGTGGACAGCGGCTCGTGGTGCACCGAGGTGCCGTCGGTGAGCTGCGGTTTGAC
The DNA here is from genome assembly GCF_003595545.1 of Streptomyces sp. 11-1-2. Taxonomy (NCBI): domain Bacteria; kingdom Bacillati; phylum Actinomycetota; class Actinomycetes; order Kitasatosporales; family Streptomycetaceae; genus Streptomyces; species Streptomyces sp. 11-1-2. Next base: position 7,063,832 of record NZ_CP022545.1, read on the forward strand.
GCAGGCGGTGCCGGGGGCGAGCCAGACGGCGAGCAGCTCGGCGGTGTCCTCGACGACGGTCACGGGACGGCAGATGTGGATGAGCTCGGAGGCGTTGGCCCGATAGCGCCACAGGATATGGTCACCCGGTGCCCACCGGGCGATGTCCGCCGTCCCCGTTGTCTCCGCGATGTCCGCTGTCATGAGCAGATCTTAGGTGCGCAGGGGCCGCGATGCCGTGACCTATGCCGCAACCGGTGGCCAACGCCCGGCTAAGGATGCGTCATGCGCAGCACGTCGAGCGCCTCGTCGAGCTGCTCCACGGTCAGCAGCCCGCGCTCCACATAGCCGGACTCCAGCACCACCGCCCGGATGGTCTTGCGCTCCGCCAGCGACCGCTTGGCCACCTTCGCCGCCTCCTCGTAGCCGAGGTAGCGGTTGAGCGGGGTGACGATGGACGGCGAGGACTCCGCGTACTCCCGGGCCCGCTCGGCGTTGGCGGTGATCCCGTCGATCGTGCGGTCCGCGAGCAGCCGGGAGACATTGGTCAGCAGCCGGATCGACTCCAGCAGATTCTTGGCGATCACCGGGAGCATCACATTGAGCTCGAAGTTCCCGGCGGCCCCGGCCATGGCGACGGTGGTGTCATTGCCGGTGACCTGCGCCGCGACCATCAGCGTGGCCTCGGGGATCACCGGGTTGACCTTCCCCGGCATGATCGAGGAGCCGGGCTGCAGATCGGGCAGCGCGATCTCGGCGAGCCCGGTGCGGGGGCCCGACGCCATCCAGCGCAGATCGTTGGAGATCTTGGTGAGGCCGACCGCGATCGTCCGCAGCTGCCCGGACGTCTCGACCAGCCCGTCCCGCGCGCCCTGCGCCTCGAAGTGATCCCGGGCCTCGGTCAGCGGCAGCCCGGTGGTGCGGGCCAGCTCGGCGATGACGGCGGCGGCGAACCCGGGCGGGGTGTTGATCCCGGTGCCCACCGCCGTACCGCCCAGCGGCAGCTCGGCCAGCCGGGGGAGCGCGGCGCGCAGCCGCTCGATCCCGTACCGCACCTGGGCCGCGTAGCCGCCGAACTCCTGGCCCAGGGTCACCGGGGTGGCGTCCATCAGATGGGTGCGCCCCGCCTTGACCACCTCCGCGAACTCGGCCGCCTTGCGCTCCAGCGCCTCCGCCAGATGGGCCAGGGCCGGGATCAGATCGCGGGTGACGGCCGCGGTGGCCGCGATGTGGATCGACGAGGGGAAGACGTCGTTGGAGGACTGGCTGGCGTTGACATGGTCGTTGGGGTGCACCGGGCGGCCCAGGCGCTCGGTCGCGAGGGTGGCCAGCACCTCATTGGTGTTCATATTGGACGAGGTGCCGGAGCCGGTCTGGAAGACGTCCACCGGGAAGTGATCGTCCCAGCGCCCCTCGGCGACCTGGGCCGCCACCTCCGCGATCGCCCCCGCGATGTCCTTGTCCACCACGCCCAGATCCGCGTTGACCAGCGCGGCCGCGCCCTTGATCCGGGCCAGCGCCTCGATATGCGCCCGCTCCAGCCGCTGCCCGCTGACGGGAAAGTTCTCCACCGCCCGCTGGGTCTGGGCGCGCCACTTGGCGTGCGCCGGGACCCTGACCTCTCCCATCGAGTCGTGCTCGATGCGGTAGCCCTCCTGGGGGCTGTCGTCGCGGTGGCTCTCGTCGGTCATGGGGACACCTCCGTTCAGCACAGCGTCATCACGCCACCCCGTGTTCCCGCGCCCGCCGTGCCGAATGAGTGACCCCGGTCACCGTACGGCCTCCGGCGCACGGGGAGTGTCCACCTCGCCGGTGCGCTTGAGCTTCTGCCACGGCAGCAGGGCGCCGGTCGCCGCGGTGACACAGGAGTGCAGCAGCACCAGATACATCAACTGACGGTAGGCGATCTGCTGCAGCGGCAGTACGGCCAGTGCCCGGTAGTCCTCCCGGTCCAGCCGGAACGCGTACGCCGCGCCCAGCAGCTGCACCAGCAGCAGCGCGCCCCAGGCCAGCAGCGAGCGCACCGGGTCCAGGAAGATCACCCCGTAGAGGGTGAAGAGGTCGATCAGCGGCGCGCACAGCGGGGTGAGGATCTGGAAGAGCACCACCAGCGGCATCCCCACCCGGCCGAACCGCCCCGAGGGCCCCCGGTCGATCAGCGAGCGGCGGTGCTTCCACAGCGCCTGCATGGTGCCGTAACTCCAGCGGTAGCGCTGCTTCCACAACTGGCCCAGCGAGCTGGGCGCCTCGGTCCAGGCGCGGGCGTGCTCCTGGTAGACCACCTGCCACCCGGCCCGGTGCAGGGCGATGGTGATGTCGGTGTCCTCGGCCAGGGTGTCCGCGCTCATGCCCCCGGCCTCCAGCAGCGCCCGGCGGCGGAAGGCGCCGATCGCGCCGGGGATGGTGGGCATGCAGCGCAGCAGGTCGTACATTCGCCGGTCGAGGTTGAAGCCCATCACATACTCGATGTGCTGCCAGGCGCCGATCAGCTTGCCCCGGTTGCCCACCTTGGCGTTGCCCGCGACCGCGCCCACCCGCGAGTCGGCGAACGGGCGGACCAGCTCACGGATGGTGGTGGGCTCGAAGACGGTGTCGCCGTCCATCATCACGATCAGCTCGTGGCCGGCGTGGGCGATGCCCCGGTTGAGCGCGGCGGGCTTGCCCGCGTTGGCCTGGCGCAGCACCCGTACGTTGGGCAGCCCCATCGCCTCGGCGATATCGGCCGTGCCGTCGGTGGAGCCGTCGTCCACGACCAGGATCTCGATCGGGTGGGTGGAGGCGGACAGCGACCTCAGGGTGTTGGCGATGCACTCCTTCTCGTTGTACGCGGGCACGATCACGCTCACCGGATCGGTCACCTCCTGCACCCGGCTCCAGCGCCGCCGCTCCCGCGAGCGCCGGTGCCACCAGGCGAGGACCACCATCAGCAGCAGCCGCCCGATCACCGAGAAGCCCACCAGCCCCAGCAGCGCCATCAGCGCGGGCAGCGCGCTGTGGGTGAACGCGGCGGCCCAGATCAGCGCCCGGCCCTCCCAGACCGGGAGGGTGTGCGCCGGGTGGTTGGCGCTGTGGGCGCCGAGCGCACCGGTGACGGTGGTGAAGGAGTAGCCCTTCTGCTGCATCCGCTCGATGTACAGCCCCAGGGCCGTCACGGTCCGCGCGCGGTTGCCGCCCGCGTCGTGGAAGAGCACGGACGCGCCCTTTTTGCCCTCGGGAGTGGCGTTCTGGATGATCTCCTTGACCGGGGGCCGCTGCCAGTCCTCGCTGTCGGTGTCCACGAACGCGCTGATGTAGCCCTTGGACCCGATGTGCTGCTGCACCGGCCAGGTGCGGTCGTCCAGCGCGCGGACCTTGGAGGCGTACGGCGCCCGGAAGAGCGAGCTGGTGATGCCCGCCGCACCGGCCAGGGCGAGCTGGGACTGGGCCAGTTCGCGGTCCATGCGCCCCTTGTCCTGGTAGGACAGGTCGACATGGGAGAAGGTGTGCACCCCGACCTCATGGCCCGCGGCCCGCATCCGGCGGACCAGCTCCGGATGGCGGACCACCATCTGACCCAGCACGAAGAAGGTGCCCCGCACCTTGTGGCGGCGCAGTACGTCGAGGATCTCCGGGGTCCAGCGGGGGTCCGGGCCGTCGTCGAAGGTCAGCGCGATGGTCTTGGACGGGATGGCGTGCTCGGTGGCCTTCCCCTTCCGGTCGAAGGTGATCACCGGCCCGCCCTTGCGCAGGCGGTCGGGGACGGTGCGCGAGGCGTGCGAGCGGTACACCCGGGCGTCGTTGCCGACCTCGGCGTGCAGATAGCCGTCCAGCAGCAGGGTGCACACCAGCGCGAGCAGGGTCGCGAGGGCGAGCACCATCCGGGTGCGGGTGCGGAGCTTTCGCAGCTTGACGGTACGGAGCTTGGGAGGGTGGCCGTCAGCTTTGGCCGGCTTGGGGGTGCGGAGCCTGCCCGTGAACCGGAGCCTGCCCGTGAGCCTCGCGGCGCGGCGCCCGGAGCCGGTCAGCCGGAACACCGTGCGGGGCGCGCCGTCCTGACGGGGCGCGGGGGGTCGGCGGCGCGGCCGGGGCAGCCTCGGCGGTCTGCCGCCGCTCATGACTCCTCGCCGTCGGCCTCGGGGGCGCCCGGCCCATCGGCCGGGGCGCCGCCTCCGGCGGGCCCCTGGGGGCCTTTCGGGGGCTTGGGCGGGTTGGCCTGCGGGGGCTTCTGGGTCTGGGGCTTCTGGGGGGACTTGGCGTGGCCGGGCTTCGTGATGCGGCCGGGAGCTTGCGAGTGGCCGGATCCCTTGGCCGGTGGCTTGGCGGCGCCGGAGTGCTTCTTCGGCGGGGTGTGCGACGCGTCCGCGGGGTGCTTGGCGAGCGGGTGGGCGGCCGGATGCGAGGGCGCGTGGGTGTGCTTGCGGTGCCCCGCGGCCCGGTGTCCCTCGGCGGACTCGCGGGCGCCGGGGCGGGGGTGGGCGGGGGAATGCCGCTTCGCCGCGCGGTGGGCCTTGGGCGGGGCGGGCTGCGGGGGCGCGGGCCGCGGCCGGGTGGTGACGGGGGGAAGGGCGACGGGCTCCCGGGCGTACTGGGGCTCCGGGCGCTCGGAGTCGTGCCGGTGGCGCTGATGCTGACGGTGGGTCGGCGCGTACTCGTACTCGTCGTCGGGCCGTTCATGCGATCCGGAGGGCCCCGAACGTCCCTCCGGGGTGTGCTTCGGCTCCCGGCCGAACGCCTCGGTGGCGACGGGATGCCCGGGGATCAGCGTCTGCGGCGCGAATGGCGTACCGCCCGCGTAGCCCAACCCCAGGACCGCCGAATAGCCGAGGCAGGCGGCCCCCGCGACTACGCCCACATGTCGTACGAGTCGGCCACGGCGCCCGGAGAGGTCCACGAACACGGGCCCCTTCCGGGCCACGTCAGCGCGGAGGGGACGCGAAGGCGCGCGCTCGGCCACATCTGACTGAGGATCCATACGGAAGAGGTTAATGCAGAAAATACGACATGCGACATATAAGTCAAACATGCGGTGTGTCATAGTTCAGTAGGCTTCACCGAATATGCGAGGTTTGGCGAGGAGAACGGCACGGGCGGCCCAGCCCCCGGCGCCTCGTACCGGACCGCAAGAAGGAGCCAGAGCCATGAGGGCCAGCCCCCGCATGAGCGGAATCGCCGTGGCCGGCGCGGTGGTCTGCGCCACCATCGCCGTATGGGCGGGACACCACAAACAGTCGCCCGAGCCGCACGCCGCGCCCTCACCGCCGCAGGTGTCGCAGCCCCCCGCGGCACGGCCACCCGCCGAGTTCGTGCCGTACGTCAACGCCTGGTCGGACTCGGCGTACGACATGGCCGCCGCGGCCGCGCGCGGAGTCAAGGAGTTCACCATGGGCTTCGTCGTCGCGGGCGACGGCTGCACTCCGGCGTGGGACGGCGGCACCTCGCTCGACGACCAGGCGCTGGAGGCCCGGGTCGAGGGCGTCCGCCGGGCGGGCGGCGACGTACGGATCTCCTTCGGCGGCGCCGAGGGCACCGAGCTCGCCACCGCCTGCACCGACGTCCCCGAACTCGCCTCCGCCTACGCCGAGGTGATCGAGCGATACCAGGCGCGCCGGATCGACTTCGACCTCGAGGGCGAGGCGCTCGCCGACACCGAGGCGGCGGCCCGCCGCGCCCAGGCGCTCGCGCTGATCCAGCGCACCCACGAGGGCCTGAACATCTCCTTCACCCTGCCCGCCATGCCCGACGGGCTGACCGCAGAGAGCGTCGCCCAGTTGGAGGCCGCCAAACAGGAGGGGGTCATCCTCTCGACCGTCAACATCATGGCGATGAACTACAGCGGGGACCATACGGGCGACATGGGCGACTATGCCGTCCAGGCGGCCACCGCCGCGCAGGCCCGGATCCGCGAGGTGCTCGGCATGTCCGACGCCGCCGCCTGGAAGGTGCTCGCCGTGACGCCGATGATCGGGGTCAACGACGTCACCGGCGAGACCTTCACACTGGAGGACGCGTCCGGGCTGGCGCGGTTCGCCGCGGACAAGGGGATCGGGCGGCTGTCGATGTGGTCCGCCGAACGCGACCAGCCGTGCACCCCGGATATGACCCAGTCCGCCACCCCCGCCACCCCCGCCGCCCCCACGGCCGGTGCCGCGGGCCCCGAGACGGCCGAGAACGTCGTCCCGAACACCCGCTGCAGCGGTGTCATCCAGCGCCCCGGCGCCTTCGAGGCGGCACTGAGGGGCTGACGGGCCTTTGCGGACAAGGCCCGCCCAGGCCCCTATCCCAGCCCAGGCCCGGCAAATCCAGCCCGTCCGGCGTTTGAGGACAGGACCGGTCCCGGCTAATCCAGCCCGTCCGGCGTTTGAGGACAAGGCCCACCCCGGGCCGGTCGGGGGCCTGGGGGCGCGGCCCCTCGGATGGGACGGGTAAGGGCGGCGGGGGCGCATCCACGCCCCCGCCGCCCCGCAGGCGTTACGCCACCCCCGGCCCCCGCACCGGAATGCTCGTGAACGTCGGCTGCGGCGCCGGGTCCTGGAAGAAGTCGTTCCCCTTGTCGTCCACCACGATGAACGCCGGGAAGTCCTCGACCTCGATCCTCCAGACCGCCTCCATGCCCAGCTCCTCGTACTCCAGGACCTCGACCTTCTTGATGCAGTCCTGGGCCAGCCGCGCCGCCGGACCGCCGATCGAGCCCAGGTAGAAGCCGCCGTGCGCGGCACACGCGTCGGTGACCTGCTTCGAGCGGTTGCCCTTGGCCAGCATGACCTTCGAGCCGCCCGCCGCCTGGAACTGCTCGACGTACGCGTCCATCCGGCCCGCGGTCGTCGGGCCGAACGAACCGGAGGCGTAGCCCTCGGGGGTCTTGGCCGGGCCCGCGTAGTAGACCGGGTGGTTCTTCAGGTACTCGGGCATCTCCTCGCCCGCGTCCAGCCGCTCCTTGATCTTCGCGTGCGCGATGTCCCGGGCGACGACCAGCGTGCCGGTGAGCGAGAGCCGGGTCTTGACCGGGTGCCTGGTCAGCTCGGCCAGGACGTCGTCCATCGGCCGGTTGAGGTCGATGGCGACCGCGTCCAGGTCCGGGCCCGCGCCCTTGGTCAGCTCCTCGTCCGTCGTCTCCGGCAGGAAGCGCGCCGGGTCGGTCTCCAGCTGCTCCAGGAAGACGCCCTCCGGCGTGATCTTGGCGAGCGCCTGGCGGTCGGCGGAGCACGAGACGGCGATCGCGACCGGGCAGGAGGCGCCGTGGCGCGGCAGCCGGACGACCCGGACGTCATGGCAGAAGTACTTGCCGCCGAACTGCGCGCCGATCCCGATCTTCTGCGTCAGCTCGAAGACCTTCTCCTCCAGCTCCTTGTCGCGGAAGCCGTGGCCGGTCGGGGAGCCCTCGGCGGGCAGCTCGTCCAGGTAGTGCGCGGAGGCGTACTTGGCGGTCTTGAGCGCGTACTCGGCGCTGGTGCCGCCGACCACGATCGCCAGGTGGTACGGCGGGCAGGCGGCCGTACCCAGCGAGCGGATCTTCTCCTCCAGGAACTTCATCATCGATGCCTCGTTCAGCACAGCCTTCGTCTCCTGGTAGAGGAAGGACTTGTTGGCCGAGCCGCCGCCCTTGGCCATGAAGAGGAACTTGTAGGCGCCGCCGTCGGTCGCGTACAGCTCGATCTGCGCGGGCAGGTTGGAGCCGGTGTTCTTCTCCTCCCACATGGTCAGCGGGGCCATCTGGGAGTAGCGCAGATTGAGCTTGGTGTACGCGTCGAAGACGCCCCGCGACAGGGCCTCCTCGTCGCCGCCTTCGGTCAGCACGTGCTGCCCGCGCTTGCCCATGACGATCGCGGTGCCGGTGTCCTGGCACATCGGGAGCACCCCGGCGGCCGCGATGTTGGCGTTCTTCAGCAGGTCCAGCGCCACGAAGCGGTCGTTGGCGCTGGCCTCCGGGTCGTCGAGGATGCGGCGTAGCTGGGCGAGGTGGGCGGGGCGCAGATAGTGCGAGATGTCGTGCATCGCCTCGGCCGCGAGCCTGCGCAGCGCCTCCGGCTCGACCTTCAGGAAGGTGCGCCCATCGGCCTCGAAGGTGCTCACGCCCTCGGAGGTCACCAGGCGGTACGGCGTGGTGTCGGCTCCCAAGGGCAGCAGGTCCGAATAGGCAAACTCTGGCATCGCGGCCGTTCCTCACTCGACAGGGCTTCGGCTGACTTCGTCGACAGCGCGTTCATAAGCGTAGAACGGGGCAGCGGAACGGAACCTGTGAGGTAAGGCTCAGTAGCGGGCGCGAGGACCGGTAGAGGACCGGTAGGGGAAGGATCAGGGAGACGTCAGGGATCGTCCCCTAGTCGCGATCTATCGCGACTGGATACGCTGAGTCCGTGGATGAGCAGCAGCCCGTGCCCCTGACCAAATCCGCCCCCGCGCCCGCCTCGGCGGCCCCCGCGCCAGCCCCGGCTCCGACCCCGGCTCCGGCGTCCGCGCCCGTCGCGGAGGCGGAGCTACGCGCGTCCGACGCCGACCGCGACCGGATCGCGGACATCCTGCGGGAGGCCCTCGCCGAGGGGCGGCTCCAGCCCGAGGAGCACGCCGAGCGGATCGACGCGGTCTATCGGGCCAAGACCCTCGGCGAGCTGGAGCCCCTGGTGCGCGATCTGCCCGTCGCCCCGGCCCGCGGCGCCGGCTCGGCGCCGGCGCACGACGCGGAGACGGACTGGGCGCGCACCGTGCCCGAGTCGGAGAACCTGGTGGCGGTCTTCGGCGGTTCGACGCGCAAGGGCCGCTGGCGGGTCAGGCGCCGTACGAACGTCCTGGCGGTCTTCGGCGGTGTCGAAATCGATCTGACCGAGGCGGTGTTCGAGCACCGGGAGATCGTCATCAATGTCGTGGCCGCCTTCGGCGGGGTGGACATCAAGGTCCCGGAGAACGTCTCGCTGCGCGGCTCGGGCGCGGGCATCCTCGGTGGCTTCGACGTCAGGACGTACGAGGCACAGGACCCCGACGCACCGGTGATCCACGTCACCGGGTTCGGGGTCTTCGGCGGTGTCGAGGCCAAGCCCAAGCGAGGAAAGCGGCTGAAGAACCTGCGGGCATAAGCCCTGAAGAACGAGCATGCGCGGGGGAAGTTCCGGGTGGGACAACGGTGTGCATAAGCGCGCGCACAGCGGGTAAGGCTTGGTGCATCGTCTCTCGTACGGCTGATGGGGGTGCTCACGGGGCCGTACACCTCGAGGCGGGCAAGGGTGACCACCGGAGCCGTCGTCAGGAGTAGACCGTGCTGCAACCGCATCAGCCCCTGCTGGAAGCCGCCGTGCCCCCGCAGCGCGTCCCCGCGCGGGATCAGGCCGGCCCCTGGCACTCGGAGGCGGTGTGCCGACGGGACGAGGCCGGGCTGTTCTTCGCCCCTTCCAAGGAGCCCACGGCTGCCAGGCTGTCGCGGGAAGAGGCCGCCAAGCGCGTCTGTGCGCGCTGCCCGGTCATGGTCGAGTGCCGGGAGCACGCACTGCTGCAGCCCGAGCCGTACGGCGTGTGGGGCGGGCTGACCGCGGCCGAGCGCCGGGTCGTGCTGGCCCGCCGCCGGCGCCGGGAGGTGGAGCTGCAGCGCGCGGTGCAGGTCGCCGCCGCGGGCTGAACTCTTCGGGACCTGGGCCGGGCCCCGCCGGGAGGCGGGACCCGGCCCTTGTCATGTGCCGTCTGCGCTATGTGCCGTCCGCATCAGGCGCCGTCCGCGTTACGTGCTGTCGCGCGCTCAGCTCGGCCGTTCGAAGTCGACGGCGGCGTAGGCGCGCAGCTTGGCCAGCCGGTGGGTGGAGTCGATCTGCCGGATGGTCCCCGACTTGGACCGCATGACCAGCGACTGGGTGGTGGCGGTCTCCGCGCGGTACCGCACCCCGCGCAGCAGATCCCCGTCCGTGATGCCGGTCGCGACGAAGAACACATTGTCGCCGCTGACCAGGTCGTTGGTCTCGAGGACCTGGTCGAGGTCGTGGCCCGCGTCGACGGCGCGCTGCCGCTCCTCGTCGTCCTTGGGCCACAGCTTGGCCTGGATGGTGCCGCCGAGGCACTTGATCGCGCAGGCCGCGATGATGCCCTCCGGCGTACCGCCCACGCCCAGCAGCAGGTCCACACCGGTGCTCTCGCGCGCGGCCATGATCGCGCCGGCCACGTCGCCGTCGGAGATGAACTTGATCCGGGCGCCCGCCTCCCGGATCTCCTTGACGATGCCCTCGTGGCGGGGCCGGTCGAGGACCACGACGGTGACGTCCTCGGGGCTGGACTTCTTGGCCTTGGCGATCCGGCGGATGTTCACGCCGGGGGGCGCCGTGATGTCGACGAACTCGGCGGCGTCGGGGCCGGTGACCAGCTTGTCCATGTAGAAGACGGCCGACGGGTCGAACATGGTGCCGCGCTCGGCGACCGCGAGCACGGAGACGGCGTTGGCCATGCCCTTCGCGGTGAGCGTGGTGCCGTCCACGGGGTCCACGGCCACGTCGCACTCCGGGCCGGTGCCATCGCCCACGCGCTCGCCGTTGAAGAGCATCGGCGCCTCGTCCTTCTCCCCCTCTCCGATGACGACGACGCCGTTCATCGAGACGGTGTGCACGAGGGAGCGCATGGCCTTCACGGCGGCGCCGTCGGCGCCGTTCTTGTCGCCGCGGCCCACCCAGCGGCCGGAGGCCATGGCACCCGCCTCGGTGACCCGGACGAGTTCCAGGGCGAGGTTGCGATCGGGAGCCTCGGGGCTGACCTCGAGCTGGGAGGGGAGATGATGCTCGGTCATCGGAGCGCACCTTTCTGTACGGCGACGGACCGGAGGTCCCTCCTTCCCGCAGGGGGCTAGGAGGGTGAGGGTGTTCATGACCTTATCCGCTGATTGGCTAAGTGAGCAGACAGCCCCACGCATGAGCACGGCCCTGTTGCAAGGTGCGGCGACCGGATGAGGGACGATAGGGGCGTGGCAGGTATGCGTGGCAAAGAGACGGTCCGGGACATGGTGCTGTCGCTGGCGGCGATCGGTGTCGTCGCGGCGGGCATCTACCTCTTCGGCATCCCGCACGACGAGGGCGCCAAGGGCTCCGGGGTGAAGACGGTGGACTACCGCGTGGAGCTGGACACGGCCCGCCGCGCCGCCCCGTACCCGGTGGCCGCCCCCGAGCCCGGGAGCCTGCCCAAGGGCTGGCGCGCGACGTCGGTGACCTACCGCCCGGCAGCCGAGCCGGACGGCGCGCTCTGGCACCTCGGCTTCCTCGACCAGGACGAGGAGTACATCGCGGTCGAGCAGAGCGACGGCAAGCCCGTGCCGTTCGTGGAAGAGGTCACACAGCAGGCGCGGGAGACGAAGCGTACGGAGCGGGTCGACGGCGAGGAGTGGGTCCGCTACGAGGGCGACAAGTACGACGCGCTGGTGCGCCAGGAGCCGGGCGTGACCACGGTGGTCACCGGGACGGCGTCGTACGGGCAGCTGACGAAGATGGCCGCCGCGCTCACCGAGAAGAAGGGCTGAGCGCGACGGCCGAAGGGCGTGGCCCGGACCAGCGGTCCGGACCACGCCCTTCGGTTTGTGGCCTGTGCTTTGTGGTCTGTGGCCTGTGGCCGATCAAACCGCGGTGATGACCTGGTCGTAGTCCAGGCGCGGGCCACGGGGGAACCAGGCGTCCTCGCCCGGCTTGCCGATGTTGATGACCACCAGCGGGGTGTGGTCCTCGTCCAGGAACTCCTTCTGGATCCCGGCGGCGTCGAAACCGGTCATCGGGCCGGCGGCGAGCCCGGCGGCGCGGATGCCCAGGATGAAGTAACCGGCCTGCAGCGAGGCGTTCAGCCCGGCGGCCTGCTCACGGGCGGCGCGCTCGGCGAAGAAGACGTCCTTGGCCTGCGGGAAGTGCGGGAAGAGCGCGGGCAGCTCCTCGTGGAACTCGTTGTCCGCGGCGAGGATCGCCACCAGCGGGGCCGTGGAGGTCTTGGCCTGGTTGCCCTCGGCCATGTGCTGGACCAGGCGCTCACGGGCCTCGGGGGAACGGACCAGCACGACGCGCAGCGGCGACTGGTTGAACGCGGTCGGCGCGTACTTGATCAGGTCGTAGATCGCCTGCACCTGCTCCTCGGTCACCGGCTCGTCGGTGAAGGTGTTCGCGGTGCGGGCCTCACGGAAGAGAAGGTCCTGAGCGGCGGGGTCGAGTACGAGTGCCATGGAAGAAACCTCTACATAGGCGGGGATATCGCTGACGGCTTCTACTGTACGGCGCTTAGATTAATGTTCAACTAAAAAGTTGGCGCAGTGTACGGAAGGTGCTCCGAATCACTCAGTGCGCAGCGCGCCAAGACCGGCGCGGCCGGTCGAGAGTGGGGGATCGCGCGCGGCCGATCGACGGCGTCCGGTGGGCGGTCGACGGCGGGTGATCGAGGGGCCGCCGGTCGACGGCAGCCGGTGGACGCCGGCCGACGAGGGTGGCTGATCGAGGGCGGCGGTCGGCGGCGGGAGATCGACGACCCCCGGTGGTCGGCGGTCGGTGGACGCGGCCGACCGATGGCGGCCGACCGACGGCCGACCCGCCGGTCAGCCCTCCGCGGCGCCCGCGCCCCCGGCGCCCTCCGCGCCCTCGTCGTCCCCGTCCGCGTCCGTCTCGTCCGCCAGCGCCGCGTCCAGCCGCGCCCGCGCGCCCTCCAGCCAGCGGCGGCAGACCTTCGCCAGCTCCTCGCCCCGCTCCCACAGCGCGAGCGACTCCTCCAGACTCGTGCCGCCCGCCTCCAGGCGGCGGACCACCTCGACCAGCTCGTCCCGCGCCTGCTCATAGCCGAGCGTGGTCTCCGCCCGCGGTGCGCTCTGCTCGGCCTGCTGGGCCTGCTCGTCCGTCTTCGCCATGCCCCTCACCCTATTCAGCCGGACCGACAGCGACGCGCGCCCGGAACTCGCCCTCGGCGACCCGCGCCCGCAGCTCCTCGCCCTCCGTGACCTCGTCGGCCGCCCGCACGACCGAGCCGTCGGGGTGCTGCAGCACCGCATAGCCCCGCCGCAGCGTCGCGGCGGGGGAGAGGGCCACCACTCGCGCCTGGGTGTGGGCCAGCTCGGAGTCGGCCCGGTCCAGCAGATGGCCCAGGCAGCGGCGGGCGCGCTCCAGCACCGCCGTGATCCGCTCCGCGCGCTCGTCCACCATGCGGTGCGGCTCCCGCATGCACGGCCGGGCCAGCGCGGCGGCAAGCCCCCGCTCCTCCCGGTCCAGCAGCCCATGCACACTGCGCAGCGCGCGCTCCCGAAGCTGCTGGACGCGCATCAGCTCCTCGCCCACATCCGGCACGATCTTCTTCGCCGCGTCGGTGGGCGTGGAGGCGCGCAGATCGGCGACCAGGTCGAGCAGTGGTGAGTCCGGCTCATGGCCGATCGCGGAGACCACCGGCGTGCGGCACGCGGCCACCGCCCGCACCAGCTGCTCATCGGAGAACGGCAGCAGATCCTCCACACTGCCGCCGCCGCGCGCCACCACGATCACATCCACTTCCGGCAGCGCGTCGAGCTCCTTGACCGCCTCGATCACCTGCGGCACCGCGTGCACCCCCTGCACGGCCACATTGCGCACCTCGAAGCGGACGGCGGGCCAGCGCAGCCGTGCGTTCTCCAGCACATCGCGCTCGGCGGCCGAGGCGCGCCCGCAGACCAGCCCTATCAGCTGCGGCAGAAAGGGCAGCGGCTTCTTACGGTCGGCCGCGAACAGCCCCTCCGCCGCCAGCGCCTTCTTCAACTGCTCGAGCCGCGCGAGCAGTTCGCCGACCCCCACCGGGCGGATCTCGGCGGCCCGCAGGGAGAGCTGGCCCCGCGGCGCGTACCACTCCGGCTTGGCGTGCACCACGACCCGCGCGCCCTCGGTGACCGTGTCCGCGATTCTGTCGAAGACGGCGCGGAAGCAGGTGACGGTCAGCGAGATGTCGTAACTGGGGTCGCGCAGGGTCAGAAACACCACACCGGCGCCGGGGCGCCGGGACAGCTGGGTGATCTGCCCCTCGACCCACACCGCGCCGAGCCGGTCGATCCAGCTCCCGATCAGCCGGGACACCTCGCCGACCGGGATCGGCGCCTCCGCGGACGTGTTGACAGCCATGACCGCGAGGGTATCGGTCACCACCGACAGACCCCGGGGGCATCGCCCCTACCATGGGGGACATGACTGCAACCTCCGCCCGCCGGGTCCTGCTCGCGGCCCCCCGTGGCTACTGTGCCGGTGTCGACCGTGCCGTGATCGCCGTCGAGAAGGCCCTGGAGCAGTACGGCGCGCCGATCTATGTGCGCAAGGAGATCGTCCACAACAAGTACGTCGTCCGGACCCTGGAGAAAAAGGGCGCCATCTTCGTCGACGAGACGGAGGAGGTGCCCGAGGGCTCCATCGTGATCTTCTCGGCGCACGGTGTCGCGCCGGTGGTCCACGAGGAGGCCGCCGAGCGCAAGCTGGCCACCATCGACGCCACCTGTCCCCTGGTGACCAAGGTCCACAAGGAAGCAGTCCGGTTCGCCAAGGAGGACTACGACATCCTCCTGATCGGTCATGAGGGCCATGAGGAGGTCATCGGCACCAGCGGTGAGGCCCCGGACCACATCACCCTGGTCGACGGCCCCGACGATGTGAAGAACGTCGACGTGCGCGACGAGTCCAAGGTGGTCTGGCTCTCCCAGACCACCCTCTCGGTCGACGAGACCATGGAGACCGTGGACGCGCTCAAGGAGCGCTTCCCGCAGCTCATCAGCCCGCCGAGCGACGACATCTGCTACGCCACCCAGAACCGCCAGATCGCCATCAAGCAGGTGGCGGCCGAGTCCGACCTGGTCATCGTGGTCGGCTCCAAGAACTCCTCCAACTCGGTGCGGCTGGTGGAGGTCGCCATCGGCGCGGGCGCCAAGGACGGCCATCTGGTCGACTACGCGAGCGAGATCGACGAGGCATGGCTGGAGGGCGTCACCACGGTCGGCGTGACCTCGGGCGCCTCCGTGCCGGACGTGCTCGTCGAGGGCGTCCTGGAGTGGCTGGCCGAGCGCGGCTTCGGCGATGTCGAGGTCGTCCAGCCGATGCAGGAGTCCCTGACCTTCTCGCTCCCCAAGGAGCTGCGCCGGGATCTGCGGGCGGAGGCGGCAGCGGCCGCGACGTCCGTTGGTGCGCCGGAGGCCGCGGCGGTCGTCGGTGAGCCGGAGGCCGCGGCGGTCGCCGCCGAGGCGGAGGGATCCCAGCGGTGACGCAGGACCAGGGGGCCACGGGGGCATCCGCGGCGAGGGTGTTCGGCATCGACATCGGCGGTTCGGGCATCAAGGGCGCCCCGGTGGACCTGGACCGGGGTGAGCTCGCGGAGGAGCGCCATAAGGTGCTCACCCCGCAGCCGTCCACGCCCGAGGCGGTCCTGGACGGTGTGGTGGAGGTCGTCCGGCAGTTCGACTTGTCCGGGCGGCCGGTCGGGGTGACCTTCCCGGGCGTGGTGAAGAACGGCGTCACCCTTACCGCCGCGAATGTCGACAAGAGCTGGATCGGCACCGATCTGGCGTCACAGCTCGGCGAGCGGCTGGAGTGCCCCGTCACAGTGCTGAACGACGCGGACGCGGCCGGAGTCGCGGAGGTGGCCTTCGGCGCCGCCCGCGGCGTCAAGGGCACCGTGATCGTGCTCACCCTCGGCACCGGCATCGGCAGCGCGCTCTTCACCGACGGGCATCTGCTGACCAACACCGAGCTGGGCCATCTGGAGCTGGACGGCCACGAGGCGGAGAAGCGGGCCTCGACCAAGGTCAAGGACGATCACGAGCTCAGCTGGTCGCACTGGGCGCGCCGGGTGCAGAAGTACCTCCATCACCTGGAGATGCTCTTCTCACCGGAGCTCTTCGTGCTGGGCGGCGGGGTGAGCCGTAAGGCGGACAAGTTCCTGCCGCTGATCGAGGGGGTCAGGGCCGAGATCGTGCCTGCGCAGCTGCAGAATAATGCGGGGATCGTGGGTGCCGCGATGGCCGCGGCCGCTGCTGCCGACGACGCCGGGTGACCAGCACGGCCCGCCGTACGAGCACGATCACCACGGTCAGCAGCGTCCCCGTGTAGAGCCAGCCGGCCTGCAGCGACAGTGCGGTGAACACCCCCACCGCCTGTCCGCTGAACCCGGCTGAACCGTCGTTGATCGGCAGCAGCCCGACCGTATAGGCCAGCGGCGCCGTCACCGGCGCCGCCAGCAGATCGGCGGGGCGCACCCACAGTCCGCAGGCCGCGCAGGCCGGCAGGAAGAGCACGCTGTACACGGTGGGTGAGCCGGAGAACAGCAGCGCGTCCAGGCAGCCGATGCCCAGCATCGTGAGCGCGGTCAGCAGCCCCGCGCCCAGCCCGGTCAGCCGGGCGTCCGGGAGCGAGAGCCCCCGGGCCCGCCGCAGCGCGGCGGGCAGCGGCGCGGCCGGACCGGACGGCCCCGTCCGGCGCGCGGGCGGCCGGGCAGCCCGGACCGGGCCGCCGGGCCGCCCACGGCCCTGACCCGTGCCTCGGCTCCGGCCGGAATACGTGTCGTCCGCGGCCGGGCGGGGCGGCGGGGCCGCCGTGCGGCGGGGCGTACGCGTGCTGTATTGCTCCACCCGACCAACGTAGGCGGCCGGAGGGCGGGAATCCGGTCTTGGACACGCCCTTCGCAGGACCTTGGCAGTGTGTTCGACCGATTGTCAGCCCGGCCGGGTGATCGGCCGGGCGTTGGGGGGCGGCCCCGTAGACTGGTGGACCGGCCCCGCCGGGGTCCGTCCTCTGTCCTCACATCCCGACCACGGGAAGTTACGGGAAGTCGCCAACGTGTCGCTCACGATCGGAATCGTCGGTCTGCCGAATGTCGGCAAGTCGACCCTTTTCAACGCCCTGACCAAGAACGACGTGCTGGCGGCCAACTACCCGTTCGCCACCATCGAGCCCAACGTCGGCGTGGTCGGCGTCCCCGACCCCCGCCTGGACAAGCTCGCCGAGATCTTCGGCTCGGCCCGCAAGCTCCCCGCCACCGTCGACTTCGTCGACATCGCGGGCATCGTCAAGGGCGCCTCGGAGGGCGAGGGCCTGGGCAACAAGTTCCTGGCGAACATCCGTGAGTCCGACGCCATCTGCCAGGTCATCCGCGCCTTCAAGGACGAGAACGTCGTCCATGTCGACGGCAAGATCTCGCCGAAGAGCGACATCGAGACGATCAACACCGAGCTGATCCTCGCCGACCTCCAGACCATCGAGAAGGTGCTGCCGCGCCTGGTCAAGGAGTCCCGGATCAAGAAGGACAAGCAGCCCCAGGTCAAGGCCGTCGAGGAGGCCAAGGCCATCCTCGACGAGGGCCGCACCCTCTTCTCCGCCGGCATCGTCCAGGGCAGCGAGCGCGCCGCCCTCCTCCACGAGCTGCACCTGCTCACCACCAAGCCCTTCCTCTACGTCTTCAACGTCGACGAGGACGAGCTCACCGACGAGTCCTTCAAGGCCGAGCAGCGCGCCCTCGTCGCCCCCGCCGAGGCGATCTTCCTCAACGCCAAGCTGGAGGCCGACCTCGCCGAGCTGGACGAGGCCGAGGCCCTCGAGCTCCTCCAGTCCGTAGGCCAGGAGGGACCCGGCCTCGCCACCCTCGCCCACGTCGGCTTCGACACCCTGGGCCTGCAGACCTACCTCACCGCCGGCCCCAAGGAATCCCGCGCCTGGACCATCAAGAAGGGCGCCACGGCCCCCGAGGCGGCCGGTGTGATCCACACCGACTTCCAGAAGGGCTTCATCAAGGCCGAGGTCATCTCCTACGAGGACCTCGTCGCCACCGGCTCGGTAGCCGAGGCCCGCTCGGCGGGCAAGGCCCGCATGGAGGGCAAGGACTACGTGATGCAGGACGGGGACGTGGTGGAGTTCCGCTTCAACGTGTGAAACTCCAGCACGTCGCTGAACCTGGCGCATGCGCAGGTCAGATGGGATGGGATGAGGCAGGCCAGAAGGGCTCGACCCTCCGGGGCGGGCTCTTGGCCTTTCCCGTGCTGGTCGGCTGCTTCTTCCCGCCAAGGGCGGCGTACGACGATCTCGCTGCGCGCTGAGTTCGGCGCCCTGCGCTGGGGGGGGCAACCGGGTCTGCCCGCGGCAGACCCGTGTACGCGCTGTCCGGGGGGAATCCGGAGCCGCTCGGCCGGCGGATCTGGAGGGGGCGGGTTTTCCCGGGCGGGACGCGGCGGCCGGGGTCGGACGCGACTGAGATGCGGGTCGCGGGGACACAGCGGGCCGGGCTCGGGAGCGCCTTGCACGCCGCTCAGCCCGGGAAGCGGCCCGTCGATCGCAGTTGCCGGCGCCGCTCGGCGTAGGCCAGGCCGTCCCGCCACAACCGCCCGGCCGCGGCGCGCACCAGGGGACGCGGCAGCGGCGCGGCCCGGCGGGCGGCGGCGAAGCCCGGACGGTCCGAGGAGGCGATCACCGCCTCGATGACGGCGGTGTGCGGGGGGTGGCCGGACTCGTCCGGGCCGAGCGGGGTGGCGTGGGTCTCCACGACGAAGCCCACACCTCGCCCTCGCCCTCGGTGATGTGCATGACGACAGTGCGGGGTTCGAGCGCGGTGAAGACGGCATGGACCGGCACGGCCAGCCGGCCCGCCACCTTGAAGGACACGTCGACGGTAAGGGCGTCCGTGCCGTCGTCCGCCGCGCAGGCCGGGCCGCCGCGCGCGTCCACCACCGTCGTCAGGAGGTGTCCGCATCCGCCGGGGTACACAATGTGGAAAACCGGGCCGGGACATCCGGGAACGGGTGCCGGGGACATCCGCCACGCGGTGGCACGGCAATCACCCGCGGAGCCCATCACCGTCGTAGGACCCCGCCGCCGCGAGTCGGAAGCAGGACCGAGGAAGGGAGGCGCCGTGCCGGAGACGGACGTGGCCGTTGTGGGGGCGGGCGCCGCCGGGCTGTCGCCGGCCCACCGGCTCGCCGGACGCGTTCCCGGCCTGCGGACGCCGTCCGTTGTGCTGGTGGACGCGCCGCCCGGTCCGCTGCGCCCGCCGCCGCGGACCTGGTGCTACTGGGGGCGGGACCTGGGCGGTTCGACGCGGCGGTGCGGGCCGAGTGGCGGCGACTGCCGGCGGTGCGGGCCGAGTGGCGGTGACTGAGGGTGCGTCCGTGCACCGGCGTCCCGGTCGAGGGGGACATCGCCCCGCTGCGGTATCGAATGATCCTCTCCGACGACTTCGAGCGCGCTCTCAGGGCCCTGGCCATGTGGGGGCGGACACCCGCCGTCCGCGGACGGTCGGACTGAACGGCCTCGCGGGACCGGACTGGTCCCGCCGGACCGAACCCGCACCTGCGTAGACGAGGACGCCGGAGGAACCGCAGGGGGAGACCCGTCGGCAGGAGACGAGGACCATGAAGACAAGCGGACGAGGACTAGGCCGCCACGGCATCGCCCGCCGCCCGGGCCCGCACACCGGCGTCTCAGCGCTGCGCGGACGCGTGGCCGTTGTCACCGGAGCCGCCCGCGGCGTCGGCGCGGCCCTCGCCGCCGCGCTGTCCGAGGCCGGAGTACGGGTGGCGCTGCTCGGCCGGGAGGAGGAAAGGCTGCGGGAGGCGGCGGCCGGGCTGCCCGCGCCCACCCTGTGCGTCGAGGCGGACGTCACCGACCCGGCCGCCCTGGACGCCGCCGCACGCGAGGTCGAGGCACGGCTCGGCCCCGCCGACGTCGTGGTGGCCAACGCGGGCATCGCCGTCAGCGGGCCCTTCCGCGACACCGATGCCGGCCTGTGGCAGCGGGTCGTCGACGTCAACCTGACCGGCGCCGCCAACACCGTCAGGGCCTTCCTGCCCCACCTCACCCGCACTCGCGGCTACTTCCTCCAGGTCGCCTCCACCGCCTCGTTCGGCTCCGCGCCCATGATGAGCGCGTACTGCGCCTCCAAGTCGGGCGCGGAGTCCTTCGCCCAGGCCCTGCGCTGCGAGCTCGAACCCGACGGCATCGCCGTCGGCGTCGCCTACCTGCACTGGACCGGCACCGACATGATCGGCGGCATCGACGACAACCCGGTGCTGCGAGCCCTGCGCGCACACCAGCCCGGGTTCGCCCGCCGCGTCCAGACCCCGGCGCGGGTGGCCGGCCTGCTCACCGCCGGCATCGTCCGCCGCGCTCCCCGCGTCTACGCGCCGCCCTGGCTGCGCTGGTGTCAGCCGCTGCGCCCAGTCTTCCCCGCCCTCGTCGCCCACATCTCCCGGCGCGAGCTGCGGCGCCGGAGCGGGGCCAAGTTCACCGTCGGCACCGGAGTAATGGGCGCGGGCGGCCGCGCCGACTGGAACGCGCACCGGTCCGCGGCGAGTCCGCGACCGGGCGGGCAGGCAGACTGACCGGCAAGGACGCTCGGATCCAACCGGCACTGCCGGCCCCGCCGGATCACTCGACCGGATGAATCACCCATCCGCCCCAGAAGCGGCTTTGGATCACCCGCGTGACCCTTGCTGCTTCTCGGGCCACCGCGTGCGTCCCTCGCTCGTGATCGAGGGGCGCAGGCGCCCGGCGGTGATCAGCTGGGCCAGGGCGAGTCGTAGCGCCGGGCGAGGTCGACGTCAGTGAGGTGGGCTGGAAGAGTCACTGACTGAGGTGCTTCGGAAGACAGACACACCTGCGGGAGCGGGACGGCTCTGGTCGCGGGGCTTGCGTCCGCGGTCGAGGGGCGTGCGTCCGCGGTCGCGGGGTGTTCGGCCGCCGGCGGCCTGGGCGAGGACCGCGCCGAGGACGGCGGGGACGGCGAAGAGGATGAAGTTCCACCGGGGTGCCAGGTCGGCCGCGAGGAGCCAGCCGCCGAGCGTGGGGCCGGCGATCGCGCCGATGCGGCCCACTCCGAGCGCGACGCCCACCGCGCTGGCCCGCGCTGTCACCGGATAGGTGCGGGCAATGTACACATTGAGCAGTCCCTGGACCCCGACCGCGCCGCAGCCGCCGAGGATCACGATGCCGTAGAGCACCGGCAGCGGCAGCTGGGCGCTCATGGCGACGATCGCGGCGGCCCCGAGGGCGAAACTGGCGGTGACCGTTCCCTTCGATCCGGCACGGTCGGCCAGCAGTGCCATGGCGAGTCCGCCGACGGTGGCGCCGAGATTCAGCAGGATGAGGAAGGTCTGCGAGGATCGCAGCGGATAGTCCGCGGTCCGCATCAGCTCCGGCAGCCAGGTGTTCATGCCGAAGATGAGCAGGAACGAAAGGGCCGCCATGGCGCAGAACAGCAGTGTGGTGGCGAGGTAGGGCGGCCTCAGCACCAGCCGTACACCGTGGCTGCCGGGGGCCGGGGCCGACGTGCTCACCGCCTGCTGGTATTCCGTGGACTCGGGCAGCCAGGCGTACGCCATGGGCAGTACGAGCAGCCCGGCGAGCCCCCCGACCAGGTACTCCGCATGAAAACTGTGCCCGCTCAGCAACGTGTTGGCGGCGAGGG
Source organism: Streptomyces sp. 11-1-2 (assembly GCF_003595545.1). NCBI lineage: Bacteria > Bacillati > Actinomycetota > Actinomycetes > Kitasatosporales > Streptomycetaceae > Streptomyces > Streptomyces sp. 11-1-2. Next base: position 7,085,162 of record NZ_CP022545.1, read on the forward strand.
CCGCGAACGCACCGCCGATGGGCGTCCCGCACTGCACGATCCCCGAGTACAGATTCGATGCCCGCCGGGTGGACGTCCTGTTCAGCGGCCCCGCCGACCGCACCGACTTCCTGCTCGACGGCCGGGCCGACGTCGGTCTGCTCTACGTACCGTTCGACGATCTCGACGGCCTGGACCACGAGACGCTCCACGCCGAGGAGCGGGTGGCCATCGTCCCCTCCGCACACCGCCTGGCCGGGCTCGCCGCGGCGCGGATGGCCGACCTGGAGGGTGAGACGCTGCCGCGCTGGAAAGGCGTGCCCGGGGGCGACGGCACCGGTCCGGAGGTCGCCGACGTGGTCCAACTGCTCCAGATGATCAAAGTGGGCCGGATGATCGGAGTACTTCCCCGGTCGCTGGTCGAGCCGCTCCCGCCCGGCCTGGTCGGTGTACCGGTATCCGACGCCCCGCTCAGCCGCCTCGTGCTCGCCTGGAACGAACAGGACCGCCGCCCGCTGCTCGCCTCGTTCGTGGCCGCGGCGCTGAGGGTTCCCCCCGGAATGGCCGGCCTGGTCGGGGCCGATGCGTCAGGGGCGTCCTTGACGTCGGGCCGAGGGGGCATCTGAGCTCCCTTACGGGGATGGCGACGCGCGAAGGGGGCCGGTTCCCGGAGTCCGGCCCGTCGTCGTCTCACCTGCTCTTGTCGGGGGTGAGGTCATCCAGATTGATGTTGACCTTGAAGGGGACCGTCCGCTGGAGGTTGTGGCGGAAGATTCCGGCGGGGGCGTAGGCACCGGTCGGCTCGTCGAGCTCATAGACATGGACGACGGGGGTCCCAGCCTCGTCCTCGATGCACCAGTAGTGGGGAATCCCGGCCTCGGCGTACTTGCGAAGCTTGACCGTTCGGTCCCGGTGGGCCGATTCGGGGGAGACGACCTCGACGACGAGTTGCACCTCATCCGCCGCGAACCAGGTGCGGTCCCTGTCGAAGTCGGCTGTCGTCACCAGCAAATCCGGTTCGGGCCGGTTGCGCTGATCCAGCTTGATCGTCATCTCGCGGTCGACCCTCGCCCCTGCGGGCACCTGCTCCATGAGCGCGACGGTGAGCATTGTGACGAGGTGGCCGTGCCACCACCTCTGCGGGGACACCATGAAAACGAGTGCTCCGTCGATGAGCTCGGTATGACGGGGTGCTTCCGGCAGGCGGTCCAGGTCCTCCGCGAACCAGCCTTCCGCGCGCGGTGGGCGCATCCAGTCGGGCAGTGCGGTCATGGCTCAACCGTAGGGGTTTCGGGCGACGGAGGAGCGCCACCTTCCCCTTGCCGTCAGGGCCTCTTCGGCTTGCCCTTGCCGTACAGCCAGACGTCGAAGAGACGGGTCAGGTCCTTGCCGGACTTGCGTTCGCACAGCTCGATGAACTGCTTCGTGTCCGCGTTGCCGTGCCGGTGGTCCTTGACCCACGTGCGGAGGATGGAGAAGAAGGTCTTGTCGCCGACGGCCCGGCGGAGCTGGTGCAGCACCATCGCGCCGCGGCCGTAGACGGGCGGGTCGGAGACGCTGGCGACGCTCGGGGGTTGGCGGGCGGGAAGTCCCAGATGCCCTCGCTCTCGTCGTCGGTGCCGTCGTAGAAGTCGTCGAAGATCTGCTGGGCGGTGCGGCCGTCGTGGTCCTCCTCCCACAGCCATTCGGCGTAGGTCGCGAAGCCCTCGTTGAGCCACATGTCCTTCCAGACCCGGGGGGTGACCGAATCGCCGAACCACTGGTGGGCGAGCTCGTGCACGACGAGCCTCTGGTCCGGGGCCGCGTCGAAGTACGGCTTGGTCTGGGTCTCCAGGGCGTAGCCGAGGCCGGGGAGGTGGTCGACGACCGCGCCGGTGGAGGAGAAGGGGTACGGGCCGAAGGTGCGGCTCTCCCAGGTGATGGCGTCGTCGACCTGGTCGGTGATGTGCTTCGCGCGGTCGGCCTCGGTGGGGTCGACGGCGACGTAGACGGGCAGGCCCTTGCCGGTGGTCGTGGTGCGGACGTCGAAGCGGCCGATGGCGACGCTGGCCAGATAGCTCGCCATGGGCTCGCCCATGTGCCACCGGAAGGTGGTGCGGCGGTCGCGGGTCTGCCGGCCCTTCAGCTCCCCGTTGGAGACGGCGGTGTAGCCCTCGGGAACGGTGACGTCGATGTCGTAGGCGGCCTTGTCGGAAGGGTGGTGGTTGCCGGGGAACCAGGTCATGGAGCCGGTCGGCTCGCCGAGCGCCACGGCGCCGTCGTCGGTGCGGATCCATCCCTCCTTCCCGGTGTCCTCGCCGGTCAGGGTCTTCGGCTTGCCGTCGTAGACGACGGTGGCCGTGAAGGTGCGGCCCTTGGGGAGGGCCGAGGCGGGGGTGAGGACCAGCTCGGTGCCGCTGCGGGCGGCCTTGGCGGGGCGGCCGTTCACCGTGGCCTTCCGGACGCGCAGCCCGGCGAGGTCGAGGTGGAAGGAGCGCAGGGCCCGGTCCGCGCGGGCGGTGATCCGGGCGGTGCCCTTCAGACGGCGGGTGCCGGGCGTGTAGTCGAGGGCCAGGCGGTAGCTCCGCACGTCGTAGCCACCGTTGCCGAGCCGGGGGAAGAGCGCGTCGCCGACCCCCGCGGTGCCCGCACCGGCGCTGGACGACCCGGCCGCGCCCTGCGCCCCGGAACCACCGGCGCAGCCCCCGACGCACAGCGCCAGGAGCAGCACGCCGGGCAGCACCCGTGAGATGGGGCGAACGGTCCTGGGCGCCACGCGGTGGGGCTCCCAGGCGAGCGGTTCGTCGTCCATCGCGGTCCCTACGCTTCGGCGGCTGCTGCTCAGGAGACTAGCGGGCACCGGGGCCCGCCCGGCGGAGGTCCGGGGCCCGCCCGGCAGCCATCAGGACCGGCCCCGCGCCGCCCGCACGATCAGTGTTCCGATGTGCCCCGGCTCCGGCGCGGCGACGACCTGGGCCCTGGCCGATCTCCCCGACTGGCAGCAGGAGACGGACGCGGACATCTTCGAGGCGATTGAGAAGAGCGTGAACTGACGGGGCGAGAGCGCGTCGCGGTTGCAAAGGTCTGGGCGGGGGCCGGGGTTGGGCAGCTCACCCGGCCTTGTGCGAGTTAAACGTCTCTGAGCTGCAGTTCACCACTTCTAGTGAAGCTATGGCCTTGAGTTGCAATCGACAACGCTGGGTTGCCAAGCTGTGGCTGACTGTCAACCCAGGGAGTGCACGTGGCCTTTGGTGACCAGCCCGCATACCTCCGCGTCGCCGACGATCTGCGGAAGAAGATCGCCGGGGGTGAGCTGCCACCGCATGCGCGTCTCCCCTCTCAGGCCAGGATCCGGGAAGAGTACGGGGTTTCGGACACCGTCGCCCTCGAGGCGCGCAAGGTGCTGATGGCCGAGGGGCTGGTCGAGGGGCGGTCGGGGTCGGGGACGTATGTGCGGGCCCAGCCGGTGCCGCGGCGGGTGGTGCGGGGTGGGTTTCATACCGCTGGGGAGGCCACGCCGTTCCGGCAGGAACAGGCCGATGAGCGGGTCATCGGGAGCTGGGACGCCCACAGCGAGCAGGAGGAGGCCGGGGCGGAGATCGCCGGGCGGCTGGGGATCGACGTGGGGGAGCGGGTGATGCGCACCCGCTATGTGTTCCAGTCGCAGGGGGAGGCCGTCATGCTCTCCACCTCCTGGGAGCCGCTCGCCGTCACCGGCCGTACGCCCGTGATGCTGCCCGAGGAGGGGCCGTTGGCCGGGCGCGGGGTCGTCGACCGGATGGCCGCCCTCGATCTGGTGGTGGACAACGTGGCGGAGGAGGTCGGCGCGCGGCCCGGCCGGGCCGAGGAGGTGCTGGCGCTCGGCGGGGTGCCGGGGCACTGGGTGCTGGTCACCTCGCGTACGTACTTCGCGGGCGGCCGTCCGGTCGAGACCGCCGATGTGGTGGTGCTGGCCGAGCGGTATCGGGTCGCCTATCGGCTGCCGGTGAAGTGATTCTTCGTTCGGCCCGTGGATGCTCGGCGTCCCCGTCGGTGCCCATCGCCCGCGTTGGTGCTCCCCGTCCCCGTTCGCCGTTCCCGTTGGCGCTCGCCGCCCCCACGGCGCTCACCGATAGTCGGGCGGTCCGTCCCGGCGCGTCTTACCGCGAGTTAACCGCCTCCCCGCCGCCGTAACGGTCCGGCAATGCCGCACCGCCGCCGCCCGTCACCTGCGGCTTCTAGCTTCCTGGGGCTAACGGAACGGCCCGAGCGACAGGGGAAGCCGGTATGACGGATACGGTCGATGCGGTCGGCACGGTCGATACGGCCGCACCCGAGGCGGGAGCGTCCGCGGCAGCGGCCTCGCGGCGTGGCTACGCCCGGCTCGCGGCGGACGAGAGCCGCGAGGACTACTCGCTGCGCTACGCACCCCACTCCTACCGCCGCTGGTCGCCGACCATGGTCGCCTCGACGGCGCTCGGCGGGATCGCCTATCTCGCGGACTTCGCCATCGGCGCGTCCATCGTCTTCACCTACGGCTTCACCAGCGGTATCGCCTCGATCCTCACCGCGGCGACGATCATCTTCCTGACCGGCATCCCCATCGCCCGCGCCTGTGCGACCTACGGCCTGGACATGGACCTGATCACCCGAGGTGCCGGATTCGGCTACTTCGGCTCGACGCTGACCTCGCTGATCTACGCCAGCTTCACCTTCATCTTCTTCGCGCTGGAGGGCTCGATCATGGCGCAGGCCATGCATCAGGCTCTCCATATCCCGCTGCCGGTCGGCTATCTGCTGACCACCCTCATCGTGATCCCGATCGTCTTCCGCGGTATGGGCGCGCTCGCCAAGGTGCAGGCGTGGACCCAGCCGGTCTGGCTGATCGGGCTCGCCCTGCCGTTCGTGGTGCTGGCCTTCGAGGCGCCGGACTCCTGGGGCGCGTTCGCCTCCTTCGGCGGGACCGAGGGCGCGGGGTCCGGGTTCGACTGGATCGGATACGGCCTGGGCACGGGTGTCGCGCTCTCACTGATCGCGCAGATCGGTGAGCAGGCCGACTATCTGCGGTTCATGCCCGCGAAGACCGAGGAGAACCGGCGGCGCTGGAATCTGGCGGTCCTGGCCGCCGGCCCCGGCTGGGTGGTCATCGGCGCGGCCAAGCAGATCGGCGGTGCGTTCCTCGCGTTCGTGGCGCTGGGCGCGGTCGGCAAGACCCATGCGCTGGAGCCCATCGCCCCGCAGATCGAGGCGCTGAAGCCCTGGCTGGGCTCGGTCGCGCTGCCCGCCGCCGCGCTCTTCGTGGTGGTGTCCCAGATCAAGATCAATGTGACCAACGCCTACAGCGGCTCGCTCTCCTGGTCCAACTTCTTCTCCCGGGTCACCCACCGCCACCCGGGCCGGGTCTGGTACATCTTCCTCAACCTCGCCATCGCGCTGGCGCTGATGGAGATGAACATGTTCGCGGCGCTCAACAAGCTGCTGGGCTTCTACTCCAACGTCGGCATCGCCTGGATCGCCGCCGTCGCCGCCGATCTGGTCATCAACAAGCCGCTCGGGCTGAGCCCGAAGTACATCGAGTTCAAGCGGGCGTATCTGCATCCGGTGAACCCCGCCGGATTCGGTGCGATGGTGATCGCCTCGACGGTCTCGATCGTCGCCTTCTTCGGGGCCTTCGGGGAGGTGGCCGAGGCGTTCTCGACCTTCATCGCCTGCGGTCTGGCGCTGGCGCTCTGCCCGCTGCTGGCCTGGCTCACCGGGGGGCGCTACTACTTGGCCCGGCAGAACCCGGTGAACGGGCCGGGCGCCGAGGTCCCGGACATCACCGCCACCCACCTCTGCGCCTCGTGCGAGACGGCGTACGAGCTGCCGGACATCGCCGACTGCCCGGTGCGGGCGGGGGCCGTCTGCTCGCTGTGCTGCTCACTGGACGCCGAGTGCGGGGATGTCTGCCGTAAGGCGCCCACGGGCGAGCCGGTGCTGATGCCGCTCCCCAGTGTGCGTACGGGCCCGACCGCCGGCACCTGATCGTGGACCCCGCTCACGGTTCCTGAGCCCCGGCCTCGCTCACGGTTCCTGAGCCCCAACCCCCGCTCACGGTTCCTGAGCTCCAGCCCCGCTCACGGTTCCTGAGCCCGGTTCCCGCCCCCGGCGCCTGAGCGCGGTTCCAGCGTCCGCTGTTGCAAAACTCACATCGGCGCAGGTGAAAGGGGTTACTGGAAGGTGATCATCCATTTCGCTCTTACGATGGACCGGTTTGTGTCCGGTCGTCGGGGGGGCGAAGGGAGTGCCAGGAACGTTGAGCACGGAGCAGGGTTCCCACTCGCATTATCGAAGGTCACTCGGACCGGTGGCCCTCACCGCCGTGGGTCTCGGGTCGATCATTGGCTCCGGCTGGCTCTTCGGCGCCGAGCGCGCCGCCTCGCTGGCCGGACCCGCCGCCATCCTGGCCTGGGTGATCGGCGCCGCCGTCGCCCTGACCATCGCCCTGACCTACTCCGAGCTGGGTTCGATGTTCCCCAAGGCCGGGGGCATGGTCCGGTACGGCCAGTACTCCCACGGCTCGCTGGCCGGATATCTGGCCGCCTGGGCCAACTGGATCGCCATCGTCTCCGTGATCCCCGGTGAGGCCACCGCCTCCGTGCAGTACATGAGCTCCTGGGACTTCGGCTGGGCCAAGGCGCTGTACGACGGGAAGGAGCTGACCGGCAGCGGTGTCGCGCTCGCGTCCGTGCTGCTGCTCTTCTACTTCTTCCTCAACTGGTTCGCGATCACCCTCTTCGCGAAGACCAACACCGCGATCACCGTCTTCAAGGTGGTCGTGCCGACCCTGACCGCCGGGGCCCTGCTGCTGTCGCACTTCGACACCGGCAATGTCACCGGCCACGGCGGCTTCACTCCCAATGGCTGGAGCTCCGTGTTCACCGCGGTCGCCGTCTCCGGCATCGTCTGGGCCTACAACGGCTTCCAGTCCCCGCTCAACATGGCCGGTGAGGCCCGCAACCCCGGGAAGTCGCTGCCCAAGGCCGTCATCAGCTCGATCCTCATCTCGCTGGTGATCTACGTCGCGCTGCAGATCGCCTTCCTGACCGCCGTCCCCGCCGCGGATCTGCAGCACGGCGGCTGGTCCGGGCTCTCCTTCAACTCCCCGCTCGCCGATCTGTCCCTGGCCTGGGGCCTGAACTGGCTGGCGATGCTGCTGTACGCCGACGCCTTCATCTCCCCGTCCGGCACCGGCATGATCTACGCGGCCACCACCTCCCGCATGATCCAGGGCGTCCAGGAGAACGGCCATCTGCCGAGCATCTTCGGCAAGGTCGACCCCAAGACCGGCATTCCGCGCCCGGCGCTGCTGCTCAACCTGGGGATCGCCTTCATCTTCCTCGCGGTCTTCCGCGGCTGGGGCTCGCTGGCCGAGATTGTCTCCGTCGCCACCGTGATCTCGTACATCACCGGTCCGGTCGCCGTGATGTCGCTGCGCCGCCTCTCCCCGGACCTGCCGCGCCCGGTGAAGCTGCGCGCGATGCCGGTGATCGCGCCGATCGCGATGGTCTTCGGCTCGCTGGTGCTGTACTGGGCCCGCTGGCCGCTCACCGGCAAGGTCATCTTCATCATGGCGATCGGGCTGCCGATCTGGGCCTGGTACGAGCTGCGCAAGCCGTGGGCAGAGCTTCGGCCGCATCTGGCCGCCGGTGCCTGGATGGTCACGTATCTGCTGGTCATGGCGGCGGTGTCGTGGGCCGGTGGCAAGGAGTTCGGTGGCCGCGGCTATCTGCCGGGTGGCTGGGACATCCTGGTCGTCGCCCTGATCGGGCTGGTCTTCTACGTCTGGGGTGTACGCAGCGCATGGCGCAATCCGACGCTGCTGGAGGCCGAGCGCGAGCTGGGCACCGCCCCGGCCGGTGAGGACAGTGAGGACAGTGAGGACGACGACCGGGCGAAGGCCGACGCGCGCGTCTGAGGCATACGTCTGAGGATATTCATCTGAGACATGGCCGGATGAGTGCCTCGTTGTAAGAACACGTATCCGCTGCGTGAAGGTAGGGCGTAGGCTCGGGCATATGCGGATCGGGATTTCCTTCATGGTGTCGCGGGGGCGTACGCCCGGGCGGGCCACAGCGGAGAGGGCGGGGAGATGAGTGACGGGAACGCTGTGCTGCCCTGGCTCGTGATCCGCCAGGACACCAACGGCAACCGCTACCGCGTCGGGCGCTACGCCACGAGGACGGAGGCCCAGGAGGTGGCCGACCGCCTGGAGGGCCAGGGCCAGGAGCAGTTGTACGTGGTCGAGCGGACCGCCGCGACCCGTCAGTCCGGCTAGGCCGTCAGTCCGGTCGGCTGGTCGGCCCAGTTGGCCCGCGGGAATCGGCTCGGCCGGCAAGAACCGGGCCCGCCCGCAGGATTCGGGTCAGCCCGTAAGGATTCGGGTCAGCCCGTAAGGATCCGGCCGGCTCCCGAATGGGGTCAGCCCGCAGGAATCCGGTCAGTCTTCCCGGAATTGGGCCGGCCCACAGGAATCCGGCCCGTCCGCGGGAATACGTACATCTTCCCAGGGCCCCGGGGCGTCCGCCCCGGGGCCCTGGTGTGTATCGGCGCAGGCCAGGCAGGCTAAGGTGCGGCGCATGAGCGTGCGTGTGGTGGTGGGTGGAGCGGTGTTCGACCGGGGGCGGCTGCTGGCCGCGCGGCGCAGCGCCCCGGCCGAGCTCGCGGGCCGCTGGGAGCTGCCGGGCGGTAAGGCCGAGCCCGGGGAGACCCCGCCGCAGACGCTCGTCCGCGAACTGCGCGAGGAACTCGGGGTCGAGGTCGAGCCGCTCGAACCGCTGCCGGGGGAGTGGCCCTTGAAGCCCGGCTATGTGCTGCGGGTGTGGACCGCGGCCCTGCGCTCCGGTGAGCCGCGCCCGCTGGAGGACCACGACGAGCTGCGCTGGCTTCCCCCGGACCGGGTGGACGAGGTCGATTGGCTGGACGAGGACCGCCCAGCGGTGGCCGAGGCGGTCCGCCGGCTGCGCGCGGCCGAGGGTGCCGGGCAGGGCGCCGAACAGGGTGCCGGGCAAGGCGCTGAGCAGAGTGTCGAACAGGGCGCCGAGGGCGCTCCTCCGCGTACCCCTTGAGGCCGTCCCGCGCGGGGCCCGTTCGAGGTCTCGTACAGGGAGAATCCATGGGGTTCGAGCCGCCTCCACCTGGTTAGGAGTGAGGGGGAGCGCTGATCATGAGCGCTTCACCAAAAGCCGGGACGGAAACCGATGGCGGGCTGAGATAGTGCTGTGATCGTGAAGACCGTACTCGGGATGGCCGATGTGCTGGATACTCGGCTATCTGGAGCCGGTCGGAGCACCTGAGCCGGAGGGGACGGGCGCATGAGCGAGAAGCCAGCGGGGGCTGATATCCCCGAGGAGACGGTTGGTTCGCAGGTGTCGCCGGTGTCACAAGGGTCTTCGGTGCCGGACATGTCGCCCGTGTCCTCGATGTCGGCGGTGTGGCAGAGCAGCCCGCCCGGCTCGATCTATGACTACATCCAGGTCGCTTCCTTCGCACTGGGGCCCGACGGCCGGATCGCGCAGTGGAGCGAACGGGCCGCGGAACTGCTGGGGCTGACGGCGCGCCAGGCCATCGGCAAGGATCCGGTGGAGGCGTTCGTACCGCCCGAGTACCAGGAGACCGGCCATCGCGCGGTCGCCGACATCCTGGACGGCCGGGAGTGGACCGGGCTGGTCCCCTACCGTAGCCCCCAGGCGCCGAGCGGACATGGCATCGCCGAGGTCTATGTGATGCCCGCTCAGGATGAGGACGGGAAGCGGGCCGCGCTCTGTATCGCGGTGGACGTCAGTGCGTTGCGCGGGCTGGAAACCGATCTTGCTTCTTCACAGGCCGTTTTCGGTCAATCTCCGCTCGGTTTCTTCCTCTTCGGGACCGATCTGCGGATGCTCCGGGTCAATGAGCGTTTTGCGAAGGTTTTCGGCCGCCCCGCCGAGGAATACCGCGGGGTGACCCCGCACGATCTGCTGCCGCGCGGTGAAGCCGACCGGCTGGCCGCCGCCCTGCGCCAGGTCCTGGACTCCGGGCAGGCGCTGACCGATATGCCGCTCATGGGCCAGACTCCGGGCAGCGCCGACCGCCGCCGCTGGTCGGTCTCGCTCTACCGGCTGCACAGCGGCTCCGGCCGCCCCATCGGCATCGCCGGACTGGCCACGGACGTCACCGGCCGCCGCCGCGCCGAACAGGAGGCCGCGGGCGTACGGCGCAATCTGGCGCTGCTGAACGAGGCGGGGGCCCGAATAGGCACCTCGCTCGATCTGGAGACCACCGCCCGGGAGCTGCTGGACGTGGCCGTGCCGCAGTTCTGCGACCTGGCCTCCGTCGACCTCTACCAGGGGCTGCTCTCCGGCGACGAGACCCCGCCCGGACTCGCCGACGGCAGCGCCGAGTTGCGCCGCGTCGCCTTCGCCAGCGCGGTCTCCGACGGCCCGGTCGCCTTCGGCGACATCTGCCGCGTCAACACCGCCGAGGACCCCAAGCCCATCCAGGTCGGCGAGGTCCACCGCTACCCCTTCAACTCCCTGTGCGCCCACGCCCTGCGCACCGCCCAGGTCCGGGTCGTCCCCGGCCGGGACGGCAGTGAGAGCCTGGAGCTCGGAGCCATGCTCCAGTCCACCCTCGTGGTGCCGATGGTCGCCCGCGACACCGTCGTGGGCCTGGCCCAGTTCTCCCGTACCAAGGGCAGCGAGCCCTTCGGCGAACGGGACCGCGCGCTCGCCGTCGAGCTGGCCGCCCGCGCCGCCGTCAGCATCGACAACGCCCGGTTGTACCGCAGAGAACATGAACGCGCGCTGATACTGCAGCGCAGCCTGCTCCCGCCCGGCGACCCGGAGGCCGCCGGGCTCGACATCGCCTGCCGCTATCTGCCGGGGAACGCGGCGACCGAGGTGGGCGGCGACTGGTTCGACGTGATCGAGCTGCCCGGGCACCGCACCGCGCTGGTGGTCGGCGACGTGATGGGGCGGGGGCTGCGCGCCGCCGTGGCCATGGGCGAACTGCGCACCGCCGTACGCACCCTCGCCCTGCTCGACCTGGAGCCCGCCGAGGTGCTCTCCGCGCTGGACGAGATCGCCCTCGGCCTCGGCACACCGGGCGGCTCGCACGCCGGCGCGCGGCCGGGATCGCGCGCCCGCGGCAGCAAGGCCGACGACTCGTCCGACCTGACCGAGGTCTATCTCGCCACCTGCGTCTACGCCGTCTACGACCCGGTCACCCGCCGCTGTACCTTCGCCAACGCCGGACATCCGCCCCCCGTCCTGGTGGAACCGGGTGAGAACGCCCTGCTGATGGAGGTCCCGCCCGGCATGCCGCTCGGCGTCGGCGGCGAGCCGTTCGAGGAGATCGAGGTCGAGCTCCCCGACGGCGCGCTGCTGGCCCTCTACACGGACGGTCTGGTCGAGTCCCGCGACCACACCCTCGACGAGGGACTCCAGGCCCTGCGCGCGGCCCTCGACACCCCCGACGGCGGTAACGCCGCGGCCGGATCCCTCGAGGACGTCTGCGACCACGTCCTGAGCACCCTCGACACCCACCACGGCGAGGACGACATCGCCCTGCTGATGGCCCGGGTGCAGGGCCTGTCGGCCGAGTCGGTCGGCGACTGGCACCTTCCCAGCGCCCCGCAGTCCGTGGGCCGGGCCCGCGAACTGGCCCGGGAGCAGCTCGAGTCCTGGGGTCTTGACGGTCTGGTGGACACCACCGAGCTGCTGGTCAGCGAGCTGGTGACCAACGCCCTGCGGTACGGCGAGGGCGAGATCAGGCTGCGGCTGCTGCTGGACCGCACGCTGGTGTGCGAGGTCTGGGACGGCGGTCTGGTCCAGCCCCGGCGGCGGCGCGCCCGGGACACCGACGAGGGCGGGCGCGGGCTGCAGCTGGTCGGGCTGCTCAGCGCGGGCTGGGGGAGCCGCAGGACCCCGTTCGGCAAGACCGTCTGGTTCGAGCTGGCCCTGCCGGACGGCCGGTCCTCGGGGCCGGACTCGGTGGAGGCGCTGCTCAGCCTCTGGTGATAGGTGATAGCGGCGGGCCGGGCGCGGTCATGGCAGCGGGCCCGCCATCGGCGGGCCCGCGACACGGAGGGGAGCTACTGCCCCCGGCGCCGGATCTTGTTGCCGAGCCAGACCAGCGGATCGTACTTACGGTCCACCGCCCGCTCCTTGAGCGGGATCAGCGCATTGTCGGTGATCTTGATCTGCTCGGGGCAGACCTCCGTACAGCACTTGGTGATGTTGCAGTAGCCCAGTCCGTGCTCCTCCTGGGCGGTGCGCTTGCGGTCGAGCCCGGTGTCGGCAGCCGCGTCCAGCGGATGCATGTCCAGCTCCGCGACCCGCATCAGGAACCGCGGCCCGGCGAACGCCTCCTTGTTCTCCTCGAAGTCCCGCACCACATGGCAGGTGTCCTGGCACAGGAAGCATTCGATGCACTTGCGGAACTCCTGCGACCGCCCCACGTCCTCCTGCCACATCCGGTACTCGCCCGGCCCCACCCCTTCCGGGGGGACGAAGGACGGCACCTCGCGGGCCTTGGTGTAGTTGAACGACACGTCCGTCACCAGATCCCGCACCACCGGGAAGGCCCGCAGCGGGGTGATGGTGATCGTCTCGGCCGGGTCGAACACCGACATCCGGGTCATGCACAGCAGCCGGGGGCGGCCGTTGACCTCGGCGCTGCACGAACCGCATTTGCCCGCCTTGCAGTTCCAGCGGACCGCCAGATCGGGGGCCTGGGTCGCCTGCAGCCGGTGGACGATGTCGAGCACGACCTCGCCGTCGTTGACCTCGACGTGGAAGTCCTTCAGGCCGCCGCCGTCCTGGTCGCCCCGCCACACCCGGAAGTGGGCCTCGTACGCACTCACTGGGTCAGCTCCTCGTCCGTCAGGTACTTCACCAGCTCGTCCTTCTCGAACAGGTTCAGCAGATCGGGCCGGATGGGCGGCATCTCGCGCCGCTCCAGCCGGATCTGGCCGTGTCCGGTGTCGGGTGCCGCCAGCCCGCCCGAGGGGTCGGAGAGCCGGCAGACCAGATTGAGCCGTCGCCATCCGCGGTCCATCTCCGGGCAGTCGTCGCGGGTGTGCCCGCCACGGCTCTCGGTCCGCTCCAGCGCGGCACGGGCCACGCACTCGCTGACCAGCAGCATGTTGCGCAGATCGATGGCCAGATGCCAGCCGGGGTTGAACTGCCGGTGCCCCTCGACCCCGGCGCGGCGCGCCCGGACCCGCAGACTGGCCAGTCGGTGCAGCGCCTCCTCCATCTCCCCGGCCTTCCGGATGATCCCCACCAGGTCGTTCATCGACTGCTGCAGCTCCTGGTGGAGGGTGTACGGGTTCTCCGGCGGCCCGGCCGGACCCGCGCTCTCGTCCGGCTCACCGGCCTCGGCGCTGAACGGGCGCAGCGCCTCGGCCGCCGCCAGGTCCAGCTGGGTCTCGTCCGGCACCGGACGGGTGCCCGAGGCCGCGGTCTCCTGGGCATAGCGGGCCGCGTGGAGCCCGGCGCGGCGCCCGAAGACCAGCAGATCGGAGAGGGAGTTGCCGCCGAGCCGGTTGGAGCCGTGCATTCCGCCCGCGACCTCGCCGGCGGCGAACAGACCGGGCACCCCGGCCGCGGCCGCGGTGTCCGGGTCGACGTCCACCCCGCCCATCACGTAGTGACAGGTCGGGCCCACCTCCATGGGCTCGGCGGTGATGTCGACGTCCGCGAGCTCCTTGAACTGGTGGTGCATGGAGGGCAGCCGCCGCTTGATGACCTCGGGGGACATCCGGGTGGACACATCGAGGAAGACCCCGCCGTGCGGGGAGCCCCGGCCCGCCTTCACCTCGGCGTTGATGGCGCGGGCCACCTCGTCGCGGGGAAGCAGCTCGGGCGGGCGGCGGTTGTGGTCCGGATCCTCGTACCAGCGGTCGGCCTCGCCCTCGGACTGCGCGTACTTCTCCTTGAAGACGTCCGGGATGTAGTCGAACATGAAGCGCTTGCCCTCGCTGTTGCGCAGCACCCCGCCGTCGCCGCGCACCGACTCGGTGACCAGGATCCCCTTCACCGAGGGCGGCCAGACCATACCGGTCGGATGGAACTGCACGAACTCCATGTTGATCAGCGGGGCGCCCGCGAGCAGCGCCAGCGCGTGGCCGTCCCCGGTGTACTCCCAGGAGTTGGAGGTCACCTTGAAGGACTTGCCGATACCGCCGGTGGCCAGCACCACGGCCGGGGCCTCCAGCGCGAAGAAACGGCCCGACTCGCGCTCGTAGCCGAAGACACCGGCGACCCGGTCGCCGTCCTTGACGATCCGGGTGACCGTGCACTCCTGGAAGACCTTCAGCCGGGACTCGTAGTCGCCGGTCGCGGCCTTGTCCTCCTGCTGCAGGGAGACGATCTTCTGCTGGAGGGTGCGGATCAGCTCCAGGCCGGTGCGGTCCCCGACATGGGCGAGGCGGGGGTACTCATGGCCGCCGAAGTTCCGCTGGGAGATCTTGCCTTCCGGGGTGCGGTCGAAGAGCGCGCCCCAGGTCTCCAGCTCCCAGACCCGGTCCGGGGCCTCCTGGGCGTGCAGCTCGGCCATCCGCCAGTGGTTGAGGAACTTGCCCCCGCGCATGGTGTCGCGGAAGTGCACCTGCCAGTTGTCGCGCTCGTTGACATTGCCCATGCTGGCGGCGATGCCGCCCTCGGCCATCACGGTATGGGCCTTGCCGAACAGCGACTTGCAGATGACGGCGCAGCGCATGCCCTGCTCGCGGGCCTCGATCGCGGCCCGCAGCCCGGCGCCGCCCGCGCCGATCACGACCACGTCCCACGCCTGCCGCTCGACTTGCGTCATCGATGAGCACCTCTCCTAGAAAAAGCGGGGATCGTCGAAGGCACCGCTCGCCACCAGATAGACGTAGAAGTCCGCGACGGCGACGCTGATGAGAGAGGCCCAGGCCAGCTGCATATGGCGGGCGTTGAGCCCGCTCACCCAGCCCCAGAGCCGATAGCGCACCGGGTGCCGGGAGAAGTGCTTCATCCGGCCGCCGACGATATGGCGGCAGGAGTGGCAGGAGAGGGTGTACGCCCAGATCAGCGTGATGTTGGCGAGCAGCACCAGGGTGCCCAGGCCCATATGGCCCCAGCGGCCGTGCTCGTCCCGGAAGCCGAGCACGGTGTCATAGGTGAGGATCCCCGCGACGATCACCGCGAAGTAGAAGAAGTAGCGGTGGATGTTCTGCAGGATCAGCGGGAAGCGGGTCTCGCCGGTGTACTTGGCGCGGGGCTCGGCGACGGCGCAGGCGGGCGGCGAGGCCCAGAAGCCCCGGTAATACGCCTTGCGGTAGTAGTAGCAGGTGAGCCGGAACCCCAGCGGGAAGATCAGGATCAGCAGCGCGGGGGACAGGCCCCACCATGCGCCGAAGATCTCCCAGTTGGCGCCGCCCTTCATGGGCACGCAGTTCTGGGCGACGCAGGGCGAGTAGAAGGGGGAGACATACGGCTCTGCGTAGTAGTCGTCCCCGGCGAAGGCCCGCCAGGTGGAGTAGACGATGAACGCGAACAGCCCGGCGGCGGTGATCGCCGGGGAGAGCCACCAGCGGTCGCTGCGCAGATGGCGGGCGGGGATGGCGGCGCGTGAGGCGCCGTGCACGCCGTGCGGGGCCGTCCCGCCGCCTGCGGGCGCGGGTGTGGTGGCTTGGGGGTCGGTGCCTGTGGCCAAGGGGAACTCCGCGGTGGAGTGGTATGGGGGGACGGTGGGGGGCGCCCCGACGACGGGAGGCGCGCCGGGCCGTCCCTAGGGCGCGTGGCGATCGCGCGCGCCGAGGCCCTCGTCGTCGACGTCCGACCACAGCGCACTGTTGTACGGCGCGTCGGGGACCGGAACCATCTCGGGGCGTGGTCGCTCCTCGGGAGCGGTCTCGCGCAGGAGGGCGAGGCTCTCGCGGAGGTGGTCCGCGTCGGTGCGGACACGGCGTATCTCCAGCCCGCCGGCGCCCACCCGCTGCTCCAGCCGGGAGACGGAACGGACCAGGTCATCGAGACAGCGCTGGACGGCCGTCAAGTCGTCGGTCAAGGACATGACTTGCCCTCACTTCCGCGGTTGCGGTTGGCGACGCTCATGCGACAGCGAGTGTTACGCGCCACGGTCGTGGTTGTGAAGGGATCTGTCGGGATTGGCGGCGCCACCGGCGCGATTCCGCCGCCGCGCGCCGGAGTGCGCGCCCGCCGCATTGATCCGGTCGGGTGATCCTTTCCCCTCATGGCCGTCTCCATGGCCTTCTCGGCGTGCTGTCCCATGAACCGTCGCTTTGAGTGAGGAGTATATGCGATCAGCGTCACACTATGCCAAATGCGCATATATCCGTCACCCTGCGGAGGTACGAGCCATGCCCCTCACCAAGCGCCGCCGCGCCATGCTGCTCGCCGCGGGAGTGATGCTGCCGCTGCCCGTACTGACCGGCTGCAGCTCGGACGACGACGGCCCGCCGCCGCCCGCCGCCTGGGACATCGCCTCCGCGCCGCGCAGCGGGACCACCGGTACCGGCACCCTGCGCTGGGCCCTGGATGCGGCACCCACCACCCTCAACGCGTTTCAGAAGACCGCGGACACGGGCACCCAGCGGATCGCGGGCGCCGTGCTGCCCTCCCTCTACACCCTCGACGCCCGGGGCAGGCCCCAGCGCAACGCCGACTATCTGACCGCCGCCGACGTCACCTCGTCCGACCCCAAGCAGGTCGTGGTCTACAAGCTCAACCCCAAGGCGGTGTGGAGCGACGGCCGCCCGATCGGTGCGGAGGACTTCCAGGCCCAGTGGCGGGCGCTGCGCGGCACCGACGAGGCGTACGGGACGGCACGCAACGCCGGATACGACCGGATCGCCAAGATCGAACCCGGGGACAAGGAGCACGAGGTCAAGGTCACCTTCGCCAAGCCGTACACCGACTGGCGCTCGCTGTTCACCCCGCTGTACCCGAAGAGCGTGATGGACAACCCGGCGGTCTTCAGCGCACCGGCGGCCAAGGGGCTCGCGGTCGGCGCCGGGCCCTTCATGGTGCGCGAGGTCTCGGACGGCTCCGTCACCCTGGTCCGCAACCCCCGCTGGTGGGGCGACCGGGCGCGGCTGAGCAGGGTGGTCTTCCAGGCGGTGTCGGCCGAGAAGCGGGCGGAAGCCCTGATCGCCGGGCGGCTCGATCTGGCCGAGGTGGACCGGGCCACCGCCCGGCGCATCCGGGCCACCGCCCCGGACAAGCGGGCCGCGGGCACCAAGCAGGGCTCCTCGGCCCCGGGCAAGGCGGGCGCGCCGGAGCCCTCCCTCGGCTCCGGCCGGGAGGCGGCCGGAGCCGAGGGAGGGGCCACCGGCGACACCGACAAGAACCGGTCGCAGACCCGGGCGCTGAGCAGGTTCACCCTGCGCAAGGCCCTGGACTCCGCCTACACCCAGCTCGCCCTCAACGGCACCAAGGGCCCGCTCGCCGATGAGCGGGTGCGCCGCGCGGTGGCCCGCGCGATCGACCGGAAGGCCCTGGCGAAGCTGGTGCTGAAGCCGATGGGGCTGCCGTCCGAGCCGCTCGGCAACCATCTGCTCATGGCGGGCCAGCCGGGCTACAAGGACCACAGCGGCGCCCTCGGGGACAAGGACACCAACGCCGCGCAGTCGCTGCTGGCGGACGCGGGCTGGCGGGCGAGTGACGCCGGCCGGCAGAAGGCGCTCGACGGCAAGACGGACGACCGGGGCAGGCGGCACAGCGCGCCGACCGCCACCGCCACGGACCCGGGCACCGACGGCGCCACGGACTCCGCCACGGACTCCGCCACCGGCACGGACTCCGCCACGGACCCCGCCACCGACAGCGCCTCCGGAAGCGCGTCCCAGAGCGCCTCCGGCACCGCCTCCGCCTCCGCCGCGAACTCCGAGCGCCCCTCCGACGCCGCCCCCGCGGCCGGTGACGCCGGGCGGTCCGGACGGCTCGGGGAGGCGGCCGTCGTACGGAAGAAGGGACGGCCGCTGGTGCTGCGCTTCGTCCTCCCCGACGACCGGACCGCCGCCCCGCTGAGCACGGTCGGCGAGCGCATCGCGCGGATGCTGGAGAAGATCGGCGTCCGGACCGAGATCACCAAGGTCTCGGGCGAGAGCTACTTCCGGGACCACATCGCCACCGGGGACTACGACCTGGCCCTCTACTCCTGGCCCGCCTCCGCCTACCCGGCCACCGACGGCCGCCCCATCTACGCCAAGCCGCAGCCCGCCGCCGACGGCTCCCTGGTCGTCGAGCAGAACTACACCCGGGTGGGCACCGACCAGATCGACCAGTTCTTCGACCAGGCGCTCTCCGAGCTGGACGGCGGTGCCTCCCGTTCCCTGGTCAGCCGCGCGGACGCGCGGATCTGGGCGGCGGCCGGATCGATTCCGCTGTATCAGCGCCCCCAGTTGATCGCGATGCGCAAGGGCCTGGTCAACGCGGGCGCCTTCGGCTTCGCCACCCCCCGCTACCAGGACATCGGCTTCCGCCGCTAGGGGGTGTCCGGCGGGTCTTGGCGCCTGCGGCGGGCTGCTCCCCTCCCCGCCCCTCCCCGAAACTGGGGCTCCGCCCCAGACCCCGGACCGGGGCTCCGCCCCAGACCCCGACCGGGGCGTCCGCTCCAGGCCCCGGGCCGGGGCATCCGCTCCAGGCCCTGGGCCGGGGCGTCCGCTCCAGGCCCCGGGCCGGGGCATCCGCTCCAGGCCCTGGGTCGGGGTGTCCGCCCAGGTCTCGGGCCGGGGTGTCCGCTCCGGGCCTCGGGCCGGGGTGTCCGCTCCAGGCCCCGGACCGGAGCGTCCGCCCGGACCCCGGACCGGGGCGTCCCGCTCCAGACCCTGGGCCGGGGCTTCGCCCCGTCCCGCGGCATCGATATGCGGCTCCGCCGCGTACCAGGGGCTCCGCTCCCGGACTCCGGGGTCCAGGGGCGGAGCCCCTGGTATCGGGAAGGGGCGGGGAGGGGAAGGACCCGCCGGACACCCGTAGAGCAGCCGCCGGAAGAACCGCCGGACGAGGCGACCGGCGCGGGGGACGGGCCGCGAGACGGGGCGCGAGACGGGCTGCGGCATCCGTCTCCGCGCCGTCCCCGTACCATGGGGGTGAGGCCGAGGCGTGATCAGCCCGGCGGAAGGCGCGTCGCACAAGGAGCGCGCCGCCACCCACGAAACCGGGAGAAGCGCGCTTCTATGCCCACGCGCCACGACATTCGTAACGTCGCCATCGTCGCCCACGTCGACCACGGCAAGACGACCCTCGTCGACGCCATGCTCAAGCAGGCGGGTGCGTTCGCCGCCCACCAGCACGTGGACGACCGGGTCATGGACTCCAACGACCTGGAGCGCGAGAAGGGCATCACCATTCTCGCGAAGAACACCGCCGTGAAGTACCACCCGGCGGGCGGCGGCGACCCCGTCACCATCAACATCATCGACACCCCCGGCCACGCCGACTTCGGCGGTGAGGTCGAGCGCGGTCTGTCCATGGTCGACGCGGTGGTCCTGCTGGTGGACGCCTCCGAGGGCCCGCTGCCGCAGACCCGTTTCGTGCTGCGCAAGGCGCTCCAGGCCAAGCTGCCGGTGATCCTGTGCATCAACAAGACGGACCGCCCGGACTCCCGGATCGACGAGGTCGTCAACGAGGCGTACGACCTCTTCCTGGACCTGGACGCGACCGAGGAGCAGATCGAGTTCCCGATCGTCTACGCCTGCGCCCGTGACGGCGTGGCCTCGCTGACCAAGCCGGAGGACGGCACCGTCCCGGCCGACAGCGACAGCCTCCAGCCGTTCTTCTCCACCCTGCTGGGGACCGTCCCGGCGCCGGAGTACGACGCGGCCGCGCCCCTCCAGGCCCATGTCACCAACCTGGACGCGGACAACTTCCTCGGCCGTATCGCGCTGCTCCGGGTCGAGCAGGGCGAGCTGAAGAAGGGGCAGACGGTCGCGTGGATCAAGCGCGACGGCACCATCTCCAATGTCCGGATCACCGAGCTGATGATGACCGAGGCGCTCACCCGCAAGCCCGCCGAGGTGGCCGGCCCCGGTGACATCTGCGCGGTCGCGGGTATCCCGGACATCATGATCGGCGAGACCCTGGCCGACCCGGAGAACCCGATCGCGCTGCCGCTGATCACCGTCGACGAGCCCGCGATCTCGATGACCATCGGCACCAACACCTCTCCGCTGGTCGGCCGCGGCCCCGGCGGCAAGGGCGCCGACAAGTCGGCCGTGAAGGACCGGAAGGTCACTGCGCGGCTGGTCAAGGACCGGCTCGAGCGCGAGCTGATCGGTAACGTCTCGCTGCGCGTGCTGCCCACCGACCGCCCGGACGCCTGGGAGGTGCAGGGCCGGGGCGAGCTGGCGCTGGCGATCCTGGTGGAGACCATGCGCCGGGAGGGCTTCGAGCTGACCGTCGGCAAGCCGCAGGTGGTCACCCGGGAGATCGACGGCAAGCTCCACGAGCCGATCGAGCGCATCACCATCGATGTGCCCGAGGAGCACATGGGCGCGGTCACCCAGCTCATGGGCACCCGCAAGGGCCGGATGGACAACATGTCCAACCACGGCTCCGGCTGGGTCCGTATGGAGTTCATCGTCCCCTCCCGCGGTCTGATCGGCTTCCGTACCGAGTTCCTGACCGCGACCCGCGGCACCGGTATCGCGCACTCCATCCACGAGGGCCACGAGCCGTGGTTCGGCGAGCTGAAGACCCGCAACAACGGGTCGCTGGTGGCCGACCGCTCGGGCGCGGTGACCGCCTTCGCGATGACCAACCTCCAGGAGCGCGGCGTGCTCTTCACCTCGCCGGGCACCGAGGTGTACGAGGGCATGATCGTCGGCGAGAACTCCCGCTCCGACGACATGGACGTCAACATCACCAAGGAGAAGAAGCTCACCAACATGCGGTCCTCCACCGCTGATGTGACCGAGTCCCTGGTCCCGCCGCGGCTGCTCTCGCTGGAGCAGTCCCTGGAGTTCTGCCGCGACGACGAGTGCGTCGAGGTGACGCCGGAGACGGTGCGGATCCGCAAGCTGGTGCTGGACCAGAAGGAGCGCGCCCGCAGCGCCTCCCGCGCCAAGCGCTGACGCTCACGCCCGGGCGCCGGACACCGGGACCCGCTCCGTGCGCCGATGCGCACTCCGGAGCCGATCACGGAGCGTAGGCGCCCCCCTGTGCGTCAGTGAGCTGCCAACGGCCCGGACCCCCGCTTCCACGGCGGGGGTCCGGGCCGTTGTCATGTCAGGAAGGTGCCAGTCAAGCGGTTATCCGGATCTGGGCGTCCGGGTATCGGAGCCCAGACTCCGCATGATGTGTTAACAGTCCGTTTCGCGTGTGTCTGTCTGGGGCAGTTTTGTCCGGATTTCGAAGCTCCGCGCGTAGATGCTGTGACCAAAGCGAGACCCATAAGGTGTGGTTTAAGGGCCGGACGTGCTCAATCATGGGGTCCATTGAGCTCGGGTCAATGGGTCACACGCTGTGGGGAGCGCGGACCTACGAGCACATCTGGGGGGTTCCGGTCCCTTTCGCTGTCAGGGGTGTCAGCGTGTCTCCGGGCGCCCCCTCTCGTAGTGACAGTGGACTCCTGAGGAGGCAAACCCATGCGCGGTGCGCAGAGCGCCAAGTGGGTCGCGTTGGCAGCAGTTGTGGCGCTGGCCGCAACCGCCTGTGGTGGCGGCGACAGCGACAGCGGCAGCAATGACATGAACAAGGGCTCGGCGGACCCGAACGGGATACTCACCGCCCAGCTGAGCGAGCCGCAGAACCCGCTGCAGCCGGCGAACGCGAAGGAGAGCCAGGGCAGCCGCGTCCTCAAGCAGATCTTCGCCGGGCTGGTGGACTACGAGCCGGGCACCGGCAAGCTGGTGTACGTCAACGCGGAGTCGGTCACCCCCAACAAGGACTCCTCTGTCTGGACCGTCAAGCTCAAGCCGGGCTGGAAGTTCCACAACGGCGAGACCGTGACCGCCAAGTCCTACGTGGACTCGTGGAACTGGTCGGCCAACGTGTCGAACAACCAGACCAACTCCAGTTGGTTCCAGGACATCAAGGGCTACCAGGACGTCCACCCTGACAAGGGCAAGCCCAAGGCCGACAAGATGTCCGGCCTCAAGGTCGTCAACGACAACGAGTTCAAGATCGAGCTCAACAGCTCGGTCTCGTACTTCGCCTACAAGCTGGGCTATGACGTGTGGGCCCCGCTGCCCACCGGGTTCTTCAAGGACCCCAAGGGCTTCGGTGAGAAGCCGGTCGGCAACGGCCCCTACAAGTTCGTCTCCTGGGACCACAAGAAGCTGATCAAGGTCCGGAAGTTCGACGGCTACCAGGGCCCGAACAAGGCCAAGAACGGCGGCATCGACTTCAAGAACTACACCACCGCCGACGCCGCCTACTCGGACATTCGCTCGAACAACCTCGACTGGATCGAGCAGGTCCCGACCACCGCGCTGACCAACTACAAGTCCGACCTCGGCAAGCGCGCGATCGACGAGGAGTACTCGGCGGTCCAGTCGGTCGTCCCGGCCTTCTACACCAAGCAGTTCAAGAACATCGACCCCAAGGTCATCCAGGGTCTGTCCATGGCGATCGACCGTGACACGATCACCAAGACCGTGCTCCACGGCTCCCGCACCCCGGCCGACAGCTATGTCGCCCGCGGCGTGATCGGCTACAAGGCCGGTGCGCTCAAGGAGCAGGTCACCTACGACCCGGCCAAGGCCAAGGCCCTCATCAAGGAGGGCGGCGGTGTCCCGGGCAACAAGATCTCGATCCAGTTCAACGCCGACCAGGACCACAAGCCCTGGGTGGACGCGGTCTGCAACAGCATCCGCAAGGCCACCGGCGTCGACTGCGTCGGCGACTCCAAGCCCGACTTCCAGGCCGACCTGAACGCGCGCGACAAGCACCAGGTCAAGTCGATGTACCGCGGTGGCTGGGTGCTCGACTACCCGGTCAACTCGAACTTCATGAGGGACCTGTACGGCTCCAAGGCGGCCGGTAACACCAGCGGCTACGCCAACAAGGAGTTCGACTCGCTTGCCGCCAAGGCCGACAAGGCCGCCACCCTGGATGAGACCGTCAAGCTCTACCAGCAGGCGGAGCAGGTCCTCGCCAAGGACATGCCGGCGATCCCGCTGTGGTTCTACAAGGTCAACAGCGGCCAGTCCAACAAGGTCCTGGGGAAGATCCCCTACGGCCAGGACGGTGACCCCATCTTCACCGACGTCCAGGTGAAGAAGAAGTAATCATCGGGACCGCCGGCCGGTGCCGCCGCTCCCCCACCGGGGAGCGGCGGCACCGGCCCGCAGGCGTGAGGCCCGCAGCTCATCCCCCCACCCGCGTGGCGCAGACGAGACGTGGCCCCCGCCGCCCCCCAACGGCATGGAGGCATGATGGGGCGCTATGTCGCCAGGCGACTGCTCCAGATGATCCCGGTGTTCATCGGGACTACTCTGATTATTTTCCTCATGGTCCACGTACTGCCCGGTGACCCTATCCGGGCGATGTGGGGAGACAAGGCCGCGGACCCCGCGCAGGTCGCGTCCCTCCGCCATGAGTTCGGGCTGGACCAGCCTCTGTGGAGGCAGTACATCGACTACATGGTCAACCTCTTCCAGGGAGACTTCGGCAAGACCTTCGGCGGTCGCCCGGTCTCCGAGGAGATGGGGATGGCCTTCCCGGTGACCCTCCGCCTCGCGGCGGTGGCCCTCACCATCGAGATCATCGTCGGCATCGGGCTCGGTGCCTGGGCCGGTCTCAAGGCCGGCCGCGCCGTGGACACCGGCGTCCTGATCTTCACGCTGATCGTCATCTCGATGCCGGTCTTCGTCCTCGGCTACCTGGCCCGGTTCATCTTCGCCGACGAGCTCGGCTGGCTGCCACCGAATGTGCAGAACTCGATGGACGTGGAGCAGCTACTGCTGCCCGGCTTCGTCCTCGCGATGCTCTCCATGGCGTATGTGGCCCGGCTGACCCGGACCACGTTCGCCGAGAACCTGCGCGCCGACTACATGCGCACCGCGCTCGCCAAGGGCCTGCCGCGCCGCCGCATCATCGGCGTCCACCTGCTGCGCAACTCGCTGATCCCCGTGATCACCTTCCTCGGCACCGATGTCGGCGCGCTGGTCGGCGGCGCGGTGGTCACCGAGGGCATCTTCAACGTCCAGGGTGTCGGCAATCTGCTGTTCAACGCGCTCGGACGGCGGGAGGGCTCCACGATCGTCGGGGTCGTGACCGTCTTCGTCCTCGTCATCCTGCTGATCAACCTAGTCGTCGACCTGCTGTACGCGGTCCTGGACCCGAGGATCCGGTATGCCTGACATGACCAAATCCCAGTCCGGTACGGCGGTCGACACGGCGGTCGACGCCGTGGCCCCGCCGACCGAGGTGGACACCGCCCCCGCCGGCCCCGCCTCCCAGGGCAAGCCGCGCTCCCTGTGGGGCGACGCCTGGTTCGAGCTGCGCCACCGGCCGCTGTTCTGGGTCTCGGCGGTGCTGCTGGTGCTGCTGCTCAGCATCGCGATGTTCCCCGGTCTCTTCAGCGGCGCCGACCCCAAGGACGGCGACCTGACCAACCACTTCCTGACCAAGCCGGAGCTGACGCACTTCTTCCAGGCCGACTGGTTCGGGTACGACGGGCAGGGCCGTTCCATCTACGCCCGGGTCATCTACGGCACCCGCGCCTCCATCATGGTCGGTGTCGGGGTGACGGCCGTGGTCACCATCTTCGGTGGCCTGCTGGGCATGCTGGCCGGGTACTTCGGCGGCTGGATCGACTCGGTCGTCTCCCGCATCGTCGACATCTTCTTCGGTCTGCCGTTCCTGCTCGGCTCGATGGTCGTGCTGAACGCGTTCACCGAGCGCAAGGTGTACGTGGTGATCGCGGCGCTCGCCTTCCTGGGCTGGACCACCATCGCCCGCGTGATGCGCAGCTCGGTGATCACGGCCAAGCAGGCGGACTACGTCACCGCGGCGCGCGCCCTCGGCGCGGGCACCAACCGGATCCTGTTCCGGCACGTACTGCCCAACGCGCTCGCGCCCACCATCGTGGTCGCGACGATCTCGCTCGGCGCCTACATCTCCGCCGAGGCCACGCTGTCGTACCTGGGTCTCGGCCTCGCCGACCCGACGATCTCGTGGGGCATCGACATCTCGTCGGCCAAGGACGCCATCCGGGACAACCCGCATGTGATGCTGTTCCCGGCCGGAATGCTGAGCCTCACGGTCTTCGCATTCATCACGCTCGGCGACGCGGTCCGCGACGCCCTCGACCCCAAGCTGCGCTGAGGAGGGCGTACGTGACCACCATCGAGAAGACCGCGGACGACGCCGTCCGCGAGGGTGCAGGCGACGACGGCACCCCACTGCTGGAAGTCCGCGATCTGCATGTGGAGTTCCACACCCGGGACGGTGTCGCCAAGGCCGTCAACGGCGTGAACTACAGCGTCGACGCCGGTGAGACGCTCGCCGTCCTCGGCGAGTCCGGCTCCGGCAAGTCGGTGACCGCCCAGGCGATCATGGGCATCCTCGACATGCCGCCCGGGAAGATCCCGCAGGGCCAGATCCTCTTCCGCGGCGAGGACATGCTCACCATGTCGGGGGAGGAGCGCCGGAAGATCCGCGGCCGGAAGATCGCCATGATCTTCCAGGACGCGCTCTCCTCGCTGAACCCGGTGCTCTCCGTCGGCTATCAGCTCGGCGAGATGTTCCGGGTCCACCAGGGCCTGTCCAAGAAGGACGCCAAGGCCAAGGCCATCGAGCTGATGGACCGGGTCCGCATCCCGGCGGCAAAGGAGCGGGTGAGCGACTACCCGCACCAGTTCTCCGGCGGTATGCGCCAGCGCATCATGATCGCCATGGCGCTCGCGCTGGAGCCGGACCTGATCATCGCCGACGAGCCGACCACGGCCCTCGACGTCACCGTCCAGGCCCAGGTGATGGACCTGCTCGCGGAGCTTCAGCGTGAGTACAACATGGGTCTGATCCTGATCACCCATGACCTGGGCGTGGTCGCGGACGTCGCCGACAAGATCGCCGTGATGTACGCGGGACGGATCGTCGAGACCGCCCCCGTGCACGAGCTCTACAAGCGCCCGGCCCACCCCTACACCCGGGGCCTGCTGGACTCCATCCCGCGCCTGGACCGCAAGGGACAGGAGCTCTACGCGATCAAGGGGCTGCCGCCCAACCTGCTCAAGATCCCCTCGGGCTGCGCCTTCAACCCGCGCTGCCCCAAGGCGGAGGACATCTGCCGTACGGACGTCCCCGCGCTGGTGCCGGTCACCGAGCAGGACGGCACGGAGCTGCCGGGCCGCGGCAGCGCGTGCCACTTCTGGAAGGAGACCCTCCATGGCTGACACCGAGAAGAACGAGGCGGCCATGGAACCGGCCGTGGACGCCACCCCCAACGTCACGGAGGTGGAGACGGTCGACGCCGCCACCGAGGACGAGGCGGTCGCGGCCATCGAGGCCAAGGTCGACCGCGGCGAGCCGATCCTCCAGGTGCGCAATCTGGTCAAGCACTTCCCGCTGACCCAGGGCATCCTCTTCAAGCGGCAGATCGGCGCGGTCAAGGCGGTCGACGGCATCTCCTTCGACCTCTACCAGGGCGAGACGCTCGGCATCGTGGGCGAGTCCGGCTGTGGCAAGTCCACCGTCGCCAAGCTGCTGATGACCCTGGAGACCGCCACCGCGGGCGAGGTCTTCTACAAGGGCCAGGACATCACCAGGCTGTCGGGCCGCGCGCTGCGGGCCGTCCGCCGCAACATCCAGATGGTGTTCCAGGACCCGTACACCTCGCTCAACCCGCGTATGACGGTGGGCGACATCATCGGGGAGCCCTTCGAGATCCACCCCGAGGTGGCTCCCAAGGGCGACCGGCGCCGCAAGGTCCAGGAACTGCTGGACGTCGTGGGCCTCAACCCCGAGTACATCAACCGCTATCCGCACCAGTTCTCCGGCGGCCAGCGCCAGCGCATCGGCATCGCGCGCGGGCTCGCCCTCAACCCGGAGATCATCATCTGCGACGAGCCGGTCTCCGCGCTCGACGTCTCCGTCCAGGCACAGGTCATCAACCTGATGGAGGGCCTGCAGGACGAGTTCAACCTGTCCTACATCTTCATCGCCCACGACCTGTCCATCGTCCGGCACATCTCCGACCGGGTCGGCGTGATGTACCTGGGCAAGATGGCCGAGATCGGCTCCGACACCGAGATCTACGACCACCCGACGCACCCCTACACCCAGGCGCTGCTGTCGGCCGTCCCGGTCCCGGACCCGGAGTCGCGCGAGGGCCGCGAACGCATCATCCTCACCGGCGACGTCCCCTCCCCGGCCAACCCGCCCTCCGGCTGCCGCTTCCGCACCCGCTGCTGGAAGGCCGAGGACAAGTGCGCCAAGGAGATCCCGCTCCTGGCCATCCCGGAGCGCTTCGCCGGATCGGACTCGCCCGCGGCACACGAGTCGGCGTGCCACTTCGCGGAGGAGAAGGACGTGGTCCACGCCTAGCGCTGCCGCGCGGGCCCGCTGTTGAACGACGAGGGCCGCCCGGACCGTGATCACCACGGTCCGGGCGGCCCTCGCCGTCGTTCAGACCTCGTCCGACTCGGGCCAATGCTGTACCCGGACGACGAAGACGGTGGTGAAGCGACGATGCTCCTGATACCAGACGATCAGTCGGCCCTCTGCATGGTCGAGTAAGTTCGAAACCCCGGACTCATGAATCGGTGGGTCGCCGACGTACTTGACGGCAGCGGCGTCGGCCAGCCGTTGGGCGAGTCGCTCCACATCGTTCTTGATCTGCGGATTCAGACCGCCGACCACGTTCTCGGCATCGGGAAGGTACTCCCAGGTCCAGTCGCTCACCCCGCTACCTCACGGCGCGCGGTGTCCAACAGCACCCCGATCTGTGCAGAGGCCCGCCGGGCGTCCTCGATGCTGGGTGCATCGGCGACGGCCGCTTCCAACTCGTGGAGTCGTCGAGCCCGGTCCGGGTGGCGCCGCAGAGCAACGAAGACCCCCCAGCGGTGGAGGAAAGTGTGCATGGGGACGGTGCTGTCCGTCTGCACCGCCTCCTGCCAGGCGCTGTGGAATTCCTCCTCGAATCGGACGGCCGCGCTGAGGTCGAGGGAGCGCACAGCGACCCGCAGAGCCTGCTCGGTCAGCGGCGGCATGGGGAACAGCGGCTCGTCGTGGGAGTCCTCTATGGGCTGTGTGCTCACGGCGCTGTCTCCTCCGGTATGCCGTAGGTCGTCCACGTAGGGTGATCGCTGGAGGCCAATGTTCATCCAGTTTGCCCCATCGCGGGTGGCTGCGGGGTCAGCGTGAACCATACGGCTTTGCCGGTGACGCCCGCGTCCTTGTCGGTGTAGTCGTGCACGCCCCAGGTGTCGGAGCACGACTCGACGAGCGTGAGCCCGCGCCCGCTCTCGTCCTCGACGTTCGCCGTCACCGGCTGCGGCAACCCGCAGCCGGAGTCCCATACGGTGACCCGGAAGTCGGGTGGCATCGGCTCCCAGTCCATGCTGACGTACGCATCGGTGGTGGTGTTCCGGTACGCGTTGGTGACCAACTCCGACACGAGCAGTTCGGCCCTGTCGACGATGCAGTCGAGCCGCGCCGCCTTGAGGATGTGGCGGATGGTGGCCCGTACGACGCTCACGGCGCGTGGGTCGTGGGGGATGAACAGGCCGTAGGACCAGGGCTCTTCGGGCATGCGCATGGGGCAGCCTCCGGTTGAGTGCCTATTGTGACTGGCGCCATACGTAAGGTAGCCAACGGGGTTGTGAATCCACAACCTCGTTGGCTGGGGCATACTGCTGAGCGATGTCGAGGAGGGGCGTATGGGGCTGAGGGCAAATCCCACGTATCGTCAGCGCCGGTTCGGCTCGGAGGTGCGCAAGTTGCGCGAAAACGCTGGTCTGAGCGTTGGGGAGAGCGCGGCGGTCATGGGAATGCGGCAGTCGCACATCAGTAACGTCGAGTCCGGCCGGACTGGTCTGTCACCGGAGCGGTTGCGCTCCCTCGCAGTGGCTGGTGGTAGTGAAGACTCGACCTACGTTGACGCCCTGATCGAGATGGGGCAGGCGTCGGGCAAGGGGTGGTGGACGGAGTACCGGGAGCGGGTGCGGCCGTCACTGCTGGACGTCGCCGAGTTGGAGGCTGGTGCCCGTGCGTTCCACTGCTACGAGCCCATGTTCGTACCCGGGTTGCTGCAGACTCCCGAGTACGCGGCGGCCATCCACCGTGCTGGATACGTCCGCACCTCCCGGCAAGAGGATGACCTGGCCATCGAATTCCGGCTTAAGCGCCAGCAGGTATTGCTCGGCGAGCGCGCTCCCCGGCTCCACGCGGTCGTCCACGAAGCGGCCCTTCGCGCGACGTTGAACAGCCCTCGCCTCATGCGGGGTCAGTTGCTGCGACTGATCGAGCTGTCGCGTCTGCCGAACGTCACCCTGCAGGTCATGCCGTTCGACGGGCCGGTGGCGTTCGGCACGTCCTTCGAGCTGATCCAGCCCGAGGTATGGGAACTGAGCACAGTGGTCGTGGGACACGTGGAGAAGTCGCTCTACCTGGGTGACCGTAGCGATCTCGTTCGATACGGCGATGCCTTCGCTAAGGTGTGCGAAGTGGCGTTGCCTCCCGTGGACGCAACGGTTTCACCGGAGGCGCATGACGCCAAGGACTCGTTGGGCCTCATCCAGCGACTCCTGTATCCCCTGCTCTAGGAGGGCGCTGATGTCTCACCTCAGGTGGCGCAAGTCGAGCTTCAGCGAGGGACATTCCGACACGTGTGTCGAACTCGCCGCCGACTCCGTCGGCACCCCACACCTCCGCGAGAGCGACGACCCGGAGGTCGTCATATCCACCACCCCGGCCGCGCTCCGCGCGTTCCTGCGGGCAGCGAGGGCGGGGGAGTTCGACCGCATCGAAGGGTGATGTGCCCCCTCCCGACCCCCTTCCGGAAGTGCTTGATCTAACGCAACTATTTAGTCAAACGTTTTTCAAGGGGGGTACCCCACCCCCCCGCCAAGCTGGAGGTGGTCCGGCAGTCCGGCAACGGCCTCGGCCCCGAGCACGGGCGCCGCCACCGGCGCTCACTCCCGGCGGCCGGCGCTCGGCGACGGCGCCCCGCTCCCCACCTGCCGACCCATGCTCAAATGCGCCGAAGGCGCGAGACGGCGTCGCGCCGCACCTCGTAGGGTCGTGGCATGACTGCCCCTCACTCTCCGCTCTATCAGGCGTACTACACCCGCATGCCCTGGCAGCTCTTCTCGGGCGTCGGCTGGAAGCGGCTGGTGGCCTTCCGGGCCGATGAGTCGGGCGTAACCCTGGGCGGCCCCGTGACGTGCTACCGCCGGTTCACCGCCGTCGTGCCGTGGTGGGACATCGAAGCCGTCGTTCTGTGGTCCACGAAAAAGACCATGGAGAGGCCGATACGGCGGATAGGTCTGAAGTTGCGGCCGGGCGTGCCGGACCCCCCCGGCCCCAACCATGGGCTCACCCCGCAGCTCAGCGCGGGTATCGCGCCGCATATCGAGCACGAGGTCGTCAGGAACAGCCGGTTCATCGCCTTGTGGAAGGTGGACCACACCCGGCTCTCCACCGCCATGCAGGCGTTCGCGCCCCAAGTTCAGTTGCGTGTCCACCCGGTGCACCGGCTGCGCCCGGGGCAGGGCGGCGAGCCGGGGTACGGCGGCGGGCCGGGGTACGGGTCCGGCGGGAGCATATTCGACATCATGCCCTGACCCCCACGCGCTCCTCCGCGAAGTGGCACGCCGAAGCATGGGCCGCCGGGCCCGCCAGGCCCGTCGGCACCGCCAGCACCGGCACCTCCGCCGCGCAGCGCTCCTGCGCCTTCCAGCAGCGGGTGCGGAAGCGGCAGCCGGAGGGCGGGTTGGCCGGGGAGGGGACGTCGCCGGGGAGCAGGATGCGGGTCCGGCGGGTGCGGGCCCCGGGGTCGGGCACCGGGACGGCGGACAGCAGGGCCTGGGTGTACGGATGCGTGGGGTGGTCGTAGATCTCGGGGCCCGTTCCCATTTCGGCGAAGCGGCCCAGGTACATCACGGCGACCCGGTCGGCGATGTGCCGGACCACCGACAGATCGTGGGCGATGAAGACGTACGCCAGGCCGAACTCGTCCTGCAACCGCTCCATCAGATTGACCACCTGCGCCTGCACCGACACGTCCAGCGCCGAGACCGGCTCGTCCGCGACGATGACCTCCGGCCGCAGCGCCAGGCCCCGGGCGATGCCGATGCGCTGGCGCTGGCCGCCGGAGAACTGGTGGGGATAGCGATTGGTGTGCTCGGGGCTGAGGCCCACGACCTCCAGCAGCTCCTGGACCGCCCGCCGCCGGTCGCCCTTGGGGGCCACCTCGGGGTGGATCTCGAAGGGCTCGCCGATGATGTCGCCCACCGTCATACGCGGGTTGAGCGAGGTGTACGGGTCCTGGAAGACCATCTGGATGTTGCGGCGGACGGCCCGCAGCGCGCGGCCCGAGAGACGCGTGATGTCCTCGCCCCGGTAGTGGATCGTCCCGGCGGTCGGCCGTTCCAGGCTGACCAGCAGCCGGGCGACGGTGGACTTACCGCAGCCGGACTCGCCGACGATGCCGAGCGTCTCCCCGCGCCGCAGGGCGAAGGAGACCGTGTCGACCGCCCGGACGGCGCCGACCCGTCGCTTGAACACCACGCCCTGGGTCAGGGGATAGAGCTTGGCCAGGTCGCGGACCTCCAGGACCGGCCCGTCGGGATCGGACATGCGCTCAGGCATGCAGCTCCTCCTTCCAGAAGTGGCAGGCGCTGGTCCGCCCGCCGGACGCGGGGGACGCCGGGGACGCACCCCCCGGGGTCGCGCCCGCCGGAGACGTCCCCGCCGGGTACGCACCCGCCGTCACCACCTCGTACAGCGGCGGCCGTTCGACGCGGCAGACCTCCTGGGCGCGCGGGCAGCGTGGGTGGAAGGGGCAGCCGGAGGGCATGGCGAGGGGGCTGGGCGGCGCTCCCTTGATCGCGTAGAGCTCCCCGCCCCGGTGGCCTCGCTCGCCCCGCTGGTCCACGCGCGGCACGGAGTCCAGCAGTCCGCGTGTATACGGATGGGCGGGGCGGCGGTAGAGGTCGCGCACCGGTGCGGTCTCCACGATCCGGCCCGCGTACATCACGGCGATGGTGTCGGCCACGTCCGCGACCACGCCCAGGTCATGGGTGATGAGGACGAGCCCCATGGCGTACTCCCGGCGCAACTCCGCGAGCAGGTCCATGACCTGGGCCTGGACGGTGACGTCCAGGGCCGTGGTCGGCTCGTCGGCGATGATCAGCTCCGGCTCCAGCGCCATCGCCATGGCGATCATGATGCGCTGGCGCATCCCCCCGGAGAACTGATGCGGATAGTCCCCGGACCGCTGCCCCGCCGCCGGGATGCGGACCCGGTCCATCAGCTCGACCGCCCGCCGCCGGGCGTCTTTGCGGGACATCCCCCGGTGCACTTCGTACATCTCGGCGAGCTGGGCGCCCACGGGGATCACCGGGTTGAGGGCGGAGAGTGCGTCCTGGAAGATCATCGCCATCGCGGCGCCCCGGATCCGGCGGCGCTCCCGCGCGCCCATCGTCAGCAGATCCCGCCCCCGGAACAGCACTTGGCCGCCGGTGACCCGGCCGGGCGGGGAGTCGAGGATGCCCATGACGGCCTGGGCGGTCACGGACTTGCCGGACCCGGACTCGCCCAGCACGGCGAGGGTGCGGCCCGCGTCCAGGCCGTAGCTCACCCCGCCGACGGCCTCGGCGACCCCGTCCCGGGTGCGGAATTCCACGCGGAGGTCGCGTACCTCCAGCAGGTGGGTCACGGCAGCTCAGCTCCTCATCGCAGCCTGGGATCGAGGGCGTCGCGCACCGCGTCGCCGAGCATGATGAACGCGAGCACCGTGACGGACAGCGCTCCGGCGGGCCACAGCAGCATGTGCGGGGCGTTGCGAATCTGGGTGGCGGCGGAGGAGATGTCGATCCCCCAGGAGACGGTGGGCGGTTTGAGCCCCACGCCGAGGAACGACAGCGTGGCCTCCAGCGAGATGTAGGTGCCCAGCGCGATGGTCGCGACGACGATCACGGGGGCCACGGCGTTGGGCGCGATATGGCGCAGTAGCGTCCGGCCGTTGCCGGCGCCGAGCGCCCGCGCCGCCTGGACGTAGTCGTGCTCCTTGACGGTCACCACCGAGCCGCGCGCGATCCGGGAGATCTGCGGCCAGCCCAGCAGCACGATGAAGCCGACGACCGGCCAGACCGAGCCGCTGGTGACCACTGACAGGAAGACCAGACCGCCCAGGAGGATCGGGATGCCGAAGAAGACATCGGCGATCCGCGAGAGCAGCGCGTCCCACCAGCCGCCGAAGTATCCGGCGAGCCCGCCCAGCGCGCTGCCGAGCAGCGCCGCGCCGAGGGTGGCGCAGATGCCGACGGTGATGGAGGCGCGGGCGCCGTAGACCGTGCGGGTGTAGACGTCGCGGCCCTGGAGGTCGTAGCCGAAGGGGTGGCCGGGGGCCGGGCCGTCCTGCGCCCTGGCGAGGTCGCCGTGGTACGGGTTGCCGCTCGCGATCAACTGCGGCCAGATCGCGATGAGGACGAGGAAGAGGATGGTCAGCGCGGAGACGATGAAGACGGGGTTGCGGCGCAGATCGTGCCAGGCGTCGGACCACAGCCCCCGTCCGGTGGGCGCGGCCGGTCCGCCGGAGCGGCGGCCGGGCTCCTTGCGCCAGGGGAGGGGGAGGCGCCAGGGGCCGCGCCGTGGTCCGCCCTTCAGGGTCTGGGAGCCGGGGGTGGCGAGGTCCATCGGACCGCCGCCGCCGGCCGGTGCGATCGCCTCGGTCATGTCGTAGCGCGTGTCAAAGGGCTCAGGCATACCGGATCCTCGGGTCGAGCACGGCGTAGAGGAGGTCGACGAGCAGATTGGCAAGCAGGAAGACGATCACCAGGATGGTCACGAAGCCGACGACGGTCGGCGAGTTCTGGCGCAGGATGCCCTGGTAGAGCTGGTAGCCCACGCCGTGGATGTTGAAGATCCGCTCGGTGACGATGGCCCCGCCCATGAGTGCGCCGATGTCCGTGCCGATGAACGTCACGACCGGGATCAGCGAGTTGCGCAGCAGATGGCGGGTGACGATCCGGTGGCGCGGCAGCCCCTTGGCGACGGCGGTGCGGACGTAGTCGGCGCGGGCGTTCTCCACGATGGAGGTGCGGGTGAGGCGGGTGGTGTACGCGAGCGACACCAGCCCCAGCACCACCCCGGGCAGCAGCAGTTCGGTCAGCGGCGCCGCCGGGGAGACCGACGGTCTGGCCCAGCCCCAGGTCACGCCGAACAGATACTGCAGCACCGTGCCGCTGACGAAGGTCGGGACGGCGACCACGACCAGGGTGAGCAGCAGCACCGAGGTGTCCAGCCCCCGGCCGCGGCGCAGTCCGCTGAGGACGCCCAGGGTGATGCCCAGCGCCATCTCGAAGACGACCGCGACCACGGTGAGCCGGAGGGTGACAGGGAACGCGCTCGCCATCAGCTCGGTCACCGGCTGCCCGTTGAAGGCCGTACCGAAGTGCCCGCTGAACACCTGCCCCATGTAGTGCGCGTACTGGCGCCACAGCGGCTCGTCCAGATAGAGGTCCTTACGGATCCGGGCGGCGGTGGCCGGGTCGGGGGCCTTGTCGCCGAAGAGCGCGGCGACCGGGTCGCCGAGCGCGTACACCATGAAGAAGATCAGGAAGGTGGAGCCGATGAACACCGGGATCATCTGCAGCAGTCGGCGCAGCGCATAGCGGCCCATGGCTCAGCCGACCCTGATCTGTGCGTAGACCGGGACGCTGAACTGGTTGAGCGCCACCTCGCTGAGCCGCTGCGAATAGCCCGCGCTGCCGTTCTGGTACCACAGCGGAATGGCGGGCATCTGCTGGGCGAGGACCTTCTCCGCGTCCCGGAAGTCCGCGATGGCCCGGCCGTCCGCGGAGGCGGCGTTGGCCTGGTTCACCATCCGGTCGAAGCCGGTGTCGCTGAAGTGGCCGTCGTTGGAGGAGGCGCCGGAGTAGTACAGGGGCTGCAGGAAGTTCTGGATCAGCGGATAGTCCATCTGCCAGCCGGCCCGGAACGGCCCGGTCATCTCCTTGCCCGTCATCTTGTTGCGGTAGTCGGCGAAGGTGCCGACCGGTTTGCCGACACAGGCCCGGTCGCTTCTCAGCACGGTGTTGACGCTGTTGCAGACCGCGTCCACCCAGTCCTTGTGGGAGCCGCTGTCGGCGTTGTACGTGATCGTCATCCGGCCGCCGGGCAGCCCGCCGCCCGCCTTGATCAGCTTGCGCGCCCGGGCCGGGTCGTAGCGGCAGGCGTCCCCGCACAGCCCCGGCTCGTAGCCGCCCTGGCGGCGCAGGACCGGCGAGGTCCAGTCGGTCGCGGGGGTACGGGTGCCGTGGAAGATCCGCTCGGTGATCTGCGCACGGTTGATCGCCATCGAGATGCCCCGGCGGACCTTGGCCTTGGCCGGGCCGCTCCAGGCGCGGTCGTACATCGGGAAGGTGAGGGTCTGGATGATCCCGGCGGGCTGGTTGATGTAGCGGTCGCCGAGATCGGAGCGGACGAACTTGAGCTGCTGCGCCGGGACATCGTCGACCAGATCGAGATTGCCCGCCTGGAGATCGGTGTAGGCGGTGTTGTTGTCGGTGTAGACGCGCAGATCGACGCCCTTGTTACGGGCCTTGTCCGGGCCGCGATAGCCGCCCCAGGCGCGCAGCTTCATCACCGAGCCCTTGGTGTACGACCGCACCTGGTACGGGCCGTTGCCGACGGGCTTTCTCAACCAGGCGGCATGGTCCTCGAAGAACGCCCGGGGCAGCGGCGCATACGCGTTGTAGCCCAGCGTCTTGGGCCAGGTGGAGAACTTCTGGGTGAGCCGGACGGTGAAGGTCCGCTCGTCCTTGACCCGCAGCCCGGAGAGGGTCTTGGCGGTGGGGGCGCCACCGGAGGCGGGATGGACCTTGTCGTAGCCCTCGATGTACTCGAAGAAGTAGGCGTTGCGCTGCTTGTGGTCGATCCGGGCGCCGTAGTTCCAGGCGTTCACGAAGGACGCGGCGGTGACCTTCTCCCTGTTGGCGAACCGCCGGCCCTGCTTGAGGGTGATGGTGTAGTTCCGCTGGTCGGAGCTCTCGATCCGGTCCGCGAGCGCGTTCTTGGCCTCGCCGGTCCTTGGGTCGTAGCGCTTGAGCCCGCGGAAGATCATGTCGAGGACCTTGCCGCCCTGGACGTCGTTGATGTTGGCCGGCTCCAGCGGATTGGGCGGATCGCCCCAGGACGAGCGGACGACACCGTCCTCGGCGCCGCCGTCCCCGCCGCCGCAGGCCGTCAGGGGCAGGGCGACGGCGGACACGCAGAGTGCGGACAGCGCGCGCCTGGCACGCAGGGAATACGGGGCTCCGCGCATGGCGCCTCCCGAGGATCCGGTCCAAGATCCGCCTTAGGCCCCATCTGACATCCCCTCGGGCGACGGCGCACGTCGATGACCGCTGTCCGGGGTGGCGGGCGGTGGGCGAAGCGACGTGGGTGAGGCGCGATGGAGGGGAGAAAGCGCGATGGGGGAAGGAAGCGCGATGGGGGAAGCGCGAGCCGAGCGGTACGTCCCTCGCTCGGCAAGCGCTTTCTAGAGCACTGTCCCGTAAGAACACCCGAGATTTCAAGTGCTGTTACAGGACTTGGAGCGATCCATTCCCGTCTCGGGTGATAGGAGAGGCGCAAGCGTTTCATATCCGGCGCCGCTGGCCCCGGGCGCCGCAGGCCGCCGGACGGCGCAGACTGCCGAGGGCCGCAGGCCGCCGAGGGTCGCGGACGCTCCCCGTCCGCGATCGCCTCTACCGTGCGGGCCATGGAGATCCGCCCCTTCCGCATCGCCGTCCCCCAGCCCGACCGCGACGATCTGCGCCGACGCCTGGAACACACCCGCTGGCCGGAACCGCTCCCCGGCGCCGGCTGGTCCGACGGGGCCTCGCTCGACCACGTCCGCGAGCTGGCCGGGTACTGGGCCGCCGGGTTCGACTGGCGGGCGCAGGAGGCGCGGCTGAACGCGTTCCCCCAGTTCACGACGGGGATCGACGGGCAGCGGGTGCACTTCCTCCATATCCGCTCACCCGAGCCGGATGCCCTGCCGCTGCTGATCACCCATGGCTGGCCGGGTTCGGTCGCGGAGTTCACCGAGATCATCGGCCCGCTGACCGATCCGCGCGGACACGGGGGCGGCCCGGCCGACGCCTTCCACGTCGTCATCCCGTCCCTCCCCGGCTTCGCCTTCTCCGCCCCGCCCCGCGAACCCGGCTGGGGCGTCCGCCGCATCGCCACCGCGTGGACGGAGCTGATGCGGCGCCTGGGGTACGAGCGCTTCGGCACGCAGGGTGGCGACTTCGGTTCGCTGATCTCCCCCGAGGTGGCCCGGGTGGCGCCGTCCCGGGTCGTCGGCGTACACGTCAACGCGCTGGTGACCGTGGGGTCGGCCGACCCGGCCGGACCGGAGGAGCTGACCTTGGCGGAGCGCTCCCGGCTGGCCGGTGTGGAACGCTGGCACCGCGAGCTGTCCGGCTACGCCGCCATCCAGGGCACCCGCCCCCAGACCCTGTCCTACGGTCTCGCCGACTCGCCCTCCGGCCAACTGGCCTGGAACCTCGACTGGTTCGCCGCCCACGGCGACAAACCGGACGCCCTCGACCGCGACGCGGTCCTGACGAACGTCTCCCTCTACTGGTTCACCAACACTGCGGGCCCCTCCGCCCGCCTCTACAAGGAGGCCGCCTCGGCCTGGGGCACACCCCCCGAACGCTCCGGCGTCCCCACCGGCGTCGCGGTCTTCCAGGGCGACACCGCGATCCGCCGCCTCGCCGAGCCGCACCACAGGATCACCCACTGGTCGGAGTTCGGGGCGGGCGGCCACTTCGCGGCGATGGAGGTCCCGGAACTGCTGGTGGGTGACGTACGGACGTTCTTCCGCGACCTGCGCTGACCGGGGCCCGTACGGTCCGTACCGGTGAGCCTCGCTCGGGAGGGGTCCCGAGCACTTCCACGGATGATGGCCGCCCTGTCACCGAGGTGAGAAACCAAGGAAGTCCGCCATGACCCCTGTGCAAGCTGACTGGCTGTCCATCGTGTTCGCCCCCATTGGCGTCATCGCACTGGTGACCGCCTTCTTCGCGCGGCGCTCGGCGTCCCGGAGGGGCGAGTCCATGCCTGCCTGGGGCACGGCCGTGCAGGGTGTGGGGATGGTCCTCGTGATGTGCGTGGCCCTCGTCAACATGGCGTGGGGCACGTGAGGGGAGTTGGATCAGACCCGCTGCACGGCCACCAGCTTGCCCAGGGTGCCAAGCCGGTCGAGCAGATGCCGAATGTCGTCGGGGTCGGAGGTGGCGATCGTCGCCCGCTGTCGCACGGCGAGCACCGCGACGGCGCCGTCCACCGGATCGGATGTTCCCGCTCGGGCCAGCAATTCCCCGATCTCCCGGGCCGCTGTCTCGTCCATGACCGCCACATCGCAGCCCTTGAGCAATTGCGCCAAGCGCGCCTGCCGCGCTCCGTCCCGCCACACCTGGGCGACCACGGCCGCGGGCACCAGGGGCACGCCGCCCGCGGTGAGATAGGCACGGTGAGCTCTCCAGACCTTCGTCTGGGAACGCTCGGCGGCAATCAACATCCCCGCGTCATAGACGACGGGACGCAGTACGGTCATCGGTTGTCCCCCCGGGCACTTGCGAAATCAGGCCGCGTGATCGTCAACACCGGAGCTGTCGTCCGCGACGTGCCTCGTGACCGTGTCCATGAAGTCATCCACCCACGCCTGCTCCTCCGGAGTGGGTGGTCCGACCTCCGCGAGCACCTCTTCCGCCGCGATCAGCCCTGCCTCGATCTTGGCCGCGCGCTCGGCCGCGCGCGAGAGCCAGGCCGAGACGCTCATTCCCTCGCGGTCCGCCGCGTCCTTGGCCGCGCTCAGGGTCTCGCTCGGGATCGTGATCGTGACACGTTCGAGGCTCATACCGGCGATCATACGGGCGGACTGCCCATTCCGGGCGCCCATGGACGGCGGTTCATCCGAACGAGGGGATGGGCAGGTTGTGGGGCGACACGGCTGCCCCCACCGCCGTCTACGGCCCCGTCCCGGAGGACGCCCCCGATGTGCGGGTTCGCCTATGATCGCGAGGTGCCGCAGAACGACCTTGAGCGCGTCCAGGACTTCCGGATCTCCTTCGCCCGTCGTCAGGCCGGTGAGGTGCGAGAGGTGCCGGGGGGATTCCTGGTGCTGCATGGCGGTTACCCGCGCTCCCATGAGCACAATCAGCTGCATATCGTCGGGCCCGCCGACCCCGAGGGCCTTCCCGCCCTCGCCGACGAGGTCATGGCCTTCCTTCCGCATCGCCGGATCACGGTCCATGACGAGACGCTGGGGCTTCTCTGTGTGCCCGCGCTCGAACGGGCCGGGTACGGCCATGTGACCGAGGTGCTGATGGTCCACACCGGGCCGGTGCCGGAGGCCACGGCGGCCGATGTGGTGGAGCGGGAGCTGGGGCCGGATCCGCATGGGTCGCTGCGGCGGGCGGTGACGGCGCAGCAGCGGCGGTGGATGCCGGACGCGGACGAGCGGACCGTGCACGACCTCGTGGAGCGGCGTACCGCGCGGCGGGCCGGGGCCGAGGAGGTGCTCTTCCTCGCCGCCCACGACGGCGGCGGCGAGGTCGCCTCCTGGGCCGATCTGTATCTGGAGCCCGCCGCTGGGATCGCCCAGATCGAGGAGGTGGCGACGGCCGAGCCGTACCTGCGCCGCGGCCACGCCGACACCGTCCTGACCGCGGCGCTGCGCCGCGCGGCCGCCGCGGGGTGCGGGCTGCGGTTCCTCGTCGCCGACCAGGACGACTGGCCGCTGCACTGGTACGGCCGCCGCGGGTTCACCGCCATCGGCCGTACGCATGCCTTCTCGCGCTTCTGAGATCGCTGAGACCGCATAGGGCCCCGGGCTTCTGCGCTTCTGAGCCCGAGAGGGGCCAGTCCCTTACGGCTCCTTGCGCGGTGGCGCTCCCGTCCCCGACTCCGCCGCGATCAGTGCCGGGTCGAGGACGACGTCCTCCTCGCGGGCCTGGAGGGTCGGGTCCTCGGGGAAGTGGCAGGCGGACAGATGGCCCTCGCGGTTGCCGTCCAGGCGCAGGAGCGGCGGCTCCTCCTGCGCGCACTTGTCCTGGGCCTTCCAGCAGCGGGTGCGGAAGCGGCAGCCGGAGGGTGGGTTGATGGGGGAGGGGACGTCCCCGGCGAGCCGGATGCGTTGGCGGCGGGCGGTCCCCTCGGCGCCCGAGGCGTCCGAGGCGTCCGAGGCGCCCCCGGTGTCCGCCGCGTCCGCTGTGTGCTCGGCGTCCTCGGCCATCACCACCGCCGCGTCCGGCACCGCGGACAGCAGGGCGTGGGTGTACGGGTGGCGGGGGCGGTGGTAGATGGAGTCGCGGTCGCCCACCTCGACCACCTTGCCCAGGTACATCACGGCGACGCGCTGCGAGAAGTGGCGTACGACGGCGAGGTCATGGGCGATGAACAGGAACGCGATGCCCAGTTCCCGCTGGAGCTTCTGGAGCAGGTTGACGACCTGCGCCTGGATGGAGACGTCCAGCGCCGAGACCGGCTCGTCGGCGACGATCAGCATGGGTTCCAGGGCGAGCGCGCGGGCCACGCCGATGCGCTGGCGCTGGCCGCCGGAGAACTCGTGCGGGAAGCGGTTGTAGTGCTCGGGGTTGAGCCCCACGATCTCCAGCAGTTCGCGCACCCGGGCCTCGCGGCCGCCCGGCGGATTGATGCCGTTGATCTCCATGGGGCCGGAGATGATGGTGCCGACGGTCTGCCGGGGGTTCAGCGAGGAGTACGGATCCTGGAAGATCATCTGGATCTCGGAGCGGATCGGGGCCAGCTCCTTGCGGCCCGCGTGGGTGATGTCCTGACCCCGGTAGGTGATCTTCCCGGCGGTGGGCTCCAGCAGCCGGGTCAGCAGCCGGCCCGTGGTGGACTTGCCGCAGCCGGACTCGCCGACCAGCCCGAAGCTCTCCCCGGCGTGCACGGTCAGATCGACCCCGTCCACCGCCTGCACGGCCCCGACCTTCCGTTTGAACGGAAAGCCGCCCATGATCGGGAAGTGTTTGGTCAGCTTCTCGGTGACCAGGAGAGGTTCGGGTGTGCCCGACTCGATGCTCATGCGTCAGCGCTCCTAGGCCCTGGCCCCTAGCCCAGCCGGGGCTTGATCTGCTCGGTGAAGAGGGTCTGTTTCCGTTCGGCGCCCAGGTGGCAGGCGGCGCCGCGGCCGTCCGGCAGCACGGGCCGCTCGGTGGCGCAGCGGTCGCCCTCCACCTGGTCGGTGTAGTGGCACCGCGGATGGAAGGGACAGCCCGGCGGGGGGCTGAGCAGGCTCGGCGGGGAGCCGGGGATGGGGTTCAGCGGCTCGTCCACGGCGGAGGACA
The DNA here is from genome assembly GCF_003595545.1 of Streptomyces sp. 11-1-2. NCBI lineage: Bacteria > Bacillati > Actinomycetota > Actinomycetes > Kitasatosporales > Streptomycetaceae > Streptomyces > Streptomyces sp. 11-1-2. The sequence continues at coordinate 7,126,584 of NZ_CP022545.1, forward strand.
GCCGTGGCATGGAGCCCAGCAGCCCCCAGGTGTACGGATGCTGGGGCGCGCGCAGCACCTCGCGGACCGTACCGCGCTCCACGGCCCGGCCCGCGTACATCACCAGCAGATCGTCGGCGGTGTTGGCGACCACGCCCAGATCATGGGTGATGAGGATGATCGCGGAGCCGAACTCCTGCTGGAGGTCCTTCAGCAGATCCAGGATCTGGGCCTGGACGGTGACGTCGAGGGCGGTGGTCGGCTCGTCGGCGATCAGCAGATCGGGGTCGCAGACCAGCGACATCGCGATCATCGCGCGCTGCCGCATCCCGCCGGAGAACTGGTGCGGATAGTCGTCCACCCGCAGGCGGGGGTTGGGGATGCCGACCTTCTCCAGCATCTCGATCGCCCGGGAGCGGGCCTCGCTCTTGGAGGCGCCGGTGTGCTTGCGGTACGGCTCGGCTATCTGGCGGCCCACCGTGTAGTACGGCGACAGGGCGGTCAGCGGATCCTGGAAGATCATCGCCATGGTGTTGCCGCGCAGCCGCTCCAGGGTGCGCTCGGGCGCCCCGGTCAGCTCCTGCCCGTTCAGCAGGATCTCGCCGCTGACGGTGGTGGTGCGCGGGTCGTGCAGGCCCAGGACGGTGAGGTTGGTGACGGACTTGCCGGAGCCGGACTCGCCGACGATGCCGAGCGTCCGGCCGCGTTCGAGGTCGAAGGAGAGGCCGTCGACGGCCTTGACGACGCCGTCCTCGGTCGAGAAGCGCACGTACAGATCGCGTACGGACAGGAAGGCGCCGTCGCCGGGGCCGGCCGGTGGGGGCGTCGCGCCGTCGTCGGGCTTGGTGAGTGTGGTCATCTCGGCAGCTCCGGGTCTGTCAGGCGAGGCGCACGCGCGGGTCGATGAAGGCGTAGGCGGCGTCGACCAGGATGTTGAACACCACGATGGCCGCGGAGCTGACCAGCATCACGCCCATCAGCATGGGCAGATCGGTGAGCTGGACGGATTCCACCGCCAGCCGCCCGATGCCGTGCAGGGTGAAGGTGTACTCGGTGACCATGGCCCCGCCGAAGAGCGATCCGAGGTCGATGCCGAAGATGGTGATGATGGGGGCGATGGCGCCGCGCCAGGCGTAGCGGAAGAAGACCGTACGGCCGGAGAGCCCCTTGGCTCTCGCCGTGCGGACATGGTCCTCCTGCAACTGCTCGACCATCTGGGAGCGGGTCATCCGGCTGTAGTTGGCCAGGAAGATCAGGGAGAGCACCACCCAGGGCAGCAGCATCCCGCTGAACCACTTCGCCGGATTGTCGGTGAAGGGGTAGTAGGCGGGCTGGTCCATGATCCCCAAACCGCTGACGAACCAGGCCAGGGCGAGCACTCCGACGAAGTAGATCTGCATCGAGGCGCCGAGCAGCGACAGCGAGCTGAAGAACTTGTCGATCCAGGTGCCGCGCCGCCAGGCCGCGATCATGCCGATGCCGATCCCGCAGACCAGGAACACGGCGGCACCGCCGAGGGCGAGCGAGAGGGTGGTGGGGAAGCGGTCGGCGATGGTGCCCCAGACGGGCTCCTGGCTGACGAAGGAGTAGCCGAAGCAGGGGGCGCTGCAGTGCCCCATGGCGAAGTCCCGCCCGGCGACGATCCCCACCATGAACTTCGCGTACTGGACCGGCACCGGCTGGTCCAGGCCCAGGTTCTTGTTGATCATGGCGAGCGAGACGGGGTCGCAGTTCTTGCCGCAGGCGAGCCGGGCCGGTTCGGCGGGCAGGGCGAAGAAGAGGAAGAACGTGATCGCGCTGATCAGGATCAGGATCACGATCGCGCCGAGGGACCGGCGGGCGAGGAATCTCAACATGACGTCGGTGATCTTCCGATAGGGGGTGTCTCGTGGATCAGGCCGGATCAGGGAGCGGCGTCAGGGGGCACCACCCAGCGGTAGCTGGGGGAGCGTGCAGCCGCAAGGCGGAGGAGGAGAGCGCAGCGGCGCTGCGTGCGACGACGACAACGCGGCGGATGTGCGTGCCAGACGCCGCGAGCCCGGCATGATCCACGAGACACCTCCTATGGGCGGGTCCCGGCCGCACCCGCCGATACGGGTGCGGCCGGGGTCTGCGCTGCCTGGGTACGGCCGCGGCTACTTGATGAAGACGGCCGTCGGGTCCACGGCCCCGTAGACCGAGTTGAACTTCACTCCACCGATGCCCGAGCCCCAGAGGGTGAACAGCCGGTTGTAGAAGGTCGGGACCGCGGGGACGTCATCGGTGAGGATCTTCTCGCTGAGCTTGACCCACTCCGAGGTGGCCCGGCTGAGGTCGCTGACCTTGGCGACCTTGCCGATCTCGTCGTTGACCGCCGGGACGTCGAGGTGCGAGTAGTTCGCGGAGTCGTCGTAGACGTTCTTGCCGTCGTACAGCGGCGGGACCACGGTCGAGGCGGACGGCCAGTCGGCACCCCACGAGGACCGGTACAGGTCGAACTTGTTCTTGACCTTTCCGATCTGCGTGTAATAGGTCGACTGGTCGATCTCCTTCTTCTGCACCTTGAACCCGGCCCGCTCCAGGGCCTGCTGGACGACCACCGAGGCGTCCTGGTGGGTGTCGCCGTTGCCGTAGGCGTAGACGAGCTCGTAGTTCTCCTTGCCCGCCTCCTTCAGCAGCTCCCTGGCCTTCTTGGCGTTGCCGCCGGGGTACTTCTTCTTCTGGAACGGGTCGAAGGAGGGGTCGTAGCCCTTGAGCGTGGGGCCGACCAGCCCGCCGCCGACCTCACCGCCCTTGGGGCCGCCGAACTGCTGGAGGTACTGCCCGCTGGGGAAGGCCCAGGCGATCGCCTCGCGTACCTTCTTGTCCTTGACCCGATCGGTGTTGATCGAGACGACGTCCACATAGGGCTGCGTCTCGGTCAGCGACCGGGCCATCGCCTCCTTGTCCTTGAGGACCGTGGAGATCTGCGAGGGGTCGACCGCGTTGGTGAGCGTCATCCCGTTCCGGTCGGCGCCCTTGTTGGCCTGGAGCCGGCGGGTGGAGTCCACCCACTGGTGGCCGAAGGAGATGTCGAACCCGTCGACGTACTGATGGCGTATCGAGTCGGTCTTGGGGTCCCACTGGTCGTTCTTGACGAACTCGACGCCCTTGCCCGACTTGAAGTTCCGGACCTTGTACGGGCCCGAGGCCAGCGGGGCCTTGTCGTACTTCTCCTTGGTGTCCTTGCCCGGCGGCACCGCGCCGATATTGGGCATGGCGACCGCGAACGGCACCTCGGCGCGCGGCTGGTCGAAGTGGAAGACGACGGTCTTGTCATCCGGGGTGTCCAGCACCGACGAGGGCAGATGCTTGCCCTTGTAGGGGCCGTCCGGAAGCGCCTTGCGGTACTTCTGGCCCTCACCGGAGAGCCACTGCTGCAGATAGGTCGGCCCGTTCGTCTGATACGGCGCGTAGAGCCGCTCGACGGCCTGCCGGACGTCCTTGGAGGTGATGGGCGAGCCGTCCTCGTACTTCAGCCCGTCCTTGAGGGTGTACGTCCAGGTGCGGCCGCCGTCGGAGGACTTGCCGGTGTCGGTGGCGAGGTCGCCGACCAGCTTGGCCTTGCCCGTCTTGTCGTCGAACTGGTAGTTCGTCAGCGTCCGGTTGTAGAGGGTCTGCGCGATCAGCTCATCGCTGACGTAGATCTGCCCCGGGTCCAGATGCTCGAAGGCGTCCCGCTGCAGCACCGTGACGGTGCCGCCCTTCTTGGCGCCCGGCAGGTCCTTGGCCGGTCCGGTGGAGTCGGCGGCGGTGCCCAGGGTGACGTCCTGGGACTCCATCTTGGGCTCGTTCGACTCCTTGGGGTCCGAGCCGCCGCCTCCGCTGCTGCACCCCGCGAGCGCCAGGGCGCCCGCGGCCAGGGCGACGGCGTAGGTACGGGCTCTGCGACTGTTCTTCTTCGGCGTCATCGTGGTCACTGCACCTGCCTCATCGGACGGAAGACTTGCCGTTCTCTGCCTCGGGCCCTCCGGCCCCCCGGTCACCGCGTGGTCTTCGGGTCCATCGCGTCCCGGACCGAGTCCCCGAGCAGGTTGAAGGCGACCACGAAGACCACCATGGCGATGCCGGGGAAGAACATGTAGGTGATGTCGCCCTCGTAGAAGTTCGCGCCCTTGGCGAACATCCGGCCCCAGTCGGGGGTCGGCTCCACCACGCCGACGCCGAGGAAGGACAGCGCCGCTTCCGTCGTCACGAAGTTCGGCAGCATCAGCGTGGACTGCACCAGGATGGGCGTGACGAGGTTGGGCAGCAGCTCCTTGCGGACGATCCGCCACGGCGAGGCGCCGGTCACCCTGGCCGCCTCGACGAACTCACGCTCCCTCAGGGACAGCACCTGGCCGCGCAGCAGCCGGGCGAGCTGCATCCAGCCCAGCAGCCACAACACCATCACCAGGGCCGTCACCCGGAAATAGGTGGGTGTCTCCTTCTGCGGGCTGACGAACAGCGCGGTGACCACCGGCATGAAGGCGACGAAGAAGAGCTGCTGCGGAAAGGACAGCAGCAGATCGATGAGCCGGCCGAGGAAGTAGTCGGTGCGGCCGCCCAGATAGCCCGCCACCACGCCGATCACGATGCCGGTGACCGTGGACAGCACGGTCGCGGCCAGCCCGATCAGCAACGAGGTGCGGATGCCGTAGACGAGCTGGGTCAGCACATCGCGGCCCAGCTTGGGCTCGATGCCGAACCAGAACTCCCCGTCGATGCCCCCGTTGGGCTTCATCGGATAGCTGGTGAGGGGGTCCAGCAGCTCGGGCCGGTCCAGGCCGTAGGTGGTGTACGGATCCTTGCCGTACAGCGAGGAGATCACCGGCGCCAGCACGGCGACGGCGAAGAAGAAGATCACCACGCATGCGGAGATGACACCCGTGCGGTCGCGTTTGAAGCGCCGCCACATCAGCTGCCGGGGCGCCAGACCGGCCGGCGCCTCGCCCTCCGCGCCCGGTGCGGCCTTCTCGACCACGCCGGACTGGGATGGACTCGTCATCGCGTAGCGTCCCCCCGCACTGGTGTCACACCGTCAACTCGCGTTATCTATGCGCGTCATGTCGCTGCCCGCTCGCCAGGGTGGTGCGTGCGTACCGGGTTGAGCGGACTTTCGCAATCGGGGAACGGCCCAGTCAAGGGGCCGGGGAGGGTGGATGTGCCGCTCATTCGAGTCTTGAGCGAAGATTTGGCAGATCGAGGTCCGGGCGTGCTTGACAGGGATCCGCCAGGATGGACAAAGCATGTTCTATGGGCAGGAAGCGCGTTAACACACCGGCAACTCATCCGTCGCAACACCGATATACGGACGCGTCAGGCTGAACTGCGTACGGCCGTGCGGGTGCCGTGGACCGGCCGGGGCGCGCCATGTGGCCCCGGCCGGTCGCACCCCCTCCGCGGCCGCCGGACGGTCACGATCCGTATTTTTCTTCGCCCCGCGACGGTTGCCCGGGGTACGAGGCGGGGGAAACCTACGGCTATGGGGCAGGGACGGATACTCAACAGCGGAGGGCGCCTTTTCGGGGCGCTCGTCTGCGCGGTTCTCGGGCTGATCTCGCTGGCGTGGATCATCCACGACCTCGACAAGGCCGACGAGGCGAACCATCTGTGGTGGACGTGGGCGGGGCTGCCGTTCCGGGCCACCGGAGGGATCTTCGGTTCCTCCCTGCTCGACCTGGTGCTGCTGCTGGTCTACGCGGTCGTCGGGATCACCGCCCTGCGCTCACCGGCCGCCGCGGGCGCGCTCGGCACGGTCGCGGTCGTGACCGTCGCGGTGCGCCTGCCCAGCCTGTGGAACCTGAACTCCGACTGGCTGCAGGGCATCCCCGGCGATCTGAAGACGCGGGCCAACCTCAGCGCCTGGGCGCAGGTGGTGCTCGGCGGGCTGCTGCTGGCCGTGGTGGCCGCCGCCCGCCGCCCCGCCGACCTCGCCCCGCCCGGACACCTGGCCTCGCCCGCCGACCGGCCGCCGGGCCGCCCCTCGCCCGGGGCGGCGGTCACCGGCGCGCTGTTCCTGGGCGCCGGCGGGGCCGTCATCGCCGCCTGGCAGATCTACTGGGCCCAGGAGCGGGGCTGGGAGATCTACAAGTACCTGCTCACCGGCAAGCACACGCTGCCCACCCTGCTCTCGCCGCCCGGTGCCTGGACGGCGTGGGCGGCGGTCGCGCTGTGCCTGGCCGCCGCGGCGGCCGCGCTCGCGCGTGCCCCGCTGGCGCGCCCGCTGGGGATGACGGCGGCGGCGCTGGTCACGGTGACGGGGATCAGCGAGGCATCGCTCTACATCAAGCTGGACTATGTGGACCACCTCAGCGATCTGCCGACGGTGGGCGTGCTCAGCGTGCTCACCGGCTTCTTCGAGGCGATCGCGGGGCTGATCGCTCTCCTGGCGCTGGCTCGGCGGAGCGTTGAGGAGGACGCCGCGTTCACCGGGGTGCCGGGGCCGGGCGCCCCGGCGTACGGCGGCTATGACGGCTATGGGCCCGGGGGCTACGACGACGGCTCCGGGGCCGGAGGCTACGGCGGCGGCTACGGGAGCGGTGGCTACGGGGGCAGCGGAGACGGGAGTGGTGGCTACGGGAGCGGCGGAGACGGGAGCGGTGGCTACGGCGGTGGGGGATACGGCGGCGGGGGTTACGGCCCGCCGCCGCCCAGCACCCCGCCGCTGGTGCCCCCTCCGCCCGGGGCCCCGCCCGCCGCGCCCCCGCCGCCGTCCGCGCCCCCCGCGCCTCCCGCACCGCCGCCGGGCTGGTGACGCCGGGCTGGTGACGGCGGATCGGCGCGGCCCCGGGGCCCAGCCAGGACCTGGCCGGTGGATCTTCGCGGGCCCCGCGGCGGCAGCCGCTGATGTCACAGGGGCGAAGATCCACCGGCCAGATGACGTCCGGTGCGGTTGGGTGCGCCCCGAAGGGGCGCGGGGCTGTGTCGATGTGCGGCTCCGCCGCGTGGGCGCTACCAGCCACGACGCAGCCGCAGACGAAGGACGGCAGCTTGCGGCTCTTCCCGCGGAGCGCTACCGCATCCCGAGGGATCGCTTGAGGAAGTCCACCTGCAGCAGGAGCAGATTCTCCGCGACCTGCTCCTGCGGGGTCATATGGGTCACCCCGGACAGCGGCAGCACCTCGTGCGGACGGCCCGCGGCCAGCAGCGCCGAGGAGAGCCGCAGCGTGTGCGCGGCCACCACGTTGTCGTCCGCCAGACCGTGGATGATCATCATCGGCCGGACGGTCTCCGCCGCGCCGGACAGCCCCTCGTCGGTCATCAGCGCGTTGGCGGCGTAGACCTCGGGCTGTTCGTCCGGCAGGCCCAGATACCGCTCGGTGTAGTGGGTGTCGTACAGCCGCCAGTCCGTCACCGGGGCGCCCACCACGCCCGCGTGGAAGACATCCGGGCGGCGCAGCACCGCCAGCGCGGCCAGATAGCCGCCGTAGGACCAGCCGCGGATGGCGACTCGGCCGAGGTCCAGCGGATAGCGCTCGGCGAGCGCCGTCACCGCCTCGACCTGGTCCTCCAGGGTGACCGCGGCCAGTTCGTCGCGCACCGCCTTCTCCCAGGCCGGGGAGCGGCCGGGGGTGCCGCGGCCGTCGGCGACGACCACCGCGAAGCCCTGGTCGGCGAACCACTGCGAGGTGAGGTGGGCGTTGTGCGAGGCGACCACCCGCTGGCCGTGCGGCCCGCCGTAAGGATCCATCAGGACCGGCAGCGGTCCGTCGCCCTCCCGGTGGCCGCTGGGCAGCAGCACGGCACAGGGGATGTCCCACTTGCCCGCGAAGAGGAGTTCGGGGCGGGCGGTGATGACGGGCCGCTCCGCGTACGAGGCGATCTCGGCGATGTGCTCGGCCGTGCCGTGGTCGGCGGGCCGGAGGATCTCCACGCTCACCCCGGGCCGCTCCAACCCCGTGTACGCCAGTGCGAGCACCTCACCGCCGCGCGTCGCGGAGTGGACCGCCGGGAAGGGCCGCTTGCCGACCGGCTCCCAGCCGCCCTGGTCGCCGCTGCCCCGGAACCAGGCGCGGTAGACGTCGATCTCACCCGGCTGCTCGGGCAGCGGAGCACCGGTCCCCGGAGAGGCGGAGAACAGCACGTCGTCCGTGCCGATGTCGAGGACCGCGCGCACCTGGAGGGCGCCGGACGTCAACTTGCGGTCGCCGACCATCAGCACCCGGGCGCCGCCCTCGTCCGCGATGCGGACGAGTCGTCCGTCCTCCGTCCAGGCCGGTACCCCGGGGAAAAGATCCAGCCAAACCGCGTCCTCGTCCACATGGACCGTGCTGGTCCGTCCGGTGTCGGTGTCCACGGCCAGATAGAGCTGGCTGCGCTGGTCCCTGGCCTGGACCAGAAGCAGGGGCGGACCGTAGGCCGACCAGTGCACCCGCGCGAGGTACGGATAGCGCTCCCGGTCCCACTCGATCTCCGTACGGGAGCCGTCCAGACCGAGCAGAAGCAGCCGCACCTCGGCGTTGGCGGTGCCCGCGGCGGGATAGGCGGCCTCCGCGGGCTTCCGGCCAGGGTGGGCCGGGTCGGCGGTCCACCAGCGCTGTACGGGGGCGTCGTCGGCGCGGGCGGCCAGCAGGGCGTCGCTCCGCGGCGACCACCAGAAGCCGCGTGAGCGGTCCATCTCCTCGGCCGCGATGAACTCCGCGAGGCCGTAGGTGACGGTGTCCTCCTCCGGCTCCGCGAGCGCCCGGTCGTCCTCGCCGTCCGCGCCCGTGACCCGCAGCGCCCCGCCCGCCGCATAGGCGATGTGGCGGCCGTCGGGCGAGGGGCGCGGGTCCACGACCGGATCGGGGACGCGCAGCTCACGGGTGGTGCCCGCGGGCAGATCGGTGCTGAAGAGCCGTCCGGAGAGGGCGAACGCGGCCCGCTCGACGGCGGCGTCCACCGCGTAGCCGACCACTCCGGCCGACCCCTCGCGGCTGCGCTCGCGCCGCGCCCGCTCCTCGGGGGACAGCTCCTCGCCGGCGCCGCCGAGCAGCTCGGCCGGGTCGGCGGCGGGGTACTCGCGCTGCCCGGCGAGGTCGTGCACCCACAGGAGGCCGGTCCGGTCGGTGCCCGAGCGGGAACGCAGGAAGACGACGCGTGAATCGTCGGGGGCCACGGTCAGGGCCCGCGGTGCCCCGAGGGTGAAGCGTTGGGTCCGCGCGTGCTGCCGTGGGAACGAGAGCTGTCCGGTCATAGGGCGAGCGTACGGCTCAGGATCATCGCGAGGGAGAGTACGGATCGGTAGGCCGGGGCGACGTTGCCCCTGGCACGGTCCGGCCGGAACGACGCGGGAGCCAACCGGCCCCGCGCGACGGCGAGATGGCGCATAACCACCGAGAAAGCGCCCCGGGGGCGCGGAAGTTCGTGCGATCAGGCATGCGCCCCTGTCATGCTCCCGTGCACCGAGTCATGTGTACACCGCCATAGTTATGATCGATTGCGCATAGTGGGTAGCCCCTCTGTGGCATCAATATGTTGTCCGTCCGAGTGCGTGTATCTGGAGGTGAGCCGCTGTGGCGCTCTCGATCTCGGTATCAGTGCTATTGCTGATCATCGTCTTCATGCTCGTAAACAAGGCAGGGCTGAAGGGAGTCCATGCGGTCGTCTGTGTCCTCCTCGGCTTCTACCTGGCGAGTTCTTCGGTAGCCCCGACGATCGACGACCTCACCACCAATGTGGCGGACATGATCGGCGGCGTGAAGATCTGACTCCGAGCGGGGCCGGGGCGTGCGACCCGTGGGCACAGGTGTGCGAATCGTAGGCTGTGCCCATGACCGCTCTTCCCGCCCGTCGTCTGCTGCTGGTGCACGCACATCCGGACGACGAGTCGATCAATAACGGCGCGACCATGGCGAAGTATGCCGCCGAGGGCGCACACGTCACCCTGGTGACCTGCACCCTCGGTGAGGAAGGCGAGGTCATCCCGCCTGCCCTCGCGCATCTCGCCGCCGACCGCGACGACGCGCTCGGTCCGCACCGGATCGGCGAACTCGCCGCGGCCATGGACGCTTTGGGGGTCGAGGACCACCGCTTTCTGGGCGGTCCCGGCCGCTATCGCGACTCCGGGATGATGGGCGCCCCGCAGAACGACCGGCCGGACTGCTTCTGGCAGGCCGACCTGGACGAGGCCGCGGGGCACCTGGTGGCCGTGGCCCGCGAGATCCGGCCACAGGTGCTCGTCGCGTACGACACCCATGGGGGGTACGGCCACCCCGATCACATCCAGGCGCACCGCGTGGCGATGCGCGCCGTGGAGCTGGCCGCCGACGCGGACTTCCGCCCCGAGCTCGGCGAGCCGCACGACATCGCGAAGGTCTACTGGAACTGCGTGCCGCGCTCGGCCGTCGAGGAGGGCTTCGCCCGGCTGCGGGCCGCGGGCCGTGACTCGCTCTTCCCCGGGGTCGCCACGGTCGACGACGTCCCCGGAGTGGTGCCGGACTCGGACGTCACCGCGTTCATCGACGGCACCGCCCATGCCGGAGCGAAGGCGGCGGCGATGCGCGCCCACGCCAGCCAGATCGCGGTGGACGGAGCCTTCTTCGCGCTCTCCAACGACCTGGCCCAGCCGATGTTCGTCCATGAGCACTACCGGCTGGTCAAGGGCGAGGCCGGGACGGGCCGCGAGGACGACCTGTTCGCGGGGGTGACGGCATGACGGCCCTGCGCCTGGGCGGATACGCCCTGCTCGCCGTGGCCGGGGTGCTGGTCGGCGCCGCGGGCGCGCTGGTCCAAGCGGCATGGTTCCCCGGCGGGTTGCTGCTCGCGCTGCTCGCGATCGCGGGCCTGTGCTACGGCGGGGTCAAGGCCGCGGGTGCCCGGATGGGCGGCGGAGTGCCCGCGGGGGCCTGGACGGTGGCCGTGTTGCTGCTCACTTCCTCCCGCTCGGAAGGGGATTTCCTGTTCGGCGCCGGGCTGGGGTCGTACGCTTTCCTCCTCGGCGGGATGTTCATCGGTGTGATGTGCGCCACGTTGCCTCTGGTGCCGCAACCTCCTGGCCCGCCGGTCCGACTTGGTAAGTGACGTGACGTTTTCGGCACGACGTCCTCGGCGCTTGAAGGCCCTTCGGACATGCGGCGAAGGGTGCGCCTCGGGCGTACCGGATGCGGTGATCCGGCGGCCGTCAAGTGCGCGTCCGCACCGCCCAGTATGGTGGTGCCGCCGCCGAGCCGCCCGCGCGAGGTCTGACGGGCGGCGGAGCTAACTGGGAGAACCTGCTTTGAGCCGTGAATCTGACAGTTCGTCCTCCGGGCCCCGGGAGGGAAGCGGCGGTGCCGCCTACCCGTCGGGCACCCCGCCGTACGGATCCCGCCAGTACCCCTCGCCGAACCCCACGCAGGAGGCTCCGCAGGAGTTCGCCGACGACGGGCAGGCGCGGGCCGCGGCCAAGCCGGAGGAGCCGAAGACCGAGACCACGCTGACGACCCGGATCAAGATCAACATTCCGGGATCGCGGCCCATCCCGCCGGTGGTCATGCGCACGCCCGTCGCGGAGGACGGCGTACCCGCGCAGCGCTCCGGCGGGGACGACGACGCACCCGAGCCCACCAGTGCCCTGCCCCGGGTCGACTACACGCCGACGCCGGAGCGCGGTGTGCCGGCCGAGCCCGGCGGGCCCGACGAGCCTTCCGAGAACCGCGAGAAGAAGGGCGACGGCGAGCAGCGGACCAGCGACTGGTTCTCGCCCCGTAGGCCCAGGGGCGGTTCGTCGGCCACCGGCAGTACGCCGACGCCGCCGATGACCCCGGCCCCGGACACCACCCAGGGGTTCCCCGCGCCGGACACCACGCAGGGATTCCCCTCCCCGGAGACCACTCAGGGATTCCCGGCGCCGGACACCACCCAGGGGTTCCCCGCTCCGGAGATCAGCCAGGGGTTCCCGGCCCCGCAGCAGGGCGGCGGCCCCGCCGCCGATCTGCCGTACTTCACCGACGCCCAGGCCCCGTCCGGGCACCCCGAGCCGAACGGGCCGACCACCGGCCCGGTCACCGGCGACATGTTCATGCCGCCGTCCGGCCCCGGTGCGGGCCCGCACGACAGTGAGTTGCTGGCCCCGCCCGGACCGGGCCCCGCCGGCGGCCTGTACGGCGGTGACCCGCAGACGCCTCCGGGCGGAGTGGGGCCGCTGGCCGGCGGCGGCCCGGCCGCCCAGCCGCCGACCCCGCCGGGCGGCTCGCCGATGTCCGGCAGCCTCGGCGCCACCACCGGCGCGGGCCCGCTGACCGGCCCCGGCGACGGCTTCGCGAACGGCCTCGGGAGCGATCCGTCCCCCTCGCTGTTCCGCGACCCCGAGCCCACGCCGGGCGGCGGGGTGCCGCCGGACCAGATCTCCAGCGACACGCTGGTCAGCGGGGTGCCCGTGGTGCCGTCGGGCGAGGGCCGGGCCAGGCCGCCGGCGCCGCCCGCCCCGGGCGGTCCGGGAGCCCCGGCGCCCGGCGGCGACAGCGCCCCGGCGCCGTCCGCCCCGAAGGCCGGTAAGCCCAAGAAGAAGGGCCGTTCCAAGGTCGTCATGGTCGCGGGCCTGCTGTTCGTGATCGCGGGCGGGGCCTACGCCGCCGGTCTGGTGATGAACCACGCCGATGTGCCGAACGGCACCACCGTCCTCGGCGTCGACATCGGCGGCAGCTCCAAGGAGGTCGCCGTCGACAAGCTGGACGCCGCGCTGGGCAAGCGCACCACCGCCCCGCTGACGGTGTCGGTCGACGGCCAGCAGAAGGAGATCAAGCCCTCCGTCGCGGGCCTGGCGCTCGACACCGAGGCCACGGTCCGGGACGTCGCGGGCCGGGACTACAACCCGGTCACCGTGATCGGCTCGCTCTTCGGCGGCACCCATGAGGCCGACCCCGCGGTCACGGTCGACGAGGAGAAGCTGCGGGACGCCCTGGAGCGGCTCGCGGGCCACTCCGGCACGGCCCGCGAGGGCGGCATCGACTTCAGCTCCGGCAAGCCCGTCGCGGTGTACGGCAAGGAGGGCAAGGGGCTGGACGTGGACACGGCGGTCAAGGCCGTCTCGGAAGGGTTCCGACTGCGCGCCGAGACCGGCCAGAACAAGGCCATCACCCTGCCGGTCGCCGTCCGCCGTCCCACGGTCAGCGACGCCGAGGTCGACCGGAAGATGAAGAGCTTCGCCAAGCCCGCGATGTCGGGTCTGGTCACGGTGCAGACGGACGCCCAGCACTCGATTCCGTTCGGCCCGGACAAGTCGCTGCCGAAGATCCTTTCCATGAAGGTGATCGACGGCAAGCTGGTGGAGCACTACGACCTGCCCGTCCTCAAGCAGCTCTACGGCGGCACCTTCGACGGCGTTCTGCTCGAGCGGGGCGACGGCAGCAAGAAGCCCGTCACCCCGGAGGACGTGGAGTCCGCGCTGCGGCAGGCGCTGCTCGGCAAGACGCCCAGCGACCGCATCGGCGTCATCGGCAAGGACAACTGAGCGGGCCCCGCTCGTTCACCACGCGGCCCCCGCCCGGCACCGGGCGGGGGCCGCGCCGTGTCTCCCCGGCGCGTCATGCCCCGACCCATGACATCTGTCATCCCCAGGTCACGACCGCTGACACTGCCGGGCGCCGCCCGCCCTCGGCCAGGCTTGTGGCCATGACCGCAACGACCGCTGTTTCCGCCCCCGGCACCGGGGCCGCCACCACGGGCGCCCCGCCCGTGGTCCGCTTCGAGAAGGTGAACAAGAGCTACGGCAGTGTGCGCGCCGTGGCCGATCTCGATCTCACGCTGTACCCGGGGGAGACCGTCGCCCTGCTGGGCCCCAACGGCGCCGGCAAGTCCTCCAGCCTCGATCTGCTGCTCGGCCTGCGCCACCCCGACTCCGGCCGGGTGGAGGTCTTCGGCACCACCCCGCGCCAGGCCATCGTCCGTGGCCGGGTCGGCGCGATGCTGCAGAGCGGCGCTCTGATGGAGGACGTGACGGTCCGCGAACTGGTGGGGCTGGCCTGCGATCTGCACCCCAAGGGCCATCCGGTGGACGAGGTGCTGGAGCGCGCGGGGATCGCCGAGATCGCCTCCCGCAAGGTGAACAAGCTCTCCGGCGGTCAGGAGCAGCGGGTGCGCTTCGCGTTCGCCACCGCCGGCGCCTCCGATCTGATCGTGCTGGACGAGCCCACGACCGGTATGGACGTGTCGTCCCGGCAGACCTTCTGGGGCGCGATGCGGGAGCAGACGAAGCAGGGCCGCACCATCCTGTTCGCCACCCACTACCTCGATGAGGCCGACGCCATCGCCGACCGGGTGATCGTGCTGCACGGCGGCCGGGTGCTGGCCGACGGCTCGTCCGCCGAGATCAAGGCGATGGCGGGGGCCCGGCGGATCTCCTTCGAGCTGGACGGGCCGATCGACGAGACGACGCTGCGCGCCCTGCCCGCGCTGACCGGGATCGAGATCTCGGGGCGTACCGTACGAATCCGGTCCACCGACGCGGACGCGACCGTGCACGCGGTCTACGGACTGGGGCTCTATCCCCACGGCCTGGAGGTCACCGGCCTCGGCCTGGAGCAGGCGTTCCTCGCCATCACCGACGCCGCCACCGACGCCGCGCCCACAGTTGAGGAGTCCGCACGATGAAGGCGCTGGTCAAGCTGGAGATCGCGCGGACCCTGCGCAATCGCAAGTTCATGTTCTTCACGGTCATCTATCCGTCCGTGCTCTTCCTGCTGATCGCGGGCAGCACCGACGCCGACGACCGCGTGCCCGGCACCCGGCTGTCCATGCCGCTCTACTACATGGTCGCGATGGCCTCCTTCGGGGCGCTGACCGCCGGGCTGATGGGCAACGGCGAGCGGATCGCCAAGGAGCGCGAGGGCGGCTGGACCCGGCAGCTTCGGCTCACCCGGCTGCCCGGGCGCGGCTATGTGGCGGCCAAGATCGCGGTGGGCGCGGTGGCCACCCTGCCGTCGATCGTGATCGTCTTCGTGGTGGCCGCCGCCGTCAAGGGCGTACGGCTGGACGCCGCCTGGCAGTGGGCGGCGCTGACCGGCGCCATCTGGGCGGGCTCCCTGGTCTTCGCCGCGCTGGGGGTGGCCATCGGCTATCTGGCGACCGGGGACGCGGTCCGCCCGCTGACCATGATCATCTACTTCGGTCTGTCGATCCTCGGCGGGCTGTGGATGCCGACCACGTCCTATCCACAGTGGCTGCGGAACATCGGCGACTATCTGCCCACCCATGCCTACACCGCCCTCGGCCAGGCGATCGAGCTGGGCGGCGCCCCGCACGCCAAGGACGTCGCGCTGCTCATCGGCTATCTGGCGCTCTTCGCGGGCGGCGCGGCCTGGCTGTACCGCAAGGACACCCGTAAGGCGTGAGGGACAGCCGTAAGGCATGAGGGACAGCCGTAAGGCGTGAGGGACAGTCGTAAGGCGTGAAGGACAACCGTAAGGCGTGAAGGACAGCCGTAAGGCATGACCGAGGGCGTGGCCCGAGGCGTGATCCGAGGAGAGAAGAACCATGGCTGACCGGGCCGAGTGGACCGACGGCGATCCGGAGTGCCGCCCCGGCGTGCGCCGACGGCTGACCTGGTGGGCCGACGCGATGGCGTACGACGACGAGCACGACCGGCTGGCCACCATCGGCCAGAGCCCCGAGAACCGGCGGCAGGTCCTGATCAAGCTGATGTGGATCGGGATCTGGATGGCCTATATGGGCGCGCCGGTGAGCGATCTCGCCGACGGCCACCACACGGTCCCCGCCACCGTGTGCGGCGCGCTCGGCCTGCTGGCCTTCGTCGCCGTCTATCTGGTGCTGGTCTTCCGGCACACCGGCCGGGCGCTGAACCGGGCCGCCGTCTTCGGGGCGCTGGGCACGATCTGTGTGCTCGCCGCCGTTCTCACCCTCACCATGGGCGACGCCTGGCTGGTGCTGTGCGTCTATGTGTCCGTCGCCTACGGGGCGGTGCTGCCGCTGCGGCTCTCGCGGTGGGCGATTCCGCTGAACACCGCGTTCATGGTGGCCGTCGGGGTGCTGGTGCGCGGTTCGCACGGGCTGGTGTCCGCCCTGGTGATCCCCTCGCTGCTCGGCGGGTTCGCGATGAGCGGGGTACGGCAGATGGTCCGTACCACCCGGGCGCTGCGCGCCGCCCGCGCCACCGTGGCCCAGCTCGCCGCCAACGAGGAGCGGCTGCGGCTCGCCCGCGATCTGCACGATCTGCTGGGCCACTCGCTCTCCCTGATCACGCTCAAGAGCGAGCTGGCGGGCCGGATGCTGCCCGACAAGCCCGAGCAGGCGGCGGGGCAGGTCGCAGATATCGAACGGGTCAGCCGGCAGGCGCTGGTGGACGTCCGGGAGGCGGTCAGCGGCTTTCGCCGCCCCACGCTGGAGGCCGAGGTCGCCGGGGCCCGTACCGCCCTCGCCGCCGCGGGCATCGCCGCCGACCTGAGCCGGGCCGCCACCCACCACCCCGACCTTCCGCCCGACCAGGAGGGCGCGCTGGCCTGGGCGCTGCGCGAGGCGGTCACCAATGCGGTGCGGCACAGCGGGGCGCGTCGCTGCGCGGTCACGCTCGACGAGACGGACGACGAGCTGTGCCTGACCGTCACCGACGACGGCCGCGGCGCGACCGGCCCGCACGGCAACGGGCTCACCGGGCTGGCCGAGCGGCTCCAGCTCGCCGACGGCCGCCTGGAGACCGGCCCCGGCGAGCGCGGCGGCTTCACCCTCCGCGCCCTGGTCCCACTCTCCCGCGGCGCCCACATGGAGCTGCCCTCACAGGCCGCGCCGTAGCACGGGCCGCGCCGTAAGGAGCGCGCGGAGGGACCGCGTGGAGGGACCGCGTGGAGGGAGCGCGCGGAAGAGCGGAGACGAGGAGCGGATACGCTGCGGGGCGTGATCCGGGTACTGCTGGCCGAGGACCAGTCCATGGTGCGGGAGGCGCTGGCCGCGCTCCTCGGGCTCGAGGACGAGATCGAGGTCATCGCGCAGGTGGCCCGCGGCGACGAGGTCGTGGACGCCGCCCGGGCCCATCGCCCCGATGTGGCGCTGCTGGACATCGAGATGCCCGGCATGAGCGGGATCGAGGCCGCCGCCGCGCTGCACCGGGCCGCGCCCGGGATCCGGATCGTGATCCTGACCACCTTCGGCCGCCCCGGCTATCTGCGCCGCGCCATGGAGTCCGGCGCCGACGCCTTCCTGGTCAAGGACGCCCCGGCGGCCCAGCTCGCCGACGCCATACGGCGGGTGCTGCGCGGGGAGCGGGTCATCGACCCCACGCTGGCCGCCGCCGCGCTCGTGGACGGGGCCAGCCCGCTGACCGCGCGGGAGCGCGAGGTGCTGCATGCCTCGGCGGACGGCTCGACCAACGCCGAGCTGGCCCGCGCCCTGCACTTGTCGCCGGGCACGGTCCGCAACTACCTCTCCACGGCCATCCAGAAGACCGCCGCCCGGAACCGGGCCGAGGCCGTCCGCATCGCCCGCGAAAAGGGCTGGCTGTAGCGGCCCGGGCTTTCCCCTCCCCGACCCTTCCCGACACCTGACGATATGCGGCTCCGCCGCGTGGGGCCCGGCCCCCGGCCCCCGCCGGGGCTCCGCCCCTGGGCCCCGCTCCTCAAACGCCGGAGGGGCTGGAAGGCCGGGCCCGAGGCCGAGCAGCCGCCGCTGCCACCGGCGCGAGGACCCGCCAGGCAGCCGCTAGTTGAGCATCGCGCGGGCGGCGCGGGCCTCGTGGCGTACGGTCTCGGCGGCGTCGGGTTTCACCGCCTCCACCACCTCCGCGTAGTCCTCCAGCTCCTTGGCGCCGGTCATGAAGTCGCCCCGCTCCACCAGGAGTTGTGCCCGCTCGTAGCGCAGCTCGGCCGGGTGGCTGGGCAGCAGCAGGGACAGCTCGACCGCCCACAGCCGGACATCGGTGCGCTCGGGGCGGGCGGACGCCCAAGCGCGGATGTTGTTGAGGATCCGCAGCACGATGTCCAGCGGCCCGGCCGGGGTCAGCATCGACGCGGAGAGTGGGGCGCCCGTGGCCCCTGACACCAGCGTCGCCGCGTCCTCACTGGACAGCGGCCGCCCGCCGTCGAACGGATCGGCCAGCACATGGCCTCCGTAAGGATCGCCGAAGCCGACCACGAAGTGGCCCGGCAGCGCCACCCCGTACACCGGCGCGCCCGCCCGCCGCGCCACCTCCATCCACACCACGGACAGCAGGATCGGCAGTCCACGGCGGCGCCGCAGCACCGTGTGGAGGAGCGAGGACCCCAGCCGCTGGTAGTCGGCCGGGACGCCCCGGAAGTCATGGCGCTCGCCGAGGAGGCGGGCCAGCGCGGCGGCCCAGTCCTCGGGGCCGCCGGGGGAGAAGGGGAGCTGACCGGCCAGCCGGTCGAGCTCGATCTGCGCTTCGTCGAGTCCGGCCTCGTCCAGTTCGGCATCGGCCTCCATGCCGACCAGCAGGCACAGCAGCGCCAGATCGGGGCGCTCTTCGCGGGCCGCGTCGGCGAAACGCCGGCGGCGGGACGTGTCGTTCATCCGTGGCATAGCCGACTCGTACCCTGCTCAGCGCACATCCTGTCCAGATGCGCGCCAGTGATGGTAGCTGTGGTGGACGGTGAAGCCCATGCCCTCGTAGAGGGCCTGCGCACCGTCATTGTCCGTCTCCACCTGGAGATACGCGGCCGAAGCACCCTCGTCGAGCGCCTTGCGGGCCAGCGCCGTCATCACGGCCTTGGCCAGGCCCTGGCGCCGCCGCTCCGGGGCGACCTCCACGGCGGCGAATCCGGCCCAGCGGCCGTCCACGACACAGCGCCCGATCGCGTCCGGGGCCTCTCCCCCCCGCCCCGCCACGGTGGCGAACCACACGGACGGGCCGCCCGACAGCACCGTCCGCGCCTCGGGGGAGGGCTTGCCGGACGACCGCTGGTAGCGGGCCAGCCAGGCGTCGTCGAGCCGGCGGGAGAGCGTCACCGCCGAGGCGTCGGCGTCCAGGTCCCCGATGGGGGCGAGCGCCGCGATGCGTATCCGCGACGAGACCTCACGCGTCCAGCCGCGGCCCTCCAGCTCCGCCGCGAGCAGCTCCTGGGTGCCCTCGGCGCCCGTGCTGACCTGGATGTACGCGGGCAGCTCCCGCGCCGCGTACCAGTCGGTCACCCGGCGCAGCGCCTCGTCGAGACCCGTCCCGGGGTCGCCGAGGGGCAGTACCGAATTGGCGCGCCGGGTGAATCCGCCCGAGGCGCGCAGCGTCCACTCGCCCAGCGGCTCGCTGACCATGGGCGGCCAGGCCCTGGCGGCGACCCGGTCCAGCTCGGGCGCGGTCGCGGCGGGGCCACGGCGGCGGGCCGGGGCGGCGGGCACCACCTTGCCCGCCACCAGGGACGATTCCGCGATCCGCACCGCCTCACCGGTGCGCCGCGTGATGGAGAGCGAGCCCTCGGTCCACGATGTGAGAACACCGACCACGTCGGTGAAGGTGGGGGCGGGCTCACGCTCCCCGGTGATCAATCTGACCGAGACGCGTTTTCCCACGTCATCCGGGGTGATCCGGACTTCAAGACGTCCGCCAGTGGTGAAATCCACAGCTCAGTCAGCCCCTCATGTGCGTCTGGTGCCCAAGAACGGAGATACTAGGTGCGGGCATCGACGACGCCGCGCTCCCGCGCGATAGCAGCCCTAACGAGGAGGAACGACAGCGTGACCTACGTCATCGCGCAGCCTTGTGTCGACCTGAAAGACAAGGCGTGCATCGAGGAGTGCCCCGTCGACTGTATCTACGAGGGCCAGCGGTCCTTGTACATCCACCCGGACGAATGCGTCGACTGCGGGGCCTGTGAGCCGGTCTGCCCGGTCGAGGCGATCTTCTACGAGGACGACACTCCCGAGGAGTGGAAGGACTACTACAAGGCGAACGTCGAGTTCTTCGACGAGCTCGGTTCGCCCGGTGGTGCGAGCAAGCTCGGCCTGATCGAGCGGGACCACCCCTTCGTCGCCGCGCTTCCGCCGCAGGAGCACGACGAGTAACCCTGCCCCGGCGACAGCGCCCGGAAGCAGCCGGCGGTCCCGTATGGCCTGTGGCCTGCGGGACCGGGCTGTTTTCCCGGGCGCTCCCGGCGTTCCCTCGGGTCCCGGGTCTCCCCGGGGTCCACCGGTTCGGCCGGAATCCACCGGGTTCCCGGGCCCTCGGCCCGGGCAGTTCGCAGAACCCGGGCAGTTCCGAAGAAAGTGAGCCACCCCGTGCCACCCGTATCCGCCCGCCTCCCGGTCTTCCCCTGGGACCGGCTCGAACCGTACAAGGCGATCGCCGCGGCCCACCGCGACGGCATCGTCGACCTCTCGGTGGGCACCCCCGTCGACCCGGTCCCCGAGCTGATCCGCGCGGCCCTCGCCGACGCCTCGGACAGCCCCGGCTATCCGACCGTCTGGGGCACGGCCGCGCTGCGCGACGCCCTCACCGGCTGGGTGGAGCGGCGGCTGGGCGCGGCCCGGGTGACCCACACCCAGGTGCTGCCGGTGGTCGGCTCGAAGGAACTGGTGGCCTCGCTGCCCGCGCAACTGGGCCTGGGCCCCGGCGACCGGGTCGCCTTCCCGCGGCTCGCCTATCCGACGTACGAGGTGGGCGCGCGGCTGGCGGGCGCCGAGCCGGTGCCGTACGACACGCGGACATTTGCGGCTGGCGCCGCGGGCACCGACCTCGACCCGGCCGGGCTGAAGCTGCTGTGGCTCAACTCCCCGTCCAACCCCACCGGCCGGGTGCTGTCCAAGGGCGAGCTGCGCACCGCGGTCGCCTGGGCCCGTGCCCACGGGGTGCTGGTGGTCAGCGACGAGTGCTACCTGGAGCTGGGCTGGGAGGCGGACCCGGTCTCCGTGCTCCACCCGGACATCTCCGGCGGGTCCTTCGAGGGGCTGGTGGCGGTCCACTCGCTGTCCAAGCGGTCCAATCTGGCGGGCTACCGGGCGGCCTTCCTCGCCGGTGACGAGGCGGTGCTGGGCGAGCTGCTGAAGATCCGCAAGCACGGCGGGATGATGGTGCCCGCACCCGTGCAGGCGGCCACGGTCGCGGCGCTCGGCGACGACAAGCACGTGACGGCGCAGCGCGAGCGCTATGAGCGGCGCCGGGCCGCGCTGCGGTCGGCGCTGGAGGGCCAGGGCTTCCGCATCGAGCACAGCGAGGCGTCGCTGTATCTGTGGGCGACGCGGGACGAGCCGTGCTGGGACACCGTGGCCGCCCTCGCCGAGCTGGGCATCCTGGTGGCCCCGGGCGAGTTCTACGGCACGGCGGGGGAGCGGCACGTCCGGGTCGCGTTCACGGCGACCGACGAGCGCGTGGCGGCGGCGGCCCGGCGACTGTCGGGCTGAAAGAGGCGAAGGGGCCCGGGGAGTACGAGACTCCCCGGGCCCCGTGTTGGTCCGGCGAGATCAGCCGAGCAGCGGCAGGCCCTTGATCGGCAGGTCCTTGACCGGGAGGTCCGGGCCCTGCGGGGCGCTGGGCGCGGGGGCCTGCGGGGCCTGCGGGGCGGCGGCCTGGGCGGGCTTGGCCGCCTTGCCCTTGCCCTTGGCGTGGGCGCCGCCCTTGCCCTTCCCGTGTCCGAGGGCCCTGCCCTCGCCCTTTCCGGCGACCTTGGCGTGGGCGGCCCTGGCCGGGGCGGCCTTTGTGGCCTTCGCGCCCTTGGCCGGCTTCGCGGGTTTGACAGGCTGGGCGGGCTTGGCCGGGGCCACGTTCGCCGGGGCGGTCCTGCCCGGCAGGATCTCCTTGACGGTCCCGCCGGCCTTGCTGCTGACGTCCCCGGCCGTGCTCCCGACCTGCTGCGAGGCCACGTCGGCGACCTCACCGACCGAGGCGGCGTCCAATGAGGACAGCCCCAGCTTGGAGGACTGCGGCTGGGCCGGCTCCGCCGCACTCGCGACCCCGGCGGCGCCGACGACGGGTGCCGCGCTCGCCGCGACCAGCAGTGCGGCCCGGGCGATCCGACGGGTGAGAGGGAGGGACATGGTTCTCCTTTGGCGGAGGGACAATTGGCGTGCGGTGCCCGGCGATTCGGACGCTGTGAATACCGCGTGAACCCCGCGAAGGTTGCGGTGAGACAGGGCAAAGAGTTGGCAATGCGTCGCATTATCCGGTTCTGCGTGTAATACGCCCGGACCATTCCTCCGTATGTGCCGCACAATGCGCCGTCAACCGCCCTGAACTGCGGTGACTCCATGCGCTATCGCATGGTGAAGATCCGCACTTCCGCCCCGGAAATCCCCTTGGCCGGACGCCAACCCGCCGCGGAATTCCGGGCGTTCCATTCGCGCTCGCCGTAAGAGACACGTTCGATGCGCAACTCGTCCGAGTGGGCCACCGCCCAGTGCGCGATCTCCCAGCCGCGCTGCCCCGCGCGCCCCGGAGCCGCCGCCTTCGGCACCGGAACCACCACCGTGTGCGGCGAGGGGGCGGCCTGCTTGCCGCCGCCGCGCCCGGCCAAGGCCGGCCGCGACTCCGTCTCGGAGCCGAACTCCCGCTTCAGCGACGCCCGTACGCGCACCGGATCGCCCGCCTGACCGTCGTCCGGCGGCCCCGGGCAACTGAGGGCCGCCCCGGAGCGCCCGGTGAGGGCGCCGGTCAGCACCACCGCTTCGGTCTCGTGCTTCGCGTACGCCTGCGGGAAACCGCTGCGCTGCACCCGCTGCGCCGCCACCGTCAGCGGCAGCCGCGAATAGCCGGGCAACCGCACCAGGTCGTCGTAGAACTTCCCGGCGGCGTAGACCGGATCACGGATCTGCCGCACACTGCCCCAGCCCTGGGAGGGGCGTTGCTGGAACAGCCCCTGCGAATCCCGGTCCCCGTGGCGGATGGTGCGCAGCCCCGACTCCTGCAGGGCGGTGGCCAGCGCGATGGTGACGGCCCGTTCCGGCAGTCCGCGGGAGGCGGCCACGGCCTCGATCGTGGCGGCGTTCACGGTCTGTTCGGGGGAGAGCCGCACATCCTCACCGTTCGCCCGTACGACACAGCGCGGCGGTCCCACACCACCCGTCAGCAACTGCGCCGCCAGGTATCCGGCCAGCGCCAGCAGTACGGCACAGGCGACCGCCGCCCGCAGCAGCCGGGCGCGGTGGGAGAAGACGGACAGGGGCACGCGCCACACGGTACTGGAGCTCGCGCGGCCCCGCCGGATCACGGACGCGGGGTGGGGAACACCACGTCGCGAGCCGCTTGGGCCGCCGGGGCCGTGGCCCGGGCCGCCTGGGCCGCCGTGGCCGGGGCCGCAGGGCGCGAGGGCCGACCGGCTAGGGTCGGCCGTATGGCACACCCAGAACTCGACCTGTCCCTGGACGCGGCCCGGCTCACCGCCCGGCTCGTCGACTTCCCCTCGGTCAGCGGTGAGGAGAAGGCGCTCGCCGACGCCGTGGAGCAGGCCCTGCGGGCCCTGCCGCATCTGACGGTCGACCGGGACGGGGACGCCGTCGTCGCCCGTACGAACCTCGGGCGGGACGAGCGGGTCGTGCTGGCGGGCCATCTGGACACCGTGCCGATCGCCGACAACGTGCCCTCCCGCCTCGACGACGACGGCGTGCTGTGGGGCTGCGGCACCTCCGATATGAAGTCCGGCGTCGCCGTACAGCTGCGCATGGCCGCCACCGTGCCCGAGCCCAATCGCGACCTCACCTTCGTCTTCTACGACCACGAGGAGGTCGCCGCCGAGCTCAACGGGCTGGGGCGGCTGGCCAGGAACCACCCCGAGTGGCTGGCCGGGGACTTCGCCGTGCTGCTGGAGCCCACCGACGGCAAGGTCGAGGGCGGCTGCCAGGGCACGCTGCGGGTACGGGTGAAGACGCAGGGGCGGCGCGCCCACTCCGCGCGCAGTTGGCTCGGTGAGAACGCCATCCACAAGGCCGCGCCGATCCTGGACCGGCTGGCCGGATACGTCCCCCGGCGGGCGGAGATCGACGGGCTCACCTACCGCGAGGGCCTCAACGCGGTACGGATCGACGGCGGCCACGCGACCAACGTCATCCCGGACTTCTGCACGGTGACCGTGAACTTCCGCTTCGCCCCCGACCGTTCCGAGGAGGAGGCGCTCGCGCACGTCCGCGAGGTCTTCACCGGCTTCGACATCGAGCTCACCGACAGCGCGCCCGGCGCCCTGCCCGGTCTCGGCCACCCGTCGGCCGCCGCCCTCGTGGCGACGCTCGGGGTGGAGGTGGCCCCCAAGGACGCCTGGACCGATGTCGCCCGCTTCTCGGCGCTCGGCGTGCCCGCCGTGAACTACGGGCCCGGCGATCCGAAGCTGGCCCACACCCGCGAGGAGCACGTACCGGTCGCCGCCGTCCTGGAGGCCGAAGAACGACTGCGCGCCTGGCTGGCCCACTAGCGGCGCCGGGCGGCCGGACCCGCCGCGTGGGGGCCCGGCCCCGGCCCCCGCCGGTGCTCCGCCCCTGGACCCCGCTCCTCAAGCGCCGGAGGGGCTGGATTGCGTTGCCCGGCGGCGCCGGGCGGCCGTTGGACCTGTGATCAGCGGTTCGGTGGGTGAGCGTGGCCGGGATTTCGGCTCCAAGCCGCCCGAGGGGGCCTACCCTGAACAACAGATCTTGACCAGATCTTGGTCTTGGCGAAGGGAGCACACAGTGGGCAACGCCGAAGAAGAGCGAGCGCTGCACGAGCAGCGTCTGGGCCCGGTCGTGCGCCGCCGCGACCAGATGCGCCCCGAGACGACCGATCAGCGGCTTCTGGACACCCAGGGGGCCACGCACTGGGTGCACGAGGACCCGTTCCGGGTGATGCGCATCCAGTCGGAGTTCGTCGAGGGCTTCGGCACCCTGGCGGAGCTCGGCCCGGCGATCAGCGTGTTCGGCTCCGCCCGTACGCCCGAGGGGTCCCCGGAGTACGAGGCGGGGGTGCGGATCGGCCGGGGCCTCGTCGAGGCGGGCTTCGGGGTGATCACCGGCGGCGGCCCGGGCGCGATGGAGGCCGCCAACCGCGGCGCGACCGAGGCGGGCGGCGTCTCGGTCGGCCTGGGCATCGAGCTGCCGTTCGAGCAGGGCCTGAACCCGTACGTCGACATCGGCGTCAACTTCCGCTACTTCTTCGTGCGAAAAACGATGTTTGTGAAGTATGCCCAGGGGTTTGTGGTGCTTCCCGGCGGGCTCGGCACACTTGACGAGTGCTTCGAGGCGCTCACCCTCGTCCAGACCAAGAAGGTCACCCGCTTCCCGATCGTCCTCTTCGGCAGCGCCTACTGGAAGGGCCTGGTCGACTGGCTCACGAACACCCTGATCGCGGAGGGCAAGGCGTCCGCGCACGATCTGGACCTGTTCCACCTCACCGACGACATCGACGAGGTGATCGAGCTGGTGACCAAGGAGTCCGGCGTCTGACGGCACGTCGGCCTCTGACGGCACGCTCCTGGTCGCCCCGCCGGGCCGGTCCCCGGCGGGTTTCCCCTCAGGCCAGTCCCCGGCGGGCGACCGCCGGGGGCCGGTGGCCCGCGATGGACGACACCATGTCCAGCACCTGACGGGTCTCGGCCACCTCGTGCACCCGGTAGATCTGGGCCCCCAGCCAGGCCGATACGGCGGTCGTCGCGAGCGTGCCGATCAGCCGCTCCTTGACCGGCCGGTCCAGGCTCTCGCCGACGAAGTCCTTGTTGGACAGCGAGACCAGGACGGGCCAGCCGGTCTCCGTCAGCTCGCCCAGCCGGCGCGTGGCCTCCAGTGAGTGGCGGGTGTTCTTACCGAAGTCATGGCCCGGGTCGATCATGATCCCGTCGCGCCGCACCCCCAGTTCGAGGGCGCGCTCCGCGAGGTCCAGGGTGACCCGCAGGATGTCCTCCACCACATCGTCGTAGCCGATCCGGTGCGGGCGGGTGCGCGGCCGGGCCCCGCCCGCGTGGGTGCACACCAGCCCGGCGCCGTGGCGGGCGGCGACCTCGGCCAGCTTGGGGTCGACCCCGCCCCAGGCGTCGTTGAGCAGATCCGCGCCCGCGGCGCAGACCGCCTCGCCGACCTCATGGCGCCAGGTGTCCACGCTGATCACCACGTCCGGATGGCGCCTGCGCACCTCGGCCACGAAGCCCACCGTGCGGCGCGCCTCCTCCTCGGCGCTCACCTCGTCACCCGGTCCGGCCTTGACGCCGCCGATGTCGATGATCGCGGCGCCGTCCGCGATCGCCTGCTCCACACGGGCCAGGGCGGGCTCGTCGCGGAAGGTCGCCCCCTGGTCGTAGAAGGAATCCGGTGTCCGGTTCACGATCGCCATGATCACTCGCTCGTTCTCGCCGAACTCACGTCGTCCCAGCCGCAGCATCCGAACTTCCTTCACGTCTTCTTCCAGGTTGCGGGCAGCGACGATAACTGTCGGAGGGGCATGGCACGATCGGTGCAGACAGTTATCGAGGCCGACGGACACAGACTCAACCATGCATCTGACGGGGAGACGATCACCGTGTTCTTGTTCTTGCTGATCGCGCTGGTCGTGGTGGTCGGCGGGGTCACGCTCGCCGTCGTCGGCGGCGGTGACGGCCCGCTCACCGAGGCGCCCCCGGACCGGCTGGACGAGCCGCTGCCCGCCGACCGGCCGCTGGCGCGCGCCGATGTGGAGGCGCTGCGCCTCCCCATGACGCTGCGGGGCTACCGGATGGCTGACGTCGACGATGTGCTGGGCCGCCTCGGTGCCGAGCTCGCCGAGCGCGACGCCCGGATCGCCGAGCTGGAGGCGGCGCTCGCGGGCCCGCGCCCGAAGCCGTCGTCGCCCCCCGGGCCCGGCCCCGATTCCCTGTCGGCCCCGGAGAGCGACCACGGCTTCGGGCGGAGCGGCCGCGAGGGCCCCGGCCCCGAGTGGCCCGGCTGCGACGAAGACGGCTTCGAGGGAAACCTCTTCGAGGGGCGCGGCTACGACGGGCGCGGCCATGAGGGACACGGCTACGAAGGGCAGGGCGCATGAGCGGGCAAGGTGCGGTTCCGGGGCCGGACGGTCTGCTGCGCTGTCCCTGGGGCCTGGAGGCCGAGACCATGGCCGACTACCGCGTCTATCACGACACGGAGTGGGGCCGCCCGGTCCACGGCGATGACGCGCTCTATGAGCGGATCTGCCTGGAGGCGTTCCAGTCCGGGCTGTCCTGGCTGACGATCCTGCGCCGCCGGGAGGGGTTCCGGGCCGCCTTCGCCGACTTCTCGATCGCGAAGGTCGCGGAGTTCACCGAGGCCGACGAGCAGCGGCTGATCGGCGACCCCGGGATCATCCGCAACCGGGCCAAGATCGCCGCCACCATCTCCAACGCCCGCGCCGCGGCGGCCCTGGCACCCGGTGAGCTGGACGAGCTGATCTGGTCCCATGCCCCGGCCCCCGACGGCCGCCCGGTGCCGCGGACCGCCACCGATGTCGCCGCGATCACCCCGGAGTCCACGGCCCTCAGCCGCGACCTCAAGAAGCGCGGCTTCCGCTTCGTCGGCCCCACCACGGCCTACGCCCTGATGCAGGCATGCGGCCTGGTCAACGACCATCTGGCCGACTGCCACAGCCGCGACGCGGTCTGAGCGCCCCGGCCGCGACGCGGTCTGAGCCCCGGCCGCCGGCGGCCGGAGCGAGCCGGTCAGCGGCCGGTGAACCTCGGCTTCTCCTTGTTCACGAACGCGTTCACCGCGATCACGTGGTCGTCCGAGGCCCCCGCGCGGCGCTGCAGTTCGTCCTCCATCGCCAGGGACTCGGTGAGGGTGTGGCCCGCGGCGAAGGCCAGGGACTCCTTGAGCGCCGCATAGGCCGCGGTGGGGCCCTCGGCCAGCCGCCGGGCGACCGCCGCCGCCTGGTCGGCCAGCTCGTCGGCCGGGACCACCCGGTGGGCGATGCCCAAGTCGAGCGCCTCCTGGGCGTCGATACCGCGCGGGAAGAGCAGCAGATCCGCCGCGCGGCCGTATCCGATCAGCCGCTGAAGGGTCCAGGAGACTCCCGAGTCGGCGGTCAGCGCGACCCCGGCGAAGGAGGTGTTGAAGGAGGCGGTGTCGGCGATGATCCGGTAGTCGGCGGCGAAGGCGAAGCCCGCCCCGGCGCCCGCCGCGACGCCGTTGACGGCGGCGACGACCGGCTTCGGCATCCCGGCGATCGCGGTGACGATCGGGTTGTAGTGCAGCGCGACCGTGCTCATGGTCGAGCCCCCGCCGCTGCCGTCACGGTCGGCGGCCAGCAGGCCGATGTGCTCCTTGAGGTCCTGGCCGACGCAGAAGGCCCGCTGCCCGGAGCCGGTGAGCAGCACCGCCCGCACCGCCGGGTCCTCCGCGGCCTGCAGCAGCGCGTCGCGCAGTGCCACCTTGGTGTCGATGTTCAGGGCGTTCATCGCGTCGGGACGATTGAGCGTGATCGTCGCGAGGCCCTCGGCGAGGTCGTAGAGCACGGTGTCGGCCATGGCGGTCCTCCGGCGGTGGGGCGAGGCAAGTTGGCGGGTGGCTCGGGCGGCGGCCGCACCGGCGGGCCCGCGAGGGGACCCGCCGCGGCGGTCAGCGCACAGCATGCCGGAGATCATGACCGACCGACATGTGACCTGCGTCAAAGAACCGACCCTTCGTTCGGTGACGGCGGGCGTAAGCTACCGCGACCCCCTCCCCGAATTGGGTGGTTTTGGGGGACCGCCTCGTACAGGCGTTGCCGACCGATGTTGGTCATCGGGTCATGCCATGCGGGATAATGAGAGTGAAGCAACGTGTTCGATGCCGGTGACACCTGGGTTGTCGGCTGCGATGAGCTGGTTTCAGGAAGGGGAACGAGCATGGCGGCCATGAAGCCGCGGACGGGCGACGGCCCGCTCGAGGTGACCAAGGAGGGGCGGGGCATCGTCATGCGCGTTCCGCTCGAAGGCGGCGGTCGGCTCGTCGTCGAGCTGACACCGGACGAGGCCGACGCCCTCGGCGACGCCCTGAAGAAGGTCGTCGGCTGACGGCTTGGGGCCCACCATCACCCGCGCGCTGCCCCGGCGGCCGGTACGTCAGGTACCGACCGCCGGGGCAGCGCATGTAAGGGGTTCCGGTACGAGGCGGGGGACCGGCCGGATCGGCCGTTTCAGCCCCGCTTGACCGCGCAGAGCAGGCCGTCGCCGACCGGCAGCAGGGACGACTGCAGCACGGTGGACTCCCGTACGGTCCGCAGCAGCTCGCGCACCCGCAGCACCTCAGTGGGCTGGGCGGCGGAGTCCACGGTCCGCCCGTTGGTGAAGACCCCCTCGAAGCAGACCAGCCCGCCGGGCCGCAGCAGACGCAACGATTCGGCGAGGTAGTCCAGGCACTCCAGCCGGTCGCCGTCGCAGAAGACCAGGTCGTATCCGCCGTCGGCCAGCCGGGGCAGCACATCCAGGGCGCGGCCGGGGATGAAGCGCGCCCGGTTCCCGGTGAACCCGGCCGCGCGGAACGCCTGGCGGGCGAACTGCTGCATCTCCGGTTCGGTGTCCACGGTGGTCAGCACGCCGTCCGGGCGCATCCCGCGCAGCAGATGGATCCCCGAGACACCCGTCCCGGTGCCGATCTCGGCGACGACCTTGGCATCGGCGGCGGCAGCGAGCAGCCGCAGCGCGGCGCCGGTGCCCGCCGACACCGAGCGCAGCCCTGCCTCCCGGGCCCGGTCACGGGCCCAGTGAAGGGCTTCGTCCTCGGCGACGAACGCGTCGGCGAACGCCCAGCTCGTCTGCCGGTTGCCGGTAATGACCCTCTCCTGTCCCCGTAGTTGGCGCAACGGTGACTGTATCCGCTGCGCTCGGGAACCCGCAGATGGGACCAGGCGTTGTAGAAGCCGGGGGGACCGTATGGATCACGACCAAATGCAGGTCAAAAATGCTTATCCGGAGCTAACGGGCGAGGTGGATATGGTAGGGGCTCTACTGGAGACCACCAGAGCCGACAGGGGAGGTGCGGCTGCGGCCGGTGACCGGCGAGTGCTGAAGCGCTTTCGCAGGTCAGCGGGCGAGCCGAAATCCGTGACCAACACCGCTGACCGTTCTCGCCCCCGTAGCCCAAAGGGCACGGGAGGTGCCCCCCTCGCCGAGCCTGCCACCACCGCGACCTTCGCCACGGACGCGGACGCGTCGGCGTGGACGCCTCCTACCTGGGAGGAGATCGTCAGCACGCACAGCGCACGGGTCTACCGCCTCGCCTACCGGCTCACCGGTAACCAGCACGACGCCGAGGATCTCACCCAGGAGGTGTTCGTCCGCGTCTTCCGCTCGCTGTCGACGTACACCCCGGGCACGTTCGAGGGCTGGCTGCACCGCATCACCACCAATCTCTTCCTCGACATGGTCCGCCGTCGGCAGCGCATCCGCTTCGACGCCCTCGGCGAGGACGCGGCGGAGCGGCTCCCCAGCCGCGAGCCCTCTCCCCAGCAGCACTTCAACGACACCCACTTCGACGCCGATGTGCAGCAGGCGCTGGACACCCTCGCCCCGGAGTTCCGCGCCGCCGTGGTGCTCTGTGACATCGAGGGGCTGTCGTACGAGGAGATCGCGGCCACTCTGGGCGTCAAGCTGGGCACCGTGCGCAGCCGCATCCACCGCGGCCGCTCGCATCTGCGCAAGGCGCTGCAGCACCGTGCCCCCGCGGCGCGGACCGGTCAGCAGCATGAGGTCGCCGCGGTGGCGCCGAGTGTCACGGCCCCCCGGCTGAGCGGGGAGGTCGGAATCGCGTGACCCGATCAGGCGGTCCGTCCCCCGCCGAGCAGCATCTCGGCGACCGCCTTGCGGCTCTGGTCGACGGTGAGCTGGGGCATGACGCGCGTGAGCGCGTCCTCGCCCATCTCGCCACCTGCTGCAAGTGCAAGGCGGAAGCCGATGCTCAGCGTCGGCTGAAAAACGTGTTCGCCCAGACGGCGCCCCCGGCACCGTCCGAGGGCTTTCTGGCGCGTCTGCAGGGCCTGCCGGCCGCGGGCGACGACGGTATGGGCGGCTCCCCCTTCGGGGGCCCGAGCGTCTTCGGCCCGCGCGAGATGCGCGGCGCCCCACGGGACGTCCGTGAGCGGCGTGACGTCCGGGAGCCGGAGGAGAGACGGGAGCGGGCGTTCGCCTTCGTGCCCGCGATGCCCCCGGGCACCGCGATCGCACCGGCGGCATCGGCTCGTGCCTCACGCCAGCGCGGCTTCAGGATCCATGAGGTCGAGCGCCCCGCGGCGCGCCGCAGGTTCGCCTTCGCGGCGGCCGGAGCGGTGTCGCTGGCGGCCTTCGCGCTCGGCGCGGCCCTTCCGCTGGACGCGGCGGTCGACCCCCCGGGAAGTTCGGTCGACGGTGCCGACACCGCGGTCGCCCCGGTCGACGCCGACGCCGCCGTGAGCACGGGCGTCCGGGAGCGGACCCGCCAGGAGGTGGGGCTGTTGGCCACCACGGGCACCCGGACGGGCACCCCGTCCCCGACGGCCACCCCGCATCCACCGGCCCTGCGCCAGCCCGTCGGGGCGGCGCTGAATCCGCTGATACAGCCGATTCTCTCGGTCACGGAGCTGCTGCGGATGTCGAACTCCACGCCCCCGGCCCCCGCGCCGACTCAGCTGGAGGTCCCGTCCCGGCCCACGTCGGGCGGCTCGCCGTATCTCGGGGTCAGCGCGCCCCCGAAGTAGTGCGACGGCGGTGACGGCGCGATGTCGCCGGCCGCCCGTCTCTTTGCCGATCATGACAAGGTCTTTACATCCGCCCTGCGCGAGCGTCGACGGACCTGATTGAATCGGCTCCGGGCAGCGCGGCTCGGGCAGGTGAGCCGAGGGGCGCGGTGCCCGGGTCCCGGATACTTGGGTCTTCCGGCCGGGGGAACTTCCCAGTGGTAGCTGGGGCAAGCCCGAAGGGTGCCGCAGGGCATCCGGGTGCTTGGTTCTTCTGGCGGGGGGCACCTCCCTGCGGTGGCAGGGGGGCGAGCTGAAGGGTGCCGTATAGCCTCCGGGGGCTTGGGTCTTCCGGCGAGTGAGCCGAAGGGGCGCGTCGCTGTCGAAAGGGAGAGCGCGCGCAGGCCCCTGAGGAACGAAGGGGCCGAGCACGGTCGACCGTCGACAGGGGGCACCTCCCAGCGGTAGCTGGGGGAGGCTAAAGCGCCCCGGAGGCGAACCGAGCCTCCAAAAAGAGGGAGATCATGGACGAGCCGAAGGCTCCCAAGCCGAAGCCGAAGTGGTGGAGCCGCCCGGTCGCCGCACGGCCCGGCGACCAGTCGAGCGACACGGCGGAGGGCGCCGAGGAGCGTACGGAGGCTGCCGCCGCGCAGGCGCCGCCGGAGCCGGTGGAGCCGGTGGAGCCGGTGGAGCCGGTGGACGCGCTCATGGAGGGCCGCGTGCCCGAGGAGCCGGCGCCCCGGCCGTTGCACGAGCCCGACCCGTACAGCACCCCGCCCTACGGCGGCCCCGGGCCCTGGGCCCCGGCCCCGCCCGTCCAGCACCCGGTGGCGACCCCCGCGCAGGGCACGCATGTCCCGCCCGGTATGGCCCAGGCACCGCCCCCGGCCCCCGGTATGGCCCAGGCACCGCCTCAGACGCCGCCCCAGGCCTCCGGGACGCCCCAGGCCCCGGGGACGCCCCAGGCACCGCCCCCGGCCCCCGGGATGACCCCGCCCCACGGCACCACCCTGCCGCCCGCCGCGGGCCACGTACCGGGGCAGAGCGCGCCTGCGCCCATGCCGCCGCACCCCGGGATGACCCCGCCCCACGGCACACAGCTCCCTGTGGGGCCCGCGGATCCCCACCGGCCCGCCCCGATGGCGCAGCCCGCCCCGACCGCCCAGTGGCGCGGCTACGACCCCTGGACCGTGGTCCCGCCGCCCGCCGCGCCCAAGACGCCGAAGACGGTCTCCCGCCGCGGCGCCTGGATCGCCGTGCTGCTGATCGCCCTGGTCGCGGGGTGCGTCGGCGGCGGCATCGGCGCGTACGCGGAGCGGGACAACGCCTCCGGCGGCGTCGATGTGAAGCTGCCGCAGGCCCCGGTCGAGAAGGAGGCCAGGGCCCCGGGCAGCGTCGCCGGGATCGCCGCCAGCTCGCTGCCCGGCGTGGTGACCATCCATGTGCGCGGCAGCTCGGAGGAGGGCACCGGCACCGGCTTCGTCCTCGACAAGCAGGGCCACATCCTCACCAACAACCATGTCGTCCAGCCCGCCGGCGCTGACGGCGACATATCGGTGACGTTCAACAGCGGCCAGGACGCCAAGGCCGAGATCATCGGCCGCGACACCGGCTATGACCTGGCGGTCGTCAAGGTCGACCGCGTCTCCGGGCTCACCCCGCTGCCGCTGGGCAACTCCGACTCCGTGCGCGTCGGCGACCCCGTCGTGGCCATCGGCGCCCCCTTCGACCTGGCGGGCACCGTCACCTCCGGGATCATCAGCGCCAAGGAGCGCCCCATCACCGCGGGCGGCGAGAAGGAGGACGGCAGCGACGTCAGCTATGTCGACGCGCTGCAGACCGACGCGCCGATCAACCCGGGCAACTCCGGCGGCCCTCTGGTCGACCGCAAGGGGCGGGTCATCGGGATCAACAGCGCGATCCGGGCGGCCGACGACGGCTCGGGCCTCGGCGGCGGCCAGGGCGGCAGCATCGGCCTGGGCTTCGCCATCCCGATCAACCAGGGCAAGCGGGTCGCCGAGGAGCTGATCAACACCGGGAAGGCCGCCCATCCGGTGATCGGCGTGACCCTCGACATGGGCTACACGGGCGACGGCGCCCGGGTGAACACCAAGGGCGCCGGCAGCGGCCCGCCGGTCACTTCCGGCGGCCCCGGCGACAAGGCGGGGATCAAGGCCGGTGACGTGATCATGGAGGTGGACGGCGTCCCGGTGCACAGCGGACAGGAGCTGATCGTGAAGATCCGCAGCCACCGCCCCGGCGACCGGCTCGCGCTCACCGTCAAGCGCGGC
Source organism: Streptomyces sp. 11-1-2 (assembly GCF_003595545.1). Taxonomy (NCBI): domain Bacteria; kingdom Bacillati; phylum Actinomycetota; class Actinomycetes; order Kitasatosporales; family Streptomycetaceae; genus Streptomyces; species Streptomyces sp. 11-1-2. The sequence goes on from NZ_CP022545.1 coordinate 7,160,292, forward strand.
GGTAAGAAGCGCACCGCGGAGCTGACCCTGGGTTCGGCGAGCAGCGGCTGACGCGCGATGTTGGCCCGGCCGTCTCCCGCGCCGACCCCGCCGCCAGGTACGGTGTTGAGTGGCCCAGGCCGGGGCCCCAGACGTCTTGAGGAGCTGCAAGGTGTTGGACATAGGACCTCTCGAGCTTGTCGCGCTCGTTGTCCTTGCGGTGCTCGTCTTCGGCCCGGACAAGCTCCCGAAGGTGATTCGGGATGTCTCGCAGTTCATCCGGAAGATCCGGGAGTTCTCCGACAGCGCCAAAGAGGACATCCGCTCCGAGCTGGGGCCGGAGTTCAAGGACTTCGAGTTCGAGGACCTCAACCCCAAGACCTTCGTGCGCAAGCATGTGATGGACTCCGATGAGCTCGGCCTGAAGGAGATCCGTAACGGCTTCGACCTCCGTAAGGAGATGGCGGAGGTCGCCGACGCGGTGAACGGCCGGGAGAGTGATTCGCCGCAGGGCTCTTCAGGGGCTTCCGGCACCACCCCGCCGTCCCTGTCCAAGGGCGACTCCAGCACGCCTGACCTGCTGCGCAAGCGCGAGGAGCCGAGCCGCGAGGAGCGTCCGCCTTTCGACTCCGACGCCACTTGATCCCCCCGTATGCCCGGCCTGGTTGACCCGTATGGCTATCCTCCCTTTGTCCGGGGTGAGGGTCGCCCGAGGGGGCGGGCCGCCCACAACGCAGGGCAACGAGGAGGCCGCGCGCACATGGAGACCACGGGTCGGCTAGGGGAACGAGGGGCGGCAGCGGCTGCGCAGGGGATGCCCGCCGATGCCCGGCGGAGCGTCGACGGCTATCTGATGGCCGGCTTTCCTTGGTACGGGCTTGACGAGGCGTTCACCGGCCCCCGCTGGCTGATGCAGGTGGGCGCGGCGGCCGATGGCATCGTCGAGTACGGCTCGACCGGCCATGGCGAGGAGCCGTCGCTGCGCGTCGAGACCGATATGGACCAGCAGCGCTTCACGGTGGTCGTCACCGTCGCCAGCCGCCCGGGGCGGGACAGCGCCGACGGCACCGGCAAGCTGGAGGCCACCTCGGTCTCCTCGGCCGCCTGGCTGGCCGGGTCCGGTCTGTTGTCGTGCACCTGGCCGACGCGGATGGAGCGGGTGCTGCGCCAGGACTGGCTGGACCAGCAGACCGCGATCGCCTGGGAGCTGGCGGACGATCTGGAGGGCGAGAACTGGTCGCAGCTCTCGCTCCCGGTGGACGGGGTGCCGACCGACTTCCACTACCGCGAGTCGGAGTACGGCTGGGTGCTGGCCGGAACGGCGGGCGAGGACGTGCACATCGGCGCGTACGGGCGCGGGATGAGCGCCTACGGCCTGGGGTTCGCGGTGGTCAAGGACATCACCCGCTACGACTCGTAAGGCAGGCGCCAAAGGCTCAGGGGCGGCTTCCCGAGGAAGCCGCCCCTGAACCGTAAGGCCGTGGCCGTTGCCGAGCGCGAGCCGTAAGGCCGTGGCCGAGCGCGCGCTCAGAACTTGTTGCGCGGGGTGACGCCCAGCGACATGCCCGCGAGGCCGCGCTGGCGTCCGCCGATCTTGCCCGCGATCGCCTTGAGCGCGCTGCCCGCCGGGGAGTCGGGGTCGGTCAGCACGACCGGCTTCCCCTCGTCGCCGCCCTCGCGCAGCCGTACGTCGATCGGGATGGAGCCCAGCACCGGCACCGTGGTGCCGGTGGTCCGGCTGAGTCCGTCGGCGACCACCTGGCCACCGCCGGTGCCGAAGACGTCGACCATCTCGTCGCAGTGCGGGCAGGGCAGCCCGGACATGTTCTCCACGACGCCGACGATCTTCTGATGGGTCTGGACGGCGATGGCACCGGCCCGCTCGGCGACCTCGGCGGCAGCCACCTGCGGCGTCGTCACCACCAGGATCTCGGCGTTGGGCACCAACTGGGCGACGGAGATCGCGATGTCGCCGGTGCCCGGGGGGAGGTCGAGCAGGAGCACATCGAGGTCGCCCCAGTAGACATCGGCCAGGAACTGCTGGAGCGCGCGGTGCAGCATCGGGCCGCGCCAGACCACCGGGGCGTTCCCGGGGGTGAACATCCCGATCGAGATCACCTTCACGCCGTTCGCCGACGGCGGCATGATCATGTTCTCGACCTGGGTGGGCCGTCCGTCGGCGCCCAGCATGCGGGGCACCGAATGGCCGTAGATGTCGGCGTCCACCACGCCGACCTTGAGCCCGTCGGCGGCCATCGCGGCGGCCAGGTTGACCGTCACCGAAGACTTGCCGACGCCGCCCTTGCCGGAGGCCACCGCGTAGACCCGGGTCAGCGAGCCGGGCTTGGCGAAGGGCACCTCGCGCTCGGCCTGGCCGCCGCGGAGCGAGGTGGCCAGCTCACGGCGCTGCTCGTCGCTCATCACATCGAGTTCGACCGTGACCCCGGTCACACCCTCGACCTCGGCGACCGCCGTCCGCACGCTGCTGGTGATCGTGTCCCGCATCGGGCAGCCGGAGACTGTGAGGTAGACCACTACGGCGACCGAGCCATCCGCCGCGATCTCGACGGATTTGACCATGCCGAGGTCGGTGATCGGCTTGTGGATCTCCGGGTCGTTGACCGTAGCGAGCGCGGCGCGTACCGCGTCTTCGCTCGGCGCTGGGAGGGTGTCGGTAGCCATATGGAGATGGTACGGCGCCGCGGGCGGGAGGCGGGATGGCCGTCAGCGGTCGCGTTCCTCAATCGGCCGGGGGTTCGCCGTGGGCGCCGGGCCGCGGGGCGCTCCGTCCGCCGTCCGGCTCCTGGCGCAGGTCCTCCAGCTGGTCGCGGAGCCAGTCGCGGGTGGCGACCTCGCCCAGGCCCGTCCGCAGCGCCGCGATCTCCCGGGTGAGGAACTCGGTGTCGGCGATCGACCTTTCGTTCCTCTTGCGGTCCTGTTCGAGGTTGACGCGGTCGCGGTCGGCCTGGCGGTACTGGGCCAGCAGGATCAGCGGGGCGGAGTACGACGCCTGGAGCGAGAGCATCAGCGTCAGGAAGATGAACGGGAACGGGTCGAACCGCAGCCGCGACGGCGCCAGGATGTTCCAGGCCAGCCATAAGGCGACGAAGGCGGTCATCCAGGCGATGAACCGCCCGGTGCCCAGGAAGCGCGCGATCCGCTCCGACGCCCTGCCGAAAGCCTCGGGGTCCCAGCGCGGCAGCGGATTGCGGCGCCGCGCCTTGGGCCGGTCCAGCCGGACGCCCTCACCGTCCATCGGCGGCCTCCGGCAGCGCCATCCCGGCGTACAGCTCGCGCTCCCGCCAGCCGGAGGGCAGCAGATGGTCCAGCACGTCGTCGACCGTCACGGCGCCGAGCAGGGAGCCGGTCTCGTCCACGACGGGCGCCGCGAGCAGGTTGTAGGTGGCCAGATGGCCGGCGACGACGGGCAGCGGGGTGTCCGGCGGCAGCGTCGGCAGATCGGTGTCGACGGACGCCCCGACGAGGGTGAACGGCGGGTCGCGCAGCAGCCGTTGGAAGTGGATGACGCCCAGATAGCGGCCGGTGGGCGTCTGGTCGGGCGGGCGGCACACATAGACCTGGGCGGCGAGCGCGGGCGTCAGGTCCTGGTTGCGCACCCGGGCGAGCGCGTCCGCGATGGTGGCGTCCGGGCGCAGCACGATCGGCTCGGTCGTCATCAGACCGCCCGCCGACCCCTCCTCGTACGACATCAGCCGCCGCATGTCCGCCGCGTCGCGGGGGCGCATCAGGTCCAGCAGCCGCTCCTTGTCGGGTTCGGGGAGCTCGGAGAGCAGATCGGCCGCGTCATCGGGGTCCATGGCCTCCAGGACGTCGGCCGCGCGCTCCTCCTTGAGCTTGCCGAGGATCTCCACCTGGTCGTCGTCGGGCAGCTCCTCCAGGACGTCCGCGAGCCGCTCGTCGTCCAGGGCCGCCGCCACCTCGCCCCGGCGCTTCGCGGACAGATGGTGCAGCACATTGGCCAGGTCGGCGGGGCGCAGCTGCTCGAAGGTGGCCAGCAGGTTCTCCACGCCCTGTCCCTGCTCCTCCAGCGAGAATCCGGTGACCGCCGACCAGTCCACGGTCAGCGCCTCGCCGCGGCGGCGCAGCGCGCCGGTCTTGCCGCGGCGTACGAAGACCTTGTCGACCTCCCACTCCCGGCGCGCGGGCAGCTGGGTCATCGCCACGTCGAGGACCGTCACCGGCTCGCCGGTCTCGACCACCCGCACCGTGCGGTCGAGCAGTTCGCCGAGGACCAGGGTCTCGGTGGGGCGCTGTTCGAAGCGGCGCATGTTGAGCACACCGGTGGTGATGACCTGGCCGGACTCCACACCGGTCACCCGCGTCATGGGCAGGAAGATCCGGCGGCGGCCGATCACCTCGACCACCAGGCCGAGCACCCGCGGCGGGCGGCCGGCCAGCCGCAGCATCGCCACGACATCGCGCACTCGTCCCACCTGGTCGCCGTTCGGGTCGAAGACGGCGACGCCCGCGAGATGCGAGACGAAGACCCGGGGGGCGCCTGCCGGCATGCCCTGCCTCCCCTCGTATATGGGGTTTTGTGGTCATTCAAGGTAATGATCCGCTCTTCACCGGGTTCAGGCTAACGTGCCCGCACCTGCCCTGCCGCCGGGCGAGGGCGGTACGGCACCCTGCGGACACCGCGGGACGGCACCGGTACGCTGCCCTACTGCACCGGCATCAGGAGGCAGAGCGGACGTGCGCACCCGGAACAGGGCTGTCGTTGCGGCGATGTGCGCGGGGTTGGCCGCCACGCTCGTCGCGTGTGGCGGCGGCGGTGGGGAGCAGGACCCCGACGCGGGGACGAACGGTGTGGGAAAGCTCCCCGCCACGAAGATCGAGAGCAAGACCCGTCAGGCGGTCGCCGGCGCGAGTTCGGTGCGGCTCTCCGGCACGCTCGTCACCCAGGGAGCCACCTACAAGCTGAACATGCGGCTCAAGGCCGACGGCGGCACGGGCCAGGTCTCCACCAAGGGCTCCAGCTTCGAGCTGCTGCGCGTCGGCAAGGAGCTCTACCTCAAGGCCGACGCGGGCTTCTGGTCACACGACGGCGGGGACGAGGGACACGGCGGCGCGGCCGGCGCGGCCGGGAAGCTGGACGACAAGTATGTGAAGGTCCCCTCCGGCGACCCCTCCTACCAGCGGCTCAGCGGTTTCACCGATATGAAGCTGCTGCTGGACGGGTTGCTCGGCCTGCACGGCAAGGTCGCCACGGGCGACCACGGACAGGTGGGCGGCGTACGGACGATCCGCATCAGCGCCGGCAAGGCCGGTGAGGGCGGATCGCTCGATGTCTCCCTGGAGGGCCGGCCCTATCCGCTGCGGCTGCAGCGGGCGGGCGGCGCCGGCGTGATCCAGCTCGCGGACTGGAACAAGGGCTTCAAGCTCGCCGCCCCGGAGAAGGGCCATGTGCTCGACTACGGGCAGCAGATCCCGGAGGCGCCGTAGCCGGCCCCGCGGACGCCGTAGTCGCGAGCGCCCGTATGGGCGGCGAGGACGCGTCCTTGAAGCCAGGGCGCGTCCTTACCGGGCGTCAGGGCCAGGACGCGTCCTTACGGCGGGTGTCAGGGCTGGACCGCGGCCTTACGGGCGTCGGAGCCAGGCCCCGGCCTTACCCGGCGTCAGAAGCTACAACGCGTCCTTACGGGCGCCACGGGCGCGCTTCTTGCGGCGGGCGAGGAGCTTCGGGAGCGCCGCCGGGATCGGCCGACGGGTGGTCGCCGGGGACGGCAGCGGGGCCGCCGCCAGGGAGCCGGTGGGGTGTTCGGCGAGCGCCCCGGGCGTGGGCTCCAGCCGCAGCACCCGGCATTCGCGCGCCCAGCGCTCCGCGATGTGGTCGGCGTCCGTCGCGTTCAGCCGCTTGCCCTTGAGCTCGTCGACCACCGCGGTCCACGCCTCGCCGCCCGGGGCCAGTTCGACCACCCGCGCGGGCCAGCCGACCAGCCGCCCGCCCTTGTCCTTGCTGCGCACGGTCACCGTGGCGCTTCCGCCGTCGGTCAGTCCGAGGCCCTGGAGGGGCTGCTCCTGGGGCCCGTCCCCGACGAGGCAGACCGCGCCCTCGTGCCAGATGTGCCACAGGGCGCGCGGGGCGCCTTCGGTGCCCTGGACCCAGATGAGGGCGGACTTCTTGGCCGCCTCCTCGACAAGGGCACGGTCCATCGGCGTCTGCGTCATGCCGACAGCCTAGGCCAGTCACGCACCCGTCCCAGCCTGTGAAATGTCAGTTCCGTCTTATGTTCATGCGCCTTACGCTGGCGCCGTGCCCACCGCCCGTACCCCAGCCCACACCGCCACCCCCGCCGCACCCGGTGACGGCGGTCGTCCCGGTGGTGGCGTTCCCGTCGACATCACGCTCCTTACGGTCGCCATCGCCGGTGTCTCGCTCTCCGCGCCGCTGGCCGCCGCGACGGTGGCGCCCGCGCTCGCCATCGCCTTCTGGCGCAACGCCATGGCGGTGGGCGCGCTCACCCCGTTCGCGCTATGGCGCCACCGGGGCGAGCTGCGCGGGATGGGCCGCCGGGCGGCGCTGCTGTCGGTCGGGGCGGGGGCGCTGCTCGCGGTGCACTTCGGCGCCTGGCTGCCGAGCCTGCACATGACCTCCGTGGCCTCCTCGACCGCGCTGGTGACCACGACCCCCATCTGGACGGCGCTGCTGCTGCGGCTGCGCGGCCACCGCCCACCCACGCTCGCCTGGCTGGGCATGGGGCTCGCGATCCTCGGTGTGGTGATACTCACCGGCGTCGATCTGTCCGCTTCCCCACGCGCCCTGCTGGGCGACGCGCTCGCGCTGCTGGGCGGGGTGGCGGCGGCCGGGTACGTGCTGCTCGGGGCGGAGGTGCGCCGTTCGGTGAGCACCACCGCGTACGCCTACGTCTGTTACGCCACCACCAGCGTGCTCCTGCTGCTGACCTGCCTGGTGGCAGGCGCGCGGCTCGGCGGCTACAGCGGCACCACCTGGCTGCAGCTGGCGGTGCTGACGGTCACCGCACAGTTGCTGGGGCACACCCTCATCAACCGGGTGGTCAAGGGCCTCGGCCCCTCCGTCACCTCGACCGCGATCCTGCTGGAGACGCCGGGGGCGGCCCTGATCGCGGCCCTGTGGCTGGGCCAGATGCCGCCCGTGGCCGCCTACCCGGCGCTCGCGGTGATCCTCGGCGGGCTCGCGCTGGTCATCATGGCGGACGGCAGGAAGTCCCGCCCGGGCCCGTCCGAAGGCCCCTTCGGACGAGCCAAGGCCCCTTCGGACGGGCCCGGCCGATAGGGGGCCCGTCCGTCCGCCGTCCGGCCCTGGAGTCGGCCGTTGCGCCTACAGCCAGCCGTTGCGCTTGAAACCGCGGTGGATCGCGAAGCAGATGCCCACGGTGACGACGAGCACGGTCGGGTAGCCGAACTTCCAGCGCAGCTCCGGCATGTAGTCGAAGTTCATGCCGTAGATCCCCGCGATCATCGTCGGCACGGCGAAGATCGCCGCCCAGGACGTGATCTTCCGCATGTCCTCGTTCTGCGCGACCGTGGCCTGCGCCAGATTGGCCTGGAGGATCGAGTTCAGCAGGTCGTCGAAGGCCAGCACCTGCTCGTTGACCCGCGCCAGATGGTCCGCGACGTCGCGGAAGTACTTCTGGATGTCGGGGTCCACCAGCCGCATCGGCCGCTCGCTCAGTAGCTGCATCGGCCGCAGCAGCGGCGAGACGGCCCGCTTGAACTCCAGGACCTCGCGCTTGAGCTGGTAGATCCGGCCCGCGTCGCCGCCCCGCCGGGAGGTCGCGGCCGAGAAGACATCGATCTCGACCTCGTCGATGTCGTCCTGGACCGCGTCGGCGACCGCGAGATAGCCGTCGACGACCTGGTCGGCGATGGCGTGCAGCACCGCGGAGGGGCCCTTGGCGAGCAGCTCGGGGTCCTGCTGGAGCCGGTGGCGCAGGGCGCGCAGCGAGCCCTGGCCGCCGTGCCGCACGGTCACGATGAAGTTCCGGCCGGTGAAGCACATCACCTCACCGGTCTCCACCACCTCGCTGGTCGAGGTGAGTTCGGCGTGCTCGACGTAGTGGATGGTCTTGAAGACGGTGAAGAGGGTGTCGTCGTACCGCTCCAGCTTGGGCCGCTGATGGGCCTGCACCGCGTCCTCGACCGCCAGCGGGTGCAGCCCGAACTCCTGGGCGATCCCCGCGAACTCGCGCTCGGTCGGCTCATGCAGCCCGATCCAGGCGAACCCGCCCTCCTCGCGGACCCGCTCCATGGCCTGCGCCGGGCTCACGTGGTCGCTGACCCGCTTGCCGTCGCGGTAGACCGCGCAGTCGACCACGGCGCTGGTGACCGACGGGTCACGCGTCGCGTCGTAGTCACTGGAGTTACGGGTGCGGCGCAGAGCGGGGCGGACGGCTGCACGCAGGTCACGGATCATCGACATGACGGGCTCCTTCACGAGGCGGCCGTCAGCGGCGGGCGCGCGGCGCAGCGCTGCGCCCGGAAGGTGGACGTACGACACCCGGTGCCCGTACGTCCGCAAAGCGGGCGGCGCTCCGTGCGATGGCGCTGACGGAAGTTCTTCGGAACTGAACAAAGCGGTACGAAGGCGCTCTACCGTCAGATGCCCTGGATGCGAGATGGCTTCGCGTGTTTCACCGCCGGGGGGCGGGGTACGGAAGGCTTCAGGTCATGGAGTCGCATACCAAGGGGAAACGACGGGAGAACTGTCGGTACTGCACGGTCGACTAGGATCCACCGCAGCCCCACCTCCTCCGGCCGGTCCCCCGTGAGGGACGACGTGTAACTCCCTGGGCAGGGATTAAGGCTATCAGTCGGCAGAACCGTTAAGTCGCCGCTTTGCCCGTTCGATACGCGATCTATGCTCACCGCATGTCAGACGTTCTTCAGCTGGTCGAGGCCCGGTTGATCACCGCGCTGGGCGAGCCGGACGCCCGCGCGGCCATCACTTTCGTCGGTACGGACCGCATTGACGTGCTGCGATTCCGGGACGGGAGCGATGTGATCCGCTACGCCACCCTCGGCATGTCGGACCATCCGATGACCAGCCCGACCGCCGCCGTCGCCGACCCCCTGCGCGGGCCGCGCGCCGAGCTGATGCTGACCGTAAGGGCCGGCGGCCGCGGCCCCGACCTCGCCGTCCTCGACGAGGTGCTCCGCCCGCTCGCCGTGCTGGCCGCCTCCCCCCAGGTCGAGGGGGTCGTGGTGATGCCCGGCGCGTCGCTGGAGCTCGGCGGGCCGCTGTGGCCCGGGGCGTCCTTCAGCTCCGTCCTGGTCGCCGAACCGGGCGGCCTGGTCGAGGACTTGGAGCTGCTGGAGCCGATGGAGCCGGTGCGCTTCCTGCCGATGCTGCCGATGACCGCGAACGAGGCGGCGTGGAAGCGGGTGCACGGCGCCGGCGCCCTCCAGGACCGCTGGCTGCGGCACGGTACGGATCTGCGCGACCCGGCGCGGGCTGGGGTGCCGCTGACGGGCTGAGGCCCGTAAGGACGTCTTTCGCGGGCGAGGCGCCGGACGAACCGCGGTGCCGACGGCCCATCCCTCCCGGGCCTGGCGCCGGACGGGAACTCCTGCGGGAAGTGACCTCCGGACGGGTGATCGTCCTTGACGCGACGACGACCGGGGAGGACCGTGGGGGCCTATGAGGGGCGAACCCAGTTGCCCGAAATGCGGTGGCCGGGTGCGAGCACCCGGTCTCTTCGCCGACTCCTGGCAGTGCGCAGTGCACGGCACGGTGCACCCTCAACAGCCGGTCGTTCCGCCGAGCGTCGAAGCGCTCGTGGTGGTCACCAACCGCGCCCGGGTGCCCGTATGGATGCCGTGGCCGCTGCCCGTGGGCTGGCTGTTCACCGGTGTGGCCTGCGCCGGGGACGACCGCAGCGGCGGCCGGGCCACCGCCGTGGCCTGCTCCGGACCCGGACCGCTGGGCGGCCCGGGGGAGCTGCTGCTGATCGCCGAGGAGCTCGGCGTCGGGCTCGGCGCGCGTTTCGCGGGCATCCCGGGGCCCGATCCGGGGCCGGGGATGCGGGTCGACAAGCCGCCGCACGTCAAGGTGCTGGCCGCCGGGCGGCCCACCCCGCTGTGGCATGTCGAAGGCACCCCGGACGACCGCGCCGTCTTCGCGGGCGAGGCGTGCGGGCTGTGGCTGTGGGCGGTCGTCTGGCCCGAGCAGACCGGACTGCTGATGTACGACGAGATGGTGCTCACCGATCTGCGGGACGCGGGGGCCGAGGTCGACCTGGTGCCCTGCGGGGCGCTCTCACCGAGGCTGCTCTCGCCCTGAGCCGCCTCGCCGCCGGAGCCTAGTCGTCGGAGTCCTACCGCCGGAGTCTCGCCGCTGCCGGCGGCTCCAGCGCGAGTCAAGGGGCGCTGATCCGGGCATCTCCGGGCGTGGTTATGCTGGGGCGTCCCATCGGTCCGTCCCGAACGCAGCTTGGAGCCCGTGCCGTGCGCATCGATCTGCACACCCACTCCACTGCCTCGGACGGTACGGACACCCCCGCCGAGCTGGTGCGCAATGCCGCCGCCGCGGGGCTGGACGTCGTCGCGCTCACCGACCACGACACCGTCGGCGGCTATGCGGAGGCGACGCGGGCGCTGCCCTCCGGGCTGACCCTGGTCACCGGCGCCGAGCTGTCCTGCCGCCTGAACGGGGTGAGCCTGCACATGCTGGCGTACCTCTTCGACCCGGACGAGCCCGAGCTGGCGGCCGAGCGCGAGCTGGTGCGCGACGACCGGGTGCCCCGGGCCCAGGCGATGGTCGCGAAGCTGCGCGAGCTGGACGTGCCGATCACCTGGGAGCGGGTGGCGGAGATCGCCGGGGACGGGGCCGTCGGACGGCCGCACATCGCCACCGCGCTGGTCGACCTGGGCGTCGTGGAGAGCGTCTCGGACGCCTTCACCCAGGACTGGCTGGCCGACGGCGGCCGGGCGCATGTGGAGAAGCACGAGTCGGACCCCTTCGAGGCGATCCGGCTGATCAAGGGCGCCGGCGGGGTCGCGGTCTTCGCGCATCCGCGGGCCGTCAAGCGGGGCCGGTGCGTACCGGAGAGCGCGATCGGCGAGCTGGCGGCGGCGGGTCTCGACGGTATCGAGGTCGACCACATGGACCACGAAGAGGACACCCGTGCGCGGCTGCGCGGCCTCGCCGCCGAGTTCGGTCTGCTCGTCACCGGCTCCAGCGACTACCACGGCAGCCGTAAGACCTGTCGGCTCGGCGAGTACACGACCGACCCCGAGGTCTACGGGGAGATCGTGCGCCGGGCGACCGGGGCCTTCCCGGTGCCGGGCACGGGCGGCTGAGCGCGCCCCTCCCGCTGTCCCCTCCCTTCTCCCGCCTCCCCTTCCCCTGCCTTCCCTCCGTTTCCCGTACCGCATCAGCGCCGCACCGCTGCTCATCCCCGCAAGGCCATTCACCGTGTTCGACGTCGCCGTCTTCGGCTCCCTCTTCCTCACCCTGTTCGTGATCATGGACCCGCCAGGCATCACACCCATCTTTCTCGCGCTGACCTCGGGCCGTCCGGCCAAGGTGCAGCGCAGGATGGCGGGCCAGGCGGCGGCCGTCGCCTTCGGCGTCATCGCCGTCTTCGGCATCGGCGGTCAGCAGATCCTCGACTATCTGCATGTCTCCGTCCCCGCGCTGATGATCGCGGGCGGGCTGCTGCTCCTGCTGATCGCGCTCAGTCTGCTGACTGGTAAGAGCGACGAGCCGAGCCAGACCAAGGACGTCAATGTGGCGCTCGTCCCGCTCGGCATGCCGCTGCTGGCCGGGCCGGGCGCGATCGTCTCGGTGATCCTCGCCGTCCAGCACGCGCCCGGGCTCGCCGATCAGGTGGCGGTGTGGTCCGCGATCGTGGCCATGCATGTCGTGCTGTGGCTCACCATGCGCTACTCGCTGCTGATCATTCGCGTGATCAAGGAAGGGGGAGTGGTGCTGGTCACCCGGCTGTCCGGGATGATGCTCTCCGCCATCGCGGTCCAGCAGATCATCAACGGGGTCCTCCAGGTGGCCCATACCGCCTGACATGACACAAGCGCCCCCGTACCGTCGCGGTACGGGGGCGCTCGACGCTCTGTGCTGCTGGAGGGCCTTACGGCACTACCGGGCGGCGGTCTCGGCTGGACGGATGTAGATGCGCTGGCCGATAGCGGCGGCCTGCTGCACGATCCGATTGACGGAGGCGGCGTCTACGACGGTGCTGTCGATGGCACTGCCATCGACATCGTCAAGGCGCATGATCTCGAAGCGCAAAGTGGCTTCTCCCTTCGTCTGATCCTCCTGAAGGAGAACTGATGTGTACGGAGTCGCGCAGCTTCGCTGCCGCGCCCTCCTGCACGTGTTCAACGAGAGGGTCCCCCAAAAACATTCCCTACGCTAATAAAATTTTTTCGCAGCCTAAGTATCTGCTGGTGGCCGGTGCGGGGTCCGGTTGTGCCTCTCACACGGCCGCCCGGAGAATGAACCGCGTATGAGTGAAGCGATGCCTCCGGGCCTACCAGACCTCGCCTCGATCGTCGCGGGCATCGAGCGCACCAACGAGCTGCTGCAGCGCGTGCTCGCCGAGGTCGCGACCACGCCCTCGACGCACGCGATCTTCGTGGACGCGGGGTATGTCTACGCGGCCGCCGGCCGGCTCGTCGCGGGCACGGAGGACCGCCGCGCGTTCGAGCTGGACGCCGAGGGGCTCATCGAGGCGTTCATCGACAAGGCGCGCACGATCTTCCCGGACAGCAGGCTGCTGCGCGTCTACTGGTTCGACGGCGCCCGGCGCCGGATCCACACCCCGGAGCAGCAGAGCATCGCGGAGCTGCCCGACGTCAAGGTCCGGCTCGGCAACCTCAACGCCAACAACCAGCAGAAGGGCGTCGACTCGCTCATCCGCTCCGACCTGGAATCCCTCGCCCGCCACCGCGCCATCGGCGACGCCGTGCTGATCGGCGGCGACGAGGACCTGGTCTCCGCCGTCGAGGCGGCTCAGGGCTACGGGGCACGCGTCCACCTGTGGGGCATCGAGGCCCTCGACGGGCGCAACCAGGCCGAGCCGCTGCTGTGGGAGGTCGACAGCCAGCGCACCTTCGACCTCGACTTCTGCAAGCCGTACGTCACCCGGCGGGCCACCGGCTACGAGCTGAACGGCGACTCGCCGCTGTGCGGGCCCGCCCCGACCCGGGACGAGGTGCGCTTCGTCGGGGCGCAGATCGCCGCCCAGTGGCTGTCCGCACGCGGCCGGGAGACGCTCGCGGAGCTGTTGCCGGGCCATCCGTATCTGCCCGGCTCCGTGGACCAGGAGCTGCTGATCGACGCGGAGGGGCTGCTGCGGCTCTCGCTGCGTGCCCACGCCGATCTGCGGCGCGCCCTGCGGGATGGCTTCTGGGAGCATCTGCAGGCGCAGTACTGAGCCGCTCCGACTCTTTTCCCGGCTCCCGGCGCATCTGATCCGCTTCGGGCCCAGGTCGCGTTCTGGCTCGGCCCGCGTCGCTCGGCCCACGTCCGTCAGCCCACGTCCGTCAGCCCACGTCGCGCCAGAAGGAGGAAAGGGCGTCGGCGGTGGGGTGGGCCCGCTCGGTGTTGGGGGAGTGCCCGGCGCCGTCGATCACGGTCCGGCGGGCGGCCAGCCGTTCGGCCATCTCGTCGATCAGCGGCACCGGCCAGGCGTAGTCCGACTCACCGGAGAGCACATGGGTACGCAGCCGCAGCGCCGCCAGCTCATCGACCCGGTCCGGCTCAGCGGTGAGTTGCCGCCCTGTGACGATCAGCTGCTCCGGTACGGTCCCGAGCCAGCGCTGATGCAGGAACTCCGCCACCCCGGGCGGTGTCGCCGCGTCGGCCGCCTCGGGCGGATCCAGCTCGCGCATCGCCTGCCATACGGACTCCATGTCCATCACGGTCAGCGCGTCGATCAGCAGCTTGATCCGGGCGCACTGGGGGGCGGAGATGGCCGCCGGGCCGGAACTCATGATCGTCAGCGAGGCGAACGCGCCCGGGTCGCGCAGTACGGCCGCCCGCGCGATCAGCCCGCCGAGCGAGTGCCCGAGCAGATGGACCGGGTCCTCGGTCGCCGCGCTCAGGGCGGTGGCCTGCGCGAGCAGGTCCTGGGCCAGCTCGTCCTGGGCGTACGCGGCCTCCTTACGGGGGCCAGGACTCTCGTGCTGCCCCCGCCCGTCGACGGCGACGACCCGGAAGCCGGCCGAGGCGAGCGGCTCCAGCAGCGCGATGAAGTCCTCCTTGCTCCCGGTGAACCCCGGGACCAGCAGGACGGTCCCGCGCGCGGCCGAAGCGGGCCGCGCGTCATGGACGGCGAACTCCCCGCGCGCGGTCCGGAGGCGGTACGCACGGGCGCCCGCGGGCAGTGTGAGAAAGGGCGGCCTGCTCATGGGGATGAGGCTATACAGGTCGCGGGAAACGGTACGTGAACGCCCAGGGGCCCGCCCCGCGGTGTCGCGGAACGGGCCCCTGGCCATGCCATGCGCTGTGGCGCGGTTGTGCGTCAGCCCTCGGCCGCGGCCTCGACGGCCTCGGCGCGCGTACGGCGCCGGGGCTTGGCGGGCGCGGCCTCGGCACCGGCCTCGTCCGCGGCCGGTGCCGCCGTGGCGGCCTTGGCGCGGGTCCGGCGCGGCTTGGCGGGGGCCTCGGCGGCCTCCGTCTCCGGCTGTGCGTCGGCGGTGTCGGCCTTGGTGGCGGCGCGGGTGCGGCGCCGGGGCGTGGCCGCCTCGGCGGTGCCCTCGGCCGTCTCGGCGGCCTCGGCGGCCTTGGCGCGCGTACGGCGCCGCGGCTTGGCGGCTTCGGCCGCGTCGGTGGCCTCGGCGGTGCCTTCGGCGGTCTCGACAGCGGCTTCCGCGGCCTTCGTGGCCTTGGCGCGGGTGCGCCGCGGCTTGGCGGGGGCCTCGGTGGCCTCCGTCTCCGGCTGTGCGTCGGCGGTGTCGGCCTTGGCGGTGGCGCGGGTGCGGCGCCGGGGCGTGGCCGCCTCGGCGGTGCCCTCGGCCGTCTCGACAGCGGCTTCCGCGGCCTCGGCGGCCTTGGCACGGGTGCGACGGCGCGGCTTGGCGGGTGCCTCCACGGCCTCCGGCTGCGCCTCGACGGTCTCGGCGGCCTTCACCGCGTCCATCGTGCCCTCGGCCGTTTCCACGGCGGTCTGGGCGGCCTCGGCGGCCTTGGCGCGGGTGCGGCGGCGCGGCTTCGTGGGCGCCTCAACGGCAGCCTCCGTGGCCTCCACCGTCGTCACCGCGGTCTCCGCCGACTCGACGGCTACGGTGCTCGCGGACTCCTGCGTGGTGCCTTCGGTGCCCTCGGCCGTCTCGACGGCCGCTGTCGCCGCCTCGGCGGTCCTGGCGGCGCCCCGGGTGCGGCGGCGGCGCGGCTTCGCGGAAGCCTCGGTGGGCTCCGCCTCCGGCTGGGCCGTCTCCGCCGTGTCGACGGCGGCCGTGGCCGCCTCGGGGTGGGCCGTCGCCGCACCGCCGCGCGTACGGCGGCGTCGGCGGGGCCGACGGGGCTCGGTGGCACCCTCGGCGGTGTCGGCGGCGGACTCGGCCGCCGCCGCGCCCTCCGGGGCGCCCGTGCCGTCCGTGGTCATACCGCCACGGGTGCGGCGGCGTACCCGGCGGTTGCGCGGAGGGCGCTCCTCCGTGGCCGGGGTGGCGGCGGCCCGGCGGCCGCGGCCACCCCGGCCTCCGGTCTCGCCCAGGTCCTCGATCTCCTCGGCGGCGAGCCCCGCCCGGGTGCGCTCACCACGCGGGAGCACACCGGTGGTGCCCTCGGGGATGTTCAGCAGCTCGAAGAGGTGCTCGGAGGTGGAGTACGTCTCCTCCGGCTCATGGAACGCCAGGTCCAGCGCCTTGTTGATCAGCTGCCAGCGCGGGATGTCGTCCCAGTCGACGAGCGTGATGGCGATACCCGAGGCGCCCGCGCGACCCGTACGGCCGATGCGGTGCAGATAGGTCTTCTCGTCCTCGGGCGACTGGTAATTGATCACATGCGTGACGCCCTCGACGTCGATGCCGCGCGCGGCGACGTCGGTGCACACCAGCACGTCGACCTTGCCGTTACGGAAGGCGCGCAGCGCCTGCTCGCGCGCCCCCTGGCCGAGGTCGCCGTGGACCGCGCCGGAGGCGAAGCCACGGCGCGCGAGCTGATCGGCGATGTCGGCGGCGGTCCGCTTCGTCCGGCAGAAGATCATCGCGAGCCCGCGGCCATCGGCCTGCAGCACCCGGGCCACGACCTCCGGCTTGTCCATGGAGTGGGCGCGGAAGACATGCTGGGTGATGTTGGCCACGGTCGCGCCCTCGTCGTCCGGCGCGGTGGCACGAATATGCGTGGGCTGCGACATATAGCGCCGGGCCAGCGAGATGACCTGGCCCGGCATGGTGGCCGAGAAGAGCATCGTCTGACGCTTGGCGGGCAGTAGCTGGATGATCTTCTCGACGTCGGGCAGGAAGCCCAGGTCGAGCATTTCATCGGCCTCGTCCAGGACGAGCGCCTTGACGGAGGAGAGCCGCAGCTTCTTCTGGCCCGCCAGGTCCAGCAGTCGGCCCGGGGTGCCGACGACCACGTCGACGCCCTTCTTCAGGGCCTCGACCTGCGGTTCGTAGGCGCGGCCGCCGTAGATCGACAGGACGCGGACGGCGCGGACCTTGCCGGCCGTCAGAAGGTCGTTGGTCACCTGCTGGCACAGCTCGCGGGTGGGGACGACCACGAGCGCCTGCGGGGCGTCGGTCAGCTGCTCGGGCTTGGCCCGGCCCGCCTCGACGTCCGCGGAGACGACAACGCGCTCCAGCAGGGGCAGGCCGAAGCCCAGCGTCTTGCCGGTGCCGGTCTTCGCCTGGCCGATGACGTCGGTGCCGGAGAGGGCAACCGGAAGCGTCATCTCCTGGATGGGGAACGGGGACGTGATGCCGACGGCTTCCAGGGCCTCGGCCGTCTCGGGGAGGATCCCGAGTTCTCGGAAACTGGTCAGGATGCTTGCCTCTTCTGTGAGACGCGGCGAGAAGCGGCGAAGGGGGTCGCACGGCGCCCGGGTGCACCGGCCTTGGGGATGGCCGGTTCGGTGCGGGACCACGGCCTTCGCTCGAGCGCTCACGCCGCGAGCGGGTCCCTCCTGCCGTACGCAAAAGCGATGCGCGCCGCGCGGAGGGCGGTCGGGTTTGGAGCCGATCGGGCCACCGACCGGGCATCCGCATTCGTGGAACAACCCGCCGATACTCGACGGGCGCACTTATCACTGTACCCCGGAAGCACGCATCTGTGACCGGGCAGTCCGATGCGGGGCATCCGTGGGCATGGCTGACCAGGGCCTTCCCCCGGGCGCGGAGCGGGCTATTGTGCGCTCCATGGAGACGCCTGACACGCCTGAGACGCCCGCCGCGCCCGCCGTGGACCACGCAGCTTCGGGGGAGGGCAGCGGGGAGAAGGCCCCGGCGCCCACCGGGATCGCCGCCCAGAACTGGGACACGGCGGCCGCCGATCCGCAGTACCGGGCCGCCGTGGTGGATCTGCTCGGCGCCCTCGCCTACGGTGAGCTGGCCGCCTTCGAGCGGCTGGCGGAGGACGCCAAGCTGGCGCCCACGCTCGAGGACAAGGCGGAGCTGGCGAAGATGGCGTCCGCCGAGTTCCACCACTTCGAGCGGCTTCGGGGCCGGCTCGCGGCGGTCGGCGAGGAGCCGACGGCGGCGATGGAGCCGTTCGCCGCGGCCCTGGACGGGTTCCACCGCCAGACCGCGCCGTCCGACTGGCTGGAGGGCCTGGTCAAGGCGTACGTGGGCGACTCGATCGCCAGTGACTTCTACCGCGAGGTCGCGGCCCGGCTGGACTCTGACACCCGTGATCTGGTGCTCCAGGTGCTCGACGACACCGGCCACGCGTCGTTCGCGATCGAGAAGGTGCGTGCCGCGATCGAGGCCGATCCGCGGGTCGGCGGGCGGCTGGCGCTGTGGGCTCGGCGGCTGATGGGCGAGGCGCTGTCGCAGGCCCAGCGGGTGGTCGCGGACCGCGACGCGCTCTCCACGATGCTGGTCGGCGGGTTGGCGGGCGGCTTCGACCTGGCGGAGGTGGGCCGGATGTTCTCACGGATCACCGAGGCCCACACCAAGCGGATGGCCGCCCTCGGGCTCGCCGCCTAAGCCCTTCCGGCGGATCTTCGCGCCTGTGACCTCAGCAGCGGCTGACGCCGCGGAGCCCGCGGCGTCTGGTGCGTGGGGCGCCTCCCCGGGCTATCCGGGGGCGCCGAACCAGACGTCGCGGGCTCGCGACGGGCTGCCGGAGAGGGCGTTACGCCAGAACGGCCACGGCTGTACGAGGCGAGTATGGCGCGGCTCGAACGACCACGGAACGAGGGGCTCCGGCGGCCGGTGCCGCCCCGGAGCCCGCTCGGACAGGGCCTACGCCGGAACCGAACGCCGGCGGCCCGTCCTGGCGGGGCGGATGAGCAGCGACAGCAGGGCCGCCGCGAAGCCGAGCGCGACGATCAGCACGGGGGCGGTGTGCCCCGAGCCCAGCACCGTATGGGTCAGCAGAGCGCCCAGCAGCGCGGCGGCGGGGCCGGTGGACAGGACGAGGCGCCGCGCGGGCAGCCTTCGGGGGAGCCGTTGGAGCGCCCCGTACGCGATGACGAGACCGATCAGTACCGAGGCGAGCGCTTCCCAGAACAGCATTGGCGCGTCCTTCCCGTAAGCGGATCGGAACCGACACGTGATCACGCGTCGGTCGAGCCCGTCCTACCCGCGCCCAAGCGAGAGCAACCCTGCCCACGGGGGCGGTCTGTGGTGCCCGGCGTGCCGGGGGCGTGCGAGCGCGCGCACAAACGGCGGCGGGGTTTGGTGGAAGATTCCACCAAACCCCGCCGCCGTCGGCTGAATACGTCAGGCCGCGCCGAAACCGACCTTGCGGGCGCTCGGCTCGCCGAGCTCGATGTAGGCGAGCCGGTCAGCCGGGATCAGGACCTTACGGCCGTGGCTGTCCTCCAGGATCAGCACCTGAGACTTGCCGCCGAGCGCCTCGGCCACCAGGCGCTCGACCTCCTCGGCAGACTGCCCGCTCTCCAAAGTGATCTCGCGGGGCGCGTGCTGCACGCCGATCTTGACCTCCACGGCCTTGTCCCTCCGACGGTCATTTGGGGTAGCGCGGCCATCCGCGCTGTACCCAGCACACACTAGCCGTGCCGGGACACCCGCCGGGGGCCGCGGGCGCACGCCGGCAGCGAACACACCCGCCGCCCGCGAACACGCCCCGTCGCGGCCCCGAGCGCGCGCGGCGCCGCGCCCTCGCGCTCACGGCGCCGCGCCCTCGTGGCCGGAAATGGCGCCCGAGCGCTCAGTGGCCGCCTTCGGCCCCGTGCAGCGGGAAGCCCGCGATACCGCGCCAGGCCAGCGAGGTGAGCAACTGCCCAGCGGTCTCCCGCGGCACCTCGCTCCCGCTGGAGAGCCAGTAGCGCGCGACCACCTGGGAGATCCCGCCGAGGCCCACGGCCAGCAGCATCGATTCGTCCCTGGACAGTCCGGTGTCCTCGGCGATGACCTCGCTGATCGCCTCGGCGCACTGCAGCGAGACGCGGTCCACGCGCTCGCGCACCGCGGGCTCGTTGGTCAGATCGGACTCGAAGACGAGCCGGAAGGCGCCGCCTTCCTCCTCGACGTAGGCGAAGTACGCCTCCATGGTCGCCGCGACGCGCTGCTTGTTCTCGGTGGTCGAGGCGAGCGCGGTGCGCACCGCGTGCAGCAGGGACTCGCAGTGCTGGTCGAGCAGGGCGAGATAGAGCTCCAGCTTGCCCGGGAAGTGCTGGTAGAGCACTGGCTTGCTGACCCCGGCGCGCTCGGCGATGTCATCCATCGCGGCCGCGTGGTAGCCCTGGGCCACGAAGACCTCCTGAGCGGCCCCCAGGAGCTGATTACGTCGGGCTCGGCGCGGAAGGCGCGTACCCCGTGGGCGCGCCTCGGTCTGCTCGATGGCTGTCACGCCGCCTCCCAATGAATGATCCCTATGCACGATGTCCATCGCGTCCGCCATCGTACTTTTCGGTAACAGCGCGGCGCGCGGTTCGTGCGGAGAATTTCACGGACCGGACTCTATGAGAAGCCCACAAATAACGCAGGTCATCGGTAGTCCTCCTCGTTCACCTCGACCACCCGGGCCTGTTCCGCGCGGTCGGCCTCGTTGGCTTCCACGAACTCGTCCGCTCTGGGCGATTCGTCGCGGCGGGCGATCACCTCACGATGTTGTTCGGCGGCGTCCGCCTCGGGAGCCTCGACGTCGTACACGGCGGTTTCGTCGGTGTTCTCGACGAAGTCCTCGAAGGTGTCGGGGTCGGTTGGGTCGATGGACATGTACTCCCCTTCCCTGTGCCCTGTGGCGGCTGCCACTGGCGGCCGCCACAGGGTGGCGTCCCACTGAGGGCTTACCCACTGGCGACTACCCAGGGGCAAGGCGATCGCCCCTGTGACTTACGAGCCTAGGAGAGGTCACTTTCGGACGCTACGCGGTCTGTGAGCGTGAACACACGGTCACGCGCGTGATCGTCTCGTAACATTGGCGCATGTCTTCGACCGAGCCGCCGGAAGCCCGCATCGTCGCGGCGGTCCCGCCCGCGAGGTCCGTGCGGGTCGGAGCGGGTGAGAAGCTGCGGACCGCTTCCCTTCCGGGGCTCGCGATGACCGTGCGCTGCCGTCCGCCGTCCGCTTCCGGGCTGCCGCCCGCGCTCTTCGTGCACGGCCTCGGCGGCTCCTCGCAGAACTGGTCGGCGCTCATGGAGCTGCTCGCCGACCGGGTGGAGGGCGAGGCGCTCGACCTCCCCGGTTTCGGCGACTCCCCGCCGCCGGATGACGGCAACTACTCCATAACCGGCCATGCCCGCGCCGTGATCCGCTATCTCGACGCGCAGGACCGCGGGCCCGTCCATCTGGTCGGCAATTCGATGGGCGGCTCGATCGCCACGCGCGTCGCGGCGGTGCGGCCGGATCTGGTGCGCACCCTCACTCTCGTCTCGCCCGCGCTGCCCGAGCTGCGCCCGCAGCGCACGGCGGTGCCGACCGGTCTGCTCGCGGTGCCCGGGGTGACCCGACTGTTCACCCGCATGACGAGGGACTGGGACGCGGAGCGGCGCACCCGCGAAGTGATGTTCCTCACTTTCGGCGACCCGTCCCTTGTCAGCCGGGAGGACTTCGCCTACGCGGTCGAGGAGTTCGAGCGCCGGCTCGCCCTCCCGTACTTCTGGGACGCGCTGAGCCGCTCGGCACGCGGTGTCGTCGACTCGTACACCCTGGGCGGCCAGCACTCCCTGTGGCGTCAGGCCGAGCGGGTGCTCGCCCCGACGCTGCTCGTCTACGGCGGTCGCGACCAGCTGGTGTCCGTAAGAATGGCGCAGCGGGCGAACGCCACCTTCCGCGACTCGCGTCTGCTGACGCTGTTGGACGCCGGGCATGTGGCGATGATGGAGTATCCCGAAGCGGTGGCGCGCGGGATGCGCGAGCTGCTCGATGGCGTTGAAGAACGAGATGACCGGGAGAGCCGGAAGGTGCGGGGGGCCGTACCGGCGTCCGGCGCGGACGGGAGCGGTGCGGCGCGTGGGTAAACACAGCGCACGTGGCAGCCAGGAGGGCCGGGAACGCCGGTCCGCGGCGGCGGGCTCCGGGCAGGGGCACGGCTCGGGCCCCGAGTTCGTCGAGCACATCGCATCCGGCCCGGCCCCGGAGGACGACAGACCGGGCACCGGACGGCGCCGCGCCGCGGCGGGGCCAGGTGCCGTGGATCCCGGTGTGACCCCACCGCAGGGCGTGCCGAGGCTGCCTTATGGAGCGGGCGGCCCCGCGGCGCGCACCAGGGGCGGACATCCCGAGCAGCGCGAGGCGGGCGGCGGCTGGGGCGCGGTCGGTGGCCGCGGCGGCGGTCCGGGCGGAGCCAGGGGCTCCGGCGGTCCCGGCGGCCAGCGGCCGCCTTACGGCATGCGCACCATGAACCCGCCGCAGCGCCCGACCACGGGCGGCACGGGCGGCGCGGCCGGTCTGATGCCCGGCCCGCGCAAGGAGTACGTCGAGGCGTTCGACGCCCCCGACGCCCTGGACTGCGACGGCGATGACGTCTTCGCCGCCGGAGCGCCGGGCGGAGTGCCCCCGCAGCGCCGTACGCAGCGGGCGGCCACCCCCTCCGACGGAATCGGCGGCGGCTCCGGCGGCGACGGCGGGAGCGGACCGGACGACGACGAGACGGGGCCCGCGGGCAAGGGGGCGCGCGGCCTCACCAAGGGCGGTAAGGGGCGCACCTTCACCGGTGTCGCCGCCGCGGCCGTGACCACCGTGCTGGCCGTCGTGGTGGCCGGACAGGTCGCGAGCGGACCGCACGGCGGCGGTAAGACGCAGGCCCAGGACGGCCCGGAGCGTGGCGACGCCGCCGCCCGCGGCGGTCGCGACTCCCGCGCCGACGACGGCCGCGGGGCGGCCCGCTCGGGGGTCCCGGCGGCCCCCGTCACCTACGACGCGAAGATGGCGACCGTCTTCCCGCTCGACGCCAAGCTGCGCGGCTCCGGCTCCTTCCAGGCCGTCGGCGGGCACGACAAGGCCCCCGGCCGGGGCCAGGTGATGCGCTATCGCGTCGATGTGGAGAAGGGCCTGCCGCTCGACGGCAAGCTGTTCGCCGAGGCCGTGCACAAGACGCTCAACGACGACCGCAGTTGGGCGCACGGCGGCGTTCGCACCTTCGAGCGGGTCTCGTCCGGCCATGCGGACTTCGTCATCACCCTCGCGAGTCCCGGGACCACGGCGGTGTGGTGCGCCAAGTCCGGCCTCGACACCACCGAGGACAACGTCTCCTGCGACTCGGCGTCGACCGAGCGCGTCATGATCAATGCCTATCGGTGGGCGCAGGGCGCCAAGACCTACGGCGACGACAAGATGCACTCGTACCGCCAGATGCTCATCAACCACGAGGTCGGCCACCGTCTCGGCCACAACCACGAGATCTGCTCCAAGCAGGGTGCGCTGGCACCGGTGATGATGCAGCAGACCAAGTTCCTGTCGACGGACGGCGCCACCTGCCGCCCCAACGCCTGGCCGTTCCCCAAGGGCTGACAGCCCCGCACCGGCCCATATAGCGCGCCCCAACGCCTGAATTCCCGATAGGTCACGTGCGTTCACCCCTTCCGGTGGTGCGACGGACAACCGTCCGTCGCACCGGGGCTCTGCGCGCATAACGTGCTTCCGCTGCCTGACGGCGGCCGCCGCCGGTGACGGCGGCAGGACGACGGCCCGTTTGGGAGATCGGGGGTGCGCTCATGCGCGTAGGACTGCTTACGGAGGGTGGCTATCCGTATGCGATCGGTGATGCGCGGGTGTGGTGCGACCGGCTGGTGCGCGGCCTCGCCCAGCATGAGTTCGAGGTGTACGCGCTCAGCCGCGGCCCCGGCCAGGAGGCCGGAGGCTGGGGCGATCTGCCGCGCCACGTCGGCCTGGTGCGCACCGCGCCGCTTTGGGGCGAGCCGGAGCGCCGGCGGGGCGGGCGCGGCGGCCGTCGGCAGCGGCGGCGGTTCGCCGAGCACTTCGGGGAGCTGGCCGCGGCGATCAGCGTGCCTTACGGTTCCGGCGCGCCCCATGGCTCCGGTGTGCCCGGCCGCTCCACTGCCGAGGCGGACCGTTTCGCCAATGGTCTCCACGGCCTCGCCGACCTTGCCGGGGAGTACGGCGGGCTGTCCGCCGCGCTCCGCTCCGAGGACGCCGTAAGGACGCTGGAGCGGGCGTGCCGCACCCTCGGGGCACCACACGGCGCCCACCAGGTGCGGGTCGCCGATCTGCTGACCGTCACCGAGGCGCTGGAGTGCGCGCTGCGCCCGCTGTCGCTCGACTGGTACGGCGACGGCGCCGGAGGCGATCCGGGGCTGTCCGGGGTGGACCTGTGCCACGCCGCGACCGGCGGCGCGGCCGTACTCCCCGGGCTGCTGGCCAAGCGCCGCTTCGGCACACCCCTGCTGCTCACCGAGTACGGCGTCCGGTTGCGCGAGTGCTATCTGGCGGGTGCGGCCGACGCGGCGGACGGACAGCCGCTCCCCGGGCCCGTACGGACCCTGCTGGCCACGTTCCACGGCCGGCTGGCCGCAGAGGCGTACGCACGGGCGGATCTGATCACCCCGGGCAATACGCATACGCGGCGCTGGCAGGAGCGGTGCGGCGCAGAGCGGGAGCGGCTGCGCACCGTCTACCCGGGCATGGACGCCGCTCGCTTCGCGGAGGTCGGCGAGCAGGGCGCGGCCCAGTCCGGCGGCGACGACCGGACGCTGGTGTGGGTGGGCCGGATCGAGCCCCCCAAGGACGTCATCGCCCTGCTGCACGCCTTCGCGGAGGTGCGCCGATGGCAGCCGGACGCCCGGCTGAGGATCATCGAGACCCGGCGCGGCGAGGATGCGGAGACGGACGGCTATCCGGCCCACTGCCGGGCGCTGGCCGAGCATCTCTTCCCCGACGAGGCGGCGGACGCCCACTCCGCCGGTGACAACCCGGTCTCCTTCGAGCGGCTCGGCGACCCCGAGGTGCCGACCCTGGCCGACGCCTATGGGGCGGGCGGCGTCGTCGTGCTGTCCAGCGTGGTCGAGGGCTTCCCGGTCGGGCTGGTCGAGGCGATGTTCTGCGGACGGGCCACGGTGTCCACGGATGTGGGCGCGGTGTGCGAGGTCATCGGCGGCACCGGGCTCGTGGTGCCCCCGCGCAATCCCCGGGCGCTCGCGGACGCGTGCCTGGCCATGCTGGGCGACCCCGAGCGCTGCGCGCGCCTGGGCGCCGCCGCGCGCGCCCGTGCGCTGGAGCTCTTCACCGTCGAGCAGAACGTCGCGGCCTTCCGAGGGATCTATCTGGAGCTGATGTCGCACTGTCCGGTGCGGCGCGAGGAGGTCGGTGAGGGCGGCGGGCCGCTGCCGTTCGCCCGCCCCGCCGAGGCCCATGTCCCGGGGCGCTGGACCGCGGGCCGCGACGGCGACGGCTTCGGCCACTGGCTGCCCGGCCCGCTCGCCTCCCGCTCCGCCCCGGAGCACACCCCCACCTGGGCCACCCCACCGCCGCGTGAGCCGCTGGGCGTGGGCCCGCGGCCGTTCGAGGAGGGCGCATGACCACGCCTCCCCGGTGGAACGGCCGGTTCGATCCGGCCTCCTCCAACCGCGGCCTCGGCGCCCTGCCCGAGGTCCGGGTGCCGGTCTCCCGGCGGCCGGACGAGGCGTCCGCGCGCACCGGCGCCGGGAGGGGACAGGGGAAGGGCCGGCGGGGGCCCGCCGATCCGGTGCGGGCGCTGATGCACCACCACCACGACCTGTGCGCCCGCGCCGTCGACCCGCTGGAGATCGCCGCAGGGCTGGAGGCCCATGGTGTGACGGACCGTACCGCCGCACGCTTCCGGCACCGCGATGTCTTCTCGCTCGCCGAGGAGTTGTACGCCCGGGTGCCGCGCGCCGAGGAGCCCGCACCCCCGGTCGCCCCCGCGCCGGGGCGCGCGCTGGCGGCGCGCATGGCACTCGGGGCGCTGTGGCTGCTGCCGGGCGCACTGTGCGTGGCGACCGCCTCCGCCGTCCTCCGCGTCGATGCCATCCGTAAGGACGCCACCGTCGGCCTCGCCGTGGGCACGGGCGGCGCCGCCCTGACGGTCATCGCCCTGTGGCTGTGCCTGCGCCGCGGGCCCCTGCGCGTCCATGGGAGCGGGCGCGGGGGCCGTATCGCGTACGCCCTCGGCGCCGGCTGGCTCTTCGGCTATGCCGCCGTCGGGGACTGGCTGCTCACCGGGCTCCTCGACGGACGCCGTCCTTACCAAGCGGTGCCCGCGACACAGTCCGCCGTCCTCCTCGCCCTGGCCGTCGCGCCCGCCGCGTGGTGTGCCCGCTGGTTCGCCGTGAGGGCGCGCCGCAGGCTGGCGGTCAGCCGTGGGCTGGAGGAGTTCGCGGCAGGGGTGCGTCCACTGTCCGCGGGTGTGGTGACGGTCTTCGTCTGTGGTCTGGCGGCCCTGGTGCTCGCGGCCCGGCTCGCGGTGCCCGGATCACCCCCCGTCGCCACGCTCCCCTCGATGGCCGAGGCGGCCGTCGTGGCGCTCTGCGCGCTGCTGTTCCTCGCCCGGCTGCTCGCCGTCCACGGCTTCCGCAAGGCCGCGCTGATTGGCACCGCCGTGGCCTGCGCGGTCCAGGCCGCGGCCCTGGCGACGGCCGCCGCCGCCCGGCTGCCGGGCGGCGGGCCGCTCGGTGCGCCCGTGGCACGGCTGACCGCCGCCCAGGGCACGGCCGCCATCCCCGCGGCCGCCTGCGGCGCCGCCGCGCTCGCGCTGCTGATCTACGCGTTCGGCGCCCTGTGCCGGGCCTCCGCCCATGGCGGCCCCGGCGCGCGTACCGCTCGTACCGCCCCTGCCACCAGCACCGCCCCGAACCGCGCCCCGTAAGGCGCTCACCGAACCCGCCACCCCCTGTCCTTCCCCCCTTAATGAGTCCGAGGAGCAACCACATGAGCTGCGACACGACCGATCAGCGCGCCGGCACGGGGAGGCGCGACCGATGAGAGTCCTGTTGCTCGGTTCCGGCGGATTTCTCGGCCGCTATGTCGCCGAACACCTGCTTGCCGACCCCGCCGTCCAGCTCACCGCGCTCGGCCGTGGCGATGACGCCGATGTGCGGTTCGACCTCTCCAACGGCAGTCCCGGGGCGCTCACCCGCTTCCTCAACGCGGTCCACCCCGGCGTCGTGATCAACTGCGCCGGGGCGACCCGCGGCGGGGCGCGCGAGCTCACCCGGCACAACACCGTCGCCGTGGCGACCGTCTGCGAGTCGCTGCGCCGCAGCGGCTGCGGCGCCCGCCTCGTCCAGATCGGCTGCTCCGCCGAGTACGGGCCCTCGCAGCCCGGCTCGTCGACCGCCGAGGACGCCGTGCCGCGCCCCGGCGGCCCGTACGGCGTGAGCAAGCTCGCCGCGAGCGAGCTGGTGCTGGGCTCCGGACTGGACGCGGTGGTGCTGCGGGTCTTCTCGCCCGTGGGGCCCGGCACTCCGGCCGGTTCGCCGCTGGGGCGGCTCGCTGAGGCGATGCGGCGCGCGATGCAGTCCGGGGAGAGCGAGCTCAAGCTGAGCGGCCTCGGTGTGCAGCGCGACTTCGTGGACGTACGGGACGTGGCGCGGGCGGTCCACGCGGCCTCGCTGTCGGCCGCGCAGGGTGTCGTCAACATCGGCACCGGGCGCGCCGTACGGCTCCGCGAGGCGGCCTCCGTGCTCGCCAGGGTCGCGGGCTTCGGTGGCGCCCTGCACGAGATCGACAGCCCGCCGGGGCGCGTCCCGGCCGCCGTCGGCCATATCCCGGCGCCCGCCCACCCCCATGGCATGGCCCACGCCCATGCCACCGCGCACGGTCACGCGCCCGCTCACCCCCAGGCGGCGGCCGAGCACGGCGGCGGCCCGGGAGGCGCCGGCAACGCGACCACCTACCCCTATCCGGACGGTTGCGGCAGCTGGCAGCAGGCCGATGTGCGCACCGCCCGCGACCGGCTCGGCTGGCGCTCCCGGATCCCACTGGAGGAGTCGCTCGCCGACATCTGGATGGAGGCGGCATGTCGCATCTGATCCCCGCGGGCCCCTCGCACGACACCCCGGCCACCGCCGACCGGCTGGGCTTCGGAGTGCCCGGCTACGCCCACCCCCTGGTCGCGCCCACCGAGTGGGCCGAGCTCACCCGCCCCGGCACGCCCCTGCACTGGGCGGTCCTCAATGTCTCCCGCGGCCCCGGCACGAGCAGGGATCCGCACTGCCTTACGGCGGCGTCGAGGCTGCGCGCCACGGGTGTACGGGTGCTGGGCCACCTCGACCTGCGGTGCGGCACCCGCCCCTTCGGTGAGCTGATCAGTGACGCGAACCACTTCCTGGACTGGTACCAGGTCGACGGCTTCTGTCTGGACCGCTGCCCGGTGGACCGCCCCGGTCTGCCGGACGTCCGCCGTACGGTGGCCACGCTGCGCGCGCTGCTGGGCGGGGCGTATCTGGTGCTCGGCCAGGGCATCCACCCGCATGAGGGCTATATGGAGCTCGCCGATCAGCTCGTGACCTTCCGGGGTTCGTGGGCGGATTACCGCTGGTCCCAGGTGGCCGAATGGACGGCTGGGTATCCGCCCGAACGGTTCTGCCACCAGGTGCACGGCGTCCCCCGCCGCCATCTCGAGGAAGCGCTGAGGATCGCCCGCTGGCAGGGCGCGGGCACGATCTACTTCACCGACCGTACGGTCCATCCTGAGGGGCGGACCTGCGCGGATTCCCCCTGGAAGGCCCTGCCCGGCTACTGGGACGAAATCGTCTCGCGACTCGGACCACGTGTCATGGAATGAGATGGGGCGTGGCAGTGTTACGAGAAGAAAACCTCCCCGCTCACGCGGGGGTGAACCGTTTGCTCCCTTCCCTTACGGAGTCCCCGTGTCGCTGCCACCGCTGGTCGAGCCGGCTTCCGAGCTCACCGTCGACGAGGTCCGCAGGTACTCACGCCATCTGATCATCCCGGATGTCGGGATGGACGGGCAGAAGCGGCTGAAGAACGCCAAGGTGCTCTGTGTGGGCGCGGGCGGCCTCGGCTCTCCGGCCCTGATGTACCTCGCCGCGGCCGGCGTGGGCACGCTCGGCATCGTGGAGTTCGACGAGGTCGACGAGTCCAATCTGCAGCGCCAGATCATCCACAGCCAGGCGGACATCGGCCGCCCCAAGGCGGAGTCCGCCCGTGACTCGGTCCTGGGCATCAACCCGTACGTCAACGTCGTGCTGCACGAGGGCCGCCTCGAGGCGGACAACGTGATGGAGATCTTCTCCCAGTACGACCTGATCGTGGACGGCACCGACAACTTCGCCACCCGCTATCTGGTCAACGACGCGTGCGTGCTGCTGAACAAGCCGTATGTCTGGGGCTCGATCTACCGCTTCGACGGCCAGGCGTCGGTCTTCTGGTCCGAGCACGGCCCCTGCTACCGCTGCCTGTACCCGGAGCCCCCGCCCCCCGGCATGGTCCCGTCCTGCGCCGAGGGCGGCGTGCTGGGCGTGCTGTGCGCCTCCATCGGCTCGATCCAGGTCACCGAGGCCATCAAGGTGCTCACCGGCACCGGCGACCCGCTGGTCGGGCGTCTGATGATCTACGACGCCCTGGAGATGACCTACCGCCAGGTCAAGGTCCGCAAGGACCCCGACTGCGCGGTCTGCGGTCCGAACCCGACCGTCACCGAGCTGATCGACTACGAGGCGTTCTGCGGTGTGGTGTCGGAGGAGGCCCAGGAGGCGGCGGCCGGTTCGACGATCACTCCCAAGCAGCTCAAGGAGTGGATGGACGACGGTGAGAACATCGACGTCATCGATGTCCGCGAGCCGAACGAGTACGAGATCGTCTCGATCCCCGGCGCCCGGCTGATCCCGAAGAACGACTTCCTGATGGGCGGCGCCCTCCAGGACCTTCCGCAGGACAAGAAGATCGTCTTGCATTGCAAGACGGGTGTCCGGTCGGCGGAGGTCCTGGCCGTCCTGAAGTCCGCGGGCTTCTCCGACGCCGTCCATGTGGGCGGCGGCGTGATCGGTTGGGTCAACCAGATCGAGCCCGACAAGCCGGTCTACTGATCTCCTGACGCACCGCGCACCAGGGGGCCGGACCCGCCGCACCGACGGCGGGTCCGGCCCCCTTGCCGTTCCATGAGCCCCTTACGGCGGGCCCGGCCCTCTTAATGCTCCGTGAGTCCCTTACCGGCAGGTCGTGCCGCCCGCGGGCACCTTCCCGTCCAGCAGATAGGCGTTCACGGTCTTCGTCATACAGGCGTTGCCGCTGTTGTACGCGCCATGGCCCTGCCCCTTGTAGGTGACCTCGACGCCCACGCCCTCGCCCAGCTCCTTGACCATCTTCCGCGCCCCCTCGTACGGGGTGGCAGGGTCGCCGGTGTTGCCGACCACGAGGATCGGCGCCGAGCCCTTGGCGCTGACGTCCGGGGTGTCCGTGGTGCCGTCCACCGGCCAGTCGGTGCAGCCGAGCAGGCCCCAGGCCAGATACTCGCCGAAGACCGGTGACGCCTTACGGAAGCGCGGCAGCTGCGCCTGCACATCGGTCACCGTGTAACGCTGCCTGTCGTCCACGCAGTTGATGGCGGCATTGGCGGCGTTGATGTTGCTGTAGTGGCCGTCGTCGTCGCGGCCGGACATCGAGTCCGACATGGCGAGCAGCAGATTGCCCTCGTCGAGCTGCATCGCCTCCTGCAGCCCGATCGTCAGGTACTTCCAGCTCTCCTTGTCGTAGAGCGCGGCGGCGATGCCGCCCAGCGCCCCGTCCTGGGTGAGCTTGCGGCCGCTCTCGGTGGACAGCGGCTTCTTGTCGAGCCTCTTCAGGAAGTCGACGATCCGGTCCGTACCGGCCGCCGGGTCGCCGCCGGTCGGGCAGGCCGCGCCCTTCTTGGCGCAGTCCTTAAGGTAGTTGTCGAGCGCGAGCTGGAACCCCTTCGCCTGGCCGTAGGAGCCCTGCTCGGGGTCCTCGGTGGGGTCGACCACGGCGTCCAGGACCGCGCGTCCCACCCGGGCGGGGAAGAGGTGGGCGTAGACGCCGCCGAGTTCGGTGCCGTAGGAGATGCCGAAGTACGACAGCTTGTCGTCGCCGAGCACCTGCCGCATGAGGTCCATGTCGCGGGCGGCGCTCACGGTGTCCACATGGGCGAGCACCGTGCCGGAACGCTTCTGGCAGCCCTTGATGAACGCCCTGGCGTCCGCCATCGCTGTCTTGATCTCGGCGTCGTTGTCCGGAGTGCCGTCGACGGAGTCGGAGGCGTCGATCTGCTTGTCGCTCTGGCAGGTCACCCCGGCGCTCTCCCCGACCCCCCGCGGATCGAAGCTCACCAGGTCATAGCGTGAGCGCAAGGTGTCGTAGGCGGCGGCGAAACCGGGGAGCGAGGAGACCCCGGAGCCGCCGGGTCCGCCGAAATTGAACACCAGGGAGCCGATGCGCTTGCCCGGCCCGTTGGCCTTGGCGCGGATCATGGCCAGATCGATCGTCTCGCCCTTGGGCTTCGCATAGTCCAGCGGCGCCTTGAGCGTGGCGCATTCCCACTCGTCTCCCGGCTTCTCACCGGTGCCCTGGATCGCGGTCGGGGCAGGGCAGGACGACCAGTTGAGCTTCTGAGCGGTGAGCGAGCCCGGCAGCCCGGAGTCCGAGGGCGCGGCCGGGGCCGGGGCCGAGGGCTTGGTCGACGCCTTGCCCTGCTCGCTTCCCCCGCCGCCGTCGCAGCCCGCGACGGCGATGAGGGCGACCATGGCGGTCATGGAGACCAGCGCCCTGGTCCGTATGGTGCGTGGGGAACTCGGCATATCCGGAGATCCTATGAGGAGGCGGGGGCGGAATCGTCCGTACTTCTTCTCAATGCCGTCACGGTTCGCGAGGCGGGCCCGGGCGCGGACCCGGGCCTAGCCGCAGACCTTGCCCTTCTTCGGCACCTTGCCCTGCAGCAGATAGGCGTTGACGGTCTTTCGGACGCAGGCGTTGCCGCCGTCGTAGGCCCCATGGCCCTCGCCCTTGTAGGTGAGCTCGATCCCGACCCCGGGCCCCAGCTCCTTCGCCATCCGCCCCGCACCCTCGTACGGGGTGGCCGGGTCACCGGTGTTGCCGACGACCAGGATCGGGGCGGCCCCCTTGGCGCTCACGTCGGGTGTGGTCCAGGCGCCGCGGACCGGCCAGTCGGTGCACTGCGTCAGGCCCCACGCCATCATGTCGCCGAAGACGGGGGAGACCTTACGGAAGGCGGGCAGCTTCTGCTCGATGTCCGCGACGGTATAGCGCTGCTTGAAGTCGGCGCAGGTGATGGCGGTCAGCGCGGACTGCAGGGTGCTGTAGCGGCCGTCCGGGCCGCGTCCGTTCAAGGCGTCGCCCAGGGCCAGCAGGATTCTGCCGTCGCCCTGTTGGGCGCCCGCGATCCCCTGGGTGAGGTACTGCCAGTAGTCCCGGGAGTAGAGGGACTGCGCGATGCCGCCGTCGGCCAGGGACTCGGTCAGCTTCCGGCCGCCGTAGCCGCGCACCGGATGGCCGTCGAGCCGCTTCAGCAGCGAGCGGATCCGGGGCTGGGTGGGGCAGCTGTAGACGCTGCTCTTGGTGCATGCCTTCAGATAGTCGCTGAGGGCGCGCTGAAACCCCTTGGCCTGGGCGAGCGCGCCCTGCTCGGGTGTCTGCATGGGGTCCACGACTCCGTCGAAGAGGGCTCGCCCCACCTTCTTCGGATACAGATGGGCGTAGACGCCGCCGAGTTCGGTGCCGTAGGAGACGCCGAAGTAGTGCATCTTCTTGTCGCCGAGGACGCGCCGCATGAGGTCCATGTCGCGGGCGGCGTTGGTGGTGCCGACGTAGGGCAGGATCGTGCCGGAATTCTTCTCGCACGCGGCGGCGTAGGTCTTGACCCGGCGGATCTGGCTCTTCACCTCGGCCTTGTTGTCCGGGGTGGAGTCGGCGGCGTAGTAGGCGTCGAGCTGTTTGTCCCCCAGGCAGCGCACCCCGCTGCTGCGGCCGACCCCGCGCGGATCGAAGCTGACCAGGTCGTAGCGGGTGCGCAGCTGCTTGTAGCTGTTGGCGAGGGCCGGGAGGGTGGCCACGCCCGAACCGCCGGGGCCGCCGAAGTTGAAGATGAGCGAGCCGATCCGGTGGCGCCGGTCGGTGGCCTTGGCGCGGATCATGGCGATGCCGATGGTCCGGCCGTGCGGCTTGCGGTAGTCCAGCGGCGCATGGAGCGTCGCGCACTCCCACTGCCCGCCCGGGGCCTTGGTGGCGGCCGCGTCCTGGTTCGGGGAGGGGGCGGGGCAGCCGGACCAGTGCAGCTTCTGATGGGCCGAGGTGTCCGGCCGTCCGCCGCCGCTACCGCATCCGGCGGCCAGGACGGCCAGCAGCAGGGCGGTGGACAGCGCACCGAGGCGCAGAGGTCGGGACACGGCGGCCCTCCCGGGGGTGGCGGCGTATCGCCATCCTGCGGGCGGCGGGCGCCCCGCGCGCGCACAGCGGGGGCGTACGGGTGAGAGGGGTGCTGGGCGGCCGGGTGCCCGCGGGAGGGCTCGCGCGGGGCGTCCAGGGCCCCTACAGCGCCTCTCTGCGGGTGAGGTGGGTGAAGGCCACCCAGCCGGGCAGCACCGGCAGCCAGAAGACCATCAGCCGGAAG
The DNA here is from genome assembly GCF_003595545.1 of Streptomyces sp. 11-1-2. Lineage (NCBI taxonomy): Bacteria > Bacillati > Actinomycetota > Actinomycetes > Kitasatosporales > Streptomycetaceae > Streptomyces > Streptomyces sp. 11-1-2. Next base: position 7,193,389 of record NZ_CP022545.1, read on the forward strand.
AGCAGCACCGCGGGCGCGGCGGTCTCGTACGGCAGCCCGGCGAAGGTCAGACCCGCGATCAGGGCGGCCTCGACCGCGCCCACACCGCCGGGGGTGGGCGCCGCCGACCCCAGGGCGTTGCCCGCGAGGAAGACGACGGCGATGCTCGCGTAGCTCAGCTCACCGCCGAACGCCCGGATCGCGGAGTCGAGGCACATCACATTGGCGGCGGTCAGCAGCAGGGTGCCGCCGATGCCGGTGAGCAGCTTCTTGGGCCGCTGCAGCACGTCCAGCATGCGCGGGATGACGCCCGCGAACAGCGACCGCACCCGGGTGGACACGAACTTCCGCAGGACGGGGATCGCGGTCACCACCAGGACCAGCACGGCGGCCGTCAGCAGCCCGGCGATCACGGTCCGGGACGGCGAGAGCGCCGGGGTGCGCTCGGTGCCGGTGATGTAGCCGAAGGTCAGCAGCAGCACGATATGGCTGGCGAGCCCGAACAGCTGGGAGGCGCCCACACTGGCCACCGCGAGCCCCGGCCGCACCCCCGCGCGCTGCAGGAAGCGGGTGTTGAGGGCGACGCCGCCGACCGCCGCGGGCGCCACCAGCTTCACGAACGAGGCGGCGACCTGCGCCAGCACCGTCCGCGGCAGCGGCACCTTCTCCGGGACGAAGCCGAGCAGGCTCAGCGCCGCGGCCAGATAGGTGAGCGCGGAGAAGAGGAGCGCGAAGATGACCCAGATCCAGTTGGCCTCGCCGACCAGGGTGCCCAGCTTGAGATGGGTGAACTGGGACAGCAGGAAGTACGCGGCGAAGGCCCCCGCGCAGAAGCTGACCAGGGTGCGCGGCTTGATGCGCTCCAGCCGTTCGGGCTCTATCGGCGCCTGCGGCCTCACCAGCAGCACCTGCTGCCGGATCTGGGAGAGCAGATCCTCCTCGCGGGCGTCCTCCAGGGCCTCCTCTATGGCGCGCTTCTCCGCCTGCTTCTCGGCCTTGCTGGTCCTGCGGTCGCTGGTGGCCGCCTCCGGGGCCCCGGGCTCCTTGGCGTTCGTCTCCTCGGCCTCCCGCGCCTCCTTGGCCTCCTTGGCGGCGTGTGACGCCTCCAGGACGGCATCCCGCTGGCGCTGGGCGCGCTCGCGCGCGAGCTGCCGCAGGGTCGCGCGGGTGCCCCGGCCGAGCGCCAGGGGCTGCAGCAGCGGCAGGCTGTCGGCGACCGCGTCCGGGCCGAGGACCGCCACCGCGGCGTCCACGGAGCGCTCGGCGCCCACGCGCAGCCCCAGGGTGGTCAGCAACTGTGCGACGTCCATCCGCAGCACCACGTCACCGGCCGCGATCTCACCGCCGCGCAGATCGGTCAGGATGACCGTGCCGTTCCGGTCGACCAGCAGGGCGTCGCTGTCCAGCCGCCGGTGGGCGATGCGCCGCGACTGGAGCGCCTGGACCTCGTGCCAGGCCCCGGCCAGCAGCTCGTCGGTGATCGCCTCGTCCGGCAGGGTGTGCAGCGGACGCCCGCCGACATGCTCGTAGACCAGCATCACGGCGTCCGGGCCCAGCTCGGAGGTGGCGATCAGCTTGGCCGCGTTGGCCCCGGCCGCGATGGCCGCATAGGCGAGCAGCGCCTCCTGCTCCAGGGCCTGGCGCAGCGACTGGAGACTGCGGGGCGGGGTGATCGTCCGCAGTGTCAGCCGCTGCCAGACACCGTAGAAGAAGCCCTGGGCCTGCTGCTCCCGGTCGACCACGGTGACGTCCAGGGGCGGGCCGTCCTCCAGGGTGACCAGATAGCGGCGGCTCCGGTCGCCGTGGCCGCCGTGCACGTCCTCGGGCTCCTCGGCGCGCATGGCGCTGACCGGGTTGAAGCCGACGCGGCGCAGCCCGGCGAGCAGGTTCTGGCCCGTGGGGCGCACATTGGGGGAGCCGACCGCATAGAGCGTGCCATAGGCCACCGTCCAGCCGATGAGCACCGTAAGGATGATCGAGAACGGTGTGGTGTAGCCGCCCACGAGCACCGCGAAGGCATCGAGCAGCAGTACGCACCACATGGCCACCCGCCAGCGCGGGCGCCGGGCCATGCCGACGGCCGTCATATAGGCGATGACGGGGGCGAGATAGCCGTGTACGGGGTCGCTGAAGGCGCCGCCGGGCGCGGGCTGGGTGAGCGCCTCGCGGATCGAGCCGGGGGCGGCTCTGGCGACCCACAGGTCCGTGGCGAGGGACACCCCGTGGGCCAGCACCGCGGCCAGCACGCCATCGGCGATCCGCAGGCCGTCTCGTTTGATCAGCCGCTCGAAGGCGAAGGCCACCGGCAGGACGAGGACGGCCACCCCGGCCGTGAGCCCCGCGAAGTCGATCAGGAGCGGGGGCGCCTGGTTGGCGCCGTGCCCGATGTCCTTCTCCAGACCCGCGGTGGTGCCGTGGGCGAAGGCCGCGATGGCCAGTACGACGGCCATGCCGAGGACCCCGAGCAGCAGCCGCAGCAGATCGGCGGGGCGGTGGACACGGGCGGACAGCAGCGGCTCGTCCCCGGAGACCCGGTCCACATGGCCCTCCGGTCCGTCCGGGCCGCAGTCATCCCCCGCCTCCGGGGGCTCCTGCCGGCCGCCGGACGGCGCCTTGGAGTGCGGCAACGACTCCGGGGTGCGGGCCTCCTCCTCCGGAGGCTGCGCACCCTGCTGCTTCGCCGTCTCTTCTTGATCTCGTATCACCAGTCACCGCCCGGAAGATGGTGGCATGCCCGGGCTGCGGAGGGGGGCATCAGGGTGCATTTCGGGGACGTGAACCCCGAATGGTACGCCGTGCTGAGGAATCCCGCACAGTGCGTGATCGAACCGCAATCCGCCCCCAGCGGGCCCCTGGCCACCGCTCGCGGGACGCTCGGCGCGGCCGTCGGCGGGGCTGTCGCAGGGGTGCGGCAGGATGGGGCGGATGAGCCGGGAGAGCAGGGACAGCAGGGAGCCGGGAGACGGGGACAGCGCTGACGAGCTGCCCGAGTACGCCGAGCGGGTGCTGGATGTGGCCGAGTCGATCCCCTCCGGCCGCGTGATGACCTACGGGGACGTCGCGGAATGGCTGGAGGAGGGCGGGCCGCGCCAGGTGGGGCGGGTGATGGCGCTCTACGGGGGCGCCGTGCCGTGGTGGCGGGTCGTGCGTGCGGACGGTGCGCTGCTGCCCGGCCATGAGCTGCGCGCTCTTGACCACTACCGCGAGGAGGGCACCCCGCTGCGCGAGGCGGCGCGCTCGGCCGAGGGCCATCTGCCGCGGATCGACATGGCCAGGGCGCGGTGGGACGGGGGCGGGCAGGACCACGGCCGGTAGCGGGGCCGCGTCCGGCAGGGGGACCACAGCCGGTGGCGGGACTGCAGCCGGTGGCGTTGCGGGGCTGCGGCAGCCGTGCCGGGGACGGCGGACATGTGGCCGAGCCGGGGCGCGGCGTGTACGGGGGCGTACGCGTGCGCGGTTCGCGCGGGGCGGTACCGATGTGCGGCGGGTCCACGGGCGTACCGGCGGTATCCACAGCCATACGGGTGAGGTCCTGCCGTGCATGAGAGGCTGTCCCGCACCCAGCCAACCCACCAGGACCGGCGATCCAACGTGAGCTCCTCCCCCTCGTCCCTTCCGCGGCAGCGGCAGGCGCGGCAGCCCTCCTCACGGCAGTCGTCCTCGGGCGTCTACCGCCTGCTCCGTCATCGGCCGGAGCCCGGCGCCCTTCCTGTCCTGGACGCACGGCAGCGCGCTGTGGTTGAGCATCGGGGCGGCCCTTTGCTGGTGCTCGCCGGGCCCGGTACCGGCAAGACGACGACGCTCGTGGAGGCGGTGGCCCGCCGGGTGCGCGAGGGCGCGGACCCCGAGCGGCTCCTGGTGCTCACCTTCAGCCGTAAGGCCGCCGTCGAACTGCGCGACCGCATGGCCGCGCGCCTGGGCGGCGCGCGTGCCCCACGGGCCACGACCTTCCACTCCTACTGCTACGCCCTGGTCCGCGCCCACCAGGACGTCGACCTCTTCGTCGATCCGCTGCGGCTGCTCTCCGGGCCGGAGCAGGACGTCGTCGTCAGGGAGCTGCTCGCCGGGCAGGCCGAGCTGGCGCGCGAGGGCCGGGCCTTCGTCCGCTGGCCCGACGACCTGCGCGCCTGCCTGACCACGCGGGGCTTCGCCGACGAGGTGCGCGCGGTGCTCGCCCGCAGCCGGGAGCTGGGCCTGGGCCCACGGGCGCTGGGGGAGTTCGCCGAGCGCACCGGGCGCCCCGACTGGTCCGCCGCGGCCGGCTTCCTCGCCGAGTACCTCGATGTCCTGGACGCCCAGGGGGTGCTGGACTACGCGGAGCTGGTACACCGCGCGGTGCTGCTCGCCGGGCGGCCGGAGGTCGCGGCCGAGCTGGCGGGGCGGTACGACGCCGTGTTCGTCGACGAGTACCAGGACACCGACGTCGCCCAGGGCCGGTTGCTGGGGGCGCTCGCGGGCGGCGGCAGGACCCTGCTCGCCTTCGGCGACCCCGATCAGTCGATCTATGCCTTCCGCGGTGCCGACGTGGGCGGCATCCTCCGCTTCCGCGAGGACTTCCCGCGGGCGGACGGCCGGCCCGCCGACATGGAGGTCCTCACCGTTTCCCGCCGCTCGGGGGCCGCCCTGCTCGCGGCCACCCGGCGGATCACCGGCCGGATGCCGCTCACCCGGCTGCCCGCGCGAGCCGTAAGGGCGCATCGGGAGCTCGATGCCGCTCGCGACGGTGGCCGCGTCGAGGCGTACACGTACCCCACCGCGGGCGCCGAGCTCGACAACGTCGCCGACATCCTGCGCCGCGCCCATCTGGAGGACGGGGTGCCTTGGCGCGAGATGGCCGTTCTGGTGCGCGCCGGGGGGCGCTCGATCCCCGGTGTGCGCCGGGCGCTCACCTCGGCCGGAGTCCCCGTCGAGGTGGACGGCGATGACATCCCGCTGCGCCATGAGCCCGCCGTGGCCCCCCTGCTGACGGCGCTCCGCGCCGCCGCCACGGCCGCGCTGCCGGACAGCGGCGGGCTGTCCGCGGTCCTCGGCGTCGAGACCGCCCTGACCCTGCTCACCTCGCCCCTCGGCGGTATGGACGCCGCCGATCTGCGCCGCCTGGGCCGTGCGCTGCGCGAGGAGGAGCGGTCAGCCGGACGCGCGGTGCCGCGCCCCTCCGACGCCCTGCTCGCCGAGGCGCTCGCCGAGCCGGAGCGGCTGGCCGTCCACGACCCGGCGTACGCACGCGGCGCCCAGCGGCTCGGGCTGCTGCTGCGCACCGCCCGGGAGGCACTGGCCCGGGGCGGCACCGCCGAGCAGGCGCTGTGGCAGCTATGGGACGGCACCTCCTGGCCCGGCCGGCTGGAGCGGGCAGCGCAGCGCGGCGGCACCGCCGGGCGGAACGCGGACCGTGACCTCGACGCGGTGTGCGCGCTGTTCGAGACCGCCGCCCGCGCCGAGGAGCGCACCGGCGGCCGTGGCGCCCTCAACTTCCTGGAGGAGATCGACGCCCAGGACATCGCCGCCGACACCCTCTCCCGCCGGATGGTCCGCCCCGACGCCGTACGGCTGATGACCGCCCACCGCGCCAAGGGGCTCGAATGGGCCCTGGTGGTCGTCGCGGGGGTGCAGGAGGGGCTGTGGCCCGATCTGCGGCGGCGCGGCTCGCTCCTGGAGGCCGACCGGATCGGCCGGGACGGGCTGGCCGAGCCGCTGCCGCCGGGCGCGCTGCTGGCCGAGGAGCGGCGGCTGTTCTACGTCGCGGCGACCCGCGCGAAGGAGCGGCTCGTGATCACCGCCGTCAAGGCCGCCTCCGAGGACGGGGACCAGCCCTCCCGTTTCCTCACCGAACTTGGCGTCCCGCCCACCGACGTCACCCAGCGGCCGCGCCGCCCGCTGTCCGTCGCCGCGCTCGTCGCCGAGCTGCGCGCCACCACCGTCGACCCGGACGCCTCGGAGGCGCTGCGCGACGCCGCCGCGCGCCGGCTGGCGCGGCTCGCGGCGCTGCGCGACGAGGAGGGCCGGCCGCTGGTTCCGGCTGCCCATCCGCACCGCTGGTGGGGGCTGCACGAGCCGACGCACAGCGAGGTCCCGCTGCGCGACCGGGACCGGCCCGTGGCGCTGTCCGGCAGCGCCCTCGACCAGCTCGTCAACACCTGCTCGCTCCAGTGGTTCCTGGGGCGCGAGGTGAAGGCGGACGCGCCCTCGACGGCCGCCCAGGGCTTCGGCAACGTCGTGCACGTCCTGGCCGACGAGGTCGCCTCCGGCCGCACCCCGGCCGATCTCGCGGTCCTCATGGAGCGCCTGGAGTCCGTATGGGACGCGCTCGCCTTCGACGCCCCCTGGAAGTCACGGCAGGAGAAGGAGCAGGCACGGGCGGCCCTGGAGCGCTTTCTGCACTGGCATGTGATGGAGCGCGGCGGCCGTACCCCGGTCGCCACCGAGCACTCCTTCGACGTCACGCTCGAAGCCGACGTCTATAAGGTGCGCATCCGCGGCAGCATGGACCGCGTCGAGACGGACGGCGAGGGGCGTGCCTACGTCGTCGACTTCAAGACCGGCAAGCAGACCGTGACCCGCGGCGACGTCGAGCACCACCCCCAGCTGGCGGCGTATCAGCTGGCGGTGCGCGAGGGCGCCGTCGACGACCTCTTCGAGGGCGGGCGCCCCGAGGCGGGCGGCGCGGAGCTCGTCCAGCTGCGGCAGGGCGCCGCCAAGAAGGACGGCGGCGACGACGTCCCCAAGGTCCAGGCCCAGGAGCCGCCGGACGGCGAGTGGGTGGGGCAACTGCTCGCCACCGCGGCCGGGCGCGTTCTCGACGAGCGGTTCACCCCGACCACGGGCGACCACTGCGAGCGCTGTGCCTTCCGCGGCGCGTGCAGCGCTCGGGCGGAGGGGCGCCATGTGGTCGACTGACGCTTTCGCGTATCGGGCCCGGACCCCCGGGCGGCCGCCCACCGGGGCGGCGAGGGCGGCGGGGCATGTCGGTGGGCACCGATAGCCTCACTGGAGTGTCAGCCCGCATCACCGATCCCGAGGAGCTCAAGGAACTCCTCGGGATCCCGTTCACCCCGGAGCAGGTCGCGTGCATCACCGCACCGCCCGCCCCGCAGGTGATCGTCGCCGGGGCGGGCTCCGGCAAGACCACGGTGATGGCCGCCCGCGTCGTCTGGCTGGTCGGCACCGGACAGGTCGCGCCCGACCGGGTGCTCGGCCTCACCTTCACCAACAAGGCCGCCGGAGAGCTGGCGGAGCGGGTCCGTAAGGCCCTCATCGCGGCGGGCATCGTCGATCAGGACCCGGATCCGGGCGCCAGCGAGGAGGCCGCGGGCGAGCCCGTCATCTCCACGTACCACGCCTTCGCCGGACAGCTGCTCAAGGACCACGGGCTGCGCGTCGGCCTGGAGCCGAGCGCCCGGCTGCTCGCCGACGCCACCCGCTTCCAGCTCGCCGCGCGCGTCCTGCGCTCGGCCCCCGGCCCGTATCCGGCGCTCACCCGCCCCTTCTCCGACCTGGTCACCGATCTGCTCGCGCTCGACGCCGAGCTTGCCGAGCACCTCGTCCCCGCCGGGCGGCTGCGGGCGTACGACACCGAGCTGCTGCGGACCCTGGAGGGGACGCGGCTCACCAACGAGGCGCTGCGCAAGGTGCCCGAGGCCGCCCGCGCCCGTCAGGAGCTGCTGGGCCTGGTCGAGGCGTACCGCGAGGAGAAGCGGCGCCGCGATCTGCTCGACTTCGGCGACCAGATCGCCCATTCGGCCACCCTGGCCCTCGACCACCCGGAGGTCGGCCGGATCCTGCGCGAGCAGTTCGAGGTCGTCCTGCTCGACGAGTACCAGGACACCTCGGTCGCCCAGCGGCTGCTGCTGTCCGGTCTCTTCGGCGGCGACACCGGACACCCCGTCACCGCCGTCGGCGACCCCTGCCAGGCCATCTACGGCTGGCGCGGCGCCTCCGTGGCCAACCTGGACGACTTCCCCGAGCACTTCCCGCACGCCGGCGGCCGCCCGGCGGGGCGCTTCGCGCTCAGCGAGAACCGGCGCAGCGGGGGCCGCCTCCTGGATCTCGCCAACGGGCTGGCCGCCCCGCTGCGCGCGATGCACGAGGGCGTCGAGGCGCTGCGCCCCGCGCCCGGCGCCGAGCGGGACGGAGCGGTGCGCTGTGCGCTGCTGCCCACCCACGCCGAGGAGCTGGCCTGGCTCGCCGACTCCATCGCCCACCTGGTGCGCACCGGCACCCCGCCCGGTGAGATCGCGGTCCTGTGCCGTACGGCGGGTGACTTCGCGCAGATCCAGGGCGCCCTGGTGGAGCGGGACATTCCGGTGGAGGTGGTGGGGCTGTCGGGGCTGCTGCATCTGCCGGAGGTGGCCGATCTGGTGGCCGTCTGCGAGGTCCTCCAGGATCCGGGGGCCAACGCGGCGCTGGTCCGTCTGCTCACCGGGCCGCGCTGGCGGATCGGCCCCCGCGACCTCGCGCTGCTCGGCCGCCGCGCCCGTGCACTGGTCTCCCACGGCGGGCCGGACGGGGCGGAGGACGATCCGGACCTACGGCTCGCCGGGGCCGTCGAGGGCACCGACCCCTCCGAGGTGATCTCCCTCGCCGACGCCCTCGACACCTTCCTGGAGGCGGGCGGCGGCCCGGACGACGGGCTGCCCTTCTCGGCCGAGGCACGGATCCGGTTCGCCCGGCTCGCCGCCGAACTCCGCGAACTGCGCCGCTCGCTGGCCGATCCGCTGATGGACGTGCTCCACCGGGTTCTGGCCACCACGGGCCTCGAGGTCGAGCTGTCCGCCTCACCCCACGCCCTGGCCGCGCGCCGCCGCGAGACGCTCGGCAACTTCCTGGACGTCGCGGCCGCCTTCGCGGGCCGGGAGGGCGGCGCGGCCGTGGAGGGCGAGGCCACCCTGCAGGGCTTCCTCGGCTTTCTGCGCACCGCCGCGCAGTACGAGAAGGGGCTCGACAACGCCCTCCCCGGCGGCGAGAACACGGTCAAGGTGCTCACCGCCCACAAGTCCAAGGGGCTGGAGTGGGACGTGGTGGCGGTGCCGGGGCTGGTCGCCAAGCAGTTCCCGAGCGAACAGTCCCGCGAGTCCTGGACGGCGAACGCGAAGGTCCTGCCGCATGCGCTGCGCGGGGACGCGCGGACCCTCCCGGATGTCACCGCGTGGGACAGCAAGGGGATCGCGGCCTTCAAGGACGCCATGAAGGAGCATCAGCGGACCGAGGAGCTCCGGCTGGGCTATGTGACCTTCACCCGGCCGCGGTCGCTGCTGCTGGGCTCCGGCCACTGGTGGGGTCCCACCCAGAAGCGGCCGCGCGGCCCGTCGGCCTTCCTGGACGCGCTGCGCGAGCACTGTGAGGCCGGTTACGGCGAGGTCGAGGCATGGGCCGAGCCGCCGGAGGAGGGCGCGGAGAACCCGGCCCTGCGGGAGTCGGCGGCCGACCGGGCCTGGCCGCTTCCGCTGGACCCGGCCGCGCTGCGCCATCGGCGGCGCGCCGCCGATGTGGTGCTCGCCCATCTGGCGCGCATCGAGACGGCGGGGGAGGGGCCGACCGCGCATGACGGGGGGCACCCCTCGGCTGACGGAGACCCGTTCCCGGAGCCTCCGGACGACCTGCGGCCACCGGAGGAGCCTGAGCCCCCGGAGGACCCGGAGTGGCCCGAGCCTCCGGAGGACCCTTACGCGGACGCGGACGCGGACGCGGACGCGTACGGCGAGGCTGCCGACGACCCGTACGAGCCAAATGAGGACGAGCCGTACGGCGACGGGCCACAGGCCGATCCTTACGGCGCACCGGAACCCGGTGTGCCGGATATCACGCGAGAACCGGCCGAGGATGAGCTGGCGCCCGAGGAGGCCCGGCTGGCGGGTTCCTGGGACCGCGATCTGGACGCGCTCGCCGGGGAGCTGCGCCGCGCCCGCGAGACCGTGCACGAGGTGCCGCTGCCGGGGACGCTCACCGCCTCCCAGCTGCTGCGCCTCGCCGCCGACCCGGACGGCTTCGCACGGGAGCTGGCCCGCCCGATGCCCCGGCCGCCGCGCCCCGCCGCGCGGCGCGGCACCCGCTTCCACGCCTGGGTCGAAGCGCGCTTCGAGGCGCTGTCGCTGCCCTTCCTCGGCCCCGACGAGCTGCCGGGCGGCGAGGAAGACGAGGCGGAGATCGCCGACGAGCGGGATCTGACCGCGCTCAAGGAGGCGTTCGCACGTACGCCGTACGCCCGTCGCACCCCTTACCGCGTGGAGGTGCCGGTCCAGCTGACCCTGGCGGGCCGCATCATCCGCGGCCGGATCGACGCGGTGTACCGCGCGTCCGGAAGCGGCCCCGACGGCGGCCCGCGCTACGAGATCGTCGACTGGAAGACCGGCCGCTCCCAGGACGCCGACCCGCTCCAGCTGGCCATCTACCGCCTCGCCTGGGCCGAGCAGCACGGACTGCCCCTGTCGGCGGTCACGGCGGCGTTCGTCTACGTGCGCAGCGGTGAGGTCGTGCGCCCCGCCGGGCTGCCCGGCCGGGCCGGGCTCGAGCGCGTCCTGCTCGGGGAGCCGGGCGGCGGGACCGGCGGCGGAACGCTCGGCGAGCCGGAGGACGTGGATGGGGGCGCGGCGGCGGACGCGGCCGGGGATGGCGCCGGGGGCGCGACCGGAAGTGACCGTATCGACACCGAAACCGTCACCGAGAGCGACCGCTCATGAGCGGCCCGGAGCCCCCCGCCCTCGTCCCGCCGCGGGCCGGATAGGCTCACATGCATGAGCAACACCCCGGACACGGACAACGCCGTCCGCGCCTATGTGGACGACCATCGCGCCGCCTTTCTCGCCGAACTCTCCGAGTGGCTGCGCATCCCGTCCGTATCCGCCGACCCGGCCCGCGCCGACGACGTCCGGCGCAGCGCCCAGTGGTTGAGGGACCACCTGGCCGCGACGGGCTTCCCGGTGGCTGAGATATGGGACACACCGGGCGCCCCGGCCGTGTTCGCCGAATGGCCGTCCGGCGATCCCGACGCCCTTACGGTGCTCGTCTACGGCCACCACGACGTCCAGCCCGCCGACCGCGCGGACGGCTGGCGCACCGACCCCTTCGAGCCCGTCATCGAGGACGGCAGGCTCTACGCCCGCGGTGCCGCCGACGACAAGGGGCAGGTCCTTTTCCACACCCTGGGGATACGGGCACATCTGGCCGTGACCGGCCGCAGCGCGCCCGCGGTGAACCTCAAGCTGCTGATCGAGGGCGAGGAGGAGTCCGGCTCCCCGCACTTCCCCGAACTGGTCCGCGCGCACGCCGACCGGCTGGCCTGCGACACCGTGATCGTCTCCGACACCGGGATGTGGTCCGAGGACACCCCGACCGTCTGCACCGGCATGCGGGGCCTCGTCGAATGCCAGATCGATCTCCACGGACCCGCCCAGGACATCCACTCCGGCTCCTTCGGCGGCGCGGTCCCCAACCCGGCCACCGAGGCCGCCCGTCTGGCCGCCGCGCTGCACGACGCCGACCGTAAGGTGGCCATCCCCGGCTTCTACGACGGCGTCGTGGAACTGACCGACCGTGAGCGCGAGCTTTTCGCCGAACTGCCCTTCGACGAGGCGGGCTGGCTGCGGACCGCGCATTCCCGGGCCTCGCTCGGCGAGGCGGGGTACTCCACCCTGGAGCGCATCTGGGCCCGTCCGACCGCCGAGGTCAACGGCATCGGCGGGGGCTACCAGGGGCCGGGCGGAAAGACCATCGTGCCCTCGGCCGCCCAGCTGAAGCTGTCCTTCCGGCTGGTGGCCGGGCAGGACGTGGAGAAGGTCCAGTCGGCCGTAGGGGACTGGGTCGCCGCCCAGCTCCCGGCCGGTATCCGCCATGAGATCACCTATTGGGGCGCCACCCGCCCCTGTCTGACCCCGCTGGACCACCCCGCGCTCCAGTCGGTCGTCCGGGCCATGGGGCGCGCCTTCGGCCAGGAGATCCGCTTCACCCGCGAGGGCGGATCGGGCCCCGCCGCCGATCTCCAGAACGTCCTCGGCGCTCCGGTGCTCTTCCTGGGCATCTCGGTGCCGTCCGACGGCTGGCACGCGCCCAACGAGAAGGTCGAGCTCGGCCTGCTCATGAAGGGTGCCGAGACGGCCGCCCATCTCTGGGACGATCTCGCCGAGAGCGAGAGTGGACGGAAATAGCTCGCTTATGTACGTAAACCACCCATTTCGCTGGGGGAGTTGGAAGCAACCGTGACCACCTGGACCGACCACGCCACCGACCGGCCGATCACGCTCGCTGCCCCGAGCGGCATCGACCGCTCCGCACATCACCGCCTGGACGAGGCGTGGCTGGCGGCGGCGTGGAGTCACCCGACGACGCGTGTCTTCGTGGTCTCCGGCGGCCAGGCCCTGGTCGACGACACCCCGGACGGCCGCACCGAGCTCGTCATGACCCCGTCCTTCGAGGCCCCGCCCACCGAGAACCACCGCTACTTCCTGGGCACCGACCAGGAGGGCGTGCGCTACTTCGCGCTGCAGAAGGACTCCCTGCCGGGGCGGATGGACCAGTCGGCACGCCCCGCCGGTCTGCGCGAGGCGGGCGCGCTGCTGTCCGAGCGCGACGCCGGGCTGCTGGTGCACGCGGTCGCGCTGGAGAACTGGCAGCGGCTGCACCGCTTCTGCTCACGCTGCGGTGAGCGCACGATGATCGCGGCGGCGGGCCATATCCGCCGCTGCCCCGCGTGCGGGGCCGAGCACTACCCGCGGACCGACCCCGCCGTGATCATGCTGGTGCGGGACGAGCAGGACCGCGCGCTGCTGGGACGCCAGGTGCACTGGCCGGAGGGGCGCTTCTCGACGCTGGCGGGCTTCGTGGAGCCGGGCGAGTCGATCGAGCAGGCCGTGGTCCGCGAGGTGGCGGAGGAGGCGGGCGTCACGGTCGGCGAGGTCGAGTACGTGGCCAGCCAGCCGTGGCCGTTCCCGTCCAGCCTGATGCTCGGCTTCATGGCGCAGGCCACGTCCTCCCTGATCCAGGTGGACGGGGAGGAGATCCACGAAGCGCGCTGGTTCTCCCGGGACGACCTGCGGGCCGCGATCGAGTCCGGGGAGGTCCTGCCTCCGTCCGGTATCTCGATCGCGGCCCGGCTGATCGAGCTCTGGTACGGCGAGCCGCTGCCGCGAGGCTGACTCAGCCGCCGACCTTGGCCTTGACCTGAGCCAAGGACGGGTTGGTCAGGGTCGACCCATCGGGGAAGAGAACGGTCGGCACCGTCTGGTTGCCGCCGTTCGCCTTCTCGACGAAGGCCGCGGACTCCGGGTCCTGCTCGATGTTGATCTCGGTGTAGGCGATGCCCTCGCGGTCCATCTGCCCCTTCAGGCGGCGGCAGTAGCCGCACCAGGTGGTGCTGTACATCGTCACAGTGCCGGACATCGGTCTTCGCTCTCCTCGGGGTCGTGGTGGGTGGGCAGAAGGTGAACGCTCACCCTCCGCCGGTCATTCCCGGATTCATATGACCGGAAGGCCATGGCTGTGGACAACCGGCACGGGGGTCCCAGGGGACCTGGCAGCATGGCGGGGTGACTGCAGCAACGTCCTCCACTCTGTTCCCGCAGGGCTCCACGCCGGGTTCCTACGCGGCCACGCCGCGTGACGCCGACGCGGTGCTCGACGGGCTCGACCCCGAGCAGCGCGAGGTGGCGACGTCCCTGCACGGCGCGGTGTGCGTGCTGGCCGGGGCCGGCACCGGCAAGACCCGCGCCATCACCCACCGGATCGCCTATGGGGTGCGCGCGGGCATGCTCCAGCCCGCCAGCGTGCTGGCCGTCACCTTCACCAACCGGGCGGCGGGGGAGATGCGCGGCCGGCTGCGGCAGCTCGGCGTGGGCGGGGTGCAGGCGCGCACCTTCCACTCGGCGGCCCTGCGGCAGTTGCAGTACTTCTGGCCCAAGGCGGTCGGCGGTGAGGTGCCGCGGCTGGTCGAGCGCAAGGTGCAGCTCGTGGCCGAGGCCGCCGCGCGGTGCCGGGTCCGGCTGGACCGCAATGAGCTGCGGGACGTGACCGGCGAGATCGAATGGTCGAAGGTCACCCAGACCGTGCCCGAGGACTATCCGGCCGTGGCCGCCAAATCCGGCCGGGAGGCCCCCCGCGACGCCGCCGAGATCGGCCGGATCTACGCCGCCTATGAGCAGTTGAAGCGCGATCGCGGCGTCATCGACTTCGAGGATGTGCTGCTCCTCACGGTCGGGGTGCTCCAGGAGCGGCACGACATCGCGGATCAGGTGCGCCGTCAGTACCAGCACTTCGTGGTCGACGAGTACCAGGACGTCAGCCCGCTGCAGCAGCGGCTGCTGGAGCTGTGGCTGGGCGACCGGGACAGCCTGTGCGTGGTCGGCGACGCCAGCCAGACCATCTACTCCTTCACCGGCGCCACCCCCGACCATCTGCTGGACTTCCGCACCCGCCACCCCGGGGCCACGGTGGTCAAGCTGATCCGGGACTACCGCTCCACCCCGCAGGTGGTCCATCTGGCCAACGGGCTGCTCTCCCAGGCCCGTGGCCGGGCCGCCGAGCACCGGCTGGAGCTGGTCTCCCAGCGGGAGGCGGGCCCCGACCCGGTCTACGCCGCCTATGCGGACGAGCCGGCCGAGGCCGAGGGCACCGCCCGCCGGATCCGTGAGCTGATCACCCCGGTCGAGCAGGGGGGCGGGGGCGTCCCGGCAAGCCAGATCGCGGTCCTCTACCGGGTCAACGCCCAGTCGGAGCTCTATGAGCAGGCGCTGGCCGATGCCCAGGTGCCCTATCAGCTCCGCGGCGCCGAGCGGTTCTTCGAGCGGCCCGAGGTGCGCGAGGCGGGGCTCCTGCTGCGCGGCGCGGCCCGCGGGAGAAGTGCCGACCCGGCCCTCGCGGACGCGGACATCCCGTCCCAGGTGCGGGCCGTGCTGGGCACCCGTGGCTGGACGCCCGAACCCCCGGCGGGGTCGGGCGCGGTGCGGGACCGCTGGGAGTCCCTGGCCGCCCTGGTGCGGCTCGCCGAGGACTTCGCGGGCAGCCGCCCCGGGGCCACGCTCTCCGATCTGGTGGCGGAGCTCGACGAGCGGGCGGCGGCACAGCACGCCCCGACCGTCGAGGGTGTGACCCTCGCCTCACTCCACGCGGCCAAGGGCCTCGAATGGGACGCCGTCTTCCTGGTCGGTCTCACCGAGGGGATGGTGCCGATCACCTACGCCAAGACGGACCAGCAGATCGAGGAGGAGCGCCGGCTGCTCTATGTGGGGGTCACCCGCGCCCGTCACCATCTGACGCTGTCCTGGGCGCTCTCGAGGGCTCCGGGCGGCCGGGCCTCGCGTCGCCCCACCCGCTTTCTCAATGGGCTGCGGCCCGGCTCCCAGGCCGTGGGTGCCCGCACCCTCGGCGGGATCGGCGGGATCGAACGCGGGGCGGCGGCCCCGGGCGGGGGCGGCGGGGTGCGCAGGCGGCGCGGTCCGGTCCACTGCCGGGTGTGCGGCCGGGCGCTGACCGACGCGGGCGAGATGAAGCTGATGCGCTGCGAGGGCTGCCCGTCCGAGCTGGACGAGGCGCTCTACGAGCGGCTGCGCGACTGGCGGGCGGAGCAGGCGGGCTTGCTGGGGCAGCCGGCCTACTGCGTGTTCACCGACAAGACACTGCTCGCGATCGCCGAGGCCGTTCCGGAAACCGAATCGGAGCTCGCCCGCATCGCCGGTGTCGGACGACGCAAGCTCGACCGGTTCGGAGCCGACGTTCTCGCGCTGTGCGAGGGGCGGGAACTGCCCTCGGCAGTCGACGGCGAGGGGGACGACGGTGCCGGGGGAAGCCATTCGGGTGACCCTTGGCAAAACTCGACGGAAAAATAGTTTGCGCGCGCGGAGGCCATACCCATAGCCTTCCGAGCACGGAGACAACGGCCCTTCCAGGAGCCGAGGATTCCGTGTTGTACTGAACACCCGGACTGGTTTCGATCGGTCCCTGAGACGCCGAGAGGAGGCGAAGACCAGTGATCAGCTTCATCAACACCATCAAAAAGGCCGATCGATCGGTCGTCGCCACCTGCCTGCTCGGCTCCGCGCTTCCTGGCACCGGTATGCCCGGCGTCGATGAGGCACGCCTCAGTGAGCGACCGATCCAGGCACCTGCGGTAACGGCAGTGGCACAGGCAATGGACTATGCCTTTGCGGCCAATGGTGCCGAATCCCGGACGACGCAGCAGCACCACAAGACGTGGGCCTTCCGCAGGCTCGAACCCTGGAGTTATCCAGCCTGATCCAGGATCAGGTCGGCACCTTCCAGGGCCGCGGAACCCACACCGGGATCCGCGGCCCTTTTGATTTGCCAGAGCCCGGCCACCAGCCGGACCAAAGAGACGAGGACCACACACCGTGCAACTCAACGCACACGCCCCGTCCGCATCGACCGACCTGAACCGACCGCCTGACTCCTCGGAGGACTCCTTGACCCCGCTCACCGCCCTCACCGAACTCGATGAGGCCATCGAGAACCTGGGTGTAGCTGTTCCGTGCCGTTCGTACGACCCGGAGGTCTTCTTCGCCGAGTCCCCGGCCGACGTCGAGTACGCGAAGTCGCTGTGCCAGACCTGCCCGCTGCGTGAGGCATGCCTCGCCGGTGCCAAAGACCGTCGCGAGCCCTGGGGCGTCTGGGGCGGGGAGCTCTTCGTCCAGGGCGTGGTGGTCGCCCGCAAGCGGCCGCGTGGCCGCCCGCGTAAGAACCCGGTTGCGGCATGAGCACCACCGGCACCATCGATCGCCCAGCGACGCACGACCCCATGAAGCAGGTCCCGACGATGACCCCACCGGTCTCCGACACCCCAGCACCCGAAACCTCCGGCGCGCCCGAGTCGCGCCAGAACAGGAACCGAGAGATGCAACTCATCCAAGAAGCCCTGGCGCGTGCGCATATGCACGACCGGCTTCAGGAGGCAGAGTCCGAACGGCCCGCCGCTCGGCTCGCCGCCGCCCGCCGGATGCAGCGCCGCGCGGAGCGTGCCTCGCTCCGCGCCCGCCGCGCCCTGGCCATGGCGCTCATGCAGTGACCACCAGGTGCGGTACCGGTCGGAGCCGGGGCTGACATCACTACACGCCGACGGGTCATACGCCGACCCGTCACGTGACCACAAAGGGGCCGGTCCGATCGGACCGGCCCTTTGGCTACCCCGAAGCGCCCGCGCTCCGGGGCGACACCACCCGGCCCGCGAGACGCAGATTGCGCTGGAAGTTCTCGCCGGTGAAGCGCGCAGAGGCCCGGCCGGGTGGCGCGCGTGCTCAGGCCGAGGTCTCCGCGGCCTCGGACTTCTCCTCGGCGCCTTCTTCAGCGCGGTCCTCGGACTCCTGGTCCTCGGCGAAGCCGGGGACCCACGCCTCGAGCTCATCCCGCAGCCGCACCGTGGCGCCCAGTTGGCACAGCACCCCGATGGTGCTCAGGGTCACCCGGTGGATCAGCAGATAGGCGGGCGGCAGATTCAGCTGATTGCCCAGCTCATAGACGGGGGAGTGACGGTCGGCCATCCGCGCCGCCTGGCTGCGCAGCCACTGCCGGTCGAAGACGAAAGCGTCGACCTGGGCCGGTTCGAGCATCGGCAGCAGAAAGTCCAGCAAGTCGTCCGGGTCCATCTCAATGGTCGGCTTGACGAAGCCCTCCCCGCGCATCAGCTCGTAGACCCCCATGGCGTCGCCCTGGAGCGCCATGCGCAGTGCGATGCCGATGGGCTCCGGAAGCCCTTCCGGGAGCCGGTTCACCGAACCGAAGTCCAGCACCCCCAGCTTCCACCGCTCCGGCGGTCCGTCCGGGGCGTCACCGGTCAGCAGCCGGAAGTTTCCCGGATGCGGATCGGCGTGCAGCAGCCCGGTGCGGGACGCCCCCGAGAACAGGAAGCGGGCCAGCAGTTGCCCGGCGCGGTCCCGCTCCTGCTGGGTGCCGTCGGCGATCACCTCGGAGAGCGGTATCCCCTCCAGCCATTCGGTGATCAGTATCTGATCGCTCTGGTGCACCACCTCGGGCACCACGATCTCCGCGTCCTGTGCGTACTCCTCCGCATGGGCCCGCTGGGACGCCGCCTCCAGTTCGTAGTCCAGCTCCTCGGCGACCCGCTCGCGCAACTCCGCGATCAGCGGCTTGATGTCCAGCCCCGGCACCAGCGGCCCCAGCACCCGGGCGAACCGGCTCAGTTGGTTGAGGTCGGACAGCAGCGCCTCGCCCGCGCCCGGGTACTGCACCTTGACCGCCACTGTGCGCCCGTCGTGCCAGACCGCCCGATGCACCTGCCCGATCGAGGCGGCAGCCGCCGGCTTGTCCTCGAACTCCTGGAACAGCTCCGGCCAGTCCGGGCCCAGCCGCTCCTCCAGCGCCGCGTGGACCGTGCGGCTGGGCATGGGAGGGGCAGCTTCCTGGAGCTTGGTCAGGGCCGCCCGGTAGGGCCTGGCTATCTCCTCGGGCAGCGCCGACTCGAAGACCGACATGGCCTGCCCGAGCTTCATGGCCCCGCCCTTGAGCTCACCGAGGACCTTGAACATCTGCTCGGCGGTGCGCTGCTGTACCTCGCGCGCGACCATCTCCGCCGGCCGTCCCCCTATCCGCTTCCCGAGCCCCCACGTGGCACGCCCCGCGAATCCCAAGGGCAGCGCCGCCAGTTTGGCGGTACGGGTGATCGCCTTGCGCGGCAGATCGGTCATGCGCCCCTCCAACTACAGCCGTGCCATCCCGGAGGGTGGCCCCCGAGCCCCCGTCGCCCACTCCACGGACGTGGGTCACCCGGACATTGTCGCGTGCGGTGCCTCTGCGGCCGAGGCATATACGGCATCCTCCTCCCCGGCCGCTCCGCAGCCGCATCCGGGATGTGCTACGACCGGACGCGCCTCCCAGACGAGGGAGGGAAGCGCCAACTCCCACCGGACACCCGCGCCCCCGGAGGGCCGGCCGTCGAGGAAGGCCAGCGCCTGCACCGCGGTGAGCCCCGCCACCACCATCGCCAGCGCCGCGTCACAGGCCGGGGCGGTCCGCCGGCGCCCGGACCGCCACTGCGCGAGCATCCGCGGCCAGACGGGCTCCCGCTCGGCACGGCCCGCCGCGGCACAGCCCGCGCAGGGCGTCATGCCCGGCACCACCAGCGGCCCCACCACCCCCGTCGCTTCGATGACTCCCGCATAGAGATGGGGTGTACCGGAGGCGAGCAGTGGCTGGGCCGGCTCCGGATCCGGTGCGTACGCGGCGAGGCCGTCACGCGGGGCGATCACCACAAGTGCCAGACCGGGCTCTCCCGAGGGGGCCCGCTCCTCTGCGCAGGTCCGCTCCCGCACCGACCGGCGCGGGAGCGGGCCGGGCGCGGTCTGTCGCACCACGCGGCGCGCGGCCACATCCCGGCGCTCCCCGATCTGCTCGGCCGACAGCCCGCCGGGAGCCACATCCCAGGGCTCGACGCGGCCTCCGTCCACCACATCGACCCGGCCGATCCCCGAGCCCGACAGCGCGGCCGCGACCGCTGCCCCGACCCGGCCGGCGCCCCGCACCTGAACCCGCATCGCCCGCCGTGCGGCAAGCAGCCGCGCCGCCGCCCCGGGCTCGGGATGCAGCACCGACAGCGTCCCCGCGTCGGGCCGCAGCCGGTCCAGGGCCGCGGCGGGCTCACCGCCGTCCCTCGGCTCGTCCAGCAGACCGGCCGCCGCCAGCCGGTCCACCAGTGCGTCGGCCCGCCCCTCCGGCAGCCCGATGGCCCGGGCCTCCTGCCGCAGCAGCGGCAGCCCGCGTGTGCCGTCCAGCAGCTCCAGAAAGCTGCCCGTGGCCGTGTCCACCGGTCCCATCACCACCGCATGCGCCCGGGCCACCCCGAACTGGATCGTGTCCCGGCTCCGCCAGCCGCGCCGCAGCGCGGGCTTGAGCATCGGATGCATCGCCGCCCCCCCGTTAGATGTTCTGTGTATCTTCGTGTCTGTACTTACCTATTCATGACTTTTCGCGTTGAGTTGTACCGGTTCGCTTCCGTTGCACCGCCCTCAGCATGCGGGCCGGCGCCCGGAGCCCGCGGAGCGTTATCCACAGGCGGCGGAATAAGTCGTACGAACACCGGTCGTACAAGCCGTGCACACCGTGGAGTGGTTCGGTCCGCAACAAGGTGCGGGGCGGGACTTCCCCGGCGGCCACCGGGTAACGTCGGGGCGTGCCCGCCGATCCGACCTCTCGCACCGCGGGGGAGAATCCCCGCAGCGCCGCGAGCGCACCGCGCACCGTCCCGAGCCCGCAGAGCCGAGGCTCGGGCACGAGCGCGGTCGAGGTCCGCCGGAGCACCCGGCGGCGCAGGACGGTCTCCGCCTATCGGGAGGGCGACCGCACCGTCGTCCTCATCCCCGCCCGGATGTCCGAGGCCGAGGAACAGCGCTGGGTGGGCGTCATGCTGGACAAGCTGGCCGCGCAGGAGAGCAAGCGGATGCTGGGCGACGCGGAGCTGGCCGCCCGCGCCGAGCTGCTCTCCGGCCAGTACCTGGGCGGGCGAGCCCGGCCCGCCTCCGTCCGCTGGGTCACCAACCAGAACACCCGCTGGGGGTCGTGCACCCCCGCCGAAGGCAGCATCCGGCTCTCGCACCGGCTCCAGGGCATGCCCGAGTACGTCGTGGACTATGTGCTCCTCCACGAGCTGGCCCATCTGCTGGTGCCAGGGCACGGTCGGCGCTTCTGGCAGCTCCTGGAGGCGTATCCGCGGACCGAACGGGCGCGGGGCTATCTCGAAGGAGTGGTCGCCGCCGGACGGTTGCCGCATCTCTCCGGGCCGGAGGACCAGCCGTAGGGGCCACGCGCGTGCCGTAACGGAACCACCCCCGTGCCGTAACGGAACCACACCCGTGCTCCTTGGCGTCGCTCATAGTCGGCGGCAGCGGCTAGCCTGGCGCGCAATGCACTCACCGGTACGGCGATGGGGGACGGTCCTAACGTATGGCCAGGGAATTCCAGCGCGGCCACAAGGCCAGGATCAGTGATCTGACGGCCGGGAGGGATCTGTACGTCGGGGTGCAGATCGCCGGGCCCGGTCTGACGTTCGACATCAGCTGCTTCGGGCTCGACGCGGACGAGCGGCTGTCGGACGACCGCTACTTCATCTTCTTCAACCAGCCGAAGTCCCCTGAAGAAGCGATACAGCAACTCGGGGCGCAGGCCGGTGACACGGATTCGTTCCGCGTCACGCTCGACAGCATCCCCTCCGCGATCCAGAAGCTCTCCTTCACCGCGACCCTCGACGGGGCCGGGCAGATGTCGCAGATCGGCCCCGGCTATATCCGGATCGTCGCGGGCGGCGAGGAGGTGGCCCGGTATTCCTTCACCGGTTCGGAGTTCAGCACCGAACGCGCGGTGATGCTGGGCGACTTCTACCTCAAGGACGTCTGGCGGTTCGCCGCCGTCGGGCAGGGCTTCGACGGGGGGCTGGACGCGCTGCTCAAGAACTTCGGCGGTGAAGTGGCCGAGGAGGAGCCCGCCCCCGCGCCCGCTCAGGGCGCCGCGCCCGGTTTCGCGCCGCCCGGCCAGGCGGCCCCGGGCTTCGCGGCCCCGGCCGCGACCGCTGCCCCGACCGCCCCGGCACCGCCCGCACCGCAGCCCGCCCCCGCCTTCGGCGCTCCCCAGGGAACGCCGCCCCAGGGAACGCCGCCGCAGGGGATGCCGCCCCAAGGGATGCCGCCCCAAGGGATGCCCGCCCCGGGTACGCCTCCGCAGGGCACGCCCCCTCAGGGCGTTCAGCCGCCTGCCCCCGGCACCCCGCAGATGCACGGCGCCCCGACCATCGCCGCACCCATCGCGCCGCCCGGGCAGATGCCGCCCCCTGGGCAGGTGCCCCCGCCCGGCCAGGTGCCGCCGCCCCCGCCTCCGGGCCAGTTCCCGGGCCAGCAGGCCCCCTTCGGACAGCCGCCGGGCCAGACCCCGCCCGCCCCGGCGCCGTACGGCCAGCCGTCCGCGCAGCCGTACCCCGGCCAGGCCGGTCAGCCCGGCCACCCCGGTCAGCCCGCTCCTTACGGTCAGCCGCAGGCCATGGGCGTCCCCCAGGGCGGTGGCGCGCCCGGGCTCCAGGCCGCGCTCGCCCAGTACCGCGAGGCGCCCACCGGCCAGCGCTGGACGCCGCAGAACCCCCGGCTGATGCGGGTCGACCTCGGCGTCGGCGGGCAGCCCGTGCTCGCCCGCCAGGGCACGATGGTGCTCTACCAGGGCAAGGTCGACTTCAGCTACAAGGGCGCCGGCTTCCGCGGCCGGATCGTCGGCAACGCGACCGGCCAGGAGATGCAGCTGATGCGCTGCACCGGCCAGGGCCAGGTCTTCCTCGCCGAGAACGCCGCCGAACTCCACCCGATCGAGCTCCAGGGCGACGCCATCTGTGTCGCCGCCGAGAACGTGCTCGCCTTCGACGAGTCGCTGCACCACGAGGTGCGCCGGATCGAGGGCCACGGCATCCCCGGCGGCGCGCTGTTCACCATGCAGTTCCAGGGCACCGGCACCGTCGTGGTGAAGACCGAGGGCACGCCCGTCGTCCTCCCCGTCACCCCGACCACCTTCGCCGACAGCAACGCCATCGTGGCGTGGTCCGCCGGATCCCAGGTGATCATCTCCAGCCAGGTGCGGCTGCGCCGCAGCGCCTACCCCGGCCACAGCGGGGAGACCGTGAACCTCCAGTTCCGTGGCGCGCCCGGCAACTTCATCGTCGTCCAGCCCTACGAGGTCTGAAGGAGCCCGTCATGGACCAGCAAATGATCTCGGGCTTCGCACCCGCCCCGGTCGCCGCTCGTATGGAGAACCACGGCGCCAGCATGCTCAAGGTCGCCATGCAGAGCGGCCAGGACCTCTTCGCCCGCACCGGCTCGATGGTGGCCTACGAGGGCTTCGTCCAGTACGAGCCCAACCCGCCCGCGGTACGTCAGATGGCCTCCCAGTGGCTGACCGGCGAGGGCGCCCCGCTGATGCGGTGCAGCGGCGACGGACTGCTCTACTTGGCCGACTACGGGGCCAACGTCGTCTGCATCAATCTCAACGGCGACGCGCTGTCGGTCAACGGCACCAACCTCCTCGCCTTCGACGCGCATCTCCAGTGGGGCGTCGAACGGGTCAAGGGCATCGCCAAGTTCGCCGGGCAGGGCCTGTTCAACGTGGGCGTCTCCGGCACCGGCTGGGTCGCCCTGACCTCCCGCGGCACCCCCATCGTGGTCGACTGCGGCCGCGGTGAGGACGAGACCTATGTGGACCCGGACGCACTCGTCGCCTGGTCCTCGGGGCTCAAGGTGAAGGGCAAGCGCAGCTTCAAGGCGTCGTCCCTGATCGGCCGGGGCAGCGGCGAGGCATATCAGCTCGGCTTCTCCGGGCAGGGCTTCGTCGTCGTACAGCCCAGTGAGGACAGCACCGACCGGCTCCGGGCCCGGGGCTGAGGGGGAGGGACACCAGATGCAGAGCCCGCTTTTCGCCTTCACCGAGGCCCAGACGCAGGACCGCTACGCGCTGCAGAACCCGCAGCTGCTGCGGGTCGCCCTGAGCGGCCATGAGGATGTGCTCGCCCGTAAGGGCAGCATGGTCGCCTATCAGGGGCTCATCGAGTTCGACGGCGAGTACCAGACGCCGGGGCAGCGCATGACCCGCAG
The DNA here is from genome assembly GCF_003595545.1 of Streptomyces sp. 11-1-2. Taxonomy (NCBI): domain Bacteria; kingdom Bacillati; phylum Actinomycetota; class Actinomycetes; order Kitasatosporales; family Streptomycetaceae; genus Streptomyces; species Streptomyces sp. 11-1-2. The sequence continues at coordinate 7,216,935 of NZ_CP022545.1, forward strand.
CCGCGCCGGTGAGGGCCTGGACCTGATGCGCTGCTCCGGGCAGGGCACGGTCTACCTCGCCAACCTCGCCCAGCACATCCATGTGATGGACGTGGACCACGACGGGCTGACCGTCGACAGCTCCTATGTGCTCGCGCTCGACTCCACGCTGCACTGGGAGACGATCGCGGTGGACAGCCAGTACGGGATCTCCGGCTCCGGCAAGTACAACCTCAACATCTCCGGCCACGGCAAGGTCGCGCTGATGACCTCGGGGCAGCCGCTGCTGCTCCAGGTCACCCCCGACAAGTACGTCAACGTCGACGCGGACGCCATCGTCGCCTGGTCCAGCTCGCTGCGGGTCCAGATGCAGGCGCAGACGCACTCCTCGGGCGTCTGGCGGCGGCGCGGCAACACCGGCGAGGGCTGGGAGCTCAGCTTCCTCGGCCAGGGCTACGCCCTGGTGCAGCCCAGTGAGTTGCTCCCGCCGCAGAACGCGGTGGCCGGGGGCGGCATGGCCGCCCAGTTCGGCATGGGCCAGCAAGGCGCCCGCGGTCAGAACCAGGGCAACATCTTCAGCAACTGACCGAGGTCACGTCGATGGAGCACGGCGGCCGCGGACTCCCCGGTTCGCGGCCGACGCGCTCCTCACAACAGCGCGCGGGTGCGCGTCACCAGGTGCCGCACCGACTCATCGGCCACATCCGCCACCTCGTCGTAGCCGAACCAGCGCAGATCCAGTGACTCGTCGCTGATCGCCGCCACCGCGCCTTGGGGCGCGACCGCCGCGTACTGGACATCCAGGTGCCAGGCGCAGGGGGTGTGGTGCCGGTCGAGCCGCACCGGGCCGCCCGGCAGCAGCGTCAGCCCCTCGATCCCGGACTCCTCGGTGGCCTCGCGCAGCGCCGCGCCCGCGAGCGTGGTGTCATCCGGCTCGCAGTGGCCGCCCATCTGCAGCCACATTCGCAGCTTCCGGTGCAGGGTGAGCAGCACGCGCTTCCGGTCCGGGTCGACCACCAGGGCGCTCGCCGTGATGTGGCCGTCCCCGCACGCCCTCCACATGCCGTCCGGATACGCGGCCAGATGGTCGCCGTAATGCCGCCGCAGCCGCTCCTGGGCGGCATCGGGCGCGGGCCACTCGGTGAGCACCCGCGCCGCGTCCTGGTGCAGACTCACTTCTCGCCGTCGCCCCGGTCGTCGTCCTCGCCGCCATCGCTGTCCTTGCGGAGGTCGGGACGGTCGGGGTCCTCCTTCCGGAGGTCGGGGCGCTCGGGGCCGTCCTTACGGTCCTCACCGCTCGCCGCCTCGCCGAGCATCTTGTCCAGCTCGGAGAAGTCCAGCTGCTCGCCGTGGACGAAGCCGTCCGGGTCGTCGAGGTCCTGCGCCGTCGGCAGCATGTCCGGATGCGCCCACAGCCCGTCGCGTCCCTCCAGGCCGCGGGCGTCGGTCAGCGAGGCCCACAGCCGGGAGGCGTCCCGCAGCCGGCGCGGCCGCAGCTCCAGGCCGATCAGCGTGGCGAAGGTCTGCTCGGCGGGGCCGCCGCTCGCCCGGCGCCGCCGCAGCGTCTCGCGCAGGGCGTCGGCGGACGGCAGATGCGGCTTGGCGGCGGCGTGCACCACCGCGTCCACCCAGCCCTCGACCAGCGCGAGAGCGGTCTCCAGACGCGCCAGCGCGGCCTTCTGCTCGGGGGTGTCCTCGGGCTGGAACATGCCCTGCTGCAGTGCCTCCTGCAGCTGTTCGGGGTGGGTCGGGTCGAGCTGGCCGACCGCGTCCTCCAGCTTGGCGGTGTCGACCTTGATGCCGCGGGCGTACCCCTCGACCGCGCCGAAGAGGTGCGAGCGCAGCCACGGCACATGGGCGAAGAGCCGCTGGTGGGCCGCCTCGCGCAGGGCCAGATACAGCCGGACCTCTTCCTTGGGCACGCCGAGGCCGGAGCCGAGCGCCGCGATGTTGACCGGCAGCAGGGCCGCCTTGCCCGCCGGGCCCAGCGGCAGCCCGATATCGGTCGAGCCGACCACCTCGCCGGCCAGCACGCCCAGCGCCTGCCCGATCTGGGTGCCGAACATGGCGCCGCCCATCGAGCGCATCATCCCGAGCAGCGGGCCGGCCATGGCCTGCATCTCCTCGGGCAGCACATCGCCCATGGCGGCACCGACCCGCTCGGCGACCGGGTCCACCAGGTCCTTCCACACCGGCAGGGTCGCCTCGACCCATTCGGCGCGGCTCCAGGCCACGGCGCTCCCGGAGCCCGAGGGCAGCGAGGTGACGCCGTCCAGCCACAGGTCCGCCAGGCGAACGGCCTCCTGGACCGCGGCACGGTCGGCGGGGCCGACGCTCTCGTCCTTACTGCCGTCGGCGGTGCCGCGCGCCACGGTCTGGCGCGCGATGTCCTTGGCCATGTCCCAGTTCACGGGGCCGCCCTCGTAGGAGAGCATCTGCCCGAGCTGCTGGAAGGCGGCGCCCAGGTCGCCCGGGTTCAGCGAACCGAACATCGCGGCGAACGGATTGTCCGCGCCGCCCGCTCCGCCGGGTCCGCCGCCGAACCCGAAGGGATTCGCGGGGCCCTGCTCGCCGCCCTGGCCGCCCTTCTTCTTGCCGTCGTCGCCGTCCTCCGGCTCCTCCGGCGGAAGGCCGAATCCGAATGGGGTGTCACTCACGGGTTTCCTCGGCTCGTTGGGCCACCGGCTCCCGGGCCGGTGGCGGATGCCCGACATCACCACCCAGCCTAGACACCTCGCCGGTTTCCGGGCTCGGTGCTTCGCTGATCGCCGCCCTGCGGCAGGATGGACGTCACCTGGTACGTATGCGTGCATGCGCTCCGTACTGAAGACAACCGCTGGAGACGCCCGGTGAGTTCCCCAGACCGAGAAGTTCGCGCTGCGCGAAACGATACGGCTCGCACCGCACGACGACCCGTCGTGGCGGTGACCGGTGCCGCCTCGGGCCCAGGTGCCCTGCTCACGCAGCGGCTCGCGGAGTCCGAAGAGGTCAAGCAGGTCCTGGCCATCGATGAACGCCGCGGTGAGGTGACCGAGGCGCAGTGGCATGTGCTGGACGTCCGCGATCCGGCCATCGCCGAGAAGCTGCGCGGCGCGGACGTGGTGGTGCACCTCGCTGTCGACCTGGACCTGGGCACCGACTCCGCCGCCCGCACGGCCTACAACGTGCGCGGCACCCAGACCGTCCTTACGGCCGCCGCGGCGGCCGGGGTGCGCCGGGTGGTGCTGTGCACCTCCGCGATGGTCTACGGGGCGCTCCCGGACAACGCCGTGCCGCTCGCCGAGGACGCGGAGCTGCGGGCGACCGCCGAGGCCACCGGCGTCGGCGATCTCCTGGAGATCGAGCGGCTCGGGGAGCGTGCGCCCCGGGCGCATCCGGGGCTGAATGTGACCATCGTGCGCCCGGCGATCCTGGTCGGCGGCACGGACACCGCGCTCACCCGCTACTTCGAGTCACCGCGTCTGCTGGTCGTCGCCGGATCCCGTCCCACCTGGCAGTTCTGCCATGTGGAGGACCTGGTCGGCGCGCTGGAGTACGCCGCTCTGGAGAAGGTCGAGGGTGAGCTGGCGGTCGGTTGCGAGGGCTGGCTGGAGCAGGAGGAGGTCGAGGAGCTGTCCGGAATCCGGCGCATGGAGCTGCCCTCGGCGGTCGCCCTGGGCGCCGCCTCCCGGCTGCACCGGCTCGGTCTGACGCCGTCCCCGGCCGGCGATCTCGCGTACACGATGCACCCGTGGGCGATCAGCGGCAGCAGGCTGCACGCGGCGGGCTGGCGGCCGCGCTGGACCAACGAGGAGGTCCTGGCGGAGCTGCTGGAGGAGGTCTCCGGCCGCCATACGGTCGCCGGCCGGCGCCTGGGCCGTAAGGACGCCACGACACTCGGCGCCGCGGGCGCGACCGTGGCCCTGGTGGGCACCGCGGCGATCGTGCGCCGCGCCCGTAAGGCACGCCGCCGGGTCTGAGACGGGCCTGGCAGGGGCTTGCCCAGGGCCTGCGACGCGCCTGGCACGGGTCTGGTCCGGAAGGCGCCTTCCGGGATCCGGTATTACGCGAGGACGGGACGGTGCGGCACGATGGACGGCATGGCACATTCGTACGATCACCCCGGCGAACTCGCGGCCGCCAACCCCATCCGGCTGCTCGCCGTCCGTGACACGCCCCTGTCCGTGGACGAGGTGTTCGGGGCGGTGGGCGATGCCGCGGCGGGCGGTACGGCGCTGTTCGTGGGCACCGTGCGCAATCACGACGGAGGCGCGGAGGTCGGCGCCCTCGGCTACTCCGCGCATCCGACCGCCGAGGCCGAGATGCGCCGGGTGGCCGAGAAGGTCGTGGCCGACTTCCCCGTGCGCGCGCTGGCCGCCGTGCACCGGGTGGGCGATCTGGTGATCGGCGATCTGGCCGTGGTGGTGGCCGTCTCCTGCCCGCACCGCGCGGAGGCGTTCGCCGCCTGCCGCCGCCTGATCGACGACCTCAAGCGCGAGGTGCCGATCTGGAAGCACCAGTCATTCACGGATGGGACCGAAGAATGGGTGGGCGCGTAGCGCCTCGTGGAGGGGCGGTGGTCGGGTGACGGGAGGGCGGGTGGGCGCGTAGCGCCTCGTTGAGGGGTGGTGGGCGCGTAGCGGGAATGCGGTTGGGCACGGAAGGGTGTACTCCACTTGCGTAACCCCCACCCTGCCGTGAGCGTTGACCTGGCAGAGGACTAATCTGCTCATCTGTCAGTCGCGGTCGTGAGCCGCGATTTTTCCAGGGGTCGGGAGGCTGCTGTGAGTGCGCTTCTCTGGTTGCTGATTCCGCTGTTCGCGGCGATAGCCGCGGCGATATACGCGGGCATAGCCGCCCGAGCCGTAAAACGGAAGTCCGGGGGGGATGTAGCTGAGTTGGCCGGATACGCCCGCTTCCGCGAGGCGATGGAGCGCCGGCCCTCCGATTCGGACGCCGCGGCCTGACCGCGCCCCGTCCGTGCCGCCCCTCGTACGGACGGCCCCGACGGTGGACTTACGGACGGGTCCCGTACTGTCGTTCCATGCCACGCCGCACCGCGACGATGCTCGCTTCCCTTCTGATGCTGATCGCGCTGCTCTGCGCCGGAGTGCTCATCCCGGTGCCGTATGCGGAGATGTCTCCCGGGCCGACGTACAACACCCTGGGCGAGCACAACGGGGAGTGCGTGCTGCAGATCTCGGGCCGCAAGAGCTGTGAGACCACGGGTGGCCATCTGAACATGACCACGGTCCGCGTCACCGGCTCCGAGTACCGGATGAACCTCGTGGAGGCCGTCTACGGCTGGCTGGCGCACGATGACGTGGTCGTGCCGCACAGCACCCTCTACCCGGACGACAAGACCCCGGACCAGGTCGACCAGCAGAACGCCGAGGAGTTCACCCAGTCCCAGGAGTCCGCCAAGGTCGCCGCGTTGCGGGCGCTGAAGAAGCCGGTCACCGCGCATGTCATCGTGGGAGCGGTCCAGAAGGGCGCCCCGGCACAGGGCAAGCTGCACGCGGGCGATGTGATCAAGTCGGTGGACGGCACGGCGGTGCGTGAGCCCGATGACGTCGCCAAGCTGGTCACCAAGCACAAGCCGGGCCAGAAGGTGGTCTTCTCGGTCGTGCCGGCCAAGGACGTGGCCGCGGCGGAGAAGCGCGGTAAGCAGCCCACCGGCGAGGAGCGCGTCACGATCACCACCGCGAAGGCGGACCAGGGCCCCTCCCGCGCCATCGTGGGCATCCAGGCCGGGGTCGACTACACCTTCCCGTTCCGGATCGATATCAAGCTGGCGGACGTGGGCGGGCCCAGCGCGGGTCTGATGTTCGCGCTGGGGATCGTGGACCGGCTGTCGCCCGGCGATCTCACCGGCGGGAAGTACATCGCGGGTACCGGCACCATCGACGACAAGGGCACGGTCGGTCCGATCGGCGGGATCGAGATGAAGACGATCGGCGCGCGTGACGCGGGCGCCCGCTACTTCCTCACGCCCAAGGAGAACTGCGCGGCAGCCGCCAAGGACGTGCCGGGCGGGCTGCGGCTGGTCAAGGTGCACACGATCGACGACGCCCTCAAGGCGCTCGAGAAGATCCGTAAGGGGGACACCGCCGGTCTGCCGAAGTGCGCGACGGGCTGAGCGGCGCCCCCCTCTCAGCGGTCAGTCGGTGGCGAAGGTGGCGGTGAGCGCCTCCGCCAGGCCCGGCACCAGGCCGGCGCCGGTGAGTACCTCGGTCGGGGAGTCCTTCTCCCGCAGCCGCAGGGCAGACTCACGCGTGCCGTCCCGCAGCACGGCGACGGTCATCCGGACCTCCTGGCGGTCCGGGTGCTCGGCGACCCACTTGGCCAGCTCGGTGTCGGCCAGGCCCTTGGGTACGGAGCCCTCGGCGGACGGCGGCAGCATCTGCCGCTCGACGGTCAGGGCGCAGCCGGTCACGGCGTCGGGCCAGGCGATGGTGGCGAGGAACTCGTCCAGCGGGGCGCCGGAGGGCAGCTCGTCCTGCTCGATGGGGGTCAGGGAGGCGGTCTCCTCGCCGCCCTCGTCAAGGCCGAGCTGGGAGGCGAGGCCGGGCTCCTCGGCGCGCAGCCGGGCGGTGTCGACGAGGGCGAAGAGCCGGGCGGGCTGGTCCCAGCCGAGCCCTGAGGCGTACTCGTCAATCTCGAGGACGGCTCGGGTCAGAGGATTCGAGGCCAGCGGGTCGGTGCCGGGGGTTGCGTTGGACATGGTTCATATCGTGCCCTGTTCGGACCCGGAAACGGGAACTGAGTAAAGCCTGAGTAAGTTGCATCAGGTGGGCCCTGGAGTTCAGGGTCCCTCAATCGACAGCGAACTTCGAGGTGCGCACCTTGGCTTTCCAGATGCCGGACCGCGGCGGAGGCCCGACGGGGCCGCGGATGAGAGTCGGCCGACCGTCCCGGCGTGCCAGAACTCTGCTCATGACCTTGGGCGTGCTGGCCGTATTGGCCATGCTCTTTGTCATGTTTGCCGGGTTTTGGACGGATTGGCTCTGGTATCGCTCGCTCCATTACTCGTCCGTCTTCAGTACCACCCTGAAGACGAAGATCGGGCTGTTCTTCGTCTTCGGCGTGCTGATGGCCACGGCGGTGGGGATCAACATCTGGCTGGCGCACCGGCTGCGGCCGCCGCTCAGCGCGATGTCCGTGGAGCAGCAGAGCCTGGACCGCTACCGGATGGGCATCGCCCCGTTCAAGAAGTGGGTGCTGCTCGCGGTCACCGCCCTGGTCGGGCTGATCGCGGGCGCCTCGGCGGCCGGCCAGTGGCGGATCTGGCTGCTGTGGGTCAATGGAGTGCCGTTCGGCCAGAAGGACCCGCAGTTCCACAAGGACGTGGCCTTCTACGCCTTCGATCTGCCCTGGTACCGCTTCCTGCTGAGCTTCGGCTTCGCGGCCACGGTGCTCTCGCTCATCGCCGCCGCCCTGGTGCACTACCTCTACGGAGGGCTGCGGGTCACCAGCCCGGGCGCCCGCGCGACCGCCGCGGCCACCGGCCATCTGTCGGTGCTGCTGGGTGTCTTCGTCGCGCTCAAGGCGGTGGCGTACTGGCTGGATCGCTACGGCCTCGCGGTGAAGTCCAGCGACTTCAAGGCGACGGGCAACTGGACGGGTCTGCGCTATGTGGACGCCAATGCCTATCTGCCCGCCAAGACGATCCTGTTCTGCATCGCGGCCATCTGCGCGGTGCTCTTCTTCGCGACGCTGTGGCGCCGCACCTGGCAGCTGCCGGTCATCGGCTTCGGGCTGATGGTGCTGTCGGCGATCCTCATCGGCGGGCTCTATCCGGCGATCGTGCAGAAGTTCCAGGTCCAGCCGAACGAGCAGGCCAAGGAGGCGCCGTACATCCAGAAGAACATCGAGGCCACGCGCCAGGCGTACGGCATCGATGACTCCAAGGTGGCGGACTACTCCGGCAAGAACGACAGTGAGGGCGGCGAGAAGCTCCGTAAGGACGCCAATACGACGGCCAGTTACCGGCTGATCGACCCCAGCGTCATCTCGCCGACGTTCCAGCAGCTCCAGCAGGAGCGGAAGTACTACCAGTTCCCCTCGACGCTCGACGTCGACCGCTACAAGGGAGCCGACGGCAAGGACCAGGACACCGTCGTCGGTGTGCGCGAGCTGAACCTCAACGGCATCCCCAAGCGGAACTGGATCAACGACCACTTCACCTACACCCATGGCTACGGCATGGTGGCGGCGAAGGGCACCACGACCGATCCCAACGCGGACCCGGCCGGCTCGCCGGACTTCACCGAGTCCGGGCTGCCCACCAAGAGCTCCAGCGGCGGCGGGGTCGGCACCTACAAGCAGCAGGTCTACTACGGCGAGAAGACCGATCAGTACTCGATAGTCGGTGGCCCCCAGAAGGAGCTCGACTACGAGAAGAACGGCGAGAAGACCACCAGCTACAAGGGCAAGAGCGGGGTCAGCCTCTCCAACCCGGTCAACCGCGCCGCCTACGCGGTGGCGTTCGGCGAGCCCCAGATCCTCTACTCTGGCGCGATCGGCGACGGTTCGCGGATCCTGTACAACCGCACCCCCAAGGAGCGCGTCGAGAAGGTCGCCCCCTGGCTGACCATCGACGGCGACGCCTATCCGGCGGTGGTCGGCGGCCGGATCAAGTGGGTCGTCGACGCCTACACCACGACCAACGGCTATCCGTACGCCTCGCGGACGACCCTGGGCGACAGCACGGCCGACTCGCTGAGCGACGGAGACCGCTCGGTGGTCGCGCAGCAGAACAAGGTCAACTACATCCGCAACTCGGTCAAGGCGACCGTGGACGCCTACGACGGCACGGTCAAGCTCTACGAGTGGGACACCAAGGACCCGGTCCTGAAGACCTGGGAGAAGGCGTTCCCGGGCACGGTCGAGCCCAAGGAGAAGATCAGCAAGGACCTGATGGAGCATCTGCGGTATCCGCAGGATCTCTTCAAGGTCCAGCGCGAGCTGCTGACCCGCTACCACGTCACCGACCCGACGCAGTTCTACAGCGGCAGTGACGCCTGGCAGGTTCCCGAGGACCCGACCCACAAGGACGGGAACGCGGTGCCGCCGTACTACCTGAGCATGAAGATGCCCGATCAGAAGGGGCAGACGTTCTCGCTGACGACGACCTTCACCCCCAACGGGCGTCCCAACCTGGGCGCGTTCATGTCGATCGACGCGGATGCCAACAGCAAGGACTACGGCACGATAAGACTGCTGAAGGTCACCTCCAACGTGCCAGGGCCACAGCAGGTGCAGAGCGAGCTCAACGGTGATCCGGAGGTCGCCGAGTTCGTCCGGAACCTCAGAGGCACCGACTCCGACATCGAGTACGGCAATCTGCTCACCGTGCCACTGGACGACGGCTTCCTCTATATCGAGCCGGTCTACGCCCGCGGTGGCAGCGCCAACTACCCGCTGCTGAAGAAGGTGGGCGTCTCCTACGGCAAGGAGACCGTCTTCAAGGACACCCTGGGCGAGGCCCTGGACGCCGTCTTCGGCGAGTCGTCCGAGGAGCATCAGCCACCGGGCGACGGCGGGCAGGAACCGCCGTCCAGCGCCAACCCCACGGTGAAGGAAGCCCTCAAGGACGCCCAGGAGGCGTATCAGGACGGCCAGGACGCGCTCCAGAAGCAGCCGCAGGACTGGGAGGCGTACGGCAGGGCCCAGGACGATCTGAGGAACGCTCTGAACCGCGCCGCCAAGGCGGAGGAGAAGGCGGGCGGCAAGCCGGGGCAGAAGCAGAACCAGCCACAGAGCCAGAGCGCCGGTGACGGCTCCGGCAAGAAGGGCGGCTGACCCTCTGACGACCTGCGAGAACGGCCGGGCGGCCGACCCCGCGCACCGTGATACGGTGGTGACAACACAGCGCGGGGTGGAGCAGCTCGGTAGCTCGCTGGGCTCATAACCCAGAGGTCGCAGGTTCAAATCCTGTCCCCGCTACTGACAGACACGGCCCGGATCCGCAAGGATCCGGGCCTTGTTGTGTGTTCTGCGAGCGTCCACTCGGGGAATGCGGATACAAGCGTTTGGGTTGTCTCTCTGTGGGCATGTCGACAAAACGCTGAAGTGACCTCCTCGGCTGCGGTATACCAGGTGTACGCCGGATGCGGGTGATGCCACGATGGGATTTATGGGGGACAGGGTCAGTCTGTTGGAGACAGGGCGTTTTGCGCACACGCACGACGATGCCGAGGAGGAGACCCGGCACCGTCGTGCCGCCGAGGCCGGTGACACCGCCGCGATGAGCGCACTGGGCGCGCTGCTGCTGCGCCGTGGCGACGTCGACGGCGCGGAACCGCATCTGCGGGGAGCCACCGCGGCGGGCGATCGCGCCGCCGCCAACAACCTCGGCGTCCTGCTGCACCAGCGCGGCTACGCCGACGAGGCGGCCGGCTGGTGGCGCATAGCCGCCGTCGCCGGATCCGCCGCCGCGGCCCACGCCCTGGGCCGGCACCACCGTGAGCGGGGCGATGAGCCCGCCGCCGAGTACTGGCTGCGCCAGTCCGCCGAATCCGGCCACACCCTGGGCGCGTACGCGCTGGGCGATCTGCTGGAGCACCGCAGCGACATCGGCGCCGAGCGCTGGTTCCGCACCGCGGCCGAGCGCGGCCACCGCGAGGCCGCGTACCGGCTCGCCCGCATCCTGGACGACCGTGGCGACGAGGGCGACGAGCCGGTGGCCGAGCGCCGCCGCGGCGCCGACGGGGCCGGGCGGGAGGAGGCCGAGCAGTGGTACCGGCAGGCCGCCGCGCGCGGCCACCGGCGCGCCGCCCTCCACCTCGGCACGCTGCTGGAGAAGCGCGGTGAGACCAAGGAGGCCGGCCGCTGGTACCTGATGTCCGCCAAGGACGGTGAGTCCCGCGCCGCCTGCGCGCTGGGCTTCCTGCTGCGCGACGCGGGCGACACGGACAGCGCGGCGGTCTGGTGGCACCGGGCGGCCCAGGACGGCGACGGCAACGCCGCCAACGCGCTCGGCGCGCTGCACGCCGACCGGGGCGAGACCCAGACCGCCGAGCGCTGGTACCGCGCCGCGCTCGACGCCGGGGACATCAACGGCGCCTACAACCTCGGGCTGCTCTGCGCCGAGCAGGGCCGCACCGCACAGGCCGAGCAGTGGTACCGCCGCGCCGCCTACGCCGGCCACCGCGAGGCCGCCAACGCGGTCGCCGTGATGCTGCTGCAGCGCGGCGACGCGGCGGGCGCCGAGCCGTGGTTCTCCAAGGCGGCCGAGGCGGGCAGCGTCGACGCCGCGTTCAACCTGGGGATCCTGTACGCGGGCCGGGGCGAGGGCCGGGCGGCCCGGCAGTGGTACGAGCGGGCCGCCGCCGCCGGGCACACCGAGGCGGCGCTGCAGGTCGGCCTCGCCCTGCAGCGGGACGGCGACCTCCAGGGCGCCGAGCGCCATCTGCGCTGCGCCGCGGGCGGCGGCAGCGCCGAGGGCGCCTTCCGGCTGGCCGCGCTGCTGGACCGCTCGCCGGTCGGCGGCGATCCGGCGACCGGCACCGGTTTCGGCAGCTCGTCCGGGACGCGCTTCCCGACCCCGCCGCCCGACGACGGCTCCGGGCCGCACGTCCCCGAGTACGAGGAGTGGTACGAGCGCGCCGCGCGCCAGGGCCACCGACGGGCCCAGGTGCGGGTGGGCATGTTCGCGGCCGCGCGCGGCGACGTGGTCGAGGCCGCGCGCTGGTACCGGGCGGCGGCCGAGGCGGGCAGCAGCAACGGCGCGTTCAACCTGGGGCTGCTGCTGGCCCGGGAGGGCAGTGAGCCGGAGGCCGCCCTGTGGTGGACGCGTGCCGCAGAGGCGGGGCACGGCCGGGCCGCGCTGCGGCTCGCGCTGCTCGCGGCCCGCCGCGGGGCGCTCACCGAGGGGCAGCGGTGGTGTGCGCGGGCGGTCGAGCTGGGGCCCGCGGAGGTCGCCGAGCGCGCGGCCCGGCTGCGGGACGCGCTGCAGCAGGAGCTCACGGCGTAGCGGGAGCTCGTGGAGTAGCGGCAGCTCGCACGTAGCAGGAGTTCGCGGCGTAGTGGGTAGCTCAAGGCGTTGTGCTCCGGGCCGGAGCCCCGGCCCGGAGCCACCGGCGGGCGTCCCGCCGCCAACCGGTTTGCTCCTGCTGTCCACCCCGGGTTAAGGTTGCAACACAACGACGCGGGGTGGAGCAGCTCGGTAGCTCGCTGGGCTCATAACCCAGAGGTCGCAGGTTCAAATCCTGTCCCCGCTACCAATACGAAAGGCCCGGATCCTCCAGGATCCGGGCCTTTCGCCTGTTGTGGCGGTCTGTCGTGGCCGTCTCTCGCGGTCGCTCTCAGGCCGCACAGTCGGGGCAGAGCCCCCGGTAGGTCACCTCGACCGCGGAGATCGCGAAGCCGTAGCGCTCCTGCGTGGGCAGGTCGGCGAGCAGATCGCCGGAGGGGTGGACATCGCGGATCGTGCCGCACTTCGCGCACACCAGGTGCTGATGCGCGTGATGTGCGTTCGGGTCGTAGCGCTTGGCCCTGCCGTCCGTGGTGACCTCGATCACCTCGCCGAGCGAGACGAGCTCGCCCAGGGTGTTGTAGACGGTCGCGCGGGAGATCTCGGGCAGGCGCTCGGCCGCCGCCGCGTGGACTTCGTCGGCGGTGTAGTGCACATGGTCCCCGTCGAGGACCTCGGCGACGACACGCCGCTGCGCCGTCAGCCTCCAGCCGCGTCCCCTGAGTCGTTCCAGCAGGTCACTCATGCCATTCACCTATCAGTCAGATAAGGACAAGGGTAGCAGCGGACGAGTCCTTGACCAGATCGAGTACGACTTTCCAACGCTTCTTGACTTAGACATTGTCCAATGTAGGATCGAGAACAGCCCCAGACCAAGGGACGGAATGCGAGTACGCAGGAGGCGCACGTGACGGTCCAGGACAACATCACTGGTCCGCTGACCACGGAGTCCGGGGCTCCGGTGGCGGACAACCAGAACAGCGAGACGGCGGGCGTCGGCGGTCCGGTCCTCATCCAGGACCAGCACCTGATCGAGAAGCTCGCCCACTTCAACCGCGAGCGGATCCCGGAGCGGATCGTGCACGCGCGCGGAGCCGGTGCGTACGGCACCTTCACGGTGACCGCGGATGTGACCAAGTACACCCGCGCGTCGTTCCTCTCCGAGGTCGGCAAGCAGACCGAGACGTTCCTGCGCTTCTCGACGGTCGCCGGCAACCTCGGCTCGGCGGACGCGGTGCGCGACCCGCGCGGCTTCGCGCTGAAGTTCTACACCGAGGACGGCAATTACGACCTGGTCGGGAACAACACGCCGGTGTTCTTCATCAAGGACGCCATCAAGTTCCCCGACTTCATCCACACCCAGAAGCGCGACCCGTACACCGGCTCGCAGGAGGCGGACAACGTCTGGGACTTCTGGGGGCTCTCGCCCGAGGCCACCCACCAGGTGACCTGGCTGTTCGGCGACCGTGGCATCCCCGCCTCGTACCGCCACATGAACGGCTACGGGTCGCACAGCTACCAGTGGAACAACGCCGCGGGCGAGGTCTTCTGGGTGAAGTACCACTTCAAGACCGACCAGGGGATCAAGAGCCTGACCTCGGAAGAGGCCGCGGTGATCGCGGGCCAGGACGCGGACAGCCACCAGCGCGATCTGCGCGAGGCCATCGAGGGCGGTGACTTCCCGACCTGGACCGTGCAGGTGCAGATCATGCCGGCGGCCGACGCGGCGAACTACCGCTTCAACCCGTTCGACCTGACCAAGATCTGGCCGCACGAGGACTACCCGCCGATCGAGATCGGCAAGCTGGAGCTCAACCGCAACCCGCGGAACATCTTCGCCGAGGTCGAGCAGTCGATCTTCTCGCCGGCCCACTTCGTGCCGGGCATCGGCCCGTCGCCGGACAAGATGCTCCAGGGCCGCCTCTTCGCGTACGGCGACGCCCACCGCTACCGCGTCGGCATCAACGCCGACCACCTGCCGGTGAACAGTCCGCACGCGGCCGAGGCGCGCACCTACGGCCGGGACGGCTTCCTGTACGACGGCCGTCACACGGGCGCGAAGAACTACGAGCCCAACAGCTTCGGCGGCCCGGCGGAGACCGGCCGGCCGCTGTGGCAGCCGTCCCCGGTCTCCGGCCGGACCGGTGACCATGAGGCCCCCTCGCATGCCGAGGACGACGACTTCGTCCAGGCGGGGAACCTCTACCGGCTGATGTCGGACGACGAGAAGGCGCGCCTGATCGAGAATCTGGCGCAGTTCATCGCCAAGGTCTCCCGCGATGACATCGCACAGCGGGCGATCGAGAACTTCCGCAAGGCGGACGCCGACTACGGCAAGCGGCTGGAGGCCGCGGTTCAGGCCCTGCGCGGCTGACGGACGCTTGCCGTATCAACCGAAGAGGCCGGACGCCGTTGGGCTCCGGCCTCTTCGGGCGCCGGGCGCGGTGTGCCGTAGGCGGGTGCGCCGGATGCGGCGCACCGGACGCGGGGTGCCGGGTGCGAAGTCCGGTTCCGGTTCCGGTCCGCCGGGGCGCCTCAGGCCGGTACGGGCTGGGGAATCGGGGCCCAGCAGCGGATGATGTCGCGCACCGACACCACCCCGACGGGGCCGTCCGCGTCGAGGACGACCAGATGGCGGAAGCCGCCCTGGGTCATCGTGCGGGCCGCCTCGTCCAGCGTCCACCCGGGGGCGGCGAAGACGACATCGGCGGTGGTGTGTTCGTGCGCGGTCTCCTGGTCGGGGTCCTGGCCCGCCCCCACTGAGTTGAGGATGTCGCGCTCGGTGAGAATCCCCAGGCCGCAGGTGTCGGGATCGAGCACGATGGCCGATCCGACCCGGCGTGCGGACATCAGCCGGGCGGCCTGACGGAGCGTGTGCGCGGGGCCGATGGTGAGGACCACCGAGCTCATGGCATCACGGACGTGCATGGGCATGGATGGAGCCACCTCCTTGGAGAATCCATTCGAGAATGCCCGGCGCCGGAGGCGCCTGTGAATGGATGCACAAGTTCACAAGGTCCTGAATTCTCATGTTCACATGCCTTGGTGGATCCAACAAGGGCGCGCGGTAGCCGACGGGCCGCTGAGCGCGCGCCGCCGCTCCGGTTCACACTCCGGTTCCTCCGGTTCTCACGCCCGCAGATAGTCCAGCATCGCCCCGTGCAGCAGCCCATTGGACGCCGCCGCGTCGCCGCTGTTCGGGCCCGGTACGCCATCGAGGCCGGTGAAGCGGCCGCCCGCCTCCTGGACGATCACCGCGTTGGCCGCCATATCCCACAGCGACAATTCCGGTTCGGCGCAGATGTCCACCGAGCCCTCGGCGACCATCATGTACGGCCAGAAGTCGCCGTAGCCACGGGTGCGCCAGCAGGCGCGCGTCAGATCGAGGAAGCCGTTCAGCTTGCCGCGCTCCTCCCAGCCGCTGATCGAGGAGTACGCGAACGAGGCATCGGAGAGGCTGTTCACCTTCGAGACGGCCAGCCGCGACGCGGAGGACAGGCTGCGGCCGGTGTACGCCCCCAGCCCCTCGGCGGCCCACCAGCGGCGTCCCAGCGCCGGCGCGGAGACCACCCCGACCACCGGGCGGTCGCCGCCCTCACCGCGCTCCATGAGGGCGATCAGGGTGGCCCAGACCGGGACCCCGCGCACATAGTTCTTGGTGCCGTCGATCGGGTCGACCACCCAGCGCCGCGGGCCGCTGCCCTCGCTGCCGAACTCCTCGCCGAGCACCGCGTCGCGCGGCCGGGCGCGCTGGAGGGAGCTGCGGATCAGCTCCTCGGCCGCCTTGTCGGCCTCGCTCACCGGCGTCATATCGGGTTTTGTCTCGACCTTGAGGTCGAGCGCCTTGAACCGCTCCATGGTGGTCGAGTCGGCGGCGTCGGCGAGGACATGGCCGAGACGCAGGTCATCGTGGTAGTCGGGCATGGCCGAACAGTATCGAGCGGAAAAGACCGGGGGCCACGCGACTCCACATGACCAGGGACGCGGGCCGTACGGGTCGGCCCGTGCGGGGCTCTTGACTTCATCTGGCGGCCCGTCAATTCTGTCGGGCACATGCCGCTGGGAGGCGGCGATGCCCGCTCTGGGAGGCGACGATGCCCGCAGCGCGTGATTCCTTACTCGACGCGGCCTTCGCCGCGCTCGCGGGCCGTCCGTGGCCGAGGGTCAAGATGGCCGAGGTCGCGGCGGCGGCCGGGGTCTCCCGGCAGACCCTCTACAACGAGTTCGGCAGCAAGGAGGGCCTCGCCCGCGCTCTGGTGCGGCGCGAGGCCGACGCGTATCTGAGCGGGGTCGAGCGGGCGCTGTCCGGGGTGTCCGGCGTGGCGGGCCCCAGGGAGCGGCTGGCCGCCGCGGCGGTGTGGACGGTCCGCTCGGCGACCGAGAACCCACTGGTGCGGGCGGTGCTCACGGGCTGCTGGAACGAGCGGCTGCCGACGCCCGTAAGGACGTCACCGCCCGGCCCGCTGCCCGCGCCGGGCGAGCTGCTCGGCCAGGCGCGGGACCGGGCGGTGCGGCTGCTGGCGGGTGACTGGCCGCCCGGTGCGGTCGAGCTGCCGCTGGCCTGCGAGGCGGTCGCCAGGCTGGCCCTGTCGTACGTGGTGGCGCCCGCCCCGGCGGCTGATGTGGCCCGTATGGTGCGCACGGTGCTGGCCTGAGCCAGACCCGGGCGGCCTGGGTTTCAGTGGGCCGAGCCGGAGAGCTGGAGTCCTATCACGCCGATGATCACCAGGCTGATGGAGACGATCTTGAGCATGGAGACGAGGTCGTCGAGGAAGATCATGCCGTAGATCGCGGTCCCGGCGGCCCCGATCCCCGTCCACACCGCGTACGCGGGCCCCACGTCGAGCTTCTTCAGCGACAGCGTCAGCAGCCCGAAACTGCCGAGCGCGAACGCGCAGAACGCGACCGTCGGCCAGAGGCGGGTGAAGCCGTGCGAGAGCTTGAGACAGACGGCGAAGCCCGTTTCGAGAAGCCCGGCGACCACGACCAGCAGCCACGCCATAGACATGCCCTCCCGTGTCGCCGTCGGCTGCCGTCGCCCGGGACCCGCCCGGTCGCCTGGACTCCTTGATGCGATTATCCATTTACCGTCCCGGGTGGACGGCAAACACGCTCCCCAGGAGGCGTCCGGCGGATCTTGACGCCTGCGGCGGGCCGTTCCCCTCCCCGCCCCTGGTGAGGGGAAGGGCAGGGGAAAAGACCCGCCGGACAGGCCCTAGTCGCCCTCCCGCCGCTCCCGGGTCGCCAGCAGCCGTCGCAGGGAGTACAGCCGGGCCGGTTCGGCGTGGCCGTCGGCCACCCACTGGTCCAGCGCGCAGTCCGGCTCGTCGTGGCTGCAGGCGCGCGGACAGCCCTCGGTGCCCGGCTCCAGGTCCGGGAAGGCGTTGATGACCCGCGCCGGGTCCACATGGTGCAGCCCGAAGGACCGCACGCCCGGGGTGTCGATCACCCACCCCTTGGTGTCCGGCAGGGGCAGCGCGAGCGCGGAGGTGGTGGTGTGGCGGCCGCGGCCGGTGACCGCGTTCACCCGGCCGGTGGCCCGCTGGTGGTCCGGGACCAGCGCGTTCACCAGCGTCGTCTTGCCCACGCCCGAATGGCCGACGAAGACCGTGATCCGGTCCGTCAGCCGCTCCCGCACCCGGTCGGCGGCGTCGCCATCGGCCAGCTCGTCGCGGCTGGTGACGACGAAGGGGATGCCGAGCGGCTCATAGGTCTTCAGCATCTCCTCGGCGGGCGCCAGATCGGACTTGGTGAGCACGAGCAGCGGCTCGAGTCCCGCGTCGAAGGCGGCCACGAGACACCGGTCGATCAGGCGCGGGCGCGGTTCCGGATCAGCGAGCGCGGTCACGATCGCGAGCTGGTCGGCGTTGGCGACCACGACCCGCTCGTACGGATCGTCGTCGTCGGCGGTCCGGCGCAGGACGGAGGAGCGCTTCTCGACCCGTACGATCCGGGCGAGCGTGTCCTTGTCGCCGGAGAGATCCCCGACGACCGCGACCCGGTCGCCGACGACGACGCCCTTACGGCCGAGCTCGCGGGCCTTCATGGCGGTGATGGTGCGATCCTCGACCAGGACCGTGAGCCGGCCGCGGTCGATCGTCAGCACGAAGCCCTCGGCGGCGTCCTCGTGCTTGGGGCGGATGTTGGTGCGCGGCCGGTTGCCCTTGCGGTTGGGGCGGACCCGAACGTCATCCTCGTCGGTGTGCTTGCCGTAGCGGCGCATAAGTCCAGGCTCTCAGGATCTCCGCGCCGAGGTCGTCGTCGCGTCGAGCATCCCGGACCACAGGCCGGGGAAGTCGGGAAGGGTCTTGGCGGTGGTGGCCACGTCCTCGACCAGTACGCCGTCGACGGCGAGGCCGAGTACGGCGGCGGCGGTGGCCAGCCGGTGGTCCTCGTAGGTGTGGAAGATCCCGCCGTGCAGCGGCCGGGGGCGGATCCGCAGTCCGTCCTCGGTCTCGGCGACGTCCCCGCCGAGTTCGTTGATCTCCTTGGCGAGGGCGGCGAGCCGGTCGGTCTCATGGAGCCGCAGATGCGCGATGCCGCGCAGCACCGACTCGGAGTCGGCCAGCGCCGCGACCGCCGCGATCACCGGGGTGAGCTCGCCGACCTCGTGCAGATCGGCGTCGATCCCGGTGATCCGGCCCGTTCCGGTGAAGGTCAGCCCGGCGTCGGTGAGCTCGTAGGAACCGCCCATCTCGGTGAAGATCCGGCGCAGTTCGTCCCCGGGCTGGGTGGTGCGCTCCGGCCAGTCGGGGATGGTCACCCGGCCACCGGTGACCAGGGCGGCGGCCAGGAACGGCGCCGCGTTGGACAGATCGGGCTCGACGACCAGGTCGCGGCCGAGCAGCGCGCTCGGCGCCACCCGCCAGACGCCCCGCTCGCCGCCCGCCTCCGCGGTGTCCACCCGCGCGCCCGCCGCGCGCAGCATGTCGACGGTCATCCGGATGTGCGGCAGGGAGGGCAGCGCGGCGCCGATGTGGCGCACCTCGACGCCCTGGTTGAAGCGCGGCGCGGACAGCAGCAGCGCGCTCACGAACTGGGAGGACGACGAGGCGTCGATGCGGACCGGGCCGCCGTCCAGCGCCCCGCCGCCGTGCACGGTCATCGGCAGCGCGCCGCGGCCGTCGTCGTCGATACGGGCGCCGAGGGCGCGCAGCGCGTCGATCACGCCGTGCAGCGGGCGCTCATGGGAGCGGGGGTCGCCGTCGAAGTGGACGGGGCCGTCGGCCAGGGCGGCGACCGGCGGCAGGAAGCGCATCACGGTGCCGGCGTTGCCGACGTCGATGGTGGCCGGGCCGTGCAGCCCCGCCGGGATGACCCGCCATGCCTCTCCGCCGCCGGAGGGGCCGCCCGAGCCGAGGGCGCCGTCGGACACCGTCTCCTCGATGCCGACGCCCATGGCGCGCAGGGCGGCGGCCATCAGGAGGGTGTCGCGGGAGCGGAGCGGGCGGCGCAGCCAGCCGGGTTCGGCGGCGAGCGCGGCCAGGATCAGACCGCGGTTGGTAACCGACTTGGATCCGGGCACGGTGACGGTCGCGTCCACCGCTTCATCTGCGGTCGGAGCGGGCCAGAGGGCGGTGTGATCGCCCGGGGAGGTCTCAATGCCGGTCATGGGTCTCACTTTAGTGGTTCGCCCGGAGTGCCAATCTTGATCGAAAGTGGTGAAACCCAGTCGAAACACGGCGCTGCTACCGGGCGCCGAGGGTCGCGCACTATGCGCCGGGGGTGGCGCGCCGGACGCGCGTACGGGTCACAGCCCCAGCAGCCAGCGCCCGCCGGCGAGCAGCGAACACAGCGAGACCACGTGGAAGAGCAGCAGCCAGGCGCCGGCCGGAATGCCCGTCAGCCGGGCCAGTTGGTCGGGGTCGGAGTCGTACGCGCCCCCGTGCCGGCGCTTGCGCTGGAGCTCGAAGGGCGGACGCACACCGCCCAGGAGGAGGAACCAGACCACGGCATACGCGAACCCCGCCTGGACGTCCGGCCCGGTCAGCCAGGAGACGAGGAAGAAGGCGGCCCCGCTGATGACGACCGTAAGGACGCCATACGCGTTGCGGATCATCACCAGCATCGCGACCAGCAGTGCCGTCGTCCCCCACAGCAGCAAGGTGATGTGGTTCGCCGCCAGCAGCCAGGCGCCGCCGAGGCCCAGCAGGGAGGGGGCGGTGTAGCCGGACGCCGCCGTGAGGATCATGCCCAGGCCCGTGGGCTTGCCACGGGAGACGGTCAGCCCCGAGGTGTCCGAGTGCAGCCGTATGCCGTCCAGCCGCCGCCCGCTGAGCAGGGCGACCAGGGCGTGGCCGCCCTCATGGGCGATCGTGACGGCATTACGGGCTATTCGCCAGGCGGTACGGAAGACGACGACCGCGAGCGCGACCACACCGGTGGAGACGACCAGCCAGGTGGTGGGGTCGGGCTGGGCGCCGGTCACTCGGTCCCACAGATCGGCGGCGTTCGTTGCGTCCATGTGCGGGCGGCTCCTCGCGTCGGTAGGGGTCGTGGCAGTGTGGCACCTATGTGCGGTCGATACGCAGCGAGCCGGAGGCCGGAGGATCTCGCCGGGATCTTCGGCGTGGAGAAGTGGGAACCGGAGGAGACTCTGGCGCCGGACTGGAACGTCGCGCCCACCAAGGACGTGTACGCGGTGCTCGAACGCCCTCTTAAAGACGCCGACGAGCCGCGCCCGGTTCGCCAGCTGAGGGCACTGAAGTGGGGGCTCGTGCCCTCCTGGGCGAAGTCGCCCGAAGGCGGCGCGAAGATGATCAACGCACGGGCCGAGACCGTGCACGAGAAGCCCTCCTACCGGCGCCCGTTCGCCTCCCGGCGCTGCATCCTGCCCGCCGACGGCTACTACGAGTGGGTCACCGCGGCGCAGGAGCGGCAGCTCGAGGAGAAGGGCAAGCGCAAGCGGCCCCGCAAGCAGCCGTACTTCGTGACCCCGGTGGACGGCTCGGTGATGGCCATGGCCGGGCTGTACGAGTTCTGGCGGGACCGGACGCTGCCGGACGATCATCCGCGGTCGTGGTGGGTGACCTGCACGGTGATCACGACCGAGGCGGACAAGGAGCCCTTCGGGGGCGGGAGGCACGACGAGGGGCCGCGGTCGCTGGCCGAGATCCATCCGCGGATGCCGCTGGTTCTCAACCAGGACCGCTGGGCCTCCTGGCTGGATCCCGCCCGCACCGACCCCGACGACCTGCTGCCGCTGCTGGCGCCGCCGCCCTCCGGGCTGCTGCGGGCCTATCCGGTGGCGACCGGGGTGAGTGATGTCCGTAACAACGGCCCCGAGCTGCTGAAGGAGCTCGAGGCCCCGGAGGAGGGCACGCTGTTCTGATGGCCGCCGAGAAGACGGATACGCCCGAGGTGACGACCGAGACGGTGCCGACCCCGGCCGGGGACGCCCGGATCACCTGGCACCACGCGCCCGGCGCCCATGCCCTGCTCGCCGCGAGCCACGGCGCCGGCGGGGGCATCGAGGCACGCGACCTGCGCGCGCTGGCCGCGGCGCTCCCCGGGCGCGGAGTGAGCGTCGCGCTGGTCGAGCAGCCGTGGCGGGTGGCGGGCAAGAAGATCGCGCCCGCGCCCTCGACCCTGGACACCGGATGGCGCGCCCTGTGGCCCGCGCTGCAGAAGGCCGGGCTGCCGATCGTGGCGGGCGGCCGCAGCGCCGGGGCGCGGGTGGCCTGCCGGACCGGCCGGGAGCTGGGCGCGAAGGCCGTGCTGGCGCTGTCGTTCCCGCTGCACTCACCGGGCAAGCCGGAGCGGTCCCGGGCCGATGAGCTGCTGGCCACGGGGGTGCCGACGCTGATCGTCCAGGGCGGCCGGGACCCCTTCGGACGGCCGGAGGAGTTCCCGGAGCTGCCCGCGGACATGGAGCTCGTGACGGTGCCGTACGGCGATCACGTCTTCGGTCTGCCGAAATCTGCGGACCTCGATGAGCCTGCGGCGCTCGCCCTGATCACCGGCGCCGTCGCCGACTGGCTGCCGCGCGTCCTGGCCTGACCTGCGCGGGCCGGGGGAGGCGGGGCCGGGCGCCGGGCGCGGGAATGCGACGGAGGGGTCCCGTGTTGAAAGGGCCGTCGGTGCTCACCGTGTAAGAGGCACCGATACGCGGAATACGAGGAAAGGGAGTTCCCCGCATGGGTTCGCTTGCTTGCCCGGCCCGTCCGCACGGCGCTGACCTCGACTGGTCGCAGCTGCAGGCGGCACAGGCTGTGAAGATCGGAGCGGCGGGCGCACCGGATCGTCGTCTATTCTCCGATTCGAGCGGGTCCACATCCGGACCCGACGCGAAGCTGGAGGAGGTGGGTCAGGTCACTGGGACCGACGCAGGGACCGACGGCGTTACCGAGGGAGAGCCGGTCGAGCGGTCGCAGGAGACGTCCTCGGAGCGCAACGCGCGCTTTGAGCGGGACGCCCTTGCCTTCCTGGACCAGATGTACTCGGCCGCGCTGCGGATGACGCGGAACCCGGCCGACGCCGAGGACCTGGTGCAGGAGATGTACGCCAAGGCGTACGGGTCCTTCCACCAGTTCCGCGAGGGCACCAACCTCAAGGCGTGGCTGTACCGCATCCTGACCAACACCTTCATCAACTCGTACCGCAAGAAGCAGCGGGAGCCCCAGCGCAGCGCGGCCGAGGAGATCGAGGACTGGCAGCTCGCGCGCGCCGAGTCGCATATGTCGACCGGTCTGCGGTCCGCCGAGTCGCAGGCCCTCGACCACCTGCCCGACTCCGATGTCAAGGCAGCCCTTCAGGCCATCCCCGAGGAGTTCCGCATCGCGGTCTATCTCGCGGATGTCGAGGGCTTTGCCTACAAGGAGATCGCGGACATCATGGGTACACCCATCGGTACGGTGATGTCCCGACTGCACCGTGGGCGCCGCCAGCTGCGCGATCTGCTGGAGGACTACGCCCGTGGGCGCGGGCTGGTCCCCGCGGGCGCGGCCGCCGGGGCGGACGAGTCGCACGATCGGAAAGGCGCGGACTCATGAGCTGCGGAGAGCCGCATGAGACGGACTGCTCCGAGGTTCTCGATCATCTCTACGAGTTCCTCGACCACGAAATGCCGGACGGCGACTGCGCCAAGTTCGAGGTGCATTTCGACGAGTGCTCTCCGTGCCTGGAGAAGTACGGCCTCGAGAAGGCCGTGAAGAAGCTCGTGGCGCGGTGCTGCGGCCAGGACGACGTGCCCAGCGACCTCCGCTCGAAGGTCATGGGGCGGATCGAGCTGATCCGCTCCGGGCAGGTGGTGCCCGAGCGTGAGGTCACCGCGGAGACGAACGCTCCGACCACCGCCCAGGAGTGACCCCCGGCCTTGAGCGCCGGTGGATCGTCACTCGATCGACGGTCCGTTGATCGACTGTCCTTCGACCGTCCGTCGATTGGCCGTCCGCCGATCCTCAACCGGCCGGGTGATCGTCAACGAGCCGGGCGTGTTCCCGGCCCCACCTTCGGTGATCAGATCATCACTCGAAGGGGTGTAATCGGACAGTCCCTCCGATCTCATCCGCCCCAGTCCGGCCTAAGCTCCCCAACCACCTGACCCGCCTCGTCCTGGAGGGGCGGCGCAACGGACGTGGATGGGGAGGAGGACACCGTGCGGGCACTTCCCCACGAGGCGCGCGCCTATGTCCTGTGCGCCGTGCTCGCCGGGGGGCTCTGCGCCGCCCCGGCCGTACGGCCCGGAGCGGCCGTCCCCTGGGCCACGGCCGCCCTGCTCGCCGTGGTGCACGCGGTGGGCTCCAGGGTCCGCGCCCGCTGGCCCGAATGGTGCAGCCCCGTCCTTCTGGCCGGGGCCTTTCTGCTGCCGCCCGCCGCCGCGGCGCTGGTCGCCGTGCCCGGTGCGCTGCTCGCCCGCGTCGAGCGGCCACCGGCCGGGGCACGGCGGGCCTGGCGCGCCGCACGGCTCTCGCTGGCCGTCTGGGCCGCCTCGTGCGCCTTCGCGGCTCTGGGCGGCCCTCGGGCCCTCAGCGCCCTGTGGGCGCTCGGTGGCGGCGCCCAGGCCCCCGCTGCGCAGCTTGCCGCCGCCGAGGCATCCGGTACGCCCGGCTTTGCGTACGCCCTGGCGGTCGCCGTAGCCGCCGCGCTCGTCCTGGGGCTGACCGCCACCGCCCTGGAGGGCGGGGTGCTGGTCACCGCCGAGCGCCACTCCCCGCGCGCCGCCTGGTGCGGCCGGCTGCCCGGCGCCCTCGCCCCGTATCTGGTGCACGGGCCCGCCGGGCTCGCCATGGCGGTGCTCTGGCGCAGCCCTTACGGACCGGCGGCGGCCCTGCTGGTGCTGCTGCCGATGTACGTCTGCGCCTGCGGTTTCGTGCTCTACCGCCGCGAGAGCGCCGCCCATCAGGCCACCATCCGGGCCCTGGTCCAGGCGGTCGACATCAAGGACCGCTACACCCGGGGCCACAGCGAGCGCGTCGGCCGCGCCTCCGCGATGATCGCCCGCGAACTGGGCATGAGTGGCGACCGGCTGGAGGGGGTGCGGATCGCGGGCATCCTCCACGACGTGGGCAAGCTCGGCGTGCCCACCCGGCTGCTGCGGAAGAACGGCCCGCTCACCCCCGATGAGCGCCGGGTGATCGAGCTCCACCCCGAGTACGGCGACGAGATGGTGCGCGGCATCGGCTTCCTGGGCGAGGCGCGGGCCGCGATCCTCCACCACCATGAGCGGCTGGACGGCAGCGGCTATCCGTACGGGCTCGCCGGGGCGCAGATCCCCGAGTTCGCCCGGGTGGTCGCGGTGGCGGACGCCTTCGACGCGATGACCTCGACGCGTACGTACCGCAGGGCCCGGCCGGTGGACACGGCCGTGGAGGAGCTGAAGCGGTGCGCGGGATCGCAGTTCGACCCCCGGATGGTGCGGGCCCTCAGCACCGCACTGGACCGCCACGGCTGGCATGCGGCGGTCACCGCGGACGCCCCCGAGGAGCGCGGAAACGTCCCGCCAGATCCCCTGAGCCCGCCGCTGGAGCTGCCGCCCCTGGTACGCGCGGCGGCCTCCGGCCCGGCGGACGACCCAGAGCTCCGCCCCGGCCGCGACGGCCCTGGCGGTGCGCCATGAGCCCCACCCAGGACCCGCCCGCCGCACCCGTCCCGGACGGCCCGGATGGCCCGAGCCGGGACCCCCGGCCCGCCCGGCGCCCGCGCCGCGCCGCTCCGGACGGCCCCGCCCCCGGGGCGGCCCCGGCACGGGCCGGAGGAGAGCCCGTCCCGCCGGGTGCCACGGACGCGCCGGACGCCTTAGGTGCCCCGGGCGCCCCGAATGCCTCGGACGGCGGCGCGGCCCGTGGCACGACCAGCCCCGGACCGCGCGACCGGGACGAGAGCGCGGCCCAGTGGCCATCCAGGGCGGCCCGCCCCGCCCCGGCACCGGCCGCACCCCGCCTCCCGAACGCCCTCCGCGGCAGCCTCGACTGGCTCGCGGAACGACACGACCGAGCCCTCCACCGCGCCCGCCGACAGCAAGGCGAGACCGCGCCCGCCCGTGAGGAGACCCGGCCCACGGCCGCCGACAAGGGCGATGGTCCGGCCGCGGACCGTAAGGGGAGCCGTGGCGCGGGCGTCCGTATGGGGAGTCGTGGCGCGGGCGCCCGCCAGGGGGTCCAGGGTGCGGGCGTCCCCGAGGGAGACCAGGGCGCAGGCGTCCGCGGAGAGGGCCGCGGCGCGGGTGTCCGTGGGGGCGGCGTGGGCGTCGTCCGTAGGGGCGGTGCGGGCGTCCGCCGGGCGGGCCGCGGCGTGGGTGTCCGTAAGGGCGGCATGGGCGTCCGTTGGGCGAGTCGGGGTCCGGGCTACCGCGAAAGGGGCGTGAGGGATCGGGAGCGGGAGCGCATATCGGGGCGCCGTTGCGGCGGCCTTACCGTCGTCGCCGTCTACGGCGCGGCCGGGGCGCTTGCCGTGGTCGCGCTTGTGTGGACCGAGTGGCACGGGGTGCGGCAGCCGGAGGCGGCGCTGGCCTTCGGGGCGCTCATCGCCGTAGGGGAGGCGATCCGGTGCGTGGAGGCACCGCCCGCGCTTCCGGGGGGCAGTGGGGTGCCCGATCCGCGTGGTGAGCCCGCGCCCGTCGCCGCCGCGGGCGCCCTCGGCTACGCCCTGCTCGGGCGGCTCGGCGGGGAGCCGACCACACACGGTGTCCTCCAGGTGGTCACCGTCGTCGTGGCCGCCTCCCTGGCCGGGCTGGTGGCGCCGCTGGCGCTGGGCTGCCCGGTCGATCCCGGCCACACCGCCCGCCGGGTGCTGACCGTCGCGTTCGCCGCCATCTGCTTCCAACCGCTGCACCGGACCGGCCTCTTGGCCTCCTGGCTCGGCCACAGCCCGTATCTCGTCGGCTATTTGCTCGCCCTGCTGGCCCTGACCGCTCTGTGCGACGCGGTCCTGGCCGCCGCCCTCGCCCGCGCCCGTACCGGCTGGCCTTACGGACCGCTGCTCCGCGACGAGCTGCGGTCGCTGCCCGGCGTGGCGGCGGCGGTCTGCGCGACCGCGGTGGTGATGCCGCTCACCGTGGCCGTCGCCGGGCTGTGGCCGGTGCCGGTGCTGGCGGTGCCGCTGCTGCTGATCCAGTACTCCTACCGCCGCTACGCGGGGATACGGGCCACCTACCGCCAGACCATCGCCTCCCTGGCCCGGTCGACCGAGATAGCCGGGTACACCCTGACGGGCCACGCCCGTGAGGTGGCCGCGCTGAGCCGGGCGGTCGGGCGTGAGCTGGGGCTCTCCGAGCCGCGGCTGACCGTGCTGGAGTACGCGGCGCTGATGCACGACATCGGCCAGCTCTCGCTGCTGGACCCGGTGCCCGCCGGGGCCACCGAGCCGCTGCCCGCCGCCGAGCAGCGCAAAATCGCGCTGCTCGGCGGCGCTGTGGTCCGCCAGACCGGGGTACCCGCCGAGGTGGCACAGGTCGTGGAGCGCCAGGCGGACCCGTACCGCGAGCAGCCGCTCGCCGCGCGTATCGTGCGCGCGGTGAACGCGTACACCGAGCTGATCAGCGGGCCAGGGGCCGAGGGAACGGCCGGGGCGGCCGCCCTGCGCGCCCTGGAGCGGCTGCGGCTGGCCACGGCGCGCGACTTCGACCCCATCGTGGTCGAGACGCTCGCCACGGTGCTGTCGCGCCAGGTGTACGGCCGGCCCCGGTGAGAACTCGCCGGTAATAAGCGGGGCTCCCGAGGGGCATGGTTGGATGCGAGGAGAGGGGTGCCAGGCCGAATGGCCGGTGGCAAGGAGGTGTGGAGGGCTTCGCATCCCGGCCGGAGGGTGAGGGGCCGGGCTGAGATGTCCGCGAATGTGTGGCAGGTTGTCTTCAAGGGAGGGCGACGCCGTCCGCGAAGGCATCTGGTACGGGACGACTTCGATACCGGCAGGCGGGAATCGTGAAGATCTTCGGCAAGGTACGGCACCGGCCGTCCGCCTCATGGCGGCAGGCCACGGACCGTGCGTTCACGCTCATCGGCGACGGCCGGTACGAGGACGCGGGAGCGCTGCTGACCCGCGCCGCCGACCTGGAGCCGTGGCTGTCGGAGTCCTGGTTCAACCTGGCGCTGCTGCACAAGTTCCGGCACGACTGGGACCAGGCGCGCGCCGCGGGGCTGCGGGCGGTCGCGCTGCTGGACCGCGAGACGGGCGCTCCGGACTGGTGGAACGTGGGAATCGCGGCCACCGCGCTGCAGGACTGGCCGCTGGCCCGCCGCGCCTGGCAGGCGTACGGGCTGAAGGTGCCCGGAGAGGCGTCCGCGTCCGGGGAGCCGCTCGGCATGGAGCTGGGCAGCGCGGCGGTGCGGCTGTCCCCGGAGGGCGAGGCCGAGGTCGTCTGGGGCCGCCGGCTGGACCCGGCCCGGATCGAGGTGCTGTCCATCCCGCTGCCGTCGTCCGGGCGGCGCTGGGGCGAGGTGGTGCTGCACGACGGCGTACCGCACGGTGAGCGCGTGACCTCCGCGGGCCCCTCGTACCCGGTCTTCGACGAGATCGAGCTGTGGGCGCCGTCCCCGGTGCCGACCTGGGTGGTGCTGCTGGAGGCGGCCACCGAGGCCGACCGGGACGCCCTGGAGCGGCTCGCGGCCGACGCGGGGTTCGCGGCCGAGGACTGGTCGTCGTCGGTGCGGCTGCTGTGCCGCTCCTGCTCGGAGAGCCGGATGCCCAGCGACGAGGGCGAGGGCGAGCATCTGGACCCGCACGACCACAGCGAACCGGGCCACCCCGGGCCGCTGGGCCACCGTATGGCGGGCTCGGGCTCGCTGTGGGTCCCCGAGCGCGAATGCGGGATCGCGGCGCCTGGCGGGCTGGTGCGGGGGCTGCTGGACGGCTGGGTCGCCGACAGCCCGGACACCCGTGAGTGGCGGGACCTGGAAGAGGTCTGCTGACCGCCTGGCGGCCGCGCCGGTGGCAGGGCTCCGCCCCGGACCCCGCCCCGTAGGCCCCGGAAGGCCCGTGGAGGCCCGTGGAGGCCCGCGGAGGCCCGTGGAGGCCCGCTCACAGCGCGTGAGCACACCGCGCCCGGGCGCGTCGTGCCCGTACCCTGTAGGGCGACGCATCACGGTTGAGGGAAGGCACACGGCGGACGATGTCGCAGCAAGGGACGAAACAGCAGGTGGTCGACGATTTCATCGTGGACACGGAGGACTGCGAGGAGCGTGAGCGGGCCTTCCGCGAGCGCGGCACCGCCCGCCCGATCACCGTTTACGGCAACCCGGTCCTGCACAAGGAGTGCCGGGACGTGACCGTGTTCGACGAGGAGCTGGCGCGGCTCGTCGACGACATGTTCGCCAGCCAGCGGGCGGCGGAGGGCGTGGGCCTGGCCGCCAACCAGATCGGTGTCGACCTCAAGGTCTTCGTCTACGACTGCATGGACGACGAGGGCGTTCGCCATGTGGGCGCGGTGTGCAACCCGGTGCTGGAGGAGCTGCCCGCCGATCGCCGGGTGCTGGACGACTCCAATGAGGGCTGTCTGTCGGTTCCCACGGCCTACATGGAGCTGGCCCGCCCCGACTACGCGGTGGTGCGCGGCCAGGACCTCGACGGCGAGCCGATCGCGGTGCGTGGCACCGGCTACTTCGCGCGCTGTCTGCAGCACGAGACCGACCACCTGTACGGCTACCTGTACATCGACCGCCTCTCCAAGCGCGACCGTAAGGATGTGCTGAAGCAGATGGCCGAGGGCACCGCCCGCTATGAGACGGTGCCCAACGACTGAGTGTGCCGTACCTCACAGGGCGGGCCGGACCCACGCGGGGTCCGGCCCGCCCTGTGGCATCAGAAGTCGTCGTCGAAGGCGACCGAGCCCTCGACCGCGACCTGGTAGGCCGAGGCGCGGCGCTCGAAGAAGTTGGTCAGCTCCTGGACGTTCTGCAGCTCCATGAAGGAGAACGGGTTCTCCGAGCCGAAGACCGCGGGGAAGCCGAGGCGCATCAGGCGCTGGTCGGCCACGCACTGCAGATACTCCTGCATCGACGCGGTGTTCATGCCCGGCAGCCCCTCCCCGCACAGGTCGCGGGCGAACTGCAGCTCCGCCTCGACGGCCTCCTTGAGCATGTCGGTGACCTGCTGCTGGAGCTCGTCGTCGAAGAGGTCCGGCTCCTCCTCGCGGACGGTGTCCACGACCGAGAAGGCGAACTCCATGTGCATCGACTCATCGCGGAAGACCCAGTTGGTGCCCGTCGCCAGGCCGTGCAGCAGCCCCCGCGAGCGCAGCCAGTACACGTACGCGAAGGCGCCGTAGAAGAACAGCCCCTCGATACAGGCCGCGAAGCAGATCAGGTTGAGCAGGAAGCGGCGGCGGTCCTCTTTGGTCTCCAGCCGGTCGATCTTCTCCACCGAGTCCATCCAGCGGAAGCAGAACTCCGCCTTCTCCCTGATGGAGGGGATGTTCTCGACGGCGGCGAAGGCCGCGGCGCGGTCGTCCGGGTCGGGGAGGTAGGTGTCCAGCAGCGTCAGATAGAACTGGACGTGCACCGCCTCCTCGAAGAGCTGCCGCGACAGATACAGCCGCGCCTCGGGGGAGTTGATGTGCTTGTAGAGCGTCAGCACCAGGTTGTTGGCCACGATCGAGTCGCCGGTCGCGAAGAAGGCGACCAGACGGCCGATCAGATGCTGCTCACCGGGGGAGAGCTTGGCGAGGTCGGTGACGTCGGAGTGGAGGTCGACCTCCTCCACGGTCCAGGTGTTCTTGATCGCGTCGCGGTAGCGGTCGTAGAACTCCGGGTACCGCATCGGCCGCAGGGTGAGTTCGAAGCCCGGGTCGAGCAGGTTCTTCTGGGACGTGGGGGACATTACTGGCAGGCCTCGCAGGACTCGGGGTTTTCCAGGGAGCAGGCGATCGCGTCGGCCTCGGCCGGAGCCTGCTGTACGGGGATGGGGGCAGGGGCGGGCGCGGTGGCCGCGGCGCCGCCGCCACGGGCGCTCTGGGCGATCCGGGTGGCCGGACGCGAGCGCAGGTAGTACGTGGTCTTGATGCCGCGCTTCCAGGCGTACGCGTACATCGAGCTGAGCTTGCCGATGGTCGGCGAGGCCATGAAGAGGTTCAGCGACTGGCTCTGGTCGAGGTACGGGGTGCGGGCCGCCGCCAT
Organism: Streptomyces sp. 11-1-2; assembly: GCF_003595545.1. NCBI lineage: Bacteria > Bacillati > Actinomycetota > Actinomycetes > Kitasatosporales > Streptomycetaceae > Streptomyces > Streptomyces sp. 11-1-2. Next base: position 7,247,418 of record NZ_CP022545.1, read on the forward strand.
CTCGATCAGGGCGCGCTGCGGGATCTCCCACGCGGTGCGGTACAGGTCCCGTACCTCCGCGGGCACCCAGGAGAACTCCTGGACCGAGCCGTTGGACTCGCGCAGCGCCTCGCGGGTCTGGGTGTCCCAGACGCCCAGCTTCTTGAGGTCGTCCACCAGATAGGAGTTGACCTGCAGGAACTCCCCGCTGAGCGTTTCGCGCTTGAAGAGGTTGGAGACCTGCGGCTCGATGCACTCGTAGACGCCCGCGATGGAGGCGATGGTCGCGGTCGGCGCGATCGCCAGCAGCAGCGAGTTCCGCATTCCGGACTTCGTCATCCGGGTGCGCAGCGCCTCCCAGCGCTCCGGCCAGGTGGCCACCGCGTCCGTGTAGTGGTCCGGGTGCAGCACACCGCGCGCGGTGCGGGTCTCGGACCAGGCCGGGTGCGGGCCGTGGCGCTCGGCGAGCTCGCAGGACGCCTCGTACGCGGCGAGCATGATGCGCTCGGAGATCCGCGTGGAGAGCGCCTTGGCCTCGGGCGAGTCGAACGGCAGCCGCAGCCGGAAGAAGACGTCCTGCAGCCCCATCAGGCCCAGACCCACCGGGCGCCAGCGGGAGTTGGAGGCCCCGGCCTCGTCCGTGGGGTAGAAGTTGATGTCCACCACGCGGTCGAGGAAGGTCACGGCCGTGTGGACGGTGGCGTCGAGGCGCTCCCAGTCCAGCTGCCCGTCCTCGTCCAGGTGTGCGGCGAGGTTGACCGAGCCGAGGTTGCACACGGCGGTCTCGCCGTCGTTGGTGACCTCCAGGATCTCGGTGCACAGATTCGAGGAGTGGACGACCCTGCCGGGCTCGGCGGTCTGGTTGGCGGTGCGGTTGGCGGCGTCCTTGAACGTCATCCAGCCGTTGCCGGTCTGCGCGAGGGTGCGCATCATCCGGGCGTACAACTGCCGCGCCGGGACCTGCTTGACCGCCCGCCCCTCGGCCTCGGCCTTCCGGTACGCGGCGTCGAACTCATCGCCCCACAGGTCCACCAGCTCGGGCGCGTCGACCGGGGAGAACAGCGACCAGTCGGCGTCCGCCTCGACCCGGCGCATGAACTCGTCCGGGATCCAGTGGGCGATGTTCAGGTTGTGGGTGCGGCGGGCCTCCTCACCCGTGTTGTCTCGCAGCTCCAGGAACTCCTCGAGGTCCGCGTGCCAGGTCTCCAGATAGACGCAGGCCGCGCCCTTGCGCCGGCCGCCCTGGTTGACGGCGGCCACCGAGGCGTCGAGCGTGCGCAGGAACGGCACGATGCCGTTGGAGTGCCCGTTGGTGCCCCGGATCAGCGAACCGCGCGCCCGGATACGGGAGTAGGACAGGCCGATGCCGCCCGCGTGCTTCGACAGCCGCGCCACCTGGTGGTAGCGGTTGTAGATCGAGTCCAGCTCGTCCAGCGGCGAGTCCAGCAGATAGCAGGACGACATCTGCGGATGCCGGGTGCCGGAGTTGAACAGCGTGGGGGAGCTGGGCAGATACGACAGGGTGCTGGTCAGCCGGTACAGCTCGGCCACATCGTCCAGCGCCCGCTCCGAGAGGTCCTCGGCGAGCCCGCAGGCCACCCGCAGCAGGAAGTGCTGGGGGGTCTCGATCACCTGACGGGTGATGGGGTGGCGCAGCAGATAGCGGCTGTAGAGGGTGCGCAGTCCGAAGTAGCCGAAGCGCTTGTCGGCGCCGTCGGCCAGGGCCCGCTCCACCAGCGCGTCCAGCCGTGCGGCGTGGGCGGCGGCGAACTCCGCGGTGGAGTCGGCGAGCAGGCCCTCACGGTGGCCCACCTGGACGGAGGTGGAGAAGGAGACCGCGCCCTGCCCGGCCGCCTCCTCCGTGATGGTGAGCGCCAGCAGCCGCGCGGCCAGCCGCGAGTACTCCGGCTCCTCGGCGATCAGCCCGGCCGCCGCCTCGGTCGCCAGGCCGCGCAACTCCGCCTCGTCCGAGCCGGGATGACGGCCGCGCAGGGCGGCGGCCGCGACCTTACCGGGGTCGGTGGCGGGCAGGTCGGCGGTGAGTCCGGTGAGGATCCGCAGCAGGGCGGTTCCGGGCGCGTCGTGCGCTGCCTGAGAAACCGCCTGCTCTGAAACCGGATCTGCGGGCGCGATGGTCACTGAGGTGCTCTCCCTCGCTCGGCCGGGGCCACGAGGGGAGGCGCGATGGGCGCGTACGGGCATGCCGATGCCGCACTCCTCGTACGCCAGGCACACCACGCAGCGTCCATCGGCCCAACCCTCGAGGCCGGGGGACGTGTTCACACAGGGCCGTCGGCAGGTGCTCGGACTTACGGGTACGCCGCATAAGCGCACACGTACACCGTTGCGGGACAGTTCCGGATTCCCACCGGATTCCCCTGCGGCGACAGCGAGGACGAGCATACATCTTGTGTCGGCCGACGCACGCACCCCCATATCTTGTGTCGCGAGGTGCGGAATTTCGTATGAATGTGCTAGTGCGTTCCGGAGGTGGCCCGTGACCTGGGGCCCGTGGCAGCCCGCAGCCGGGCGCGCACGCGAGCCCGTATCCCGGCGCGCACGCGAGCCCGTGACCCGGCGCGCGCGAGCCCATGGCCAGGACGCGCGCCGCCGGCCTCACAGCTCCACCGTGAACGCCCACAGGGTGAGGTCCAACTCGGCTATCGGCGACCAGTCCCGCTCCGGGGCCCGTACAAACCCCAGCCGCTCGTACAGCCGGTGGGCGGCGGTCATGGACTGCTGGCTGCTGATCACGATCCGCCGCAGCGCCAGCGCGCGCCCCCGGTCCAGGCAGGCGCGCACCAGCGCCTCGGCCGCCCCGCGCCGCCGCGACTCGGGTCGCACGGCCAGCATCCGGAACTCGCCCTCGCCGGGCCGGGCCAGCTCCGCATACGCCCCGCCGTAAACCGCGAACGCCACGGCCCCCAGCACCTCGTCACTCGCCGCGTCCGCCGCGACCAGCAGCTCGGCCTCGGCGGCCCGGCGCCGGGCGTCGCGCAGGGTGGTGAGATATGGATCACTGTCGCCGAAGTCCAGGAGCCCGTCCCCGAGATACACCTGCGCGGTGAGCTCGCCGATCCCGTCCAGCTCCTCGTCCCGCGCGTGCCTGATCGTGATGTCCATGGCCGCAGTCTGCCGCACACCACTGACAGCGAGGCCGCCATGCCGCCGGCGCCGGTCCGCGCCGTCACTCGCAGCTCTTCGCCGTCACTGGACGGCGGTGTTGATCACTCCGGTGGAGCCCGCGCGCTTGTTGGCGGCGTCGGCCTCCTGATAGGTGAAATATCGCCGGACCGTGCCGTCCGGCAGCGTCAACTCGTAGACGACAACGGGTTGTGGGCCCCCACGTGCCCCTCCGCCGCAGTTGCAGGCCATGGCTGCCGTTCCTTTCCCTCGAGTCCAGTACGGGTCGGTGTGTCAGTCCAGCCACCGCGAGGCGACCCCGGCGAGGTAGGAGAGCGTCAGGGCGGTGGCCGGGAGGTGGAACCACGCGGTGGTGTGCAGCAAGGAGGCGTAGCCGGCGATGGCGGCGGCAACCCAGGTGCTGGTGCACCAGCCGCAGTTGACGAGGTAGGAGGGCCGGGAGTCGTCGCCGAAGCGGTCGGCGACCCAGGTTCTGAACCCCGCCGCCAGCGTGTCCTTGGTGATGAAGCGGGTGATACGGCAGGTGGTGCCGAGGGCGAGGAGGAACGCGGCGAGGCTCATCGGATCGCTCCCTCCCCGGGTGGTCCCGCACGGGTTGGCACTGCCGATGTCACTCATTAGAGGCACGGTGGAGGACGGCAGGCCATACTCCGGCCGCGCCTTCCCCCGAATAGCGGAGCGCTTGTCATACAAGCTCGCCGCCAGGCGCGCCCAGATGCGCCAAACGAGTGATGGCAGCCCCGGAACCTTGAGCGACGGGGGTGGGCGTGGATAACTGGAGACGTGCCGCCGAGGGTGCCCCATACCTCGTCGGCCAGACAGGAGCCGGGCGTTCGTCCCGTGGCTCCGCTCTCATCCGGCGCATCGCTTCGCTTCCGCGCCCTGACCGGCCGCCCGGCGGCCTTCCGTTCCTCCGGTGCCGGCCTGCCTCGACCGCGCGGCGACGACGAGGCGTTGACCAGCGGCTTGCCCACGACACCGGCATGCCGTCGGCGCACATCACCCGAACCCTTCCCCGGGAGGACCAACCATGACCTCGACCGCTCCCGCGACCGCCGCCCCCACTGCGGCCAACTGGCCCCCGTCGCAGGCGGGGCCGCCGTTGCTGCTGTCGGTGGTGCCCAACTCGGGCCCCGCCGCCGGTGGGAACCTCGTCCAGCTCAACGGGCAGAACCTGCGCAATGTCATCAGCGTGACCTTCGGCGGCGTGCCCGCCCAGATCGTCAGCCAGAGCAGTTCCGGTGGCGGCGGCTGGGATGGTGACTGGGGCGGCGGCTGGGGTGGCGGTGGCTGGCCGGGGAGTACCACCAACGACATCGTCGTGGTGATAGCCCCGCCGCACGCGCCCGGGTCTGTCCAGGTCCTGGTCACCACCACCGTCGGCACCAGCAACAGCCAGCCGTACACCTACGTGGCGCCGACGCCGCCCACCGCCGTCTCCATCACCCCGACCGTGGGGCCGACCACCGGCGGCACCCTGTACTTGATCACGGGCACCAACCTGACCGGTGTCACCAGTATCACCTTCGGCGCGAACCCCTCGGCGATCCTGACCATCAACCCGGCCGGGACCGTCCTGGTCGGCATCACCCCGGCAGGTCCGCCCGCGGGCGGCAACGTCGCCGTCACGCTGAGCGGCCCCAACGGGACCGCCGCCGTCCCCGGCGGTTTCACCTACCTCGTCGCGCCGCCCGCCCCGGTGCCCGCCACCATCACGCCCACCACCGGACCCATCGCCGGCGGCACCGCGTTCACCATCACCGGCACCAACCTCGGCAGCGTGCTGGGCGTGCTGTTCAACGGCGTTCCCGCCACGGGTGTGACCGCCACCGCCACCACGGTCACCGGCACCACCCCGGCCGGGGTGCCCGGCACCGCGACCGTCACGCTGGTGACGGCCTTCGGGACCGTCACCGTCCCCGGCGGCTTCCTCTACGTCTGACGCGCACATCCGGCCGAACCGCGCCGGTCACCGGGCCCCCTTCCGCCAGGGCCCGGTGACCGGCGACGTCCGTTCGAGCTGCTGAGGATTCACCGTCACCTTGGCCGAGCTGAGCAGCCCGCACCGCGAGCGCCATGCGGAGGCCGCCGAGCGGCGCCACGCCGCGCTCGGCATCCCACGAGAGGATCAACACATGGCGTGGGCGCTCGGCGAGTCCGTTGAGCAGCTCAGCGGCAGAACGCCCGGTCCACGACCGTGTCCACGTGCCGCATGACCGCCGGGTCGCCCGGCTGCGTGGTCACCGCGAGCTCGGCGGCGCGGCCGTCGTCGGTGGCCCCGCCCCGGGTCTCGTAGCCCGTGGTGCTGCCGCCGTGGCCCCAGTAGACGCCGCCGCACGACAGCGGCTTGCTCACCAGGCCCAGCCCGTAGCGGGCACTGGGGCCGAAGTACTCGGCGGGGACGGTCGTGCGCATCTGGGCGAGCTGGGCCTCCGGGAGGAGACGCCCGGACAGCAGCCCGGAGAAGAAGCGGTTGAGGTCGGAGTTGGTGGACACCATCTGCCCGGCCGCCCAGCCCCAGGAGGGGTCGAGCTCCGTGACGTCCTGCCAGGGTGCGTCGGCCGAACTCCGGTCGTAGCCGTGGGGGTGGCGCTGGCGGATGTCCACCTCGCCGGGCTTCGGGAAGTAGGTGTGGCGCAGCGCCAGGCGCTTGATGACGCGCGGGTCGACCTCCTCGGCGTACGAGTGCCCGGTGACCTTCTCGATCAGCATGCCGGCGAGGACGTAGTTGGTGTTGCTGTACCGCCAGCTCGTTCCGGGTTCGAAGTCGGCCTTGTGCCGGAGGGCGGCGGCGAGCAGCTCGGGCGGGGTGTAGGAGCGGGGCTCGTCGTCGAGGTACGGGACGTAGTTGGGCAACCCGCTGGTGTGCTGCAGTAGGTGGCGAACCGTGATGCGACGCCCGTCGATGCCTTCGCCGCGCACCAGGCCGGGCAGGTAGGTCTCGATCGGCGTGTCGAGGCCGACCTTCCCCTCGGCGACCAGCTGCAGCACGACCACTGCGGTGAACGTCTTGGTGTTGCTGCCGATGCGCACCTGTCCGTCCCGGGGCACCTCGGCGCCGGTGGCCAGGTCGCCGATCCCGGCGGTGTAGGTACGGGTGTGACCGTGCCGGTCCCGCACGCTCGCCAGTGCGGCGGGGACTCCATCGGCATGTACCAGCGCGTTCAGTCCCTGCTGTACGCCGCGGTCCGGGCGGGTGCCGGCGAAGGCCGCCTGCGGCGCCAGGGCGACGATCATCACGGCTCCCACGGCGACAGCGGCACCGACCCCGCGCCAACCGTGCCCGCATCGGGCCGAACGAGCCTTTTGACCTGCGTGTTTGCGCACGAGTGAACTCCTGGGAAGTCTCGCGAAACCGGCCTTCAGCTTTTCCGATCACGACCGCTCGGGGCGATCCTGCTGTCCCGCCGGATCAACGTCCGGCTGCCTGTAACGAACGTGGTGGGGACAGCCCCCGGGGCGGTACCGGCTCGACGTCGGAAACGGTCGCCCGGGCCGCCTCCGGCACATGGTCGGTCCGCGCCTCACCTGCGATGCCGGCGGCAGGTCGCGGGTTGTCGGCCGGCTCGCCGGCCGGGTCCCCTTTTCGGGGCCCCGGCCGCGTGCTGATGTGCTCGCCCGATCGAGGAGCCGTCCCCGGATCAACGAGCCACCGATCCCAACGAAACCGACTAGCCGTCCTGGGTGGTCTTGCGGCGCCGCATCCACCACACCAGTGTTCCGCCGACCGCCGCGAGAGCCCCGGCGATGCCCGCGATCAGACCCACAGGGGTGTCGGATCCGGTGTCGGCGAGGTTCCCGTCCGGGTCCTTGGTGGCCGGGGGCTGACTGGCGTCGCCGCCGCCCGGGGTGGACGGGTCGGGCGCCGGAGTGGTCGGCTGGTCGGTCGGTTTGTCCGTGGGCTTGTCCGTGGGCTTGTCAGTCGGCGTCGGAGTGGGTGTCGGGGTGGGGTCGTCGCCGCCGGGGAGCTTGCCGGAGGTGCCTCCGAGGTAGGTGGTCTCGGTGTCCTGGTAGGTCGTCTCGGCGCCGGTGGAGGTCTTCGTGGTCTTGTCCAGGCCGCGGTGCTCGAGGTTGAACTGGGTGCGGCTGATGTTCCGCTTGGGGGCCTTGGAGAAGTCCACGCCGCCGACGGTGATCACCCAGACCTCCTGGCCCTTGGTGAGTTCGTACTTGAACTCGCCCTCGGTGAAGATCTTCCGGTACTTGTCGAAGACCTGCTGCTTGTCCCAGTCCTGGTTGGGGGCGCGCAGCGGCCACCGCTTGACGTCGTTGCTGTTGATGATGGTGTGGAAGTCCGTCGGCGACACCGCGTCCTTACGGCGGATGTACTCGGCCGCGACGCGGGCGTTGTAGACCCGGCGCAGGTCGGCGTACTGCGGCTCGGTGTTGATCCACTTCTCGACGAGCGGGACCACGGTGTTGTGGAGGACGCGTTCGTTCTGCTCGATCTCGGCCTTGGTGAGATCGTCGGCGCAGGAGTTGCCGCCGCCGGGGCCGGGGGTGTTGATGTCCATGTATTCCGACTTGAGCTTCAGCGGGGCGTCGAGGATGTAGACGCCGCCGTCCTGCTCACGGACCTTGGCCGTCTTGGGCTCGATCCAGTTGCGGCCGGAGTTCAGGCAAGGCCAGCCGTTGCGCTTGACCAGGCCGTCCCACGCGGCCTTGCCGGTTTCGGTCTTGGGGTCCATGGCCTTGAAGAAGTCGTGCTTGAGGCGGAGGTCGGCCTCCAGCAGTACGCGGCCGGCGTCGGTGGACGCGAACGTGCTGTCCATGATCGTCTCGGGCTGGTCCGGGTTGAGGTTGACCCAGAACTTGTCCGGCGTCAGCGCGAGCCAGGTGAACATGGCGTCCGAGGACATCGTCAGCTTGGCGTCCCCGCCGTAACCCGGATTGGTGTCGGGGTTCTTGGCGTAGTCGGCCTTCATGGAGTAGTTGAAGCCCTTGCCCTTCACCGGGTCGCCCACGTAGCTGAGTTCGAGGCTGGAGAAGTCGATGCCGCCGGGGCCGCGCATGAAGTAGCCGCGGGAGTTGTTCCCGTTGTAGATCCGCTGGAGCTTCTGGGCCTCTTCCAGGGACTTCCCCGACCGCAGGGCCTGGTCGATGATCGGGCCGCGCATGCCGTTCTTGCGCGGGTCGGGGTTGAACCGCGGGTCGTAGCGCGTGTAGTTGTTCGGGTTCTGGGTGCGCTCGATCGCGTTCGACCGCCGCTCGTTGATCCCGGCCACCGTGCGGGTGGTGTTGCGGTGCTGCTGGATGTCCTTGTTGAGCTGGGCGATCCGGTCCTTGGTGCCCTGGTCGGTGCGCGCACCGGTCAGATACCGGTTGGTGACCTTCTGGTTCTGCTTGGCGATCTGCCGATCGGCGTCGACCTGCTTCTGCTGGACCTCGCCGTTGGACTTGCCCTCGACGTGCACGTCGGTTCGCCGGTTACGGGCGTCGACCCAGCGGCGCTTCTTGTTGCCGTTCTCGTCGGTGTAGTCGACGGGGTCCTCACACCACCAGTCGGGGCCGACCATGTTGTACTTCTTGACCATGCGGCCCATGAAGGCTTCGCCGCGGTAGTTGTTGCCGGGCTTGCCGATGTACTTCACGTCCAGATAGCGCCTGAAGTCCGTGTAACCGCCACGGTCGCGCTGCTCCTGGTAGCGGGCGTAGATCTCCATGACACGGTCGGCCGGCTTGCCGGACTTGTTCGCGATCCGCTGCCACTTGCGGTAGTCCTTGCCCGCCTTCTCGAGCTGCTTCTCCGTGGGCGGGAGGACGCCGTCGTACGCCTTGGCCGGGTTGTCGTAGGTGTAGGTCTCGTCGTTGGGCCAGGCGTCGTACTCCAGGTTGTCCGGGGGTCCGGAGTTCGCCGGAGTGCGGTCGAATTTCTGGCCCAGGTACTTCTCGTCACAGCGCTGCGTGCGGGGCTTGGCCTCGGCCTCGTCGGTGTGGATGCCGGGCAGGCCGGTCAGCGTCACGGCGCTCGCCGCGGTGAACGCGACCACCAGGCGCGCCCAGAGGCGCCGTGGATGCGTGGGTTTGGATATGAGGCTGTTCAACGTGTGCCCTCCCCCGTTAAGAGCCCCCGTTCAAGACGGCGGGGCGCAAGAGGGCTCCGAGACTGCGTCCAGGTGTTGGTTGCGCCGACGACGCCTCACGTTAAGGGGCGGGGCGCGTGGTGTTCCGGGGTTTTGGTCGGCGTGTCCGCGTCAACTTTCCCTGGTTCCCGAATCGTTACTGATCGAACCAGGTGTCTTCCATCGACACGACGGCATCCTCGGTGCGCCGCACCCGGAGGACGGAGGCCATCAGGCCGCGCCGGTCGGTGGGCGAAACCGCCTTGAGGGCAAGACCCGCGAGGGCGTCCCACGCGAAGCTCCGCGGCGCGTGGGCCGGGTTGACCCCGACAGCGGCGGCCTGCTCCGGGGTGATCCCGAACGCGTCGAGAATCGCGGTCACCTCGCCTGCGACATCCCAGTTCTCCTCACCGGCGAAACCGGCCGCGAAGATTCGGGCGCCGCCGGGGTGCACGATCTTCCAGGTGCCGTAGTCGGCGCCGGGAAGGTCCATGCCCCCGGCGGCGACGATGACCGCGTCGGGGTAGCGGTCGGCGAGCGCATTCGCCTGCTCTTCGATGGGGAAGCTCTCGGACAGGCTGATCAGGGCGGGATCGTTGATCTGGATGACGCCGCCCCAGCAGCCGACCCGGATCACATCCAGGTCGGCGCGGGTGTCCACGTCGATGAGTTCGGTGACGGGAATCGTCCCTTGGCCGTCCAGGACCCGGTCGACGGTGCCGAACGCTTCCGCGAACGACCGCGCTCCCGCCTCGTCGTGGGCCTCCAGCACGCCCTCCGGGCCGGGGAACGGCGGGCGCACGACGGTCAGGGTGAACTCGCCGTGCCGCTCCACCGGTTCATCGGCGGGGTAGTCCCACAGGGTCTCGTCAGACATGGACGACACGGTAGCGGGCCGTCCCCTGCCCTCACGCTGTGCCGAGGTGGTCGAGTCGCCCTGCCTTGGCGCTGCGTATGAGGGCGTCCAGGGCGGTGGGGGTGGTGGTGAGGATGGTGTCGGGTTCGTCGCTCTCGCGGAGTCGGATCGTGGCGTGGTCGGGTGCGGAGACGTACAGGCAGGCGTTGCCTTCCCCGCTGAACGAGGACTTTTGCCAATCGCGAGCGGACAACTCATTCACCTTTCAAGGTGCGGATGATGCTCTGGATGAGATCGCGTGATCGGCTCGTCGGGAGCGCGACCGTTTCCATACGATCCAGTACGACGCGGTACTTCTCCAACTGTGCCGACGCGTCCAGGAGTTCCGAGCCATGCTCCGTATCGAGTTGCACGGTGTCCAGCTGTGGAACCTGACCAGTGGCGTAGAGGATCGACTGTCCCGAGCCGGGGAACGATCCGGCCTCAAAGGGGATCACGACCACCTTGATGTGGCTGTGCTCGCTCATGTCGAGGATGTGCTGCAACTGCGCCCGTGCCATCTCCGATCCTCCGAAGCGCATACGCAAAGCGGCCTCATGGACGATGGCCGTGTAGGGCGTGGGCTTGTCCCAGTACAGAATGGCCTGGCGTTTGATGCGATGCGAGACGCGGTGCTCCACCTCTGGCGGAGACAGTGTGGGTACGACCTGCCGGAAGATCTCACGAGCATGCTCGGCGGTCTGGAGTAGACCGGGGACGTGCGCGATGTACGCCGTGCGCAATGCCACGGCGTGGTGTTCGAGCTCGGCAAGGTCGAGCAACCCGGTGGGCAGGATTTCCCGGTACTCCTCCCACCAGCCGCGCTTGCGCTGTGCCGCCATGTCGATGAGCGCCGCGATCAGAGCTTCGTCCGCGCACGAGTAGTTCCGCGAGAGTGCCCGTAGCCGGTCGGCGCTCACGCCCAACCGGCTCGCTTCGATATTGCTGATCGTCGTCTGGTTGGTGCCGAGCAAGCTCCCGGCCTCGGTCGACGTCAAACCGGCCCGCTCCCGAAGCCTGCGCAGCTCAGTGCCGAGGCGGAGTTGACGTGCGGTCGGAAGGCTTCTCATGGGCATCTGCCGATTCTCCCTGCTCAGACGCAACAGGCGTGTCACTCACACGAGTGGTATATGCACTCCTTTTCCGCTCAGGGGTAAATACCTTAAGGGTCGCGGTCTACGGTATGTGCCCGGGATCACAGCCCAACTCCACGCACAGACCGGAGACTTCATGCCCACCTCACCCCCGGAAAACCCCTGGTCGTACTCGCTCCGCCTGCCCCACGACCCCCGTGCCGCCGCCATCGCGAGGACCACACTCCGTGCCGTCCTCGCCCGGCACGGCATGGGTGACCTCACCGACCCCGCGACCCTCGTGACCAGTGAGGTGGTCACGAACGCCTACCGCCACACCACCGGCCCAGCCGAAATGCGCATCCGCGCCGTGGAGGAGGGCCGTCTGCGGATCAGCGTGTGGGACACCAATCCGGACATCCCGCCGCCCTTCGACAAGCCCCCGGCCCTCTTCGACCGCTCGTCCGCCCTCGCCGAGGCCGCCGCGAACACCGAGGCCACCTGCGGGCGCGGCCTGCTCATCGTCCGGATCTGCGCCGACAACTGGGGCGGTTACGCGCTCGCCGACGAGCTGTTCGGGCGGAGCGGCAAGCTGCTCTGGTTCGAACTCGCACCGCAACACCCCTGCGACGCCTTCGAGATCGCCGCCTGACGCGCGGGCGCCATCGCTGGTGGGAAGGAGTTCAGCTCGGGCTCACCATACGACTCGTAGGGTTCGTCCTTCTCCTGGCTCCAGTCCGGGTCCATCGCGCAGGGCCCACCGCTGCCTCCGCTGAGCCGGTGGTACTCCGCCTCCCACGTGACCTCGGTGCTGAAGCCGCTGTCGCGCTCGGCCTCGACGCTCCATTCCTCGAGCTGTTCGTCCTTCCCGAACCGCGTGATGCGCCATCCCTCCGCCTTGAGGTGGTCCCGCGCCCTGCGCAGCGCGGGCAGCGCCTCCGCTCGGTCCACCTTTCCGATCGACCACCCGTGGATCAGCTGGTACGCGCCCTCCACGGGCGGGTCGGCGATGCTGAACAAGCCGTCCGGGTAGCAGTAGTTGGAGTCGTAGGTGTTGTGGTTGTCGACATCGACGTAACCGCCTTCGACGGTGCGGTCGATGCCGAGCGCGGCGTAGGCGTCCCGGGAGTACCCGGAGAGCAGGCGCGCCCGCTTCTCGGGGTCGACGTCGGGATAGGTGGAGTCGACGCTCGCGTACGCGAGCCCCGCGAGTCCGGCCGCGGCCAGTGCCAGCACGCTGGTGCATCCGACGCGCCACCCACTGCCGCCCTTTCTGGCGGGCGCCTCACTTTCGGTCATGTACCGGACGGTAGGTCCCGGCTCCGGTGGTACGGATCCGCGCGGCCGCTCAGGACGGCCTAGGTACCGGTACTCACGTCAGGACGGTCGCGGAGAGGTCGCGCAGACCGTCGGGCGCCTCGGCCACCTCGTGCATCAGGGTGGCGCGCAGGTCGGCCTCGCCGCCGAAGATGTGGAGCACGGCGACTACCTCGCCGCACCGGCCGCCTGACGCCTGCGGCACCGTCACGGGAACGTCCTGTGGATGGAGATCAGCAATCGCCAGACCTGCCGCGAGAGCGCGTCGGGCTCCGCGTCGATCAGCCCGTGGAGCCAGTCGGCGAACAGGCCCGTGAACGTGGCGGCCACGGCCGAGTCCGCGGCTTCGGAGTGGCGCAGCCCGGCGCGTTCCCGTTCGAGCCGGGAGCGCGTCCGGAGTTCGCGGTGCAGCAGCTCTCCCAGGGGGCCGCCGCCCGCCTGGAGCAGGCCCCGGTACAGCTCGGCGTGGGCCGTCACCGACGTGAAGAACTCCGCGAGCGCGGACGGGGGTACGTCGGGGTCGGGAACGCCTTCGAAGGCGTGAACCGCTTCCACGGCATCCCGGACCACCTCCGCGCACGCGTCGATGGCCAGCGCCTGGAGGTCCTCGTAGTGCAGATAGAACGTGGCGCGGCCGACCTCGGCGCGGCGGACCACCGAGGAGACGCTCACCTTTTCCAGCGGCTGGGAGGCGCATTCGGCGAGCAGCGCGTCACGCAGCCGCCCACGGGTCCGTACGGTGCGCGGGTCCTGGCCCGCCGTCAGATCGTCACTCACCCGGCGATGATGACAGCCGCCAGAGCGAGCGCGGCCGGAATGAGCTGTGAGAACAAGATCTTTCGGTTCTTTGTGCTGGCCGCCCCGTAGGCACCGGCGACCACGACGCAGATGAGGAAGAAGACCTGTGCCTGGAAGCCCACCGGATCGGACGCGACCAGGCCCCATATCAGGCCGGCGGCCAGGAAGCCGTTGTACAGACCCTGGTTGGCGGCCAGCGGCGCGGTGATACGGGCCGTCTCCTGATCCATGCCGAACACCGCCAGGCCGCGCGGCCGCTGCCAGAGGAACATCTCCAACACCATGATGTACGCGTGCAGCGCCGCGACCGCACCGACCAGAACTTCCGCCAGAACCTGCACCGCGAGCCCACCCCTTTTTCCGCATGCCAAGGTCGGCGCGCCATCGCCGTCATTTCCTGGACAACTGTACAGGAACTCATCCGCGACTCGTACGCATACGAACGGGCCGCCGGCTCCCCGTCAGTCAGGGGGAGCCGACGGCCCGTTCGCCGTCAGTCGGCGCAGACCGCCGCAGGCGTCAGTGGCCGCCCGGGGAGCCCGCCGTGGCCGGCGGGAGGTCGGTCTGGACGCCCTGGTCGCCCGCGTCCGCCTTGTAGTCGGCGGCGGTGGTCTCGTCGATGCCGTCGGGAGCCTTGACCGCCCGCAGCACAAACGTCAGCACGACGGTCACCAGCAGGTTGAGGGCGATCGCGGTGAAGCCGATGTAGCCGATCTCCCCGATGGCGGGCATATCGGCGGTGTTGCCGAAGTGCTTCTGGGTGCCGCTCGGGGTGTCGTACGCCTTCCACGTTCCGTAGACCATGCCGACCGCCCAGCCCGCCAGCAGCGCCCAGCGGTGGAACCAGCGGGTGAACAGGCCGCCCACCAGGGCCGGGAAGGTCTGGAGGATCCAGATGCCGCCCAGTAGCTGGAAGTTGATCGCGACGGTCTTGTCCATGCCCAGCACGAAGATCAGCGCGCCGACCTTCACCAGCAGCGAGACCAGCTTGGAGACCTTGGTCTCCTCCTCCGGCGTGGCGTTCGGCCGCAGGAAGTCCTTGTAGATGTTGCGGGTGAAGAGGTTCGCCGCGGCGATCGACATGATGGCCGCCGGGACGAGCGCGCCGATGCCGATCGCGGCGAAGGCGATGCCCGCGAACCAGTCGGGGAACATGTCCTCGAAGAGCTGGGGGATGGCAAGCTGGCCGTTCTCGACCGTGACCCCGGCGGCGATGGCCATGAAGCCGAGCAGCGCCAGCAGCCCCAGCATCAGCGAGTACAGCGGCAGGATCGTGGTGTTGCGGCGGATCACCTCGCGGCTGCGGCTGGAGAGCGTCGCGGTGATCGAGTGCGGATACATGAACAGGGCCAGCGCCGAGCCCAGGGCCAGGGTGCCGTAGGCCCATTGGCCCTCCGCCGGGGGTGCGAGCGAACCCGCACCCGCCTTGGTGAACTTGTCGTTCGCCGCGCTGAAGATGTCGTCGAAGCCACCCAGCTTGATCGGGATGTAGATGATCGCCACCGCGATGACGATGTAGATCAGGGTGTCCTTGACGAAGGCGATCAGCGCGGGCGCGCGCAGCCCGGAGGAGTAGGTGTACGCCGCGAGGACGCCGAAGGCGATCAGCAGCGGCAGGTCCTTGATGAACCAGTTGGTGTTCTCCCCGCCGCCGACGCCCATCACGTCCAGCACCGCCTGGATGCCGACGAGCTGGAGGGCGATGTACGGCATGGTGGCGAGGATGCCGGTGACCGCGACGGCCAGCGAGAGCCCCTTGGAGCCGAACCGGCCGCGGACGAAGTCCGAAGTGGTGACATACCCGTGTTTATGGGACACCGACCACAGGCGGGGCAGGAAGGTGAAGATCAGCGGGTAGACCAGGATGGTGTACGGGACCGCGAAGAAGCCGGACGCGCCCGCCGCGTAGATCGCCGCCGGGACGGCGACGAAGGTGTACGCGGTGTAGAGGTCGCCGCCGAGCAGGAACCAGGTGACCCAGGTGCCGAAGCTGCGGCCGCCCAGTCCCCATTCGTCGAGGTTGTTGGCGTTCTCGGCGGCGCGCCAGCGCGCGGCCAGGAACCCCATGACCGTGACGACCACGAAGAAGAAGATGAAGACGGCGAGTGCGACGCCGTTCACTCCGTCGTTCATGCCGACTCACCCCCCTTGCGTGCCCGCTGCTCGCGGCGGACCAGGATGTAGGCGACCGAGGTCAGCACGGCCGAGATTGGCACCCAGAGCATCTGGTACCAGTAGAAGAACGGGATCCCGATGAGAGTCGGCTCGACCTTGGCGTACGAGCCGACCCAGAGCATCCCGACAAAGGGTGCGATCAGGCACAGAGCGGCCACGACGCGCGTAGGCGTCACGACCGGTCTCCTGCCGGGTGAAGCGGACGTGTCTGACATGCGGCGGGCTCCAGTCCCCTCGGCTCATCACCTGCGTCACAGTCGATCACCTGGATCCCAGCTGATCATTTGTGTAATGCGCAGGAAATCTAAGCCCCCGGCCCGGCGGTCGTCACTACCCGTCCGTATATCGGTATGAGAAAGAAAGCGGGTCAGGCATGCCCTGCCCAGTCGTAGCGCGACCCGAATCCGGGCGCGGTCCGAATCCGGGCGCGGCCCGGGCCGTGGCGCCGCTCAGTCGTTCGGCCGCTGGAGCCGGGCCACGAACTTGTAGCGGTCCCCGCGGTAGACCGACCGCACCCACTCCACCGGCTCCCCGACCGCGTCCCGCGAATGGCGCGAGAGCATCAGCATCGGCAGCCCCACATCGGTGCCCAGCAGCCCCGCCTCGCGCGGGGTGGCCAGCGAGGTCTCGATGGTCTCCTCGGCCTCGGCCAGGCGGACGTCGTACACCTCGGCCAGCGCCGTGTAGAGGGAGGTGTACTTGACCAGGCTGCGGCGCAGCGCGGGGAAGCGCTTGGCGGACAGATGGGTGGTCTCGATCGCCATCGGCTCACCGCTGGCCAGTCGCAGCCGCTCGATGCGCAGCACCCGCCCGCCCGCGGTGATGTCCAGCAGCCCGGAGAGCCGCTCGTCGGCGGTGACGTAGCCGATGTCCAGTAGCTGGGAGGTGGGCTCCAGGCCCTGGGCCTTCATGTCCTCGGTGTACGAGGTGAGTTGCAGTGCCTGGGAGACCTTGGGCTTGGCCACGAAGGTGCCCTTGCCCTGGATCCGCTCCAGACGCCCCTCGACGACCAGCTCCTGCAGCGCCTGGCGCACGGTGGTGCGCGAGGTGTCGAACTCGGCGGCCAGGGTGCGCTCCGGGGGTACCGGGGTGCCCGGTGGCAGGGTCTCGGTCATCTCCAGCAAGTGGCGCTTGAGACGGTAGTACTTCGGGACGCGCGCGGTGCGCGCCCCAGCGGAGCCGTTGCCGTCGCTCTCGGCCGTCGTGATGGCCGCCGCTGCCGCCGTTGCCCCCTCGGTCTCCATCGCGCGCCCTTCCGACTCCTGGTCCGCTGCCGTCACCGGCGTCTGCCGCCGTCACCGGTCTCCTGAAGAATCCAGCGCCTCACATCGTGGCACGGTCCCGGCTCCGGGCATCCGCTCGGTCCGGATGTCGGGAAGTGTCGGTCCGGTAACGGAGCCGCCGGTGACTCTTATACACCCTTGACACCCCAAAAGGTCTAGGCCAAGCTGCGGGCACTGGTCTGGACCATTAAACCTCTCGTCCGGCCTTCTGAGGAGAGTGCAGTGAAGCGTGGGCTCATAGCGGCGACGGGTGTCGCGGCAATGCTGGTATCCGTCGCGGCCTGTGGGTCCGACGGCGATGACAACAAGGCCGGAGCGGACGGTTTCAAGGGCGAGACGCTGACCGTCTGGGCGATGGACGGCTCCACGCCCGCCGGCTGGACGAAGGATGTCAAGGCCGCTTTCGAGAAGAAGACGGGCGCCAAGCTGAAGCTGGAGATCCAGCAGTGGAACGGCATTCAGCAGAAGGTGACCACCGCGCTCTCGGAATCCGATCCGCCGGATGTGCTGGAGATCGGCAACACCCAGACGCCGTCGTACGCGCAGACCGGCGGACTGGCCGAACTGGATGACCTGAAGAAGTCGATCGGCGCCGACTGGTCGGAGTCGATCAACAAGTCCGCGGTCTACGACGGCAAGCAGTACGCGGCGCCGTGGTACGCGGCCAACCGGGTCGTCCTCTACAACAAGAAGATCTGGGCCGAGGCCGGGATCAAGGACACCCCCAAGACCCGTACCGAGTTCTTCAAGGACCTGGACACCATCCAGAAGAAGACGGACGCCGAGCCGATCTATCTCCCTGGCCAGAACTGGTACTTCTTCGACGGGCTGACCATCGGCACCGGCGCCGACCTCGTCAAGAAGGACGGGAAGAAGTGGGTCTCCAACCTCGCCGACCCCAAGGTCGGCAAGGCCATGGACATCTACAAGCAGTACCAGTCCTTCAGCAAGGCCCCCAAGGACAAGGACGAGGCCACCCCGCAGCAGGGCGAGGTCTTCGCCAAGGGCAAGACCGGCGCGTTCATCGGCATGGGCTGGGAAGCCGGTATCGCGATCAAGGCCAACCCGAAGATCGAGAAGGACATCGGCTACTTCACCATTCCGGGTGAGACCGCCGGCAAGCCGGAGGGCGTCTTCCTCGGCGGCTCCAACCTCGCGGTCGCCGCGGGCAGTGAAAAGCAGGAGCTGGCCAAGGAGTTCCTGAAGATCGCGCTGAATGACACCTACGAGGGACAGCTCGCCAAGGAAGGCGGCGTCATCCCCAACAAGGAGTCGCTCCAGGCGCAGCTCAAGGGCAACCCCGCCGGGCTGGCCGCCGCGCCGGCCGCCGCGACCGGCGGCACCACCCCGCTGATCCCCGAATGGGCCGCGGTGGAGAACGCCCCGAACCCGGTCAAGACCTATATGACCGCGGTGCTCACCGGTAAGTCGCCCGCCGAGGCGGCCAAGTCGGTCGAAGGCGAGCTGAACAAGCGCCTCAGCCAGGAGCGTTGAGCCGGATGTCCGTAGCGACCGAACGCCAGGACCCCGGCCCGGCGGCGGCCGGGGTCCGCCGGAGCGGGGAGCCGCCAGGCACCCGCCGCCCGGCCCCGGGCACCCCCGGGCGCGGACGGCTGACCGGCGCCGCCCCGTACCTCCTGCTGCTGCCCGCGCTGGCGGCGACCGCACTGCTGCTGGGCTGGCCGCTGGTCAAGGACGGCCTGCTGTCGTTCCAGAACCTCAATATGCGGCAGCTCATCCAGCACCTCACCGAGTGGAACGGTGTCGACAACTACCGCGAGACGCTGACCAGCGAGGACTTCTGGCGCGTCACCCTGCGGTCGGTGATCTTCACCGCGGCCAACGTCGTGCTGATCATGCTGCTCGGCACCCTGGTCGGACTGCTGCTGGCCCGCCTCGGCAGCAAGATGCGGCTGCTGCTCTCGGTCGGTCTCGTGCTGGCCTGGGCGATGCCGACCATCGCCGCCACCACCGTCTTCCAGTGGCTCTTCGCCGCCCGCTTCGGAGTGGTCAACTGGGTGCTGGACGCGCTCGGCTGGCACTCCATGGCGGACTACAACTGGACCGGCAGCCAGTTCTCCACGTTCTTCGTCATCACCGTGCTGATCGTCTGGCAGTCGATCCCCTTCGTGGCGATCAACCTCTACGCCGCGACCACCACCATCCCCGGCGAGCTCTACGAGGCGGCCGCGCTCGACGGCGCCGGCACCTGGAAGAGTTTCACCTCGGTGACGTTCCCCTTCCTCAAGCCGTTTCTGCTGGCCACGACGTTCCTCGAAGTCATCTGGGTCTTCAAGGCGTTCGCCCAGGTCTTCGCGATCAACGAGGGCGGCCCCGACCGGCTCACCGAAACCCTCCCCGTCTACGCCTTCATCGAGGGCGTGGGCAATCAGCACTACGGCATGGGCGCCGCGATCTCGCTGCTGACCATCGCCGTCCTGCTGGCGCTGACCTCCTACTACCTCCGGATCGTGCTCAGGCAAGAGGAGGACGAGCTGTGAAGCGCTCGCCGCTCGCCCGGCTGTGGCCCAACGCGGCCGCCGTCGTGCTCTTCATCGGCTTCGCGTTCCCCGTCTACTGGATGTTCACCACGGCCTTCAAGCCGACCTCGGACGTCATCACCGAGGACCCGGTGTGGTTCCCGACCAGCGCCACCCTGGACCACTTCCAGAAGGCCATGGACGCCGAGAACTTCTGGACGCTGGTGGGCAACTCCCTCACCGTGACCCTCTCGGCGGTCGCTCTCTCGCTGGTGATCGCGCTGCTCGCCTCGTTCGCCCTGGCCCGGATGCGGTTCAAGGGGCGCCGCGGCTTCCTGGTGACCTTCATGATCGCGCAGATGGCGCCCTGGGAGGTCCTGGTCATCGCCGTCTACATGCTCGTCCGCGACGGCGACATGCTGAACAGCCTGCTTCCGCTCACCCTGTTCTACATGGTCATGGTGCTGCCCTTCACGATCCTCACGCTCCGCGCCTACGTCGCCGCGATCCCCAAGGAGCTGGAGGAGTCGGCGATGGTCGACGGCTGCACCCGACCGCAGGCGTTCGTCCGGGTGATCTTCCCGCTGCTGGCGCCCGGCCTGATGGCCACCTCGCTCTTCGGCTTCATCACGGCCTGGAACGAATTCCCGCTCGTCCTCATCCTGAACAAGGATCCGGGAGCCCAGACGCTTCCGCTGTGGCTGTCCAGCTTCCAGACCGCCTTCGGCGACGACTGGGGTGCCACCATGGCGGCGGCCTCGCTGTTCGCCATCCCGATCCTGGTTCTGTTCCTGTTTCTGCAACGCAAGGCGGTCGGTGGGCTCACTTCCGGCGCTGTGAAGGGATGATCCCGGTTTATGACGACCCTCGCGCATGACTCCGCCACCCTCACCCGCGACGCTCTCACCGTTCTGCAGCCCGGCTTCACCGGCACCACCGCCCCAGACTGGCTGCTGCGGCGGCTCGGCGAGGGGCTCGCCTCCGTCGGCCTGTTCGGCCGGAACATCGCCTCGCCCGAACAGCTCGCCGCCCTCACCGCCGAGCTGCGTGCCGAGCGTGACGACGTCCTGGTGGCCATCGACGAGGAGGGCGGCGACGTCACCCGGCTCGAGGTGCGCGCCGGCTCCTCCTTCCCCGGCAACCTGGCGCTCGGCGCCGTCGACGACCCCGAGCTGACCCGCGCCGTCGCCCGCGAGCTGGGCCGCCGCCTCGCGGAGTGCGGCGTCAACCTCAACTGGGCGCCCTCCGCCGACGTCAACTCCAACCCCGACAACCCGGTCATCGGCGTGCGCTCCTTCGGCGCCGAACCCGGGCTCGTCGCCCGGCACACCGCCGCGTACATCGAGGGACTCCAGAGCGCCGGGGTCGCCGCCTGCACCAAGCACTTCCCCGGCCACGGCGACACCGCCACCGACTCCCACCACGCCCTGCCGCGCATCGACGCCGGACTCGACACCCTGACCGCCCGCGAACTGGTGCCCTTCCGCGCCGCCGTCACCGCCGGGACCAAGGCCGTGATGAGCGCGCACATCCTGCTGCCCGTGCTCGACCCCGACCTGCCCGCCACCCTCAGCCCCGCCGCGCTGCACGGCCTGCTGCGCCGGCCCGTGGCCGACGGCGGCCTCGGCTTCGACGGGCTGATCGTCACCGACGGCATGGAGATGCGGGCCATCGCCGACGCGTACGGCATCGAGCACGGCAGCGTCATGGCGATCGCCGCGGGCGCCGACGCCATCTGCGTGGGCGGCGGACTCGCCGACGAGGACACCGTGCTGCGGCTGCGCGACGCGCTGGTCACGGCCGTCATCGAGGGACGGCTGGCGGAGGAGCGGCTGGCCGAGGCGGCGGCGCGGGTGCGCGCCCTGGGGGAGTGGACGCGGCACTCCGCCGGACCGCGCGCGGCGCATGGCATCGAGCCCGCCGCGGGGGTGGGGCTCGCCGCCGCGCGCCGGGCGCTCAGAGTCACTCCGGCCGGGCTGTCGTACGAGCCGGTGACCGGGCCCGCCTACGTCGCCGCCCTCACTCCGGTCGCCAACATCGCCGTCGGCGAGGAGACCCCCTGGGGCGTCGGCGCCGAACTGGCCCGGCTGCGCCCCGGCACCGGGACCGCCACTTACGGGCGGCAGGACGCCGAGGCCCGGGGCGTCCCCGCGCTGATCGAAAATATGCTCGTCACCGCGGCGGACCGTAGGATCGTCGCTGTGGTCCGCGATGTCCACCGGCACCCCTGGATGGCCGACGCGCTGGACGCCCTGCTCGCCGCCCGGCCGGAGACGGTCGTCGTCGAGATGGGAGTGCCCCAGGCGCCGCCCGCCGGAGCGCTGCACATCGCGACCCACGGCGCCGCCCGGGTGTGTGGACGGGCGGCGGCCGAGGTGATCGCCGGCATCGGCGCCGGTGACCACTCCGGGGACTGATCCCAGCCCCCTCAGCACAGCCGGCACAGAGCCACCTGGAGGCACCCAGCATGTCCGCCACGACGACGGCCCAGCGCAGCGACCAGCCGGGCCGGATCATGTCCGGCGAGATGGCCGAGCAGCCCGCCGTGCTGCGCCGCATCCTCGACCAGGGCGCCCCGCGGATCCGCGAGGTCGCGGAGCGGATCGCCGCCCGCAACCCGCGCTTCGTCCTGCTCACCGCCCGGGGCACCTCGGACAACGCGGCGCTGTACGCCAAGTACCTGCTCGAGGTGCTGCTCGGCAAGCCGTGCGGTCTGACCTCCATGTCCACCACCACCGCGTACGGCGCCCAGCCGGACCTCACCGATGTGCTGGTGATCACCGTCAGCCAGTCCGGCGGCTCCCCGGACCTGGTGGCCTCCACCGAGGCCGCCCGCGCGGCCGGTGCGATCACCCTCGCGGTGACCAACAACGCCGACTCGCCGCTCGCGGCCGTCTCCGAGTTCCACATCGACGTCCTGGCCGGGCCGGAGAAGGCGCTGCCCGCGACCAAGACCTACACCGCCGAACTCCTCGCCCTCTACCTCTTCGTGGAGGGGCTGCGCGGCGGCGACGGCGCGGCCGCCAAGGCGCTGCCCGACCTCGCCCAGCAGATCCTCGACCGCCAGGACGAGGTCCGGCAGCTCGCGGCGCGCTACCGCTTCGCCGAGCGGATGGTCCTCACCTCCCGGGGCTACGGCTATCCGACCGCCAAGGAAGCCGCCCTGAAGCTGATGGAGACCAGCTACATCCCGGCGCTCTCCTACTCCGGCGCCGATCTGCTGCACGGTCCGCTCGCCATGGTCGACAACATCTCGCCGGTGATCGCGATCGTCACCGAGGGCAAGGGCGGCCAGGCGCTGCAGCCGGTCCTGGAGCGGCTGCGGGGCCGGGGCGCCGACCTCGTCGTCATCGGCAGCGCGTCGGAGGTGGAGCGGGCCTCGGCGGGGTTCGCCCTGCCGACGGACGGGGTCGCCGAGGAGCTCCAGCCGATCCTGGAGATCCTCCCGCTGCAGATGCTGGCGTACGAGGTGACGATCGCGCGCGGCCAGGACCCGGACGCGCCGCGGGCGCTGGCGAAGGTGACGGAGACCCGCTGAACGGAGATCCGCCGAGGCGGACGGAAAAGGCTCCCGCGGCCTTCGATGGGGCGCGGGAGCCTGAGTATGACGGGTGGGACACCCGCGGGCCGCGGCGCCAGGGCGGGACCCTCAACCCACCCGGCACCGCAGCCCGGAGTTGCATCGGCCGAGCGGCCGACCTGAGGACCCCGGGCGGTCAGGGCAGAGCGCTCCGGGCTCCTCGATCCGCCCTCCTGTGCGGGGAGAGCGGAAGATCGCAGTGCTCGATATTCTGGACTAGACCACTGCTGTCTGTCCATGCTTATGCGCGAATAGGCTAATCCACCGGTGAGGGTAGGCTCACAGTGTGCCCTCCATGAACGACCTCGTCCGCCAGCACACCGCACTCGACGACTCCGACCTCGAGTGGCTCCATCTGCTGGTGTCGGAGTGGCAGCTCCTCTCCGACCTCTCGTTCGCCGATCTCGTGCTGTGGGTCCCCACCAGCGACGGCACCCGGTATGTCTCGGTGGCGCAGATGCGGCCGAACACCGGGCCCACCTCCTACCAGGACGACATGGTCGGCCATCTCGTCCCCCGCGGCCGCCGTCCCATGCTCGACGCCGCCCACGACGAAGGCCGGATCGTCCGGGAGGGCGACCCCGAGTGGCGCGAGGAGGTGCCGGTCCGGGTGGAGTCCATCCCGGTCCGGCGGGAGAGCCGGGTCCTCGGGGTGATCGCGCGGAACACCAATCTGCTGACCGTACGGACCCCCAGCCGGCTGGAGCTCACCTATCTCCAGAGCGCGTCCGACCTCGCCCAGATGATCGCCGCCGGATCGTTTCCGTTCCCCAATCAGCAGGTCGACATGGACGCGTCGCCGCGCGCGGGCGACGGGCTGATCCGGCTCGACGCGGACGGGGTGGTCCAGTACGCGAGCCCCAACGCGCTCTCCGCCTATCACCGCCTCGGGCTCGCCGCCGATCTCGTCGGCCACCATCTGGGCAAGACCACCGCCGAACTCGCCCCGGTGCGCGGCCCGGTGGACGAGGCGCTGGTCAAGCTGGCCAGCGGCTGGGCGCCCCGGGAGTTCGAGGTCGAGGGCGGCGACGGGGTCATCCAGCTACGGGCCATTCCGCTCAAGCCCAAGGGGCTGCACGTCGGCTCGCTCGTCCTGCTCAGGGACGTCACCGAACTGCGCCGCCGCGAGCGCGAGTTGATCACCAAGGACGCCACCATCCGGGAGATCCACCACCGGGTGAAGAACAACCTCCAGACGGTGGCCGCCCTGCTGCGGCTGCAGGCCCGCCGGATGGATTCGGCGCAGGGGCGGGAGGCGCTCAACGAGGCGGTGCGCAGGGTCGGCTCGATCGCGATCGTCCATGAGACCCTCTCCCAGAACCTGGACGAGCGGGTCGAGTTCGACGATATAGCCGATCGGGTGCTGGCCATGGTGGCCGAGATATCGCCCGGAAAGGTGACCGGCCGCCGCACCGGACGATTCGGCATCCTCGACGCCGAGGTCGCCACCCCGCTGTCCATGGTCCTGACCGAAGTGCTGCAGAACGCGCTGGAGCACGGCTTCGGACCGGGGGAGCAGGGCACGGTCGAGGTCACGGCGGTGCGCGGTGGCAGCGGTGAGGAGAGCCGGCTGGTGGTGACCGTCCAGGACGACGGGCGCGGGCTGCCCGAGGGGTTCGACCCCCAGCGGGCCGGAAACCTGGGCCTGCAGATCGTCCGCACCCTGGTGGAGGGGGAGCTGGGCGGGACGTTCGACATGGTGCCCGCCCCGGAGCGCGGCACCCGTGTGGTGCTGGACTTCCCGGTGCGTGCCGAGAAGCACTGAGTGTCGCGCCGGGAGAAGCACTGAGACGCTGACCACATCCCCCGCAACTCCCGGTAGGGCACAGCCCCGTACCCGGAAAGCACTGAGCCCCGGACCCATCTGGTCCGGGGCTCAAAGCTCAATGTGCTGTGCGCATCGGGGGTACTACGCGCTGCGGCTCGGGGGCCACGGGGTGCGGGCTTCAGGCGCTGGCGTTGCGTGCCCGGTTGCGAGCGGCACGGCGCTTCATGGCGCGGCGCTCGTCCTCGCTCATTCCACCCCAGACGCCGGAGTCCTGGCCGGACTCAAGCGCCCACTGCAGGCACTGCTCCATGACGGGGCAGCGGCGGCAGACGGCCTTGGCTTCCTCGATCTGCAGCAGCGCAGGACCGGTGTTGCCGATGGGGAAGAACAGCTCGGGGTCTTCCTCGCGGCAAACGGCGTTGTGACGCCAGTCCATGGCTGCTCCATCTCCTCGTATTGCGGGCTCGTTGCTTGTGAATGTGAACGCTTTCACGAATCCCCTCGCAAGGGTAGGGACGCCGACCAGTTGGGGCTGGTCCAGTCCCGTGGAATGAGGTGGGGGTTCGGGCTCTCAAGGGGGCCTTCTGGAGGCCGTCCCGATCGCCAAGAAGAGACTCGCAAACCTCGGCGACGGATACAACCCCTTCCGGAAAGTTTTTTTTGATTCCTTGGTGTCGACTCGGTCACAGCCGTACTTCCGGTGGGTGGAGGCCAGCCTAAACGTTCGAGTGGAAGGACTTTTTGCGGTCTCACTCACACAATCACACGCAGTGCACGGCGTACGCCTGTGAACGTCACGCTCGTACGCAGTCCCAGATGGTCACCGTCCATCTGGAACGGCAGTGGCGCCTGGGATTGCAAGGTGAAGTCCTCCACATCGTGGAGCCCCACCACATGCTTGCCGCGGGGGCCGCGCTCGGGCGTCGACATCAGCAGCTGGGTGGCGTAGCGGGTCACCGCCGACGTCGACAGCTTGGTGAGTCCCAGCACGTCGAGGGCGGTGTCGAAGGACGCCTGGGGGGACGCGTAGACCGGGCGGTTGCCGAGAAACGTCCACGGGGAGGTGTTGCAGACTATCGACAGCGCCAGCCCCTCGATCGAGTCCTGGCCCGGCCGCCGAATGGTGATGGCGCCCTGCCGCCGATGCGGCTCCCCGATGAACTGCCGCACCATCTGGCGTATGTAGAGCGCGTGGGTGGACCGCTTGCCGCGCTCGCGCTGCTGCTCGACCCGGCCGATGACGCTCGCGTCGAAGCCGAGCCCGGCGCAGAAGGTGAACCAGCGGGCCGGGACCGACTCGTCCGGGGTGCCGGGGGTGCCGGCCGCGAGTCCGAGGCCCACGGTGCGCTCGGTGCCGTCCCGCAGCGCGTCCAACAGGGCGCCGGTCGCCTCGACGGCGTCATTGGGCAGCCCCAGCGCGCGGGCGAAGACATTGGTGGAGCCGCCCGGGACGACCGCGAGCCGGGGCAATTCACGCGGGGCGGGGCCGTGGTGGAGCAGTCCGTTGACGACCTCGTTGACGGTGCCGTCGCCGCCCAGCGCCACGACCAGTTCATGAGTGCCGCCGTCGACCGCCCGCCGGGCCAGATCGCGCGCATGGCCCCGGTACTCGGTGGTCACCACGTCCAGCTTCAGATCGCTGGCGAGCGCGTGGAACAGAACATCCCGAGTGCGGGCACTGGTGGTGGTTGCTGCCGGATTGACCACAAGGAGCGCGCGCATGCGCGCCAGCCTACCTATCCGAGACGACCGGCCCGAGGGGGGTAGGGTCCGGGCGGCCCGCGGGCGGCTACGCTGCTGGGGTGAGCAGTAAGAAGTCCGCTACCGCGAAGAAGGCACAGAGGGCCACGGCGCGGAAGGCGACCGAGCGGAAGGCCACGGCGCAGCAGGCCACGGCCCGGCCGGACGCCGAGGCCGCCGCCAAGACGACCGGCGCCGCCGACGACGCGCCCACCGGGCCCCGCCCCACCCGGCTGACCGCCGCCGCGGTGCTGGCCGCCGCGGAGGGCGTGGTGCTGCTGGGCTTCGGCGTCTACGTACTGATCATGGGGCTGACCGGAGACCCGGAGAGCCCCCAGCAGGCGGAGATGCTCGGGGTCACCGTGGTCGCGCTGGCCCTGCTGCCGCTGCTGGCGGCCCGCGGGCTGTGGCTGCGGCGCCGCTGGAGCCGCGGCCCCGCGATGATCACTCAGCTCATGGCGCTGCCGGTGGCCTGGACGCTGGTGCAGAACGGCGGCGGGCTCATCGCCGCCGGGGTGGTCACCGCCATCGCGGCCCTCGCCGTCCTGGCGCTGCTGATCAACCCGACGGCGACCGAGGCCCTGGGCATCGGCCCCCGCGACGCCTAGGGCTTGTCCGGTCGATCATGTTCTGAGCCAGATGGCGAGTGCTGCTGCGGTGGCTGTGCCGAGGAAGACGTAGCCGCGCTTGTCGTATCTGGTGGCCACGGCCCGGTGCTGCTTGAGTCGGTTGATGGCTCGTTCGATGGTGTTGCGTTTCTTGTACCGCTCTTCATCGAAGCCGGGTGGCCGTCCGCCGCGTGAGCCTTTGCGCAGGCGGGCGGCCTGGGTGTCAGCCTTCTCCGGGATGGTGTGCCGGATTCCCCGGCGTCGCAGGTACTTGCGGATGGGTCCGTTGCTATAGGCCTTGTCCGCGGCGAGGCTGTCAGGCCCCTTGCGGGGCCTGCCCGGGCCGAGCTTAGGAACGCGGATCTTGTCCAGCACCTTCGTGAACTGGGTGCAGTCCGCCCGCTGGCCTGGTGTGACGATGAGGGACAGCGGGCGGCACCGGCCGTCGGCGCTCAGGTGGAGTTTGCTGGTGAACCCGCCCCGCGAGCGGCCCAGGCCCTCACTTCCTGCACCACCTCCACCAGGCGGGCATGCAGGCTCTGCCACGCTGTTTCGCCCTGGTGTTCTGCTTGCTCGGCCCCCTTTGATGCCGGGATCGGCGGCGGATCGGTCCGGGCGCCGGCCGCGTGCTGATGAGCGCGAACAATGGTGGAGTCCACCGAGATGTCCCAGTCGATCTCACCCGCCGCGTCAGCCGCAGCCTGGACCTGCTGCAGCAGACGTTCCCACGTCCCGTCCGCCGACCACAGCCGGTGCCGTTCATAGACCGTCTTCCACGGCCCGAACCGTTCCGGCAGGTCACGCCACTGCACACCAGTCCGCACCCGGTGCAGAATCCCGTCGATCACCTGCCTGTGATCCCTCCACCGGCCACAACGCCTATTGCTGACCGGCAGGAACGGCCGCAGCCGTTCCCACTCAGCATCGCTCAAGTCACCCCGCCCCATGTCCACATCAACGACCCGGACGGCGAGTAGTCACATGATCGACCGGCCAAGTCCTAGCCGGTGTCGGGCGGACCACGCGGCGGAGCCGCACATCGATGCCGCCTGTCGATGCCGCCGGCGGAGCCGCATATCGGTGCTGCGGGAAGGCGCGGAGTGGCGAGCGGCCTGCCGATGGCACGGGCCGGTGCCCGGGGTGGCCCCGGGCACCGTGGGGCGTGCGCCCTCGCTACTCCTCGACCAGCAACTTGTCGCGCAACTGCGCGAGTGTGCGGGCCAGCAGCCGGGAGACATGCATCTGGGAGATGCCGACCTCCTGCGCGATCTGCGACTGCGTCATATTGCCGAAGAAGCGCAGCAGCAGGATCTTCTTCTCGCGCGGCGGCAGGTCCTCCAGCAGCGGTTTGAGCGATTCGCGGTACTCGACGCCTTCCAGCGCCTCGTCCTCCGCGCCGAGGGTGTCGGCGACCGCCGGGGACTCGTCGTCCGTATCCGGTACGTCAAGGGACAGGGTGCTGTAGGCATTGGCGGACTCCAGCCCCTCCAGCACCTCCTCCTCGGAGATGGACAGCTGCTGGGCCAGCTCATGGACGGTCGGGGCGCGGCCATGGCGCTGGGAGAGCTCCGCGGTGGCCGTGGTCAGCGACAGCCGCAGCTCCTGCAGCCGGCGCGGCACCCGCACCGCCCAGCCCTTGTCGCGGAAGTGGCGCTTGATCTCGCCGACGACCGTGGGTGTCGCATAGGTCGAGAACTCCACCCCGCGGTCCGGGTCGAACCGGTCCACGGATTTGATGAGCCCGATGGTGGCGACCTGGGTGAGGTCGTCCAGCGGCTCACCGCGGTTGCGGAAGCGCCGGGCCAGGTGCTCCACCAACGGCAGATGCATACGCACGAGGTTGTTGCGCAGCTCGGCCCGCTCGGTGGAGCCATCCGGCAGCCCGCGCAGCTCGAGGAACATCGCCCGCGCGCCGCTCCGGTCATGTGGATCGTGCTGCTGATGCACCTGCTCGTGCTGATCCATGTGGTCCGCCCGCTCTGGTCGGTCTCCTGCCGCCTCCGAGTCCGCGGGATGCGGCCGGGCCGGCGGGTGCGGGATGGCCGGGGTACCCACTCCCCGCGATGATGCAGTGCTCACGGAGCCCCCTTTTTCCGTCACGGCTGTCCGGGGCCGGCGCCGCGCTCCTTGTACAGGCTGATGCTGACCGTTCGGTCCTCGGCCACGGTCGAGTCCACCTTGCCCGCCAGTGCGGAGAGCACCGTCCAGGCGAAGGTGTCGCGCTCGGGGGCGCGGCCGTCAGTGGTGGGCGCCGAGACGGTGACCTGCAGTGCGTCGTCGATCAAGCGGAAGACGCAGCTCAGCACACTGCCGGACACGGCTTGCTGCAGCAGGATCGCGCATGCCTCATCTACGGCGATACGCAGATCCTCGATTTCGTCGAGGGTGAAGTCCAAGCGGGCTGCGAGGCCGGCGGTCGCCGTACGCAGCACCGACAGATAGGCACCCGCAGCGGGCAGCCGGACTTCCACGAAGTCCTGGGTCCCGGGCTCGCCTGCGATCTGGGACACCCTCACCTCCAAGGTGACACAAGCTGATTGAGCTGAGCTGATTGGAGCGTCGGCCCCGAACCCTTATGGTGGAGGGTGGACGGACCGGCGCTGTATGTACTTTGGCTGCGACGCTATCGCGATCTGCGGTTCGGTGTCGCCCGGACGAAGCACGGCCCCCATCACGGGTGAACCCCGGCCCACAGAGCCGCGATATCACTCATAGTAAGCACATGAGTACGCAGCGTGGCTAGAGGGTTTGCGGTCTCAATTCGAAAGAGATGTCGCCTCACTCAGGGAATCGCTGGTCACGGCGGTGCCCATGGCCTGAGCGGCCAGCCCTCGCAGTGGCTCTCCCGAGAGCCTGCGCACCGTCCATTCATCCATCGGCTCCGCGCCGAGCGCGGCATAGAAGCCGATCGCGGGCTCGTTCCAGTCGAGCACCGACCATTCGAAGCGGGCATAGCCCCGCTCCACGCAGATCCGCGCCAGCTCGGCGAGCAGCGCCTTGCCGTGGCCGCCGCCGCGGGCCCGCGAGGTGACGTACAGGTCCTCCAGATACACGCCATGGGTGCCTGTCCAGGTGGAGAAGTTACGGAACCACAGGGCGAACCCCACCGGCCCGCCGGGCTCTCCGGCGCCACCGGTCTCCTCGGCGATCAGCGCGAACACCGCGGGATGCGCCCCGAAGAGCGCCTCGCGCAGCTGCTCCTCGGTGGCCTTCGCCTCCTGCGGAGCCCGCTCGTAGTCCGCCAGCTCGCGGATCATCGCATGGATCGCCGGGACGTCGGACGGCTTCGCTGATCGGATCATGTGTGAAGGCTAACGGCCCGGGCCGACAAACGCGGAGGTCGATCTCCCACATTGCGCGGAAAACGCCAAGACCAGGGCGTTCGCGGAGCCGGACCTACACGATGAGCCGGACCTACACGATGAGCTGATCCACATAGCACCAGTGCCACTCCTCGCCCTCCTCGAAGCTGCGCATCACCGGATGGCCGGTCTCCTCGAAGTGCCGGGTGGCGTGCTGGTACGGCGAGGAGTCGCAGCAGCCCACGTGGCCGCACACCAGACACTTCCGGAGCTGGACGGGATGGCTGCCGACCGCCAGGCACTCGGGACAGGTGTCGGACCGCGGCTCCGGCTCGGGGCGCGGCAGTGCGGGAACATGCAGGCACTCGCTCATGATTGCCAGACTAAAGCGCCGCGTGGGCGGATCACATGGACGACCGTCGGCACGACCGGCGGGGACGGGGTCGGTCGATGGACGTATTGCCGTTGTTGATGCTGGTCGCGGGCAGTGCGGTGGTCGCCGGCGCGGCCCGCAGGACCCCGGTGCCCGCGCCGCTGTTGCTGGTCGTGGTCGGGCTCGTCGCCTCGTACGTCCCGGGGGTGCCCGACTACACCCTGGACCCGCATATCGTGCTGCCCCTGGTGCTGCCGCCGCTGCTGCACAGCGCCGCGCTGGACAGCTCGTATCTGGATCTGCGCGCCAATCTGCGGCCGATCGCGCTGCTCTCGGTCGGGTATGTGCTCTTCGCCACGGTCGCGGTCGGCGTGGTCGCCCATCTGGTGATCCCGGGGCTGCCGCTGACCGCCGCGCTGGTGCTGGGCGCGGTGGTCGCGCCGCCGGACGCCGTGGCCGCCACCGCCATCGCCCGCCGGATCGGGCTGCCCTCCCGGCTCACCACGCTTCTGCAGGGCGAGTCCCTCTTCAACGACGCGACCGCGATCACCGCCTACCGGGTGGCGCTGGCCGCGGCGGTGGGGGAGGGCGTGAGCTGGGCCGAGGGGGTGTGGGAGTTCGCCTTCGCGGCCGTGGGCGGCGTCGTGGTCGGTCTGATCCTGATGGTGCCGCTGCACTGGCTGCGCATCCGGCTGCGGGACCCGCTGCTGCAGAACACCCTCTCGCTGCTCATCCCCTTCGTCGCCTACGCCACCGCCGAGCAGTTCGGGGCGTCGGGTGTGCTGGCCGTCGTGGTGGTCGGGCTCTACCTCGGACACCGCTCCTGGCAGGTCGACTTCGCCACCCGGCTCCAGGAGGCGGCGGTCTGGCGCATGATCGACTTCGTACTGGAGTCGGCGGTGTTCGCGCTGATCGGGCTGCAACTGCGGGTCGTGGTGGGCGGCCTGGGGGAGTACAGCGCGGGCGAGGCCGCCTGGTACGCGGCCGTCGTCTTCCTGGCCGTGGTGGCCGCCCGTTACGTCTGGGTCTTCCCGTCGACCTTCGTGCCGCGGATGCTCTTCCCCGGCATCCGCGAGCGCGAGCCCGGCACCGACTGGACCGCGCCGGTCGTCGTCGGCTGGGCCGGGATGCGCGGGGTGGTCTCGCTGGCCATCGCCTTCTCGATCCCGCAGACCATTCACGGCGGGGACCCCTTCCCGGCCCGCAATCTGATCCTCTTCCTGACCTTCACGACCGTCATCGGCACCCTGGTCGTCCATGGGCTCACCCTGCCGTCCCTGATCCGGCTGCTCGGGCTGCCGGGCCGCGATCCACGGGCCGAGACGCTCGCCGAGGCACAGGCGCAGAACCAGGCGTCGCTGGCGGCCGAGAGCCGCCTGGGGGAGCTGCTCGACGAGGAGCGCAACGCCCTGCCGCCGCCGCTCGCCGACCGGCTGCGCACGGTGCTGGAACAGCGCCGCAACGCCGTATGGGAGCGGCTCGGCGCGGTCAACGAGGTGACCGGCGAATCGGCGGACGAGACCTATCGGAGGCTGTCCCGGGAGATGATCGAGGCCGAGCGGAAGGTGTTCGTTGACCTGCGGGACGCCCGGCGGATCGACGAGGAGATGCTGCGGTCGCTGCTGCGCCGGCTGGACCTGGAGGAGGCGGCGCTCTACCGGGAGGGGGCCGCGGAGGAGGGAGCCTGAGGCCCACCGCCCCTCCGCGGCCGTCTCCAGCGCCCACGCTTCCGGGCGAGGGTGCTACTTGAGCCGCTCGTGGATCCGGTCGCGCATCGCGGCCATGGTGAAGCCGCGCGGATCCACCTTGCCCGGCTGCCATTCGAGGTGGCCGATCACCGAGCGCTCGGTCCAGCCGTGATGGCGGCACACGGCCGCCGCGGCCCGCGCGATCGCGTCGAGCTGGGCCTCGGGCCACGGGTCCTCGCCGTCGCCCAGGTTCTCGCATTCGAAGCCGTAGAAGGCGCGGTTGCCATCGGTGTTCGCCTCGTTGTCGGGCGGCAGGGCCTTCTCGGCGATCACTGCCCGCAGGACGTCGTCGTCGCCAAGACCGGCGTGGTTGGCGCGGCCGTAGCCGACCAGATGGACGCCGCCGTCCTTGGCGATCACGCCGTGGCACAGCGGGCCGGGCAGCCCCTCGAAGCCGTCCCGGCAGATCTGCACCGTCTCCTCGGTGCCGGAGGTGACGGTGTGGTGGATCATCACCCCGTGCACCGGGCCCCACGGGCCCTTGTGGTTTCTGTTGTGGTCCCGCCAGTCGCCGACCTGCGTCACCCGCACGCCCTCGTTCGTCAGCGCCGCCAGGAAGTCCCCCGCGGACATGGGTGAGGCCATGACCGCCTCCGTTCTGGTCGTACGGCGGGCCCCGGTCGCGGCCCGCCTCGTTCACCCGCTTGCTTACCCATCGCACGCAGATAAACACACGGGGTGATGAGTGGTGGGGGGCGCGTTATCGTGCGAGCCGATCCATCCGTTCCACATCGCACCGGGAGACGCACCGCACCATGGACTACCAGGCAGTGCTGGACGAGGTCGCGGCCCATGTGAAACCGCAGATCGGCCGGGGCCGGGTGGCGCAGTACATCCCGGCGCTCGCCTCGGTGGACGCGGACCGTTTCGGGATCGCCCTCGCCGACGTCGACGGCCATGTCACCGGGGTCGGCGACTGGGAGCGGCCCTTCTCGGTGCAGTCCATCTCCAAGGCGTTCAGCCTCGCGCTCGTCCTCGCCGACGACGGCGAGAAACTGTGGCGGCGGGTCGGCCGGGAGCCCTCGGGCAACCCCTTCAACTCCCTGGTGCAGCTGGAGTACGAGAACGGCATCCCGCGCAATCCGTTCATCA
The DNA here is from genome assembly GCF_003595545.1 of Streptomyces sp. 11-1-2. Lineage (NCBI taxonomy): Bacteria > Bacillati > Actinomycetota > Actinomycetes > Kitasatosporales > Streptomycetaceae > Streptomyces > Streptomyces sp. 11-1-2. The sequence continues at coordinate 7,280,835 of NZ_CP022545.1, forward strand.
ACGCCGGGGCGCTCGTCGTCACCGACCGGCTGCACACCCTTACCGGCGACGCCAGCACCACCATGCTGGACTTCCTGCGAGCCGAGAGCGGCAATCCGGACCTCGCCTTCGACCAGGAGGTCGCCGCCTCCGAGTCCGCCCATGGCGACCGTAATGCCGCCCTCGCCCACTTCATGGCGAGCTACGGCAACCTCCACAACCCCGTGCCGACCGTCCTGGAGCACTACTTCTGGCAGTGCTCGATCGAGATGAGCTGCCGCGACCTGGCCCTGGCCGGGGGTTTCCTGGCCCGCCACGGGCTGCGCGCGGACGGCTCCCGGCTGCTGTCGCAGAGCGAGTCGAAGCGGGTCAACGCGGTCATGCTCACCTGCGGTACGTACGACGCGGCGGGCGACTTCGCCTACCGCGTGGGGCTGCCCTGCAAGAGCGGTGTCGGCGGCGGCATCGTCGCGGTGGTCCCCGGCCGCTGCACGCTGTGCGTCTGGAGCCCCGGCCTCGACGCCCGGGGCAACTCGGTGGCCGGAGTGGCGGCCCTGGACCACTTCACCACGCTGACCGGCTGGTCCGTCTTCTAGCGCCCGGCCGCCCCCTGCCCCGGAGCCCGGCAGGTGCAATGGTGCATGGGTGCCCGGAGGGGCGCACGGGATCGCGGAAGGCGCGGCGGCGGAAGTGGCGCTCGGCCTGGCGCGGCGGGAGCATGGAGAGTAGTGGTGGTGAGCAGGAGGTGTACCGCCATGCAGCACGAGATGCGCGCCGAATACGAGGAGGGCAGCTCCGGGCGGGTCGCGGGTGCGCCCGTCAAGATCTGGCACATGGTCCGCGGGAACGGAACGACCGCGATGTGCGGGCGGGAGCTGGACGCGGACGCCGAGAGCCAGGCCGCCGATCTGTGGGCCACGGGTGACTCGGGGCCCTTCTGCCATTCGTGCGGTGCGGTGTATCTGCGCGAGGTCCCTTGAGCGAGCACCTGGAGCGCGAGTACCGGGAGCGCGAAGACCGGGAGTGTGAGTACCGGGAGCGAAGGGCGCTGATCGGCCGCGGTGCCGCGGTATGGACCCGTACGGCCGGCACCGGGCCGCAGCGGGTGCTCCCGGACGGCTGCACGGATCTGATCTGGAGCGAGGCGGGACCCGACGGCGAGCTGCTGGTCGCCGGGCCGGACACACGCGCCCGTCTCGCCCCCGGAGCGCCCGGCACCCGCGCCGTGGGCCTGCGCTTCGCCCCGGGTCAGGGCCCCGCGGTGCTCGGCGTACCGGCGCATGAACTCCGCGATCAGCTCGTGCCGTTGGCGGCGCTCTGGCCGGGCGCGGAGGTCCGGCGGCTGGCCGAGCGGATCGCCGACGCCGAGCGGACGGCGGCGCGGCAGGCGGCCCGGGGCCGCCTGCTGGAGGACGCCGCCCTGGGCCGCCTGCGGACGGCGGAGCCGCCCGATCCGGTGCTCGCCGCGGTCGTCGCCGGGGTCTCGCGCGGGACGGGCGTGGCCGGGATCGCCGCGGCCGTGGGGCTGGGGGAGCGGCAGTTGCACCGCCGCTCCCTCGCCGCGTTCGGCTACGGCCCCAAGACGCTCGGCCGGGTCCTGCGGCTGAACCGGGCCCTGGACCTGGCGCGCACCGGCGTCCCCTTCGCGGCGGTCGCGGCCACGGCGGGCTACGCCGACCAGGCGCATCTCGCCCGCGAGGTCAGGACCCTGACCGGCGTCCCCCTGGGCCGTCTGCTCCAGGGGTCAGGAGGCTAGCGGGGCGAAGAGGTCCAGGCTGTTGCCGTCGGGGTCGAGGACCGTCGCGTAGCGCTGGCCCCACGGCGCGTCCCACGGCTCCTTCTTCCCGCGTACGCCCGCCCCCACGAGGTCCTGGTAGGTCTTGTCCACATCGGCCGGGCTGTCGCAGGCGAAGGCCAGCGCCACCTGGTGGGAGCCGCTCGGCGGCGTCCACTCCGGGTCGAAGGAGCGCACCGTCTCGACGGTGTCCCACATCAGCCGCGCCCCGCCGGGCAGGGCGGCCTCGGCGTGCGGCTGGGCGTCGGCCTCGGCGGGGATGTCGAGGCCGAGGCGGCGGTAGAAGGCGAGGGAGGTGGCCAGGTCGGCGACGACCAGGCCGATGGCGTTGAATCGTGCTGTCATACGGGCAGCGTAGGCAGCGCGCGGGCGGCCGGTCTTGAACGAATCGGACGTCCTGGCGGGGCGGCCGAGGCGCTGCCTGACGTTGTGCGGGAGGCGGCCGTCAGGGGCAGTGGATGACCTGGCCGGCGTACGACAGATTGCCGCCGAAGCCGAAGAGCAGCACCGGGGCGCCGGAGGCCACCTCCCCGCGCTCGACCAGCTTGGAGAGGGCGAGCGGAATGCTGGCCGCCGAGGTGTTGCCGGACTCCACCACATCGCGGGCGATCACCGCGTTGACCGCGCCCAGCTTGTGGGCGACCGGCTCGATGATCCGCAGATTGGCCTGGTGCAGCACGACACCGGCCAGGTCCTCCGGGGAGATCCCGGCCCGTTCGCACACCTGCCGCGCGATCGGCGGCAGATGGGTGGTGGCCCAGCGGTAGACGGTCTGGCCCTCCTGCGCGAAGCGGGGCGGTGTGCCCTCGATACGGACCGCGCCGCCCATCTCCGGGACCGAGCCCCACACCACCGGGCCGACGCCCGGCCGCTCGGCGGCCACCACCACGGCCGCGCCCGCGCCGTCGCCGGTCAGGACGCAGGTGGAGCGGTCGGTCCAGTCTGTGGCCTCGCTGAACTTGTCCGCGCCGATCACCAGGGCCGCGGTGGCCGCACCGGCCCGGATGGTGTGGTCGGCGGTGGCCAGGGCGTGGGTGAAACCGGCGCACACCACATTGAGGTCCATGGTGGCGGGGCAGGCCAGCCCGAGCCGGGCGGCCACCCGTGCCGCCATGTTGGGGCTGCGGTCGATCGCCGTGCAGGTGGCGACGAGCACGAGGTCGATGTCGGAGGGGGCGAGACCGCTGTGGGCCAGCGCCTTGGCGGCGGCTGCCGCGGCCATCTCGTCGACCGTTTCGTCGGGACGGGCGAGATGCCGGGTGCGGATGCCGACCCGACTGCGGATCCACTCGTCGCTGGTGTCGACCATGGCCGCGAGGTCCTCGTTGCCGAGCACCTTCGCGGGCTGGTAGTGGCCGAGCGCCAGTACGTGTGAGCCGGTCATCGGTCATCCCTTCGCGCCAGTGCCGACGTATCCGCGCCGTTTGCGGAGATCTCGACGCACAGTCTGCGGTGTGTCCAGTCTTGAGCGGAGCAGACGTGCCGTGCGCTCGGCCTACTCACCAATCTTGGGCGCCAAGATCTGGAGTTTTCGACCTTTCCCCGGCGGGGGGTGATCGGCGGTGGCGGAAGGGGATGACCTGACCGTGACTCAGGAGAGCTGGCCGTCGTAGTCCGGGAGCTTGAAGGACTTCTCGGCGTGGCCGCCGCTGATGTCGGTGGGGCTGTTGCCGATGTTGGCGATGATCGTGTAGCCGTTCTTCTCGATCTCCGCCCGCTTGGCGGTCTTGTAGTCGGCCACGTTCTGGAAGAGATCCGGCAGGTGGCGTACGTACAGACCGGCGACCGAGTAGCCGGCCTGCTCCAGGTTGTACTCGGTCGGCCAGGAGATGATGCCGGGCCGCGCGGTGACGAAGAAGATGGCCACGCCCCGGTCGTGCGCGTACCGCGAGAGCTTCAGGACCGGCTCGACGGGGGGCTGGGGGAAGGTGAAGCCGAAGTCCGTCTCCAGCGAGGTGTTGTCGATGTCCAGGACGATGGCCTGCTTCTCGCCCGAGGGGTTGGCGGTGCGCTCCTCGATGTAGGGGCGGGCCTGCTCGTCGATGATGGCGCGAACATCGCGCTGCCAGGTCTCGTAGTCGACGTCCTCGGCGGCGGTGGCGCTCGACGGCGCCGCCGTGGCCGCCGTGGTGGCGGTGGTGCCGGGCGTGGCGGCGGTCGCCGTGGTGGCCGTTCCGCCGACGCCGATGGCGAGGGCGGCGACCACCGTCGTCATGCCGAGCCGCCGTGATCGCACGCGTCCTGCTGTCATCGGTCACATCCTTCACTTCGAGGCGATTGCCGGATGGCATGCTCACGGCTCCCGGTGGACTTGAGAAGACCTCTGCTTTACCGGTGAGTAACAGTTCGCGGCCGAGGGGCCTTAATAGGCCAACGACACGTGCCGCGCCGTTCGTTGACTGGTCAGCCGGTAGATGGGTATGTCATCTACTGAAGGGCCGGCCTGGACCCCGGCGATGACCGGCGTGGCCGTGGGCTCCGGTGTCGCGCGCCTCCACCAGGTCAAGGAGGCTTGCATGTTCGATGATCGGCCCGCCTTCGGCGTCCGAGTCCATGCACTCGGCGGCGTCACCGTCGCCGAGATCGCGGGAGAGTTGGACATCTTCGCCGCGGGGCGGATCGTGGCTCGGCTCGATTCCCTCATCCAGGCACGGTGTCCGGATCTGGTCCTGGACCTGCGGCCGGTCACCTTCCTGGACTGTGCCGGATTGTCGTTACTGTGCCGATTGCGCAATCGCGTGCTGGAGCGGGACGGGCGGCTGCGGCTCGTCATCGACGAACCGCGGTTTGTGCGGCTGCTGCGCATGGTCCGGCTGGACGACGCGTTCGAGGTACTGGAGGATCTGACTCCGGCGATCGCGGGGGTGGCGGGTCCGGTGGCCGGAGGGGGTGGTGATGCCTTCGCCTAGGTCGCATCTGACCAAGTGTCAATAGTAAGAACCGAAATTCACTCGGACGAGCGGTATTCACCGGCGGAATGCTGCGTCCCTACCTCTGTAACCGGCGGTCACCCCTTTACGCTCGCGAGACGTCGCCCAAGGACCCGGCGGATTCGCACCCGATGCCCGACCCTGCCCGCTTCCGGGACCCTGACGAAGGTGAGAGGGGGCAGTGTGCCGTTCCGAGGGGATATCGCGATGACGCAGCAAGGCGCTCCCCGTGATGCGCCGGTGCCGCTGGAGCGCGGTGCCCAGAACGCCGCGCAGGGGCCCGCGAGCGGGGATCCGGCCGCATGGGGGCCCTCCGGCCGGGATCCGGCCGCATGGGCGTCCTCCGACGGGGATTCCGCCGCTCAGGGCGATCCGGCCGCTCAGGACGGCGCCGCCGGGGACGTCACCGCTCCCCGCGCCCGTACGCGCCGGGTCGGCGGATACACCGTCGTGGAGCTCCACGGGGAGATCGACATCGCCGGGGTGGAAAGTGTCGGACCGGCACTGGACGCGGCCACGACCGGGGACAAGCCCGCGGTGATCGTGGACTTACGCCCGGCCGCCTTCTTCGACTGCTCGGGCCTGGGACTGCTGTGCCGGGCCCATCGGCGTGTCATGGAGCGGGGCGGGCGGCTGCGGCTGGTCTGCGACAACGCGTTGATCCTGCGCACCCTGCGGGCGGGGCGGATGCTGGATGTGCTCCACCCGGTCGCCACGCTGGACGAGGCGCTGCGCGAGGAGGAGTAGGGCGCCCTCGCGCGGCCGGGTGGCGGCCGGACTCAGGTGCGGCGGTCCTGGGGAGGTGTGACCTGTTGGCCCCGGTGCTGCCGCCGGCGGCCCCAGGTGCGATGGTGCGGTCGTCCGCCGGTCGGGGAATCGTCGTGGCTCTCGGCGGACATGCGGTTGCCGTTCTGGACATTGGTCCGGTGGATCAGCAGCGCGCCCACCCCGATCAGCGCGAGGATGACAACCACGGTGATCAGGGTCTCCATGGTGCTCACTCCCTGGGGCCGGGCCCCAGCTGGAGGGAATCCGGCCGGTTTGTGCGAAATGCTCCTGGTGTCTATACGGTACCTCCGGCCGGAGGCGGCGTCGCTTCCCGTGTGGCTACGTCCCGGTGCGCGCGGTGGATGGAGCCGCATACGCCGACCGCCCGCACCCGGCGTCGGGAACCGGGTGCGGGCGGTCAGGCCCTGATCCAGGGGATCAGTGGCTTGGCGGTTTCAGCGGGCTCAGTGAGCCTTGGCCAGCTGCTTCTCGAGCTTGGCCAGGCCATTGGCCCAGAGCTGGTTGACGCGGCTGATCTCGGCCTGGTCGGGCTGCGAGTTGGTGCAGGACGTGCCGGGGCCGCCACCGGACATCAGCTCGCTGCACGGGCCCTCGTAGTGGTCCGGCAGACCCAGCACGTGGCCGGTCTCGTGCGCGGTGACCCGGGTCGAGTCGTACTCCTGGTTCTGGGCGTAGTCCAGGAAGACATAGCCGCTGCCGTGGCCGTCGGTGCTCGCGTACGAGCCCCGGGGGTCGTTGCCCTCGCGGTAGGTGAAGTCCGCGTTGCTGCCCGCCTGCAGCTTCACGTTGCTCACCGACGAGTTCCAGATCTGGGCGGAGCGGGAGATCTGCGACTGGAAGGTCGGGGCCTGGCTCGCGTCGTAGGTCACGGTGACGGCCGCCGCTCCGCGGGGCGCCTTGGCCTGCTTGGCCAGCGCCGACTTCATGACGGCCTTGATGAAGGCGTCGGTGTCGGCCTTCTCCTCGCCGCTCGCCGTGTAACCGGCGGCCGCGGCGCTGCGCTGGGTCGTGGAGTGGTCGGGCGTGGCCGCGGAGGCGGGCACGGCGGACAGTGCGGCCGCCAGGCCGAGGCCGAGGGTCGCGGACAGCGCGAGCTTGGGGAGTGACATGTGGGGGGCTCCTCATCGTCCTCGGGCCCCGGTCGCCGTGTGGGGTGGCGGCCGGGGCCGTGGGATGAACTCTTGGCTGACGCCGAGTCTTGAGGAGATCGAGCCGTACGCGGAGATATCAACTGGTGATAGCGCAAAGGCATATCCCCCACCGGGCTCTCAAGCCCGTTGCGGAGATGCCGGTTTGACGTCCCGTTGACCGGTGTTTGACCACCGATTGATCGATTCCGGTATGGGTTGGAGTGGTTTCAGAGTCTGGTGTGACCGACAAGGGCGCAGATATGCTCCCGCCGTGGAGCTCGAGGTGAGGCACCTCCGTGCACTGTGCGCCATCGCCGACACCGGCAGCCTACGGAAGGCGGCGCGCCAACTGGGCATGACCCAGCCATCCTTGACGACCCAGCTCCGGCGCATCGAGAACACCATCGGCGGCCGGCTGTTCTCGCGGGAGGTCACCGGCAGTCGGCCGACCCCGCTGGGGCGGTCCGTGCTGTGCCGCGCCCGGCCGATCGTGGCCGAGATGAACGCCTTGGTCAGCGAGGTCCGGCTGGAGGCGGGGCAGACCGCCGACGCCCGGTTGCGCATCGGCAGCACGGGCAGCCGGGCCGTGGTCGGCTGGCTGCGCAGGCTGCGCGACCGCTATCCCGACGCGGACACCACCATCCACATCGACGTCTCCGCCAACGCGCTGCTGCAGATGGTCGCCGCCAACCAACTGGACGTCGCCTTCGTGCACGAGGTCGAGGGCGCGCCGCTGCGGGTGCCCGAGGGCGTGGAGCGCCGGATGCTCGTGGAGCGGGAGCCGCAGTTCGTGGCGCTGGCCGAAACCCATCCGGCCGCCGCGCGGCCCGCGGTGCGGCTCGCCGACCTCGCCGCCGACCAGTGGATGGTCGACCCCAGCGTGGACGGCGAGGGGCCCGGGCTGCGCCGGGTCCTGGCCGCCGCGGGGCTCAATCCGAGGGTGGTGTACGGGGACTATCTGACCGCCGCCGACCTGGTCGCCTCGGGCGAGGTGGTCACCCCCTGCCAGCCCACCGCGCGGTCCCGTCAGGGCGTGGCCGTGCGCCCGCTGCACGGGGATCCGCTGACGGTCCGGCTGTTCCTGGCCTCCCGGGCGGTCCCGGCGGCCCGCGCCTTGCCCCCCGGACCCGACCTGGACACGGCGCTCCCCGCCCGCACCGGGGCTGCCGGATCTGCGCCGGACACGGCGCTCCCGACCGAGGCCGCGACCGAGGCCACCGGACCCGGTCCGGACACCGTGCCCGGCGCCCCGCTCGACGTCGACGCCCTCTTCGGCGACCTGGCGGACGCGTACTTCGAGATCGCCTGGGCGAGTTCCGCGTACCGCCAGTGGCTGGTCCGCAACGAGAGCCCGCTGCTGCGCTCCCATGAGCCCCGGGCCCGTGACGCGCTCGACATCCTGGGGCTCGCCGGGCCCGCCGAGGTCTCGTAGCGCCCCTCCGGAGTGGCGGGTGGCCGCGGACGATGAGTTTCGCTCCGCCGGGCGGTCCAAGCACCCGGGACCGCACCGGACCGCATGCCATCCGAGGAGCGAGCAGATGATCACGGAGCACGATCCGCAGACCGCGCTGGACACCCGTTTCAGCAGCCCGGACGCCACCGCCACCGGCTGGCGGGAGGGGCGTGAGGGGCTGGCGGCGGCGGAGCTGTACTGGCTGTCCACCGTCCGCCGGGACGGCCGCCCCCATGTCACCCCGCTCATCGCCGTCTGGTTCGACGGGGCGCTCTGCTTCTGCACCGGCCCCGAGGAACAGAAGGCCCGGAACCTCGCGCACAATCCGCGCTGCGTCCTCACCACGGGTGCGGGTGTGCTGCACGAGGGATTGGACCTGGTGGTCGAGGGCGAGGCCGAGCGGGTGCGGGACGACGCCACGCTCGAGCGGATCGCCGCGGCGTACGTGGCGAAGTACGGCGCGGAGTGGACCTTCCAGGTGCGCGACGGAGCCTTCCACCACGACGGCCATGAGGCCCTGGTCCACCGGGTCGCCCCGGCCACGGCGTTCGGCTTCCGCAAGGGCGCGTACGGGCAGACGCGCTGGCGCTTCTGACGCGGGCCGACCGCCCCCATACCGTCCTGGGCTCGCCCCGGGGCGGCCCCGCGCCCCCCGGCCGCTCAGTCCAGGCCCGGCAGCCCGGTGGGCAGCCCGACCGGAAGAGTCTGCTCCGACCAGATCGTCTTGCCCTCGGCGGTCTGCCGGCTCCCCCAGCGCTGGCTGAGCCGCGCGACCAGCAGCAGCCCGCGGCCGCCCTCGTCGAAGGTGCGGGCGCGGCGCATATGCGGGGCGGTGCTGGAGGAATCGGTGACCTCGCAGATCAGCGAGTGGTCATGGATCAGCCGCAGCCGGATGGGCGGGACGGCGTGCCGGATGGCGTTGGTGACCAGCTCGCTGACGACCAGCTCGGTGGTGAAGACGGCCTCGTCGAGCCCCCATTCGGTCAGCCGCTCCGTCACGTTCCGGCGGGACCGGGCCACCCACGCCGGGTCGGCGGGCACGTCCCAGGTGGCCACGTGCGCCTCGTCCAGGGAGCGGGCGCGGGCGAGCAGCAGTGCGACGTCGTCGAGCGCGCCCCCGGCGGGGAGGAGCGTGCGCAGAACGGCGTCGCAGGTGCCGTCCAGGGACCCGCTGGGGTGGGCCAGCGCGTTGGTCAGCAGCAGAGGGCCCTCGTCGGCATCGCGGTCCCATACGGCCATCAGCCCGTTGGTGTAGAGGGCGAGCACGGCGTTCTCGGGCAGCTCGGTCTCCATCGACTCGAAGGGCAGCCCGCCGACCCCCAGCGGCGGTCCGGCCGGTACCGGGAGGAACTCCACGGCGCCGTCGGGCCTGGCCAGCGCCGGGGGCGGGTGCCCGGCCGCGGCCAGTGAGCAGCGGTGCGAGACGGGGTCGTAGACCGCGTACAGACAGGTGGCCCCCACATCTCCGGTGGCCTCCTCGGCGCCGGTCTCCGCGGCCAGGTGGATCACCAGGTCGTCCAGGTGGGTGAGCAGCTCGTCGGGCGGCAGATCGACGTCGGCGAGGGTACGGACCGCCGTCCGCAGCCGGCCCATGGTGGCCGACGCCTGGATGCCGTGGCCGACCACATCGCCCACGACCAGCGCGACCCGTGCCCCGGAGAGCGGGATGACGTCGAACCAGTCCCCGCCCGCCCCCGCGTACGGGCCCGCGGGCAGATAGCGGGAGGCGACCTCGACGGCCGGCGGCTGGGGGAGGGTCCGCGGCAGCAGGCTGCGCTGCAGGGCCAGGGCGGTGTCGCGCTCCCGGGTGAAGCGGCGGGCGTTGTCCACACAGACGGCGGCCCGGGTGGTGATCTCCTCGGCCAGCACCACATCGTCCTGGGTGAACGGCTCGGGGGTGTGGTGGCGGGCGAATACGGCCACCCCGAGCGTCGTGCCCCGCGCCCGGATCGGCACCGCCATGATCGAGTGAATGCCGAACCGCCTGATCGAACGGGCGCGGGCGGGCTTCAGCGCACCCCACTTGGCGATCATGGGGTCGGTGGTCGCGTAGATGAGGGGCCGCTCCACCATCAGGCATTCCGCCATCGGCGAGACCTGCGGATAGGTGTCCACCTTCCCCACCGGCACCACGGACTCGGGGCATCCCTCGTAGAGCGACTGCCGGGCGGCGCGGCGCAGCACGATCGGGCCGGTGAGCGGCCCGGACGGCAGCTCCTCGTCCTGGGCCAGCCGGTCCAGCAGGTCGACGCTGGCGTAGTCGGCCAGCCGCGGTACGCAGACGTCGGCCAGCTCCTGCGCGGTGTGGTCGATGTCGAGGGTGCTGCCGATCCGTTCGCTGGCCGCGCTCAGCAACAGCAGCCGCTGGCGGGCCAGATACTGCTCGGTGATGTCATGCGCCGCCATGCAGACGGCGTGAACCTGGCCGTCCTTCGCCTTCAGCGGGGTGAACGCGGCCGACCAGGCGTGCTCCTTGGACTCGTCGCCGGTGCGCAGGTAGGTCTCCACCTCGCGTGGCTCACCGGTGGTCAGCACCTGCCGCATGACCCCTTCGAGCTGCTCGCTCTGGAGCTTGCCCCCGATCTCCGACAGCCGCAGATCGCGGATCTCCGCTTCGGGGAGGCCGACGACGCGGGCCATCTGGGAGTTCACCTTGCGCAGCCGCAGATCGGTGTCGTAGATCGCCATCGGACAGGGCGACTGTGCGTAGGCCCAGCGCATCAGCGCGTCGTTCCAGGACTCGGGGGGCAGCTCCGCCCGGGGGGCCGCGGCCACCAGCAGCCAGTCGCCCTCTGGCCCTCTGCGGTGTGCCAGCAGCCGCACCGGCATCTCGTGGCCGTCCTGGTGGCGCAGCGCCACCGTCCCGTGCCACCGGGTGAGCCGGTCGCGGGCGCGGCGGGCCCCGGCGTCCGCCGCGCGGGCCGGATCGGCCAGCAGCTCGGCGGCGGGCCGCCCCACGACCTGCGGGGGCGGATATCCGAGCAGCCGACTGGCACCGTCGTTCCAGCTGGTCAGCGTGCCGTCATCGGTGACGGTGGCCCTCGCCGTATCCGTTTCGTCCAAGCTGCCCCACTCCCGCGCGGAGCCGCTGTCGTGGCGCATCATGGTCGCCATCCCTCCGGGGACGGCACCGGGTCCGTCCACCAGGGCTCCCTTCCAGACTCGTCCACTCCGGTCCGGGCATCAACCACAGCCCGGGCCGGAGCGGACGCCGCTGCCGGACCGGGCGGGTCAGGCCGCCGCGGGTCCCAGGTGCCGCCCGGCCCATTCGGCGAAGCCGGTGAGGGGGAGGCCGAGGGCGCGCGCGAACTCGGGGCGGGCCGGCTGGCCGACCTCGTTCAGCCGCACATGCCCGAGGCCCCACTGCGGCATCCCGGCGGCGAGCGCCTCGTCCGCGGTCATCGACGGGGCGGTCACCTCGGTGCCCACGACGGCGGAGAGGACCTCGGCGACCCGGGTCATCGTCATGCACTCGCCCGCCAGCTCCAGCTCGACCTCGTGGAACCGCTCCGGGTCGGCGAAGGCCGCGGCGGCCGCCGTGCCGATGTCGGCGACGGCGATGAGGGAGAGCTCGGTGCCGGGCTCGAGGATGGTGGCCAGACCGCCCTCGGGGCCGTTCGGGAGCAGGGACAGGAAGTTCTCCATGAAGAAGGCGGGCTTGAGGAGGGTCCAGTGGCGGAAGCCCGCCTCGCGGACCCGGTCCTGGAGGCCGGTCTTGGTCGCGTAGTAGTGCTCCAGCGCCGCCCAGCGGCCCTCCGCCCAGCCGGGCTCGGTGTGGTGCTGTCCGGCGCCGGAGACGGAGGTGTGCACGAACTGCGCCACCCCCATCTCCCGCGCGGCGTCGATCAGGTTGCGCCCCTGGACCCACTCGGAGTCGCCCTGGAGGTCGTTCATATCGGGCATCTGGATCGAGAAGACGGCGCGCGCCCCCTCGGCGGCCCGCCGCACCGAGTCGAGGTCGAGCAGGTCGCCGGTGACCAGCTCGGCGCCGAGCGCCGCCACGGCCTTGGCCCGCTCGGTGTCCGGGTCGCGGACCAGGGCCCGTACGGGAACGCCCGCCGAGAGCAGGGCGCGTGCGGTGGCGCCGCCCTGCTGTCCGGTGGCGCCGGTGACCAGAACGGGGGCGGACGGGGCGGACGTCGGGGAGTTCATGGGCATGCTGCTGCTCCTCGGGCATAGGGGTATCGACTTGTCGACTGCGCAGACACTAAACGGCGGGCCCCGCCACTTATCTCTCGGTACGATACGGAGGGCCCCGCCACTTAGCAACCCGGAGGTGACGCCATGCCCGCCCAGCGCGCGGACGCCCGGCGCAACTACGAGCGCATCCTCGCCGTGGCCGAGGAGGAGGTCGCCGCGCACGGCGCCGACGCCTCCCTGGAACAGATCGCCCGCACCGCCGGGGTCGGCTCGGCCACCGTGCGCCGCCACTTCCCCACCCGGAGCGCCCTCCTGGAGGCCGTCTTCCGCGAGCGGATCGAGGTCCTGGCCGCCCGCGCCCGGGAGCTCGCGAAGCAAGAGGACGTACGGGCCGCGCTGCTGGAGTGGCTGGGCGAGCTCACCGTCTACTCCGCCTCGGTGCAGGGTCTGGCCACCGCGCTGCTGCGAAATGGGGAGCTCGACCCGGAGCATGCGAACCCCTGCGTGGACACGCTCACCGAGGCGGGCGAGCCGCTGCTGCGGCGAGCCGAACGGGCCGGTGTGATGGCCCCCGGGGCAACCGCGGTCGACCTGGTCACACTGATCGCCGGGATCGCGCTGGCCACCCAGCACCACCCGGACCCCGCCACCGAGGCGGACCGCCTGCTGGGCCTGGCCGTGGCGGGAATCAGCCCGCCGGGGTGAGCGGGCGGGAGTGGTCAGCCCCCGCGCCCGTCAGGGACGTTCCCCCACACAAAAGACCGCACCCGGGCCACTCGGGGGCGGCTCGGGTGCGGTCTGGCCATGCAAGGGAAGAGCGGTCAGCCCTTCTTGGTCTCCTAATAATGGAGTGGGTCGGCGACCTGCAGGGATCTCCCCTGTGGGGCGCTGACCTGGCCTTTTGCTGATGGCTGGCGATGGGGTATGACGGTCGTGATCGGGTGTCCTGCGGACTGTGTGCGGACTGGGTGGAGGCGCCGGGCGGGGCACACTCACAGGCGCCACAACATCCCCTGATGCGTGTGCAATTCTTATCGCCTTACGAGTATCCGGGGGTGAGGGTGTTACACCATCGTGGACTCATGGCCAGTGCGTCCGTCGTCGCGGGTGTGGTGGTAAGCGTCTGTGTGAATCTGATGACTGATCAGTGGAGCCTCTCGTTGATCGGTGCCACCGTGGCGTGCGCTCTCGTCTGGGCCACCCTTGAGTTCGTCCGCTCACGGGACGAGGGTGCTGCCCAACAGATTGCAGTGCGGGTGCGCGCCACGAATGGGGGGCGGATCGCTGACTCTCCAACCCATGTCGCGGCGGCCGCTTCCCGCTTGCTTGTCGACAGGTCCGCAGAGGGAGGCACCATCGAGGCGAGCGCCGTAAGGGTGAGCCGCGACGCCCAGATCACCCAGCATGTGTCCGGCGGAGGGACAGTCAGCGGCAGTGACATCACCGTTCACTGAGGGGGAGCACCGCGATGAACCACATGGGCATGTCGTTGTTGGGGCGCGAAGACGAGACGGCGGAATTCGAAGCGTTCGTCCAGGGTGACGATCGAGTGCTTCTCTATTGGGGTGTGGCGGGCCAGGGGAAGTCCACTCTGGTTGAACACCTCGCCGCGCGCTGTCCGAAGGACGGATACGTCGTGGACCTCGAGTACACGGCCGGCCGGCGGAACCCTTCCTCTGGCTCCGCAGACGCTGCTCGGGAGCTCCTTGACGAACTCGCCGAGGTGTTAGGTGGGTGGTGCGGGACCGGCACCCCCGCCTACCGCCGTGCAGCGGACCGGGCCGACGCCGACGAACAAGCCCTGCTCACCCGCAACATCACGCTGAAGGCGACGGTGACGGCCCGGGGCAACTCGTCGATCGTCGACTCTCCGGTCTCCCTGAGCGCCGGCAGCATCACGGAGCCGCTGGCGAACCTCCGGGCGCTAAACAGGTCGAAGCTGGTGCGGGCGTTGTGTGACGACCTGCGGAAGGCGGACCTGTCAGGTCGGGTCCTGTTCGTGGACACCACCGAGCGTCTCTACTACCTCGACGAGGTCGCCTATTTCGAGGCCAGTGGAGGAGCCCGGGGCGCAGACGAGATCGGTCATTGGTTCGCCAATCGCTTTGTCCCCCACCTCCTGGGCGGCGCGAAGGGGCTGAAACTGGTGCTCGCCGGCCGTGAGGAGGTTCCGATAAAGTCCGGAATCCGTTGTCGGCGTAGGGAGCTGCGGAACTGGTCCTCGACCGATAGCGACGCCTATCTGGCCTCGCGCGGTCAAGAGGCTGACGGGTTCCAGCAGGCCGTGTACCGCCTGTGCAAGGGCCACCCCGGTTGGACCAGCATGCTTAGCGACACCGCGGCGATCCTCGACTGGGGCGAGATCGACCTCTTCGAGCTTGAACGAATAGCACGTGACCGCCCCGCCGAGGGGTGGCTTCCCCGGGTGTTCCTGAGCCGCATCCCGGAGCCCAGGAGAGCCGTCGTCGTCGCTGCGGCGACCCTGAGGTCAGTGGTCAAGGAGGCCATCACTGCGGTGTTGGCGAAGGCCCCGCAGGACGAGCAGTGGTTCGAGAGCCTCACCGCGTACTCCTTCGTCCAGTTGCGCAGGGCTCACCGGCAGAGGCCGTCGTGGCACATCCACCCACTGGTCCGAGGCGCCATCCTCAGCCACCTCGGGGGTCAGGAGCCGCTGCGGCTCATGGAATGGCATGGGCGTGCGGCCGCCTACTTCTCCCGCTCGGGTGATCTGGAGAACGAGCTGTACCACCGGTTCTGCTCCGGCGACACGAGCAAGGAAGGGGAGTGGTACCGCCTCTTCCAGTCGGCGAACCTGGCATGTGACTACGACTCCGGTCTTAGAGTGATTGAGCTCGTCACCGCCCACGAGGTCCGCGAGGGCCTCCTCCGCACGAGGGCAGGCTTGGTGAGCCACGCCCTGACGCTCAGGTCCGACATCTCCCTCCACCAAGGTCGGTTGGACGACGCCGTCGTCGAGGCCGAACAGGCACTCTGGATCGCCCGCGAGGAAGACCTCGCGCGAGAGGAGGCCAAGGCTCTGTTCCTCCTGGGGTGCGTGTCGCAGCGGCGGAGCGAGCTCACGAGAGCGAAGGAGCTGTTGAGCCAAGCCTTCGATATCTGCCTGGCCACCGGTGATACCCAGAACGGGGCGAACTGCCAGTTGGCCCTGGGATCCGTCGCGGCCCGACAGGCCGACTACGTCACGGCCTCTAAGCGCTTCAGCGTTGCCGCGAAACTTTACGAGGAACTCGGGGACGTACTGGGGGAGGGCAACGTCCATTGGGAGCACGGCACCGCGCTGCGCAGGGTCGGCCGGTACGGCGG
The DNA here is from genome assembly GCF_003595545.1 of Streptomyces sp. 11-1-2. Taxonomy (NCBI): domain Bacteria; kingdom Bacillati; phylum Actinomycetota; class Actinomycetes; order Kitasatosporales; family Streptomycetaceae; genus Streptomyces; species Streptomyces sp. 11-1-2. The sequence continues at coordinate 7,296,375 of NZ_CP022545.1, forward strand.
GAGCAGGAAGGCACTGCGCCTAGCCGTCCGAAAGTACCGCGGTCTCGGCTTCCGACTCGGCGTAGCCAATGCCCTGCGGGAGGAAGGAGGGATCTACCTGCGCGAGGGACGCGCGCAGGAGAGCCGGAACGCGCTCCACGAGGCACTCAGTCTCTACCGGGAGATCGGCGACCGGCTCGGTGAGGCCGCGTCTCGGGCGGAACTGTCCTTCCTGGAGCTAACCGATGGCGATGCGGATGCGGCCCACGGATCGCTGCGCGATGCCGCATCCTTGTACGCCTCCATTGGCAACGAGCTCGGCGTGGCCGACACGAACTTGCTGAGCGCCCAAGTGCTCGCCCACCAAGGGGCTCTCGATGAGGCGCTGGTACATGTGAGCCGCGCCTCGACAGCGTATGGGCACCTTGAGAGCCGTTTGGGCAAAGCCAACTGTCTTCTGCTCTCCGGCGTGACCATGATGATGAAGGGGGCGCTGTCCGAGGCGAGCGTCTGCCTGGCCAGAGCGGTCCGCGCTTTCCGGGAGATCGGAAACGCCCAAGGGGAGCGCTTGGCACTGGCTGAGCGTTCACGTGTGGCGGTTCTGGAACAGGACGGAGGCCTGGCTGTCCGCTTGGCCAGACGTGCCTTGCAGGTCTCGTCGTTCATGGGCAGCAAGGTAGCCATGGCCGAGAGCATGATGGCTCTGAGCGCCGCAGAACTCGCCGAGGGCAGGACGACGGAGTCGGTGCGCCTCTTCGGGGCCAGTTGTGCCCTCTTTGAGGAGCTGGGGATCGAGCCCCAGGCTCAGGAGGGCAGTATGACCCTCTTGACCACCGCGACGCCTATAGGCCCGGTCCGCAAGTCACCGTAGTCATGGGACAGACGGGGCTACTTTCGGGACAGAATCTGGCCGCACCCAGTCACGACTTCTCGCCCACTCTCTGCCTCCGTCGTGCTCTGGCAACTGGTCGAGCCGCATCGCAGCCTCTATCGCCAGCCGTCCAGGGAGACTTCTGAGGCTCCCGCAAGGTACCGGTGGAGGGCGCTTGACGTGGTGTCCACGAAGTTCTCGGGGATGTCGTCGGCGTCGACCCAGCGGACCTGGGAGTGCTTGCGGGGTTCGCGGTTTTCCGGTTCGCCGGTCCATTCGTGGGCGGCGAACACGACCGTGAGGAAGCCGTTGGGGGCTTCGACGCCCCAGGCGCCGTGGATGATGTGGGCGACCTTGAGGGACTCGGGCTTCACTGTGAGGCCCGTCTCCTCGTGGAGCTCACGGACGGCGGTTTCGGTGATGGGCTCGCCTGGCTCGCTTTTTCCGACGGGGAGGTCCCACAGGCCCTGGGCGAACTTGGCGTTTTCGCTGCGCTGGAGGAGGACGACGCGGTTGGTGGCCTTGTCGTGGACGATGACGCCGGAGACCAGCAGGGTCATCGATTCGAGCGCCGGTTTGGGGGCCTTCGGCTGGTCGTCGGTCTGCTGGGTCACGGTGTTCCCTTCGTCAGGCGGGTTGTTGGGCATGTTAGGCGAGGGCTTCGCGGGCGCGGCGTGCGAGATCGGCGGCTCCGGGCACTTTGCGGCGCTGGTAGACCGCGAGGGTGGAGCGGATCGAGGTGATCGCCTTGCGGGTGCGGTCGGAGGTCATGCCTTCCATGAGGACCAAGGCTTGGGTCCAGGCGGCGACGGCTTCGTCGGCGCGGGCCTGGGCGGCGAGGCTGTCGCCGAGGTCGGCGTGGGTGAGGGCGTGGACGCGCTTGCACTTCGCAGGGTCCCAGCGGGTGAGCGCGTAGCGGTGCTGTTGTTCGGTGCCGATATGGTCGGCGAGGTCGGTCAGGGTGCGGGCGGTGTGGCTGGTGACGGTCCCGGCGGCGGGGCCGCTCACGCGGGAGTAGCTGGGCTGAGGGCCGTCCTCCCGTTGCAGGGCGGCTTCGGCGGCGAGGAGGGCACGCACGGCCAGGGGGTGCTCGTTGACGGCTGCGTAGGCGCGGGCGTGGGTGATGTGGAGCAGGGCCTCGGTCTGGCCGTCGACGCGGCCGAGCCCGCGCTGCAGGGCGCCTTCGACGAGGTCGACGCAGTGGTGGGGCTGTTTGAGGCTGAGGGCTTGGTGGGCGAGGGCGCGCATCATCCAGGCGGCGTGGCCGTGCGGGTCCGCTTCGCAGGCGAGTTGGTAGCCGACCTGGTAGTAGCGCTGGGCTGCGCCTTCGTGCCCGAGGTCGTGGTGTTTCCAACCAGCCAGGTAGGCGAGTTCGGCGACCGCGCCGAACGCGGCCCGACGTAAGACTTCGCCGTGAAATCGGCCCCGAAGCATGGGGGCGGCGGTGTCGGCGAGGTATGCGGTGACCGTGGTCAGGCCGTGGCCACCCCCAAGGCGTTCGTCGGCCGCGCTGAAGGCCGTGGTGATCTGCCGTACGACGTCCACGTCCTCCACCCCGACCACGGATGTGCCGGTGCGGAGGCGGAGCATGCGGGCGGTGGCCTCGTGGTCGTAGCCGAGTGGCATGGCGACGCCGGCGGTGGTGAAGGCCGCGATGGCGAGGAAGCGGCGGCGCTCGACGTCGGCGCGGCCCAGGTCGGTGACGGCTAGGACGGGGTCGGATTCCGCCGACTCTTCGGCCTCGCCGGCGCGGAGGCCGATCTCGGTCTGGGTGATCGTGCGTCCCGCTCGGCGGGACAGCGCCTCGGCGAGGTACTGGCCTACCCGGCCCGAAGGGGTGCGGGTGCCGTTCACCCAGTGCGAGATGGCCGACTTGTTGGTCTGGAGGATCTCGCCGTTCTCGGCGGCGATACGCCGCACGTCTCTGGCGAGGGTCTCGTAGGTGCAGTCGGCCGAGTCGATGACATCGCGCAGACGGGAGTTGGGGTTTCTCTGCCCCGCCACGATTGCCTCCGCTCCGGAGCTGTAAACCGCGTATACCGCTTCAACTGCCTTCCACCGTACCCACTGAGCGTGACCACCGGTTCACTTATCAGTAGCCGCCCGGAACGGCGCGACCGTGATCCAGGCTCCCCTTGGTCCGGGCGGCTCCCCGAAGTTCCGTACACCCACACCGGGTTCGGGCATTCCTGTGCCCGATCCCGGCCGAACAGAGACGGAGACACGGTGACCACCATCGACACCACGGCCTTCACGGTCGAGCTGCCCGAGGCGTTCGACCCGCGCTGGAGCCGCCTGCCCGGCATCCAGATCGACGGCCGGCGCATCACCATCGATCCGGCCGACTACTTCTTCCGCTTCGAGTCCAGCAGCTGGCTCGTCGCCGACTGGGAGCTGGTCAAGGCCCAGCTCCTCGGCGTGCACGAGACGACCGAGAGCGCGGTCGAACAGCTCGCACTCGACTTCATCAAGAACCACGGCGAGTCCACCTCGGACGCCGCTCGTGTCCTGGCCACCGCGTACGAGGTGTACGCCCGCCTCTTCCGCGAGGAGCACCTGGCCGGCCTCGGCCTGCCGCAGATCACCGCCGACCACCTGCGGATGCTCCGCGAGGCGGCCACGCTCATGGCGCTCAACAAGGTCGAGCTGGACGGCCACATCTCCAACGTCGGCCCGTGCTGGTTCTTCCCCGCCGCCACCTCCGCCGTCTTCGACCTGGACGACGAGATGGGCGGGATGCTCGACGAGGTGTACCACGGCGGCTGGTTCAACGAGCACCGCCGGATCGAGTCCATCAAGGCTCACGCCGCGCTCGGTGGCCGGCTCGTGCATGGCTGCCAGTCTGTGCCGGACCAGGCCGGCGGTGTGGTCGCGCCCTACGGTGCCTCGATGGCGAACTTCCGTGACGACCTTGCCGCGTTCAAGGCGGGCTGGATCGAGCAGGTCTACGCCCACCGTGTGAGCCCCGCCGCGTAACCCACCACCCGATCAGGCTCCGGGGCGGGGCGGCATTTCTCGCCCGCCCCGGACGCCTCCCACCGACCGGAGCCCCCATGAGCCCGAATCCCAGCGCCGAACTCCTCGACAACCTGCTCACCGCGACCGGCCAGTCCACCGCCGTACGGGAGGAGGTACGCGTGTGGTCCATGTCCGGCGTTGAGCGCGTGACCTTTCCAGACGGCACCACGGCCATCTTCAAGTACGCCAAGAAGCCGTTCGACAGCGAGGACCAAGCCCTCCGCCTGGCCCACACTCTCGGTCTTCCCGTCCCTCAGGTCCACGCCTCCGCCGTTCTGGACGGCTGGCTCGGCCTGCTCATGGAGGACCTTGGGCCGTCTGTCCGCGAGGCCGATGACCTGGACGGCGTCGCCGCGGCTGTGGTCCTGCACGGTACCCATACGGCTCCGCCCTTGCCCGTCCTCGGCCAGGAGCGGCTGCGCACGCTGCCGGCCCGTGCGCTGGAGCATCTCGAACGGTTGCGCAAGGCCGACCGGTGGCGGGACGCCGACGACGTCGAGGACGCGCTCGACCGGATCGCCCAGGTCGCCGACGCCCGCTCGGCCGGAGCGACGCTGGCACCGTTCGGCTGGGTGCACTCCGAGTTCCACCCCACCAGCCTTCACATCGGCGAGCGTGGCTGGCGGCTGCTGGACTTCGCCCGCGCCTTCACCGGCCCCGGCCTGCTCGACCTCGCCAGCTGGCACGGCACCATCGAGCCCCCGCACCCTGTGCGCCTGCGCGGCTTCCTGGAGCAGTACGTCACTGCCGGCGGCAGCCCCGACGCCCTCGCCCCGCGCGGCGGGCTCACCGCCGAGAACTGGGCCCTGGGCTGGCACCGCATGTGGGCCGTCGAGTGGTTCGTGGAGCAGTCCATCCGCTGGATCAACAACCCGGCCACCGACCCCGCCTACATCAAGGCCGTCCGCCGCCACCTCACCGACGTCCTCCACTTTCTGGAGATCTGACGTGCTCGCCCAGGCTTCCCCATGGCACGCGCACACCCTCCAGCGCACCGCCGCCGGACTGGCCGAACCCCTCGCCGTACCTGCCCGGACGGAGTGGACCACCCGGCCCGGCCAAGGGCCCGGCGCCGACGTCCTCGGCCCCGACCTGCGCGGCAAGCGGCTACTGGAACTCGGCTGCGGCCCCGGCCACAACGCCGCCCATCTCGCCACCCGCCACGGGGCTCACGTCACCGGCGTCGACCTGGTCGGTCTCCAGGTCCGCCGCGCCCGCTCCCACTACGGACGGCTGAACAACCTCACCTTTGTCGCCGGCCACGCCCTGCACTACCTGCAAGCCTCCGACGAGCAGTTCGACGCGATCTACTCCGTCTTCGGCGCCGTAGGGCTCATTGCTCCTGAGCTCCTGCTGCCGGCCATCGCCCAGCGCCTCACGCCCGGCCGGGTGCTCGCCTTCTCCGTCCCCCACCCGCAGCGTGGCGGCCGAAGCCCCTCGGGCGACGATCGTCCCCGCCGCGACTACGTCACTCTTCCCGACCGCACCAGGCTCGCCATCGCCCGCTGGGAGTTTTCCCCCGACCGGTGGGAGAAGCACCTCAGCCAAGCGGGCTTCCGGCTCACCTCGGTCCAGGAGTTCTACGACGCCCGCACGGGCCACTGGCCCACCACCCTGCTGATCCGCGCTCGCAGGTTCTGACAGTCCTTCGCCACGGCTTCCCCTGGAGGAACCGATGCGCCCGCCCTGCCTGCTCCTCGACATCGACGGCGTCCTCATACCCTTCCCTGACGCGGACGGCTCGCCTCCGGCCACCCACACCCGCCACGACGTCGTTCCCACCGGCCGTGGCGCCGACGACCCGGTCACCATCTGGCTCAACCCCGCACACGGCCCCATGCTGATGGACGTGATCCGTACCGGCCTGGTCGCGCCCGTCTGGTGCACCAGCTGGCGCCAGGACGCCATCACTCTCATCGGGCCGCTCCTCGGTCTCCCGCACCTGCCGCATGTCGATCTGCCGCGCCCGAAGATCACCACCAGTCACCCCAACGGCTACCTGTGGAAGCGCGACTATGTCGACGCGTGGCTCGCTGACGCCCCTGCTGTATGGATCGACGACGATTTCACCGGCCTCGACCATGCCTGGGCCGTGGGGCGCACCGCCCGCGGCGCGGCGACCTTGCTGATCCAACCGGATCCCCGTACCGGGCTGCAGGCTGAACACCTGGCCGAGGCCCGAGCGTGGGCGGGGCGGCTGCCGGCCAAGCGGACAGCTGCATCCGCTGCTTCAAGCGGAACCGATGCGGCTTGACGAGAACCCATGGCAGAAGAGTCGATGCCCTCGCCGCGCGAGGGCATCTGACCCGGCATGTGCCGACCGCGCTGCCAGCTCGTCCCTGCGGCCGCACAAAGAAGACCGCACCCGGGCCACTCGGGGCGGCTCGGGTGCGGTCTTGTGGTGCTGGGGAAAGGCAGGGTCAGCCCTTCTTGGTCGCCCAGAAGATCTTGTCGATCTGGGCGATGTAGTCCAGTGCCTTCTGCCCCGTGGCCGGGTCGGTCGAGCCCTTGGCCGCGCTCAGGGCCTTGAGGGTGTCGTTGACCAGCTGGTGCAGCTCCGGGTACTTCTCGAAGTGCGGGGGCTTGAAGTAGTCGCTCCACAGCACCGACACATGGTGCTTGGCGAGCTCCGCGCGCTCCTCCTTGATGACGGTGGCGCGGGCGCGGAAGTGCGGGTCCTCGTTGGCCTGGTACTTCTCCTGGACGGCCTTGACGGACTCGGCCTCGATACGGGCCTGGGCCGGGTCGTACACACCGCAGGGCAGGTCGCAGTGTGCGCTGACCTGAACCTTCGGGGCGAACAGGCGGGAGAGCATAGAGCTGTCCTTCCATTCGTGATCGTCTTCTCAGGTGCGAGATTACTCCGTGGGGGAAGCCTTTTCTCGGGTGCCCCGGGGGGCTTAGGTCAAAAGTCCGGTGTCAGGCTGGGATGCCTGGGATCGTGATGGGTGCAGGGTGAGGACCGGAGGTGCCGTGATGCGGGAGCAGCTGGGCGATCGCGGGCAGGAGCCCGACCGCGACCAGCGCGGACTGCTGCGGATCGGGCTCGCGGAGGTGTACAACCCGTCGATGCAGCCGACGCTGTACCCCGGCGACCAGTTGGTGGTCCGCTACGGGGCGCCGGTGCGGCCGGGGGACGTGGTGGTGGTGCGCCATCCGTTCCGGCAGGACCTGCTGATCGTCAAGCGCGCGGTGGAGCGGCGCGAGGGCGGCTGGTGGGTCAAGGGTGACAACCCGTATGTGGAGAACGACAGCCGGGAGTTCGGCGTCGTGCCGGACGAGCTGGTGGTGGCCCGGGCATGGCTGCGGCTGCGGCCGCGGCCGGGCGCCGGGCGCGGTGGTCAGCGGTCCATGGCCGGGCTGGTCTTCTGGGCGGTGTCCGCCGTACGGCCGGTGGGCTCGCGGTCCTGGCGCCGGCTGCGTTCGGCGCCGGGCGACCGCTCGGCGTCCAGGCGTTTGCGCGCGCGGTAGGCGGCCACATTGGCGCGGGTCGCGCAGCGGTCGGAGCAGTAGCGCCGGGATCGATTGGTCGAGGTGTCGAGATAGGCGTTGCGACAGGGTGACGCCTCACAGATGCCCAGCCGGTCGGCGCCCAGTTCGGTGAGGTGGAAGGCCAGCCCCATCGAGGCGGTCGCGGCGTATCCGGCGCCCGCGTTGGCGGCGTAGTCCGCGATATGCATATGCCACTTGGGGCGGTCGTCGTCGTCACGGGTCTCATGGCCGGAGATCTGCGGACTCACCGGGAACTCGATGAGCAGCGCGTTCAGCAGGTCCACCGCCAGCACCTCGTCGCCGCCCGCCGCCGCCTCGAAGACGGCACGCAGCCGGGCCCTGACCGACCTCAGCCGGGTGACATCGGCGTCCGTCGTCCGACGGGCCGCCTGCCGGCTCTCCCCGAAGAGCGTCCGCACGGCCTCCACCGAGGTCAGGGTGTCGGTGCCGCGGCTTGGCTCCTCGCTGTTGACCAGGCGCACGGCGAGATCCGAGTAATAAGCCAGTTCCACTTGTGGTCCTTACGACGGGGCATCTAGAGTCGGGTAAGAGGCGTTCTGCCTACGAGGGTATTACGGGGCGGCTGCGCCGGAGACGATGACGCATGGCTTGGAGGAGCTCGATGACGGACACCGTCGCCGTGGCGGACTGGCAGGCGTGGCAGCGGAGCTGGGACCGGCAGCAGGAGTGGTACCTCCCCGATCGTGAGGAGCGGTTCCGGGTGATGCTCGACGCGGTCGAGGCCGTCGTCGGCCCGGAGCCGAGGATCCTCGACCTCGCGTGCGGCACGGGCAGTATCTCGGACCGGGCGCTGCGCCGGTTCCCGGGCGCCACCAGCACCGGCGTGGACCTCGACCCCGCGCTGCTGACGATCGCCCGCGGCCACCTCGCGGCCGAGCCGCGCGCCGAGTTCGTGACCGCCGATCTGCGCGACCCCGGGTGGACCGGGCGGCTGCCGCACCGTACGTACGACGCCGTCCTGACCGCCACGGCGCTCCACTGGCTGCGCTCGGACGAGCTGCGGGTGCTGTACGGGCAGATCGCGGGCGTCGTACGGGAGGGCGGGGTGTTCCTCAACGCGGACCATATGCCCGATCCCGCCACGCCCCGGCTAAACGCCGCCGACCACGCGTTCCAGAAGGAGCGGCAGGCCCGGGCCCAGGCCGAGGGCGCGCAGGACTGGGCCCAGTGGTGGCAGGCCGCGGCACGGGACGAGGTGCTGGCCGGGCCGGTGGCCGAGCGGTTCACGATCTTCGGTAATCCGGCCGACGGCGACCACGCGGACGGGGAGACACAGTCCGTCGCCTGGCATGCCGAGGCGCTGCGCGAGGGGGGCTTCGGGGAGGCACGGGCCGTATGGTGCTCGCCCTCGGACGCGATGGTGCTCGGGCTGAAGTGACCACCTGAGCGGCGGGCCAACGGCGCGAGGGCGGTACGGGCACCTGCCCGTACCGCCCTCGCGGCCGTGACAGCGGCTACAGCACCTTGGAGAGGAACGACTTCGTCCGCTCATGCCGCGGATTGGTCAGCACCTCACGGGGGTGCCCGGACTCCACCACCACGCCGTCGTCCATGAAGACGACCGAGTCCCCGACCTCGCGGGCGAAGCCCATCTCATGCGTGACGACGATCATCGTCATGCCGTCCTCCGCGAGCCCGCGCATCACATCGAGCACATCGCCCACCAGCTCCGGGTCGAGCGCCGAGGTGGGCTCGTCGAAGAGCATCAGCTTCGGCTCCATCGCCAGCGCCCGCGCGATCGCGACGCGCTGCTGCTGGCCGCCGGAGAGCTGGGAGGGGTAGTTGGCCGCCTTGTCGGCGAGGCCCACCCGGTCCAGCAGCTTCAGCGCGCGCTCCCGCGCGACCGCCTTGGTCTCGCGCTTGACCTGGACCGGCGCCTCGATCACGTTCTCCAGCGCGGTCATGTGCGGGAAGAGGTTGAAGCGCTGGAAGACCATGCCGATGTCGCGCCGCTTCTCGGCGACCTCGCGGTCCTTGAGCTCGTAGAGCTTGTCGCCCTTCTGGCGGTAGCCGACCAGGTCGCCGTCGACGTACAGCCGCCCGGAGTTGATCTTCTCCAGGTGGTTGATGCAGCGCAGGAAGGTGGACTTGCCGGAGCCGGACGGGCCGATCAGGCAGAACACCTCGCGCGGCGCGACCTCGAGGTCGATGCCCTTGAGGACCTGTACCGGGCCGAAGGACTTGTGGACGCCTTCGGCCTTCACCATGGCGGTCATGCGCCGACACCTCCGGAGCGGTTGCTGAAGGAGAGCAGATTGGCCCGGACCCGCTGCAGCGGGGTGGCCGGCAGGCTGCGGCTCGAGCCGCGCGCGTAGTACCGCTCCAGGTAGTACTGGCCCACGCTCAGGACGGAGGTGAGGATCAGGTACCAGGCGGCCGCCAGGAAGAGCATCTCCGCCGTGGCACCGGAGTTCTGGCCGACCTCGGAGGTGGCCTGCAGCAGATCCCAGTACTGCACCGCGATCACCAGCGAGGTGGTCTTGAGCATGTTGATGAACTCATTGCCCGTCGGCGGCACGATCACCCGCATCGCCTGCGGCAGCACCACCCGGCGCAGCGTCTTGGCGTGGCTCATGCCGAGCGCCTGGGCGGCCTCGGACTGACCCTCGTCGACCGACTGGAGGCCCGCCCGGCAGATCTCGGCCATGTACGCGGCCTCGTTCAGCCCCAGACCCAGCAGGGCGGCCAGGAACGGGGTCATGAAGTCCGACCACTCGTCCTTGTAGATCGGCATGATGTTGATGTAGTCGAACACCAGGCCGAGGTTGAACCAGACCAGCAGCTGCACATAGACCGGGGTGCCGCGGAAGAACCAGATATAGCCCCAGGCGATGGAGGCGGTCACCGGGTTCTTCGACAGCCGCATCACGGCGAGGATGATGCCGAGGACCACGCCGAGCACCATCGAGAGGATGGTGATCCAGACGGTGTTGCGGACGCCCCTGAGGACCTCGCCGTCGAAGAAGTAGTCCGGGATGGCGTCCCAGTTCACATCGCCGCGGGCGAAGGCGGAGATGAGCAGGAAGAGCACGGCGATGGTGATGACCGCGGAGACCCAGCGGCCGTAGTGCCGCACCGGGATGGCCTTGATGTTCTCCGGCGCCGGCGTCGGCGGGGCGTCGGCCGGATCCGCCTTTTCGATCTTCTGTGTCACGGATGGTGCCTTTCAGCGCGAGCGCGGACGGGGGAGGGCCGGATCACTTGCCGCCGTTGATGATGGCCTTGGTGACCGCGCCTTCCTTGACGCCCCACTTCGCGATGATCTTGTCGTAGTCGCCGTTCGCGATGATCAGGGCGAGGGCCTGCTTGATGGCATCGCGTAGCTGGGTGTTCTTCTTGGCGATGGCCATGCCGTACGGGGCCGCCTCCACCTGGTCGCCGACGAGCTCGAAGTCCTTGCCGCCGCCGGAGGTCTTCACCGCGTACGCGGCGACCGGGAAGTCGCTGGAGCCGGCGATGGCGCCACCGCCGCGCAGCCGGGTCTGGGCCTCGGTGTCATTGCCGAACGCCTCGACCGAGATCTTGCCCTTGCCGTTCTTCTGGCAGGTCTTCGACTGGGCCTTGGCCAGGTCGTGGGAGACGGTGCCGCGCTGCACGACGATCTTCTTGCCGCACAGGTCGTCCCACGTCTTGATCCCCGTGTTGGCGCCCTTCTTGGTGTAGATGGAGACACCCGCGGTGAAGTAGTCGACGAAGTCGACGCCCTCGCCCGCCTTCTTGCCGGTGTCCGGGTCGACACCCTCCTGGCGGCCCTTGTTGTCGGTCATGGCCGACATGGCGATGTCGTATCGCTTGGAGCGCAGGCCCGAGAGCAGGGTGTCGAAGGTGCCGTTGTTGAACTCGAACTTCACCCCGAGCTGCTTGCCAAGAGCGTCGGCGATGTCCGGGTCGATGCCCATGACCTCGCCGTTCTTCTTGAACTCGACCGGCGGATAGTTGATGTCCGAGCCGACCTTGATCACCTTGGCGCTCTGGATCTCCTTGGGGAGCTGGTTGAAGAGCGGGGCCGCGTTGGTGTTCGACCCACCGGTGGCCTTGTCGGTCTGATCGCCGCAGCCCGTCAGCAGCAAGGCGCCTGCCACCGCTATCGCGCCGACGGAGGCCATCCGGGACTTCAGGGTGGCCCCACGGGGCGTGAAGCTGGCGGTCATGCTGGTTCCTCCGGCAGGGTGAGGGGGCGAGATCTGGGGAACACGTTTGTGGGTGTCGCGATCTCGTGTGATTGGGGCATCTTGTCATCGGACAGGCCCGTGCGGGCCGCTGGCCATGTCAAAATCGGATAACGGGCGATCCCCGTGGTGCACAACCGGACAGCGGCACCGGCCGGACAGCGGCGGCCGGAGACGCGGGGCGGGCTCATGATCACGCGGAGAACAGCGCGTGACGGAGGCATGGACTTTCCCTAGAGATTCGCCCGCCTCCAGCCTTAATGCCCGGTTTTCCGGCGTCATCGCACCAGAACTCGCTCGTCGCTCGACGCGCGCTTCAGGTAGAACAGACGGCACCCCTCACCCGGGGCTCAGGGCGTGTGTGCGACGCGCCCGGCGTTCGTACCCAGACCCATGCGGTGGTCATCCGCTGAATGGGACGACGCGGTGCCCGCCCGCTCCGAACCTGGGGCGGATACCCTCGACAGAAAAACGACAAAGGGGTCAAACAGTGGCAGCGGAGATGGTCAATCCTCGCAGCGACAGCACAAGCGGCAGTGGTGAAGGAGCCGACGGCGTGACGGGCGAAGAGCCCTTCGATCCGGCTTTCGCCCTGCACCGCGGCGGCAAGATGGCCGTCCAGGCGACCGTGCCCGTGCGCAACCGGGACGACCTGTCCCTCGCGTACACACCGGGCGTGGCCAAGGTCTGCAGCGCCATCGCCGAGCAGCCCGAGCTCGTCCACGACTACACCTGGAAGTCCCAGGTCGTCGCCGTGGTGACGGACGGCAGCGCGGTGCTGGGGCTCGGCGACATCGGCCCGGAGGCGTCCCTCCCGGTCATGGAGGGCAAGGCGATCCTCTTCAAGCAGTTCGGCGGTGTGGACGCGGTGCCGATCGCGCTCGACTGCCGGGACGTGGACGAGATCGTGGAGACCGTCGCCCGGCTCGCGCCCTCGTTCGGTGGCGTCAATCTGGAGGACATCTCCGCGCCCCGCTGCTTCGAGATCGAGCGCAAGCTCCAGGAGCGGGTCGACATCCCGATCTTCCATGACGACCAGCACGGCACGGCGGTGGTCACCCTCGCCGCGCTGCGCAACGCCGCCAGGCTGACGGACCGCGCGCTGGGCCGGCTGCGCGCCGTCATCTCCGGCGCCGGTGCCGCCGGTGTGGCCATCGCCCGGATCCTCACCGAGGCGGGCATCGGCGATGTCGCCGTGTGCGACCGCAAGGGCGTCGTCTCCCAGGACCGCGAGGACCTCACCGACGTCAAGCGCGAGCTGGCCGGGTTCACCAACAAGGCCGGGCTCACCGGATCCCTGGAGGCCGCGCTGGACGGCGCCGACGTCTTCATCGGCGTCAGCGGCGGCACGGTGCCGGAGGACGCGGTGGCGAAGATGGCGTCGGGCGCCTTCATCTTCGCGATGGCCAACCCCAACCCGGAGATCCACCCGGACGTCGCCCACCGGTACGCGGCCGTGGTCGCCACCGGGCGCAGCGACTTCCCCAACCAGATCAACAACGTCCTCGCCTTCCCCGGCATCTTCGCGGGCGCCCTCCAGGTCCGCGCCTCCCGGATCACCGAGGGCATGAAGCTCGCGGCCGCCGAGGCGCTGGCCGCGGTGGTGGCCGATGAGCTGAGCGCGGACAAGGTCATCCCCTCGCCGTTCGACGACCGGGTCGCCCCCGCCGTGACCGCGGCCGTCGCCGCGGCCGCCCGTGCGGAGGGCGTCGCCCGCCGCTGACGCCCGCCAGGGCCCAGGTGTCATCGCGCGCCGGGCCATCGCGGACTGTGCCATCACGGGCCGGTCCGCCCCTCAGCCGGAGGGGCGGACCGGCCCGTGGGCTTGTGCGCGGTGGGCGAGCGGGGTCACACCGTGGCGTGGTTCCGTGGGGTCGCCGGGCGGCCTAAGGTCGGGATCATGTTCGCTGCCTATGCCGCACGTATCGACCGTGACCAGCCGCTGAGCGGCCTCGAACTGGGGGAGCGCCCCGAGCCGCAGGCCCGGCCCGGCTGGACGACCGTGAACGTCAAGGCCGCCTCGCTCAACCACCACGACCTGTGGTCACTGCGCGGTGTGGGCCTCGGCGAGGAGTCGCTTCCGATGATCCTCGGCTGCGACGCGGCCGGGATCGACGAGGACGGCAACGAGGTCGTCCTCCACTCCGTCATCGGCCAGAGCGGACACGGCGTCGGCCCGAAGGAGCCCCGCACCATCCTCACCGAGCGCTACCAGGGCACCTTCGCCGAGAAGGTGACCGTCCCCAGCTGGAATCTGCTGCCCAAGCCCAAGGAGCTCTCCTTCGAGGAGGCCGCCTGCCTGCCCACCGCCTGGCTGACCGCGTACCGCATGCTGTTCACCAACGCGGGGGTGCGCCCCGGCGACAGCGTCCTGGTCCAGGGCGCCGGCGGCGGTGTGGCCACCGCCGCGATCGTGCTCGGCGCGGCCGCCGGGCTGCGGATGCTGGCCACCAGCCGTGACGAGGCCAAGCGGGCCCGCGCCGTCGAGCTGGGCGCCGAGAGCGCGCACGAACCGGGGGAGCGGCTGCCGCGCCGAGTGGACGCCGTGATCGAGACGGTGGGCGCCGCGACCTGGTCGCATTCGGTGAAGTCCCTCAAGCCCGGCGGCACCCTGGTGATTTCGGGCGCCACCAGCGGCCCCAACCCGAAGGCCACCGAGCTCAACCGGATCTTCTTCCTGGAGCTGAAGGTCGTCGGCTCCACGATGGGCGGGAAGGACGAGCTGGAGGACCTGCTGAGCTTCTGCGCCGCCCGCGGCGTACGACCGGTGATCGACTCGGTGCTGCCGCTGGACCGGGCCCGTGAGGGGTTCGAGAAGATGGCGGGCGGCGATCTGTTCGGCAAGGTCGTATTGACGGTCTGAATACCGTGCCGCCCTCCACGGCCGCAATGAGGGCCGGGGATTCGCGAGGGAATTCGAACAGACCCGGTGGATCCGGTCCGCGCCGAGAAGGCGGCGAGAGGGCGGCGAGCATATGCCGGAGGCTTGGCGCGAAGCCCGCGCGATGATCTACCGGGTCTCGCGCTCCGGCGAATTCGCGGAATTCCGCGACGATGACGCCGACGGCGGTACGAAGCTCCGCCGGAAGCGATAGGAGCGGGACGAGGAACCCACCAGACCGGGGAAGTCGCGCACCCGGTCCCAGACGGACGAGCCGCCGCCGCGCGGCCCATCGGCCGCCATCGCCGCCTCGTACGTCTCCGCGCCGGTCCAGTGGGCGTAGTTGAGCACCCGGGCGCGGTCGGTGCTCAGATGGCGCTCGCCGTCGACGATCAGATGGAAGTCGGCGGAGATCAGGCCGGGGTCGGGCTCGTTCTCCAGAGCCTCGATGACCAGGTCGGTCCAGGACCGGCGGAGCTCGGGATCGGGGGCGTCGAAGTCGATCTCGACGACGACGATCAGCCCGGGGGCCGACCCGGGGTCCGGCGTATCGCTCTGGGCGGCCGGTGCCTGGAAGCCGCGGTAGTAGCGGTAGGAGGAAAGGCCGAGCCGCTTGAGGTCGGGGACCGCGCTGTCGATCTCGTCGTTGCGCTCCTGGCGGTGGGTCCGGAAGAAGGCGTGGTACGCGGCCTCACCGGCCCACTGGGAGTGGTGCATCAGCGTATCGCCGTCCGTACCCGCGTAGACGTTGTAGGAGAGCAGCTCGGGTGCCGGCCAGGGGCGGCTGTCCCAGGTGGCGGCGATGGCGTCGACCGCGGCCCGCTGCCGTTCCGGCGTGCCCACGCTCCAGGTGCTGAACAGCGCGGCACCCACATCGGGCCGGGTGAGATCGGGCAGCGGGCCGGAGCCGGGAAGGGCGGACATGACGGTCTCCTCGCGGTCGGGAAGAGCTGAGAAGGAAAAGGGGATCGGGGTCGGAGGGGCGCCCCCCGTGGTGCGCCCCTCCGACCCCGATCCTGGAACTTCAACCGCGGTTGAGGTCAAGCGGTGGACGGAAGCCGTCCTGAGTGGGACGGAAGCCGGTCCTGAGCGAGATGGAGGCCGGGCCTATGCCTGGTCACCTCGGAGCAGCGCGGTGATGCGCGCCGCGGTCGCCCCCAGATGATGGCGGGCGTCGGCCAGTTGGGCGTCCGTCACCCCGTGGTCGCGGGCCGCGTCGCGGATGTCGTCGCGGAACCGGTCGAGCAGCCGTTCCAGATCGCGGGCCGGGGCGTCCGAGGGGGTGAAGTCCCTGGCCCACTCGGGCTCCCGCACTCCGGCCGCGCCGCTGCCGCCGCCGGTCGGCTTCTCCTCCTTGCCGCCGCCCTCCGGCTTGGTCATGTCCATCCGCTCGACCTTGGTTTCCGGCCCGGACGTCTCGTCGTCCCAGCCCCAGCCCCAGTCCGAGCGCGAGCTGCCCTGGCGGGAGATCCGGCTCATCCCGCGCGACACCTCGGCGAGCCCCTCGCGCACCGCCTGCTGCCAGTCGCCCGCCCGGATGTGCTCCTGCGTCTGCTCCTGGACCCGCCGGGCGATCCGCTGGACCTCCTCGCGCGCGAAGTCCTGTGCGTCCTTGGCCTGCTTACGGGCGCGCTGGGCGTCCTGCCGGGCCCGCCGGCTCTCCTCCTTCGCCCGGCGCGCCTGCTCCTTCCACTCCTCCTTCGCGCGCCGCATGTCCTCCTTCGCCTGCCGCCAGGTCTCCTTGTCGCCCCAGGACCCCTCCCACGGGCCGTGCTTGTCCTGGGCGCCGCCGGTGCCGCCGGTGCCGCCGGTGCCGCCGGTGCCGCCGGAGGAGCGGGCCTGCTGGGCCGCCTCCCGCATCTCCCGCCGCAGATCGCTCGCGGAGCCGCGGACGTCCTCCCGGATCTCGGCGGCGAGTTCGGCGACCGACTCGCGGATCTCCAGCTCCAGATCGGCCAGCTCACCGCTGCGGTCGGCCAGTTCGGCGCGTCCGGCGTCGGTGATGGAGTAGACCTTGCGGCCGCCCTCGGTGGAGTGGGTCACCAGGCCCTCGGCCTCCAGCTTGGCCAGCCGCGGATAGACGGTGCCCGCCGAGGGCGCGTACAGCCCCTGGAACCGCTCCTCCAGCAGACGGATGACCTCATAGCCGTGGCGCGGCGCCTCGTCGAGCAGCTTGAGCAGATACAGGCGCAGTCGGCCGTGGGCGAATACGGGGGGCATCAGAGGACCTTTCCCTGGGTGCCGTCGGTGGTGTCCGTGTCGTCCTCGGACGGCGGACGGCGCAGCAGCGCGATGGCGCCCGAGACGGTGGTGGCCTTGAGGCTGCCATTGCCCGCGCCGAGCCGCCCGGTGATCCTCCCCCAGCTACCCCTGGGGGTGCCCCCCGCTCCCCACTGGCCGCTGACCCGCAGATCGTCGAAGGCGTTGGAGACCGAGCCGCTGGCCGTGTTGGCCTCGATCTCGGCGTCGGCGGGGTGCGGCAGCCGGATGGCGATCTCGCCGGAGACGGTGGTGAGGCCGATGTCGGAGCACTTCGGGACGGGGGCGAGGTCGAGCACCATGTCGCCACTGACCGATTCGGCCCGTACCAGGGGCCCGGAGCCCTCGATGACGGTGAGGTCGCCGGAGACGGAGTGGAACCGCAGATCGCCGGTGACGGCCTGCGCCTCGACCCGGCCGGAGACGGTCTCGGCCCGCACCGGCCCGGTCAGCCCGAGCAGGGTGAAGTCGCCGGAGACGCCGCGCAGTTCGGCGCGGCCGGCCAGCCCGGAGACCACGGCGGAGCCCCCGATCACGCCGACCGTGGCGCTGGTGCCGACGGGCACGGTGAGGGTGACATGGGCGGTGCGGTTCCACTGCCCGAGCCACTTGCGGAAGCCCTTCCAGGAGAGGTCGTCGTAGCCCACGCTCAGGGTGCCGTCGACGTGGGAGACCTTCAGCGCCGGGCCGTCGATCTCCGAGACCTCGAGGCGGGCGGGACCATTGCCGGTGCCGACCACATTGACGGTGCCGCCCGCGATACGGACGTCGAGGGCCGACACCGGGTCGTCGAAGGTGAGCTTCTGTGGCGCGGTGATCGACCACTGTGATCCGGCTGACATCCCTGGCCTCCCCTGACTGGACGTGCGAGGCGTCACGGCGACGCAACATATCGTGTCTCTGCTGAACACGATATATCGCGGTCCTGCGGAGTCAAGCCCGGGTCGGCGCCGGCCCGGGAGGGTGGCGCTCGGCTGCCGCCCGCCCCGGCGGCGTCCGCTTCCGGTGTGCCCGCGCACCTGCGCACAATCGCGCGAGCCGGTGACGGATGCATGGTGCAGCCATCGTTCTCTGCGGACCACATCACCCTTCTTCGAGAAAATCCTCCTCCCCGGGAATTCCCCGCTGGAGTCTCGCTAGAGCACTGGTAGAGCGTCATGGAGACAAATGTTTGGGACTGTTACCTTCGTGGCCTCGGAATCGGGAAGGAAGAGGGCCGTGGGGGGAATGACGTCACAACCCTTGAATACCTCGGCACCAGAGGAAGGCCCGGAGCCGCTCTCGGTTGCCCAGTTGCTGTTGCGGGCGGCGCGCGACCACGCCCATTCGGGAGTGCGCTATCTGGTCGGGCCCGCTGCGAGTGAATCCGTGCGGCAGTCCTACCCGGAACTTCTGGAATCGGCGCTCGACCTCCTCTCCGCACTCCGCGGCCGGGGATTGCGGCCGCGGGACACGGTGGCCCTGCTGCTGGACCGCCAGCCGGAATTCCTGACCGCTCTCTGGGCCTGTCTGCTGGGCGGCTTCGTGCCCTGCCCGATGGTGCCCATCTCCGGCGACCCGGCCCGCTGGACGGCCCAACTCGCCCATGTCAACCGGCTGTTGGACGGTCCCTTGCTGGTGACCACCGAGGCGACGCGCGCCGAGCTGCCGACGGTGCCCGGACTCGCGGTGGCCGTGGTGGAGGAGCTGCGGGACGAGGCCGCGGACCCCTCCGGAGCCGAGCGCGGGCAGCCGCCCGCCGTGCACTCCGCGGCCCCGGAGGACCTCGCCCTGCTGGTGCTGACCTCCGGCTCCACCGGGAATTCCAAGGCGGTCACGCTCACCCATGGAAATATCCTGGCGTCGATGGCCGGAAAGGCGGGGAAACAACAGATCACCGCCGCCGACACCACCTTCAACTGGATTTCCTACGACCATGTGGCCGCGCTCTTGGAAGCGCATATGCTGCCGTTGTACGTGGGCGCCGAGCAATTGCATGCGGAAGCCGCGGTCATTCTCGAGGAGCCGCTGCGGTTCCTCCGGATAATCTCCCGCCACAAGGTCACGATGACCTTTACGCCGAACTTCCTCCTCGGTCCGCTCAATTCCTCCGCCCATGAGATAGCGGAGGAGATATCGGCGGGCGGTGAAGGGCTCGATCTCAGCGCGCTGCGCCATATCGTCAGCGGTGGTGAGGCGAATGTCGTCGCGACCGGTGAGGCATTCCTCGCCCATTACGCTCCGTACGGACTGCGGGCGGGAGCCCTCTGGCCCGCCTTCGGCATGACCGAGACCTGCGCCGGATCCATCTACAACCGGGCGTTCCCGGTCACCGACGTGGGCCAGGAGTTCGCCAACCTCGGCACCCCCGTCGAGGGGCTGCGGATCCGGGTCGCCGACGACGACCACCGGGCGCTGCCCGCGGGCGAGATCGGCGAGCTGCAGCTCAGCGGGCCGATGATCACCACCGGCTACTACCACGACGAGGCGGCCACCGAGGCGGCGTTCACCCCCGACGGCTGGTTCCGCAGCGGCGATCTGGGCCGGATCGACGAGGGCCGGCTGACCCTCGTCGGGCGCAGCAAGGACAGCGTCATCGTCAATGGCGTCAACTACTTCAGCCATGAGATCGAGGCCGCCCTGGAGCAGCTCGACGATGTCGCGAGCGGCTTTGTGGCGGCGTTCCCGACCCGCCGCCCCGGCAGCGACACCGAGCAGCTCGTCATCGCCGTCAGCCCGGAACCGGCGGACGACGACGAGGCCGGGCTGCACCGCATGATCACCGCGGTGCGCTCCACCGTCGTGATCCACTGGGGCTTTCGGCCCTTCCTCATCCTGCCGCTGCCCAAGGACGCCTTCCCCAAGACCAGCCTCGGCAAGACGCTGCGCCGACGCATGCGTCACCGTCTGGAGTCCGGCGGATTCGACGACGTCATCGAGCGGGTCGCGGAGCTGACCACCCGCCGGCTCGGCGGCCACACCCCGCCCGAGGGCGAGACCGAGCGAATCCTCGCCGAGATCTACGCCGAGATGTTCGACACCGCCCCCGAGCGCATCAGCGCCACCGCCGGCTTCTTCGACCTCGGCGGTACCTCGCTGGACATCCTGCGGCTGCGGCGCCAGGTCCACCGGCGCCTGGGCGTCGCGGACCTGCCGGTCATCACGGTGCTCACGGCGCCTTCGGTGCGGCAGCTCGCCGCCCGGCTCGGTGACGGCGGCACGCCCGACGCCGCGGTGTACGACCCGGTCGTACCGCTGCAGACCGGCGGCGAGAAGACCCCGCTGTTCTGTGTCCACCCCGGCGTCGGCGAGGTGCTGGTCTTCGTCAACCTCGCCAAGTACTTCGTCGGCGACCGGCCGTTCTACGCGCTGCGCGCCCGTGGCTTCAACGAGCACGAGAAGCCCTTCACCAGCTTCGAGGAGATGGTGGAGTGCTATGTGGAGGCCATCCGCGCCCGCCAGCCGCACGGCCCCTACGCCGTCGCCGGCTACTCCTACGGCGGCGCCGTGGCCTTCGAGATCGCCAAGGCGCTCGAGGCCCAGGGCGAGCGGGTCGACTTCGTCGGCAGCTTCAACCTCCCGCCGCATATCAAGTACCGCATGGAGGAGCTCGACTTCGTCGAGACCGCGACCAACCTCGCCTTCTTCCTCGACCTGATCAACAAGAAGCAGTCGCTCGACCTCCCCGCCGAGCTGCGCCCCCTGCCCCAGGCGGAGCAGCTCGCGCATCTGCTGCGGATCGCCCCGCGGGGCCGGCTGGACGAACTCGACCTGGACCTCGACACGTTCAGCGCCTGGGCGGAGCTGGCCCACGGCCTCACCACCCTGGGCCGCGACTACCACCCCAGCGGCACCACCCGGTCCATGACGGTCTTCTACGCGATCCCGCTGCGCGGCACCAAGGAGGACTGGCTGGCGAACGAGCTGCGCCGGTGGGACGAGCACACCACGGAGCCGAACCGGTATCTGGACGTACCCGGTGAGCACTACACACTGATGGGCCCGCGGCATGTCGCGGCCTTCCAGGCGGTTCTGCGCAGGGAACTCGACCATGCGCTGGGCGACGCCGACCGGGCCCGGACCGCGGGCCAGGGATAGGCCCGACGGGGCCAGGCAGCGGCCCGACCGGGCCAGGCAGCGGCCCGACCGGGCCAGGCACAAGGAGAAGAGCAGGGTGGAAGGCAAGAAGATCCTGGTCACCGGGGGCACCGGGCAGGTCGCCCGGCCGGTGGCCGAGGCGCTGGCCGAGCGCAATGAGGTGTGGTGCCTTGGCCGGTTCGGCACCCCCGGTGTCGAGAAGGAGCTGAACGACCAGGGGATCACCACATTCCGCTGGGACATGAACGACCTGGGCGCGGCGGCGTACGAGGGGCTGCCGGACGACTTCACCCATGTCTTCCACTCGGCGGTGCGCCGCGGTGAGGACGGCGACGTCAACGCGGCCATCGAGGTCAACTCGGTGGCCACCGGCCGGCTGATGTCCCACTGCCGGCGGGCGGAGGCGTTCCTCTTCGTCTCCACCGGAGCGCTCTACAAGCGGCAGACCCTCGACCACGCGTACACGGAGGACGACCCCGTCGACGGGGTGGCCGACTGGCTGCCCGCCTACCCGGTGGGCAAGATCGCCGCCGAGGGCGCGGTACGGGCGTTCGCCCAGGTGCTGAACCTGCCGACGACCATCGCCCGGCTCAACATCGCCTACGGCCCCGGCGGCTACGGCGGGGTGCCGATGCTCTACTTCAAGCGGATGCTCGCGGGCGAGCCGATACCGGTGCCCATGGAGGGCCAGAACTGGTGCTCGCTCCTCCACACCGACGATCTCGTCGCCCACGTCCCTCATCTGTGGAAGGCCGCCTCGGCCCCGGCCACGCTGGTCAACTGGGGTGGGGACGAGGCGGTCGGGATGACCGACTGCGTGCGCCATCTGGAGGAGCTCACCGGGGTGCGGGCCCGGCTCGTGCCCAGCGAGGTCACCCGTGAGACCTATCAATTCGACCCCACCCGGCGGCGCGAGATCACCGGCCCCTGCCGGGTGCCGTGGCGCGAGGGCGTGCGGCGTACGCTCCAGGCGCTCCACCCCGAGCACCTTCCGTCCGAGTCGCGGCACAGCGCCGTCTGAGGAGTGGCGACCACCATGGCATCAGCGAACATCGAGGCCATTCGCGCCTCCTACGCGGGTTTCCGCGACCGCGACATCGAGGGGATCCTGTCGGGCATGCACCCCGATGTGGAGTGGGTCCATCCGGAGGGGATGGCCAAGTACGGGCTCGGCGGAACCAAGCTGGGCCATGCGGGGATCAAGGACTTCCTCGCCCATGTGCCGACCGTGCTGGGCGGGATGAGGCTCGCGCCGCGGGAGTTCATCGAACAGGGCGACCGGATCGTGGTGTTCGGCACCCGTGAGGTGACCTCGCGCCGCGGTACGACCGTGACCCTGGACTTCGTCCACTCGTGGACGATGCGGGACGGCAAGGCGGCGAGGATGGAGGACATCTTCGACACCGTGGCGTTCCATGAACTGATCGAGAGCTGAGCCGAGACCGCTCACCGCTCATGGGGTCCCCTGGCCCCCACCGGCCCGCCCGCTCCCGCGCCCCTCGGCGCGGTGAAGCGGGCGGCCGACTCTCCCGGCGGAGGTCTCAGACGGTGCGCACGACCTCCTCGTACTCCAGCCGCGGCAGCCGGCCCATCCAGGCGTCCGGACCCGGCTTGCCGATGTTGACCACACAGACCGCCGCGTGCCGCCCGTCCTCGAAGAACTCCTTGGAGACGGCCGCGTGGTCGAAGCCGATCATGGGCCCGGCGGCGAGCCCCGCGGCGCGCACGCCCAGGATGAAGTAGCCCACCTGCAGCGCGGTGTTGAAGCGTGCCGACGCCTCCCGCATGCCGGGGTCGGCGAAGAACTGCTGCGGGTTCTCCATGAACGGCACCAGCCGCGGCAGCTCCTCATGGAAGTCCAGGTCCGCGGCGAGCACCGCGACCAGCGGGGCCTTGGCCGTCTTCTCCTGGTTACGCCCCGTCATATGCCCCACCAGCCGGGCGCGCGCCTCCTCCGAGCGCACCAGGACCACCCGGAGCGGCTGCTGGTTCATCGAGGTGGGCGCGTACTTGACCAGCTCGTGGATCGCGCGGACCTGCTCGTCCGTCACCGGCTCGTCGGTGAAGGTGTTGGCCGTGCGGGCCTCCAGGAACAGCTGCCGCTGCGCCTCCGGCGCCAGGGTGAGGGGGCTCAGGGCCCCGCTGCTCTCCGGTGCGCTCATGGGAGCTCTCCTTGTGAAGCGGTGCGGAAACGGCATGATCTGCCGATGAATTAATTGGACTGGACGGGCTAGTCCATTGCAGTAAACGAAGGCTAGACTCACACGTCCATCGAGGGCAAGACCGGCTCGGAGCGAGGAGGTTGGGCCGTTGCGGACGGACAGCGGTCCCCGGCGCAGCGCCGCGGGACGGCCCGCGGGCCCCCAGCCCGCCAAGCGGCAGGCGATATTGGAGGCGGCCGTGGCCGTCTTTCTGCGCGAGGGATACAACCGGGCGAGCGTGGACGTCATCGCGGACGAGGCCCGCGTGTCCAAGCAGACCGTCTACAACCACTTCGGCGACAAGGAACGGCTGTTCATCGCCGCCGTCGAGGAGGAACGGGAGCGGGTCGCGGCAGGATTCGCCGCCGGTTCCCCGGACGCTCCCGGACCGGACGGCACCGAGCCCGGCGAGGCGTACGACGACGGCGACGCCCGCACCGCGCTGATCCACTTCGGCCACCGGGTGCTCGCCGTACTCCTCGACGAACGGGCCTCCGCGCTGCGCCGCCTGGTCATCGCCGAGGTCGCCCGCCACCCCTCGCTGCGCCCCGCGTGTGCCGAGGGAGAGCCCCAGCAACTGGTGACCCACCTCGCCGAGCTGCTCGGCCGGCGCACCGGCCGCGGCGAGCTGACCGTGCCGGAACCGGCCACCGCCGCCCGCCAGTTCGTGGCCCTGATCGTCCAGCAGGGCCTCTACCAGTCGATGTACGGCACCTGCCCGCTCGCCGACGCGCAGGCCGCGGCCGTCTGCGAAAGCGCCGCCGACCTGCTCGTCCGTGCCTACCGCCCATGAAGCCCGAAGAGAGGTGCCACCCATGCGGGTGAGCGTGCTCGGACCGCTGACGCTCGGCCTCGGCGCCCGGTCCGGGGTGCCCAGCGCGATGAAGCCGCGCAAGGTCCTGTCCCTGCTGCTGCTCCACGCCGGCCGGATGGTGCCGGTGCAGTCGCTGATGGCCGAGCTGTGGGGCGATCATCCGCCGCGTACCGGGCTGACCACGCTGCAGACGTACATCCTGCATCTGCGCAAGCTGCTCGCCGAGGGGCTGGGGATGCCGTCGGCCGCCGTCACCCGGGATGTGCTCCAGACCCGGCCCGGGGGTTACGCCATGGTGGTGGGCCCGGGCCAGCTCGACGTCCATGAGTACCGCGCCCTCGTCGCCGAGGGCGAAGGCGCGCTGGAGGCCGGAGACGAGCGGACGGCGGACACCTCCTTCCGGCGGGCGCTGGCCCTGTGGCAGGGCCCGGCCCTGGTCGATGTCACCCCGCACGGCCGCCCGCTGCAGGCGGAGGTCGCCCGGCTGGAGCAGTCCCGGCTCACGGTCACCGAGCGCGGCATCGAGACCCGGCTGCGGCTCGGCGGCCATCTGGAGGTGCTGAGCGACCTCGCCTCGCTGGTCGTGGAGCACCGCTTCCACGAGGGCATGCACGGGCAGTACATGCTCGCCCTCCACCGCTCCGGCCAGCGCACCCGCGCCCTGACGGTCTACCAGCGGCTGCGGATGACGATGACGGAGGAGCTGGGGCTGGAACCCTCGGCGAAGCTGCAGCGGCTGCAGCAGGCGGTGCTGGTGTCCGACCCCCGGCTGGACCACGAGGCGGGGGCGCCGGGGCGCGGTCCGGTGGTGGCGTGAGGGGCGGCCGGTAGGGCCGCGTAGCGCCGAGGCGTCATCGCCTTCGGACGTCGTTCGCCCTCAGACGTCGTCGTCCTCCTCGTCGAGCCGGGCCAGCCAGGTCGCCAGCCGCTCCACCGGAACCTCGAAGTCCGGGTTCAGGTCGACGAACGTCCGAAGCTGCTCGGCGAGCCACTCGAAGGTGACCTCCTCGGCGCCGCGTCGCTGCTCCAGCTCCTCGATACCGCGATCGGTGAAGTACAAGGGTCGCTCCGGTAGGGATGGTGTGGATCTATCTGCCCAGGATATGCGGCGCCGCGGCCCGGTGAGCGACCCGAGGGCCGCCGGAGTTGACCTTGACGCATACGTCAATGTTTACGGTGCGTTGGCATGACAGACATGACAGCCGCACACTTCGACGGCACAGCGGCCATCGTCACCGGTGGGGGCACGGGGATCGGGCGGGCCGCCGCGCGGGCCTTCGCCGAGCAGGGTGCCCAGGTCCTGGTGGTCGGCCGGACGGCGGCCCGGCTCGCCGAGACGGCCGCCGACGCGCCGGGCATCCGGTCGCTGGTGGCCGACGTCGCGGCGCCCGGCGCCGCCGAACTGATCGTGAACACCGCGCTGGAGGCGTTCGGCCGGATCGACGTGCTGGTCAACAACGCCGCCGTGGTCCGGCAAGCGCCGCTCGGCGACATCCGGCGGGAAGCCGTGGAGGAGATGCTCGCCGTCAACCTGCTCGCGCCGGTGTACCTCACCGAGGCCGCCGTTCCGCATTTGAGCGAGAGCGCCGGTGTCGTGATCAACGTCAGTACGGCGATCGGCCAGCGCGGCTGGCCGATGCCCGGCACGGAGCTGTACGCCGCGCTGAAGGCCGCCCTGGACACCCTGACACGGAGCTGGGCGGTGCAACTCGCCCCGCGCGCAGTGCGCGTGGCCGGTGTGGCCCCCGGCCCCATCGCCACCTCGATCGGGCGGCACCAGGGGCTCGACACCGAGCAGATCGACGCCCTGCGGACGACGCTGATCGAGCACGTTCCGCTGCGGCGGCTCGGCCGGGTGGAAGAGGTCGCCTTCTGGATCACCCAGCTCGCCCGGCCCGAGGCGGGCTACACCACCGGCGTCGTCCTGCCCGTGGACGGCGGGGCGCTGGTGGGCTAGTGTCCTGCGCCGGTAGTTGATCGTTAGTAGTGGTGTGACTTCTGCTGCTGGTGCATCAGTTCCTCGTCGGGGCCCGAAGCTGGAGCCGTTGCTGCTCTGTGATGAGGAGCGGGCGGTGTTGGAGCGGTGGACGCGTCGGGCGACATCGGCCCAGGCTCTGGCCCTGCGCGCGCGGATTGTGCTGGCGTGTGCGGGGCCGGAGGTGCCGCCGATTGTGGCGGTTGCTCGGGATCTGCGGGTGAGTGCGGACACGGTCCGCAAGTGGCGGCGCCGGTTCCTCGCTGAGCGGCTGGATGGCCTGGCCGACGAGCCGCGGCCGGGCCGGCCGCCCACCATCAGCATCGATCAGGTGGAGGCGGTCGTGGTCACCACGCTGGAGGAGATCCCGAAGAACGCCACCCACTGGTCCCGTAGGTCGATGGCCGAGCACAGTGGCCTGTCGAAGTCGACCGTTGGCCGGATCTGGCGGAAGTTCCAGCTCAAGCCGCACCAGACAGACACCTTCAAGCTGTCGACGGACCCGTTGTTCGTGGAGAAGGTCTACGACGTCGTCGGCCTGTACTTCAACCCGCCCGAGGGCGCCATGGTGCTGTCGGTGGATGAGAAATCGCAGATCCAGGCTCTGGACCGGTCCCAGCCGGTGCTGCCGATAATGCCGGGCATGCCCGAGCGCCGGACCCATGATTACGTGCGCAACGGCCTGACCACCTTGTTCGCCGCGTTCGACGTCGCCACCGGCGAGGTCATCAGTGCTCTGCACCGTCGGCACCGGGCAGCGGAATTCAAGAAGTTCCTGATCAGGATCGACAAGGAGGTGCCCGCGCATCTCCAGGTCCATCTGATCTGTGACAACTACGGCACCCACAAGACCCCAGCGATCAGGACGTGGCTGGCCAAACACCCCCGCTTCCACATGCACTTCACCCCGACGGGCTCCTCCTGGATCAACCAGGTCGAGCGGTGGTTCGGCTTCCTGGCCGACCAGAAGATCCGCCGCGGCGCACACAAGAACGTCCAGACCCTTGAAGCCGACATCCGCACCTGGGTCAAGGACTGGAACGCAGACCCCAAGCCGTTCATCTGGACCAAGACCGCCGAGGAGATCCTCGAATCCCTCGCCCAATTCTGCCGACGGATCTCCGGCGCAGGACACTAGGGGATATCCGGCAGATCTTGACGCCCGCGGCGGGCCGCTCCCCTCCCCGCCCCTTCCCGCAACTGGGGCTCCGCCCCAGACCCCGGCCGGACGACCTGGACGGCGCGGGCGTCCGCCCGTTCACCGGCCGGCGGCTCGTCCACCGCGCCGCAGGTGGCGCGGTCGAGGCCCTGGCGGATGAGCTGATCGCGGCGGTGGTCGGCTCGTCGCCCCCGGGGTCCAGGGGCGGAGCCCCTGGTAGCGGGAAGGGGCGGGGAGGGGAAAGAACAGCCGGACCCCGTCCGCGAGTAGTGTCGCCGCATGCGGATAGGGGAGTTGGCGAAGGCCACCGGTGCCACCACCCGGGCCTTGCGCTTCTACGAGGAGCGAGGGCTGCTGAGCTCCACACGCGCGGTCAACGGCTACCGGATCTACGACGAGCGGGCGATCCAGCGGGTGGCCAACATCCGCTATCTGCTGGACGCCGGGCTCACGCTGGAGGACATCGAGCACTTCGGCGCCTGCCTGGACGGCGACCTGCCCAGCAGCCGCCCCTCCGAGGCCATGCTGAACGTCGGGCGCCGCCGCCTGAGCGTGCTGGACGACCGGATCGCCACCCTCGCGCGGGTGCGCGAGGAGCTCGCCGAGCGGCTGGCCATCGCCTCCGGCGACCGGGCCGCGGTCACCACGTCGTCCGGCTGAGCAGCCAGGACACCAGCGCGCGTACGGCGCCGGAGAGCATGGCGGCGGTGAGCGTGAGGAGGGCGGGGCGGCGGCGGTTCGGCATCGTTGACCTGCTTTCGTGAAACCGGCCAAGGCGCCGGGGGTACGTTTCACGATGTGCGGGCTCTGGGGCGTTGCGGCAGCCCGCACACGTTGCAGAGCGGCCGCAACGGGGGAGGGGCGACCCATGGAGGACGGACTCGTCGGCGGGGAGCTGGTGCCGGAGCCGGGGGCGGCGCGGCGGATCGGGGATCTGAAGCCGATCCCCGAGCAGGTGAGACCCGAGTGCCGGGCGCTGGCCGAGAGCCTGCGGGAGCTGTTCGGCGCGGTCGGGGTGTCGCTGCGGGTCTTCGCCGTACGGCTGCACTACGACGCCGGGACCGTCTCGCGCTATCTGAACGGGACCGTGGTGCCGCCCGCCGAGTTCGTGGACCAGCTCCTCACCCATGCCGCCAAGGCCACCGGACGGCCGTCCTCGACCGAGGTGATGGCCCATGTGCACACCCTGCAACGCCGGGCGTTGCAGGCCACCAACAAGGTCGGCTGGGAGCTTCAGCGGCTGCGCGACCAGCTCGCCGACGCCGACCGGCAGCGCCAGCAGGCCGAGGTGCGGGCGGAGGCGCTCTCGGAGGCGTTGCTGGTGCGGAAACAGCGCATCGCCGAGATGGAGGTCGAGCAGCGGCGGATCGTGGTCGCGGCGGCGGACCGCGGGGCCCGGAGCACGGAACTGGAGCGCCTGCGGCAGGAGCGCGAGGACTTGACGGCCGAACGGGACCGGCTGCGGGAAGAAGTCGCCCGCCTGCAGGACGCGTTGACCCAGGCCCGGCGGCAGGCGCTGGACGCCGAGCGACGGTGCGAGGCGCTGGAACACCAACTGCAGACGGAGGAGGAGGCGGCCGGAGCGAAGGCCGACGCCGAGGACCCGGTGTCGCACCGGCTGTGGCTGGCCGAGGAGCAGGTCATCGCCGCGGAGGAGCGGGCCCGGCGGCTCGAAGGGGAGCTGGCGGCGTTACGGGGCGGCGACGCCGACCCCGGCGGCCGGACACCGGTGGACGCCGGGCAGGTTCCCGACGTCTGGGGCGGTGTGCCGCGCCGCAATCCGCGGTTCACCGGGCGGGACGCGCTGCTCACCGAGGTGTACGACCGCCTGGACGCCGCCCCCGCCGACACCGCCGTGGTCGCCCTCGTCGGGCCGCCGGGCATCGGCAAGTCTCAGCTCGCCGCAGAGTACGCCCACCGCTTCGCCGCCCGGTACGACGTCGTCTGGTGGGTCACCGTGGACGGGCGGCCCGCGCTGGAGGCGCGGCTCGCGGCGCTCGCCCCCGTGCTGGTGAGGGTTCTCGGGGAGGTCGGCGTCCGTCAGGACGGGAAGGACGCGGATCTGGCCCGCGCCGCGCTGGAGGCGCTGCGCCGGGGCGATCCGTACCGGCGCTGGCTGATCGTCCTGGACGACGCCGACGACCCGGAGGGCATCGTCGGCCTGCTGCCCGCCGGGGGCGGCCATGTGCTGATCACCTCGCGCAACCGGGCCTGGGCCGACCACTACGCCGAGCTGCTGGAGGTCCCGCCGCTGAACCGGACGGAGAGCGTCGCCCTCGTACGCCGCCGGGCGCCGCGCATCGGTCCGCAGGACGCGGACCGGCTGGCGGCGGCCGTCGAGGACCTGCCGCTGGCGCTGGACCAGACCGCGGGCTGGCTGGACGGCGCCTCCACACCCGTCGCCGAGTACGTGCGCATGGTGCGTGACGGTGAGCCCAACCCGGTACGGCCCGCCGCCGATTACCCGATGCCGTACCACGCCGCCTTCAAGGACCTGATCAACCGGCTGCGGGAGACCACGAAGGCGGCGGCCGAACTGCTGCGCGTGTGCGCCCTGTTCGGCCCCGGCCCGGTGCCGCTCGCCCTGCTGCGGGCCATCCCGGCGGGTCAGGTCTCCCCGGCGGTGGCGGCGCTCCTGGAGAACCCCAGCCAACTGGAGCTGGCCATCGGCAAGCTGGCCCAGTGGTCCGTGATGCGGCGGTCGACGCTGGAGGACGAGGCGGTCTGGATGAGCCGCTTCGTACGGGACGCGGTGCGGCGGCGGACCCCGGAGGACAAGCGGGAGAAGGACGCCCGGGTCGTCCGCGGCGCCCTCGTCGCGGCCGATCCGCGAAGCCCGGACGACCCGGCGGCGTGGCCGCGCTACGCCCGGCTCGTGCCGTACCTGGAGCAGTCGGGCGCGCTGGAGTCATCGGACGCCGCCTCGCGTCGGCTGGTCCTCGGCTTCCTCGGCTA
Organism: Streptomyces sp. 11-1-2; assembly: GCF_003595545.1. Lineage (NCBI taxonomy): Bacteria > Bacillati > Actinomycetota > Actinomycetes > Kitasatosporales > Streptomycetaceae > Streptomyces > Streptomyces sp. 11-1-2. The sequence continues at coordinate 7,326,246 of NZ_CP022545.1, forward strand.
CCTGACCCTGAGCGGCGACTACGAGACGGGCAGGCACATCGCGGAACGCGCGGCGGGCGACTATCCGGACCTGGCCGCGCGCCGCGCCGCGCTGCTGCGCGAGACCGGGGACTACGCCGCCGCCGAGGCGTTGGACCGGTCGGTGCTGAAGGGTCTGGGCGGGTCCGACGCGCCGGGCGCCCTCGTCGCGATGGCCCGGCTCGGCACCGATCTGCGGGGCCTGGCCCGCTACGACGAGGCGTACGAACTGGCACGCCAGCAGCGCGACCTGTGCGCCGACAGACGTCCGGAGGACGGAGCGGAGCCGCGGAACGCCCAGCGCAGCCTGTCCCGCTCGCTGCGGATGCTCGGCTCCTACGCCGAGGCCGCTGAGCTGTCCGGGCGGGCGCTGGAGAGCGCGCGTGCGGTGCTGGGCCCAACGGCGCTGGTGACGCTGGCGTGCGAGACGGAACTCGCGTACGACCTGCGGCTCTCCGGCCGTCACCGGGACGCCTTGGAGCTTCAGGCGCCCAGCGTCGATCGGCACGTCGCGGTGCTGGGCACCGAGCATCCGCTGACCCTGACCGCGCTGTACCACCTGTGGAGGTGTGACTGGGAGGGCGATATCGACATCCATGCCCTGTCGCATCGGGCGACGCGTCTGCTGGGCGAGGACGCTCCGTTGACGCTGATGATCGCGACAGGGGTGGCCCGAGCCCTCCGGTGCCAGGGCGACCTGGAGCGGGCAGCGAGCGTCGCCGAGGAGACCTCGGCCGGTTACTCGGCCGCTCTGGGGACCCGGCATCCGTACACCATCGGTGCCTGGGCGAACGAGGCGCTCACCCTGGGCACCGACGACAAGGCACGGGTTGGGGAATCGCTGCTCACGGGCATGGCCCACGCTGTCGGCGAGCGCCATCCCTGGACGCTGGGCGTCGCGCTCAACACCGCAGCCACGTACTACGCCATGGGAGAACTGGCGGATGCCTGCGTGCTGAGCCGGAGTACAGCGTCGCAGGCCGCCGAGGCACTGGGCGAACGGCATCCGCTCACCCTGCTGGCCCAGGTCGGGCTGGCCGCGGATCTGCGGGTGATCCGTGGCGGACGCGACGAGGCGGATGTGATCGAGGAGGTGGCCCTGGGCGGCCTGGATGCCGTCCTGGGGCCGGACCACCCCCGTACCGTGGCGGCCCGCAATCGCACCCGCCCCACCTGGGACTTCGAGCCCCTGCCCATCTGACACGGCCGAACGGCCGGAAGGCCCGGCCCCGCGTAGCGTGGGACCGGGCCTTCCGGGTGGAACGGGGTGGATCAGATCTCGAAGACCTCGTTGACCAGCGCCTGCTGCTCCGACTGGTGCCGCTTGTTCGACCCCACCGCGGGCGAGGACGAGTGCGGACGGGAGACCCGGACCAGGCGCTCGGCGCCGGGGACGTCCGCGCCGACCGACAGCTCCAGGTGGTCGATCAGGTTGAGCGCGACGAACGGCCAGGCACCCTGGTTCGCCGGCTCCTCCTGCGCCCACACGAACTTCTCGACACCCGAGTACTTGGCGATCTCGGCCTGCAACTCCTTACCCGGCAGCGGGTACAGCCGCTCCAGGCGGATGATCGCCGTGTCGTTCGCACCGCGCTTGTCCCGCTCCGCGGCCACGTCGTAGTAGACCTTGCCGGAGCAGAAGACCACCTTGCGCACCGCGGCCGGGTCGACCGTCTCGTCGCCGATCACCGGGCGGAAGGAGCCGTTGAGGAACTCGTCGGTCTTCGACGCCGCGGCCTTCAGACGCAGCATCGACTTCGGGGTGAAGACGACAAGCGGCTTGTGGTGCGGGTTGTGGACCTGCCAGCGCAGCAGGTGGAAGTAGTTCGACGGCAGCGTCGGCGCGGCGACCGTCATGTTGTTCTGCGCGCAGAGCTGGAGGAAGCGCTCGATACGGGCCGACGAGTGGTCCGGCCCCTGGCCCTCGTAACCGTGCGGCAGCAGCAGCGTGACACCAGAGGTCTGGCCCCACTTCTGCTCGGCCGAGGAGATGAACTCGTCCACGATGGTCTGGGCGCCGTTGACGAAGTCACCGAACTGCGCTTCCCACATGACCAGCGCGTTCGGACGGGCCAGCGAGTAGCCGTACTCGAAGCCCATCGCCGCGTACTCGCTGAGCAGCGAGTCGTAGATGTTGTACCGCGCCTGGTCCTCGGTGAGGTACAGCAGCGGGGTGTAGTCGTCACCGGTCTCGCGGTCCACCAGCACCGCGTGGCGCTGGCCGAAGGTGCCGCGGCGGGAGTCCTGGCCGGCGAGCCGGACCGGAGTGCCCTCCATCAGCAGCGAGCCGATGGCGAGGGTCTCGCCCATGCCCCAGTCGATCGAGTCGTCCTCGATCATCGCCGCGCGCCGCTGGAGCTGCGGGAACAGCCGCGGGTGGACGGTGATCCGGTCGGGGGTGTTGACCTGGGACTCGGCGATCCGCTTGACGACCTCCTGGGAGACGGCCGTCTGGACCGTGACCGGGAACTCCGCCTGCGGCTCGGGGACCTCGGCCGGGGCCGGGGCCGAGACCGCGTCGCGGACCTCGGTGAAGACCTTCTCCAGCTGGCCCTGGAAGTCCTGCAGCGCCTGCTCGGCCTCTTCCAGGGTGATGTCGCCGCGCCCGATCAGAGACTCGGTGTAGAGCTTGCGCACCGAGCGCTTCTTGTCGATCAGGTCGTACATCAGCGGCTGGGTGAAACCGGGGTTGTCGGTCTCGTTGTGGCCGCGGCGGCGGTAGCAGATCAGGTCGATGACCACGTCCTTGTTGAACGCCTGGCGGAACTCGAAGGCGAGCCGCGCGACGCGCACGACGGCCTCCGGGTCGTCGCCGTTCACATGGAAGATCGGCGCCTCGATCATGCGCGCGACGTCCGTGGCGTACATCGAGGAGCGGGACGCGGCCGGGGCGGCGGTGAAGCCGACCTGGTTGTTGATCACGATGTGCACGGTGCCGCCGGTGCGGTAGCCGCGCAGCTGCGACATGTTCAGCGTCTCGGCGACCACACCCTGGCCCGCGAAGGCCGCGTCGCCGTGGAGGGCGACGGGCAGCACCGTGAAGTCGGTGCCGGCCTTGCCGATGATGTCCTGCTTGGCGCGGACGACGCCCTCCAGGACCGGGTCCACGGCCTCCAGGTGGGAGGGGTTCGCGGCGAGCGAGACCTTGATCTGCTCGCCGTCCAGACCGGTGAAGGTGCCCTCGGCGCCCAGGTGGTACTTGACGTCACCGGAGCCGTGCATGGACTTCGGGTCGAGGTTGCCCTCGAACTCGCGGAAGATCTGCGCGTACGACTTGCCGACGATGTTGGCGAGGACGTTGAGCCGGCCGCGGTGGGCCATGCCCACGACGACCTCGTCCAGGCGCGACTCGGCGGCCGCGTCCAGCACCGCGTCCAGCAGCGGGATGACGGACTCGCCGCCCTCCAGGGAGAACCGCTTCTGGCCGACGTACTTGGTCTGCAGGAAGGTTTCGAACGCCTCGGCCGCGTTGAGCCGCCGCAGGATGCGCAGCTGCTCCTCGCGCTCCGGCTTGTCGTGGTTGCGCTCGACGCGGTCCTGGATCCACTTGCGCTGCTTGGGGTCCTGGATGTGCATGAACTCGATGCCGGTGGTGCGGCAGTACGAGTCGCGCAGCACGCCCAGGATGTCGCGCAGCTTCATCATGGTCTTGCCCGCGAAACCGCCGACCGCGAACTCGCGCTCCAGGTCCCACAGGGTGAGCCCGTGCTCGATGATGTCCAGGTCGGGGTGCTTGCGCTGGCGGTACTCCAGCGGGTCGGTGTCGGCCATGACATGGCCGCGGACCCGGTAGGAGTGGATCAGATCGAAGACCCGCGCCGCCTTGGTGACGTCGTCGTCGTGGCTGACGTCGATGTCCTTGAGCCAGCGGACCGGCTCGTAGGGGATGCGCAGCGCCTTGAAGATCTCGTCGAAGAAGTCGTTCTCGCCGAGCAGCAGCTGGTTCATGACCCGCAGGAACTCGCCGGAGGCGGCGCCCTGGATCACCCGGTGGTCATAGGTGCTGGTCAGCGTCATGACCTTGGAGATGCCCAGCTTGTTCAGGGTGTCCTGGGAGGTGCCCTGGAACTCGGCGGGGTACTCCATGGCGCCGACGCCGACGATCAGGCCCTGGCCGGGCATCAGCCGCGGCACCGAGTGCACGGTGCCGATGCCGCCCGGGTTGGTCAGGGAGGCCGTGACGCCGGTGAAGTCGTCCATCGTCAGCTTGTTCGCGCGGGCGCGGCGCACGATGTCCTCGTACGCCTGCCAGAACTCGAAGAAGTTGAGCGTCTCGGCCTTCTTGATCGCGGCCACGACGAGCTGGCGGTCACCGTTGGGCTTGACCAGGTCGATGGCGAGACCGAGGTTGATGTGCTCGGGCTTGACCAGGGTCGGCTTGCCGTCCTTCTCGGTGAACGAGTGGTTCATCGAGGGCATCGCCTTCAGCGCCTGCACCATGGCGTAGCCGATCAGGTGCGTGAAGGACACCTTGCCGCCGCGGGCGCGCTTGAGGTGGTTGTTGATGACGATGCGGTTGTCGAACAGCAGCTTGACCGGGACCGCGCGGACCGAGGTGGCCGTCGGCAGCTCCAGCGACGCGTTCATGTTCTTCGCCACGGCGGCGGACGGGCCGCGCAGCGTGACCAGCTCGGGGCCGGCGGACGGCGCGGCGGGCTCCTTCTTGGAGACCGTCGGCTCGGCCGGGGTCGGCTTGACCGGAGCGGGCTTGGCCGGGGCCGCCGGAGCCGCCGGGGCGGCCTTCGCGGCGGGGGCCGCGGGCTGCGCCGGTGCGGGCTTCGCGGCGGCCGGGGCCGCCGCGGCGGGCTTGGCCTCGGCGGGCTTCGCGGCCGGGACGGCGGGCTTGGCCTCCGCCGGCTGGGCCGGAGCCGCCGGGGCGGCACTCGCTGCTACTCCCTGTGGTGGCTTGACCACCGCGGAGCCGGTGTCCTGACCCGGCTTGTAGTCGGCGAAGAAGTCCCACCAGGCTCGGTCGACCGAGTTCGGGTCCTGGAGGTACTGCTGGTAGATCTCGTCGACGAGCCACTCATTGGGGCCGAAGGCAGCGGCAGGGTTACTTCCCTGCCCGTTCTGCTCATCGGTCGAGACGCTCGAGGTGTTGGGGGACTGTGGCGACACGGCGGCAACCGCCCTCTTCCGCTTCCTAAGGTGGTGGACAGCGGGAATTAAGGCTACGCCCCTTGGACCCTTACGTGCAGGCCGCACTGGTCAACGTCGCGCAAGTCACATTGATTGGCGGGTTTCAGCGCATGGCGTACCGGGAAACACCCGGAGTTTCGTGTGTTTCCTCACGCAAGGCAGCGCAAACGTGCACCCCTGCCGCTCGTATGTGCGCGACAGGGGCGACTTTACTTCAACTTTGATCTCAGGGGGTGGCCGGTTTGGATTCCGGTGCCGGTCCGGGGAGGCTGACCTGGATCCGGCAGCCGCGCGGAGACTCCGCCACGCCTATCCGCCCGCCGTGCAGGTCCACCGCCCAGCGCGCGATCGCCAGCCCCAGACCGGTGCCGCCGTCGCTGACCTGACCCGGCCGCCGGCTTCCGTTCGCCGAGCTGTCGGGGGAGAGCCCGCCCCGGTTGAACCGCTCGAAGACCCGGTGCCGCTCCGCCTCCGGGATGCCGGGGCCCTCGTCCAGCACCTCCAGCTCCAGGCTCTCCGGGCCGCCGGCACCGCGCCGGGCGCGCACGGTCACCCGGCCGTGCGCCGGGCTGTGCTTCACCGCGTTGTCGATGAGGTTCGCCATCACCTGGTGCAGCCGCTCGGCGTCGGCGTGGGCGGTCAGCTCGGGCGGCGAGACGTCCAGATTGAGATGGACGTCCGTACGGGTGTGCGCGCCCGATTGGGACTCCGCGCCCTTGGCCATGCTCGCCTCCTTGAGGATTCCGGCCAGATACGGCCAGACCTCGAACCGCCGCGCGTGCAGCGGCACCACCCCGTTGTCGAGGCGCGAGAGATCGAGTAGCTGATCCACCAGGCGGCCCAGGCGCTGGGTCTGCCGCAGCGCGACCCGCATGGTCTCCGGATCGGCCTCCGAGACCCCGTCCACCACGTTCTCCAGCACGGCGCGCAGGGCCGCGATGGGGGTGCGCAGCTCATGCGAGACGTTGGCGACCAGCTCCTTGCGGTGGGTGTCCACCGCCTCCAGGTCGGCCGCCATCCGGTTGAACGCCGTCGCCAGGTCGCCGAACTCGTCCCGGCGCTCCGCCGCCTCCACCCGCCGGGTGTAGTCACCGTTCGCCATCGACCGGGTGACCTCGGTCATCTCGTCCAGCGGGGCGGTCAGCCCGTGTGCCACGAACTGGGTGATCAGCAGCGAGGCGATGATCGAGAAGATGGTAATCACGCGCAGTTCGGTATCGGAGTGCACCGCCGCGAAGACCAGCCACGTGGTGATGATCACTGAGCCGATGACCAGCGCCCCCAGCGCCGCCTTGACCGAGCGGTACGGGTCGAAGGGCCGCAGCGCCTCCCAGATCCGGCCCCAGGTGGCGCGGGACAGCGCCCGCCGGCCCTTGGGGTCCACGTACATCCGGCAGACCTTGGGGACCCGGGCTCCGGGGATCCGCCAGGTCTTGGGAACCCGGGCTCCGGAGATGCGCCAGGTCTTGGGAACGCGGGCCCCGGGGATCCGCCAGACCTTGGGAACCCTGTGCGCCCAGCGGCCCTTCCTCATGCCGCCGGGGTCTCCAGGGCGTAGCCGACGCCGTGCACCGTACGGATCCGTTCCGCGCCGATCTTCCGCCGCAGCGCCTTGATGTGGCTGTCCACGGTGCGGGTGCCCGAGGCGTCCGCCCAGTCCCACACCTCGGCCAGCAGCTGCTCACGCGAGAGCACCGCGCGCGGGGTGTTGGCCAGACAGACCAGCAGATCGAACTCGGTCGGGGTCAGATGCACATCCGAACCGCGCACCCGCACCCGGCGCTGGGCGTGGTCGATCTCCAGCTCGCCCAGGCGCAGGATCCCGCTGCGCGGGGTGTGCGCGGCCAGCGCCGCCCGTTCCACCCGCCGCAGCAGCACATGCACCCGCGCGGCCAGTTCGCGCATGGAGAACGGCTTGGTCATGTAGTCGTCGGCACCGACCCCGAGCCCCACCAGCATGTCGGTCTCGTCATCGCGCGCGGTCAGCATGAGCACGGGCACCGGACGGCGGGCCTGCACCCGGCGGCAGACCTCCAGACCGTCGAAGCCCGGCAGCATCACGTCGAGGACCAGCAGATCGGGCTGCCACGCCTCGGCCGTGTCCACCGCCGCCGGACCGTCTCCCGCCGTCTGGACCTGGAACCCCTCGGCACGCAGCCGGGCCGCGATGGCGTCCACTATGGTCGGATCGTCCTCGACGACGAGGACCCGGCGCTGTGCGCCAGGGGTGGTCGTGGCGGTCCCGTTGTGACCGTTGTGAGTCTGCTCCATACGCCCGCCCCTGCGTCTTCCGGTGAAACCCGCGGCTCGCGCCTGGTCATCGCTCAGCCGCGTTTGGTAGGCAAGCAAGCGTAAAGCCAGCGTACGCGGCTTTGCTACGCGCCCCGAACGGCGAGATGCACGACGTCGGGAACACCCCGGGCAACGGTGACCTCTTCCGTACGCACCTGCGTGAAACCGGCATTCCGGAGAGATTCCTCGAATGCGGGTGACGGCTGCGCCGACCAGACGGCCAGCACTCCGCCCGGTGCCAGGCGCGCCGCACAGGCGGCGAGTCCGGCGGGGGAGTAGAGGCCGTCGTTGTCCTCGGTGACGGTCCAGTCGGGGCCGTTGTCGATGTCCAGGCACAGCGCGTCATAGGTCTGCGGGGTCTGCGGGGCCCGCGGGCCGGTCCGCAGCCAGGCGACCAGATCGGCGTGGACGATCTCGGCGCGCGGGTCGGCCAGCGCCCCGGCGGTCACGGCCGCCAGGGGTCCTTCGCGGTGCCAGTCGATCACCGCCGCCTCCCGCTCGACCACCGCGATCCGCCCCCACCGGGGCTCCGACACCGCCTCGACCAGCGAAAACCCGACGCCGAGCCCGCCGATAAGCAGCGCGGGGGAGGGCCGGTCGGCGGGCAGCGCGCCGAGGGCGGCGCGGATGAGCAACCGCTCGGAGCGGCCGTCGGAGGTGTCCATGAGGAAGCACCCATTGGCGATGATCTCGAAGACGGCGTCGCCCGACGGCCCCCCGTCACCGCGCCGCCGCAACACCACCTCGCCGTACGGACCCTCCCGGCGGTCGACGGTCACCGGCCGGTCGTCGTCGGCGGGGCGGAGGTCGTACGGCGGCTGCGGATGCATGGGGTGGGGTCCTCCCGGGTGGTCCTGATGCCGCCATCCTCGCGTCGGTCTCGCTCGCCGGTCCAACCGATTCCCTCGGCGGTCCGGTGCCACGACGTCGCCCGCGTCACAGCCGGCACCACGGTGACATGACTCACGGCCCTGGGGTTGTTGTTCCCGTCGTCGTGGATATGCGGAGAGCAGAGGGAGTGAGGAAGGGGCGCGGGCGTTGACGACATCGATACGAGGGACGACGGACGCGGAGCCCGAGGGCGCGGACGGCTCCGGGGCGCCGGGGTCTGTGGGTGCCGACAGCTCCGGACCACCCGGCTCCGCGGGCGCGGACGCCTCCGGCGTGGCCCTTACCGCGTGGGCGGCCTCTATGGCGTCGGCGGGGACTTCGTCGGCCGCTCCCGGGCGCCGTCCGGCCGTCCCGGGCGCGCGGGTGGCGGACGGCGGCGACCCGGGTGGGCAAGGGATAGCCGGGACGGCTCGTCCGTGTGTCGGCTCGGCCGGTCGGCGGCGGGCGGCAGGGCCTACCGGGCCGGCCGCCGCCGGGGCCAGTACGCCGCAGGGGTCGGCAGCCGGGACGGGGCACGGGCGCCTTACGGCCGCCGCGGCGGGGCGCGAGCGCCTTACGGCCGCCACAGCGGTGGGCCCGAGCACGCTGCCCCGCCTCAGCAACCCGCCGCGCCTCAACCGGCTGCCGCGCACGCTCATCCGCGTGCCGTTCACCCTCGGCTACACGCTGGTCCTGCTCGGCACCGGGCTCTACGCCCGCCTCGGCGACCCCGGCACCGTGCACGATCTGCTCGCGGACTCCAGCACCGATGTGTCCCACCTCTCCCAGCGGCCGCTGCTGACGCTGCTGGTCAGCGCGTTGTGGGCGGTGGGCGGAATCACCTCGCCCTATCTGGTCGTCTTCCCCCTGGTGCTCGGCGCGCTGGAGCGGCGGGTCGGCGGGGTGCGGACCGCCGGGGTGTTCCTGCTCGGCCATGTGCTGGCGACGCTGCTCACCGAGCTCCCGGTGGCCGCCTCCGTCGCCGTCGGGCATCTCCCGGACAGCTCGCTGCGCCGCCTCGACTACGGGGTCAGCTACGGCCTGATCGCCTGCGCCGCCGCGCTCGCCGGGCTGCTGGTGCCCCGGCTGCGCTGGGCGCTGCTCGGCGGGATCGGCGTCGCGCTCGCCGCCGGGAGCCTCGTCGACTTCGATCCGCTCACCGAGTGGGGCCATGGGCTCGCCCTGCTGATCGGCGTCGTCTGCTGGCCGTATGTCCGGCGAAACGCCAGGTGGCGGCCCTCCTCGAAGGTCGGCGACGCCGTCGAGGGCGGCTTCGCTCACAGCGAACGAGCGTCCGGGAACACCTGAGGCCCCTCCGTGCATTGAGTGGGCATTGATTATTTGAGTCTCACCGACTCAAGTTGCCTGCCGAAGGGGAGATCATGGCTTCGCTGTCCACACCGCTCACCCTGCCCGTACTGCCTCTCGACGACGAGGTCGTGCTGCCCGGCATGGTGGTGCCGCTGGACCTTTCCGATACCGAGGTACGCGCCGCGGTGGAGGCCGCCCAGGCCGCCGCACGCTCCAGTGGGAGCGGCAGCGGTAAGCCGAGGGTGCTGCTGGTGCCGCGTGTCGACGGCACGTACGCGGGCATCGGCACGCTCGGCACCATCGAGCAGGTGGGCCGGCTCTCCGACGGCGATCCCGGCGCGCTGATCCGCGGTGTGCGCCGCGTCCGCATCGGGGCCGGGACCACCGGACCCGGGGCGGCGCTGTGGGTGGAGGGGACCACGGTCGAGGAGATCGTGCCCGATCCGCTGCCCGGTGCCGTCACCGAACTGATCAAGGAATACAAGGCGCTGGCCACGAGCTGGCTGCGCAAGCGCGGCGCCTGGCAGGTCGTGGACCGGGTGGAGCAGATCGACGATGTCTCGCAGCTCGCCGACAACTCCGGCTACTCGCCCTTCCTGAGCGTCGCCCAGCGCGTCGAACTGCTGGAGACCACCGACCCGGTGGCCCGGCTGAAGCTTGCCGTCACCTGGCTGAGCGACCACCTCGCCGAGCAGGACGTCGCCGAGTCGATCGCCAAGGACGTCCAGGAGGGCGTCGACAAGCAGCAGCGCGAATTCCTGCTGCGGCGCCAGCTCGAAGCCGTCCGTAAGGAGCTCGCCGAGCTGAACGGCGACCCCGAGGACGAGTCCGGCGACTACCGGGCCCGGGTCGAGTCCGCCGATCTGCCGGACAAGGTGCGCGAGGCGGCCCTCAAGGAGGTCGACAAGCTGGAGCGGTCCAGCGACCAGAGCCCCGAGGGCAGTTGGATCCGCACCTGGCTGGACACCGTCCTGGAGCTGCCCTGGAACGAGCGCACCGAGGACGAGTACGACATCCAGGGCGCCAAGGCCGTGCTCGACGCCGACCACGCGGGCCTGGAGGACGTCAAGGAGCGGATCACCGAGTACCTGGCGGTGCGCAAGCGCCGCGCCGACCGGGGCCTCGGCGTCGTCGGCGGTCGCCGCGGCGGCGCGGTGCTGGCCCTGGTGGGTCCGCCCGGCGTCGGCAAGACCAGCCTGGGCGAGAGCGTCGCCCGCGCGATGGGGCGGAAGTTCGTCCGGGTCGCGCTCGGCGGCGTCCGCGACGAGGCGGAGATCCGCGGCCACCGGCGCACCTACGTGGGCGCGCTGCCCGGCCGGGTCGTCCGGGCCATCAAGGAGGCGGGCTCCATGAACCCCGTCGTCCTCCTCGACGAGATCGACAAGGTCGGCTCCGACTTCCGCGGCGACCCGGCCGCGGCCCTGCTGGAGGTCCTGGACCCGGCCCAGAACCACACCTTCCGCGACCACTACCTGGAGGTCGAACTCGACCTGAGCGACGTGGTCTTCCTCGCCACCGCCAACGTCCTGGAGGCCATCCCGGAGGCGCTCCTGGACCGCATGGAGCTGGTGCGCCTGGACGGCTACACCGAGGACGAGAAGGTCACCATCGCCCGTGACCACCTGCTGCCCCGGCAGCTGGAGCGGGCCGGCCTGGAGCCGGGCGAGGTCACGGTGGCGGACGAGGCGCTGCGCAAGCTGGCGGGCGAGTACACCCGCGAGGCGGGCGTACGGACCCTGGAGCGCTCCATCGCCCGGCTGCTGCGCAAGGTGGCGGCCCAGCACGAGCTCGGCGAGCGCGAACTCCCCTTCACCGTCGGCGTGGCGGAGCTGCGCCCGCTGATCGGCCGGCCGCATCACACCCCCGAGTCCGCCCAGGACCCGGCCGAGCGCCGCACCGCCGTCCCCGGCGTGGCGACCGGGCTCGCGGTCACGGGCGCGGGCGGTGACGTGCTGTTCGTGGAGGCGTCGCTGGCCGACCCGGAGACGGGCGGCGCGGGGCTGAACCTCACCGGTCAGCTCGGCGACGTCATGAAGGAGTCCGCGCAGATCGCGCTCTCCTTCCTGCGCTCCCGCGGCGCGGAGCTGGAGCTGCCGGTCGGCGACCTGAAGGAGCGCGGCGTCCACCTGCACGTCCCGGCGGGCGCGGTCCCCAAGGACGGCCCGAGCGCGGGCGTCACCATGACCACCGCCCTGGCCTCGCTGCTCTCCGGCCGCCAGGTGCGCCCGGATGTGGCGATGACGGGCGAGGTGTCCCTGACCGGGCGGGTGCTGCCCATCGGCGGCGTCAAGCAGAAGCTGCTGGCGGCGCACCGGGCCGGGGTGACCACCGTGATCATCCCCAAGCGCAACGAGCCCGACCTGGACGACGTCCCCGCCGAGGTCCTGGACAAGCTCGACGTCCACCCGGTCTCGGATGTCCGCCGAGTCCTGGAGCTGGCCCTCGAACCCGCCCGGACGGCCGCCCCCGAGGTTCCGGCAGCGGCGTGACGGACGCTGCCGGTGGCGCCGTGGCCCGGGGTCCCGTGTCGAACGGGATTCCGGGCCACGCGTGACCTGTCGGCCGTGCGTATCGTTGGACTAACCGGCCGCGGTTTCTGTGTTCGCGGCGGGGAGGAGCGGCACAGTGACCGTCATGGCGATTGACAGGATCGAGATGGCCGACAGCGACGAATTCAGCCTGGACGAGATGTTCGACTGGCTGGAGCGGAGTCATGTCCCCGAGGGCTACAAGGTCGAGGTCGTCGAAGGGGCCGTTTTCATGTCGCCGCAGAGGGACGTTCACTGGTCCATCATCCGCAGGATCGTGCGAGCTCTCGAAGATCGTTTCGGGATGAACGTGAAGGTACTCTCGGATGTGCGCATCGATTTTCCCGGGCACAAGAACGGTTTCGCCCCGGATGTCGTCAAGGTCTCGCAGAACGCGGCGAAGACCGACCAGGGCCGTTGGCGCAGTGAAGACGTCGAGTTCGTCGCCGAGGTGATTTCCAAGGACACGGCCGTGAACGACTACGGCCCCAAGAAGGCGGCCTACGCGGAGGCCGGGGTTCCCATCTACCTGATCGCGGACCCGTACACCGGCAAATGCCACCTGTTCACCGAGCCCAAGGAGGGCGACTACCTCAGTGAGCTGTCGGTTCACTTCGGCAAGGAAATCGACCTGGCCGGCACCGCCGTCGACCTGACGCTCAAGACCGACGAGTTCCCCCGCGACTGATCCGCCCGCGCTGCCTGGTTCCCACAGGGCCAGGCAGCGCGCCCCGCGCTCCGGCACGCTGGGCCGCATGAAGGTCATCGTGATCGGAGCGACAGGAACCATCGGGCGTGCCGTGGCGGACGCCCTCGAAGGTCGGCATGAGGTCGTACGGGCCTCCCGTACCGGCGCCGCCGGCGCCGTGCGCGTCGACATGGCCGACCCCGCCACCCTCGACCACCTCTTCGCGACCGTCCAGGACGTCGACGCCGTCGTCTGCTGCGCCGCCTCCGGCGCGCTGACCCCGCTCGGCGGGGACGCCTCGGATGAGGAGTTCACCACCGGTCTGGACGCCAAGCTGCTGGGCCAGGTCGCCCTCGCGCGCCGGGCCCTCCACCACCTCCGCGACGGCGGGTCCATCACCCTCACCAGTGGGGTCTTCGAGAAGCCCACCCCCGGCGGGGCCTTCGGCGCGCTGGTGAACGCCGGGCTCGACGCCTTCGTCCGGGCCGCCGCGATCGAGCTGGAGCGCGGGCTGCGGGTGAACGCGATCTGCCCGGGATGGGTGCGGGAAACCCTGGAGAAGCTGGGCATGGACCCCGCCGAGGGGACCCCCGTGGAGACCGTCGCCCAGGCGTATGCGCAGGTCGTCGAGGGGGTGGCGCAGGGGCAGGTGATCGTGCCCGGCCGCGGCTGACCCGGGACCGAGGCCGGATCTGTTGGCAGCCAGACAGGTCTGTCTGGTAGCTTCGCCAGTGGAACAGACAGACCTGTCTGTTCACGCTCGTCATCCCGGAGGGATCCGTGCCGCGCACCCTGCTCGTCCTCGCCCACCCCAACCTCGCCGCGTCCCGCATCAACGCCGCGCTCGCCGAGGCGGCCCGGCCGGTGGACGGGGTCACCTTCCATGACCTCTACGCCGCCTATCCCGATCTGCGGATCGATGTCGAGCGCGAGCAGCGGCTGCTGCTGGAGCACGACCGGATCGTGCTCCAGTTCCCCTTCTACTGGTATTCGGTGCCGCCGCTGCTGAAGAAGTGGCAGGACGAGGTGTTCCTGCGGGGATTCGCCTACGGCACCGGCGGCACCTCGCTGCACGGCAAGTCCCTGCTCCTGACCACCTCGACGGGCGCCGCCGAGGAGCAGTACCGGCCGGACGGGTTCCACCGCTTCGCGGTCGTCGAGCTGCTCAAGCCCTTCGACGCCACCGCCCACATCACCGGGATGCGTTACGAGGAGCCGCTCATCATGCACGGCTCCCATACGCTCGACGACGCCGAGCTCGCCGCGTACCAGGACCGCTATCGCGAACTGCTGGCCTCCGGCGTAATACGGGAGCACGAGCTGACCGCCGTCTGAGCCACGTCTCACGCCTGAGCCGCGCGTCACGGCGAAGGGCCCGGCCGCACCCCAGGGGTGGCCGGGCCCTTCGCGTACGTACGAGAGCCGCACGCCGCGTACGAGAGCTACACCCGCGCCGGGCACACCTCCGCGACCAGCGACCGCGCCGCGTCCTGGGCCGCCTCCGCGAACTCCGGCCTCGGCTCCAGCGCGGCCTCGGCCATCGTCCCGTCCACGAGCACGGAGATCTGCAGGCCGAGCCGCTCGGGGTCGGCGGCCCCGGCCTCCCGGGCCAGCTCGGTCAGCCAGGCCCGTATGGCGCGCTTGTGCTCGGCCGTCACGGCGTGCGTGGCGGTGCCCGGCTCGGTCTCGCCCGCGGTCCTGGTGAACGCGCAGCCGCGGAAACCGTCCCGCTCGGTCGCCGCGATCAGCGCGTCGAAGACTCCGACGAGACGGTCCCGGGGATCGGCGCCGGCCGCCTCGGCGGCCTGCCGCAGCGCCCCCCGCCAGTGCTGGTCCGACCTGTGGAGATAGGCCAGGACCAGATCGTCCTTGGTGCGGAAGTGGGAGTAGAGCGTCGCCTTCGCCACGCCCGACTCGGCGATGATCCGGTCCACGCCGACGCCGCGCACCCCATGGGCGTTGAACAGCGCGGTCGCGGTGGACAGGATCCGCTCATGGGCGGAGGGGCGGGCGGTGCTCATGATCATGCTCCTTGGCTTGGCCGTAGGACGACCGACGCCCTCCAGCGTACAGACAGACCTGTCCGTACACCGGAGGGCGGACGCGCCGGATGTGGGGGGGTGAGGAGGCGCGGACTCAGCCGTTGGCGAGCGCCTGCAGCCGGTCCATGGCGCCGTTGAACTTGTTGTGGTCGCCGACCGTCGGTCCGGAGGAGGTGTACTGCCAGATGGTGTGGAAGCCCCAGCCCGCCGGAAGCTCGCCGACGGACGAGCCGTAGCGCGGAATCCACAGCGGGTTGACGCCACCGAAGGCGGCGGAGTTGCCCGTGCAGCTCTTCCACCAGCTCGTGGAGGTGTAGATCACCGGGTCGCGGCCGGTGCGCGCCTTGTAGGTGCTGTTGAACGACTTGATCCAGTTGACCATCGCGCTGGCGCTCAGCCCGTAGCAGCTCGCGCCGTAGGGGTTGTACTCCATGTCGAGCGCGCCCGGCAGCGTCTTGCCGTCCTTGGACCAGCCGCCCCCGTGGTCCACGAAGTAGTTGGCCTGCGCGGCGCCGGTCGAGTTGTTCGGCAGGGCGAAGTGGTACGAGCCGCGGATCATGCCGACGTTGAACGAGCCGTTGTACTGCTGGGCGAAGTTCGGGTTGGTGTAGCTCGTGCCCTCGGTCGCCTTGACGTAGGCGAACCGGACCCCACTGCTCCACAGCGTCGCCCAGTTGACATTGCCCTGGTGGCTGCTGACGTCCACGCCCTCGACGGTGGCGAGCAGCCCCGTGGGCGCCTCGTCGGCCGTGGATCCGCCCTCGTGCTTGAGTATCTGTGAACCCGCCCAGTCGTCCTCGGGGTGGGGGATGGCCTTGTCGCCCTGGCCCTGGGCGGCGAACGCCGCACCGGGCAGTGCGATGGTCATGGCGAGGAGAGCGGCGAGGATTCCGATCAGCGCGCTGAGGGCGCGTCGGACCGAACCAGGTCTGTGCACGAGCATGGCGTTGCCTCCGAAGCCTCGGTGGGGGGAGTGGGGCGTCCAATTGGTATGACCATGTCAGGAGCGACGCTACGGGCGTAGATAGGTCGACGGAAGGGGGAGGGTGTGATGCCGTTGGTCTAATCCTGCGAAATACTGGTGGAGCTGCGGTAACAACCGCGCGTGGTAGAAACTTTCACGAAGTGAAAACCCGGAGAGGGCTCTGACGTGCACAACAACGGGGCATTGCCACCCGAGCAGGGTGCGGGTGGCACCGTGGGCGGCATTGGTGTGGACCATGCATTCCTGGCTCTGGAGCGCGAATTGGCGGTTTTCCTCCGCAGGGCCCGAGCCGCTTCGGGGGAATTGGCCCGGGAGGTCCACCCGGAGCTCGAATCCGCCGCCTATGGGCTGCTGATGCGGCTGGAGGACGCGGGTCCGCAGCGCGCCACCGACCTCGCGGGATTCGTGGGCGTCGGAAAGGCCACGATGAGCCGTCAGCTCCGCGCCCTGGAGGGGCTCGGGCTGGTGACGCGGACGCCCGATCCGGCGGACGGCCGGGCCTTCCTGGTGGAGTTGACCGAGGAGGGCCGCAGCCGCTTCAGCGCCGTACGGGTCGCCCGGCGGGCGCGGTACGCCCGCCGCCTCGCCGCGTGGGAGCGCAACGAGGTCGCCGAACTCGCCAGACTGCTGCACCGGTTGAACGCGGAGCAGGAGGCCGAGGACCCCGGTCAGGCGGCGCGGGCGGCGCAGGAGTAAGGCGCTCATACACGCCAGGATCGGCGACCCCCGCGCATCCGGCGACGCGGACGTGGCAACCGCGCTACTCCGCCCTGGAGACAGGGCAACCGCGCTACTCCGCCCCGGAGGCACGGCGGCCCGGCGGGGGTGCCCCGCCGGTCAGGGCTCCACGAAGACCACGGCCGCGTCGTCGTGGGTCTTGCCCCGTGGAAACGCCGTACCGTCCGGATCGGCGTGCTCGGCCGCCCGTACCCGGTCGATCAGCGCCTGCGGGCCCTCCTTGCGCAGCAGCGCGAAGCACTCGGCCCAGTCGCCCTCGCCGAACCGCTCCACCCAGCGCGTCGCCCCGTCGGTGAGCGCCGCCAGCGCCCGCACCTCGCCGCGCGGGAACTCCCCGGTGACCGCCTTGTCGGAGACCGCGGGGTCGGCGGCGGCGGTGAAGAAGCCGCCCTCCGCGTTGCGCAGCGGGGCGAGCCGCCGGCCTTCGGCCCGCAGCCGGTCGATGCGGTCGTCCAGTACCGGAGTCACTCCGCCGTGGACCGGCTCGATGAGCAACACCGAGTCGGAGAGCACCAGATACTCGATCCGCTCGGCGTCCCAGCGCGCCGCGACGACAGTTGCCTGCGGCGTGAGAAGGTGAGAAAGGTCACACGTTGAACTATGAGACGCGGCGGTTCGGGCGATCGCCTCGGAGAGGCACTGTGTCAGGGGCATATCCCGTCGCGAACCGGACAGTTCGAGCAGCGATCCGCCGAGTCGCGCGGTGAACCAGCTCACGCTGTGTACGCATCCGTCGCCGCCCGCGGGCGGCGTCACCCCGTCCAGGACCGCCAGCGCACCGCCGCTCCCCGAGGCCGGAAGCGCTACCGATGCGTAGTCCTCGTTGGGATATTGCTGATCGCCGGGGGCGGTCGCGAGTTCGATGCGCATTCCCTCAGTCTGCCGGACCGCCGTTGATCACCGCCGCCGTGGTGAGCTGGGCGGGCGTTGGTCCGTACCAAATCCCGCGCCGGTTTCTCGGCTGCCTGATTGGGGAGGGATTGACACTTCTGGGAAGCTGCGGGTGGGCATCTTGTCAGGGCGGTGAGGTCTTTACCAATCCGCGTAAGGTGGCGGGAGGGTATGGCCGCGAGTCAAAGTTGGTGGTCAACTACCCAATGCGGTTCACTCGTTCGGGTGGCCGGGTGGGTGATGCATGCCCGCCCCAGACCCGTCCTGAAAGGGTCGGAATCCCTACCAGAGGTGGGGAAACACAATTGTTGATCCGTCGTCACCTCTGGTCCACAGAGCGGTCGGGCGAGAATGGATTGTGAGCACCGGTGCGGAAGAAGCGGCTTCGGGGCACCACGCGCGATGCGGTAAGCGAGCCACGCCAGGACGAGACGACGCCACGACGGCACACCGCACGTGTCCGGCGTCGGCTGACCACGTCGGTCGCCCTCGTCTCCGTCGCCGTCCTCGGGGCCGGGACTCCCGCCGTCCTGCTCGCCCTCGATGACACCACCGACGCCCAGCGGCTCGTCGACCTCGCGGAGACCAACCGCGGCGCGGTGACCCTCGCCCACGCCCTCGCCGACGAGCGCGACGCCATGACGCGGTACGTCGCCGACGGGCGCACCACCGCCTCCGGTCGCGGGGTCTCCGAGGACATGCGGGCCCGGGTCGACCATCGCGTCCGGGAGGTGCGGGGGCAGGTCCCGGCCTCGGTCCGGCGGCTCCTCGACGCCCTCCCCGAAGTGCGGCAGCAGGCGCTGACCGGCAAGGGCTCGGCCGTCGACGTCTTCACCTCGTACACCCGGACCGTCCAGGCGCTGAACGGGATCACCGACACCCTCGCCCGCCGGCTCCCCGCCGACGCCGAATCCGGCGCCACCGCCGCACTGGCCCCGCTCGGCCGCGCGGTGGAGGAGGCGTCCGCCACCCGCGGGCTGCTGCTGGCCGCGCTCGACGCGGGCGGCGGCCAGCCCACGCTGATCTCCGCCGCCCAGCGGACCAACCTCCGCGAACAGTCCGCGCTCGCCGACTTCGAGCAGCTCGCCCCGGCCACCATGCGCGACGCCTACGACCGCACCGTCAACGGCACCGAGGTCACCGACGCCGAGCGCTACCTCGCCCGGCTCACCGACCAGAACCGCCTCGCGGGCAATGACTTCTTCCTCAGCGAGGACCGCGTCGAGTCCGCCCTGGACACCCGGATCGACCGGATGCGCGGTGCGCAGTCCTCGCTGGCCTCCTCCGAGGCCGCCCAGCTCGCCCGGTTGCGGGACGACGAGGTCACCGACCTCGAGCTGCGCATCGGCATCGTCGGCGCCGCCCTGCTGGTCGCCCTCGGCGCCGGGGTGCACAGCGCCCGCTCGATGACCCGGCCGCTGGCCGCGCTGCGGCTCGGCGCCCGGCGGGTCGCGGCCGATCCGGCGGCCGAGGAGCCGGTCGCGTTCAAGGGCCGCGACGACGAGTACGCGGACGCCGTACGGGCCGTCAACGAACTGCACGCCAAGGCCGCGCGCGCGTACGAGCGGGTCGCCGAGCTGGAGACCGAGCGCACCCGGCTCGTCGGCGAGCGGCAGCGGATGGCCGATGAGCGGGACGGGCTGCGCGCCGAGCGGGACGCGGTCGCCACCCGGCTGGAGGGGCTGCGGGCCCGGGTCCACGGCAGCTTCGTCGGCCTCGCGCTGCGCTCGCTGGGCCTGATCGAGCGCCAGCTAGCCGTCATCGAGTCCCTGGAGGAGGGGGAGCAGGACCCCGACCGCCTCGAGACGCTCTTCCAGCTCGACCACCTGGCCACCGGGATACGCCGCTACGGTGAGAACCTCCTGGTCATCGCGGGCTCCGAGCAGAAGGCCACCCACCCGGGGCCGGTGCCGCTGCTGGATGTGCTGCGCGCCTCGATCAGCGAGGTCGAGCGGTACGACCGGGTGCAGATCCAGGCGCTGCCGCCGCATGCCCAGGTCGCCGGGTTCGCCGCGGACAGCGTCAGCCACCTGATCGCCGAGCTTCTGGAGAACGCGACATCGTTTTCTCCGCCGGACGCGGCGGTGCAGATCTCCGGCTGGCTCCTGGAATCCGGTGAGGTCATGCTCTCCGTCCAGGACGAGGGCATCGGCATGACGCCCGAGCGCTTCCTGGAGCTGAACACCCGGCTCGCCGACCCGGTGCCGGAGTACTGCCAGGGCCCCCAGCCGGAGGACCCGCTGGGCCTTGGGCTGTACGTGGTGACCCGGCTCGCCGCCCGCCACGGCATCCGGGTGCAGCTGCGCGAGCAGCAGCCGGGCGGGGTGGCCGCCGTGGTCGTCCTCCCGACGAAGATCCTCCCGGCCGGTCCGCCCGGCGTCGGGCTGCCGCCCGCCCCGCCGGTGAGCGTGGGCGCGACGTTCGGCGGCACCGGACCGTCGTCATTCCTGGGTTTCCCGGGCTCCGAGGCCGAGGCGAACTCCAACACGCTTCCCGGGCAGACCCGTTCGGTCTCCCGGGTCCAGGAGGGTGTGCCGAGCGCGGGCGCGGGCGCCGCGGCGGGTGTCGGTGCCGAGTCGGCCGAGCCGGTGGCGCCGCCCGTGGAGCCGGATCCGGCGCCGCAGGCCGCCGAGCCGGAGCCCGCGCTCGACCCGGAGCCCATGCCCGTCGAGGCGGCCTCGGACTCTGAGCCGAGCGCCGCCTGGACCGTCCCCGCCGAGCGGTGGGGGCAGACCGCGGACACGGGCCGTGACTATCCCATGGAGCCCACGCCGCCGCGCGGCCATCCGAGCCCGGGGAACGGCGGTGCGCTGCCCACCCTGCCCAAGCGCGTCCCCAAGTCGGCCCGGTCCGACGGACAGGACGGCGCACGGCACGGAGCGGACGCCCCGGCTCCGGCACCCCAGGCCGCCACGGCACCCCAGACCGCCCCGACCGCCCAGGTCGAGGAGCCGGAGGTGCCGGCCGTGGAGCGGACGATGGAGCTGACCCTCCATCGCATGAGCCGCGAGAGCCATGAGGACCACGACGACCGCGACCGCGAGGGCCGCGGCGACCGTGCGGACGGCGCGGACCGCGCCGACGGCGACGACCACGAGGACTTCGACCCGCGGTTCGGCGGCCCGGGCCACGGCATCCGCCCCGTCGGCGCGGACGCCTGGGGCCCGGCGGTCGGCGGCCCGACGGCGCAGGGCGGCCCGGCGGCGGCCGGTGAGTCGGCGGCGATCGGTGAGCGGCCTCCCGTCGATCCGTACGCCATCGGCCCCGACCAGCACGCCCGCCCGCAGGACGAGGTGGCGCGCACCGACAAGGGGCTTCCCAAACGCACACCGCGGAACCTGGCTCTCCGGGAGCCCGATCCACGGGAGCGGACCGGCTCGGTGAACGCGGAGGAGCTGCGGCGTCGGCTCGGTGGCTTCCAGCGCGGCGCCCGCGACGGACACCGGGACGCCGCCGCCGAGGTCGCCGCCCGTGGCGAGCCCACGCGGCGGCAGCGGGGAACAGCAGGACAGACGGGGGCGCAGAGCGAGGGTGGCACGGTTGAGGAGGCACGCGGGTGAATGCGCCCAGTAGTACGTACGGGTTGAGTCGCGAGGCCCGTAATCTGCACTGGTTGCTGGCGAACCTGGTCGAGGAGGTGCCGGGCGTCCGCTCGGTTGTGGTCGTCTCGACCGACGGGCTGATGCTGCTCTCCTCCGACACACGGCACCATGCCGCGTCGGCCGATCCGGCGGCACAGGACGGCCCCAAGGGCTCCAGTGCGGATCTCGCGACGATTGTCTCGGGGGTCGGCAGCCTCACGCTCGGCGCGGCGAAGCTGATGGACGGCGGCGGCGTCAAGCAGACGATGGTGGCGATGGACGAGGGCAGTCTGTTCGTCATGTCGATCAGCGACGGTTCGCTGCTCGGGGTGCATGCCACGCCCGACTGCGACATGACCGTCGTCGCCTATCACATGGCACTGTTCGTGGGCCGGGCCGGACATGTGCTCACCCCCGAACTCCGCAATGAACTACGCAGGTCGCTGGAGCACGCACAGTGACGGCCGCCGGGTCCGGCCGACCCGCCCGTAAACCCGCTCGCGTACGTCCGTACTCGCTCACCGGCGGTCGCACCCGCTCCGGCCATGTGCTGCTGGTGGAGACCTTCGTGGCGTCGCTGGAGTCTCCGGACGGACGGCTCGACCCGGCCCCCAGCGGGTTGAACGCCCGGATGATGCCGGAGATCCGGGCGATCATCGAACTGTGCGACAGGATGCGCTCCGTCGCGGAGGTCTCCGCGATGCTCAAGATCCCACTCGGGGTGGTGCGCGTCCTGCTCAGCGACCTGGCCGACCAGGGAAAGATCCGCGTCTACGGCACCGGGCGGGGTCCCGGCCAGCCGGACCGCGCGTTGCTCGAAAGGGTGCTCAGTGGACTTCGCAGGCTCTGAGACGATCACGGCGACCCCGCCGGCGACGTCGGAGATACCCGGGGCCGGGATACCCGGGGCCGAGGAGGTGCTCCAGAGGTGGCAGACGGACCGCTCCCGCGCGCCGATCGCCACCAAGATCGTGATAGCGGGAGGGTTCGGGGTCGGCAAGACGACCTTCGTCGGCGCGGTTTCGGAGATCACTCCGCTGCAGACCGAGGCGCTGATGACGCAGGCCAGCGAGAGCGTGGACGACCTCGAGGCGACGCCGGAGAAGCTGACCACCACCGTCGCGATGGACTTCGGCCGGATCACGCTGGAGAACGATCTGGTCCTGTATCTCTTCGGCACCCCCGGCCAGCAGCGCTTCTGGTTCATGTGGGACGACCTGATGCGCGGGGCCATCGGCGCGGTGGTGATGGTCGACACCCGGCGCCTGGACGAGAGCTTCCCGGCACTGGACTACTTCGAGAGCCTCGGTCTGCCGTATGTGGTGGCGGTCAACCACTTCGAGGGAACCCCGCTCTACCAGCCCGAAGATGTGCGGGACGCGCTCTCCGTGGCGTCCACGGTGCCGGTGGTGATGATGGACGCCCGGCGCCGGATCGCGGTCGTGGACGCGCTGCTGGCGCTGGTGAGACACGCCGTTGACGCCTCACCCGAGTGACGTAACCTCAGCTCCGCCCGCGGGATGGAATGCTCCATTCCCTTTACCGGTCCGAGCTTGAGGGAGAGTCGACAGCCATGCGGAAGATACTCATCGTGGGTGCCGGTCAGTCCGGCCTCCAACTCGCTCTCGGCCTGCAGTCCAAGGGCTACGAGATCACGCTGATGTCCAACCGGACGTCCGATGAGATCCGCGGCGGACGGGTGATGTCCACCCAGTGCATGTTCCACACCGCGCTGGACCACGAACGCGATCTGGAGCTCAACTTCTGGGAGGAGCGGGCGCCGCGGGTCGAGGGCCTCGGGGTCTCCGTCGCCGGGCCGCCGGCTTCCGAGGGCCAGGCCCATCCGCGGGTCATCGACTGGGTCGGCCGGCTGGACGGCCACGCCCAGTCCGTCGACCAGCGGATCAAGATGGCCGGCTGGATGGAGACGTTCGAGCAGCGCGGCGGCCAGGTGGTCGTCCACGGTGCCGCCGTCTCCGACCTGGACGTCCTCGACAGAAAGTACGATCTGGCGCTGGTGGCCGCGGGCAAGGGCGAACTGGTCTCGCTCTTCGGCCGGGACCCCGCCCGCTCCCCGTACGACACCCCGCGGCGCGCCCTCGCGGTGGCCTATGTGCACGGGCTCGGCCCGCGCCCCGAGCACCCCGACATCGACGCGGTGCGCTGCAATCTCGTCCCCGGCGTCGGTGAGCTCTTCGTGATGCCCGCGCTCACAGCCACCGGCCGCGCCGACATCCTCTTCTGGGAGGGCGTCCCGGGCGGACCGGCCGACGTCTTCCAGGGCATCACCGACCCCTCGGAGCATCTGGCGCGCGTCCTGGAGCTGATGGAGCGGTTCACGCCCTGGGAGTACGCGCGCGCCACCAAGGTCGAGCTGACGGACGCGGGCGGCACGCTGTCCGGGGGGTACGCCCCGACCGTGCGCAATCCGATCGGGCGGCTGCCGGGCGGCGGGCTGGCCCTGGGCGTCGCCGATGTCGTGGTGGCCAACGACCCGATCACCGGGCAGGGCTCCAACTCCGCGGCCAAGTGCGCGGCGGCCTATCTGGAGAGCATCGTCGGGCACGGCGACCGGCCGTTCGACGAGGAATGGATGCGGACGACCTTCGACCGCTACTGGGAGACCGCGCGGCACGTCACCAAGTGGACCAACGCCATGCTGGGCCGGCCGCCGGAGCACATCGTGGACCTCCTCGGGGCGGGGGCCGCCTTCCCCGCCGTCGCCCACCGCATCGCCAATGGCTTCGACGACCCCTCCGACTTCGAGGACTTCTTCTACGAGCCGGAGAAGACGGCCGCCTATCTGGACGAGGTCAGGAGAGAGGCCGAGGCCGCGGAGGCTGAAGCCGAGGCTGAGGTCTGTGCGGAGGCTGAGGTCTGCGAAGAGGCCGAGGTCTGTGCGGAGGCCGGGGCCGACGACCGGGCCGGGACCGAGGCCAGGGCGGGCCGGTACGTCGGCTGACACCGGCCGTCGCCGGGGCGCTCAGCGCTTGGCGACGGTGGCCGGACCCGGGCGCACCGCGCCTTGCAGCGGATTGGAGGCGAGCGGGGAGAGCTTCACCCGCTGGCCGGTGCGCGGCGCCTGGACCACCTGTCCGTTGCCCGCGTACATCGCCACATGGCTCGCACCCTTGTAGTAGATCACCAGATCGCCGGGGCGCAGCTGGTTGAGCGGCACCCGTGGCAGTTGGCGCCACTGCTCCTGGCTGGTGCGCGGAATGAGCCGCCCGGCATACGCCCAGGCGGAGGAGGTCAGCCCCGAGCAGTCGAAGGAGTTCGGCCCCTCGGCGCCCCAGACGTACGGCTTGCCGATCTGGTTCAGCGCGTAGGCGAGCGCCCGCTTTCCTGCCTCCGCGGTCGGCATTGCGGGGCGGCCGGGGGCCGGGCGGGGGCGGGGCGCGGTGACGGTGGCGACCGGGGCGGGGGTGCCCGCCGGGGTGGCCCGCCCGCTTCCGGGGGTCGGGGTGGTGCGGGTGCCGCCACCTGTGGCGGGGGCGTGCGGCGAGGCGCCGTTCGCGGGGCCGAGCGCCCCGGAGTCGAGCAGTTCGCGCTGTGCCTTCGCGGTCTCCTGGCGCTCGCGCTGCGCCACCTGGGCGATCTGGCGGGCGCTCAGCGCGGCGAGCAGCTTCTCGATGGAGTGCAGCTTTTTCTCCACCTTGTCCCGCTGTTTCTTTCGTTTCGCCGTCAGGGAGAGCTGTTTGTCCAGCGCGGTCCGCGCCCGGGTGGCGATGGTGTCGGCGTGCCGCTCGCCCCTGGTCAGCCGCTGCATCAGGGCGGCCTCGCGGCCGGCCGCCCGCCCCAGTTCACGCGCCTCGTCGGCGGCGCTCTCCGGGTGGGGGGTGAGCAGGGTCAGCAGAAAGGCGTAGGAGGAGAGCGTGCTGTGGCCCTGGTACTGCTGACGGGCCAGCCGCCCCGCGTCGTCGTGGCTGTCGGCGAGCTTCGTACGGGCGTGCACGAGCTCGGCCGTGAGCTCCCTGGTTCTGGTGCGCTGCTTGCGCAGCTTCTCCTCGGTCGCGTTGTACGTCTCCGTCGCCTCCTCGGCCTTCCGGTACAGCGTCTTGAGCTGCGTCAGCAGCTCGGACACGGACCGGTCGGCGGGGCGGGAGGGGGCGGCCGTCGCCGTCGCCGCCGGAACGGCTGGTACCAGCGCGGCGGTCGCCGTGATCGCCGCCGCGCAGACCGAGCCCACGATCCGTCCTGACACGTGATCACCTCCGGCTCACTGACGCCTCTGTTCGGCGTCCAGCTCAGCAGGATCGTGGCATGACCTTCGTATCTTCAGGAGAATTGTGGGCGAGTCGGGCGAATATGGTCACCCGTCCGGCGGGCCGTCAGCTCGGCTTGGACCACGGCCACTTCAGCCCGCCACCCGGTTTCCCCTCCGGGTCGTACTCATAGGCCCAGCCCCGGACCAGGCCCAGCCGCTTGGACGTGGCGGCCGGAACCCTGCGGTAGACATACACCGTCGGCGGTGCGCCCGCCTCGTTCTCCACCGGCACCTCGTAGGTCTTCGGCGGCTGGCCGGTGAGCCCGACCAGCACCGGCAGCACCCGGCCGTCCAGCGGCCCGCCCACAAAGGGCGTCTCCTCGCTTCTCACCGCACCAGTCTCACAGCATCGCCCGCGCCCCGGCCGTCACCGGCCGTGCCCATCACAGCAGTCACCGATCGTCCGCGTCACGGCTGTCACCCACCGCACCCGTCACAGCAGATGCGACGCCTCACCCCCCAGCGCGGGCACAACACGGCGTGCCAGCCGCCCGACCAGGCCCTCGGCGGGCTCCATGATGAGCGCGGCCCGCATCACCCGGGCCGCCTGCGGATCGGTGGTCGCGGTGGCGGTCAGCATCGCCACGAACTGGTCCACCAGCCAGTCGCGCAGCTCCTCCACCGGGGGCTGCTTCTCCTCGTCCAGCCAGATCAACGAGGCCGCCTCGACGGCCGTGATCCAGGTGCGCACCATCATCCGCAGCCGCGCACCGGGCTCCTTGACCGCCAGATGGAGCAGAATCTCCTCGGCCGCCGCCCGCCGCACCTCGTCCACGATCGCGTTCGTCCGCGAGGTCTCGACCACGCTGCCGCTCTGCAACAGCGCGCTGAACCCCGCGTCGTGCTCGTCCACGAAGGCCAGATAGCGGTCCAGCACCCGGCTCAGCCGGCCGCTGAGCGGACCGCTCCTGGGCTCCTCGAAGCACAGTTCCAGCTCATCGGCGGCGCTGCGCAGCGCCGCCTCGTACAACTGCTGCTTACCGCCCGGGAAGTAGCGGTAGACCAGCGGACGGGAGGCACCGGCGGCCAGGGCCACATCGTCCAGCGATACGTCCTCGGGCGCGCGATGGGCGAAGAGGCCGAGCGCGGCGGTGAGGAGTTCGGCCCGCCGCGCCTCGACGCTCAGCCTGCGGTAGCTCCCCCGCCGGGCGGCCGGCGGGCGGGCGGTGGCCGGGGGTTCCGCCGCCGGGCGTGCGGCGGCGCTCGCCTCCGCCGGGGGTGTCGCCTCCGGGGGCGCCGAAGCGGTGCCGCTGCCTGTCGTCATGCCTGGCAGCGTAACCGGCCAGGGTGACGAAGCGGATGCCCCCTTCGGCCCGACCCGGATGGGCCCTCGGGTCCGGCCGGAACGCGCCCTTGGGCCCGGCGGCCCGATGCCCCTTGGCCCGGCGGCCCGATGCCCCCTGGCCCCAGCCCTACAGGGTGTCCGCCGCGTGGCAGGGGCTTCGCCCCTGGACGCCGGGGTCTGGGGCGGAGCCCCCACGCGGCGGAGCCCCCACGCGGCGGAGCCGCATATCGACGCTGCGTGGGAAGGGACGGGGAGGGGAACAGCCCGCCGCAGACGACCCCTACGCCAGCAGCCCCGAGCTCTTCCACAGCCGGCGGCCCACGCCCCGCATCACCCCGACGTCGTCGAGGAATTCGGTCAGCTTGGCGGCGCCGCTGCGCATCACCTCACGGCGATGGGCGCTGGCCTGTACTTGAGCGACGGCCGCGCGCCGGTCGAGCCCCACGTCCGAATAGACCTTGGGGTTGATGAACGCCTGCGAGAAGATCCGGGAGAACTCGCCCGACCCGATACGGGTCAGCTCCGCCTCCCAGCGCGGCGCCCGCAGCATCTGGCGGCGCAGCTCCTCGCGCGCGTACCGCACATGGCGCGCCTCCTCGACCACATGGATCCGGGTCACCCCGCGCACCAGCGGCTGCACGCGCTCGTCGGGGAAGGTCAGCCGCTGCATCCAGTCCAGGATCTCCTCGCCGAGGAGGGTCGCGGTGAACGAACCGGGCGTGGTGGAGATCGCCTTGAAGATCCGGCCCAGGTTGTGGTGGAGCCGGGTGACCGGATAGGCCGGGGTACCGCTCTTGGTGATCAGCCGCGCGAACATCTTGGAGTGGCGGCACTCGTCGGCGATCTCGGTGAGCGCGTACCGCACATGGGCGCTGGTCGCGGGCTTGTCGTAGATGTGCCGGGTCATCAGCTGGATGAGGATGATCTCGAACCATATGCCCAGGGAGGCGAGCGCCGCCGCCTCGTGCCGGGCGAGCAGTTGCCGCTGCTCCTCGGGCATCCGCCGCCACATGGGCGTGTCGTAGAGCGAGACCAGCTCCGGCGGCCAGAACCACTTGCCGGGCTCGAACGGCGCGTCCCAGTCGAGTTCGGTGTCGGGGTCGAAGGAGTGCTTGGCGGAGGATTCGAGCAGTCGCTCCGCGACCCGTTCGCGGTCCTTGATCAGCCCGAGCGCGTCCCGGAGCGCGGGGGGTTCGGTCGTGGTGGTCATCGCTGAGGGCACCTCACTGGTGGCTCGGACAAACGCCGGTGGGATGGGTTACCGGTGGATATCTCTTATGAGACTCTGTGTCAGCAAGGGCGTCAATCCCTTGGGGAGGTCTTATTGACCGGCGAGTAACGGTCATGTGAGCCTGCCGAGTACGCATCCGTTCACGGGGGAGCGAGGCGAAGGAGGCGTCGGTGTCGACGCAAGATCTCTACGCGATGGATCCCGGGGACCCCCTGTGGCAGGTGCCCGCCGGTGGCGCCGCCCGATTCAGCTGGGAGTACGACGACCACCGGGCCCGGCTGCTCGGCCTGTACCAGAAGGGCAAGGACAAGCAGTGGGACGCGGTCAAGCGGATCGACTGGGGCCTGGAGGTGGATCCGTACGACCCCCTGGGCACCCCCGATGAGTCGCTCGCCCTCTACGGCACCCGCCACTGGGACCGGATGACCGAACGGGACAAGGGCGAGCTGCGGCATCACGTCGCCGCCTGGCAGTTCAGCCAGTTCCTCCACGGCGAACAGGGCGCGATGGTGTGCGCGGCCCGGATCGTCGAGGCCGCGCCCGACCTCGACGCGAAGTTCTACTCCGCGACCCAGACCATGGACGAGGCGCGCCACGCCGAGCTCTACAGCCGCTTCCTGCACGACAAGCTCGGCACGTTCTACCCCATCAACACCGACCTGCGGACCCTCCTCGGCGACACCCTCCGCGACTCCCGCTGGGACATGGCCTATCTGGGCATGCAGGTGCTCATCGAGGGCCTGGCGCTCGCCGCGTTCGGCCTCATCCGCGACACCACCGACAAGCCGCTGCCCCAGCAGATCCTCGCCTACGTCATGCAGGACGAGGCCCGCCATGTCGCCTTCGGCCGGATGGCGCTGCGCGACTACTACCGGCAGCTGAGCGACGCGGAGCTGCGGGAGCGCGAGGAGTTCGTCATCGAGGGCTGCTACCTGATGCGCGACCGGCTGCGCGGGGTGGAGGTCCTGGAGAACTTCGGCATCCCGAAGGCCGAGGCCGAGGAGTACTGCGAGCAGTCGTCGTTCCTGCATATGTTCCGCAAGCTGCTGTTCAGCCGGATCGTTCCCTGTGTGAAGGACATCGGGCTGTGGGGTGAGCGGCTCCAGCGGGCGTACGTCGACATGGGCGTGCTGGAGCTGGGCGACAGCAACCTCGACCTGCTGATGAGCCAGGACGAGGAACTCGCCGAGCGGCTGGACGAACGGCGCTTCGCGGCGGAGGAGGCGGCGCGCACGGGCGAGGTCGAGGAGGCGATCGCCGAGGGCGCTGCCGAGGCCGGGGCATGAGACCTCGTGGGCGTGTGAGGCGTGGGGCCGGGGTGAGACCTCGTGGGGCCGCGTGAGGCGTGGGGCGTGGGGCCAGGTGGGACCTCGTGGGGCCGCGTGAGACCTCGTGGCCCCCTCAACCTCCCCTCGAATCGCCGTTCTTGGTAGGTTCTTGATCATCGCCAGCGGAGAAGGCCGAGGTCATTGGGGTGCCCTCGGTTCGGTGGCGTTCATATGCCTTCATATGAAGGAACGAAGGAACGGCCGAAGGGTGCTCTCCACGGCGGTGGGGGGCACACCTTTGTTCCGGCGTTCCGGAGGATGATGGTGGGGTGCGGATTCGAACGAGCACCAGTGAAGAACTCCCCGTCCTCCAGGACATAGAGCGCGCCGCCGGACTCTGCTTCCGGGACATCGGGATGGACGAAGTCGCCGATGACGAGCCCCTGAGCCTGGAGGAGCTGAGCCGCTACCAGCGGGCCGGACGGGCCTGGGTCGCGGTGGACGACGCCGACCGGGCGATGGCGTATCTGATCACCGACCCCGTCGACGGAAACGTCCATATCGAGCAGATCTCGGTCCACCCCGACAGCGCCCGCCGTGGCGTGGGACGGGCCCTGATCGACCACATCGCGGTGCGAGCCGCCGACGACGGCGTCCCCGCGCTCACCCTGACCACCTTCGTCGACGTGGCCTGGAACGCCCCGTACTACGCCGCACGCTGCGGCTTCCGGACCCTGGCCGAGGCCGAGCTGACCCCCGGCCTCCGGGAGATCCGGCGCTGCGAGGCGGGCCATGGGCTGGACCGCTGGCCACGGGTGTGCATGCGCAGGGACGTGGGGTAGCGGGGAGGCCGAGGCGGGGTGAGGGAGGGCGTCGGGGGGCAAGGCCCGACGCGGCCCGGGGACGGCAGGCCACGGTACGGCGCCGGGGGCGAGGCCGCCCAGGTCATGGCACGGCATGGCACGGCATGGCACGGCGCGGGGATGATGCCAACGCGGCTCAGTCCGGCGCCGAGCACAGCTCCTCCACCGCCCGCCCGAACGCCCGTATCCGCGCCGTCTCGTCCGCCCGCCGCCACACCAGGCCGAGCATCGAGTCCGGCACCCCCTCGACCGGTACGAAGGTGATGTCCCGGCGGCGGTGATACTCCGCCGTCGGGACGCACAGCAGCATCCCGCCCCGTCCCGCCGCGACCGCAGCCAGCCCCTCCTGGAGCGTGTGCACCCGCGGCCCGCGCGGGATCGGGCACCCACCGGGGGTGGCGGCGGGCGCCATCGCATCGTGCCAGTAGCGCGGCGCGGGGGCGGACGGGCCGATCAGCGGGCAGTCGGCCAGCGCCTCGGCATCCACGCGGGCGCGGCCCGCGAACGGATGGCGGGCGGAGACCACCACCGTCTGCGGCTGCTTGGAGAAGACCGGGCCGAGGACCAGATCGGGCTCGGCGACCGGCAGACATACGATCGCGGCGTCCACCTCACCGGCCCGTACCGCGCCGAACGGATCGGCCAGCGGGACCTCCACGGTCGTCGTCTCACAGCCGGGGTGGCGTTCCCGGAAGGCCGCGATGGCCTCGGTCACCCGTTCATCGGCGGCCCCCTGGAACCCGATCCGCAGTACGCCCTCCACCCCGCGCGCCGCACCGCGGGCGCTCTCGACGGCCCCGTACAGCGCCTCGTAGGCGGGCCGGAGGTCGGCCAGAAACCGCTCGCCGAGCGGGGTCAGCCGCGCCCGGCGGCTGGTGCGCTCCAGCAGCCGGGCGCCGATCCGGCGCTCCAGGGACCGCAGTAGCTGGCTCACCCTGCTCTGCGAGATGTACAACCGCTCGGCCGCGCGCCCGAAGTGCAGCTCCTCGCTCAGCGCGAGAAAGCACTCCAGCTCGCGGATCTCCAACCCGGCCATGGCCTCCCCATGGGTCGCGCTCGCGCTGACGCGCATCGCCTCGCCTGGACTCGTCTTGCCTCGCCTGGACTCGCATCGACGTGCATCGACTCGCATCGACGTGCATCGACTCGCATTGATGAGCCTCGCTCATAGAAGTCTGAGAACTTCGGCGTTGTTCCCGCAGGGGCACAGTTGTTCGCTAAGGACATGTCCAATAGCACGGAACTCACCGCTCCGGCAGGCGCATCCGGGTCACCTCCGGTGGTGCGCTCGCCGCTCAGGGCCTGGCTCGCCGTCGTCGCCGTCGCGGTCGGCACCTTCTCGGTGGTCACCACCGAGATGCTGCCGGTCGGCCTGCTGACGTCGATCGGCTCCGCACTCGGCGTCTCGGACGGTACGGCGGGTCTGGCCATGACCGTGCCCGGTCTGGTCGCCGCGTTCGCCGCCCCGCTGCTCACCGTCACCGTCGGCCGCTTCGACCGGCGGCTGGTGCTGTGCGGTCTGATGGGGCTGCTGGCCGTCGCCAATCTGCTGTCCGCGCTCGCGCCCGGCTTCGCCGTCCTGCTGTTCGCCCGGGTGCTGGTCGGGGTGAGCATCGGCGGGGTGTGGTCGATCGCCGGCGGGCTCGGGGTGCGGCTGGTGCCCGAGCGGTCCGCGGGCCACGCCACCACGCTGATCTTCAGCGGTATCGCGGTGGCCTCGGTGCTGGGGGTGCCGATCGGGACGCTCCTCGGCGATCTGGTCCACTGGCGGGTCGCGTTCGCCGCCATGGCCGCCCTGTCGCTGGCCGTGGCCGCCGCCATGGCCGTCACCCTGCCGCCGTTGCCCACGGCCGGGACCGTGCGGCTGCGCGAGGTGCCCGGGCTGTTCCGCAACGTCCGGCTGCGGACCGGCCTCATCACCACATTGCTGCTGGTCACCGGCCACTTCTTGGCGTACACCTACGTCCGCCCGGTGCTCGAGGACGTCGCCGGGGTCGGAACGGGCCTGATCAGCACCCTGCTGCTGGCGTACGGCGTGGCGGGCATCGCCGGGAACTTCCTGGCCGGCACCACCGCCCATCGCTATCCGCGCCGCACCCTCATGGTCATCTTCACCCTGCTCGCGGCGGCCGAGCTGCTGATCCCGGTCGCCGGTTCCACGACGGCCGGGGCGGCCGTACTGCTGCTGGTGTGGGGCCTGGCGTACGGCGGGGTGTCGGTGACCTGCCAGACCTGGGTGCTGCACGCGGCGCCGGACGCGCGGGAGGCGGCGTCGGCGCTGTTCGTCGGGGTCTTCAACGTGGCGATAGCGCTGGGCGCGCTGCTCGGCGGCCGGGCGGCGGACGGGATCGCGGTCCCCAGCGTGATGTGGTTCGGGGGCGCGCTGGTGGTCCTCGCCCTGGCGAACATGGCGCTCTTCGGCAGCCGGGGAGCCGTCGCGGCTTCCGGCCGGACGGGGGCCTCGTCAGGCCATGGGGCCACGTCAAGCCAGGTGGACCAGGCGCTCAGGTGAGACCCTGAAGCCAGGGGACTCGTCTGCGCGGGAGTGGGTCCGATGGCAGTGAGCATGCATGTGGTCTGGAGCAAATGCGAGCCGGGACGCGTCATCTACGAGACGCATGCGATCGAGACGGTCACCGATGGCTCGGGCGTTCACGCGACCGTCGACAGCCACACGTATGAGATCTCTGTGCGCAGCCGTGCCCAGGCGGAGTCCATCGCGGACGAGGAGGGCTACGAGCTGTACCGGAAGGGCGAGGCGTGGGAGAGCCTCCCCGAGGAGGAGGAATGAACAGGAGCAGCGCCCGGGGGCGCTGCTCCTTACCTCTGGTTACCTCTGGTTTTCGCTGACTCAACGGGACTGCCGTCGCCTGACGGGCCTGCCCGCGCGTAGAGCCTTCAGCGGCGACGCCTGAGCTTGAGACCGACGGGGCCGTCTCCGGCTCGGGGCCGGAGAGGAGGCCGTCTCAAGCTCCGGGCCGGAGACGGGGCCGCCTCCGGTTCCGGGCCGGAGAGGAGGCCCCGTCTCAAGCTCCGGGCCCGAGACGGGGGCGTCTCACTCCTCGCCGTGACCCAGCAGGAAGTCCACATCCCGCCGCTCGGTGCCCGCAGCGCCGCCGACCGCGATCTGGCGGGTCGCCGGTGCGTAGCCGCTGGCCACCACCGTGTAGTGATCGCCGGTGAGGGCCTCGAAGCCGAAGGACCCGTCGTCACCGGTGATCACCTGGCCGACCACGTCACCGGACGCGTCCAGCAGCGAGACCCGGGTGTCCCCGAGCGGCCGGCCGCCCCGGTCCCGTACGGTGCCCCGGACCCGGGCCGCCGGCGGCAGCTGCGCGTCCACCCGCACCGGCTCACCGACGGTGAGCTCCACCTGGGTGGCGTACGGCCGGTGCCCGGCGGCGGCCACGGTCAGCGTGTACGTCCCCGGGGCCAGTTCCGGCAGCGCGAACTCGCCCTTCTCGTCGGCGGTCGCCGACGCGGCCACCTCGCCCTCGGGGCCGGTGGCAGTGGCGGTCGCACCGGCCAGCGGCTCCCCGCCGACGGCCCGTACGGACCCGGTCAGTCCGCCCCCGCCGGACAGCCGCAGATCGCAGACGACGGGCAGGTCCGTCACCAGCAGCGTGGCGGCCTGCGGCTGGTACCCGGCGGCCGAGCCGATGAGGACGACGCTCGCGGTGTCCGGGGCGGGCACGCGGTACCGGCCGTCGCGGCCGGTGACCGTACGGCCGAGCTGACGGCCGCCGGTGTCGATGAGGGTGATGGCGGCGTCGGCGAGCGGGGTGCCGCCGGGGCCGAGGACGCGGCCGTGGATGACGCTGCCGGTGAGGGCGGGCATGTCCGCCGCCGCGTAGTCGGCGTAGGCGACATCCCCGACCTCTGTCGCAGACTCTGTCGCAGCCGAGGCAGCCGAGGCAGGCGAGGCAGGCGAGGCAGCCGAGGCGGCCGAGGTTGCGACGGCGGCCGGGGCGCCCACGAGAGCGGGGGCGGCCACGGGGGCGGAGTCGGCGACCAGGGCGGGGTCCGCCGCGGTCGCGGTCGCGGGCGCCGAGGTGGCCACCGGAGCCGAGCCCGCCAGCCCGGCGCGCCGCCGCGCGGGCAGGAACAGGGCGATCAGCAGGCCGCCGACCGAGGCCGCACACGCCACCAGGAACGACGTCTGGAACCCGTCCTTGCTCGGCAGCGCCACTCCGCCGAAGTCGGTCGTCTGGTGCGCCAGGATCACGCCCACCACCGCGCTGGAGGTGGACATGCCGATGGACCGCATGAGGGTGTTGAGCCCGTTCGCCGCCCCCGTCTCGGCGGCCGGAACGGCGCTGACGATCAGCGTGGGCATCGCCGAGTACGCGATGCCGATGCCGACGCCGAGCGCGGTGGACAGCACCACGATCTGCCAGATGTAGTCCATCATCACCAGGCCCGTGCCGTACGTCGCGCCGATCACGATCAGCCCGAGGACCAGCGAGACCTTCGGCCCCTTCGCGGCGTTGATCCGCGCGGACAGCGGCGAGACCAGCATCATCGCGACGCCCATCGGGGCGAAGTAGAGCCCCGCCATGACCATCGACTGGCCCAGGCCGTAACCGGTGGCCTTCGGGAGCTGCAGCAGCTGCGGAAGGATCAGCGACATCGCGTAGAAGGAGAAGCCGACCATGATCGAGGTGAGGTTGGTCAGCAGCACCTGACGCCGCGCCGTGGTCCGCAGATCGACCAGCGGCTCGGCGATGCGCAGCTCGAAGACGCCCCACAGCAGCAGGATCACCACGGCCGCGCCGAACAGCCCGAGAGTGGTGCCGCTCGTCCAACCCCAGTCACCGCCCTTGGTGATGGGCAGCAGCAGACAGACGAGTCCGGCCGTCAGCCCGAGTGCGCCGATGACGTCGAAGCGGCTGGGGGTGCGGACGGAGGACTCCGGGATGACGGCGAGCACCAGGGCGATCGATATCACGCCCAGCCCCGCGGCCCCGTAGAACAGCACATGCCAGCTGGTGTGCTGCGCCACGAACGCGGCGGCGGGCAGCCCGAGCGCGCCGCCGATACCCAGCGACGAGCTCATCAGAGCCATCGCCGAGCCCAGCTTCTGCGGCGGCAGCTCGTCCCGCATGATGCTGATGCCGAGCGGAATGGCCCCCATGGCCCCGCCCTGGATGGCCCGGCCGACCACCATCACCACCAGGTCGGAGGTGACGGCGCAGGTCAGCGAGCCGATGACCATCAGTGCCAACGCGACCATCAGCATCCGGCGCTTGCCGAACATGTCCCCGAGCCGGCCCATGACCGGGGTGGAGACCGCGCCGGCGAGCAGGGTGGCGGTGACCACCCAGGACGCGTTGGAGCTGGTGGTGTGCAGCAGCTGGGGCAGCTCGGTGACGAGCGGAACGACCAGCGTCTGCATGACGGACACGGCGATACCGCAGAACGCGAGCACCGCCACGAAGCCACCGCCGACCTCCCGCGGGAGCGGCGTGCCGGAGGGCGCGGCGCTCAGAGGTTCCGCGAGGCGAGGTGGGGCTGACTGGGGCATGCGAATGCCGCCTCCAAAGAGATTTCGAGAGATGTGCGATAAGTGGAACGATGAGAGATGTGCATCCTACACATGACGTGTATCGTGCACACTTCGATTGAGGGGCGCGGGGGAGGCGAGGAGGAATCGTGCTGGATCGGCGGCTGGAGCGGCTGGAGCGCGAGCTCATGCTGGTGGCCAGGTGTTCAGTCCTGACGCCCCGCGAACGGAAGGTCCAGGCGACGGAGGCCCACGAGGCCGAGCCCCAGAAACCCAGCACGAAATCGGACGCCCGCACGGACACCGGCAAGGACGCCCACCCGGACACCCGCGTGGAAGCCCACACAGCTCCCCAGACCAACCTCGGCGCCGAATCCTGCACCCCCACCCGCCTGGACCGCTCCGGCTATCTGCTCCTCTCCCGCCTGGACGCCGAGGGCGCGATGTCCATCGGCCAGCTTGCCGACGCGTTCCAGCTGGACGTCTCGACCGTCAACCGCCAGACCGGCGCCCTGCTCCGGGCCGGTCTCGTCGAACGCATCGCGGACCCCGACGGCGGCCTGGCCCGCAAGCTCCGCATCACCCCGCGGGGCGCCGACCGCATGGCGGCGGAACGGACGTGCCGACAGACCGACCTGTCCCGGCTGCTGGAGTCGTGGCCCTCCGAGGAGGTGGCCCGTCTCGAAGACGTCCTCACCCGCTTCAACCGCGAGGTGGAGCGCCAGGAGGGCCGCGCCTGGCCCCGCGAGCCGGGCGACGCGTAGGGCCCTCCGGAACGACGCGTAACGCCCCCGGAATGACGACGGCGCCGAGGACGTTGCCGCAGACAGGACACACGACGCCTGTCACACCGGGAAGCAGCCGGAAGACACCGGGAGGTGCGACCGGGAGGCACCGGAAGGCGCGCCCCGGAGACACCCGAAAACGTGTCCCACTCACCCGGAACCGAACCGCATACCGAGGAGGCCAGGAAGAGATGACCACCCCCGCTTCCCACCCGCAGACCACCGGCACCGGCGGACACCGCGTGGACGTGGAGCGCGGCTCCCAGCACGTCACGGTCACGATCGACGGCCGCGTCGTCGCGGAGTCGACCCGCCCCCTGCTCGTCCACGAGACAGGTCTCCCGGTCCGCTACTACCTCCCCCCGGAGGACGTGGACCTGACCCTCTTCCAGCCGACCGACTCCCACACCATCTGCCCCTTCAAGGGCGAGGCCGCGTACTGGACCTACCGCGGCGCGGCGGGCGACGAGGCGGAGCCCCGGCCGGACGTGGTGTGGGCGTACCCGCAGCCGATCGAGAAGGTGGCGCAGATCAAGGACCATCTGTCGTTCTACGACGCGGTAGCGAAGATCGACGTCTCGGAATAGCGCAACAAACCGCTGACATCACCCCATCAGGGGCCTTCCGGGAACCCCCCGGAGGGAACCCCTGACGCGTGCACATCCACGCGTACTCGTGGCTGGGCGAGAAGGAGCTGTTCGACCGGGAGGCCCTCGGCCGCCCACCCGACCACCCCGGCCCGCCCATCACGGCGGCGGACGAGGAGTACTACCGCGAGGACCAGGAGCGCTACCGCAGCCTCCTGGAAGCCTTCCGCCACTCGGAGCTCCCCCCGCTGGAAACGTCCCTCTGGCTCCTGAAGTCTCCGACCCTCATCCGCGCCACCTTCGAAGAACCCAAGGACGCGGCGGCCTGGCTGGGCCGCGAACTGACCGAACACGCCCCCGGCTTCCTCTCCCACCAGGAAGCCGACACCGCCCGCCTGGCCCGCCTGGTCACCACGGCCGCCGACCGCCTGACCCACGCCGGGGACGTCTCCTTCGGCTTCTACCTGGGCCGCACCTCATTCCTCTCCCTGGCCCTGGTCACCTGCACCCCCAACCACTGGGTCCCGGACCTCCCCTGCCCCCTCGGATGACCCCGCCGGACAGGGCGCATCCGGCGGGGTCGTGGCGCGGGTGCCTGAGCCGTAAGGGGTCCCGCTCAGCCGAAGTTCACGTCACTGCACAGGAAGTACGTCTGGTCCATGTGCGACGCCTGCCAGATCGTGTAGACGACGTGGCGACCGGTGTAGCCGGAGGTGCTGACGTCGATCGCGTAGTTCTGGCTGGGGGCGTATTTGCCGGTCGTGGTGACCAGTTGCAGGTCACTCCACTTGAGCGGCTGGGTGGTGGGGTCGTACCCCTGGCGGGACACATACACCTTGAAGTAGTCCGCACCGTGACTGGCCTGGTCGTACAGCTTGACGGTGAACTTGCCGCCGATGTTCGTCGTCTGCCAGGCGCCCGGCGTGTCCAGCGAGTTGTAGCGGCCGCCCTCGGTGTGGCCACCGCTGCAGAGCTGCCCGTCCGGGATCGCCGCCGGGAAGTTACCGGCGGAGCCGTTGCGGTACAGCCCGTTCCAGTTCCACATGGCGTTCGGGTTGTCCTGCCACGCCTGCCAGCACATGGGGTCCAACTGCGCCATCTCAGGGTTCTGGAAGTCGTCTCCCCAGCGCAGCCAGCACCCGTAGTTGCGGGAGGCCGGGTCGACGACCGATCCATGGGCGCTCGCGGTGGTGGACCACGGGATCAGGCACAGCAGCGCCGCGGCCAGCAGACCAAGGGCGCGAGACGCCCAACGTAAGGAATTGCCGCGTTCATGACAAATCATTTCGCGATCTTCCTCCATCGTCCTTGGGGGAGTGGGTAATGGGAGCGCTCCCATGTGGAGCTGGTTCCCCGACGATGAGACCCCGAAACATTGAGCCGGGGCGGCCACGCAGTCCGCGCCGCAGAGTCAATGCGGCACCTGCTCGGGGTGGGCCCGGGGTGATGGTGTGGCCGCTGCCGGGCCAGGCGGGCGATCAGCCCGGATAAGCCGCGCAGGCGTCAACGCACCTGCACGTACTCTCCCCCGGTCAGGGAGCGCGTCCTACCCCGTCTCGCCGCGCCGAGTACCGTCCCTAAAGTAGGCCACAATAGGCTTGTTGAGTGACCTGAGTCGGGGAGGGCTAACGGGGTGACGTTCGCGCATGAATGGACCCAGCTCAAGCAGGACGCCGCAGGGCGGATGAGGCTGGACAGTGCCGATAAGGGCTCAGCGGGGGAGCGGGGGACCTAAAGTCCAGCAAGGCCGCGTGGCGCAAGGCGGGTGAAGGCGTCGGGTCGCTACGTGAGGGCATCGCAAACGCTCTGACGAAGCTCGACGAGGGGCAGAAAGGCTTAGGCAAGGACGCGGGGTGCCAAACTGCCGCGGCCCAGCGCGCGGTCCTCGACTCCTGGAAGCGTTACGCCAAGGACGTGAGCAAGCGGTGCGGTGAGCTCCGGAAGGCGATGGAGCAGACGGGTCACGACCACGCGAACATCGACCACGCGGTCAAGGCCGAGGTCGACAAGCTGAAGACCAAGTACGAGGACACGCCCACCGTCGGCGGCCGGCCCGGGCACGGGTGAGGCGGGCATGGACTTCAAGACGCTCAAGACACTCAAGCCGTCGGAGTTCGAGAACGCCGCGGACGGGTATCGCGCGATGGGGAACATGGCGTCCGCGGCCAAAGAGCATATCGACAACCAGATAGCGGTGGGGATGCGGAATTCCCTGAAAGGCGAGGCACTGGAGGCGGCGCAGGGACAGTTACGGCAGCTGTCGCGGAACTTCCACTACACACAGGTGGAATGCGGGCTGATCAGTACGGCACTGAACGGTTTCGCCTTCGATGTGGACGCGGCGAAGAAAAAGCTGGATGCGGCGTTGGAGGATGCCGGGACTCACAAGTTCATGGTGAACTCCGACGGCTCGGTCAGCTATCCGGCGGCCGGCAAGGAGAGCGACGGCAAGAAGCCCGAGGGCGGTAAGGCCGACGGGGTCACGGATCCGACGGCGTCGGCGGTGGACCGGCAGGCGGCCAACTTCGACCCCAACCCGAACTTCAAGATCGCTCAGGGCATCGCCAACCGCATCGCGCATGCGCTGGAGGAGGCCACGGAGGCGGACGAGAAGTGGGCGCCGAAGCTGCGAGCGCTGAAGGCCGACGACGATCTGGTCGTTTCGGGCCGTGACTGGGTCGATGTGAAGTCCGACACCGGCGGGGTGAACAAGGCGGCCAAGGACTACCTGGACTTGATCAAGGACCCGCCGAAGCACGGCACCCCCAAGGAGAACGCCTCGTGGTGGAAGGGCCTCAGCGAGGAGCAGCGGGCCGAGTACATCACCCTGCACCCCGACTCGGTCGGCCGGATGGACGGACTCCCGTCCGCCGTACGCAGTGAGGCGAACCAGCTCGTGCTCGCCGAGACCCGCGGCGCCGCCCAGGGACAGCTCAACGACTGGCTGAAGAAGGAGCCGAAGCACTACGAGCCGTACCTCAACCCGATGACGGGCACCACCATGGAGAATGTGCAGGTGCCGACGGAGGCGTGGAAGAGGTGGGACGCGAAACGCAAGGAGATCCAGGGCCGTATCGACGGAATGGACGCCATCCAGAGTCGCTTCAACACCTACACGGGTGAGGACAGCCGCCCCTATCTCCTGGGCATCGACAACAAGAATCGCGGGCACGCCATCGTGTCCATAGGCAACCCTGACACGGCGGACAACGTGGCCACCTACGTGCCGGGAACCTTCGCCAAGCTGAGTTCTGTCGACGGTGACATCCGCAGGGCGGAGCTCCTCCAGAGGCAGGCGGAGCGGGCGGATCGGCATCACTCGACGGCGTCGGTTCTCTGGCTGGGCTACGACGCGCCCCAGAGCATCGTGGGAGACGCTTCGGAGACCAAGTACGCCGACCAAGCCCGTCAGCCCCTGAACGACTTCCTGACCGGTATCGATACGGCCCACGGCGGAAATGTGAACTCGACGCTCGTGGGTCACAGCTACGGCAGCCTGGTGGCCGGTGAGACCATGCGAGACCACCCCGATGTGCCCGTGGACAATGCGATCGCCGTGGGCAGCCCGGGCATGGGGGTCAAGCATGCCGACGACCTGAACATCCCGCGGGACCACATGTGGGCGGCCACCGCCAAGAACGACTTGATCAACCTTGCTCCTCCCAAAGCGGGATTCCTGGCGCCCTTGAACCCGATGGAGTACGTCCGGCTCTTCGACGACCATACGATCGTCCACGGGACCGACCCCACGACCGATGACTTCGGTGGTCAGACGTTCAAGGTCGCCGATGGGAAGGCCCCCGGCTCGGACGGACTCATGCCCGCTCACTCCCAGTACTGGGAGGGAAAATCTCTCAACCACATGGCCGAGATCGTTACCGGAGGGCGACCGTGAAACTACGCACCACGATGGTG
Organism: Streptomyces sp. 11-1-2; assembly: GCF_003595545.1. Lineage (NCBI taxonomy): Bacteria > Bacillati > Actinomycetota > Actinomycetes > Kitasatosporales > Streptomycetaceae > Streptomyces > Streptomyces sp. 11-1-2. Next base: position 7,367,033 of record NZ_CP022545.1, read on the forward strand.
GCGGTCGCCCTGCTGGCCGTGGCGCTCGCGACGGCGGCGTGCGGATCGGAGCAGGACGGCCAGGGTAAGCACGACAAGGCGACATCGAAGCAGGTCACCATGGACGAAGAGCAGGCCACCAAGCGCGCAGAAGAGATCATTCACCAGGCTGTCGATGGCATGTCGCCCAAACCGACCCTCAAGCGAAGTGGCCCCGTGCCCGTGGGTCCTTGCGTCGCCGATGATCATGGTTCTGACGATCGGCTGCAGCTCAGCCTCAGCTACGACCTCACCGGGGTCCCGGGCTCGGCGGCCAAGAAGCTGGTGCGGCAGGCCCGGGACGCCTGGGTGAAGCAGGGCTACAAATTCCAGGACTCCGACGAGGACTGGTCCAAGCCCTTTCCAACGGTCGACATGCGCACCGAACCCGATGACTTCTGGATGGACGCCGTCACCGGGGTCGTGGACCGGGCCAAGGGGGAGGGCCTCGCCTCCATCGGGGTGACCTCGCCCTGCTTCGCCCCTGCTGGGGACTCCGCGTCCAAGGCCGACAACACGGCTCTGCACTCGGCTACGACCGCCGACGACCCTGGTGTGCGCCGTGCCCTCGACCACTCCAGCCGGATCTACGACGCGTTGCGGGTCAGGCACGCGACACGAGGCGAGGGTGACGTCGTGCGCACCGTTCAGGACGCCGACGGCACCTGGCTCCACCACGACTGGTCTACCGACCCGCTCACCGCCGAGGAGGCAGCCGACGCGATCGGACGGGCACACGCGTACCTCAAGAGCGCCAACTGGACCGTACGCCACGTCTCCACGGATGCCCCGGTGCCGGCCCTGTTCGCCCTCCACGAAGAGGACGAAACGGTGGCGCAGCTCGTTCCCTCGGCCGAGGGAACGCTGCGCGTCGCGGTGACCACACCCGCCGCCCAAGCCACCGTCACGGACACCTGACGGCGGGACCACGCGCACGCTCCAGATGATCGGTACGTGATGGTGGCTCGGTGACCTGACACCCTTCGAGCCGCTGCGGCTGCGGCGGTGGACCAACATGCTCGGCTACCGGTCGGCACTTGATCTGTGCTGATCCCGGCGAGTGCCCCGGGCGGGGGACGCGTCAAATGGGGACAAACCGATCCATTGATGGGCGGTGAGCTGGTGATCCAATCGGCCATCCCGGTGCCGGTGACTCGAGCGCGCACGTAATCGATTGGCGTTCTGCCCGCACCGCACGGAGCCGCCTCCGGTGGCTCGGCCGTGGCAGAGCCACCGGGGGTGAGAAGAACCGCACTGCTTCCGCTGTGGGTGTTGGGCACGCCCGGCAGCGCGCGACGAGGGCGCCGTCAGATCTTGATGACGGTGACGTGTCCGCCGCACAGTGCCGTGATGTTCTCGGGGTCGGAGGTGAGCACTGTGGTGGGCCCGGGGGCGGCGGGAGCGGTGGCGCTGAGCATGGCGTCGGTGGCGTACTTGTGGCCGTGCAGGCCGGTGTCGGCCAGGAGGGCGGCGGCATGGCGGGCGACGGCGTCGGTGACCGGCTCGACGACGAGACGGGAGAGGGTCTACTCCAGCGCCGGCCGGTTGATCCGGGGGTGGACCACCTCCACGAGAGTGGCGTCGCTGGTGATCACCGGAGGTCGTCGGCGCGGGCCAGGGCGAGCCAGCCGGTGACCATGCGGTCCTGCAGTGCGGCCTTGGCGAGTCCCTCGCTGTCGAGGACCAGGGTGCCGCCGGGTACGGCGGCGGGTGATCGTGTCATGCCGTGTTCGCTCCGTCGGGCGCCTGCCGCCTACGGACCTGCTGGAGTTGGTCCCGGAGCGCTTGGACCTCCTCGTCGGTGATCGGTCCGTGTTCGGCCTCGGCGACCGTGATGAGCTCGTTGAGGTTGTCGCGCTCGATCTGGCGGGCCACGGCCGCGGCGACGTCAGCGGACAGGCCGGACGGCCCGCTGCGAGCGCGAGCGGCTTCGGCGATGTTTCGTGGCATCGTGATCGAGTACTTCTGCGTGGGCTCGGACATGCTCCTTATGCTGCTACGCATACTCCACGCGATCCCGTGAGTTGTCAGGGTGCGAGGTCGGTCAGGAGCTCGTCGAGGACGGTTTCCTCCTCGACGCGTACGCCGAGTTCGCTGAGGGCGGCCCGCAGGTCCGGGTCCCAGGGAGCGGTGGCAGGTGTGCCCGTCAGGGATGGTGCCATGGGGCTTCTGCCGGTGGCGGCGCGGTAGTCGGCGGTGGTGTAGCGCCAGGGGTGCCAGGGGACGCGCCGCAGCAACGCAGCGGCGATGCGTATGCCACCCCAGTCGAAGTCGCCGTGGTAGAGCAGCTTCGCCCGGTGGGAGTGCAGGTGGCGCAGGAGGGTGAGGGCGGCGGCCGAGGGCTGGCCCTGGAGACAGATCAGGGGTGGGCAGGCCGGGCCGTAGGTGTCGGCCGCGGTGGCGAGCACGGTCGGGTTCTCGCAGATGTGCACCACCGGGGGCGCCTCGCGGGGAGGGGTGCGGGTGAGCTGGCGCAGGGTGAGCACGGCGGGTTCCCCGGTGCCGGTGGCCCAGTCCAGCGCGGGTGTGCCGCGTAGGCCCAGGGTCAGGACGGTGGAGGACAGGGCGTCTTTGAGGAGTCCCGCGCAGGCCCATGCTTCGCGGCGCCACTCGGCTCCGGTGCCGTCGGGGAAGCCGGTCAGGGCGCGGATGCCGGAATGGACGAGGGTGGCGAGCGGGGTGCCGTCGTCGAGGGCGTGGGCATCGCCGAGGGTGCGGGCGGCGAAGGCCGGGAGGGAGACGGCCGGATCCGTGGGCAGGCTCCGCAGCGCCGTCGCGGTGGAGGCGAGTAGCGCCCGGGCGGTCTCCGGGCCGCGTGCGAGGCGGCGGACGAGGCCGCTCACGCGTAGGTGCTCGCCCCAGTCGGTCAGTTCGGGCCGCTCGGAGCACAAGCCGGTGAGCGGGGTGTACGCGTCGTGCCAGGCGTCCGCCTCCCGTCGGCGTGCGTCGCTGAGGAGGGTGACGGGTCCGGTGAGGGCGATGACGGCGGTGGCGAGGCCGTCGGGGCTCACGCCGGAGCGGCGCAGGATGGTGTCGACGGCGTCGAGCCGGACGCTCAGCGAGCGCCCGCCGCCGGGGGCTCGGCCCAGCAGGCGCTCGGCGGCGGCCCGCTCGCCGTCGGTGGGCGCGGCCAGGATGACCGGGCCGGTGAGTGGCTCGGCGCGTTCCATGCGGCGGCGTATCCGGACAAGCAGCCAGGAACAGCCCGGATGGCCGAGGAGACGGGTGAGGCGGTCGTGGTCGACGCGCCCGATGGGGGCGTCGGGTGCGCTCATGTGAGGGTCTTCCCCTTCCTCTCCACGGGCGGTCCTGGGTCACTTCTCAGGCCCACAGGGCGTCCTGGCCGGGTGCGGGGTTCGCGGTGGGGGTGGGCTCGGGCTCCCCGGGGGAGTGTGCCGGTGCGGGGACCGTCGCCATGCGGCGGTCGGGTTCGGGGGCCCGTGCCCGCTCGGCGCCGTCCCACTGCCAGCGGGTCACCAGGACCGCGTCGATGTCGTCGACGCGGGAGAGCTGCGCGATGGCGATGCCGGGCACTTGCGGGTAGCAGGCCCATTCACGCTCGCTGGTCATCACCACGTCCAGGTCGAAGGCGTGGAGCAGGCCCAGGCACTTGGCGCGGGAGTCGTCGTCGACGCCGGCGAAGGCTTCGTCCAGGGTGACCAGGCGCGGGGCGTGTGGAGCGGCGGTGGCGTAGTGAGCGGAGGCGGCGGCGAACAGGGGTACGGAGACGGCCAGGACGCGTTCGCCGCCGGAGGCGGGCCCGGTGGCGGGCACCCAGGCGCCGTGCTGGTGGCGTTCGATGCCGAATTCGTGCCAGGCGCGGTAGTCGAGCGCGATGGCGAGCACTTCCAGCCAGCTGCCGGTGGCGTTTTCGGCCTGCGCGCGGGCGATCTGGGCTTGCAGGAACTCGCCGACCGCCGCCCGGTCCTCGGCCGCCCAAGCGTCGGCGGACTGGCGCAGCCGCGCCCGCGCCTGTGCCAGTCCGGCCGGTGCCTTGCGGGAGGGCCGCCACATCAGGCGCAGCTTCATGCCGGTGGAGGTTGGCCGCTGCTCGAGTTCGGTGTTCATGGCGTGTACCTGGCGCTCGGCAGTGTCGATCAGCTCCTGCAGGGTGCCGGCGACCTCGGTCAGCAGGTGGGTCTCCAGGATTTCCCGTTCGTGCGCCGACAGTATGCGGGTCAGCTCCTGGACCTCGGTGGCCAGGGCCCCGGCCAGTTCGGGCACGGCCCGCCCGTGGCCCTGGTAGACGAGGTCGACGATCATCCCGTCCTCGGTCATGCGCGCCGTGGCGCTGTGGCCGCCCCGGGAGAGGACGTCCTGGAGCTTCTTGTACTCCTCGCTGAGCCGCTTCTGCACGCGTTCCCAGGCGCCGTCGGAGTCGTCCGTACCGGACAGTGCCGCCTCGATCGCTCGGGCGAGCGCGATCGCCGGGGTGGCGGCCCAGGATCCGCCGTCCAGCGGCGGTACGGGAGCCTCGGGCAGGGCGACGGTCAGCAGGCCGGTGGCCGCGAACCGCTGGAGCGCGGCGATGGCCTCGGCGCGCGTGGCCGCCGCTTCATGGACATCCTTGTCCAGCTGCTCGATACGGCCCTCGGCGCGGCCGGCGCGGCGGTCCGCGGCGGAGTACTCGTGACGGGCCTGCTTCTGGTCCCGCTCGCACGTGGCGAGGGCACCCGCGGTTTCGGCCAGACGGCGCTCCAGCTCGGCGACGGCCGCGCCGACGGTCGAGCGGAGAGTGGCGTGGTGTTCGTCCGCGGCGGCGGCGAGCCGGGCCGCCTCGGCCATACGCTGGTCCAGTTCGGCCAGCCGTTCTCGGGTCCGGCCGGCTTCCGCCTGCTCGTCGGCGACAGCGCGGCGCGCCTCGGCCCGGTCGCGCAGGGCCGGCCACAGGGCGGCGAGGGCGGCCGTGTGGTCGGCCAGGGCCTGGCGGACGGCCGTGCGGGCCGGTCGGTCGGCGGGCAGGTTCACGGCGTCGGCCGTCTCGGTCAGTGCGGTGGCCGCTTCGGCTTCGCGGCGGGCCGCCTCGGTGAGTTCGGCCGCGCGTTCCTCCTGGCGGGTGCGGGCCCGGTGGGCGGCGTCCGCCGCCGCGGCGGCCACCGCGTGGGCGTGGCGCAGGGGGGCGTCGTCGGGGACGGCGGCCAGTTCGGCGTCCAGGGTGCGGCGGCGCGCGGCCACCGTGGCGCGTTCGGCTTCACGGCGTGCCGTGTCGGCGGCCAGGGCGTCCAGTTCGCCCCGCAGGGTGGCGATCCGGGCGCGGCGTGCTTCCTCGCGAGCGCCCTCACCCACGTACACGGCCGCTTCCTTCGACCAACTGCCGGTCAGCGCGCCGACGCGGAAGCGGCCGTCCGCCGCCACCCACGTGCCGGGCGCACCGGCATCCCCGAGACCGATGGCCGCCAGGAGAGCGGACACGGCCGGTTCACCGACCCGCGTGGCCCGGGGATCGCCGTGGTCGACGGCGGGCCGCAGCGCGTCGGCGAGCACGGAGCCGGCCGGCGACGCATGCGAAGGCAGCGGGGACAGCAGCACGTCGTGCCCGCTCGGCTCCAGCATGGTGCCGTCCGGGCACACCCACGCGTCCAGCAGCCCGGACGCCTCCAACGCGGCCTCCAGCCCCGCCCGTTCGTCCGGAGTGACGTGGTCGTGGAAGTCGACCAGCCTCCACAGAGGCGCTCCGGGAGTCCGGTCGCGCAGGCCCGGGGTACGGGTGCGGGGGGCCTCCGGTCCGTGCTGGCCACCGGCCTCCAGCTCCGCCAGCTCCCTTCTCGCCGCGGTGCGGCGCTCGGCCAGTTCGGCCAGCCGCTGGCCGAGTGCGGCGGCCTGGTCGGCCAGGTCCGCGGCCTGCCCGCGGTGGGCTGCCGCGGTCTGCTCCTGGGCGGGGCTGGGGCCGTGCAGATGCGTGCCCCAGTCGTGCAGAGCGTCCAGGAGCCCCGTCGGGTCGGGAAGGTCCAGTTCCGTGCACCGGTCGAGGTGTTCGCGTACGGCACCCACCAGGTCCTGGCCCGCCTGTGTGGCGGACGCCTCCGCCTGGGCCTGGCGTTCGGCGGTGTGGGCGGCCTCGGTCTGGGCCTCGTCCAGGCGGCGGGCGGCGGCCCGCCGTTCGCCGGCGGCCCGCTCGGCCCCAGCGGCCAGCTCCTCCACGTGGTCGAGGGTGCGCCTCCGGCGTGCCACCGACTCCTCGGCCGCGTGGCGCAGTTCCGCCTCCGGGACCGCGTCGTGGGGCCCCAGCACGTCGTCGAGCCGGGCCGCTCGGGCCGTCTCCCCTGCCTGGCGCAGCGTGTTCTCAACCTGCTGCTCGGCCGCTGTCAGCCGCCCTTCGGCGCTTGTCAGGCGGCCGAGGGCGCGGGAGTTCGCCTGGGCGGCCTGGTCCCGGTCCGTCTTCGCTCGGGCCCGGTCGTCGGCGGTGCGCCGCGCATCGGCCGCCGCCTGCTCGAGCTCCCGGGCGCTGCGCATCTCCGGACCCACGCGCAGCGCGGCGTCCTGGGCCGTCAGCCGCACGGCCGTCTCCTCCAGCTGGGCGATCCGCTCCGCGGCCTCCGCCCGTTGCCGCTCGGCATCCTCCCGCTCGGTCCGCGCCTGGGACAGGTCACGGTGCAGCTGTTCGTAGCGGGCGTGTTCGCTGCGCGGCAGCCGGGCCCGTCGGCGGGTGGCCACGCGGGCGTAGCGTCGGTAGTGGTCGAGGAAGGCGGAGGCGGCCCGTTCGGCCTCACCGGCCGCTCGCAGTTCCTCCTTCTCCTCGTCCAGGGAGCGGAACGCCTCGGCCACATCGGCGATCACCGCCTGGTCCATGGGCGGCAGCGCCTCGGTCAGCGCGCGGGACAGCGCCGTCTCATTCGGGCGCTTGGACAGCTGGGGCTGGCGCAGCTGGATGAGCAGGTCGACCAGGGCGGCGTAGCGCCGCTCGCCGAGCCCGAACAGCGCCTCGTCGACCGCCCTGCGGTACGCCTTCGCCTGGTCGTGGACCATGCCGCGGCCGGCGACGGCCTCGGCCAGGCGATCCCGCGACAGCGCGGTGCCGGTGGCGTCGAGCAGGGTCAGCTCCTCGCCGATGCGCTGGTCGGTGACCGCGTACCAGTGGCGGGCGATGCCGCGGCCCGTTACCGCTTTCAGCCCGCACAGCAGCGTGCGGAAGTGCGCGCGGCCCGAGTCCTGGTCACGGCGGCCGAATTCGATCCAGGTGTAGCCGAGCCGCTCCGGGTGCGGGTGCCGGCCGCCGAGCAGCAGGTTCCACTCCATGCGCTTGCCCGGGTCGGCGTCGGGTTCCACCCGGCGGGCGGACAGGTCGCCGTCCAGGAGGAAGGGCAGGGTCAGGGCGAGCACTTTGGACTTGCCGGTGCCGTTGTTGCCGCGCAGCAGCAGGCGGCCGTCACGGAACCAGAACTCCTCCGTGTCGTAGTGGAAGAGGTCGACCAGGCCGATGCGCAGCGGCTGCCACCGGCCGGGTGTCGGGTCGGGCAGGGCGGTCACGACTGCGGTGCCTTTCGCTTGAGTGTGCGGGGTGTGCGGGGCGTGCGAGGAGCACGGGGTGTGCGGGCGGAAGCCTGTCCAGGTTCCGTCACGACGGTCTCGCCGACCGCGTACCGCGCGAGCGCGGGCAGCGGGACGATGCCCTTCGGGGTGGTGGCGACCAGGCCGAGCGCGGTGAGCCTCTCCAGCGCCTGGCCGACCAGCTCCGCCTCCGCGCCGGGCTGCTTGGCGCTCTTCGACCAGAACGCACCGTGTTCGGCGGCCAGCTCCTGAACCTTGCGTTCGAGGTCGGCGCGGCTCACCCCGCCGTCCATGGCCGCCAGGTGTTCGGCGAGCAGCAGGGTGACGTGCCCGTGCGTGCCCTGCTCCGGCATCCGTACGTCGGTCAGATCGTCGTGCGGGTCGACCATGGCGATGCCCTCGGCCCGCACCTCGGGAACCAGGCCGGTCAGTTCCGTGATGCGGGCGGTGAGGAAGGCGCGCTGGCGGGTCAGGTAGCCGAGTTCCTCGTCGGTCAGCTCCTCGTAGTACAGCACCGGGTCGTCCAGCAGCCTCCGGGTCAGCCGCTGGCGGATCGCGCGGAAACGGAGCTCGTCGCTGTCCAGCGCGCTCTCGGCGGTCAGCTCGGCCAGTCGGTCCTCGAAGTCCTCGGTGATGATCGTCGACGGGCCCCGGCGGGCGGCCAGCAGCCCGGCCAGGACGCGCCGCTGCACGTCGTAGAGCACGTCGCCGCTACCGCTGACGTATGCCTCCTCCTCGCCGGCCACCCGACGCAGCACCCCATGGCGCAGCAGCAGCCGCACCACCGCCGCCAGATCCAGGCGTTCGTCGCGGCGCTCCATGGTGAACTCCACCCCGGCGGCGGCCAGGTGGGGATCAGCGGCGTCCAGCACCACCTGCTCGGCCAGGCGGCCCAGGGCGATCTGCGCCTCACCCCGCTCCAGCGCGGCCAGCGCCAGACACAGCAGCACATACCGGCGGCGCGTGAACGCGGCGCGGCCACGGGACGCCTCGCGCGCCGGATGGGTGGGATCGGCCAAGGCGCCGGGCGTCCGGGCCAGCCGGGCGGCCTCCGCGTCCACCCGCAGCGACCAGCCGGTGTTGCGGTCGAACCAGTCGCGCAGCTCCGACGCGTGCTGCCGCACCAGCCGGAACTCGTCCGCGTGCGGGCCCCGCGCCAGCAACAGCGGCTCCTTCAACAGCGTCCGGGCCGCCTTGTGCACCTCGGCCGTTCGCCGGCCGTCCAGCACCTCGCCCAGGGGCGTGGTCATGGCTCCCCCTCAATCGTCTCGGCCGGTGCGTGGCTGTCCCGCGCGGCCGGGCCGGGTGAGATCGGTGATCTCGATCAGGTGGTCGGGGCCGCGGAAGGTCCCGCCCGGCGTACGGATTTCGGCTGTCGTCCCGTCGGCGAGGGCCGTCAGCCGGATCTCCATCGAGCCGTCGTTGCTGGTCGCCACCGTGTTCGTCATACCGGGTCGCCACGTGGCCAGGGCATCGCCGAGCAGCTGCAAGAACAGCCCGAAGGCCACCGGGTCGAGTTCTCCCAGCGCGGACAACCGTATGGTGTCGTCCGTCGCGAGCCGGGCACGGGCGGCGGCGATCTCCTCCGCCTGCCTGGCGGCGATCTCGGCGAGCCGGTGTCGCTGCTCGGAGCGGTCCTGCACCCGGCGGGCCCGCCCGCGGCGTTCGTAGCCGCCGGTACGGCGCAGTTGCGGGCTGATCCGCAGCGGCTCGGCCTCGGCCCAGGGCGTGGAGGCGGGCACCGGGCGGGCCGTGCGCTCGGCCAGGGTATCGGCGTCCACGGTCAGATGACGCGCGGAGTACAGACCGAAGGCGGTGCGCCACAGCCGGTGCCGCGCCTCGTCGTCCGGGGCCTCGGCGAACCAGCGGGCCAGGGTACGGAAGTCCGCGGACCGGTCCGAACGCCCGGCCCGCCGCTCGTTCAACTGCCTGACCACCGCGAGGAGTTGCGGGATGGCCCCGAGGGCCCGCCCGCGCAGCAGCCGGGCCTGCGACTCACGGCCGTCCGCGGAGACGAACCAGGCGGTGAGCCCCGACCACTTCGCTACCCACCGCTCATACGCCTGCTCCCCGGCGCTCTCGGCGTCCTCGGGCGCGGCGTCGGCCGCCTCACGGGCCGCCGCCAGCCGCAGCAGCACACCGGCCCGCCCGTCCTGCTCCAGCTCGCCGATGAGCACCGCGATCCGCCCGCCCAGCGTGATCAGGTCCTGGATGAACCGCTCCAGGTACTGGATCAGCCGGTCCTTGTAGGCGAGGAACACCTCGACCTCCACACCGTGCAGATCCATGGTGCGCTGCAGCGACCCCATGAACGCCCGCGCGTTCTCCGCCAGCGCCTCGAACCGGCCCGTCAGCGCCGACAGCGCCAGATGCGCCTTCGCCGCGTCCGGCCCGCCCTCCTCCCGCTCGGCCGCGATCACCAGAAGGGCCCGCAGCTGCGTGACGATGTCGTGCAACGCCACCGCCTGCAGCGCACCGCGCCGCCCCAGCGCCTCGTCGTACACCGACAACGCCTGCTCGGCGGCCTCCCCGGCCTGCGTGAGCTGGTAGATGAACCGCTTGCGGTAGAAGTCCTCGACCGCGGTGACCCGCGAGGTGTCCGGATCCGCCCGCAGATTGCCCCACTCCACGAGGCTGTCCAGCGCCTTCACGACCGCGTCCGGATCCGTCGGCCGATGCTCCGGCGGCAGCGCGGCGTGCACGTCCTCGGGCCGCAGATGCACCGCGAACCGCTCCTTCGCCGCGAGGAACGAACGCATCACCTGACGGTACAAAGCCGCGTTCGGCACGGTCAGATGGATGAACGGCGCGTGCTCGCTGCCGCGCGGACCGGAAGCTGGTGACGTCATCGTCCCGGCATTCTTCCCGACACGTACACCAGGGCGGAAATCTCCGCCGCGGGTATTGACAGGATGCCCCGCCGCTTAGGCGTCACGCCCCGCACGCGCAGAGCGACCGGTCGCTCGCAGACCACACCGACCTCCCACCGAGAGCAGAATGACACGACGTACCTCATCGGCAGCCGGCTCCGCCCCCAGAAACATCGCCGGCCACGAAGAAAACCGTACGGCGCACCACTGACAGATCCGGCGGACGCAGCACGACCGCCGCCACGTGCGGGAGGTGAGGGCGCGGTTCGCCCACGTCCGCGGCCAGATCCTGATAACGGTGACCCGGCTGCCGCACAGCGCGGCGAGGTGATCAGCGGCACGGCTCCTCGACGGTTCCCGGACATCTGAGTGACGGGCTGGTGGACGTCATCCCCGGCACGGACTGACGCTGGTTCGTGGTCCGCATTGCCGCAGCGTGATGTCAGCTGATCGGTCTAATCTCCCCTGCGTACTCATGACATGCGTCGCTTCACCCGATGGCGCCACCGTGCGTATCCCTTCCTTGACGTCGGCCGACGACGATATGCGGCGAGATCCGAACGGCCGTCCCGGTGAATCGAGTGGGCACGTAGACGATCGACGCTGCGACCGCTGCGCACGGGGCCGCCCGTACGCCCACCCGGGGGCGCGCTTGAATGACCGCATGGCTGTGGTCATGGACGAGGAGACAGTGCACGCGTTCGCCGACGACACCGAGGTCACCGAGGGGCGGACGCTGCTCGCCGACGGCGCGGTGATCGAGGCGGAGAGTGAGCAGCGCGGCGTCAGCGGCTTGGTGCGGGACGGCTCGGGCGCCGCCTGCGGCGTATGGGTGCAGGTCGTAGGGCGGGAACTGACGGCGGAATGCGACGGTCCGTGCGCCCTGGCCTCAGGACGCTTGTGCCGACATGCCGTCGCGCTCGCCCTGCACGCCGTCGAACGGCGCCTGCCCTGGCACACTCCGCCCACCACTCGCCGCACGCCCGACGAAGCCCTGCACGCGCTCACCGCCGTGGAGAAGGCCACCGTTCTGGACCGGCTGCTGGACGCTCGGCCCGAACTGCGCACGGAGGCCGACAAGATGGCCGTACGACTGCTCGCTCCGCGTGAACGCACCGAACTGAACGCCCTTCAGGAGGGGACGGCGGCCGATGTCGAGCAGGCCCTGCGCGCCCTGGACACCGACAGTCTGACCACCGGCTACCGCCCCGGCTTCGGGTACACCGACGTATACGAGGCGGCAAGCCGCCTGATCGAGCCGGTCATCGAACAGCACGAGGCCGATGTCCGCCGCCGGCTGGCGCTGGGCGTGCCCGACGCGGCCGAGGCCGTGGCCCTCGGCGTACTCGACGGCCTGGACGCCTGCGAAGGCGACTACCACGGCGACGAGGTGCTGTGCTACGCGGGGGAGAACCTCGCCGAGATCTACGGGTACAAAATCCGTGAACTGATGCGCACCGCGGGCCGGGCCATGGAGTAGGCCCGCCACCGTGCCGATGCGAGGCAGGCTGGGAACACCTGCGACCCGGGGCTGAGCTTCAGGAGGGGGATATCAGGTTGTCGCGGTAGCCGCGCTGTGGGAACCCGGCGGCACCACGCCCTGGGAGCGCGCTCACGGGTCCTGCTGGCGGGCAGCGCGAATCTCGCTGAATCCGGGGCAAGAAGGAACCCGGAAGCCGGGGTGCTCGTCACCGGCGGCGGCGCTCCGCACAGGGCCGCCGAACACATCCGGCGAATGAGGCGCCGGGGTTGGAGGCCAAGCCTGCCGAAGTCGTCAGCTCGCGCCCCTGGCCTCGCCTAGGCTGGCGGAGCATCAAGAGCACAACCACGGCAGAGCGGAAGTACCATGCGCGGCCTCACTGAGGCGAACCTCAAAATGCTGGCCGGCTCCCGTTCCTACGAGCGCGGGGTCGGCTACCTGGACGCGGTGTCCGGGGTCGAGGTCGGTGACGGCTGGGTCACCGCGAGTGTCCACGGCACGGAGCGGTACGAGGTGGAGTTGGCGCTGGACGGGCCCGGCGGGCTTTCCGGTGAGTGTGACTGCCCGTACGGCATGGAGGGCAACTTCTGCAAGCATCTGGTCGCCCTCGGCCTGACGGTGCTCGCCCAGCGAGAGAGCCTGCCGCGGCAGCGGAAGGCGGCCCGGGACCGTGCGCAGGACCTTGACGGGTGGCTGTCCGATCTGTCCAAGGACGAGTTGCTCGCTCTGGTGCGGGAACAGGTCGGCGAGGACCGGCAGTTGCGGCGCCGTCTGGAGCTTCGGGTCGCGAGTGCTCGCGGGGATCTCGCCGCGGTCCGGGCCCGTATCCGTGATCTGCTGGACATCTCACCGTTCGCGCAGTACGGGTATGTCGAGTACGCCGATGCCCGCGCCTACGCCGACCAGGCCGGGCAGGCGGTGTCCGCGATCGGCGCGCTCACCGGTTCGGGCCGGGCCGACGACGCGATCACCCTGGCGCGGGAGGCGATGAAGCTGCTCGCCGACGCGGTGGAGAGCGTCGACGACTCGGACGGATGGCTCGGGCAGGTCGGTGCGGACCTCGCCGCCGCCCACCTCGAAGCGTGCCGTGCGGCACGCCCCGACCCCGGGGAACTCGTGCGCTGGCTGGTGGACCATGCGCTCGGCGACGGGGACGACGGCCTCACGGACATCGACCCGCTCGACTACGAGGAAATCCTCGGCGAAGAGGGGATGGCCGTCCTGCGGAAGTCGGCGGTCGAGGCGTGGCGAGGCAACCGCCGCGGCTGGGCGGAGAAATACCTGATGGAGCGTCTGGCCAAGGCGGGAGGTGACGTCGACGCGGTGATCGCCGTGCATGCGGCCGACCTGTCACCGAACGGCCACACGCACCTGGTCATCGCCCACGAGTTGGACACCGCCCGGCGCCCCGACGAGGCCCTGCGCTGGGCGGAACGCGGCATCCAGAACGCCCGCGACCTCGCCGCCGTCGACACCGCCCTTGTCGACTACCTCTGCGACCGCTACACCCAGGCGGACCGACTGCCGGATGCTGTTGCCCTGCGCCGCGACCACTTCGGCGCCCGCCGCACCCTGCCCGCGTACCAGCAACTGCGAGCCGCCGCCGGGGCCGCGGACTGCTGGCCGGCCGAGCGTGAGGGAGCGCTGGCTCTGCTGCGTGCCGACGCAGAGCAGCAACAGCACTCCCGGTACGGCGGCCCGGCCCTGATCGACGCCCTGCTCGACGACAAGGACACCGACGCGGCCTGGCAAGCCGCCACCGAGACCGGCGCCCACGACCAACAGTGGCTCACGCTCGCCGACCAGGCCCGTGCCGCCCGCCCCGCCGACGCGCTCGGCGTCTACCGGCGCCTGGCCGAACCCCTCACGAAGCAGACGGGCAACGCGATCTACGAGCAGCTCACCAGCCTGCTGCTGAGCATCCGCGACTGCCACCGCCGCCTGGGTACCCAGGACGAGTTCACCACGTACCTCACCGCCCTGCGCGCCGGTCAGAAGCGCAAACGCAACCTGATGCGGCTCCTCGACCAGCACGGCCTGTGAATCCACAACCGGCTCCCGAAAGCCGCGCCTGTACGACCGGAGCCAGGGACGTCCGACGGCCGGTTGAGAATCGTCGTATGGCACGGCCCCCTGTTGTCGTCAGGCGCTTCTCGCAGGCTCGAGTGCCCGGCGGGGGACGCGGCAAATGGGGACGAACCGAGCCGTTGTTGGGCGGGGAGCTGGTGATCCAGACGACCGTCCCGGTGCCGGTGACTCGAGCGCGCACGTAGCCGACCTGCGCTCCGACCACACGGGGAGCAGCCCCTGACGGCTTCCGTGCCACCACCCGGCGGCTCGGCCGTGGGGCGACCCCTACCTACGGGTGTGGTCCTGGATACAGTGGGTAGCCACAGCGTGCTCGACCACCTCGACCGGAGGCAGACATGGCCCGTGCCTGGGAGGCTGACCCGTCCGCGTTATTCGACCGTCGGCTGGGAAAGTCGGCCGAAGAGCTCGGGAACTCCGACGGCAACGACGAGTGTCCGGACATCTGGCAGCTCGACAACGGTGATGTGGCTGTGATCGGCCGGGATCTGACAGCCGTCTACGGCCCCCGCCTGCCGCAGGGCGTGAGCCTCGCTCCTGATGAGCGGCTGGTCGTCATCCCAGGGAACATGCTCAGCGCGGCAAAGAAGGACATCGCCGATGCTTGATCTCCTCGCCCCCGTTCTCGTTCCCGAGCAGGGCGATCGGCTCACCCGCGCCGCCTACAAGCAGGATTTCCGGCAGCGGGAGGACGCGGTCCGTGACGGGAGTTCCTGGAAGCTGGAGCGCCGACAGCATTTCGAGGAGCAGGGCAGTCCGAGCCGGGACGCTCTGCGCCGGGGCGACTGGGAGGAGGCGCTGCGGCTTCTCGCCGACCGGCGCGACTCCCTGGCCGCGGCCGCTCAGGAGGACGAGCGCAGGGGGTATGCCTTTCACCGTGTGCGGGTGGTCGAGAGGCCACTGACGCCGTATGTGCGGTGGGAACTCCACTCCCAGCGGCAGCGTGCGGAGTACGGGCAGCGGACCAGGGTCGTTTCCGCCGAACAGGTGGCCGCCTCGGAGGACACCGGCCCGCTTCCGGAAGTGGTTGTGCTGGGCGGCCGCACCCTCTTCCAAGTCCTGTACACGGAAGCAGGAGTTGCGAACGGCGCGATCCGCTACACCGACCGTGACCTTGTCGAGCGCTGGGAGAACTACATCAAGGCGCTCTACGCGGTGGGTGAAGAGGTGATCTCCTACTTCGACCGTGAGGTGGCGCACCTTGAGCCGCCGACGCTGAGCGCGGGAAGGGAGTAGGCCGATCACAGCGTCAGGCGGACAGGACGAGCACTTCGGCAGCGCCCACTCCGAGCTGTCGGGATCCTCACGTGACGTCGTCCAGGCGAGAAGTGTGCACGGAGGCATCCACTTCCACGCGCAGCGCACACCGGACCCGGGGAGCTCCTCCAGCCCCGTCCCACGCGAGTTACCGGCCGATGTGGGCGGATTCGTCAACCGAACCGATGAGCTTGGCCAGTTGAATGCCGTCCTCACCACCGAGGACGGCGGTCCGCTCGTCGTCTCGGTATACGTGATCGCCGGCACCGCCGGCGCCGGAAAGACATCGTTGGCACTGCGCTGGGCACACCAGGTGCGGGAGCGTTTCCCGGATGGCCAGCTGTACGCCAATCTGCGCGGCTACGACCCCGGAGAGCCGGTCGCGGCACGCGAGGCCCTGCACCGCTTGCTGACCTCGCTCGGTGTCCCGCCCGGAGCCGTACCGCAGGATCTTGACGCGGCCGCCGCGTTGTACCGCTCGTTGCTGTCCGACCGCCGGGTACTGGTCGTCCTGGACAACGCGGCCACCGTCGGCCAGGTCAGACCGTTGCTGCCGGGGAGCGCGCACAGCCTGGTGCTGGTCACCAGCCGCAGCCGCCTGTCCGGCCTCGCCGTCCGCGACGGGGCCCGCCGGCTCACGCTTGGCGTGCTGCCGGAGCCGGAGGCGGTTGCCCTGCTGCGCGTCGTCACCGCGGGATACCGGCCGGTCGATGACGAACGGCAGCTCGCCGAATTGGCCCAACTGTGCGCACGACTTCCGCTCGCTCTGCGGATAGCCGCGGAACGCGCCGCCAGTCACCCCCACCTACGGCTGGCCGACCTGATCGCCGACCTACGCGACGAATCGGCCCTCTGGGACGCCCTGAGCACTGGCGACGACGAGGAAGCCGAAGCCGTCCGCACCGTCTTCTCGCGTGGTCCTATCGCGCCCTGTCCGAGCAAGCCGCCCGCCTGTTCCGCCTGCTCGGCCTACACCCCGGACCCGAGTTCGGGCTGCGGGCCGCCGCCGCCCTGGCAGGGTCGGCCAGCACCAGTCGATCCCGGCAGCTGCTGGACTCTCTGGTCGGTGCTCATCTGCTGGAGCAGACCGCCCAGGACCGTTACCGGTTTCATGACCTTCTGCGCGCCTACGCCATCGACCAGACCCAGCACGAGGAACCGCCAGCCGAGCGGGAGGCAGCTCTGCGCCGCGTGCTGGAGTGGTACCTGCACACCGCCGATGCCGCGCAGAGCTGGATCAACCCCGCCGAGGACCGCGTGCCGCTCACGCTTGCCCTGGATGACGTCATCCCGCTGACGTTCTCCGAGTACGACGCCGCCGCGGACTGGGCTGAGCGGGAGCACGACAACCTCCTCCAGGCGGTACGTATGGCGGCCGACGCCGGGCATGACGGCCTGGCGTGGCAGTTGTCCACGGTTCTGTGGAACGCGCAGTTCCCTTCCGCCTCAGGCACGAGCTGGCCGGCCGTGGGCCGCATCGGGCTGGAGGCAGCCGAACGGTTGGGGGAACGCGCCGCACAAGGCGCACTCCACACCTACCTCGGAATGGCCTACACCCGCATCAACCGCCAGACCGAGAGCCTCGAATCCCACGAGAACGCGCTGACGATCCGGCGCGACCTGGGCGACCGCCTTGGCGAAGCACGCTCACTCAACCTGATCGGGCTGAACCACCTCCGCGCCAGACGACTCGACCCCGCTGCCCGCCACTTCGAGCAGGCCATCTCCGCCTTCCAGGAGCAGGACACCGCCCACTGGGCCGCCACGGCGATGTCCAACCTCGCGACCACCCACTACCGCGCCGGGCGACTTCCGGAGGCGGCAACCGTCATCGACCAGGCCCTGGCAGCGCACCGAACCCTCAGTGATCAGCGTGGCGAGGGCAACATCCTGCGCGTGCTGAGCGACGTCCAACGCGAACGGGGCGAAGTCGAGGCATCCCTGGCCTCGGCCCAGGCCGCCCTCGACATCGCACTCAGCCTCCGTAACCTGCGCCTGGAGGGCTTCTGGCTGCTGACTTTCGGCGATGCCCAGCAGGCCAAGGACCAGTACGCCGAGGCCCTGACCTCCTACCAGCGGTCCGCCACACTCCACCGACGCCTCGCCGACCGCAGCCGAGAGGCGCTGGCCTGGCAGGGGGTTGGTGAGGTGTACCGCCGGCTCGGGCGTCACGCCGAGGCGGCCGACTTCCACCGGCAGGCCGCCTCGGCGCATCGCGATCTCGGCGATGAGTGGCACCAAGCCCTGGCCCTCGATGGCCTGGCCTCGGCTGTACTCGGAGAAAGCCCTGAGGAAGCCCGTCGGCACTGGACACAGGCGCTGAGGCTCCTCGCTGCTTTCGATGACCCTCGCGCGGTCGCAGTGCGCGACACCATCGAAAGCGGACTAACCGAAACAAGCTGAAGTATCGACTGAGGCGGAGGCCGACGTGGACAGGGGCGGGGCCGCTGATTCGGTGGCGCTCATCTTCTTGGCTGCTTCCCACCTCCGCCTCCCGGCCGATCAGCCGAAGGATTCGCAAGTTGAACCGGTGAGCTGTTCCGAAAGATCGAGTTAAAGATTGTCAAAGTCCCCAGCGGTCATGCCTGCCTTGAAGGCTCGCCACTCACCGGAAGTGAAGCAGAGATGCGGGCCAGATGGGTTCTTCGAATCACGAACGGCCACCCCTCCACCGGGGAGTGGCGCCAGCTCGAAGCACTCACCATTGTTCGCGGTGAAGCTGCTCTTCTGCCAGGCGAGGGGTGCAGGGTCGATCGAGTAGAGGTCTATCTTCTCCATCAGTTAGCTTCCCCTGTTTCTCGTACCAGCGATGACGTCGCGGCTCTCCTCTGGGGAGAGGGCCGCATCGGTGAGACTGCGGAACAGCCGGTGCAGGCGTCGCAGGTCCCGTGGGTCGTCCATCGTCAAGCTACCAGCGACCGACTCACCGAAGGCCACGTCGGGCACGTCTTCGTCCGAGAACTGGAGAATCCTGAAGGCTGAGATCTGAGCGGCCTGTTCACCTTTCTCGTAGGGGATGACGCGTAGGTCGACGCTGGGATGCGCTGAGATCTCCACCAGATGTCCCAACTGTTCTTGGTGCGTCCGTGCACCGCCGACCTGGAAGTCCAGGGCCGCCTGCGCGATGACGTAGTGGCACTCCAGTGGAGCTGTCGTTTCGTGGAGACAATGCCGCTGACGCAGGCTGCGCACCTCGACAAGCGCCTCGATCTGGTCTGGCCCCAGCGAGGCGAAGCCGACGCTGGTCACCGCCGCCGCGTAAGCCTCTGTCTGCAAGAGCCCTGGCAGGATGCCGATTTGATACTCGTGGACAGTCGAGGCTGCCGCCTCGAACCCGAGGAAGCGTTCGTACTGCGCGCTGATCACTTCGCCGTACGGCGCCCACCACGGCTGGCGTCGCTCCCGGGCGGATGCGTGCAGCTCGGCAAGTTCGTCACGCTGGTCAGCAGAGACCTCGTAGAGGTCCATGAGCTGGGCGAAGTGCCGCTGGGAGCAGACCCGCTTTCCGTTCTCGATCCGGCTGATCAAGGAGACGTCGCAGCCGAGCGCCGCCGCAACCTCCGCGATGGTGAAGCGATTGGCTTCATGTCGCAGACGCCGCAGAGCCCGGCCGAACGTGACGCGAGACATCAGCAAGGTGCTGTTGCTGTTGGTCATTGCTTCTCCCTGTGCCCGCGAGCTGCCCTCAAAGACCGGGCGGATGAGGGACATTCTCGATCCTGATGTAGCCAGAAACGATCAATCAGCAACGTCGTGTCAATTGACACGAAGTGTGACTTGACGATGCCTGGCTGCGGGGTGCAGCTTAGCGTTCATGACGTTATGCGCTCAACTGAACGCTGAGCGTGGCAAAGCTCCGTGCGATGACTCAGAGGCACGGGTAACTGACGACCGAGCACGTTCCCGCTCTCACCTCGGAGTTCGAACGGCTCGCTGGATCGGTGGGAGCTGTCGTGAGCGAACCGTACGAAGTCAAGTTTCACCTGCCCCGTCGACGGAGCAGCGTTCCGCGGGCGCGGGCGCTGCTGCATTCCGTGCTCGCCGACTGGGGTGTCGGGCAGGAGGCCGCGGAGGTGGGGGAGCTGGTGTTGTCGGAGCTGGTGACCAATGCCCTGCGTGTACGTGTGCCCAATGACCGACTGGTGGAGGTGCGGATCACGCGGCTGGTGGATGAGGGCGTGCTACGGCTCGGAGTCAGCGACGCCGGCGAGGGCAAGCCGGAGGTGCGGAAGCCGGAAGAGGACGAGACGGGCGGGCGAGGGCTGCTACTCGTGGAGGCTCTGGCTCATCGCTGGGGCTATGAAAGGCGCGCCTGCGGGATCGGTAAAACCGTCTGGGTCGAGCTGAAAGCCCCGGATCTGGTGCCGGAACGGGACGGGGTGGAGGTCGCCGCGTTGACGGTCCGAGCCGGTCAGTGTGTACGGGTGTGGGGTGAGTGGCGCACCGTCCGCAGTGTGGGCGCCCAGCAGCGCACATCGGGCGGGCTCACCGTGGTGCTAGCCCTGGACGACGGCTCGGCAGTGCGAATCGATGCTGCCGAGCCGCTGACCGTCCGAGACGCTGGCGCGCCCTCCTCAAGTCGAGAACAGGGGCAGGAGTGGGGATAGGGAGCGGCCGCTCACGGGCGTCAGATCGTGCGCTCCTGCTCATGTCGTTTGGCCATCGGGGCACCGCCCCGATGGGCTGGGGGCTCGTCGTAACCACCCCGCGGCGCAGGCTCCTGGCTTCGTGTTATCGGCCGAACCACCACGTACCTGTGGACCCCGTCAGCGAGCGTTTACGCCCGGCCCGAAGCCAGTTCATCAGGTCGAAGCCATACCGGTGGACGAACACCGCACACTCCTCACGGGTGTGCCACCTGTGCCGCTCGTAGTAGATCGCGGTGAGGATCAAGTCCCACTCGCGCGGGGCCAGGGCGAGGCCACCGAGATGGACCAGGACGGCGTGGCCGTCGCGGTGACGAATAAGTCGGCCTAGTGAAGCTTGACCACGCTTCCCGAGATTCCCCGCTGTTTCCCGCTCGACCTGGTGCGCTTGCGTGCATGCGTGCTCCCTTCTCCGCCCCACCGGCGCCTATCGCTTCTGCGCCCTGTAGCGCCTCGTCAGTGCAGTGATCCGTTCGTGGTCCGCCCTGCCCCCTCGCGGACGGCCGAACAGGGCACCACAAACAAGATCCTTTTACGAGTTCCAAAGACTCAAGTCCCGCTCTGAGCACGGGTGTACAGCTCCAGGACGGTTCGGTTGTCAGTGATTTGGCGTACCGTGATGACCATGGTTGACAAGGGGCGGGACGAAGCGACCATGTGCCGGGACTACGTGCTTCCGCGTCTGAAGGATGAGTCGGGGTGGTTGCCTGGTCAGATCAGGGAGCAGGTGCCGGTCACGGCAGGACGGATCGTGCGGGCCGGCCGGTCTCATCGCCGGCAGCGGCCCCTTCAGGCCGACTTCGTCCTGGAGATCGCCGAGGGCGTCCCGGTAGCAGTCGTCGAAGCCAAGCGCGAGTTCGCTGATCCTCGCGACGGCTTGCAGCAGGCCAAGGCGTACGCCGAGCAGCTCGACTTGCCCATGGCTATCTCGACTAACGGCCATGGCGTCGCCGTGTTCAACTTCCTGACCGGTGAAGAGACCAGCCCCGAGTACTTCCCGCGCCCAGACGAACTGTGGGGACTGTATCTGAACCACCAGGGCATCACCGACAGCACTATTTCGGATGTACTGCGCGAGCCCTTCAGCCGCATGCTGAAGCACGCTGACGGAACACCGAAGGAACCTCGCTACTACCAGCGCATTGCCATCCACCGCACGGTGGCTGCTTGCCTGGGTGGCCAGCGTGACCGTTTGTTGCTCACCATGGCGACCGGCACCGGCAAGACGTTCACGGCGATGCAGATCGTCTGGAAGTTGATGCAGTACTGGGAGCACACCGGGCAGACCGGTCTCAAGCGTGTCCTCTACCTGACTGACCGCGACAGCCTCATCGAGCAGCCGATGCGGAACGAATTCACGCCCGTCTTCGGTGAGGCGGTCCACCGCATCCGCGGTGAGAAAGACACCGCCCGCAGCATCTACTTCGCCACCTACCAAGCTCTGACCAACGTGGCTCGTGCCGACCTGTTCAAGGAATATGGGCCCGACTTCTTCGATTTGGTCATCGTCGATGAATGCCATCGAGGCAGTGCCAACGAGCAGTCCAGTTGGCGGGCGATCCTTGACCATTTCAGCCCAGCGATTCAGCTGGGTCTGACCGCTACCCCCAAGCGTGCCGCAAACGTCGACACGTACAAGTACTTCGGCGAACCCCTCTACACCTACTCGCTCAAGCAGGGTATTGCGGACGGGTACCTGGCGCCTTACCGAGTGCGTCGCGTCGTGCTCAGTCCGGATGCCGAGGGGGTCCAGATCACCGCTGGCGAGGTCGATAAGTACCAGCGTGAAATCCCCGAAGGCTTGTATGAGACGAAGGACTTCGAGCACATCATTTCGCTCCTGAAGCGGACTGATGCGGCGGCTCAGTACCTCACGGACTACCTCCATGACACTGACCGCATGGGAAAGATGGTCATCTTCTGCGTCGATTCGGACCACGCGCTCGATATGCGGCAGGCCATGACCAACGCCAACAAGGACATGTCGCGCATCCATAAGGACTATGCAGCCCGCATTGTGAGTAAGGAGGGTGACTGGGGAAAACAGAAGTTGGAGCAGTTCCAGGATCCTGAGACGTTGGCTCCCGTTGTGGCCACCACGTCGCGCATGCTGTCAACGGGCGTCGACATTCCGACCCTCCGCACCGTGGTGCTGTTCCGCCCAGTTGGGTCCGTGCATGAGTTCAAGCAGATCATCGGCCGGGGAACGCGGCTGGCTGAAGACTACGACAAGCTGTCGTTCGAGATCATCGACTTCGTCGGCGCGACCGTCCTGTTCGAGGACGCTGAGTTCGATGGTCCAGCCGAGTACGAGGTCGAGGACACGATCAACGACGACGGTCAGGTGGTCTGTGACCCAGAGTCGGTGGAGCCGGAGACCGACTCATCTGATGCGTCCCCAACTGACGAGGACGAGGACCAAGAGCAGCCGCTGGCCGCTCCTGCACCGCCCCGTAAATTCGTCGTGGAAGATACGGAGGTGGAGATCACCGCGGAGGGCGTCTGGATGACGGAACCCGGTAGTGACCAGCTCCGCCTTGTCGAGTACCGCGACTACGCCCGGGGGGTGGTGCGAAAGCTCTTCCTTGGACCCGACAAGCTGCGCGCTCGTTGGCGGACGGCCCCCTCGCGCAGTGAAATCGCCGAAGCGCTGGGTGCCCGAGGCATCGCTCTGGACGAGCTGTGCCAGCGGACAGGGTTGACCGATGCGGATCCCCTGGACGTGCTGGCCCATGTGGCTTGGAACGAGCCAGCCATCAGCCGCCACGAGCGCGTCTACCGGGCCAAGCGTGCGAAGGGTGACTTCTTCGAGCCGTTGCCTGAGGAAGCTCGGGCTGTCATCGACGAGCTTCTCGATCGGTACGCCGTGCACGGCGCAGGAGAGCTGGAGAAGCTGGAGGTACTGAAGCTGGAGCCGATGCGTCGGCACGGTTCGCTGAGAGAGATCGCAAGCCTCTTCGGCGGACCGGAGCGCCTCCGTCATACGTGGGATGAGCTCCAGAAAGTCCTCTACGCGGCCTGAAAGCGGCTACCCTCCCGAAGGCGGGGACGAGGCTTCAGGCTGTCACTGAGGCTCCTCGCCCCCATGATCCGAAGGCTCGCATCGGCCTGCCCGCTGCCAAGCCTTACCGTTCTGTCCGGAGAGAACTCGCGTGAGCACTCTGTTCAATCTGCCTGATGAGACCACTGCACGACCAGCGGGTGAGCGGCGTGCCAAGGTCGCTGACCTCAACGCCATCATCAAGCGGGCGCGTGACATCATGCGGAAGGATTCGGGTCTCAACGGCGACATTGAGCGAATTCCCCAGTTCTCCTGGCTGCTCTTTCTCAAGGCCCTGGATGCGCAAGAGGAGGACCGGGAAGACTTCGGCGAGGGAACCTTTGAGCCGCTGATTGAGGAGCCCTACCGCTGGCGAGACTGGGCCGGCTGCCCCGAGAAGCAACGCCGCACAGGCGACACGCTCACGGAGTTCGTAAACGCCGAACTCTTGCCTTATCTGGCCAGGCGATCCGGCTCGTCTGAGCTTGACGTCATCGGGACGATCTTTAAGGAAGTCCAGAACCGGATGCGATCCGGCTACCTGCTTCGCTCGGTCGTAGACACCATCGCGGGCATTGATTTCCATGCTCAGAGCGAGGTCTACACCATGGCTCATGTCTACGAGTCCATGCTCCAGGAGCTGCGGGACGCCGCTGGCGATTCGGGCGAATTTTATACGCCTCGGGCTGTGGTGCGCTTCATGGTTCGCATGACTGATCCTAACCCTCATGAGAGGGTTCTTGACCCGGCCTGCGGCACAGGTGGGTTTCTCGTAGAAACCTTTGAATATCTCCGTAAGCAGTATGCCGATGGCATGAGTGCGGAGGAGGCCGACGCCATCGACGCCAACCTGCAGGGGATCGAGAAGAAGTCTCTGCCATATCTGCTGGCGACGATGAATCTGCTCCTGCACGGTGTCAATCGCCCGAATCTGACGCTTGACAACACCCTGCACCATCCGATCGCTTCCCACCGGCATCATCGAGTTGACGTGGTTCTGACCAACCCACCGTTTGGCGGTGAGGAGGAATCCCGCGTACTGAAGAACTTCCCAACGGAAAAACGCACCAATGACACGGCATGGCTCTTCCTGCAAGTCATTATGGAGCGCCTGAAGGAGGGTGGGCGTTGCGCGGTTGTGGTTCCAAATAACATTCTTTTCGAAGGTGGGGTCGGAGAGAAGGTCCGTCGGCAGCTGCTGGACAACTTCGATCTCCATACTGTTTTGAGACTTCCGAACGGAGTTTTCGCCCCATACACCCTTATCCCATCCAACGTCCTATTCTTCGACCGGACGGGACCGACGAAAGCCACCTGGTTCTATGAGTTGCCGCTTCCAGATGGTCGGCGCAACTTCACTAAGACGAAACCGATGACCGATGCTCATCTTGCTGATGTTGAGGCATGGTGGGGTGGCTCCGAACGTACTAGCCGTGTAGAGACTCGACATGCCTGGCGGGTCCCTCGCAAGGCGCTCAACGAGCTACTTGACCTAGATGTGCGAAACCCGTACCAGGACAAAACGCAGGTTCACCGCGAGCCAGCTGACATAATTCGGGAACTCATTCAAGCCGAGGAAGGGATCCTGACACTGCTGAGGAAAGTCCAGGAAGATCTGAGGGGTAGCGACCAGTGAAGCTCCTGAGCGAAGCCCTTAGCATTTCCATTGACGCCGTCTCTGTATCGCCTAACGATCGGTTTGATATTGCTGGGGTTTACGGATTCGGCCGAGGGATGTTTACTCGTGAGCCAATCCGAGGGAGTGAGACCAGCTACCCGAAGTTGCATCGCCTTCACGCAGGTAGCGTCGTGCTCAGTCGCCTCAAGGCGTTTGAGGGAGCTATCGCTGTTGTTCCAGAGCGCCTTGATGGCTGGTTCCTCTCTCCCGAGTTCCCGACATTTACGATCAATCCCGACGTAGCAGATTCTGCCTACCTTCAACACCTCTTCCGATGGCCGGGGTTTTGGGAACTCTTGCGGGGCGAGTCCCGCGGCGTCGGGGCTCGCCGCGAGCGAGTAAGCGCCCAGCGAATGCTCTCGATCAAAGCGCCTCTACCTGATTCGATTGATGAACAGCAGGAAATCGCAGCTCGACTTGACCGTCTTTATGGGGCGCGGAACTACAGTGTTGAGAGAACGGAACATGCCGAAGGCTTGGTTGCGTCCTTGCATAATAGCCTTTGCAAGGTAGAAGCTCCTCATGTTCGCGTTGGCTCAGTCATGGAACTCTCTCGGGTCTCAGTTTCGATTGATCCAGAGCAGGAGTACTCTCAGATCGGTGTTTACTCCTTCGGTAAGGGGGTTATCCGTCGAGAACCGCAACTCGGTTCGACGCTGAGTAAGCTCAAGTACTACCGGATTCCCGCCGACGCCTTGGTGCTTAGTAATATTCAGGCTTGGGAGAAGGCGATCGCACTGTCAGAAGAGTCTGACGTCGACCGCGTTGCTTCGCAGCGCTTCCTCCCCTATGTGCCTAAAAAGCAAGACGATATCGACATGGGCTATATGAGGTACTACTTCCTCAGTGAAGCTGGTCACCCGCTGATCCTTAAGAGCTCCCCTGGGACCACGGCACGCAATCGCACGCTGGGAATCAAGGCTTTTGAGAATCTAATTATCTCTCTTCCGGATAAAAATACTCAGCTTCGCATCTCATCTCTGCTTGACAGTGCATATGAGATCATTCGCAGAATGAAGCAGCGTAATCAAGAACTCGATGCTTTGTACCAGGCTGCTCTCGGCGAGGTATTCGGCGCAGCCACAGCAAGCTGAAGTTGCCCCCCTGGGCGGCTCAAGCACTGCAGGGTTCGGCGCCTGCCCAGTTCCTCGCTGTGGGGGCTGGAGTCGTAGCCCTTGTCGCCGAGCAGCGAATCGGGGCATGCGGGCCTGGTGACTTCTCCGGCCAGGGCGGCAGCAGCGGTTCGATCAGCGTCCGCAAGTCGTCGTCCACGATCCACGGCCGAGTACTCACACCATCCCGAACGGCTGAATCTTCACATCGGTCACGCCCGAAGAGGGCACCACAACAAGATCCTGTTATGAGCTCCAAGGGCGTTCTAACCGATGAACGCTGCCCCTTCTCGGCCCATACCTGCCACGCTCCCATCCCGTCTGCCGTCGACCCACACACCGTGGAGCAGGCGCGGCACCGGGCGTCCAGGTGGAGCGCGCCACTGTACGAACGACCTGGACGCCCGGTGCCGGGCCTGCTCGGCTCTGCCAGGGTCGACGGCAGACGGGATGGGAGCCTCCCGCAGCAACCACACGACGGCTGGCGCTCGCACATGGCGCCCCCCATCTCGGAGCCTGAGCGCCCCCGCCGGAGGCTGTCTTTCAACGGCACCCGCACAGGTGATCAATGTTCGGCTTCGGCGCCCCCTGGACCTGCGCGGCCCGGGGCCGGCCGGGCCGGAGCGGGGCGGAGACAGGAGCACAGGCTCGGCCGGGGGTCGGGCCGCGCGCGGTGAGCGGAGCGAGCCGCCTTGATGACGTGGAGAAAATCTGAGCCAACTCGGGCTGTGCTACAGCCGGAGCGACAGCTCCAGCTCGTCGCCGGGTAGGTGGAATTCCTCCAGAGCGAGGGGCCTGTCTGACTCGGTGAGGGTCACGCGGATGATGTGGAGCAGGGGGACCCCGTCGGCGAGGCGTAGCGCTTGGGCCTGGTCCGGTAGGGGCATGCGGGTGCGGACATACTCCATGAAGTGGAGTTCGTGGCCTAAAGGCAATGCCGTTGCGTTACGGGCCTGCGGGTTCGGGTCTTGTGATGAGGATGGCTTGCGTGCCGGTGCGGGTCGGTTGCGGCCAGAGACGGTGTTCAGCCCGTTTGAGCTGGTAACTGGACATCTTGCGTTTCACGGCTCGGGGCTGGCTGCGCAGGCGTCTGGCAGGCAGGAGTCGTTCCAAAAGGTCCTGCTCGAGCATCACCAAGGCCCTGACCAGCAGGTCAGGGGGAAAAGCTGCCCGGTGTAACGGTCACGCTGCGCCGGGCAGAGCGCAGGGTCTCGGTGAAGGAGACCCGATCGGGGTCCAGACCACGGGTGGCGGCCGTTCTCAGCATGAGCTCGCGCAGGGCGTGGTGGACCAGCAGGTGTGCCCAGATCTGCTGACGGACACCATCAGGGGTCTTGCTGCTCAGTACGACACGGGCGCCGCGCTGACGGGTCTTGATCTCGGCGAAGACGGACTCGACCTCCCAGCGTTCGTGGTAGAGCGCGGCCAGTTGCCGGGCCGGATGGCGTCGGGCATCCAGCAGGGTGGTGACCAGCCGGTAGCCGTCAGCGGCACCCTCACCGCCCTGGCCCTTGAGCTGGTAGGCCAGAACCCGGACGGTGACTGGCTCATGCCGGGCAGGGCCGCTGCTTGCCCGGATCTGCGAGAGCCATGACCCGTCCCGGAACTGCTTGAGGACCGGCAGGACACGGTTGGCGGGCACTCGCCACAGCAGATCGGCGCCGGTGGCGGTGAAGGCCTGCCACAACGGGACACCGAGGAACTCACGGTCGGCCAGGACGAGCTGGTCCGGGCCGAGTGACCGTGGCAGGCGGCCGACCAGGGTGACTTCACCGGTGCGGCAGCCGGCGAGTTCCGCGTCCAGCACCGCATGGCTGCCCACCTCCACCAACGCAGCCATCCGCACCTGCACGAACGCGCTCCTGCCCGGCCCGCGGCCGTTGCCCGGACGCCCGAACGCGGCCTCGTTGGCTTCGCTGTCCGCGACGTCCCAGCACGTCCCGTCCACCGCCAGCAGCCGCAAGCCCCGCCAGAACGCGCCGGGGGTCGCCTCGGTAGCCATCGGCTTGGCGGTCGTGGCGAACAGCACCCGCAACGGCTCACAGCCCAGCCGCTGCCGGGCCCGAAACAGCGAGGACTTCGCCGGTACATGCCAGCCGCCCAGCAGCCCCTGGCCCCGCAGCCCCTCCACCAGATGCCGCATCACTTCCAGATACGGAGCCGGAGAGAACAACGCCAGCCCCAGCACGAAGTACACCACCAACCGCGCGGGAAGCAGCCGTCTGCGTTGCTCCGCGCACCCGCAAGCCGCCACCACCCGATCCACCAACCCCGGCGGATACACCCAGGTCAACAGCCCCAGACCCGATAACTCAGACACACGCGCAGACACCCGAACCACCCCTGGGACCACTACCCAAGAACCCACGCCCAAGGCCTAAAACAACGGCATTGGGCCTAAAGGGTGTTGCAGAAGGGTGGGTGTGTGCAGGTCGGAGTGGCGTCTGACCTGCTTGTTCATGCTGTACGGGCGAGGTTGTGCATGGTGGCGACTGCCTGGACGGCGTGGTGGAGGCCGACTCCCTTCTGTCGGCAGTCGCGGAGGATCTTCCAGTTCTTCATGCGGGCGAAAGTGTGCTCGACGCGGGCACGGACGCGTCGGTGTTCGGCGTTGTCTTCCTCCTGGGCCCGCAGCAGGGGGCGTCCTGTTCTCTTGCGGTGCGGGACGATGAGGCCGGTTCCCAAGTAGGCGCCGTCGGCGAGTACGGGGGTGCCTTCGCAGTGGGCGCGCAGGCCGGAGGCCCGCCAGACGTGGGCGTCGGCTTTGTTGCCGGGTGCCGGAGGGGCGGTGGCGACGGCCAGACGGGTGTCGGCATCTGATGATGACCTGCACGTTTGCCGAGAAGCGGTAGTTACGCGACGAGGCACCCACCGTCCGGTCGCGAACGGGGATGAGCGTGCCGTCCACGATCCACAACCGCTCGACGTCGGCGACCGGTCGTGGGGCCGGCGCCAGTGCGAGCATAGGCCCCAGCCGCTGGATGACCCGGCAGACGGTGGCCGGGAAGATCCCGAAGAGCGGGGCGAGCTGCCGCATTGTGAGGTTGGTGCGGTAGTAGACGGCCACCAGCAGCACCCGGTCGGCCAGCGGCAGACACCACGGGCGACCGCCTCCGGGCCCGTTGCCGCCCCGCTCACGCACCACCTTCAACAGGCTCGCGAAGCCACTCATCCGCAAGCCCGTGAACGTCTCCACCCACAACCGCTCAGCCCGCAACACCCCACCCATACAGGGAAAATGCCCAACCGACCGCGTTCTGCAACACCCTTTAGAACTTCCCGTGGTCAGCCCGGGTGAACGCAATGGCCAGTCGGAGAGCTTGGTAGGGGCGACGCGAAATAAATCGAGATTGGTAAACCCCCTTCCGCTCCTCATGGAATGCCATGAACTGTGAATGCTCGGGCGCACTATCACGTGTAGCCAGTGGTGAGTGGCTCGGATGAGCCGAAGACGTTTCCCCTGTCGTTTCCATCCTCGTTTCGGTCGGCGTGTCCGGGGCCGTCCTTGGATGCGACGCCCCCGTGCAGGGCATCACCGCAGGCCGGGCCGTAGACGAGCCGGCTGCTGGCGAGGGCGACTGTATATCGGTAAAGCGAAGCATCCCGATCTACTGGTCAGCGCGGCCGGGCGTGCGCGGATCGCGTGTTGCTGGTTGCTCGGCTGCTGAGCCGTGGTGGATGCCTCCTCCCTGTGAGGTTCATGTGCAGCGTGGATTCTGTACGGGTCCCGTGGCGGGCTGGTGAGGTGCGGGTCAGGAACACCTGGCTTCTGGCTCCTTCGGGGCGGCTCCTGGGGTGTGAGCGGCGTGCTGTGCGCGCGCGCCGGTGCGTGTGGTCGGGTGGGGCCGGGTTCGGGTGTCCTGGCGGCGGATGACGCGGGGTTTGGGCGGCGGGAGCGGTCGGGGAACGGAGGGGGAGCGGTGCTCTCGGGGTGTACCCCGTGCCTCGTGGTGGTCGCGGTTGTGCACCCGGTGTGGGGGAGCGCGCCCGTGGAACTTGAACCTGCTCCCGTGTTCGTCTGCGCTGGCCAGGTGGTCCGCTTCTGGCTCGGCCATGGCTCGGGTGCGGGGTGCGCTCGCGCCCCAGGTGCG
Organism: Streptomyces sp. 11-1-2; assembly: GCF_003595545.1. Lineage (NCBI taxonomy): Bacteria > Bacillati > Actinomycetota > Actinomycetes > Kitasatosporales > Streptomycetaceae > Streptomyces > Streptomyces sp. 11-1-2. The sequence goes on from NZ_CP022545.1 coordinate 7,396,801, forward strand.
CGTGGCTGAGGTGCAGTGGGGAGCGGACCCGCTCCCCGGCGGTGGCAAAGACCCACTCCTGGAATCTCTATTGATCATGACAGCGCCAGTTGGCTGCCACCGTCGAACTGAGCACCACGCCTGGGGGTTCCAGATGAAGAATGTCCGCGATACCCGCCGCCGAGACAGCCCCTGCTCGGCGCCGGGTCGGCAACCGCCGGCACAGTCCGTTGCCGCACCTGTGCCGGCGGGGGTCTCGGGAGCGCAGGCTCGGCAGTGGCTCGGGGCGGGTTGTTCCGGCGGAGATGGGGTTCTGGGTGTGCGGGTGGCCGTTCACGTGCGGCGACGGGGTGACGGAGAGTGGTCGTGAACCAGCCCTCACGGCCATCTTCCGACACGCAAGATCGCGGCCTTGACGACACCACCGAGTCGGAGCGTCCATGGACGACGACCGGTCGCGGCAACGCTGAAACGCGCAGTTCAGAGGGGTTGCGGACGGTCGTCGAGTACGTCGTCGTCGATGGTGGCGAGGCTCAGGCGCTGGCCCAGCGCCAGGGGGCCGCGATTCGTGAGGTGCTGGAGTGGCTGTACGCCGGTCACAGTGCCCCGAAGAGTGGCCACGTCTGAGCCTCTCGCACCGATCCCTGGGAGAGAGACAACGCATGCACGGCAATCCGCTCAGCACTCGGCCTTGGGCGCAGCCCGTAGCCAGCCGCCCCTGGTCCACGGCCGGTATTCCGGACGCCGCGACCCTTCCGGTGACCGTCCCGGTGGCTTGGCTCGGCCGGACTTCTACGGAGGACGCCCAGGACCCCACCCTGTCGCTGCCCCGGCAGTTGCGTAATGCGAGAGCCGCGCTCCCGCCCGGCTGGGTGATCGTCGCGCATTTTTACGATGTGGAATCCGGCCGTAAAGAGTTGCGCGAGCGGGGCAATTCCCTTGCGCACCAGCAATTCCAGATTCCCATTCCGCGAGATGGCAGCGTCGCTGATCTGCTTGATGAGGCGCAGCGGCCCGACCGCCGCTTCGCCGCCGTCATCTGCGAGTCCATCGAACGCGTCGCGCGCCGGACCTACTTCGGCACGAAGATCGAGTACGAGCTGGAGCAGGCAGGCGTCGCCCTGTGTGCCGCCGATGAGCCGATCGTCACCGGTCCGCGAGCCAAACGCGCCACGCCCACGCTCACGCGGCGCGTCAAGCAGGCGGTCTCCGAGTGGTACGTGTTGCAGATGTTGGAGCTGTCGTGGGACGGCTTCATTGAGCATGTCTCTCAGGGCTGGAATGTGGGTAAGCCGCCTTACGGCTATCGCGCGGAAAAGGTTCCGCATCCCGTCCCGGCCCGCCGGGCCGAGGGCCGAACCAAGCACCGGCTTGTGCCGGATGCGTCCCGGGCCCCGGCCGTCACCTACATCTTCCAGCTCCGCGGACTGGACAAGCTCGGATACGACGCCATCGCCGACCGCCTGAACCTGGATCCTGTGGCGTACCCGCCCCCGGAGCCCACTCGCCCCGACATGGCCCTCCATCGCTGGAGCGGGTCTGCCGTGCGAGAGATCCTGCGCAATCCCAAGTACACCGGCTATCAGGTCTGGAACCGCCGTGCGACGACGAAAGGCGGCTGCTACAACGACCCCAAGGACTGGGTGTGGTCGCCGCAGCCGACCCACGAGCCGCTCGTCTCCAAAGAGCTGTTCGATGTGGCTTCCACCGTGGCGCGGAAGCGCCAGGGGTCACGGACGACGCCCGGTCGCAACTCCCACCCGGCGACCCGGCGTTCCTATGTCCTGCGGTCGTACGTCGTCTGCGAGATCTGCGACCGCCGTATGTTCGGCAAGAATCGCCACCGGATCTCGTACTACGCCTGTCAGATCGACCCGAACGAACACCGGGACAAGCCCTGGTTCGGCGGGCATCCCAAGAGTTTGTGGGTTCGGGAAGAGGTCTTGATCACACCCGTCTCCCGCTTCTTCGCCACACACGTCTTCGGCCCCGACCGGCGCACCCACCTCAAAGCCGCACTTGAAACCGCTCGTGTCGCGGACGGGCCCGGCGACCGAACCGCGAAGGAACGCGCCGCGCTGGAGCAGGCCATCAAGGCCATCGGCGAGCGTCAGGCCCGGCTCATCCGCACCCTCGCCGATGGGTTTGGTGATGACGAGCGGGCCAGCGGGACCGACCCGGAACAGGAGAAGGAGTTTCGCGACGCGATCCGCCGGGAGCACGCCGCCCTGGGCAAGCAGCGCACAGGGCTCGCCGAGCAGCTGGCCCGGCTGGAAGCCCCGAAGCCGGAGGTACGGCCCGTCGACAGCGCGGCTCTGCTGGACGCGCTTCCGCACCTCGACATCGACCTCGCCCTGGTCCCGGAGGAGATCCAGCGGCGGCTCTACGACGCTTTCGGGCTGGAGGTCCGCTACAGCCGGCCCCGCGAAGAAGTGACCCTACGGGTGACGATCCCGGGGCATCTGCTTGACGGACTGGTGGCCGTCACCCGTGAGCTGGACCCGTGGAACAAAAAATCGGGCGCCCGCAGCGAAGTGCTGGCACCCGATCATGACACCCGGGGTGGACAAACGCGGCATAATCGTCGCGTTCATTCCTATCCCCTGAGTGCCCCCGGCAGGATTCGAACCTGCGCACACGGCTCCGGAGGCCGTTGCTCTATCCCCTGAGCTACGGGGGCCTGTCGCTGCTGTTTGCGGCGACGGGTAGAACCCTACCAGTTCGATCAGGGTGGTCATGAACGCTTATCGGGGGGCCGGTGGGCGGGGGAGCGGAGGGGCGTATACCGCATGTGGAGGTGGGGGTGCAGGGGTCTCGGGGAAAGGTCCCTCGCACGGGGCGGAAGTGGGGAAAACCCGGACGCGGTCGTGGCTGCGCGCCTACTCTTCAGGGTGTGCCTGGCTTGTCCGGCCGGGTCCTTGTCGTCGACGACAACAAGGTCATCCGGCAGCTGATCAGGGTCAACCTCGAGCTGGAGGGCTTCGAGGTCGTGACCGCGGCCGATGGTGCCGAGTGCCTGGAGATCGTTCACCAGGTGCGGCCCGATGTGATCACTCTCGATGTTGTGATGCCCAGACTCGATGGGCTGCATACGGCGTCGAGGTTGCGTGCTGATGCTCGAACATGTCATGTGCCCGTCGCGATCATCAGTGCGTGTACGCAGTACGAGATGGACAGCGGGAAGGCGCTGGGCGTCGATGCCTTCCTCGCGAAACCCTTCGAGCCCGCCGATCTGGTCGAGCTCGTGGGGAGGCTGATGAGGCAGGGGGCGGCCAGTGCGGCGGCCCCTGGCGATGCCGAGCCGGCTGTGGGGCCCACCGGGTAGTGGGTGGGCCCCGGCCCGGCCCTCTTCCGGTCCGGGGCCCTGGGGCCTGGGTCCGGGGTCTATGTTCCGGGGTCTCGGTTCTGGGGTCTTGGTCTTGTCCGGGGTCCGGGTCTGGGCCCCGGCTTTGTTTTCTGGGTTCGTTCCGGGGGATCGGTCCTGTTTTCCGGGGTCTGGTTCCGTTCTTGTCGGGGCTCTTGGTGGCCCGGGCCTTGGCTTCCCGGTGTGATCCGCCTTGGGTGGGTGGTGCGGCCCGTTGCTCGTCCGATGGGCGAAACCGGTTCGCTTCGGTACCCCCCTCCTCCCATACGCTGGTCCCGTGACTCCCGCCCAGCTCTCCCGCACTGTGCTGCACACCGTGCGTCGTGCCGTTGAGGACGACGAGCTGTGCGTTGCCGTGCCGGAGCGGGTGAAGGTGCGGACTCCTCCTCGGCCCGGGTGCGGGGATTACGCCACCAATGTCGCCCTGCTGCTGGCCAGGGGGGCCAGGGGTGAGGGGGACGCGCTCGCTATCGCCGAGGTTTTGCGGCGGCGGCTTGTTCGCGCTCCTGGGATCGCCCGCGTTGATGTCGCCGACCCTGGTTTCCTCAACATCACCCTTGAGGGCACCTCCCATGCTCAGCTCGTGCGGGCCGTGCTGTCCCAGGGGCTCCGCTACGGGCATGGGGATGCGCTCGCCGGGGTGTCGGTTCCGCTCGGGGCGGTGATGAGGTCCGGGCCGCGCTCGTCGCTCATGTCGTGCGGGGGCTTGTCGACGCCACCGGGGGAGTCGTTGTTCCTGGTGACGGGCCCGTCGTGCGGGCCGTTCCGGTCTCCGGGCGTGATCTGCTCACCCGTCTCGGGCCCGACGCCGCCCGCTGGGCGCTGCTCCGGCCCGCCGGGCACGATCTGCCCGATCTCGACCCCGCCCATCTGCTCTCCCAGCGCGAGGACAACGCCCTCTTCCGGGTGCAGTACGCCCATGCCCGTACCCGGGCCCTGATGCGGAACGCGAGCCAGTTCGGCATCACCCCCGAGCCGGAGCCCGAGTCCGGGGTGTACGACGACCCCGCCGAGCCCCAGTCCGACCCCGACTCCGAGCCCAGCGCCTACGGCCACCCCGCCGAGACCACCCTGCTCGCGCTCCTCGCCGATCATCCCCGCACCCTCGAGGCCGCCGCCCGGCACCGGGCGCCCGATCGGCTCGCGCGGCATCTCGTCGCCACCGCCGACGCCTTCTTCCGGTTCCATGACGCCTGCCCGGCCCTCCCCTCCGGGGAGGAGTCCTCCGGCGAGCGCAAACCCTCGGCCGTCCACCGTTCCCGGCTGGCCCTCGCCGACGCCGCCGGGGCGGTGCTCGCCGGCGGCCTGCACCTGCTCGGCATCAGCGCACCCGAACATCTGTAAGACCTTGAGAGAGACAGCGAAGACAGCATGAGCCGTTCCGCCCACCCCGCCGGGCCCCGCCACGCCGATGTCCTTCCCGAGGGGCACTACGCCGCGCCGCCCGCCGATCTCAATCAGCTCGACCCCCGCGTGTGGTCCCATACCGTCGGCCGGAACGCCGACGGCGTCGCGACCGTCGGCGGGATCGACGTCAAGACGCTCGCGGAGGAGTTCGGGACCCCCGGCTACTTCCTCGACGAGGCCGACTTCCGGGCCCGCTGCCGGGCCTGGCGGGAGGCGTTCGGGGAGGACGCCGACGTGTTCTACGCCGGGAAGGCGTTCCTCTCCCGCGCCGTCGTGCGCTGGCTGACCGAGGAGGGGCTCAACCTCGACGTGTGCTCCGCCGGGGAGCTGGTCACCGCGCTCGCCGCCGGGATGCCCGCCGAGCGGATCGCGCTGCACGGGAACAACAAGTCCACCGGCGAGATCGAGCGGGCCGTCGAGGCGGGTGTCGGGCGGATCGTGCTCGACTCTTTCCAGGAGATCGCGCGGGTCGCGCACATCGCCCGGCGGCTCGGCAAGCGCCAGCGGGTGCAGATCCGCGTCACCGTGGGTGTGGAGGCGCATACGCACGAGTTCATCGCGACCGCCCATGAGGACCAGAAGTTCGGCATTCCGCTCGCGGGCGGGCTGGCCGCCGAGGCCGTACGGCGGGCGCTCAAGCTGGACGGGCTGGAGCTCATCGGGATCCACTCGCACATCGGGTCGCAGATCTTCGACACCTCGGGCTTCGAGGTGGCCGCCCACCGCGTCGTCGGGCTGCTGAAGGAGATCCGGGACGAGCACGGCGTCGAGCTGCCCGAGATCGACCTCGGTGGCGGCCTCGGCATCGCGTACACCTCGGAGGACGACCCCCGCGAGCCGCAGGAGATCGCCAAGGCGCTGCGCGACATCGTCCACCGGGAGTGCGATGCGGCCGGGCTCGCGGTGCCGCGGCTGTCGGTCGAGCCGGGGCGGGCGATCGTCGGGCCGACCGCGTTCACGCTGTACGAGGTGGGCACGGTCAAGGAGCTGCCGGGGCTGCGGACGTACGTCAGCGTCGACGGCGGGATGTCCGACAACATCCGTACCGCGCTCTACGATGCGGAGTACTCCGTGGCGCTGGTCTCCCGCTCCTCCACCGCCGAGCCGATGCTCTCCCGCGTCGTCGGCAAGCACTGCGAGTCCGGCGACATCGTCGTACGGGACGCCTTCCTGCCCGCCGATCTGGCGCCCGGCGACCTGATCGCCGTCCCCGCCACCGGCGCGTACTGCCGCTCGATGGCGAGCAACTACAACCACGCGCTCCGTCCGCCCGTCGTCGCCGTACGGGACGGTCAGGCGCGCGAGATCGTCCGGCGCGAGACGGAGGAGGATCTCCTGCGGCTCGATGTCGGCTAGCGAGAAAAGGATCTCGGATACTGGACCTGGGACAGGAAATCCCGTCCAGTGCCTGAGACTGGTGCACTAACGCGCTGATGCATTAACGCGATGGATGAGAAACGAGGTCGGATGATGCGTACGCGTCCGCTGAAAGTGGCGCTGCTGGGCTGTGGAGTGGTCGGCTCAGAGGTGGCGCGCATCATGACGACGCAGGCGGACGATCTCGCGGCGCGCATCGGGGCCCCGGTCGAGCTGGCCGGGATCGCCGTGCGGCGCCCCGGCCGGGTCCGGGAAGGGGTGCCGGCGGAGCTGGTGACCACCGATGCCACGGCCCTGGTCAAGCGCGGGGACATCGATGTGGTGGTCGAGGTCATCGGCGGGATCGAGCCCGCCCGCACCCTCATCACCACCGCCTTCGACCACGGCGCGAGCGTGGTGTCCGCGAACAAGGCGCTGGTCGCCCAGGACGGCGCCGCGCTGCACGCCGCGGCCGAGCAGCGCCGTGCGGACCTCTACTACGAGGCCGCGGTCGCGGGGGCGATCCCGCTGGTGCGGCCGCTGCGCGAGTCGCTCGCCGGCGACAAGGTCAACCGGGTCCTCGGCATCGTCAACGGCACCACCAACTTCATCCTGGACCGGATGGACGGCAGTGGCGCCGGCTACAGCGAGGCGCTGGACGAGGCCACGGCCCTGGGCTACGCCGAGGCCGATCCGACCGCGGATGTCGAGGGTTTCGACGCCGCCGCGAAGGCCGCGATCCTCGCCGGGATCGCCTTCCACACCCGGGTCACCCTCGACGATGTGCACCGCGAGGGCATCACCGAGGTGACCGCCGCCGACATCGCCTCCGCCAAGCGCATGGGCTGCACCGTCAAGCTGCTCGCGATCTGCGAGCGGGCCGCCGACGGCCGCTCGGTGACCGCGCGGGTGCATCCGGCGATGATTCCGCTGAGCCACCCGCTCGCCTCCGTCCGCGAGGCGTACAACGCGGTCTTCGTGGAGGCCGACGCCGCGGGGCAGCTCATGTTCTACGGGCCGGGCGCGGGCGGTTCGCCGACCGCCTCGGCCGTCCTCGGCGACCTCGTCGCCGCCTGCCGCAACAAGCTGGCGGAGGCCACCGGACCCGGGGAGTCCGCGTACAGCAGGCTCCCGGTGAGCCCGATGGGCGATGTGATCACTCGCTACCACATCAGCCTGGACGTCGCCGACAAACCGGGAGTTCTCGCACAGGTCGCCACAGTCTTCGCCGAGCATGGCGTATCCATCGATACGGTCCGCCAGCAGGGGAAGGACGGCGAGGCGTCCCTCGTCGTCGTGACTCACCGCGCGAGCGACGCCGCGCTGTCGTCGACCGTGGAGGCGCTCCGCCGGCTCGACACCGTCCGCGATGTCGCGAGCATCATGCGGGTCGAGGGCGAGTAGAGGCCGGGCAGCGGCCGCGCTGAGGCCGAACAGAGGGTGAGCGGAGAGTAAGGGAAATCATGAACGCAATCGCCGACGCCGGGCCTCGAATGTCCGGCACCCGACAGTGGCACGGCTGGCGGGGCATCATCGAGGAGTACCGCGACCGTCTCCCGGTGAGCGGGACGACGCCCGTCGTCACCCTGCGCGAGGGCGGTACGCCGCTGGTTCCCGCGCAGGTGCTCTCCGAGCGCACCGGCTGCGAGGTGCACCTCAAGGTCGAGGGCGCCAACCCCACCGGGTCGTTCAAGGACCGCGGCATGACGATGGCCATCAGCGAGGCCAAGGAGGCCGGCGCCAAGGCCGTCATCTGCGCCTCCACCGGCAACACCTCGGCCTCCGCGGCGGCGTATGCCGTACGGGCCGGGATGGTCTGCGCGGTGCTGGTCCCGCAGGGCAAGATCGCGCTGGGCAAGATGGGTCAGGCGCTCGTCCACGGCGCGAAGATCCTCCAGGTCGACGGCAACTTCGACGACTGCCTGACGCTGGCGCGCGGGCTGTCGGAGAAGTACCCGGTGGCGCTGGTCAATTCGGTCAATCCGGCCCGGATCCAGGGGCAGAAGACCGCGGCCTTCGAGATCGTGGACATGCTCGGGGACGCGCCCGACATCCATGTGCTGCCGGTGGGCAACGCGGGCAACATCACCGCCTACTGGAAGGGCTACAAGGAGTACGCGGCGCCGTTCGCCGACAGCGACCCGCGCGCCTCCCGTACGCCCCGGATGTGGGGGTTCCAGGCGTCCGGCTCGGCGCCGATCGTGCGCGGTGAGCCGGTGAAGGAGCCGAGCACCATCGCGACCGCCATCCGCATCGGCAACCCCGCCTCCTGGAGCTTCGCCGAGCAGGCGCGCGACGAGTCCGGCGGCTTCATCGACGAGGTGACCGACCGTCAGATCCTCGCCGCCTACCGGCTGCTCGCCGCGCAGGAGGGCGTCTTCGTGGAGCCGGCCTCCGCGGCGAGCGTGGCGGGTCTGCTGAAGGCGGCCGAGCAGGGGCTGGTCGACCCCGGCCAGCGCATCGTCTGCACGGTGACCGGAAACGGGCTCAAGGACCCGGACTGGGCGGTGGCGGGTGCGCCGCAGCCGGTCGTGGTCCCGGTGGACGCGGACGCCGCGGCCGTACGGCTCGGGCTGGCCTGATCCGGCCCCGCGAGGGTCTCGACACGCAGTGCCCCGGCGCGGCCCCGCAGCGGGGCCGTGACCTGGGGCGATGAGGGTTTCGGCGGGCCGCCGCACCGCGGCTCGCCGGGCCTCCTCCAGGCCGTATCCTAAAGATCCACTCAAGTGGTGGCAGAGCAGCGCGAGGGCGCGCGGAGCGACCCAGTAGAGTGGTCGCGGATGGTTGCAGGGAGCGCGACACGCATCGTGCGCCTCCCGTGCGCCCTATGTCGCCACAGAACCTTCCTTCGATAGGCTGTACTGAATCCGCCCCGACGCAGAGTGCTCGCCTCTGCGCGGCGTCGCCGTACGTGTCGCGGCCCCCGCGGTGTTCCGTACCTCTTCGAGCAATCGCACGTAACCACAAGGAGAGTCATCGAGCGATGGCCGGTCCAGCGTTCCGCGCCGCCGCCGTCCGAGTGCGCGTCCCCGCCTCGAGCGCCAACCTCGGTCCCGGCTTCGACGCCCTCGGCCTGGCCCTGGGGCTCTACGACGACGTGGTGGTCCGGGTGGCCGACTCCGGTCTGCACGTCGATATCGCCGGCGAGGGCGCGGAGACGCTGCCGCGCGACGAGAGCCACCTGCTCGTACGTTCCTTGCGCACCACCTTCGACCTGCTGGGCGGGCAGCCCCGCGGTCTCGAAGTGGTCTGCGCCAACCGCATTCCGCACGGCCGGGGCCTGGGCTCCTCCTCCGCCGCCATCTGCGCCGGGATCGTCGCCGCGCGCGCGGTGACCATAGGCGGCGCCGAGCGGCTCGACAACGAGGCGGTGCTGGAGCTGGCCACCGAGATCGAGGGCCACCCCGACAATGTCGCCGCCTGTCTGCTCGGCGGCTTCACCCTTGCCTGGACGGACGCGGGATCCGCCCGGGCGATCAGGATGGACCCTGCGGATTCCATCGTTCCGGTTGTCTTCGTCCCGGACCGGCCGGTGCTCACCGAGACCGCCCGCGGGCTGCTGCCGCGCACCGTCCCGCATGTGGACGCGGCGGTGAACGCGGGCCGGGCCGCACTGCTCGTCGAGGCCCTGACCAGGCGTCCCGAGCTGCTGCTCGCGGCAACGGAGGACCGGCTGCACCAGGAATACCGTGCTCCGGCGATGCCCGAGAGCGTGAGCCTGGTGAACCGACTGCGGACGGACGGCGTCCCCGCGGTCATCTCCGGCGCGGGCCCCACGGTGCTCGCGCTGGTCGAGGACGGTGCGGCCGACAAGGTCGCACGACTGGCGGGCGAGGGGTGGGCGGCCAACCGGCTGGCTCTCGACGCCGGGGGGGCGAGCGTCCTGCCGCTCACCTGACACCGCGGTCCGGGGCGTCCCGGGCCCGGGAAAACTCGATAGCCGGTCTTGGAAAGGGGGAATGTTTGTTGGATCCGGTAGTGTTAACCTCAAGTCAGCACTTGATGCCTCTTGGATCTATTCGGAGGCGAGGTGCTCAGTGTCCCCATCCGGGACCACCCTTCTTCCGGGAGCCTCCCCCACTGCCTGAGCAGCCTGCCTGAGCAGTAGCGAGCACGCTCCGGAATCGGCGTGGCGGATCTCAGTGAACCCTCCACCGCGTCGGAACCATGAATTGATCTCTCCGCCGTACCCCGGCGGACCACCGCCCCGGCCCGGTCCGTTTCGGAAGGACCACAGCCGGACAGCACAACCGGTCGCCGAGCCAGACAGGCCGACGCCCGCTCCAGGGAAGGACCCTTCGTGAGCGACACCACCGATCTGATGGGCGTGAACGCCTCCGGCACCTCCGACAGCGGTGTCGGCAACAACGCGCCCGCCACGGACGCTTCCGCGCCCGCCAACGGTGCTGCCACTGGCGCTGCCCCGCGGCGACGCCGCTCGGGCACCGGCCTTGACGCCATGGTCCTGGCCGAGCTGCAGCAGCTCGCCTCGAGCCTTGGCATCAAGGGCACCGCGCGGATGCGCAAAGGCCAGCTGATCGAGGTCATCAAGGAGAAGCAGGCCGGGGGCTCCGGCTCCGCCGAGGGCTCCGAGAGCAGCCCGTCCGCCGCGGAAGGCGCGACCAAGCCGAAGCGCCGTGCCACCTCGCGGACCCGTACGGGCGATGAAGCCGAGGAGAAGGCCGGCAGCGCCAAGTCCTCGAAGTCCGCCGGGAAGGCGGAGAAGGCCGACAAGGCCGAGGCCGAGGAGAAGGCCGTCGCCCAGCAGCAGATCGAGATCCCGGGCCAGCCCGGTGAGCCCGCGGGCGATGAGCAGCCGGCCGGTGAGCGCCGCCGTCGCCGCGCCACCGCGCCCGCCACCACCCCGAGACCGGGGGCACGGCCACCGCTGTCGAGACCAAGACGGAGACTCGTACGGACGCCTCCGCCAAGACCGAGACCAGGACCGAGCCCAAGGGCGACGGGAAGGCAGAGGCCGCCGTCGACACCGCCGAGGGCAAGGGCGCCAGGGGCGGTGACCGCCAGGAGCGTGGCCAGAAGGGCGACCGCCGGGAGCGTCAGCGCGACCGCGGTGAGCGCGGCGGCGAGCGCGGTGACCGCCGCGGCAAGGGCGACGACGGCCAGCAGAGCGGCGGCCGTCAGCAGCGCGACGGGCGCGGCCAGGCCCAGCAGCGCCCCGACGAGAGCGACGACGACTTCGACGGTGGCCGCCGTGGCCGCCGCGGGCGCTACCGGGACCGCCGTGGCCGCCGTGGCCGCGACGACTTCGGCAACGAGCCGCAGGTGTCCGACGACGACGTCCTGATCCCGGTCGCGGGCATCCTCGACATCCTCGACAACTACGCGTTCATCCGGACCTCCGGCTACCTCCCGGGCCCGAACGACGTGTACGTCTCGCTCGCCCAGGTCCGTAAGAACGGTCTGCGCAAGGGCGACCACGTCACCGGCGCGGTCCGTCAGCCGCGCGAGGGCGAGCGCCGCGAGAAGTTCAACGCGCTGGTGCGGCTGGACTCGGTCAACGGCATGGCGCCCGAAACCGGGCGCGGGCGGCCGGACTTCGGAAAGCTGACGCCGCTTTACCCGCAGGACCGGCTGCGTCTGGAGACCGAGGCCGGCGGGCTGACGACCCGGATCATCGACCTGGTCGCGCCGATCGGCAAGGGGCAGCGCGGTCTGATCGTGGCCCCGCCGAAGACCGGTAAGACCATGATCATGCAGGCGATCGCCAACGCGATCACCCGCAACAGCCCCGAGTGCCATCTGATGGTCGTCCTCGTCGACGAGCGGCCGGAAGAGGTCACCGACATGCAGCGGTCGGTCAAGGGCGAGGTCATCTCCTCGACCTTCGACCGCCCGGCCGAGGACCACACCACCGTCGCGGAGCTGGCGATCGAGCGGGCCAAGCGCCTGGTCGAGCTGGGCCATGACGTGGTCGTCCTGCTGGACTCGATCACCCGCCTGGGCCGTGCCTACAACCTGGCGGCGCCCGCCTCCGGCCGCATCCTGTCCGGTGGTGTCGACTCGACCGCGCTCTACCCGCCGAAGAAGTTCTTCGGCGCCGCGCGCAACATCGAGGACGGCGGCTCGCTGACCATCCTGGCCACCGCGCTGGTCGAGACCGGCTCGCGCATGGACGAGGTGATCTTCGAGGAGTTCAAGGGCACCGGCAACATGGAGCTGCGGCTCGACCGGAAGCTCTCGGACAAGCGCATCTTCCCGGCGGTGGACGTGGACGCGTCCAGCACCCGTAAGGAAGAGATCCTGCTGGCGCCGGAGGAGCTGAGCATCGTCTGGAAGCTGCGCCGGGTGCTGCACGCGCTCGACTCCCAGCAGGCGATCGAGCTGCTGCTGGACAAGATGAAGCAGACGAAGTCCAACGCCGAGTTCCTGATGCAGATCGCCAAGACCACGCCCACTCCGGGCAACAACGGCGACTGAGCGGATATCCGCCGGAACGCTCCGTAGACGAGGCCCCCCGCACCGCGGGGGGCCTCGCTGCGTTCGATGAGAGGTGAGCCACAGCGGCAAGCCGGGCCACGGACCGGTCCTGATCATGTTATCGCCCGCGAAAGTGCAGGTCAGAGCGGTAAGGCGGACGAAGGGGACGAACGGAGCGCCCGGCGGCCCGCACGAAAACCGGCCATGGCACGTATGCAACCCTGGCGCACGGCCTTCCATCTGTCAGGTCGGAATATGGGGCCGGAACACAGGCAGACTCCATCGCGAAACCGCGACGCCACGCCTGACCGTGACGGCAGGGGGTACTCGGGCAGCACATAGAGGACTGAGGAGCACATGGCCGAGGACAGCAGCAACGCACCGGTAAACCCGGGTCGCCACCGCGCCCGCGGCGCAACGCCGGGCCGCCGCCGCAAGCGGCCCAGCACGCGCCGCAGGGCCGTGGTCTACACGGTGTGGACGCTGGCCGCCGTGCTGGTGCTGGGCGGTGCCGGACTCGGCTACCTCTACTACAAGCTGAACGGGAACCTCACCGGCGTCGACGTCAACGCCGCCCTCGGTGCCGACCGCCCCAAGAACGTCGACAACGGCTCGATGGACATCCTCGTCCTCGGCTCCGACTCCCGGGCCGGCAAGAACGCGAAGTACGGCAAGGACGAGGGCACATCGCGCTCCGACACGGCGATGATCGTCCACGTCTACAAGGGCCACAAGAAGGCCAGCGTCATCAGCATCCCGCGCGACACCCTCATACAGCGGCCGTCCTGCACCACCAAGGGCGGGCAGGAGACGCCCGCCGTGCAGGCGGCGATGTTCAACAGCGCGTATGAGGCCGGCGGCCCGGCCTGCACCATCAAGACCATCGAGTCCATGACGGGCATACGCATGGACCACTTCCTCGAGGTCGACTTCTCCGGCTTCAAGCAGCTCATAAACGACCTCGGGGGCGTCAACCTCACCACCACCGCCCCGATTCACGACTCGAAGAGCCACCTCGACCTGGAGCCCGGCCCGCACACGCTGAACGGGGAGCAGTCCCTGGGCCTGGTGCGTACCCGGCACGGCGTGGGCGACGGCAGCGACCTCGGCCGGATCAAGCTCCAGCAGGCGTTCGTCAAGGCGCTGCTGGACCAGGTCAAGCACGTCAACGTGTTCGGCAACCCGAAGAAGCTCTACGACCTGGCGGACACCTCCACCAAGGCGCTCACCACCGACTCCGAGCTGGCCTCGGTGAGCAAGCTGAAGGGCTTCGCCGAATCCCTGAAGGGCATCGGCTCGGGCGACATGAAGATGACCACGCTGCCCGTCGAGTACGACCCGCAGAACCCGGCCCGGGTGCTGCCCATGGAGCGCAAGGCCAAGCTCATATGGACGGCGCTCCGCAAGGACCAGCCGGTGCCCGCCTCGGCCACCAAGGGCTCCGCGGGCGACGCCACCGACGCGGGCAAGGTCGTCGAATAGCGTCCCGGGAGGGGTCGGGAATATCCCGGTCCGACCCCCGGTTTTGGGAGATGCGGCCAGTACTGGCAAACTGGATCGTCGGTCCCGGTTCACGACAGGGCATTCCGCCCGTCGACCCGGTGCCCTCCCGAACCTAGGAGATTCCCTTGAAGCGCGACATCCACCCGGAGTACGTCGAGACGCAGGTCAGCTGCACCTGTGGCGCCTCCTTCACCACCCGTAGCACCGTGGGCGGCGGCACCATCCGTGCCGACATCTGCTCCGAGTGCCACCCGTTCTACACGGGCAAGCAGAAGATCCTCGACACCGGTGGCCGCGTGGCGCGGTTCGAGGCCCGCTTCGGCAAGAACGCCGGGTCCGCCAAGAAGTAGCGACCCGCACGGCGCCGGTCTTCGGTCGCCCCTTCCCTGGGGCGACCGGACCGGCGTTTTGTCGTCACCGGCCCTTCCGGCACTTCTTCTCCGCAACACCACCACGCAGACCACCCAGGGAGCCCCCCGATGTTCGAGGCGGTCGAGGAACTCATCGGCGAACATGCCGACCTCGAAAAGCGGCTCGCCGACCCCGCGGTCCACGCAGACCAGCGGGAGGCGCGTCGGCTCAACAAGCGCTATGCCGAGCTGACCCCGGTGATCGCCGTCTACCGCGCCTGGAAGCAGGCCGGGGAGGACATCGAGACCGCCCGGGAGCTGGCCCAGGACGACCCCGACTTCGTGGACGAGGTCAAGGAGCTGGAGCAGTCCCGCGAGGGGCTGACCGACCGGCTGCGGCTGCTGCTCGTCCCCCGCGACCCGAGCGACGACAAGGACGTCATCCTGGAGGTCAAGGCCGGAGAGGGCGGCGAGGAGTCCGCGCTGTTCGCCGGCGACCTGCTGCGGATGTATCTGCGGTACGCCGAGCGCGTCGGCTGGAAAACCGAGATCCTCGACGCCAACGAGTCCGACCTCGGCGGCTACAAGGACGTCCAGGTCGCGGTGAAGACCAAGGGCGGGAACGGCGCCACCGAGCCCGGCCAGGGCGTCTGGGCCCGGCTGAAGTACGAGGGCGGGGTGCACCGGGTGCAGCGGGTGCCCGCCACCGAGTCCCAGGGCCGTATCCACACCTCCGCGGCCGGTGTGCTGGTCACGCCCGAGGCCGAGGAGGTCGAGGTCGAGATCGGCCCCAACGACCTGCGGATCGACGTCTACCGCTCCTCGGGACCCGGCGGGCAGTCGGTCAACACCACCGACTCCGCGGTGCGCATCACCCACCTGCCCACCGGCATCGTCGTCTCCTGCCAGAACGAGAAGAGCCAGCTCCAGAACAAGGAGCAGGCGCTGCGCATCCTGCGCTCGCGGCTGCTGGCCGCGGCCCAGGAGGAGGCCGAGCGGGAGGCATCGGACGCGCGCCGCAGCCAGGTCCGTACCGTCGACCGCTCCGAGCGCATCCGTACGTACAACTTCCCGGAAAACCGGATCTCGGACCATCGAGTCGGTTTCAAGGCGTACAACTTGGACCAGGTGCTCGACGGTGAACTCGAACCGGTCATCCAAGCGTGCGTCGACGCCGACGCGGCCGCCAAACTGGCGGCCGCGGGCTGAGCCACCCACCGTCGTAGGCTTCGTGCTCTTGTCCGGACCGGCTGGAGGAATTCAGTGAACGTGCTGCTCGCCGAGGTGGCGCAGGCCACTCAGCGGCTGGCCGACGCGGGCGTGCCCTCACCGCGCTTCGACGCGGAGGAGCTCGCCGCCTTTGTGCACAGCGTCAAGCGGGGAGAGCTGCACGGCGTGCCCGACGCCGACTTCGACGCCCGCTACTGGGAGGCGGTCGCCCGGCGCGAGGCCCGTGAGCCCCTTCAGCACATCACCGGCCGCGCCTTCTTCCGCTATCTCGAGCTCCAGGTGGGACCTGGGGTCTTCGTGCCCCGGCCGGAGACCGAGTCGGTGGTCGGCTGGGCGATAGACGCGGTCCGCGCGATGGACGTCGTCGAACCGCTCATCGTCGATCTGTGCACCGGTTCCGGCGCCATCGCCCTGGCGCTCGCCCAGGAGGTGCCGCGCTCCCGGGTGCACGCCGTGGAGCTGGACGAGGGCGCCCTGCGCTGGGCCCGCAAGAACGTCGAGGGGTCCCGCGTCGTTCTCCATCACGCGGACGCGTTGACGGCCCTGCCCGAGCTCGACGGGCAGGTGGACCTCGTCATCAGCAACCCGCCGTACATCCCGCTGACCGAGTGGGAGTACGTGGCGCCGGAGGCCCGCGACCACGACCCCCAGCTCGCGCTCTTCTCCGGAGAGGACGGCCTCGATGTGATCCGTGGCCTGGAGCGCACCGCCCACCGGCTGCTGCGCCCCGGGGGCGTGGTGGTCATCGAACACGCAGACACCCAGGGCGGCCAGGTGCCGTGGATCTTCACGGAGGAGCGTGGCTGGGCGGACGCCGCCGACCACCCCGACCTGAACAACCGGCCCCGGTTCGCCACCGCGCGGAAGGCCATGCCGTGACGGCGGCACCGCACCACACATTGGCCACGTACGAGGAGGTCCGTTAAAGATGGCACGGCGATACGACTGCGGGGACGCGACCGATCGCAAGACCGGCCTGCGCGAGGCCGCCTCCGCCGTCCGCCGCGGCGAACTGGTCGTGCTGCCCACCGACACCGTCTACGGGATCGGCGCGGACGCCTTCAACGCCGAGGCGGTCGGCGATCTGCTCGAGGCCAAGGGCCGCGGCCGCAATATGCCCACCCCGGTGCTGGTCGGCTCCCCGAACACCCTGCACGGACTGGTCACCGACTTCTCCGAGATGGCCTGGGAGCTGGTCGACGCCTTCTGGCCCGGTGCGCTCACCCTCGTCGCCCGGCACCAGCCCTCGCTCACCTGGGACCTGGGGGAGACCCGGGGCACCGTCGCGGTGCGGATGCCGCTGCACCCGGTCGCGATCGAGCTGCTGACGGACTTCGGCCCGATGGCGGTCTCCAGCGCCAATCTGACCGGACACCCCTCTCCGCAGGACTGCGACGCCGCCCAGGACATGCTGGGGGACTCCGTCTCGGTGTACCTCGACGGCGGGCCCACCCCGGCCGCCGTGCCCTCCTCGATCGTCGACGTCACCGGCAAGGTGCCGGTGCTGCTCCGGGCGGGCGCGCTCACCGCCGAGCAGCTCCGCGAGGTCGTACCCGACCTCGAGGTGGCGAATTGACAGCCCCTGAGGGGCGTGGCATAGCGGAACACCGTGAGAAGAAGCCCGAGGCCACCTTCCGCATCCTCCACGTCAGCACCGGCAATGTGTGCCGCTCGCCGATCACCGAGCGGCTGACCCGGCACGCCCTCACGCACCGCCTCGGCACCGTCCGCACCCGCGGTCTGATCGTGGAGAGCGCCGGCACCTGGGGCCATGAGGGCGCGCCCATGGAGGCGCACGCCGCGACGGTCCTGACCGACTTCGGCGCCGACCCGGCGGGCTTCCTCGGCCGTGAGCTGCTGGACGAGCACGTCATCCGCGCCGACCTGGTCCTGACCGCCACCCGCGACCACCGGGCGCAGGTCATCTCGATGGGGCATTCGGCCGGCCTGCGCACCTTCACGCTCAAGGAGTTCACCCGGCTGGTGCGGGCCATAGACCCCGCGACGCTGCCCGATCCGGCGGAGGCGGGCGGCGTGGTCGAGCGCGCCCGCGCCCTGGTGCAGGCGGCTGCCGCGCTGCGCGGCTGGCTGCTGGCGCCCACCGAGGACGCGGACGAGGTGCACGATCCGTACGGGGCGCCGATCACCTTCTTCCGCTCCATCGGGGACGAGATCAACCAGGCCCTGGACCCGGTCGTCACGGCCCTGACGGGGGTTCCCGCCCCCGCGTAGCCCCCTGGCGGGGCCCAGGGGCGCGCCAACGGGGGTCTCCCGCGGCTCACGGCGCGCCACGAGGGCCTGCGGGGCCTACATTGGGGGTGACCACCTTCGACGACCCGCCGTCCCCTCCCGAGGCTGTGAGCACGCCATGGCCGTCACCCCCCGGGGCCCCGATTTCGGAGCGCTCGCCCGCCAGGACCCGGAGCTGGCGGGGATCATCCTGAGCGAGATCGACCGTGTCTCCGGCGGCCTCCAGCTCATCGCGGCCGAGAACTTCACCTCGCCGGCCGTGCTGGCGGCGCTCGCCTCGCCGCTGGCCAACAAGTACGCCGAGGGGTATCCCGGCGCCCGCCACCACGGCGGCTGCGAGATCGTGGACATCGCCGAGCGGGTCGCCCAGGACCGGGCGAAGGCGCTGTTCGGCGCCGAGCACGCCAATGTGCAGCCGCATTCGGGGTCCTCTGCGGTGCTGGCCGCCTACGCCGCGCTGCTGCGCCCCGGGGACACGGTGCTGGCGATGGCGCTGCAGCACGGCGGCCATCTCACCCACGGCTCACCCGCCAATTTCTCCGGCCGCTGGTTCGACTTCATCGGCTACGGCGTCGATCCGGCGACCGGCCTGATCGACTACGAGCAGCTCCGCGCGCTCGCCCACGCCCACCGGCCGAAGGCGATCGTCTGCGGTTCGATCTCCTATCCGCGCCATCTGGACTACGCCGCCTTCCGCGCCGTCGCCGACGAGGTGGGCGCGTATCTCATCGCCGACGCCGCCCATGCGATCGGTCTGGTCGCGGGAAAGGTGGCGCCGTCCCCGGTGCCGTACGCGGATGTGGTGTGCGCAACGACACACAAGGTGCTGCGCGGGCCGCGCGGCGGAATGCTGCTGTGCGGCGCGGAGCTCGCCGAGCGGGTCGACCGGGCGGTGTTCCCGTTCACGCAGGGCGGTGCCCAGATGCACACCGTCGCGGCCAAGGCGGTGGCGTTCGGGGAGGCCGCGGCGCCCGCCTTCACCGCCTATGCGCGGCGGGTGGTGGCCAATGCCCGGGTGCTCGCGGACGCCCTGGTCGCGGAGGGTCTCGCGGTGGCCACGGGCGGCACCGACACCCATATGATCACCGCCGATACGGCCCCGCTGGGCCTGGACGGACGGGCCGCGAAGGCCCGCTGCGCCGCCGCCGGGATCGTCCTGGACACCTGCGCGCTGGCGTCCGCCACGGATCCCCGGGGATGCGTCAAGGGGGTGCGGCTGGGCACCGCCGCGGTGACCACCCAGGGAATGGGAGCGCCGGAAATGGAGCGGATAGCGGCCCTGATGGGAACCGTCTTGCGGGACGAAGGCGTGGTACGGGAAAAGGTGGCGGAACTGGCCGGGAGATTTCCGCCCTATCCGGACGAGAGCCGAATCATGCAACCATCCGAAGGTGTAGGACGTCTGTAAGTACGTTCACCGCCAGGCGTCCGACACGCATAAGGTGTGAGGCTGTGATGGCCAGCGATACCTCTGGGGCAGCCTGTGCGTGAATACCTGCTGACTCTGTGCATCACGGCCGCGGTCACTTATCTGCTGACCGGGCCGGTGCGGAAATTCGCCATCGCGGCCGGTGCGATGCCAGAGATCCGCGCCCGTGATGTGCATCGCGAGCCCACTCCGCGGCTCGGCGGCATCGCCATGTTCGGCGGGCTGTGCGCGGGGCTGCTGGTCGCCGCCCATCTGACCAACCTCAAGGACGTCTTCGAGGTCTCCAACGAACCACGGGCGCTGCTGTCCGGCGCCGGGCTGATCTGGCTGCTGGGCGTGCTGGACGACAAGTGGGGCGTGGACGCGCTGATCAAGCTCGGCGGCCAGATGATCGCCGCCGGTGTGATGGTGCTCCAGGGTCTGACCATCCTGTGGCTTCCGGTGCCCGGGGTGGGGCCGGTCTCGCTGACGCCCTGGCAGGGCACGCTGCTGACCGTCGCCCTGGTCGTCATCACCATCAACGCGGTCAACTTCGTTGACGGGCTTGATGGGTTGGCGTCCGGGATGGTGTGCATCGCCGCCGCCGCGTTCTTCATGTACGCCTACCGCATCTGGTACGGCTACGGCCTGGAGGCGGCCGCGCCCGCCACGCTGTTCGCCGCCGTCCTCATGGGGATGTGCCTGGGCTTCCTGCCGCACAACGCGCACCCCGCGCGGATCTTCATGGGCGACTCGGGCTCGATGCTGATCGGGCTGGTGCTGGCGGCGGGCGCCATCTCCATCACCGGCCAGGTCGACCCGGACGCGATGAAGCTGTTCGAGGGGTCCGAGCAGGCCGCGGTGCACGCCACCGTCCCGGTCTACATCCCGCTGCTGCTGCCGCTGACCGTCATCGCGGTGCCCTTCGCGGACCTGGTGCTGGCCATCGTCCGGCGCACCTGGCGGGGCCAGTCGCCGTTCGCCGCGGACCGCGGCCATCTGCACCACCGGCTGCTGGAGATCGGCCATTCGCACAGCCGGGCCGTCCTGATCATGTACTTCTGGTCGGCGCTGATCGCCTTCGGCGCCGTGGCGTACTCGGTGAACTCGGCCGGTGTGTGGTTCGTCCTCGCGATCGTCGCGCTGAGCGGGGTCGGGCTGGTGCTGTTGCTGCTGCCGCGGTTCACCCCGCGCGTTCCGCGCTGGGCCGAGGCGTTCGTTCCGCCGCGCTACCGCCGCGCCAACCGGATCGCGCGGGCCGAGCGGGGCGCCGAGGCGCCCGCGGAGCCGGTGGCGGCCGTGGCCGGCGGAGGGTCCGCACTGTCGGATCCGGAGATGGCCGCGCCCGAGCCGGTGGGCTCCGGGATGAACAGCGGGATGAACGGCGGCGCGAGCGGCGGGACGAACGGCGCCACCGCGATCGGCGACCGGTCCCGCTTCACCCACCGCCGCAGGATCGGAACACCCCGGTAACCGCCCTGGTAATTCCCCCAGTAAGTGCCGGAGGGAACGGTGGGGGAGAGCGCCGAAGATCACAGGACGGCGTCAGCACGGTACACAGCGGATAACTCTCCCGTGTGACGTGCAGCACATCCGAAGGGTAAAGACCTCATCAAATAGTTTGTGATACCGTTCACTAAACCCGGTGCTTAGACCGCGAGGGGCCGTAGGGCGACGGCTCTTCGTCGTGAGGTCTCCTCTGTTCCCGGGGATACGCTCGTCCACGACGAATCGTTGTTTCCGACACTTGCCGGAGAAACCCTTCATGCAGTCCAACGACGCCAGAACGCTCCTGAGTTGCGCCGTGCCCACCGCCGTCGCCGGCGTGGTCGCCGTCGCTGTCGGTGCCGCGTTCGCGGGTGGCAAGGGAGCGATCGGCGCGGGCTTCGGCACATTCGTCGCCATGGCGGTGATGGCTTCGGGGCTGATCGTGCTGGAGCGCACCGCGAAGCACCTCCCGCATCTGTTCCAGGCCATGGGCATGGTGCTTTTCATGACCGAGTTCCTGCTGGTGGCGGTCGTGCTCGCGGTGTTCCAGGACACCACGCTGTTCAACGTCAAGGCTTTCGCCCTCGCGCTGCTCGCCGCGACCCTGGTGTGGGTCGGCGCACAGACCCGTGCGCATATGAAGGCGAAGATCCTCTATGTGGAGCCCGAAGCCGAGGACGAACGTAAGCCCGAGGGGGCGAAGAAGTCCGCTCCCGCCGGGTCCACGTCGTGAGAAGTAGGGCCGGGATAAGAGCATGTGCGCTCACCTGCTATCGTCCGGTGCCATCTGAGGCACAGCGGGCGCAGGTAGCTGAACCCCCGGATTCCACGGGACGGAATCGGCGGCCCATGCAGCTGATGCCCGACATACCACTCGGCCACGCGCCGATCAGCCGCCCCCACATCCGTAAGACCAGTCCAGTGCCGTTCCGTGGCCGCGTGCCGCGCCGACACAACGAGGTTGCCGTACCCATGCGCCACGCTGAAGGAGTCTCGCGGTGAGTTCTGACCAGACGCTCGCCTTCGAGACGAACTGCCACATCTTCGACGGGTGCGGCTTCCCGGCACCCGGACTCCATTCCTTCAAGTTCGAGCCGCTCTTCTCCATCGGCGGCTTTGACTTCAACAAGCCGATGCTGCTGGCCCTGCTGGGTACGGTCGCCATCGTCTGGTTCTTCTGGGCCGCTTTCGCCCGGGCCAAGGTCGTGCCGGGCAAGCTGCAGATGATCGGTGAGGCGGGCTACGACTTCGTGCGCCGCGGCCTGGTCTATGAGGCCCTCGGCAAGAAGGAGGGCGAGAAGTACGTCCCTCTCATGGTCTCGATCTTCTTCTTCGTCTGGATCATGAACCTCTGGTCGATCATTCCGGTCGCCCAGTTCCCGGTGACGTCGATCATCGCCTTCCCGGCCGGTCTGGCCGCGATCGTCTACATCCTCTGGATGTACCTGACCTTCAAGAAGCACGGCTTCGTCGGCGGCTGGAAGAACATCACCGGCTACGACAAGGACCTCGGCGCGATCCTGCCGATGATCGTCGTGATCGAGTTCTTCTCGAACGTCATCATCCGGCCCTTCACCCACGCGGTCCGGCTCTTCGCCAACATGTTCGCGGGCCATCTGCTGCTGCTGATGTTCACCATCGGCACCTGGTACCTGCTGAACGGCATTGGCATCGTCTACGCGGGCGCGTCGTTCGTGATGACGATTCTGCTGACCGCCTTCGAGCTCTTCATCCAGGCTGTCCAGGCGTACGTCTTCGTGCTCTTGGCCTGCAACTACGTCCAGGGCGCGCTCGCCGAGCACCACTGAGCAGACCTGGCTCCCAGACCATCAGACGTCCGGTGGCCAACCCCCACCGGCCCATGAAACGCAAAGGAAGAACCGGCATGTCCGCTCTCCAGACCCTCGCCGCCGCTGGCGTCACCGGCAACCTCGGTTCGATCGGTTACGGTCTCGCCGCCATCGGCCCCGGCGTCGGCGTCGGCATCATCTTCGGTAACGGCACCCAGGCCCTGGCCCGTCAGCCCGAGGCTGCCGGCCTGATCCGCGCCAACCAGATCATGGGCTTCGCCTTCTGTGAGGCGCTCGCGCTGATCGGTATCGTCATGGGCTTCCTTTTCAAGTCCTGAACGGACCGCTTTAACCACGACAGACGGAAGGCACTGATGTGAACGCCCTGGTACAGGTGGCGGCTGAGGAGAGTGAGAACCCCCTCATCCCGCCGATCCCGGAGCTGGTCATCGGCCTGATCGCCTTTGCCATCGTCTTCTTCTTCCTCGCCAAGAAGCTCCTCCCGAACATCAACCGGGTTCTGGAGGAGCGCCGCGAGGCGATCGAAGGCGGCATGGAGAAGGCCGAGGCCACTCAGGCCGAAGCCCAGCAGGTCCTCGAGGACTACCGAGCCCAGCTCGCTGACGCCCGCCACGAGGCCGCGCGACTGCGCCAGGAGGCGCAGGAGCAGGGCGCCGCGCTCATCGCCGAGATGCGCGCGGAGGGCCAGCGGCAGCGTGAAGAGGTCATCGCGGCCGGTCACGCTCAGATCGAGGCCGATCGGAAGCAGGCCGCTCAGACCCTGCGCCAGGACGTGGGCAGGCTCGCCACCGACCTGGCCGGCCGGATCGTCGGCGAGTCGCTCGAGGACGTGGCCCGGCAGAGCCGCACCATCGACCGGTTCCTCGACGAGCTCGAGGCCAAGACGAACGACGGCTCGAAGGCCGAGGCCGGCCGATGAACGGAGCGAGCCGGGAGGCACTGGCAGCCGCGCGCGAGCGCTTCGACGCCCTGACGGACAACACCGCCGTCGACGCGTCGAAGCTCGCCGAGGAGCTGGCCGCCGTCACCGCGCTGCTCGACCGCGAGGTCTCGCTGCGCCGGGTCCTCACCGACCCGGCGCAGCCCGGCGAGGCCAAGGCCGAGCTGGCCGCGCGGGTGCTGGGCGGACAGGTCGGCGGCGAGTCCATCGACCTGGTCTCCGGCCTGGTCCGGTCCCGCTGGTCGCGCTCGCGCGACCTGGTGGACTCGCTGGAGCAGCTCGCCAGCGCCGCCGACCTGGTGGCGGCCGAGCGGACGGGTGCCCTCGACAACGTCGAGGACGAGCTGTTCCGGTTCGGCCGGATCGTCTCCTCCTCGCCCGAGCTCCGGGGTGCGCTCACCGACCGGCGCGCGAGCGTCTCGGCCAAGGCCGGGCTGGTCCGCGAGCTGCTCGGCGGCCGGGCCGACCAGGTGACCGAGCGGCTGGTGATCCGTCTGGTGACCCACCCGCGGGGTCGTAGCCTGGAGGCGGGTCTCGACGAGCTGTCCAAGCTGGCGGCGGAGCGCCGGGACCGTACGGTCGCGGTCGTCACCTCCGCGGTGCCGCTCAGCGACCGGCAGAAGCAGCGGCTCGGTGAGGCACTGGGGAAGCTGTACGGACGGAAGATGCACCTCAATCTCGACGTGGACCCGGGGGTCCTCGGCGGGATCTCGGTGCGCATTGGCGACGAGGTCATCAACGGGACCATCGCGGACCGCCTCGACGAGGCGACCCGGCGGATGGCCGGCTGACACAGCCACCAACTCAACAAGCATGTAAGCGGCCCGAGTTGGGCCGTAGTCAGATACTTCGGGCCCAACAAGGAGAGCAGGGAACCCAGATGGCGGAGCTCACGATCCGGCCGGAGGAGATCCGGGACGCGCTGGAGAACTTTGTCCAGGCGTACCAGCCGGACGCGGCCTCGCGCGAGGAGGTCGGTACGGTCAGCGTTGCCGGCGACGGCATCGCGAGGGTCGAGGGTCTTCCCTCGGCCATGGCGAACGAGCTGCTGAAGTTCGAGGACGGCACCCTCGGCCTCGCCCTCAACCTCGAGGAGCGCGAGATCGGTGCGGTCGTCCTCGGAGAGTTCAGCGGTATCGAGGAGGGCCAGCAGGTGCACCGCACCGGCGAGGTCCTTTCGGTCGCCGTCGGCGAGGGCTACCTCGGCCGCGTCGTCGACCCGCTGGGTGCCCCGATCGACGGCCTCGGCGAGATCGAGACCGAGGGCCGCCGAGCCCTCGAGCTGCAGGCCCCCACGGTCATGGACCGCAAGTCGGTGCACGAGCCGATGGAGACCGGCTACAAGGCCGTCGACGCGATGACCCCGATCGGCCGCGGCCAGCGCCAGCTGATCATCGGCGACCGGCAGACCGGCAAGACCGCGCTGTGCGTCGACACGATCATCAACCAGCGCGACAACTGGCGCTCCGGTGACCCGAAGAAGCAGGTCCGCTGCATCTACGTCGCCATCGGCCAGAAGGGCTCCACCATCGCGTCCGTGCGTGGCGCGCTGGAGGAGGCCGGTGCCCTGGAGTACACCACCATCGTCGCCGCCCCGGCGTCCGACCCGGCGGGCTTCAAGTACCTCGCTCCCTACACGGGCTCGGCCATCGGCCAGCACTGGATGTACCAGGGCAAGCACGTTCTGATCGTCTTCGACGACCTGTCCAAGCAGGCCGACGCCTACCGCGCCGTCTCGCTGCTGCTGCGCCGTCCGCCGGGCCGTGAGGCCTACCCGGGCGACGTCTTCTACCTGCACTCCCGGCTGCTGGAGCGCTGCGCCAAGCTCTCCGACGAGATGGGCTCCGGTTCGATGACCGGTCTGCCGATCGTCGAGACCAAGGCGAACGACGTGTCGGCGTTCATTCCGACCAACGTCATCTCCATCACCGACGGCCAGTGCTTCCTCGAGTCGGACCTGTTCAACGCCAACCAGCGGCCGGCGCTGAACGTCGGTATCTCGGTCTCCCGTGTCGGTGGCTCCGCCCAGCACCGGGCCATGCGGCAGGTGTCCGGCCGCCTCCGGGTGGACCTCGCCCAGTACCGCGAGCTGGAGGCGTTCGCAGCCTTCGGCTCGGACCTGGACGCGGCCTCCAAGGCGTCGCTGGAGCGCGGTGCGCGCATGGTCGAGCTGCTGAAGCAGGGCCAGTACGCCCCATACTCCACCGAGGACGAGATCGTCTCCATCTGGTCCGGCACCAACGGCAAGATGGACGATGTCCCGGTCCAGGACGTCCGCCGCTTCGAGCGTGAGCTGCTGGACTACCTGCACCGTGAGCACAAGGGGCTGCTGACCAGCATCGTCGAGGGCGGCAAGATGTCCGACGACACGATCGCGGCGTTGGGCGAGGCCGTCGACAGCTTCAAGAAGCAGTTCGAGACCTCGGACGGCAAGCTGCTGGGCGAGGGCTGAGTATGGGTGCCCAGGCCAAGGTCTACAAGAGGCGGATCAAGTCCGTCTCCGCGACCAAGAAGATCACCAAGGCGATGGAGATGATCGCCGCCTCGCGCGTCGTCAAGGCGCAGCGCCGGGTGGCCGCGTCGGCTCCGTATGCCACCGAGCTCACCCGGGCGGTGGGCGCGGTCGCCAAGGGTTCCACCACCCAGCACGCGCTGACCACGGAGAGCGAGAACCCGACCCGCGCCGCGGTGCTGCTCATCACGAGCGACCGGGGTCTGGCGGGCGGCTACTCCTCCAACGTGATCAAGGCGGCCGAGGAGCTCACCGAGCGGCTCACCCGTGAGGGCAAGGAGGTCGACGCGTACATCGTCGGCCGCAAGGGCGTGGCGTACTACTCCTTCCGTGAGCGCAAGGTCACGGAGTCGTGGGGCGGCTTCACCGACAACCCCACCTACGCGGACGCCAAGAAGATCGCGGGCCCGCTGATCGAGGCCGTTCTCAAGGACACGGCCGAGGGCGGCGTGGACGAGCTGCACATCGTCTTCACCGAGTTCGTCTCGATGCTGACGCAGACCCCGGTCCAGGACCGGCTGCTGCCGCTCAGCCTCGCGGAGAAGGCGGAGGAGCAGGAGAAGAAGGGCGAGATCCTCCCGCTCTTCGACTTCGAGCCGTCGTCCGAGGACGTCCTGGACGCCCTGCTGCCCCGGTACGTCGAGGCCCGTATCTACAACGCTCTGCTCCAGGCCGCCGCCTCCAAGCACGCGGCGACCCGGCGGGCGATGAAGTCGGCGACCGACAATGCCGATGAACTCATCAAGTCGCTCACGCGGCTTGCCAACGCGGCCCGCCAGGCCGACATCACCCAGGAAATCAGCGAGATCGTCGGTGGCGCGAGCGCTCTGGCCGACGCCTCTGCGGGGAGTGACTGACACTATGACCACCACTGTTGAGCCAACCGCTGTGGCCGCCGGCCGCGTCGCGCGGGTCATCGGCCCGGTCGTCGACGTGGAGTTCCCCGTCGACGCGATGCCGGAGATCTACAACGCGCTGACCGTCGAGGTTGCCGACCCGGCCCAGGACGGGGCGAAGAAGACCCTGACCCTCGAGGTCGCGCAGCACCTCGGCGAGGGCCTGGTGCGCTCCATCTCCATGCAGCCCACCGACGGCCTGGTCCGCCAGGCCGCCGTGACCGACACCGGCGCCGGCATCACCGTGCCCGTCGGCGACGTCACCAAGGGCCGGGTGTTCAACACCCTCGGCCAGATCCTCAACGAGCCCGAGGCCGAGTCCGAGGTCACCGAGCGCTGGTCCATCCACCGGAAGGCCCCGGCCTTCGACCAGCTCGAGTCCAAGACCGAGATGTTCGAGACCGGCCTGAAGGTCGTCGACCTGCTGACCCCGTACGTCAAGGGCGGCAAGATCGGCCTGTTCGGCGGCGCGGGCGTCGGCAAGACCGTCCTCATCCAGGAAATGATCATGCGTGTGGCCAAGCTGCACGAGGGCGTTTCCGTGTTCGCCGGTGTCGGCGAGCGCACCCGTGAGGGCAACGACCTGATCGAGGAGATGGCCGAGTCCGGCGTGCTCCCGCAGACCGCGCTGGTCTTCGGCCAGATGGACGAGCCCCCGGGCACCCGTCTGCGGGTCGCCCTGGCCGGTCTGACCATGGCGGAGTACTTCCGCGATGTGCAGAAGCAGGACGTGCTGTTCTTCGTTGACAACATCTTCCGCTTCACCCAGGCCGGTTCCGAGGTCTCGACCCTGCTCGGCCGGATGCCCTCCGCGGTGGGCTACCAGCCGAACCTGGCCGACGAGATGGGCCTTCTCCAGGAGCGCATCACCTCGACCCGTGGCCACTCGATCACCTCGATGCAGGCGATCTACGTCCCCGCGGACGACCTGACCGACCCGGCCCCGGCGAACGTCTTCGCGCACCTCGACGCGACGACGACGCTCTCCCGGCCGATCTCGGAGAAGGGCATCTACCCGGCGGTGGACCCGCTGGACTCGACGTCCCGGATCCTGGACCCGCGCTACATCTCGCAGGACCACTACGACTGCGCCTCGCGCGTGAAGTCGATCCTGCAGAAGTACAAGGACCTCCAGGACATCATCAACATCCTGGGCATCGACGAGCTCGGCGAGGAGGACAAGCTCACCGTCTTCCGCGCCCGCCGTATCGAGCGCTTCCTGTCGCAGAACACCCACGCGGCGAAGCAGTTCACCGGCCTCGACGGATCGGATGTGCCGCTGGACGAGTCCATCGCCGCGTTCAACGCGATCGCCGATGGTGAGTTCGACCACTTCCCCGAGCAGGCGTTCTTCATGTGCGGTGGCCTGGACGACCTCAAGGCCAAGGCCAAGGAGCTGGGCGTCTCCTGAGCCCCGTAGCTCCGCGGGAGGGGTGGGCCCGGTCCCACCCCTCTCCGTACGCCCGTTATTCTTTGACGAAAGCCCTGCCCGACCCGGCAGGGAGAGACCCGAGGAGCCACGTTGGCTGCTGAGCTGCACGTCGAGCTGGTCGCGGCGGACCGTAGTGTCTGGTCCGGCGCGGCCACCTTGGTCATCGCGCGCACCACATCGGGTGACATCGGCGTCATGCCCGGCCACCAGCCGCTGCTCGGTGTGCTGGAGTCCGGCCCGGTGACCATCCGTTCGGTCGACGGCGGGACGGTCGTGACCGCGGTGCACGGTGGGTTCATCTCGTTCGCGGACGACAAGCTCTCACTGCTGGCCGAGGTCGCGGAGCTGTCCGACGAGATCGATGTCAAGCGCGCGGAGCGGGCGCTGGAGCGTGCCAAGTCGGCGGCGGACGCCGCCGCCGAGCGGCGCGCCGACGTCCGGCTGCGTGCGGTGGCGGGAGCGCACTGAGCCTGTCACGTACGGTCGGAAAACCTCAGCCGCGGACCTCGCTGGAGCCCTTTCAGCGGTCCGCGGCTGAGGCGATGCAGGTGCGGTTTTTCCGGATGACGCGAGGAGGTCGGTGAAGATGGTCCTCGCTCTGCTTGTGGGCGGCGTGGTCGTCGCGCTGGTGGTGGTGGGACTCTTCGTCTTCGGTCTCCGGAGGCGGCTGATCCAGCGGTCCGGCGGAACCTTCGACTGTTCCCTGCGCTGGGACCCACCCGCAAGCGAATCCGAGACCAGCGGCAAGGGCTGGGTGTACGGAGTCGCCCGCTACAACGGTGACCGCATCGAGTGGTTCCGGGTCTTCTCCTACGCGCCCAGGCCCCGGCGGGTGCTGGAGCGCGCCTCGATCGAGGTGCTGGAGCGGCGCACCCCCAAGGGCGAGGAGGAGCTGGCGCTGCTCTCCGACGCGGTGGTGCTCGCCTGTCGGCACGGCGGCACCCGGCTGGAGCTGGCCATGAGCGAGGACGCCCTGACCGGCTTCCTGGCCTGGCTGGAGGCCGCGCCCCCCGGCCAGCGCGTCAACGTGGCCTAGCCACCTCGTCGCCCGCGGCACCCACGTCATCCCCTGCGCTAGCGCACGCCCAGTTCCTGGGCCAGTACCGCGGCCTGGACCCGGCTGCGCAGCTCCAGCTTGTTCAGCAGCCGGCTGACATGCGTCTTCACCGTTGCCTCCGCCATGCTGAGCCGCGCCGCGATCTGCGCGTTCGACAGCCCCTGACCGAGACAGGCCAGCACCTCCCGCTCCCGCGGGGTGAGCGAGGCGAGCGCCGCGGGGCTGGGCGCGGTGGGGGAGCGGGCGGCCTGGGGGCGGGCGAACTCCGCGATCAGGCGGCGGGTCACCGCCGTGGCGATCATCCCCTCGCCGCGCCCCACCGTACGGACCGCCTCGATCAGATCGGCCGCCTCGCTGTCCTTGAGCAGGAATCCGGAGGCGCCCGCGCGCAGCGCCCCGAAGACGTACTCGTCGAGGTCGAACGTGGTGAGCACCAGCACATCGGCAAGCTGTTCGGCGACCACCTGGCGGGTGGCCGACACCCCGTCCAGCCGTGGCATCTGGACGTCCATCAGCACCACATCGGGGCGCAGCGCCCGGGCCATCTCCACTGCCTGGAGGCCGTCGACCGCCTCGCCGACCACCTCGACATCGGGGGCGGACCGCAAGATCAGCACCAGCCCGGAACGGACCGCGCTCTGGTCCTCGGCGACCAGAACCCTGATCGGCTCGGACGCGGTACCTGAGGGCGGGGCGGGCGGGGTCACGGCGGCTCCTGGTCGTCGAAGGGTCATGGCACACTCTGAGCGCTCTCGTCACCCAGCGGCAGCGTGGCCCGCACCTGCCACACCGAGCCCTCGGGCCCGGCGACGGGTCCGGCGTCGAGGTTGCCGCCGAGCAGGTTCACCCGCTCGCGCATCCCGATCAGCCCGGTGCCGGAGCCGGGTGCCCGGGGGCCCGAGCGCTCGCCGTAGGGGCTGATGACGCTGACTTCGAGCGGGCCGTCCGCGCGGTGCGCCAGCGTCACGTCCACCCGGCCGGGTGCGGCGTGCTTGAGGGCGTTGGTGAGCGATTCCTGGACGATGCGGTACGCGGCGAGCTCGACCGGGGCGGGCAGCGGGTCGGCGCCAGCCGGCCGCTCATCGCACAGGACGATGTCCTGCCCGCCGGGGCGGCCGTTGGTGCGGGCCTGCTCCAGCAGGGTGTCGAGTCCGTCGAGCGTGGAGGTGGCGGCCGGTTCCGAGGTCTCCCCGGGGTCCCGCAGCAGCCCGATCAGCCGGCGCATCTCGGCCAGGCCCCGCACGCTGTTCTCCCGGATGACGCCGAGCGCCTCGTCGGTCGCGGCGGGGTCCTTCAGGGAGAGCGCGGCGCTGGAGTGGATGGCGATGGCCGACAGGTGGTTCGCCACCATGTCGTGGAGTTCGCGCGCCATCCGGGAGCGCTCGGAGGCGACCGCCTCCCGCCGGTCCAACTCGGCCAGCAGGGCGACGCGTTCGGCCTCCAGACGGGCGGCCTGGGCCTCTTCGCGATGGTTGCGGACCACCGACCCGGTCCACGCCGGGGTGACGGTGAGGAGTGCGACGAAGGCTCCGGACAGCAGCGCCAGGGGGTCGTTGTAGACGGCCAGCGGCACCACGGTCGCCAGCCCGGAGAGCAGCCAGCAGATCCGGGGGATGCGCCGGGCGGCGACGGGCCCGGAGTGCAAGACGGCCGCGTAGATCAGGTCGGTGTACATCAGCATGGTCGTGGCCAGCCCGCCGCTGAGGACGTCGACGGCGAGCGCGGCGGTCCCCACGCCCAGGCCGATGAGGGGCTTGGAGCGCCGCAACAGTTCGGCCGCGGACATCACGAACAGCGCGACCAGCCCCAGCCATCGGGGCATGCCGTAGTACGACGGAGTGTTGTGCATCCCCAGCGCCCACATCAGGATCCCGCCGAGCAGTCCGCCAAGACCGATCAGGACGTCATGCCGGTGTGGGCGTGGGAGATGGGGACGGGACGGCATGGCACCCATCACACCATGTGGCGCGCGGGGTGGGCCTCCCCCCTGGGTCCGGGCCCGACGCCCGGCGGCGTACATCGAAGGATGCAGCCGGGTTTCATCGCCGCCGACGACGCGGGCGCCCTGATCGCCGGGAGAGAGTGGGGCCAAGGACAGAGCGAGAGAGGAAACATCGTGGTTGTCGCGTTGATCATCGCCTGTGAGGTCGGCTTCTGGGTGCTGCTGGCCATCGGGCTCCTGCTGCGGTACGTGGCGAAGATGCCGAAGGCCAGCACCGTGGTGCTGCTGTGCGAGCCGCTGCTGGAGCTGGTGCTGTTCGTGACGACCGTGATCGACCTGCGGAACGGCGCCGAACCGGACTGGAAGCACGGCCTCGCCGCGGTCTACATCGGATACTCGGCCGCACTCGGCCATTCGACGATCAAATGGGTCGACGCCCGGGTGGCCCACCGCTTCTTCGGCGGTCCGCCGCCGGTCAAGCCGGCCAAGTACGGCGCGGCGAAGACGCTTCACGAGTGGAAGACGGCCGGCCGCTGGGTGCTGGCGGCGGTCATCGCCATCGCTCTGCTCCAGGGCGCGATCTGGTACGTCGGCGACGACGGCGAGATCGGCTCGCTGCGTGACTGGCAGACCAAGATGCTGTTCCTGATCGGCATCAACGTGCTCATCGCGCTCAGCTACACACTCTTTCCGAAGCGGGAGCGCTCGGCTTCCTCTGCCCGCTAACCCCCGTAGCGGGCAGGTCACCGAGCCCCGCCCCCGCCCCGTCGGCCCCGGCCGCGCATCCGCGTAGCGCCGGGGCTGACGGGACCGGGGGTTTCAGCGGTTCTCGCCCGGGACCCACAGGACGTCGCCGACCTCCTTGTTGGCCGCGCGGGCCAGGATGAACAGCAGGTCGGAGAGCCGGTTGAGATAGGTGGCGGTGAGCGCGTTCATCGACTCCCCGTGCTCGGCGAGCGCCGCCCAGGTGGAGCGCTCGGCGCGGCGCGCCACCGTGCACGCCTGGTGCAGCAGCGCGGCCCCCGGGGTGCCGCCCGGGAGGATGAAGCTGCGCAGCTTCTCCAGACCCTCCAGGAATGCGTCGCAGTCCGCCTCCAGCTTGTCGATATAGCTCTGCTCGACGCGGAGCGGAGGGTGTTCCGGGTTCTCCACCACGGGGGTGCACAGATCCGCGCCCACGTCGAACAGGTCGTTCTGGACGCGGACCAGCACCTTGACGATCTCGGCGGGCAACTGGCCCACGGCGATGGCCACTCCGATCGCGGCGTTCGCCTCGTTCGCGTCGGCGTACGCGGCGATCCGCGTATCGGTCTTGGCGGTGCGGCTCATATCGCCGAGGGCGGTGGTGCCCGTGTCCCCGGTACGCGTATAGATGCGGGTGAGATTGACCATGGGCCCGAGCCTACGCGGCGGCCCTACGCCCCGGCCTGCCGGAAGAGCCGTGCCCCGAGGGTGACGGCCACGACCGCGAGCGCGGAGGCCACCAGCGAGGCCAGCGCGATCTTCCCGTCCCCGTACTCGCCGGCGAAGGCGGCCCGCACCCCGTCCACGAGATAGCGGAACGGCACGAAGTGCGAGGCGATGTCGAGCCAGCGGGGCCCGAGCGACATCGGCAGCAGAATCCCGGACAGCAGCATCGCGGGCATGGTGATGGAGTTGATGACCGGCGCGAACCCCTGCGGGGACGCCACCCGCATCGCCAGCGCGTAGGAGAGCGAGGCGAGCGAGACGGTCAGCACCCCGACGAAGACGAAGCCGATCGCCACGCCCAGCACCGGGGCGCGCAGCCCGAGCACCACGGCGACGCACACCAGCAGCAGGGACTGCACCAGCAACAGGGCGACGTCCTTGAGCACCCGGCCCATGAGCAGTGCCAGCCGGCTGACCGGGGTGACCCGCATCCGCTCGATGACGCCCGTGCGCCGCTCGAGGATCAGCCCGATCCCGGTGAACGAGGCGCTGAACAGCCCGAGTTGGACGAGGATTCCGGGGACGATGGTCTGCCAGGAGCCGGCCTGGCCGCCGAGCGGCAGATCGGTGAGCAGCGGGCCGAAGAGGACGAGGAAGAGCAGCGGCTGGACCATCCCGAAGATCAGGGCGGGCTTGGAGCGCAGCGTCTGGCGGGCGTAGCGGCCGAATATCAGGGCCGTGTCGGCGATGAGTGGGGGCATGGGGCCTTCCTTGGGGGGACTGCTTGCGGTGCTGGGGTGCTTCGGTGACCGCGCGTCAGACGGCGAGCGGGGCGGGCTTCTGCGGAGCGGTGCCGCGCCCGGTGATGGCGATGAAGGCGTCCTGGAGGGTGGCGTCCGGTGAGCCGCCGTGCCCGGCCTTGAGCCGTTCCGCGGTCCCCTCGGCGGCCACCAGGCCCTGGTCGACGATGACCAGACGGTCGGCCAGCGCCTCCGCCTCGTCCAGGTAGTGGGTGGTCAGGAAGACCGTCATGCCGTGCTCGGAGCGCAGCTCGCGGATCAGCTCCCACAGATCGGCGCGGCTGCCGGGGTCGAGGCCGGTGGTCGGCTCGTCCAGGAAGAGGATCTCGGGCCGGTGGACCAGGCCGAGGGCGATGTCCAGCCGCCGCCGCTGCCCGCCGGAGAGCGCGGCACAGGGGCGGTCCAGCAGCTCGGTCAGGCCCAGGTCCCGGGCCAGCTCCCCGGCGCGGGCGGTCGCCTCGGTCTTGGCCATCCGGTAGAGCCGCCCCTGGGTGACCAGTTCCTCCCGTACGGAGACGGTCGGATCGACCCCGCCGGACTGCGCCACGTATCCGATCCGCCGGCGCACCCCGGCCGGATCGCGGGCGAGGTCGCGCCCGGCGACGGTGGCGCTGCCGCCGGTGGGCGGGAGCAGCGTGGTGAGCATGCGCAGCGTGGTGGTCTTGCCCGCTCCGTTGGGCCCGAGGAAGCCCAGGATCTCACCGCGCTCGACGGTCAGGTCGATACCGCGCACGGCGGTCACGGGGCCGCGCTTGGTCCGGAAGGTGCGGGTGAGGCCGTTCGTCGTGATGACTGCCATGCGACTCAGAGAAACAGAGTCTCACTAATTTTGCAACGACCCCAAAAATCAAGCAGCCCCAGCAAAGCTAGGATGAGGCCATGGCGGAAGGACTCAGGGAGCGGAAGAAGCGGCAGACCAGGCAGCACATCTCGGACGTCGCGACCGGGCTCTTCATGGAGCGCGGCTTCGACGCGGTCACGATCGCGGAGATCGCCGAGGCGGCCGAGGTCTCCGTCAACACGGTCTACAACTACTTCCCGGCCAAGGAGGACCTCTTCGTCGACCGCGAGGAGGAGGTCGTCGACCGCCCCTCCCGGCTCGTACGCGAGCGCGCGGGCGGACGGTCGGCGGCGCGGGCGCTGATGGACCAACTGCGCCAGGACATCCGTGAACGGCACCCCTACGTCGGGCTGACCGAGGGCTATGAGCGGTTCCGTCGGGTCATCGTGGAGTCCCCGACGCTGATGGCCAGGCTCTTCGCCATCCAGGGCAGGACGGTCCACCAGCTCGGCGCCACCCTGCGCGAGGAGGCCGCCGCCGACCCGCGGGACCCGACACCCGAGTTCATCGCGCACCAGCTCATCGGGTTGCAGAACGCCGTCCTGCGCTCCATCATCCGCGGGCTCGCGGAGGGCGGCGGCGTGGACGAGGTCGCCGAGGACGCCCTCCGCAATGTCGACGTCATGGAGTCGCTCCTGAGCGACACGGTCCTCAACTATGCGGTGAAGAACACACCGTGACGCGCGTTACGAGGGGCTGCCCGCAGGGGTGAACGGGCGTTAAGGTCCGGCACATCGGACTGTTGACCAGATCAGATGGAACAGAGGGGTGTGTGTCGTGGCCAAGAAGCTCGCGGTCATCGGAGCCGGACTCATGGGGTCCGGTATCGCGCAGGTCTCGGCCCAGGCCGGCTGGGACGTGGTGCTGCGCGATGTGACCGATGAGGCGCTGCGCCGCGGCACCGACGGCATCAGGGCCTCGTACGAGAAGTTCGTCTCCAAGGGCAAGCTGACGGCGGAGGAGGCCGAGCGGGCGCTGGGCCGGATCACCACCACGACGGACCTCGACGCCGCCGCCGACGCGGATGTCGTGGTGGAGGCGGTCTTCGAGAAGGTCGAGGTCAAGCGGGAGATCTTCCGTACCCTCGATGAACTGGTCAAGGACGACACGATCCTGGCCTCGAACACCTCCGCCATCCCGATCACCAAGATCGCCGCGGCCACCCGGAACCCGGAGCGGGTCGTCGGCACCCACTTCTTCTCGCCCGTCCCGATGATGGGGCTGTGCGAGCTGGTCCGCGGCCACAAGACGAGTGACGAAACCCTGGCCGCCGCACGGGAGTTCGCGGAGGGTGTCGGCAAGACCTGTATCGTCGTCAACCGCGATGTCGCGGGCTTCGTCACCACCCGGCTGATCTCCGCACTCGTCGTGGAAGCGGCGAAGCTGTACGAGTCGGGGGTCGCCACGGCCGAGGACATCGACACGGCCTGCAAGCTGGGCTTCGGCCATGCGATGGGACCCCTCGCGACGGCCGACCTGACCGGCGTGGACATTCTGCTGCACGCCACCGACAACATCTACACCGAGTCGCAGGACGAGAAGTTCGCACCGCCGGAGATCATGCGCCGGATGGTCGACGCGGGGGACGTCGGCCGTAAGAGCGGCGAGGGCTTCTACCGCTACTGAGGGCCCTGGTGCGGCGCCAGGCCCGGAACTCACCCTCCCGGGTGAATTCGGTATCGGTTCGCTTACAGACGGCAACTTCCGCGTGTGAGAGGCAGTCAGTTCTGTAGACAGAAATGGCGCATTGACGACACGACGCACCGTATAGGGGAGCGCATATGCACATCAGGGGCGACCACGCCGAGCTGGTCGTCGGGGGCCGACTGGACGTCCGGAGCGCGGCGGACGCCCGTACGGCCCTGCACACCGCCGTCGACGCAGGCGGCGGGGATCTCGTTCTCGACCTGACCGAACTGGACTCCTGGGACGCCACCGGGCTCGGGGTGATCATGGGCGCGCACCGCCGCGCGGGCCGGGTGGGCAGACGGCTGGTGCTGCGCGGGGTGCCGCCCCAGATGCAGCGGCTGCTGGTGGCCACCCGGCTGCACCGCATCCTGGCGATCGAAGGCGGGCTGGAGGCGGAGTCACTGCCGCGAGTGTGAGCCGCGCGGGCCGGATATCCGGGGGTGGTGGGTTACCCGGGGTGGCGTGGGCCCCCTCCCGCGCGGTGGATACTGTGAGCAGGTCCAGGCCGTGTGATACGGCCCGGGGTTCGGTGGATGCCGGACACATTCCCTACGGCGGCACCGGACCAGAAGCGAAGGCAGGCCGGGGAGCCTTACAGCACGCCACGCATCTGGGGGGCAAGGACCATGGACCCGAAGAACCGCGGATCGCAGGAGCACGGCTGGGACGAGTCCGGGCCGGGCGCGGCGTCCGGTGCGCCGCATGCCGCGGACACCTCCGGCGCCGGTTCGCCATCGCGCCCGCCCGCGCCGTCGGGGCTGCCGGGGGATGTACCGACGCCCCCTCTGGTCAGCCCGGCGCCCGGGTCCTCGGCCTCCTCCGCCTCCTCGGCATCTTCCGATCCTTCTGGGCCTCCCGCCCGCACCGCGCGCATCGTCACCGGTGACTACCTGCTCACGGTCAACCCCGTCGACGGCAGCGAGATAGAACCCTGCCCGCCCCGAGAGCGCCCCGCCCGCCCCGAGCGCTATGGCCCCGACGAGCGGGCCGAGCTGCGCCACGCCGCCGCCGCGCCGCGTCCCTCCGGCACCGTCCTGCCCGACCTGCCGATGCTGGAGCGCGACGAGGAGCGGGAGCGGCTCGCCCGGCTGCTCGCCCGTGGCCGCTCGGTGCGGGTCACCGGGCCCTCCGGTTCGGGCCGCAGCACCCTGCTGGAGGCCGTCGCCGCCGACTGCGAGCGGCTCGCGCCCGACGGTGTCGTACGCCTCTCCGGCTACCACCGCACCCCGGCCGACCTTCTCCACGACCTCTACGCCGCCGTCTTCAGCGCCCCGCTGTACCGGCCCGAGCGCGCGGAGCTGCTGGAGGCGGTCCAGGGGGTCGGTGCGGTCGTCGTCCTCGACGACATCGACTTCGGCGGCGCCGCGCTGGACGAGTTCCTCGACGCGACCCCCGAATGCGCGTTCCTGATCTCCGCCACCCCCGATGTCCCGGCGCCGTCCCCCGACTCCCACCTCGAAGAGGTCTTCCTCTCCGGGCTCAGCCGTACGGCCGGTCTCGAACTGCTGGAGCGGGCCGCACGACGGCCCCTGGAGGAGGACGAGGCGAGCTGGGCGGCGGACCTGTGGTTCGAGTCCGAGGGGCTGCCGCTGCGCTTCGTCCAGGCGGGCGCGCTGCTGCGGCAGCGCGATGCCCTGCGTGACGACCCCTCCGCGCGGGAGGCGGGCGGGGACCATGACGTCCCGCTGCCCTCGATCGCCGAGGCGGCGTCCCCCGCCGCGCTGCTCGCCGGACGGCTGAGCGAGGCGGCCCACGACGCCCTGCGGTTCGCGGTCGCGCTCGGCGGCGAATGCCCGCACCAGGTGCATCTGCGCGCGCTGTCCGCGGACACCCACGCGGACGCGGCCCTCGGCGAACTGCTCGGCTGCGGCCTCGTCACCGCGGCCGGGGCGCACCACCGGCTGGCGGCGCGCGTCACCGCCCAGCTCGCGGAGGAGGGCTACGCCGACGCGGACGCCGGGCGCGCCCACGCCGTCGCCGGGCACTACGCCTGGTGGGCCGGGCACCCCTCGGTGGCCCCCGAGCGCGTCGCCGCCGAGGCAGACGCGATCCTCGCGGCGATGACCGCGCTCATCGGCAGCCGCGAGGCGGGCCACGCGGACGCCGCCGTGCTCCTCGCCCGCGCCGCCGCGCCCGCCTTCGCCGCGGCGCTGCACTGGGGCGCCTGGGAGCGCGCGGTGCGGCACGGCCAGGAGGCCGCGCGGCTGGCGGGACAAGTCGCGGACGAGGCGTACTTCCACCACGAGCTGGGCGTCCTCGCACTGTGCACCGGCCATCTGGACCGGGCCCGCGCGGAGCTGGAGGCGTCCATCGGGCTGCGGGGCGTCCTCGCGGACAAGCGGGGCACGGTCGCGGGCCGGCGCGCGCTGGCGCTGGTCGCCGACCGCTCGCCCGGTTCGGCGATGGCCGGGGCGTTCGGGGCGAGCGGCGGAAGCCGTAAGGGCGAGGACGTGACGCCCCCGGCTGCGGGCGCCGCGCCGGACGACACCGAGACCACGATCGTCACCCCGAAGGCGGCCACGACGACGCCGATGGCCGCCATGGGCACCCCGGCCCCGACCAAGGCGGTGACCGCGGTGGTCCCGGCCGTCTCCCGGACCACGGTGGCCGCCTCCGCCACTCCCTCGGCCCTCGCCTCCGCCTCTCCTTCCGCCCCCGCCGGGCTCTCGGACGGCGAGCCGCGTGGTCTGCGCCGGCTGGCGATGCAGGGTGCCCGGCGCAATGTGGTCGCGGCGTCCGCGGGCGTGCTGCTGGTGGCCGTGCTCGGCACCGTCGTGACCCTGGGCGCCACCTCGGGCGACGACTCCGACAGCCCCTCCGACAAGGTCAAGCCGGACCGGTCGGCCTCTCAGCAGGACGACGACAAGGGTCTGACCGCCGACGAGCCCACGCGCGGCACCAGCCAGGCCCCCCAGCCCGGCCTCAGCGGAACACCCAAGGCGTCCACCTCCCCGACCGCCCCGAGCAGCAGCGGCTCGCCCAGCGGCACCACGGCGTCGAGTGACCCGTCGTCCACCAGTGGCTCGCCCTCCGGCACCGAGCAGCCGCCCTCGCCGCCGTCGTCGGATCCGACGACCAAGCCGCCTACGACCAAGCCGCCGACGGGCAAGCCGACGACCCCGACCGGCGAGCCCACCAAGCCGACGCCCACGACCTCCGCCCCGACGCCGACCTCCACGGGCGACACGTCCAATACGGCGAGCGCGCCCACGACCCACACGGCGTCGGGCACGGCCTCTCCGGTCGCGTAGCCGGGGAACGCCGCACGGGGGCGCGGGCGATGAGCGCCGGATCACGCCAGGCGGCTCTCGGCCTCCGTGGCGTGATCTCGTCGCCTCCATGGCGCCCGTACGACGGAAGGGCGCCGGGGCCCGACGGCCCCGGCGCCCCCGTGTCGGCCCGGCGTCAGCCCCGTGTCAGAACAGGCGGAGCTTGTCGTCCTCGATGCCCCGGAGCGCGTCGTAGTCCAGCACCACGCAGCCGATGCTCCGGTCCGTGGCGAGGACGCGGGCCTGGGGCTTGATCTCCTGGGCGGCGAAGATGCCCTTCACCGGGGCGAGATGCGGGTCCCGGTTGAGGAGTTCGAGATAGCGGGTGAGCTGCTCGACACCGTCGATCTCACCACGGCGTTTGATCTCCACGGCGACCGTCGTCCCGTCCGCGTCGCGGCAGAGAATGTCCACGGGTCCAATGGCAGTGGGGTATTCACGCCGAATAAGCGTCCAGCCATCGCCAAGTGTCTCGATACGATCGGCGAGCAGCTCCTGCAGATGGGCCTCCACCCCGTCCTTGATCAGACCGGGGTCGACGCCGAGCTCATGCGAGGAGTCATGGAGGACCTCCTCCATGGTGATGATGAGCTTCTCGCCCGCTTTGTTCACGACCGTCCACACATCGTCGTCGCCTTCCTTCAGCGTGCACGGCGGAGACATCCAGTTGAGGGGTTTGTAGGCCCTGTCGTCCGCGTGGATGGACACACTTCCGTCGGCCTTGACGAGGATCAGGCGGGGTGCCGAGGGGAGGTGGGCGGTGAGGCGGCCGGCGTAGTCCACGGAGCACCGGGCGATGACGAGACGCATGGTCGGCAACGCTACTCGACCACCGCCGCCCGACGCGATTCGTCCGTCGATGGACCCCTTCGGGGATGGCTGGTTGTGTGCCCATTCTCCTGGTGCGGGTGGAGTGGCCGAATTACCGTTGAAGCGGGCGGTCGTCGGACGGGTACGCTCCGTCGCCGTCCGCCCTTCCCATCCCTGAGACCCCGCTCGCGGGGTCGCGAGAGGAGAACCCATGTCGCTCGACGTCTCACCGGCCCTGCTCGAACAGGCCGAGCGAGGCGAGGTCGACGAAGCAGCTTTCGTCGACTGCGTCCGGAACTCCCTACCCTACGCATGGGAGATGATCAGCTCGCTGGTGGCCCAGTTGAAGGTGGACGGCGGGGAGTTCGCCGACAACCAGACGCCGCCGCCCAATGAGCAGGCACGCGGTCAACTGCTTCGCGCACTCGCCAGTGACGCGATACGCGGCGCGCTGCAGCGCCACTTCGGAGTGCGGCTGGCCTTCCAGAACTGTCACCGGGTGGCCGTCTTCCCGATGGACGTATCCGCCGACGAACGCCTCGCCCGCTTCACCTCGGTCCGGGGGCAGCTGCTCAACCAGTCACCCACACTCCGCGACTGCTGACGGGATGTCCGCTGCCGCTCCACCAGGGGGAGGTGCATCAGCGCAGGAGCGGCAGCACCTCACCACCGAGCCGTCGTACGTTCTCCTCCGTGGCGACCAGGTCGCCCGACCCCTCGACCAGCAGCGCGAACCGGTGGATCCCGGTGCGCTCCGCGGTCGCCGCCAGCCGGTCGGCGCACAGCCGCGGCGGTCCCACCGGATGCAGCTCGCACAGCAGCTCCGCATAGGCCACGGGGTCGCGCATCCGCCGCTCCCGGCCGTCGACCGTCACATGCGCCTCGAGCCCCTGCCGTAACCAGCCGGGCATCGCCTTGGTGAGGATCTCGGCCGCCGCGGGGCGGTCGTCCGCGATCTGCACCACCCCGGCCGAGACATGGCGCGCCGCCACCGCCTCGACGTCCTCCGGTGAACGGCCCGCCTCCAGCGCGGACTTCCGCCACAGGCCGATCACCTCGGCCTTCTCCTCGTCCCCGCAGTGCATGCCGAGCAGCATGGGCAGCCCGCGCTCGGCGGCCAGTCGCACGCCGACGGGCGAGGTGCAGGCGACGAGCACCGGCGGGGCGTCCGCCGCCGGTCCGGCGAGGGCGTCGTCGGAGCGCGGCACCACCGCCACCTCGCGGAAGGCGAACCGCTCACCGTCCGCCCCCACCCGTGGCTCGCGCAGCCAGCGCAGCAGCAGATCGAGTGATTCGGGGAAGCCCCGCTCGTACGCCCGCAGCCCCGAGCCGAAGACCTCGAGGTCCACCCAGGGGCCGCCACGGCCGACGCCCAGCGTGAACCGGCCGCCGGAGAGGAGATGGAGCAGTGCCGCCTGCTCACCCAGCGCGACGGGATGCGCGGTCGGCAGTACGCTCACCGCCGTACCGACGCCGATCCGGCGGGTACGCCCCAGCAGCAGCGCGGCGAGGGTGACCGCGGACGGGCAGACGCCGTACGGAACGAAGTGGTGCTCGGCGACCCAGACCGCGTCCAGCCCCGCCTCCTCGGAGATCTCGGCCGACCGCACCGCCCGGTGCAGCGCCTCCTCCTGCCCCTGGCCTGGGAATTGAGCGGCCAGGATGAAAGCCCCCACATCCATCGTGATCCTGCCTCCTTGTCGCGGCTGATGCGCCGGCGCGGGCATCCCCCCTTGTAGGCATTAACGCCTGACACGTGCCAAGGGCACGGCCGTGC
The DNA here is from genome assembly GCF_003595545.1 of Streptomyces sp. 11-1-2. NCBI lineage: Bacteria > Bacillati > Actinomycetota > Actinomycetes > Kitasatosporales > Streptomycetaceae > Streptomyces > Streptomyces sp. 11-1-2. The sequence goes on from NZ_CP022545.1 coordinate 7,438,760, forward strand.
ATGAATTTTTCATGATGATCAGAGGGTGGGTGTGGACAACGACTTTCCAGGACGGTGACCGTAGCGCGTACGCTGGTCACAGCCCGTTAGTCACAGTTCTGTCGAGGTGCCCTGTGTCTCCACGCCGAAACCGCCCGCGAGGCGGCGAGCAGCCCGTCGGCCACGAGAGTGCGAATCGCTACGGTCTCGATCGCATGGAGACCTGGCAGGACGAGGAGTGGGTGGTCCGGCAGGTCGGCGGCGGGGCCGCCGCCAAGCACTACCGCTGCCCGGGCTGTGACCAGGAGATTCCGCCGGGGGTGGCGCATGTGGTCGCCTGGCAGCAGCATATGGGCGCGGACGACCGGCGCCACTGGCACAAGGCGTGCTGGAGCGCACGGGACCGCCGGAGCGCCAAGCTCCAGCGGTCCCGTAACGCACCGCGATATTGACTCGGGCCCTGGCACCCGGGCCCTGACCTCCGCAGGGGCTACGGAGCGCTACACATCCCGCTTCTCCAGCAGCGCATACGCGGCGATCATCGCCCCCGCCGTGACCACGGCCAGCGCCGATAGCTGGGGCCAGCCGCTGTTCAGGCTCTCGTCGAGGCGGAAGAGGGAGGCCAGCGACTGGGGGGAGGAGTACTCCAGCATCTTCTCTCCCAGGTCGCGGAGGCTGTCCGACATCATCAGGAACGCGGGGAGGATGGCCGGCAGCAGCACCACACCGAGCATCGTGGTGATCGCCCCCGCGGAGTGCCGCAGGATGGCTCCGACGGCCAGCGAGAGCAGCCCCAGCAGCGACACATAGAGCCCCGCGCCGACCGTCGCGCCCAGGATCTCGTCACCCGTCGGCTCCGGGACATCCGGCCCGCCGTGCATCCCCATGCTCGCGTAGGCCACCAGCGCGAGCGAGACGGTCGTGGTGGTGAACGAGAGAGTGAAGAAGACCAGCGCCTTGGCGGTGAGCACCCGAGAGCGCTGCGGGGAGGCGGTGAGGGTGGTCCGGATCATTCCGGTGCCGTACTCGGAGGTGATCACGAGCACCCCGAGGGTGACGACGCACAACTGGCCGAGCAGAGTGCCGAAGAACCCGGGGAGGGTGGTGGGCACGCTGCCGTAGTCGGCGTCGTTCGTGGTCGCCGCCACCAGGAGTCCGATTCCGATCACCAGCGCGACCATGACGCCGAGCGTCCAGATCGTGGAGCGCACCGACTTGATCTTGGTCCACTCGGAGGCGAGGGCGTTGCCGAGGTGGGTACGTCGGACCGGGATCGGCGAGGTGTACGGGCCCATACCGGCGTACGGCTGCGCCGGAGGCCCGGACGGCACCGGCTGCTGGTACGCCTGGGGCGCGGGGTGGTGGGGGGCTGCCTGGTGCGGGGCCGCTTGGTGCGGGGGTGTTTGGTGCGGGGTTGCCTGGTGCGGGGCCCGCGGTGGCATCTGTGATGCGGTCTGGGGAGGACCCTGCGGAGGGCCCTGGGGGGCCTGCGGGGGGACGGGCGCCTGGGACTGGTGCTGGTACGGGGTCGTCATCGGGCGTCGTCCTCGTTGTCGCTCTTGGTCAGATCGGCGGGGGCGGGGGGCGCCGCGGGCGGCTGAGCCGGGGGAGCGGGGGGAGCCGGCGGTGGCGTCGCGGGGGCGGCCGGAGCGGGAGGTGCGGCAGGGGCTCCGGGCATGGGCATGCCCGGAGCGTGCGGCTGCGGCTGCGGCGGGGCCGGCGGTTCGGCGTACCCCGGCAGTACCGTCCCCGGCGGAAAGCCCATCGGCGCTCCCGGCGCTCCCGGGGCTCCCGGGGCATAGCCGTACGGCGCGCCCTGCGGCACCGCGGCGGGGACCTGCTGCTGCAGGGCGGCGCGCTCGTCGACGGTCGAGCGGTAGTCCACCGCGCCCTGCGTCATCCGCATGTACGCCTCTTCCAGTGACGCCTGGTGCGGGGAGAGCTCCCACAGCCGGACGTCCGCCCCATGCGCCAGATCGCTGATGCGCGGCAGCGGCAGCCCGGTCACCCGCAGCGCGCCGTCCTGCTCGGGGAGCACCTGGCCGCCCGCCTCGCTCAGCGCGGCGGTCAGCTTCTCGCGCTGCCCCGGGTCGCCCTCGGGGGTGCGGACGCGTGCGAAGTCCGCCGAGTTGTAGGAGATGAAGTCCTTGACGTTCATATCCGCGAGCAGCTGACCGCGCCCGATCACGATCAGATGGTCGGCGGTGAGCGCCATCTCGCTCATCAGATGGCTGGAGACGAAGACGGTGCGGCCCTCGGAGGCCAGCTGCTTCATGAAGTTGCGGACCCAGAGGATGCCTTCGGGGTCCAGGCCGTTGACCGGCTCGTCGAAGAGCAGCACCTGCGGGTCGCCGAGGAGGGCGGCCGCGATGCCCAGACGCTGCCCCATGCCGAGCGAGAAGCCCTTGGAGCGCTTGCGCGCCACGTTCTGCAGGCCCACTACGCCCAGCACTTCGTCGACCCGGCGGGCCGGGATCCCGGAAAGCTGGGCCAGGCAGAGCAGATGGTGACGTGCGCTGCGGCCGCCGTGCACCGCCTTGGCGTCCAGGAGCGCGCCCACCTGGCGGGGGGCGTTGGGCAGCTTGCGGAACGGGTAGCCGCCGACCGTGACATGGCCGGCGGTGGGCTCGTCGAGGCCCAGGATCATCCGCATCGTGGTGGACTTGCCCGACCCGTTGGGCCCGAGGAAGCCGGTGACGGCGCCGGGCCGCACCTGGAAGGACAGGTTGTACACGGCCGTCTTGGCGCCGTAGCGCTTCGTCAGACCGACTGCCTCGATCATTCTCCGCCCCTCATGAGCATGGGTCGGGCGTGCTCGCCCCCGGTGAGGGTTAGGAGGATAGCCGGGGTGTTGACGGTTCCCGCTATTCGGGAGATGTGAGCGCACCGTAACTCTTGGGGCCTCGGGGGTTTCGGGGGCCTCCGGGTCCGTCGGGGTCTGTGGGCCCGCCGGGGCCGTCGTGGTCGTCCTCCGGGCAGCGGAGGAGGTCGGGCTGTGGGAGTGCCCAGCCCTCCTCCTGGAAGATCCGGGTGCCGGACTTCCGTACGGCGGGGTCGGCGCCCGCGCGGGCGACCCAGGCGGCGGGGTCGGGCCCGAGGAGTTCGCGCAGCCGCGGCGAACCGGCGAGCAGGCGGGTGAGCAGGGCGCTCTGGTCGCCGCCGCCGGGGAGGGGACGTTCGGTGCCGTCCGGGGACATCAGCACTCCGCGCTCGCCGACGTAGAGATACGCGCCGCCGAGCCGCTCGCCGGACGGCATCACCATCGGGTACTCCGTGCCGGGCAGCAGGACGCGGCGGTAGTTGGGGTACTCGGTCGCGTCCACGGCTGCCAGTTGCTCGGCGTCCAGCCAGCCGATGACCAGGGGGGTACGGGCTCCCGGCGCGGTGTACGGGGCGGAGGCCACGTAGCCGTACCGGCCGATGTGGGCCGAGCAGCCGACCGCGATGCCGTGCACGTCGACCGGGACCATGGGGACGGTGGCCGGGTGGCCGGGGCGGGACAGCTTGTGGTGGAGCTGGGCGGGGGAGGCGTTGGAGCCGACCGCGATGACGGGGTGGCGGTTGGGGGTCGGGGGGTGGCCGAGGGTGGTGAGGAGGGTGTCGAGTGGCTCCGGGTTCTCTTTCGGCCCTTCGCCGGGGCCTGTGTCGACTGTCCAGGCGCCGAGGCGGCCGCCTGGTGTGGGGGTGAGCTCCCACAGTTCGCCTGCGGTGAGGAGGGTGGGGCGGGTGATGGGGCGGCCGGGGTAGGTGAGGGGGTGCTTGGCGGGGATGTCGGCGAAGCCGAGGGTGGGGAGGGTGCGGTCGGTCACGGAGGGGTGTCTCCCCCACCCCGCCCCTTCCCGAAACCGGGCCCCCGCCCGGCCCCGGCCGGGGCTCCGCCCCTGGACCCCGCTCCTCAATCGCCGGAGGGGCTGGGTTTCCTCACGTACGGGAGGGGCTGGGTTTCCTCACGTGCGGGAGGGGCTGGGTTTCCCCATGCGCCGGAGGGGCTGGATTGTCTCAGGCACTGGCGGGGCTGGGGTGTCGTGCCCGGGAGTTGGGGCTTTGGGGCCCCGGCTCGGGTGCGGCGCACGGTTGTTCAGGTGCCCGTGGGGCGGCGTTCGCTTGTTGTGGGCGGGGTCGGGCGCGGCGCGGCCGGAACTCGGGCCGTCTGCCCCGGACATGCGCGTGCCCCGCGCCGCTCGTGGCGGCGCGGGGCATCGTACGCTCCGTTGGGACCGAGGGTCACCGGGACTGCTGGGCCGGGACGCCGCGGGTGGCCGCCTCGTCCTCGCCCGGGGCACCGGCCGCGGCCACGGCCGCGCCGGTCAGCGTGGCCAGCATCTCGCGGACGTTGGTCAGCTGGGCGTTGATGCTGTCGCGGCGGTTGGTGAGGGCCGCGAGCTCGCGCTCGGATTCGCTGCGGATCCGGTCGGCCTTGGCGTTGGCGTCGGCCACGATGTCCTCGGCCTGGCGCTGCGCGGTCTCCACCGTCTGGCGGGCGCGGCGCTCGGCGTCGGTGCGCAGCTTCTCGGCCTCGAGGCGGAGCTGCTCGGCGCGGTGCTCGATCTCCGCGAGCCGCTTCTCGGCCTTGGCCTGACGCGAGGCCAGGTCGCGCTCGGACTGCTCGCGGCGCTTGGCGAGGTTGGTCTCGAAGTCGGCGGCGGCCTGCGCGGCCTTGGCGCGGGTCTCCTCGAAGAGGGAGTCCGCCTCCTCGCGCTTGGACTGGGCGTCCTTCTGCGCCTCCTGGCGCAGCGTGGTCGCCTCGCCCTTCGCCTTCTCGACGATCCGCGCGCCCTCGTCCTCGGCCTTCGCCTTGCGCTCGGCGGCGAACGACTCGGCGTCGTTGCGGACCTGCTGGGCGGCCGACTCGGCCAGCTCACGGTGCTGTTCGGCGGCGCGCCGAGCCTCCTCGCGCAGATCCTTCGCCTCTTCCTCGGCGAGACGAAGGATCTTCTCGACCCGGGCGCCGAGCCCCGCGTAGGACGGCTCCGAATCGTTGATCTGGGCCTGAGCGTTCTGCGTTTCGAGGTGCAGCTCCTCGATGCGCTTTTCCAGAGAGGTGATACGGGCCAGTGCACTGTCACGGTCGGCGACGAGCTTGGAAATGCGGTCGTCCACCTGACCGCGGTCGTACCCACGCCGCACGAGCTCGAAGCCGAAGGGGGAGGAAGTGTCGCTCATGGGGTTCCTGTCGAAAGAGACCGGTGAGGTGATAGAGGGAATCCTAGGGGTCCGAGCGGCGTGTCATCGAGTCAACGTCTGTTTGATCTGCAGAATGTCCAGCCTTTTGAGTGGCAGTAAGACGGAGACCTCGTCACTCGTCGGGATGATACGGACATGCCGTGATGGACGCGGACTGACGCGAGAGTTACACGAAATTGACGCGGACGGGCACAGCCGACCCTCGTACCCCGCATACGGTTACCCCTCCGACCGCTTTCCACTCCTCGTCGCACCCGCGCCCGCCGCTGTCTTGACTCCGTTGTTCTCCTTGCCACCCGCGCCACCCGACGCGGGGGTCTCGAAGGATTCCAACGCTTCTAGCACGTCCTGGACACGGGAGATCTCCGCGTTGATGTCCTCGCGGCGCCGTTTGAGCAACTCGAGTTCGCGCTTGCCCTCGTCCACGATCTGCTGTGCCTCGTCCGTGGCCTGGTTCCGGAGCCGCTCCGCCTCCCGGTCGGCCTCGGCCTTCTTCTGCTCGGCCTCCTTGAGCAGACCCTCGGCCTTCTTCACCGCCGCGATCCGCACCCGGCTCGCTTCGCTCTCCGCCTCCGCGACCAGCGACTTGGCCTTCTCCTCCGCCTTCATGAGCTGCGCGGTGGCGGCCGCGACCAGCTTGTCGACCCGCTCGCCGGTGGCCTTCATCTGCTCCGCGGACTCCCGGCGGGCCCGCTCGTGCAACTCCTCGACCTCGGCCTCGGTACGGGTGCGCAGCTCCTCGGCGCGCTCCCGGATGGCCGTGGCGTCGCCCCGGGCCTCGCTGAGCATGGTGTCGGAGTCCGTACGGGCCTTCTCCACCATGCCGTTGGCCTCGGCCGTGGCCTCGGAGATCACCCGGTCCGCCTCCTGGCGGGCCACGCCCACCATGGTGTCGGCCTGCTCCTCGGCCGCGGTCGCCGTGCGCAGCGCGGCCTCCCGCGCCTCGGAGGTGAGCCGCTCGGCCTCCGCCGCGGACTCGGTGATCAGCCGGTCGGCCTGCTCGGCGGCGTCGGAACGCCGCTTGTTGGCGTCCTCGCGTGCCCTGTCGACCAGCCGGTCCGCCTCGGCCTGCGCCTCGTTACGGATCCGCTCCGCCTCGGCCGCCGCCTCGGTCTCGATGCGCTCGGCCTCGGCGCGGGTGCGCGCCGCGTGCTGCTGCGCCGAACCCACGGTCTCCGCGGCCTCGCTGCGCAGCCGCTCCGCCTCGCCGCTGGCCTCCGCGTGCAGCCGCTCGGCCTCGTGCCGGGCCTCGGCGATCAGCCGGTCGGCCTGCTCGGCCGCCTCCGAGCGGATGTTGTTGGCATCGCCGCGGGCCTGGGCGCGGGTGCGGGCCGCGTCCTGCTCCGCCGTCGCCCGTGCGTCGGACGCCTCCGTACGCAGCGCCTGCGCCCGCGTGGTGGCCTCCGAGACCAGCCGCTGTGCCTCCTCGGTCGCGCCGCCGACCAGCGTATCGGCCTGCTCGGCCGCCTCGGCACGGCTCTTGTGGGCCGAACGGCGCGCCTCGTCGAGCGTTTCGTTGGCCTCCGCGCGCAGCCGCTCGGCCTCGTGGGTGGCCTCGGCGACCAGCCGGTCCGCCTGCTCGGCGGCCTCGGCGCGGCGCCTGCCGGCCTCCTCGCGGGCCTGTTCGGTCAGCCGCTCCGACTCGGCGATCGCCTCGGCGACCGTGCGCTCCGCGAGCGACTTGGCGGCCTCGGACTCCTCGTGGGCCTCCCGCCGCACCCGCGTGGCGTCCTGCGAGGCGCGCTCCCGCTCGTCCTGGGCGTCCGCGCGGACCCGGTCGGCCTCGCCCTGCGCCTCGCCGCGCATCCGCTCCGCGGCGTGCTCCGCGGCCGTACGCAGCGCCGTGATGTCCTGCTCGGCCTGCTCGTGCAGCCCCGCGACCGAGTCCCGCACCTGCTGCGCCGTCTGCTCGGCGGCGGCCACCAGATCGGCCGAGCGCCGCTCGGCCTCCTCGACCAGCCGCTGCGCCTCGGTCTGCGCCTCGGAGACCCGGTTCCGGGCGGCGGCCAGCAGCTCCTCGCTCTGCTCCCGCGCCGCAGTCCGTTCGGCCTGCGCCTCCTCGCGGGCGTCGGCGAGCAGCTCCTCGGCCTCGCGGCGGCGGCGGGCCGCCTCCTCCTGGGCGGCGGCCAGGGCCTCCGCGGCCTCGGTGCCGATCCGCTCGGCGGCGCTCGCCGCCTCCGCCCGCACCCGGTCGGCCGTCTCCTGGGCCTCGGAGCGCAGCCGCTCGGCCTCCGCGGCGGCCTCGCCGCGCAGCCGTACGGCCACCGACTCGCCCTCGGCGCGCGCGTTCGACGCGTCCGCGGCGGCCTCGTCGCGAAGCCGTACGGCCTCGTCCTCCGCCTGCTGGCGCAGCGCGTTCAGCCGTTCGGCGGACTCCGCGCGCTGCCGCTCGATCTCCTCGGCGGTCTCCTTGCGCAGCCGCTCCGCCTCGGTGCGGGCGTCCCGCAGCGCCTCGTCGGCGGAGGAGAGCCGCTGCTCGGCCTCCTGGTGCAGCCGGTTCAGCTCGCCCTCGGCCTCGGAACGGCGGTCCTCGGCGGCCCGCTCGGCCTCCTCGCGCAGCTCCTCGGCCGCGGTGGACGCCTCCGACTTGACCCGCTCGGCCTGCTCCTCGGCCGAGGTCACCAGCTCCTCGGCCTCGCCGCGGGCCCGCTTCAGCAGCTCATCGGCCTGCCGGCGCAGCGCGTTGGCCCGCTCGATGGCCTCGGTGCGCACCCGCTCGCTCTCGGCGGTGGCACCCGAGCGGGTCTCCTCCGCGTCGGCCTTCGCCTTGGTCAGCAGGTCCTCGGCGGTGCTGGCCGCCTCCTCGATCTGCTGGACCGCCTCCCGGCGCGCCTCGGTGCGGACCCGCTCGCCCTCGGCGACCGCCTCCGACCGGAGCTGCTCGGCCTCGCCGCGCAGCCGACGCGCCTCCTCCTGCAGCTCGACGGTCTTGGCGCGGTACTCCTTGGTGTCGTCCTTCGCCGTGCCCTTGAGCTGCTCGGCCGTGTCGTGCGCCTCGGCCCGCAGCCGGTCCGCCTCTTCCTCGGCCTCGCCCCGGATCCGCTCGGCCTCGTCGATGGCCGCCTTGGTGGTGGCCTGCGCCTGCTCCGAGGCGCGGGTCAGCACCTCCTCGGCGCTCCGGGCCGCCTTGGCGAGCTGGGCCGCCGAGTCCTCGGCGGCCCTGGCCCGGGCGTCGTCGCCCGCCTCGGCGACCATCCGCTCGGCCTCGGCGCGGGCGTCGTCCCGCAGCTGCTCGGCCTCGGCCCGCAGCCGCTCGGCCTCCTTGGTGGCCTCGCCGACCAGCCGGGCGACCTCCGCCTTGGCGGTACGGGTGCGCTGCTCGTTGTCCGACTCGGCCGCCGTGAGCCGCTTGGCCGCCGCGTCCTTGGCCTCGGTGACGACCTTCTCGGCCTCGCTGCGCGCCTCGCGCAGCGCCTGCTCGGCCTCCTGCATCCGCTGCTCGGCGGCGCGGGTCTGCTCGGCCGCGATACGACGGGCCTGGTCCGCCTCGGTGGCGGTGGTGGTGCGCAGCTGCTCCGCGTGGTCGGTGGCCTCCTGGGCCTGGGTGCCCGCGTTGGTCAGCAGCCGCTCGGCGTCGGTGCGGGCCCGGCGCAGAATCGCCTCGGCCTCGGCACGGCTGGCCTCCGCCTCGGAGCCCAGCCGCTGACGGGCCTGTTCGGTCATGCGCTGCGCTTCGGCGCGCGCCTCGGCCAGGGCCTGCTCGGCCTCCGTCCGGGACTCGTCCATGAGCCGGCGGGCCTGCGCCTCGGTACGGGCCCGCAGCTGCTCGGCCCAGGCCACGTTCTCGTTGACATGCGACTCGACGGTGGCGCGGCGCTCGGCCAGCTCCTGGTCCAGCCGCTGGCGCCGGGCCACGGCCTCGGCGTGCAGCTCGGCCTCCAGCCGGGCCTGCCGCTCGGCCTGCTCCTGGAGCAGCCGCTGGGTCTGCGCCCGGGTTTCGCGCAGCTCACGCTCGGCGTTGGCGCGCAACTGGTCCGCCTGGAGCTGGGCGTCCCGCAGCAACTGCTCTGCCTGGTAGCCGACGTTGGCGCTGTCGTAGGCGGGGCGGGCCGCCAGGTTACGGCGCGCCTCATGCAGCTTGGCGCGCAGCACCTCGACTTGGTAGCCGAGGTCGTCGGCGTGCTGGACGGCCTTCTCACGCTCGGTCTTCAGCCGCTCCATCTCGGCCTCGAACTTGGAGAGCTGATCGTCAGGCTCGTAGCGGTCGTAGCCCCGCACTGCGCGGTCCCATCCGTCCCCTGGTCGCGTTGGCGGCCGGCTCCGTCACCCTCGTGGTCCCCCGTGGTCCCTTGCGGTGCCCAGGGGTTCCTCGACGGTTCCCTTGCGGTACCGACCAGGCGAAGTGCGTGCCGGGTCGGACCGGAGCTGGCCCTTCCGAAGAAATGGTGTCAGATCATCGGCGAAGCCCGGGCCGGACCCCGATCCCTTTCCGATTCCGTACCCCGGCCGATGCTGCACTCTACCGGCCGGGGAAGGGGTAGGTCAGTGGTCCGCTTCAGTGATCCTCTTCGCCCTTGTGGGCGGCGGGGTCCGCGGCGGTGACGAGCTCGGTCAGCACACCGTGACAGTCCTTGGGGTGGAGGAAGGTGATCCGGGAGTCCATCGAGCCACGGCGGGGCTGTTCGTAGAGGACCCGGACGCCCTTGTCGCGGATGGCCTCGGAGTCGGTGTCGACATCGGCGGTGCCGAAGGCGATGTGGTGGACGCCCTCACCGTTCTTGGCCATCCACTTGCCGACCGCGGAGTCCTCCCGGATCGGCTCGAGAAGCTGCAGGTACGAGGCCCCGCCGTCGGAGGTCTCATTGATCTTGAGCATGGCCTCGCGGACGCCCTGCTCCTCGTTGATCTCGGAGTGGAACACCTCGAAGCCGTACGTGGCACGGTAGAACTCAACGGTCTTGTCGAGGTCGAAGCAGGCGATCCCGATGTGGTCGATTCTCGTCAACATGGGAACAGTGCACCGCCGCACAGCCGGTTACGCAACGTGCGCGCGATCACACCGATGCGCCGGTGACCGCGCGGGTACTCGTCAGTACATTGACGATAACCCTCGTTAACTTCCTTCTCCTCGTGAAGGGGACGCACCAATGACTCGTACGACCTCTGTGATGGTGGCGGGCGCCCGGACGCCCATGGGACGGCTGCTCGGCGGCCTGCGCTCGTTCTCCGGCGCCGACCTGGGCGGAATCGCGATCAAGGCCGCGCTGGAGCGGGCCGGGGTCGGCGCCGAGCAGGTGCAGTACGTGATCATGGGGCAGGTGCTCCAGGCGGGCGCCGGGCAGATTCCGGCCCGGCAGGCGGCGGTCAAGGCCGGCATCCCGATGAGCGTGCCCGCCCTCACGATCAACAAGGTCTGCCTCTCCGGGCTGGACGCGATCGCCCTGGCCGACCAGCTCATTCGCGCGGGCGAGTTCGACATCGTGGTCGCGGGCGGGCAGGAGTCCATGACCAACGCCCCCCATCTGCTGCCCAAGTCCCGCGAGGGCTACAAGTACGGCGCGGTCGAGATGCTCGACGCGATGGCGCACGACGGGCTGACCGACGCCTTCGAGTCCATCGCCATGGGCGAGTCCACCGAGAAGCACAACACCCGGCTGGGCATCCAGCGCCCCGAGCAGGACGAGTTCGCCGCCCAGTCCCACCAGCGGGCCGCCGCCGCGCAGAAGAACGGCCTCTTCGACGCCGAGATCACCCCCGTGGAGATCCCGCAGCGCAAGGGCGAGCCGGTGGTCTTCGACAAGGACGAGGGCATCCGCGGCGAGACCACGGCCGAGTTGCTGGGCAGGCTGCGGCCCGCGTTCGCCAAGGACGGGACGATCACGGCGGGCACGTCGTCGCAGATCTCGGACGGGGCCGCCGCGGTCGTCGTGATGAGCAAGGCCAAGGCCGAGGAGCTGGGGCTGGAGTGGATCGCCGAGATCGGCGCCCACGGGAATGTGGCGGGACCCGACAACTCCCTCCAGTCCCAGCCGTCCAACGCGATCGCGCACGCCCTGGGCAAGGAGGGGCTGACGGTGGACGATCTCGACCTCATCGAGATCAACGAGGCGTTCGCCGCGGTCGCCGTGCAGTCCATGAAGGATCTAGGTGTTTCCCCCGAAAGGGTGAATGTGAATGGGGGCGCGATTGCCCTCGGCCACCCCATCGGGATGTCCGGTGCGCGGATCGCGCTGCATCTTGCGCTGGAGCTGCGGCGGCGTGGGGGCGGGACCGGGGCGGCGGCGCTGTGCGGTGGGGGTGGGCAGGGCGATGCGCTGATCCTGCGGGTGCCGGCGGGGGAGTAGGGGGTTTGCCTGTGGGCGGCTGCCTGTGGGTGGCCGCCTGTCAGTGGTTTGCCTGTGGTGGCTGCCTGTGGGTGGTCTTCCTCGCGGGGAGTCGGTTTCCGTTGTGATGTAGCGATGATGGAGCGGTAAGGAGTACGGCACCCATGGCTGATGTGCCCACGCTGGTGGAGCAGGCGCGGCAGGGGCGGCCGCGTGCGGTCGCCCGGCTCATCTCGCTGGTCGAGGGTGCCTCGCCGCAGCTCCGCGAGGTGATGGCCGCGCTCGCTCCGCTGGCCGGGGGCGCGTACGTGGTCGGGGTGACCGGCTCGCCGGGCGTCGGCAAGTCCACCTCGACCTCCGCGCTCGTCTCCGCCTACCGGCGGATGGGCAAGCGGGTGGGCGTCCTCGCCGTCGACCCGTCCTCGCCGTTCTCCGGCGGGGCGCTTCTGGGCGACCGCGTACGGATGTCGGAGCACGCCTCCGACCCCGGCGTCTACATCCGCTCCATGGCCACGCGCGGCCACCTCGGCGGGCTCGCCTGGGCGGCCCCGCAGGCCATCCGGGTGCTGGACGCGGCCGGGTGCGATGTGGTGCTGGTGGAGACGGTGGGCGTCGGTCAGTCCGAGGTCGAGATCGCCGCCCAGGCCGATACGAGTGTGCTGCTGCTCGCGCCGGGGATGGGGGACGGGATCCAGGCGGCCAAGGCCGGGATCCTGGAGATCGGCGATGTGTACGTGGTCAACAAGGCCGACCGGGAAGGGGCCGATGCCACGGCCCGCGAGCTCAACCACATGCTGGGCCTGGGCGAGGGGCGGGCGCCGGGGGACTGGCGGCCGCCGATCGTGAAGACCGTGGCGGCGCGCGGCGAGGGGATCGATGAGGTTGTCGAGGCGCTGGAGAAGCACCGTGCGTGGATGGAGGAGCGCGGGGTGCTCGCGGAGCGCCGGATGCGGCGGGCGGCGGGCGAGGTCGAGACGATCGCGGTGACGGCGCTACGGGAGCGGATCGGCGATCTGCACGGGGATCGGCGGCTGGGGGCGCTCGCGGAGCGGGTCGTGGCCGGTGAGCTGGATCCGTATACGGCGGCGGATGAGCTGGTTGCGGGGGTCACGGAGCGGGGGTGACGGGTGCGCCTGGGTGCGTGGGCGTGGTGCCCGGGGTGCGCTTCGGGTGCGCCCGGGGTGCGTTGTGGGTGCCGGGTGCGGGGCCTCCGGGGCGGGGCCCTGGACCGTATATTTACGGCGCCATTGACCGGGGGCGTTGAGTTGGTCGGGGATTGGCGCCACAAATACACGTAAGCGTCCAGGACCCCACCCCTGCGACCCCGCCCCCTCCCGCCGGTGGCACGGGGCACCTGTCCGTCCTGCGTTCACCCCAGGGGCCGGGTGTTGGGTGGGTGCGGCCCCGCCCCCTCCCGTCTCGCCGGCGACCGCGCCCCGGTGGCGGGCGCCTGTACGTCCTGCGTTCAGTTCGGGGGTCGGGTGTTGGGTGCGGCCCCGCCCCCTCCCGGCTGCCCGCCGGTGGCCGCAGGGCGTCCGTCCGGCTCACGTTCAGTCCGGGGCCGTGGATTCAGCCCCTCCGGCGTTTGAGGAGCGGGGTCCGGGGCGGAGCCCCATTCCGCGCGGCGGAGCCGCATATTGATGCTGTGGGAAGGGGCGGGGTGGGGGCTGCCCTGTCCCCTCGCGGCTCTCCCTAGTCGTCGTCGCCGTCGTCGTCGGACGGGGCCTGGGTGACCTTGCCGGACTGGGCGTTGACGTTCAGGTCACGCTCCTTGTGGTTCTTGACGGTCTCGACCTCCCACACCGGGGTGCGGTCGCCGTCGAACTCCACGGAGGTCACGGTGCCGCTGGACGCGGCCTTCCGGGCCGCCTCGGTGGCCGAGATGTCGGCGTTCCGCAGGGCCTTGGCCTCGGCGGCGTCCTCGGCGTCGGTGTCCCTGTCGATGTGCTGGTTCAGGACCTTGGCGGTCGACCCGTCCAGCGTGACCTCGTGCCACTTGCCGTCCTTGCCGAGAATTTCCGCGTCCCAGGTGGTCCGGGCGCCGTGGTCCCGGTCGAGGGAGTCCAGCGTGCCCGGGACGGCCTTGAGCGCGGCGTGCGCGGCGTCGGAGAAGGACGCGCGGGCGGTGGTCCCGGACGCGTTGGTCGTGTGCGTGGTCGGGGCCCCGGTGGACGAGGACTGGGTGCCTGCCACGGCGACGGCCGTACCGCTGAGCAGAGCGGCCGCGGTGACCGATGCGATGACGATGTTGCGCTTCATGAGGGTTCCTCCCCGGGTCGTGTTCGGACGTCAACCACCATCGGGGAGCGATGCTGAAGCCGAGCTGAAGCCGCCTGAAGAGATCTTCAGGTTCGCTTTGGGAGGCTGGTCGTATGCGTTTGCTGATTGTGGAGGACGAGCGGCGGCTGGCCCTGTCGCTGGCCAAGGGGTTGCAGGCCGAGGGGTTCGCCGTGGATGTCGTCCATGACGGGCGCGAGGGGCTGCACCGTGCGCAGGAGGGCGACTACGACCTGATCGTTCTCGACATCATGCTGCCGGGGATGAACGGCTACCACGTGTGCGGGGCGCTCCGGGCGGCCGGGAGCGATGTGCCGATCCTGATGCTCACCGCCAAGGACGGCGAGTACGACGAGGCCGAGGGGCTCGATACCGGCGCCGACGACTATCTGACCAAGCCGTTCTCGTACGTGGTGCTGGTGGCCCGGGTGCGGGCGCTGTTGCGGCGGCGGGGGGCCGGGGCCTCACCGGTGGTGCGGGTCGGGGAGCTGTCGGTGGACCGGGGTGCGCGCAGGGTGGAGCGGGGTGGTGGTGAGATCGCGCTGACCGCCAAGGAGTTCTCCGTACTGGAGCAGTTGGCGCTGCGGCCGGGGGACGTGGTCTCCAAGGCCGAGATCCTGGAGCACGTCTGGGACTTCGCGTACGACGGCGACCCCAACATCGTCGAGGTGTACATCAGCGCCCTGCGCCGCAAGCTGGGCGCCGGGCTGATCGAGACCGTGCGGGGAGCGGGGTACCGGCTCCGTGGGTAGGGTCTTCGGTTCCGTACGGGCGCGGGCGGCGCTGGGTGCGACCGTGGTGGTCGCGGTGGCGCTGGTGGCCGCGGGGTTCGCGGTGCTCGGGGTGTTGCGGAGCAATCTGGCGGACCGGGCCGAGGTGGATGCCGGGGCGACCGCCCGGGCGGTCGCCTCGAAGGTCGCCGGTGGGGTGGCGTACCGGGAGGTGGACCTCGGGGACGACACCCCGGTGCAGATCGTGGACGAGGACCACCGGGTGCGCGCGGTCAGTGACGATCTCCAGGCCGTGACGGGCACCGGCAGTTCCTCGGTGCGGCCGGTTCCGGCGCCCGGCGAGGACGATGACGACGACGGCGCGGGGGAGGTCTCCTCGACCCCTCAGTACAGCGCCGGTACGGCCCGGATCGACGGCGAGACGGCGGAGTACCGCTGGGCGGCCCTGGAGGTCACCGACGCCCGCGGTGAGGACGTCACGGTCTACGCGGGTGCCCCGCTGGCCACCGAACAGGGCGCGGTGGGCACCGTGCGGCAGGCGATGCTGATCGGGCTGCCGCTGCTGCTGGTGGTCGTGGCGGGAGTGACCTGGCTGGTGACCCGGCGCGCGCTGCGGCCGGTGGAGGGCATCCGGCGGGAGATGGCCGCCATCACGGCGAGTACGGATCTGTCCCGGCGGGTGCCCGTGCCGGGGTCGTACGACGAGGTGGCGCGGCTGGCCCGGACCACCAACGAGACGCTCACGGCGCTGGAGGCGTCGGTCGAGCGGCAGCGGGCCTTCGTGGCGGACGCGTCCCATGAGCTGCGCTCTCCGGTGGCCTCGCTCCGTACCCAGTTGGAGGTGGGCGCCGCCCATCCGGAGCTGCTGGACCTGGACGGCGCGGTGGAGGACGTGGTGCGGCTGCAGCGGCTGGCGGCCGATCTGCTGCTGCTGGCCCGGCTGGACGCGCGGGAGCGGCCCGCCCACGCGTCGGTGGCGCTGGACGCCCTGGTGCGCGAGGAGCTGGCCCAGCGGCTGGGGGACCGGGTGCCGGTGCGTACGGAGGTGGCTCCGGTGGCGGTGCCGGGCTCGCGCGGGCAGCTCGCCCGGGTGCTGGGCAATCTGGTCGACAACGCGCAGCGGCATGCCCGGGGCGGGGTGCGGGTGGCGGTGCGCGAGGAGGGCCGGTGGGCCGTGCTGGAGGTCGCGGACGACGGCGCGGGGGTGCCCGAGGGCGAGCGGGAGCGGATCTTCGAGCGGTTCGTACGGCTCGACGACGCCCGCAGCCGCGACGATGGCGGGGCCGGGCTCGGCCTCGCCATCGCGCGGGACGTGGCGGTGCGCCACGGCGGCACCCTGGCCGTCCGGGCGGCACCCGAGGGCGGTGCCCTGTTCGAGCTGCGGCTGCCGGCCGCCGAGGCGCTGCCGGCCAGGCTGTCCGCCGCACCGGCCTGCCCCAAACCCACCTCGGCGACATACTCGCCGCCACCGCGATCAACATCATCCGACTCATCCGACTCGATGCCCGGCTGACCGCAATTCCGCTCGGCGGGACCAGAACCACTCACCCGGACCGCCTCGAACTCGCCGCTTGAACAGCATCACGCCATCGGTTCGCGGATTCCCAACGGAGCCCTGCAACACCGGGGCTTCCTCGCAAGAGATCAGGTGAAGCCGTCACAAGCGAACCGGGCGAGGAATTACCTGGCGCCTGCCGGGGTGCCGGACGAGGAAGTGCGGCGGTTCGCGGCGCCGTGCCCGGCCGGGAGGGTGTCGACACTCATCGACACAGGTCCGGCCGACGGCCATCCGGCCCGTCCGGAATTCTCCCGGGCCGCCGTGTAGCCGGGTCAGGCACTGCTCCGAGAACCGCACCGGCGGATACCCAGGCGTTCCGCGTAGCGGCCCGATCGCCCTGACCAGCCGACTCGGGCGCCGCCTGCGAAACGGCCGTCCTGCGGAATTCACGCCCGCTCGGAACAGCGGTGAGTGCGGGGGGACTTTGCCGACTCCGTTTGGTCGAATTTTCACCTCGGTAGTGCCAAGGGCTCTCCAACGGAGTCAAGACTTGGGCAACCCGGTTCGCCCGCATATGCCGCGCCATCAGCGGTGATTTCACTGTGCACTCACCTGGTCACCAACTTCCGCCGACGCGCCTCGCAATTCCGAGCGTAGGCTCCGAAACAAGTTGTTGATCAAGCTCGGCCCTCCTCGGTTCAAGGGGTGCCGGTGAATTCGTCATGTTCCCGTCAGGGGGAAAGTCATGCCTACAACAGGGCAGGTGTCGCAGCCGGGACGCTGGGCTCCGGCCGATGTGGGACGGATACCGATGCGGGGCGTCGCCCAGGTGGCGCTCAGCGCGAGCCCGTGGACCGGCTTATTGTTCACCATCGCGTTATTCGCGGGCGGCTGGCGGATCGGCGTGTACGGCCTGCTCGGCGCGGCGGCGTCCACCGTGGCCGCATCCGTGCTGGGCGCCGACCGGGACGGTCTGGCCAACGGGCTGGAGGGCTACTGCGGTTGCCTGACCAGCATCGCCATAGTCGTCCGGCTCGGCGCCTCCTGGCGGACCGCACTGCTCGCCGTCCTCGCCGCAGCGGTCTGCGCGGTGCTGAGCGCGGCGGTCGGCCATCTACTGGGCCGCATCGGTCTGCCCGCGCTGACGGCCCCGTTCTGCCTGGTCGCCGGGGTGCTGGCGATCGCCCTGCCGACCGCGCCGCCCGCCGCCGCACCACCGCTCCCCCGCGACGGGGCAACCACCTTGTCGGCCTCGGAACTCGGCCATGCGTTCTGCAACAACCTCGGTCAGGTCTTCTTCCTCGACAAGTGGTACGCGGGCCTGGTCCTGCTTGCCGGACTGCTCATCACCTCCCGGGTCGCCGCCGTCGCCGCCGCCTGCGGCAGCGTCGTCGCGATCCTGACCGCTTGCGCCATGGGCCTGCCCGCCGAACGGATCAGCGAGGGGCTCTACGGCTACAACGCGGTGCTCGTCGCCATCGCACTGGCACCTTCTTGACCCTCACTCCGTGGACCGCGGGGTACGCCGCGCTCGCCGCCGTGGCCTCGGTCCCCTTCACGGCCGCCTGGCAGGCATTCGCCCAGCCCTCCGGCGGATCTCCCTTCACCTGGCCGTTCGTCGTGACGACCTGGCTCTTCCTGGAGGCCGCTCCAGCCTTGGACCGGCCGGGCATCTCGTCAGAGAAAGCGAAGTGACACCAATGAACCTCGCACCGCGCGAAATCGACAAGCTCCACGTCTACGTGGTGGCCGACCTGGCCCGGCGCCGCAGGGACCGGGGCACCAAGCTCAACTACACCGAGGCCGCCGCCCTGATCACCGAGGCCGTCCTGGAAGCCGCCCGCGACGGCCACACGGTGGCCGAGTGCATGGAGCTGGGCCGCAAGGTCGTCACGGCCGACCACGTCATGCCCGGGGTACGCGAGATGCTCACCGTCCTCCAGGTCGAGACCGCGTTCGTGGACGGGACGAAGCTGGTCACCTGCCACGACCCCATCGGCGCCTGAAACCGCCTGAATCCCCGCCTGAGACAAGGAGACGACGATGTCGGGTGGAGCCCACTACCTCTACGGGGACGATCCCGTGGAGATCAACCCCGGTCGGGCCAAGGTCGGTCTGACGGTCGCCAACACCGGTGACCGGGCCGTCCAGATCGGCTCCCACTACCACTTCTTCGAGGTCAACCGCGCCCTGCGGTTCAACCGCGAAGCCGCGTACGGCATGCACCTGGACATCCCGTCCGGCACCGCCGTCCGCTTCGAGCCCGGCGACACCCGCGAGGTCGAGCTGGTCGCCTTCGGCGGAAGCCGGCGGCTCATCGGCTTCGCCGGACTCGTGGACGGCGGCCTGAACGCCGACGACACCCGGCGCGCCGCGCTGCGCCGCGCCGGACAACTGGGATTCGCCGACACCGGCGGCAACGCCGACACCGAGAACGAGGGAGCCGACCACTGATGGCGATCATCCCGCGCAAGCAGTACACGGACCTGTTCGGCCCCACCGTGGGCGACCGGTTCCACCTCGCCGACACCAACCTGGTCGTCGAGGTCGAGTACGACCACAACGCCGGCTCCTACGGCGACGAGGCCGTCTACGGCGGCGGCAAGGCCATCCGTGACGGCATGGCCCAGGACCCCGCCGCGCTCAACCGCGAGGGTGCGCTGGACCTGGTGATCACCAACGTGGTGGTCCTCGATCCGGTGCTGGGCGTCGTCAAGGGCGACATCGGGGTCCGGGACGGACTGATCGTCGGAGTGGGCAAGGCAGGCAACCCGCACGTGCAGAACGGTGTCGACTCCAAGCTGGTCATCGGCCCCGGCACCGAGGTCATATCCGGTGAGCACCTGATCGCCACCGCCGGCGGCGTCGACACCCATATCCACTTCATCTCGCCCCAGCAGGCCCAGGAGGGCCTGTCCAACGGCATCACCACCTTCTTCGGCGGCGGCACCGGGCCGACCGACGGCAGCAACGGCACCACCTGCACCCCCGGCCCGTGGAACATCCAGCGGATGCTGGAGGCCGTCGAGGACCTGCCGGTCAACGTGGGTCTGCTCGGCAAGGGCAACGGCAGCCTGCCCGAGGCGCTGCGCGAGCAGGTCGAGGCGGGCGTGGCCGGTCTGAAGGTGCACGAGGACTGGGGCGCGACTCCGGCCACCATCGACAACGCGCTGCGGGTCGCCGACGAGCACGACGTCCAGCTCGCCATCCACACCGACACCCTCAACGAGGGCGGCTTCTTCGAGGACACCCTGTCCGCGATCGACGGCCGGACCATCCACACCTTCCACACCGAGGGTGCGGGCGGCGGTCACGCCCCCGACATCATGCGGGTCTCCGGCGAGCCCAACGTCCTGCCGGCCTCCACCAACCCCACCCTGCCGTACACCATCAACTCGGTGGACGAGCTGCTGGACATGGTGATGGTCTGCCACCATCTGTCCCGCAACATCCCCGAGGACGTCTCCTTCGCCGACAGCCGGGTGCGCGCCGAGACCATCGCGGCCGAGACGGTACTGCACGACCTCGGCGTGATCAGCATCTTCTCCTCCGACTCCCAGGCCATGGGGCGCGTCGGCGAGTCCTTCGCCCGTGCCTTCCAGACCGCGCACCACTGCAAGGAGGTGCGCGGTGCGCTCGCCGAGGACAGCTCCCGCAACGACAACGCGCGCGTGCTGCGCTACCTGGCGAAGCTCACCATCAACCCGGCGATCGCGGTGGGCGCCTCCGATGTGATCGGCTCGCTCGAGCCCGGCAAGCTCGCCGACATCGTGCTCTGGCCGATCAACTCCTTCGCCGCCAAGCCCAAGCTGATCGTCAAGGGCGGCATGGTGAACTGGGCCCTGATGGGCGACCCCAACGCCTCCCTGCCGACGCCTCAGCCGGTCTACTACCGGCCGATGTTCGGCAGCTTCGGCCGCGCCCGGCAGCGTACGTCCGTCACCTTCATGTCCCAGGCGGCCATCGCCGCCGGCGTCCCCGGCGAACTGGGCCTCGGGCGGCGGATCGAGCCCGTGCGGCGCTGCCGGACCGTCGGCAAGCAGCACATGGTCCGCAACGACGCGCTGCCGCGGATCGAGGTGGACCCGGAGACCTACAAGGTCACCGTCGACGGCGAGCCCGCCACCATCGAGCCGGCCGAGCGCCTCCCGCTCAACCAGCTCTTCTACATCGTCTGACGCACCCCCAGGACGGTCCGCAGGGGCGCTCGCGTGCCCTGCGGACCCCGCGGCCCGACCTCGACGGACGGCCACCCGGCAGGAACGGAAACCCAGCGTGAACGAACCGATGCCGGTCGCGGCCCTGCTGACCGGGCTCCAGCTCACCGACTCGGCCTTCCCCAGCGGCTACTACACCCTCTCCCACGGACTGGAGGGTTTCCAGCAGGCCCGTGCGGTCACCCCGCGCAGCCTGCCCGCCCTCCTCCACGACCTGCTCCGCCACAGCGCGGGGCCGGCCGACGCGACCGCCCTCGCCCTCACCCACCGCGCGGTGGCGGCGGACGACTGGGACGGGGTGGTGGCCGTGGAACGGCGGCTGTACGCCACCAAGCTGGGCCGGGAGGCCCGGCAGGCCGCGGTCCGCACCGGACGGCAGTTGCTCGACCTGGCCGGCGAGGTCTACGGGACGCCGCAGCTCGAGCGGTACCGCACGCTGCACCGGGACGGTGCGGTGCGCGGCTGCCAGCCGGTCGTCGCCGGCGTCGTCCACGCGGCGAACGGCCTCACCACGCGCCAGGCGGTCACCTGCGAGCTGTTCGCCTTCGCGGCCAGCTTCGTGGGGGCGGCCCTGCGACTGCGGCTCACCGACCACCGCCGGGCCCAGGTCGTGCTGCACGGCGCCGCCCCCGTCATCGAGGAGACCGTGGCGGCGGCGCTGGACCGGGACCTGGCCGACCTCGGCGGATGCGTCCCCGTGGCCGACATCATGGCCGGCCGTCACGAGCGCGCCGAGGCACGGCTGTTCGCGAGCTAGCGCCCTGCCTGCCACCGAGAAGACACCCCCACTCCGGACAAGGAATCACCATGCACGACCCCACACAGGTCCGAGGCTCCCACCACCACCATGACCACGACGAGTTGATCCGGCGCCCGAAGGACGGCGTGCTGCGCGTCGGCATCGCCGGGCCGGTCGGCTCCGGCAAGACCGCGCTGATCGAGGCGCTCGTCCCGGTGCTGATCGCCCGCGGCCGGACTCCCGCCGTCATCACCAACGACATCTACACCACGGAGGACGCCGCCCATGTGCGGCGCACCCTGGACGGGATCCTCGCCGCGGACCGCATCGTCGGTGTCGAGACCGGAGCCTGCCCGCACACCGCGGTCCGGGACGACCCGACGATGAACCAGGCCGCGGCCGACGAGATCCTGGAGCGCTTCCCCGAGGTGGACACGCTGCTCTTCGAGAGCGGCGGCGACAACTTGACGCTCACCTTCAGCCCGGCACTCGTCGACCTCTTCCTGTTCGTGCTGGACACCGCGGAGGGCGACAAGATGCCCCGCAAGCGGGGTCCGGGCATCACCGAGTGCGAGCTGCTCGTCATCAACAAGATCGACATCGCCCAGTATGTGCGATGCGACCTGGACCGGATGGAGTCGGACGCCCATCACGTCCGGCAGGGCCGGCCAGTGGTGCTCACCAACTCCCTGACCGGAGAGGGCCTGGCCACCATCGCCGACTTCCTCCTGTCCCAGGAGGCCGCCCGGCAGATCGGCCAGGAGGCGGCTTCCGCATGACCGAGGCGCCCGCGCGGCTGCACCCCGCACACTACGAACCCCGGCGGGTACCGGCCCGGATGCTCGACCTGGCCGGCACTCCGGACACCCTGGCCGCCGGGCGCCCCGGCAAGGTCGGCCTGCTCGAACTGGGCTATGCGCGGGTCGGCGACCGCAGCGAACTGGTCCACCGCTACCAGAAGTCCCCGCTCCAGATCATGCGGCCGCTGTATGTGGACCCGCTGCGGCCGGACATGCCGGTGACCTATCTCATGTCCACCGGCGGCGGCATCGTCCAGGCCGACCGCAACCGCGTCGACGTCGAGTGCGGCCCCGGGACCGCCGTACATCTGACGACGCAGGCCGCCACCAAGCTGCACCGCATGGAGTTCGACCACGCCACGCAGGTCGTCCACCTCACCGCCGCCGCCCACAGCTATGTCGAGTACCTGCCCGACCCGCTGATCCCGTACCGGGACGCGCGCTTCTACCAGCAGACCCGCTTGACCGCCGACCCCACGGCCACCGTCGTGCTGGGCGAGACGATCGCGGCCGGCCGGCTGGCCCGGGGTGAACGGCACGCCTACCGCCTGCTCTTCAGCGACCTGGAGATCATGCGTCCCGACGGCGAGCCGGTGGTGGTCGACACCGTCCGCCTGGATCCGCGTGAGCCGGGCTCGGTGACCGGCCCGGCGGTCTTCGGCGGGCACGACCTGATGGCCACGCTCTACGCGGTCACTCCGCTCGCCCCCGCGGCGCGGGTCGCCGACACCTTGCACGAGGCCCTGCTGAGCACCGGCCTGGCCTTCGGCGTGAGCGTGCTGCCCGACGACTGCGGAGCGTGGACGCGGATCATGGGCAGCGACCCGCCGGCCGTCACGCGCGCTCTGCGTACGGCCTGGAATGCCCTGCGCGCTCTGCTCATCGGGGTCCCCGCCCCCGATCTGCGCAAGACCTGACGCCCTCCGGCCGCACCCGGCGTCCGGAGGGCGGCCGTGGTGTCAGACCCGGCCCCGCTGGGCGCGCAGATGCTCGGCGACGGGCACCAGCGATCCGTACAGCGCCTTGAGGTCCTCCGGCGCGAGCAGATCGATGAAGTGGTTGCGCACGGACGCCACATGGTGGGGTGCGACCTTGCGCATGGTTTCCCAGCCGTGCTCGGTCAGCACGGCGTACAGCCCCCGTCGGTCGGATTCGCAGTTCTCGCGGCGGACCAGGCCGGCGTTCTCCATCCGGGTGATCTGATGGGACAGCCGGCTCTTGGACTGCAGGGTCGCGGAGGCGAGGTCGCTCATCCGCATCCGGCGGTCCTCCGACTCCGAGAGGTTGACCAGGATCTCGTAGTCGTTCATGGTCAGGCCGAACGGCTGCAGGTCTTTTTCGAGCTGGTAGGTCAGCAGCCGGCTGACATCCAGGTGGGTGCGCCACGCGCGCTGTTCCTCATCGCTGAGCCAGCGCGTGCCGTTCTCGGTCTCCATGGGATGTATTCTACCTATAGAAGTTGAATTCCGAACCAATGGATGCATCGGGCTAGAGGTCACCTGTTCGACGTTACACTCCGCACGCTCGCGCTCACGAACCGGTACCCCCTGTCTCGCCAACCGATATTTCGGCGACGACTTGCTCGGTGGACTGCAGTAGTACGGTCCCCGCGCCCACGAACTCGAACTGGTGCTCCTCGCCCGAGGCGCCCCCGATCCCCGTGCGCGACCTGACGGCCCCGAGAAAGCCACGCAGATACTGGTGGTCGTAGTGGTGGCACGGTGTCGGGCAGTCCGCCCAGCCCACCAGCGCCTGCGGATCCACCCGGATCGGCGGCTCCATGAAGACCACGGGCCCATTGGAGGCGGCCACGAACTTCCCGGTGCCGATGAGGGTGAGGAAGCCCGGGACGATGGACTGCTTCAGCGACAGCGACGGCTGGAAGGCGAGCAGATTGCCGGACCGGATGGACAGGTTGCCGTCGTCCAGGTCATAGGAGTTGACGTCGAAGGCGCGGTCCGCGAGCACCATCTTCCCCTTGCCCTCGGCCACCACCCAGTCCGCCGCGTGCAGCGGGGAGTGGAAGCTGTACGCGATGAGGTGGTCGAGGTGGCCGAGCCCGACGCCATGGAAGTCGATCTGCCCGTAGTAGGCGACCATCTTCCCCTTCTGCAGGAACCACTGGCCGTTCAGGTCCACGCTGAAGGCGTACGGGTTGATGTTGTCGTCGACCGGCAGCGTCCAGGCGTCGTGGATGACGGGGCCGTTCACAGCTTCTCCTCCGATGCCTGGACATAGACCATGCCGGTGCCGGACAGCTCCAGTTGGAACGCCTCCCCCGAGCCCCGGCCCACCATTTCGCGCCAGCCGATCGCCGTCGAGAGCTTATTGCGAACATCACCCCGGTGGGCGACATAGGCTTGCGGATCGACATGCACCGGACGTCCCGGGCCGATCGGCAGTTCCAGCACCCCGCCGTGCGCCATGACCGCCGCGGAGCCGTGCCCCTCCAGGGTGGTGGTGAACAGCCCCTGTCCGGTGACCTGGCCGCGCACCATGCCCATCACCCCGCCCTGGGAGCCCATGAACATCGTGCCCTGGCGCAGCGAGCCGTCGAAGGCCAGCAGCCGGTCCGACTCCACGTAGAGGGTGTCGCCGACCAGGTCGATGACCTGGACGTGATGGCCGCCGTGCCCGAACATCACCGTGCCCTGGCCCTCGACGGTCATCAGCGGGGTGTCCTCGTCGGCTATCCGCCGCCCGATCATCCCGCGCACCCCGCGCTGCCCGCCGGTGATGCTGGGGGTGAACCGTACGTCCCCGCGGTACGCGAGCATCGCGCCGCGCTGGCTGAACAGGGTCTGGCCGGGGAGCACCTGGGCCTCGACCATGCGCGAGGTGAGCAACCTGAACGGCATCAGATCTCACCTCCGATCGTGTTGCGTTCGCTGGGCTGGACGTAGACGAGCCCGTCGCCCTCGAAGCGGATCTGGAAGGACTCCCCGCCGCTCTCGCCTATCAGCGCCCGGAAGTTCACTCCCGCCTGGAAGTGCTGCTTGAGGCCGCCGGTGTGGGCGAGGTACGCGCCCGGGTCGACCTGCAGCGGGGTCTGCGGGGTGACGCGCAGCACGATCGCCGTGCCGGCCGAGACGAGCGCGGCCTGGCCGGTGCCCTCCACAGTCGTGGTGAACAGGCCGTTGCCCTGCGAGGAGCCGCGCAGCCCGGTGAAGGAGGCGCCGGTGCGCAGCGCGGAGTCCGTGCACAGCAGATTGCTGGACTCCACATAGAGCTTCTCGCCGTGCAGCGAGACCAGGTTGATCTCGCTCGCCCGGTCGGCGAAGTAGCACGTGCCGTGCCCCTTCACCTCCATGACCGCCATCTGCTCCCCGGTGAGCCGCCGGGTCACCATCCCGCGCAGCCCCTCGCCGCCGCCGGTCTTCTTCTTGAAGGTCATATCCCCCTCGTAGGCGACCATCGCGCCGTTCTTGGCCTTCACGGAGTCGCCGGTCAGGTCGACCGCGAGCACCCTGCTTTCCTGGAGCCGAAACTGAGCCACGGAGCCGACGGTAGCGGGCTCTGACGTCGGCGGACAGGGAGCGCCGGGGGCTGGGGGTGCCCCCCGGGCCATGATCGCCCGCGAAGCTGCGACAATGGGCGCAGGCTTGTGCATTCATTCACAAGCCGGTCTGTGTTCTGCCGTACCCCTCTTCACACGAAGGTGCTCTCGTGGACTTCAAGACCGCCACCGCGCTGCGCCGGCTCCGCCTGGTCTCCGCGCCCGAGGCCGTGTCGTTCCTGCTGCTGCTCATCTGCTCGGTGCTCAAGCGCACCTCGGACTTCAACGCGGTGCCGGTGATGGGCATGGTGCACGGCGTGCTCTTCATCCTCTACGTGGTCTTCTGGGCGGACGCCTGGAACCGCACCAAGTGGAAGTGGCAGACCGCGGCCCTGTACTTCGTCCTCTCCGTCCTGCCCACCGGCGGCTTCTTCGCCGAGCGCAAGCTCAAGCGGGAGACCGAGGCCGGTGTGATCGCGGCCCGCGCCCGTAAGGAGGGCGTGGTCAACGCATGATCGTCGCCTTTTCGGTGACGCCGCTGGGCGTCGGCGAGGATGTGGGGGAGTACGTCGCCGACGCGGTGCGGGTGGTCCGTGAGTCGGGGCTGCCGAACCGTACGGACGCGATGTTCACCTCGATCGAGGGCGAGTGGGACGAGGTCATGGACGTCGTCAAGCGCGCCGTCGCCGTGGTGGAGGCGCGGGCGCCCCGGGTCTCGGTGGTCCTCAAGGCCGATATCCGCCCGGGCGTCACGGACGGTCTGACCTCCAAGGTCGAGACGGTCGAGCGCCATCTGTCCGACTGACCGCCTCGGGGCCCCTCAGCCCCCGCCCACCAGGGCCATGCCGAGCGGCGTGCGCTCGTACAGCACCTGATGGCCCTGGCGCCGTGAGCTGAGCAGTCCGGCTCCGCGCAGCACCGCGAGATGGGCCGAGACCGACGAGGGCGCGAGGCCCAGGCGCGCGGCCAGGGCCGAGGTGGAGGCGGGTTCCTCCAGACCGGCGAGGACCGCCGCGCGGCCCGCGCCCAGGAGGCGTACGAGCGCGTCCCTCCCCTCCGCGTCCGGCTCCCGCCACAGCCCGCCGACCCCGCGCGCCGGATAGATCACCGTGGGCTGCCACGGCGGGGCGAAGCCGCTCACCACGTCCGGCCAGACGAAGACGCTGGGCATCAGCAGCACCCCCCGGCCGCCCAGGTCCTGCGTCCGGGCGGGGCTCGCGGAGGTACGGATGGTGAGCGTGCCGTCGGTCCAGTGCAGCGCGGGCCGCAGATCCGCGAACAGCCGCTCCAGGCCGCCGTCGGCCAACTGCCGTGAGCGATAGCCGATATCGGCCTCCAGCAGGGCCCGCAGCCGGGGCCAGTCCGGTGCGACCAGGGCCTGCCAGGCCCGTTCGGTCACCTCGGCCAGCCGCTGGACCGCGCGCGCCGGATCGGCCAGCATCGCCCGGCCCCGCGGGGACTCGGCGGCCCCCGGCGTGCATGCCAGGGACAGGACCAGCTCACGGTGGGCGGCGGCGGGGTCCGTGGCCCGCAGTCGCGCCAGCTCGTCCTCGAACGGCGCGTACGGCACCTCCGGCGGCGGCCCCAGGAAGTCCGGGGTGTAGCCGCCCCGGCCCGGCATCAGCAGCCACAGCTCCGACAGATCGAGCCCGGCCACCGCCTCCCGCACCCGCCGCAGCCACGGCAGGTGGTACCCGTGCCGCTCGGTCCGGCGCAGCGTGCGCACCGCCTCGTGCGTCTGGCACAGGGGCGAGATGGCGAACCGGCAGCGCAGCAGATCGTCGGCGCCGAAATTCATATGCAGTGGCATGGTCTCGCCCCCCGATCGCGAAGATTCGGCTCAGGCCGAAACACTAGAGCCCGCCCCGCCCGTACGGGCACGCTTCCGGCATGGCAACGCCCTCCGGGCCCGGTACCACGGGCCCTCTCGAGTCGCGCCCCGACGCGCACGCCTCCCGACCCGAGCTCGCGCCCGGTGACGACCAGGGGCCGTCGCGGGGTCCGGGGGGCGTTGGCTACGGCGCGGTGTTCGCGGTCCGGGAGTTCCGGGCCGTCTTCGCCGCGCACCTGGTCTCCATGCTCGGCGAGGTGGTCGGCCAGCTCGCGCTGTCCGTGCTGGTCTACCGGCTCACCGGATCGCCGCTGCTCAGCGCCCTGACGTTCGCCACCTCGATGCTGCCGTATGTGATCGGCGGCGCCCTGCTGTCCTCCGTCGCCGACCGCTTCCCGGCCCGCCGGGTGCTGGTGGTCTGCGATCTGGTGCACGCCGGATGCGTGGCCGCCATGGTGGTGCCGGGGATGCCGGTGGCCGCGCTGCTCGCGCTGCGCTGTGTGCCCGCCGCGATCTCGCCGGTGTTCAGCGGGACCCGGTCGGCGACGCTCGGCGACATCCTCGGCGAGGGCGACGCCTTCGTCCTGGGCCGCTCGGTCATCCGGATCACCTCCCAGACCGCGCAGCTCGCCGGGTTCGGGGTTGGCGGGCTGCTGCTCGTCGCCGTCTCGCCGCGGGCCGCGCTGGCGCTCACGGCCGCGGCGCTCGTCGGCTCGGCGCTGGTGCTGCGCTTCGGCACCCGCCGCCGTCCGGCGCGGCAGGTGGCCGGGGGCGGGGCTCCCCCAGCTACCGCTGGGAGGTGCCCCCTGCTCGGGGACTCGCTGAGCGGGATGCGGCGGCTGTTCGCGGACCGCCGGATCCGGGCGCTGATGCTGCTGTCGTGGGTGCCGCCGATGTTCGTGGTGATGCCGGAGGCCCTGCTGACGCCGTACTCCGATGGGCTGGGGCTCGGCTCGGTGGGGCTCGGGCTGCTGATGTGCGGGATGCCGGTCGGGGCGGTCGCCAGTGAGGTGCTGGTGGGCTCGCTGCTGGGACCGCGGGCCCGGGCCCGGCTGACGCTGCCGGTCGGCGTCCTGGCGATGCTGCCCGCCCTGGGGTACGCCGTCCGTCCCTCGTTCGGCTGGGCGCTGGCCCTGCAGCTGCTGACCGGCTGCGGTATCGCCTACAGCCTCGGCCTCGACCAGTGGTTCCTCGCCGCCGTACCGGACGAGCTGCGCGGCCGGGCGATGACGGTGCTGACGGCCGGGCTGATGACCGCGCAGGGTCTTGGCATGGCGGTCTCCGGCGCGGTCGCCGAGTTCGTACCGGTCCATGTGGTCGCCGCGACGGCGGGTGGCTGCGGGGCGCTGTGCTCGCTGCTGGTGGCGCTGGAGGTGCGGCGCACCGTCTCCGGGCCCGCCCGGCCCGAAGTGTGAGATAGGGCTGACCACGATATGACCGGCCGGTAGGGTCGGTGGTGTGCCGAAGCCGCTCAGCCTGTCGTTCGACCCCATCGCCCGTGCCGATGAACTCTGGAAGCAGCGGTGGGGGTCCGTGCCCTCCATGGGCGCGATCACCTCGATCATGCGGGCCCACCAGATTCTGCTCAGCCAGGTCGACGCGGTCGTCAGACCGTACGGACTGACCTTCGCCCGCTATGAGGCGCTGGTGCTGCTCACCTTCTCCAAGTCCGGTGAGCTGCCGATGTCCAAGATCGGCGAGCGGCTGATGGTCCACCCGACCTCGGTCACCAATACGGTGGACCGCCTGGTCAAATCGGGTCTGGTCGACAAGCGGCCGAACCCCAACGACGGCCGCGGCACCCTGGCCTCGATCACCGGCCGGGGCCGTGAGGTGGTCGAATCGGCCACCCGCGATCTGATGGCGATGGAATTCGGGCTCGGGGTCTACGACGCCGAGGACTGCGGCAGGATCTTCGAGCTGCTGCGCCCGCTGCGGGTCGCCGCGGAGGACTTCGAGGACAGCTGACGAAGACCCGGGGGCGGCGAAGATCGCCCCGGAACGGGCGGTTACGCTCAGGGCATGAAACGCAGCGTGCTGACCCGCTACCGGGTCATGGCCTACCTCACCGCAGTGATGCTGCTCGTGCTCTGCACCTGCATGGTGTTCAAGTACGGCTTCGACACGGGCGAGGACCTCACGCTCGTGGTCTCCCAGATCCACGGTGTGCTCTACATCATCTACCTGGTCTTCGCCTTCGACCTCGGCTCCAAGGCCAAATGGCCGTTCGGCAAGCTGCTGTGGGTCCTGGTCGCGGGCACCATCCCGACGGCCGCGTTCTTCGTCGAGCGCAAGGTCACCCACGAGGTGGAGCCGCTGGTCAGCGGCGCGACGGCGGCACCCGCGCAGGTCTGACCGGCGGTTTGCGGCCCTTCCGCGCGTCCCGTCCGGGGCTGGACGAGGCGCGCGGCCGGGGAGTGAATGTCCCCGTTCGGCCCAGTATGGTGAGTCTCGCGTCGACAATTAGTAGGACGTCCTAGTACTTTTGGAGTATGGACGCCGAAGGCATTGAGGCGGGCCGCCGACGGTGGCAGGCCCGGTACGACGCGGCACACAAGCGTGACGCGGCCGGGGGTTTGGGGGCGAAGCCCCCAAGGGATTGGACGCGCTCGACGTTGTCGGGGGACCCCGTCGAGCCGGTCTACGGACCCGCCCCGGGCGACACCGTGGAGGGGTTCGAGCGGATCGGCTGGCCCGGCGAGTTCCCGTACACCCGTGGCCTCTACGCCACCGGATACCGGGGCCGGGCCTGGACCATCCGCCAGTTCGCGGGGTTCGGCAATGCCGAGCAGACCAATGAGCGCTACAAGATGATCCTCAAGGCGGGCGGCGGCGGGCTGTCGGTCGCCTTCGACATGCCGACCCTGATGGGCCGCGACTCCGACGATCCGCATGCGCTCGGCGAGGTCGGCCACTGCGGTGTCGCCATCGACTCCGCCGCCGACATGGAGATCCTCTTCAAGGACATCCCGCTCGGCGATGTCACCACCTCGATGACCATCAGCGGTCCGGCCGTCCCCGTCTTCTGCATGTACCTGGTCGCCGCCGAGCGCCAGGGTGTGGACATCTCGCGGCTCAACGGCACGCTCCAGACGGACATCTTCAAGGAGTACATCGCGCAGAAGGAGTGGCTCTTCCCGCCCGAGCCGCATCTGAAGCTGATCGGCGACCTGATGGAGTACTGCTCCGAGGGCATCCCGGCGTACAAGCCGCTGTCGGTCTCCGGCTACCACATCCGCGAGGCCGGGGCGACGGCCGCGCAGGAGCTGGCGTACACCCTCGCCGACGGCTTCGGGTATGTGGAGCTCGGCCTCTCCCGCGGGCTGGACGTCGACACCTTCGCGCCCGGGCTGTCCTTCTTCTTCGACGCGCATGTCGACTTCTTCGAGGAGATCGCCAAGTTCCGCGCCGCCCGCCGGATCTGGGCCCGCTGGATGCGCGATGTCTACGGGGCGAGAACCGAGAAGGCGCAGTGGCTGCGGTTCCACACTCAGACCGCCGGGGTCTCGCTCACCGCCCAGCAGCCGTACAACAACGTCGTACGGACGGCCGTGGAGGCCCTCGCCGCGGTCCTCGGCGGCACCAACTCGCTGCACACCAACGCCCTGGACGAGACCCTGGCCCTGCCCAGCGAGCAGGCCGCCGAGATCGCCCTGCGCACCCAGCAGGTGCTGATGGAGGAGACCGGGGTCCTCAATGTGGCCGATCCGCTGGGCGGTTCCTGGTACATCGAGGCGCTGACCGACCGGATCGAGGCCGACGCCGAGAAGATCTTCGAGCAGATCAAGGAGCGCGGCCGCCGCACGGTGCCGGACGGACGGCAGCCCGAGTGGCCGATCACCGCCGGCATCCTCCAGGGCATCGAGGACGGCTGGTTCACCGGCGAGATCGCCGAATCCGCCTTCCGGTACCAGCGGTCCCTGGAGAAGGGGGACAAGAAGGTCGTCGGCGTCAACTGCCACGAGGGTTCGGTCACCGGCGATCTGGAGATTCTGCGGGTCAGCCACGAGGTCGAGCGCGAGCAGGTGCGAGTGCTGGGTGCCCGTAAGGCCGGCCGGGACGAGGCCGAGATCGCCGAGGGGCTGGGGGCGCTGGTCGCCGCCGCCCGCGAGGGCTCCAACATGATCGAGCCGATGCTGAAGGCGGTGCGCGCCGAGGCGAGCCTCGGCGAGATCTGCGACGCCCTCCGCGACGAGTGGGGGGTCTACACGGAGCCGGCCGGCTTCTGAGCCCCCTCCGGGGCGGGTCCGGCCGCGGCGCCGCCGGAATCCGCCCCGGTCAGCCCGTACAACAGCAGGTCCGTGAAGTCCCGGGCCCACCGCGGGTCCACCGGTTCCGCGCTGATCATCAGCCGGTGGAGCACCGCCCCGGCGACCGTGTCGAAGATCAGGTCCGCGTTGCGGGCCGCCGCCTCCGGGTCCTCCTCGCGCGGCAGCTCACCGCGGAGCCGGGCGCGCTCCCGGCCGACCGTGACCAGCCGCTTCTGCCGGTCCACGATCGCCGAGCGCACCCGGCACCGCAGCGCCTTGTCGTGCATGGCCTCCGCGATGACGGCCATCAGCGCGGTGCCCGTCTCGGGTCGCTCCAGCAGCGCCCCCAGCCGGATCACCACGGCCTCCACATCGGCGTGCAGACTGCCGCGGTCGGTCGCGTCCAGGTGCTCGTCGAAGACCGCCGCGATGGCGTCCACCACCAGCTCGCACTTGCTCGCCCAGCGGCGGTAGAGGGTCGTCTTGGCGACCCCGGCGCGGGCCGCCACATCGCCCAGCGTCAGCTTCGCCCAGCCCAGCTCCACCAGGGCGGCACGCGTGGCGCCCAGGATGGCTCGGTCGGCCTCGGCGCTGCGCGGGCGCCCGGTGCGGCGTGCGGACGGGCTCATGCGCGGCACCCTACCCGCCAGTACCGCACACCGTCCCTGGTGAGTTACGCTACGGCTCGTAGCGTAAGGGTGTGCCACGGCCGGGCCATCGGCCGATGCGCTTTTCCCTTCACCGCGGGAAGAGGGGAGGATGGGACCATGCAGCCACGGAACATGTCCATGAGTGGAGTGGTCGACCTCGCCGCGGTGAAGGCGGCCGGAGAAGCGAAGCAGAAGGCGGAGAAGGCGCGGGCCCAGGCGGCCGGCTCCGGGGGCGCAGCCGCGCCCGCCCGTCTGATCTTCAATGTCGACGAAGCGGGTTTTCAGCAGGACGTCCTGCAGCGCTCCACCGAAGTGCCGGTCGTCATCGACTTCTGGGCCGAGTGGTGCGAGCCGTGCAAGCAGCTCGGCCCCATCCTGGAGCGGCTGGCCACGGAGTACGCGGGGCAGTTCGTCCTCGCGAAGATCGACGTCGACGCCAACCAGATGCTCTTCCAGCAGTTCGGCGTCCAGGGCATCCCCGCGGTCTTCGCGGTGATCGCGGGCCAGCCGGTGCCGCTCTTCCAGGGTGCCGCGCCCGAGGCGCAGATCCGCCAGGTGCTGGACCAGCTCATCCAGGCGGCCGAGCAGCAGTTCGGCATCGTGGGTACACCTGTTGAACCCGGCGCCCAGGACGAGGGCGCCGAGGAGGCCGCCCCGGAGGTCCCCGAGTCGCCGCAGGAGACCGCGCTCGGCGCGGCCCATCAGGCGCTGGACGCCGGGGACCTGGGCGGTGCGGTGCGGGCGTACCAGAGCGTGCTCGCCGACGACCCCGCCAACGGCGAGGCGAAGCTGGGCCTGGCCCAGGCCCAGTTGCTGGAGCGGGTTCAGGGAGTGGACGCCACGCAGGCGCGCAAGGCGGCGGCGGAGAGCCCCGCGGATGCCAAGGCCCAGATCACGGCGGCCGACCTGGACTTGGTGGGCGGTCATGTGGAAGACGCCTTCGGGCGGTTGGTGGAGACGGTGCGTCGTACGGCGGGGGACGATCGGGACGCGGCGCGCGTTCATCTCCTGAGCCTGTTCGAGGTGATCGGCGGTGAGGACCCCCGAGTGGTGGCGGCGCGCAGCGCGTTGGCGCGCGTGCTGTTCTGACCTCGGGCTCCTCAAACAACACAGCGGCCGCTCTTTACCAAAACTTGGTAAACGCGGTCGCTGTTACTGCCAGTAAGTGCGAGCCCGGCCTTTGTCCGGTCTTGGAGTGAATCTCCCTCTCTTTCCGGTCACTGTCCGGCAACCCTGCGTGCCTGATCTCGACCGTCCTGCCGCAGTTCGGTTATCCGTCCGTTACTCGCTAGTAACGAACCCCTTGTGCCTGGGCCTGGAATGGACCACGATCGGCCAAGCTCGGTCCATCCCTCCCGTAGCTCGGCATCCGGTCGGCGCGTCGGTGTGGTTGGGTCCCCACCGGGCAGGCCGGCGGCAGTGGCGTCGGCCGTGGACAGGGGGGTCTCTGCCCCAAAGGCAGGGCCTGTCCAGGAGGTTGCGCGAGATTGCGTGGCCAGTGGTTGTCGCTCGGGGGTGATCGCCGGTGTTGCGGGTGCGGTGTGCGCCTGTGAGACGTGGGCGCTCTCCTTCCCGAGGACGTAGCACTTCTCCCATCCCAGGTCCGGGGCTTCGCCCCGGCCGGAGATGTACGTCCGAGAAGGAGGAAAGTCATGGAGTCCGTGGCTCGTGGCGGCACCAGATGGAAGCGGTTCGCCGTTGTCATGGTGCCGAGCGTTGCTGCCACGGCCGCGATCGGCGTCGCCCTGTCCCAGGGTGCGCTCGCGGCCTCGTTCAACGTGTCCGGTCAGCAGTTCAAGGTCTCGGTCGACCGGCTCGACGGCACCGGGTTCGCGCAGTACGGCGCGCTTGACACCCAGCACGGGGGCAAGAAGATCCCCGTCGCGGTGTCGGCGTTCAAGAGCGCGAAGCTCAAGGGCCTGTGCCAGTCCGTCGTGGTCCCGGTTCCCGTCTTCGGCGATGTGACGCTGAAGCTGACGGCGGGCAACGGCAGCAAGCAGGTCGAGGCCAAGAACCTCTTCATCGATCTCGATCAGCTCGACGCGGACGCCACGTTCCGTGGGATCGACATCGGTGTGGCGGCGGGTGACGCCCATAAGGGTCCCGGCATCAACAAGGGCGATGCGGCCGATCCCGGTTCGTTCGGCCAGCAGGCCGATTCCGCGACGCTGACCGGTGTGAAGCAGACCGCCTGGGCGACCAGTGCGGGCACGTTCAAGCTCTCTGGCCTTTCGATGAAGGTCAGCAAGGGCAAGAACGAGTGCTTCTGATCCGTTGAGCTGAGGGTGAGGGGCCGCGGCGCTGCCCCTCACCCGGGCATCGATCAGCAGCGCGTATGCGCCACGCTAGTACTGCTGTAGAACAACCGCGATCACACCGATCGCCGGCCCCAGGGAGCTGTTTTCGATGAGTGCCGAGTCGCCGGGGGCGAGTGACCGCATCAGCCGTTGGCGGGGGTCCTTCAGGGCGTGGCGCTGGCAGCGCCCGTTCTGGGCAGGGCTGTTGAGCCTGCTGGCGGGGGTGCCGATCATGTACTTCCCGTACAACGACGTCAACGCGGGCGGATTCACCATCAACATGTCCACCACCGCCGGATCGGCCTCGCTGATCATCGGGGTGCTGTTGGTGGTCCTGGGCCTGACCATGTGGTTCCAGCCCATGGTGCGGGTGTTCGCCGGAGTCGCCACGATCCTGCTCGGCCTGGTGTCGATCCCCGTATCGAACTTCGGCGGCTTCCTGATGGGATTCCTGCTCGCGCTGTTCGGCGGCGGCATGAGCATCTCCTGGGCACCGGGTGAGACTCCCTCCGCGCAGCCGGCCGAGAAGCCGGGAGCGGTGCCGCAGGACGACGGGAACGGTGACAACGTGCCGGAACCGGCTGGGGCCGGGTCCGCACCGGACCAGGAAGCCAGGAATGGGAGGCACCGTGCGGGGTGAAGACCGACCCGAGCAGCCGGAGGGAGTGAGCCCGCGCCGGGTCAGAACGGGCCCGCGGCACGCGGCACCGAAGAAGTCGGTACTGACCCGCCTTCAGGTGCCCGCCGGCAAGGCCATAGCGCTGGCCGCCATGCCGACGGCCGTGCTGATGGGCATGGGGCTCACTCCGCAGCTCGCCTCGGCCAACCCACGGCCCGAGGACCGCTACAAGCCCGGGCCGTGTGTGTCCCAGCCGGACGAGGCGGACAAGGACGACTCCAAGGGCGGCAAGGACGCCTCGGACTCGCAGAGCGAGGACAAGGACGCCAAGAACAAGGACGCCAAGAACAAGGACGCCAAGGACGACAAGGGCGCCGAGGACGCGAAGGGTTCGCCCGAGAAGGGCTCCCAGGACGGTTCCAAGGGCTCTGAGAAGTCCTCGGACGGCAAGGCGGGCTCGGACGACGACAAGGCCACCTCCACGCCGTCTCCGTCCCGTTCCTCCTCCGCGCCGTCCTCCGGTGCCGGGGACGAGGAGACCTCGGCCTCGCCGAGCCCGTCGAAGTCCAAGAACCCCCTGGACCCGCTGGGTCTCGGGGACGCGCTCCACGACATCCTGACGCCCGGGGAGAAGGCCAAGGAGTCGGCCGAGCCGAGCGCCTCGCCGAGCCCCTCGTCGAGCGCCGGGCCCAGCTCGTCGCCGTCTCCGTCCGCGTCGAAGTCCAAGAGCTCCGACAAGCCCACCGATCCGGTCAAGGACACGGTGGACAAGGTGGGCAAGGGCCTCAAGGACACCGTGGACGGAGTGGGGAAGACCGTCGAGGACGCCAAGGACAAGGCGGACAAGGCGCTTCCGAAGCCCTCCTCGTCCGCCTCGAAGGACGCGAACGGCAAGGAGGCGTTCCCCTGCCCGGAGTTCGACGCCGACGCGTACGAGAACGCCGAGACCGAGCCGACCTCGAGCCTGCTGCCCGAGGACCCCTGGACCCTCAAGAGCACCCTGCTGACCCTGCACGGCCTGGACTACAAGGGCATCGTGGAGGTCAAGACGCAGGGCGGCCAGATCAAGAAGGTCCTGAAGTTCACCGCCTCGGGCGTGGACATCAAGGATCTGCACCAGCTCGTGGTGGGCCCGGCCGGGACCACGACCCATGTGCAGGGGCGCGAAGGGTCCACCTCGACCATTCGCAACGGCACGGTGACCATGTACACCGAGGAGCTGAAGGGGAACCTGCTGGGGCTCATCCCGATCACCTTCAGCCCCAAGAGCCCGCCGCCGGTCAACATCCCCGAGGTGTTCTTCACCGATGTCACCGTCACGCAGGCCGGCCAGTTCGGTGGCGACCTGACCATCCCGGGTATGCATCTGTCCAAGACCGGGGAGTGACCCCGCGACATCAAGGACCCGTTCGGGAGCCGCACCCCCTCCTCCGGGAGGGAAACGACCGTGGGCACCGCCTCCACTCGGAGACGGTGCCCACGGTCGCGTCGGGCGCGTTACTGGCTCGCGCCGCCCAGGTGGTGCACCCGGACCATGTTGGTGGTGCCGGGGACGCCGGGAGGCGAGCCGGCGGTGATGATCATGGTGTCGCCCTCGTTGTAACGGCCCAGCTTCAGCAGCTCGGCGTCCACCAGGTCGACCATCGCGTCGGTGTGCTCGACATAGGGCGCCACGAAGGACTCCACGCCCCAGCTCAGCGTGAGCTGGTTGCGGGTGGCCGCATCCGTGGTGAAGGCCAGGATCGGCTGCTGGGCGCGGTAGCGGGAGAGCCGGCGGGCGGTGTCGCCGGACTGGGTGAAGGCCACCAGCGACTTGGCGCCCAGGAAGTCGGCGATCTCGGCGGCCGCGCGGGCCACCGAACCGCCCTGGGTGCGCGGCTTCTTGCCGGGCACCAGCGGCTGCAGACCGCGCGAGAGCAGTTCCTGCTCGGCGGCCTGGACGATCCGGGACATCGTCTTGACCGTCTCGATCGGGTACGAGCCGACCGAGGACTCGGCGGAGAGCATCACCGCGTCGGTGCCGTCCAGGATCGCGTTGGCGACGTCGGACGCCTCGGCGCGGGTCGGCCGGGAGTTGGTGATCATCGACTCCATCATCTGGGTCGCGACGATCACCGGCTTGGCGTTGCGGCGGCAGAGCTCGATGAGCCGCTTCTGCACCATCGGGACCTTCTCCAGCGGATACTCCACCGCGAGGTCACCACGGGCCACCATCACCCCGTCGAAGGCCGCGACGACCTCGGTCATATTGGCGACCGCCTGCGGCTTCTCCACCTTGGCGATCACCGGCACCCGGCGGCCCACCTCGTCCATGACACGGTGGACGTCCCGGACGTCGGACGCGTCCCGGACGAAGGACAGGGCGACCATGTCGCAGCCCATCCGCAGGGCGAACTTCAGGTCCTCGATGTCCTTCTCGGACAGCGCGGGCACATTGACCGCCGCACCCGGCAGGTTGATCCCCTTGTGGTCGGAGATCACCCCGCCCTCGATGACGATGGTCCGGACCCGGGAGCCCTCGACCGCGGTGACCCGCAGCTCGACGTTGCCGTCGTTGATCAGGACCTGGTCGCCCTTGGACACATCGCCCGGCAGCCCCTTGTAGGTGGTGCCGCAGATGGTGCGGTCACCCTCCACGTCCTCGGTGGTGATGATGAACTCATCCCCGCGGACCAGCTCCACCGGGCCGTCCTTGAAGGTCTCCAGACGGATCTTGGGGCCCTGGAGGTCGGCGAGGACGCCGACCGCGTGCCCGGTCTCCTCGGATGCCTTGCGGACGCGGTGGTACCGCTCCTCATGCTCCGGGTGGGTTCCGTGGCTCATGTTGAACCGGGCCACGTTCATCCCGGCCTCGATGAGGGACTTGAGCTGGTCGTAGGAGTCGACAGCGGGGCCCAGAGTGCAGACGATTTTGGAACGGCGCATGAGGCTGATCCTATCGGTTTGTTTCGGAGCGGAATTTTTCAGTCTTGGGGCTGGCGGAGCCGGAACCGGAGGCTAGGCGCTGACCAGGTCGAACGTCTGGCCGGCGATCTCCAGCTCCTCATCGGTGGGCACCACGGCCACCGCGACCCGGCTGGACTCCGTGGAGATCAGCCGCGCCGTGGCGGAGCGCAGCGCGTTGCGGACTCCGTCCACCTCGATGCCGAACGCGGTGAGGTCGCGCATCGCCGCCTCCCGTACCGCCGCGGAGTTCTCCCCCACACCGGCGGTGAACGCGATGGCGTCCACCCGCCCGAGTACCGCGGTGTACGCGCCCACATACTTCCGCAGTCGGTGGATGTAGATGTCGAAGGCGAGCTGGGCGGCCTGATCGCCCTCGCCCATCCGGCGGCCGATCTCGCGCATGTCGTTGTCCCCGCACAGACCGGCCAGCCCGCTGCGCTTGTTGAGCAGCGTGTCGATCTCATCGGTCGACATACCGCCCACCCGGGACAGATGGAAGATCGCCGCCGGGTCGATGTCTCCCGAGCGGGTACCCATCACCAGGCCCTCCAACGGGGTCAGCCCCATCGAGGTCTCCACGCAGACGCCGCCGCGCACCGCCGAGGCGCTGGCCCCGTTGCCCAGGTGCAGCACGATCGTGTTGACCGCCGCGGGGTCCTTGCCCAGCAGGGCGGCGGTGGCCCGGGAGACATACGCGTGCGAGGTGCCGTGGAAGCCGTAGCGCCGCACCCCCCAGCGGTCGGCGGTCGCCACGTCGATCGCGTAGCGGGCCGCCGCCTCCGG
This sequence comes from Streptomyces sp. 11-1-2, assembly GCF_003595545.1. Taxonomy (NCBI): domain Bacteria; kingdom Bacillati; phylum Actinomycetota; class Actinomycetes; order Kitasatosporales; family Streptomycetaceae; genus Streptomyces; species Streptomyces sp. 11-1-2. The sequence continues at coordinate 7,477,320 of NZ_CP022545.1, forward strand.
GATGGTCGAGTGGAACGCCGTGTCGAAGACCGCGACCTGCGGCAGGTCCGGGCGCAGCGCGCGGGCCACCTTGATCCCGGTGACGTTGGCCGGGTTGTGCAGCGGGGCCAGCGGGATCAGCTTCTCGATCTCCTCGACCACCTCGTCGGTGATCAGGGTCGGCTCGGTGAACCGGGTGCCGCCGTGCACCACCCGGTGGCCGACCGCCGCCAGCTCGGGCGAGTCGAGGCCCAGGCCCTGCGCGGCCAGTTCGTCGGCGACCTGCTTGAGGGCCGCCGCGTGGTCGGCGACGGGGCCCTCACCGATCCGCTCCACGATGCCGGAGGCGGGCCGGGAGCCGTCGGCCATGTCCAGAAGCTGGTACTTCACGGACGAGGAGCCGGAGTTGAGGACGAGGACTCGGGAGCCGTTCACGCGGACTGCGCCTTCTGTGCGGGGGATGCCGGGGACGCCGGGGACTGGGCCTGGATGGCGGTGATCGAGACGGTGTTGACGATGTCCTGGACGAGTGCCCCGCGGGACAGGTCGTTCACCGGCTTGCGCAGACCCTGCAGCACCGGGCCGACCGCGACGGCGCCCGCCGAGCGCTGCACGGCCTTGTAGGTGTTGTTGCCGGTGTTCAGGTCCGGGAAGATCAGCACGGTGGCGTTGCCCGCCACCTCGGAGTCGGGCAGCTTGGTCGCCGCGACCGCGGCGTCCACCGCCGCGTCGTACTGGATCGGACCCTCGACCAGCAGATCGGGGCGGCGCTCGCGGACCAGCTCGGTCGCCTTGCGGACCTTGTCCACATCCGCGCCGGAGCCCGAGGTGCCGGTGGAGTACGACAGCATCGCGATCCTCGGCTCCACCCCGAACCGGGCGGCCGTCGTCGCCGACTGGATGGCGATGTCCGCGAGCTGCTCGGCGTCCGGGTCGGGGTTGACCGCGCAGTCGCCGTACACCAGCACCCGGTCGGCCAGGCACATGAAGAAGACCGAGGAGACGATCTCGGCGCCCGGGGCGGTCTTGATGATCTCGAAGGCGGGCCGGATGGTGGCGGCGGTGGAGTGCACCGCGCCCGAGACCATGCCGTCGGCCAGGCCCTCCTGGACCATCAGGGTGCCGAAGTAGGAGACGTCCGCCACCACGTCGTACGCCAGCTCGTAGGAGACGCCCTTGTGGGCGCGCAGCTTCGCGTACCCCTCGGCGAAGCGCTCCCGCAGCGGGGAGGTCTGCGGATCGACGATCTGCGCCTCGGCGAGCTGGATGCCGAGCTCGGCCGCGCGCTTGCGGATCGCGTCCTCCTCGCCCAGCAGTGTGAGATCGCACACATCGCGGCGGAGCAGTACGTCGGCGGCGCGCAGCACCCGCTCCTCCGCGCCCTCGGGCAGCACCACCCGGCGGCGACGGGACCGGGACCGCTCGATCAGCTCGCGCTCGAACATCATCGGGGTGACCCGGGCGGAGCGGCCCACCGAGATGCGCTCGGTCAGCGCGGCGGTGTCCACATGCCGCTCGAAGAGGCCGAGCGCCGTCTCCGCCTTGCGCGGCGCGCTCGCCGTGAGCTTGCCCTCGATGGCGAACAGCTCGGCCGCCGTCGGGAAGGACCCGCCCGCCACCGACACCACCGGGGTCCCCGGGGCCAGCCGCGAGGCCAGCGCCAGGATGTCCGGGCCTGGCCGCTCGTCCAGGGTGAGCAGCACCCCGGCGATCGACGGGGCGCCCGCGCTGTGCGCGGCCAGCGCGCCCACGATCAGGTCCGCGCGGTCCCCGGGCGTCACCACCAGACAGCCCTCGGTCAGCGCGGGCAGGAAGCTCGGCAGCATCGCGCCGCCGAACACGAAGTCCCGCACGTCCCGGGAGAGCCCGGTCTCATCGCCGAGCAGCACCTCCGCGCCCAGGGTGCGGACGATCTGGGAGACGGTGGGCGCCGACAGCGACTGGTCCTCGGGCAGCACATAGCTGGGGACCGGCAGCTTGGCGGCCAGCCGCTCGGCGATGGCCTCGCGGTCCCCGGGCACCACCCGGTTGACGACCACCGCGACCACATCGCAGCCCTGCGCCTCGTAGGCGCGGTAGGCGTTGTGGGCCTCGGCGCCGGCCGATTCGGCGGTCTGCCGCTGCCCGCCGACGACCGTGATCACCGAGGCGCCGAACTCATTGGCGAGCCGTGCGTTCAGCCCCAGCTCGTCGGGGAGGCTGGTGGCCGCGTAGTCGCTGCCCAGCACCAGGACGTAGTCATACGCGTCGGCGACCTCGTGGAAGCGGCCGACGAGCTGCGAGACCAGTTCGTCGGCGCCCCGCTCGGCCTGGAGCGTGGCCGCCTCGTGATACGTCATGCCGAAGACCGACTCCGGCGACTGGCCGAGCCGGTAGCGCGCCCGCAGCAGGTCGAAGAGGCGATCGGGGTCGTCGTGCACCAGGGGGCGGAAGACGCCGACCCGGTCGACATGACGGGTCAGGAGTTCCATCACCCCCAGCTCCACGACCTGGCGTCCGTCGCCACGCTCGACTCCGGTCACGTACACGCTGCGTGTCACGCGCACTCTCCGTTCCTCTGGCGTTCTTGGGTGTTTTCCGTTTGTGCGCCCATGGGACACAAATTGGCCACATTGAACGGCCCGGTCCTCTTGACAATACCTGCGACCGTGATTAAGACGCTGGCCGCTTAGGGGGATACAGCACTACCCCGCCCATGAAACAATCGGACTGGCTCACATCTACCCGTAGGGAGCAGGAGACACAGCACGATGCGCATCGGAGTTCTCACCGCAGGCGGCGACTGCCCCGGCCTCAACGCTGTGATCCGGTCGGTGGTGCACCGCGCGGTCGCCGGCCACGGAGACGAGGTGATCGGGTTCGAGGACGGCTTCAAGGGCCTTCTCGACGGCCGTCACCACAAGCTCGACCTCGACGCCGTCAGCGGCATCCTCGCCCGCGGCGGCACCATCCTCGGTTCCTCCCGGCTGGAGCGCGCCCGGCTGCGCGAGGCATGCGAGACCTCGAAGGACCACGCGCGTGACTACGGGATAGATGTGCTGATCCCGATCGGCGGCGAGGGCACCCTCACCGCGGCGCGGATGCTCTCCGAGGCCGGGCTGCCGATCGTCGGCGTCCCGAAGACGATCGACAACGACATCTCCTCCACCGACCGCACCTTCGGCTTCGACACCGCCGTCGGCGTCGCCACCGAGGCGATGGACCGGCTGAAGACCACCGCCGAATCGCATCAGCGGGTCATGGTCGTCGAGGTCATGGGGCGCCACGCGGGCTGGATCGCGCTGGAGTCGGGGATGGCCGGCGGCGCCCACGGCATCTGCCTGCCTGAGCGGCCCTTCGAGGTCGACGGGCTGGTGAAGATGGTCGAGGAGCGGTTCGCCCGCGGCAAGAAGTTCGCGGTCATCTGCGTCGCCGAGGGCGCGCATCCGGCCGAGGGCTCCATGGAGTACCAGAAGGGCGCGATCGACCAGTACGGCCATGAGCGGTTCACCGGTATCGGCAACCGCCTCGCGGCCGAGCTGGAGCGGCGCCTGGGCAAGGAGGCCCGCCCGGTCATCCTGGGCCATGTGCAGCGCGGCGGCACGCCCACCGCGTACGACCGCGTGCTGGCCACCCGCTTCGGCTGGCACGCCGTCGAGGCGGCGCACCGGGGCGACTTCGGCATGATGACCGCGCTGCGCGGCACGGACATCACGATGGTGCCGATCGCCGAGGCGGTCACCGAGCTCAAGACCGTTCCGGTCGAGCGGATGGACGAGGCCGAGTCGGTCTTCTGACCCGTCACGCCCTGGCGATCTTGCGCTCGTTGGGCGCTCACTCCCGGTCGCCGCCGTGTTCCCGCCCCTCTGGTACTGTCCCCGCCTGATCAAGGGGGAACTGGTCAGGAGATGTGAGGAGTTAAGGGCGGGATGCGTGGTTTATGGGGCCGTGCGCGGCAGCGCCGCAAGCCCCTCGTCGTACTGATGGCGGTGGTGGGGATCGCGGGAGCCGTCCTCGCGACCCGGGACAGCGGCGGCGGCCATCTCGCCGCCAACCAGGCCCAGTTGAGGAAGGCGTGCGACGGCACCCTGCCGTACGGGGACCTCGAACGGCTGGTGCGTGACGAGCGGCCGGGCAAGCTCAGACAGCACGGCACGATGCTCGCCCCCGGCCAGGAGAGCCGTTCGTTGCTGGACTGCTCGCTGTCCTGGGGAGACGGATACGGGGTCACGGTCCATGCCGAGGCGCTGGTGTCCGATGTCCCCCAGGCAGTCGAGGCCCGGGACCTCCTGGAACCGGCCGGTGGCCATGGCACCTTCGTGGCACCGGGCACCACCGGCCAGTACGGCAAGCGGGGGGCTTGGCTGGTCACCGACTGCCTGGGCGGGCTCGGCGGCCGGGTCCGGCCCACGACCGATCTCTATGTGACGGCCCGGGTGACGGACGGGACTGACGGGGCAGAAGAGGCCGACGAGGCAGACGACGCCGACGAGGCGATGGCGGGGAACGGCAAGCCGGACCGCGCCACCGCGCTCCTCGGCTTCCGTACCGCCGTACAGGTCGCCAACGTTCTCACCAAGGCCCAGCGCTGCGGCTCCGGCCCGCTCGCGATGCCGAAAACCGTGGTGGACACGGACGAGACCCATGGTGCGCCCGGCCGGGCCCTGCGCAAATGCGAGTGGATCGACGGCTCCTCGCTCCCCGGCATCGCCTCCGGCTCCTGGACCACCCTCGGCGATCTGCAGGAGTCCACCGCCCTGAGCGCCTGCTCCGGGGAGTGGGACGCGCAGAAGAACGCCGGTAAGCGCCCGCGCCCGAAGGAGTGGCAGGTCACCGAGGTCGAGGCGGCCAGTTGGTCGGGAGTCCTCGGCCGGTCCGCCTACGACTCCTATGAACGCGAGGGCCATGTGCCCGGGTGGGGAGCGCAGGAGGGCGAGAGCCCCTCAGAAGCCGGTTCCGAGGCGGACTCCGAGGCGGACGCCGATCGTGGTGTGCGGCAGGAGGACCGTGTCTCCTCCTACGCCGGACGGCCCCAACTCGCCCTGTGGGCCCAGTCGGTGTGCGGTGGCCGCACCACCTACCACCGGGTCGCCGTCCTCCCCGAGATCCGGCTCGAGGACGGCGAGACCACCGTCATCAGCGGCAAGGACCGCGCCAGGCTCTCCACCACCGCCCGTACCGTCCTCGATCGCTATCTCGACGCCGAGGACGGCTGGCCCGTATCGGCGGACTGCCGCGACACCAAGGTGCTCGGGGAGGTGGAGCAGTGGCACTGACCCGACCCACACTCACCCGGCGCGGGGTCCGGGCCCTGGCGGCCGTCACGGTGGCGCTGGCCGCCCTCACCGGAGCGATCGTCTGGTTCGCGGGCAGCGAGGACCGGGCGCTGGACGGGGCCTGCGACGGGGTGCTTCCGGTCGGCGACGTCCGCTCGGTGCTCGGCGAGGACGCCGAACTGGACGTGACCAACCGCACCGAGGGCGCCTTCGGGGACAAGGCCGCCAAAAGCGGGGGCAAGCGAGCCAACAGCCTGTCCGTCCGCTGCCGGATCGCCGCCGAGGGCACCGGCCACATCGCCGTCACCATCGCGGGCTCGCCCCGTCCCCGCGCCGAGTACGGATACGGCGAGCTCTACGCCGCCGTACCCGCGAGCCACACGCTTCCCGTCCCCCTCGGCAACGGCTGGTCCGGCCTGTTCGCCGCCGAGACCGCACGGCTGGACGACGCCGAGGACGGCACGGCCACCACCGCCGTGCTCCTCGACTGCGCCCGGCGCGGCGACAGCCTGCTGATCACCGTCGAGACCGCGCTGCGCGGCGCCACCACCCTCGACGACCCCGCCGTCCGCCCCGACTTCGTCCGCACCGCCACCGCCACCGCCGAGGCGGCCAACGACCACTGGGGCTGCGGCGCCCGCCTGGGCACACCCGTCCGTACGGTCGGCCTGCCGGTGAACGAGGACGAGTACGAACCGCTGCTCGGCGCCAAGGGCACCTGCGCGGCCGTCCCCACCGCCTCCCGCTCCGCCGTCTCCACGGCCCGCGAGACCGCCCGCGACCGCGCACCGCGCGAGAGCTGCGTCCTCGGCACGCGGGACGGCTCCCCGCTCTACCGTCTTGAGGCGTACTACGGCCCGTACGCGGAGGACGCCCGCTCCCAGTACACCCGGGACTACGACTACGAGAACGTGACCCCCGCCGAGAAGCCCGCCGGGCGGCTCGGCCAGAGCGCCTACTGGGCCGGTGCCACCTGCCCGCGCGGCGCCGAGTCCGCCCTCTACCTCATCCGCGCCGCCGACGCCGACGGCGAAACCCGCCGCCGCCCCGACCTCGCCTACGAACGCGCCGCCCTGGCGGCTTTCGCCGCCGCCTCGGCCGAACACCACGGCTGCGCGGCGCCGAGCCTGCCCAAGGGCTGAACCATGGGCCGACCCGGCCGAAGCGCCCGACCCGGCGGCGGCGCCGTCATCCCTTGACGGCGCCGCCCAGGGCGAAGCCGCCGCCCAGGCGGCGGGAGATCAGGACGTAGAGCAGGAGCACGGGCGTCGAGTAGAGGATCGAGAAGGCGGCCAGCTGGCCGTAGACGACCTGGCCGTAGTTGCCGAAGAAGGTGAAGATCGAGACGGACGCGGGGAGTTGTTCGGGGGAGAGCAGCAGCATGAAGGGGACGAAGAAGTTTCCCCACATCATGATGAAGCTGTAGATCATCACCACCGTGATGCCCGGGCCCATCAGCGGCAGGATGACCCGGGTCAGGCTCTGCAGCCAGGACGCGCCGTCGGTCCAGGCGGCCTCTTCGAGGATCACCGGCACGCCGTCCATGAAGTTCTTCATCAGCCAGACCGCGAAGGGGAGTTGGGAGGCGGCGAGGAAGAGCGCCGTGCCGGACATGGTGTCGATGAGGTCCACCTGGACGAAGAGTCCGTAGACCGGAACCATGATCGCGGTGATCGGCAGACAGGTGGTGAAGAGCACCGTCAGCAGATACGGGCGTACGACGCGGGAGCGGAAGCGGGAGAGGGGATAGGCGGCCAGCGCCGCGCAGGCGACGGTCAGGATGGTGGCGCCGCCGCACAGCAGCAGGCTGTTGAGCATCGGCGTGAAGGTGATCTCGTCCGTCCACACCGCCGAGAAGTTGTCCAGCGTGGGCGAGCCGGGCGCCGAGACCCGCAGGGTGGCGTCGCTGTCGATGGAGGCCAGGACCAGCCAGGCGAGCGGGAGCAGGAACGCGGCCGCGATGAGCAGCAGCGCGGCGTCGGCGGCCAGTCGGCGGCGTCGGCTCGGGGACCAGCGGGGGCGTGGGCGGGACGTGGCGGAGCCGGGCCATGGGCGGGCGGGGCGGGCGGAGAGCGTGGACAACCTCGGACCTCCTCGCGCGCTTGCGAGCGCAGTCGATCAGCGTGCCGTCCATGTAACCGGTTGCCGCTCGCGTTGGGGAAGACGCGTGCGCGGTTCGCTCGCCTTACGGCGTCGGCTTACGGTGTGGACTTACGGCGTCGCCTTACGGCGTCGGCGGGGCGATGTCCACCGGCTGGTCGTTCCGCAGCTGGTCGAAGAGGCGCCTCGCCTGCGTCACGTTCCACTGCACGGCGCTGCCCTTGGAGGTCCGGAGGTTGGGGTTGGCCACCGGGACGTTGAGCTGTCGGCCGTCGCCCGAGGTGACGCCCTTCATCGCCTCGAACAGGGACATCAGGTTCCGCAGGCCCATGTCCTTGTCCACGATGAGCGTGTCCAGGCCCGCGCGTACGGTCGGGAAGGCCGCGAACGGGTTGGCCAGGACACCCGGTGTGGCGGCCTTGTCGGCGAGGGCGGCCAGGAACTTCTGCTGGTTCTGGGTGCGGCCCAGGTCGCCCTTGGCCTCCTGCTTGCGCTGGCGGACGAAGGCGAGCGCCTTGGCGCCGTCGAGGGTGTGGCAGCCCTTCTGCAGGTCCAGCCCGGACTTGGGGTCCTTGATGTCGCGGTCCACGCACATCCGTACCCCGCCGACCGCGTCCACGACGTCCACGAATCCGGAGAAGCCGATCTCCGCGTAGTGGTCGATGCGCAGCCCCGTGTTGCGCTCGATGGTCGAGACGAGGAGATCGGGACCGCCCATCGAGTACGCCGCGTTCAGCTTGTTCTGGGACGGGGCGAAGGTCTTGCCGGTGTCGGGGCGGAGGAACCCCGGGATGGTCACCCAGGAGTCGCGCGGCAGGCTCATCATCGTGGTGCCGTTGGAGCCGGTGTGCAGCACCATCATCGAGTCGGTGCGGCGGCCCTCGGCCGAGCCGGTGCGCAGGTTCTTCCTGGCCTGCTCGGAGAGGCCCTCCCGGCTGTCGGAGCCCACGATGAGGTAGTTGGTGCCCTTGCCGGGCGGTGGGCGGTCCGGTGATTTGCCGAGGTCGACCTCGCGGTTGAGCTGGGTGTCGGCCCAGACGTAGGCGCTGCCGGAGGCCAGGAGCAGCGCGGAGACGGTCACGATGGCCAGCCGGATGATCCGGCGGCGCCGGCTGAGGGGTTCCTTGGGGGCGCGGCGCCGGACGGTGGGGGTGGGGGTGGAGGTGGGTTCGGGTTCGGGTTCGGGTGTGGGGGTGAGTGTGGGAGCGCTGACGGTCTCCTCGCCCCTGCGGTAGGGGGCGGGTTTCGTCGGGACGCCGGGGGTTCCCTGCGCGGGCATGCTCTGGGTGGTCCCCTGCATGGGGATGCTCTGCGTCTCCGCCGTGGAGATGTCCCAGGCCCGCCCCGACGGCCGGTTCGCGGCGGCCCACCCGTCCAACCGATCGCTCATGGGCGCAGTCTGCCCAGCGGACGGAGGGGCCCGCCGTCGCTTCATAGAGCTATGACAACTTCGGTGCGGCGTTGAACGCGGGGGTGGTCCCCATCCGTCAGGTCGCCGATGCCGTCACGTCGATGCCGTCACTTCCATACCGTCACTTCGATGTCAGGCTCCGGTACGCGGGCGCCTCGCCCAGCGCCTGGGCGGCCGTCCCCGAGCGCTGGATGCGGTGCCACCGCAGCCGCGTCCCGAGCAGGAGGGCGACCACGGACTGGATGACCACCAGATACATCAGTTGCCGGTAGACGAAGAGCTGGAAGGGCAGGGACCACAGCGCCCGCATCCGCTCACCGTCCAGCCGCAGCGCGTATCCGGCGCAGACCATCTGGATCGCGAGATAGCCGAGCCACACCCCGGCCGCCTGCCCCGGGTCGAGGAAGAGCGCACCGTACAGGGCGAAGAGGTCGATCACGGGCGCCAGCAGCGGCAGCAGCACCTGGAAGAGCGTGAGATAGCTGAGCCCCCGGCGGCCGAACCGCCCCACCGAGCCCAGGGAGACCACCGCGCGGCGGTGCTTCCACATGGCCTGGAGGGTGCCGTATCCCCAGCGGTAGCGCTGGCGCCAGAGCTGGCGCAGGGAGGTGGGCACCTCGGTCCAGGCGACGGCGGTCTCCTCGTACACGACCCGCCAACCGGCCCGCCACAGCGCCATGGTGAGGTCGGTGTCCTCGGCGAGGGTGTCCTCGCTGACCCCGCCGACGCCCATCAGCGCGTCCCGCCGGAAGGCCCCGATGGCGCCGGGCACGGTCGGCATGCACTCCAGCACCTCGAACATCCGCCGGTCGAGGTTGAAGCCGAAGACGTACTCCAGATGCTGCCACCGGCCCAGCAGGCTGCGCCGGTTGCCGACCTTGGTGTTGCCACTGACGGCGCCGATGGCCGGATGGGCGAGGGGCTGGATGAGCTGGTGGACGGCGTCCGGTTCGAAGACGGTGTCGGCGTCGACCATCACCACGATGTCGTGCCGGGTGTGGGCCAGCCCGGTGTTGAGGGCGGCGGCCTTGCCCGCGTTGGGCTGGCGGACCACCAGCACCCGGGGGTCGTTGACGCTCTCGGCGATATCGACCGTACGGTCCGTCGACCCGTCGTCGATCACGACGATCTGCAGGCGCTGATGGGTGGAGGCGAGCAGCGAACGGATGGTGGCCTCGATGCCCGCCTCCTCGTTGTACGCGGGGATGAGTACCGTCACCGGCTCGTTCACCTCGCGCAGCCAGGGCGCGCCGGGCCGGAAGCGGGTGAGCCGCCGGACATGGGTACGGGCGAACAGCACGAGCATCAGCAGCCGCAGCACCCCCAGCGCCCCCGCGATCCCCAGCACCCAGGTCATGGTGGACACGAAGCCGCGGCCGATGGCCGCGACCCAGATCAGCGCCTTGCCCTCCCAGCGTTCGAGGTCGGAGACCGGCACGTCGACCGGGGGCACGCCGAGCCCGCCGGTCACGGTGGTGAACTTCTTCGCCCGCGGGTCCTTCAGCAGCTTCTCGGTCTCCTGGTACGCGGTGTCGGTCTGGCTGAACTGCCGGACCACGCCCTGCGCGGGCTTCTTGGCCGACCGGTCGGCGGCCACCAGCGCGTACCCCTCCTCGGCGACCCGCCGCGCGGCCTGCCACTCGTCGCCGCACAGCGTGTCCACATCGGTGGTCAGCGGCAGCCGCAGCAGCCTCGGCTGGACCCCCACCGAGCCCGCCAGCGCCGACTCGGTGAGGGACAGCTCCATCCGGGAGCGGGTGGGGGAGGCCGTGCCCATGTCGGCGCCGGTGTAGGTGTTCGACCCGATCTCATGGCCCTCGGCGCGGATCCGGCGTACGAGATCCGGGTACTGGGCCGCCTTGGCGCCGGAGACGAAGAACGTGGCCCGCGCGTCGTACCTGCGCAGCAGGTCCAGCAGGCGCGGGGTCTGGACGGGGTCGGGCCCGCCGTCGTAGGTGAGCGCGACCGTTCCGGCGGGCATGCCCACGGTCCGCACCTGATCGCCGTTGATCTGCACCACCGGCCCACCGTCGGCCAGGGCCCGGGGCACCGGGCTGGTGCAGGGCCGTCGCGCCTTCGCCGCGTCGACCTCATGGGTGGTCCAGCCCTGGAACATCAGCAGGCCGAACATGACGGGAAGGACGAGGAGCAGAAGCAGCCAGTGCGCGCGCGGGTCACGGGACCGCTTGTGCCGGCCCCCTCGGGACAAGTGGCTGGATTCCTGGCGTTTTTTCGACCGGTTGCCCTCAAACATGATTGGTCGCACGGTAGTTGCGGGGGGCGGAGCGGGTCCGGTGATGCAGCGCGAATGGATAAGAATTCCCGGGTCGCCACCCGCCGCGCCGCCGGATCACGTAGTGCACCCGTGGAAGCGGGCCACCTCCGCGAGGCGGCTCTGCTTGACTGACGCCCATGACCTCTGCTGATGCGTCCGTCTTCGAGACCACCAGGCCCGCGTCCGCCGACTACCTCACCCGGTTCGCCGCGAGCGACGCCGGGCGCGACTACAAGGCGCGGATGCTGGACGCGCTCGACCTCCGGGCCGGGCTGACCGTCCTCGACGCGGGCTGCGGCCCCGGTGCCGATCTCCCCGCCCTCGCGGAGGCGGTCGCCCCCGGCGGTACGGTCATCGGGATCGACCGCGACCAGGAGATGCTGGACGGGGCGGCGGCGCGCACCGCCGCACATCCGTGCGTCGAGCTGCGGCGCGGCGATGTCCAGGCCCTCCCCCTGGACGACGCCGCGGTGGACCGCGCCCGCACCGACCGGGTGCTGCAGTGGGTGGACGACCCGGCGCGGGCCCTCGCCGAGTTCCACCGGGTCCTGCGGCCGGGCGGGCGGCTGGTGATGGGCGAGCCCGACTGGGACACCTTCGCCGTCGACCACCCCCACTCGTCGCTCTCCCGCGCCTACACCCGCCATATCACCGAGCAGGTGATCCGCAACGCGGCCATCGGCCGCCAGCTCGCCCGTCTCGCCACCGACGCCGGGTTCCGCGTGCCGGAGGTCATTCCGGTCACCCAGGTCTTCCGCGATGTCCGCGTGGCGGACCGGGTCTTCGGATTCGAGCGCAACACCCGCCGCGCCGTCGAGGCCGGTTACCTCAGCGAGTACCAGGCGGGCGTCTGGCTGCACCACCTCGCCCACCGCCCGTTCTTCGCCTCGGCGACGCTGTACGTGGTGGTGGCGGAGGCGTAAGCCGGTCGTGCCGCGGCCTCAGGCGGACCTGAACCAGGTGGCCAGCGCCTCGTGCAGGCCGTCGCTCGTCGTGCCCTGCCAGGCGACGTAGCAGTCCGGCCGGAGGAGCAGGGCCGTGTCGAGGCCGGGGGCGGGCACGGTGTCGACGTGCGCCGCCCAGGGGCCCGGGTCGAGGGTGGCGGTGGGGTCCAGGAGGAGGGGGCGGGCGGCGCGGGTCAGGTCGCGCAGGCCCGGCAGGTCCGGGGCCCAGTGGCCGACGAGCGGGCCGGTCGCCGGGCCCATGTCGTAGGTGATGTCCGCGCCGGCGAGCAGCCCCGCGATGTGTCGCCGGGGCGCGGGCTGGTCGAGCAGTTCGCCGAACAGCTCGCGCAGCGCCGTCACTTCGCCGCCCGGCCGGGTCAGCAGCGATTGCGCCTGCGTGTGCATCGCGACCCGCCGCGCCGCCGGGTGCCGTTCCGACTCGTACGTGTCCAGCAGCCCCTCCGCCGCGTGGCCGCGCACCTCCGCCGCCAGCTTCCAGCCGAGGTTCACCGCGTCCTGGAGGCCCAGGTTGAGCCCCGGGCCGCCGATCGCCGAGTGCACATGCGCGGCGTCGCCGAGCAGCAGGACCCGGCCCGCGCGGTAGCGCTCGGCGATCCGGGTGTTGCCGCCGAACAGCCGCCGCATCAGGTGTGGTCCGGGCCCGGTCGGCGGGGAGAGGGTAATGTCCGCGCCGAGTACCCGGCGGGCGCTGGCCCGCAGTTCGTCCAGCGATGCCTCGCCCTCCGGGGGCTGCCCCCACTCCACGGTGGTCAGCTTCGGGTCACCGTCCGGGGACGGCGCCCAGGCGATCAGCCCGTGCTCGGTCCGCAGATGCTGGAACGGCGGGACGGCGCCGAAACCGGGCACGGTGAGGCTGCCGTCCGGGCGGATCAGGTGTGCGGGCACGCTCACATGTCCGGTGCGCGACACCGAGTCGTCGCTCGTCACGCCAGGGAAGTCGATGCCGGTGAGCTTGCGGATCGTGCTGCGCCCGCCGTCCGCGCCGACCATGAACTCCGCCTCGATCGGCGCCCGTTCGCGCAGCTCGACCGTCACCGACTTCTCGCCCTGTGTCAGCCCGATGACCTCGTGGTCGCGCCGGATGTCCACACCCAGCTCCGCCGCGCGCTCGGTGAGCATCCGCTCGATCCGGAGCTGCGGCACGAGGAGTGTGTAGAGCGGGTTGTCCGGCAGATCGCTCAGGTCGAGCGGGAACGCGCCGAACGTGAAACGGGGCGCCGGTTCGGGCGTGGTGCCGGGCGTGGCCAGCCGCTCGTACAGCCCGCGCCGGTCGAGCATGCGGATGACCTGGCCCACGAGGCCGTTCGCGCGCTGCGTGTCGGTGGGTTCGGTGAGGCGTTCCAGGACGACCGGGCGTACACCGGCCAGGGCGAGTTCGCAGGCGAGCATCAGGCCGTTCGGCCCCGCGCCTGCGATGACGACCTCGATCATGAATTCCCTTTCGGGGGAGGGGAGTTAGGGGTTCTGCGCGGTGGACAGCCCCGCCGCGAGCCGGGCGAGGGCCTCCGTGAGCAGGCGGCGCACCGGCACGGGTGGATCGGTGCGGAGATGGTGCGCGATGGCGGTGTGTACGGCGGCCACCACCGCTGACGCCACGAGGTGCGGATACAGGTCCTGATCGAGGTCACCGCCGGTGCGTTCGGCGATCGCCGCCGTGATCTCGGCCTCGGCGGTCGCCCCGGCGCGCAGCATCTCGCCCCGCAGCGCCGGTTCGGTGACCATCACGCGCACGCCCGCCGTCCACTGCGCCGCGTCGGTGGCGGGGGGATGGGTCATCGACTCCGCGTCCGCCGCGAACTGCAGCAGTACGGAGTCGGTGATCGCGTCCCACAGCGGCTCGGTCGGCCGTTCGCGCAGCGCCTCCGCGATGCGCACGAAGCGGTCGAGGTGGCGGAACGCGATCGCCTCGGCCTTGCTCGAGAAGTAGTTGTTGAACGTACGCGGCGAGACACCGGCCGCCTCGGCGATGTCCTCCACCTTGACCTTGTCGAACCCGCGCTCCACGGTCAGCCGGATCGCGGCCCAGCTCAGTGCCGCGTGCGTCTGGGCCTTCTTGCGCTCTCGCAGTCCCATGCGACCGAGAGTAGCAATTTTTGCGCGCCCCGCAAATGTGCGGGGCACGCAATTTTTGTTAGAGCTAGGCTTGGGTCGGTGAGCTGGTCAGGTCCAGCTCGGCCCAGATCTCCTTGCCAACGGTCCGCTCGCGCACGCCCCAACGCGCGGCGAGGGCGCGGACGATGAGCAGGCCCCGGCCGTGCCTGTCGCGGGGCGACGGATGGCGGGGCCGGGGGAGTCGCTCGCCCCGGGGATCGGATACGGCGATACGTAAGCGGGTTTTGGTGAGGGTGAGCTGAACCCGGAAGAGCCGCCCGGGGATGCGGGCATGCCGTACGGCGTTGGTGGCCAGCTCGGACACGATCAGCGCGGCGTCGTCGGCGAGCGCGGGATGCCCCCACTCGGCGACGAGTCGCGTGGCGTGCTGGCGGGCCCTGGTCACGCTTATCGGTGTCGGGACGTAGTCGACGCTGCCCTCTTCGATGACGGGGTCGCTGGGGTCCGGGATCCGGGGGTCTTGGGGCGCGAATGCCATCGCGTACCTCCAGTGGGCAGGGCAGGGCGGAGCGCGTCCGCCAACTGACGTCCCTGTGCGAGCGGTTCATCACGGACCGTAGCCCCGTGGCGCTGATCAGTTCAACTCCACTGAGGAAAATTCAACCGATCTCGCTTGCGGGGGTGCTTCGCTACGCTCCACACTGGCGTCACATCACGGAGGAGAGGTTCACGGTGACAGAGGGTCAGTCCACCCAAGGGAACAGCACATCAAGCGTCTTGGGGAGGAGACTGGGCGCCGAGCTGATGAGCCTCCGGACCAGAGCGGGCCTGACGCAGACGCACGCGGCGAAGGCGCTGAGCGCTTCGACGGGCAAGGTCGCCAAGATGGAGGGCGGGTGGGTTCCGGTCCGGGACCCGGATGTCCGAGCGCTCTGTGAGCTCTACGGTGCGACGGACGCTGAGACCGTAGGCCCGCTGCTGGAGTTGGCGCGCATCGACCGCGAACGCCGCAAGGCGAAGGGTTGGTGGAACGATGTCGCACTCACAAGGACGATGCGGGAATACGTACCCCTTGAGAACGCGGCCACGGCTGTCAAGGCATGGCAGGTGTCGCTCATTCCTGGGCTGCTCCAAACCCCGGACTACATTCGGTCGTTGCGACGTGAGTGGGTTCCAGATGATCACCCCGATCAGGTCGAGGCGTTCGTCGCCTCCAGGGCTGCTCGTCAGCAGCGGCTTTCCGGGGACAAGCCGCTCGCCCTCTGGGTCATCATTTCGGAGGCGGCGCTGCGTGTTCCCGGCGGCGAGCCCGAGATGCTGCGGAAGCAGTTGGCGAGCCTCCTCGACTGGAGCGAGCGTCCCAATGTCACGATTCAGGTGCTTCCTTTCGGCGCGGGGATGACTCGAGCGCTCGCGGGCTCCTTCAACGTTCTCTCGTTCGCCGAGCCGGGCGCCATGGACGTGGTGTTCCTGGAATTGGCGTTCTCCACCACATGGGTTGAGGGTGGCGAAGGCGCGGCGCAGCACGTAAGACTGTTCGAGGAGACTGCGCGGGGCGCGCTGCCCGAGGCCGAGTCCCGAGCCTTCATCGGGGCACTCATCAAAGGACTGTGAGCTGTGACAACCTTCGTCTTCCGTAAGTCGAGCTACAGCGGCGGAGAGGAAGAGTGCGTCGAGGTGGCCACGAACGTCCCCGACATCGTGGCGATACGCGACTCCAAGAACCCCGGCGGCCCGATACTCCGGGTCACCCCCGCCGCGTGGGCGGACTTCCAGACAGCGCTCACCGCGTTCGCCGAGTCGTCATCGCACGAGTGCGGCGTTGGACCGGCGTCCACCCCTATTCCGTCGTAACTAACGTCGCACTCTCCCCAGCCCTGGCCGGAGGCCAGGCACCCAGGAGGCCCAGGCCACGCGACGCGCGGCCGGGCGTACGCCCAGTGCGCCCGGCCATATTCCCTCCGCACCCAACACGTTGTGACCCACATCACCGGAACTCGGTACTCAAGCTGGTCAGCCAACACGCGTGACCACAGATATGCGAACCCGGGTACGGGCCGGGGATCCAGACACCTTCGCGGAGTTGTTCGACGCGTACGCGCGGACCGTCTACAACCACGCCTTCCGGCTGACCGCCGACTGGTCCGTGGCCGAGGACGTGATGTCGGCGACGTTCATGGAGGCGTGGCGCCGCCATGCGTCGGTCGACGCCGAAGGCGGCTCGCTGCGGCCCTGGCTCCTCGGCATCGCCACCAACGTCGCCCGCACCCACTGCCGCAGCAACCGGCGCTATCGGGCCGCTGCCGCCGCTGCCGCCGAGGCGGGGCCCGCCTCGTTGCGGATACCCGACCACGCCGAGGAGACGGCCGGACGCGTGGACGACCGGCGCCGGATCAACGCCACCCTCACCGCGCTGAGTTCGCTCAAGCGTGCCGAACGCGAGGTCCTCGTCCTCTGCCTCTGGGAGGGCATGGAGTACGCCGAGGCCGCCGAAACCCTCCGCATCCCCATCGGAACCGTCCGCTCCCGGCTGTCCCGAGCCCGCACCAAGCTGCGCAAACTCGCCGACGCCGAACTGCGCCGCAAAAAACGGGAACTCACTCCGCTCACCCGGCAGGTAAAGGGCGATCGCACTCACGCGATCCGGTCCGCAGAGGAAGGAATCCGATGAACCACGCCAGCCCCTCCCAGCCGCATCCGGCTGAGTGGCCGGAGACCCAGGAGTTCCTGGGTGCCGAGGAGCGGGGTCTGCCGGCGGGCCGCCACGAGTTCCACAAGGAGCATCTGATGGCCCAGATCCACGACGACCTCCGCACCACCAACGGCACCCCGGCCGCCCCCGCGCGGCAGCGCAACCCGTTCCTGCGCCGGACGATCCTGCTGCCCGTCGGGGCCTGCGCCCTGGCCGGTGTGGTCGCCACCGGCTTTGCCTTGGCCGGTGGTGACGACGGCGACGGCAAGACCCCCCTGGCCACCGGCCCCGCGCTGACCACCCAGGTCGGCACCGCCCATGCCAAGGGCGCCCCCCAACTGCTGGACCGCATCTCGCTGGCCGCCAACGACGACGCCTCCGGGCCCACGGTGCGCGACGGGCAGTTCCTCTACATCGCCTCGAAGGTGGCCAACACCTACCCCAAGACCGTGGACGACAAGACCACGGTGGTGAGCGAGGAACTGCACTCCCGCCAGGTCTGGCAGTCCCCGGACGGGAAGGACGGCTGGCTGATCGAGCCGGGCCAGACCGGCGACAAGGGGATGACCCTGGCCGGTGAACACCCGATCAGCGCGGCCTACAACGCCCTGGTGAAGCTGCCCACGGACCCCGACGCGCTGCTGCGGAAGATCTACCAGGACGTCGACGAGAACCGGGACAAGGAGGTTCCCCGCGACCAGGCGGCCTTCGTCGCCATCGGCGATCTGCTGACCGAGAGCTACCCGCCCGCCAAGCTCGCCCCCGCCCTCTACAAGGCCGCCGCGAAGATCCCCGGCGTGGTCGCGGTGGACGACGCGGTCGACGCCACCGGCCGTCATGGGGTCGCGGTGGCGAGGCTGAACGAGGCCGATGGCCAGCGCGAAGAGTGGATCTTCGACAAGAAGACCCTGGCCTTCCTCGGTGAGCGCACGGTCCAGGCCCAGCCTCCCAAGGACGGCCCGATCAAGCGCGGCACCGTCCTCTTCACCAGCGCGATCACCGAGCGCGCGGTCGTCGACGGCAACAAGCAGCTCCCTTCCCAGGCGGGCTGACGTGAAGCGACAGGCGCAACAGGCGAAGAGCGTGCGCGAAAGCACATCGACGGCCTCCACGGCCGCGCTGGCCGCTCTCCTGGTCGCGGGAGTGATGACGGGGGCCGCGCTGGCGGCCCCCGGGGCCGGCCTCGGCGTGCGGACGGCGAGCGCCGCCACCAGCACCGGGTCCGGCACCGGGTCCGGCACCGGTTCCCCGGTCAGGAGCATCACCCTGATCACCGGGGACCGGGTCCGACTGGACGCCGAGAACCAGGTGATCGGCGTCCAGCACGCCCCCGGCCGCGAGGGCGTCCCGGTATCCGTCCGCCGCTCCGGAGACGACAGTTACGTCCTGCCGTCCGACGCCGCCGCCCTGATCGGCCAAGGCGCCCTGGACAAGCGGCTGTTCAACATCAGCGGCCTCGTGCGCGCCGGGTACGACGACGCCCGTCGCGGGACGCTGCCACTGATCGTGTCGTACCAGGGGAAAGCCGCGAAGAAGAGGGACGCGGCGAAGACGGCGCTGTCAGCGGCGGATGTGACCGTACGCCGCGAACTGCCCAGCGTGGCTGGCGCCGCGCTCAGCGTGCGCAAGGCCGACGCCGACAGCGCCTGGCAGGCCCTCACCGCGACCGCCGGTACCGGGCACGCCCGCACGGCGGCCCCGGGGATCGCCCGCGTCTGGCTGGACGGCCGGTTCAAGGGGCGGGCGGGGCCCAAGGCCGGGGCGAAGGCCGGGGCGAAGGACGTCAGCCACAACGTCACCCAGATCGGCGCGCCGACCGCCTGGGACGCCGGATACGACGGCAAGGGCGTCAAGGTCGCCGTCCTGGACTCCGGCATCGATACCACCCACCCCGACCTCGAAAAGGCGGTGACGGAGGCGAAGGACTTCTCCGGAACGGGGAGCACCGACGACAGGGCCGGTCACGGCACCCATGTCGCGGCGACGGTGGCGGGCTCGGGCGCCCGGTCCGGTGGCCTCTACAAGGGCGTCGCGCCCGGCGCGGAGATCCTCAACGCCAAGGTGCTGAACGACAGCGGCGAGGGCACCGACTCCAGCGTCATCGCGGGCCTGGAGTGGGCCGCCGACCAGGGCGCCAAGGTCGCCAACCTCAGCCTGGGCCAGTTGGACACCCCGGGGCGGGACCCGGTCGAGACGGCCGTCAACTCCCTCTCGGAGCACAAGGACCTGCTCACCGTCTCCTCGGCGGGCAACGACGGCCCCACGGCCGGAACCATCAGCACCCCCGGCTCGGCGGATTCGGCGCTCACCGTCGGAGCCGTCGACGGCGAGGACGGCATCGCCGAATTCTCCAGCACCGGCCCGACCGCCGACAGCACGCTGAAGCCGGACCTCACCGCGCCGGGCGTGGACATCGTCTCGGCGAAGGCGGCGCACGGCGACATGGGGGACCCGGCCGCGGACGGCTACGTCGCCATGTCCGGTACGTCGATGGCGGCACCGCACGCCACGGGCGCCGCCGCGATCCTGGCCCAGGAGCACCCGGACTGGACCGGACAGCGGATCAAGCAGGCGCTCACCGCCTCCACGAAGCCGACCGCCGGTCTCGACGCGTACCAGCAGGGCACCGGCCGGGTCGACGTGGCCCGGGGGATCGCGCAGAGCGTGGTCGGCGAACAGACGTCGGTGTCCTTCGGCAAGCAGATGTGGCCGCACACCGACGACCAGCCGGTCACCAAGCGGATCACCTACCGCAACCACGGGGAGAAGCCGGTCACGCTGGACCTCTCGGCCACCGCGACCGGCCCGGAGGGCAAGGCCGCCCCGGACGGTCTCTTCAGCCTCAGCGCACGCCAACTCACCGTCCCGGCGGGCGGCACCGCGAGCGTCGACCTCACCGCGGACACCCGCACCGAGGGGCCGGACGGCGCGTACTCGGGCGTGCTGGTCGCCACCGCGCAGGGCGGCGACACGGAGGTACGGACGTCCTTCGGCGTCATCCGCGAGGCCGAGGCGTACGACGTCACCCTGAAGTTCCTCGACCGGCAGGGCAAGCCCGTCAGTTCGCCGCTGACCGAGATCAAGAGTTACACCACCGACTACTGGACCACCGCGTTGGAGGACCACCAGGAGACCTCGAAGGGCGTCTACAAGCTGCGTATCCCCCGGGGCGACTATGTGGTGGACACGGTGATGTCCGAGGACACGGACACCTCGCTCCTCGTCCAGCCGAAGCTCGCGGTCACCAAGGACACCACGATCACCTTCGACGCCCGCGAGACGAAGCCGGTCGAGGTCACCGCCCCGGAGAGCGCGAAGATGGCCACCGGCTATCTGAACTACCGCCTGGGCGCGCCCAGCGGTCTCAACGCCACCCTGTTCTACGGCGAATCCTTCAAGGGGCTGCGCACCGCGACCCTGGGCCCGTCCCCGGACGCCGGGAAGTTCAGCACGCAGATCGGCGGCCTGTGGCAGAAGGGCAGTACCACCTACAACCTGCTCTACAACCTGCCCGACCGCTTCCCCACCGGCTACCAGCGCACGGCCCGAGCGAGCGAACTGGCCCTGCTGAAGCGGCGCATCGGCTCGTCCGCCCCGGACCGCAAGGGTGTCCTCAACGCGCTGTGGAGGGGCCCGGAGCTGTCCCTGGGCACGACCAGCGCACCGTTCGCGCTCCCGGCGACCGCGAAGACGTACGTCACCACGCCCGAGGGCTTCCCCTGGACGGTCGGCGTCAGCCAGCAGGGTCCCGCCGCGGACGACGACACCGATGTGTTCTACCCCGAGGAGCAGCCGACGTCGTACCGGCCGGGCCGGACGTACGAATCGACCTACAACGTCGGCGTGTTCAGCCCGGCGGTGGACAAGGACCACACCGCGCGCCGCTCCGGTGACACGCTCGACATGTGCGTCCCGAGTTTCGCCGACGGCGGCGGCCACGCCGGTTCCTCCCGGGTGAGCGAGCAGCACACGACCGTCACCGCGGGCGGCAGGAAACTGCTCGACAACGATGGCGACCTCTGCCAGACGGCCGACGGCCTTCCCGCCGCCTCGGCGCCGTACACGATCCACACGGACGTGACCCGCCCGGCCGAGGTCGCCGGTGTCACCAGCCGTCTCACCGCCGACTGGAGCCTCACCTCCGCGAAGCCGAACGGCTCGGAGACCGCGTCCCTGCCCCTGTCCACCGTTCGCTTCCACCCGGAGCTGACGACGGCCAGTACAGCGAAGGCGGGCAGCCGGATCACCGTCCCGCTCTCCCTCCAGGGCCCGGCCGCCACGCACCTCAAGTCGCTTGCGGTGCAGGTGTCCTACGACGAGGGCGCGACCTGGACCAAAGGACCGGTGACCACCACGGATGGCAAGCGGAGCCTGGACCTGACCCACCCGAAGGACGCCACGTCGGTCTCCTTCAAGGCCGACCTGACCGACACCGACGGCAACACGTACGCCGTGACGATCCTGAAGGCGTATCTGCTCTCCTGACCGAACCGCTAGGAGCGAGCGCGGCCCCCGTGAGCAACACGCTGACGGGGGCCCGCGCTCGCGGCCCCCGGGTCCGGCCTCGGCGTGCGGACGGAAGGGTAGCCGCCACCGGGGACCCGGCCGGGTCCATCACCCCGGCGGGGTTCGGGGCCGAGTGCGGGGCGGAGTTCAGGGTGGGGTTCAGACCTCCTCGCGCATCAGCCGCAGGTACACCATCGAGAACAGGGCTCCGACCAGCAGCAACAGCAGCGCCACTGCCGTGCCGTAGCCGATGAGGGACTTGTTGAACGCCTGGTCGTACATGAAGACCGGGAGCGTCTGGCTGCGGTTTCCCGGGCCGCCCCGGGTCATCGCCCAGATGAGGCCGAACACCGACAGCGTCTGCAGGGTGTTCAGCATCAGATTGGTGCCGATGGAGCGGCGGATCATCGGCAGGGTGATGTGCCAGAAGCGGCGGAAGCCGCCCGCGCCGTCGACCTCCGCCGCCTCGGTGATCTCCTTGGGGATCTCGGAGAGGGCGGCGGAGTAGACGAGCATCGAGAAGGCCGTGCCGCGCCAGACGTTGGCGAAGGACACGGCGAGGATGGGCAGGGTGTAGAGCCAGTTCTGGGACGGCAGGCCCAGCCAGTCCAGCAGCGCGTTCAGCGTGCCCTCGCGGCGGAAGAACGCGTACAGCAGGAAGCCCGCCACGATCTCGGGGACGACCCAGGCCGCGATGACGATCGCGCCGGTCAGTGTCCGCACCGGCCGGGAGGCGCGCTGCATCAGGGCGGCGAGGGCCAGGCCCAGGGTGTTCTGGCCGACGAGGGAGGAGAGCAGGGTGAAGACGAGGGTGAGGACGACGGCGTTGCGGAAGTCGTCGTCCCCGAAGGCGCGCTGGAAGTTGTCCAGCCCCACGAAGTCCGTGGAGGACGCGCCCGTGAGCTGCATATTGGTGAAGGCGATATAGACGCAGTACGCGATGGGGCCACCGAGGAAGAGCAGCAGCATGACGGTGGCGGGGGCGAGCGGAAGCCAGCGCAGGGGGCGGCCGCGACGGGGACCCGGCCGGGCCGGGGTGTCCGTCGGGGCCGCCGCCACTTTGGTCGCGGTTGCCATCGGGGGCGGCCCTCAGCCCTGGCCGCTCGCCGCCACCGTGGCGCCGTCGGCGATGGATTTGAGCTGGTCGTCGTAGGACTTCGCGGCCTTCTCCGGTGAGGAGCCGCCGGCCGTCGCCGCCTCCATGGCCTCGCCGATCGCCGTGGACACCTGGGGATAGACGGGGGTGGTGGGGCGGTAGTGGGTGTACTTCACCAGGCCCGTGAAGAAGGTGATCCCGGGCATGGAGGAGGTGTACTTCGGGTCCTGCGCGACGTCCTTGCGGACCGCGATCTGGGCGTCGACGATGTCCCAGGTGACCGCGTTGTCCTTGGTCTGGAGCTGCTGGATGAACTTCCAGGCCAGATCGGGGTTCTTGGACTTCGCGGTGATCGCCCACGTCCAGCCGCCGGACATGCTGACCTGGCCGGGCGCCTGCCCGTTCTGGGTGGGCATCGGGGCCTGGCCGAGGGTCTTGGACCACTCGGGCCAGGGCTTGCCGCCGGTCTTCAGCCAGTTCTGGCCCAGCCAGGAGCCGTCGAGGGCGATGGCCAGCTTGCCCTCGGGGAGCCATTCGCTGAAGACGGTCGTGCCGACGTTGGGATCGAGGGCGTCGGAGATGTCCGGGCCGAGTTTCTCGGAGTAGACGGTCCGGAGGAAGCCCAGGGCGTCCTGGAAGCCCTTGCCACCGGTGACCCACTTCTTGGCGTCGGGGTCGTAGAGCGGGTTTCCGCCCGCCTCGCCCGTGCCGTACAGCAGCATCTCGAAGCTCTGCATCACGGAGGTCTCGCCCGGGGCCTTGCCGGTGTAGGTGTTGAGCGGGGTGACGCCGGGGACCTTCTGCTTGATCGTGCGCGCCGCCTTGAGGATGTCGTCCCAGTTCTTGGGCGACCAGTCGGCCGGCAGCCCGGCCTTGGCAAAGATCTTCTTGTTGAACCAGAGGCCACGGGTGTCGGTGCCGTCCGGGACGCCGTACGTCTTGCCGTCCTCGGCCTTGGCCGCCGCCTTCGCGGTGTCGACGAACTGGTCCCAGGTCTTCCACTTGGCCAGATAGTCGTCGAGGGGGCGCAGATAGCCCGCCTTGATGTCCGAGTTGATCCGGAAGGTGTCCTCGTAGACCAGGTCGGGGGCGGTCTTGGGGGACCGCATCATCTGCTGGACCTTGGTGGCGTAGTCGTTGTCCTGCGCCTGGATCGGGACCAGCTTGACCTTCTTGCCGGGGTTGGCCTTCTCGAACTGCTTCTTCACCTCGGCCAGATGGTTGTCCTTGAAGCGGATCTTGTTGTCCGTGGAGCGGTTGTAGACGACCTTGACGGTGTCCGGGTCGCTGCCCGAACCGCCACCGCAGGATGTGAGTCCTGCGGTGGCGGCGAGGGTGGCGGCGAGGATCAGTGGGGCGGTGGGGCGCACGGGCACGACCTCCTTGCTGGCCTCTGTGGGCTGCGCGCTGACCGTAAGGTCGGCTTCAACGGAAGGTCAATCCCCGTGACCTGGATCGTCACTTGATCGAACGCCGCCGCGGGGGTACGCCCCGGGCGTACGGGGGCGTGGCCCAGCCGGTGGCAGCCGGACTCAGCCGTTGTAACCCGCGAGGACCTTGGTGAAGTCGTACGTGCCCTGGTCGATCCCGCTGCAGGCGTCGCCGTCCGTGCCGGAGCCGCACTTGCGGTCGCGGTTGAGCGACCAGAAGCTGACGCGGGCCAGGTGGTGGCTCTTGGCGTAGGACACCATGTCCTTGAAGTTGTTCAGGGATATGGTCTCGCCCGCGACGTCGGTCTTGCCGTTCATCGAGGAGAAGCCGACCTTGCGGTAGGCGGCGTCGGAGGAGAGGCCGTAGGCGCTCGCCACGGTGTTCTTCAGACCGTCCACCGCCGACTTGGTGGCCCCCGCCATGTCGATGGAGCCCTGGCCGAAGTCGAACGGCATGACCGCCCAGCCGTCCACGTCGAGCCCGGCCGTGGCACCGCGCTTGACCAGGTCCTTTCCATTGGCGTCGGGGCCGGACGTGGTGGTGCCGAAGGTGACGTACACCTTGATGCCGCTGTTCTTCTGCTTGACCGTCTTGAGCGCGTCGACCACGCGCTGGCGGACCGTCGCGTTCTCGAACTCGCTCGCTTCGATGTCGATGTCGATCGACTTGAGCTGGTAGGCGTCGATGACCTTCTGGTAGGCGCCGGCGAGGGCGGAGGCGGAGGAGCACTTCTCGCCCAGCTTGTTACCGCTCCAGCCGCCGAAGGAGACGGTGACATCGCCGCCCGCCGAGCGGATGGAGTTGATCGTGGACTGGTCGTTGCCGCCGGTGAGCGCACGGGAGCCGTCCCACTTGGGGTTGCAGCCGCCGTCGGAGAGCATGAACGCCATGGTGAACTGCTGGGTGCCGGTGGCCGACATGACGTCCGTGGCCTTGGGCGGGGAGCCCCAACCCAGGTAGAGGTAGGGGCCGTTGAGGCCGCTGGGCGCGGCGGCGGTGTGCTGCGGCGCGGCCTGGGCGGTGGCCGCCGTGGTGACGCCCGCGGCGAGCAGGCCGACAGCGGCGGCGAGGGCGAGTCTGCGGTGATGCCGGGAACGAGGCATGGCTGACGGAGCCTCCTGGTGGGGGGTGGGAGGGAAGTCGAGCGAGGCGCGATCTGGCGAGGCTGAACCTAGCGAGGCGGCATGCCCGCGACAAGATGTCGGATAGGAAACTTTCCTATCGGGCGGGGGTGGTGGGTGATCCGGCGGCGTGTGATCCGGCGGCGTGTGATCCGTGGTGCCCGGGCCCCCGCCGGGGTGTGGCGTGGTGCCCGGGCCCCGCCGGGGTGTGGCGTGGTGCTGCCGGGCGCGTGGCTCGTCGCGGCGGCCCGGGCGGTGCCGGACCGGGTCTACCGGGTGCTGGGCCGATTCCAGAAGTGGTGGGTGACGCCGCTTGCCGAGGTCGCCGACTCGATGGTGAAGCGGTCCTGGACTTCGGCCAGTCCGTCCCACACCGAGACCCCGGCGCCGAGGGTGATGGGCACGGTGACCAGGTGCATGAAGTCGATGAGGTCGGCCGTCAGGAACTGCCGGACGGTGGAGGGGCCGCCACCGATGCGCACGTCCTGGCCGTCGGCGAGGTCCTGGGCGTAGGCGAGTGCGTCCTCGGGCGTGGCGTCGAGGAAGTGGAAGCTCGTCCCGTTGTCGAAGTGGATGGGGTCACGTCGATGGTGGGTGAGCACTACCACGGGCGTGCGGAAGGGGGGTGCGTCGCCCCACCAGCCTCGCCAGTCGTCGTCGGTCCACTCGCCGGTCTGTGGGCCGAACTTGCCCCGGCCCATGATCTCGACCCCGATGCCCTGACCCCAGGTGCTCGTGAGAGCGCGATCGAGGGTGATCGGTTCATTCGCGACGTCCACGCCGTGGATGAACCGCCCGTCGAAGCGCGCGAACAGTCTCTCGGCGTCCCCGATGGGTTTGTCGAGCGTGATCGTCTCGCCCGCGCTGTAGCCGTCGAGGGAGACGAAGAAGTTGTGCACTCGGACCTTGGCCATGCGGTCCACCTCCGGTGAGTGATTGCGAACTGCAACTGGTTGATGAACTCTACGATGGAGGAGTTGCGGGTTGCAATCAGTCGGGAGGTGTGTGCGCGATGCGTGAGGAGCCGCGTTCGGGTTGTGCGATCAACGCCGCGGTGGAGGTCCTGGGGGACCCGTGGACGCTGATCGTGCTGCGCGACGTGATCTTCGGTGGACGTCGTCACTTCCGCGATCTGCTGACCCGGAACGATGAGGGCATCGCGTCCAACATCCTCGCCAGCCGCCTGCGCAAGCTCGTCGAGGGAGGGCTGCTCAGCCGCGACGATGCCACGCGTGGCCAGAAAGCGACCTACACCCTCACCGAAGCCGGCATCCAGACTCTCCCGGTGATGGTCGCCCTCGGCGCGTGGGGGTTGCGGCACCGGCCCACAACCCCCGAGCTCGCGGTGCGAGCCCGACTCCTCGCGGAGGGCTCCCCGCACCTCGTCAATGAGCTCATGGACGAACTGCGCGAGCTCCACCTCGGCGTCACTCGCGAAAACCCGAAGAGCCCCACCGCTTCGGAGCGGTTGCAGCAAGCGTACGAAGCCGCGATCGCGGCCGGAGGCAGCCGCTCCTAGCGCTCGCTCAGTGCTCGCTGAGCCAGCGGTACAGCAGTTCGGGGCGGCCGATCTGTCCGTAGTGCGGGGCGCGGGCGGCGCGTCCCGCCTCCACCAGGTGTTCCAGGTAGCGGCGGGCGGTGATCCGGGAGATCCCCACGGTCTCGGCGGTGGCCGCGGCCGAGATTCCCTCCTCCGCGCCGCGCAGCGCCTCGGTGACCGCGTGCAGGGTCGCCTGGGTCAGCCCCTTGGGCATCGCGGCGGGCTGCGGCGCCCGCAGCGCGGCCAGCGCCCGGTCCACCTCGTCCTGCCCGCTGGCCTCGCCCGCGGTCGACCGGAACTCGGCGTACCGGAGGAGGCGGTCCCGGAGGGTGGAGAAGGTGAACGGTTTCAGCACGTACTGCACGACCCCCAGGGAGACCCCGTCGCGGACCATCGCCAGGTCCCGGGCCGAGGTGACCGCGATCACATCCGCCCCGTTCCCGGCCGCGCGCAGCGCCCGTACGAGCTGCAGGCCGTGCCCGTCGGGGAGGTAGAGGTCCAGCAGCAGCAGATCGGCGGGCGTGCGCTCCAGCAGCCGCTGGGCGTCCCCGCCGCTCCGCGCGGTCCCGACGACGGCGAAGCCGGGGACGCGGTCGACGTACATCCGGTGCGCGTCCGCCGCGACGGGGTCGTCTTCGACGACGAGAACCCGGATCGGCGCCGGATCCCCCGGTTTCGCCTGCGGCGGGCTCATGGACGGATTCCTCTCGGATGACTCTCGGACGAGGTGCGGAACGCGATGCGCGCGGAAGCTCAGGGCTCCAATTTACGGAGGGTAACCGCAGGTGGCCAGATCTCTACGGTGATGATTCCCCTACCGCTCGTGCCGGGGCGTTTGCCCACCGGGTCCCCGCCCATGCGCGGCTGAAAATGGCCCCGGCCGCGGCCGGGGGTGGCGGGCCGCCCCGGGCTCGCGGTCGTCCGGTGGGTGTCGAGTGGCTGTGGCGGGATGTGGCGTCGGTTCGCGCGAGGAGGCCGGGCGGCCGCTCCCGGTACCGGGCTGGGTGGTGTGCCGTGCGGCGGTCGGCGCTGGGTCGGGCGGGCCGGTCCCGCCGGGGCCTTGGCCGCCCCGCGTCCCGTCCGTGCGCGGCTGGACAGGGCCGCCCGGCGGCGGGGGTGGCGGGTGGCGCCGCGCCCGGGGAGCCGTGCCCCCGCACCGGTGGCGCGCCGATGCCGGGCGGGGCTTCGGCGGGTGCGGCGCGCCGTGCTGACACGCGGTGCTCGGCCGGGTGGCCGTCCGGCCGGGCCCGCTCGGGGGCGCCTGGGCCCCGGGCGCGGGCCGGTCGGCCGGTGGGTTGCCCGGGGCCGTGAAGGGGCTCATGGTGTGGCGGCCGGGGTTGCCAGAGGCAGGCGGACCGTGAATTCGGCGCCGCCGTCCGGGGCGGCCGACACCTCCACCGTGCCCGCGTTGCGGCGGGCGGCCTGGCGGACCAGGGCCAGGCCCAGGCCGCGACCCTGGGACTTCGTGCTCCAGCCGCGCCGGAAGACCTCCTCGATCGCCGCCGGGTCCAGCCCGGCCCCGGTGTCCGCGACGCTCAGCGTCAGCTCGCCGGCGTCCGTGCGGGCGGTGACCGTGACGCGGGCGCTGCGGGGTGCCCCGCCGTGGCCGACGCCCTCCGCGGCCGCGTCCGTGGCGTTGTCGATGAGGTTGCCGAGGATGGTCACCAGGTCGCGGGCGGGCAGACCGGGCGGGAGGACGCCGTCGTCGATGCGGCTGTCGGGGGCGAGGACGAGTTCGACGCCGCGTTCGTTGGCCTGTGCCGCCTTGCCCAGCAGCAGCGCGGCCAGCACCGGTTCGGCGACCGCCCCCACCACCTGGTCGGTCAGCGCCTGGGCCAGCTCCAGCTCGGCGGTGGCGAAGTCGACCGCCTCGTCCTCCCGGCCCAGTTCGATCAGCGAGACGACGGCATGCAGCCGATTCGCGGCCTCATGGGCCTGGGAGCGCAGCGCCTCCGCGAAGCCGCGCACCGAGTCCAGCTCGCCGGAGAGCGCCTGGAGCTCGGTGTGGTCGCGCAGGGTGACGACCGTGCCGCGCTGTTCGCCGCTGCTCACCGGGGAGGTATTGAGGACCACCACCCGTTCCGCGGTCAGATGCAGCTCGTCCACGCGCGGCTCGGTGGCCAGCAGGGCGCCGGTCAGCGCGGGCGGCAGGCCCAGGTCGGAGACGTAGCGGCCGACGGAGTCCTCGGGCAGGCCGAGCAGCTCCCGCCCGCCGTCGTTGATCAGCGCGATCCGCCGCCCGCCGTCGAGCATCAGCAGCCCCTCGCGCACGGCGTGCAGCGCGGCCTGGTGGTAGTCGTGCATCCGGCTCAGCTCGTCCGCGTTCATCCCGTGCGTATGGCGGCGCAGCCGGGCGTTGATGACATACGCGCACAGGCCGCCGAGCGCGAGCGCGGCCGCCGCCACACCGAGCAGCGCGAGTAGCTGCCGGCGCACCTGGGCGCTGATGGTGTCCACGGTGATGCCCGCGCTGACCAGCGCGGTGATCCGGCCCCCGGCGCGGTCGTCGCGCACCGGGGCGACCACGCGCACGGAGGAGCCGAGCGTGCCGGTATAGGTCTCGGCGAAGATCCGGCCACGCAGCGCGGGCTTGATGTGGCCGAGGTAGGTGGCGCCGATCTGGCGCGGATCGGGGTGCGCCCAGCGCACACCGTGGGTATCCATGATCGTGACGAAGGTGACGTCGGTGTCCCGGCGCACCTTCTCCGCATACGGCTGGAGCCGGGCGGTGGGGTCCTTGGACCGTGCGGCCTCGGCGACCGACGGGGAGTCGGCGACGGCCACCGCGGCGGCCGTCGCCCGCTGCCGCGCGGCCACCACCGCCTGCTCGCGGTCGGTGACGTAGGCGAAGACGGCACATCCGGCCACCAGGGCGGCGACCAGTACGACCTGCATCGCGAAGAGCTGGCCGGCCAGGCTCCGGGGGTGGGGGATGCGCATGGACATCAGTCTGCACACGCATCTTTGTATGAACGAAATGAACGGAAGGGTGACCCCCGTCACAGGGGTGGGGCATAGTCGCCGGGACCGTTCAAGGCGGTGTGCGAGCCGCACACAGTACAGCGCCGGGACAGTTGGACGGCAGATCAGAAGGAGGCAGCACCGTGGCTGCGGACACCACGCCGCCCGCATCCGGGCGTACGGAGCCGGATGGGACGAAGCCGAAGAAGGAAAGGATTCACTACCTCTACCTCGCCGTCATCGGCGCGGTGGCGCTCGGCATCCTGGTGGGCTTTGTGGCCCCCGATACGGCGGTGGAGCTCAAGCCGATCGGCGAAGGCTTCGTCAACCTGATCAAGATGCTGATCTCCCCGATCATCTTCTGCACGATCGTGCTCGGGGTCGGCTCGGTGCGCAAGGCCGCGAAGGTCGGCGCGGTCGGCGGTCTCGCGCTCGGCTACTTCATGGTGATGTCGACCGTGGCCCTCGCCATCGGCCTGGTCGTCGGCAACTTCCTCGAGCCGGGCAGCGGCCTGCACATGAGCCATGACGCGGCCCAGGCCGGGCAGAGCCAGGCCGAGGGCGCCTCCGAGTCGACGGCGGACTTCCTGCTCGGGATCATCCCGAAGACGCTGGTCTCCGCCTTCACCGAGGGCGAGGTGCTGCAGACCCTGTTCGTGGCCCTCCTCGCGGGCTTCGCCCTGCAGGCGATGGGCAAGGCCGGCCAGCCGGTGCTGCGCGGCATAGGCCACATACAGCAGCTCGTCTTCAAGCTGCTGTCGATGGTCATGTGGGCCGCCCCGGTCGGCGCCTTCGGCGCGATTGCCGCCGTGGTCGGCGAGACCGGCCTTGATGCGCTCAAGGCGCTCGCGGTCATCATGGTCGGCTTCTACGTGACCTGTGTGCTGTTCGTGTTCCTCGTCCTCGGGACGATCCTGCGGCTGGTCGCGGGCGTGAACATCTTCCTGCTGCTGAAGTACCTGGCGCGAGAGTTCCTGCTGATCCTGTCGACCTCGTCCTCCGAGTCGGCGCTGCCGCTGCTCATCGCGAAGATGGAGCACGCGGGGGTCAGCAGGCCGGTCGTCGGCATCACCGTCCCCACCGGCTACTCGTTCAACCTGGATGGCACCGCCATCTATCTGACCATGTCCTCGCTGTTCATCGCCGAGGCCATGGGCGAGCCGCTCTCCATAGGCCAGCAGATATCCCTCCTCGTCTTCATGATCGTCGCGTCGAAGGGCGCCGCCGGTGTGACCGGCGCGGGCATGGCGACGCTGGCGGGCGGTCTGCAGTCGCACCGGCCCGAACTGGTCGACGGCGTCGGCCTCATCGTCGGCATCGACCGCTTCATGAGCGAGGCCCGCGCCCTCACCAACTTCGCGGGCAACGCGGTCGCGACCGTCCTGGTCGGCACCTGGACCAAGGAGATCGACAAGGAGCGGATGAACGAAGTCCTGGGCGGACGGCTGCCGTTCGACGCCGAGGGCTTCGCGCGCCACGGCGGCGGCCACGGCCCGGCCGCCGACGACTCCGACGGGGCCGAGGGCAAGTCCCTCCCCGAGCGGCGTGACGGTGACCCGGCGAAGGAGCACGTGCCCGCCTGACACTTTGTGCGCGCCGCGGCCCTGCCCTCCTGAATCGGGGCAGGGCCGCGGGCGTTTCACGGGCGCATACGTTGCGCACACACGGCGAATGGCGCCCCGCGTCTTCCCCCCGTTGGAAGACGCGAGACGCCGCCGTTGGCTACGCCGCCACTGCCCTTTGGCGGTCCTTTCGGCGCCGAAGGCGCCTCAGCGCTGGCCGTCCGGCGCGCGGCGTAGCTGTTCCGGGAG
Source organism: Streptomyces sp. 11-1-2 (assembly GCF_003595545.1). Lineage (NCBI taxonomy): Bacteria > Bacillati > Actinomycetota > Actinomycetes > Kitasatosporales > Streptomycetaceae > Streptomyces > Streptomyces sp. 11-1-2. Next base: position 7,508,515 of record NZ_CP022545.1, read on the forward strand.
GGCGGTCCATTCGGGGCCCTCGTGCAGGGGTTTGACCCAGGCGATGTTGCCGCCGGTGTCGACGTAGGCGACGCGGCCCATGGCCTCGCGTTCGAGGTCGTAGACGAGCTCGCCGATCCGAGGTGTGCTTCGTGTTCCTTCAGCCGTGGTCATGAGCCGCCTCCTCGGCACCTCACTGCCATGCTGTCCCCCGTTCATTGGTGGATGAGGGCCCCGGACCGGACACTTCCGGTTCGGTCGCCGCCGCCGCGGTGACCGGGTGACCTTCTGATGCCCATGGGGCCCTCGATGACCGTAGGGTGCTACGAGCCGCTGATATCCCGCTGATGCCTCGCTGACCCGAACCCGTGGGTAGGCTTCCACATGGTCACAGTGAAATCTCTGGTACCAACGGGGGCAGTGTGTGGATGGGACCGAGTTTCGCCTGTTGGGACCGGTCGGAATATGGCAGAGCGAGCGTCTCCTGGGGCCGACCGCCGCGCAGCAGCGGTCTGTTCTGGCGATGCTGCTGATGGCCACCGGCCGCGTGGTGTCCGTCGACAGGCTGGTGTTGGCAGTATGGGGCGAGGATCCGCCGGGGTCCGCGCGAAACGCCGTACAGGTGCAGATTTCCAAGCTGCGGCGGATCCTTTCCGCCCTGCCCGGGGCCGAGTTGACGACATCGGCGAAGGGCTATTCCCTGACCGTCGCGCGTGAGCAGGTCGATCTGCACCGGTTCCGCGATCTGGTGCGGGCCGCGCGGGAGGCTCCCAAGGACAGCGGGGCTGCCGGGGCCGCAGGGCCGGCCACCGGAGCCGCCGGGCCGACTGCCGGGCCCGCCGAGGGCGCCGAGGACCGGGCCGGGGAGCTGCTGCGCGCCGCGCTGCAGTTGTGGCGCGGGCCCGCGCTGGCGGATGTCGCGGGCGGCTGGCTCCCCGACACCCTGGGCGCCGGGCTGGAGGAGGAGCGGCGTACGGCGGTCGAGGAGCTCGCCGCGATCGATCTGCACTCCGGACGGCACCACGAGGCCGCCACGGAGCTGTCCGCCCTGGTGGCCGAACACCCCTTGCGGGAGCGTTCGGTGGCGCTGCTCATGGAGGCGCTACGGCGTGGCGGCAGGCGGGCCGACGCCCTGGCGCTCTTCCGGTCCACCCGACGGAGGTACGTGGAGGAGCTGGGCATCGAGCCCGGCGACGAGCTGCAGCGGCTCCACCGGGAGGCACTCGAGGACAGCCGGGATGGCCGGGACGGCCGTGACAGTCGGGACGGCCGGGACAGTCGAGACGGCCGGTCCGGGGATCCGTCGGGGCCGCCCGGATCGTACGGGAGCGCTCCCGCGGCGGCGGCACCCTCCGACGCGGTGCCTGTTCCGGCCCCCGCCCCGGAGGGTGTCCCGGCCACCGACGAGGCGCCCGAGCCCGGCACCGGGTCCGGCACCGGGGCCGGCGACGAGCCCATCGTCGTGCCCGCCTCCGCCGCCGGTCCGCTCACCGCCGGCCCGACCGCCACCGCCCCCGAGCCGATCTCCGTCGTCACCGCCGTACCGCAGCAACTGCCCTCCGACGTCGCCCACTTCACAGGCCGCGAACGCGAACTGGCCGGGCTGGACGCCCTGCTGCGCGCGGGTTCGGGTGAGGACGGCGGACGGGCGCCCACGGCCGCGATGATCACCGTGATCGCGGGCAGCGGCGGCCTCGGCAAGACGACCCTCGCGGTGCACTGGGCCCACCGCGTCCGCGACCGGTTCCCCGACGGTCAGCTCTATCTGAACCTGCGCGGTTTCGGCCCCACCGACTCGGCCATGGCCGTCGCCGAGGCCGTACGGAGCCTCCTGGACGCCTTCCAGGTGCCCGCCCACCGGATCCCCGCCACCGTCGAGGCGCAGACCGCCCTGTACCGGAGCCTGGTGGCCGACCGCCGGATGCTGATCCTGCTCGACAACGCGCGTGACGCCGAGCAGGTGCGGCCCCTGCTGCCCGGTTCCCCCGGCTGTCTGGTCGTGCTGACCAGCCGTAACGAGCTCACCAGCCTGGTCGTCGCCGAGCAGGCCCAGCCGCTGCCGCTGGATCTGCTCGACCGCGCGGAGGCGCGCGAGCTGCTGATCAGCCGGGTGGGTGCCGAGCGGGTGGCCGCCGAACCCGATGCCGTGGCCGAGGTGATCACGGTGTGCGCCGGGCTGCCGCTCGCGCTCGCCATCGTCGCCGCCCGCGCCGCCGCCCACCCCCGCTTCGGCCTGGAGGCGCTCGCCGGGGAGCTGCGCGACGCCCGCGGCAGCCTCGACGCGTTCGAGGGCGGGGACGCCACCACCGATGTCCGGGCCGTCTTCTCCTGGTCGTACCACACCCTGGGCCCCGACGCCGCCCGGCTGTTCCGGCTGCTGGGCGTCCACCCGGGCCCCGACATCGCGGCCCCGGCCGCCGCCAGCCTGGTGGGGGTCCCGGTCCCGCAGGCCCGCCGGCTGCTGATCCAGCTCACCCGGGCGCATCTGATCACCGAACGCGCCCCGGGTCAGTACGGCTTCCACGATCTGCTGCGCGCCTACGCCGTGGAGCTCACCCGGGCGTACGACGGGCAGGACGAGCGCCACACCGCGCTGCACCGGCTGCTCGACCACTATCTGCACACCGCCGTGGCCGCCGGGGCGGCCTTCACCCCGCACCGGGAGCCGATCACGGTCGAGCCGGTCCGGCCCGGGGTCAGCGTCGGGGAGTTCACGGGGCACGCACAGGCACTGCTCTGGTTCGGCCTCACCTATCCGGCGCTGATCGCGGCGCTGCAGCAGGCCGCCGAGGCCGGATTCGAGACCCACACCTGGCAACTGGCCTGGTCGCTGATGGAGTTCCTGGACCAGCGCGGCCACTGGCACGATCAGCGCACCGTCCACCGGACCGCCCTGGGCTCGGCCCACCGCATCCGCGATCTCACCGGCCAGGCCCACGCCTGCTACGGCCTGGGCCTCGCCGATCTGCGGATGGGCCGCTACGACCGGGCCCGCGGCCATCTGGTGCGCGCCCTGAACCTGCACCGCGAGACCGGCAACGCCGTCGGCCAGGCCCTGGCCCATGGCGCGCTCAACTTCGCCGGTGAGCGGGAGGGCCGCCATGACGAGGGGCTGCACCACGCGCTGCGCGCCCTGAAGCTGTACCGGGCGGCAGGCCACCGCAGCGGCGAGGCCTACGCCATGAACAACGTCGGCTGGGCCTACGCCATGCTGGGCGACTTCCGGCAGACCCTCGTCCACTGTGAGAAGGCGCTGAACATGATGCGGGAGGCGGGGGACAGGCGCGGGGAGTCCGCGGCCTGGGACAGCCTCGGCTACGCGTATCAGCACGTCGGCGACCACCAGCAGGCCATCAGTTGCTACCGGCACGCCGTGGAGCTGCGGCGCGGCCGGGGCGAGCGGGTGCGGGAGGCCGAGTCCCTGCACCGGCTCGGCAGCGCGCAGCTCGCCGCCGGGGACCGGGCCGGGGCCCGCCACAGTTGGCAGCGGGCCCTGACCCGCTTCGACGCCCTCGGCCACCCCGACGCCCAGCGGCTCCGGGACGGGCTCACCCGGCTGGGCGGGTCCGACGGCTGACGGGACGCGGGGATCAGGCGGGGCGGCTCAGGCGGGCCGCAGCCAGATCGTGGCCAGCGGCGGCAGCACCGGCAGGACGCTCGCGGGTCGCCCGTGCCACCCCGTGGGCTCGGCCTTCAGCGGCTCGGCGTTGGCCACGCCGCTGCCGCCGTAGCGCCCGTCGTCGGTGTTCAGCACCTCGCGCCACACCGGCACCGCCTCCGGTGCCCCGATGCGGTACTCCTGGCGGACCACCGGGGAGAAGTTGCTGATGGCGAGCAGCGGGGAGCCGTCGGCGTCGAAGCGGAGGAAGGCGAAGACATTGTCCTCGCGGGCGTCGCCCTCGATCCAGGAGAAGCCCTCGGGATCGGTGTCCCGCTGCCACAGCGCGGGCGTGGCCGCGTACACCTGGTTCAGGTCGCGGACCAGATCGCGGACGCCCCGGTGGTCGGGCTCGGCGGAGTACGACGGGTCCAGCAGCCACCAGTCGGGCCCGTGTGCCTCCGACCACTCGGCGCCCTGGGCGAACTCCTGGCCCATGAACAGCAGTTGCTTGCCCGGGTGGGCCCACATGAAGCCGAGGTACGCGCGGTGGTTGGCGCGCTGCTGCCACCAGTCGCCGGGCATCTTCGACACCAGGGCCCGTTTGCCGTGCACCACCTCGTCATGCGAGATCGGCAGCACATAGTTCTCGCTGTACGCGTACACCATCGAGAAGGTCATCTCATGGTGGTGGTAGGAGCGGTGCACCGGCTCATGCGCGAGATAGCCCAGCGAGTCGTGCATCCACCCCATGTTCCACTTCAGCCCGAAGCCGAGGCCGCCGAAGCCGCTGGGGCCCACATGGTGGGTGGCGCGGGTGACCCCGTCCCACGCGGTCGACTCCTCGGCGATGGTGATCACGCCCGGGCAGCGGCGGTAGACGGTCGCGTTCATCTCCTGGAGGAAGGCGACCGCGTCCAGGTTCTCCCGGCCGCCGTGCGCGTTGGGCGTCCACTGGCCGGGCTCGCGGGAGTAGTCGAGGTAGAGCATGGAGGCGACGGCGTCCACCCGCAGACCGTCGATATGGAACTCCTCGCACCAGTAGACGGCGTTCGCCACCAGGAAGTTGCGCACCTCCGTGCGCCCGTAGTCGAACTCCAGCGTGCCCCAGTCGGGATGCGCGGCCCGCAGCGGATCCGCGGGCTCGTACAGCGGACGGCCGTCGAACTCGGCCAGCGCCCAGGCGTCCTTGGGGAAATGCGCGGGCACCCAGTCCACGAGCACCCCGATGCCCGCCTGGTGCAACGCGTCCACCAGGTGCTTGAAGTCGTCGGGGGTGCCCAGCCGGGCCGTGGGCGCGTAGAACCCGGTGACCTGATAGCCCCAGGAGCCGCCGAAGGGGTGCTCGGCCACCGGCATCAGCTCGACATGGGTGAAGCCGAGGTCCTTGACGTACGCCGGGAGCTGCTGCGCGAGCTGCCGGTAGGTCAGCCCCGGCCGCCAGGACGGCAGATGCACCTCGTAGACGGAGAACGGCAGCTCATGGACGCGCCCGCCCTCCCGGCGCGCCATCCACGCCTCGTCCCCCCAGCGGTGGTGCGAGGCATGGACGACGGAGGCGGTGGCGGGCGGGCACTCGGTGCGCCGCGCCATCGGGTCGGCGCGCAGGGAGTGGCCGCCGTCGTGCCGGGTGATCTCGAACTTGTACAGCGCGCCCTCGCCGACACCGGGCAGGAACAGCTCCCACACGCCGCTGCCACCGAGCGAGCGCATCGGCAGCGCGGTGCCGTCCCAGTAGGTGAAGTCGCCGGTCAGCCGCACCCCGAGGGCATTGGGCGCCCATACGGTGAAGCGGGTGCCGGATACGCCCTGGTGGGTCATCGGATGCGCGCCGAGCGCCCGCCACAGCTCCTCGTGGCGGCCCTCGCCGATGAGGTGCAGATCGAGTTCGCCGAGGGTGGGCAGGAACCGGTACGGGTCGTGCAGCTCCAGCTCGGCGTCCTCGTACGTCACCAGCAGCCGGTAGTCCGGGATCTCCCGCAGCGGCAGCACTCCGGAGAACAGCCCGTCCCCCTCGGCCCGCAGCCGGGCGCGCAGCCCGGCGGCGGCGACGGTCACCGAGCGGGCGTACGGGCGCAGGCAGCGGAAGAGCACACCGCCGCGCACGGGGTGGGCGCCGAGCAGGTCGTGCGGTGCGTGATGGGCCCCGGACAGCAGCCGCCGCCGCTCCTCGTCCCCGAGCGCGGGCGCGGGCCGCACACCGTGCTCGTCGTACGCCACGTCAGCCTGCCCACCGCCCCCGGCCACGGGCCGCCCGGCGACACGCGACGGCTCGGCCGCGCCGCCCGACTCCTCATGCCGCGCCTGGTCCGCACGCGGCGCGCGGGGCACGGGCGGCGAGCTATACGACACTCGTCCCTCGCGGCCGGGGCGACCGCGGTCGGCGGGCGGGGCCTCCTGCCCCGGGCCGCCACTGCCGACGGGCGTCTCCGGCCGCCTGGCCGGGTCCGCCGCTGTGGCGGCGTCGGGGGATTCCCGGCCGGGCGCGGGCTTGATGCCCGCCGACTCGGCGGACGCGGGGTCCTCCCGGGGGGACGGAGCCCGCCCCCGGGCGTCCTCGGGCTCCGGTCGCTGGTCCGGGCGCGGGTGCCCGTCTGCGGAAGCCGCTCCCCCCGGCCCGGCCGCCGCGGCGGCCTCCCGCGCCCGGGCGGGGTCCGTCGCCGAAGCCGGGTCCGCCTCCAAGGCGGCCGTGGGCGGCGCCGGGCGGTCCGTGCTCTCGCCCGGCGGGGTGGCCTCGGCCGACTCCAGCTCGTGGCGAGTCGGGGCCTCGGAGCCCGGGCGGGCGGCGCGGGGCTCGGGTCGCGGATGGACGCGGCCGGGGAGAAACGTCGAGGGGACTGCCGGGACCGCCGGACCGGTCGTGGCGCCGGTGGCGGCGGGTGGGTGGCCCGGTCCCTCGTCGGACGGGTGCTGGCCGGACGGCGGTCGTGCGGTCACGGGGTGGTCCTCCCGGAGGTGTCGGGCGTCGGACGGGACGGTCGGAATCGGGAATCGGGGAACGGGGAGCGGGCGGGGCGGTGGGGCCGCTGTCCGGGGGAGCCGGGTCCCGGGGCCCGGGGAGCCTGGTCCGGGCTCGGCCCGGGCCCCCGGGTCAGGCGCGGGCGGTGGCGAGGCGGCGGATCGCGGTCATCGGGACCGACAGCCAGTCGGGGCGGTGCCGCGCCTCGTAGAGCACCTCGTAGACGGCCTTGTCGGTCTCATGGGCGCGCAGCAGCTCCGGCTCGTCGCGTGGATCGGTGCCGGATGCCTCCGCATAGCCCGCGCAGTACGCGGCGCGGGTGCGGCCCGCCCACTCCTGCGGGCGCTCATGGCGTCCCACGGCCGCCGCGTAGTCGAAGGACCGCAGCATGCCCGCGATATCGCGCACCGGCGGCTGCGGGCGGCGGCGCTCGGCCAGCGGACGGGACGGCTCGCCCTCGAAGTCGATCAGCGACCATCGCCCGCTTCCTCCGCCGCCGTCCTCGGTCAGCAGCGCCTGCCCCAGATGCAGATCGCCGTGGATGCGCTGGGCCGCCCAGGTGCGGCCCGCGCGCCCCAGCACGGCCAGGTCCTCGTACGCGCCGTGCAGCTCCGCGCGGTACGGCTGGAGGGCGGGCACCGCGGCGGCGGCCGAGTCGAGGCGCTCGCTCATGGCGGCGGCGAGATGCTCGATCTGCGGGCGGCGCAGCACGGAGGTGGGCAGGGCGCGGGCCATCGCCAGATGGACCTCGGCGGTCGCATGGCCCAGCGCGCGGGCGGCGTCGGTGAAGTCGCGCCCGGTGGCCAGGGCGTCGAGCGCGAGCTGCCAGCCGTCCCGGGAACCGGTCAGGAAGGGCTGCAGCACCCCCAGGGTGAAGGGCTCCGCCGGTGGCCCGGCGCCCTCGGCCGGCGGCTCGGCCTCGAACCAGGCGGCGGGCGCGGGCACCCGGGTGCAGCCGGTGTGGGCGAGCGCGAGGGGGAGTTCGAGGTCGGGGTTGGTGCCGGGGCTGACCCGGCGGAAAAGTTTGAGAATAAACGTATCGCCATAGATCACCGAGGAGTTGGACTGCTCGGCGGTCATCACCCGGGGCGGCAGCGCGGAGGGGATCGCGCTGGACGGCTCCCGTACGAAGCGCAGCGGGCCGAGCCGCCCGGGCATCCGCAGCCGCTCCAGCAGCAGGGTGGTGAGCCGGGGGTCGAACAGCGCCTCGTACACCGTCTGCCCGTCCAGCGGTCCGCCGCTGGGCCGGCCGATGAGCGCGGAGGCGAGCGGCGGCGGAAGGGTGGGGCGCGCCCCGAGCAGGAGCTGGTAGCAGTCGCTGGCCGCCGCCCCGCGCCGGTGGCCGCAGCCGAAGCCGTGCCGGTGGCCGGGCGGCTCCGGCTGCTGGGCGCGGATCAGCAGATGGAGCAGCCCGGGCATGCCGCCGCCCGCCCGCCACGGCAGCAGCTCGGTCGCGGAGACCAGCGCGAAGCCGGTGACGGGACGGCCCTTGCCCGCGAACCAGCGCTGGCGGGGCAGCCACTCGGCGAGCAGCGGCGCGAGCGAGGCGAGCAGCCCGGACGGGCCCGCGGCCGTGGTGGTGCGGGTGGCGGACGTCGGGGGCTGGTCCCGCGGTACGGCGGTCGGCGGGTGTTGTGCCCCCCGGGAGAGCGGAGCTTCCGGCATGGCGTCGCGTCCTTTCCCCGGGCACACGACAGATCAGGGCAAAGTGTCCCGGATTGCGGCATTGACTGTGCGACGGTGCGGGACGTGTCGGGCGAGGATCGTCCGTACGGCGAGCTCGGTGTACGCGATCGGGTCCGCCGGTGGCGCATGTGAGTACAGAGTGCCCATGACGGGGGGTCGAAAACGCCCGTACGCGCCCGAGATGGACGCGTACGGACGAGCGAGAGCCGGAGCGAGGGCCGCGCCCTGGCCGAAACCGGGTGGCCCGGCATCGGACATCCGGCCCGGCGTCGGCTCAGTCGGTCCAGTGCCCCATCGCTTCGTTGCGCCGCAGCCGGAACCAGTAGAAGCCGTGGCCGGCCATGGTCAGCAGATACGGCAGCTCCCCGATGGCCGGGAAGCGGACCCCGCCGATCAGCTCGACCGGATGGCGGCCGGCGAAGGACTGCAGATCCAGCTCGGTGGGCTGGGCGAAGCGCGAGAAGTTGTTCACGCACAGCACCAGGTCGTCCTCGCCGTCCCGGGTGGAGGGGGCCTCGCGCAGGAAGGCGAGGACGGCCGGGTTGGAGGACGGCAGCTCGGTGTAGGAGCCGAGCCCGAAGGCGGGGTTCTGCTTACGGATCTCGATCATCCGGCGGGTCCAGTGCAGCAGCGAGGACGGGCTGCTCATGGCCGCCTCGACATTGGTGACCTGATAGCCGTAGACCGGGTCCATGATGGTCGGCAGGAACAGCCGCCCCGGATCGCAGGAGGAGAAGCCCGCGTTGCGGTCGGGGGTCCACTGCATGGGGGTGCGCACGGCGTCGCGGTCGCCGAGCCAGATGTTGTCGCCCATGCCGATCTCGTCGCCGTAGTAGAGGATCGGGGAGCCGGGCAGGGACAGCAGCAGCGCGGTGAACAGCTCGATCTGGTTGCGGTCGTTGTCCAGCAGGGGGGCCAGTCGTCTGCGGATGCCGATGTTGGCCCGCATTCTGGGGTCCTTGGCGTACTCCGCGTACATGTAGTCGCGCTCTTCGTCGGTGACCATCTCCAGCGTCAGCTCGTCGTGGTTGCGCAGGAAGATGCCCCACTGGCAGCCGGAGGGGATGGCCGGGGTCTTGGCGAGGATCTCCGAGACCGGATAGCGGGACTCGCGCCGCACCGCCATGAAGATGCGCGGCATCACCGGGAAGTGGAAGGCCATATGGCATTCGTCGCCGCCCGCCGCGAAGTCGCCGAAGTAGTCGACGACGTCCTCCGGCCACTGATTGGCCTCGGCCAGCAGCACGGTGTCGGGGTAGTGGGCGTCGATCTCGGCCCGGACGCGCTTGAGCAGCTCATGGGTGCGCGGGAGGTTCTCGCAGTTGGTGCCCTCCTCGGCATACAGATACGGGACGGCGTCGAGCCGGAATCCGTCGATGCCCAGGTCCAGCCAGAAGCGCAGAGCGGCCAGTACCTCCTCCTGGACGGCCGGGTTCTCGAAGTTGAGGTCCGGCTGGTGCGAGAAGAAGCGGTGCCAGTAGTACTGCTTGCGTACTGGATCAAAGGTCCAGTTGGACGCCTCGGTGTCGACGAAGATGATCCGCGCGTCCTGGTACTGCTTGTCGTCGTCGGCCCATACGTAGTACTCGCCGTACGGTCCGTCCGGGTCGCTGCGGGACTCCTGGAACCACGGATGCTGGTCGCTCGTGTGGTTGATGACAAAGTCGATGATCACGCGCATCCCGCGCTGATGCGCGGCGTCGACGAACTCCACGAAGTCCGCGAGGTCCCCGAACTCCGGCAGTACGGCGGTGTAGTCCGAGACGTCATAGCCGCCGTCGCGCAGTGGTGAGGCGAAGAACGGCGGCAGCCACAGGCAGTCCACGCCCAGCCACTGCAGATAGTCCAGCTTGGCCGTCAGGCCCTTGAGGTCGCCGACGCCGTCCCCGTTGCTGTCCTGGAAGGAGCGGACCAGGACCTCGTAGAAGACGGCGCGCTTGAACCAGTCGGGATCACGGTCCTTCGCGGGAGTGTCCTCGAATGTGTCCGGTACGGGCTCGTTGACGATCATGTTGTGGGTGACCCTCCGATCGGTGAGGACGGTCGCAGGGACAGCACATGGGCCGGAGCCACCTCACGCCCCGGCTCCAGGCGCACGTAGTTGTCCCTGCCCCAGTGATAGGTCTCGCCGGTGAGCTCGTCGCGCACCGGGACGGACTCATGCCACTCGAGGCCGAGTTCCGGCATGTTCAACGAGACCGTCGCCTCCTGGGTGTGGTGAGGGTCCAGGTTGACGACCGTGATCACACACGAGTCGCCCGCGCGCTTGGAGTAGACGATGACGGAATCGTTGTCGGCGTGGTGGAATCTGAGGTTGCGCAGCCGCCGCAGGGCGGGATGGCGGCGGCGCAGCCGGTTCAGCCGGGCGATCAACGGGGTGATCGTTCTGCCCTCGCGCTCGGCCGCCGCCCAGTCGCGCGGCCGTAGCTGGTACTTCTCCGAGTCCAGGTACTCCTCGCTCCCCGCGCGCACCGGGGTGTTCTCGCACAGTTCGTAGCCCGCGTAGACGCCCCAGGTGGGGGAGAGGGTGGCGGCGAGCACGGCCCGCGCCTCGAAGGCGGGACGGCCGCCCTCCTGGAGGTGGGCGTGGAGGATGTCGGGGGTGTTGACGAAGAAGTTGGGCCGCGTCCAGGCGGCCGTGTCCCCGGCCAGCTCGGTGAGGTAGTCGGTGAGCTCCTGTTTGGTGTTCCGCCAGGTGAAGTAGGTGTACGACTGGTGGAAGCCGACCGCGCCGAGGGTGTTCATCATCGCCGGGCGGGTGAACGCCTCGGCGAGGAAGAGGACATCGGGGTGGGTGCGGTGGATGTCGCCGAGCACCTTCTCCCAGAAGACCACCGGTTTGGTGTGCGGATTGTCCACGCGGAAGATCCGCACCCCGTGCTCCATCCAGAAGCGCAGCACCCGCTCGGTCTCCCGGACCAGGCCGTGGAAGTCCCGGTCGAAGGCGATGGGATAGATGTCCTGGTACTTCTTGGGCGGGTTCTCGGCGTACGCGACGGTGCCGTCGGCGCGCCGGTGGAACCACTCGGGGTGCTCGGTGACCCAGGGGTGGTCCGGGGAGCACTGGAGCGCGAAGTCCAGCGCGACCTCCATCCGCAGCTCACGGGCGCGCGCCACGAAGTGGTCGAAGTCCTTCAGGGTGCCCAGGTCCGGGTGGATCGCGTCATGGCCGCCGTCGGCCGAGCCGATGGCCCAGGGGGAGCCCACGTCGAAGGGGCCGGCGGAGAGGGCGTTGTTGGGGCCCTTGCGGTAGGCGGTGCCGATGGGGTGGATCGGCGGCAGATAGACGACGTCGAAGCCCGCGGCGGCGAGGGCGGGCAGCCGCTCGGCGGCGGTGCGCAGGGTGCCGCTGACCGGCCGCCGCCCCTCGGTCACCCTGGCCCCCTCCGAGCGCGGGAAGAGCTCGTACCAGGAGCCGAACAGCGCACGCTCCCGGTCCACCTGGAGCGGCATGGGGCGCGAGGAGGTGACCAACTCCCGCAGCGGGTGGCGGTCGAGGGCCTCGGTCACATCGGGCGCGAGCGCGGCGGCGAGCCGGTCGGCCACCGGGCGGCGCTCGTCGCGCAGCCCGTCGACGGCCGTCAGGACCGCCTCCCGGCCGTCGTTCTTGGGCACTCCGGTGGCGGCCCGCTCATGCAGCCGGGCCCCCTCCTCCAGGACCAGATCGGTGTCGATCCCGGCCGGGATCTTGATCCGGGCGTGGTGGCGCCAGGTGGCGATCGGATCGCTCCATGCCTCGACCGTGTACGTCCAGCGGCCGGGCGCGCCGGGGGTGACCTCGGCTCCCCAGCGGTCGGTGCCGGGGGCGAGTTCGCGCATCGGGGTCCAGGGGCCCGAGCGCCCGGATGGATCGCGGAGGACCACATTTGCGTTGACCGCGTCATGGCCCTCCCGGAAAACGGTGGCGCTGACCTCGAAGGTCTCGTCCACCACCGCCTTGGCGGGGCGGCGGCCGCAGTCGATCAGCGGGCGGATATCCAGAATGGGAATGCGACCGATCATAGGATCACCTGACGGCGTTGCGGATGGAGACGCTAGGGCGGCTTTTGTCCTTTGTATCGGTTTTGCCGCCGGGCGATGGGTTGCGGGCATGACAGCTCCTGTCCGCGTTCACTCTGGTGGGCGGATGAGGTCGGCCATGGGGGGAGCGCGTGGAAAGCCTTCCCCTGTGGAACGGGGAGGCAATCCGGGTTCCCGTGAACTTCCGGTCCGTAACGCCGGGTGCGTGAATCGACCCCGCCCGCAGGCGGGGCCGTCCACGCGATGCGTTCTGCCGCTACGTCAGTTGGCCACCCGCAGCAGACGGTTCGGTGAGCCCGCACCCGCGCCGCGCACCCGGCCCCTGCTCGCCCCGGCTATCAGCGCCGCGCCGGCCTGGGCCGGAGTGGCGAAGGGGTGGTCGGCCAGGTACAGCGCGGCGGCGCCCGCGACATGCGGGGCCGCCATCGAGGTGCCCGTCAGCGTCCTGGTCGCCGTATCGCTCGCGTTCGAGGCCGAGACGATCCGGTCGCCGGGCGCGAACAGGTCAATTCCGGGGCCCCAGTTGGAGAAGCCCGAGCGCCGGTCGGCGCGGTCGGTCGAGCCGACCGTGAGCGCCCGCGCCACCCGGCCCGGTGAGAAGGAGGCGGCGGGCCGGTCCTGATTGCCCGCCGCCACGGTGAAGACCAGACCGGCGGCGATCCCCGTCCGCACCGCCGCGTCCCATTCGGGCAGCGGGGTGGCCGCCGCCGAGCCCAGGCTCAGATTGACCACCGCGGGCCGCCTGGCGTGTCGCAGCACCCAGTCCATTCCGGCCAGCACCTGGGCGATGGTGCCCTCGCCCCGGTCGTCCAGCACCCGGACCGCCACGATCGCGGCCTTCTTCGCCACGCCATAGCGGGTGCCCGCCGCCGTGGCGGCCACATGGGTGCCATGGCCGTTGCCGTCCTCGGCCACCGGATCGTCGTCCACGAAGTCCCAGCCGGAACGGGCCCGGCCGCCGAAGTCCTCATGGGAGGCGCGGACCCCGGAGTCGATGACATAGATCGTGGTCCCGCGCCCGCCGCCGGGCGCGGTGTACGCCCCGTCCAGCGGCCGGTCCGGCTGGTCGATCCGGTCCAGGCCCCACGGTGGCCGCGCGTGGGCGCGGGGCGGGGCCATCCGCCGCACCCGGGTCCAGCGCAGGGACACCCGCTCGTCCCGGGTCACCGAGGCGATGCGCCGATCGGCCGCCAGCCGCCCGGCCTGCGCCGCGCTCGCCCGTACCGCATAGCCGTTGAGCGCGGAGCCGTAGACCCGGCGCACCCGCGCCCCGTACCGCTCGACCAGCGCCCGGCCCGCCCCGGACGCCGCCGCGGGCGCTCCCGCGCCCCGCTTCAGGGCGACGATATAGCCTTGAGTCCCCGCCTCGCCCGCGGCCTGGACCCCCTGCGCGGGAACGGTCTGGGTGGGTGACAGAGCCACCAGGACCACCGCGACGACGGCGGCCGGCGCCCCCACCCTGCGCCGGCGGCCCGCAGATGCGCATGCCATGGAGCGATCCCCTCCCCAACTCGACGGCGCAAGCCTCGCGTGAGAGGAAAGATCCCGACAAGGGCGCATCAGGGGGCGTAAAACGTGACGGCCTCCCGAGCCAGCAGCCGCAGCGCCGCCTCCGACGGCGAACCCGGCTCCGCCCCGTACATCAGCAGGCCCTGGCCCCCCGAGTCCGGCAGCCGGGTCATCTCGAAGTCCAGCTCCAGCGGCCCCACCAGGGGGTGGTGGAAGGACTTGGTGCCGAACGCGCACCGGCGCACCGGATGGCGCGACCACAGCGCCGCGAACTCCGTGCTCCTCATGGACAGTTCGCCGATCAGCTCGGCGAGCCGCCGGTCGTCGGGGTGCGCGCCCGCCGCCACCCGCAGCGAGGAGACCGCCCGCCGCGCCTCGCCCCGCCAGTCCGGATACAGCTCACGGGTGTGCGGATCGAGGAACAGCATCCGCTGGGTGTTGGGCCGGTCGTCGGGGTGCTCGGGCGCGTCGGCGGGCAGATGCCCGGCGATCAGGGCGTGCCCCAGCGGATTCCACGCCAGGACGTCGAAGCGCAGGTCGAGGACCACGGCCGGTACGCCGTCCATCGCGGCGATCAGCCGCCGGGTCGCCGGGCGCGCGGAGCCGGCGCGTGGCGCGGGACGGCGCCCGGTGCGCGGGCCAGATTGCTCAAGTGCGCCCGCTCGTCCTGGCTCAGCCGCAGCGCGCCGGCGATGGCGTCCAGCACTCCGTCCGAGGCGCCGGTGGACTGGCCCTGTTCCAGCCGGGTGTAGTACGCCACGCTCACCCCGGCAAGCTGCGCCAGCTCCTCGCGGCGCAGCCCCGGGACGCGGCGCCGGGTCCCGTACGCGACCAGGCCGACGTCCTCGGGGCGCAGCCCGGCGCGGCGGGTGCGCAGAAAACTTCCCAGCTCGGCAGGTGCGTCCATACCCACCAGTGTCCGGCACGGGCACGCGCCGTGCCTGTCCCTGTGAGGGTCAGGCACGGCGCGCGGCCCGCGCTAGGCGGAGGTCACCTGTAGGTGATGTCGGAGGTGCTGTACTTGCAGTAGGTGCCGTCGGGGCCGCTGCCGTTCTTGCTCGGCTCGGCGCCGGTGTTGTTCCCGATGTACTTCTGGCACGGGACGATCTTCTTGCTGCTGTCCCCGACGATGGTGATGCCGCGCAGGGTCAGCGAGTCGCCGTAGTTGGTGTTGATCCCGCCGATGACCTTGCCCGGGGCGGTGATCTCGGAGTTGCTCACATTGATGGTGCGCTTGTACTGCGAGGAGCAGTTGCCACAGGACCGGACGAAGGTGGAGAAGTCCTGGCCGGCGAAGTTCGAGATGTTGAGCGTGCCCCCGCCGTTGAACTGGAAGATCTTGTCCGCGGCCTTGCGGGCGCCGCCACCGATCACGTTGAACGTCTTGCCGGTGCCGCGGAAGGTGGCGGCGTCCTCGCCGACGTCCTCCCACCAGACGTTCTGCAGGGTGCAGCTGCCCTCGCAGTGGACGCCGTCGGCGGCCGGGGCGCCGAGGATGACGTTCTTCAGGGTGGCGCCGTCCTTCAGCTCGAACAGCGGGCCCTGGTCCTCCTCCTGGCCGTCGCCGCCGAGGTCGCCGGAGCCGTAGTAGCGCTTCATGCCGCCGTCGGTGGTCCCGCTGACGCTGATGGTCTTGGAGACCGCCTGCGGGGTGCCGCTGGGGGTGGGCCAGGTGGCGGCGGAGGCCGCGGGCAGGGTCAGACCGGTGGTGATCGCGCCCGCGGTGAGGGCGACGGCGCCGAGGACGCCGGCTATCGCGCGGTGCCTGGTGCGTTGTTCAGCCATGTCGGATCTCCTTGTGCGAGGGGGTGATTGGAGGTGTTTCAGGGGGTGGTGATGGTCGGCCGCGGCGGGGTCGCCATCTTGTTGCCGAGGAAGAAGCTGGGGTGCGGGGGCTGGTTGTAGGCCGTGTTCTGCCAGGCCAGCGCCTCGCGGTACTGCCGGTCGTGCAGCAGCGTGGTGATCTTCCGGTCGGTCTCGTACGGCGTGGAGTAGATCCGCAGCGCCTTGTTGTCGCTGGTCGGCCAGACCACCTCCTCGCGCCAGTCGCCGAGGATGTCGCCGGACAGCGACGGGGTGGCCTTGGTGCCGTTGTTGGAGTGCACCCCGGAGCCGGTGAGCAGCCGGGTGTCACCGGAGGTGCCGTACTTGTCGATATGCGTGCCGTCCAGCAGCTCACGCACCGGATCGCCGTCCCACCAGGCCAGGAAGTTGATCGAGGACGGCTTGCGGCCCTTGGCGCCGCCGCCCTCGTCGCGGATCTGGTCGTCCCGCGCGGACCACATCTCGGCGCCGTCGTTGCCCGCCCAGATGTCGCCGGCCGCGCCGCGTCCGTTGTCGCCGCCCGACGCGGTCGACCACAGCACCTGGCCGGTGCGGGCGTCGGCGAAGTACGAGCCCGGCTTGGACGAGTCCTCGTCCACCTTGAAGTACTCCAGGCCCGGCCGCGCGGGGTCGAGGTCGCCGAGGTGGGCGGCGTCGCCGTGGCCGTTCTTGTTGGTCCACAGCGCCGAGCCGTTGTCGTCCACGGCCATCGAGCCGTAGACGATCTCGTCCCGGCCGTCGCCGTCCACGTCCCCGGTCGCCAGCGCGTGATTGCCCTGGCCGTCGTAGCCCTTGCCGGTGTTGGTGGAGCTGTTGGTGTCGAACGTCCACTGACGGGTGAGCTGCCCTCCGCTGAACCTCCAGGCGGAGATCACCGTGCGGGTGTAATAGCCGCGCGCCTCGATCAGAGAGGGGGTGGAGCCGTTGAGATACGCCGTCCCGGCCAGGAAGCGGTCCACGCGGTTGCCGTAGTCATCGCCCCACGAGGAGACGGTGCCGCGCGGCGGGACGTAATCCACCGAGCTCATCGCGGCGCCCGTGCGCCCGTTGAACATCGTCAGATATTCGGGTCCGCTGAGCACATAGCCGCCGGAGTTGCGGTAGTCGGCGGACGCGCTGCCGATGGTCTTCCCGGCGCCGTCGACCGTGCCGTCCGCGGTCTTCATCGCGACCTCGGCCTGGCCGTCGCCGTCGTAGTCGTACACCTGGAACTGGGTGTAGTGGGCGCCGGAGCGGATGTTGCGGCCCAGGTCGATCCGCCACAGCCGCTGCCCCTGCAGGGTGTAGCCGTCCACGACGGTGTCGCCGGTGACGCCCGACTGCGAGTTGTCCTTGGCGTTGGTCGGCTGCCACTTGAGGACGAAGTCCAGATCGCCGTCGCCGTCGAGGTCGCCCACCGAGGCGTCATTGGCCTCGTAGGTGTAGTCCGAGCCGCCCGCCGGCGGTGAGATCGGCATATCGTAGTACCCCGGGCGGAACTGGATCGCGCTCGGCGAGGCGGGCTGCTCGACCCCGCCCACGATGGCCCGCACGGTGTAGTCCGCGCTGTTGGGGGCGTCCTTGTGGAGGTAGTTGGCCGTGGTGATGGGGGAGGAGTTGACCTTGACGGCGCCCCGGTAGAGGTTGAACGTCACATCGTTCGGGTCGGTGGCCAGCCAGCGCCAGCTCACCAGGTTGTCATTGCCGGTGTGCACGCTCACCAGCCCCCGGTCCAGCTTCTCCAGCTGGGCCGCGGCCTTGGTCCCGGCCGCCGGCGCCCCTTTGGTCTCGGCGGCCCCCGAGACGCCCGTCAGAGTGGTGACGGTCAGCGCGCCCGCCACGCAGGCGGCGGCCAGCATCCGGCCGCGGGCCGGCGTCCTGCGCACCGGGGATCCGGGCGGATGGGCGGGGGGTGGAGTGTGCGAACTGTCCCGAGAGCGCACGTGGTCCTCCAAGGCATGGGGGGAAGGTGTGCCCCCTAGTCGCCCCCTTGGCCGGAAAGGTTGCCGCCTTCCGGCCGACTTCTCGGGAGCGGGGCGAAACAGCCGAAACGGGGACTCCTCGGCCGCTACCGTCGGAGGGTGAAGGCCATTCGTCGATTCAGCGTGCGTCCCGTCCTTCCGGAGCCCCTGCGACCGCTCAACCGGCTGGCGCGCAATCTGCGCTGGTCCTGGCATCCCGAGACCCGCGAGCTCTTCGAGTCCGTGGACCCCGAGGGATGGCGGGAGTCGGGCGGGGACCCGGTACGGCTGCTGGGCGCTGTGCCCGTCTCCCGGCTCGCGGACCTCGCCGAGGACCGCTCCTTCCTGCGGCGTCTTACGGCGGCCGCGGACGATCTGCACGACTATCTGACCGGTCCCCGCTGGTACCAGGGGCGGACCGCCGCACCCTCCGGACTGCCCGCCGCGATCGCCTACTTCTCGCCGGAGTTCGGGATCACCGCCGCCCTGCCCCAGTACTCGGGCGGGCTGGGCATCCTCGCCGGTGACCACCTCAAGGCCGCCAGCGACCTCGGCGTGCCCCTGATGGGTGTCGGACTGCTCTACCGCCACGGCTACTTCCGGCAGTCGCTCTCCCGCGAGGGCTGGCAGCAGGAGCACTATCCGGTCCTGGACCCCAACGAGCTGCCGCTCACCCAGCTGTGCGAGGCGGACGGCCGGCCCGTCCGGATCCCGCTCGCCCTGCCCGGCGGCCGTCCCCTCCACGCCCGCGTCTGGCACGCCCAGGTGGGCAGGGTGCCGCTGCTGCTGCTCGACTCCGATGTGGAGGAGAACGGCCACGGTGAGCGCGAGGTGACCGACCGGCTCTACGGCGGCGGCAGCGAGCACCGGCTGCTGCAGGAGATGCTGCTGGGCATCGGCGGCGTCCGCGCCGTGCGCGCGTACTGCGGGCTCACCGGCCATCCCGACCCCGAGGTGTTCCACACCAACGAGGGCCACGCCGGATTCCAGGGCCTGGAGCGCATCCGCGAACTGATCGCCGACGGGGCCGACTTCGGCACCGCCCATGAGGCGGTGCGGGCCGGGACCGTCTTCACCACCCACACCCCCGTGCCCGCCGGTATCGACCGCTTCGACCGCGAGCTGGTCGCCCGCCACTTCGGCGACGACGCCGAGCTGCCGGGAATCGAGGTCGAGCGGGTCCTCGCCCTCGGCATGGAGACCTACCCCGGCGGTGAGCCCAACCTCTTCAACATGGCGGTGATGGGGCTGCGCCTGGCCCAGCGCGCCAACGGGGTGTCCACCCTGCACGGCCGCGTCAGCCGGGAGATGTTCGCCGGGCTCTGGCCCGGTTTCGACCCCGAGGAGGTGCCCATCACCTCCATCACCAACGGGGTGCACGCACCCACCTGGACGGCCCCCGAGGTCACCCGGCTCGGCGCCCGCCAGTTCGGCCACCTGCCCGACGCCGAGCTGTGGGAGCTGCGCCGCACCCTGCGCAAGCGGCTGGTCACGGAGGTCCGGCAGCGGCTGTACGACTCCTGGCGGCAGCGCGGCGCGGGCACCGCCGAGCTCGGCTGGATCGACGGGGTGCTCGACCCCGGCGTCCTCACCATCGGCTTCGCCCGCCGCGTCCCCTCCTACAAGCGGCTCACCCTGATGCTGCGCGACCCGGACCGGCTGATGGAGCTGCTGCTCCACCCCGAGCGGCCGATCCAGATCGTCGTCGCGGGCAAGGCCCACCCGGCGGACGACGGCGGCAAGCGCCTGGTCCAGGAACTCGTCCGCTTCGCCGACGACCCCCGGGTGCGCCACCGCCTGGTCTTCCTGCCCGACTACGGCATGGGCATGGCCCAGCAGCTCTACCCCGGCTGCGACGTCTGGCTCAACAACCCGCTGCGCCCGCTGGAGGCATGCGGCACCAGCGGCATGAAGGCCGCCCTGAACGGCTGTCTCAACCTCTCCGTCCTCGACGGCTGGTGGGACGAGTGGTACGACCCGGACTTCGGCTGGGCCATCCCCACCGCCGACGGCGACGCCATCGACGAGACCCGCCGCGACGACCTGGAGGCCACCGCTCTCTACGACCTGCTGGAACGGCGGATCGCCCCGCGCTTCTACGACCGCGGCCCGGCCGGCCTCCCCGGCCGCTGGATCGACATGGTCCGCCGCACCCTCACCACCCTCGGCCCCAAGGTCCTCGCGGGCCGCATGGTGCGCGAATACGTCGAGCGGCTCTACGCCCCGGCCGCCCGCTCCCACCGCGCGCTGGACCCCATGGCAGCAGCCGAACTGGCCACCTGGAAGTCCCGGATCCGCGACGCCTGGCCGGGCGTCACCGTCGACCACGTCGAGGCCCAGCTCACCCCACCCGCCCCCGGCGGCGCCGCCGAACTCGGCTCGACGCTCTCCCTGCGGGTCCGGGTGCGCCTCGCCGGACTGGCCCCGGCGGACGTGGAGGTCCAGGCGGTGGCGGGCCGGGTCGACGACACCGACCGCATCACCGACGCCACCCACGTCCCCCTCAAACCCACCACGGGCCCCGACGCCGAAGGCCGCCGCCTCTACGAAGGCCCCCTGGCCCTCGACCGCACCGGCCCCTTCGGCTACACGGTCCGCATCCTCCCCACCCACCACCTCCTGGCCTCCGCGGCCGAGTTGGGCCTCACTGCGCTGCCCGGCGATTCCATGACCGAGGCGGCGGGAGTCCTGATGCGTTGAGCCTTCGGCGGCTAAACTGACCGTGGACCGTCCGGCACGGGGGAAAGTGCCATCCCATGCCCGACGTCTCGGGGTGCACGAAAAAAGCCGGCCGCCGCCTATGCGGTGGCCGGAATTGCCGACGGTCCCGGAGGGCGATGCTCTCCGTCTGTTCGTATTGAGATCTTGGACGTCGGCAGGACCTCAGCTGACCACCGCAAGAGGTGGTCGGGCTGAGCTGCCTGCCGGGCCATCGGTTCGACCACCCGATCGAAGGGTTGAGAACTGGTGGACTGGGACACCGTCACCCTGCTCGTCCTCGCGGCCTTCGGCCTCGCCGGACTGGTACTGACCCTGTCAGCAGAGCTCCTGTCCAAGATCCCGGCCGTCATCGAGGCATGGCGCCGGGTCCGGGCCACATGGCGCGGGGGCGACGATGGCTAGGCAGCCAGGTCAGGGCCGAGCGAGGCGGCGGTGGCCGGGGCGAGCCACACGAGCTGGGCGGTGACTCCGTCCCGGGAGAACCACGCCTCCACCCGCTCCGGCGAGGCCAGCACCAACCGCTGCCCCGGGCCGACCACTTCGGTACGTCCCTCCTCGTAGGCCATGCCCCATGCCGCGATCTCCACGTCGGCTTCTCCGGTGTCCTCGTACGGGTGGATCCGGGCCACGGCGAAGAGGCGGGGTGCGGTGGCGAGGACGAGGGCGCGAAGCTCTTTGCCGAGGTCGAAGGGGGCGGAGGCGGGTTGGTCGGGGGATACCGTGGCCATGCGTGTCTCCTTGCTGGGAGGTGGAGTTGGGCCGGATGTCGGCCAGGCGTGCGGCAGCTGTGGAACTGCGGCCAGAAGGTGGCCTGGATCACAGCGTAGAGCGAAAGGTTGAATTACTTCTACGGTGCATCGAGAAGTCTCTAACCTTGAATTCGTTCCAGTGACCCTTGCACCACCTGTGCGACCGTGGAGGACCGCATGCCGCCAAGGACAACTCCGACCGCACGTCAGCTACGCCTCGGAGTTGAGCTGCGCAAGCTCCGCGAGCGCGCGGGCCTCAACACCCGGGAGGCCGCCGAGCTGATCGGGGCCAACCAGGCCCGCATCAGCAACATCGAGACTGGACGCTTCGGCCTCAGCGAGCGCAGCATCCGCACCTTGGCCGGGAACTACGCATGCGGCGACGAGGCCCTGATCGCCGCGCTCATCGCCATGACCGGCAAGCGGAAGCGCGGCTGGTGGGAGGAGTACCGGGAGCTGCTGTCTCCCGGACAGCTCGACCTGGCCGAGTTGGAACACCACGCGGCGGCATTGTTGCTGGCTACCGTGCTCCACATCCCGGGCCTGCTCCAGACCGTCGATCACGCCCGTGCCGTCTTCGCCGAAGGGGTGCCCGTGCTCCCGCCGCCGGATGTAGAAGACCGCGTCTCGCACCGCATCAAGCGACAACGCATCCTCTATGGCGAACGTCCCACACCGTGCAAGGCGGTGATCCACGAGGCCGCCCTCCGTATGCCCTTCGGCGGGCCACAAACGTCCCGAGCGCAGCTCAGGCACTTGCTTTACATGAGCGAACGGGATCGCATCACAATCCGGGTGGTCCCGTTCCGTAACGGCACGTTTGCCGGGTCCGGCCAGTCGATCAACTACTTCTCCGGCCCCGTACCCCAACTCGACACGATCCTGTTGGAACAGGCGCACGGCTCCCTCCTGCTCGACGCGGAAGCCCAGTTGCAGAAGTATCGGTTGGTGATCGGCAAGATGGAGGCCATCGCTCTGGAGCCGGATGAGTCCCGCGACTTCATCCATGGCCTCATCCAGGAACTGTGACAAGGAGCAGCACGTGAACCCGGTGTCATGGCGGCAGTCCTCCTACTGCCAGGAATCAGCCTCGTGCGTGAACGTCGCAGAAGGGGAGCACAACACGATATTGCTCCGCGAGAGCGAGCAGCCCGATGCCATCTTGTCGACTACCCGGGCGCGCCTGAGAGCCTTCATACGCGCCGTCAAGGCGGGCCGATTTGACCATTTCCCCGAGTCCTGATTCGCGCGCCTGCTTCGGCGCCTCTGCGACCTTGACCGGGCTTTCACGCGAGCGGAGAGTCGTCGTGTCGGTGAGCGACTCGGCACAGGAGGCGGCCGTGGCACTAAGGTTCTTGGGGATCTACCCGAACACTCCGAACGACGGCTCGCCCACCATTTGGCTGGACGAGGATTCCGGTGATCTAGTCATCCAGTCGTGGAAGGCGGACGACGCAACGCTCAGGCAGTGCCAGGAGGTGGGGTCGGTTCCTGGTCACACAACCGACGTGCCCGACCACGAGACGGTGATCCGACTCCCGGCAAACATGCGCCAGTTCATCCCTCAGCCTGATAGCGAGGTCAAAAGTGGCAACGGCGGTACGTGAAGCTCTGGCTTCCGCGCGGCGTTCGGCAGTTCATCTGGAGCTGCGCGACATCTACACGCCCGACGACCCTGATTTCGCCGACTGGCGCGCCGGTGTGCACTTCGACCCCGTCGAGCGGTGGCGAAGCTGGTTCGACGTGGTGGTGGCAACCACGGCCCGAGGCGTTCGGATGAGGCGGGCCCGTATCGTCTCCGAACCCGTCAGCGAATACATCAAGTTCGAGTACGACGTGACTGGGCGCCACAACATCGCGGCTGGCGAAGAGGTCCGGTGGCTGCCTCGAAGGAAGGCGGCAGATCTGGCCCTGCCGGGTGCGGACTGCTGGGTCATCGACGATGAGATCGTGATCTTCAATCACTTCGATGGCAACGGCAACTGGGACCCTGCGACGAGTATGGATGTGCGGACCGAACCCGCAGTGGCAAAACTGTGTGGATCGGCGTTCGAGGCCGTCTGGGAGCGTGCCGTACCGCATGCGGAGTACAGGCCGATTTGAGCGAAACCGTTGGCCATGTCCGCGTCTCCTTCGTCCAGCGCACAACAGGCGCGACAAGCCCTTGGCGCTCGCCTTGGTGAGATCCGCGATGACGCGGGGCTGACCGGGCGAGCGCTCGCCGCTCTCTGCGGTTGGCACCCGTCCAAAATCAGCAAGATCGAGCATGCCAAGACCTCCCCTTCGCCGGACGACATCCGGTCCTGGGCAGAACATTGCGGTGTGCCGGAACAGACGGCAGATCTGATCGCGTCGCTCCGCACTGCGCAAGGTATGTGGGTTGAGTGGCGCCGTATGGAGCGGGCGGGCCTCCGTCGCGCTCAAGAGGAGCGTCTGCCGCTGTACGAGCGCACCGCTCGCTTTCGGGTCTATTCATCCTGGCTGATCCCTGGGCTGATCCAGACTCGCGCATATACGACGGCGGCGCTGTGTGCCATCCGTGAGCGCCGTGGGCTTGTGGATGACGTCGAGGCTGCCGTGGCCATCCGTATGCAACGTCAACGTTTGTTGCATACCAGCGAGCGTCGTTTCGCCTTCCTCATCGAGGAGTCCGTATTGCGCTCTGGTATCGGAGGCTCGGAGACGATGGCAGAGCAACTCGCACACCTCCTTGCCATCAGTTCGCTGGCCAACGTCAGCGTGGGCGTGGTTCCCATGCGGCCGGATCGGGTTCGCTGGCCGGTCGAGAGTTTCTGGATCTTTGACGTGTCCGAGGTCAATGTCGAGCTGGTTTCCGGCTTCCTGACGGTCACCCAGCCAGGCGAGATCGCGATGTATGCCCAGGCTTTCGGTGAGCTGACCGAACATGCGGTCTACGGTGCGGCGGCACGAGCGCTTATCTCCTCGGCGGCTGGCTCGCTCGGCTGAGATCCCCGAGCAACTTCGAGCAACCTCGTTGAGCAGGCATTGATTCGCTCCGTAGCGTTTCCGTCACTCACACTCGCGGGGAGCTGCGTGCCATGAAAATCACCGAAGAACACATCGACGCCATGCGCTCCGCACGTCACCGGTCGGCCAGAGCCGAAGCAAGGGCGGTCGCCGAACTGCTGCGACAAGCTCTGGGCCGTCTCGGCTTCACCCCGGATGTGCCCATGCCGCACGGCGAAAAGGACGATGCCCTGTTCTGGCCCGTCCTGCGGGGCGAGGTGACGGTCTCGGACCACCCCATGGTCGCCCTCGGCCGTATCCCGCTCGACAGTGCGGACCGGCTCGCGGAAATCCTCATGCGTGCCGCTCTGGAGGAGCAGACCAAGAAGGCCACCACTCGGTGAGCCGTCTCTGAGACCCCCGTCCCGGCTGGACCGGAGCCCTGGCAGGTCGAGCCCAGCGCGGAACGGGTGCATGTGCACGACGGCGCGAGGAAAGCCCTCGCGTCGGCAGCACCGAAGGGAATCATCTCGATGCGCTTACGCGGATTCAAGGGCGTCCTCCGACACGATCCGGAGGACGACGGGCCGACCGAGGGTGGTCAGCAGGGCGGATGTGGTGACGGTGACGGCTGCGGCCGTCAGTAGTCGGGTGATGTAGGCGGGCGGCCCTCACCCCCGTTGAGGGCCGCTCTCACCGAGAGAGCGAGCACATGCACCATCACGGCTACTCCTGGCTGGGGTCCGCTCACGAATTACTCAGGGATGGCCCGCGGCGTCCCCTGCATCCGGAGTTCAGATCCAGCAAGGTCGTTCCCTTGGAATGTGCCCACTGGCTGCTCAAGCCGGCCACCTTCATCCAAGGGACGTGGAGTGATCCGCGGCAGGCAGCCGAATGGTTCGGTCGGCAAGTGCGGCTTTCCGCTGCGGCGTTCGCCTCGGAGTGTGACCGGGACGCCACCCGGCTCGGCGACGTGATCGGTCGCCTGGTCGAACGGGTGGCGAGTGGTGAGGACGTGGTCGGCGGCTGGTACCTCACCGGACAGAGATTCCTGTCCGTGTGCCTGATCGCCTGCAGTCCGCACCGTCTGCGCCCGGAGATTGCCTGTCCTGCCGGTGCCACCACCTGAGCCCAGGTCATCGTCCGAGTTGTCCGGTTGGGTGCTGTCCTTCGCCCAATGCGGCTTATATGCTCACGGTTTGGCTGTCCGCCCGTTTCAGGAGGTGCCGTGCGAGAGCAGAAGATGTACTGCTACACGTGTGGAGCTGACGAGCCGCACCGTCGTCTCACTGCCGAGGAGAAAGCCTGGCTGAAGAACCGGACCGGCCGAAAGACGGTCGAGGAGTTCTTCATGTGCAAGGCGCCGGACTGTCGCAATTTGCGGACCGGATTCCAAAAGCGCCCCTTCGACCCCGTCATCCGCCTGCCCTTGCCTGACTGACCCTTCATGAGGCGGCCGGCACCGCCGGTCGGCCGTTCCGGCCGTGGTTGACCTTGTCGTAGCGGCAGGGTTTCTACTGGCGTCATGCGTATCGGAGAGGGCGGCGAGGCCGTCATGGGCCTGCGGGCCGCGCGGGTGGCGGTGGGGGCGGTGCTGCCCGCCGAGGCGGCCGTCGCGGTGTGTGTGGTGGCAGGCGTACGGATACCCGGAGCGATTCTCGTAGGGGCCGAGGCGCTGGTGGTGACCGTGCTCGCGCTGGAGGCCGTCGTTCTGTGGCGGCTGTATGCGCTCCGGCGACGGGCCGGGGCCGGGCGGCGGGACGCCGTGCGAGGCGCGCTGCGCACTGCGGTCCCGGTGGTCGCGCGCAGGCTCATCGCGCATGAGATCCGGGCCCTGTACAGCCTCGGGCTGTGGGTGCTGCGCCGCCGCCACCAGGTCCCCGAGGGCGCGCTGGCCGCCGCGTACACCGGGCCCCAGACGGCCATGATGTACGGGCTGCTCTTCGTCTCCGTCGTCGAAACGGTCGGGCTGGCGCTGGTGATCCCCTGGCCGGTCGTGCACGCGATCCTGCTCGTCGTCGATGTGTACGGGGTGGTGCTGATCCTCGCCCTGCACGCGTCGTGCGTGGTCCGGCCGCATGTCGTGGGGCCGGACGGCTCGCTGCGCGTACGGTACGGCGCGCTGTTCGACCTGCGGGTTCCGGCCGCCATCATCGCCGCCGCCCGGGTCGACCGGCGCTACCCCGACGGGCGGCTGGTGCGGGTGAGCGCGGACGGGGTGCTCGACCTCGCGGTGGGCAGCCAGACCACGGTGACGGTGGAGCTGACGGAACCGGTGGAGTTCGTGCGACCGCTCGGTGGGCCGGGCTTCGCCCGTACGCTGCGGTTTCACGCGGACGACCCGCGTGAAACGGTCGCCGCCCTCACCCGGGTTGGAGCCTCCGCCCAGGGCCACGACGGCGGTCGTTGAACGCGGGACGAACATTGCATGAGAGATGGGCCACATCGGCCCCGTAAGCGTTCTTGGCGCGTACATTCGCCCCCCTGAAGCCATGGCATGCACGGGGGGACATCGTGAAGTGGCTGGAACAGTTGACGGCGCCCGAGAATCTGCTGGCGCTGCTCGGCGTGATCGTCACGCTCGGGGGGCTCTCGTACGAGCGGCTGATTCCCGGGCGGAAGCGTATCGGCTATCGCGTGCAGATGGACACGTTGATAGACGACAGCACTCAGGACGGGCCGGTTCATCAGCGGCTGCGGATGCTGGAGAACACCCCGGATCTGGCCGGGGCCTCACTCGTCCTGCTGCGGATCGAGAACGACGGATTCCGCAGCCTTGACGCCGACGACTACATCACCGCACCGGCGACGAACCACCGCGGGCTCACCGCGACCTTTCCCAATCGGATCGTGCGGGACGTGGCCGTCACCGAGCCCAGCCATCCGGATCTGCTGCGCCACCTTCCGCAGTACGGGACCCCTGAGAACCCCGGGCTGGTCTGTGCGGGCAATGAGATCTCCCTGCCGCGAGTGCCGCTGAACAAGGGGGATCACTTCAAGCTGCTGGTGCTGCTGACAGGCGCGGGGACCGACAAGCCGCCGCATGTGGGCGGGCGGATCAAGGAAGGCAGGATCCGCAACAACGAGAAGTTCCGGCGGCCCAGCAACCGGGTGCTCGGACTGATCGGCAGTCTGCTGGCGCTGCTGATTCTCCAGCCGTTCGGGACGCAGTTGTTGCGGGACGATCCGCTGCCGCGCGGATGTGCCGAGGGGAATCTGACGATCGTCGGCTCGACCGCGTTCAAGCCGGTCACCCAGGATGTGGGCGCGGCGTATCAGAGTGACTGCCGTGGTGCCGAGGTCACCGTGGAGGCGCAGGGCAGCGGGCGCGGCACGAAGACGCTGATCGATGCCGGGGAGGCGGCGAAGGGCGGCTTCCCGGCGTATCTGGCCTTCTCCGATGGCCCGGACGGAGACGGGAACCCCCAGCTCAAGGAGCATCTGGTGGCGCTGTCCGTCTTCAGCGTGGTGGTGAACAAGGACATCCGGGTATCGGATCTCTCCCTCGAGGATCTCCGCGGGCTCTACTCCGGCCGGATCACCAACTGGAATCAGCTGCCCGACGGCCCCGACCTGCCGGTGCGGCTGGTGAGCCGGGACGCGAAATCCGGAACGCGCGGGGTGTTCGAGAACCGGGTGCTGGGCGGCAACGAGATCTCCCGGACGTCCGACAACTGCCGGACGCCGAAATTCACCAGGGACCATGTCATCCGCTGTGAACTCGACAGCACGGGTGAGGTGTTGAAGACGGTGGCGAGCACACCCGGCGCGATCGGATACGCCGAGCTGCATTCCGCCGAGGAGAGCGCCCGCAAGGGGGCACTCCATCTGGTGGCCCTGGAGGGACGCGAGCCCTCCGTCGACGCGGTGCGGGAGCGGACGTACTCCTTCTGGGAGCCGGAGTACGCCTACACCTACACCGCGCCGCCTCCGAACTCCCTGACCTCGAAGTTCCTCGACTATCTGGCGGGCGACACCGGGCGGAACCTCGTCGAGAAGCACGGCCATCTGCCCTGCTCGGCGGCGGAGAACCAGCGGGCCTGTCAGCTGGCGGTCGGCGGGCGGTAGGGGGCGGCACCGGCGGGTCGGGTGGCACCGGTCGGCCGGGCGGGCACGGAGCCGCCCGCCCGGCCGACCGGAGAGGCTTACTTCACGTTGACGCCGCCCCAGGCGTTGTCGACCGCCTTGTACTCGGCGCTGCTCGCGCCGTACAGGGCCTTCGCGGCCTTGAGGGTCGCGGTACGGGCCTTGGCGTAGTTGGTGGTCGAGGTCATGTACGAGGACAGGGCCTTGTACCAGATCTTCTCGGCCTTGGCCCGGCCGATGCCCTTGACGGTGCGGCCGTCCTTGGTCGGGCTGTTGTAGGTCACCCCGCCGATGACCTTACGGCCGCTGCCCTCGGCCAGCAGGTAGAAGAAGTGGTTGGCGATACCGGAGGTGAAGTGCGGGTCGTCGTTGCCCACACCGCTCTTCCAGTAGTCGTAGGACAGACCGTCCTTGCTGGGCTTGTCCATGTAGCGCAGCGGCGTGCCGTCGCCGTTGATGTCGATCTTCTCGCCGATGAGGTAGTCACCGGGGTCCTTGGCGTTCTTGGCGTAGAACTCCACGGCGGTGCCGAAGATGTCGGAGGTGGCCTCGTTGAGCCCGCCGGACTCGCCGCTGTACTCCAGGTTGGCGGTGGCCGAGGTGAGCCCGTGGCTCATCTCGTGGCCCGCGACGTCGAGCGCGGTGAGGGGCTTCTTGTTGCCCGCGCCGTCGCCGTAGGTCATGCAGAAGCAGTCGTCGTCCCAGAAGGCGTTCTCGTACGCGTCGCCGTAGTGGACGCGGGAGTACGCGGCCTTGCCGTTGCCCTTGATGCCGTTACGGCCGAGGACCTTCTTGTAGTAGTCCCAGGTCATGGCGGCGCCGTAGTGGACATCCACGGCGGCGGTCTGCGCGATGGTGGGCTTGCCGTTGCCCCAGACGTTGTCGGCGTCGTAGAACGCCGACCCCTTCTTGGTGTCTTCCCACGCGTGCTTGAGGTTGTACGTCATATGGCCGCCGCGCGCGGTGTCCTTCAGCAGCCACTGGCTGCCGCTCCGGACGCTGCCGACGGTGACCTTGCCGTTGTGCTGACCGGTGCCGGTGCCGTTCTCGACGGCCTGGAACTCGTACAGCTTCTTGCCGGTGTCGGCGTCGGTGATGACGTGCAGCTTGCTGGGCGTACCGTCTTTCTGGACCCCGCTGACGACCGTCTCGTAGGCGAGCGTGGGCTTGCCGGTGGCGGCCCAGATCACCTTGCGCGGGGCGGCCTTGGCGCCGGTCTCCTTGTCGCCCGCGGCCTGCGCGGCGCTCAGGGCGGACCGCTCGGCGCCGGAGGGGGCGAGGGCGGCGCTGGTGTCGGCGACCTTGATGTCGGCGTCGGTCGCCTTGTCGACACCCTGGGAGGCGCCGCTCGCGGACTCATGGGCAATCAGATCGCCGCCGAGGACGGGAAGTCCGGCGTAGGTGCGCTCGTAGCGGGTGTGGGTGGTGCCGTCGGCGTCCTTGATGACGTCCTTGACGACCAGCTTCTCCTTGGCCCCGAGCCCCAGCGACTTCGCGGTGGAGACCGCGGTCGACCCCGCCTCGCGCAGCAGCTCGGCGCGGACGGAGGGGGAGAGCGAGACGGTGGAGGCGTCGGCCCGGGAGGCCGAAGAAGCCGAGGGGGTGGCCGCGTTCGCGGACCCGGCGGTGGCGCCGGCGGCGAGCAGGGAGGCGGCCAGGGTCGCCGCTCCGGCGGCGAGGGCGGTACGCGAACGTCTGAGACGTGATATGCCGGATATCGCTGACGTCGAACGTGAATCCACGCGTATCTCCAGTTGTGATGGGGAGTTGGGCGAAGGTTCCGCCCAACGCGACAAAGATGCCGCTTTGCCGTGGATAAAACATACCGGTGCCCGGGGCCTCGGGCCCCGGGCACCGGCAGAGTGTCGTGCGGTAACTGAGCTGGTTTTACTTGACGTTGACCCCGGCCCAGGCGGCGTCCACGCCCTTGTACTCGGCGCTGTCGGCGCCGAAGAGGTCCGTGGCGGCCTTCAGCGTGGCCTCACGGGCGGCGTGGTAGTCGGTGTTGGAGGTCATGTACGTGGTCAGGGCCTTGTACCAGACCTTCTCGGCCTTGTCCCGCCCGATGCCCTCGACCTTGGAGCCGTCGGAGGTGGGGCTGTCGTACTTCACACCGTTGATCTCCTTCGCGCCGCTGCCCTCGGACAGCAGGTAGAAGAAGTGGTTGGCGACACCGGAGGAGTAGTGCACATCCGTGTCGCCCACGCCGTCGGACCACGCGTCCGCGGACTGCCCGTCCTTGCTGGGCTTGTCCATGTAGCGCAGCGGGGTGCCGTCGCCGTTGATGTCGATGGCCTCGCCGATGAGGTAGTCACCGACGTCGGTGGTGTTCTTGACGTTGAACTCCACCGAGGTGCCGAAGATGTCGGAGGTGGCCTCGTTGAGGCCGCCCGACTCGCCGCTGTACTCCAGGCCCGCGGTCTTGGAGGTGACGCCGTGGCTCATCTCGTGACCCGCCACGTCGAGCGCGGTCAGCGGGGCCTTGTTGCCCTGGCCGTCGCCGTAGGTCATGCAGAAGCAGCTGTCGTCCCAGAAGGCGTTGACGTAGCTGTCGCCGTAGTGCACGCGGGAGTAGGCGCCCTTGCCGTCGCCGGCGATGCCGTCGCGGCCGTGCACGTTCTTGTAGTAGTCCCAGGTGGCGGCGGCGCCGTAGTGGGCGTCGACGGCGGCGGTCTGGGGGTCGTCCGGCTTGCCGGTGCCCCAGTTGTCGTCGTCGTCGGTGAACGCCTTGCCCTCGCCCTCCTCACCGTTCTCCAGGTTGGTGGTCTTGTGACCGCCGCGGTCGGCGTCGGTCAGGGTGAAACCGCTGCCTTCCTTGCTGGTGCCGAGCTCGACCGAGCCGCTGTACTCGCTCTCGCCCTTGCCGGTCTCGATGCCCTGGTACTCGTAGAGCTTCTTGCCGGTGGCGGCGTCGGTGATGACGTGGAGCTGGTTCGGGGTGCCGTCCTTCTGCACCCCGCCGACGACGGTCTCGTAGGCGAGCACGGGCTTGCCGGTGGCGGCCCAGATCACCTTGCGCGGAGCCTGGTCGGCCGCCGCCTTGGTGGTGTCGTCGGCCTTGGCCAGCTTGACGGCGGCCTTGGCCGCGGTGGTCGGGGCGACCCCGGCCGTGGTGGAGGCGACCTTGACGGTGGCCTTGGTGGCCTTGGTGACGCTCTTGACGTCACCGCCCTTGGCCTGGTGGACGATCAGGTCGCCGCCCAGGACGGGCAGACCGTCGTAGGTGCGGTCGTAGCGGGTGTGGGTGGTGCCGTCGGCGTCCTTGATGACGTCCTTGACGACCAGCTTCTCCTTGGCGCCGAGGCCGAGCGACGAGGCGGTGTCCGCCTTGGTCGCGTTGGCCTCGCGGAGCAGCTCGGCGCGGGCCGAGGCGGTGAGCGCCGTGGGCTGGCCGCCGGACTTGGCCGGGGCGGCACCCGCGGTGCCGGTGGTCATTCCCGAGGCGAGCAGGGCCGCCGCGGCGACGACGGTACCGGCCGCGATCACCGAACGCCGCTTGCCGGCACCGGATATGGGCATGCTGAAGGTCTTGCGCACGCGATCTCCTCGTTGCTGTGGGGGGTCAGCGCCGGGCTGCGGGGAAGTGCGGCCCGGTGCTGAACAAGAGGTACTGATGCGTAATGCGTTCGGCAGACTGTCACACAAGTCCCGGACATGTCACGGGTTTCACGACAGGTCGAAGGGAAAATGTTCGTTGAATGCTGATCAACCTTCGGATTCCGGACAGCTCGGTGTAAGCGTCGGCGGCTACCGGAACGCAGGCCAGGACCAGGTCAGGGCATGCGGCCGGGGCCAGGTCAGGGCGTGAAGAGGCGCCGCCAGGGGGAGTCGGGTCGACCCCTGGCGGCGCCTGTCCTGAGTGAGCCTCACGGCTCCGTCAGAAGGTCAGCTTCCAGCTGTTGATGTAGCCGGTGTCCTGCGCGTACATGTCCTGGACCCGCAGCTTCCAGGTGCCGACCGCGGTCTCGGAGGACGCGTTCACGGTGTACGTGGTCCGCACGTCGTCCGCCGAGTCGAAGAGGCTGGCGCTCTTGAGCGGGTAGGCCGTACCGTCCGGGGCGATCAGGTCGATCACCAGGTCGCCGCGGTAGCTGTGCACGATGTCCACGCCCACCTGGAGGTTGGCCGGCGCGTTCCCGGCCCGGCTCACCGCGATCGGCGAGGTGATCGGCTCACCCGCGTCCGGGATGGCGATGTCCGCGGTGTTCTCGAAGACATTGCCGCCACTGGTGTTCACGGCCCAGGTGAAGGACGCCGTGCCGGTCTTGCCGGCCGAGTCGGTCACCGTGACCGTCACCTGGCTCGACCCGATGGTGGTCGGGGTCCCGGAGATCAGGCCGGTCGAGGAGTCGATCGACAGGCCGGCGGGCAGCCCGTCGGCCGCGTAGCCGAGCGCGCCCGGGTTGGAGCTGGTCGCGGCGATCTGCAGGCTGGTGGCCTGGTTGACGATGCTGGTCTGGGCGCCGGGCGGGGTGACGGTGACCCCGTCGGCGATCCGGGTGCCGACGTTGACCCCGGCCCAGGCACTGGCCACCGCGTTGTACTGCGCGCTGCCCTGGCCGAAGAGCTCGCCCGCCGCCCACAGCGTGGCGTCACGGGCGCCCGCGTAGTTGGTGTTGGAGGTCATCCGCTGGCTCAGCGCCTTGAACCAGATCTTCTCCGCGTTGTCCCGTCCGATGCCGGTGACCGGGAGGTTGTCGTAGGTCGGGCTGTCGTAGCTGACGCCGTTGATGACCTTGGCGCCGCTGCCCTCGGAGAGCAGGTAGAAGAAGTGGTTGGCGATGCCGGACGAGTAGTGGACGTCCACATTGCCGACACCGGAGTACCAGCTGTCCTTGGAGGCCCCGTCCTTGCTGGGCTTGTCCATGTAGCGCAGCGGGGTGCCGTCGCCGTTGATGTCGATCTTCTCGCCGACGAGGTAGTCCCCGGGGTCGCTCGCGTTGTTCGCGTAGAACTCGACGGCGGCGGCGAAGATGTCGGAGGTGCCTTCGTTGAGCCCGCCGGACTCACCGCTGTAGGTGAGGTTGGCGGTGGCCGCGGTGACCCCGTGGCTCATCTCGTGCGCGGCGACATCGATGGAGGTCAGCGGCTTGGCATTGCCCGAGCCGTCGCCGTACGTCATGCAGAAGCAGGCGTCCTGCCAGAAGGCGTTGACATAGCCGCTGCTGTAGTGGACCCGGGAGTACGCCCCGACGCCGTCGCCCCTGATGCCGGTGCGGCCGTGGACGTTCTTGTAGTAGTCCCAGGTCTCGGCGGCGCCGTAGTGCGCGTCGACACCGGCGGTCGCGGCGTCGGAGGTGTTGCCGCTGCCCCAGACGTCGTCGGCGTCGGTGAAGAGCGTGCCGGTGCCCGAGGTGCCGCGGTTGAGGTTGTACGTCTTGTGGTTGCCGCGGCCCGAGTCGGTGAGGTTGTACGAGCCCGCGCTGCCCGAGGTGCCGAGGGTCACCTGACCGCTGTACTGGCTGTTCCCGGTGCCCTTCTTGACACCCTGGAACTCGAACAGCTTCGCGCCGGTGGCCGCGTCGGTGATGACGTGCAGCTCGTTCGGGGTGCCGTCCTCCTGGAGGCCGCCGACGACCGTCTCATAGGCGAGGGCCGGGGTGCCCTTCGCGGCCCAGATCACCCTGCGGGGCGCCCGCTCGGCCTCGGTCTTCCGTGAACCCTGCGCGTTCGCCGCCCTCACGGCCGCCTTCTCGGCGGTGGCGGGCGCGACGGCGGCGGTGGTGGTCGGCACGGTCAGCCGGGCCTTGGTCGCCTTGGCGACGGTCAGCTGCGCACCGCTCTTCGCCCGGTCGACGACCAGATCGCCGCCGAGGACGGGAAGTCCGGCGTAGGTGCGCTCATAACGGGTGTGGGTGGTGCCGTCGGCGTCCTTGATGACGTCCTTGACGACCAGCTTCTCCTTGGCGCCGAGCTTGAGGCCCTTGGCGGCCTCGCCCTTGGCGGCGTCGGCCTTCCGGATCAGCTCGGCGCGCTGGGCGGGGGACAGCTTGGCGGGGAGGGCACCGGGGTCGGGGGCGCCGGATATCGTGCGGGCGGCGGGGCGGTCCGCGGCGCCGTCCTGGCGGGCGGCGGCGGTGCCGCTCTGGAAGCCGACGCCGATCATCGCCGCCGCGACGACCAGCGCGCCGGTCGCGACGGCTCGATGGCCTGGGGTGCGACCGGATCTGCGGGCGTTGGGTCTGAGGTGCCGTTGGGGGAGGGATCTCACGCTGACTCCTTCTGCGCTGGCCGCACGGTGGCACGGCCGGGACGACCGGGCGGCTGGGTCGCCGTCCGGGCAGGGCAGGGCAGAGCGGGTGCAGGTGTGGGGTTGGCCTTTGGCGCCACAGGCTGTGGGGATGCGGCGCCCCCGGCCGAGGGAAGAGTGGCACCACTGGACTCGACCTGTCAGGATCGCGACAAGAACTTGTCCGGAAAGCGTCCGTTGACAGCTATGCCGTGTTCGCATGACGGTGATTTACGGTCAAATTCGGCAATGCCCGATGTCGGTGGCGTTCCGTAGCATCACCCCCATGTCCGACCCCGTGAATCCGATAGACGAGCCTCCGTATTCGCTGACCGAGCCTCACCACATGCTCGGCGCCTATCTCGACTACTTCCGCTCCGTCGTGCCCAACAAGCTCGACGGCCTCTCGGAGCACGAGCTGCGCACCAGCCGACTGCCGTCCGGCTGGACCCCGTTGGAGCTGCTCCACCATCTGACCCATGTCGAACGGCGCTGGCTGCGCTGGGGATTCCTGGGTGAGGAGGTGGCCGAGCCCTGGGGCGACCGCGGCCCCGACGACCGATGGCGGGTCCCCGAGGGCATGTCGTCCGCCGAGGTGCGGGCACGGTACGAGGAGCAGTGCGCCTGGTCGCGGGCGACCGTCGCGGGCGTACCGCTGGAGCGGCGGGCGGCCATCGGCGGGCGGTTCCCCACCGAGGCCGAGGCCCCGACGCTCGGCTGGATCCTCTTCCACCTGCTCCAGGAGTACGCCCGCCACGCCGGACAGCTCGATGTCGTACGGGAGTTGGCCGACGGCTCGGTCGGTGAGTGAGACGCCCGGCCCCGCGGTCAGGACGAGTGCGCGGCGGAGTCGAAGCGCGGCTCCTCCCGCAGCAGCGCGCTCAGATCGGCGCCGGGCCGCAGCTCCGCCGGGTCCTCGCCCCTGCGGAAGAGGATCGCCCCGGCGTCGATGCCGCCCAGCGTCAGCCGGTCCGCGTTCCGGCGCAGCCAGGTGCCCTCGCGCAGCCCGACCACGGGGACGTCGTTCTCCTCCAGGAACTGCTCGAGCCGCAGGGCCCGGCTCTCGCCCATATGGGCGGTGTCCGGCTCGGCGTCGAGGTAGTGCGGGTTGATCTGGAACGGCAGCAGCCCCAGCGCCTCGAAGGTGGGCGGCTGGACGATGGGCATGTCGTTGGAGGTGCGCAGGGTCGGGCAGGCCATGTTGGTGCCCGCGCTGGAGCCCATGTAGACCGCGCCCGCGGCCACCCGTTCCCGTATCGCCCGGATCAGATCGCGCTCGTGCAACGCCTTGAGCAGCCGGAAGCTGTTGCCACCGCCGACGAACACCGCCTGCGCCCCGCGTACCAGCTCGGCCGGGTCGTCGGCGGTGTGCGCGCCGGTGACCTCCACGCCCAGCGGCTCCAGGGCCGTGGCCACCTTGGCGGTGTAGCCGTCGTGGTCGGCGAGCGCGTACGGCACGAAGACGAGCCGGCGCGCGCCGTCCAGCACCGAGGCGATCTCCTCGAGTGCGTGGTCCAGATAGCCGCGGCCGGGCGCGGCGGAGTTCGACAGCAGCAGCAACTGCATGAGGGGGGCCTTTCTGGCGGAACGGTGGAACGGCGGAACGGAGGGCTGGGGCAGCGAATGAGAAGTGGGGGGATTTGGGGGGAATTGTCGAGAGCGGTGGTAGGCCGCGCCACTCAGCGGCGCGGGGCGCGCCGCGGCCGGGTCGGCGTCAGCAGCCTGCCCAGATCGGCGGCGCCCTGCAGCAGCGGCGCGATCAGCTGCTCCCGGCGGGGGCGCAGCACCTCGGGGGTGGCGGCCAGAGTCAGGGTGCCCACCGGACGTCTGCCCACCAGAACCGGCGCCGCGAGCGCCGCGCTGTCCGGATCGTACTCGCCCTCGGAGTAGGCGTAGCCGTCGCGCCGCACCTCGGAGAAGCGCTCCTCGAGCCGCACCGGATCGGTCGGCGTGTGCTCGCTGAAGCGCGCCATCGGGCGGCCGTACAGCAGCACGGCCCGGTCACCGGGCGGGAGCATACCGAAGTAGGCGCGGGAGGTGGCGCCGGCGTGCGCCGGGTACAGCTCGCCCGCCAGCACGTAGTAGCGCAGCGGACCGGTGGCCCCGTCCACCGCCGCGACGCAGCGCATGTGCACCCCGTCCGGGACCGCGAACAGCGTGTTCACCCCGACCGTCCCGGCCAGCGTCTCCAGGATCGGCCGGGCCAGGCTGGCCATGCCGCCGCCCCGCTCCCACACCCAGGACAGATGCCACACCGCTGGGCCCAGCCGATAGCGGCGTGAGCGCTTGTCGGACACCAGGAAGCCCCGGTAGGCCAGCGCGGCCAGCAGCCGCTGGGCCACCGACTTGTCCAGCCCGAACTCCTCGGCGATCTCGGTGACGCCCCACTCGGGGCGCTCGCGGTCGAAGGCGAGCAGCACGTTCAGCACGCGGTCCGCGGTCTGGAGGGGCGGGGTGCCGGTTACGGGCTTCTGTTCAGGCATGACGAAAGAGTAAACATTCTCGGATATCGAGAAAACATTGCGCACAGCGCGACGTCGGCGGACCCTGGCGGAGCCGACGGCCGGGCGGATCCCCGGCCAGGCCGACGCCCGGTGGCAGTGCCCGCCCCGCGCGCCGCTTCCCCCGCTCCTCCGGTCGGGCCATCGACGTCACCGATCGCCTCACCGACGCCATCGCCGACGGCCTTACCGATCGCATCTGCCGATCACATCGCCGACGGCGTCCCTGACCGCATTACCGACCACATCACCAACCGCATCACCCCGCCGTGAGAGGCCAGCCGTGCTCAAACACGTCCTTGACATCATCGAACTCCTCGACCGTCCGCAGACCAGCGGCGCCCTCCTCGCCGACCATCTGCGCGCGGTCCAGGCCGCGGCCGGAGCCGACCCGCAGACGGCGCCCGAGGTCGAGGTGCGCACCGTCGAGGGCGACAAGGGCAGCACGGACTTCGTCTCCGTCACCGTCCCCGGCCGCCGCGGCAAGCTGGGCGGCGGCGACGCCCCGACCCTGGGCATCCTCGGCCGGCTCGGCGGAGTCGGGGCCCGCCCGGAGCGGATCGGGCTGGTCTCGGACGCCGACGGGGCGGTGGCGGCGCTGTCCGCCGCGGCCAAGCTGCTGGACATGCACGCCCGCGGCGACGTCCTGGACGGCGATGTCACGCTCTCCACCCACGTCTCCGGCTGGGCCCCCACCCAGCCGCACGACCCCGTGCCCTTCATGGACTCCCCGGTGGACACCCTGGTGTGCAATCGCGAGGAGATCTCGCCCGCGATGGACGCGGTCGTCTCCATCGACACCACCAAGGGCAACCGGCTGCTCAACCACCGCGGCGTCGCCCTGTCGCCGACCGTCTGCCAGGGCTGGATCCTGCGGGTCAGCGAGGACCTGGTGGCCGTCCTGGAGAGCGTGACCGGCGAGTCGGCGCGCATCCTGCCGATCACCACGCAGGACATCACCCCGTACGGCAACGGAGTGCACCACCTCAACTCCATCCTCCAGCCCGCCGTCGCCACCACCGCCCCCGTCGTCGGCCTCGCGATCACGGCGAGCTCCGCGGTGGCCGGATGCGCCACCGGCGCCAGCCACGAGACCGACATCGCGGTCGCGGCCCGATTCGCGGTCGAGACCGCGAAGGAGTTCGGACGCGGCGTCGCCCGCTTCCTGGACCCCGAGGAGTTCGCGCGCCTGGTCGAGCTGTACGGACCCATGACCCACC
The DNA here is from genome assembly GCF_003595545.1 of Streptomyces sp. 11-1-2. Lineage (NCBI taxonomy): Bacteria > Bacillati > Actinomycetota > Actinomycetes > Kitasatosporales > Streptomycetaceae > Streptomyces > Streptomyces sp. 11-1-2. The sequence continues at coordinate 7,546,503 of NZ_CP022545.1, forward strand.
TCCAGGCCCTCACCCCGGCGGGGTGACCGACCCGTCCCCAGCGGACGGGTGACCGACCCGTCCCTACCGGACCCCGCAGGAGTCCCCATGAACCCGAACCCCCAGGCCGGCGCCGACGCCTCGGTCGCGGACGCCCCACCGCGGTCGCACCCCAGAGCCTTCGAGCCGGTCACCCTCGTCCTCACCATCGTGCTGTCGGTCCTCGGCGCCCTGATCGGCATCGTGCTGATCACCTCGCTCGGGGTGTCGCCCAACACGGCCGTGATCGGCGCCCTGGTGGCGATGCTCATCGGCCGGATCCCGGTCGGCGTGCTGACCCGGATGCGCTCCAAGCACCGGCAGAACCTGGTGCAGTCGGCGATCTCCGGTTCCACCTTCGCCGCGGCCAACTCGCTGCTCACCCCGATCGCGGTGCCGTTCGCCCTGGGGCGTAACGACCTGGTGTGGCCCATGCTCGGCGGGGCCGTCATCGGCCTGGCCGTCGACAGCTGGGTGCTGTACCGGGTGTTCGACTCCAAGCTGCTGCCCGCCACCGGCTCCTGGCCGGCCGGGATCGCGGCGGCCGAGACGATCAAGGCCGGGGACACCGGCGGGCGCAAGGCCGCGATCCTGGGCGCGGGCGCGGTGATCGGCTTCGTCGGCGCGCTGTTCAAGCTGCCGACCAGCGCCGCGGGTGTGGGGTTCCTGGGCAACATCTGGGCGCTCGCCATGTTCGGCGTCGGGCTGACCGTGGGGCAGTACGCCCCCGAGTTCGGGTTCGACCTGGGCGCGCGTCATGTGCCGCACGGGCTGATGATCGGCGCGGGGCTCGTCGCCCTGACCCAGGCGCTGCTGCTGATGCGGACGCGGAAGGGCGGGGCGAAGGGGGCCGCCGACGGTCCGGCCGCCGAGGGTCCGGCGGCCCACGGTCCGGATGTCGACGGCGGTCTTACGGTCCAGGCCCCCCAGCTGCGCAGGGGACTGCTGGAGGGCATGGGCCTCTTCGTCTGCGGCGCGATCGTGGTCGCCATCGCGGGCGGTGTGGTCGGCAAGCTCTCCCTGCCCGCCCTGGTCGGCTGGGTGCTGCTGGCCGGTGTCGCCGCCATCGTCCACCAGCTGATCGTGGGGCTGGCGGCGATGCACTCCGGCTGGTTCCCGGCCTTCGCCGTCACCCTGATCTTCCTGATCATCGGTCTGGTGCTGCACATCCCGACCGTGCCGCTCGCCCTGCTGGTCGGCTACACGGCCTCCACCGGCCCCGCCTTCGCCGACCTCGGCTACGACTTCAAGGCGGGCTGGCTGCTGCGCCGGGACGCCGCGCCCTGGCGGCCTTTCGAGATCGAGGGGCGGCGCCAGCAGTACCTCGCACAGCTCGTCGGCTTCGGTGTCGCGCTGGTCGTCGTCGCCGTCGCCTGGAAGACCTTCTTCTCCGAGGGCAAGGTGCCGCCGGTCGCCGAGGTCTACGTCACCACCATCAAGACCGGCCTCGAACCGGGCACCATGACCACCATGCTGCTGTGGGCGATCCCCGGCGCGCTCGTCCAGCTCCTCGGCGGACCCTCCCGGCAGATGGGCGTCCTGCTGGCCACCGGACTTCTGGTGGCCACGCCCCAGGCCGGATGGATGGTCCTCGGCGCCCTGGTCGTCCGCCAGCTCTACACCCTGTGGCGGCGGCGCGGGATCACCGACGCGGAGGCGCGCAAGGAGTCCGACGAGCAGGCCGAGAACGACCTGTCGCTGGTCGGCGCGGGGCTCGTCGCCGGAAGCTCCCTCAACGACGTAGGCCAGCTCACCAAGGCCCTGTGAGGAAGGTTCTGTGAGGGAAGGCCCCGTGAGAAAGGACGCGCACGCTGTGGACGACATGGACACCACGGAGACCGTGGACCCCGAACACCCGGCGGGCACCCCGGCCCTCGGCCTCGTCACCATCGGCCAGGCCCCGCGCGCCGACCTCCGCCCGGACGCCGAACCGCTGCTGCCCGGGGTGCGCCTGGTCGAGCACGGCGCGCTCGACGCCGAACGGTTCGACGGCGCCGCCGAGGCCGCGACCCGTCGGCTGCTGGCCCCCGAGGACGGCGAGGCACCACTGGTCTCCCGGCTGCGCGACGGCCGTTCGGTACTCCTCGGGCACGGGGCGATCGTCCCGCGCATCACGGACGCGGTCGCCCGCGCGGAGCGCGACGGCGCCGCCGCGACCCTGCTGCTGTGCACCGGCCGCTTCCCGGCGGTGCGGGCCCGGCGGCCCCTGCTGTTCGCCGAACCGCTGGTGCAGCAGGCCGTCGCCGCGACCGTGGGCACCGACCCCGTGGGCATCGTCTGCCCGCACCCCGACCAGGCCGAGGACGTCTCCCGGCGCTGGGCGGAGCTGCTGCCCGGCCGCGTCCAGGCCGCGACCGCCGATCCGTACGGTCCCGCCGAGCGCGTCCTGGACGACATCGCCGCCGCCGCGCGCACCCTCGCGGACCGTGGCAGCTCCTGGCTCGTCCTGGACTGCATCGGCTACACGGAGCAGATGCGCACCGCCGCCCTGCGGGCCACGGGCCGCCCCGTGCTGCTGGCCCGCGCCATCGCCGTCAGGATGGCGGCAGAGGTGGTGGCGGCCTCGGCGTGACGCCCGCGCGGCGCCGCCGGGCACCCTGCCGTCCTGCGGCGCGCCCTGCCGTCCCGCGGCGCCTCCGCGCGTCTGTCCGCATCCTGCCGACCCCGTAATGCCTCCGGGCACCTGGCCACATGCTGTCGCCCCCGTGACGCCCAGGCGCACCCACCCGCCCCGTAAGGCTTCCGCGTGCCCGCCCGCCCCGTGACGCCTTCGCGCATCTGCCCGCCTCCTGCCGACCCCGTATCGCCTCCGCCCACTCGCTCGCCCCCGTGAGGCCCAGGCGCACCTACCCGCCCGGTAAGGCTTCCGCGTGCCCGCCCGCCCCGTGACGCCTTCGCGCATCTGCCCGCCTCCTGCCGACCCCGTATCGCCTCCGCCCACTCGCTCGCCCCCGTGAGGCCTAGGCGCACCTACCGGCCCGGTAAGGCTTCCGCGTACCCGCCCGCCCCGTATCGCCTCCGCGCATCTGCCCGCACCCTGCCGCTCCGTAACGTCACCGCACACCCCACCCGCACCCTCCGCCCGCCCTGTAGCGCCCGACCCACCGGAGGTCCACCGTGTCCGTGTCCTCGTCCGTGTCCGTACCCGTGTCCTCGTCCGACGCCCCCGCCCGGCCCATCGGCGTGATCCGCGTCCTCACCAGCGAGGACCCCGTCGCCGTCGCCACCCACGGCAAGGCCATCGAGGGGCGCTACGGCCTGCCGACCGACTCGCGGTGCATCCCCAGCCAGCCGCACGGCATCCATGACGACGACTCCGAGGCCCGCGCCGAACCCAAGATCGTGGACCTAGCCAGGGAGCTGGCCGATGCCGGAGCGCGGACGCTGATCATCAGCTGTGCCGCCGATCCGGCGCTCCAGAAGACCCGCCAGGCCGTCGGCATCCCGGTCATCGGCGCGGGCTCGGCGGCTGCCGCCGTCGCGCTGGGCCTCGGCAGCCGGATCGGCGTGCTGGGCATCCGGGACGAGGCACCGCCCGCCGTGCGCGCCGTGCTCGGCGACCACTTCGCCGCCTCTGCCCGCCCCGACGGCGTCCACCGCACCACCGACCTGCTCGCCCCGGAGGGGCCCGCGGCGGTGCTGGAGGCCGCGGCCGGGCTCGTCGCGTCGGGCGCGGACACTCTGCTCCTGGCCTGCACCGGCCTCAACACCATTGGAATCCGCCCCCTGCTGGAGGAGCGGCTGGGCGTCCCGGTCGTGGACCCGGTGCTCGCCGCCGGACTGCTGGCCTCCTACGCGTACGGCGAGTGAGCAGCCGTAAGGAGCCGCGTGGCGATGGCGACCGAGCGGCCCGTAAGGCATCCGTGCGCCAGCTGGTCGGCCGTAAGGGCTCCGCGCGGTCGCTGATCGGGCCGTAAGGGATCCGCGTGGCGACGGAGCGGCCGTAAGGCATCCGTGCGCCAACTGAGCAGTCGTAAGGGATCCGGCGCGGTCGCCGATCGGGCCGGTTACGGCTCCGCGCGACGACCGAGCGGCCGTAAGGCACCGCCCGGCGGCCGAGCGCCCGTAAGGGACCCCTCGCCGGGCCGGACTTCGCCGGGCCGACCCGGCGCCTCACACCAGGCTGTCCCGCCACGCCTGATGCAGCGCCGCGAAGCGGCCCTCGCCCGCGATCAGTCGGTCCGGCGGGCCGTCCTCGACGATCCGGCCGTCGGCCATGACCAGCACCCGGTCGGCCGTCTCCACGGTCGACAGCCGGTGGGCGATGACGACTGCCGTACGGCCGCGCAGCACCGTGTCCATGGCGCGCTGCACCGCCCGCTCGCCCGGGATGTCGAGGGAGGAGGTGGCCTCGTCGAGGATGAGGACCGACGGGTTGGCGAGCAACGCGCGGGCGAACGCGACCAGTTGGCGCTGACCGGCGGAGATCCGGCCGCCGCGCTTGCGCACATCCGTGTCGTAGCCGTCGGGCAGGGCGGCGACGAAGTCGTGTGCGCCGATCGCCTTGGCCGCCTGCTCGATCTCGGCGCGGGTGGCGTCGGGGCGGCCGATGGCGATGTTCTCGGCGATCGTGCCGGAGAACAGGAACGCCTCCTGCGTCACCATGACCACACCACGCCGCAGTTCGGGCATGGCCAGATCGCGTAGATCCACCCCGTCGAGCAGCACCCGGCCGTCGCTGGGGTCGTAGAAGCGGGCCAGCAGCTTGGCGAGGGTGGACTTGCCCGCGCCGGTCGCCCCGACCACCGCGAGCGTCTGCCCGGCGGGCAGCGTGAGGTCGAAGCGGGGCAGCACCTCGCCGCCGGTGCGATAGGCGAAGCGCACCCCGTCGAAGACCACCTCTCGGCCGGGGGCCTTCGTCGGGCGCGGGGGCAGCGGCCTGGGGTCGGCGGGCTCGGGGACGGAGGGGCGCTGGGCCAGCAGGCCCGCGATCTTCTCCAGTGAGGCGGCCGCCGACTGGTAGGAGTTGAGGAACATCCCCAGGCGGTCGATCGGGTCGTACAGCCTGCGCAGATACAGCGCGGCCGCGGCGAGCACCCCGAGCGCGAGCGAACCGGAGGCCACCCGGTAGGCGCCCCAGAGCACGATGGCGGCCACCACCGCGTTGGCGACCAGCCGGGAGCTGACCACATAGCGGGCCATCTCCAGGATCGCGTCCCCGTTGGCGCGCTCATGGCGGTGGTTCAGCTCGCCGAAGCGCGCGTCGTTGGCGCGCTCGCGGCGGAACGCCTGCACGGGACGGATGCCGTTCATGGTCTCGGTGAACGTCACGATCACCGCCGCGATGGCCGTCGACCGCTTGCGGTACACCCGCATGGAGCGCCGCTGGAAGGAGCGGATCAGCAGATACAGCGGCCAGAAGGAGAGCACGGCCGCCCCGCCCAGCCCCCAGTCGAGATACAGCAGCGTGATGGAGATGTAGACCACCGACAGCGCGACCCCGAGCAGCTCCTCCAGGCCCTCGCTGAGCAGCTCGCGCAGCGACTCGACGTCGGTCGTGGCCCGGGAGATCAGCCGGCCGGAGGTATAGCGCTCGTGGAAGTCCACGCTCAGCGCCTGGGCATGGCGGAAGATCCGGCCGCGCAGATCCAGCAGCACGTCCTGGCTGATCCGGGCGGAGAAGCGGATGAACGCGTACTGCAGCGCCCCGGAGGCGAGCGCACAGCCCAGATAGATCGCGCCGACGGCGATCAGCGGGCCGTGGGCGCCGTCGCGGAGGGCGGGCACGGCTTGGTCGATGGCGTACGCGACGAGCAGCGGACCCGCCTGGACGGCGGCCTGCTGGAGCAGCAGCAGGACGGCCGCCAGCCAGACCCGCCGCCGGCGCGGCGAGAGCAGCGAACGCAGCAGGGCCGGCGACGCGCCCTTGGGCACCGGCAGGACATCGCGGTCGAACGGGCCGGACGACGGCGCCCGGCCCTCGTCCCTGTCCTCGCCCCTGCCCCCGTCGTCCGTGCTCTCCCGCTCCTCCTCGACCGTCGTCATGGGCTGCTCTCCCCCTCCTCGCGTTCCTGCCCGGACATCAGCGACCGGTACTCCGCGCTCTCCCGCAGCAGCCGCTGATGGGTGCCGACGGCGGTGATCCGGCCCTCCGACAGCAGCGCGACCCGGTCGGCGAGCAGCACGGTGGACGGCCGGTGCGCGACGACCAGCGCGGTCGTGGCCGCCAGCACCTGCCGCAGTGCCGCCTCCACCAGCGCTTCGGTGTGCACATCGAGGGCGGACAGCGGATCGTCGAGGACCAGGAACCGGGGGCCGCCCACGACGGCCCGCGCCAGCGCGAGCCGCTGCCGCTGACCGCCGGACAGGCTGAGCCCCTGCTCGCCGACCTCGGTGTCGGTGCCCTCCGGCAGGGCGTGCACGAAATCGGCCTGCGCCACCTTCAGGGCCCGCAGCAGCTCCTCCCGGCCCGCGTCGGTGGCGCCCATGAGGACGTTCTCCCCGGCGGTGGCGGAGAACAGCGTGGGCTCCTCGAACGCGACGGCCACCAGGGCGCGCAGCTCCTCCCGGGGGAGGGCGGTGATGTCCCGGCCGTCGAGGGTGATCCGCCCGCGCGTGATCTCCTGGAGCCGGGGGACGAGAGCGGTAAGGGTGGTCTTTCCGGATCCTGTCGCCCCGACCAGCGCCATGGTCTCGCCGGGCCGGATGTGGAGATCGACCCCGCGCAGCACGGGCGGCTCCTCCGGCGGCGCGTCCGCGTAGGCGAACTCCACCCCCTCGAACCGGAGCCCGCCCCCGCTGTCCTCGCCGCCTTCGCCCTCCTCGCCGTTCTCGCCGCGCCGCAGCGGCCGCGCGGGCCGGGGCCGGTCGGCCGCGGTGGCCGGCTCCGCGTCCATGACGTCGAAATAGCGGTCGGTGGCCGTCGCCGCGTCCTGGCTCATCGCGAGGAGGAAGCCCAGGGACTCCACGGGCCAGCGCAGCGTCAGGGCGGTGGAGAGGAAGGCGACCAGCGTGCCCGCCGACAGATCCCCGTCGGCGACCCGCATCGTGCCGAGCACCAGCGCCGCGCCGATCGCCAGCTCCGGCAGGGTCATGATCAGCGCCCAGAGCGTGGCCAGCAGCCGTGCCTTGTGCAGCTCGGTGGAGCGGACCTGCTGGGACAGGGTGCGGAAGGCGTGGGCCTGGCTGCGGTGGCGGCCGAAGCCCTTGACGATGCGGACGCCCAGCACGCCCTCCTCGACGACCGTCGTCAGATCGCCGGTCTGGTCCTGCACGGCGCGGGCCACCGTCGCATACCGCTTCTCGAACAACGAGCAGAGGATCACCAGCGGCACCGCCGGGACCACCAGGACCAGGCCCAGCGTCCACTCCTGCGACAGCAAAATGGCGAATCCGGCCAGGATGGTGACCCCGTTGACCACCAGGAAGGTGAGCGGGAAGGCCAGGAACATCCGCAGCAGCATCAGATCGGTGGTGGCCCGCGACAGCAGCTGGCCCGACGCCCAGCGGTCGTGGAAGGAGACCGGCAGCCGCTGCAGATGGCGGTAGAGATCGGCGCGCATCGCGGCCTCGACGGAGGCCAGGGGCCGCCCCACCAGCCAGCGCCGCAGCCCGAAGAGCGCGGCCTCGGCCGTGCCGAGGGCGAGCAGCAGCGCACCGCCCAGCCAGACCCCGCCCGGGTCCCGGTGGGCCACCGGCCCGTCCACCATCCACTTGAGGACCAGCGGGATGACCAGCCCCATACAGGAGGCCACGACCGCCACCCCGGCCGCGCCGAACAGCCGCACCCGCACCGGGCGCACATATGGCCACAGCCGCAGGAGCGAACGCGTGGCGGAGCGGTGCCGCGGGGCGGCACCGCCTTCCTGGGCGCGGGGTTCACTCGTCACAGCCATCAGTGGGGAGACTACGGTCCGCCACTGACAGTGCTCACTCGGTTTTTTGGCGTAGGTCCGTGGCGTCGAGGGCGCGCAGCAGCAGGACCGAGCGCGCTGGGAGCTCGATGGGGGCGCCCGCCGCGAGCCGTGTGCCCGGGGGCGCCTCCTGGTCCTCACGGGCCGTGTCCAGGAGGAGCTCGTACCCCCGGGCCCAGGGCGGTCCGGGCAGGGTGAAGGAGAGCGGCAGCGGGCCCGCGTGCAGCAGCGCCAGGAAACTGTCGTCCGTGACCGGGGTACCGTGCGGATCGCGCTGGGGCAGATCGCGGCCCGACAGATAGGCGCCGAGGGCGGTCGTCGGCGCGTACCAGTCGGATTCGGTCATCTCGGTGCCGTGCGGGGTGAACCACGCCAGATCGCGCAGCCCCTCGGGGGGCCGGGCCAGGCCGGAGAAGAAGGCCGGGCGGCGCAGCACCGGATGGGCCCGGCGCAGCCGTATCAGCCGGGCGGTGAGCTCGGTAAGGGCGCGCCAGCCGGGGTCGTCGAGCAGCGACCAGTCGAGCCAGCCGGTCTCGTTGTCCTGGCAGTACGCGTTGTTGTTGCCGCCCTGGGTGCGGCCCAGCTCATCGCCCGCGACCAGCATCGGCACCCCGGTGGACAGCAGCAGGGTGGCCAGCAGATTGCGGAGCTGGCGGCGGCGCAGCGCGCGGATCTCCGGGTCGTCGGTCTCGCCCTCGGCGCCGCAGTTCCAGGCGCGGTTGTCGGGGGTGCCGTCGCGATTGCCCTCCCCGTTGGCCTCGTTGTGCTTGCGCTCGTAGGAGACCAGGTCGCGCAGGGTGAAACCGTCGTGCGCGGTGATGAAGTTGACCGAGGCGTACGGGCGGCGGCCGCTCCACGCGTACAGATCGCTGGAGCCCGAGAGCCGATAGCCCAGATCGCGGACGTCGGGCAGCGCCCCGCGCCAGAAGTCCCGCACCGCGTCGCGGTAGCGGTCGTTCCACTCCGCCCACAGCGGCGGGAAGGCGCCCACCTGATAGCCGCCGGAGCCCACGTCCCACGGCTCCGCGATCAGCTTGACCCGGCGCAGTACGGGATCCTGCGCGATCACGGCCAGGAAGGGCGAGAGCATGTCCACGCCGTGCGCGGCGCGGGCGAGCGCGCTGGCCAGGTCGAAGCGGAAGCCGTCCACCCCCATTTCGGTGACCCAGTAGCGCAGCGAGTCGGTGACCAGCCGCAGCACCTGTGGCTGCAGGACGTGCAGGGTGTTGCCGCAGCCGGTGAAGTCGGCGTAGCGGCGGGGGTCCTGCTGGAGGCGGTAGTAGCCGCGGTTGTCGATACCGCGCAGCGAGAGGGTGGGGCCCAGCTCATTGGCCTCGGCGGTGTGGTTGTAGACGACGTCGAGAATCACCTCGATCCCGGCGGCGTGCAGGGCGCGCACCATCCGCCGGAACTCCCCGACCTGCTGGCCCCGGGTGCCGCCGGCCGCGTATCCGGCGTGCGGCGCGAAGTAGCCGATGGAGTTGTAGCCCCAGTAGTTGCGTAAGCCCCGCCGCAGCAGATGGTCCTCATGGGCGAACTGATGCACCGGCAGCAGCTCGACGGCCGTGACCCCCAGCCGGGTCAGGTGCTCGATCGCCGCCGGATGCGCCAGCCCCGCGTAGGTGCCGCGCAGTTCGGGCGGCACCCCGGGGTGGCGCATGGTGAAGCCGCGCACATGGAGTTCGTAGATCACCGACTCGGCCCAGGGCGTCTTGGGCCGCCGGTCCGCCGTCCACTCGTCGGGCGCGCCGTCCGCCGTGTCGTCGCCGACGACCACGCCCTTGGGGACGTACGGGGCGGAGTCGCGGTCGTCCCGGACGGTGTCCGCCACATGCTGCTGCGGCCAGTCCCGCATATGTCCGTAGACCTCGGCGGGCAGCGCGAAGTCCCCGTCCACGGCGCGGGCATACGGATCCAGCAGCAGCTTCGCCGGATTCCAGCGGGCGCCGGTCCAGGGGTCCCAGCGGCCGTGCACGCGGTAGCCGTACCGCCGGCCGGGCAGCACACCGGGGACGAAGCCGTGCCAGACCTCGTGGGTTAGCTCGGTGAGCGGGCAGCGCAGCTCGTGGCCGTCGTCGTCGAACAGGCACAGGTCGACGGCCTCCGCACCGCCCGCCCACAGCGCGAAGTTGGTCCCCCACACCCCGTCGGGCCCCCGGCAGGGGCGGGCGCCGAGCGGCTCCGCGCTGCCCGGCCGCACGGCGGGGCCCGCCGCCGGGGCGGTGCTCCGGTCGCGCCGCGGGGCGAGCGCTGTGGGGCGATGGCCGACGAGTCGGCCCATCGCCGCCGCCGAGGGGCGTCCGGGGACGCCGTCGCGTGTCTCCTGCCCGGCTGCACTGGACACATCGGCCTCCGCGGCTCGCGGCCAACCGCCTCCGCCCCGACGGAGGGAAGGCGGGCAGCACCTCATGGCGGGCCGGCGGGCCCCGCGGTGTCCCGTACCGCACGGACCCTGGCCCACGCTCTCCCACCTGTTCTGCCCGCAATCCCGCCGACTCGCACGTTTCCCGGTGCCCCACCGCCGCCCGGCATGGGCCGATCGTCCCGTGACCCGCTCCCGCCTGCGACTGAACCGTGACCAACGAGGGGAAGTCCACTGTCGGTGGCGTGTGATTACCTATCGCCAGGCGCGCCTGCGCGTGATCGGGCTTGCCGCGGGGGCGCGGCTCCGGGGGAGGGAGAGCTGTTGTGACGATGCGGTGGATACCGAGGGCGGCGGGCGGCGGCCGCAAGGGGCTTCTCGCGCTGCTGCTCGGGGCGTTGCTCATGGCAGTGGCCGCGTGCGGCGGGGGCGGTGGCTCCGACGACGGTAAGAAGGGCGAGGACGGCAAGGGCGACGGCCGGCCGAAGACCTCGCGGGCCGTGGTGACGATCGCGCCCAAGGACGGCGCGAAGGGCGTGGACACCAGCGGTGCGCTGAAGGTCACCTCGGCGAAGGGCACCCTGTCCTCGGTCAAGGTCGAGGACGCCAAGGGCGCCGCGGTCGAGGGGAAGGTCGGCGAGGACGGGAAGAGCTGGCTGCCCGCCGCCCATCTCCGCTCGGACACCACCTACACCGTGGACGCGGTCGCCAAGGACACCGACGGCCTGACCACGACCCGGCACGCGACCTTCACCACCCTGCGTCCCAAGAAGACCTTCGTGGGCATCTACACCCCGGAGGACGGCTCGACGGTCGGCGTCGGCATGCCCGTCTCGCTCCACTTCAACCGCGGTATCACCCACCCGGCGGCCGTGGAGAAGGGAATAAAGGTCAGCGCCTCGCCGTCGGTGCCGCTCGCGAGCCACTGGTTCGGCAACGACCGGCTGGACTTCCGTCCGGAGAAGTACTGGAAGCCCGGCACCAAGGTGACGCTCAGTCTGGATCTGGACGGGATCGAGGGCAGGCCGGGGGTGTACGGCGAGCAGCGGAAGTCCGTGACGTTCACCATCGGCCGCAGCCAGATCTCGGTCGTCGACGCCAAGTCCAAGAAGATGACGGTCAAGCGGGACGGCAAGACCATCAAGACCCTCCCCATCACCTCGGGCGCGCCCGGCCACGAGACCTACAACGGCAAAATGGTGATCAGCGAGAAGCATCCGGTGACGCGGATGGACGGCGCCACGGTCGGCTTCGACGGGGAGTACGACATCAAGGACGTGCCGCATGCGATGCGCCTGTCGACCTCCGGCACCTTCATCCACGGCAACTACTGGGCGGGCCAGGCCACGTTCGGCTCGTCCAATGTCAGCCACGGCTGTGTGGGCCTGTTCGATCAGCGTGGCGGCGGGGACTCCGCCACCCCGGCGTCCTGGTTCTTCCGCAAATCGATCATCGGCGATGTGGTCATCGTGAAGAACTCGCATGACGAGACCGTCCAGCCGGACAACGGGCTCAACGGCTGGAACATGTCCTGGGAGAAGTGGAAGGCATGACCCCGTGCCGGAGCGGGGGCGCCTGGTGCCCCGGTTCCGGCCCCCGGCGGCCCCGACATCACCGGCGTCCCCGCGTCCCCGCGTTATGGCACCGCCCCGGCCCACCGCTCCCGTGTTAGCGGGCGCTAACCTGCGCTCATGACTGTGAATCTCGAGGTTGCCGACGGCGTTGCCACCTTCCGCCTTGACCGCCCCCCGATGAACGCGCTCGACACCGCCACCCAGGACCGGCTGCGGGAGCTCGCCGCCGAGGTGACCCGCCGCGACGATGTGCGCGCCGTGGTCATCTGGGGCGGCGAGAAGGTGTTCGCGGCCGGCGCGGACATCAAGGAGATGCGGGAGATGGACCACGCCGCGATGGTGGCCCGCTCCGGTGATCTGCAGGATTCCTTCACCGCCGTGGCCCGGATCCCCAAGCCCGTGGTCGCCGCCGTCACCGGCTACGCCCTCGGCGGCGGCTGCGAGCTGGCGCTGTGCGCCGACTTCCGGATCGCCGCGGAGAACGCCAAGTTGGGCCAGCCCGAGATCCTGCTCGGCCTGATCCCGGGCGCGGGCGGCACCCAGCGGCTGGCCCGGCTGGTCGGCCCGGCCAAGGCCAAGGACCTCATCTTCACGGGCCGTCAGGTCAAGGCCGACGAGGCGCTCACCATCGGCCTGGTGGACCGGGTCGTACCGGCCGAGGAGGTCTACGAGCAGGCCCACGCCTGGGCGGCGAGGCTGGCCCGGGGCCCGGCGATCGCGCTGCGCGCGGCCAAGGAGTCGGTGGACCGGGGGCTGGAGACGGACCTCGACAGCGGCCTCGCCATCGAACGGACCTGGTTCGCCGGGCTGTTCGCCACCGAGGACCGGGAGATCGGGATGCGCAGCTTTGTCGAGGACGGGCCGGGTAAGGCCACGTTCCGCTGATACCTGACCGGTTCCGATCGTCTCGGCCCGGTTCACGGAGCCGGGTATGCCCCGTGCGAGCGAATTTTCTTCGCCAGCGGTTGACCCTTGGATGACCCGGTCCGGTACGCTGGGTGATCACGCGTATGCGCGGTGACATCGCTGGTCAGCCGGGGTGTTGTGGTGCCCCAACTGCCTTTGGCATATGTCGGATCGGGTTTGTGGAGCCTGGGGCTCCGGTGGTTCGGGATCCCATGGTTCCGCCCCGGATGGCCTTTTGGGCGGCCATGATGGGGGGCATGGCGGGCTTGGAGGGAATGGAGCAGCCGCAGCAGCGCACTGGTACGGCTGCGGTGCGGGGGGTGCCGTCCGTCGAGGACGAGCGGGCCCGCAGGGCGCTTGACCTCTTTGGAAACCCCGCGGCCGAGGAGGTGCGGCTGCCCTCCCGTCCCGAGTCCGCGGCGACCGCCCGCCGGCTGGCCGAATTCGTGGTGGCGCGCGACTGGGGGCTGGGCCTTCAGCTCGCCGAGCACACCGTGCTGCTCGTCTCCGAGCTGGTGGGCAACGCCGTACGGCATACCGGCGCCCGCACCTTCGGGCTGCGGATGCTGCGGCGGCGTGGCTGGATCCGGATCGAGGTCCGTGACCCCTCCCGTGGGCTGCCGTGCCTGCTTCCGGTGGGGGAGCTCGACACCAGCGGGCGCGGGCTGACGCTGGTCGACCAGCTCTCCCAGCGGTGGGGGGTCGATCTGCTGCCGTGCGGCAAGACGACCTGGTTCGAGATGCGCGTGGCCGAAAACTGACCGCGCGAGCGCCGGTGCGGACCTCGGCGCGGAGCGTGAAAAGGGTCCCCGCGTCGTCGTGCGCCGACGACACGGGGACCTCTTTTCGTCCCCGGCCATGGCACGAAAGGGGTGTTCGTCATGGCATTCGGGGGAAGCGACCTCGCTCGGGTCAATGGGGTCGCGGCCCCGACTATCGCAGAGGCGGTAGATCACTTCCAAGCCAATCCAAGGTGAGCTGTAACACTTGCCTTGCTAATGGCGGGTAGGGGGGCGATTTTCCTTTGTTGTCGACCTCTTTCTGATGAATCTCCAGTGGTCCAGACCGTGACACGAAATCTTTCTTTGCTTGTCGGTTCTTGGCATGGCCCTGCCCAGCACTCACCATGGAACAGCGCTACGCGCGTCACACCCCCCACGCATCACCCCCTCTGTCCCGGCTACGCCATTCGGGAGACCCCCCATGGAAGCGCACGGCCGCACCTCCACCCGGCGCGCCCTGCTCCGCTCGGGCGCCTATCTCGCCACCGCCGCCACCGGACTCACCGCCACCGCAGCTACCGCCACCACCGCCCACGCCGACGACAGACGCCGCCGCCGCGCGGCCGCCTATCCCCCCACCCACTGGATCCCCGCCGCCACCTCCAACTACCGCGTCTCCAGCCGCCCGACCTCGTATCCGATCGACTTCATCGTCATCCATGTGACGCAGGAGACCTTCCCGGACGCGATGAAGATCTTCCAGGACCCGGCCAAGCAGGTCTCCACCCACTACATGGTCGCCTCGGCCGACGGCTATATCGGGCAGTTCGTCCGGGAGAAGGACGTCGCCTGGCACGCCGGGAACAAGGACTACAACAACCGCAGCATCGGCATCGAGCACGAGGGCTGGGTGGACGACCCCAAGTGGTTCACGGACGAGATGTACGCCTCGTCCGCCGCCCTGACCGCGGCCGTCTGCGACCGCTTCGGCATCCCCAAGACCCGCGACCACATCATCGGCCATGTGGAGGTCCCCGGAGCCGATCACACCGACCCCGGCCCGCTGTGGGACTGGGACCGCTACATGTCCCTGGTCAACAAAGCCTACGCGCCGCGAACCTGGCGAAGGTAGCGAACCTGGCGAACGTAGCGAAAGTAGCGAACGCCGCGTGCGCCGCTTATGTCGTGTACATCGCGACGCGGGCGACGGGCCGGCCGCCGCCGACCGCTAATCTGTGCGGGTCAAACACACGCACGGAAGGGGCGGAACAGGTGGCGGACATCGAGGCGGCGCGCAAGGCGTTCGAGCGGTATGACCTCAACGGTGACGGCCAGATCACCGCGGCCGAGTACAAGAGCGTGATGGCGCAGCTGGGGGACCCGTATGTCACGGAGCCCGTCGCCCAGGCCGTCATCAACGCCCACGACGCCAACGGTGACGGGCTGCTCACCTTCGACGAGTTCTGGGCGGCCCAGAACAAGGACGGCAGCAAGACCGGCTGAACGGGCCGCATGGCGGCAACGGGCTGCATGGCAGCAACGGGCCGCATGGCGGCAACGGGCCGCATGGCGGCAACGAGCCGAACATGGCGGCACGGCCGGCGCGTCAGCGCCAGCCGCGCCGCTGTGCGCTCGCCCGCCGTCTGCGGTCGTTGCACAGCAGACAGCGGCCGTAGCCGGGCGGCAGCGGATCCTCCGGATCCCCGTACAGCGGATCGACGGCCCCGCGCGGATGCTCGGGACAGCCCGTGGCACCGCGCTCGGCGGTCAGCGACCCCGCGGCGGCGAGCGCCCGGCGCAAGGCGTCGGTGAGCAGCTCGGTCTCCGGCTCGGAGGGCGCGGCGTCCAGCGAGAAGGCGATGTCCGACGCGGTGGTGAGCGCGCTGCGGAGTTCGCGCAGGTCTGCGTAACTCATACCGGGCAGCGTAGGCGCACCCACCGACAACGCCCCGAGGGCCCGGTCAGACCCCGCCCTCCCGCGCCTCTTCGCCACCTTCGGCACCGCCCGCGTCGTCCGCACCCGCCGTCAGGTGGACGTCCTCGGCGTCCTCCGTCTCCTCCGCGGTGAGCGCGGCCCGGCTGGGATCGGCCCACGCCTGCAGCGCGGCCTTACTGGAGAAGTTCGCCACGTCCTTGTCCAGCGGGCGGTCGGTGTACTGGTGGATCCGCCACTTCGCCTTGATGCGCGGCTTGCCCGCCGTCACATAGTCCGCTATCCACAGGCCGTCCCCGGCGTAGGACGTGGTGTCGTAGTTGAGCCAGAAGCTCCGGTTGCAGTAGAGCATCACGCGGTGCGTGGGGCGCAGCTTCTTGACCTCGCGGATGAACCGGTCCTTCTCGGCGTTGCTGGCGCGGGTGCCGGAACCGGTGGTCTCCCAGTCCACGGCGAGCAGATCGTGCTTCTGGGACGCGCACTTCTCGACGAAGTACTGCGCCTGCGCCGTGATGTTGCCCGGCCACAGGAAGTGGTAGAAGCCGACGACGCATCCCGCCTTCCGCGCCCGGGACGCCTGCGAGGACTGCTTCGGGTTGATGTACGACCGGCCTTCGGTGGCCTTGATGAAGACGAAGGCCAGTCCGTCCGCGTCGAAGGTGGTCTGGTGCGAACTCACGTCGATGCCGTGCAGCATGGCGCCTACCTCGGGTCAAGAACGAGTGAATACACGGGTGTTATTCCCCCTCTCGTACGGAGGACCCTACTGGGACGAGATCGCGGTCCGCAGGCGTTCGGGCCCACGCCGGGGGAGCGGCACGCCGAGGGAACGGGCACGCCGGAGCAACGGGGCAGGCCGACCGAACGGCCACAAAGAGAAGCGGACCCGAGGGTTTGGCCATCCCCCGGGCCCTGTGATGCCGCCCAACTGCGCACGCCCCCCGGATGGGAACGGGTCAATCTGATGTCGTCGTGTTCTTCCGTTGAACTACCGCTCCACGAAGCGGGGCGGGCCGGATTCGAACCGGCATCCGACGACCAAGCCCGTGCCCGGTCGGTGAGGCGATCGGCGGCGAATGCTGAGGCTGGAGCAAGAATCTGAGATTGAACGCGTGCCACGGGCGCACGGCCCGCTCGAAGACCGGGGGCTAATCCCGGCTACCTCCTGAGGCGGACCGTCCCCTCTCGTGACCAAGTGCTCGGAGAGGTTGTCAGTACCTTCCAGCGCAACCACGTGCATCACGACGAGCTTCAGTTTCAGCTTGCGCTCCTCGCGCACCCCGCACCGCCGCTTGACCCGGCGGCCGGGGAGTCCATGACGCTACCCGAACAGGTAGCCGAAGACCACCTCGCCCATGCGCTGATCGGCGACGTCGACGCCGTTGGCCTCCTCGCGGGCATACTTGACCGCCTGCTGGAGCTTCTCCACCCGGTCGAGCAGCTCATTGACGCGCCGCGCCGGAAGGGCCCCGGAGAACTTCACCGTCGTCCAGTAGCCGACGGGGATGTCCTCGTAGTACACCTCGACCTGCGCCGGGTGCTTCTCGGTGGCCTCCGCCTTCACGTGGTTCCTGGGCACCTTCTTCGTACGGACGGTCCGCACGGCCTCGGTCTTCCAGCTGTCCGTCGACGGGTCGAGCGACCACGACTCGGCGGCGTCCAGGGTCGGCAGCCTGCGGATGAAGGTGGCGAGATCCGACAACTGCTTCTCCAGGAACAGCAGATACGAGACCGGCACATCACGCAGCAGCGTGCGCCCCTCGACCTCGATGTCCGCACGGGCCTCGCAGTTCGTCCAGTCCTTGGTGGCGGTCACATCGAACAGCCGGGTCAGCGTCGTCGCGGTATCGCGAAGGACGTCCTCCGCCTTCACCTGCACCCGCGTCGACTCGGGCGGCAACTGCTCGCCCTCCTCGTCCTTCGGCTGATACGTACGGGAAATCCCCGCCAGCAGCGCCGGCTTGTCCAAACGGCGCTGGGACGCCGTCAGGTCGGCTTGCGTCTTGGACTTGACGCCCTTCTCCACTGCGATGATCTGATTGAGTTTCGCCACGTGAGGGACGCTAGCAGGGCGCGAGGGCCGCTCTCGAACGATATTCGAGGCGGCCTTCAGGGGCGTTCCCGCCCCCGCGGCGGGCGGGTGGTCCGTGCATACCAGGCCGACGAGGCCACCGCCGGCCCGGCCGCGAGACCGGCCACGGCGATGAGAAAGACGACGATCAGCCAGGTCAGAAGGGTGAAGACGGGGCCGAGCGGGCCGAAGTCGGCGAGGCTGCGGGCCATGGCCACGGGCATGAGCAACCGGGAGAGGTAACCGAGCAGGACGGTTCCCGTGCTGGCGAGCACGGCGCCCGGCAGCAGATGCGTCCAGCTGACGCGGCCGCTCAGCAGGAGATGCTGGGTCCACCACCACAGCAGGGCGGCCGACAGCAGGGACAGCACCAGCCCGGAGACGATGCCCGTGCCGAACCCTCTGCGCAGCGGCGCCTGGATGAGGAGCACCGCGAGCCAGACGAGCAGCCACAGCAGCCAGCGCCACGCCGCCACCCGCACCGCAGCCCTGGGAAGCCCCCAGCACCGTTCGCAGACCGCTTGGAGCGCCCTGCTGAACGCCGTCGCGGACACCAGGGTGACCAGCAGCCCGACGACCCCCGAGGTGTTCTTGGCCGTTCCCCGGGTGGTGAACGTACGGCGCACCTCGTCGAGGACGTCACCGCGCACGCCCACCACCGAGCGCAGGGAGTCCGCCAGGAGGTTCTGCAGTGTGTCGGGGACGAAGGCCGCCAGGGCCATCAGCAGGGGCAGGGCGGTGAGGAACGCCTGGGCCGCCAGCCGGGTGGCGGCTTCCAGCACGTTCACCGCCACCAGCCGCTCCAGGAACCGGGCGGCCGGGCCGTGGCCGATCGCGGTCGTGACGCGCTCCCACAGCGCCCGCGGTGCCCTCATGGCATACCGCCCGGCCGTCAGGGATGCCCGGGACGGCCGCTCGCGGCGGGGCCGTCGGCGGCGGGGCCGCTCGCCGTGGGCCCGGACGCCGTGGGCCCGGACGCCGTGGGCCCGGACGCCGTGGGGCCGTGCGCTGTAAGGCCGGACGCCCCGGCGAGGACGCCGAGCAGCGCCAGGACCCCCACGACGATGCCGAGGACGAGCCCGACGGACGCTGGAGTGGGGTGGTTCCACAGCACCAGGGCCAGCGCGCCGCCCGTGATCGCCACGCCGGTGGTCCAGGCCCGGTGAGTGTCCAGCCAGCGGCCGAAGCCCCCGGTGCGGGCTCCGACGCGGGCCAGGCCCCGGCCGATGGCGCCGGTGCCGCGCGCCGCGACCGAGCGGACGGCGCGGGCCCCGCGCCCGGGGCCGTACAGATACGCGGCGAGCGCGGTGACGATCGCGACGACGAGAAGGGTGCGGGTGCTTTCGCGCAGGAAGCGTACGAGCGTGTCGAAGATGAAGGCCGCCGGGTCCCGGGGCAGGGTCGTGGGCGGGACGGAGTCCAGGTAGACGCCGCGCACCACGGCCAGGCCGACCAGTAGCGCGACCATCATGACCGCCGTGCCGATCCCGGCGGCCAGCAGCGTGAGCCGATGTGCGGGGGAGACCCACACGGCGAGCGCGGCGAGCACGATGGTCACGGCGGGCAGCCAGGTGCCGACGATGTCGAGGAGGCGCATCGCGCCTTGCGCCTTGTCCAGCTTGTCCGTCCGCACCAGCGTGAACTGCCGGTCGATGTGGGGGATCTTGGCGGCCTTCTCGTAGCCCGCCCGGACGAGGCGTTGTTTGACGTTGTCGACAAGGGTGCCGATGTCCAGGACGACCGCGTTCCCACGGGCCTGGACCGCGCTGGTGCCCTCGCCGGTGAGGACCTTCACGACGGCGGCGTGGGCGCGGCGGTTGGCCGCGTCCCACACCAGCGGGAACTGATCGCTGGTGATCACCTTGTGCACCACGCGGTGCACGGCGTCGTTGAGGGCGCTCTCCAGCGGCCCGCCGAGCATCCGGGTGCCGTCCACGACGACGGACGGGGCTCCGGTCTTGTCCAGGTTCCTGGCGAGCTGGGCGGTGATGGCGGGCACGTCGACCTGGTCGACCACGCGTTTGGTGAGCCGGTTGGTGATGGTGGACTGGACGGCGGGGTTCCTGGCGATCGGGGCGACGGTCTGGACGTACCGGTGCGGGTCGGTGATCTCCTCGTGCAGCCAGGTGGCGACGACGGCGAGCGGGGAGAGCAGGACCGCCAGGACGAGCAGCACACACGCGCCCGCGTGGCGGAGCCGCCGGTGGCGTACGGTCGCGGCCCCGCGCAACCGCTCGTACTCCCGTCGTTCGCTCCCGCTCAGCGGCTGGGGCTCGGCGGGGCCGGAGGCGTCGGCGGACGAATCCATGGGTCCTCCCTCGCGCGGGGCGGAGGGAAGCGCCACCGGACGGAGGCGTCGCCGGGGGAGTGGCGGCGTCACGGCGTGCGTCACCCCGGCGGGCGGGGCATCTCCTCGATCCGCGGTCCGAGGTTCTGGAAACGCGGCGACGGGCCGTTTCGATTCACGGTGGCGAGGCCGGGAGCCGGGAGCCGGTGTGGTGGGCGCGGTGGCGCGGTAGGGCGGTGGCGCGGTGGCGAGCCCCGCGCGGGGTACCCGTGAGACCGCCCTGCCCGACGCCGCACGCCCCAGCCCCCGGGAGGTCACATGACGTCGGCGGCACCCTGGACGGCACGCCTGGCCCTGGTCGCGGGCGCCATGGCGGTGGTGATCCTTCTCCTGTTCGCCGGGGCGCGGAGCGTGGTCCTGGTCGCGGTGGGGGTGGGCGGGATGGCGGTCACGCTGGCGGGCGTGTGGTGGACGCTCGTCCACAGAGGGCCGGTCAGGGCGCTGGCCGCGGTCCTGGCGGTGGCGGCGCCGGTCGCCGTCCTGGTCCTCTACGCGCTGGCCGGGCTGTTGTGGGTGGTGCTGGTCTCCCTGGCGCTCTGGGTGCTGGCGGTTGCCTCGGGACGGTTCGCGCTGGCGGAGGAGACCGGACCCCGGCGCCCGAAGGAACGTCGGGTCGCACCGCCGGAACGGCCGTTCCTGATCATGAATCCGCGCTCCGGCGGTGGGAAGGTCGACCGATTGGGCCTGCGGGAGAAGGCGGAGGCGCTGGGCGCACGGGTGGCCGTCCTGGACCCGGACCACCCCGACCCCGTCGACGGGGTGGTCGGGCTCGCACGCCGCGCCGTCGAGGAGGGCGCCGATCTGCTGGGCGTGGCGGGCGGCGACGGCACGCAGGCGCTGGTGGCGGGTGTGGCGGCCGAGCGCGGCGTCCCCTTCGTGGTCATCCCTGCCGGGACCCGCAACCACTTCGCCCTGGACCTCGGGCTGGACCGGGACGACCCGTCGGCCTGTCTGGAGGCGCTCACCGACGGTGTCGAGCTCCGCGTCGACCTGGGGTTCATCGGTGACCGCGTGTTCGTGAACAACGCCTCGTTCGGTGCCTACGCGGCCGTCGTCCAGAGCCCCGCCTACCGCGACGACAAGGTCCGCACCACCCTTCAGCTCCTCCCCGACCTGCTGACCCACGAGACGGGGCCGGATCTCGTGGTGAGGGCGGGAGAACTCGTCATGGACAGACCGCAAGCCGTCCTGGTCAGCAACAACCCCTACCGCGCGGGGGACCCGGCGGGCCTGGGGCGGCGCGAGCGGCTGGACTCCGGAGTCCTCGGCGTGCTGGGCATCACGGTCGAATCCGCGACACAGGCGGCCGGGCTGCTGCGCGGCCGCAACGCGCCCGGACTGGTCTCCGCGACAGCCGGGGACGTGGCGGTCGAGGCGCGGGAGCCGGCCGTCCCGGTCGGCGTGGACGGCGAACCCCTCACCCTGCGGACTCCGCTCCACTGCCACATCGCGCCGGGCGCCCTGCGCGTACGGGTCCCGAGACACCGCCCGGGGGTGCCGCTCGGCAGCCCGGCCATGGACTGGCACAGGGTGCGGCGACTGGCGCTGACCACCGTCAGGACGGCGGCGGGGCGCGGACCGCACCGATCACGGTTACGGCGCGTGCGGGTGCCGCGCGCCTCCCTCCCCGTCCGCTCCCTCCCCGTCCGCCGGGAAACGGAGGGCCCCGGCGTCGGCCGTCCACTCGACCCCGCCACGCTCCGGCCGGAGGAACGCGACGCGATCGCTGGTCATCCGGTGGCCGAAGCGCGATTCGGCAACGCCGTGCACCGCCTGCACCACGCCGGTGCGGCCAATGGCCGGGTCGTAGCGACAGGACATACAGGCGTGGGAAGTGCCATCCTCACGGTGTCTTCAGACCGCGGTCTTCGAGTTCGTCAGCGCACTCCTCCGGCACCGCCACCGTCTTGACGGTGGCGGTGCCCTGATGCAGAGGGAGCGCGGACGGGTGGACCGCTTCCTGCTGCTCGCTCTTGGCCTCGGCACGGGCTTGCTCGATGTCGTCGGCGATCTCCTGGCAGTCGATGGCGTGCGTGCCCGTTGGCGTCGGCTGCTTGGCGGGTGCCCCCGGCTTGTCGGTGTACGGCTCGGAGCTGAGGGCGGAGGTGGCGGCGATGCCGGCCAGGCATAGCCCCGCCCAGGCGGCGATGATCGGTCGGCGGACGCTCAAGAGCCCGCCATTCCGATGCCTGCGGCAGTGGACAACATGTCGATTATCTCGCCATTGATGGTGTGTGAGTGGTGCGCCAGCGGGGCGTATGCCTAGAAGTTGTCCGCGAACGGATCTTGTGTATCTCCCCAATGGAATGCATGTGAGTCTGTTTCGGGAGAATAATCTACTCGTGCTCCCGTGTCGGGAAGATTGAATTCTTCTCGCAGCCATCCGTCGATGGCGAGGGCTGCGACTTCCGAACGGTAGTCACTGAGCGGAAAAGTGAGTCGATGGACTGCGATCTCTACGCCCTCAGGATGGAGTGAGGAGAGGTTCTCCGAGTGAAGCGATACGCCGACGCAGAGCCACGCCAGATCTTTCCAATGGATGCCCGGCGGAGGAGATAGATAAATCTTTCGGTGGATTTGGATATGCTGTTTGTCTGGTCTGCCGTTCACGGTGCTCTCGGCAGACAGATCAGCAGCAAGGCCCCCGCTTGAGAAGCGCTTGCGGAATCTGAATGTTCGAATGGCTGTCATTGCTATTCCAGGAATTTCAACAGATGGAATACGGATTTACTGAAGAAGTGCTCTTCGCCCATTCCGGTTCTACCCCGTATGTAGTCGTAATCGTGCGGCATTCCATCGCCGTACAGTCGGCTATGGCGGGTCATGAACAATTCCGCTTCATTGGGGTTCATTTCGATCATATCGGCCTTGCGTAGGGTTGCAAAGTCGTGTCCGGAGACTCTGAAGGTCAGTATCTCAACGTCATACCCACGGCTCTGTCGACGTTCCAGATAGCGCTCGGCATCCGCCCTGCTCCCCCACGAGTAGACACCTTCTCCGTATTGACCCCGGTTCTCTTCTCTGGGCCACGGGGTGCCGTCACGTCGTAGCCGCGCGGCGTCTTCAGGGCCTTGCACTGTGTGGAACTCGCGGCACGGGGCCAGGCCGAGGGGGTCTGTCCAGGTGTGGGGGTTGTGGACATAGGCCGCAGGGTTGGGGGCCGGGGTGAGGCCCAGGGGGTCGGGGGTGAGGTAGCGGGCGGTATGGGGGTCGTAGTAACGGTGGCGGTTGTAGTGGAGGCCGGTTTCGGGGTCGAAGTATTGGCCGGGGAAGCGGAGGGGGGTGTAGGCCGTGCTGTCGGCGGCCCAGGTCGTGGTGCCCCAGAGGGTGGAGCGGGTGTGCCACGCGATGATGCCCGATTCGTCGACGAGTTCGGTGGGGGTGCCGACCAGGTCGGTGACGATCGCGAAGAAGCGGGTGTCGATCTCGCGTTGGGTGGTGGCTTCGGTGACGCGCTCGGTCTGGGCTATGGGGTGAAGGCCCTCGTGGTCCCAGGTGAGGGTGATGGAGTGGGGGAGGTCCGGGGTGGTGGTGGTTTGTTCTATGAGGGTGGGGCCGTCCCAGGTGAAATCCGTTTGCTCCAGGACGCTTTCGCCGTCGGCCGCGAGGCGTTGTTTGGTGGTGCGGCGGCCGAAGGGGTCGTACAGGTAGCGCCAGACCGCGCCGTCGGGGGTAGTGGCCGAGACGAGGCGGTCTTCGGTGTCCCAGGTGTAGCGCCAGGTGTCGGGCTTGCGGGACAGGCGGGTCTTCTGGCGGAGGGTGAGGCGGCCCGCCTCGTCGTGTTCGTAGCGGACCGAGCCCGCGCCAGTGATGCGCGTGCCGGTGTAGGTGCGGGGGCCCGTCGCCTCCTGGGCGGGTTGTGTGCTCGGCCAGGCCGCGTCCGTCTGGTTGCCCGCCTCGTCGTAGGCGTAGGTCTCGGTCCAGCCGTGGGCGTGGACGGCCGTCACCCGGCCTGCCGCGTCCAGGTCGAAGGTGCGTCGGCCCGACAGGTTGTCGTCCACCGCGATGAGGTGGTCGTCGGCTCGGTAGTTGTACGCCCGGTGGTGGACATTGCCGGATGCGCCGGTCAGCGATTGCGTCGTCAGGCGGCCGAGCGGGTCCCATGTATGGGTGAGGGTGAGGGCGTTGCCGATGCGGCGCGTGGTCTCGCGGCCCGCCGCGTCGTGTGCCGAGGCGAGGATGCGGTCCCCGGTGATCAGGGCGGTGCGGTTGCCCGCCGTGTCATAGGCGTAGGTCGTGACGGCACCGGTGGGTGTGGTGCGGCGGATGCGGCGGCCCAGGGGGTCGTAGGTGTGTGTCAGGACGCGGCCGTTCACCATTTCGGACGTCACCCGGCCCAGATGGTCACGTTGGTAGACGATCTCCGCGTCCGGGCCGGCAGCTGAGGTCAGGAGCCCGGCGGGGTCGTAGGTGAAGGTTGTGGTGCGGTCGTCGGACGCTTTGCGGATCAGTCGGCCGAGTACGTCGTACTCGTATGTGATGGTCCGGCCCAATGGGGAGGTCCGGGAGATGAGATGGCCCGCCGCGTCGTATGCGTATCGCACTTCACGGTCGTCGAAGTCCGTCTCCGTCACCAGGCGGCCCGCCAGGTCGTACGCGTAACTCCAGGTCAGCCCCTGCGGATTGGTGACCTTCGTCAGCCGCAGCGCCGCGTCATGCTCGAACTCGTAGCGGACGCCGTCCGGACCCGTGCGGGCGGCCAGCAGGTCGAAGTGGGTGTACTCGTACACCGTCGTGCCGCCGACGGGGTCGGTGTGCGTGGTGCAGTTGCCCTCGCCGTCGTACGTCCAGGACTCCGCCGAGCCGTCCGGCCCGGTGCGGCGCAGGAGTTTGCCCTCCAGGCTCCAGTCGTAGCGGGTCACCGCGCCCAGCGGGTCCGTCTCGGCCACGACGCGGCCGAACGCGTCCCGCTGGTAGAAGCTCGTGGCTCCCAGCGGGTCGGTGATTTCCACGGGAAGCCCGGCCTCGTCGCAGCGCACCCGGGTCGTCGCGCCCAGCGGGTCGGTGACGGCGAGCAGACCTCCGCGCGCGTCATACATGTAGCGGGTGGTGGCGGCGAGCGGGTCGGTGAGCGTGGTGCGGTTGCCCGCCGCGTCGAAGGTCTGCCGCCATACCGCGCCGCCCGGATCGGTGATCTGCACCGGGTTGCCCTGTGCGTCGGGCACCGCGCTGATCTCGCTGCCGTCCGGCCGGATCACGGCCGTCAGGTGCCCGTGCTCGTCGTAGCGGAAGCCGGTGGTGCGGCCCAGTGGGTCGGTCTCGGCGACCGTACGGCCCGCTTGGTCGTACATGGTGCGGCTGACCGCGCCGGCCGCGTCGATCTCCCCTACGACCTGGTGCGCCTCGTCGATCAGATAGCGGGTGACCGCACCGTCCGGTGAGGTCAGGGTCGTGACCTTCAGGCCGGGGAAGTCCGGGTCCACCCCGTCGTAGCCGATGCGGAGGGTGTAGTGGCCGCCCTCACCGCCCTCGGCGGTGACCCGGTCCTGCTCGTCGTAGGCGTAGGAGTACCAGCGGTTGTTGGTGTCGATCCAGGATGTGATCCGCCCGGCCCGGTCGTAGACGAAACGTAGCGGAAGCCCCGAGGAGCCCGTTGTCTCGGTGAGATGGCCGTCGGTGTAGCCGTAGCCCATCACCCGCACGTCCCCCACCCACAGGCCGGTGATCCGCTCGTTCTCCGCCATCAGCCGGAGCCGGTAACCACGACTGTGGAGGATCTCGACGGGTGTGCCGGAAGCGTCGTAGGTGAAGGTGATGCGGTTGCCGTTGCGGTCGGCGATCTCCCGCAGGAGCGCGAGCGCCTCGTCGCGGTACGGGGTGAAGGTGCGGACGAGCCCGGCCTCCGGGTCGGCGACGGTGTACGTACCGCCGTCCGCCGTCCGTGCCAGCGGCCATCGCGGACCCTCGGCGGGTAGGACCGCGGCGCCGCCCGGCACCGGATGCGGATAGGCCAGCAGCAGACCGTCCTCGGTGAAGAAGACCACGCCTTGCTCGTCGAACTCCAGCCGCTGGTCGGCCGTCGATGCCCAGGTCGGGCCGAACCACCGCCCGGCACGGTACCCGGAGTCCACCCGGCGGGAGAACGCCAGCGGCAGCACACCCGGCAGCTCCACATCCGTCTGCGGCAGGAACATCCGCCCCGTGGCCACATCCACCGGATCGGTACGACCATGCCGCACCCGGTCCCAGGTACGGGAGAACACCCCCCGGCCACGGCTGCGGAGAGCGCCGCGCGCCCATCGCGTCGCCTCACGCGCCGCCAGCCTGGCCCCGAGGCGTGAGGCGATCGGGGCGAGGGCGCGCGGGGCGAGGCCCATCAGCAGGGTCTCAGCCAGCCCGCCGCCCATGGCGAGCTCCAGCGGCAGCGCGTAGGGCATGGCGAACATGGCCAGGGTGAGGAGGAGGGGAAGACCGACCTCGAGGAGCTTCGCCAGGAGGAAGCGGTCCGTGCCCAGGATGTCGTAGCCGGCGAGAGGGGCCTCGCCGTCGGCGATCGCCGACCAGCGGGACAGCAGCAGGACGCCGACGACGAGGGAGCCCGCGCAGACGGCGATCCGGAACTGGACCAGGGCGACGGTCTCGCCCAGAGGGGACGCGCTCGCGGTCCGATAGCCGCGTACGGCGGAGATCAGGCGCCACAGGGTCAGGGCCAGCCCGGCCAGACCAACGCCGACCAGGATGTGCAGCCCGGTGCCCCCGGTGAAGTACTCCTGCAGATCCTTCGTGGACGGGAAGGAGCCCACCGCCAGATACAGCAGGGAGGGGACGGCCAGCAGCAGGCTGAGCACCAGGAGGACTTTCTCTTGCCGTGGCCAGAGGGGGCGCTGCTCCCGTGCCCGGCGCCACAACTGCCCTAAGGTCACGCCACGCCATGCCTCCTGGCTGTGGGTCGCATCCATACGGTGGGTCTGCTGGGCGACCGACTCGCGCAGCGGCTCCAGCTTCTCCGCGCGGGTACGGGGGTGGGCCGTGGCGTACAGCAGCGCTCGGCGCTGCCGGGCGTAGCCCAGGGCGATGATCCAAGTGGCCGGAAGGCGCAGCAGGGCGTACCCGAAGAGAGCTTCGAACGCGGTCTGGCCCTGACGTTCGGCGGCCAGCACGACACCGGGCTCGCGCCGCCGACCCAGGCGGGACCGGCGCAGATCCCAGATCCACGCGACGGCGAGGCACCCCAGGATGATCCACAGGCCCCAGTCCCCGGCCAGCCTCTCCCGCCACTCCATCGCGGTGTCGTCGCCCGGGAAGGCCGCGGCGTAGTTGGTCACCCAGTGGATCGCCACGGCCCCGGCCAGTGGCACGAGGGCCGCGACCCGGGTCAGGACGCGGGCACCACGCCACAGCAGGCCCACCGCCAACCCGCCGAGCGCGCTGGCGAAGATGTGTGCCTCGTAGGGGAGTACCGGACCCCCGACTTCGACGGTGCCGGTCGATGAGGGAAACCAACTGCCGAGGATTTGTCCGAGACCGGGAACGTACGGGGGGTTGATCAGTCCCTCCGGGATCTGCCAGCCCCCCTCATCCGTGGGAACGGCCTTACCCGCGGACTCGGCGTACATCAGAAGCTTTTCCAGCAGACCGAACCCCGCCCCGGCAGCGCCGCCCAGCACCACGAAGTCCGCCAGCCCCCACTGCATCCGCCTGCGCAGTGCCCACCCCGCGACCAGGAGCGGTGCGATCTTGATCAGCTCCTCCACCACCGGAGCCGTCGTCCACGACACCACATCCATGACGCCCGACAGCGATTTCTCCCGCGCGGTCGCCAACTGACGTGCCACCAGGAGTTCCAGGGCCATCGAGAGCACACCGCAGCCGTACGCACCCACTCCGAAGGCGAGCAGCACCGTCGGCCACCGCACCGTCCGCACCGGCCAGGACAGCAACAACAGCTGCAACACCGCCCATATGGACGCAGCAGCCATCCAGAACGCCACGCCCCGCAGCCCCCTCCGACGTTGTCAGTGATCCGTCACGCTAAGTCGAACGGCGCTCACGTACAAGGGACTTCATGGCACGCGGCACATGGACCCGCGCTCTGTGCGGGTCCGCGTGTCCGACGCCCGCCGGCGGCGCGGACGCCGGCATCGCCCCGTCCACGGCAGGTGGGAGTCCCGTTGTCGCGACCACGATCTGGGCAATAGCCTCGCCACCTGAGCCGAACAGTCGGGGGGACTGGGCGTGGCGTTACTCATGGTGGCCGCGAGCGTGTACGGCGTGCGCAGCTTCTGGCGTTGTCCTCGCCGACCCGGTCGGTGCGGGTTTCCACGGTGCTGCTGGGCATAGCCGTCGGCGTCTACGGATGCGGGGTCGCGGCAGCGCTGCTGGAGTTGGCGTATACGCGTGGGGTCGCCGAGGCCACCGGGGAGTCGCTGGCCGACGTCGTGAAGACCGCGAGCTATGAGGTCGACCCGGTCATCGAAGAGCTGATGAAGCTGGCGCCGCTGCTGCTCGTGGCGTGGAACGTCAGAATCCGCCGCCAGTGGGGGCTGACGGATTACGTGGTGCTCGGCGCGGCCCTGGGCGCCGGGTTCGGGCTCTTGGAGGCTGTGGCACGGTACGGGCTGGACGCGGACCGGGCGATTCCGCACCCGGGCGGCGGCTGGGCCATTCCCGACAGCCTCCGCGCGCCGTACATTCCGGGTGTCGAGCAGGTCTTCTCCTCCTGGTTCCCCGCCCCACAGGGGGTTTTGGAACTCGGCGACCACACCCCGGCCGCCGCCACCAGCCCCCATCTGGTGTACACGGCTCTGGCGGCGTTCGGGGTCGGTGTCCTGCTGCGGCGGTCGCGGCTGGGCGCGTGCGATCGGGGTCCTGCCGCTCGCCGCCACCTCCGCGCTCCACATGCTCACCAACTACGCTGCCGCGCACCCGATGGATCGCGACGCGGCGGACTGGGTCGACACGTTTGAGGGGACGCTGTGGGCGGTGCCGCTGGTGTGCCTGGCGGTCGCCATGGCCGCCGACCTGCGGCAGTTGTGGCGGGGGAAGGCGACCGTGCCGGGGGTCCTGCTGCAGGCGGAGCGCGCGGGCAGGACCGGCCTGAGCGCGCTGGCGTCCTATGGGGCCTGGTGCGTGCCCTGGTCCACGTTGATCGCGTTGCGCTTCGCCCGGCTGCGGCGGTCTTTGCTCTACGGGGCGGCGGGCCCGGGGCTGTACCCCGGCGCCGAGGCCCTCCACGGTACGGTCGCCTGGTCCGCCGCCCAGATCGACGCTTCCGACCGCGAACACGCCTGGCAGGCGTCGACTTCCGCTCCGTGGCAGGGGCGGCCGGCACGCTGCGGGACCGGCGCCGGAAGTGGTACGTACTCGTATCCGTCGCCCTGACCATCCCGGCGCTGCTCCTCCTGGCGGTCGGCTCCTTCCCGTCCGCGGCCGATCTTCAACAGCGCTTCGCGTCGGGCACCGGCCTGTATGTGCTGGTCGGCTTCGGGATCGCGGGCCTGCTGTGGACGGGCTGGCTGCTCGTGCGCCTGCTGCGCACCTGGCGGGCGACGCTCGCCCTGCCGTACGGCGAGGCGCTGGCCACCATCCGATTCCGGATCTGGACCGCACTCGGCGGCTGCCTCGTCGGCACGCTGTTGCTCCTCAGACTCGCGGACGGCGCGGCTCCGGACGCCCCCGCCATCCGCAATCTCCACCTCCTGGAGGCGCTGAACAACTTCCTGACCTACCTCGGCTTCGCCCTCCTCCTGCTGTCCCTCCTAGCCCTCATCTCTCCCGGCGGCGGCCTCGGGCTCGCCCTGGCCGGCGCCCGAGTGGGCGCGACCGTCATCACGCGCGAGGCCGCCATCCACGCGGCGGCGTACGGGGCGTTGGGCATCGTCTTGATGGCTGCGAGCGGTGGCATTGGGGCTGACGGTTCGCCCGACCGGCAGAATGAGGAGGCATCGAAGTCCGCTGATGAAGACCAGCAGAACCTGACCTTCCAGCCCTCGCCCAAGCACGGACAGACCCAGAGGGGAAACGCTGCCCCCGAGCCATCAAACCCTCAGAGCACCTTGGAGAGTTCGATTAACTTCAACCCCAATACGACGCGACGGGTGGGAGTGGACAAAGAGGCCGGAGAGTTCGCGGTATTCGACGAAACGCACAACGGTACCGGCATCTATCACGGTCACGTCCGGAAGTGGAATGAGCTGAGTCAGCAGATGCAGAGTGCACTACGGAAAGCGGGCCTCGTGACGGCCAAGGGTAAGATCAAGTAGTCGCCTGGCTAGGAGTTTCTTTTTCCATGGAGTATCAAAAGCCTGAGCAGGTTACCGCAGAGAAAGCCGCGGAAATCTTCGGTTCCGGGCAGCCGCGAGAAATCTCCGAGACGCTGATCGCAGCCTCTCTGAACCTTCAGGACCGAGAGTGGGTGGAGCGATGGCTGATCCACTTCACTTCGCACCCCGATTCCGACGTACGCAGGGCCGCCGCGCTTGCGCTGGGCCACCTTGCCCGGCTTCACCGGCAGGTGTCACCCGATGCGGTCGAGGCGGTGGGGAGGCTTCGGGGCGACGAGTCCCTCGCGGGCGCTGCCGCCGACGCACTCGAAGACGTGGAGATCTTTACCCGTGCACCGTGATAGGGGCGGCCGTCGATGAATTCCTACCGGGAATGCTCGAAGAGAAACTCAATCAGGATCTCCGCGAGATCAACGAGGCGCGCCCCGAGCCGCTTGGCGTGGGTCCCGAGCCGCCTACGGCAGCACGTGGCGCAGCTTGTCCGGGTTGCGGATGACGCGGATCTCGGTGATGCGCCCGTCCTCGACCTCGACGCAGGCGACCGTGTCCGGGCGGCCCGCGACGGTGAGGAGCAGGCCTGGGCGGCCGTTGACGTCGACCGTGTGCACCCGGGGGTCGTCCATCGGCTGGGTGAGGACGGCGGCGAGGAAGCGGGCGACCTTTTCGGCGCCGTGCTGGGAGCGGAGGGCGGCCTTGACCTTGCCGCCGCCGTCGCTCCACGCCGTCACGTCGGGGGCGAGCAGCTCCATCATCCGGTTGAGGTCGCCGCCGAGGCAGGCGGCCAGGAACTCATCGGTGACCTGGCGCCGCACCTCGGCCGGTGTGTCGTAGCGCGGTCGGCGGGCCTGGACGTGTGATCTGGCCCGGTGGCCCACCTGCCGTACGGACGCCTCGCCGCGCTCCAGCATTCCGGCGATCTCCCTGAACGAGAAGCCGAAGACCTCCTTGAGCACGAAGACCGCTCGCTCCAGCGGCGAGAGAGTTTCGAGTACGACGAGCAGGGCGAGCGAGACCGACTCGGCCAGCTCCACCTCCTCGCCCGCGTCGGGCTGGGTGACCAGTGGCTCGGGCAGCCAGGGGCCGACGTACCGCTCGCGGGTGGCGGCGGCGGAAGTGAGCCGGTTGAGCGAGAGGTTGGTGACCGTACGGGCCAGATAGCCCACCGGGTTGTCCACCGGGGTGGTCACCTGACTGCAGCGCAGCCAGGTGTCCTGCACCATGTCCTCGGCGTCGGCGACGCTGCCGAGCATGCGGTAGGCGATACCGAACAGCATGCGCCGGTGGCGCTCGAAGGTGCTCGCGTCGATCACGTCCGTGACGGTACCTCGCAGGCGTCCGAGAAGCCCTGGCTGGTCAGGCCGAAGGCGCTGTTGATGCGCGAGCGGTAGTTCTCCAGGGCGACCATGGCGGTGAGTTCGACGAAGGCGGCTTCGCCCAGCCGCTCGATCAGGGCGGCCGCGAGCTCGTCGGTGACGCGGGGTTCGGTTTCGGTCATCGCTTCGGCGTAGTCCAGGACGAGCAGTTCCAGCTCAGTGAAGGCGTCCTGGTGGTCGCGCCACCGCGGGACCTTGGAGATCTTGTCCATCGGGAGGCCGAGGGTGTCGGCCTCCCAGTGGCCGAAGTCCATGCACCACGAGCAGTTGATCCTGGCCGCCGCGGCCATGACCGCGAGGTGCTTGAGGCCCCGGTCGAGGCGGTTCCACTTGGCGGCACCGCGCTCCTGCCGGACGTAGGTGAGCAGCACCCGCCCGTTGTGGCCGATGGCCAGGCCGGGGTCGAGCACCTTGCCGTAGGTGCGCCGGGAGTACCAGGCGCCTATGCGGTTGAGCAGCGTGCTGGGCGGAGTGAGCGAGATACGGGCCATGGCGGGTTTCTCCATCGTGTCGCGGCTGGGGTCGTAAGACCTTCCGCAGGTGCGACAGAGCAGGCCGCCGGAGTGTGACATCCGGCGGGCTCTCATCCGAAGCGGCCGGACCCGGCCGGAGCCGCCCCCTCAGCACTCGATGACGTTCACCGCGAGCCCGCCCCGCGCCGTCTCCTTGTACTTGACTTTCATATCGGCGCCCGTCTCCTTCATCGTCTTGATGACCTTGTCGAGCGAGACATGGTGGCGGCCGTCGCCGCGCAGGGCCATCCGCGCGGCGGTGACCGCCTTGACCGAGGCCATGCCGTTGCGCTCGATGCAGGGGATCTGGACCAGGCCGCCCACGGGGTCGCAGGTGAGGCCGAGGTTGTGTTCCATGCCGATCTCGGCGGCGTTCTCCACCTGTTCGGGGGAGCCGCCGAGGACCTCGGCGAGGCCGCCGGCGGCCATGGAGCAGGCGGAGCCGACCTCGCCCTGGCAGCCGACCTCGGCGCCGGAGATCGAGGCGTTCTCCTTGAAGAGCATGCCGATGCCGCCCGCGGCGAGGAGGAAGCGGATGACGCCGTCCTCGTCGGCGCCCGGGACGAAGCGCGTGTAGTAGTGCAGGACGGCGGGGATGATGCCCGCCGCGCCGTTGGTGGGGGCGGTGACCACGCGTCCGCCCGCCGCGTTCTCCTCGTTGACCGCCATGGCGTAGAGGGTGATCCACTCCATGGCGCGGGCGGCCGCGTCGCCCTCGGAGCGCAGGGCGCGGGCGGCGGTGGCGGCGCGGCGGCGGACCTTGAGGCCGCCGGGGAGGATGCCCTCCTGGGACATTCCACGGGCCACGCACGCCTCCATGACGTGCCAGATCTCCAGGAGGCCGTCCCGGATCTCCTTCTCCGTGCGCCACGCCTTCTCGTTCTCCAGCATCAGCGCCGAGATGGACAGGCCCGTCTCGTGGGAGAGCCGCAGCAGTTCGTCGCCGGTGCGGAAGGGGTGGGTGAGGACGGTGTCGTCGAGCTTGATGCGCTCCTCGCCGACCGCGTCCTCGTCCACCACGAAGCCGCCGCCGACCGAGTAGTACGTCTTCTCCAGCAGCGGATGGCCCTCGGCGTCGTACGCGAGCAGCGTCATGCCGTTGGCGTGGTACGGCAGGGAGCGGCGGCGGTGCAGGATGAGCTGGGTCGACGCGTCGAAGTCGATCTCCTGGCCGGGGCCGATCTCGGTGCCGAGCAGCCGCAGCCGCTTGGTGGTCCGGATGCGCTCCACCTCGCCGTCGGCCGCCTCGACGTCGACGGTGCGCGGGGAGTGGCCCTCCAGGCCCAGCAGCACGGCCTTCGGGGTGCCATGGCCATGACCGGTGGCGCCCAGCGAGCCGAAGAGCTCGGCGCGCACGGAGGCGGTGTGGGCCAGCAGGCCCTCGTTCTTCAGCCGGCGGACGAACATCCGCGCGGCCCGCATCGGGCCGACGGTGTGCGAGCTGGACGGGCCGATGCCGATCGAGAAGAGGTCGAATACGGAGATGGCCACCGGGGGACTCCTTCGTCTGCACGCGGGGGGAGGCGTGCGGGCCGTGCGGGGGTGGTGCGGTGGGGGCGCGCCAGGGCGGACGCGCCCCCGTGTCCAGGGTTACTTGGACAGATGGGCGTACAGCGGGTGCTTGTCGGCCAGGGCGGTGACCCGGGCCTTCAGCGCCTCCGCGTCGTAGGACGGCTTGAGCGTCTGCGCGATGACGTCGGCGACCTCGCGGAAGTCCTCCGCGGTGAAGCCGCGCGTGGCCAGCGCCGGGGTGCCGATCCGCAGACCCGAGGTGACCATCGGGGGCCGCGGGTCGTTCGGGATCGCGTTGCGGTTGACCGTGATGCCGACCTCGTGGAGCCGGTCCTCGGCCTGTCGCCCGTCCAGCTCCGAGTCGCGCAGGTCGACCAGGACCAGATGGACGTCGGTGCCGCCGGACAGGACGGCGACGCCCGCTTCCCGCACATCGGGCTGGGCCAGGCGCTCGGCGAGGATCCTGGCGCCCTCCAGCGTGCGCTCCTGGCGCTCCTTGAAGGCCGAACCCGCGGCGACCTTGAAGGAGACCGCCTTGGCCGCGATGACGTGCTCCAGCGGGCCGCCCTGCTGACCCGGGAAGACCGCCGAGTTGATCTTCTTGGCCAGATCGGCGGTGGAGAGGATCACGCCACCGCGCGGACCGCCCAGGGTCTTGTGGGTGGTGGTGGTCACCACATGGGCGTGCGGTACGGGCGAGGGGTGCAGCCCGGCCGCCACCAGACCCGCGAAGTGGGCCATGTCGACCATCAGGTACGCGCCGACCTCGTCCGCGATCCGACGGAAGGCCGCGAAGTCCAGCTGGCGGGGGTAGGCCGACCAGCCCGCGATCACCAGCTTGGGGCGGTGCTCCTTGGCCAGCCGCTCGACCTCGTCCATGTCGACCAGACCGGTCTCGGCGTCCACGTGGTAGGGCACCACGTTGTAGAGCTTGCCGGAGAAGTTGATCTTCATGCCGTGGGTCAGATGGCCGCCGTGCGCCAGGTTCAGCCCCAGGATGGTGTCGCCGGGGGAGAGCAGGGCGAACATCGCGGCCGCGTTGGCCTGGGCGCCCGAATGCGGCTGGACGTTCGCCGCCTCGGCGCCGAAGAGCTCCTTCACCCGGTCGATGGCGATCTGCTCGACCACATCGACGTGCTCGCAGCCGCCGTAGTAGCGGCGGCCGGGGTAGCCCTCGGCGTACTTGTTGGTCAGGACCGAGCCCTGGGCCTCCATGACCGCCGCCGGAGCGAAGTTCTCCGAGGCGATCATCTCCAGGGTGGACTGCTGGCGGTGGAGTTCGGCGTCGACGGCGGCGGCGACATCCGGGTCGAGCTCGTGCAGGGAGCTGTTGAGAAGCGACATCAGGGTCCCGATCGGAAGAGGAGGGTCAGTTTTCGGCGAAGGCGGTGTACGCGTCGGCGGAGAGCAGCTCCTCCGGCTCGCCCGTCACCCGCACCTTGAACAGCCAGCCGCCCTCGAAGGGGGCGGAATTCACCAGCGCCGGATCGTTCACCACGTCCTCGTTGATCTCGGTGACCTCACCGGAGACCGGCGAGTACAGGTCGCTGACCGACTTGGTGGACTCCAGCTCACCGCAGGTTTCACCGGCGGTGACGGCGGAGCCGACGTCCGGGAGCTGGACATAGACGACATCGCCGAGCGCGTTGGCCGCGAATTCGGTGATGCCGATCGTCGACACGCCGTCCTCGTCGGCGGCCGACAGCCACTCGTGCTCCTTGCTGTAGCGCAGCTGCTGGGGGTTGCTCATGGTCCGATTCTCCTGGATACGGGGGAGTGCTTGGGAAACGGGTCTTAGCTGGTGGGACGCGACGCCGGTGGGTGCGGTGCCGTGGGTGCGGTGCCAGCGGTGACGCCGGTGGGTGCGGCGCCAGCGGGGTGTGACGCCTGTGGATGCGGTGCCGGCGCCATGTGGCGCCGGTGGATGCGGCGACGGTGGACGCCGTGCCGGTCCATGTGATGGCGCCGGTGGGGCGTGACGCGTTGCGGCGGGACCGCTCAGCGCTCGCGGCGGTAGAAGGGGAGCGCCACGACCTCGTACGGCTCCCGGGTGCCCCGGATGTCCACCGAGACTCCCTCGGTGCCGGGCTTCGCGTACTCCGGGTCCACGTACGCCATCGCGATCGGCTTGCCCAGCGTCGGCGAGGGTGCGCCCGAGGTGACCTGGCCGACCTGTGAGCCGTCGGCGGCCACCACGGCGTATCCGGCGCGCGGCACCCGGCGGCCCTCGGCGACCAGGCCGACCAGGGCGCGGGGGCTGACGGTGTCCGCCTCGCGGGAGGCGGCCTCCAGGGCCTGGCGGCCGACGAAGTCGCCCGGTTTGTCGAACTTCACCACCCGGCCGAGCCCCGCGTCGAAGGGGGTGGTGTCGGTGGTCAGCTCATTCCCGTACAGCGGCATGCCCGCCTCGAGACGCAGGGTGTCCCGGCAGGACAGACCGCAGGGCACCAGGCCCACCGGGGCCCCCGCCTCGGTCAGCGCCTCCCAGACCCGCACGGCGTCGTCCGGCGCCAGGAACAGCTCGAAGCCGTCCTCGCCCGTGTAGCCGGTGCGGGCGATCATGGCGGGGACGCCCGCGACGGTGTCCGGCAGTCCGGCGTAGTACTTGAGCCCCTCCAGGTCGGCGTCGGTCAGGCTCCCCAGGATCCCGGGGGACTCGGGCCCCTGGACGGCGATCAGCGCATAGGCGTCGCGGTCGTCCCTTACGGTCGCCTCGAAACCGGCGGCCCGCTCGGTCAGCGCGTCCAGTACCACCTGGGCGTTGGAGGCGTTGGCCACGACCAGGAACTCCTCGTCCCCGAGGCGGTAGACGATCAGGTCGTCCAGGATGCCGCCCTCGTCGTCGCAGATCATGGTGTAGCGGGCGCGGCCCACGGCGAGCGCGGACAGCCGGCCGACCAGTGCGTGATCCAGGGCCTCTCCGGCCTGCGAACCGATGAGAGAGATCTCACCCATGTGGGAGAGATCGAAAAGCCCGGCGCGGGTGCGCACCGCGGTGTGCTCGTCGCGCTCGCTGCCGTAGCGCAGCGGCATGTCCCAGCCGGCGAAGTCGGTCATGGTGGCGCCGAGCGCACGGTGCCGTGCGTCCAGCGCGGTGCGGCGTGGGGTGGGCGGGGCGTCGGTCACGATTCAGGCTCCAGGAGATCGGGGTCGCGCGACGGCGAGGACGTACGACAAGGACGCGTGCGTCCTCCCCATCTGTCATCGGAACCTGAGAGGTTCGCCGTGACGCCCGTAAGGGGCCCGGCTTGCACCTTGGGTGGAGCCGCGCCCGCGGCTCGCTTTTCAGATCTGCCTCGTCCACGCGGTATCGGGGCCTGAGAGATTCAAGGGAGGACTTGCTCCTTCGGCGCCCTGGACACCCGGCACGACTGCCGGTGGCCAAGGACTCTCCCGCGCGGATTCAAGCGGCCGGTATGGAGTTGCGCGGACATCATCGCATGTGTGGCCGAGAAAGGAAGCCCCGATCGGGGCGGCTCCGGCCGGATCGGGCAGAGGCAGCCTTGATGGACATTACCTTTTCTTGACACTCTGCGGGTACGAGCAGCGTTGACCGACCTGGGAGGACGATCACGGTGCATGGGCAGGGAACATACGAGACCGCGCAAAGGCTCCTGCCGGCACGGCGTGGCCGCGTCCCCTCCGGGTCGACGGCCGTCCCGGGGCGGCGCATCGCGGTGCACGACCTGCGCGGCCAGCCGCGAGGCGGCGGCGCGGACCCGCGTGAGCTGCGCTTTCCGGTGGGGGACGTGCTGGTCGCCTCCGGGCTGCCGGGCGCCGGCAAGAGCACGCTGATCAATCGGACGGTGCCCCTCCTGGACGGGACGGGCGCGGTCGTCATCCGGGTGGACTCGCAGAACACCCGGGAGGCGTGGGAGCGCCGGATGCCCGGCTGGCTGCCGTACGCGCTCTACCGCCCGCTGGTCCGGTACGCCCACTACGCCGGGCTGCGCCGGGCGCTGCGCTCGGATGTGAGCGTCGTGGTGCACGACTGCGGCGCGCTGCCGTGGGTCCGCCGCTGGCTGGCCCGGGACGTGCGGCGCCGGGGCCGCAGCCTCCACATGGTGCTGCTGGACGTGGACGCCACGATGGCCCTGGAGGGCCAGGCCGCCCGTGGCCGCGGGGTCTCCGGCTATGCCTTCGGCCGGCATCGGCGCGCGATGCGGCGGCTGATCGCGGGGATGGAGGAGGGGCGGCCGCCGGAGGGGTGCGCCTCGGCGGTGCTGCTGGACCGCTCGACCGCGAGCGAGCTGCGCTGCATCTCCTTCGAGTGAGCCCCGCACCAGAATTGAGTCCCGCACAGGAGGGGACGGGGGATCCCGCTCCAGGGCGGATGAGCGGTCCCCGTTCCCCGGGGAGGAAGGGAGACGCCGGGTGACCTTGGCCGAAAATCGGCCACCGGGGCATCACCCAGTGTGACGGTGGCGCGGGGCCGGGCGAGGTGGGGAAGTGCTGTGGAGATGACGCCGCCCCCACTGGCCCTGGGCCGCCCAGCCGCTAGGGTGCTTTGGGCAGGTAGGACGAGATGGCGGTTGGACGAAGATGAGCTTCCCGGAGCAGTACGGCATGGCCCCGGCTCACGGAGGATTCCCCGACGGCGCGCAGACCGCGTATCCGGCGTTTCCCGGCAATGAGCTCGAAGAGGTGATGGCCGCCTCGATCGACGTCCCCGGGGCCGGAGCGCGCATCGTCGAGACGCTCTCCCGTAGCCATGTCTGGGTTCCGCTGCCCAATGGCGGGGGCCCCGGCAGCCCGAACCTCGATCTGCCCACGATGGAGATCGAGGGCGCCGCGTATGTCCCGGTGTTCAGCTCCGAGCAGCAGTTCCTGCAGCTCGTCGGCTCCCATATGCCCTTCACCATCGCCCCGGCCGTGGAGTTCGCCCGCGGCCTGCCGCCCCAGCTCGGCATCGCGGTGAACCCCGGTGGTGCGGTGGTCGTACCGCTGCCTCCGCCCGCCGTCCGGGAGCTGTGCCGTGCCGGGCGCAGTGAGCTAGACGGCCCGGCCACCGGGGGCAGGGTGCGGCTCTTCGAACCGGACTGGCAGGACGAGCCGGTGGACTTCCTGGCCGCCGCCGGGATCGAGTTCGCCAAGGACAGCGGGGTGCGGACCGCCCGGCGCGCGCTGGCCAGCGTCGAGGGCGACGAGCCGGCGCTCTTCGTCGGTGTGCAGCTCGATGCCCCCGGCCCCGAGGGTCAGGCGCGCGCGGTGGACGCGCTGGGCCGCGCCCTCGGCGTGCTGCCCGTGCGGTGGAAGGTCCAGCTCGTGCTGCTGGATGTGGCGCAGGGGGATCCGGTGGTCGACTGGATGATGGGGCGCGTACGGCCGTTCTACGACCGTGACCTCTGACTCACCCCAGGGTCCGC
Organism: Streptomyces sp. 11-1-2; assembly: GCF_003595545.1. Taxonomy (NCBI): domain Bacteria; kingdom Bacillati; phylum Actinomycetota; class Actinomycetes; order Kitasatosporales; family Streptomycetaceae; genus Streptomyces; species Streptomyces sp. 11-1-2. The sequence continues at coordinate 7,585,275 of NZ_CP022545.1, forward strand.
TACGGGGGCCCGTAAGCTGGTTTGATGACCAGGAGGGGTGCGAGCACGCTCCCCGGTGAGGTGCGGGACAAGGGCGAGAGAAGGGGCGGACCCAGGTGAGCGCGGGCGCGGATTGGGGGGCGGCGGCCGGCCAGGTTGAGCGAGCGTTGCAGCAGGTCGCTCCCGGCCGGTACGACGCCTATGAGGCGCTGCTGCAGGCCATCGGCGAGGGCCAGGTCTGGATGCTGCTGTGGCACGGTGCGCCCGGCACGCCCGAAGCCCAGTACGGGAACATGGATGTGGACGGCCTCGGTTACGCCCCGTGCGTGACCTCCGCACAGGAACTGGCCGCAAGTGGCTGGAACCGTGCGCATGAGGTGGTCGACGGACGCCTCATCGCCGACTCGCTCTACCGCGACCGCTACGGCCTCTGGCTCAACCCCCACGCCCGCGGCGGCGGAGTGGGCATCCCGTGGCCGGATCTGCGCCGGATCGCGGGCGGTCTGGACCGGCTGCCCGCCGGGCCGCTGCGGCTGACCGAACCCGCCATCGACATCCCGCAGTTCTACGCCCTGTTGGGGCAGAACGCGCATCGCACCACCGCGGTGCGGTCGCTGCGCCGCGCCTGGGTGCAGCCCGCGCTGGGCGCCCCGTATCTGGCCATCGGGCTGGATCTCTACGACAGCGGCCCACCTGCGGTGCAGTCGGTGCGGGTGATGATGGAGCAGTCGATCACCGCCGTACCGGACGGGCTGCCGGTCTCCACGGTCGCGCTCTCCGACGAGTACGACCCCGTCGCCCTGTGGATGCGGGCCAACGCGCGGCCCTTCTTCGACCGCGACGCCTATGGCGCCGCCCCCGCCGCGCCGTCCTACGGCTACGGCTACCCGCCGCCGCGTCCCGCCTACTGATCCACCGCCTCGCCGAGCCGGTACCGATCCGCCGACTCGCTGCCCCGCCGACCCGCCGACCCGGCGATCCGTCAACCCGCCGACCCGCCGATCCGCCACTGGCCCGCTGGTCCGCGCACCGATTGACGGGATTGCCCACCCGGTGTTCCGGGCCTTTGGGGCCGAACATTCCATAGCGGGCGCGAGGTTACTGCTGCGTTCTCGTGTCGCGACCGTCCGTATAGCGGAGCGGTACTCCCCACATCACGGTTAGGCATCCATTGTCCGGGAGTACTGGCGGGTGATCACAAACGCGTTGAAGACTCCCGCTCCAAGGGGTGCGGTTCCTGCGTACGACCCCTTCCTGAAAGGTTCCGTACCAGAACGCGACTTTCACCCGGGTTGTGAACAAAGCCGCTACAGCGGCGAGTCGTGGGCCGGTCACCACCGGCCGAGAGGGGTCTCCACCACGATGACGGCACCATTGCACGGCACGAGCACGGACAGCGATCCGGTCGCGACTGCCGCTGTAGCGGCGGATGTGGTCAAAGCGTCCGTCGAAGGCAGATCGCTGCGGCAGATCGCCTGGACACGCCTGAAGCGGGACAAGCTCGCGCTGGCGGGTGGCATCGTTGTCGTCTTCCTGGTCCTGGTGGCGATCTTCGCTCCACTGATCGTGAGCCTGCTCGGGCATCCGCCCAATGAGTTCCACCAGGAGGAGATCGACCCGCTGTTCGGCACCCCGAAGGGGTCCATGGGCGGTATCAGCTCGGACTTCCTCTTCGGCGTGGAGCCGTCCAACGGCCGCGACGTCTTCAGCCGCGTCGTCTACGGCGCCCGGATCTCGCTGCTGGTGGCCTTCCTCGCGGCGGTGGTCGCGGTGGTCCTCGGCACCATTTTCGGCATCATCGCCGGGTACTTCGGCGGCTGGGTCGACTCGGCGATCAGCCGGGTGATGGACATGCTGCTGGCCTTCCCGCAGCTGCTCTTCATCATCTCCCTGGTCTCGGTGCTCCCCAACGACCTGCTGGGACTGACCGGCAGCGGGGTGCGCATCGCCATCCTGGTCTCGGTCATCGGCTTCTTCGGCTGGCCGTACGTCGGCCGCATCGTGCGCGGCCAGACGCTGTCGCTGCGCGAGAAGGAGTACATCGAGGCCGCGCGGAGCCTGGGTGCCGGCCGGCGCTACATCCTCTTCCGTGAGCTGCTGCCCAACCTGGTGGCGCCGATCACCGTCTACGCGACGCTGATGATCCCCACCAACATCCTCACCGAGGCCGCGCTCAGCTTCCTCGGCGCGGGCGTGAAGCCGCCCACCGCCTCCTGGGGGCAGATGCTCTCCAAGGCGGTCGGCACCTACGAGGACGACCCGATGTTCATGATCATCCCGGGTGTGGCGATCTTCATTACGGTGCTGGCCTTCAACCTCTTCGGCGACGGCGTCCGCGACGCGCTCGATCCGAAGGGCACCCGATGACGGCGCGGCGCACGACACGCCCTGCGGACCGGTCGTACCCGAACGCATCAGCCCCTGCCGTATCCGGCAGTCGGCTCCCCGAAGAATTCCGCGGCGCCATGCCTAGGACCGCTACCCCGGAGGTTGCAACAGCTATGAAACAGCTCTCGAGAAGCAGGCGGATCGCCGGAGCGGCGGCTGTCGTCGGCGCCCTCCTGGCCACCGCCGGCTGCGGTGGCGGCGGTTCCGACGACGAGGGCTCGGGCGCCGGGTTCAACGCCGCGGTGAAGGGCGTCGCCGCCAAGTCCGCCAAGAAGGGCGGCACGCTCAAGTTCATCAACAAGCAGGAGTTCGACTCCCTCGACCCGCAGCGCCAGTACTACGGGTTCGCCTGGGACTTCTCCCGCTTCTACGCGCGCCAACTGATCTCCTACGCGCCGAAGCCGGGCAACGCCGCGAACGAGCTGGTCCCGGACCTCGCCACCTCCACCGGCAAGATCACCAACGGCGGCAAGACCTACACCTACACCCTGCGCGACGGGATCACCTGGGAGGACGGCTCCCCGATCACGTCCAAGGACGTCAAGTACGGCATCGAGCGCATCTGGGCCAAGGACGTCGTCTCCGGCGGCCCCGGCTATCTGCGCCAGGTCCTGGATCCCAAGGGCGAGTACAAGGGCCCGTACAAGGACAAGGCCAAGGACAAGCTGGGCCTGAAGGGGATCCAGACGCCGGACGACAAGACCGTCGTCTTCAACCTCGCCAAGCCCAACGGTGACTTCGAGCAGATGCTCGCGATGCCGACCGGCTCCCCGGTGAAGGCGGACAAGGACACCGGCGCCAAGTACACCAACCGGCCGTTCTCCTCCGGTCCGTACAAGGTCCAGTCGTACACCCCGGGCAAGAGCCTGTCGCTGGTCCGCAACACGAGCTGGAAGAAGGCGTCCGACCCGATCCGCCCGGCCCTGCCGGACAAGATCTCGGTCACCTTCAACTCCAACCTCGAGGCGATAGACCGGCTGCTGATCAAGGGCGACTACGACGTCTTCCTCAGCGCCACCGGTATGACCCCCTCGGGCCGTAACGACGCCCTCAAGCAGCACAAGGGCAACGTCGACAACATCACCACCAGCTTCGTGCGGTACGTCGACTTCACCACCAAGGTCAAGCCGTTCGACAACATCCACTGCCGCAAGGCGGTCGTCTACGGCACCGACTACAAGTCGCTCCAGACCACCCGCGGTGGCCCGCAGGCCGGTGGTGACCTCGCCACCAACATGCTCCCCAAGAGCGTCAAGGGCTCGGACGACTACGACCCGTACGGCATCCTCAAGCGCGGCGGCAAGGCCGACCCGGCCAAGGCCAAGGACGAGCTCAAGCAGTGCGGCAAGCCGGGTGGCTTCTCCACCAGCATCGTGGCCCGCAACGACCAGCCCGCCGAGGTCGACGCCGCGGAGGCGCTGCAGGCGTCGCTGAAGAAGGTCGGCATCAGCCTCAACGTGGAGCCGATCCAGGGCAGCACCTCCGCCAGCATCACCGGTTCGCCGTCGGTGATGAAGAAGCGCGGCTACGGCCTGTCCATGACCGGCTGGGGCCCGGACTTCCCCACCGGCCAGGGCTTCTCCCAGCCGCTGATCGACGGCCGTTTCATCGAGCAGACGGGTAACTACAACGTCTCCGAGACCAACGACCCGGCGATCAACCAGTACTTCGACGACGCGCTCAAGGAGACCGACCCCAACAAGGCCGGCGCGATCTACCAGAAGATGAACCACAAGGTCAGCGACCTGGCCGTGCAGATGCCGTTCATCTACGAGAAGAACATCACCTGGCGCAGCTCGCGGCTGACGAACGCCTTCTCGTCGGCGGCCTACAACGGTCGCTACGACTACTCCCAGCTGGGCGTCGTCAAGTGACGGCAGGTCACCTGACCCGCCGCACACCCCCCCATCGCCGCACCCGATAGGCCCGAAGGGCAGGTGATGGCCGCGGGTGGTGGCCCGTGATCCCCCTCAACCGGGGTATCACGGGCCACCGCCCGGGCCGCGCACAGTGCTTGCTTATCTCATCCGGCGCTTGTTCGCCGTCGTCGTGATGCTGTTGGTCGTCACCCTCACGACCTTCGCCATCTTCTTCGTGATCCCGAAGTGGGCCGGTGCCGATCCCGCGCTGCTGTTCGTCGGCAAGCAGGCCGACCCCGCGGCCATCGAGGGCATCCGGCAGAAGCTCAGCCTCGGTGATCCGGTTCTGGTCCAGTTCTGGCACTTCGTCCAGGGCCTCTTCGCCGGCCGGGACTACGCCAACGGCACGGACGTCACCCACTGTCCGGCGCCCTGCTTCGGCTACTCCTTCCGCACCGAGCAGGCGGTGTGGCCGCAGCTCACCGACGCCATGCCGGTCACCCTCTCGCTCGCCGCCGGCGCCTGTCTGCTGTGGCTGGTCGGCGGCATCACCACCGGTGTCGTCTCCGCGCTGCGCCGGGGCACCCTGTGGGACCGCTCCGCGATGACGGTCGCGCTGGCCGGTGTCTCGCTGCCGATCTACTTCACCGGTCTGCTCTCGCTGGCGATCTTCAGCTACTCGCTGAAGTGGGTCAACGTGGACTACAAGGCGCTCGGTGACGATCCGGCGATGTGGTTCGAGAGCCTGATCCTCCCGTGGATCACGCTCGCCTTCCTCTATGCGGCGATGTACGCCCGGCTCACCCGGGCCACCATGCTGGAGATCATGGGCGAGGACTACATCCGCACCGCCCGCGCCAAGGGCCTGCGAGAACGGGTGGTCATCGGCCGGCACGCGATGCGCTCGACCTGGACGCCGGTCCTCACCCTGCTCGGCCTCGACCTGGGCGCGCTGCTGGGCGGCGCGGTCCTCACCGAGACCACCTACAACCTGCCCGGCCTCGGGCGGCTCGCGGTGAACGCGATCACTGAGAAGGACCTGCCGGTCATCCTCGGCGTCACCCTGATCGCGGCCATCTTCATCGTGGTCGCCAACCTCGTCGTGGACCTCCTGTACGCCGTCATCGACCCGCGAGTGAGGCTCGGATGACCGACCTGACCAAGTCCTCCGGACAGCCCGGGAACGGCGAGCCGCCGGCCACCGGCACCGCCGCCGTGGGCGAGGTGGCCGCGGCGGGCTCGCCCGCCCCCACCGCCTTCCTCGAGGTGCGCGATCTGCACGTCCACTTCCCGACCGACGACGGTCTGGTGAAGTCCGTGGACGGGCTCAGCTTCCGGCTGGAGAAGGGCAAGACCCTCGGCATCGTCGGCGAGTCCGGCTCCGGCAAGTCCGTCACCTCGCTCGGCATCATGGGGCTGCACACCGCCGGGCAGTACGGCCGCCGCAAGGCGCGGATCTCCGGTGAGATCTGGCTCAACGGCCAGGAGCTGCTGGGCGCCGACCCCGACGAGGTGCGCAAGCTGCGCGGTCGCGAGATGTCGATGATCTTCCAGGATCCGCTGTCCGCGCTGCACCCGTACTACACCATCGGCCGCCAGATCATCGAGGCGTACCGGGTGCACCACGACGTCACCAAGGACGTGGCCCGCAAGCGCGCGATCGAGCTGCTGGACCGCGTCGGCATCCCGCAGCCCGACAAGCGCGCGGACAGCTACCCGCACGAGTTCTCCGGCGGTATGCGCCAGCGCGCCATGATCGCGATGGCGCTGGTCAACAACCCCGAGCTCTTGATCGCCGACGAGCCGACCACCGCCCTGGACGTCACCGTCCAGGCGCAGATCCTCGACCTCATCCGGGATCTGCAGAAGGAGTTCGGCTCCGCGGTCATCGTCATCACCCATGACCTGGGCGTGGTCGCCGAGCTCGCCGACGATCTGCTGGTGATGTACGGCGGACGCTGTGTCGAGCGCGGCCCGGCCGAGAAGGTCTTCTACGAACCCCAGCACCCGTACACCTGGGGGCTGCTGGGCTCGATGCCCCGTATCGACCGCGACCAGACCGAGCGGCTCATCCCGGTCAAGGGCTCCCCGCCCAGCCTCATCAATGTGCCGTCCGGCTGTGCCTTCCACCCGCGCTGCCCGTACGCCGATGTGCCGAAGGACAACATCACGCGCACCGAGCGGCCGGAGCTCAGCTTGGCCGGGGGCGGCGGGCACTTCTCCGCGTGCCATATGTCGCAGGAGGAGCGCACCCGGATCTGGACCGAAGAGATTGCGCCGAAGCTGTGACCGACACGAAGGATCCGAAGATGACGGTCCCGGAGAAGGCGACGACGCCGCCCGAGCCCCTGCTCAGGGTGTCGGGTCTGGTCAAGCACTTCCCCATCAAGAAGGGGCTGCTGCAGCGGCAGGCCGGTGCGGTGCAGGCGGTCGACGGGCTCGACTTCGACGTCCGGCCGGGGGAGACCCTGGGCGTGGTGGGCGAGTCGGGCTGCGGCAAGTCCACCATGGGGCGGCTGATCACCCGGCTGCTGGAACCCACCTCGGGCAAGATCGAGTTCGAGGGCAAGGACATCACGCATCTGAACACCGCTCAGATGCGGCCGATGCGCCGTGACGTCCAGATGATCTTCCAGGACCCGTACTCCTCGCTGAACCCCCGGCACACCGTCGGCGCGATCGTCAGCGCGCCCTTCCGGCTCCAGGGCGTCACCCCGGAGGGCGGCGTCAAGGCGGAGGTCCAGCGGCTGCTGGCGCTGGTCGGGCTCAACCCCGAGCACTACAACCGCTATCCGCACGAGTTCTCCGGCGGCCAGCGGCAGCGCATCGGCATCGCCCGGGCGCTGGCCCTCAAACCCAAGCTGGTCGTCGCCGACGAACCGGTCTCGGCGCTGGATGTGTCGATCCAGGCGCAGGTGGTCAACCTGCTGGACGACCTCCAGGACGAGCTGGGCCTGACGTATGTGATCATCGCGCACGATCTGTCGGTCATCCGCCATGTCTCGGACCGGATCGCGGTGATGTACCTCGGGAAGATCGTCGAACTGGCGGACCGCAAGGACCTCTACGAGCGTCCCATGCACCCCTACACCAAGGCCCTGCTGTCCGCGGTGCCGGTGCCGGACCCCAAGCGGCGCGCCAAGCGCGAGCGGATCCTGCTCAAGGGCGATGTGCCCTCGCCGATCTCCCCGCCGTCCGGCTGCCGCTTCCACACCCGGTGCTGGAAGGCGACCGAGGTGTGCAAGAGCCAGGAGCCGCCGCTGGTGACGCTGGCCACCGGCCACCAGGTGGCCTGCCACCACCCGGAGAACGCTTCGGACCAGGAGCCGCAGGAGAAGCCCGGGGCCGAGGCGGCACAGAAGGTGACGAAGAAGACCGAAAGCTGAGACGGGACGGGGTCCGGACGGGACCGGGGGGCATCCGCGGATAACAATGTCGGGTGCTCATCGAACTGTTCACCCCGTCCGTCCAGCACGCGCTCGAAGTCGCCGGGATCTTCGTCTTCGCGATGTCCGGCGCGCTGCTCGCCGTGCGGAAGAACTTCGATGTCTTCGGCATGGCGGTGCTCGCCGAGGCCACCGCGCTGGGCGGCGGCATCTTCCGCGATCTGGTGATCGGCGCGGTGCCGCCCATCGCCTTCACCGACCTCGGCTATTTCCTCACCCCGCTCGTGGCCACCGGCATCGTCTTCTTCCTCCACCCCGAGGTCGAGCGGATCACGGCGGCGGTGGGGGTCTTCGACGCGGCGGGCCTCGGGCTGTTCTGCGTCGAGGGCACGATGAAGGCGCATGACTTCGGGCTCGGCGTCACCGCTTCGGTCACCCTCGGCATGGCCACGGCGGTCGGCGGCGGTGTGATCCGCGACCTGCTCGCCCATGAGGTGCCCTCACTGCTGCGCTGGGACCGGGACCTGTACGCCGTCCCGGCCATCCTCGGCTCCTCGATAGCGGCGCTGCTGCTCCACTTCCACGCCCTTACGGCGGCCACGAGCGCGCTCGCGGCCGCCGTGACCTTTGTGGTGCGGCTGCTGGCGATGCGGTACGGCTGGCGGGCGCCGCGGGCGTGGAACCGGCGCAGTACGGCGACGGAGGAGACCTGAGGCGCTCGGGGCGTGGGCCGCACCGGCGTTAATGCCCTTGCGGTTATATAGCCGCCCCGTTATGTTGAGGCCATGCCCATACCGTTCGATGTGCTCGCGGAGCCGAGTCGTCGGCAGATCCTGGACCTCCTGCTGGAGCGGCCCCGCCTGGTCGGTGAGCTGACCGAGCATCTGGGGCTCACCCAGCCGGGCACCTCCAAGCACCTCCGGGTGCTGCGCGAGGCCGGTCTGGTGCGGGTCCGCCGGGACGCCCAGCGCCGCTGGTACGAGCTCTGCCCGGAGCCGCTCGCCGAGGTGGACGCCTGGCTCGCGCCGTACCGTCGGCTGTGGACCGACCGTCTCGACGCGCTCGAACGACACCTGGGCACGATGCCGGAGTCCCTCGACGCGACCGGCGAACCCGACGTACCCGAAGGACTCGACGTACCCGACGTACCCGACGGAGAAGCGCCATGAAAGACACCCTTGCCCAGACCGGCGGCGGCCGCTCGGCCCTGCGCCTGGAGCGCCGGCTCGCCCATCCCCCCGAGAAGGTCTGGCGAGCGCTGACCGACCCCGCCCAGCTCGTCCACTGGTTCCCCTCCGAGGTCCAGGTCGAGCTCAAGATCGGCGGCCGGATGGGCTTCGTCTTCCCCGGGCGCGAGGCCCCGGACATGGACGGCGTCGTCACCGAGCTCGACCCGCCCCATGTGTTCGCCTTCACCTGGGGCGAGGACGAGCTCCGCTGGGAGCTGCGCCCCGAGGACGACGGCTGTGTGCTGACCCTCACCCACACCTTCGGCGACCGCTTCGGCGCGGCCAGCTTCGCCTCCGGCTGGCACGCCTGCATCACCGGGCTGGCGGCCCTGCTCGGCGGCGAGGAGATCGCCCACGGCGACATGGCCGAGCTGCACGAGAAGTACGTCGAGGCGTTCGGCCTGGCCGAGGGAGCGGTGGAGACCACCGAGGACGGCGGCTGGCGGCTGCGCTTCGAGCGCCAGCTGGTCCGCCCCGCCGAGACGGTCTGGCGGGCGCTGACCGGCCCGGCCGCTGACACCCCCGAACCGGTCGCCGGGGCGCCGGTCCCCTTCGGCTTCCGTACGGACGCGGTCCCGGCGGGCCCGATCACCGAGGCGCATCCGCCCCGGGTGCTCGCCTACGCCTGGGAGCGCGACGGCCGCCCCGCCGGAACGGTCCGCTGGGAGCTCACCCAGGGCACCGGCCACGGCGCCCGCCTCATCCTGACCCAGACGGGCCCGGCGGACGCGGAAACGGAACGCACCCAAGCCCAGCAGGCATGGCGCCACCACATCGGCCTCCTGGCCGCCGAACTTCTCCGGGTGAGCGGCTGAAAACCCGGCCCGTCCGGCGTTTGAGGACCGGGCCCGGGGTGGCGCCCCGCACGCGGCGGGGCCGCATATCGTCAGGTGCCGGGAAGGGGCGGGGCAGGGGAGCAACCGGCCGTAGGAGCAGCCTCAGCCGTCGCCGAGGAACCCGCTGAGCGCAACGGCCAGCTCGGCGGGCGCATCCTCCTGCACCAGGTGCCCCGCACCCTCGATCAGCCGAAACCGGGCGCCCGGAATGCGAGAGGCGAGCTCCCGCCCCCGCTCCACCGGAATCCACGTGTCACCCGACCCCCAGCACACCAGCACGGGGAGCGATATCCCCCCGTACAACCCCTCGACCTCATCCGTGAACCGCTGATCGTTCTGCGCGATCTGCCGATAGAACGCGGGCTGCCCCACCTCCCCGCACCACGGCTCCAGCAGCCGCTCCAGCACCCCGTCCCGCAGCCCCACCGCGCTCGCGGAGCCGACGTACTCCCGCACCAGCGCCCGATGCAGCGCCGTCGGCAACTGCTCGAAAACCTTGTCGTGCGCACCGAGCAGCCGGTACGTGGGGGAACCCCAGGGCGCCAGCGCGACCACGTCCACCAGCGCCAGCCTGCGATACCGCGCACCGTGCAGCAGATGCGCACGTAGCGCGACACACCCGCCGAAGTCATGGGCGACGACGGCCGGTTCCGCCCCGGCCCCGGTCAGCCCCCACGCGTCGAGCAGCTCGCCGAAGACCCGGCCCTGGGCGGCCAGCGAGACGTCCTGGTCCGCCCGCTTCTCGGAGGCCCCGTAACCCGGCATGTCCCAGACGAACACCCGGTGCCGGTCGGCCAGCGCACGGGCGACGCCCCGCCATACGTACGACGAGAACGGCGTGCCGTGCAGCAGCACGACCGGCGGCGCGTCCGGTGCGCCGAGCGCGGCCCAGCGGACCTCGCCGGAGGAGCTGCGGTAGGTGCGGTCCAGGGTCCACTCGGTCTGCCACTCAGTCGCTGTCATGAGTAAAAACCTAGACGCTCCTTACGGCCGCTGTCGAGGACCCTGGCGGGTCCCTCGCGAGGGACCCGCCGAGTGCCCTGCCGGGGCCCTCGCGAGGGGGTGCGAAAGAGGCGGCGGGAAGACAGTGCGTACGCGCACCCGCTACGCACCCCACAACGCCTCGTAGAATCGAGGCCACCATGGTTTATCTCGACCACGCCGCCACCACCCCGATGCTCCCGGAGGCGGTGCAGGCGATGACCGCCCAGCTCGCCGTCACGGGCAACGCCTCCTCGCTGCACGCCGCCGGCCGGCGTGCCCGCCGTACCGTCGAGGAGTCGCGTGAATCCCTGGCCGCCTCGCTGGGCGCCCGCCCGAGCGAGGTCGTCTTCACCGCCGGAGGCACCGAGGCCGACAACCTCGCGGTCAAGGGGCTCTACTGGTCCCGCAAGGACGCCGATCCGGCCCGCGTCCGGGTGCTCGCCAGCCCCGTGGAGCACCACGCCGTGCTCGACGCGGTCGACTGGCTCGCGGACCACGAGGGCGCCCGGGTCGAATGGCTGCCGGTCGACTCCCTCGGGCGGGTCCACCCCGACGCGCTGCGCGAGGCGATCGCCCGCGACCCCTCGGATGTCGCCCTGGCCACCGTCATGTGGGCCAACAACGAGATCGGCACCATCCAGCCGGTCCGCGAACTCGCCGACGTCGCCGCCGAATTCGGCATTCCGCTGCATGCCGACGCGGTCCAGGCGTTCGGCCAGATCGAGGTCGACTTCGCCGCCTCGGGGCTGGCCGCGATGACCGTCAGCGGCCACAAGATAGGCGGCCCCTACGGCATCGGCGCGCTGCTGCTCGGCCGTGAGCACACGCCCGTGCCGGTGCTGCACGGCGGCGGCCAGGAGCGCCAGGTGCGCTCCGGGACCCTCGACACCCCGGCCATCGCCGCCTTCGCCGTCGCGGGTGCCTATGCCACCGAGCACCGTGAGGAGTTCGCCCGCGAGATCGGCGCCCTGCGCGACGCACTGATCACCGCCGTCCGTACGGCCGTGCCCGACGCGGTTCTCGGCGGCGACCCCGATCCGGCGGGCCGGCTCCCCGCCAATGCCCACTTCTCCTTTCCCGGCTGCGAGGGCGATTCGCTGCTTCTGCTGCTGGACGCGCAGGGCATCGAATGCTCGACGGGCTCGGCCTGTACGGCCGGTGTCGCCCAGCCCAGCCATGTGGTCCTGGCCACCGGCAGCGACTCCGACCTGGCCCGCGGCACCCTGCGCTTCTCGCTCGGCCACACCTCGACCAAGGCCGATGTCGAGGCCGTCGCGGAGGCGATCGGCCCGGCGGTGGAGCGGGCGCGCGGGGCGGGGCTGAGCTGACTGACGGGACTCGGCTGACCGAATAGTAACCGAAGAATTCCCGGTGTTCTCCCGGCCATTTCAGATAACCCACGGAACATCAATCTCCGCTTGAAATCGCGAAGAGCGTTCGGCGAGGATCTACCCCGTCAGCAGGCCCGGCATGCGCGTAAAAGCGCGCGGGCCGCTTTTGCGGGGAAAACGGAGATATTGATGTCGCAGCGTTCGGGCCGACTGGCCATGGCGACCCTGGTGGCGGGCGGTTTGGTATTCCTTTCCGGATGCGGGGACAGCGAGGACGGCGGGAAGGACGGGGGGTCGTCCTCTCAGGCCGCCGAGGCGAAGACCCTGGGCAAGGTCAGCATGCCGAAAGTCACCAAGGACACCAATGCCATGGGCATGTGGGTGACCGGCAAGAATTTCGTGAAGGGTGATATCAACAAGCTCGTCGGCTATTCCCTGGACGGTGCCAAGGTCCAGTGGACGATAGACCTGGACGGGGAAATCTGCTGGGCCTCGCCGCACACCACCAAGGACGGACTCACCGCGGTGCTGTTCAAGGACGGCAAGGGCAGCGACGCGCAATGCACCCAGGTCGGCCTGGCCGATCTGAACAAGGGCGAACTGGTCTGGCAGAAGGAGGGGACGGACACCGAGGGCAACGACGGCGTCGACTTCGACGAGGTCACGATCAGCGGGAACACCGTCGCCGCCGGAGGTACCAGCGGCGGCGGCGCCTGGTCGCTCGACGGCAAGCCGCTGTGGAAGCCGGAGTACATCGCGGACTGCGACGACGACGGCTACGCGGGCGGCGACGGCAAGCTCATCGCGCTGCACGGTTGCAGCAGCGTGGACTCCAGCACCGACAAGCGGCTGGAGCTCCAGACCGTGGATCCGACCACGCGGAAGGTGCTGTCGTCCTACAAGCTCGACGGAGAGTTCGAGCGCGCCCACGTCCTGTCCACCGCACCCCTCGTCGTGGCCGTCGACACCGGCGACTCCGACGGTGGCTCGGGGGTCACCGACATCCTGACCATCGACGACAGCGGCAAGCAGGGCAAGCTGATCAACTCGATCGACGTCCTGGCCAAGGGCTTCCAGCCCGACTGCCCCGCGGTCAACGTGGAGGGCTGCAAGGACCTGGCCCTCGACAAGAAGAGCAGCACGGTCTACCTCTCCTCCGAGGTGGACGTGGACGACGGCGGCCCCGGAGAGAAGATCACCGGCGTGAACTTCAGGACCGGCAAGCAGACCGGCCGGACGAAGATGGCCGAGAGCAGGTCGCTCACCCCCATCAGCACCGAGAAGGACGGCTCGCTGCTGGCCTACCAGGGCAGCATGTACAGCGAGGCGGGCGGGGTCGTGCGCATCGACCCCAAGTCCTTCGAGATCAAGGAGATCCAGCGGAACCCCGACTCCATGAAGGACGTGGAGTCGGACCTGGAAACCTACGGCGACGCCAGGATGTTCTTCACCGACGGGAAGCTCTACATCGGTGACGACACGGCCGCGAGGCCCTCCAGCGACAGCAAGGGCCGTCCGCTCGCGGTCGTCTTCGGTACCGCGTAAGCCGCACCGCCCGAGCGGCGGCTCACTTCGCGATCCGCACCGCCCGCACCAGCTCCAGATAGCGGTCCCAGTCCCAGTGGCGGCCGGGGTCGGTGTGGTCGGTGCCCGGCACCTCCGAGTGGGCCACGATGTGATCGCGGTCCCGCTCCATCCCGTAGCGCTCGCAGATCGCGGCGGTCAGCCGGGCCGAGGACCGGTACATGGCGTCAGTGAAGTCGCCGGGACGGCTGACGAACCCCTCGTGCTCGATGCCGATGCTGCGTTCGTTGTACGGGCGGTTGCCCGCGTGGAAGGCCACATCCAGCTCCCGCACCATCTGGGTGATATGCCCGTCGCGGCGCACCACGTAGTGCGCCGCGGCGCGGTGTCCGGGGTCCTGGAAGACCCGCACCGCGTCGTCGTAGCTGCCCTGGACCACATGGATCACCACCCGGTCGATGGTGTAGTCGTCCGGCCGGTCGGCCCACCGCCAGTTCGCCCCCGAGGCCGCGATCCACTCCGCGCCCGGCTGGTCGACCGCGCCCGCCTTGCGCGGCTTTTCGATCCCGGGCAGCCGCCACCACATCCGGGACAGCTCGTCCCGCGCGGCATAGCCCGCGACCCCGGCCGCGCCGAGCCCGGCCGCCGAGCCTCCGATCAGGAGGGTGCGCCTGCTGACGCGGCGTCCACCGCCGGTCGTGGTCTCGCTCACGGAACGCTCAACGCGCGAGGGCGGGTATCCGGTTCCGGCCGATGGGATCATGGCCAGAAGCCTTCGTTCCGGGCGACGGCCCTCTGGTCGTCCGGGTAGATGAACGTTGAACTGTCTCTGAGCTATCGCTGTGTCCGGGGCTCCGTGCCTCGGAATGCGTTCAGCGGAACGTATTCACCGGAATGTATTCACCCGGAATGTGTCCATCCGCTCGACGAGGAGCTGACGGTATGCGCATCGGATTCGCCCTTCCCCAGTTCGGCCCGCTGGCCCATCACCCCGAGGACATCGCGCGGTTCGCGCGCCGGGCCGAGGAGCTCGGCGCGGACAGCCTGTGGGTCGGGGACCGCCTGCTCGCCCCGGTGGACCCGATCGTCGGCTATGCGGGCACCGATGTGATCCCGCCGGAATTCCGCGCCGCGCTGGATCCCTTCACCGTGCTGGCCACCGCCGCCGCGGTCACCGAGCGGGTCCAGCTCGGCACCGATGTCATCAACGCCCCCTGGTACCCGCCCGCGGTGCTCGCCCGCACCCTGACCACCGTCGATGTGCTGAGCGGGGGCCGGCTGCTGGTCGGCCTCGGCACCGGCTGGTCCCCCGAGGAGTACGAGGCGGTCGACATCCCCATGGCCGAGCGCGGCCGGCGGCTCGACGAATGCCTCGACGCCCTGGACGCCTGGTGGACCACGAACCCGGTGGAGTACCGCGGGGACCACTGGACCGTGCCCGCCTCCCACGTCGACCTCAAACCGGCCTCCCGCCCCCATCCGCCCGTCTACCTCGCCGCCTTCGCGCCCGCGGCCATGCGCCGGGTGGCCCGGCGCGCCGACGGCTGGCTGCCCATCGCGGTCGTCCCGGCCGCGCCCGGCACCCCCGACCCCATCGCCACCCTCGCCGAGGGGCTGGGCGGGGTGCGGGAAGCGGTCGAGCGGGAGGGCCGGGACCCGTCGGCGTTCGACGCGATCCTGCGCGTCAACCCCAGCGCCGGCGCCTCCGTGGACGACATCGCGACGGCCCTGGTCCGGGCCGAGCGGGGGGCGGGCATCCAGCACGCCTTCGTCGATCTGATCTATCTCGGGAAGGACGCCGACCAGGCCCTGGACCTCGTCCAGCGGGTGCTGGAGCGGGCCCGCGCGAGCTGAGCCGGGCGGTGGCTGGTCGCCACTTACCCATTTAGCCGTCGCACAGGGAGCGACCTATGCTGGTCGGGTTATGACTGACTTCCCCGGTGCGCCCACAGGTCCCCGCGACGGCCGTCGGCTGCGCGTCCTCGCCGCCATGTCCGGCGGCGTGGACTCCGCGGTCGCCGCCGCGCGGGCGGCCGAGGCGGGCCACGATGTGACCGGCGTCCATCTCGCGCTCTCCGCCAACCCGCAGTCGTTCCGCACCGGCGCCCGCGGCTGTTGCACCATCGAGGACTCGCGGGACGCCCGGCGCGCCGCCGATGTGATCGGCATCCCCTTCTACGTGTGGGACCTCGCCGAGCGCTTCCGTGAGGACGTGGTCGAGGACTTCATCGCCGAGTACGAGGCGGGCCGCACCCCCAATCCGTGTCTGCGCTGCAACGAGAAGATCAAGTTCGCCGCGCTGCTGGACAAGGCGCTCGCCCTCGGCTTCGACGCCGTCTGCACCGGGCACTACGCCACGATCGTGGAGCACGCGGACGGCGCGCGTGAGCTGCACCGCGCCAGCGACATGGCCAAGGACCAGTCCTATGTGCTCGGCGTGCTCGACGAGCGCCAGCTCGCCCACGCGATGTTCCCCCTCGGCGACACCCTGACCACCAAGGACGAGATCCGCGCGGAGGCCGAGCGGCGGGGCCTGGCCGTCGCCAAGAAGCCCGACAGTCATGACATCTGTTTCATCGCCGACGGCGACACCCAGGGCTTCCTGGCCGGTCATCTCGGCACGGCCGAGGGCGACATCGTCGACGAGGACGGGCGCAAGCTGGGCACCCATGAGGGCGCGTACGGCTTCACCATCGGCCAGCGCCGGGGGCTGCGCATCGGCCACCCGGCGCCCGACGGCAAGCCGCGCTATGTCCTGGACATCTCCCCGGTGGACAACACGGTCACGGTCGGCCCGGTCGAGGCCCTGGACGTCGCCGCCCTGACCGCCATCAAGCCGCGCTGGTGCGGAGCCCCTCCGGTGGGCCCCGGCAGCTACACCGCCCAGCTTCGCGCCCATGGCGGCGAGACCGAGGTGACGGCCGAGCCGATCGGGGTAACCGGGCTGCGGGTGACCTTCGCCGAGCCGGTGCGGGGCGTGGCCCCGGGGCAGGCGATCGTGCTCTACGACGACACCCGGGTCGTGGGCTCCGCCACCATCGCCACGACCGAGCGCGCCCAGGTGGTCGCCTCGTAGACGGGCCGCCGGGCCCCGGGGGATATCCGCTTTTGGTCAGAAAGAGGCCGAAAGTCAGGATGGGGTGGATTATCTCCGTTTGGCGCGATCAGTTTCTCTGAAATTAACGTGCGTCCGGCCATTCCGGTGGCATGCGTCCGTTGAATCTGGGAATGCGCCACGCGGACACGGGTGCCGTGGTCCGCTGTCTCAGCACCGGAGGTTCCGTTATTTCTGCGCAACCTGTACAGAAATTTGGCAACAATCCAGTTGATGTCAGGGACACTGATCACTACACAGAGGAGTACGTACCCAGCTTCGTAGAAAAGTGGGACTCGCTGATCGACTGGGACCGAAGGTCGGAGAGCGAGGGTACGTTCTTCATCGACCTGCTGCGCGAGCGCGGTGTCAAGAAGGTCCTCGACGTGGCCACGGGGACCGGCTTCCATTCCGTCCGGCTGCTCGAGGCCGGATTCGAGACCGTGAGCGCCGACGGCAGCGGCGAGATGCTCGCCCAGGCGTTCGCCAACGGGCTCAAGCACGGTGACCACATTCTCCGCGTCGTCCAGGCCGACTGGCGCTGGCTCAACCGCGACGCCCACGGCGAGTACGACGCCATCGTCTGCCTCGGGAACTCCTTCACGCATCTGTTCTCCGAGCGTGACCGGCGCAAGGCGCTCGCGGAGTTCTACGCCATGCTCAAGCACGACGGAATCCTGATCCTGGACCAGCGCAACTACGACGCGATCCTCGATCGCGGGTACAGCAGCAAGCACGTGTACTACTACTGCGGAGAAGACGTCGCCGTCGAACCGGAGTACGTGGACGAGGGGCTGGTGCGCATGCGCTACAGCTTCCCCGACGAATCCGTCTACCACCTCAACATGTTTCCGCTGCGCAAGGACTACACGCGCAGGCTGATGCAGGAGGTCGGCTTCCAGCGGATCGAGACGTACGGCGACTTCCAGCACACCTACCGGACGGAGCGCCCCGACTTCTTCATCCACGTCGCGGAGAAGGCATACATCGCGGCGGACGAGCCGGCCGGACCGGCCGCTCCGGCCACCGGCGACGGGGAGTACGCGGGAGCCGTCGGCACCGCCCGCGACTACTACAACTCCTCGGACGCCGACGCCTTCTACTGGCATGTCTGGGGCGGCGAGGACATCCACATCGGCATCTACGACCGGCCCGACGAGCCGATCGCCGAGGCCAGCAGGCGCACCGTGGCCCGGATGGCCGGGAAGCTCGATCTCACCGAGTCATCCGTCGTCCTCGACCTCGGGGCGGGCTTCGGCGGCTCCGCACGCTATCTGGCGGAGACGTACGGCTGCCGTGTCGTCGCGCTCAACCTCAGCGAGGTGGAGAACGAGCGCCATCGCGCGCTCAACGCCGAGCGGGGGCTGACCGAGACCATCGAGGTGCTGGACGGCTCCTTCGAGCGGATCCCGCTGCCGGACAACAGCGTCGACGTCGTCTGGTCCCAGGACGCGTTCCTGCACAGCGGCAACCGCGCCCGCCCCCTGGAGGAGGCGGCCCGCGTCCTGCGCCCCGGCGGTCACCTCATCTTCACCGACCCCATGGCCGCCGACGGCTGCCCCGCCGAAACCCTCCGCCCCATCCTGGACCGCATCCATCTGGAGACCATGGGGTCGCCCGAGTTCTACCGCCATGAGCTGGCGCGGCTCGGCTTCACCGCGGTCGGCGGCGGCTTCCAGGAGCACCGCGAGCAACTGATCACCCACTACGCCCGGGTGCTGGAAGAAACCCGCCGCCAGGAGGCCGACGGCCTGACGGAACACGTCAGCGCCGACTACCTCACCCATATGAAGAACGGCCTCAGCAACTGGGTCGACGGCGGCACAAACCGCCATGTGACCTGGGGCATCTTCCACTTCACCCGCTGATCCCCGCCGGGTGGCCGGTGTGGCGGGCCCGTCCCGCCACCGGCCACCCCCGGGCGCTCACCGGGTGTTGGCGGTCAGCGGGAGGCCCGCGACCTGCTCGTGCAGGGCGGCGAGCGGTGCCGCGAGGTGTCCCTGGCCGGAGGCCGCGGACGGTGGCGGGGTCTCGCCGGTGACGGCGAGAGCCTGCCGCCAGTAGCGCAGCGAGAACGAACCGGCGCGCCTGCCGCGGCGGAACAGGGTGCGCAGCCGCGCGCGGAACGCCGGTGTGTCGTCGTGGCCGCCGACGCGGGCGTAGGTGCGCACGAAGTGGCCGAGCGCCTCGGCGCGCCGCTCCGGGCAGCCGGAGACCAGGGCCTCACCGGCCAGCGCGCAGGCGTCCAGGAGACCGGCGTAGAACGACGCGACGTCGCCGACCTGGTGGGGCTGCGGTTGCCGGCCCCGGTCGTCCGCGGTGGCCACGGCGTGGAGTTCGGCGTAGGCGAGGACGGTCGAGGTGGCCGGGGCGACCGGTGGCGCGGGCACCGCGCCGTCGATCACGGCCTGGGTCAGGCGGCGCGGCAGACCGGCCGGGAGCGCCCAGTGCCAGTACCGCACCAGCCGATCGTGGGCGTCGTCCGGACTGCCCACCCCGGCGAGCAGGGCGAGGCGGCGCGGCCGTTCCGGCGCCGGGCAGTGGTCCAGCGCGCGGAGCACCTCCCGGCGCCATGTCGCCTCACGCAACTGTTCCTGGACCGCGTCCAGTTCGCGGCTGACGAGTTCGCCCAGCGAGCGTTCCCCGGCCATGACCGCGGCGATCGCGGCGATGGGGGTGCCGAGCGCACGGAGGCGCTGGATCAACCGGAGCCTGGGCAGCGCGTCCGCGGCGTATCTGCGGTGGCCGCCCGGGGTGCGTCCGCTCTCGGGCAGCAGCCCGATGTCCGAGTAGTAGCGGATGGTCTTCACCGGCAGTCCGGTGCGCGCGGCCAACTCGCCGATGCCCACCGTGCCCCCGCCCCGCGTGCCGCCCGTGTTCCCGCCCCGCGTGCCGCGCGTCACAGCCGCTTGAACCTCCCCCGCGCAGGAGCCCTTAGCGTCCGTCGCGAACGCCGTCGTCCGAGTATGCGCCGGGCGGCACTCGCCGAGGAGGATCATCCATGCGGATTCTGATCGTGACCGCCGGTTCGCGAGGGGACGTCGCCCCGTACACGGGCCTGGGGCGGCGTCTGCTGACGGCCGGTCACGAGGTGGCCGTGGCCGCCCATCCGCCCTTCGCCGGGCTCATCGGCGGATGCGGCCTGGACCACCGGCCGCTGCCGGGCGATCCGCGGGAGTTGATCCGCACCAGAGCCCGGGCCGCGTCGTGGGAGGAGACGCGGGCGGCGCTGGCGGCGTTCCTGGACCGGCTCGCCGACGGGGTGGTGGCGGCGGCGGACGGGGCCGACCTGGTGCTCACCGCGTTCGGCCCGGCGGCGCTCAGCCGGGCGGCCGGTGAGGCGTACGGCATCCCCGTCATCGGCACCTATCTCGCACCGGCCTGTGCCACGCGGGAGTTCCCGCTGGCCGGCGCGCCGGGCGGCGACGACCTGGGCCCGGACGGCAACCTGGCGGCGGGCCGGAGGCTGCTGGCCGATGCCGGAGCGCTCCAGGCGGGGGCCGTGGCGGGGCTGCGCACCCGGCTCGGGCTGCCGACCGCCACCTCGCAGCCGACGGGAGCGGACATCCGGCCGGTCTTCCACGGCTTCAGCCCGCTGGTCGTACCGCGCCCGGCGGACTGGCCGCCCCAGGTCGAGGTGGCCGGTTACTGGTGGCCCGCCCGGCCGAGCGACTGGCGGCCCCCGGCCGAGCTGGTCGACTTCCTGCGGGCCGGTCCGCCGCCGGTGTTCATCGGGTTCGGCAGCATGGCGCCGGGCGAGGGGGAGCGGCTCGGCGAGCTGGTGACCGCGGCGGTGGCCCGGGCGGGAGTGCGCGCGGTGGTGCAGGCGGGGTGGGCCGGGCTGAGCGTGGCGGGCGATGACGTCCTTACGGTTGACGACCTCCCGCACGACTGGCTGTTCCCGCGTACGGCCGCCGTCGTCCATCACGCCGGAGCGGGCACCACCGCGGCCGGACTGCGCGCCGGGGTACCCGCGGTGCCGGTGCCCGCCATGGCCGACCAGCCGTTCTGGGCGGCGCGGCTGCACCGGCTCGGAGTCGCCCCCCGGCCGCTGCCGCTCGACGCGCTGACCGCCGAATCCCTCGGCGCGGCGATTACGACCTGCCTGACCGAACCCGCCCTCCGGCGCCGGGCGGCGGAGCTGGCTCATGCCGTTGCCGCGGAGGACGGCGCCGCGGCGGTGCTCGCCCATATCGGCGCGGTGGGCAGAGGGTAAGGCCGGGCGCGGCGACAGGGTGTCTAGGGGGTCCGGCGGGTCTTGACGCCTGCGGCGGGCTGCTCCCCTCCCCGCCCCTCCCCGAAACCGGGGCTCTGCCCCAGGCCCCGAAACGGGCCTTGCCCCAGGCCCCGAAACCGGGGCTCCGCCCCTTCCCGCAGCATCGGTATGCGGCTGCGCCGCGTGGCAGGGGCTTGGTCCCCTGGCCCCGGGGTCCAGGGGCGGAGCCCCTGGTTACGGGAAGGGGCGGGGAGGGGAGGGGAACAGCCCGCCGCACGGCGCGCTCTGCGCGCTCCGCGAGGGGCGGCGGGGGTGTCCGACCCGGCTCGTAGGGTGGCGGGCATGAATATCTGTGTCTTCTGCTCCGCCGCCGACCTCGACGACCGTTACACCGCCCCCGCCCGCGAATTCGCCGAGCTGATCGGCAAGGGCGGGCACACGCTGGTCTGGGGTGGGTCCGATGTCGGGCTGATGAAGGTGATGGCGGACGGGGTGCAGGAGCACGGGGGACGGCTGGTCGGGATCTCCGTGGAGTTCCTCGCCGCCCAGGCCCGGGAGGGCGCCGACGAGATGGTGATCACCAAGGACCTCGCCGAGCGCAAGGCGCAGTTGCTGGCCCGCGCCGACGCGGTCGTGGTCATGGTCGGTGGCACCGGGACGCTGGACGAGGCGACCGAGATCCTGGAGCTGAAGAAGCACGGGCTGCACATCAAGCCGGTGGTGCTGCTCAACGCGGCGGGGTTCTACGACGGGCTGAAGCAGCAGTTCCAGCGGATGGAGGAGGAGCGGTTCCTGCCGGTTCCGCTCAGCGAGCTCGTCTTCTTCGCGGAGAGCGGGGCCGAGGTCATGACGTATCTGGAGTCCGTCTGAGCTGTGGTCCGTTACCGGACCCGTTACAGGACGGGAGCGCTTGGCGGGAAGTCCGCCCGGGTTTCGGGCATGGGATCGCGCCAAGCCGGGACCGTCCGCGGGGCGCGTCGATCGGTGAGGCAAGCTGGGGAGCATGGGAACGCATCTGATCACTGGGGCAGGCTCGGGTATCGGCGCGGCGGTCACCGAGCGGCTGGCCGAGCGTGGCGAGGAGTTGTGGCTGCTCGCGCGGGACGCCGGGCGGGCGAAGGAGCTGACGGAGCGGTTCCCGGGGGTGCGGACGGTCGTCGGCGACCTGGCGGATCCGGACCGGCTCTCCTGGGCGCTGGGCCATCAGACGCTGCCCGACCGGCTCGACTCGCTGCTGCACATCGCCGGGGTGGTCGACCTGGGCGAGGTCGGGGAGCTGACCCCGAAGGCGTGGACCCGCCAGCTCGCCGCCAACCTCGTCGCGCCCGCCGAGCTGACCCGCCTGCTGCTGCCGCAGCTGCGGCTGGCCCAGGGGCATGTCATCTTCGTCAACTCCGGGGCCGGGCTGCGCGCCAACGCCCAGTGGGCCGCGTACGCCGCCAGCAAGCACGGGCTCAAGGCGCTGGCCGACGCGCTGCGCTGGGAGGAGAGCGGCAACGGCCTCCGGGTGACCACGGTCTAC
Source organism: Streptomyces sp. 11-1-2 (assembly GCF_003595545.1). Classification (NCBI taxonomy): domain Bacteria; kingdom Bacillati; phylum Actinomycetota; class Actinomycetes; order Kitasatosporales; family Streptomycetaceae; genus Streptomyces; species Streptomyces sp. 11-1-2. Next base: position 7,607,623 of record NZ_CP022545.1, read on the forward strand.
CCGGGGCGCACGGCCACTCCGATGCAGGTGAAGGTGCACCAGCAGGAGGGCAAGGAGTACGACGCGGAGCGCTGGATGGAGCCCGGGACCGTGGCGACGACCATCCTGACCGCGCTCGATCTGCCGCGCGACGCCGAGATCACCGACCTCCAGGTGCGCCCGCGCGGGTGAGCCATCTCGGCGGCAGAGGTCGGCTGCGGTTCGGGTGCGCCCCGCAGGGGCGCGGGGAACTGCGCGACCAGCCACGACGGCGCGGCAGACGACCCACGGCGTACTGGGGCACCTCCCAATCCCGGGGCCCCAGCGGAGCGCTTAGGCTTCGCGGGTGAGCGAGAAGAGCACCAATACGCACCACTGGGGCCCGGGGGCCGCGAGCGGCGTCGGGTCGATGCCGGGCGGCGACGCGCGGGAGGCAGTGAAGACCGTCACCGGGTCGCTGGAGGCCCTGCCGTATCTTCCGGAGCTGCCCGCGCGGGGGCCCGGCGCGGACATGATCGGGCGTACCGCCGGGATGCTGGTCGAGATGTACGCGCATGTGGAGCCGAGCGGCTGGCGGATCAGCGACCGTCCGGGCCGGGACACCCGGCGGGCCCGCGCCTGGATGGGCGAGGACCTCGACGCGCTGGAGGAGTTCACCCAGGGGTACCAGGGGGCGCTCAAGGTGTCGGCCGTGGGGCCCTGGACCCTGGCCGCCTCCCTCGAACTGCGCGGCGGTGAGGTCGCGCTGAGCGATCCGGGCGCCTGCCGCGATCTGACGGCCTCGCTCGCCGAAGGGTGCCGCGCCCATCTCGCGGAGGTCCGCCGCCGGGTGCCGGGCGCCGAGGTGGTGCTGCAGCTCGACGAGCCGTCGCTGACGTCGGTGCTGCGCGGGAGCGTCCGCAGCGCCAGCGGCTACCGCACCCACGCCGCCGTGGACCGGGGCGTGGTCGAGGGCGCGCTGCGGACTCTGGTGGCGGCGGCAGGCGGGCCGGTGGTGGTGCACTCGTGCGCGCCCGCCGTGCCGTTCGGGCTGCTGCGGCGCGCGGGCGTCGAGGGGATCTCGTTTCCTCTGTCGCTGCTCACGGAGAGTGAGGAGGAGGCGATCGGGGAGGCCGTGGAAGGCGGTACGGCGCTGCTCATCGGCGCGGTACCCGGCACCGACAGCCCATTGTCGGACCCTGCCGGTAGCGTCAGTGGTGTCAGGACGTTGTGGCGCAGGCTGGGGCTGTCACCGGAGACTCTCGCGGAATCCGTGGTGATCACCCCGTCGTGCGGGCTCGCGGGCGCCTCGCCCGGGTACGCCCGCGCCGCGCTGGCCCACTGCGTCCAGGCGGCGAGATCGCTCGCGGACAACCCTGAGTAACGGGAGGACGACACGGTGGCCGGCGAACAGCAGTCGAAGGTCCCCGCCGAGGTGCGGGAGAGGCACGCCAGGCTCGCTGAGCAGATCGAGGAGCACCGCTTCCGGTACTACGTGAAGGACGCGCCCGTCGTCAGCGACGCGGAGTTCGACAAGCTCATGCGCGAGCTGGAGGCGCTGGAGGAGGAGACCCCCGCGCTCCGTACGCCCGACTCGCCGACCCAGAAGGTCGCGGGGGCGTACGAAACGGAGTTCACCGAGGTCGCGCACCGCGAGCGGATGCTCAGCCTGGACAACGCGTTCGACGACGAGGAGCTGGCCACCTGGGCGGACCGCATCGCCAAGGAGCTGGGCAGCGGCTCGTACCACTTCCTGTGCGAGCTGAAGGTGGACGGCCTCGCGGTCAACCTCACCTATGAGCACGGGCGGCTGACCCGCGCCGCGACCCGTGGCGACGGCCGCACCGGCGAGGACATCACCCCCAATGTGCGGACGATCGCCAAGATCCCCAACCGGCTGACGGGCGACCGCGTCCCGGCGCTGGTGGAGGTGCGCGGCGAGGTCTTCCTGGCCCGCGAGCGGTTCGAGGAGCTGAACGCCGGGCTGGTGGAGGCGGGCAAGCCGCCGTTCGCCAACCCCCGGAACGCGGCGGCGGGTTCGCTGCGCCAGAAGGACCCGAAGGTCACCGCGTCCCGGCCGCTGGACATGGTGGTGCACGGCATCGGCGCGCGCGACGGCTTCGACATCGACCGGCTGTCGCAGGCGTACGAGCTGCTGCACGAGTGGGGGCTGCCCACCGCCGCCCACTTCAAAGTGGTGGACACGATCGAGGCCGTGCGCGAGTACATCGCGTACTACGGGGACAGCGAGCACCGGCACTCGGTGGAGCACGAGATCGACGGCGCGGTCGTCAAGCTGGACGAGATCCCGCTCCAGGGGCGGCTGGGCTCCACCTCGCGGGCGCCGCGCTGGGCGATCGCCTGGAAGTTCCCGCCCGAGGAGGTCAACACCAAGCTGGTCGACATCCGGGTGGGCGTGGGGCGCACGGGGCGGGTGACGCCTTATGCGGTGGTCGAGCCGATCACGGTCGCGGGTTCGGAGGTCGAATTCGCGACGCTGCACAACCAGGATGTCGTCAAGGCCAAAGGTGTGCTGATCGGTGACACCGTGGTGCTGCGTAAAGCGGGCGACGTCATTCCGGAAATCCTGGGCCCGGTCGTCGATCTGCGGGACGGCAGCGAGCGGGAATTCGTGATGCCGGCCGCCTGCCCCGAGTGCGATACGCCGCTGCAGCCCGCCAAGGAGGGCGATGTCGATCTGCGGTGTCCCAACAGCCGGTCCTGCCCGGCGCAGCTGCGCGAGCGGATTTTCTATCTCGCCGGGCGGAAATCCCTGGACATCGAGAACCTCGGCTATGTCGCCGCCGCCGCCCTCACTCAGCCGCTGGAACCGACCGAGCCGCCGGTGAAGGACGAGGGCGATCTGTTCGACTTGAAGATCGAACAATTGCTGCCCATTCGGTCGTATGTACTGGACCCGGACAGCGGACTGCCCAAGCGCGATCCGGAGACCGGTGAGGAGAAGGTCGTCACCTTCTTCGCCACCCAGAAGGGCGAGGCGAAGAAGAACGCCCTGGCGATGCTGGCCAATATCGAGGCGGCCAAGGAGCGCCCGCTGGCCCGGATCATCACCGGCCTTTCGATCCGTCATGTCGGCCCCGTCGCCGCCACCGCACTGGCCCGTGAATTCCGCTCGCTGGACCGGATCGCCGAGGCGGACGAGGAGGAGCTGGCGGCCGTGGAGGGCGTCGGGCCGACCATCGCCGCCTCGGTCAAGGAGTGGTTCGCGGTCGACTGGCACCGCGAGATCCTCGAGAAATGGCGGCGGGCCGGGGTCCGGCTGGAGGAGGAGGGCGGCGAGGACGAGGGCCCCCGTCCGCTGGAGAGCCTCACCGTCGTCGTCACCGGAACGCTCCAGTCATACACGCGAGATGGGGCCAAAGAGGCGCTGCAGAGCCGTGGTGCCAAAGTCACCGGATCGGTTTCGAAAAAGACCGATTTCGTGGTAGTCGGCGACAATCCGGGCTCGAAGTACGACAAAGCCATGCAGGTGAAGGTTCCCGTGCTCGATGAGGACGGATTTGGCGTCCTCCTCGAACAGGGACCGGACGCGGCGAGAGAGGTCGCGATGACGCCTCCGGAAGAGTCCGCGGAGTAGTACGGACGGCCCGTGGAGCGGCGGTTGGAGTAGCCGCTCCACCCATCCGGCGCAGTGGTCCGGCCATCTTGTCCGCCCGATGGGTGCAAAGCTGGCCGGATTACGACTGGGAGCACTTCCCGGGTACAGCCGGCGGGCATCACCCTTACAGCGCATAGCAGAAGGTCATGGAACGTCGGGCGGCATTCGGGGAACCGTTGCCGATCGCCGCCCGTCTTCCCCTTCTGCCGCCTACTGTTGAGGTGTGCGCCCGCCGTGGCGCTGGCACCGCCGGCTGTGAGAGGGACGGGTATGAAACCGACCGAAAGCGCCGCCCCGGCGTCGCGGCTGCGCCGGGCCGTGCTGCCCGCGCTGCCGGCCGCGGCGGTCGCCATGGCGGCTTTCGCACTCGGCATCGGGGTATTCCGAGTGCTCGACGCGGGCAATGCGCTCTTTCCCGACGGCACCGTGGGCTGGTCGCTCGCCGTGCTCACCGGAATCATCGTCGGCCATCTGGTCGCCCTCGGGCGCGACCGCTGGTGGGGCGGCACCGGCTCCGGGGCCGCGTTAACCCTGGCCGCGCTGCTGCTCTACGGCTGGATTCCGGCCGTGCTGGTCAGCCTCGCCGTGGTCCTCCTGGTCGGCGCCGCCCGCCGGCACCGATGGCGGCAGGCCGCCCTGCACGGCGCGGTCGACATTCTCGGGGTCGGCGCGGCCGCCCTCACCCTCGCCGCCTTCGGCACCACCCCCTCGGTCGAACATCCCTGGCGCACCGACACCTGGGACGTTTCCGCCATCCCCCAGACGGCCCTGGCCGCCTTCGTCTATCTCGCGGTGACCCGCGCCCTGCTGTGGTGCTCCCTCGCCCCGCCCGGCGCCGGACTGCCCACCGTCGCCCGCACCGCGCTCTTCCGGCAGGCCCTCGTCGGCATCGCGCTGCTCGGCATCGCCCCCCTCATCGTGGTCGTCGCCGGGGACACCCCGCTGCTGCTCCCGCTGTTCGCGGTGCCGCTGGTCGCCCTGGACTCCACGCTGTGGATCGCCCGGGTCCGCGCCGAGGAGCAGTTGCGCGACCCGCTCACCGGGCTGCCCAACCGCCAGTGGCTGCTGGAGCGCACCTGGACCGCGCTGGACGAGTCCGAGCGGGCCGGCACCCGCACCGCGCTGGTCCTGCTGGACCTGGACCGCTTCCGTTCGGTCAACGACACCCTGGGCCATCTGGCCGGTGACCGGCTGCTGCTGCAGATCGCGGAGCGGCTGCGGCTCGCCCTGCCCCGCGGGGCGGAGGTGGCCCGGCTCGGCGGCGACGAGTTCGCGGTGCTGCTGCCCACCACCGACTCGCTCACCAGCGCCCAGCGCAGCGCCCGCGTCCTCGTCGGCGACCTCGGCTCCCCCCTCGACCTGGACGGACTGACCCTGGTGCTGGAAGCCAGCGCCGGGGTCGCCGTCTACCCCGACCACGCACTGGACGCCGAGGGGCTGCTGCGCCGCGCCGACGTCGCGATGTACCAGGCCAAGCGGGACCGCAGCGGAGTCGAGCTGTACGAGGCCCGGCGGGACGGCAACACCCCCGACCGGCTCGGTCTGCTCGGCGATCTGCGGCGCGCCCTGGACGCGGGTGAAGTCGACCTGCACTACCAGCCCAAGGTCGGCTTCGACGGGCATGTGGCGGGCCTGGAGGCGCTGGTGCGCTGGGTCCACCCGGACCGGGGCAGGGTGCCGCCGGACGAGTTCATCTCCATGGCCGAGAGCTCCGGGCTGATGCCCCGGCTGACCGAGTACGTCCTGGAGACCGCGCTGGGCCAGGTCGCGCGCTGGCGCGCCGACGGCCTCGAGGTGCCGGTCGCGGTCAACGTCTCGCCGCGCGATGTCCACACCCCCGGCTTCGCGGGCGCGGTCGCCGGGCGGCTGGCCCGGCACGGCGTCCCGGCGGGCGCCCTGCAGTTGGAGATAACCGAGCATGTGCTGCTGGAGGACCCGCAGCGGGCCGCCGACACACTGGCCGGGCTCACCGGCCACGGCGTGAAGATGTCGCTCGACGACTTCGGGACGGGCTATTCCTCGCTGGTCCATCTGCGGCGGCTGCCGGTGAGCGAGCTCAAGATCGACCGTTCCTTCGTGGCCCGGCTGGCCGTGGACAACGAGGACGCCGAGATCGTCCGCTGTACGGTCGACCTCGCCCACTCGCTGGGCCTGCTCGTGGTGGCCGAGGGCGTCGAGGACGACGAGACCTGGGAGCGGCTGCGGGATCTGGGCTGCGACGCGGTGCAGGGCTGGCTGGTGGCCGCCGCGATGCCGCCGGAGGAGACGACGGCGTGGCTGCGGGCGCGGGGCGAGGGCGGCTGGCACCGCGAGACGGCGGAGCCGTCGGACCAGGCGCAGGCTCCCGCGGAGGAAGACGCGGATCAGCCCGTGACGTGAGGGTGGCGCCCCTGGCGTTTCGTCGTCGGCCGCGGGCCGGCGGGTGCGTTGTGCCTACCCGTTCCTCCCCCGGCTACCGCTGGGAGGTGCCCCCTCGCGGAGGGAGCCATGACGCGGGTGCACCAAAGCCTTTCGCGCGCCGTGTGCGGAGAGCCATAGGATTGGGGCCGAAACACTCCACACTCACTTTGAGGATCGCTGCATGCCTGGCATCACGCGCGAGGAGGTCGCCCACCTCGCCCGGCTGGCGCGTCTGGAGCTGAAGGCCGAAGAGCTCGACCACTTCGCCGGACAGCTGGACGACATCATCGGCGCGGTCGCCCGCGTCTCCGAGGTCGCCGACCAAGACGTACCGCCGACCTCTCACCCGCTGCCGCTGACCAACGTCATGCGCGCGGACGAGGTCCGTCCGTCCCTGACCCCGCAGCAGGCACTGGCCTGCGCCCCGGCCCAGGAGCAGCAGCGTTTCAAGGTGCCGCAGATCCTGGGGGAGGAGTGACCACCGTGACCGACCTGACCAGGCTCACCGCGGCCGAGATCGCCGCCAGGATCGCCTCCGGCGAGGTCACCGCCGTCGAGGTGACCGAGGCGCATCTGGCCCGTATCGAGGCCGTAGACGAGAAGGTGCACGCCTTCCTGCACGTGGACCGTGAGGGGGCGCTCGCCCAGGCGCGCGCCGTCGACGAGAAGCGGGAGCGCGGCGAGGAGCTGGGCCCGCTGGCCGGTGTTCCGCTCGCGCTCAAGGACATCTTCACCACCCAGGGGATCCCGACCACGGTCGGTTCCAAGATCCTCGAAGGGTGGATCCCGCCGTACGACGCGACGGTGACCCAGCGGCTGCGGGACGCGGACGTGATCATCCTCGGCAAGACCAACATGGACGAGTTCGCCATGGGGTCCTCGACCGAGAACAGCGCGTTCGGCCCCACCGGCAACCCCTGGGACCTCACCCGTATCCCCGGCGGCTCCGGCGGCGGCTCCTCCGCCTCACTGGCCTCCTTCCAGGCCCCGCTCGCCATCGGCACCGACACCGGCGGCTCGATCCGCCAGCCGGCCGCCGTCACCGGCACGGTCGGAGTCAAGCCGACGTACGGCGGGGTCTCCCGCTACGGCATGGTGGCCTTCTCCTCCTCGCTCGACCAGGGCGGCCCCTGCGCCCGCACCGTGCTGGACGCGGCGCTGCTGCACGAGGTCATCGCCGGGCACGACCCGATGGACTCGACCTCCATCGACGAGCCGGTCCCGGCCGTCGTCGAGGCCGCGCGCAACGGAAGCGTGCGGGGCATGCGCATCGGCGTCGTCAAGGAGTTCGCGGGCGAGGGCTACCAGGCCGGCGTCATGCAGCGCTTCAACGAGTCGGTGGAGCTGCTGCGCGAGCTGGGCGCCGAGATCGAGGAGATCTCCTGCCCGTCCTTCGACAAGGCGCTGGCCGCGTACTACCTGATCGCGCCGTCCGAGTGCTCGTCCAACCTGGCCCGCTTCGACGCCATGCGCTACGGCCTGCGGGTGGGCGACGACGGCACGAACTCCGCGGAGGAGGTCACCGCGCTCACCCGCGCGGAGGGCTTCGGCGCGGAGGTCAAGCGCCGGATCATGCTCGGCACCTACGCGCTCAGCTCCGGCTACTACGACGCGTACTACGGCTCCGCGCAGAAGGTCCGTACGCTGATCAAGCGTGACTTCGAGAAGGCGTTCGAGCGGGTCGACGTGCTGATCTCGCCGACCACCCCGACCACCGCCTTCCCGATCGGCGAGCGCGCCGACGACCCGATGGCGATGTATCTGGCCGATCTCTGCACGATTCCCACCAACCTCGCGGGGAACGCGGCCATGTCACTGCCCTGCGGTCTGGCGCCGGAGGACGGTCTGCCGGTCGGACTGCAGATCATCGCCCCCGCCATGGCCGACGACCGGCTCTACAAGGTCGGCGCCGCGGTCGAGGCCGCGCTCGCCGACAAGTGGGGCCACCCGCTGCTCGAGGAGGCACCGTCACTATGAGTGCGATCAAGAAGGCCAAGGGCTTCAAGAAGTCCCGGCCCGGCACCTACCTGTCCATCGCGGGCTCGCTGTTCGGCGCGGTCAGCGTGGCGAAGCAGGTCAAGAAGGCCCGTTTCGAGAACGACAAGCTGCAGCTGGCCGACGCGGTGGTCTCGGCCGCCGCCATCGTCACCGGCGTCGCCCTGCTCGTCCGCGAGCTCAAGCGCATGGGCGACGACGACGTCCTCGCGGACTGAGAGGTTAGTTTTTCCGTGACCGTCACTGAACTGGTGTCGTACGAGGACGCCCTGGCCGCCTACGACCCCGTGATGGGGCTCGAGGTGCATGTCGAGCTCGGCACCAAGACCAAGATGTTCTGCGGGTGCTCCACGGCGCTGGGCGCCGAGCCCAACACGCAGACCTGCCCCACCTGCCTCGGCATGCCCGGCTCGCTCCCGGTGGTCAACGCGACCGGTGTCGAGTCCGCCATCAAGATCGGACTCGCGCTCAACTGCGAGATCGCCGAATGGTGCCGCTTCGCCCGGAAGAACTACTTCTATCCGGACATGCCGAAGAACTTCCAGACGTCGCAGTACGACGAGCCGATCGCCTTCAACGGCTATCTGGACGTCGACGTCGACGGGGAGGTCTTCCGCGTCGAGATCGAGCGCGCCCATATGGAGGAGGACACCGGCAAGTCCACCCATGTGGGTGGCGCGACCGGCCGTATCCACGGCGCCCAGCACTCCCTGCTCGACTACAACCGGGCCGGTATCCCGCTGATCGAGATCGTCACCAAGCCGATCGTCGGCGCCGGGGAGAAGGCCCCGGAGGTCGCCAAGGCGTATGTGACCGAGCTGCGCGAGCTCATCAAGTCGCTCGGGGTCTCCGAGGCGCGGATGGAAATGGGCCAGATGCGCTGCGATGTGAACCTGTCGCTGCGCCCGCACGGTGTCGAGAAGTTCGGCACCCGCTCCGAGACCAAGAACGTCAACTCGCTGCGGTCGGTCGAGCGGGCCGTGCGCTTCGAGGTCCAGCGCCATGCCGCGGTGCTGGGCGACGGTGGCACGATCATCCAGGAGACCCGTCACTTCCACGAGGAGGACGGCTCCACGACCTCCGGCCGGGTCAAGGAGGAGGCAGAGGACTACCGCTACTTCCCCGAGCCCGACCTGGTGCCGGTCGCCCCCTCCCGTGCGTGGGTGGAGGAGCTGCGCGGCGGGCTTCCCGAGCTGCCGCGGGTGTACCGCAACCGGCTGCGCGAGGAGTGGGGCCTGTCCCGGCACGAGATGCAGTCGGTGCTCAACGCGGGCGCGATCGACCTGATCACCGCCACCATCGACGAGGGCGCCCCGGCCGATCAGGCTCGTAAGTGGTGGATGGGCGAGCTGGCCCGCCGCGCCAACGAGGACGGCGTGGAGCTCGCGGCCCTGCCGATCACTCCGTCGCAGGTCGCCCGGGTGTGCGCGCTGGTCAAGGAGGGTTCGCTCAACGACAAGCTGGCCCGCCAGACGATCGAGGGCGTCCTCGCGGGCGAGGGCGGCCCGGACGAGGTCGTCACCAAGCGCGGGCTGAAGGTCGTCTCGGACGAGGGCGCGCTCGGCACCGCCGTGGACGAGGCGATCGCGGCCAACGCGGCCATCGCCGACAAGATCCGCGGCGGCAAGGTCGCGGCGGCGGGTGCGCTGGTCGGCGCGGTCATGAAGGCCACGCGCGGCCAGGCGGACGCGGCGCGGGTGCGTGAGCTGATCCTGGAGAGGCTGGGCGTCGAGGGCTGACGTTCGTCCGTTGTGTTCATGACGGCGGCGGGGTGCGCGAGGGCGCACCCCGCCGCCGTCGTATGTGCCCCTCAGCGGATCGGCGGAAGTCGGCCGCGGTTCGAAGGGCGCCCTGAAGGGGCGCTGTCGATGTGCGGCTCCGCAGCGTGGGCGTGGCCGCGTGGGCGTGGCCGACCACGACGGTGCCGCGGACGATCGACGGCATCTCGGCGCACGTCCGGCGGAGCTCAGAGCAGCAGCGGCTCCAGATGCGGGACCTCGAACCCCTCGTCGTCGAACGGGTACAACGGCCGCGCGAGACGCCGGTGACCCAGGCGCGCCAGATCCTGGTCGACCCCGCCGGGGGTGAGCGCGAGCCGCCAGTCCGCCGCCAGGTCGTACAGCTCGGGCTCCAGATAGCCGATCTTGACGACGACGAGGTCGTGGTCGCGCGGGTCCAGCTCGCCGAAGTCGGCCAGAGTGTGGAACGGTTTGCGGCGGCTGACCAGGACCACCGTGACGCCACCGTGCCGCACCGCCGCGAGATCCCCGCCGACCGGGTCGTCCCGGCGCAGGGCGACCACCTCGCCCGTCAGCTCGCAGGGCTCGGCGTGGTCCGCCGTCCCCCGGCTGATCCCGCCGCCGACGGACAGCCGGACCGTCGCGCCCGGCCCGGCGGCGAAGCACTCCGCGACCGCCGCCGGATCGGTGATCCCGGGGTGCAGGGCGGTGGCGCGGCCGGCGGCCAGATCCTCGTTGGCCAGCAGCCGGCCGAGCATATAGGCGAGGTCCCCGGCGCCTCCGGCCGTGGGATTGTCGCCGGAGTCGCTGATCAGGAAGGGGCGGGCGGAGGAGGCGACGGCCTCGGCGATGCACGCGTCGGCGCCTCCGGTGGGGCCGACGAAGGCGAAGTCGCGGCGCATATCCCAGTACTCGCGGGCCAGGGAGCGGGTCTGCTCGACCGCGAGCACGGGGTCGTCGCCGGTCACCACCACGGCCGCCCGGCAGCGCGGCTCGTCGGCCCAGGCGTAGCCCACCCAGATCGCCGCGTCCACGACACCGTCCATCGACTCCACGGCGGCCAGCCGTCCGTACAGCGATTTGGCGGGCTCCAGACGGGTGCTGGTGCGCTCACCGGGCAGCAGCACCGGGATCTGCACCCAGGCGAGATGCGGGCGGCCCCGGCCGGAGTCGAGGCGCTCCACCAGCTTGCGGGCGGCGCGCTCGCGGGTCTCCCAGGCGTCCTCGTGCGGGGCGAGACGGTGGGCGGTGACCAGATCGAGGCGGGCAGCGAAGCGGCGGGAGACATTGCCGTGCGGGTCCATGGCGGCGGAGATCAGCGCGTCGGGCCCGATCGCTTCCCGTACGGCCTCGGTGAGATCGCCCTCGGCGTCCTCCAGGCCCACCACGCTCATCGCGCCGTGGATGTCGTACACCAGCCCGTCGAGCTGACCGGCCCGGCGCAGCCGCTCGATCAGCTCGCCCTTGATCCGGTCGTAGGTCTCGCGCTCGACCGGGCCGCCGGGGAGCGCGACGGCGTGGAGGAGAGGCACCCACTCGGCGCGCCCGGCCAGCTCGCCGTCCGGCCGGGTCCAGGCGTAGCGGTCCAGCAGCTCCGCGTCGCGGGTGACGCGGAAGTCGTCGTAGGCGGCGCGGTGCGGGCTGAAGGTGCTGGACTCGATGTGCATACCGCCGATGCCGATACGCGGGCGGCGGCCTCGGGAAGCGGCAGGAGTCATGTTCTCCGACTTCCCGCTCATTCATGTGGTGAAGCCCACAAAGGGGGCAAAGGATCTTATCCGCCTGACAGAGTGCTCAGGTCACAACCACATCACGCCGCCCCCTGGCGCCCGAACCGGAAGGCAGCCATGGCCGCACTCGCCCGCTGGTGTCTCAGGCGCCGCGCCATCGTCATCGCGCTGTGGCTGGCCGCCTTCGCGGGGGTCGCCGCGGCGGCGGCCGTGACCGGGTCCGCGTACTCGAACGACTACGACATCCCCGGCACCGACTCCTCCAAGGTCACCGCCCTGCTGGAGCGGCGGCTGCCCGACCGGGCGGGGGACAGCGACACCATCGTCTGGCACACCGAGGACGGTGCGGGCACGGTACGCGCGCCGGGGGTCGAGCGGCGGATGACAGCGGCGCTGCGGCAGGTCGCGGACCTGCCGGGCGTCGCTTCCGTGACCGGCCCCTACGGCACCGATGACACCAGCCGGATCAGCGCCGACCAGCACACCGCCTACGCCACCGTGGCCTTCCGCGAACCCGCCGCCGACCTGGGCGAGGCGGAGGTGCGCCGGGTGCTGGACACGGTGCGCTCCGCCGCCTCCGGGGTTCGGGGCCTGGAGGTCGAGATGGGCGGTGCGGGCGCCGGGCTCACCGAGCGGACCGGACCCGCCCATCTGAGCGAGGCCATCGGGGTCGGCGTGGCCGCCGTGGTCCTCTTCCTCGCCTTCGGCTCGCTCGCGGCGACGCTGCTGCCGATCGCCACCGCGCTCATCGGCGTCGGCACGGCGTACGCGGCCATCGGACTGCTCGGCCACGCCACGACCATCGCCGATTTCGCGCCCATGCTCGGCATGCTGATCGGCCTCGGCGTGGGGATCGACTACGCGCTGTTCATCGTCACCCGGCACCGCAAGGGGCTGCGGCGCGGACTGTCGGTCGAACAGGCCGCACAGCGCGCCGTGGTCACCTCGGGGCGCGCGGTGGTCTTCGCGGGGGCGACCGTCTGTCTCGCGCTCCTCGGCATGCTGGTCCTACGGCTGTCCTTCCTCAACGGGGTGGCGGTCGCGGCGGCGCTCACCGTCGCCCTTACGGTCGCCGCCTCGCTCACCCTGCTGCCCGCCCTGCTCGGGCTGATCGGCATGCGGGCCCTGAGCCGGCGGGAGCGCAGACGGCTGGCCGAGCGGGGGCCGGAAGCCACGGCGGCCAAGGGGCTGTGCGCCCGCTGGGCGGTCTGCGTCGAACGCCGCCCCAAGCTGCTGGGCGTGGTCGCGGCCGCCCTCATCGCGCTGCTCGCGCTCCCCACCTTCTCCCTCCACCTGGGCACCTCGGATCAGGGCAACGGCCCCTCGGCCTCGACCACCAGACGTGCGTACGACCTGCTGGCCGACGGGTTCGGGCCAGGTTTCAACGGGCCGTTGACGCTGATGGGCAGCATCGACGGGGCCGACGACCGTATGGCCTTCACCCAACTGCCCAAGGTCCTGCGCACCATCGACGGGGTCGCCTCGGTGAGCGCCGCGGACCTGGACGGGATCGGCGACACCGGCGTCATCACGGTCGTCCCCAAGACGGCACCCCAGTCGCGGGCCACCTCCGACCTCGTCGGACGGCTGCGCGCCGAGGTGCTGCCCCGCGCCGAGGAGGGCAGCTCGCTGCGGGTGTACGTCGGCGGGCTGACCGCCGGCTACGACGACTTCGCCGCGGTGATCGTCAGCAAGCTGCCGCTGTTCGTGGGGGTGGTGGTGGCGCTGGGATGTGCGCTGCTGCTGCTCGCGTTCCGCAGCATCGGCATCCCGGTCAAGGCGGCGGTCATGAATGTGGCCGCCGTCGCGTCGTCCTTCGGCGTGGTGGTCGCGATCTTCCAATGGGGCTGGGGGAGCGAACTGCTGGGGCTGGGCAGGGCGGGCCCGATCGAGCCCTTCCTGCCGGTGATCATGGTGTCGGTGCTCTTCGGGCTCTCCATGGACTACCAGGTCTTCCTGGTCAGCCGGATGTACGAGGAGTGGCGGCGCACCCGCGACAACCGCACCGCGGTCCGGGTGGGGCTCGCCGAGACCAGCCGGGTCATCAACTCCGCGGCCGTCATCATGATCGCGGTCTTCTCGGCGTTCGTGCTCAGCGGCGACCGGATCATCGCCATGTTCGGCATCGGGCTGGCGGCCGCGGTCGCCCTGGACGCCTTCGTCCTCCGTACGCTCCTGGTGCCCGCGCTGATGCATCTGCTCGGGGGCGCCAACTGGTGGCTGCCGGGCTGGCTGGAGCGGCTGCTGCCGAAGATCAGCATCGAGGCGGAGGGCGACGCGGCGCGGGATGCGGAGGGCGGCGGCGAGGGCCGGGCGTCCGGGCCGGTGCCGGTGTCGCTGCCGGGACAGTCGGGGAGCGGCGCGGCGCGGGCCGGTACGGCGCGGTCGCCGGTTCCCTGAGGAGCCTCCTCTGCCCCTGAGGACCCTCCTCTGCCCCAAGGACCTCTCTGTCTGCCCTAAGGACCTTCCTCTGCCCTAAGGACCTTCCTCAGGCTTCCTCAGCCGTGCGGGCAGGGGGCCTAAGGCCCTGGGCCGAGCGAAGATCAGGCAGCTTCCCGATGTGCCGGACCCTCCTGGGCGACGAGAGTGGACGCATTCCACGAAACGCTCGTCACCAGGGAGAACACCATGCTGCACCACGAGTTGCACCGGATCCGCGAGGCCGAGCTGCTGCGGGAGGCCACCGCTCACCGGTTGGTCCGGGAGGCGGTGGAGGAGTCCGGCGGCCGGTCGGCGGAGCGTGAGTCCGGAGGGCGGGTGAGGCCGGTCCGGCGGTGGCGCGGCCATCGCTCACCACGGTCGTACGGCCCGGCGGCCTGAGGGAGGCCGGGCCGTGCGGCTCGTCATGGGGGCCGGGGCCGGGGCCGGGGCGGGGGCTGAGGCAGCGGGCGTCGGGGCGGCGGGGGCCGGAAAAGCCGGTGCCGCGGTGTCGGAGCCCTATGCGATGCTCGACGACGTGCACACCACGTCTGTCAGCCCGGTGTTCGTGGGCCGCGCCCAGGAGCTGGCCACCCTCGAGGACGCGCTCGCCCGCGCCACCGCGGGCGAGCCGCAGGTGCTGCTGGTCGGTGGGGAGGCGGGGGTCGGCAAGACCCGGCTCATCGACGAGTTCCTGGCCTCGTCCGTGGCCGCGGGGGCCGTCGCGGCGGTCGGCGGCTGTGTGGAAATCGGCGCCGACGGGCTGCCGTTCGCGCCCGTGTCCACCGTGTTGCGCTCACTGCGCCGCAAACTGGGCACCGAGCTGGACGGGGCCGCCGCCGGACAGGAGGGCGAACTGGCCCGGCTGCTGCCCGAGTTGGGCGAGACCGCCCGCGCGTCCCACGACGGGGACGGCCGGGCCCGGCTCTTCGAGCTCACCGTCCGGCTGCTGGAGCGGCTGGCCGCGGAGCGCACCCTCGTCGTCGCCATCGAGGATCTGCACTGGGCCGACCGCTCCACCCGCGAACTGCTCGGCTATCTCTTCCGCTCGCTGCTCAGCGCCCGGCTGCTGGTCGTGGCCACCTACCGCTCCGACGACATCCACCGCCGCCATCCGCTGCGTCCCTTCCTCGCCGAGGTGGACCGGATGCGCGAGGTGCGGCGCATCGAGGTGTCCCGCTTCACCCGGGGCGAGGTGCACGCCCAGCTCACCGGGATCAACGGGGCCGAGCCGGAGCGCGACCTGGTCGACCGGATCTTCAAGCGCAGCGACGGCAACGCCTTCTTCGTGGAGGAGATCGCCCGCTCCCTCAACGAGGGCTGCAGCACCGGGCTCAGCGAATCCCTGCGCGATCTGCTGCTGGTGCGGGTCGAGGCGCTGCCCGAGGAGGCCCAGGGGGTGGTGCGGATCCTCGCCGAGGGCGGCTCCTCCGTGGAGTACGAACTGCTGCGCGCGGTCGCCCGGCTGGGCGAGGACGAGCTGATCGACGCGTTGCGGGCCGCGGTCGGGGCGCACATCCTGCGCCCCACGGCCGACGACAGCGGCTACCGCTTCCGGCATGCGCTGGTGCGCGAGGCCGTCGTCGACGATCTGCTGCCCGGGGAGCGCTCCCGGCTCAACCGGCGCTTCGCACAGGCCCTGGAGGCCGAGCCCGCGCTGGTGCGGGCCGATGAGCGGGCCGCCCGGCTGGCCAGCTACTGGTACTACGCACACGACCCCGCCAAGGCCCTGCCCGCCGTACTCCAGGCGTCCGTCGAGGCCCGGCGGCGGTACGCCCACGCGGAGCAGTTGCGGCTGCTGGAGCGGGCCATGGAGCTGTGGGAGGACGCCCCCGAGGAGATACGGGAGGCGCAGCGGCCCGTGGACTACGCCGAGGTGTACCCGGCCTGCGGCTGCGAGGACCAGGCGCTGCGCCAGCTCGATCTGCTCGCCGAGGTGGTGGTGGCCGCGCATATGTCCGGGCAGCGGGAGCGGGCGCTGGCCGTCGCCAAGCGGGCACTGCGGGCCCTGGACGGAAGCGGTCATGACCCTTTGCGGGCCGCCTGGTTCTGGACCCAGCAGTCCAAGCTGATGGAGGGCCTGGCACGCGGGGACGGATGGGCGGAGCTGAGCCGTGCCCAGGAGCTGGTGCGCGGGCTGCCGCCGTCCCCCGTGCACGCGGACGTCATGGCGCAGGTGGCGGGCTGGACGATGACTCATCGGCCCGGGCCGGAGGGCCTGGCGGCCGCCGAACGGGCGGTGGAGCTGGCCCGGATGGTCGGCGCCGAGAGCACGGAGCTGAACGCCCGGCTGACGCTCGGCTACTTCACCGGTGACTCCGGCGACACCGAGCGCGGGCTGGCCGAGATGCGCGAGGTCTGCAGGCGGGCCGTGGCCCTCGGCGACATCAGCGTCCTGGGGCGGTGCTATGTCAATCTCGCCTCGGCGGAGGAGGGGGTCGGCCGGTCGGCCGAGGCGGTGGAGACCGCCGAGGAGGGCGCCCGGATCCTGGACCGCGTCGGCCTGGTGGACTCCCGGGCCTGGCTGTACGGGAATCTGGCCGAGTCGCTCTTC
This sequence comes from Streptomyces sp. 11-1-2, assembly GCF_003595545.1. Taxonomy (NCBI): domain Bacteria; kingdom Bacillati; phylum Actinomycetota; class Actinomycetes; order Kitasatosporales; family Streptomycetaceae; genus Streptomyces; species Streptomyces sp. 11-1-2. The sequence goes on from NZ_CP022545.1 coordinate 7,624,036, forward strand.
TCCCTGGGCCGCTGGGGCGAGGCGGAGGCGGCGGCCCGGAAGACCCGGCGGCTCGCCCTCGGCACCAAGCCGCACGGCACCGCCGCCAACCGGCTCGCCCAACTGGCGCTGGCGCGCGGCGAGTGGGACACGGCGGAGCGCGAGCTGGCCGCCGCCCGGGAACACTACGGCGCCCACAACACCGAACCGCAGTACACCCTCCAGGTCGCGGGCCGGGTCATCGAACTCGCGGCGGCACGCGGCCGGATCCTGGAGGTCCGGGCCGTGCTGGACCAGGTCGTGGAGGCCGGTTTCCCGCCCGGGAATCAGCGCTACGCCTGGCCGCTGCTGTACACGGCCGCCGCGGCCGAGTCGGCCGCGCGCGGACTGCCCACGGCCGAGCCGGGCCGGGGCGAGGCGCTGGCCCGCCTCCGGGCCGCCGCGAAGCGGGTGGCCCAGCCCGTGCCGGTATGGCGCGCCCACGCGGCGATGCTCCAGGCCGAACTGGAGCGCGCCGAGGGCCGGGACCGGCCCGACCTCTGGGCCGAGGCCACGGACGCCTTCGCCGTGCTGGACTGCCCGTATCCGCTGGCCCGCGCCCGCCACCGCTGGGCGGAGGCGCTGCTCACCCCCGGCCAGGGTGCCCCGGCCCAGGCCGATCGCGAGCACGCCGCCGAACTGCTCGTCCAGGCACATGCCGTGGCCGAGTGGCTGGGCGCCCGCCCGCTGCGCGAGGAGATCGAGCTGCTGGCCCGGCGCGCCCGGCTGCCCCTGGCGTCCGCCGCGACCCGCCCCGCGCTCGACGCGTCCCTGCCCCGCACCCCCGCGCTGCCCCCAGCCCCGGGCTCCCGGACTCAGGGTTCCCGGGGGCCGGGCTCCCAGACCCCGGGCTCCCAGACCCCGGGCTCTCCGGTCCCTGCCGCCGAGCCCGCCGATCCGGCCGAGGAACTGGGGCTGACACCCCGGGAGCGGGATGTGCTGCGGCTGGTCGCCGCGGGGCGCAGCAATCGCCAGATCGCCGAGGAACTCTTCATCTCGCCCAAGACGGCGAGCGTCCATGTCTCCAACATCCTCGCCAAGCTGGGCGTCTCGGGCCGGGGCGAGGCGGCCGCCGTGGCCCATCGGCTGCGGCTGGTGGACGGCCTGACCGACGGCGCGGCGGCGCGCTGAGCACGTGACGGGACGCGCGGGGTGCTGTGACGTGACGCGCGGGCCGGCGGGACGCGGACGCGCCCTGATGGGGTTCGCGGGGCGCTGACCGGGTACACGGAGGCGCTGACGGGACGCGCCGGCTGACGGGACGCACTGGGTGCTGACCTGACGCGCGGCGCTCACAACCCGCGCCGTGCGCTGACCGTCCGCCGGGTCAGCTCTCTTCGCGGGGCCGGATCACCACCCGGCCGGAGTCAAGGTCCACAGGGCCCTTCCCCGGGTCACTGCTGCCCGTCTCGTCGAGCGTGTACTCCAGCCGGTTGCGCTCTTCCTCGGTGTGCTTGCGGCCGGGTGCGAAGAGCTCCTCGATGAGGTTGAACATGACGACCCCCGTAGGCGTGCGGCTGCTGCCAGTGTAGGCAGACCGCTCACAGAACGGGCACGCCGCGACATGTCCGCCGAACTGGGTGCCATGATCGGCCGGTTCACCCTCCCCTCAGCGCTCCTCAGCGGGCTCCCTCTCCGCTCAGCGGACCTCACCCTCCCCTCAGCGGACCTCCAGTCGCAGGATCCGGTCATCCTGCTTACCCGGCTTGCCACGCCCATCGGTATTGCTCGTCGTCAGCCACAGCCCCCCGTCGTCCGCCGCCACCACGCTGCGCAGCCGTCCGTACTTCCCGTCCAGGAACGACTGCGGCTTCGCCACCGGCTTGTCGCCCTTCAGCGGAATGCGCCACAGCCGCTCACCGCGCAGCCCCGCCATCCAGATCGCGCCCTTGGCGAAGGCGATCCCGCTCGGCGAGGCGTCCTTGGGCTTCCACCGCTCGATCGGATCGACAAAGCCCTTCTTGCCGGCCTTGCCCTCGGCCTCCGGCCAGCCGTAGTTCTTGCCCGGCTCGACCGGATTGAGCTCGTCCCAGGTGTCCTGGCCGAACTCGGAGGCCCACAGCCGCTTGTCCGTATCCCAGGCCAGGCCCTGCACATTGCGGTGACCCCAGGTGTAGACGACCGACTGGGCGTCCGGATTGCGGGGCGCCGGCTCGCCGTCCGGGGTCATCCGCAGGATCTTGCCGCCGAAGGAGTCCATGTCCTGGGCGAGCCCGCGGTCACCGCTCTCTCCCGTGCCCGCGTAGAGCATCTTGTCCGGGCCGAAGGCGATACGGCCGCCGTTGTGGATCGCGCCCTTGGGGATGCCCTTGAAGATCGTGTCCGGGGCGCCCAGCTGATCGCCCGCGGGGCGCTTGTCGTCGTACACCATGCGGACGATGCGGTTGTCCGAGTCGGTGGTGAAGTACGCGTAGATCATGTGGTCCGCGCCGAAGTCGGAGGAGACCGCCAGCCCCAGCAGCCCGCCCTCACCGGCGGCGGAGACGCCCGGGACGGACCCCACCTCGGTCTTCTTCCCGGTATCCGCCGAGACCTTGAAGATCTTCCCGGTGTCCCGCGAGGAGACCAGCAGATCCCCGCCGGGCAGCGGCGCGAGCCCCCAGGGGGAGTCCAGCTTCGTGGTGAGCGTGCGCACCACCTTCACCGAGCCCTTCGCGGGCGCCGCGGACTCCGTCGGCGAGGGCGCGCCAGAGGAGGCGCCCCCGCCGCCCGGCTTCGAGGGCGCGGACGAGCGGCCGCCCGGTCTGGTGATGCTGTCGCCGTCGGACGAGCAGCCCGCCACGAGCAACACGGCGGCCGCGGCGGCGAGTACAGAGGTCACGCGAGGGCGTCGCACGGTCGGATTCCTCTCCATGGGCACGTGTGCCGCGGCACGGCACTGATTCTTATACACCGCTGCCCCGCGCCGGGTTCCCATCCCCGAACCGGGCCCGCACCAGAGCCGGGCCCGCACCAGAGCCGGGCCCGCACCAGAGCCGGGCCCGCACCAGAGCCGGACCCGGACCAGGCCCGGACCAGAGCCGGGCCCCTACCAGAGCCCGCACGCGGCACCTCAGTCCCACGACCCGCGCGCCGGCGGCAGCTCCGCGATCTCCGCGAGGTCCTCGTGCGAGAGCGGCACATCGGCCGCCGCGCAGTTCTCCGCCGCCCACCGCTCCCGCTTCGTCCCCGGCACCGGCACCACATGCGGCCCCTGCGCCAGCAGCCAGGCCAGGGCCACCTGCGCCGGGGTCACCTCGCCCCCGTGCCGCTGGGCGACCCGTCGCAGACCGGCCACGATCGGCTGGTTCGCGGCCATCATCTCCGCCGTGAACCGCGGATGCCGGGCGCGCATGTCGTCCGGCTCGAAGCCTTGCCCCGGAGTCAGCGTCCCGCTCAGGAAGCCGTTGCCGAGCGGCATCGCCGCCAGGAAGCCCACCCCGCGCGAGGCGCACCACGGCACCAGCGCCTCCAGTGCATCGGGCGACCACACCGACAGCTCCGCCTGTACACAGCTGACCGGAAAGACCTGCTGGACCCGCTCCAGCTGGCGCACCGTGGCGTCGTGCATCCGCGCGCCCGCCCTCCGCTGCGCCCGCGCACCCACGGCGCACAGCCCCAGCGCCCGCACCTTCCCGGCCGCGACCAGCTCCGCCATCGCGCCCCAGGTCTCCTCTATGGGCACCTCCGGGTCGGCCCGGTGCAGCTGGTAGAGGTCGATCACATCGGTCTGCAGCCGGCGCAGCGAGGCGTCGCAGGCCCGTTTCACATAGCCGGGCCGCCCGTTGGCCACGATGTGCTGCTCGCCCACCAGCAGTCCGCATTTGGTGGACACGAAGGCGTCCGCCCGCCGCTCCTTGAGCACCCGCCCCACCAGCAGCTCATTGGTGAAGGGGCCGTACATGTCGGCGGTATCCAGCAGGCTCGTGCCCGAGTCGAGCGCGGTGTGCACGGCGCGCACCGAAGTCTCGCCACTGCGCTGCGAAGCGGTGTACGCCCAGCTCATCGGCATGCATCCCAGGCCGATCGCACCCACTTCGAGCGCCGCCGCTCCGATTCTCCTGCGCTTCACCTCGCCTGACCCCTCCCGTTCCCTCGGACCCCAAACTAACCTCTGCGGGCTGCCGGTGATCGCATAGCCTCCTGGCATGAGTGCAGATCACAGCGATACGTTCCGCCAGCACGATGCGACTCAGCGTTCATCCGAAGCGCGCGACCTGGTGTGGCTGCCCATCCCGCCCGAGGAGATCGACGGCCTGCCCGACACCCTCGAATACGCCCACTGGGACGGCGGCCCCGACTTCCCCACCGACCCGGCGCGCTGCGCGTTCTACTGCGTCCCGTACATGAAGCCGCCGCAGGTGTGCACCCGCCCGCTGTCGGCCATGACCAACCTGCGGGTGGTGCAGACCCTCACCGCCGGAATAGACCACATCAAGCCCGCGCTGGCGGACCTCGCCCCCGGGGTACGGCTGTGCAACGCACGCGGGGTGCACGACGCGAGCACCGCCGAGCTCGCCCTCACCCTCATCCTGGCCTCGCTGCGCGGTATCCCCGACTTCGTCCGGGGCCAGGACGCCGAGGAGTGGCGCTCCGGCTTCCGCCCCGCGCTTGCCGACAAGTCTGTACTGATCGTCGGCTACGGGGCCATCGGCAGCGCGATCGAGGACCGGCTTGTGCCCTTTGAGTGCGAGCGGGTGGCGCGCGTCGCGCGCTCCCCGCGCACGACCGAGCGCGGCCCGGTGCATCCGATCGACGAACTGCCCCAATTGCTTCCGGAAGCCGATGTGGTGGTGCTGGTGACCCCGCTCACCGAGGCCACCCGCGGCCTGGCCGGGGCGGAGTTCCTCTCGCGGATGAAGGACGGGGCGCTGCTGGTGAACGTCTCCCGTGGTGGGGTCGTGGACACCAAGGCCCTGCTCACCGAGGTGGAGTCGGGCCGGCTGCGGGCCGCGCTCGATGTGACCGACCCCGAACCACTGCCCGCCGGGCATCCGCTGTGGCACGCTCCAGGGGTGCTCATCTCCCCGCACGTGGGCGGCCCCACGTCGGCCTTTCTCCCGCGCGCCAAGCGGCTGTTGAGGGCTCAGCTGAACCGCTTCGCACACGGCGAGTCGCTGGCACATCTCGTCGCCACGACGGGGTAGACATGCCTCTGGCACCACATACAGGCACCGATTGACTCCACTGCGTATATACAACGCCGTAGTCGGTTACGGACCGTAGATGGCCTATGTCCCTGAGTGACCAGTCTGGTGTATCGTCCCGAGCGGGGGCTGCGCCACTGACCTGACGGCGTCAGCGATGGACCGGAACTCGAGGGGGGCGACGGGCGATGTATGGCCGATGGACCGACAACCCGACGCAGCTCAGGCGTCGACCGCGACACTTCCGCGCAGCCGCGCGGATCTCCAACTCGGCGAGGCCCGCGGGGATACCGCTCCCGGGGGCCCCGCGGCGCCAGTGGTCCGCCACGCAGTGGATGGCAGTCCAGTGAGCGCCCCGGGAGCGGTGCTCGCCCGGCCGTCGGTCTCCGACGGCGGTGCCGGACTGTTACCGCAAGTGGTCCTCGCCCTGGTCTGCGGCGGTTACGCGGTGGGTGCGGTCCTCGGCTGGGGATCGTCCCAACTCGCCCTCGTCATGGGTGACTTCGGACTCAGCGCGGCAGCGCTCGCCGCCGCGGTGTCCTGTCTGTGGCACGGCCGCCGGCACGCCGGGCGACTGCGCCCGGCCTGGCTGCTGTTCGCCGCCTCCTCGGCCATGGCCGCTCTGGGTAACGGCGTTTGGGGCTGGTACGAGGTGGTGCTCGGCCATTCCGTGCCGACCCCCTCGGCCGCCGACTTCTGCTTCCTGCTCTTCGCCCCGCCCGCCATCGTCGGGATGCTGGTGCTCGCCAAGCGCCCCACGAGCCGGGCCCGGTGGATCTGCCTGGGGCTGGACGCCTGGCTGATCGCCGGATCGCTGGTGACCCTCTCCTGGAGCCTCGCGCTCGCCCACACCGGGCAGTTCGGCGGGGACGGCGCCTCCGTGGCCCGCGGGGCCCTGGCGCTCGCCTATCCGCTGCTGGACATCGTGCTCGTCAGCATGGTGATCGTGCTCCACTTCCGGCGCTCGACGGGCAACCGCTCCGCGGTCAACACCGCGATCGCCGCCTTCGCGCTCACCGTGCTGTGCGACGCGCTGTTCACCTCACCGCTGCTGCGCGAGCACTACCGCTCCGGGCAGATACTCGACGCCGGGTGGTTCGCCGGCTCCACGCTGCTGGCCTACGCCCCGTGGGTGGCCCGCCGCGAGGCCGCCCAGGACCCGCCGTCGGCGCGCCGCACCGCGCAGCAGAGCGTCCCCATCGCGGGCTCGCTCGCCGCACTCGCGCCGTATCTCGCCGCCGCCGTCTGCACCCTGGGGGTCCTGTTCAACGTGATGGACGGCCGGCCGATCGACGGGGTGGTGCTCTCCACCGCCTGCGCGGTCGTGCTCGCGCTCGTCGTCCGACAAGCGATCATGCTGATGGACAACATCAGGCTCACCCAGGAGCTCGCCCAGAAGGAGAACCACTTCCGCTCCCTGGTGCAGAGCTCCAGCGATGTGATCATGATCGCCGCACCCACCGGAATCCTGCGCTACGTCAGCCCGGCCGCCACCGGGGTCTACGGCCGCGACGCGGACGACATGGTCGGCTCCGAGCTGGCCTCCCTCATCCACCCCGAGGACCTCGGATCGGTGGTCCACGAGGTCCGCCGGTTCCTGGCCGCCGCACCGGGCGAGGAGCCCACGACGCGCATCGAGTGCCGCTTCCGCTCCGGCTCCGGCGACTGGCTCAACGTGGAGTCCACGATCAACCGCCACCACGGCGGGCTGATCTTCAACAGCCGCGATGTCACCGAGCGGGTCCGGCTCCAGGCCCAGCTGCAGCACAACGCCGAGCACGACCCGCTCACCGATCTGCCCAACCGTGCCCTGTTCACCCGCCGGGTCTGGCACGCCGTCGGCGGCCGCCGCCGTACGGACGCCGGCACCGCCGTGTTCTTCATCGACCTCGACGGCTTCAAGGCGGTCAACGACACCGTCGGCCACCACGCCGGTGACGAGCTGCTGGTCCAGGCCGCCCGCCGGCTCCAGGAGTCCGTGCGGTCCGGGTCCGGCGACTGCGCGGCCCGGCTCGGGGGCGACGAGTTCGCCACCCTCATCATCGGCGACGGCGACGGCGCTGGGGACGCGGGCGCCCGCGAGCAGCGCATCATGGAGATCGCCGACCGGCTGCGGGTCCGGCTCTCCCAGCCCTACCGGGTCGAGGGCGGCACCGAGGTCCGCGTGGCCGCCAGCATCGGCGTCGCCTTCGCCGAGCCCGGCACCAGCCCCGGCGCCCTGATGCGCAACGCCGACCTGGCGATGTACCGCGCCAAGGCCGCGGGCAAGAACCGCGTCGAGTTGTACGCACCGCAGATGCAGGCCGAGGTGGCGCGTCGCGCCGAGGTCGCCACCAGACTCCGTGCCGCCCTGCACGACGGGGAGTTCGTGCTGCTGCACCAGCCCGTCGTCGAGCTGACCAGCGGCCGGATCACCGCGGTCGCGGCGCAGGCTCGCTGGCGCTCGGCCCAGGGAATCCTGTTCACCCCCGCCGAGTTCCTCCGGGTCGCCGACAACGGCCGCGGGGGCGGTGAGGACACGGCCCGCACCGCCGAGCTGTCCCGCTGGATGCTGGAGGCGGCCGTCGAGCAGGCCGCCCAGCGGCGCCGTGACGGCCATCCGGTCCCGGTCTGCGTACGGCTCCCCGCGAGCCGGCTGGTGGACAAGTCGTTGCCGCCCAAGGCCGTGGAGACCCTGCTGGCCCGCCATGGGCTGCCGTCCGGCGGGCTGATCCTGGAGCTGACCGACAGCGATCCACGGGTGCCACTCGACGAGCTCGAGCACCGCCTCGGCGCGCTGCGCCGCCTGGGGGTGCGGATCGCCCTCGACGGCTTCGGCAGCGGCTATGCCGCGATCAGGGCGCTGCGCAGGCTCCCCATCGATGTGCTGAAACTGGACCCCGGGCTGGTCGAGGGAGTGGTCGAGTCCTCACGGCTCCACAAGATCACCGCTGGGCTGCTGAGGATCGCCGGAGACCTCGGAATGCAGTCCATCGCAGAGGGGGTGGAGTTGCCCGAGCAGATCGTCACCCTGCGCGGTATGGGATGCACCCACGCCCAAGGGGCGGCCTTCAGCGGACCGCTGGACGAGCACCGGCTGCGCCGGGCCCTGCTGCGCGGCGGCTATCCCGTCCCGCGCTCGGAGCCGCCGCTGCTCGTCGGCGGCCCCCTGCCGATCCGGCACGGCGGTCACGCCGGGCATGGCGGCTCCCATGGGCCGCGCCGTACGGAGCCGCACACCCACCCGCCGACCCGCTCAAATACTGAGACGCCCGTCCCACCCACTTGACACTCGATGTGCGCCGGGGGGAGGGTCGGAGCCATGCGCACCCGAATTCTCGTACTTGGACAGCGCGTCGGCTGAGCAGGGCTGGTTGAAGCCCTGCGGACCCTCACCGGCGCGCTCCCCTCGCTTGCCTTACGGCACGAGGGGTTTTTTGTTGCACCGGCACCCGGTGCACCGCCCGCCCTCACCCTCCCGCACCGAACCTCATCTTCGAGAAGAGAATGCCGATGACCGAGCAGGCCCCCGGGTCCCATCACCCCCAGCCTCGGCCCCGTAGCGGCGGACCGCAGTCCGCCCCCGTCGAGCACGTCACGGGCGCGCAGTCCCTCATCCGTTCCCTCGAGGAAGTGGGTGCCGACACCGTCTTCGGCATTCCCGGTGGCGCGATCCTCCCCGCCTACGACCCGATGATGGACTCCTCGAAGGTGCGGCACGTGCTCGTCCGCCACGAGCAGGGCGCGGGCCACGCCGCCACCGGCTACGCCCAGGCCACCGGCAAGGTCGGCGTCTGCATGGCGACCTCGGGCCCCGGCGCCACCAACCTGGTCACCCCCATCGCCGACGCGCATATGGACTCGGTCCCGATCGTCGCGATCACCGGCCAGGTGGCCTCCAAGGCCATCGGCACGGACGCCTTCCAGGAGGCGGACATCTGCGGCATCACCATGCCGATCACCAAGCACAACTTCCTGGTCACCAAGGCCGAGGACATCCCGCGCACGATCGCCGAGGCCTTCCACATCGCCTCCACCGGCCGCCCCGGCCCGGTCCTGGTGGACATCGCCAAGGACGCGCTGCAGGCGCAGACCACCTTCTCCTGGCCGGCGCAGACCGATCTGCCCGGTTACCGCCCGGTCACCAAGCCGCACGCCAAGCAGATCCGCGAGGCCGCCCGTCTGATCACCCAGGCCCAGCGCCCGGTGCTGTACGTCGGCGGCGGCGTGATCAAGGCCGGGGCCACCGCCGAGCTGAAGGTGCTGGCCGAGCTGACCGGCACGCCGGTCACCACCACCCTGATGGCGCTGGGCTCCTTCCCCGACAGCCACCACCTCCACCTGGGCATGCCGGGCATGCACGGCACCGTCGCCGCCGTGACCGCCCTCCAGAAGGCCGATCTGATCGTGGCGCTCGGCGCCCGCTTCGACGACCGCGTCACCGGCAAGCTGGACTCCTTCGCCCCCTACGCCAAGATCGTCCACGCGGACATCGACCCGGCCGAGATCGGTAAGAACCGCGTCGCCGACGTGCCCATCGTCGGGGACGCCCGCGAGGTCATCGCGGACCTGGTCGTCGCCGTCCAGGCCGAGCACGACGCGGGCCGTGCCGGTGACTACACCGGCTGGTGGGAGGACCTGAACCGGTGGCGGGAGACCTACCCGCTCGGCTACGACCAGCCCGCCGACGGCAGCCTCTCCCCGCAGCAGGTCATCCAGCGGATCGGGCAGCTCGCTCCGGAGGGCACGATCTTCGCCGCGGGCGTCGGCCAGCACCAGATGTGGGCCGCCCACTTCATCGACTACGACACCCCCGCCACCTGGCTGAACTCGGGCGGCGCCGGCACCATGGGCTACGCCGTCCCGGCCGCCATGGGCGCCAAGGCCGGTGCCGAGGGCCGTACGGTCTGGGCGATCGACGGTGACGGCTGCTTCCAGATGACCAACCAGGAGCTGGTCACCTGCGCGCTGAACAACATCCCGATCAAGGTCGCGATCATCAACAACGGCGCGCTGGGCATGGTCCGCCAGTGGCAGACCCTCTTCTACAACCAGCGCTACTCCAACACGGTCCTGCATTCGGGCCCCGACAGCCCCGCCCAGCAGAACGCGGGCACCCGCGTCCCCGACTTCGTGAAGCTCTCCGAGGCCATGGGCTGTGTCGGGCTGCGCTGCGAGGACCCGGCCGACCTCGACGCCGTGATCGAGAAGGCCAACGCGATCAACGACCGCCCGGTGGTCGTTGACTTCATCGTCCACGAGGACGCCATGGTCTGGCCGATGGTCGCGGCCGGCACCTCCAATGACGAGATCCTGGCGGCGCGCGACACCCGCCCGGACTTCGGCGACGGCGCAGACGACTGAGACCAGGACCGAGAGAAGAAGAGAGACCGAGCCCATGTCCAAGCACACGCTCTCCGTCCTGGTGGAGAACACCCCCGGCATCCTCGCCCGGATCGCCGCCCTGTTCTCCCGCCGCGGCTTCAATATCGACTCGCTGGCCGTCGGCGTCACCGAGCACCCCGACATCTCCCGGATCACCATCGTGGTCAATGTCGAGGAGCTGCCGCTGGAGCAGGTCACCAAGCAGCTCAACAAGCTGGTCAATGTGCTGAAGATCGTCGAGCTGGAGGACGGCCAGGCGATTCAGCGGGAGCTCGTCCTGGTGAAGGTCCGCGCCGACAACGAGACCCGCTCCCAGATCGTCGAGATCGTCCAGCTGTTCCGCGCCAAGACCGTGGACGTCTCCCCGGAGGCCGTCACCATCGAGGCCACCGGCGGCAGCGACAAGCTCGAGGCCATGCTCAGGATGCTGGAACCGTACGGCATCAAGGAGCTGGTCCAGTCCGGCACCATCGCCATAGGGCGTGGCGCCCGCTCCATCACCGACCGGAGCCTGCGCGCGCTCGACCGGTCCGCCTGACCCGCCCCACCAGCGGGGACGATGGTCCGGCGCCCACCGCGCGCCGGACCGTATGGCGAGACCCCGAAACCTTCACCCGCCCGCCCGTCATACGGTGGGAAGCACAACCCACACGCTAGGAGATTCCCGAAGTGGCCGAGCTGTTCTACGACGACGACGCCGACCTGTCCATCATCCAGGGCCGTAAGGTCGCAATCCTCGGCTACGGCAGCCAGGGGCACGCCCACGCGCTGTCGCTGCGCGACTCGGGCGTCGATGTCCGGGTCGGTCTGCACGAGGGCTCCAAGTCCAAGGCGAAGGCCGAGGAGCAGGGCCTGCGCGTGGTCACCCCCGCCGAGGCGTCCGCCGAGGCCGACGTGATCATGATCCTGGTCCCGGACCCGATCCAGGCGAAGGTCTACGAGGAGTCCGTGAAGGACAACCTGAAGGACGGCGACGCGCTGTTCTTCGGGCACGGTCTCAACATCCGCTTCGACTTCATCAAGCCCCCGGCCAATGTGGACGTCTGCATGGTCGCCCCCAAGGGCCCGGGCCACCTGGTCCGCCGCCAGTACGAGGAGGGCCGCGGCGTGCCGTGTATCGCGGCCGTCGAGCAGGACGCCACCGGAAACGGCTTCGAGCTGGCCCTGTCGTACGCCAAGGGCATCGGCGGCACCCGTGCCGGCGTCATCAAGACCACCTTCACCGAGGAGACCGAGACCGACCTCTTCGGTGAGCAGGCGGTCCTGTGCGGCGGCACCTCGGCGCTGGTCAAGGCCGGGTTCGAGACCCTGGTCGAGGCCGGGTACCAGCCGGAGATCGCGTACTTCGAGTGCCTCCACGAGCTCAAGCTGATCGTGGACCTCATGTACGAGGGCGGCCTGGAGAAGATGCGCTGGTCGATCTCCGAGACCGCCGAGTGGGGCGACTACGTCTCCGGTCCGCGGATCATCAACGACTCCACCAAGGCCGAGATGAAGAAGCTCCTCGGTGAGATCCAGGACGGCACCTTCGCCAAGAACTGGATGGCGGAGTACAACGCCGGTCTGCCGAAGTACAACGAGCTGAAGAAGGCCGACGAGAACCACCTGCTGGAGACCACCGGCAAGGAGCTGCGCAAGCTCATGAGCTGGGTGGACGAGGAGGCGTAACCGCGCCTGGTGGCGCGGCGGCCGTGCCCCGGGTGCGGCGGGGGTTCAGCGAACCCCCGCCGCACCCGGTTCGCGCTTTGTCCACCGCGCACCACCACGTGCGGGTGATCCTGCCGCAACGGCACATGACGTAGGCCCGACCGCCACTACACTCAACAACAGCAAGCGCGTCAGGCTCACAGCGTCGTGCGTCTTCCACGCGGCTGACCCCTTCACCGCCAGCGGCCGTCGGGACGGCCGTCCGCTGAGGACTAGTGAGGACTGAAGACCACGTGAGCACTGCTTCCACTGGTAAACCTGTCGTACTCATCGCCGAAGAGCTCTCTCCGGCGACGGTCGACGCCCTGGGCCCGGACTTCGAGATCCGGCACTGCAACGGGGCGGACCGAGCCGAGCTCCTTCCCGCCATCGCCGGTGTGGACGCGATCCTCGTCCGCAGCGCGACCAAGGTCGACGCCGAGGCCATCGCCGTGGCGAAGAAGCTGAAGGTGGTCGCTCGCGCGGGCGTCGGCCTGGACAATGTGGACGTCTCGGCCGCCACCAAGGCCGGCGTCATGGTCGTCAACGCGCCGACGTCCAACATCGTCACCGCCGCCGAGCTCGCCTGCGGTCTGCTGGTGGCCACGGCCCGGAACATCCCGCAGGCCAGTGCCGCGCTGAAGAACGGCGAGTGGAAGCGCAGCAAGTACACCGGTGTGGAGCTGAGCGAGAAGACCCTCGGCGTCGTCGGCCTCGGCCGCATCGGCGTCCTGGTGGCCCAGCGGATGTCCGCCTTCGGCATGAAGGTCGTCGCCTACGACCCGTATGTGCAGCCCGCGCGGGCCGCGCAGATGGGCGTGAAGCTGCTCTCGCTGGACGAGCTGCTCGAGGTCTCCGACTTCATCTCCGTCCACCTCCCCAAGACCCCCGAGACGGTCGGCCTGATCGGCGACGAGGCGCTGCACAAGGTCAAGCCGGAGCTCCGGATCGTCAACGCCGCGCGCGGCGGGATCGTGGACGAGGTCGCGCTGGCCGCCGCCCTCAAGGAGGGCCGGGTGGCCGGGGCCGGGCTGGACGTCTTCTCCCAGGAGCCGTGCACCGAGTCCCCGCTGTTCGAGTTCGACAATGTGGTGGTCACCCCGCATCTGGGCGCCTCCACCGGTGAGGCCCAGGAGAAGGCGGGCATCGCGGTCGCCCGCTCGGTGCGGCTGGCGCTGGCCGGCGAGCTGGTCCCGGACGCGGTGAACGTCCAGGGTGGCGTCATCGCCGAGGACGTGCGCCCCGGGCTGCCGCTGGCCGAGAAGCTGGGGCGGATCTTCACCGCGCTCGCGGGCGAGGTCGCGGTCCGTCTCGATGTCGAGGTGTACGGCGAGATCACCCAGCACGACGTCAAGGTGCTGGAGCTGTCGGCGCTCAAGGGTGTCTTCGAGGACATCGTCGACGAGACCGTGTCGTATGTGAACGCACCGCTGTTCGCGCAGGAGCGCGGTGTCGAGGTGCGGCTGACCACCAGCTCGGAGTCGAGCGAGCACCGCAATGTGGTGACCGTGCGCGGCACCCTGTCGGGCGGCGAGGAGGTCTCGATCTCCGGCACGCTGGCCGGTCACAAGCACCAGCAGAAGATCGTCGCGGTCGGGGAGTACGACGTGGATCTGGCGCTCGCCGACCACATGGCCTTCCTCCGCTACACCGACCGCCCGGGTGTGGTCGGCACGCTCGGCCGCATCCTCGGCGAGGCGGGTATCAACATCGCCGGGATGCAGGTCTCGCGGGCGGCGGCGGGCGGTGCCGCGCTGGTGGCGCTCACGGTGGACGACACCATTCCGCAGCCCGTGCTCACCGAGATCGCCGAGGAGATCGGCGCCTCCTCGGCCCGCTCGGTCAATCTGGCCTGAGCCGCGTAGGCAGTCACCCATCTGGGCCCGGTCCCCGCTTCGGCGGGGGCCGGGCCCAGATTCGTTGTGCGTCCCTGGCGGCAGGGCGTGTCGGAGGGGTTCCAGATCTTTTTCATCATGTGTTGAATAACGCGGGTCGGCTCGCTACTCTCATCGCTATGTGGAGAAAATTTCTCCACATAGCTTTCGTATGCGCTGTCAGGAGAGCCCCGTGTCCGCAGACACCGACGCCGACGCCCTTGCCGACGTCCCGCCCATGCGCGCCGACGCGCGGCGCAACCGGGAGCAGATCCTGCGCGCCGCCCGCGAGGTCTTCGCCGATCAGGGGCCCGATGCCCCGCTGGATGAGATAGCCCGGCGCGCCGGGGTCGGCATCGCGACCCTCTACCGACGCTTTCCGCACCGCGACGATCTGCACCGAGGGGTCGCCATCGAGGTGCTGACCGCACTGGTCGAGGCCGGGAGCCGGGCCGCCGCCGAGGAGGACGACGCCCAGCTCGCGCTGCGCCGCTTTATGCACGCCGCCCTCGATCTCAAGATCGGCTCGGTGATGCCCGCGCTGCTGGGCCGTTTCACCGTCGACGAGATCCTCGACGGCGTCCCCGGCGATGTCGTCGACCCGATCGACGCGCTGCTGCTGCGTGCCCAGGCCCAGGGGCTGATCCGGCTCGATGTCGTCTTCGGCGACATCACGATGATGATCATGCGGCTGTCGCGGCCGCTGCCCGGCGGTGGCCGGTTCGCCGACGATGACGCCCTGGCCCATCGCCAACTGGATGTCTATATCGACGGGTTGCGCCCCACCGGCTCCCCGCGGCCCACCACCCCGCTCGGCGGCCCGGCCGTCGACGCCGCGGCATTCAAACGCCTCCGGCAGCGAGTGATCGACGACGCCTGCGCTGCCCGCGACGCCCGAGAAGCCCGCGCCGCCCGCTCCGAAGCCCGCGCTGACGACTCCGCCCAGTCCGACGCCGACTGATCTCCCGCTCCGCTCGCCTTCCGCAAGACCAGAAAGGCATGGTCATGTCCCAGCCCTCAAAGACGCCGCCCGAGGCGAACCCCCGGCGCTGGCTCGCACTCGTCTTCATCGGCCTGGCCCAGCTGATGATCGTCCTCGACATCACCATCGTGAACATCGCCCTGCCGTCGGCCCAGAAGGACCTCGGCATTTCCGACGGCGATCGGCAGTGGGTCATCACCGCCTACACCCTGGCGTTCGGCAGTCTGCTGCTGCTCGGCGGCCGGATCGCGGACTACACCGGCCGTAAGCGCGCCTTCCTCATCGGCCTGCTGGGGTTCGCCGGTGCCTCCGCGCTCGGCGGCGCCGCCTCCGGGTTCGAGATGCTGCTCTCGGCCCGCGCCCTGCAGGGCGCGTTCGCCGCACTGCTCGCCCCCTCGGCGCTGTCGCTGCTCGCGGTGAACTTCACCGAGCCCCGTGAGCGAGCCAAGGCGTTCGGCATCTTCGGCGCGATCGCCGCGGGCGGCGGTGCGATCGGCCTGGTCGTCGGCGGACTGCTGACCGAGTACCTCGACTGGCGCTGGTGCCTGTACGTCAATGTGCCGATCGCCGTCGTCGCCGCCGTGGGCTGGTCCGTACTGCCCACCGACACCCGCGCCGGGGGCCGGGCCCGTTTCGACATCCCCGGTGTGCTGCTGGCGGTGTGCGGGCTGGTGGCCGTGGTCTACGGATGCAGCGAGGCCGAGTCCAAGGGCTGGGACTCCCGGCTGGTGACCGGGCTGCTCATCCTGGGCGCGGTGCTGCTCCTCGCCTTCGTCCTGGTGGAGCGGAGCGTGGCGCGGCCACTGCTGCCGCCGCGCGTGGTGGCGGACCGCACCCGTGGCAGCGCCTATCTGGCGGTCGGCCTCTCGGTGATCGGCATGTTCGCGATGTTCCTCTTCCTCACGTACTACATGCAGCTCGTCAAGGGGTACTCGGCGCTGCTCACCGGTGTGGCGTTCCTGCCGATGACCGGGGCGGTGCTGGTCGGCGCGGGCGGCGTGGCCTCCCGCCTCATCCCCAAGGTGCCGCCGCGCCTGCTGGTGGCGCCCGGTCTGCTGATCGCGGCCACCGGTGTCGCACTGCTGGTGCCGCTGGACGTCGACAGCTCGTACGCGGCGGGGGTGCTGCCCGCCGAGCTCCTGGTCGGCTTCGGCATGGGCCTGGTGATGGCGCCCTCGATGAACTACGCGACCCACGGGGTGGGGGAGGGGGACGCGGGGGTCGCCTCGGCCACCGTCAACACCGCCCAGCAGATCGGCGGTTCGATCGGCACGGCGATGCTCAACACCATCGCCACCAGCGTGACCTCCGACTACATGGCCTCGCACGCCGGGCGGATGACACCGCGGACCGCCAAGGCGGGTCTGGTGGAGGGCTTCTCGCACGCCTTCGTCGTCTCCTCCTCGATTCTCGTGGGCGCCGCCGTGTTCATCGCGCTGCTGATGAACACCCCGCGCCCCGTGCGGGAGCCGGGTGCCGAAGGCGCCACCCCGCTGCCCGCGCATATGGGCTGACGGCGCCTCGCCTTTCTGAGGCCCTCCGCTCCACCGCCGGAGCGGAGGGCCTTCGGCGCTGGTGGATCAGGGGGCCGGGTCGGGGCGCGGGGCGCGGGCGGCCAGCGCCAGCAGCTCGTCCACCGACCACTGGTCATAGGCGTGTTCGCCGTGCTTGGCGGCGATGACGCGGCCGTCCCCGCCGATCAGGAAGTCCGCGGGCAGCCCCAGCCTGCCCCCGGGCTGGCTGGGCGAGGGGAGCTTCTCCCGGCCACGGACGACCGCCCACGTGCCGGTCAGCAGAGCCCGCGCGATCGGCCCCCAGGCGCGCGGGCTGAGCAGGGCGCTGGGCGCCTGCTCCACCCCGAACTCCCGGTACAGCCGCTTCCCGGGGTCGGCGACGACGGCGAACGGCAGCTCGTCCGTATGCTTCCGCAACTCCTCGGCGGGCGAGTGGAAGACCACCACCTCCCGGACTCCGGCCGCCCCGATCTCCTGATGGCGCCGCACGATCGACCGCAGATGGAGATTGCAGACGGGGCATCCGGCGAAGCGCCGGAACTGAAGGTGGATCAGCCGGCCGGGGTCGGGGACGGCGACGTCCGGGCCGGTCACGGGGGTGAGGGTACGGGCTGCGACGACGGAACCGGGCTCCATGGGAGCCCCCTTTCGTAGGCGTACGGCATACGCTTACCAGCGTAGGCGTATGCCGTACGCTGTCAACCGCCATGCCACGTCCCCGCTCCCTCACCCCCGATCGGCTCGCCTCGGCCGCCCTCGCCGTTCTCGACCGCGAGGGGCTTGCCGGGCTCTCGATGCGTGCCGTCGCCAAGGAACTCGGGATGAGCGCGATGGCGCTCTATCGCTATGTCGATGATCGCGAGGAGCTCGAAGGGCTGGTGGTCGAGCGTGTCCTCAGTGCCGTCGACACCACGCCGCCGGAGCCCGGGACCCCCTGGGAGGAACGGCTCCGGATCATGGTCGGGCGGCTGCGCGACACGATCATCGCCCACCCCGCGGTCCTCCCGCTGACCCTCACCCACCGGCACCGTTCCCCCAGCGGACTGCGCTGGTCGGAGACGGCGCTGGCGATCCTCACCGAGGCGGGCCTGGACGGCGAACGGCGGGTCGTCGCGCTGCGCGCCCTGCTCGGCTATGTGATCGGGGCGATCCAGCTCGAACACCTCGGGCCGCTGTCCGGCACGGGCACGGTCGCCATCGCCGAGCTGCCGTCCGACGCGTTCCCGTACATGGCCGAAACGGCGCGACAGGCGCGGAGTGTGGGGGTCGAGCGGGAGTTCTTCGGGGGGCTGGAGGTGTTCCTGCGCGGGCTGGGTGCCTAGTCGACACGGGTCAACGGCGAAAGCTGCCTCCACTCGTGTGGGTGGCGTCTCCGCTGTTCCTGCCCGCTACCCTTGGTCGCGCGGCCAGAATCCCGTCCATGGGAGGAACCATGACTGCTGAACCGCTTCCGGCCTGGGCTTTTCCGCCCCCGGGCGGATTCACTGCAGATGATCTTGACCGCATGCCGGAGCTCCCGCCGCACACTGAGCTGATCGACGGGAGCCTCGTCTTCGTGAGCCCGCAGAAGTATTTTCATTCGCTGGCCATGTACTTGCTGGAGAAGGGGCTCCGGGCATCGGTGCCCGAGTCGGTCCGGGTCTGTCGCGAGATGACCATTGCCGTCGATAAGCGCAACCGCCCCGAGCCCGATATCGCGATCCTGCGTGCCGAGGCGGTGACTACCGAGGCGCATGAAACGGGTTTCCAGGCGGCCGACGCCGTGCTCGTGGTGGAGGTCGTCTCGCCGGAGTCGGAGTCACGTGACCGCAAGCGCAAGCCACAGCTCTACGCCGAGGCGGGAATTCCGCACTTCTGGCTGGTCGAGCACGGTGAGGGCCGACGTCCGGTCGTCCAGGTTTTCGAGCTCAATACGGTGACGCGTACGTATGTCCCGACCGGCATCTACCACGAGCGGATCAAGCTTCCGGTCCCGTTCACCATCGACATCGACCTCACCGAGATCGACCACCTGTGACCGGGGTCGCGTGCGCTCAGCCCGCCAACTCGTATGCGTAGTCCGGCGAGAAGGTGCCCGCCGCGCCCGCGCAGCCGTCCAGTTCGCCCGGCGGCTTGATCCACAGATAGGCGTCGATGGCGGGGTCGCCGGTGTTCGCCGTCGGGTTTTCGCCGACTTTGCGGCCGTGGGGGTCGCACCAGGTGTTGTCGGGGGCGGGGCCGTTGCCATTGCGGCTGGTGTCGATGACGGCGGTGAGCCCCGAGGAGGTGCCGAGCTGGGCGAGCACGCTCTTGGCGAAGGCCACCTCGTCGACGGTGCGGCGGAAGTTGGAGACATTGCTGTAGATGCCGTCGCCGCTGGTCAGCACCCCGGCCGAGCGGAGCCGCGACGCCTGGACGGCGGCGCTGTTCCAGGCCGAGTGCCCGGCGTCGAAGTACACCCGGGCGTTGGGGTTCGCACCGTGGATGGCGGTCGCCGCACGGGCCAGTGAGGCATAGCGGCCGCTCAGTTCGGAGGGGGAGAGGCAACTGATGAGCGCGATCGAGTCGGGTTCGAGGATGACGATCGCGGGTCCGCTGCCCAGCCCGGCGGCGAAGGCGCGCACCCATGCGTCATAGCTCGCGAGGTCGGGCGCGCCGCCCGCCGAGGCCCCGCCGCAGTCGCGGTTGGGGATCTGATACGACACCAGGACAGGCGTCTGGCCCTTGCCGGAGGCGGCGGAGGTGACCTTGCGGACGTCCGCGGTGACGGTGGCGGGGGAGTACCGGGAGAACCACAGGGCCTGGGGCTGACCGGCGATCCGCGAGGCGATGCGCGGCTGCCGGGAGTCGCCCGGATTGGCGGCGACCCACTTGTTGACGAGCGAGTCGGGGTCGTTGAAGAACCGTGTGTCGCCCGGCAGTTCGCCCGCGACGGCCCGCGGTGTGTGGGCCGCGCCGATCAGGAAGGCGACGGCGAGCCCGGCCGCCGCTAACGCTCTGGTGATGCGCACGGTGCGTCACTCCTCTCGCGTGGGGCTGCTCAGCCCTCGGACGGCCGTGTCGTCCGGCCGCCGTCCTCTGGTTGCCGCCGGGCGGGAGATGGTTGCCGTCGTGTTCGATACGGATTCGACGCGTCCGGCCGTGGCGCGCCGCGTGTGACGGTCAACTCGCCCCGCGCGTAACGCCGGAGGGGACCCCACATCGGCGAGGTCCCCTCCGGTGTGCCACGGCTCAGCGCCCCGGCGCCGCCGCTTCGCTCACCATCTCGCCGTGGTTTGCCGTCCCGTCCGCGCCGGTCGAGGGCGCACCCGCGCCGGTCGAGGGCACCTCCACGGCCGTGGCCGCGCCCCCGGCCGTGGCCGCGCCCCCGGCCGTGGCCGCGCCCCCGGCCGTGGCCGCGCCCCCGGCCGTGGCCGCGCCCCCGGCCGTGGCCGCGCCCCCGGCCGTGGCCGCGCCCCCGGCCGTGGCCGCACCCCGGCCGTGGGCCCGGCGGCCCCGACCCGACGCAGCGTCACCAGGGCCAGCACCGCGGCCGCCACCAGGACCAGCGCCCCGGCCCCGCACGCGATCCGCATCCCGTGGGTGAACGCCTCACGCGCCGTGTCCAGCATCTGCTCCCCGGCCCGCCCCTTCAGCTTTTCCGCCACGGCGACGGCGGCGCCCAGCGTCTCGTGCACTTGGTCGAGCGCGCCGCTGGGCAGCCCGCCGCCCAGCGAGTCCTTGACGTCGCTCCGGTAGACGGCCGTGCCGACGCTGCCGAGCACCGCCATGCCCATCGCCCCGCCGAACTCCTGGCCCGTCTCCAGCAGCGCGGCAGCCGAACCGGCCCGCTTCGGCGGGACGGTGCCGATCGCCATGTCGGTGACCAGCGACATCACCATGACGATCCCGCTGGCCAGGACGGCGGCGCCGATCAGCACCGTCCACAGCGCGGCCGTGCCGGCCAGGGCCAGAATCCCGTAGCCGATGGCCCCGGTCACGAAGCCGGCGCCGATCACCTGGGCCCGGTCGGCGCCGCGCCGGACCACCGCGGCCGCCGCCGGTCCGGCGACGCCGACGCAGACGGCCGGGGCCAGGCTCCACAGCGCCGCCTCCAGCGGGCCCTTGCCGAGCACCGACTGCAGATACTGGGTGGTGAAGTAGGCCGAGCCCATCGTGGCGAAGGTGGCCAGCGCGTTGAGCGCGATCGCCGGGCCGAAGCCGCGGTGGTGGAACAGCTCCGGGCTGATCATGGCGTCGCGGCGGGTGCGCTGACGCCGTATGAAGACGGCGCCGATGGCGAGACCGGCCAGGATGGACAGCAGCGGGATCGGGCTGACGCCGTTGTCGGCGGCCGTCTTCTTCAGTCCGTAGATCACCGGAAGCACGGCGGCCAACGACAGCGGCACGCTCGGCAGATCGAATGCCCCGGGCTTCGGGTCCTTGAACTCCGGCACCAGGAGCGGCACCAGCGCCAGCAGCAGCACCATCGCCGGAACGTTGATCAGGAAGACCGAGCCCCACCAGAAGTGCTCGATCATCACCCCGCTCAGCACCGAGCCCAGCGCGATACCGCCCGCCATGGCCGACGACCAGAACGCGATCGCCGTGGCCCGCTGCTTCTCGTCGAGGAAGAGATTGCGGATCAGCGCCATCGTCGACGGCATCAGCGTCGCGCCGCCGATCCCGAGCACCGCCCGTGCGGCGATGAGCATCTCGGCGCTCTGGGCGTACGCCGCCGCGACGGACGCGGCGCCGAAGGCCGCGGCCCCGAACAGCAGCAGCTTCCGCCGTCCGAAGCGGTCGCCCAGCGCTCCCATGGTGATGAGCAGCCCGGCGAGGGCGAAGGCGTAGATGTCGAAGATCCATAGCTGCTGGGTGGAACTCGGGTGCAGCTCCCGGCTGATGGCCGGCACCGCGAAGTACAGCACCGACACATCCATGGAGACCAGGAGGAGCGGAAGCATCAGGACCACGAAGGCGGTCCATTCCTTGCGTCCGGCGCGCGGGCCGGTGGAGGTCGAGATCGAGGTCGAGGTCGAGGTCATGGCGGTGAATATACGAGCGTCTTAAACAAGTGTATAGTACGGCTGTGTAAAACGTGCGTCTAGGACGCTCGTATGGGATCGGGATACCCTCGTGCCATGGGACATCGAGAGGATCTGCTGGCCGGGGCCAAGCGCTGCATCGAGGAGAAGGGCTGGTCCCGTACGACGGCGCGGGACATCGTGGCCGCCTCGGGTGCCAACCTGGCCTCCATCGGCTACCACTACGGCTCGAAGGACGCCCTGATGCGGGAGGCGCTCTTCGCGGCCATGGGCGACTGGGCCGATGACGTCCAGCGGTCCCTGGAGTCGGACGACCCGGCGGGCGATGGCCAGGACACCGAGTTGCGGGAGCGGTTCGAGACCCGCTGGACCCGGGTGCTCGAACTGTTCGGCAAGCACCAGGCGATGTGGCAGTCCCAGTTGGAGGCCATCCTGCAGGTTCGACACGATCCCGAGCTGCGGGCGGCCTTCGGCCGGGCCCAACCGGAGGGACGCCAGGGGCTGGTGGGGCTGATCCACGGCATCGACGAGCGCGACGTCGACGAGGAGACCTCGCGGGTCATGGGCTCGTTCTATATGACCCTGGTGAGCGGCATGATCGTCCAGATGGCCATCGACCCCGACCTCATGCCCAGCGCCCATGACCTCGTCGAGGCGATGCGGCGGATCGTCGGCGACGCCCCCGCGGCCCCCGACGCACTCCCGGCGCCTGACGCCCCCGTGTCCCCCGCGGGCTGACCTCGGGGCCAGGGGCTCAGCGCCGCGGCGCCCCGAGACGGGCGGCCTTGAGGGTCATGTGGAGCAGTAGCCGGTCCTCGCCCGCGTCCAGGTCGAGACCGGTCAGCTGCCGCACCCGGGACAGGCGGTAGTAGAGCGTCTGCCGGTGGATGCCCAGCCGCGCGGCGGTGCGCCCGGCCTGGCCCGCGCAGTCGAGGAAGGTCTCGGCGGTGCGGGCGAGTTCGGCGTGGGCGGGCTCCAGCAGCGGGCGTACGGCGGCATCGGGCTGCAGCGCGGGCAACGCGGCCAGCAGACGGTACGGGCCGATGGCGGACCACTCCGCGACCGGCCCCAGGCGCATATCGGCGTGGGCCGCCCGCGCGGCGGCCAGGGCCTCCTGCCAGGCGGCGGGCAGCTCCTCCAGCCCGCGCCGGGGAGCGCTGACCCCCGCGGCCGCCCTGGCCGGTACCCCGTTCGGGGAGCCCGCGGTGGCCCGGGGGGAGCGCAGTAGCTGTTCGGCCGTCGTACGGGCCGGGTCCAGGGCGGTGGCCGCGCGCAGCCGGACCAGCGTCGCCAGCCCCGCCCCCGCCGCCGCCGCGGTCCCGGGCAGCGCGCACGCGGCCACGATGCCCGGGAGGTGGGGGAGCCCGGGATGGTCCGCGTCCTCGCCGGTCCCCGGCGTCCACGGCACCACCGCCACCAGCGCCAGCGGCCCGTCGCCCGCTCCGCGCAGCGCGGTCCGCAGCCCGGCGCGGGCGGTGTCCCGGCCGGCCGGTGGCCCGGTCAGCACATCGCGCAGCAGCTCGCCGAGCTCCTCACCGGCCCGCGCCTCGGCCGCCAGCAGCGCCCCGATGCGGTCCGCGGTCTCCATCGCGCGGGCCAGCCGGGGGTCCGGCGCGCCGGACCGGCCGCCCAGCTCCAGATCGGAGAGGTGGCCGTCGTCCAGCAGCCAGACATAGCCGTGCACCACCCCGCGGTGCCGGACGGGCAGGCAGATACGGCCCATGAACACCCCGGCCGCCGGGTCGGGCGGAATCCGCAGCGGCGCCTGCGCCCGTGCGATCCCGAACGCCTCGAACCAGGCCCGCACCGCCGCCGTCGAGCGGCGCTGGAGGATCGAGCGGGTGCGGACCGGGTCCAGCGCGGGCTCCTCCGTGTCATCGCGGTCCTCGCTGTCCTGGGCGCCGAATGCGATCAGTGCGAAGTCGCGGTTCTCCAGGGTCGCGGGTGCCCGGAGCACCGCCGTGATCTCGTCCACCAGCTGCTGGTAGTCGTCGCGCATGGGTCCCGCCTCTTCCCGGTTTCACCCCTCACATTCTCATACAGATGTCTGAGATCCCGGCCACGGATGCGTGACAGCTGTCGATGGTCCGGGATCCGAGCCATCCTTAAGTTTCACGGTGAGTTGCTCATGCCGTTCGTCGGCCGTCATCGTGGAGGTGCCCCGTGCTGGGACCCGTGCTGCTTGCCGCTTCGCGCAGTGCCGCCATCCGCCGTCTCGTCTCGGCCGCGCCGGTCACCCGCCCGATGGTGGACCGTTTCATCGCCGGGGAGCGGCTTACCGAGTCCCTGGGCTCAGTGCGGTCCCTGACCGCCCGCGGCCTGGACGTCACCCTGGACCATCTGGGCGAGGACGTGACCGACCGGGTCGAGGCGCTGCGCAGCCGTGACGCCTATCTGGCGCTGACCGAGGCGCTGGCCGCCGAGGGGCTCGCCGGGCGGGCGGAGATGTCCGTGAAGCTCTCCGCCTTCGGACAGGCACTGCCCGGGGGCCACGATCTGGCCCTGGCCAATGTGACCCCGGTCGTGGAGGCCGCCGCCGCGGCGGGTACGACGGTCACGCTCGACATGGAGGACCACACCACGGTGGACTCCACCCTCGCCATCCTCGGCGAGCTGCGCACTCGCTTCCCGCAGACCGGCGCGGTCCTCCAGTCCTATCTCTTCCGGACCGAGGACGACTGCCGGGCACTGGCCGGGGAAGGCTCCCGGGTGCGGCTGGTGAAGGGCGCGTACAACGAGCCGGCGAGCGTCGCCTACCAGGACAAGCGCGAGGTGGACCGCTCCTATGTGCGCTGTCTGAAGATCCTGATGGCCGGTGAGGGCTATCCCATGATCGGCTCGCACGATCCGCGCATGGTGGCCATCGCCCAGGATCTGGCGCACCGGCTCGGGCGCAAGCTGGACGAGTACGAGTTCCAGATGCTGTACGGGATCCGTGTGGCCGAGCAGGAGCGGCTGGTGGCGGAGGGCCACCGTATGCGGGTTTACGTCCCGTATGGCACAGACTGGTATGGGTACTTCATGCGCCGCCTCGCGGAGCGCCCCGCCAACCTCACATTCTTCCTGCGCTCGCTGGTCGGCCGTCGCTGACCGCTCCCGGCATCGCAGACCTCGCAACCCGACGATCGAAGGAGACAACGGCCATCATGGACGCCGTCACCCAGGTCCCCGTGCCGGTGAACGAGCCGGTGCACACCTACGCGCCCGGCACCCCGGAGCGTGCCCGCCTCGAGACCAAGCTCAAGGAGCTCGGTGAGAACCCCATCGACCTGCCGATGACCATCGGCGGCGAGAAGCGGATGGGAGCGGGGACGCGCTTCGACGTCGTCCAGCCGCATAAGCACTCCGTCCGCCTGGGCACCTACGCCAACGCCACCCAGCAGGACGCGCAGGACGCGATCGACGCCGCCCTGGCCGCGGCCCCGGCGTGGCGCGCGCTCAGCTTCGACGACCGTGCCGCGGTCATCCTCAAGGCCGCCGATCTGCTCTCCGGCCCCTGGCGGGAGACGCTCGCCGCCTCCACCATGCTGGGTCAGTCGAAGACCGCGCAGCAGGCCGAGATCGACACCCCCTGTGAGCTGATCGACTTCTGGCGGTTCAACGTCCACTTCGCGCGCCAGATCCTGGCCGAGCAGCCGGTGGCCAACTCGCCCGGGGTCTGGAACCGCAGCGACCACCGGCCGCTGGAGGGGTTCGTCTACGCGATCACCCCCTTCAACTTCACCGCCATCGCGGGCAACCTCCCGACCGCCCCCGCCCTGATGGGCAATGTGGTGGTGTGGAAGCCGTCCCCGACCCAGACGCACGCCGCCGTGCTGCTGATGGAGGTTCTGGAGGAGGCCGGGCTGCCCAAGGGCGTGATCAACCTGGTCACGGGCGACGGCAAGGACGTCTCCAAGGTGGCCCTGGCCCACCCGGACCTCGCGGGCATCCACTTCACCGGTTCCACCCGGACCTTCCAGTACCTGTGGAAGACGGTCGGCAACAACATCGAGAACTACAAGACCTATCCGCGGCTGGTCGGTGAGACCGGCGGCAAGGACTTCATCGTCGCCCACCCGTCCGCCGACCCGGCGGTGCTCAAGACGGCGATGACCCGTGGCGCCTTCGAGTTCCAGGGCCAGAAGTGCTCCGCGGCCTCCCGTGCCTATGTGCCGCGCTCCCTGTGGGAGAACGGCCTCAAGGAGGAGTTCGCCACCGAGGTCAACGGGCTGACCATGGGCGATGTCACCGACCTCGGCAACTTCATGGGCGCGGTCATCGACGAGCGCGCCTTCGCCAAGAACAAGGCCGCGATCGACCGGGCGAAGTCCGACCCGACGGTCGAGGTCGTCGCGGGCGGCAGCTACGACGACGGCGAGGGCTGGTTCGTCCGCCCGACCGTGCTGGCCTCCACCGACCCGGAGAACGAGATCTTCAAGGACGAGTACTTCGGCCCCATCCTCGGGGTGTTCGTCTACGAGGACGACGAGTACGACGCGATGCTCCAGCAGATGGAGTCGGCCGCCCCGTACGGGCTGACCGGCGCCGTCATCGCCCAGGACCGCGCGGCTGCCGCCGCCACCTGTGAGGCGCTGCGCTTCGCGGCCGGCAACTTCTACATCAACGACAAGCCGACCGGTGCCGTCGTCGGCCAGCAGCCCTTCGGTGGTGGCCGCGCGTCCGGCACCAACGACAAGGCGGGCGCCAAGCAGAACCTGATGCGCTGGACCTCCACCCGCTCCATCAAGGAGACCCTGGTCCCGCCGACCGACTACCGCTACCCGCACATGGGCTGACCGCCCGCGCGGACGGGCCCGGCCCCTCCGCCCCGCGACCCCGCCCCCGGACCGCTTCAGTGCGGTCCGGGGGCGGCGTGCTGTCCGGGGGCGCGTAGGGGGAAATCTGTGGACGCCCGACGCGCGGCGGTGCTAGCGTCAAGCAGTCAAGTAGGCACTATTTACCGCAGTTTACGTGGGTAACCAGGCGCGGGATCGCCCACGACGACCTGCGATCGGCCGCCGTGGTCGAGGTCGGACGGGGGTCGGCCTCGACTATCGGCGCGGTGCCGCTATGTGATCACCCTGGGTCAGTGGCCGATGTCACCCTGTTCGCGTCTCAGATAGTAGGACGTCCGAGTAATTGTGCAGACACTGACGCTCCGCTGCCTTACTTTTGTGGAAGCCGAACGTCTCGCTGCATCCAGCGATGGCGGCCGCGGCCGGTGCACACGCGCAGGTGACCCCTGCCGCACCCAGGCCCCCGCCTCTTCCGGCAGCCACCTTCTCGGGGAGTTTTCCTTCCTCCCGGTCCACCGGGGTTCAGCAGAGGAGATGTGATCATGGCCGAGACGACTGTCCGCAGGATCCGCCGCAAGACCGACGACACCGACCGCAAGAAGGCGGCTGCCGCGCTGCAGCGTGCCCTCGACCGCCGTGACAACGGCGGTGCCACCGGTCACTGACGCCGGGGCCGGGTGACCTCGAAGCGGTCCACTCGCTCGCCCGACTCCGCCAGGGCCGTGACCGTGAGCCTGGGGCGGGGGCCCGGCTCCACCTCCACGGCGAGGAAGGAGAAGCCGGTGTAGCGGACGCGGGACCAGTCCGCGCTGTCCCGGTTCTTCTCCCCGTCCTTCGTCCAGTGGTAGGTCTTCACCTCGTCGAGGTCCTTGATGTGCCCCTCGTAGCTGTCGGGCACCGGGAACTCGTAGAGCTTCGCGCCCGCCCCGCCCGCCGTCACATAGACGATCCCGTCGCGCACCGCGTCGGCGCTTCCCTCGATGGGGACCCGGCGGGCGACCTTGCCGCCCCGGATCGCGTCGGTCCGCTCGTAGACGTGGTTGTGGCCGTTGATGACCAGGTCCACCTGGTGCTTCTCCAGCAGCGGCACCCAGGTGTCGCGCACCCCGCCGTCCGAGGCGTGGGCGCTGGTCGTGGAGTAGGCGCAGTGGTGGAAGAAGACCACCAGGAAGTCGATGCCGGGCCGCTTGCGAAGCTGCCCCAGGCGCCGGTCCAGCCAGCGGGTCTGCGCACCGTCGGTGTACCCCTTGTTGGGGGTGATCTCGTACGAGACGTCATTGGCGTCCAGCGCGACCACGCCCACGTTTCCGTAGACGAACGAATAGACCCCGGGCGCCTTGCGCGGATCCGGGCCGTTGTCCGGCAGGGACCAGCGGGCGAGCTGGCCGCCGTAGCCGTCGGGGGAGTACCACGCCTCCATGTCGTGGTTGCCGGTCGTCACCATCCACGGCACGCTCGCCGCGACCGAGTCGGTCTGGGCGAGGAAGGAGTCCCAGACCCGGGCGTCGTACAGGTCGGTCTTCTTCCCGTGGCCGGTGGTGTCCGCGTAGCACAGGTCCCCGGCGTGCAGATGGAACGACGGGTTCTGGCCAAGGATCAACTGGTCGTTGGCGAGCGCGTCATAGCTCACCCCCTGGTCGCCGAAGGCGGTGAAAACGAACTTCCCGGGCCGTTCCGGCGCGGTGCGGAAGGTGCCCACGGACGAGAAGTGCCGCGGCTCGGCCGGGTCGCGGTCCGCATGACCGACGCCGTAGTAATAGGTGGTCCCAGGGCGCAGATCGTCCACCGCGGCGTGCAGATAGAACTGGTCGACCGCGGGCAGCTTGTCGCTCAGCGACGGGGTGTGCAGAGAGCGGATCTCGGCCTCGACCTTGCGCGTGAGCTCCAGCGGGCTCGTGCCGATCCGCACATAGGGCTTGCGCACGGCGAACGGGACCTGCCAGGAGATCCGCATCTGCGTCCGCGGATCGGCGCCGAAGGCCAGATGGCGGCCGAACGGGGCGACCAGCGCACCGTCCACCGTGGCGGTCACCGGCTTCGGGCCCGCGACGGGCGCAGGCGTTGTGTCGGCGGCGCACGCCGCCCCGCCCAGCAGCCCCGCGCCCGCGACCGTCCCCGCCGTGGCGGCGCCCCCGCGCAGCACTCGGCGCCGGGAGAGCCGGGCCCGCAGATACTCATGCTGCTCCGCCATGGTCATCCGCTGGGCGAGCCGCTCCGGTACGCCGAACCGTGGTGTGTCCATGGACCGGAATGTCCCCCGGGCGGTCAACGGCGCACCATACAGGGGGTGAACGGGTGATTGCCGCTGGGTGGATGTCCGAATGGCGGAACGGCTATGTCAATCCATGGGACGAGCGGTAGGGTCCCGGTATGTCTCGCAGCATTCGCCTCGCAGTGATCCCCGGTGACGGTATCGGCCAGGAGGTCGTTGCCCAGGGCCTGAAGGTCCTCTCCGCCGCCCTTCCCCAGGACGTGAAGCTGGAGACCCAGAGTTACGACCTCGGCGCCCAGCACTGGCACGCCACCGGCGAGACCCTGCCGGACGCGGACCTGGAGTCGCTGAAGAACCACGACGCGATCCTGCTCGGCGCCATCGGCGACCCGTCGGTGCCCTCGGGCGTGCTGGAGCGCGGGCTGCTGCTCAAGCTGCGCTTCGCCTTCGACCACTACGTCAACCTGCGTCCGTCGAAGCTCTTCCCGAACACCCCGACCCCGCTGGCCGGCCGCCCCGACATCGACTTCGTGGTCGTCCGCGAGGGCACCGAGGGCCCGTACGTGGGCAACGGCGGCTCGCTGCGCACCGGCACCCCGGCCGAGGTCGCCACCGAGGTCAGCCTCAACACCGCCTACGGTGTCGAGCGCGTGGTCCGGGACGCCTACGAGCGGGCCAACGCCCGGCCGCGCAAGAAGCTGACCCTCGTGCACAAGAACAACGTCCTGGTGCACGCCGGCCACCTGTGGAAGAACATCTTCGACCGGGTCGGCCAGGAGTACCCCGAGGTCACCACCGACTATCTGCACGTCGACGCCGCGACGATCTTCTTCGTCACCCAGCCGGAGCGGTTCGACGTGATCGTCACCGACAACCTTTTCGGTGACATCCTCACCGACCTCGCCGCCGCCGTCACCGGCGGCATCGGGCTCGCCGCGAGCGGCAACATCAACCCCTCCGGCGCCTTCCCGCCGATGTTCGAGCCGGTCCACGGCTCCGCGCCGGACATCGCGGGCACCGGCAAGGCCGACCCGACGGCGACCGTCCTGTCGGTGGCCCTGCTCCTGTCGCACCTCGGCTACGGGGACGAGGCGGCCCGTATCGAGGCCGCCGTCGCCGAGGACCTCGCCGGGCGGGACGCGGCCGCGCCGCGCACCACCGACGAGATCGGCGACGCGCTCGCCGCCCGAGTATCCGGCTGACCCCAGCCTGTGCCACCGCGCGGCTGGGTGCGACCATCGACCTGGGCCGCGCGTTGCACAACGCTCCTTCCGCGGCCTCACCTAGGAGATAATCCCCGGTGGGGCCGTTGTGTGAAGAAGAGCTTGGACGTCCTAGTACCGATCACGGGCAGGATGGTGTGAGCGCGGTCCGCCACAACCGAAGGTGAAGGACTACCTGCCATGACGACGCCCACGATCGAGCTCAAGCCCTCGTCCCACCCCCTCCCCGCCGCCGAGCGGGAGAAGATCCTGGCCAACCCCGGATTCGGCCGCCACTTCACCGATCACATGGTGACCATCAAGTGGACCGAGGGCCGCGGCTGGCACGAGGCCCAGCTCGTGCCGTACGCCCCGCTCTCGATCGATCCGGCGAACATGACGCTGCACTACGCCCAGACCATCTTCGAGGGGCTCAAGGCGTACCGCCGCCCCGACGGGTCCGTGGCCACGTTCCGCCCCGAGCAGAACGCCGAGCGGTTCCAGGCGTCCGCGCGCCGCATCGCCATGCCCGAGCTCCCCGTCCAGACCTTCATCGAGGCGTGTGACGCGCTGGTCACCCAGGACAAGGAGTGGGTGCCGGGCCACGGAGAGCAGTCCCTCTACCTGCGGCCCTTCATGTTCGCCACCGAGGTCGGGCTGGGTGTCCGGCCCTCGAACGAGTACCTCTTCGTGGTGATCGCCTCCCCGGCCGGGGCCTACTTCCCCGGCGGGGTGCAGCCGGTCTCGGTCTGGCTCTCGGAGGAGTACGTCCGCGCCGCGCCCGGCGGCACCGGCGCGGCCAAGGCGGGCGGCAACTACGCGGCCTCCCTCGTCGCCCAGGCCGAGGCCGCCGAGCAGGGCTGTGACCAGGTGGTCTGGCTGGACGCGATCGAGCGCCGCTGGATCGAGGAGATGGGCGGGATGAACCTGTACTTCGTGTACGGGGACCGCATCGTGACCCCCGAGCTGTCCGGTTCGCTGCTGCCGGGGATCACCCGAGCCTCGCTGCTGCGGATCGCCGCCGACCTCGGCTACGAGGTCGCCGAGGGCCGGATCTCCGTGGACGACTGGCGCCAGGGCAACGCCGACGGGACCCTCACCGAGGTCTTCGCCTGCGGTACGGCGGCCGTGATCACCCCGGTCGGCTCGGTCAAGTCCGCCCGGGCGAACTGGACGGTGGCCGACGGTGAGCCGGGCGAGGTGACGATGCGGCTGCGCAAGGCACTGCTGGACATCCAGACCGGCGTCGCCCCGGACCCGCATGGCTGGATGCACCCCCTGGGCTGATCACGGGTGTCACCTCTGGGCTGATCGCGAGTGTCACCCCGTTGACACCGATGGTTCGCATGATGAGACGGATGAGAGCGCGGGGGCGGAATGTGCCAGACTGCCTCCGTGCTCTCGTTCGTCATGATTATTGACAGCAGGCGCGCCGGTCCGCAGTGACCGCCCGTACGACCCGGTACGGCGCGGCCACCGTGCCCCAGACCCGCGCGCAGACCTCTCGCACCCGCGAGGGGTCTTTTCGTTTTCCGGACCATCCCGCCGGACGCGAAGCGTGAGGGACCATAGGAGGGCGCGGAACCGGATATTCCGGTAGACCGAGATCCATCCGACAGGAGCCAGACCAACCATGAAGGATCTGCCCGACGACGGCTTCCATGTCTTCGACACCACCCTGCGCGACGGAGCGCAGCGCGAGGGCATCAACCTGACGGTCGCGGACAAGCTGACCATCGCCCGTCACCTGGACGACTTCGGCGTGGGCTTCATCGAGGGCGGCTGGCCCGGCGCCAACCCGCGCGACACGGAGTTCTTCGCCCGGGCCCGCGCCGAGATCGACTTCCAGCACGCCCAGCTCGTGGCGTTCGGCGCCACCCGCAAGGCGGGGGCGCGCGCCGAGGACGACCGCCAGGTCAAGGCGCTGCTGGAGTCCGGGGCGCCGGTGATCACCCTGGTGGCGAAGTCCCACGACCGCCATGTGGAGCTGGCCCTGCGCACCACGCTCGAGGAGAACCTCGCGATGGTCCGCGAGACCGTCGCCTACCTGCGGTCCCAGGGCCGCCGGGTCTTCCTCGACTGCGAGCACTTCTTCGACGGCTACCGCGCCAACGCGGACTACGCCAAGCAGGTCGTCTCCGCCGCCCACGAGGCGGGCGCCGAGGTGGTGATCCTCTGCGACACCAACGGCGGCATGCTCCCCGGCCAGATCGACGCGGTGGTCCGCACCGTGCTGGCCGACACCGGCGCCCGGCTGGGCATCCACGCCCAGGACGACACCGGCTGCGCGGTCGCCAACACCCTCGCCGCCGTGGACGCGGGCGCCACCCACGTCCAGTGCACGGCCAACGGCTATGGCGAGCGGGTGGGCAACGCCAACCTCTTCCCGGTCGTCGCGGCCCTCGAGCTCAAGTACGGCCGCCGGGTGCTGCCGGAGGGCGCCCTGGAGGAGATGACCCGGATCTCGCACGCGATCGCCGAGGTCGTCAATCTGACGCCGTCCACTCACCAGCCCTATGTGGGCGTATCCGCCTTCGCCCACAAGGCCGGACTGCACGCCTCCGCGATCAAGGTCGACCCGGATCTGTACCAGCACATCGACCCCGAGCGGGTCGGCAACACCATGCGGATGCTTGTCTCCGACATGGCCGGCCGGGCGTCGATCGAGCTCAAGGGCAAGGAGCTGGGCATCGACCTCGGCGACGACCGCGCCCTGGTGGGCCGGATCGTCGAGCGGGTCAAGGAGCGCGAGCTCGCGGGCTACTCCTACGAGGCCGCCGACGCCTCCTTCGAGCTGCTGCTGCGCCAGGAGGTCGACGGACGCCCCCGCCGCTACTTCCGGGTCGAGTCCTGGCGGGCGATCGTCGAGGACCGCCCGGACGGCACCCACGCCAACGAGGCCACCGTGAAGCTGTGGGCCAAGGGCGAGCGCATCGTCGCCACGGCGGAGGGCAACGGCCCGGTCAACGCCCTGGACCGGGCGCTGCGGGTGGGGCTGGAGCGGATCTACCCGCAGCTGGCGACGATGGAGCTGGTGGACTACAAGGTCCGCATCCTGGAAGGCAAGCACGGCACCGAGTCCACGACCCGGGTGCTGATCTCCACCGCGGACGGCCAGGGGGAGTGGTCGACGGTCGGCGTCGGGGAGAACGTGATCGCAGCGTCCTGGCAGGCCCTGGACGACGCCTTCGCCTACGGGCTGCTGCGGGCCGGGGTGGACCCGCAGGAGTGAGCTGGGCCTCATGGCCGCGTGGGCCCGGTGCGCGTGGCGCCGGCCGCCGCCGGAGTAAGGTACGGGGAGCGGAGCGCGGCCGACATGCTCCGTTCCCCGATCCGGCCGCGGCGCCGCTCCGGCGGTCGCCGCCCATCCGGGTGGTCGAGCCCGCTCCTCGCACGGTCGCCGCCTGGAGGTTTGTCGGATGCCGACAGGGTCGATAGTCCTTTAGGACACCAGGTAGTGGGAAAGCCGCTGTCCAGTTCTGTTCCGCCTGCCCACCAAAACGCCCTTGACGTTGTAGGGAATTGACATGCGTTTCCGGGGGTCCGGGAACGTACCGTCAATGCATGACCAATCTCGAAGGTGCGCCTGCTGAGGCGAGTGACGTTCGCGGGCGCGTCGCCGAGCTGCACGCGATTCGCGAGCAGGCTCGGCGCGGCCCGAGCGAGCGGGCGACCGAGGCCCAGAAGGCCAAGGGGAAGCTGACGGCTCGCGAGCGGATCGATCTGCTGCTTGACGAGGGGTCCTTCAACGAAGTGGAGCCGCTGCGGCGGCATCGTGCGACCGGGTTCGGCCTGGAGGCGAAGAAGCCTTACACCGACGGGGTCGTCACCGGCTGGGGGACCGTCCACGGACGGACGGTGTTCGTCTACGCACACGACTTCCGGATCTTCGGCGGGGCGCTGGGGGAAGCCCACGCGACCAAGATCCACAAGATCATGGACATGGCCATCTCGGCCGGGGCGCCGCTGGTGTCCCTCAACGACGGCGCCGGTGCCCGTATCCAGGAGGGCGTCTCGGCCCTCGCCGGATACGGCGGCATCTTCCAGCGGAACACCAAGGCGTCCGGCGTCATCCCCCAGATCAGCGTGATGCTCGGCCCGTGCGCGGGCGGGGCGGCCTACTCCCCGGCGCTGACGGACTTCGTCTTCATGGTCCGGGAGACCTCTCAGATGTTCATCACCGGACCCGATGTGGTCCAGGCGGTGACGGGCGAGAAGGTCAGCCAGAACGGACTGGGCGGCGCGGATGTGCACGCCGAGACCTCGGGTGTGTGCCACTTCGCCTACGACGACGAGGAGACGTGCCTGGAGGAGGTGCGCTACCTCCTGTCGCTGCTGCCGCAGAACAACCGGGAGAACCCGCCGACCGTCGAGTCCGACGACCCGGCCTCCCGGCGCGGCGACTCGCTGCTGGACCTCGTCCCGGCCGACGGCAACCGGCCGTACGACATGCGCAAGGTCATCGAGGAGATCGTCGACGACGGCGAGTACCTCGAGGTCCACGAGCGCTGGGCGACCAACATCATCTGCGCGCTGACCCGGCTCGACGGCCAGGTGGTCGGCATCATCGCCAACCAGCCGCAGTCGCTGGCCGGCGTGCTGGACATCGAGGCGTCGGAGAAGTCCGCGCGCTTCATCCAGATGTGCGACGCCTTCAACATCCCGCTGGTCACCTTCCTGGACGTGCCCGGCTTCCTGCCCGGTGTGGACCAGGAGCACGGCGGGATCATCCGGCACGGCGCCAAGATGCTGTACGCGTACTGCAACGCCACCGTGCCGCGGATCTCCGTCATCCTGCGCAAGGCGTACGGCGGTGCCTACATCGTCATGGACTCCCAGTCCATCGGTGCCGACCTGACCTACGCCTGGCCCACCAACGAGATCGCGGTGATGGGCGCCGAGGGCGCCGCCAACGTGATCTTCCGCCGTCAGATCGCCGACGCCGACGACCCCGAGGCCATGCGCGCCCGCATGGTCAAGGAGTACAAGTCCGAGCTGATGCACCCGTACTACGCGGCCGAGCGGGGCCTGGTGGACGATGTGATCGACCCGTCCGACACCCGTGAGGTCCTGATCCGGTCGCTGGCGATGCTGCGCGACAAGCACGCCGACCTGCCGTCCCGTAAGCACGGCAACCCGCCGCAGTAGCCTCTGAGTTCGTGTCCTCGCGCGAAACCCGCGCGACAAGGGAGAAGAGACAAACCGTGAGCACACCGAGCGATATCGCCGATTCCGCCGCCGCGGCGGCGGCCACCCTGGTCCGGGTCGAGAAGGGCCACGCCGACGCCGAGGAGCTCGCCGCGGTCACCGCGGTGCTGCTCGCCCGCGCGGCCGTCGGCACCCACCGCACCACCGACTCCACCCGCCCGGGCCGCAGCGCCGCCCGCTGGCGCCGTCTGGAGCGCCGCCCGGCGTTCAGCGCGCCGCACAGCTGGCAGGGCTGAGCGAGCGGCCCCGCCGCCTCCGGACGGCCGCACACCGCCCGGAGGCCGCCGGCCCCGCGCCGAGCGCCCTGACCGCGCCGGACGCCCTGGATTGACTGGGAACGCACAAATCCCCTGTTCTCCTCGGAGAGCAGGGGATTTTGGCTTCTGTCGCCGGTCTCGGCTACCGCAGCCGGGCCATCAACGCGTGCTCGACCAGCGTGATGAGCGCGCTCTTGGCCTCGCTGCGGTGGCGGGCGTCGGTGATGATGATCGGCGCGTCGGGGCCGATCTGCAGGGCC
Organism: Streptomyces sp. 11-1-2; assembly: GCF_003595545.1. NCBI lineage: Bacteria > Bacillati > Actinomycetota > Actinomycetes > Kitasatosporales > Streptomycetaceae > Streptomyces > Streptomyces sp. 11-1-2. The sequence goes on from NZ_CP022545.1 coordinate 7,659,523, forward strand.
TCGCGGACCTCTTCGGGGGTGTACGGCTGGTGTCCGTCGAAGCCGTTGAGGGCGATGACGAAGGGCAGGCCGGAGTTCTCGAAGTAGTCGACCGCGGGGAAGCAGTCGGCGAGGCGGCGGGTGTCCACCAGGACGACCGCGCCGATGGCACCGCGGACCAGGTCGTCCCACATGAACCAGAAGCGGTCCTGGCCGGGCGTGCCGAACAGGTACAGGATCAGGTCCTGGTCCAGCGTGATGCGGCCGAAGTCCATCGCCACCGTGGTGGTGGTCTTGTCCGGTGCGTGGGTCAAGTCGTCGATCCCCGCCGAGGCGGAGGTCATCACGGCTTCGGTGCGCAGCGGGTTGATCTCCGAGACCGCGCCGACGAACGTGGTCTTGCCCACGCCGAAGCCGCCCGCCACCACGATTTTCGCGGAGGTGGTGGAGCGGGCTGCACCGCTAGAGCTTGCGAAGTCCACTGAGCACCCTTTCGAGCAGTGTCACGTCAGGCTGACCGCCGGCGGACTCGTCGCCGCCCGGCTGATGAATGGCGACGAGCCCCGCCTCGGCCAGGTCGGCTACGAGGATCCGGGACACGCCGAGGGGAATGGCGAGCAGTGCGGAGATCTCGGCGACCGACTTGATCTCGCGGCACAGATGGCAGATCCGCTGGTGCTCGGGCAGTTGGCCCTGGAGCTGAGCGGGGTCGGCCGTGGTGTGTACCAGCGCCTCGATGGCGAGCTGGTACCGGGGCCGGGTCCGGCCCCCAGTCATGGCGTACGGGCGCACCAGAGGGTTATGAGTGCCGCCCGCGGGGGAGGAAGGTTCCGGAGCGGGGCGCTCAGGCGGCTGTACGGGCTCGATACGCGGCGCGGAGGGCGCGTCGTACCAAGACCCCTCCTGCGGCGCCGGAGGCGCGTAGGAAGGCGTGTACGGCTGTTGCTGAGGCCGCTGCGGCTGCCGCCGCGGGGGCTGCTGCTCCTGCTGCGGTTCCGGCTGCTGTGGAGAGCGGGCCTGACGGCTGGGCGCGGAGGGGAAGTTGTAGCGCTTCATCGGGGCCTCTCCGCGCGGCTCGGACGGCTGCCCGTGGGCGTACGGATATCCGCTAGGGGGCGTTGCCACGTGTCCTCCTCCAACTCGCCTGTCTTGCCGGTCGCGCCACCGCACCCTATGGCGCGGTGGCGCGAAACGCACTCCATGTTTGCTAGTTGAGAAGACTGCCCTGCAATTCCGCGCGGAGATCCGGGGTGAGGACATTGCCCGCGCGATCGACCAGCAGGGCCATCTCGTAGCCGACGAGGCCGATGTCGCACTCGGGGTGAGCGAGCACGGCGAGGGAGGATCCGTCGGAGATCGACATGATGAAGAGGAAGCCTCGTTCCATTTCGACGACGGTCTGGTTGACCACGCCGCCCTCGAAGATGCGGGAGGCCCCGGATGTGAGCGAGGTCAGGCCGGAGGCCACCGCCGCCAGTTGATCGGCTCGGTCACGGGGGAAGCCTTCGGACATCGCCAGAAGGAGTCCGTCGGCGGAGACCACCACGGTGTGGGACACCCCGGGGGTGTTGTCCACGAAGTTGGTGATCAACCAGTTCAGGTTCTGCGCCGCCTGGCTCATCGGGCTCACACTAACGCTCCTGATCGTAGGTGCTGCCGGGGCCGAAGCCCTGTTGGTCATGCTGGTCACGCCCGGGGGTCCCGGATCCCGCGCTGCGCCCCCGCTGGACGCCGCGGCGCAGGTTGCTCAGCCTGCCGCGGATGTCCTCCGGGGCACGGGAGACCTGGGGGCCGCCCTGTCCGGTCGGCTCCGCGGAGCCCTCGACCAGATTGGCCTTGGGCACCCGGCGGGGCAGGCCGGACGTTGTGACCCCACCGGCCTTCGGGTCGCGCAGCTGCTCGGCACGGTGCCAGCGCTGGTCGTTCTCCGACTGCCACGGGGCACTGTCCTCCTGCTGCTGGGGTGTCTGCCGGGGTCGCTCCGGCGCCGTGGGCGCCGCCGGGTCCCCGACCATCCCCTGTGTCCCTGTTTCCTCGGACGGCTGCCACTGCCTGTCGCGACGCGGAAGCCCGGCGTCGGTCATCGAGTGGATTCCGCTCGGGGAAGGGCCCGGACGGTGGAACTCTACGCGGTCCCGAGAAACTTCGGGAGCGCTGGGTCCTGATTCCGCTTCGGTCCCGAACTGCGACGCGTAGGGCATCTCGAAAGATCCGGAATCGCCCCACTCTCCCTGTTGAGAGGGGGAGTTGTAGCCGATGTACGGCTGCTGTTCGGGTTCCGTTTGAGTTGTGTAATCCGCTTCCGGTTGCGAATAGCCGGAATTCTGGTACGACGACTGCGCCAGCGGCTCGGCAGGCGCCTGGCCGGGCCGCGGATCCCGCTCGGACGGGGTGGCCCCCATTCCGCTGTACTGGCCCTGAAACTGGTGATGTACCTGGTCCCGGCCGTAGGCGGAGTCGTCGAAACCCAGCTCGGCGGCGGTCCGCGAGGACAGCTCGCTCACGTCCTCGAAGGCCGGGGCGGGCCGCGGCTCGGGGACGATCCGGGAGACCGTGAAGTCGTCCTGGGGCAGCTCCTCGCCGCCACCGCCGTGGGTGATCGCCTCGGGCAGCATCACCAGCGACGTGGTGCCCGCCTGCTCCCCGGAGGGGCGCAGCTGGACCCGGATGCTGTGCCGGTCGGCGAGGCGGCCGACCACGAAGAGCCCCATGCGCTGGGAGACCGTGGCGTCCACCGTCGGCGGATTGGCCAGCTTGTGGTTGATGTCCGCGAAGTCCTCGGCGGTCAGGCCGATGCCCTTGTCGTGGATCTCCACCACCACCCGGCCGTCGGGCAGCCGGGTCGAGGTGACCCGCACCTTGGTGTGCGGAGAGGAGAAGGTGGTGGCGTTCTCCAGCAGCTCGGCCAGGAGGTGTACCAGGTCGGTCACGGCGGTGCCGTGGATCTCGCTCTCGGAGATGCCGGCCAGCTCGATGCGCTCGTAGGACTCCACCTCCGAGGAGGCGGCGCGCAGCACATCGATCAGCGGCACCGGCTGGTTCCAGCGCCGGCCGGGCTCCTCGCCCGCGAGGATCAGGAGGTTCTCGCCGTTGCGCCGCATACGGGTGGCCAGGTGGTCCAGCCGGAAGAGGTGCTCCAGCTGGTCCGGATCGGCCTCCCGGCTCTCCAGTTCGGAGATCAGGGTCAGCTGCCGCTCGATCAGTCCCTGGTTGCGACTGGAAAGGTTGGTGAAGATCGCGTTGACGCCGCCGCGCAGCATCGCCTGCTCGGCCGCGAGCCGGATCGCCTCACGGTGCACCTGGTCGAAGGCGCGGGCCACCTCGCCGATCTCGTCCTTGGTGTTGATCGGTATCGAGCTGACCCTGGTGTCCACCCGTCCCGGGTCGGTGCGGGAGAGCTGGCCGACCACCGCGGGCAGCCGATTCTCGGCGACGTCGAAGGCGGCGTTGCGCAGTTGCCGCATCGAATGGCTCATCGAGCGGGCCATCCGGCCGGCCACGAAGAAGGCGGCGAGCAGTGCCAGCACCACGATCGCGCCGTTCACGATCGCATCGCGGCGGGCGTCCGAGGAGATCTGCGCCGCTTCGTCCACGGCTCTGTTCACCAGGGCCTGCTCGACGTCCCGGTAGGCGTTGAACTTGATCGTGGAGGCGTTGAACCAGGCGTCCGGGGTGACCCCCTGGCCGGCCAGCGCGGTGGGCGAGGCGCCGCTGCCGATGGCCTTGAACATCTGGTCCATACCGGGCGGTGCGACGAACTTCTTGCCGTCCGCCTCGGCCTTCCGCTTCGCCTCGGCGATTTGCTCCTGCGCACGCTTCTCGGCCGCCGTGAGGGTGTCCTCGAGCCCGGTCACGTCCTGCGGTGTGCCGGCCGCCTCGAACTCCCCGAGCGCGATGCCCTCGAGGTAGACGTACGAGGTGAAGGCGGTGAGCTGGGTCTTGCGGTCGGTCGCGGACGGACCGGGCTTGACCAGCAGATGGGTGCCGATGGAGCGCTGCAGCGACTCCGCGCCCTTGGCCAGGGATACCGCGTAGACGGTACGGCCGTACGACGTGATATTGCCGGTGCCCAGGCCCAGTTCATTGGCGAACTCGGTGAGCCCGTGCTCGACGGCGACATAGCCCTCTTCGGTCTTCACACCGTTCAGGCGGTCGGTGTAGGCGTTGCGGCGCAGGGCGGCGAGCTGCGGTTCGGTGGCTCTGAAGGCTTTGAGGCGGCGCTTCATGGTCGGCGTCTGCGGCATATCGGCGACGGCCTTGTCGAAGTCCTTCTTCGCCGCGTCGCTGGTGGCCCGCGCCTTGGTCACCGTGGCCTCGTTGGTGCCGCTGAGCAGCGGGCCCGCGCTCAGGTCGCGCTCGTTGACCAGGGCGTGGGCGTAGGTGGTGGCGGCCCGGACGACCTGGGCGGTGCGCTCGGCGTCCCGCGCCTCGTTCCAGGTGGAGACCGAGGCGGCGACCTGGAAGCCACCGAAGACCAGGGCGACGAGCACGGGGATGAGCAGGATCGCGTACAGCCGGCCGCGCACCCGCCAGTTCCGAGGGGAGATCCGGCCACCACTGGGTGGATCCGGTGCCTCGGCGGGCGACGCCGCTGTGCCTGAACGCGGCGGCGGGGTGAAGTTCCCTCGCGCGTCTTGCGCGGGGTCCGGCTTGCTTCGCCTCACTCGACCAACAACCTCTCGGCATCGGCACCATTTGTGCCGTTCCCAGCTGAGCCCTGACTGCCCAGTTCAGCGAATTCCAGCACGCCCCGCAGGTGCTTTCCAAACAGTGCGCAAAGCGCTCAGTACGTTGTCTGGACCAGAGAAAAAAGGGGCGTTATGGCTGAGATATGTCGAATACCGAACTATTTGAGTGCGCAACGCAGCGGAACGATCGCGCTCCGTATCGGGAGACGCGTCATATCACTGTCGAAACGTTATGAACGGCGAGCGGGCCGTATCGTCCGACACGGCCCGTCCTCCGTCCGATATCCGGCAACTCCCGGACAGCGTTCCCTACTTGAGCCGGGCCATCAGCGCATGCTCGACCAGGGTGATGAGCGCGCTCTTGGCCTCGGTGCGGTGGCGCGCGTCCGTGGTGATGATGGGGGTGTCCGGGCCGATCTGCAGAGCCTCGCGGACCTCTTCGGGGTTGTAGGGCTGCTGGCCCTCGAAGCCGTTGAGGGCGATGACGAAGGGCAGCCCGGAGTTCTCGAAGTAGTCGACGGCGGGGAAGCAGTCGGCGAGCCGGCGGGTGTCGACCAGCACCACGGCGCCGATCGCGCCGCGCACCAGGTCGTCCCACATGAACCAGAAGCGGTCCTGACCCGGCGTGCCGAACAGGTACAGGATGAGATCGTCGTCGAGCGTGATGCGGCCGAAGTCCATCGCCACGGTCGTCGTGGTCTTGTCCTGGACATGGCTCAGATCGTCGATCCCCGCCGAGGCGGAGGTCATCACGGCTTCGGTGCGCAGCGGGTTGATCTCCGAGACCGCGCCGACGAACGTGGTCTTGCCCACGCCGAAGCCGCCCGCCACCACGATCTTCGCCGAGGTGGTCGCGCGGGCGGGGGGAGCGCCGCTAGAGCTTGCGAAGTCCACTGAGCACCCTTTCGAGCAGTGTCACATCCGGGGTACCGCCCGCTTCCGAACCGCCCCCGGGCTGGTGGATCGCCACCATGCCGGCCTCTGCCAGGTCCGCCACCAGGATCCGCGCCACACCCAGGGGTATGTTCAGCAGCGCCGAGACCTCGGCGACCGACTTGACCTCCTGGCACAGATGGCAGATCCGCTGGTGCTCGGGAAGCAGCCCCTGCAGATGCACGGGGTCGGCCGTGGTGCTGACCAGCGCCTCGATGGCGAGCTGGTAGCGCGGCCGGGTCCGGCCACCGGTCATGGCATACGGGCGGACCAATGGCTGGTCGCCTTCACCCCCGTACGGCGATTGGTGATGGCCGCCGTACGGGCCGGGCGAGGCGGGGGCGGGGTCATGGATCCTCCGGTCGGACAACAAGGTGACGGGCGTGCCGTCGGTCGGTGCCGGTGGGGGCCCGCCGGCCGTGCGGCCGGGGGGACAGGCGTCGGATGGTCGATGGATCAGTTCAACAGGCTGCCCTGCAGCTCGGCACGCAGGTCGGGGGTGAGGACGCTGCCCGCGCGGTCGACCAGTAGGGCCATCTCGTAGCCGACGAGGCCGATGTCGCACTCGGGGTGTGCGAGCACGGCGAGGGAGGAGCCGTCGGAGATGGACATGATGAAGAGAAAGCCTCGTTCCATTTCGACGACGGTCTGGTTGACCATGCCGCCTTCGAAGATGCGGGAGGCCCCGGCGGTGAGCGAGGTCAGGCCGGAAGCCACCGCCGCCAATTGATCGGCTCGGTCACGGGGGAAGCCTTCGGACATCGCCAGAAGGAGTCCGTCGGCGGAGACCACGACCGTGTGGGACACCCCGGGGGTGTTGTCCACGAAGTTCGTGATCAACCAGTTCAGATTCTGCGCCGCCTGGCTCATCGGGCTCAACTAACGCTCCTGCTGGTAAGTCGGGCCAATGCCGCGATCATGGTCGTCGCCGAGTCCGGTACCGGCCCGGCGACCCTGCTGAATTCCACGGCGGAGATTGGTCAGCCTGCCGCGTACATCATCGGGCGCGCGGGACACCTGCGGCCCAGCCTGGTCGGGCTGCGGCTGGTGTGCGGCACCCTCCACGAGGTTTGCGCGCGGCACCCGCCGTGGCAACCCGGACGACGTGATACCGCCGGCCGCCGGTTCGCGGACCTGCTCGGCGCGGCGCCAGCGCTCGTCGTTGTGGGGCGACGTACGCCAGTGGGAACCCGTGCTCCGGCCGTTGAGCCCGGCCCCGTTGGTGCCGGGGCCCACCGCGGCGCCCGATCCGGCGAAGTCGCCCGTGTCCTGGGCACCGGCGAAGTCGCCCATGCCCTGGGCCGCCGGCAGCGGCTCGTGGGCCGAGGGCGGCGGTACGGCGGAGGCGGGCCGACCGGGGGTGGGCTCGGGGGCGGAAGGCGCGGACGGGTACGACCGGCCACCGCCCTGGGGGCCCGATATGCCCGGGTCCTCGGCCTGGTTGAAATGCCAGGACGACTCGATGGTGTCGAAGATCGGGGTACGGCCGTCGCCGGATCCGGCGGGCGGCAGCGGATCGTTCGGACGCCCACCGGGCCGGCCCTGGGGACCCTGGGGCAGCGGGTACTCACCGGTGCCACCCATGTCGGGGCGGGCGTACTCGCCGGTGTCGCCCATGTTCGGGCGCGGGTACTCGCCGGTGTCGCCCGGGCCGCCACCCATGTTCGGCCGCGGGAATTCGCCGGTGTCGCCCGGGCCGCCCGTGTTCGGACGCGGGAACTCGCCCGTGTCCCCGGGGCCGTGTCCGCCGCGCGGGGCGGCGTCCTCGAACCGGGGCTGGGCGTACTCACCGGTGTCACCCGGGCCCTGGCCGAGCTCCGGACGGGCGAACTCCCCGGTGTCACCGGGGCCGCGACCGTAGTCGGGCCGGTTGAACTGGCCGGTGTCGGCCGGTCCCTGGCCGCCCTGCGGTCCATTGGCCCCGCGGCGCGGCTCGAACAGGTTGGGGCTGTCGCTCAGCTGCGGCAGCTCGCCGGTGTCGCCGGGGCCGCGGTTGCCGAACGGGTCGCGCCGGTCCCCGGAGCCGCCGAGGTCCGGACGGGCGAACTGGCCCGTGGAGTCGTACTCCTCATGCCCGCGCGGGGTGTCCACCGCGTCGCGCGGCGTGCTCGGCCAGTCGTCCTCGCCGGCCGCGGCGCGCGCGCCCCAACTGGTGCCCGGCTGGGCCGGGGCCGGAAGCTCGGGCGCGGGGCCGCGGGTGGGCAGCTGCGGACGGCCGCCCTGGTCGCCTCCGTCGGCACGGGCCGGGGCGCCCGTCGGCGGAGCGACGGTCGGGCCGTCGCTGCGCTGCGGAAGCGGGGGACGTCCGGAGGGGGCGCCGGGGCCACCCTGACCACCGGGACCGCCCTGACCACCGGGGCCACCCTGACCACTGGGACCGCCCTGACCACCGGGGCCACCCTGACCACCGGGACCGCCCTGACCACCGGGGCCCGCGGGGGCGTTGCTCCGGGGGCCCGGAGGCCGCCCGCCCTCGAAGAAGTTGGTGCCGCCGGCCGGGGCGCCGCCCGCGGGGCCCGCACCGGCGCCGACCGGCCGGGTCGGCAGTCCGCTGCCGCTGTTGCCCGGCAGCGCGGTGCGCGAACCCGAGCCCGGGACCTGGCGCCGTGAGGGCGCCGAGCCGAGCAGCCCCGCCGAGCCGTTGCCCTGGCCGCCACCGACGGCCGGCGCACCCTGGCCCGACTTGCCGCCGGCGGCCTGCGGCGCCGGCTTCCGGCCGCCCTGGGCGACATCGACCGGCAGCATGACCAGCGCCGTCGTACCGCCCGAGTCGGACGGCCGGAGCTGGATGCGGATGCCGTGACGCAGCGACAGCCGGCCGACCACGAACAGACCCATGCGCCGGGACACCGACACATCGACCGTGGGCGGGGAGGCCAGCCGCTCGTTGATCGCCGCCAGGTCCTCGGGCGAGAGCCCGATCCCGGTGTCGTGGATCTCGACCAGCACCCGCCCGTCGGGCAGCGCATGACCGGTGACCTTGACCTTGGTCTGCGGCGAGGAGAAGGAGGTGGCGTTCTCCAGCAGCTCGGCGAGCAGGTGGACGAGGTCGTTGACGACCCGGCCGGCGACCTCGGTCGCCGGGACCGAGCTGAGCTCGATGCGCTCGTACTGCTCCACCTCGGAGGCGGCCGCGCGGAGCACGTCCACCAGCGGCACCGGCCGGGTCCACCGGCGGCCGGGCTCCTCGCCCGCGAGGACCAGGAGGTTCTCGCCGTTACGGCGCATACGAGTGGCGAGGTGGTCCAGCTTGAAGAGCGAGGAGAGCTGGTCCGGGTCGGCCTCGCGGCTCTCCAGCTCGGAGATGAGCGAGAGCTGGCGCTGGATGAGGCCCTGGCTGCGGCGCGAGAGGTTGGTGAACATCGCGTTGACGTTGCCCCGCAGCAGCGCCTGCTCGGCGGCGAGCCGGACCGCCTCGCGGTGCACGTCGTCGAAGGCCGCGGCCACCTTTCCGATCTCGTCCCGGCTGTGCACACCGACGGACTCGACGGAGGTGTCCACATCCTGCGGATCGGACTCGGAGAGCTGCTTGACCAGTTCGGGCAGCCGCTTCTGGGAGACCTCCAGCGCGGTGTCCTGGAGGCGCCGCAGCGAGCGGACCATGGAGCGGGCGACGACGAAGGCGCCGACCAGGGAGACGCCGAGGACCAGGAGGATCAGCGCACCGTTGAGGATCGCGTCCTGCTGGGCGGAGTCGCGGAGCTCACGAGCCTTCTGCTGCATCTCGCTGAGCAGCGTCTGCTCGATCTTGCCCATCTCTTCGATCTTGATACTGTCCTGGTCGTACCAGTCCAGATCGGTGCGCTTCTCCGCCTTCAGCCCCTCGGGGTCGCGCACCGCGCGGTCGGCGTACATGGTCGCCGCCTTGATGTCGGGGCGGCTGTCCAGCGGTTCGAGCAGATCCTCGGAGTTGCCCTGGCGGATCTGCTTGAAGCGGCCGAGCGCCTCGTTCTCCTTGTCCACCGCGGTCCTGGCGAAGCGGCGGTCGTTGGCGGAGAAGTCGGCGCCCTTGGGGTCGGCGAGCGCGGCGCTGATGAGCGCGCGCTGGATGGAGGCGTACTCCTTGGCCGAGGAGAAGGTGGCGAGCGCGCGGGTGTTGTTGATCATCGCGCGGTTGCTGGTCGCCTGCGCCATGTCCTGGGAGAGCAGCAGCAGCGAGTTGATCAGCTCGTTGTAGTTCTGGACCGTCAGCGAGTAGTACTGGCTGTTGTCATAGGCCGTGTCACGGACCTCGTTGATCTTGCCGAGCTGACGGTCGATGTTGACGAGCGTGGACTGCACACCGGCCAGCGACTGGTCGCCGGGATCGATCTGGTGGGTGGCCTCGCGGAAGGCCGTGATGGAGCGGTTGGTGTCCTCACGCGTGGAGACGACCCGGTCGTCCTTGTCGTTGCCCTTGCCCGCCAGCGGACCGGCCGACTTGTCGCGCTCCTCCTGGAGCGCGCTGGCCAGCTGGGTGGCCTGCTGCGTCATCTTGGTGAGCAGCTTCATCTGGTCGAGCTGCTGGATGTTGTCCAGCGAGCCCTCGATGCGCAGCGCCCCCAGGGTGGTCGCCGCGACCACCGGGAGCGTGAGCAGGGAGACCAGTCGGGTGCTGATGCGCCAGTTGCGCAGGGCCATGCGATTGCCGGGCCCGGTGGGGCCGGGGGTCTTCGGCTTGGCCGGCCGCTCCGCGTCTCCGCCGCCACTGGGCGTACTGATCCGGGTAGCGCTCTGCGTGCCGGCCTCGGGGCTCTGATCACCCAGGGTCCTGCCGCTGCTCCCCTGGGCGCGCTGGGGCGAGGAGCCGCGGTCGGTCCCGCCACGCGGCTCCGGGTCCGCCGAAGCATCCCCTCGGCCCTGGCGGGCCTGGGGAGCCCCCATACCATCCCTCTTGATACGTCCCTGCACTAGCGTCGCAACCTCTGGACCAGGCGCCCCTCCGGAAGACCGGCGGAGCGGTGTCGAGTCGTGGGGGACCGCGATCCCCCCTGTCGGTCGTGAGTGACCGGCGCGCTTCCTTTCATGTCGACAAGAGGAGCCCCCCGCCGCTCGGCGCCTCTGTGCTGCGCCCCCGTGCGCGCCGGCTGATTCCCGCGGCGGTCCCGGGAATTCCAGCACAGTGCCGGATGCTGCAACAAGGGCAATGGATAAGGCTGTGATCCGTGTGACGCTCAGTGCGGACTTTATTACGGGACGTAGAAAGCCATGTCGGCGATAACGGACTTTCGTGTACGAATCGAAGGGCGCAATCGAGTGTCCGGCTAGCGATGATCAAGAGCGGAACGTCGGGTTCAGGTATGCGATGTCCGTTTAGGGCGATTGCGTAACTGTCTTCTATGTGGCTTTTGCCTGATCGCTCGTGAGCAATATCACATGCTGGCGGTGACTTTTCCTGCGAATCCATGGGCAAGGCCGCCTCTAGCCTGACGCTTTACACAGTCGGTACGGACGACAAGATCGAGGCGTAAACCAAGTGAAGACGACCATGATGTTCCACTCCATAGCCAACCCGCGGCGCACCACCCTGGCCCATCTCGAGGACGTCCAGGAGCTGGGGGACGCCCAGGACATCAAGGACGCCGACGACCTGTCGGCCGCGCCCGAGGGGCAGCCGGAGCACCGCGTCGACCTGCCGAACCGGACCGCGAACCCCAAGCGCACCGTGCTGACCGAGGCCCCGGGCCACTGATTCCCCGGGGCTGTGGCGGACGCCACCACTCCCGGCAGGCGGGACGGCGGCGCGCGGGACGCGGAGCGATAGCCTGGAGCGTCAGTCTCCAGCGAGTTCAGTCAAGGAGCCAAGGCTTCCCGTGCGCATCGCCAGATTCTCCATCGACGGCAACGTCGCCTTCGGCGTGGTGGAGGGTGAGCCGTCCGATCAGGACGGCCCCGTCATCGACATCATCAAGGGCCACCCCTTCGCCGAATTCGAGCGCTCGGGCCAGAAGGTCCCGCTGAGCAAGGTCCGGCTGCTGCCGCCCGTCCTGCCGAACAAGGTCGTCGGAATCGGGCGCAACTACGCCGAGCACGCGGCGGAGCTGGGCAACGAGGTCCCCGACGTCCCGGTCGTCTTCTTCAAGCCGTCCACCTCGGTGATCGGCCCCGGCGACCCCGTCACGTATCCCTCCTTCTCCTCCGAGGTGCACTACGAGGCCGAGCTGGCCGTGGTGATCGGACGGATGTGCCGTGAGGTTCCGCGTGAGCGCGTCAAGGACGTCATCCTCGGCTACACCTGCGGCAACGACATCACGGCCCGCGACGCCCAGCGGAGCGAGAAGCAGTGGGCGCGGGCCAAGGGCTTCGACACCTCGTGTCCGCTGGGCCCCTGGGTGGAGACCGATATCGACCTGACGCGCGCCGCCGATCTCGGCATCATGTGCACCGTCAACGGCGAACAGCGTCAGCTCGGCCGGACGAGCGAGATGGTGCGCCCGATCGAGGATCTGATCGTGCACATCACCGAGGCGATGACGCTGCTCCCCGGCGACGTCGTACTCACCGGCACTCCGGCGGGCGTCGGCCCGCTCTCCGTCGGCGACGAGGTCGCCGTCACCATCGAAGGCATCGGCACTCTCACCAACAAGGTGATCAAGCGTGGCTAGCGCATCCCCCTCCGCCCCCGTGCGAGTTCGTTTCTGTCCCTCGCCGACCGGCAACCCCCATGTGGGCCTGGTCCGCACGGCCCTGTTCAACTGGGCCTTCGCCCGTCATCACGGCGGCACCCTGGTGTTCCGCATCGAGGACACCGACGCCGCGCGCGACTCCGAGGAGTCCTACACGCAGCTCCTGGACGCCATGCGCTGGCTGGGCTTCGACTGGGACGAGGGCCCCGAGGTCGGCGGTCCGCACGCGCCTTACCGCCAGTCGCAGCGGATGGACCTCTACCGCGAGGTCGCGGACAAGCTGCTGGAGGCGGGCCACGCCTACCGCTGCTACTGCACCGCCGAGGAGCTGGAGGAGCGCCGCGAGGCGGCCCGCAAGGCCGGCCGGCCCTCCGGCTACGACGGCACCTGCCGCACCCTGACCGCCGAGCAGATCGCCGCGTACGAGGCGGAGGGACGCGTCTCGATCGTGCGCTTCCGGATGCCGGACGAGCCGATCACCTTCACCGACCTGGTGCGCGGTGAGCTGACCTTCACCCCCGAGAACGTCTCGGACTACGGCATCGTGCGGGCCAACGGCGCGCCCCTCTACACGCTCGTCAACCCCGTGGACGACGCGCTGATGGAGATCACGCATGTGCTGCGCGGCGAGGACCTGCTCTCCTCCACCCCGCGGCAGATCGGGCTCTACCGGGCGCTCGCCGAGATCGGTGTGGGCTCCGGTGCGGTGCCCGCCTTCGGCCATCTCCCGTATGTCATGGGCGAGGGCAACAAGAAGCTCTCCAAGCGCGATCCGCAGTCCTCGCTGAACCTCTACCGGGAGCGCGGCTTCCTCCCCGAGGGACTGCTCAACTACCTCTCCCTGCTGGGCTGGTCGCTCTCGTCCGACCGCGACGTCTTCTCACCGGCCGAGATGGTCGAGGCGTTCGACATCTCGGGGGTGAACGCCAACCCGGCGCGTTTCGACCTCAAGAAGGCCGAGGCGATCAACGCGGACCACATCCGGCTGCTGGATGTGAAGGCGTTCATCGAGGCGTGCGAGCCCTGGCTGAAGGCCCCGCACGCGCCGTGGTCCCCGGACGCCTTCGACGCGGCCGCCTTCGCGGCGCTGGCCCCGCTGGCCCAGACCCGGCTGACGGTCCTGTCCGACATCACCGCGAACGTGGACTTCCTCTTCCTTGATGAGCCGGTCCAGGACGAGGCGTCCTGGACCAAGGCCATGAAGCCGGGCGCGGACGCGCTGCTGGCCTCGGTCCGTACCCGGCTCGCCGAGGCGGACTGGGACGCCGAGACCTTGAAGGCCGCAGTCCTCGCGGCCGGTGAGGAGCACGGTCTCAAACTGGGCAAGGCCCAGGCCCCGCTGCGGGTCGCGGTCACCGGTCGCACGGTCGGGCTGCCGCTGTTCGAGTCCCTGGAGGTCCTGGGCCGCGAGCGCACGCTGGCCCGTGTGGACGCGGCGCTGGCGAAGCTGGCCGGATAGGGGCGGGAGGCGCCGCTCACGCCTGTGAGACGGCGCCACTCGCGGTGATACTCGTTTTGGTGGCCCGTCCACCATCGGGTAATGTTCTTCCTGCGCCGGACGGGCGGGCCGAGAGGCCGGGCCGGGGCGCAAGCCAAACAAAACCCCTTACGAGGGTGGCGTTTTGGTGGGGTATGGTGTAATTGGCAGCACGAGTGATTCTGGTTCACTTAGTCTAGGTTCGAGTCCTGGTACCCCAGCAAGAGATCCTTCGAATGGCTGATGGATCTCTTGATCAAAGCAGGACCAAGCCCCCGTTGTGTAGCGGCCTAGCACGCTGCCCTCTCAAGGCAGTAGCGCCGGTTCGAATCCGGTCGGGGGTACGGATCTCTTCGAAAGACGGAGATCGCTAGGGCCCCCGTTGTGTAGCGGCCTAGCACGCTGCCCTCTCAAGGCGGTAGCGCCGGTTCGAATCCGGTCGGGGGTACTGGTCTATACCATGGGCTATGGTGTAATTGGCAGCACGAGTGATTCTGGTTCATTTAGTCTAGGTTCGAGTCCTGGTAGCCCAGCGCAGCACTTGTGCTGACTCAGGCCCCCGTTGTGTAGCGGCCTAGCACGCCGCCCTCTCAAGGCGGTAGCGCCGGTTCGAATCCGGTCGGGGGTACCAGCGAAAAGCCCTCCGCGACAGCGGGGGGCTTTTCCGTGTCCCGTTCGTGCCCTTGGCTGCTGATCACTCCTTGAAGCGGCGGCTGGATTCCTCGGTTTGCGCGAGCCGCCGCAGGCTGAGCAGCACCGGCTCATAGAGCACCGTCAGCGCCACCACCGCCTCGATCCGCTCGGGCGGGGTGTCGTAGGTCTCCACCAGGTCCAGGTCTGCGACGGCCAGTTCACCCGCCAACCGGGCATGCACCAGCAGATGCTCGGTGTCATGGGGATATCCCAGGCGGTCCAGCGAGGCGATGGCCGTCACCAGCATCCGGTAGGCGGGGGAGGTGTCGCCCAGCTCCTGGCCGTGGGACCAGTCCATCCGCCGCAGCACGGTGTCCGCCTGTTCCCTGGCCCGCGCCGCGTGCGGATCGTCCTCGTCGGGCTCGGCGCCGTGCGGCAGTGCCCAGACCGCGGCTCCCATCTGGGTTTTCTGGCTGAGCGACTCGTCCTCGGTGGCCGCCAGCACCTCGCGCGCCGTGGCCACCGGCATCCGGCCGACCTGGATCAGCGAGCGCACCAGCCGCAGTCGGCGCAGATGCTCCTCGCCGTACTCGGACTTGGTGGCGGTGATCCGCTCTCCCGGCGGCAGCAGCCGCTCGCGCAGGTAGTACTTGATCGTCGCGGTGGGCACTCCGCTGCGCTCGCTGAGCTCCGCCAGTCGCATCCCTGTTGCACCTTCCATTGGAGAGTGGCACTATCCAAGTAATGGATAGCGTCGCTATCCAAGACTATCCCGATGTGGCGGCAAGGGGATCACCATGGGTACCGAGCTGTTCGCCGGCCGTATGACCGCCGAGGCCGAGGGGGAGGTCACCGTCTTCCTGATCGGCATGCGCATCAACCGCTTCCGCGCGCTGCGCAGCTGGCTGCCGGTCTTCAATGCGATGCCGCGGATGCTCCGCGAGCTGTCGCGGGACAAGGGGAGCGGGATGCTGGGCTATCAGCTCCTGTTCGGCCCGCCCCGGGTGTTCTACGTCGTCCAGTACTGGGACTCGCACGAGAAGCTGCTGGAGTACGCGTCGGCCCAGGACAAGGAGCACCGTCCCGCCTGGGCGGCGTTCAACCGCCGGATGCGGGAGGGCCGGGGCAAGGTCGGCTTCTGGCACGAGACCTATGTCGTACCGGCCGGGGCACACGAGGCGATCTACCTCAACATGCCGGCGTTCGGCCTGGGCAAGGCCACCGGGGTCGTCCCGGTCGGCCGCCGCGGTGACCGCGCGGCCGACCGGCTGAGCCTGAAGAGGGCGTAACGGGGCGTGATCAGTTGCCGCGACGCAGGGCGTCGGTCAGGCGGGCCGCCGCGTCGATGACGGCCTGGGCGTGCATCCGGCCCGGGTGGCGGGTCAGCCGCTCGATCGGTCCGGAGACCGAGACGGCGGCGACCACGCGGTTGGACGGGCCGCGCACGGGCGCGGAGACGGACGCCACGCCGGGCTCCCGCTCGCCGATCGACTGGGCCCAGCCCCGCCGTCGTACGCCCGACAGGGCCGTGGCGGTGAAGCGGGCCCCCTGCAGTCCGCGGTGCAGCCGCTCCGGCTCCTCCCAGGCCATCAGGACCTGGGCGGCCGAGCCGGCCTTCATGGGGAGAGTGGAGCCGACCGGCACGGTGTCCCGCAGTCCGGACAGCCGCTCGGCCGCGGCGACACAGATGCGCATGTCTCCCTGGCGCCGGTAGAGCTGCGCGCTCTCGCCGGTCACATCCCGGAGATGGGTGAGCACGGGACCGGCCGTGGCGAGCAGCCGGTCCTCGCCCGCCGCCGCTGCCAGCTCGGCCAGGCGGGGGCCCAGAATGAAGCGCCCCTGCATGTCACGTGCCACCATCCGGTGGTGCTCGAGTGCTACCGCGAGCCGGTGTGCCGTGGGGCGGGCGAGGCCGGTCGCCCCGACCAGTCCGGCGAGGGTGGCCGGGCCGGACTCCAGGGCGCTCAGGACCAGAGCCGCCTTGTCGAGAACGCCGACGCCGCTAGTGTTGTCCATGAAACGATACTCGCGTCTCACAGTGTGAAACGCAAGTTCAATTTCCGGGGAGACCCGCCACTCTGTAAATGGCGGGCCCGCAGACCAGGGCACGCAGTCGAGACAAGCTGGGCCGGCACTGGCGCCGGCCGGAGGGAATGCGATGGGACGGACACTCGCGGAGAAGGTCTGGGACGACCATGTCGTCCGGCACGCCGAAGGCGAGCCTGACCTGCTCTTCATCGATCTGCACCTGCTGCACGAGGTGACCAGCCCGCAGGCGTTCGACGGCCTGCGCAAGGCCGGCCGCACGGTCCGTCGTACCGATCTCACCCTCGCGACCGAGGACCACAACACCCCCACCCTCGACATCGACAAGCCGATCGCGGACCCCGTCTCCCGCGCCCAGTTGGAGACGCTGCGCAAGAACTGCGCGGAGTTCGGTGTCCGGCTGCACCCGCTCGGCGATGTCGAGCAGGGCGTCGTCCACGTGGTGGGACCGCAGCTGGGACTGACCCAGCCCGGTACGACCGTGGTCTGCGGTGACAGCCACACCTCGACCCACGGCGCCTTCGGCGCGCTCGCGTTCGGCATCGGCACCAGCCAGGTCGAGCATGTGCTGGCGACCCAGACGCTGCCGCTCGCGCCGTTCAGGACCATGGCGATCACCGTCGAGGGCGAGCTGCCCGAGAGCGTCACCGCCAAGGACCTGATCCTGGCGATCATCGCCAAGATCGGCACCGGCGGCGGCCAGGGCTATGTGCTCGAGTACCGCGGCTCCGCCATCGAGAAGCTCTCGATGGAGGCCCGGATGACCGTGTGCAACATGTCCATCGAGGCGGGCGCCCGCGCGGGCATGATCGCCCCGGACGAGACGACCTTCGCCTATCTGGAGGGCCGCCCGCACGCCCCCCAGGGTGACGACTGGGACGCGGCCGTCGCGTACTGGCGCACCCTGCGCAGCGACGACGACGCGGTCTTCGACCGTGAGGTCGTCATCGACGCCTCCGAACTCGCCCCGTTCGTCACCTGGGGCACCAACCCCGGCCAGGGCGCTCCGCTGTCGGAGTCGGTCCCGGACCCGGCCTCCTTCGAGGACGCCAGCGAGCAGTTCGCCGCCGAGAAGGCCCTGGAGTACATGGGCCTGACGGCAGGTCAGCCGCTGCGCGACATCGCGGTGGACACGGTCTTCGTCGGTTCCTGCACCAACGGCCGCATCGAGGACCTGCGCTCCGCCGCCTCGGTGCTGTCCGGCCGCTCGGTGGCCGACGGCGTACGGATGTTGGTGGTCCCCGGCTCGGTGCGGGTCGCCCTGCAGGCCGTCGAGGAGGGGCTGGACAAGGTGTTCACCGCCGCCGGCGCCGAGTGGCGGCACGCGGGCTGTTCGATGTGCCTGGGCATGAACCCCGACCAGCTCGCGCCCGGTGAGCGGTCGGCGTCCACGTCCAACCGCAACTTCGAGGGCCGGCAGGGCAAGGGCGGCCGGACCCATCTGGTCTCGCCGCAGGTCGCCGCCGCCACCGCGGTGCTGGGCCATCTGGCCTCGCCCGCCGATCTGTCCGACGCGGCCGTATCGACTCCCGTGGGGGCCTGAGCAGTCATGGAAGCATTCACCACACACACCGGCCGGGCCGTTCCGCTGCGCCGCAGCAACGTGGACACGGACCAGATCATCCCGGCGCACTGGCTCAAGAAGGTCACCCGCGACGGCTTCGAGGACGGACTCTTCGAGGCATGGCGCAAGGACCCGGAGTTCGTGCTCAACGCGGCCGAGTACAAGGGCGGGACGGTGCTGGTGGCCGGTCCCGACTTCGGCACCGGCTCCTCGCGCGAGCACGCGGTATGGGCGCTGCAGAACTACGGCTTCAAGGCCGTCATCTCGTCCCGCTTCGCCGACATCTTCCGCGGCAACTCGCTCAAGAACGGGCTGCTGACCGTCGTCCTGCCGCAGGAGACCGTGGACCGGCTGTGGAAGCTGGTCGAGGCGGACCCCGCCGCGGAGGTCGCCGTGGACCTCGTCGACCGCCAGGTTCGAGCCGAGGGCATCACGGCTGATTTTGAGCTTGACGAGAATGCCCGGTGGCGACTCCTGGAGGGGCTGGACGACATCAGTCTCACCCTCAGGGAGGACGAATCCATCGCCGCGTACGAGGCGCGTCGTCCCTCCTTCAAGCCCAGCACGGTGGTGGTCTGACCCCCGGTTCTCCCTGTACAGAGCGGGTTTGGCAAGATGCGCCGCCGGTCCTCGGACCGGCGGCGCATCGGCATGTTGAGGCCCCGTGAAGCGACAACTCGCCTCAGATGGCACAATCAGTGCATGGAACGCGACGGCCAACTCGAGCTCTACGGCATCGTCGCCGACCGGCTCAAGGAAGCGCACGCAAGGGTGCGCGCACTGCAAGTCCCGGAGGGCGTACGGATGACGCTGTCCCGGAAGCTGCTGGTCATCACCTCAGCGGCGAAACACGATCTCGCAGATGCGGCAAAGCGTCTGGAGCGGTTGATGAACGACCTCGACGAGGGCCGTTTCCCCCAAGATCCCGACACCGACGGAAGTCCGTGACGATCGAGTGCGTTGCGGCACAAGGGTGATTAGCCCGTTTCGTGTTTGATTTGCGGTATATATCTGCCTAACGTGCGAAAAGGCTTGAACACATTGATTCCGGCAATGTCTCCGAAGGGGAAGACGTGAACAAGGCGCAGCTCGTAGAAGCGATTGCCGACAAGGTCGGCGGCCGTCAGTCGGCCGCCGAGGCCGTCGACGCAGTTCTGGACGCCATCGTCCGGGCAGTCGTCGCCGGGGAGCGAGTTTCAGTCACTGGATTTGGTTCGTTCGAGAAGGTGGAACGGCCCGCCCGGTACGCTCGTAACCCGCAGACCGGGGAGCGCGTGAGGGTCAAGAAGACCTCGGTGCCCCGCTTCCGTGCCGGTCAGGGGTTCAAGGACCTGGTGAGCGGCTCCAAGAAGCTCCCGCGCGGCGGTGAGGTCGCGGTGAAGAAGGCTCCCAAGGGCAGCCTCCAGGTCGCCGCGAAGAAGGCAGCGGTCAAGAAGGCGACCGCCAAGAAGGCTCCTGCGAAGAAGGCCGCGGCCAAGAAGGCCCCGGCCAAGGCCGCCGCCAAGAAGGCGACCGCCAAGAAGGCGACGGCCAAGAAGGCGCCCGCCAAGGCCGCCGCGAAAAAGGCCCCGGCGCGCAAGACGAGCGCCCGTAAGACCACCACGAAGAAGACCACCGCCAGGAAGCGCTAGCCGGCGGCGCACAAGCGCCGCACTGTTCACGCGCCGGGCCGGGCTCCCCGAGGGAGCCCGGCCCGCGGTGCTGTCTGAGGTGCTGTCCGCGGCGTTCAGAACGTCTGCAGCGTGACGAAGACGACCCGGCGCTGTTCGCCCTCGCCCTCCACCTCGATCCGCACCCGCTGGCCCGGGCGCAGCATCCGCAGCCCCCCGGCGTCGAAGGCCGCGGTGTCGAACGGCAGCGGGGTGCCGTCGTCGAGCAGCACGCTGCCGGCGCGGGTCTCGGGGTCGTACGTATAGGCGGTTCCCTGCATGTCCGCCAGCCTAGCCCTGGTGTGGGCGCCCACACCCAGGGCCACCGCCGCGCGCAGATCCCCGGCCGTGTCCACGTCGTGCCGCACCGAGTCCACCCCCGCCAGCTCGATCTCCCGCGCCCCCGACGCCCGGTGCCGGGCCCGTGAGGGTCCCCCGAAGGCGGGCGCCAGATCGACGCCGGGCGCCGCCGAGAGGAGCGTGGTGCCCACCCCCGCGGCGTCCGCCAGAAAGGCGCGTGCGAAGCCGGACGCGGCCTCGAGCACCAGGTCGAGCTCCACGGTCCGCAGCGCCGGGAGATCGGCGTTCATCGCCGCCACGGCGGCCCCCGGGCGCTCCCCGCGGACGGCGAGGGCGCCGTGCGCCAGGGCCGCGTTCAGCCCGCGCCCCGGGGAGTCGGGCAGGATCCGGGCGCCGAGGGCGGACAGCTCACGTCCGGCGAGCGGGTCGTCGGTGACGACGGTCACCCCGCGCACCCAGCGGCTCGCCAGCGCCGCGTCCACCGTGTCCTGAGCGAACGCGAGCGCGAGCGAGGCCCGGAGGCCGTCGCCCGCGGCGTCGGAGAGCCTGGTCTTCGCCCGTGACAAGGGCTTCAGCGGCACCACGAGGGTCCAGGTCACAGGGGCTCCGTTTCTTCCCACGGGCCTCATTCTGACCTGCTGCCCGGCTCGCCGAAGACGTGCGGGGTTACGGTGTTCTCGACAGACAGGGTGCCTGGAGCGACACTTGTGCGGCTGCAGGGGACGACAGCAAGCCAGCAGGTCAGCAGGGTCCAAGAGAGGATGTTCCGAGTGTCCGGCCGCAGAATCGGCTTCTGGTACCGCACGGCGGCGGTCTTGTGCAAACCGCCGCTGGTGGTTCTGTTCAAGCGGGACTGGCACGGAATGGAGCACATTCCGGCCGATGGTGGATTTATCACCGCGATCAATCACAACTCGTATCTCGACCCCCTCTCCTACGCGCACTTCCAGTACAACACCGGGAGGGTGCCGCGCTTCCTCGCCAAGGCAGCCCTCTTCAGGGGCGGCTTCATGGGCACCATGCTCCGCGGCACCGGCCAGATCCCCGTCTACCGCGAGTCCACCGACGCCGCCAACGCCTTCCGGGCCGCCGTGGACGCCATCAACAAGGGCGAGTGTGTGGCCTTCTACCCCGAGGGCACCCTCACCCGCGACCCCGACATGTGGCCCATGCGCGGAAAGACCGGCGCGGCGCGGGTCGCGCTGCTCACCAAGGCCCCCGTCATCCCCGTCGCCCAGTGGGGTGCCAACGAGGCCGTGCCGCCGTACGCCAAGGAGAAGCGGGTCCGTCTCTTCCCGCGCAAGACCCTCAAGGTGCTCGCCGGCCCGCCGGTGGACCTGTCCGGGTTCTACGGCCAGGAGCCCACCGCGGAGGTCCTCCGGGCGGCCACCGACGTCATCATGGACGCCATCACCGACCTCCTCTCCGAGGTGCGCGGAGAGCCCGCGCCCGTTCACCGGCACGACCGGCCCACCAGCACCAGCACCGACGGCCCGCCGCTCCCGCTGGCCGATGAGGAGAGCAAGTGACGCGCTGCGCCGTCTTCGGCACCGGCTCCTGGGGCACCGCCTTCGCGATGGTGCTCGCCGACGCCGGCTGCGAGGTGACGCTGTGGGGCCGCCGGTCCGGTGTGGTCGAGGCCATCAACACCGGCCGCACCAATCCCGACTACTTCCCCGGGGTGCGGCTCCCCGACGGCGTGCGGGCCACCACCGACCCGGCCGAGGCCGCGGCCGGCGCGGAGTTCACCGTCTTCTCCGTGCCCTCCCAGACGCTGCGCGGCAACCTCTCGGAATGGGCCCCGCTGCTGGCCGGTGACACCGTGCTGGTCTCCCTGATGAAGGGTGTCGAACTCGGCACGGCCAAGCGGATGAGCGAGGTCGTCCAGGAGGTCGCCAAGGCGCCCGCCGAGCGCGTCGCGGTGCTCACCGGGCCCAACCTCGCCAAGGAGATCGCCGCCCGGCAGCCCGCCGCCTCGGTGGTGGCCTGCCCCGACGAGAGCGTGGCCCGCCGCCTCCAGACCGCCTGCCACACCGCGTACTTCCGCCCGTACACCAACACCGACGTGGTCGGCTGCGAGCTGGGCGGCGCGGTGAAGAACGTCATCGCGCTGGCCGTGGGCATCGCCGACGGCATGGGGCTCGGCGACAACACCAAGGCGTCGCTCATCACCCGCGGCCTCGCCGAAACGACCCGGCTGGGCCTGGCGATGGGCGCCGACGCGCACACCTTCGCGGGCCTGGCGGGCATGGGCGACCTCGTCGCCACCTGCTCCTCCCCGCTCTCCCGCAACCACACCTTCGGCACCAACCTGGGGCGCGGGATGACGCTGGAGGAGACCATCGCGGTCACCAAGCAGACCGCGGAGGGCGTCAAGTCGTGCGAGTCCGTGCTGGATCTCGCCCGGCGCTTCGATGTCGACATGCCCATCACCGAGACCGTCGTCGAGATCGTGCACGACGGCAAACAGCCGCTTGTCGCACTCAAAGAGCTGATGTCCCGCAGCGCCAAGGCCGAGCGGCACTGACGCCGCGCGGACCGCAAGGTAACCTCAACGCGATATGAGCAGCCAGACCCCTTCCCCAGGCCCTGTCCCGGCTTCTTCCGGAGGCGAGCGGCACAAGCCGCGCGTCGCCGTCGTCTTCGGCGGCCGCAGCTCCGAGCACGCCATCTCGGTGGTCACCGCGGGCGCCGTGCTGCGCGCCATCGACCGCGAGAAGTACGACGTGCTGCCGATCGGCATCACCGCGGACGGCCGTTGGGCGCTGACCGCCGACGAGCCCGAGCGGATGGCCATCGCCAACCGCGAGCTGCCCAGCGTCGAACGGCTCGCCGAGTCCGGCGAGGGTTCGGTCGTCCTCCCGGTCGACCCGGGGAACCGCGAGGTCGTCTACAGCGAGCCGGGGTCGGTGCCCAAGGCGCTGGGCGACGTCGATGTCGTCTTCCCCATGCTGCACGGCCCGTACGGCGAGGACGGCACCCTCCAGGGGCTGCTGGAGCTGTCCGGGGTGCCGTATGTGGGCGCCGGGGTGCTCGCCTCCGCCGTGGGCATGGACAAGGAGTACATGAAGCGGGTGTTCGTCTCCTTCGGGCTGCCCGTCGGCCCGTACGAGGTGATCCGCCCCCGGGAGTGGCAGCAGGAACCTTCCGCCGCCCGCCGCCGGATCGTGGAGTTCGCCGCGGAGCACGGCTGGCCGCTCTTCGTGAAGCCCGCGCGGGCCGGCTCGTCCATCGGCATCACCAAGGTCGAGGACCCGGCGGACCTGGACGAGGCCATCGAGGAGGCCCGGCGCCACGACCCGAAGGTCATCGTGGAGGCGCTGCTGCGCGGCCGCGAGATCGAATGCGGGGTGCTGGAGTACGAGGACGGGCCGCGCGCGAGCCTGCCCGCCGAGATCCCGCCGGTCTCCTCCCACGCCTTCTACGACTTCGAGGCGAAGTACATCGACTCGGCGGCCGGCATCGTGCCCGCGCCGCTCACCGAGGAGCAGACCCGGCGGGTCCAGGAGCTCGCGGTGGCCGCCTTCGACGCGGCGTCCTGCGAGGGGCTGGTCCGGGCCGACTTCTTCCTGCTGGACAGCGGCGAGTTCGTGATCAACGAGATCAACACCATGCCCGGCTTCACCCCGATCTCGATGTACCCGCGCATGTGGCAGGAGAGCGGCGTGAGCTACCCCGAGCTGGTGGACCGGCTGCTGCAGGCCGCCCTGCGCCGCTCGACGGGGCTGCGCTAGGGCCTGGGCCCCTAGGCCACGCCCTTGGGCACCGTCTTCTTGACGGCCTTGGCGAAGTCGAGCAGGGCGTTGATCTCGGGGGCGTACTTCCTGGGCACGGTCACCTCGACATACGCCCGGCGAAGTACGGTGGTGAAGCGGTAGCCGTCCTTTTGCTTCTCCGGCAGCCACGCGACGCCGTTCACCTCGGCCGACTCGGTCGTGGAGCTCATGGCCGTCGGCCGGGGGACCCCGCAGCGCAGCTGCACGGCGGGGTCCCCCCACACGGCTGTGTAGTCCGAGGCGGGCTCGGCGGTGCCCCGCTTCAGCCCGTCCACGGTGCTGGGCAGTTCCTTGTGGAGCGCCCGGCACACCGCCGCCGCCTGCGCGGACGGCGAGGGAACCGCGAGCGCCACGCTGTCGTCGGAATCCCCGATGAAGGAGCAACCGGTGATCGGCACCAGGGCCAGCGCGAGCGGAACGAGCCTTCGGGTGAGACTACGGTGTGCGCAATTCATCGGCCGAGCATACGGGGGAGCTAGAGATGGACGACCGGGCAGGTCAGAGTACGAGTGATGCCTTCGACTTGCTGGACTTTCGCGACCACCATGCGGCCGAGTTCATCGACCGTGTCGGCCTGGGCGCGGACGATCACGTCGTAAGGGCCCGTGACGTCCTCCGCCTGTATCACCCCGGGGAGCTTGGCGATGATGTCGGCCACGGTCGAGGCCTTGCCGACCTCAGTTTGGATCAGGATGTACGCCTGTACCACGGAACCTCCAGGGCGGCTACGAGGATCATGTGGAGAGAAGGGACGCCACGGTACCGCGTCGCCATGCGGCGCGGGGAGACCCGCGCGGGGAGCGCGGCGTGGTGGGCAAGCGGCCACGAGCACGAAGGGGCGATGGGATGAAGGGCACCGTGGGCGAGTTGGGGGAGTTCGGGCTCATCAGAGAGCTCACCTCCCGGCTCACCACCACCCCGGCGGTGAGGTTGGGGCCCGGTGACGATGCCGCGGTCGTGGCCGCGCCCGACCGGAGGGTCGTGGCCAGTACGGATGTCCTGCTGGAGGGCAGGCACTTCCGCAGGGACTGGTCCACCGCCTATGACGTCGGCCGTAAGGCCGCGGCCCAGAACCTGGCCGACATCGCGGCCATGGGCGCGGTGCCGACCGCGCTGCTGCTCGGCCTGGTGGTCCCCGCCGATCTGCCGGTGACCTGGCCGGCCGAGCTGATGGACGGCATCCGCGACGAATGCCAGGTCGCGGGCGCGGCCGTGGTCGGCGGAGATGTGGTGCGCGGGGACACCATCACCGTGGCCATCACCGCCCTGGGCGATCTGCGCAACCATGAGCCGGTCACCCGATCCGGTGCCCAGCCCGGCGACGTTGTCGCCGTCACCGGGTGGCTGGGCTGGTCGGCGGCCGGACACGCGGTGCTCTCACGCGGCTTCCGCTCGCCGCGGGCCTTCGTCGAGGCGCACCGCCGGCCGGAGCCGCCGTACCACGCCGGTCCGGCCGCCGCCGGGCTCGGCGCGACCGCCATGACCGATGTGAGCGACGGACTGGTGGCCGACCTCGGGCATATCGCGGAGGCCAGCAAGGTCCGTATCGATCTGCGCTCGGGGGACATCGACGTCCCCACGCAGATGTCGGACATCGGTCAGGCGGTGGGCGTCGATCCGCTGCAGTGGGTGCTCAGCGGGGGAGAGGACCACGCGATCGTGGCTACCTTCCCGCCCGACGCCAAGCTGCCGGCCCGCTGGAAGGTGATCGGCGAGGTGCTGAACCCCTCGGCGCTGCCCCAGGTGACGGTGGACGGAGCGCCCTGGGCCCATGGGGGCTGGGACCACTTCGGCGACGGTGAGGGTGCCGAGTGACGGTAAGGGCGACGCCGAGCCGGGGATAGGGGCGTCGAGTCGGCGGTAAGAGCGTCGAGTCCGCTGTAAGGGCGTAAGGGCGTAAGGGCGTCGAGTCGTCGGTAGGGAGCCGCGTCGGCGGTAAGGGCGACGAGGGGGGACATCGGGGGCGCGGGGGCGGCGAGTAGATTCGGCCCCATGGTCCTGCCTCCTCGTATCCCCCGCCCCTCCCATGACGGCTCGGCGCCCGTGCGCGTCCTCACCGTCGCCGGATCGGACTCCGGCGGCGGTGCGGGTATCCAGGCCGATCTGAAGACCATGCTGGCCCTGGGCGCCCACGGCATGAGCGTGATCACCGCGGTGACGGCGCAGAACTCCCTGGGTGTCCAGGGCGCCTGGGAGCTGCCCGCCGAGGCCGTACGGGCCCAGTTCCGCAGTGTGGCCGACGACATCGGCGTCCAGGCGGTCAAGACCGGCATGTTGGCGACCGCCGAACTGGTCGAGACCGTCGCCGCGCTGCTCGCGGAGCTGCCCGCGCCGGTGGTCGTCGATCCGGTCGGGGTCTCCAAGCACGGTGACCCGCTGCTGGCCACCGAGGCGCTCGACGCGGTCCGTACGAAGCTGCTGCCGACCGCGACCGTCGCCACGCCCAACCTGGACGAGGTGACTCAGCTCACCGGCGTCCGGGTGGAGTCGGAGGACGATCAGCGGCGGGCGGCCGGGGCGGTGCTGGGCCACGGCCCGCGGTGGGCGCTGATCAAGGGCGGCCATCTGCCCGGCGGCGAGGCGGTGGATCTGCTCACGGACGGCACCGAGGAGCACTGGCTGCGGGCGCCCCGCCACGACAACCGCCATACCCACGGCACGGGGTGCACCCTCGCCGCGGCGATCGCCACGTATCTGGCGGGCGGATACGAGGTCCCTCAGGCCGTCACGGCGGCCAAGGAGTACGTCACGGGTGCCATCGCGGCGGGCTTCCCGCTGGGCGCGGGCATCGGCCCGGTCGACCACGGGTGGTTGCGGGACTGACGGACGCAGTGCGTGCGTAAGGGCACGCGAAAAGGCCGGTCCACATCCATGGTGGACCGGCCTCGGCGTACCGGATCCCGCTTGCGCGGGGAGGCCGTGCGACTAGACGACTAGCGCGAAACCTTGCCGGCCTTGATGCACGAGGTGCAGACATTGAGCCGCTTCGGGGTACGACCGACCACAGCGCGCACCGTCTGGATGTTGGGGTTCCAACGACGGCGGGTGCGGCGGTGCGAGTGCGAGATGTTGTTGCCGAAGCCCGGCCCCTTGCCGCAGACGTCGCAGTTGGCAGCCACGGGTTACTCCAAAGACGGGTCACCCTCGCTTCTCGCGAGGAGACAGGACACTGAACGGAAGCCCCGGACGTTGCCTGGATCGTGGAAGATCGGCGGCGCCTGGGGGGAATGGCCCGATTCGCATCGGGCAACCGGAGCAGCATACAACGGCCACTCCCGTACAACGAAACTATCATGGCTGGCCCGGCACCCGCCGAGGGCGGCGACTACCCTGCGGTGACGCGATGCCCGCCCCCGCCCCAGCACCCTCCGAGGAGGACGTTACGTGCCGCACACGCTCGACGCCGATGCGGTACGGACCTGGTGCGGGCTCGCGCTGGACGCGCTGGGCCGGGCCCGCGCGGACATCGACGCGATCAATGTCTATCCGGTCGCGGACGGGGACACCGGCACCAATCTGTATCTGACCGTCGAGTCCGCCGCGCGGGCCGTCGACGCCGCCTTCGACGGCCACGCCGCCTCGCCCGCCGCCTCCCGCCCCACCCTCGCCGATGTGGTGCGCGCCATGGCCCATGGCGCCCTGATCGGCGCGCAGGGCAACTCCGGCACGATCCTGGCGCAGCTGCTGCGCGGCATGGCGGACGTCCTGGCCGACGGCCCGGCGCAGGGGGCCCGGGCGCAGACGAGGCGGCCGGGCTGCGGCTGGCGCTGCGGCGCGCGGCCGACCTCGCCTACCTGGCCGTCGCCCACCCCGTCGAAGGCACCGTCCTTACGGTCGCCGTGGCCGCCGCGGAGGGCGCGGAGCGCGCCACGGGCGACGCCGCCACCGTGGCCCGCGCCGCCTACGAGGGCGCCCGGACGGCGCTCCAGGCCACCCCCGGCCAGCTCGACGTCCTCGCCCGCGCCGGGGTGGTCGACGCGGGCGGCTACGGCTTGGTGACGGTCCTGGGCGGGCTCGCCGAGGCCCTGTCGGGCGAGGCTCCCGCGGCGCTCGCGCCCGCCCGCTCCCACGGTGACGGCCTGACGCGTGACGCCCTGGCGCCCGCCGGGACGCACGGTCAGGACCCCGCGGGCTGTCCCGCCGACAGCGCCGCGGATGGCGGGCCCGCCTTCGAGGTGATCTACCTCCTGGAGGCCGGCGACATGGCCGTGGCCGCCCTGAGGGAGCGGCTGGACGCCCTCGGCGACTCCTTGGTGATCGTCGGCGGCGACGGCCTGTGGAATGTGCACGTCCATGTGGACGACGCGGGGGCGGCCGTGGAGGCGGGCATCCAGGCCGGGCGCCCGTACCGCATCCGGATCACCCACTTCGACGGCGCCGCCGCCCGTAAGGCGGGCGCCGACGGCCCGGACCGGCCGGGCCCGGTCGTCGTCCTGCCGGATCAGCACGGCGCCAAGGGCCCCACGGGCGGGCCGCGCACCGAGCGCACGGGCCGTGCCGTGGTCGCCGTCGTCCCCGGGGACGGGCTGGCCGCGCTGTGCGCCGAGGCGGGCGCGACCGCGGTCGCCACCCGCCCCGGGGAACCGCCCGGCAGCGGTGAACTGGTCGACGCGGTCCGCCGGGCCGGCGCCCGGGAGGTCGTGCTGCTGCCGAACGACACCGAGCTGCGCCATACGGCCGCCGCGGCCGCTGCCCAGGCCCGCGCCGAGGGCGTACGGGTCGCGGTGATCCCCACCCGCTCCGCCGTCCAGGGCATCGCCGCGCTCGCCGTCCACGAGCCCGGCCGCAGCTTCGACGAGGACGTGGTCGCCATGACCTCGGCCGCGGGCGCCACCCGCTACGCCGAACTGGCCGTCGCCGAGCGCCAGTCCTGGACCATGGCCGGGGTGTGCCAGGCCGGGGACGTCCTGGGCATGATCGACGGCGATGTGGCGGTGATCGGCTCGGAGCTGGCCGCGACCGCCGAGACGGTGCTGGACCGGATGCTGGCCTCGGGCGGCGAGATGGTCACGCTGGTACTCGGCGGGGGCCTCCCGGACGAGGTCGCCGAACGGCTGGAGCGGCATGTGCGCGAGGGGCACTTCGCCGTCGACACGGTCGTCTACCACGGCGGTCAGCCCACCGCGCCGCTGATCATAGGCATCGAATGAGACCGGCGGCCGGCCGCTGAATCACCCCGCTCGTCATCCGCTTTGTCACTCCCGTGGTGTGCAATGGACGAGTGCCCGTGCTGGATGAACCACTGAAGAAGGTCCTGGGCGGCAACACCGCGAAGGTGATGGCCGACCATCTCGACCTGCACACCGTCGGCGATCTGCTGCACCACTACCCGCGGCGGTACGCCGAGCGCGGTGAGCTGACCCGGCTGTCCGATCTGCCCCTGGACGAGCATGTGACCGTGGTGGCGCAGGTCGCCGACGCCCGGGTGCACACGTTCAACGGCGGCCGGGGCCGCCGGCTGGAGGTCACCATCACCGACGGCAGCGGCCGTCTCCAACTCGTCTTCTTCGGCAAGGGTGTGCACAAGCCGCGGGCGGAGCTCCAGCCCGGCACCCGCGCGATGTTCGCCGGGAAGGTCTCGGTCTTCAACCGCAAGCGGCAGCTGGCCCACCCGGAGTTCAAGGCGCTGGGCGCGGAGAGCGGCGCGGAGGCCGTGGAGGCGTTCGCCCATCAGCTGCTGCCGCTCTACCCGGCGTGCAAGCAGATGGAGTCCTGGCAGATCCAGCAGGCCATCGACACCGTGCTGGGCCCGGCCGGCCACGAGGAGACCGCGCTGGCCGGGCTCGTCGACCCGCTGCCCGACGGCCTCCGCGAGGGCCGGGGGCTGGCCACGCTCCCCGAGGCGCTGCGCAAGATCCACCGACCGGCCACCAAGACCGATATCGCGATGGCCCGGGACCGCCTGAAGTGGGACGAGGCGTTCGTCCTGCAGGTGGCGCTCGCCCGGCGCCGCCGGGCCGACGCCCAACTGCCCGCGGCGCCCCGCAAGCCCGTGCCGGACGGGCTGCTGACCGCCTTCGACGCCCGGCTGCCCTTCACTCTCACCGACGGCCAGCGCCGGGTCAGCGAGGAGATCTTCGCCGACCTCGCCACCGACCACCCCATGCACCGGCTGCTCCAGGGCGAGGTCGGCTCGGGCAAGACCATGGTCGCGCTGCGCGCGATGCTCGGCGTCGTGGACGCCGGGGGACAGGCGGCGATGCTCGCGCCCACCGAGGTGCTCGCCCAGCAGCACCACCGCTCGATCACCGAGATGATGGGGGAGCTGGCCGAGGGAGGAATGCTCGGCGGTGCGGAGCAGGGCACCAAAGTGGTGCTGCTCACCGGTTCCATGGGCGCCGCTGCCCGCCGTCAGGCGCTGCTGGACCTGGTCACCGGCGAGGCCGGGATCGTGATCGGCACCCATGCCCTGATCGAGGACAAGGTCCAGTTCCACGACCTGGGGCTGGTGGTCGTCGACGAGCAGCACCGCTTCGGGGTCGAGCAGCGCGACGCCCTGCGCTCCAAGGGCAAGCAGCCCCCGCATCTGCTGGTGATGACGGCCACCCCGATCCCGCGCACCGTCGCCATGACCGTCTTCGGCGACCTGGAGACCTCCGTCCTGGACCAGTTGCCCTCGGGCCGCTCCCCGATCGCGTCCCATGTGGTGCCCGCCAAGGACAAGCCGCACTTCCTGACCCGCGCCTGGGAGCGGGTGCGCGAGGAGGTGGCCGCCGGGCACCAAGGGTATGTGGTGTGCCCGCGGATCGGGGACGACGTCGGCGATGAGGGGGACGCGCCCAAGGGCGCCGCGAGCCCGTCCCCCGAGGACGAGGCCGAGAAGCGCCCGCCGCTGGCCGTCGTCGAGGTCGCCGAGCAGCTCGTCAAGGGCCCGCTGAGCGGTCTGCGGGTGGAGGTGCTGCACGGGCGGATGCAGCCCGAGGCCAAGGACGACGTGATGCGCCGCTTCGCCGCGGGCGAGGTGGACGTCCTGGTCGCCACGACCGTCATCGAGGTCGGTGTCAACGTCCCCAACGCCACCGCCATGGTGATCATGGACGCCGACCGGTTCGGCGTCTCCCAGCTCCACCAGCTGCGCGGCCGCGTCGGCCGTGGCTCGGCCGCCGGGCTGTGTCTGCTGGTGACCGACATGCCCGAGGGCAGCCCGGCCCGGGCGCGGCTGGGCGCGGTCGCGGCCACGCTCGACGGCTTCGAGCTGTCCCGGATCGACCTGGAGCAGCGCCGGGAGGGCGATGTGCTCGGCCAGGCCCAGTCCGGGGTCCGCTCCTCGCTGCGGGTCCTCGCCGTCATCGACGACGAGGAAGTCATCGCGGCGGCCCGGGAGGAGGCGGCCGCGATCGTCGCCGACGACCCGGAGCTGACCGGATACCCGGAGCTGCGCACCGCCCTGGACGCCCTGCTGGACAAGGAGCGCGAGGAGTACCTCGACAAGGGCTGAGACAAGGGGTGGAACAGGGGCCGGGACAAGGCCCGGGACGAGCGCCGAGAGCGGGGCCGGGCTCCGCGATCGGAGCGCGCGGCCACCGCCCGCCGCCGTACGCCATATCGTGGAGGTGTGGCGGCCCCGCCCGGACGGGCGCGGTGCGTCGCAGCCCCGACCACCGCGAAGGACTGCCAACACCCATGACCCGCGTGATCGCCGGAGCGGCCGGCGGCCGACGCCTGGCCGTGCCGCCGGGAAACGGCACCCGACCCACTTCGGACCGGGCGCGCGAGGGCCTGTTCTCCACCTGGGAGTCGCTGCTCGGCTCGCTGGACGGGGCCCGCGTCCTCGACCTGTACGGCGGCTCCGGCGCGGTCGGCCTGGAGGCGCTGTCCCGCGGCGCCGTCCATGTGCTGCTGGTCGAGTCCGACCCGCGGGCGGCCCGCACGATCCGTCAGAACGTCCGGGCGCTCGGTCTGCCCGGCGCGGAGCTGCGCACCGGCAGGGCCGAACAGACCATCACCGGACAGGCCCCCGTCACCGGCCCGTACGACGTCGTTTTCCTGGACCCGCCCTACGCCGTCACCGACGCCGAACTCCGGGAGATCCTCCTCACACTCCTGGGGAATGGCTGGCTAGCGGCCGACGCGCTGGTCACCGTTGAGCGCAGCACACGAGGTGGGGAGTTCGTGTGGCCTGCCGGATTCGAGGGGCTACGGGCCCGTCGGTACGGCGAGGGCACGCTTTGGTACGGTCGCGCCGCCTCGACGTGCGAGAACGCGTCATGACCGGACCCGAGAGCGAGGAACTTCCATTGCGCCGCGCAGTCTGTCCGGGGTCGTTCGACCCCGTCACCAATGGACACCTCGACATCATCGGCCGTGCCTCCAAGCTCTATGACGTCGTGCACGTCGCCGTGATGATCAACAAGTCGAAGCAGGGCCTGTTCACGGTGGACGAGCGGATCGATTTCCTCCGCCAGACCACCGAGGAGTACGGGAACGTCAAGGTAGAGGCGTTCCATGGACTTCTGGTCGACTTCTGCAAGCAGCGGGACATCCCCGCGATCGTCAAGGGGCTGCGAGCCGTCAGCGACTTCGACTACGAGCTGCAGATGGCCCAGATGAACAACGGCCTCTCCGGCGTGGAGACGCTGTTCGTGCCCACCAACCCCACCTACAGCTTCCTCTCCTCCAGCCTGGTCAAGGAGGTCGCGGCCTGGGGCGGCGACGTCTCCCACCTGGTGCCTCCGGTGGTGCTGGAATCGCTCTCCGAGCGGCTCGGCCGGAAGTAGCGGCTGACGGGGCGTCAGCGGCTGTCCGGGAGCGGTCCGCTCGCCGTACAGTCGTGCCGTTCGTTCTCCGTTCCCATCCGCATCCAGACAGTCTGCGAGCACCCACAGTGGACGTGCAGAAGAAGCTCGACGAGATCGTCGATACCGTCGGCGGCGCCCGGTCCATGCCCATGTCGGCCTCGTGCGTGATCAACCGCGCCGAGCTGCTCGCCATGCTAGAAGAGGTGCGTGCGGCACTCCCGGACTCTCTGGCCCACGCCCAGGAGCTGATCGGCGGCCGGGACCAGATGGTGGCGGAGGCCCGCCAGGAGGCCGGGCGGATCATCGAGTCCGCGCACGCCCAGGGCGCCTCGCTGATCTCGGACACGGAGATGGTGCGGAAGTCCCAGGAGGAGGCCGACCGGATCCTCACCGAGGCCCGCCGGGAGGCCGAGGAGATCCGGGCCGAGGCCGACGACTACGTGGACAGCAAGCTGGCCAACTTCGAGGTCGTGCTCACCAAGACCATCGGCTCGGTGGGCCGCGGCCGGGAGAAGCTGCTCGGCCGCGCGCCCGGCGCCGAGGACGGCTTCGAGCAGCCCGACGAGGGCCCGGAGCGCAGCGCCGACCCGGCGACCCTGCGGCAGCGCGCCGACGAATACGTGGACACCAAGCTGGGGGCCGTCTCGGCGGTCCTCTCCAAGACCCTGGAGGCGGTCGGCCGGGGCCGCCAGAAGCTGCTCGGGGCGCGGCCCGCCGATGAGCTCGGGGCCCATATGGCGGCCCAGGACGAGGCCGGAATGGCCCTGCGGACCACCGACGACGACTATCTGGCGGACCTCGCCCAGTCCCAGGCGGCGGTCGCCCAGCCCGTGGCCCAGCCCGATCAGGCGGCCGCCGACGCCGCGTACTACGCCGCCACGGCGGGCTATCAGCAGCAGGACGCGTACGGCTACCAGCGGCAGGCTTACGTACCGCAGCAGGAGCAGCAGGCGTACGTACCGCAGCAGCAGGACCCGTACGCCACGCAGGGCGGTTATCAGCAGGACGCCTACACCTGGCAGCAGCAGCCCCAGGCCCAGGGCTACGACCCGAACGCGGGCTACGTGCCCCCGCAGCCCCAGCAGCCGCCGCAGCACCATCAGCAGCAGCAGTCGGACGCCGCGCTCGACGAGACCAGCCTGTTCGACACGAGCATGATCGACCTCGATCAGCTCCGCCAGTACGAGCAGGGCCGCTAGGTCCCGTCCCCCTCAGGCCGCGGGAATTCCGCCCCCACCGGGCGGATTGGGTCTACGGCGGCCTGTCCAGTATCCTGGCTCTTCGGTCGCGTGTACGTCCGCGATCTCGGCTGCCCGTTTCGTAGTGAAGGATCGGGTGGCCCGCCGTAGCGTAGAAAGCAGGAAGCCCTGAACGCCCGCCTCGACCACCGTGCCCCTCTCGTGTTCGACACGCGCGAGCTGGGCCGTCGTCCTGGTTCGCTGAAAAGGCTCTCCCGTTCCGTGGCGGCGCCGAAGGACCTCGGCATCGAGGTCATCGGGGTGCCGGAAGGCGCGACCGTCGAGCTGGACCTCCGCCTGGAGTCGGTCATGGAAGGGGTGCTTGTCACAGGCACCGCCCGTGCACCGCTGACGGGGGAGTGCGTAAGGTGTCTGGAGCCGCTGGAGCGAGAGCTCGAAGCGGAATTCCAGGAGATGTACTCCTACCCCGACGCCGACGACCGGAGCCGCGACGCGGATACCGGCGACGACGCCGAGGAGGAGGACAGGCTCTTCCTCGAGGCCGACTTGTTCGACCTCGAGCCCGTGCTGCGTGACGCGGTGGTGCTCGCACTGCCGCTGCAGCCGGTGTGCCGGGAGGACTGCCCGGGGCTGTGTGCCGAATGCGGCGCCCGTCTCGCGGACGACCCCGACCACCATCACGATGCCGCCGACATCCGTTGGGCGGCACTGCAGGGACTCGCCGAGACCATGAGGGACGGCGAGAAGGACCACGCACCCCGCCAGCGCGGGGATGACCCACAGGAGAAGTAGCCGTGGCTGTTCCGAAGCGGAAGATGTCGCGCAGCAACACGCGCCACCGCCGGTCGCAGTGGAAGGCTGCGGTCCCCACCCTGGTGGCGTGCGAGCGCTGCCATGAGCCGAAGCAGCAGCACATCGCGTGCCCGAGCTGCGGCACCTACAACCGCCGCCAGGTCCTCGAGGTCTGATCGGCGGGTGACAGGCTCTATGTCAGACGCCACTACGCCCCCGCGTAAGCGCGGTGAAGCGTCCCAGGCGGACACGGCCTCGTCTCACACGATCCTGGAAGGGCGGCTCGGGTACCAGCTCGAGTCCGCCCTTCTGGTGCGTGCGCTGACCCACCGCTCCTTCGCGTACGAGAACGGCGGCCTGCCCACCAACGAGCGGCTGGAATTCCTCGGGGATTCCGTGCTCGGCCTGGTGGTCACCGACACGCTGTACCGCATCCACCCCGACCTGCCCGAGGGCCAGCTGGCCAAGCTGCGGGCCGCGGTGGTGAACTCGCGCGCGCTCGCTGAAGTGGGCCGCGGTCTGGATCTCGGCGCCTTCATCCGGCTCGGCCGGGGCGAAGAGGGCACCGGGGGCAGGGACAAGGCTTCCATCCTCGCCGACACCCTTGAAGCGGTGATCGGCGCGGTCTATCTCGACCAGGGGCTCGACGCTGCCGCTGAGCTGGTGCACCGGCTATTCGACCCGCTGATCGAGAAGTCCTCGAACCTCGGCGCCGGCCTGGACTGGAAGACCAGCCTCCAGGAGCTGACCGCCACCGAGGGGCTCGGGGTCCCGGAGTACCTGGTCTCCGAGACGGGTCCCGACCACGAGAAGACCTTCACGGCTGCTGCCCGCGTCGGTGGTGTCGCGTACGGCACCGGCACCGGCCGCAGCAAGAAGGAAGCCGAGCAGCAGGCGGCCGAGGCCGCCTGGCGCGCGATTCGCGCGGCTGCCGACGAGGCTCAGGCGAAGGCCAAGGCGGCCGACGCCGGAACCGCCGCCACGGCGGCGGACGGCGGAGCCCCCGCCGACACGGCCTCCTCGGCACGCTGATCGGCCTTCCCCGTACCGTCCGTCACGTCCGTAACACCTCTCACCGCCCCCGCGGCGGACGGCCCGCCCGGCCGTTCCGCCCGGGGGCGGTGAGGGCTCAAGGCCAAGGAGGCCCCCGTTGCCCGAGCTGCCCGAGGTCGAGGTGGTCCGCCGCGGACTGGAGCGCTGGGTCAGCGGCCGTACGGTCGCCGAGGTCCAGGTGCTGCATCCGCGCGCGGTCCGTCGTCACCTCGGCGGCCCGGAGGACTTCGCGGCCCGGCTCAGGGGCCGCCGCACCGGGATCGTCCGCCGCCGCGGCAAGTACCTGTGGCTGCCGTTCGACGATGACGGCGCCGCCGAGGCGGTCCTGGCCCATCTCGGGATGAGCGGGCAGCTGCTGGTCCAGCCGGCCGAGGCGCCCGACGAGAAGCATCTGCGCATCAGGGTCCGCTTCGCCGATGACGCGGGCACCGAGCTGCGCTTCGTCGACCAGCGCACTTTCGGCGGGCTCTCGCTGCACGACACCGTCCCCGGCGACCTGGAGGGGCTGCCGGACGCCATCGCGCACATCGCCCGCGACCCGCTGGACCCCGCCTTCGACGAGGCGGCCTTCCACACCGCGCTGCGCCGCCGCCGCACCACGATCAAGCGCGCCCTGCTGGACCAGTCGCTGATCAGCGGGGTCGGCAACATCTACGCCGACGAGGCGCTGTGGCGCGCCCGGCTGCACTACGACCGGCCGACCGCGACCCTCGCCCGCCCGCGCGCCGCCGAACTCCTCGGCCATGTGCGCGAGGTGATGACCGCGGCCCTGGCCGTCGGCGGCACAAGCTTCGACAGCCTTTACGTCAATGTGAACGGCGAGTCGGGGTACTTCGAGCGCTCCCTGGACGCGTACGGCCGCGAGAACGAGCCGTGCCGCCGCTGCGGCACCGCGATGCGCCGCCGCCCCTGGATGAACCGCTCCAGCTACTTCTGCCCGCGCTGTCAGCGCCCGCCGCGCCCGGCCATCGCGGCCCGGCCGGCGTCCCGCCCGGCCGCCTCGCCGCTGTCGGCGCGCGCCGTGTCGTAGCGCTCCTGCGCCGTGAGTACCTCGGGCATCCGGTCCTCGACCAGATTGATCAGTGCCAGCAGCCGCTCGGCGACACCGCTGCCCAGCGGGGTCAGCCGGTAGTCCACGCGGGGCGGGTTGGTCGGCTGCGCCTCGCGGTGCACCAGACCGTCGCGCTCCAGCGCGTGCAGTGTCTGGGACAGCATCTTCTCGCTGACGCCGTCGACCCGCCGCCGCAGCTCGTTGAAGCGGAAGGTGCCCTCGTGGAGCGCGCCCAGGATGAGGGCGCCCCATTTTCCGGTGACATGCTCCAGCGTGCCGCGCGAGGGGCAGGCGCGGGCGAACACGTCGAAGGGCAGGTTCTCCGCGTCCGCCGTGGAGGACGCCGCGCCAGTGCGTTCACAGTCCATGCACACACCATACGCGCACTCAGCGCTGACTCCCGGGCTGCGCTTTCGCATGGTGAGTATGCAGCTGCGGACGCATGCGAAGCCCGGGCTATGCGAAGCCCGGGGCGCGTGCGTACGCCCCGGGCTTGGCGGGTGACCCGCGGCGGCTGGCCGCTCAGCGGCTCAGTAGCCGAAGTCCTGGGTCCACCAGGGGCCGCCGGTGCCCAAGTGCGTGCCGACGCCCAGTCGCTTGAACGAGCAGTTGAGGATGTTGGCGCGGTGGCCGGAGCTGTTCATCCAGGAGTCCATGACGGCCTGCGCGTCCGACTGGCCGCGGGCGATGTTCTCCCCGCCCAGATCCAGGATGCCCGCGCTCTCGGCGCGGTCCCAGGGGCTGTCGCCGTCCGGGCTGATGTGGTCGAAGAACTGGCGCAGGGACATGTCCTCGCTGAAGTCCTCGGCCAACTGGGCGAGTTTGGGGTCGGCCGTCACGGGGGCGCAGCCGACCTTCTCGCGCTCCTTGTTGACGAGGGTGAGGACCTCGGTCTCCGAGGCGGTCTCGGGACCGGCCGACTCCGCCGGGGGCGCGGTCGGCTCCGTCGTGGGCGTACGGGACGGCTTCCCGTGTCCGCCGCCCTTCGAGTTGCCCTTGCCCTTGCCCTTGCCGTTGCCCTTGCCGTTTCCGCCGTCTCCGCCGTTCCCGGAGGGCGCGGAGGACCCCGGCTGCTCCGGCGGTGTGGTGGAAGGGGTGCTGGAGGGCTTGGAAGGGGTCTTGGAGGGAGTTGTGGAGGGTGCGTGAGGGCGATCGTCGCCGCGGCTGGGCGGTATCGAGCTGCGGCCGGTCGGGGCCGCGGACTGCGAGCCCTGTGTCTCCAGGCCCGAGTCCGTGGGACCGCCCGCCTGGACCTGTCCGGCGGAGTCATTGCCCCCGCCCAGTTTGTAGCCGTCTCCCGGAACGAGTCCGGAGGCCATCGCCACCGCGCCAACCGCGACGGCGGCGGACACGCCCAACAGTCCGGTCCGGACCGGAGCGAGGGGGCTCCGGTGCGGTCCCCGGTGGCGGCCTGCGATGGCCTCGTGCGCCACGGCCCCGGGGGCAGATCGTCGATGGCGGCCCATCTCCTGCCTTCCTTGTGTTCTCGGCGTCAAAAGTCGCTCGAAATGTGTCACTCGTGTGCGCGAGCCATGTATCACTCGTGTGGGTGAGTCTCGTTGAGCCGGGACTGTACGCCATTCGGGCCCCAACGCGCGTGCCCAGTGGCTAATTGGATGGTTTAGCGCCTGCTCGCGGGTGGGGTTAGCGTGCGCGTATGAACGAGAGAGTCCGCCTCACCGTGTGGGTCCGCGGCCATGTCCAGGGCGTCGGCTTCCGCTGGTACACCCGGGCCAACGCGCTGCGTATCGGGGACCTCGTCGGCTTTGCCTCCAACCTCGCCGACGGGCGGGTGCAGGTGGTCGCGGAGGGCCCGCGTGCGGAATGCGAACAGCTACTCGAATGGCTGCGGGATGGCGACACGCCCGGGAAAGTCGAGGGAATCACCGAGATCTGGGACACACCGCGCGGTGGCTACGGCACCTTCGAAATCCGTTGATCAACTCACCGGTGGCACCCTCCGCGGTACCCCGCTGACCATGCCTTCCCTGCGCACGGTGAGCAGAAATCGGCTGATGGTTGCCAACGGAGCCGCGCCGTGGAAGGCTGCGGTGTCACGGAAGATCCCCGACCGCCATGGGTCCTCTGGAGAGG
Organism: Streptomyces sp. 11-1-2; assembly: GCF_003595545.1. Lineage (NCBI taxonomy): Bacteria > Bacillati > Actinomycetota > Actinomycetes > Kitasatosporales > Streptomycetaceae > Streptomyces > Streptomyces sp. 11-1-2. The sequence continues at coordinate 7,698,100 of NZ_CP022545.1, forward strand.
GGTGGGCACAGTCCGCCGCCCGTGTGCTCTCGACCCCTGCGGCCCCGTCGGCATGTGATCGTGTTGACCCTCAAACCAATTGGTGAGACGCTGGAAGCCCCGCGCACCTTAACTGTTTGCCGCGCAGCACGGTAGTAATTCGGCAGGCAACGCGGGTGCAAATCCCTCACGACCCAGACCGCTTCGGTCGGTCACTCAGTGTGGAGGACCATCCATCATGGCAAAGGCGCTTCTCGGTTACGTCGGCGGTTCCGACCCCCGAGTCCTCGCCGAGATGCGACGGCTTCAGCAGCGCGTCCAGGATCTCGAATCCGAGCTCGTCCGGATTCAGGCCGAGAACGACGCACTGTCCGCCGCCGCTCACTACCACGGCGACTCGCTGCTCGAAAGCATCGACGTATCCCAGGCGGAGCCTGCGCTCGCCTGACCCAGCCCAAGGGCCGGTCGGGCTGCATCGTCAGCCGCTTGAGAACCTTCAAGGGACGCCTCGGCGTCCCTTCGTCGTATCCCCAAGTGGTCTCCGAGCCACCCTTACCGACTGATGTGCCCCTCTCTCCCAGCGGTGAAACCGATCATTGCTGAAACCGAGAAAAAGCCGGGACGGGAGCGCGGCGCCACCGTCACGGGACGGTGCCGGAAGAGGGGTGACGGGTAGAGTCCAAAGGCGTGCATCTCAAGAGCCTGACCCTGCGAGGGTTCAAATCCTTCGCCTCCGCCACGACGCTCCGGTTCGAGCCGGGTATCACCTGCGTCGTCGGCCCCAACGGCTCGGGCAAGTCCAATGTCGTGGACGCCCTTTCCTGGGTCATGGGCGAACAGGGTGCCAAGTCCCTGCGCGGCGGGAAGATGGAGGACGTCATCTTCGCGGGGACCACCGGCCGTCCCCCGCTCGGCCGCGCCGAGGTCTCGCTCACCATCGACAACGCGGATGGCGCGCTGCCCATCGACTACGCCGAAGTCACCATCACGCGGATCATGTTCCGCAACGGCGGCAGCGAGTACCAGATCAATGGGGACACCTGCCGGCTGCTGGACATCCAGGAGCTGCTCTCCGACTCCGGCATCGGCCGTGAGATGCACGTCATCGTCGGGCAGGGCCAGCTCGACGGGGTGCTGCACGCCGACCCGACCGGCCGCCGCGCCTTCATCGAGGAGGCCGCGGGCGTCCTCAAGCACCGCAAGCGCAAGGAGAAGGCGCTGCGGAAGCTGGACGCCATGCAGGCCAACCTCGCACGCGTCCAGGACCTCACCGACGAGCTGCGCCGTCAGCTCAAGCCGCTCGGCCGGCAGGCCGCGGTGGCCCGGCGGGCCGCCGTCATCCAGGCCGATCTGCGCGACGCCCGGCTGCGCCTGCTCGCCGACGACCTGGTGACCCTGCGCGAGGCGCTGAGCGCCGAGATCGCCGACGAGGCCGAACTCAAGCGCCGTAAGGAGGCCGCGGAGGCCGATCTGCGCACCGCACAGCAGCGCGAGGCGGCGCTGGAGGAGCAGGTGCGGCGGCTCGCGCCCCGGCTGCGGGACGCCCAGCAGACCTGGTACGAGCTCTCGCAGCTCGCCGAGCGGGTGCGCGGCACGATCAGCCTGGCGGACGCCCGGGTCAAGAGCGCCACCTCCGCTCCCGGGGAGGAGCGGCGCGGCCGCGACCCGGAGGACATGGAGCGCGAGGCGGCCCGCATCCGGGAGCAGGAGGCCGAGCTGGAGGCCGCCCTGGAGGCGGCGAGCCGGGCGCTGGAGGACACCGTGGCGCACCGGGCCGAGCTCGAACGCGGCCTGGCCGACGAGGAGCGCCGCCTTAAGGACGTGGCGCGTGCCATCGCCGACCGCCGCGAAGGGCTCGCCCGGCTCCAGGGCCAGGTGAACGCGGCCCGTAGCCGGGCCGGTTCGGCGGGCGCCGAGATCGAGCGGCTGGCCGCGTCCCGCGACGAGGCACAGACCCGGGCGGTCGCCGCGCAGGAGGAGTACGAGCAGCTCAAGGCGGAGGTCGACGGACTCGACGCGGACGACGCGGAACTGGCGGAGCGCCATGAGGCCGCCAAGCGCGAGCTGGCCGAGGCGGAGACCGCGCTGAGCGCGGCCCGCGAGGCCGCGACGGCCGCCGAGCGTGAGCGCGCCGCGACCTCCGCCCGCCATGACGCCCTCGCTCTCGGCCTGCGCCGTAAGGACGGCACGGGCGCCCTGCTCGCCGCCGCCGACCGCCTCGGCGGACTGCTGGGCCCCGCCGCCGAACTCCTTACCGTCACCTCGGGCTTCGAGGTCCCCGTCGCCGCGGCCCTGGGCGCCGCCGCCGACGCGATCGCCGTCACCGGCCCCCGCGCGGCGGCCGAGGCGATCCGCCTCCTGCGCACCGACGACGCCGGCCGCGCCGCCCTCCTCCTGACCACGGCCGCCCCCGACCACGCGGAGCCGGGCGGTTCCGGCGCCCCGCGCGCCGCCTCCGGTGAACCCGCCCCGGGCGGCGCCGCCCTCGTGCCGGGGACGCGCGCCGAGGGGGCGGTGCCCGGCGAGCCGGGCCAGGTGGCCCCGCCGCGATCGGCCGTCGCCCCGGCAGCGGCCGGTTCCCCTGCCTCCCCCTGCGCGCCGGAGCCCGGCGGTTCGGAAGCGGGCGGGGCGCTGGGTGCGAATGCCGAAGCGTCCACGGCCGGGGCGGGTTCCCCGGCCGCCGCGCCCCCGCCCAACGGCCGGGCGGGTGGGTCCACCGACGCGGGTGACGGCGCTCCCGCCGTACCGGGCACGCGGTCCCCGGACGGTCCGGTAGCCGGGTCCTCCGGCTCCGATGACGGTTCTCGGCCCGGCGGGATCGGCGAACCGTCGGGCGCGGCGGACGCCTGGGGCGCCGCGTCGGGGTCCGGCGGCCCGGGCGCGCCGCAGGCCGTCGCCGATACCGCGGGGGCGTCGCCCGACGCGGGGGACGGTGCTGCCCCGGGCACACGCGCGCCGGGCACCGACGCCGCGAGCCGGGGTGACACGGGTGCCGCGAGCACGTCCGCAGGGCCCGGCGCCGACCGGCCCGTGGTGCCGGGTACGCGGCCGGAGGCGACCGGGGACGAGGGCCGCGATCCCCATACGGCGTCTGACGGCGCCCCACCCGCTTCGGAGCCCGGTGCCACGGTCGCCGCCGTCGGTGGGCCGTCCGGGTCGGCCACGCCCGCCGTTTCCGCGCGGGTGCCGCATCCCGCCGGGGGAGAGGCGACCGTGCCGGGTGCCGTACCCGAGGGGGCCGCCACCCGCGATGAGCCCGGTAAGGCCGCGACGGCCGAAGGATCCCCGTGGGTGGCGGATTTGGTGGCCGGGCCCGCGGCGCTGCTGCCCGCCGTAAGGCGGTTGCTCGACGGCATGGTGGTGGTCGGGACCCTGGAGGAGGCCGAGGAACTGCTCACTCGGCGGCCGGAGTTGACGACCGTGACCGCCGAGGGCGATCTGCTCGGGGCGCACTTCGCACAGGGCGGGTCGGCCGGGGCGCCCACGCTGCTGGAGGTGCAGGCGTCGGTCGACGAGGCGGCGGCGCAGCTCGAGCGGCTCGCCGTACGGTGCGAGGAGCTGGCCGGGGCGCAGCGTGCGGCAAAGGAGCGGCGGGCCGAGTGCCTGGCGCTCGTCGAGGAGCTCGGGGGCCGCCGGAGCGCGGCGGACCGGGAGAAGTCGCGGGTCGCGCAGTCGCTGGGCCGGCTGGCCGGGCAGGCGCGCGGGGCCGTCGGGGAGGCCGAGCGGTCGGCCGCGGCCGTCGCCAGGGCAGAGGAGGCGCTGGAGCGGGCGACCGGGGAGGCGGAGGAGCTGGCCGAGCGGCTGGCGGTGGCGGAGGAGCAACCGGGTGAGGAAGAGCCCGACACCTCCGTACGGGACCGGCTCGCGGCCGACGGCGCCAACGCCCGGCAGACCGAGATGGAGGCGCGGCTCCAGGTCCGTACGCATGAGGAGCGCGTCAAGGGGCTCGCGGGGCGGGCCGACGCGCTCGACCGGGGCGCGCGCGCCGAGCGCGAGGCCCGGGCCCGCGCCGAGCAGTTGCGCGCCCGGCTGCGCCATGAGGCCCAGGTGGCCTCCGCCGTGGCCTCCGGCGCCCGCCAGCTGCTCGCCCATGTGGAGGTGTCGCTGGTACGGGCCGGCCAGGAGCGGGACGCCGCGGAGCGCGCCAAGGCCGAGCGCGAGCGGGAGCTGGACACCGCCCGCGGCCAGGGGCGCGACCTCAAGAGCGAGCTGGACAAGCTGACCGACTCGGTGCACCGGGGCGAGGTGCTGGGGGCGGAGAAGCGGATGCGGATCGAGCAGTTGGAGAGCAAGGCGCTGGAGGAGCTGGGGGTCGAACCGGCCGGGCTGATCGCCGAATACGGCCCCGACCAGCTCGTCCCGCCGTCCCCGCCCGCCGAGGGCGAGGTGCTGCCGGAGGATCCCGAACATCCGCGCAACCAGCCGGTGCGGTATGTGAGGGCGCAGCAGGAGAAGCGGCTGAAGGCCGCGGAGCGCGCGTACCAGCAACTCGGCAAGGTCAATCCGCTGGCGCTGGAGGAGTTCGCGGCGCTGGAGGAGCGGCATCAGTTCCTGAGCGAGCAGTTGGAGGACCTCAAGAAGACCCGGGCCGATCTCCTGCAGGTGGTCAAGGAGGTCGACGAGCGGGTCGAGCAGGTCTTCACGGAGGCGTACCAGGACACGGCGCGCGAGTTCGAGGGCGTCTTCTCACGGCTGTTCCCCGGTGGAGAGGGGCGCCTGGTGCTGACCGACCCCGAGAACATGCTGACCACGGGCGTGGACGTGGAGGCCCGGCCGCCGGGCAAGAAGGTCAAGCGGCTGTCGCTGCTGTCGGGCGGTGAGCGCTCGCTGACCGCCGTGGCCCTGCTGGTGTCGATCTTCAAGGCGCGGCCGAGCCCGTTCTATGTGATGGACGAGGTCGAGGCGGCGCTGGACGACACCAATCTGCAGCGGCTGATCCGGATCATGCAGGAGCTGCAGGAGGCTTCCCAGCTGATCGTGATCACTCACCAGAAGCGGACGATGGAGGTCGCCGACGCGCTGTACGGCGTCTCCATGCAGGGTGACGGGGTCTCAAAGGTCATCAGCCAGCGCTTGCGGTGACCGATTCAATACTTGAAGTCAAGACATGCCCCCGCGTGTCACCGTGCTGCAACGATTTCTTCGTCACACTCTATTGACTTCGAAACTTGAAGGAATAGTCTCTGCAACGTTGCTTTTACCTTCAAGTGGTGGTCGACGCCTTAGCAGCCTCCGCTGGAAGGGCCAGCCGTCCCCCCACGTCCGGCAGCGTTGCCGGACGGGCGTCAGGAGTTCACGTTGTCCACCACCGTGCAGGCAGAGGGAGCCGAGGGCCGCAAGGCCCAGCCGGACCACCTCGGCCATGTCATCTTCATCACCGCCGCCGCCGCGATGGGTGGCTTTCTCTTCGGCTACGACAGCTCGGTGATCAACGGAGCGGTCGAAGCCATCCGGGGCAAGTACGACATCGGCTCCGCGGCCCTCGCCCAGGTCGTGGCCATCGCCCTGATCGGCTCGGCCATCGGCGCCGCCACCGCGGGCCGGATAGCCGACCGGATCGGCCGGATCCGCGTCATGCAGATCGCCGCCGCCCTCTTCACGATCAGCGCGGTCGGCTCGGCGCTGCCCTTCTCGCTGTGGGACCTGGCGATGTGGCGGGTGCTCGGCGGTATCGGTATCGGCATGGCCTCGGTGATCGGCCCGGCCTACATCGCCGAGGTCGCCCCGCCCGCCTACCGCGGTCGGCTCGCCTCGTTCCAGCAGGCCGCGATCGTCGTCGGCATCGCCATCTCCCAGCTCGTCAACTGGGGCATCCTCAACCTCGCCGACGGCGACCAGCGCGGCCAGATCGCCGGTCTGGAGGCCTGGCAGTGGATGCTCGGCGTCATGGTCATCCCCGCCGTCCTCTACGGGCTGCTGTCCTTCGCCATCCCCGAGTCGCCCCGCTTCCTGATCTCCGCGGGCCGGACCGAGCAGGCCAAGCAGGTCCTCGAGGAGGTCGAGGGCAAGACCGTGGACCTCGATGTGCGGGTCGCCGAGATCGACCGGGCCATGCGCAGTGAGGAGAAGTCGACCTTCAAGGACCTCCTCGGCGGCCGGTTCGGTCTGCTGCCCATCGTCTGGATCGGCATCGGGCTCTCGGTCTTCCAGCAGCTCGTCGGCATCAACGTGGCGTTCTACTACTCCTCGACGCTGTGGCAGTCCGTCGGCGTCGACCCGAGCAGCTCGTTCTTCTACTCCTTCACCACGTCGATCATCAACATCCTCGGCACCGTGATCGCGATGATCTTCGTCGACCGGATCGGCCGCAGGCCGCTCGCGCTCATTGGCTCCGTGGGCATGGCCGTCTCGCTCGGCCTGGTGGCCTGGGCCTTCTCGGCACACCTGGTCGACGGCAAGCTGCCGCACGCCGAGGGCGTCCTGGCGCTGATCGCCGCCCACGCCTTCGTGCTCTTCTTCGCCCTCTCGTGGGGTGTGGTGGTCTGGGTCCTGCTCGGCGAGATGTTCCCGAACAAGATCCGCGCCGCGGCCCTCGGTGTCGCCGCCTCCGCCCAGTGGATCGCCAACTGGGCCATCACCGTCAGCTTCCCGAGCCTGTCGGAGTGGAACCTGTCGGCCACGTACATCATGTACACAGCCTTCGCCCTGCTCTCGATCCCGTTCATCCTCAAGTGGGTGCCGGAGACCAAGGGCAAGGCGTTGGAGGAGATGGGCTAACCCCCCCGCCGCCCACTCCTCGCACAGGAGAACTGCCCCGCCTCAGTCCTCGAGGCGGGGCAGCACTCGTTCCGCGAACAGCCGCAGGGACCGCCAGCCCTCCTCGACCGGCATCCCCCCGCACAGCGGATGGAGCACCAGGCTCGCCAACTCGCCGCCCTCCGCCGCGTACGCGACGCACTCCTCGGGGGTCACGATGCGGTAGACGCCCTCGCGGCGCAGCGCCTCCACGTCCTCGGCCCGTGAGCGCACCGCCGAGCGCACCGTGCCCTGCTGCCAGGAGGCATACCTGCGCGCCTCGTACAGCAGATGGGTGCCGTACCGCGCCCAGGCCCGTTCCGGGTCCTCGGACAGATGCAGCAGCGGGGTGGCCGCCGGGGGCATCAGACACCAGCCCTCGGTGCCGTACTCCGCCCGCCGCGCGTGGTAGTACGCCTCCAGCTCCGGCAGATGCGCGCTCGGGAAGAACGGCAGGCCGAGGCGGGCCGCGCGGCGGGCCGCCGCCTGTGAACTGCCGCCGACCAGCAGCGGCGGATGCGGCTGGGTGTACGGGCGCGGGGTGATCCGGACGGTGCGGCCCCGGTAGTCGAAGGGCTCGCCCGTCCAGGCCGCGAGCAGCGTCTCCAGCGCCTCGTCCTGCAGCGCCCCGCGCCGCTTCCAGTCCTTGTCCTGGGCCGCGTACTCCTCCGGCCGGTAGCCGATTCCCGCCACCGTGATCAGCCGTCCGCCACTGGCCAGATCCAGCACGGCGAGATCCTCGGCGAGCCGCAGCGGGTCGTACAGCGGCGCGATCAGCGCCGAGAGAGTGACGGTGATCCGGCGGGTGGCGCCCAGCAGCGTGCCCGCGAAGGGCAGCGGGGCGGGCAGCCAGTTGTCGGGGGAGCCGTGGTGCTCCTCGGTCTGGAGGGTGGAGATGCCCCGCTCATCGGCGAAGGCCGCCATTTCGAGGGCGGCACGGTACCGCTCGGACAGGCTGCGCGGGGTCGCGTCGGGATCGACGAGGTTGAGGCGTACGACCGTGACCGGCATGGCGGATGTCCTCCTTCGTCGCGGCTGTGGCAGCCGGACCGTAACTGACGGGCCGTCAAATCGCCACCCACATGGGCCGTTCGGGCCACCGCCCGGGCACGGCCGGGACGGATGACTCATGTGCCTGGGACGCGGGGCGGCCGATCGTAAGGGTCGGCCCGCCCCATGGGCCGCAGCCCACAACGCCAACTGAGGAGGGGTGCGTGACAATCAGCACGGGGGAATCACTCATCACCGCGGCCGACATCGACGACCTCATCAACCGGGTCCGGCTGACCGCGGGCGGCCCCGGGGACCTGGAATCCGCCAAGGCCGCGCTCTTCTCCGGCGCCGCCCCGGACCCCGAGGCCGCGCGGCTCATCCGGCAGCGGCTGCTGGTGACCGCCCTGCACCACGGGGGCGCGCTGCTGGCCAAGCTGCTCAGCCGGCTGAGCCCCCGCGAAACCGCGATGGTGCGCCGGTACGCACACCGGCTCGCCAACTTCCTGGACACGCTGGAGGTCTGGGCGGCGCAGCCCATCATGCTCGCCCTGATGCGCTTCGGACTGCCTTACGAAGAGGCCGAGACGATCGCCGTCGCCGTACTGGTGCTCGTCTGGTGAGCATCCGGCCCCGGCGCCGCCGACGGGATACGGAACGGGGGTGCTAGGAGGTCACCGGTTCGGGTGGGGCGCGGCATCCACGCACTTCACGGCCGCGGCGGCGGGTAGGGCTCGGGCGAGACCAAGGAGAACGACCATGCGCCCTACCCGAATCCGCACGGCGATCGCACTCGGCCTGAGCGCCGGGGCCGTCGTGTGGACCGCGGCCGCCTCACCCGCCACCGCCTCCTCCCCGGCCGCCACCTCCGAGGACACCGCCTGGCGGGAGGCGGGGCACTACGACACCACCGCGGCCTGCAAGCGCGCGGGCAAGGCGGGCATCGAGCGGCACAAGTGGGACGAGTACAAGTGCCGCCCCGGCCGCAACGACAACTACGTCACGCTGTGGGCCAGAGGCGGCTCCGGCGCGGCGCGCGCCCTGACCGCCGGGCCGGCCGTCGGCTGAGATGCGACATGCCGCACTGCCGAAGGACCGCGCCGTGCGCGCCGCGGGCGGGGTATCGGCACTGATCGTGGTGGTCCTGGCCGGATGGGTGGCCGGGATGCTGAGGGTCAACGACCAGTGGCTCGCGCTGGCCTATCCCCACCCCCGGGGCGCCACCGTGCTGACCCGGGTCGCCGTGGGCGTCCCGGTGCTGGGCGTCGGAGTGCTGCTGCTCGCCGAGCGCGAGGCCCGGCGCTACGGCGGCGTCCTGCTGGTGGCCGGCGGCCTGTGGCTGCTGCCCTCGGCCGCGGCCGGTCTGCTGGGCCTGGCCGACCTGGGCACCACGGGCGCCGTGCTGTCCCTGCTGCTCGCCGCCGCCAAGATGGCCTGCCGCCCGCTGACCGTGCTGCTGCTGCCGCTGTGGCTGTTCCCGCGGGGCGGGCGCCGGCGGTGGCAGTGGTGGGTGATCAGCCTGGGCGCGTCCGGCTACTGGCTGGGGTACTCGGGGCTGTGGCTGATCAGCGAGCCCCGGGTGGGCTCCGTGCTCAACCCGGCGTTCGCCACCGCGGGCGGCCAGTGGGCCTTCGACCACCTCGACACCTACGCCGAAGCCGAGCCCTGGGTGCTGCGCAGCGTCGCGGCGGCCGTGACCGCCGCCCTGTGCTGCCGCGCGGCCCTCTCGCGCGGCGCCGAGCGGCGCGACTGGGCGCTGCTGGCCGCCGCCTATCCGGCCTGTGTCTCGCTCCTCCTGTCCCAGTGGGGCGAGGGCGTGCCCACCATCGTGGCCCGCACCGTCGGCAGCGCCGTATGGGCCGCCGCGATCTGCCTCGGCGTCGCCCGCACCGGCATATGGCGGCTGGACCGCTCCACCAGCCACCGCCTCGCCCGCGCCTTCGTACTCACCTCACTGGCGGCCGTGGTGGTCTGCGCGGTCGTCGCCGTCCAGGCCGGACTCCCCTCCGTACGGAGCGGGGCCACCACCGTCACCGCCGGGTGTGCCCTGGTGCTGGGCTGGGGGCTGCGGCCCAGCGCCCGCTGGCTCACCCTCTGCGTCGAGCGCGCCTTCTACGGTCCCCGGGCCCGCCCGCACGAAGCCGTGAGCGCCCTCGCCGTAAGGCTGCAACAGGCCCCGCACCCCGGCGAGGTGCCCCAGCAGATCTGCCGCAGCGCCGTGGAGGACCTCGGCGTCTCGGGCGCCGCCGTCAGCGTCGACACCCGCGCCGGGCCCCGGCGGCTGGCCTCCGAGGGGGCGCCGCTGACCGGCCCGGTCCAGACGTTCGTGCTACGCCACCACGGCCGCACCGTCGGCCGCTTGGAGGTCTCCCGCGACGGCTCCGGCACCCCGGCGGAACGCGACAGCGGACTGCTCTCCGTCCTCGCCGACCAGGCCGCCCCCGCTCTCGCCGCGCTGCGCTTGGCCGAGGAGGCCCAGGCCGCCCGGGAGCGGCTGGTGCTCGCCCGCGAAGAGGAGCGCCGTCGGCTGCGCTGGGAGATCCACGACGGACTCGGCCCCCAACTGGCCGCCGTAAGGCTGCGCCTGGACATCGCGCAGACCTCCTGTCCGCCCGGTCACCCCGCCACCCCGCAGCTGTGCGAGGCCGCCGAGACGCTCGCCGAGGCCCTGGTCGAGGTGCGGCGGATCACCGCGGGCCTGGCGCCTGCCGCGCTGGCCGAGCGCGGACTGGCCGGTGCGGTCCGGGACCTGGCACACCGGCTGGGCGTCGCCGGGCTACGGGTCAGCGTCGCCAGCCTCCCCGCGGCACTGCCTCCGCTGTCGCCCGGCGTCGAGACGGCGGCGTACCGGATCGCGGCGGAGTCGCTGACCAACGCCGTACGACACGCCAGGGCGCGCCAGGTGAGCGTCGAGCTGACCGCGGGCCCGGACACCCTTGAGGTCAAGGTCACCGACGACGGGAGCGGACTGCGCGAGACCGCGGTGCCCGGGGTCGGCCTCGCGTCGGTCACCGAACGGGCCGAGGAGATCGGCGGCTCCTGCTCGGTGACCGGATCGGCGACCGGCACGGTGGTCCACGCGGTACTGCCGCTCGCCGGACCGGGCGAACACGGCAACCCCGAGGAGCACCGGAAGCCCACGGGGCACGAGGCGTGCCGGGCGCTGCTCAAGACAAGCAGACCGATGAGTCGGGCGCCTTAGGGCGGCATGGAGCCTCCGGGTGCTGGGGTCTTCGGGCCGGGCGCCGCCGTTTTGGGGCGCTTGGCTGAGCGGAAGGGCACCGTAGGGCTTCCGGATGCTTGGCCTTACCGGCCGGGGGTGCCTGCCAGCAGCAACCAAGGCGAGTCGAAGGATGCCCCTGCGCATCGGGCGCTTGGGTCTTCCGGCCGGGGGCACCTCCCAGCGGTAGCTGGGGGCGAGCCGAAGGGGCGCGTCGCTGTCGAAAGGGAGAGCGCGCGCAGGGCGCGAGGGCTGCGATCGATATGCGGCTCCGCCGCGTGGGCGACCGAGCACGGTCGACCGTCGACAGGGGGTACCTCCCAGCGGTGGCTGGGGAGGCTGAGGCGCCCCGGAGGCGAACCGAGCCTCGAAAAAGAAGGAGCATAGCGTGCCGCAGTGGCGGGTACTGCTGGTGGACGATCATCCCCTCTTCCGTGAGGGTCTGGCCGCCGCCGTCAATCTCGATGACGCGTTCGCCGTCGTCGGCCAGGCGGCCTGCGCGGACGGGGCGATAACCGAGGCCGTGCGCACCGCGCCGGATCTGGTGGTGATGGATCTCGGGCTGCCGGGCCGCTCCGGTCTGGAGGCGACGCGGCGGATCTTGTGCGATCACCCTGAGATCCGGGTGCTGGTCATGACGATGTCCGAGGATGACGACAGCCTGTTGGCCGCCGTGCGCGCGGGGGCCCGCGGCTATCTGCTCAAGGGCGCGGGCCGGGACGAGATCCTGCGGGCGCTGCACACCGTGGCGCGCGGCGGCGCGGTCTTCAGCCCGCGGATGGCCGAGCGGCTCGGCGCGCTGGTCGGCGCCTCCGGTTCGGCGTCCGCCAAGGAGGCGTTCCCGACTCTGACGGCCCGGGAGCGGGAGGTGCTGGACCTGCTCGCGGCCGGTCTCGGCTACCGTCAGATCGCCCAGCGGCTGGTGGTCACCGACAAGACGGTGCGCAATCACGTCGGCTCGATCTTCGCCAAGCTCCAAGTGCGCGACCGCGCCCAGGCGATCGTGCGTGCCCGGCAGGCCGGGCTGGGAGGCGAATGACTCGCTCCCCCTCGTGGCTGATACTGGGGGGCGTTATGGAATACCTCATCCTTGCCGTAGTCATCGCTGTGGTCGCGGTCGCCGCGATCAGCGGGCTCGTGATCAGCGGCCGCAAGAAGAAGCGGCTGCCCCCGCCCCCGCCCAGCAGCCCCACCGTCACCGCGCCGCCCGCCGAACCGCACGTCGGCGAGGAGGCCGAAACCCCGCGTGAGGAACCACGCAGAACCATCGAGGAGGTGGACCTTCCGGGGACCGAGGCCCCGGCCGCGGAGGCACCCGCCGCCGCCCCGCCCGAGGTTCCGCCGATCGAGGTCCCGGAGCCGACCGCCGGCCGGCTGGTCCGGCTGCGCGCCCGGCTGTCCCGCTCCCAGACCACTCTGGGCAAGGGGCTGCTGACGCTGCTGTCCCGGGAGCACCTCGACGACGACACCTGGGAGGAGATCGAGGACACGCTGCTGACCGCCGACGTCGGTGTGGCGCCGACCGAGGAGCTGGTCGAGCGGCTGCGCGAGCGCGTCAAGGTGCTCGGCACTCGTAGCCCCGACGAGCTGCGCGGTCTGCTGCGTGAGGAGCTGCTGCGCCTCATCGGCACCGAGGCCGACCGTTCGGTGCACACCGAGAGCGGTGTGGGCGCGAACGGTGAGGAGAAGCCGGGCGTCGTCATGGTCGTCGGCGTCAATGGCACCGGTAAGACCACCACGACCGGCAAGCTGGCCCGGGTGCTCGTCGCGGACGGCAAGTCCGTGGTGCTCGGCGCGGCCGACACCTTCCGCGCCGCCGCCGCCGATCAGCTGCAGACCTGGGGCGAGCGGGTCGGCGCCCGTACGGTCCGGGGGCCGGAGGAAGGCGACCCGGCGTCGGTCGCCTTCGACGCGGTGAAGGAGGGCATCGCGGAGGGCGCGGATGTCGTCCTGATCGACACCGCCGGGCGGCTGCACACCAAGACCGGTCTGATGGACGAGCTGGGCAAGGTCAAGCGGGTCGTGGAGAAGCACGGCGCGGTGGACGAGGTGCTGCTCGTCCTCGACGCCACGACCGGGCAGAACGGCCTGGTGCAGGCGCGGGTGTTCGCGGAGGTCGTGGACATCACCGGCATCGTGCTGACCAAGCTGGACGGCACCGCCAAGGGCGGCATCGTCGTCGCGGTCCAGCGTGAGCTGAAGGTCCCGGTCAAGCTGGTGGGGCTGGGCGAGGGCGCGGATGATCTCGCGCCGTTCGAGCCGGAGGCGTTCGTCGACGCGCTGATCGGCGGCTGAGGCCGTGGTGGGGGGATCACCCGTATCGCGCCGGACGGGCCGGGGTTGGTTCCCGGCCCGTCCGGCGTTCGTGTACGGCTTTCACGGCGTCCGCGTACGGGGCGCTCGCGTAGGACTGGCGTAAGAGGGGAGCTGCGGGTGCTCGCGTAGCTGCGGGTGCTCGCGTAGGGGGAGCTGCCTCAGGCCCCGGCCCGGTGGCTCAGATAGGCGAGGGTGCCAAGGACCAGCCGGGCGTGCGGCGGGCGGCCCGCGGTGTCGAGGGTCGGCGGGCGCAGCCAGCGGACCGGTCCGAGGCCGCCGAGGTCCGAGGGCGGGGCGGTGATGTGGTCGCCGGGGCCCAGACAGCGCAGATCGAGGTCGGCGTCGTCCCAGCCCATGCGGTACAGCAGCTCGGGGAGTTCGGCGGCGGCCCCGGGGGCGACGAAGAACTGGGCGCGCCCGTGCGGGGTGACGGCCACCGGGCCGAGGGGCAGCCCCATCCGCTCCAGCCGGACCAGCGCGTGTCCGCCCGCGTACTCCGCGACCTCCAGGACGTCGAACGAGCGGCCCACGGGCAGCAGCACGGCCGCCCCCGGGACCTGCTCCCACGCGGCCGCGGCGGCGTCCAGCGTGGCGCCCGCCGGGACGCCGGGGGCGAAGGAGAGCGGATGCGCGCCGGGAGAGGGACAGCCGTGGTCGCCGCATGAACATTCGTTTCTGCCGCCCCCCGAGCTCCGTGCCGCCCGCGCGCCCGGCACCACGTCCCAGCCCCACAGACCGGTGTACTCCGCCACCGTCGTGGACTCGGACGTACGGCCGCGGCGCCGTGAGCCGGACCGCATGTCCCGGTTGCCGCCGATCGTGAAGCCCATGCCCCCTCCAACGGGTCCCGCTCTGGATGGTTACGAGCCGGAACGTCGCGATGACGCTCCGTCGTCGATGAGGCGCGGCAGAGTGCGCTCCGATGTGACGGAGGTGGTGAGGCGTGACCCGTGCGCCCCCGCCTGCACCCCTTCACCTGTTTCCCGTCGCCCCGGTGTCAAGTGAATCGTGCGAACCGGTAACCGGGTTCATTCGAAGGGGTGGCGAATGGTGGCGTTTTCGGGAACCGCCTCGCCGGGGGCGTGATCGTAGGATTACTTTCAGTGCACAGTCCCTGGATGTGGTGCTCGCTCGAACGCGAGCTGACGACGGGCGGAGTACGGATCGGTACATGCCCCTGGCATGAGGCGGTTCCCTGTCGGGACGGTTGATACGTCGCATCCCGGGGACAACTGACCGTGACAGAAGGCATTCTGGTGGCGGTTCGGGAAGATTCGTGGGATGGGGGCGTTCCGGGTGGGCGACGGCGGCGGCGGTGCTGGGAAGCGCCCCAATGCGCAATTGCAGTCGTGGTTCGTGCGCAGCGGCTGGTCAAAGGGGGAGCTGGCGCGCCAAGTCAACCGCAGAGCGCGGCAGTTAGGCGCCCACCACATCAGCACGGACACCTCGCGGGTGCGCCGCTGGCTGGACGGCGAGCAGCCCCGGGAGCCGATTCCGCAGATTCTCTCCGAATTGTTCTCCGAGCGCTTCGGCTGTGTGGTCGGCATCGAGGACCTCGGGCTGCGCGCCGTCCACCGGTCACCGTCCGTGTCCGGTGTGGATCTTCCCTGGGCCGGGCCCGAAACGGTCGCGCTGATCGGCGAGTTCTCCCGCAGCGACCTGATGCTCGCCCGCCGCGGCTTCCTCGGCACCTCGCTCTCGCTGTCCGCGGGCCCCGCCCTCATCGAGCCGATGCAGCGCTGGCTGGTGCCCTCCACGAGCGGACAGCTTGGCGGCGCCAAGGCGGCGGACGCCGGGCGCGCGCGCCGGGTCTCCCGGCTCTCCGAGCCGGAGCTGGAGTTGCTGGAGTCCACCATCGTGATGTTCCGCGCCTGGGACGCCCAGTGCGGCGGCGGGCTGCGCCGCAAGGCGGTGGTCGGCCAGCTGCACGAGGTCACCGACCTGCTCCAGGAGCCGCATCCGGAGGCCGTCTCCCGGCGGCTGTTCAAGGTCGCGGGCGAGCTCGCCCAGCTGGCCGGGTGGATGAGCTATGACATCGGGCTCCAGCCCACCGCGCAGAAATACTTCGTGCTCGCCCTGCACGCCGCCAAGGAGTCCGGGGACCGCCCCCTCGGCTCGTACATCCTCTCCGGCATGAGCCGCCAGATGATCCACGTCGGCCGGCCCGACGACGCGCTGGAGCTGATCCACCTCGCGCAGTACGGCAGCCGGGAGAACGCCACCCCGCGCACCCAGGCCATGCTGTATGCGATGGAAGCCCGCGCCTACGCCAATATGGGCCAGCCCAGCAAGTGCCACCGCGCGGTGAAGATGGCCGAGGACACCTTCGCCGACTGCGCCAAGGGCGACAGCGACCCCGACTGGATCCGCTTCTTCTCCGAGGCCGAGCTCAACGCGGAGAACGCCCACTCCTACCGCGATCTCGCCTATGTCGCCGGCCGCAGCCCCACCTACGCCAAGATGGCCGACCCGGTGATGCGCCAGGCCGTGAAGCTCTTCGGCCAGGAGGCGGAGAACGACGCGGGCCCCCAGCGTTCGTATGCGCTCAACCTGATCGGCATGGCCACCGTCCATCTCCTCCAGAGGGAGCCGGAGCAGGCCGCCGGGGTCGCCCGCCTGGCGCTGCCGCTCGCCAAGCGGGTGCGCTCGGAGCGGGTCAACAACCGGCTGCGCAAGACCGTGGACACGGCGGTGCGCCAGTTCGGCGACGTGCCGGAGATCGCCGATCTCGGCGAGCGGCTGGCCACCCTCATGCCCGATACGCCGGGAGCTGCCGGGCCCGGCCAGGCCGTCTGAGCGGTCCCGGCGGTGGTTGCGACACGATAACGGAGGGCTCCGCCCTGACAGCCGCGGTTCATCGGCACGTAACACTCCCGCGGCCTTCGTCACTGCGGTGAAACATCGGGCGGCATCGGCTGAAACGGTGCTGCGCCAACCTCGAGGCGAATACCGGCCCCCGATGTCCTGCCCGCACGGGCCGTCGTTTCGAGGAGACGTCCACATTGAATGGCGCAAATACCGCGTTCGTATTGATCAGCGCCGCGCTCGTGATGCTGATGACCCCTGGCCTGGCCTTCTTCTACGGCGGCATGGTGCGGGTGAAGAGCGCCCTGAACATGCTGATGATGTCCTTCATCTCGCTCGGCGTCGTTTCGCTGCTGTGGGTGCTGTTCGGCTACTCGCTCACCTTCGGCGATGACATCGGCGGCGGGCTGCTGGGCAATCTCGACCACATAGGCTTCAAGGGCATCGAGCCGACCTCCCTGTGGGGCGAGAAGCCCGACGCGATCCCGGTCCTGGCCTTCGCGCTCTTCCAGCTGATGTTCGCGGTGATCACCCCCGCGCTGATCAGCGGAGCCGTCGCCGACCGCGTCAAGTTCGGTGCCTGGGCCCTGTTCATCACCCTGTGGACCACGGTCGTCTACTTCCCGGTAGCCCACTGGGTCTGGCAGGCCGACGGCTGGCTGTTCAAGAAGGAGGTCATCGACTTCGCGGGCGGTACGGCGGTCCACATCAACGCGGGTGCCGCGGGCCTGGCCGTGGCCCTGGTGCTCGGCAAGCGCATCGGCTTCAAGAAGGACCCGATGCGCCCCCACAACCTGCCGCTGGTGATGCTCGGCTCCGGCCTGCTGTGGTTCGGCTGGTTCGGCTTCAACGCCGGCTCCGCCCTCGCGGCCAACGGGACCGCCGCCAACATGGCCTTCAACACCCAGGTCGCCACCGGTGTCGCGATGCTCGGCTGGCTCGCCTACGAGCGCATCCGGCACGGCGCGTTCACCACGCTGGGCGCCGCCTCCGGCGCGGTCGCGGGCCTGGTCGCCATCACCCCCTCGGGTGCGGCGGTGAACGCCTGGGGCGCCATCGTGATCGGCCTGGTGGCCGGTGTCGTCTGCTCCTGGGCCGTCAGCCTCAAGTACAAGCTCGGCTACGACGACTCGCTCGACGTGGTCGGGGTGCACCTGGTCGGCGGTGTCATCGGCACCCTCCTGGTGGGCGTCCTGGCCACCGACGGCGTCGGCGGCGCGACCCAGTTGGGCAAGCAGGCGCTCGGCGCCTTCACGGTGCTGCTCTACTCCTTCGTCGTCTCCTGGATCCTCGCCAAGCTCATCGACGTGACCATCGGCTTCCGGGCCAGTGAGGACGAGGAGCTCGGCGGCATCGACCAGGCGTTCCACGCCGAGACCGCCTATGACTTCAGCGCGGTGGGCGGGTCCGCCCGTAGTACGGTGCCCGCCGCGACCGGCGCGTCCGCGCCGCAGAAGCCGCACAACAAGAAGGTGGACGCGTGAAGCTCATCACCGCAGTCGTGAAGCCGCACCGGCTCGACGAGATCAAGGAAGCGCTGCAGGCGTTCGGCGTCCAGGGCCTGACCGTCACCGAGGCCAGCGGCTACGGCCGTCAGCGCGGCCACACCGAGGTCTACCGGGGCGCGGAGTACACCGTCGATCTGGTGCCGAAGGTGCGCATAGAGGTGCTGGTCGAGGACGAGGACGCGGACGACCTCGTCGACGTCGTGGTCAAGGCCGCCCGCACCGGAAAGATCGGGGACGGCAAGGTCTGGAGCGTCCCCGTCGAGACCGCCGTCCGGGTCCGTACCGGGGAGCGCGGCCCGGACGCACTCTGAGGGCCGGGCCGGACGCCCTCCGAGGGCCCGGCACGAGCCGGACAACCAGTCGCACGCTGACAGGGAGCCGAGTTGACGGAAAGCCTCGAGACCACGACCGACACCACCGACTCGGGGCCCGGCGGCTACGCGGCGGCCCGGCTGCGACTCCTCCAGGAGGGGTCGCGGTCCGGGCCGCCGCGCCGTTCCGCCCTGGCCGAACTCACCGACCAGTGGCTCGCCGCGCTGCTCACCGGCGGGGCACAGACCGCCGGGATCGGCCAGGGCGTCGCCCTGGTGGCGGTCGGCGGCTACGGACGCGGCGAACTCTCCCCGCGCAGCGACCTGGATGTGCTGCTGCTGCACGACGGCTCCGCCGACCGCTCGGCCCTCGCCGCGCTCGCCGACCACGTCTGGTACCCGGTCTGGGACATGGGCCTCGCCCTCGACCACTCGGTGCGCACCCCCGACGAGGCCCGCGCGACCGCCGCCGACGAGCTGAAGGTCCAGCTCGGCCTGCTCGACGCCCGCCACATCGCGGGCGACCAGACGCTCACCGCCGATCTGCGCACCACCGTCCTCGCCGACTGGCGCGCCCAGGCCCCGCGGCGGCTGCCCGAGCTCCACGCGCTGTGCCAGGAGCGCGCCGAACGCCACGGTGAGCTGCAGTTCCTGCTCGAACCCGATCTGAAGGAGGCCCGCGGCGGGCTCCGCGACGCCACCGCGCTGCGCGCCATCGCCGCCTCCTGGCTCGCCGACGCGCCTCGCGAGGGCCTCGACGACGCGCGGCGCCGGCTGCTGGACGCCCGCGACGCGCTCCATCTGTCCACCGGCCGCGCCGCCGACCGCCTCGCGCTCCAGGAACAGGACCAGGTCGCGGGCGCCCTCGGGCTGCTGGACGCCGACGCCCTGCTGCGCCAGATCTACGAATCCGCCCGGATCATCTCCTACGCGAGCGATGTCACCTGGCGCGAGGTAGAGCGGGTGCTGCGCGCCCGCTCGGCCGCCCGGCCCCGGCTGCGCGGACTGCTCGGCGGCCTCGGCGGGCGCTCGGGCGGCCGTGGGGGCGCCGGAGGCGGCGCGGACACGGGGGAGCGCAGCCCGCTCGCCGAGGGCGTCGTGGAACAGGACGGCGAGGTGGTGCTGGCCCGCACCGCGCGCCCCGACCGTGACCCCGTGCTCACCCTGCGGGCCGCCGCGGCCGCCGCCCAGGCCGGACTTCCGCTGTCGCCGCACGCCGTAAGACGGCTGTCCGCCGCCGCCCGGCCGCTGCCCGTGCCGTGGCCGCCCGAGGCCAGGGAGCAGCTGATCACGCTGCTGGGCGCGGGCGAGTCCACCGTCGGCGTGTGGGAGGCACTGGAGGCCGAGGGGCTGATCACCCGGCTGCTGCCGGACTGGGAGCGGGTGCGCTGCCGTCCGCAGCGCAACGCCGTCCACCGCTGGACCGTGGACCGGCATCTGGTCGAGACCGCGGTCCGGGCCAGCGCGCTCAGCCGCCGGGTCGGCCGCCCCGATCTGCTGCTGGTCGCCGCGCTGCTGCACGACATCGGCAAGGGCTGGCCCGGCGACCACTCGGTGGCCGGGGAGACCATCGCCCGCGACGTCGCCGCCCGTATCGGCTTCGACCGTGCGGATGTCGCGGTCCTCGCCACCCTCGTACGCCACCATCTGCTGCTCGTCGAGACCGCCACCCGGCGCGACCTGGACGACCCGGCCACGGTGCGCTCGGTCGCCGAGGCCGTCGGCGGCGCCATCACCCTGGAACTGCTGCACGCCCTCACCGAGGCCGACGCGCTCGCCACCGGCCCCGCGGCCTGGAGCGCCTGGCGCGGCTCCCTCGTCGCCGACCTGGTCAAACGGGTCTCGGCGGTGCTCGCGGGCGAACCCGCGGACGACTGGTCCACCCCGCAGCAGACGACGGCCGAACAGGAACGCCTCGCGATCGAGGCATGGCGCACCGGCGGCCCGGTGCTGGCCCTGCACGCACGCTCCGAGGCGCTGGCACCGGGCGGGGCGGGTCTCCTTACGGGCGGCCTCCCAACAGACGGAGCCCTTACGGGCGCCGCCGAAGGGCCGCCGGAGGACGAGGCCACCGGCCCCGAGCCGATCGGCGTGGAACTGCTCATCGCCGTCCCCGACCAGCCCGGCGTCCTTGCCACGGCGGCCGGCGTCCTGGCCCTGCACCGCCTTACGGTGCGCGCGGCGGACCTGCGCGCCCTCGAGCTGCCGTCGGAGCTGGACGCGGCGGGCGCGGCGGGCGGCGTGCTGCTGCTGAGCTGGCGGGTCGCGGCCGAGTACGGTTCCCTGCCGCAGGCCGCCCGACTCCGGAACGACCTGCTCCGCGCCCTGGACGGCTCGCTCGACATCGTCGCCCGCCTCGCCGAACGCGAGGCCGCCTACCGCAAGTACCCACGCCGCCGCGGGGTGCACGCCCCACCACCACGGGTGACGGTCGCACCCGGCAGCTCCCAGCTCGCCACGGTGATCGAGGTCCGCGCCCAGGACGCCCCCGGTCTGCTGCACCGGATCGGCCGTGCCCTGGAGGACACCGGGGTCGCGGTGCGCAGCGCCCATGCCTCCACCCTCGGCGCCAACGCCGTGGATGCGTTTTATGTCACGGACAGCTCCGGCGCCCCCCTGAAGCCCATGCACGCGGCCGAGGTGGCCCAAAAGGTCGAGCGAGCGCTGACCAGCCCGTCCGACGCTTGAGCAGGGAGACCCGGGCGGCTGGGCGCCGCCGCCCAGCCAAGGTGCCGCTTCCTGGCCTCTCCGGCGTTTTCCCAGCCTCTCCGACGCTTGAGGAGCGGGTCCGGGACGGAGAGGCGCCATTTCCCAGCCCGTCCGGTGCTTGAGGAGTGGGTCTGGGGTGGGCAGGTCACTTCCCAGCCTCTCCGGTGCTTGAGGAGCCGGTCTGGGGCGGAGAGGCGCCATTTCCCAGCCCCTCCGGCGTTTGAGGAGCGGGGTCCGGGGCGGAGCCCCGGCGGGGGTGCGGGGGCGGAGCCCCCGGAACGGGGCCCGGGGCGCAGCCCCGGTTCGGGAAGGGGCGGGGTGGGGAAAGACGCCCCGTCCGGGCGTCGCACGCCCGGGGGCAGACCGTTCCCGCGACGGGCGGATACCCTTGGAGCCCGACCACCGACCCGACATCCGACCGAAGGATTCGCGACCACCGTGTTCGATACCCTCTCCGATCGCCTCGCAGCGACTTTCAAGAACCTCCGGGGCAAGGGACGCCTCAGCGAGGCGGACATCGACGCCACGGCACGCGAGATCCGGATCGCCCTGCTCGAGGCCGACGTGGCGCTGCCCGTCGTCCGGTCGTTCATCAAGCAGGTCAAGGAGCGGAGCCTCGGGGCCGAGGTCTCCCAGGCGCTCAACCCCGCCCAGCAGGTCATCAAGATCGTCAACGAGGAGCTGATCGGCATCCTCGGCGGCGAGGAGCGGCGCCTCCGCTTCGCCAAGCAGCCGCCGACCGTGATCATGCTCGCGGGTCTGCAGGGTGCCGGTAAGACCACGCTCGCCGGAAAGCTCGGCCGCTGGCTGAAGGGCCAGGGCCACGCCCCGCTGCTCGTCGCCTGTGACCTCCAGCGCCCCAACGCGGTCAACCAGCTCTCGGTGGTCGCGGAGCGGGCCGGCGTCGCCGTCTTCGCCCCCGAGCCGGGCAACGGCGTCGGCGACCCGGTCAAGGTGGCGCAGGACTCGATCGAGTTCGCCCGGACCAAGCAGCACGACGTCGTGATCGTCGACACCGCGGGCCGCCTCGGCATCGACGAGGAGCTGATGCGGCAGGCCGCCGACATCCGCGACGCGGTCCGCCCGGACGAGGTCCTCTTCGTCGTCGACGCGATGATCGGCCAGGACGCGGTGAACACCGCGGAGGCGTTCCGCGACGGCGTCGGCTTCGACGGTGTGGTGCTCTCCAAGCTGGACGGCGACGCGCGCGGCGGTGCCGCGCTGTCCATCGCGCATGTCACCGGCCGCCAGATCATGTTCGCCTCCAACGGCGAGAAGCTGGACGACTTCGACGCGTTCCACCCGGACCGCATGGCGTCCCGCATCCTCGGCATGGGCGACATGCTCAGCCTGATCGAGAAGGCCGAGCAGACCTTCAGCCAGCAAGAGGCCGAGAAGATGGCGGCCAAGCTGGCGAAGGGCCCCAAGGAGTTCACGCTCGACGACTTCCTGGCGCAGATGGAGCAGGTCCGCAAGATGGGCTCCATCTCCAAGCTGCTCGGCATGCTGCCGGGCATGGGCCAGATGAAGGACCAGATCAACAACCTGGACGAGCGGGAAGTGGACCGCACCGCGGCCATCATCAAGTCGATGACCCCGGGCGAGCGCCAGGACCCCACGATCATCAACGGCTCGCGCCGCGCCCGTATCGCCCGCGGTTCCGGCGTCGAGGTGAGCGCGGTCAAGAACCTGGTGGAGCGGTTCTTCGACGCGCGCAAGATGATGTCGAAGATGGCCCAGGGCGGCATGCCGGGGATGCCCGGGATGCCCGGGATGCCGGGCGTGGGTGGCGGAAAGCGCAAGGGCAAGCAGCAGAAGAAGGCCAAGGGGAAGCAGCGCAGCGGAAATCCGTTGAAGCGCGCTCAGCAGGAGCAGGAAGCCGCGGCGCGCCGCGAGCAGGGCGGCGCGTTCGGGCTGCCCAGTGGCGGACAGGACGGACAGAACTTCGAACTTCCCGACGAGTTCAAGAAGTTCATGGGCTGAGCCGCCCCGGCGCCCCCCGAGGCGTCCCCGTACGAACGAACCGTAAGGCCCCTGCGCGCATGGCGGATTCCAGGGGCCTTACGTGACGGTCCCGTTCAGACGCGGCAGATCAGATAGCGGAAGACATTCGGCATCCACACCGTGCCGTCCGCGCGCTGATGCGGATGGAGCGCCTCGGTGATCTCCTTGCGGATCTGGATGGGATCCGTGACCCGCTCCGCCGCGTCGAACAGCCCCGTCGACAGCAGCCCGCGCACCGCGCTGTCCATGTCGGCGTAGCCGAACGGGCAGGCCACCCGGCCCGATCCGTCGGGCCGCAGCCCGGCCGGCGCGGCCAGTTCCTCCAGGTCGTCGCGGCCGCACGGCCACCAGCGCGCGGCGGGGGGCGCCTCAGCCTCCCGGTGGTGGCCGGGGGAGCCCATCGGATCGGCGAGCCGGGCGCCCACCCGCAGCACCCCGGAGGTGGCGCAGCGCTCCGGCGGCCCCCATCCGGCGAGCACCACGGCCCCGCCGCGCTCGGTGCGCGCCGTGGCGGCCGCGAGGGCGGACGCCGCGGCGGACACCTCCGCCCCGGGGCCTATCCCGCCCGGGGCCGACAGCGGCTCGAAGGCGGTCACCACCGTGAAGGCCGACTCCGCCGCGGCCTCCCGTACGCAGGGGCTCTCCGGGCCGCCGAGGCCCAGCCGGGCGGGCAGCGCCGGGCCGCCCGGCGCGCCCACGGCCGTCAGCCGCTGGCGCGCGAGGTCCAGGCGCCGCTCGTCCGTGTCCACCCCGCAGACTGTGGCGCCGCGCGCGGCCGCCATGAGGAGGGCGAGCCCGGAGCCGCAGCCCAGGCCCAGCAGCCGGGTCCCGGCGCCGACGTCCAGCCGTTCGTACACGGCCTCGTACAGCGGGACCAGCATCCGCTCCTGGATCTCCGCCCAGTCGCGGGTGCGGGCGTGGGCGTCCGTCGTCCGCGACGAGGAGGGGTGCGGGCGGTGCCGCTGTACGAGCGTAGATGTCATCGAAAGGGCCCCAATCAGCGAAGAGCAGTGCCGTCGTCAGATTCGGTGTCACATCCGCCGTTGCGCGTTGTGACGTCCCACCCCCAAATGCCAGGGAACTCCGCATCCGTCCCCGAGTCCAGAGGTTTCACGGCCGTGCTTGCGTGCCCCCTTTGTGCGCCCCCGTACACCTGTGCGTACCTCTCGCTCCCCGAACCGCCCCCTGAACTCCGCCGGGCTGGTGGCCGGTGTCGGGCGATGGCCGGCAATGATCGGCTCGTTTTGCTTGATTCACGGTTCGGTACCCCACCGCCGTACGATCGGCGCCATGGCCAAGGCTCCCGTGCTCACCCCGCGGGCGGAGGACTTCCCCCGCTGGTACCAAGATGTGATCAACAAGGCCGAGCTGGCCGACAACGGCCCGGTGCGCGGCACCATGGTGATCCGACCGTACGGGTACGGGCTGTGGGAGCGGATGCAGCAGGACATGGACGCCCGCATCAAGGCGGTCGGCGTCCAGAACGCGTACTTCCCGCTCTTCATCCCGCAGTCGTATCTGGCCAGGGAAGCCGATCACGTCGAGGGGTTCGCGCCGGAGCTCGCGGTCGTCACCCATGGCGGCGGTAAGGAGCTCGAGGAGCCGGTCGTCGTCCGGCCCACCTCCGAGACGATCGTCAACGAGTACTTCTCCAAGTGGGTGCAGAGCTACCGCGATCTGCCGCTGCTGATCAACCAGTGGGCCAATGTGGTGCGTTGGGAGCTGCGGCCGCGGCTGTTCCTGCGGACGACCGAGTTCCTGTGGCAGGAGGGGCACACCGCGCACGCGTCGTACGAGGACGCCAGGGACTTCGCCGGCCGGATCCACCGCGAGGTCTACGCCCGGTTCATGGAGGACGTCCTGGCGATGGACGTGGTCCTGGGCCGCAAGACCGCCCGGGAACGGTTCGCCGGCGCCCTCAACACCCTCACCCTCGAAGGGATGATGGGCGACGGCAAGGCGCTGCAACTGGGCACCAGCCATGAGCTCGGCCAGAACTTCGCCCGGGCCTTCAACACCAGCTATCTGTCCAAGGACGGCGAGCAGGAGCTGGTCTGGCAGACCTCCTGGGGCAGCACGACCCGGATGGTCGGCGCGCTGGTGATGATGCACGGCGACGACAACGGCCTGCGGATTCCGCCGAGGCTGGCCTCGATCCAGGTCGTGGTGCTGGCGATCAAGGGCGACGACGCGGTGCTCGCCAAGGTCCGCGAGATCGGCGAGCTGCTCTCCGCGGCGGGCGTGCGGGTCCACGTCGACGACCGTACGGACACCCCCTTCGGCCGCCGCGCGGTCGACTGGGAACTCAAGGGCGTGCCGGTCCGGGTCGAGGTCGGCCCGCGTGACCTGGAGGGCGGCACCGCGATGGTGGCCCGGCGGATCCCCGGCGGCAAGGAGCCGGTGCGCGCCGAGCTGCTGCCGGAGCTGCTGCCCAAGGTCCTGGAGGAGGACCAGGCGCTGCTGCTGCGGCAGGCCCGTGAGCGCCGTAAGGCGCGCACCACGGAGGTGGCGACCATGGAGGAGGCCGCCGAGGCCGCGGTGGCGGGCGGCTGGGTCCGTATCCGGTGGGCGGACCTGGGGCCGGAGGGCGAGGCGGCGCTCGCCGAGCGATCCGTGTCCGTCCGGTGTCTGGTCACCGAGGACGGGGCGGTGCCGGACGCCGACGACGCTCCCGGTAACGTCGCGATCGTCGCGAGGGCCTACTGAGGCGGTACGTACCGGCTTGATGCACGGTGCGTGGCTCATCCACACATTTACGCACCCGCCCCTCGTCGTCGTACATCACCGTGAACTGACTGGTACGTGCAAATTATTTGGGATGCCCCGGAATCGGAACACCGGACCGGTCCTGCTCGTTAGCACGACGTGAGCACGACACCACCTGTTCTCGCCGCAGAGCTGGCGCAGGCGTGGGCCGACATTCAACGGCACCACTCCGAGCTGCCAGATCTCGCCGCGCCCGAATCGCTGATCGGAGAGTCGTCGTCCGCATGTGGCGCCGAGCTCTCCTTCGAACGGCTGCTGCATGAGGCAGTCCATGGGATCGCCGCCGCCCGCGGTGTCCGTGACACCTCACGCGCCGGCCGCTACCACAACCGCCGGTTCCTGGCGATCGCCGAGGAGCTGGGGCTCGACCACCCCGAGGAGCCGCATCCCAGTAGCGGCTTCTCGCTGGTCACCCTCAGCCCCGAGGCGAGAAAGCGGTACCGGACCACGATCGACCGCCTCCAGCGCGCGCTGAAGGCGCACACCGTGGCGACCACCGCCGAGACCTCCCGCACCTTCCGCGGGCCCGCCGCGCGCCACGGCTCGTCCGGTGGCGGGGTCCGGGTCAAGGCGGTGTGCGACTGCGGGCGCAATGTCCGGGTCGTCCCGTCGGTGCTGGCCCAGGCGCCGATCATGTGCGGTGGATGCGGTAAGCCCTTCCGCATTCCGGAGGCGGTGGCCGCGGTCGGCTGACCTGTCCCGGTGTGGCAGAATGGTCTGCTGTACTCGACAGCCGACCAGGACCCCTCTCTCCTCCGGCTGACGCGTCCATCGGGCACTCGGGTACCGCAACCCCACGCGGCACGTAGCAGTGCTCAACCACGTCAAGACCAGGAGACACCACTTCCGTGGCAGTCAAGATCAAGCTGAAGCGTCTGGGCAAGATCCGTTCGCCTCACTACCGCATCGTCGTCGCCGACTCCCGCACCCGCCGTGACGGCCGGGCGATCGAGGAGATCGGCCTGTACCACCCGGTGCAGAACCCGTCGCGCATCGAGGTCGACTCGGAGCGTGTGCAGCACTGGCTGAAGGTCGGCGCGCAGCCGACCGAGCCCGTGCTGGCCATCCTGAAGGTCACCGGCGACTGGCAGCAGTTCAAGGGTCTGCCCGCCCCGGCTCCGATGAAGGTCGCCGAGCCGAAGGCCGACAAGCGCGCCCTGTTCGAGGCGGCCGCCAAGGACGCCGGAGACGAGCCGAAGGGTGAGGCGATCACCCAGAAGGCGAAGAAGGCCGAGAAGAAGTCGGACGAGGCGGCTGACTCCGCTGAGTCCACCGCGTCGACTGAGGCCTGAGGATGCTCGAGGAAGCCCTCGAGCACCTGGTGAAGGGCATCGTCGACAACCCCGACGACGTGCAGGTGGCCTCGCGCACCCTGCGGCGTGGGCGTGTGCTGGAGGTCCGGGTGCACCCCGATGACCTCGGCAAGGTGATCGGCCGCAACGGCCGCACCGCACGCGCCCTGCGCACCGTCGTGGGCGCCATCGGCGGCCGCGGGATCCGCGTCGACCTCGTCGACGTCGATCAGGTCCGCTGAGGCGATCAAGAAGAGCACCGGCACGGGCCGGGGAGGGCTTTGGGCCGTCCCCGGCCCGTGTGTGTGAAGGGACATCGCATCGTGCAGTTGGTTGTCGCGCGGATCGGCCGTGCCCATGGCATCAAGGGCGAGGTCACCGTCGAGGTGCGGACGGACGAGCCGGAGCTGCGGCTCGGCCCGGGTGCCGTGCTGACCACCGAGCCCGCCTCGGCCGGGCCGCTGACCATCGAGACCGGCCGGGTACACAGCGGCCGGCTGCTGCTGCGCTTCGAGGGCGTACGCGACCGCAGCGCCGCGGAGGCGCTGCGCAACATCCTGCTGATCGCGGAGGTCGACCCCGAGGAACTCCCCGAGGATCCCGAGGAGTTCTACGACCATCAGCTGATCGACATCGACGTGGTCACCGTGGACGGCACCGAGGTCGGGAGGATCTCCGAGATCTCCCATCTGCCGTACCAGGACCTGCTGATCGTGAAGCGCCCCGACGGGGGTGAGGTGATGGTCCCGTTCGTCTCCGAGTTCGTGCCGGAGATCGATCTGGAGGCGCAGCGCGCCGTGATCGACCCGCCGCCGGGCCTGCTCGACGAGGCCGAGGCGGAGATCGCGGGCAGCCGTAAGGACGAGACCGCGGGTGGCCGTAAGGACGAGGCCGCCGACAGTCGTACGGGCGAGACCGACGGCAGCCGTAAGGGCGACACCGCGAGCGGCCGTGAGGACGAGTCGTCATGAGGCTCGACGTCGTCACGATCTTCCCCGAGTACCTGGAGCCGCTGAACGTCTCGCTGGTCGGCAAGGCACGCGCCCGCGGCCAACTCGACGTGCGGGTCCACGATCTGCGCGGCTGGACGCACGACCGGCACAACACGGTCGACGACACCCCGTACGGCGGCGGCCCCGGCATGGTCATGAAGCCCGAGCCCTGGGGCGAGGCACTTGACTCGATCATGGAGTCGGGCGAGGCGGAGGGGCTGGTCAAGCCCACGCTGATCGTGCCGACCCCGAGCGGCCGTCCGTTCACCCAGGCCCTCGCCGTCGAGCTCGCCGAGCGCCCCTGGCTGGTCTTCACGCCCGCCCGCTACGAGGGCATCGACCGTCGGGTGATCGAGGAGTACGGCGAGCGGCTCGAGGTCCACGAGGTCTCGATCGGCGATTACGTGCTGGCCGGCGGCGAGGCCGCGGTGCTGGTGATCACCGAGGCGGTGGCCCGGCTGCTGCCGGGCGTGCTGGGTAACGCCGAATCGCATCGCGACGACTCCTTCGCCCCCGGCGCGATGGCCGACCTCCTGGAGGGGCCCGTCTACACCAAGCCTCCCGAGTGGCGCGGCCGCTCCATCCCGGAGGTGCTGATCAGCGGCCACCACGGCAGGGTCGGCCGCTGGCGCCGGGACGAGGCGTTCCGCCGCACCAGCGAGAACCGCCCCGATCTGATCGAGCGCTGCGACCCGGCGACGCTCGACAAGCACGACCGCGCGCTCCTGGCCGAGCTGGGCTGGGAGGAGCTCCCCGGGACCGGCGGGGCCCGATTTGGGCGGCCGGACCGGGCCGTGGAAGAATAGGCCGCTGCCGTACGTCCGGGTGTGCGCCCCTGCCACAGGGGGACCGACGCCCACCCGATGAGGGCGGCACTCCGAATCATCATCCGATATGCCGCTGATGACCTGTGGCATCAGCGAGGAAAGCAGACGATCATGTCTCACCTGCTCGACACCGTCG
This sequence comes from Streptomyces sp. 11-1-2, assembly GCF_003595545.1. NCBI lineage: Bacteria > Bacillati > Actinomycetota > Actinomycetes > Kitasatosporales > Streptomycetaceae > Streptomyces > Streptomyces sp. 11-1-2. The sequence goes on from NZ_CP022545.1 coordinate 7,726,690, forward strand.
ACTCCGCGTCGCTGCGCAGCGACATCCCGACCTTCCGCCCCGGCGACACGGTCAACGTCCACGTCCGCGTCATCGAGGGCAACCGCTCCCGTGTCCAGCAGTTCAAGGGCGTCGTCATCCGCCGCCAGGGCTCCGGTGTCCGCGAGACCTTCACCGTCCGCAAGGTGAGCTTCAGCGTCGGCGTGGAGCGCACCTTCCCGGTGCACACCCCGATCGTCGAGAAGATCGAGGTCGTCACCCGCGGTGATGTGCGCCGGGCGAAGCTGTACTACCTGCGCGACCTCCGCGGCAAGGCCGCCAAGATCAAGGAGAAGCGCGACAACTGAGATCGCGGCGATTTTGCGCGACTACTGAGCTACCGCCGGATCATCCGGCCGGGCCGGATAGGCTCTGGCCCGATGAACACCGAAGGACAGCTCGCGGAGCGCGACCGCTCCCGGGGCTCCGAGAAGGAGCGCGAGGGGCGGTCGCGCTCTTCGCATGCTCCGGCGCGGGCCGCGGAGCCCTCGTCCGCCGGGCGGCTGCCGCGATGGCTGACCGGCGGCGGGCGATGGCGGCGCGGGGCGCTGCTCGCGGCGGCCTGCGCCGCGCTCGTGCTGCTGGTGAGCGGCTTTGTGCTGCAGCCGTTCCTGATCCCCAGCGGTTCGATGGAGAACACCCTCCGTCCCGGGGACCGGGTACTGGTGAACAAGCTCGCCTACCGTTTCGGGGACGATCCGCGCCGCGGCGACGTTGTCGTGTTCGACGGAGCCGGTTCCTTCGGTGAGGAGGAGCCGTCCGGAAACCCGGTGACCGGTCTGCTGCGCAAGGCCGCCGCGGCGGTCGGGCTGGCCGAACCGGCCGAGTCCGACTACGTCAAGCGCGTGGTGGGCATCGGTGGTGACCGGGTCACCTGCTGCGACAAGCGGGGGAGGATCGAGGTGAACGGCCGGCCGGTGGACGAGCACTATCTGCACCCCGGGGACAGCCCCTCGCGGGTGCCCTTCGACATCGTCGTGCCCGAGGGGCGGCTGTGGGTCATGGGCGACCACCGCGACGCCTCCCGGGACTCACGCGACTATCTGGGCGCGCCGGGCGGGGGCACGGTCCCCGTCGACAAGGTGATCGGCCGCGCCGCATGGATCGCCTGGCCGTTCGGCCGCTGGTCCGGTGTGCCCCGCACGGACGCCTTCGCGGGCGTGCCCGCGGCGCCCGGCGCCATACCCTCCGATGCCCCCGGTGGTGCCCATGGGTAGCCGCGGGCGGCCTCGTGCCAAGGCGCGCCAGGTGGCGGGTCCGCCCGCCGGTGTGGACGCCACCCGTGCGCCGGGCGAGCGCCGGGTGGGCGGGCGCGCGGAGCGGCGCAGGATCCAGCGCCGTATCAAGCGCAGGCGGCGCCGTTCGGCCGTCAAGGAGATACCCATCCTGGTGGGCGTGGCGCTGGTGATCGCGCTCGTCCTGAAGACCTTCCTGGTGCAGGCGTTCGTCATTCCGTCCGGTTCGATGGAGCAGACCATCCGGATCGGCGACCGGGTGCTGGTGGACAAGTTCACCCCGTGGTTCGGCTCGAAGCCGGAGCGCGGCGATGTGGTGGTGTTCAAGGACCCCGGGGGCTGGCTGGAGGACGAGCGCAAGCCCCCCAAGGACGACCCGCCGGTCATCAAGCAGGGCAAGGAGTTCCTGACCTTCATCGGCCTGCTGCCGTCCTCCGACGAGCAGGACCTGATCAAGCGGGTGGTCGCGGTGGGCGGCGACACGGTGGCGTGCTGCGATACGAACGGTAAGGTCACCGTCAACGGGACCCCGCTGAACGAGCCGTATCTGCACCCCGGGAACCCGCCGTCGCAGCGGCAGTTCAAGGTGACCGTCCCTCAGGGGCGGATGTTCGTCATGGGCGATCACCGGTCCAACTCGGCGGACTCCCGTGTCCATCTCGACGAGCCCTATCAGGGCACGGTCCCGGACAACATGGTGGTCGGCCGCGCCGTGGTGATCGCATGGCCGTTCGGGCATATGCGGCGGCTCGAGGAGCCGGACACCTACGCTTCCGTCAAGGACGCGCCGAGTGGGGCGACACAGGCCCAGGGCGCGGCGCATAGGCTGTCCCCCATGGATCAGCAAGGAATGGTCCAGCTCCCGACCCCTGCGGAACTCCCGCTCGTTATGGGAGTGGTGATCCTGCGCCATTCGTGGGGCAGGCGGCAGTCAGGCGTGAGGAGTGGATGTGGGGGATTTGGCGGTCGGCGCACGATCCGGTCACGAAGAGCCCGAGAGGCAGCCCGGGACGACGGGAGAGCACCCCACGGACGGGACGGACGAGGCGCCCGAAGCCGGTGTACCCACGGACAAGGCGGCCGGCCGCCCCAGGGCGTCCGACCCACACGGAGCCGATGGCGGGCAGGATCCCTCCGGCCCCCCGGACGGACCCGGCGCCACTGACCCGTCCGGGTCCGAGGACGGGGCACCGGCGGAGCCGGGCCCCGGGATGCCCGGCGGGCCCGGGAAGCTCGGGAAGCCGAAGAAGGTGCGCTCCTTCTGGAAGGAGCTGCCGATCCTGGTCATCATCGCGCTGGCTCTGGCGCTGCTGATCAAGACCTTCCTGGTGCAGGCGTTCTCCATCCCGTCCGACTCCATGCAGAACACCCTGCAGCGGGGCGACCGGGTGCTGGTGGACAAGCTCACCCCGTGGTTCGGCTCCGAGCCGGAGCGCGGCGAGGTGGTCGTCTTCCATGACCCGGGCGGCTGGCTCGGCGAGACGCAGACGACTGACTCCGGCCCGGTCGCCGAGGGTATCCAGAAGGCGCTCAGCTTTATCGGGCTGATGCCTTCGGCGGAGGAGAAGGACCTGATCAAGCGGGTCATCGCGGTCGGCGGGGACACCGTCTCCTGCAAGCGCGGCGGCAAGGTCGTGGTCAACGGCAAGCCGCTGGACGAGCCGTACATCTTCCCCGGGAACACCCCCTGTGACGAGAAGCCGTTCGGCCCGATCAAGGTGCCCGAGGGCCGGATCTGGGTGATGGGCGACCACCGCCAGGACTCGCTGGACTCCCGCTACCACCAGAACCTGAACAACGGCACGGTCTCGGTGGACGATGTCGTCGGGCGCGCGTTCGTCGTCGCCTGGCCGATCGACCGCTGGTCCACCCTGCCGGTGCCGGGCACCTTCGACCAGCCGGGTCTGGGCGCGGCCGCCGCGATGGCCCCCTCGGCCGTGGGGCTCGCGGGTGCGCTGCCGATCGTGCTGTGGCGCCGCCGCAGGCTGATCGCCAAGGTCCGGGCCGAGGCCGAGGTCCGGCCGGATCGGCTGACCGCCGACTGCTGACGGGGCTCGTACCGCCGGGTAAGGTGCGGTCCCGTGTGCCCCAGGGCACACGGAACCTGATCTTCTACGTCTGTTGCGTACGGCGGGAGCACTGGAATGAGCGGAGCCCAAGGGGTCGGGGGCGGCACATCGCGGCGCACCCCGGGCAGCGTGCTGTCCGGGGTGGCGGTGGCCCTCGGGTGTGTGCTGTTCCTCGGAGGCTTCGTCTGGGGCGCGGTGCTCTACAAGCCGTACACCGTCCCGACCGACTCCATGGCGCCGACGATTGCCAAGGGCGCCCGGGTGCTGGCGCAGCGGGTCGACGGCGGCGAGGTGCGCCGCGGCGATGTGGTGGTCTTCCGCGACCAGGTGTGGGGCGATCTGCCCATGGTGAAGCGGGTCATCGGGGTCGGCGGCGACCGGATCGAGTGCTGTGACAAGCAGGGCCGGCTGCGGGTCAACGGCAAGGTCTTCGAGGAACCGTATCTGAGCTCGGGGGAGCAGGCGTCCTCGACGGTCTTCTCCACCACCGTGCCCAAGGACCGGCTGTTCCTGATGGGCGACCACCGCAGCGACTCCCTCGACTCACGAGTGCATCTCACCGACGAGGCGGGCGGCGCCGTGGAGCGGGGCGCGGTGGACGCCCGGGTGGACGCCACGGCCTGGCCGCTGGGGGCCTGGGGGACCGTGGGGCGGCCCGACGCCTTCAAGGCGCTGCCGGGCGGGATCTCGCAGCCGGGGCCGCTGGGGCCGATCCTGATCGCGGTCGTCACCGGCGCCGTGCTGATCCTGGGGGGAGCGGCCTACGGGCCCGTCGTCCGGCGCAGGGCGGGCGGCGGCGCACGGCGGGACCAGGCGGCGAAGGGAAAGGTGGCCGCGCGTGGCTGAGGGGGCCGACGGAGCCGGGCCGACCGGCGCGGACGAGCGGCGGCTGCGGAAGGTCGCCCGGGTGGTGCTGCTGGATCCGCAGGACCGCATCCTGCTGCTGCACGGCTTCGAACCGGACGATCCCTCGTCGACGTGGTGGTTCACCCCGGGAGGCGGCCTGGAGGGCGAGGAGAGCCGTGAGCAGGCGGCGCTCAGGGAGCTCGCGGAGGAGACCGGGATCACCGATGTGCGCCTCGGCCCGCTGCTGTGGCAGCGGATCTGCTCCTTCCCATTCGCCGGGCGGCGCTGGGACCAGGACGAGTGGTACTACCTGTGTCGTACCCAACAGACCACGGCACGGGCCGGCGGCGGGCTGACGGAGCTGGAGCGGCGCAGTGTGGCCGGGCTGCGGTGGTGGACGGCGGATGAGCTGGCCACGGCCACCGAGCCGGTGTACCCGACACGGCTGGCGGAGCTGTTGCGTACGCTGCTCGTCGAGGGACCCCCGGGTGCACCGGTGATCCTGGAGACTGAGCGCGTCTGACGCACAATGGGGGGACGCACGGCTGAAGGGGAACATGCCATGAGCGCCGAGGACCTCGAGAAGTACGAGACCGAGATGGAGCTGAAGCTCTACCGGGAGTACCGCGATGTCGTCGGTCTGTTCAAATATGTGATCGAGACCGAACGCCGCTTCTATCTCACCAACGACTACGAGATGCAGGTGCACTCGGTCCAGGGTGAGGTCTTTTTCGAGGTGTCGATGGCCGACGCCTGGGTCTGGGACATGTACCGCCCGGCCCGTTTCGTGAAGCAGGTACGGGTTCTCACGTTCAAGGACGTGAATATCGAGGAGCTGAACAAGAGCGACCTCGACCTTCCGAGTGGCTGAGTTGTCCACAGCCGGGCGTCCGTCCACAGGAATTCTCCAAGATCCCTGAGCGGGGTGCGGGGGCGTCACAGTCGGTGCCGGAGGTGGTGCCGAATGAACGCCCGAGGAGCGCTGGGCCGCTACGGCGAGGATGTGGCGGTCCGCAGGCTGGCGGAAGCCGGGATGACCGTCCTGGAGCGCAATTGGCGGTGCCGGGACGGCGAGATCGACATTGTCGCGCTCGATGCCGGTGCGCTGGTGGTGTGCGAGGTCAAGACGCGCCGCGAGGGTGGCTACGAGCATCCGATGGCGGCTGTCGGACCGGACAAGACCGAGCGGCTTCGGCGGCTGGCGGAGTGCTGGCTGGAGCGGCACGGCGGCCCGCCGCCGGGCGGTGTGCGGATCGACGTGGTGGCGGTGGTGCTGCCCCGCCGGGGCGCGCCCGTGGTCGAGCATGTGCGAGGGGTGGCCTGATGGGGTTCGCCCGCACCTGCTCGGTGGCGCTGGTCGGGGTCGAGGGCGTCGTGGTCGAGGTCCAGGCCGATCTGGAGCCGGGAGTGGCCGCCTTCACCCTTGTCGGGCTGCCCGACAAGAGCCTGGTGGAGAGCCGGGACCGGGTCCGCGCGGCCGTCGTCAATTCCGGCGGCGAATGGCCGCAGAAGAAGCTCACGGTCGGGCTCAGCCCGGCATCCGTCCCCAAGGGCGGCAGCGGCTTCGACCTGGCCGTGGCCTGTGCGGTGCTCGGCGCGGCCGAGCGTGTGGATCCGCGTGAGATCGCCGATCTGATGATGATCGGGGAGCTGGGCCTGGACGGCCGGGTCCGGCCGGTCCGCGGGGTGCTGCCCGCCGTGCTCGCCGCCTCCGAGGCGGGGTACCGCCAGGTCGTGGTTCCCGAGCAGACGGCGGCGGAGGCGGCCCTGGTGCCGGGCGTCTCGGTGCTGGGCGTGCGGAGCCTGCGCCAGCTGATCGCGGTGCTGACGGACGAGCCGGTGCCCGAGGAGGAGGAGACACAGGAGCTGGGCCGCCCCGATCCGATGCTGGCGGGGCTCACCGTGCCCGGCGCCGGTATGGGCACCGGTGTCGCCGCCGTGCCCGGGACCGGCGCGGGGCGGCCCGATATGGCCGAGGTCGCCGGGCAGCGGGCCGCGCGCACCGCCCTGGAGGTAGCGGCCGCGGGCGGGCACCACCTCTTCCTCAGCGGGCCTCCGGGCGCCGGGAAGACCATGCTGGCCGAGCGGCTGCCGGGGCTGCTGCCGCCGCTCACCCAGCAGGAGGCCCTGGAGGTCACCGCGGTCCATTCGGTCGCCGGGGTCCTCCCGCCGGGCCAGCCGCTGGTGGAGAGCCCGCCGTACTGCGCCCCGCATCACTCGGCCACCATGGCCGCGCTCGTCGGCGGGGGAAACGGCCTGCCCAGACCCGGCGCGGTCTCGCTCGCCCACCGCGGAGTGCTCTTTCTGGACGAGGCTCCCGAGTTCAGCGGGAAGGCGCTGGACGCCCTGCGGCAGCCCCTGGAGTCGGGGCATGTGGTGGTGGCCCGGTCGGCCGGGATGATGCGGATGCCGGCGCGTTTCCTGCTGATGCTGGCGGCCAACCCCTGCCCCTGCGGGCGCTATGGGCTGGTGGGCGATGTCTGCGAGTGCTCGCCCACCACGGTCCGCCGCTACCAGGCGAGGCTGTCGGGGCCGCTGCTGGACCGGGTGGACCTGCGTGTCCATGTCGAAGCGGTGAGCAGGGCCGAGCTCACCGGGGCGCGTGCCGGGGCGGAGGACAGCGCTTCCGTCGCGGCCCGGGTCCGGGAGGCCCGGGAGCGGGCCGCCGCCCGCCTCCAGGACACCCCCTGGCGGCTGAACAGCGAGGTGCCGGGCCATGAGCTGCGCACCCGCTGGCAGCCGTTCCCCGGTGCGCTGCGCGAGGCCGAGCGCGATATGGAGCGCGGGTTGCTCACCGCCCGAGGGCTCGACCGGGTGCTGAGGGTTGCCTGGACCGTCGCCGACCTGGCCGGGCACGACCGGCCCGCGGCGCCGGACATCGCCCAGGCGCTGCAGTTACGCACCGGGCTTAGCCGCGGGGTGCCGGTCGCGGCGGGGGAGTGCTGATGTCCGCTCCTTTGGCGGGTGGCCGCGGCGCCGCCGTCCCCGCCCTGTTCGCCGAGCCCTGGCAGGGACAGGGCGCCCCGGATGGGGCGCGGAGAGCCCTGGACGAGGGAGGGCAGGGTGTCCCGGACGCGGGGCACGGCGTCTCGGGCGAGGAGCACGGGGCCGTGGACGCGGGGCACGGTGCCCCGGACGGGGCGCAGGGGCTCCCCGAGGGGCACGGCGTCCCGGACGAGGAGCGGCTGGCGCGGGCGGCGCTCACCCGGCTCGTGGAGCCCGGGGACCATGCGGTGGGGCGCTGGCTGCGTCGCATGGGGCCGGTGGCGCTGTGGCGGGCGCTCACCGGGAAGGGCAAGCCCCCGCCCGGGGCGACCGGGGACCGGCTGGCCGGATGCGCGCTGCGGGCGGCCGGGCTGGACCCGGCCGCCGACCTCGCGCTGATCGACCGGCGCGGAGGGCGGTTCATCTGCCCCGGGGATCTGGACTGGCCCGGTCAGCTCGACGATCTCGGGGACGCTCGCCCGGTCGGGTTATGGGTGCGCGGCCCGGCCGGCTTGCGGATGTGGGCGCTGCGCTCGGTCGCTGTGGTGGGAGCGCGGGCCTGCAGTGACTACGGCGCGCATGTCGCGGCGACGCTCGGCGCCGGGCTGGCCGAGCGGGGCTGGGTGGTCGTCTCCGGTGCGGCCCATGGCGTGGACGGCGCGGCTCACCGAGGGACGCTAGCCGCGGGCGGGGCCACCATCGCGGTGCTCGCCTCGGGTGTGGACGTCCCCTATCCGCGAGGGCATGCCGAGTTGATCGAGCGCATCGCGGAACAGGGTCTGGTACTGGCCGAGTTGCCGCCCGGTGCGCATCCGACGCGCCCCAGATTCGTGCTCCGCAACCGGGTCATCGCCGCGCTCACCCGAGGCACGGTCGTGGTCGAGGCCCAGTTCCGCAGCGGATCGCTGGTCACCGCGCGCCGGGCACAACAGCTCGGGCGGTCCACCATGGGGGTGCCGGGTCCGGTGACCAGCGGGCTGTCCGCCGGGGTGCATGAACTGCTGCGCGGTGAGGCGGTCCTGGTCACCGATGCCGCCGAAGTGGCCGAGCTCATCGGCGGCATCGGAGACCTCGCCCCGGAGCGGCGAGGCCCGCTGGTCGAGCGAGACCTTCTCGATCCCGTGACGGCACGGGTGCTGGAAGCGTTGTCGGCACGAGGCGGCAACGACCTGCGGGAGGTGGCCCGGGAATCCGGGACCGGCTGCGACGAGGCCCTGGGCCGGCTCCATGAACTGCTCGCCCTGGGCTTTGTCGAACGTCATGGCGATCGATGGGAGTTGGTCCGTCCCGTGAGCCCGAGCGATGGCGCACGGCGAGGCGATCCCCCGAATCGGGGCAATCGGGTGAAAGGGTTGAGGCGATGACCGTATCCGCACACCGCCGAGCCGAAGCCCTTCGCATACCGCGACGCCGCAGTCACGCTACGCTCACAAGGTTTCCGGCGGAAGCGTACGTCCTCACCCATGTCATGGCAGAACGGCTCAAGGCGACGAATGCCCCAGCACATCTCCGGGTCTGATAGCGCGGCGCCGCCCGCGGCTCGCGGCGCGGTGCGCCCTGCCGCGCCCTCATCGCTCGACGAGCTGTGGCGGTCGTACAAGACCACGGGCGACGGCCGGCTGCGGGAGCAGCTGATCCTGCACTACTCACCGCTGGTGAAATATGTGGCCGGCCGGGTCAGCGTCGGGTTGCCCTCCAACGTCGAGCAGGCGGACTTCGTCTCGTCCGGGGTCTTCGGACTCATCGACGCCATCGAGAAGTTCGACCCCGAGCGCGCCATCAAGTTCGAGACCTACGCGATCACCCGGATCCGCGGCGCGATGATCGACGAACTGCGGGCACTGGACTGGATCCCGCGGTCGGTCCGTCAGAAGGCCCGGGCCGTGGAGCGGGCGTACGCCACGCTGGAGGCCCAGCTGCGCCGCACCCCCTCGGAGGCCGAGGTGGCGGCCGAGATGGACATCAGCATCGAGGAACTGCACGGCGTTTTCAGCCAGTTGTCGCTCGCCAATGTGGTCGCTCTGGAGGAGCTGCTGCATGTCGGCGGCGAGGGCGGCGACCGGCTCAGCCTCATGGACACCCTCGAGGACACCGCCGCGGACAACCCGGTCGAGGTGGCCGAGGACCGGGAGCTGCGCAGGCTGCTCGCCCGAGCGATCAACACCCTCCCGGAGCGGGAGAAGACCGTGGTCACGCTCTACTACTACGAGGGGCTCACGCTCGCCGAGATCGGCCAGGTGCTCGGCGTCACCGAGAGCAGGGTCAGCCAGATTCACACCAAATCGGTGCTCCAGCTGCGGGCGAAACTCGCCGACGTCGGCCGCTGAATCGTCCCTCCGGCATCGCCCTTCCGGTGGCCTCTTCCGTAGAGTGGTCGGGTGCCCAGGATTCGAGCGGCCTCAGTGGCCGAGCACCGAACGATGCAGCGCGCGGCCCTGCTGGAGGCCGCCCGCACCCTGCTGTCCGAGGGCGGCACGGAGGCGCTGACCTTCCCCGCCCTCGCCGAGCGCACGGGACTCGCCCGGTCCTCCGTCTATGAGTACTTCCGCTCCCGCGCCGCCGTGGTCGAGGAGCTGTGCGCCGTCGACTTCCCGGTCTGGGCCGCCGAGGTCGAGGCCGCCATGGAACGGGCCGACGGGCCGGAGGCGAAGATCGAGGCGTATGTGCGTCGGCAGCTGGCGCTCGTCGGCGACCGCCGGCACCGCGCGGTCGTGGCGATCTCCGCCGGTGAGCTGGACTCGGGCGCGCGGGAGAAGATCCGCGCCGCCCATGGCGGACTGATCGCCATGGTGGTCGAGGCCCTCGCGACCCTGGGGCATGAGCAGCCGCGGCTCTCGGCCGTGCTGCTCCAGGGCGTGGTGGACGCCGCGGTCCGGCGCATCGAGCTCGGCGCGGCCGAGGACCCCGAGCGGATTACCGAGGCGGCCGTCGCCATGGCCCTGCGCGGCGTCCGGGGCTGACCTCCGCCGGTCCCTTCCGCTCCACCGGGTGCGGGGGCGCGGCCCAGGCGGATCCGGGCCCAGAGGGATGCCGCCACCAGCGCCGCGGCCACCGGCAGCCGGGTGCCCCCGGAGGGGGAGGCAAGGGCGGAGACCGTCGGCGCGTCGCGCACCCCGAACACCGGAAGCAGCCGGGAGGGCCCGCCCCGCAGCATCGACGGCGGCAGCAGCGACAGGGGATCGAGATAGCGGTCCGCGCGCCGCAGCCCCCAGTGCAGACAGCCGGACCGGCAGTGGAAGGGGCCCGGCGCCACCACGCCGACCACCTGCCCTGCGGCCACCCGCTCACCCTTGGCCACCGTGGCGCGTACCGGTTCGTAGGTGGTGCGCAGCGGAGGGGAGCCGGTCCCGGACACCTCGATCACCAGCACCCCACGGCCCGCGACCGGACCCATGAAGCTCACCCGCCCCGCGCCCGCCGCCCTGACCCGCTCGCCCGGGCGCGCCGCGAGATCGACCCCGCGATGCCCCGCCGCCCAGGGAGCCGGAGGCGGTTGCCAGCCCCTCAGTACGGCTGGCCGCACCGCGCCGGGCACACCGTCGACCGGCCACGACCGCTCCCCGCCCGGCCTCGGCCTCGACGCGGGGCCCTCAGCCGGACGGGACGCCACGGCCGTCGCCGATACCCCGCCGGGATCCGGCATCCGGCCCGGACCCGGCCCCCCGTCCGGACCCGGCACCCCGCCCAGTCCCGGCACCCCGCCCGGACTCGGCACCCCGTCCGGACCCGGCGCCGCGCCCGGGTCCGCCGCCGCGGCCCGCGCCGCCGAAAGAGGCACCGCCGGAAGAGGCGCCGTCGGCTCCGGCAGCATCGACAGCACCGGCAGCGCCAGAATCACCAGGGCAAGAGCCCGCCCCACCACAAGCCTTCGCATGTCCTCCACGATGACCCGGCGACCCGAGACGGGTGGATCATGGACGGAATCGGGGGACTACTCACGGGTTGTGGATAACGCCGTCACCCGGCACCGTGCCCGTCCCGTACACTTCTTATGGCGATCCGGGTCACCGGATCGACTTCGCACGCCCCGCCACCGACGCTCCGATCGCGCATCGGTCAGCTCGGTGGCCGCGCCCCTCGGTCCTTGGACGACCCCCGAAAGGGCCTCGTCCGTGGCAGGCGCGTCGGGACGTCAGGAGCGGCGGCCGCCCGGCCGCCGTGGAACCGAGTACCTCAAGGAGTACGGCCATGGCCGTCGTCACGATGCGGGAGCTGCTGGAGAGCGGCGTCCACTTCGGGCACCAGACCCGCCGCTGGAACCCGAAGATGAAGCGCTTCATCTTCACCGAGCGCAACGGCATCTACATCATTGACCTGCTCCAGTCGCTGTCGTACATCGACCGCGCCTACGAGTTCGTCAAGGAGACCGTCGCCCACGGCGGCTCCATCATGTTCGTCGGCACGAAGAAGCAGGCGCAGGAGGCCATCGCCGAGCAGGCGACCCGCGTCGGCATGCCGTACGTCAACCAGCGCTGGCTGGGCGGCATGCTCACCAACTTCTCGACCGTCTACAAGCGCCTGCAGCGCCTGAAGGAGCTCGAGCAGATCGACTTCGAGGATGTGGCCGCCTCCGGCCTCACCAAGAAGGAGCTCCTGGTCCTCTCCCGCGAGAAGGCCAAGCTGGAGAAGACCCTCGGCGGTATCCGCGAGATGCAGAAGGTGCCGAGCGCCGTCTGGATCGTCGACACCAAGAAGGAGCACATCGCCGTCGGTGAGGCGCGCAAGCTCCGGATCCCGGTCGTCGCGATCCTCGACACCAACTGCGACCCGGACGAGGTCGACTACAAGATCCCGGGCAATGACGACGCGATCCGCTCCGTCACCCTGCTCACCCGGGTGATCGCCGACGCCGTCGCCGAGGGCCTCATCGCCCGTTCCGGCGTCGCCACCGGTGACGAGAAGGCCGACAAGGCCGCGGGCGAGCCGCTGGCCGAGTGGGAGCGCGACCTGCTCGAGGGCGAGAAGAAGGCCGACGAGGCCGAGGCCAAGCCCGCCGAGGACGCCAAGCCTGCCGAGGATGCTGCGGACAAGCCCGCCGAGGATGCTGCGGACAAGCCCGCCGAGGCCGCCGCGGACAAGCCCGCCGAGGCCGCCGCGGACAAGCCCGCTGAGGACGCCAAGCCCGCCGAGGACGTCGCTCCTGCCGAGGCCCCCGCCGCGGGCACCGAGCAGGGCTGACCACTCAGACGTCACTCAGACGGTGTATGACGGCGGGGGACGGTGCCGATGGCGCCGCCCCCGCCGTTCACCCGTAGAGCTTTCGACTTTCGAGAAGAGATTTACAGATCATGGCGAACTTCACCGCCGCTGACGTCAAGAAGCTCCGTGAGCTGACCGGCGCCGGCATGATGGACTGCAAGAAGGCGCTGGACGAGGCCGAGGGCAACGTCGACAAGGCCGTCGAGATCCTGCGCGTTAAGGGCCAGAAGGGCGTGGCCAAGCGGGAGAGCCGCAACGCCGAGAACGGCGCTGTCGTCTCCCTCATCGCGGACGACAAGACCTCCGGCGTGCTGGTCGAGCTGAAGTGCGAGACGGACTTCGTCGCCAAGGGCGACAAGTTCGTGGCCGTCGCCGACGCCATCGCCGCCCACGTCGCCAAGACCTCCCCGGCCGACCTGGACGCCTTGCTCTCCTCCGAGATCGAGGCGGGCAAGACCGTTCAGGCGTTCGTCGACGAGGCCAACGCGACCCTCGGCGAGAAGATCGTCCTGGACCGCTTCGCGCAGTTCTCCGGCGGTTACGTCGCGGCGTACATGCACCGCACCAGCCCGGACCTGCCGCCGCAGGTCGGCGTCCTGGTCGAGCTGGACAAGGAAGACGCCACGGTCGCCAAGGACGTCGCGCAGCACATCGCCGCCTTCGCCCCGAAGTTCCTCACCCGCGACGAGATCTCGGCCGAGACGGTCGAGAACGAGCGCCGCGTCGCCGAGGCCACGGCCCGCGAGGAGGGCAAGCCCGAGGGCGCCCTGCCGAAGATCGTCGAGGGTCGCGTCACCGGTTTCTTCAAGGAGAACGTCCTGGTGGACCAGCCGTTCGCCAAGGACAACAAGAAGTCCGTCCAGAAGGTCCTGGACGAGGCCGGTGTCTCGCTCAAGCGCTTCGCCCGTTTCCGCGTCGGCGTCTGAGCCGAGCAGCGAATGACCGTCGACCCCGATAGGGTCGTAGTCAGCCAACCGTCAACCGGTCGGCCGCAGATGTGACGAGGAGGCCATTGCCGCAGAGGTCGTAACAGGACCCGTCCGGCAGTGGCCTTCTTCGTATGTGCACGAGGAGATCTCCAATGAATCACGGCGCGGACGCCAAACAGGCCGCCGACGACAAGAACGCGCACGGTGCGGCCAAGCATGGTCGCTTCATGCTGAAGCTGTCCGGCGAGGCGTTCGCCGGAGGCGGGGGACTCGGCGTCGACCCCGATGTCGTGCACGCCATCGCCCGCGAGGTCGCCGCCGTGGTCAGGGACGGCGCCGAGATCGCCATCGTCATCGGTGGCGGTAACTTCTTCCGCGGTGCGGAGCTGCAGCAGCGCGGTATGGACCGCGCCCGCTCGGACTACATGGGCATGCTCGGAACCGTCATGAACTGCCTCGCCCTCCAGGACTTCCTGGAGAAGGAGGGCATCGACTCCCGCGTTCAGACCGCCATCACCATGGGCCAGGTCGCGGAGCCGTACATTCCGCTGCGTGCGGTGCGCCACCTGGAGAAGGGGCGCGTGGTCATCTTCGGCGCGGGTATGGGCATGCCGTACTTCTCCACGGACACCACCGCGGCCCAGCGGGCGCTGGAGATCGACGCGCAGGCCCTGCTCATGGGGAAGAACGGCGTGGACGGGGTCTATGACTCCGACCCCGCCCGTAACCCCGATGCGGTGAAGTTCGACGCCCTGGAGTACGGCGAGGTGATCACCAGGGACCTGAAGGTCGCCGACGCCACCGCGATCACCCTCTGCCGGGACAACAAGCTGCCCATCCTCGTCTTCGAGCTCCTGGCCGAAGGAAATATCGCGCGCGCGGTGAAGGGTGAGAAGATCGGCACGCTGGTGAGCGACCAGGGCTCCCGGGCCTGACGGCTCGAACGGGGGATGGACAACGGCCTGCCGGTCGGACACCGTGCAGGAGAAGACGCACGCAGGGGCGAGGCTCTGCTTACTGATAACACCAGGAGCAAGTGGTGATCGAAGAGACCCTCCTCGAGGCCGAGGAGAAGATGGAGAAAGCCGTTGTGGTCGCCAAGGAGGACTTCGCCGCGATCCGCACCGGGCGTGCGCACCCGGCGATGTTCAACAAGATCGTGGCGGACTACTACGGTGCGCTGACGCCGATCAATCAGCTCGCGTCGTTCTCGGTGCCGGAGCCGCGCATGGCCGTGGTCACGCCGTTCGACAAGACCGCGCTCCGCAATATCGAGCAGGCGATCCGGGACTCGGATCTGGGCGTCAACCCGAGCAACGACGGCAACATCATCCGGGTGGTGTTCCCCGAGCTCACCGAGCAGCGCCGTAAGGAGTTCATCAAGGTCGCCAAGGCCAAGGGCGAGGACGCGAAGATCTCGATCCGCAGCGTCCGGCGCAAGGCCAAGGAGTCCATCGACAAGCTGATCAAGGACGGCGAGGTCGGCGAGGACGAGGGACGCCGCGCCGAGAAGGAGCTCGACGACACCACGGCGAAGTATGTCGCGCAGGTGGATGAGCTGCTCAAGCACAAGGAAGCCGAGCTGCTCGAGGTCTGATGAACGACTCTTCCTGGGGGGCCCCACCAAGCGCCGGATTCCGGGCACCGGGCGGTCAGGGCACCTCCCCCGGCTACGGCTGGGTGGCGGCGCCTTCTTCGGCGGGTCCCGCGCACGAGGTGGGCGAAGCGGCGCAGACTCGCCCCATGCCCACCGTGCCCCACGCGGGCGGCAACTCCGGCGAGGACGCCGACCGTGACCGGGGGGCCGCTCGGCTGAGTGGCCCCCTCTTCCGCGACGAGCAGGAGCCGCAGCCCGGACCCCGGCCGCCCGCCGGGCGCCCGCCGACGCCCCCCGACCCCGCGCCCGACCCGGCCTCGGCCGACGGCGGCGCGCGCGGGGCCGGTGCCGGGCAGGGGAAGAAGAGCGCGGGCCGTAATCTGCGCGCCGCGATAGGGGTGGGCATCGGCCTCGGCGTGATCATCGTGGCCTCGCTCTTCATCTACAAGCCCGTGTTTGTCGGCGTGGTGGCGGTCGCGGTGGTGGTCGGGCTCTGGGAGCTGACCTCACGGCTGACCGAGCGCAAGGACATCCGGGTCCCGCTGGTGCCGCTCGCGGTCGGCGGGGTCGCCATGATCGTCGCCGGCTATGTGCGCGGTGCCCAGGGCGCGGTGGTGGCGGTGGCGCTCACGGCGCTCGCGGTGCTGGTCTGGCGGATGACCGAACCGCCCGACAACTACCTCAGGGATGTCACCGCGGGCGTCTTCGCCGCCTTCTACGTGCCGTTCCTGGCCACCTTCGTGGCGCTCATGCTCGACACCGGGGACGGCCCGTGGCGGGTCCTCACCTTCCTGCTGCTGACCGTGGTCAGCGACACGGGGGCGTACGCGGTGGGCTGGCGCTTCGGCAAGCATCCGCTGGCGCCGCGGATCAGCCCCGGCAAGACCCGCGAGGGGCTGCTGGGCGCGGTGACCTTCGCGATGGTCGCGGGCGCGCTGTGCATGCAGTACCTCATCGACGACGGCGTCTGGTGGCAGGGCCTGCTGCTCGGCCTCGCCGTCGCGGTCAGCGCGACCCTGGGCGACCTCGGCGAGTCCATGATCAAGCGGGACCTCGGCATCAAGGACATGGGCAAGCTGCTGCCCGGCCATGGCGGGATCATGGACCGGCTCGACTCGCTGCTGCCCACCGCGCCGGTCGCGTGGCTGCTGCTGGTGATCTTCGTGGGCGGCGGCTGACGAGGCCGCCCACGGGCCCCGCGCCACGCATGGCGCGGGGCCCTTCGTACGTCTGCGACACTGGGTGAATCATGCCTAAGCCCGGAGAACTCACCTTCGCCGCGCCGCGCGGGGCCAAGAAGCCCCCGCGGCATCTTGCCGACCTCACACCCGCCGAGCGCCGGGAGGCCGTCGCCGCCCTCGGGGAGAAGCCCTTCCGGGCCAGTCAGGTGTCGCGTCACTACTTCGCGCGCTACGTCGACGACCCCGCACAGTGGAGCGACATACCGGCCGCCGCGCGCGAGAAGCTGGCCGCCGGGCTGCTGCCGGAGCTGATGAGCGTGGTGCGCCACGTCAGCTGCGACGACGACACCACGCGCAAGACCCTGTGGCGGCTCTTCGACGGCACGCTCGTGGAGTCTGTACTGATGCGCTACCCGGACCGGGTCACCATGTGCATCAGCTCACAGGCGGGCTGCGGGATGAACTGCCCGTTCTGCGCCACCGGCCAGGCGGGGCTGGACCGCAATCTGTCCACCGCCGAGATCGTGCACCAGATCGTCGACGGAATGCGGGCTCTCCGCGACGGTGAGATCCCCGGCGGGCCGGCCCGGCTGTCCAACATCGTCTTCATGGGCATGGGCGAGCCGCTGGCCAACTACAACCGCGTCGTCGGCGCCATCCGCCGGCTCACCGACCCCGAGCCCGACGGCCTCGGCCTTTCGCAGCGCGGGATCACCGTCTCGACCGTCGGCCTCGTGCCGGCGATGCTGCGGTTCGCCGACGAGGGGTTCAAGTGCCGGCTCGCGGTGTCGCTGCACGCGCCCGACGACGAGCTGCGCGACACCCTCGTGCCGGTCAACACCCGCTGGAAGGTGCGCGAAGTCCTGGACGCCGCGTGGGAGTACGCGGAGAAGTCCGGCCGCCGGGTCTCCATCGAGTACGCGCTGATCAAGGACATCAACGACCAGGCGTGGCGCGCCGATCTGCTCGGCCGGCTGCTCAAGGGCCGCCGGGTGCATGTGAACCTCATTCCGCTCAACCCGACGCCCGGCTCCAAGTGGACGGCGTCCCGGCCCGAGGACGAGAAGGCGTTCGTGGCGGCCCTGGAGGCCCACGGGGTGCCGGTGACCGTCCGGGACACCCGTGGCCAGGAGATCGACGGGGCCTGCGGGCAGCTGGCGGCTTCTGAGCGCTGAGGACCGGCTGATACGGTGCCTGAGCGTCGTCGCATCATGCGGTCGTCGTAAAACTGAATATCCGTACAAGTGAACATTCCGACAGGGGAGCGCTCAGAGCGCTGAGAGTGCGGCACGGCCGCAGACCCTCGGACCTGATCCGGGTCATACCGGCGTAGGGAGTCAGCATCACCATGAACAGCCAGCTTCGGCGTGCCATCTCAGCCGCCCTTTTCGGCTCACTGGCGTTGGGCGCGCTCGTCGGCTGCGGCGAGGATTCCAAGAGCGGCGCGGACTCCAAGACGGTCACCCTGGTCACGCACGACTCGTTCGCGGCCTCCAAGGCGGTCCTCAAGGAGTTCACCAAGGAGACCGGCTACAAGGTGCGGGTGCAGGCCGGGGGCGACGCCGGAGCCGCCGTCAACCAGGCGATCCTGTCCAAGGGCCACCCCCAGGGCGATGTGTTCTTCGGCGTCGACAACACCCTGCTCTCCCGGGCGCTCGACAACGACCTGTTCACCCCCTACACGGCCAAGGGCCTCGACAAGGTCCCGGCGGCCCTTCAGCTCGACCGGGCCGAGCACCGCGTCACCCCCGTCGACTTCGGCGACATCTGCGTCAACTACGACCGCGAGTACTTCGCCGACAAGAAGCTGGCGCCGCCCCGGACGCTGGAGGATCTGACCAAGCCCGCCTACAAGAACCTCCTCGTCACCGAGAACGCGGCCACCTCTTCCCCCGGCCTCGGCTTCCTCCTCGCCACGGCCGCCAAGTACGGCGACGACGGCTGGAAGGGCTACTGGAAGAAGCTGCGGGCCAACGGTGTCGAGGTCGTCGACGGCTGGGAGCAGGCGTATTACGACCGGTTCTCCGGCTCGGCCGGCGGCGGCAAGGGCGACCGGCCGCTCGTCGTCTCCTACGCCTCGAGCCCGCCCGCCGAGGTGGCCGACGCCAAGACCAAGCCCGCCAAGGCCCCCACCGGGGTGGCGACGGGCACCTGCTTCCGGCAGGTGGAGTTCGCCGGGCTGCTGAACGGAGCGGGCAACGCCAAGGGCGGCAAGGCGCTGCTGGATTTCCTGCTGAGCAAGCGGTTCCAGGAGGACATCCCGCTGAACATGTACGTCAACCCGGCGCGCGAGGACGCCAAGCTGCCGGAGCTGTTCACCCGGTTCGGGGTCAGGATCGCCGACTCCGCCACCCTGGCGCCGCAGAAGATCGCCAAGAACCATGAGCCGTGGGTCAAGACATGGTCCTCGCTGGTCCTGTAGAGCCCCGCGAGAACCGTAAGACGGCCGACGGCCACCGTAAGGCCGACAGGGCAGCCGGCGGCGGCCGTCGCGCGCTCGCTCTCCGGCTCGCCCTGATGGCGGTGCCGCTCGCCTTCTTCGCGGTCTTCTTCGCCTATCCCGTGGCCGCCATCGTCACCCGGGGGCTGCGCGTCGGCGGGCAGTGGCGGTTCGGCCGGATCACCGAGGTGGTGACCGATCCGGCGACGCTGGACGTCCTGTGGTTCACCTGCTGGCAGGCGGTCGCGTCGACCGCCCTCACACTCGCGGTCGCGCTGCCCGGCGCCTATGTCTTCGCCCGCTTCGACTTCCCCGGCAAGGGGCTGCTGCGGGCCGTGGTGACCGTGCCGTTCGTGCTGCCGACCGTCGTCGCCGGATCCGCCTTCCTGGCTCTGCTCGGCCGGGGCGGGCTGCTGGACGAGCTGTGGGGGGTGCGGCTCGACACCTCCGT
Source organism: Streptomyces sp. 11-1-2 (assembly GCF_003595545.1). NCBI lineage: Bacteria > Bacillati > Actinomycetota > Actinomycetes > Kitasatosporales > Streptomycetaceae > Streptomyces > Streptomyces sp. 11-1-2. The sequence continues at coordinate 7,745,640 of NZ_CP022545.1, forward strand.
CTGGGCGATCCTCCTGGCCCATGTCTTCTTCAACTACGCGGTCGTCGTCAGGACCGTCGGCGGGCTGTGGGCCCAGCTCGACCCGCGCCAGGAGGAGGCCGCGCGGGTGCTCGGCGCGAGCCGGCTGTCGGCCTGGCGCCGGGTGACGCTGCCCGCGCTGGCCCCCGCGGTCGCCGCCGCCGCGCTGATGGTGTTCCTGTTCACCTTCACCTCCTTCGGCGTGATCCAGATCCTCGGCGGCCCCCGCTACGCCACCCTGGAGGTGGCGATCTACCGGGAGACCGCACAGCTGCTCGACCTGCCCACGGCCGCTGTGCTCACCCTCGTCCAGTTCGCCGCGGTCGCGGCCGTGTTGGCCCTGCACGCGTGGACCGTACGGCGCCGAGAGAGCGCCCTGCGGCTCGTCGACCCCGGCCGCACGGCGCGCCGGCCGAACGGCCCGGCGCAGTGGGCGCTGCTGTGGGGCGTGCTGGCGGTGGTCGCCCTGCTGATCGTGACACCGCTCGCGGTGCTGGTGGAACGCTCGCTGAACGGACCGGACGGCTACGGATTCACCTACTACGAGGCGCTCAGGTCGGCCGCCGACAGCGGAGGCACCTTCTTCGTGGCCCCCATGGAGGCCATCGGGAACTCCCTGTGGTACGCGGCGGTCGCCACCGTCTTCGCCCTCGCCGTGGGCGGCCTCGCCGCCGCCGCGCTCACCCGTAAGGCGGGCAGGCTGGTTCGGGGCTTCGACGCGCTGCTGATGCTGCCCCTGGGCACCTCGGCCGTCACCGTGGGATTCGGGTTCCTGATCGCCCTCGACGAGCCCCCGCTGGATCTGCGTGCCTCCTGGTTCCTGGTGCCCCTCGCCCAGGCCCTGGTGGGCGTGCCCTTCGTCATACGGACCATGCTGCCCGTGCTGCGGGCGGTGGACCACCGGCTCCGGGAGGCGGCGGCCGTGCTCGGGGCGTCCCCGTGGCGGGTCTGGCGGGAAGTGGACCTGCCGCTGGTCGGGCGGGCCGTGGCGGTCGCGGCGGGCTTCGCGTTCGCTGTCTCCCTGGGCGAGTTCGGGGCGACCGTCTTCATCGCGCGCCCCGACCAGCCGACCCTCCCGGTGGCCATCGCCCGTTTCCTGGGCCGGGCCGGACAGCTCACCTACGGGCAGGCGATGGCCCTGAGCACGATCCTGATGCTGGTCTGCGCCGGATCGCTGCTGGCACTCGAGCGCATCCGCACCGACCGTTCCGGAGAGTTCTGAATGACGCTGCTGCGACTGGACGAGGTGACCGTAAGGTTCGGCCGGCGCGATGCGCTGGACGCCGTGGATCTGGAGGTCGCCGAGCACGAGACGGTCTGTGTGCTGGGCCCGAGCGGAAGCGGCAAGTCCACCATGCTGCGCGTGGTGGCCGGGCTGCAGCGCGCCGACGACGGCCGGGTGTGGCTCGCCGGACAGGACCAGAACGGGGTGCCCACGCACCGGCGCGGGGTGGGGCTGATGTTCCAGGACCACCAGCTTTTTCCGCAGCGGGACGTGGGCGGCAATGTCGCCTTCGGGCTGCGGATGCGCAAGGTGGGGCGGGCGGAGGCGGATCGCCGGGTTGCCGAACTGCTGGAGCTGGTGGGGCTGCCGGGCGCCCAGCGCCGCCCCGTCGACTCGCTCTCCGGCGGCGAGCAGCAGCGGGTGGCGCTGGCCCGCGCGCTGGCCCCGCGGCCCAAGCTGCTGATGCTGGACGAGCCGCTGGGCCAGCTCGACCGGGGGCTGCGGGAGCGGCTGGTGATGGAACTCCGCGAGCTCTTCGCACGGCTGGGGACCACCGTCCTCGCGGTCACTCATGACCAGGGGGAGGCGTTCGCGCTCGCGGACCGGGTGGTGGTGATGGACAACGGCCGGATCGCCCAGACCGGCACCCCGCTGGAGGTGTGGCAGCGGCCCGCCACCGAGTTCGTCGCCCGCTTCCTCGGCTTCGACAATGTGGTCGAGGCGACCGTGGACGGCGAGGTCGCCGACACCCGCTGGGGCAAGCTGCCCGTTCCGCCCGGCTCCCGGCCGGGCCCCACCAGGCTGCTGGTCCGCCCGGCCGGGGTGCGGCTGACGGACCCCGAGGAGGGGCTGGCGTGCACCGTGGAGACGCGCACCTTCCGCGGCGACCATGTGGCGCTCATCCTGCGGCCGGCGGACCTGGCCGCGCCGCCTCTGCAAGCGTCCTGCGCCCTGCGGGACGCCCCGGAGGCGGGGGCCCGGGTGGGGGCGGCCTTCGACCCGGCCGATGTGGTGCTGTTGGACGCCGCGTCCTGACGCCTGGAGTACGGCGCGCCGGGGTGCGGTCCTCATGCTGGGGCCTCCGGCGCGGGAGCTCTCCCACGCCGGGGCCTTCTTGACGTCGGGTCAGCCCAGCAGCGACAGCAGCGCCTCGGGTGCCTCGTCCACCGAATCCACCAGTGCGATACGGGCCTTCATGGGCCGTCCCTCCGCGAGCGCTTCGAGCAGCGGCCAGGTCGGCAGCCGCCGGGTCCAGTGGTCCCGGTCCACCAGCACCATCGGGGTGGGCTCACCGCGCGACTCGTAGTAGTTCGGCGTCGCGTTGTCGAAGATCTCCTGGACGGTCCCGGCGGCGCCCGGCAGGAAGACCACGCCCGCGGTCGAGCGCGCCAACAGCCCATCCTCCCGGGTGGCATTGGCGAAGTACTTCGCGATGTGCGAGGCGAACGGGCTCGGCGGCTCGTGCCCGTAGAACCAGGTGGGGATGCCGACCGACGCCCCGCCGTCCGGCCAGCGTTCGCGAACCGCGAAGGCGGCCTCGGCCCATGCCCCGATGCACGGCCGGAACGAGGACGTCTTGCCGAGCAGTTCGAGCGCCTCGTCCAGCATCGCGTCCTCGTGCGGAGCGGCGTAGGCGCCCAGGTTCGCGGCCTCCATCGCGCCCGGCCCGCCGCCCGTCGCGACCGTGAGACCGGTCCGCGCCAGGGCCCGTCCGAGGCGCGCGGCGCCCGCGAACCCGTCGGAGCCGCGCTCCAGCGCGTGGCCGCCCATGACGCCCACCACCCGCGTCCCGACGAGGAATTCGTCGAGCGCGTCGGAGACCGCGTCGTCGTGGATGGAGCGCAGCATGGAGGCGAAGATGTCGCCGTCCGTCTTGGTCCGCTGGAACCAGGCGTAGGCGAGCGCGTCCGGCGTCCGCGCGTAACCGTGCTCCGTGAGGCCCTTGAAGAGCTCCGCGGGCGAGTAGAGGGTGCCGCGGTACGGATCGAAGGGCAGATCCGGCACCGGCGGGAACACCAGCGCACTCCCGGCCCGGACCTTCGCGGCCGCCTCGGACTCCATCGGGCAGCCGAGGAAGACCGCCTCGCTGGTGTCGGTGGAGAGGAGCGCGGCCGTACGGCTCGTCAGGTCCACGGACTGGACCCGGAACCCGGCCAGGGTGCCGCGGGCGACGACCTGGTCGAACTCCTCGATGGACTCTATTTCCCGGTCTGGTTCCTGCACGCCGACATGCTAATCACACCGGAGGTGGGGGGCTGTGGATTGCGGCAAACGTGACCGGGCCGCTTGGTCGCACAATCCAGGCATGGACACCAACACCCGAGATTTTCAGCGGCGGAACGGCATCGCCGTGAGATGCGCCACCACCCACACCAGCGGCACCAGCAGCGCCAGCAGGGCCGTCGCGCGCAGCGCGGCCGCCCCGTGGAGCAGCCGGGCCGGTGCGCCGAGGCGGAGCAGCGCGGCCGTTGTGCGCTCGCGCGCGCTCCTCGCCTCCACGGCCGCGGTCAGGGTGGTGGCCGCGGCGCACAGCGTGACCAGTGCCGCGCCCAGACCGGTGAGCGGGCCGAAGGCATGGGCGCCGGACGGCCCGGAGGCCCTTCCGTACAGCTCCAGGACGGTGTATCCGGCGGAGGCCAGGGCGCACAGCGCGCCGAGCGGACGTCCGATAAGACCGGCCTCCTGCTGGAGCATGCGCCCGGCCAGCAGCCGCAGCACGCCGGGCCGCCCGATGGCCAGCAGCCTGCCGCACAGATGGGTGAGGCCGGGCCCGGCCAGCACCAGCCCGAGCGCCGCCAGCGCCCAGCCGCCCACCACACCGAGCGGGTTGCCGCCGAGCCGGCCCGGCACGGCGAGCAGGGCGTCGGGGTGCGGGGGCGCGTCGCCGCTCGCGTATGCCTGCAGGGCGAGTCCGGCCGCGGTCAGGGCGATGCCCCACGGGAGGCCGGAGGTGGCCCGGTGGGGCCAGGGCGCGACCGGCCCCGTCACGACGGTGGGCGGGGCCGGGACCGCCGGGCGGCGGGCGCCTCGTGGTTCGCGGGCCGGCTGGTGTCCGGCCCGCGGCTGCCGGGGCCACAGTCCGGCCGCACACGCCGCGCCCACCAGCACGGGGACGACGGCGAGCAGCGTCACGGTGCCGGCCAGGGGCAGCGGCCGACCGCCGCCGAGCTGCTGGCCGTCCGCCCCGCTTCCGGCCCAGTCCAGCCAGGAGCCGAGGTCGCCGCGCAGATGCAGGAAGACCAGCAGCGCCAGCACACCGCCGAGCGCGCAGGCGGCCGCCATCGAGACCGCCGCGAGCAGTGCCGCACGGGCGGGGCCGAGTCCGGCCGCGGCGAAACCGGGGCCCGGCCCGGTGCTGGGGTCGGCGCGGCCCACGGCGACGGCCAGATGGACGGTCGCGGCCAGTGGCACGAGGCACCACAGCAGCCGCCCCACCGCGCCCTGCGAGTCGGCCGGATGGCCCGAGGCGAATCCGAGGGCGCTCAGCAGCAGAAAGCTCGCGCCCGCCGCCGCGACGGTGACCAGCGACCGCCGCAGCAGCACCGATGGGCGGGCACCGCGGATCAGACGGAGGCTGAGCACGCGGCCCTGCCTTCCGCCTCGGAGGGGTCCGAGCCCACCCGGCGCCCGTCGAGCAGGGCGACGGTGCGGTCGGCGAGGGTGGCCACCTCCTGGTCATGAGTCGCGAGGACGACGGTGATGCCGTGGGAGCGGGCCGCCGAGGTGAGGGTGCGCAGCACCTGGGCGCGGTCGGCCTGGTGCAGCGGGGCGGTGGGCTCGTCGGCGAAGAGCACGCTCGGCCCGGCGGCCAGGGCACGAGCGATGGCGACCCGCTGGCGCTGCGACTGCAGCAGCGCGGCGGGCCGCACCCGGGCGCATTCGCCGATGTCGAGCCGGTCCAGCCACTCGCACGCGGCGCTCTTCGCGGCGCGCCGCCCGGTGCCGCGCAGCATCAGGGCGAGCGCGGCGTTCTCCCAGGCGGTGAGCTCGGGGACGAGATGGGGCTCGGTGCCGATCCAGCCGAAGTGGTCGCGCCGCAGCCGTTCGAGACCGAGCGGGGGGAGGCTGTGCACGGGGACGCCCTTGAACCACACCTCCCCGCCGTCCGGGACGAGTTGGCCCGCCAGGCAGCTGAGGAGGGTGGTCTTGCCGCAGCCCCGCGGACCGGTGACGGCGAGGATCTCGCCCTCTCGGGCGCCGAGGGAGACACCGAGGAGGGCGGGTGAGCCGCCGTAGGCATACGACACGGTGCGTGCCGCGAGCATGTCGTCGTCCGGCGGAGCCACCATCCCGAGCACCTCGCCTTACCTGCGATCGTCTCATTCCCCCGGTTGGGGGAACGAGCGCGAAGCCAATGGGTCACTGGCACGGTAAGGACTCGGGTGGGGGCCCGCGCCCAGGCTCGGCGCGGGTGGCCCCCATTTCCTCCGATCAGCCCTGATCGGGGTCGGGCTCCGATCAGCGCTGATCGGGTCCGGGGCTGTCATCGGGGCCGCCGTCGGCGAGCCGGTCGAGGTGGGTGGGCGCGAACATCCGCAGCAGCGCGGGCAGCACCACGACCGACGGCCCGGGGGCCGCGAGGGCGCCGGCGAGGTCCGCGCGCAGCCGCTCGGGTGTGGTACGGACCGCCGGGACGCCGAAGGACTCGGCCAGCGTGGCGAAGTCCGGGCGGGACAGCTCGGTGGCGGTCGCCTCGCCGAACGTGTCCGTCATGTACTCGCGCAGGATGCCGTAGCCGCCGTCGTCCACGATCAGCCAGGTGACGGGGAGCCGGTACTGGTGGGCGGTGGCGAGTTCGGCGATCGAGTACATCGCCCCGCCGTCACCCGACACGGCCAGCACCGGCCGGCCGGGATCAGCGGCGGCGGCCCCGAGGGCGGCGGGGAAGCCGTAGCCGAGACCGCCCGCGCCCTGCGCAGAGTGCAGGGCGCCCGCACGGCAATCGAAGGCCGACCAGGCCCAGTAGGAGAGGATCGTCATGTCCCAGAAGCTGGGGGAGTCATCGGGCAGCGCGTCCCGCACCGCGTCCAGCACCCGCTGCTCCAGCTCCAGACCTTGCGCGTCGATCCGCTCCCGCACCCGGGTGAGCAGCCCGGCCGCGGACTTGGCCGCCGTGCCCGGCGGGCGCGGCGTGACGGCCTCGGCGAGGGCGGCCAGCGCCTCGCGGGCGTCGGCGTGGATGCCGAGGGCCGGATGGTTGGACTCCAGCTTGCCGAGGTCGGCCTCGATCTGGACCAGGCGGCCGCGCGGGCGGAACGTGTGGTAGTTGGAGGAGAGTTCGCCCAGTCCGGAGCCGACGACCAGCAGGACGTCGGCGTCCTCCAGGAACTCGGTGGTGTGCGCGTCCTCCAGCCAGGACTGGAGCGAGAGCGGATGATCCCACGGGAACGCGCCCTTGCCGCCGAAGGTCGTCGCCACGGGCGCGTCCAGCGCCTCGGCCAGAGCCCGCAGCTCCTGCCGCGCCCCGGCGCGCACCACTCCGCCCCCGGCCAGGATCACCGGACGCTCGGCGGCGCTCAGCAGCCGCGCGGCCTCCGCTGTGAGCTCGGGCCGGGGCGGCAGCGGACGGGGCTCGGCGCGCAGGGAGGTCACCGGCGGCACGGAGACCGGTGCGAGCAGCACGTCCTGCGGGATCTCCAGCCACACCGGCCCGGCGGGGGCCTCCAGCGCGGACGCCCAGGCGGCGGCGACCGCGGAGGGGATCTGGGAGGCGGTACGGACCGTGTGGACGGACTTGACGACGTCGCGGAACGACGCCTTCTGGTCGACGAGTTCATGGAGATAGCCCTTGCGCCCGCCGCCGAGCCCCGCGGTCGGCACCTGGCTGCCGATGGCCAGGACAGGCGCGGAAGCCGCCGCCGACTCCTGCAGCGCGGCGAGCGTCATGAGCGCCCCCGGCCCGGTGGACACCAGCAGCGGTGCCACCGTGCCGGTGACACGGGCGAAGGCATCGGCGGCGAACCCGGCGTTGTTCTCCACCCGCAGTCCCACATAGGTGAGCCCGGACCGTCGCAGCGCGTCGAACGCCCCGAGAGCGTGCTGTCCGGGAAGCCCGAACACGGTGCTCGCCCCGAGCGCGGTGAGGGACTCCACGACGAGATCGCCGCCGTGACGCGCGCGCTGTGCGGTGGGCATGGGTTGGTGCCTTTCTGACGGGGTGTATGAGACGCGGAAGAGGGAGGGGAACGTATGGCGGTGCCGGTGTGGGGGCGCGAGACCGTGTCAGGCGCCCGCGGTGGCCGGGGTGGTCTCGGAGGCGGGGGTGGCCGGTTCACCGGCGAGTCGGCGCCGCCAGGCGTCGAGGATCGCCGCGTCGGTCGGCTTGGTGGCGAGGCTGACCGCCACATACGCCACCAGCGAGGCCAGCAGCCCGAAGTAGATGGGTTCGTTGGCGAGGATGCCCTTCCACCCCATCAGCGCGATGACCGTAAGGCCGCCGATACCGACCGAGGCCAGGGCGCCCGCGCCCGTGCCGCGCTTCCACAGCAGCCCGCCCAGGATCGGCATCAGCAATCCGCCGACCAGCACGTTGTAGGCGACGGTCAGCGCCTCGACGACGTTGTTGAGCGCGACGGAGATGCCGATCACGGCGATACCCATGATGAGGATGAAGACACGGTTGCCGCCGACCTCGTCGTGGGAGCCACCAGCCGTACGGAGCGTACGGCCGCGCAGCCGGGCCCAGATGTCGTTGTTGGCCACCGTCGCGCAGGCGATGAGCGCGCCCGAGGAGGTGGACATCACCGCGGACAGCGCGGCGGCCAGCACCAGCCCCTTCACGCCCACCGGGAGGGAGTCCTTGACGATGGTCGCGAACGCGTCGTCCGGGGCGTCCAGCTTGGGGTACAGCACCCTCGCCGCCGTGCCGATGACCGCGCCCGCGACCGCGTAGGCCAGGCAGTACGTACCGGCCGCGGTGCCGCCGCGGCGGGCCACCTTGTCATCGCGGGCGGTGAAGACCCGCTGCCAGATGTCCTGGCCGATCAGCATGCCGAAGGAGTAGATGAGCACATAGGTGAAGACGGTCTGGCCGCCGATGCCCATGGGGGAGAAGTAGCCGTGGGGGAGTTCGGACTTCATCGCGCCGAAGCCGCCCGCCTTCACCACCGCGATCGGCAGCAGCAGGAGCAGCACGCCCACCGTCTTGACCACGAACTGCACCATGTCGGTGAGGGTGATCGACCACATGCCGCCGAGCGTCGAGTAACAGACCACGATCGCCCCGCCGAGCACGATGGCGATGACCCGGTCCAGGCCGAAGATCACGTCGAAGATGGTGGCGTAGGCGATGGTCGAGGTGACCGCGAGCATCAGGGTGTAGCCCCACATCACGATGCCCGAGATCAGCCCGGAGGAGCCGCCGTAGCGCAGATCCAGCATCTGGCTGACCGTGTAGACCTTGAGGCGGGCGATGCGCGCCGAGAAGAAGACCGACAGCGCCAGCAGCCCCAGGCCGATGGCGATGACCATCCAGGCGCCGGAGAGCCCGTACTGGTAGCCGAGCCCGACGCCGCCGATGGTGGACGCGCCGCCGAGCACGATCGCGGCCATCGTCCCGGAGTACATGAACGGCCCCAGCCGCCGGCCCGCGACCAGGAAGTCGCTGGTGGACGTGGTGCGGCGCATCCCCCACCAGCCGAGCGCGAGCATGCCCGCTAGATAGACGACGATCACGGTGTAGTCGACAGCGGTCATGGCAGTGCTCCTCGGTCCGGCGGGGGTCGGGTAGCGGTCGGGAGGTCGGGGGAGCGGAGCCGCACGGGATCGGGGAGGTCCCGGCGATCCGCGGGGATCGGGTCGTGGAAGTTCGGGGAGTGGGGGAGGCGCGGGGGAGTACGGGGCGTGCGGGGAATGTGGGGAGTGACGCAGACCCTAGGTGTCGCCGGAGCGTCCGGGAAGTGTACGTTTCCTCCACTCCCGATCCCCGGGATGTACGAACCATCCCTACGCGAGGCCCGCCGTGATGAACGACCGCGTACCCCCGACGGCCCCCGTCCCCCTCGCCACCCTCCTCGGCCACCCCGCCCTCGGGCTGCGGCAGGTCGCGGGGGCGCGCGAGGCGGACACGCCCGTGTACTTCGTCCACACCAGCGAAATGGAGGACCCCGTCCCGTATCTGCTGGGCGGCGAGCTGCTGCTCAGCGCGGGGGTGCACTGCCCGGAGGCGGCGGGCGCCGGCACCTACTGGGACCGCTATGTGGCCCGTACGGTCCAGGCGGGCGCGGCGGCGCTCGGCTTCGGCATCGCGCCGGTGCACGACACGGTGCCCCGCGCGCTGGTCGAGGCGTGCGACCGGCATGGGCTGCCGCTGGTCGAGGTGCCGCGGCAGACGACCTTCACGGCCGTCGCGAGCGCCGTCTGGGACGCGATGGCCGAGCGCCGCCACCATGAGCTGCGGAGCGTCACCGAGGTACAGCAGTCGCTGGCGACGGCCGCGGCGCGCCCGCACCCCGTACCGGCCGTGCTGCGGCAGCTGGGCCAGCACCTCGGGGCGTGGACGGTGCTCTACGGCCCGGACGGCGCGGAGCTGGCGGCCGCGGGGCCGCGCCCGTCGCGGGAGGCCCGTACGGCGCTTGGCGCGCTTGCGGCGCGGCTGCGCTCGGGCCCGTCCTCGGCGGCGGGCAGGGCGGCCGGCGCGGCCGGTGAGGAGCTGCAGCTGACCGCGTACGGGCTGGGCGGCCCGGCCGGGCCGGAGGACCGGCTCGCACTCGGCGTCTGCGCTCCCCGGCGGGACGGCGCGGACGGGGCGATCGTGGGGGTGGCCGTGGTGCTGCTGTCGCTGCTGACGGCGCGGCGGGTGGTCGGGGCCGAGGCCGAGCGCACGGCGGCGCTGGTACGGCTGATGCTCGGCGCCGAACCGGCACGGGTGGCCGGACTGCTGAGCCGCTCGCCGGGGCAGGCGGGGACGCCCTCCGATACGCGATCCGGGCCCCCGGAGGGCGGCGGGCTGTGGACCGTGGTGCACGGGCGGCGGCGCGGCCGCGGCCGGGACGACGGACTGCTGGCCACGGCGGCGCTCGCGGCCGGGCTCGGGACGCCGCTGGTCGACCTCGACGGGGACGCGCTGTGCGCCCTCGTGCCGGGCGAGGGGGAGGTACGGGCGCAGCCCGGCTGGACGCTGGGCGTCGGGGCGCCCGTACCCGCCGCGGAGCTGCCGCGTGGCGGCGCCGACGCCGCCCGTGCGCTACGGCGGGCCGTCGCCGAGCGGGTGCCGCTGGTGCGGCACGGCCCGGCCCGCGCGGGCGGCGTCGTCTCGCTGGTGGACCCGGCCGAGGCGGGGGCGCACGGCCGGGCCCTGCTCGCGCCGCTCGACGGCGCACCGGCGCTGCTGGAGACGGTGCGGGTGTGGCTGTCACTGCACGGCAGCTGGGACCGTACGGCGGTGGCACTGGAGGTGCACCGCAATACGGTCCGTCAGCGGATCGCCCGCGCCGAGGCCCTGCTGGATGTGGACCTGGGCGACGCGGACGTCCGGATGGAGCTGTGGTTCGCCCTTAAGTGGGCGTGAGCCTCATGCAGACCTGAGTCTCATGCAGACCTGAGCCTCATGTGGACCTGAGTCTCAACTGGACCTGAACCACGCGGCCTTGAGCTGCCGAAACAAGCCTCACCCTCAAGTGGGCCCGGCCACGCCGCCTTGGGCTCCGAGACGACCGACCCTCAGAGCTTGGTCCACGCCTCCGTCAGCACTGCCCGCAGGATCTGCTCGATCTCGTCGAAGAGCGCCTGGTCGGTGATCAGCGGCGGCGCCAGCTGCACGACCGGGTCGCCGCGGTCGTCGGCCCGGCAGTACAGCCCGTTCTCGTACAGCGCCTTGGAGAGGAAGCCGTAGAGGATCCGCTCGGTCTCCTCCTCGTCGAAGGACTCCTTGGTGGCCTTGTCCTTCACCAGCTCGATGCCGTAGAAGAAACCATCTCCCCGGACATCGCCGACGATCGGCAGATCGTGCAGCCGCTCCAGCGTGGACCGGAACGCGCCCTCGTTGTCCAGCACATGCTGGTTGAGGCCCTCCCGCTCGAAGATGTCGAGGTTGGCTACGCCGACCGCGGCCGAGACCGGGTGGCCGCCGAAGGTGTAGCCGTGGAGGAAGGTGTTGTCGCCCTCGTAGAACGGCTCGGCGAGCCGGTCGGAGATGATGCACGCGCCGATCGGAGAGTAGCCCGAGGTCATGCCCTTGGCGCAGGTGATCATGTCCGGGACGTAGCCGAACTTGTCACAGGCGAAGATCGTGCCCAGCCGTCCGAAAGCGCAGATGACCTCGTCCGAGACCAGCAGCACGTCGTACTTGTCGCAGATCTCGCGGACCCGCTGGAAGTACCCGGGCGGCGGCGGGAAGCAGCCGCCCGCGTTCTGCACCGGCTCCAGGAAGACCGCGGCCACGGTGTCCGGGCCCTCGAAGAGGATCTGCTGCTCGATCTGGTCGGCGGTCCAGCGGCCGAACGCCACGGGGTCGTCGCCGAAGATCGGGGCGCGGTAGATGTTGGTGTTGGGGACCTTGTGGGCACCGGGGACCAGCGGTTCGAAGGGGGCCTTGAGCCCCGGCAGCCCGGTGATCGACAGGGCTCCCTGCGGGGTGCCGTGGTAGGCCACCGCCCGGGATATGACCTTGTGCTTGGTGGGCTTGCCGGTGAGCTTGAAGTACTGCTTGGCCAGCTTCCATGCGGTCTCGACGGCCTCGCCGCCGCCCGTGGTGAAGAAGACCTTGTTCAGGTCGCCGGGCGCGTAGCCCGCGAGCCGCTCGGCGAGTTCCACGGCCTTGGGGTGGGCATAGCTCCACACCGGGAAGAAGGCGAGCTCCTGGGCCTGCTTGTAGGCCGTCTCCGCCAGCTCGACCCGGCCGTGGCCCGCGTTGACCACGAACAGGCCGGCCAGGCCGTCGATGTACCGCTTGCCCTTGTCGTCGTAGATGTACGTGCCCTCACCGCGCACGATCGTCGGCACGGGGGAGTTCTCGTACGACGACATGCGGGTGAAGTGCATCCACAAGTGGTCGTACGCCGTCTTGGAGAGGTCGGCGCTCATTGCTATCTCGTTCCCCAGGTATAGGTCTGCTTCCGGAGCTTGAGGTAGACGAAGCTCTCGGTGGAGCGCACACCGGGCAGCGTGCGGATCCGCTTGTTGATCATTTCGAGGAGGTGATCGTCGTCCTCGCAGACGATCTCGATCAGGAGATCGAAGGAGCCCGCGGTGACGACCACGTACTCGACCTCGTCCATGGCGGTCAGCGCGTCCGCGACCGGGTCGAGATCGCCCTCGACGTTGATGCCGACCATCGCCTGCCGCCGGAACCCCACGGTGAGAGGATCGGTGACGGCGACGATCTGCATCACGCCCTGGTCGAGCAGCTTCTGTACGCGCTGCCGCACGGCGGCCTCGGAGAGCCCCACGGCCTTTCCGATGGCGGCGTACGGCCGGCGGCCGTCTTCCTGGAGCTGCTCGATGATCGCCAGGGATACGGAGTCGAGGGTCGTGCCGTTCTTGTCAGGTGTGGCCACGACCCTCACTGTGCACGAGCCTCGCCCGTGTCGCAACCCTTCATCGATGAATTTCGTCGTTAAGGGGCCCTGAAAGCACTGATTCCGTTGTTCTGGTGTGGCGGGTATGTTGAAAGCGCAGCCCCGGCGACTACTGTGGGTGTCTCACCCATCGGACAGCTGACAGGAGGGGTGGCACGTGACCACCGAACTGCGTCGTCTGCGCAACTACATTGACGGAGCGTTCCGGGACGCCGCGGACGGGCGGACCACGGAGGTGGTCAACCCGGCCACGGGCGAGCCCTACGCCACCGCGCCGCTGTCGGGCGCCGCGGACGTGGACGCGGCGATGGCCGCCGCCGAGGCCGCCTTCCCGACCTGGCGCGACCTGGTGCCCGGCGAGCGCCAGAAGGCACTGCTCAAGATCGCCGACGCCTTCGAGGCGCGGGCGGAGGAGCTGATCGCCGCCGAGTCCGAGAACACCGGCAAGCCGATCGGTCTCACGCGGGACGAGGAAATCCCGCCGATGATCGACCAGATCCGCTTCTTCGCGGGCGCGGCCCGGATGCTGGAGGGCCGCTCGGCCGGTGAGTACATGGAGGGGCTCACCTCGATCATCCGGCGTGAGCCGGTCGGGGTCTGTGCCCAGGTCGCACCGTGGAACTATCCGATGATGATGGCCGTATGGAAGTTCGCCCCGGCCCTCGCCGCGGGCAATACGGTCGTCATCAAGCCCTCGGACACCACCCCCGCCTCCACCGTGCTGATCGCCGAGATCATCGGCGGAGTGCTGGCGGAACTGGGCCATCCGCAGGGCGTCTTCAACGTGATCTGCGGCGACCGCGAGACCGGCCGGCTGATGGTCGAGCACTCCGTGCCCGCCATGGCGTCCATCACCGGCTCGGTGCGGGCCGGCAAGCAGGTCGCCGAGAGCGCCTCGAAGGACGTCAAGCGAGTGCATCTGGAGCTCGGCGGCAAGGCCCCCGTGGTCGTCTTCGAGGACACCGACATCCCCAAGGCGGTCGAGGATATCTCGGTCGCGGGCTTCTTCAACGCGGGCCAGGACTGTACGGCCGCCACCCGGGTGCTGGTCCACGAGTCGATCCACGACGAGTTCGTGAGCGCGCTCGCCAAGGCCGCCGCCGAGACCAAGACCGGCGCGCCCGACGACGAGGACGCGCTGTACGGGCCGTTGAACAACGCCAACCAACTGGCCCAGGTCTCCGGCTTCATCGACCGGCTCCCCGCCCACGCCAAGGTCGAGGCGGGCGGCCACCGGGTCGGCGACAAGGGCTTCTTCTACGCGCCCACCGTGGTCTCCGGACTCAAGCAGGACGACGAGATCATCCAGAACGAGGTCTTCGGCCCGGTCATCACCGTGCAGCCCTTCTCCGAGGAGGCGCAGGCGATCTCGTACGCCAACGGCGTGGAGTACGCGCTGGCCTCGTCGGTGTGGACCAAGGACCACGCCCGCGCGATGCGGATGTCCAAGGCCCTGGACTTCGGCTGTGTATGGATCAACACCCACATCCCGCTGGTCGCCGAGATGCCGCACGGCGGCTTCAAGAAGTCCGGCTACGGCAAGGACCTCTCCGCCTACGGCTTCGAGGACTACACCCGCATCAAGCACGTCATGACGTCGCTGGGCTGATCCCGGACTGATTCCGGGCCGATCCCGGCCGATTCCCGCGCCGGACTTGTCACTTGGTCATGGCAGGATCCCCTGTCATGACCAAGTGGGGGAAATCCGGACGTCTGTGGATCGCGGCGGTCGCCGCGATCCTGCCGGCCATCGGGGGCTGCGGCGAGAAGAAGCCGGGCGGCCCGGCCGCGTCCGAGCTGGGGTTCCGGCATTACGCCGGAGCGGTGCAGTACCCGGCGATCACCAAGGACAGCGGCGGTGAGCACGGGCTCGACGCGCTCGTGCCGTACGGCGACTGCGTCCTCGGCGTCGGCACGTACAGCAACGGCCACCGCGACGTGGGCGTCAACTGGACCGGCGACGCGGCCTGTACGAAGCTCTCGCTCCATCCGGCGCCGGAGACCCGGGCCACCCCCGGCGAGGTGCCCGGGGACATGGCTCCGGGAAACGGCGCCGAGGGCTGGGGTGGCGGCGGGCTCGCCGGGAGGGCGGTGCTGCCCGGCGAGGACGGCTCGGTGTACGCGGCCGGTACGTCCCTCTCGCGCCTCGACCGCTCGGGGCGCGTCCACCGGCTGGCCGACCTCGAGGTCCCGCCCATGGAGCCGGATCCGGATGCCGAACCGGGCGCCCGGCACCCGGGCGGCGCGGCCGTCATGGTGCGCAGTGGGCAGCGGCTGGTCCTCGGCGGTTCGGTGACCGAGAAGCGGCGGCTCGTACCGACGGTGTGGATCTCCGCGGACCAGGGAAGGACCGTCCGGCGCCAGCGGCTCCCGGAGCTGCCCGCCGCTTCGGGCGCCTCCCTCACCAGGACGGGCGTCCTGGCCATGGCCGCCGAGGGCCGCCGGATCGTGGCCATCGGCGGCAACGCCCAGGGCCAGGGGCGGCCACGGCTGCCGGTATGGGCGTCCACGGACGGCGGACGCACCTGGCGGGCCGCGCTCACCCCCCGGCTGCACGGCTACGCCCCGGTGAGCGGCGTGCTGTGGCACGACGGCCGGTGGATCGCCTACGGCGCCCGGTCCTACGGCGGCCGCGAGGACTACGGCAAGCCCGACCGGCCGTCCGTGCTGACCAGCGCGGACGGCCTGCACTGGACGGTCGAGGACACCTCGGCGCTGGGCGAGGGGCGAATACGGGGCGCGAGCGTCGACGGCTCGGGCGCGCTGGTGCTCCTCGGCCTCCGCAGCGGGGAGCACATCTTCTGCGGCATGGTGTGGACCGGAGGCTTCGGCGAGGACGCCGAGCGGGCCGAGCTCGGCTGCGGCGATTCGCTGCCCTCGGCCATCACCACCCGCGCCGACGGGAAGGTCGTCATCGCGGGCAGCAATGACCTGTGGGTGGGCGGCGCCTCCGCCCGCCGCGCGGTCAGCCGCTGAGCAGAAGTGCCGCCAGGGCGCCGACCCGGTTGGTGGTGATGCCGTCGACGCCCGCCCGCAGCAGCCGGGACATCGACCGCCGGGTGTCGGCGGTCCAGGCGGAGACCAGCAGCCCGTCGGCGTGATGGCGGGCGACCAGCTCCCGGGAGACCAGCCCGAAGCGGTAGTTGAGCCACCGGGGGCGCAGCGCCGCCAGCAGCGCCGGACCCGGCGGGGCGAGCGTGGTCCAGGTCAGCGCTATCTCGGCGTGCGGCTCCGCGCGGCGCACGGCGTGCAGGGCGGCCAGGGCGCCGCAGTAGTACACCTGGTCGCCCGCCCCGCTCTCCCGCACCTCGGCGACGGCGGCGGGTGCGGCCGAGGCGTCCGGCAGATCGATCAGCAGCCGGGTGGAGCCGGCGCACGCGAGGGCCTCGCGCAGGGTCGGGACGCCCCCGCCGGTCAGTTGCCGCACCTCGTCGGCGGTCAGCCCGGACAGCGGCCGGTCCCGGCCCCACAGCCGCTTCAGCGTGGCGTCGTGGAGCAGCACCGGCACACCGTCCCGGGTGAGCCGTACGTCGATCTCGACCGCGCCCGCCCCCGCGCGCACCGCGGAGCGGATGGAGGGCAGGGTGTTCTCGCGGCACACATACGGGTCGCCGCGGTGACCGACCGGGACGCATCGCGCCCCCGCCGCCCTCATCGGCCCGCGACCGCCGTGTAGGCGTCGATCTCCGCGGCGAGCCGCGCCTTGCCCTCGGCGTCCAGGAAGGACGCCTCGACGGCGTTCTTCGCCAGGGCCGCGACGCCCACCGCGTCCAGGTCGAGCAGCCGGGCCGCGACCTGGTACTCGGTGTTGAGGTCGGTGCCGAACATCGGCGGGTCGTCGCTGTTGATCGTGACGATCACCCCGGCATCGACCATCTGCTTCAGGGGGTGCTCATCGAGCGTGGCGACGGCGCGCGTGGCGAGGTTGGAGGTCGGGCAGACCTCCAACGGAATGCGATGCTCCGCGAGATGGGCGAGCAGCTTCGGGTCCTGGACGGCGCTGGTGCCATGGCCGATGCGCTCGGCCCGCAGCTCGATGAGGGCGTCCCAGATCGTCTGCGGTCCGGTGGTCTCGCCCGCATGCGGCACGCTGCGCAGCCCGGCGGCGATGGCGCGGTCGAAGTACGGCTTGAACTGAGGGCGCGGCACCCCTATCTCCGGGCCGCCGAGGCCGAAGCCGACCAGCCCCTCGGGGCGCAGCTCACAGGCGATCCGGGCGGTCTCCTCGGCGGCCTCGAGACCGGCCTCGCCGGGAATGTCGAAGCACCAGCGCAGCACCGTGCCGAACTCCGACTCGGCCGCCTTACGGGCGTCCTCGATCGCCTCGACGAAGGCGGTGTCCGGGATGCCGCGCCGGGTCGAGCTGTAGGGGGTGACGGTCAGCTCGGCGTAGCGGATGTTCTGCCGGGCCATGTCGCGGGCGATCTCGTAGGTCAGCAGCCGGACGTCCTCGGCGTCGCGGATCAGGTCCACCACGGAGAGATAGATCTCGATGAAGTGCGCGAAGTCCCGGAAGACGAAGTACTCGGCGAGGGCCTCGGGGTCGGTGGGCACCTTGGAGTCGGGGTGCCGGGCGGCCAGTTCGGCCACGATGCGCGGGGACGCCGACCCCACGTGGTGCACATGGAGCTCCGCCTTGGGCAGCCCGGCGATGAAGGTGGTCAGATCGGTCAACGAAACCTCCGGGAGACGCCCGCCGACGGCGGGTTCCGGTCATCGTATGGTGTGTCGCCGAGGGGTTCGCCACAGGCCGTAGCATGGGCGGACGTCTTTGTGGGGGAGCTTCATGGCCGACCAGCACGACCCGTCCGAGCCGCAGGATGAGCCACGGCGGCCCGGGCAGCCGAGGCAGCCCGAACCGCGCGAGCGCGATCCCTGGGCTCCTCCGGCGCAGCGGGTCGCGATGGACAAGAGCCCGATGGACCAGGCGGCGGCCGAACAAGGGCAACCGGCTCCCCGCACCCCGGTGGCCGAGCAGCCGACCCTCACCTCCTATACCGCCATGCCGGGCCCGACGCCCCCGCCCCCTGCGCCGCCCCCGCCGGGCCCCGTGGCCGCGCCGGGCGCGGTGCCCCCACCGCCGCCCGCGCCGACCGGCCCCGGGACGCCCAGCGCCTATCCGGCCGCCGGGCCGTACGGCTCGGCGGGCTACGGGCCGACCGGATACGCCCAGCCGGGATACGGCCAGACCGGATACGGGCAGCAGGCGCCCCCCAAGCAGTCCCCGTACGGCGGGGTGCCGGGCTATCCCGGCTACGGCTACCCGGGCACCGCCCAGCCGGGCTCGGGATACTCCGGCTCCGGATATCCGGGCACCGCCTACCCCGGCGCCGCCTACCCCGGAGGGACGTACGGCCAGGGCTGGCCGGGCGGGACGTATGTGCCGAACAACGGCCATGGCACGGCCGCCCTGGTGCTCGGCATCATCGGCCTGGTCCTCTCCCCGAGCATCGTGCTCGGCATCATCCTCGGTGTGCTCGCGATCGTTTTCGGGGTGCTCGGCCGCGCCAGGGCGGCAAGCGGCGAGGCGACCAACGGCGGTTCGGCGCTCGCCGGGGTGATCCTCGGGGTGGTCGCCGTGGTGGCGAGCGTCGTCATGGTCTTTGTCTACATCGCCACCGGGGACGACGGCTCGGACAGCGGTGACGATCCGGGCTATGCCGATGTCTCGGCCGCGGTGGTGCTCCCGCTCGCCGATATCAGCGGCTGACGCCCCTCCCACAACGCGACCGGCCTCCCGGGACGCTCCCACCCCTCACCGACAGGCGCCGCCGACAGCGGTGCCGACCTGGGCAATCGAGCTGTCCCGGGATGCGGCATGCCCATAACATTGCCGGACGTTTACCAGGAGGGGAGACCACCGATGTCCAGCGCCATGCCCGGCCCGCCGCAGGATCCGTACGACCCCCAGGCCAATCCCTACGCCACGCCCCCGCCGCCGGCCCAGCCACCGCAGTACCCCGGAGCCGGCTACCCCGCCGCGCCGCCCGTCTACCCGGGGGCGGCCGGGATGCCGATGCGGTTGAACAACGGCATGGGCACGGCCGCGCTGGTCTGCGGCATCGTCGGCCTGGTCTGCGGGATCACCTACTTCCTGTGGGTCTTCGCGGTCATCCTCGGCATTCTGGCGATCATCTTCGGCGCCATAGGCAAGGGGAAGGTCGGCCGGGGTCAGGCGAACAACGGAGGCTCGGCCACCGCCGGTCTGGTCTGCGGAATCATCGGCATGGTGCTCCCGGTGATCTACGTCGCGGCGGTGGACGCCGCCATCGACTCCATCTTCTAGACCGGCGGTCCGGACCGACATCCGGACCGACGTCCGAGCCGGGCATCCGGACCGGCGTCCAGCCCGGCTGTCCAAACCGTCGGTCCGGACCGGGATCCGGCGCGGAAACGGTGACGCCGGGGCCGCTCCGATCACTGAATCCGTCGCGAAATCAAAAAGCAACAACGGAATCCCTTGTTGAAGCGAAGGCTCTCTGTCAGGATCAGCCTTCAATTCCGGTTGGAGCTACGCCGCGCCTCTTTGGGGCGGACCGGCGGAGGAGAGCGCGATGGATCAGCGGTTCGACGTGACGGAGCGGTTCGCCGACGGTGCCCAGTACATCGCGGGCCGCCTGCGCCAGGGCGGCTCCGAGAGCACGCATCAGGTCGTCGACCCGGCCACCGGCGAGCAGGTGTTCAGCTACCGGCTCGCCGGTGCGGCCGATGTCGACGCCGCCGTGGCCGCGGCCGAGGCCGCCTTCCCCGCATGGGCGGGTGCCACCCCCGGCGAGCGGTCCGACGCGCTGCACCGCTTCGCCGCGGTGCTCACCGAGCGGGCGGACGACCTCGCCCATGCCGAGTCGCTGCAGTGCGGCAAGCCCATCAAGCTCAGCACCGAGTTCGATGTGCCCGGCTCCATCGACAACACCTCCTTCTTCGCGGGCGCCGCCCGCCAGTTGGAGGGCAAGGCCGCCGGCGAGTACAGCGGCGACCACACCTCGTACATCCGCCGTGAGGCCATTGGGGTCATCGGCTCTATCGCCCCCTGGAACTACCCCCTCCAGATGGCGGCCTGGAAGGTCCTCCCGGCCATCGCCGCGGGCAACACCATCGTGCTGAAGCCCGCCGAACTGACGCCCCTGACCTCGCTGATGTTCGCGCAGGCGGCCACGGAGGCGGGCCTCCCGGACGGCGTCGTCAACGTGGTGAGCGGCACCGGTCCGGAGGCGGGCGAGTGGCTGGTCTCCCACCCCGCGGTGGCGATGACCTCCTTCACCGGATCGACGGCGGTCGGCAAGCGCGTCGCCGAACTCGCCACCTCCACCGTCAAGCGGATGCATCTCGAACTCGGCGGTAAGGCGCCCTTCGTCGTCTTCGACGACGCGGACCTGGAGGCCGCCGCGCACGGCGCCGTCGCGGGCGCGCTGATCAACAGCGGACAGGACTGCACCGCGGCCACCCGCGCGTATGTCCAGCGCCCGTTGTACGACGCGTTCGTCGCCGCCGTCGCCGATCTCATGGCGTCCGTACGGCTCGGCGACCCCTTCGATCCGCACACCGACCTCGGCCCGCTGGTCTCCCACGCCCAGCGCGACCGCGTGGCGGGCTTCGTGGACCGGGCCCGCGGCTACGCGACCGTCGTCACCGGCGGCGACGCCCCGGGCGGCGACCTGGCCAAGGGCGCCTACTACCGGCCCACGCTCATCACCGGCGCGCCCCAGGACAGCGAGATCGTTCAGTCCGAGATCTTCGGTCCGGTCCTGGCGGTCCTCCCCTTCGACGGCGACGACGAGGGGATCGCACTCGCCAACGACACCCCTTACGGTCTCGCCGCCTCCGCCTGGAGCCGCGATGTCTACCGGACGGGCCGCGCCTCCCGCGAGCTCCGGGCGGGTTGCGTCTGGATCAACGACCACATCCCGATCATCAGCGAGATGCCGCACGGCGGTGTGCGGGCGTCCGGCTTCGGCAAGGACATGTCGGCGTACTCCTTCGAGGAGTACACGCAGGTCAAGCACGTGATGTTCGACAACACCGCAGTGGTCCGCAAGGACTGGCACCGCACGGTCTTCGGGGATCGACAGACCTGACCGACAGACCTGAATGTGCGGCCACCTCCGCGTGGCCTCGGCCGGCCGCCACCGGCCGACACCCTCGAAAGGCACAGCTTATGGAAGCACGGCACGAGTCCGAGAGCCTGTCCCCACCGCAGATCGCCGCGATGCGGCGCTCCATGACCAGCGGCCGGATGGCGCTCACCCGCCGCTCTCTGCTGCGTGCGGGAGGCGCCGGGGCGATCGCCGTCGGCGGGCTCGGGGCGCTCGGCGGCTGCGGTATCCCGCCCGCGGGGCGCACCGACGCGAACAACGCCTCCGATGACCACTCCGACGAGGAGAAGAAGGTCGACTTCTCCAACTGGTCGGAGTACATGGACATCAGCGAGGACAAGAAGCGCCACCCCACCCTGGACGAGTTCCAGCGGCGCACCGGTATCGCGGTGAAGTACACCGAGGACATCAACGACAACGTCGAGTTCTTCGGGAAGATCAAGCCGCAGCTCGCCGCGGGCCAGAACATCGGCCGTGACCTCATCTGCGTCACCGACTGGCTGGCCGCCCGCATGATCCGGCTCGGCTGGATGCAGAAGCTGGACGCGGCCAATCTGCCGCACGCGTACGCCAACCTGGCCGAGGGCTTCCGCACCCCCGACTGGGACCCGGGCCGCGCCTACTCCTATACGTGGACCGGCATCCCCGCCGTCATCGCGTACAACAAGAAGGCCACCGGCGGCCGTAAGGTCACCTCCATCACGCAGCTCCTGGAGGACCCGAAGCTCAAGGGCCGGGTCGGCATGCTGACCGAGATGCGCGACACCGTCGGGCTGACCCTGCTCGACATGGGCAAGCGGCCGGAGGACGTCACCGCCGACGACTACGACGCCGCCCTCGCCCGCATTCAGAAGGCCGTCGACCGCGGGCAGATCCGCCGGTTCACCGGCGGTGAGTACACCGGCGACCTGGGCCAGGGCGACCTGGCGGCGTGCGTGGCCTGGGCGGGCGACCTCGTCCAGCTTCAACTGGACAAGCCCCAGGTGGAGTTCGCCGTCCCGGACGCGGGCTATATGACCTCCACCGACAATCTGCTGATCCCGAACAAGGCGCGCCACAAGAAGAACGCGGAGCGGCTCATCGACTACTACTACGAGCCCAAGAACGCCGCGAAGGTCGCCGCCTTCATCAACTACGTATGTCCGGTCGACGGGGTCCGCGATGAGCTGGCGAAGATCGACAAGGACCTGGCGGAGAACCCGCTGATCATCCCCGACGAGGAGATGACCGCCAAGTCCCATGCCTTCCGTTCGCTGTCGAGCGAGGAAGAGACAGCCTTCGAGGAAAAGTTCACCAAGCTCACCGGCGCCTGACAGACGAGGGAAGCCACCCCATGACCGACCCCAGTGCCACCCCCGCCTCCGGCGGCGATGTCCGTCTCACCGGGATCAGCAAGACCTACGGGTCCTTCACCGCCGTCCAGCCGCTCGATCTGTACGTGCCCGCCGGCTCCTTCTTCGCCCTGCTCGGCGCCTCCGGCTGCGGCAAGACCACCACGTTGCGCATGATCGCGGGACTGGAGGAGCCCACCAGCGGCGTCGTCCGGCTCGCCGATGAGGACATCACCGCCCTCCCGCCCCACAAGCGGCCCGTCAACACGGTTTTCCAGAGCTATGCCCTCTTCCCGCACCTGGACATCTTCGAGAACGTCGCCTTCGGACTGCGCCGGCGCGGCGTCAAGTCGGTGAAGAAGCAGGTCGAGGAGATGCTGGAGCTGGTCCAGCTCGGCGACTTCGCCCGCCGCAAACCGCAGCAGCTCTCCGGCGGCCAGCAGCAGCGCGTCGCCGTCGCCCGCGCCCTGATCAACCACCCGCGGGTGCTGCTGCTCGACGAACCGCTGGGCGCGCTCGACCTCAAGCTGCGCCGTCAGATGCAGCTGGAGCTCAAGCGCATCCAGACCGAGGTCGGCATCACCTTCATCCATGTCACCCACGACCAGGAGGAGGCCATGACCATGGCCGACACGGTCGCGGTGATGAACGGTGGCCGGGTCGAACAGCGCGGCGCCCCCGCCGACCTCTACGAGAACCCCGGCACCACCTTCGTCGCCAACTTCCTCGGTACCTCCAACCTCATCGAGGCCGAGATCACCGACAAGAGCGGCGGCGACCTCGTCCTCGCAGCCGCCGGCGGCAAGCTCTCGCTGCCCGCCGACCGATGTAGCGCCCCCGTCCGCACAGGAGGGAAACTGCTGGTAGGGGTGCGTCCCGAGAAGATCACCCTGACCCACGCCGAGGACGCCGGGACCATCCCCGAGGGGCGCAACCGGATCACCGGGCGGATCGCCGACTCCAGCTTCATCGGCGTCTCCACCCAGTACCTCATCACCACCCCGGGCTGCCCCGAGATCACCGTCTACGAGCAGAACATCGAGCGTGACGCCCGGCTCGTCCCCGGCGCCGAGGTCGTCCTGCACTGGAACCCCGCCCACACCTTCGGCCTCGACGCGACCCAGGACATCGACGCCGGTACGGAGCTGGACGAGGAGGCCCCGTGACGGCGACAGCCACTCCCGACGCCCCGCCGGACGCCGCCGGGCCGGTACCCGAGCCCGTACAGAAGCCACCCCTCCTCAAGCCCGCCGTCCGCAAGCGGCTGGTGCCCTACTGGCTGCTGCTCCCCGGCATTCTCTGGCTGCTGATCTTCTTCGCCGCGCCGCTGATCTACCAGGCCTCGACCTCCGTCCAGACCGGCTCCCTCGAAGAGGGCTTCAAGGTCACCTGGCACTTCCAGACCTACTGGGACGCGCTGAGCGAGTACTACCCGCAGTTCCTGCGCTCGGTGCTCTACGCCGCCACCGCCACCGTGATGTGCCTGGCGCTCGGCTATCCGCTCGCGTATCTCATCGCCTTCCGGGCGGGCCGCTGGCGCAATCTGGTGATGATCCTGGTCATCGCGCCGTTCTTCACCAGCTTCCTGATCCGCACCCTCGCCTGGAAGACGATCCTGTCCGACGGCGGACCGGTGGTGGGCGCGCTCAACTCGCTGCACATCCTGGACGTCACCAGCTATCTGGGGATCACCGAGGGACAGCGGGTGCTGGCCACCCCGCTCGCGGTGGTCTGCGGGCTGACGTACAACTTCCTGCCCTTCATGATCCTCCCGCTCTACACCTCGCTGGAGCGCATCGACCCCCGGCTCCACGAGGCCGCGGGCGACCTGTACGCCCGGCCCATCACCACCTTCCGGAAGGTGACCTCCCCGCTGTCCATGCCGGGGGTCGTCGCGGGCACACTGCTCACCTTCATCCCCGCCACCGGCGACTACATCAACGCCGAACTGCTCGGCTCCGCCGACCAGAAGATGGTCGGCAACGTCATCCAGTCGCAGTTCCTGCGAGTCCTGGACTATCCGACGGCGGCGGCGCTGTCCTTCATCCTCATGGCGGCCATCCTGACGATGGTCACCGTCTACATCCGCAAGTCCGGGACGGAGGACCTGGTGTGACGGCCCTGACGCGCTGGATACGGCGGAACCTGGTGGTCATCGCGGGGCTCGGCACCCTCGCGTATCTGATCCTGCCCAACGTCGTCGTCCTGGTCTTCTCCTTCAACAAGCCCAACGGGCGCTTCAACTACCAATGGCAGCGGTTCTCCACCGAGGCCTGGACCGACCCGTGCGGCGTCGCCGACATGTGCGGCTCGCTCTCGCTCAGCCTGAAGCTCGCGATATGGGCGACGATCGGCGCGACCCTCCTCGGCACGATGATCGCCTTCGCGCTGGCCCGCTACCGCTTCCGGGCCCGCTCCGCGGTCAACAGCCTGATCTTCCTGCCGATGGCCATGCCCGAGGTCGTCATGGCCGCCTCGCTGGCCACCCTCTTCCTCAACATGGGGGTCGACTTCGGCTTCTGGACGATCCTCATCGCCCACATCATGTTCTGCCTGAGCTTCGTCGTGACGGCCGTCAAGGCGCGGGTGATGTCCATGGACCCCCGGCTGGAACAGGCCGCCCAGGACCTCTACGCCTCCCCGGCGCAGACCTTTGTGCGCGTCACCCTGCCGATCGCCGCACCCGGTATCGCCGCGGGCGCGCTGCTGTCCTTCGCGCTCTCCTTCGACGACTTCATCATCACCAACTTCAACGCCGGTTCGACCGTGACCTTCCCCATGTTCGTCTGGGGATCCGCACAGCGCGGCACGCCCGTGCAGATCAATGTGATCGGAACGGCGATGTTCGCCGTCGCGGTGCTGTGCGTTCTCGCCGGCCAACTGGCCGGCGCCCGCCGCAAGAGGAGCTGAAAACCATGGCCACGGACGCCATGACCCGCTCGCCCGGGGGCGACAGCGCCCCCGGCCCGTCCGCCCTCAAAGCCCTGGCCGACGCCGCGTACCGGCCGTACTGGCTGGACGACCCCGGCAGGCCCCGCCCCCGCCCCGCCCTCGTCGGGGAGGAGCACTGCGATCTGCTCGTCGTCGGCGGCGGCTACAGCGGACTGTGGACCGCCCTGATCGCCAAGGAGCGCGACCCGGACCGCGAGGTGGTCCTGGTCGAGGGCCAGGAGATCGGCTGGGCCGCCTCCGGACGCAACGGCGGCTTCTGCGCCGCCTCCCTCACCCACGGCCTCGGCAACGGAGCGGCCCGCTGGCCCGATGAGCTGGCCGAACTCGAGCGGCTCGGCCACCGCAACCTCGACGCCATCGAATCCGCCGTCGAGCGCTACGGCATCGACTGCGACTTCGAACGCACCGGCGAGATCGATGTGGCCACCGCGCCACACCAGGTCGAGGAGTTGCGCGAAGCCGTCGAACAGGCCGGTGCCCTCGGCCTGGAGCCGCCCGAGTTCCTCGACCGCGACGCGGTGCGCGCCGAAGTCGACTCGCCCACCTTCCTGGCCGGGCTGTGGGACCGCCGGGGCGTGGCCATGGTGCACCCCGCCAAGCTCGCCTGGGGCCTGGCACGGGCCTGCGCCGAGCTGGGCGTACGAATCTACGAACACTCCCCGGCCGAACGGCTGGCGAGCAGCGGGGCGGCGATGGCCGTCCGCACCCCCTACGGACGGGTCCGCGCCCGCCAGGTGGCGCTCGCCACCAACGCCTTCCCTGCCCTGGTGCGCCGCGTCCGCCCGTTCATCGCGCCCGTCTACGACCATGCGCTGATGACCGAACCGCTCACCGAGGAGCAGCTCGACGCGATCGGCTGGCAGCGCAGGCAGGGACTCAGCGACACCGCCAACCACTTCCACTACTTCCGGCTCACCGCCGACCGGCGCATCCTGTGGGGCGGCTACGACATCGTCTACCGCTACGGCGGACGGGTGCGCGCCGAATACGATCACCACCCGGCCACCTACCGCACCCTCGCCCAGCACTTCTTCCAGTGCTTCCCGCGGTTGGAGGGCGTGCGCTTCAGCCATGCCTGGGGCGGCGCCATCGACACCTGCTCGCGCTTCTCCGCGTTCTTCGGCAGCGCGCACGGGGGGAGGGTGGCGTACGCGCTCGGCTATACGGGCCTGGGGGTCGGGGCGACCCGCTTCGGCGCCGAGGTGATGCTCGATCTGCTCGCCGGTGAGCCCACCGAACGCACCCGCCTGGAGATGGTCCGCAGCAAGCCCCTGCCCTTCCCGCCGGAGCCGGTGCGCTGGGCGGGCATCGGCATCACCCAGTGGTCCATGACCCGGGCCGACGAGAACGGCGGGCGCCGCAATCTGTGGCTGAAGGCCATGGACAAGGTGGGGCTGGGGTTCGACAGCTGAGCTGAGCCGGGCCGCGGTTGCCCTGGGCCGTTCCGCGTGGCCCGGGGCAACCGCGGCCCGCTTTCAGCTAGCCGCCGGGGCTCGACCGGCTCGAACCGTCACCCTGGCTGATCCGGCTCAGCGAGAGCATCGCCCACAGCAGCAGACCGGACAGACACCAGCTCGCGACCGTGTCCAGCGGCCAGTGGTAGCCGCGCCGGACCAGCCCGGCGGCCACGGCGAGGTTCAGCACGGCGACGGCCACCAGGAGGGGCCGCCGTAGCCGCGGGCGCAGGAGAGGGTGGAGGAGCAGCGCCGCCGCGCCGTAGGCGACGGCGGCCGTCGCGGCATGGCCGGAGGGGAAGAATCCGGTCTCGCCGGCCAGCGGACCCGGCGGGCCGGGGCGGTCGATCAGCGCCTTGAACGGAACCACCAGTGCCGGAACCGCCGCCATCGCCACCGCGGCGGCCAGCGGCGGCAGCCACCAGCGCGGCCCTCCCGCGCGCCGGGCGCACCACGCCGCCCAGCCGAGGGCGACGGCGAGGACGGGGACCGCCACCGCCGTATTGCCGAGGTCGGCGAGGAACTCGGCGACGGGGGAGGGGAACGCAGAGCCGGAGATCGCGCGGCCGAGCCGTTCGTCGTAGGTCCGCAGGGGGCCATGGGCGGCGATCTGCCAGGTGCACAGCGCGAGCAGTGCGATCAGTGCGAGGGGTGTGAGGAGCGCGAGAGGCGCGAAGAACGGTGCCCGGGGCGCGGAAGGGGAGTGAACAGTCGGCAGCCCCGGAACAGGGGGGGTAGTTCCGGGGCCGCCGTGGCGACCGGTGTGCCGCGCGCCCCGGGGGTTTGGGGCGGGCGGCCGTCCGATCGGTGAGGAGATCCGGAGCCGGAGGCTCCAGTGGTGTGCGCGAGGGCACAGCCGGGTCGGGGCTGGGGAAGCACCGGCTCGGCATCGCCCGCAGTCCCCTGCGAGCGGGGTGTTTCTCTCATCTGGAATGACCGTACGGCAGCGAAGCCCCGCCCGACAGGCCGATCACCCACCTGTCATCGGCCCCGCACATCTTCTTCACGCCACCCCATCGATCACCCACAGTCACAGCTCGGCGAAGGCGCTCTCGAGGACGTCGAGACCCTCGTTCAGAAGGTCCTCGCCGATCACCAGCGGCGGCAGGAAACGCAGCACATTGCCGTAGGTTCCGCAGGTCAGCACCAGCAGCCCGGCCGAGTGGCACGCCTTGGCGACGGCGGCCGTGGCCTCGGGGTTGGGGTCCTTGGTGCCGGACTTCACCAGTTCGATGGCGATCATGGCGCCGCGGCCGCGGAGGTCGCCGATGATGTCGTACTTCTCCTGCATCGCGGCCAGGCGGCCCTTCATGACCTCCTCGATGTGCTTGGCCTTGGCATTGAGGTCCAGCTCGCGCATCGTCTCGATCGCGCCGAGCGCCGCCGCGCACGCCACCGGGTTTCCGCCGTAGGTGCCGCCGAGACCGCCGGAGTGCGCCGCGTCCATGATCTCCGCGCGGCCGGTGACGGCGGCGAGCGGCAGACCGCCCGCGATGCCCTTGGCGGTGGTGATCAGGTCCGGGACGATGCCCTCGTCCTCACAGGCGAACCACTGGCCGGTGCGGCAGAAGCCGGACTGGATCTCGTCCGCGACGAAGACGATGCCGTTGGTCTTGGCGAACTCCGCGATCCTGGGCAGGAAGCCCTTGGCGGGCTCGATGAAACCACCCTCGCCGAGGATCGGCTCGATGATGATCGCGGCCACGTTCTCCGCCCCGATCTGCTTGCTGATCATGTCGATGGCCTGGGCCGCGGCCTCCTCGGCGCAGTTCTCCGGACCGGTCAGCCAGCGGTAGGGGTAGGCGAGCGGAACGCGGTAGACCTCGGGCGCGAAGGGACCGAAGCCGTGCTTGTAGGGCATGTTCTTGGCGGTGAGCGCCATGGTGAGGTTGGTCCGGCCGTGGTAGCCGTGGTCGAAGACGACGACCGCCTGGCGCTTGGTGTACGAACGGGCGATCTTCACCGCGTTCTCCACCGCCTCGGCGCCCGAGTTGAACAGCGCCGACTTCTTGGCGTGGTCGCCGGGCGTGAGCCGGGCCAGCTCCTCGCAGACCTCCACATAGCCCTCGTACGGCGTGACCATGAAACAGGTGTGCGTGAAGTCCGCCAGCTGCGCGGACGCCCGGCGCACGACGGCCTCCGCGGAGGAGCCGACGGAGGTCACGGCGATACCGGAGCCGAAGTCGATCAGCGAGTTGCCGTCCACGTCCTCGATCACACCGCCGCCCGCACGCACGGTGAAGACCGGCAGCACACTCCCCACCCCACTGGCGACCGCCGCGTTCTTACGGGCGAGCAGCTCCTGCGACTTCGGGCCGGGAATGGCGGTGACGACGCGACGCTCCTGGGGGAGGGACGGGCCTCCGGACAGTTCGGTCATGAGGGGCTCCAGGGGAAAGAACAGCGGTTTTAGTCGCAGGCTAGGGGCGCGGCGGCGGATGAGGCATGTTCCGTTCGGGAGCACTGCGCGTGTTGCCTTGTCCGCGACGGCCATAGCCCGGCGGCGGCCTTACGGATCCGGCGGCGGCTTTACGGATTCGGTGGCGGTTCGCCGAGCGGCTGCCGCACGCCGCCGGCCGCGGCGGCTTACGGATCCAGTGACCGCTTTACGGACCCGGTGACCGCTTTGGGAACCGCGCGACTGAGACGGCACCGCCCGGGTCGCTGAACTCCCCGCGCGGGAACACTAGATTGAGCGATGGCGCGAAAGCCGAGGAACAGCCGGTCAGGGGGCAAGGGGCAGCACATGGACACCGAGGGCACGTTCGACCCACGCAGCACACGCCACAACCCGCTCCCACCCCCGCCCCCGCATTCCCCGCCCTCCTTCCCCACGGCCCCGCCGCCGGTGCCGCCGACCGTGCCCCCGGCGGCCTCTGGCGCGGCCCCGGTACCCGCCCAGGCTCCCGGCGCGCCCCCGGTCCCCGCGCCCGCGGCCCGCCCGTCCTTCGTCGCCTGGCTGCGCGCACCGCGGTCCGAGGCGGCACCGGGGGTGTGGACGTACGAGCACAAGCCGAAGGCGCCGGAGGAGCCGGACCGCATTCCAGGGCGGCGGCTGCTCAGCGGGGCACTGATCTCGGTGCTCTGCGGCTGGCTGGTCTGGTCGCTGCTCTGGAACGGGTACCTGGGTGGCTATTGGCTGTGGCCGCTGGCCCTCCTCACGCCCGACTCCTGGTCCGAGAGCGGCAACGTGGCCTACGTCGTAGCGACGTACACCTACTACGGCATCTTTCTCTGCGCCATCGCCGTGATCTTCGGCCGCGTCGGCCACTGGTCCGAAGTCTGGCGCCGTTATGTCGCGCCCCTCTTCCGGCGGGCATGGGATGAGCCCGCGCCGGAGGCGGCCGTCGCGGGGCGGCCCGAGGGGGATCCGCTGGAGTGGCCGCACTTGCGGGCCGCCGGGGCGCACAGTGCGGCTGATCGGTTGGCGGCGGACGCACGGGCGGGGGCGATGAATGACGTCGACCATGCCCGGATCGAGCGCGCCTGGCAGTCCGTGCGGGCCGGGAGGAACACCCTCGCCTCGTTCACCGACACCGTGCTGCGCCACGGCGCCGCCTCGTACGGTCACCCGTCCGGCGCGCGGGATCTGCCCGCCAGGACGGCGCGGCATGATCTCCTCGCGCATCAGGTCCGCCTCGGCACCGTCTCCGAGGACCCCCGCAACCCTTACCAGCACCGCGGCGTCGGGCTCGCCCTCGAGCCCGATGTGCTCGCCACCTCGCTGCTGGCCGTCGGGCCGCCCGGTTCGGGGAAGACGGGGCGGATGGTGCGGCCCGTCGTGGAGTCGCTGTGTCTGCAGGCGCTCGCCGGGCAGGTCGCCGTCGTGGCGGTCGGGGCGGCGGGGGCCGGGCTCGGGGCGGACGAGGCGTTCGACGTCGTCGTGAAGATCGGCCGGCCCGACTCCGGCTACGACTTCGACCTCTACGGCGGCACCACCGATCCCGACGAGGCCGCGGGCATCCTCGCCGAGGCCCTGATCGGCGACATGGCCGCCTCGCTGCCCGGCGGGGACAGCCGGCGCGCCGCCACCGCGCTGGCCCAGCTGCTCGGCCCCTACCGCGCCGCCCACGGCCGCTTCCCGTCCGTCCCGGATCTGCGGGAGCTGCTGGACGGTTCCAAGGCGGCCGTCAACGCGCTGCGCGAGGCGCTGGACGAGGCCGGGGAGCGGGCGCAGGCCCGTGAGCTGGAGGCGCGGGTCCGGCAGTCGGGTGCGCCCGGGGACGTGGGCACGCTGCTCGCGGACCGGATCGCGCTGCTGGACCGGCCCGCGTTCGCCGATTTCTTCGACACCACCGGGGACCGCCGTCCGTTCTCCCTCCGGGCCCTCGAACACCCCCTCCGGGTCCGTATCGATCTGCCCGAGCGCGGCCATGCGGAGGCGTCGCGGATGCTGGCGCGGCTGGTCCTGGCGCAGTTCACCGAGTGCGCCGTGGGCCGCGCCGACCGTTCGCTGTTCGCCTGTCTGGTCCTCGACGACGCCTCGCACACCATCACCCCCGAGGCCCTGCGCGGTATCCAGCGGCTCCGTTCCGCCCACGCGGGCGCCGTGCTCACCCTTCGCACCCTCGACGACGTCCCCGAGGCGCTGCGCAGCGCCCTGCTCGGCGCGGTCGGCTGCCGGATGGCCTGCGCGGGGGTGACGACCTGGGACGGGGCGCGGTTCGCGGAGGTGTGGGGGACGGAGTGGGTCGAGACGCGCGACATCACCGACCGGCAGATCATCGCCGAGGAACCGCTCACCAAGGTGCTGCACTTCATCCGTAAGGTCGTCACCGGTAAGGCGGTGACCACGCAGTCGGTGACCGTACGGACCGTGGAGCGCGAGCGCTGGTCCGCATCAGAGCTGGCCCACGCGGTTCCCGCCGGGCATGCGGTGCTGTCGGTGACCTCCGTAAGGGGCGAGGGCGGGCCGCCGGTGCTGGTGGATCTCCGCGGGTGACCGACCGGCGCCCCGGGTGTTCCTCATTGCCGCAGTCGGCTGTTCTGCCGCGGTTGCCCCGCTCAACGTGACGGGGCAACCGCAGCGTCACGGCCAGACCGGTGGCCAAATCAGGCCGTCAATTCCACGTATTCCTCCATTGAGGCAGAATCGGCAGTAGCCGTTCATACGGGGCGGTGAAGTCGTCGCACTCGCATCGAAGGTGCCATGCCTCCCACGCTCGCCTCACTCGTCCGCCACCCCGGTCTCAAGCTGTCCGTGCTCGCGGGCGAGGACCGGCTGGAGACGCCTGTGCGCTGGGCACACGTCAGCGAGCTCGCCGACCCCGTGCCCTATATGGAGGGCGGCGAGCTGCTCCTGATCACCGCGATGCAGATCGAGGCCGAGGACCCGGAGGAGATGAGCCGCTATGTGCGGCGGCTGGTCGGCGCGGGCGTGGTCGGGCTCGGCTTCGCGCTCGGCGTCAAGTACGCCGAGGTGCCGGCCGCGCTCGCCGCGGCGGCCAAGGAGGAGGGGCTGCCACTGATCGGCGTACCCCGGCCTACCCCCTTCATCGCGATCAGCAAGGCCGTCTCCGCGGCGATAGCCGCCGATCAGTACCGGGCCGTGACCGCCGGGTTCGAGGCGCAGCGCGAGCTGACCCGCGCCGCCATCGGCGCCGAGGGGCCCGCCGCGCTGCTCGCCCGGCTCGCCGCCCATGTCGACGGCTGGGCCGCGCTCTACGACGTCTCGGGCTCCGTGGTCGCCGCCGCCCCCGACTGGGCCGCCCGCCGCGCCGCCCGGCTCACCGCCGACGTCGAGCGGCTGCGCTCCCGCCCCGGCCCCGCGAGCATCGTGGTCGGCGGGGGCGGCGAGGCCGGGGGCACAGGCACGGAACCGGCCGAGGACACGGCCGCCGCCGACCGGGTGGAGCTCCAGTCCCTGGGCACCGGGCGCCGTACCACCCGTGGCGTGCTCGCGGTCGGTACGGCCGCGCCGCTGGGCACCGCCGAGCGCTATGCCGTGCACTCCGCGGTCGCGCTGCTGACCCTGACCACTGAGCGTTCCCGCGCCCTGCGGGAGGCCGAGCAGCGGCTCGGCGCCGCCGTGCTGCGGATGCTGCTCGCGGGCGAGCCCGACCATGCGCGGGCGGTCGCCGGGCGGCTGTACGGCGGGCTGCTCGACGCGCCATTCCGGATGCTGGTCGCCGAGGTGCCGTCCGGCGGCGCGGCCCAGCAGCCCCACGCGGCGACGCCCGGAGCGGATGAGGCCCCTCCGGAGCCCTTCGCCGAAGCCACCACCACGACCACGGGCACGACCACGGGCACGACCGCGGGTGAGGCCGAGGCGGCCGACCCCCTCGCCACGCTCACCGACACCATGGAGACTGCCGCGGCCCGCATCGGCGAGTCGGTGCTGGTGGTGCCCGACGGCGAACGGCTTATCGTGCTGGCCCCCGACGGCGGCGCGGCGGTCGCGGCATGCGCCGAGCACGCCCGGGCCGTCGAGAGCCGCCGCGGCACCAAGGCCCGCCCCCGCGACCGTACGGCCGCCACCGCGCGCCACGGCGACGAGCTCGTCATCGGACTGTCCGCCCCCGCGGGCCCCATCGCCGCCGCTGCCGCCTACCGCCAGGCCGAGCAGGCGCTGTCGGTGGCGCGCCGCCGTGGCCGGATGCTGGTCGAGCATGAGCAGGTCGCGGCGGGTTCCGTGCTGCCCCTGCTCGCCGACGACGCCGTAAGGGCGTTCGCCGACGGCATGCTGCGCGCCCTGCACGAACACGACGCCACCGGCCGGGGCGATCTGGTCGCCTCGCTGCGCGCCTGGCTCTCCCGGCACGGCCAGTGGGACGCCGCCGCCGCCGACCTCGGCGTCCACCGGCACACCCTGCGCTACCGGATGCGCCGCGTCGAGGAGATCCTGGGCCGCTCCCTGGACGACCCGGACGTCCGCATGGAGCTGTGGCTCGCCCTCAAGGCCACGGCCGCCGGTACCTCGGCCTGAGGCCCGCATCTGCACCACGAGGCGACCGCGTTCGCTCCAGTCACCTCATTCCGGTCATCCTCCTCCCGATCTCCCCCGAATCGGGCACGCCATAGCGGAGCGCCGACGGCCCCGACTGCTACGCCCCGGACAAACGCCGAGCGGGCCGGGCGCGCCTACGGTGGAAGGAGATACACCACTTCAGAAGGGTCGGGATCCGCTGTGCCAGACACAAACGAAGCTGTCACCCACGCGTTCTGGCTCGCCGGCCGCAAGGCGACGGGCGAGAGCGCGCTCGAGGTCACCTCGCCCTGGGACGGCCGCCGCGTCGGCGTGGTGAGCGTTCCCACCGATGCGCAGATCGAGGAGGCCGTCGCCGCGGCCGACGCGGTGCGCGAGGAGTTCGCCGCGACCCCCGCGCATGTCCGGGCCGCCGCGCTGGACCATGTGTCGCGCCGTCTCGCCGAGCGCAGTGAGGAGATCGCCCGGCTGATCTCGGATGAGAACGGCAAGCCGATCAAGTGGGCGCGCGGCGAGGTGGGCCGCGCCGTGTCCGTGTTCCGGTTCGCGGCCGAGGAGGCCCGCCGGTTCAACAGCGGGGAGGCCCAGCGGCTGGACACCGACGCCGGTGGCACCGGGCGGCTCGCGCTGACCCGCCGCTTCCCGCGCGGCACCGTGCTCGGCATCGCGCCGTTCAACTTCCCGCTGAACCTCAGCGCCCACAAGGTCGCCCCGGCGATCGCGGTCGGCACGCCGATCATCCTCAAGCCGGCGCCCGCGACCCCGCTGTCCGCGCTGATCCTCGGCGAGCTGCTGGCCGAGACCGAGCTCCCGGCAGGCTCCTGGAGCGTCCTTACGGTGCCCAACGACCGGATGCCCGCGCTGGTCCAGGACGAGCGGCTGCCGGTCATCTCCTTCACCGGTTCGGAGAAGGTCGGCTACGCGATCAAGGAGTCGGTGCCGCTCAAGCACTGCACCCTGGAGCTCGGTGGCAACGGCGCCGCGGTCGTCCTGTCGGACTACGCCTCCGACGCCGACCTCGACTGGGCGGCCACCCGCATCGGCACCTTCTCCAACTACCAGGGCGGACAGTCCTGCATCTCCGTGCAGCGGGTGATCGCGGACGCGTCCGTCTACGAGGAGCTCGTGCCGAAGATCGTCGCGGCCGTCGAGGGGCAAGTCACCGGCGACCCGACCGATGACGCCACCGATGTCGGCCCGCTGATCAGCGAGGACGCCGCCAAGCGTGTCGAGTCCTGGGTCGACGAGGCCGTCCGGGCCGGTGCGAGGCTGCTGACCGGCGGCAAGCGCGAGGGCTCGAACTATGCCCCGACCGTGCTCGCGGACGTCCCCGCGGATGTCACCCTCTCCTGCGAGGAGGTCTTCGGGCCGGTGCTCACCCTGCGCAAGGTGACGGACGAGGACGAGGCGTTCGCGGCCGTCAACGACTCCAAGTACGGCCTCCAGGCGGGCGTCTTCACCCGCGAGGTGCGCACCGCCTTCCGCGCCCACCGCGCGCTGGAGGTCGGCGGCGTGATCATCGGCGATGTGCCCTCGTACCGCGCCGACCAGATGCCGTACGGCGGCGCCAAGAAGTCCGGCGTCGGCCGCGAGGGCGTGCGGTACGCGATGGAGGACTACACCTACGAGCGGGTCATGGTCCTCACCGGCCTCGACCTCTGATCCACCCCGCCGGGCCCCGCCCCACGGCGGGGCCCGGCGCAGGGGGATCGCTCGCCTCTGCCGCTCCGGACCCTCAAACCCTCAACCGGAGAAGCCGAGACGGGCCAGTCTCAGGCCGCCGCGCAGCGTGAGGTGCAGGTCCTGGACGCCGGTCGGCGGCGTGGGCAGGGCGGCGCGCAGCGTGGTGTAGGCGTAGCGGCCACCGGTGGGCGGGACGGCGACGGTGGCCAGGGTGGTGCCGTCGGCGAGGTGCACCTCGACCGTCGCGTCATCCCCCGCCCAGGCCGCGTCGCGCGCCGCCTCGACGGTCATCGACGTGGCGCCCGTGCCGAAGTCGCAGGCGCGGAAGAGCAGTCGGCCGACCGCGTCAGCACGGCAGGCCACCGCGTCCCCGCGGACCTTGGCGCGGTCCACCAGCACGATCCCGTCCGCCGCGTCGTAGTCCGCGGCCTCCAGACCGCGCCGCAGCACCGGGCGCGGCGCGGGCGGCGGGCCCTCGACATTGGCGGTGGCGGTGGCGCGTAGATCCGCGCTGGACGCGCCCGCGTGGATCTCGTACGTACCCGGGTCGACGGTCCAGCGGCCGTGCGCCACGTCCCAGAAGCCCAGCGCGTCCTCGACCGGCACGGTGAAGAACAGCCGCACCCTCTCGCCCCGGCACAGCCGCACCCGGCGGTGGGCGATCAGCCGGCGGTGCGGCAGCGGGACCCGCGACCCCGGCGGGCTCGCGTAGATCTGCACGACCTCGTCGCCGTCGTACGGACCGGAGTTGGTGATCTCGCACTCCACGGTGAGCCCCGCCTCCCGCCGCACCGACAGCTCGCCGTAGCTGAAGTCGGTGTACGACAGGCCGTGTCCGAAGGGGAAGAGCGGGGTGCCGTCGAAGTACAGATAGGTGGCGCGCGAGGCGATGATGTCGTAGTCGAGCAGGTCCGGCAGATCGTCGTGGGAGGCGTACCAGGTCTGCGGCAGCCGCCCCGCCGGTGAGACGTCCCCGAACAGCACCCGGGCCAGCGCCGTGCCCGCCGCCTGGCCGCCGTGCGCCGTCCACAGCAGCGCGGGCAGTGCGCCGGCCGCCTCCCCGACCGCGTAGGGATAGCTGGACGTCAGCACCAGCGCGGTCCGCGGATTGGCGGCGTGGGCCGCGCGCCACAGCCGTTCCTGCTGGGCGGGCAGGGTGAGGGTGGTGCGGTCCTCGGTCTCCCGGCCGCCGATATGCGGATCGTTCCCCGCCACGACCACCACGGCGTCCGCCCGCGCGGCGGCGCGGGCCACCGCGTCCTCGCCGCGCTCGACGACCTCCAGTCGGAAGACGGTCCCCTCCGCGCCGCTGTCACGCTCGGCAACCTTCAGCGCGCCCGCGGCGACACAGACGTAGCCGCCCGTCCCCATGTGCCGGAGGAGGTGTCCGTCGCGGTGTGCTTCGAGCGTGAACGTCTCCTGGACCACCCAGCCCCCGGGCCGCTCGGCCGCCGCGCGCACGAAGCCGTCGTCGGCCACGGTCAGATAGCGGCCGGAGGGCGCGCGCAGGGTGAGCACACCGCCGCCCCAGTCGGCCAGGGAGAGATCGGTGGGGGTGTCGCCGACGGTCAGCGGGGGCAGATCGGTACGGCCCGCCGCATGGGCAGGGTTGAGCGAGCCTTCGTCTGCCGGTCCCTCGCCCGTGGGCCCTTCGTCCGTCGGCCCCTCGTTCGCCAGCCCCTCGTCCGCCGAACGCTCGCCCTCCGCCGCCGCGTCCGGCACCCGCACCCAACCGGCCGCGGTGCGCAGCCGTACGGTGTCCAGGCCGTCCGCGAATACCACCCGGTCCGCGCCGAGCCGCTCGGCCAGCGCCTCGCGTGGCGAACTGCGCCGGATCAGGCTGCCGCTGTACCAGTCCAGCTTGCACTCGTCCGCGAGCGGACCGACGACCGCGAGGGTGCGGACGCCGCTGTCGGAGAGCGGCAGCAGACCGTCGTTGGCGAGCAGGACGACGGCCTGTTCGGCGGCCTTCAGGGCGAGCGCGCGATGGGCGGGGGTGTCGAAGGCGCCGTCGGTTCCGTCTGCCGACCCGCCGGAGCCGTCTGCCGCTCCGTCGGGCTGGTCGGGCCCGTCGAACTCGTCAGACTCGTCGCATTCGTCGAACTCGCCCAGCGCACACCGCATCGTCAGCAGCCGCCGCACCGCCGTGTCCACCGTGGACGCGTCGATCAGCCCGCGCTCAAGGGCGCCCCGCACCCGCGCGATCGTCTTCGACGCGTCCTGGTCGTGGTCGGTGAAGCTGTCCACCCCCGCCAGCAGAGCCGCGGCGATGGCCTCCTCATGGGTGTCGAAGTAGTGCTCGGAGTCGACCAGATTGGACGGCGCGCCCGCGTCGGAGCAGACCACCAGCTCCTGGTCGGTCCAGGTGCGCAACTGCTCGCGCAGATAGGGGGAGACGTGGTTGGGCCGCCCGTTGACCAGGTTGTACGCGGGCATCACCCCGGCCACCGCGCCCGCCCGCACCGCCCCGCGGAAGGCGGCCAGATCGTATTCGTGCAGCACCCGCGGCCGTACCGAGGAGGAGGTGGTGTCCCGGTCGGTCTCGTTGTTGTGTGCCAGCCAGTGCTTGAGGACGGGCGCGGTGCGCCAGCGCTCCGCGTGGTCGCCGCGCAGCCCGCGGGTGTAGGCCGTGGCCAGGGCGGAGGTGAGACACGGATCCTCGGCGTACCCCTCCTCGTTGCGGCCCCAGCGCGGATCGCGCAGCAGATTCACCGTCGGCGACCACACATTGAGGCCCACCCGCGGATCGCGTGCGCGCATGGCCCGTGCCTCGCGGCCGACCGCCTCGCCGACGCGCCGCACCAGCTCCGGGTTCCAGGTCGCGCCGAGCCCGACGGCCTGGGGAAAGACGGTCGCCGGACCCATCCAGGCGACACCGTGCAGCGCCTCCTGCCCGGTACGGAAGGGCGCGAGGCCGAGCCGCTCCACTCCCGGCGCGAACTGGTGCAGCATCGCGATCCGTTCATCGAGCGTGAGCCGGGTCAGCAGATCCGCCACGCGCGTAAGCACCGGCAGCCGCGTATCGCGAAACGGCGGACGTGTGATCAGACCACCGTCATCACTCATCACGGATACCGATCCCCTTACCCAGAGTTCGTCGGAGACGTGCCGCACAACGTGATGCATCATCAATTCGAAGCGCTTCGATGCTGGAGGTGCCACACCGACCCTGTCAAGGCTCAACGGGTCAATGGCCCGCAACCGCCACCACGGGTGCCCAGATCCTCGATCGCCGGACGCCCAACGGCTCATTTCGACACCGCTCTTGCGCGACCTCACCCCCCGACTTAACCTCGGCGCAATATCGAAGCGCTTCGACCATCAGTCGTACGGCGGGCACGCCACGAAGGGTTGACGCACATGTCGAACTCCCAGGCTTCGGCCTCCACTTCCGCTCCCAGCCGAAGAACCTTCCTGGCCTCCACGGCGGTTGCCGCGGCGGCCGTCGCGGGAGGGATACCGCTGCTGTCCGGGTGCTCCACCGAGGAGGGCTCCGGCAAGGGTGGCACCACCTCCGGCAAGGAGCTGAAGAACCTGCTGCCGACCTATGTGGCCTCGACCGTGGCGGACCCGGACATCCCCAGCGTCAACGGCTCCAGCCCCGGCTACACCAAGGCCCCGCCCGCCGCCGACCTGGTCGCCTCCGTGAAGGGCAAGCCCGGCCACGGTGGCGGCTACACGATGTTCGAACCGCTGTGGGGCACCCCGCCGCCCAAGAACAACGCCTACTACAAGGCGGTCAACGACGCGCTCGGCGCCAAGATCAGCCTGCAGCCGCAGGACGGCAACACCTACGGCGAGAAGCTCGGCGCCGTCCTCGCCTCCGGCGATATCGCCGATATCGTGATGATCCCGCTATGGGAGATGGGCGGGCGGATCCATGGCGCGGTCAGCGCCAAATTCGCCGATCTGGGCCCGTATCTCTCCGGCGACAAGGTCAAGAAATATCCGAACCTCGCCGCCATTCCCACCGCCGCCTGGCAGATGTCCGTCTTCGGCGGCAAGCTCCGTGGGCTGCCGATGCCCTCCCGCCCACTCACCGGCGTCATTCCGTACTACCGCGAGGACATCTTCGCCAAGGAGGGCTACCAGGTCCCGAAGAGTCCGGCGGAATTCCTCGCTCTGGCCAAGGAGATCACCCGGCCCAAGAGCAAGGTATGGGCCTGCGACGACATGTGGTGGTCGGCGCAGCGGTTCTTCGGCTGCCCGGGGGAGAAGCCGTACTACTGGGTCGAGAAGGACGGCAAGCTGGTCCACAAGGTCGAGACCGAGAACTATCTCGAGGCCCTGGAATGGTGCCGCAAGCTCTTCGCCAAGGGCTATGTGCACCCCGACGCGGTCGCGGGCAAGGGCAATGACGCGCTGACCCGCTTCACCTCCGGCCAGACGCTCCTCTACAACGACGGCGACGCCAAGTGGTACGGCGCCACCTTCGAACAGGCCGGGCCGAACCCCGAATTCAAGATCCAGGGAATGGACTGGTTCGGCCCCGACGGCGGCGACCCGGTCATCTATCTCGACCCGCCCGCCCAGATCTGGTCCTTCCTCAACAAGAACCTCTCCAAGGACGAGATCGAGGAAATCCTCGCCCTCGCGAACTTCATCGCCGCGCCCTTCGGCACCAAGGAACAGCGCCTCATCGACTACGGCGTCGAAGGCGTGCACCACGACATGAAGAAGGGGGTGCCGGTCAAGAACGCCACGGGCGTCCGGGATGTCCAGGACACCTACCGCTTCATCGCCTCCCCACAGGCGAGCGTCGCCTATCCGGACTTTCCGCAGATGGTCGAGGACTACTGCGGCTGGATGCAGCGGATGGGCAAGTTCGCCAGGAAGCCGCTCTTCTACGGGATGCAGATCCAGGAGCCCAACCGGTACGCCTCGCTCTACACGCCCTTCGAGGACCTCGCCAAGGACGTCACCCGTGGCCGTAAGTCCATCAAGGACGCCCAGCAGGCCATCAGCGACTGGCGCGGCGGTGGCGGCGACCGGCTCCGCGACTGGTACGCGAAGCTTCTCGACAAGAACGGCAGCGGCGCCTGATGACGCTGGACATCCGCGGCCGGGCCACCAGCCGCCGGAACGGAGGCGGCCCGGCCAAGGGCCCCGGCCGCGCGAAGGCCCGTGGCACTTCGCCGGGTCGCGGGGTCCCGACGGGTCGCGGCGGATGGTGGCACCGGCTGCGCCGGGACCGCCCCCTGCTGCTGATGACCGCGCCCGCCGTCGGTCTGCTGCTGCTGTTCACCTACGTTCCGCTGATCTGGACCACCGTCGCCTTCAAGGACTACGACCCGTTCACCCAGGGGCTGTGGACCAGCCCCTGGGTGGGCTTCGACAACTTCACCCTCCTCTTCGAGGACAGCCGCTTCTGGGACGCCTTCGCCAACACCCTCTCCATCACCTTCATCCAGCTGGTGCTGTTCTTCCCGGTGCCCATCGCGCTGGCGCTGCTGCTCAACAGCGTGCTCAGCGACCGGGTCCGCGGCCTGGTGCAGTCGATCCTGTATCTGCCGCACTTCTTCTCCTGGGTGCTGGTCGTCACGATCTTCCAGCAGATGCTCGGCGGCGCCGGGCTGCTCGCCCAGCAGCTGCGCGCCCATGGGCACGAGGGCTTCGACCTGATGACCGACCCGGCGGTGTTCAAGTTCCTGATCACCGCCCAGTTGGTGTGGAAGGACGCGGGCTGGGGCGTGATCGTCTTCCTGGCCGCCCTCTCCGCCGTCAACCAGGACCTCTACGAGGCCGCGGCGGTGGACGGCGCGAACCGCTGGCGCCGGATGTGGCACGTCACCCTGCCCGCGCTGCGCCCCGTGGTCGCCCTGCTGCTGGTGCTGCGCGTCGGCGACTCGCTGACCGTCGGCTTCGAGCAGATCCTGCTCCAGCGCGACGCGGTGGGGCCCGGCGCCTCGGAGGTCTTCGACACCTATGTGTGGTGGGTCGGCATCGCCAACACCGACTACGGGATCGCCGCCGCCGGCGGGCTGATCAAGGGCGTCTTCAGCCTGGTGCTGGTGCTGATCGCCAACAAAGTCGCCCATATGCTCGGCGAGCAGGGGGTTTACCGGAAATGACCGTGACCGAGCGGACCCCGGCCCCGCACACCCCGCCCACATCCACCGCCCCGCCGCCGCGGCGGGGCGGCAGCGAGAAGCGCCCGGTGTGGGAGGAGGAGCCCGGCAAGGTCGGCCAGGGGCTGAAGGGGGTCACCCTGACCGGGGTGTGTCTGGTGATCCTCGGCCCGCTGTGGGTGGTGATCGTCACCAGCCTCTCCGACCAGAGGACCATCACCGACGCCGGGGGACTGGTGATCGTCCCCAAGACGATCACCTTCCGGGCCTACACGGAACTGCTGAGCGGCGGCACGGTCACCCGCGCGACGCTCGTCAGCCTCGCGCTCACCGCCGTGGGCACCGTGATCAGCACCGTGGTCTCGGTCCTGTGCGCCTACGGACTGTCCCGCTCGGGGTCCTTCCTGCACCGGCCGATCCTGATGGTGCTGTTGATCACCATGTTCTTCAACGCCGGTCTCATCCCCACGTATCTGCTGGTCACCGGCGTCGGTCTGGAGGGCAGCTACTGGTCGATGATCCTGCCCGGGGCCGTCTCGGTCTTCAATGTCCTGGTGCTGCGGGCGTTCTTCCAGAACATCGCGCCGGAGCTGATCGACAGTGCCCGGATCGACGGCGCGGGGGAGTGGCGGATCCTGCTGCGCATCGTGCTGCCGCTGTCGAAGGCCGTGATCGCGGTGGTCTCGCTGTTCTACGCGGTGGGCTACTGGAGCCAGTGGTTCAACGCCATGCTCTACCTCAACGACCAGGACAAATGGCCGTTGCAGATGATCCTGCGCCAGTTGGTGATCAAGCAGCAGGCGCCGCAGGGCATGTCCCAGATGATCGCCACCCAGCAGATCCCCGGCCTGGCCGTGCAGATGGCCGTCATGGTGCTCGCGCTGATCCCCGTCGCGGTGCTCTACCCCTTCGTCCAGAAGCACTTCACCAAGGGCATGCTCACCGGCGCCGTCAAGGGCTGACGCCGGTTGCCCCCGTTCCCAGCCGACCCGAGACGGGAGCCGGTATGCCCGACCTGAACGACGCCACCCGCGGCCGCATCCTCTACGGCGGCGACTACAACCCCGAACAGTGGCCCGAGAGCGTCTGGCACGACGACATCCGGCTGATGCGCCGGGCGGGCGTCACCACCGTCACCCTCGGCGTCTTCTCCTGGGCCCGGCTCGAACCCCGCCCCGGCGCACGGGACTTCGACTGGCTGGACCGCGTCATGGACCTGCTCCACGACGGCGGGATCGAGGTGTGCCTGGCCACCCCGACCGCCTCCCCGCCGCCCTGGATGGGCTCCCGCCACCCCGAGACCCTGCCGCGCGACGAGACCGGCTCGGTCGTCTGGTACGGCTCACGGAACCAGTTCTGCGCCTCGTCCCCCGTCTACCGCGACTACGCGCTGCGCATCACCGAGGATCTGGCGGACCGCTATGGCGGACATCCGGCCCTGCGGATGTGGCATGTCGGCAACGAGTACGGCACCCACTGCTGGTGCGATGAGACCGCCCGGCACTTCCGCCGCTGGCTGCGCGTGCGGTACGGCGGCCTGGACGCCCTCAACGAGGCGTGGGGGACGGCCTTCTGGAGCCAGCGCTATGACTCCTGGGAGGAGATCATCCCGCCGCGCCGCGCCCAGTACATGATCAACCCCGGTCAGGGGCTGGACTTCCGCCGCTTCACCAGCGACGCCCTGCTGGAGTGCTTCACCGCCGAACGCGACGCGCTGGCCGCACGCACCCCGCGCATCCCCGTGACCACCAACTTCATGCCGCTGTTCATCGGCCAGGACGGCTGGGCCTGGGCGGCGGAGGAGGACGTGGTCTCCGTCGACCTCTACCCCGACCCCAAGGACCCGCACGCGGCGGCCTACGGGGCGATGGTCCAGGACCTGACCCGCTCCCAGGCGGGCGGCCCCTGGGTCCTCATGGAGCAGGCCGCGGGCCCGGTCAACTGGCGCGGCGTCAACCACCCCAAGCCGGACGGCCTGATGCGGCTGTGGTCCCTGCAGGCCGTCGCGCGCGGCGCCGACGGGATCTGCTTCTTCCAGTGGCGGCAGTCCCGGCAGGGCAGCGAGAAGTTCCACTCCGGGATGGTCCCGCACGCCGGTGAGCACAGCCGCACCTTCGCGCGGGTGCGTGACCTCGGCGCCGAGCTGCGCGAACTGGCCCCGGTCACCGGCTCGGACGTCCCCGCGCGGGCCGCGATCCTGCACGACTGGCACTCCTGGTGGGCCACCGTCCAGGACGGCCGACCCTCCTCCCAGGTCCCCTACGAAGGGCTGCTGCGCGCCTGGCACCGGGCCCTGTGGGAGCGGAACCTCACCACCGACTTCGCCCATCCGCACGCCGACCTCACCGACTACGCCCTCGTCGCCGTCCCCCAGCTGTATCTGCTGACCGACGAGGCGCTGGACAACCTCGCGGCGTATGTGCGCGGCGGCGGCACTCTCGTCTGCGGCTTCTTCACGGGCGTCGCCGACGAGGACGACCGGGTGCGCCCCGGCGGCGTGGACCGGCGGCTCCGTGAGCTTCTCGGCATCCGTACGGTCCACGAGTGGTGGCCGCTGGACGAGGGCGAGACGCTCGACGCCGAGGGCGCCTGGCTCGGCCCGTTCCACGGCACCGGCTGGTCCGAGGACCTGGAGCCGTCCACCGCCGAACCGGTCGCCCGGGTCAAGGGCGGTGAGCTCGACGGCCGCCCCGCCGTGACCCGTCACGCCTACGGCGCCGGGACCGCCTGGTACGTCTCCACCCTCCCCGAACCAGCAGCCCTGCGCGCGCTGCTCGCCCGCGCCGCCGAGGAGGCGGGGCTGGCACCGGCGCTGCCCGGTCTCCCCGAGGGCGTCGAGGCGGTGGAGCGCGGCCCGTATCTCTTCCTCCTCAACCACGGCCGCACCCCGGCGGCCGTCCCCCTGCCGTCCCCGCGGACGGATCTGCTCACCGGACGCGCGCACCACACCGGCGTCCGGCTCGACCGCTTCGCGGTCATGGTCCTGGCTCCGCCCGCATCCCCCCGTCCGACCCCCCACCCGAAGGGACAAGTCCCGTGCGACGAACCGCCCGAACGATCTTCCTGACCCCGCTGATCGCGTTACTCGCGCTGATCGGCTTCGCCGCCGCCCCCGCCCAGGCCGCCACCTGGTCCTCCTCGGACCAGTGGGGCACCTGGTCCAACGGCGGCTACACCCTCTACAACAACATCTGGGGCTCCGGCGCCGGAGCCCAGACCATCTGGGCCAACTCCTTCAGCGACTGGGGAGTGTGGGCCAACCACCCGAACACCGGCGGCATCAAGTCCTACCCCAACGCCAAGAAGGTCGTCGG
Organism: Streptomyces sp. 11-1-2; assembly: GCF_003595545.1. Classification (NCBI taxonomy): domain Bacteria; kingdom Bacillati; phylum Actinomycetota; class Actinomycetes; order Kitasatosporales; family Streptomycetaceae; genus Streptomyces; species Streptomyces sp. 11-1-2. The sequence continues at coordinate 7,790,219 of NZ_CP022545.1, forward strand.
CAAGAAGATCAGCGCCATCTCCACCCTCACCAGCACCTACAACGTCACCGTGCCGTCCTCGGGCGCGTACAACACCTCGTACGACATCTGGGACACCAACTACGACTACGAGATCATGCTCTGGGTCAACAAGACCGGCCCGGTCGGCCCGCTCGGCACCGCCCAGGGCAATGTCTCCCTCGGCGGCCACACCTGGAGCGTCTACAAGGGCAGCAACGGGGCCAACGAAGTCTTCTCGTTCATCCGCACCTCGAACTCCACCTCCGGCTCCGTGGACATCAAGCCCATCGTGAACTGGATCAAGAACACCAAGGGCTGGTTCGGCGATGTGACCATCGGCGACGTCCAGTTCGGGTACGAGATCACCTCCTCGGCCGGCGGTCTGGACTTCCGCACCAACAGCTTCGGAGTGAGCGCGAGCTGACGCCCCCGTACCGCCGCCGCCCTCCCGCGCGGCGGCGGTACGCTTCCGGGCTCGCGGGGGTAAGGAGGCGCCGGGTTCCGGGGCCCGCGGGGTCAGGAGGTGCCGGGTGCCGGGCCCGAGCTGGCCCGTACGGTCAGCTCCGGGGCCAGCAGGGTCACCTGCTCCTCAAGGGGCTGCCCCTCCAGCTTCGCCACCGCCAGCTCCACGGCGCGCCGCCCCATCTCCTGCGCGGGGATGGCCACCGAGCTGAGCCGCACCGAAGCCTGGGTGGCCACCTGCTCGGGGCAGACGGCGACCACCGAGACGTCCTCGGGAACCGCGCGCCCCTGCCGCCGCAACAGGCTGAGCAGCGGATCGATGGCCGCCTCGTTCTGCACCACGAAGCCGGTGGTGCCGGGCCGCTCGTCGAAGATCCGGGACAGGGTGCCGTCCATGGACTCGTAGCTGCCCTCGCACGGGCGGTGCAGCAGCCGCAACCCCAGCTCACCGGCGCGGCGCCGCAGCCCCTCCAGGGTCCGCTCGGCGAAGCCGGTGTGGCGCTCGTAGACGGCCGCGGCCTCACCCACGACGGCGATCTCCCGGTGGCCGAGCTCCGCCAGATGCTCGGCACACAGCGCGCCGGTGGCGGTGAAGTCCAGATCGACGCAGGTCAGGCCGACGGTATCGGCGGGCAGTCCGATCAGTACGGTGGGCTGGCGGGCCGCGTGCAGCAGCGGCAGCCGTTCGTCCTCCAGCTCCACATCCATCACGATCATGGCGTCGGCGAGCCCGCTGCCGGTCACCCGGCGCACCGCCGCCGGGCCCTCCTCGCCGGTGAGCAGCAGCACGTCATAGCCGTGGGAGCGGGCGGTGGTGGCGACCGCGATGGCGATCTCCATCATGACCGGCACATACATGTCCGTCCGCAGTGGCACCATGAGCGCGAGGATGTTGGAGCGGCTGCTGGCCAGGGCGCGGGCCCCGGCGTTCGGGTGATAGCCCAGCTCCTTGATGCTGTGCTCGACGCGCTCGCGCGTGGGGGCGGAGATCGACCGCTTGCCGCTGAGGACGTAGCTCACCGTGCTGGCGGAGACTCCGGCGTGGCGGGCGACCTCGGCGAGGGTGACCATGCGGGGCGACTCCATCCGATGGGATTGCGGGGAATTGCGAGGAATTGCGAGGAGAGGAGAAGAAGGCGAGACGATTCAGTGAAGCGCTTCGACGCATGGCCGAGCCTCTTCCCGCTGGCCATGCGGATTGACAGTAGACCTGCAGCGCAGGGCTGTCCAGAGTTATCGAAGCGCTTCGACGCTGCTCCGACGCCACTTGGGCACCCCTCGTACGCCCCCTGAGTCCCACGGCTGCGGCAATCCCGTTCCATCCTCCCGATCGCGGCGTCCTCCCGCTTTGCCGACCGGTCGGACCGGAGGCACACTGGCAGCGGTACGTGCCGGTAATGTCACGAGATCGTCATTCGCGGCAAGGGAGCACCGATGACCGCATCCTCCGTCAGGCCGGTGTCCGAGCGTGAAGCGCGCCAGGTCGCCGAGGCCGCACGCGAACAGGTATGGCACAAGCCCAGCTTCGCCAAGGAGCTCTTCCTCGGCCGCTTCCGACTCGATCTGATCCATCCGCACCCCGCCCCCGCCCCGGATGATGTGCGCCGTGGCGAGACCTTCCTCGCCAAGCTCGGCGAGTTCTGCGAGACGCAGGTGGACGCCGCCCGCATCGAGCGCGAGGCCCAGATCCCCGACGAGACCATCCAGGGGCTCAAGGAACTCGGCGCGCTCGGCATGAAGATCGACACCAAGTACGGCGGCCTCGGCCTCACGCAGGTCTACTACAACAAGGCCCTCGCGCTGGCCGGCTCCGCCAGCCCGGCGATCGGTGCCCTGCTCTCCGCGCACCAGTCCATCGGCGTACCGCAGCCGCTGAAGCTCTTCGGCACCCAGGAGCAGAAGGACCGCTTCCTGCCGCGCTGCGCCCGCACCGACATCTCGGCCTTCCTGCTCACCGAGCCGGACGTGGGCTCCGACCCGGCCCGCCTGGCCACCACCGCCGTGCCCGACGGCGACGACTACCTCCTCGACGGCGTCAAACTGTGGACCACCAACGGCGTGGTCGCCGACCTCCTGGTGGTGATGGCCCGGGTGCCGCGCTCCGAGGGCCGTAAGGGCGGCATCACCGCGTTCGTCGTGGAGACCGCCTCCGAGGGCGTCACCGTCGAGAAGCGCAACGCCTTCATGGGGCTGCGCGGCCTGGAGAACGGCGTCACCCGCCTCCACCAGGTCCGCGTCCCGGCCGCCAACCGGATCGGCCCCGAAGGCGCCGGCCTCAAGATCGCGCTGACCACGCTCAACACCGGACGGCTGTCGCTGCCCGCGATGTGCGCGGGCGCCGGCAAGTGGTGCCTGAAGATCGCCCGCGAATGGTCCGCCGCCCGTGAGCAGTGGGGCAAGCCCATCGCCGAGCACGAGGCCGTCGGCGCCAAGATCTCCTTCATCGCGGCGACCACCTTCGCCCTGGAGGCCGTCATCGACCTCGCCTCCCAGATGGCCGACGAGGACCGCAACGACATCCGCATCGAGGCGGCGCTCGCCAAGCTCTACGGCAGCGAGATGGCCTGGCTGATGGCCGACGAACTGGTCCAGATCCGCGGCGGCCGGGGCTATGAGACCGCGGCTTCGCTGGCCGCCCGCGGGGAGCGGGCCGTCCCCGCCGAGCAGATGCTCCGCGATCTGCGCATCAACCGGATCTTCGAGGGCTCGACCGAGATCATGCATCTCCTCATCGCCCGCGAGGCGGTGGACGCCCATCTGTCGGTGGCGGGCGATCTCATCGACCCCGACAAGTCGCTGCAGGACAAGGGCAAGGCGGCCGCCAAGGCCGGCGGCTTCTACGCCCGCTGGCTGCCAGGACTGCTCGCCGGTCCCGGCCAACTGCCACGCGCCTACCCGGAGTTCAACCCCGCCGGACATCCGGACCTCTCACCGCATCTGCGCTATGTGGAGCGCTCGGCGCGCAAGCTGGCCCGCTCGACGTTCTACGCCATGTCCCGCTGGCAGGGCCGGATGGAGACCAAACAGGGCTTCCTCGCCCGGATCGTGGACATCGGCGCGGAGCTGTTCGCGATGAGCGCGGCCTGCGTACGGGCCGAGATGCTGCGCTCGCGCGGTGACCACGGCGTCGCGGCCTACCAGCTGGCCGACGCGTTCTGCCGGCAGGCCAGGATCCGCGCCGACGAGCTCTTCGGGCGGCTGTGGACCAACACCGACGAGCTCGACCGCAAGGTGGTCTCCGGGGTGCTCTCCGGGGCGTACGAGTGGCTCGAGCAGGGCGTTCTCGACCCCAGCGGCGACGGCCCCTGGATCGCCGACGCCACCCCCGGCCCGACCGCCGCACAGAACGTCCACCGCCCCATCCACTGAGGAGCGGCCGAGGAGTCACCGAGGAGTCACTGAAGAGGACCGAGGAGTCACTTCGGAGGCCGCTGAAGCCCGTGATCGCCGTAACCCGGGGCGTGTCCCCGAGCCGTCATCCCTTGCCGCCACAATGGGGGGATGACGGAATCCCTGGCTGACCCGCATCTGCGCTTTCCGGCGGCCACCGCCGCGGAGAGCGTGCGCGACATCGTGATCCTGGGCTCCACCGGTTCGATCGGCACCCAGGCCATCGACGTGGTGGTGCGCAACCCCGACAGCTTCCGCGTGACCGGCCTGTCCGCCGCCGGGGGACGGGCCGGGCTCCTCGCCGAGCAGGCCCACCTGCTGCGGGTGGAGAGGGTGGCGGTCGCCCGTCCGGAGGCGGTGCCCGAGGTGCGCGAGGCGCTGAGCGCGCTCTACGGAGCCGGTGAGCCGCTCCCCGAGATCCTGGCGGGGCCCGACGCGGCCACCGAGCTCGCCCGCTCCCAGTGCCACACCGTGCTCAACGGCATCACCGGCTCCATCGGCCTGGCGCCGACCCTGGCCGCCCTGGAGGCGGGCCGGGTGCTGGCGCTGGCCAACAAGGAATCGCTCATCGTCGGCGGCCCCCTGGTCAAGGCCGTCGCCAAGCCCGGCCAGATCGTCCCCGTCGACTCCGAGCACTCCGCGCTCTTCCAGGCGCTGCTCGGCGGCGCCCGCGAGGAGGTCCGCAAGCTGGTCGTCACCGCCTCCGGCGGCCCGTTCCGCGGCCGGACGAAGCGGGAGCTGGCCTCGGTCACCCCGGAGCAGGCGCTGGCCCACCCCACCTGGGACATGGGCCCGGTGGTCACGATCAACTCCGCGACCCTCGTCAACAAGGGCCTCGAGGTCATCGAGGCCCATCTGCTGTACGACATTCCCTTCGAGCGGATTGAGGTGGTGGTCCACCCTCAGTCGTATATCCACTCGATGGTTGAATTCACCGATGGCTCGACGCTCGCCCAGGCGAGCCCGCCGGATATGCGGATGCCCATCGCGCTCGGCCTCGGCTGGCCCGAGCGGGTGCCGGACGCCGCGCCCGGCTGTGACTGGACCAAGGCCCACACCTGGGAGTTCTTTCCCCTCGACACCGAAGCGTTCCCCTCGGTCGGCCTCGCCCGCCATGTCGGCGGCCTCGGCGGCACCGCCCCGGCCGTCTTCAACGCGGCGAACGAGGAGTGCGTGGACGCGTTCCTTGACGGAAAGCTGCCTTTCAACGGAATCGTCGATACGGTCGCCGAGGTGGTGGCCGAGCACGGCACCCCCGCCGTGGGAACCCGGCTCACCGTCGCGGACGTCCTCGAGGCTGAGACATGGGCCCGCGCCCGCGCAACGGAACTGGCCGCCAGAGCGGCGAAGGCGACCCCGGAGGCTCGCGCATGACGACACTGATGACGGTCCTCGGCATAGTGGTGTTCGCCGTCGGCCTGCTGATCTCGATCGCCTGGCATGAGCTCGGCCATCTCTCCACGGCCAAGCTCTTCGGCATCCGGGTCCCGCAGTACATGGTCGGCTTCGGGCCGACGATCTTCTCCCGCAAGAAGGGAGACACCGAGTACGGCATCAAGGCGGTCCCGTTCGGCGGCTACATCCGCATGATCGGGATGTTCCCGCCGGGCGACGACGGCAAGCTCACCGCCCGCTCCACCTCCCCCTGGCGCGGCATGATCGAGGACGCCCGGTCGGCCGCCTTCGAGGAGCTCCAGCCCGGCGACGAGAAGCGCCTCTTCTACACGCGCAAGCCGTGGAAGCGCGTGATCGTCATGTTCGCCGGGCCCTTTATGAACCTGATCCTCGCCGTGGTGATCTTCCTCGGGGTGATGATGAGCTTCGGCGTCAACACCCAGACCACCAGCGTGGGCACGGTCTCCCAATGCGTGGTCGCGGCCTCGTCCGCCACCGACAAGTGCCCCAAGACCGCCAAGGACTCCCCGGCCAAGGCCGCCGGTCTGCAGCCGCGGGACAAGATCATCGCCTTCAACGGGCACCGCACCCCGGACTGGGGCGCGCTCCAGAAGGACATCCGCGAGACCACCGGCCCCGCCACGATCACCATCGAGCGGGACGGCGTCCGCAAGACCCTGCACGCCAACCTCATAAAGAACCAGGTCGCCAAGTCCGACGGGAACGGCGGCTATGTCGAGGGTGAGTACGTCACCGCCGGCTTCCTCGGCTTCACCCCGGCCAACGGCGTGGTCCAGCAGTCCTTCGGGCAGTCCGTGGACCGCATGGGCTCCATGGTCCACGACGGCATCGACTCCATGATCGCGCTGCCCTCCAAGGTCCCGGACCTGTGGAACGCGGCCTTCGGGGACGGCGAGCGCAAGGCCGACTCCCCGATGGGCGTCGTGGGCGCGGCCCGGGTCGGCGGCGAGGTCGCCAGCCTCGACATCCCGCCCTCCCAGCGGATCGCGACCATGCTCTTCCTGGTGGCCGGATTCAACCTCTCGCTGTTCCTGTTCAACATGCTCCCGCTGCTGCCGCTGGACGGCGGCCATATCGCGGGCGCGCTGTGGGAGGCCATCCGGCGCCACACCGCCCGGCTGGTCCGGCGGCCCGACCCCGGGCCGTTCGATGTGGCGAAGATGATGCCGGTCGCCTATGTGATCGCCGGAGTCTTCATCTGCTTCACCCTCCTCGTCCTGGTGGCGGACGTCGTGAACCCCGTGAAAATCTCTTGATGACGCGAGATGTCCTGAAGTTCACCTTTAGGTGGACTTCAGGAGCGCGGTGTGCTGACGCCATCACCGTTGCCGTAATCTCGGAGATCGGAGTCCGCTGATCTCCGGCCACGCACACACCTTCTTGGGGTTACGAACCAGATGACTGCGATTTCGCTAGGAATGCCGTCCGTACCGGCCAAGCTCGCCGAGCGCAGGGTCAGCCGGAAGATCCAGGTCGGTCCGGTGGCCGTGGGTGGCGACGCTCCGATCTCGGTTCAGTCGATGACGACGACGGTGACGGCGGATATCGGGGCGACGCTGCAGCAGATCGCGGAGCTGACGGCGTCGGGCTGTCAGATCGTGCGGGTGGCGTGTCCGTCGCAGGATGACGCGGACGCGTTGCCGGTGATCGCGAGGAAGTCGCAGATTCCGGTGATCGCGGACATTCATTTCCAGCCGAAGTATGTGTTCGCGGCGATTGATGCCGGGTGTGCGGCGGTGCGGGTGAATCCGGGGAACATCCGGCAGTTCGACGACAAGGTCAAGGAGATCGCGAGGGCGGCGTCGGATGCGGGTGTGCCGATCCGTATCGGGGTGAACGCGGGGTCGTTGGACAAGCGGTTGCTGGAGAAGTACGGGAAGGCCACGCCGGAGGCGTTGGTGGAGTCGGCGTTGTGGGAGTGCTCGCTGTTCGAGGAGCATGGTTTCCGGGATATCAAGATCTCGGTGAAGCACAACGATCCGGTGGTGATGGTCAATGCCTACCGTCAGCTCGCGGCGCAGTGTGACTATCCGTTGCATCTGGGTGTGACGGAGGCGGGTCCGGCGTTTCAGGGGACGATCAAGTCGGCGGTGGCGTTCGGTGCGCTGCTGAGTGAGGGGATCGGGGACACGATCCGGGTCTCGCTGTCGGCGCCTCCGGCGGAGGAGGTCAAGGTCGGGATCCAGATTCTGGAGTCGTTGAATCTGCGGCAGCGGCGGTTGGAGATCGTCTCGTGTCCGTCGTGTGGGCGGGCGCAGGTGGATGTGTACAAGCTGGCGGATGAGGTGACGGCCGGTCTGGAGGGCATGGAGGTTCCGCTGCGGGTGGCGGTCATGGGGTGTGTGGTGAACGGCCCCGGTGAGGCGCGTGAGGCGGATCTGGGTGTCGCTTCGGGTAATGGCAAGGGGCAGATCTTCGTCAAGGGCGAGGTCATCAAGACCGTGCCGGAGTCGAAGATCGTGGAGACCTTGATCGACGAGGCCATGAAGATCGCCGAGCAGATGGAGAAGGACGGCATCGCCTCCGGCGAACCCCAGGTCTCCATCAGCTGATTTTTTCGAGGCTCGGTTCGCCTTCGGGCGCGGCATTCTTCCCGGCGGGGGCAGCCCGCCCAGCGGTGGCCGGAGGCGACCGAAGTGCCCCGGAGGCGAACCGAGCCCTCGAAAAACCCCCTTCTGGACCTGCGCGATAGAGTCTGGAGAATTGACGTCCCCGGCCCGCAGGCCCGCACCACGTGAGGCAGACCGACACGTGCTGACCACGTCCACGACCAGGGTCCTCGAGCCCCATGAGCTCGACGCGGCCCTCGCGGTGCTCAACCGCGACCCTGTCTCGAACGCCTTCGTGGCCGCCCGCGTCCAGGTCGCCGGACTGGATCCGTGGCGGCTCGGCGGCGAGATGTGGGGCTGGTACTCCGGCGGACGGCTGGAGTCGCTCTGCTACGCCGGAGCCAACCTGGTGCCCATCTGCGCCACCCCCGAGGCCGTGCGCGGCTTCGCCGAGCGCGCCCGCCGGGCCGGCCGCCGCTGCTCCTCGATCGTCGGCCCCGCCGAGACCACCGCCGGACTGTGGTCCCTGCTCGAGCCGAGCTGGGGCCCGGCTCGTGAGGTCCGAGCCCGGCAGCCGCTGATGGTCACCAACGCGATGCCCGCCGACGTCCCGCCCGATCCGCTGGTGCGCCGCGTCCGTAAGGACGAGATGGACGTGATCATGCCGGCGTGCGTGGCGATGTTCACCGAGGAGGTCGGCGTCTCGCCGCTCGCGGGCGACGGCGGGCTGCTCTACCAGGCGCGGGTCGCCGAGCTCGTCACCGCCGGGCGCTCCTTCGCCCGGATCGAGAACGGCCGGGTGGTGTTCAAGGCCGAGATCGGCGCGGCCACCCCGCACGCCTGTCAGATCCAGGGCGTATGGGTCGCCCCCGAGTACCGCGGCCACGGCCTCTCCGAGACCGGGATGGCGGCCGTGCTGCGCTATGCGCTGGGCGAGGTCGCTCCCGTGGTGAGCCTGTACGTCAACGACTTCAACACCGCGGCCCGCGCCGCGTACCGCCGGGTCGGCTTCCGGGAAGTCGGCGCGTTCATGAGTGTGCTGTTCTGATCGACGGCCAAGTAGGGTGCCGCCCATGCTGCATCTTGCCGGGGGGCGGACCCCGGAACCCGAAGACGTCGTCGTCGGGTCGCTCGACCTCGCCGCACGCGTGGACGAAGCGCTCGCCGTTCAGGCCGTCGCCTTCGGGCTGACCGGCGAGGAGATCGGCGTACGACGCCACATCGTGCTGCGCCATCTCAAGAGCCCCGGCGCCCGCGCGCTCGGCGCGACCACCCCCTCCGGCCGGCTCGTCGGCTTCGTCTACGGCATGCCCAACAACCGCACCCACTGGTGGTCGACGGTCGTCCAGCCGTATCTGCGCGCGGCCGGGCAGGACGACTGGCTGGACGACTCGTTCGTCATCACCGAGCTGCACGTCCACCCCGACTTCCAGGACCGCGGTATCGGCCGAGAGCTGATCACGACGATCACGGACGGGGCCGACCAGCCGCGCTCGATCCTCTCCGCCATCGACAGCGAGAGCCCGGCCCGCGCGCTCTACCACTCACTGGGCTACCGCGACCTCGCCCGCCCCGTGCTCTTCCCGAGCGCCCCGAGCCCGTACGCCGTGATGGGAGCCCCGCTGCCGCTGCGCCGCCGCTAGGCCCTGTCCGTGCCTTACGCATTTCCGGGAAACCGACCGGTGCGGCTAACCTCCTGAACATCCCATCGCACGCAGGAGAGACCCCATGGCCCACGCCGTCAACGTCCAGCGCTTGTCCACGACAATGCTGAAGACGCTGCGCGAAGACCCGGCGGACGCCGAGACCGCCAGCCATAAGCTGCTCGTCCGCGCCGGCTACGTCCGCCGCGCCGCCGCGGGCATCTGGACCTGGCTGCCGATCGGCAAGAAGGTCCTGGAGAACGTCTCGCGGATCGTCCGCGAGGAGATGGACGCCATCGGCGCCCAGGAGGTCCTCCTGCCCGCGCTGCTGCCCCGTGAGCCGTACGAGGTGAGCGGCCGCTGGGACGAGTACGGCGATCTGCTCTTCCGGATCAAGGACCGTAAGGGCGCCGACTACCTCCTCGGCCCGACCCACGAGGAGATCTTCACCCTGACGGTCAAGGACCAGTGCACGTCCTACAAGGACCTGCCGGTCATGCTCTACCAGATCCAGACCAAGTACCGGGACGAGGCCCGCCCCCGCTCGGGCGTGCTGCGCGGGCGCGAGTTCCTGATGAAGGACTCGTACTCCTTCGACACCACCGACGAGGGCCTCGCCGAGTCCTACCGGCTGCACCGCGAGGCGTACCAGCGGATCTTCCAGCGCCTCGGCCTGGACTACCGCATCGTCTCCGCGGTCTCCGGCGCGATGGGCGGCTCGGCCTCCGAGGAGTTCCTGGCCCCGGCGGCGGCCGGCGAGGACACCTTCGTCGACTGCCCGAACTGCGACTACGCCGCGAACACCGAGGCGGTCACGGTGGCCGTATCGCCGGTCGAGGGCGCCGAGCACGGGCCCCTGGAGGAGCTGGACACCCCCGACACCCCGACCATCGAGACCCTCGCCGACTACCTCGGCGTCCCGGCCTCCGCCACCCTGAAGAACCTCCTGGTCAAGGTCGACGGCGAGATCACCGCGGTGGGTGTCCCCGGCGACCGCGAGGTGGACCTGGGCAAGCTGGGCGAGCACCTCGCCCCCGCCGTCGTCGAGCTCGTCACGGCCGAGGACTTCGAGGGCCGCCCCGAGCTGGTGCGCGGCTACGTCGGCCCGCAGGGCCTGGCGGGCAAGTCCCTGCGCTACATCGCCGACCCGCGCATCGCCCCCGGCACCGCCTGGGTGACCGGCGCCAACAAGCCCGACACCCACGCGCGCAACGTGGTCTGCGGCCGTGACTTCGAGGTCGACGACTACCTCGACGTCGTCGTGGTCGAGCCGGGCGACCCCTGCCCCCGCTGCGGTTCGGGCATCGAGCTGGACCGGGCGATCGAGATCGGCCACATCTTCCAGCTCGGCCGCAAGTACGCCGACGCCTTCCAGCTCGATGTGCTCGGCCAGAACGGCAAGCCCGCGCGGGTCACGATGGGCTCGTACGGCGTCGGCGTCTCCCGAGCCGTCGCCGCGCTCGCCGAGCAGACCCACGACGAGTCGGGCCTCTGCTGGCCCCGCGAGGTCGCTCCGGCCGATGTCCACATCGTCGCGGCGGGCAAGGCCCTCCAGACCGAGCTGGCGCTCGACATCGCCGAGAAGCTGGGCACGGCGGGTGTGCGCGTCATGGTCGACGACCGCGCAGGCGTCTCCCCGGGCGTGAAGTTCACCGACGCCGAGCTGATCGGCGTCCCGACCATCCTGGTCGTGGGCCGCGGCGCCAAGGACGGCGTCGTCGAGCTGAAGGACCGCCGTACGGGTGAGCGCGAGGAGCTGCCGATCGACGAGGCGATCTCTCGCCTCACCGCCACCGCCACCGCCTGACGGGCGGACCCGCACCGGACGATCCGGAATCCCCGGCTCCCGCGCTTCCACGCCCGGGAGCCGGGGATTCCGCGTGCTGGGTGCTTCGGCTCCCCGTTACGGAAGCCGCCACCGGCGCTCGTCCCCACCGGCCCGGCGGTCGGCGACGCGACGCGGCTCGGCCCGGCACCCCTGCTCCGCTGCTCGATTGCGCCGCAGGCGCGAGACGAAACCGGCACTCGGCAAGGGGGTTGGGGGCGGGGCCACCGTTACAGCCAGGCCCCGTTACAGCCAGCCCGCGAACTCCAGCAGCAGCTCCGCGCGGCGGCGGTCGCCCGCGGCGGCGTGGCGCAGGCCCGTCTCGACGGCGCGGTAGAAGGACCAGCCCCGCAGCCGGTCGCGGTCGACCTCCAGGGCATCCGCCAGCTTGCCGACCCGGCGGCGCGCGGCCGCGGCGGGGCCGGGGCCGGCGGCCAGGTCCTCGCAGCGGTCGAGCACCAGCCGCGCCAGGTCGTACGCGCGCTCGCCCACGACCGGCGACGGGCCCACCGCGAGCCAGGGCGTGCGCTCCCCGGCCAGCACCTTCCCCTGCCGGAAGTCGCCGTGCAGCAGCACCTCCTCGGGCGGCTCGGCGGGCAGTGCCTCCCGCAGCTCCAGCGCCTCGTCGGTCAGCGGGCGGGCCTCCGCCGCCCAGCTCCCGGCGCCGAGCGTCCGCAGGGTTTCGCGCTCCTCCTCCGTACGCCCGGTGACCGACGCGAACGGATGTCCCTCGGGCGGCGCCACCCACAGCCGCCGCACCGTCCCCGCCGCCTCCAGCACCGCCTTCGCCTCGGGCAGCGAGCGCAGCGAGACCGTGCTGCGCAGCCCCTCGATCAGCAGCGCACCGGTGTCCGGGTCGGCGCGCAGCAGCCGGGCCGCGCCCCAGCCGTCCCAGTGCGCGAGGGCGGCCCGCTCATGGTCGGCGTCCGGGCCGGGGACCGGGAGCTTCAGCGCCGCCGGCGTGCCGTCCGCCTGCCGTACGAGCGCGACGAGTCCGCGGCGCCCGCCGGGCGCCGACACCCGCTCCAGGGTCAGCTCCCACGCCGCGAGCTGCTGCTCGACCGTCTCGGGCAGGGCGTCGAGCCAGCTCCGCACGGCGCTCGCCGGGCTGTCGCTCAGCGCGTCCAGGAGCCGCTTCGGCACCTGGACGCGGGCCGTATCGCGGCCGCCGGGCTGTGGTGCCGATGCCATTCCTGAGCTGTCCCCTCCACCATCAATGACTTCACAGACCCCATCGGTCTCACACCCCGTCCGCCCCACCGCTGGGCGATGCCGACGGAGTGGCCGGTGCGGCGCGTTCGGTGAGTCCAGGGAAGGCTACGCCGCCGCCCCGCCAGCGCACCGCCCGGACCGCCGCCTCCCGCAGCGCCCCCGCCGCCTGGCGGCGCAGGGACCCGGTCGAGGCCCGGACGAGGTCGGCGTAGACGGCGGCGACCCGGTTCTCCAGCTCGGCCGCGAGCCGCACCGCGGCGGGCGCGTCCGGCACCGCGAAGGGCAGGGCGTAGGCGGGCGCCGCGGCCTCGGGGCTGCCGCCGAGGTCGCGCACGGTGCGGGCGAGGTCGTCCCGGCGCGCGCGGTGCGCGGCGTAGCCTTCGCGCGCCTCCGCGAGCCGGTCGTCGCCGATCCGCCCGCCGACGACGCCGTATCCGTACACCGCGGCGTGCTCGGCGGCGAGCGCGGCCTGTGCGGCCCTGAGCGCCGCGGCCCGTTCGCCGACGGCCGATCGGCCTGCTCGAGAGGCCATGTCAGTACCCCTTCCCGGTGGTCCCGAGCGTGATCACGAATCCGTGCCGCGCTGCGTGAGGAGATACACGTGGGCGGCGCCGCAGGCCGCGACGGAGGCCAGCAGCCGGGCCAGCTCGGGCGGCGCGGTGGCGAGCGCGGCCGTGCGGGTGTCGGCGGTCTGGCGCTCGGCCTGGGCGAGGGCGGAGAGGGCCTGTTTCTCGTCCTCGGGCACCTTCGGCACCCGCTGCCCGCCCGCCGAGGGCGAGCGCGACGCGGTCGCGGAGGGGGAGGCGGACCGGTCCTTTGTGGTGAAGACCGCGGCATGCCGGGCCGTCTCCTCCCGCAGCGGCGCCAGCCGCTGCGCGAGGTCGGGATGCGCGTCCACGGTCGCGTCGTAGCGCGCGAGGAGTGCGGTGGAGTCCCGAGCGCCCCGCGCCCGCAGCTGGGCGACGGCCGCCTCGCCGCCCGCGTCGCGCCGGGGCTCGGCATCGTCGGAACAGCCGCTCAGCAGCGCGACCGCCCCCAGCGCTCCGCCGCCCAGCAGCAGACTCCGCCGCCGGGGCACCGCGGCGGCGTCCGCCGAGGACTTCGCGGACGCCGGGGAGGCCGAAGACATCGCGTCGGATGCGGGTGTGGGAGGAGGTGGGGGAGTCGTGATCGACACGTTCCTCTTTCCGGGCTGCGGCCGCTCCCGGCCGCCGGTAGTGATCACAGCAGGCGAGCGTACCCGCGCCGAGCCCGTCTGCCCGGCAGCGGCCACCGAATCGTCAGCCCGCCGCCGGAACAGATAGGCTTTGACCTGACACGCGACCTTCCCACAACAGCACACGCGGCCGAGGAGTCACCCGGATGAGCACGACCCAGAGCGAGAGGCTGCGCGGACTGCTGGAACCGCTCGTCAGCGCGCGAGATCTGGATCTGGAAGAGGTCGAGGTGACACCGGCTGGGCGGCGGCGTGTGCTGAGAGTGGTCGTGGATTCCGACGACGGCGTCCAGCTGGACACGTGTGCGGAGCTGAGCCGGGACATCTCCAAGACTCTCGACGACACGGACGCGATGGGCCAGGTCCCGTATGTCCTCGAGGTCACCTCTCCCGGCGCCGAGCGCCCCCTGACCGAGCCGCGCCACTACCGCCGCGCCACCGGCCGCCTCATGCGAGCGCGACTCACCGACGACGGCGAGCTGGTCGCCCGGATCGTCGCGGTGGACGACGAGGGGCTCGATCTGGAGGTCCCCGGTGTGAAGGGGCGCAAGCCCACCGCCAGACGGCTTGCCTTCGAGGAGATCTCCAAGGCCCGCGTGGAGATCGAGTTCAACCGCAAGCCCGACGAGAAGACCGCGGGCGAGGACGACGAGAGCAAAGAGGAGGCGTAGCCGTGGACATCGACATGAGTGCCCTGCGGGGTCTGGTGCGAGAGAAGGAGATCTCCTTCGACCTGCTGGTCGAGGCGATCGAATCGGCGCTCCTCATCGCCTACCACCGCACCGATGGAAGCCGTCGCCGCGCCCGGGTGGAGCTGGACCGCGACACCGGCCATGTGACCGTATGGGCCCGTGAGGACGCCGAGGATCTGGAGGAGGGGCAGGAGCCCCGCGAGTTCGACGACACCCCCTCCGGCTTCGGCCGGATCGCCGCGACGACCGCGAAGCAGGTCATCCTGCAGCGGCTGCGGGACGCCGAGGAGGAGATCACCTTCGGCGAGTACGCGGGGCGGGAGGGCGATGTCGTCGCCGGCGTCGTCCAGCAGGGCAAGGACCCGAAGAACGTGCTGGTGGACATCGGCCGTCTCGAGGCGATCCTGCCGGTGCAGGAGCAGGTCCCGGGCGAGGACTACGCGCACGGCACCCGGCTGCGTACGTACGTCGTACGAGTCGTCAAGGGCGTGCGCGGCCCGTCGGTGACTCTTTCGCGTACGCATCCCAATCTGGTCAAGAAGCTCTTCGCGCTCGAGGTGCCGGAGATCGCGGACGGTTCGGTGGAGATCGCGGCGATCGCCCGCGAGGCGGGCCACCGCACCAAGATCGCGGTCCGGTCGACCCGTTCGGGGCTGAACGCCAAGGGCGCGTGCATCGGTCCGATGGGCGGCCGGGTGCGCAGCGTGATGGCCGAGCTGCACGGCGAGAAGATCGACATCGTCGACTGGTCGGACGACCCCGCTGACCTGGTGGCGAACGCGCTGTCACCCGCGCGGGTGAGCAAGGTCGAGGTGGTCGATCTGGCGGCCCGCTCGGCCCGCGTCACCGTGCCCGACTACCAGCTGTCCCTCGCCATCGGCAAGGAGGGGCAGAACGCCCGGCTGGCGGCCCGGCTGACCGGCTGGCGGATCGACATCCGGCCGGACACCGAGCAGTCGGGTGATCAAGGCTGATTCAGGCCGGATCCCGTGGGATCCGGCCTGAAATCGAGTGACGATTCGATCACTCCCCCCAAGGGGTGAGGTCGGTATGGGGAGGTAGACTTAAGCAGTGTCTGGCCGCACGCGAGCTGGTGCCTGCCCTGAGCGAACCTGTGTGGGATGCCGGGATCGGGCGGCCAAGAACGATCTGCTGCGCATCGTGCTGGTCGAGGGTGTTTGTGTCCCCGACCGGCGCGGTACGCTCCCCGGTCGGGGTGCTTATGTTCACCCCACACGGGTCTGCCTTGACCTGGCGGTTCGCCGCCGGGCCTTTTCCCGGGCCTTCAGGGGGCCGGGGGCGCTCGACACCACGGCGCTCCGCCGGTTTGTCGAGAAGGGTGAGCAGGCGACACCCTGAGTAAGAAGTTGGAAGAGAACGGCACGGGACACCGTGCGGTCAGGTACCTCGCGAGTCGGAAGTAGGTCGAGATTGCGATGAGCACTCGATGAGTACGCGATGAGTACGCCCATGAAGTAGCGACGGTCCGGCGACAACCCGGACCTAAAAGGAGCGAAGTGGCTAAGGTCCGGGTATACGAACTCGCCAAGGAGTTCGGAGTTGAGAGCAAGGTCGTCATGGCCAAGCTCCAAGAACTCGGTGAATTTGTACGTTCGGCGTCCTCGACGATCGAGGCGCCGGTTGTGCGCAAGTTGACTGACGCATTCCAGGGTGGCAACGGCTCCGGCCGTGCCGCCGGTAAGCCTTCGGCGCCGCGCAAGGCGACGCCCAAGCCGCCGACCCCCGGTCCGGCGGCTGCGGCACGTCCGGCCGCCCCCAAGCCCCCGACGGCGCCCGGCCCCAAGCCGGCCGCCGAGGGCCAGCGCGGCACCCCCGGTGCGGCGCCCACTCCGGGTGCGGCGCCCACGCCGGGCCCGCGTCCCGCGCCCGCTGCCCGTCCGGCGGCCCCCGGCCCCAAGCCGGGCCCCGCGCCGGCGGCTCCGGCGCAGCCCGAGTTCACCGCGCCGCCGGCGGCCCCGAGTCCCGCCAGCCCCAAGCCCGCCGCGGCCAAGCCGGGCGCGCCCGCCAAGCCGGGCGCCACGCCCGGTCCGCGCCCCGGCGCCCGTCCGGGTGCACCGGGCCAGGGTCAGGGCGGTCAGGGTCAGGGCGGCCAGGGTCAGGGTGGCCAGGGCGGTCAGGGTGGTGGCCGTGGCGGTCCGCGTGCCGGTGGTCAGGAGCGTCCGCGTCCGGGTGGTCCCCGTCCGGCCGGTCCCCGTCCCGGTAACAACCCCTTCACCTCCGGTGGCTCCACCGGTATGGCGCGCCCGCAGGCGCCCCGTCCCGGCGGCGCCCCGCGTCCCGGCGGTCAGCCCGGCGGCGGCCCGCGTCCGCAGGGCGGCGGCCAGGGCGGTCCCGGCCGTGGCCAGGGCGGTCCCGGCGGTCCCCGTCCCACTCCGGGCCAGATGCCCCGTCCGCAGGGCGCCCAGGGGGGCGGCCCGCGTCCGGGTCCCGGCGGCGCGCGCCCGAACCCGGGCATGATGCCGCAGCGTCCGGCTGCCGGCCCGCGTCCGGGTCCCGGCGGTGGCGGCGGCGGTCGCGGTCCCGGCGGCGGCGGTCGTCCCGGCGGTGCCGGTGGCGGTCGTCCCGGTGGCGGCGGCGGTTTCGCCGGTCGTCCCGGCGGTCCCGGTGGCGGTCGTCCCGGTGGCGGCGGCGGTTTCGCCGGTCGTCCGGGCGGTCCCGGTGGTGGCGGCGGCTTCGGTGGCGGCGGTGGCCGTCCCGGCTTCGGCGGTCGTCCGGGTGGTCCCGGTGGCCGTGGTGGCACGCAGGGTGCGTTCGGCCGTCCCGGCGGTCCGGCGCGTCGTGGCCGTAAGTCGAAGCGGCAGAGGCGCCAGGAGTACGAGGCCATGCAGGCCCCGTCCGTCGGCGGTGTGATGCTGCCGCGCGGCAACGGCCAGACGGTCCGGCTGTCGCGGGGTGCCTCGCTCACCGACTTCGCGGAGAAGATCAACGCCAACCCGGCGTCGCTGGTCGCCGTGATGCTCAACCTCGGCGAGATGGTCACCGCGACGCAGTCCGTCTCCGACGAGACGCTGCAGCTCCTCGCCGACGAGATGAACTACAACGTCGAGATCGTCAGCCCGGAGGAGGAGGACCGCGAGCTTCTCGAGTCCTTCGACATCGAGTTCGGCGAGAACGAGGGCGGCGAGGAGATGCTCGTCGCGCGTCCGCCGGTGGTGACCGTCATGGGTCACGTCGACCACGGTAAGACGCGACTGCTGGACGCGATCCGCAAGACGAACGTCATCGCGGGCGAGGCCGGCGGCATCACCCAGCACATCGGTGCCTACCAGGTCTCGACCGAGGTCAACGAGGAAGAGCGCAGGATCACCTTCATCGACACCCCGGGTCACGAGGCGTTCACCGCCATGCGTGCCCGTGGTGCCAAGTCGACCGACATCGCGATCCTCGTGGTGGCGGCCAACGACGGTGTGATGCCGCAGACGATCGAGGCGCTGAACCACGCCAAGGCGGCCGATGTGCCGATCGTGGTCGCGGTCAACAAGATCGACGTCGAGGGCGCGGACCCGACCAAGGTGCGCGGTCAGCTGACCGAGTACGGCCTGGTGGCCGAGGAGTACGGCGGCGACACCATGTTCGTCGACATCTCCGCCAAGCAGGGGCTGCACATCGACGACCTGCTCGAGGCCGTCGTCCTGACCGCGGACGCCTCGCTCGACCTGCGCGCCAACGCGGAGCAGGACGCGCAGGGCATCGCGATCGAGGCGCACCTCGACCGTGGCCGCGGCGCCGTGGCCACCGTGCTGGTCCAGCGCGGCACCCTGCGGGTCGGCGACACGATGGTCGCGGGCGACGCCTACGGCCGCGTCCGGGCGATGCTCGACGACAACGGGAACGCGCTGGAAGAGGCCGGCCCGGCGACCCCGGTCCTGGTGCTCGGTCTGACCAACGTGCCCGGTGCGGGCGACAACTTCCTCGTCGTCGACGAGGACCGCACCGCCCGCCAGATCGCCGAGAAGCGTGCCGCCCGCGAGCGGAACGCGGCGTTCGCCAAGCGCACCCGCCGGGTCTCCCTGGAGGACCTGGACAAGGTGCTCAAGGCCGGTCAGGTCCAGCAGCTCAACCTCATCATCAAGGGCGACGCGTCCGGTTCGGTGGAGGCTCTCGAGTCCTCGCTGCTCCAGCTCGACGTCGGCGAAGAGGTCGACCTGCGCGTCCTGCACCGCGGTGTGGGTGCGGTCACCGAGACCGACATCGACCTGGCGACCGGCTCCGACGCCATCGTCATCGGCTTCAACGTGCGCGCCGATGGGCGTGCCACGCAGATGGCCGAGCGCGAGGGCGTGGACGTCCGGTACTACTCGGTCATCTACCAGGTGATCGAGGAGATCGAGGCGGCCCTGAAGGGCATGCTGAAGCCGGAGTACGAAGAGGTCGAGCTCGGTACGGCGGAGATCCGCGAGGTCTTCCGCTCGTCCAAGCTGGGCAACATCGCCGGTGTGCTCATCCGCTCCGGCGAGGTCAAGCGGAACACCAAGGCCCGCCTCGTCCGCGACGGTAAGGTCATCGCGGAGAACCTCAACATCGAGGGTCTGCGCCGCTTCAAGGACGACGTCACCGAGATTCGCGAAGGCTTCGAGGGCGGTATCAACCTCGGCAGCTACAACGACATCAAGATCGACGACGTCATCGCGACGTACGAGATGCGCGAGAAGCCGCGCGGCTGACAAGCGGCTGTCCCACCGGGGCCGGTCGGCGGAGAAATTTCCGTCGATCGGCCCCGGCCCTTGCGTGTACGGTGCGAGAAGCCCGCATTCACAAAGGCCCCACGGGTGGCTTGACCCGGACCGCATGTATGTAGGGACGTTGTCCTTTGACCTGCTTCTCGGCGACGTACGGTCGTTGAAGGAGAAGCGCTCCGTCGTCCGCCCGATCGTCGCCGAGCTGCACCGCAAATTCGCGGTGAGCGCGGCGGAGGTCGGGGACCAGGACCTCTACCGCAGGGCCCAGATCGCCCTGGCGATGGTCTCCGGGGACGCGGGCCATCTCACGGACGTGCTCGACCGCTGCGAGCGGCTGGTGGCGGCGCGGCCGGAGGTGGAGCTGTTGTCGGTGCGACGGCGGTTCCACGGTGGCGATGATGAATGAGGGCCGGATCGGCGGTGGCAGACCGCCGCGGCAATCGATGACTGACGCGAAGAAGAGAGAAGAAGACGCATGAGCGACACCGCGCGGGCACGCAAGCTGGCGGACCGCATCCGGGTCGTGGTCGCGGAGACTCTGCAGCGGCGGATCAAGGACCCGCGGCTGGGCTATGTGACCATCACCGACACCCGGATCACCGGTGATCTGCGGGAGGCGACCGTCTTCTACACGGTCTTCGGCGACGACGAGGAGCGGGCGGCCTCCGCCGCGGCCCTGGAGAGCGCCAAGGGTGTGCTGCGGTCGGAGGTCGGACGCCAGACGGGGGTGCGTTTCACCCCGACCCTGACGTTCGTCCCGGACGCACTGCCGGAGAACGCCCGCACCATCGACGACCTGCTCGCCAAGGCCAGGGAGGCGGACGCCCAGGTGCGCGAGGCGTCCTCGGGCGCCAGCTACGCCGGCGACGCCGATCCTTACCGCAAGCCGGGCGAGGACGAGGACGACGAGGAGCCCGGCACGGACGACGCGGAGCCCGGCGCGGACGGCGAAGGGTCCGGCACGGACGGCAAGGGTTCATCGGACGTATGACGCGCAAGGGCAGGGCCGGTTCCGGGGCACCGGACGGCCTGGTGATCGTCGACAAGCCGGCCGGTTTCACCTCGCACGACGTCGTCGCCAGGATGCGCCGCTTCGCCCGCACCCGGCGGGTCGGCCACGCCGGGACACTGGACCCGATGGCCACGGGCGTGCTCGTGGTCGGCGTGGAGAAGGCGACCCGGCTGCTGGGCCATCTGGCGCTGACCGAGAAGGAGTACCGGGCCACCATCCGGCTCGGCCAGGCCACGGTCACCGATGACGCGGAGGGCGAGATCACCGCATCGGACGGCGCCGCCGGGGTCGAACCGGGCGCCGTCGAGGCCGGGATCGAGGAGCTGACCGGGGACATCCAGCAGGTCCCCTCGAAGGTCAGCGCCATCAAGATCGACGGCAAGCGCTCCTACGCACGGGCTCGGGAGGGCGAGGAGTTCGCGATCCCGGCGCGGCCGGTGACCGTCTCCTCCTTCGTCCTCCACGACCGCCGCGAGGCCAAGGCGGAGGACGGCACCACCGTCCTCGACCTGGACGTCACGGTGGTGTGCTCCTCCGGCACCTACATCCGGGCGCTGGCGCGCGACCTGGGCGCCGGACTCGGCGCCGGCGGCCATCTGACGGCCCTGCGCCGCACCCGGGTCGGCCCGTACGGACTGGAGGCGGCCAGGACGCTGGAGAGCCTGGAGGAGTCGCTGGAGATCATGCCCATCGCCGAGGCGGCGGCCGCCGCCTTCCCGCGCTGGGACGTGGACGATCACCAGGCCCGGCTGCTGGGCAACGGCGTGCGGATCGACATGCCCTCGGGGGAGGGGGCGCTGGATCCGGGTTCGGGGTCGGATTCGGGGCCGGGGCCGGTCGCGGTCTTCGGGCCGGAGGGGCGTTTTCTCGCCCTCGTGGAGGAGTCGAAGGGCAAGGCGAAGAGCCTGGCCGTCTTCGTATGAGGCCATCGGGCCGCGTCGGGGCCAGGGCACCGCGGTGTGTCATCTCTGACTCCGTGCTGCGTTGCGAGCGCCAGGACCGGCCGCCTACGGTGGCTTTCCGGCCGGTCCTGGCGCTCGTGGAGACCACCGATGCGAGGCGGGCGACCGGGGCATGGCAGTCTTAGACCTGCGAAGTCGACAGACAAAGGTTCGGGCGAGGAGCGGGCAAAGTGCAGCGCTGGCGTGGCTTGGAGGACATCCCTGAGGGCTGGGGGCGCAGCGTCGTCACCATCGGTTCCTACGACGGGGTGCACCGAGGGCACCAGCTGATCATCGGCCGTGCCGTGGCACGGGCGCGTGAGCTGGGCGTACCGGCGGTCGTGGTCACTTTCGACCCCCATCCGAGCGAGGTCGTGCGGCCCGGCAGCCATCCACCGCTGCTGGCCACGCATCAGCGGCGCGCGGAGCTGATGGCCGGGCTGGGCGTGGACGCGGTGCTGGTCCTGCCGTTCACGGCGGAGTTCTCCCGGCTCACCCCCGCCGACTTCGTCGTGAAGGTGCTGGTCGACAAGTTGCACGCACGGGTCGTGGTGGAGGGCCCCAACTTCCGCTTCGGCCACAAGGCCGCCGGGAACGTCGCGTTCCTGCGCGAGCTCGGCACCACCTACGACTACGAGGTCGAGGTCATCGACCTGTACGAGCGCGGCGAGGCGGGCGGCGGCGAGCCGTTCTCCTCCACGCTGGTGCGCCGACTGGTCGCCGAGGGCGATGTCGCGGGCGCGATGGAGGTCCTCGGCCGGCCGCACCGGGTCGAGGGCGTGGTGGTGCGCGGTGCGCAGCGCGGCCGTGAACTGGGCTTCCCGACGGCCAACCTGGAGACCCCGCCGCACACCGCGATCCCGGCCGACGGCGTCTACGCCGGGTGGCTGACGGCGCGGGGCGAGGCGATGCCCGCGGCGATCTCGGTCGGCACCAATCCGCAGTTCGACGGGACCGAGCGGACGGTCGAGGCGTATGCGATCGACCGGGTCGGACTGGATCTGTACGGACTCCATGTCGAGGTCGACTTCCTGGCCTATCTGCGGGGCCAGGAGAAGTTCGACTCGATCGAGGCGCTGCTGGAGCGCATGGCGGCCGATGTGAAGCGGGCCCGTGAACTCGTCGAGGAGCACGGCAGCAGCCGCTGAGGCGACGTGCGGTGGGCCCGTGAGGCATGCCGTGCGGTGTGCGGTGCGCCCGTGAGGTACGCCGTGCGGTGAACGTGGATGCGCCCCGTGGGCCCGGTGATCCGGGCCCACGGGGCGCATCGCTTGCGCTTGCTACTGCTGTAGCCCCTTGCTACTGCTGCGGCCCAGGGGGCTGCTGCTGCCAGGGCTGCTCCGGCTGCCCGGGCTGACCCGGCTGGACCTGCTGCCACGGCTGGCCGGGCTGCGGCTGCTGCCCCTGCCCGTAGGACTGCTGCCAGCCTTGCTGGCCGCCCTGCTGACCGCCTTGCTGCGGGTATCCGGGGTACTGCGGCTGCTGCCCCTGCTGAGGCGCGTAGGAGCCCGGATAGGGCTGCTGGCCGGGGTAGGGCTGCTGGGCCTGTCCGGGCATCGGCGGGGCCACCTGCGGCGGCTGAGCCCCGCCGTCGCCCGTCCACAGCCCCTGCTGCTGCTGGGCGCGGGTGAAGTCCTCCGCGACCATGGCCGAGAGGTTGAAGTACGCCTCACGGGTCTTGGGCCGCATCATGTCCAGGTCCACCTCGGCGCCCGCCGACAGATGCTCGTCGAACGGCACGACGATCACCCCGCGGCAGCGGGTCTCGAAGTGGGACACGATGTCCTCGACCTTGATCATCTTCCCGGTCTCCCGGACTCCCGAGATCACGGTGATGCTCCGCGAGACCAGATCCGCGTAGCCGTGCGCGGACAGCCAGTCGAGGGTTGTGCTGGCGCTGCTCGCACCGTCCACGGAGGGCGTGGAGATGATGATCAACTGGTCGGCGAGGTCGAGGACGCCGCGCATGGCGCTGTAGAGCAGACCCGTGCCCGAGTCGGTGAGGATGATCGGGTACTGCTTGCCCAGGACGTCGATGACGCTGCGGTAGTCGTCGTCGTTGAACGTCGTCGAGACCGCCGGGTCCACGTCGTTGGCGAGGATCTCCAGCCCCGACGGCGCCTGTGAGGTGAACCGCCGGATGTCCATGTAGCTGTTGAGATACGGGATCGCGGTGACCAGGTCGCGAATGGTCGCACCGGTCTCCCGCCGCACGCGCCGGCCGAGGGTGCCCGCGTCCGGGTTGGCGTCGATCGCGATGACCTTGTCCTGGCGCTCGATGGCCAGGGTGGAGCCGAGGGCGGTGGTCGTCGTGGTCTTGCCGACACCGCCCTTGAGGCTGATCACCGCGATGCGGTAGCAGGAGAGCACCGGCGTACGGATCAGCTCCAGCTTGCGCTGCCGCTCCGCCTCCTCCTTCTTGCCGCCGATCTTGAAGCGGGAGGGGCCGGGGGTGTTCTTCTTCGGCTTCTGCTTGCCCTTGATCAGCCGGTCCGAGGAGAGCTCGACCGCGGCGGTGTATCCGAGCGGCGCCCCCGCGCTTCCGCCCTGGCGCCGCTGGTCGGGCGTGACCGTCGGCCAGCCGCCGGTACGGGGATCGGCCGGGGCCGCCGGGGTGGCCGGGGCGGCTGGTGCGGCGTGGGCGTCGGGACGCGGATAGCCGTAGCCGTCGTGCGCCTGCGCCTGCGCCTGCCCCTGCCCCTGCGGCCCGGGCCCGGGAACGCCGTCGCCGGGGCGCGGGAAGCCGTAGCCGCCCTGGGCACCCGGACCTTGCTGCCCCGGGAACTGCTGGCCAGGGGGCTGCTGGCCCTGGGCGGGGTCGGTCGGCGCGTACGGTGCGGGCTGACCGGGCTGGCCGGGCTGGCCCGGGTACATCGGCTGCCCGGGCTGACCGGGCTGTCCCGGCTGTCCGGGGTAGTCGGCCTGCCCCGGCTGGGGCGTGGGATAGGGCTGGGGGTGGGGCTGCTGGTGGTACTGGCCCTGCTGGTCCGGGGCGGGCGGCTGAGGGAAGCCATAGCCGCCCGGGACGGGCATCGGCCCCTGGCCCTGGCCTTGTACCTGACCGGCCGGGCCGGGTGCGGGCTGGCCCTCGGGTTGCGGATAGCCGTAGTGGGGGCCCTGCGGAGCCGGGGGACCCTGCGGACCGGGTCCCGGCACGGCCGGGCCGGGCTGCTGATAACCGCCCTGCGGACCAGGCACGTTGGCCGCCGGGGGGTGTGCCCCCTGGGCCTGATCCGGCAGCGGGGCCGGACCGGGCTGGCCGGGGATCGCACCCGGAGCGCCCTCACCGGGACGCGGATAGCCGTATCCGCCCTGCGGCCCGGGCCCAGGCGCCGCGGCGGCGGGCTGACCGGGCTGACCCTGCGTCTGGGGCGGGGGAGGCGCCCAGGAGGTGTCCTGGGGCGGGAGCGGCACGCCGGCGCCAGGGGTGGCGTCCGTCCGCTGCTCCGGAACCGGAGCGGGACCCGGAGCCGGAGCGGCGTCCTCGGGCGCGGCGGGTTGGAAGTCCGGCGGCAGGGGCGGCAGCCCCGACTGCGGAACGGGCGGCGGAGCCCAGGTGGCGGCGGGCTGCTCGGAGGAGGGCGTGCTCGGCGGCACGGCGTCCTCGGGGATCGCGTCCTGAGGCTCGGCGGTCGCCTGCCTCAGCTCCTCCATCTCACGCCGCAGCTCGGCCGTGGAGAAGCGCAGCGTGCCCTCGCTGCGCACATCGTCGTCGGTACGGTCGTCGGTGTCCGCGAAGCCGGAATTGTCAGCGGAATCGGACGCAAGACCAGAGCCGGAACCGGAAGAGGAGCCGGAATCGGAAGAAGAGCCGGAACCGGAAGAAGAACCGGAACCGGACCCGGGACCAGCCTCGGCGGCCTCGGAGTCCTCACTCCGCCTCTCGGCCACCTCGCGCCGCAGCGCGGCGGTGGAGAACCGCACGGTGGAGTGGCTGACCAGATCGCTGTTGTCGCTCTCATCGGAGCCGGACTCGGGCTCGGGCGCGGACTCGGGGGCGTCGTCGTCCCGTGGGGCCGCGGCGGGCGCCAGGTTGAAGTCGTCATCGACGGGAGCGGAAGCGGTGAAGGGAGCCGGAGCGGGAGCCGCGGCAGAGGACTCCGCCTCGACATCGGACGCCCCGACGGAAGATTCTCGGGGCGCGGGTTCGGCCTCGGGGTTGTCCGACGCGGCACCACCCGGCACGGAGTCAGCCGCGGGCCGACTGCCCCAAACCGGCTCGGAGTCGGGCAAAGGCGGCATGCGGATGCCCGCGTCCGACCCCTCGGCCTCCGCTTCAGACCGTGCCTCGTCCTCCCTCCGCGCGGGGACCTCCTCCACCTCGGAGGCGTCCGAAGCGGCATCGGCGGAGGGCGGCGCGGTCGGCGACGGCCAAGCACCCGGAAAGCCGCTCGGCTCCGGCGCCCCCGGCACGGACACAGGATTACCCGTGGGCGGCGGAGGCGGCGGACTCGGCGCTCCCGCACCGGTGCCCGTCCCGATTCCTCCGGAACCGCCGGTCGACGCGGGGGCCGTGGAGGCCGGCGAGGACGACGACGAAGCGTTCTGCGTGTACCAGGCGGGCGGGGTGTAGTCGATGGTGAACTCGCCCGTGTGCTCGGTCTCCGCGTCGGACCGATCATCGCCGGGTGTGTTTCCGCCCGTGCGGATCTCGTCCCGATCGCTGCTCACAATGCCTCCTGGTGTGGTCGAACACCCTTGAAAATCTTGGCGAGGCCGATCTGTTGCCGATCGCTACTGTCGTCCGACCGTTCGGCTTTCCCCTTTTGTGTCGCCGGGGATACCTGAACAGGTTGTCCACCGGGTACCCCAAGACTAATCACCATGAGCGCCACGAGGGCAGGCCCGTCCGCGCACTCAAGGCAGTCCGAGACCTCACCGTGCCTTACGGCGGTACGTACCCGGCAACCACGGGGGGAAGTCCAAGCGTCCGGTGGTACAAAGAATCCCCGCTCGAATGCCGTTGCACAGTGGGACCTGCGACCACGTCGCCCCTTTCCGGCCGGTGCCGCCGACCGGATCGCGGAGAGGAGGCCGACCGGTCGGTGGACTCGCGTGAGAGGTAGGCGCAGATGTCGCAGCCGCCCCAGCCCCCCAACCAGCCCCCCTCCGGCGGCTTTGGCCCGCCCCCGGAGCCCGAGGAGCCCCAGCGGCCTCAGGCGCCCCAGGAGCCGGGCCAGGGCGGCTTCGGTTCGCCGCGGAGACCTCCGGCGCCACCCGTGCCGCCCGCATCACCCCCGAGACCCCCATCGGCTCCGTCGGCGGGCCACACCCCGCCCCAGATATGGGACACCGGCGTCCTGCCGTCGAGCCCGCCTCCACCGCCGCCCGGCGCGCCCGTTCCCCCCGGCCCGGACCTCGCGCACCCGTACGCCCAGAGCCCGTACGTGAGTCAGCCGGGGTACGGCGACCCGCACTCCCCGCCGCCCGGCCGGCCGTACGGCGCGCATCCGCCCGGCGGCGGCGGCCCGGCCCGTCAGCGCAAAGCCCTCGTCATCGGCGCGGTGGTGGCGGTACTGCTCGCGGCGGGTGGCGGGGTGTACGCCGCGGTGGGCGGCGATGACGACGGTAAGAAGCCCACCGCCGGCCCCACGACGACCACCCCGGACCGACCGCGGACACAGGACCCGACGCCCGGGCCGACGGGCAACGGCGACAACACCGGCGGCCGCGGCAGCGGCGAAAGCGATCCCAACGACCAGCGCCGGGCGGGCGAGGCGAAGGTCCTGTACCAGACGCCCGCGCCCGAGCTCAGCAAGAAGAACCTGGAAGTGCCCGGCTTCTGGGCGATGAAGGGCTATGTCGTCAAGGCGGTCGAGAACAAGATCGTCGCGTACCAGGACGAGGGGGGCAGCAAATGGACCCTCTCACTCCCCAAGGCGGTCTGCGCCGCTCCCCACTCCACGACCGATGGCAAGGTCGTGGTCGCCTATGAGGGCCGTAGAAAGGACTCGTGCAGCCAACTCGCCCTGATCGACCTGAACAAGGGCGTCAAGCTCTGGGACCACCACGCCCCCGAGGCCGGCTCCCTGGGCAGCGGCTACACCAGCGTGGGCATGGCACAGAGCGGCGACCTCGTCGGCATGGCCTGGTTCGGCGGCTCCGCCGTCATCAAGGTCAGCGACGGCAAGGAAGTCTCATCCGAAAAGCCGAGTGCGGGCTGCTCCATTGACGGCTACGCGGGCGGCAAGGTCCTGCTGCGCGCCTACTCCTGCACCAATGGCACCGCGAGGCTGCAGCAACTCACCCCCAGCGGCTCGATCAAGTGGACCTACAACGTCCGTAAGGGCTACAAGGTCAACAACATCTTCTCCAGCAGCCCCGCCGTAGTGGCCCTCACCGACCAGAACCGACAGTCCGGCGGCATCCTGGCCATCTCTGACAAGGGCAGGGAACGCTCGACCCTCGCACTGGGCAAGCACTCCTACCAACCGGAGTGCGGCACGGACCTCTTCGGCACGAACATGGGCAACTGCGAGGGCGTCGCCGTCTCCGCCGACACCTTCTACCTGCCGACCGAGATGACCCAGGACCAGGGCACCGGCTCGACGAGCGAGATCCACGCCTTCGACCTCGACACCGGCAAACGCAAATGGGCCGTCAAGGTGGCCGAACGGCTCCTGCTCCCACTGAACATGGACGACAAGACCCTCATCGCCTACGAAAAGCCCTCGTACAGCGAGCCCGGCCAGATCGTCCGCATCGCCCCCGACGGCGGCAAGCCGAAAACCCTGCTACGCCTGCCCCAGGCCACCCAAAGCACCGAGCGCAACTTCTACTCCGCCACCCACACCTACCGCAACGGCAACTTCTACATCGCCACCAACCGCGTCACCGGCAACGACACCACCCCCGAAAAACTCCTCCTGGCCTTCGGGCCCTGACCCCGGCTACCCCGCGTCGAGGGGCGCACCCACCGCGGAGTGCGCCCCTCGATGAGGGTTCGCAACGGTCAGTCCACCCGGCGCGAGGCCCCCAGCAGCCCCGACTCCGGGTCGGTCGCCTGGAGCGAGACGTACTGCCGGGAACCGCGCGTACACCACAGGGTGACCCAGTCCGGGATGGTCGGGAGGGCGGCGATGTCTTCCTGCCGCAGGGCCATGATCCGGCCTATCTGCTTGGCCTCGTCCGGCGAGACCCGTTGGATCCCGACCAGCCCGGCATGCTCCAGCAACCGGGGGGCGGCGGGGCTCAGATACGGCAGCAGCGTGAGGACCGACTGCCAGGGCAGCGCAGAAACCCGGCCGCGTGGTGGCCGCATACCGCAATCCCGCACCACCAGGACTGGGCTGCCCACCGAGGGACCCTGCGGTGGCACACGGCCCACATCGAACACCGTCATGCACTGCTGGCCGCCGCCCGCGGCCTGGACGAGATTGGCCCACATGCGGGGGCGGCCGGTTTCGATGGCGATCCGGGCGCCCGTACCGGCGGCCCGGAGAGCCAGCGCCTGCGCCGTCCACAGCCCGCCTATCAGCACCACGTCGAACGGCTCCGGGCGGCTGAAGCCGAGAACCGCCGACTGTCCCTGCTCGTCCATGCCGACGACTACGCCGTCGTCGCCGACCGGAAGGGCCATCGCCTCCAGTTGGTCCGGCGACAGCACGTGTCGTTCCCGCCTCGGCCCGATGAGCCCAAAGCCGGGACGTGTCCTGCGTGGCCTGGTGGGCGTGTCCGGACCCTCATCCGGAGCGGTGGTGAAGCCGCGGGTAGCGGCTGTGGTGGACATCAGCGGGTGCCTCCCAACGGCAGAGTGGCGAGCATGCCAGGCAACTGCTCGCGGTCCAAGCGCACGAGGCCGACCTTCACACCCCGAGCGGCCCTCTCCAACGTCTTGCGTGAGTCGACGAGTTCGGAGTCGCTGCGTCCCGTGATGCGCACATACGCACTGGCTTTGAGGTCGTTCCCCTGGCGACTCCCGCGAGCCAGCGTCAGGCTGAAGGTGGTCGCTAGGGCCGGCAGGGAGGTGAGGAGCGCGACGACCTGCGGCAGCGGTGCGCCACCCGCCCCCAACTGCGGCCAGCGACCCACCCAGTAGGTGGTGTGCCAGCGGTCGTCGCATCGCCAGGCGCGAGTGCTCTCGAGCGTACGGCGGGAGGACGCATTCGCACGCCCTGCCTGAGCGGTCGCCATAGGGTTGGAACACGCGGACGTCGCGACGGCCGCCGCCACTTCACCCTCGTCCAGGACCTTCGCGGTGAAGCCTGCTCCTGCCAGTCGGCTGGCCAATTGATCAACAGCCCGCACCAGACAGCGCTGTACGCCCTCCAGCCCGCCTCCGCGAGCCTCGATGGCCTCGGGGCACAGCTCCGGGTGCAGCTTGAGGGCTACCCAGGTCATGCGGATGGCGGGAGCACCGCTCTGTTCATGGAGCGGTGCGTAGCTACGGGCGGCGACCGACTGCTGCGGCAGATGGGGGGCCGGGGCGGGCTGCGTGTGCAGCACGATCTGAGCGGACTCGAGGTGGATATCGTCCACGGTCAACGTGTCACGCAGCAGTTCGACCGGCAGGGGCCGCTGGGTGCGCGCCGGACGAAGCGGGGTGTCCGCGCCCTGTATCTGGAGGACCGCGGTGAGGAAAGTGCCGTCGCCGACCATTCCGATCTGTCGTCGGTCACGGGCGACGTAGGAGTACGTGCGCAACGCCGGATCGCATTCGACCGCAGGCGCGAGCGAGGGGTCGATATCAACTGGGATGGGCTCTTTGGCGAGCTTTTGGCGGTGACGCAGAGCGTTCGCGGTGGATATCCACTCGGAGATCGGCTGTTGCCGGCGGCGCAGCACGGCGAGGAGGATCAGCGGCAGGGCGACGACCGCCAGCAGTGGCTTGTCCCAGGCGACCAGGAGCAGTGCGGCGGCGATCTCGAGGAGCACGAGCTGCTGCAGTCGCAGAAACCTGAATCCGGTGCCACGTGAGGGCTGCCGCGATGCGCCACTCTCGGGAGAGCGTGTTCGGGTGTTTGTGGCAGAGCTCATCAGGGAGACCACTTCGCCCTTTCGTCAGTACACCGGCTCACGGGTCGGCAGATCGCGCTGTCACGGTATCGGAAAGCCGCATGGCTGTTGACCACACTCTTCCCTTCTCTTGCCCCACCTCGGTCACACGCCGACCCCACCTACCGGCATAGTAGAGAGCTGGGTCAGTATCGGGCCCTGACCGGCGCGTGATTGTTCGGGCCGAGGACACATAACCGGGGAGAAGCGGCGACACATGGCATCGCGGCGAGATGAGCTCAACGCCTACACCTTTGCGAAGAAGCGGACCGTTGCGGCGTTTCTACGGCCTTCGTACGGGGTCTCCGAAGAGGCGGCACCTCGTCCACTGCGTTCGGTCGTGCCCGGCCTCGTGGTGGGGGCGCTGATCCTGGCGGGGTTCGGGGCGTGGGGCATGTTCAAGCCGACCGCGCCCAAGGGATGGGACGAGCCCGAATCCCACATCATCGTCGGCAGCGATTCGACGACTCGTTACGTCGTCCTCAAGACCGATGGTAAGAAGCAGCTTCATCCCGTCCTCAACTTCGCCTCGGCCAAACTGCTTCTGACTCCGGATAAGTCCAGCATCGTCGATGTCAAGGAGTCGGAACTGGACAACGGTGACATTCCTCGCGGTCCCACTCTGGGTATCCCGTACGCCCCGGACCGGCTGCCCTCGGCGAGCGAAGCCCACAAGAGGAAGCGCTGGGCAATCTGCGAACAGCCCGGCGGCAACCAGAACACCACGCAGAAGGCGGTCTTCCTCTTCGCCGATCGCGAGGCCAAGAAGGTGGAGGGTTCCCAGCGGCTACGGGGGAGCCAGGTTCTCTACGTCGAAGGCAGCGGCGGTGCACGCTACCTCGTGGATTCGAACGGCACGAAGTACCTCATCGGTGGCGAGAAAGGCAAGAGCTCGACGACCGAAGCCGAGTACAACCTCCTGTTGCGGGTCCTCGTCCAGGACGGTGCGAAGCCCGAGCGAGTGACCGACGACTGGCTCAACACGTTCAAGGACGGCTCACCCATCCGCTTCCCCCCGGTGCCGGGACAGATCAAGGCCAATGCCGGGGTCGACACCCTGAGTGCCAAGGCCAATCGGGTCGGAATGGTCCTGCGGGCCACGACGGGCCCAGGGACCCAGCACTACGTCGTGCTGCCGGGCAAGGTCGCTCGGATCTCCGATTTCGTCGCCAAGCTGCTGCTCAGCAGTGATCAGCTACGGCCGCTCAACCAGGCGGGAATGGCGGAGCGGGTGAGCGCGGCCGACTTCTCATCCGACGGCCAGGAGTTCTACGGCGAGAAGGCCTGGCCCGGCCAGGCCCCACGGCAGGCCAACTCCGTGGCCTCCGCCGAGAGCAGCGCCGCGCGTGACACCGTGTGCAGCGTGCTCGACGGCGTCAGCGGTAATGGAACCCCCAAGCTGGGCACTTGGGCGGGGACCGAGTACCCCGCGACCATCGTCGACGGGGCCACCAGCGCGTACGTCACCCCCGGAACGGGCCTTCTCTACCGCCAGTTCAAGGGCAAGGGGACCAAGACAGGGTCCATCTTCCTGGTCACGGACACCGGCCTCCGCTACCAGGTGCAGTCCAACAGCGACAGCAGCGCGGGCAAGCCGAAGATCGGTGACGACGAGGCCAAGGGCACGGACTCGTCCAATGTCAACCAGGCCCAGATCCGGCTGGGTTACGAAGGCGTGGACCCCCTTCCCATCCCGGCCACATGGTCCGAGTTCCTTCCCATCGGACCACGGCTCGACTCCAACAGCGCCAGGAAGCCGCAGGGTTCGTAGTGTCGAAGAAGAGGCCACAGGTGGCACCAGTGAACGCGGCCCGGTCCACGAGGCACGCCGCCGGCCTGACGGCGGTAGCTCTGTTCGTGGGAGTGACCGGAGCCCTGGGGCCTGCCGCTGCCGCGATGGCCGACACTCCATCCTCGAGCTCTCCTGCGGACCTGGACGGCAATGGGGAATGCACCTTCCCCATGAAAAAGCAGATCAAAGGCACCCCCTGGGCTTTGCAGCGCATCGTCCTCGATCAGCTGTGGAAGGACACCAAGGGTCGTGACTCCCGTGGGAATCCCGTGCGGGTCGCGGTGATCGACACCGGAGTGGACAACACCAACCCACAGCTCAAGACGGCGGTCGACGCCGGTAAAGGGTTCAACTACCTGCCGAAGGACAAGAGCGCTTCTGGATCAGGGAAGTCCCGGAAGCGGGACGGCACCGATGACCAGGTCGGCCACGGCACCAAGGCGGCGGGCATCATCGCCGCACGTCCACGGGAGGGGACCGGCTTCGTGGGGCTGGCTCCGGAGGCGAAGATCATTCCCCTGAAGCAGAACGACGACCAGGGCAGTGGCACCCCGGAAACGCTGGCCCAGGCCATCAAGAGGGCCGTCTCGGAGGGGGCGCGCGTCATCAACATCTCTCAGGACACCAAGGGGGCGCGTCCCTCAACCGTCCTGGAGGAAGCTGTCGCGTATGCCATCGACCACAATGTTGTGGTCGTCGCTTCCGCCGGCAACGACGGTGCCGACGGCAAGTCCAAGAAAACCTACCCGGCGTCCTACCCGGGCGTTCTCGCAGTGGCCGCCTCCGACCGCAACAACGAACGAGCGGTCTTCTCGCAGAGCGGCGACTTCGTCGGTGTCGCGGCACCCGGGGTGGATATCGTCTCGACTGTTCCGAAAGGCGGTCAGTGCGTCGACAACGGAACCAGCTTCTCCGCTCCCTATGTGGCGGGTGTAGCCGCCCTCATTAGGGCCAAGCACCCGGACTGGAAGCAGCACCAGGTCGTCGCCCAGATCGAACAGACGGCGGAACGCGGTGTCAGCGGACACGATCGTTTCGTCGGATGGGGAGTTGTCGACCCGGTACGTGCGCTCACCGATGACGACCACTCCATCGACCAGCCAACGGAGAACAAGGGCTCTCTTAAAGATGTCCCCGAACCGGAAGCGGCGAAGCTGATTCAGGGGGAGACACCTCAGGAGCGCCGGGAGCGGTTTGCCACGTACGCCCTCGGCATCACCGCGGTCCTGGTCTCACTGACGGCTGGGGGAGCGGTGGTGCTCCGCGACTGGCGTCGCCGACGCGGTGCGGCAGAGGTCACAGGGGGCGACAGGGGACAACTCGGCCGGAATCGATCAATGCCGTAACGGCGCTGTCACAACCCGCCACATCGCCAAGCGGACGCGTTTTCGGGCGGCTAGAGTGGCTGTTGACGACACGAATCTACGTTCCGTGAGGTGTCCGTCGAGGCGGCGGGTCACCGTATCGAACTTCATGGGGGAAGGTGCGACATGGCAGACAAGCTCCGGCTTACAGGTAGTGAGATCGACAAGTTGATCCGCGACCTCGGCTCCATGCATGACGGCCTTGAAGCCAGGATCAGCACACTCAACGGCGTGATCGACGCGGTCGAGGGCCACTGGAAGGGCATCGCGGCCAACGCCTACAACAACCTGCAGACGCAGGCCAACCAGGACGTCAAGCGCATCAAGGAGCTCCTCGCCTTCACCAAGGAAGCGGTCCAGGCGAGCAAGGGGGGCTTCGACGAGCAAGAGGTCGAGCGGCTCAACGACTTCAAGAGCGCAGGGGACTTGGGAAGCAACGGTGTGCTCGACCGCTTCCAGGTGTCCTAGCCCGCCGGTAACCGCCCGCCTCGCATAGGAGACAAGCTTCCGTGGAGATCACGTACTCCGGCGTCATCCACGCCGCCGGTGAGGTCAAGAAGACCGCCAACAACATCAAGAGCGAGCTCGACACGCTCATCACGCAGGTCAAAGCTGTCGTCGACACCTGGGACGGTGAGACCCAGAGGGCCTTCTACGACCGTCAGCGGGACTGGGACAAGCAGGTCGACCACCTGCACGAGACCCTGCTGACGATCTCGCAGAAGATGATGAACGCCACCGACGGCTACAAGAGCAACGACCTTGCGCAGGCCCGCCGCTTCCAGAGCTGAGGAAGCCGGATGGGCACAGCCGGAAAGGTCCCGGCTGTCGTGGGTGTGAGATGCGCTGAGCATCTCACACCCACATCTATGGGTTTTAGGCACTTTGGGGAGGTGCTTCGTGGGGCAGAAGGACTCGGGGGGAGACAAACACGGCTCTCCCAAAGACAAGCTCGGCGTCGGTGAGGACCTGGGCAGGTTCAAGAAGCGTGTGGACGAGCTTCTCGACGACCTGGACAAGTCTGAGGCGAGCCACAAGAAGATGGTGGGCTACAAGCTGACCAGCACGTCGTTCGGGTCCGCTGAATTCCCGGAGGCCCGAAACCTCGCCACGGCCTACGAGATAGTCCACGCACAGTTGGAGCTGCTCTCGGAGACGCTCGGACAGCAGCTCGAGGCGATGGGGATCACCGTCCACATGGCCGAGGGCGACTACAAGAACGTCGATCAGGAGGAGGCCTTGCGCCTCCAGCGGATCCAGAAGCGCACCGAGCTGTATTACGAGCAGTATCAGAAGAAGAAGCATCCCCACGAGCCGTCCGCGGACGACGAGAAGACCGGTGATGGCAAGGGCAGTGGCGGAGCCGGCGGTTGATGTGAACGGGGGTACAGACACATGAGTGAGCCCAAGAACATTCCCGACTGCAGTGACCGGACTGGCATGGGGCAGCGTGGGCTGGCTGAGCTGGTGTCCATGATCCAGAACGCGGACTGGCGCGCCCTCTCCACCAAGGCCACAGCCCTCCAGGACGCGGAGACCGCGCTCGACAAGATCGGCGACGAGCTGAAAAAGCGAGTCCAGCGGGTCGAATGGGATGGCGATGGTGGCGATGCTTTCCGGGAGTGGGGGGACGAGTTCGCCAAGCAGGTCCTGAAGCTGGCGTCGTACGCGGGCAGCGTGGGCGGTGTCATGCTCCATGCGAGCGACACGCTCAAGGAAGCCATCACTCAGATGCCGGAGGTACCGGCGGGGAACCTCAACGACGATCCCGAGACTCTGAGCAAGCTGCAGAAGAAGTCGGACGGGCTGCGTGACAAGTTCGCCCCGTACATGACCCGGGTGGCGAATGCCTACCAGTCGGGAGCGGACAGCTTCAGCTTTCACGAGCCGCCGGTCTTCAAACCGCTGCCAGCTGCCGCACTTCCGCCGGCAGACCGCTTGAACAGCTGGCAGGAGGGATACGGGTCGTCAGGAGGTTCAGGGGGTGCGCCATCGGCGCCCTCTGCCTACACGGCTGGCAACCAGCCACTTTCCACCACCCCAGCGGACACTGGCGGCGTCGCTGGGAGCGTCGGAGAAGTTTCCGGCCCGAGGGAAGTCGGGCGCGTCACTGTTCCTGACGCCACGCACACGAACATCGACCAGGTGACGATGCCGGACACACCGGCCACGCCGAAGCCTTCCGATCTCGGACCCGTGTCTCCTCCGGCACCGACGCCCAACAACCCTGCGCCTGTGATGCCGCCCGTTCCGACTCTTCCGTCCCCCTCGAACATCAGGCGGCCCGGGCCTGGCCCCGGCCCCCTGGGGCGGGTCGGTCCCGTAAGTCCTGTCACAGGGCCGGGGATTGGAAAGGATCGGATTCCAGCGCCGACTCGTACCAACAATCCCGTTGTGGGAGGTTTTCCGCCCCAAGGGCAGACAGCGGCCACACGCGGTCTGAACCGTGGGACGATCATCGGGAATGAGTCCCCTCAGGCCATGGGCCGAGGAATGATGGGCGGCGGCAGCGGGGTGATTGGCGGAGGTAATCGTTCCGCGGGTTCTGCTCGGAGACTGCCGTCCGAGCCTGGTGCAGGCCGAAGGGATTTCACTCCTGGCGGCAGCGGGCTGGTCCGCGGTGGAGTGAACTCGGGAGGTGCGCCCGGGAACCGTCGGCAGCGGTCGGATGATGGTGACGACGAGACACATACGGGCTATCTCATGGACGATGACGATCAGGTCATCGGGCGTCGCGACGTCGTACCGCCCGTGATCGAGTAGGACTGGCTTCGAAAGAAGTTGCTCTCCAGCGTGAGTGAAGAACGGTAGGTGGCATGGAAGCGACAGTGACGCTTGCATGTAAGAAATGGCGAGTGGTGGTCTCTCTGCTTGCTTCCATGCTCGTTGTCGGGGGCGCTATGGCCCCCTCCGCTGCGGCCGAGACCATGCGCCAACGCCAGTGGTACCTCGACCGTATGCAGGCCGAACGGGTGTGGAAGGTCAGTACGGGCAGGGGCATCACAGTTGCTGTGCTGGACGGTGGGGTGAACGCCTCCGTGCCAGAGTTGAAGGGGAAGGTCCTCAAGGGGAGGAACTTCGCGGAGCCGAAGAAAGATGCTCGCCAGGATCCTGACGGTCATGGCACGGCGATGGCCATGCTCATCGCCGGAAACGGCATGAATGGCCAGGGAATCAAAGGTCTGGCTCCGGACACGCGAATTCTGCCCCTGGCTGTTGCTGGAACTACTAAAGAGTCCGGGACTCGGAATGTGCGCGCTTTTGCGGACGCCATTCGGTATGCGGCTGACAGTGATGCCCGAATCCTGAACATATCCATGGGATATGAGTTCTACACGCTTGAATCAGATGAGCGGGACCAAATCCAGCGAGCGGTCGACTATGCCATTTCACGAGGCAAGCTGTTGTTCGCTGCATCTGGAAACAATGCGACTGATGGAAACGAGGCCACATACCCCGCGGCAAGCACAGGGGTGGCTGGTATCGGAGCTGTCGACGACACTTTCACGGTGGCCAAGTTCTCCACGTACGGCCCGCAAGTTGCGCTCGCGGCGGCAGGTGACGAGATCCCCATTCGCTGCCTGGACGGAAAACCCGGATATTGCCGCAGCGGAGGTACTAGCCAAGCAACAGCCGTCACTTCGGCATCTGCCGCACTCATCTGGGCCAAGCACCCCAGTTGGACCGGAAACCAGGTGCTCCGGGTCATGATCCAGACCGCGGCTAAACCGAGCGAAGGCAAGGTCCCCAGCCGGTACATCGGTTATGGCACGGTCCGACCCCGCATCAACCTTCTTGATGGCAAGGGAGATCCCGGTCCTGCCAATGTGAACCCACTCGTCAAGGCGAACGATCCGTCGCCATCGGCCTCCAAGGGCTCGGAGCCCTCGGCCTCGTCGAAGAGTGAGGCCGCCGCCCCCGCCGATTCTTTGGCCGCTGATAAGGATGAAGGGGGCAGTGTCACTCCGTGGGTCATCGGTGGCGTGGCTGTTGTGGTCGTAGCGGCTGGTGGGCTGTTTGTGGTCCTCCGGCGGAGGTCGGGAATGTCGGTTTAGTCTTCGCAGAGTCAATGGTGTGGCCCTTGCCGTCCCTTGGGGACGGCAAGGGCCACACTTCCGTCTGTTGCTCGACGCCTCCAGCGCACAGCGCATAAAATGCGCGCCATGAGTGATTCTGGTAACGACCCGGCAGGTCGTCAGGAGTGGCAAGAGCTGTGGAAGAACTCCACACCGCGAGAACGACGGGCGATGCTCCGCGAACACATGCGCTCATACAGGAAGTCCGATGAGGCGCGCTCACAGACGCGTTCGATAATCCGCGTTGGCTGGGTTTATCTACTGTTGCTCGTAGTGGTCGCCCTGTTCTCTTTCGCGGTGGTGCTTCTCAAGTAGGAACCCTGTACTTGGAAGCACATTTGGCCGTTAGCGCCTGTTGTTCTCCTGTGCTATCTCTTCGCGTTGCGCTTCCAGGAACTCCTGCGCTCCCTGTCTGTGAGACTCCTGCTCTTCGGGGCTCATGCGTTCCCAGGCCTCGTGAAACTTGCGGATTCGTTCGCCCAGGGCCTCGGAATAGGCGGGCACTCGCAGTGCCTCGCGGAACCCCACTCGACCGGAAAGCAGTTCCCGCGCCATTTCCTGCAGCACCGGACCGGCTCCACCGCCGGCGAGTTCCTTGAGCTGTTTGCGCAGCGCACGTGCTTGAGCCTGGTCTCGTGTGGGGCTGAGGAAATCCTCGTCGCCCACTTCAGGTTCGTTTGTTCCCATATTGTTTCTCCGCCGAATCAGGCTCTTCAGGCCACGACTGGATTGTTGTACGGATCCTTCGGAAGCGGGAAATCTGCAAATTTCGTGGCGATGCCACCGGCGGTCGTTCCCAAGGTGGCCATTCCGGTGTGAAAGATCAACTGGAAGTCGTTGATGGTCTTGGTTATCTCGCCCCACTTCTCAATGATCTGCAAGATCTGAGTGGCTGCGACGCCGTACCCGACGGCCATGCCCCATCCGGTCCAGGAAAGGAGTGAGCCTGCGGCGGCCGAGATGGCGGCGGTTGCCGCGAGGTCGCCTATTGTGCTGAGGGCTGTACCGACGAGTTCTGCCGTTGACCATACCCCCTCAGCAATGACGAAGTATTCGTTCTTGAGGGCGTCTAGTTCGGAATGAAGCTCATTGCACTTGTCCGCCACATCCTTGAAGTAGACATAGGCAGCATCTGCGGCATTGCCATCCCAAGTCGTATCCAGCAGTTTGTTGCCTGAAGTGATGTTCTTGGAGACGTCGCTGCACAGTTGAGCGAGATTCCCCCATGCCTCACTGCACTTCGAGTACTCCTCCCAATCTCCCGCAAAGTACTCCTGTGCCTTCTCCTTCGGATTAAAACCCAGGGCGATCGAAAGGATCTCGTTGACCCAGTAGGTCGGGCTGATCAGGTCTCCGGCGTCATTGATCGGTTTGAGCGGGTTGGTGAACTCCGAAGGCTTCTTGGGGGCCGTGAGGTGACTGGTTGGCTCGGTGAGATCGGTGAATGCCATGGATGCCTCACCGCTTCGTCTCGGGTAGCGTGGCGTCCATACTCGCGGCATGTTTGAGGTCGGTCTTGCGATAATACGTCGCCGAA
The DNA here is from genome assembly GCF_003595545.1 of Streptomyces sp. 11-1-2. NCBI lineage: Bacteria > Bacillati > Actinomycetota > Actinomycetes > Kitasatosporales > Streptomycetaceae > Streptomyces > Streptomyces sp. 11-1-2. The sequence goes on from NZ_CP022545.1 coordinate 7,829,040, forward strand.
TCTTTGAGTTCGGTCGCGGATGAGTCGAGAAGCGTGTGGAGTCGCTTGAACACGTTCTCTACCTTAGGAACTAATGAGCCGTGAATATTGAACGCCTCGATGAAGAGGCCTTGGGCTGGTGTATCGATCCTGCAGTACTTTGCCACGTACTGCTGGGCGTCAAGTGCGTCGCTCCCTGCGCGCTTGACCATCTTTCCGTACGAGTCCAGATCGTCCTCTGTCACCCGGAGTGTCACGGAATATCCCCCATGAAAGTCTCGCAGTTGTTGTCGCCGTAGTATAGGCTACGTGACATGAATATCCCAGATAATCGCGATACTGGAAGTTCGATTCAAGTGAGCGACAGGGATCGGCTTACCTGCCTGACGGGCATGTTGTGTCCTGTCATGTTCGCTATTGGATACTGGGCAATGGTGATTGCCGCCGCTGTGACTGGCGAATTCAAGCCCGCGACTCTCATTATCGCCGGGCTGGAGACGGTGGCGGCGTGGTTGGGTATCCGTGGCTGGCGGAAGCGCACTGTCATGATCAGTTACGGTGCACTCGCTGTCATGATTGGTGCGTTTATGCTCTCGAAGCCTCTGATCTGACCGCGGTCATACTCTGCTGGGCAGAGTGATGGTGCCCCGATCGATCGGGCGTCGTGACTGGTCGCTACTCATGCTTGATTGCGAGTGCGAAGAGTGCCCCTGCCTTGAGCGGTCCGAACGCACCGACACTCTTCCCGGGGCGGGCTGGCGCTGCTTGGAAGTCCCGTGAATCTCCACGGCATCGCAACGACTCTGTCACGGCAGGTCGAGACAGGGATCGAGGCCTAACCCATCACTACCCAATCCCCGTAAACTTGTTCGGGTTCGCTGAGCCTGGAATGTCACCGGGGGTACAGGTATGGGCGTTGTTCTGCCGGACGAGTTGGCCTTCGTGCTCGATCTGATCGGCGTGGCCTGGCCGAACGTGGACGAGGACGACTACCGCGATATGGCTGACGCTCTGCGTACGTTCGCGGATGACGTGGACACAGGGCGGGGAGGCACCAACACGGCCCTGAATCGACTGATCTCGACGAACCGCGGTGAGATGGCCGATGCCATCAACGCGCATGTGCGAAAGCTCAACGCCGAGCATCTCCACAACCTGGCCCAGGCCGGGCGACTGTTGGCCGGTGGGCTGGACGGGGCCGCGGTCATCGTCGAGGGTGCCAAGGGTGCCGCGATCGTCCAACTGGGCATTCTTGCGGCAGAGGTTGCCGCGGCACAGGCCGCGGCGCCCTTCACGTTGGGTCTGTCGGAACTCGGAGCCGTGGCCGGCGTGGCGACCACGCGCACGATCGTCAAACGGCTCCTGAAAGAGGCCGCGGAGTATGCCGCCGAGGAGCTTCTGGCCATCGCCACCGCCCCTGTGTTCGCCGCGTTGGGGGCCATGACGACCGATCTCATCGTTCAAGTCGCTGCCGATGGTGCGGGTATCCAGGACGGTGTCGACCTCGGCCAGACGGCGCAAGCGGGCAGGGAAGGCATGCAACTGGCAAGCGCCGGGGGCGGTGGGCTGGTGCTCGCGGGTGTCGGAGGCGGGGGAGCCGCCGGAGGCGTTGGCGACCTGGTCTTTGACGACCACGAACACAATCTCTTCGCCGCGCGTGTGTTCGACCACTCGAAGGATCTCGATGAGAAGGGCGGGGCTCACCTCGGGCGCACTCGTATGTCCTTCGGTAGAACCAAAGGTCGCGGCTCACTGGCGCAGGCGATCGAGGGGGTCGTCGAGGAGGCGATGACGTCTCTCGGAGATGCGCACGGGAAGCTGAGGACGCATCTGAACAAGGTCGGGGACGGGCTCGTCAAGGCCGGTGGGGGCCAGGCGACGCAGAACCACAAAGCGCGCGCGAGTTTCCAGAAGGGCCTCCGTTCGAATTCCGGGCAGCCTCCGGCGAGCGGGGGCGGCGGTGGAGGCAATCCGCCGGGTGGCGGCGGCAATGGGTCTGGTGGTGGTCAGAATTGGCATGGGCGCACGGCTCGAGAGACACGGCATCATCGGTTGGATACGCGGAACGTGAGCGGTCTCTCTCCTGAAGCGCAGCGGCGGGCGCTCGAGGAGGAGTCGACGCGACTCGCGAACGAGGCGCAGAAGAAGCGACCGGAGAGCGAGAAGGGCGTGGCGCCGCTCGGTAAGAGCCGCGTCAACTCTGGCTGTGCGGGGAGCCTGCTGCACAATGGCGAGATTACAGCCCACACGAGCATGCAGCGGATGAAGATCTCCAAGAACTTGACAGGGGAAGCCAGGGACCAGGCGGTAGCCGCGCAGACACCGGACCTCCATCCTGCTGTCCGCGATCTCTATCAGCAGATCGCGGACTCCGGGGTAAGGACAGGACGAGGTCATGGCCAGTGTGCTGAGGTTGCTCTCATTTCGGATCGTCTGCATCAGATGGATCCCACAGGACAATCGATCAGAACCGTGGAAGACGCACGGAACGCACTGTCCGGGGCTGTGATCGATACTCGTGCCATTGGAGAGCAGGTTGATCCGGACACCGGAAAGGTCGTACCGCACGCTGACCATCTGCCAGCGTGCCACTCATGCCGGCATGCCCTGCCAGCCCTGGGTATTACTCCCACTCGCTAGCTCAGCGCCAAAACGAAGAGATAGGAGCGATATCTGATGCCTCGCCAGCTCACTCACGAAGAGATCGAGCATCGACTGCGCTCAGCAGGCTGGTACCCGGGACGGGATGTTGCGGTTGAATCGAGCGAACTCATGGAGTCTGCTGCTGCCCAACTTCTCTCTCACGGGTACTCTGTTACTCCGTTCCCGACCGCCATTGACTTTCTCCGGGAATTTGCCTTTCTCGATCTTGAGTCGCCCGGGGAGCCTCCACAGGAACACTGCGTCACTGAAGTTCGGTTCGTAGATGCCATCAGGGCCGAGCAGATTGCGGAGCTGTCCGAGTTGCTGGAGCAGCCGCTATTTCCGGTGGCATTCGAGCGGATGGAGCGTGGCACGGCCGTCATGGATCCGCTTGGCAGGGTCTTCTACACTCACTGGTCTGGGTACTATTACCTGGGCCAGGAGCGAGATGAGATCTTCAACAGCCTCTTGACCGGGGACCAGACCGATGCGGAGGAATTCTATGTCTGACATCGACCTCGGCGTTTCCTCGAGCCTGCTGGTCCAGGGCAACATCTTCAGCCAGACCAATCTTTCTGGTGAGGGCACCCCCGACCTTCATCCCGCCGTGAGTGATTTTTTCTCCGCCCTTCCCTCCGGGCTGCGCGAACCGTTCATCGGCTACTGCGCCGAATCCGCATTGATCTCGGACCAGCTGTGGTCGCTTGACGAGGGGCGATCCGACGGGCGCTGGACAGGGCTCGACGAAGCGCGGCCGCACTTCGCCGGAGCCGTGATCGTGTCCAAGCTGATCCGTGAACAGGGTGACCCCGAGCACGGCCGCACGGCCACACCGTGCCGTTCCTGCGCCGCCCTGCTGGACCGTCTCGGCGTGGAGATCATGCGGCCGTGAGCGGGAGAGGCAACGAGGCGCTGGTCGCTGCGGGGTGGCAGCCGGGAAGGGACGCAGGGAATCGGGCGCTCCTGGGAATTCTCGAGACGACGAGCACCGTGGCTCTTGACGGGGTCACTGCCTGGCAGACGTTCTCCGCCGTCGAACAGGCGCTGCGGGAGTTCTACGGACTCACCGTGGCTCCGGCAGGGCCTGGCGTCGACGTCGCCGCGACGGGGTGCGTGGTCGATCCGTCCCTGGGACGCCATGCCCTGCGCACCTTCGCGGCCTTCCAGGAGGGGCTCGGTCACCGGCTGTTTCCGTTCGGCCGCACCGATGCCGGGGCGTTGCTGGCGGTGGATGACAAGGGTCGGCTCTTCGCCGTCGATCACAGCGGGTGGTGGCTGTTGGGCGAGTCCGCGGCCGAAGGGCTGGCGTCACTGGCCGAGGGACGGGCACCCCGGCGCGTCTCATCATGGAGCCTGGAGTGGGGACTCGCCCGGACGGCGGAGGGTGTCGTCACCGACCTGGTGAAAACCGCCTTGGTGCTCGCCTACGTGCTGCACCACCATGGGCTCTTGGCGACGCGTGCTATCCAGGCCGGTGCGGTCGGTTTCCGGGGCTTTGGTGAGGTTTACCTGGATCGCGAGTTCCGGTTGCGCCAGAAGACGCTGGACGCCAACGCGGAGCCGCTGGCGGAGGACATCGAGCGGGCGCTCGGCCCGGCGCCCCTCGACACCGCCGAGGTGCGTTTGGAACTGCTTGCGGCCGGTTCCGGGCCTACACGGCCCGCCATCGGCTGTCAGCTGGCCGCGGGCGGACAGGGTGTCGGAGGGATCCTCGTACAGCTGACGGCCCGCGCGGGATTCATGCTCGACGCTGATCGTCAGCGCGCCCTGGATGACGTTACGGCAGAGGTGGAGCGCTACGCCGCCACCCGGTGATCGGTCTGACAGTGAAGCCCCCGGCTCCTGCGGACAGGGATCGTCGGGGGCTTCAGCTCATTCCAGGGTCGGATCAGTCGTCGGGCAGCCAGGCAGTCTGGACGAGCGAGGCGTCCCCTCGACGGGAGACGAACACGCCGCGGCCAGGCGGCAGAGGACGCGCCTTCACGTTGGCCAGCAGCTCGCCCTCGGAGGAAGGTCCCGAGAGCAGCACGCCCTGCGCGCCGAGTTCCTTGAAGCGCTGGATGAACTGCTCGTAGGACGAGCGGCCGGCCCCCGCCGTGTTGCGGGACAGGATGATGTTGACGCCCGCGTCACGTGCGTAGGGGAGGTTGTCCACCAGCTGGGTCATGGGGTTGCCGGAGGACGTGGCGACCAGGTCGTAGTCGTCCACCACGATGAACGCCCGCGGTCCCTTCCACCAGCTACGGTTGCGTAGCTGCTGGGGTGTGACGTCGGTGCCGGGGATGCGGCTGCCGATGAGGGTGTTCATGTCCGCGACGTACTTGTCGAAGGCGTTCTGCGTCGTGGCGTAACCGACCAGATGGGACTCCGGTACGCACTCGAGGAGGCTGCGTCGGTAGTCGCCCACGATGAAGAGCGCCTCGTCGGGGGTGTACTGCTCGGTGATCTGCTTGATCAGCAGCCGCAGCAGCGCGGTCTTCCCGGACTCCGTCTCGCCGTACACCGCGAAGAACGGATCGTTGCCGAAGTTGATGAAGACCGGTTCGAGATGCATCTCGTCGATGCCGATCGCGACCCCGCGGTGCGGCTCGGCAGCGCCGCCAGGGATGTCCCGGACGGGAAGCATGCGCGGCAGCATCCGAACCTGTGGTGCGTGCGGTCCGGACCAGTTGTCGCCCACCGCCTTGACGAATGCAGCGGTGGCCGCGGCGTGGTCGTCCGCCGGGGAGCTCTCAAGCTGTGGCAGACCGCCGAGGAAGTGGAGCTTCTCGGGGGTGAGGCCACGACCCGGTGTGCCGACGGGCACATTTGCCGCGACCTTGCGGTCGAACTCGGAGTCCAGGGGGTCACCCAGCCGCAATTCCAGGCGGCCCAGCAGCTGATCCTTGAGTGCCGCTCGCATCTCCATGTACCGGGTGACCGTGGCAACCAGATGGACACCGAGGCCAAGACCACGCGTGGCGATGTCGGCGACGATCGATTCCAGCAGTTCGTAGTCCATCTTGAAGGACTGCCAGCCGTCGATGATCAGGAAGACATCGCCCCATGCCTCACCGGGAAGCTGTCCGGAAGCACGGAGCTGGCGGTAGGTGCCGATTGAATCGATGTTGTTGTCCCGGAAGAATTCCTCGCGCTGATTGAGGATGCCGGTGACCTCGGCGATGGTGCGGCGGATTTTCTCGGGGTCCAGACGGGATGCCACTCCGCCGATATGCGGCATGTCATCGATAGCGATCATGCCACCGCCGCCGAAGTCGAGTCCGTAGAACTGGACCTCATACGGCGTGTGGGTCAGCGCAAAGGTGCTGATGAGCGTCCGGAGCAGGGTTGACTTGCCGGAGCGGGGTCCCCCCACGATCAGCATGTGGCCGGCAGCGCCCGAGAAGTCGTGGTACAGAATCTCCCGCCGCTGTTCGAAGGGCTTGTCGACGATGCCAAGGGGGACGACCAGACCACCGCTGCGCGGGTAGTCCGAGACATGGAGTCCGCGCTCGGGCGAGACGGCGAGCGTGGCCAGGATCTGGTCGAGGGCGGGAGCGTCGTTGAGCGGCGGCAGCCACACCTGATGGGCAGCGGGGCCCTGGCCCTCCAAACCCCGCACGATCACGTCGAGGACTGTGTCGGCGAGCGCGTCATCGGTGCGCTCCGGCGTGTAGGAGAAGTCCGGATCGGGCTCGACGTAACGGACCGGCACCGGCGCGGCGGTGAAAAGCACCGGACGACGGTCGGTGGGGAGGGGGCCGCTTCCGATGAGCGACGTCGTGGTGGCCCGATAAGTGCCGGACACATAGGCGGCCTTGAAGCGGACCATCTCCTCCGTACCGAACTTCAGATAGCCGGACCCCGGCACCGAAGGCAGGTGGTAGGCGTCGGGCACACCGATGGCGGCGCGGGACTCGGCGGCGGAGAAGGTACGCAGACCGATCCGATAGGAGAGGTACGTGTCGAGGCCGCGCAGCCGCCCTTCCTCCAGCCGCTGCGAGGCCAGCAGCAGATGAACTCCCAGCGAGCGGCCGATCCGCCCGATCTGGATGAACATGTCGATGAAGTCGGGCTTGGCGGTGAGGAGTTCGCTGAACTCGTCGATGACCAGGACGAGGGAGGCCAGCGGCTCCAAGGGCGCCCCCGCGGCCCGGGCCTTCTCGTAGTCATGGAGGTTCGCGTAATTGCCCGAGGCGCGCAGCAACTCCTGGCGGCGCTGCAGTTCGCCGGTGATCGAGTCCCGCATACGGTCGACCAGGGTGAGGTCGTCCGCGAGGTTGGTGATGACGGCCGCGACATGGGGCATCGCCGCCATCCCGGCGAACGTCGCACCGCCCTTGAAGTCGGCGAGTACGAAGTTCAGGGTTTCGGAGGAGTGGGTGACGGCCAGGCCCAGCACCAGCGTGCGCAGCAGCTCCGACTTGCCCGAGCCGGTCGCTCCCACGCACAGGCCGTGTGGGCCCATACCTTCCTGGGCGGCTTCCTTGAGGTCGAGCATGACCGGTGAGCCGTCCTCGCCGACCCCGATCGGTACACGCAGTCGCTCCGCGGTGGACCTGGGGCGCCAGGTGACGTTCGTGTCCACCGCGGCGGCGTCGCCCAGGCCCAGCAGATCGGTGAATTCGAGGTTGGCGAGCAACGGCTCGTCATCCTCGCCGCCCACGCTCATCCGCAGCGGTGCGAGCTGACGTCCCAGAGCTTCGGCGGCCTCGAGGGACAGAGCGTCCGGCTTGCCGCGGTAGACGGCCGCGCCCGCTTCCACCCTCAGCCTGTCCGGGTGGACGACCAGCGACAACCCGCCCCGGGGCTCGTCCATCGGTTCCGGCACGACCTCCACCACGGTCACGCCCTGGAGCCCCTCCTGAGCGGCCAGGAGGGAGTCCGGTGGCACCGAGCACCCTTGGAGGATGACCACCACGTGCGGCTGGTCCAGCAGTGCCTGTCCCTCGGGGTTGAACCGCGACCGCCCGTCGAGCCAGCCTTTGAGCAGGTCTTCGACTTCCGGCAGGTTATCGCTGAACAGGCGCTTGGTCCCCGCTCCGTCGACGGAGCCGGGGACCTGCGTATGCGGCAGCCACTTGGACCAGTCCCACTTGTCCGCTGTCCCCGCTGCTGTCACGACGGCGACGACGAGGTCTTCGGGAGAGTGCAGTGCGACGAGGCTCGCGACCAGTGAGCGCGCGGCTCCGAATACCGACTCCCTCTCGCCCGAAATGGTCATGTGGTAGAAGGCGCGGAGCGACACGGCCATCGGCAAGTCGTCGAGCGAACCGTGAACCGCCAGGAACTGCTGCATCGCTCCCGCGGACAATGGCTCCAGCTCGTCCACTGGAGCCGTCTCCGGTGCCACCAGTGGTGTCCACAACTCTTGCGGGCCCAGGCCGATGCGGACCTGTCCGAAGTCCTCGTCGCCGATCCGGCGTTCCCACAGGCGGCTGCCCTCGGCGACCAGGGACCATAGCTGGTCGGGGTTGGGGTGCAGATAGAACTGGATGTCCCGTTGAGCGCGCGCCGTACGGTGCACCCTCCGGCGGGCGTTCGCCAGATACTTGACGTAATCGCGGCGGCCCTGGACCGCTTCTCCCTGGGAGTCCTTGCGTACCCTGACCACCTGCGCGATGACCATGGCGACCGTCGATATCAGCATCATCCCGCCCATGATCTTCATGAACGGGGCCGAATTCGGCATGAAGAAGAACACGACCGACGAACCCATGCCGAGCATCGGCAGGAGCTGCATCGCCATGCCCTCCCGCTGGGAGCGGGAAAGTTCGGGAGGCGGCTCGAGGCGCAGCTCATTCGTGGGCACTTCGGGCGGAGTGGCCCGAGGCGGTCGCTTCACGACGATCTGACTCACCGGCGTATCAATCCCTTGGCGTGGGGTGGACAGTTGTGGACCGGCGCCCCCGTGGCGGCACCTCGCGTGCGACGCAGAGCGATCCTACGTGTACAGGGCCGGTGTGGACCCCGGTAGGGTGAGTTCCCGCAGTGTGCGCGACAGCGGAGTAAGGGGGCCCTGCAGATGAATTCGACCATTACGACTGGCTTCTGCCGAGTGACGGTCGTCGCGCCCGACAGCCGGATCGATGTCGCTCTTCCGGATGATATCGCCGTGGCGGACCTGTACCCGGAAATCCTCCGGCTGACGGGTCAGACGCAGGATGTGGGCGCCCCGGTGGGATATCACCTGGTGCGCCGGGACGGCATTGTTCTCGACGGTCACCGCTCACTCGCGGCTCAGCGGACTCTTGATGGCGATCTGCTGTTCATGCGGCCTTTCTCGCAGTCGCTGCCGCCCGCTGTCCATGACGACGTCTCCGACGCCATCGCATCCGCCGTCGCTCGCGACCGGACTCTGTGGGACGAGCGGTTCCTGCGCCTCTCCGGCCTTGTCGGCGGTCCTCTGCTTCTGGTCCTCATGGGCTTCGTTGTGTGGTTCGCGGACCCTGTGAAGCACGACATGCACAGCCTGCCCGGCATCATCGCCGGCGTGATCAGCGTGCTCCTGACGGCGTTCGCGGGCATACGTGGCCGGGTGTACCGCGATCTGGCATCCGCGGTCAGTCTTGGCCTGGCCGCACTGCCGCATGCCATGATCGCTGGTTCGGGCATCCTCCCGCTGGATCCCGGTGAGGGCATCGGAAGGCTGCAGTTCCTGCTCGGCTGCGTCTGTGTTCTCGTCATCTCGGTCGCGCTGGTCGCGGTCATGCCGACCGGCGATGCCCCGTTCGTCGCCGCGGTCTTCCTTTCCGCCTTCGGCACTCTCGCTTCGTTCTGCCAGATCGTCACTGAGGCAGACGCCACGGACACGGCGGCCGTCAGCGCGGCTGTCGCCATTGGCGCCATCGGCTTTCTCCCCGGCCTTTCCACCCGAGTCGCCCGGCTGCCCATCGCTTACGTAGCGCCTCGCGGGCCGGCCCACAGGACTGATCTCGACGCGGATCCAGAGAGCCCGGCCCTCGTGGAGCCCGTTGACGCCGACCGCATCGCTGTCCAGGCGCGGCGGGGGCATGACCTGTTGCTCGGCTTGGTGGGCGGCTGTTCCGCGGTCGTGGTTGGTTCGGCGGCCGTACTCGGCTTCTCGTCGTCTGTCTGGGCGCAGTTGCTCGCCCTCGCCGGCGGCATGGCGATACTCATCCGCGCGCGGTTGTTCCGCTACACCTCACAGGTGGTGTGCGTACTCGTGGCCGGCATCGTCTCCGTGGGGCTGCTCATTCTCGGCCTCTCACTGAACCCGCCTGCCTCTTCGGTGCGGCAACTGGTTCTGGGTCACTCCGGTGACATGGATATCCGTACGATCTGGATGGCGGCTGCCGTCGCGGCCGGCGCCGCTTTGATCATCGCCATTGGATTGATCATCCCGAAGAAGGGGCTCACCCCCTTCTGGGGCAGGTTCTCGGACCTCGCCGAAGGGGCTCTCCTGCTGTCGCTTGTGCCTCTTTGCCTGGCTGTCCTGGACGTGTATTCGTATGCGCGGAGCATGACGAGTTGATAGCCGGGAACGGCCTGTGGGGGTGTGCACGGATTAGCGCGCGCCCCCTCCGTGCAGGGTGGTCTTCCGCCGACCCGGACACCGTGCTGCGCTACACAGAAGCCGGGTGGCGTGCCTTCGTTCTGGGCGCGCGGGACGGCGAGTTCGACCTGAGCTGACATTCGCCTTGGCGCTGACGGTGATCGCCCCTGCCGCCCGGCGAACCTCGTAGCTACGCGCTTGAACGGGTCAAGGAGGCTACATGTGCCGCACGTCATGTACCGGTATATGAGGGGCGAATGTGCTCACCGCCGTACGAAGGCGGTCGAGGTCCGGGCGCCAGGCGATGACCGGACGGCTCGCGAGAAGAAGTTGGTGATCGATATGGGGGGCGTGCTTCCTCGCTTGCTCCGGCTGCAACGTGCTGTTCGGGCCGGGCAGTAGCGGCGCTCCAGGGTGACGGCTTACGCCGATGTAGTCCCTGCTCTGATCGGCGGGCACCCAACCAGGGGCACCGTCCTTCAAGTGCCACTGCCATATCACCACGGACGTGATGTCTGCCCAGGGTGCGAACGCCGTTTGGCTGAGGTATCGGGCTGGTGCTCCGCCGAGCGTCACTCCCTTGTCGTCGACACGGAATGCGACCAGGCGCTTCCAGCCTTGACCGAACACCAGTTGGAAGGGGGTTCGGGTGTAGTGCGCCTCATAGATGGATGGATGCGAGTCGACCATGGTGCCAGGCTATCCGGACGGTTTGCCCCACGTCGCCGCGTCTCGCCCGGCCGTGCCCCGTCGCCTTCCCGGCGCCATCAGAAGCTCGCAGTGTTGAAGTCCGCACAAAACGGGGCCCACGGGTGGACTGCCCCCATACCGTAGTTGGTGGGTTGAGCCGCTTGGAGTCTCTGCGGTCGTGAGATAGCGTCCTGGGTCCGTATGAGCGCTACACGCTGACGGCGGTGGGAGGGGGCACTGTGGTCGCCTCCCGTCAAGCTTTTTAAATGCCACCGCGAGCGGTGGCACGGGGGAAGGGGGCGCCGGTGGCGGCCAACCAGGACGAACTGAAAATCACCAAGGAAGCCGAAGAGCGGATCACCAGAAGCCTGCGATCAGCGTTGCAGGGTCTGGAAGGGGCCGGGAACGGTAAAGGTTCCGCTCAGCGCGGCAGCCTCGGCAACATGAGTCTGTCGGCAGTAGAGGCCAGCGGTGCTGGACTTGCCAGTACTTTCGCGGATTTCTGCGAGTTCTGGCAGGTGGGCATCAACATGCTGGAGCAGACGGCCAACTCTCTCGGGTCTCAGCTGAGCCAGGCGGCGGGCGTCATCTGGGATGAGGACCGGAGCCGGGCGGGTGCGCTCAGGGCCGCCCTCGGTGCCGTGGGAGGCGCGGCTGCGGTGGGAGCGGGCGGCGTTCTCGGCAGGTTCGGCGGTCCTTCCGATGCGTCCGTTTCTACCGGTCCCTATCCGCAGTATGGGCCGGGGATTGACTTCGGGGAGGGCGTCAAGTCCGGGAAGCCGTCGATTTTGGATCACTTCGGGATCGACAGTAATGGAGCCGGCCGAAACGCGGCCGCTGGTGGGGGCGAGGAGTGATGGCGGGCAACAACCCTGCCTCGACCGCTGTGGACCCCGCGGCCAGGAACGCCGGCCTGGCCAATGCCTGGGTTGAGAAGGCCTTGGGCTGGGGCTCGGGAGAGCTGGAGCTGGGGCAGACAGAAGAGCGGAAAGAGCTGATTCACGGCGACGCGGCCAAGCTCCGTGCGAACGCCGCACAGTTGAGAGGCTTGGCAAAGGGGCTCGCCGCTGTCGGTGAGGGGCTGCGGAAGCTGAACTCCCAGGAAATCAAGGGGGAGACGGCGGAGGCATTCCGCAAGCGCGTCTCGGTCGAGCCGAAGAAGTGGTTCCAGGTCGCGCATGCCTGCGAGCAGGCGAGCGGAGCGCTGGATGATGTCGCTCACACGGTGGAGTGGGCGCAACGCGAGGCGCAGGAGGCAATCGACACCTATGGTCGAGGAAAGCGCGCTTCGGAACGGGCCCGCGAGGCTTACAACGCCGATGTGCATGCCTACAACAAGGCAGTTGACGCTTACAACAGCAAGCCCTCCACCGGTGACGCCGAGTATGCGTCGCCCCCCAAGGCTCCCGGCGCCTTTCACGATCCCGGTGCCGCGGATATGGAGACGGCCCAAGAGGTCCTGGCCGGGGCTCGCCGTCAGCGCGATGCGGCACACGACAGAGCTCAGACGGCGATCAAGGGCACGTACGACAAACGGCAAGCGAGATCTTCCGAGGCCGGATCGGTCGAGCTGAATTTCCTGGACAGTATCAAGAACAACGAACAATATAAAAAGTTCCAGGAGTATAAGGAGGGTTATAAAAAACTGAAGAAAATTCCTAAGGCCTGGCAAACTGTCACTGCCAGTGTGGCCCTCTGGAAGCAGTTCAGTCAGGGTGGAAATGCCATCCAAGAATGGGTGCAAAAGTTTGAAAACCCAGCATGGGCGTCCAGGCTGGGTGCTGGTGGAGTCAGGGCAGCCGGAGCCCTGGCGAAGCTGAACAAGGCCATGGTGCCTTTTGCTATTGCCGGTGGTCTGAAACAGGTGATAAACCCGGATCACGGGGGCGGCTACGGGGTGGCGGACCGCCTCGTGGGTGGCGCACAAGTGGCAGGCGGTGCGGCAGTGCTCGGTGGTGAGGCTGCGGCGGTCTATATGGGTGTGGGCGTGACCGCCGCCGCGGCCGTACCGGTTGCCGGCTGGGCCGTGCTGGGTGCCACCGGGGCGTACTTTGCGGGCAGCTACATCTATGACAAATGGGGCGACGATATCGCGGCTGGTGCCAAGACGGCCTGGAACGCCACGTCGCATGCCGTGACAAACACCGTGGGCGGGGCGGTGGATGCGACGGTAAACGCCGCGCTTCATCCCTCTGGTGCGGTGAAAGCAGCCGAGCACGTCGTGGACGGCACGGTCAACTCGGTTAAGAAATTGAAGTTCTGGTGAGGGAGAGAGAGGTCGGCTCCGTGCCACAGCAGTACGAAGGCGGCGTGACGCTCGAAGACGTTCGCGAGGGGCTGGGCAAGGCCCTCGCGGAAGAAGGCTCGCGGCCGTTACTGCGGCTCACGGACGAGGAACTCGCGGTGCTGAATCCGGCGGCCGCTGAGAGGTCGATCGTCGCCGCTCCTCACCTCGAGGGCATGTCGGCTCAGGAGCGGGAGTGGGTGCTTGCGACCGCGCTGCGGTCGCTGGTGTCGAGGGACCTCGCGGAGATCGCCAATGCGGCCGAACTTGATGTGGCCTTGCGCGAGGGACATGGCTCCGACGAGGTGGAGCTGGACATGCGACTCTCACCCGATCTGGAGCTCGCGCTCGCCTTGCGTGGGACGGCCGGCCGGGTCCTGGCCGTGGAGCGGACCACCTCTGCGGGCACCGAATACGTCTATGTCTACCTGCACACCCGTGACCTGCTGCTGGTCGAGCAGGTCACGGGTGGCGGTATGCATTCGTTGAGCCTTGTGGCCACGGTTGAGGAGGCAGCGGAGACTATTCGTCAGTTGGTTGACCCCCAGGGGGTCGCCGGTCACGATGGCTCATCTCAGGAACTCGATCCACAGGATCTGCAACGCGACGCGATAGCCCCGCCCTTGAAGGACGTCATCGACAACGCTCTCGTGGTCGGCCAGTTGGTTCTGCTCGCCGACCTCCCCGGACCGTTGCTCATGACGTACGCCACTGCCGAGGAACTGTGGGCGGTGAGAGTCGACGCACCTGATGCTCCTACGAGTGTGACCGCGCGGCGCGTTGGTCGGCAGACACTCGTGGACCGGATCGTCCACATGATGGCTTTTCCGGTGTGACCGCGTCTCTTTCCGTAGCTACGTCGTTGAGCGGGCCGCCATCGCGCGAGCGGTGCGCGGCCCGCGTGCTCCTCAGTGCAGATCGAATTCGCCGTCCCGTGCGCCCAGCACAAAGGCACGCCATTCGGCCTCCGTGTAGCGGAGCACCGTCGCGGGGTCAGTGGAATTCCGCATGGCCACTGCCCCGTTCGGTAGATAGGCGATCTCCACCCGGTCTTCGGAGGTGCTGCCAGGTGTGCTGAGCCACTCGACACCGGAAATGTCGAGGGCGTACAGCTCTTCCTTCTCTTTGGCGTCGGCCACTGGTGGAGAACCCCTTCGGATACCGAGGACAACATCCCGCCCGGCCTTTGGGCGGAAGGCGAGGGCGGGCCACTGCGCCCGGACTCCCGCCACATCTCACAGTGTTGTCCACAGCGCGTGACGCGGCAATCGAACATGGGGGATAAGGGCCCCGGTAGGGTGGCGCCGCACGTGTGACGCGGGCGGGCGATGCGATGGACCAATGGTCGGGGGCTTCCAGATGAGTACGGGCTACAGCTCGCGGAGAGCCGGAGCCGTGACTGAGGCGGTTCGTCGTCCCGGTCGTATGGATCGCCCCCGCAGCCACAGGAGGTGTCTGTGGAGCCGCTGAGTCAGGACGATCCTCGACGGCTCGGCCCGTATCACGTCATCGCCCGGCTTGGGCCGGACTCGGGAGAAGTTCCCGCCACGGCCCGCCACTTCATCGCGCGCAGTGTCGCGGGCGACCGCACGGTTGTTGTCACCGCGCCGTCGCACGAGCTCGCGGACGACGTCACGTACCGGGAGCGCTTCCTGGCGGAGGCGGAGAACGCGCGCCTCCTCGGTGGCGGGCGGCCTCCGCTGTGGCTGGCTCCCGTTGTCGAGGTCTCAGGCGGGGGTACGGGGCAGCCCTGGAGCGCCACGCCGTTTCTGCCGGTGCTGTCGCTGCCCGCGGTGCTGGAGGCGAAAGGAGGCCCGCTTCCTGTGCGCACCGTAAGGGCGTTGGGAGCGGCCCTGGCCGAGACGCTCGCGGAGGTGCACACCGCGGGCTTCGCTCATGCGGGTGTCGCACCGGGCACGGTCTACCTGGCAGGGGACGGCCCGCGGCTGATGGGCTACGGCTCGGTGCGGGCCGCCGCCGCGGACGGTGAGGCGCGGGTGGGGCTGCCGGGGCTGGAGGACGACGCGCTGCCCCCGGAACAGGCCGCGGGCGGGCGGCCGCGGCCGCTGGGTGACATCTTCGCGCTGGGGGCCGTGCTGGCGTACGCGGCGACCGGGCGACGGCGGCCCGAGCCCGACGATCTGCCGGAGGAGTTGCGGGGCGCCGTGGTCCGGTGTCTGGCCCAGGACCCGGCAAACCGGCCGACGGCGCGGGCCCTGCTGGACGAGCTGAAGCGCGGTGTAAGCGTCCCCCGTAGCGTCCCCCTTCCCCCAAGCGGAGTGAGGGCGCCCACGGGTGCCTCGCCGACGGTTGTCGACGCGGGATCCGCGGGTCCGACGGGCGGCGCGGCGCCGGGAGCAGGCCCGGGATCGACCGCCCTGGATGGCCCCGGTGGCATCAGCCGGGCCGTCGGCGCGCTGGGGCCGGGGTGGCTGCCGGGGCGGGTGATCGCCGCGCTGTCCGAGCTGTCCTCGGCGGTGTTGGCGGCGGAGATCGAACCTGCTGAGGCGCCGTCACCGGTGGTGGCGAATGTGCCGGTGGGGCCGGGTACCGCCGTACATCGGGCGTGGCCGGAGCACGGCGCCGCACCATCGGCTGTGCCCGAGACCGGACCCGAGCCCGGGCCGCGGCATGAGGCCGGAATCGGGGCCGGGGCTGAAGGCGCCTCGTCCCGGAAGACCTTCGGCCCGTCCCTCAGCCCTTCCCGGCGCCGGCTCCTGCTGGGTGTCGCCGGTGGTACGGCCGGGCTCGCCATCGGCGGCGGCGCCACGTGGCTGGCGACGGCCCCGGACTCGCCGGAACCGCTCACTCCGGCCCAGCGTCTCGCCGCCCACCGTCCTCGCCGTCGGCTTCCGGGCGCGCCGCCCACACCCTTGTGGCGCTACGACGTCAAAGGGGCGGCTTCGACCCATGCCCCGCTCGTTTGGCGTGATGCGGTCGCCGTCCTCACGGGGAAGCGGGCGGTCGTGGGGATCGATCTCCGCACGGGTAAGCGGCTGTGGACGCGGGACGGACTGCGCCCTGCGGGTCAACCCTGGGTGGCCGATGGGGACGCGCTGGTGGTCCCGGGGGACGGATTGGTGGCACTGGAGCCGCGGACCGGTCATATCCAGTGGCACTCGAGCGATTTCCGGCAGGGTGCGCGGAGTTCGTTCACGGGGCTGCTCGCGGTGGCCGGGAGCACCGTCTGGTTCACGGCGACGGTAAGGAACGAGAGCGGAGGCGCGAACGGTGATCGCGTCGTGGTCGCCTATGACGTGCGTGAGCGCGCGGAGTTGTGGCGCGGCCCCGTGGCGGCGGGTTTGGACGAGGGACATCTGCTGAAGGACGCGCTGGTGGTGATGGCAGGTGGTGACCAGGACGGAACGGGTGCCAAGAGGGCCGTCGCGTTCAGCCGGGACCACGGGAAGAAGCTGTGGCAGCGGGTTTATCCGGGCATGACCACCAAGGGGCTTGTCACCACCGACGCCCGTGGCACGCTCATCGCGGCCCTCGGAAACACTTTGCGGGGCTTCGACGCGGCCCACGACAAGGCCGCACTGTGGTCCGTCAGTTCCAAGGGGAAGGGGGCCGATGGCCGTCCCGCCGACTTCGGGCTTCCGCTAGTCCATGGGAAGACCGCCTACGTGGCCGACGGTGGTTTCGCCCTCCACGCGATCGAGGCGGCGTCCGGCGAGATCCAGTGGCAGCGGGCCTATGGCTTTGTGATGAACGTGCTTGCCGCGCCGCGCACGCCCGACACTCTGGTCAGCCCGGCAGGGCGCAGGGTGCTGGTGGCCGGTGACGCCGAGGTGGACGCGTTCGACGCCGAGGACGGCTCCTTGCTGTGGCGCTTCACCGACGCCGGTGCGGATCCGAGCCCGCGCGCCCAATCGCCCCGCCGTAAGGTCGCGTTGACGGATGACAGGGTCGTCGTCGCCGGGAGCGGAAGCCTCTACGCGCTGCCGCTCGATTAGGAAGGACGCATGGAACCGCCGAT
This sequence comes from Streptomyces sp. 11-1-2, assembly GCF_003595545.1. Taxonomy (NCBI): domain Bacteria; kingdom Bacillati; phylum Actinomycetota; class Actinomycetes; order Kitasatosporales; family Streptomycetaceae; genus Streptomyces; species Streptomyces sp. 11-1-2. Next base: position 7,846,110 of record NZ_CP022545.1, read on the forward strand.
TCTGGGCCGCCGGACGGCACGGACCGATCACGAGCCTCCACAGCGCACCGACCACGACCGGGGGCAGCGGATCGGCCCGTACCGAATCCTCGCCACCCTGGATGTGCCCGGGCACGCCGACGACGCGCGCCGCTGCCTGGCCCGGGACATGCGAACGGGCCGTACCGTCGTCCTGACCCTGCCGTATCCGGCGTCGGCCGACGACGCCGGATACCGGGTGCGGTTCCGGGCCGAGGCCGAGAACTCCCGTCGGCTGCACGGCCCCTGGGTGGCACCGGTCGTCGATGTGGCCCCGTCCGACGCGGAGCTTCCCTGGGTCGCCCACGGCTGCTTCCCCGCCCTGACGCTGCCCGCTGCACTGGCCGCGCACGGCGGGCCGCTCCCCGAGGAAACCGTGCGCGCGCTGGGCGCGGCTCTCGCCGAAACCCTCGCGGCCGCGCACGCCAACGGCCTGGTCCACGCCGGGATATCGCCACAGGCGGTACTCCTGACGCCGGACGGCCCACGGCTGACCGGATACGGGCTCCTCCGGGCCGCCATCGGCAATCGCCCCGCCACACCCCATGGAGGCCGTCCCGTGGCCTCGCACACCAACCACCCTGCCGCGGCTGAAGGCGGCCCCGCCGGGCTGCCGCCCGAGCAGCGGGCCGGTGAGCCACCGCGCCCTTACGGCGACGTCTACGCGCTGGGCGCCGTGCTGGCCTACGCCGCGACCGGCCGTAAGGACGACGCCGGGCCCGCCGCCCTGCCGCCGGGGCTGCGCGAGCCCATCGCCGCCTGTCTCTCCCGGGACCCGGCACACCGCCCCCAACCCGACGCCCTCGCCCGGGAATTCCGCAGGGCCGCTGCACCCGTCTCCTTGGGCAGCGTGCCCCACGCCGTCGGGGCGGCCCTCGCAGAGCAGGCCGCGCACCACCCCGCCGACACCCCGCCGCCGGACCTCCCGCAACCCGTCGGCCACTCTCCTTCCGCGGGCCGGGCGCCGTCCCGGCGCTCCGTGGCCGTCACCGCCCTCACCGGCGCCGCCGGACTGGCCCTGGGGATCGGCGGAGCGGCTCTGTGGCGGGCCGTGACGGACGATCCGCCCGCCGTGCCCGAGCCCCTCGCCCTGAGAGGGGTCGCCCCCGCTCCGCTGTGGCGCCGCCGCATCGAGACCGAGATCGACGGCGCGCCACTGCTCTGGGGAAACAGCCACCTGCTCGTACCGGGTGCGGGCGAGGTGACGGCGGTGAGGGTCCGTGACGGGCAGAAGATGTGGACCCGTGACAACGTGTGGGGTATCGGCGATCTCAGCTCGCTCGGTGGTGGCCTGGTGCTGAAGCCGGGACTCAGGGAACTCATCGCCCTGTCGGCGCGCACCGGGCAGGTCAAGTGGGTGGAAAGGGGCTACGACGGCGAGAAGCGCCTGCGGTTCCGCTATCCGCTGGCGGCCGACGGGAAGACCCTCTGGTTCCTGGCCCAGGACCAGGAGGAGACCGCCACCGTCGTCGCCTATGACCTCAAGACCCGTAAGGAGCGGTGGCGCACCTCGGTCCCCGGCGGTTTCGGCGGCCCCGAGGAACACCCCGCGGTGCTCCGTAAGGATTCCCTCCTGCTGTCGAACCGCAGCGAGTCCTCCCACGACAACCCATGGACCTATCTGGCTCTCGGCCGGCGCGACGGGGCCAAGCTGTGGACGCGGACCTACAAAAGCGTCCTTACCTTCGCGGATGATCCGACGGAGATCGTCTCCGGGGATCTCCTGATCACCTTCGCCTCGAACGTCGTTTCCGCCCATGAGATATCCAGCGGCAGAAAGCGATGGCACTTCAGCTTCAACGAGCTTGTGTACACCGATGGTGCGCTGCACGGCCGGACGCTCTACGCAACCGACGGCGCCGCCGTCACCTACGCCATCGACGTGGCCCACGGCAAGCTTCTCTGGCGCCGCCGGGCGGCCGTCGACGCGGCCTCCCCCATGTCGGAGAGCGAAACAGCGCTGAGCCACTCCGGCCGGACCGTGTTCCAGATCAACGCCTCGGAGGTGGAGGCGCTGGACACGGCGGACGGTTCACTGCGCTGGCGCTTCGCCCCCGCGACCGAGGGAGCGTCGGCCGGGGCCCTCAGCGGGTCCGTCCTCAGTGCTCCCGGAGTAGCTCTCATCAGGAATGACCAAGCCTTCTACGCACTGCCGGTGGACTGATACCGATGGCCCATCCCCTCAGCCATGACGACCCCCAGCGCCTCGGTCCGTACACACTCGTCGCCCGTCTCGGCAGTGGCGGCATGGGCACGGTGTACCTGGGCCGCTCATCCGGTGGTCGTACGGTCGCCCTGAAGACCATGCACGCGCGGTTCGCCGCGGAGACGGAATTCCGCACCCGCTTCCGGCTGGAGACCGACGTCGCGCGGGTCATCGGTGGACGGCACGGAGCGCAGGTCATCGACGCGGACACGCTCGCCCCGACCCCCTGGCTCGCCACCGAGTACGTCCTCGGCCCGCCGCTGGACGACGCGGTCGCGCTCTGCGGCGCCCTGCCCGAACGGGCCGTAAGGGCGCTGGGAGCAGCCCTGTGCGACGCACTCGCCCAACTCCACCGGTCCGATGTGGTCCACCGCGACCTCAAGCCCTCCAACATCCTGCTGACCGCCCTCGGCCCCAAGGTCATCGACTTCGGCATCGCCCGTGCGGCGGGCGACGACCGGCTGACCCGTACGGGTGCGGCGGCCGGAACGCCCGCCTATATGTCGCCGGAACAGGTGGCCGGAGGCGAACACGCGGCCACGGGCGATGTGTTCGCCCTCGCCGGAGTGCTGGTCTTCGCGGCCACCGGCCGCCCGCCCTTCGGCAGCGGACAGCCCGCGGATCTGCTCTACCGGGTGCGGTACACCGACCCCGACCTGTCCGGGGTGCCGGAGGGATTGCGCGCCGTACTGGAGCCGTGCTTCGTCAAGGACCCCCGGCAGCGGCCCGGTACGGCCGAGCTCGGGCCGCTGCTGTACGCCGGAGGCGGTCACTTCGCCGATCATCTGCCGGACCCCGTCCTGGCGGAGATCGCCCGGCTCGGGACGGCCGTATGGGAGATCCAGCCGTCCAGGATGCCCGTGCCCGTGGAGGAGGACACGGTCGGCGCCGACCAGCGGCCCAAGCCGACCGGACTCTCCCGCCGTAAGGTCGTCAGGATCGGAGGAGGCGGGGCCGTAGCGGCCGCCGCCGCTTGGGCCTGGTTCGGTCATGACGGCGGGGCGGGCGGTACCGCGGCGCCGACGCCCACGCCCGCCACACGTCCGCCCGGGACCCCGCCACGCATGTCCTGGAAGTTCACCCCGCCTTCCAGCACCTCCATGGCCGACTGCGCGGTTCTCCTCGCCGGGGACCACACCGCGGTCATCGCCGACACCGGGCTGTACTGGATCGACGCCGAAAACGGGGCCAGGCGCGGTACCAACGACCTGGTGACGAAGGCGCAGTACGCCGTCTCCGACGGCCGGCGGCTGCTCGCCTGTGACTCCAGCGCCGATCATGTCCGGATCGCCCCTGTGGATCCTGGAACGGGTAACTTCCGGACCCCGCTCGCCACGGTCAAGGACCTGGAGGTCGACGACGTACGACTGCTCGCCGCCACCTCGGACGTCGTTTTCCTGGAAGGCACGAGCCGTAAGGGCCTTGTGCGTGTCGCCGTCGACGCGCGGACGGGGGAGGAGCGGTGGCGCCGGGCCAGCGACACCCCCCAGTTCCAGGACCCCCTCGCGACCCCCGCGGGCTCCTCGCTCGTGCTCTCCTTCCGTGAGCGGGTCACCGTGGTCGGTGCCGCTGACGGCAGGCGGCGATGGTCGAAGATGCTGGCCAAGGAGAACTACCGCATCCTTCCCGGGACGCAGCGCCACACCTTCTCGGGCGGACTCCTCTTCGTCGGCGGGAAAGACCTCATCGCCGTACGGCTCTCCGACGGTGAGATCGCCTGGCGGTTCGGCGAAGGACGGAAGGCCGGCGACAAGAACGAGCCGGACTCCCCGCGCTATGGACCGCCCCTCCTCAAGGACGGCGTGGTCCACAGCCTCGAGACGGGCACCGGCCTGGTCGCGGTGGACGCCAAGAGCGGAAAGCTGCTGTGGGAACAGAAGAAGGGCACGGGCTCCGCGCTCAACTTCCAGTACCCACCCGCCCTCGGCAAGAAGTACCTCTACGCATTCCCCGACATCGGAACCGATCAATGGGCGGCGGCGATCGACCTCCGCGGCCACAAGGCGGCCTGGACATTTCAGGGCCCGGGCACCGCCATGTCCTCGCTCAACCCCACCATGACCGTCCATCGGGGTGCCGGCCGGCTGATCATCGCGGGCGGGTCCACCGTGTGTGCCATCCCCCTGGAATGACCGGGACCCCGGACCTGTCCCATCGCGCCGCCCCACCCTCTAGGAGCCTCCGTCCATGAACCCTCTCGGCACCGGCGATCCGCTGCGCCTCGGCCCGTATCGCCTCACCGGCGTGCTCGGCGCGGGCGGCATGGGTCAGGTCTATCTCGGGCGGGATTCCGAGGGCCGGACCGTGGCGGTCAAGGTGTTGCGGCCCGAGCTGTCCCATGACCCGAGGATGGCTCAGCGTTTCGTGCGTGAGGCGCACGCGGCCCAGGCCGTGCGGGGCGACGGTGTGGCGCGGGTGCTCGCGGCGCAGGCCGAGGGCGGACGGCCGTGGATCGCCACGGAGTTCCTCGCCGGGCCCACGCTCGACCAGGCCATCGAGCGGTACGGCGCCCTGGAGGAGCCCGCCGTAAGGGCGTTGGGAGCCGCGCTGGTCCGCACGCTCCACGACATCCACGGTGCCGGGCTGGTCCACCGCGACCTCAAACCGTCCAACATCGTGCTGACCTCCCGTGGCCCGAGGATCATCGACTTCGGGATCGCCCGGCCCGAGCACGGGCTGACCCTGACCACCACGGGACAGACCGTCGCCACCCCCGGCTACGCCGCGCCCGAGCAGGTCCTGGGGCAGCGGACCGGCCCCGCGGGTGATGTGTTCTCCCTCGGGGTGGTCCTCGCCTACGCGGCGGGCGGACGGCCGGTCTACGAGGGCGGCCATGTGGCCGCCGTGCAGTACCAGGTGGTGCACGGCGAGCCGGAGTTGGGCTCGGTGCCCGGCGCGCTGCGGCCTCTGGTCGAGCCCTGTCTGTCCAAGGACCCCGGGCTCCGCCCCGGTCTCGACTGGCTCGGCCAGGCGCTGGCGCCGCCCCGGGGCGCGGACCGTGCCTGGAAGGGCGGACCGCTCGCGCAGGACATCGCACGGCGCGAGGCGGATGCCCGGCGCATGGCCGCCCTGCCCGGCGACCGTACGGGCCCCTCCCGGCGGCGGCTCATCGGCACTATTGCCGCGGGCGGCACCGTGCTCGCGGCGGGTGGTGGAGGCGTCGCGTGGTGGCTGCTGCGCGGCGACGAGGCGGAGGCCGGCGGGCGGCCCTGGGAGGCCGAGCCGCTGGCCCACTACAACGAGGGGACGGCCCCGGCGCCTCTGTGGGGACCCGTGGACCTCGGCTCCATCGGCGTCGCCGATGCGCGGATACCGGCCCCGCTCCCCGTCCACGACCTCGTCGTGGCTCCGGCCGAGGGCGGCCGTCTGCGGGCCTGCGACGTCCGCACCGGCCGGGCCCGCTGGACCTCGCGGACAGCCGGACTGACCGGGCGCCCCCTCGCCGTATTCGATGACACCGTCCTTACGGTCGACAGCAAGGGCGTGCTGCGCGCGTTGAACGCCCAGAACGGCAAGGAGCGGTGGAAGGCGCCCGCAGCGGACGCGGCGACCCTGCTCGCGGTGGACGACAAGGCCGTCTATATAGCCACCCGTGCGGGTGAATTGCGCGCCGTGGCGCTGACGTCGCGTACATCCCTGTGGACGGTGCCCTCGCCGGTAAGGACCTCCGAGAAGCGCCCGGCGGCAGCCGCGGCGGCCGACGGTCATCTGGTGGTCTGCGGCGAGGACGGCCAGGTCGTGGCACTCGACACCGCCCGTGGAAAGACCCTCTGGGGGCCCGCACGGCACGGAACCACGGCCCTCGCGCCCGCCGTCGCCGACGGCACCGTCTACCTGGGCGGCCGCTCCCTTACCGCGCTCACAGTGTCCACGGGCGAGAAGAAATGGTCCCGGCCCAGTGGTGGCGGGCGCGGCTGGGGCGCACCGGTCGTCGCGAAGGACGTCGTCTACGCCGTGGACGCCACCGATCTCTCGGCCCGCCGTACGGACGACGGAACGGACGCCTGGACGCTCACGTTCGCCTCCGAGGACAGTCCGCAGGACGCCCCGGTGATCGCGGGGAACGGCGTCTGGGCGGGCGCCGGGGCGGCAGGTTCACGCGGCGTCGCGGCGGTGGACACCCGCGGCGGAAGGCTCGCCTGGCCGTACACCCAGGGCACCGAGGGCCGCTGGGCGCTGTCCGCGGCCGGCAACCGCGTCTTCATGCTGCACAACGGCACCCTGACCGCCATGCCCGTCTTCTAGCCTCACCGCCCCGGCCCCACCAGGCCCCCACCCGGCCACCCCCACCGGCCCCCGCCCACCCCCCGCCAAGACGCTGGTACTGTGTGTGCTGGCCGTTTGCGTACGCGTCCCCGGAGGCTTCGAGTCTCGGGAGACAGCGCCCAGCGGACCCCGCCTCCCGAGTCACGGAAGATCCCCTGAGACAACGACCAGGGGCACTCGGCGGCTGATACGAACAAGGAGTACCGAGTGTCGCTCGACGCCGTTACGAAGAAGCAGATCATGACCGAGTTCGCCACCAAGGAGGGCGACACCGGCTCCCCCGAGGTCCAGGTCGCGCTGCTCACGCGCCGCATCTCCGACCTCACCGAGCACCTCAAGACCCACAAGCACGACCACCACTCCCGCCGTGGTCTGCTGCTCCTGGTCGGCCAGCGCCGCCGGCTGCTGCAGTACCTGGCGAAGAAGGACATCACGCGCTTCCGTGCGCTGGTCGAGCGCCTGGGTATCCGCCGGGGTGCGGCGGGCGCCAAGTAAGACGCCACGGAGGGAGCGGTTCCCGCTATGGGGGCCGCTCCCTTTGCCATACATGGCGCCGTACGGTTTCAGCCAAAGGTGACCCGTACGGCCTTCGCACCGGTGCGTAGCGTGCTCGCTACGTACCGTAGGGGCCGGAGAGCACAGCCGTCGTGATGACGGCCGAAGCTTTGTAGTCTGGTCCCAGACAACGCCATAACGAACGAGGAGGAGCGCCTCATTCCCGCCGCACCGGCGCCACAGGAGCCGGTCCTCGGTAGTGGCTCCCGGAACTGGCAATTCCGGTGGCTTCGATCGAAGACCGGCCCGGCCGCCGGCCCGCAAGGCCAGGGGCGCTGCTCCACCACCGTCCACCGTCACACGGACGAGGGACGCAGAAGAGGAGATTTCCCTGGTGGAGAACGAGACCCACTACGCCGAAGCAGTCATCGACAACGGCACCTTCGGCACCCGCACCATCCGTTTCGAGACGGGCCGCCTGGCCCGTCAGGCCGCCGGTTCGGCCGTGGCCTACCTGGACGACGACACCATGGTGCTGTCGGCCACCACCGTTTCCAAGAACCCCAAGGACCAGCTCGACTTCTTCCCGCTCACGGTCGACGTCGAGGAGCGGATGTACGCGGCGGGGCGCATCCCCGGCTCGTTCTTCCGCCGTGAGGGCCGTCCCTCCGAGGACGCGATCCTCACCTGCCGTCTGATCGACCGCCCGCTGCGCCCGTCCTTCAAGAAGGGCCTGCGCAACGAGATCCAGGTCGTCGAGACGATCATGGCGCTCAACCCCGACCACCTCTACGACGTGGTCGCGATCAACGCCGCCTCCTGCTCCACGCAGCTCGCCGGGCTGCCCTTCTCCGGCCCCATCGGCGGTACCCGCGTCGCTCTGATCAAGGGCCAGTGGGTGGCCTTCCCGACCCACTCCGAGCTGGAGGAGGCCGTCTTCGACATGGTCGTCGCCGGCCGGGTGCTGGAAGACGGCGATGTCGCGATCATGATGGTCGAGGCCGAGGCCACCGACAAGACCATCCAGCTGGTCAAGGATGGCGCCGAGGCTCCCACCGAGGAGATCGTCGCCGCCGGCCTGGAGGCGTCCAAGCCCTTCATCAAGGTCCTGTGCAAGGCGCAGGCGGACCTCGCCGCCAAGGCGGCCAAGCCGACCGCCGAGTTCCCGATCTTCCTCGACTTCCAGGACGACATCCTGGAGGCGCTGGCCGCCGCCGTCCGCGACGAGCTGGCCCAGGCGCTGACCATCGCCGGCAAGCAGGAGCGCGAGACCGAGCTGGACAGGGTCAAGGGCCTGGCCGCCGAGAAGCTGCTGCCGCAGTTCGAGGGGCGCGAGAAGGAGATCTCCGCCGCGTACCGCGCGCTGACCAAGACCCTGGTGCGCGAGCGCGTCATCAAGGAGAAGAAGCGCATCGACGGCCGCGGCGTCACGGACATCCGTACGCTCGCCGCCGAGGTCGAGGCGATTCCGCGGGTCCACGGCTCGGCGCTGTTCGAGCGCGGCGAGACCCAGATCCTGGGCGTCACCACGCTGAACATGCTCCGCATGGAGCAGCAGCTGGACACGCTCGCGCCCGAGACGCGCAAGCGCTACATGCACAACTACAACTTCCCGCCGTACTCCACCGGTGAGACCGGCCGCGTCGGCTCCCCCAAGCGCCGCGAGATCGGCCACGGCGCCCTGGCCGAGCGCGCGCTGCTGCCGGTGCTGCCGACGCGCGAGGAGTTCCCGTACGCCATCCGCCAGGTCTCCGAGGCGCTCAGCTCCAACGGCTCGACCTCCATGGGGTCGGTCTGCGCCTCGACGATGTCGCTGCTCAACGCCGGTGTGCCGCTGAAGGCGCCGGTCGCGGGCATCGCCATGGGCCTGATCTCCCAGGAGATCGACGGCGAGACCCACTACGTCACCCTCACCGACATCCTCGGTGCGGAGGACGCGTTCGGCGACATGGACTTCAAGGTCGCCGGCACCAAGCAGTTCGTCACCGCGCTGCAGCTGGACACCAAGCTGGACGGCATTCCGGCGTCCGTGCTGGCCGCGGCCCTCAAGCAGGCCCGCGACGCCCGGCTGCACATCCTCGATGTGATGAACGAGGCCATCGACGTCCCGGACGAGATGTCCCCCAACGCGCCGCGGATCATCACCGTCAAGATCCCGGTCGACAAGATCGGTGAGGTCATCGGCCCCAAGGGCAAGATGATCAACCAGATCCAGGAGGACACCGGCGCCGACATCACCATCGAGGACGACGGCACCATCTACATCGGTGCCGCCGACGGCCCGGCCGCCGAGGCCGCCCGCGCGACCATCAACGGCATCGCCAACCCGACCATGCCGGAGGTCGGCGAGCGCTACCTGGGCACGGTCGTGAAGACCACCACCTTCGGTGCCTTCGTCTCCCTGCTCCCGGGCAAGGACGGCCTGCTGCACATCTCGCAGATCCGCAAGCTGGCCGGTGGCAAGCGCGTGGAGAACGTCGAGGACGTGCTGAAGGTCGGCGCCAAGGTCCAGGTCGAGATCGCCGAGATCGACCAGCGCGGCAAGCTCTCCCTCATCCCGGTCCTCGAGGGCGAAGAGGGCTCGGACGCGGATGCGGACGAGGCGAGCGCCGAAGCGCAGCCCCAGACGAAGGACGAAGCCGCCAAGTGACGTCCCGCGACGACGAGACGACGGCCCGCACCTCCTCGGAGGCGCGGGCCGTCGCCCGTACCCAAACGCTTCTCGAGGGCGAGAACGGCATCGGCACGGTCCGCAGGACGACCCTCCCCGGGGGCTTGCGCGTCGTCACCGAGACCCTCCCGTCCGTGCGCTCGGCGACCTTCGGCATCTGGGCGCACGTCGGCTCGCGCGACGAGACCCCGACGCTCGGCGGGGCCACCCACTATCTGGAGCATCTGCTCTTCAAGGGCACCCGGCGGCGCAGCGCGCTGGACATCTCCGCCGCCATCGACGAGGTCGGCGGCGAGATGAACGCGTTCACCGCCAAGGAGTACACCTGCTACTACGCGCGGGTACTCGACACCGATCTGCCGCTGGCCATCGACGTCGTCTGCGACATGCTGACCGGCTCGGTGATCGGCGCGGCGGACGTGGACGCGGAACGCGGTGTCGTCCTCGAAGAGATCGCGATGACCGAGGACGACCCGGGCGACTGTGTGCACGACCTGTTCGCCCACACCATGCTCGGCGACACCCCGCTCGGCCGCCCGGTCCTGGGCACCGTCGACACCGTCAACGCCCTGGGCCGCGACCAGATCGCCCGCTTCTACCGGAAGCACTACGACCCGACACACCTGGTCGTCGCCGCCGCGGGCAATGTGGACCACGACGACGTGGTGCGCCAGGTGCACGCGGCGTTCGACGGGGCGGGCGCCCTGTCCCGTACCGACGCGGTCCCGGTCGCCCCGCGCTCAGGCATTCGTGCGATCCGTACGGCGGGCAAGGTCGGGCTGCTGAACCGCAAGACCGAGCAGGCCCATGTCGTCCTCGGCATGCCGGGCATCCCGCGCACCGACGACCGCCGCTGGGCGCTCGGGGTGCTCAACACCGCGCTCGGCGGGGGTATGAGCTCCCGGCTCTTCCAGGAGGTCCGGGAGAAGCGCGGGCTCGCCTACAGCGTCTACTCCTACACCTCCAGCTTCGCCGACTGCGGACTCTTCGGCGTCTACGCCGGCTGCCGTCCGAACCAGGTGCACGACGTCCTCAAGATCTGCCGCGACGAGCTCACCCAGGTCGCGGAGAACGGCCTGAGCGACGAGGAGCTGCGGCGCGCCGTCGGCCAGCTCGCCGGCTCCACCGTGCTGGGCCTGGAGGACACCGGCGCGCTGATGAACCGGATCGGCAAGAGCGAGCTGTGCTGGGGCGAGCAGATGTCGGTGGACGACATGCTCGAGCGGATCGCGGCGGTCACCCCGGACGAGGTGCGCGAGGTGGCGCGCGATGTACTGGGACAGCGTCCTTCGCTGTCCGTCATCGGCCCGCTGAAGGAGAAGCAGGCGGCCCGTCTGGACGAGGCCGTCGCCTAGCCCGTGCCGAAGCCTCCCGGATCGAAGGAAACAGGATCGATGAGCAAGCTGCGTGTGGCCGTCCTCGGCGCCAAGGGCCGGATCGGCGCCGAGGCCGTACGAGCCGTGGAGGCCGCCGAGGACCTGGAGCTGGTCGCCGCGCTGGGGCGGGGCGACGGGCTCGAGACCCTGGTCGAGACGGGCGCCGAGGTGGCGGTCGAGCTCACCGAACCGGCCTCGGTGATGGACAACCTCGAGTTCTGCGTCCGCCACGGCATCCACGGCGTCGTCGGCACCACCGGCTGGACGGACGAGCGCCTGGCGCGGCTGGGCGGCTGGCTCGACGCCTCGCCGACCACCGGCGTGCTCATCGCGCCGAACTTCTCCATCGGTGCCGTGCTGACCATGCGGTTCGCCCGCCAGGCCGCCCGGTTCTTCGAATCGGTCGAGGTCATCGAGCTGCACCACCCCAACAAGGTGGACGCTCCCTCCGGTACGGCCGCGCGCACCGCGCAGCTCATCGCCGAGGCCCGGCGGGAGGCCGGCTGCGCCCCGCAGCCGGACGCCACCACCACGGCGCTCGACGGCGCGCGGGGCGCCGACGTGGACGGGGTGCCGGTGCACTCGGTGCGGCTGCGCGGGCTCCTCGCCCATCAGGAGGTCCTGCTGGGCGGCGAGGGCGAAACGCTCACCATCCGCCATGACTCCACCCACCACAGCAGCTTCATGCCCGGCATCCTGCTCGGCGTCCGCCGCGTGGTGACCACCCCCGGCCTGACCTTCGGCCTGGAACACTTCCTGGATCTGGACTGAGGGCACAGCGGTGCGCGCAAAGATCACGTATTTCGTTCTCGCGGCCGTCCTGGTCGTCTACTTCGTGCTGGTCGGCGACCGCGGGGTGCTGCTGATCCGGGAGGGCACCCCGGTCACGATCGTCTTCGGCCTGGCGGTGCTGGTGATGCCCCTCATCGGCGTCTGGTTCCTGTGGCAGACCACGCAGTTCGCGCGGAGCGCGGACCAGCTCGCCCGGGAGCTGGAGGCGGAGGGCGGCCTCCCGGTCGACGAGCTGGTACGGACGCCCGGCGGGCGGATCGACCGGGACTCGGCGGACGCCGTCTTCGCCAAGCGCCGGGCCGAGACGGAGCAGTCGCCGGACGACTGGCGGTCCTGGTTCCGGCTCGCCGTGGCGTACCACGACGCCCGGGACACCGCTCGCGCCCGTAAGGCGATGCAGCGCGCCATCGCCCTGCACGACGGCAAGCCGGTGCGGGCGGCCGGGGGCTGACCCCGGGGCCACCCGCGGCGGTACGGCTCAGCGGTGGGCGGCGGCCCAGCCCTCGATCGTGTCGGCGGCCCGCTCGAAGCTCTCCACATGGCCCAGGAAGTCGGCGCCATGGGTGGTGAACATGGTGTCCGGCGCCCCGCCGCGCACCGGTTCGAGCAGCACCGCCTGGCCCTGGACGGTCCGCGGCAGGCCCAGCCACCGGACCGGCTGCTGGACCGTGCGTATCGCGGCGATGTCCTGCCACCGCACGGTGGTGCTGCGGACGAGGCCGATCCGGCGCAACCCCTGGGCGCTCACCTCGACGCCGATGCGCACCAGCCTTACGGCTGTCACGATCATCAGAGCCCCGACGGCGACGCAGATGCCCGCCGCGGGCAGCGATCCCGCCATCGCGATGATCATGGCGGAGAAGAGGACGTACGAGGCGAGCAGGAGCAGAAGAGCGGTGCCCCCGACCCTCCAGGGCCCCGGTCGGTAAGGACGGCGCCAGCGGTCCCGGTCTTCGTAGCCGAGCGGGTCCGCTCCGGCCGCCGCGTCTTCATCGTGGGCGCGGTCGGCGGTCAGGAAGGGCAGGGGCACGGAAGGTCCTCACTCACACACATGTCCGGATGGGCCTGTGCTGGGTGAGGCTATCCCAGCGCCGGTCAGCGTCCGTCGGACGCCTCGGGCCGCTGGATCTGTTGGGTGGGGTGCGACTGGCTGTCGAGGGCGGGCATCCCGAACATCAGCGAGCCGATGAACCCCGCGATGATCGTGAGCCCGATCAGAGTCCGCCCGGCTATCTGGGACGGTGTGGCGCGGGGGCGGGACGGTGGGGTGACATTGCTGCGGAAACGGTCGGCTTCGGCGACGAAGGCGAACGGCACGGGCTCTCGCCGGCGGAACATCTGCGGGCTCTCCTTGGAACCTCGAACGTGAGTACTTCAATGTGTAGGACGTGTGAATCAGCGATTGGGTGCCCTGATCCGTCCACTTTCTGTCAGAAAGTTTGGCGGAGCGGGACTGTCGGTGGTGGCCCGTAAGCTGGGCGCCGCCCCGAGCGATGCACCACGGAAGGACCCGCGCGTGACCGAGATCCCCGCCGAGACCGAGAAGGCCGGCTTCCGCAGCGATGTGACCGTCGAGCTGGTCAAGCACAGCGCCGCCGACTCCGATGTGCTGTGGGCCGCGCGGGTGTCGACCGCGGGCGAGCAGTCCCTCGAGGAGCTCACCAAGGACCCGGAGCGCTCCAAGGGGCTGATCAACTTCCTGATGCGGGACCGCCACGGCAGCCCGTTCGAGCACAACTCGATGACCTTCTTCATCAGCGCCCCGATCTTCGTCTTCCGCGAGTTCATGCGGCACCGCGTGGGCTGGTCGTACAACGAGGAGTCCGGCCGCTACCGCCGCCTGGAGCCGGTGTTCTACGTGCCGGGGGAGGCGCGCAAGCTGGTCCAGCAGGGCCGCCCGGGGAAGTACGAGTTCGTCGAGGGCACCGCGGCGCAGCACGAGCTGACCGGCCGGGTGATGGAGGACGCGTACCGCCATGCGTACGAGGCGTACCAGGAGATGCTGGCCGCGGGAGTGGCCCGCGAGGTGGCCCGTTCGGTGCTGCCGGTCGGCCTGTTCTCCTCGATGTACGCGACCTGCAACGCCCGCTCGCTGATGCACTTCCTCGGCCTGCGCACCCAGCACGAGCAGGCAGCGGTGCCCTCGTTCCCGCAGCGGGAGATCGAGATGGTGGGCGAGAAGATGGAGGCGGCCTGGTCGCGGCTGATGCCGCTCACCCACGCGGCCTTCAACGCCAACGGCCGAGTGGCCCCGTAGCCCGGGCCGGGCCCGCTCCCCGGACGGATCACCGGGCGAAGTGTCCGTATTGCGGCGTTTCGAGAAGTTCATCTAGGCTGAACAAACGGGCCCGGCACTGCTTGAACCCCCGAGCAGGCAGTGCCGGGTCCCATCTCTTCGCTCCGTCCGCCGCCCCGAGCGAGCGCCGTGGGGCACGCTACGAGTAGCGTGGGCCCCATGGCACCGACATCCACATCGCAGACCCCTTTCGGGCGGGTGCTGACCGCCATGGTCACGCCATTCACCGCTGACGGCGCACTCGATCTCGATGGCGCCCAGCGACTCGCCGTTCATCTGGTGGACGCCGGCAATGACGGCCTGATCGTCAACGGCACCACCGGCGAGTCCCCGACCACCAGCGATGCGGAGAAAGCCCAGCTCGTACGCGCCGTGGTGGAGGCGGTCGGGGACCGCGCCCACGTCGTGGCCGGAGCCGGTACCAATGACACCCGGCACAGTGTCGAGCTCGCCCGCGCGGCCGAGCAGGCCGGTGCCCACGGGCTGCTGGCGGTCACGCCGTACTACAGCAAGCCTCCGCAGGAAGGTCTCCTCCGGCACTTCACCGCCATCGCCGACGCCACCGGCCTGCCGGTCATGCTCTACGACATCCCGGGCCGCAGCGGTGTCCCGATCGGCACCGAGACCATCGTCCGGCTCGCCGAGCACCCGCGCATCGTGGCCAACAAGGACGCCAAGGGCGACCTCGGACGCGCCAGCTGGGCCATCGCCCGCTCGCGCCTCGCCTGGTACTCCGGCGACGACATGCTGAACCTGCCGCTGCTGTCGGTCGGCGCGGTCGGCTTCGTCTCCGTGGTCGGCCACCTGGTCAGCCCCGAGCTGCGGGCGATGCTGGAGGCCCATCTCGCGGGCGACGTCGCGAAGGCAACGGAGATCCACCAGAAGCTGCTGCCGGTCTTCACCGGCATGTTCCGCACCCAGGGAGTGATCACGGCCAAGGCCGCGCTCGCCCTTCAGGGCCAGCCCGCCGGGCCGCTGCGCCTGCCGCTGGTCGAGCTGACCGCCGAGGAAACGGAACAGCTGAAGCGCGATCTCGCCGCGGGCGGGGTACAGCTCTAAGCAAAGAGGCGATTGGTCGCACCTTCATACTTCACAACTGCATACAGACACATCAGCAAGTGCACGAATGTCACGCGCGCCATGTGCCCAGGGGGCATGTGGCGTGTGTGGTGAGGAGAGTCTTTTGAGTCATCCGCATCCTGAGCTTGGCCCTCCGCCGAAGCTCCCCGAGGGCGGCCTGCGTATCACCCCGCTCGGCGGCCTCGGTGAGATCGGCCGGAACATGACGGTCTTCGAGTACGGTGGCCGGCTGCTGATCGTCGACTGCGGGGTGCTCTTCCCCGAGGAGGAGCAGCCCGGAGTCGACCTGATCCTGCCGGACTTCACATCCATCCGGGACCGCCTCGACGACATCGACGGCATCGTCCTGACCCACGGGCACGAGGACCACATCGGCGGCGTCCCCTTCCTGCTGCGCGAGAAGCCCGACATCCCGCTGATCGGCTCCAAGCTGACCCTCGCCCTGATCGAGGCGAAGCTGCAGGAGCACCGGATCCGCCCGTACACCCTCGAGGTCGAGGAGGGGCACCGCGAGCGGATCGGCCCCTTCGAGTGCGAGTTCATCGCGGTCAACCACTCCATCCCGGACGCCCTCGCGGTCGCCATCCGCACCCCGGCCGGCATGGCGGTGCACACCGGCGACTTCAAGATGGACCAGCTGCCGCTGGACGGCCGCCTCACGGATCTGCCCGCCTTCGCCAAGCTCGGCGAGGAGGGCATCGATCTGCTCCTGGTGGACTCCACCAACGCCGAGGTCCCCGGGTTCGTACCGCCCGAGCGCGATATCTCCGGCGTACTGCGCCAGGTCTTCGGCAACGCGCAGAAGCGCATCATCGTCGCCAGCTTCGCCAGCCATGTGCACCGCATCCAGCAAATCCTCGACGCGGCGCATGAGTACGGACGCAGGGTCGCCTTCGTCGGCCGCTCGATGGTCCGCAACATGGGCATCGCACGTGACCTCGGCTATCTGCGGGTGCCGGCCGGTCTCGTGGTGGATGTGAAGACCCTCGACGACCTACCGGACGACGAGGTGGTGCTCGTCTGCACGGGCTCCCAGGGCGAGCCGATGGCCGCGCTGTCCCGGATGGCCAACCGCGATCACCAGATCCGGATCGTCCAGGGCGACACGGTGATCCTGGCCTCGTCGCTGATCCCCGGCAATGAGAACGCGGTCTACCGGGTCATCAACGGACTGACGCGATGGGGCGCCACGGTCGTCCACAAGGGCAACGCCAAGGTCCATGTCTCCGGCCACGCCTCGGCCGGCGAGCTGCTGTACTTCTACAACATCTGCAAGCCCAAGAACCTGATGCCGGTGCACGGCGAATGGCGCCATCTGCGCGCCAACGCCGAGCTGGGCGCCTTGACCGGGGTTCCGAAGAACCGTTGCGTCATCGCCGAGGACGGTGTCGTGGTCGACCTTGTGGACGGCATCGCCAAGATCGTCGGCAAGGTGCAGGCGGGATACGTGTACGTGGACGGCCTCTCGGTCGGCGATGTCACGGAATCCTCGCTCAAGGACCGCCGCATCCTCGGCGAGGAGGGCATCATCTCGATCTTCGTGGTCGTCGACAGTTCGACCGGCAAGGTCGTGGGTGGCCCGCATATCCACGCAAGGGGCTCCGGGATCGAGGACTCGGCCTTCACCGCGGTCATCCCGAAGATCGAGGATGCCCTGGTGAAGTCGGCCTCCGACGGGGTCGTGGACGCGCATCAGCTCCAGCAGTTGGCGCGGCGCGCGGTCGGTAAGTGGGTCTCCGACAGCTACCGACGGCGCCCGATGATCCTTCCTGTGGTCGTCGAGGTCTGACGTCTGGTCTGACACCTCCTCAGCACCACACCGGCGCTGAACACCCGGCGGGGCTCCTCGATTTGCATCGAGGAGCCCCGCTCCAGTACGTTTACGGCTCCGCCAGAGGGGAACCCGGAGGACTCAACGGTCTCCGGAGGAGCCCACCGGCGGGGGTGGAAATCGACTCAGAGAAATTCTGATAAAGTCGGGGACACCGAAAGGGAAGGCCCTCCAACGGCCACCGGAAACGGAATTCGGACCGGAAACGGAACGGAAAACGGATCTGGTAAGGTTGGAAACACCGAAGGGAAGCGCCCGGAGAGACCGGTGAAACGGTTTCAAAGGAAGCGTCCGTTCCTTGAGAACTCAACAGCGTGCCAAAAGTCAACGCCAGATATGTTGATACCCCGTCCATCTCGGACGAGGTTCCTTTGGAAAAATACACAGCGAGGACGCTGTGAGCGGACTGGATTATTCCTCCGGTCTGCTCCGCTCTCGTGACTGTGTGACCGGGATATCCCGGAAGCATTCACGGAGAGTTTGATCCTGGCTCAGGACGAACGCTGGCGGCGTGCTTAACACATGCAAGTCGAACGATGAACCGGTTTCGGCCGGGGATTAGTGGCGAACGGGTGAGTAACACGTGGGCAATCTGCCCTGCACTCTGGGACAAGCCCTGGAAACGGGGTCTAATACCGGATATGACACGCTCCCGCATGGGATGCGTGTGGAAAGCTCCGGCGGTGCAGGATGAGCCCGCGGCCTATCAGCTTGTTGGTGGGGTGATGGCCTACCAAGGCGACGACGGGTAGCCGGCCTGAGAGGGCGACCGGCCACACTGGGACTGAGACACGGCCCAGACTCCTACGGGAGGCAGCAGTGGGGAATATTGCACAATGGGCGAAAGCCTGATGCAGCGACGCCGCGTGAGGGATGACGGCCTTCGGGTTGTAAACCTCTTTCAGCAGGGAAGAAGCGAGAGTGACGGTACCTGCAGAAGAAGCGCCGGCTAACTACGTGCCAGCAGCCGCGGTAATACGTAGGGCGCAAGCGTTGTCCGGAATTATTGGGCGTAAAGAGCTCGTAGGCGGCTTGTCGCGTCGGATGTGAAAGCCCGGAGCTTAACTCCGGGTCTGCATTCGATACGGGCAGGCTAGAGTTCGGTAGGGGAGATCGGAATTCCTGGTGTAGCGGTGAAATGCGCAGATATCAGGAGGAACACCGGTGGCGAAGGCGGATCTCTGGGCCGACACTGACGCTGAGGAGCGAAAGCGTGGGGAGCGAACAGGATTAGATACCCTGGTAGTCCACGCCGTAAACGTTGGGAACTAGGTGTGGGCGACATTCCACGTTGTCCGCGCCGCAGCTAACGCATTAAGTTCCCCGCCTGGGGAGTACGGCCGCAAGGCTAAAACTCAAAGGAATTGACGGGGGCCCGCACAAGCGGCGGAGCATGTGGCTTAATTCGACGCAACGCGAAGAACCTTACCAAGGCTTGACATACACCGGAAACCTCTGGAGACAGGGGCCCCCTTGTGGTCGGTGTACAGGTGGTGCATGGCTGTCGTCAGCTCGTGTCGTGAGATGTTGGGTTAAGTCCCGCAACGAGCGCAACCCTTGTTCTGTGTTGCCAGCATGCCTTTCGGGGTGATGGGGACTCACAGGAGACTGCCGGGGTCAACTCGGAGGAAGGTGGGGACGACGTCAAGTCATCATGCCCCTTATGTCTTGGGCTGCACACGTGCTACAATGGCCGGTACAATGAGCTGCGAAGCCGTGAGGTGGAGCGAATCTCAAAAAGCCGGTCTCAGTTCGGATTGGGGTCTGCAACTCGACCCCATGAAGTCGGAGTCGCTAGTAATCGCAGATCAGCATTGCTGCGGTGAATACGTTCCCGGGCCTTGTACACACCGCCCGTCACGTCACGAAAGTCGGTAACACCCGAAGCCGGTGGCCCAACCCTTGTGGGGGGAGCCGTCGAAGGTGGGACTGGCGATTGGGACGAAGTCGTAACAAGGTAGCCGTACCGGAAGGTGCGGCTGGATCACCTCCTTTCTAAGGAGCACATAGCCGACTGCGAGCGCATGTCTCGCACGGTTTGCTCATGGGTGGAACGTTGACTATTCGGTATCGTCTGGATGCTCTTCTCTGTTAGTACTGCTTCGGCGTGGACCACAGAGTGAGCAGAAAAATGATGCCGGGCACGCTGTTGGGTGTCTGAGGGTACGGGCTGGAAAGTTGCCTGTTCCTTCGGCCGGTCCCGGTGAACCGCACGGTGAGTGTGGGTGACGGGGTACGGGTCGTTGTTTGAGAACTGCACAGTGGACGCGAGCATCTGTGGCCAAGTTTTTAAGGGCGCACGGTGGATGCCTTGGCACCAGGAACCGATGAAGGACGTGGGAGGCCGCGATAGGCCCCGGGGAGCTGTCAACCGAGCTTTGATCCGGGGGTGTCCGAATGGGGAAACCCGGCAGTCGTCATGGGCTGTCACCCATACCTGAACACATAGGGTATGTGGAGGGAACGCGGGGAAGTGAAACATCTCAGTACCCGCAGGAAGAGAAAACAACCGTGATTCCGGGAGTAGTGGCGAGCGAAACTGGATGAGGCTAAACCGTATGTGTGTGATACCCGGCAGGGGTTGCGCATACGGGGTTGTGGGAGTGAACTTCAGTCGTCTGCCGGCGGCTGGGTGAGTCAGAAACCATTGCGATAGGCGAAGGACATGCGAAAGGTCCGGCGTAGAGGGTAAGACCCCCGTAGCTGAAATCGTAGTGGCTTGCTTGTTCATTTCCCAAGTAGCACGGGGCCCGAGAAATCCTGTGTGAATCTGGCGGGACCACCCGCTAAGCCTAAATATTCCCTGGTGACCGATAGCGGATAGTACCGTGAGGGAATGGTGAAAAGTACCGCGGGAGCGGAGTGAAATAGTACCTGAAACCGTGTGCCTACAAGCCGTGGGAGCGTCGCCGTGTTCTTCGGAGCACGGTCGTGACTGCGTGCCTTTTGAAGAATGAGCCTGCGAGTTTGCGGTGTGTTGCGAGGTTAACCCGTGTGGGGAAGCCGTAGCGAAAGCGAGTCCGAATAGGGCGGTTTAGTAGCGCGCTCAAGACCCGAAGCGGAGTGATCTAGCCATGGGCAGGTTGAAGCGGAGGTAAGACTTCGTGGAGGACCGAACCCACCAGGGTTGAAAACCTGGGGGATGACCTGTGGTTAGGGGTGAAAGGCCAATCAAACTCCGTGATAGCTGGTTCTCCCCGAAATGCATTTAGGTGCAGCGTCGTGTGTTTCTTGCCGGAGGTAGAGCACTGGATAGGCGATGGGCCCTACCGGGTTACTGACCTTAGCCAAACTCCGAATGCCGGTAAGTGAGAGCGCGGCAGTGAGACTGTGGGGGATAAGCTCCATGGTCGAGAGGGAAACAGCCCAGAGCATCGACTAAGGCCCCTAAGCGTACGCTAAGTGGGAAAGGATGTGGAGTCGCAGAGACAACCAGGAGGTTGGCTTAGAAGCAGCCATCCTTGAAAGAGTGCGTAATAGCTCACTGGTCAAGTGATTCCGCGCCGACAATGTAGCGGGGCTCAAGCGTACCGCCGAAGTCGTGTCATTGCAGCATGTGGTCTAACGATCGCTGTGATGGGTAGGGGAGCGTCGTGTGCCGGGTGAAGCAGCCGTGTAAGCGAGTTGTGGATGGTTCACGAGTGAGAATGCAGGCATGAGTAGCGATACACACGTGGGAAACGTGTGCGCCGATTGACTAAGGGTTCCTGGGTCAAGCTGATCTGCCCAGGGTAAGTCGGGACCTAAGGCGAGGCCGACAGGCGTAGTCGATGGACAACCGGTTGATATTCCGGTACCCGCTTTGAAGCGCCAACGTCGAACCAGGCGATGCTAAGTCCGTGAAGCCGCCCTGATCTCTTCGGAGTTGAGGGGAGTGGTGGAGCCGACGGTCCAGACCTGTAGTAGGTGAGTGATGGGGTGACGCAGGAAGGTAGTCCAGCCCGGGCGGTGGTTGTCCCGGGGTAAGGGTGTAGCCCGAGGAGTAGGTAAATCCGTTCCTCATTGAAGGGTGAGACCTGATGCCGAGCCGATTGTGGTGAAGTGGATGATCCTATGCTGTCGAGAAAAGCCTCTAGCGAGTTTCATGGCGGCCCGTACCCTAAACCGACTCAGGTGGTCAGGTAGAGAATACCGAGGCGTTCGGGTGAACTATGGTTAAGGAACTCGGCAAAATGCCCCCGTAACTTCGGGAGAAGGGGGGCCATTGCTGGTGATGGGATTTTCTCCTTGAGCTGGTGGTGGCCGCAGAGACCAGCGAGAAGCGACTGTTTACTAAAAACACAGGTCCGTGCGAAGCCGTAAGGCGATGTATACGGACTGACGCCTGCCCGGTGCTGGAACGTTAAGGGGACCGGTTAGTCACATTTCGGTGTGGCGAAGCTGAGAACTTAAGCGCCAGTAAACGGCGGTGGTAACTATAACCATCCTAAGGTAGCGAAATTCCTTGTCGGGTAAGTTCCGACCTGCACGAATGGCGTAACGACTTCTCGACTGTCTCAACCATAGGCCCGGTGAAATTGCACTACGAGTAAAGATGCTCGTTTCGCGCAGCAGGACGGAAAGACCCCGGGACCTTTACTATAGCTTGATATTGGTGTTCGGTTCGGCTTGTGTAGGATAGGTGGGAGACTGTGAAGCCGCAACGCCAGTTGTGGTGGAGTCATTGTTGAAATACCACTCTGGTCGTGCTGGATGTCTAACCTGGGTCCGTGATCCGGATCAGGGACAGTGTCTGGTGGGTAGTTTAACTGGGGCGGTTGCCTCCTAAAGGGTAACGGAGGCGCCCAAAGGTTCCCTCAGCCTGGTTGGCAATCAGGTGTTGAGTGTAAGTGCACAAGGGAGCTTGACTGTGAGACCGACGGGTCGAGCAGGGACGAAAGTCGGGACTAGTGATCCGGCGGTGGCTTGTGGAAGCGCCGTCGCTCAACGGATAAAAGGTACCCCGGGGATAACAGGCTGATCTTCCCCAAGAGTCCATATCGACGGGATGGTTTGGCACCTCGATGTCGGCTCGTCGCATCCTGGGGCTGGAGTCGGTCCCAAGGGTTGGGCTGTTCGCCCATTAAAGCGGTACGCGAGCTGGGTTTAGAACGTCGTGAGACAGTTCGGTCCCTATCCGCTGTGCGCGTAGGAGTCTTGAGAAGGGCTGTCCCTAGTACGAGAGGACCGGGACGGACGAACCTCTGGTGTGCCAGTTGTCCTGCCAAGGGCATGGCTGGTTGGCTACGTTCGGGAGGGATAACCGCTGAAAGCATCTAAGCGGGAAGCCTGCTTCGAGATGAGGACTCCCACCCACTTGATGGGTTAAGGCTCCCAGTAGACGACTGGGTTGATAGGCCAGATATGGAAGCCGGGTAACTGGTGGAGTTGACTGGTACTAATAGGCCGAGGGCTTGTCCTCAGGTGCTCGCGTCCACTGTGTTGGTTCTGAAGCAATGAACCGTATTGAACCCCCCTTCTTGTTTGGGGTGTGGTTCCGGTTCAGTTTCATAGTGTTTCGGTGGTCATAGCGTTAGGGAAACGCCCGGTTACATTTCGAACCCGGAAGCTAAGCCTTTCAGCGCCGATGGTACTGCAGGGGGGACCCTGTGGGAGAGTAGGACACCGCCGAACAAATATTGCAAAGAGCCCTGTCGGGACTTCGGTCACCGACAGGGCTCTTCTGCTGTTGTGTTGTGGGCTACTCGGTGTTCATGTTGCCTGGGCAACATGCCGCTCATGGGGACACCTACGGATGAGCTGCTGCATGAGTTGACCCGGGCGCGTGTGCGGCCGGGCGACGAGGTAATCGTGCCGGCCTACGGCACTCCTGAGGCCGCTGAAGCGGTGCTGCTGGCCGGTGCCAGGCCAGTGTTCGTGGACATCGACGCCCATACCTACTGCATAGACCCGGCTGCGGTGGCCGAGGCGCTGACGCCCCGGACCGCGGCCATCGTGGCCATTCACACCTTCGGACATCCCGCCGACATGGGGGCCCTCACCGACCTGGGTCAGCGGCACGGCGTGCTGGTGATCGGATACGGGTCGGCCGGTGAGCCCGCCGGGGAGATTCTGCGGCGGCAGGCCAACGCGGCCTATCTGGACGGAAAGTTGCGCGGAGTTCTCACGCCGCCGGTCGCGCCCGGCGTGGAACACACCTATCAGCAGTACGTCGTCAGGGTCCCCGGCAACGGCCGGCCGGACCGGGACGCCTTCGCCCGCACGCTGCGTTCTCGCGGCGTCGTATGCCATGTGCCCGTGCAGACACCCGCGCATCGCACCGCGCGCTTCCGGCGCGATCTGTGGCTCGCGGAGACCGAGCGGGCGGCCGATGAATGCCTGGCACTGCCCGTCGATCCGACCATGTCGCGGCGGGAGTTGCAGCGCGTGGTCTCGGCCTGCAACGCGCTGGGCGGGCTGTTGCAGTCAGCCGCCTGAGGCACGGGGGCGAGTGGTCGGGAGCGTACCCGAGTTCGGGTATGATCTATCCCGTCGACGCGCCCCAATAGCTCAGTCGGCAGAGCGTCTCCATGGTAAGGAGAAGGTCTACGGTTCGATTCCGTATTGGGGCTCTCCTGCGAAAGGCCCCCGCCATATGGCGGGGGCCTTTCGTCATATTCGGGCATTGCGCCGGGGCTCCCAGTCCCCCCCGGCCCCCGCCTCAGGAATCGGCGGGCTCGGGCACGCGCATCGCCAGGATCGCCATGTCGTCCGACGGCGGCTCCGCCGCGAAGCGCTCCACGGCCCGCAGCACCCGGGCGGCCACCGCGCCCGCCGTAAGGCCGGTACAGGTCGTGAGGACGTCGATAAGGCCGTCGTCGCCGAGCATCCTGGTGCCCTCGCGTCGCTCCGTCACCCCGTCGGTGACGCACAGCAGCACATCGCCCGGGTCGAGCGTCACCGTCTGCTCGTACAGCTCGAGGTCCTCCATGACGCCGAGCAGCGGCTGGGGCTCGGCCGCCGCCTCCACGCTGCCGTCCTGGCGCAGCCGGAGCGGCAGGGGGTGTCCGGCGCAGACGACCTTGAGCACCGCGCTGCCGTCGTGCTGCGGCCACAACTCCCCGTAGAGGAGGGTCAGGAAGCGGCTGCGGGCGCCCTCGTCGAGAATGGCCGCGTTGAGCCGCTCCAGGACCGCCGGGCCCCCGAAACCCTCGCGGGCGAGCAGCCGCAGGGCGTGCCGGGCGAGTCCGGTGACCGCGGCGGCCTCCGGTCCGGTGCCGCAGACGTCGCCGATGGCGAAGCCGTACGCCCCGTCGCGGATCGGGAAGAGGTCGTAGAAGTCGCCGCCGACCTCATTGCCCTCGCCCGCCGCGCGGTAGATGACCTCGACCTCGACTCCGGGGACCTCGGGCTGCTCGGGCGGCAGCAGACTGCGCTGCAGGGACTGGCTGATGGCGGTGCGCTCCGAGTAGAGCCGCGCGTTGTCCAGCGCGAGCGCGGCCCGGCGGGAGAGGTCCTCGGCGAGCTCCAGGTTCTCCTGGCGGAAGTGCTCGTCGGTGGGCTTGCCGAGGATGAGCATGCCGATGACGCGGTTACGGGCCACCAGGGGCAGTACGACCGTCTCCCCGCCGACCGCGGAGGCGGTCGCGAGCGAGGCGCCGGGGCCGGAGGAGGGGCGGGCGGAGTCGCCGAGGCTGAGGCTGCGCAGCGAGGTGCGCAGGGCGGCGGCGTGGGCCGCGTCATAGGGGCCGGACCAGCTGCGGGCCCCGCCGGTGGGAACCTGCTCCGGTGGGTCGATCTTCATCAGCAGGGCCTTGAGGCCGTCGATGCGGTCCTCGTCCTCGTGCAGGACGTACGACAGCTCGGGCTCGGACGCCTGGTCGGCGACCGTATAGACGGCGCACCAACTGGCCAGCGTGGGCACCGTCATCTGGGCCATCAGCGCCAGCGTCTGGTCGCGGTCCAGGGTGCCCGCGAGGAGGTCGGACGCCTCGACGAGGAAGGACAGCGAGCCGCGGCGCAGCCGCTCCAGCTCGGTGAGGCGGGCGCGCTCGACGGCGAGGGCGATGCGGTCGGCGGCGAACTGCAGCCGCAGGGCCTCTTCGTTGCTGTAGCGGGCCGGGGACTCGGCGGCGACGCCGAGCGAGCCGGTGAGCCGGCCCTCGACCTTCAGCGGGACGGTGACGACGGAGCGCATCCCCGTGTTCACCAGCAGTGGAACGGCGCCGGGCACCGCGGACAGATCCTCGTGGACCGCGGGCATCCGGGCCGAGCCGTAGCGGCCGGTGCCCGCTTCGACGGGGACGCGGGCGAAGCGCTGGCGGGCGGAGGGCAGCCCGGTGGAGGCGCGGACCTCCAACTCGGTCTCGTCGTCGGTGGCGAGCAGCAGATAGGCGGCGTCGCCGTCGAGCATGTCACGGGCCCGCTCGACGGTGCGCTGGAGCAGACCGTCGAGGTCGTCGGGGGCCGGGGAGCCGATGAAGACCTCGAAGGCGTCGGTGGCCTGGCCCCGGTCAGAGGTGTCGGCGGTGTCGGCATTCGTACCGCGCATCGGGCTCTGCAGTACGGCGCGCTCGCGTTCGCCCACCAGCAGACAGACGGTGGACGGCTCGCCCTCGGCGTCGCGGATGCGCAGATGGGAGGCGTAGACGGGGGCGACCCGGCCGTCGGCGCCGCGGATGCCGTAGGAGCCCTCCCAGCGTGAGAGCAGGAGCGCCTCGGCGACGCCGGTGCCCGTGCCGGGGGTGTGCGGCCACGCCGCGAGGTCGGTCAGCGGCTTGCCGATGACCTGCTCCGGTGGGTAGCCGAACAGCTCCTGGGCGTCGTCGTTCCAGGAGCTGATCAGACCGCCGCTGTCGACCTGGACGACCCCGACCCGGACCCGGGCGTCGGCGATGGGCAGGGCGCTGGAGGGCAGGGCGGGCCCGGCCGCTCGGGTCCCGGCCGGGCGGTCGGGGAAATCGAGCTGGAACCAGACCTGCTTGTGGGTTGCGGTGTACTCGACGCCCCAGCGGCCGGCGAGGGCCGCGCACAGCAGCAGGCCGCGGCCGCCCTCGCGGTCGGGGTTTCCGAAGTGGTGGCCGCCGTTGCTCTGCAGCGGGACCTCGCGCTCGGGGTAGCGGTCGGCGACCTCGACGCGCACGCCGGTGTCGGCGCGGATGCACACCACATCGGCGGTGGTACCGGCGTGCACCACCGCGTTGGTGACAAGTTCGCTGGTCAGGACGACGGCGTCGTCCACGATGTCGGTGAGGCCCCACCCCTGGAGGGTGTCCCGGACAAAAGTGCGGGCGGCGGCGACCGAGCGTCCCACCGGCTCGAAGGTGGCGGCTGCCCGCGCGGTGATCACAGGTCTCCTCATATGTGTCTCGGCGAACTGCTCACCCATGTCGCAGCGCCCCTCCGATGCCCTGGCCGGTTGCCAGGTTACTTACCACCGGCGCCCGCGCGAATGCCGGTCGGCCTCGATTCCCCCCAGAGTGGGCGTTCGGGGTGTGGGATGCTGCCGAACTGTTATGGCCTGGTTGGGGCATGGTGAAACACTGGGCAAGCTGGAAGAAGAACCCGACGAGGATGGTCAACCCTGCGGGAGGGACACGGTGGAGTCTGGCGCAGCGGCGCGGGGCACGAATACGCGCGCGAAAGGCGGACGGTCCCGGAGCAATGGGACGACTGAAGTGGATACGGCGGCCCTGAACCGGCTGCTGACCGCGATGACGGCGATGCGGGACGGGAACTTCCGCAAACGGCTCACGGTCTCGGGCGAGGGCGTGATGGCCGAGATCGCCGCGGTTTTCAACGAGGTCGCGGATCGCAATCTGCAGCTCACCGGTGAGCTGACCCGGGTGCGGCGGGTGGTCGGCCGCGAGGGCAAGCTCACCGAGCGGCTGGAGACCGGCGCCTGTGAGGGCCAGTGGGCCGCGGCCATTGACGCGTCCAACGCCCTGGTGGACGATCTTGTGCGGCCGGTGTCCGAGGTGGGCCGGGTGCTGTCGGCGGTCGCCGAGGGCGATCTCGAGCAGCGCATGGACCTGCGGGCGCAGGGCGCCGATGGATCGGGGCATCCCCTGCGGGGCGAGTTCCTGAAGGTGGGGCGCACGGTCAACGGCCTGGTGGACCAGCTCTCGGCGTTCACCGACGAGGTGACGCGGGTCGCGAGTGAGGTCGGCACCGAGGGCAAGCTGGGCGGCCAGGCCCGAGTGCGTGGAATGTCGGGTTCGTGGAAGGACCTCACGGAGTCCGTCAACACGATGGCCTCCCGGCTCACCGCCCAGGTGCGTGATATCGCTCTCGTGACGACGGCGGTGGCCAAGGGTGATCTGTCCCGGAAGGTCACGGTTCATGTGTCCGGGGAGATGCTCGAGCTGAAGGAAACCGTCAACACGATGGTGGACCAGCTCTCCTCGTTCGCCTCCGAGGTGACCCGGGTCGCCCGTGAGGTGGGCACCGAGGGCGAGCTGGGCGGCCAGGCGAAGGTTCCGGGCGTCGCGGGCGTCTGGAAGGACCTGACCGACTCCGTCAACCTCATGGCGGGGAACCTGACCGCGCAGGTGCGCGGGATCGCCCAGGTCACCACTGCGGTCGCCAATGGTGATCTGTCGCAGAAGGTGACGGTGAGCGCACGCGGCGAGGTCGCGCAGCTGGCCGACACGATCAACACCATGACCGAGACGCTGCGTACCTTCGCGGACGAGGTCACGCGGGTGGCCAGCGAGGTCGGCGCCGAGGGGCTGCTGGGCGGCCAGGCGCAGGTGCCGGGTGCGGCGGGGACGTGGAAGGACCTCACCGATTCGGTGAACACCGCGTTCCGGAACCTCACCGCGCAGGTGCGGGACATCGCGCAGGTGACGACGGCGGTGGCGAACGGTGATCTGTCGCAGAAGGTCACCGTGGATGTGGCCGGCGAGATGCTGGAGCTGAAGAACACCACCAACACGATGGTCGACCAGCTGCAGTCCTTCGGCGCCGAGGTGACGCGGGTGGCCCGGGAGATCGGCGTCGAGGGCGAGCTGGGCGGCCAGGCGCAGGTGCCGGGTGCGGCGGGAACGTGGAAGGACCTCACCGATTCGGTGAACACGGCCTTCCGGAACCTCACCGGACAGGTGCGCAACATCGCCCAGGTGACGACGGCGGTGGCGAACGGCGATCTGTCGCAGAAGGTCACCGTCGATGTCTCCGGTGAGATGCTCAAGCTGAAGAACACCGTGAACACCATGGTGGACCAGTTGTCCTCGTTCGCCGACCAGGTCACCAGGATGGCGCGGGACGTGGGCACCGAGGGCCGGCTGGGCGGTCAGGCCCGGGTGGACGGGGTCAGCGGCGTCTGGAAGGACCTGACCGACTCCGTCAACTCCATGGCGGGGAACCTGACCGCGCAGGTGCGCGGTATCGCCCAGGTGACGACGGCGGTCGCGCGCGGTGATCTGTCGCAGAAGATCGAGGTGGACGCGCGCGGCGAGATCCTGGAGCTGAAGAACACCATCAACACGATGGTCGACCAGCTCTCCGCCTTCGCCGAGCAGGTGACCCGCGTGGCCCGCGAGGTGGGTACGGACGGTCGGCTGGGCGGTCAGGCGCAGGTGCCCGGTGTGGCGGGTGTGTGGCGCGATCTGACCGACTCGGTGAACGGCATGGCGGGCAATCTGACCGCCCAGGTGCGCAATATCGCGCAGGTCGCCACGGCGGTCGCGCGCGGTGACCTCTCCCAGAAGATCGACGTCGATGCGCGCGGCGAGATCCTGGAGCTCAAGAACACCCTGAACACGATGGTCGACCAGCTGTCGTCCTTCGCGGAGGAGGTCACCAGGGTCGCCCGCGAGGTGGGCACCGAGGGCCAGTTGGGCGGCCAGGCCGAGGTGCAGGGCGTCTCCGGGACGTGGAAGGACCTCACCCAGTCCGTCAACAGCATGGCCAACAACCTGACGTCCCAGGTGCGTTCGATCGCGGAGGTGACGACGGCGGTCGCCAAGGGCGATCTGTCGAAGAAGATCACCGTCGATGCCAAGGGCGAGATCCTGGAGCTGGTCACCACCGTGAACACGATGGTGGACCAGCTGTCGTCGTTCGCCGAGCAGGTCACCAGGGTGGCCCGTGAGGTGGGCACCGAGGGGCAGTTGGGCGGTCAGGCGCGGGTTCCGGGCGTGACCGGTATCTGGAAGGACCTGAGCAACAACGTCAACCTGATGGCCAACAACCTGACCATCCAGGTGCGGAACATCTCGCAGGTCTCGGCCGCGGTAGCCAACGGCGATCTGACGAAGAAGGTGACGGTCGAGGCGCGCGGCGAGGTCGCGGCGCTGGCCGACACCGTCAACACGATGGTGACGACGCTGTCCTCGTTCGCCGACGAGGTCACCCGCGTGGCCCGCGAGGTGGGCACGGACGGCATCCTGGGCGGCCAGGCGCGGGTGCCCGGCGTCTCGGGGACGTGGAAGGACCTCACCGAGTCCGTGAACTCGATGGCGTCCAACCTGACCGGACAGGTCCGCAACATCGCGATGGTCACCACGGCCATCGCCCAGGGTGATCTGACCAAGAAGATCGACATCGAGGCGCGTGGCGAGATCCTCGAGCTGAAGACGACCATCAACACGATGGTGGATCAGCTCTCGTCGTTCGCCGACCAGGTGACCCGGGTGGCCCGTGAGGTGGGCACCGAGGGCCAGCTGGGCGGCCAGGCGCGGGTGCGGGACGTGGCCGGCACCTGGAAGGACCTGACCGAGTCGGTGAACGAGATGGCCGGCAACCTGACTCGTCAGGTGCGCGCCATCGCCGAGGTCGCCACCGCGGTGACCCGCGGTGATCTCAACCTCAAGATCGATGTGGACGCCTCGGGCGAGATCCAGGTCCTCCAGGACCACATCAACACCATGATCGCCAACCTGCGCGAGACGACGCTCGCCAACAAGGAGCAGGACTGGCTCAAGGGCAACCTCGCCCGGATCTCCGGTCTCATGCAGGGACGGCGCGACCTGGAGGACGTCGCCCGGTTGATCATGAGCGAGCTGACCCCGGTGGTCTCCGCCCAGCACGGCGCGTTCTTCCTGGCCGTACCGCCGGGCGAGGGCACCGAGGTGGTCGCGGACAGCACCTCCGACGACGGCTACGAACTGCTGCTGGTCGGTTCCTACGGCTACACCCTCGGCTTGATGCCCACCCGCTTCAAGGCCGGTGAGACGCTGATCGGCACGGTCGCCGAGGAGAAGCGCCCGATCCTGGTGGAGAACGTGCCGCCGGGCTATCTCAAGATCGCCTCGGGGCTCGGCGAGGCGGCTCCGGCCCATGTGATCGTGTTGCCGGTGCTCTTCGAGGGGCAGCTGCTGGGCGTGATCGAGCTGGCCTCGTTCCAGCCCTTCGCCCAGATCCAGAAGGACTTCCTCAACCAGATCGCCGAGATGATCGGCACCAGCGTCAACACCATCAGCGTCAACACCAAGACCGAGGTGCTGCTGAAGCAGTCGCAGGAGCTGACCGAGCAGCTGCGCGAGCGGTCCGCCGAGCTGGAGAACCGGCAGAAGGCCCTCCAGGCGTCCAACGCGGAGCTGGAGGAGAAGTCCGAGCGGCTGGCCCGCCAGAACCGCGACATCGAGGTCAAGAACACCGAGATCGAGGAAGCCCGGCAGGTGCTCGAGGAGCGCGCCGAGCAGCTCGCCGTCTCGATGCGCTACAAGAGCGAGTTCCTGGCGAACATGTCGCATGAGCTGCGCACGCCGCTCAACTCGCTGCTGATCCTGGCCAAGCTGCTCGCCGACAACGCCGACGGCAATCTCTCGCCGAAGCAGGTGGAGTTCGCCGAGACCATCCACGGCGCGGGCTCGGACCTGCTGCAGCTGATCAACGACATCCTGGACCTGTCGAAGGTCGAGGCGGGCAAGATGGACGTCAGCCCGACCCGTATCGCCCTGGTCCAGCTCGTCGACTATGTGGAGGCCACCTTCCGGCCGCTGACCGCGGAGAAGGGCCTGGACTTCTCCGTAAGGGTGTCGCCGGAGCTTCCGGCGACGCTGCACACCGACGAGCAGCGGCTGCTGCAGGTGCTGCGCAACCTGCTGTCCAACGCGGTGAAGTTCACCGACAGCGGCGCCGTGGAGCTGGTCATCCGGCCGGCGGGCGCGGACGTGCCGCACGCCATCCGGGAGCAGCTGCTGGAGCACGGTGCCCTGCGCGACGCGGACGCTGACATGATCGCCTTCTCGGTCACCGACACCGGTATCGGCATCGCGGCCAGCAAGATGCGGGTGATCTTCGAGGCGTTCAAGCAGGCCGACGGCACCACCAGCCGGAAGTACGGCGGCACCGGGCTCGGCCTGTCCATCAGCCGGGAGATCGCCCGGCTGCTCGGCGGCGAGATCCACGCGGCCAGCGAACCGGGCCGCGGCTCGACCTTCACGCTCTATCTGCCGCTGCACCCCAGCGAGCTGCCGCCGCAGGGCTACCCGCAGCTCGCCCCGAGCAGCTCGCGGCCGGGCCCGCTGGCGCTCGCGGCGCTCCCCAGCGGCGTGGAGGAGACCGTGGAGGACGGGGCCGGGGCGGAGCAGGAGGGCGCACAGGACGCCTCCGACGCTTCCTCGGCGGCGCGTGGCCGTGGCGGCTCCGGGCTGTTCCGGCGGCGTCAGCGGACCGAGCAGGAGGCGTCGCGGGCCGACGAGGGGCAGTCGCCGCCGCAGGCGGAGCTGAGCGCCCGGTCGTCCGCCCGCCGCCCGGGACGGCAGTCGCAGGCTCCCGAGCCGTGGCTGCTGGGCGGCCAGGACCTGGTGGTGCCGGAGCCGGTGGGCGGCTTCCACGGCGAGAAGGTGCTGATCGTCGACGACGACATCCGTAATGTCTTCGCGCTGACCAGCGTGCTGGAGCAGCACGGGCTGCAGGTCCTGTACGCGGAGAACGGCCGGGAGGGCATCGAGGTCCTGGAGCAGCACGACGACGTCGTGCTCGTCCTGATGGACATCATGATGCCGGAGATGGACGGGTACGCCACGACGGCCGCGATCCGCAGGATGCCCCAGTTCGCCGGGCTGCCGATCATCGCCCTCACCGCGAAGGCGATGAAGGGCGACCGGGAGAAGAGCATCGAAGCGGGTGCGTCGGACTACGTCACCAAGCCGGTCGACACCGATCATCTCCTTACGGTGATGGAGCACTGGATGTCGACTGAGTGACCCGCGGCACGGCCGGGGCGGCCGTGGTGTTGACTGAGTGTCGCCGAACACGTGTGGGAACGCGGTATTCGGGGAACCTTCTGGTCTCCCACCGCGTTTCTGCTACGTGCACAGTGACATCGCGGTGACAGGGTGTGGCGAACAGCGGGGTGCGGCTACCATGACCGGCACAAGGACGGGCGGCACAAGGGAGCCGTCCCCTGGGGCGGCGCCCGGTGCTTCCCCCAGCTCTTCGAGCTGGGGAGACCCCAAGCCGGGACGAGGAGGACGGGGCATGGTGCAGAAGGCCAAGATCCTCCTGGTCGATGACCGGCCGGAGAATCTGCTGGCGCTGGAGGCCATTCTCTCCGCGCTCGATCAGACCCTGGTGCGGGCATCGTCAGGGGAGGAAGCGCTCAAGGCGCTGTTGACGGACGACTTCGCGGTGATTCTGCTGGACGTCCAGATGCCGGGCATGGACGGGTTCGAGACCGCGGCGCACATCAAGCGCCGGGAGCGGACCCGCGACATCCCGATCATTTTCCTCACGGCGATCAACCACGGCCCCCACCACACCTTCCGGGGCTATGCGGCCGGCGCGGTGGACTACATCTCCAAACCGTTCGACCCCTGGGTGCTCAGAGCCAAGGTCTCGGTCTTCGTGGATCTGTACATGAAGAACTGCCAGCTGCGGGAGCAGGCGTCGCTGCTGCGGCTGCAGTTGGAGGGCGGTCAGCCCGCCGCCGGGGAGGCGAAGGAGTCGGCGGGGCTGCTCGCGGAGCTGTCCGCGCGGCTCGCCGCCGTCGAGGAGCAGGCCGAGGCACTCTCCAAGCAGCTGGACGAGTCGGCCGATGCCGCCGCCGTGGCCACCGCGGCCCATCTGGAGCGCAAGCTGACCGGTCTGCGGCGGGCGCTGGACGCGCTGGAGCCGGGTGCGGGCAGCGGGGCCGGCCAGGTCCCCTCGCAGAACTGAGCGGTCACTCCACCGTCACCGTCGGTCGGTCATCGCCGACCGGTCACCCGCACTTTGACGTGCCGTCACGGCCGCCTCACCGTCTCGACTGTGCAGCGGCACCGGTGTGACGTCCGGGGCGCCTGATACCCCCGCCATGCGTGCTCCGTACGGCGGACGCGGGTAATCTCGCCTCCATGGCCTCTCGTACGTCCGGCAAGGGTTCCCAGAGCACGGCGGGCACCTCGAAGAAGCGCGCCGGGCAGTCCGGAGGCGCTGCGAAGAAGACGGCCGCCAAGAAGGCGCCCGCGAAGAAGGCACCCGCCAAGAAGTCCGCCGCGCCCGCGAAGAAGGCCGCGGCGAAGAAGGCGGCGCCCGCTCCCGCACCGAATCCCACCAGCGGCGTGTACCGCGCCGTGCGCGCCGTGTGGATGGGCACGGCGCGCGCCGTCGCGGCGATGTTCCGCGGCATAGGACGCGGCGCCAAGGGACTCGACCCCGCCCACCGTAAGGACGGCAGCGCCCTGCTGCTGCTCGCCCTCGCCCTGATCGTCGCGGCGGGCACCTGGTCCAATCTGGACGGGCCGGTCGGCAGTCTGGTCGAGATGCTGGTCACCGGCGCCTTCGGCCGTCTCGACCTGGTGGTGCCGATACTGCTGGGCACCATCGCCGCCCGGCTGATCCTCCACCCGGAGCGGCCGGAGGCCAACGGGCGGATCGTCATCGGGCTCTCGGCGCTCGTCATCGGCGTCCTGGGGCAGGTCCACATCGCCTGCGGCGCCCCGGGACGCGGCCAGGGCACCGAGGCGATACAGGACGCGGGCGGCCTGATCGGCTGGGCCGTTTCCCGGCCGCTGATCTACCTGATGGGCGACGTGCTGGCCGTACCGCTGCTGGTGCTGCTCACCGTCTTCGGGCTGCTGGTGGTCACGGCGACGCCGGTCGCCGCCATTCCGCAGCGGCTGCGGCAGCTGGGCGTCCGGCTCGGCCTGGTCCGGGACGACGAGGACGCGTACGCCTCGGAGGCCGGGTACGACGCGGGGGAGTACGCCGACGAATGGCGCGAGACGCCCGCCAGACGGGCTCGCAGGACCTCGCTCGCCAAAGAGGACCCGGACGGTGCCGGAGGCTCGGAGCGGGCCGAGGAGGAGGCGCTGCGCAAGCGCCGGCGCTCGCGCCGCTCGTCGTCCACCCAACCGCCGCTCGACCGGCCCATGGACGCCGTGGACGTGGCGGCCGCGGCCGCCGCCTCGCTGGACGGGGCCGTGCTGCACGGTGTGCAGCCCTCGCCGCTCGTCGCCGGGCTCAGCAGCGGGATTTCGGGCGAGCGCGAGGACGGGGCCGCCAGCGGCGGGGTGCCGGTCGCGCGCGACGCCGACAAGGAGTCCGGGACGAGCGGCGCCAGGGGCACGGCGGCGGGCGGGAAGGGCCGTAAGGACGGAGCCGGCGAGGCGGACCCGGCCCAGGTCCCCGACCTCACCCGGCCCGTGACCGAGACGAGCGAGCCGCTGCCGCCGCGCGCCGAGCAACTGCAGCTCTCCGGCGACATCACCTACTCCCTGCCCTCGCTCGAGCTGCTGGAGCGCGGCGGTCCCGGCAAGACGCGCAGCGCGGCCAACGACGCGGTCGTGGACTCGCTGACGAAGGTGTTCACGGAGTTCAAGGTGGACGCCGCCGTCACCGGCTTCACCCGCGGCCCGACGGTCACCCGCTACGTGGTGGAACTGGGCCCGGCCGTCAAGGTCGAGCGGATCACCGCGCTGACCAAGAACATCGCCTACGCGGTCGCCAGCCCCGATGTGCGGATCATCAGCCCCATCCCCGGCAAGTCGGCCGTCGGCATCGAAATCCCCAACAGCGACCGCGAGATGGTCAACCTGGGCGATGTGCTGCGCTCGGCGGACTCCGTCGGCGACGACCATCCGATGCTCGTCGGGCTGGGCAAGGACGTCGAGGGCGGCTACGTGGCGGCCAATCTGGCCACCATGCCGCATGTGCTGGTGGCGGGCGCGACCGGTTCCGGCAAGTCGTCCTGCATCAACTGTCTGATCACGTCGGTCATGGCCCGTGCCACTCCGGACGATGTGCGGATGGTGCTGGTCGACCCCAAGCGCGTGGAGCTGACCGCCTACGAGGGCATTCCGCATCTGATCACACCGATCATCACCAATCCCAAGCGCGCCGCCGAGGCGCTCCAGTGGGTCGTCCGCGAGATGGATCTTCGCTATGACGACCTCGCGGCGTACGGCTTCCGCCATATCGACGACTTCAACGCGGCGGTCCGCAAGGGCAAGGTGAAGGAGCCCGCGGGGAGCGAGCGCGAGCTCAAGCCCTATCCGTATCTCCTGGTGATCGTCGACGAGCTGGCCGATTTGATGATGGTCGCACCGCGCGATGTCGAGGACTCGATCGTGCGGATCACACAGCTGGCGCGCGCGGCCGGTATCCACCTGGTGCTGGCCACCCAGCGGCCCTCCGTGGACGTCGTCACCGGTCTGATCAAGGCCAATGTGCCCTCACGGCTCGCCTTCGCCACCTCCTCGCTGGCCGACAGCCGCGTCATCCTGGACCAGGCCGGCGCCGAGAAGCTGATCGGCAAGGGCGACGGCCTCTTTCTGCCGATGGGCGCGAACAAACCCACCCGGATGCAGGGCGCCTATGTCACCGAGGCCGAGGTCGAGGCGGTCGTCGCGCACTGCAAGGCGCAGATGGCACCCGTCTTCCGCGAGGACGTGACGGTCGGGTCGTCGAAGAAGAAGGAGATCGACGAGGAGATCGGCGATGATCTCGATCTGCTCTGCCAGGCCGCTGAGCTGGTGGTTTCCACCCAGTTCGGCTCGACGTCGATGCTGCAGCGCAAGCTGCGGGTGGGTTTCGCCAAGGCGGGGCGGCTGATGGATCTCATGGAGTCGCGGGGCGTCGTCGGCCCGAGCGAGGGATCCAAGGCGCGCGATGTGCTCGTCAAGCCGGATGAATTGGATGGCGTGCTCGACGTGATCCGCGGTAAGGCTCACTCATAAGGGTTTGGCGGGCAACCGTTTCCCCTACCGAAACGTCAAGTTGAGGGAGGTGGCGGAGTGAGACCCCAGAATCGTGATCGAACGGCAATCCCGATGGCGGACAAACTCCGTCCTCCCGCTTGCCCGACCCTTTCGCCCCACCCCTAGACTGAACCCCCGGCAGGTGGCTCACGCTCGAAAGGCGCCCCCGTGTCCATCGGCAACCTTCCCGAAGACGGCAACTCCCCCGAAGACGACCGGGTTTCCATCGGTCGCGCCCTCCAGCAGGCCCGTATCTCCGCGGGGCTGACCGTCGACGAGGTCAGTTCCTCCACCCGGGTGCGCACCCCCATCGTGCGGGGCATCGAGCAGGACGATTTCTCGCGCTGTGGCGGCGATGTCTACGCCCGCGGACACATCCGTGTGCTCGCGCGCGCCGTGGGCTGCGATCCGGAGTCCTTGATCGCACAGTTCGACGCCGAACACGGCGGCCGGCCCACGCCGACCGCGCCGGCGCCGCTGTTCGAGGCCGAGCGGATCCGCCCCGATCCCCGGCGCCCCAACTGGACGGCCGCGATGGTCGCGGCGATCGTCGCCGTCGTCGGATTCGTGGGCTTCACTCTTTTCAGGGGCGGCAACGGCGACGGCTCGACGGTCGCCGAGGACACCGGCTCGCCCAAGCCCAGCGCCTCCGCGCCCACCAACAGCGCCGCCCCCTCCAAGCCCGCCACCCCGAACAAGCCCGACCCGTCCGACAGTGCCATCGCGGGCGTCCCGGCGGACAAGGTCACCGTCAAGCTGACCGCCGAGGACGGCCAGAGCTGGATCTCCGCCCAGGATCACAACGGCCGGCTGATCGAGGAGGGCGTGCTGCGCGAGGGCGACTCCAAGACCTTCAGCGACAGCAGGCGCATCGACCTGGTGCTGGGCAACGCCGGGGCGATCAAGCTGTTCGTGAACGGCAAGGAAGTGAAGAACGTGGGCACCAGCGGGGCCGTCCAGCGGCTGAGCTACACCAAGGGAGACCCCGAAGCGGGCTGAGCCGTAGCAAGATCGGGAGCCCTGCCAGCGGGGGCTGTCGTGGGGACGAAGTAGTCTGACCCCATGCCCGAACGCCGCACCGTCGCCCTTGTCACCCTTGGCTGCGCCCGTAACGAGGTGGACTCGGAGGAGCTCGCAGGCCGCTTGGCGGCGGACGGCTGGGAGCTCGTCGAGGAAGCCACCGAGGCGGACGTCGCCGTCGTCAACACCTGTGGCTTCGTGGAGGCCGCCAAGAAGGACTCGGTCGACGCCCTGCTGGAGGCGAACGACCTGAAGGACCACGGCCGTACCCAGGCCGTGGTGGCCGTCGGCTGCATGGCCGAGCGGTACGGCAAGGAGCTCGCGGAGGCGCTGCCCGAGGCCGACGGGGTGCTCGGCTTCGACGACTACGCCGACATCTCCGACCGTCTGCGGACCATCCTCGCCGGCGGCGTCCACGCCTCCCACACCCCTCGCGACCGCCGCAAGCTGCTGCCGATCAGTCCGGCCGAGCGGCAGGACGCCGCGTCGGTGGCGCTGCCCGGCCACGCCCAGGACACCGCGCCCGAGGACCTCCCCGAGGGGGTGGCCCCGGCCTCCGGGCCGCGGGCCCCGCTGCGCCGCAGACTGGACAGCAGCCCGGTCGCCTCGGTGAAACTGGCCTCCGGCTGCGACCGGCGCTGCTCGTTCTGCGCCATCCCGTCCTTCCGCGGCTCCTTCATCTCGCGCCGCCCCTCCGATGTGCTGGGCGAGACCCGCTGGCTGGCC
This sequence comes from Streptomyces sp. 11-1-2, assembly GCF_003595545.1. Lineage (NCBI taxonomy): Bacteria > Bacillati > Actinomycetota > Actinomycetes > Kitasatosporales > Streptomycetaceae > Streptomyces > Streptomyces sp. 11-1-2. The sequence goes on from NZ_CP022545.1 coordinate 7,883,933, forward strand.
GAGCAGGGGGTGAAGGAGATCATGCTGGTCTCCGAGAACAACACCTCGTACGGCAAGGACCTCGGGGACATCCGGCTGCTGGAGACGCTGCTGCCGGAGCTGGCCGCGGTGGACGGCATCGAGCGGATCCGGGTCAGCTATCTGCAGCCCGCCGAGATGCGTCCCGGGCTGATCGACGTGCTCACCTCGACCGAGAAGGTCGCGCCGTACTTCGATCTGTCCTTCCAGCACTCGGCGCCCGGGGTGCTGCGCGCCATGCGCCGCTTCGGCGACACCGACCGCTTCCTGGAACTGCTCGAGACGATCAGAGGCAAGGCGCCGCAGGCCGGCGCCCGGTCGAACTTCATCGTCGGCTTCCCCGGCGAGACCGAGGACGACCTGGCGGAGCTGGAGCGCTTCCTCAGTGAGGCGCGGCTGGACGCGATCGGTGTCTTCGGGTACTCGGACGAGGACGGCACCGAGGCCGCCGGTTACGAGAACAAGGTCGACCCCGAGGTGGTCGCCGAGCGTCTGGAGCGCGTCTCGCGCCTCGCGGAGGAGCTGACCGCCCAGCGGGCGGAGGAGCGGCTCGGCGAGGTCGTCGAGGTGCTGGTGGAGGAGATCGACGACACCGGGGCGGTTCTGGGCCGAGGCGCCCACCAGGCGCCGGAGACCGATGGCCAGACGCTGCTCAGCACCGACGGGGAGCCGGAGGTGGGCCGTATGGTCGAAGCGAAGGTGATCGCGACGGAGGGAGTGGACCTCGTCGCGGAGCCGCTTGAGCCGCTGGAGCGGCAGGGTGGCGGCGAGCCCACCGGGAAGGCGGACAGATGACGGGTGTCCCGGCCTCCGCCGCGGGAGGTCACCGCCGCCCGGCGGCCGCTGTCAGGCCCGCCGGTTTGTGGAACATCGCCAATATCCTCACCATGGTGCGGCTGCTCCTGGTGCCCGGGTTTGTGTTGTTGATGCTGCACAACGGCGGGTACGACCCGGCGTGGCGCTCCGTCGCGTGGGCGGCGTTCGCCATCGCCATGATCACCGATCTCTTCGACGGTCATCTGGCCCGCCGGTACAACCTGGTCACCGACTTCGGGAAGATCGCCGATCCGATCGCGGACAAGGCGATCATGGGCGCGGCGCTGATCTGTCTGTCGGCCCTGTCCGACCTCCCCTGGTGGGTGACGGGGGTGATTCTCTTCCGTGAGATCGGAATCACACTCATGCGGTTCTGGGTGATCCGGATCGGGGTCATTCCGGCCAGCCGGGGCGGAAAGCTGAAGACGCTCGCGCAGGGCACCGCCGTAGGGATGTACATCCTGGCGCTCACCGGGCCGCTGGCCACGCTGCGGTTCTGGGTGATGGCCGTGGCCGTGATCCTTACCGTGGTCACCGGCCTCGACTACGTCCGGCAGGCGATCGTGCTGCGCCGGGCGGGCCGGGCGGCGGAGGAGGCCACGACGTGAGCGGCGCCGGGACGGCGGCCGAGGTGCTGGCGCTGCTGGAGCGGCGCGGACAGACCCTGGCCGTCGCCGAATCGCTCACCGGCGGTCTGGTGGCGGCCGAGCTGACCGCTGTGGACGGCGCTTCCCGTTCCTTCCGCGGCTCGGTGACGGCGTACGCCACCGACCTCAAGCACGAGCTGCTGGGCGTGGACGGGGCCCTGCTGGCCGAGCGCGGCGCGGTCGACGCCGAGGTGGCCCGGCAGATGGCCCGCGGCGTACGGCGTGCGCTGGGCGCGGACTGGGGCGTGGCCACCACCGGTGTGGCGGGTCCCACACCGCAGGACGGTCAGCCCGTGGGCACCGTTCATGTGGCGGTCGCGGGGCCCCGGGAGGCGGTGGCCGCGGCAGCGCTGCGGCTCGAAGGAGACCGTGCCGGAATTCGCGGACAGACCGTCCGCGCCGCAGTCAAGCTGCTGTTCAGCGAATTGATCGCGACAGCAGGGGCAAAGGATACGGAACAACACGACGAGTTTTGATGTTTGCAGCCCTGAGTGAACACGACATCGCTCCCCGCACGGGCGCAGCCCGAGGCGGTACGGTGGGGCGTGAAGGATCCGGATCCGAGGTCCGAGGAGGGAGCCAGCGATGATTCTGCTCCGTCGCCTGCTGGGTGACGTGCTGCGCCGGCAGCGCCAGCGCCAGGGCCGTACTCTGCGCGAGGTTTCCTCCTCCGCCCGGGTGTCGCTCGGCTATCTGTCAGAGGTCGAGCGCGGCCAGAAGGAAGCCTCGTCCGAGCTGCTGTCGGCGATCTGCGACGCCCTTGAGGTGCGGATGTCGCAGGTCATGCGTGAGGTCAGCGACGAGCTGTCGCTCGCCGAACTGGCCGAGTCGGCCGCGTCCACCACTGAGAAGGTCCCGGCGCCCATGCGGCCCGTGCTCAATCCCGTCTCTGTGACGTCCGTGACGGGCGTTCCGGAGGAGCGGGTGACCATCAAGTCCCCCAAGGAAGCTGTGGACGTGGTGGCGGCCTGAGGGCCTGACCAGAGTTCTTCGAGGCCCCGGCCGGTAGCCGTACCGGCCGGGGCCTCGATGTTTGTCCGGCCGGATTCAGGTCACCCCAGATGAGGAGAGGTAATCAAGAGGGGCCAAACGGTCGAACAGGAGGAACCGGATGTCTGTGGTGAGGAGCCCGCTGCCGGAGGAACACCTCAAGGTCGTCGCTGACGCGCTGCAAGGCGCCCTCGTCGATCTCGTCGACCTTCACTTGGTGGGCAAGCAGATCCACTGGACGGTCGTGGGCCCGCGATTCCGCACGGTCCATTTGCAGCTCGACGAGGTCGTGGCGACGACCAGGGATCATGCCGACACGGTGGCGGAGCGGGCCTCGGCGCTCGGAGTGGCGCCCGACGGACGGGCCCAGACGGTCGCCGCGACCAGCGGTGTCGACACGGTCAAGGACGGCTGGACCGATGACACACAGGCCATCCGGACGCTCGTGGACGCACTTGGAGCGGTGATCGCGCGGATGCGGGAGCGGATCCGCGCGACCGACGAACCGGACCCGGTGACCCAGGACATTCTCATCGAGCTCACCCGTGACCTGGAGAAGCACCACTGGATGTTCCAGGCCGAGAACGGCGGCCATCGAGCCTGAGGCGCTGAGCCGGGCCCGGGCCGGCTTGAGGCGTCGTAGGTGTCGGCTGAGCTGCCTGTTGAGGCGCTGAGCCGGGGCTCGGCCGTGCTGAGGCCGACCGGGCGCGGGAGCGGGTGACAGCCTGGCTTCGGGGTGGGCGACCGTGGTGGTCGGCCCGCCCCGATACCGGGCGATTTTCATTTCCGCCCCCTTCGACCTGGCGTTTTGGCTCGGCGGCCCGCTCTGGGTGCGCAGTTCGGCCCGGCTGGGCACACTGGGGGGATCGCGAGTGTCCGACACGCGCCGACGTGCTTCCTGTGCGCCCTCCCGCCGTATGCGAACAGGCGTCTAGCGTCGCCGAAGGAGGCAGTCATGGCAGCCGTCGGAGGGGCCGACGCCCAGGGCCTCAGGCCGGTCCGGTGGGTGCTGGCGCTCGCTCTGGGCGGTGTCTGGTGGTGGTCCGTGCTGCGGCTGGCGATACAGCCGGGAGAGGCCGGGCCGGTGGAGGGGGCGTTAGCGGTCGGCGGTTGGGGGCTGAGCCTGCTGCCGGTGCACTGCGGTCCCTCGCCCAGAAGGGGCGGCGCCCGCAGGGGAGGCCCTCCGCGTCAGGACGGGGCGGGCCCCTGCGGTCCCGCCTGGCAGCTCGGGCACCAGAAGGTCGAGCGCTCCTGACCCGCACGGCCCTGGTCGGCGGCGCGCACCGGCGTACCGCAGCGCAGGCAGGGCCGCCCCGGGCGCCCGTACACCCACAGCCGCCGGTCGGGGCGTGGCTCGGCCGTGGTGACCCGGGCGCGCCGGTTCCTGTTGGCCTCCAGCAGCTTCTTGGCGTGGGCCACCAGGCGCTCGGGGGAGGACACCTCGCCGATCGGCAGCCAGGGCGAGACACGCAGCACGAAGCACAGCTCGGACTTGTAGACATTGCCGATCCCGGCGAGGTTCCGCTGGTCCAGCAGCGCTTCGCCCAGGGGCCTGGACGGGTCGGCGAGCAGTCGGCGCAGTGCCTCGTCCGGATCCCAGTCGGGGCCGAGGAGATCGGGGCCGAGATGCCCGACGACCTTGTCCTCGTCGCCGGTGCGGAGCAGTTCGAGGACGGGGAGGCGGTAGCCGACGGCGGTGTGGGCGGCGGTGGCGAGGATGGCCCGGATCTGGTGGTGCGGGCCGCCACGCCATCGCTCGCCCGGCCCGTACACCTGCCAGGATCCGTCCATCCGCAGATGGGAGTGGAGAGTCAGCCCGCCCTCGACACGGGTCAGCAGATGCTTGCCGCGCGGGACGACCTCGAGGACCTGGCGGCCGGTGAGGTCGACGGTCGCCAGGCGGGGGACGCGCAGGTCACTGCGGGTGAGCGGGGAACCGGCGAGGGCCTGGTGAAGGCGCTGTGCGGTCTGCCAGACGGTGTCTCCTTCGGGCATGGCATCCATGATGCCGGTGGGCGCGGGCAGGTGGGAGCGCTCAGTCTTCGTCCGGTGCGGAGCCCCCGTTGGATCAAGGGCGCCACGAGGGGCGCTACATGGTGCCGGGGGCGTTTGCGATCAGGGACGTAGCCGGAAGCCCCGCGGGGTCGGGTGGAAGCCCGCCGATTCCAGGAGCTTGCCGATCGGGGACGAGAGCGCCTGGACGCCGTTGACGCGCTCGACGGTGACGGAGCCGAGCGCACCCGCGCGGGCGGACTCGGCCAGCGACTCCACCGCCGTCCACAGCCGGACGTCGTCCTCGGGGGAGGCGGCCTCGGCCTCGCCCGAGGGCCAGGCGAGCAGGGTCTTGCCGCCCCGCTCCATATAGAGCGCGAGCTCTCCGTCGACGAGCACCACCATCGCTCCCGCCTTACGGCCCGGCCGGTGGCCCGCGTCCGCGGGCGGATCGGGCCAGGGGAGCGCGGCGCCGTAGGCATTGGCGGGGTCGGCCGAGGCGAGCACGAAGGCGCGCCGGGACTGCCCCCGCTGTCCGTCGAAGGCGGGGGTCGCCGTGCGGTCGCGGGCCGTGCTGACCGCGCGCAGCCGGTCCACCGCGCCGTCCATCGCGAACTGTGCGGCGCCGAGACCCTCGACCACATAGCCGCGGCGCGCCTGGCCGGTCTCCTCGAACGCGGACAGCACCCGATAGGCGGCGGAGAAGCCGCCCTCGACCCCCTCGGCGGCAACCGCCCCGCGGGTGACCACGCCGTGCCGGTCGAGCAGGGTGCGGGCCAGGGCGTGGGCGCGGTGGGTGGGCTCGGGCTCGCGCTCCGGCAGCAGGGACCAGCGACCGGCGACGGTGGGCGGGCCGTTGCGCGACGCCGTGGGCCGGCCGGTGCGGCCCGTAAGGCCGCCGTAGCGCCCCCGGGGGACCGTGCGCTTGGCACGGTGGGCGGTGGAGCCCGCCGTACGGCCCGAGCCCAGCAGGGAACGCAGCGGGGTGAGGGTGTCACCGGTGACCCGGCCGGACCAGACCAGGTCCCACAGGGCATCGGCGAGCTCGGGGTCCTGGAACTCGTGCCCGGCGGCGCGGACCTGCTCGGCGATCTGGCGGAAGAACAGCCCGTACCCCCCGGCCAGTGAGTCGAGGACGGCCTGGTGGAGGGGGCCCGCCTCAAGGGGGTGCGGGGTGTGCAGCAGCAGCGGGGCGGTGTCGGCCAGGTGCAGGGTGACCCAGCCGTCCTTCCCCGGCAGCGCTCCGGCCCCGGCCCAGACGACCTCCCCGGAGGCGGCGAGCTCGTCGAGCATCGTGGGCGCGTAATCGCTCACCCGGGACGGCAGGACCAGCTTCTCCAGGGCGGAGGCGGGCACGGGGGCGCCCTGGAGCTGCTCGATCGCGCGCACCAGCCCGTCGATACCGCGCAGGCTGTGGGTGCCCAGATGCTGCCATTGCGGGAGGAAGGCGGCGAGCGCCGAGGGCGGTACGGGCTCCAGCTCATGGCGCAGCGCGGCCAGGGAGCGGCGCCGCAGCCGGCGCAGCACGGTGGCGTCGCACCATTCCTGGCCGATGCCCGAGGGATGGAATTCGCCCTGGACGACGCGGCCGTCGGCGGCCAGGCGGTGCAGGGCGCCCTCCGTGACGGCCACGCCGAGGCCGAAGCGGGCGGCGGCCTGAGTCGAGGTGAACGGGCCGTGGGTGCGGGCATAGCGGGCCAGCAGATCGCCCAGGGGGTCCTTGACCGGTTCGGTGAACGCCTCGGGGACGCCGACCGGCAGCGCCGTGCCGAGGGCGTCCCGCAGCCGCCCCGCGTCCTCCACCGCGGCCCAGTGGTCCTCGCCCGCGATCCGGACCCGGATGGCGCGCCGGGCCCCGGCCAGGTGCTCGGCCCATCCGGGCTCTGCACCGCGCTCGGCCAGCTCGGCGGCGGTGAGCGGGCCGAGCAGCCGCAGGACGTCGGCGACGCCCTCGGCGTCCTTGATCCGGCGGTCCTCGGTGAGCCACTGCAGCTCGTGCTCCAGCTCGGCCAGGACGTCGGCGTCGAGCAGCTCGCGCAGCTCGGCCTGGCCCAGGAGCTCGGCCAGCAGCCGCGCGTCGAGGGAGAGGGCGGCGGCGCGGCGCTCGGCGAGCGGGGAGTCGCCCTCGTAGAGGAACTGCGCCACATAGCCGAAGAGCAGCGAGCGGGCGAAGGGGGACGGCTCGGGGGTGGTCACCTCCACCAGCCGGACCCGGCGGGCCTCGATGTCGCCCATCAGCTCGGTGAGGCCGGGGACGTCGAAGACGTCCTGGAGGCATTCGCGGACGGCTTCGAGGACGATCGGGAAGGAACCGAACTCGCTCGCCACCTGGAGGAGCTGCGCGGCGCGCTGGCGCTGCTGCCACAGCGGGGTGCGCTTGCCGGGGTCGCGGCGGGGCAGCAGCAGCGCGCGGGCGGCGCATTCGCGGAACCGGGAGGCGAACAGCGCCGATCCGCCGACCTGGTCGGTGACGATCTGGTTGATCTCGCCCTTGTCGAACGCGACATCGGCCGCGCCCACCGGGGACTGATCGGTGTCGTACTCCACGCCCTGGCGCATCGGGTCGGCGTCGAGGAGGTCGAGACTCATCAGATCGGCGTCGGGCAGCCGCAGCACGATGCCGTCGTCGGCGTGCATGACCTGGGCGTCGATGCCGTACCGCTCGGACAGACGGGAGCCCAGGGCGAGCGCCCACGGGGCGTGGACCTGCGCGCCGAAGGGGGAGTGGACCACCACCCGCCAGTCGCCCAGCTCGTCGCGGAACCGCTCCACCACGATCGTGCGGTCGTCCGGCACATGCCCGCAGGCACGGCGCTGCTCGTCGAGATACCCGATGACGTTCTCGACGGCCCAGGCGTCCAGACCGGCGGCCAGCAGCCGCAGGCGGGCGTCCTCGGGCTGCAGCGCGCCGACTTCGCGCAGGAACGCGCCCAGGGCGCGGCCCAGTTCCAGGGGGCGGCCGAGCTGGTCGCCCTTCCAGAACGGCAGCCGGCCGGGGACGCCGGGGGCGGGGGAGACCAGGACCCGGTCGCGGGTGATGTCCTCGATCCGCCATGAGGTGGTGCCCAGGGTGAACACATCGCCCACCCGCGACTCGTAGACCATCTCCTCGTCGAGCTCGCCGACCCTGCCGCCGCCCTTCTTGGGGTCGGCGCCCGCCAGGAAGACGCCGAAGAGCCCGCGGTCGGGGATGGTGCCGCCGGAGGTCACCGCGAGCCGCTGCGCCCCGGGGCGGCCCGTGACCGTATGGGCGACGCGGTCCCACACCAGGCGCGGCCGCAACTCCGCGAAGGCGTCGGAGGGGTAGCGGCCCGCGAGCATGTCGAGGACCGAGGTGTACGCCGACTCCGGGAGCGAGGCGAACGGCGCGGCTCGGCGGATCAGGGCCAGGAGCTCGTCCACGTCCCAGGTGTCCATGGCGGTGATGGCGATCAGCTGCTGGGCGAGCACGTCCAGCGGGTTGGCGGGCACCCGCAGCGATTCGATGGCCCCCTCGCGCATGCGCTCGGTGACCACCGCGGCCTGCACCAGATCCCCGCGGTACTTCGGGAAGACGACGCCGGTGGAGACCGCGCCCACCTGGTGGCCGGCCCGGCCCACCCGCTGCAGACCGGAGGCCACCGAGGGCGGTGACTCGACCTGGACGACCAGGTCGACCGCGCCCATGTCGATGCCGAGTTCGAGGCTGGAGGTGGCGACGACGGCGGGCAGCCGGCCGGCCTTGAGGTCCTCCTCGACCAGCGCCCGCTGCTCCTTGGACACCGAGCCGTGGTGCGCGCGGGCCAGCAGCGGGGGCGCGCCGCGGGCCGCACCGGCCTCCGCCATCAGCTCGGCGGGGGAGTGGTCCTCGGGCAGGGCCTCACCGGTGGCCCGCTCGTAGGCGATCTCGTTCAGCCGGTTGCACAGCCGCTCGGCCAGGCGGCGGGAGTTGGCGAAGACGATGGTGGAGCGATGGGCCTGGACGAGATCGGTGATCCGCTCCTCCACATGGGGCCAGATCGACGGCCGCTCGCCCGTCTCGCCCTCCTGGGCGGGGGAGCCGCCCAACTCGCCGAGATCCTCCACGGGCACGACCACCGACAGGTCGAACTCCTTGCCCGACGGCGGCTGGACGATCTCCACCTTGCGCCGCGGCGACAGGAACCGCGCCACCTCGTCCACCGGCCGCACGGTCGCGGACAGCCCGATGCGCCGGGCGGGGTGATCGAGCAGCTCGTCGAGGCGCTCCAGGGACAGCGCGAGATGGGCGCCCCGCTTCGTCCCCGCGACGGCGTGGACCTCGTCGAGGATCACGGTCTCCACCCCGCGCAGCGCCTCTCGGGTGGCGGAGGTGAGCATCAGGAACAGCGACTCGGGGGTGGTGATGAGGATGTCCGGCGGGCGGGAGGCCAGAGCGCGGCGCTCGGCGGCCGGGGTGTCGCCCGAGCGGGTGCCCACCCGGATCTCCGGCTCGGGCCTGCCCAGCCGCACCGACTCCTGGCGGATGCCGGTCAGTGGGCTGCGGAGATTGCGCTCGACATCCACCGCCAGGGCCTTCAGCGGGGAGACGTACAGCACCCGGCAGCGCTTCTTCGCCTCGGCGGGCGGCGGCTCACCGGCCAGCCTGTCCAGGGCCGCCAGGAAGGCGGCCAGGGTCTTGCCCGAGCCGGTGGGGGCGACCACCAGGACGTCCGAGCCCTCGCCGATCGCCCGCCACGCGCCCTCCTGCGCGGGCGTGGGCGCGGTGAAGGCGCCCGTGAACCACCCGCGGGTGGCCGGGGAGAATGCGTCGAGCGCCGAGCCTGCCATGCCCTCCATCGTGCACCTGACCACTGACAATGGACGGAGTCGCAGGTCAGCGGGGCCCGGGCGGGGCGCACAATGGTGCCATGGGAAACGGGGAGAGCGCGCGGCACTGGCGGTACCCCCAGCTTCCGGGCGTCGATCTGCTGCGGGCCCGCTACATCCACAAGACCTTCGTGTGGCACACCCATGAGTCCTTCGTGATCGCCGCGATCACCGAGGGCGTCGAGGAGTTCCACCACCGCGGCGCCGTCGAGCGCACCGGGCCCGGCGGGCTCGCGCTCATCAACCCGGAGGTACCGCACACCGGACGGGCGGGGGCGCCCGAGGGGTGGGCGTACAGCGTGCTGTACCCGGCCGCGGACCTGGTCGCCGGTGTCGCCGCCGAGACGACCACGCTCCGTGGCACGGCCGGATTCCGGACCCCCTCCGTCGACGACCCCCAGGGCGCGCGGCTGGTCACCGCGGTGCACCGGGCCGCCGAGGAGGGCAACGCGCTGGCCGCCGACAGCCTGCTGCGCATCGCCCTCGCCCGGCTGCTGCGCGACCATGGCGGCCCGCTCCCCGAGCGCACGGCGCGCACCGCGGGTGCGCGAGGGGCGGCGCGCGCCCGCGCGATCCTCCAGGAGCGCATGACCGACCCGCCGTCCCTGGAACGGCTGGCGGCCGAGCTGGAGACCGGTCCCTTCGCCCTGCTGCGTGCCTTCCGTACGGTCTACGGGATGCCGCCGCACACCTGGCTCACCGACGCCCGGGTCCGCCGGGCCCGGTGGCTGCTGGACGCCGGGACCGCGCCCGCCGAGGCGGCCGTCACCGTCGGCTTCACCGACCAGTCCCATCTGAACCGCCACTTCACCCGCATCGTGGGGGTGCCACCGGGCGCTTACCAGCGGGAGCGCGCAAGAACGTACAAGACCGGACCTGAAGCGCTCTCCTAACGTGCGCGGTGTGTCAGAACAGATAGAGATGCGAACCGATCCCCCCGCACCTCCGGCGGACTCGGCCGTTGTCCGCGACGCCCTGGGCGTCGGTGTCGCCGTGGGGCTCTCCGGCTTCGCCTTCGGGGTGACGTCGGCGGGCGCCGGACTCGGCCTGCTGCAGACCTGCGCGCTCAGCCTGCTCGTCTTCACCGGGGCATCGCAGTTCGCCCTCGTGGGCGCGCTGGCGGCGGGCGGCAATCCGTTCACCGCCGCCGCCGGGGCGTTCTTCCTCGGAGCACGCAACGCCTTCTACGGGCTGCGGCTGTCCGGACTCCTCGGGCTGCCGCGCGCGGTGCGCCCCCTGGCGGCCCACTGGGTCATCGACGAGACCTCCGCCGTCGCCCTCGCCCAGCCCGACCGGCGCACCGCGCGTCTCGGGTTCACCATCACCGGGCTGACGCTGTACGTCCTGTGGAACCTCACCACGCTGATCGGTGCCCTGGGGGCGTCCGCGCTCGGCGACACCGACGCCTGGGGCCTGGACGCCGCCGGGCCCGCCGTCTTCCTCGCCCTGCTGGCCCCCATGCTCAGCGGCACCGTCGAACGGGCCGTGGCCGGTCTCGGCGTCCTGCTGGTGCTCCTGTGCCAGCCGGTGCTGCCCGCCGGGGTCCCGGTCCTGGTGGCGGCGCTCGCCGCCCCCGCAGTCCTTACGGTGCACGGGCGCATGACGCGCGGCACGGAGCCCGGTGAGCGCCGATGACCATCTGGATCGCCATCGGCGTCACCGCGGCGGGCTGCTATCTCGTCAAGCTGCTGGGCCTCTCGGTGCCCGCCGGAGTCCTGGAGCGCCCGCTCGTCAGGCGTCTGGCCGCGCTGCTGCCCGTGGCCCTGCTCGCCGCCCTCACCGCCCAGCAGACCTTCAGCGACGGCCAGCATCTCCTCCTGGACGCGAGGGCGGCCGGGGTGGGGGCGGCGGCGCTCGCGCTGGTGCTCCGCGCCCCCTTCCTGGTGGTGGTCGCCGTGGCCGTCGTCGTCACGGCCGGTGTCCGGGCCCTGTGACCGCCGCGGACGCCCCCGCTCAGATCCGCCGTCCGTAGGCCCGCAGCGTCAGCAGCGCCTCGACGGTCGCCACCGACCGCCACTCCAGCGTGGCGCCAGGTGTCCATGGGCGCCGGTGCGGCGGCCAGCCGCCGTCCTCCTGCTGCGCGGCCACGAGCACGTCCAGGGACCGCTCCACCTCGGCGTCGGTGAACCACCGGCGCGCCAGCGAGCCGGGCGTACGGGCGATGTCGTGCACCTGGAAGGGCTCACCGGGGCCCTGCCCCGGCGACAGGGGACGGTCCTCGGTGCGCTCGGGGGCCGCCGGCGGCCCGATCAGCCACTCCTCCCGCACCCGGCGGCCGAGCCGCTCGGCCGCCGCCTCGGCGCGTGCCCGGTCCGGCGCCCCGTCGAGGAAGGCGACGGCCGCCGCGACCTCGTACGGACGCCTCGTCGCGCCGCCCTCCCCCAGGGCGGCGACCGCCGCCCAGCAGAAGTCCGTGGCCCGGAAGAGCCACGCATGCCACACCTCGTTACGGTGCAGCAGCCCCACTACCGGCCCGGTGGTCAGCAGATCACTGCGCGGATCGTCCGCCGACGGGACCCAGGGGGCCGCCGGATAGCCGCGCAACGAGGGGTGGCAGGCGGGCAGTGCGCCGTCCGGGGTGGACACGGACGTCAGATAGCGGCACAGGCGCTCCACCCGCTGCCCGCCGCAGCGCCCGATCCCGTCGAGCACCCGTAAGGCGTGCACGGCATGCAGCGGCTGGCTCACCGGGCCGCGCAGATCCGGCTCCAGCGCATGGCCGTAGCCCCCGTCGGTCCCCAGATACGCGGCCAGCGCGGTCTCGACCGCCTCGGCGCCGCCGGCCAGGAAGTGATAAGCGAATCTGCGCTGCTCCAGCACGCGGGCCGTCAGCCAGACGAACCGCTCGGCGCGGGAGAGCGCGGAGGACTCGGCCGGCTGCGCCGGCTCGGCGGACCCGGGCGTGGGGAGGGAGGGCGAGGAGGGGAGGCTTGCGGATCGATCCATGGACAGACCGTAGGCCGCGAGACACGGTCGGTAGGGGGCTCACGCCTGGGTGCACCCCCGGGAGCGCGATACTGGGCACATGCGGTTGACGGACTTCTGGCAGCGAATGGCGGACCACTTCGGCGCGGCGTACGCCGACTCCTTCGCGCGCGATCATGTGATGTCGCAACTCGGCGGCCGGACGGTGCACGAGGCACTGACGGACGGCTGGGAGGCCAAGGACGTCTGGCGCGCAGTCTGCGCCGCGATGGAGATCCCCGACAGCAGGCGCTGAGCGGCCCCTGGCTGCCCCGGGTGCACCAGCTTCCCGGGGTGGCCGGATTTCTTCGTCCGGTGTACGCCACACTTGCTCCGTGGCCCCGACCGAAGAGACCCTCTCCTCCGACGCCGACGACACCCCGAGCGCCGCTCGGGCCTCCTCGGACTCCCCGCAACCCGCCGCGCGCATGCCGCGCTGGCTGCCGCGCGCCATGGTGCTCGCACTCGCGCTGGTGGCCTGTTACCGCCTTGCGACCTGGGCCTTCGATCAGCTGACCGGGCTGCTGTTGAACATCCTGATCGCGTTCTTCCTGGCGCTCGCGATCGAACCGGCCGTGGACCGGATGGCCGCCCGCGGTATGCGCCGGGGGCTGGCCACGGGGCTGGTCTTTCTCGCGATCCTCATCGGCACCGCGGGCTTCTTCACCCTGCTCGGCTCGATGCTCGCCGATCAGATCATCACCATGGTCCAGGACTTCCCGCAGTACCTCGACAACGTGGTCAGGTGGATCAACGACACGTTCCACACCCATCTGTCGCGTCTGGAGATCCAGGACAGCCTGGTGCACTCCGACTGGCTGCAGAGCTACGTCAAGAACAGCGCCGACAATGTGCTGGACGTCTCCGCACAGGTGCTCGGCGGGTTGTTCAAGACACTGACGGTGACCCTGTTCGCCTTCTACTTCGCCGCCGACGGGCCCCGGCTGCGCCGCGCCCTGTGCTCGGTGCTGCCGCCGACCCGGCAGGTCGAGGTGTTGCGCGCCTGGGAGATCGCGGTCGCCAAGACCGGCGGCTACATCTACTCCCGCGGGCTGATGGCTCTGATCTCCGGTGTCGCCCACTACATCCTGCTGGAGGCCCTGGGCGTGCCCTACGCCCCGGCGCTCGCCGTCTGGGTGGGGCTGATCTCGCAGTTCATCCCGACCATCGGCACCTATTTGGCCGGGGCCCTGCCGATGCTGATCGCGTTCACCATCGACCCCTGGTACGCGCTGTGGGTCCTGGTCTTCGTCGTGATCTACCAGCAGTTCGAGAACTATCTGTTGCAGCCGAGGATCACCGCCAGGACGGTGGACATCCACCCGGCCGTCTCCTTCGGATCGGTGATAGCGGGCACCGCGCTGCTGGGCGCGGTGGGCGCGCTGATCGCGATTCCGGCGACCGCGACGCTGCAGGCGTTCCTCGGCGCGTACATCAAGCGGTATGACGTGGCCGACGATCTGCGGGTGCACGGGCGCACGCGGCGGCGCGGCATGTCGGCCCTCGCGCGGATGCGCGCCGCGTTGGCGCGGCGTAGTTGACATAAAAATCGAACATCCATTCTGATGGAGGCCCGACAGGTTATCCACAGGCCGGGGACGTCAGGGCCGCTTGTCAGTGGCAGGCGCTAGCGTCATGGACGTGAAGCGATCGACTCAAGCAAACCGGGTGGGACCCATGGCAGGAACCGACCGCGAGAAGGCGCTCGACGCCGCGCTCGCACAGATTGAACGGCAATTCGGCAAGGGCGCCGTGATGCGCATGGGCGATCGGCCGAACGAGCCGATCGAGGTCATCCCCACCGGGTCGACCGCTCTCGACGTCGCCCTCGGCGTCGGCGGTCTGCCGCGCGGCCGGGTGGTCGAGGTCTACGGCCCCGAGTCCTCCGGTAAGACGACCCTGACCCTGCACGCGGTGGCCAATGCCCAGCGGGCCGGCGGCACCGTCGCCTTCGTGGACGCCGAGCACGCCCTCGACCCGGACTACGCGCAGAAGCTGGGCGTGGACACCGACTCACTGATCCTCTCCCAGCCGGACAACGGCGAGCAGGCGCTCGAGATCGTGGACATGCTGGTCCGCTCCGGCGCCCTCGACCTCATCGTCATCGACTCCGTCGCCGCCCTGGTGCCGCGCGCGGAGATCGAGGGCGAGATGGGCGACTCCCACGTCGGCCTCCAGGCCCGGCTGATGAGCCAGGCGCTCCGCAAGATCACCAGCGCGCTCAACCAGTCCAAGACCACCGCGATCTTCATCAACCAGCTCCGCGAGAAGATCGGCGTGATGTTCGGCTCGCCGGAGACCACGACCGGTGGCCGGGCGCTGAAGTTCTACGCGTCGGTGCGCATCGACATCCGCCGCATCGAGACCCTCAAGGACGGCACCGACGCGGTCGGCAACCGCACCCGCGTCAAGGTCGTCAAGAACAAGGTCGCGCCGCCCTTCAAGCAGGCCGAGTTCGACATCCTCTACGGCCAGGGCATCAGCCGCGAAGGCGGCCTGATCGACATGGGCGTCGAGCACGGCTTCGTCCGCAAGTCCGGCGCCTGGTACACCTACGAGGGCGACCAGCTCGGCCAGGGCAAGGAGAACGCCCGCAACTTCCTGAAGGACAATCCCGATCTCGCCAATGAGATCGAGAGGAAGATCAAGGAAAAGCTCGGCATCGGAGTCAAGCCCCAGGACCCGGCGGCCGCGGCACCCACCGCGGACGCGGCTGGTGCCGCGGGCGTGACCGACGCCGCGCCGGCTAAGGCCGTGGCCGCCCCGGCGGCCAAGACCGGGGCGAAGGCGGCCAAGGCCGCCGCGGCCAAGAGCTGATCCATGACACGGCGGACCGAATGGCCGGACGGCCCAGGCCGTCCGGAGCGCCCGGACCGTCCGGACAGCGGCGCCCCCTCCTTGTCGAGGGCCGAGCAGGGGCCGCCGCCCGGCCCGGAGGAGCAGGCGCGGGCGATCTGCCTGCGCCTGCTCACCGGGACCCCACGCACCCGTAAGCAGCTCGCGGACGCGCTGCGCACCCGGGGCATCCCCGATGACGCGGCGCAGGAGGTGCTGTCCCGGTTCGAGGGCGTCGGCCTGATCGACGACGCGGCGTTCGCCGAGGCATGGGTGGAGTCCCGGCATCACAGCCGTGGGCTCGCCCGGCGGGCGCTCGCCCGTGAGCTGCGCACCAAGGGCGTGGACTCCGCCCTGATCGACGACGCCGTGGGACAGCTCGACGCCGAGCAGGAGGAGCGGACGGCGCAGGAGCTGGTCGAGCGCAAGCTGAGGGCCACCCGTGGCCTCGACCGGGAGAAGCGGATCCGCCGCCTCGCCGGGATGCTGGCCCGCAAGGGCTACTCCGAGGGGCTGGCGCTGCGGGTGGTGCGGCGCGCACTGGAGGAGGAGGGAGAGGACTCGGAGCTCCTGGAGCACCACATTCCTGACCTCTGAGCCCCAGCGGCTCTGCCGCGGCGGGGCTGTGGGCTGTGACGGGCCCTGGGGCCAATCCGGTGAAGCCGGTTACCGAGAACGAGCGATGTGCGGCCGCGCGGCAGACGCCCGACCCTTAAGACGGGTGCCCCCCGAGTGCAATACCCGAGTGCGGCACCCGAGACGTGCGGCCCCCGGGCCCGGTGGCGCTAGCGCACGGGGAGGCCCGCCGCGCGCCATGCCTGGAAGCCGCCGATGAGATCGGTCGCCCGCTCCAGGCCCAGCTGACGCAGCGAGACGGCGGCGAAGCTGGACGCGTAGCCCTCGTTGCACACCACCACGACCCGCAGATCGTGATGGGTGGCCTCGGGCAGCCGGTGGTCGCACTGCGGGTCGAGCCGCCATTCCAGCTCGTTCCGCTCGACGATCAGCGCCCCCGGGATGGTGCCGTCGCGCTCCCGGAGCGCCGCATACCGTATGTCCACCAGCAACGCGCCCTGGACCTGCGCCGCCGCGGCATCCAGGGGCTCCAGCCGGTCGAGTTCCTCGCGGGCCTCGGCCAGCAGCTCGTCCACGCTCCGCTTGGTCGTGCCCATCGTGTCTATCCCCACTCCTCGGGCCGCTCGACCTGCTCCAGCCGCAGCGTAAGACCGGTGCGGCTGTAGCGCCGCATGAGCGGCAGCGGCGGATAGTAGGCGTGCACCGACACCGCATGCTCGGTGTCGGACGGATTGATCACCTCATGCACATGATGCGGTCCGAAGGCCCGGCCCTGCCCGGCGGGCAGCCGCCGCTCGCGGTCCACATCGTCGGCCAGCTCAAGGGTCTTCCAGCCCTCGGTGGGGAGACGCGCGGTGAGTGACTGCTCGTTGAGCTCACCCGCCGCCGCGACGAAGGCGCCATGGGAGCCGCCGTGGTCGTGCCAGCCGGTGCCGGTGCCCGGAGGCCAGCCGATCAGCCAGGCTTCGCTGCCGCCCGGCCCGTCGAGGCGCAGCCAGGTGCGGCCCTCCGGATCGAGCGGAAGCGAGGCGACGAGTTCGGCGTCGGCGGCGGTCCGGCGAGCGAAGTCGAGCAGTTCCGCGGCGCTGGGCGGAGCGGCCGGGCCGGATGCCGGGTCCGTGATGACGTCCGTGGAAGGGCGCACGGGACCGGGGGTGGAAGTGCGTACGTCGGGCACAGAGAACCGTCCTGGGTGATCGCGAAAGAGGCGCGGCCGCACCGCGCGGGAAAGAAACGGATCAACAGGACGGACGACAGACACAGCCCGCGTAGCGGACCAGGTCCAGATGGACCCTCCGCCAGAAGCGAGGCAAGCAGGTGTCAGTCACGCTGTGAAGTGAATCATGCGCCGGAAAGGAAGGTCAACCTCACCGGCTCGCGCCCGGACCACGCACGCCTTGACACGGACCGCACGCCCGGACGCAAGCCGCACGCCCGAGCGCGACCCCGGTGCGGCGTCGTTGGTCGATCCCGCACTACCGCCGCGCGCTCGCCTCCGCCGGTAGGCCCCTGGCCGCGTTCCCGCCCCGGGCCGCGTCCGCGCACGCGTACAGCGCGCTCGGCCGCACCCCGGACAGCGCCGCGGCGAGATGGCCGTCCGGCCGCACCAGCAGCACGGTGTGCGCCGGGGCTCCCGGATACGCCTCGGCGACCAGCAGCTCGGTGCGCATGGGCAGCGCCGCGACGGCCGCCGCGAGCCTCGGCATCAGCCCGGCGCGCATCCAGTGGCGGCGGTCCCACACCCCGGTGCCGGGGGCGACCAGCACGACCAGCAACTCCCGGCCGAGCCGCTCCCGCAGCCGTACGACCGAGCCGTCCGGCGCGGTCACCGGCACATCGGCGACCGGCGCCCCGGGCGGCGTGCCCACCGTGATCGAGCCATCCGGCGCCGCCGCCGGGGCCAGTGGCGAACGGTCGTAGACCGGCGGCGCGCCCAGCGGACCCTGTCCGAGGTGACCGTCGGTGAGCAGCGCGTCGTGCCCGCGTGCCCCGCCGGGCCGCACGGTGCGCCGCACCGCGTGCCAGCCGCCGGCCGCCCGCACCAGCGGCAGCGCCTGGTCCGCCGCGCGCAGCCGGGCCCCCACGGCTCCGCGCCGCTCCGCCTGATAGCTGTCCAGCAGAGCCTCCGAGGCCCCGTGGTGCCAGGCCAGGGACAGCTTCCAGGCGAGGTTGTCGACGTCCCGCAGCCCCTCTTCGAGCCCCTGGGTGCCGAGAGCGCCCAGCAGATGGGCGGCGTCCCCGGCCAGGAAGGCACGCCCCACGCGCCAGCGCAACGCGAGCCGGTGGTGCACGGTGTGCACGCCGGTGTCCAGCAGCTCGTAGGGGGGCTCAGAATCCCCGCACCACCCCGTGAGGGTGTCGCGCACCCGCACCAGCAGGGCATCGGGGGTGACGAGATCGCGGCCGGGCGGCAGCAGCCAGTCGACCCGCCACAGGCTGTGCGGCAGCGGCCGTGCGGTCACCTCCGCGTCGATGCTGCGCCAGGGCGGGGAGCGGTGCAGCACGGCCTCGCCGGGCCAGGGGAGTTCGGCGCGCAGCGCCGCGACGGCGTGCCGCTCCACGGCCGTACGGCCCGGGAAGCGCACGCCCAGGAGCTTGCGGACGGTGGAGCGCGGCCCGTCGCAGCCCACCAGATAGCTGCCCCGCCACCAGGTGGCCTGGGCGCCCCGGGTGCGCACCCCGACCCCGTGGTCGTCCTGCTCCAGGCTGTCGATCCGGCTTCCGGAGACGATGCGGACGAGGTCCTCGTCGCCGATGGCGGCCAATGAGCCCCGCAGCGCCCGGGTGAGCTCATGCTGGGGCAGATGCACCGGTGAGGCCGTCGGCGCCGGTGCCGCCTCGTCCTCCGGCCCGTCAGCGCCGGGGGAGTCCATGGCCTCCGTAAGGCCGCCGTCCCAGCCGCCGCCACGCTCGCCGCGGAAGGGACCGCCGGTGCCGCGCCCGCCGCCGAAGAGGCTGCCGGGCGTGAGGGCCACCTGCCGTACCAGCTGCCGCCGCCGCATCGTGCGCCATCCGGTCCACGGCCGCGTCCGGGCGGTGACCCGGCAGCCCAGCCGCTCCAGCAGGGCGGCGGCGTCCGGGCGCAGCACGACGGTGCGGGCCAGTCGGCTCTCGTCACCGCCCGTGGACTCGTCCAGCAGGATGACGGGCACCTCGAGGCGCGCCAGGGCGAGGGCCAGGGTGAGGCCGACCGGGCCCGCCCCGGCGACGATCACCGGGTCCACGGTGCGGTTCCTGTGGCCCTGCGGGTCGTACGTGACGTACGGAAATTGGCAGTTGAAACCCGGTGAGCGATCACAGAAAGCATGCAACCCACTGCCGCTGCCCGCGTCAAGCGACGAAGGGCGGTGGCGCGTGCGCCACCGCCCTGGTAAGGGTTTCACTCGTCCGCCCGGCCCCTCGGACGGACCTCCGCCCGGTCGCCCGGTCGCTCGTCCGCCCGGCCCCCCGGACGGCCCCTCAGTTCGTCTTGCCGGTGGGCGCGTCCGGGGCGGAGACCGTGGAGTGGTCGACGACGTCGAGCGCGTCGGTGGCCGCCAGCGGCTGGCCCGCGTCCGCGACCCGGATGCCGGTCTTGGCGCGCCGGCCGCGCCGCTCGATCCAGGTGGCGAGGGCGGAGAGGGCCAGACACATCGCGATGTAGATGGCGCCGCCGACGATGATCACCGGAACGTAGGGGTTGTCGTCGTTGACGACGATGTTCCCGGCCAGCTGCTGAAGCTGGAACAGCAGCTCCTGGTAGGTGATGACATAGCCGAGGGAGGTGTCCTTCAGCGTCACCACCAGCTGGCTGATGATGGTCGGCAGCATCGCCCGTACGGCCTGCGGCACCAGGACCGTCAACATGACCTGGGTCTTGCGCATGCCCAGGGCGTAGGCGGCCTCGCGCTGGCCCCTGGGCACCGAGTTGATGCCCGCCCGCAACACCTCGGCCTGGACCGAGCCGTTGTAGACGGTCAGTCCGATGACCAGCGCCCAGAAGCCGGTGTTGTCACCGCTGAGCCCCAGGTCCGACCGGTAGGTCAGGAAGAGCACCCACAGCACGTAGATGGTGATCAGCAGCGGGACGGCCCGGAACAGCTCGATGAAACCGGTCGCGAACCAGCGGACGGCCTTGTGGTCCGAGAGCCGGCCGACGGCGAGCAGGACGCCGAGGGCCAGCGAGAGGACCGCCGCGACCGCGAACACCTTCAAGGTGGTGACCACACCGTCGCGGATGCTGGTCCGTACGCCCGCGTAGTTGAAGATGTCCCACATCTCGGGCGCGAACTGACCCTTGTCGTTCAGCCGCACCACGGCGAAGACGATCAGCCCGAGGACGGCCAGGCCGCCGACGACGGAGTAGATGCGGTTCCGGACGCGGGCCTTGGGGCCGGGGGCGTCGTACAGGACGCTCGAGCTCATCGGGCCACCTCCAGGCGGCTCTCCAGCAGTCGGAAGAGACCGCTGATGGCGAAGGTGATGACCAGATAGCACAGCGCGATCCACAGGAAGATCCAGCCGATCGCGAAGCCCTTGTCGCTCAGCAGCTTCGAGACATTGAACAGCTCGGTGTTGCTGAACGCCCCGGCGATGGCCGAGTTCTTGGTGAGCGCGATGAAGATGCTGCTCATGGGGGGAATCACGGACCGGGTGGCCTGGGGGAACACGATCAGCCGGAGGGTCTGGAAGAAGGTCATCCCCAGGCTGCGGGCGGCCTCCGCCTGGCCGAGCGGCACGGTGTTGATACCGGACCGCACGGCCTCGCAGACGAAGGACGACGTGTAGCAGCCCAGCGCCCCCATGGCGAGAACGAACGGGCTCGTTCCGGGGAAGAAGATCTGCGGGATCACGAAGAACGCGATCAGGAACAGCAGGGTCAGCGGGGTGTTGCGCAGCAGGGTGACCCAGGCCGTCCCGAACGCCCGCAGCGGCGGTATGGGCGACACCCGGAAGCCGGCTATGACAATGCCCAGGACGAGAGCCAGCGCCGCACTGGCCGCCGTGATGGAGAGGGTTCCCAGGAACCCCTCACGGAACTGGGGCAAATGATCGAGGAGTACGTTCATCGATTCTCCGCGGTAGCGGTCAGGTCAGCGGCGTGCGGAGCGCACCGGCTTCCAGGCGAACGGGGAATCCTGCTCAGTAGCGGGGCAGGGGGGTCTTCGGGGCGACGTAGGAGGAGCCGGACTTGCCGAGCGTGCCTTCGTACGCCTTCTTGTAGTCGCCGTTCTTGATGTGCTTCTCGAGCGAGTCGCTGATCGCGTCGCGGAGCGCCTTGTCGTTCTTGTTCATGCCGATGCCGTACGGCTCCTCGGTGAACGGCTTGCCGACCACGTGCAGCTTGGTCGAGCGCTGGGCGGCGTAACCCTTGAGGATCGCGTCGTCGGTGGTGACCGCGTCGACCTGGCCGTCGAGGAGCTGCTTGACGCAGAGCGAGTACTTGCTCAGCTCGGTGGTCTTGGCGCCGTACTTCGGCTTCTTGATCTCCTGGAGCGGGGTGGAGCCGACGATGGAGCAGACCTTCTTGCCCTTGATGCTGTCCGGGCCGGTGATCTTGCCCTTGTCCTCCGCGCGGACCAGCAGGTCGGCACCGGCCTGGTAGTACGGGCCCGCGAAGCCGACCTGCTTCTTGCGCTCGTCGTTGATGGTGTACGTGCCGACGTAGTAGTCGACCTGGCCCTTGGAGATCGAGGTCTCGCGGACGTTGGAGTCCACCGTCTTGAAGGTGATCTTGTCCGCGGAGAAGCCGAGGTCCGCGGCGACCATCTTGGCGATCTCGATGTCGAAGCCGGAGCGCTTGCCCTCGGTGTCCTGGAACCCGAGGAAGGGCTGGTCGGCCTTGGCGCCGATGACGATCTTGCCGCGCTTCTGCGCCGCCTTCAGGGTCGACGAGTCGATCTTCACGTCCTTCGCGACCGTGTAGTCGCCGCTGTAGACCTCGCCGCCCTTCGGCTTGTCCCCGGCGGTGCCCTTCTCGCCGCCACAGGCGGTCGCCGTCGCGGCCAGCGCGAGAACCACCGTGGCCGCCGCGGCCGTCTTACGAATCCTCATGGTGCCCATCCCTCTGTGTTCAGTACGTGGTCCAGATACGCAGTGGCGAACGTGCCGGCGGTCTGCCGGGCCGGCGTGGACTCAGTGGTGAAGGATCTTCGACAGGAAGTCCTTGGCCCGGTCGCTGCGGGGGTTGCTGAAGAACTGCTCCGGCTCGGCCTCTTCGACGATCCGGCCGTCGGCCATGAAGACCACCCGGTTCGCGGCGGAGCGGGCGAAGCCCATCTCGTGCGTGACGACGACCATCGTCATGCCGTCCCTGGCGAGCTGCTGCATGACCTCCAGCACCTCGTTGATCATCTCCGGGTCCAGCGCCGAGGTCGGCTCGTCGAAGAGCATCACCTTCGGGTCCATGGCCAGGGCGCGCGCGATCGCCACGCGCTGCTGCTGGCCGCCGGAGAGCTGGGCGGGGTACTTGTCCGCCTGGGCACCGACGCCCACCCGGTCGAGCAGCGTGCGGGCCTTCTCCTCGGCGGCCTTCTTGTCCGTCTTACGGACCTTGACCTGGCCCAGCATCACGTTCTCGAGCACCGTCTTGTGCGCGAAGAGGTTGAAGGACTGGAAGACCATGCCGACGTCGGCGCGCAGCCGGGCGAGCTCCTTGCCCTCCTGGGGCAGCGGCTTGCCGTCGATCGTGATGGACCCGGCGTCGATCGTCTCCAGCCGGTTGACCGTGCGGCACAGCGTCGACTTCCCGGACCCGGACGGCCCGATGACGACGACCACTTCGCCCCGGCTGATGGTCAGGTCGATGTCCTGGAGCACATGCAGCGCGCCGAAGTGCTTGTTGACCCCTGACAGCGCAACCAACGCGTCCGCCACCGGTGCGGCGTCCTTGGTCACCGATACTTCGCTCATCGGCGTCTCGCTCCGTCCTCCTCGGTTGGGAGGACAGTAGTGACCGGCCGCGACCAGCGTCATTACATCTGAGCTGAAATTGAGGATAACGATATGGCTGCGGCGTGACACGCTGCGTGAACGAGACGACGCGGGCTGTACCGGCTGCATAACGGAAACCGGTGTGTGACCGAATGCGTCTTGACGGGTGCCCCTCGATCGGAGTGGATGCCCTGTGGCCATGTTCGTGGCCGTATTCGAAGCCATGGTGACGGGGGCGCGTACGGGGCGCGTCTCCGCTGGTACGGGAAGGTGGCGGAGGGGCTGGTGAGACTGCTGCTCGTCGAGGACGACAACCACGTCGCCGCGGCCCTGTCCGCCATCCTCTCCCGGCACGGTTTCGAGGTCACCCACGCCCGCAGCGGCGAGGAGGCGCTGCAGGCGCTGCTGCCCGACTCCGGCGCCCCCTTCGGCGTCGTACTCCTCGACCTCGGCCTGCCCGACCAGGACGGTTTCGAGGTGTGCGGCAAGATCCGCAAGCGCACCGCCACCCCCGTGATCATGGTGACCGCGCGCGCTGATGTGCGCTCGCGCATACACGGGCTCAACCTCGGCGCCGACGACTATGTGGTCAAGCCGTACGACACCATGGAGCTGCTCGCCCGCATCCACGCCGTCAGCCGCCGCACCGCCCCCCAGGACACGGGCCATGGCGCCGACGAGGGCCCGGACGGCCCCCATCCGCCGCTGCGGCTCGGCCCGGTGACGATCGAACTGCCCACCCGCCAGGTCTCGGTCAACGGCACGACCGTCTCGCTCACCCGTAAGGAGTTCGATCTGCTCGCACTGCTCGCCCAGCGCCCCGGTGTCGTCTTCCGCCGGGAGCAGATCATCAGCGAGGTCTGGCGCACCAGTTGGGAGGGGACGGGGCGCACCCTGGAGGTCCATGTCGCCTCCCTGCGCTCCAAACTGCGGATGCCCGCCCTGATCGAGACCGTGCGCGGGGTGGGCTACCGCCTCGTCGCCCCGGCCCGCTGAGCGACCGGGGCTCCTTAAGGTGCGCACCCGACTCCTCCCGCTTCTCATCGTCCTTATGGCGGGCGTGCTGCTCGCGCTCGGCTTCCCGCTCGCCGGGAGCGTGGCCGCCCGGGAGCAGCAGCGGGTGGTCGTCGACCGGATCGACGACACCGCGCGCTTCGCCGCGCTCGCCCAGTTCGTCACCGCCGGGCCGACGGGGGCGGCCGGCGCCGAGGGGGCGAGCGGCTGAACACCCTGCGCGCGGAGCTGAAGCGCTACCACGACCTGTACGGCATCCGGGCCGGGGTCTTCTACCGGGACCGGGACGCGCCGCCCATGGCCGAGGCGCCCGGCAGTTGGCGGCTGCCGGACACGGGCGAGAGCGCCCGGGCCTTCGACGAGGCCCTCGCCGGGCGCCGCAGCCACGATCCGCCCCAGGTATGGCCCTGGCAGCGGGGCAGGCTCACCGTCGCCTCCCCCGTCGTCCGCGACGGGGACGTGGTGGCCGTCGTCGTCACCGACTCGCCCACCGGCCAGATGCGGTCGCGGACCCTGCACGGCTGGCTGGTCATCGGCGCGGGCGAAGGCGCCGCCATGCTGCTGGCCGTGGGGGCCGCCTTCCGGCTGACCGGATGGGTGCTGCGGCCCGTGCGCGTCCTGGACACCGCAACCCACGACATCGCGACCGGGCGGATGCAGTCGCGTGTCGCGGCCGCCTCGGGGCCCCCGGAACTGCGGCGGCTCGCCCGCTCGTTCAACGAGATGGCCGACAACGTCGAACAAGTCCTGGAGCAGCAGCGGGCGTTCGTCGCCGACGCCTCCCACCAGCTGCGCAATCCGCTCTCCGCGCTGTTGCTGCGCATCGAGCTGCTGGCGCTCGACCTGCCGGACGGCCATGAGGAGATCGCCTCGGTGCGCGCGGAGGGCAAGCGTTTGGCCAGCGTCCTGGACGATCTGCTCGACCTCGCCCTGGCCGAGCACTCCGCCGCCGATCTGCGGCTCACCGATATCGCGGAGCTGGCGGCCGACCGGGTGGACGCCTGGCTTCTGGTGGCCGAGCGGGAGGAGGTCGGGCTCGCCTACACCGGCCCCGCGGCGATCACCGGCTGGGCCGACCCGGTGGCCCTGTCCAGCGCGCTGGACGCCGTCGTCGACAACGCCCTGAAGTTCACGCCCGAGGGGGCGCATGTGGAGGTCTCGGCGCGCACGGACGGCGACACCGTCGCGATCGTCGTCGCCGACGGCGGCCCGGGCCTCACCGAGGACGAACTCGCCCGGGTCGGCGACCGCTTCTGGCGCAGCAGCCGCCACCAGAACATCTCGGGCTCGGGCCTGGGGCTGTCCATCACCCGCGCCCTGCTCGCGGCGGGCGGGGGCACGATCGACTACGCCCCCAACGAGCCCCGCGGGCTGCGCGTGACCATCACCGTCCCGCGCACCGGACCCGGTGAGCATGTGAAGGGACCGGGCCCGGTGAGAACGTGAAGGCCGTAAGGACGTGCGGAAGACCGTAAGGACGGGCGGCGGAGAGACACCGTTGCTCAGCTCTGCGGCTTGCGCCAGATGATGCTGTAACGCCACAGGAGATGACGGCGGTACTGCGAGCCGGGCAGGATCTCGGCGGCCATCGCCCGCATCTCCGGGTACGTCACCGGCGGTGGCCACACGATGGGCGACGGGTGGTGCCACAGCCCTTTCATGGCGCGGTGGACGCTGCCGACGGCCACACCGGCGAGGACGTGCGGCAGGTCTTTGGGCAGGGTGTTACGGGCGAGGCCGACGACGGCCAGGACACCGCCGGGCCGCAGCAGGTCCCGCATGCGGGCCAGCCCGGTGGCGCCGTCCATATGGTGCAGGGCGGCCACCGACGCGATGACGTCGAACGAGGCGGGCTCGAAGGGATGGCTCAGGAAGTCGCCGAGGATGTAGTCGACATCGTCCCGGTACGCGCGGCCCAGATCGACGCTGGCCGCGTCGAGGTCGATGGCGGTGACGTGCGGCACGGCCTGCCGGAGTTCGCGGGCGAGCATGCCCTCGCCACAGCCGACATCGAGGGCGCGCTGGGCGCCGTCGGGAACCGCGCTGAGGATACGGGGGTGGTAGTGGATGTTGTTGTTCCACCGCCTGCCGTTCTTCATTGTCATATGAGGATCCTGCCGGACCTTCCAGCGGGGCCTCGGCCGGTTCGGCCGACCTCGGACGTAGCCCGGCTACGGCTTGACCGAGCGGTAATAGCGCGCCGCGCCCTTGTGGAGGGCGAGCGGATCGGTGAAGACGGCGGTCCGCAGGTCCACCTTCTGGGCGGCGTGCACCTTCGCCCCGATGCGGTCCCGGTTCTCTATCACCGTACGGGTGACGCCCTCCGCCAGATCGGGGTCCACCCGGTCCGTGGTGACCAGGAGGTTCGGTACCGCGATCGTCTTGACCGGCTCCGGCCTGCGTATCTCCTCGTATGCGTCGGCGGGCACGGTGGCCGCCCGGTAGTAGCGCGTCACCCCGCCCTGCCGGTGCAGCGGGCCGGTGAGGTCGCCGAGCTGGACGAGCCGGATCGGGTAGGCGTGGGCCAGGGTGCGCACCGCGGTGGTCGGCAGCCCGCCCGACCAGAAGAAGGCGTCGAGCTTGCCCTGCCGTAGCAGCTTCGGCATGGTGTCGATGCCGACCCGCTCTG
Organism: Streptomyces sp. 11-1-2; assembly: GCF_003595545.1. Lineage (NCBI taxonomy): Bacteria > Bacillati > Actinomycetota > Actinomycetes > Kitasatosporales > Streptomycetaceae > Streptomyces > Streptomyces sp. 11-1-2. The sequence continues at coordinate 7,910,153 of NZ_CP022545.1, forward strand.
CCCGGATGTCCCGGTCGAAGTCGAGCCCGGCGGCCTTGATCAGCGCCCGGGTGATCAGCTGCACGCCCGAGCCGTCGTCTCCCACGCCCACCCGTAGATGCTTCAGGTCGCGGGCCGATCGCACCGACGAGCCCCTAGGCACGACGAGCTGCATGTAGTCGTCGTACAGCCGGGCGCAGGCCCGCAGCCGCCCGGCTCCCTCCCCCTGGTAGGCGGCGACGGCGTCGGTGGCGGCGATGGCGAAGGTGGCCCTGCCCCGGGCCAGCCGTTGGACGTTGTCCGGGGACCCCCTGGTCTGTTCCAGCCGCACATCGACATCGGGGAGGTCCCGGGCGAGGTCCCGCTCGAGCATCCGGCCATAGGTGTCGTAGACCCCGGTGGAGACCCCGGTCGCGAAGGTCACCCGGCCGCTGGGCGAGGGACCGCCGCCCATCGCCAGCAGCCACCACAGCAGCAGCCCGAGGGCGACGAGGCCCGCGGCGGCGGACTGCAGGGCACGGCGCCGGTCCAGGCGCGGAAGGGTGACGGCCATGGCGAGGATCCTGCCAGCCCCGCTCCCGGGAGGGGAGGGGCGAGCCGCGGATCCCGCCCACCTCGTAGTCCCGGCGGACCACCACATCGGCGCCCCGGGCACTCGGTCACGTGCCGGACCGCAGGGCCCTCGACAGCCCCAGGGCCGCGGTCCGGACGGCCGGCGCCAGCTGCGCGGGCCGGAAACGGCTGCGGGGTACGGCCACCGACAGCGCCGCCACCGCGGTCGGTCCGTCGAAGACGGGAGCGGCGATGCAGCTGACCCCCGAAGCCGCCTCTTCCTCCTCGTAGGCCAGACCCGCGACCTGGGCCTGCTCGATGGCCGTGCGCAGCCGGTCAGGATCGATGATCGAGTGGGGGGTGAGGCGGGGCAGGGACGCGGCCAGGACGTCCTCGACCAGCTCGGAGCCCGAGAACGCCAGAAGCGCCTTACCGACGCCGGTGCAGGTCAGGGGCAGCCGGCCGCCGATGCGGGACGGCAGCCGGAGGGCGTCGTGGCCGTGGATGCGCTCGACATAGACCACCTCGTGGCCCTCGCGGACCCCGAGGTGCACGGTCTCGTGGGTGGCCTCGAAGAGGTCCTGCAGAAACGGCAGCGCGGCCTCTCGCAGGTCGCGTCGGCGCGGGACGAGTGAGCCCAGCTCGAACAGAGCGCCTCCGAGCCGATAGGTCTCGGCGTCACGTTCGAGCAGGCCGAGACGGACCAGATCGGCGCAGAGCCGGAACACGGTGGTCTTGGCCAGCCCCGTACGCGCGGACAGTTCTGTGAGACGGAACGCGCCGCCGTCGGGCCGGAAGCAGTCGAGGACCGCCACTGCCTTGTCGAGCATGTTGCCCTGGGAGCTGTTCCGTGTCATGGAACACAGTGTGCCGCGGGGTGCCCGGTCCACCGCCAGGCAGGGGGGCTTCTGTGAGCGCCTACCCTTGATGCGTGACCATCAGCAGCGACCGGAGCCCGGCAGTGGACGTTCAAGCGACCAAGAGCTACGAGATCCGCACCTACGGGTGCCAGATGAATGTCCACGACTCCGAGCGGCTCTCGGGCCTACTGGAAGAGGCGGGCTTTGTCCGCGCGCCGGAGGGCACCGGTGAGGGCGAGGCCGACATCGTCGTCTTCAACACCTGCGCGGTGCGGGAGAACGCCGACAACCGCCTCTACGGCAACCTCGGCCGACTCGCACCGATCAAGGCGCGGCGGCCGGGCATGCAGATCGCCGTCGGCGGCTGTCTGGCCCAGAAGGACCGCGACACCATCGTCAAGAAGGCCCCCTGGGTCGATGTGGTCTTCGGCACCCACAACATCGGCAGTCTGCCGGTGCTGCTGGAGCGCGCCCGCGTCCAGGAGGAAGCCCAGGTCGAGATCGCCGAGTCCCTGGAAGCCTTCCCCTCCACCCTTCCGACGCGGCGCGAGTCCGCGTACGCCGCGTGGGTCTCCATCTCGGTCGGCTGCAACAACACCTGCACCTTCTGCATCGTCCCGGCGCTGCGCGGCAAGGAGAAGGACCGCCGCCCCGGCGACATCCTCGCCGAGGTGGAGACGCTGGTGGCCGAGGGCGTCACCGAGATCACCCTGCTCGGCCAGAACGTGAACGCGTACGGCTCCGACATCGGCGACCGCGAGGCGTTCAGCAAGCTGCTGCGCGCCTGCGGGAAGGTCGAGGGCCTGGAGCGGGTCCGGTTCACCTCGCCGCATCCGCGGGACTTCACCGACGACGTGATCTCCGCCATGGCGGAGACGGAGAACGTGATGCCGCAGCTGCACATGCCGCTGCAGTCCGGCTCGGACACGGTGCTCAAGGCGATGCGCCGCTCGTACCGGCAGGAGCGCTACCTCGGCATCATCGAGAAGGTGCGCGCCGCGATGCCGGACGCCGCCATCTCCACCGACATCATCGTCGGCTTCCCCGGTGAGACGGAGGAGGACTTCGAGCAGACGCTGCACGTGGTGCGCGAGGCACGCTTCGCCCAGGCGTTCACCTTCCAGTACTCCAAGCGGCCCGGGACGCCCGCCGCCGAGATGGAGGGCCAGGTGCCCAAGGCGGTCGTCCAGGAGCGCTACGAGCGGCTGGTCGCCCTCCAGGAGGAGATCTCCTGGGAAGAGAACAAGAAGCAGGTCGGCCGCACGCTGGAGGTGCTGGTCGCCGAGGGCGAAGGCCGTAAGGACGACGCCACGCGGCGGTTGTCCGGCCGTGCCGCCGACAACCGCCTGGTGCACTTCGCGCGCCCCGAGGAGCCGGTGCGCCCCGGCGACGTCGTCACCGTCGACATCACCTACGCCGCTCCGCACCATCTGCTGGCCGAGGGCCCGGCCCGGGGCGTGCGGCGCACCCGCGCCGGAGACGCCTGGGAGCGGCGGAACGCAGCCGGGGAGAAGAAGCCCGCGGGTGTGATGCTGGGCCTGCCGACGGTGGGCGCCCCGCCGCCGCTGCCGGCCGCGCCCGCCGCGGGCTGCGGCTGCGACTGAGCGCACGGCTAGGCTGACGATCATGCTGATCGCCGCCGCCGTCTGCCCGTGTCCGCCGCTGCTGGTGCCCGAGGTCGCCGCCGGAGCCGCTCCCGAGCTGGAAGGGCTGCGCGCGGCATGCGCCGAGGCCGTCCGCGCCCTCGCGGCGGCGCGTCCGGAGTGCCTGATCGTGGTGGGGCCGGCCGAGCCTGCCGGGCGCGGACCGCATGCGCAGGGCGCGTCCGGATCGTTCCGCGGCTTCGGCGTGGAGCTGGATGTGCGGCTGGCGGCGCCGGCGGCGGACGGGGCGTCCGGCGGCGACGATGCCGCGGGGCGGAGCCCCTCGCCCCCGCCTTCGCTGCCACTGTCGCTGGCGGTCGCCGCCTGGCTGCTGGAGCACGCGGGGTGGGACCCGGCGGTGCCCGTCGAGGGGCTGGGTGTGGGGGAACCTCTCGCGGCCGAGCGGTGTATTGAAGTTGGAAGGGAGCTCGCCGGGCGGGCGGAGCGGATCGCGTTGCTGGTGATGGGCGACGGCACCGCATGCCGCACGCTGAAGGCGCCGGGCTATCTCGACGAGCGGGCGGCCCCGTTCGACGCCGAGGTGGCGCGGGCGCTGGCGGCCGCCGACACCGGGGCGCTGGCCGCGCTCGACGAGGAGTTGGCGTACGAGCTCAAGGCGGCGGGCCGCGCGCCGCTGCAGGTGCTCGCGGGGGCGGCCGAGGGGGCGCCCCTGAAGGGGGAGTTGCGGTATGACGAAGCGCCGTACGGCGTGGGGTATTTCGTGGCGAGCTGGTCTTCATAGACCGCTCGCGGCCGTGGAGCGTCCGCTCCACGGCCGCGTACCGGCGGGGCCGGCCGGTCGGGGCCCGGCGTCGCCCGCCCCCGTTCTGGGCGCCGTCCTGGCCTGGCCGGCCTTATTCGTCGCGCTTGCGCTTGGGCTTGTCCTCGTCCATGTGCGAGAGGCGGTTGAGAGCGCCCTTCGCCTTGCCCCTGCCAGTCTCGATCTTGGCGCTGTACTTGCCCTTGGTCCTGGTGTCGACCGTCTTGGCCGCCTTCTCCAGGCCCCGCTCGATCCTGGCCTCGTGCTGCTGCGCAAGGCTGCCGGCCTTGCCCTTCATCTGACCGGCCTTGGCCTTGAGATTGTCCATCAGGCCCATGTGCCACCTACCCTCGTCGGCTGCCTATGTGCGGGCGCTCTCACCGGTCTCACTGTCGGCCGCCTCGGCGGCGGACTGCTGCCTGGGGATCCCGGCGCCTTCACCCGCCGGGTTCTCCTTCCCGCTCCGCGCGGTCTCAGCCCCGTCGCCTTTCCCGGACACGGCCTCCGCCGTCATGGCGTCGGCCGTGACCTGGGCGTCCTGTGCGGACGGTGCCTTCTCGGACGAGCGGCTCGCCTCCTTCGGCACATGACGATCGCGACGAAACCTGGAAAACACGCCCATATCTACTCCATACCTTACTCGTGCGGGCGAAATCCCGTGCCGCTCGGAGCGTTCCCTTGCGCCGCGCGCGGAGGCCGATTCCGTGAACCGGCCCTCGGAACCTCGCAAGCGGGCAACGAACCCGGCAGTGCCCCGTCACGTCGCTCATTCGAGGAGGCCCCCGGCGTTTGCGAGACTGGCCCGGTGAATACTGCAGGCCACCCGCCGCGAGTCATCGCCGTCGTCGGCCCCACCGCGGCCGGAAAGTCCGATCTGGGCGTCGCGCTCGCCAGACATCTCGACGGCGAGGTCGTCAACGCCGACTCCATGCAGCTGTACCGGGGCATGGACATCGGCACCGCCAAGCTGACGGAGGACGAGCGGCAGGGGGTGCCACACCGGCTGCTGGACATCTGGGACGTCACCCAGACCGCGAGCGTCGCCGAGTACCAGCGGCTGGCCCGCGCCGAGATGGACCGCCTGCTCGACGAGGGCCGCACCCCCGTCCTGGTCGGTGGTTCCGGCCTCTACATCCGCGGGGCCATCGACGCGCTCGAGTTCCCGGGCACCGACCCCGCCGTCCGGGCCCGGCTCGAGGCCGAGCTGGAGGAGCGGGGCTCCGGGGCCCTGCACGCCCGGCTCGCCGCCGCCGACCCCGAGGCAGCCCGGGCGATCCTGCCCAGCAACGGCCGCAGGGTGGTCCGGGCGCTGGAGGTCATCGAGATCACGGGCCGCCCCTTCACCGCCAATCTGCCCGGGCATGAGGCGGTCTACGACACGCTCCAGATCGGCGTCGACGTCGAGCGGCCCGAGCTGGACGAGCGGATCGCCCTGCGGGTGGACCGGATGTGGGACGCCGGGCTGGTCGAGGAGGTCCGCCTGCTGGAGGCCGCCGGGCTGCGCTCCGGCCGTACCGCCTCCCGTGCCCTCGGCTATCAGCAAGTGCTCGCCGCGCTCGCGGAGGAGTGCACCGAGGAGGAGGCGAGAGCCGAAACCGTGCGCGCCACCAAGCGGTTCGCGCGCCGCCAGGATTCCTGGTTCCGCCGCGATCCCCGGGTCCACTGGCTCAGCGGAGCCGCCGACCGCAGAGGGGAACTCCTGGCGAGCGCGCTCGCGTTGGTTGAACGGGCGGTCACAGCCTGATCACGTCATGGCATCGGGACGCTCAGCTCGTCATTCGGGCCCCGGCGGGCATGCCATCATCAAGCTCCGATCGTGCCGTGGTGTCTGGAGTTGGGAGGGCGTGTGGCGATGGAGGCCGGCCCTCGCGACGCATCGCAGCAATCGCCGCACGGAGACGCGGGGTCGCTGACCCCCGACGGCCCCGATGAGGCCGGAGCGCTCCACGAGACCGGCGCACCGGTCCTCGATGACGGATCCGAGGACCCGGACGGCGCGGGATCCGTCTCCGGGGAGTCCTTCCGGGAGCTGCGCCCGCCGCGCCGGCTGCGGATCTGGCAGATCGCGCCGATCGTCGGCCTCGCCATCCTCGGCTCGCTGATGTTCGCCTTCCCGCTCGCCTTCGAGTTCGGCGACGGAGGGGCGGTCGTGGCCATGCTCGGCCTGCTGCTGAGCTGCTGCGCGGCGGGCTGGGGCCTGATGGCCGCCCGCCGGGTGGGCTACACCTGGCCCGGCCTTCCCCCCAGAGGCTCCGGACGCCGCCCGGACTGGCGCTTCGTCGTCCTCTACGTAGCGATCGTGGCCCTGCTGGCCGCCCTCACCTTCTGGCGGGTCGCCCGCCTCCGCTAGGCCCCCTCCGACGGATCCTCGCGGCCTTACGGCGCCTGGCACAGCGCCCGGCACGGCGGCTCGCGGCGGTGCGCTCGTCGCGGCTCTGCGGCCCGCCCGGCGCCGACGGTCCGGGCGCGGAGGGACGGCGCACGCGGTGCCCCGTAGGATCGAGGGATGAGCACCGCACCACGGCTGTCCTTCCTCAAGGGTCACGGCACCGAGAACGACTTCGTCATCGTCCCCGACCTGGACGGCAGCCTGGAACTCTCCGCGGCCGCCGTCGCCCGGATCTGCGACCGCCGTGCCGGTATCGGCGGTGACGGGCTGATCCGCGTCGTGCGGTCCTCGGCGCACCCCGAGGCGCGGGCCATGGCCGACCAGGCCGAATGGTTCATGGACTACCGCAACAGCGACGGCAGCATCGCCGAGATGTGCGGCAACGGAGTCCGCGTCTTCGCCCGGTATCTGCAGCGGGCCGGTCTCGCCGAGGAGGGCGATCTCGTGGTCGCCACCCGGGCCGGAGTACGCCGGGTCCACATCGCCAAGGACGCCGGTGACGCCGCACAGCCGGGCGAGGCCACGGCGGGGCCCGACGGCCCGATCACCGTCGTGATGGGCGAGGCCACGCTGCCCGGGCCCGGCCCCGAGGCGGAGATCACGGTCACGGTCGGTGAGCACAGCTGGCCCGCGCGCAACGTGAACATGGGCAACCCGCACGCGGTCGCCTTCGTCGACGACCTCGCCCAGGCCGGTGATCTGCTCGCGGCCCCCGCCGTGCGCCCCGCGTCCGCGTATCCCCACGGCACCAACGTCGAGTTCGTCGTCGACCGCGGACCGCGCCATGTCGCGATGCGCGTGCATGAGCGCGGCTCCGGTGAGACCCGCTCCTGCGGCACCGGAGCCTGCGCCGTGATGGTGGCCGCCGCGCGCCGTGACGGGGCCGACCCGGCGGTCACCGGCCATCCCGTCACGTACACCGTGGACGTTCCCGGAGGGCGCCTTGTGATCAGTGAACGGCCAGACGGTACGGTGGAGATGACCGGCCCTGCCGTGATCGTGGCCGAGGGGGAACTGGATTCCGCTTGGCTGGGCACGGACCTCGGCTGACACTTCCCTCGAATGGGTGATCCGTTTCACTCTGGGCGAGAGCCGGTCGGCCGTGCGTGATGGGCTCGATAGCATCAAGCACCGGCCCCGGGGGAGTACCCACGCCGGTTGACGCTCGACGCCGCCGGAGGTTGCCCATGAGCGCAGAGGCCACCGACCAGGCCCCGTTCGGCCGCAGGCGCGGCATCCCCCGCATCGACCTGCGCAATCTCCGCAGGTTCAGCCGGGCGGCCCTGCTCGGGCCGACCTCCCGCGGTCGGCTGCCGGACGCGATCGAGCATGTGGCCAAGGTCCACCGCGCACACCATCCCGGAGCCGATCTGGATGTGCTCCGCAAGGCGTATGTGCTGGCCGAGTCCTCCCACCGCGGCCAGATGCGCAAGAGCGGTGAGCCGTACATCACCCATCCGCTGGCCGTCACGCTGATCCTCGCCGAACTGGGCGCCGAGACCACGACGTTGACCGCCTCGCTGCTCCACGACACCGTCGAGGACACCGAGGTGACCCTCGACCAGGTGGGCGAGGAGTTCGGCGAGGAGGTCCGCTATCTCGTCGACGGCGTCACCAAGTTGGAGAAGGTCGACTACGGCGCGGCGGCCGAGCCCGAGACCTTCCGCAAGATGCTCGTCGCCACGGGCAACGACGTCCGGGTGATGTCGATCAAACTCGCCGACCGGCTGCACAACATGCGCACCCTCGGCGTGATGCGCCCCGAGAAACAGGTGCGCATCGCCAAGGTCACCCGCGATGTGCTGATCCCGCTCGCCGAGCGGCTGGGCGTGCAGGCGCTCAAGACCGAGCTGGAGGACCTGGTCTTCGCCATCCTCCACCCCGATGAGTACGCGCGGACCCGCGAGCTCCTCCAGGCCCACGCCGGGCGCCCCGACCCGCTGGCCCGCGCCGCCGAGGACGTACGGGGCGTGCTCCACGAGGCGGGCATCACCGCCGAAGTCCTGGTCCGGCCGCGGCACTTCGTCTCCGTCCACCGGGTCGGGCTCAAGCGCGGCGAGCTGACCGGTACCGACCTCGGCCGCCTCCTCGTCCTCGTCTCCGACGACGCGGACTGCTACGCGGTCCTGGGCGAACTGCACACCTGCTTCACCCCGGTGATCTCGGAGTTCAAGGACTTCATCGCGGTCCCCAAGTTCAACCTCTACCAGTCGCTGCACACGGCCGTGGCCGGGCGCGACGGCGAGGTCACCGAGGTCCTCATCCGCACTCATCAGATGCACCGGGTCGCGGAGGCCGGAGTGATCGCCCTCGGCAATCCGTACACCCCGACGGAGGGCGCCGACGCCCCTGAGGGCGAGCGGGCCGACCCGACCCGCCCCGGCTGGCTGTCCCGGCTGCTCGACTGGCAGAGCGCCACCCCCGACCCCGACCTCTTCTGGACCTCGCTCCGCGACGACCTCGCCCAGGACCGCGAGATCACGGTCTTCCGCTCCGACGGCGGGACGCTCGGCCTGCCCGCGGGCGCGAGCTGCGTGGACGCCGCGTACGCCCTGTACGGCGAGGACGCGCACTCCTGTATCGGCGCCCGGGTCAACGGCCGGATCGCGACCCTGAGCACGGTGCTGCGCGACGGCGACACCCTGCAGCTCCTGATGGCCGGCGACACCCGGGACGCCGCCTCGCACGGCCCCTCGCCCGAGTGGCTCGACCACGCCCGCACCCCGGCCGCCCGCATCGCCATCAACCGCTGGCTGGCCGCCCACCCGGCGCCGCAGCCTTCCCCGCAGGAGTCCCGGGACGCGGTCCGGGAGCCGGAGGCGGAGTCCGCCTCCACCCTCTCCGGACAGGACGGACAGGACGGACAGGACGGGCAGGACGGGCAGGACGGGCAGGACGGGCAGGACGCGCAGGCTTCGCAGGGTGGCGAAGCTTCCGTCCCCGCGGCCGGGGCGGTCCGCCCCGAGGCGGGCATCGTCGTCGACCGGCCCGGCGCGACCGTACGGCTGGCCCGCTGCTGCACCCCCGTGCCGCCCGACGCGGTCACCGGCTTCGCGGTGCGCGGCGGGGCCGTCACCGTGCACCGTGAGCGGTGCCCCGGGGTGGCGCGGATGACCGCGGCCGGGCGCACGGCCGTCGCGGTGCGCTGGGCGGACGAGGACGACGGGGACGGGGGCGGCGAATATCGCGTGACCCTCTTCGCGGAGGCGTTCAGCAGGCCGCATCTGCTCGCGGATCTCACCGAGGCCATCGCCGCCGAGGGCGCGGAGGTGGTCGCGGCCGCCGTCGAACCGCCCCGTGAGCAGCGCGTCCGGCACACCTACACGCTCCAGCTGCCCGACGCGGGCAGGCTGCCGGCGCTGATGCGGGCCATGCGCAACGTCCCCGGGGTCTACGACGTGACACGCGAGGGCCGCAGCATGGCCGCGGCGCGTTCCTGAACGCAGCCGGGCCGCGTGAACTCCTTCGGGTGGATCAAAGCCGGGAGCGACTGCGCCGGCGCCGGGGCGCTGGTAGCCGTAGGTCATGACGTTTTCTTCGGGGCGCCGCCCCTGGCCGCCGCGCACCGGGCGCCGCAGGACCGCGCTGGTGGCCGCGGCCATGGCCGCCGTCTTCCTCGCGGTCGGCCCCTCCTCCGCCGCGGGGACGGTATCGTCCACGCACCCCAGGCCGCTGGGCATCGGCGACCCCCTCTTCCCGGAGCTCGGCAACCCCGGGTACGACGTCACGGCGTACGACATCGCGTTCGACTACCGCCGTCAGGACCGGCCGCTCGACGCCGTCACCACCATCGACGCCCGCGCCACCGCCCCCCTGCGCACCGTCAATCTCGACTTCGCCCAGGGCGTCGTGGACTCGGTGCGGGTCGACGGAGCGCGGGCCCGGTTCGTGAGGGCCGGTGAGGACCTGGTGGTCACGCCGTCCGACCCGCTCCGTAAGGGCGCCGCCTTCCGGGTCACCGTCCACCACACCAGCGATCCGCGGGGCGGCACCAACGGCGGCTGGGTTCGCACCAGCGACGGGCTGGTCATGGCCAACCAGGCCAACGCCGCCCACCGGGTCTTCCCCTGCAACGATCACCCCGCCGACAAGGCCCGCTTCACCTTCCGGATCACGGCCCCGAAGACCCTTACGGTCGTCGCGGGCGGACTTCCCGGACAGCGCGTCCACAAGGGATCGCGGACCACCTGGACGTACCGCCTCGCCCATCCCATGGCCACCGAGCTGGCGCAGGTCTCCATCGGCCGCTCCGCCGTGCCGCGCCGGACCGGGCCCCATGGGCTGCCGGTGCGCGACGTCGTACCCGTGGCGGACCGCGCACGGCTGGAGAAGTGGCTCGCGCGCACTCCCGGACAGCTGGCCTGGATGGAGAAGAAGGCCGGACGCTACCCCTTCGAGAACTACGGCGTCCTGATCGCCCACGCCACCACCGGCTTCGAGCTGGAGACACAGACGCTCTCCCTCTTCGAGCGCGATCTGTTCACCAGCAAGGAGCTGCCCCGGTGGTACATCGAATCGATCATGGTGCACGAGCTGGCGCACCAGTGGTTCGGCGACAGCGTCAGCCCGCGCCGCTGGTCGGATCTGTGGCTCAACGAGGGCCACGCCACCTGGTACGAGGCGCTGTACGCCGATGAGCGCGGTAAGGCGAGCCTGAAGCGGCGGATGCGCAAGGCATACGAGCAGTCCGACGCCTGGCGGGCCGAGGGAGGGCCGCCCGCGGCCCCCAAGCCGGCCGACTCCGGCCAGCAGATCGGCATCTTTCGCCCGGTCGTCTACGACGGCAGCGCGCTGGTGCTGTACGCACTGCGGCAGCGGATCGGCCGCGCCGCCTTCGACCGCCTGGAGCGGGAATGGGTGGTCCGCCACCGCGACAGTGTGGCCTCGACCGCCGACTTCATCCGGCTGGCCTCCCAGGTGGCAGGGCGCGATCTGAGCGGATTCCTCCACCCCTGGCTGTACGGCAAGAAGATGCCGCCGATGCCGGGACACCCCGACTGGCGGCCGACGGCGAAGGAGAGCACGAAGGGCGCCGCGCTGCCGGGCGCCCGGGCGGGGCGGCATGCGGTGCGTTACGCGGTGCCATGGGCCGTGAAACCAGGGTGACGGCCCGGCCGCCGCGTGCGACCATCAAGGAGTCGGCGTCGCGGCCGGCCCCGGCGGGGAATCCCGCGGGCTCGCCACGCGTTGTCGACAGTGACGGTATTCCACGACGTAAGGATTCCTTTGACCCACTCCTCTTCCCTTCCGCAGGACCGGCAGCGACCCGCCGAGAGCCTTCGGGCCGACGCCCTGATGGAAGAGGACGTCGCCTGGAGTCACGAGATCGACGAGGAGCGTGACGGCGACCAGTACGACCGCTCCGACCGTGCCGCGCTGCGGCGTGTGGGAGGGCTGTCCACCGAGCTCGAGGACATCACCGAGGTCGAGTACCGGCAGTTGCGCCTGGAGCGCGTGGTGCTGGTCGGCGTATGGACCTCCGGTACGGCGCAGGACGCGGAGAACTCCCTGGCGGAGCTGGCCGCGCTCGCCGAGACCGCCGGTGCCCTGGTGCTCGACGGCGTGATCCAGCGGCGCAACAAGCCGGATCCCGCCACCTACATCGGCTCCGGCAAGGCCGAGGAACTGCGCGACATCGTGGTCGAGTCCGGTGCCGACACCGTGGTCTGCGACGGTGAGCTGAGCCCCGGCCAGCTGATCCATCTCGAGGACGTCGTCAAGGTGAAGGTGGTCGACCGGACCGCCCTGATCCTCGACATCTTCGCCCAGCACGCCAAGTCCCGAGAGGGCAAGGCACAGGTCTCGCTCGCCCAGATGCAGTACATGCTGCCGCGGCTGCGAGGCTGGGGTCAGTCGCTGTCCCGGCAGATGGGTGGCGGTGGCTCCGGATCCTCGGGCGGCGGTATGGCCACCCGTGGTCCCGGTGAGACCAAGATCGAGACGGACCGGCGCCGCATCCGCGAGAAGATGGCGAAGATGCGCCGCGAGATCGCCGAGATGAAGACCGGCCGCGACATCAAGCGGCAGGAGCGCCGACGCCACAAGGTCCCCTCCGTCGCCATCGCCGGATACACCAACGCGGGCAAGTCCTCGCTGCTCAACCGGCTCACCGGTGCGGGCGTCCTGGTGGAGAACGCACTGTTCGCCACCCTGGACCCGACCGTGCGCCGGGCCGAGACCCCCAGCGGGCGCCTCTACACACTGGCGGACACCGTCGGGTTCGTCCGGCACCTGCCGCACCACCTGGTGGAGGCGTTCCGCTCCACGATGGAGGAGGTCGGCGACGCCGATCTGATCGTCCATGTGGTGGACGGCTCGCATCCGGCGCCGGAGGAGCAGTTGGCCGCCGTGCGTGAGGTGATCCGCGATGTGGGCGCGGTCGACGTGCCCGAGATCGTCGTGATCAACAAGGCGGATCTGGCCGATCCGCTGGTCGTGCAGCGGCTGCTGCGCATGGAGCGGCGCGCCATGGCGGTGTCGGCCCGCAGCGGACTGGGCATCGACGAGCTGCTCGCGGTGATCGACGAGGAGCTGCCCCGGCCCCAGGTCGAGATCGAGGTCCTGCTGCCGTACACCCACGGCAAGCTGGTCGCGCGTACCCACGTCGAGGGTGAGGTGCTCTCCGAGGAGCACACCCCCGAGGGCACGCTGCTCAAGGCACGGGTGCACGAGGAGCTCGCGGCGGAGCTGCGGCGTTTCGTCCCGGCCGCGGCCGCCGGACAGCACTAGCCACGACCGGCACACGGCGAGGGCACGACGGTCACACGGCGAGGGCACGACAGGCATAAGGCGAGGGCCCGCCCCCGGACTTCCGGGGGCGGGCCCTCGCCGTTGTGGTTGCCTGACGGCTACCGGCTCAGCCGGTCACTGGCTCGCGAACTTCTTGCTGACGGCGTTGTAGACGCCCTTCGCCTCGGGGCCCAGGTGCGGGCCCGCCAGCCAGGTCGCGTTGGATGGGCCGATCGATGTGTTGGACACCAGCGCGGGCTTGCCGTCCGCACCCTCGGCGACCCAGCCACCGCCGGAGGAACCCGCGGTCATGGTGCAGCCGATGCGGTACATCGTGGGCTGCTTGGCGTCCAGGGAGAGCCGGCCCGGCTTGTCCGCGCACTGGTTCATCTTCTGGCCGTCGAACGGCGGGGCGGCCGGGTAGCCGGTGGCCGTGATCTCGTCGATGGACTTCACCGCCGGGGCGTTGAAGTCGACCGGCAGCGCGCCGCCCACCATCTCCTCGAGCGACTTGCCGCCGCTGACCTCCGGCTTCACATGCATCACCGCGAAGTCGTACGGAGCGCCCTTGCCGCCCACGGCCGCGCCCCTGTCGATCCACTGCGAGGAGGTCTGCGCCCAGTCGGCCCACCAGACACCCTTGGGAGCCAGCTCCTCCTTGGTGGCGTTCTCCAGCTCCGCCTGCGACTTGCCCGCGTCGTTGTAGGAGGGGACGAACATCAGGTTCTTGTACCAGCCGCCGCCCTTGCCCGCGTGGACGCAGTGGCCCGCCGTCCACACCAGGTTGGACTTGCCGGGGTGCGCCGGGTCCTCGACCACGGTCGCGGAGCAGACCATCGAACCCTCGGGGCCGTCGAAGAAGACCTTGCCCGCGTAGGGGACCTTGGAGCTGTACGGGCTGGTGACCTCCTTGGCCGGGACAGGCTGCGGATCGGGGTCGGTCACACCCTGGTCGTCCGCGATGTCGCTGTCGTCGACCGGCTTGTCGGGCTCCTGCGCGTCGCGCATCCGGTCCGGCTTCCACAGACCCTTGATGATCGGGTTGATGAAGTCACCGGCCTCGCGCAGCCAGTCGTCCCGGTCCCACTTGTTCCAGGCACCGTTCTTCCACTGGTCCAGATCGATGCCGAGGTTCTTCAACTTGTCGTTGAGGTTGTCGGGCAGCTTGATGTCGTCCACGCCCTGCTCCGACGACGCGGTCGGCCTGGCGTCGGTGTTGTCGTCCGAGGAATCGCACGCGGTGGCGGTGAGCGCCAGAACCGAGGCTATGACGGCCACGGCCAGTGCGGGTCGGCGTGAGGATGGCATGGGCGGAACTCCCCCTGAGGTACTGATCTGCTCTACGGCCTATCTGGAATTGTCATGCACCGCCCCGGCAATGGGGTGGTATCCCACTATGCCGGTGCCGCCTACGACGGCTGCGAGCGGGTCCTTGGTTCCCGGCCGCAAGGATCTTCGCTCAGCCCGTGATCCAGAGCGTCACGCGTCGTTGGTACGTACGGGGGACAGCCGGAGGGCGTTCAGCAGCAGGAGGACCGAGACTCGTGGCCGTGACCCAGCTCCCGCCGATGGCCCTGTCCGCCGTCTCCGACGACGGTGGCGCCACCCAGGGAATTCTGCGGCGCCAGGCGCTGCGTGAGTCGGCCGCCCGCACCTATGCCCGGGCGCTGCCCATCGTTCCGGTGCGCGCCCGGGGGATGACGGTCGAAGGGGCCGACGGCCGCCGTTATCTCGACTGCCTCTCCGGGGCCGGGGCGCTGGCCCTGGGGCACAACCACCCGGTGGTGCTGGACGCGATCCGGGCCGTTCTGGACTCGGAAGCGCCGCTGCAGGTCCTGGATTTGGCGACACCGGTCAAGGACGCCTTCACGGATGAGCTGTTCGCGACTCTTCCGCCCGGACTCGCCGCCCGCGCGCGGGTGCAGTTCTGCGGACCGGCGGGCACGGACGCGGTCGAGGCCGCGCTCAAGCTGGTGCGGATCGCCACGGGGCGCGATGGCCTGCTCGCCTTCTCCGGGGCCTACCACGGGATGACGGCCGGTGCGCTGGCCGCCTCCGGCGGGGCCTCTGCGGCCGGGGTGACCCGGCTGCCCTTTCCGTATGACTACCGCTGCCCGTTCGGGGTCGACGGGGAGCGCGGTGCCGAACTCTCCGCGCGCTGGGCCGAGACGCTGCTCGACGACCCGAAGGGCGGGGTGCCCGACCCGGCCGGGATGATCCTCGAACCCGTACAGGGCGAGGGAGGGGTGATCCCGGCCCCGGACGGCTGGCTGCGCCGGATGCGCGAGATCACCGCGGCCCGCTCCATCCCGCTCATCGCGGACGAGGTGCAGACCGGCGTCGGGCGCACCGGGGCCTTCTGGGCGGTCGACCACAGCGGGGTGGTGCCCGATGTGATGGTGCTCTCGAAGGCCATCGGTGGCGGCCTGCCGCTGGCCGTCGTGGTCTACCGGGAGGAGCTCGACATCTGGCCCCCCGGAGCCCACGCGGGCACCTTCCGCGGCAACCAGCTGGCGATGGCCGCGGGCACGGCCACCCTCGCGTACGTCCGGGAGAACCACCTCTCCCAGCGGGCGGCGGTCGTCGGCCGACGGATGCTGGAGCGGCTGCGCCGATTCGCCGCCGGGCGCCCGCAGATCGGGGAGGTACGCGGCCGCGGCCTCATGATCGGCCTGGAACTGGTCGCCCCGGAGACCGGGCCCATCGCGGAGACGGGACCCATCGCGGAGACGGGACCCATCGCAGAGGCGGGGGCCATGGCGGAGGCCGGGCAGGCCGGGGCTGTAGCGCGGGTCGGGCCCGCAGCGCGGGTCGGGCCTGTCGTGGACGCAGCCTGGGAGGGGGTCCCGGGCGGTGCAACCCCGTACGGGGCATCCCAGAGCGAGGTGGCCCTGGACGAAGTGACCCCGTGCGAAGGAGCCTGGCCGACGGGCGCCGAGGGCGAGGGCGCGCGCGGAGCCCTGGGCGGGGGTGTGCGCCAAACCCCGGGCGGGGAAGCGTCGTACGCCGGTGTCGCGCGTACGGCCGCTCCGCCCGCCGCTCCCGCGCTCGCGGCGGCGGTCCAGCAGGAGTGCCTGCGGCGCGGGCTCATCGTCGAACTCGGCGGACGCCACAACGCGGTGATCCGCCTCCTCCCTCCACTCACCATCACCGACGAGCAGACAGAGGCCGTTCTGGACCGGCTTGCCGACGCCCTGGACGCGGCGATCCGCACCTCCGGAACCCGCTCCGGTGAACTCCCGCCCACCGCTGCCCCGTTCGCCCCACCGTCCGCCGGAAACCGACGCTGACGTGCCCCGCACCGTACGACCGCACCGCCATCGCACCACCGAAGGAGGCAGGCGCCGGGCCCAGGACGTGAACGCCGTGATGCCCGCGCCACACCCACCATGCCGCACACCCCCGGGGGAGCCCCCTTGTCTCCCCGACCGCAGCCCGTGCCCGGCGCCCTGACCGACTCCGGCGAATCCGCCCACCCCGGGCCCCCGCCGCCCCTCCCGTACCCGCCCCACACGGCGCCTCCCCCGGCCGGGACGACCAGACCGCCCGCCCCGCCTGTCCCACCCGCGGCGGTCCCGACGGTCAGGGCACCGTCCACCGCCATGACGGCCGCCGGAGACCAGGCGGAGCCCCCAGCACCGCGACCAACCCTCGCTGCGGCGCCACCACCCCTGGCGGCAGTGCCACCCCGGTCGGCGGTGCCATCACCGGCGGCGGCAGGGCCACTTCCCCCGGCGGCGGTGCCGCCATCCCCGGCGGCGGTGCCGCCACGCTCTGCGGTGGAGCCACTGCCCCTGGCAGGGTCGCCCGCCACGGCGCCGCTCGTCAGCGCGGCGGAAGCGAGTCCGGAAGCGAGAGCACCCCGGCTCTCCGTCCCAGAGCCATTGGCGGAGGAGCCGTCCGTGCCGCAACTGCCCACCCAGGGGCTGCCCCTCCCCGCGATGGCCGTCCCTCGGCAGGACCGCGACAGCTATGAAGCGCCCGCCGACCGTGCCCGTGTGGTCGGCGTGGATCCACTCGACGACCCCGACCCGCAGATCGCGGCCGATGGTGCGGCCGTCGAGAACCTGCTGCGCTGCTGGGTACGGGAGAGCGGCCTCGCGCACCCCGACGGGGACACCCTGCGTATCCCCCTCGCCGCCAGCGGAACCGTCCTCCTCGTCCCGGTGCGCTATTGGTCGCCCACCGGCTGGCACCGCTTCGGCCCGCCGCTGCTGGAGCACGGCCCCCACGACGCGCCCGCCGTCGGGGCGGTCACCCTCGCGGCCCTCCTCACCCGCGAGGCGGCCTACAGCGCACGGCGGGACGACCCCGACGCGGACGCCACCGAACTCGTCGGCCGTGTCGCGGACTCCGTACGACGCACCGCCCTCTTCCTCGCCCACCGCCGTGCGGCGCCCGCCGATCCCAGCACGAGCACCCCGTTTCTCAACGCGGAGCAGTCCCTCCTCTTCGGTCACCCCCTGCATCCCACGCCGAAGAGCCGCGAGGGCCTCTCCGACAGCGAATCCACCGTCTGCTCACCGGAATCGCGTGGCTCCTTCTCCCTTCACTGGATCGCGGTCGCCCGGTCCGTGCTGGCCTGCGAGTCGGCCTGGACGGAGCGCGGCCGGACCGTGCCCGCCGAGCGGCTCGCCCTCTCCCTGGCGGGCAGCGGCCTCCAACTGCCGGACGGGACCGTCCCCTTGCCGCTGCATCCCTGGCAGGCTCGCGAGATCCGGCACCGTCCGGACGCAGCCGCGCTCTTCGACTCCGGCCTGTTGCACGACCTCGGGCCGTCCGGCGGACACTGGCACCCCACCTCCTCGGTCCGCACCGTCTACCGGCCCGGCGCTCCTGCCATGCTGAAACTCTCCCTCGCTCTGCGGATCACCAACTCCCGTCGTGAGAACCTCCGTAAGGAACTCCGCCGCGGTGTCGAGGTGCACCGGCTGCTCCGCAGCGGACTGGCCGAGCAGTGGCGGGCGGCCTTCCCCGGATTCCCGGGCTTCGACATCGTCCGGGACCCGGCCTGGCTGGCCGTCGACGGACCGGATGGCGAACCCGTTTCCGGCCTCGACGTCGTCATCCGGCACAATCCGTTCGGCCCCGGCGACGACGCCGTCTGCGTCGCCGGACTCCTCGCGTTGCGCCCCTGGCGCGGACAGCCCGTGATGCGCTCCCGTCTCGCCCACCTCGTCGCCCGGCTCGCCGCTCGCACCGGCCGTTCCACCGCGGCCGTCGGCGCGGAGTGGTTCCTGCGCTATCTGCACACGGTCGTACGCCCCGTGCTCTGGCTGGACGGAGAAGCCGGTATCGCGCTCGAGGCGCACCAGCAGAACACCCTGGTGCTGCTGGACCCCGACGGCTGGCCGATCGGCGGCCGCTACCGGGACAACCAGGGCTACTACTTCCGCGCGTCCCGGCACGCCGAACTCCAGCGCCGACTGCCCGGTATCGGCGGCCGCAGCGACACCTTCGTCCCCGACGAGGTCACCGACGAGCGGTTCGCCTACTACCTGGGTGTCAACAACGTCCTCGGAATGATCGGCGCCTTCGGGTCCCAGCGACTCGTCGACGAGCGCGTCCTGCTGGCCGCGTTCCGCCGCTTTCTCACCGAGGCCGCGTCCGGCCCCGGCAGGACCCGCTCACCGCTTCCCGCCCGGCTCCTGGAGACGCCCACTCTGCGCTGCAAGGCCAACCTGCTCACGCGGCTGCGCGGCCTGGACGAACTCGTGGGACCAGTGGACACCCAGTCCGTCTATGTGACCATCGCCAACCCCCTCGTCACTTCTGTCTCTCCTTACGGCATCCCAGCTGTCACCCCCATGGCTTGACTCCGCGACCCGCGATCACGCCCCTCACCCCCACATCCCTCACGACGTGCCGAGTCCCCTGAGAGGAGAGCGTCGCCGTGCCGCACACCGACTCCAGTACGAGCTCCAGCACCGACGACACCATCGACATGCGGCTGCGCCAGGAAGAGGACATCGCACGACTCATCGGCCTGGACGCCACCGGACGGGAGGCCGACGGCCGGGCGGATCTGCTCGACCACATCGTCGAATGGCGGCCCACCAGCACCCCGTTGGGCACCTTCCAGCTCGTCCCGGTCCGCATCGGGCGCGATCTGCGGCTCATCGCCCAATGGATGAACGACCCCTCCGTCGCCGCCTTCTGGGAGCTCGACGGCCCCGATGAGACCACCGCGAGCCACCTCGGGGATCAGCTCGACGGCGATGGCCGCAGCGTGCCCTGTCTGGGCGTCCTGGACGGCGCCCCGATGAGCTATTGGGAGGTGTACCGCGCCGATCTGGACCCGCTCGCACGGCACTACCCGGCCCGGCCGCACGACACGGGTATCCACCTGCTCATCGGCCGGGTCGGCGATCGTGGCCGTGGCCTGGGGACGATCCTGCTCCGCGCCGCCGCCGACCTCGTCCTCGAGCACCGTCCGTCCTGCACACGGGTCGTGGCCGAACCGGATCTTCGCAACACCCCCTCCGTCGCCGCCTTCCTCGGCGCCGGATTCCGCTTCTCCGCGGAAGTCGAACCCCCCGGCAAACGCGCCGCGCTGATGCTGCGCGACCGTGCCCTGCGACACGTCCTGTGATCCTCCGCAACCATCCGTGCCCCCGGTGATGTGCCTGCTTCGATGCGAGACTTCACTGTTGATACACCGCTCGCCCGGTCCCGGTTCCCACGCAGCGAGGATGGCCGTCCCACGAAAGCGGGGTCCGTCCGTCCCAGGAGACGGGGATCCGCCCGAGCCCCGCGCTCGCCGAAACCGTCCGTCACCGACCACACCGACGGGAGTGATGTCGGTGCCGCCCCGTAGGCTGGCAGCCCTATGACTGAATCGTCCTCGCCTCCACTCGCCGATCTGCTGCAGGCCGCCGTAACCACCGTCGGCGGCACCGAGCGCCCTGGTCAGACCGCCATGGCCCAAGCCGTGGCGGAGGCGATCGACGACAGCTCCCACCTGCTGGTTCAGGCCGGGACCGGCACCGGGAAGTCCCTCGGCTATCTGGTGCCCGCCCTCGCCCACGGCGAGCGTGTCGTCGTCGCCACGGCGACCCTTGCCCTGCAGCGGCAGCTCGTCGAGCGAGACCTGCCCCGCACCGTGGAGGCCCTGCACCCGCTGCTGCGCCGCCGCCCCGAGTTCGCCATGCTCAAGGGCCGCTCCAACTATCTGTGCCTGCACCGGCTCCACGAGGGCGTCCCGCAGGAGGACGCCGATGAAGCCGGCCTTTTCGACCCGTTCGAGGCCGCCACGCCCACCAGCAAGCTCGGCAAGGACCTGCTGCGGTTGCGCGACTGGTCGGACGAGACCGAGACGGGCGATCGGGACGATCTGAGCCCCGGTGTCTCGGACCGCGCCTGGTCCCAGGTGTCGGTCACCTCCCGGGAGTGCCTCGGCGCGTCCAAATGCGCCTATGGCGCGGAGTGCTTCGCCGAGGCCGCCCGCGAGCGGGCCAAGCTCGCCGACGTCGTCGTCACCAATCACGCGCTGCTCGCCATCGACGCCATCGAGGGCGCCCCCGTGCTGCCCAGCCATGAGGTGCTGATCGTCGACGAGGCTCATGAGCTGGTCTCCCGGGTCACCGGCGTTGCCAGCGGGGAGCTCACCCCCGGCCAGGTCAACCGCGCCGTGCGGCGTGCCGCGAAGCTGGTCAACGAGCAGGCGGCGGACGCCCTCCAGACCGCCTCGGAGGGCTTCGAGCGGCTGATGGAGCTCGCGCTGCCCGGCCGCCTCGAGAAGATCCCCGAGGACCTCGGCTATGCACTGATGGCGCTGCGCGACGCGGCCCGCACGGTGATCTCGGCGCTCGGCGCCACGCGGGACGCCTCGGTCAAGGACGAGGACGCGATCCGCAAGCAGGCCCTGGGCTCCGTGGAGAACATCCACCAGGTGGCCGAGCGGATCGTCGAGGGCTCCGAGTACGACGTGGTCTGGTACGAGCGGCACGACCGCTTCGGCGCCTCGCTGCGGGTCGCCCCGCTCTCCGTGTCGGGGCTGCTGCGCGAGAAGCTGTTCGAGGACCGGTCCGTCGTCCTCACCTCCGCCACGCTCAAGCTGGGCGGGGATTTCAACGGGGTGGCGGCCTCACTCGGTCTCGCCCCGGAGAGCCCGCAGGATCCGGAGGGCGGGGAGGAGACCGCGCCGCGCTGGCAGGGCCTCGACGTCGGCTCGCCCTTCGACTACTCGAAGCAGGGGATCCTCTACGTCGCCAAGCATCTCGCCCAGCCCGGCCGCGAAGGCAGCCGCGCCGATATGCTCGATGAGCTCGCCGAGCTGGTCGAGGCCGCGGGCGGTCGCACACTCGGGCTGTTCTCGTCCATGCGTGCCGCCCAGGCGGCCGCGGAGGAGCTGCGCGGGCGTCTCGATGCGCCCATCCTCCTCCAGGGCGAGGAGACGCTGGGCGGGCTGATCCGTGCCTTCGCCGCCGATGCCCGGACCTGCCTGTTCGGCACGCTGTCCCTCTGGCAGGGCGTCGATGTGCCGGGGCCCAGCTGTCAGTTGGTGGTGATGGACCGGGTGCCCTTCCCCCGCCCCGACGACCCTCTGATGAGTGCCCGCCAGAAGGCGGTGGAGGAGGCCGGGGGTAATGGCTTCATGGCCGTCGCCGCGACCCATGCCGCGCTGCTGATGGCGCAGGGCGCGGGCCGGCTCGTGCGCGCTTCGGACGACCGGGGGATCGTCGCCGTCCTGGATCCGCGGGTCGAGCGGGCCCGCTACGGCTCGTTCCTCCGTAAGTCCATGCCGGACTTCTGGTACACGACCGACCGCAACCAGGTGCGCCGCTCGCTGGCCGCCATCGACGCGGCGGCCAAGGCCCAGGGGGCCTAGCGGGCCAAGGACCGGGCGGCCGGCGGGGCGTCGCGCCCCAAGGCCGCCACGGTCGCCACATGCGACAGGGCGGCCCGCCCCGATGGTCGGCACATACAGCAGGGCCCCGGAACCGGCGCAGTGGTCCCGGGGCCCGGTCGTGGGGCACGCTCAGGGCGCACCTCGATCCGGTGCGCTCAGACGCGCCGCAGCACCGCGACCACCTTGCCCAGAATGGTGGCCTCGTCGCCGGGAATCGGCTGGTAGGCGGCGTTGTGCGGGAGCAGCCACACATGGCCGTCCTCACGCTTGAAGCGCTTCACTGTGGCCTCGCCGTCGAGCATCGCGGCGACGATGTCACCGTTCTCGGCGACGGGCTGACGGCGCACCGTCACCCAGTCCCCGTCGCAGATGGCGGCCTCGATCATGGAGTCGCCGACCACCTTCAGCACGAAGAGCTCACCGTCGCCGACCAACTGCCGGGGGAGCGGGAAAACATCCTCGACCGACTCCTCGGCGAGGATCGGCCCACCGGCCGCGATCCGGCCGACGAGCGGCACATAGGAGGCGGCGGGCTTGCCTGCGGTGTCCGTGGGCTGGGCGCTGGGCTGGTCGGAGCCGCGGACCTCGTAGGCCCGGGGCCGATGGGGGTCGCGCCGCAGAAAGCCCTTCCGCTCCAGAGCCATCAGCTGATGGGCGACGGACGAGGTGCTGGAGAGGCCCACCGCCTGGCCGATCTCCCGCATGGACGGCGGGTAACCACGCCGCTGCACAGAGTCGCGAATGACCTCGATGACGCGCCGCTGCCGGTCGGTCAGCCCTGAGCTGTCCGCCCGGATGCCTGGAGGTCGCCCTGGTAGCGAGCGCGTGGGCTTCTGTCCTTCCGGGTTCGTGGCGTCGTCGTTCATCGGGTGGGTCTGGTTCATCGAGTGTGTCTGTTCGAGTCGGCTCTGGGAGCGCTCCTGGGCGGTAACGGTGGCGCTCTCTGCGGTGGTGGTCACGACGGCCCCTCTCGAGATGTTCTCCCTAGTTGGACAACGGTAGTTGCTTTCGAAAGGTTGCGCCAAACACACGTTCGAGTGAAATTTCGCAGATGGGCTGACGTGATCACAGGGTTAGGTGTATGGACCGTTTGATCCGGCCGCCGTGGGGACGGCCCCAGTCTTGCATCCCGACCCCCGTGAATCCGGGACGCGTGGGGCTCGCGTAGTCTCGTGCCTGCTCCCCAGCCGTGACACGCCATCCGGCTCGGTTGAGTGCCAGCCACCAGATCTAGTGGTTTGATGGATGCAAGCCACCCACAAGTTGTGGTCCCTGGTGGATTCGCTGCCAAGGTTTTCGCCTATGCTTGTGGCCGTCCCGGCGGGCCTCCCGGCCCGATCGGGGCTAGTCAGGCATGTTCAGGCATGCGCCGTTCTTGAGGGTGAGGGAGGGTTCGGAGTCATGCACTGCCCCTTCTGCAGGCACCCCGACAGCCGTGTCGTCGACAGCCGCACCACCGACGACGGCTGCTCGATCCGCAGGCGCCGCCAGTGCCCCGACTGCTCGCGTCGCTTCACGACCGTGGAGACCGCGTCACTGATGGTGATCAAGCGCAGCGGGGTCACCGAGCCCTTCAGTCGCGACAAGGTCATCTCGGGTGTGCGCAAGGCGTGCCAGGGCCGTCCGGTCACCGAGGACGCCCTCGCCAAGCTCGGTCAGCAGGTGGAGGAGGCGGTCCGGGCCACCGGCAGCGCCGAGCTGTCCACCCATGACGTCGGGCTCGCCATACTCGGCCCGCTTCAGAAGCTCGACCTCGTCGCCTACCTCCGCTTCGCCTCCGTCTACCGCGCCTTCGATTCCCTCGAGGACTTCGAGGCGGCCGTGGCGGAGCTGCGTGACCAGCAACGGCCTCCCGCGCACGACCGCGGGTCCGGCGCCGAAGGGGCCGCGGAGGCCCCCGCGCCGGCCGTCGCCGCCGACTGACCGGCGACCCACACACCTACCCGGGGCGCTTGCCGCATCCGGGTGAAAGACAGATACGTGCCCGGGGAAGAAATGGGCACATCAGGGCGTTTTCGCCCGTACCAGGGAGGCGGAATGACAGAGACGACGAGCGGCCCGGCACGAGGCTCCCGCTCCAAGGGAAGCAAGGCGAACAAGGGTCTGCGCATCGAGCGCATCCACACCACCCCCGGCGTGCATCCGTACGACGAGGTGGTCTGGGAGCGTCGTGACGTCGTCATGACCAACTGGCGCGACGGTTCGGTCAACTTCGAGCAGCGCGGCGTGGAGTTCCCCGACTTCTGGTCGGTGAACGCGGTCAACATCGTCACGAGCAAGTACTTCCGTGGCGCGGTGGGTTCCCCGGAGCGCGAGGCGAGCCTTAAGCAGCTCATCGACCGCGTGGTGCGCAGCTACCGCAAGGCCGGTGAGGACAATGGTTACTTCGCCTCGCCCGCGGACGCCGAGATCTTCGACCACGAGCTCACCTATGCGCTGCTGCACCAGGTCTTCAGCTTCAACTCGCCTGTCTGGTTCAACGTCGGTACCAAGCAGCCGCAGCAGGTCAGCGCCTGCTTCATCCTCTCCGTGGACGACTCGATGGAGTCGATCCTGGACTGGTACAAGGAAGAGGGGATGATCTTCAAGGGCGGCTCCGGCGCCGGCCTGAACCTCTCCCGTATCCGCTCCTCCAAGGAGCTGCTCTCCTCGGGCGGCAACGCCTCCGGCCCCGTCTCCTTCATGCGCGGCGCCGATGCCTCCGCCGGAACGATCAAGTCGGGCGGCGCCACCCGCCGGGCCGCCAAGATGGTCGTGCTCGACGTCGATCACCCGGATGTCGAGGCGTTCATCGAGGCCAAGGTCAAGGAGGAGGAGAAGATCCGCGCCCTGCGCGACGCGGGCTTCGACATGGACCTGGGCGGCGACGACATCACGTCCGTCCAGTACCAGAACGCCAACAACTCCGTCCGCGTGAACGACACGTTCATGAAGGCGGTGGAGTCCGGCTCCTCGTTCGGGCTGCGCAGCCGGCTGACCGGTGAGCCCATCGAAGAGGTCGACGCCAAGTCCCTCTTCCGCAAGATGGCCGAGGCGGCCTGGGCCTGCGCCGACCCGGGCATCCAGTACGACGACACCATCAACCACTGGCACACCTCGCCGGAATCGGGCCGGATCACCGCCTCCAACCCGTGCAGCGAGTACATGCACCTGGACAACTCCTCGTGCAACCTCGCCTCGCTCAACCTGATGAAGTTCCTCCAGGACGACGACGCGGGCAACCAGCGCTTTGACGCCGAGCGCTTCGCCAAGGTCGTCGAGCTGGTCATCACCGCGATGGACATCTCCATCTGCTTCGCGGACTTCCCGACCGAGAAGATCGGCGAGACCACTCGCGCCTTCCGCCAGCTGGGCATCGGCTACGCCAACCTGGGCGCCCTGCTGATGGCCACCGGCCACGCCTACGACAGCGAAGGCGGCCGGGCCCTGGCCGGAGCCATCACCTCCCTGATGACCGGCACCTCGTACAAGCGTTCCGCGGAGCTCGCCGCCGTGGTCGGCCCGTACGACGGCTACGCCCGTAACGCGGACGCCCACCAGCGCGTCATGAAGCAGCACTCGGACGCCAACGCCATCGCCAAGCGCATGGACGACCTGGACACCCCGGTCTGGGCCGCGGCCACCGAGGCATGGCAGGACGTGCTGCGCCTCGGCGAGAAGAGCGGCTTCCGCAACGCCCAGGCGTCGGTGCTCGCGCCGACCGGCACCATCGGCCTGATGATGGACTGCGACACCACGGGCGTCGAACCGGACCTGGCCCTGGTCAAGTTCAAGAAGCTGGTCGGCGGCGGCTCCATGCAGATCGTGAACAACACGGTCCCCAAGGCGCTCAAGCGGCTCGGCTACCAGGAGGAGCAGGTTGAGGCGATCGTCGCCCACATCGCCGACCACGGCAATGTGATCGACGCGCCGGGGCTGAAGCCCGAGCACTACGAGGTCTTCGACTGCGCGATGGGCGAGCGCTCCATCTCGCCGATGGGGCATGTGCGGATGATGGCGGCCGCCCAGCCGTTCCTGTCCGGCGCGATCTCCAAGACGGTCAACATGCCGGAGTCGGCCACCGTCGAGGAGATCGAGGAGATCTACTTCGAGGGCTGGAAGCTCGGCATCAAGGCGCTGGCGATCTACCGCGACAACTGCAAGGTCGGCCAGCCGCTCTCCGCCAAGAAGAAGGAGGAGAAGGCACAGGCCGAGCCCGAGGTCGAGAAGGTCGTCGAGTACCGCCCGGTCCGCAAGCGGCTCCCCAAGGGCCGTCCCGGCATCACCACCTCCTTCACGGTGGGCGGCGCCGAGGGCTACATGACCGCCAACTCCTACCCGGACGACGGTCTCGGTGAGGTCTTCCTGAAGATGTCCAAGCAGGGCTCGACCCTGGCGGGCATGATGGACGCCTTCTCGATCGCCGTCTCGGTCGGTCTGCAGTACGGCGTGCCGCTGGAGACCTACGTCTCGAAGTTCACCAACATGCGCTTCGAGCCGGCCGGTATGACGGACGACCCGGACCTGCGGATGGCGCAGTCGATCGTCGACTACATCTTCCGCCGGCTGGCGCTGGACTTCCTGCCCTTCGAGACCCGCTCGGCGCTCGGCATCCACTCCGCCGAGGAGCGCCAGCGCCACCTGGAGACGGGGTCCTACGAGTCCAGCGACGACGAGATGGATGTCGAGGGCCTGGCCCAGTCGGCGCCGCGCCATGTGGAGGCTCAGAAGAGCAGCACGTCCCAGCCGCGGACCACGCCCGAGTCGGCGAGGGAGGCCCACAGCTCGACCGAACTGGTCGAGATCCAGCTGGGGATGAACGCGGACGCGCCGCTCTGCTTCTCCTGCGGCACCAAGATGCGCCGCGCGGGTAGCTGCTACCTGTGCGAGGGCTGCGGTTCGACGAGCGGCTGCAGCTGATCGCAGATCCTTACGGATGACATCAGCGGCGGGGCGCGGGCCTTCGGGCTCGCGCCCCGCCGCCGTCGTCTCCGGGCGTCGTACGGTGCGATGCCGAACCGGGGGCGGACTCTCCGGTATGTGATGGGGGCCACCGTACGGCCGTAGGATGGCGCGGTGCTGGTCAAGTGGATTCGCTGCACCGTGGTGGACCGCCCGGGTTTCGAGCGGGGGCAGCGGAAGTGGGCGGGGTTGCCCGGCGAACCGGGATTCCGGGGGCAGGGCGGTGGCTGGAGCCGGGGGCGCCCGGATGTGGCGCATGTCTTCGCGTTCTGGGAGAGCCGGGCGTTCTACGACTCCTTCATGGCGCGTTCGCACGACCGGCTGGCGGCCGCGCAGTCGGGCACGTACCGGGATATGCAAGTCCGGCTGTTCGAGCACCGATTCGATGTGAAGGTCGGCTTCGAGCCGCGGTTCTCCGACGCGGACGTGGTGCGCGTCGCGCACTGCCGTGTGCGCCCCGACCGGGTGGATCACTTCACGCTGGTGCAGGAGAAGGTGTGGAATCCGGCTATGGCCGGGTCGCCCGGGATGCTGCGCGGGGTGTTCGGCGAGGCGCCGGGGAACGAGTTCCTGGTGCTGTCGATGTGGGATTCGGCGGCCGAGCACGGGAAGTACCGCGTGGAGCGGGTCGAGCGGCTCGGCCTGCGCGCGCAGACGGAGGCGGATGTGGCGGCGATCGCCGGCGATGTCGTACGGGTCGAGTCCGCCTGGACGGTGGTGTGAGGACGGGATGAGCCCTCGGCCGGCGAGAGGCGGTCCTGCGCTCAAGAGGTGGCTATGCGCTCAGGAGGCGGGCCTTCGCTCAGGAGGTGGCCTGATCACCGGCGGGCAGGGGAATACGCCCCGGCCCGGATCGCGGCGGCGACGGCGGCCGCAGTCTGGTCGGCGAGCGGCGCGTCGATGGGCTCACGGGTGATGAGCGCCCGGAAGAACAGGGGCGCGGAGACGGCGCGTACGACCGCCGCGGCGTCGGTGCCGGACGGGGCCTCACCGCGGTCGACGGCCCGCCGCACCACGGACTCGCAGCGGGCGAAGCGCTCGGTGTAGAAGTCGCGCAGCGCCTCGGCCGCGCGCTCCGACTGGAACGCGGCCGCGATGAAGGCGGTCGGCGCGGCGGCGGTCGGCGCGCTGCCGAAGGTCTCGGTCACCTCGCGGGCGAGGGCGCGCAGATCGCCCTCCAGGCTTCCGGTGTCGGGCGGTGTCCAGGCGTCCTCGCCCGCGAGGTCGAGCGCGTCCGCAACAAGCCCCTCGACGCTGCCCCAGCGCCGGTAGACGGTCGTCTTGTGGATGCCGGAGCGTTCGGCCACGTACTCCACGGTCAGGCCGGGATAGCCGTGCGCGGCGAGGCCGGTGAGCACGGCGTCGCGCACCGCCGAGCGGGTGCGCGCGGTGCGCCCGCCGGGGCGGACGGTGCCCGGTGTCGGGGCGGCGCTCTCTGCGGACAAGTGCAACTCCAGTTGTGTTAGCGAGTTTCCTGTGTCATGATGAGGGTAACGCAACTGTAGTTGTGTTTGGAGCGTGCGGTCCGGATGGCCCACGTGCTCGCGTGCTTGGAGGTGCGCCCCTGTGCCCACGCAGATCTCACTCCGAGGCGTCGCGCTGTCCCGGGGCGACCGGCTGCTGCTCGACGACGTGTCCTTCGCGGTCCGGCCCGGGGAGCGGGTCGGCGTGGTGGGGGAGAACGGGGCGGGCAAATCCACCCTCCTGCGGCTGCTGGCCGGGAGCGAGTCACCGGACGACGGCGCCGTGGTGACGGTGGCCGATGGCGGCATCGGTCACCTCGGCCAGACGTCCGAGCTGCCCCCGGACCACACGGTGCGCGACGCGGTGGACGCGGCCCTTGCCGAGGTGCGCGCGATGGAGCGCGGGCTGCGCGAGCTGGAGGCGGATCTCGGCGGTGGCGCCCCCGGCACGCTCGCGGCGTACGGCGATCTGCTGACCGCGTTCGAGGCCCGCGGCGGCTATGAGGCGGACGCCCGAGTGGAGAAGGCCCTGCACGGTCTGGGGCTCGGAGGCATCGGGTACGAGCGGCGGCTCGGCAGTCTGTCGGGCGGTGAGCAGGCCCGGCTCGGGCTCGCCTGCCTGATCGCCGCTGCCCCTGAGGTGATGCTGCTGGACGAGCCGACGAACCACCTCGACGGTGCCGCGCTCAGCTGGCTGGAGGAGGCGCTGCGGGGGCATTCGGGCACCGTCCTCGCGGTCTCCCACGACCGGGTCTTCCTGGAGCGGGTGGCGACCGCGATCGTCGAGGTGGACGCCGACCGGCGAGAATTGGTGCGGTACGGCGGGGGGTACGCCGGATTCGTCGCCGAGCAGACCGCCGCGCGCCGCCGCTGGGAGCAGGCGTACGAGGAGTGGTGCGCGGAGACGGCCGCGCTGACGGAGGCCGCCACCACCGTCGCACGGCGGGTCGCCCCGGGCCGCGGCATGAAGGACGGCAACAAGCTGGCCTACGACCGGGACAGGGGACGTGTGCAGTCCTCGGTGTCCAGCAGGGTGCGCAACGCCAGGGAGAGACTGCGCAGACTCCAGGAGGACCCGGTGCCGCGCCCGCCGGAGCCGCTGCGGTTCTCTGCGCTCCCCGCCGCGGGTACGGCGGACGGTGTGCTCATCGACCTCCACGACGTCCGCGTGGGGGAGCGGCTGGCGGTCGACCGGCTCACTGTGGCGACCGGGGAGAGACTGCTCGTCCACGGCGCCAATGGCGCGGGCAAATCCACACTGCTGCGGGTCATGGCGGGATGGGAGACACCCGATGCGGGCCGGGCGACCCGCCGGGGCAGGATCGGCTATCTCGCCCAGGAGATACCGGTTGCCAGGCCCCGGGAGCGGCTGCTGTCGGCCTTCGGCCGTGGGCTGCCGGGGACACCGGAGGAGCAGGGCGCCCTTCTGCTGTCGTACGGACTGTTCCGCACGGATGATCTCCACGTCCCGGTGGGATCGCTCTCCGCGGGCCAGCGCCGCCGGCTGGCGCTCGCCCGGCTGCTGGCCCGTCCCGCCGATCTGCTGTTGCTCGACGAGCCGACCAACCATCTCGCCCTCGGCCTGGTGGAGGAGCTGGAGGAGGCGCTGGCCCAGTGGACCGGGGCGCTGGTGGTGGTGTCGCACGACCGGCTACTGCGCAGCCGCTTCACCGGGCGCCGGTGCGAAATACGAGGAGGTCGGCCCATGGCCTTGGAGGGGGATGCGGCACCGGCCGCGGCCTCGATCTAGGGTGGCGCCATGGCACGACCCCGGCGCATCGTCCTCCTGCGGCACGGAGAATCAGAGGGGAATGCTGATGACTCGGTGTACGAAAGGGTGCCCGACCATGCTCTGAAGCTGACCGAGACCGGGCGTCGGCAGGCGACGGAGGCGGGCGAGCGACTGCGCGCCGCTTTCGGCGACGAGCGCGTGTCGATCTATGTGTCGCCGTACCGCCGCACCCACCAGACCCTGAGGCTGCTCGATCTCGACCCCACGCGCACCCGGGTCAGGGAGGAGCCGCGGCTGCGGGAGCAGGACTGGGGAAACTGGCAGGACCGCGAGGACGTGCGGAAACAGATGGCGTACCGCGACGCCTACGGGCACTTCTTCTACCGGTTCGCGCAGGGTGAGTCGGGCGCCGACGTCTACGACCGGGTGGACGCGTTCCTGGAGAGTCTGTGGCGCAGCTTCCAGGACCCGGCACATCCGCCGAACGTCCTGCTGGTGACCCATGGGCTGACCATGCGGCTGTTCTGCATGCGGTGGCTGCACTGGAACGTCGCCGAATTCGAGTCGCTGTCGAACCCCGGCAACGGCGAATCACGGGCCCTGCTGCTCGGCTCCGACGGGCGCTACCACCTGGACCGGCCCTTCGAACGCTGGTGCACCCCCAAGCCCTACGGCCGCACCGGTTAGAGTGCGCAGCGATGACCGCTGACCGTTTCCATCGGGCTCTTCGGAGTCTGCGCGGGCTGGCCGTGGGCGACGCCCTCGGTTCCCAGTTCTTCGTCCCCGCCAACTATCCGTTCCTCAAGCGTCGCGAGCTGCCGCCCGACCACTGGCAGTGGACCGACGACACCGAGATGGCCTGTTCGATCCTGGCAATCCTGGTGAACCACGGCCGGATCGACCAGGACCATCTCGCCCGGTCCTTCGCCGACCACCATGATTTCGACCGGGGCTACGGCCCCGCCGTGAACCGGATGCTTCGCCTGATCAGGGAGGGCGGCGACTGGCGTGACCTGGCCGCCGGGTTGTTCCAGGGGCAGGGGTCGTGGGGCAACGGCGCCGCCATGCGGATCGCCCCGCTGGGAGCCTGGTACGCGGGCGATGTGGAGCAGGCGACGCATCAGGCGGAGATCTCGGCGTACACCACGCATCAGCACCGCGAGGCCGTGGCGGGAGCCATGGCGGTGGCCGCGGCCGCGGCGCTGGTGGCGGATCCGGCGGGCCACGGCGGGCCGGAGGAGCTGTTGGACCGGGTGGTCGAGGTGGTGCCGCGCAGCGCGGTCCAGGCGGGGCTGCGCCGCGCCCGCGACATGCTCGACTACGCGGACGCCGGGACCGTCGCCGCGGTGCTCGGCTGCGGCCGGCGCACCAGCGCCCATGACACCGTGCCGTTCGCCCTGTGGGCGGCCGCCCGCCACCTGGGCTCCTTCGAGGAGGCGTTCTGGAGGACGGCCTCGGCCGGCGGGGACGTGGACACCACCTGCGCCATCGTCGGGGGAGTGGTCGCGGCCGCTGCCGCCGGTGCGCCGCCCGCCGACTGGCAGGACCGCACCGAGGCGCTGCCGGAGTGGGTCCCGGCGCAGGCCGACTGACCCCTCCCGCGGGCGTGATGCGGTGCGTCGCCCGGTTTGCCCCACCGGTGAACCGGCCCTCCGCCGCGCTGTGTTGAGGCGAATCGGCCACCCGAATCTTCGGGGACGGGGCCGCCCGGATGAGCCGGGGACCGCTGCCGAGGATCCGGGTTCCGAACGCAGGTAAGAGCGGCGTAATGTTGTCCTCGCCATGGCATATGAACCGCCCACTCACAGTGTCGAGCGCTCGCTTCGCGCCACGACGGGAGCCAAGATCGTCGTCGGTATCGACGAGGTCGGGCGCGGGGCATGGGCCGGTCCGGTGACGGTCTGCGCGGCGGTCACCGGTCTGCGCCGTCCGCCGACCGGGCTCACCGACTCCAAGCTGCTGAGCCCCAAGAAGCGCACGACCCTGGCCCAGGAGTTGCACTCGTGGGTCACCGCGCACGCCCTGGGTCACTCCTCCCCCGAGGAGATCGACGGCCTGGGGATGACGGCCGCCCTCCGGCTCGCCGCCACGCGTGCGCTGGACGCGCTGCCGGTCCGGCCGGACGCGGTGATCCTCGATGGGAAGTACGACTACCTCGGCGCTCCCTGGGCGGTCCGTACGGTCATCAAGGGCGATCAGTCCTGCGTGTCCGTCGCCGCCGCCTCGGTGATCGCCAAGGTGCGCCGGGATGCGATGATGGCCGAACTGGGAGCCGAGCACATGGACTTCTGCTTCGAGGACAACGCCGGATATCCGTCCCCCGTGCACCGCGCCGCCCTGCGGGAACTGGGGCCCACGCCCCACCACCGGCTGTCCTGGGCCTATATGGACGGGCTGCCCCGCTGGCGGCACCTGAAGCGGGTCCGCAGCACCCCCGAACCGGTCGGGCTGGAGGACGAAGGCCAACTCGGCTTCGACTTCTGAGCAGACCAAGCGGTCAAAACCGCCACCCGCCGATGCGACTCGCACCGACGTTTGATAGACATCAGCCCATGCCTCTCATCCCCGAGGAGCCTCAGATTCACGAGAGTGTCCCGGGTCCCCGCGCGACACCGGCCGCAGGCCGTACCGCGCCGACCCCTCGTCCTGTCCCTGGTCCCGGCCCCCGGCCCGCACCGCGGCGGCCCGGAAGCCCCGGTCCCAACCGTGGCTCCGCCGGAACCTCGTCGGCTCAGTCGCAGCGCACCACGAGCGATGCGACGAAGCCCCTGCCGACCGCCCCGGCGGCTTCGGCTGCCAAGGCCGCACCCGCCGCCGCGAAGGCCGGTCCCCAGCTCCAGCTGATCCCCGCCACGGTGGACGGCGCGCTGGACGCGGCCGACGAGGCGGTCGACCTGCTGCTGGATTCCGGCCGGGCCCCCACTGACATCCTGGTGCTGACCACCGGGGAGCAGCATCCGTGGGCGGCGCATGAGTTGTCCTTCGGCGAGGCGTCGTACTGGGCGCAGCACGACGCCGGAGACGATGTCTTCTACGCCGGTGCGGATGCCGACCGCGTCAAGGGCCGCCCGGTCGTGGTCGTCGCCGTCAACGGCGGTGCGAACGACGTCGTGGCCCGCGTGCTGCCCGAGGCGATGGGACGTGCCGGGATGCTGCTGATCGTCTGCGGCGACCCGAAGCGCATCAACGCCCTCATCGGTCCGGGCGCCTGAGGCCGCACGTCCCCGAACGCCCGGTGTCCGGCAGGCTCTGTCCCCCGTGGCGGAGCTGTCCGGCGTCCGGACGGACGGCGGTGGCCACGGGCACCCCGCGACCGGTCGGACGCGGGTGCCCGGCGACCGGTCAGACGGCGGCGGAGTGACTCAGCGCCGTACGCGCTCCGAGGTGGGGCCGTGGCAGCGCCTTCGGGTCACCGCCGCCCTCGACGGCCACGTCCAATTCGGTGGGCAGCGAAGCGGAGTGCGGCCGACGGCCGCCCCGCCCCTCCCCGAGGACCCGCCATCCGTCACGGGTCAGCGTGATGTACGCGCCGCAGCGCAGGCCGTGCAGGGTGCAGGCGTCGCGCAACCCCCACATCCAGGCACCGTCCTCGTCCGTCCACCGGCTCTCGCCCTCGCGGCAGTAGAGCAGCACGGCGGTGCGGATCGGTGTGCGGCGCCGCAGATCGTGTGGGATCACCCGGCGCAACTGTGCCAGCAGCGCGTTCCGGAAGTCCCAGCCGTCGACGGCGGCGGTGCGGCGGACGAACGAGGCGCTCGCCGTGAGCCGTTCGTCCGGATCGAGGACCGCGACGACGACGGTTGAGGGCGTCGGCAGATGACGGCTGTGCAGTCCGGTGACCACCTCGCGTGGATTGCGCAGCAGCGGGATCCCCGCTGCCGCCCACTCGGCGGGCTGGAGCATCCGGCCGACCCGGGAAACGGAATCGGCGGACGGTGGCGGAGCGAAGCCGAAGGTCACGGTCCTCCCTTCGTCTGCGCCCACGGTCCGTGCGAAGGGTCGGGCACGGGCGCGGGCCACGACACAGCCCCGTCGGACCACGGACGGACCGGGGGCGGGGGAGCTACGGACAATTCTTGCGGTCGCGCCCGCGTGCGGCAATGAGCAGTTGGTCCCACTGACCGTTTTACCTGGATGTGCCTTCTATATTCCTGACCGGTTCATGCCCCGCCGCGGCCCCGGCCGCCCCTACCCCTGCACGGCCAGGACCAGCGGAAACACTCCAGCCGCTCCGGCCCGGCGGAGCAGCCGGGAGGCGACGGCCAAGGTCCAGCCGGTGTCTGCCATGTCGTCCACCAGCAGCACCGGCCCACCCGCCTCGGCAAGGGCCGCGGCCAGCGGGGGAGGCACGGTCAGCGCGCCGTGCAGCGCTCGCAGCCGCTGGGCGCTGTTGGTACGCGGCACCCGGGTGTCGAATTCGCCGTCGTGGTACGCGATGCTCCCGAGCAGGGGCAACCGGCCGACGGTGGCGATCCGTTCGCCAAGTGTCCGGATCAGCTGCGGGCGGGTGCGCGAGGCGACCGTGACAACTCCCACCGGGCGGTTCGCGGCGTCCGGCGCGCCCGAGGCCCAGCCGCCGGGGCCCTTGGCCCAGTCGGCGAGCACCGTCACCACCGCACCGGCCACATCGTCGGGCACCGGGGCGTCCGGGCTCTGCGGGGCCAGCAGCGGCCGCAGCCGGTTTCCCCAGCCGATGTCGGAGAGACGGCCCAGGGCCCGGCCCGGGGCGGCCTGCTCATCCGCCGGAATGCGGCCCTTGAGGTCGACGCCCACGGCGGGCAGCCCGGTCGGCCACATACGGCGCGGCTCCACCTCGACACCGGGCCGCCCCAGCTCGCCGCGCGCCGCGTCCAGCGAGGCGTCGGACACCTCGGTGGTGAACCGGGCCCCCGCGCAGTTGTCACAGCGGCCACAGGGTGCCGCCTTCTCGTCGTCCAGCTGCCGCCGCAGGAACTCCATCCGGCAGTCGCCCGTCGAGGCGTACTCCCGCATGGCCTGCTGCTCGGCCTCCCGCTGGCGCGCCACCCACGCATACCGCTCCGCGTCATACGCCCAGGGCTGCCCGGTCGCGGTCCAGCCGCCGCGCACACGCCGCACCGCGCCGTCCACATCGAGCACCTTGAGCATGATCTCCAGACGTGACCGCCGCAGCTCGACCTGGGGCTCGAGCGCGGGCAGGGACACCGGCCGGTCCGACGCCGCCAGCACCTCGAGGGTGCGGCGCACCTGCTCCTCGGGCGGGAAGGCGAGCGAGGCGAAATACCGCCAGATCGCCTCGTCCTCGCGGCCGGGCAGGAGCAGCACCTCGGCGTGCTCCACACCGCGCCCGGCACGCCCGACCTGCTGGTAGTAGGCGATGGGGGAGGACGGCGAACCGAGATGCACCACGAAGCCGAGGTCCGGCTTGTCGAAGCCCATGCCCAGCGCGGAGGTGGCGACCAGCGCCTTGACCCGGTTGGCCAGCAGGTCCTCCTCGGCCTGCTGGCGATCCGCGTTCTCCGTCTTGCCGGTGTAGGAGGTGACGGTGTGGCCGCGCTGCCGCAGGAACGCGGTCACCTCCTCGGCCGCGGCGACGGTGAGGGTGTAGATGATCCCGGAGTCCGGCAGCTCATCGAGGTGCTCGGCGAGCCAGGCGAGCCGATGCGCGGCGTCCGGCAGCGGCAGCACGCCCAGCCGCAGGCTCTCCCGATCCAGCGGCCCGCGCAGCACCAGCGCCCTCGCCGTCCCTTCACCGGTGCCCAACTGCTCGGCCACATCGGCCGTGACCCGTGCGTTCGCGGTCGCGGTCGTGGCGAGTACGGGCACGCCCTGGGGCAGATCGGCGAGCATGGTGCGCAGCCTGCGGTAGTCGGGCCGGAAGTCATGGCCCCAGTCGGAGATGCAGTGTGCCTCGTCCACGACCAGCAGGCCGGTGGCGGCGGCCAGCTGTGGCAGCACCGTGTCGCGGAAATCGGGGTTGTTGAGCCGCTCCGGGCTCACCAGCAGCACATCCACCCCGCCCTCGGCCACCTCCGCCTGGATGGTGTCCCACTCCTCGGTGTTGGCGGAATTGATGGTGCGGGCCTGGATACCGGCGCGCGCGGCGGCCTCGACCTGGTTGCGCATCAGCGCGAGCAGCGGGGAGACGATCACGGTCGGACCGCTGCCGCGCTCGCGCAGCAGCGCGGTGGCGACGAAATACACCGCCGACTTGCCCCAGCCGGTGCGCTGCACGACCAGCGCCCGGCGGCGCTCGGCGACCAGCGCCTCGATCGCCCGCCATTGATCCTCCCGGAGCCGGGCGGAGCCGGTGGTGTCCCCTACGAGGCGGGCCAGGACGCGGTCGGCCGAGGTACGCAGATCTTCGTGGCTCATGCCCCCATGCAACCCGATCCCGCCGACATCGCGCCAATGGTCCGGGCAGCCTGTGGATAACGTTATCCACAGGGGTGGCGGGGTCGACGGGGCTGAGGGACCGTCGGGCCATGACTCGACACAACGAAGCGGCCGGTCTGCCCGGCGAAGAGCAGGTCACCCTCCGCAGCCCGGCCGAGCTCGCCGATGCCCTGCCCTATGTCCTGGGCTTTCAGCCTGACGACAGCATCGTGATGATCGCGCTGCACGGCTCCCGCGGCCGGTTCGGCGGCAGGCTGAGGCTCGGCATTCCCCGGATCCCGGAGGAGTGGCCCGAAGTCTGCGACCAGCTCGCCGAATGCCTGATCAGCGGCAGCGAGCGGCGTGGCGGGCGGCCGGACGGAGTCGTTCTGTTCCTGTGCCAGGAGCCGGCCGAGGGCGAGTCGGGGGAGGAGGCGATGGAGCGGCTGCGGCCACTCGCGCAGCGGCTGCGCACCGCGTGCGGCGGGTTGGAGGTGCCGGTGTTCGAGGCGCTGTGCATCTCCGGTGGCCGGTTCTGGTCGTATGTCTGTCCCGACCGGCGCTGCTGCCCGCCGGAAGGCGTTCCCCTCGCCCTGCCCGGCACCTCGGTCATGGCCGCGGCGGCGACGTTCGCGGGGGTCCAGGTGCGCGGCTCGCTGCGCGAGATGGAGGCCAGGCTCGCCCCGCTCGGCGCACCCCGGGCCGACGGGCAGGAGCGGGCGCTGGACGCGGCCGGGGCCGAGCTCGTGCCGAGGATTCTGGACGGTGCTGAATCCACGACGGTATGTGCGCAAACCCTCGGTCTGGTGGGCCGGATGCTGGACACCTTCCAGTCCGCGCCGTCGGCCGCCGACGCGTGTGCGGCCGATCTTCACGATGACCGGCTGCTCGACGATCGGGAAGCGGCCGTGGTGATCATCGGACTGCAGGACCGACGGACTCGGGACCGGGCGGCCGGGTGCATGGAGGAAGTGGACGCCGACGCGGCGCTGCGGCTGTGGCGCGCGCTGGCCCGTCGCTGCGTCGGCTCGTACGGGGAGCATGCGGCGGCGCCGCTCACCCTGGCGGGGTGGGTCGCCTGGTCGGCGGGTGATGAGCTCACTGCGCGAGTGGCGCTCGGCCGTGCCCTGCGGGTCGATCCCGACTACCTCTTCGCCAGGCTGCTGCATCAGGCGTGCAATGAGGGGGTCCATCCGAAGCTGCTGCGCCAGTGCCTGCGCCGGGAGGACTCCGACGGGGCCGACCCCGCCGAGCGTGCCGACCGTGCCGACCGCGCTGTGCACGCGGCAGTGCACGCGGAGTTGGAGAGGCTCGGCGACCCGGCGGACGCCGAGCCGTTGGAGACGGCCGGAGCGGTCGAGTCGGCTGAGCCCGCCGAGCGGGCCACCCGCGAGGAGGCCGAGGAGGCCGAGGAGGCCGAGGAGGCCGAGGAGACGGAGGAGCCAGCGGAGACGGAGGAACTGGCTGAAGCAGAAGCCAAGGAAGAGCGGCAGTCTGCAAGGGAGTGGCCGGGCGGGACCGTGGGCTCGGGTGGGAAGAGCGGCCCGGCCGGAGCGGCCGCCCCAAGTGGCAGGCGTCGTCCGGAAGGGCGGCCGCGCGCCCGGCGCCGGACCGGTGGACGGGGGACGCGCAGCCGCCGCTGACCCGGACCGGCGAGGAGAGCCGTGGGGCGGGGGCCAGGGGCGATGGGGGAGCCCTGGAGCGTGGCCTGGGGTGGACGGCCGGTGGACGGCCGGTGGGTGGGTCGGGGGCGGTGGTCCGGGGCGTGGGGCGGCTCGGAGGCGTTCGGAAGGAGGTACGGGATTCGTGCAGGCGAGCGCTTGAGAGAGCGATTTCCCGAACATTGGTGATCATGCTCAAGGGCCTGATTATCGTCAGGCAGACGACTATGATCGCGTCATGCCCTACGACCCGTCGGCCTTTCCGGCGTTCGCCGTCACCGTTGATCTGGTCGTGCTCACCGTGCGGCGGCATTCGTTGTGTGCGCTGGCCGTCCGACGCGGGGAGGCGCCCTTCAAGGGGCGGTGGGCGCTACCCGGCGGTTTCGTGCGGGCCGATGAGGATCTCGCCGCCGCCGCTGCCAGGGAGCTGGCCGAGGAGACCGGGCTGCTCGCCCATGACCCCACGCTTCCGGTCCCTCCGAACGCTGCCCATCTCGAGCAGCTCGCCACATACGGCGATCCGAAGCGGGACCCCCGCATGCGCGTGGTCAGCGTGGCGCACCTCGCGCTGGCGCCCGATCTGCCCGCGCCTCGGGCCGGAGGCGACGCGCACAGTGTGCGCTGGGCCCCGGTCGGATCGCTGCTCGACCAGGACGGGGCCTTCGGCCGCGACGGCGATTTGGCCGCCCCGCTCGCCTTCGACCATGCCCGCATCCTCGCGGACGGGGTCGAGCGCGCCCGCTCCAAGATTGAGTACTCCTCGCTGGCCACCGCCTTCTGCCCGCAGGAGTTCACGGTCGGCGAGCTGCGCCGGGTGTACGAGGCGGTGTGGGGCGTGGCCCTGGACCCGCGCAACTTCCACCGCAAGGTCACCGGCACCCCGGGATTCCTGGTGCCCACGGGCGGTACGACGACCCGTCAGGGCGGCCGTCCCGCCCAGCTGTTCCGGGCCGGAGGAGCGACGCTGCTCAATCCGCCCATGCTCCGTCCCGAGGTGTGACGAGCCGTGACACGACGAACCCACGGGAGGGCTATGTCCCGAAGAAATAGGACATAGCGGGTTAACGTGCTCCGGTACGCCACCAGTCCCCACGTGCCATCGAGCGGTTCCATGCCCCGCGGGAGAAGCCATGATCCAGGCCACCGGACTGACCAGCACCCCCCGCCGCAACCAGCCGCCCGTTGTCGACGACCTCACCTTCGAGGCCCCGGCGGGCCGGGTCACCGCACTGCTCGGCGGCCCAGGCGCGGGCAAGACCACCGTGCTGCGGCTTCTGCTGCAGCTCGACCGGGGCCATGGCTCCGCCTTCTTCCGGGGCCGCCCCCTGCACCGCATCCGGCGCCCGGCTCATGAGATCGGCGTTCTCCTCGAGGACGTCCCCGGCCACCCCGGCCGCACCGTGCGGGGGCATCTGAGGATGCTCGGTGCCGCGGCCGGGGTGCCCGCCGCACGCGCCGATGTAGTGCTCGACGTGGTCGGCCTCACCGATCTGGCGGACGAGCGTCTCGGTGATCTGTCGACCGGGGCGGAGCGTCGTCTCGGGATCGCCATCGCTCTGCTCGGGGACCCGCACACCCTGGTGCTCGACGAGCCCGCACGGGGCCTGTCGGCCCGGGAGACCGCCTGGCTCTACGGGCTGCTGCGCCAATTCGCCGCCCAGGGCGGCGCCGTCCTCGTCGCCACCGAGAACGCCGAAGGCGCCATCCGCGTCGCGGACCAGGTGCTCACCCTGGAGTCGGGCCGACTGGTGGCCGATCAGCCGGTGGACGAGTTCGCCCAGACCCGGCTGCGCCCCCGTGTCGTGGTCCACTCCCCGCTCGTCGGCCGGCTCGCCGCCGTCCTGGAGGAGGAGGTCCACGCCGCCCGTCAGCTGGCCGAGGCCAAGGCGGAGGAGGAGGCCCGGGCCGCGGCCGGGCTCGCGGCCAAGGCCGAGGCGGCAAAGGCCGACGCCGCCCCGTCCGACGTCGCCGAAGGGGTCGACGTCACCAAGGACGAGGGTGCCGGGCCCAAGGTCAGGAAGAGGGCGATCTGGCGCAAGGTCAGGAAGGCCCAGCCCGCTGCCCGGGGCGCCGCTGTCGGGGCCGAGGGGAAGGCCACCGCGGAGGCCGCGGCCAACGACAAGGCGGCCCAGCCGGACGACAAGGCGCCCAAGCCTGACCACAAGACGGCCAAGTCGGATGGCAAGGCGGCCAAGTCGGACAAGGCGAAGAAGGCTGCCCCCGCCCCCGTCCCTGTCCCCGCCGCCTCTGTGCCCGCCCCCGCTGCCGACGCCGATGCGGCCGTCGCGCGGACTGGGGCCGTGGCCGGGGCCGAGGCCGAGGAGGAGCCGGTCCCCGCGCTCGCCGACCCGTTCTCCGTCGTGCGGGACGACGAGACCCACATCTCCGTCTACGGCCTGTCCCCCGCCTCCGTCGGGGAGACCGCCTACCGCCACGGCATCGTGGTCCACCGGCTGGTCGAGGAGACCGCAGATCTTGGCCCGGGCACCTCCGCGGGCGCCCGCGCCCGCGACCCCGAGGCGCCCCCGCTGCGTCTGCTCCCCAAGCTCCGCTTCCCCGGCCCCGCCTGGCCGATGCGCTACGAGCTGCGCCGCACCACCGGCGTACGGACCGGCTGGCTGATCGGCGTCGCCGCCATCGTCGCCTCCCTCCTCGCCTCCGTGCTGCTCGCCCGCACGGGTGGTGTCGGGGAGCTGCACCGGCTCACCGGCTGGCCCGCCGATCTCCCGCTGCCTCCCGTGGCCATCGCGGCCGGCCTGCTGGGAGCCCTCGCCTTCGGGGACGAGTTCCGCTTTCCGGCACTGGCCGCGACCCGGGACGCCGTGCCTCGGCGGTTGGGGCTGCTGGCCGCCAAATTCGCGGTCTGCGCGGCCGGTGCCATCATGCTGTCGCTCGGCGTCATCGTGCTCGACAGCGCGGCGCTCCTGCTGCTCGTCGGCGGCAACGCGGTACCGCTGCCGGGCGACTGGCCGGAGTTGGTGGTCGGCGTCTTCGGGCTGACCATCGGCTCGTCGTGGGCCGGGCTGCTCGCCGCCGGAGTCTTCCGGTCCACCGCCCTCGGGCTGGCCACCCTGCTCGCCGTGCCGATCCTCGCGGTGCCCGTCGTCCAGCGCGCGGCGGAAGATCCGTCGCTGCGAACGCTGGCCATGCTGCCGCACCGGCTGCGCGCGGCGACGCTGGACCGGCCGCCCTCCATGATCGACCGAGGGCTGGCGGTCGCGCTGCGGCTCGCCTCCCAA
Source organism: Streptomyces sp. 11-1-2 (assembly GCF_003595545.1). Taxonomy (NCBI): domain Bacteria; kingdom Bacillati; phylum Actinomycetota; class Actinomycetes; order Kitasatosporales; family Streptomycetaceae; genus Streptomyces; species Streptomyces sp. 11-1-2. The sequence continues at coordinate 7,951,306 of NZ_CP022545.1, forward strand.
CCGGTCGGACAGGCCCTGATGTTGTCGGTCGCCGTCCTGCTGTGTGCCTACGCCCTCACCGGCCTGCGCGGCAGGAGCACTCGCCAGTAGTACCCACCCCGCCCCGGACCGGGCCGCCGGGCCCGGTCCGCCCGTCGCCTGGCCCCCCCGAAGCCAGTGGATCAGGCCCGAAGTGGATTCGCACACCCATAGCGCGAACTGCTCGCAACTCCCCGCAGCATGCTTCTTTCTGTCCGATTGAGCGTCAATTATGAGGTAATGGGCGATCACCCTTTCGTGTGCTTTTCACCAAAGACCTCAAGGGCTTCCGAGGCGTCGCCGACAAAGGATGCGTGAGTACCCTTGCGCACACCACGATGACCGCGGCTCGCCCCGCCGACTCCGGCCTGGCCGGTTCGGGCGAGCTTGACCGCTACTCCTACGCCGACGCCCCCGGCGCCGGCCGCGGCAGCGCCCCCTCCGCCTGGGACGGCGCCGAGGCAGAGATCGGCCGGGTGGGCCGACGCGCGGCCGGCAACCGGGGCCGCGGGCTGCACGGCCAACTCGTACAGCAGCTGGGCCAGATGATCGTCTCCGGCGACCTGGGCGCGGACCGTCCGCTCGTCCCCGAGGAGATCGGACAGCGCTTCGAGGTCTCCCGCACCGTCGTACGGGAGTCGCTGCGCGTCCTCGAGGCCAAGGGCCTGGTCAGCGCCCGCCCCAATGTGGGCACCCGGGTCCGCCCGGTAAGCGACTGGAATCTGCTCGATCCGGACATCATCGAGTGGCGCGCGTTCGGCCCACAGCGCGACGACCAGCGTCGCGAGCTGTGCGAGCTGCGCTGGACCATCGAGCCGCTGGCCGCCCGGCTCGCCGCCGGGCACGGCCGCGAGGAGGTGCAGCAGCGGCTCGCCGACATGGTCGAGATCATGACCCATGCGCTGACACAGGGCGACACCCTCACCTTCTCCCGCGCCGACGCCGAGTTCCACGGGCTGCTGCTGCAGGTCGGGGGCAACCGGATGCTGGAGCACCTGGCGGGCATCGTCGCCGCCGCGCTCCACGTCTCCGGGGCGCCCATCTCCGGCTGCGACCGCCTCACCGAGGCGGGAGTCACCCACCACCGCAGGATCGTCGAGGCGATCGGCGAGGGCGACGCCGCGGCGTCCGAGGCGGCGATGCGCCAGCTGCTGACCGTCCACCCGGATCTCGATCATGCCGAGGTCGGGGTGCCCGCGCCGCGCGAGCACTGATCCGTCGGCGCGTCCGGTGCCCGGATCCCCGGGCGCCCGGAGCGTGCCGCGTACGACGTACGGCAAGACGGTGTCAGTAGGCGGCGAGTGCCGGCCCGATGGATGCCGTACGGCGTACGAGAGGGCGTCGCCGGATCCCGCGCCGCGGGTTCGGCGGCGCGGCGCGACCGATCGGTCGGCACCGTACGGCTCCCATCGGTGCGCGACTGGGAGTTTTCTGTCCCGTTGGATGGGCATTAAGACCGTTATGGGGTGTGACTCGGGCCACGAGTATTGGGCGTAACGCTCTTTGGGGTAGCGCGATGATTAAAGAGGTGGCAGCCGCGGAGGGAATACGGATGTCGCTCGTAACGCTGTACTCCTCCGCACTCCGCCCGCGCCGTCGGTTCATCCCTGCCGGCGGTCGTCGGCTCCGGTCCCCACCGGACTGAGCCGGAAGCCGTTTCCAACGTTCCGAGAGGTTGTTCGTGTCGGCCAGCACATCCCGTACGCTCCCGCCGGAGATCGCCGAGTCGGAGTCTGTCATGGCGCTCATCGAGCGGGGAAAGGCTGAGGGGCAGATCGCAGGCGACGATGTGCGCCGGGCCTTCGAGGCTGACCAGATTCCGCCAACCCAGTGGAAGAACGTACTGCGCAGCCTCAACCAGATCCTCGACGAGGAGGGTGTGACGCTGATGGTCAGTGCCGCAGAAGCGCCCAAGCGCACCCGCAAGAGCGTCGCAGCGAAGAGCCCGGCAAAGCGCACCGCCACCAAGACTGTCGCGGCCAAGACGGTCACCGCCAAGAAGGCCCCCGCGGCCCCGGCCATTCCATCGGCGGACGCCGGCGATATCCCGGCCGATGAGGCCGCGGCGTCCCCCGCGAAGAAGGCCGCCGCGAAGAAGGCCACGGCCAAGAAGACGGTCGCGAAGAAGACCACCGCCGCCGCTAAGAAGACGGTCGGGAAGAAGACCACCGCCAAGAAGGACGTCACCGACGAGCTTCTCGAGGGCGACGAGGTCATCGAGGAGGCCGCACCGGGCAAGCCCGGTCCCGAGGGCGCCGAGGCCGAGCCCGAGAACGCGGGCTTCGTGCTCTCCGACGAGGACGAGGACGACGCCCCCGCGCAGCAGGTCGCCGCGGCCGGTGCCACGGCCGACCCGGTCAAGGACTACCTCAAGCAGATCGGCAAGGTCCCGCTGCTCAACGCCGAGCAGGAGGTCGAGCTCGCCAAGCGCATCGAGGCCGGTCTGTTCGCCGAGGACAAGCTCGCCAACTCGGACAAGCTGGCTCCCAAGCTCAAGCGTGAGCTGGAGATCATCGCCGAGGACGGCCGCCGCGCCAAGAACCACCTCCTGGAGGCCAACCTCCGTCTGGTGGTCTCCCTGGCCAAGCGCTACACGGGCCGCGGCATGCTCTTCCTGGACCTCATCCAGGAGGGCAACCTCGGTCTGATCCGCGCCGTCGAGAAGTTCGACTACACCAAGGGCTACAAGTTCTCCACGTACGCCACCTGGTGGATCCGTCAGGCGATCACCCGCGCCATGGCCGACCAGGCCCGCACCATCCGTATCCCGGTGCACATGGTCGAGGTCATCAACAAGCTGGCGCGCGTCCAGCGCCAGATGCTCCAGGACCTGGGCCGTGAGCCCACCCCGGAGGAGCTGGCCAAGGAGCTCGACATGACCCCCGAGAAGGTCATCGAGGTCCAGAAGTACGGCCGTGAGCCGATCTCGCTGCACACCCCGCTGGGCGAGGACGGCGACAGCGAGTTCGGTGACCTCATCGAGGACTCCGAGGCGGTCGTCCCGGCCGACGCGGTCAGCTTCACCCTGCTGCAGGAGCAGCTGCACTCCGTGCTCGACACGCTCAGCGAGCGTGAGGCGGGCGTGGTCTCGATGCGCTTCGGCCTCACCGACGGCCAGCCGAAGACCCTCGACGAGATCGGCAAGGTCTACGGCGTGACGCGTGAGCGCATCCGTCAGATCGAGTCCAAGACGATGTCGAAGCTGCGCCACCCGTCCCGCTCCCAGGTCCTCCGCGACTACCTGGACTGATGCGGACCGCCGCCGCATAACCGAAGCGGTACAGCGCGAAGGCCGGGCCCCTCGAGGGGCCCGGCCTTCGCGCTGCCGCGGCGCCGAGTTCCCCGCTTGGCCCACTCGGGATGCGGTTTGCGACACAGGGGGTAACTCTGAGCGTGCGAGACGCTCCGTATGGTCAGGAGGCCGCATGCGTACGTCGCTCCGCTCGCTCCTCGTCCTGGTGGTGCCGCTGGCCGCCGCGCTCGCGATGGTGCTCACCGCGCCCGCTCCGGCGACGGCCGACCGTGTCGTGATCGGCGGGCATCCGGCCCGTACGGTCGAGGCGCCCTGGACGGTGGCCCTGGCCAGCCGTGCGCTCTTCGGAGAGAAGAGGTCGGGCCAGTTCTGCGGCGGGGCGGTGGTGGGGCCCACGACGGTCGTCACGGCGGCCCACTGCCTGAGCCGTGGGGTGCTCGGCATGGACTGGCGGCAGGTCAAGGACCTCAGGGTGATCATCGGCCGCAATGACCTGCGGAAGAGCGACGGGGTGGAGTACCCGACGGCGCGCGTGTGGGTCAATCCGGCATACGAGGGCGACAACAGGGCCGGGGACATCGCGGTGCTCACCCTGGGCGTCGCGGTGCCGGCGGCCTACCGCATCCCCATGGCGGGCAGCGGCGACCGGGCGTACCGGCCGGGGGAAAAGGCCGCGGTGTACGGCTGGGGCGATACGCAGGGCGATGGCAGCTATGCGTCGGCGCTGCGCACGGCATCCGTGCAGGTGCTGGCCGACACGGTCTGTGAGCGCGCCTACCCGGGCAGCGCGGAGGGGGACTATGACCCGCGGTCCATGGTCTGCGCCGGGCTGCCGGACGGGGGCCGGGACGCCTGTCAGGGGGACAGCGGAGGGCCGCTGGTCGCCCGGGGGCGGCTGGTGGGCCTGGTGTCCTGGGGCAGCGGATGCGCCGAGGCGGGGCGGCCCGGGGTCTACACGAGGATCTCGGCGGTGGCCGATCTGGTGGCCGCCCATGGCTGAGACGAGCCCCGTGATGGCGGCGGATCCTGGAGGGAGCCCCGGAGGGCCCCAGGGGTTGTGCGGACGGACCCACGAAACGAGCGTGGGCGGCCGCCCCACTCGGGGGCAGACCGCCCGGAATCCGGCCCTGGGCCGGCGTCGCTCGTCGTCGTGGGTGTGAGGCCTCAGCGTTCGTCGTCGGACGTGGACGCCGGAGCTGCGGTGAGCCGCTCGGTCTCGTCCTGTATTTCCGCGGCGATCTTCTTGAGTTCCGGCTCGAACTTGCGCCCGTGATGGGCACAGAAGAGCAGTTCACCACCGCTGATCAGCACCACGCGCAGGTACGCCTGGGCGCCGCAGCGGTCGCAGCGGTCAGCGGCCGTCAACGGGCTCGCGGGGGTCAGAACAGTAGTCACGTCGCCTCTTCTCTAGCTCGACGAGCTGTCGTACCAGGGTCAACATCCAACCAGCCTGAAATCGTTCCCGCTCGTGGCTTTTTCCCAAAAATTGCTTCTGAGTAGGCCGGATGGTGACGTTTGGCGGCGAATGGGCCGTATTGCCTAGCTTTGGTGTATCGAGTCGTTTGTCTGGTTCACGCTCCCGGCCGGGTTGCCGGTTGTGAATGATGACGTGCCCGGAGCCTAAATGGTTCATGCCTGAAAGGGAACGTGATGTGTGCGTCACCCCCGTCAGGTATCGAACGTACGAGCGAAACGGTGGCCGGTGCGACTAGCATGGACGTTTCAACGGGTGGCGGCACAAAGGCTCTATCAGGCCTCGGTACGCTCTGACGGGCGCGACCATGCCACCATCGTGCCCACAACTGGGCCAACCAGAAATTCAGCGAGGAGCGAACCGCGTGACCGCCGACACGTCCGTGCCGTCCACTGCGCTGCTGACCGGAGCAGACCGGGGCGGCTCCAACTACACCGCGCGGCACCTTCTCGTCCTCGAGGGGCTCGAGGCAGTGCGCAAGCGCCCTGGCATGTACATCGGCTCGACCGACAGCCGCGGACTCAGCCACTGCCTCTGGGAGATCATCGACAACTCGGTGGACGAGGCCCTGGGCGGCTATTGCGATCACATCGAGGTGATCCTCCACGACGACGGCTCTGTGGAGGTGCGCGACAACGGCCGGGGGATCCCGGTGGACGTCGAGCCCAAGACGGGGCTGTCCGGCGTCGAGGTCGTGATGACCAAGCTGCACGCCGGCGGAAAGTTCGGCGGCGGCGCGTACGCGGCCTCCGGCGGTCTGCACGGCGTCGGCGCCTCCGTGGTGAACGCGCTGTCCGCCCGTCTCGACGTGGAGGTGGACCTCCACGGCAAGACCCACGCGATCAGCTTCCGCCGCGGCGTCCCCGGGATCTTCACCGAATCCGGGCCGGACGCTCCGTTCGACCCGTCCAGCGGCCTCCTCAAGGGCAAGAGGGTCCCCAAGACCCGCACCGGCACCCGCATCCGCTACTGGGCGGATCGCCAGATCTTCCTCAAGGACGCCAAGCTCTCCGTGGAGACGCTGTACGCCCGCGCCCGGCAGACCGCGTTCCTGGTGCCGGGGCTGACCCTGGTCGTCCGGGACGAGCGGGCCCTGGAGGGGCGGGAGGGGTCGGTCGAGGAGACCTTCCGGTACGACGGGGGGATCAGCGAGTTCTGCGAGTACCTCGCCCAGGACAAGGCTGTCTGCGATGTGCTGCGGCTGTCCGGGCAGGGCACCTTCAAGGAGACCGTGCCGGTCCTCGACGAGCGCGGCCATATGACGCCGACCGAGGTCACCCGCGACCTGGGCGTCGATATCGCGCTGCGGTGGGGCACCGGATACGACGCGACCGTGAAGTCGTTCGTCAACATCATCGCGACCCCCAAGGGCGGCACCCATGTCGCCGGCTTCGAGCGCGCGATCGCCAGGACGGTCAACGAGGCGCTGCGCTCCGCCAAGCTGCTGCGCGTCGCCGAGGACGACGTCGTCAAGGACGACGCCATGGAGGGCCTGACGGCGGTGGTGACCGTCCGGCTGGCCGAGCCGCAGTTCGAGGGCCAGACCAAGGAGGTGCTGGGCACCTCGGCGGCCTCCCGGATCGTGGCCAATGTGGTCTCCAAGGAGCTCAAGGAGTTCCTGACCTCCTCCAAGCGGGATGCCAAGCAGCAGGCCCGCGCCGTCCTGGAGAAGGTCGTGGCCGCGGCCCGTACGCGCATCGCGGCCCGCCAGCACAAGGAGGCGCAGCGCCGCAAGACCGCGCTGGAGACCTCCTCGCTGCCCGCGAAGCTGGCCGACTGCCGCAGCGACGACGTGGGCCGCAGCGAGCTGTTCATCGTCGAGGGGGACTCGGCGCTGGGTACGGCCAAGCTGGCCCGGAACTCCGAGTTCCAGGCGCTGCTGCCGATCCGCGGCAAGATCCTGAATGTGCAGAAGTCGTCGATCTCGGACATGCTCAAGAACGCCGAGTGCGGCGCGATCATCCAGGTGATAGGGGCCGGATCGGGCCGGACCTTCGACATCGACCAGGCGCGCTACGGCAAGGTGATCTTCCTCGCCGACGCCGATGTCGACGGCGCGCACATCCGCTGTCTGCTGCTGACCCTCTTCCAGCGCTATATGCGGCCGATGGTCGAGCAGGGACGGGTCTTCTCGGCGGTGCCGCCGCTGCACCGGGTGGAGCTGGTGAACCCCAAGCGGGGGCAGAGCAAGTACGTCTACACCTACTCCGACCAGGAGCTTCAGGAGACGCTGCTGGACCTCCAGCGCCGCGAGGTCCGCTACAAGGACGGCATCCAGCGCTACAAGGGTCTGGGTGAGATGGACGCCGACCAGCTCGCGGAGACCACGATGGACCCGCGCCACCGCACCCTGCGGCGCATCAACATCAGCGACCTGGAGGCCGCCGAGCGCGCCTTCGACCTGCTCATGGGCAATGAGGTCGCGCCCCGTAAGGAGTTCATCACCAACTCGGCGGCGACCCTGGACCGGTCGCGCATCGACGTCTGACGCCTGGCCTGTCGCCACGGCCGGTTCGGCGGGGTCTCCCACCCGGGAGGCCCCGTCGGCGTTTCCCGCCCGGCCCGCGGCTGGAGTGCCGATTCCGGGCCGTTCATCACCTGAGTCACCTGATGGGGTGAACGTCCGGTATTGAAGGGTCCTGGATCTTTCTGATCTGCCCATCCTTGGTCACGCGGCGAATGCGGCAGTGAACGCGATCTTCTCGGGGGTGGACTTCCACCTCTTCCCGCTGCAGAACCCGGGCCTGGTCTCGGTGCCCCTCGGGTTCCTCGCGGGCTGGCTCGGGACGGTCACCTCACCCGCGCCCGCGGACGTCCCCGGCCATGCCGCCATGCACGCCGAGACGGAGGTGCGGGCCCTCACCGGGGCGGGCGCGGCCTGACGGACAGGGAACAGGGCGGGGGACAGACCCCCGCACGGCGGTGCTTGGCTGAGATCAGACCCACACATACCGGTGCTCGGGGCGGCCGGTCTCGCCGTATTTCAGGCTGAGCCGCACCCGCCCCGTGCGCTCCAGCAGCTTCAGATAGCGCTGTGCGGTCTGTCGGCTGAGCGAGGAGCGCTCGGCCACCTCCTGCGCCGACAGCGGGCCCTCGGCGCCCCGCAGCACCTCTCGTACGAGATCGGCGGTGAGCGCCGAGTGGCCCTTGGGCAGCTCCGCGGGGCCGGCCGAGGCGCCGCCCAGGGCGCCGAAGATCCGGTCCACCTGGTCCTGTCCGGCCTCGCCGTCGCCCTCCAGCGCACGGCGCAGCGCCGCGTACCCCTCCAACTTGGCGCGCAGCCCCGCGAAGGTGAAGGGCTTGACCAGGTACTGCAGCGCACCATGGCGCATCGCCGCCTGGACGGTCGCGATATCGCGGGCCGCGGTCACCATGATGATGTCGGTGTGGTGGCCGAGCTGCCGCAGTCGCCGCACCAGCGACAGCCCCGTCTCATCCGGCAGATAGTGGTCGAGCAGCACCAGGTCGACGGGGGTGGTCTCCAGGACGGCCAGCGCCTCGGCGGCGGAGTGCGCCTGCCCCGCGACACGGAAACCGGCCACTTTTCCGACGTACGCGGCGTTGACCCGGGCCACCCGGACGTCGTCGTCCACGACCAGCACCTCCAGGAGCCCGCCCGGTCCGGATCCAAGGGTCATCGTGGCTCTCCTGTCGCGGTCAGCGGCGCCCCGGCCGGCTGTTCGGCCAGCGCCTCGGGGAGGACGACGGTGAACTCCGCGCCCCCGCCCTCGCGGTCGGACACGCGGACGCTGCCACCCTGGCGCCCGGCCAGGCGGCGGACCAGCGCGAGCCCTATGCCGCGTTTGCCGTGCACGGGCGGCTCCTTGGTCGACCAGCCCTCGGTGAAGACCACATCGCGCCGGTCGGCGGGGATCCCGGGGCCGGTGTCGGAGACCCGCAGCAGCACCGTACGGTCGTCCGCGCACAGCTCCACCTCGACGTGCGGCTCCCGCGAACCGACCGCCGCGTCCAAGGCGTTGTCGATGAGATTGCCGACGATCGTCACCAGCCCCGGCGGGTCCACCAGCCGGTTGGGCAGCAGGCTGTCCTCGGCGACGGACAGCGAGACCCCGCGTTCGGTGGCGACCGTGGCCTTGCCGACCAGCAGGGAGGCCAGCAGCGGATCGTGCACCCGCTCGGTGACCTGCTCGGCGGTGGCCCGGTGCACCCCGATCGCCTCGGTGATGAACTCCATCGCCTCGTCGTGCAGTTCGAGTTCGAGCAGGCCCAGGAGGGTGTGCATCCGGTTGGCGTGCTCATGGTCCTGCGCCCGCAGCGCGTCGATCAGCCCCCGGGTGCCGTCCAGCTCGCGGCCCAGCCGCTCCAGTTCGGTGCGGTCGCGGAGAGTGACCACCGCACCGCCGTCGTCCGTCGGCATCCGGTTGGCGACCAGCACCCGGCCGCCGCTGACGGTCAGCAGATCGGCGCCGGTGACCCGGCCGGACAGCACATCGGTCGTACGGCCCGGGGCGAGCACCGCCTCCAGGGGCCGGCCGGTGTCCTCGGGGCACAGCTCCAGCAGCCGCTGCGCCTCGTCGTTGACCAGCCGGATGCGGCCGTGGGCGTCGAGGGCGACGACGCCTTCCCGGATGCCGTGGAGCATCGCCTCGCGCTCGGCGAGCAGCGCGGAGATGTCGGAGAAGGCCAGATCATGGGTGCGTCGCTGGAGCCGGCGGGCGACCACATACGCCGCGAGGGCGCCGACGGCGAGCGCGCCGCCCGCGTAGGCGAGCATCTCCGGGACCGAGGCGACGAGCCGGGCGCGCACGCTCTCGTAGGAGATGCCCACCGAGACGGCGCCCACGATACGGCCGCTCTCGGCGCGCAGTGGCACCTTGCCACGGGCCGAGCGGCCGAGGGTGCCCTCGTCGATCTCCATGATCTCCCGGCCCTCGATGGCGTCGGTGGGGTCGGTGGAGACATGCTTCCCGATCTCGCCCGGGGAGGTGTGCGACCAGCGCACCCCGCCCCGATCCATGATCACGACGTATTCGGCGCCGGTCGCCCGGCGGATGCGCTCCGCCTCGGTCTGCACGGGCCCGTCGGCGGTGGGCCGGGTGCGCTGGAGCGCCTCGGCCAGCCGGGGCTCGGCGGCCGTGGTCTGGGCGATGGCGAGGGCCCGGCGCATGGCCTGGTCGTCGAGGTGGTCGCTGAGCGGCGCGAGGAAGAGGCCGGTCGCGAGCACGGTGACACCCGTGGCGATGGCCAGCTGCATCAGCAGGACCTGGGAGAAGACGCGTCGGGGCCAGCCGATGCGCCACCTTGTGGCCGTGGCTGTCTGCCCCGGCGGTATCGCGGCGCTCATGGCAACGAAGGGTAACCAAGGGCGGGCCGGAGGGGCCGCGTCAGGACCCCGGGGAGGGGGCCGGGAGCGGCGATCCCGGGGCGGCATGGCGTGTCAGAGGGAAGGGCGGCGATCTCGGAGTGCCACGGGCGCGGGGTGTGGGCTCAGAGGCGGCCGGCGGCCATCGCCCGTACGCCATGCGCGGGCTGCCTCGCGACCTGGATCCCGACGACCTCCATCCGGGCCGGGGAGCCCAGGGGCGAGCCGCAGCTCTCCGGCCGCGGCGGCGCCGTGGCGACCTGCGCGACGCTCACCCGCCAGGCCCGGCCGTCGCGGTGCGCGACGGTCACCGACCAGACCGGGGCCTCGCCCTCGGTCCCCGCGACGGTCAGCGCGTCCGCCCCGTCCTCGCCGGTCAGCTCGCGGACGGCCAGCTCCGCCGCCTGGCCGGGGCGCTCCCAGGCGGAGCGGCCTCGGCAGCCCTCGGTGATGACCCGGCCCTGCCGCAGCGCCTCGATGACGTCCTTGACGCCTTGCGCGGTGGCACGGCCGTAGGTGTAGCCGTGCGGCAGCACGACGAGGGTGGGGGAGAAGCGATGGCCGCCGATATGGGTGATCTCCCAGGTGCCGTGGACACCGGAGGCGGCCAGCTCACCGGCCAGCGGGCGGCCGAGGAGGGCGCAGCAGCGGTCGCGCTTGCCGTTGGTGCACACCAGCACCAGCGGATCGCCGGTGTACTCCTCCCAGGCCGCGGGGTCGTGGGGGCGCAGGGTGAGCCCGCCGGGGTCGCCCGCGCCCAGCGCGGCGAAGTCCAGGCCGAGCAGCCGTGCGGGGTCGTCCAGGGCGGTGGTGCGAATCCAGGAGCGGCCGGGCCGGGTGTGGGCCACGAAGACCCGGTGCCGCGCGCCGGTGTGCAGATCGGCGTGACGGCCGGGGCGGCGGATCAGCGCGACCCGTACGCCGGTGTCCTCGGCGGCGCGCTCCAGCGCGCGTCCGAGGGCCCTGTCGAGCCTGCTGGCGGTGAGGGCCTCAGTGCCCCAGGGCCCGGGCTGTTCCACCAGCAGCCAGGTGGGGGCGGTGGCCGCCGTCCCGGCGAGCGGCTCGGACAGGTCGCGGGAAGCGGTCGCGCACGTGCTCACGAAGGTAAGCCTAACCTCTCTTGATCGATAGTGCGCGCCGGAGCCGTGAGCGTGCGCTGTGCGTGCGCACCGGAGCCCCCGGAAGAACGAGCGGCGGGAGCCGCGTGGGCGCCTTACGGTCCGCATGCGACGGAGGGTGGCAGTCCGCATCCCGCCGTGTGCCTGCCGTTCCATGGGGTGGGAGCCAGGCGCGACAATGGCGCTTCGGGGGTGGAGGGGGCGGATATGGGCGGTTTATGGGCGCGATGGCGCAGGCGCCGGGGGAGACGCGGGGCGCGCTCGCTGGATCCCGGGCTGAGGGCGATCGTGAGGGCGGCCTACGACGAGGGGCGGCCGATTCCGGAATCGCTCGCCCGTAGGGCGGCCGAGGCCGGTGATCCGCGGGGGATGACCGTCTACGGCATCGGGCTGGGCGAGCGGGGCGCGTACGCCGAGGCGGTCCACTGGCTCGGCAAGGCCGCCGCGACGGGTGATCTCTTGGCCATGGTGGTGCTCGGCACCGTCCATCTGGACCATGGTGAGCTGGGCGAGGCGGAGCGGCACTTCCGGCGGGCGGCGGACCGTGGCCACACCGGTGCGCGCCTCGCCCTCCGGCAGCTGCGCGCCCGGCGCAACGGCAGCGGCCACTGACACGTGTGCCGTGACCTTCCGCCGCCCGCGAGGGTCGGGGCCTTCCGTGAGCCTTCCGCCGTCCCAGGGCGCCGGGGCCAGGGGCGTGAACGGCGCGGGCGCCTGTGAACGCCGCGGGGGCCCGTGAACGGTGAGGGGGCCCGCGAAAGCCGCAGGGGCCCGTGAACGGCAAGGGGCGCGGCACCCTCGCGGTGCCGCGCCCCTGCTGCGCGCTCGTGCTGTTCGTGCCGGGCTACACCGGTCCGGCCACCACCGTCACCGGCTTGGCGAGCGGCTCACCCGAGCCGTCCCGGCGCGGGTCGATCTCCGGCAGCGCCGCCGGGGTTCCGTTCGCCCCCGCCGCGCGGGCCGGGGTCGCGCCCGCCCAGGCCAGGACCAGGATGTCCTCGCCCTTCAGGAACCGCTGGCAGCGCACCCCGCCCGTGGCCCGGCCCTTGCGCGGGTACTGGTCGAAGGGGGTGAGCTTGGCCGACTGCTGTACCGAGTCATCGAGCGTGCCGCTCGAGCCCGCGATCGTGAAGACCACCGCGTCGCTCGCCGGGTCGACGGCCGTGAACGAGATCACCTTGGCGCCGGAGGCGAGCTTGACGCCCGCCATACCGCCCGCGGCGCGTCCCTGCGGCCGCACTTGGCCCGCCGCGTAGCGCAGTAGCTGGGCGTCGTCGGTGATGAAGACCAGATCCTCCTCGCCGGTGCGCAGTTCCACCGCGCCCACGATCCGGTCGCCCTCCTTGAGGCCGATGACCTCCAACTCGTCCTTGTTGGCCGGGTAGTCGGGGACCACGCGTTTGACGACGCCCTGCTCCGTGCCGATCGCGAGCCCCGGTGAGGACTCGTCCAGGGTGGTGAGGCAGATCAGCTCCTCGCCCTCCTCCAGGGAGAGGAACTCGGCGATGGGCGCTCCCCCCGCCAGATTGGGCGGCCCGGCCGACTCCGGGAGCATCGGGAGGTCGATCACCGTGAGCCGCAGCAGCCGCCCGGTCGAGGTCACCGCCCCCACGGATCCCCGGGCCGTCGCCGGGACCGCGGAGAGGATCACATCGTGCTTGGCGCGCTTGACCTTCCCCTCGACCGGGAACGGCTCGCCGTCGGCGGTACGGGCCAGCAGCCCGGTGGAGGACAGCAGCACCCGGCAGGGGTCGTCCGCGACCTCCAGCGGCACCGCGGTCACCGGTGCGTTCGACGACTCCAGCAGCACCGTGCGGCGCGGGGTGCCGAACTTCTTTGCCACCGCGGCCAGTTCGCCGGAGACCAGCTTGCGCAGCTCGGCGTCGGAGTCGAGGATCCGGGTCAGCTCCTCGATCTCGGTTTTGAGCCGGTCGCGCTCCGACTCCAGCTCCAGCCGGTCGAACTTGGTCAGCCGGCGCAGCGGAGTGTCCAGGATGTACTGCGTCTGGACCTCGGAGAGGCCGAAGCGCTCGATGAGGGACCGCTTGGCCTCCGCCGCGTTGTCGCTCTGCCGGATGAGGCGGATGACCTCGTCGATGTCGAGGAGGGCCACCAACAGACCCTCGACCAGGTGCAGCCGGTTGCGGCGCTTGGTGCGGCGGAACTCGCTGCGCCGCCGGACCACGTTGAAGCGGTGGTCGAGATAGACCTCCAGCAGCTCCTTGAGCCCCAGCGTGAGCGGCTGGCCGTCCACCAGCGCCACGTTGTTGATGCCGAAGGACTCCTCCATCGGCGTGAGCTTGTAGAGCTGCTCCAGTACGGCCTCGGGGTTGAAGCCGTTCTTGATCTCGATGACCAGCCGCAGCCCGTGCTCGCGGTCGGTGAGGTCCTTGACGTCCGCGATGCCCTGCAGCTTCTTCGCGCCGACCAGGTCCTTGATCTTGGAGATGACCTTCTCGGGCCCCACGGCGAAGGGCAGCTCGGTGACGACGAGGCCCTTACGGCGGGCCGTCACGTCCTCCACGGCCACCGTGGCGCGGATCTTGAAGGTGCCGCGCCCGGTCTCGTACGCGTCCCGGATGCCGCTCATGCCCACGATCCGGCCGCCGGTGGGCAGGTCGGGGCCCGGCACATGGCGCATCAGGGTGTCGAGGTCCGCGCCCGGGTGCCTGATGAGATGGCGGGCGGCGGCGATGACCTCGCCCAGGTTGTGCGGCGGCATATTGGTCGCCATGCCGACCGCGATCCCGGACGTGCCGTTGACCAGCAGGTTCGGATAGGCGGCGGGGAGGGTGACCGGCTCCTGCTCACTGCCGTCGTAGTTCGGTGAGAAGTCGACCGTTTCCTCGTCGATCGACTCCGTCATCAGCGAGGTCGCCGACGCCATCCGGCACTCGGTGTACCGCATCGCGGCGGGCGGGTCGTCGTTGCCCAGGGAGCCGAAGTTCCCGTGGCCGTCGACCATCGGCAGGCGCATGGAGAACGGCTGCGCCATGCGCACCAGCGCGTCATAGATCGACGCGTCGCCGTGCGGATGGAGCTTTCCCATCACCTCACCGACGACGCGGGCGCACTTGACGAAGCCGCGCTCGGGGCGCAGCCCCATCTCGTTCATCTGGTAGAGGATGCGGCGGTGCACGGGCTTCAGTCCGTCACGGGCGTCGGGCAGCGCGCGCGAGTAGATGACCGAGTAGGCGTACTCGAGGTAGGAGCCCTGCATCTCGTCGACGACGTCGATGTCGAGGATGCGCTCCTCGAAGTCGTCCGGCGGCGGGGTCTTCGTGCTGCGGCGGGCCATCGCGCTTGCGGCTCCTTCAACTGCCGATGCGGGATCTGACGCGGACCATTGTGGCCCGGGCCGCCGACAAGTGTGGAACGGCCCGGGGTCGCAAGGGCCGGCGCGGGCCCCGAAACCGGGTCCGGCGGCCCCGTGTGACGGCCTCTCGAAGGGCGACGCGCTGCGCCCGAGAGGCTGCGGAAACGGTTCGCGGCAGCTCGGGAGGGCGGGAACGGACCGGAACTTCGCCAGATGTCCGTCCCCTTGCATACAGTGACAGAAGCGCTGCGCATGCGGCTGGCACGCGCTCCATCACGCGATCGAAGGGACGTACATGCCCATGGGTCACACGGCCACGCAGCAGGCCGGCTCCGGCGGCCTGAAAGCGACCGAGCACCGCCTGGCCAATGGCCTGCGCGTGGTGCTCTCCGAGGACCATCTGACCCCGGTCGCCGCGGTCTGTCTGTGGTACGACGTCGGCTCGCGCCATGAGGTCAAGGGGCGCACCGGCCTGGCTCACCTCTTCGAGCACCTGATGTTCCAGGGCTCGGCGCAGGTGACCGGCAACGGCCACTTCGAGCTGGTGCAGGGGGCCGGCGGCTCGCTCAACGGCACGACCAGCTTCGAGCGCACCAATTACTTCGAGACGATGCCCGCCCACCAGGTCGAGCTCGCCCTGTGGCTGGAGGCCGACCGGATGGGGTCCCTCCTGACCGCGCTGGACGAGGAGAGCCTGGAGAACCAGCGCGACGTCGTCAAGAACGAGCGCCGCCAGCGGTACGACAACGTCCCGTACGGCACCGCCTTCGAGAAGCTCGTCTCCATGGCGTACCCCGAGGGCCACCCGTACCACCACACCCCGATCGGCTCCATGGCCGACCTGGACGCGGCCTCCCTGGAGGACGCGCGGGAGTTCTTCCGCACCTACTACGCCCCGAACAACGCCGTGCTGTCGATCGTCGGTGACATCGACCCCGAGCAGACGCTCGCCTGGATCGAGAAGTACTTCGGCTCCATCCCCTCCCACGACGGCAAGCGGCCGCCCCGCGACGGCACGCTCCCGGAGGTGATCGGCGACCAGCTGCGCGAGGTCGTGGAGGAAGAGGTCCCCGCCCGTGCCCTGATGGCCGCCTACCGGCTGCCGCACGACGGCACCCGTGAGGCCGACGCCGCCGATCTGGCGCTGACCGTCCTCGGCGGCGGGGAGTCCTCCCGGCTCCACAACCGCCTGGTGCGCCGTGACCGCACCGCCGTGGCCGCCGGATTCGGCCTGCTGCGGCTGTCCGGCGCCCCCTCGCTGGGCTGGCTGGACGTGAAGACCTCCGGCGGCGTCGAGGTGCCGGCCATCGAGACCGCCGTCGACGAGGAGCTGGCCCGCTTCGCCGAGGAGGGGCCGACCCCGCAGGAGATGGAGCGGGCGCAGGCGCAGATCGAGCGCGAGTGGCTGGACCGGCTGGCCACGGTCGGCGGCCGGGCCGACGAGCTCTGCCGGTACGCCGTGCTCTTCGGCGACCCGCAGCTGGCGCTGACCGCCGTGGAGCGAGTGCTCGACATCACCGCCGAGGAGGTGCGGGCCGTGGCCGCGGCGCGGCTGCGCCCCGACAACCGCGCCGTGCTGGTCTACGAGCCCGTCCAGGGCGCTGAGGACGCAGCCGACACCGCCGAAGCCGCCGAGACCGACGCAGAAGGGGAGGCGGCCCAGTGAGCGACGCCGTCACCGCGACCATGACCTTCCACTCGCAGCCCAAGGGCGGTGCGCCCAAGCCGTGGGCGTTCCCGGCCCCCGAGCGCGGTGAGCTGTCCAACGGCCTTACGGTGCTGCGCTGTCACCGCCCCGGCCAGCAGGTCGTCGCCGTCGAGATCAATCTGGAGGCGCCGCTGGACGCCGAGCCGACCGGGCTCGAAGGCGTCGCCACGATCATGGCGCGCGCCCTGTCGGAGGGCACCGACAAGCACGACGCCGAGGAGTTCGCCGCCGAGCTCGAGCGCTGCGGCGCCACGCTGGACGCGCATGCCGACCACCCCGGCCTCCGCGTCTCCCTGGAGGTCCCGGTCTCCCGGCTGCCCAAGGCGCTCGGGCTGCTGGCCGACGCCCTGCGCGCCCCCGCCTTCCCGGACGGCGAGGTCGAGCGGCTGGTGCGCAACCGGCTGGACGAGATCCCCCATGAGCTGGCCAACCCGGCCCGCCGCGCCTCGATGGCCCTCTCCGCGGCCCTCTTCCCGGCCGAATCGCGGATGTCCCGGCCGCGCCAGGGCACCCAGGAGACCATCGAGGGCATCGACGCCGCGGCCGTGCGGGCCTTCTACGAGGCGCATGTCCGCCCTTCCACGGCCACCGCCGTCATCGTGGGCGATCTCACCGGGGTCGACCTCGATGGGGCGCTCGCCGACACCCTGGGCGCCTGGACGGGCGGGGCGGGCGCGCCGCGCACGGTTCCCCCGATCGTCGCGGACGACCTCGGCCGTGTGGTGATCGTCGACCGGCCGGGCGCGGTGCAGACCCAGCTGCTCATCGGGCGCGTCGGCGCCGACCGCCATGACCGGGTCTGGCCCGCGCAGGTGCTCGGCACGTACTGCCTGGGTGGCACCCTCACCTCCCGCCTCGACCGTGTGCTGCGCGAGGAGAAGGGCTACACCTACGGGGTGCGCGCCTTCGGCCAGGTGCTGCGCTCCGCGCCCCCGGCGCCCTCGGGCGGCTCCGCGGGCGCCGCCATGCTGGCGATCAGCGGCTCGGTGGCCACCGAGGTCACCGGGCCCGCGCTGGAGGACCTCTGGAAGGTGCTGCGCACGCTGAAGGAGGAGGGGCTCACCGACGAGGAGCGCGATGTCGCGGTGCAGAACCTGGTGGGCGTCGCCCCGCTGAAGTACGAGACGGCGGCGTCCGTCGCGGGCACCCTCGCCGACCAGGTCGAGCAGCACCTTCCGGACGATTTCCAGGCGCAGTTGTACGCCCGCCTCGCGGAGACCGGCACGGTGGAGGCGACCGCCGCGGTGGTGTCCGCCTTCCCGGCGGACCGGCTGGTCACGGTGCTGGTCGGGGACGCCTCGGCGATCGAGGAGCCGGTCCGGGCGCTGGGCATCGGCGAGGTGCGCGTCATCTCGGGCTGAGCCGCCCGGAGTTGGCCGGTTGGCCGGATCCGGACCAAGAACCCGCGATCCGGCCGGCTCGCTGACGATCCGGGTCCGCTGGACGATCCGGCAGCCGGTCCGGTCAACGAGCTCACCGCGGAAGGACCCTGGCCCCGTAAGGATGCCGGGGTCCTTCCTTCATGCCCGATTTGCGGGAGTGACAGCTTGTTTGGTTTGTGGCGAGAGCAACAAAAAACCGGAACCGTTTGGTGATCGAAAGCGGGCCCGTTTAGCGTCAGTCCGGCTGTTCGCCAGCAACCCGCCGCACCCGCGGCACGGACAGTCATCGCCGAGTCCCCGTACGGCGCGAGCCAGGGGAGCCGGGGACCCACACGTCCCCAGGGGTGAATCGGGCGCCTTCCCCGGCCGGGGGAGGAGTCCGTAGGAGACCTTCCTGCTCCGAACCCGTCAGCTAACCCGGTAGGCGAGAAGGAAGGAAAGGAGTGCGCCTCAGTATGGCGTCCACCCGCACTGCCACCGGGAAACACCGCCGCACCACCAAGATCAACGTCCGCGCCGGCGCGAACGTCGTGGGCATCACCACCGTCGCCTCGGGCGTCGTCGCCGGGATCACCGGACAGGCGTTCGCCGCGGACACCGGCCCCAGCCCCCAGCAGACCGGTCTGACCCAGGCGATCGTGATCGGCGACGGGATCGCGGACCACATCGAGGCCCAGGCGCAGTCCCAGGAGACCGCCGCCGAGCAGGCCGCCGCGAAGGCCAAGGCGGAGGCGATCGCCCGCCAGGAGGCCGCCAGAAAGGCGGAGGCCGCGGCGAAGAAGGCCAAGGCCGAGCGCGAGGCCAAGGAGCGCGCGGCGCGCGAGGCCGAGCGCAAGCGCCTCAACACCTTCGAGACGCCGATCAGCGGCTCCTACGTCTCCACCGGCTACGAGGCGGCCAGCGGACTGTGGTCCTCCGGCAGCCACACCGGCATCGACTTCCACGCCTCCTCCGGCACCTCGGTGCACTCCGTGGGCATGGGCGAGATCGTCGAGGCGGGCTGGGGCGGCTCCTACGGCAACAACGTCGTCATCAAGATGAACGACGGCACCTACACCCAGTACGGCCACCTGTCGTCGATCAGCGTCTCGGTCGGCCAGAAGGTCACCCCCGGCCAGCAGATCGGCCTGTCGGGCGCCACCGGCAACGTCACCGGACCGCATCTGCACTTCGAGGCCCGCACCAGCCCGGACTACGGCTCGGACATCGACCCCTTGGCGTATCTGCGCTCGCACGGCGTCAACGTCTGACCTCGCGGGACTCCGCGCACGTCCGACCTCGCGGGACTCCGCGCACGCCGGCGGTCCCGCGAGAATCCGAGAAGGCCCCGTCCACCGGACGGGGCCTTCGGCGTGCCGCCGCCGGCTGACCAAAAAATATCCATGAAATGCACTCCGCCATCGGAAATGACGTCCGATTGGAATAGAGTCGTTCAATGCGCGTTCCATGGATGCGTTTCGCGGGCGTTAAGGCGGAGGTTCGACAATGTGGGACCGGAAGTGAGCGGGGATACGACCGCGGTCCAGGGCGGTCGCCGGATTTCGGCGCATGCGGTGTGTACGGCGATTCGCGACGACATCGTCTCCGGCACATATCAGCCCGGCAGCCGGCTCACCGAGGAACTTCTCGCCCGGCGCTACGGCGTCTCGCGGGTGCCGGTCCGCGAGGCCCTGCGCACCCTGGAGTCCGAGGGCTTCGTGACGACCCGGCGGCACGCCGGTGCCTGCGTCGCCCAGCCCTCCGAGCGCGAGGCGGCCGATCTGCTGGACATCCGGGCGCTGCTGGAGCCGCTGGGTGCCGCACGGGCCGCACAGCGTCGCACCGAGGCCCATCTGAAGGTGCTGCGCGGGCTGGTCCGGCTCGGCCGGGAGCGGGCCCAGCACGGCCGGCTCGGTGAACTGCGGCCGCTGGGCGACTGGTTCCACGAGACGCTCGCCCAGGCGTCCGGCAGTCCGAGCCTGGCCGCGATGCTCGTCCAGCTGCGCCGCAAGACCGTGTGGGTGTACGCGGCCGCTCCCGCGCCGCAGCCCGTAGCGCACGCCGCACCGCCCGGGGGCGCCCGGCGTCCCGACCCGGCGGCGCGGGCCGTGGAGTCCTGGGCGGAGCACGGCGCGCTGGTGGACGCGGTGGCGCGCGGCGACGCCGACCGGGCGCGGGCGCTCGCCGCGGCGCACACCGAGCGCGCGCTGGCGGAATACCGGCAGCGCCGCCCCACTCCGGTGAGGGCTTCGAAACATTCCGTAAACACGGCGAGCGGCCGGAATTAACAGCGATCCCGTATACAACTCTCGGGAATTCCCGGCGCGGTTTCGCGGCGCCCGGTTCCCGGTCCTCCGAGTCGGGGTGGAAACGGAAAAGCAACGGGGCCGCGGTGGCCGTAATGGCCACCGCGGCCCCGCCGTGCCGAATCCTTGATCCACGCGGGAATCACACGGGAATCACCTGTGAATCAGAGGGGGATCAGACGGTCTCGGGAAGCTCCTCGAGGCCCTCCGCCACCAGCTTCGCCAGCCGGTCGAGCGCGACCTCGGCATCGTCCGCGTCGGAGGCGAGGACGACCACCTCGCCGCCCTGGGCGCCGAGGCCCAGCACGGCCAGCATGGAGGCGGCGTTGACCGGGGTGCCGTCGCCCTTGGCGATCGTGATGGGGACGCCGGCGGCGGTGGCCGCCCGGACGAAGATCGACGCAGGGCGGGCGTGCAGGCCCTCGGCCCAGCCGATGGTGACGCGGCGCTCAGCCATGGTGTTGCCCTTCAGGTGTGACGGGTGCTGTTGTCTAGACCAAAATCATACGGTGTCCGGATTCACCCGGCCGATGTCCGAGTGAGCCCGGGCATGCCCGGACTGGCCCGATACGGACCTTCCCCCGACACTTGGCCCCGACGCAAGGGTGTCCACCATCCGGACCGGGCGGGCCCGTACCCTGGGCCCCATGCGGAGCCCGTCGGACCATCACGCCTACCCGACCCACTGGGAAGCCGATGTGGTGCTCCGGGACGGCGGTACGGCACAGATCCGTCCCATCACCCCCGATGACGCCCAGCGGCTGGTCAGCTTCTACGAGCGGGTCTCGGACGAGTCGAAGTACTACCGCTTCTTCGCGCCCTACCCCCGCCTCTCCGACCGCGACGTCCACCGCTTCACCCACCACGACTACGTCGACCGGGTGGGCCTGGCGGCCATCGTGGGGGATGAGTTCATCGCCACGGTGCGTTACGACCGCATCGACGGACGGGGGATGCCGGCCGCGGCCCCCGCCGACGAGGCCGAGGTCGCCTTCCTCGTCCAGGACGCCCACCAGGGCCGCGGAGTGGCCTCCGCGCTCCTCGAACACATCGCCGCCGTCGCACGCGAGCGGGACATCCGCCGGTTCGCCGCCGAGGTGCTGCCCGCCAACACCAAGATGATCAAGGTGTTCACGGACGCGGGCTACACCCAGAAGCGCAGCTTCGAGGACGGCGTCGTCCGCCTCGAATTCGACCTCGAACCCACCGACCGCTCCCTGGCCGTCATGCGCGCCCGCGAGCAGCGGGCCGAGGCCCGCTCCGTCCAGCGGCTGCTCGCGCCCGGCTCCGTGGCCGTCATCGGCACCAGCCGCACGCCCGGCGGAGTCGGCCGCACCGTGCTGCGCAACCTCCTGGACGGCGGCTTCACGGGGCGCGTCCACGCCGTCAACCACGCCTTCCCCGACGACATGGCGCACCTGGAGCCCGAGGGGGTCCCGGCCCACCGCTCGCTGCGCGCCATAGAGGAGCCCGTGGACCTCGCCGTCGTCGCCGTCCCCGCCGAGCGGGTGCCCGCCGTCGTGGCCGAATGCGGCGAGCACGGCGTCCAGGGCCTTGTCGTGCTCTCCGCCGGATACGCCGAGAGCGGGAGCGAGGGCCGCGACCGGCAGCGCGACCTCGTCCGCCAGGCCCGGTCCTACGGCATGCGCGTCATCGGCCCCAACGCCTTCGGCGTCAGCAACACCGCCGAGGGCGTCCGGTTGAACGCCTCCCTGTCCCCGCAGCTGCCCGACCCCGGCCGGCTCGGCCTGTTCACCCAGTCCGGGGCGATCGGCATCGCACTGCTGTCCGGGCTGCACCGGCGCGGCGCCGGGCTGGCGAGCCTCGCCGGGATCGCGGGGATATCGACCTTCGTATCCGCGGGGAACCGCGCCGACGTCTCGGGCAACGACCTCCTCCAGTACTGGTACGACGATCCGCGCACCGACGTCGTCCTGATGTACCTGGAGTCGATCGGCAACCCCCGCAAGTTCACCCGGCTCGCGCGGCGCACCGCCGCCGTCAAACCGGTGGTCGTCGTCAAGGGCGCCCGCCACACCGGCAGCGCTCCCACCGGCCATGCCGTGCCCACCACACAGATCCCGGACGCCACCGTCTCCGATCTGCTGCGGCAGGCGGGCGTCATCCGGGTCGACACCGTCACCGAACTCGCCGACACCGGGGTGCTGCTCGCCTCCCAGCCGCTGCCCGCAGGTCCACGCGTCGCCATCCTCGGCAACTCCGAGTCGCTCGGCCTGATCACCTACGACGCCTGCCTCACCGAGGGGCTCCGCCCGCTACCGCCCCGCGACCTGACCACGGCCGCCGCCCCGGACGACTTCCGGCGCGCCCTGGCCGAGGCCCTTACCGACGACGCCTGCGACGCCGTCGTGGTCACCGCCATCCCCTGGGTCGGCGACGGGAATGCCGGCCCTGGGGACGGCGACGGCAGCGCGAAGGCCCTCGCGACGGCCGTAAGGGAGGCGGCCCAGGCTTCCGGGCCCGGTCCGGCCAAGCCGGTGGCCGTGGTCCACCTGGAGATCCAGGAGCTCGCGGAGGCCCTGGCCGGCACCGGCGGCGAGCCCGCCCCTGGCACCCGCCGGATCCCCGCCTACCCCGCCGCCGAGCGGGCCGTGCGCGCGCTCGCCGAGGCGGTGCGGTACGCGCACTGGCGGCAGGAGGCCGCCGAGCCCGGGCGGGTCCCCGAGTACGACGACATCGACGAGGCGGGTGCGGCCGCCGACATCCAGGTGCTGCTCGCCCCGGCCGACGGCACCCCGGCCGACGGCGCGGGCCGCGGGACCGGCGACGGTAAGGGCGACCGCGCGGGCGGCGGGATCGGTGAAGCCACGGGCAGCGTGCCCGGCGACGACGTGGGCCTCGGCGTCGAGCTGTCCGCCGCCGACACCCAGCGCCTCCTGGCCCGCTACGGCGTCAGCGTGCTGCCCGCCCTCCCCGCGCCCGACCCCGACGCCGCCGTGCGGGCCGCCGAGCGGCTCGGCTTCCCGGTCGCGGTCAAGCCCACCGCCGCCCACCTGCGCCACCGCGCCGACCTCGGCGGGGTACGGCTGGAGCTGGGCAGTGAGACGGAACTGCGCCGGGCCTACGCCGAGTTGACCGACTACCTGGGCCGGCCCGAGGAACTGGGGCTGGTCGTGCAGCGGATGGCGCCACGCGGCGTGGACACCGTCGTCCGGGCCGCCATCGACCCCGCCGCCGGGGCCGTGCTCTCCTTCGGGCTCGCCGGCGCCCCCTCCGAACTGCTCGGCGACACCGCCCACGGCCTCGTCCCCGTCACCGGCCGGGACGCCGCCGAGCTGATCCGGTCCATCCGGACCGCGCCGCTGCTGTTCGGCTGGCGCGGCTCCAAGCCCGTGGACACCGCGGCCCTGGAGGAACTGCTGCTGCGGGTGTCCCGCCTGGTGGACGACCAACCCGAGATGGTCGCCGTCGACCTCGAACCCGTCGTCGTCGCCCAGCAGGGCCTCTCCGTGCTCGGCGCCTCGGCGCGGCTCGCCCCGCCGCCCCCGCGCACCGACCTGGGCCCCCGCCACATGCCCGCCTACTGAGTCGTCCGGCGCCTTGGCGGGCACCGGCGCCGGTGTCGGCGCGGCCCCGTAGGATGGTGCACATGGCGAAGACCGGTACGACGACCCAGGGGCTGCGCGCGGCGATCGAGCGCAGCGGCTATTACCCGGCACTCGTGGCCGAAGCGGTGGAGGCCGCCGTGGGTGGTGAGCCCATCGTGTCGTACCTGGTCCATCAGGAGACCACCTTCGACGCCAACGAGGTCCGCCGCCATGTCACGGTCCTGGTCCTCACCGGCAACCGCTTCATCGTCAGCCACACCGACGAGCAGGCCGCGGACGGCACCTCCCCTTCGCCGTACGCCACCACCTCCACCGAGTCCGTGAAGCTCCAGCGGATCTCCTCGGTCGTGCTCAGCCGGGTCGTGGCCAACCCCGAGTCGTACACGCCGGGCACACTGCCCCGCGAGGTGGTGCTGACCATCGGCTGGGGGGCCGTCAGCCGTCTCGACCTGGAGCCCGCCGCCTGCGGCGACCCCAACTGCGAGGCCGACCACGGCTACACGGGCTCGTCCACCGCCGACGACCTCAGCCTGCGCGTCAGCGAGGCGGGGGACGGCCCCGACACCGTGCGCCAGACCCTGGCCTTCGCCCAGGCGCTCTCCGAGGCCACCGCGGCCACGCCGGACACCGGCCGCTGATGTCCGGCTCCGCCACCGGCCCGCTGCCCTCCGCCGCCTCCTTCTGGCCAGAGCCCACGCCGCTCGACCCCCGCTCCGCCCCCCTGCCGAAGTACGGCACCGGCTCGCTCGCCGATCTGCTGCCCGCCGTCGCCGCGGGCCAGGAGGTCCCGGGGCTCTCCTCCGGTCTGGGGCTCGCACCCGCCGACCGCGTCTGCGTCTTCCTGGTCGACGGCCTCGGTTGGGAGCTGCTGCGCGCCCACCCCGGCGAGGCGCCCTTCCTGACCTCGCTGCTGCCCAGTTCGCTGGGCGGTGCCGGGAAGCCGCTCACCGCGGGCTTCCCGTCCACCACCGCGACCTCGCTCGCCTCGGTGGGCACCGGACTGCCTCCCGGCGCCCACGGCCTGCCCGGCTATACGGTGCGGGACCCCGGCACCGGCCAGCTGATGAACCAGCTGCGCTGGCAGCCCTGGACGGATCCGCACGACTGGCAGCCGTATCCGACCGTCTTCCAGCTCGCGGATGCCGCGGGCGTGCACACCTGCCAGGTCTCCGCGCCGACGTTCGCCGAGACCCCGCTCACCAAGATCGCCCTGAGTGGCGGCACCTTCCACGGGCGGCTCACCGGTGAGGAGCGGATGGACCTCGCGGCCGAGCAACTCGGCGCCGCGGGCCGCTCGCTGGTCTACACGTACTACAGCGAGGTGGACGGCAAGGGGCACCGCTTCGGCGTGGACTCGCCCGAGTGGCGTGATCAGCTCCGCTATGTCGACGGGCTCGCCCAGCGGCTCGCCGAACAGCTCCCGCCCCGCTCGGCGCTCTATGTGACCGCCGACCACGGCATGATCGACATCCCCTTCGACCCGGAGTCGCGCATCGACTTCGACGAGGACTGGGAGCTGCGCGCGGGCGTCTCGCTGCTGGGCGGCGAGGGCCGCGCCCGCCATGTGTACGCCGTTCCCGGCGCCGCGGGCGATGTGCTGGCCGTCTGGCGTGAGGTGCTGGGGGAGCGGATGTGGGTGGCCGGCCGTGACGAGGCCATCGAGGCGGGCTGGTTCGGCGGGCCCGGCGGTGCCGATGGCGGCGGTAAGGGCGTCGACGACCGGGTCTACCGCCGCATCGGCGATATCGTGGCCGCCGCGTGCGACGACGTCGCGATCGTCGCCTCGCACACCGAGCCGAAGGAGTCCGCCATGGTCGGGCTGCACGGTTCGATGACCCCCGTGGAGCAGCTGGTGCCGCTCCTCGAAGTACGCTCCTGAGCGCCCCCGTTCAACCCCGCCCTACGAAAGGCTCCGCTTCCCCATGCCCGAGCTGGTGTTCTTTTGCGGAACGATGGACTGCGGAAAGAGCACCCTCGCTCTGCAGATCCAGCACAACCGCTCGGCTCGCGGGCTCCAGGGCATGATCTACACCCGGGACGACCGGGCGGGCGAGGGCAAGCTCTCCTCACGGCTGGGTCTTGCCACCGAGGCGGTCGAGGTCGCCGACGGCCTCGACTTCTACGACCATGTGGTCCAGGCCCTGACCGCCGGGGGCCGGGTCGACTACGTCATCGTGGACGAGGCGCAGTTCCTGATCCCGCCCCAGATCGACCAACTCGCCCGGGTGGTGGACGATCTGGAGCTGGACGTCTTCGCCTTCGGCATCACCACCGACTTCCGCAGCAAGCTCTTCCCCGGCTCCCAGCGCCTGGTGGAGCTCGCCGACCGGGTGGAGGTGCTGCAGGTGGAGGCGCTGTGCTGGTGCGGCGCCCGGGCGACGCACAACGCCCGTACCGTCGGCGGCCAGATGGTCGTCGAGGGCGCCCAGGTCGTCGTGGGCGACGTCAACCGGCCGGAGAGCGAGGTCGGTTACGAGGTGCTGTGCCGACGTCACCACCGGCGCCGGGTGACGGCCGCCGGAGCCCGCGTCGCCGCCCTGTCGCCGGATGTGCTGCCCGTCGACTGAGGGGTCTCCCGTTGATCAGCCCCTCAGCCCTTCAGCCCCTGGCCCTCCGGCCGGCGCTCCCGCCTATCCCTCGGCGCGCCGTACGACGGTGAAGGCGGCCCCTTCCGGGTCCCGTACCGTGGCCCGGTGGCCGGTCGCTCCCCGCGACGGCGGCCGCACCACCTGACCGCCCAACTCGGTCACCCGGCGCACCGTGTCGTCCACATCGTCCACCGCGAAGTGCGTCATCCAGTACGGGCCGCGGTCGCGCGGCAGGGCGTCGCCCACGCTCTGGATCGCGCAGACCGGCCGGCCGTCCAGGTGCAGGGTGCGGCAGCCGGGCTCCTCCCCGGCCGCCGTCTCCGCCTGGTAGCCGAAGACCATCCGGTAGAACTTGTGGACCCCGGTGCCCTCACGGGTCAGCAGCTCGTGCCAGACCGGGGTGCCCGGCGCCCCGGTTTCCTCCGCCGTGTACGTGGACTCCTGCCAGACCCCGAACACCGCGCCCTCGGGGTCGGCGGCGATCAGCATCCGGCCGGCCTCGTCGGCGTCCAGCGGGCCCACTGCCACGGTGCCGCCGCAGGCGCGGATCATCTCGGCGGTCTCATCGGCGTCGTCGGACGCCAGATAGGTCGTCCAGGCCACGGGCAAATGGCGTTCCGGGGGCAGCTCGCTCAATCCGGCGACCGGCCGGCCGCCCTGGACCGCGCGGACGTACGCGCCGAGCTGCTGTGGGCCCGGTGTGAACTCCCAGCCGAACAGGGAGTGGTAGAAGTCCTGTGTCGCGGCAAGGCTGTGCACCATCAGACTCGTCCAGCAGGGCGTGCCCGGTGTGCGCCGAGTCGCTGCCTGGGTCATACGTCAATCTCTCCTCGGACCATCGTGGTGGACATGCGGCCCCGGGCCGGTCGGCGGCGCGGGACGGTCGTGCGGAGGTGCTGATGCGGGGGGGTTCGACCGATGTTTTCACCACCTGTCGCACATGGCGCCCTGGCGGAACCGCAATTCGCCGTGCCCCGCAGCAGAATGTCTGAATTACTACTGCACGTCCGTTTCGGCTTCATTGCGCTCTGGTGTCACTCGGACGTACACCGGGTGACCGGGTGGTCCAATCGACGCAGAGATATCTACGCAAGGATGGTTCCTATGCATGCCATCATCACCGCATCCGATCTCATGAGTGAGCTGGCGGAGGAGCAGCCTCCGCTCCTGCTCGATGTGCGCTGGCAACTCGGCGGGCCGCCCGGCCGCCCCGCATACGAGACGGGGCATCTGCCCGGTGCCGTCTACGTCGATCTCGACACCGAGCTCGCGGCCCCACCCGGAAAGACCGGCCGCCACCCCCTGCCCGATCTTTCCGCGTTTGCGGCCGCGATGCGCCGGGCCGGGGTGAGCCAGGACCGGCGCGTAGTGGCGTACGACGGCGGACAGGGGTGGGCCGCGGCGCGCGCGTGGTGGCTGCTGCGCTGGGCGGGGCAGCCGTCCGTCAGGGTGCTCGACGGAGGTCTGCCCGCCTGGACGGCGGTCGGCGGCGCCCTGTCCACCGATGAACCGGACGCGCCCGAGGGCGACTTCGTCCCGCGGCCCGGGGCCCTCCCACTGCTGGAGGCGGACGATGCGGCGGCGCTCGCGCGGCGCGGGGTGCTGCTGGACGCGCGCGCGGCCGAGCGCTACCGGGGCGAGGTCGAGCCCATCGACCCCGTCGGCGGCCATATCCCGGGCGCGGTCTCCGCCCCCACGGTGGAGAACGTCACGGCCGACGGTCACTTCCTGCCCGCCGACCGGCTGGCCGAGCGATTCGCGGCCCTGGGCGCCACTGAGGACGGCGAGGTCGGGGTGTACTGCGGCTCCGGGGTCTCGGCCGCGCACCAGGTCCTGGCGCTGGCCGTCGCGGGCGTTCCGGCGGCGCTGTACGTCGGCTCCTGGAGCGAATGGTCCTCCGACGGCGGCCGTCCGGTGGCCACGGGCCCCGAGCGGGGCTGAACAAGCCGACGGGCCCCGCCACCGGCGTGCGGTGGCAGGGCCCGGATCGGCCGCCGCCGGCCGTGGTGCGGCCGGCGGCTTCCTTCGCCGCTACTCCTGCTTCTTGCGGCGGGTGCCGAAGACGATCTCGTCCCAGCTCGGCACCGCGGCCCGGCGGCCCGGACGGACGCCGTCCGCCTCCGCCTGGCGGTCCGTCGTACCGGTCAGCCGGTCGCGGTGGCCCGCCACCGAACGCGGCATCAGCACATCCGCGTACGCCGAACCCGCGCTCGCCGCGGAGGCGGGCGGCTCGACGGCCTCCGGCTCCTCGTCGGGCTCCTCCGGCGGAGCGGCCGACGCGACCGGCGACTCCGGTACGACCATGTCGCCCCGGAAGTTGGGCACGGCCTCCAGCAGGCTGGTGAGCGAGTCCCGCTCACCGAGGCCGTCGTCCAGCGAGGCGGACGCGGGCGTGGCCGACGGGGAGTCGTCGTCGAAGCGCTCGGACGACGGCCGGTCGCGGTCCCGATCCCGGTCACGCGGCAGCCGGGCGATCCGCGGCACGAACGGGAAGCTGGGCTCGGGCGTGTCGTCGGCCTCGCCGATCAGCGCCCGCGCCTCGTCGTCCACCGCCTGGACCAGCCGCCGGGGCGGGTCATAGGTCCAGCTCGCCGAGTGCGGCTCACCGGCGACCCGGTAGACCAGCAGCACCTCCCAGGTGCCGTCGTCGCGCCGCCAGGAGTCCCACTGCGTGGTGTCCTTCTCGGCGCCGCGCAGCAGCAGTCGCTCCGCTACGGCCTCGCCGAGCTGCGGTCCGGTGTTCTCGCCGGGGCGGCGCACGGGAGTCTTACGGGCGCGCTCGGCCATGAAGGCGCGCTCCGCGAGCACCGGGCCCTCGAAGCGCCGCACGCGGTCGACGGGGATGCCCGCCATCTGCGCGACCTCTTCGGCCGTGGCGCCGGCACGTATACGGGCCTGGATGTCACGGGGCCGCAGATGGCTCTCGACCTCGATCTCGATCTGGCCGAGCCGAGCACGGTCATTGCGCACCGCGGCGCGCAGTCGCTCGTCGATGGGAAGCGTGTACTCCGTGCTGTCCGCAGCCTTGAGCACCAGCCGTGTGCCGTCGTTGCTGACGGCCACGACACGCAGTTCGGGCATGGGAACCTCCCGGGTGGTGCCTGCCGACGTCACGGTTGCGTCGCTGCTCTCCCGCTAGACGAGTGTGGCCTGCCCGGGTGCGGCCTGCCACAACTTTGCCGAGTTGCCCGGGCCGGTTGGTTGCCGCCTTCTGACCCCTCCCGCTGGGTCCGGGCGGCCGGACGGGAAAGCGGGGCCAGGGCTCGCCACAGTACTCCATTCGGGCCGCTCGGGTGGAGCGGCACGCCAGCCGAGTTCATGACCGGAAGGGGGATCGGAGCCTGAATCCTTCGAAGTGAGGCCCAATTTGGGTGGCAAGTTTCACAGAATCGACAGAATCGGAACGATCTGCTTCGTTTATCGGTCACTTCTCCCTGCAGGCTGGAACGAATGTCCAAGCGAGGCGGGAGATGCACGGTAAGGCCGACGGCGACGGACAACCCAAGAGCGGGCGGATAGAGCTGAGCGTGGCCCATGTGGCCGGCAGCGCGCTGGCGGCCATCGCCGCCGCGGTTCTCGCCTCCAAACTGGGCGTCTACGGGACGATCCTGGGCGCCGGTGTGATGAGCGTGGTGGCGACCGCGGGCGGCACCGTCTTCCAGCATCTGTTCCACCGCACCGGTGAGCAGATCAAGGAGGTGCGGGTCCAGACGGGGCCCCGGCGGCCCGCCGGGCCCGTCACGCTCCGGCGGAAGGGGGTGGCCGGTGAGTACGGCGAGCCGACCACGCACGGCACCCGGCTGCGCGGGAGGCGGCGCCACGTCCTCGGGGCGCTGGCGGTCTTCGTCACCGCCATGAGCGTCATCACGGGGATCGAGATGTACTCCGGAGGCCCGGTGTCCAACGTCTGGGGGGAGAGCCGGAGCGGAACCACCGTCAGCGACAGCGTGAGCGGCTCCTCCGGGTCGAAGTCCACCCCCGGCCCCTCGCGCCGCGGCCCGGCCGCCCCGTCCCAGAGCCCCGGCGCCTCCCGGGGCGGCGGCGATCCGACACCGTCTCCACGTAACTCCCGCGGGGGCGGCGCGGCCGACGCGTCGACCACGCCGACGCCCGGTTCGTCCGGAACATCCGGGTCCGGCAAGGGTTCAGGCCCCGAGAGCGGCACCGGCGGCACGACCGCGCCCGGCACCTCCGCGCCCGCCACCCCCGGCCCCTCCCGGACCCCGTCCGGAGGTGCCACGGAGGGCGGAGCGGATGGTTCCGGCGATGCCACGCCCACGCCCGGCGCCACCGGCGGGCCGTGACGCGTCAGTCGCCCAGCACCCGCCGCAGATAGTCGTTGGTGAACAGCCGGTCCGGGTCCAGCCGGTCGCGTACCGCCGTGAACTCACCGAACCGCGGATAGACCCCGGACAGGTAGCCCGCGTCGCGGCTGTGCAGCTTGCCCCAGTGCGGACGGCCGCCGTGGGCGATCATGATCTGCTCGGCCGCCGTGAAGTACGCCCGGTGCGGGGTGCCCCGGTACAGATGGACGGCGATGTACGCGGTCTCGCGCCCGGAGGCGGTGGACAGCGCGATGTCGTCGGCGGGCGCGGTGCGCACCTCCACCGGGAAGCTGACCCGCAGTCCGGACCGGTCGACGGTTGATTTGAGCTCGCGCAGCACGGTGACCGCGGCCTCGCGCGGCACGGCGTACTCCATCTCCAGGAAGCGCACTCGGCGCGGAGAGGTGAAGACTTTGTAAGGGATGTCCGTGTAGGTCCGGGCAGACAGGGCGCGGCTGGAGATTTTGGCGATTCCGGGGATGGTGGCGGGGACCGCCCGGCCCACCGAACAGGCCACCTGGAAGATGCCGTTGGACAGCAGCTCGTCGTCCACCCAGCCGCTGACCCGGCCCACGGGGGCGGCTGGGCCGGTGCTGCGGTTGTTGCGTTTGGTGTTGCAGTTGCCGGTGTGTGGGAACCAGTAGAACTCGAAGTGCTCGTTCTCGGCCACGAGCCTTTCGAAATCGGCCATGACGCGGTCGAAAGGCATCGGCTCCTCGCGTGCGGTGAGCAGGAACTCCGGTTCCACGGCGAAGGTGATCGCGCTGACCACGCCGAGCGCGCCGAGCCCGATCCGGGCGGCCGCGAAGATCTCCGGGCTCTCCGCCGCCGAGCAGCGCAGCACCGAACCGTCCGCCGTCACCAGCTCCAGGCCCTTGATCTGGGCGGCGATCGAGGCGCTGTCCCGGCCGGTGCCGTGGGTGCCGGTGGCGGTCGCCCCGGCCACGGTCTGGTCCATGATGTCGCCCATATTGGCCAGCGACAGCCCGTGGGCCGACAGCGTCTCGTTGAGCTGCCGGAGCGGGGTGCCGGCGGCCACGGTCACGGTCCCCGCCTCGCGGTCCAGCCCGCGCACGCCCGCCATGCGGTCGGGGCGTATGAGCAGCCCGTCGGTGGCGGCCGTGGTGGTGAAGGAGTGCCCGGAGCCCACCGCCTTCACCTTCAACCCCTCCGCCGCCGCCCGGCGGACCACCTCGGCGAGCTCCTGAGTGGACGACGGCGCGACGCTCCGCACCGGGCGGGCCGTCACGTTCCCCGCCCAGTTACGCCACACGCTGCTCCGTACGGTCTTCATGGTCTTGACGGCCATCCGCACCCGACCCCTCCCGCTGTGGCGCCGGCCGGAGCCGGCGGTACCCGAGGAACGCCACCGCCGCCGCGAACACCCCGGCCACGGCCGGCACCGCGTACCCCGCCCGGGCGCCGGCCGCGTCCACCACCCCTCCGGCGGCCGACGAGCCGAGCGCCACCCCGACCGCGAGCCCGGTGCTCACCCAGGTCATCCCCTCGGTCAGATGCGCGCGTGGTACGTGGCGTTCGACGAGGGCCATGGTGGTGACCATCGTGGGTGCGATGGCCAGGCCCGCGACGAAGAGCGCCACGGCCAGGAACGGCAGGTTCCCGACCAGTTGGAGCGGGATCATACTCACGGCGATCGCACAAATACCCCACAACCAACGACGGGACACCGATCCGCTCAGCCGCAGCAGCCCGAAGACCGCGCCCGCGAGACAGGAGCCCAGCGCGTACACCGCCAGGACCAGGCTCGCCGCGCCCTTGTGGCCCTCGTCCTCGGCGAAGGCCACCGTCACCACGTCGATCGCCCCGAAGATCGCGCCGGTCGCCACGAAGGTGGCCACCAGCACCTGGAGCCCGCGCGAGCGCAGCGCCGAACGGCCGGTGTGCTGCCCGCGCGGATGCGGTACGGGCTCGGTGGCCCGCTGCGCGGTCAGCGAGAAGACCCCGGCCGCCAGGAAGCAGGCGGCCAGCAGCGGGCCCGCTTCCGGGAACCAGGTGGTGGACAGCCCGATCGAGATGACCGGCCCGAAGATGAAGCAGACCTCGTCGACGATGGACTCCCAGGCGTACGCGGCGTGCAGCTCGCGCGGGGAGTCCCCGTAGATCGCCGCCCAGCGGGCCCGCACCATGGAGCCCACGCTGGGCACACAGCCGGCCCCGGCGGCGAAGACGAACAGCGTCCAGTCGGGCCAGCCCCGGTGCGCGCTCAGCAGCAGCCCGCAGACGGCGGTGAGCGCCACGAGGGTCGCCGGGCGCAGCACCCGGCGCTGTCCGTGCCGGTCGACCAGCCGGGATATCTGCGGGCCGATGGAGGCGGCGGAGAGCGCCAGCATGGCCGACAGGGCGCCCGCGAGCCCGTACCGGCCGGTGAGTTCGGACACCATGGTGACGACGCCGATGCCCGCCATGGACAGCGTCATCCGCCCGAGGAAGCCGGCCGCGGAGAACTCCTTGGTTCCGGGGGCGGCGAAGATCGCACGATAGGGGCTGGTACTGGGCAAGGCAGGCTCCGCCGTGAGCAGGGTAAGGATCGTACGAGCTGATACAGATTACGGGCAGGTCCCTGGTTCGCACAGGGCCGTTTCCCGCCTGTCAGCGGCTGGTGGCAGGATCGGAAGCATGCCGGATCAGTCAGTACAGCCTTCCCCCGACCCTTATGACGCACTGCTGTTGCTCTCCTTCGGCGGGCCGGAAGGCCCCGAGGACGTCGTGCCGTTCCTGGAGAACGTCACGCGCGGGCGGGGCATCCCCCGCGAGCGGCTGAAGGAGGTCGGCCGGCATTACTTCCTCTTCGGCGGGGTCAGCCCGATCAACGCGCAGAACCGCGAGCTGCTGCACGCGCTGCGCAAGGACTTCGCCGAGCACGGCCTGGACCTGCCGGTCTACTGGGGCAATCGCAACTGGGCGCCGTATCTGACCGACACCCTGCGCGAGATGGCCGCCGACGGCCACCGCCGCATCCTGGTGCTGGCCACCAGCGCCTACGCCTCGTACTCCGGCTGCCGCCAGTACCGCGAGAACCTCGCGGACGCCCTGGCCGCCCTGGAGGGCGAGGGGCTGCCGCTGCCGCGCGTCGACAAGCTGCGGCACTACTTCAACCACCCCGGCTTCGTGCGGCCCATGGTGGACGCCACGCTGGCCGCCCTCGCCCAGCTGCCCGAGGAGCGCCGCGCCGGGGCCCACCTCGCCTTCACCACGCACTCCATCCCGACCGCCGCCGCCGACACCTCCGGCCCGGTGGAGGCGCACACGGAGGACGGGGAGGGCGGCGCGTATGTCGCCCAGCACCTCGATGTGGCCCGGCTGATCGCCGACGCGGTGCGCGCGGAGACCGGCGGCGAGCACCCCTGGCGGCTGGTCTACCAGTCGCGCAGCGGCGCGCCGCACATCCCCTGGCTGGAGCCGGACATCTGCGATCACCTCGAGGAGCTGCACGGCGAGGGCGTGCCCGCCGTCGTCATGGTCCCGATCGGCTTTGTCTCAGACCATATGGAGGTCAAGTACGACCTCGACACCGAGGCCACGGCCAAGGCCGCCGAGCTCGGTCTGCCGGTCTCCCGCGCCTCGACGGTCGGCGCCGATCCGCGGTTCGCCGCGGGCGTGCGCGATCTGGTGCTGGAGCGTGCGGCCACCGAGCGCTTCGCCGAGGACCGGGCCGCGGCCGCCCCGGAGCGCTGCGCCCTGGGCGCCCTCGGCCCGAGCCATGACGTATGCCCGGTGGGCTGCTGTCCGGCCCGCTCGCCGCGCCCCGCCGCCGCGGGCTCGGACTGAGCGTCCCCGCCCCGCCACCGCCGCTGCCCGTCCGGGCAATCCGCTAAGGAGCACGATGACCGACTCGCTCATGACCGAACTCCTCGATACGGCGCTGGAGGCCGCCCGTGGCGCGGGGGACCTGCTGCGCGACGGCCGCCCGGCCGACCTCGGGGTGGCGGCCACCAAGACCAGCCCGATCGACGTCGTCACCGAGATGGACATCGCCGCCGAGAAGCTGATCACCGACCTCCTCGCGCGCCGCCGCCCGCAGGACGGCGTGCTCGGGGAGGAAGGCGCCAACAGCGAGGGCAGCAGCGGGGTGCGCTGGGTGATCGACCCGCTCGACGGCACGGTGAACTACCTCTACGGCCTGCCGTCGTGGGCGGTCAGCATCGCCGCCGAGAAGGACGGCGAGACGGTCGTCGGGGTGGTGACCGCCCCGATGCGCGGCGAGACCTTTCAGGCGGTCCTGGGCCGCGGCGCCCGGTTGAACGGGGAGCCGGTGCACTGCCGCCCCGCGGCCCCGCTGGAGGAGTCGCTGATCGGCACCGGCTTCGGGTATGTGCGCGAGCGCCGCATCGGGCAGGCCAGGGTGCTCAACGATGTGTTGCCGCGGGTGCGGGACATCCGGCGCGGCGGATCGGCCGCCATCGACCTGTGCGATGTGGCCTGCGGCCGGCTCAACGGCTACTACGAGCGCGGGCTCAACCCCTGGGACTTCGGGGCCGGTGCCCTCATAGCGCGCGAGGCGGGCGCGCTCACCGGAGGGCGGCCTGGCGTCCCTGCCTCCACGGAGCTGACCATCGCCGCCGCCCCCGGCCTTTTCGAGCCGCTGAGGGGGCTTCTGGACGACCTGGGCGCCTGGCACGACTGATTCCCGCCCCCGGGTCCACACGCCCCCGGTCCACACCCCTCGCCCACACGCGGAAACGCCCCGGAGTCACAAGGACACCGGGGCGCTTCGGCGTGGTTACCGGATGCTTTCTGGATCACCATCCGGAGGTGAATGGGAATCGGCTACATGGAGGGAATCCGGATCTGGATCGGGTCCGGAATCCACAAGGGATCAAGCAAACGAGGCGCTTACTTCGACACCGTGCTCGGCGGCGAGGCGACGGAGGTCTTCCAGCTCCGACTGCTCCACGTCCACAAGAAAATCGTCGCCCGTCTCACGGGCGCGAATGAGATCGGTCTTGGTGTTCTCTATGCGCTGCAGAATGCCTGCGGTGAACGCGTCCATGTGCGCCCCCTCGTCGTGGGTCGGTGGCACGGGGGTGTGCCGACGGCGGGACGATCACGTGCGTGGCCCTTGCCGACGGCAATGACAGTGAGGGATGCCGGAGGCAAGGCGTGATCGCGGGTGTGCAGTCGTCCTCCCCACCCCGTCCTGGGCGGAAACCTCGGGCCCCGAAAGAATCTGAATTCGGCGTTCCGGCCGCTGCCGCCCCTGCCACCGCGTCCATGATCGGGCCGAGGGATCCCGAGGCGATCCCTCTTACCGCCGGTTTATGAGACTTCGAGGCAGGATGGAGGCGCCGAACACTCATCGAGTTTGGCGAGATCATGCCCAGTGCGGCAATCAAGGAAGGACTAACGACGTGCGCGTACTCGTCGTCGAGGACGAGCAGCTGCTCGCCGATGCGGTGGCCACCGGACTGCGCCGGGAGGCCATGGCCGTCGACGTCGTGTATGACGGAGCCGCCGCCTTGGAGCGCATCGCCGTCAACGACTACGACGTTGTCGTCCTCGACCGGGACCTGCCCCTCGTGCACGGCGATGACGTCTGCCGCAAGATTGTCGAACTCGGCATCCCCACCCGGGTCCTGATGCTCACCGCCTCCGGCGACGTCAGCGACCGCGTGGAGGGCCTGGAGATCGGTGCGGACGACTATCTGCCCAAGCCCTTCGCCTTCAGCGAACTGATCGCGCGCGTGCGTGCGCTCGGCCGCCGGACGACCGTCGCCCTGCCGCCCGTCCTGGAGCGCGCCGGGATCAAGCTGGACCCCAACCGCCGCGAGGTGTTCCGGGACGGCAAGGAGATCCAGCTGGCGCCGAAGGAGTTCGCGGTCCTGGAGGTGCTCATGCGCAGCGAGGGCGCCGTGGTCTCCGCGGAGCAGCTGCTGGAGAAGGCGTGGGACGAGAACACCGACCCGTTCACCAACGTGGTGCGGGTGACCGTGATGACCCTGCGCCGCAAGCTGGGCGAGCCCGCGGTGATCGTCACCGTCCCCGGCTCGGGTTACCGGATCTGATCCGGCATGGCGACGACTCCGACCCCGCTGCCGCCGACGGCACCGCCCAAGCCCAGCTGGGACCCCGAGGGCGCCTCGCGCCCCAACCCCTGGCTGCGCCCCACGATCCGGATACGGCTCACCCTGCTGTACGGCGGGATGTTCCTGATCGCCGGGGTGGTGCTGCTGACGATCATCTACCTGCTGGCCGCCCAGGCCCTGCACGTCGGCAACGAGCTGCCGTTCAAACTGGTCGGCGGCAGTGTCCAGCCGACCAACAACACCTGCCCCGAGATCATCGGCCAGAGCAGCCCGGACCAGTTCAACGCGGTCCTGAACACCTGCATGAAGGAGCAGCGCCAGCTCGCCCTGGACGGGCTGCTGCGCCGCTCCCTGATAGCCCTCCTGGGCCTGTCCGTGATCGCCTTCGCCTTCGGCTACGCGATGGCCGGGCGGGTGCTCTCGCCGCTCGGCCGGATCACTCGGACCGCGCGCCAGGTGGCGGGCTCGGACCTGTCCCGCCGGATCGAGCTGGACGGCCCGGACGACGAGCTCAAGGAGCTCGCCGACACCTTCGACGAGATGCTGGAGCGCCTGGACCGGGCGTTCACCGCCCAGCAGCGGTTCGTCGCCAACGCCTCGCACGAGCTGCGCACCCCGCTGGCGATCAACCGCACTCTGCTGGAGGTGCAGCTCTCGGACCCCCAGGCGTCCCCGGAGCTGGTCCAGCTGGGCAAGACCCTGCTGGCCACCAACGAGCGCAGCGAGCAGCTCGTGGAGGGTCTGCTGCTGCTGGCCCGCAGCGACAACGAGATCGTCGACCGCAAGCCGGTGGATCTCGCCGAGGTGGCCTCCCAGGCGATGGAGCAGGTCCGGGCGGAGGCCGAGGGCAAGGGCGTGGAGCTGCGCGGACAGCGCGCTCCGGCGGTGGTCCAGGGCAATGGAGTGCTGCTCGAGCGGATCGCGCTGAACCTCGTCCAGAACGCGGTGCGGTACAACATCGCGGAGGATGGCTGGGTGGAGGTCACCACCGAGAGCCGGCCGGGCCAGGCCGTGCTGGTGGTGGCGAACACCGGTCCGGTGGTCCCCGCCTACGAGATGGACAACATTTTCGAACCCTTCCGCAGGCTCCGTACCGAGCGCACGGGCAGCGACAAGGGCGTCGGCCTCGGGCTGTCGATCGCGCGGTCCGTGGCGCGCGCCCACGGCGGCAGGATCGCGGCGGAGCCGCGTGAGGGAGGAGGCCTGGTGATGCGGGTGGTGCTCCCGGTCTGACGCCGGGAAATCCGAGGCCGGGGGCCTACCTGGGAGGTGTTCGCTTTGGGCGGAATTTTCGTGATCCGCCCACCCGAGGTAGGCTGTGTGATCGATCACATGGGCGATTTTCCGGCCATATACTCTGCGTGATCGTCACGGTTGACGGAAAGCCGGGAAAATCCGGGTTTTCGGGGACCGTGATCACGGGAAGTACACGTCATGGCGCATGCAAGTGCGACATGCGGACCGTGTACGGTCCCGATGGCCATCCAACCCGATCACCTCTTCAGGGGTGCGGTTGGGTGTCGATTGAGTAACAGACCTTGATGTGAGGCAAAATCTCCGCCTCGGGTCGGGCACAAGTCCGGCCTCTCACGCGTTACGTGCGCTGGAGACACCACAGACACCCAGAGGGGGAGAGCGACATGGCAACGGACTACGACACCCCACGCAAGACCGACGATGACGTCAACGAGGACAGCATCGAGGAACTGAAGGCCCGGCGGAACGACAAGTCTGCGTCCACCGTCGACGTCGACGAGTTCGAGCAGGCCGAGGGACTCGAGCTGCCCGGTGCGGACCTCTCCAATGAGGAGTTGTCCGTCCGGGTGCTGCCTCGTCAGGCGGACGAGTTCACCTGCATGAGCTGCTTCCTCGTGCACCACCGCAGCCAGCTGGCCGCCGAGACCAAGAACGGCCAGCCGATCTGCCGCGACTGCGCGGCCTGAGCCGCGGGGTCGGCGTGGAGGCGGAGCACGACGACGTGGACGAGGCCGAGCGAGGCCGGATGGCCTCGCTCGCGACCAACCTCGGCCGCGGTGTGCGAAGAGGTGGCGAGCGCGCGAGAGCGGGGGTCTACGCGGTCGCCGACCGGATCATCGCCAATGCTCCACGCATCCCGGTCCGCGATCTCGCGACCCTGCGCGAGCAGTTCCCGGGGCTCGGCCCCGAACAGCTCGCGGACAAACTGGTGGCCGGTGCCGCGGGCGGCACCGCCACAGTGGGCGCGGGCGTCGGCGCAGCGGCGATGCTGCCGGCCCCGCCCGCCATGCCCACCGAGCTGGCCGCCGAGATCGTCGGCGTGGCCTCCATAGAGTTCAAGCTGATCGCCGAGCTGCACGAGGTCTACGGCGTGCGGGCGCCCGGCACGGTGCGTCAGCGCGCCATCGCGTATCTCGGCTGCTGGGCCGAGGAGCGCGGCATCGACGTCGCCCAGCCGGCGAGTGTCAACGCGGCCCTGGGCGTCCAGATGAAGCGCGAGCTGCGGCAGCAGGTCCTCAGACGCGGCTTCCGGAACATGCCGGTCCTGGCGCCCTTCATGGTCGGCGCGGCCGTGGGAGCCGCGATGAACCGGCGCGACACCAAGAAGCTCGCGCGCAAGGTCCGCAAGGATCTGCGGGCCAAGCAGATCCCCTGGGACCTCCCGCTGTCCCTCGAGAGATGAGCGCCTCGCGCGGCCCCGCTCAGGCGGGTCGCACGGCCGTGAGCGCGGCGGCCAGCGCCTCCGGATTCCGTGTGGACACATACACATACGGTGTCGGGTCCTCCGGATCGGTGACTTCCACCCGCAGCGCGGTCGGGATGTAGCTGCGCAGCAGCATGAACGCCCGCGGATCGGCCTTGTAGGTCCGCCAGGCCGCCGTCTCGGCGGCGTCCAGCACCTGCGGGGTCCCCAGGGCCGACACCGGGATCCGCGCCTCGCCGGCCACCAGCGAGTCCGCCACCACGCGCACCCGGGCCGACCCGTACGAACTCACCGCGACGCAGGCCAGCGCCGCACCGCCGATCAGCCCGCCGAGCATCGGCAGAGTGCCGAACGGCAGCATGATCAACCCCACGGAAACCCCGATCAGAACGGCGATGAACCACCAGGAACGGGGCGCGCTGAGGCGTTCTTCGTAAGGCTGCATGCGTATCAGCTTGGCACGGCCGCCGAAGCGGACTGTTCTCGCGGGTAAGGTCAGCCGTTGTGACTGGACGAACGACAGGGCTGACGCCACCGGAGGGAGCCACGGCACCCGTGCGCCACCCCGACGCGCCCGCGCCCGGGAAGCCCCTCGGCGTGCACTACGACCAGTGCTTCGGCTGCGGCGATCAGCCGGGGGGCCTGGGACTGATCGCGCGGGCGGGCGAGGACGTGAGCGTCACCGCCGAGTTCACGGTGCGCCCCGGCCATCAGGGCGCGCCGGGCCTGGCCCACGGCGGGGTGCTGGCCGCGGCGCTGGACGAGACGCTCGGGGCGCTCAACTGGCTGCAGCGGGCGATCACGGTGACCGGGCGGCTGGAGACCGACTTCGTACGGCCCGTGCCGGTCGGCACCGAGCTGCATCTGGAGGCACGGGTGACCGCCGTGCACGGCCGGAAGGTCTACTGCTCGGCCACGGGCCGGCTCGGCGCTCCGGACGGCCCCGTCGCGGTGCGGGCGCAGGCCCTCTTCATAGAGGTGCGGGTCGACCACTTCATCGAGAACGGCCGGGCGGAGGAGATCGGCGCGGCGCTCGCCGATCCGGATCAGGTGAAGGTCGCGCGCGCTTTCGAGGTGAACCCATGAGTCCGCTGCCCGTCGACGTGCTGATCCGCAGGGTGGACCCCGAGGTGCCGATCCCCGGGTACGCCCACCCCGGCGACGCGGGGGCCGACCTGGTCACCACCGAGGCGGCCGAGCTGGCTCCGGGGGAGCGCGCGGTTCTGCCCACCGGAGTGTCTATCGCGCTCCCGGAGGGGTATGCCGCCTTCGTGCATCCACGGTCCGGACTTGCCGCGCGCTGCGGCGTAGCCATGGTGAATGCCCCGGGGACCATCGATGCCGGGTACCGTGGAGAGATCAAGGTGATCGTGGTCAATCTGGACCCGCGCGAGAGCGTGCGGTTCGAGCGCTTCGACCGGATCGCCCAGTTGGTCGTCCAGCAGGTCGAGAAGGTGCGCTTCCAGGAGGTGGCGGAGCTTCCCGGGTCGGCGCGGGCCGAAGGGGGCTTCGGGTCCACCGGCGGTCATGCCGCCGTGGACGGCACAACGGGTGGGAATGGATTCGCTTCGGTCGGTTCCGACCGGGAAGGACGATGACGTGTTCGGACGTCGCCGCAAGCGCAGCAAGGAGGACGTCGAGTCGCTCGACGTGACCTCCGACGAGTTGGCCGAGGACGCGGAGGACGCGGACGGCGCTGAGGACACCGCCGCACCCGTGGAGGCCGGCCGGGTGAGCCTGCCGCCGGCCCCGCGCCCCGAGGGCCCCTGGGACGTATCCGAGGTGCGCGAGCCCGGCGAGGGCCGGGTGGACCTCGGTGGTCTGTTCGTACCCGGCGTCGAGGGCATGGAGCTGCGGGTGGAGGTCGCGGGGGACGCGATCGTCGCCGCGACCGTGGTGCTGCGGGACAGCGCCGTGCAGCTCCAGGGCTTCGCAGCGCCCAAGAAGGAAGGCATCTGGGGCGAGGTGCGCGACGAGATCGCCACCGGCATCACCCAGCAGGGCGGGGTCGTCGACGAGGTCGAGGGCCCGCTCGGCTGGGAGCTGCGCGCCCAGGTCCCGGTGCAGCTCCCGGACGGCAAGAACGGCGTGCAGGTGGTCCGCTTCGTCGGCGTGGACGGGCCCCGCTGGTTCCTGCGCGGTGTGATCTCCGGGCAGGGCGCGGTGCAGCCCGAGACCGGCAGCCTCCTGGAGGCGGTCTTCCGGGACACGGTCGTCGTGCGTGGCGAGGGCCCGATGGCCCCGCGCGACCCGATCGTCCTCAAGCTGCCGGACGACGCGCAGATGGTGCCCGACGGGGTGCAGCAGGACGAGGCGCAGGGCTCGCGGTTCGCGGGCGGCGCCGACCGGCTCCAGCGCGGCCCGGAGATCTCCGAGGTCCGCTGAGCCGCCGTCGCGCACGGCAGGAGACAAGGCCCGAAGGGGCCCGGGGCAGGGCCCCCGGGCCCCTTCGGCGTTTCTCGGAGGTCGCTTCGGGGATTTCGCGCGACACGGTGAACACACCGGCCGCACCGGCCGTACTCATGGGCGCGAGACCTTGTGACGCTCCGAGGGGGAGAGGGCGCGTCGCGAGAGATACCCCTGTCCGACCTCAACGAGGTGAGTGATCAGATGTCGCGTGGCCTTCCGTTACTGCACCGCCGGAGAATCCTCGTCTCCGGCGCGATCGGCGGTATCACCTGTGCGGCCGTCGTGGTGGGAGCCGCCATGGCCGATCAGGACGACGGCAGCGGCGACGCCGATGCGTCGACCAAGGCCGCCCAGACCATCAGCTGCCCCGCGGTGGCCGGTTCCCTCCCGGAGATCCCGGCGGCGGCTCAGGCCGAGGTGGACCGTAACCTCGCCCTGCTGGACACGCAGCTGGCGGAGGCCAACAAGCGGCTCAGCACGAGCCAGGGCGAGGGCGGCCCCAACTTCGTGCAGAACGCCATCCTCGGTCCCCTGGCGGACAAGCGGAAGTCCACCCTGGACCGCATCGCGATCTCCATCGGACGGCGCGCCGAGAAGCCGGCCGGGCTGGACGCGCTCGCCGAGTGCACCCTCTCGGGCGGTGAGGCGGG
Source organism: Streptomyces sp. 11-1-2 (assembly GCF_003595545.1). Lineage (NCBI taxonomy): Bacteria > Bacillati > Actinomycetota > Actinomycetes > Kitasatosporales > Streptomycetaceae > Streptomyces > Streptomyces sp. 11-1-2. Next base: position 7,993,448 of record NZ_CP022545.1, read on the forward strand.
AGCGGGCTCCGGCACCGGCGCGGGCGGCGAGGCGGACAGCGGCGCGACCCCGACCGCCGCCGCGTCCGAGCCCGCGGGCGGAGGAGCCGAGCAGGGCTCCGGGGCCGGGCAGGGCGGGGGAGCCGAGCAGGGCGGCGGGGCCGACGCGGGCTCCGGCCAGACGATCAGCTGCCCGGATGTCGCCTCGAAGATCAGCGGCGTGCCGGCGGCGGCCCAGGCCGAGGTGGACCGCAATGTCGCGCTGCTCCAGACGCAGCTCGACGAGGCCAACAAGCGGCTCAGCACGAGCCAGGGCGAGGGCGGCCCCAACTTCGTGCAGAACGCCATCCTGGGCCCGCTGAAGGACAAGCGGGCCTCGACGATCGACCGCATCGAACTCTCCTTCTCCCGCCAGGGCTCGACCGCCCCCTCCGGTCTCGACGCCCTGGCGGGCTGCTCGCTCACATCCGGCTGAGCCGACGGCGCAAGGCCCGGCCCGAGGTGAGCGTCTGCCGGTGGGCCGTACTCTTCTCTGCGGAGTACGGCCCACCGGCTTTTCGTATGGGTTCGCCCGGGGTTGGGCGGCCGGACGTCAAGGGCGCGTCAAGACGGCGCCGACGACCGTAAGGGAGCCGTCAAGGAACGGCCGGCCCGGCCGGAGACGAGGTTTGCTCTACAAGCATCGCCCTCTGGTAGCTCGCCATGAGCTCAGGCGCCGTCCAACAGGGAAAATAGGGGTATGGGACGCGGAAAGTTGCGGATCTACCTCGGTGCGGCACCGGGCGTGGGCAAGACGTACGCGATGCTGTCCGAGGGGCATCGCCGGGTCGAGCGGGGCGCGGACCTCGTGGTCGGCTTCGTGGAGCACCACGGCCGTCGCCGTACCCAGGTGATGATGCACGGGCTCGAGGAGGTGCCCCGCCGCGAGCTGGAGTACCGGGGGAGCACCTTCACCGAGATGGACGTGGACGCGGTGCTGGCGCGCCACCCCGCCATCGCGCTCGTCGACGAGCTCGCCCACACCAACGTCCCCGGCTCCCGGAATGAAAAGCGCTGGCAGGACGTCGAGGAGCTGCTGCGCGCGGGCATCGACGTGGTCTCCACCGTCAACATCCAGCACCTGGAGTCGCTGGGCGACGTGGTGGAGTCGATCACGGGGGTGCGCCAGCGGGAGACCCTCCCGGACGAGGTGGTGCGCCGGGCCGACCAGATCGAGCTGGTCGACATGTCGCCCCAGGCGCTGCGCCGCCGTATGGCACACGGCAACATCTACGCGCCCGACAAGGTCGACGCCGCGCTGTCGAACTACTTCCGGCCCGGGAACCTGACCGCGCTGCGCGAGCTGGCCCTGCTGTGGACCGCCGACCGGGTCGACGAATACCTCCAGCAGTACCGCGACGAGCACTCCATCCGCTCCACCTGGCAGGCGCGTGAGCGCATCGTCGTCGGGCTGACCGGCGGCCCGGAGGGACGGACCCTGATCCGCCGCGCCGCCCGGATGGCCGCCAAGGGCTCCGGCAGCGAGATCCTCGCCGTCTACATCGCCCGCAGCGACGGCCTGACCTCGGCCTCCCCCAAGGAGCTGGCGGTCCAGCGCACCCTCGTGGAGGACCTCGGCGGCACCTTCCACCACGTCATAGGGGAGGACATCCCGGGGGCGCTGCTGGAGTTCGCCCGCGGTGTCAACGCGACCCAGATCGTGCTCGGTTCCAGCCGCCGCAAGACCTGGCAGTACATCTTCGGACCCGGCGTGGGCGCCACCGTCGCCCGTGACTCCGGGCCCGACCTGGACGTCCACATCGTCACCCATGACGAGGTCGCCAAGGGCCGCGGGCTGCCGGTGGCGCGCGGCGCCCGGCTCGGCCGCTCCCGGCTCATCGCGGGCTGGGTGGTCGGGGTGGCCGGACCGGCCCTGCTCACGCTGCTGCTCACCGGCACCGGCGCCACCCTCGCCTCCGAGGCCGGGCCCGGCTTCGCCAACGAGGTGCTGCTCTTCCTGTTCCTCAATGTGCTGGCCGCCCTGCTGGGCGGCATGGTGCCCGCCCTCGCCTCGGCGGCCGTCGGCTCGCTGCTGCTCAACTACTACTTCACCCCGCCCACCCACACCCTGACCATCGCCGACCCCGAGAACATCGTCGCCATAGCGATCTTCGTGGCGGTCGCCGTCTGCGTGGCCTCGGTGGTCGATCTCGCCGCCCGCCGCACCCACCAGGCCGCCCGGCTGCGGGCCGAGTCCGAGATACTGTCGTTCCTCGCGGGCAGCGTGCTGCGCGGCGAGACCAGCCTGGAGGCGCTGCTGGAGCGGGTCCGCGAGACGTTCGCCATGGACTCGGTGGCGCTGCTGGAGCGGGAGAGCGACGTCGCCCCGTGGACCTGCGCGGGCAGCGTCGGCAGCCACGACGGGACCCCGGCGCCCGAACGGCCCGAGGACGCGGAGGTGGACATGCCGGTCGGCGACCATATGGCGCTCGCGCTCTCCGGCCGGGTCCTGCCCGCCGAGGACCGCCGGGTGCTCGCCGCCTTCGCCGCCCAGGCCGCCGTCGTCCTCGACCGGCAGCGGCTGGCCCAGCAGGCCGGGCAGGCCCGTGAGCTGGCCGAGGGGAACCGCATCCGCACCGCGCTGCTCGCCGCCGTCAGCCACGATCTGCGTACCCCGCTCGCGGCCATCAAGGCGGCCGTGAGCTCCCTGCGCTCCGATGACGTCGCCTGGTCGGAGGAGGACGAGGCCGAGCTGCTGGAGGGCATCGAGGACGGCGCCGACCGGCTGGACCACCTGGTGGGGAACCTCCTGGACATGTCCCGGCTGCAGACCGGCACCGTCACCCCGCTCATCCGGGAGATCGACCTGGACGAGGTGGTGCCGATGGCGCTCGTCGGCGTCCCCATGGCCAAGGTCACCCTCGACATCCCCGAGGAGCTGCCGATGGTCGCGGTCGACCCCGGGCTGCTGGAGCGCGGCGTCGCCAACATCGTCGAGAACGCGGTGAAGTACAGCCCGCCGGACCGCCCCGTGCTGGTCTCCGCGAGCGCCCTCGGCGACCGTGTGGAGCTGCGCGTGGCCGACGGCGGCCCGGGCGTGCCGGACAGCGAGAAGGACCGCATCTTCGAGCCCTTCCAGCGGTACGGGGACGCCCCGCGCGGCGCCGGGGTCGGCCTCGGGCTGGCCGTCGCCCGCGGCTTCGCCGAGGCCATGGGCGGCCGGCTGACCGCCGAGGACACCCCCGGCGGCGGTATGACCATGGTGCTCACGCTGCGTGTCGCCGCCGGCCGCCCGCCGGTCGACCCCGGCCTCCCGGTCCAGGTCGGCTCCACGTCAGGCAGAACGGAACGGAAAGGCAGGCCCGCCCCATGAACCGGGTGCTTGTGGTCGACGACGAGCCGCAGATCGTACGCGCCCTCGTGATCAACCTGAAGGCGCGCAAGTACGAGGTCGACGCCGCCGCGGACGGCGCCACCGCGCTCCGGCTGGCCGCCGCCCGCCATCCCGATGTGATCGTGCTCGACCTCGGCCTGCCCGATATGGACGGGGTGGAGGTGATCAAGGGGCTCCGGGGCTGGACCCGGGTGCCGATCCTGGTGCTCTCCGCCCGTCAGACCTCGGACGAGAAGGTCGAGGCCCTGGACGCCGGGGCGGACGACTACGTCACCAAGCCGTTCGGCATGGACGAGCTACTCGCCCGGCTGCGCGCGGCCGTCCGCCGCGCCGAGCCCGCCGGGCAGCCGGACGACTCGGTGGTGGTGGAGACCGATTCGTTCACCGTCGACCTGGCCGCCAAGAAGGCCCATCGCGACGGCCGCGATGTGCGGCTGACCCCCACCGAATGGCATCTGCTGGAGGTCCTGGTGCGCAACGCCGGCCGCCTGGTCAGCCAGAAGCAGCTGCTGCAGGAGGTCTGGGGCCCCTCGTACGGCACCGAGAGCAACTACCTGCGGGTCTATATGGCGCAGTTGCGCCGCAAGCTGGAGGCCGACCCCTCGCATCCGCGCCACTTCGTCACCGAGCCGGGGATGGGCTACCGGTTCGAGCGATGAGTGGGTCGGGCGATGAGTGCGGGGACGACGTTTCGGCGTCGACGCACCGGTACGCTGGCCGTATGAGTTCCGTACCTCACCCCTCCGACGGGGCCGACAGGGGAGTCAGGTCCGACAAACCGGTCGGCCGGTTCCGGCGGATGCTGGACCGGCTGTCGAGCTCCCAGGAGGAACTGCACTCCGCCGAGCTGCAGCAGGACGCGGAGGCCGCGGGCTGCACCAAGATCGGCGACTGCGGCGACCGTCAGATCGTCAAGGTGACGGGAACGCTGCGCACGGTGACGCTCAGACCGCGGGCCGGAGTTCCCGCTCTGGAGGCGGAGCTCTTCGACGGCACCGCCGCGCTGGACGTGGTGTGGCTGGGCCGTCGCTCCATCATCGGGATAGAACCGGGGCGCAAGCTGATCGCCTCGGGCCGGATCTCCATGAGCCATGGGCGCCGGGTGCTGTTCAATCCGAAGTACGAACTCCGACCGCTCGGACAGGAGTAGCCGGTGACGCCAGACGACAAGACGACCCCGACCGGGCACCGAAGCGCCGCCGCCGACAGCAGGGCGGCGGCGGACACCGCGCTCCTGGAGGCGTTCGGCGGGGTGCGGGGCATGGTGGACACCACCGTCCCCGGTCTGGTCTTCGTCCTGCTGTACACGATCAACCGCGACATCCATCTCGCCGCGATCGCCGCGATCGGTCTCAGCGTGCTGCTCGCGGTCGCCCGGCTGGTGCGCAAGGAGACGCTGAAGCACGCCTTCAGCGGGGTGTTCGGGGTCGCGTTCGGCGCGATCTTCGCGATGATGTCCGGCGACGCGAAGAACTTCTATCTGCCGGGCATGCTCTACACCCTGGGGCTGGCGATCGCCTACATTCTCTCGGCGATCTTCCGCTTTCCGCTGATCGGGGTGTTGCTCGGGCCGATGCTCAAGGAGAACCTCTCCTGGCGCACCCGTAACCCCGGCCGGTTCCGCGCCTACACCCGGTCCACCTGGGCGTGGGGGCTGATTCTGCTGGCCAAGTCGGCGGTGCTGTTCCCGCTCTACTGGTGGGGGGACGCCACCCAGCTCGGCTGGGTCAAGGTCGCGCTCGGCATTCCGCCGTTCCTGCTCTGTGTCTATCTGACCTGGATCTTCCTCGCCAAGGCTCCGCCGCCGATCGATGTGATCGCGGAGATGGAGGCGGAGGAGAAGGCCGAGCGGGAACGGAAGTCCCAGGTCGGCAATGCCGCCGATCCGGTGCTCTCGGAGTGGACCGACCAGATCGTGTCCGAGGCCCGTACCGAATCGGCCGACCGGCAGCCGCCCCGGCACTGAGGCCACCCAGGCCACCTGGGCCATTGAGACCGCGGCCCGGGCTCCCTGTATGGAGAGCCCGGGCCGCGGTCTTTGCCCGTGGTGGCGTCCTAGCCCGTGGCGTCTAGCCCGTGGCGTCCTGGCGCTGGACGGACAGCAGCTGCTCGAGCTGCTCCTCGCGCGCCTGTGCCGCGACGAACAGCAGCTCGTCACCGGCCTCCAGCACATCGTCCTTGTTCGGGGTCAGCACGCGGGTGCCGCGGATGATGGTGACCAGCGTGGTGTCCTCCGGCCACTCCACATCGCCGACCCGGGTGCCCACCAGCGCAGCCTCCGGCGGCAGCGTCAGCTCCACCAGATTGGCGTCGCCGTGGCTGAAGCGGAGCAGCCGCACCAGATCGCCGACGCTCACCGCCTCCTCGACCAGCGCCGACATCAGCCGCGGGGTGGAGACGGCGACATCGACGCCCCATGCCTCGTTGAACAGCCACTCGTTCTTGGGGTTGTTGACCCGGGCGACCACCCGGGGCACCCCGTACTCGGTCTTGGCGAGCAGCGAGACGACCAGGTTGACCTTGTCGTCACCGGTGGCCGCGATGACCACGTTGCAGCGCTGCAGCGCCGCCTCGTCCAGGGAGGTGATCTCGCACGCGTCGGCCAGCAGCCACTCGGCCTGCGGCACCCGCTCCACCGAGATGGCGGTCGGCGCCTTGTCGATGAGGAGCACCTCGTGCCCGTTCTCCAGCAGCTCGCTCGCGATGGAACGCCCCACGGCGCCCGCACCCGCAATGGCAACCCTCATCGGTTCGCCTCCTCAGGCCCCTTTTCGAAGGCTGCCTCGACCTTCTCCACCTCGTCGGTGCGCATCATCACATGCACCAGGTCGCCCTCCTGCAGCACCGTCCCGGAGGTCGGCAGCATCGCCTCGCCGAGCCGGGTGAGGAACGCGACCCGCACTCCGGTCTCCTCCTGGAGCACGCTGACCTTGTGGCCCACCCATGAGGGGGAGATGTGCACCTCGGCGAGCTGCACCCCGCCGCTGGGGTCCCGCCAATGCGGCTCCGCGCCGGACGGCAGCAGCCGCCGCAGCATCTGGTCGGCGGTCCAGCGCACCGTGGCCACGGTCGGGATGCCGAGGCGCTGGTAGACCTCGGCGCGGCGGGGGTCGTAGATACGGGCCGCCACGTTCTCCACCCCGAACATCTCGCGGGCCACCCGGGCCGCGATGATGTTGGAGTTGTCGCCGCTGCTCACCGCGGCGAAGGCCCCGGCCTCCTCGATGCCCGCCTCGCGCAGGGTGTCCTGGTCGAAGCCGACGCCGGTCACCCGGCGCCCGCCGAAGCCCCCACCCAGGCGGCGGAAGGCGGTGGGGTCCTGGTCGACGACCGCGACCGTGTGCCCCTGTTGCTCCAGGGTCTGGGCGAGGGCCGCGCCCACCCGGCCACAGCCCATGATCACGATATGCATGCGTCTTACCCCGCACTCCAGATGACCGTGCCGACCTGCGCAAACACCCTGCTCACATCTTCCTTCCAGGACCTACGGGGCGACAGCGGGGCGGGACCCCGGTGCCGGTGCCCGGGGACGACGGGAGTCGGCCGCCGCGGCACCTGTCCCCACCGTATCCGTACCGGCGGCCCGCTCCCCCGTCCGCGCGCGACGGCCGGGAGATGAACGTGGTGACGTACGACATAGCGGGAAAGTTCCCGCGATGATCGGCGATGCGGGGAGACGGTCGGAGGTGATCGCAGACGTGCCGGGAGGGGAGGGACAGGGAAGGGCAACGATCATTTCCGGTTGCGGACGCGGAGTGAAAAGGCTGTTGGTGATCAGCCTCGACCACTACGGTGGGCCCGGGTTACGGCGCCTCATCGGTGGTCGCGACCCTTCATCTTTGCCTGAAATCCCGGATCTTCACCGAAACCACATGACAAATGCCGAGCGAATGCCGCTGGTTCGAACTTTGTCGCGGGCGTCGGATACTAGGTCACGACATGGCTAAGATGATCGCCGTATTCCGTTTCCGGACGGGACATCAGGGCTCTGAATCGTTCCTTCCGCGCCCGCGTTCTTCTGCACGAGGTTCCTGATGACTGATCACATAACGGAGGCGGTGAGCTGGTGTCTGGCCGCCGCGCTTCTCGTCGTCCTGGTGCTTCTGATCCGCCAGCGGCAGATCACCGCCGGAGTCCGCAGGCGCAACGCCACTCTCGAGGACAGCCTGCGGTCCCGTGACGAGGAGGTGCAGCACCTCGTCGACGTACGCCTCCCGTCGATCGCCGATGTGCTGAGCCAGCCCGGCCCGCTGCCGGGCCTGCGGGACGAGAAACTGGCCGGTACGGCCTTCGCCCAGAGCCTGCACGCCGTCATGGAACAGTTCACCCGCGCGGTGGACAAGGCACAGACGCGCGCCGACGCCTCCGCCAAGGCGGCGCTCAAGGCGTCCATGCGAGCCGTCCAGGGACTCGCCAACGAGCAGCAGGTGTCGATCTCCGAGATGCAGGAGCGGCACGACAACCCCGATGTGCTGCGGGACCTGCTGGAGATCGACCACGCCAACGCCCAGTTCGGCCGGCGTGCCCAGGCCATCGCCGTGCTCTGCGGCTCCTGGCCCGGCCGTCAGCGGCTGGCCTCCTCGCTGACCGATGTCGTCCGCGGCTCCAAGTCGCGCATCCGCGACTACCAGCGGGTGCAGGTGCACGCCCTGATCGACGTCGCCGTGGTGAGCCGGGCCGTGGAGCCCGTCGTGCTCGCGGTCGCCGAGCTGCTGGACAACGCCGCCCGCCACTCGCAGCCCAACACCTCGGTGGAGGTCAGCCTCCAGCCGGTGCACAACGGGGCCTGCATCGTGATCGACGACGCCGGTGTGGGCATGGACGGCCTGGAGGTCCAGCGGGCCGCCGCCCTGCTCTCCGGCCAGCGCGCCGTGGACGTCTCCCGGCTCGGCGACCCGCCGCAGTTCGGCTTCGCCGTGGTGGGCCTGCTGGCCGCGCGGTACGGCTTCAGCGTCTCGGTGGACACCCGGTCCCCGTACGGCGGTGTGCGTGCCGTGCTGTTCCTCCCGAGCGAGCTGCTCACCCATATCGACCCCGACGGACGGGCGGGCACCGCGGCGCAGGACCCCGAGGGCGCCGAGCCGCTGCACACCCTGCCCTCCCGCCGCACCCGCGCCCCCAGAAGAGCGCGGCAGGCGCAGACCGCTCCGGCCGAGGCCCAGACCCCGCCCCGGGGCCAGGTCCCGCCCCAGGCCCCGCCTCCGGCGCCCGCTCCCACTCCCGCGCCCGCCCCGGCCCCGGCACCCGCCCCGGCGCCCCAGCCGTCCCTGGGCGACGACGAGGCCACACGCGTGTACGGCACCACGCAGGGCGGTCTGCCCAAGCGCCGCCGCAGGCAGGCCGCCGCCACTCCGCCGGCCGCCGACTGGTCCATTGGGGCCGGGCGGACCGGCGCCGCCGAATCCGACGACACCGGCGCGCACCGCGCGCGTTCGGCGGAGGAAACCGCCTCGCGGTTGGGCGCGTTCGCGCGCGGCACCCGCTCCGGCCGTGCCGACACCCAGGACTCCGCCCCTCACCATGACGAAGGGAATCGCCAGGCATGAACGACCATCTCAACAACGAGCTCGGCTGGATGCTCGACGAGGTCGTCAAGATGCCGGAGGCACGGCACGCGATCCTGCTCTCCGCGGACGGGATGCTGCGGGCGTACTCCGAGGGCATCGCCCGCGACGAGGCCGAGCGCCAGGCCGCCGCACTCTCCGGGCTGCAGTCGATCAGCCGCTCCACCTCCGAGTTCTGTGATCCGAACGAGACGCCCTGGCAGCAGACGCTGGTCGAGTTCGTCGGCGGGTACGTCTTCCTGATCGCCGCCGGGCCCGGCGCGTATCTGGCGGTCTCGGCCACCGAGGCCGTGGACATGGAGGCGGTCAGCTACCGGATGCAGAAGCTGGTCGACCGGCTCGGCAAGGAGCTCACCAGCCCGCCGCGGCAGGGCCTCCCGCGGCAGGGGATCGGCAGCCGCGCATGAGCCCGGGGCGGCGCGAACGAGGGTTGGTACGGCCGTATGTGGTCACCGACGGCCGTGCCTACCCGACTCGCAACACCTTCGACCTGGTGACCCTGGTCATGGCCCACCCCGACCGGCCGCTCACCGGGCTCAGCCCCGAGAAGCGGCGGGTCATGGAGCTGTGCCTGGGCGGCGCGCTCTCGGTGGCCGAGGTCTCCGGGTACCTGGAGCTGCCCGTCAGCGTCACCAAGGTCCTGCTCGGTGACCTCGTGGACAGCGGCCACGTCTCCACACGGTCCCCGATCCCCGCCGCCGACGTCCCCGACACCCAGCTCCTGCAGGAGGTGCTCGATGGACTCCGCGCTCGCCTCTGACGACAAGGCGGTCTATCTGCCCCATACGGTGCGGGTGGCGGCGAAGATCCTGGTCGTCGGACACTTCGCCGTCGGCAAGACGACCTACGTGGGCTCGCTGTCCGAGATCCGGCCGCTGCGCACCGAGGAGACGATGACCCAGGCCGGTGCGCTCATCGACGACCTGCGGGGCACCGAGGACAAGACGACCACCACCGTCGCCATGGACTTCGGCCGGCTCACCCTCAGCGAGTCCCTGGTGCTCTATCTGTTCGGCGCGCCGGGACAGCGGCGCTTCACCCGGCTGTGGCGGGACATGACGAACGGGGCGCTGGGCGCGCTCGTCCTGGCCGACACCCGGCGGCTGGAGCAGTCCTTCCCGGTGATGGCCGTCCTGGAGGAGCACGGACTGCCGTACGCCGTCGCCGTCAACCAGTTCGAGGGCTCTCCCCGCTTCGCGGAGCCGGAGGTCAGGGAGGCCCTCGATCTGCTTCCGGAAACCCCCCTGGTGACCTGTGACGCCCGGGACCGGATCTCCTCCACCCACGCGCTGATCGCCCTCGTCCAATATCTACAGGCCCGCCAGACCCGTAGTTCTCAGGAGATTGTGTGACCAACCGTCCAGCCGCCGGCCCCGTTCCCCCACCGGGCTGCCCCGCGCACGCGGGCCCCGCCGAGGCCGTGGGCGCCACCGGGCAGAGCGCGGCCGTACCGATGTACGGTCCCGAGTTCGCCGCCGACCCGCACGGCACCTACGCGCGGATGCGCGCCACCCATGGGCCGATCGCACCGGTCGAGCTGACGCCGGGGGTGTACGCCTCGCTGGTCACCAGCTACCCGCTCGGCCTGGAGATCCTGCGCGACACCGAACGGTTCGCCAAGGACCCGCGCGGCTGGCGGGCGATGGCGGACGGGAGCGTGGGGCCGGACAACCCGGTCGCCCCGATGATGATGTACCGGCCGAACGCGCTGTTCTGCGACGGCGAGGCACACGCCCGGCTGCGCGGGGCGATCACCGACAGCCTGGACCGGGTGGACCCGCACGCCCTCAGCGAGTACGTCGAGCGCAGCGCCGAGACGCTGATCGACGCCTTCGCCTCCCGGGGCGAGGCCGAACTGATCACCGAGTACGCGTCGGTGCTTCCGCTGCTGGTCTTCAACCAGCTCTTCGGCGCACGCCCCGCGGACGGGCCGAAGCTGGTCGAGACGATGATGAAGCTCTTCGACAGCGGCGAGGAGGCGGCGGCGGCCAACGACGAGCTGCTCCACTGGATCTCCGGCCTGCTGGCGGACAAGCGCCGGCAGCTCTCCGCCGACGTCACCTCCTGGCTGATCGCGCATCCCTCGCAGCTCACCGACGACGAGCTGATGCAGCAGATGATCCTGCTGATGGCGGCCGGTACCGACCCCCAGCAGAACCTGATCGCCAACGCGCTGCGCCTGCTGCTGTCGGACGACCGCTTCGCCGGTGAGCTGTCCGGCGGCAGCATGCCCGTCCAGGACGCCCTGGACGAGGTCCTGTGGAACGACCCGCCGATGGCCAACTACGGCACCCGGTTCCCCCGGTACGACTGCGACGTGGCGGGCGTACGGCTGCGCAAGGGCGAACCGGTGCTCATCAGCTACGCCGCGGCCAACCACGAGGCGTCCCTGGCCTCCGACCGCCGGTCCGGCAACAAGGCCCATCTGGCCTGGAGCGCGGGCGCCCACCGCTGCCCCGCCGAGCGGCCCGCCCGGGTGATCGCCTCCGTGGCCATCGAGCGGCTCCTGGACCGCCTCCCGGACATGGAACTGGCGGTCCCCGTCGAGCGGCTGACCTGGCGGACCGGGCCCTTCACTCGCGCCCTGGCCGCCCTGCCGGTGCGCTTCCCCGCCCAAGCGGTCGCCGTGAACGAGCCGTTCGCGGCGTCCGTGTCCGAGCCGGTCCGATTCGACGAGACCTCTGGAGTCAGCCAATGGAACCCCGTCCCATCGTCCTCGACCCCGCCGGCCGCGACATCGCCGGAGAGGCAGCCCGAGTCGCCGCAGGCGGCGAGGCGACGCTTGTTGAGCTTCCTGACGGCGTGGTGGCGTGGGCAATAACCCGCCAGCGGACCCTCAAGGAGCTGCTGACCGACCCCCGGGTCTCCAAGGACCCCCGGCAGCACTGGCCCGTGTGGATCAACGGTGAGATCACGCCCGAGTGGCCGCTGATCACCTGGGTCGCCGTCGAGAACATGTTCACCGCCTACGGCGGCGACCACCGGCGGCTGCGCACCCTGGTCTCCAAGGCGTTCACCGCCCGGCGCACCGCCGCCCTGCGGCCGCGCGTCGAGGAGATCTGCACCACGCTCCTGGACGACCTGGCCGCCGCGCCGGGCGAGGTGGTCGACCTGCGCGAGGCGTACGCGTACCCGCTGCCGATCCAGGTGATCTCCGAGCTGTTCGGGCTCGACGACGAGAACCTGCGCGAGCGGATGCGCCGGGTCGTGGACAGCATCTTCCACACCTCCGCCTCCCCGGAGGAGGTCACCGCCACATTCAACGAGATGTACGCCGTCCTCGGCGAGCTGGTGGCCACCAAGCGCGAGCGGCCCGGCGACGACCTCACCAGCGGGCTGATCGCGGTGCGGGACGAGGAGAGCGGCTCCAAGCTCAGCGAGAAGGAGCTGACCGACACCCTCGCCCTGTTCCTCTCGGCCGGCCATGAGACCACGGTCAACCTGCTGGACAACGCCATCCACGCGCTGCTCACCCGGCCCGAGCAGCTCGAGCACGTCCGGGCCGGCCGGGCCACCTGGGAGGACGTGATCGAGGAGACGCTGCGGCACTCCGCCCCGGTCGCCAACCTGCCACTGCGCTACGCCGTGGAGGACATCGAGCTGGACAGCGGCGTGGTGCTGCACCAGGGCGACGCGATCCTGGCCGCCTACGCGGCCGCCGGACGCGACCCGGAGGTGCACGGCGCGGACGCGGACCGCTTCGACGTCACCCGGCGGCTCAAGAGCCACCTGGCGTTCGGCCACGGCGTCCATCTGTGCGTCGGCGCCCCGCTGGGCCGGCTGGAGGCCGCGATCGCGCTCCCGGCGCTCTTCGACCGCTTCCCCGGGCTCACGCTCGCGTCCGGGCAGGAGCCGCTGGAGCCGGTGGAGTCCTTCATCTCCAACGGCCACCGCACCCTGCCCGCGCGCCTGGCCTGATCGCCTCCGGCGCACTGCTCCCGCCCGCCCCTTTTCCCGGGGGTGGGCGGGTGGGCGGGGGCCCGGGCTACCCCTTACGATCCTCTGCGTGTCCAAACTGACCGACCTCCCGAAACGGATCCTGATCGGGCGGGCCCTGCGCAGCGACAAGCTGGGGGAGACTCTCCTCCCCAAGCGCATCGCGCTCCCCGTCTTCGCTTCCGACCCCCTGTCCTCCGTCGCGTATGCGCCGGGGCAGGTGATGATCGTTCTGTCCGTGGCGGGTGCGTCGGCCTACCACTACAGCCCGTGGATCACGATCGCCATCATCGTGCTGATGTTCACGGTGGTCGCCTCGTACCGCCAGAACGTGCACGCGTACCCCAGCGGGGGTGGCGACTACGAGGTCGCCACCACCAACCTCGGCCCCAAGGCGGGTCTGACGGTCGCCAGCGCCCTGCTGGTCGACTACGTCCTCACGGTGGCGGTGTCGATCTCCTCCGGTGTGGAGAACCTCGGTTCGGCCGTCCCCTTCTTCGTCGAGAACAAGACACTGTGCGCGGTCGGGATCATCCTGCTGCTGACGCTCATGAACCTGCGGGGCGTACGGGAGTCGGGCAAGCTCTTCGCGATCCCCACCTATGTCTTCGTCGGCGGCGTCTTCGTGATGATCCTGTGGGGCGCCTACCGCGGGCTGGTCCTGGGTGACGACATGAAGGCCCCCACCGCGGGCTTCGAGGTCCACGCCGAGCAGACCGGGCTGGCCGGTTTCGCGCTGATCTTCCTGCTGCTGCGCGCGTTCTCCGACGGCTGCGCGGCCCTGACCGGCGTCGAGGCGATCAGCAACGGCGTGCCCGCCTTCCGCAAGCCCAAGAGCCGTAACGCGGCGACGACGCTGGCGCTGATGGGCGGCCTCGCCGTGACCATGTTCGTCGGCATCATCACGCTGGCCCTGGTGACCAACGTCAAGATGGCCGAGAACCCCGCGCACGACCTGCTGAAGAACGGCACTCCGCTCGGCGCCGACTACACCCAGAACCCGGTGATCTCGCAGGTCGCGGCCGCGGTCTTCGGCGACGGCTCGTTCTTCTTCGTGGTGCTGGCCGCGGCCACCGCGCTGGTGCTGTTCCTGGCCGCCAACACCGCGTACAACGGCTTCCCGCTGCTCGGCTCGATCCTGGCCCAGGACCGCTATCTGCCCCGCCAGCTGCACACCCGCGGCGACCGGCTCGCCTTCTCCAACGGCATCGTGCTGCTCGCCTCGGCCGCCGCGGTCCTGGTCTACCTCTACGGGGCCGACTCCACCCGGCTGATCCAGCTCTACATCGTCGGCGTCTTCGTCTCCTTCACCCTCAGCCAGACCGGCATGGTGCGGCACTGGAACCGCCATCTGGCCACCGAGCGGGACCCGAACGCCCGCCGCCGGATGGTCCGCGCCCGTGCGATCAACACCTTCGGGGCCTTCTTCACCGGCCTGGTGCTGGTCGTGGTGCTGCTGACGAAGTTCACCCACGGCGCCTGGGTCGCCCTGCTCGGCATGGTCATCTTCTACGTCACCATGACGGCCATCAGGCGCCACTACGACGGCGTCTCCGAGGAACTCGCGGCGGCCACCGAACAGCTCGACGAGGAGGAGGTGCGCCCCTCCCGGGTGCACTCCCTCGTGCTGGTCTCCAAGGTCCACAAGCCGACGCTGCGCGCCCTGGCCTACGCCAAGCTGATGCGCTCGCACCGGCTGGAGGCGCTGAGCATCAACGTGGACCCCGCCGAGACCAAGGCGCTGCAGCGGGTGTGGCAGGAGCGCGGCATCGATGTGCCGCTGAAGATCCTCGACTCGCCCTACCGCGAGATCACCCGGCCGGTCATCGACTACGTCAAGAGCCTGCGCCGGGAGAGCCCGCGCGATGTGGTCTCCGTCTTCATCCCCGAGTACGTGGTCGGCCACTGGTACGAGCATCTGCTGCACAACCAGAGCGCGCTGCGGCTCAAGGGGCGGCTGCTGTTCACCCCGGGCGTCATGGTCACCTCAGTGCCGTGGCAGCTCGACTCCTCCGAGCTGGCCCGGAAGCGGGCGCGCAAGCGGGCCGAGTGGAACGCCCCGGGGGCGGTGCGGCGCGGCCCGGTGATTCCGGCCAAGCGGGAGAAGGGCGAGAAGGGGCCCAGGGGCGAGAAGCCGGGCGTCACCTCGCAGGTTCCCTGACGGTGGGCCCGCGGGGCCGGGACATCAGGGCGTGACGGGGTGAGGGCGGGCGCGACGTAGACTGGTGGGCTGTTGTCCCACCGCGCCCCCTCACCCCCTCTGGAGCCTGAACCCGCCATGCAAAGTGAACCCAAGGCATCGCTGGTCGGCGAGGAGTACGAGGTCGAGGTCGGCCCGGTGGCGCACGGCGGCCACTGCATCGCCCGGACCGGCGAGGGCCAGGTGCTCTTCGTCCGGCACGCGCTGCCCGGTGAGCGGGTCGTCGCCCGGGTGACCGAGGGCGAGGAGGGCGCACGCTTCCTGCGCGCCGACGCGGTGCGGGTGCTGGACGCCTCCAAGGACCGGGTCGAGGCGCCGTGCCCGTTCGCCGGCCCCGGCAAATGCGGCGGCTGCGACTGGCAGCACGCGGCCCCCGGCGCCCAGCGCAGGCTGAAGGCCGAGGTGATCACCGAGCAGCTCGCCCGGCTGGCGGGGCTCACCCCCGAGGAGGCGGGCTGGGACGGCACGGTCGAGCCCGCGCCCGGCGACAAGGTGGCCCGCGGCGAGGTCCCGGCCTGGCGCACTCGGGTGCAGTACGCGGTGGACGAGCAGGGCCGGCCCGGACTGCGCCGCCACCGCTCGCACGAGGTCGAGCCGATCGACCACTGCCTGATCGCCGCCCCCGGCGTCACCGAACTCGGCGTCGAGAAGCGCGAATGGCCCCAGATCGCCAGCGTGGAGGCCATCGCCGCCACCGGCTCCTCCGACCGCCAGGTCGTCCTCACCCCGCGCCCCGGCGGCCGGCTGCCGATCGTCGAACTGGACCGGCCGGTCTCCGTGCTGCGGGTCAGCGAGTCCCGCGGCCGTGACCGGACCCGTCTGGTGCACCGCGTCCACGGCCGCCCCTTCGTCCGCGAGCGCGCGGCGGGCCGCACCTGGCGGGTCGGCGAGGCCGGTTTCTGGCAGGTCCACCCCAAGGCGGCGGACGTCCTGGTCGAGGCCGTCATGCAGGGCCTGATGCCCCGCCAGGGCGAGACGGCCCTCGATCTGTACTGCGGGGTCGGCCTCTTCGCGGGCGCGATCGCCGAGCGGGTGGGGGAGCGCGGCGCGGTGCTGGGCATCGAGTCCAGCAAGCGCTCGGTGGAGGACGCCCGGCACAACCTCCAGGACCTGGAGCGCGTCCGCATCGAGCACGGCAAGGTCGAGCAGGTGCTGCCCCGCACCGGGATCACCGAGGCCGACCTCATCGTCCTGGACCCGCCCCGCGCGGGCGCGGGCAAGGAGACGGTGACCCGCCTCGCGGCCCTGGGCGCCCGCCGTATCGCCTACGTCGCCTGCGACCCGGCGGCACTCGCCCGCGACCTGAAGTACTTCCGCGAGGAGGGCTACTCCCCGCGCCGCACACGTGCCTTCGACCTCTTCCCGGTCACGCACCATGTGGAGTGCGTGGCGGTGCTGGAGCCCACGCGCGAGGGGCGCTGAGGCGGGAGGCTTCGGCCTCGGCGCGCCCGCGCGGCATCAGCCGGGCGGGGCGGCGGCCACTTCCGGGCGGGTCCGGGACGGGCCCCGGGTGAGCGTCCACATCATCGCGCCGCCCGCCGCGACGGCGCACAGGTGCAGGGCGATCGCGAGGCCCAACTGCTCGGGGAGCGTGACGTCCGGGGGCGCCGCGATCGCGACGTACAGCGTGAGGGGCAGCTTCCAGCCGCTCCACGCGAACAGCGAGCCCGAGCCGAGCCAGCCGAGGACCGATGGCAGCCAGCGGGGGAGCCGTCCGGGTCCTTCGCGGCCCGGCCGTGCCACGGCGAACGCGGCGACCAGCGCCCATGTGCCGCAGATCCCGCACAGCAGGCGCCAGGTGGCGCGGCCCTCGTCGGGGTGGGCGAGCCCGGCGGTGCCGCCCGCCGCCCAGTACAGCCATATCAGCCCGACGGCGGCGCCGAGGGCCACGGCCGCCCGGCCGAGCGGTGAGGGCCCGCCGCCCCGGCGGGTGAACGCCTCCGGCCAGCGCCTGCGCAGATAGGCGGGGAGCGCGAGGGTGAGGCCCAGGCCCATGCCGATGAAGCCGAACTGGATCAGCGCCGCCTCCCAGCCGGGCATCGTGGGGTCGCTGTCGCCCCCGGAGGTGTCCGGTTCCGACAGCAGCGAGTCGACCAGCGCGTACGGCAGCATCGATACCAGGAACCCCGCGCCGACCCAGGCGCAGACCACCACCGGCACTGCGGGGAGCCGCATCCCCCACGGCCGGGCCAGCGCCAGCCCGAGAGCGATCCCGACGGCCGCCATGCCGACCGTCACGGTGTTGAGCACCACCCACTCGGCGAGCCCGAACCCGGCCCCGACCGGCGCCAGTCCGAGCAGCGAGCCGACCACCCACGACACCTTGATCACGGCATACGGGGCCATGGCGGCGGCGCCCCCGTACGCGGCCAGCCGCCCCACCCGGTCCCACCGGTCCATCGAGCTCTCCTTCTGTGCGTTGCGATCATCTTCGCGCTCGGCGTCGGGGACCGCCTCCCTCTCCGGGACCATCCGGCTCCGCCGCACGGGGGAGCCGGATTCGTTCCCCGGCAGGACGGGCGGGGAGTGGAAAGCGCGGCCGAATTCATTCCGTCTGCGCGGCTGATTTCTTTATCGCTCAACAAAAAAGGGTTCAATTCGTGGCGCTTTTCGGCCGATATCGCCGACCGAAAATGCCTGGTGTTGATGTGGTCATTACCGCCTACTGTGGCGTAAGGTGCTCGATCGGCCCCTGGGGCTGTGCCATCACGTGATCACCGTAGGCAACAAGGTGCCTGTGAGGGAGCGGTGTTGACCTCAAGAGGACACTAGTGTGGCGAAGGGTGACCATGTGTGTGCGGTGCGGTGTGAAAGGGAGGGGGAGCCGTTCCGCTTAGGGGGTCGGTGCGCAGCAACCTGACAGCGACGGCGCATCGGTGCACGCTTTCACGGAAAACGGTCGTTTACTTGTTCTTTGGCTGGTGAGCGCCTTGACCCGCTGACGGTTGACCCAATCTGTTCGCTCAATCTAGTGTCCAATACACTGCTACGCACGGTGTCATTCCGCTCGGGCGAATTCTCAGGGCTCGGCGGGTGATGATGAGCCGGTGCATGCCAATCGACGGGGGAGTCGGGATGGGTGTGGCAATTGATCCACGTGGTATTGATCCACGTGGTGCCGACGAGAAGGCGGAGCGGGCCGATGAGTCGGCCTCTCATCTGGAACAGGCGCTGTTGCAGGCGCGCAAGCTGATCGAGTCCACGGTCCTGCTGCACTCGCGCAGGCTGACGATGCCGTCCCCGGTGGTGCGCACCGACGGTGCCCGGCTCGGCGACTCTCTCGCCCAGCTCATCGCCGGCGCCCGGTACTCGGTGTCCGTGACCCTCACCGGCGCGGGCGCCTTCGAGAGCGCCGTGACCGAGGAGCTGGACCGTACTCCGAGCCGGGCGGTGGTCCGGGTGCTGTGCAACGTGCCGGCCGCGGAGGGAGTGGCCGAGCGGCTGCGTCCGCTCACCCGGGTCCGTCCCGAAGTTCGCGTGTCGCAGAGCGAGTTGCGCGGCATCGTGGTGGTCGACGGCGCCTCGGCACTGGTGCAGACGCATGTCCAGGAGCCGGAGGGGCAGGTCGCCGTCGTCAACGACCTGGGCGCCGTACGGGCCTTGGAGCTCCTCTTCGCCGGCGCCTGGTCCCGGGGGCGGAAGCTGGCGGATCACCTCGGGCTCGCGCCGAGGCTGCGCACGGAGTTCGCCCGGACTGTTCTGGAGGCCCTGCGCGCCGGTCACACCGATGAGACCGCGGCGCGGGGGATCAATGTGTCGCTGCGCACCTATCGCCGGCATGTCGCGGAGATCATGCGGGAGCTGGACGCCAGCTCGCGCTTCCAGGCCGGGGCGCGCGCGGTCGAGCTCGGCCTGCTCGCCGACTGAGGGCGAACGACACAACGCTGTCGGGACCGGGCCGTCACGGGGGACCCCGGCGGCCCGCTGATCCACATCTTCAGGGGGATGGTTGGCATGTCCGGTTGGCGCGAGGACGAACTCGAAAAGGCCCTGTTGGAAGCGAAGGCGCGCATCGAGTCGATGGTCGCGCTGCACCGGGACCGCAGCTCCCAGGAACAGCTCATCACCGTGGTCGACAACGCCTATGACGTCGTGCTGGAGACGGCCGCGGGCCTCGTCAAGGAGGCGACGACCAGCATCGACATCATCCACGCGCGACGGCCGTCCAGGGCCGACCGGATCCAGCGGCGCACCGATCAGGACGAGCGGGCCCTGCTCTACGGCGCCCAGGAGGGTGTGACGATCCGGCTGCTGACCACGCCCACGCTGCTGGACGACGACTTTGTCCGCGAACAGCTGGGCCGGGAGCGGCCCGTGGCCATCCGGGTGGCCCATATGCCGCCGCTCCAGGCGCTCGTCGTGGACGACAGTGTCGCGCTCGTCGTGGCCGAGTCGGCGGCCGGCCGGCGGACCTCGGTGATACGGGTGGCGGAACTGCTGCACTCGCTGCGCATGCTCTTCGACAGCATCTGGAAAGACGCCTTCCGGGCCGGGGAACGGTTTGTCTTCGGGGACCGCACCCGGGCGGCGTTCGCCCGCCGCATCCTGAGGTACCTCCAGGCCGGGGTCACCGACGAGGTCGCGGCCCGCGAACTCACCGTTTCGGTGCGCACCTACCGGCGCTACGTCGCCGACATCATGTCCCAGCTCGGTGCCAACTCCCGCTTCCAGGCCGGGGTTCGTGCCGCTGAGCTGGGGCTTCTCCCGCCCACGCCCGGGGCGGAGCCGGGGGGCCGAGGCTAGGGCCGAGCGGGCTGGGCGGCCTGGCAGTTTCCTGTCTCTGGCGTTGCCCGGCTCCCGGGCCGTCCGATTTGATGGGGCGTATCAGAGCGGGGGACCGGCGAGCGGCAGCTCCCGCCCCGTCCCGGCGGCCGGTTGCCACTTCTGCGAGCCGTCGGTGTGCGGGATTCCGGCGCCGCGTGGCCCCGGAGCCTCGCGCCATCCGGTGTCCGCCGTGCGGAAGGCGAGTCCTCCATGAGTCACATGCCGATCGGTCCGGTATATCGGCGCGCCGACGCCGACAGGGTGGGAGCGATGAGCGACGCGTCGCGGCCGCTGAGCGGCGTCGGTGTGCTCGACAAAGCGTCCATGATTCTCAGCGTGGTTGAGCAGCGTCCCGCCAGCCTCGCCCAGGTGGTGGCGATCAGTGGGCTGCCGCGCCCCACCGTCTACCGCATCGCCACCGCCCTGGAACGGCTCGAACTGCTGAGCCGGGACGCGCACGGCCGGTTCCTGCCCGGCGCCAGGATCGGCCACTCCGGGGCCGGGCAGCCGCGCGACCGGCTGGAGCACATCGCGGAGGGCGTGCTGGCCGAACTGCACGCGCTCACCGGCCTCAACGCCCGGGTGCACCGCCGCCGCGACGCCGTGCACATCTGCGTGGCGAGCTCGGCCGACCCGGTCACCGGACAGGACGCGGTCCCCCTGGGCACGGCCCGCCCCGCCAAGTCCGGCCCTGTCGCCCAGGTGCTCCTCGCCTGGGAGGACCCGGACGAGCTGTACGCGGGGTTGCGCGGCGCACGCTTCAACGCGGCACAGCTGGCGCTGGTTCGGCAGCGCGGCTGGGCGCACGGGCCCGATGTGATGGTGCTGGACGAGCATGTGCTCGCCGTCCCGGTCCGGGACGGCGATGGCCGGGTCTCCGCCGCGCTCGTGCTGTCCGGCCCGCGGTCGAGGATGGCGAAGCTCCCCGAACGCGGGGTGCGGAACACGGTCATCGACGCCGCCGCCGGGCTGACCGAGACGCTGCCGCGCCCGCCCGCCCGCCCCCGACTGCGGAGCGTGCCGCCCCGGTCCGTCGGCACCACGGGCGGCTGGGCCGCCCGGTGACGGGCTGACCGCACCGGACCCCGGAGTCCTCACGGGCCCCCGGCGGGGGCATCACTCCCCGGCGTTGTCGCCCTGCCCCGATCCGCCCTGCCCCGATCCGCCCTGCCCCGGTCCGGCCGGCCCGTCCGGCGCGCCTGGCTCGTCCGGCGCTCCTGGGCCGCCCGCCGCCTGGCCGTCGGTGGCTTTCCCCTCGGCCGGGGCTTCCGTCCCCGGGCACGGCTGCCCCGTCAGGGCGTCGACGAATCGCTCCAGTAGCTCGCCCCAGGGCGCCCCGCAGTCGCGCAGACACGTCTCCTGGTCGCGGGCGATCTGCTCCTCCAGACGGGCCAGGAACGCCCATGGAGGCTCGGCCGCGGCCGGAGAGGTCGGGTCGTCGGTCATCGGGCGGCTCGCTGGGTGGTGGGGACGGGGACCGATACGGAGAATCTCCTGCGCATCCTGCCCTGCCCGGGCGCCCGTGATCCATCGTGACGCCGCTTGCGCCACGCACTGGCAACAAGCTGTTATGCCGCGCCCGCGAGGCCCCTCCGGCCGCTCCGGGCCCGCTTCCGGAGCCCTCCCTGGCACCTTCCTGAAGGGGACGTTGAGGCGCGCGGTGGGCCTGGTTAGAAAGGTGTCCCGGGTCCTACGGCCCGCCGCACCGCGGGCGGCGTAGTCGACCCGGCGGTGGGGCCCTTCCCCGCGACCCGCTGCCGAACACCTCACGGGGCACAGGCAGCAAGGCAGCGAGCCCACCGGGAGCGTGTCCGCTCCCGGGAGGCGGGCCGGCCGCCGCCCCGGCAGCGGGAGACAGCCACGAGGAGAGCGCGATGACATCGTCCGGCAGTGCCCGAACCACCCGCTGGTTCCGGCGGTACCCGGCGGCCGGACAGCCACGGGCGCGGCTGGTCTGTTTGCCCCACGCGGGCGGGGCCGCGACGTTCTTCCACACCTGGGGCGGCGCGCTGGGCCACGGCGTCGAGGTGCTGGCCACCCGGTACCCGGGCCGCCAGGAGCGGATCGCCGAACCGTGCGCGACCAGCATGGCGGAGCTCGCCGACCCGCTGGCCGGAGAGCTGCTTCCGCTCCTCGACCTCCCGGTGGCCTTCTTCGGCCACAGCATGGGGGCGTCGCTCGCCTATGAACTGGCCCTGCGTCTCCAGCCGGAGCACGCGGACCGCCTGGCAGGCCTCTTCGTCTCGTCCCGTGAGGCTCCCCATCTGGTCACCCCCAAGGAGATCCACCTCGGCACGGACGACGAGCTGATCGCCGAAGTGGCGCGGCTCGGGGGCGCGGACGCCGCGCTGCTGGCCGACCCCGGGATCCGGGACATCGTGCTGCCGTCCGTACGGGCCGACTTCCGGATCGCGGGCACCTACCGGGCCGCGGCCCCGCGGCCCGTCGGCTGTCCGGTCGTGGCCTATGCCGGAGACCGGGACCCGGGTGCCGGGGAGAACGAGATGAGGCACTGGTCCGAGGTCGCCGGACATTCCTTCGACATGCGTGTCCTGCCCGGTGGCCATTTCTACCTGAATGCCGAGCGGGATTCCCTGACGAACGACATCAGAAGGCGCCTGGACGAAGCAGTGTTGGCACCTTCCTGACGCAAGGCGTGCACATCACATTCCCGTACTGCGATGGTTTCGAGTGCGGGAACGCAAAAGGAGCGCCGAACGGGGGGATTCCCGCCCGGCGGCAATGACCGAGAGGTTGAATTCATCATGCCTACCCTTACCGAAGAGCGCGCTGAGAAGATCAAGGAAATCGTCTGCGAGATCCTCGAGCTCGAAGAGGACGAGGTCACCGAGACCAGCCTCTTCCGCGAGGACCACGACGCCGACTCGCTGCGCGCCATCGAGATCCTCGCCTCGCTGGAGAAGGAGTTCAAGGTCGTCATCGACCAGTCCGAGCTCGCCCGCATGGTCAACCTCAAGGGTGTGGGCGAGGTCGTCGCCGAGTCAGCCGGCTGGTAATCCCTTCCGCTGTTCAAGCCGAGACTGGTTGGAGGTTTCGATGACTGCTCCCGCGCGCGACGGTTCCGCCGTCGCGACTCACAGAGTGGTTCTTACCGGGTTTGGCGTTTTCTCCAGCATCGGAGTGGGCGCCGCCGAGTTCGCCGAGGGGCTTCGCTCCGGCCGCAGCGGAGCGAAGCCGATCACCGCCTTCGACACCGAGGGGTTCGCCCACGCCAAAGGCTGCGAAATTGTCGACTTCGAACCGGAGAAGTGGATACGCAATCTGGATGTGGCGGAACTCGGCCGGGCCAGTCAGTTCTCGGCCGCCGCGGCCCGCATGGCCGTCGAGGACGCGAATCTCGACCTCGACGTACTGAGAGAGCAGCGCGGTCTCATCTCGATAGGCACCACCGATGGGGAGTCCTTCGACCTGGACCAGCTCGTGGAAAGCCAGATCGCCCACGGTCCGGAGAAGATGGACTCCACCATCGCGCGCCGCGTGCGGGCCGGCCGCCTCTCCGCGGCCGTCGCCCATGAACTCGGGCTGACGGACGTCGAAGCGGTGACGATCCCGACGGCCTGCGCCGCGGGCAACTACGCGATCGGCTACGGCTTCGACGCCGTACGCACCGGTGAGGTGGACTTCGCCCTCTGCGGCGGCGCCGACGCCATGTGCCGTAAGACCTTCGCCGGCTTCTACCGGCTCGGCACCATCGCTCCCGAGCTGTGCCAGCCGTTCGACGTCGACCGCAAGGGCATCCTCACCGGCGAGGGGGCGGGCGTGCTCGTCCTGGAGAGCCTGGAGTCGGCCCTGGCCCGGGGGGCCCGCATCTACGCGGAGGTCCTCGGCTACGGCCTGAACTGCGACGCCTATCACCAGGTCGCCCCCAACCAGAGCAGCGTCGCCCGCTGCATGGCGCTCGCCCTGGACAACGCGGGCGTCAAGCCTGGCGAGGTCGACCTGGTCTCCGCGCACGGCACCGGTACCAAGGCCAACGACGTCACCGAGGCCCGCGCCATCCGCGAGGTGTACGGCGCCGCCCCGCCACGGACCATCTCCATCAAGTCGATGCTCGGCCACACCATGGGTGCCGCCAGTGCCCTCGCCGCGATCGCCTGCTCGCTGGCGATCGTGCACCGCTTCATCCCGCCGACCATCAATCACACCGCCACCGACCCCGAATGCGAGGTCGACTGCGTGCCCAATGAGGCGGTCGAGGCAGATCTGCGGATCGTGCAGAACAACGGTCTCGCCTTCGGCGGCAACAACGCGGTCGTCATCCTGGGCAAGTACGAGGAGCACCGATGAGCCGCTGGCCCATCACCGGAGTCGGAGCCGTCGCCAGCGTCGGAGCCGACCCGGCGCAGATCTTCGACAACCTCTGCCAGGGGCGGGGCGGGCTGCACAGCCTGCGCGGCTTCAACCGCGACTGGTACAACGCGGACCTGCTGTACGAGGTGGACGACCGGCCCGCGCCGGGCACCGATGTCGCCGGCCGGGCCACCGCCCTGCTGACCACGGCGGTCGGGCAGGCGCTGGACGACGCCGGGCTGCCCCGGGACCTGCGCGGGGTGCCCGTGCTCATCGGCACCGGGCTGCGCGAGCTGCGCTCACTGGAGCTGTGGTGGCGCGACGGACAGGACTTCGACGCCGGACGCATGCACTTCGGCACGGCGCTGCGGGAACGGTTCGGCGCCGATGACACCACCACCATCTCCAACGCCTGCTCCGCCTCCCTGTACTCGCTGGCCCTCGGCGTGGACCTGCTGGAGTTCCGGGGAGCCGAGACCGTCGTGGTGGCGGGCGTCGACGTCATCACCGAGAGCATGTTCGGCCTCTCCGACCGGCTCCAGCTCGATCCGCCGGACGCGCTGCGCCCGTTCGACCGGGACCGCAAGGGAACCGTGATGGGCGAGGGCGCCGCCGCGATCGTGCTGCGCCGCACCGACGTCGGCGGCGGGCACGGCTGGGTGCGTGGCGTGGGCATCAACTGCGACGCCTACCACGCCACCGCGCCCGACGCCGGTGGAATCGCCCTGGCCATCAAGGACGCCCACAGCCGGGCGGGCGTCAAACCCGAGGACGTGGAACTGGTGATGGTGCACGGCACGGGCACCCCGCTCAACGACGCCACCGAGGCCACCGCACTGCGGGAGGTGTACGGCGACCACCTGGGCCGCCCCGTGATGACCGGGGTCAAGTCGATGACCGGGCACACCTCCGGCGCCTCCGGTGTGCTCAGCCTCATCGTCGCCCTGCGCGCCATGCGCGAAGGCCGCGTGCCCCCGATCACCGGGCTCGACCATCCGGCCCCGGAGACCGAGGGCTTCCGGATCGTCCGCGGCACCGCCCAGCAAGCCGACGTCTCCCTCGCCCAGATCGACGCCTTCGGCTTCGGCGGCATCAACGCCGTGGCGGTAGTGGAGGCGGCCCGATGAACGCCGTTCTGACCGGAGTCGGGCTCGCCCTGCCCGGCGTCGCCACCCCGAAGGACCTGCTGGCCCCCGTCCCCGACGGCGCGGAACCGGTGGACCCCGCCGCCCGCATCGGCAAGAAGAAGGGGCTGCGCTTCAAGGACCGCGCCACTCAGCTCGCGCTGGCCTGCGCCAACGAGGCACTGACGGACGCGGGACTGCTCGGCCCCGAGGGGCTCACGGTCCCCGGTGAGACCGTCGCCGTCCTCGTGGCCTCCAACTACGGCAATGTGAACACCGTCTGCTCGGTCGTGGACACCATCGCGGCCGACGGGGCCACGGGCGGCGTCAGCCCCATGGACACCCCCAACGCGTCCAGCAACGTGATCGCCTCGACCCTCGCCATCAAGTACGGGCTGCGCGGCCCCAACCTGATGGTCTGCAACGGCGCCACCTCCGGCCTGGACGCGGTCCGCTGGGCCGCCGCCCTCGTCGGCGCGCGCCGCGCCGACCGGGCGCTGGTCCTGGCCGTCGAACCGGACAACGACATGGTCCGCCGCCTCACCGGAGCCGACCGGATCGTGGACGGCGCCGCCGCCGTCGTCGTGGAGCGCCGGGCGGCCGCCGCCGTCCGCGGCGCCGAGGTCCGGGCCCAGGTCAGCTCCGCGGTCCGCGCCGGAAGCGTCGAGGCGTGCCTGGAACAGCTCGCCGGGGACGACCGCACCCCGCCCGCCGCCTGGTTCGGCCCCGGCGACGGGCAGGGACTCACCTCCTCCGTGCTGCCGTCCGGCACCGTCCACCATGCGCTGGCCGACGCCTTCGGCGAGGCATCGGCGGTCCTCGGGGTCCTCCAGTGCGCCGGAACCATCGGCTGGTACGCCGACGGTGGCGCCGGGCCCGTCTACGCCCTCGCCGGCGGCGACGGCGACGACGCCACGGCCGGACTCGCCCTCCTGGCCCCGGGCCGGTCCTGATGGGCCAGGGTGGGACCGGCGCGGCCGGGGTCCGGGGTCCGGCAGGGCAGCCCTTGCTGCTGCGCCACGGTCCCGCACGGGACGGGACCCGGCTGCGCGCCCTGTTCCTGCACGGTCTGGCCAGCAGCGGGGCGGTCTGGGACGGGCTGTCCCCGTATCTGCCGCCGGACCTGGAGACCTGGACCGCCGAGCTGCCCTGGCGCGCTGACCACGTCCAGCCGTGGAGCCGCCGGCCGGAGCGGACCGACTGGATCGTCACGGCCCTGGAGCGGCTGCCGGATCCGCCCGATGTCGTGGTCGCCCACTCGTTCTCGGCGAACCAACTGCTCGACCTGCTCCACCGGGAGGCCGAGGCGGGCAACGACCCGCGCGAGCGGTACGGGATCCGGGGCGTCGTCCTCGTCTCACCGTTCTACCGGCGCTCACCGGACGACTTCGCCTGGGACTCCGTCTCGAGCATGCAGCGGGACTTCCTCCACATCATGGAGGAGGGGCTGCGCACCCACTCCCCCCGTCGGATCTCCCCGGCGGTCCGGCGGCACATGGCGGAGCGGGTCTGCGAACGGGTCGGCCCCTACGGCTGGGTGCGGTTCTTCGAGCACTATCTGCGCACCCCCTGGCTCCGCACCGAACTGATCACCGTGCCCGCCCTGGTCGTGACCGGCCAGGACGACTTC
The DNA here is from genome assembly GCF_003595545.1 of Streptomyces sp. 11-1-2. Taxonomy (NCBI): domain Bacteria; kingdom Bacillati; phylum Actinomycetota; class Actinomycetes; order Kitasatosporales; family Streptomycetaceae; genus Streptomyces; species Streptomyces sp. 11-1-2. The sequence continues at coordinate 8,020,329 of NZ_CP022545.1, forward strand.
GCCGCCGCCGAGAGCGCCCTGCTCGCGGCCGACCTCCCGGAGGCCGAGCTGCGTACGGTCCCCGGGTGCGGTCACTACCCGATGTCCGAGCACGCGGAGTCGTTCTCCGCCCTGGTCGGCTCGTTCCTCCGGCGGCTCTCGGACCGGGCCGCCCCACACCTCACGGAGAAGTGATGTCGCAAGCCGTCAAGACGCTGCTGAACGAGTCGACCACGGTCGTCCTCAGCCCGGGATACGAGGGTGCCAACATCGGCACCATCATCGGTTTCAAGCACGTCAACTACCTGGTCGAGAAGGCCGTCATCGCCCACTTCCGGCGCAGCGGGCTCCCGGTCGGCAGGCTCTACGAGGAGCACGGCCTCGGATTCGACATCGTCGACATCGACTCCCGCCTCCAGACCGCCCTCATCGTCGATGACGAGGCGTCGGTCGAGGTGACCCCCGTGACCAAGGACGACGCCACCGAGCTGGCCTTCAAGGTCGCCATCACCGTCGAGCGTGACGGCGCCCCCAAGAAGGCCGTGGCCTCCAAGGTCAAGGCCGTGCTGCGCCACGACGAGAACGATGTGCGGATGGTGCGCAGGCTGCCCGTGCCCGAGGGCCTGGAGCGGTTCGTCACGGCGCGTATCGGAGGCGCCGAGCCGGGACCGGCCGCGCCCGCGGTCACCGAGCAGCTGATCTCCGGCGCCTGCGCCGAGACCGACGCCGTGCTCGAACAGCTCCTGGCCGGAAAGAACGCGTACGGCTGGAAGTTCCGCATCCCCTACCCGTTCGTGCACTTCTTCGAGCGCCTCCAGATGTCGGGCTATCTGCGCCTGATGGAGGAGGCCAAGCACCGCTTCGTGGACGCGCGCGGCATCTCCATCCGGGCGCTGCTGGAGGAGAAGAACTGGATCCCCGCCGTCACCCACTCCCGGGTGACGCTGCTGGACGAGGCACTCCTCGAAGAGGACCTCTACGTCGTCTATACCGTCGACAACGTCTTCAAGAACCTGCTCTACACCTCGCGCCTGGACACCTATGTGGTCCGCGAGGGCCGGCTGGTGCAGACCTCCACCGGCACCATCACGCACGCCTACGGTGTGGTCGAGAACGGTAAGGAGGGCCGCCTGGTCACCTTCGACGAGCGGGTCCTGGACGCCTTCGGCGACGGCCGGAACCAGCCGTGACCGCGATGGCCACCGCGACACGCGGTCCCGTCATCGCGGGATGGTCGGCGGTGTCGCCGTACGGCATCGGCCGGGACGCCTTCGTCGAGGGCGCCCGGTCGGGCCGCGGGACGGCCACCGCGTCGGAGCCCGGCGGCGAGCCGGTCCCCGACGAGCGGGTGTGTCTGGCCCGGGACCTGGTCATCAAGGATGTGCTGGGCCGCAAGGGGACCCGGTCCATGGACCGGGTCACCGGGCTGGCCGTGGCGACGGTACGGGAACTGGTCACGGGAGCCGACGGTGCGACGGAGAGCGGCTCCGATGTCGCCCTCGTCCTGGGCACGACCACCGGAAGCGCCCAGAGCATGATGGACATCACCCGCGACACCCTCATCCACGAGAAGCCCTTCTACATCGACCCCTCGCACATCCCCAACGCCATCATGAACTGCCCCGCCGGGCAGTGCGCCATCTGGTACGGGCTGAAGGGGCCGAACACCACGGTCGCCGCCGGACGTTCCTCCGGGCTGATCGCCCTCAACTACGCCCGGCGGCTGCTCGCCTCCGGACGCGCCATAACCGTCCTGTGCGGCGCCGTCGAGGAGTACTCCCCGGCCCGCGCCTGGCTCGAATGGCACACCCGGGGCGACGACGAGACCGGTGTCGTCCTCGGTGAGGGCTGCGCGGTGCTGCGGCTGCTGCCCGCCGAGGCCGTGGCCGACGGCGAGGGGCTCGCCGAGGTGCTCGCGGTCGAGGCCGGGGTGGCGGGCCCCGACGGAGCGGGTCCCGCCCTGGAGTCCGCCGTACAGCGCGCGCTGCGCCGGGCCGGGGCAGCGCGCGAGGAGGTCTGGGCCGTATCCCCCTCGAGCCCGGCCGGTCTCCTCGGCGAGCAGGAACGGACCGCGCTGCGGGCCGGGTTCGCCGGTCACGAGGTGCGCTGGATCCCGCAGCCGGACACGATCGGCGACACCGCCGCCGCGACCGCCGCCTTCCAGATCGTCTCCGTGCTGACGGCGGCCCAGGACGACGACCGGGCCGCGGGCCGGCTGGCGGTGGTCACGTCCGTGGACCGTGACGGCGCGCTCGCCTGCGCACTCCTGCGCCTCCTGTGATCCCCTTCCCGCTGTGTGAAAGGAACCCCATGTCCGTCACCTACTCCGACGCGGCCGGCGCGGCCCCGCTCGACATGGACGAACTGCGTGGCATCGTCGCCGACATCCTGGAGGTCGACGCCACCGACGTGGCCGACGAAGCCGACTTCATGGAGGACCTCGAGGTCGACTCCCTGATGGCGCTCGAGGTCATCGTGGTCCTGGAGAAGAAGTACGGCGTCAAGTTCGCGGAGACGGAGCTGCGCCAGGTGGTGTCGCTGCGCCAGGCGCACGATCTGCTGACACAGAAGCTGCGCACCCGGTGACCGCCACGTCCACCAACAGCCCGGTGCGGGCCGAACCCGAGGTCGTGCGGCGGGCTTCGGCGGACGCCGGGAAGCCGGGGCTGAGCAGCGAGGTCCGCTTCCGCATCGAACCGGAGGAACCGGTTTTCGCCGGTCACTACCCGGACTTCCCGATCTTTCCCGGGGTGTGCGTGGTCGAGTGCGCCCACCGGGCGGCCCTCGCCACGGCCCCCGGGGCCGGGGCCATCTCGCTGCGGGCCCTGGAATCCGCCCGCTTCATCGGCCCGGTCTTCCCCGGCGACGTCCTGACCGTCCGCGCCGACTGGAAGGCGGCCGACGGCGGCTGGACATACACGGCGACGGCCGCCACCGAGCGCGGCCCGTCCGCCAAGGTGCGGCTGGGCTTTCGTACGGAGGTCAGACCATGATCGACGCGGCCGGTATCAAGCGCCTGCTGCCGCATCGCCATCCGATGCTGCTGATCGACCGGGTGGTGGAGCTCGTCCCCGGGGACCGGCTGGTCGCGCTCAAGGCCATCACCTGCAACGAGCCCTGGTACCGCCACCTCGGCGAGGACGCGGGCCCGGAACAGTTCGCCTATCCGCAGACCCTGCTGGTCGAGTCCTGGGGCCAGGCCGCCGGGCTGCTCGCGGTGTGCGGCGCCGAGGCGACCGGCGGCCCGACCGCCCAGGTCATGCTGGCCGGCGCGATGTCCGGGGTGGAGTTCCACCGCCCGGTCCACCCCGGGGACGTGCTGGAGCACCGGGTGCGGCTCTTCCGGGCGCTCACCGACACCGTGATCTTCGAAGGCGAGACGCTGGTCGGCGGCGAGGTCGCGCTGACCTTCTCCCGCATGGTGATGGCGTTCCGCCCCGGGGACCAGTTGCGCCCGCCGGCCGACGCCGACCAGGTCGCGGCCCCCGCCGTTTCATAGCCCCCGGCCCGCGGCCGATCAGCAGGGCCCGCAGCCAACCAGGAGAGGGAACAGTCGTGCACAACAGTGAGTCCAGGGTCGCCCTCGTCAGTGGCGGATCCCGCGGCATCGGGCGGGAGGTGGTCCTGCGCCTGGCCCGGGACGGCTTCGACGTCGCCTACTGCTACCGGTCCGACGAGGCCGCGGCGAACGTCCTGGAGAAGGAGGTCCGGGACCTCGGCGTCAAGGCGCTGGCCGTCCGCGCCGACGTCTCCGACATGGAGTCGGTCCGGTCGTTCGTCACCCGCACCGAGCAGACCCTCGGCCCGGTCGACGCCGTGGTCACTTCCGCCGGCATCACCCGGGACAACCCCCTGCTGATGATGGCCGACGAAGAGTGGAAGCAGGTCATCGGCACCAACCTCGACGGGGTCTACCACGTCTGCCGCGCCGTCATCTTCGAGATGATGAAGCGGAAGTCGGGCTCCATCGTGAACCTCTCGTCGGTGGCGGGGGTCTACGGCAACCCCACCCAGTCCAACTACTCGGCCTCCAAGGCGGGCATCATCGGCTTCTCCCGGTCGCTCGCCAAGGAGGTCGGCCGGTACGGCATCCGCACCAACGTGGTCGCCCCCGGCTTCATCGAGACCGACATGACGGCGGAACTGAGCGAGCAGGTGCGCAAGAAGGCCCTGCAGCAGATCCCGCTGAAGCGGCTGGGCCGGCCGGAAGAGGTCGCCGACCTCGTCTCCTACCTGGTCTCCGACCGGTCCGCCTACATCACCGGTGCCGTCTTCCAGATCGACGGCGGCATCACCATCTGACCCCGACCGGTCCACGACCGGCCCCTGACCGACCCCTACCGGAAGGCGGAGCATCACCGTGCCCAAGCCCAAGAAGCCACCGAGGTGGTTCTTCTCGCTGCGCAGCCCGTACTCCTGGTTCGCCTACCTGGACCTGACCGAGCGCTACCCCGACGTGGCCGACGGAATGGACTGGATTCCCTTCTGGGAGCCCGACGCCATCACCCAGCAGATGCTGGACGAGGCCGATGTGGAGCTGCCCATCGTCGCCATGTCCCGGGCGAAGAACTTCTACATCCTCCAGGACCTCTCGCGGATCTCCAAGGCGCGCGGACTGCAGATGACCGTGCCGATCGACAAGGACCCCAACTGGGAGGTCTCGCACCTGGCCTACCTCGCCGCCCAGGAGGAGGGCCACGGTCGCCGCTTCATCGAGCTCACCTACCGGGCGCGCTGGCAGGAGGGCCGGGACATCACCCGGCGCGAGACGATGGCCGAGATCGCCGTGGAGCTGGGGCTGCCGGCCGAGCGGCTGGCGGACGCGTCGGACGACCCCGGGCTGCGCAAGCGGGGACTGGATTGCCTGGTCCAGTCGTATCAGGACGGCCTGTTCGGCGTTCCGTTCTTCATCTACGGACGGGAAAAGTTCTGGGGCGCGGACCGGCTGACGTCCTTTGTCGCGGCCTTCCGCGGCCAACCTCTCCAGGAGGTCGAGAAAGGCTGGCAGCATCATGACGAGCTGCCCCGGTTCGCCGCTCCCGGTGGAGATACTGGACACGCAGGAGGCTGCGGCTAGACCGCTTGGTCACCACACCCGCCGAGAGAATTCGAGGCCGGGGCGGACGGGTCTCCCGCGGATTGTCCGAGCCGTAGGGGAGGGACCCTCCACCCCGGCCTTCGCTGTGCCGTGAATTCCGTATCTCGTTCGTCGAATCCTCCACTGGCCACGCTCTTTTCGAGGGGTTCAGCAATGTCCGATCGCGTTCAGACCGCCACGCTTCCCGAGCTGTTCGAGGCACGGGTGCGGGTTTCGGCGGAGAGTGTCGCCGTGGTCTGTGGCGAGGAGTGGTTGTCGTATGGGGAGGTGAATGGGCGGGCGAATCGGCTGGCGCGGTTGCTGGTGGCGCGCGGGGTGGGTGTTGAGGACCGGGTGGGGCTGGTGTTGCCGCGGTCGGTGGATCTGGTGGTGGCGGTTCTCGCGGTGTTGAAGGCCGGGGCGGTGTATGTGCCGGTGGATCCGGGTTATCCGGCTGACCGGGTGGCGTATGTGTGGGAGGACGCGGGTCCGTCGCTGGTGGTGACGGAGGTGGGTGTGGGAGTTCAGGTGCCGGCGGGGGTTCCGTTGGTGGCGCTGGATGACGCCGGGGTCGTGGCGGAGTTGGCGGGGCTTTGTGGGTCGGATGTGGGGGTGCGTGTTTCGCCGGAGGCGGCTGCGTATGTGATTTATACGTCGGGTTCCACGGGGCGGCCCAAGGGTGTCGTCGTGCCGCACGGAAATGTGGTGCGCCTTTTCGAGGCGACGGATCAGTGGTTCGGGTTCGGTGCGGATGATGTGTGGACGTTGTTCCATTCGTTCGCGTTCGACTTTTCGGTGTGGGAGTTGTGGGGTGCGTTGTTGCGGGGTGGGCGGTTGGTGGTGGTGCCGTTTGAGGTGAGTCGTTCGCCGGGGGAGTTTTTGCGGTTGCTGGCGGATGAGGGGGTGACGGTGCTGAATCAGACGCCGTCGGCTTTCTATCAGTTGATGCAGGCGGATCGTGAGGCGGTGGAGGTGGGTGCCCGGTTGCGGTTGCGGTGGGTGGTGTTCGGTGGCGAGGCGCTGGATCTGTGGCGTCTTGAGGAGTGGTTCGACCGGCATGGTGATACGGGTCCGGTCCTGGTGAACATGTATGGGATCACCGAGACGACTGTCCACGTCAGTTATGCGGCGTTGGATTCCCGTATCGCGAAATCGGGTGTGGGGAGTGTTATCGGGGTTGGGATTCCCGATCTTCGGGTGTATGTCCTCGACGGTGGTTTGCGGCCGGTGCCCGTCGGTGTGGCGGGGGAGATGTATGTCGGGGGTGCTGGGGTGGCGCGTGGTTATTGGAGTCGTCCGGGTTTGACGGCCGGGCGTTTTGTGGCGGATCCGTTCGGTCCGGCGGGTGCTCGGATGTATCGGTCAGGTGATGTGGCGCGGTGGACTGATGGGGGTGTGCTGGAGTTCGTCGGGCGGGTGGATGGCCAGGTGAAGGTGCGGGGGTTCCGTATCGAGTTGGGGGAGGTCGAGTCGGTTCTGGGGGAGTGTGTGGGGGTGGGGCAGGCGGTGGTGGTGGTCCGTGAGGACCGTCCCGGTGATAGGCGTCTGGTCGCGTATGTGGTCCCGGATGCCGGCGGTGAGGTGGGGCGGGGGCGTTGCGGGAGCATGTGGCGGGGTTGTTGCCGGAGCATATGGTGCCCTCTGCCTTCGTGGTGCTGGAGCGGTTGCCGTTGACGGTGAACGGCAAGTTGGACCGTAAGGCGCTGCCCGTGCCGGAGGCGCCGGTGAGTGCGGGGGGTCGGGCGCCGCGGACGCCGCGTGAGGAGATCCTGTGCGGGTTGTTCGCCGAGATCCTCGACGCGCCCCGGGTGGGCGTGGACGACAACTTCTTCGACCTCGGCGGACATTCCCTCCTGGCCACGCGCCTGGTGTCCCGGATCCGCTCGGAGCTGGGCGCCGAGCTGACCGTCGGTGAGCTTTTCGAGGCCGCCACGCCCGCCGGTGTCGCCGAAGCCCTCACCTCGGCGGCCGTGGCCCGGGACGGCGTGCGCCGCTACGTGCGCCCCGAGGTGCTGCCGCTGTCCCACGCCCAGCAGCGCCTGTGGTTCCTCGACCGGCTCGAGGACGGCGGCGCCACCTACAACCTGGCCTTCGAGATCACCCTCTCGGGTGAGCTGGACCGGGTGGCGTTGCGGGCGGCGCTGGGTGATGTGGTTGCGCGGCACGAGAGTCTGCGGACGGTGTTCGCTGAGGTGGACGGGGTGCCGCGGCAGGTGGTGCGGTCCTCGGTGGAGGTGCCGTTCATCGAGTCCGAGGTGTCGCGGGAGGGGCTGGCGGAGGCGCTGAGCGCCGCGGTGGCGCGGCCGTTCGACCTGGCGGCCGACGTGCTGCTGCGGGCCGATCTGTTCTCCCTGGCCGAGTTGTCCGGGACCGAGCATGTCCTGCTGCTCACCATGCACCACATCGTCGCCGACGGCTGGTCGCTGATACCGCTGTCGACCGACCTCACCACGGCCTACCGCGCCCGCAGCGCCGGCGAGGCCCCGCAGTGGTCTCAGTTGCCGGTGCAGTATGCGGACTTCGCGTTGTGGCAGCGTGAGGTGCTGGGTGTGGAGGGTGTTGAGGGGAGTGTGTTCGGCCGTCAGGTGGGTTTTTGGCGGGAGCGGTTGGTGGGGTTGCCGGAGGAGTTGGCGTTGCCGGTGGACCGGGCGCGTCCGGCGGTGCTGAGTGGGCGTGGCGGTGTGGTGGAGTTCGGGGTGTCGGGGCTGGTGCATCGGGGGTTGGTGCGGCTGGCGCGGGAGTCGCGGGCGAGTGTGTTCATGGTGGTGCAGGCGGCGTTGGCCGGGTTGCTGTCGCGGTTGGGTGCCGGGCAGGACATCGTGGTGGGCACGGCGGTCGCGGGTCGTACCGATGTGGCGTTGGACGATCTGGTCGGCTTCTTTGTGAACACGTTGGTGCTGCGTACGGATGTGTCGGGCGATCCGTCGTTCCGTGAGCTGGTGGAGCGGGTGCGGGAGTCGGATCTGTCGGCGTTCGCGCATCAGGATGTGCCGTTCGAGCGGTTGGTCGAGGTGGTCAATCCGCAGCGGTCGGCCGCCCGTCATCCGCTGTTCCAGGTGATGCTCGCCCTCCAGAACAACCCGGACCCCGAGCTCGACCTGCCGGGCATCGACACGCGGATCCGCCAACTGCGCACCTCCACCGCCAAGTTCGACCTCACGCTGGACCTGGTCGAGCGCCATCAGGACCAGGACATACCCGCCGGAATCGAGGGTGTCGTCGAGTACAGCGTGGATCTGTTCGACCGGGAGACGGTCGAGGGGATGGTGGTGCGGTTTGTGCGGTTGCTGGAGGCGGTGGTCGCGGATCCGGAGGTGCGGCTGGGCGGGGTGGAGATCCTCTCCGGTCAGGAGCGTTCCCGGCTGTTGACCGAGTGGAACGGGCCGGTGCTGGAGGTGCCGGTGCGGTCGCTTCCGGCGTTGGTGGAGGCCCAGGTGGCGCGGACGCCGGAGGCGGTGGCGCTGATCGAGGGTGGGGTGTCCTTGTCCTACCGGGAGGTGAACGCGCGGGCGAATCGGCTGGCGCGGTTGCTGGTGGGGATGGGTGTGGGTCCGGAGCGGATGGTGGCGCTGGCGTTGCCGCGTTCGGTTTCGCAGGTGGTGGCGTTGCTGGCGGTGGTCAAGGCTGGTGGTGCGTATCTGCCGGTGGATCCGGACTACCCGGCGGAGCGGATTTCGTACATGCTCGGCGACGCCGCTCCGGCGTTGCTGCTGACGGACCGGGCTACGGCCGCCGGGTTGCCTGAGACATCCGGCCTGATGCGTGTGGTGCTGGACGAGGAGGAGACCGGGGCGCGGGTCGATGCCCTGGCGGAGACGGATCTGGGCGACGGGGAGCGGCTGGTGCCGCTGTCGGTGGATCACCCGGCGTATGTCATCTACACCTCCGGCTCCACCGGCCGCCCCAAGGGCGTCGTCGTCACCCACCGCGGCCTGGCCTCGTTCTGCGGGACGGAGGCGGAGCGGTTCTTCGTCACCCCCGACAGCCGGGTGCTGCAGTTCGCCTCGCCCAGCTTCGACGCGGCGGTGCTGGAGGTGTGCATGGCCCTCCCGCACGGTGCGGCGCTGGTCGTCCCGCCGCCCGGGCCGCTCGTCGGGGACGCCCTCACCGACGTCCTGGGCGGGCAGCGGATCACCCACGCCCTCATTCCACCCGCCGCCCTCGCAGGGGTGACCCCCGCGGGCCTGACCGACTTCCGCACCCTCGTGGTCGGTGGCGAGGCATGCCCCGCCGAACTGGTGGAGCGCTGGTCGCCCGGGCGCCGGATGGTCAACGCCTACGGCCCGACGGAATCCACCGTCGCCGCCACTACCAGCGGCCCCCTCATCCCCGGGGCCGGGGCCCCGCCGATCGGCCGCCCGGTGTGGAACACCAGCGCCCTCGTCCTCGACGAGCGGCTGCGGCTCGCTCCCGTGGGCGTCGTCGGCGAGCTGTACATCGCCGGCGAGGGACTCGCCCGCGGCTATCTCGGCCGCCCCGGGCTCACCGCCGAGCGGTTCGTGGCCCACCCCTACGGGCCACCGGGCGCCCGGATGTACCGCACCGGCGACCTCGCCCGCCGCCGTGCCGACGGCAATCTGGAGTACGTCGGCCGCGCCGACGACCAGGTCAAGGTGCGCGGCTTCCGCATCGAGCTCGGCGAGATCGAGACCGTGCTTGCCGGCCACCCGGACGTGGAACGCGCCGTGGTCGTCGTCCGCGAGGACCGCCCGGGCCATCGGCAGCTCGTCGGCTACATCGTGCCCGAGCCCGGTGCCGCCCTGCCCGACCAGCAGATCCTGCGCAAGCATGTGGCCGCCGCGCTCCCCGAGTACATGGTGCCGAGCGCGATCGTGGCACTCGGCCATCTGCCGTTGACCCCCAACGGCAAGCTGGACCAGAAGGCCCTGCCCGCCCCCGAACGCACCGCCGCAGCCCCGGGCCGCGCGCCCACCACGGCCCACGAGGAAACCCTGTGCCGGCTGTTCGCGGAGGTGCTCGGAGTGACCGAGGTGGGTGTCGACGAGAGCTTCTTCGATCTCGGCGGCGACAGCATCGTCTCCATCCAGCTCGTCAGCGGGGCCCGCAAGGCGGGGCTCGTCATCACCCCGCGTGATGTCTTCCGGCACCGCACGGTCGAGGCGCTCGCGGCCGTCGCCCGCGAGACCGGCGGGACGAGCCGCCCCGCGGCCGGGGACAGCGGTGTCGGACCGGTCCGGGAGACGCCGATCATCACCTGGCAGCGCGAACGGGGCGGCCCGGTCGACCGCTTCAGCCAGACCATGCTGCTGCGGGTCCCGGCGGACCTGGGGCTCGGCCGGCTGCGGGACGCCCTGCAGACCGTGCTGGACCACCATGACGTGCTCCGGATGCGCCTGACCTGGCAGACGCCCGACGCGGCCTGGGCCATGGAGGTGCCCGAGCCCGGCGCCGTCCCGGCCGCCCCCCGGGTCACCCGGGTCGATGTGGCGGAACTGGACGGCGACGCCCTGTCCGAGCGCGTCACCGCCGAGTCGGCGCGTGCGCTGGACCGTCTCGCCCCCGCGACCGGCGGCATGGTCGAGGCGGTCTGGTTCGACGCCGGACCGGACCGGCCGGGGCGGCTGCTGCTCGTCCTGCACCACCTCGTGGTGGACGGCGTCTCCTGGCGGATCCTGGTGCCCGATCTGACCGCTGCCTGGCAGGCCGGCGCGGCGGGTCGGCCGGCCCGGCTCGAGCCCGTGGGAACGTCGTTCCGGACGTGGGCGGAACGCCTCGCCGAAGAGGCCCACAGCCCCCGGCGCACCGCCGAACTCCCGCTGTGGGAGCGGATGACCGCCGCTCCCGAACGCACCCTCGGCCGGCGCCCCCTCGACCCCACCCGGGACACCGTCGGCACCGCCCGGTCCCTCACACTGACCATGGACCCCGGACGCACCACCGCGGTGCTGACCGAGGTGCCCGCCGCCCTGAGCGCCTCGGTCAACGAGGTCTTGCTGACCGCCCTGGCCCTCGCGGTCACCGGCTGGCGCCGTGGGCGCGAGGGCGGCGACAACACGGCGGTCCTCATCGACCTGGAGGGGCACGGCCGCGAGGAGTTCGCCCCGGACATCGACCTCTCCCGCACGGTCGGCTGGTTCACCAGCCTCTACCCCGTGCGGCTGGACCCCGGCCGCCCGGACCCGCGACAGGACCAGGGAAGGGCCGCCCTGAAGCGTGTCAAGGAGCAGCTGCGCGCCTTGCCGGACAACGGACTGGGCTACGGACTGCTGCGTCACCTCAACCCGCACACCGCGCGGGCCCTCACGACGCGCGCCGTACCGCAGCTCTCGTTCAACTACCTGGGACGCTTCGCGGCCCCCTCCGAGGCCGGAGGAACGGACGCGGAGTGGACCGCAGACCCCCTGACGGACGTGCTGGGCGCCGGGGCCGACCCCGCCCTGCCGCTCGCACACTGCCTGGAAATCAATGTGCTGACACAAGACGGCGTGGACGGGCCCCGGCTGGCCGCCACCTGGTCGTGGCCGGACGGCGTGCTGTCCGAGCCCGAGGTGCGCGACCTCGCCGAGGGCTGGTTCACGGCACTGGACGCGCTGTCGGACCGGTCCGACCGGTCCGTGAGCAGTGGCTGGACTCCCTCGGACCTTCCGTTGGTGTCGTTGTCGCAGGCGGAGATCGACCTTTTGGAATCCGAGTGGAGGAACTCATGACCAAGCCGGGACTTGCCGACGTTCTGCCCCTGTCGCCCCTGCAGGAGGGCATGCTCTTCCTCGCTCTCTACGACGAGCGGTCGGTGGACGCCTACACCGTGCAGCTCGGCTTCGACCTCGAAGGCCGGGTCGACCCGGCGGGCCTGCGGGCCGCCGGGGCCGCGCTGCTGCGCCGCCACCCCAATCTGCGGGCCGGGTTCCGGCACGAGAAGCTCAGCCGGCCCGTCCAGGTCATTCCGCACGAGGTGGAACTGCCCTGGCAGGAGGCGGATCTGCGGGACGGCTCGGACGAGACGCGGCAGACGGCACTCGCTGAGCTGGTCGAGCGGGACCGCACCCGCCGCTTCGATCTCGCGGCACCGCCGCTGATCCGCTTCACCCTCGCCCGGCTCGCCGACGACCGCTACCGCCTGGTGGTCACCGTGCACCACATCCTGCTGGACGGCTGGTCCTTCCCGCTGCTCGTCGAGGACCTCTTCGAGCTGTACGCGCGGCGTGGCGACGAGAGCGGCCGGCCCAAGGTCACCCCGTACCGCGACTACCTCGCCTGGCTGTCCCGCCAGGACCGGGACGCCGCGGCCAAGGCGTGGCGCACCGCCCTCGACGGCGTCACCGAACCGACCCTCCTCGTACCGGGCGCCGGCCAGCGCGTGGACCGGATGCCCGAGGAGTTCAGCCTGGAGCTCCCCGCCGAGCTGACGGAGGGGCTGGCGGCGCTGGCGCGGTCGCGGGGCTGGACGCTGAACACGGTGGTGCAGGGTGCGTGGGGTCTGCTGCTGGCGTCGCTGACCGGCCGTGACGATGTGGTGTTCGGCACCACGGTCTCGGGGCGGCCTCCGGAGGTTCCGGGGGTGGAGACGATGGTGGGGCTGTTCATCAACACCCTTCCGGTGCGGGTGCGGCTGGATCCGGCCGAGACGCTGGCGCAACTCCTGGGGCGGCTCCAGGATCAGCACACCGAGCTGATGGACCACCAGCACCTCGGACTCACCCAGATCCAGCGGGAGATGGGCACCGGTGCGCTCTTCGACACCCTCGCCGTCTTCGAGAACTACCCCTTCGACCCGTCCGGCCTCGACCGGACGGTGGACGGAGTGCGGGTCTCCGGCTTCTCCGGTGCGGAGGCCACCCACTACCCGCTGAGCCTCATCGCCTACCCGGGTGAGCGCATCCGGCTGCGCATCGGCCACCGTCCCGAGCTCGTCGGCCGTACCGCGGCCGAGACCGCCGCGGAGCGGCTCACCCGCGTCCTCGCGGCTGTCGCCGCCGACCCCGACCAGCGGGTGGCCGCCGTCGACGCCCTGGCGGCCGACGAGCGCGAGAACGTGCTGGTCCGGTGGAACGCGACCGCGCGCGACGTGCGGCCCGACACGCTCCCGCGGCTCTTCGAGGCCCGCGCGGCAGCCGCCCGGAACCACCCGGCCGTGGTCTTCGACGGCACCGAGGTCTCCTACGCCGACCTCAACGCCCGGGCCAACCGGCTCGCCCGCCACCTCATCGCCCAGGGGGCCGGCCCCGAGCGGACCGTGGCCCTGGCCGTACCGCGCTCGGTGGACCTGATCGTCGCCCTGCTCGCCATCACCAAGACCGGCGCCGCCTACCTCCCGGTGGACCCCGACCACCCCCGGGACCGCACCTCCTACGTCCTCTCCCAGGCCCGGCCCGCCCTGGTGCTCACCACCGCGGCCGCCGCCCAGGACCTGCCCGCGACGGCCGCGCCCGTCCTGGTCCTGGACGCGCCGGAGCAGGCGGGGGCGCTGGCGGGCTACGCGGACACGGACGTCCAGGACGCGGAGCGCACCGCGCCGCTGACCCCGGACCACCCCGCCTACGTCATCTACACCTCGGGCTCCACCGGCCGCCCCAAGGGCGTCGTCGTACCGCACCGGGGCATCGTCAACCGGCTCGCCTGGATGCAGGGGCAGTACGGGCTGGCCACGGACGACCGGGTGCTGCAGAAGACCCCCGCCGGCTTCGACGTGTCGGTGTGGGAGTTCTTCTGGACCCTCACCGAGGGCGCCACGCTCGTCGTCGCCCGCCCCGGAGGCCACAAGGACCCGGCGTACCTCGCCGACCTGGTGTGCGCCCAAGGCGTCACCACGCTCCACTTCGTCCCGTCGATGCTGCAGGAGTTCCTTCAGGAGCCGGCCGCCGAACGGTGCACCGGACTGCGCCGCGTCATATGCAGCGGGGAGGCGCTTCCCGACCCGCTGCGTGAGCGGTTCTTCTCCGTGCTGACGGCGGAACTGCACAACCTGTACGGCCCGACCGAGGCATCCGTGGACGTCACGTACTGGCAGTGCGAGGCCGGTCACGTACCCGGCCCGGTGCCTATCGGCCGCCCGGTCTGGAACACCCGGACCCTCGTCCTGGACGCCATGCTGCGCCCGGTCGCCCCCGGTGTCGCGGGCGACCTCTACCTCGCGGGCGCGCAACTGGCCCGGGGCTACCTCGACCGGCCCGACCTGACGGCCGAGCGCTTCGTCGCCGATCCGTTCGGCCCCGTGGGCAGCCGGATGTACCGCACCGGCGATGTGGCCCGCTGGACGGACCGGGGGGTCCTGGAGTTCCTCGGCCGCGCCGACGACCAGGTGAAACTGCGCGGCTTCCGCATCGAACTCGGCGAGATCGAGGCCGCCCTGACCAGCCATCCGCGGATCGCCGCGGCGGCCGTCGTGGTCCGCGAGGACCGGCCCGGTGACCAGCGCCTGGTCGCCTACGCGGTCGCGGCGGACCCGGCGGACGCCCCCGACATCGCGGACCTGCGTGCCCACCTGGCCACGGCGGTGCCCGAGTACATGGTGCCGTCGGCGTTCGTGTCCCTGGACCGGCTGCCGGTGTCCGTCAACGGCAAGCTGGACCGCAAGGCCCTGCCCGCCCCCGACGCCGTCACCGGCGGAGCGGGACGCGCGCCGCGTACGCCCCGCGAGGAGATCCTGTGCGGGTTGTTCGCCGAGGTGCTCGGCGTCGACCGGGTCGGCCCCGACGACGACTTCTTCGCGCTGGGCGGCCACTCGCTGCTGGCCACGCGCCTGGTGTCGCGGATCCGCTCCGCACTGGGCGTGGAGCTGGCGGTGGGCGCGCTCTTCGAGGCGCCCACCGCGGCCCGGCTGGAGACCGAGCTCGCCCACGCCGGCGACGCGCGCCCGGGAGTGCGCCCGTACGTGCGCCCCGAGGTGCTGCCGCTGTCTCACGCCCAGCACGGCCAATGGGTGGTCAGCCGCATCGAGGAAGGGTCCTCGGCCTACCACATCCCCTACGCCACGCGTCTGTCCGGTGAGCTGGACCGGGTGGCGTTGCGGGCGGCGCTGGGTGATGTGGTTGCGCGGCACGAGAGTCTGCGGACGGTGTTCGCTGAGGTGGACGGGGTGCCGCGGCAGGTGGTGCGGTCCTCGGTGGAGGTGCCGTTCATCGTGTCCGAGGTGTCGCGGGAGGGGCTGGCGGAGGCGCTGAGCGCCGCGGTGGCGCGGCCGTTCGATCTGGCGGCCGACGTGCTGCTGCGGGCGGACCTGTTCTCTCTGTCCGGGACCGAGCATGTCCTGCTGCTCACCATGCACCACATCGGCTCGGACGGCTGGTCGCTCAGCCCCCTCGCCCGCGATCTGTCCGCCGCCTACACGGCCCGGCGCGAGGGCCGTGCGCCCGTGTGGTCCCAGTTGCCGGTGCAGTATGCGGACTTCGCGTTGTGGCAGCGTGAGGTGCTGGGTGTGGAGGGTGTTGAGGGAGTGTGTTCGGCCGTCAGGTGGGTTTTTGGCGGGAGCGGTTGGTGGGGTTGCCGGAGGAGTTGGCGTTGCCGGTGGACCGGGCGCGTCCGGCGGTGCTGAGTGGGCGTGGCGGTGTGGTGGAGTTCGGGGTGTCGGGGCTGGTGCATCGGGGGTTGGTGCGGCTGGCGCGGGAGTCGCGGGCGAGTGTGTTCATGGTGGTGCAGGCGGCGTTGGCCGGGTTGCTGTCGCGGTTGGGTGCCGGGCAGGACATCGTGGTGGGCACGGCGGTCGCGGGTCGTACCGATGTGGCGTTGGACGATCTGGTCGGCTTCTTTGTGAACACGTTGGTGCTGCGTACGGATGTGTCGGGCGATCCGTCGTTCCGTGAGCTGGTGGAGCGGGTGCGGGAGTCGGATCTGTCGGCGTTCGCGCATCAGGATGTGCCGTTCGAGCGGTTGGTCGAGGTGGTCAATCCGCAGCGGTCGGCCGCCCGTCATCCGCTGTTCCAGGTGATGCTCAACCTCCAGAACAACCCCGAGCCGCAGCTGGCGCTCGACGGGGTCACGGTCGAGCCGCAGCCCGTCGACGTCGCCGTCAGCAAGTTCGACCTCAGCGTCGACCTGACCGAGCACCACGGCGGCGACGGCGCCGCCAGTGGCGTGCACGGCGAGATCCGCTACAGCGTGGATCTGTTCGACCGGGAGACGGTCGAGGGGATGGTGGTGCGGTTTGTGCGGTTGCTGGAGGCGGTGGTCGCGGATCCGGAGGTGCGGCTGGGCGGGGTGGAGATCCTCTCCGGTCTGGAGCGTTCCCGGCTGTTGACCGAGTGGAACGGGCCGGTGCTGGAGGTGCCGGTGCGGTCGCTTCCGGCGTTGGTGGAGGCCCAGGTGGCGCGGACGCCGGAGGCGGTGGCGCTGATCGAGGGTGGGGTGTCCTTGTCCTACCGGGAGGTGAACGCGCGGGCGAATCGGCTGGCGCGGTTGCTGGTGGGGATGGGTGTGGGTCCGGAGCGGATGGTGGCGCTGGCGTTGCCGCGTTCGGTTTCGCAGGTGGTGGCGTTGCTGGCGGTGGTCAAGGCTGGTGGTGCGTATCTGCCGGTGGATCCGGACTACCCGGCGGAGCGGATTTCGTACATGCTCGGCGACGCCGCTCCGGCGTTGCTGCTGACGGACCGGGCTACGGCCGCCGGGTTGCCTGAGACATCCGGCCTGATGCGTGTGGTGCTGGACGAGGAGGAGACCGGGGCGCGGGTCGATGCCCTGGCGGAGACGGGTCTGGGCGACGGGGAGCGGCTGGTGCCGCTGTCGGTGGATCACCCGGCGTATGTCATCTACACCTCCGGCTCCACCGGCCGCCCCAAGGGCGTCGTCGTCACCCACCGCTCCCTGGCCGACTACCTGGACTGGACGAGCCGGTCCTACCCGAGCGCGGCCGGCGCCGCGCTGCTGCACTCGCCGGTCTCCTTCGACCTCTCCGTGACCGCGCTCTACACCCCCCTCGTCGCCGGCGGTGCGGTGCACCTCGCGGCGCTGGAGGAGGACCCCACGGCCGAGCGGGCCCTGGCCGGGCGCCCGGTGACCTTCCTGAAGGCCACCCCCAGCCATCTGCCGCTGCTGGCGGCCCTCCCCGACGCCTTCTCGCCCGGCAACGAACTCCTGCTGGGTGGCGAGGCCCTCTTCGGCGAGGCGCTGCAGGACTGGCGCCGCCGTCACCCCGGGGCCACCGTGCTGAACGTGTACGGGCCCACCGAAGGGACCGTCAACGTCGCGGAGTTCCGTATCGAGCCCGGTGACGAGGTCCCGTCCGGCCCCGTGCCGATCGGCCTCCCGCAGGGCAACGCGCGCCTCTACGTCCTCGACGAGGGGCTGCGGCTCACCCCGCCCGGAGTGGCGGGCGAGCTGTACATCGCGGGAACCGCCCTGGCCCGCGGCTACCTCAACCGTGCGGCGCTGACGGCGGAGCGCTTCGTCGCCGACCCGTACGGCGCGCCGGGCGCCCGGATGTACCGCACCGGCGACCTCGCCCGCCGCCGTGCCGACGGCAATCTGGAGTACGTCGGCCGCGCCGACGACCAGGTCAAGGTGCGCGGCTTCCGTATCGAGCTCGGCGAGATCGAGACCGTGCTCGCCGGCCACCCGGACGTGGAACGCGCCGTGGTCGTCGTCCGCGAGGACCAGCCGGGCGAGCGGCGCCTGATCGGCTACGCCGTGCCCGCCGCGGGCGCCCGCCCCGACCCGGCGGCGCTCCGGGCCCGGGTCGCGGACGCGGTGCCGGACTACATGGTGCCCGCCGCGGTCGTCCTGCTGGACGCGCTGCCGCTGACCGCGCACGGCAAGCTGGACCGGACGGCGCTGCCCGCGCCGGACTTCGCCGCCGCGGTCACCAAGCAGGGGCCGCGCACCCCGCAGGAGGAGATCCTCTGCGAGATCTTCGCGGATCTGCTCGACCTGTCCGAAATCGGTGTGCACGACAGCTTCTTCGACCTCGGCGGCGACAGCATCATCTCCATCCAGCTCGTCAGCCGGGCCCGCAAGGCCGGGCTCTCGCTCACCCCCCGGGCCGTCTTCCAGCACAAGACGGTCGAGGCGCTGGCGTCCCACGCGGGCACCGTCGGCAAACGCGTCGGCAAGGGGACCGACACCGGGGTCGGCTCGGTGCCGCTCACCCCGATCATCCACCGGCTGCGCGAGCGCGGCGGCCCGATCGGCAAGTACGCCCAGTCGGTGCTGCTGCAGGTCCCGGCCGACCTCGGGGAGGGCCCGCTGGAGACCACGGTGCAGACCGTGCTCGACCACCATGACGCCCTGCGCATGCGGCTGACCCGTCCGGAGGGCGGTGGCGAGTGGTCGCTGGAGGTGCCGCCGCGCGGCACCGTGCGCGCGGCCGAGTCCCTCATCCGGGTCGACGTCGCGGGGCTGAGCGCGGACGCGCTGCGGGCCGTCATCGAGACCGAGGGGGAGACCGCGTGGGCGCGGCTCTCGCCCGAGCAGGGGCGGATGCTCCAGGCGGTCTGGTTCGACGCGGGCCCCGAGACCTCCGGCCGGCTCCTGGTGATCATCCACCACCTCGTCGTGGACGGCGTTTCCTGGCGCATCCTGGAGACCGACCTCGAGGCGGCCTGGCAGGCGGCCAAGGAGGGACGTCCGGCCGAACTCCAGCCGGTCGGGACCTCGTTCCGGCGCTGGGCCGAGCACCTGGTCGCCTCCGCGTACGCCTCCGAGCGGGTCAAGGAGGCGGAGCTGTGGTCCAGCACCCTGGACGTGCCGGACCCGCTGCTCAGCGAGCGGCCCCTCGACCCGTCGCAGGACATGAACCACACCATGGGCGGGCTGTGGCAGATCCTGCCGCCGGAGCTGACCGGGCCCGTCCTCACCAAGGTCCCGGCGGCGTTCAACGCCGGCATCAACGACGTGCTGCTCACCGCGCTCGCCCTGGCGGTCGCGCAGTGGCGGCTCTCCCGCGGCGGTGAGGACCACCCGGCCGTCCTCGTCGACCTGGAGGGACACGGCCGCGAGGAGTTCACCGACGGTGTCGACCTGTCCCGGACGGTCGGCTGGTTCTCCAGCATCTACCCGGTGCGTCTGGACCCCGGCCGGCTCGAGTGGCGCGAGGTCCTGGCCGGCGGCCCGGCCGTCGGGGACGCGCTCAAGCGCGTGAAGGAGCAGCTGCGCGGCACACCCGACAACGGCCTCGGCTTCGGGCTGCTGCGCCACCTCAACCTGGACACCAAGCCCGTCCTGGCCGGCTTCCTGCCCCGCCAGATCGGCTTCAACTACCTGGGCCGGTTCGACATGGCGGGCCGCGCCGATTACGCCGACTGGGCGCCGGCGCCGGAGAAGGCCCCGGGGTTCTCCGACCAGGACGCCCCGATGATGTACGCCCTGTCCCTCAACGCGGTCACCGAGGACCACGCCGACGGCCCCCGGCTGCGGGTCGCCTGGGCCTTCCCCGGCGCCCTGTTCCGCGAGCCCGAGATCAAGGAGCTCAGCGAGATCTGGGCCCAGGTGCTCCAGGCCCTGGTCACCCATGTCGAGGGCGGCGCCTCCGGCGGCCACACGCCCTCGGACCTGCCTCTGGTGTCGCTGAGCCAGCAGGAGATCGACGAACTCGAAGACGAGTTGGACGACGAGTCGGACGAAGACGAGCTCGACGAGGAGTGGGGGATCACCCGGTGAAGCAATCCCGGATCGAGGACGTACTGCCTCTGGGGCCGTTGCAGGAGGGACTGCTGTTCCACGCCCTGTACGACACCGAGGGAATCGACCCCTACACCGTGCAGAGCGTGTTCCACCTCGAGGGCGACATCGACACCGACGCCCTCAAGGCCGCCGGCCGTGCCCTGCTGAAGCGGCACGCCGTGCTGCGCGCCGGGTTCCGGCACAAGGGCGGGGAACGCCCGATGCAGGTCATCCGGCGCGAGGTGCCCCTGCCCTGGCAGGAGCACGACCTCGGCGGCATCGAGGACGAGGAGCGCCGCGAGGAGGCCGCGCTCCGCATCGTGGACGAGGACCGCACCCGCCGGTTCGACATGGTCAGACCGCCGCTGATGCGGTTCACCCTGGTCAGGATGGGCCCGAAGGACCACCGGCTGCTGCTGACCAAACACCACATCCTCATGGACGGCTGGTCCTCGCCGATCGTGGCGGGGGAGTTCTTCGAGCTGTACGCCCGCGGCGGGGACGCCTCCGGCCTGCCGCCGGTCACCCCGTACCGCGACTACCTCGCCTGGCTGGCGAACCAGGACACCACCGCCGCCGAGGCGGCCTGGCGCACCGCGCTGGCGGGTCTGGCCGAGCCGACCCTGCTCGCGCCGCGGGCCACGGGCCACGCCGATGTGGTCCCAGACGAGCTGAGCGCATCGCTGTCCGCCGAGCTGACGGAGGGGCTGGCGGCGCTGGCGCGGTCGCGGGGCTGGACGCTGAACACGGTGGTGCAGGGTGCGTGGGGTCTGCTGCTGGCGTCGCTGACCGGCCGTGACGATGTGGTGTTCGGCACCACGGTCTCGGGGCGGCCTCCGGAGGTTCCGGGGGTGGAGACGATGGTGGGGCTGTTCATCAACACCCTTCCGGTGCGGGTGCGGCTGGATCCGGCCGAGACGCTGGCGCAACTCCTGGGGCGGCTCCAGGATCAGCACACCGAGCTGATGGACCACCAGCACCTCGGACTCACCCAGATCCAGGGCCTGGCCGGTGTCGGCACCCTCTTCGACACCCTCGTCCTCTTCGAGAACTACCGGGTGGACTCCGGGACGGTCGAGTCCTCCCTCTCCGGCGCCCGGGTCACCGGCGGCTCCGGCCGGGACGCCACCCACTACCCGCTGAGCCTCGCCATGGCCCCCGGGCCCACGATGCTGCTCAAGGTCGGCTACCGCCCCGATGTGTTCGACCGCGCGACGGTCGCCTCCCTGGTCGACCGGCTCACCCGGTTCTTCGAGGCCGTGGTCGAGGACCCCGGGCAGCTCGTCGGGCGGGTGGACGCGCTCGACCCCGCCGTCCGCCGCCAGGTGCTGGTGGACTGGAACGACACCGCGCGCGAGGTGCCCGCCACGACGCTGCCCGGGATGTTCCAGGAGCAGGTGGCGCGCACCCCGGACCACCTCGCGGTGGTGCACGGCGACACCCGCCTCACCTACGCCGAACTCAACGAGCGGGCCAACCGGCTCGCCCATCACCTGATCTCCCTGGGCGCGGGCCCGGAGAAGCTGGTGGCGCTGTCGCTGCCCCGCAACGACCGCACCCTGGTGGCGGTCCTCGCGGTGCTCAAGTCGGGCGCCGGGTATCTGCCCATCGACCCCAAGTACCCGGCCGACCGCATCGCGTACATCGTCCAGGACGCCGCGCCGGCGCTGGTGCTCACCGAGTCGGGAGTCGACGCGGCCCTGCCCGCGACCGGCCACCGGGTGGTCGTCCTCGACGACCCCGAGGTGGAGCGGGCCCTGGAGTACAGCCCGGCGACCGATCCGGCCGACGGCGACCGCATCCACGCGCTGCACCCCGCCTCGCCCGCGTACGTCATCTACACCTCGGGCTCCACCGGCCGCCCCAAGGGCGTCGCCGTGCCGCACCGCGCGGTGGTCAACCTCGCGGCCTGGGCGCGCACCGCCCTGGGCGCCGAGCGGCTGGCCCGGGTGCTGTTCACCACGTCGCTGAGCTTCGACGTCTCCGTCTTCGAGATGTTCGGGACGCTGATGTCGGGCGGCACCCTGGAGGTCCTGGACGACCTCCTCGCGCTCGCCGAACGGCAGACCGCGCAGCTCCCCGGCACCGTGGTCAGCGCCGTGCCCTCGGCACTGGCCCAGCTGGTCGGCCAAGGGGATGTGCGGCTCACCGCCGACACGGTGCTGCTGTGTGGCGAGCGGCTGGGCACCCAGGCCGCCGTGGACATCCAGAAGACCCTGTCGGCCGGCCGGCTGTCCAATGTGTACGGCCCCACCGAGGCCACGGTCTACGCCACGGCGTGGGACACCGACGCCCCGGTGGAGTCGGCGCCGCCCATCGGCCGTCCGCTGCACAACTACCGGGCACTGGTCCTGGACCGCTGGCTGCGGCCGGTCGCCCCCGGTACCGACGGCGAGCTGTACCTCGCCGGGGAGGGCGTGGCCCGGGGCTATCTGAACCGGCCGGGCCTCACGGCGGAGCGCTTCGTCGCGGACCCGTACGGACCCGCGGGCAGCCGGATGTACCGCACCGGTGACCGCGCCCGGTGGAGCCCCGAGGGACTCCTGGAATGCCTCGGTCGCACCGACGACCAGGTCAAGTTGCGCGGCTTCCGCATCGAACTCGGCGAGATCGAGTCGGTCATGGCCGCACACCCCGGCGTGGGCCACGCGGCCGCGGTCGTCCGGGAGGACCAGGAGGGCGACCGGCGTCTGGTCGGCTACGTGGTCGCCGACCCTGGGAGCCGGCCCGACCTGGCTGCCCTGCGCACCCGGCTCGCGGCCACCCTGGCCGAGTACATGGTGCCGTCGGCGTTCGTCACGCTGCCCGAACTGCCCATGACCGCCAACGGGAAGCTGGACCGCAAGGCGCTGCCCGCCCCCGAGGTGGCCGGCGCCTCGGCGCGCCCGCCGCGCTCCCCGCAGGAGGAGATCCTGTGCGGCCTGTTCGCCGAGGTCCTCGGCGTCGAACGGGTCGGCGTGGACGACAACTTCTTCGACCTGGGCGGGCATTCGCTGCTCGCCACCCGGCTGGTGTCCAGGGTCCGCTCCGCGCTGGGCGTGGAGCTGGCCATCCGCTCCCTGTTCGAGGCCGCCACTCCGGCCCGGCTCGCGGGCCTGGTGGCCGGGGCCGGAACGGCCCGCACCCCGCTGACCGCGCAGCCGCGGCCCGCGGAGCTTCCGCTGTCCTTCGCCCAGCGGCGGCTGTGGTTCCTCGACCGCCTCGGCGACGACCGCGGCGCCTACAACATCCCCACCGCGATGCGGCTCGCGGGGCATGTGGACCGGGCCGCCCTCGAGGCCGCCCTCCGCGATGTCGTGGCCCGGCACGAAAGCCTGCGCACGGTGTTCCACGAGAGAGACGGAGTGCCCCGGCAGGTCGTCCTGGACTCGGCCGAGATCTCCCTCGCCCACACCGAGGTGCGCGAGGAGGACCTGCCCGACGCCCTCAACGCGGAGGTCACCGCCCACTTCGACCTGGCCGCGGCGATCCCCGTACGGGCCCGTCTGTTCTCCCTCGGCGACACCGACCATGTGCTGCTGGTGACCATCCACCACATCGCCTCGGACGGCTGGTCCATGGGCCCGCTCGCCCGCGACCTGTCCACGGCCTATTTGGCACGGCTGCGCGGCGACGCCCCCGACTGGGCCGAACTCCCCGTGCACTACGCGGACTTCACCCTCTGGCAGCACGAGATGCTGGGCGACGAGGGCGATCCGGACAGTCTGATCGCAGGACAGCTCGCCTACTGGAAGGAGAACCTGGACCGGCTCCCCGAAGAGCTGCCCCTGCCCGCCGACCGGCCCAGGCCCGCCGTCGCCTCGGGCCGTGGCGGTGCCATGCTCTTCCGGATCGACCCCGAACTGCACGCCTCGCTCGCCCAGCTGGCGCGGTCCGGCCGGGCCACGCTGTTCATGGTCCTCCAGGCCGGCCTGGCCACCCTGCTCACCCGGCTCGGCGGCGGCACCGACATCCCCGTCGGCACCCCGGTCGCCGGCCGCACCGACGAGGCGCTGGACGACCTCATCGGCTTCTTCGTCAACACGCTCGTCCTGCGCACCGACACCTCGGGGGCGCCGACCTTCAAGGAACTGATCGAGCGGGTCCGGGAGCGGGACCTGAGCGCCTTCGCGCACCAGGACGTCCCGTTCGAGCGGCTGGTGGAGGTCCTCAACCCGGAGCGGTCCCAGGCCCGCCACCCGCTGTTCCAGGTGCTGCTCACCCTGCAGAACACCGCGGACACGGACGTGGCGCTGCCCGGCCTGAACGCCACGCCCCAGCCGGTATCGGTGGACATCAGCAAATTCGACCTGAGCCTGGAGCTCAGCGAGGAACTGCTGGCCGACGGCGCCGCCGACGGCATCGACGGAGCCCTGCGCTACAGCACGGACCTCTTCGACCACGACACCGCCGAGGCGCTCGCCCAGCGGCTGATCCGCGTGCTGCGGACCATGGCCGCCGCACCCGACACCTCCATCGCCGACGTCGACGTACTGACCCCGGACGAGCGCGAGCGGATCCTGCGGGGCTGGAACGACACCGCCCACCAGGTGTCCGCCGCCACCCTGCCCGCGCTGTTCGAGGCGCAGGCGGCCCGCACTCCTGACCGGCCGGCGCTGGTCTTCGAGGGGGCCACCCTCGGCTACGCGGAGCTCAACGCGCGGGCCAACCGCCTCGCACGGCTGCTCATCGAGCGTGGAGTGGGCCCCGAGGGCTACGTCGCCATCGCCGTGCCGCGCTCCCTGGAGCTGGTCGTGGCGCTGCTCGCGGTGGTCAAGACGGGCGCGGCCTATCTGCCGGTGGACCCCGACTACCCGGCGGACCGCATCCGCCTCATGCTGGACGACGCGGCCCCGGCGCTGCTGCTGACGACCACGGAGACGGCCACCGGACTGCCCGTCGACGCGTCCGTGCCGGTCCTGGCGCTGGACGCGCCCGGCACCCTGGACACCCTCGCCGGGCTCCCGGACGGCGACGTCCCCGACGGCGAGCGGCGCGCACCGCTGCACCCCGCCTCGCCCGCCTACGTCATCTACACCTCCGGCTCCACCGGCCGCCCCAAGGGCGTGATGGTGCCGCACTCGGGCATCGTCAACCGGCTCGCCTGGACGCAGGCACGCTACGGCCTCACCGCCGAGGACCGTGTGCTGCAGAAGACGCCCGCGGGGTTCGACGTCTCCGTCTGGGAGTTCTTCTGGCCGCTGCTCGTAGGCGCGGCGCTCGTCGTCGCCCGGCCCGAGGGCCACAAGGACCCCGCCTATCTGGCCGAGCTGATCCGGGCCGAGCGCGTCACCACGGTCCACTTCGTGCCCTCGATGCTCCAGGTGTTCCTCCAGGAGCCGGGCGCCGCCCGGTGCACCGGACTGCGCCGCGTCCTGTGCAGCGGTGAGGCGCTGCCGCGGGAGCTGCAGGACGAGTTCCTGCGCACCCTGGACGCCGAACTGCACAACCTGTACGGCCCGACCGAGGCATCGGTGGACGTCACCTCCTGGGAGTGCGAGCGCACGGCGCCGCCGGGCCCGGTGCCCATCGGCCGGCCGGTGTGGAACACCCGGCTGTACGTGCTCGACGACGCGCTGCGGCCGGTGCCGCCCGGGGTGCCCGGCGATCTGTACCTGGCGGGCGTCCAGCTCGCCCGGGGCTATCTGGGCCGCCCCGGCCTGTCGGCCGAACGGTTCGTCGCCGACCCCTTCTCCGCCGACGGCGGCCGGATGTACCGCACGGGGGACGTCGCCCGCTGGCGGCCCGACGGAGCGCTGGACTTCCTCGGCCGCGCCGACGACCAGGTGAAGCTGCGCGGCTTCCGGATCGAACTGGGCGAGATCGAGGCGGTGCTGGCCCGCCACGCGGACGTGGCGCACACCGCGGTCGTCGTCCGGGAGGACCAGCCCGGCGACCGGCGCCTGGTGGCGTACGTCGTCGCCCAGGCCGCCGGCGGCGAACCAAAGCCGGCGGCCCTGCGCGACCATCTGGCGGCCGAGGTGCCCGAGTACATGGTGCCGTCCGCCTTCGTGACGCTGCCCGAGCTGCCGCTGACCCCCAACGGCAAGCTGGACCGCAAGGCGCTGCCCGCCCCCGGGGCACCCGCCGGCGTCGAGGGCCGCGCCCCGCGCAATGTGCGTGAGCAGTTGCTGTGCGGGGTGTTCGCCGAGGTGCTGGGGCTGCCCCGGGTCGGGATCGACGACAACTTCTTCGAGCTGGGCGGCCATTCGCTGCTCATGGTGCGGCTCGCCAACCAGGTGCGGCTGGCCTTCGGCGTCGACCTGACGATCCGGACCGTCCTCAACACCCCGACCGTCGCGGGCCTGGCCGAGCGACTGTACGAGCTGGACCACGGCGACGACCTGGACGTGCTGCTGCCCCTGCGGCCGCAGGGCTCCCTGCCCCCGCTGTTCTGCATCCACCCTGGCACGGGCGTCGGCTGGCCCTACACCCGGCTCATCCCCGAGGTCGACCGCGACCGTCCCCTCTACTCCTTCCAGGCCAGGGGGCTCCGGGACCTCGCCGAACTGCCCGAGACCATCGAGGAGGTCATCGAGGACTACCTCGGCCAGATCCGGGAGATCCAGCCGCACGGCCCCTATCACCTGCTCGGCTGGTCCCTCGGCGCGGCCCTCGCCCAGGGCATCGCCACCCGGCTCCAGGCATCCGGCGAGGAGGTCGCCCTGCTGATGAGCCTGGACGGCTATCCGATGGACGCGGCGCCGGTCAACGCCGAGCCATGGAGCCAGCAGCAGTTCCTCCTGGAGCTCCTGGAGGTCGCCGGCATCGACCTCGGCCACGACGGCCCGCTGGACCGCGACGAGGTGATGGAGGCCATCCGCAAGGAGGGCTCGCCGTTCGCCACGCTCAGCGCGGCGCAGTCGGAGAACATGTTCCGGATCTACCGGAACTTCGCCGTGGTGAGCCAGGCGTTCACCCCCGACCGGTTCACCGGGGACATGGTCTTCTTCCGCGCTGCCCGCTCCAGCGAGGAGCTCGGGCTGGAGGCGCACACCTGGGACCGGTACGTGGACGGCCGGGTCGAGGTCCATGACATCGAATGCGTCCACGGCGAGATGACCCAGCCGGTGGCCATGCGGGTCATCGGGCCGATCCTGCGGGACCGGCTCCGCGTCGGCGACTGACCCGGCCCCTTCCGCTCCGGGAGCCTCCCGGAGCACCGAAAAACCTTCGGGAACTTAAAACAAGGAGAGAAACGACATGAGCAACCCGTTCGAGAACGCCGAGGGCCGCTTCTTCGTCCTGGTCAACGAGGAGCGGCAGTACTCCCTCTGGCCGGCGTTCGCCGAGGTCCCGGCCGGCTGGACGGTCGTCCACGGCGAGGACACCCGCGACGCGTGCCTCGAGCACATCAACCAGAACTGGACCGACATGCGGCCCAAGAGCCTGGTCGACGCGATGAGCGCCGCCTGACCCCACCGCCCCACCACGCCAGGCCCGGGAACGGCCGCACCCACCCGTGCGGCCGTCCCCGGGCCGGGGCCCGCCCGCTGACACCGCCGCCGCGCGAGAGCGCGCCACCGACACGCGAGTCTCACTGCGACCGAGGATGAACGAGACATGCCTGACGCCCGGACCACCCGGCTCCCCCTGACCGCCGCCCAGTCGGGAATGTGGTACGCCCAGCGGCTGGACCCCGACAACCCGATCTACAACGGCGCCCAGTACCTGGAGATCCAGGGGCTGCTCGACCCCGACCTCCTGGAGGAGGCGCTGCGCCGGGTCGTCCGGGAGACCGACGCGCTGCGCACCCGTTTCGCCGAGGACGCCGAGGGCGTATGGCAGTTGGTCGACCCGGACGGCACGGGCACGGTCCACTACATCGACGTCAGCCACGAGGACGACCCGCAGGCCGCGGCCGAGGCATGGATGCGCGCCGACTACCGGCGCCCGCTCGACCTCCTCGGCGACGAACTGGTCCGCTTCGCCGTCCTCGAGACCGCCCCCGACCGCTTCCTGTGGTACCACCGCTGCCACCACATCGTGCTGGACGGTTTCAGCGGCGCCCTGATCTCGCGGCGGGTCGCCGAGATCTACACCGCCCTGACGGCCGGGAACCCGGTGCCCGAGAGCGGATTCGGACCGTTGGCGGGCCTGGTTGCCGCCGACGAGCGCTACCGCGCCTCGGAGGACTTCGCCAAGGACAAGGCGCACTGGAACACCCTGCTCGCCGACCGCCCCAAGCCGCCCAGCCTGACGGCCGCGGACCCCACCATGCCGACCCGCCTGCGGCGCGGCACCACCTGGCTGTCCCCCGAGTCCACCCGTGCGCTGCGGGAGGCCGGAGACCGGGCCGGTGTCCCCTGGCCGCCCGTGGTGACGGCCGTCCTCGCCGCCTATCTGCAGAGCCTGGCCGGAGGCGATGACATCGTCGTCGGCCTGCCGGTGACCGGCCGGGTCGGCAAGGTAGCCCGGGCCACCCCGGGCATGGTCTCCAACGTCCTGCCGCTGCGGCTGTCCGTGCGGCCCGAGTCGACCTTCGGGGAACTGCTCACCCAGGTCGCCGGATCGATGCGGCGGGTACTGCGGCACCAGCGCTACCGCTACGAGGACCTGCGCCGCGACCTCGGCCTGCTCGGCGGCGACCAGCGCCTGGTCGGACCGCAGATCAACATTATGATGTTCGGCCACGGGCTGACCTTCGGCGAACTGCCCGCGATCCCGCACACCCTCAACCTCGGTCCGGTGGAGGATCTGTCGGTCGTCGTCCACGACCTGGGCGAGGGCCAGGGGCTGCGCATCGACTTCGAAGGCAACCCCGAGCTCTACAGCGAGCAGGATCTCGCCCTCCACCAGCGCAGATTCGTCCAGCTGATGGAGTCCCTCGCGGACGCCGGAGCGGACCGCGCCCTGGGCGCCGTGGACATCCTCCTGCCCGACGAGCGGGCCCGTCTGCTGCCGCCGACGGACGACACTCCGGCCGCGCTACCGGACACCACCCTCACCGAGCTGTTCGAGGCGCGGGCGAGGGAGTCCGCCGAGAGCGTGGCGGTGGTGTGCGGCGAGGAGTCGCTGTCCTATGGGGAGCTGAATGCGCGGGCGAATCGGCTGGCGCGGTTGCTGGTGGGGCGTGGGGTGGGTGTTGAGGACCGGGTGGGGCTGGTGCTGCCGCGGTCGGTGGATCTGGTGGTGGCGGTTCTTGCGGTGTTGAAGGCCGGGGCGGTGTATGTGCCGGTGGATCCGGGTTATCCGGCCGACCGGGTGGCGTATGTGTGGGAGGACGCGGGTCCGTCGCTGGTGGTGACGGAGGTGGGTGTGGGAGTCGGGGTGCCGGCGGGGGTTCCGCTGGTGGCGCTGGATGACGTCGAGGTGGTGGTGGAGTTGGCGGGGCTGGATGGGTCGGATGTGGGGGTCCGTGTTTCGCCGGAGGCGGCCGCGTATGTGATTTACACGTCGGGTTCCACGGGGCGGCCCAAGGGTGTCGTCGTGCCGCACGGGAATGTGGTGCGCCTTTTTGAGGCGACGGATGGGTGGTTCGGGTTCGGTGCGGATGATGTGTGGACGCTGTTCCATTCGTTCGCGTTCGACTTTTCGGTGTGGGAGTTGTGGGGTGCGTTGTTGCGGGGTGGGCGGTTGGTGGTGGTGCCGTTTGAGGTGAGTCGTTCGCCGGGGGAGTTTTTGCGGTTGCTGGCGGATGAGGGGGTGACGGTGCTGAATCAGACGCCGTCGGCTTTCTATCAGTTGATGCAGGCGGATCGTGAGGCGCTGGAGGTGGGTGCCCGGTTGCGGCTGCGGTGGGTGGTGTTCGGTGGCGAGGTGCTGGATCTGTGGCGTCTTGAGGAGTGGTTCGACCGGCATGGGGATACGGGTCCGGTTCTGGTGAACATGTATGGGATCACCGAGACGACTGTCCATGTCAGTTATGCGGCGTTGGATTCCCGTGTTGCGAAATCGGGTGCGGGGAGTGTTATCGGGGTTGGGATTCCTGACCTTCGGGTGTATGTCCTTGACGGTGGTTTGCGTCCGGTGCCCGTGGGTGTGGCGGGGGAGATGTATGTCGGGGGCGCTGGGGTGGCGCGTGGTTATTGGAATCGTCCGGGTTTGACGGCGGGGCGTTTTGTGGCGGATCCGTTCGGTCCGGCGGGTGCTCGGATGTATCGGTCAGGTGATGTGGCGCGGTGGACTGATGGGGGTGTGCTGGAGTTCGTCGGGCGGGTGGATGGCCAGGTGAAGGTGCGGGGGTTCCGTATCGAGTTGGGGGAGGTCGAGTCGGTTCTGGGGGAGTGTGTGGGGGTGGGGCAGGCGGTGGTGGTGGTCCGTGAGGACCGTCCCGGTGATAGGCGTCTGGTCGCGTATGTGGTCCCGGATGCCGGTGGCGAGGTGGGGGCGGGGGCGTTGCGGGAGCATGCGGCGGGGTTGTTGCCGGAGCATATGGTGCCCTCTGCCTTCGTGGTGCTGGAGCGGTTGCCGTTGACGGTGAACGGCAAGCTGGACCGTAAGGCGCTGCCCGTGCCGGAGGCGCCGGTGAGTGCGGGGGGTCGGGCGCCGCGGACGCCGCGTGAGGAGATCCTGTGCGGGTTGTTCGCCGAGATCCTCGACGCGCCCCGGGTGGGCGTGGACGACAACTTCTTCGACCTCGGCGGACAGTCGCTGCTGGCGACCCGGTTGCTCAAGCGCATCCACGCCACGTTCGGTGTCGAACTGACCATCCGCAGCCTCTTCGAGGCCCCGACGCCCGCCGAACTCGCAGTTCACCTCGACGACGAGGACCGGGGACAGCCGCTGGACGTGCTGCTGCCGCTGCGGCCGCACGGCACCCGTCCCCCGGTCTTCTGCGTCCACCCGGCGGGCGGCCTGAGCTGGTGCTACTCCGGGCTGATCAAGCACCTGGGCCAGGACTATCCCGTCTACGGCCTGCAGGCGCGCGGGCTCGACGACGACGGCGAGCAACTGCCCACGACGATCGCCGAGATGGCCGACGACTATGTGCGGCAGATCCGCACCGTCCAGCCCTCGGGCCCCTACCGGCTGGTCGGCTACTCGGCGGGCGGGGTCATCGCCCACGCCATGGCCACCCGCCTGGAGGCGCTGGGCGAGGAGACCGACCTGCTGGGCGTGCTGGACACCTACCCGAACCAGAAGATGCCGCCCATCGACGAACAGGACGTGCTGGCCGACCTGTTGCGGTGGGTCGGCTACGACCGGCGCTACCTCGGAGGCGGGCCGCTCACCCATGAGCGGGTGACCGAGGTGCTGCAGCGCCTCGGCAGCGCCATGGCCACCCTCGAGGGCCGCCACATCGAGGCCATCACCAGGATCTACGCCAACAACAGCGAACTGTTCAACACGCATCTCCCGGACAAGTTCGGCGGCGACATCCTGCTGGTCGTCGCCACGCTCGACAAGATCGACATCTCCCCGACCCCGGACACCTGGGGCCCCTATGTCGGCGGGCGGATCGAGACGCGGGAAGTCGACCGGCAGCACACGGACCTCATGAAGCCCGGTCCTCTGGCGGAGATCGGGCGCATTCTGGCCGCGAAACTCGAGGACATGGACGGCCCCGGACCGGATGCCCACGGTACGGCGCAGTAAACCCCCCGAACTTGAGAAATTCTAAGGAGCGCGAACGCGATGACCACCAGTGACGCCGTGCGTGACCGGCAGACCGCCGAAGCGAACGCACACTTCTTCGCCTGGCTGGAGAAGATGCGGAAGGAAGACCCGGTCAGCTACAACGAGCAGTCCTTCCAGTGGTCGGTGTTCCGGCACGAAGATGTCACGCACATCATGGCCAACACCGATGTCTTCGTTAACGACATGTCCGATATCACGCCGCCCCAGGAGGACTACGACGTCTTCTTCAAGGGGAACATCGCCGCGATGGACGAACCCCGGCACCGGAAATTCCGGATGCTGGTCAGCAAGGCCTTCAGTGCCCGCTATATAGCCGGTCTGGAGCCGAAGCTCCTTGAGATCGCCACCGGGCTGCTCGACGCGGTGGCCGACAAGGAGCGATTCGACATCGCGGAGGACTTCGCGTTCCCGTTCCCCGTGGCCGTCATCGCCGATATCCTCGGCGCCCCCCGCGAGGACGCCCACCTCTTCGCGGAATGGGCCAATCTGCTGCACGCCAGCAATCAGGGCGTGGAGGGGCACCGGGCGACCGCGATGCGGCTGAAGGCCCTCAACACCTACATGTTCGAGCAGATCCGCAGGCGCCGCGCCGAGCCGCGCGACGACCTGATCACCACGCTGGTGCAGGCCGAGATGGACGGCCGGACGCTCGACGACGAGGAGATCGTGGGCTTCGCGGGCGTGCTGCTGATGGGCGGGATCACCACGACCGCGGCCCTGATCAGCAACATCATCCTGACCTTCGACCGCTTCCCCGAGCTCTACACCGAGGTGCGTGCCGACCGCTCCCTGGTGCCCCAGGCCATCGAGGAGGTCGTCCGTATCCGGCCCTCGTTCAGTAACTTCGTCCGGATGACGGCCGAGGACGTGGAGCTCGGCGGGCAGATCATCCCGGCCGGGGAGCTCGTCCATGTGTGGATCTCCTCAGCCAACCGCGATACAAGCGCCTTCACGGACCCCGACCGGTTCGACATCCACCGGGAGAACAACCGGCACGTGGGCTTCGGACAGGGCATCCACTACTGCATCGGTGCCCCGCTCGCCCGTCTGGAGAGCAGGATCGCCTTCAATCTGCTGCTGGACCGCTACCGCTCCATCCATGTCGTGCCGGACGCGGACATCGAGTTCCTCGACACGTCGGACATGATCGGCGCCTCGCGGCTCCCCGTCGCTGTCACCAGAGACTGAGCCGGAGCACGCCATGGAGAGTCACAGACGGACATCCCATATCGCCTTGTTCAACATCCCGGCCCACGGCCATGTGAACCCCACGCTCGGCACGGTGGCCGAACTGGTGCGGCGTGGACACCGGGTGAGCTATGCCGCGACGGCCGAGTTCGGCCCGCAGGTGCGGGCCGCCGGGGCCACCCTGGTGCCGTACGAGACGACGCTGCCCGCCTCCGACCGGGTCGAGGACTGGCCCTCCGACGATCCGGTCGCCATGTCCCGCCTCGCGCTCGACGAGGCGATCGCCATCCTTCCGGGGCAGCTGCGGGCGTTCGAGGCGGACCGGCCCGACCTGGTGCTGCACGACTTCGGCGCGCTCACCGGCCGGCTGCTCGCACACCGCTTTCAGGTCCCGGTCATCTGCCTCGCCTCCACGCATGTGTCCGCGGCGGGCCCGGAGGAGCGCCGGGCCCGCCAGGAGTTGTTCGAGGAGTACTTCGCGGACGACCCGCGCTGGTCGGAGTACCGGCGCGGATTCCGGCAGTTCCTGGACGACGCCGGCATCGCCCTGTCCATCGACGACTACACCGGGCTGCCCGAGCGCTGTCTGGTGCCGATGCCCCGGGAGTTCCAGATCGACGGGGACGCCGTGGACAAGCGCTATGCCTTCGTCGGCCCCTGTCTCGGGAAACGGAAGCACCAGGGCGAGTGGCGGGCCCCCGAGGACGGGCGGCCGGTGCTGCTGGTGGCCCTGGGGTCCGCGGGCAGCGGCCAGCCGGCCTTCTACCGGGAGGTCGTGGCGGCCTTCACCGACACGCCCTGGCATGTGGTGCTGGCGACCGGCACCCTCGATCCCGCGCTGCTCGGCCCGCTGCCGCCCCATGTCGAACAGCATCGCTCCGTACCCCAGTTGGCCGTGCTGGAGCGGGCTTCCGCCTTCATCACTCACGGTGGTATGGGCTCGGTGCTCGAGGCCATGCACCACGGAGTCCCCATGGTCGCCGTCCCGCAGGTCAACGACCAGCACATCAACGCCGAGCGCCTGGCCGACCTGGGGCTGGGGCGGCACATCCCCCTGGACAAGGCGACCGCGGCGCGGCTGCGGGATGCCGTGGCCTTCGTCGCCTCCGACCCCGCGATCGCGGCGCGGACCGCCGCCATGCGCAAGCGGATGCGGCAGCTGGACGGCGCGGTCACCTCGGCCGACCTGATCGAATTCGTGCTCCACGGCCCGCGGGAGCACTGGCAGGATCATGTCGCCCGCCTGGAACAGCGCGTCGGCCCTGGCGATGCTGGCGAAGCCGTGAACGGTACGACGGTCGGCTGAAGGCATGGGAATCATGACGCGAGAAGACGCACCGGTCCTTAACCCTCCACATCTGCTCATCGAGAGCCGTGGCCCCTGGGCGGGCCCCGCCTGTGGCGCGTTCGTCCGGGACGGCCGCACCCTGGCCCTCTCCGGCCACCCCGTGCAGCTGGTCCTCGTGCAGGACGCCGTCACCGCGGCCATGCGCGGCACGGAGGAGGACTCGGCGGAGGTACGGGCCCTTGCGGAGGCCGGCGGCGAGGTGTGGGTGGACGACTTCTCCCTCGCCCAGCGCGGCCTCGCCGCGGACCGGCTGATCCCCGAGGCCCGGGTGGTGGGCATGCCGGAGGTCTCCGCCCGGGTGCTGGCTCCCGGCGTCAGGGTGGTGTGGCACTGAGATGGCCAGGACCACGACGGTTCCGCGCTCCGACGTCCTGCTGACGGTCATGGGCGCGCCCTACGAGAGCGACCTGCTCACCAGCGCGCTGCGGCTGTCGCAGGCCATGCTCGAGGGCGGGGCCACGGTGCAGATCTGGGCCTGCGGCTACGCCACCATGCTCACCCAGCGGGGGCTGGGCGACAGCAAGCCCCGCAACCTCGCCGAATGGTCCGTGGACTATCCGTCGACGAGCCTGCTCGTCCGGGAGATGCTCCTCGCCTTCCCCGACCGGCTGCGCTGGTACGCCTGCCGCTTCTGCAGCGACGACCGCGGCGCGGTGGACCACATTCCGGAGGTCCCGGTGCGGGCCCCGGCGAGGTTCGCCGAGCATGTGGCCGCCGCGGACAAGACGCTCTACCTGGGGGTGATGTGACCGTGGCGGCCGAGGAGCGACGCGCGCTCGCCATCGTCGAGCGTGCCTACCGGGGCGCGGTGGAGACTCAGTTCTCCGACGGCCTCTACTGCGCGTATCTCTTCCACCGCCACCTGGGCGGACTGGACGTCCTGCTGCGCGGCCCGGCGGTCGGCTATGCCGTCCGGGCCGCGCGGACGCCCGTACCGCGCCTGGGAAAGCGGGAGCTGACCACGGTCAACACCCCGGGCAAGGGCCTGGACGTGCTGCTGGCGGCCGGGGTCGGCGTCTGGATCGAGGAGCAGGACCTGCGGGCGTACGGCCCGGACGCGACGTCCGGTCTGCTGCCCGGCGTACGCACGGTACCGGCCGGGGCCATGGCGGCCCGCTGGCCCGGATACCGCGCGGTCTTCTATCTGTGAGCGGGCTCCCGGGGCGCGGCCGCCGGGACCCGCGACGATTCCCCAAGGAGTGGATCGGTTGTGACGGCCATGGTTGCCGCGGTGCGCGGTCCCGTGATCTCGGGTTGGTCGGCGGTGTCGCCGTACGGGATCGGGCGCCACGCCTTCGTCGAGGGGCTGCGGTCCGGGCGGAGAACGGCAGTGGAGCTCGACCCGGCCGAGTGGTCGGGGCCAGGTGAACAAGCCTGTCTGGTACCGGGCTTCGTCATCCGTGAGGTGCTGGGACGCAAGGGAACCCGGTCCATGGACCGGGTGACCGGACTGGCCGTCACGGCCGTGGACCGGCTGCTGCGTGAGGTCACGGGCACCGAGCCCGGACCCGCGTCGGGCGGCGAAGACGTCGCGCTGGTGCTCGGCACGAACACCGGCAGCGCGCAGAGCATGATGGACCTGACCCGCGACACCTTCGTGCAGGAAAAGCCCTTCTACGTCGACCCCTCGCACTTCCCCAACACGGTGATGAACTGCGCCTCCGGGCAGTGCGCCATCCGGTACGGACTGCGCGGGCCCAACGCCACCGTGGCCGCGGGCCGCGCCTCCGGGCTTCAGGCGCTGCACTACGGACGGCGTCTGCTGACATCCGGGCGGGCGGGCAGCGTGCTGGTGGGCGCGGTGGAGGAGCACTCGGCCGCCCGCGCCTGGCTGGAGCACCACACCCGGGGCGAGGACGAGCGGGCCGACGGCGTGCTGCTCGGCGAGGGCTGTGCGGTGCTGCGGCTGGTCCCCGCCGACGCGCCGGACGCGGCGGCGGGCCTGGCCGAAGTGGTGCTGGTGGAGTCCGGGGTGGCCGGCCCGGAGGGCACGGAACCGGCACTGACCCGGTGCGTGGAGCGGGCGCTGCGGCGTTCCGGGGTGACCCCGGCCGAGGTGTGGGCGGTTTCGCCGTCCGCGCCGGCCGGGACCGCCGGAGTGGCGGAACGGGGCGTGCTGGAGGCGCTGTTCGGTGAGGTCGAGCCCCGCTGGGTGCCGCACCCCGAACCGATCGGGGACACCTCCGCGGCCGCCGCGGCCTTCCAGGTGGTCGCGGTCCTCGCCACCGCCGAGGACGCCCCGGACGCCTCCGGCAAGGTCGCGGTGATCACCTCGGTGGACCGCGACGGGGCGGTCGCCTGCGCATTGCTGCGGCTGCGGTGAAGACGAGCGGACGGGGGCAGCGGACCCACCCGATCCCGGGCGTCGCACGGGAGAAAGGTGTGGGTGGCAGCTTCCGGTCACGGCCCGGGATCGCGGCCCCGATTGCTGCGACGGTTACGGCGATTGAGACACAGATGGGATCCCCAGCATGACGAACCGGGATGATTGGGATGCGATAGTCGTCGGCTCCGGCATCGGCGGCCTGGTCTGCGCCGCCTATCTGGCGGTGACCGGGCGGCGGGTCCTGGTGCTGGAGCAGCATGACGTCGCGGGCGGCAACAGCCATGTGTTTCGCCGCCGCCGCGCCTACGAGTTCGACGTCGGCGTCCACTACCTCGGCGACTGCGGGCCCGGCGGGGTGCTGCCCGCGATCCTCGGCGGCCTCGGCCTGGACAAGCGGATCACCTACCGCGAGATGGATCAGGACGGCTTCGACGAGATCGTGCTGCCGAGCACCTCCATGTTCATGCCCGCCGGCTGGGACCGGTACCGGCAGCGCCTGAAGGAGACGCTGCCGCAGGACGCCGAGGGCCTGGACACCTTCCTCGACATCTGCGAGACCCTGGGGGCCGAGATGCGCTCGGCCCTGCTGTCCGGGGAGGACCTGACGGTCGCCGACCTCGTCGCGCGCACCCCGGTCACCCTCAAATGGGGCCGCCATCCGCTCTCCCGGCTCTTCGACCACTGCGGGCTTTCGGCGCGGGCCAGGACCATCCTGGCCGCCCAGTCGCCCAACTACGGCATGGGGCCCGAGCAGGCGACCGTCTCGATGCACGCGACCGTCACCGACCACTACGTGCGGGGCGCCTACTACCCCGAGGGCGGCGGCCAGATGCTGGCCGCGGGTCTGGTGGAGAGCCTGGAGGCGCACGGCGGGGCCCTGCTCACCCGGGCCCATGTGACGCACATCCTCGTCGACGACGGCAAGGTCACCGGGGTGGGGCTGGCCGACGGACGGCGGTTCTCCGCCCCGCTGGTGGTCTCGAACGCCGACTACCGCCGCACCGTGCTCGACCTCGTGGGCGCCGAGCACTTCCCCGCCAAGCTGGTGACCAAGACCCAGGACGCGGCCATGGGGCTGCCGTTCGCCACGCTGTACGTGGCCCTGGACCGGCCGCTGCCCGAGCGGCGCAACGCCAATCTGTGGTGGTACGCCGACGACGACATCGACACCTACTACCGGCGGCT
The DNA here is from genome assembly GCF_003595545.1 of Streptomyces sp. 11-1-2. Lineage (NCBI taxonomy): Bacteria > Bacillati > Actinomycetota > Actinomycetes > Kitasatosporales > Streptomycetaceae > Streptomyces > Streptomyces sp. 11-1-2. The sequence goes on from NZ_CP022545.1 coordinate 8,057,541, forward strand.
CGCCGAGGGCGACATCGACCCGGTCTCCTTTCTCTTCCTGTCCTTCGCGTCACAGAAGGACCCCGAGGGGCGCACCGTGTGCCCGCCGGGCCACAGCAACTTCCAGGTGATGACGCTGTGCCCGCCCGAGTACGACCGCTGGGGGGTGACCACGGGGCCCGCCGACGGCACCCGTTACCGCCGCAACGGCGCCTACCGGAAGAGCAAGGAAGAGTTCACCCAGGCCATGCTCACCGCCGCCGAGCGGGCGATCGGCCCCTTCCGGGACCACATCACCCACCTGGAGGCGGCGACCCCGCTGACCCATGAGCGCTACACCCTGTCCACCGGGGGTACCCCCTTCGGCCTCGCGGACTGGGGCGGCGTCGGCGTGCGCCCCGACACCCGCACCCAGGTCGATGGGTTGCACGTGGTGGGCGCCAACACCCGCTACGGCAGCGGCATCACCGGTGTCGCCGTGGGCGGCATCGCCTGCGCCTCCGCCATCGTCGGCCGCAGGCTGATGCACGAGGTGCACGACGGTGCCGTGCTGGGCGACGCGGACCTGCTGCCCGAGCGCGACGAGCGCTGGGACCCGCTCGCCGTCTCCCGGGGAACCGACCGTCGCCATGCCCGCGGTCTCGCGGGCATCGACCGATGACGGCACCGCCCCGATCACGCACACACCGGCGACCTTTCCAGGAGAGAACATGGACGTGGCGATCGAGGCCGAGGGCCTGAGCAAACGGTATGGCGACAACGAGGTGCTGAAGGGCGTCGACCTCACGGTGCCCGCCGGGTCCGTGCTCGGCCTTCTCGGACCGAACGGAGCCGGGAAGACCACGACGGTACGGATCCTGGCCACCCTGCTGCCGGCCGACGGCGGCCGCGCGGTCGTGGCCGGCCACGACATCGGCACCGCGCCCCTGGAGGTCCGCAGGCGCATCGGCCTGGCGGGACAGTACGCGGCCGTGGACGAGCGCCTGACCGGCCGGGAGAACCTCGTCCTCATCGGCAGGCTCTACCGTCTCGGCCGCGCCAACGCCAAGCGGCGGGCGGAGGAACTGCTGGAGCGCTTCGACCTCACGGGCGCCGCGGACCGGGAGACGAAGACCTACTCGGGCGGCATGCGGCGCCGGCTGGACCTGGCCGCCAGCCTGCTGGCCGACCCCGACGTGCTGTTCCTGGACGAGCCGACCACCGGCCTGGACCTCACCAGCCGGATGACCCTGTGGGCCATGGTCCGCGAACAGGTCGAGGCGGGCGTCACCGTCCTGCTCACCACCCAGTACCTGGAGGAGGCGGACCAACTCGCCGACCGCATCGCGGTCATCGACAAGGGGCTGCTCATCGCCGACGGCACCCCCGACGAGCTCAAGCGCAAGGTCGGCGGGGAGCGCCTCGAGGTCAGCCTCGCCGACCCGGCCGCCGTCCCGGAGGTCACCGCGCTGCTGGAGCGCGTCGCGGTGGGCGAACCCGTGGTGGGGGACCAGGGCCGCAGCGTATCGGTGCCGGTGGGCTCCGGCATCGACGCCATCGCCGACGCGGCGGCCGCGCTGCGCGGCAAGGGAATCGAGGTGACGGACTTCGCCATGCGCAGACCGTCCATGGACGACGTGTTCCTCGCGCTGACCGGGCGCAGCAGCGCCGGGGAGCCCGACGAGGACGAGGGGAAGACGGCAGCATGAAGGAACTGGCAACCGACACCTGGATCCTGGCCGGGCGTCATATGAAGCACATCGCCCGTGTACCGGAGAAGCTGATCGGGGTGACCATCGCGCCCGTCGTGATGGTGCTGGTCTTCGGCTATCTCTTCGGCAGCGCGATGTCCGTGCCCGGCGGTAACTACCGCGAGTACATCATGGCGGGCATCTTCACCCAGGTCATGTTCTCCGCGGTGGGCACGAGCGCCGCCGGCGTCGCGGACGACCTCAAGAACGGTCTGGTGGACCGCTTCCGGTCGCTGCCGATGTCCCGCTACGCGGTGCTGCTCGGCCGGACCGTCTCGGACATGGCGATGACGGCGCTCAGCTGCCTCGTCATGGCGCTGGTCGGCCTGCTCATCGGCTGGAAGGCGCACCACGGCCTGGTCAAGACCGTCGCGGGCTTCGGCCTGCTGCTCCTCCTGGGCTTCACCATGTGCTGGATCGGCGCGCTGATCGGCCTGGTGGTGCGCAGCCCGGAGGCGGTCAACACCATCTCCTCACTGATGGTCCTGCCGTTCGCGCTGCTGTCCAACTCCTTCGTGCCGTTGGACGGGCTGCCGCGCTGGATGCAGATCATCGGCGAGTGGAACCCCATCAGCTCCGTGGTGAGTGCCTGCCGGGACCTGTGGGGCAACCCCTCCACGGTGGTGAGCGACGCCCTGCCGGCCCAGCACCCGCTGGCCGCGGGCACCCTGATCCTGTGCACCCTGCTGATCGTGGTGGCCCCGACAGCCGCCCGCGCGTACCACAGGGCCGCCGCACGCTGACCCGAAGGACCCCGCGCAGTGATGAAGCTGGCCCAGTTCCTCCTGGCCCTCCTGGTGATGACCGCGTTCATCATGGCCTTCGTGTTCAGCGCCCGGAGGCTGCTGGGCCTGCGCATCGGGATCGTGCGGTCCCTGCTGGCCGGGCTGGTCAGCGTGGTGGGCCTGGCCGTCTTCAGCCTGCTGATGCAGCGCCCCGAGCAGCGCGGCATCCTCACCGGGGTGCAATTCGGGTCCACGCTCGTGGTGACCACCGGCTTCCTGGCCGTCCTCGAAGTGGTCCTGCCCAGCGGCTCGGTGGGCGGGCCGCGCGGCTGGGTACGGTCGGCGCGGTCCCGGGTCACCCGCACCCGCCGCTACTGGCACATCGTGTCCATCGCCGTGCGCCACGGTCTGCGCCCCAGCCGCTATGGCGCGGTCCCCACCGGGGGCCGGGGGCCGGGCTCCGGGCGCATGGCCAGGCCGCTGCGGCTGGCGCTGGAGGAGGGCGGCGCCACCTTCGTCAAGCTGGGCCAGGTGCTGTCCACCCGCCGCGACCTGCTCCCGCCCGCCTTCATCGCCGAACTGGGGCGGCTGCACCACCAGGTCTCACCGGAGCCCTGGCAGGTGGTGGGGGAGGCCCTGGAGCGGGAGCTGGGCATGCCGCTGACGGAGGCGTTCGCCCACTTCGACCACGTGCCGCTGGCGGCGGCCTCCATAGCGCAGGTCCACGCGGCACGGCTGCACTCGGGCGAGGAGGTCGTGGTCAAGGTGCGCCGCCCGGGCGTCCGGGAGGTCGCCGAATGTGACCTGCAGATCATCCTGCGGTTCGCCAGAACGCTGGAGCGGCGCGCCGGCTGGGCCCGCGCGCTGGGGGTGGTGGACCTGGCCGACGGGTTCGCCACCTCGGTCCGTGAGGAGTTGGACTTCCGGATCGAAGCGGCCAACATCGCCACCGTGAGCACGGCCTGGAGCCTGCGCTCGGAGGGCACCGGCATCCGGCTGCCGAGGGTGTACGAGGAGTGGTCGGGCGAGCAGGTGCTGGTCATGGAGCGGCTGACCGGCACCCCCATCGGCTCGGCCGCCGCGGTCCTCAAGGGCACCGCGGAGGAACGCCTGGCGCTCGCCAGGAAGGTGATGGTCAACATGTTCCACCAGGTGATGATCGACGGCACCTTCCACGCGGATCCGCACCCCGGGAACATCCTGCTGCTGGACGACGGCGCCATCGGCGTCATCGACTTCGGCTCGGTCGGCCGGGTCGACGCCCAGGTCCGCTCCGGTCTGCGGTCCCTGCTCTTCGCGCTCAACAGCCAGGACTCGGCCGCCCTGTGCGACGCGCTGCTGGAAGTGGTCACCCGGCCCGAGGAGATCGACGAGCAGCGGCTGCAGCGGGAGCTCGGCCGCTTCCTGTCACGCTACTTCGCACCCGGCTCCACCCCCAGCGTGCAGATCTTCACCGACCTCTTCCGGCTGGTCCAGCGCCACGGGCTGACCATCCCGCCCGAGGTCGCGGCCGTCTTCCGGGCCCTGGGCACCCTCGAGGGCACCCTGATGCTCATCGCCCCGGGCTTCGTCATGGTGGAGGAGGCCCGGACCTTCGCCGACGGGGGCTTCGCCCGGGCCGGCGGCGATCCGCTGAGCCAGCTGATCAGCCCGACGGACGTGATGGCGGCCTGGGAACTGCTGCGCAGGCTGCCCCGGCGGCTGGATCGGGTCACCAGCGCGCTCGAACAGGGCCGCCTCGGCGTCGGCGTGCGGCTCTTCGCCAACGCCCGCGACCGTACGTACATCAGGTCGCTGGTGCACGAGATCCTGCTGACCTTCATCGCCGCCACCAGCGGGGTCATGTCGGTGATCCTGCTCAGCATCGACGGCGGTCCGCTGGTCGTTCCCGGAATAGGACTCTTCCAATTGCTGGGCTACCACCTGCTGGTGATCTCCGGAGTGATCGGTCTGAAAGTTCTTTTCCTCATTTCGCGCGGCAGCGGGCGGAACTGATGCGGCATTGAATGGTCATGGAATGGACGCCGGGAATTGTTACCGGACGGTATTCCGTGATATTGGCAGCATGGTGATATAGCCCTTGAGGGGCCCGGGCCCCCTGGCTATACAGGAGCCATCCACCGCTGAAAAGGATGGACATGACTTCTGTCGGCCATGCCCCCGAAAAGCTGATGTCCCTGCTCGCCCGGCGCGCCGCCGAAACCCCCGACGACCTCGCCTACTGCTACCTCCGCAACGGCGAGGACCCGGACGACCGGGCCACCTACGCGGAACTCCAGCGCCAGGCCCTCGCGCGCGCGGCCGAACTCCGCCGCCGGGACATGCGCGGCCAAAGCGCCGTTCTGCTGTATCCCACCGGCCTCGAATTCGTCCGCGCCTGGCTCGGATGCGCCGCCGCCGGGGTCATGGGAGCGCCCGTACAGGTCCCCAGGAACGGCCAGGCGCTGCGCCGGCTGCGCTCCGTCGCCGACGACTCGGGCACCACCCTGGTCCTCACCACCGCGGAGACCCGCGACCGGCTGCTGGCCGACTTCCCCGGCGCGCCCGAGCTGCGCGGCCTGGAACTGCTGGCCACCGACGCGTACCCGGAGGCGGCGACGGCCGGGGAGCCCCTGCCCCCCGCCGGACTCGACGACGTGGCGCTGCTCCAGTACACCTCCGGCTCCACCGGCACGCCCAAGGGCGTGATGGTCACCCACCGCAACTTCTGGCACAACGCGGCCGAGACCGACGCCCTGTGGCCCACCCGGGGCGGCACCGTCGTCTCCTGGCTCCCGCTCTTCCACGACATGGGGCTGTTGTTCGGCGTCGTGCTGCCCCTGTGGGCCGGCATCCCCTCCTACCTCATGGCCCCCGAGGCGTTCGTCCGCCGCCCGGCCCGCTGGCTGGAGGCCCTGTCCCGGTTCGGCGGCACCCACGCGGCGGCCCCCAACTTCGCCTACGACCTGTGCGTACGGGAGGCACGCCCCGCACCGGGATGCGACCTGTCCGCCTGGCGGGCGGCCGTCAACGGCGCCGAGCCCGTGCGGCTCCACACCATCCGGGCGTTCACCGAGGCGTTCACCCCCTACGGCCTGGACCCCCACGCGGTCTCGCCGGGATACGGACTCGCCGAACACACCCTCAAGATCAGCGGCAGCGGCCCCGGCGAGCTGCCGCGGGCCCTCACCCTCGCGCCCGCCGATCTCGGCGAAGGGCGGGTCACGGTGACCGCGGACGCCGCCGCGATACCCGTGGTCAGCTGCGGCCGCACCATCGGCGACACCCGCGTGCGCATCGTGGACCCCGCCACCCGCCGCGCGGCCGCCCCTGGCCGGGTGGGCGAGATCTGGGCCGCCGGCCCCTGCGTGGCGGCCGGGTACGCGGGCCGCGAGCGGGAGAGCGAGGAGACCTTCCGCGCCCGGATCGAGGGCGACGCCGACACCGGGGCGTTCCTGCGCACCGGCGACATCGGCTTCGTCCGCGACGGCGAGCTCTATGTCACCGGACGCCTCAAGGACCTCCTCGTCGTCAAGGGCCGCAACCACTACCCGCAGGACCTGGAGTACTCCGCCGAGCGCAGCCACCCCGCGCTGCGCCCCGCCTCCGCGGCCGCCTTCGCCGTCGACCGGGGCGACCGGGAGGCCCTCGTCGTGGTGATCGAGGCGGACGGCCGGGCGCTGCGCGCGGCCGGTCACGACGTGCTCGTCAGCGCCGTGCGCGAGCGGGTGCGCAGCGACCACCGGCTGGAGGCCGAGGACGTCGTCGTCATCCGCCGCGGCACCCTCCCCAAGACGACCAGTGGAAAGGTGCGCCGCGGCACCTGCCGCCAGCAGTACGTGGACGGCACCCTCGTGCGCGTGGGCGGAGGCCCGTCATGACCGGACGTCAGGGTCAGGCGGGCGCGCGCATCCTGGGACTGGGCGGCTACCGGCCCGCCCGCACCGTGCCCAACGAGGAGCTGTGCGCGCGCCTGGACTCCTCCGACACCTGGATACGGCGCCGGTCGGGGATCGTCAGCCGGCGCTACGCCGGGCCGGACGAGACGGTGATCGCCATGGCCGCGCACGCCGGGGGCAAGGCGCTGGCCGACGCGGGCGTGGCCCCGGCCGACGTCGACACCGTGCTGCTCGCCTCGATGTCGTACCTGTACCAGAGCCCGGCGGCGGCGCCGCAGGTGGCCGCGGCCGTCGGCGCGCGGTCCGCCGCCGCCTTCGATGTGCACGTCGCCTGCGCGGGCTTCTGCTACGCCCTGGCCGTGGCGGACGGGCTCGTCCGCGCGGGCACCTCCCGCCGGGTGCTGGTGATCGGCTCCGAGCGGATGACCGACATCGTCGACCCGGACGACCGGGGGGCCGCCTTCCTCTTCGCGGACGGCGCGGGCGCGGTGCTGGTCGGCCCCGCCGACGAACCCGGGATCAAGTCCGTGGCCTGGGGGTCGGACGGGGACCAGCACGACCTCATCGCCCACCAGGAGCCCTGGACCGCCGCCCGGGACGCGGACCACCCCTGGCCGTACATGCGGATGGCCGGATCCGAGGTGTTCCGCTGGGCGATCAGGGAGGTGCCGCGCACGGCGGCCGCCGCCCTGTGCCGGGCGGGTGTCACGGCGGAGCAGCTGGCCGCCTTCATCCCGCACCAGGCGAACCTGCGCATCACCGAGGCGGTGGCCAAGGCCCTGGACCTGCCGCCGCATGTCGTGGTCGCCGACGACATCACCTCCGCCGGAAACACCTCCGCCGCGTCCGTCCCGCTCGCCATGGAGGCCCTCAGGGACCGCGGGGCGCTGCCCTCGGGGGACTGGCCCTGCTGGCGGGGTTCGGCGCGGGGCTCGCGCACGCCGCGCTGGTGGTCACTCTGCCGTGACGGGCCGCCCGGGCCGGGCCCTGCGGCCCAGCCACAGGGCGGTCAGGCCGTACAGGATCCCGCCGAGCACGAAGTAGGCGTCGACGCCGACCCCGGACCAGATGGTGTACGCGGAAGGGTGGGCGTCGCCGGTGATCTGCTCGTACGTCAGGCCGGTCAGACCGTGCGGCGCCAGCCCGGTGCCGCGCAGCGCCGTGTCCAGCAGCCCGGCGCCCCCGCGCACCGCCACCAGCGCGCAGCCGGTCCACAGGCAGAACAGCGCCGCCCACCGCGGGATCCGCCGCCCCCACGGCCGGGTCAGCGCCAGGGGCAGCACGATCCCCACCGCGAACATGACGGTGATGACCGCGCCCTGGACCCGGTCGCTGGTGCTGGTGGCGCGCGGCACCACCTCGGGAGCGTCGCCGAGCCCGAACCGGCCCCCGGCGAACCAGTACACATGCATCGCGGTGAAGACGACCGCCCAGACGAAGGCGGCGAGGGCGGCCCGGCGCGTCTCCCGCGCCGGCCCCGCCCCGGCGGCCGTTCCCGATCCGCTCACGCGCCGGCCCGAGCGCGCCGCAGTACGCACTCGACCGCGTCGGCCGCCCCGGAGGCGCCGCCCTCCGCGAGGATCTCCGCGCGCAGCTCCGCCAGCCGCCGGGCCACCTTGGGGTCGGCGGACACCCGCTCCACCGCCTCGCGCAGCTCCTCGCCGGTGACCCCTTCGAAGGGCACCCGTGCGCCGATGCCCAGCTCCTCCGTCAGCCGGGCGTTCTCCATCTGGTCGAACCCCATGGGCACCGCCACCAGGGGAACGCCGTGCTGGATCGCCTCCATCGTGGAGCCCATGCCCGCGTGCGTGATGAACGCCGTGGACTCGGCCAGGACCTGGAGCTGCGGGACCTCCGGGACCAGCTCGATGTGTGGGGGCAGCGGTCCGAAGTCCGCCGGGTCCAGATGCCTGCCGATCGACATCACCACATGCCACGGCGAGTCGGCGAACGCCTCCGCGCACTCGAAGAAGACCCGCTGCACCTGCGGCACCTCGGGTGCGACCGAGCCGAAGGCGATCAGCAGCACCGGCCGGCCGTTCGCGGGCCGCCGCCAGGGAACCTGGTGGTCCTGCTCGCGCACCACGGGGCCCACGAACGTGTAGGTACCGCCGAGTTCGTCCGCGTCGGCCTGGAAGGCACGCGGGATGGTGACCACATAGTGGTCGGCCTGTCCGACGTAGAGGAACTCCTCGATGGTCAGCTCCATCCCGCCCTCGTCCAGGAAGCGCTGGAACTCCGCCCGGTAGGCCAGCCACGCCGGGTCGTCCGCCACCGTGGCGTAGAACGGGGCCAGATCCCGTTCGTAGGTGTTGCTGGACACCCGGGTCGGGGAGAGCCGCACCGCCGGGACGTCCCAGCGCCTGGCCAGGATCTGGGCCGACAGCGCGGCGTAGTCGTAGAGGACGATATCGGGGCGGTCGTCCTCGAAGGCGGCGATCTGCTGCGGCAGCACCGCGACCGCCTCCCGCAGGAAGAGCGAGGACATCGCGATCACATCATGGATGGGGAACCGCTCGCCGCGGCTCGCGTCCGGGAAGGTCGACCGGTAGAGGACCGGCTCGGCCCCGGTGGCCCGCACCGCCGCGGCACGCCCCTCGTCGATGGAGAAGCTGACCCGGTGGCCTCGCTTGACCAATTCTGCACAGAGCGCGAGATTTGGATTCACATGACCGTCCGCCGGGATGTTGAACATCGCGATGTGCAGCGGTCGCGCATTCTCCGGAATTCCCTCCGGAAGGCCCGGGCTGGAGACGTTCACGGATAACTCCTCTTCCGCCATCCGGACGCTGCAGATGGCCGGTTGACGTCATGTGGTGAATTCGATGCTAGGAAGGCCGGGCAGCACGGTCGAGCATGCAGACAGCTTCCTGCCAAGGGCTCAGTGCATCCCTTGCGGGCCTGTCTGCTTCGCCCTTGTCTGAGACCTGCATCATGCTGTCCAAAAGGGAGTCCGGGCGGCCTGAGCAACCTCAGGAGGGACTGATTGAGATGATTTCCCAGAAGATACTCGACGGTACAGGAGAATTGGCTTCCGGACCGGGGGAGGACCGGGAGGAGAACGCCCGGGAGCTGGCCGCCGTGGTGCTCGCCGCGGGGAACGGGGAGCGCATGGGACCCGGCCCGCAGAAGGTGCTGCGCGAGGTCGGCGGCCGGGCCATGCTCGGCCATGTCCTCGACGCCGTGGCCGAACTGGCGCCGCGGCGCACGGTCGTGGTCACCGGACACCATCGCGCGGCCGTCGAGGAGTACCTCGCCGCCCATGGCAGGGGCGCCGTGGCAGCGCCGGAGACCGCCGTCCAGGAGCATCAGGGCGGCTACGGCCACGCCCTGCTCGCCGCCGTGAACCGGCTCCCGGACTTCACCGGGACCATCCTGGTGAGCTGTGGGGACGCGCCGCTGCTCACCGGGCCCACGCTGGCCCGGCTGGTCGCCGACCACGAGAAGGCGGGCAACGCCATGACCCTGCTGTCCGGCCGCCTGCCGGATACCGTCGGCTACAGCCTGGTGCTGCGGTCCGAGGTGGGGGAGTACGAGGCGCTGCTGCCGCCGGACCGGGGCGACCGCCGTGAACCCGGCGACGGACCGGCCGGCGGACGGCTGCGCGAAGTGGGGGCGGGGGTCTACGCGTTCGAAGCCACGGCCCTGCGCGCGGCCTTCGACGACCTGCTGGCCGGCGGGCACACCACCGGCGAGTACCTGGCCACCGTGCTCGACTACTTCACCGCGCACGACCTGCGCGTCGGCATCACCGTCGCGGAGGACCCGGACGACATCCTGGGCGCCAACGACCAGGTCCAGCTGGCCCGCGTGCGGGCCGTCCTGCGTGACCGGATCAACCGCTGGTGGCTGGCGGCCGGTGTCGACATCGCCGACCCGGGGACGGCCTGGATCGACGTCGGAGCCAGGCTGGCGGCCGGGGCGGTCGTGCTGACCAACACCCGGGTGCTCGGCGCCAGTTCGGTGGCGGCCGGCGCGGTGATCGGCCCGGACAGCGAGGTGCGGGACTCCGCGGTGGGCGAGGGGGCGCTGGTGGAGCGGTCCACCGTGACCGGCTCGGACCTCGGCGCGGGCGCCCGGGTGCGGGCCTACTCGACCGTGTTCCGGTCCGAGGTCGGTGCCGATGCCCAGGTCAGCAGCTCGGTGCTGGAGAAGGCGGCCCTGGGGGCGTCGGCGCAGGTCGGTCCGTACGCCTATGTGCGCCCCGACACCCGGCTCGACAAGGGCGCCAAGGTCGGCACGTTCGTGGAGATCAAGAACTCCACGCTGGGCGCCGGGGCCAAGGTCCCGCATCTGTCGTACATCGGCGACGCGGACATCGGCGAGGGGAGCAACATCGGCGGCCTGTCCGGCTTCGCCAACTACGACGGCCGGAAGAAGTACCGCTCTGTCGTGGGCCGCAACGTCCGCATCGGTGGCCAGAACGGGCTCATCGCACCGGTCACCGTGGGCGACGGGGTCTATTCGGGCGCCCGCGCGCTGATCGCCGAGGACGTCCCGCCGGGCGCGCTCGTCATCTCCGAGGGGTCCCTCAAACAACGCAACATCCCCGGCTGGGTGCAGAAGAACCGGCCGGGCTCCGCGTCGGCGATCGCCGCCGCCCTCGCCCAGGGCGAGACCGGGGAGCTGGAGACGGCCGACGGTGCCCGTCAGCAGGTCCCTCGTACCCCGCGGGCGCCGGAGTCCCCCGCCGCGAACGAACCGTCCACCACCGATGACGAACGGTCCACGTCCTGATGTCCTCCCACATCCTCGTCGTCTCCCCCCACCTGGACGACGCCGTGCTGTCCGCCGGCAGCCGCATCCACCACCTGGCCTCCGAAGGCGCGGAGGTCACGGTCTTCACCCTGTTCGCGGGCATCCCGCCACTGCCGTACTCACCCATCGCCGAGTACTTCCACTACACCTGGGGCCTGGACACCGAGCCGATGGAGCACCGGCGGGAGGAGGACCGCAAGGCCCTGGCCCGGCTGGGCGCCACCCCCGTCCACGGCGAGTTCCTCGACGCCGTCTACCGGCGGCTGCCCGACGGCGGCTGGCTCATCGACGTCGACGGCCCGATGGTGCAGGGCAGCGACGCCGCCGAACCCCAGCTCTGCGACCTGCTCACGCGCACCGTGGCCGAGCTGGCCGAGCGGACCCGGCCCGAACTGGTGCTGACCAGCGCGGCGGTCGGCAACCACATCGACCACCGGCGCACCCGCGACGCGGTGGTCACCGCGGTCGCCGGGAAGGTCCCGGTGCGGTGCTGGGAGGACCTTCCGTACGGACTGCGGGGCAGTGACATCCCCCCGCTCCCGGACGACCGGGCCCTGCTGGACCCGATGGCCGAGACCGCCGGGGACGCCTCCTGGTCCGCCAAATACGAGGCGATCGAGTGCTACCGCTCGCAGCACTCCATGCTCTGGCCGCCCGACGCGGACTTCCGGGACCTGTTCGACGCCCATGCGACGGGCCACGTCGGCGGGGCCCCGGCCGAGTTGTTCTGGCCGGTCGGCCCCTGATCCGCCGCAACCCCCGTCCCTCCACCGGTGGCCCTCCGCGACCATGTCGCGAAGGGCCACCGCGCCGTTCGGGCGTCCGAGGGAGCGTCAGGTCACACCCGTACGGTCTCGCCCGCCGCATCGGGCTCCTCGGCCCGCCCGGGGCCGGAGACGCCGGGCGTCTCGGGGGAGTCGTGGCGGTGGTTGGGCCACCACGCCTTGGAGCCGAGCATCGCGGTCACCGTCGGCACCAGCAGCAGCGCCATGATGAACGCGGTGAGCAGGATGCCGAAGGCCACGGCGAAGCCCATCTGCTGGAGCATGGTGTTGCTGGCCAGCATCAGCACACCGAAGGTGCCCGCCAGGATGATGGCGGCCGAACCGATCGTCGGCGCCGACTGGGACACCGCGAGCCGGACGGCCTCGGCCGGTGTCTTGCCCTTTCTGACCTCCTCCCGCAGCCGGGCCACCATGAGGATGTTGTAGTCCGTGCCGATCGCCACCACGAACAGATAGACGATGATCGGCAGCATGAAGAGCAGGCCGTGCTCGCCCCGTACGTTCTGGAACAGCCAGACCGTGGAACCGAGGGTCGCGGCGAAGCCGAGGCCGACGGCGAGCATCAGATACAGCGGCGCCACCACGCTGCGCAGCAGCAGGCCGAGGATCAGCATGATGGCCAGGCCCGCGACCGGGAACACCAGCCGGTAGTCGTGGTTGACCGCGTCCTCGATGTCGGCCAGTACCGCGGTCGACCCGCCCACCAGGGCCTTGGAGCCCTCGGGCGCGGAGCCGTGCGCGGTGTCCCGCAGCTCCCCGGCGACCAGTTCGATGGCCTTCTCGGAGGCGGGCCGGTACTTCAGCACCACGCTGAACTGGGCCACGTCGCCCTTGGGGTTGAGCACGGCGGGGGAGACCTCGCCGACGCCCTCGACCGCCGTCAGCTTCTGCCGGAATCCGGTCAGCGCCGCGGGGTCCAGCTTGTCGCCCTTCGACTGGACGTACACCAGGCTCGGGTCGGACTCGCCGGCCGAGAAGCTCTTCTGCAGCTCCGCCATGGCCTGGACGGACTCCAGGTCCTTGGGGAGCGTGGTGTCGGTGTCGAACTCGGCCTTGAAGCCGAGCGCGCCCACCGCGAGGGCCGCCAGCACACCGGCGGAGACCGCGGCGATCAGCCCGGGACGGCGCGACACCACGGAGCCGACGCCGTTGGCGAGCCGGTTGCGGGGGGCCTTCTTCCACGCCTTGGACGGCCAGAACGCCTTCGTTCCCAGCAGCGAGAACACCGCGGGCACCAGGGTGAGTGCCGCCACGAGCGTCACCGCGACGGAGATCGCCAGCGAGGGCCCCATGGCGCGCATGCTGCCCATCGTCGACAGCACCAGGGCGAGGAACGCCACGATGACCGCACCGGCTGCCGAGGCGATGGTTTCGCCGACCCGGGTGACCGCGTCGACCAGGGCCTCCTTGGGCTCCTGGCCCTTACGGAGGTGTTCGCGGTAGCGGAACAGCAGGAACAGCATGTAGTCCGTGCCGACGCCGAACAGCACCACGATCAGAATCGCGGACACGCTGCTGTCGGCCTCGAGTCCGAACCAGTCGCTGGCGGTGGCGATCAGACCCTGGGCCATGATGAACATCACCAGGATCATCAGCACGGGCATCAGCGCGATGAGCGGACTGCGGAAGATGGCGCCGAGCAGCACGATGATCAGGACCAGGGTGGCCATCATGATCATGGCGTCGGTGTCACCCGAGGACTCGGTGGCATCGAGCCCCGAGGCCGCCGGACCGGTCACGTCGACCTTGAGCGAGGTGCCCTTCAGCAGTTTGTCGCGGTCCGCGCGCAGGTCCTTGATCGACTGCTGGGTGTCCTCGTCGTAGACGTCCTTCTTGGTCGAGTACACGTTGGCCAGCGCCATCTTGCCGTCCTTGGAGACGGCCTCGGGCGTGGTCACCACGGACTTGAAGGTCGCGTACTTCTTGTCCTGGAACCCCGTGGTCGCCTTGGCGACGGCGGCCTTGTCGGCCTCGGAGAGCTTTCCACCGTCCGACCGCTGGTAGACCAGAATGGCGGCCGCGCTCTCCTGCTGCGGGAACGCATGCTCCTGGAGCTTGGAGACCTGCACCGACTCATAGCGCGACGGCAGGAAGTCGGCCTGGTCGGTGCTGGACTTCAGCGGTGGGGCCAGGATGGCCAGGCCGACCGCCGCGATGACCCACATCGCGACGACCAGCCATGGACGGTGGACGGAAAACCGTCCTATTCGCCCGAACATGACGCTCCTTAGGGATTAAGGTTCCAGTAAAGGGCACGCTAGGACAGCTGTTCCGGCCGCACCATGGGTCCCCGTGGAAATCGACCTGAGGGCTGAGGGCGGCTCCGCCAAAGGGTTTAGGGGAGCGGCCCGCGTATCAGCATCCGTGCTGATGGCACCTCTCGAGCCCGGGCCGACGGCCACCTACGAGTCTCCGGTGCCGGTGTGCGGTCGGGCCGTGAAGTGGTGCGGACTGACATGTTGCTGACAAAATTGGGGTGTGTGACGGCCCGCCGCGGGCACCCCGCCTCCCGCGCCGTCCGCTTCCTGACAAGCCACCCGCCGCGCCTCGCCGAGGCCCCGCTACGGCTCGACAAGGCGCCCTGCTACGGCTCGTGGAGGGCCGTCTTCGCGGCCTCGACGAAGTCCGTAAGGGCCTGCCAGAACGGGCGGAAGGCGTCGTGGAAGCGCTGCGGTCCCTCCGGTTCGCCGGAGCGCATCGCGCCCAGGGCGCGGTGGAACGGGCCGGTTGCCTTCTGCAGCGCGTTCGCGGCGGTGGCCGCGGCGGCCGGGCCCTCCAGCTCGACCACGCGCACACAGCGGCGCAGCTTGCCGTACTCGTCGCGTTCGCGCTCGGCGAGTTCGGCCAACTCGTCCAACTCGTCCAGGAGGGCGGGGCGGCGCCCCGCCTCGGCTGCTCGCTGGACGGCGGCGATCTCCCAGTACAACTCGCCCATGCTGTGGGTCTGTTCGATCAGATCGAGATACGCGCCGCGCCTGCTGTCGCGCAGCCGCTCCGCGCGCTGGGCGAGTACGGCGGTGTCCGCCTGGATCCGGGCGGCCCGGGTGTTGCCGCGGCTGGTGACCCAGCTGGCCAGGACGGCGGTGCCGCCGGTGAGGGCCGCGATCCAGAAGGTGCTGTCAGCCATGGCCCTCCATCCCGTCCTCAACTCCCCGATCTCTGGTCATCCGCCGCCCCTTGGTCATCATGGGCCACCGCGGCTATCCCCCGATGGTAGGAAGATACGGAAGGCGTAACGGTTCAGCGGTATGTGCCAGAGATATGTTCCGGAGCATGAGCGCATCCGGGCTCCTGCCCGCCAGGACCGAACTGCGGCCCATCGTCTCCGAGTTGAGGCTGTCGGCCTTCAAGACCCACCGCCGCGCCGCCTTCTCGCTGGGCCCGCTGACCCTGATCTCCGGTCCGAGCGGCAGCGGTAAGTCCGGGGTACTGGAGGCGTACGCGGCGCTCGCGCGGCTCGCGGGCGGTGCCCGGCTCGCGGAGGTGTTCCGCGACCCGGCCGCGTACATCCCGCGCCGGGCGCGGCCGGACCGGCAGGGGCGGCGCGGCTTCCGCATCGGCTGCACCGTGGACGGCCCGGTCGGGCCCGTACGGCTCGACGTCGCCGTACAGGCCGAGCCCGAACTGCGCATCGTGGGCGAGCGGATGACGGGGGCGGGGGAGACCCTGCTGGAGACGGCGCTGCGCGACCCGGGGCGGCGCTGTGTCCAGGCCGCCTGGCATACGGCGGGAGCGGTCGCGGTGACCCGCGCCCCGCTGCCCGACGACCGGCTGGCGACCTCGCTGCTGCCGCTGCGGGTCGCGGGCACGACGGAGGGTCAGCGGCTCGCGCTGGCCGCCGCCGAGCAGGTGGTCATCGCGCTGCGCTCGGTCTTCCCCTGCGATCCGCGGCCGGAGCGGATGCGGGCGCCGGCGGTGTCGAGGGACGGGCGGCTGCGCGGCTGCTGCGAGAACCTGGCGGCGGTGCTGCGGCGGACCAGCCGGGAGTGCGGCACGCGCCATGCGGCGCTGGTCGCGGCGGTCCGCGCGGGGTGCGTCGGGCCGGTGGAGGGCCTGGTCACCGAGGGGCACGCGGACGGGGTGGTGCGGGCCCTGGTCGAGCAGGGGGAGCTCGGCGCGATGCCCGTGGAGCGGCTGGGCGACGGGGAGTTGCGGTATCTCGCGCTCGCGCTCGTGCTGCTGACCGGGCCCGGTGTGCTGGCCGTGGACCCGGCGGCCGATGTGCTCCCCGCGCGGCAGGTGCTGACCGTGCTGGCCGACGGATTCGACCGGTGTCTGGACCGGCGGCAGGCCCGGGAGCTCCTGGGGGTGGCGGCCCGGATGTGCGCACGGGGGCACATCCGGCTCGTGGGGACGGTGGGGGACGTGGCGGGGGCGGTCGGGGACGCCCCCGTCACGGTGGTAGACCTGGGGCGTGAGCGAGTCCTATGAGAGCGAGCGACGAACCGATGGCCGGATCGGCGGCCGGACCGACGGCCTGGATGTGGCGGCGCTGCAGCGCAGGCTGGCGGCCTTCGCGGCGGCGCGCGACTGGCAGCAGTACCACACCCCCAAGAACCTCGCGGCGGCGCTGAGCGTCGAGGCGTCGGAACTGGTGGAGATCTTCCAGTGGCTGACGCCGGAGCAGTCGGCGCGGGTGATGGAGGACGAGGACAAGGCGGCCCGGGTCGAGGATGAGGTCGCCGATGTGCTGGCGTATCTGCTCCAGTTCTGCGAGGTGCTGGGGATCGACGCGCTCGCGGCGCTCTCGGCGAAGATCGACCGGAACGAGGTGCGCTTTCCGGCGAACGGAGGGCGCTGACCGCGAACGGGGGCTGATCGCGGACGGGCGCCGACCGTGAACGGGGGCTTTGGCGGTGAATGGTGGGTCTGGCGGTGAACGGGGGACTATGACGGTGAACGGGCGCTCTGGCGGTGAACCGTGATCTCGGATGGTCTACAAGCCCCTAACCCTCCATTTCGTCACTCTCCGTAGTGAAAAAGTTATCCACATCGCAACTGTTGTCAACAGATTCCTGAATTCCCCTAGCTTTTCGGCCTGTTAGTCATCACTCTGGGTAGTGGAGGAGTGACGGGCCCGGAAGTCCGTTGAGAGGGGTGCGGGGAATGGACGCGATGCGGCTGATCGGTGTCACCCGGCACGCCCTGGCGAAGGCCGGGGGCGTGCACGACATCGTGGCCGAAGCCTGGCAGGTTCAAGCGCTGGCCGAGGCGGTCGGCGGTTATTTCGTGGTGAGCGGCCCGGCGGCCGCGCGAGCGGAGGCGCGCGGTCTGTGCGAGGCGGGCGGGCGGGCACGCGGCGCCCTGTTCCACCCGGCGCTGCACCACCCCACGCTGCGCGGCGGCGGTTTACGGGCCGCGCAGCTCTCAGAGGTGCGCGATCCGAGAGAGGTGCTGCTGGCGCTGGGAGATCTGCTCGCGGAGGCGGGATTCGCGCTGGTCGGGGTCGCCGCCAATACGGAGGAGGAGGCGCTGTACTGGCAGTGCGTGGAGGCGATCGACGCGGCGGACGAGGCCCGGGACCGGGTGCACGGGATGCTCCGGCATCTCACGTTCCGCGAGTGGGGCGGGGAGTGGGGTGGTGCCGCGTGAAGAGGCAGGATGGGGCTCATGGATCTTCGCATCTTCACCGAGCCCCAGCAGGGGGCGACCTACGACACTCTGCTCACCGTCGCCAAGGCCACCGAGGACCTCGGATTCGACGCCTTTTTCCGCTCCGACCACTATCTGCGCATGGGAAGCGTGGACGGCCTCCCGGGCCCCTCCGACGCCTGGATCACCCTGGCCGGGCTGGCCCGCGAGACCCGGCGGATCCGGCTGGGCACGCTGATGACCGCCGCCACCTTCCGGCTGCCCGGTGTGCTGGCGATCCAGGTCGCGCAGGTCGACCAGATGTCGGGTGGACGAGTCGAGCTGGGCCTGGGCGCGGGCTGGTTCGAGGAGGAGCACCGGGCCTATGGGATCCCCTTCCCCAAGGAGAAGTTCGCCCGGCTGGAGGAGCAGCTGGCCATCGTCACCGGGCTGTGGCAGACCCCGGTCGGCGAGACCTTCGGCTATGACGGTGCCCACTACCAGCTGGTGGACTCCCCGGCGCTGCCCAAGCCCGCGCAGAACAAGGTGCCGGTGCTGATCGGCGGCCAGGGGGCGACCCGTACGCCGCGGCTGGCCGCCCAGTACGCGGACGAGTTCAACATGCCGTTCGCCTCGGTCGAGGACAGTGAGCGCCAGTTCGGCCGGGTGCGGAAGGCCGCCGAGGCCGCCGGCCGCAAGGGCGACGACCTGGTGTACTCCAACGCGCTCGTGGCGTGCGTGGGCAAGGACGACGCCGAGGTCGCCCGGCGGGCCGCGGCGATCGGCCGGGAGGTCGAGGAGCTGAAGGAGAACGGCCTGGCGGGCTCCCCGGCCGAGGTCGTCGACAAGATCGGCCGCTATGCGGAGGCGGGCGCCTCCCGGATGTACCTCCAGATGCTGGACCTCCAGGACCTCGACCACCTGGAGCTGATTTCCTCGCAGGTCCAGGCCCGGCTGGGCTGAGCGAACCACCAGGAGCACCCGTGATGTCCGTACCCCGCACGCCCTTGGCCACCGCGTTGGAGCGCGGACCGCTCGTCCTCGACGGCGGGCTGTCCAACCAACTGGAGGCACAGGGCTGCGATCTCTCCGACGAGCTGTGGTCGGCCCGGCTGCTGGCCGATGACCCGGGGCAGATCGAGGCGGCCCACACCGCCTACGCACGGGCGGGCGCACGGGTGCTCATCACCAGCAGCTATCAGGCCACCTACGAGGGCTTCGCCCATCGGGGCGTGGGCCACGAGGAGGCCACCGCGCTGCTGAGGCGCAGTGTCGAGCTGGCGCGCACGGCGGCCGAGCGGGCGGCCACCGAGCGCGCGGCGGCCCGTGACCAGGCCGCGGGCGACCGGGCGGCGAGCGGCGACCGGGGCGCGGGCGGTGACCGGGGCGCGGGTGGCTACCGGGGCGCGGAGCCGGTGTGGGTCGCCGCCTCCGTCGGGCCCTATGGGGCGATGCTGGCGGACGGCAGCGAGTACCGCGGGCGGTACGGACTGAGCGTGGCCGAGCTGGCGCGGTTCCACCGGCCGAGGATCGAGGCGCTGGCCGCGGCCGGGCCCGACGTGCTGGCGCTGGAGACGGTGCCGGACGCCGATGAGGCCGCGGCGCTGCTGAGCGCCGTCGAGGGATGCGGGGTGCCGGTATGGCTCTCCTACAGCATCGCGGGGGAGGCCACCCGGGCCGGGCAGCCCCTGAGGGACGCGTTCGCCCTGGCCGCGGGGGTCGACCAGGTGATCGCCGTGGGCGTCAACTGCTGTGAGCCGGGTGATGCGGACCGGGCCGTGGAGATCGCGGCCGACATCACCGGCAAGCCGGTGGTGGTCTATCCGAACAGCGGAGAGGAGTGGGATGCCGCGGCACGGAGCTGGCGCGGCCGGGCGACCTTCGACCCGGGGCGGGTCAGGGCATGGCAGGACGCCGGGGCGCGGCTCATCGGCGGCTGCTGCCGGGTGGGGCCGGAGCGGATCGCGGAGCTGGCCGCCGTGGTGAGAAACCATTAGGTGAGGAAGGGGCACCGGGCGATACTCGGACGGGTGTTCTTGACGATAACCACCACCGGCACTGCCGAGCGCCCCGCGACCGACCTCGGGTTTCTGCTGCACAAGCACCCCGACAAGGCGCAGCGGTTCTCGACCTCCTACGGCACCGCGCATGTCCTCTATCCCGAGGCGACCGCCGAACGCTGCACCGCGGCGCTGCTGTTGGAAGTGGATCCCGTGGCGTTGGTGCGGCGGGGCCGCGGCAAGGGCCGGGGCGGCGCCCCCGACTCCGCGCTCGCGCAGTACGTGAACGACCGCCCGTACGCCGCCTCCTCGCTGCTGGCGGTCGCGCTGAGCGCGGTCTTCTCCAGTGCGCTCAGGGGTCAGTGCAAGGCCCGGCCCGAGCTGCCGGAGCGGGCGCTGCCGCTGCGGATCGAGGTGCCCGCGCTGCCCGCCCGCGGCGGCGCCGCCCTGGTCGAGCGGCTCTTCGCACCGCTGGGCTGGGCGGTGACGGCCGAGCCGGTGGCGCTGGACGAGGAGTTCCCGCGCTGGGGTGACTCGCGGTACGTGCGGCTGGTGCTGGAGGGTGAGCTGCGGCTGGCGGACGCCCTGCGCCATCTGTATGTGCTGCTGCCCGTGCTCGACGACGCCAAGCACTACTGGGTCGCCCCGGACGAGGTGGACAAGCTGCTGCGTTCCGGTGAGGGCTGGCTGGAGCGCCACCCCGAGCAGCGGCTGATCACCAACCGCTATCTGGCCCGGCGCTGGTCGCTGACGCGCAGCGCGCTGGAGCGGCTGGAGCTGGCACGGCTCGCCGAGGCCGACGACACCGAGGCGGAGGAGATCGACAACGCCGTCGACAGCGCCATCGACAACGGCGTCGACGACGCCATCGGCGAACCGGCGGCCGAGCCGCTGGCGGAGGACGACGGCGAAGAGGGTTCCGGGCAGCGGCCGGTCCCGCTGGCGGTACGGCGGCGGGAGGCGATACTCGACGCCCTGCGCGGGACCGGGGCGGCCAGGGTGCTCGATCTGGGCTGCGGCCAGGGCCAGTTGCTGGGCGCGCTGCTGAAGGAGACTCGGTTCACCGAGATCGTGGGCGTCGATGTGTCGATGCGCGCGCTCAACGAGGCGGCACGGAGGCTGCGGCTGGACCGTCCGGGGCTGGACCGTCCGGGGTTGGACACCGGCACGGTCGAGCGGCAGTCGTCGGGGCGGCTGAAGCTGACCCAGGGCGCGCTCACCTACACCGACTCCCGGCTCGCCGGATTTGACGCGGCGGTGCTCAGCGAGGTGATCGAGCATGTGGATCCGCCCCGGCTGCCCGCCCTGGAGCATGCGGTGTTCGGCGTCGCACGGCCCAAGGCCGTCGTGGTGACCACGCCCAACGTGGAGTACAACGTGCGCTGGGAGACCCTGCCCGCCGGGCGGATGCGCCACGGCGACCACCGCTTCGAGTGGACGCGCGAGGAGTTCCGGGCCTGGGCGGAACAGGTCGCCGAGCGGCACGGCTACGCGGTGGAGTTCCGCCCCGTCGGCCCCGAGGACCCCGAGGTCGGCCCGCCCACCCAGCTCGCGCTCTTCCGCATGGCCGCCGAGGGCGGCGACGGCACGGGCAGCCGGAGCGGCGACAGCACCGCGATCACGACGAAGGAGGCAGCAGCATGACCGAGGAGAAGCGCCTGATCGGCGTGCCCGACCTGTCCCTCGTGGTGCTCGTCGGCACCACCGGCTCCGGCAAGTCCACCTTCGCCCGGCACCACTTCCTGCCCACCCAGACCGTCTCCTCCGACGTCTGCCGGGGGCTGGTCGCCGACGACGAGAACGACCAGAGCGCCACGCCCGACGCCTTCGACGTGCTGCACTACATCGTGGGCAAGCGGCTGGCCGCCGGGCGGCTGACCGTCGTCGACGCCACCAACGTCCGCAGCGAGTCGCGTCGCGGCCTGATCGGGCTCGCGCGCGAGCACGACGTGCTGCCCGTGGCGATCGTCCTCGACGTCCCCGAGGGCGAGTGCGCCCGGCGCAACGCCCGGCGCCCCGACCGCGCCGGGATGCCCGACCATGTCATCCCCCGCCAGCGCCGTGAACTGCGCCGCTCCCTGAAGTCCCTGGAGCGCGAGGGGTTCCGCAAGGTGCACATCCTGCGCGGCGTCGACGAGGTCGAGGTCGCGGAGGTCGTCACCGAGCGCCGCTACAACGATCTGCGCCATCTCACGGGCCCGTTCGACATCATCGGCGACATCCACGGCTGCCGCTCCGAGCTGGAGACCCTGCTGGGCAAGCTGGGCTACGCGCTGCGCCGCGACGAGTCCGGCCGCCCGGTGGACGCCGCCCACCCCGAGGGCCGTACGGCGGTCTTCGTCGGCGACCTCGTCGACCGCGGTCCCGACAGCCCCGGGGTGCTGCGCCTGGTGATGGGCATGGTCGCCTCCGGCGCGGCCCTGTGCGTGCCCGGCAACCACGAGAACAAGCTCGGCCGCTATCTCAAGGGCCGCAAGGTGCGGGTCACCCATGGCCTCGCCGAGACCGTGGAGCAGCTTGACCGGGAGCACACCGCAGACCCGGACTTCGTCGAGCGGGCGCGGGCGTTCATCGAGTCGCTGGTCAGCCACTACGTACTGGACGGCGGGGCGCTGGTGGTGTGTCACGCCGGGCTGCCCGAGAAGTACCACGGCCGCACCTCCGGCCGGGTCCGTTCGCACGCCCTGTACGGGGAGACGACCGGGGAGACCGATGAGTTCGGGCTGCCGGTGCGCTATCCGTGGGCCGAGGACTACCGCGGCCGGGCCGCCGTCGTCTACGGCCACACCCCCACCCCCCGCGCCTCCTGGCTCAACAACACCATCTGCCTCGACACCGGCTGTGTCTTCGGCGGCCGGATGACCGCGCTGCGCTGGCCGGAGCGCGAGCTGGTGGACGTCCCGGCCGAGCGGGTCTGGTACGAACCGGTCAAACCGCTGACCACCGAGGCCCCCGGAGGCGCCGACGGCCGCCCGCTCGACCTGGCCGATGTGCGGGGCCGCCGTATCGTCGAGACCCGTCATATGGGCCGGATCGCGGTCAAGGAGGAGAACGCGGCGGCGGCGCTGGAGGTCATGAGCCGTTTCGCGGTGGACCCCCGGCTGCTCGGCTATCTCCCGCCCACCATGGCGCCGACCGCCACCTCGAAGGAGGGGACCGGCGGTGCCGCCGACGGAGGTTTCCTCGAACACCCGGCGGAGGCGTTCGCCGCCTACCGCGCGGACGGGGTGCGCCAGGTGATCTGCGAGGAGAAGCACATGGGCTCCCGCGCGGTGGCGCTGGTCTGCCGTGACGCGGACCTCGCGCGGGAGCGCTTCGGCGCGCCGGACGGCGCCTCGGGCACGATCCACACCCGTACCGGACGGCCGTTCTTCGACGACGTCCAGCTCACCGAGACCGTACTGCGCGTGCTGAGCCGCTCCCTCGAGGACTCCGGGCTGTGGCAGGAGCTGGACAGCGACTGGCTGCTGCTGGACGCCGAGTTGATGCCGTGGTCGCTCAAGGCCGAGGGGCTGCTGCGCAACCAGTACGCGGCGGTGGGCGCCGCCTCCCGCGCCGTCTTCCCCGGCGTTCTCGCGGCGCTGGAGGGGGCGGAGGCGCGCGGTGTCGAGGTGTCCGCCCTGCTCGGCAAGGAGCGTGAACGGGCGGCGGACGCGGCCGCGTTCACCGACGCCTACCGGCGCTACTGCTGGCCGGTCGACGGGCCGGACGGTATCCGGATGGCGCCGTTTCAGATCCTGGCCGTCCAGGGCCGTAACCTCGCCACCGCGCTGCCCCATGATCAGCAACTCGCCCTGATCGACCGGATGATCGAGGCCGAGAAGCCGCCCGCCGACGGCCACGGCACCCGGCTGCTGGCCCCCACCCGGCGGCTGATCGTCGACACCGAGGACGAGGCGTCGGTCGCCGAGGGCGTGCGGTGGTGGCTGGACCTGACGGCGGCCGGCGGCGAGGGCATGGTGGTCAAGCCCCTCCAGGGCTTTGTCCGTAAGGGCGACGGCCGGCTGGTCCAGCCGGGCGTGAAGTGCCGGGGCCGCGAGTATCTGCGGATCATCTACGGCCCGGAGTACACCCGCCCGGAGAACCTCGACCGGCTGCGGGTGCGCCATCTCGGCCACAAGCGCTCGCTCGCCCTGCGGGAGTACGCGCTCGGGCTGGAGGCGCTGGACCGGTTGGCGGAGGGCGAGCCGCTGTGGCGCGTCCACGAGGCCGTGTTCGCGGTGCTCGCGCTGGAGTCCGAGCCGGTGGACCCGCGGTTGTAGCGGCTGGGGGTGGGGCAGGACCGCTGTCCCGGGCCGGGGGCGGTGTGCCCCGCCCCAGGTACGGGCGGCCGGGGCCTGGGACGGGGTCCGGGCCGCCCCGGCGTCAGACGGCCGGTGCCCGCGCCTCCCGGGCCCGGAACGCACGGCGGTAGTCGTGTGGCGGCACCCCCACCGCCCGGGTGAAGTGGCGGCGCAGGTTGGCCGCCGTGCCCAGCCCGCACAGCTCCGCGATCCGGTCCACCGGCAGATCGCCGCCCTCCAGCAGCTCCCGGGCGCGCGCGATCCGCTGACCCTGCAGCCAGCGCAGCGGCGTCGTGCCCGTGGCGGCGTGGAAGCGGCGGGCCAGGGTGCGCGGGCTGGTGTGGGCGCGGCGGGCGAGGTCGGCGACGGTCAGCGGCTCATGCAGCCGCTCGGCCGCCCAGTGCAGCAGCGGGGCGAGTGAGTCGTCGGTGCGCTCCGGCAGCGGCGCCTCGATGTACTGGGCCTGGCCGCCGGGCCGGTGGGCGGGCGCGACGAGCTGCCGGGCCAGGGTGTTGGCCGCCTCGGTGCCGTAGTCCACGCGCACCAGATGCAGACAGACGTCGATGCAGGCCGTGGACCCCGCACCGGTCAGCACATCGCCGTGGTCGACATAGAGCACGGACGGATCGAGCCGTACGGCCGGATAGCGCTCGGCGAACAGCGCCGCGTACATCCAGTGGGTGGCCGCCGTACGGCCGTCGAGAAGTCCGGTCGCGGCGAGGGTGAACGCGCCCGAGCACAGCGACACGATGCGGGCGCCGCGCCGATGGGCCTCGCGCAGCGCGGCGATCAGCTCCTCGGGCGGATCGCCGCGCACATCGGCCGAGGCCGGGACGATCACCGTGTCCGCGGTGATCAGCTCCTCGGTGCCGTACGGGGTGTGGGCGGCGAACCACGAACGGGTGGCTACCGGGTCACCGGCCTCCGAACCGCCCGGTCCGATCGCACAGACCCGCAGCTCGTACCAGGGGTCCGGGAGTCCTGGGCGATCGGTGCCGAAGACATGGCAGGGCACCGCCAGGTCGAAGATCGGCATGCCCGGGGTGACGGCGAGGGCTATGGACCGCATGGCAGAAATGTAGCGCATGCTGTCACTCCTGCCACTCGTTCCGCCGTGCCCCGAGGCCGATGCTGGACGGGCATGACGCCCCCTTCCTCCAAGGCCCAGGGGAGCGGTGTGCCCGCGGCCACCCCCGATCCGGCTCCCGCCCCCACCCCCAGCCGTCGGCGCTGGCTGATCCTCGCCGTCGCGTCGGCGGCCCAGTTCCTCGCCGTGCTCGACATGATCGCGGTCAACATCGCCTTCCCGGCGATCGGCGCGGACTTCCGCTCCGCGTCCACCGCCGAGCTGTCCTGGGTGCTCAACGCCTACACCATCGTGCTCGCGGCGCTGCTGGTCCCGGCCGGTCGGCTGGCCGACGCGATCGGCGGGCGGCGTTCGTTCCTGACTGGCATCGCGCTGTTCGGGCTCGCCTCGGTCGCCTGTGGCGCGGCCCCCGGGCTCGGCACGCTGATCGCGGCGCGCGTGGTGCAGGGCGTGGCGGCGGCCGTCCTGGTGCCCACCTCCCTCTCGCTCGCCCTGCCCGCCTTCCCGCCCCGAGAACGGGCCACGGCCGTCGGCGTCTGGACGGCGGTGAGCGCGGTCGCGGCGAGTGCGGGGCCGGTGGCGGGCGGTCTGCTGGCCGCCTTCGACTGGCGCTGGATCTTCCTCGTCAATCCGCCCGTGGTGCTGCTGGCATGGGTGGCCGGGCTGCGGCTGCTGCCGCGCACCGGGCCCGTCCGCACCGGGCCCGTCCCCGGTGAGCGCCGCCGCCTCGATCCGCTGGGCACGCTGCTCGTCCTCCTCGGCACCGGGGCCCTCACCACCGCCTGCGTCGAGGCCGCGGACTGGGGCTACGGCGCCCCGGCCACCCTCGGCTTCCTCGCAGCCGGCCTGATCACGGGTGCCCTGGCCGTGGCGCACGTACGCCGCCATCCGGACCCGGTGGTGGACCCCGCGCTGTTCCGGACCCGTGCCTTCACCGCCGCCACGCTCGGGCTGCTCAGCTA
This sequence comes from Streptomyces sp. 11-1-2, assembly GCF_003595545.1. NCBI lineage: Bacteria > Bacillati > Actinomycetota > Actinomycetes > Kitasatosporales > Streptomycetaceae > Streptomyces > Streptomyces sp. 11-1-2. The sequence continues at coordinate 8,083,299 of NZ_CP022545.1, forward strand.
CTTCCTCGCCTACGCCGCCTCGATCCTCGCCGCGACCCTGCTGTTCACCGGGGCATGGGGCTGGTCCTCGGCCCGGGCCGGCCTTGCCGTCACGCCCTGGCCGCTCACCGTCCTGGTGGTGTCGACGCTGTCGGGGCGGATCGTCCGGGCGCTGGGGGAGCGGACCACGGCCGTCGTGGGCGGGCTGTGCTTCGCCGCGGGGCCGGTGTGGTGGCTGCTCCTCGCGGGCGGCGACGGTGCGCACTACGCCGTGGAGTTCATGCCCGGGCTGGTGCTCACCGGGATCGGCGCGGGGCTCTACCAGCCGGTGATGTTCTCCGCCGCCGGACTGCTTCCGGCCCGTCAGCTGTCCCTCGGCTCCGGGGTGCTGATGATGTCCCGGCAGGGCGGCTCGGCCCTGGGCGTCGCGGCGCTGGTCGTGATCACCGGGGGCGCCGCACGGCCGGGGCTGGAAGCGCTGCGCGCCGGGTGGGTCTTCACGGCGGTGACCGCCGCGCTCGCGGCCGTCGCGGGCGCCGCTTTGCGTACGGGAGTTCGGGTCGACCCCGGGGAGAACGGCGGATCCGGCACGGACCCGCTACGGCACCATTGACGTGCCCGTGCCAGCTGCCTAGCGTGCTGACCGGTCCCTGGATTCTCCGCAGGCCTGACGACGACGAGCTGAGCGGGGAGGGCGGATGAGCCTTTTCGAGGACGGACGGCCCTTCCTGCACGCGCTTCCGGCCGACGACCGGCGCGCACTGCTCGCCCTCGGCACCCCCCGGGCCTACGCCGCCGGCGAGGTCGTGCTGCGCGAGCACGACCGTACGACCTTCGTCGTCGCGATCACCTCCGGCTGGGCCACCATCTCGGTGGAGACCGAGCGCGGGGTGCGGCTGATCCTGGCGCTGCGCGGGGTGGGCGAGGTCGTGGGCGACCAGGCCGCGGTGGACCACGGCTCACGCAGCGCCACCGTCACCGCGCTCGGCCGGATGGAGGCGGTGGTGGTCTCCGGCGACCGGTTCCGGGCCTATCTGGCCGCACGTCCCGTCGCGACCGTGCTGATCATGCGCCAGTTCAGCTCCCGGCTCCGCAGCTCCGACGGGGAGCGGCGCTCACTCGCCTCGGAGAAGGTGCTGCAGCGGCTGGCGGCCCGGCTCGTCGAACTCGCCGAGCGCACCGGCCACCCCGCCGCCGACGGGGCGATCACCGTCGATCTGCCGCTGCCCCAGCACGACATCGCGGCCGCCGTGGGCTCGACCCGGGAGGCGGTCGCCAAGGCGCTGCGGCTGCTGCGTGGCCAGGGCGTCGTCCGGACCGCCTCGCGCCGCTTCGTGGTGATGGACATCGGACTGCTGCGGCTGCTGGCCGAGGGACGGGCGGCGGGGGAGCACATCCCGGCGCGCCCCGCGACCGACCCCCGCGACTGAGCGCGGGCGCGCACTTTCCACGCGTCCTCCGGGACTGTGTAAACGGCTACAGCCGCCCCGCCGTTCCCCGGCGACCCTGGAGTGGCACAAAGGGCGCGGGACCGTGAGCGACGGGGGTGCGCACGGCCCAGTGCCCCGCACCGGAGAAGGGCGGCGGGGCGGGCAGGGGGAGAAACCCCGCCGCCCGCTTCGGGCATTCACCGGCACCCCGTCACCACCACAGCGGGAAGCGGGGGCCACGGCATGAAGGACGGCGGGCGATGAGCGCATCGGAAGACGTCGACGCCCCGGCGGAGTCGCGGGGACGACGGCTGGACGTCCCCAAGAGCGGCCCGCTGGACGGGGCGGGCCAGCCGGGCGGTGCCCGCACGGCGCGCGAGGCGCGCGCCCATCTGCACATCGCCGTCGGCCCCGCCCGGCTCTGCGCCGAACCGGCGCCGTACCCCCTCCCCGAAGGCCCGGTGGCCCGCGAGGAGTTGGACCGGCTGCGGCGGCTCTACCGGACCGTTCCCGGCTATGCCGCGATGCGCGACCATCTGCGGCGCACGGGCCTGCTGGCGCTGTGCGGCGAACCCGGCACCGGCCGCGCCTGGACCGGGCTCGCCCTCCTCGCCGAACTGTCCGAGCTGGCCGGCGGCGGGGTCTCCCGGCTGGGGTCCGGCATTCCGCATGGGCTCGGCATCCCACACTTGTCCGGCCTCCCGCTCGGTTCCGGCCCCCCGCTTTCCGGCATCCCGTACGGGCCCGGTATTCCGTACGGGCCCGGTATTCCGGACGGTTCCGGCACCCCGCATGAGACCGGCATCCCCCACGGTTCCGGCATCCTCCACGGGGCGTCCGGTGTGGAGAAGACCGAGCGGGGCCACGGCTATCTCCTCGAACTCCCCGCTGATCAGCCGGACTTCGCGATCGAGCCCCTGCTGGACCGGCTGCGCGCCCACTTCGCCGGGCATGAGGCGTTCTGCGTCGTCCTGGTCGCGGGCGGCCCGGCCGCCGACCGGGTGTTGCGCGGCCGCCGCCACGCCGTGCCGTACGAGCCCCCGGCCGCCGCCGACGTTCTCGACCGCCACCTCACCGAGCTGCTCGCCGTCCGCCCCACGGGGCTGCTGGAGACGGCCCGCGCCACCGCTTGGCGCCCCGAACTGGCCGAGGCGCTCGGCCTGGACGAGCCGCGGCCCGGCGAGGCCGCCCGGCTCGCGGGCCTGCTGGCCGCGCACGCCGAGGGCAGGCTGTCCGAGGAGCGGCTGCTGGAGCACTGCCGGTCGTTCGCCCCGGACCAGGCCCGTGCGTGGTTCCTGGAGGCCGGGCGCCCCGGCACCCTGCCCGCCGCGCTGCCCGCGCTGCGCGCCGCCGCGCTGCGGATCGCGCTCGCCGTCTTCAACGGCTCGGCGCACAGCCTCATGGCGGAGGCCGCCGAACTGCTGGCCTGGGAACTGGCCGTCACGCTCGATCCGCAGTACGCGCCAGGGCGCCCGCTGTTCGCCGCCCGCCCCGGGGCCTCGCTCGCCACGGCGCGCGCGGTCCACGGCGACGGGGTGGAGGACCTCGGGGACGCGTCGGTGCCCGTGCGCGCGGTGTGGTTCGAGGGGCGGCGGCTGGCGCCCGCCGTGCTCCACGAGTCCTGGGACGCCCACCACAACCTGCGCGGCCCGATGGCCCGTTGGCTGCGCGGGCTGTGCGACGATCCGCGCCCGCAGGTGTGGGTGCGCGCGGCGGTCGCCGCGGGCGCGCTGTGTGCCCGCGACTACCTCTACGGCCTGGTCGAGCTGGCGCTGCCGCTGGCCCGTACCGACAGCCCGGTGCAGCGGATGGCGGCGGCCACCGCACTCGCCGAGGCGTCCCGCGCCCCCGGGGTGCGCCCCGCCGTGAACGGGCTGCTGCGGGACTGGGCGCGCGGCGACGACGAGCGGGAGCGCGAGACCGCCGCGCTCGCCCACGGCTACGGACTGGCGGCGGGTTCCATCGTGGCGTCCCTGGAGGAACTCGGCCGGATCGCCTGCGCCGACGACGGCCGCAGCACCTCCTACAGCGTGCTGCGGCTGCTGGCCGGGACCGAGCCGGAGACCGTGCTGACCGCGCTCACCCGCTGGCTGCGCGACACCCGGCGGCCCCGCCGGGACCTGGCGCTGCTCACGGTGTTGCGCGCGGTCACCACCCGCACCTCGCATCTGTGGGGGCTGTGCGAGGTGCCGGAGCTGGAGCCGTACGCCGCCTGGCCGCTGGCCACGGCGGTGCTGGCGGCCCATCCGGGGTGCGCGCCGCGACTGGCCGAGCTGCTGCGGGCCGCGCTGACCTGGGCCAGATCGGCCGGGGCGGCCGAGGACGCGCTGGTCGGCTGGATCCGGCGGGCGGCCGGCGATGAGCGGCAACTGACGGTGTTGTGCGGCTTTCTGCCGCGGCTGGCGCAGGACGGCGACGAGCCGCTCGACGCCGCGGCGGCCACACGGATACAGGAGGTGCTGGAGGCGCTGTGAGGAGAGAGACATCGATGGTGAAAGAGACAGAGGACCCGACAACCACGGAGATCACAGACGACACCACGGCGGAGCGGGCGAGGACGGCGGGCGCGGGGGTTCGCCGAGTCTCGGTCACCGGGGCGCGGATGCTGCGCGAGGCGCTGCGCCACGGCGGGGACGACCTGCCCGCGGCACTGCGGGGGGCCGATGACGGCCTGCTGCTGAGCGCGCTGGACGAGGGGCTGCCCGCCGAGCGGGCCACCCGTGTCGTGGTCGAGCTGGTGCGCCGCGCGCCCGAGCGCGGACCGGAGCTGGCGGACGCGGTCTGCGAGAAGGTGCTGCTCGCCCAGCTCTATCTCGACCCGCCGCCCCGCGCCCAGGGCGGTGCGGACGGACCGGCCGCGGACCCCGGCCGCCGGCTGCGGGTGCGCAACGCGCTGATGCTGTACGAGGGGCTGGTCCGCCCGTACGCGCAGCGCGGCGCGGTGCCGGAGCTGATGGCATGCGTCCTGCCCGGCCTGTGGACGGCCGCCGACGGCGCGGGCCGTGAGGTGGTGCGCCGGATCGCCGGCACCCGGCAGCTCACGGGGTTCGGCGAGAAGGGCTGGAAGGCGCTGTTCGGCGGCGTGGCCGAGGAGTGCCGGGAGCACGAGGAGGCGGCGGCCCGCGCCACCCGGCGCGAGGCACGGCGGCGGTGGCGGCGCGGGGGCGCCGACGACGGTGGCGGGCTCGATCTGAAGCCCGGCCAGCTATGGGTCTCAGCGCTGCTGGGGTTCATCGCGGTCGCCCTGGTGCTGATCGTGGTGATCGCGGCCGGATAGCCGCCCCCGCGGCCGGACAGCCGCCCGCCGCCGACGGCGGGCCCGCCCCGCGCGGCGGAACCGCGGTGGCCATCGCGATCAGCGCGAGTGATCGTGTCGCCGGGCGTTCACAACGGGCCGCGAGCGGCGAAGATGGGGGCATGGGATTCCATGTCGACTCCGAGGCCGGGCGGCTGCGCCGCGTCATACTGCACCGCCCCGACCTGGAGCTCAAGCGGCTCACACCCACCAATAAGGACGCCCTCCTCTTCGACGACGTCCTGTGGGTGCGCCGCGCCCGCCAGGAGCACGACGGCTTCGCCGACGTCCTGCGCGACCGCGGGGTCGAGGTCCACCTCTTCGGGGATCTGCTCACCGAGAGCCTGGGCCTGCCGGAGGCGCGGGCGCTGGTGCTGGACCGGGTCTTCGACGAGAAGGAGTACGGGCCCCTGGCCACCGACCATCTGCGAGCCGCCTTCGACGAGCTGAGCGCCCCCGAGCTGACCGAGGCGCTGATCGGCGGCATGACCAAGCGGGAGTATCTGGGGCGGTACCCGGAGCCGGTCTCCGTCCGGTTCCACGCCATGGAGCCCGATGACTTCCTGGTCAACCCGCTGCCGAACCACCTCTTCACCCGGGACGCCTCCGCGTGGGTGTACGACGGGGTGTCGATCAACGCGATGCGCTGGCCCGCCCGCTGGCACGAGACGGTGCACTACGAGGCCGTCTACCGCCATCACCCCCTCTTCGCCAAGGAGGACTTCCGCGTCTGGTCGGAGGGGCAGGCCGCGTATCCCTCGACCATCGAGGGCGGTGATGTGCTGGTGCTCGGCAAGGGCGCGGTGCTGATCGGGATGAGCGAGCGGACCACTCCGCAGGCGGTGGAGATGATCGCGCACCGGCTCTTCGAGGCCGGTTCGGCCCGGACGATCGTGGCGCTCGACATGCCCAAGGGGCGGGCGTTCATGCACCTGGACACTGTGATGACCATGGTGGACGGGGACACCTTCACGCAGTACGCGGGGCTGGGGATGCTCCGCTCGTACACCATCGAGCCGGGCGCGGGCAGCAAGGACCTCAAGGTCACCGACCATCCGCCGGAGCATATGCACCGCGCGATAGCCGCGGCCCTCGGCCTGGACTCCATCCGCGTGCTCACGGCGACCCAGGACGTCCACGCGGCGGAGCGCGAGCAGTGGGACGACGGCTGCAATGTGCTCGCGGTCGAGCCGGGCGTGGTGGTCGCCTACGAGCGGAACGCGACGACCAACACCTATCTGCGCAAGTGCGGGATCGAGGTCATCGACATCCCGGGCAGCGAGCTGGGCCGGGGCCGGGGCGGGCCGCGGTGCATGAGCTGTCCGGTCGAGCGGGACCCGGTGGAGCCGTAGGCGAGCCCGCGGACCCGTAACGCGGGCCTGCGGACCGTAATGCCAGGGTTCACCCCCTGGTCTCCATATATATGCAGAGCATCGTATATGCTTCCATGGTTCCTGGCCGCGGCACCATCGCCGTAGCCCCTGATCCGCCGTGTTCGTCGTGACCTAGGAGCCACCCTTATGGCGATTGACCTCACCGGCCGCCACTTCCTCAAGGAGCTGGACTTCACCGCCGACGAGTTCCGCCGCCTGATCGAGCTCGCCGCCGAGCTGAAGGCGGCCAAGCTCGCGGGCACCGAGGAGCGGCGGCTGCGGGGCAAGAACATCGCCCTGGTCTTCGAGAAGACCTCCACCCGCACCCGCTGCGCCTTCGAGGTCGCGGCCGCCGACCAGGGCGCCTCCACGACCTACCTCGATCCGGTCGGCTCGCAGATCGGTCACAAGGAGTCGGTCAAGGACACGGCGCGGGTGCTCGGCCGGATGTACGACGCGATCGAGTACCGGGGCCACGGCCAGGGTGTCGTCGAGGAGCTCGCCGCGCACGCCGGGGTGCCCGTCTACAACGGCCTCACCGACGAGTGGCACCCCACCCAGATGCTCGCCGACGTGCTGACCATGAGCGAGCACAGCGGCAAGCCGCTGGACCAGGTCGCCTACGCCTACCTCGGCGACGCCCGGTACAACATGGGCAACTCCTACCTCGTCACCGGCGCCCTGCTGGGCATGGACGTCCGCATCGTCGCGCCCAGCCTGCTGTGGCCCGACAGCACCATCGTGGAGCTGGCGCGCCAGCTCGCCACGTCCACCGGCGCCCGGATCTCGCTCACCGAGAACGTCGAGGAGGGCGTGCGCGGCGCGGACTTCGTCGCCACCGATGTGTGGGTGTCCATGGGTGAGCCCAAGGAGGTGTGGGACGAGCGGATAGCGCTGCTCGGGCCGTACGCGGTGACGATGGACGTGCTGCGCGCGACGGGCAACGACGCCGTGAAGTTCCTGCACTGCCTGCCGGCCTTCCACGACCTGGGCACCGACGTCGGCCGGGAGATCCACGAGCGGCACGGGCTGACCGAGCTGGAGGTCACCGACGAGGTCTTCGAGTCCGAGTACTCCGTCGTCTTCGACGAGGCGGAGAACCGGATGCACACGATCAAGGCGGTGCTGGTCGCGACCCTCAGCGCTCCGTAGGGCCTTCCGCGGCGGGCTCCGCCGGGCCTTCGGTGGGGCCTTCCGCCGGTCCTCCCGTGGGCGGAAGGACGAACCAGACGGCCTTGCCGTAGGGGGTCGGCCGGTAGCCCGCGGCCGCGCTGAGGGTCCGGATCAGCAGCAGCCCGCGTCCGCCCTCGGCGAGGCCGTCGGGTCTCTTGGGCCCTTCGGGGCGCCCCAGCGAGTCCAGCCCGCCGGGCGGATTCGGGTCCTGGTCGTGCACCTCGACCTGCCAGCCCCCGGTCGGCACCAGCTCCACCACCAGCTCTATCGGCTCGTCGCCGTCCGTGTGCCGCACCGCGTTGGCCACCAGCTCGGCCGTCAGCAGTTCCGCCGTGTCGCCGTCCACGGGCGCCCCGATATCGGCCAGGGTGTTCCGGATCAGTGCGCGCGCCAGGGGCACGGCGGCCGTCGTATGCGGCAGGGCGAAGCGCCAGGTGGCGGCGTGGGAGGGATCGGGCACGGAAGGGGTCCAGTCGGTCGGCGTGAAACGGAATACCGCGGCCCTTGACGGTATGAAGCGGACGATAGTGCCGGAAGGGGCCGTGGACCACTCTTGGCGGGACCTAGGGCCTGGTAGGGGTGTTTGCTCCATATCGGTCGTTTCCGCAGAAAATACCTGATCTCACCTCCCTGCTCTCTGCCCGGGGGCGTCGGCATTCCCTGCCCCATGAGCTTCCCGCGCTGATCTCCTCGGGAGGGGTCCCACGGGCCGGGGTGAACCACGGAGCGCCCTGCGCACCCACGCCGTGACGGGAAGAGATCAGGATGGATGAATCGCCCCTCGCCGGGCCGGAGCCCGCGCCGCCCGCGCCCCGGCCGCACGACCCGCTGGCCGTCGCCCTCGGCAACGCCTCCCTGCTCGGCGTCGGCTATCTGCTGCTGCGGCGGCGCGGGCTCGCCGTCCTCGCCGTCGCCGTCACCGTCGTGCTCGTCTCCCCGCTGGTCTCGACCGCCAGTCCCTCGTACGAGGTCGCCGTGGGCGTGTGGTGGACGGCCGTCATCGTCCACGGATGGTTCCTGACGCGCGCGGGCGCGGGCCAGGGCGTCGGCCGGGGTGCGCTGCGCGGTCAGCGCCTGGTCGCGCTCGGCGTCACGCTGCCGGTGCTGCTGGCGGTGGGACTCCTGCGGTTCGACGCCTCCAGGGTCGGTGAGAGCGTCGCCGAGGCCCGTGAACGCGGCGACTGCGCGAAGGTGGAGAGCGCCCAGGGCGGAGTGTGGTTCGGGCACCGCATGGCCGACGCACCGCTGACCGCCCGGGGCGATGAGATCGTCGAGGACTGCCGTCGGCTGGGGGCGGCCGGTGGTCAGCTCACCACTGGGCTGACCGGTGACACCGCCTCCCTGGAGGGGGATTCGAGACCCTCGCCTCGGTCCTCGCCCAACCCGGCAACGAGAAGACGGTCGAAACGGCCTTGACCCGCTTCCTCCGCGGCCTGCCCGCCAAGGACCCCTGCGCCACCGTCGCCGTCACCGACTGGCTCCGCGAGCGGAAGCGGAGCCACGACGTACTGGACCAATCCGCCGCCACGGCCCGGCGAACCGCGCCCGCGGCGCTCGTCGCCTGCGGTGACGACCTGATGGGGCGCGGCAACTGGAAGTCGGCCCAGGCCCACTACAAGCGGCTGCTCGACCAGTACCCCCGCGACGGCCTCGCGGGCAGGGCCCGGACGGGTGCCAAGAAGGCCACGCTCAGCATCGAGCTGGCGAACGTCCGTAACCTGCTCGCGCCGGGCACCGGCGCCCAGCCCGCGTACTGCTCCAAGCCCGCGAAATACGGCGGCGCCAAGCCCATGGGCAAGGGCACCAACCGCGCCCTCTTCTACGGCCAGGACACCTACGGCGACGACCACTCGGACAAGCTCCCCGGCTCCTGGAGGGCCGCGGACGCCACCGACGCCGTCCTGGTGGTCTGCATGGGCGCGGACACCTTCGGCAGCTCCGTCCAGACCTGCCCGTACCGGCCCAGAGGTTCCGGTTCCACCACGTATGTGACGTTCCGTAAGATCGCGGTCCCGGTGAAGGTCTACGAGCTGCGCACCGGCAAGCTCGTGTCCCACCGCACCCTCCAGATCGGCGGCAGCAGCTGCCCGGCGATGATCACGTACTATTCCGGCAGCTCCGGCCCGGGCCCGGCGTCGAACAGGTACGTCAGCGCCGCCACATCCGATGTGCGGTCCGCGTTCCGGCCCCTGGTCAACCGGTGAGCGGCGGTGGGGACGGCGTATGCCCCGCGCGCTCGGGGATGTTCCGCTCCGCCCAGGCCCGGTCCGTCAGCCCGAGCAGCCGCTCGACCGTGGCGGGGTCCGGCAGCGGGCCGTGATCTCCGATCACCCTGAGCGCCGACGCGGCCGTGATGTGGCCGAGTCGCAGTGCCGAGGTCAGGTCCCCGTCGCGCAGCAGCCCCGCCAGGAAACCGGCGGCGAAGGCGTCCCCCGCGCCGACCGGCTCCACCACCTCCGTGCGCAGGGCCTCCACCGTGACCTGTGACCCGTCGCCGAAGGCGGTCGCCGACCGTCCGCCGTCCTTGACGACGAGCAGGCGCGGATGCGGCAGCAGCGTGCGGACGCCGCCCGCGTCGAGACCCGCGCCCCACAGGTGCTGCGCCTCGTCGAGGCCGACGAAGACGATGTCGGCGCGGTCGGCCAGGTCGCGGAGGACCGTGGCGGCCGTGCCGTCCGGCCACAGCGCGGGGCGGTGGTTGACGTCGAAGCTGATGGCGTACGGGCGGTCGGGCGCGGGGGTGGCGAGCGCCCGTTCCACCAGGGCGGCGCAGGACGGGGAGAGCGCGGGGGTCACGCCCGTGAGGTGGAGGAGCGCCGCCGACCCGAGCCGCGGATCGTCCAGGATGCCGGGCCCCAGCGCCGAGGCCGCCGAACCGCGCCGGTAGTAGTGGACGCGGGTGCCCGTGGGCCCCGGGTCCTTCACGAGCAGGCCCGTCGGCCGGTTCGGATCGGACCGTACGGCCGAGACGTCGACGCCCGCCGCGGCCACGGCGGCCCGCACCCGCCGCCCGAACGGATCGTCGCCGAGGGCCGAGAGCCATATGGCGGCAACGCCCAGGTCCGCGAGGTACATCGCGACGTTGGACTCCGCGCCCGCCACGGACAGCCGCAGGCTCGCGCCGGTTTCCACGGAGTCGGGCGGTTCGGGGGCCAGCGCGGCCATCGTCTCGCCGACGCAGACCACCGGTCCGGCCGGGGGCCATGGGGCCGTCATGCGTGCGCCTGTGCCGGTGTCGGTTCGGGTCCGGCACCGGGGTGCGGGCGATAGACGGCCGCCGGAGGGCCCGGCGCCTCGACCCGGACCGCGAACAGGGCACCGTCGTCGGGGCCCGGCCGGGTGAGCCCGACCCGGGCCGTGGTGATGTGCAGGACATCGCCCTGGAGGCAGACTCCGGCGGGCTGGGCGGCGGGCAGCCGCAGCGTGCGGTCGAGTTCGCCGTCCGGCCGGTACCGGCGCACCGTCCCGGTGCCCCAGACGGCGATCCACACGCCACCCTCGTCGTCGACGGCCATGCCGTCGGGGCTGCCGCCGTCCACCGTGACGAAGGTCGTCGGTGTGCCGAGGCCGCCCGTCGCCGGGTCGACGGGGTACCGCCGGACGACGCCCCGGGCGCTGTCGGCCAGATACATGGCGCGTCCGTCGGCCGTGAACGCGGGCCCGTTCGGCACGGTGATGCCGTCGAGGACCCGGATCACCGTGCCGTCGTGGTCCACCCGGTAGAGGGAGCCCGCGTCCTCGTCGGCGTCGTAGGCCATGCTGCCCGCCCAGAATCTGCCGGACGGGTCGGCGGTGCCGTCGTTCATGCGCCGGGCGGGGCGGGCAGCCGCCTCGGGCCGCGCCAGCCAGGTGGTGGCGCCGTCGGGGCCGAGCAGGCAGATCCCGGTGCCCGCGGCGGCGATCCAGGTGCCGGGCCGGTCCGCCACGGGGGCCACCGCGCCCAGGGGGACGGGCAGCTCGGCCAGCGTCCGCAGGGCCGCGGTGGGGTCCTCGGGTGCCGTCAGCAGACGGCCCTCGAGGATATCGACGAGGACGAGGGCTTCGCCGGTCCAGCGGATGCCCTCGCCCAGCTCGAGGCGGTCGGGGCGGGTCGGGCGCGGGTCCTCGGTCACGCTGTGGCCTCTCGGACGGCGGTGCGGAAGGCGCGGGCGCGCTCGCGCAGGGCGGCCGTGCTGCCGCCGTCGGCGGCGTCGCCGACGAGCGGCGAGCCGATGCCGACCGCGGTCGCCCCGGCGGCCAGATAGGCGCGGGCCGCGGCTTCGTCCACGCCGCCGACCGGTACGAACGGCACGTGCGGGAACGGCCCCCGCAGGGCCTTGAGATAGCCGGGACCGCCCGCCTGGGCGGCCGGGAAGATCTTCAGCGCCTCGGCGCCGAGCGCCCGTGCGGCGATGATCTCGGTCGGGGTCATGACCCCCGCCAGGACCGGCAGGCCCAGTTCACGTGCGGCGGACATCCCCGCACCCAGGCCGGGGGTGACGGCGAAGTCGGCGCCCGCCCGGTGGACGGCGTGGGCGTCTTCGGCGGTGAGCACGGTGCCCGCGCCGAGGGGACGGTCGGGGCCGAGGGCCTCGCGGGCCCGCTCGATGACGGTCAGGGCGTCCGTGCCGGACAGCGACACCTCGATCAGCTCGATGCCCTCGTCGGACAGGGCCAGTACGGTGCGCAGCGCGGCCTCGGGGTCGTCGCCGCGCACGACGGCGACCAGCCGATGGGCGGCCAGGGCGGCTCGCAGGTCCACAGGGGGGAACTCCTCGTAGAAACGGGCGGATTCAGGGGCAGCGGCAGACCGCGCCGAGCGTGAGCCGCCAGCGCACCTCGCCCGAGGCGGGCACGCGCGCGGCATCGCCGGGACCCGCGTCGGCGAGGTCGAAGACGCGGCCGAGCATCGGCTCGACTCCTGTGCTGCGGTAGGGGTGTTCGGCGGGGAAACCGCCGAGGTTGCGCCACACGGCGACGGACCGCGGCTGCCCGTCGGCCTCGAGCGCGAAGGCCAGGCAGCCCGTGCCGTCGTGGACGCAGGCGCGCGAGTCGTCCACGACCGCGCCGACCGCGGTGCCGTCGTCCGGTCCGAACCGGTCCAGGGGCAGGCCGAGAGGTGCGGGCCAGTCACCCTCCACCCACGGCGCCCCGTTCGGCCAGGGCCGGTCCAGCAGCGGTGCGGCCTCCGGGAAGAGCCGGGCGCGCGCCCCGTCGCGCAGGCGCAGGGACGCCCGCGGGGACAGGTCGAGCAGCGCGTGGGCGGCCCAGACGAAGGGGAAGCCCGGGTCGGCGTGCAGGACGTAGTCGGCCTCCGCGCCGTCGGCCGTACCGCGGATGGTGCGCCGCAGCGCGAACCGGTCGCACTGGACGGTGTCCGTGTCCCCCTCGCGCTGCCAGGGGCGTGACCAGGCGTCGCCGTGGTCGGGGGCGCCGCGGACGGTGGGGACGCACTCCTCCAGGCCGCCCGCGTCCACGAAGACGTCCCCGGGCGACACCCGGTCCCGTCCGGCCGCCGTGCCGCGCCACAGCCATTCGCGGTCCCCGGCGCGCAGCGAGGTCCAGCGGCCGCCGTGCGCGGGGTCGGTGACGATCTGCAGCACCGTCGTCACCACTCCGCGAAGGAGCCGTCGGGGTGGCGCCAGACCGGGTTGCGCCAGGTGTGACCGGTGCGGTCGGCCGCGCGTACGGCCGCCTCGTCGATCGTGATGCCCAGGCCGGGGGCGTGGCCGCGGGGCGCATGGCCGTTCACGAAGCGGAACGGCTCGGTGTCGACGAGGTAGGACAGCAGATCGGCGTCCTTGTTGTAGTGGATGCCGCGGCTCTGCTCCTGGATCAGGAAGTTCGGTGTCGCGAACGCGACCTGGAGGCTGGCCGCCAGCGCGATGGGGCCGAGCGGGCAGTGCGGGGCGAGCTGGGCGCCGTAGGTCTCGGCGAGCGAGGCGATGCGGTGCACCTCGGAGATGCCGCCCGCGTGGGACAGATCGGGCTGCGCGACGGCGATACCGGCGGCGAGGACGGGCAGGAACTCCGTGCGTCCGTAGAGCCGTTCACCGGTGGCCAGCGGCACCGGGGTCGAGGCGACCAGGCCGGGGAGCAGATGGCTGTGCTCGGGGACGACGGGCTCCTCCACGAACAGGGGGTGGAGGGCGCCCAGTTCGGCCAGGACGCGGCGGGAGCTGGCGGCGGTGAAGCGTCCGTGGAAGTCGACGGCCACGTCGCGGTCCGGGCCGAGGACCTCGCGGGCCGCGGCCACCCGGTCGACGACCGCGGCGGTCTCGGCGGCGGTGGCCACCGGAGAGGTCGCCCCGGCGCCGTTCATCTTCACCGCCGTGAAGCCCGCCTCGACCTGCGCGGTGATCTGCTCGGACAGCTCGGCGGGCTCGTCGCCGCCGACCCAGGCGTACACCCGGACCCGGTCGCGCACGGGACCGCCCAGCAGGGCGTGCACAGGGGCGCCGTAGGTCTTGCCGGCGATGTCCCACAGGGCCTGGTCGAGTCCGGCGACGGCGCTGGAGAGCACGGGGCCGCCGCGGTAGAAGCCGCCCTTGGTGAGCACCTGCCAGTGGTCCTGGATGCGCAGCGGATCCTTGCCGATCAGGTATTCGGCGAGGACGCCGACGGCGGCGCGGACCACCTCGGCGCGCCCCTCGACGACGGGCTCGCCCCAGCCGACCACGCCGTCGTCGGTCTCGACGCGGCAGAACAGCCAGCGCGGCGGCACGGCGAAGGTCTCGATACGGGTGATCTTCACTGGCCAGAGGGCCTTTCCATGTCGTTGTCGGAGCCGCCGACCCGGTCCAGGTCGCGGCCTGCCTGGTCGAGCAGAGCCCGCATGGCGGCCTCGGCGGCCCGCGGGTCCTGGGCGCGCACGGCGTCCAGGACGGCGCGGTGGGCGGGTACGGGGTCCTGGCTGTGGGGGGAGCTGTGCACGATGCGGTCGCGGTGGGCGAGGCCCGACTCGATCACCATCTCCATGCGTTCGAGGAGTTCGTTGTGGGTGGCGACGAGCAGGGCCCGGTGGAAGGCGAGGTCGGCCTCCACCGCGTGGGCGGCGTCCGAGCCGCCCGCTCCCATCGCGTCCACGGCGGCGTCCAGGGCGGCGAGGTCGGCGTCGGTGCGCCGCTCGGCGGCCAGGCGTACGGCCGCCGGTTCGATGATGGAGCGCACCTCGGCGAGGTTGCGCAGCAGCGCGCGGTCGGCGTCGGTGGTGCGGTCGCTGTGGAACTGCCAGCGCAGCACATCGGCGTCGAGCAGATTCCAGTCCGAGCGGTTGCGTACGAAGGTGCCGCGCTTCTGACGGGCGTCGACCATCCCCTTGGCGGCCAGTACCTTCAGCGACTCGCGCAGGGCGGTGAGGCTGACGTCCAGTTCGCTCTGCAGGGCGACCAGGTCCAGGGTGGCTCCTTCGGGGATCTCGCCGCCCAGGATGCGGCGGGCGAGGGCCTCCACGGTCTGGCCGTGCACGCCGCGACGGGCGTAGGGCGTCATGTCGTAGTGCCTTTCTGCTGCGAGCTGATCGCGGTGGTCATGCGGAGGACTTGACGACGCTCCAGCCGCCGTCCACGACAAGACTCGCACCGGTGATGTAGGCGGCCTCATGGGAGCCCAGGAAGGCGATGGCCGCGGCCACCTCCTCCGGGGTGCCGAAACGGCCGGCCGCGGTTTCGGCGACGCTGCGTGCGCGGTCCTCGGGGGACACCCGGTCCCAGGCCGCCGTCAGGATCGGGCCGGGCAGGACGGCGTTGACCCGCACCTCGGGCCCGTACTCGACGGCGAGCTGTCCGCACAGCGACAGCAGCGCCCCTTTGGAGGCCGCGTAGGCGGGGTGGCCGGGGATGCCCTTGTGGGCGTGGACGGACGAGGTCAGGACGACGGCTCCGCGGCGGGCCCGCAGATCGTCCAGGACGGCCTTGAATCCCAGGAAGGCGCCGGTGAGGTTGACGGAGAGCTGCCGTTGCCAGGAGCCCAGGGACATTTCGTGGGCGGGGGTGACGTCGACGGTGTAGGCATTGCTGACGAGCAGGTCGACGGGGCCGAAGTCGCGGGCGGCGGCCGCGATCCGCCCCCAGTCCTCCTCCGCGGAGACGTCGGCGGCCACGAAGCGGGCGCGGCCGCCGTCCTCGCCGATCCGCGCGGCGACCGCCGCGCCGCGCTCCTCGGAGATGTCGGCGAGCACGACGGCGGCGCCCTCCTGGGCGAGGCGTTCGGCGGTGGCGGCACCGATGCCGGAGGCGGCTCCGGTGACCACGGCGGTGCGGGCGGTGAAGCGGTCACCGTCCCGGCGGGACTGTTCCATCGGGGGTTCGGGCTCCTTCGCTGTACTGCGGGCGGGGGCGGACATGGGCCGGTCGGCGGTCTACTGCCGTGTCAGCACCACCAGTTCCGCGTCGTGGTCGGCGCTCCACGTGAACGGCAGCCCGTAGTGGAGCAGATGGGCGCCGCTGTACGTGGTCGCCGACGCGGCGTCCCGGTAGCGGGCGGCCGGGTCGAGGCCGCGCAGCCGGAGCCGGGCCGGACGCCCCGGGACGAGCGGGGACCCGTCCAGGCGGCCGGTGCCGAGCGCCGCGACGACGGTACGCGCGTCCGGGCCGTCGTACTGGACGCCGCAGGTGGCGTCCAGCGGGCTGCCCAGGAGCCGGGCCTCGCCGAGGTGGACGACATCGCGCACCTCCTTGTAGCGGGCGATCCAGCCGGCGGCCTCGGCGCGCTGCCCGGCGTCCCACTGCCGCAGGTCGGCGCCGATGCCGAGGACTCCGCACATGGCGCTCACGAAGCGGAAGGCGAGGCTGCGCGGACGGGGGTCGAAGACACCGGGGGCGTCGGTGACCCACGAGCTCATCACATGCGGGGCATGGGCGTGCAGGAAGCCGTACTGGACGGCCAGCCGGTCCAGGGGCGCGGTGTTGTCGCTGGGCCAGACCACGTCGGTACGGGCGAGGGTCGCGTGGTCGATACGCCCGCCGCCGCCCGCGCACCCCTCGACGGTGACTCGGGGGTGGGCGGTGCGCAGATGGTCCAGGACGCGCAGATATCCGGCGACGTGCTGGGCGTCCAGGTCGAGACGGTCGGCGGGACCGGCGCCGGGGCGGCCGCGCTCGGTCGGCGGCCGGTTCATGTCCCACTTGAGATAGCTGATGTCATGGCCGGTCAGCAGCCGGTCCAAGGTGGCGATGACGAAGTCCTGGACATCGGTCCGGCCCAGGTCGAGCAGGAGCTGGTTGCGCACCAGACGGGTGGGGCGGCCGTCGATCCGGTACACCCAGTCGGGGTGGTCGGCGTGCAGCCTGCTGCCGGGGCTGACGGCCTCCGGCTCGATCCACAGGCCGAAGTCCAGGCCCAGCGCGCGTACGTCGGCCACGAACGTGTCGAAGCCGGATGGGAAGGCCGCCGGGTCCGGATACCAGTCGCCCAGCCCACCGGTGTCGTCGGTACGGCCGGTGAACCATCCGTCGTCCACGACGAACAGTTCGGCCCCGATGTCCGCGGCCGTCTTCGCCAGTTCGAGCTGCGCCGCCGCGTCGACGTCGAAGGTGGTGGCCTCCCAGGAGTTGTAGAGGACCTTGCGGGGGCGGTGCAGCCGCTCGCCGGTCAGATGGCGCTCGTAGCGGTGCCAGACGCGGGACAGCCCGTCGAGCCCTTCGGCGCTGAAGGCGCTGGCCAGGCGCGGTGTGGTGAGGGTGTCGCCGGGCGCCAGGCGCACCAGGCCCTCGTGCGGTACGCGGCCGGCGCGTACGCGCACGGCGCCGCCCGGTTCGGCCTCCGCGGTGATGTGCCAGTTGCCGGGCCACTCCAGGGCCACGCCATAGGCGGGAGGGTCCCCGGGGTCCGCGGCGTCCTGGACCGCGAGCCAGGGCGCGTAGGCGTGTCCGGGCACGCCCTGGCTGCTGCCCATGGTGAACGTGCCCCTGGTCAGGGTGAGTTGGGTGCGCTGGAATTCCTGCGACCACTGGCCGGTGAGGTACGTCAGCCGGGCACCGGCGGTGACGGGGACGTTCACGGCGGCCGAGTCGAACCGCTCCAGCCGCAGCTCCTCCTCGCCCGTGCAGGTGAGCTCGGTCCAGCGGTGGATGACGTCGGTGCCGGGCACCGTGGCGTAGCACAGCACCGTACGCAGGCCGAGCAGGCCGTCGGTGAAGGTGAGCCGCAGGGTCCCCGGCCCCTCCTCGGCGCCCTCGAACTCCCACCACACTCCCCGCTCCGCACCCGGGCGCCCCGCCACCAGGTCGGCCCCGGTGAACGGCCGCAGCCCGTACGGCAGATACTCGGCGGGCGCCGCATCCGCGGGCGTGATGAAGTGCGTGCGCCTCGACCAGTCCAGCGCGGACGGGCCGGTCTCGACGCCGGGCGGCCCCCACGCGTCGAGTTCGGCCCACGGGCCGTCGGGGGAGAGGCGGACGGTGTAGCCGGTGTGTTCGGTGCGCAGGGTCCAGCGCTGGTACGACGTCATTTCACCGCCCCGAGGTTGAGCCCGGCCACGAAGTGGCGCTGGAAGCGGAGGAAGACGGCCACGGTGGGCGCCGCGGCGATGACGGACCCGGCCGCGATCACGTTCCACATCGACACGAACTGGCCCTGCAGCCCGATCAGGGCACCGGTGATGGGCATCTTGCTGTCGCTGCGCAGCACGGTGATCGCCCACAGCAGGTCGTTGAAGATCCAAGTGAAGGACAGCGCGCTGAGCGCGGCCAGCGCCGGGCGGGTGAGCGGCAGGATGATCCGCCAGAAGATCTGCCAGGGACCGGCGCCGTCGATGACGGCGGCCTGCTGGATCTCGACCGGGATCGACCGCATGAACCCGTGCAGGACGAAGACGTAGAAGCCGACGCCGAAGCCGATCTGCACCCCGATGAGCGCGGGGAGCGTGTCGTAGACGCCCATCAGCTCGCTCAGCTTGGAGACGGGGATGAGCAGGATCTGCGGCGGGAGCAGGTTGCCGCCGAGCATGAGCAGCAACAGGGAGCGGCGGAAGGGCACCTCGTAGCGGCTGAGGGCGAACGCGGCCATGGCGGCCAGGGTCAGCGTCACCAGCACACACGGAATGGTGACGACCAGGCTGTTGATCAGGGCGCGCTGCTGGCCGCCGTCGACCCAGGCCTGACGGAAGTTGTCGAGAGCGAAGGAGCGGGGCCAACTGCCCAGGCCGTGGACGGCGATGTCGTCGAAGGAGCGCAGGCTGGTCACCAGGACCAGGGCGATGGGCAGCAGCCACAGGACGGCCAGCGCACCGGCGCCCAGGTGGAATCCGGCGGTCGCGGCGCGCTTGCGGCGCACGGCGGTGGAGATGGCGGACATCAGTCGGCCTCCCGGAAGGCGCGCACGAGGTAGGAGGCGATGACGCCGAAGGCCAGGACGAAGATGACGACCGCCAGCGCGGAGCCGTATCCCAGCCGCAGGGACTGGAAGGCGGTGGAGTACATGTAGGTGCTCAGCAGTTCGGACGAGTGGTAAGGACCGCCCCGGGTCAGCGACCACACGACGTCGAAGGAGCGCAGCGAGTCGATGATGATCACGGACAGGACGACGGCGTTGACGCCGCGCAACTGCGGCAGCGTCACATAGCGGAAGCGCTGCCAGGGCCCGGCGCCGTCGACCTTGGCCGCCTCGTACAGGGCCGGGTCGATGCCCTTGAGCCCGGCGAGGTACAGCACCATCACATAGCCGACCTGGCGCCACAGCGCGGGCACGATCACCGCGTACAGGGCGGTGTCCTGGTCGGCGAGCCAGGCGTGGCGCAGGCTGTCCAGGCCGACCGATTCCAGGAGCTGGTTCAGGACGCCGTCGGGCTGGTAGATGGCCTGCCAGACCAGGGCGGTGGCGACCAGGGAGAACACGACCGGCAGGAACAGGGCGGCGCGGTAGAAACCGACCCCGCGGCGCTCCTGCTGGAGGAGGAGGGCCGCGCCGAGGCCGAGGAGCGCGGACAGCCCGCCGAACAGCACCAGCCACAGCACGGTGTCGACGGCGGCGGTGCGGAAGACCTCGTCGTGGGCCATCTCGCGGAAGTTGCCGAGGCCGACGAACTCGGGCGCCGAGACGCCGTCCCAGTTGGTCAGGGCGAGGTAGAAGCCCTGGAGCGCGGGCCAGAAGACCCATACGGCCTCGGCGAGCAGCGGGACGAGGAGGAAGGCGAGCACCAGCGGGGGTGTGCGCCGAGGGCCCCGGGCCCGCCTGCCGCGGGGCGGCGGCGGGGCCGGGGAGGTGCGTTCGGGGGCGGTGAGGACGGCCACGTCAGGCCCGCCAGATCTTCTCGGCGTCGCGCTGCCAGTTGGTGAGGATCGACCCGACGCTCTTCGGCTTGGCGATGAACTTGGTCAGCGCGGTGTCCGTCGCGGGCTGGAGGGCGTCGCTGGAGTCGCGGTTGAAGAACTGGGTGATCTCCGCGGCCTCCTCGATGTGCTTGCGGCCCTTCTTCACCAGCGGCGTCCCGGAGTCCTTGGCATCGGGGTGGCAGGGCAGGGCGGTGCCCGAGGAGCCCTTGATGTAGATCTCCTGCGCCTCGGCCGTGGCGAGATAGCGCAGCAGGTCGAAGACCTCGTCCCGGCGCCCGGTGCGGGCGCTGGCGAAGTATCCGTCGGTGGGCGCCTCCTCGGCGAGCGGGACCTTGGGGTCGATGACCGGGAAGCGGAAGAAGTCGATGTCGTCGAGGGCGTTCTTCGGCACCGCGTCGGCGAAGAAGGTGCCGATGAGCATCATGCCGCTGCGGCCGTTGAGCAGGGCGGTCGTGGCGTCCTGGAAGGCCACGGCGGTGCCGTTGGGGTCGAAGTACGGCAGCACCTCCTGCCAGCGGTCGAAGACCTTGTGCACCTCGGGGTCGTCGAAGCGGTGCTTCCCGGCGAGGAGTTCGCGGTGGTAGGGGGCGCCGTTGATCCGTATGTTCAGGTAGTCGAACCAGGCGGACGCCACCCAGGTGGTGTTGCCGCCCGCGCCCAGACCGATCGGGGCGACGCCCTTGGCCTTGAGCTTGTCGCACAGGTCGAGGAAGTCGTCCCAGCTCTTCGGCTCGCTCACGCCCCACTTGGCGAAGTTGGACTTCCGGTAGAACATGCCCCACCAGTAGTAGGTGGTGGGGACGAAGACCTTCTTGCCCGAGGCCGCGGTGCACAGCTTGTTCAGCGCCGTGGAGTAGCGCTTGAGATCGGGCGAGGCCCATACGTCGCTGAGGTCGAGCAGCAGGTTCTTCTTCGCGTAGGCCTCCGCCACCGAGCCGGGGTACCAGGTGAGCACGTCCGGCGGATTGGCCGAGGTCAGATACGTCGGAAGCTGGGTGCGGAAGGTCTCCGCGGCGACCGTGTTGAGGCTCGCGCGCCCGGAGCCCTGCTTGGCGTAGGCGGCGGCGAGGTCCTCCATCGCCGCCTTCGCCTGCGGGGCGGACAGGTTGGACTGGAGGGTCACCGCGCCGCCCCCGGAGGAGCCCTTGCCGGAGGAACTGGCGGTGACACAGCCGCTGAGCAGTGCTGTGGTCCCGGTGGCGCCGAGGCCGGCGAGAAGCAGTCGTCGGCTGGGGTGTTGGTTCGTCATGGAGTGCTCCTTGTGGATCCACTCGGCGGGCCCGGCCGCTTGCTGGCCGCCGGGCCCCGCTCGCGGCGGATCCAGGTTCGCGTGGCGCTCGCACCACGTCAAGATTAATACCTAATTTATTTGAATTGGGTTCGGTGCACCGAACCGTCGACCCCGCGGTACACGGCGTCGATCACACCGTCCTGGCCCGCGACCGCCCCGAGCGCACCGTCGAACGCGGCGCTGGGGAACTCCTGCCGCTTGCTCCACTCCTGCCAGGCGCCGTTCTCGTACCGCCGCTGCCAGAGCGTGTAGTCGCCGCCCCGGGCGAACAGCGCCACCGCGTCGCCGACGGCGACCAGCGTCGGGCTGCCGCTGACGGTCCCGCCGAGCGAACTCCACGCCGACCACTGCCCGGAGGTGTCCCGCGACCGCGTCCACACGTCGTCGGCAGCGGTGCGCACGGCCAGCTGAACGCGGCCCTGCGCGTCCACGGCGGCCGACGGCCTGCCGTACGTCGGCCGGTCGCCCGGCGCGCCGAGCGACGACCAGCCGGCCGACGGCCCCCGCTGCGCGATCCGGCCGTCGGCGCCGCGCGCGAACAGCGTCCAGTGGGTGGCATCGGTGAAGGCGACGGAGGGCGCGTCGGTCAGCTTCCCGCCGAGGTCCTGCCAGGCGCCCCAGCGCCCCTGCGAGAACACCCGCCGGTACGCCCGGGAGTCGGCGCCACGCACGAAGACGTCGATCCGACCGCCCGCCGAGGCGTACGCGGCGGGCTGGCCGAGGATCTTCCCGTGCGCCGGGCCGCCGAGGTCCCGCGTCCTGCCATCCGCCTGTTGGACGAGCGATCCGCCCGGCCCCCGGAAGAACGTGGTCAGCGCCTCGCCGTCACGTACGACGGCCGGGCTCGCCGTGGCCTTCGCGCCCAGGTCGGCACCGGGGAGGGCGTCCTCACCGGTGAGCCTGAGGAACGCGGTGCCATGCGCCGGTACCTCGACGGTGAACGAGCCGGTGTGCGTCCCGCGGTCGGCACGCGCCCGCAGGTCACGGACCGCGACCGCGCCGCCCAGCGCCGCATCGGCGAAGTTCACGGTGCGCTCGACGGGCTGGTCCGAGCGGTTGAGCAGGACGACCGCACGCCGGCCGTGACCCGAGAGGACCTTGCTGTAGACATCGCCGACGGAGTCGGTGGCCACCCGCACGCCCTGGACGGCCAGCGGGTCCTGGTCGACCGCGATGATCTCCGGGTTGCGCAGCGTCCGGAGCATCGAGTCGGACAGGGTGCGCGGGTCGGAGCCCAGCACGAGCGGCGAACCCATCTCGGCCCACATCACGAACTGCGTGGTGGACTCCTCCTCCGTCAGCTCGTACGACCCGTCGGTCATACGGCGCATCGGGATCAGATAGTCCGGGTCGTTGTAGTGGCCGGGCCCCTGGGCCTCGGGGTGCCAGGCGTTGGCGTCCATGTTGCGCAGCACATTGGGCCACTGGCCGGGGCTCGGAGTGCCCCAGGCGATATCGGTGCCGGTGCGCCAGGAGTCCCCGGCCGTCGGGCCGTAGGCGTAGGTGTTGTGCGCGTCCTGCTCGGGGGTGTGCGGCAGGCCCCAGTCGTCGGTGAGCGGGTTGCACAGGTTCAGCAGCATCCGGCGTCCGGACTTCGCGACCGCGTCGCTGAACTCCTTGAACGCCGGGCCCGGGTCGAGCTTCTCGCCGATGCCGCACAGGAAGTCGACCTTGATCGCGTCGATCTTCCAGTGGGCGAACTGCCGTGCGTCCTCGGTGTAGTGGCCACGGCTGCCGAGGCCGCAGCTCTTGCCACCGTCGTAGGTGCCCGCGTCGGTGTAGATCCCGGCCCGCAGACCGCGCTGATGCAGGTAGGAGACGAGGGCCGGGATGCCGGAGGGGAACCGGTCCGGGTGGGCCGCCAACCGCCCCTGTGCGTCCCGGGGGTCATCGGCCTGCCAGCCGCCGTCCAGCCACACGATGTCGTATCCGCTGTCGCGCAGCCCGCTGCTGACGAGCCGGTCGGCGACCGCGCGCACCTCCTTCTCGGTGGGCGCCCCCAGTCCGTAGTAGGTGTTCCACCCCATATAGGGCGTCGGGGCAAGCCCGCTGTCGTAGTAGTCGGGCGCCCCCTGGTCCACGGCGGGGGCGGCCATGGCCACCGGGGCCGCGGTCGTGGCCAGGACCAGGGCGATCGCGGTCGCGACGGCGCCGCGGGTGAGCGTTCGGTGGCGGGGTCTGTGCGCGGGCGGGTGTGAAGACACGTGCCTCTCCGGAAGGTTGGGAAGCAGGAGGAGACATGACGCGGCCGCCCTCGGACGGGCGTCGACGGCGTCACGGCGAAGACTGTGGCCCGCGGCCGAAACCCTGTCAAGAATTATTCCTAATTTATTCAAACAGCTCTCCGGGGAGCGTCGGCCTTCCGAGAGCCGCTGCCGCGCCCGAAGCGAAGCCATCCACAGCGCACGAGGCGAAGGAGAGGCTCAAGGCCGCTGCCGAGAAGATCGTGCTCGACGCGAACGCCCCCGGCTTCGCCACGGTGTCGATCCGCCCCCGGTTCGTCTGGGGTCCCGGCAGCGTCCTCATCGAGGGCCTGGTGGCCGCGGCGAGGGCGGGACAGTTCGCCTGGATCGACGGAGGCCGGCACACGACCGACGTCACGACCGCCGCCCACGAGGTGCCCGTTCCCGCCCGGTGGTTCCTCGGGCAGCCGTGCACTCTGTGGACGGACAAGGCCGTGGCCGAACTCGATTACCAGCCCATGGTTTCCCATGCCACCGGTCTGGACGCCGTCAGGAACTCGGTGGCTGCCGACGGCGCGTGAAACTGCCACACACGGCCCCCGGTTTCCGGGAATCGCCGCGGCGATCCCAACCGTCGCGGGCAGACAGCACGCTTTCCCGCACTGGCCACAGCGCGCCTGAGGGTCAGGTACGCGTTCCTGTCGAGTCGCCGATCAACTCGAGCAGTACCGCATTCTGGGCTCGGTAGTGATGATCGGCGGGATGCTCGGCAAACGCCGAGAAGGCAACAAAGTAGGGGTCGGAAACGGTATCCGCCGCGTAGGCACCGCGCGCCGCGGCCACGCCCGCGGCGTGCGCGACGGCTCCTGCGGCGGCGGCTGTGTGCGCGCAGGCCGCCGCATGATCGGCGGCCTGCGCGGCGGCGATGCCTGCCGCGACATCGTGCACCGTCGCGTACGTGGCCGTAAGGGCGCCGACCGCCTTGATGGCATCCGCGGCAACGTGGGCAGCGTACGCGGCCGCTGCTGCGGCGGCTGTCCAGCTCGCGGCATCCCCGTTCGCGGCACAGGACGCGGCGATCGCGGCAGCCGTGGCGCGTCCGGTGTCGGCACCGGCGACTGCCCCGGAGGCAAGTGCGTCGCCAACCGCTTGGCGCCCTTGGAGCAACTCCTCTTCCCGGAGCTCACCGTGAAGATATCCCTGGGCGGCCTCGATGCATTGATGTATCCGCGTATCGAGCGGTTGCCGCCGCTCGATGTAGTCGAGGCTGTCTTTCGCGCATCTGATGGCGAAGCGCCGTAGGACGGTAACCGGAATCTCCTCAACGAGCCTCATCTCGCTCGCCGCGAACTTGTGGCCCCGGTGGGAGATTTCTCCCTTCGCTTCCGCGATGAACCACCGCTGTCCGTATACGTTTCGAAGGGAGTCCCTGGGTGTCGACGACGCGTGCAGACCGCTGGAGCAACAGGCGATGGGCCCGCTCACCTTGTTCCACTCTCCGACCCGCCAGGACATGTCTCCGTTCGCCGAGGTCAGGTCGTTCTCGACGAATCGATAGCAAGGGACGGTCTCCACTTTGTTCCTTCCGTGGCAGAGCAGCGATTAGTGGCAGAGCAGCGATTAGGGGGAGCTCCATGACAGGAGGGTGATACGTCGTATCGTTCTCGGTACAGCGTATCGCACACTCGGATCTCGTCTCGCTACATCTCGCTACACTTCGGTCTGTGCCGACACCCCCTCCGCGTCCATCCGGCGAGCGCCTGCCCAAGAGCCACAGCGAGCCGTTCTGGATTCGCGAGGCCGAGCGCGAGGCGAAACCTCATCCGCTGACGCGCGAGCGGATCGTCCAAGCGGCGATAGCGGTTGCCGACAGCGAGGGCCTCGACGCCGTCTCCATCCGCCGGATCGCGCGCGAGCTGAAGGCCCGTCCGATGAGCCTTTACGCACACTTCGACAGCAAGGACGACCTCCTCGACCTCATGCACGATGCGGTGGTGGAGGAGACGCTCGTGGGTGACGTTCCCGCCGACTGGCGGGCGGCACTGCGCCTGGTCGCCAGGCACAACAGGGCCGCTGCCCTGCGCCACCCCTGGTTGCTCGCGACGCGCGACACCGGGTGCCCGATCGGCCCCGCCTCGCTCAAGCGCATGGACGAGTCCGCTGCCGCGGTTCGCGAACTCAACGCCGACAGCGCTGTTCGGCGCGCGCTCATCCTTGCGGTCGATACGTTCACGTTCGGCCATGTCATGGCCGAGCTGTCCGGCGGGATTCGGCGCCGCGCCACGGCCGCGGCGAACACCGCCCGCCGCGACGCCACCACCGCATTCGTCCAGACGCAGATCGACACCGGCAAGCTGCCCCACCTCGCCGACACGGGTTTCAGCGAGTTGCTGTACAACGACGATCCTGAGGCGAGCTTCGAGCTCGGCCTCGACTGGCTGCTGGCCGGCGCCGCCGCGTCGCTGGGGGAGTAGTAAGTCGCTGGGGAGCAGTAAGGCGCGACCGGCGGCCTGCTATCTGCTATCTGCTACGCGGAGCGGAAATCGGCGGACAGGGCCCACTCGCGCCACTGGTCCAGTTCCTTGGCGACGAAGCCGAGCTTGCCCTCGACCAGAGACACGCAGTCGCTGCCCAACTGCAGTCGGGGCGGGGGTTCCGGCTCGGTGGCCAGTCGCAGGATGGCGGCGGCCTTGGCGGGATCCCCGGGCTGGTTGCCGTCGCCGGCGTCCACCGCGGTCAGGAACGTGCAGACCGCATCGGCGTGGGCCGTAAGGGGGCCGCTTGCCCGGCGCATGCTGCGCGCAGACCGGAACTCGGTACGGCGTTGTTGACCAGCACGTCGATTCTGCCGAAACGCTCGATGCCCGCGGCGGCGGCCGCGGCGGCCTGCTCGTGGTCGGTGACGTCGAGTGGTACGGCCAGCAGCTGTCGTAGCGAGCAGTGCGCCCGCTTTCACCCGAGTGTCGGTCTTGTCGGGGCCGGGCTGCCCGTCCGCGCCGACAACGCGCGCGCCGGGCGGCATGCTGACGGTCTGCCCGCCTCAGGAGTGTCCCGCGACGGCGATGCGCTCGCTGTCGACGTGGTCGCCGAGGCCGGGGACCGCGGCGACGATGTGGTCGAGTTCGTTCGTCGAGTAAGCGCTCGACGTCCTGGCCCCGGATGCGCCAGATGTCGGGGTACCGCGGGTCGGCGGGAGTGCTGTCGAGAGTCGGCGAATCGAGGGATGTGGGCTGATCGCAGTGGTCGATGAGGGAACGGTGCGCGGGGCGGCCGTGTCGGGTCGTGCGGGCATGTGGGGCTGCTCTTCGGTTGCGATGAGCGCCGCGTTCATGGGGGAATACATGCGTCGCCGGCGCAGGTCCGACGACATGAGCTACCGGATACGCGGGTTAAGCGGAGCGACGTTCTGAATATGCGGAGCGGCGTTCCGCTTGGCAAG
This sequence comes from Streptomyces sp. 11-1-2, assembly GCF_003595545.1. Lineage (NCBI taxonomy): Bacteria > Bacillati > Actinomycetota > Actinomycetes > Kitasatosporales > Streptomycetaceae > Streptomyces > Streptomyces sp. 11-1-2. The sequence continues at coordinate 8,109,713 of NZ_CP022545.1, forward strand.
CGCGGTCGTAGAACAGGAGCGCCCCGTGAGTGAAGGCGACAAGCCGTTGTCGACCACCCCGAGCTCCGCCAAGCGCGCGGACGCCCGGCGGAACGAGAGGGCTCTGCTCGATGCCGCGGCGTCGGTGTTCGTCACGGACGGAGTGGACGCGCCGGTGCGCCGGATCGCCGCCGCGGCGGGCGTCGGCATGGGCACGATCTACCGGCACTTCCCTACGCGCGCGGACCTCGTCGTGGCCGTGTATCGGCACCAGGTCGACACCTGTGCCGAAGCCGGGCCCACCCTGCTTGCGACGGCGACGTCACCGTTCGCCGCGCTGCGTCAATGGGTGGAACTCTTTGTGGACTTCCTGGCGACCAAGCACGGGCTCGCCGCCGCCATGCGCGACGATCCCGACGGCTTCACCGCCCTGCACGCACTGTTCATCGAGCGCCTCGTGCCGGCTCTCGCCGACATCCTCAGCGCCGCCCGGGACGCGGGCGAGGTCACGGCCGACATCTCCCCCTACCAGTTGATCCGCGCGATCGGCGACATCTGCGCGGGCGGAGAGAGGGTCGATCCGAAGTACGACGCGCGCCTCACCATTCGGCTGCTGCTCGACGGATGCCGACGGTAGAGGCCGGGTCACCAGGGTCCGGAGGTGAGGGTCTTCCGCTGCCGGCGCGGGCGCCGGCAGCGGGCCCGGCCGGTCTTCCCGGCCGCCGCTCAGGGCTGGATGTTCTCCAGGTCCTCCAGGAGGGACGGGTGCTTCGGCTCCCAGCCGAGCGCCTCTCGGGTGTGGGTGCTGGATGAGGGCTGGTCGGTCGCGAAGATCGGGCCGAGGGGGCCGTAGGTCTCCGATGACACCGACTCGACCGGCAGGCCCAGCCGGCGGCCGATGACCGAGGCGATATCACGCACTGTGTCTCCCTCGTCGGCCACGGCGTGCCAGGAGCTGCCGGCCGGTGCCTGCTCCAGGGCCAGCCGGAAGAGGACTGCCGTGTCGAGTGCGTGCACGGCCGGCCAGCGCTGTGCGCCGTCTCCCGGGTAGCCGGATATTCCGGTCCGGCGTGCGATGTCGGTCAGCAGGCCGGCGAACCCGCCCGTGCCCTGGTTGTGAACCGTGCGCGGCAGGCGTACGGCCGTGCTCCGGACCCCGCGCGAGGCCAGGCCGAGGGCCGCCGTGACCGCGCGACCGCGGCCACCGACAGGCCCATCGGTCATGAGGGGGTCGGCCTCGGTGGAGGCGCGGCCCGGCGCATGGGGCGTACCCGAGACGGTGACGAAGGGGCGGTCGCTGCCGACGAGCTCCTCGCCGAGGGTCGCGATGGCGGCGCTTTCCTCGGCGACCGCCTTCGCGAGGGCGTCGGGGCTGCTGAAGTCATTGGCGAATGCGAGGTGGATCACCCCGTCGGCCTGCGCGGCACCGGTGCGAAGGATGTCCAGATCGGCGAGAGCTCCTCGGAGCGGCTCGGCGCCGGCCGCCTCGGCGGCCAGTGCGGACGCGTCGGAGCGGGCGAGCGCGAGGATGGTGTGGCCGCTGCCGAGCAGCTCGGCGATGACGGCGGACCCGATCAGGCCGGTGCCGCCGGTGACAAAGACGCGCATGGAAATTCTCCCGCGAGTGATGGGACTCTTGTCCCGTCACTATAGCCGAGTGATGGGACAAGAGTCCCATCGCCTATGATGGGCCCATGGGCAGGTGGGAACCAGGGGCGCGCGAACGCCTCGTCGTGGCCGCGGTCGACCTGTTCACCGAGCAGGGTTACGACGCCACGACGGTCGCGCAGATCGCCGAGCGCGCCGGGGTCACCAAAAGCACGTTCTTCCGGCACTTCCCCGATAAGCGCGAGCTGCTGGTGGCCGGGCAGGAGACGCTGAGCCGGCTGCTGGCCGAGGGGATCGCCGAGGCGCCCGATGGCGCCAGTCCGCTCGAGGCGGTCGCTGCCGGTCTCGAGCGCGCCTCGACCGCCATGGGCCCCATCAATCGAGAACTGGTCCCTCGTCTGAAGGCGGCCGTCGCCGCCAGCGCCGAGCTTCAAGAGCGTGACGCCCTCAAAAGCGTCAGCCTCGCGGCCGCGATGACAACCGCTCTGGTCGCCCGCGGCGTACCCGATCCGACCGCGGCTCTCGCGGGCGAACTGGGCCTTCTCGCCTTCAAGCGGGGGTACGCCGAATGGTCGGCGGGCGACCGTGACGGCAAGGACGAGCTCGCCGGGTACGCCCTGGCGGCCCTGGACGAACTGCGTGCGGCCAGCGCGTCGCTGGGCTGACCGGACAACCTCACGGTGTTTCCATGGACTGGATGGTGCGCGGGCTGCCCGCCATCCCGGCCTGGCAAGCGGGAGCCTGGCAGACGGGATCCTGGCAGGCCGGGATGGCGTCACGCGCCGCATGCGCGGCAGCGGCGGGCGCAGGAGCGCTCAGCCGGGAAGGCTGACGCCGAGAGAGAAGTCGTAGTTCCCCACGCCATGGCGGCCCAGGCCCATCATTAGCAGGCCCGCTCCCTCCAGCCACCGCGCCATCTTCAGATCGCCGGTGTCCAGCGGGCGCAGTCCGATGCTCTCGATGAACGCGGACATGCTCGCCTTGGCCTGCGCGTCGTCGCCGGCCATGAACACGTCCAGCGGGCGGTCCTCGGCCAGGACATGGCCGAAGATGGTGTTGAACGCCTTGACGACATGGGCGCTCGCGGGGGCGGCCTCGGCGATCTGCTGCGCGAGGGCGGTGCCATGCGGGACGTCCGGGGAACCGGATCCGCTCGTCGCACGATTCATCGGCAACCTGCGCAGTCACGGCCTGCGTGTGCCTCGCGGTGTGCGGACTCAGCTCGCGGAGGGTGGCGCGTCGGCCGCGACGCCGGGGCCGTCCTCCTGACCATCGCCGCGCGACCCACCCCAGCAGGCGAGCTCATCTCTGGCAGGAAAGTCCCACGGCTGCCGCCGCACCTCCTCCTGAGATGCTGCCTCACAGGTCGGACCGGGTGCGGCGGCAGACGCTTGGTCAGATGTCGCGGAAGGTCTCGATCTGGGCGCCGATCGAGTTCAGCCGCTCGGCCAGGTCCTCGTAACCCCGGTTGATGACGTACACATTGCGCAGAACCGAGGTGCCCGGCGCGGCCATCATCGCCAGCAGGACGACCACCGCGGGGCGCAGGGCGGGCGGGCACATCATCTCGGCGGAGCGCCAGCGGGTCGGGCCCTCGACCAGGACGCGGTGCGGGTCGAGGAGTTTGACGTGGGCGCCGAGCCGGTTGAGCTCGGTGAGGTAGATCGCGCGGTTGTCGTAGACCCAGTCGTGGATCAGCGTCGAGCCCTGGGCGACGGCCGCGATCGCCGCGAAGAAGGGCACGTTGTCGATGTTGACGCCGGGAAACGGCATCGGGTGGATCTTGTCGATGGGGGCCTGCAGCTTGGACGGCCGCACGGTCAGGTCGACCAGCCGGGTGCGGCCGTTGTCCGCCGCGTACTCCCGGCCGCGCTCGTGGTCCAGCCCCATCTCCTCCAGGACGGCCAGCTCGATCTCCAGGAACTCCACCGGCACCCGGCGGATCGTCAGCTCCGACTCGGTGATGACGGCGGCGGCCAGCAGGCTCATCGCCTCGACCGGGTCCTCGGAGGGCGAGTAGTCCACATCGCGGTCGATGTGGGCGACGCCGTGGACGGTCAGCGTCGTGGTGCCCACGCCCTCGACCTTGACGCCCAACTCCTCCAGGAAGAAGCAGAGATCCTGGACCATGTAGTTGGACGAGGCGTTGCGGATCACCGTGACGCCGTCGTGCCGGGCGGCCGCCAGCAGCGCGTTCTCGGTGACGGTGTCGCCCCGTTCGGTCAGCACGATGGCGCGGGTGGGGGCGACCGAGCGATCGACCGCGGAGTGGTACATCCCGTCGGTGGCGGTCACTTCGAGGCCAAAGTGACGCAAGGCGGTCATATGCGGCTGAACGGTGCGGGTGCCGAGGTCGCAACCGCCCGCGTAGGGAATCCGGAAGTGGTTCATCCGGTGCAGCAGCGGACCGAGGAACATGATGACGCTGCGCGTCCGGCGGGCGGCCTCGGTGTCCATGGCCTCGAGGTCCAACTCGGCGGGCGGCACGATCTCCAGATCGGCGCCGTCGTTGATCCAGCGGGTGCGTACGCCGATGCTGCCCAGGACCTCGAGGATCCGGTAGACCTCCTCGATCCTGGCGACTCTCCGCAGTGTCGTACGGCCCGCGTTGAGCAGCGTGGCACACAGCAGCGCCACACACGCGTTCTTGCTCGTCTTGACGTCGATGGCACCGGAGAGACTGCGGCCGCCGACCACCCGAAGGTGCATCGGGCCCGCGTAGCCGAGGGAGACGATCTCACTGTCCAGGGCCTCGCCGATCCTGGCGATCATCTCAAGGCTGATGTTCTGGTTTCCCCGCTCAATGCGGTTGACCGCACTCTGGCTTGTGCCGAGCGCCTCCGCGAGCTGGGACTGGGTCCAGCCTCGGTGTTGGCGGGCGTCACGGATGAGCTTGCCGATACGTGCGAGGTAGTCGTCAGTCATGCAGAAGAGGCTATCTCACATATGAGATGCGCACGCGACCGGAGGGGGCGAAGGAGTGACGGCCATCCGGGTGTGTTTCCTCTCGCCGGCGCGCGCTTTCCGGTCAGCCGCCGGGCGGCTGCCGCCCATCAGAACTCGGAGGTGTCCAGCTCCAGATCGAACGGCTCCGGGAGCGCGAGGGGGGTGCCGAAGGGGTGGGGGCCGTCCACCTTGGTGTAGCCGAGGCTCCCTGGCGCGGAATAGAGCGTGCAGGCGCGTTGCTGCCGGTCGACCAGCAGATACAGCGGGGCGCCGTACTCGGCATAGCGCCGCCGCTTGACGATCCGGTCGGTGTCCCCGTTCGAATCGGAGGTCACCTCGACGACCAGGAAGGTCTGGTCGGGGAGCAGGGCTCCTCCACCTTTGGCGAGCTCGCGTGGCACAACGGCCAGATCCGGTACGTACCAGTTGCTGCTGCCCGGCAAGTCCAGATTTCCCGACCCAGCTCTGCAGTCGAGCTTGCGCATGACCGGCCCGATCTGTTCGCGGATCACGTCGGCGGCGTTCTCATGGTCCCATGTCGGTGACAACTGCTCGATGACCCCCTCCACGATCTGCACCCGGTCATCCCCCCGGATGTGCTGGATCGCGTACTTCAATGCGGTTTCGGGGTCGTCGGCCACATACGAAGCCGTTTCCGAATGGGGTTGCGCGCTCATCGGTCCTCCACCAGGCGGCGTAACTGCAGCATGACGACTGCGCAAGGTCTATCGCAATCCTCCACGGGCTTGGGCAAATATGCCCAGCGATCACCCGTACCGGTGACGATCCCCCGTCACCACCGCCGCCAGCGTCCGCGCCGGGCCGTCCACCGCGGGGCCGTGGAGGAGTTCGGTGCGGTGGACCAGGCGGGGGGCGATCAAGGGGGCCGTGACGATGCCGGGGGCGCTCTTGGTGGCGGGGTGGGGGAGGAGGGCCAGGCCGTGGCCCGCGGCGGTGAGGGCGACGAGGCCGCGTACATCGGTGCCCTCGTACGTCAGCGAGGCGCGGAAGCCGCCGCTCCGGCTCATCGCGCGCAGTTGCGCGAGCGGCATGGCGGCGTCCGGGGCGTCCAGCCAATGGGCGTCGGCGAGGTCGGCCAGCCGCAGGCCGAGCCGGCGGGCCAGCGGATGGCCGGTGGGCAGGGCCACCACCAGCGGGGCCTCCGCGACCGTGACCGTGGTGAGCGGACCCACCTCGGGCAGCGGCAGGGCGTCGGCGGGGGTGGCCGGGCCGTCGATCAGCCCCAGGTCCAGCGCCCCGGACGCCACCGCCGCCGGGATCTCCCGGCGGCCGAGGATCCGCAGCGAGGCCCGGATGGCCGGATGCGCCTGGCGCACCCGGTCCAGGGCCGCGGCGATTCTCGGGGTCATCGCCAGCGGCGAGGCCCCCACCACCAGCCGGGCGGCGCCGGACCCCGACAGCCGCTCGACATCGGCTCGCGCCGCGTCCAGCCGCAGCAGCAGCGGACCGGCGTGTTCCAGCAGCCGTGCGCCCGCGCTGGTGAGCATGACCGGCCGCCGGGTCAGCAGTGACGTGCGCAGATCCGCTTCGAGGGACGCGATGTGCTCGGAGACCGCCGCCGGGGTGAAGCCCAGCTCATGGGCGGCGTCGGAGAAGGATCCGCAGCGGGCCACGGAGACGAACGTGCGGAGCAGGTGCGGGTCCATGGCAGCAGTATCGCGGGGGCCGGGGCGGCTCAGTTCCGAACTCGGGGGTGACCGGGGCCGGTTCGGGCCCGGCCGTCGTCCGTTCCGGGGCCGTCGGTCGCGTCCGCGCGCATGCTCATGGCCTCAGGTCTAACGCGGAACGCCGCCATCCGGGGCCCTTACGGCAAGCGGTCACCCTTACCGGTGAACGCCGGTGAGCGCCCATGAACCGACCCGGGGGGCGCGCTCGCGCCCGGGCAGGGCATGACCGCGCGGGGGCGATGTATTAGAGTTATCTCGACATCGAGATACCTGCTGGAAGACGCATCGCCGCCCCGCACCGGTAAGGCTTGCCTAACTTAGCCATACCTTAGCGGATCGGCGCGGGCATGTGACGGCAGCATTGCGGTGGTACGCGCGAAATCATGCATGAAGGAGACTGTCGTGTCGGCGAACAGCTTCGACGCCCGCAGCACCCTGCAGGTGGGCGACGAATCGTACGAGATCTTCAGGCTGGACAAGGTCGAGGGGTCGGCCCGGCTTCCATACAGCCTGAAGGTTCTGCTGGAGAACCTGCTCCGCACCGAGGACGGCGCGAACATCACCGCCGACCACATCCGCGCCCTGAGCAACTGGGACTCGCAGGCCCAGCCCAGCCAGGAGATCCAGTTCACGCCGGCCCGCGTGATCATGCAGGACTTCACCGGTGTGCCCTGTGTGGTGGACCTCGCCACCATGCGTGAGGCCGTCAAGGAGCTCGGCGGCGACCCGGCGAAGATCAACCCGCTGGCCCCGGCCGAGCTGGTCATCGACCACTCCGTGATCGCCGACAAGTTCGGCACCAACGACGCCTTCGCCCAGAACGTGGAGCTGGAGTACGGCCGCAACAAGGAGCGCTACCAGTTCCTGCGCTGGGGCCAGACCGCGTTCGACGAGTTCAAGGTCGTCCCGCCCGGCACCGGCATCGTCCACCAGGTGAACATCGAGCACCTGGCCCGCACCGTCATGGTCCGGGGTGGCCAGGCGTACCCGGACACCCTCGTCGGCACCGACTCCCACACCACCATGGTCAACGGCCTCGGTGTGCTCGGCTGGGGCGTCGGCGGCATCGAGGCCGAGGCCGCGATGCTCGGCCAGCCCGTCTCGATGCTCATCCCGCGCGTCGTCGGCTTCAAGCTGACCGGTGAGCTGAAGCCCGGCACCACCGCCACCGACCTCGTGCTGACCATCACCGAGATGCTGCGCAAGCACGGTGTCGTCGGCAAGTTCGTCGAGTTCTACGGCGAGGGCGTCGCCGCCACCTCGCTCGCCAACCGCGCCACCATCGGCAACATGTCGCCGGAGTTCGGCTCCACCGCCGCGATCTTCCCGATCGACGACGAGACCCTGAACTACCTCAAGCTCACCGGCCGCTCCGAGCAGCAGGTCGCGCTCGTCGAGGCGTATGCCAAGCAGCAGGGCCTGTGGCTGGACCCGGCCGCCGAGCCGGACTTCTCCGAGAAGCTGGAGCTGGACCTGTCGACGGTCGTCCCGTCGATCGCCGGCCCCAAGCGCCCGCAGGACCGCATCGTGCTCGCCGAGGCGGCCGAGAAGTTCGCGCAGGACGTCCGTGCCTACCTCCCCGTGGCCGACCTGGACGAGGCCGGTGACGAGTCCTTCCCGGCCTCCGACTCCCCGGCCGTCTCCAACGGCGTGCCCACCAAGCCGACCCTGGTCACCGCCCCCGACGGTTCGACGTACGAGATCGACCACGGCGCCGTCACCGTCGCCGCGATCACCTCCTGCACCAACACCTCGAACCCGTACGTCATGGTCGCCGCCGCCCTGGTGGCCAAGAAGGCGGTCGAGAAGGGCCTGACCCGCAAGCCGTGGGTCAAGACCACCCTGGCCCCGGGCTCGAAGGTCGTCACCGACTACTTCGACAAGGCGGGCCTGACCCCCTACCTCGACAAGGTCGGCTTCAACCTCGTCGGCTACGGCTGCACCACCTGCATCGGCAACTCCGGCCCGCTGCCGGACGAGGTCTCCAAGGCCGTCAACGAGGCCGACCTCGCCGTCACTTCGGTGCTCTCCGGCAACCGGAACTTCGAGGGACGGATCAACCCCGACGTCAAGATGAACTACCTGGCATCCCCGCCGCTGGTCGTCGCGTACGCCATCGCCGGTTCGATGAAGGTGAACATCACCACGGACGCGCTGGGCACCGACCAGGACGGCAAGCCGGTCTTCCTGCAGGACATCTGGCCGACCGAGGCCGAGGTCAACGACGTCGTGGCCAACGCCATCGGCGAGGACATGTTCAACAAGTCCTACCAGGACGTCTTCGCGGGTGACGCGCAGTGGCAGGCCCTGCCGATCCCCACCGGCAACACCTTCGAGTGGGACGCCGAGTCCACCTACGTGCGCAAGCCCCCGTACTTCGAGGGCATGACCATGGAGACGAGCCCGGTCCAGGACATCGCGGGCGCCCGCGTGCTGGCCAAGCTGGGCGACTCGGTCACCACCGACCACATCTCCCCGGCCGGTGCGATCAAGGCCGACACCCCGGCCGGCAAGTACCTCACCGAGCACGGTGTCGAGCGTCGTGACTTCAACTCCTACGGCTCGCGCCGGGGCAACCACGAGGTCATGATCCGCGGCACCTTCGCCAACATCCGGCTGCGCAACCAGATCGCGCCCGGCACCGAGGGCGGCTTCACCCGCGACTTCACGCAGGCGGACGGCCCGGTCTCGTTCATCTACGACGCCTCGCAGAACTACCAGGCCGCCGGGACCCCGCTGGTCATCCTGGCGGGCAAGGAGTACGGCTCCGGCTCGTCCCGCGACTGGGCCGCGAAGGGCACCGCGCTGCTCGGCGTCAAGGCCGTCATCGCCGAGTCGTACGAGCGCATCCACCGCTCGAACCTCATCGGCATGGGCGTCCTGCCGCTCCAGTTCCCCGAGGGCGCCTCGGCGGAGTCGCTGGGCCTGACCGGCGAGGAGACCTTCGACGTCACCGGCGTCACCGCGCTCAACGAGGGCGGCATTCCGGAGACGGTCAAGGTCAAGGCCGGCGCGGTGGAATTCGACGCCAAGGTGCGGATCGACACCCCCGGTGAGGCGGACTACTACCGCAACGGCGGCATCATGCAGTACGTGCTGCGCTCGCTGATCCGCAAGTAAGCACGGCTTACGGCGGCGCCTTACGGCAGCGGCGACGGGCCGCACCCCCGGCGGGGGTGCGGCCCGTCCGCGTACCAGCTGCCTTGCGATCAGAGAAACGTCCCGGACGGGATGTAGGGCATCGGCGGCGGCATGCCCCGCAGACACACATAGCCGCTCGTGGACAGCTCGAGCCCGGCCTCCAGCCCCACGTCCACCGCCCACTGCTGCTCGGCCGTCAGCGCCGCGACCCGGGCGTCGGTGCCCTCCGGAAGGCACAGCAGCGCCGCCGTCAGCAGCCGTTTCGCCAGCCGCCGCGAGGTCGCGGCCAGCAGCTCGACCTTGCCGTCCTCGGCGACATAGCAGTAGCCGCTGCCCGCCAGGTCGTCCACGACCAGCAGCCGCCGTTGGGTGAGCAGCAGTTCGTGGTCGGCGCCGTGCGCGCCGCCCCGGGTGCGGCGGTCCACCGAGTCCAGCAGGTCCCGGTGGCGGGCCACGCCCTCGTGGACGGCGCCGTCGGGCGGGGACAGCCGCTCCTTGGTCTCCGGTCCGACGGTGCCGCGCAGCCGCATCGCCGGATGCAGCGCGAATCCCGCACGCCGGTAGGTGCTCGCCGCGCGCGGATCCTCCGATCCGCAGATGATGCCGCGCAGGCAGCCCCGTCCGTACAGCAGCGCGGCGGCCAGCAACTCACGGCCCACGCCCTGCCGTTGGGCCCGGGGCAGCACCGCGAGCAGCGCGAGCCCCCAGGTGCCCTCGCGCCGCGCGGACAGCGCCACGCCGAGCGGCATACCGGCGTCGTCCAGGGCGATCCAGCAGCCGCCCGGGTCGGTACGGGCGAGATGCCGGTGCCGGTCGTGGATCTCGGCGATGTACCCCGGTGGCCATCCGTCCTTGCCCGCGAGGGCGGCGGCGTCCCCGAAGGCGGCGGCCACCACCTCCCAGGCGGCCTCGGCGTCCTCGTCGGTGTCGCGTAGCTGGCGGAGGATCATGAGCCCATGATGGCGCGTCCGGTGAGGGGATTGTCGGTGCGCGGAAGCGGCTTGCTCGACCGGCGAACGCGACAACGTTGTCAGCATGGCTTTAACGATCAGTACGCCGCCAACCGGGTGTCCCTGTCAAGACCGTTCGCGCACTCTTACGGCCGACGGCCCCCGTGCGGTACGGTCCCCACGGCTTGTTCGACCCGGTGATCGCGGCCCTTCCGACAAGGTGGGACCGCAATGCCCTCAAGACCCCTGGCCGCCCTGGCGGCCGCGGCCCTGACCGCGGGGCTCCTCGCCACCGCGGCCGGCGCGCCCGCTTCGGCCGCTCCGCCGCCGACGCTGGTCAAGGACCCGGCGGCGTACGTCGATCCGCTGATCGGCAGCTCGGCCGGCGGCAACACCTTCCCCGGCGCCGTCGCCCCCTTCGGCATGCTGTCGTGGAGCCCGGAGAACACCCGCGGCGACGCCACCCGCACCGCCGCGCCCGGCGGCTACCACTACGACGCCACCCGCGTCCGCGGCTTCAGCCTCACCCATATGTCCGGCACCGGCTGTGCGGGCGGCGCCGGGGACATCCCCTTCTTCCCCCACGTGGGCGAGGTCACCTCCTCACCCGCCGCCGACACCAAGGACCAGGTCTACGCCTCCGACTTCAGCCACTCCGACGAGACCGCCGAACCCGGCCGCTACAAGGTCTCCCTCGCCTCCGGCGCCGGCGCGGAGCTGACCGCCACCGCCCGTACCGGCTCGGCCCGCTTCAGCTACCCCGCGGACAAGACCGCCTCCCTGCTGATCCGCACCTCCTCCTCCGAGGTCGGCAGCAGCGACGCCGACCTCACCATCGAGCCGGCGCACCGCACCGTCTCCGGCTCGGTGACCAGCGGCAACTTCTGCGGCTATCTCGACCCCGAGGGGCGCCGCAGCTACTACACGCTGCACTTCACCGCCACGTTCGACACCGCGTTCACCGCCCAGGGCACCTGGCAGGACGGCACCCTGCGGCCCGGCACGACCAGCGCCGAGGGCGGCTCCGGCGGCTTTGGCACCGACGGCCGCCCGGTGGCGGGGAAGGGCTCCGGCGGCTATCTCCAATTCGCCCCGGGCACCCGCCGGGTGGGCGTCAAGGTCGGCATCAGCTACGTCGGCGACAAGGGCGCCCGGGCCAACCTCGCCGCCGAGAACCCGCCGCGGCGCGGCTTCGACCAGGTGCGGACCGCGGCGTACGACGCCTGGCGGCGGCAGCTGTCCGCCATCCGGGTCGGCGGCGGCGCGGACGCGGACCGCACCGCCTTCTACACCGCGCTCTACCACTCCCTGCTGCACCCCAACGTCATCAGCGACACCGACGGCCGCTACCGGGGCAGCGACGGTGCGGTGCACCGGGTGAGCCGGGGCCACCGGGCCCAGTACGGCACCTTCTCCGGCTGGGACATCTACCGCTCCCAGCTCCAGCTCCTCACCCTGCTGGAGCCGGAGACGGGCTCCGACATCGCCCAGTCCCTGCTGAACCTCGCCCAGCAGAACGGCGGCGTCTGGGACCGCTGGCTCCAGGGCGCCTCGGGGACGCATGTGATGAACGGCGATCCGTCGGCCGCCGCCCTCGCCGGGATCCGTGCCTTCGGCGGCGGTGACTTCGACCTCGACGCCGCCCTCGACTCGCTTCTCAAGGCGGCCACCGTGCCGACGGAGAAGGACCTCAGCCCGGCGGGCAAGCCCATCATGTCGGCCGGCCAGCGGCCCTCCCTCGACAAGTACCTCAAGCTGCACTACATGCCGTCCGTCTCCAACGCGTGGGGCGGCGCGGCCGAGACCCTGGAGATGTCCGGCGCGGACTTCGCCCTCTCCCAGCTTGCGCGGGCCGCGGGCCGTAAGGACACCGCCGACACCTTCGCGCACCGCGCCCAGTGGTGGCAGAACAACTTCAACGCCGCCGCCGACCCGGAAACCGGCGGCTATATCGCCAACCGTAAAGCCGACGGCAGTTGGGTCACCGGCTTCACCCCGGCCACCGGCAACGGCTTCGTCGAGGGCACCAGCGCCCAGTACACCTGGATGGTCCCGCACAACCCCGCCGGTCTCTTCGCCGCGATGGGCGGTAAGGACGCCGCGATCAAGCGCCTGGACGCCTTCTTCCACGACGCCGACGGGGGCTGGGCGCTCACCGGTAAGGGCGGCGAGAAGTCCGAGCTGGACAACGAGCCGTCGATCAACGTCCCCTATCTCTACGCGTACGCCGGGCAGCCGTACAAGACCCAGGAGACCGTGCGCGCCGCGATGCGTCAGCTGTGGACCACCAAGCCCGACGGCATCCCCGGCAACGACGACCTCGGCGAGATGTCCTCGTGGTACGTCTTCTCCGCCCTCGGCATGTACCCGCAGGTGCCCTCCCGCGCCGAACTCGTCCTGGCCTCGCCCCTCTTCCCGAGGATCGAGATCGACCGCGGCGCCCGGGACATCTCCATCCGCGCCCCGCAGGCCGCGCCCGGCGCGCCGTACGTCCAGTCGCTGAAGGTGAACGGGCGGGCGAGCGGCCGTCCCTGGCTGCCGGAGTCCTTCGTACGGCACGGCGGCACGCTGGACTACACCCTGTCCGACACCCCGGACCGCGCCTGGGGCGCGTCCCCGTCCGACGCCCCGCCCTCCTTCCGCGACGGCGAGCAGCCGTACCAGATCGGGGTCGGGCCGACCACGGGCACGCTCGCCCCGGGCGAGAGCCTGACCGTGAAGGTGGCCGCCGTCCCGGTCGGCGAGGGCGACCGCCCCGAGGTGCGCTTCACCACCGACGCCCCCGACGGGCTCACCGCCTCACCCGCCTCCGGGACGGTGGGCCCGGACGGCACGGCGGAGATCTCCCTGCGCGCGGGGAAGGACACGCCCGAGGGCTTCTACGACGCGAAGGTGACGGTGACCAGCCAGGACACCAAGGTCGTCCAGCCGATCACGCTGACCGTCGCCGCCCCCGGCACTCTGCTCGCCGCGTACAACAACACCGGCGCGACCGCCGACGACGGCGAGCACGACGAGGGCGACTACGACGGCGGCGGCTGGAGCTACTCCCGCCAGGCCCTCGTCGCCGCCGGCCTGGAGCCGGGCGCCAAGGGCACCACCCAGGGCCTGGACTTCACCTGGCCCGCCTCCCCGCCCGGCCGCCCCGACAACGCCTCCACCACCGGCCAGACCATCACCCTGCCCGAGTCCACCGGCCTGTCCTTCATCGGCAGCGCGGTCAACGGCAACCAGAAGGCCACTGCCAAGATCACCTACACCGACGGCAGCTCGGACGAGGCGGAGCTGGCCTTCACCGACTGGACGGTGGGTGGCGGCGGCGGAACGGTCCAGTACGGGAACGTGACCCTCGCCAAGACCGGCTACCGCAACATCAGCGGCGGCGACAAGGACGTGGTGGACGCGTACATCTTCGCCACGAAGGCGTTCCACGCGCCCGAGGGCAAGACGGTCAAGAGCGTCACCCTGCCCGACAACGCGGATCTCCACGTCTTCGCGATCGCCCGCGGCTGACGGACGCCCACGCACGGAACCGTCCTGATCCGCGCACCAACCAGCCGATGGACCAGCCGATGGACCAGTCGGTGAACCAGCCGTGAACTAGCCGATGACGGGGGCGAGATAGCCCCGCAGGGCCTTCTTCAGTTCCCCCGTCATCGCCTGGCGCTCGTCGCCCTCGGCGGCGACCACCAGCACCACCATGGCCTGGAAGATCTGCGCGCAGACCCGGGCCGTGCGCTGCCGTTCGCCCTCCGGCAGACCGGGGGCCCGGGCGCCGATCATCGTCTCGATCCGGCCGAGCAGGGCCGCCTGGATGGGGCGGGCGGCGTCGCTGAGGCCATCGGGCATATCGGGGCGGGCGAAGAGCGCCTTGAAGCCCGGGTTGGCGATGTTGAAGCCGACGATGGGATCGACGATCCGGTCCAGCAGGTCGTCAAGGGTGAGGGCGGCGAAGTCGATCGCTTCGAACGCCTCCCGGTGCGCGGCCCCCATCTGTGTGATGCGCCGCCCGCTGCTGCTCGGCGCACCGTTCCTCGGGGTGCGCTTCGGGCTGCCCGACGACCGGGTGCTGCCCGCCTCGGCACCGGCCCGCCAGATGTACGACCAGGTCCGCGACTCGTTCACGGTCGAGGAGTCCGACGCCGTCCAGGTCGTGGCGCCGGCGGGAAGCGGAGGCTCGGTGGGCGCCTACGCCGCCGAACTCTCCGGAATCGAGGGGGTCGTACGCGTCGACTCGGCCGCCGGCTCGTACGCCGACGGACACCGCGTCACCTCGCCCTCCGGGGTCTCCTACGACGCCGAGGACGGCACCGGCACCCGGCTGGCGGTCATGCCCTCCTCCACCCGGCTGGAGGCCGACGCCACCGGCCTGGTCCGTGACGTACGGGCGGTGCCCGCGCCCTTCGCCGTGGAGGTCGGCGGCTATCCGGCGGAACTCACGGACTACCGCGACGGGGTGACGGACCGGCTCCCGCTCGTCGCCGGTCTGATCGTCGCGGTGACCTTCGTCGTGCTGTTCCTGATGACGGGCAGCGTGGTGGCCCCGCTCAAGGCGTCCGTGCTCAACGTCCTCAGCCTGTCCGTCATGTTCGGCGCGCTCGTCTTCGTCTTCCAGGACGGCCATCTGTCCGGCCTCCTCGGCTTCACCCCCACCGGCGTGATCGAGCCGAGCATCCCGATCCTGATGTTCTGCATCGCCTACGGGCTGTCCATGGACTACGAGGTCTTCCTGCTCTCCCGGATCAAGGAGGAGTACGACCGCACCGGCGACCCCATCGGCTCCGTCCCGCGCGGCATCGCACGCAGCGCGCCCCTGGTCACGGCCGCCGCCGCCATCCTGGCCGTGTCCTTCGCCGGGTACGCCACGGGGGACGTCGTCTTCCTCAAACAACTGGGGGTCGGGATGGCCCTCGCGGTGATCGTGGACGCCACCTTGATCCGCGGCGTGCTGGTACCCGCCTTCATGCGACTGGCCGGGCGGGGCAACTGGTGGGCTCCCGGGCCGCTGCGCCGCCTGCACCACCGCATCGGCCTGACCGAGCGGCCCGCGCCCACCCCCGCTACCGCGGATCCCGCCGCCGCGCCGCCCGCAGCCGCTGCCCCGGATCCCGCTCCGGCACCCGTGGAGTAGCGCCCCAAGCCGGTGCCGTCCCGTCGCGGGGGTGCGGGGCGGCACCGAAGTCCTGCGCGGCGCGGAGGCGCGGCGCGGAGGCGCTTCGCGGGTCCCCGAACGGCCCCGCGGGGCCCGCCATCTCGCCGCCCTGGAGCACGGCGTCAACGCGAACAGCCGCCACATACGATCGAGCGAAGTGAAGGCAAGTGCCATCGGCACTTGCCGTTAGGTCTTTAGCGTTCAACGCATGGTCAGTTCCTCACCTGAAGCCCTCCATCGGATTTTCCAGGAGGACACGGGGGCCGTCGTCCGAGCGCTCAGACAACTGCTCGGCGTCCCCTTCCCGGAGACGAGCAGCGTGTTCGTCGTCAGCCCAGACCTCACCGAGATCGCACCGGTCGAAAGGCGTGTGGACACGCTGCTCCAGGTCGAGACCAAGGATGACGGCACGTATTTATTCGCCATCGAGTCGCAGCGCAGAAGAGACCCGAAGAAGCCTGCGGCCTGGGCCTACTACCTCTCGTATATGCACGCCAAATTCGGTCACCAGCCGGTGCTGGTCGTGCTCTGCCCGGACGAGGCCACGGCCCGCTGGGCCGCCCGCCCGATCACGCTCGGCATTCCCGACCACCCGTCCCTGACGGTTCGCCCACTTGTTCTGGGCCCGGCAACACTCTCATCGTCACTGACGCGAAGGATGTGGTCCGGGATGTTCCGATGGCCATGTTCTCGGCGATTACGCATAGTAAGAGCGAAAACGTCGATGCCATACTGAAGGCGCTGGCGACAACGCTCAACACGCTCGACCCCAACCAGGCGACCATCTACGCCGAACTCGTTGAAGCCGGTCTCGGAGACACCCCGGCACGAGAGATCTGGAGAGACCTGATGTCCGCGCTGCTGAACTTCTTCCGCTCCGAGCATGCCCAGCGAGCCTTCGCCGAGGTTCGGGCTGAGGGCCAGGCTGTAAAAGGCGCGAATGATGTTCTGCGCGTGCTCAGCCTTCGAGGGCTTGAGGTGACTCCCAAGACGCGCGAGCGCATTGAGGCATGCAAGGATCTGGATCTCCTCGACACCTGGCTGGACCGTGCCGTGACCGCCTCCCGCACCGAGGATCTGTTCGCCGACGGTTAGCGCTGAGAGGGCCGGGAGGGGGAGGCGTCGATGAACCACTCCCGGCCCAGCAGCAGCCCGAAGAGCGGGGCCGGCAGCCGGAGCATCCTCCGCATGACGGCGCTCATGCGGCCCGTGCCGTTCATCTGGGAGCGGTGGGCGGCCAGGGCCGCCTGCTTCTGGCGGGCGTAGCGGCGTACGTCGAAGTGGTGGGTGATGGCGCTGCGGGGGCTGAAGCGGGTGCTCAGCTCGTCGGGATCGAAGCGCAGGGGGATGCGCAGGAGTTGTATGAGTCGGACCAGGCGTTCGACGGTGTCGCGGGGGAGCGTCGCCTCCAACACCCGTGCCGTCCCGGCCAGTTCCGCCGCGCGTCGGCCGACCTCGTGGACCTTGATGTGGTCGCGGTGGCCGTAGCCGCCGTTGGGGTCGTAGCTGAGCAGCATCGCCGCGTTCTCCTCGCGCAGGATCGTGGCCAGTTGTTCCGCCGCCTTCTCTGTGTCGGCCCGGGCGAAGCGCGTACGGTCCGGCGGGTCGGCGTTGAAGAGCGGGCCGTGACCGCTGTCCGCGTAGCCGAGGTGGACGACGCGGTCGACGCCGAGCACGCACGCGCTCTTCCGCAGTTCGTGCAGACGAGGCGGCTCGCGGCCCGGCGGGGCGGCGTCCATGTGGCCGTCCGTGGCGACCACGAGCACCACCCGGTGGCCCTCGTCGGCGAGTCGGGCGAGCGTGCCCCCGGTCAGCAGCGCCTCGTCGTCGGGGTGGGCGTGGAATGCCAGGACGGTTGCCATGCGGGCCATCCTGGCATTCCGGGATCAGCGGAAGGCCGCGATGTTGCGCATTGCCCAATCGGCGAAGGCGCGCGGCGGTCGGCCCAGGACGCGCTCGACATCGGGGCTCACCCGCTGTTCGGCGGCCGTCGGCTCGCCCAGGATGTCGAGGGTGCCGTCCGCGACGGGCTCCGGCATGAACCGCAGCAGCTCCGCCCGTGCCTGCTCCCGGCTCAGCTCGGTGAACCGTACGGGTTCGCCCAGCGCATCCCCGATCGTCTGCGCCTGCTGGCGCGGGGAGACCGGCGCCGGGCCGGTGAGCTCGTATGTACGTCCCGCGTGGCCCCGCCCCCGCAGCGTCGCCGCCGCGACCTCGGCGATGTCCGCCGGGTCCACGACCGGCAGTCCCACATCGCCGAACGGCGCCGCGACCGTCCGCCGGGTACGGACCGACTCGGCCCAGGCGAACGCGTTGGAGCCGAAGCCTCCCGGTCGCAGGACGGTCCAGTCCAGCCCCGATGCCCGCACGGCCTCCTCGAGCGCCCGCAAGGGGGCGTGGGATATCGCCTGCGGCCGCGTTTCGGCCGCCTGGGACGAGAGCACGACCACGCGCCGCACCCCCGCGGATCCGGCGGTCTCCAGGAGTTCGCGGACGGGCCGTTCGCCGGTCAGCAGTTCGCCGGCGAAGAGCAGGAAGAGCGCATCGGCCCCGTCCAGCGCGGGCCGCAGACTCCCAGGGTCGGCCAGATCGGCCTGATGGTGACGTACCCCCTCCGGCAACTCCGTGCCGCCGGGCCGTCGCGACACGGCTGTCACCTGCTCGCCGACTGCGGCCAGCGCCTCCACCAGTGGCCGACCCACATTCCCGGTCGCTCCGGTTACCACGATCATGTGCGACTCCCCGTTCCGTAGTGACAGACGTTGCCGGACGTTGTCCTTGCCGCGGCACGGTGAAGCTAGCATCGTGGGGATAGTAGGTACCTAGGGGAAAGTGACTATGTCGAAAGAACCGGAACAGGCGTGCCCGATCGCTCCCGTGGTCGACATCGTCTTCAGTCGCTGGACCACGCCCATCCTCTGGACGCTCCATGAGCACGGCCGTCAGCGGTTCGTGGAGCTGCAGCGCCGCATCGGCGCGGTCACGCCGAAGGTGCTGACCCAGCGGCTGCGGCAACTGGAGCGCGATGGGCTGGTGTGCCGTACGTACCATCCGGAGGTTCCGCCCCGGGTGGAGTACGAGATCAGCGATCTCGGCCGCAGTCTGGGCCCGCTCTTCGCCACGCTCGCGACGTGGTCGGCCGAGAACCTGCCCGAGGTCGAGCGTGCCCGCCTGCACTACGACGGCGCGGAGGCCGCCACTACCGGTCCCGGTGAGACCGTCGAACGCGCCGCGCGGCCTCGTGAATGATCGCCGCCAACGGCGTCGGGACGTCCCGGACTCGCCCACTGGCGTCTACAGTCGGGCAGGCCGGGTCCGGACGCCGGACCCGGCCCACCCGACGGCTCAGCTCAGCAGCTCCACCTCCGCCAGCGTCGCCTTGCCGTCCGGCACCAGCCGGTAGTGCTCATACGTATCGGGCGTCCGCACCGAGAAGACGCGGGTCTGCTTGTCCCAGCTGAAGGTCTCTCCCGACCTCCGGTCCAGGTCCCGCCACTTCTCGCCGTCGCGCGAACCCTGGAGCACCCATCCGGCCGGGGCCTTGCTCCGGTCCGACGAGGTCAGGGTGTACTGCACCGCGCGGCCCGCCTTCGTGATCGGCAGGTCCACCGTCTCGAAGGTCGCCTCCGTCCCCGACGTGTTGTCCAGGAGGGCCGTGCCACCGCTCGGCACCGTCAGGTCGTGGCGCGGGGTGGGCACCTTGTCGTCCTGGGTGATGGAGGACGGCGCGGCGTTCTTCCCCGTGCCCCAGGCCGACGGCTTGGCGCCCATCGCGAACTCCAGGGTGCCGCCCTTGGCGAGCACCGAGTGGGGGAGGGCCGTGGAGTTCCACGCCTTGCCGTTCACCTTCAGACCCTGGACGTAGACGTTCGTCCGGCTGTTGCGCGGCGCCTTGATCACCAGATCGCGGCCGTTCTCCAGATGCACCGTGGCCTTGGTGAACTGCGGCGACCCGACCGCGTACTCGGAGCCGCCCATCACCAGCGGATAGAAGCCCAGCGAGCTGAAGATGTACCAGGCCGACTGCTCGCCGTTGTCCTCGTCGCCGTGGTAGCCCTGGCCGATCTCGCTGCCGGTGTAGAGGCGGGAGAGCACCTCGCGCACCTTCTCCTGGGTCTTCCACGGCTGGCCCGCCGCGTCGTACATATACGTCACATGGTGGGCGACCTGGTTGCTGTGGCCGTAATTGCCCATGCGGACGTCCCGCGCCTCGGTCATCTCATGGATGACGCCGCCGTAGGAACCGGCGAACTCGGGGGAGGCGGTCTCCGGGGTGGAGAAATAGGTGTCCAGCTTCTTGGCCAGGCCCGCCCGGCCGCCGTAGAGGTTGGCCAGGCCCCGGCTGTCCTGGGGCGCGGTGAAGGCGTAGCCCCAGCCGTTGGTCTCGGTGTAGTCGTAGCCCCAGATCCGGGGGTCGTACTTGTCGGAGGGCACGCGCCACTTCCCCGCCGCGTCCTTGCCCTGGAAGAAGCCGGCCTTGTCGTCGAAGAGCGAGACATAGCCCTGCGCGCGGTGCAGGAAGTACTCGGACTCCTCCTTGTAGCGGGCCTTCTTCGTCTTCGCGTAGAGCGCCTTGCCCATATTCGCGAGGCCGAAGTCGTTGAGATAGCCCTCCAGCGCCCAGGACAGCCCCTCATGGGTCTCGGTGCTCGTGTAGCCGAGGAAGGGCGAGCTGGCCATGCCCTTACGGCCGACGCCCGACGAGGGCGGGACGGCGGTGGCGTTCTTCAGCGCCGCCTCGTACGCCGCCTCGGCGTCGAACCGTACGCCCTTCAGATACGCGTCGGCGAAGGCCACGTCCGAGCTGGTGCCGGTCATCAGATCGGCGTAGCCCGGCGAGGACCAGCGGGAGATCCAGCCGCCGTCCTTGTACTGCTGTACGAAGCCGTCGACCATCGTGCCCGCCCGCTTGGGGGTGAGCAGTGAGTAGGCGGGCCAGGTGGTGCGGTAGGTGTCCCAGAAGCCGTTGTTGACGTACACCTTGCCGTCGACGATCTTCGCGCCGGTGTGGGTCGGGGTGTTCTCCCCGGTGCCCGGCGAGAAGGCGCTCGCGTACTGGTGACGGGGCTTCGCCGCCGTCCCCGTGTTCTCGAAAGCGGAATTGGGATAGAGGTACAGCCGGTAGAGGCTGGAGTAGAGCGTGGTGAGCTGGCCGCGGTCCGCGCCCTCGACCTCGATCCGGCCCAGGATGTTGTCCCATTCCGCCTGCGCGGCCTGCTTGACCTGCCCGAACGACCTCGACGCGGGCAGCTCCCGGTCGAGGTTGGCCTTCGCCTGGTCGACGCCTATCAGCGAGGTGGCGAGCCGGAGCGTGACGGTGCGGTCCTTCCCCGGCTTGAAGCGGAAGTAGCCGGTGACATCCTTGCCGCCGCCTCCGTCCAGCTTGCCGCTCGCGCTGACCGGGGTGTCGAAGACGCCGTAGACGAACATCCGGGTGGCGCCGGTGGACAGTCCGCTCTTGACGTCGGAGTAGCCGGTGACGACGCCGTGCTCGGCGTCGAGGGTCAGCCCGCCGTCGCCCGTGACGTTGTCGAAGAGGACGCTCGCGTCCTCACCCGGATAGGTGAAGCGCATCGCCGCGGCGTGATCGGTGGGCGCCATCTCCGCCTTGAGGCCGTTCTCGAAGGTCACCCCGTAGTAATACGGCCGGGCGGTCTCCTTCTCATGGCGGAAGGGGAGCGCGCGGGAGGAGCGCCCGGCGTCGGGGGTGCCGGCCGCGCCGGACGGCATCACCTGGAAGGTCTGCCGGTCGCCCATCCAGGGGCTGGGCTCATGGCTCGCGCTGAACGCCTGGATGGTGGGGAGGTTGTCGGCGTTGTTGGCGCGGGCGTACTGGTAGAGCCAGTCGGTGGAGCCCGCGTTGGTCACCGGCGTCCAGAAGTTGAAGCCGTTGGGGACGGCGGTGGCCGGGAAGTTGTTGCCGCGCGAGAAGCTGCCGCTGGAGTTGGTGCCGCGGGTGGTCAGCGCGTAGTCCGACAGGTGCTCGAGCGGCTTCTCGGGCGCCTTGGGGGCGATCGAGACGTCGTCCACCCAGCCGCGGAACTGCGCGGGGCCCTTGGGGGAGTCGTAGGCCACGAGTATCCGGTCGACCGTCTTGCCCGCGGCGACCGCGCCGATCCGCGACTCCTTGTTGTTCCACTGGTTGACGTAGAGCGTCTTGGAGTCGGCCTGGCCCTGCGGGCTCATCCGGGCGCCGTGCTGGTCGACCGCGCCGGGCAGATCGCTCAGATAGGTGCCGTCGGTGAAGGCGAGATCGACCGAGACATGGGTGGCCGGGTAGTTGAGATCGGTCTCGGGCATCGACGGGAAGATCCGGTAGGACAGCCGGGTGTCCCGGGTGACGGCCGTGTCGACGTCGAAGACCTTGTTGTACGAGTACGCCCGGCCGCCCGGCTTGTGGGTGCCCGCGTAGCGCAGGGCATGGGTGCCGGTGAAGCCCGCGTTGGCCTTGGCGGTGGGGGAGCCGGTCGGGCCGCGGTCGATCTGGGTGCGCATGTCGGAGGGCGCGGGCGGTGTGGTGTCGCCGGTCGCGAACTGCACCTCCGCGAGCTGGATGAGGTCGTCCCCGGCGTTGCGGGTGATCTCCAGCCGGAAGTGCTGGTACGCCGTGGTGCCGTCGAAGGAGAACTCCCGCGTCTGCTGGCGCGAGGAGAACGTCTCGTCCTTACGGGTGTCCAGCGTCGTCCAGTCGGAGCCGCCCGCCGAGCCCTTGAGGGTCCAGTCCTTCGGGTCCCGGCCGGGGGCGTCATTGGCGGAGGTGAGGGCGTAGCGGACGGCCTTCACCGGCTCGCTCAGATCGAACTCGAGCCAGGCGGTGGTGGTGTCGAAGGCCAGCCACTTGCTGGTGAGCTCGCCGTCGACGAGGTTCTCCTTGACCTCCCCGCCTTCGGCGTTCTCCCCGCTCGCCCGGACCTCGGTGACCTTGTCGGAGACATTGCCGGGGATTCCGGAGGAGTAGCCTCCGTCCACCCCGGACGCCTTCTTCTTTCCGTCGGGTCCGGTCTCGACCGTGTTGCGCCAGTCGGGCTGGGGATCGCCCGACTCGAAGGATGAGGCGAAGGCGCGGTCGGCGTGGTGCGCGGAGGCCGGGCCGGCGGGGGCGGCGACCGCACCGCCCTGGGCCGTCACCGCCAGCAGGACGGCCGCCACCAGGGGGGCCGTCCGTCCGATCCCACGCCATCGTCTCTGTGGTCGTCTCTGTCGCATACGCAGCCTCTCAACGAGTCTGACAACGTTGTCCTCTGAGTCGGGCAGAGATAAGTAGGGAGGCAGGGGGAGGGTGGTGTCAAGGATGCGGACAACCGCCAATTCGGCTGCGCCCGGCGGACGGTACGACACGGGCCGTACCACCATCGGTGGTACGGCCCGTGTCCATGGGGGCGTTTCGGCGCGCCTGATGAGGCTGTGTCTGGTACGTCCTCAGCCGTCGCTGTCGGGCTCAGTCGGCCCTGTCGGACTCAGTCGGCGCTGTCGGACTTGGTGGCGAGCGAGAGCCTGCACTTCTTCGCGGTGTGGGAGCTGTCCGCCTTGAGCCCGGTGACCTTGATGGTCTTGTCGGCGCCGCCCGCCACGGCCGCGTCGGACTCCACCCCGGTGGTCACGGCCTTGTCGGAGCTGTCGACGAAGCCGACCAGCAGCGAGTAGTAGGCGGTGCTGGAGCCGGAGTTGCTGATCTTCACATTGGCGTAGGGCTTGCCGTCCGAACCCCATCCGCACGTTCCCATCTTGGCGTCCGGGGTGATGAGGCCGGAGCCGCCGGTGGGGGAGTCCGACGGATCGTCATACGGGTCGTCGGTGGGGTCGTCGGTGGGCTCCTCGGTCGGCGCCTGGGTGGGCTCCACCGGCAGTTGGGCCATGCCCTTGCCTATCGCCGCGCCGCCCTTGCTGTCCCCGGCCGACGAGCCCCCTTTGCCGGAGCCGCACCCCGTGGTGATCGCGAGTGTCGCGGTCACGACAATGCTGGTGACGAGGGTGAGCTGCTTCCGGGACACGGGAACCGCCTTTCGGGGAGCGCGCACGGCGGCGTGCCGCACGGACTGTCTCCACCTACGGTATGTCGGGCAGGTCTCAACTCGGGAAAGACTGATACCCGATGACCTCTCGATCTTGCCCATATGAGGCCCAGTGGACTATACCTGTCGCCCCAGGGGGAAGGCCGCACCGCGGCCCATATCGGAGGGCCTCGGCGGGTCATCCGCACTCCCCGGCGTACACCCAGCAATACTCCGCTTGACGCTTCAACTGACCCGCGGTGTCGGGCCCCTCGCCGGAGGCGAGTATGTACGGGAAACCGTTACACCGCCTGAGTCCTGACGAAGGCGAGGACTTGAGCATGGGATCCACCTCAGATGTCGGCCGTCGCGATCTGATCAAGCGCTCGGCGGCGCTCGGATTGATCTCCGTGCCCGCGATGAGCGCGCTGTCCGCCTGTGCCAGTGGCGGTGACGACGAGGCCAAGAAGGTCGACAAGGGCAAGAAGAGCGCCAAGAACCCGCTCGCCGTCAATGAGAGCGCCGCGCTCGACGTCGTCATCTTCGACGGCGGCTTCGGGCAGCAGTACGCCAAGGACGCCGAGGCGGAGTACGCCGCGGCCTTCCCGAAGACCAAGGGCAAGGTCAAGCACGCGGCCACCCAGAAGATCCAGACCGTGCTCCAGCCGCGCTTCAACGGCGGCACCCCGCCGGACCTCGTCGACAACTCCGGCGCCGAGCAGATGGACATGGGCACCCTGGTCGGGAAGAACCAGCTGACCGACCTCACCCCGCTGCTGGACGCGCCCTCCCTCGACGACCCCAGCAAGACGGTGCGCGAGACCCTGCGCCCCGGTGTCGTGGAGATGGGCCAGTTCGACGGCAAGCCGGTGTGGATCCTCTACTACGCCTACACCGTCTACGGCGTCTGGTACTCCAAGAGCAATCTCGCCAAGCTCGACGTGGAGTACCCCGAGACCTGGGACGACATGCTCAAGGTCTGCGAGGCGGCGAAGAAGAAGGGGATCGCGGGCTGGACCTACCCCGGCAAGTTCCCCTACTACCTGCCCTTCAGCCTCTACCCCTTCATCGCCAAGATCGGCGGCCGGGACGTCCTGGACTCGATCGACAACCTGGAGCCGAACGCCTGGAAGCACCCGGCCGTCAAGGCCGCCTTCGAGGCGTACTACGAGCTCTACAAGAAGGGCTACATCCTCAAGGGCACCCCCGGTCTGTCCCACATCGAGTCCCAGACCGCGTGGAACCAGGGCAAGGCGCTGTTCATCCCCAACGGCTCCTGGGTGGAGAACGAGGCGAAGAAGACCACGCCCAAGGACTTCCAGATGGCGGTGGCCGCGCCGTCCAGCCTGGACAGGAGCGACAAGCTGCCGTTCGGCACCCTCTGGGCCTCCGGCGGTGAGCCCTTCATCGTCCCGAAGGCGGCCAAGAACCCGCAGGGCGGCATGGAACTGCTGCGGATCATGCTCGGTGAGAAGTCCACCAAGAACTTCGTCAAGCAGGTCTCCTCGCTCTCCTCCCTCAACGGCGGCACCGAGGGCCTCAGCCTGCCGTCGGGCCTGGCGTCGGCGCAGGAGGCGCTGACCAAGGCGGGCAAGAACGTGGTCAACCCGCGGCTCCAGGACTGGTACGTGACGCTGCAGAAGCAGCAGATCGGCGTCGGCGCGCTCGGCGAGATGATGGCGGGCCGGATGACCCCCGCCGAGACGATCAAGAAGTGCCAGAAGTTCGCCGATGAAACGGCCAAGGACGACGCCGTCAAGAAGTACAAGCACGTCTGATGCGGCTCCACGCGTCGCCGGCGGCATTATCCGTAGGGGAAGACCGAGGTCGGTAGAAATGCAGCATGGGAAGTACCGGTTCATCGCGGGGTTCCTGGCCCTGCCGGTGATCCTTTACGCGGTCTTCGTGATCTCGCCGTTCGTCCAGGCCATCTACTACTCCTTCACGGACTGGACCGGGCTGAGCTCCGACTTCAAGATGGTCGGGTTCAAGAACTACAACTGGCTGCTGCATGACGACCTCTTCTGGAAAGCGGTCGGGCACAATGTCGTGCTGCTGCTGGTGGTGCCGCTGGTGACGCTCGGCCTCGGGCTCTTCTTCGCCTTCATGCTCAATGTGGGCGGCCGGGGGAGGAAGAACTCGGCGATCTCCGGGGTGCGCGGGTCGAGCCTGTACAAGGTGATCTACTTCTTTCCGCAGGTGCTGTCGATCGCGATCGTCGCCCTGCTGTTCCAGTTCACCTACAACCCGCGCAACGGCGCGATCAACGCCTTCCTCGGCGGAATCGGCCTGGAATCGTTCCAGCAGCAGTGGCTGGCCGATCCCAAGCTGGCGCTGTGGTGCCTGATGGCGGTGATGGTCTGGAGCAACGTCGGCTTCTACGTCGTCCTCTTCTCCGCCGGGATGAGCTCCATCCCGAAGGACTTCTACGAGGCGGCGCTGCTCGACGGGGCCAACCGGATCAAGACCTTCTTCAAGATCACCCTGCCGCTGCTGTGGGACACGGTCCAGACCGGCTGGATCTATATGGGCATCATCGCGCTCGACGCGTTCGCCGTGGTGCAGATCATGACCGTGGGGCCGGGCGGCCCCGCCGACTCCACGCAGGTCATGGGCTACTACGTCTACACCAAGACCTTCCACGACGGGCAGGCCGGACGGGCCACCACGATCGGCGTCGCGATGCTCATCGTCACGCTGATCTTCGCGGTCATCGTGACCAGGCTCGGCCGGCGCGAGCGGCTGGAGTACTGATGCCGATCACACCGACCGCACCCGGCCGCCGCCGCCCGACCACCGATCTGGGGGTACCGCAGTGACCTCGCACGCAGAGCCCTCGGAACTCCCGGGCGTCACCAAGGAGGACGAGGCGCCGCCCGCCGGGCCCGTCCGCAAGCAGCCGCCGCCGGGCTTCACCCCCGAGGGCCGGGTCGGCGGCGAGGGCAAGGTCCTCAACGTCTTCTCGCACGGCATCCTGGTGGTCTGGGGGCTGCTCGTCACCCTGCCACTGCTGTGGGCGGTGATGAGCTCCCTCAAGACCGACAAGCAGATCTTCACCTCGCCCTGGGGACTGCCCTCCGCCCTGCACTTCGACAACTGGACCCGGGCCTGGAGCAAGTCGAACATCGGCGACTTCTTCCTCAATACGATCCTGGTGGTGGGCTGCTCCCTGATCGGGACGATGCTGCTGGGCTCGATGGCGGCATACATCCTGGCTCGCTTTGAATTCCCGGGAAAGCGATTCATCTATTTCATGTTCGTCGGCGGGATGAGTTTTCCCATCATCCTGGCGCTGGTGCCGCTGTTCTTCGTGATGAAGAACATGAGCCTACTCAACACCTTCCATGGGCTCATTCTGGTCTATATCGCCTATTCGCTGCCGTTCACGGTCTTCTTCCTCACCTCGTTCTTCAAGACGCTGCCGTCCTCGGTCGCGGAGGCGGCCCTGATCGACGGGGCCTCCCATACCCGTACGTTCTTCCAGGTCATGCTGCCGATGGCGAAGCCCGGCCTGATCAGCGTCGGGATCTTCAATTTCCTCGGCCAGTGGAACCAGTACATGCTGCCCACGGTGCTCAACACCGATGAGGACAAGCGGGTGCTCACCCAGGGGCTGGTGCAGCTCGCGGCCAGCCAGCAGTACAAGGGCGACTGGTCCGCGCTTTTCGCCGGTCTGGTGCTGGCGATGCTTCCGGTGCTCGGCGTCTACATCCTCTTCCAGCGGCAGGTCCAGGCGGGCCTGACCGCGGGCGCGCTCAAATAGGGGCGGCCGGAGAGCGCTTTTCACGGCCCCGTCCTTTCCGTCGCGCGGCGTCGCGCGGAAAGGACGGGGCCGTGTGCTGTGGGCCGCCCCAGGGATTCCGTTCCGCCGCGCCGGCCGTACGCTGGCTGGAATATCGCCGCGATGCCGCGGACCCGCCGGGAGACGGGCGGGAGGTATCAGGAGGTGGACCGGAGGTGTCGGAAGGTGCCGCCGGGCGTCCCGCGACGGTCAGGGACTTGACGTGGGACAACCGTGGCGGCTCAGCTTAGAGTTCACATGTTGGAGACACCGCTGGGCCTCACTGCTGCGGCCCGGCCGGCGGAGCGGCCGTCGTGCCGCCCGCGAAGGCGGGAGTGGATGGGCGTGGAGACTCCGGGATCGCAGTCGTCGCTGCACCGGGCCAATCTCGAGCGGGTGGTCCGTGCGGTGCGGATGGCGGGCTCGCTGACCCAGGCGGAGATCGCCCGGTCCACCGGGCTGTCCGCCGCCACCGTCTCCAACATCGTGCGTGAGCTCAAGGACGGCGGAACGGTCGAGGTCACCCCCACCTCGGCGGGCGGCCGCCGGGCGCGCAGCGTCTCGCTCAGCGGCGACGCGGGCATCGTCGTAGGGGTGGATTTCGGCCATACGCATCTGCGCGTCGCCATCGGCAACCTCGCCCATCAGGTGCTGGCCGAGGAGGCCGAGCCGCTGGATGTGGACGCCTCCTCCTCGCAGGGGCTGGACCGGGCGGAGCAGTTGGTCAGCAGGCTGATCACGGCCAGCGGGCTGAGCCAGGACAAGGTGGTCGGCGTCGGTCTCGGCGTGCCCGCCCCGATCGATGTGGAGACCGGCACGCTGGGCTCGACCGCGATCCTGCCGGGCTGGGCGGGCACCAATCCGCGCGATGACCTGGCGCAGCGGCTCGGGGTGCCGGTGCATGTGGACAACGACGCCAACCTCGGCGCGCTCGGCGAGCTGGTCTGGGGCTCCGGCCGCGGGGTCGCCGACCTCGCGTACATCAAGGTCGCCGACGGTGTCGGCGCGGGGCTGGTGATCAGCGGGAAGATCTACCGCGGCCCCGGTGGTACGGCGGGCGAGATCGGCCATATCACCCTCGACGAGTCGGGCCCGGTGTGCCGCTGCGGCAACCGCGGCTGTCTGGAGACCTTCACCGCGGCCCGCTATGTGCTGCCGCTGCTGCGATCCAGCCATGGCGCGGATCTCACCGTGGAGCGCATGGTGCAGCTGGCCCGCGAGGGCGACCCCGGCTGCCGGCGGGTGATCGGGGATGTCGGCCGGCACATCGGCAGCGGGGTGGCCAACCTCTGCAATCTGATCAATCCGAGCCGGATGGTGCTGGGCGGTCAGCTCGCCGAGGCGGGGGAGCTGGTGCTGGGCCCGATCCGGGAGTCGGTCGCGCGGTACGCGATCCCCAGCGCGGCGCATCAGCTGTCGGTGATGCCCGGGGCACTCGGCGGCCGGGCCGAGGTGCTGGGCGCGCTGGCGCTGGTGCTCAGCGAGATGGGAGATTCGACGCTGCTGGACGGTGCGCTCTCGGCGGGGGCTCCGGCCCTCACCTGACCGCCGGATCGCGGCCGTTGGCCCCGGTCTTGCCTGAGCGGCTTTGTCCGGTCACGCTCCGTCTATCCGGCCTGTCCGGCTGCGTTCACTCAGATAACGAATGGCACCGTTGCCATCTCGTTAAGGATTTACTTCTTGACGTCATGCGGGCGGCCGAGTTGACTTCCAGCCACCTCGGCCGCAATGACGCGGCCTCGTCAGGGAGGTCACCCCCAAATGAACGCAACGATGCGTCGCGTCGCTCTCGCTGCTTCTGTCCTGTCGATGACCGTCGCCCTCGCCGCCTGTGGTTCGGCGAAGGAGGCCGACAGCGGCAAGAAGGACGAGAAGAAGAAGACCGGTCCGCTCACGATCGGGCTGTTGCTGCCCGAGGACCAGACGGCCAGATACGAGAACTTCGACCGGCCATACATCACCAAGAAGCTCAAGGCGCTCTGCGCGGACTGCAAGATCCTTTACGTCAACGCCAAGTCGGATCCCTCGGTTCAGCAGCAGCAGGTCGACTCGATGATCACCAAGAAGGTCGACGCGATCATCCTCGACTCGGTGGACTCCAAGTCCATAGCCTCCTCGGTCAAGAGGTCCGACGAGGCCGGTATCCCGGTCGTCGCCTACGACCGGCTGGCCGAGGGCCCAGTCTCCGCGTACACCTCGTTCGACAACGAGACGGTCGGCAAGGTCCAGGGCCAGGCGCTGCTCGAGGCGCTGGGCGACAAGGCCAAGAGCGGCAAGATCGTCATGCTCAACGGCTGGGAGGCCGACCCCAACGCCGCCATGTTCAAGAAGGGCGCGATGTCCGTCCTCAAGGGCAAGGTGAACGTCGGTAAGTCGTACGACATCGACCGCTGGCTCGCGGACAAGGCCAATGAGGCCATGACGGGTGCCATCTCCTCCCTCGGCAAGAAGAACATCGTCGGCGTCTACTCGGCCAACGACAGCATGGCGGGCGGCGCGATCACCGCGCTCAAGAGCGGCGGCTTCAACCCGCTGCCCCCGGTCACCGGCCAGGACGCCGAACTCGAGGGTGTGCGCCGGGTCGTGACCGGCGAGCAGTACATGAGCGTCTACAAGTCCTACCTGGACGAGGCCGCCGCCGCCGCGGAGATGGCCATCGCGCTCGGCCGCGGCGACAAGGTCAACGAGTCCAACACGGTCGACAGCCCGACCACCAAGGACATCCCGGCGACGCTGATCACCCCGATCTCGCTGACCAAGAAGAACATCAAGGACACCGTCGTCAAGGACGGGAACTACACGGTCGCCCAGATCTGCACCGCCAAGTACAAGGCAGCGTGCGACGCGGCTGGTCTGAAGTAGCGGCGCGGGGCCGTCCGTCACCTCGCGGACGGCCCGCCCGCCCCCTGACACACCCCCCAACCGAGGGGAGAGCGCGCTCTCCCCTCCGTCACACAGCAGGGATCTCCCTGCCCGGAACGGAGATGGCCATCGTGCCGAACGGACCCGTGTTGGCGTTGCGCGGGATCTCCAAGCGGTTCGGCGCCGTCCAGGCGCTCACCGACATCCATCTGGAGGTCCACGCCGGTGAAGTCGTCGCCCTGGTGGGCGACAACGGCGCCGGCAAGTCGACCCTCGTCAAGTCCATCGCCGGAGTCGGCCCCGCCGACGAAGGCGTCATCGAGTGGCAGGGCAAGTCCGTCCAGGTCAACCGGCCGCACGACGCCCAGGAGCTGGGCATCGCGACCGTGTACCAGGACCTCGCCCTCTGCGACAACATCGACGTCGTCGGCAACCTCTTCCTCGGCCGCGAGATCCTGCGCGCCGGGGTGCTCGACGAGGTCGAGATGGAGCGGCGCTCCCGTGAGTTGCTGCAGACCCTGTCGATCCGCATCCCCAGTGTGCGGATCCCGATCGCCTCGCTCTCGGGTGGCCAGCGGCAGACCGTCGCCATCGCCCGTTCGATGCTCGGCGAGCCCAAGCTGGTGATCCTGGACGAGCCGACCGCCGCCCTCGGCGTCGAGCAGACCGCGCAGGTCCTCGACCTGGTCGAGCGGCTGCGCGACCGTGGTCTCGCCGTCATCCTCATCAGCCACAACATGGCCGACGTCAAGGCCGTCGCGGACCGCGTCGCGGTGCTGCGGCTGGGCCGTAACAACGGCATCTTCGATGTGAAGACCACCTCTCAGGAAGAGATCATTTCCGCCATCACCGGCGCCACGGACAACGCCGTGACCCGTCGCAAGGCGCGTAGCGGGGAGGTCGCGAAGTGACCACGAACGTCGACAAGACCAACGGCGGCGCGTCGAACGGCGGCAACAAGGCGAGCGGCCCGGCCGACGTCAACCCCGTCGCCAAGGACGCAGTCACCGTCGTCGACCCCCGGCTGCTGGTCCGTCAGGAGGGGTTCAAGGGCTATCTGGCGGAGTTCGGCCGGAAGATGCGCAGCGGCGATCTGGGCGCGGTCCCGGTCATCGTCGGCATCGCCATCATCTGGGCGGTCTTCCAGTGGAAGGACAGCGCCTTCCTCTCGCCCAAGAACCTCTCCGACCTCTCGATCCTGCTCGGCGGCACCGGCATGATCTCGGTCGGGATCGTCTTCGTGCTGCTGCTCGGTGAGATCGACCTGTCCGTCGGCTCGCTCAGCGGTCTGGCGGCGGCCACTTTGGCGGTGCTCAACGTCAACGAGGGGGTGCCCGAGGGGATCGCGGTGATCGCCGCGCTCGCCAGCGGCGCGGCTCTCGGCGCGCTGCACGGCTTCTTCTTCGCCAAGATAGGCGTCCCGGCCTTCGTGGTGACCCTGGCCGGTCTGCTGGCCTGGAACGGTCTGATGCTCCAGGTGCTCGGCACCACCGGCACCATCAGCATCGCCGACGACAGCTTCGTGCGGGATCTCACCGCCCACTACTTCAGCCAGCTCATCGCCGCGTACGGGGTGGCCGCGCTGGCGACGGCGGGCTTCTTCCTCGCCCAGTTCCTGGACAGCAGGCGCCGTAAGGCGGTCGGCGTGCCCTCGCGGCCGCTGAGCGAGATCCTGGTCCGCACGGGCGTGCTCGCGGTGATCGCCTTCGCCGCGGCCTGGCGGCTGAACGAGTACAAGGGCCTGCCTCTCGCCTTGGTGATCTTCGTGGCGGTCCTGGTGATCCTCGACTTCGTGGTCCGCCGCACCGCCTACGGGCGCAAGGTGATCGCCCTGGGCGGCAGCGTCGAGGCCGCCCGCCGCGCGGGCATCAACGTCGTCGCCATCCGGATCTCGGTCTACTCGCTGGCCGGGCTGATGGCCGCGTGCGGCGGCATCATGATCGCCTCCCGGATCGGCTCCGCCAGCCAGCAGGCCGGCACCGGCAACCTGCTGATGGAGGCCATCGCGGCCGCGGTCATCGGCGGCACCAGCCTCTTCGGCGGCCGTGGCTCGGTCTGGTCGGCGCTGCTCGGCATGCTGGTCATCGGCTCGATCTCGTCGGGGATGAACCTGCTGGGCGTCGCGAACTCCGTCCAGTACATGATCACCGGTGGCGTGCTGCTGGCCGCCGTCGTCATCGACTCGGTGTCCCGCAGGACACAACGGTCCGCGGGTCGCGGCTGACCCGGACGTCTCACCCGGCTGCCCGGTGCCTCCACGGAGGCGCCGGGCAGCTGTCTGAAAAGAACACGCGTGACGGACATCGCATGGGGGGAGGTCTGCGCCGGAGGACGGAACATTAGACTCGGGCGGACCGGCAAGCTCCATGGAGACGCTCGAAGCAAGGAGGCACGGGTGCTGCTGACCCGCATCACGGGACCGCGCGATCTGGACCGGCTCACTCCGGAGGAGCTGGACCAGCTGGCCGCGGAGATCCGCTCCTTCCTCGTCGACGCCGTCTCCAAGACCGGTGGCCATCTCGGCCCCAATCTCGGCGTGGTGGAGCTGACCATCGCCCTGCACCGGGTCTTCGAGTCGCCCCGGGACAAGGTGCTGCTGGACACCGGGCACCAGTCCTACGTCCACAAGCTGCTCACCGGCCGCCAGGACTTCTCCAAGCTCAAGAGCAAGGGTGGTTTGTCCGGTTATCCCTCGCGGTCCGAGTCCGAGCACGACGTCATCGAGAACAGCCACGCCTCGACCGTCCTCGGCTGGGCCGAGGGCCTCGCCAAGGCCAATGAGCTGCTCGGCAAGCAGGACCATGTGGTCGCCGTGATCGGCGACGGCGCGCTGACCGGCGGTATGGCCTGGGAGGCGCTCAACAACATCGCCGCGGCCAAGAACCGCCCGCTGGTCATCGTCGTCAACGACAACGAGCGTTCCTACGGCCCGACCATCGGCGGCCTGGCCAACCACCTCGCCACCCTCCGCACCACCGACGGCTATGAGCGCTTCCTGGCCCGCGGCAAGGACCTGCTGGAGCGCACCCCGGTCGTCGGCAGGCCGCTGTACGAGACGCTGCACGGGGCCAAGAAGGGGCTGAAGGACTTCATCACCCCGCAGGGCATGTTCGAGGACCTGGGGCTGAAGTACGTCGGCCCGATCAACGGCCATGACATCGAGGCGCTGGAGTCGGCGCTGCAGCGGGCGAAGCGTTTCGGCGGCCCGGTCATCGTGCACTGCCTCACCGAGAAGGGCCGCGGCTACCAGCCCGCCCTGCAGGACGAGGCGGACCGCTTCCACGCCGTCGGCAAGATCCACCCGGACACCGGGCTGCCGATCTCGGCCTCCGGCGCCGACTGGACCTCGGTCTTCGGCGAGGAGATGGTCAAGCTCGGCGAGGAGCGCGAGGACATCGTCGCGATCACGGCGGCCATGCTGCACCCGGTGGGGCTCACCGAGTTCGCCAAGCGCTTCCCCGAGCGGGTCTACGACGTGGGCATCGCCGAGCAGCACGCGGCCGTCTCGGCGGCCGGGCTCGCCACCGGCGGGCTCCACCCGGTCTTCGCCGTCTACGCCACTTTCCTCAACCGCGCCTTCGACCAGGTCCTGATGGATGTGGCCCTGCACAAGTGCGGGGTGACCTTCGTGCTGGACCGCGCCGGTATCACCGGCACCGACGGGGCCTCGCACAACGGTATGTGGGACATGTCGCTCCTGCAGGTCGTCCCGGGCCTGCGGATCGCCGCCCCGCGCGACGCCGACCAGGTCCGCGCCCAGCTGCGCGAGGCCGTGGAGGTGGAGGACGCGCCGACCGTGGTGCGCTACTCCAAGGGCGCGGTGGGCCCGGCGGTCGCGGCCGTCGGCAGGATCGGTGGCATGGACGTGCTGCGGGAGCCCGCGGCGGCCGACCGTGAGCGGCCCGATGTGCTGCTGGT
This sequence comes from Streptomyces sp. 11-1-2, assembly GCF_003595545.1. Taxonomy (NCBI): domain Bacteria; kingdom Bacillati; phylum Actinomycetota; class Actinomycetes; order Kitasatosporales; family Streptomycetaceae; genus Streptomyces; species Streptomyces sp. 11-1-2. The sequence continues at coordinate 8,143,729 of NZ_CP022545.1, forward strand.
CTCGGTGGGCGCGCTGGCCCCGATGTGCCTGGAGATTGCCGACCTTCTCGACAAACAGGGCATTTCCACTACGGTGGTCGACCCCCGCTGGGTCAAGCCGGTCGACGAGGAGCTGCCCGCCCTCGCCGAGCGCCACCGCGTCGTCGTCACCGTCGAGGACAACAGCCGGGTCGGCGGTGTGGGCTCCGCCGTCGCCCAGGCGCTGCGCGACTCGGGCGTCGACATGCCGGTGCGCGACTTCGGCATCCCGCCGCGCTTCCTCGACCATGCCTCCCGTAAGGAGGTCATGGCGGAGATCGGGCTGACCGCACCGGACATCGCCCGGCAGGTCACCGGGCTCGTCGCCAGGATCGGCGGCCGCTACGGGAGCGAGTCGGCGCACGCGGGCTCCCAGGGCGCGGATGTGACCCGATCGACGACGGCCGAGCCGGTGCGCGACTGAACCACCGGGTCGCCACCCCCTTCCCACCCGGGCCGGCCGGAGCCTCCTGCTCCGACCGGCCCATCGTGTGTCCCCCGGGCCCGCCCCCATCGGGTGAATCGGCCGGGGCTTCGGGTGTGCGCACCTCCCTCCCGCCCGGTTGGCAGAACCATGGGCGCCCACGGGGCACGGGCAGGCGCGGAGGTGGCATCGGTGAGCGAGCGGGAACCCGAGGGCCGCTCCGGCGGCGGCACTGGTGGCGATGGCGGCCGTAAGGTCCGGCCGGACTATCTGCGGACGAAGTCGATCGAACAGTCCATCAAGGACACCGAGGAGCCCGAACACGCCCTGACCCGGTCGCTGTCCGCCCTGGACCTCACGGTCTTCGGCGTCGGCGTGATCATCGGGACCGGCATCTTCGTCCTCACCGGGGCCGTCGCCAAGGAGCAGGCGGGCCCCGCGACCGCCCTCGCCTTCGTCGTCGCGGGCATCGTCTGCGCGCTGGCCGCGCTCTGCTACGCCGAGTTCGCCTCGACCGTGCCGGTGGCCGGATCCGCGTACACCTTCTCGTACGCCTCACTGGGCGAGCTGCCCGCCTGGACCATCGGCTGGGACCTGGTGCTGGAGTTCGCGCTCGGCACCGCCGTGGTCGCGGTCGGCTGGGCCGGCTACATCCGCTCGCTGCTGGCCAACGCCGGCTGGGAGCTGCCCGCCGCCCTGTCCGGGCCCGACGCGGCGCACGGCTTCTCCTTCGATGTGCTCGCCGCCGCACTGGTGCTGGTGATCACCGCGATCCTGGTCCTCGGGATGAAGCTGTCGGCGCGGGTCACCTCGGTGGTGGTCGGGGTGAAGGTGGCCGTGGTGCTGCTGGTCATCATCGCGGGCTCCTTCTTCATCGACCCTGCCAACTACCGCCCCTTCATCCCCGAGGCCAAGGGCACGGTCTCGGGCTCGGGACTCACCGCGCCGCTGATCCAGCTGATGTTCGGCTACCAGCCGACGACCTTCGGCGTCGAGGGCATCTTCACCGCCGCCGCCGTGGTCTTCTTCGCCTTCATCGGCTTCGACGTGGTGGCGACCGCGGCGGAGGAGACCAGGAACCCCCAACGGGACATGCCCCGGGGCATCCTCGGCTCGCTCCTCATCTGCACCGTGCTCTATGTCGCCGTGTCGATCGTGGTCACCGGGATGCAGAAATACACCCGGCTGACGGTGGACGCCCCGCTCGCCGACGCCTTCAAGGCCACCGGACACCCCTTCTACGCGGGCGTCATCAGCTTCGGCGCCGCGGTCGGGCTGACCACGGTGTGCATGATCCTGCTGCTTGGCCAGAGCCGGGTGTTCTTCGCGATGAGCCGGGACGGGCTGCTGCCCAGGGTCTTCTCCCGGGTGCATCCGCGCTTCCGCACGCCCTACCGCTCGACGATCCTGCTCGGCACGCTCATCGCCATCGTCGCCGGGTTCACCAGCATCTCCCAGCTCGCCGCCCTGGTGAACATCGGCACGCTCTTCGCCTTCGTCGTCGTCGCGCTCGGCGTGCTGATCCTCCGCAACACCCGGCCCGATCTGCCCCGCGCCTTCCGCACGCCATGGGTGCCGGTGCTGCCGATCGTGTCGGTGGCCGCCTCGCTGTGGCTGATGCTCAATCTGCCCGCCGAGACCTGGCTGCGGTTCGCGGTGTGGATGGCCATCGGCTTCGTCGTCTACTTCCTGTACGGGCGCCGCCACAGCCGGGTGGCCGAGACGGGGACGCATACGGAAAAGGGCCCGCGAGGAGCCGCCTGACCGGTCCTGCCGTCCTAGGACGAGCCGTCGGGGCGGACCGAGCGGGGGCCCGTCACCTGCGCGCCCAGCGCCGTGACCCGCGCCCGCAGCCCCTGGTCCGCCGTCACCACCAGGCAGGGGCGGCCCTCGTCACGGGCCGCCACCACCTTCACGATCTGGTCGTCGCCGCTGCCCGGCGCGCTCTCCACCCGTACGCCCTCCACCGGCTCCACGCCCCGCGCCGCGCCCTCGACCACCATCACGATGTCCACCGGAGGGCGGGTGGCCCAGCCGGGCACGCCCGGGCGGTCGGGGAGCCCGGTCCTGGCGAGGACGGCCAGCCGGTCGCGGAGCCGCTCCGCTGCGCCGCGGCGGTCACGCCACCAGCCGTCGGGGACCGAGCCGATCACGTTGGCGGCATCGACGACCACAAGTCCATCCATAGTCCAGGCAAATTACTATGGACGTCGTTCGATCAGGTGGACCAACTCGGGGAAGGTTGGCAGCGGGCCATGGCGTTGCGGTTGCTCCGCGGCAAGGACGACAGGCTCACGGCCTATGCACTGGTGGCGGGCGGTGTCGCGCGCTGGACGGAAGACCGGCCCGGAGGGCCGGAGTGGACGGGCCCCTGGCTGATCCAGGCACCCGGCCTAATCAGTCTGACCGTCGCTCAGAGCGCGGAGGGGTACGCGCATCTGGTAGGGCTTCGGCACCGGCCGGGCGGCGCCGGCGAGCCGGCGCGCGTCGACATCGTCCACGCCACCCAGTTCCAGACCGGCCGCCCGCTGACGGCGTGGCACTCGCTGGGCACCCCGCATCCGAAGGACCCCCGTAAGGCCGGGCGGACCGGCGCGCCCGCCATGGCGGTGGACTCCTCAGGCGCCCTGCGCGTCTTCGTCCGCAACGCCGGGGGCGGGGTGAGCGCGCGGCGGCAGGACCCCAAGGGGACCTGGGAGCGCTGGACCGACTGGAAGGGCACGCAAGTGCTGGGCGGACTGTCGGCGGCCGCGACCGCCGACGGCCGTCTCGAACTGCTCGCACCGGCCGGAAAGGGCGCCGCGCTGCGCTGGTACCAGCCCAAGCCCGGCGCCGCCCCGAAGCGGGGCGAGGACGTCCCCGCCGACGCCCGGCCGGATTCGGCGGCCGTGGTGGAGACCAGCCCCGGCACCCTCACCCACTACTGGCGCGACGCCGACAGCGGCGAGCTCCTGGCCTGGCGGCCGGACGCCCCGGCCCCCGCGCCGCTGGGCGGGTCCACGGGCACCGGCCCGGTCGCCGCCGTGCGCGCCGTGGTGGACGGTCACGACTGCACCGTCCTGGCCCACCAGGACGCCGGGCGGCTGGCCGTCGCCGCCCACCCCAGCGAGGACGAGGCGGCGGGGGTGTGGTGGACGCCCTCGGGCGAGCAGGGCGCCCACACCCCGGCGCTGGCGCTGGACGGACAGGGCCGGGTGGTGCTGGCCGCCCTGGGAGTGGACGGACGGCTCCTGGTGGCCCGTCAGAAGACCGACGAGGGCGGGCTGGCACTGAGGGCCTGGAACCGCGTGGGAAGCGGCTGAGCGGCCCTGCAGCCCGCCTGAGAGCCCGGTCGGCGCGGCCCCCCGGGGAAGGTGCCGCCGGTCCGTTTCCCGCCCCGGGCGTGACCCGGCCGCCGGGAGTGACCGGCCCCGGATGCGGGTGGCGGGTGTTGCCGCCGGGCCGATGTCCGGCCGCGGCGGGTGGCGCGAGCGGGGCGCCCCGCGCCGGAGCGCGGGGGCGACGCCGGTGGGGCGAACACCCAAACACCCGGGTGCCGGACGGGCCTTCGCCCGCCCGGCACCCGGGAATGCCCTGCGCCGCCGACGCTACGCGGGAACGCTCGCCACGCCCGGAGCCAGGAACGCCTTCCCGTTCACCCGCTCCGAGACGCCCTCGCGGTCCAGGTACGGCGTGAGGCCGCCCAGGTGGAAGGGCCAGCCCGCACCGGTGATCAGGCACAGGTCGATGTCCTGCGCCTCGGCGACGATGCCCTCTTCGAGCATCAGGCCGATCTCCTGCGCGACGGCGTCCAGCACCCGGGTGCGCACCTGCTCCTCGGTGAGGACGGTGTCGCCCTGCTGGAGCAGCGCGGCGACCTCCGGGTCCAGCTCCGGCTTACCGGAGTCATGCACGTAGAAGCCGCGCTTGCCCGCCTCGACCACGCGCCGGAGGTTCTCCGAGACCGTGAAGCGGTCCGGGAACGCGCCGTGCAGCGTCTCGGAGACATGCAGACCGATCGCCGGGCCCACCAGCTCCAGCAGCACCAGCGGGGACATCGGCAGGCCCAGCGGCTCGATGGCGCGCTCGGCGGCGTCGACCGGGGTGCCCTCGTCGATGACGTTCTGGATCTCGCCCATGAAGCGGGTCAGGATCCGGTTGACCACGAACGCCGGGGCGTCCTTGACCAGGACGGCGGTCTTCTTCAGCTTCTTGGCCACGCCGAAGGCGGTGGCCAGCGCCGCGTCATCGGTCTGCTCACCGCGGACGATCTCCAGCAGCGGCAGGATCGCGACCGGGTTGAAGAAGTGGAAGCCCACGACCCGCTCGGGGTGCTTGAGCTGGGACGCCATCTCGGACACCGACAGCGAGGAGGTGTTGGTGGCGAGGATGGCGTGCTCCGGCGCGACCGCCTCGACCTCGGCGAACACCTTCTGCTTGACGCCCATCTCCTCGAAGACGGCCTCGATGACGAAGTCGGCGTCACCGAAGGCGGCGGCCTTGTCCAGCGAACCGGTCACCGCGGCCTTCAGGCGATTGGCCTTGTCCTGGTTGATCCGGCCCTTGAGCAGCAGCTTGTCGATCTCGCCGTGGACATAGCCCACGCCCTTGTCGACCCGCTCCTGGTCGATGTCGGTCAGGACGACCGGCACCTCCAGACGCCGCACGAACAGCAGCGCCAGCTGCGAGGCCATCAGACCCGCGCCCACGACGCCCACTTTGGAGACCGGGCGCGCCAGCGACTTGTCCGGGGCGCCGGCCGGGCGCTTGCCGCGCTTCTGCACCAGGTTGAAGGCGTAGATGCCGCTGCGCAGCTCACTGCCCATGATCAGGTCGGCGAGCGCCTTCTCCTCGGCCTCGTAGCCCCGGGCGAGGTCACCGTTGCGCGCGGCGTCGATGATCTCCAGCGCGCGGTAGGCGGCCGGGGCCGCCCCGTGCACCTTGCCGTCGGCGATGGCCCGGCCGCGCACCACGGCCTCGTGCCAGGCGTCGCCGCGGTCGATCTCGGGCCGTACGACCTCGATCTCGCCCTTGAGGACGGAGGCGGTCCAGATCAGCGACTGCTCCAGGAAGTCCGCGCCCTCGAAGATCGCGTCCGCGATCCCGAGCTCATAGACCTGCTCGCCCTTGAGCTGCTTGTTCTGGTTGAGCGAGTTCTCGATGATGACCGAGACCGCGCGGTCGGCGCCGATCAGGTTCGGCAGCAGGGTGCAGCCGCCCCAGCCGGGGACCAGGCCCAGGAACACCTCGGGCAGCGAGAAGGCCGGCAGCGCCGCGGAGACGGTGCGGTAGGCGCAGTGCAGCCCGACCTCGACCCCGCCGCCCATCGCCGCGCCGTTGTAGTACGCGAAGGTGGGCACGGCGAGCGAGGACAGCCGCTTGAAGACGTCATGGCCGCCCTTGCCGATGGCCAGCGCGTCCTCATGACGCTTCAGCAGCTCCACGCCCTTGAGGTCGGCGCCCACGGCGAAGATGAACGGCTTGCCGGTGATGCCGACACCGGTGATCTCGCCGTCCGCCGCATCCTTCTCGACCTGGTCGATCGCCGTGTTGAGGTTGGCGAGCGAGGCCGGGCCGAAGGTGGTGGGCTTGGTGTGGTCCAGGCCGTTGTCCAGCGTGATGAGCGCGAACCGGCCCGCGCCCTGGGGGAGATCGAGGTGGCGGACGTGCGCCTGCGTCACGACCTCGCCCGGGAACAGCTCTGCCGCCCCCTTGAGAAGCTCTGCGGTGTTGGTCACTTGTTCCCCTCGAAGTGCGGGTTCTCCCAGATCACGGTGCCACCCATGCCGAAGCCGATGCACATCGTGGTGATGCCGTAGCGGACCTCCGGCTGCTCCTCGAACTGCCGCGCCAGCTGCGTCATCAGCCGGACACCGGAGGAGGCCAGCGGATGGCCGAAGGCGATGGCGCCGCCGTACTGGTTGACGCGCGCATCGTCGTCCGCGATGCCGTAGTGGTCGAGGAACGACAGGACCTGGACGGCGAACGCCTCGTTGATCTCGAACAGGCCGATGTCCTCGATCGACAGACCGGCCTTGGCGAGCGCCTTCTTGGTCGCCGGGACCGGGCCGTAGCCCATCACCTCGGGCTCGACGCCCGCGAAGGCGAAGGAGACCAGGCGCATCCGCACCGGCAGGCCCAGCTCCTGGGCGAAGTCCTCGGAGGCGAGCAGCGAGGCGGTGGCGCCGTCGTTGAGCCCCGCGGAGTTGCCGGCCGTGATCCGGCCGTGCGCGCGGAACGGGGTCTTCAGCGAGGCCAGGCCCTCCAGCGTGGTGCCCGGGCGCATCGGCTCGTCGGCGGTCGCCAGACCCCAGCCCAGCTCCCCGCCCTCGGGGGACGTGCGGCGCACCGAGACCGGCACCAGGTCCTGCTGGATCTTGCCGTTGGCGTACGCCTTGGCGGCCTTCTCCTGGCTGCGCACCGCGAACTCGTCGGCGCGCGCCTTGGTGATGTGCGGCAGCCGGTCGTGGAGGTTCTCCGCCGTCATGCCCATGAACAGGGCCGACTCGTCGACCAGCTTCTCCGAGACGAAGCGGGGGTTGGGGTCGACCCCCTCGCCCATGGGGTGGCGGCCCATGTGCTCGACGCCGCCCGCGACGACGGCGTCATAGGCGCCGAAGGCGATGGAGCCCGCGGTGGTCGTCACGGCCGTCATCGCACCGGCACACATCCGGTCGATGGCGTAGCCGGGGACCGACTGGGGCAGCCCGGCCAGGATGCCCGCGGTGCGGCCGATGGTCAGGCCCTGGTCGCCGATCTGCGTCGTCGCGGCGATGGCCACCTCGTCGATGCGCTCCGGCGGCAGATCCGGGTTGCGGCGCAGCAGCTCCCGGATGCACTTGACGACCATGTCGTCGGCGCGGGTCTCATGGTAGATGCCCTTCGGGCCCGCCTTGCCGAATGGGGTCCGGACGCCGTCGACGAAGACGACGTCCCTAGCGGTACGAGGCACGTTGGCTCTCCTCCAGGTGCGGGATGGCACTGCTGCGGGCACGCCCGGGGCGCGCCTCACAGCCTCATGCTACTTATGAGTAACCAAGCTGCCCAGTCCTCACGACCGGAGGGTTGAAGGTCACAGCCGCGGGCCGGCGGCGCCCGCCGCCGGTCCACGCGCGTCACATCATGCCGGGGTCGCCAGCAAGGCGGCCGCGAGCGCCGGGGTCACCTGGTCGATCTGCCAGGGACGGGCGCCGTGACCTGCGAGAACGGAGGCGACCGCGTCCGTCGTCGGCTCGGCGGGCGGCTCCCAGCACAGCCGCCGGACGGTGTCCGGGGCGATCAGGTTCTCCTGCGGAAGATTCAGCCCTTCGGCCAGTTGGGTGACGGCCGCACGCGCCGCGGAGAGCCGCGCCGCCGCGGCCGGGTCCTTGTCGGCCCACGCCCGGGGCGGGGGCGGACCGGTCACCGGCTGGCCCGGCTGGGGGAGGTCGGCCTCCGGCAGCTCCCGCGCCCGGTCCACCGCGGCCTGCCACTGCTCAAGCTGGCGCCGGTTCATCCGGTGGCCGAAACCGTTCAGCGCGGCCAGCGCCCGGGCGTTCGCGGGCAGGGCCAGCGCGGCCTCGACGATGGCAGCGTCGCCCAGCACCTTGCCCGGCGAGACATCGCGGCGCTGGGCGATCCGGTCCCGGGCCGTCCACAGCTCGCGCACCACGGCCATCTGCCGGCGCCGCCGGACCTTGTGCATCCCCGACGTCCGCCGCCAGGGGTCCTTGCGCGGCGGGGCGGGCGGGGCCGCGGCGATGGCCGCGAACTCCTGATGCGCCCACTCCAGCTTGCTCTGCCGCTCCAGCTCCTCCTCCAGCGCGTCGCGGAGGTCGACCAGCAGCTCGACATCGAGCGCGGCGTAGTGCAGCCAGGGGTCGGGCAGCGGGCGGGTCGACCAGTCGACAGCGGAGTGGCCCTTCTCCAGGGCGTATCCAAGGATGTTCTCGACCATGGCGCCGAGCCCCACCCGGGCGAATCCGGCCAGCCGGCCCGCGAGTTCGGTGTCGAAGATCCGGGCGGGGATCATGCCTATGTCACGCAGACAGGGCAGATCCTGGGTCGCCGCGTGCAGGACCCATTCGGCGTCGGCGATCGCGGCGCCCAGACCGGAGAGGTCGGGGCAGCCGACGGGGTCGATCAGTGCGGTCCCCGCTCCGGCCCGGCGCAGCTGGACCAGATAGGCCCGCTGTCCGTAGCGGTAGCCGGAGGCGCGCTCGGCGTCGACGGCCACCGGGCCGTGGCCCGCGGCGAAGGTCGCGATGACCTCGGCGAGCGCGTCCGCGTCGGCGGTGACGGGCGGGATGCCCTCGCGCGGCTCCAGCAAGGGGACCGGCGCCGGGGGGAGGTCGTCCGGAGGAGCGCCCCCGGTGGTTCGCAGTGTCGTCTCTGCTGCGGTCTCTTGGGCGTCGGTCACCTGTCAAGGGTAGCTGTGTGCGGCGAGTACGCAGGGCGCCCGTCGACGGAACGTTCCGTCGACGGGCGCGGGGATGGTGGGAAGAGGCGCGACGGCCGGGTGGGCGATACGGCTCAGTGGATGATCCCGGTGCGCAGTGCGACCGCGACCATGCCGGCCCGGTCCCCGGTGCCCAGCTTGCGGGCGATCCGGGCGAGGTGACTCTTGACGGTGAGGGCGGACAGGCCCATCGAGACGCCGATGGCCTTGTTGGACTGGCCCTCCGCAACCAGCCTCAGCACCTCGACCTCGCGGCCCGACAGCTCCCGGTAGCCGCCGGGGTGGCCGGGGGCGCCCGGCGGGCGGCGGTGCATCCGGGCGGCGGCGCCGAGCGGGGCGGTGCCGGGACGGCCCGGGATGCCGAGGTTGGTGCGGGTGCCGGTGACGACATAGCCCTTGACTCCGCCGGCCAGCGCGTTCCTTACGGCGCCGATGTCATCGGCGGCGGACAGGGCCAGCCCATTGGGCCAGCCCGCGGCGCGGGTCTCGGAGAGCAGGGTGAGGCCGGAGCCGTCGGGAAGGTGGACATCGGCGACGCAGATGTCGCGCGGATTTCCGATGCGGGGGCGGGCCTCGGCGATGGACGACGCCTCGATGACGTCGCGCACCCCGAGGGCCCAGAGGTGGCGGGTGACGGTGGACCGTACGCGGGGGTCGGCGACGACGACCATGGCCGTCGGCTTGTTCGGGCGGTAGGCGACCAGGCTGGACGGTTGCTCAAGGAGAACAGACACCAGGCCTCCTGGGAGTTGTGGGACGGGTCACCACGTCCTTCGGCACCGATACGGCCCGGCTTTAGGGAATGATCACGATTTGGTGAGTAACAATTCGGGCAATTAGGACGACTGATCGATCACGGGAGTACTTTTTGAGGCTCGGTTCGCCTCCGGGGCGCAAAAGTCTCCCCCAGCTACCGCTGGGAGGTGCCCCCGGCCGGTAAGACCAAGTACCCGGATGCGCTGGGGCGCCCTTCGGCTTACTCGGTTGCCGCAGGGGGGTGACCCGGGCCGGAAGACCCGAGCCCCCTGGTGCTCTGCGGCGCCCTTGGGCTTACCGGGGTGCCGCAAGGGGGTGACCTCGGTAGGAAGACCCAAGCATCCGGAAGGTCAGCGAGCCTGTGGGCCCCGCCGTTGGGGCAGCGAGACGACCCCCGCCTCCGCTGCCCCCACCGGGGGCAGGCCCGCGATCTGGCACAGGAGGTCGCACCAGGCGGCCAGATGTCCCGCGGTGTCCGGCGCGCCCAGCGGTTCGCCCGCGCCCTCTTCTCCGGGCTCCGGGCGCCGCGGGCCGGGGCGGGCCGGTTCGGGGGCCGGGTGGGCGGCCGGGGTCCACGAGGCGCGGATCTCGATCCGGGTCGACGGCTCCCGTTCGCCCATCGCGCCGAAGTAGTGCGAGCTCGCCCGGGTGACCGTGCCGCTGGGCTCCCCGTACGGCAGACCGCGGGCCTCCAGCGCGCCGGTGAGCCAGGACCAGCACACCTCCGGCAGCAGCGGATCCGCCGCGATCTCCGGCTCCAGGTCCGCGTGGACCAAGGTGACCAGGCGGAAGGTGCCGCGCCAGGAGTCGTGCCCGGCCGGGTCGTGCAGCAGGATCAGCCGCCCCTCGGCCAGCTCCTCGTCGTCCGACGCGCCGGTGACCACCGCCTCCAGCGCGTACGAGTAGGGTGCGAGCCGACGCGGGGGTGGGGTCGGATCGAGCTCCACCTCGGGCCGTACCCGCACACCGCACAGCGCGGCGACGGCATGCCGGAAGGCGGGAGGGGTGTCCTCACCGCCTGCTTCCGTGCCGTCAGGGCCGTCAGCACCGTTCGAGAGGTGTCCTTGAACCGCTGCCATGCCCGGAAGACTAGGCGCAGTGAGGGCCCTAACCGGGGAGGAACACCCGGGTTGGCGGGTCACTCGTTCGGCCCGTGCGAAGATTTGGGGCATGAGCGCCAATGAGCGGCCCTCGGGCCAGCAGCAGACCGGCCGCGCCGCGGCTCGTGCCACAGCCGATTCGGCCTTTCTGCGGGCCTGCCGTCGGGAGCCGGTGCCTCATACGCCGGTGTGGTTCATGCGGCAGGCGGGGCGCTCGCTTCCGGAGTACCGCAAGCTGCGTGAGGGCACCGCGATGCTCGAGTCCTGCATGCGGCCCGACCTGGTCACCGAGATCACCCTGCAGCCGGTGCGCCGGCACCGGGTGGACGCGGCCATCTACTTCAGCGACATCGTCGTGCCGCTCAAGGCCATCGGCATCGACCTCGACATCAAGCCCGGTGTCGGGCCCGTCGTCGAGCGGCCGATCCGTACCCGGGCCGATCTGGAGCGGCTGCGTCCGCTCGACCCGGACGATGTGAAGTACGTCACCGAGGCCGTCGGGGCGCTCGTCGGCGAGCTCGGCGCGACCCCGCTCATCGGCTTCGCGGGCGCCCCCTTCACGCTCGCCAGCTATCTGGTCGAGGGCGGCCCCTCGCGCAACCATGAGCACACCAAGGCGCTCATGTACGGCGACCCGGCGCTGTGGGCCACGCTGCTCGACCGGCTCGCCGACATCACCGCCGCCTTCCTCAAGGTGCAGATCGAGGCGGGCGCCTCGGCCGTCCAGCTCTTCGACTCCTGGGTGGGCGCCCTCGCCCCCGCCGACTACCGCCGCAGCGTGCTGCCCGCCTCCACGAAGGTCTTCGACGCCGTCGCCGGATACGGGGTGCCGCGCATCCACTTCGGCGTGGGCACCGGTGAGTTGCTCGGACTGCTCGGCGAGGCGGGCGCGGATGTCGTGGGCGTCGACTGGCGGGTGCCGTTGAACGAGGCGGCCCGGCGGGTCGGCCCCGGCAAGGCGCTCCAGGGCAATCTCGACCCCGCCGTGCTCTTCGCCCCGCGTACGGCGGTCGAGGCCAAGGCGGAAGAGGTGCTGGAGGCCGCCCGGGGGCTGGAGGGGCACATCTTCAACCTCGGCCACGGCGTGCTGCCCAGCACCGACCCGGACGCGCTGACCCGCCTTGTGGAGTATGTGCACACAAGGAGTGCATCGCGCGCACCTTCTGTGAAGGTCTGAACCAAGCGGGAACCCGCGTGCCTCCCGTGGCGTCGTGAGGGGCATGACCGACATGCCCGCCACCGCGCTGTCAGATTCGTCAGAGTTGCCGGAGTGTGTCCATTTCGTCGATGAATGGGACGGCATCCTCCACGAGACCTACGGCGGCGACGCGGACCGGGCCGTCCTGGACTGTGCCAGGCGGCTGGCGGCCGATCCCGCGGGCGAAGAGGCGTACGCCTGGACGCTCGGGCTGGTCATGATGGCCGCGTACATCGGCCGGTTCTCCCGTAAGGACGTCGCGGCGGCGGCCCTGGAGGCCCTCCACGCCACCGACCGGCGGCTGCGTGACCTGCCCTGCGCCCACCGGACGCATCCTTACGAGAGCGATCTGGACGACCGGATCGACCACTTCGTGGACGATCTGCCGCTGCTCACCAACGGGTTGGCCGAGGACGAGGACCCGGACTGGGAGGACGACGCGACCAAGGAGCGGTGGCTGTGCCCGCGCGACATCGCCGGGTACGCGCGGGTCGCCGTGGACATCATCGCCCCCGGCAGCGTGGGCGGCATCCCGCCCCGGCTCCCGGCCCGCGACGCGCGCCGCGCCGAGGATCTGCGCTCGATCGTCTGGGACTACCCGAGCGCGGCCGTCGACCCCGGCCAGGAGCTGTCCGCCTACGCCAGGAACCTGGTCGCCAACCCCCTGGGCTATCACCGCGCCGGGCTCGTGGTCGTCCTGCACGCCGCCTGCTGGTATGCCGCCAGCGGCCGGATCCGCGACCAGCGGGTCCTGGACACCATGGTGGACGCCCTGGAGGCGGTGCTGCCCGGCCTCGGCGACGCGTCCTGCGCACACGGCGAGGGCGACCACCCCGAGGTCGGCCGGGACACCGCGGAGCAGGCCACCGTGGGCATCCATCTGCTCAGCCCCGGCGGCCAGGGCGTCTACCGCCACTGGCACCGGGAGGAGCTGGAGACGGCGCCACTGGAGGCGTGGCTGTGCCCGGCCTTCCTCGCCGCGATCGCCCGCGAGGCGCTGGACCATCTGCGGACCGGCCGGGAGCGGCTGTTCGGCCTCCGGGACACCGACCATCTGGACGATGTGCTGCTGCGCCCCGACGGACGGCTCGACATCGAACGGCTCACCCACGCCGTGCGCTTCCGGTGCCGGGACGGACAGGCCGCGGAGGACGCCGGGCTGTGGGCCGCGCGGCGGTTCGCGGCGGGCCCGGCCGATCCGCGCGAGCGGCTGGTGCTGCTGCTGGTCGCCTGCTGGTCGGTCACCTCGGGCGAGGAGCCCCCGCCCGAGGCCGTCCACCGGGATCTGCGGGCGATCCTCGGCGCGGTGCGGACCGCTCCGGCGGCCGAGACCTGCCCGCATGGGGACGCGCATCCCTGGGACGTGCTGACCGAGCTGGTCGGGCGCCGTCACTTCGGCTTCCACGAGGACCCTTACGGCGCCCATCTCAACCATCTCTACGCGCCCCGGGAGTACGACACGCCCGAGTGGCCCTTCGACTCCGAGGCGTGGAGCTGCCCCCGCCATGTGGCCCAGCGGGTGCGGCTCGCGCTCCGGGTCATCGACGGCGCGAACTGATCGGCGGCCGGGCGCGCCGGGGCCGCGGCGCCCCGGGGCCGCGCTGCCGGACCTGACGCAGGCGTACGGGGCGGTCCTGTCCGGCCGCGGTCCCGTGTACCACCAGCCCGGGACCCGCCCCTGGGGTGGCGCGCCTGCGGCGAGCCTTCCCCTACCCGCCCCTCCCCACAACCGGGGCTCCGCCCCGGACCCCGCTCCTCAAGCGCCGGAGGGGCTGGTTTCAGTTCCGGGGTCCCGGGCCTTGCTCCTCAAGCGCCGGAGGGGCTGGTTTCAGCTCGCTCCTCAATCGCCGGAGGGGCTGATTTTCACGGTCCCCGCCGCCTTGCGTGCTGCCACCAGTACCGGGTCCCACACCGGGGAGAACGGCGGGGCGTAGCCCAGGTCCAGCGCCGTCATCTGCTCCACCGTCATCCGGGCGGTCAGTGCGACCGCCGCGATGTCGACCCGCTTGCCCGCGCCCTCGCGGCCGACGATCTGCGTGCCGAGCAGCCGTCCCGTGCGCTGCTCGGCGAGCATCTTCACCGTCATCGGCCGACTGTCCGGGTAGTACCCGGCCCTGCTGGTCGACTCGATGGTGACCGCCTCGAACTTCAGCCCCACGGCGGCGGCTTCGGCCTCCAGCAGCCCGGTGCGGGCGATCTCCAGATCGCAGACCTTGCTGACAGCAGTGCCGACGACACCGGGGAAGGTCGCGTAGTCGCCGCCCACATTGGCGCCGATGACCTGCCCGTGCTTATTGGCGTGGGTGCCCAGCGGAATGTGCCGGGTGCGGCCGGAGACCAGGTCGAGGACCTCGACACAGTCGCCGCCCGCCCAGATGTTGTCGTGACCGCGCACGCGCATGGCCAGATCGGTCAGCAGCCCGCCGTAGGAGCCCACCGGCAGCCCCGCCTCCTGGGCGAGCCCGGTCTCGGGGGCCACCCCGAGGCCCAGGACCACGAGGTCGGCGGGGTATTCGCTGACCTTGGTGGCCACGGCCCGCACCCGGCCGTCCTCCCCGGTGACCACTTCGGTGACCTCCGCGCCGGTCACCGTGTCGATGCCGAGCCCTGTCATCGCGTCGCGCACCAGCCGCCCCATGTCGGGGTCGAGCGTGGACATCGGCTGCTCACCGCGCTCCAGGACGGTGACCTGGCAGCCGCGTTGGACGAGCGCCTCGGCCATCTCCACCCCGATGTATCCGGCGCCGATCACGACCGCGCGCTCGACCCGGGTGGACTCCAGGGTCTCCAGCAGCGCTCGCCCGTGGTCCAGGGTCTGCACCCCGTGGACGCCGGGGGCGTCGATCCCGGGCATGTCGGGGCGGCGCGGCCGGGCGCCGGTCGCGATGACCAGGTCGTCGAAGCCGTGCCAGCGCTCGTCGCCGTTACCGCGCGGGTCGACGTCCCGCGCCAGGACCCGCTGGCCGGCGAGGTCGATCTCGACGACCTCGGTGTGCGTCCGTACGTCGATCCCGCGGCCCTGGTGGGTCTCGGGCGTACGGGCGATGAGCTCGTCGGGGCCGTCCACCACCCCGCCGACCCAGTACGGGATGCCGCAGGCCGAGTACGAGGTGAACTGGCCGCGCTCGAAGGCGAGGATCTCCAGCTCGCTCCGGCTCTTGAGCCTGCGCGCCCGCGACGCGGCGGACATGCCCGCCGCGTCGCCCCCGATGACCACCATGCGTCGTGCCGCCGCCATGTATGCCCCTCCGCCACTGGATGTCCGGCTTTAGGGGACCAACCTATGCGCGCGAGGTGTTCTCCCGGATCAGCACATACAGCCCCGCGCTGGCGAGCATCAGCGCGCCGTCGATGTAGACCGCGTGCGTCCAGCTTCCGTAGTGGTCGAAGAGGGTGCCGCTGAGGGCCGGGCTGACCACCGCGCCGATCTCCCCGACCAGGTTGAACAGGCCGAAGGCCGCGCCGCGTTCGGCCGCGTCGACCACATCGTTGAGCAGCGCGTGCGCCATCGGCTGGAGCGCGTTGAAGAACAGGCTGGTCACGAAGAGCAGGATGGACATCACCCAGAGGGAGGGCTTCTCATTGGTCTGCAGATAGGCGGCGAACACCAGCACCAGCACGCCCTGGACCACGGTGAACGCGATCAGCAGCGGCCGCCGCCCCCAGCCCCGGGCCTTCGCCCGGTCCGAGAGCATGCCTCCGGCCGGGAAGCCGAGGATGCCCGCGCCCGCGTTGAAGGTGGCCACCAGCGCGGCGTTCTGGAAGGAGCTGTGGGCGGCGTCCGCGACGATCGACACCGACCAGAAGCTGAAGAACCACAGATTCCACATGACCGCGATGAAGGCGAAGCTGAGCAGCAGCACATTGCGGTTCCGGGAGACCGAGCCCAGTTTGCCGCTCCGCCGGGCGAAGATGGCCCCGATGAGCAGGAACGCCAGTACGCACTCCAGGACGGCCACGCCCCAGCTCGGCATCCCCGCCCCGTCGGCGATCAGATAGACCGCCATGACCGCGGCGCACAGCACCGCCGAGATCCCCAGCAGCCGCAGGGTGGAGCCGGTGGCCTTGAGCGGACCGCCGATGCGGCGCATATAGACCGCCGTGACCCAGCCGAAGGCCAGCGTCGCACCGCCCAGCACCAGGAACGGCATCCGCCAGGCGTCCTCCTCGCCGAGCACCTCCCCGCCCCAGTCGATCAGATACGGCGCGCTGATGGTCGCTACCGTCAGCCCGATGGCCAGTCCGGTGATGGCGACGCCCATGCCCAGACCGGCCTTGGCGGGCGGGGTGCGCTGGGCGATCAGCGAGCGGTCGTTGGAGTAGAAGACGCCCTCGCCGAGGCCCGTCAGCACCCGTAGCACGACGAAGGCGATCAGCCCGGTCATCAGGCCGCTGGCGAGGGTCGCGACCCCCGCCCACAGCAGCGAGACCGCGAGCATGGTGCGGTGCCCGAAGCGGTCGCCGAGATAGCCGCCGGGGAACTGGGTCAGCATGTAGCCCGCGAAGAAGAGGCTGCCGATCAGGCCGCCGAGCGCGTGCGGATGGCTGGCGGAGCCCAGCATGGCGTGGTCGTTCTCGATCAGCCAGGTGACGACCGGGCCGGTGATGGTGCGGTCGGCGTACGAGAAGAGCCAGCCGCCCAGCAGCATGGCCCACAGGGTGTGGTACGGCTGCCAGCCGCCCCGAGGCGCCTCCCGCCCCTGCGCGGTGGGCTCTGCGGTCACTTCGGGCATGTCTCCATGTCCCCCTTCGGGCCTGGGCGTTCAGGCTCGGCAGCGCGGTATGTGCCACACAGGATGTGGCCGAATACCGGCCGCGGCAAGGCGCGTTCCGGGGTCTTTCACCGACCGGAAGCCTCCGCGACGGGCTCTTGCCCCAGGGCGGCGGCGAGGGTACGGGAGATGCCGTGGGCGGCGACCCGTACGGCCGGGATCAGCCCGGGGGCCCGCCCCTCCGCGGCCGGCACCACCACCGAAAGCGAGGCCACCACCTCCCCGCGCGGTCCGCGCACCGGGGCGGCGATGGACAGCCCGTCCATGGTGATCTGCCGGTCGCTGACCGCGATCCCGGTGCGCCGCACCTCGGCGAGGGCGGCCCGCAGCCGGTGCGGGTCCTGGATGGTCAGCTCGGTGTAGCGGCGCAGCGGGCGGGCGCACACCCGCTCGTACAGCCGTGGCGGCCCGTACGCGAGCAGCACCAACCCGACGCCGGTCGCGTGCAGCGGCCAGCGGCTGCCGACCCGGGTGCGCACCTGGACCGCCGAGTGTCCCGAGATCAGCTCGACATAGACCACCTCCAGGCCGTCCCGCACGGCGAGCTGGACGTTCTCGTGGGTGGCCTCGTACAGATCCTCCATGAACGGCAGCGCCGCCTCGCGCACCCCGACCCCGCGCGGTGAGAGCGTCGCCACCTCCCACAGCCGCAGCCCGATGTGGTACGCCCCGGTGGCGTCGCGCTCCAGGGCGCCCCAGCGGGTGAGCGAGGCGACCAGCCGGTGCGCGGTGGCCAGTGGCAGCCCGGCGCGCCGGGCGAGGGCGGTGAGGGACAGCGAGCGGTGCGAGGCGTCGAACGCGTCGAGGACCGCCAGCATCCGGCCGGCGACCGAGCGGCCCGCGTCCGGGCTGCCGGCGGCGCGGGAGCCCGGTGGGCTCATGGGGGTGAGCGGGCCCGGGGCCGTCATGACAGCGGGAGGCCGACGTAGTTCTCGGCGAGTTCGGCGGAGGCGGTGGGGGAGGAAGCGATCCGCTCCAGCCGTGCGAGCCGCACCCGGTCCTCGAACGGGCTCTCGTCCGGGCGGCGGTGGAGCGTGTCCGTCATGAAGTACGAGAACCGCTCGGCCTGCCACACCCGGCGCAGACAGGTCTGCGAATAGCCGTCCAGCAGCTCGGGGGAGCCGGTCTCCTGGTGGTGGATCAGCGCACGGGCCAAAGTGATCACGTCGGTGACGGCCAGATTGAGCCCCTTGGCGCCGGTGGGCGGCACGATATGCGTCGCGTCGCCCGCCAGGAACAGCCGGCCGTGGCGCATCGGCTCCTGGACGAAGCTGCGCATCGGGGTGAGTGAGGTGGCGGTGATCGGGCCGCGCTCCAGCGTCCGGTCCCCGTCGAGCGCGAAACGGGCCGACAGTTCGTCCCAGATCCGCTCATGGGACCAGTCGGCCGGATCGGTGTCGTTCGGCACCTGGAGGTAGAGCCGGGAGACCTGGGGGGAGCGCATGCTGTGCAGGGCGAAGCCGCGCTGATGGCGGGCGTAGATCAACTCCTCGCAGGACGGCGCCACATCGGCCAGCACGCCGAGCCAGGAGTAGGGGTAGGTGTGCTCGAAGGTGCGGACCCGGTCGGCGGGGAGCGCGCGCCGGGCGATGCCGTGGAAGCCGTCGCAGCCCGCCACGTAGTCGCAGCTGAGGGTCTGCTCGCGGCCTTGGTGGCGGAAGCGGATGACGGGCGCGGCGGAGTCCGGCTTCTCGATGGCCAGCGCCTCGGCCTCGAACAGCAGCGGCGGACCGCCGGGCTCCTCGAGCTGAAGCGCGATCAGGTCCTTCACGATCTCGGTCTGGGCGTAGACCATCACCGACTTGCCGCCGGTGGCGGAGGGGAAGTCCACGCGGTGGCCACGGCCCTCGAAGCGCAGCTCGATGCCCTGGTGGGGCAGCCCCTCGCGGTCCAGGCGCCCGCCGGCGCCGCACTCCCGCAGCACATCCACGGTGCCCTGCTCCAGGATCCCGGCCCGCTGGCGCCGCTCGGCATACGCCCGGTCCCGGCTCTCCAGCACCACGCAGTCGATCCCGGCGCGGTGCAGCAGACGGGCGAGCAGCAGTCCGGCGGGTCCGCCGCCGATGATGCCGACGGTCGTGCGCATCACATCGTCCCCTCGCTGTGGTGGTCCATGCGGCTCGCCACTTGTTCGCTGAGTGAAACTTCGTTCATAATTGACTGGTGATGAGTCTCAGCCCGGTGCCACCACCTGTCAATGGCCCCGTCGGGCCTCTCGAGCGCGGCCTCGCCGTGCTGCGCGAGCTGACCCGGCTGGCCGCGCACGAGGGGCGGACGACGGTCCGCCCCGGCGACCTCGTCCGCGGCACGGGGCTCGCCCGGTCCGTGGTCGACCGCGTGGTGGGCACCCTCGAACAGCTCGGATATGTGACGCTCGACGGGCGCGATATCGGCCTGTCGGTCCGGCTGATGGAGCTGGGCAACGCGTATCTGGCCGCGAGCGGGCTGCCCGCCGCGCTCGGCCCGTTCGCCGAGCGGCTCGCGGACGGGCTCGACGAGTCGGTCTCGGTCGCCGTCCCCGACGGCGACGGGGTGCGCTTCGTCGTCCAGATGACCCGCCGCCGCACCATGTCCCTCGCCTTCCGCATCGGCGATCTGCTCCCCGCCGAGCGCTGTTCCCCCGGCGCGCTCTTCGCCGCCGAGTGGTCCGGGTCCGGCTGGGCCGCCTGGCGCGCCCGCCGCGCCGAGGACCCTCTGGACACCTCCTTCCCCGCCGTCCCGCCGCGCCTCCGGCCCGCCTCCGGCGGCGACTTCGAGGCCCGCGTCAAGGAGGCCGCCCGCGACGGCTGGGCCACCGACGACCAGCTGATCGAGCCGGGCCTGGTGGCGGTCTCCGTTCCGGTACGGGACGCCTTGGGCCGGATCGCCTGCGCGGTCAACGTGGTCAGCCACACCAGCCGCCATGACGTGGACTCGCTGCGGGCGGCGGTGCTGGGGCCGCTGAGTGCGCAAGTACCGGCGATGGAGGCGGCTTTGGCGGCTGCGGCCGGGCGGGGGCGGCCACGCCCCGCCGCCGAGCGTGCGTGGGGCACCCCGGGCGGGGCGCCGACGGCCCTGGGCGAGGACCCCGCGCGGATGGCCAAGCGGGAGCTGGGAGCGGGGTTCCTGCAGTCGCTCGCGCGCGGATTGGCCGTGCTGCGGGCACTGGGCGGGGCGGAGGGCGCGGGCCAGGGCGAGACCGTCACGGCGGGCGGCGGCCGGGGCGGAGGAATGACGCTCAGCGCCGTCGCGGAGGCCACCGGGCTGGCGCGGGCCACCGCCCGGCGCTCGCTGCTGACCCTGGTCGAGCTGGGGTATGTGGAGGCCGACGGCCGGGTCTTCCGGCCGCTGCCGCGCGTGCTGGAGCTCGGCTACGCCCCCCTCGCCGAGCTCGGCTTCACCGATATCGCCCAGCCGCATATGCGCGAACTGGTCCGCACCGTCCATGAGTCGGCCTCCCTGGCCGTCCTCGACGGCGGCGACATCCGCTATATCGCGCGCGTCCCCACCGTCCGCATCATGAGCGTCAACATCACCATCGGCACCCGCTTCCCCGCCTACGCGACCTCCATGGGCCGGGTGCTGCTCGCGGGCCTGGACGCCGAGGCCCGTGCCGCCCATCTCGCCGGGGTGCGGCCCCGGCCGCTGACCCGGCACACCGTGACCGACGTGCCCGAGCTGGCGCGCGTGGTGGAGCGCGCGGCGGCGGAGGGGCACGCCCTGGTCGACCAGGAGCTGGAGGAGGGGCTGCGGTCGCTCGCCGTGCCCGTAAGGGACGCGCGCGGACGGGTGGTGGCCGCGCTCAACGTGGCGACCCACGCCGGCCACGGCACCGCCGAGAGCGCCCGCCGCGAACTCCTCCCGGCGCTGCGCGCCACCGCGGCCCGGATCGAGGCCGATCTGGCGACGGCCTCGGCACATCACGCCCTGGGGGCGGGTGAGAGAGTGGGGGCATGAGAGCGGCGAACTCCCCGAGGACGGGACGCACCGGCCATGTCGTGGTCATCGGCGGCGGAATCGCGGGCCTCGCGGCGGCTCACCGGCTGCTGGACGGCGGGGCGCGGGTGACGCTCCTGGAGGCGTCGGGGCGGCTCGGCGGCAAGCTGCGCGCGGGGGAGATCGAGGGCGTACCGGTCGACCTCGGGGCCGAGTCGATGCTCGCCCGCCGTCCGGAAGGCGTCGAGCTGGCGCGCGCCGTGGGCCTCGGCGACCGGCTGCAGCCGCCCGCGACCGCGACCGCCTCCCTCTGGACGCGCGGCGGACTGCGCCCGATGCCCAAGGGGCATGTGATGGGCGTTCCCGGCGATCTGGCGCCGCTGGCCTCCTCCGGGGTGATCTCGGAGGAGGGGCTGGACCGGATCGCCCGCGACCGGGAGCTGCCGCCCACCCCGGTCGGCGAGGACGTGGCGCTCGGCGAGTACCTCGCGGCTCGACTCGGCCGCGAGGTCGTGGACCGGCTGGTCGAACCGCTGCTGGGCGGGGTGTACGCGGGCGATGTGTACCGCACCTCGATGCGCGCCTCGGTCCCCACCCTCTTCGAGGTGGCCCGCTCCGGCGGCCCGCTGACCGAGGGCGTCCGGGAGCTGGCCGAGCGCGCCGCGCGACGGCAGGACGGCCCGGTGTTCATGGGCATCGACGGCGGGATCGGCCGACTGCCGCTCGCGGTCGCCGACGCCGTACGGGCCGCCGGCGGCGAGATCCGCACCGGGGCGACCGTACGGGAGCTGCGGCGCACCGCCGACGGCTGGACCCTCGCCGTGGACGGCACGGACGGCACGGACGGCACGGACGGCACGGACGGCACGGACGGCCCGCCGGTGGTGACGGCCGACGCCGTCGTGCTGGCGGTCCCCGCGCCCGCCGCCGCCCGGCTGCTGGCCGCCGAGGCCCCGGCCGCCTCCACCGAGCTGGCCACCGTCGACTACGCCTCGATGGCGCTGGTCACCATGGCCTTCCGGCGCGACGCGCTCACCGGCGTGGACGCGCTCGCTGAGCGGAGCGGCTTCCTGGTGCCGCCGGTCGACGGCCGGACGATCAAGGCGGCGACGTTCTCCAGCCGCAAGTGGGGCTGGCTGCGGGACGCCGGGCCCGATCTCTTCGTGCTGCGTACCTCGATCGGGCGGTTTGACGACGAGGTGGATCTGAAGCGGGACGACCCCGACCTGGTAAGGATGTCGCTCGCCGATCTCGGCGAGGCCGTCGGCCTGACGGCCCGGCCCGTCGCGAGCCGGGTGGACCGCTGGGACGGTGGACTGCCGCAGTACCCGGTGGGCCATCTCGACCGGGTGGCCCGCATCCGCGCCGAGGTCGCCAAGGTGCCGGGGCTGGGGGTGTGCGGCGCGCTCTACGACGGGGTGGGCATCCCGGCGTGCGTCGGCAGCGCCCGTAAGGCGGCCGACGAGCTGCTGGGCGCCATGGCGGCCACCCTGGAGCCGGGCTCCGGAGCCGGCGAGCGAGAATAGGGCCATGACTGCTGCACCTGAGAAGACTCCCAACGCCGGTAAGAAGGCCAAGGACCTCAACGAGGTCATCCGCTACACCCTGTGGTCGGTGTTCCGGCTGCGCGATGTGCTGCCGGAGGACCGCACCGGCTACGCCGACGAGGTCGAGGAGCTCTTCTCCCAGCTCGCCGCCAAGGACGTCACCGTGCGCGGCACCTACGACGTGTCCGGGCTGCGCGCCGACGCGGACATCATGATCTGGTGGCACTCGGAGACCTCCGACGCCCTCCAGGAGGCGTACAACCTCTTCCGCCGCACCCGGCTGGGGCGCGCCCTGGAGCCGGTGTGGTCCAACATGGCGCTGCACCGCCCGGCCGAGTTCAACAAGGCCCACATCCCGGCGTTCCTCGCGGACGAGAACCCGCGTGACTACGTCAGCGTGTACCCGTTCGTCCGCTCCTATGAGTGGTACCTGCTGCCCGACGAGGACCGCCGCCGGATGCTCGCGGACCACGGCAAGATGGCGCGCGGCTACCCCGATGTGCGTGCCAACACGGTCGCGTCCTTCTCGCTCGGCGACTACGAGTGGATCCTGGCCTTCGAGGCGGACGAGCTGCACCGGATCGTCGACCTGATGCGCCATCTGCGCGCCTCCGAGGCGCGTCGTCATGTGCGCGAGGAGGTGCCGTTCTACACCGGGCGGCGCAAGGCGGTCTCCGAGCTCGTCGCCGGCCTGGCCTGACGGCCTTACGGCGGTCCCCCTTAGGGCGGTTATGGCGGTTATGGCGGTCGGGACGGCCTTACGGTCGTCCCGCACGGGCCCCGTGTCCTCTTACGGCCTCTTGCGGTCTCTTACGGCGTGCCCGGGATCGCGGCCGGCTGCTTGCCCGAGTCGGGCAGCGGGGCCGGGGCCGGAAGCGGTGCGGGCTCCGGGCGCGGGGCGCAGGAGGCGGACCGGCCCGGCGTCCTCCCGGTCAGCAGATACGTGTCCACATGGCGGTTGACGCAGTCGTTCGGCCCGCCCCACACCCCGTGGGTGCCCGCCTTCCGCTCGGTCACCAGCGAGGAGCCCGGCAGCCGGTGCCACAGCTCCTTCGCCCCCGCGTACGGGGTGGCCGCGTCCCGCTCCGCCGACAGCAGCAGCACCGGCGGCAGCGCGACCCGCCCCGTCCGGGGACCCACGGCCTCCAAGTTCCCTACGTCGAGGGGGCGGCCGGGCTTCAGCGGCCAGAAGGCGCACGGCAGGTTCATCGCCACGTTGTCCCAGGTCTCGAAGGGCGCGCGGCGGGCGAGGGCGGTGTTGTCGCGGTTCCAGGTGGCCCAGGTGCGCGGCCAGGGTGCGTCGTTGCACTCCACGGCGGTGTAGACGGCGTTGCCGTTCTCGTCGTCGGCCGCCTGCGCCGGATCGGGCGCGGCGAGCGCGATCAGCGGCTCGGGGTCACCGTGCAGATAGGCGGCCAGCGCCCGGGCGGCCGGATCCCAGTAGGCGTCGTTGTAGCCGGTCCGCAGGTACGCGCTCTGGAGCTGGGCGGTGCCGACGACCCCGCCCGCCGGCTTGTGCCCCACCCGCCGCCGCGCCTTCTCGTACGAGGCGAGCACCCGATCCGCGGTGGTGCCCAGGTGGTAGACGGCGTGGTGCCGGGCGACCCAGCGGCGCCAGTCCCGCCAGCGCCGCTCGAAGGAGACCGACTGGTCGAGGTTGTCGCGGTACCAGATCCGCCAGGGGGCGGGGTTGACCACGCTGTCGAAGACCATCCGGCGCACCCGCCCCGGGAAGAGCGTGGCGTAGACGGCCCCGTAGTACGTGCCGTACGAGGCGCCCACGAAGGTGAGCCGCCGCTGGCCCAGCGCCGCGCGCAGCACCTCCAGATCGCGGGCGTTGTTCAGCGTGGTGTAGTGCGCGAGCGCGCTGCCCGCGCGGCGCACACAGCCCCGCACATAGGCGCGCGCCCGCGCCACCAGCCGCCGTTTGAAGGCGGCGGTGGGGTGCGGCGGGGAGCTGGTCGGCGCCTTGGCGTAGGCCGACGGCCGCTGGCAGGACAGCGGGGCTGAACGGCCCACGCCCCGTGGGGCGTAGCCGACGAAGTCGTAGGCGGCGGCCACGCGGCGGAAGGCCACCTCGGCCGCGTACTCGGGGAACGCCATACCGGAGGCGCCCGGTCCGCCGGGGTTGTAGACCAGCGCCCCCTGACGCCGGGCCTTGGGGCCGGTGGCCCGGATCCGGCTGACGGTGAGGGCGATGTGCTTGCCGCCGGGACGGGCGTAGTCGAGCGGGACGGAGACCTTTCCGCAGGTGATGGGGGCGGCCAGGGCCTCGGCGCGGGGGCAGCGGCGGAAGCCGATGCCCCGCTCCGCCGCGCGCCGGGCGGCGAGCGCCACCCCGCGGGCCGCGGCCGCGTCACCGGGCGGGGCGGCGGCCGTGGCGACCGAGGCGGGCGAGCCGGACCAGGAGCTCCAGGCGGGCGCGGCGGGGGCGACGGGCGCGGCGGAGGCCGAAGGGGCGGTGGGGGAGGCCGGGCCGGTAAGTGGCGCGCCCGCCGCACCGGCCGGGGCCGGGGCGGACCGGTTGGACGCGGTGGCCGTCGTGGCGGCGCGGGCGGTGGACGCGGCGAGCGGGCGGCCGGTGGCGGGCGTCGCGAGCAGTGCGCTCATGGCCAGCGACAGGGACAGCGGGCCGAGGATGCCGTACAGCGCTGCTGCTCTCACTGGCCATCCCTTCGTGCATCGCGCGATGAAAGGGATATTTGGCGCGGCGGATGACCATGTAAAGCACCGGGCCGCGGTGTCGGGGTCAATGACCCCAATGCCCCTTCAGCGCCGCGCGCAGCGCCCGGTCGGGGAGGGCGGCGGTGCCGTGCACCGCGAGCGCGGTGAGCACCTCGCCGTCGTCGTCACCGCCGTCCGGGCCGCCGCCGGAGCGCTGGGCGAGGGTCCGCCGCGGGGGCACGTCGATCCGGCCCAGCAGCCGCTGACCGGCGGGGGAGGCCCACCGTGAGTACGGATGCGCCTCGACCCGGGCGATCAGCAGACAGCTCACCGTCAGCAGCAGGGGCAGCATGAACCACGAGGCCACCGGACCGCGCCCCGCCGCGGGCGGCACCAGCAGCAGCGCGGCTGCCGCCGTCGCCAGAACCAGTGCGCAGGCCGCCCGCACATGCCGCACCGCGACCGCCACGTTCGTACGCGCAGAGGCGGGCACCGCGAGCCCCGCCGCCACCAGCCGGTCGCCCAGCGCCCGCACCGGGGCGGCGGTGGCGAGCGCGGCCCGCACCGGCCGCACCGGGGACTGGCCCTCCGGTCCTATCGCGGTGATCACGGACCGCTCCAGCTCGTCCCGCCCGTCCGGGACCACGACGGTGACCCAGCCGGTGTGGGCGAGCAGCAGCCGGCGCTCGCGGTACATCGTGACGAGGACCAGCTCGCCCACCCGCCGCGGACCGCCGGACAGAAACGCCGCCTCGTACAGGCTCAGGCCCTTCGCATCCGCCGCCGGATCAGGGTCCATCGGCTGGGCGGCGGCGACCGCCGCCAGGCACAGACGCGTGCAACTGACAACCGCCGCGCCCCACGCGACGAGCAGGAAAAGGACCCACAACATGGCCGAGTTCTACTGGACCCGACCGCTGTCGCGCCACGGTTTTCACGATGTGAACGACTCGCCCGGGCGCGGCTCGCCCTGATCGAGGACCGCGACCGGTCGCGCGCGATCCGCACGGCCTGCCCGAGGGCCGCGACCGATCACCCGCGACCCGCACGGCCACGGCGGTGCGGGACGCGGCGCCCGAGCCGCTGCGGATCGGTGAGGACGCCTCACCGATCGGCAGCGGCACCGGGGCCGGGCGGTTGTACTGGGTTGCTGCTCGGCCCGGCAGAGCTACGGTTGACCGCCCGCACCCGGCGCCCGCTGCTCGTGGGCGTGGGATCGTCATCGGCACCGGGGCTGGGCGGTTTCATCGGGTCTCGGCCCGGCCGTCCGCACCTGGGGCCCTCTGGTGGTGGTGTGCGTGATGGTTGTCGGCACTGGGGGCTGGGCGGTTGCACCGGGTTGCTGCTCGGCCCGGTCGGGCTGGGGTCGGCCGCCCGTTCCCGGCGCCCGCCGATCGTGGTGCGAGGCGGGCCCTGCCGGACCTCCTGGCCCTCCCGGGCCCGGACCTCCTGGCGGCAATCCGGCCCGTGGTGTGGCGGCTCAGCCGCCCCCGCAGCCGCCGCCCCCACCACCACCGCAGCCGCCCCCACCACCACCACCGCAGCCGCCGCCCCCGCCGCAGGACGAGCCGCCCCCGCCTCCGCCGCAGGACGAGCCGCCCCCGCCTCCGCCGCAGGACGAGCCGCCGCACGAGGAGCCTCCGCAGCCGGAGCCGCCCCCGCCGCACCACGATCCGCCGCCGGAGTCCGAGGCACCCGAAGACCCGGAGTCGGTCGACGACCCCGATCCGCCCGGCACCTTCTGCGCGTCCAGCAGTTGCTTCCGCAGCAGCGGATCGTCCGTCAGGGCGGCCGCCCCGGTCAGCGCGACGACGACCGTGACGGGGACCGTCGCCGGATGGCCGACGGACAGGGCGTGCCGCCGTTCGCCGACCCCCGACTCCCTCCGGTACGCCGCCAGCGCCCGCTTCCCGGCGGCGGTCAGCCGGCGCTTGGCCGCACCGGCGCAGATTCCGCCGATGAGGAGGCCGGTGAAGAGCGCGGGGGCGATCGCGAAGATCAGCGGAAGTCCGCCGTCGGCGATGGAGCCGACGCTCATCATGATGCCCAGGAACATGCCCACCGCGCAGAGCGTGTTCTGCGCCCGTGCCGCGCCCCGCCAGAGCCGGAGGGCGTCCGGCCGCACCATCAGCCCACGCTCCGCCAGCCGGTCGCCGATCGCCTGCACCGCCGCACTGCGCATCAACTCCCGGCGCAGCCACTTCAGGGCGCCGTGCGGGGAGCGGGCGCACAGCCGCAGCAGGTCCTCCTCGACCGGGCCGCGCGCGATCGGCTGCCGCACCGAGACCACTCCGGGGCCGCCGATCGCCAGCCGCCCGTCCGCGTACATCGTGCTGATCACGGTGTCCGCCATCCGGCCCGGCCCGCCCGCCAGGAAGGCGGCCTCCAGCAGGTCGTACGCCCGGGCGTCCACCGGCCCCACGGCCGCCCCGCGCCGGGCCCGGACCGTGCCGGTGATGAGTACCACCGACGACAGCGCGACGGCCACGTACACCAGGATCACCGCCGCGCTCATGCCGCTCGCCGCCCGCTCAGCGCGAGCCGGACCCGGCGGGCCAGCCGCGCCGCCGGATGGGACGCCAGGGGCGCGGGCCCGGACCGCTCCTGCCACCACAGCGTCAGACGGCGCCGAGCCGCCGGGTCGTCGGGCCGCCTGTCCGCCAGCAGATGTTCGGCGAACGCCAGCGCGTCGCGGCGGTAGCCGCCGGTCATCGGGCGGCCGTCGGCGTACCGCGCGAACGCCGGGCGGTAGCCGGTGCCCAGGATCTCCGGCAGCTCCGGGGCCACCTTGGCGACCACGGACGCCCGCTTGGCCGTCAGCGCCGCGCTCTGCACCCGCAGCCGCCGCCGATCGAAGCCCTCGGGCGGCGGCGTGCCCCCGACCAGCGCGGACAGCAGCGAGGTCTGGGCGAGCGCCAGCCGTTCACGGACGGCGTCCGGCACGGGAGCCTCGGGCGCGGCGGAGGGCCTTACGGAGGCCGAGACGGAGGCCGAGGCCGTCACCGCGGCGGCAGCCTCTTCCGCCATCCCCACCACCGCCCCCGCCGCCGTCACCCCACGGATCGCGTCCAGCTCGTCCGCCAGTTCCCCCGCCGTCGGGAAGTCCTCGTCGCGCTCCAGCAGTACGCCGGGCGGTGCCGTACGGGCGCACAGTTCGGCGAGGACGTCGAGCACCGGCTGGGTCACCGGATGGGCGTGGCTGTCGTGCCACACCCCGTCCTTCTCGACCCCGCCAGCCACATGGACGTAGGCGATCGCCGACGTGGGCAGCTCGTCCAGCGCCTTGGCCGGGTCCTCGCCCCGGTTGACGTGGTTGGTGTGCAGATTGGCCACGTCGATGAGCAGCCGCACCCCCGTGCGCTCGACGAGCTCGGCCAGGAACTGGCCCTCGGTCATCTCCTCGCCGGGCCAGGAGATCAGCGCCGCGATGTTCTCCACCGCGAGCGGCACCGGCAGCGCGTCCTGCGCGATGCGTACGTTCTCGCACAGCACGTCCAGCGCGTCACGGGTCCGTGGCACCGGCAGCAGATGCCCGGCCTCGATGGCCGCTGACGCGGTCAGCGGCCCCCCGGCCCTGACGAACGCGATGTGTTCGGTGACCAGCGGTGAGCCCAGCGCCTCGGCGCGCTCGGCCAGCGCCCGGAGGCGGCCGGGGTCGGGCCGCTCGGCTCCCCCGAGGCCGAGTGACACCCCGTGCGGGACCACCGTGGTCCCGCGCTCGCGCAGCCGCCGGAGCGCGTCCGGCACATGGTCGGGGCAGATGTTCTCCGCCACCACCTCGACCCAGTCGATGCCGGGCAGTCGCGCGATGTCGTCGGCGATCTCCGGTCGCCAGCCGATTCCGGTACCGAGGCGCATCATGGCTCCCCCTCCTCGTTCCGTACCGCGTCCCCCGCGGTGTTGTTCTCGCGTGCCGGGGTGATGACCCCGTATAAGGAGGACGAATCCCCCGGCCCCCTGGTTCAGAGCTTCATTTGAGCTTCGCGGCATCATGCCGGAGGGGCGTACGCGGGGGTGTCGGGCAGCGGTGGGTCCGGGCGGTGCGAAAGGTCACCGGGTGGGTGGTGTCGCTGAATATGGTCACTGTTACAAAAAATTCGGGCCCTGTGGCGACAGACGTTCAGAGGGGAAAATAGGATCGGTCTGGTCCGGGGGG
Organism: Streptomyces sp. 11-1-2; assembly: GCF_003595545.1. NCBI lineage: Bacteria > Bacillati > Actinomycetota > Actinomycetes > Kitasatosporales > Streptomycetaceae > Streptomyces > Streptomyces sp. 11-1-2. The sequence continues at coordinate 8,172,695 of NZ_CP022545.1, forward strand.
ATGGAAGATCACACCTTTGTGCCGCGCCCGCGCGCGGAGCGAGCGTGGGGGAAACACGTGCTGGGCAGCAGTGACAACGCCATGGGGAAGCACCGCAAGCACCGCCGAAAGCCGTCCTCGGGGAGCCGGGGGATGCGGCTGCGTCGCTGGGCGGCCGCGCGGGTCCGGCTGGACTACCCCCGGGCGGGGCGGCGTGGTGTGGGGCGATGGCTGCCGACGTGGCGTCAGATCACCCTGTTCTTCCTGTTCTGCCTCGGCTCGCTGACCGGTCTGCTGAGCTATCTGTATCTGCAGACCGACATACCCAAGAACCTGAACGACTTCGCCACCCAGCAGGACAACGTCTACTACTGGGCCGACGGCACCGAGATGGCCCGCACCGGTCCGGTCAACCGGCAGGAGGTGCCGCTGGGCAAGGTGCCGCAGGATGTCCAGTGGGCGGTGCTCGCCGCCGAGAACGCCAGTTTCTACTCCGACAGCGGAGTGTCCCCGAGCGGGCTGATGCGCGCCGTGACGCGGATGGTGACGGGCGGTGAGACCCAGGGCGGATCCACCATCACCCAGCAGTATGTGAAGAATGCCTATCTGAATCAGCGCCAGACATTTTCCCGCAAGCTCACCGAGATGTTCATGGCCATCAAGCTGGACGACCGGATGAGCAAGCGGGAGATCCTTCAGCGCTATCTGAACACCAGCTGGTTCGGGCGCGGCAGTTACGGCATTCAGCGGGCGGCGTACGCGTACTACGGCAAGGACGTCTCGGAACTCAACGCGAGCGAGGGCGCGTTGCTCGCCTCGCTGCTCAAGGGTGCCGGGACAATCGATCCGACGCTCAGCGCCAAGAACCACAAGCGGGCCGTCGACCGCTGGAAGTGGGTGCTGGACCGGATGGTCGACATCGGAAAGCTCTCCCGGTCCGAGCGGGCCCGCTATACGTCGTTCCCCGAGCCCAAGGCGCCGCCCAAGCCGGCCGGGCTCACCGGTCAGGTCGGCTATCTGGTCGAGACGGCCAAGGCGTATGTGAGCTCCCATACCGAGATATCCGCCGCCGATTTCGACCTGGGCGGCTATCAGATTCACACCACCTTCGAGAAGCCGAAGGTCCAGGCGCTCGCCAAGGCGGTGAAGAAGACCCGGGACACGCTCGATCCCGAGCAGCGCCCCGAGGACCGCCATGTGCGGATCGGCGCAGCCTCGGTGGCTCCCGGGGGCGCGATACGCGCGCTGTACGGCGGCCCCGGCTATCTGGAGCAGGGATTCAACGACGCGAACGCCTCCAACGTCCCGGCCGGCACCTCCTTCACCCCCTTCGTCTACGCCGCCGCGCTGCGCGACGGCGTTCTGCTGAAGCGCAACGGGGAGCGGACGCCCGTGACGCCCTCGACGCTCTACAACGGCGACAACAAGATCGCGGTGCATACGCCCGAGGGGCCGTACTGGGACCGCAGCGGCAAGATCGTGCGGGCCGGCAACGACGGTGACGCCTCCTATGGGCAGGTCTCCCTGCGCCAGGCGATCGTGCGGTCCATCAACACCCCGATGATCCAGCTTGGCATGGACGTCGGCCTGGACCGGGTCCGGCAGGCGTCCATCGACGCGGGGCTGCTGCCCAGCAGCTTCGGGGCGCGGGTGCCCGCGTTCTCGCTCGGCACCGCGACGCCCAGCTCGATCCGTATGGCCAGCGCCTACGGGACGTTCGCCGCCGAGGGCACCCACTACGCGCCGTACTCGGTGAGCGGGCTCACCCACGGCGGGCAGCGCCTCGAACTGCGCAAGGACAGCGCCAAGCGGGCCTTCAGCACGACGGTCGCGGCGCAGGTGGACGAGGCGCTGCGGGGCGCCGTCCAGAGCCCGGACGGCGCGGCGCACGGAGCCGCCGCGGCCGGTGGTGAGGTGGCCGGTAAGGCGGGCACGGCGCAGGACGGCAACTCCGCCTGGTTCGTCGGCTACACCAAGAAGCTGTCGACGGCGGTCTCGCTGTCCCGGGTGGACCCCAAGTCGCAGGAGCTGATGCCGCTCAAGGGGATGGGCGGGGAAGCCACCGACACCTCGGGCGACGCCTACCCCCTGGACATCTGGAAGAGCTATATGACGGACCGGGCGGCGGAGTAAGCCCCGGCGGAACAAGCCCTGGCGGAAGGCCGGCAACAGGACCGCTTCCGCCGCTACTTGGTCTTGGTGTACGTGGACCAGTCCGGCGATTCCGCCGGGTCCAGCATCCGCAGCTTCGCCAGGACCTTCGGGTCCTGGGCGTCCAGCCAGTCGGCGAGCTGCTTGAACGACACGCACCGCACCCCGTCGCGGCGGCAGACGCTCCGCATCACGTCCTCGATGGCCTGCATATAGATGCCACCGTTCCAGGTCTCGAAGTGATTGCCGATGAACAGCGGCGCCCGGCTGCCGTTGTAGGCCCGCTCGAAGCCGTTCAGATACCCCTCGCGGGTCAGCCGCTCCCACTCCGCGTACTTCGCCGGATCGCCCTCGGTGCTGTCACCGGACTGGTTGAAGAGGAAGTTGAAGTCCATCGAGAGGACCTGCTTCTCGCTCTCCGGGTACGGCACCAGCTGCAGCGGGAAGTTCCAGATTCCGTCGATCTTGGACGGCCAGAGCTGGAAGTCGCCGGGGGAGCTGGCGTCATAGCGCCAGCCGAGGGATTTGATGGCCGGAATCAGCGTCTTCTGGCCCTCCAGGCACGGCGCGCGCCCGCCGGCCAGCTCCACGTCGTAGTCGAACGGCAGCGGCTTGATGTCGGTGAAGCCGGTGTTGGTCTTCCAGTGCTTCACAAAGGAGACGGCCTGCTCCGTTTCGCTCTTCCACTCCTGGGTGGACCAGTCCTCCCCGCCCTTGGCGCCGCAGAAGTGGCCGTTGAAGTGGGAGCCGATCTCGTTGCCGTCCTGCCAGGCCCCGCTGAGCTGCTCCAGGGTCTCCCTGATGTGCTCGTCGGTGGGGAAGGATATGGCGGCCGAGCCCGGCTTGTGCTGGGGCGGCCGATAGAGGTCGCTCTTCGCCTTGGGCAGCAGATACATGCCGCTCAGGAAGAACGTCATCGTGGCGTCGCTCTCCTTGGCCACCTGGCGGAAGCGGGAGAAGAGATGGTCGTCGTTCTCCAGCGCGCCGTCCCAGGAGAAGACCACGAACTGCGGCGGCTTCTCACCGGGTTTGAGCTTCTCGGGCTTGAGCTGATGGGGCTGCGGTCCGGTGTAGGACGTGGAGCCGTCCCCGAGCACCTTGACCTTGCCGTCCCAATGGGCGTACTTGTCCTTCTTCTTGGGCTCCCTGGGGACCCGGTCCGACTTGGGAGACGCCGCGGCGGCGGGGAGGTCCCCGTCCTGTGTGCCGCCCGCGTCCCCCGGCGAGGTCAGGGCTATCAGCAGCGCCACCACGACGGCCACGGCCGTGAGCGCGCCTATGGGCGCGGCCACGCCATAGGCGTTCTTCGCGTTTAAAGCCTTCAACGCTTTCACGATCTTCAGCGCCTTCACGGGTCCCGCCCCCTGGCAACAGTACAGATGTACGTCCCCCTCAGTATCACAGAAGTATCACGTGCCCTTCACATCGGTCTCCTCACCAACCGGTCAAAAGCAGGTGATTGACGAGCAGTCCGAGACACGCCTGGGCCACAAGCCAGCGGCGACGATCAACAGCGGGCAGGAGCGCGGCGGTGGGCAGCAGCCAGACCAGGAAGGGAAGCCAGATCCGCTCCGTCTCGGCCTTGCTCATCCCGGACAGATCGGCCACGACGAGCGCGAACAGCACGGCGAAGGTCAGCACCACGAGCCCGTCCGGGGCGCCCGGACCGCCCGGGCGCAACCGCCTTACGGTGTCGGGCACCGCCGACAGCATGCGCCGCGCGCCCGCGACACAAGCCGGACCGGCGACCACGGTCGCGACCGCGAGGTTGGCCCAGACCCAGTACGCGTACGGGCGGTCCGAGGCCACGCCCTGGTAGTAGCGCTCGACCAGCAGCGAGTACCCCTCCCACCACTGGAAGCCGGTCAACGTGAACGCACCGGCCACCACCGCCGCCCCGATCAGCGCGAAGGGCAGCGGCCGGGCGGTGCGGGCGAGCAGGAGCACGGCGGCGGCGGGCAGCGCCAGCAGCGTCAGCCCGTAGGAGAGATAGGCCGTCAGCCCCAGCAGCAGCCCGGAGCCGAACGCGACGGCCCCGGGCGCCCGGACCGTACGCGTCGCCGCGAGCGCCAGCAGCGCGAGCCCCCAGGCCGCGACGGCCGCGAAATAGCCGTCGGCCGAGGCGCCCACCCAGACCGCCCCGGGCGCCAGGACCAGGAACGGGGCGGCAGCGCGCGCGGCTCGCTCCTGCCCCAGGGCGCGCAGCGTGACCAGGATCGCGACCGCCGCCGAGCCGCCCACCGTGATGCAGAAGGCCCCCGCCCACCCGCCGCCGCCCAGGCCCAGCCGGTCCAGGCCCACGAAGGTGAGCACGGCGCCCGGCGGATGGCCCGCGATATGGGCGGGCCAGTGGTCGGGCTGGGTGAGCAGGATGTGGCCGGTGAAGCCGCGCAGGGCCGCGCCGATGTCGTGGAACCGGTCGACACCGCGCAGATATTCGTGGCGCGCGGTCAGCCGCTCCGCCACCCCCCGCTGCCATCCGTCGACCAGCGCCAGTGACCAGATCCAGGCCATGGACGCCGCCCAGACGGTCCCCAGCAGCCCGCGCCACGGCAGCCGCACCGCGAGCCGGGGGCCGTGGACGACGACCGCTGCGGCGACGGCCAGGGCGGCGGGCGTGCCGGGGCCCACATGGGGCAGCCAGTCGGCGTACAGCGGCGCCCAGTCGACGTACAGCGAGTGATGGGCCCGCTGGATCAGGGTGCCGACGACGGCGGCGACGGCGAAGAGCACGGCGGCGGCAGCGGCGGCGAGCACGTCCCGGCGGCGGCCGGTCCGCTTCTCGTTCCCGATGGCCCGGGTGTCGATGCCGCTGTGGAGAGGGAGTTTCACGACGTCACGCTACGTCGTGAAGCCCGCGTCCGGGCCGCCGCGCCGCGCGCCGTCACCGGACCGTCAGATCCTTGCGGCCGGGGCGGCTGACGTCACCGTTTTGTCATGGGTTCAAGGCTCCGGAACGCGGCGCGCCCGCCCTACGGTCATGCCATGAGCCACCCTCCCCGTACTCACCGTGACCGTCGCGCCCTGTGGCGAAGCCCGCTGCGCGGCCCCTGGCTGACGTCTGTCCTCGGCCTGATCCTGCTCTTCGGCCTGCCCGTGCTGTTCGTGACCGGACTGCTGTCGTACGCCGCCTACAACCCCGATCTGTCCCCGGTCAACGATCAGACCCCGGACAAGGGGCTGCTCGGCTTCTATCTCTTCACCTGGCCGACCAACCCCTCCTGGCTCTACCGCGTCAACCAGGGCGTGCACGTCACCCTCGGGATCGTGCTCGTCCCCGTGCTGCTGGCCAAGCTGTGGTCGGTCATCCCCAAGCTGTTCACCTGGCCGCCGGTGCGGTCGGTGGGGCACGGGCTGGAGCGGCTCTCGCTGCTGGCGCTGGTCGGCGGCGGGCTGTTCGAGTTCGCGACCGGGGTGCTCAACGTCCAGCTCGACTACATCTTCCCGGGGTCCTTCTACCCGCTGCACTTCTACGGGGCGTGGATCTTCATGGCCGCCCTCGTGGTCCATGTGGCGCTGCGGTTCCCGGCCATGGTGCGGGCGCTGCGCAGTCGCGATCTGCGGGCCGAGCTGCGCACCCGCGCCCCGGACACCAAGCCGGAGCCGCCGGACGAGACCGGCCTGGTCAGCCCGCAACCGGCCGCGCCCACCATGTCACGGCGGGGCGCGCTCGCCATGGTCGGCACCGGCTCGTTCGCGCTGCTGGTGGTGACGGCCGGTCAGAGCATCGGCGGCCCGCTGCGCGAGACCGCCGTGCTCGCGCCGCACGGCCGCAACCCGGGGTCGGGGCCCAACGGCTTCCAGATCAACAAGACCGCCATGGCCGTCGGCCTCCGCGCCCGCGACATCGGGCCCGACTGGCGGCTGGTGGTACGGGGCGCGACGGGCCGCGAGACCGTCCTCACCCGGGAGCAACTGCTGCGGCTGCCGCGACACGGCGCGGCGCTGCCCATCGCCTGTGTGGAGGGGTGGTCCACGTCCGACCAGCGGTGGGACGGGGTGCGGCTGGCCGACCTCGCCGCGCTGGTGGGCCATGCCGACCGGCCGCCGAGGGTCCTGGTGGAGTCGGTGCAGCGGCACGGCTCCTTCCGCCGCGTCGTGCTGAGCGACGTCCAGGTCCGCGACTCCCGCTCGCTGCTGGCCCTGAGGGTCAACGGCGCGGATCTGTCGCCCGACCACGGCTATCCGGCGCGGGTGATCGTGCCCGGGGCCCCGGGTGTGCACAACACCAAGTGGGTCGGCCGACTGACCTTCGGGAACTTTGAGGAGACCGCGTGAAGGGGCTTGGGGGAGGCCGCAGGAGAGGGTTTCGGGGAGACCGTATGAAGGGGCTCCGAGGAGACCGTATGAAGGCCGCACTGCGCCGCTTCGGGCCGCGGGCCGCCCTGCACCGCCTCGGACTGCGGCGGCTGGAGAAGGAGTCGCCGCTGCAGCTCGTGCTGCTGATGTGCTCCTTCGCGCTGACCGCCTACGCCGGGGTCAGGCTGCTGAGCGGCGACTGGTTCGGGATCGTGCTGTGGATCGTCGGCGGCGCGCTGCTGCACGACCTGGTGCTGCTCCCGCTGTACGCGATCGCCGACCGGGCCGTGGGCGCCGTACTCCCGGCCACGGCCCGGTGGATCAACCATGTGCGGGTGCCCGTCTTCCTCTCCGGGCTGCTTCTGCTGGTGTGGTTCCCGCTGATCCTCGGCCGGCAGGAGCGCCGCTACGAGAACGCGACCGGGCTGAGCGCCGATGTCTTCTGGCCGCGCTGGCTGCTGATCACCGCGGGACTCTTCGGCGCCTCGGCCGTATGGCTGGCGATCCGGGTGGCGATCCGGGTGTGGCGCCGCCGCCCGGGGCCTCGGCGTGGGGCCCCGGCGGCGGGGGAGCGGAAGCCGCCCGCAGGGCCCGCACGGCCCAGCCGGCCATGACCGCCGCACCGGCGACCGCGTACCCGAGCGTTCCGACCCACGCGCCGTCGTCGACCGCACGGGCCGTCACATACTGGGCAACTCCCGCGAGCGACAGGCCGAGCCACTCCCAGCGCCCGTCGAGGGCCACCAGCGCCACCACCAGCAGCGCGTACCAGGGATAGCCCGGCGTCATCAGCAGGAACGCGGTCCCGGTCACCACCAGCGCGCCGCGCCAGGGCCGCCCGGGATCGCCGCGCAGCAGCACTCGGGCGACGACCACGAGGAGGACGGCGGCGACCACCGGCAGGGCCCAGCTCTCCGGGGCGGGGTGGAGCAGACGCAGCAGCGCGTAGCGGTTCTTGTCGTCCGCGGCGGCGGAGCCCGTCTCGTACCCCTCCTCGGCCACATAGCCGGTGAGATAGCCGAGCACGGAGGAGCGCGAGAGCAGGACGTACGGGAGGTAGCCGAGCGCGACCACGGCCGCGGCGGGCAGCACGATCGCCGCGGCAGGGCGCACCGCCGCTGCCGCCGCGCGGCGGATCCGGGCGGTCGGAGGGGCGGGGCTCCCGGCGTTTTCAGGGGCCTTGGGGGTCTTGGGGCTCATGGCGAGGACGCCGGAGAGCGCACCCGGCAGGGCCATGGCGGGCAGCAGCTTGGCCGCGATCGCCGCGCCGAGCAGCACGCCGCCCAGAGCGCGGCGGCGGGGGACGGCGACCAGGCCCGCGACGGTCAACAGCACGCCCAGCGCGTCGACATGGGCGTTGTTCACCGCCTCCACCGGCACGGCCGGGCACCAGGCCCACAGCGCCGCGCGGGCGGTCGCGAGGCGGGGATCGGGGCGGCGGCGTGCCGCGGCGAGCAGCACGGCGGTGGTGGCGACGGACAGCAGTGCGCCGCCGGTCTGCAGGGGGAGGAGGGTGGAACCTGACGGCGCCGAGCGGTGTACAAGCAGGAAATAGCCCTCTGCGACGGGAGGATAGATCGTATGGACCGCGGGGCGATTGAGGCGGGTGCACTGCGGCTCGGCGGGGCCGGAGGTGCCGCGCGTGTGGTCGGGGGTGCCGTGGGGGTGGTCGGGCGCTGGATTGGCGCCCGGGTGGGCGCCGGGTGCGGTGCGGACGGGGGCGCGGTCGGGGCCATGGCAGGCGGGGCCCTTCGGGAAGAGCCAGCGGTCGCGGAGCGAAGCGAGCGCGGGGTCCTCGGGCGCGTGGTCATAGGGGGATATGCCCGCGGCCTGCACACGTCCGTCCCAGGCGTAGCGGTACGCGTCGGTGCTGGTGCGCGGCGGCGCGAGCAGGCCCGTGGCGGCGACCACGGCGCTCCCCACGAGCACGAAGACGGCGGCGTGGCGGGCGCCCAGGCGGCGGACCGTCCATGCCGCCGCGGCGAACAGCACCCAGGCGAGGGCGTACCAGCGGGAGAGCGTGCCGGGCGCGGTGTGGAAGTCGTCCCTGCGGAAGGTCAGGGCGAGGACGGCGACCAGCGAGCCGAGCAGCGTGGCCAGCGCGAGCGGGGTGATCCACGGGTGGGTGGGCCGCGCCCGCGCGGCCCGGGTGGGACGTTCTGTCGGGCGCGGCTCGTCCATGCTGCCAGGCGGTGGTGCGAGGCGGTCGCGGGCCGGTGGGCGAGGGCCCGGGCCGGAGTGCTGATCAGGCACCCGGCCGGTCCATCGGGCGAGTCGGCCGGGCCGCAGCAGGCCGCGCAGCGATGCGGGCACGGCTCAGCGCTCCGTGGCGGACCGGGGCAGGGGCGGTGTGCGGCGCAGCGACACAAAGCTCCGGTCCCGCGCGGTCCACTGCTCGACCGGGTTCCAGCCCACCGCGCGCGCGTGGTGCAGCAGCGCCGGGACGCCGACCCGGGCCCAGGGGAAGGCCGTTCCCACGTCGCCCCGGCCGTCGTCCACGCGCACCCGCACCCGCTCGTCCACATCGGCCGTCGCGGCCTCCACGAGCAGCAGCCCGTCGGGGGCTATGAGTTGAGCGACGCGCGCGAGGAGTGCCTGCGGATCGCCACCGATGCCGATGTTGCCGTCGATCAGCAGCGCCGTGCCCCAGCGTCCCTCGCCGGGCAGCGGTTCGAAGACCGAGCGGCACAGCGCGGGCCCACCCGCACGGACCGTTCGGGCGACCGCGGCCTGGCTGACGTCGATGCCCAGGCAGGGGCGCCCGCGCAGGGCCAGCGCGGCCACCAGCCGACCGGGTCCGCAGCCGATGTCGAGGGCCGGGCCCTGGCAGCGCCGGAGCACGGTCCGGTCGGCCGCGTCGGCGTCCGCACACCAGCGTTCGACGTCCAAGGGCAGCATCCAGCCGTCGGCTCGGCGCAGGAACAGCGGACCTCGGCCCGCGTGCAGCGCCCGGACATAGGGGTCGGCGTGCCAGGCGGCCGCCGCACGGCGAGCGGGAGTCCGCTCGCGTACCGGCCCGTCTCGTACCGATCCGTCGTGTGCGGATCGGTCTCTCACCAATCCGTCGCGTACGGATCCGTCTCGCACCGTCTCCGCCGCGCTCATCGGGCGGTGGTCCGGGACAGCCGGGCGAGGGTCCGGGCGAACTGGCCGCCCGGGACATCGGCCGCCACGCGTGCGGCGTCCTCCGCCGTATCCACGTCGCGCAGCATCGGCAGGTCGCGCACCCGCAGCCCCGCGTCCGTCAGCCGGCGCCGCTGTGCGGCACCGGTGGTGGCGGTGGACATCGGCACGCCCCGCAGCAGCCCGGGGTCCGGTTGCGCGAGGCCCAGGGCCCAGAAGCCACCGTCGGCGGCCGGGCCGAACCAGGCGTCGCAGTCGTGCCAGCCGTTCGGGCCCAGCGCGGGGGCGAGCAGAGCGGGGGTGACCTGCGGGGTGTCCATGCCGATCAGCAGGGCGGCGCCCCGGCAGGCGGCGAAGGCCGCGGCCAGCCGTTCGTCCAGACCGCCGTCGCACTGCGGCACCACGTCGAATCCCGGCGGCAGCCACGGCCCGGGGTGCCCGTCGAGCACCAGCACCCTGCGGCGGGCGGGCATGGCGAGCGCGGCGTGCAGCGTGTCGGCGAGGCACGCCTCGGCGAGCGAGGCGGCCTCGGCGGGGGTGTACGGGGGAGTGAGTCTGGTCTTCACCCGCCCGGGCACCGGTTCCTTGGCGATGATGAGCAGCGTCGTCCCGTCCTCGTTGGTGGACTGGGAGCCGGTGTCCGCACGGATATCCGCACCGGGGACCGGCCCGTCGGCGGTATCGGGTCCGGAGCCGGGGCGGTCGGGAGTCGAGAGGGCCTCTCCCGCGTTCGCACCCTCGCGTGGCGCGGCGCTCACCGTGCGGCCCTCGTGGAGGCGGCCAGGCCGTGGGCCACCGGCGGTTGGCGCAGCACGGCGCGCATATCGCGCACCGCGTGCCAGGTGCCCCGCCAGGTGCCGGTGACCTTCGACTTCCCGGTGCGCGGCCGGTACGGCACCTCCCGCTCCTCGACCCGCCATCCCGCGTCCGCGGCCCGCACGACCATCTGCAGCGGGTAGCCGCTTCGGCGGTCGGTGAGGCCGAGGGCGAGCAGCGGTTCGCGCCGCGCGGCCCGCAGTGGGCCGAGGTCGCCCAGCGTGAGGCCGGTGCGCCGCCGCAGCATGCGGGTCAGCGCGATATTGCCGAGCCGGGCGTGCATCGGCCAGGCCCCCCGCTCCTGGGGACGTCGCCGGCCAAGCACGAGGTCGGCGCCGCCTTCCGCGACGGTCCGCACGAAGGCGGTCAGCAGGCCGGGGTCGAGCGAGGCGTCACAGTCGCAGAAGCAGACGATGTCGGCCTCGGCGGCGAGGAGCCCGGCGTGGCAGGCGGCGCCGAAGCCACGGCGCGGTTCGTGCACGACGGTGGCGCCGTGGGCGCGGGCGATCGCGGCCGAGCCGTCCGTGGAGCCGTTGTCGACGACGATGGCGCGCCAGCCGGCCGGGATGCGGGCCAGCACCCAGGGCAGGGCGGCGGCTTCGTCCAGACAGGGCAGGACGACGTCCGCACAGGGGGTGGTCGAGTTTGTCACCCGCACCACACTACGAAGGAGAAAGCGACATTTCGGGCTTCAGGTTCTTACGAAACACGGACGTCGCCCGGTTCGCGGGCTCCCTGCCGCCCCTTGGCGCCGGACCTGGTGTCACGCTGTGGGGCATGCAGCAGACCCCGTCTCCCACCCGCGTGCTCATCGTGGACGACGATCCGACCGTGGCCGAGGTCGTCGCCGGGTACCTCGGCCGGGCCGGATTCGCCGTGGACCAGGCCGCCGACGGCCCCGGGGCGCTCGCCCGCGCCGCCACCCGCTGGCCGGACCTGGTCGTCCTCGATCTGATGCTGCCCGGTATGGACGGGCTGGCGGTGTGCCGCGCGCTCCGGGACAAGGGCCCGGTGCCGGTCATCATGCTCACCGCGCGCGGCGACGAGGAGGACCGGATCCTCGGTCTGGAGATCGGCGCGGACGACTACGTCACCAAGCCGTTCAGCCCACGGGAGCTGGTGCTGCGCGTCGAGTCGGTGCTGCGCCGCGGCCGGACCGGTGCACAGGTCCCCGGCTCGTCCGCCCCCGCCCCGGACGGTGTGGCACACCGTGCCGGGATCAGCCTCGATCCCCTGGCCCGGCGCGCCACCCGGGACGGCCGGGAACTCGCCCTGACGGTTCGCGAGTTCGACCTGCTGTCCTTTCTGCTGCGCCACCCGGGGGTGGCCTTCACCCGCGAGGAGCTGATGCGCGAGGTGTGGGGCTGGGACTTCGGGGATCTGTCCACCGTCACCGTCCATGTGCGGCGGCTGCGCGGAAAGGTCGAGGACGATCCCGCCGCGCCCCGGCTCATCCAGACCGTCTGGGGCATCGGCTACCGCTTCGACGCCCCGCCCGAGGCCGACGGCGAGGGGTCACCGGACGACGGCCGACGGGACGAGGGGCGACGGGACGGCGACGGGCGGGGGGCGGGTTCCGATGCGTGATGTGGTCCTCATGGCGGCGTTCGCCTTCCTCGGCGCGGCGGCGGCCGGTCTGCTGGGTGCGCTGGCGCTGCGGCTGGTGCGCGGGCGTTCGGTCGCGGTGTCCCTCGCCGTCGTCGCCGCCGTCGCGGTCACGGCGATGCTCACCGGGACGCTGGCCGTCGCCTGGGCGATGTTCCTGTCCCCGCACGACCTGACGGTGGTCACGACCGTCTGCGCCATGGCCGCCGTGGTGTCCCTGGCCACCGCGCTGCTGCTGGGCCGCTGGGTGGTGGCGCGCAGCAACGCGCTGGCCCTCGCCGCCCGCTCCTTCGGGGACGGCGGGAGCTTCGCCGCCCCCGACGGCCAGGCCACCGCCGAACTCGCCGCGCTCGGCCGTGAACTGGCCGCCACCAGCGCCAAGCTGGCCGCCTCCCGCGAGCGTGAGCGCGCCCTGGAGTCCTCCCGCCGGGAGCTGGTCGCCTGGATATCCCACGATCTGCGCACCCCGCTGGCGGGGCTGCGCGCGATGTCCGAGGCGCTGGAGGACGGGGTGGCCCCGGACCCGGACCGCTACCTCCGCCGGATCCGCACCGAGGTGGAGCGGCTGAACACGATGGTCGGCGACCTCTTCGAGCTCTCCCGCATCCACGCCGGGGCGCTCTCCCTCAGCCCCACCCGGATATCCGTCTACGACCTGATCGGCGACGCCCTCGCCGGGGTCGATCCGCTCGCCCGAGAGCTGGGCGTCCAGCTGATCGGCGACCGTGTGGACCCCGTCCCGGTGGAGGTCGACGGCAAGGAGATGACCCGTGTGCTCGGAAACCTGCTCGTCAACGCCGTCCGCCGCACCCCGGCGGACGGCACGGTCGCGGTGACCGCGGAGCGGGAGGCGGACACGGTCGTGCTGTCGGTCACCGACGGCTGCGGCGGGATCCCGGAGGAGGACCTTCCGCGCGTCTTCGACACCGGCTGGCGCGGCAGCAACGCCCGCACACCCCCGGCGGGCGCCGGTCTGGGCCTCGCCATCGTCCGCGGCATCGTCGAGGCGCACGACGGCCAGGCGGCGGTCCGCAACGTCGACGGCGGCTGCCGCTTCGAGGTCCGCCTTCCCGCCGCCGTCACTTAAGCGACTCGGTCCCTTAGGCGACTCGGCCCCTGGGGCCGCTCAGACCGCCGTCACGTGAGCGGCTCAGCCCCTCGGCCACTTGGTCCGCCGTCACGTGAGCGGCTCCTCCCCTCAGGCCGCCGTCACCTCAGCCCCGGCCCCCGCACGCCCAGGCCAACCCGCCCCGCCGCGGCCTCAGACCCCGTCAGCCTCACACCCCCGCGCGCTGTGGGGCGCGGGCGAACGCGGTCATGCCCTCCGTGAAGGAGATCGCCGCGCGCCAGCCCAGTGCCTCGCGGATCCGCCGCGACGACGCGGTGATATGCCGTACGTCGCCCAGCCGGTACCCGCCCGTCACCACGGGCGCCGGGCCGCCGAACGCCGTGGCCAGGGCCGCGGCCATCTCGCCCACCGTATGGGGGTCGTCGCTGCCGGTGTTGTACGCGGTCAGCGTGGACGGCGCCACCACTTCCGGCGCCGCCTCCAGGGCGGCGACATTGGCCGCGGCCACGTCCCGGACATGGACGAAGTCCCGGCGCTGGCCGCCGTCCTCGAAGACCGTGGGCGCCTCGCCGCGCGCCAGGGCGGAGCGGAAGAAGGAGGCGACCCCCGCGTAGGGGGTGTCGCGCGGCATCCCCGGCCCGTACACATTGTGGTAGCGCAGCGACACCGCACGGCCGCCCACCGACCGGGCCCAGGCCGCCGCCAGATGCTCCTGGGCCAGCTTCGTCGTCGCGTACACATTGCGTGGATCGACCGGTGCGTCCTCCTCCACCTTGCCGGGCCGCAGCGATGTGCCGCACTCGGGGCAGCGGGGGTCGAAGCGGCCCGCCGCGAGATCCGCCTCGGCGCGCGGACCGGGACGGACCCGGCCGTGGCGGGGGCAGTCGTAGCGGCCCTCCCCGTAGACGACCATCGACCCGGCCAGCACCAGTTCGCGCACCCCGCGCTCCGCCATCGCCGCCAGCAGCACCGCGGTGCCCAGGTCGTTGCAGCCCACATAGGCCGGGGCGTCCGCGAAGTCCTTGCCGAGACCGACCATCGCCGCCTGGTGGCATACGGCGTCCACGCCGCGCAGCGCCGCGACCACCGCCTCCCGGTCCCGCACATCGGCATGGATCCACTCCCCGTCCACCACAGGCGGCGTCGGATGAGCGGCCGGGAGCAGGGCATCGAGGACGACCGGCTCATGGCCGTGCTCGGTGAGGGCGGTGACGATATGCGAGCCGATGAAGCCCGCACCTCCGGTGACCAGTACACGCATGGGGACGACGCTAGGCCCGAGCGGGCGCCGGGGCCCGCCCCCGCGCCGTTCCGTCACCGCTCCGTAAGACCTTCCGGAGGAGGCGTGGTCACAAAATGGTCACAGGAGAGACGGTCCCGCGTTGCCTTTCACTGCGACCGTGGCGGCCACTCGCGTCCCCCAGGACCCCGTCCCCGAGGATCCTTTCCCCCAGGGGCTCCCGGACACGATTACCGGACACGTCTCTCCGGACCGCCGCCATCGACGAACAGAGAGCCACATGACGGTCACCACCGCCCCCGCGGCCCAGCGTCCCCGCAGCCTGAATGACGTCAAGGGCTGGTTCCCCAGCCTTGACCAAGTACTGTTCGACCGCTTTCTGACCCGCCAGGAGCGCCTCGGGCAGCACGGGGACCTGATGGAGATGGGCGCCTACATGGGCAAGAGCGCCATCTTCACCGCCGCGTATCTGCGGGCGAACGAGCGGTTCACGGTCTGTGACCTCTTCGACGCGGACGCGCCGGACGAGAAGAACGCGGCGGAGGCACGCAAGTCGTACTCCACGTTGACCCGCACCGCATTCGAGCAGAACTACCTGGCCTTCTGGGACGAGCTGCCGTTCGTCATCCAGGGGCCGACCTCCGTCGTGCCCGACCACGTCGGCGCGGACACCTGCCGCTTCATCCACGTGGACGCCTCGCACCTGTACGAGCATGTGGCGGGCGACATCGGCACCGCGCACAGCACGCTGGTGCCCGGCGGTCTCGTCGTCCTCGACGACTTCCGCTCCGAGCACACCCCCGGGGTGGCCGCCGCGACCTGGGAGGCGGTGTTCACCCGGGGCCTGCGGCCGATCTGCCTGACGACGCAGAAGCTCTACGGCACCTGGGGCGATCCGGAGCCGATCCAGGACGAGCTGCTCGCGGACGAGGAGTGGCGCAAGGGGATGCACACCAGCGTGCAGGAGATCGCGGGCCGCAGGGTGCTGCGGTTCTCGGGGAAGCCCGCGAACCCGATCCCGCCCACGTCCCGCTACGCCGATGAGCCGCGCGACCCCGCCCCCGAGCAGCGCTCCGCGCCCACCGCACCGGCGTCCGCCGCCGCGGCGCGCCGCCCCACCGCGGTCCGGCGGCTCGCCGCCGACGTGCTCCCGCCGGTCGTCACCCGAGCGATCCGCCGCCGCAAGCGATAGCCGCTGGGAGCGGAAGGAGCCCCGGCGCGGCGGACGGCCTTACGGCCGCCGCGGCGCCGGGTGGTTCCGGCTGCCTGGCCGAGACCGAGGCGTGGACCTACGCGTGGTGGACCTATGCGTGGATCTACGCGTAGTAGAGGGCGCGGGCGCGCGCCAGGTCGACAAGCCCGTCCTCGCCGAGGCGCAGGAAGTGGTTCACCTGCCACGCCTGAGTGCTGCGGGCCTGGCGATTGGTCGTGGTCACCCACGGCGGGTAGACGCGGAACCCTCGCTTCCCGGCGGAGCCGTTCCGGGACATGATCCCGCGCTCGCACAGCACCTCGCTCGGGAACACGAACTGTCCGAAGTGGCCGCTGTCGCGGCTGCTGATGACGATGAGGTCGATCCCGTCGTCGGCGTCGAAGGGCCGGATCGGCCCCTCCGCAGACCGCTGCCAGACGGTGACGAACTGGCCAACCTTCGTCGGGGTGGTCTTGGCCACCCGGAACCTGACCGAGAGCCCGTCGAGCGTGAACCCGTGAGCCGCGTACTCGGCGCTCTCCGGCTCGGACACCGGCTGTGAGCAGGCAAAACCGACCGGGTCGTACACCCATGTCCGCGCCGCCGAGAGATCACGGTGGAGCTCTGCCCACGGCTGATTCGTCACCATTCCCTCATCCTGCCATCACGCCCACCGCACGCTGCTGGTGCCCGTGGTGGCTCAAACGCATGCACCACGTCCGGCGTGCCGGGATCCGCCAACGCGGTTCGGGGAGGGGAAGACGACGCACGACAGGCGCCGCCGGTGGCCGTCGTACGGCACGTGGGACGGTGCATTGGGCGGACGGCACGTGAGACGGGATTCCGCGGGCCACCGGAAATACGGCCCCCGGCGCCGCGGGAGTTGCCCCCGCGCGCAAGGAACCCCGGCTCCGCGCGACGGCCTTACGGCCGCCGCAGTGCCGGGTGGTCCGCCACCACCGTGCAGGACCCCGGTGCGATCTCCGTGAACCCCGCGTCGCGCACCACCGGCAGCCCGCTCGTGGTGAGCTCGTCCCACCGCTCGGCCGACGCCGTACGCACCGCCAGCGGGAACCCGGCCTCGCGCCAGGCCGCCCGCACCGCGTCGTCCAGCTCCCACCAGGCCAACTGCGCGCCGTGCCCGGCCTGGGCCATCGCCTTGCCCGCTGACATCTCCACATGGGGGCTCAGCCACAGCACCGGACCGGTGAGATCGGGGGCGGGCGGCGGCTCGGGGTCGTCCAGGTCGGTGCCCGAGACCTGGAGCTTGGCCAGCTCCTTGGGCCAGCCGTCCAGCGGCACCGGCGGGAACACCCGCACCTCGGCGGCCGGCGGCGGCGCGTCCTCGGCAGCGGTCGCGGCGGGCGCCCGGCCCGTGACCGTGATGCCCGGCAGCTCGGCCGCGCGCCGCCACTCCGCGCCGCGCGCCCGCCGCACGACCTTGCGGATCCGGGCGTCCTGCCAGTCCCGTACGGCCTGGGCCCACTCGCCGTCCGCGGCCGTCGCCCGCTCGTCCGACAGCAGCACCAGCACCGCGCGCGCCGCCGTCTCCAGGGCGTCCGTGCGCGCCGGGGGCGCGGCCTTCTCGATCCGGACCACCAGGGGCAGGACGAACTGCGGCGCGGCGTCCCGGTCGGTCTCGGAGTGCCGGAAGGGGCTGCTGTCGGCACCGGATCCGGTGCCGTGGTGAGCGGTTGCCCGGGTGCTGGTCTCGGTGCCGGTCTCGCTGTGGACTTCGGCGCTGGCGTCGGTGCTGGTCACGCGCCCAGTGTGCCAGGACCGCCGCCAGGTCCTGTCCGATGGATCTCGTACTCGGACGATCCCGACAACGCGGCCGGGGGCACCTCCCAGCGGTAGCTGGGGGGCGCCGCGCCAGGCGTCGCGGGCCCGCGAAGATTCGCCGGAGGGGGTGCTGGGGCCGCCGGGCTGCCGGGCGCGCGCCTATGCTCAACCGACATGAGACTGCGAGGAGTCGGCCGCCGCTACGGCCTGGGCGGGCCCTGGGTGCTGAGCGGTGTCGATCTCGACGTACGGCCGGGTTCGCTGACCCGAGTCGAGGGGCGTAACGGCAGCGGCAAGTCCACGCTGCTGCGGCTGCTCGCCGGGATCGACGCCCCCAGCACGGGCCGGATCACCGGCCGCCCGGCCACCGCCTACGTGCCCGAGCGATTCCCCGCCGAGCTGCCGTTCTCCGCCCTGGGCTACCTCACCCACCTGGGCCGGATCCACGGGCTGTCCCGCGCCGCGGCGGTGCGCGGGGCGGGGGAGTGGCTGGAGCGGTTCGGGGCGGACGGCTACGCCGCCACCCCGCTCGCCGAGCTGTCCAAGGGCACCAGCCAGAAGATCGCCGTGGCACAGGCGCTGCTGGCCGCCCCCGGGCTGCTGGTCCTGGACGAGGCCTGGACGGGCCTCGACCAGGCCGCGCGCGGGGTGCTGGATGCGGCGGTCGCCGAGCGGGTGGCCGACGGCGGCGCGGTCGTCTTCGTCGACCATGACCCACGCCGCCTCGCCGGGGCCCCGGACCGGGTCCTGCGCGTCGCCGGGACCCGGCTGGTGCCGGTGGACGTGGACGTGGACGTGGACGCGCACGGCGCGCACGGGGAGGCCGGGCATCCCGGCGCGCCCGGGGAAGCCGGACATCCTCACCCGGCCGGAAGCGCCCCGGACCTGGCGGCGGCTCGATCCTCGGCGGCGCACGTCAATCCCCCCGCCGCCGCCGTCCGGCTCCTGGGCAGGGACCAGGCTTCGCGCGCGCCCCGCGCGAAGTCGGCGGAGGCGCCGGGCGGGGAGCCCGCGGTGCCGGGCACGGCTCGGCCACCGGTGGCGCATCACCTGCCCGCCGTCGGGCCACGGATGCGGGTGGAGGCCGAAGGAGCGCCGGGGGCCGGGCTGCCCGCCGCCTTGCCGGGCGCGGTGGTGCACGAGTACGGGCCCGCGGCGGCACCCGGGAGCGCGGCCGCCGGTCCGGCCGGCCGCGTCGTGTGGCTGACGGCCGAGGTCGGCGCCGCCGACTCCGACACCCTGCTCCGTACCCTCCTGGCCGCCGACCCGCCGTGGCACATCCGCGCGGTGACGACCATCGGTGACACCCAGGAGCCCGCTGAAGGGCCTCAGGAACCCGCCCAAGCGCCTCAGGAACCCGCCGAGGCGTCTCGCGAGCCCGCCGAGGCGCCTCACGAGCGCACCGAAGGGCCTCAGGAACCCAACAAGGCGCCCCAGGAGTCCACCGAAGCGCTTTACGGGCCCGCCGAGGAGCCGAAGGAGAAGGCATGACCGCGTTGCTGCGCTATCAGGCGGCCCTGCTGGCACGCTCGCACCGCTGGCTGCCGCCGTTGCTGCTCTACGGCGCGTTCCTGGGGATCGGGGTGCAGTCCGGGCAGCCGATCCTCGACTCGCTCGGCTACGCTGCCGCCGCGCTGCTGCCCATCGCCGCCTGGCTGGTGCGGGTGTGCGTCACCCAGGAGCCCGCCGCGGCGCGCGACTGCGCCTCGGCGGCGGTCGGACCGGCCCGGGTGCATCTCGCCGCTGTGCTGACCGCGCTGGGCGCGGCGCTGCTGCTCGGCACCCCCGGGACGCTGCTCGTCGCGGCGGTCAGCGATCCGCACAGTGCGGACCACCAGCACGAGGTTCCCGTGCCGGAGGCGACCGTCGCCGGGCTGCTCGCCGCGGTCGCGTGCGCTCTGCTCGGCACGGCCGTCGGCGCGCTGTGCAACCGGCCGCTGCTGCGCCGCCCCGGCTGGGCGATCCCGGTCACCATGCTCGCCGCGCTGCTGGTGTCGGTGGCCGGTGCATCGCCCGCGAACGCCGCCGTGTCGGGGCTGGTCGACGGCTCGCGCAGCGGCGCCGTGACGATGCCCCTGCTGCCCTTGGCCCTGACCGCCGCGGCCGCCGCCGGGGCGACCGCGCTGGTCTGCGCGCTCAGCTCCCGCCGGTCGTAGGATTCGGGCCATGGACGAGCGACGAGTCGTGGACGAGCGAGGAGTCATGGACGATCGCCGGGCCGTGAACGATCGACGAGTCGTGGACGACCGACTGGTCCATGACGACCGTAAGGGCTTTCCCGAGGGCCCGCCGTACGCGGACTGCGTGCTGTGCGGCGAGCCCACCGAGCACCCCGCCTCGCGCCCCGGAGCGACGCTGTGCCCCGTCTGCGAGTGGCAGGAGGCCCAGCGCACCGCGTGCTCCGGCTAGGAGGTGTCCGGCGGATCCTGCCGCCGGCGGCTGTCTGCTCCCCGCCCCGCCCTTTCCCCAACCGGGGCTCTGCCCCAGACCCCGGAGTCCAGGGGCGAAGCCCCTGGCAATGGGGACGGACGGGCGGGCGGGCTGCTCCCCTCCTCGTCCCTTCCCGCGGCATCGATTCGCGGCTCCGCCGCGTGGCAGGGCTCTGCCTCAGACCCGGAGTCCAGGGGCGGAGCCCCTGGTATCGGGAAGGGGTGGGGAGGGGAAAGACCCGCCGGACACCCCGTAGGCCCTGCCCGACGAAGCCGCCGGACAGGGCCCAACCAGCGCCGCGGAACGGCGCTAGTGGCGCCAGGGCCCGGTCACGGCGAACGTCGTGCCCGGGGTGTAGCAGTTCACGTACATCGTGCGGCGGTCCGGCGCGAAGGTGACGCCCGCGAACTCACCCCACTCGGGCTCCTCCGGTGTGCCGATGTTCTGTGCACCCCGGGCCATCGGATAGACCTCGCCGCGCCGGGTCAGCCCGAAGACGTGCTGGGCGCCGTTGCCGTCCTCGCAGACCATCAGGCCGCCGCTGGGCGCGAGTGTGATGTTGTCGGGGGACTCCCCGGGCAGTTGGACATCCGTCTCGGGGCCGAAGACGATCACCAGCGTGAGGCGCCGCCGATCGGGGTCGTAGCGCCAGATCTGGCCGAAGTGATCGGCCGCCGAGCCGTCCGCGCTCTTGGCGAAGCTGGAGACGAAGTAGACGGACGAGCCGCCCCAGTAGCACCCCTCCAGCTTCTGGGCGTGGGTGATGCCGCCGGGGCCGAAGTCCTGGAAGCGGATGGGGGTTTGGCGGGCGAGCGGGTCGGGGACGTCCACCCACTCGACGCGGTCGAAGGTGGTGCCGGGCTCCTGGACGGTGGACAGATCGGGCACCCCCGGCACCCGCAGCGCCTGCAGCTCCCCGCCCGCCCGTAGCGAGCCGATGCCGCCGAGCGGCTTCTTCGGCCGGAAGCGGTAGAAGAGCCCGAAGGGCTTCTCGAAGGCGTCCTCGGTCTCGTAGACGACGCCGCTGCGCGGATCGACCGCGATGGCCTCGTGCTGGAAGCGGCCCATGGCGGTGAGCGGTACGGCGCCGGTGCGGCGCGGATCGTAGGGGTCGACCTCGAAGATGAAGCCGTGGTCCTTGGTGTAGCCGTTGGTACCGGCCCGGTCCTCGGTCTCCTCGCAGGTCAGCCAGGTGTGCCAGGGCGTGGGGCCGCCCGCGCAGTTGACCGCGGTGCCCGCGATGGCCACCCGCTCGGACAGTACGCGGTTGCCGGAGTCGAGCTCCAGGGCGGTGCAGCCGCCCAGGCCCATCGGGTCGTAGGTGAGGCCGCTGACCGCGGGGACGCGGATCGCGGCGTCATTACGGTTCTCATGGTTGCGGACGAGATGCGTACGGCCGTGGTGGCCGCCGGTGCGGCCCGGGAAGGCGGCCATGCCGTCGCAGTGGCTGGGGACCTTGCCCTCGCCGGAGCGGAGTTCGTCGCCTTCACGAGAGAGCACCCGGTAGCGGAATCCCTCGGGCAGGTCGAGCAGTTCATCGGGGTCGGGGACCAGGGGGCCGTAGCCGCCCCGGCCGAGTGGCGGGGAATCGGGTTCGGCGGCCGCGGCCGTTCCGGCGAAGAGTTCGGAGACGCTGCCGGTGAAGGCGATCGAGGCGATGGAGGCCCCCAGCGCACCGGTGCGGCCGAGAAGCTGACGTCGTGTCGCTGACATGCGGTAACTCCCTGCTGGCGGACAGAGAATATGACCGCACGTGTGTATCACGGGTGCGGGTGCGCGGGAACCATCCGATCAACGGCCGTACGACGCGTCGGCCAGCCCCTTCGCGTCCCGGGCGAGGGCCGTGAGCCGGGATATCGCGCGGAAGTACTTCTTCCGGTAGCCGCCGTTCAGCATCTCCTCGCTGAAGAGCTGGTCGAACGGCACCCCGGAGGCCAGCACCGGCACCTCGCGGTCGTAGAGCCGGTCGGCCAGCACCACCAGCCGCAGCGCGGTCGACTGGTCGGGTATCGGGCCGACCCCGGTCAGGCAGACGGCCTGGACGCCGTCGCACATCGCGCCGTAGCGGCTCGGATGCACCCGGGACAGATGGTCCAGCAGGGCGGGGAAGTCGTCCAGGGAGGCGCCGGGTATGTGGCGCGCGGCCCGGGTGACCGTCTCGTCGGAGTGCGGGGCCGGGGCCGCGGGCAGACCGCGGTGGCGGTAGTCCTCGCCGTCGATGCGCAGCGCACGGAAGTGGGCGGACAGCCCCTGTATCTCGCGCAGGAAGTCGGCCGCGGCGAACCGGCCCTCGCCCAGCTTGCCGGGCAGCGTGTTGGACGTCGCGGCGAGCGCCACGCCCGCCTCGACCAGCTTGCCCAGCAGCGTGGAGACCAGGACGGTGTCGCCCGGGTCGTCCAGCTCGAACTCGTCGATGCACAGCAGCCGGTGGCCGCTCAGGGTCTTCACGGTCTGCTGGAAGCCGAGCGCGCCGACCAGGTTGGTCAGCTCCACGAAGGTGCCGAACGCCTTCAGCTCGGGGGCGGCCGGGGTGGCGTGCCACAGGGAGGCCAGCAGATGGGTCTTGCCGACGCCGTAGCCGCCGTCGAGGTACATCCCGCGCGGGCCGCCGCTTGCCGCGGGCCTGGTCTCCCGGCGGAACCAGCGCCTGCGGCGGCCGCCCTTCGCGTCCGCCCCGCCGTCGAGCTGTCCGGCGAAGCCTCGCAGTGCCTCGACCGCCTCGGCCTGGCTGGGCTGGCCGGGGTCGGTGATGTAGTTGTCGAAGCTCACGGTGGCGAAGCGGGGAGGCGGCACCATCTCGGCGACCAGGCGCTCCGCGGGAACCTGCGGCGCACGGGCGGTGAGAGCGGCGGGGGCAGCGGGGGCTTCGGCGGCTATGCGGCCTGCCGAGCCGGATGCGGTGGTTGGTGCAGACACGGATATCCAGGGTAGTCGCTCTTCACTCGAGCACTGTCCGAGAGGGAGGCATGTCACACTGCGGCCTATGCGACGCCTGTTCCCCGTGCCTGCCCGAACGTCTGCCGACAGCTCCGCCGAAACGACCGCCGGAGAGCGTGAAGCCGGAGAGCGTGAAGCCGGAGCGCGCGCAGCCGAAGACCGCGCGGCCGGAGAGCGCACAGCCGAAGACCGTGAATGGGGTCTCGACGAACTGGCCGACGCCTATGCGTATCCGGAGCCGCCGCACGGCCCCTCGGGCGCCTTCCTGCGGGCCAACATGGTGTCCTCGCTGGACGGGGCGGCGCATCACGACGGCCGGTCCAAGCCCCTGTCCTCCGACGCCGATATGCGGATCTTCGGGGTGCTGCGCGGCCTCGCCGACGCCGTGGTGGTGGGCGCGGAGACCGTGCGCCTCGAGGGCTACCGCCCGGCACGCGCCCGTAAGGCGTTCGCCGAGCGGCGGGCGGCGCTCGGGCAGGCGCCCGCGCCCGCGATCGCCGTCGTGAGTGCGAGCCTGGACCTGGACTTCTCGATGCCGCTGTTCACCGAGCCGCCGGCCCCGACGATCGTGATCACGGGCGCGGCGGCCGCGGCGGAGCGGATCGAGCGGGCCCGTGCCGCGGGGGCCGAGGTGGTCTTCGCCGGGGCGGGGCCGTCCGGACGGGTCGACGCGGCGGCGGTCGTGACCGCGCTCGCGGAGCTCGGCCACACGCGGCTGCTGACCGAGGGCGGCCCCACGCTGCTGGCGCAGTTCGCGGCGGCCGGGGTGCTGGACGAGCTGTGTCTGGCGGTGGCACCCCTGGTCACCGCGGGCGACGCGAAGCGGATCATGGACGGAGCAGAACTGGGGGAACCGGAACAGTTCACTCTCGATTCCGTCCTGGAGGAAGCCGGGTTTCTTTTCACCCGCTACCGTCGGATTTACCAATAACTTATAAAAACGTCCGTAAACCCGCGAAAAGGATCGCGAAGGAGAAGGGCATCCGCCGTGTTCACGAGCGTATTGATGATTGAGAAGCCCCTGACCCCCGCCGACGTGGAATTCGTCACCACCTTGCACGGCGATGACCCGGTCTCCTTCGTCGTCCTGATGCAGCCCCGGGGCAGCAAGGACCGGCTGCTGCGCGCGATCGACGACATTGCCCTCGGCGAGCTGGAGCAGGCCGCCCAGGAGGGGGAGGAGCCGGAGGGCAGGGAGGCGCTGGAGCCCGCCGAGCAGGCACTGACCCACTCGGTGGCCGCGCTCGAGGCGGCCGGGAGCCGGGCCCGGGGCCATGTCGTCCAGCGCCGTCCGCTGGAGGTGCTGCGCGGTGTCGTGGAGGAGACCCGGGCCGATGAGGTGATCGTGCTCACCGCCCCGCACTTCGTGGAGGAGTTCTTCCACCGGGACTGGGCCTCGCGGGCGCGCCACAAGGTGGGGGTCCCGGTGCTGAAGCTCTTCTCGCACGCGGTGGACGAGGACCAGACCACGGCCGGCGGCTGAGCCGCGGCACGGGTCCCCGCGGCCATCGGCGGGGCGGGCCGCCGGGGGTGCGAGAATCGGGCCGACAGCACACACCGAGAACCAGGGGAGACCCGTACATGGCACCGGCCGGCACCGCCTCCGACGCGCTGGATCGACCGCACTTCATCGGCATCGGCGGCGCCGGGATGTCGGGCGTGGCGAAGGTCCTCGCCATGCGTGGCGCACGGGTCTCGGGCAGCGACACCAAGGACTCGCCGATCGTCGGGGCGCTGCGCGAGCTCGGCGCGACGGTGCACATCGGCCACGCCGCCGGGAACATCGCCGCCGACGCCACCAGCGTCGTCGTCTCCAGCGCCATCCGCGCCGACAACCTCGAAATGGTCACGGCGCACGAGCGCGGCATCCCGGTGGTGCACCGCTCCGACGCGCTCGCCGCGCTGATGGACGGCTCCCGGCCGATCGCGGTCGCGGGCACCCACGGCAAGACGACCACGACCTCGATGCTGGCCGTATCGCTGCGCACCCTGGGCCTGGACCCGTCGTACGTCATCGGCGGCGATCTGGACGCCCCCGGCTCCAGCGCCCGCCACGGCGACGGCGAGATCTTCGTCGCCGAGGCCGACGAGAGCGACCGCAGCTTCCACAAGTACGCGCCCGAGGTGGCGATCATCCTCAATGTGGAGCTGGACCACCACGCCAACTACGCCTCGATGGACGAGATCTACGCGTCGTTCGAGACCTTCGTCGGCCGGATCCGGCCCGGTGGCGCGCTGGTGATCTCCGCCGACCAGTCCGGCGCCCGTGAGCTGACCGCCCGGGTCACCGCGGGCGAGGAGCCGCCGCGCGTGCTCACCTACGGCGAGGACGAGAGCGCCGACGTACGGGTCCTGGCCATCGAGCCGCACGGGCTGACCAGCGAGGTCACCGTCCGGCTCGCGGAATCCCTGGGCGGCGCGGAGATCACCTTCACCGTCTCCGTCCCCGGCCGCCACTACGCGCTCAACGCCGTCGCCGCCCTCACCGCGGGCGCCGCCCTCGGCGTCCCGGCTCGCGAGCTGGCCCCCGCCCTCGCCTCGTACACGGGCGTCAAGCGGCGGCTGCAGCTCAAGGGCACCGCGGCCGGGGTGCAGGTGATCGACTCCTATGCCCACCACCCCACCGAGATCGCCGCGGATCTCGAGGCGATCCGCGGCGGCGCCGGGGAGGGCCGGGTGCTGGTGGTCTTCCAGCCGCATCTGTTCAGCCGCACCCAGGAGCTGGGCACCGAGATGGGCGAGGCGCTCGCGCTCGCCGACGCCTCCGTGGTCCTGGACATCTACCCCGCCCGCGAGGACCCGGTCCCCGGCATCACCAGCGCCCTGGTCATCGACGCCGCGGCCCGCCACGGGGCGGATGTGACCGCCGAACACGACCGGAACGCGGTGCCCGAGCTGATCGCCGGAATGGCCAAGCCCGGTGACCTTGTTCTCACCATGGGCGCGGGCGATGTGACCGATCTCGGTCCGGAGATTCTCGCCCGTCTGCAGAGCCCGGAGAACTGAGGAGGTCCGTCCCCATGGCGTACGAGATCGACAAGCCGGAGGAGCAGTGGCGCGCCGAGCTGACCCCGCAGGAGTACCACGTACTGCGGGAAGCCGGCACCGAGCGTGCCTTCACCGGTGAGTACACCGATTCCAAGACGGTCGGCGTCTACTCCTGCCGGGCGTGCGGGGCCGAGCTCTTCCGCTCGGAGACGAAGTTCGAGAGCCACTGCGGCTGGCCGTCGTTCTACGACCCGGCGGACAGCTCGGCCGTCGAGCTGCTGGAGGACCGCTCGCACGGCATGGCCCGCACCGAGGTGCGGTGCACCCGCTGCGGTTCGCACCTCGGCCATGTCTTCGCGGGCGAGGGCTACCCCACCCCGACCGACCAGCGCTACTGCATCAACTCCATCTCGCTGCGGCTGACCCCCGAGGAGGGCTGAGCCTCAGAGCCGCGGCCCGAGCCGCAGCACGGCGGCGGTCTCGGGCGGCAGCCTCAGCATGCCGTCCGGGCCCGGGAGCTCGATCCGCCGCCACGCGGCGACCACCTCGGTGACCTCGCCCGTCCGGGGCCCCAGCCAGGTCTCGACCGGCCGGTCGCCCGGGTTGAGCAGGACCCGCAGCGGGCCGCGCTGAAAGCTGAAGCAGCCGTCCGAACCGGTGGACAGACCCGTATACGCCCAGGTGGGGTCGGTCAGGGCCGGTTCGGTGCGGCGCAGCGCGATCAGTCGGCGGTACCAGTCGAGCAGCGCCCGGTGCGGCTCCCGCTCCGCCTCCCGCCAGTCGAGGCAGGACCGCAGCCGGGTGGCCGGGTCCTGGGGGTCGGGGATGTCCCCCTCCGCCCAGCCGTGGGCGGCGAACTCCCGGCGGCGGCCGGACCGCACCGCCTCGGCCAGCTCCGGATCCTGGTGGTCGGTGAAGTACTGCCAGGGCGTGCGGGCGCCCCACTCCTCGCCCATGAAGAGCATGGGGGTGAAGGGCGCGCACAGCACCACGGCCGCCGCGCAGGCCAGCAGCCCGGGGGAGAGCCTCGCGGCGAGCCGGTCGCCGACCGCCCGGTTGCCGACCTGGTCATGCGTCTGGGCATAGCCGAGCAGCCGGTGCGCGGGGGTGGTGTGGGGGGTCAGCG
Organism: Streptomyces sp. 11-1-2; assembly: GCF_003595545.1. Classification (NCBI taxonomy): domain Bacteria; kingdom Bacillati; phylum Actinomycetota; class Actinomycetes; order Kitasatosporales; family Streptomycetaceae; genus Streptomyces; species Streptomyces sp. 11-1-2. Next base: position 8,199,432 of record NZ_CP022545.1, read on the forward strand.
GAGTGCCGTGGCGGCGGCCCCGGAACGTCGAATGGGTGCCGTCGTGGAAGAAGCCGCCCATCAGCGTCTTGACCAGCGCCCCGGGCCCCTCGGCCGCGAAGTCGGCGTAGTAGCCCTGCCGCTCACCGGTGAGAAAGGTGTGCAGGGCGTGATGGAAGTCGTCGTTCCACTGCGCGTGCAGCCCGTGGCCGCCCGCCTCGCGCGGGGTGGTGGTGCGCGGATCGTTGAGATCCGACTCGCCGATCAGGAACAGGGGACGGCCGGTGCGGGCGGCCAGCGCGTCCACGGCCGCCGACAGCTCGGTCAGGAAGTGCCGGGCCCGGTTGTCGCGCAGCGCGTGCACCGCGTCCAGCCGCAGCCCGTCCAGGCGGAAGTCGCGCAGCCAGGCGAGCGCGCTGCCGGTGAAGTACGCGCGCACCTCGTCGGAGCCGGGCGCGTCGAGGTTGACCGCCGCGCCCCAGGGGGTGTGGTGGGTTTCGGTGAAGTACGGGCCGAAGGCCGGGAGGTGGTTGCCGGAGGGGCCCAGATGGTTGTGGACCACGTCGAGGACCACCCCGAGGCCGTGCCCGTGCGCGGCGTCCACGAACCGCGCCAGCCCCTCCGGCCCGCCGTACGGCTCGTGCACCGCCCAGGGCGCCACGCCGTCGTACCCCCAGCCGTGCGTCCCGGGGAACGGGCAGACGGGCATCAGCTGCACATGCGTGATGCCCAACTCGGCCAGGTGCGGGAGCTGTTCGGCCGCCGCGTCGAAGGTGCCCTCGTGGGTGAAGGTGCCGATGTGCAGCTCGTAGAGGACCGCGCCCGGCAGCGGCCGCCCGAACCACTCCCGCTCCCAGCGGAAGCGGGAGTGGTCGACCACCGCGCTCAGCCCCTCGGGGCCGTCCGGCTGGCGGCGGGAGCGCGGATCGGGGAGCGGCGGGCCGCCGTCCAGCGCGAAGCCGTACCGCGTCCCGTGCCCGGCCTCGGCCTTGGCCCGCCACCACCCCTCGCGGCCCGGGTCGGGCTCCATGGGGCGGTCATGCCCGTCCACATGGAGCCCGACCCGCCCGGCGTGCGGCGCCCACACCTCGAACAGCACTGGCGTCTCCTCATCTCGACCGACGGTCCCCGACCATGCTGCGGGACGCGGCGCCGGCGGCGCAGCAGGGCGGCACCGGTCAGATGAGGTCGATGCGCTCCTGTGTGACGGGATACCCCGCCCTGGCGAAGTGGGCGGCCATGGGGAGGTTGGGCTGGTCCGTCGCCGCCGCGATCTTCGTGGCGCCCTGCTCCACCAGATCGTGGGTGCACTCCACGAGCAGGTCGTACGCGTAGCCGTGGCCGCGCTGCTCGGCGACGACCCCTATGTAGCCCACGCAGGGGCCGCCCGGATTGCGCGCGGGCACCTGGATGCCGACCAGCTCGCCCTCGGGCGTCCAGGCCAGCCGCCACCACTCGCGCGGTGACGGGAACCAGGCGAGGATGTCCATGAGTTCCCGTACCGCGGCATCGACACCTCCCCGGGCGATGGCGCGCCGGTCGTGTGCGTCGAGCGTGTCCGGCATGATGCGGCGCAGCGCGTCCTCGACCGCCGCGTCATCGGGCTCCGGCCGGAACTCCAGCCGCCCCGGGCGCTCGGGCAGCCCGCACTCCGGCGTCCACTCATAGCGGTAGCGCTCGACCAGGGGCTCGAGCCCGCCCAACACGGCGGCGTCGATACGGGCCTGCCCGGCGGCCCGCACCTCGGGCTGATCCCGCCAGCCGGGCGGAGCCAGCAGGCTGTACTCGGTGCGCAGCGGTGCGGTGCGCAGCAGTTCGGCGGCGGCGTCGGCCTCGCCGTCGGCGAAGTCGAACCAGTCCAGGGCGATGGGCGCGGTGTCCTCGGGCCCGGCCCACCACGCGGCGCGGGCCACGACCCGCTCCTCGCGCAGCGCCACCCAGGTCCATTCGGGGCGGTATTCGCCGCCCTGGCCGATGGTGGCGTAGGTGTGGCCGAGGCAGCCCCGGCCGACGAGCGCGGGGACCCGCAGGGTGTGGAACAGATGGGCGTCGTCCTCGGTGAGAGGACGGATGACCAGATCGGTCATGGGGGTTCCTTCCAGGAAAGTGATGCGCTCCCGGTCGGATGCCTGATCGATGGGGATCAGACGCGAATACGCCCGGCGGACAGGGGGCGGGAGCGCGGATACGTCGTGATGTCCATTGCTCTCGCCTCCTTCCTCGTTTCAGGGCGTGCCCGCACTCTATGGCCGCCGATGCCGCTGTGTCCACGCCATTTTCCCGGGGGCCGGTCTGCCGCCCGCGAGGGGGAAGGGGGCGGCAGACCGGCATGGGGTGAGGTGCACCTGACAGATATCTGAGCGGGTCGGAGCACCTGCGTGGCCTGGTGTGAGAGGCAGACTAGTGCACCATGCAGATCGGCGCGGCCGCCGTGTCCGGGGAGCCGCCGCCGCCCGTATAGCCGAAGGTCGTCGACGCCCCGGCGGCCAGTGAACCGTTCCAGTCGGCGTTGGTGACCGATGCCGATGAACCGGTGGCGGACAGCTTGCCGTTCCAGACGCTGTCGATCCGCTGCCCGGACGGCACCGTCCAGTCGACCATCCACGAGGAGATGGGCGTGGCACCGGAGTTGGTGACCGTCACCTCGGCCTGATAGCCGCCGTTCCAGGTGCTGGTCACCTTCTGGGCGGCGGAGCAGGAGGCCGTCGGCGGGTTGCCCGGCGGGTCCGTGGGGTCGCTGCCCCCGCCGCTGCTTCCCGGGACCGTCACCTCGCCGTTGCCGCCGTCGAAGACCACGTCGGAGCAGCTGTAGAAGGTCTCCTGACTGTCCGAGCGCGTCCACACGGTGTAGATGATGTGGCGCCCGCTCTTGCCGGAGGGCAGATTGGCCGTCCAGGTGTACTTGCCGTCGACCGTGCCGACCTGACCGGACAGCGGCGGGTCCGTCACCGTGTTGAACGGCTGGTCCTCCAGGTCGTTCCAGGTGAGCGGCTTGGTCGGGTCGATCGGGGCCTTGGTGACATAGCTGCGGAACGACCCCGGGTGCGCGGCCCAGGCGTTGTACGAGAACTGCATCGACTTGCCGGCCGTCAGATGGGTCACCGGCCAGTCCTTGCTGCCCACGTCGAAGCCGGAGAAGTCGTAGACGGTGGCCGCGCCGCTGCACAGCTTGCCGTCCGGGATGAACCCCTTGGTGCGGCCCGCGCCGTCCGAGCGCAGCACCGCGAACCAGTTGTAGAAGGGCGTCGCACCGCTCTTGTCGTACGCGGCCTTGCACGCCGGGTTGGTCGGCTTGACCTCACCGGTCGAGGACAGGCTGTACTTCCAGCAGAGATAGGTACGGCTGCCCGGCGCCATCGGCGCGCCATGCGCGGAAGCGCCGCTCGAGGAGAAGAAGACGAGGCCCAGGGCGGGCAGGACCGAGAGCAGGACCAGAAGTACGGACCTGCGCGCACGGGAGGGGCCCAGTGGGCGTGCGGAAGTGGCGAGAGCCAGTAATCGTCGAGGCATTGCGCGTGTTTCCCTTCGACGTGAACGGGTCAGGAACCGTCGGTGTGGGAGCGCTCCCAATTGCTTGGTGAACGTAGCGCGCCCCCGCCCAGCTGTAAATGCTTCAGGACGTGAACGCGGCGGGTTTCTGGCGGGCCGTCAGGGAGAGCGGAGGCACCCCGGCGTTCCGGCGTTCCGGCGTTCCGGCGTTCCGGCGTTCCGGCGTCCCGGGGTCCCGGTGCCCCGGCCCGGGAACTGCCCGTCAGCTCCGGACCAGCAGCGCCACCGGAAGCCGGGACAGCAGCTCATCCAGCGCTTCGGACCCCTCGGCCGTCCGCCCGCACAGCAGATCCCGCCAGCGGCCCGGTGGCAGCGGCAGCCGGGTGGCGCCCCAGCCGCCCGCCTCCGCCAGCCGCCGCGACAACCGGGTGACGACGGTGACCGCCCCGCCCCCGCCCTCGTTCGCGGCCCCGGCCCCGGCGCCCGCCCGTACGAAGGCCACGCAGTGCGCCGCCGAAGGCCCCTCGGCGGTCAGCGGCGCATAGCCGCTCCCCGGGCCGAACCACTCCGGACGTTCCCGGCGCAGGTTCAGTGCCGCCCGGGTGAGCAGCAGTTTCTCGGCCGACGGGCCGTCCGCCGGTTCGCCGCCCAGCTCGGGCGGGCGGCGGTTGTCCGGGTCGACGAGGGCCGTATAGACGCGCTCGGTGCCCAAATAGAGGTCGGGGACGCCCGGCATGGTGAGCTGGAGCAGGGCGGCGCCGAGCGCATTGGCCCGCGCCGGACCGTCGAGTTCGGCGCCGATCGCGGCCCACACCGACGGGTCGGCGGCGCACGGCCCCGCCTCCAGGAAGGCGGTCATCTCCGCCTCGTACGCCGCGTTCTGCTCCGTCCACGTGGTCCGTAGCCCCGCTTCGCGCACCGCCTTGAGCACGGCCGGGACCAGCCGTTCGGCGTCCCCGTGGCCCAGGGCGAGCGCGGTCTGCCAGGCCGTCCAGGCCAGATGGGCATCGGGGGCGGGCACCGAGCGGGTCAGCTCCGCCACCATCCGCCCCCACCAGCCCGGGCATTCGGTGAGCGCCGCGAGCCGGGCCCGGGCGTCCGCGCTGCGCTTGGTGTCATGCGTGGACAGCACCGTGCCGGTGGCGGGCCAGTCCCGCAGCAGCCGGGCGGCGAAGGCGTGGAACTCCTCGGGGGTCACGGCCGGCCGCCCCGGATCGCCGCCCACCTCGGCGGCCGACAGCAGCGGGGTGTAGCGGTAGAAGGCGGTGTCCTCCACCGACTTGGCGCGCAGCGCGGCCGCCGTCTGGGCGAAGCGGGCGCAGAAGTCGCGCTGGTCCGGGCCGTCCCCGAGCCTGCCCAGCGCCGCGTCCCGTACGACCCGCACCACCTGGGCCTCCTGCTCCACCGTGTACGCCTCCCGGGCGTCCGCCGCCGCCGAGCGCAGCATCACCGCGTCGGCGTCCGTGGCGGGCGGGCCGCCCACCGAGGCGTACGGACGGTAGACCGGCAGCCGGACCAGCACCTCGCGGATCGCCGTGCGCAGCGCCCAGGGCGCGTGGTCGCGCAGCCGGGGGTCGGCCGCGCAGATACGGGAGGCGACGCGCGTCAGCCGCGCCACCTCGGCCGCCAGCTCATGCGTGACCACCTCATGGGCGGCGCGGCGGACCGTGGCGGCCCAGTCGCCGCCCAGGTCGGCCGGGGGAGCGGCGAAGGCGCGGTAGAGGGCGGTCAGCTTCTCCAGTCCGTCCGGGTCGACGAAGAGCCCGTCGATGTGGTGCAGCGCGTCATAGCCGGTGGTCCCGGCGACCGGCCAGGTGGTGGGCAGCCGCTCGTCCCGGGCCAGGATCTTCTCGACGACGGTCCAGCGGCCGCCCCCGCCTTCCGGCGCTGTCCACCGGCCGATGTCACCTTCTGACGCGGTCCGACGCCCGCCGCCCCCTGGCGCGATCCGCCGCCCGCCGCCGCCCCCTGGCGTGACCCCCGGCCTTCCTCGCCCTCTGGCGCGGCCCGCTGCGCGCTCCCGCCCCCGCGCTCCCCGTCTCCCGTCGCCGCCCGCACCGCCCGGTCCAGCCGCCGCAGATAGCCCTCCGGATCGGCGAGCCCGTCCGGATGGTCGATCCGCAGCCCGGCCACGACCCCGTCCCGCATCAGCTCCAGCAGCGTGGCATGGGTGGCGTCGAAGACCTCGGGATCCTCCACCCGCACCGCGATCAGCTCGGAGATGGTGAAGAAGCGCCGGTAGTTGAGTTCGGTGCGGGCCAGCCGCCACCAGCCGAGCCGGTACCACTGGGCGTCCAGCAGCTCGGCGAACGGCAGCCCCTCGGTGCCGGGCCGCAGGGGAAAGGCGTGGTCGTAGTAGCGCAGCGCCCCGTCCTCGATCCGCAGCCGCTCCCACTCCTCGCCGAGCGGACCGCCGAGCACCGGCAGCAGCACCTTGCCGCCTTGGGCCTGCCAGTCGATGTCGAACCACCGCGCGTACGCCGACTGCGGCCCGTCCCGCAGCACCTCCCACAGCGGGGCGTTGAGCCGCTCGGGGGCGGGGGCGGCCATATGGTTCGGGACGATGTCGACGATCAGCCCGAGGCCGTGCGCCCGCGCCGTACGGGCGAGTGCGCGCAGCCCCTCTTCGCCGCCCAGGTCGGCCCGGACGGTGGAGTGGTCCACCACGTCATAGCCGTGGGTGGAGCCGGGCACCGCCTCCAGCACGGGGGACAGATGCAGATGGGAGACGCCGAGCGAGGCCAGATACGGCACCGCTCGCTCCGCCGCCGCGAACGGGAAGGCGGGCTGGAGCTGGAGGCGATAGGTGGCGGTGGGTGTGCCGGGGTCAGCCGTCATAGGAACGTACGTACCCACTGGGCGCGTCCCATGAGAGGTCCGCGCACCCGAACGGACGCGACACGCACCCCCTGACGATGCCCGGAGCTAGGCCGGCCGCTGCAGCACCATCAGGCTGCGGTCCACCAGGGTCAGCACATCGCCCGCCGCCACCTTCGCCCCGCTGCCCGGCTCCACGCCCTCCGGCACCGCCGTGTCCACGATGACCTGCCACTGCTTGCCGTGGTCGATGGGCACGACGAAGTCCAGCGGCTCATGGTGCGCGTTGAACAGCAGCAGAAACGAGTCATCGGTGATCCGCTCACCGCGCACGCCCGGTTCGGAGATCGCGCTGCCGTTGAGGAAGACCGCGAGGGACTTGGCATGCGCCGCCTGCCAGTCGCGCGGGATCATCTCCTCGCCCTCATGGGTGAACCAGGCGATGTCCGACAGCTCGTCATGGGTGCCCTCCACCGGCCGTCCGTGGAAGAAGCGGCGGCGCCGGAAGACCGGATGGTCGCGGCGCAGCCACACCAGCGAGCGGGTGAAGCGCAGCAGCTCCAGCGCCGAGCGGTCCTCCCACTCGCCGTCCTGCCCCTTGACGTGATCCGGCCACCGCACCCAGGACACCTCGTTGTCCTGGCAGTACGCGTTGTTGTTGCCGCCCTGGGTGCGCCCGAACTCGTCGCCGTGGCTGAGCATCGGCACGCCCTGGGAGAGCATCAGGGTCGCGACGAAGTTGCGCATCTGGCGCTCGCGCAGCGTCCGCACCGCCGGATCGTCGGTTTCGCCCTCGACCCCGCAGTTCCAGGACCGGTTGTAGCTCTCGCCGTCCTGGTTGGACTCGCCGTTGGCCTCGTTGTGTTTCTCGTCGTAGCTCACCAGGTCGCGCAGGGTGAAGCCGTCATGGCAGGTGACGAAGTTGACCGAGGCCAGTGGGCGCCGCCCGTCGCCCTGGTAGAGGTCGGAGGAGCCGGTCAGCCGGGAGGCGAATTCGGCCAGTGTCCTCGGCTCACCGCGCCACAGGTCCCGCACGGTGTCCCGGAACTTGCCGTTCCATTCGGTCCACAGGGGCGGGAAGTTGCCGACCTGATAGCCGCCCTCGCCGACGTCCCAGGGCTCGGCGATCAGCTTCACCTGGCTCACCACCGGATCCTGCTGGACCAGGTCGAAGAACGAGGACAGCCGGTCCACCTCGTGGAACTGCCGGGCCAGCGTCGCCGCCAGATCGAAGCGGAAGCCGTCCACATGCATCTCGGTCACCCAGTAGCGCAGCGAGTCCATGATCAGCTGCAGTACGTGCGGGGAGCGCATCAGCAGGGAGTTCCCGGTGCCGGTGGTGTCCATGTAGTACCGGCGGTCCTCGGTCAGCCGGTAGTACGAGGCGTTGTCCAGGCCCCGGAAGGAGAGCGTGGGGCCCAGGTGGTTGCCCTCGGCCGTGTGGTTGTAGACCACGTCCAGGATGACCTCGATGCCCGCCTGGTGCAGCGCCCGGACGGCCGATTTGAACTCCAGCACCTGCTGGCCCCGGTCGCCCCAGGAGGCGTAGGCGTTGTGCGGGGCGAAGAAGCCGATGGTGTTGTAGCCCCAGTAGTTGGCAAGGCCCGCGTCGGCGAGCCGGTGGTCGTGGACGAACTGGTGCACGGGCATCAGTTCCAGTGTGGTGACGCCCAGCTCCGTCAGATGTTCGATGATCGCCGGATGGGCGAGCGCCGCGTACGTCCCGCGCAGCTCCTCCGGCAGCCGGGGATGGCGCATGGTCAGCCCCTTGACATGCGCCTCGTAGATGACCGTGCGGTGGTAGTCGGTGCGCGGCGGGCGGTCGTCGCCCCAGTCGAAGTACGGATTGACCACGACGGACGCCATGGTGTGCGGGGCGGAGTCGAGGTCATTGCGCTTGTCGGGCCGCCCGAAGTGGTAGCCGTAGACCTCCTCGCCCCAGCCGATCCGCCCGCTGATCGCCTTGGCGTACGGATCCAGCAGCAGCTTGGCGGAATTGCAGCGGTGGCCGGATTCCGGCTCGTACGGGCCGTGGGCCCGGAAGCCGTAGCGCTGCCCCGGCATGATCCCCGGCAGATAGGCGTGGCGCACGAACGCGTCGGACTCCCGCAGCTCGACCGCCGTCTCCGAGCCGTCGTCGTGCAGGAGGCACAGCTCGATGCGGACAGCGGCCTCGGAGAACACCGCGAAGTTGGTTCCGGCGCCGTCGTACGTGGCGCCAAGGGGGTAAGCCTGCCCCGGCCAGACCTGCATACGTCGACTCTTCCACTTCTTCTCCGGGGGCCGCGAGCACCCCAGGCACCGGACGGAACCTGACCGACCCTGCATCCTTGCCCAACTGGCCGGACCCATCCGCTCTTTCAACAGAACTTCCTCAAAAGGGAGGCAACCTACGGCCATATCGGTTCGTCCTACCGGGTGACCTCCGCGTACGCGTATCCCGCTATGCGGTCCGATGTGATGACAGGGGGGATTGGGGGAGGATGTGCGCAAGATGATGCACCGCCACCTGGGCAAGATGGTGGCCGGCGCGGCCGTGGCGGCCACCGCCACGGCGGTCGTGATCGGGGTGACGCTCCCGGGGAGCGCGTCCGGCAAAGAGGGCTCGGGTGGGGGACCCCAGGGCTCGGCGGCGGAGCAGGGCCAGGCGGCCCGCCAGCTGCCCGGTGTGGTGGAGGACACGCCCGAGCAGGGCCGTACCGGCACCGGCCGCGATCCACTGACCGACGATGAGATGAAGCGCGCCCAGACCCTCACGGGTGGCGGCGGCTTCCGGCTGAGCAGCGAGGACGTCAAGGGCGCCAAGGGACCCGAGCGGCTGTCCACCGACCTCGCGGAGCTCGGCCCCGACGAGGTGGGGGCCGCCGACGCGCCGCGCCGCGCCGACGTCACGTACTACGACTACAAGGACGACACCTACGTCACCAAGACGGTCGACCTCGGCAGCGGTAAGGTGACCAGCACTGACACCCAGCACGGGGTCCAGCCGCCGCCCAACCGCGACGAGGTGATGGAGGCCGCGCGGCTGCTGATGGCCGACAAGCTGGGCGAGGGGCTGAAGAAGGACTTCAAGGACGCCACGGGCAAGGCGCTGACCCGCCCGGACCAGCTCACCGTCACCGGCTTCGTCTACCGCGCGGGCGAGGGCAACCCTGGTCCGGCCTCGGTCGGGGACTGCGGCGCGCACCGCTGCGTACGGCTGTTCACCCGGGTGGTGAACGGCCCGTGGATCGACACCCGGCAGATGGTGATCGACCTGAGCGCCCGCAAGGTAGCCAAGCTCGGCTGAGCTGGGTGCCAGGCACTAGCGCATCGCACACCCCTACGCCTCACCTTCATCACAGGAGTCTCCCCATGCCTGAAAGCAGGCTCCGCCGCGCCCGTGCCCGGGTCGCGGCGGCCATCGGCGCCTCGGCGCTGCTCGGCACCGTGGCGGTCGCCGCCGGGCCGGTCGGCACCGCCCAGGCGGCCCCGCAGAGCCCGGCCGCGGCGGATTGCAGCACCCCGTACAGAATCGAGCAGAAGCTGGACGGCGGCACCACCTGGCGGATGTGCTGGCACTACGAGAGCAAGGCCGGGCTGGTGCTCGACAAAGTCTCGTACCAGCCCAAGGGCGAAAGCGCCCCGATCAAGGTGCTGACCTCGGCCAAGCTGGGTCAGATCCATGTGCCGTACGACGACGGCAGCAATGAGTACGACGACCTCACAGGGCAGGGCTTCGCCCAGGGGCTGCAGCAGCTCGACCCGGCCGAATGCCCCGGCGGCACCATCAAGAACGTGCGGGTGCCCGACGCCTGGGACCCCGAGCACCCGAATGTGAAGGGTCTGTGCGCCACCACCCGGGCCCGCGGCCACGCCTACCGCATGGGCGCGGGAGGCTTCGGAGGCGGCGAGGACAACAAGGTCTACCAGCTACAGGGCAAGGACCTGCTGGTCTACACCGTCAACCAGGTCGGCTGGTACGAGTACATCACCGAGTGGCGGTTCGCCGGTGACGGCACCATGACCATGCAGGTCGGCGCCACCGGCACGCTCTCCCCGATGGACTACGACGCGGGCGACGGCCGCGGCTGGCCCATCGGCAAGGGTGCCAAGGACTACGCCACCAGCCACGCCCACAACGTCTTCTGGCGGCTGAACTTCGGGCTCGACGGCTCGTCCAAGAGCAAGGTCGAGCAGTACGACTCGAAGACCACCGCGACCTCGGGGCAGATCCCGAAGACCAAGACCACCCGTACCAAGGTCACCAAGGAGCTGGCGGGCGACGCGGCGCCGGCGCGGTGGTGGCGCGTGGTCAGCGCGGCGGGCAAGAACAAGGACGGCCATCCGCGCAGCTACGAGATCGTCCCCGGCCACACCACCAAGTACCAGGGTCGTAGTTTCACCAAACACGACGTCTACTTCACCGAGTACAACAAGTGTGAGCAGTTCGCCAGCAACAATCTGCGCAACTGTGGCGCCGGGGCGGGCAAGAGCGTCGACAAGTGGGTCAACGGTCAGACCCTCAAACACCCGATCGCATGGGTCAACATCGGGTTCCATCACATCGCCCGGGATGAGGATCAGGAGCCCATGCCGCTGCACTGGCAGGGCTTCCAGCTCTCCCCGCGCGACGTCACCGCTATGAATCCCCTCACGCCTCCTGCACTGTCCGGACACAACGGTCATACAGAAGAGGAACGTTGACCCGATAGGCAGGACCTGAGTGTCGCACCGCCCCCGCCAGCGCAGTAGTCTGCGGTGATCGTTGGATGGGGGCGGAAGGCGGTGCACAGGTGAGCTCGGGCGGGCTGGAGCTGCCCCCCGGTGACGGAGGTCCCGGGGGTGACGGCTCCACCGACACACCTCCCGGCGCAGTGTCCCTGGTGCGGCCGATGGAGATCGGAGCGGAACTGGACTGGGGCGCCGACGCCTGGAGCGAGGTGCGCACACGCGCACGCCGGGCCGGGCGGGCCTATATCTGGCTCAACCTCGTGGAACAGCGGCTGCGCGCGGTCGTCAACGCCGTACTGCGGCCCATCTACGAACCGGTCCACGGCGAGGACTGGGTCATCGCCGCCGCCGGCCCCGCCGGGCAGGAGTGGGTGCAGCGGGCGGTCGCGGTCCGGGAGGTGAGCCGGCGCAAGGGCTATCTGCTCGACCCCGCCGACGACAATGTCGTCAGCTTTCTGACCCTGCCGCAACTGCGGGAACTCCTCGTCCAGCACTGGCCGTGCTTCGAGCCGTACCTCGACGACCGCCGTGAGGTGGAGCTGGCCCTGGACGAGCTGGAGGTCGCCCGCAATGTGGTCTCCCGCAACCGAGCCCTGTCCGTGACGGTGCTCGCCCAGGCCGAGCGCGCCTCCGCCCGGCTGCTGGAGATCCTCGGCAGCGGCACCGGCTCCCCCTCCGCCGACCGGCTGCCGATCGACGCCGTCGAGGACCTCGTCGGCGACCGCTACGCCGATGTCGTGGGCGTCCATCCCGACCGGGTGCGGCTGCAGCGCCAGCTCCCCGCCGAGGACCTCTTCGGCAACGCCCGCCGCCTCGACGCCGTCGGCATCGGGCTCAACCTCCTGGTCCAGAACTACTCGGGCCGCCGGCTGGTCCGGCTGGCCGAATCCGGCTGCCGGGCCCGGCTGCTCTTCCTCAACCCGGCGAGCAGCGCGGTACGGCGCCGGGAGCGCGAACTCGGCCTGAAGAAGGGCGAGATGAGCCGCTCGGTGGAGATGAACATCCTCCATATGCGGCGGGTGCGCGCCCGGCTGCGGGACCCGGACGCGTTCGAGATCCATGTCTTCGACGAGACCCCCCGCTTCACCGCCTACCTGGTCAACGGCGACGGCGCGGACGGCCTCGCGGTCGTCCAGCCGTATCTGCGCAAGGCCCGGGGCATGGAGGCCCCGGTCCTGGTGCTGCGCGGTGGCGGGCGGGGCAGCGACGTCGTCCGCGAGGGCGGGGGCCAAGAGGGCGAGGGCGGGCTCTTCGGCACCTACCGCGAGGAGTTCGAAAGCGTCTGGGCGGACTCCCGGCCGGTGTCCTGACCTTACGGCTCGGTGTCCTGACCCTACGGCCCGGTGACCTGAACCGGCCGGTCGGTGCTCTGGTACGGCGGCCGCAGCGCCCGGGCGGCCCAGCGGCCGTCGGTGCGGCTGATGTGCACCGGGTGGTCGAAGCACTTGCTGATGGCGTCGGTGGTCAGGACCGCGTCGACCTCCCCCGCGCTCAGGCACTCGCCCTCCCGCAGCAGCATCGCGTGGGTGGTGCTGGCGGGCAGCTCCTCCAGGTGGTGGGTCACCAGGACGGTGGCCAGTTCGAGGTGTTCGCGGCGCAGGGTGTCCAGGCTCTCCAGCAACTGCTCACGGGCGGCCAGGTCCAGACCGGTGGCCGGTTCGTCGAGCAGCAGCAGCCGGGGGAGGGGCATCAGCGCCCGGGCGATCAGCACCCGGCCGCGCTGGCCCTGCGACAGGGTCGGCCAGCGCGCGTCCAGCTTCCCGCCCATGCCGAGGGTGGTCAGCAGCCGGTCGGCCCGGTCCCGCTGCTCGGCGGTGGGGTGGCGGCGGGGGACCGGCTCCACGGTGTTGGTCAGCCCGGTGAGCACCACGTCCCGCACCCGCAGCGGGGAGCGCAGCGGATGCCGGGGATCGACATGGCCCACGAACGACCGCAGCTCCCGCAGATCCACCCGCCCCAGCGTGCGGCCGAGGACCTCCACCGTGCCGTGCGTCGGGTGCACCAGCGCGCCCGCGAGGCTCAGCAGGGTGGACTTGCCAGCGCCGTTGGAGCCGAGCAGCGCCCAGTGCTCGCCCTGGTGGACGGTGAGCGAGATCGAGCGCAGCAGCGGGGTGCCGTCGCGCACCACATCCACATCGCTGAGCCTGAGTACGGGGACGGCCGGGGCGGTCACGGGGCCGCCACCTCCTTTTCGCTGTCGAAGAGTTCCATGACGGCCTCGAGATGGGAGACCGTGGCCGCGATCACGGCGTCGGCGTCCCCGCGCGCCAGCCCGTCCAGCAGCTCGGCGTGGGCGCACGACACATCGGGCAGTGCAGTCTCGTAGCTGACCATCTCCACCAGCGCGGCGCGCAGCACCGGCAGGACGGAGGTGAACAGGCCGAGCAGCACGGCGTTCCCGGACAGCTCCACCACGGCCCGGTGGAAGGCCAGATCGGCGTCCACGAAGGCGGCCGGATCGCCTCCGGTCCGCTCCTCGCGCAGCGCGAGACGGTCCCGCAGCCGCCCGATGTCCTCGGGGCGCAGGCGCCCGGCGGCCAGCCGGGCGGCCTCGACCTCGAGGGCGCGGCGCACCTCGTACACCTCCCGTAGCCGGGCCCGGCGCAGCAGCCGCCGCATATCGCCTTCCGCGGCGGGGGCCGGGGGCTCGGCGGCGTAGGTGCCCGAGCCATGGCGCACCTCCACCAGCCCGTCATGGGCCAGCAGCCGCACGGCCTCCCGCACCGAGGAGCGGCCCACGCCCAGTTCGGCGGCGAGCGCCACCTCGTTGGGCAGCCGCTCACCGGGCCGCCAGCGGCCCTCCGCGAGCATCGCGCGCAGGGCGCTCTCGACCCGCGGCACCACGGGCCCGTGCCGCAACCGTGCCGTCTCCGCCACCGCGTCGCGCCTTCCTGAACGATCTTCCGAGGACGGCGGGACTTTAACACAGAGTCCTCAGACGTCTGAGGACTTGCCATGGCTCACCGGGCCGGTAGCTCGGGTGGCCTCACCGGTCGTTGTCAGTGGTGCGTGGGAAGGTGGTGCACACCTGGGGGAAGTACGACAAAGGGAGGGGCGGTCATGGGCTGGCATCGGGGGCTGCTGATCGGATTCGATCTGGAGACGACGGGCACCGATCCACGGACGTCACGGATCGTGACGGCGGCCGTGGTCGAGGTGAGGGACGGGGAGCCGATAGGGCGGCGCGAGTGGCTGGCCGATCCCCAAGTGCCCATCCCCGACGGAGCCGTGGCGGTGCACGGGATCACCAATGAGCGGGCGGCGGCGGAGGGCCGGTCCGCGCGTGAGGTGGTCGAGGAGGTCGCCGAGGTGCTGGTGGCCCACTGGCACGCCGGCGCCCCGGTGGTGGCGTACAACGCGGCGTTCGATCTCAGCCTGCTCGCCGCCGAGTTGGGGCGGCACGGGCTGCGCCCGCTGAGCGAGCGGCTGGAGGGCGCGGAGACCGGCCCCGTGGTGGATCCGTACACGATAGACCGCGCCGTCGACCGCTATCGCAAGGGCAAGCGCACGCTGGAGGCCGTCTGCGGGGAGTACGGGGTCGTGCACGACCGAGCCCATGACGCCGGTGCGGACGCGCTGGCGGCGGTGCGGGTCGCCCGCGCGCTCGCCGAGCGGCACCGCGAGGTCGCCGGGCTCGAGCTGTGGGACCTCCACCGCAAGCAGGTGGGGTGGTACGCGGGCTGGGCGGCCGACTTCCAGTCCTGGCTGCGCCGCAAGGGCACCCCGGACGCGGTCGTGGACGGCGGCTGGCCCCTGCGGGAGGCCGGCGCGGTGGTGGGGTAGTGGGGTGGCGGCGCCCGCCCTGCGAAGAGCGGAGCGCGCCGCACCGATGAGTTTCCGGCCCCCGGCCGGTCGGAATGGGTGAGGGGCACTGAAGGGCACTGGGGGCACCACGGACTCGATGAGGAGAAACCGACCGTGACCGACGACCAGACCACGATGATCGACTTCGCACCCACCGTCCACCGGGTGACGGCGCTGCTCAGCGGCGTTTCGGACGAGCAGCTCACCGCGCCCACACCGTGTGGCATCTACTCCGTGGGAGATCTGCTCGACCACTTCATGGGGTTCGCCATCGGCATGCGCCACGCCGCCGAGAAGACCACGGCCCAAGCGGGCCCGGACGACCCCGCCCCCGGGGAGGGGGCGGCGGACCGTCTTGACCCCGAGTGGCGGCAGGAGCTGCCGCGCCGGCTCGACGCGCTGGCGGCGGCCTGGCGCGAGCCGTCCGCCTGGCAGGGCACCACGGAGGCCGGGGGCGTCACCATGCCCGCCCAGATGATGGGCGTCGTGGCGCTGGACGAGCTGCTGATCCACGGCTGGGATCTCGCCCGCGCCACCGGCCAGCCCTACGACTGCGATCCCCGCAGCGCCGAGGCCATCATCGGGTGGCTGTCGGCGTTCCCGGACGAGCAGCGCCCGGAGGGCGCGTTCGGCCCCATGGTCTCCGTCCCGGACGACGCCCCGCCGCTGGACCGCGCGATTGCCTTGAGCGGCCGCGACCCGGGGTGGAGGGGCTGAGGGAACGCCGCACGGCGAGTCCGTCGGGCCGCCCGTCCGTGTGCGGGCGGCCGGGGCCCGGTTGGCGGCCCCGGGCCCAACCCGTTCGTCCCGGCCGGGGCGTTGGCAGCAGCCGACGAATTGCTCTCGTCTGGTGATCGCCCGTGAGACGGTGGCCGAGGTCCTGGATGCGGAATCGGATCAGTTTATTGACGCCGGCGTTGCGCCGGGTGCGGCGGTGCGCGGGGCTGGGCGGGATGTGGCGCTCTACGAGCGACCTGCGCGCAGCGACCGCGAAGGCCGCCGCCACCAAAGGCGGCAACACGATTGCTGTGGCCGCGTGCCTTCTGTTGGCGCTGCTGTTGTCAGTCGAACTGCTCAACCGTGCTCTGAAATGGCACCGCTTCCAAGCTGCCACATTTCATAGTTCCCACATTCTGCCGTGGTCTCGGCCGTCGCCTGAGCCGCGGTGAAGAAGTCGTCGACCACCGGCGAGGTGCGCGATGCCGCCACCGCGAGGCACACCTGGTCGGGCGCCAGATCCGGGATGGGCACATAGCTGACGTCCGGATGTGAGTAGAACACGGTCGCCGAACGGGCCAGGAACGAGATGCCCCGGCCGGCCGCGACATGCTCGAGCGTCTCGTCCACCCCGCGCACCAGGTATCCGGCGTTGGGGTGCGGGCGCCTGGTGGGCTGCGTGCTCGTGTCCGCATGCCAGACCAGCGGCTCGCCGGCCAGGTCCGCCTCGGTGATCTGCTCCCGGCCGGCCAATCGGTGGCCGATGGGCAGCACCGCCACCCGCGGCTCGGTGTACAGCGGGGTGACGCGCAGGCCGGCCTCGTCGATGGGCAGCCGCACATAGCCGACGTCGATGCGGCCGTCGAGCAGCATCGTGGCCTGGTCGTCCCATTCAATCCGCTGCACGTCCACGATCACGCCCGGGTGCCGGGTGGCGAACAGCCGCACCGCTGGGGTGACCGCGATGCCCGCCCGGAAGCCGACCATGAGCCGCTGGCTGCCGCGCGCGGCCACGGTCACCCGGCGGCGGACCGCGTGCGTGGAGGCCAGCAGCGGGCCGGCGTCGGTCAGCAACTGCCTGCCGGCGTCGGTCAGCGCCACGCCGTGGCTGTCCCTTGTCAGCAGCGGGGTGCCGAGATCCTGTTCCAGCGCGCGGATCTGCCGGCTGAGCACCGGCTGCGCGATGTGCAGCTCATCGGCGGCGCGGCCGAAGTGCAGCTTGTCGGCGACGGCGACGAAGTAGCGCAATTTGCGCAGGTCCAGATCCATGGAGCCTCCCGGTCCGGCGATGCCTCCAGGGTATCGCAACGGATGAAATAGGTCTTGGACACCCGCTCAGGCCAATGGCACCTTTAATAGGGACCTAATGGGGCCGGAGCGAATTCGGCATAAGAGTTCGACATCGGGACTTGATAGCAGGGCCCCGGAACCAGAATGAGCACATCATAAATTGAGCCAGGCCCGTCGCGTCATTCGACGGCGTCGACGACGCAACCGTTAACAACGACGGGGTGGGCATGGCGTCCTATTCAGTTCCAGAAAGCAGGCACACCAATGAGCAGCATCAGCATTATCGGCTTGGGGAACATGGCCGGCGCCCTGGCCGGCCGGGCGCTCGCCGGCGGCAATGCCGTCGAGATCATCGGCCGTGACCGGGCCAAGGCCAAGGAATTGGCCGCCGCGCTCGGCGGCGCCACTGTCGGGACGGCCGGCGCCGCCCCGGCCGGGGACATCGTTATCCTCGCCGTGCCGTACGGCAGCGCGGCGGCGGTGGTTGGTGAGTACGGGGACGCACTGCGCGGCAAGGTGATTATCGACATCACCAACCCCGTCAACGCCGATTTCACGGGCTTTGTCACCCCCGAGGGCAGTTCCGGCGCGCAGGAGATCGCCAAGGCCGCCCCCGCCGGCGCGCATGTCGTCAAGGCGTTCAACACCCTGTACTCCAATGTTCTGGCCGCCGGCCCAGCCGAGGGTCGCCCATTGGACGTGTTCATCGCCGGCGACGACGCGCAGGCAAAGGCCCGCGTGTCGGCGTTCATCGAGAGCCTGGGACTGCGCCCGATGGACACCGGGCGGCTGCCAATGGCGCGGGCACTGGAGAACGCCGCCCTGCTGGAGCTGGGCCTCGTCGCCCACTCCGTCAAGCACACCAACTTTTTCCTCGGCGTCAGCATTCTCGGCTGAGCGCACCCGCACCACCACTTCTCGCGCCACATCACGCCAGTCGATCTACGGCACGAGAAGGACAGCCCCTCCACCCACCCTCACAAGGACAGTCGCATGCGCGTTTTCATCACTGGCGGGACCGGCCATGCCGGTTCGCACATCATCCCCGAGCTCATCGCCGCCGGGCACGAGGTCACCGGCCTGGCCCGGTCGGACACGGCCGCGGCGGCGCTGTCGGCGCATGGCGCGAAGGTGCGTCGCGGTGACCTCGAGGACCTCGACGGGCTCAAGGAGGCGGCCGCGGACTCCGACGGCGTCATCCACGTCGCGCACAGGCAAGACCTGCTTCCGTCCGGCGGGATCGACGCCGTGGCCGCCGCGGAGCTTCCGGTCGTGCTTGCGTTCGGCGAGGCACTCGCGGGAACCGGAAAGCCGCTGGTCGCGGCGGGGAGCATAGGCTCGCCCGGGTGGGAAAACCTGGGTCGGCCGGCCACCGAGGAGGACCCGGCCCTTCCCGGCGGCGACGACTACAAGGGCACCCTGCGGGTTCGTAACGTCGTGGAAACCACCGTAGTCGGCCTCGCCGAGCGGGGAGTACGGTCTTCGATCGTGCGGCTTCCCACCATCGCGCACAGCACGACCGACAGTGCCGGATTCCTCCCCCTGCTGATCGCGCTCGCGAAGGAGAAGGGCGTCGCCGGCTACCCCGGAGACGGCGCGAACCTGTGGCCCGCCGTGCACATCCGCGATGTCGCCTCCTTGTTCCGCCTGGCGCTGGAGAAGGGTCCGGCTGGCAAATATTGGCACGCGATTGAGGACGGGGGCATCCCGTTCCGCGAGATCGCCGAGGCCATTGGCAGCCGTCTGGGTCTGCCCGCCGTGAGCATTCCCGCGGACGTACTGATGCTGCCGGGATACTTTGGGTTCCTCGCGAATCTGGTCACGCTGGATCTCCCGGCGTCCAACCTCATCACCCGCCGGACCCTCGGCTGGGAACCCGCTCAGCCCAGCGTGCTCGCCGATTTGGACAACGGCCATTACTTCTCCGCCGGCTGACGGCAGGGCCCCGAGTCGTCGTTCGCGTTGTGCCCGCAGGTCCAGATGTTCCCGCAGCAGTTAGGAGCCCCTCAAGAACACCCAGGTTGCGGAACTCGCAGGTGACCGGCCATCTCAGCGTCCCTCCAGAAGAGCCGCACCCGCCGCGTGCTGCGTGGTGCGGCGCAGGGTGGCCGCTGAACCGGAGCCGTTCGTTCAGAACGTGTGCCAGCGCACCGTCGGGTCGTCCTCCCGCAGGGAGGCGATGCGGCGGGTGAACTCGGCGCGCGCCGCCGGGTTGCCCGGGGCGTGCTGGGCGACCCAGGCGCAGCTGGCGGTCTCCCGCGCGCCGCGCAGCACCGCGCAGCCGGGCCACTCCCGGACGTCCCAGCCGTACTCCGCCACGAACGCGTCGTACGCCGCCGCGCCGAGCCCATAGCGGTCCCGGGACAGCGCCATCACCACCAGATCGTGCTCGCGCAGATCGTGCGAGAAGGTCTCCAGGTCCACCAGCACCGGGCCGTCCGGGCCGATGTGCACATTGCGCGGCAGCGCGTCGCCGTGGATCGGGCCGGGGGTGAGCCGCGGGGTCAGCTCCTCGACGGCGGTCGCGAAGTCGTCCCGGCGGGTGCGCAGATACGCCGCGTCCGCCGGGTCGATCGCGTCCCCGGCCAGCCGCAGCCAGCGCTCGATCCCGCCCAGCAGATCGCGGCGCGGCAGCGGGAGCGGTGCCGGATCGGCGGGCGGGTCGGGCAGCGCGTGCACCATCCGCAGCAGCTCCGCGAGGTCGCGCGGCCCGGCGGGGCGTACGGGATCGGGAAGCCGCTGCCAGTACGTGACGAGATGGTTGGCGAACGGAAGCGGCTGCTCGGAGCCGAAGCGCCGGTCGGGACGTACCGCGGGCAGCCCCTCCCGGGCGAGCCAGTCGGCGATCCTCAGCTCCCGGGCGGCCCGGTCCCACACCTCCAGATCGCGGCTGATCCGGACCACCAGGGAGAGGCTGTCGACGGCGAAGACGGCGTTCTCACCGAGGGCCAGCAGCCGGGCCTCCGCCGTACCGGCCCGGTAGGGCGGCAGCGCGGCCGAGAGCACCGCCCGCGCCCGCTCCTCCGTCAAGGCGACATCCGCCACCGCCACACCCCTCACTCCTCGTCGTCCCGCCCGCCCACGTCTCGGTCGTCCCCAGTCCTCCCGCCCAAGTCTCGCATCGGCTACCGCAGGTGAACCGCTTGACTGCACCGCCCGCCCTCCGCACGATGACGTGGGCTCTCCCACCGGACCGCCCTCCCACCGCGTCCGAAGGAGGGCCCTGCCGTGATACCCGTGACCGCCGCCTCGGCGCGCTCGGACCAGGGCTCCGCCCCACCCCCGTCGGCCGCCCCCGGCAAGGGCCCGGGCCGCGCGGCGAGCGGCCACCGGGCGTGGTTCCTGGTGCTGCCCGCGCTGATCCCGATCCTCCTGCTCAGCGTCGGCCCGCTGCTCTACGGCATCGTGCTCGCCTTCACCGACTCCCAGGCGGGCCGCACCGACCCCACCCAGTGGATCGGGCTGCTCAACTTCCAGGACCTGCTGCGCGACACCCTCTTCTGGGAGTCCTTCCGGATCGGCCTGGTGTGGGCGGTCGCCGTTTCCGTACCGCAGTTCCTGCTCGCGCTCGGACTCGCGCTGCTGCTCAATCAGAACCTGCGGTTCCGCTGGCTGTCGCGGGCGCTCGCGATCGTTCCCTGGGCGATGCCGGAGGTCGTGGTCGGCATCATGTGGCGGCTGGTCTACCACCCCGACGCGGGGCTGCTCAACGAGACGCTCGGCACCCACCGCGACTGGCTCGGCAGCCTGTCCACCGCCCTGCCCGCCGTGGTCGTGGTCGGCATCTGGGCACGCCTTCCGCAGGTCACGGTCACCCTGCTGGCCGGGCTCTCCAATGTGCCGCGCGAACTGCACGAGGCCGCGGCCATGGACGGCGCCGGTGCCTGGCGCCGCTTCCGCACCGTCACCTGGCCCGCCATCAGACCCATCGCCCTCGCCATCAGCGCCCTCAGCTTCATCTGGAACGTCAACTCCTTCGCGCTGGTCTACGTCCTGACGGGCGGCGGGCCCGGCGGGCGCACCCGGCTGCCGATGCTCTTCGCCTATGAAGAGGCGTTCCGCTACGGCCAGTTCGGCTACGCGGCGGCGATGGGCTGTGTGCTGGTGGCGGTGGTCTCCATCCTGCTGGCCGTCCATCTCGTCGCCCGGCTGAAGGGAGACGACGACGCATGACCACCCGCCCCACCGCCAGGAGTCCCCGCCCCAGCGCTGTGCGTCGCGGCCCCACCGCCCGGCGCCGCGCGGCCCGCACCGGCCAGTACCTCGCCCTCCTCGGCTATCTGGTCTTCCTCGCCTTCCCGCTGCTGTGGCTGGTCTCCACCGCGTTCAAACCGCCGCGCGAGCTGGCGAGCCTCCACCCCGGCTGGATCCCCGACCACCCCACCCTCGACAACTTCCGCCAGGCGTTCGACGAGCAGCCGCTGCTGCGGTCCGCCGGGAACAGCCTGATCGCCTCCCTCGCCGCCGCGGCGATCACCGTCGTCATCGCCACCCCGATGGCCTATGTGATGGCCCGGCACCACCGCTCCCCACTGTCCCGGGCGGCCACCGGCTGGATCGTGGTCAGCCAGGCGTTCCCCTTCGTCCTGGTGATCATCCCGCTGTTCCTGGTGCTCAAGGAGGTCCGTCTGATCGACTCCCTCTCCGGGCTGATCATGGTGTACGTGGTGTGGTCCCTGCCGTTCGCCCTGTGGATGCTGGCCGGGTACGCCCGGGCCGTACCGCGCGAGCTGGAGGAGGCCGCGGCCGTGGACGGCGCGAGCAGACTGCGGACGCTGATCTCGGTGACCATGCCGCTGCTGGCCCCCGGCATCGTGGCCACCGCCCTCTTCGCCTTCATCACCGCCTGGAACGAGTTCTTCTTCGCGCTCGTCCTGCTCAAGTCCCCGCAGAAACAGACGATGCCGATCATCCTCACGCACTTCATCGGCACCGAGGGCGTCGCCGACCTCGGCCCGCTCGCCGCCGCCTCACTGCTGGCGACGCTGCCCTCGCTCGTGCTGTTCGCGGTCATCCAGCGCCGGATCACCAGCGGCACCCTGGCCGGGGCGGTGAAGCACTGATGCGCCGCCGAACACTGCTGGCCGCGTCCGCCGCCGGGACGCTGTCCGCCGCCGGGACCCTGCTCTCCGCCTGCGCGCCCGGACGGCGGCGGGCGGCCGACGGCCGGATCACCCTCCGCTTCCAGTCCCTGGCCTGGCAGCAGGAATCCATCGAGGCCAACAAGCAGCTCGTGGCGGAGTGGAACGAGGCCCATCCCGACATCCGCGTCGACCACGTCCAGGGGAGTTGGGACAGCGTCCACGACCAACTGCTCACCTCCTTCGAGGGCGGTGAGGCGCCCGACATCATCCACGACGCCTCCGACGACCTCGCCGACTTCGCCTACGGCGGCTATCTCGCCGACCTCACCGACCTGCTGCCCCGGCGGCTCAAGGACGAGATCCCGTCCCAGACCTGGCAGACCGCCACCTTCGGCGGTGCCGTCCACGGTGTGCCGTTCCTGCAGGAGCCGCGCGTGCTCATCGCCAACCGCGCCCTGCTGGAGCGGTCCCGGGTGCGGATCCCCACCCCCGAACGGCCTTGGAGCTGGGCGGAGTTCGAGGACGCCGCCAAGGAGCTGACCCGCGACGGGACGTACGGCGTGGCCTGGCCGCTCAAGGAGCCCGTCTCCGCGACCCTCAACCTCTCCCTGTCCACCGGCGGCAAGGTCTTCCACCGGGGCGCGGACGGCAAGGTCACCGTCCGGTTCGACGCCGCCGACCAGCGGGTGCCCCGCGTCATCCACGACCAGTTGGGCGGCGACCGCAGCGCCGCGCGGACCACCCTCGGCATGGGCGGCTCGGACACCCTCCCCGGCTTCTTCGGCGGGAAGTACGCGATGGTGCCCCTCGGCTTCTCCTACCGCCAGCAGATCGTGCAGCAGGCGCCCAAGGGCTTCGCCTGGACCGTACTGCCGTCCCCGGCCGGACCCGGCGGCGACCAGCGGCAGGGGGTCAGCCCGCAGACGTTGTCCATCGCCGCCGACAGCCCGTACCAGCGGGAGGCGGCCCGCTTCATCGACTTCTTCCTGCGCCCACCGCATATGGTGCGGCTCGCCCGCGGCGACTGGATGCTGCCCACGGGCCTGACCGCGCTGCGCGACCCCGCCCTGCACACCCGCCGGCACGGCTGGGCCACCGGCGCCGCCCTGGCCGGACGGCTGCGCCCGGCGCCCGCCCAGTCGGTGCGCGGCTATCCGGAGTGGAAGGACAAGGTGGCCACCCCGGCGCTGCAGGAGTACTACAGCGGGGCGATCGGGATGCGGGAGCTACGGGAGCGGCTGGTCGAGGACGGCAATCTGGTGCTCGCCCGCTACCAGCGGTAGGAATCACCACACGTCGGCCACCGTGACGGCCTCGCCGTCCGGCGCACCTGGCCGTGCCATGGACCCGGTCTCCCCAGCAGACCGCTACCCCCCGGCAAAGGTTGCCCTCGCCCGGCCTTGTCTCTTCTCTTAACGACTTCTTACGTTCGAGTGAACTCTTTTCGAACGCCAGGAAGATTGCTCATGCCCCGAGACATACCGCCGCTCGCCGAGGTCCGCCGGATCACCGAGAAGAAGCGAGACGCGTGGTGGACCGTCATGCTCGTGGACCCGGTGGCCACACCGCTGGTCCGCTGGACCGCCAGGCACACCCGGGCCACCCCCAACCAGCTCACCTGGGGTGCGTTCCTGGTGGGCCTCGGCTCCGCCGCGTGCTTCGCTCAGGGCGACTGGAGATGGCTGCTGCTCGGGGCCGTGCTCTACCACGTGAGCTTCATCTTCGACTGCATGGACGGCAAGCTGGCCCGGCTGACCGGCACCGGCTCGGTCTTCGGGGCCTGGCTGGACTTCGTCTTCGACCGGATCCGGGTGCTGGTCTGCTCGGTCGCCCTGATGGGCGGCCAGTACGCGCGCACGGACGACGTCCTGTATCTGTGGCTGGCGCTGGCCGTCGCGTCCCTGGACTCGCTGCGCTACATCGACTCGCTGGAGATCTTCAAGATCCGGCATGGGATGCGCAAGCAGATCAAGGCCCGGATGCGGGCGGCCCGCAAGGCCGAGAACCAGGCCGAGCTGGCCTTCATGGAGGACCTGCTGCGGGAGAACCCCGAGGCCGATCTGGAGACGGACCGCGACACGGTGGCTCCGTTGGAGCCGGTGGCGCCGCTGGAGACCATGGCGGCTGACACGGCTCCCCTGGAGGCCGCGGTGGCTGACACGGCACCTCTGGAGGCCGCGGTGGCTGACACGGCTCCCCTGGAGACCACGGCGGCCCAGCGCCGCCGCCCCGCCGTCGTCGATCTGCACCAGGAGTTCCGGCGCCGCTTCCCGTGGTGGGTCCGGTGCCGGAACTTCCTGCTGCGCCACCGCATCCGCGCTCATCTCATCAGCGGCATCGAGTTCCAGATGGGCGTGTTCATCATCGGCCCGGCCGTCGACGCGGTGGTGGCGACGACCGTCGTATCCGGTGTGCTACTGCTCGTCTTCGAGCTGGCCATCATCTACAAATTGCTGCTGTCCACCCGGGACTTCACCCGCACCATCAACTCCTTCGAGACACCCGATCGCGTTCCGGTCGCCACCTCGGTCAACTCCTGAGCGAGGATCAGCCACTGCTCCGGCGTCACATACGCCACCACCACCTCCTGCCCCGTCAGGGCAGGTGGGTGGCGGTCAATTCCTTCTCCCAGCGGAGAAGGCCGTCGAAGTACCGCCGGCCCTCGTCCGTCCACTCGGCGGCCGGCTCCAGGGCCGTGATGGTGCCCCTGAGGCGTCGTAGGGCGTCGTCGCGCCGTGCGGTGACTTCGGGCGGTGCCATCGGCTCCGCCGCCCAGCGAGTGAGTCCGTACGCCATGCGGGCCAGGACGTGGGCGGCGTGCACGGCACCGGCGACCGGTCGCGGATCGGGACGCAGCGGGTGGCTGATGACGACGTCGCCATTGGTGACGAACGTGGCGAAGAAGTTCCGCAGGTACAGGGCATGGTGGCCGGTCTCGTGCAGGAGTGCCTCGAAGGCGGCCGGGGTACTCTCGACGCTGGAGGCGCCGAGGTAAATGGCTCCGAAAGTCTGGCGGAGCGTGGCCGACCGGAAGGCGCCGCCCTGGACGT
This sequence comes from Streptomyces sp. 11-1-2, assembly GCF_003595545.1. NCBI lineage: Bacteria > Bacillati > Actinomycetota > Actinomycetes > Kitasatosporales > Streptomycetaceae > Streptomyces > Streptomyces sp. 11-1-2. The sequence continues at coordinate 8,224,375 of NZ_CP022545.1, forward strand.
ACACGATGACGCGGATCAGCAGGTCCGTTTCCAGAGCGGCTTCCGGCCAGACCCGCCGCAAGATCTCGCGGGCGGCTTCCAGATGCGCGATCCCCTCCGTCAGGTCCGGGGCGCCGAAGTCGGCGTCGTCCGTTCCTCTGGTCCTCCGTATGTCGGCGAGCAGTTGGTCCGTACCCCATCGGCACCAGTCGGGGAACGAGGACGAACCGTCGGGTGTGAGGTGTTCGAGCGGAGGCATCAGGCCGGCGCTCGCCAGAGCGCGGCCCAGCTCTGCGAGGTGGGCGGGATCCGCACCGCTGCCGGGGGGCGTGCGGGTCGCCGCCCAGACCAGGGCGGGGTGCAGACAGGCCGGTTCGGGCCCGGCCGGGAAGGTCGACTCCAAGCGCCGGAGGACTTCCCGGTAGTGGCCACGGACCAGGCTCAAGGTGCCGGCCGGCGTGATGCCGACCCGGACCGCCTCATCCTGCCCGGCACCCATCAGGCGTCACCCGACCGGGGCTCCACTGCGAGGATCTTGCCGAGCGAGGCTGTCTCCGCCTTCTTGAGCTGCTGTTCGCGGGCCTGGAGACGCCGCACCACCAAAGCGGAGATCAGCTCGTCGCCCAGACTCTCCAAGGTGCGGAAGATGTCTTCCCGGACCTCCCTCCAGATCTCTTTCGACTGGCCGCTCAGCGCCTCGGACTTGCTGGGCAGCCGGCCACGCAGGGCGACGCTCCGTTCGGCGGCGAGGTCCAGGACGTCATGCAGGATCTGGGTCCAGGTGTCCTCCACCCCGTCGGAGAAGGCGATGTGGACGGAACCCTCGGCTCCCGTGGTGCCCTCGTGGTAATAGCCACGCGGCAGGTAGAGGCAATCACCGGCGTGGAGGGTCACTTCGAGACACAGCGGGGTCTGCGGGGCGACGCCCGGCTTCGAGCGCTTGACCGGCCACTGCTTCGGCGGCTCGTGCAGGCGCCAAGTCTTGGAGCCGGCGAGCTGGCGTATGAAGATACTCGCAAGGTCGTAGTGGGCCTCGGCGCCCTTGGAGTGTGGTGGGGTCAGGAAGGCGTTGGCGGCGACGGGGACTCCAATGTCCTCGGAGAGCTCCGCGCAGAAGGCTTCCACCTCGGGACAATAGGTGGACATCGCCTGGAAGACGAGGGTCGCGCCCTCCTGCATCTGCGCCACGACGTATCCCGGATCCGCGAGCCCGGACAACACCCGGCGCTCGTCGGCCCCGTCGTCCCCTGGCTTGGTGGCATTCCGGACCCCGATGTCCTGGCCATGACGCCACAGCCTGATGTAGGGGGTGCGCAGTCCTCGTTCGAAGAGGAGCTGTTGTGCGAGGTCCGTCGAGAACACATGGCCCAACTCGCCCATGGCTCGGCTGACGTACGGCTGGGTGTCCCGTATGGACACCAGCTTCGACGGGTCGTCGAGGAGCATCTCCACTGCCATCTCATACCTTCGCGTTTTCGGGGACCGACTGTTCTTCCTGATGGAAATCACGCACCCCGGGCACCGTCAGCGCCAGCAATGCGGCGCCGAGCTGGACGACCGCGGCGACGACGAGGACGGTCGTGCGGCCCACTGCTTCTGCCAGCGGCCCGATGAAGGCCAGGCCCAGCGGCAGCAGAGCGAGGCTGCACAGCCAGTCGACCGAGCTGACCCTGCCGAGGATCGACGGGGCGAACTGGCGTTGGAGTGCTGTGTGGAGGAGCGTGTTGAAGGGCATCATCGCGAATCCGGCGATCATGTACCCGGCTACCACCCACCACAGTGAGAACGGGCTGAGCAGGACGAGTGGTACGAGCGCGAAGAGGGCATTGAAGATCATCGCGCTCGTTCCGGGATGCTTCAGCCGGATCCGTCCGACGACGATCGTGCCGATGAAGCCGCTGAGGCTGAACATGGCGATGACGAAGCCGTAGGTGGAGGGCCCGGAGAACTCCTCCTGGGTGATGATCGGCAGGAGGACCATGTGGGGGGCGACGACCAGCATGGTCTGCACGGCGGTCATGGCGAGGATGGCCGATGTCCAGCGGACGCGGCGTACCGCCGACAGTCCTTCGCTGACCTCCTGGATGATGGAGGAGCGGGTCGTCGGCCGATTCATCGGCGGTTCGGTGACCGCGAGGACACACAGCAGGCTGACCGCGAACGTTGCCGCGTTGACGGCGAAGGCCACCCGGGTGCCGACGGTGGCCACCAGTACGCCGCCGAGCGCCGGCCCCACCACGGCTGCCGCGCTCTCCATGCTGCCTCGCCAGACGTTGGCGCTGAGCAGCCGGTCCTCGGGCACGATTGAGGGCACCAGACCGCCGTACGCGGGCCGGAAGAACGCCTCACCGCTGCCCACCAGGAAGGTCATCACAGCGAGCGACAGGGTCGCCGTGTCGAACGCGCCCAGCACCACCACGGTGATGGCCACCATCCGGAACGCGTCGGCAAGCACCATCGCCCGTCGCCGGGGCACGCGGTCTGCCCAGACACCGCCGAGCAGTGCGAACAGGACCGTGGCGAGCATCCGGGCGCCGATCACCAGCCCGACGTCGCCGGCGTCTCCGCCGCTCTCGATCACCCGGAGCGATACGGCCACGTTGAAGAGCTGGTCTCCCACGGCGCTGACCGCTTGCCCCGCCCAGAGGAACCGAAAGCTGCGCAGCTCCATTGCGCTGCCGGCCAGGCGGCCGGCCAGGAGAGTCTTGAGGTTGGGCATGCTCAGCCGACCGTGCTCGCCGCCGCGGGATCCGTCAGCTCTCCGTAGCCGAACCCACAGCAGTCGCCCGTGATGTCCTCGTCCCGCACCAGCTCAGGGTGGTCGGCGCCGGACAGCTGGAGGTTGGCCAGATCGACGGGTTCGGGCTCATCGCCGATGTAGATCTCCGCGCCGTCGGTGATGAGGTCGAGGTGCACCTTCTCCTCGTAGTCGACCACGGCACGATCCTGATTGTGCTGCCCGAACCCGATGTGCACTCCGACTCGCCGTTCATTGATGTGCGAGTTGGCCGGGATGAACCGGTCGATGCCCGAGTTCGTTCCGAAGCCCAGTTCGCCCACCCGGGTGCCGTACGGCTGCTTGAAACACAGTGCCACCAGCTCACGGACGTCGTCATCGCCACCGGTGAAGCCCGTAGCGCGCCCGTCCATGATGTCAACCGTCAGCGGGCGGGCCGTCAGCCGTGTGTCGATGCGGGTGATGACGTTGCAGTTGAGAGCCCCGTCCGCCACCAGGCGGCCGTCGATCCTGGCGGGGTAAGTGGCGATCTCCCCCGCAGGAAGGATGGTGAAGCCGCCCGGCCGCCACACGCCGCGATTGCTGATCCAGTCGTACCGCCCGGCGTCAAGCTGGATACGGAGGTTGGTGCCGCCTCGGCTGCGGACTCTGATGCTGTCGGCCTTGGTCAGGCGGGTCAGCAGTGCGGCGTTGCGGGCACTGAGTTCGTCCGGTCCGAGGTTGAGGGCCTGCTCGAAGAACTCTCGGGACGCGCTGATGACGCGGACCACCATGCACCGGTCACTACCGAACTGTTGCATGACGTGCAGGAGCGGCGAGAAGTGGGACATCGTGTCTCGTTCGAGCGTGAATATGACGAGCCGGCCGGTGAAGGTTTCAGCGTCCGGTACGGCGGACTTCAGGCGTGCGGCGAATCCGAGATCCACAAGTGGTCGCATGGCGATGAACTGGCTGCTGATCTTTCGCTGCTTCAGTCCGGCGACTAGCCAGGCGGCTGCCTCCCTGCTGTCCGGGGTGAAGACGACGATGCAGTGATCGCGGACGGAGAGGCCGGCATACCGGTTGAGGAGTGCGTCGACTCCATCCTGTACGTCGCGGCTGGACTGCACAGCGGTCAAGACGTGCTCCTCCTGCTTCGGGCCGGGTCGATGGGAGTTCCGGGCAAAGGGAGGGATCCGGCCGCAGGGATCACGCGCGGCCGGAACCCCGAGAGCCTTGCCGGCACTGTCAGGTGGAGACGAACCACGCCATCAGCGGCCCCTCGTCACCACTGCCGACCGGCACGAGGACCTCGTCCGATTCGGCTGCGGAGAGCTCGCGCAGTGCGTCCTCGACCAGCGACTCGTACGTGGCCATTTCCGCGGTATGAGCTTGCGTCATCCTGACTCCCTCTCAGACAACAACGGTGGTGCGACGCTATGCATTATGGATATGCAAAGCAACCAGAATGCTCACGCAACTTCCAGCCAACTTGCCGCACTGGGACTAGGCGGCATTGAGAAGACTGTCGTTCCATGGACCGAAGTGGAACGGACCATTCGACAGTAGCGGAGCGAACGAAATTCCCGAGCGAGAAGGGGCCAAGAATCCACCTGATCTTTTCGCGCACCGAGACGTCACCCTTAAGAGTGTTTCTCGCGTGGCGAGTTTTGCCAGCTTCTTGTAGCGGTCGGGGCGGCTGCCGGGCCGAGGAAGGCGAGGAAATGCGTCCCCTTGCGCTCGTGTACCGGACGGTGAGCCGCCGGTAGCTGAAGAGCCGGGCGATCGACCGATCGATCTTCCAACGCCGGCGGCCGAGCCGTTGGCTCGATTCGGTCCCTGGACGCGCGCTGCGCGGGACGATGCCGGGCTCGCGGCGCCAGGCCAGGTGCTCGGCGGAGAAGTACGCCTCGTCGGCGCGCTGAACGCCCGGATCGAGGAGGCGACCGGCAGGGTGGGCACCGTGTCGGACCGCGGCCAGGACATCCCGCAGTCTTCTCCACCCCACACACCGAACCGGTCACACGGCCCGAAGGCCATGTGACCGGGTGTGCGGGCGCTCGGGCGCCTGGAGCGGTCAGACCCTGGCGTGCCGGGGCCGGTCGTCCGCGTCCGGCCTCGCGGGGGCACCCACCGGGGCGGTGGGCCGCTGGGCCGGGGCGGGCTCGTCGTGGGCGAGGTCGGGGAGCCACCGCAGCCACTTCGGCAGGTACCAGTTGCGCTCGCCCAGCAGCAGCATCACGGCCGGGAGGAGCACTCCCCGGATGACGGTGGCGTCGATGAGGACCGCGGCCGCGAGGCCCACGCCCATCTGCTTCATGGACTGCATCGACAGCGTTCCGAAGATGGAGAAGACCGCGACCATGATGACGGCGGCGCTGGTGACCACGCCCGCCGTGGTGACCACACCGTGCACCACCGCGTCCTTGGTGTTGCGCCCGGCCAGGCGCGCCTCGCGGATCCGGGAGACCACGAAGACGTGGTAGTCCATGCTCAGCCCGAACAGGATCACGAAGAGGAACAGCGGCAGCCACGAGACGATCGCGCCCACGCCCTCCGCGCCCACCAGACCCGCGCCCCAGCCGTGCTGGAAGACCGCGGTGAGGATGCCGTACGCGGCGCCCACCGACAGCAGGTTGAGCACGATGGAGGTCACGGCGATGGTGAGCGACCGGAAGGACATCAGCATCAGCAGGAAGGCGAAGACCACCACGAAGGCGAAGACCGGGGGGACGGCCGAGCCGAGCTTGTCGTTGAAGTCCTTGGAGGAGGCGGTCGAACCGCCGATGGGGGCGTCCAGCCCGTCCACCGTGCCGAGCGTCGCCGGGCGCACCTCGTCCCGCAGCACGTTCAGGCTCCGCTCGGCCTTGCCCTCGTCCGAGCCGCCGATCAGCGGGACCTCCACCACGGCCACGTTCTGCTTCCGGTGGACGGTCACCTCGACCGGGCCCTTGGAGGCGCCCTTCGCCACGGCCTCGGTACGGAACCGGGCGAGGGCGTCGCGCACCGGCGCCGCCTCGATGTCGTCCGCCTTCACCACGACCTTGGCCGGGTCGGACCCGCCCGGGAACGCCTCGTCGATGTGGTTGTACGCGGTGACGACCGGCAGCCGGTCGCCGAACTCCTGGTCCAGGGTGAGGTTCGCGGTGTTCATCCCCACGGCGGGGACGGCCAGCGCGATCAGCGCGCCACTGGCGAGGGCCAGCGACAGCTTGGGGCGGCGCAGCACCGGGCCGAGTACGGTGCGCCAGACCCGGCTCTCGCCGCCGCCGCGCCGCTTGGCGCGGGCCAGGAACGGCAACCGGCCCTTCTCCACCCGCTCACCGAGCAGCGAGAGCAGCGCGGGCAGCACCGTCACCGAGCCGACCATCGCCACCGCCACCACCATCAAGGTGGCGAGCCCCATCGCCTTGAACTCCGCGATCCCGGTGAAGAGCATGCCCGCCATCGCCACGATCACCGTGACACCGGAGACCAGGACGGCGCGGCCGGAGGTGGCCGCCGCGATCCGCAGCGCGGTCTGCGCGTCCCGCCCGGCGGCGCGCTCCTCACGCTCCCGGCGCAGGTAGAACAGGCAGTAGTCGACGCCGACGGCCAGCCCCACCAGCAGCATCACGGAGTTGGCGGTGTCGCTCATATGCACCCAGTGGCTGACCACCGCCACCAGACCGGTGGTGGCCAGGAACGCCGTCATCGCGAGCACGACCGGCAGCAGGGCGGCCACCAGCGCACCGAAGACGATCAGCAGAATGCCCAGGGCCACCGGCAGGGCGGAGAACTCGGCCTGGGTGAAGTCGTCGCCGAACGCGTCGTCGAACGCCTTCTGGCCGCTGGCGTCGCCGAACTCCTCGATCCGCAGGTCCTGGTGGCGGCCCTGGGCCTTGCCCACCGCGTCCAGGACCGGCTGGATGTGTTCCGGCGCCTTCTCCGGGTCGCCGCGCATCTCGAACTGGACCAGCGCGGAGCGCCGGTCGGCGGAGATGGTCTTCGTCTCGTAAGGGGACCGGAGGGCGGTCACCTGGCCGGTGTCGCGTACGCCGCCGATCACGGCGTCGACCGCCTTGTGGAAGGCCGGGTCGTTCGCGGTGAGCCCGCCGTCTTTCGCCTGGATCAGGACGGTTTCCCCGGCTGCGGCGTCAATGCCCGCCTCGTCGAGAATCGTCGAGACGCGCCCGGACTCGCCGGGAACCTGCTCGCTGTCCGTCACATCCACCCGGCCCGTCATCGAGCCGACGGCCAGGGCGAGGATGACGAGCAGCACCCAGCCCCCGACCGCCGCCCATCGGTGACGGGCGCTCCAACTGCCCGCGCGAGCGGCTATCCCGCGCGGCCTCTCCAAGCGGCCTGTGTCCGCCACGACATCCCCTTATGCCCTGGTGGCGGAACGTCCCCGCCACTCATGGATGACGCTAGGCCGCGGCGGCGGGCCGACCCATCCTGCTGACCGGTGAACCCTCCGGTGGTTCCCTCCATCCGGAGAAGGGGGGACAGCCCTACCTTCCCGATTCAAGCCCCTTACACCTAAAGGGCGTTGACCTTGCGGTCGGGAGCGCGGCGGGCGCGAGAACGTTGCCTATGTCACACATCGCCGGGGATCTTGAATTGACCCGTACTCATCAGTCAGGGTCGTGTGAGAACCGGAGTGGCCCCAACACACTCCGGCTCTTTCGCACTTACGGGATCCGAAACCGCGATCCCGGTGCGGATTACCCCCCCACAACCGCACGAGGAGGAACCCTCGTCATGGCAGTTCACAAGCAGCGCAACGCGCGTCGACTCGGCCTCGCCGTAGCCGCCGCGACCGCCGTCACCGCCGGTGTCTTCGTGGCCGTTCCGGCCGGGGCCACCACCGCGAAGCCCGCGGAGGGCACCGTCTACGGCACCCAGTCGAAGAGCGCCGTGGACGGCAGCTTCATCGTCATGCTCAAGGGCGGCAAGAGCGTCAAGGCCGCCGCCGAGGGCAAGGACCTCGCCAAGCAGTACGGCGGGAAGCTGAGCCGCACCTACGACTCCGCCATCAACGGCTTCTCGGCCAGCGGGCTGAGCGACACCGAGGCCAAGCGGCTGGCCGCCGACCCGTCGGTCGCCAAGGTGGTCCAGAACCACCGCTACACGGTCAAGGGCACCCAGGAGAACCCGCCGTCGTGGGGCCTGGACCGGATCGACCAGGAAGACACCGAGGGCGACAAGGCGTACAACTACCCGGACAGCGCGGGTGAGGGCGTCACCGCCTACGTCGTCGACACCGGTGTCCGCACCAGCCACAAGGACTTCGAGGGCCGGGCCACGTCCGGCTTCGACGCCATCGACAACGACGACGACGCCGACGACGGCAACGGCCACGGCACCCACGTGGCCGGCACCATCGCCGGAGCCGAGCACGGCGTCGCCAAGAAGGCCAAGATCGTCGCGGTGCGCGTGCTGGACGACCAGGGCTCGGGCACCACCGAGCAGGTCGTCGCGGGCATCGACTGGGTCACCGAGAACCACGAGGGCCCGTCCGTCGCCAACATGAGCCTGGGCGGCACCCCCGACGAGGCCCTCGACGCCGCCGTGCAGAAGGCCATCGACTCCGGTGTCACCTTCGCCGTGGCGGCGGGCAACGAGTCCTCCGACGCCAGCCAGAGCTCTCCCGCCCGGGTGAAGGACGCGATCACGGTCGCCTCCAGCACCGACCAGGACGAGCAGTCCGACTTCTCCAACTACGGCGACGTGGTGGACATCTTCGCCCCCGGCTCGGACATCACCTCCGACTGGAACACCGACGACGACGCCACCAACACCATCTCCGGTACGTCGATGGCCACCCCGCACGTCGTGGGCGCCGCCGCCGTCTACCTCAGCGGCCACCAGGACGCCAAGCCGGCCGACGTGGCGAAGGCGCTGACGGACGGCGCGACCGCCGACAAGATCTCCAACCCCGGTGACGGCACGCCGAACAAGCTGCTGAAGGTCGTCGAGTAAGCCCAAGTAAGGCTCACCAAGGCTCATGCAGGTGAAGTGATCAACCCCAGGGGCGCAGCCGGGCAACCGGTTGCGCCCTTGGCATGCTGGACGCGGTTCGTGTTCTACGTAGCAGGTCAGGGCCGATCGTCGCTGGCCAGCCTGCCGCGCAGCGCGGGAACATCGAGGTCGACGCTGAACTCTCCGGCGACCTCCACGGCCTGCTTACCTGTAATCGTGGCCACCTCGCGGTACGTGTCCGTCGCCAGCTCATGCGCCACCACATGCAGGTCGGGCTGCAGCTCGACCCGCCAGTAGGCGGGCACCTTCGCCTGGGCGTAGAGCGCGGGCTTGAGGATGCGGTCGCTGGCCTGATTGAACGGGGACACGATCTCCACCAGCAGGAGCATCGCCTCCAGCGGCACGACCAGCGTGTCCCACTCGACGGCGGAGTGGTCCATGACTGCGATGTCCGGGATGAAGAGCCTGGATTCGGTCCTCACATTCACCGTCTCGGCGGCCACGAACGGTGCGCCAGACCGCTCCAAGGCGCCCTCGAGCTGTTTGTGCAACTCGTAGGCCACGGTCTGGTGGGCCAGGCTGGGGGCAGGGGACATCATGAGGACACCGTCCACGAGTTCGAAGCGGGCTCGTGCCGGATGCTCCGGGAGTGCAAGAACGTCCTCGACCGTCCAGGGGCCTTCGTGATCGTCGACTCGCGTCTCAGCGACGCTCATGATCGCCACCACCGCCTCCTCGTGTGTTCCTTGGCTCCAGCATGGCACGCAGCTCTGACGACCGCCGACACTTCCAGCCCGAGCCGTGGCACTCGGGCCGAAAGGTGTGAATATCACCCACAGGAGTGATCTGAACACGCGGCGATGACCGCCGGTCCGCGCTTACGGCAGCACCTGGACCGTGTCGCCCACCGCGCGTTCGCCCGTCGCGTCGGAGGTGATGTTGGCGAGCCTGCCGTTCACGGCCATGGCGGTGGAGCCGCCGCCGTCCAGGTTGAGGGCCTGGACGGCGCCCTGGGAGCGCATGAAGCGGGCGGCCTCCTCCAGAGTGAAGCCCTCGCTCACACCGGGCTGCCGGCCGTCCACCGTGGCCAGGATCAGCCGCCCCTTCTTGTCGAGCCCGGCCATCGTGCGGGGCTGCCGCACGTTCGACCAGGCGTAGCCGAAGGAGAGGTTCTTCGGGTCGAGGGTGCCCTCGGTGGCGGCGTCGACGGCGATACGGCCGTCCTTCACCAGCGTGGGGGCGGCGCTGACGATGCTGTCGTCCGAGTCGAGCCGGACCCGGCGGCCGGAGTTGTCCCGGACGACCTCCGCCAGCGCGATCCGCTCGCCCCGCCGGGCGTGGGCCGTCAGCCAGTCGGACGCGGCGCCGATGCCCTGGAGCACGGAGCCCCCGGACGGGACCGTGCCGCCGCGCGGGCCGGTGGAGACCACCCGGCCGTCGGCGTCGAGCACGACCTGGGTGCCGGGCCCGGTGGGCAGCTCGGCGCGGAACCTCGGGGTGAACTTCACCAGGTCGTCGGCCTCGGAGCAGGTCAGATCCTGCCGGGGCAGCTCGGTCGGAGTGGCCCCGGGGCGGCCGCAGTTGCGCACCTTGCCGGGCACCCGGTTGATGCCCTGCACCGCATACGTGGACGACCCCGCCCGCGCGGTGACCGTGCTGGTCAGGTCGGCGATACGGGCGTGCCGGCCGCCGTCCGCGAGGATCAGCGCGGCCCGCGAACCGGCGGCCATCGACTCCAGCTCCCCGTCGTACGCGGAGATTCCGGCCATCGTTCCCTGGACGCCGTCGGCGTCGGCGGTGACGAAGAAGCCACCGTTGACGGCGATCAGGGAGCTCAGCTTCGCGGCGACCGAAGAGGTCTTCTCGCGGTCCGCCACACTGTCGTCGTGGGTGCCCTCGACCGTGCCGGTGAACCGGGCCGGGTCGATCACCGCCACATGGACGCTCTCCCGGTCGGCGGGCTGCTGCGCGTCGTAGCCGGTCCACTCCGCCACCGCCGTGAACCCGGCCGCGGCGACCTTCTCGCGCGTGCCCTGCGCCTCGTCGGAGGCCGCGTACGAGCCCACCCGCACCCGCCACCCCATGGTGCCGTGCGGCGTATCCGCGTAGGCGGGCCACATCACCCGCTCGACCCGCGGCTCGAACCCGGCGTCGCGCAGCCGCCCCGCCGTGGCGTCCGCCCAGGACCGCTCGCCCAGTGGCGCGGAGCCGGGCCCCTGCACGGTGACGGTCCAGACCGGCTTGGCGTCCGCGTCCCGGAGAACCCCGGCCCGCACCCGCACCCCCGGGGCCACCGTCTCCGTCGTCCAGGATCCGGCATCCGGCGCCGCCAGCGCCGGGGGCTGGATGACCGCGACGACGACGGCGGCCCCCAGTGCGGCCCCCATCCGGACGCCGAGACGACGGCGGGTGGTGCTCTCTTCGTTGCGCATGAGCGGAAGTCCAGCGCCGCCCGTAGGCCGGGCCGACACACAAGGAGGGCGGCCCGCGGAACGTACGGTGAACGGCCGGGGGGGACGGCCGAGGTCGTGTCAGAGGCCGCTGACAGAACATGGCGCACCAGTTGTCGGACACGGAGCCTCGGGAGCCTCTTCTTGTCCTATGTGCAACACGCCCAGCATTTCCACGGATTACCGGTGCTGACCGTTCCGCCGTATACCCCCGCTACGCTTCTGCCCGATGCCGCTTCCGTCGCCTGGCGCCTCGAGGCTGACCGAACTCGGCTATGACGACATCGAGCTTCCCGCCACCCCGCTGCCCCGCACGGTGGACCCGGGGGACGCCCTGCTGCTCAAGGCGGATACGTTCAACCTCTCCTGGCTCGAGGTCGGCAAGCACGTGTCGCTGCGGAATCTGCCCGCCTCCGCGGGGCGGCAGGGCCAAAGCCCCGCCGAGGCCGCACGGCGGCTGACCGCCTTCGGCTGCCCGGTCCCGGCCGACCATCCGCTGCCCGACACCCCGGACACCCGGGACATCGTGCTGATCCGCACCGGCCCCGGGGGCAATGGCGAGTGGCTGGAGTGGGGCGCGGAGGCGTCGATCGGGCATGTGCGCAACGTGGCCTGGACGCTGCAGTGCAACCCGCACACCGTCGCCACGCGACTGACCGCGCTCGGCATCCGGCTGCCGTACACCCCCGAACCCGAGGACGAGCGGATCCTCCAGGACCCGGGTGAGCCCATCCTCGCCATCGCCCAGGAGACCGGCCGTCGTCCGGCGGATATCGTGTCCCGCCTGGCGGAGCTGGGCCACCCCCGTCCGAGTACCGTGCCGGACACCCTGGAGGCGGACGACCTGCGGATCCTCAGCGAGGAACTCGACGGCCGGTCCCCCTGGTTGGAGCGGAACACCGTCGGAGGAGTGCAGTTGCGGCACATCCTGCGCGCCGCGCTCGCCACGGGGCGCAGCCCCGCCGACATCGCCAAGCGCCTGGACGCGCTGGGCCATTGGCTGCACGAGAACGCGAAGCAGCCCGGCGTCGCGGACGTGGCGGACATCCGGCTCCTGGAGACGGTCGACCGCTCGTTCCTGGACGCCGTCCACCCTGAGCACGTACTGCGCAGCGCGAGCCGGACCGGGCGGAGCCCGGCCGACGTCGCCGCGCGGCTGACCGCGCTGGGCTACCGGCTGCCCGACGAGGTGGACTACCCGGAGGTGCGCGCGTTGCACCGGTGATGCCGCTCTGGTGGCTACTGCCCGAGGCGGTCGAGCGCCCCGGCCTTGACGGCGCGTATGAAGGTTCCGAGTGGGCCCGGTGTGGTGGTGAGGATGTCGGCGGGGGTGTCGCTCTCGCGGAGCTTGATCTTGCCGTCGACGGGGAGGAGTTCGACGCAATGGTTGTCCTCCCCGTTGCCGGAGAACGAGGACTTTCGCCACTTGGCCGGGCGCGACATGGTTACCTCTCTCATATTTCTTGCGCGATGCGGTGGATGAAATCCCGAGACGCCTCTGCCGCGAGGGAAGAAGCCTCGGCCTTGTCCAGTAGCGCGCGGTATCTCGTGAGCTCTGACTCAGCGTCCATCCAGAACGAGCCGTGCATGGCATCGATCTGCGCGGTATCGAGCTTGGGGACGGGCCCGCCGACGTAGAGCATGGAGTTCCCGGCTCCGCCGAAACCGTCCACATCAAAGGGGATCACCCTGACGGTGACGTTCGGGCACTCCGACTGCTCCAGGATGAAGGAGAGCTGCTCGCGTGCGACCTTCCGGTCGGCTACGCGGGTGCGCAGGACACTTTCATGAATCAACGCCGAGAACGCGATCGCCGCGTCCTGGGACAGCACTTCCCGCCGCCGTACGCGGAAGGAGACCAGCGCGTCGAGATGCTGTGGCGGTAGCGGAGGAACGGCGTAGGCCATGAGCGCCCGGATGTACGCCTCGGTCTGCAGAAGCCCCGGAACGTAGGAGGCTTGAAGCATGCGCAGGTACGTCGCATGGTGTTCCAACTCGGCAAGGTCCAGCGCGCCATGCGCGAGGAGGCCCCGGTACTCCTCCCACCACCCCTTGCCGCGCTCGGCGGCCATGGCAACCAGCGCGTCGATCAGCGCGGTGTCGAGGCAAGCGTATTGAGAAGCCATATAGCGCAGCCGTGCCTCGCTGATCCCGGCCTTGCCCGCTTCGACCTGACTCATCTGGATGGGATTCGTACCGATCAGCTCGGCCGCCCGGCGGGCGGTCACACCAGCCGCATCGCGCATCTTCCGCAACTCAGTGCCGAGTCGGCGCTGTCGTGCTGTGGGCTGATTTCTCGGCATGCTCTCTTCCCTCCAGGCTGTTCGGCAGTCTGCCGTGCGCGGCGACGCAGGTCCAACGCCCCGTAGCTGCGAGCATAAGGTTGTGTCGACATAACCTTATGCTCTACCGTGAGTGACGTGCTCATCACGTAGTGGTGGTCAGCAAGCCGGAAGCGTATCTGCCCCTTCATGCCTGCTCTCTCGGAGGCCCACATGCAGACACCGGACACTTCAGAACTCTTCGACAAGGAACTCTGCGACCTCGTCCTCGCCATCGCGCCCAGGATCTTCGCCGTCGTCCAGGAGCGCGAGGTGCGGCCAGGGCTGAAAGACGGGTGTGTCGCGGCGTGGGGGTTGGCCTTCGATGAGGGCCCCGTCCACGTGACCACGGCCGACGGTACGGGACAGATGGTCCTCAACTCGCCGGAGCGGGCCCTGCGATGGTTCACCCGCGGCGGTGACGAGGACGGCGTGACGGCGAGGCTGGTGTGGCTCAGCCGGTCCGGGGCCGCCGCGCTCGACCACGCCGAGGCCGCCTGAACACCCGAGAGGGCGGGGCGCGCTGCCCCGCTCATGGGCCATGCCGGGGTGCCTGGATCGATAGTCTGCCCAGAGGCACTCGCTCCGGTCCGTAGGAGGGCACGGACATGTACGTGACGGACTTGGAGCTGTCCGGCGTCCGGGAGTTCCACGGTCACCGGGCGGCCCGGTTGCGATTCCCGCGACGTGAGGACGGCAGTTACGCGGGCTGGACCGTGCTGGCCGGGCGGAACGGCTCGGGCAAGTCGACGGTGCTGCAAGCCCTCGCGTTGGTTCTGCAGGGCCCCGCCATCACCCATGCGTTGCTCAAGGACGCCAGTGAGTGGATGACACGAGGGGCGCGTAAGGCGGTCGTCGAGGCGTCGGTGGTCGGGCCGGACCATGTGGACGCCCGGTGGGTCAGCGCGGATGACTCACCCCACGACTGGTTTCCGGAGACCGGGAGCGTCCGCATGGTCTGGGAGCGGATGACAAAGCGCGGCGAGAGTCATGTCCGGTTGCGGCGCCCGTCCACGACGAACGCCTTCGCACTTCAACGGAGAGCCGAGTCCGGGCCGTGGCAGGAGACCCCGCAGGGGTGGCTGTGCCTTGGGTACGGCCCGTACCGCCGACTCGATGGTGGGACCTCCCTGCGGTCCGCCGCCGGACTCGAGCGTGTCGACCGGCTGGCAACGCTCTTCGACGAGAACGTCTGCCTGGCCGAGGGCGTCACCTGGCTGATCGACCAGCACCTGCGCGGCCTCGAGGGACGTCCCGGTGCACGTGAGCTGGTGGACACGGTGAAGCTGCTGCTCGGGGATGGATTGTTGCCCGATGACCACGAGGTGAGCGGAATTGGCCGAGTACCGTCGGCTGAGCGGCCAGTTGAACAGCTCGTTGTCGGCGCGGGTGAGCGAAGTGGCCGCCCATCTGGGGCGTGACGAATGATCCGGCTGGAACGATCACCACTCGACGGCCGAACGGTGAAACAGCCCCTCGCCGACGTTCTGCGAGAGCTTCGGCGCGTCGCGGACCGGCCCTCGGCAGCCGTGGCCCTCGGGAACGAGGCCGCCATCGAGGCTCTGCGCGCCTTGTACGGACAGCCGGTAGCCAAGCCGCTGTTCATTCCTCAGCAGACTTCGCGGCACGAGCCGGACTGCCGGTCCTGGAAGTTCGCCTCGGCGGAGGGCTAGACGCGATTTCGTTGGTCGCGGGCTACGACAGCAGGTGGTCGAGGCAGAGGTTCAGCCCGGCCTCCAGATGTTCCGCGGAGCCGGTGGAGAGCAGGACGGTGACACCGCCCTGGACGGTGGCGATCACGGCCGCGGCCGTGCGATCGGCGTCGAGTGCCGGGTTGGCCTCGCCGGCCGCTTGCGTGGCCTCGATACCGGCTCGGACGCACTCCTGCCACCGCCGCACCAGTTGCGCCGACACCGCCTGCGCGGCCGGGCTGTACCGGCCCACGTCGGCGATCAGCACCCCGAGCGGGCAGTGCAGCCCCTGGTCGCGGTAGCGCTCGACGATGAGGTCGCGCCACGCCTCCCAGGCCGCGCGTGAGGTGAGTTCGTTCAGATACGGCTGCTGGTCGTCGAAGACTCGCTCGGCTTCGAGTTCGGCGACCGCGAGCAGAAGCTGTTCCCGACCTCCCGGGAAGTAATAGAACATCTGCCCCTTGCCGGTGCCGCTGCGTCGGCACACGTCGTCGAGCGTGGTGGCGTTCGTGCCGCGTTCCCGGATCTCGGCCGCGGCGGCTTCGACAATGCGCAGGCGGGTCGCGGCGCCTTTCCTCATGGTCACCGACCAAAGTGTACTTGTGGGTACATTTTTTGGAACATACCTTCGGCCGCATGAAAGCGATAGTCATCAACGAAGCAGGGGGACCGGAAGTGCTGCGGCTGCGAGAGCGGCCGGCACCTCGCCCGGGCCCGGGAGAAGTCCTGGTGGACGTCCGTGCGGCGGGTGTGAACTTCTTCGACACCGCCATCCGCGGACAGGCCCTGGCCGAGGTGCCGGGCGCGGAAGGCGCCGGCGTGGTGGCGGAGACGGGCGAGGGCGTGCACGGGTTCGCCCCGGGGGATCGTGTCGCGTGGTTGACGATCAATAGCCACGGCAGCTACGCCGAGCAGATCGTGCTCCCGGCGAGCGGCGTCGTCCCGGTGCCCGACGCCGTCGACGACGAGACGGCCGCGGCCTTGCTCTTGCAGGGTCTGACCGCGCACCACTTCGCCACCGTGTCCCACCCCGTGCAGCCGGGGGACGTCGCGCTCGTGCACGCGGCCGCCGGCGGGGTCGGGATGATGCTCACCCAGATCATCAAGGCCCGCGGCGGCACCGTGATCGGCCTGGTGTCGCGACCGGAGAAGATCAGGGTCGCCGCCGACGCGGGCGCCGACCACGTCCTGATCTCCTCCGGTGACGCGTTCGTCGAGCCGGTGCACGAGCTGACCGGCGGCGAGGGTGTGCATGTGGTCTTCGACGGTGCGGGCGCGACCACGTTCGCCGCATCGCTGCGGGTACTGCGCACGCACGGCACGCTGGTGTTCTACGGGCCGCTGATCGGGGACGTGCCGACCATCGCGATGAACGACATCCCCCGCAGCACCCGCCTCACCTACGCCGTGACCGAGGACCATGTCCGCACACCCGAGGAACTCGCGGCGCGCGCGGCCGAGTTGTTCGCGCTCGTAGAGAGGGGCGAGCTGGTCGTCCGGATCGGGGGTCGGTACCCGCTGGCGGAGGCGGCAAGGGCCCACGCGGACATCGAGTCGCGTACGACCACCGGGAAACTGCTGCTGCTCCCCGTGACCGGTGGCGGCACCGTGTCCGTCGTTCCTGAGGTCGTGGCATCCGGCGCGGAGCCGGGTGAGCCATCGAGCCCGAGGCTGAGGAACGAGCTCAGGAGAGTGGCCAGCTGCGCAGAGCGGCATCGGCCATCTCCTGGAGTTCATCGCGGCCAAGACCGCTCGCGGCTTGTACGGCGATGCCGAAGGCCAAGGTGGTGACGTAGCGGGCCAGTAGCCCCGGATCGGTGTCCGGGGGCAGGTCGCCGTCGTCGACGGCTCGCTGGAACCGCTCTCGGACACGGCAGCAGCCGTCGTTGCGCCAGGCGACGAGGAGGTCACGGACTTCCTGCCCGGAGTCGCTGACGGTCAGGGCGCTCTGGACACCCAGGCATCCGTGGGGACTGGCCGGGCGGGTGGTGGTTCGAATGGTGCCGGTCAGGATCGCGGTGGCGACGCCGAGGGCGGTCGGCTCCTCCATGGCTCGGGCCAGGTATGCGCTCGGGCCTTCGGTGTAGCGCTCCAAGACCTTGCGGAACAGCTTCTCCTTGTTGCCGAAGGCCGCGTACATGCTGGTGGTGGAGATGCCCATCGCGTTCGTCAGGTTGGCCGTGCTGGCCCCCTCGTAGCCGTGCTTCCAGAAGACCAGCATGGCGCGCTCGAGAGCTTCGTCGGCGTCGAAACCTCGCGGTCGGCCGATGGGGCCGTTCTGTTTCGTCTCCACTCTTCCAGCGTACTCCTTCCGTAGCGATCGCTGCAGAAGTGCTAGTATCCACCTTCCGCAGCGATCGCTACAAAAATCGGAGGAGCTACTCACGTGGGACTTCTTGAGGGAAAGACCGCTCTCGTCACCGGGGGCAGCACCGGCATCGGCCTGGCCAGTGCCGTACGGCTGGCGGCCGAGGGCGCACACGTCTTCATCACCGGCCGACGCGAGACCGAACTCGACGCGGCCGTCCAGGTGATTGGCCAGGCGGCTACCGCGGTGATCGGCGACATCGCGAACCTGGCCGACTTGGACCGGCTCTACGAGACGATCCGCAGCCGGGGGCGGGGCCTGGACGTACTGTTCGCGAATGCCTCCGTCGCCTCGCTCGTGCCGCTCGAGCAGGTCACCGAGGAGCATTTCGACACCCTCTTCGGCATCAACGTTCGGGGCACGCTGTTCACCGTGCAGAAGGCTCTGCCACTGCTCAACGACGGCGCTTCGGTCATCCTGAACGGCTCTACCAACGTGGACGTGGGCGACGAGGCGCTCGGCGTGTACGCGGCAACCAAGGCCGCCACCCGATCGTTCTCCCGCACCTGGGCCAACGAACTCAAGGGACGCGGCATCCGGGTCAACACCATCACGCCCGGCCCGACCGATACACCCGGGATGTCAGGGCTCAGCCCCGACCCGGAGGAGTTCAAGCGGCAACTGGCAACGCGTGTGCCGCTGGGCCGGCTCGGGCGCCCGGAGGAGGTCGCCGCCGCCGTGACCTTCCTCGCCTCCGAGCAGAGCAGCTTCATCACCGGTTCGAGCCTGTACATCGACGGCGGGCTGAACCAGATCTGAGAGGGGTTCCCGCATGTCCGACAGCGATCTGCGCGCGTTCTACCTGCGCTATACCGAGGCGTTCAATGCCCTACTGACCGGCTGACCTCCGGAATCAGCGCCGACAGCCCAAAGAACAACTCCGAACACCGCTCACGGCCCACGCGGGCCACATTCGGGAGGACACGCATGACCATCACGCTGATCACCGGGGCCAACAAGGGAATCGGCTTCGAGACGGCCAGACAGCTTCTTGCGTTGGGCCACGTCGTCTACATCGGCGCGCGTGATGTCGAACGAGGCGAGAAGGCGGCGGCAGCGCTCGGCGCGCGATTCGTACAGCTCGACGTGACCGACGACGCGTCGGTGAGCGGCGCGCTGGCGACGATCGACTCGGCCGAGGGCCGACTGGACGTCCTGGTGAACAACGCGGGCATCCTGGGGGACGGAGCCACCGACGGTCCCACGGCTCTCCGGGCCTTCGACACCAACGCGGTGGGACTCGTACGCGTCACGGAGGCGGCGCTTCCGCTGCTGCGCAAATCCTCGAACCCAACCGTGGTCACCGTTTCGAGCAGCGCCGGGTCGTTCTGGGCGGTGACCAATCCGGACCGGCCGGAGTTCGGCTTGCCGCTGGCGCTCTACTCCGCCTCCAAGTCCGCGGCCACCATGCTTACGGTCCAGTACGCCAAGTCCCAGCCGGGCATCAAGTTCAACGCGGTCGAGCCCGGCACCACCGCGACCGACCTGACCGCGGCGTTCGGAATCGGAAGGGCGCCGGAGGAGAGTGCCAGGGTCGTCGTGCGCTTGGCAACTCTCGACGCGGACGGCCCGACAGGAACCTTCCAGGACGAAAACGGAGAACTGCCCTGGTAGGCGTCTGGGCACGATCGGGGGCATGCTGCCCGGGCGACTTGCACCTGACGCCAACGTCAGCTTTTAGCGTAGTGGGCGTCGGCGCCCGCCGAGCATTCTCCCCACTGATCTCACGAACGGCCGGTTCAGGCCGTGTGGAAAGGCAGACCGTCATGCGCGCAGCCCGTTATCACGAGTACGGCGGTGTGGAGACCCTTGTGGTCGAGCAGGTGCCGGACCCGCATCCCGGGCCCGGCGAGATCCGCGTCCGCGTCGCGGCGGCCGGCGTCAATCCCGTCGACTGGAAGGTGCGTTCCGGTGCGGTGCGCGAGGTGTTCCCGGTGGACCTGCCCGCGATTCCTGGGCGTGATGTCGTCGGTGTGGTCGATGAGACCGGTGTGGGCGTGCAGGGAGTGAGCATCGGCGACCGTGTCTTCGGGCTGGGCGGTGTCACCGGCGCGACAGCGGAGCTGGCCGTGCTCTCGGCCTGGGCCCACGCGCCCACCACGTGGACCGACGAGGAGGCCGCTGGCGCCGGTCTGGCATCCGTGACCGCGATGGGCGGGCTGAGGGCGCTCGGTCCCCTGCGGGGGCGCACCCTGCTCGTCGAGGGCGCCGCCGGAGGCGTGGGCAGTGCCGCGGTCGAGATCGCGGTGGCTCAGGGCGCCACCGTGATCGGGACGGCCAGCGAGCGCAACCACGAGTTCCTCACCTCGCTCGGAGCCGTTCCCACCGCCTACGGCACCGGCCTCGCGGAGCGCCTCGCCACCCTGGCTCCGGACGGTGTCGACATCGCGCTCGACACCGCGGCCTCCGGGTCCCTGGCCGACCTCATCGCGATCGTGGGCGACCCTGCTCGCGTGTCGACGATCGCCGACTACACCAACGCGCAGCGCCTGGGTGTGCGTCTGGCCAACGCGGAGAACGACTCCACGCTCCTCGCCGAAGCGGGCGAACTCGGCCGGCAAGGCCGCTACACACCGCGCATCGAGCGGACCTACCCCCTCGAACGGATCGCGGAAGCGCACGCATACGCCGAGCGCGGACACACGCGGGGGAAGATCGTGGTCTGCATCTGAGTTTGTCCGCCCGCGCCTCCGGATCACCGTTTCGGAGTTCTCAGGCCGTCAGCAGGGCCGGGGGTGCCGTGCGCGCCTCGTCGTAGCGGCGTAGCAGGAGGCGGGCCAGTTCCGGGGCGGGGCCCAGGACGGGGGCCAGGAGGTCGGCGCCCGCCGCCTCGGCGCCGTGGGCGATGCGGTCGGGGAGACGGCCGGGGGCGATGACGTAGGGGGCCACGGCCACCCGGGCGACCCCGTCCGCGCGCAGGGCGCGGACGGCGTCCTCGGTGCGGGGAAGAGAGGCGGAGGCGAACGCGGGTCGCACGGCGCACCATCCGGTGTGCCGCCACTCCCGCGCGATTTCAGCGATCACCGCGATCGCCTCCGGGTCGGTGGAGCCCGCCGAGGCCAGGACGACCCCGGTCGAGGGGCGGTCGGCGGGGCGCAGTCCCGCCTCGTGCAGACGGCGTTCCAGGGCGTCCATGAGCAGCGGGGACGGGCCCAGGACCTCGGCCTGGCGGACGGACAGGCGGGGGTGGCGGGCGGTGGCCTCGCGCAGTACCGCCGGGATGTCGGTCTTCGCGTGGAAGGCGCGGGTCAGCAGCAGCGGGAGGGCGATCACCTCGGTGGCGTCCTCCGTGGCGAGCCGGGCCAGCACCCGCGGTACGCGTGGCGCGTTGAACTCCAGGAACGCCGCCTCCACCCGCAGCCCCGGCCGCTGCGACCGCACCCGCGCGCGCAGCGCGTCGACGGTCGCCGCATGGCGGGGGTCGCGGCTGCCGTGGGCGATGATCAGCAGGGTCGGGGCAGACATGGTGGCTTTCCGTTCCGTGGCTTTCCGTTCGGCGGTGTTCTGTTCGGCGGTTTTCGGGTCAGTGCTCTGCGGTCAGTGCTTTCTGGTCAGTGCTTTCTGGTCAGCGAGCGCTCGCCAGCAGGCCGCGGCTGCGCAGCACCCGACGCTCGATCGGGGCGAAGATCAGCAGCTCGATGGCGATGCCGACGACGAGGATCATGAGGATGCCGAGGAGCACCCCCGCCATATCGGAGTTGTTGCGCTGGTTCTCCAGGTACTGGCCGAGCCCCAGGCCCAAGTCCGGGGACTTGGCGATGATCTCGGCGGCCATCAGCGAGCGCCAGGAGAAGGCCCAGCCCTGCTTGAGCCCGGCGACGTAACCCGGCAGCGCGGCGGGCAGCAGGATGTGCCAGGCGCTGACCAGACCGCGGGCGCCGAGCGTGCGTCCGGCTCGCAGGAAGAGCGGCGGCACCTGGTCGATGCCGGCCACCAGTCCGTTGGCGATGGAGGGGACCGCGCCCAGCAGGATGACGGTGTACATCATCTGGTCGTTCAGGCCCAGCCAGATCACCGCGGGCGGCACCCAGGCGACCGAGGGCAGCGACTGCAGCCCGGACAGGATCGGGCCGAGACCGGCGCGGATGAACTTCACCCGGGCCACGATCAGCCCCAGCGGGGTCCCGATCGCCAGCGCGATGACGAAGCCGAACAGACCGCGCGAGACACTGGTCCAGACGATGTCGAACAGCTCGCCCCGCAGCCACAGTTGGCGCAGCGCGTCCCAGACCAGACCCGGGTCGGGCAGCTTGTAGTCGTCGGTGACCTTCGCGAGGACGAGCACCTTCCACAGGCCCAGGACGACGGCCACGGCCACGATGGGCGGCAGCACCTTCTGGACCAGCACCTCGACCGGTGAGACACGCTTGATCTGCACCGTGTCCAGGGCGTCCAGACCGGCCTCCAGGCCCGCCAGGTCCTGGGAGTTCCCCGCACGCGCCTTCGCCGTGGACTTCTCGACGGACTTCGCTATGGACTGCTCGTCGCCGTTCCCGCCGTCGGCTTCGTCGACCGCGGTGCCGGGGGTGGTCTTACTGCTGGCCATGGCGGCGGATCTCCCCACGCAGTTCTTCGGTGATCTCAACGGACAGGTCGGCGACGGCCGCGTCCTCGATGCGGCGCGGCTGCGGAATGTCCACCGTCCAATCGCGGACGACCCGCCCCGGCCGGGAGGACAGCAGCACCACGCGCTCGGCCAGCCGGACGGCCTCGCGGACGTTGTGGGTCACGAACAGCACGGAGACGCCGGTCTCGCTCCAGATCCGGGTCAGCTCCTCGTGCAGCACATCGCGGGTGATGGCGTCGAGCGCGGCGAACGGCTCGTCCATCAGCAGCACGCTCGAGTCCTGCGCCAGCGCGCGGGCCAGCGCCACGCGCTGCCGCATACCGCCGGAGAGCTCGTGCACCCGCTTGCCGTAGGCGCCGCCGAGCCGCACCAGCTCCAGCAGCCGCTCGGCCTGCGGCCTGCGCTCCGCGCGCGGCACACCGCGCAGCCGCAGCGCCAGCTCGATGTTCTTCCCCGCGGTCAGCCACGGGAACAGGGCGTGCTCCTGGAACATCAGGGCCGGCCGGCCGCCGGGGACCTCGATGGCCCCCGAGGACGGCTTGTCCAGGTCGGCGATCAGATTGAGCAGGGTCGACTTACCGCAGCCGGAGGCCCCCAGGATGCAGACGAACTCCCCGGGCCGCACCTGGAGGTTGATGTCCTCGAGCACGGGCTGGGCCGCCCCGGGACGGCCGAAGGACTTGTGGACATGGGCGATCGATACGGATCCGGCGGATCCGGCGGATCCGGTGGGGCCGGCCGAGCCCGCCGCCGCGGCGCCCGCCCGGTCGTCCTTCTCGGTGGTCAGTGCCGGGGACATCCGGTCACCTCCTGATGGATGCGTACATGCGTGTACATGCGTACGGTGCGTACGGGGACGAACAGGGCGGCTACTTGGCGCCGAGACCCGCGTCGGAGACGGTCGGCTTGCCCTCGGCCTTGAGGACCTTGTTCAGCGGGGCCAGGTCGTAGATGCCCTTGAGATCGGGCTTCTCCAGGAGACCTGCCTGGACCGCGTGGGCGGCCTCGGTGTTCAGCGTCGAGGCCAGGGGGTCGTCGATGGCCTGGATGGACTTCCACGCCGGGTCGATCACCTCGGCGGGCAGCGGCTTGCCGGTCTCTTCCTTGAGCGCCGCGTTGGCCGCGTTCTTCGCCTGCTCGGGGTTGGCCTTGATGAAGGCGTTGGTCTTCACCGAGCCGCGCAGCACGGCCTCGACGACCTTCGGGTGCTCCTTGAGGAACGACTGCTTCACGATCAGGTTGGTGATCACGAACTTCTTGTCCGGCCACAGCGAGGATTCGTCCAGCAGCACCTTGCCGCCGTCGGCGACCAGCTTGGACGCGGTCGGCTCGGGCACCCACCCGCCGTCGATGGCACCGGACTTGTACGCGTCGGGCGTCACCTTGTTGTCGCTGCGGACCACCGACACATCGCCCTTGCCGCTCTGGGCGTCGACCTTCCAGCCCTTGCTCGCGATCCAGTTGAGGAACGCCACGTCCTGGGTGTTGCCGAGCTGCGGGGTGGCGATCTTCTTGCCCTTGACGTCGTTCAGTGTCTTGATCTTCTTCGGGTTGACCACGAGCTTGACACCGCCCGAGACCGAACCCGAGATGATCTTGAGGCTGGAGCCGTGGGACTTCACATAGCCGTTGATGGCCGGCGACGGGCCGATCCAGCCCATGTCGATGGAGCCCGCGTTGAGCGCCTCGATCTCCGACGGCCCGGCGTTGAAGATGTACGGCGCGACCTTCGTGCCCTTGAGCTCCTGCTGGATCGGGCCGCCCTTGCGCAGCCCCACCAGGGCGGTGGCGTGGGTGAGGTTGGCGAAGTAGCCGACCTTCACCTTGTCCAGGCCGTCGACCTTCTCACCGCCTGCCGCGGGGACCGCTGAGGATCCCGTCTCGTCGGACTTCTTCTCCGATCCGTAGCCGCAGGCGCCCAGCGCGCCCATCAGCAGGGGAAGGACGGCCGCCGCCGCCAGGAGCCGGGTGTGGCGGCGGGGGCGCTTGGCTGGTCGCGGGGAGAGCAGGCGCTCGGCAGACGACACGGAGGTGTTCCTCTCGACGGGCCGGGGCGGCGTCAGAGGACGCCCGGCAGATCAGACGGTTTTCGGCGGCGGTGCTGGACAGGGGCGGACTGCGGCGTCAGCGCACACATCGTCCGACCCCGCCCTGACCGCTGCCGAGCGCCCCGCTGCCTACGCGGCCGCCCTCCTTGGCGAACGTCGAGAACACCTCACCGGCCATCGTCAGAAGTCCCATCCCTCGTCGTCCCGCGCCGCCTCGGCACCGTCGGCCGACGCCGCGAAGGAGTCGCCCGCCATCCCGGCGGTCAGCGTGGTGCCGTCGGCCGGGTCGATCAGCAGGAAGGAACCGGTGCGCCGCGAGTCCTCGTACGCGTCCAGCGCCAGCGGCTCGGACGTACGGAGCACGACCCGGCCGATCTCATTGGCGGCCAGCTCACCCGGTGCCGGGTGGTGCGACAGATCGGCCAGCGTCAGCCGCGACGGGATGTCCTTGATGATCGCCTTCATCGTGCGGGTGGTGTGCTTGAGCAGCACCCGGTCACCGACGCGCAGCGGACGGTCGTGCAGATGGCAGACGGTGGCCTCGACGTCCTGGGTGGTCTCCGGGGCGTGGTCGCTCGGCGCGATCAGATCCCCGCGCGAGATGTCCAGGTCGTCGGCGAGCGTGACGGTCACCGACTGCGGCGCCCACGCCACGTCCACCATCGCGCCCAGCGCGTCGATCCCGGTGACGGTGCTCGTCCGGCCGGACGGCAGCACGGTGACGGCGTCGCCCACGCGCAGCACACCGGAGGCGATCTGGCCCGCGTAGCCGCGGTAGTCGGGGTGCTCGCTGGTCTGCGGACGGATCACGTACTGCACCGGGAAACGCGCCGGGTCCTGGGACGGGTCGGTGCCCACCGGCACGGTCTCCAGGTGCTCCAGCACGGTCGGGCCGCCGTACCAGTCCATGTTCGCCGACGGGGTCACCACATTGTCCCCGGCGAGCGCAGAGATCGGGATGGCGGTGATCTCTGGGACGCCCAGCGAGGCCGCGTAGGTCGTGAACTCCTCGGCGATGGCCGCGAAGACCGGCTCCGCGTAGTCCACCAGGTCCATCTTGTTGACGGCGAGGACCACATGCGGGACCCGCAGCAGGGCGGCGACCGCGGCATGCCGCCGGGTCTGCTCCACCACGCCGTTGCGCGCGTCCACCAGGACGACCGCGAGTTCGGCGGTGGAGGCGCCGGTGACCATGTTGCGGGTGTACTGCACATGGCCGGGGGTGTCGGCGAGGATGAACCGCCGCTTGGGAGTGGCGAAGTAGCGGTAGGCGACATCGATGGTGATGCCCTGCTCCCGCTCCGCGCGCAGCCCGTCCGTCAGCAGCGCCAGATCAGGCGCCTCCTGGCCACGGCTGCGCGAGGCGTGCGCCACGGCCTCGAGCTGATCGGCCAGTACCGACTTGGAGTCGTGCAGCAGCCGGCCGACCAGGGTGGATTTGCCGTCGTCCACCGAGCCCGCGGTGGCGAAGCGCAGTTGCGAGGTGGCCGCGGACCGCTCCACGGCGGCCGCGGCGGCCTGCTCCTCGGACGTCAGATTGCTCGTCATCGTTAGAAGTACCCCTCGCGCTTGCGGTCCTCCATCGCGGCCTCCGACAGCTTGTCGTCGGCGCGGGTCGCACCCCGCTCGGTCAGCCGGGAGGCGGCTATCTCATCGATGACCTGCTCAATGGTCACCGCGTCCGACTCGACGGCACCGGTGCAGGACATGTCGCCCACGGTGCGGTAGCGCACCATGCGCCGCTCCACGGTCTCGTCGTCCTTCGGACCGCCCCACTCACCGGGCGCCAGCCACATGCCACTACGCCGGAAGACCTCGCGCTCATGTGCGTAGTAGATCTGCGGCAGGTCGATCTTCTCCCGGGCGATGTACTGCCACACGTCCAGCTCGGTCCAGTTGGAGAGCGGGAAGACCCGGACATGCTCACCGGGGGAGTGGCGGCCGTTGTAGAGCTGCCACAGCTCCGGACGCTGCCGCCGCGGGTCCCAGCCGCCGAACTCGTCCCGGAGGGAGAACACCCGCTCCTTGGCGCGGGCCTTCTCCTCGTCCCGGCGGCCACCGCCGAAGACCGCGTCGAAGCGGTTCTTCTCGATGGCGTCCAGCAGCGGCACCGTCTGCAGCGGATTGCGGGTCCCGTCCGGGCGCTCGCGCAGCCGGCCGTCGTCGATGAACTCCTGGACCGAGGCCACATGCAGCCGCAGGCCGTGCCGGGCGACCGTGTTGTCCCGGTAGTCGATGACCTCGGGGAAGTTGTGGCCGGTGTCCACGTGGAGCAGCGAGAACGGCACCGCCGCCGGGGCGAACGCCTTGAGCGCGAGATGGAGCATGACGATGGAGTCCTTGCCACCGGAGAACAGGATCACCGGCCGCTCGAACTCACCCGCCACCTCACGGAAGATGTGCACCGCCTCGGACTCCAACGCGTCCAAGTGCGCGAGCGCGTACAGGCCCGCGCCCTCTTCCGCGTTGATCGCCGTCACGGTCGTCATGCCGCGCCCCTTTCGTTCGCTCGGCTGCGGTAGTAGCTTCCCGTCATATCGGCGGATTCCTCGCCGTGGGCATGGCCCCCGGGTGCGGGGAGCGCCATGGCCCGCGTTGCGATGGCCGCGCGTGCGTGGCTCACAGCAGTCCCCGTTCACTCAACAGCAACCGCACCTCGGCCGCCGACTCCTGCACGCTGTTCCTGTGGGTTTCGATGCGCAGATCCGGGTCGGCAGGGGCCTCGTAGGGGTCGTCCACACCGGTCAGTCCCGAGATCTGGCCCGCGGCCTGCTTCGCGTACAGCCCCTTGACGTCCCGCTCCGAGCACACCTCCACCGACGTGGCGACATGCACCTCCAGATACGGGGTGCCCTCGCGCTGGTGGCGCTTGCGCACCGCCTCGCGGCTGTCCACGTACGGCGCGATGACCGGCACCAGCACCGTGACGCCGTGGGAGGCGAGCAGCTCGGCGACGAAGCCGATGCGCTGGACGTTGGTGTGCCGGTCCTCGCGGGAGAAACCGAGCCCCGAGGAGAGGAACTCGCGGATCTCGTCACCGTCGAGCACCTCCACCCGGCGCCCCTCGCCGCGCAGCCGCTCGGCCAGCGCATAGGCGATCGTGGTCTTTCCCGCGCTCGGCAGACCGGTCAGCCACACCGTGGCACCGGTGGTCGTGGGGGCGCTCATCTCGTTCTCCTGGTCGACAGCCATCAGCCGTGCAGCCCGCATTCGGTTTTATTGCTCCCCGCCCAGCGGCCGGACCGGATGTCCTCGCCCTCCAGAACCCGGCGGGTGCAGGGCGCGCAGCCTACCGAGGGATAGCCGTCCATCAGCAGGGGGTTGGTCAGCACACCGTGCTCGGCGATGTAGGCGTCGACATCCGCTTGGGTCCAGCGGGCGATCGGGGAGATCTTCACCTTACGGCGCCGATCGTCCCAGCCAACGACCGGGGTATTGGCGCGGGTTGGCGATTCGTCCCGACGCAATCCCGTGGCCCAGGCGTCATACTCCCGCAACCCCTCCTCAAGGGGCCGCACCTTGCGCAGCGCGCAGCACAGGTCGGGGTCGCGGTCATGCAGCCGGGCGCCGTATTCGGCGTCCTGCTCGGCCACCGTCTGACGGGGGGTCAGGGTGATGACGTTGACATCCATCACGGCGGCCACCGCGTCACGGGTGCCGATGGTCTCGGGGAAGTGGTAGCCGGTGTCGAGGAAGACCACATCGACACCGGGGAAGGCGCGGGAGGCGAGATGCGCCACCACCGCGTCCTCCATCGAGGAGGTGACGCAGAAACGCGATCCGAAGGTGTCCGCCGCCCAGCGCAGGATCTCCAGCGCGGGGGCGTCCTCGAGGTCGTGGCCCGCCTTCTCGGCGAGCCCCTCGAGGTCGGTGTGCGCAAGCCGGGTCATATCGCCGTGTCCCCTTCATCGATCGGGTCGCGCCGCAGGCCCTTGGCCAGCAGCCCGAGGAACGACAGGCGGAACGCTCGATTGCAGGACGCGCATTCCCACGCGCCATGCCCCTCCTCCGATGGACGCAGATCCTCGTCCCCGCAGTAAGGGCAGTAAAAGGGCGCGGCACGCTCGCTCATTTGAGAGCCTCCTCACTGGCCCGTGCCGCCCAGGTGGCGAAGCGCTCGCCGTCCTCGCGCTCCTTCTGGAAGCGGTGCAGCAGCCGCTCCACATAGTCGGGGAGTTCGGCGGCGGTGACCTTCAGCCCGCGCACCTTGCGGCCGAAGCCCGGCTCCAGGCCCAGGGCGCCGCCCAGGTGCACCTGGTAGCCCTCGACCTGCTCGCCGTTGGCGTCCATGACGAGCTGGCCCTTGAGACCGATGTCCGCGACCTGGATACGGGCACAGGCGTTCGGGCAGCCGTTGAGGTTGATGGTGATCGGCTCGTCGAACTCGGGCAGCCGGCGCTCCAGCTCATCGATGAGCGAGGAGCCGCGCCCCTTGGTCTCGACGATCGCCAGCTTGCAGAACTCGATCCCGGTGCAGGCCATCGTGCCGCGCCGGAACGGGGACGGCTTGACCTGGAGGTCCAGCGCCTCCAGCCCGGCGACCAGCGGCTCCACCTGGTCCTCGGCCACATCGAGCACGATCATCTTCTGCTCGACAGTGGTGGTCAGCCGCCCGGAGCCATGCGCCTCGGCCAGGTCGGCGATCTTGGTGAGGGTCGCCCCGTCCACCCGGCCGACGCGCGGCGCGAAGCCCACGTAGTAGCGGCCGTCCCGCTGGCGGTGGACGCCGATGTGGTCGCGCCACCGCTGGACGGGCTCCTCGGGCGCCGGGCCGTCGGACAGCGGGCGCTTCAGGTACTCGTCCTCCAGCACCTGGCGGAACTTCTCGGGGCCCCAGTCGGCGACCAGGAACTTCAGCCGGGCGCGGGTGCGCAGCCGCCGGTAGCCGTAGTCACGGAAGATGGAGACGACCCCGGCCCAGACCTCCGGGACGTCCTCCAGCGGGACCCAGGCGCCGAGCCGGACGCCGATCTTGGGGTTGGTGGACAGACCGCCGCCGACCCACAGGTCGAAACCGGGGCCGTGCTCGGGGTGGCGCACCCCGACGAACGCGACGTCGTTGATCTCGTGCACCACGTCGAGCACCGGGGATCCGGAGATCGCGGTCTTGAACTTGCGCGGCAGGTTGGAGAACTCCTTGCTGCCGATGTAGCGGCGGTGGATCTCGTCGATGGCGGGGGTGCCGTCGATGATCTCGTCCTCGGCGATCCCGGCGACCGGGGAGCCGACGATCACGCGTGGGGTGTCGCCGCACGCCTCGGTGGTGGACAGCCCGACGGCCTCCAGGCGCTTCCAGATCTCGGGCACGTCCTCGATCCGGATCCAGTGGTACTGGACGTTCTGCCGGTCGGTGATGTCCGCGGTGCCGCGCGCGAACTCCTCCGAGATCTCGCCGACGACGCGGAGCTGCTCGGTGGTCAGCCGGCCGCCGTCGATCCGGACGCGCATCATGAAGTGCTCGTCGTCCAGCTCCTCCGGCTCCAGGATCGCGGTCTTGCCGCCGTCGATCCCGGGCTTGCGCTGGGTGTACAGACCCCACCAGCGCATCCGGCCGCGCAGATCGGCGCCGTCGATGGAGTCGAATCCGCGATGGGCGTAGATCGTCTCAATGCGTGTCCGCACATTGAGACCGTCGTCGTCCTTCTTGGTCTGCTCATTGCCGTTGAGGGGGGTGAAGTGCCCCGCGGCCCACTGGCCTTCGCCGCGGTGGCGTCCGGCCTTGCGGCGGGGCGTTGCGCTTGCGCGTTCCGGGGTGGCAGCCATGGCGGTGTGTGTCCTTCTGAGCGACTCTGGTGCGGCGGGCGGTACGTCGGCGCGCACCGTCTGACCTGCGCGTGCGCAGGCGGGCAGGGTGTACGGCGGTGGCCGGTGCGAGATGCGGCGGGGAGATGTCGAGGCGCGCGCGCTCGCCCACGTCGTCGGGGGCGGCGAGGGGTGCGGGGGATGCGGAGGTGCTGCCCGGGGCTTCAGTGCCCTGTGAAGGTGCGGGTCAGCCCGCCGGACAGATGGCGCTGGACATGCGGCCGAGGTCGACGTGGCGTCGACTCACCAAGGCAATTCCAGCTCGAGACATGACGGAAGCGTCGCATGGTGGTCTCTGGCGAGTCCACCTTTATCCACTATGCGGACGAATCTGTCTCGCATCGCAAGACGCTGTGGTGTTGGTCACTCCTCGTCCGCGGTCTTGACGTCGAAGACCCGAAAGCCCCGGCGGCGGTAGTTGTCCAGCGCGTACGGCCCGTCCTTGCTGCAGGTGTGCAGCCACACCCGCTTGGTCGGCACGCGGTCCGGCCAGCGGTCGGCCATGTCCCAGGCGCGGGAGGTCCCCCAGGTCAGCAGGTGCCCGCCGATGCGGCGGCCCCGGAAGGCGGGCAGCAGACCGAAGTACACGATCTCCACCACGCCCTCGTCCTGGCCCTCCAGCTCGATGTACCCGGCCGGGGTCCCGCGCTCGTACGCCACCCACGTCTCCACACCGGGCCGGTGCAGATGCTCCTCCCACGCCTCACGCGACCACACCAGCCGGTCGGTCCACGACACGTCCGAGCCCACCGAGGTGAAGAGGAAGTGGCTGAACTCCGGGCTCGGCACCTCGGCCCGGGCGATGCGCACCCCCGCCGCGGCGGGCGGCTCCTCCGCCGGGCTGAGATCCGAGGGAGCGGTCTGCTCCAGGTGCCAGGTGGTCACGGTGATGCTCATGGTGGACAGATAACCATGGACGCCGTTGACTCGCCTTGACGGGTATCGCTCAAGCGGGGAGGGCGGGGACGGGGTGTCCGGGACCGGGGATGTGGAGGAGTTCGCCGAGCTGTTGCGCGAGCTCAAGGGCAGGACGAACCGCAGCTACGCGGCGCTGGCGGCGCGTAGCGGGGTCAGCGGCTCGGCGCTGCACCGCTACTGCTCGGGGACGAGCGTGCCCGGCGACTACGAGGTGATCGCGCGCTTCGGCAAGGTGTGCGGGGCCAGTAGCGAGGAGCTGCTGGAGCTGCACCGGCGCTGGGTGCTGGCCGACGCCGAGCGCAAACGGGACGTCTCCCGCGCCCCGGCCGCCGTATCCGCATCCGCCGCCCGCACGGGGCCCGCCGCGTCTGCCGTCCCGGCCGTCTCACGGGGCGAGACGGGGGCGGGGCCGGATGCCGAGACGGGAGCGGGGGCGGAGTCGGAGACCGGCGGCGTATTGCCCGAGCCGGGGCCGGAAGCGGGGCCGGAGCCTCTGGTCCCGGCTTCTGCCCCGGAGTCGGCCCCGGAACCCGGGTCTGACCCGCCGCCGTGGCGCCGTCGGCCACTGATCGCCGTGCTCGCCCTGGCCGTGCTCACCGCCGGGGCGGCCGTCGTGCTGTTAGTGGGCAAGGCGCTGACGTCCTCGGACGGCTCGGACGGGGCCTCGGACGATCGGCTGCTGCTGTCCTCCCGCTGTCCGGTCGTGGTGAGCATGGGGCAGTCGGACGGGTGTGTGCATGAGCTCCAGTCGCTGCTCGCCCGCGCGGGCGGCGAACTCGACATCGACGGGGCCTTCGGACCGGCCACCCAGATGCGTGTCGTGGTGTTCCAGCTCCGCAGCGGGCTGACGGCGAACGGTTCGGTGGACGAGCGGACGAAGCGGGCGCTCTACGAGAACGAGGGGAAGCCGCTCGACACCTGGACGCCCGAGCGGGTCACCCGGCGCATCCGCGAGGTCTTCACCGAGGACCCCGAGCGCGCGGTCGGCATCGCGGACTGCGCCTCGTATCTCGATCCCCTCTACACCCTGCCCAACTCCAACGCCACCCGGAACTGGGGCGTCTTCCAGCTCTACGACGGCACCCTGCGCAAGCTGGGCGGCACCCGGGAGCAGGCGCTGGACCCGGACTGGAACATCCGGGCGGCCCATCGGCTGTGGGCGCTCACCCATGACTTCAGCGCCTGGAAAGCCTGCGACCGCGCCTATCGTGCCGGATCGAAGGGGGACAAGGGCGCCGAGAAGTCCAAAGCGGTTGAGGAGAGCAAGGCGGCCAAGGGGCGCTGATCGCCGCTCTCAGCGCCGCCCGGCATCCCATCGGCCATCCCAGCGCCCGCCGTCTTCGCAGGTCGCGGACGGTTTCCGATCCCGCTGTCCCGATTTCCCCAGCCGGTCGCCCGCCCGACCCGGAGGGCTGGGATCGTGCTGCCGCCGTCCCAGACGGCCCACGGATCCGCAAATGACGGATCCGCAAATGAAGGAGACGAAGACGACCATGGCTGTGACCAGCACCCGGATCAGACTCGGCGCCCTGCTCGGCGGCGCGGTCCTCGCCACCACCGGCGTTCTCACCGCTCAGAGCGCGGTGGCCGCCCCCAGCGCCCCCGTGGCCTCCGACACCTCCTCGGCCGTCGCGGCGGCCAAGCTCAGCCACTCCGACGCGGCGAACCGGCTGCGCGGCGCCGGGATCTCCTGGACCTCCAGCGGGGGCTGCTCGGACCGTAACAACTCCACCTGCACCTCGTTCGAGCAGATCAACCTGACCAGTGTGCAGGGTGCCATCACCCTCAAGGGGGCCAGCGGCTGCGCGCTCACCATCACCGGCGGCACGGAGACCGGGCACGCCTCCGGGACGTACAGCCACTGGAACGGCTACAAGCTGGACTTCAGCCCCACGAGCTGCCTCAGCAACTACATCACCGGCACCTTCACCAACATCGGCCCGCGCCCCGGTGACGGCGCCCAGCAGTACAAGTCCGGCTCGGGCAACGTCTACGCGCGCGAGAGCAACCACTGGGACGTGACCTACTACAACTGCGGAGGCTGCTGACTCGCGGCCGCACGCTCCCACCGGCCGTCCGGACGGCTGCAACGCGGCGCAACCTTTGCGCATGGCTGTATCCGGCACAGACAGTGGGCCCGGCGGGCGGAGGGTGGTGCCGAGTCGGCGCGGCATCCCCTCCGCCGACGCCTTTGCCAAAGGTTCGGCCTGGTCACCGGATGAGCGGCGGTGAACAGGCCCGATACGGTGAGAAGGTGCAGCCAGCAGAAGAAACACCGAAGCCGTCCGGCCGGCTCCGCAAAGCCCGCGCCCTGTACCGCAATGTGTCCAAGCGCCGGATGGCCTGGCTGCTGCTGAAGGACACCGTCGATTCCTGCATGGAGTACCGGGTCACCGGGCTCGCCGCCGAAGCGGCCTTCTTCACCCTGCTGTCGCTGCCGCCGCTGCTGCTCGGCCTGATCGGGCTGCTCGGCTATTTCGACGCGTGGACCAGCACCGACACGGTGGCCACCATCCGGCAGAACATCCTCGACGCCTCCGCGACCGTGCTGTCCGACCGGGGCGTCAAGGAGATCGCCCGCCCGTTGCTGGACGATGTCATCAAGGGCGGCCGCCCCGATGTGATCTCGCTCGGCTTCGCCATCGCCCTGTGGTCCGGCTCCCGCGCGGTGAACGTGTTCGTGGACACCATCACCATCATGTACGGGCTGGAGGGGCGGCGCGGGATCGTCAGGACCCGGCTGCTGTCGTTCCTGCTCTATCTGGTGGCGCTCCTGGTCGGGGCGGTGGCGCTGCCGCTGATGGTGATCGGGCCGGAGGCGGTGTTGGGCCTGCTGCCGTCCAGCGCGGACCCGGTACGGGTCCTGTACTGGCCCGTGGTGATAGTGCTGTCCATCGCCTTCCTCACCACGCTCTACCACGTGTCCGTCCCGGTGCGCTCGCCGTGGCGGGAGGACATCCCCGGGGCGCTGGTGGCCCTCGCGATGTGGGTGCTGGGCAGCTTTCTGCTGCGGATCTACCTGGTCCATACGGTCGAGGGCCCGACGATCTACGGCTCGCTGGCCGCACCCGTCGCGGTGCTGCTGTGGATCGGGGTGTCCGCCTTCGCGGTGCTGGTCGGGGCGGCGGTCAACGCCGCGATCGACCGGGTCTGGCCCTCGGTGGCCACGGCCGCCGGGCGGGCGGAGCGCGCCGCCCGTGCCCGGGAGGAGGCGGCCCGGCTGCGGGCGAAGGACCAGCGCACGGCGGACGACGGCGCGGCGGAGATCACCCCGCCGTCGGAGTTCCCCGAGCGCTGGGCCCAGTTCCTGCCGCACGGGGACATACGCTCCCGGCTGCACGCCAAGCGCGAGGCGGCGGAGAAGGCCGCCGGGAAGCCTGCGGGGAAGCCCCCGGGCAAGCCCTCGGAGTCGTCGGCCGGGAGGCCCGCCGGTCAGCCCCCGGAGCCCCCGGAGCCCCCGGAGCCCCCGGGGAAGGCGTCCGGGGAGCCCCGGACGCCCCGGCAGGCGCCGAGGCGTCCGGACGTACGGTCCGCGGCGGACGGCTCGGGCGGCGCCACGGACAGCACCGCGCCCAAGGGCACCGGCTGAAGCCCAGGTGGCCCCGCGCGTCCCGGCGGATGTCGAAACGGTCGGGGTCGGTCGGCGAAGCGCGCGGCTCGTCGGGTCACAGACCGCGTTCGGTGAGCCATTCCTCGATGGCGCCGGTGGTCAGGGGGAGGTGGTGTTCCATGATCGTGAAGTGGTCTCCCGGGGTGGCCTTGGCGGTGTGCGGGAAGGGCCAGGACGCGCGCCACGCGTCGCCCTCGAACCCCTCGTCCTGGTGGGGCATGGGCTCGGCCGCGCTCAGGAAGAACGTCGGGCTCTCGACGGGCCGCAGCACGCACTCCTCCATCAGCATGGCGTTGTAGCGCCCGCTCGCCGAGAGCTTCGCGCCGGTCAGCGCGAAGTCGCCCAGTAGCTGTTCCCGGGAGTCCAGGCCCTCGTTCAGCGCGATGTGGGTCTTCTCGGAGAACTGGTGGGTGGCCTCGAAGGTGTCGAGCAGCACGACCGCGCCGGGCGGCAGCCCCGCCCGCTCGGCCCGTTCCGCGAGGGCGTAGGCGAGCAGCCCGCCCATGGAGTGGCCGACCAGGACATAGCGCTCGGTGCCGATGGCGGCGCGCAGCTGGTGGAGGTGCAGTTCGATCAGGGCGTCGAAGCTGTCGGCCACCAACTCGCCTTCGAGATAGCCGGGGTTGACCAGCGAGAGGACATCCCGCCTGCTCTCGAACATCTGTGCCATCATTCCGTACTGGATCGGCCCGGCGGTGGCGGTGATGGCGGGCAGACACACCAGCGTCGCCCGGGTGCCGTCGCCACCGGCCATCTTCACCGGCGGGAGGGTGTGGCCGGCGGCGTCCTCGGCGGTGAAGGACGGCCGGAGCCGGCCCGCGGCCTGGATGAGCGCCATGCCCGCCGACTGGGCCCGGCCCATGGCGTACGCCTGGTGGTAGAGGGTGGTGAGGCTGTCGTAGGGGTCCGCCGCCGGGGCCGCGGTGGCCTTCGCCAGCTCCAGCTCAACGGCGGACGGGGGTGCGGAGGCTTTCGGCGGGGTCTGCTCCGGGGTGGCCTGCTCCGCGGGTGCGGGTTCCTCGGCCACCGGGACGCTCGGGCGGGTGGCGGCCGGGCTGACCGCCAACGTGGTCAGGTGTTCGGCGAGCAAGGTGGCCAGATGCCCGGCGAGCTGGTCCACGGTCGAGTGTTCGAACGTCGCCGTGGCCGACAGCCGGAGCCCCAGCAGCGTGGCGAGCCGGTCGCGCAGATCGATTCCGCGTACCGAGTCCATACCGAGCGCCAGGAACTCGGTGTCCGGGCCGATCTCCGCCGCCGCCTCGTGGTGGAGCACCGCGCGCAGCTGTTCCCGGACGAGCTCCGCCAGCAGCCGCTCCCGCTCCGTGGGCGTGGCGTCCAGGACGCGCTGGGCGGCGGCGGTGTCCTGCGGCCGGGGGCCGGGCCGCACGCGCCGTACGGGGCGGGCCGCACGCTCCTCCGCGGCCGCCTGCAGCCGGTCCGCGGACACCGGCCGCAGCGTCAACTCCTCGATGTGCGCGAGCGGCTGACCGTCACCGTCCGTGAGATGGACGCCGACGGCATCCGGTCCGGCGGCGGACAGCCGCACCCGTACGGCGGCCGGTGGAGTGGCGTCCGGAGTTTCCGGGGTGGAGTGCAGCCGGACACCGGTCCAGGAGAACGGCATCCGGATCGGCGCGCCCGCCGCCTCCGCCCGGTCGAAGAACCCGCCGAGGCCGATCGCGTGCAGGGCGGTGTCCAGCAGCGCGGGGTGCAGCGCGAAGCCGTCCACCGGGCCGCCACCGGCCCCCTCGCCGAGGGCCACCTCGGCGAAGACGTCCCCGTCGCGCCGCCAGGCCGCCCGCAGACCGCGGAAGGCCGGGCCGTAGTCGAAGCCGTCGGACGCCAGCCGGTCGTAGAAGCCCGTCAGGTCGACGGCGCGGGCACCGGGCGGCGGCCACACGGCCGCCAGCTCCGCGAACGCGGCCGGGTCGGCGCCGCCCTGGCCACCGTCCTCGCTGCTCGCGTGGCCGTCCGGTGCCACGACGGCCCGCACATGGCACGTCCAGCCGTCCGCCGTGTCCCCGGCCGCGGACTCGGGGCGGGAGTGCACGGTGAGCACCCGACGGCCCTCCTCGTCGGGCCCGCCCACCTGGATCTGGAGCTGCGCCGCCTCGGTGGCGGGCAGGAACAGCGGCTCCTGGAGGGTGAGTTCGGGCAGATACGGACAGCCGACCGCGCGCCCCGCGTACAGCCCCCAGTCGAGGAACACGCTGCCGGGCAGCACCACACCGCCCAGTACCGCATGGTCGGCGAGCCAGCGGTGCGTGGTCTGCGAGAGCCGCGCGGTGAACAGCACCGTGTCGCTCCCGGCCGGAGCCACCGCCCCCGCCAGCAGCGGATGGTCCACCGCCGTGAGCCCGGCGCCGCCCGCGTCCCCGGTGCGCTCGGGCGCGTCCAGCCAATACCGCCGCGCGCGGAAGGCGTACGTCGGCAGGTCCACCGGCCGCCCGCCCTCGAACGTGGTCGGCCACGCCACCGCGCCCCCGGCCACGAACAGCTCCGCGAGCGCGGTGAGCAGTCGTTCCCGGCCGCCCTCGTCCCGCCGCAGTGTGCCCACCGCCACGGCCGCGCGGGCCGCCGAGGTGTCCGGCGGCGTGTGCTCGATGGCCTGCTCGACCGTCTGCTCGATCCCCGGGATCAGCACGGGGTGCGGGCTCACCTCGACGAACACCGTGTGCCCGGCGGCGGCCAGGGCGCGTGTCGCCTGCTCGAATCGCACGGTCTCGCGGAGGTTCCGGTACCAGTACTCCGCGTCGGCGCTCGCACCGTCGAGGAGGGCGCCGGTCACCGTCGAGTACATCGGCAGCGCGCCGCGGCGGGGCGTGACGGGCGTGGCCAGCTCCAGCAGCCGCTCACGGATCCGTTCGACCTGCGGAGTGTGCGAGGCGTAGTCCACCGGGATACGGCGCGCCCGTACCCCGTCCCGTTCACACACCGCCATCAGCTCGTCCAGCGCCGCCGCGTCCCCGGCGACCACGGTCGAGCCGGGCCCGTTCACGGTGGCCACGCAGATCCGCTCGCCCCAGGGCGCCACCAGCTTTTCGGCCTCGTCCACCGGGCGGGGCAGCGAGACCATCCCGCCGCGCCCCGCCAGTTCGCTCCCGATCAGCCGGCTGCGCAGCGCGACGACGCGGGCGGCGTCGTCCAGCGAGAGCACCCCCGCGACGCACGCCGCCGCCAGCTCGCCCTGCGAATGCCCCACCACGGCGGCGGGTTCGACCCCATGGGACCGCCACACCCGCGCCAGGGACACCATGGCCGCCCAGAGCACCGGCTGCACCACATCGACCCGGTCCAGGGACGGCGCGCCCGGACGTCCGCGCACCACATCGAGCGGCGACCACTCGACATACGGGGCGAGCGCGTGGGCGCAGGTGGTGAGGGAGTCGGCGAACACCGGTGAGCTGTCGAGGAGTTCGGCCGCCATCCCGGCCCACTGCGAGCCCTGTCCGGGGAAGACGAACACCGGCCCCGACCGGTCGGCGGACGCGGAGCGTTCGGGGGACGCGGAGCGGTCGGAGGAGACGGAGTGTTCGGGGGAGACGGACCGCACCACGCCGGTGGCCGGTTCGCCACGGCCGAGCGCCGCCAGCCGGTCCAGGAAGTCCTCCCGGGTGCGGCCGATCACCACGGCGCGGTGGCCGAAGACGGCCCGGGACAGCAGCGAGCGGGCCACATCGACGGGCGCCAGGTCCGGGTCGGCGGCCAGCCGCGCCAGCAGCCGGCGGGCCTGGTCGCGCAGGCTGTCGGCGCTCTTCGCCGAGAGCACCCACGGCACGGCTACCCGTGTCGGTTCACCGGGGGTGTGGGAAAGGGGCGCGTCCGGCGCCTCCTCCAGGATCACATGGGCGTTGGTGCCGCTGATGCCGAACGACGACACCGCGCCGCGCCGGGGCCCACCGGCCGTGGGCCAGGGCTCGTTCTCGGCGGCCAGTCGCAGTGCCCCGGCCGTCCAGTCCACCTGCGCGGTGGGGCGTTCGGCGTGCAGCGTGCGGGGTACGAGACCGTGGCGCAGGGCCAGCACCATCTTGATGACACCCGCGACCCCGGCCGCTGCCTGGGTGTGGCCGATGTTGGACTTCACCGAACCCAGCACCACCGGCCGGTCGGCGGGCCGGTCCCGGCCGTACGTGGCCAGCAGGGCCTGCGCCTCGATCGGGTCGCCCAGCGGCGTGCCCGTCCCGTGTGCCTCGACCACGTCCACATCGGCAGGCATGAGGCCCGCGTTCGCCAACGCCTGCCGGATGACGCGCTGTTGGGCTGGGCCGTTGGGCGCGGTGAGGCCGTTGGACGCACCGTCCTGGTTGAGCGCGGAGCCCCGGACCAGCGCGAGCACCCGGTGGCCGTGGCGGCGGGCGTCGGACAGCCGCTCGACCACCAGCATGCCGACGCCCTCGGCGAAGCCCATCCCGTCGGCCTCGGCGGCGAACGCCTTGGAGCGGCCGTCGGGGGCGAGCCCGCCGACCCTGCTGAACTCGACGATCGGCCGCGGGGTCGCCATGACCGTCACCCCGCCGGCCACCGCGAGGGTGCATTCGCCCTGCCGGACCGCCTGCGCGGCCAGGTGCAGCGCCACCAGGGACGAGGAGCAGGCGGTGTCCACGGTGATGGCCGGGCCCTCGAGCCCGAGGGCGTAGGCGACCCGGCCGGTGGCCACGCTGCCCGCGCTGCCGTTGCCGAGATAGCCCTCGAAGCCGTCGGCCAACTGCTCGGGGAAGCGCGTGGCGTAGTCGTGGTAGATCAGCCCCGCGAAGATCCCGGTGGCGGTGGAGCGCAGGGTGGTGGGGTCGACGCCCGCGTGTTCGAACGCCTCCCAGGTGGTCTCCAGCAGCAGCCGCTGCTGCGGGTCCGTGGCCAGCGCCTCACGGGGCGAGATGCCGAAGAACTCGGCGTCGAAGTCGGCCGCGTCGTACAGAAAGCCACCGATCGTCGCGAAGTCCCCGGTGGCGCCGGGGCGGCCCAGCTCGGCGTGCCAGCCGCGGTCGTCGGGGAAGGAGCCCATGGCGTCCCGCCCTTCGGCGAGCAGCCGCCACAGTTCCTCGGGTGAGCGCGCCCCGCCGGGGAAACGGCAGCTCATGCCGACGATCGCGATCGGGTCGTCGTCATCGGCGGCCACGGTCGCACGGGCCGGGGCGGCGGGCCGGGCGGCGGTGGTTTCGCCGTCTTGCACCAGCAGCCGCAGCAGCTCGGCCACCAGTGCGGCCGGGGTCGGATGGTCGAAGACGGTGGTCACCGGAAGCCGCAGCCCGGTGGCCGTGCCGAGCCGGTTGCGCAGCTCCACGGCCGTCAGGGAATCGAAGCCCAGGTCCTTGAAGGAACGGTCCTCGGCCACCGCGTCACCGCCCTGGTGCCCGAGCACCACGGCGGCCTGGGCCCGTACGAGGTCGCTCAGCGTCCGTTCGCGGTCGGCCGCGGACAGTGTGGCCAGGCGATCCCGCAGACCGCCGCCCGTGGCCGTGTTGGCGGCGCCGCGCCGGACCGTCGTACGGACCAGTCCGCGCAGCAGCGGCGCGGGCTCGCCGTGGCGACGCAGCGCGGCGACATCCAGCCGCACCGGAACGCTGAGCGCACGGGGTGCCCGGATGGCCGCGTCGAAGAGCGCGAGACCCTGGTCGGCGGTGAGTGGCCGCACTCCCAGACGGCGCATCCGGTCGAGGTCGGTGGCGCCCAGGCCACCGGTCATCGCGCCGCGTTCACCCCACAGGCCCCAGGCGAGCGCGTGCGCGGGCAGGCCCTGATCACGGCGGTGCCGGGCGAGGGCGTCCAGAAACGCGTTGGCGGCCGCGTAGTTGCCCTGGCCCGCCGCGCCCAGCACCCCGGCGGCGGAGGAGCAGAGCGCGAACAGCGCCAGATCCCGGTCCCGGGTCAGCTCATGCAGATACCAGGCCGCGTCCGCCTTGGGGCGCAGCACGGTGTCCAGCCGCTCGGGGGACAGCGCGGAGACCACACCGTCGTCCAGCACCCCGGCCGCGTGCACCACACCGCGCAGCCGCGGCAGGCCGTCCAGCAGCGCGCCCAGCGCCGCACGGTCGGACACATCACACGCCACCACACGGGCCGTGGCGCCCAACTCTGCCAGTTCGGAGATGAGTTCGCGCGCGCCGGGAGCGTCCGGCCCTCGGCGGCCGACGAGGACGAGGTCGGTGACGCCATGGCCGGTGACCAGATGCCGGGCCACCGCCGAGCCGATGACCCCCGTGCCACCGGTGATCAGCACGGTGCCGTCGATCGCGTCCCGGGGCGGGGTGAGCACCACCTTCCCGGTGTGCCGCGCCTGGCTGACATGGCGGAACGCCTCCCGCGCGCGACGGGTGTCCCATGCCGTCACCGGCAGCGGCGCCAGCACGCCCGCCTCGAACAGCTCGGCGAGATGGGTGAGCATCGCGCCCAGCCGCTCCGCCCCGGCCTCGCCGAGGTCGAACGCCCGATAGCCGACGCCCGGCCACCGCGCTGCCACCTCATCGGCGTCCCGGACATCCGTCTTGCCCATCTCGACGAACCGGCCGCCGCGCGGCAGCAGCGCCAGCGAGGCGTCGACGAACTCCCCGGCCAGACAGTTCAGGACGACATCGACGCCCCGGCCACCGGTCTCGGCACGGAAGCGCTCGGCGAACTCCAGAGTGCGCGACGAGGCCACCCGCCCGGCCGGAACGCCCATGCCGTGCACCACGGGCCACTTCGGCTCGCTCGCCGTCGCGTACACCTCGACCCCGAGATGGCGCGCCAGCCCCACCGCCGCCATCCCCACGCCACCCGCGGCGGCATGCACCAGGACGGACTCGCCCGCGCGCACCCCGGCCAGCTCGACCAGGGCGTAGTACGCGGTCAGGAACGCGGCGGGCACCGACGCCGCCTGTGGATACGTCCAGCCGCGCGGCATCCGCACGACCATCCGGGCATCGGCCACCGCCACCGGGCCCGCGTACGCGCCCGACACCAGGCCCATCACCCGGTCGCCCACCGCGAGGCCGTCGACACCGGGGCCGATCTCCAGCACCACACCGGCACCCTCGGCGGCGAAGCGCCCGTCACCGCTGGGAACCACGCTGGGAACGACGCCCAACGAGGCGAGGACATCGCGGAAGTTGACGCCCGTGGCGCGTACCGCGATCCGTACCTGGCCAGCGGCCAGGGCTTCCTCGACTCCCGGAGCGGGCACCAGCCGCAGCCCCTCGACCGTGCCCCCGGTGTCCAGGTCCAGGCCCCAGGCCGCGGCCCCGTCGGGGACGGCCAGCACTCCGGGGTCCGACGGCGAGACCCGGGCCAGCCGTGGCACGGACACCGCTCCCGCGC
Organism: Streptomyces sp. 11-1-2; assembly: GCF_003595545.1. Lineage (NCBI taxonomy): Bacteria > Bacillati > Actinomycetota > Actinomycetes > Kitasatosporales > Streptomycetaceae > Streptomyces > Streptomyces sp. 11-1-2. Next base: position 8,266,102 of record NZ_CP022545.1, read on the forward strand.
GCACCACGAGCTCGGGCTCACCGGTGGCGAGGGCGGCGGTCAGCGCCGCCGCCGACTCGGGCGCACCGTCCAGATCCACCTGCGCGAACCGGCCCGGGTGCTCCGAACACACCGAACGCCACAGCCCCCGCACCCCGGCCAGCGCCAGATCGGCCCGCTCGCCCGAGAACCCCGCTACCGCGTTTCGGGTGACCAACGCCAGCCGGGCGCCGTCGAGTTCGGGATGGCTCAGCCACTCCCGCACCGTCTCCAGCACGGCCGCCAGCCGCTCCCGGCTCGCGGCGGGCACATCGGCGGCACCGTCCGGTGCCGACGCCGCGAGAGCGGGCAGCAGCACCAGCGGTGGCAAGGGTGTGCCCGTGCGTACGGCGTCGAGAAGCGCGGCAACGTCTGGGTGGACGGACGCGTCGGGTGCGGCGGGCAGGGCGGTGTCACCGAGCACCGCCAAGTGTTCCGTGGCCTCGGACGGCCGGAGCGGCAGCGGTGCCCACGCCACCTCGAAGAGTGAGTCGGCGGCCGGTCCGGCTGCCACCGTCAGCGCGTCGGCCGCCAGCGGACGCGAGACCACCTCATCGACGGTGAGGACCGGCAGACCGGCGAGATCCGTCATCCGCACCGAGATCCCGCCCGGCCCGGTCGCCCCCGTCCGCCCCGTCGGCGCCGTCCGCACCCGGGCGACGGTCGCGCCCGTGGCGTGCAGCCGCGCCCCGGAGAACGACAGCGGCATCATCCGCTCCGTATCGCCCTCCAACAGCGCCACCAGCCGCGTCTGCAGCGCCGCGTCCACCAGCGCCGGATGCACACCGAACCGCCCCACGTCACCGGCGGCGGACTCCGGAAGCCCCACCTCGGCGAACATCTCCTCGCCCCGGCGCCACACGGCCCGCACGCCACGGAACACCGGGCCGTAGCCATAGCCGTGGTCCGCCAGCCGCTCGTAGAACGCGCCGATGTCCACCGGCTCCGCGCCGGTGGGCGGCCACTGGGCCTCGGGCTCCGCGCCCATGTGCTCGTCGCCGGGCGGCGGCGGGGACGCCGTCAGCGTCCCCGTGGCATGACACACCCAGTCCGCCGGGTCGTCGTCCTGCCCCGGGCGGTGTGGCCGGGAGTGCAGCCGTACGGCATACGCGCCCCGCTCGTCCGCCGCGTCGATCGCCACCTGGAGGTCGAGGGCGGTGTCGTCGGACGGCACGCTCAGCGGGGCATGCAGGACGAGCTCCTCCAGCCGTTCGGCGCCCATGTGCTGCCCGGCCCCCAGCACGAGCTCCAACAGGGCCGCGCCCGGCACCAGGACCCGGCCCAGCACCGTGTGGTCGGCCAGCCATGGCTGCGTACGGCTGGAGAGCCGGCCGGTGAAGACGAACCCGCCGCCCTCGGCCATGCTCACCCCGGCCGCCACCAGCGGATGACCCACCACGGACAGCCCCGCGCCCGCGAGATCCCCGATTCGCTCCGCCGCCGAAAGCCAGTAGTGGTGGCGTTGGAAGGGGTAGGTGGGGAGGTTGGTTGGGGTGGGGGTGTGGGGGGTGAGGAGGGTTGGCCAGTTGGGTGTGAGGCCGTGGGTCCAGAGGGTGGCGAGGGTGGTGAGGAGTTGCTGGAGGCCACCGTGGTTGCGGCGGAGGGTGCCGGTGGCGTGGGTGCCGGTTTCTTGGATGGCGGTGGTGAGGACGGGGTGGGGGCTGGTTTCGAGGTAGAGGGTGTGTCCGTCGGCCTGGAGGGTGTGCAGGGTCTGATGGAAGCGGACGGGTTGGCGGAGGTTGCGGTACCAGTACTCGGCGTCGAGGGTTGCGCCGTCGATGGGGGTGGCGGTGACGGTGGAGTACATGGGGATGTCGCCGGTGCGCGGGGTGATGGGTGCGGCGAGCTGGAGGAGTTGGTCGCGGATGCGTTCGACGTGAGGGGTGTGGGAGGCGTAGTCGACGGCGATCGCTCGGGCCCGGATCCCGGTGGCTTCCGCTTGTGCCATGACGTCGGTGAGTGCGGTGGGGGTTCCGGCGATGACGGTGGCGGTGGGTCCGTTGACGGTGGCGATCCATACGTCGTCGTGGCCGGTCAGTAGCTCGTGTGCCTGGTCGGCGGGGGTGGTGAGGGAGACCATGCCGCCGTGTCCGGCGAGTTCCTCCGCGATGAGGCGGCTGCGGAGGGCGATGAGTCGGGCGCCGTCTTCGAGGGTGAGGGCACCGGCTACGCATGCGGCGGCGATCTCGCCCTGTGAGTGGCCGATGACGGCGGAGGGCTCGATGCCGAGCGAACGCCACACCTGCGCCAAGGACACCATGACGGCCCAGAGGGCGGGCTGGACCACGTCCACCCGTTCCAGCGCGGTGTCGTCGGAGGCCTCGCGCAGGACGTCGAGGAGGTTCCAGTCGATGTGCGGGGCGAGGGCCTGGGCGCATTGGTCGATGGACTCGGCGAACACCGGTGTGGTGGTGAGGAGTTCGGCGGCCATGCCGACCCACTGCGATCCCTGCCCCGGAAAGACGAAGACCGCGCCGGAGGGCGGTTCTGCCGGGGCCACTCCGCTGACCACATGGGCGGCGGGTTCGCCGGTGGCGATGGCGTCCAGGCCGGCCAGGAACGTGTCCCGGTCGGCGGCCACGACCACCGCCCGATGTTCCAGCGCGGCGCGGTGTTGTGCGAGGGTCCAGCCGATGTCGGCGGGATGCCGGTCGCTGGTGGCGGCGAAGGCGCGCAATTGCGCTGCCTGTGCTCGTAGCGCGGGCTCGGAGCGTGCGGAGATGACCCACGGCAGCGCGCCCTCGGTGGGCGTGGATTCGGTCGTGGTCTCTGCGCGTGGTGCCGCTTCGAGGATGACGTGTGCGTTGGTGCCGCTGACTCCGAACGAGGACACTGCCGCGCGGCGTGCCCGTTCGGCCTCGGGCCAGGGTGTGTTCGCGGTCACCAGCGTCACCGCGCCGGAGGCCCAGTCCACCTGCGGGGTCGGCTCGTCCACATGCAGGGTGCGCGGCACCACGTCGTTGCGCATGGCCAGGACCATCTTGATCACACCGGCCATGCCCGCCGCGGCCTGGGTGTGGCCGATGTTGGATTTCACCGAGCCCAGCAGCGCGGGGCGTTCGGCGGGCCGGTCCTGGCCGTAGGTGGTGAGCAGGGCCTGGGCCTCGATCGGATCGCCGAGCGCCGTGCCCGTTCCGTGCGCCTCGATCACATCCACCTCGGACGAAGCCACGCCCGCGTCGGCCAACGCGTCCCGGATCACCCGCCGTTGGGCGGGGCCGTTGGGCGCGGTGAGGCCGTTGGAGGCGCCGTCCTGGTTGACCGCCGTGCCACGGATCACGCCGAGCACCTGGTGGCCGTTGCGGCGGGCGTCGGAGAGCCGTTCCACCAGCAGCAGCCCCACGCCCTCCGCCGCGCCCATGCCGTCCGCGGCGGCCGCGAACGCCTTGCACCGGCCGTCCCGGGCCAGCCCCTGCTGCCTGCTGAACTCGGTGAACAGATCCGGTGTGGACATCACGGCGACACCGCCGACGACCGCCATCCCGCAGTCGCCGTTGCGCAGCGCCCGCACTCCCAGATGCAGCGCCACCAGCGAGGAGGAACACGCGGTGTCCACGGTGAGGGCCGGGCCGGTCAGCCCGAAGGTGTAGGCGATACGGCCCGAGACGACACTGCCCGCGACACCGGTCATGGCATGGCCCTCGACCTCCTCCGGGATCGCGGGCAGCCTGCTGCCGTAGTCATGGAAGCTGGCGCCGATGAACACCCCGGTCCGGCTGCCGCGCAGCGACTCCGGATCGATGCCCGATCGTTCGAACAGCTCCCAGGAGGTCTCCAGCAGCAGCCGCTGCTGGGGGTCCATGGCAAGCGCCTCACGTGGTGAGATGCCGAAGAAGTCGGCGTCGAACTCGCCCGCGTCATGGAGGAATCCGCCCTCGGCGGTGTACGAGGTGCCCGGCCGTTCGCCGTCCGGGTCGACCAGCGCCGCCAGATCCCAGCCACGGTCGGCCGGGAACCCGGAAATGGCGTCCCCGCCTCCCTCGACGAGCTCCCACAGCGCCTCGGGTGAGGCCACTCCGCCGGGGTAGCGGCAGCTCATTCCGACGATCGCCACCGGCTCACCGGCCGCCGACTCCGCCGCCCGCAGTTGCGCCCGCGTCTCCTTGAGCTCCGCGGTGACACGGGTCAGATAGTGGCGGAGCTTGTGCACATCGTCCATGTCGGTGCTCCATGCGAAGAGTCGGCGGTGAGAGGTGGTTAGGCGGGACAGACCGGCTGGTGAGCGGGCGGGGCGGAACGGGGTCAGGAGATCCCGAATTCCTTCTCGATGTAGTCGAAGAGCTCGTCGTTGGTGGCCGCTTCGAGGTCCTCGGACGCCACCGGTTCCTCGACGGCGTTCACGGTGTCCACGGAGTCCACGGCGGACCGGAGCAGCCGGCGCAGTCGGTCGGCGATCTCGGAACGGGCGGGGGCGTCGCTCGGCAGTGTCCCCAACAGCCGTTCCAAACGGTCGAGTTCGGCCGTGCCATCGCTCGTGGCCGCTTCGACGGCGCCATCCGGGCCGCTGGTATCGGGCGCGGTGCCGGGGAAGAGCTGTGTGCTCAGATAGCCGACGAGTTCGGCCACCGTCGGGAAGTCGAAGATCATGGTGGCGGGCAGCCGGAGCCCCGTGACGCTCCCGAGCCGGTTGCGCAGCTCCACCGCGGTAACCGAGTCCAGACCGAGCTCCAGGAACGGCCGCCTGGTGCCCACGGCCTCGGCCGAGTCATGGCCGAGGACGGCGGCCACCTGGCCGCGTACGGCATCGAGGAGCCGCCGTTCGCGTTCCTCGGGCTTCGCGTCGGCGAGCCGGTCGCGCAGGGAGGCCACCGTATCGCCGCCCGGAGCCCCGGCCCCCGCACCGTCGACCGGGCCGAGCGCCCGCCGGGCCTCGGGGATCTCATCGAGCAGATGGCTGGGGCGGGCGGCGGTGTAGGCGTGGGCGAAGCGGTCCCAGTCGACATCGGCGATCACCAGGGCCGTCTCGCCGTCCGCCAGCGCCGCCTCCAGCGCACGGATCGCCGACTCCGGCGGCAGCAGCGGTACGCCATGGCGCAGCCGCAGCTCGGTCACCGCGTCCCGTTCGGCCATACCGCCCCGCCCCCACGAACCCCAGGCCACGGAGGTGGCCACCAGCCCCCGCGAGCGGCGGTGGCGGGCCAGGGCGTCCACATAGGCGTTGCCGGGCGCGTAGTTGCCCTGGCCCACCATGCCCACGGTGCCCGCCAGGGAGGAGAACAGCACGAACGCGGACAGCTCCAGGTCCCGGGTCAGCTCATGCAGCCGCCACGCCGCATCGGCCTTGACCCGCAGCACGCGGTTCACCTGCTCGGGGGTGAGGGCGGAGATGGCGGCGTCGTCCAGGACGGCCGCCGTGTGGAAGACCGAGGCCAGCGGGTACGCGGCCGGAATCGAAGCCACGAGCGCGCGGAGCGCGTCGGCGTCCCCGACGTCGCAGGCCGCCACCGTCGCCTTGGCCCCCGAGGCGGTCAGCTCCGCCACCAGCTCGGCCGCTCCCGGCGCGGTGTCGCCCCGGCGGCTGACGAGCAGCAGATGCTCGGCGCCACGGGCCGCGAGCCGACGGGCCACCTGGCTGCCGAGGGCTCCGGTGCCACCGGTGATCAGGACCGTGCCAGGGCCGGGGGCCCAGCCGTCGTCGAGCACATCGCCGAGGCGTGGCGCCCTGACGATACGGCGTCCGAGGATCCCGGCGGCGCGGACCGCCACCTGGTCCTCGTGGGCACCGGCGGCCAGTACGGCGCACAGCCGGGCCGTCGTCCGTTCGTCCAGCTCCTGGGGCAGATCCACCAACCCGCCCCAGCGAGTGGCGAGTTCCTGCGCCGCCACCCGGCCCAGACCCCACACCAGCGCCTGCGCCGGGCCGGTCAGCGGATCGTGGCCGCCGACGGACACCGCGCCCTGGGTGACACACCACAGCGGCGCGAACAGACCCGCCGCCTCCAGGCCCTGGATCAGCCGCAGGGTGCGGTGCAGCCCGGCGGCCTCGTCACGGGCGAGCAGCGAGAGCACACCGACGACGGGCGCCGTGGTGTGCGGGGCGAGCGCGGCGAGGGTGTCGGCCCAGCGGCGCGGATCGTCGGGCGCCACGACCACCGTCTCCACCATGGCCCCGTGCCGGTTCAGGGCCGTGGCGACCGCCTCATGCAGCGCCCCGCCCTTCTGCTCCGGCGCGAGGACCACGAGCCACGTGCCGGACAGCGCGGGCGCGGTGGTCTCGGGTAGCGGCCTCCAGTCCTCGCGATACCGCCACGCATCCATCGTGGATGCCGCGCTCTGCCGTCGATGCCACGCCGACAGCGCGGGCAGCAGGGTCGTCAACTCCGCCTGTGACTCCTCCAACCGCAGGGTCCGCGCCAGCCCCTCCAGGTCCTCGCGCTCCACGACCGCCCAGAAACCCGCGTGCGCATCCGGGCCCGCCGTATCGCGGTGCCGGTGCGGGGCCGCGGTGTCCAGCCAGTAGTGGTGGCGTTGGAAGGGGTAGGTGGGGAGGTTGGTTGGGGTGGGGGTGTGGGGGGTGAGGAGGGTTGGCCAGTTGGGTGTGAGGCCGTGGGTCCAGAGGGTGGCGAGGGTGGTGAGGAGTTGCTGGAGGCCACCGTGGTTGCGGCGGAGGGTGCCGGTGGCGTGGGTGCCGGTTTCTTGGATGGCGGTGGTGAGGACGGGGTGGGGGCTGGTTTCGAGGTAGAGGGTGTGTCCGTCGGCCTGGAGGGTGTGCAGGGTCTGATGGAAGCGGACGGGTTGGCGGAGGTTGCGGTACCAGTACTCGGCGTCGAGGGTTGCGCCGTCGATGGGGGTGGCGGTGACGGTGGAGTACATGGGGATGTCGCCGGTGCGCGGGGTGATGGGTGCGGCGAGCTGGAGGAGTTGGTCGCGGATGCGTTCGACGTGAGGGGTGTGGGAGGCGTAGTCGACGGCGATCGCTCGGGCCCGGATCCCGGTGGCTTCCGCTTGTGCCATGACGTCGGTGAGTGCGGTGGGGGTTCCGGCGATGACGGTGGCGGTGGGTCCGTTGACGGTGGCGATCCATACGTCGTCGTGGCCGGTCAGTAGCTCGTGTGCCTGGTCGGCGGGGGTGGTGAGGGAGACCATGCCGCCGTGTCCGGCGAGTTCCTCCGCGATGAGGCGGCTGCGGAGGGCGATGAGTCGGGCGCCGTCTTCGAGGGTGAGGGCACCGGCTACGCATGCGGCGGCGATCTCGCCCTGTGAGTGGCCGATGACGGCGGAGGGCTCGATGCCGAGCGAACGCCACACCTGCGCCAAGGACACCATGACGGCCCAGAGGGCGGGCTGGACCACGTCCACCCGTTCCAGCGCGGTGTCGTCGGAGGCCTCGCGCAGGACGTCGAGGAGGTTCCAGTCGATGTGCGGGGCGAGGGCCTGGGCGCATTGGTCGATGGACTCGGCGAACACCGGTGTGGTGGTGAGGAGTTCGGCGGCCATGCCGACCCACTGCGATCCCTGCCCCGGAAAGACGAAGACCGCGCCGGAGGGCGGTTCTGCCGGGGCCACTCCGCTGACCACATGGGCGGCGGGTTCGCCGGTGGCGATGGCGTCCAGGCCGGCCAGGAACGTGTCCCGGTCGGCGGCCACGACCACCGCCCGATGTTCCAGCGCGGCGCGGTGTTGTGCGAGGGTCCAGCCGATGTCGGCGGGATGCCGGTCGCTGGTGGCGGCGAAGGCGCGCAATTGCGCTGCCTGTGCTCGTAGCGCGGGCTCGGAGCGTGCGGAGATGACCCACGGCAGCGCGCCCTCGGTGGGCGTGGATTCGGTCGTGGTCTCTGCGCGTGGTGCCGCTTCGAGGATGACGTGTGCGTTGGTGCCGCTGACTCCGAACGAGGACACTGCCGCGCGGCGTGCCCGTTCGGCCTCGGGCCAGCGCGTGTTCGTGGTCACCAGCGTCACCGCGCCGGAGGCCCAGTCCACTTGCGGGGTCGGCTCGTCCACATGCAGGGTGCGTGGAACGACACCGTGGCGCAGGGCCAGCACCATCTTGATGATGCCCGCGACCCCGGCCGCCGCGCCGGTGTGGCCGACATGGGCCTTCATCGAGCCCAGCAGCGCGGGCCGGTCGGCGGATCGGTCCTGGCCGTAGGTGGCGAGCAGGGCCTGGGCCTCGATGGGGTCGCCCAGGGCCGTGCCCGTTCCGTGTGCCTCGATCACATCCACGTCGGAGGGCGTCAGGCGTGCGTTCGCCAACGCCTGCCGGACAACCGCCTGTTGGGCGGGACCGTTGGGCGCGGTGAGGCCGTTGGAGGCACCGTCCTGGTTGACCGCCGAGCCACGGACGACGGCCAGCACCTGGTGGCCGTTGCGGCGGGCCTCCGACAGCCGTTCGACCAGCAGTACGCCCGCGCCTTCCGCCCACGCGGTGCCGTCCGCCGCCGCCGCGAACGGCTTGCAGCGGCCGTCGGGGGCGAGCCCGCGCTGATGGCTGAACTCGGAGAACACACCCGGTGTGGAGATCACCGAGACGCCGCCCACGAGCGCCATCCCGCAGTCGCCGTTGCGCAGCGCCTGTACGGCCAGATGCAGCGCCACCAGCGAGGACGAACACGCCGTGTCCACCGTGACGGCCGGGCCGGTCAGCCCGAGGCTGTAGGCGACCCGGCCGGATGCCACGCTTCCCGCGGCCCCGGTGAAGAGATAGCCCTCGGCGCCCTTGGTGTCGGCGCCCTCACCGCCATAGCCGTGCGGTACGAGGCCGATGAACACCCCGGTGCGACTGCCGCGCAGCGACAGCGGGTCGATGCCCGCGTGTTCCAGGGCTTCCCAGGACGTCTCCAGCAGCAGCCGCTGCTGGGGGTCCATCGCCGTCGCCTCGCGCGGTGAGATGCCGAAGAAGTCGGCGTCGAAGTCGGCGGCGTCCGGGAGGAATCCGCCCTGGTGGACATAGCTGCTGCCGGGGCGTTCGGGGTCGGGGTGGTACAGCGCGTCGAGATCCCAGCCGCGATCCGCCGGGAAGGGGGAGAGCGTGTCCTGGTCGGACATCAGCAGCCGCCACAGGTCCTCGGGCGACCGTACGCCCGCGGGGAAACGGCAGCTCGTCGCCACGATCGCGATCGGCTCGTCCATGGCGGCGGCCCCCGGCACAACGGCCCCCGGCACAACGGCGCCCGTCGCGTACGGGTCCGCTCCGGCGGTGTCCCGGCCCGTGATCCGGTCCAGCAGATGTTCGGCCAGCGCCAGGGGCGTCGGATGGTCGAAGACGACGGATGGCGCGAGCGCCGCACCCGTCGCCGTGGCCAGCCGGTTCCGTAGCTCCACGGCGGTCAGCGAGTCGAAGCCGAGGTCCCGGAAGACCTTCCGCGTCTCCACCTCGCCCACCGACGACAGACCCAGCACGGCGGCCGCGTGGCGGCACACCTCGTCGAGCGCCACCCGCAACCGCGACGCGCCCTCGGCCGCGTCGGTCACCCGGCGTGCGAAGCCGTCGAGCGCCTCGGGTCCTTCGGCCGCCTCGGGCCCCTCGGTCGCCGCGGCGGACGGCAGATCGACCCGCACGGCGGAGGCGGGGCCGATGGGCGTGAGCCAGTAGCGCTCGCGCTGGAAGGCGTAGGTGGGCAGATCGACTAGTGCGGTGGCGCCGGATGCGAACACCGCCGTCCAGTCGGGGTCCACACCATGGGCCCACAGGGTGGCGAGCGCGCCGAGGAGTTGCCGGACGCCACCGTGGTCACGGCGCAGGGTGCCGGTGGCGAGGACGGGCCGGTCGGCGGCGTGGCCGGTCTCCTCGACGGCGGTGGTCAGGACCGGATGCGCGCTGGACTCCAGGAAGCGGGTGTGGCCGTCTCCCAGCAGGGCTTGGAGGGTGTGGTGGAGACGGACGGGTTGGCGGAGGTTGCGGTACCAGTACTCGGCGTCGAGGGTTGTGCCGTTGACGGGGGTGGCGGTGACGGTGGAGTACATGGGGATGTCGCCGGTGCGGGGGGTGATGGGCGCGGCGAGCTGGAGGAGCTGTTCCCGGATGCGTTCGACGTGGGGCGTGTGGGAGGCGTAGTCGACGGCGACCGCTCGGGCCCGGATCGCGGTGGCCTCGGCTTGTGCCATGACGTCGGAGAGCCCGGTGGGGCTTCCGGCGACGACGGTGGCGGTGGGTCCGTTGACGGCGGCGATCCATACGTCATCGCGGCCGGTCAGCAGCTCATGCGCCTGGTCGGTGGAGGTGGCGAGGGAGACCATGCCGCCGAGTCCGGCCAGTTCCCGCGCGATGAGGCGGCTGCGCAGTGCCACGAGCCGTGCGCCGTCCTCCAGGGAAAGCACACCGGCCACGCACGCGGCCGCGATCTCGCCCTGAGAGTGGCCTACAACGGCGGAGGGCTCGACGCCGAGCGAACGCCACACCTGGGCGAGGGACACCATCACGGCCCAGAGGGCGGGCTGGACCACATCCACCCGTTCCAGCGCCGCGTCATCCCCGGTCTCCCGCAGCACATCGAGCAGATCCCAGCCGATATGCGGGGCCAGGGCCTGAGCACAGCGGTCGATGGATTCGGCGAACACCGGTGAGACAACCAGCAGTTCGGCGGCCATACCGACCCACTGCGACCCCTGCCCCGGAAAGACGAACACCGGACCAGCAGCGCCCTCCGACGCACCCTGGACCGCGCCGCCGATCACCTGGCCCGCGGGCTCACGGGAGGCGATCGCGTCCAGCCCGGCCAGGAAGTCGTCCCGGTCCCCGGCCACCACCACCGCACGGTGTTCCAGGGCGGCCCGTTGTGTCGCCAGCGCCCACCCGACGTCCGACGGCGAGGCGTCGGAGGCGGTGGCGGTGAATTCCCGTAGCCGGGCCGCTTGCGCCCGCAACGCGGCGGGCGTCCGGCCCGACACCACCCATGGCAGCACCCCCTCCGTCCGCACGGACACGGCCGAGGTGGCGGGACGGGCAGCGGGGGAGGGGACGGCGGCCGGTGGAGGCTCTTCCAGGACCACATGGGCGTTGGTCCCGCTGATGCCGAACGACGAGACCCCGGCCCGCCGCGCCCGTCCGGCTTCCGGCCACGGACGCCCCTCGGTCACCAGCTCCACACCGCCGGAGGCCCAGTCGACATGCGGGGTCGGCTCGTCCACATGCAGCGTGGCGGGGACGACCCCGTGCCGCATCGCCATGACCGACTTGATGACGCCCGCGACCCCGGCCGCCGCCTGCGTATGGCCGATGTTGGACTTCACCGAGCCCAGCAGTACGGGCCGATCGTCGGGCCGGTTCCGGCCGTACGTGGCGAGCAGCGCCTGTGCCTCGATCGGATCGCCGAGTGCCGTGCCCGTGCCGTGTGCCTCGATCAGATCCACATCGGACGGCGTGAGATGCGCGTCGGCCAGCGCCTGCCGGACCACCTGCTCCTGCGAGAGGCCGTTGGGCGCGGTGAGGCCGTTGGAGGCGCCGTCCTGGTTGACCGCCGTGCCACGGATCACCCCGAGCACCCGACGGCCGTTGCGGCGGGCGTCGGACAGCCGCTCCACCAGCAGCATGCCGACGCCCTCCGCCATTCCGGTGCCATCGGCCCCGGCCGCGAACGCCCTGCACCGGCCGTCGCGGGACAGCCCGCCCTGGCGGCTGAACTCGGTGAAGATTCCCGGGGTGTTGAGGACCGTCACCCCGCCGGCCAGGGCCAGTGAGGATTCGCCCCGCCGCAGCGATTGCACCGCGAGATGCAGGGCCACCAGCGAGGACGAGCAGGCGGTGTCCAGGGTGATGGCGGGCCCGGTGAGCCCGAGCAGATAGGCGATCCGGCCCGAGGCGACACTGGCGGTCTTGCCGGTGAGGAGATAGCCGTCCACCGCCTCCGGCGCCTCGTGCAGCCGTGGCCCGTACTCCTGGTCCATGGTGCCGACGAACACACCGGTACGGCTGGCGCGCAGCGCGCCCGGGGCGATGCCCGCGCGTTCCAGCAGCTCCCAGGAGGTCTCCAACAGCAGCCGTTGCTGAGGGTCCATCGCCAGGGCTTCGCGCGGGGAGATGCCGAAGAAGCGGGCGTCGAAGTCCGTGGCCCCGTCGATGAATCCACCGCTGCGGGCGAAGCTGCTGCCGGCGCCCTCGGCGGCGTGCAGCCGTTCGAGGTCCCAGCCCCGGTCGTCCGGGAACGGCGAGATGGCGTCCCGTCCGTCCGCCACCAGCCGCCACAGGTCCTCCGGGGACCGCACACCGCCGGGGAGGCGGCAGCTCATCGCGATGATGGCGATCGGCTCGTCCCTGCCGGTGGCCGCGGCGGGTGCGGGGGGTGCCCCGGAGGGCGCGGGCCCGGCGGCGGACGTGGACGTGGTGGCGGCGAGGTGTTCCGCGAGCCTGGCCGGGGTCGGGTGGCTGAAGAGCGCGGCGGGGGAGAGGCGGGTGCCCAGTGCGGTGTTGATGCGGTTGCACAGATCGCTGAGCGAGATCGAGTCGAAGCCGAGGTCCTTGAAGGTCCGCCCGGTGTCGAGCTCGGCCGCCGTCGTATGTCCGAGGACGGCGGCGGCCTGGGCCCGCACCTGATGGGCCACATCGAGGCCCTGGGCGAGGTCCGGGGCAAGGCCCGGGGCGCGGTCCGTGGCCGCCGGGGAGGCCACGGTGTCGAACCAGTGGCGCCGCCGCTGGAAGGCCCGGCCGGGCAGCTCGGCCCGGCGGGCGCCGGTCCCGGCGAACACCGTCGCCCAGTCGGGGGCGGCCCCGTACACCCAGAGCTGGGCCAGCGAGAGGAGCAGTCGCCGGGTGTCGCCCTCGCCCCGGCGCAGAGTGCCGACGGCGAGGCCGCCCGTTTCCTGGACGGCGGTGGCGAGCACCGGGTGCGAACTGCTCTCCAGGAAGAAGGAGTTGCCGTCGGCGATCAGGCGCTGGACGGTGCCGTGGAAGCGGACCTGTTCGCGGAGGTTGCGGTACCAGTACGCGGCGTCCAGCGCCTCGCCCGCGATGGGGGCGGCGGTGACGGTCGAGTACATCGGCACGTCCCCGGCGCGCGGGGCGATCGGCGCCGCGAGCCGCAGGAACTCCTCGCGGATCGCCTCGACATGCGGGGTGTGCGAGGCATACGCCGTGGCCACCGCGCGGTGGCGCAGCCCGGCGGCCTCCGCCCTGGCCATGACCTCGGCCAGCCCCTCCAGGCTGCCCCCGACCACCGTCGCGCCGGGACCGTTGACCGCGGCGATCCATACGTCGTCCCGGCCCGCGAACAGCTCGGCCGCCCGCTCCGCCGACGCGCCGATGGACGCGAGACCGCCCCGGCCGATCAGCGCCCCGGCGAGTCGGCTGCGCACGGCGATCAGCCGGGCGCCGTCCTCCAGGGACAGCGCTCCGGCCGCGCAGGCCGCCGCGATCTCGCCCTGTGAGTGGCCCACCACCACCGACGGGACGACGCCGAGCGAACGCCACACCCGCGTCAGCGAGACCATCACTGCCCAGAGCGCGGGCTGCAGCACTTCCGCCCGCTCCAGCGCGGCGCCGTCCTCGGTCTCCCGCAGAACGTCGAGGAGGTCCCAGTCGGTGTGCGGGGCCAGGGCCCGGGCGCACCGGTCGATGGATGCGGCGAACACGGGCGAGACGTCGAGCAGTTCGGCGGCCATGCCCACCCACTGCGATCCCTGACCCGGAAAGACGAACACCGGACCCGCGGTCGACTCGCTCGCGGCCACCCCATTGACCACATGGGCGGAGGGCTCACCGGAGGCCAGCGCGTCCAGCCCGGCCAGGAACCCGTCGCGGTCCCCGGCCACCACCACGGCACGGTGTTCCAGTGCCGTTCGGTGCTCCGCGAGCGACCAAGCGATGTCGGCGGGGGAGACCTCACCGTCCGCCGTGAACTCCCGTAGCCGCGCCGCCTGCGCCCGCACTCCGGCGGCCGACCGACCCGAGACCACCCACGGCAGCACCCCACCGGCCAGGGCATAGGGGACACGGCTGCGGGCGCCCCCGGCACCGCCCCGCACGCCCGGGACACCGCCCCGCACGCCCGCGCCACCCTCCGCGAGCCGCGCCGCCGGGGCCCGCTCCACGATCACATGGGCGTTGGTCCCGCCGACGCCGAAGGATGACACCCCGGCGATCAGCGGCGCATCCGGGCGCGGCCACGCCGACAGCTCGGTCTGCACCCGCAGATTCCACTCCTCCAGCGGAATCGCGGGGTTGGGGGTGTGGAAGTTGAGGCTGGGCGGGAGGTGCGCCGCCTTGAGGCAGAGCAGGACCTTGATCAGGCCGGTGATGCCCGCGGCCCCTTCCAGATGGCCCACGTTCGTCTTGGCGGACCCCACCAGCAGCGGGCGGTCCTTCGTGCGCGCGGTGCCGACCACCTCGGCCAGCGCCGCCGCCTCGATGGGGTCGCCGACGGCCGTGCCGGTGCCGTGCAGTTCGACGTACTGCACCTCGTCGGGGCCGACCCCGGCCGCGGCGTACGCCCGGCGCAGCACCTCCTCCTGGGCGGTCCGGCTGGGGGTGGTGAGACTGTCCCCGCCGCCGTCGTTGTTGACCGCGCCGCCGCGCAGCACCCCATGGATCCGGTCGCCGTCGGCGAGCGCGCGGGCGAGGGGTTTGAGCAGCACCAGACCGCCGCCCTCGCCTCGGACGAAGCCGTTGGCCCGGGCGTCGAAGGTGAAACACCGGCCGTCCGGGGAGAGCCCACCGAAGCGGGCGGCGCTGAGCGCGCCGTCGTACGCGAGATTGAGGTGGACACCGCCCGCGAGAGCGGTGTCGCATTCGCCGTTGCGCAGGCTCTGGCAGGCCGTGTGCACCGCGACCAGCGAGGACGACTGACCCGAGTCCACCACCATGCTGGGGCCGCGGGTCCGCAGCAGATAGGAGAGCCGGTTGGCGATCATGCCGCGCTGGAGGCCGGTCAGGGTGTGATGGGTGACCGCGGAATCGCCGTGCCGCCGCAGCAACGTGGCGTAGTCGTCGTTGATGGCGCCGACGAACACCCCTGTCCGCCCTTGCGCGATCCGGGCCGGGGTGAGGCCCGCGTCTTCCAGGGTTTCCCAGCCGAGTTCGAGCATCAGCCGCTGCTGGGGGTCCATGACGGCGGCCTCGCGCGGCGATATACCGAAGAAGTCGGCGTCGAAGTGGTCCACCCGGTCCAGGAAGGCGCCGAATTCCATCCCCGCTTCGGCTTCGGGCCCGGACCCGCCGCCGGATTGATGTGGCGCCCATCGATCTTCCGGTACGGAAGTCACCGTGTCCGCGCCGTCGTTGAGCAGCCGCCAGAATTCCTCGGGCGTCCGGGCTCCCGGTAAACGACAAGAGAAACCGATGACCGCTACCGAATCATGGAAATGGTGATGCCATGGCGAATCGGCGACTGTGGACAACTAGGTACACTCCCCCGTGACCTGGTGACCTGACGTATTTATCGCACCGTGCAATCCGGCCTTGATCGGTGACGTGATGACTCGATGGAACGGCGGAACGCGAATAACCGATTGACATGACGGCTGGATGGTGGTCATGGCACGACAAAGATCAACTGTCGTGAAGGTACCTCAGCGTCCGAGAGACGCGCAAGCATGTTCGGGAACCCTGTGCGGGAGCCATGTTCCGCTGCTGATAGGGCCGTTGGTGGCGACCGTTCGCTTTCAACGAAAGAAAATGGATGGCGCCCTCGCGCGGGGATGGGCTACGGTTTCCCCGTTCAGTGTTGGCCCGTGTTGCTACGCGTTGAGGAAAGCAGGAGGTGAGGACATTGATGACGGTCACGGTGGCGAGCGCCGCTCGCGTTCAGGAGTTCCTCGTTTCCACCCCTGCGGCCTCCGGCTGACACCTCTTCGGAGGCCGCTCTTCGAAGGGTTTCCTCCGTGTTCAACACTTCCCCTGACTCCGCGTCTTCGCACGCTCTCACCGCCTATGGCTGGGACGACGGCTGGGCGGACGCGTTCGCCCCGTACGCCGCGCAGGACCTGATGCCCGGGCGGGTGCTCCGCGTGGACCGTGGCCTGTGCGATCTCGTCACGCCCCTGGGCACCGTACGGGCGGACACCGAGCTGGTGACGCCGCGCGATCCGATGCGGATCGTGTGCACCGGCGACTGGGCCGCCGTGGACGCCGAGGGCGATCCGCGCTACGTCCGGACGCTGCTGCCGCGCCGTACCGCCCTCGTACGGTCCACCTCGTCGAAGCGCTCGGACGGCCAGGTGCTGGCGGCCAACGCCGACTACGCCGTCATCGCCGTCTCCCTCGCCGCCGAACTCGACCTGGGCCGGGTGGAGCGGTTCACCGCGCTGGCCTGGGAGAGCGGCGCCCAGCCGCTGCTCGTCCTCACCAAGGCCGACCTGGTGCCCGATCCGGACACCCTGGGCCATCTGGTGTCCGACACCGAGACGGCGGCGCCCGGTGTGCGGGTGCTGCCGGTCAGCTCCGCCACGGGGGAGGGGCTGGAGGAGCTCGGCGCCCTGCTCGCCCCCGGCACCTCGGTGCTGCTCGGCCAGTCCGGCGCGGGCAAGTCCACGCTGGCGAACGCGCTGGTGGGCGCGGCCGTCCAGGACGTACACGCCATCCGTGACAGCGATGGCAAGGGGCGGCACACCACGACCACCCGCGATCTGCTGCCCCTGCCCTCGGGCGGGGTGCTGATCGACACCCCGGGGCTGCGCGGGGTGGGGATGTGGGACGCCGAAGGCGGTGTCGCACAGGCGTTCGCCGAGATCGAGGAGCTCGCCGAGCGGTGCCGCTTCCCCGACTGCGCACACGAGGTCGAGCCGGGGTGCGCGGTGCTCGCCGCGATCGACGACGGCTCGCTGCCGGAGCGGCGGCTGGAGAGCTACCGCAAGCTGCTGCGGGAGAACGAGCGGCTCGCGGCCCGTACGGACGCGCGGCTGCGAGCCGAGATGCGGCGGGACTGGAAGCAGCGGCAGGCGCTCGGCCGCCACATGATGGAGCGCAAGCGCGGACCGATGCGCAAGCCGTAGCGGTACGCCCTGGGGGCGCCCCCCCGGGGGGCTGGGGGCAGGTGCCGTCGGGTTACGTCGGTGGGGTGACGCCGGTCGGGTACCCCGTCTGGTCGGCCTGGGCGTCCGGGCGTCGGCTCATCGGCGTGCGGAGGCATCGGCGCCGGTCGGCTCACGGCCCGGATCGTTGCGTCAGCTCACGGTCCGGCTCGTGGCCCCGGGCACGTCCTCCAGCCCCCAGCTGTACACCCAGCGCGGATGGATCCGGATGACCTCGTCGCTCGCCTGGGCGCCGAGGTCATGCGGCCCCACACGCCGCTCCGCCTCCCCGCGGATCTCCACCCCGCACACCATCCACGGCTGCTCGCTCACCAGGCTGTCGACGACCAGCGCCACCTTCGGATTCGTCCCGGTGTTACGCCACTTCTTCGTCCTGCCCATGGCGAAGCCGCCGATGTCGACCGTGCCGTCCTCGTTGAGGAAGAACGCCACCGGGTTCGCCTGCGGCTGGCCGTCCGCGTCCACGGTGGCCAACCGGCCGATCCGCTGCGATCTGAGATATCCGGCCTCGGGTTCCGCGAAAACAGTCATGCGATCACTGTCGCGCGTCCGCGACCGGCGCGCATGAGCTGAGGGACCGGCACCACCTGCGCCAAGAGCGCTCGACCGAAACGCCGATTCGGGTGGCTGTGCGCGGTAACTCGGCGCCACGATGGCCCTGAGACGGTGATACGGAACGAGAGAGCGAGTTGCGATGAACCAGGCCAGGGACGAGTACGACGTCATCGTGCTGGGCGCGGGCCCGGTCGGCGAGAATGTGGCCGACCGGACCCGCGCGGCCGGGCTCTCCACGGCGATCGTGGAGCGTGAACTGGTCGGCGGTGAGTGCTCGTACTGGGCCTGCGTCCCCAGTAAGGCGCTGCTGCGCCCGGTGCTCGCGCGGGCCGAGGCACGCCAGGTGCCGGGGCTGCGGCAGGCGGTCGGCGGAGCGCTGTCCGCGGCCGATGTCTTCGCGTACCGCGACAAGCAGGTCGGCAACTGGAAGGACGACGGTGCGCTCCCCTGGCTGGAGTCGGCCGGAATCGACTTGGTGCGCGGCCACGGGCGGCTGGTCGGGCCGCAGCGGGTCGCGGTGACGCCGCCGGACGGATCCGGCGGCGACGAGCGGATCCTCACCGCCCGGCACGCCGTGGCCGTCTGCACCGGAACCCGGGCCTCGCTGCCCGGCCTGCCCGGGATCGCCGACGTCCGCCCCTGGACCAGCCGGGAGGCCACCAGCTCCTCCTCGGTGCCGGAGCGGCTGATCATCGTGGGCGGCGGTGTGGTGGCCTGCGAGATGGCCACGGCCTGGAACGGCCTCGGCTCGCGCGTCACCGTGCTGGTGCGCGGCTCCGGGCTGCTGGAGCGGATCGAGCCGTTCGCGGGCGAGCTGGTGGCCGAGACGCTGAGGGAGGCCGGGGTCGAGATCCGCACCGGTACGTCGGTGAAGGACCTCGCCCGGCCGGGTGGGACGGACGGACCGGTCACGGTGACCCTGGAGAGCGGGGAACGGCTCGAGGCGGACGAGGTGCTGTTCGCCACCGGGCGCACCCCGCACACCGATGACCTGGGCCTGGAGACGGTGGGCCTCGAACCGGGCGGCTGGCTGACGGTCGACGAGACCTGCCGGGTGCGGGACGTGCCGGACGGCTGGCTGTACGGGGTGGGCGACGTCAACCACCAGGCGCTCCTCACCCACCAGGGCAAATACCAGGCGCGGATCGCGGGCGCGGCGATCGGGGCACGCGCGCGGGGCGTCACGCGGCTGGACACGGACCGCTGGGGCGAGTACGCGACCACCGCGGACAAGGCGGCCGTACCGCAGGTCGTCTTCACCGACCCGGAGGTCGCCGCGGTCGGGCTGACCGCCGAGCAGGCCGAGGCCGAGGGCCGCAGCATCCGCGTCGTCGACGTCGACATGGGGAGGGTCGAGGGCGCGGTGCTGTACGCGGACGGCTACCGCGGCCAGGCCCGTATGGTCGTCGACCTGGACCGGGGTCATCCGATCGGCATCACCTTCGTCGGGCCCGGGGTCAGCGAACTGCTCCACTCGGCGACGATCGCCATTGCGGGCGAGGTGCCCATCGAGCGGCTGTGGCATGCGGTGCCGTCGTTCCCCACGATCAGCGAGGTCTGGCTGCGGCTCCTGGAGGCGTACCGGGGCTGAGCTGAGGGCTGAGGGCGGGGGCGTGGGCCGCTTTGGGCCCACTGGGGCCCAGGGCACGTGGGCCCAGGGCACGTGGGCCCCGGGCCACATGGGCCCGGGTCACATGGGGTCTCCTTGGGCCTGGGGCGCGAGGGGCCGCATCGCGTTCGGGGTGCGTGGGATCGCCTTGGGCCCGGCCCCTGGCCCCTTCCTGGTCTGTTTTTTGGCTCCGCCCGATGTCCCCGAGGGCACATCCCGCGGGCTTGAGCGGGTCTTGGGCGGGCCTCGTGCCGGTCATCGCGTGGTGTTCCCGTGGAGCCTCCCTGTGGACAATGTGGGGATGAGCCAGCAGGGCGACCGACGCCGTCATGAGGACGACTGGTGGGGCGAGTTGTACGACCCACGGCGTGCCGACGCGGGGCCCGCTGCGGCCTCGGACTCCGTGGACGACCGGTTCGATTCGGCCTCCCGCACGCTCGCCGGCGCCGAGGACGCCGACAACCAGAGACCGGCCGCGGGCGCCCCCTGGGGCCCGCGGACGGGGGAACCGGGCGACGCCGCCCCGGGCTCCGACGCCGACACGGGAGGTGGCCCGCAGGGGTGGCGATCTCCCGCCGACGAGGAGCCCGGTGCCGCATCGCCTTTCCGGGAAGGGGCGGGGCCTGGCGCCGCGCGCGGGGGCGATGCGGGCTCCGGAGCGGCCCCGCCCTCTCGGGGCGGCGGAAGGTCCGGCGATGCAACGCAGGGCGGCAACGCGGGTTCCGGTGCCGTACCGGGACGTACGGGCTCGGGTGCCGCTTGGGGCGGCGGGGGCTCGGGTGCGGCTTGGGGCGGCGCGGGTTCGGGGTCCGCGCAGGGCGACGAGGGCCCCGGCGCCGCATTGCCCTCCCAGGGTGGTGCGGGCTCCGGTGCAGCAGAGAGCCGCGCGGGAGCCGGTGCCCCACAGGGTGACGCGGGTTCAGGGGGCGCACCGGGACGCACCGGTTCAGGGGACGGACCCGGACGCGCGGGCCCGGGAAAGGTACCCGACCGCGCGGGGCCAGGGAGCGCACCCGGACGCTCCGGCCCCGGAGGCGCACCCGACCGCACCGGTTCAGGGGACGCACCCGGACGCTCCGGTCCGGGGAGTGCACCCGGGCGTGCGGGGGCTTCCGTCCCGCCGCCGCCATCGCCGCCATCGCCGCCATCGCCGCCTCCACGTGGCGCCCGGGCGTCCGTTCCGCCCCGGCCCGACCTCCACCCCGACCCCTCCCGGCCCTGGCGGTCCGCGGCGGCCTCGTACGTCGGCGACGAGCCGCCCACGTACGAGGCCGAGCCGACCACGCTTCCCGTCGTCGACCCCGAGGAGCTCCGGGACCTGGTCCCCGACACCGTGCTGGAGGGCGCCCGCTACGGCACGCTGACGCTCCGGGCGACCTCACTGCGCGGCGACTCGGCCCGTTACCGGGGCGAGCCGCGGCGGGACGCGCTGCTCGCGGTGCGGTTCGGGATCGGGGACAGCGCCCTCGTCCTGGTGGCCATGGCGAGCGGGCAGCCCGCGGCGCCGGGGGCGCACCGGGTGGCACGGGAGCTGTGCGAGTGGATCGCCGCGGCGGTCGGCCGCAATCAGGCCCGGCTGACGGAGGACATCCACACCGCCAACCGCGGCGCCCTCAGCTCCGGGCTGCACCGGCTCACCGGCCGTGCCTACGGACGGCTGCGCGCCGGCGCGACCGTACGCGGCCTCGCTCCCGCCGACCACACCGCGTCGGTGCGCTGTCTGCTGCTTCCGGCGCATCCGGCCTGCCGTACCCGGGTGTTCTTCGGCGTCGGCGACGGCGGGCTGTTCCGGCTGCGGGACGGCGTCTGGCAGGACCTGGAACCGGCCGGGGGCGAGCGGGACACCGTGGGCGGCCCCGTCCTCGGCTACGGCAGCGGTCGCCCCACCGCCCAGCAACCGCCTGAACAGCCCCAACCGCCCCTCCCGCCCCAACCGCCTTATACGCAGGCCGATCCCTCATCCGCCGGGCCTGCCGCACCCTCCGCGCCCGCCCCCAACCCCGATCCCGCCCACGAACCCTTCCGTTTCCGCGCCTCCGTCGCCCGACCGGGCGACACCCTTCTGGTGTGCAGCGCGGGCCTCGCCGAACCCCTGCGCGGCGAGGCAGCCCTCGCCGACCGCTTGGCCGAACGCTGGGACACCGCGGAGGCGCCGGGCCTCGCCGCGTTCCTCGCCGACGCCCAGACGGGGGTGAAGGGATACGCCGACGACCGTACGGCGGCCGCCGTCTGGGAGGCGTAAGCGCGCCGTCCATGGGTTGATGGACGAAAGGTGACCGGACGAGCGTCACCGGTCCGACCGACCCGGGACGAAAGGGATGAGGGCGCGCGATGGCCAAGCAGACCGTGGCGGAGCAATACGTGGACATCCTGGTGCGCGCCGGCGTGCGGCGGATGTACGGGGTCGTCGGCGACAGCCTCAACCCCGTGGTGGACGCGATCCGCCGCAACGCCGCGATCGAGTGGATCCAGGTGCGGCACGAGGAGACCGCCGCCTTCGCCGCCGGTGCCGAGGCGCAGCTCACCGGGTCCCTCGCCGCCTGCGCGGGCTCCTGCGGCCCCGGGCATGTCCATCTGCTCAACGGGCTCTACGACGCCCACCGCTCCATGGCCCCGGTCATCGCCCTCGCCTCGCACATCCCCAGCAGCGAGATCGGCACCAGCTACTTCCAGGAGACCCACCCCGAGCGGCTGTTCCAGGAGTGCAGTCACTACTGCGAGATGATCTCCAACCCTCAGCAGATGCCGCGCGTGCTGCAGACCGCCGTCCAGCACGCGATCGGCCGCAGCGGGGTCAGCGTGGTCGCCCTCCCCGGCGACATCGCCGCCCGCCCGGCGCCCGAGCGCGCCGAGGAGCACGCCCTGGTGACCTCCCGGCCCACCGTGCGCCCGGGCGACGCGGAGATCGACCGGCTGGCCCGTATGGTCAACGAGGCGGAGCGGGTGACGCTGTTCTGCGGCCGGGGCTGCGCCGGGGCGCATGACGAGGTGATGGCCTTCGCCGAGCTGGTGAAGGCACCGGTGGGGCACGCCCTGCGCGGCAAGGAGTGGATCCAGTACGACAACCCGTACGACGTCGGCATGAGCGGTCTGCTCGGCTACGGCGCGGCGTACGAGGCCACCCACGAATGCGATCTGCTGATCCTGCTGGGCACCGACTTCCCGTACGGCGCCTTCCTGCCCGACGATGTGCGGACCGTGCAGGTGGACGTCCGAGCCGAACATCTGGGCCGCCGCTCCAAGCTGGACCTGGCCGTCTGGGGCGATGTCCGCGAGACGCTGAGCTGTCTGACGCCGAAGGTGCGCCCGAAGACCGACCGCCGCTTCCTCGACCGCATGCTGAAGAAGCACGCCGACGCGCTGGAGGGCGTGGTCAAGGCGTACAC
Source organism: Streptomyces sp. 11-1-2 (assembly GCF_003595545.1). NCBI lineage: Bacteria > Bacillati > Actinomycetota > Actinomycetes > Kitasatosporales > Streptomycetaceae > Streptomyces > Streptomyces sp. 11-1-2. The sequence goes on from NZ_CP022545.1 coordinate 8,288,569, forward strand.
CCGCAGGGTGGACAAGCACATCCCGATCCACCCGGAGTACGTGGCCTCGATGCTGGACGAGGAGGCGGCCGACGACGCGATCTTCACCGTGGACACCGGGATGTGCAATGTGTGGGCCGCGCGCTATCTGTCCCCCAACGGCCGCCGCCGGGTGATCGGCTCCTTCACCCATGGCTCGATGGCCAACGCGCTGCCGCAGGCGATCGGCGCCCAGTTCCTGGACCGCCGCCGCCAGGTGGTCTCGATGTCCGGCGACGGCGGATTCACCATGCTGATGGGCGACTTCCTCACCCTCGTCCAGTACGACCTGCCGGTGAAGGTGATCCTCTTCAACAACTCCGCGCTGGGCATGGTCGAGTTGGAGATGCTGGTCTCGGGCCTGCCCGCGCACGGCACCGGCTACCGCAACCCCGACTTCGCCCAGATCGCCCGCGCCGCCGGGGCGTACGGCGAGCGGGTGGAGAAGCCCAAACACCTGCGGTCCGCGCTGCGCGCCGCACTGCGCCACAAGGGGCCCGCGCTCCTGGACATCGTCACGGACCCCAACGCGCTGTCCATCCCGCCCAAGATCAAGGCGGAGATGGTGACCGGCTTCGCGCTCTCGGCCAGCAAGATGGTGCTGGAAGGGGGCGTCGGCAGGATGGTCCAGATGGCCCGCTCGAACCTCCGCAACATGCCGCGCCCGTGATCAGCCTCCAGGGCGCAAACTCCAGGCCGTGGGCCGGGCGGGCGGTCAGCCGCTCACTGACCGCCGCCCGGCCCCGGCCCCTGTATCAGTCCCTCACCGCACCGGCCCCCTCACCGCACCGGCCGCAGCCGCAGCGTGAGGATCTGGTGCGGGCGCAGGGCCAGCGTCAGCCCGCCCGGACCCGTGGCCGCCTCGTGCAGCGGACGCTCCAGCAGATCCGTCACATCCGCCCCGAGCACCGGGAAGCCGGTGACCAGCGTGCCCGCCGCCCGGCCGCCGTGGGACTCGTACAGCCGCACCACCACATCGCCGCTGCGGTCCTCGGCGAGCTTGACCGACTCGACCGTGATCGCGGGGTTGTCCACCGACACCAGCGGCGCCCGCTCGGCCGGTCCGGCGGGCAGGGCGCGCAGCGGCAGGTTGAGGGCGAGCCCCTCGGCGACCGCCTCGGCGACGCCCGCGCCCGGCAGCAGGGCGTAGCGGAAGCGGTGGACGCCCAGGTCGGTCTCCGGGTCGGGGCTGTGCGGGGCGCGCAGCAGGGTGAGCCGCACGGTGGTGCCCAGTACCTCGCCGTCGTCCGTGTCGTGCGCCGTACGGGTCACATCGTGGCCGTACGTCGAGTCGTTGAGCACCGCCGCCCCGTAGCCGGGCTCGGCGACCCGCAGCCAGCGGTGCGCGCAGATCTCGAACCGGGCCGCGTCCCAACTGGTGTTGGTGTGGGTGGCGCGGTCCACATGGCCGAACTGGATCTCCGCGGTGGACACCTGGGCGTGGATGTCCAGCGGGAACGCCGCCTTGAGGACCTTCTCCGACTCCTGCCAGTCCACCTCCGTGGCGATGTCGAGGCGCCGGTCGCCCGCGGCCAGCGTCAGCTCCTGGGTGATGCGCGAGGCGCCGAAGGACCGTATGACCCGGACCGTGGCGCGCAGCGGACCGGACTCGATCAGCTCGACGGACTCGGCGTCGGTCAGATCGGTGTGGCTGCGGCGGTAGTGCCGGTCGATGTCCCAGGCGTCCCAGTGGTTGGGGTGGTCGGGGTGGAGCTGGAGAAGGTTGCCGCGAGCGCCCGGGGCCAGCACCTCACGGCTCGCGTCCAGGTCCAGCACCGAGGTGAGCAGCCCCTCGGCGTCGATGGTCACCCGCAGCCGGTCGTTGTCGAGGACGATGGACTGACCGTCGCTCAGCGCGGTCACCGGCGGTGCCCCGTGGGGCGCGCCGGTGGTGGTGGCCGCCGCCGCCCGCGGGGCGGCGCCCAGCGGTGCCGCGCCCAGCCCGGCGACCCGCACCGCGACCGCCGTACGGCCGTCGCCCAGCGGCTGGACCGGGGCCCCGGACGGCAGGGCGGCCGCCGTCTCCGCGTCCAGGACGGCGATCTCCTCGCGCTCGTACGGCGAGGCGTTGAGCACGGCGGGCCCGTCGCCGCCCAGCGCCGCAACCGCCTCCGCGACGATCCCCGCCAGCTCGGCGCGCGCCTGCTCATAGCTGTCCCGCGCCTCGCGGTGCACCCAGGCGATCGACGAGCCGGGCAGGATGTCGTGGAACTGGTGCAGCAGCACCGTCTTCCAGATCCGGTCCAGGTCGTCGTACGGATACGCGTAGCCGGGCGCGTGCAGCGCGGCGGCCGTGGCCCACAGCTCGGCCTCCCGCAGCAGATGCTCACTGCGCCGGTTGCCCTGCTTGGTCTTGGCCTGGGTGGTGTACGTGGCCCGGTGCAGCTCCAGATACAGCTCGCCCGACCACACCGGCGCCTTGGCCCCGTACTCCCGCTCGGCCTCCGTGAAGAACACCGAAGGTGGCTGGATCTCGACGGTCGGCGAGCCCTCCAGGGAGGCGAGCCGCCGAGCCTTCTCCATCATCTCGCGGGTCGGACCGCCACCGCCGTCGCCGAAGCCGAAGGGCACCAGCGAGCGGGTCGCCAGTCCCTTGTCGGCGAAGTTCCGCTCGGCGTGGGCGAGTTCGGAGGCGCTGAACTGGGCGTTGTAGGTGTCCACCGGCGGGAAGTGGGTGAAGACCCGGGTGCCGTCGATGCCCTCCCACCAGAACGTGTGGTGCGGCATCTTGTTGACCTGGTTCCACGACAGCTTCTGGGTGAGGAACCACTTCACCCCCGCCAGCTTGGCGAGCTGCGGGAAGGCGGCCGTGTAGCCGAAGGAGTCCGGCAGCCAGATCTCCTCGGTGTCCACCCCCAGCTCCTCCAGGAAGAACCGCTTGCCGTGCACGATCTGCCGGGCCAGCGCCTCGCCGCCGGGCATATTGGCGTCCGACTCGACCCACATCGAGCCCACCGGCGCCCAGGTGCCGTCAGCCACCGCCTTCTTGATCCGCTCCCAGATATGCGGCTGGTGCTCCTTGACCCAGGCGTACTGCTGCGCCTGTGAGCAGGCGAAGACCAGCTCCGGGTACTCGCCCGCGAGCGCGGTGACATTGGCGAAGGTGCGGGACGCCTTGCGCACCGTCTCGCGCAGCGGCCACAGCCACGCCGAGTCGATATGGGCGTGCCCGGCGGCCGAGACCCGGTGCGCGCTGGAGTGCGCGGGACGGCTGAGCGCGTCGGTCAGCTCGGCGCGGGCGGCGGCCGCGGTGCCGGGGACATCGTGCAGATCGAGCGCGTCCAGCGCGTTCTCCAGGGCGCGCAGGATCTCATGGCGGCGCGGCCGGTCCGCCGGCAGCTCGCCCATCAGCTCCGACAGCACCTCGATGTCCAGGATCAGATGCCAGACGGTCTCGTCGAGGACCGCCAGCTCCGCCGAGGCGAAGCGGTACAGCGGCTCGTCCCCGGCGGTCAGCACATCGCCGAGCCGGGTCGGGATGAAGCCGTCACGCAGCACGGACGGGTTGGCGGCGGCCTCCAGCAGCAGCCGTACGGGCTCGCCGCCGGCCGCGGGGGCCGCGACCGGGATATGGCGGTTGCGTGGATGGATGCCCTTGATCGGCACGCCCTCCGCGTCGTACACCAGCCCCTCGGCCTGGAACCCCGGGGCGTCGTCGGTGAAGCCCGGGTCGATGACGGCCTCCACCCGCCGCCCCGCCCACTCCTGGGGCACGCTGCCCTCCAGCCGGAACCACCAGGTCGACCACGGACTGCCCCAGTCCGTGCCGGTGGTGAACGGCTCGTAGGTGCCGGTCAGCGCCTCCGCGACCGGCACCGGCTCACCGGGGGTGCGCCACGCGGAGAGGGTCAGCGGCACCCGGGCCGTGTACTGGGCGGGCCTGATGAACTGGCGCAGCGCGCGGTCCAGGCGGCCCTCCACCAATGGTCGGTCGTCGTGCATCACGGCTCCTCGGCTCGAGCTCGGTGGATCACTCAGCGGATCACTCCCAGCATTTCCCTCGGTGTGTGGATGGCAACACCCGGGCATGCATTTCCGTGAGCGTGTTCGACGACATTTGACGCTGGCCGCCGCCTCGGGGCGGCCGGGGCGGGGGAGGATGAAGCGTCAGCCTGTACGGCCGGGCCGGATGCCCGGGCACGGTCGGCCGGATGCGAGGCCGAAGGCCGCGGAGGCTGCGGAGGCTGTTCCGGTGGAGCGTGGCCCGGTCCTGACCAAACGATTGGCGCACGACGATCTGGCGGTGGTGGCGCAGGTCCGCGCGGAGCTGCGCGAGCTGCTGCGGCACTGGGGCGGGCCCGGCCGGGGCGACCTCGCCGAGCTGCTCACCAGCGAGCTGGTGACCAACGCACTGGTGCACACCGGCCATGGCGCACAGATCACGGCCTCGCTGGGGGACGGGCCGGGCGCGCGCGTCACCGGACGATTACGGGTGGAGGTGCGGGATTTCGTGTCCCGGCATCCGACGCTGCGCGACCGGCCCGCGGAGGACAGCACATCCGGGCGCGGACTGCTGCTGGTGCATACGCTCGCGGACGCCTGGGGCGTGCGGGCGCACGGGGTGGGCAAGGTCTTGTGGTTCGAACTCGAAGCGGAAGGCGTTCCGTAGCCGCGCTCCACGGCGCGTGGCCCGTTGGGCGTGCGCCGCGTTGGGGACGTGCGACGCGTGGCGCGTAGGCCGTGGGGTTACGGAGCCGCCGAGCGGCGGGCGGGGACACGCGTCCCCGCCCCGGCCGCCCGCTCAGCCGAAGGCGCGCTCGATCTGCGCCAGCTTCTCCTCGAGGGAGTCCAGCCGCGGGATCGTGAGCGTGTCGTCCTCGGCCGTGAGGTCGATGGTGTGGGGACGGCCGGCCTCGGAGTCCTTGTCCTTCTCACCGAAGCCGAAGCTGAAATCCCGGTCGCGGTCCCGTTTCCGGTCGCGGTCCAGGTCGCCGAGCCCGGCCTCGGCGCCACCCGCGGACCGCAGGGCGGGCCGGGCGGAGGCCGCGGAGAGCTGACCCTGGTCCGGGGCCCCGGCGGTCTCCAGCACCTTCTCGCCTATGGCAGGCTCCGAACTGAGCTGCGCGGGCTGCGCGGCGGCGGTGACCTCCACCTGACGGCCGCCACGACGGCCCCACATCCGGTGCTGCCGGTTGATCGCCCGGATCCGGGCCCGGTCCAGCTTCTCCTGATCGCGCCGGCGGGTGCGGTTGTGCTCCTTCTCGCGCCGGTCCTCGCGGACCTCCTCGACCGCCTCGTCCAGCGTCCGCACGCCCTCGAGCAGCATCAGCGACCATGCGGCGAAGGTCTCGCGCGGAGCGCGCAGCCAGCGGACGACGCGGATCTGCGGCAGCGGCCGCGGCACCAGGCCCTGCTCGCGCAGCGCCGCCCGGCGGGTCTGCTTCAGGGCCCGGTCGAAGAGGACCGCCGCCGAGAGCGACATGCCCGCGAAGAACTGCGGGGCGCCCGCGTGGCCCATGCCGCGCGGCGCGTGCACCCAGTTGAACCAGGCCGCCGCACCCGCGAACAGCCACACCAGCATGCGCGAGCCGAGCGCCGCGTCACCGTGGCTGGCCTCCCGCACCGCCAGCACCGAGCAGAACATCGCCGCGCCGTCGAGGCCGAACGGCACCAGGTACTCCCAGCCGTTGGTCAGCGCGAGGTTCTCCCGCCCGAAGCCCACCAGGCCCTGGAAGGAGAGCGCTGCGGCCACCCCGGCGCAGCAGAACAGCAGGATATAGGCGGCCATCCCGTAGACGGCCTCCTTACGGCGCCGACGCTCTTCGCTGCGCTCCCAGGAGTCGGTGATGACGCTCTCGTCCTTCTTCCGTCGGCCGCGCGCGAGGACAACCGCCGCCCCCACGACGCCGGCGAGCGCCACGACGACTGGCAGAACCAGCGATATGTCGGTCAGTCTCATCCGGTGCCCCTTGATTGGCTTCCATGAAGTTCTGGCCGCAGTGCGGCCTACCGCGCGCGACATCCTGGCGGAATCCTGCCGGGCCTCGAGCGGTTTTGGGACAAGAGGCCGCCAAGTAGGCGGGGGGACACGCGAATAGGTGCGATGCGATCCGAACACTCGCGCTGAGCAAGCGGCTTGATTCTATTCACGGAACTCGATCGCGGGTAATCCGACCGATCGGCTTGCCGTCGGCGTACGGTCCGTGTACGCGGCGTAACGTTACCGCGACCTTAAATGATGTTTACGGGCTTTGCCCGGGAGCGGCCTCCGCATATCGTTCGACGGGATGTCAGGAGGACCGGAGTGGAGCAGTCCGAAGCACAGGTGGCGATGGAGCCGCCGCCCTCCTGTGGCGTGCCCGCGGCACGCAGGTCTCCGCGCCGCCATTCGGTGCGCGGCCAGATCCTGGATGCCCTGCGGGAGGCGCTGGCCGGCGGTGAGCTGATCCCGGGCGAGGTGTACTCGGCCCCGGTCCTTGCCGAGCGCTTCGGCGTCTCGCCCACCCCCGTACGGGAGGCCATGCAGCAGCTCGCGGGCGAGGGCGCCGTCGAGGTGGTGCCGAACCGCGGCTTCCGGGTCTCCCGCCGCAGCGAGCGCGATCTGGCCGAGCTCGCCGAGGTGCGGGCGCTGCTGGAGGTCCCGGTGATGCTCAGCCTGGCGGAGGCGATCGCGCCCGAGCGCTGGGCCGGGCTGCGGCCCTTCGCGGAGGCGACGGCGGCTGCCGCCATGACGGGTGACCGGGCCGCCTATCTGGAGTCGGACCGCACCTTCCACCAGACCGTGCTCGGGTTGGCCGGAAACCAGCAGCTCGTGATCGTCGCCGACGACCTGCACCGCCGCGCCCAGTGGCCCCTGGCCTGCGGCCGGGCGACCCGCACCGCCGACCTCGTCGCCGACGCGGAGGAGCATATGGCCCTCCTCGACGCCCTGGCCGCCCGCGACCTCGACACGGTCGAATCCCTCACCCGCGCCCACTTCGTCCCGACGGTCTGAGGGCTGTGGGAGCGTAGGCCCCCACACCCCGGCCGTCCCCGGGCCCGTGCGCACCACTGCCTCCGGGGGCGTCCCGCCCGGGCCGGAGCCGACCGGCTCCCGGTCGGCATCCGCCCTGCCGCGCGGGCGGCCGCCCGCTGCGCCCGGGCTCGGCGTGCGTCACCCCCTCCGAGGGCCTCGCCCTGGCCGGGGCGGGAGGTGGACCCACCCCGCCCTGCTCCGTCGTGGGCGCGGTCGTACGGACGCCCGCGGCGGCGGCGGGGTGAAGGCGCGGCGGCCGCCTCCGTGACGGCCGTGACAGGTCCGCCACGTTGCCGTCGGGCCTCGCGGGCGTTGCCCGGTGGACCGACGGACCTCGGGTCGAAGGCGGGGGCTGATCCGGCCGCCCCGCGGCGTGGTGTGCCCCGCCCCGCGGCGTGGTGTGCCCCGCCCCGGGGCGTGGTGTGCCCCGCCCCGGGGCGGCCGGTGCGGGTCAGTCGGTGGTGTCCGCAGGGGTGAGCTGTTCCGCGAGCCAGACGGGGACGCCGCCCAGGAGGCGGACCAGGCGGGCCGCTTCGGTGCGCAGGCGGGTGGCCTCGTCGGGGTCGGGTTCGACATCGGCCAGGGCGGCCAGGGCCGGGGCGATGCCGACCAGATAGCCCAGCTCCTCACGGATCCGCAGCGACTCGGCGAAGCCGTGGCGCGCTTCGGGCAGATCGCCGTCCGCCTCCGCCATGGCGGCCAGATGGCGCCAGGTGAACGAGCGCAGCAGGGTGTCGCCGTGGGCCGCCGCGCCCGCGTGGGCGCGCTGGAAGGCGGCCAGGGCGCCGGTCGGGTTGTGGGCGAGGTGCTGGGAGATCAGCCCGCGCCGGAAGTCCAGCAGCGGCCGGATCGGGGAGCCCGGTGAGAGCAGCGCGGCGGCGCGTCCGAGCGCGGTCCGCGCCTCGTCGGCCCGGTCCCGCACCCCGACCAGCGTGGACGCGTACGCCAGATAGCCGCGTTCGCACGCGGTCGCGCCCCGCTCGGTGTCGGTGAGCGCGAGCGCCTCCGCCGCCCGCAGGGCGTCATCGGCCGCGTCCCAGCCCGCGGAGGTGTACATGCACCGTTCGATCAGGACGGCGCTGCGCTTGAGCGCGGCGGCGGCGTCGTCCACCGCATGCGGGGTGAGCAGTTCGGCGGCGTCTTTCCAGCAGCCGCGCGAACGCAGCCGCCACACCGCCGTGTCGAGTGGGTCGTCCACGAGCGGGTCGAACCCGCGCCCCGCCGGTACCTCGGAATGAGGATCGGACGATCCAGGTGGTGACATGGCGGTGTCCGCCACATTGCCCTCCCCAAGCGCGCCATCGAGCCGGAAGCTGTGGGCGAATCTCAGCATGAATGCGCGCGCCCGGCCAAGAGGTTGGTGTGAATCAATTCACAAACCCCTGGCAAGAGTGATGGCGCGTTGTCACGCGTCCGGGCGTGTCCCCGGGCCACGGCCACGCCCCGCCGGGCGTCAGCTCATGCGCAGCGCGAGGAAGAAGTCCAGCTTGTCCTCCAGGCGCGACAGCTCGCGCCCGGTCAGCTGCTCGATCCGGCCGATCCGGTAGCGCAGCGTGTTGACGTGCAGATGCAGCCGGGAGGCGCAGCGCGTCCAGGAGCCGTCGCAGTCCAGGAACGCCTCCAGGGTCGGGATCAGCTCGGCCCGGTGGCGCCGGTCGTACTCGCGCAGCGGGTCCAGCAGCCGGGCGGTGAAGGCGCGCCGCACATCGTCCGGGACGAAGGGGAGCAGCAGTACGTGCGAGGCCAGCTCCTGATGCCCGGCCGCGCAGACCCGCCCGGGGCGGGCGGCGGCGACGCGCCGGGCGTGCCGGGCCTCCTCCAGGGCGCCGCGCAGCCCGTCGGCGGAGTGGACGGCGGCGCTGACGCCGAGGGTCAGCCGGCCGTCGCCGTCCAGACCGCGGGAGAGCGGCTCCCGGACGGCGGTGAGCAGCGCGTCGGCCTGCAGCCCCGCCGTGGCGTGGTCCATGCCGCCGCCCTCCCACGGGCCGTCGGTGAGCGCCGGGAGGGGGACGAGTGCCACCGCCTCGTCCCCGGTGTGGGCCACGGCGATCCGGTCCGAGAGCTCCGGCCCGGGCGCGGCCGGGGCGACCAGGATCTCCTCCAGCAGCGACTGGGCGGCCCGGGCGCCGAGGACGGCCCCGCCCTCACGAGTGAAGCCGTCCCGCGTGGCGCCGTCTCGTGCGGCGCCGTCCCGCGTGGCGCCGTCCCGCATGGAGCCCGCGGTGCCCTCGCGCGCCCCGCCGTCCGCGCCGCGCTCCGCCTCCGCGGTGACGCCCCACTCCACCCGGGCCACCACCACCTGCCAGTGCGGCGCCGTGCCGAGCCCCGGCAGCAGCACCGGGGTGGCCACCCGCAGCCGGGCCGCGATCTCGGCGGGGGGCGCGCCCGTCTGGACCAGCTCCAGCACCTCCTGGGCGAGCCTGCGCCGCACGGTGCGCGACGCGTTCCGCCGGTCGCGCTCGACCGCGATCAGCTGGGTGACCCCGTAGAGCAGATCCAGCCGTTCCTCCGGCCATTCGTCGGCGTCCGCGCCGACCACCAGCAGCCAGTCGGAGAGCACGGTCTCGCGCACCTCCTCGCCCGTGTCACCGCTGCGGATGGGGAAGAGGGAGTACGTCATGCCGTCCGCGGCGGTCATCCGGTGCGGGCCGCGCCGCCCGTCGCGCCGGGCGGCCAGATGCTCGCCCGCAAGCTGGGCGCGGACCGCCGCGGGCGGCTCCGCCGCCGCTCCGGCGGCGGTGGGTCCGGCGATCCGGCGGCCGGTGGGGGAGAGCACCCACGCGGTCAGGTCCAGGTCCGAGCGGAGCAGGTCAAGGGCCACCTCGGGGCCGCCGCCCGCGGGCCCGGACGTCATCAGCCGGCGGTGCCGGTCGACGACCGCCGCCAGATCCCCGGCCCGCTCACCGGAGACCTGGCGCACCACATGCTCGGTGATCGTGGCGAACGCGACGTCCTCGACCACGGAGAACAGCGGCAGCCGATGCCGTCCGCAGGCCAGCACCAGATCCTCGGGTACGGCACCCAGCTCCGCCTCGCCCGCCGCCAGCCCCGCCACCCCAGCCGCCGCGAGGATGCGGACGAACCGCTCGGAGTCCTCCGGCTCACGCCGCCACGCGAGCCCGGTCAGCACGAGTTCACCGCCCGAGAGATAGCGGCTGGGGTCGCGCAGGTCGGTGGTCATGACGCCGCGTACGGTACGGTCCAGCTCGCTCTCGCCACCGAGTAGGCGCAGGCCCAGGGTGTCGTTCTCCAGCAGTGCGCGCAGCCGCATGGGATGCCAGCCGATCTTGTTCCGTGTTGCCGGTCGAATACCGCGAGGTTTCGGGGCCCCGCCGTTCGTTCGAATCTACAAGACCCGCCCCCTGGCCAGCCAATTGCTTCATGTCTTCGGTGACTGCACCATGTGGCCCACACCTCGGTCTACTGGCGTTGAGTCGCGTGCAGAGTTCTGGGAGGGGGCTCCCGCCTGCCGACGGCGACGCCGACGATCCGAGAAGAGAGACCCATGGACTTCCTGCGCCCCGCCGGCTGGGAGGAGGCGCTCGCCGCGAAGGCCGAGCACCCCACCGCCGTGCCCATCGCGGGCGGCACCGATGTGATGGTCGAGATCAACTTCGATCACCGGCGGCCCGAGTATCTGCTCGATCTGACCCGCGTCGCCGAACTGGCCGAGTGGGAGGCCACCGACCGTACGGTCCGGCTGGGCGCGGGCGTCCCGTACACGCGCATCATCGAGGAGCTCCGGACCGAGCTGCCGGGGCTGGCGCTCGCCGCGCACACCGTCGGCTCACCGCAGATCCGCAACCGCGGCACCGTCGGCGGCAACCTCGGCGCCGCCTCGCCCGCCGGGGACGCGCATCCCGCGCTGCTGGCGGCCGGGGCCGAGGTGGAGGCGGCCTCGGTGCGCGGCACCCGGCGCATCCCCGTCGAGGAGTTCTTCACCGGGGTCAAGCGCCATGCCCTGGAGCCCGATGAGCTGATCCGGGCGGTGCACATCCAGAAGGCGGACGGTCCGCAGCAGTTCTCCAAGGTCGGCACCCGGAACGCCATGGTGATCGCGGTCTGTGCCTTCGCCGTCGCGCTCCATCCGCGCACCCGCACCGTGCGCACCGGCATCGGATCGGCCGCGCCCACGCCCGTACGGGCCCATGAGGCCGAGGAGTTCCTGGGCGCGGCGCTCGAGGAGGGCGGCTTCTGGGACAGCGGGGCGCCCCTCGACCCGTCGATGGCCCGGCGGTTCGCCGAGCTGTGCGCCGGGGCGTGCCGCCCGATCGACGACGTACGCGGCAGTGCCGCCTACCGCCGTCACGCGGTGGGGGTCATGGCGCGCCGCACGCTCGGCTGGACCTGGGAGGCGTATCGCGAGGGAGACGGGAGGACCGCACAGTGCGCGTGAACATCACGGTCAACGGGCGGCCGTACGAGGCCGATGACGTCTGGGAGGGCGAGTCCCTGCTGTACGTGCTGCGCGAGCGGATGGGGCTTCCCGGTTCGAAGAACGCCTGTGAGCAGGGCGAATGCGGATCCTGCACGGTCCGCCTCGACGGGGTGCCGGTATGCGCCTGTCTGGTGGCGGCGGGGCAGGCCGAGGGCCGCGAAGTGGTCACCGTCGAGGGACTCGCGGACCACGCCCGGCAGCGGTCGGCCGCCCACGCGGCTGGGGCCGTTCGCCCCGGGGAGCCCGGGGCAGGCCCCTCCGGGGAGCCGGGAACGGGCCGTTCCGGCGTGTCCGAGGCCGTCCGCCCCGGAGCGCCCGGGACGGGCCGCACCGGGGAGCCCGAGGTCCGTCCCGCGGAGCCCGAGGCCATCCGCTCCGGGGAACCTGGGGCGGGTCACCCCGGAGAGCCCGAGGCCGTCCGTCCCCGGCCGCCCGAGCCATCCCGCCCCGAGCCATCCCGCCCCGGGCAGGTCGCCCCGCTGGCCCCCGTCCAGCAGGCGTTCATCGACGCCGGCGCCGTCCAGTGCGGCTTCTGCACCCCCGGACTGCTCGTGGCCGCCGATGAGCTGCTGGAGCGCACCCCCGACCCCTCCGACGCCGATATCCGCGAGGCGCTCTCCGGCAACCTCTGCCGCTGCACCGGCTACGAGAAGATCCTCGACGCGGTCCGGCTCGCGGCCGCCCGCACCGGGAAGGCGGTCTGACCATGGCAGCCGACCGCACCGCCAGTGCCCCCACCGCCCTCACCCAGGCCACCGGCGCCACCAGGGGGACGATCGGCGAGTCCACTCTGCGCCCCGACGGCACCCTCAAGGTGACCGGCGAGTTCGCGTACTCCTCGGACCTGTGGCACGAGGACATGCTGTGGGGCTTCACCCTCCGCAGCCCGTACGCCCACGCCGCGATCAGGGCCATCGACACCGCCGAGGCGCTCGCCCTGCCCGGGGTGTACGCCGTCATGACCCATGACGATCTGCCCGCCGAGACCCACTACGGCCTGGAGATCCACGACCAGCCCGTGCTCGCGAAGGACCGGGTCCGCTACCACGGCGAGCCCGTCGCGATCGTCGCCGCCGACCACCCCGAGACCGCCCGCCGCGCCGCCGCCCGGATCGCGGTGGAGTACGAGGAGCTGCCGCTGGTCGTCGACGAGGCCACCGCCACCGCGCCGGACGCGCCGCTGCTCCACCCCGGCCGCCGGGACCACCACGCCGCCCACGCCCCGCATCCGAACATCGTGCACCGCCAGCCCGTCCTGCGCGGCGATGTCGCCGCCGCCCGGGCCCGCGCCGATGTGGTGGTCCGCCGGGACTACGAGGTGGGCATGCAGGACCAGGCGTTCCTCGGCCCGGAGTCGGGGCTCGCGGTGCCCGCCGAGGACGGCGGTGTGGACCTCTACATCGCCACCCAGTGGCTGCATGTCGACCGCGATCAGCTCGCCCCGGTCCTCGGGCTGCCCGCCGACAAGGTGCGGCTGACGCTGTCGGGGGTGGGCGGGGCGTTCGGCGCGCGCGAGGACCTGTCCATGCAGGCCCACGCCTGTCTGCTGGCGCTGCGGACCGGAAAGCCCGTCAAGATCGTCTACAACCGGTACGAATCCTTTTTCGGCCATGTCCACCGCCACCCCGCCAAGCTCACCTATGAACACGGCGCGAGCCGCGACGGCACGCTGCTCTACGTCCAGTGCCGCATCGTCCTGGACGGCGGGGCGTACGCCTCCTCCTCCCCGGCGGTCGTCGGCAACGCCGCCTCCCTGTCGATCGGCCCCTACGTCGTCGAGAACGTCGACGTCGAGGCCATCGCGCTCTACTCCAACAACCCGCCCTGCGGGGCGATGCGCGGCTTCGGCGCCGTCCAGGCATGCTTCGCCTACGAGGCGCAGATGGACGCGGTGGCGGCCGAACTCGGCCTGGACCCGGTGGAGTTCCGGCAGCGCAACGCCATGTCCCAGGGCGCCACCATGCCCACAGGACAGCTCGTCGACTCCCCGGCCCCGGTCGCCGAGCTGCTGCGCCGGGTCAAGGCGCTGCCGATGCCGCCCGAGCGCGGGTGGGAGGCGGCGGGCGGCCCCGTGGACGTACGGGCCCTGCCGGGCGGGCTGTCCAACACCACCCACGGCGAGGCCGTGGTGCGCGGGGTGGGCTATGCGGTCGGCATCAAGAACGTCGGCTTCTCCGAGGGCTTCGACGACTACTCCACCGCCCGGATCCGGCTGGAAGTGATCGGTGGCGAGCCGGTCGCCCTGGTGCACACCGCGATGGCCGAGGTCGGCCAGGGCGGCGTCACCGTGCACGCCCAGATCGCCCGCACCGAGCTGGGCGTCGACCAGGTCACCATTCACCCGGCCGACACCCGGGTCGGCTCGGCCGGTTCCACCTCCGCCTCCCGCCAGACGTATATGACGGGCGGTGCCGTCAAGCACACCTGCGAGGCGGTCCGGGAGGAGGTGCTGCGGCGCGGCCGGGAGCGGTTCGGCGCCTCCCACCCCGCCTGGGCGGAGCCCGCCCGGCTGCGGCTGGCGGACGGCAAGGTGGTCACCGACGGCGGTGAGGTGATCGGCGACCTGGCCGGGATCCTCGGCGACGAGGCGATCGACCTGGAGCGGGAGTTCCGGCACCGGCCGACCGAGCCGTTCGATCTGCGCACCGGCCAGGGCTTCGGCCATGTGCAGTACTCCTTCTGCGCCCATCGCGCGGTCGTCGAGGTCGACACCGAGCTGGGCCTGGTCAAGGTGGTCGAGCTGGCGGCGGCGCAGGACGTGGGCAAGGCGATCAACCCGCTGTCGGTGGTCGGGCAGATCCAGGGCGGTTCCACGCAGGGGCTCGGGCTCGCCGTGATGGAGGAGATCGTCGTCTCGGCGGACGGGGCGCGGGTGCGCAATCCGTCGTTCACGGACTATCTGATCCCCACCATCCTGGACACCCCCGCCATGCCGGTGGACGTGCTGGAGCTGGCCGACGACAACGCCCCGTACGGGCTGCGCGGGGTCGGCGAGGCGCCCACGCTCTCCTCGACCCCGGCCGTCGTCGCCGCCATCCGCGCGGCGACGGGCCTGCCCCTGAAGCGCGTGCCCGTGCGCCCGGAGCACCTGACGGGTACCTGAGGGCAGATATCGGGAGCCGAGTGCGTTGTTCCGGATATCGATGTGCCGCGTATCGATGCGCCGCCCAAGGAGCTGATCACCATGCTGGACATCGCCGCCGAGCTGCACCGCTGGTGCGAGGAGGGCCGGGACTTCGCCGTCGCCACCGTGGTCTCCGTGGGCGGCAGCGCGCCCCGGCAGCCCGGGGCCGCCCTCGCCGTGGACGCCGAGGGCACGGCGATCGGCAGCGTGTCCGGCGGCTGTGTCGAGGGCGCGGTGTACGAGCTGTGCCAGGAGGCGCTGCGCACCGGCGAGACCGTACGGGAGACCTTCGGCTACTCCGACGAGGACGCCTTCGCGGTCGGCCTGACCTGCGGCGGAGTCATCGATGTCCTGGTCACCCCGGCCCCGGCGGCCGACCGCCGGGTGCGCCCGGTGCTGGCCGCCGCCGCGTCGGCCGCCGCCGACGGCCGGACGGCGGCGCTGGCCCGGATCGTGGACGGCCCGCCCGAGCTGCTGGGCCGCGCCCTGCTCGTCCGCCCGGACGACGGCTGGGACGGCACCCTGGGCGGCCACCCCGAGCTGGACCGTACGGCGGCCGCGGAGGCCCGCGCCCTGCTGGACGCCGGGCGCACCGCGACCGTGGTCATCGGCGCCGAGGGAAGCCGCTGCGGGCAGCCCGTCACCCTGCTCGCCGAGGCCAGCGTCCCGCCGCCGCGCATGATCGTCTTCGGGGCGGTCGACTTCGCGAGCGCGCTCGTACGGATCGGGAGGTTCCTGAACTACCACGTCACGGTCTGCGACGCCCGTCCGGTCTTCGCGACCGCGCTCCGCTTCCCGGACGCCGACGAGGTGGTCGTCGACTGGCCGCACCGCTATCTGGAGAAGACCGAGGTGGACGCCCGCACGGTGCTGTGCGTGCTCACCCACGACCCGAAGTTCGACGTGCCGCTGCTGGAGCGGGCGCTGCGGCTGCCCGTGGCGTACGTCGGCGCGATGGGCTCCGCCCGCACCCACCGGGACCGGCTGCGGCGGCTGCGCGAGGCCGGGGTGGGCGAGCCGGAGCTGGCCCTGCTGCGCTCCCCGATCGGCCTCGACCTCGGCGCCCGTACGCCCGAGGAGACCGCGCTGTCCATCGCCGGCGAGATCGTCGCGAACCGGCGGGGCGGCAGCGGAACACCGCTGACGGGTGCCCGGACCCCGATCCACCACGACACCCGGGCGGCCTCGGACCGGATCGACTCGGTCGCCTGACGTGACCTGACGTCACCTGACATCAGATCAGATCACAGAAGGATCGTCTGACATAAGGCCACTCCTGAGCGGGAAAAACCCTCCGCCACCTGGCGGAGGCTTCTCTTGCCGGACGCCGGTTTCTGAGTGAGAGTCAGAAATCGACCTTGGTTCTGCCGCCCCCTGGAGTGCGCACGTGCGTAAGAGACGCAAGATTCTCACCGTGTCGACGGCCGTCGTGGCCGCGGCCACCCTGCCCCTGTTGATCAGCCCCGTGGTGAGCGCGGCCGCGCGGGAGGACGACGACGATTCCTCCCGCATCGCCCGCCTCTATGCCCCGCCCCCCGACCGGGACTCCTTCCGCCAGGTGGCCCGGCTCGCCTGGCGGGGCGACTTCCGCGACTCCGCCGGGCTCCTCGCCATGGTGCGGACGCCGCAGGCGGTCTGGTACGGGGACGAGACCCCGGAGCAGATCGAGCGGCTGGTCCGCAGGACGACGCGGAGCGCCGACGTGCAGGGGAAGCTGCCGGTCCTCGCCCTCTACAACATCCCGGGCCGTGACTGCGGCAGCTACTCGAGCGGGGGAGCGGACGGACTCGCCGCGTACGAGGCGTGGATCGACGCCGTCGCCGAGGGCATCGGCGGCCGTAAGGTGCTCATCGTCCTCGAACCCGATTCGCTGGCGCTGCTGCCCTCCGACTGCGCCGACGAATCCAACGCCGATCAGACCGCCGTCGAGGAGCAGCCCGCCGCGGAGCAGCCCGCCGAGGAACAACTCGCCGGCGAGCAGCAGACGGCCATCGAGCAGCAGCCCGCCGCCGAGGCACCGCCCACCGATCTGCCCCCGCTGCCCGACCCCGGCGCGTCAACGGCCCCGCCCGCCGCATCGGACGCCCAGGGCACCGGCCAGGACACCGCGCAGTCCCCGGACGCCCAGTCCCCCGACCCGCGGCTCCCCGACCCGCGACTCCCCGCCTCCGAGAGCCCGGCCCCCAAGCCCGCCGAGGCCCAGGAGCCCTCCGGCCTCCAGCCCTCCGCGTCTCAGAGCCCCGCCCCCGAGCCCTCCGCCGAGCAGCCGAGCACCCTCCCCGAGCTGCCCCCGCTCCCCACGCCCGACCCCATGACCCCCGACCTCGAGGACGTGGGCGACCTGGACACCCCGGTGGTCGAGGACCAGGAGACCGCAGCCCGCTACTCCGAGATCAACTACGCGGTCGACTCCCTTACCGCGCTCGGCAATACCTCGGTATACCTGGACGCGGGCCACGCCGGCTGGCACTCCGTCAGGAGCATCGTGCCGCGTCTCATCAAGGCCGGGATCGACCGCGCCACCGGCTTCGCCCTCAACGTCTCCCACTACCAGACCGACCCGGACAGCGCCTGGTACGGCCGGCTGATCTCCTCCTGCCTCGCCTACGCCGACGAGGGCGGGGACCCCGAGGACTGCGCCGACCAGAGCTGGTCACGGCGGCACGCCCGCCGCTGGCTGCACGCCCACGTACCGGACGACCCGGGCCGTATGAAGCACTTCGTCACCGACACCAGCCGCAACGGCCAGGGCCCCTGGGCCCCCAGGGCCGGGGCGCACGCCGACACGCAGTCGTGGTGCAACCCCCCGGCGCGGGGCCTGGGCAGGCGTCCCACCACCCGCACGGGCGACGCACTGCTGGATGCCGCGCTGTGGGTGAAGACGCCGGGCGAGTCGGACGGGCGGTGCCTGCGCGGCACCGACGGGCCCCTGGACCCGGTGCGCGGGACCGTCAACCCCGACGCGGGGGAGTGGTTCCCCGAGCAGGCGCTGGAACTGGTCCGCTACGCGGAACCGTCGGTCAAGGTCTTCCGCCGGTTCCCCGGCCGCTGACGCTCCGCGGTCAGCCGGCCGGATTGTGCCGGACGAGGGCGTCGACCAGGCCGGACGCGGTGTTCGGGAAGTCCATCGGAACGATCCCGAGCCCGGTCCAGCCCTGAGCCTCGGCGCCCTCCAGGAACGACTTCACCTGCGGGTTGAGCCGGTCCGCGTTGGAGCGGGGCGGCAGCAGGGCGGCGGTGGAGACATAGTTCATGAAGAGCTTGCCGGGCTGGGCCGCCGCCTTGCGGAACTGCGCCTCGATCTTCGGGTACTTGCCGAACGGCTCCGCCATGTAGTCGTCCTGGATGTCGAAGAGCCCCCCGTCGCCGTACCGCACCCCCGGCATGTTGTCCGAGTCGGCGAGCAGCACCACCCTGCCCCGGGCCTGGCCCAGGGTGGGGAGGGTGTTGTCCAGGCGGAACAGCGAGCGCCAGCCCTTGTCGTCCAGATAGATGTCGAAGATCCGGCGGAACTCCGCGGCGCTCTCCTCCGAGTACTCCTGCTTGACCCGCATCAGCACGGTCTCCGACGGATGCGCGGAGAGGAAGGAGCGGCAGGCGCCGAGCACATCGTCGAAGTTGAGGTTCTGGTAGAAGGCGCCGTGGTGGATGGGGAAGGCGTTCTCGAAGGCGCGGCAGCGGACGTCCAGGAAGCGGATGCCGCTGCCGAGCTGGTCGGCGATGGTGGTGTTCTGGCACTCGGTCCACGGGCCGCCGAAACGGGCGCCGGAGTCGTGGGTGCCGGGCAGGGTCAGCCGCTGGACCGGAGTGGCGTCGGCGATGGCCGACAGCCAGTCCTGGGCGGCCGACAGCCGGGGCGGCGCGGCGGCCGTGGCCGTCGCGGTACCGCCGACGGCGGTGACCAGCCCCGCGGTGGACAGCGCGGCCGCGCCCCTGAGGAACCCTCGCCGGTCCATACGCGTACTCCCGTCGCTCGCCTGCCCGTGCCGTGCCGTGCCGTGCCGTGCCGCACGGCATCGAAGCACAAACGAGGGGGAGGGGCTACGGAAAGCGGCTGAATCAACGATTCATCGAGGAAATCCCTTGAATCGCCGATCCCGCCGGGGAGTTGTGGCACCGTCAGAGCCGGCCGCGGCGTTTGAAGATGACGTACAGACTGACGCGGACCACCGCCATCAGGACGACCGCGAGTCGTGGGTGGAGTCCTGATCCAAGGCATTCGACGTCGACCGCTTGCGGCCTGACGGGATCAACACATTCCAACTGATCCAAATGGGTTCTTTGGTACAGACCTTGACGGTGAATCAACAGGACTCCACACTGACGCCCAAACCTGCACGCACGGTTCGACGTTGCGCCCATGCGAGAGCTCTCCGAAGCGGTCCTCACCCCCACTGGACAAGGACGACGCTGTGCAGCGAACCCTGAAAAGCCTCCTGCCCCTGTGGCTCGCGGCTCTTGTGGCCGCCCTTCGCACGGCCGGTGTCCCGCCGGCCCGCGCGGCAACGGCCACGACGATCACCGTGGACGGCGGTCAGGGCGGCCGGGCGTTCGACGGCAAGTGCCTGGACGCGGTCGGGCACGGCACGGCCAATGGCACGGCGCTGGAGATCTGGGCCTGTACCGGCGGCGCCAACCAGATCTGGCGGCTGTCCTAACCGCCCTGGCCCCCGCCGGGCCGCGCTTTCACCAACTGCCGTCATCACCACTCACCTCGATGAAGGAGGCCCATGCCCACCACCCCGCTCAGACGCCTGCTGCAATGCTGCCTGACGGCACTGCTGCTGCCCCTGGCCCTCCTGGTCGTGCCGGCGCACGCCGCGGCCGCGGCCACCGGCTGGACCGTCACCGGCCCGTCCGCGGGCTCCCCGACCGCGGCACAGGTCATGCTGGACAACGGCACCCTCACCTTCGCCGCATCGAGCCACGGCCAGACCGTGCTGTCCCCGTCCCCGATAGGGATCCGCACCAGCGCCGTCGACCTGACGAAGAACCTGACGTTCCTGCGGCGCGGCGACCGGACGGTCACCGAGTCGTACACGATGACCACGGGCAAGCAGCGCAACCGGCAGACCGCGTACACCGAGACGACGCTGTCCTTCTCGGGCACCGGCGGCGCCCGGCTCGACGTCGTGGTCCGTGCCTCGGACACCGGTGTGGCCTACCGCTACGTGCTGCCGGGCAGCGGATCGGTGACCGTGACCGGTGAGGCGTCGTCGTGGACGGTCCCGGCCTCCTCGAACGCATGGCTCGTGCCGCCCGACCGCGAGGACCAGGGCCAGTGGTTCGCCACCACCGCCGCCGCCGCTCCCACGAACACGTACCACTTGCCCGCGCTGTTCCAGGTCGGCGACGCCTACGCGCTGGTGGCCGAGACGGACCTCGACGGTCGGTACGCCGCCTCCTACCTGTCCCACACGTCCGGCTCCGCCACCTACACCGCCCAGCTCGAGGGCGGGATCACCACCACGCTGCCGCTGTCGACGCCGTGGCGCACGGCGGCGATCGGCGACCTGGCGAGCGTCACCCAGTCCACGATCGTCGACGACCTGGCCGCGCCCTCCAAGGTCACCGACACCTCGTGGATCAAGCCCGGCGCCGTCGCCTGGTCCTGGCTGAGCGAACACGGCAGCCCGTCCAGCGAGGACCGGCAGAAGCAGTACATCGACTTCGCCCAGCGCCACGGCTGGAGCTATGTCCTCATCGACGAGGGCTGGTCGTCCTCCTGGGTCCCGGACGTCGTGTCCTATGCCAAGGCCAGAGGCGTCCAGGTCATCCTGTGGTTCAACTCCTCCGATCTGCGCACCGCGGCACAGCGCGACCGGTGGCTGCCGCAGGTCAAGAACTGGGGAGTGGCGGGGGTGAAGGTCGACTTCATCGACGAGTACACCCAGCCGACCCTGCAGTGGTACGACGCCGTTCTCGCGCGGACCGCGGACCTGAAGCTCATGGTCAACTTCCACGGCACCGCCATGCCGCGCGGCATGCAGCGCACCTGGCCCCAGGTGGTCGCCGCCGAGGCGGTGTACGGCGCGGAACAGTTCCGCAACCGCGCCGCCTTCGACACCTTCCTGCCCTACACCCGGAACGTGATCTCCAGCATGGACTTCACTCCCGTGGTGTTCAGCATGACCGGCCGCGACACCACCGACGCCCACGAACTCGCCACCTCCGTCGTGTTCGAGTCCGGCTGGCAGCACTTCGCCGACAGCCCCGAGAGCTACGAGGCACACCCCGAGGCGCTGCGCATCCTCGACCAGCTCCCCACCGCCTGGGACGAGACGCGCCCGCTCGGCGGCAGCCCCGGAAAGGAGACGTACCTGGCCCGTCGCTCCGGAGGGCGCTGGTTCGTCGGCGGCATCTCGGCCCTGTCCGCCAAGACCTTCCAGACCCAGCTCTCCTTCCTCGGCACCGGGCAGTGGCTGGCCGAGACGGTCCGCGACGGCTCCGGCGGCCTGACCCATGAGACCCGCGTCGTCACCAGCTCCGACACCCTGTCAGTCCCGGAGGCCGCCAACGGCGGCTTCGTAACGGCCCTTTGCCCCTATACATCCGGCATGTCGACCTGCTCCTCCCGGGGCCAGGCGGGCGCGCTGAAGGGCAGCCAGTCCGGCCTGTGCGTGGACGTGCCGGGGGCGAGCCAGACCAACGGCACGCAGGTGGCGCTGTGGGACTGCCACGGCCAGGCCGACCAGACCTGGACCGCCTCCCCGGCCGGTCAGTTGACGGTCTACGGCGGAGCGAAGTGCCTGGACGTCAAGGGCGGCGTCACGGCCGACGGTACGGCGGTGCAGATCTACGACTGCAACAACTCGGCGGCCCAGCAGTGGACCGTCAACAGCGACGGCACGGTGGTCAACCCCACCTCGGGCAAGTGCCTGGACGCCACCGGGGGCGGCACCACCACCGGCACCCTGCTGCAGATCTGGACCTGCAACGGCGGCCCCAACCAGACCTGGTACCGCGCGAACACCACCGCCGCCTACCAGGGGAAACAGTCCGGCCGATGCCTGGACCTGCCCGGCGGCAACCAGGCCAACGGCACCCGCCCGGCGTTGTGGGACTGCAACGGCGGCCCCAACCAGACCTGGTACTCCACAGTGAGCGGTGAACTGACCGTCTTCGCCAACCGCTGCCTGGAGGCGGCCGGAGGAGCCACCGCCAACGGCACCGCGGTACAGATCCACGACTGCGACGGCACCTACGGCCAGAAGTGGCGGGTGCGCTCCGACGGCACGATCGTCAACCTCGGCTCCGGCACCTGCCTGGACGCGATCGACTCCGGCACCGCCAACGGCACCAAGCTGCAGCTTTGGACCTGCGACGGCGGCACCAACCAGGTATGGAAGGAATCCGTATGAGATCACCGTTCACGGCGCACGGCGGAGCCGAGAGCCGTACCGCACGCGGTCCGGCTCTCGCACTGACCGCTCTCCTGCTGGCCGTTGCCGCTCTGCTGGGACTCCCCCGTCCCGCCCAGGCCGTGTCGGCGAGCGTGGCGGCGTACCCGGTCGCGTCGATCTACTCGGCGTCGACGGACTACACGCTCACCGTCAACGGAACGTCCGTCCCCGTCACCAAGTACCCCGGATACGACATCGCCCAGTTCGCCCTGGGAACCGGCACCGCCACCATGGCGGTGACCAAGACCAACAACACCGATATCGGCTCGTACAGCATCAGTCCGCAGAAGCTGAACATCAGCGGGTCGGTCAGCGGCTCGACCCTGACCTTCACCGTGCGGAACGACGACTACCTGATCGTCAAACTGGACGGCCGCCCCAACCTGGTGATCGCCGCCGACCCAGCGGAGACCAACCGTCCGTCGTCCGGCGGCACCGGGATCTTCAACGTGCAGAGCGCCCCGTACAACGTGCGGCCGAACACCGGCGCCTACAGCACCACGGCCTTCCAGACCGCGCTGAACGACGCCGCCGCGTGGGGCTCCGCCAACGGCGGGCAGGGCATCGTCTACGTGCCCGCCGGTGTCTACACGCTGGGCAACCTGTACCTGCGCAGCAACCTCGCCCTCTACCTCGCCCCCGGCGCGGTGCTCCGCTACACCGGCGAGGCCGGCCACTACGTGGTGGGCGGACACAAGAGCTCCCAGGGGCGTGACCTCACCTGGTTCATCTCCACCCGCTACTCGTCGTCGAACATCAAGATCTACGGCCGGGGGATCATCGACGGCAACGGAGCGGCCTCGCTCAAGCCCAGCAACCTGGGCGTGAATCTCCTCATGCCCATCTACACCGACGGATTCACGGTCGACGGCATCACGTTCCGGGAGTCGAGCAGTTGGGCGGTCATCCCCTTGCGGTCCTCGAACCTGACGTTCCGCAACATCAAGCTCTTCAACAGGTTCGACATGGGTGAGAACGACGGGATCGACGTCACCGAGTCCACGAACGTCACCGTCACCCACGCGATCGGCATCGGGCTGGACGACCCGTTCAGCACGAAGACCTGGGGCGATGTCGCCGACATCTACGAGTCCGTCCCCGGTACCGCACGCCCGTTGAAGAACGTCACCTTCGACGACCTGGTCTCCTGGACCTACTGCTACGGAGCCAAGGTGGGCCAGGGCGTCATCCAGTCACAGGACGGCGTCACATTCCAGCACGTCGTCGTCTACGACGCCGCCGTGGGCATCGGCGTCCACCACAAATACGGAGCTTCGAGCGCCACGAGCATCCGCTTCGACGACATCGACATCGAGCGACTGGACTTCGCCAACGACGGCAACAGGACCTGGCTGGCCCTGATGACCGGCAACACTCAGGGCGTCGGTCCGGTCACGGGCGTCACGATCTCGAACGTCAAGGTCCGCAACGCCGGTACCACCGTCGCGCGCATCAACGGCCGGCCCGGTGCCCCCATCACCGGGGTCACCCTGCGCAACATCGTGATGCCGGCGAGCACCACCGCCGCGACCACGCCCGCCCAGATGAACCTGACCAATCTCTCGGACTACGGCCCCATCACGATCACGCCGTAGGCACGTACCGCCCGGCTGCCCATCTCCCGCCACCGCGGAGCCGCGCGCACACCCACGACAGCCGAACGGGCCTCGGCCGTGCCGGGGCCCGTTCGATCGATGGAGAAGTCTAGAGCCAGCCGCGGCGCTTGAAGATGACGTACAGGCTGACGCAGACCACCGCCATCAGCGCGACCGCGAACGGGTATCCCCACACCCAGTCCAGCTCGGGCATATGGGTGAAGTTCATCCCGTAAATGGTGCCGACCAGCGTGGGGGCGAACAGAATCGCCGCCCATGCGGAGATCTTCTTGACCTCCTCGTTCTGCTCGAAACCCGCCTCGGCCAGCGCCCGCATCTCGGCGTTCTGCTGCTGGGTCACCAGGGTGGCGTTGACGGCGAGGATGTCGGTGAGGGCCGAGCGGAAGCCGTCCACGCGCTCGCTGGTGTGGGTGACGTGGTCGGCGACGTCCCGCAGATAGCGCTGCAGCTCCTCATCGGTGCCGTATTTGTCGAAACCCGCCATCAGCCCGTGCAACATCCCGACCAGGGGGCGGGTGGCGCGCTGGAACTCCACCATTTCTCGGGAGAGTTCATAGATGCGCCGCGACGCCTCGGGGTCGCCGCGGAACACCTCGGTCTCGATCTCGTCGATGTCGTTCTGCACCCCCGCCACCACCGGGGCATAGCCGTCCACGGCCGCGTCGAGGATCGCGTACAGCACGGCCTCCGGGCCCAGCGCCAGCAGCTCGGGGGCCGACTCCATCCGGGCGCGCACCGCGGACAGGTCCGGGGCGGCGCCGTGCCGGACGGTGATGACGAAGTCGGGGCCCACGAAGACATGCAGCTCGCCGAAGTCGACCTCCTCGAGCGCGTCGAGATAGCGGGCGGCGCGCAGCACCACGAACAGCGTCTCGCCGTAGCGCTCCAGCTTGGGCCGCTGATGGGCCTCCAGCGCGTCCTCGATGGCCAGCTTGTGCAGATCGAACTCCGCGGCGAGCGAGAGCAGCTCCGTCTCGCTCGGCCGGTACAGCCCGATCCACGCCATCGCACCCGTCTCCTCGCGCAGCCGCCCGTAGGTGGCGGCCAGGGTGCCGGGGGTGCCGACCCGGCGGCCGTCGCGGTACACGGCGGCGTCCACCACGCTGCGCTCGTCCGGCTCACGCGGGGTTCCATCGGCGGAGGCGGTCCGCTGGTCGTCGCGCGGTGGACCCGGGGGCGCCGAGGCGGGGTGCGGGGCGGCGTCGGCCCGGTTCGCCCCACCGGGGCGCAGCCAGGGGTACCGCCTCGTGGGGCGGGGGGTGCGGCGGCGCTCGGACATATGGGGTCCTTTACGGATAGCGGGCTCGGTCGGAGGGGCGCCACCTCCGGGTCGAGCCGGGCGTCGCGCTCAGCGCGTCCGGGCCGGAGCGGCGCCTAGCGGCATACGACTGGGAGGTTCACTGTCCATGGACCTCACCTCCTGTCGCGAGCACTGACCTCAGTGCAGGATATCGCCCTATATGACCGTGGTGCGTCCCGGGGGAGCGGTGGGCGACGCAATAGTTGCCTCAGATCAAGCGTTTTTCGCGGGAGCGTCGTCCCCGGGCCACGGAAGCCGCCACCGGCGCCCGCACCCGCCGTCTGTCAGGGCAAGAGCCCCGCACGGCGAGCCTCGACCACCGCGTGGAGACGGGTGTTGGCCCCCAACTTCCGCATGGACGACCGCAGATAGCTCTTGACCGTCTCCGGCCGCAACCCCAGCCGCTCCGCCGTCGTCGAATTCGTCGCCCCCGACGCCACACACGCCAGCACGTCCACCTCGCGCGGCGACAGCTCCACCCCGTGCCGGTGCTGCCGCTCCCGGCCGCGCCTCGACGAGGCCCTGGCCAGCCGGGAGCAGGCGGTGAGTATCTCCTCGCGAAGCTGGGGGTCGGGCACCCGGTGCGCCAGGGCCCGCAGATCGCCGTGGGCCTCGCGCACCTCTTCCCACACCGCCGGGTCGGTCTCCTCCGCCGACGGCTCCCACTGCGGTCCCGGCGGCTGCCCCCGCCGCTGGCGCGCCTCCGTCAGCAGCCGCTGCGCCTCCTCCCGCACCGCCAGCTCCTGCGCCAGTTCGCTCTCCAGTACGCGTTCCAGTTCGCGCGCCGACTCCACGGCCGCGCTCAGCGCCCGGTCACCGAGCACCAGCGGCCGGCGCAGCGCGCCGTACAGCACCCCGCGCACCCGCCCGCGCACCACCACCGGCACCGCGAGCATCGAGCGCAGCCCCTCCGCGCCCACCGCCGCGTCGTACTCATGGCTGATCGCCCGTGAAGTGGGGTAGTCCGCTACCGAGATCGGCCGGGACATGGTGAGGACCTTGCCGCCGAGGCCGTTGCCGGGTGTGATGGCCAGACCCCGCAGGGAGTTGGTCGTGGTGCCGGTGAGTTCCGAGATCCGGAACTGCCGTGAGCCCGAGAACAGCCCGCCGAACGCGACGGGCAGGCCACCGCGCCGGCGCATCCGCTGCAGCGTGCTCCGTACGTCGACGGCCCCGTCCGATCCCGTCACGGCCACCTCCCGCATCCAGCGCCACCCCCGTCCGGGGGTAGTGAGACTCAGATCACCCGTCGCACGATGCTAGCGAGCGGTACGCCATTCAGGAGGACAAGTGACAGCAATGAATCCGGCTCACGACTTCCGCGAGGCACGGGACTTCCTGCTCGACCACCGGGAGGACTACGCGGCGGCGTACCAAGGGTTCGGCTGGCCACGCCCGGAGCGGTTCAACTGGGCCCTGGACTGGTTCGACGGGATCGCCGGACGAAGCGGCGACCGTACCGCCCTGCACATCGCCGAGGAGGACGGCAGCGAGATCCGGCTGACCTTCGAGGAGCTGCGCCGCCGCTCCAACCGGGCCGCGAACTGGCTGCGCGACCGCGGCGTCCGGGCCGGTGACCGCATCGTGGTCATGCTCGGCAACCAGGTCGAGCTGTGGGAGACCGCGCTGGCCGCGATGAAGCTGCGCGCCGTCGTCATCCCCGCCACCCCGCTGCTCGGCCCGCTCGACCTCGCCGACCGCATCGAGCGCGGCCGGGCGGCGCATGTGGTCGTACGGGGCGCGGACACGGAGAAGTTCGCGGAGGTGCCGGGCGACTACACCCGGATCGCGGTCGGCGGCGCGCCGGAGGGCTGGCTGGCCTACGAGGACGCCGGGACCGCGGGCATCACGGTGGACCCCACGGCGAGCGGCGCCGGGGACGACGCGGGGGACACCGAGCCCTTCGTCCCCGACGGGCCGACCCTCGCCACCGACCCCCTGATGCTGTACTTCACCTCCGGCACCACCGCCCGCCCCAAGCTGGTCGAGCACACCCACATCTCGTATCCCATCGGGCATCTGGCGACGATGTACTGGATCGGGGTCAGGCCGGGCGATGTCCACCTCAACATCTCCTCGCCCGGATGGGCCAAGCACGCCTGGTCCAATCTCTTCGCCCCCTGGAACGCCGAGGCCACCGTCTTCGTCCACAACTACGCGCGCTTCGACGCCACCCGCCTGATGGCCGAGATGGACCGCTGCTCCATCACCACCTTCTGCGCCCCGCCCACCGTCTGGCGGATGCTCATCCAGGCCGATCTCACCCAGCTTCGCACCCCGCCCCGGGAGGCCCTGGCCGCGGGCGAGCCGCTCAACCCCGAGGTGATCGAGCATGTGCGGCGCGCCTGGGGGGTGACCATCCGGGACGGCTTCGGCCAGACCGAGACCGCCGTTCAGGTGGCCAACACCCCCGGACAGCCGCTCAAGCCCGGCTCGATGGGACGGCCGACCCCCGGGTTCCGGGTCGTCCTGCTGGATCCGGTGACCGGCCGGCCCGGTGAGGAGGGCGAGATCTGCCTCGACCTCACCGGCCCCGAGGGCCGTCCCGTCGGTCTGATGACCGGCTACGAGGGCGACGGGGAGCGCACCGCCGAGGCCACCGCGGGCGGTTACTACCGCACCGGAGACATCGGATCGCGCGACGCGGACGGCTACATCACCTACATCGGCCGCGCCGACGACGTCTTCAAGGCGTCCGACTACAAGATCTCGCCGTTCGAGCTGGAGAGCGCGCTGCTGGAGCACGAGGCGGTCGCCGAGGCCGCCGTCGTACCGGCCCCCGACCCGGTGCGGCTGGCCGTGCCGAAGGCGTACATCGTGCTGGCGGAGGGCTGGGAGCCCGGCCCGGACACCGCGAAGGCGCTGTTCGCGCACTCCCGGGCGGTGCTCGCGCCGTACAAGCGGATCCGCCGATTGGAGTTCGCCGACCTCCCCAAGACGGTTTCCGGGAAGATTCGCCGGATCGAGCTACGCGAACGTACGGCACAGGGTGGCGGTATCGAGTTTTATGAGGAGATCTGATGACTGACGCTCATATGATGACCCACCCGCACGAACGTGAAGGCGTACGTGACCGTGAAGGCGTACGTGCCCATGACCCAAGGAGCTCCCATGACCGACCTCACGTCTGACCCACCAAGCCCAGCGGGGCTCTCCTACACCAGCGGAGCCGGCGACCTCCCGCTGCTCGGCGACACCATCGGCGCCAATCTGACCCGTGCCGTCGAGCTGTACGGCGACCGCGAGGCGCTCGTCGACGTCCCCTCCGGCCGCCGCTGGACCTACGCCGAGTTCGGCAGGTCGGTCGAGGAGGTCGCGCTCGGGCTGATGGCCAAGGGGGTCGCCAAGGGCGACCGGGTCGGCATCTGGGCCATCAACTGCCCCGAATGGGTGCTGTTGCAGTACGCCACCGCCCGCATCGGCGCCATCATGGTCAATATCAACCCCGCATACCGCGTCCACGAGTTGCGGTACGTACTCCAGCAGGCCGGAATCTCGGTCCTGGTCTCCTCCATCGAGCACAAGACCAGCGACTACCGGCGGATGGTCGAGCAGGTGCGATCGGCCTGCTCCTCGCTGCGCGATGTCATCTACATCGGCGACCGGACCTGGGACGGGCTGGTGCGCGCCGGGGCCGGTGTGCCCCCCGAGCGGCTCGCCGAGCGCGAGGCCCGGATCAGCTGCGACGACGCGGTCAACATCCAGTACACCTCCGGCACCACCGGCTTCCCCAAGGGCGCCACCCTCTCCCACCACAACATCCTCAACAACGGCTTCTTCGTGGGGGAGACGGTCCGCTACACCGCCGAGGACCGGATCTGCGTGCCGGTGCCCTTCTACCACTGCTTCGGCATGGTGATGGGCAACCTCGCGGCCACCAGCCACGGCGCCTGCGTGGTCATCCCCGCCCCCACCTTCGACCCCGTCGCCACCCTGGCCGCCGTCGAACGGGAGCGCTGCACCTCGCTGTACGGCGTCCCCACCATGTTCATCGCCGAGCTGGCCCTGCCGGACTTCGCCACCTTCGACCTCAGCTCGCTGCGCACCGGGATCATGGCCGGTTCGCCCTGCCCGGTGGAGGTGATGCGGCGGGTGGTCGCCGAGATGCATATGACGGAGGTGTCCATCTGCTACGGCATGACCGAGACCTCACCGGTCTCCGCCCAGACCCGGCCCGACGACGACCTCGTCCGCCGCACCTCGACGGTCGGCCGGGTGCTGCCGCATGTCGAGGTCAAGATCGTCGACCCGGTGACCGGGGCGACCGTGCCCCGCGGCACCCGCGGCGAGCTGTGCACCCGCGGCTACTCGGTGATGCTCGGCTACTGGCAGGAGCCCGAGCGGACCGCCGAGGCGATCGACTCGGCGCGCTGGATGCACACCGGCGACCTCGCGGTGATGGACGGCGAGGGATACGTCCAGATCGTCGGCCGGATCAAGGACATGATCGTCCGCGGTGGGGAGAACGTCTATCCGCGGGAGATCGAGGAGTTTCTGCACACCCACCCCAAGGTGGCGGATGTGCAGGTCGTCGGCGTACCGGACGAGAAGTACGGCGAGGAGGTCCTGGCCTGCGTCATCCTCCGCGAGGGCGCCAAGACCCTCACCCGCGATGAGCTCGCCCGCTTCTGCCGGGGCCGCCTCGCCCACTACAAGGTCCCCCGCTATCTGCGTCTCATGGACGGCTTCCCGATGACGGTCAGCGGCAAGGTCCGCAAGGTCGAGCTGCGCGAGGCGGCCGCCCGGGAGCTGCTGCCCGAGACCCGCTCGGAGGCCGGTCCGGCCAGATCCGAAGTGCTGGTCGAGCGGGCCGAGCCGCAGACCGCGCCGAGCTGATGAGTTGCGGGCCCCTCTACTACAGCAGGGGCCCACACCCCCGCCACAGCAGGGGCCCCCACCCCGCCCGTCACTGGACGACGTTCGGCAGGCACGACTTCGCCCCGGATCGCGCGCCGCGGCTGAAGTAGGAGACCCGCTGGGAGGCGTCGCCGTGGTCGGAGATGTCGGTCCACGGGGTCCTGTCGGCGAGTGCGGTCAGGGCGTCCGCCAGCTCCTCGGTATCACCCTCCTCGAAGGTCAGCGTCCCGTCCTGGGCGGCGCCGAAGAGGACCGCCCCGGCCAGGCAGTCGGCCTGCAGCTCACGGGCGAGGTCGACCAGGCCCGCGTCCAGACGATTCTGGACGGCGTGGCCCCACTCATGGGCGATCACCAGATAGACCCAGGCGTCGCCCCGCGCATGGCCCCAGCGCATCAGGTCCATGTCCCACGCTATGTAGTCGCCGTCCGGGCAGTAGACGGCGTTGTCGTCGGGGAGTGGCTCACTGCCGCACACCGGCGTACCGGGGGTGTCGCCGTCGTAGGCCCCCAGGATCCTGGGCGGGTTGTAGCCGCCGGTGAACAGCTCGGGCCAGTGGGTCTGCCAGTAGGTGGTGGTGACGGAGACCGCCGCGTCGATGTCCTCCTCCACACCTTTTCCGTCGTCGGTGCCATCAGGGCTGGTGAGCGGGGTGGGCGTGCCCGGTGTGGCGCCGGACGGCGGCCCGGGTGCGGCCGAGGAGCTCTCCACCGTGGGCGGCGGCACATCGCCGCCCCCGCAGCCGGTCACCAGAAGCAGGGTCAGGGCGGCGACGAGCGGAGCCCATGACCTCGGGTACCACGGAGCAGCCATCGTTTCGGCCTCCGGCCGGTCGAGCGGATGGGACGGGTGAACGGTGGAGGGCGGTGCCTCAACGGAAGCGTTCCCCGGTCCTGAGCGCAAGAGCCGACCGGGGTCAGCCGTCCGGCGGACCCATCCGGATCAGTACGTCCGCCGGGTCGTTGACGGGCTGCGGGGTGCCGGTGAGGTCCATGATGAACAGCGGCAGATGGAGCGCGTCGGCGCGCGCCCGCGCCTCCCGCGCATAGCCCGCGAGCGAGAAGAAGACGCTCATGGCCGACTTCTGGAGCCCGTTCAGCCACAGGCATTCGATGTCCCGCAGCCCGGTGGGACGGGTGGTCGGATCGACCT
This sequence comes from Streptomyces sp. 11-1-2, assembly GCF_003595545.1. Taxonomy (NCBI): domain Bacteria; kingdom Bacillati; phylum Actinomycetota; class Actinomycetes; order Kitasatosporales; family Streptomycetaceae; genus Streptomyces; species Streptomyces sp. 11-1-2. The sequence continues at coordinate 8,319,430 of NZ_CP022545.1, forward strand.
GGGCGACGACGCCCGTCCCGTAGAGGTCCACCCCGGACGCGGCCCGGTCCTCCGAGGGCCGCAGGCTGTGGAAGCCGAGCCACTTCAGATACAGCGCGGCGGCGGTGACCGCGTCCCGCGCCGTACGGATCGTCACCGGCCGGAAGGCGGGGCGCCGCACGACCGGGCCGCCGTGCCCGGCCACCGCGCCCGGGCCGGCCGGGGGCGGCGCGGCGGCGACGGGGACGCGGACCACCGCGCCGCAGTCGCAGCCCAGTTCCGGCTGCGGCCAGTGGCCCTGGTGGCCGCAGGACGGGCAGTTCACCGCCACCCAGAGGTTCTCCCAGGTGCGGTGGCCGACCTCCGCCGGAGCCCCGTCGCGGAGGACGGGCAGGGTGACCGGCGCGCCGCACGAACAGGGGAAGGTGGGCGGCGTGAACGACTGCTCGCGACGGCACGCGGGACAACGCACCGGCACGTTGTCTGTCATCGGGGCGCTCCGTGGACGGGGGGCGGATGCGGTATGCGTCCATGCTCCCCGAAGCGGGCGGCCGCGGCGAGGTACTTGGGCGTTCTGTCCCCCGCGATGGGGGCGCCGTGTTACGGCTGACGCAGTAGGTTTGCGGCGTGAGATTGAGGGTTGAGTTCACCACCGAACCGTTCGACCTCGACGAGGTGCCGCCGCACGCCGTCGTGGCCCGCGAGACCGTCCAGGCCGCCCCGCTGGACGCCGTCGACGTCGGCCCCTTCGGCAACACCGCGGAAGGCGGGGCGGAGGCGGTGCTGGCGGCCGTCGACCGGCTCCTGCGCGGCTCCCTCGAAGCTGGTGCCACCCGGATTTCGCTCCAGGTCAACGTGATCGGGGAGGGCGAGGCGTGAGCGTACCCGCCGACCACCCCTTCGCCGCCGCGGTGCAACCGCTCGTGGATGCCATGGGCGGCGAGATGATCGCCCCGGACCGGGCCAGGGGCGACGATGTGGTGCTCTCCTGGGAGGGCCGCCCGGTGGTCGCCGTAAGGCTGCCGCATATCTCGGATTCGCTCGACCACATCCTCGCCGACCTCCAGCGCCGCCATGGCGTGCCGCTTTCGGCCCTCGACCGCAAGACCAAGCAGTCCGTCGTCCGTCACCTCGAACAGCGTGGCGCCTTCTCGGTGCGCCACGGCGTCGAGACGGTCGCCGGAGCCCTCGGCGTGAGCCGCTTCACCGTCTACAACTACCTCAACCGGGAGAAGAGCGGGGACTGACCGCGCCCCGCCGTTACGCGCATTTTTCAACAAAGTGTTGACGCCCGGCGAGGGCGCCTTCTAGCTTGCGAGAGTGACTTCCAGTGCTCCGCCGGGGCTGGCCCGGTTCAACGCGGTGGACGACCGCGACGCCGCCGGGCTGCTGCACGAGGTGTGCGCCAGCCGGGCCTGGGGCGCCGCGGTCGCTCGCGGGCGGCCGTACGCCACGGTCGGGGAGCTGCTCGCCGCCGCCGACGCGGCCATGGCCGGGCTGACCGCCGCCGACCTGGCCGAGGCGATGGCCGCGCATCCGCCCATCGGGCGGCCGGCGCCGGGCGACGCCGCCTCGGCCCGCGAGCAGAGCGGGGTACGGGACGCGGAGCGCGCGGAGCTGCTGGAGCTGAACCTCGCGTACCAGGAGCGCCACGGCCATGTCTTCCTGATCTGTGCCACCGGCCGCACCGGCGAGGAGATGCTGGCGGCCCTGCGCGCGCGGATCCACCATGACGCCGACACCGAGCGCGAGATCGTCCGCACCGAACTGGGAAAGATCAACCGCATCCGGCTGACCCGGCTGACGGAAACCCTTCGGGCCCCGCGGGCCCCGGCGGAAGGAGAGCGGTGATGGCGAGCGGCGCCACCTCCGTGTCCACGCACATCCTGGACACCAGCATCGGCCGCCCCGCGGTGGGCGTGGTCGTCGAGCTGTCCGTCCGCTCGGGGCCCGGGGCGCAGTGGACGGCGCACGCCGACTCCCTGACCGACGCCGACGGGCGCTGCAAGGATCTGCCCGACCTCCCCGAGGGCACCACCCACGCACGGCTGCGCTTCGAGACCGGGCCGTATCTGACCCACGCCTTCTTCCCTGAGGTCGCGGTCGCCTTCGCCGTCGAGCCGGGCGAGCACTACCACGTACCGCTGCTGCTCACCCCGTTCGGCTACTCCGTCTACCGAGGGAGCTAGCACCCATGCCCACGCTCGGCCCGAACAGTTACGGCAAAGCCGAAACCCGCGTCGTGCGGGTGGTGCGCGACGGCGCCGTGCACCACCTCAAGGACCTCAATGTCTCGGTGGCGCTGTCCGGAGAGATGGACGCGGTCCACCTCTCCGGCAGCAACGCCAACGTCCTGACGACCGACGCCACCAAGAACACCGTGTACGCCTTCGCCAAGGAGCACGGCATCGACACGGCCGAGGAGTTCGGCATCCGGCTGGCCCGCCACTTCGTCACCAGCCAGGAGCCCATCCACCGCGCCCGCATCCGTATCGAGGAGTACGCCTGGGAGCGGATCGAGACGGCCGGCAGCGCCGCGCACTCCTTCGTCCGCCGCGGCCAGGAGGTCCGTACCGCCCAGATCGCCTACGACGGTGAGCGCTGGGAGGTGGTCTCCGGGCTCACCGGCCTCACCGTCCTGAACACCACGGACTCCGAGTTCTGGGGCTATGTCAAGGACCGGTACACCACGCTCGAGGAGACCCGCGACCGCGTCCTGGCCACCGATGTGCACGCCCGCTGGCGCTACGGCTGGAGCGATGACACCCGGCCCATGCCCGACTGGGACCACGGCCACGAGGAGGCGCGCGGCCATCTGCTGAGCGCGTTCGCCGAGACCTACTCCCTCTCGCTGCAGCAGACGCTCTACGAGATGGGCGCGCGGGTCATCGAGCGCCGCCCCGAGGTCGAGGAGATACGGCTCTCGCTGCCCAACAAGCATCACTTCCTGGTCGATCTGGAACCCTTCGGCCTCACCAACGACAACGAGGTCTACTTCGCCGCCGACCGGCCGTACGGGCTCATCGAGGCCACCGTGCTGCGGGACGGCGCCGAGCCCCGGCTCCCCACCGACTGAACGGCTCCCCACCGACCCACCCGACGGAAGGGCCACGCTCCGTGCACCGCATCGTCATCGAGAACTGCGCCGTCGCCACCGTGGACGCGCAGGACACCGAGTACGCGTCCGGCCATGTCGTCGTCGCCGGCAACCGCATCGAGTCAGTGGGCGAGAGGCGCGCGCCGCAGGGGCTGGAGGGCGTCGTCCGCCGGATCGACGGTACGGGGCATCTGGTCACCCCGGGCCTGGTCAACACCCATCACCACTTCTACCAGTGGCTCACCCGCGGCCTGGCCCAGGACAGCAACCTCTTCGACTGGCTGGTCGCGCTCTACCCCATCTGGGCGCGGATCGACGAGCCGATGATCCACGCGGCGGCCCGCGGCTCGCTCGCGATGATGGTGCGCGGCGGGGTCACCACCGCCATGGACCATCACTACGTCTTTCCGCGCGGCAGCGGCGATCTGCTGGACGCCGAGATCCGCGCGGCGCGCGAGCTGGGCGTGCGGTTCACCGCCGCCCGCGGCTCCATGGACCTCGGCACCTCCGACGGCGGGCTGCCGCCGGACTTCGCCGTGGAGTCCACCGAGGAGGCGCTGGCCGCCACCGAGAAGGCCATCGACACCCACCACGACCCGGGGTTCGACGCCATGCTGCGGATCGCGGTCGCGCCCTGCTCGCCGTTCTCCGTCTCCACCGAACTGCTCCGCGAGGCCGCGGTGCTGGCCCGCCGCAAGGGCGTACGGCTGCACACCCACGGCTCGGAGACGGTGGAGGAGGAGAAGTTCTGCCAGGAGCGGTTCGGGATGGGGCCGACCGACTACTTCGAGTCCACCGGCTGGCTGGGCGAGGACGTGTGGATGGCCCACTGCGTCCACATGAGCGACACCGACATCCAGGCGTTCGCCCGGACCGGCACCGGTGTGGCCCACTGCCCCTCGTCCAACGCCCGGCTCGCCGCCGGGATCGCCCGCGTCCCCGATCTGCTCGCCGCGGACGTACCGGTCGGCCTCGGCGTGGACGGCACCGCCTCCAACGAATCCGGTGAGCTGCACACCGAACTGCGCAACGCGCTGCTGGTCAACCGGCTCGGCGGCCACCGCGAGAAGGCGCTGAACGTCCGTCAGGCGCTGCGACTTGGCACCTACGGCGGTGCGCGGGTGCTCGGCCGCCAGGACCAGATCGGCTCGCTGGAGCCGGGCAAACTGGCCGACCTGGTGCTGTGGAAGCTGGACGGCCTCGGCCATTCGTCGATCGCCGACCCGGTCGCGGCCCTCGTCCTGGGCGCCCCTGCCCCGGTGACCCTGTCGCTGGTGAACGGCGCGGCGGTGGTGGAGTCGGGCCGGCTGCTCACCGTGGACGAGGAGGAGATCGCGCGGGAGGCACGCACCGAGGCGCGACGCCTGGCCCGTATCGCGGCGGACAACTGAACACCGCGCCGATTCATCGGATGGGTCGCCGTGGTGAGCCGCTTCTCGCGGTCACCGGTGGCCCATCGGTGCGTTCGGGCCCCGTTGACATCCCATCTTTACGGTTCTAGGTTCCCGTACGCGGCTGGCCAGCCCTCCTGTCCGACCACCCATGAGCACAGGAGCCGCCATGCGCAGGTCCAGACGACGAGCCGTCATCCCCCTCCGAGCGCTCAGCCTTCTGCTCGGCATGGTGCTGGCCACGATCCTCAGCGGCCCTTCCGCCGCCACCGCGGCGCCGTCGGCGCCGGCGACGGCGCGGGAGCCCGGACCCGGCACCGACTACGCGACCGACGATCCGTTCACCTCCGACCGCACCGGCTGGTGGCGGCAGGACCGCTTCGGGATGTTCATCCACTTCGGCGCCTACTCCCAGCTGGAGGGCGAATACCAGCGGGCGGACGGGACCGTCTGCCGCGACGCGGAGTGGATCAAGCGAAGCTGCCAGATCCCGATGAGCGAGTACGAGGACGCCGCCCAGGACTTCAATCCCGCGTCCTTCGACGCCAAGGCCGTCGTGAAGGCGGCCAAGGACGCCGGGCAGCGCTACATCGTCATCACCTCCAAGCACCACGACGGATATGCGATGTGGCCGACCAAGCAGAACACCTGGAATCTGCGCGACCACTCCTCCTTCGACCAACGGCGGGACATCCTGGCCGAGTTGAAGTCCGCCGCGGACGCCGCCGGGATCAAACTCGGCTTCTATTACTCGATCTGGGACTGGCACGACCCCGACTTCGCCGACCCCGCCACCTTCCCCCGCTATGAGAAGCGGATGTACGCCCAGCTCAAGGAGCTGGTCGACAATTACCATCCGGCGCTGCTCTGGTTCGACGGGGAATGGGACGCGGACAACCCCACCAACACCTGGTCGGCGCGGGACGGCGAGCGGCTGCAGACGTATCTGCACGGGCTCGACCCCGATCTGATCACCAACAACCGGGTCGGCAAGCGGCGCGTCGTCGACGGCGACTACGGAACGCCCGAGCAGGAAATCCCGGACGCGCCCGTGGCCGGGCAGTTGTGGGAAAGCTGCATGACCCTCAACGGCCACTGGGGCTTCGCCAAATACGACCAGGACTGGAAGTCGCCCGCCACCCTCACCCGCAATCTCCTCGATATCGCGAGCCGTGGCGGCAATTACCTCCTCAATGTCGGCCCCGACAAACTGGGCCGCATTCCCCAGCCCTCCGTCGACCGGCTGCGCGAGATCGGCTCCTGGCTGCGGACCTCCGGCCAGGGCCGCGCGGTGTACGGGGCCGGGGCCACCGGGCTGGTCGACGAGCCGTCCTGGGGCGCGGTCAGCCGGTCGGGCGACCGGCTGTACGCGTCCGTCACCTCCTGGCCCGCCGCGGGGCAGCCCCTCCACCTCACCGCCCGGGCGCCGTTCACGGTGACCGGCGCCCGGGTGCTGGGCAGCGGACAGCGGGTCGAGGTGGCCAAGGCGGGCGACGGTTTCGATCTCACCCCCTCCGGCGGACCGGCCGACCCCACCGCCTCGGTGATCGAGCTGACGGTGAAACCGGCCCCGGCCGCGCCCCAGGGCCGGGGCGAGGGGCTGCGGGAGGAGGTCTTCGCCAATGAGACCTTCACCGGGCCCCCGGCCGTCACCCGGACCGACCCGGCCGTCAACCACATCTGGAGGTTTGCCGGCTCCCCGGCCGCCGATGTCCCCGCCGACCACTTCGGCGTCCGCTGGACCGGTTTCCTCCAGCCCCGCCACAGCGAGACCTACACGCTCACGACCGTCTCCGACGACACCGCGCGGGTGTGGATCGACGGCCGTCTGGTCATCGACAACACCACCCCGCATGAACCACAGGTCGACAAGGCGACCGTCGCGCTGCGCGCCGGAGCCAAGCACGCCATCAAGATCGAGTACACCGAGCAGACCGGAGAGGCGCATATGAAGCTGCTGTGGTCCAGCCCCAGCGTGCCCCAGCAGATCGTGCCGCGCTCCCAGCTCTACACGCCGTAAGGGCGACCGGGGCCCCGGACCGTATTTGTACGGTCCGGGGCCCTCGCGGCCGAACGGACCGGCTCAGCCCAGCAGTTCGTACGCGGGCAGCGTCAGGAACTCCGTGTAGTCCGCGTCCAGCGCGACCCTCAGCAGCAGATCGTGCGCCTGGCTCCACTTGCCCGCGGCGAAGGCGTCCTCGCCGACCTCCTCGCGGATCGCCGCCAGCTCCTCGGCGGCGACCTTACGGACAAGATCGGCGGTGGCCTTCTCGCCGTTCTCGAAGACCACCCCCGCGTTGACCCACTGCCAGATCTGGGAGCGGGAGATCTCGGCGGTGGCCGCGTCCTCCATCAGGTTGAAGATCGCGACGGCGCCGAGGCCGCGCAGCCACGCCTCGATATAGCGGGTGCCGACCTGCACGGCATTGCGCAGGCCGTCATGCGTGGGCTTGGCGTCGAGCGACGCGACGTCGATCAGCTCGGCCGCGGTGACCCGGACGTCCTCGCGCAGCCGGTCCTTCTGGTGCGGCCGGTCGCCGAGGACCGCGTCGAAGGAGGCGCGGGCGACCGGGACCAGATCCGGATGGGCGACCCAGGAGCCGTCGAAGCCGTCGTTCGCCTCACGGTCCTTGTCGGCCTTGACCTTGTCGAACGCGACCGCGTTGACCTCGGGGTCGCGGCGCGAGGGGATGAAGGCCGCCATGCCGCCGATCGCGTGCGCGCCGCGCTTGTGGCAGGTGCGGACGAGCAGTTCGGTATAGGCGCGCATGAACGGGGCGGTCATCGTGACCGCGTTGCGGTCCGGGAGGACGAAACCGGGGCCGCCGTCGCGGAAGTTCTTGACGATGGAGAAGAGATAGTCCCAGCGGCCCGCGTTGAGCCCGGAGGCGTGGTCGCGGAGCTCGTAGAGGATCTCGTCCATCTCGTACGCCGCCGTGATCGTCTCGATCAGAACGGTGGCGCGGATCGTCCCTTGCGGAAGCGAGAGATGGTCCTGTGCGAAGACGAAGACGTCGTTCCAGAGGCGGGCCTCGAGATGCGACTCGGTCTTGGGGAGGTAGAAGTACGGCCCCTTGCCCTGGGCGAGCAGCCGGCGGGCGTTGTGGAGGAAGTACAGCCCGAAGTCGACCAGGGCGCCGGGGACGGGGCGGCCGTCGGCGGCCCGCAGATGGCGCTCGTCGAGATGCCAGCCGCGCGGCCGGGTGACGACGGTGGCCAGCACATCGTCGGGCCGCAGTGCGTAGCTCTTGCCCTCGGGGGAGGTGAAGTCGATCCGGCGCTCATAGGCGTCGATCAGATTGAGCTGGCCGCCGATCACATTCGACCAGGTGGGGGCGGAGGCGTCCTCGAAGTCGGCGAGCCAGACCTTGGCGCCCGAGTTGAGGGCGTTGATGGTCATCTTGCGGTCGGTGGGGCCGGTGATCTCCACCCGGCGGTCCTCGAGGGCGGGCGGGGCGGGGGCGACGCGCCAGTCGGGGTCGTCGCGGATGTGGGCCGTCTCCGGGAGGAAGTCCAGGGTGCTGGTGCGGGCGATCTCGGCGCGGCGCTCCGCGCGGCGCGCGAGCAGCTCGTCCCGGCGCGGGGTGAAGCGGTGGTGGAGCTCGGCCAGGAAGGCCAGGGCCGCGTCGGTCAGCACCTCCCCCTGACGCTCCAGCGGTTCGGCGTCGACGATGGCCAGCGGGGAAGGCGCTGGTGCGGACATGGGCTGTCACTCCTTAGACGAGTCTCAGCTGGACGCTCGCAGTGATTCTGTCTTGTGGATAATAAGTTTCTCATAGTGGAAGTTCAATCTTCTGTTGAACGCCGCGTCCGTTGCCCCCTCGACGTCTCATTCCAGCAGCGTCAAGTCCTCGGGGGTGTCGATGTCGTCCGTACGGGCGATATCCGAGCAGTCGACGAGCGTGATCGCGGACTGATGCGCCCGCAGATAGGCGCGTGCCCCCCGGTCGCCCTCCGCACTCGCCGTGATATCCGCCCACCGGTCCGCGCCGAACAGCACCGGATGCCCCCGCTCCCCGCCGTACGCGGCGGCCGCCAGGGTCGACGGCGAGTGATACGCGGCCACCACCCGCGCCACGGCCTCGGCGCCGATCCCCGGCTGGTCCACCAGCGCGATCAGCGCCGCCCGCGCCCCCGTACCGGCCAGTGAGCCGAGCCCGGCCCGCAGCGAGGAGCCCATGCCCTGCTCCCAGTCGGGGTTGTCGACCAGGACATACCCGGGCAGCCGGGCCCGTGCCCGTACGGTCTCGGCCGCGGCGCCCAGCACGATGTGCACGGGCGCGCAGCCGCCCTCGCGCAGCGCCCGCGCGGCGTGCTCCACCAGCGGCCGCCCCCGATGCGTCAAAAGGGCCTTGGGGCGCCCGCCCAGCCGCCGGCCGCCCCCGGCCGCCAGTACGATCCCGGCGACCTGCGCGGAGTCATCCGTTGTGCGATCCATGGGCCCTGCTTACCGCACCTGGGGGCCGTGCGGGGGCTTCATCCCAGCCGGTCTGATTTTCGCTCTCCGTATAGCGCGTCGTGCACTGAGTGGCGTTAACTGATCCGCGGCCCCTTGTGTCCGAATCCACGCGAGGTGGAGGGCTGGGGCGGCCATGCGGGAAGGGGGCAGGCTGTGGGAGAGGGCGCGAGGGGGCGAAGGGCAGTGTTGGCCAACGATGGCGCGAGGCTCTGGGGTGAACCCGGTGCCTTGTCAGTGGAGGGCGCCGCAGTCGTGGAAGCCAGGCGAGTGGCGAGCACCGATGACGATCCGAGGGCGGCCGAGCTGCGCCGTGCCGTGGCCCGGCTCAGGCGTGATCTGGCCGCCCACCCGGCGGAATTACCGGACCGGGCGATCGCGGACGACGAGCTGGCCGCGCTCGATGCCATGGCCCGCACCGGCGCACCGGAGCTGCACCGCCTGCGCCGCTCGCTGCTGCTCATCGCGGGCGCGCTGGGCTCGGTCAGCGCACTGGGCTCCGCCCTGACGGGCGTCCGCGCGGCGATCGACCAGTTCAACAACGTGCCGCAGCCGGGCAGCGGGCGAGACTGAGCGGGGCCCGTGGTCCCGCCCGGCCGCGGGCGGCCCTGTGGCTTTGCCCCCGTTGCCCCGCCCGCCCCGGTGGCCAGCTCCCCATGGCCTTCCGCCGGGCGATGGGACGACGCGTGCGTCGAGCGGGATGCCCGGCCGCGCGCCTGCGTCGAGTGGGACGCCCGGTTGCCCGGTGGTGCTTCCGGCAGCGCCGACACCGCACTCGGTCCCGTGCGCCCCGCGCAGGCCGCACCTCATCGAGCCGCGCGGACGGTGGCCCGCCCGCCGGTCCCCTCCGCCGTCAGGCGGACCCGGTGCTGGCCAGCGCCCCCGACAGCTCGACCGCGACCTCCTTGAGGATCGGCACGATCTGCTGTGTGGCCTCGTCCGTCACCCGGCCCGCCGGGCCCGAGATGGAGATGGCCGCCGGTGCGGGGGAGTCGGGCACCGGGACCGCGAGGCAGCGCACGCCCATCTCCTGCTCGTTGTCGTCCACCGCGTAGCCCTGCTCGTGGACCTGCCGCAGCGCGTCGAGGAACTCGTCCGGCGAGGTGATCGTCTTCTCGGTCACCGCGGGCATGCCGGTACGGGCCAGCAGGGCGCGCACCTCCTCGGGGGGCGTGCTCGCCAGCAGCGCCTTACCGACGCCCGTGGTGTGGGGCAGCACCCGCCGCCCGACCTCGGTGAACATCCGCATCGAGTGGCGCGAGGGCACCTGCGCCACGTACACCACCTCATCGCCGTCCAGCAGCGCCATGTTCGCGGTCTCGCCGGTCTCCTCCACCAGCCGCGCCAGATACGGCCGCGCCCAGGTGCCCAGCAGCCGGGCCGAGCTCTCGCCGAGCCGGATCAGCCGGGGCCCGAGGGCATAGCGGCGGTTGGGCTGCTGGCGTACATAGCCGCAGGCCACCAGCGTGCGCATCAGCCGGTGAATGGTGGGCAGCGGCAGCCCACTGCTGGTGGAGAGCTCGCTCAGCCCGACCTCGCCCCCGGCGTCGGCCATCCGCTCCAGCAGGTCGAAGGCGCGCTCCAGGGACTGGACGCCACCGGATCCGGCGGTGGTGGCGGCGGTCTTGGACTCGGCGGACGGCACGTCGGTGTTCCTTTCACAGCGGTCGGCACCGGCCCGCATACGGTGACGATCCGCTGCCGACCGGCCACGGGCAGCCTACCGGTCCCCGGCGACGCCCACAGCGGGCTTGCACTGACGGTCCGCGCCGGTCACGGCGGGTGTGCCGGACCGGCCGGGGACTGGCCGCTCCCGGACACGGGGCCCCCTTGACCGCGGGGGCATCGCTGGCTACATTTCTGCGGCGCGAAATTACCTTTCCATTGTATGGAATCGCCAGGGGAGCTCCATGCGCATTCTCGTGCTGAACCCCAACACCACCGTCTCCATGACGGCAGCGATCCGGGCCATCGCGGAGGCGAGTGCGAGCCCCGGCACCGAGATTGTCGCGACCGAGCCGCTGTGGGGGCCGGAGTCGATCGAGGGCCACTTCGAGGGATGTCTCAGCGCCGCCGCCGTACTGGACCGGCTGGCCACCTGGGAAGAGCCCTTCGACGCCCTGGTGATGGCGGGGTTCGGTGAACCGGGCCGCGAGGCGGCGCAGGAACTCCTCGACGTGCCGGTCCTCGACATCACCGAGTCCGCCGCCCAGATGGCCATGATGCTCGGCCATGCCTACGGGGTCGTCACCACCCTGGACCGGGCCGTTCCGCAGATCCGGGACCGGCTGCTGGTGGCGGGGCTGCTGGGGCGCTGCGCGGCGGTGCGCGGCACCGGCCTCGGCGTCCTGGAGCTGGAGGCGCACCCCGAGCGCACCGTGGAGCTCATCGTCCGGACCGCGCGTGAGGTCGTGGAGCGGGACGGCGCCGAGGTCATCTGTCTGGGGTGCGGCGGCATGGCGGGGCTCCAGGAGCGGGTCTCGGCGGCGCTGGGCGGGGTTCCGGTGGTGGACGGCGTCGCCGCCGCGGTGCGTTTCGCCGAGGCGGTCGTCGGGCTCGGGCTCTCCACCAGCAAGGTGCGCGCCTTCGCCGCGCCCCGTCCCAAGGCCATCGGCGGCTGGCCCATCAGCGCCCGCCCGTCCTGAATCCGAGGGTTTTCCGATCCGCGATCCGAGGGTTTCCGATCCGCCGGGCGGACCGGGCCCACGGGCGACGTTCACGGCAACTCCCGCGTAATCGATCGGCAACACCTTCGCGGCACCGTCATGCGGAAAAGAATTTCCGTCCCAGTTCCCCGGAGGGCGCCATGGCATCACCCGCCACACCAGACCCCCGTCTCTATAACGAGGACCTCGCCCCCGCCGTGGAGCGCACCTGGGGGACGTACAGCATCTTCGCCATGTGGATGTCGGACACCCACGCGATCAGCAACTACGCCTTCGCGGCGAGCCTGTTCGTGCTGGGGCTGCCGACCTGGGAGGTGTTCCTGTCCCTGCTGGCCGGAGTCACCATCCTCTACTGGTTCATGAACCGCATGGGCCACGCCGGCCACCGCACCGGGGTGCCGTTCCCGGTCCTGGCGCGGGCCAGCTGGGGGGTGTACGGGGCCAACATTCCCGCCCTGCTGCGGGCGGTGATGGCGGTCGCCTGGTACGGCATCCAGACCTGGCTGGCCTCCGAAGCCCTGGTCCTCCTCGGCGTCCAGTTGGCGCCCTCGCTCGCCGACTACGACCACGACTCCATCCTCGGTCTGTCCACCCTCGGCTGGATCGCCTTCCTGGTGATGTGGCTGCTGCAGGCGGTGCTGCTCACCCGGGGCATGGAGTTCATCCGCAAGGTGCAGGACCTGGCCACCGGCCCGGTCGTCTGGCTGGTGATGCTCGCGCTCGCCGTATGGCTGATCGCCAAGGCGGGCGGGGACATCTCGCTCACCGACAGCCTGACCGGGCTCAGCGGGGGCGAGCAGCTCCATCAGAGCCTGATCGCGGTCAGCCTGACGGTCGCCACCTTCCTCACCCTCGTGCTCAACTACGCCGACTTCGCGCGGTTCACCCCGGATCACCGGGCCTACCGGCGCGGCAATCTGCTCGGGCTGCCGGTGAACTTCACCGCCTTCGCCGTCGTCTCCGTGCTGATGACGGCCGGCACGATCTCGGTGTTCGGTGCGGCGATCTCCGATCCGGTCGAGATCATCGCGAAGATCGACAACCCCGTGGTCACGGTGCTCGGCGTGCTGTCGTTCATGGTCGCCACCATCGGCATCAACGTCGTCGCCAACTTCGTCTCGCCCGCGTACGACTTCGCCAATCTCGCGCCGAAGTATCTCGACTTCCGGCGCGGCGGCATGATCACGGCGGTGCTCGCGATCGTGGTCATGCCGTGGAAGCTCTACTCCAGCCCGATCGTCATCCAGTACTTCCTGGGCGCCCTCGGCGCCTTCCTCGGCCCGTTGGTCGCCATCCTGCTCGTGGACTACTACCTGGTGCGGCGCGGCCATATCGACGTCGACGCGCTCTTCAGCGCCGATGCGTCGGGCGCGTACTACTACCGCAAGGGCTTCAATCCGGAGGCGATCATCGCCTTCGTGCCCTCGGCCGCGATAGCGGCGGTGCTGGCCTTGGTCAAGGGGTTCGAGGACCTGGCCCCGTTCTCCTGGGTCTTCGGAATGGCCCTCGCCGGGGGTATCTATGCCCTGAGGTCCGCGAGGATCCGGACCGGCGGGACAGGGGTCGATGCGCCGATTCCGTCGCAGGTCGCGGCAGGTGGGGCCTTGACCGGGCCGTCCACCGAGTGAATCATTCAACGGAAAGTTGATTCCGTTTCGCGGAATCGGCGAGGGTGGAGGCGAGGAGGATATCGGTGCCCGACGTGGAGTTGGTGCTGCGCTCGGCCAGGGTGGTCACGCCGGACGGACTGCGCGCGGCCTCCGTGTCCGTCGCCGGCGGCCGCATCGTGGCCGTCGGGCCGTACGACACCCCGGACCCGGACGGCGCGAGGGTCGAGGACCTCGGCGACGACGTCCTGCTCCCCGGCCTCGTCGACACCCACGTCCATGTCAACGACCCCGGCCGCACCGCCTGGGAGGGGTTCGGCTCCGCCACCCGCGCCGCCGCGGCCGGCGGCGTCACCACCCTCGTCGACATGCCGCTCAACAGCGTCCCGCCGACCACCACCGTCCCGGCCCTGGAGGTCAAACGGGCCGTCGCCCGGCGGTCGGCCCATGTCGACATCGGGTTTTGGGGCGGCGCCGTGCCCGGGAACGCCCCGGACCTGGAGCCGCTGCACGACGCGGGCGTCCTCGGGTTCAAGGCGTTCCTGCTCCCCTCCGGCGTGGACGAGTTTCCGCCGCTCGCCCCCGACCAGCTCCAGACCGCCCTCCGCGAGATCGCGGGCTTCGGCGGACTGCTGATCGTCCACGCCGAGGACCCCCATCTCATCGACGGCGCCCCGCCGCCGACCGGCCCCCGCTACACCGACTTCCTCGCCTCACGCCCGCGCGCCGCCGAGAACGAGGCCATCGCGGGCCTCATCGCCCTCGCCCACGAGCTGGACGCCCGCGTCCACGTCCTGCACCTCTCGTCCGCCGACGCGCTGCCGCTGATCGCCGACGCCCGCCGTAAGGGCGTCCGGATCACCGTGGAGACCTGCCCGCACTTCCTGACCCTCACCGCCGAGGAAGTCCCCGACGGCGCCACGGAGTTCAAATGCTGTCCGCCCATAAGGGAGGCCGCCAACCAGGACGCGCTGTGGGCGGGCCTGGCGGCCGGTGAGATCGACTGCGTCGTCTCCGACCACTCGCCCTGTACGGCCGACCTCAAGGTGGACGACTTCGGGCGGGCCTGGGGCGGCATCTCCTCGCTCCAGCTCGGCCTCCCCGCCGTCTGGACGGCGGCCCGGCGGCGCGGCCACACCCTCCACGACGTGGCCCGCTGGATGTCCACCGGCCCCGCCGCGCTCGTCGGCCTCGACCGTAAGGGCGCCATCGAGGCCGGCCGCGACGCCGACTTCGCGGTCCTCGCCCCCGACGAGACCTTCACCGTCGACCCCGCCGCCCTGCACCACCGCAACCGGGTCACCGCCTACGCGGGCAGAACGCTCTACGGCGTCGTACGGTCCACCTGGCTGCGCGGCCGGAAGATCGCCGACCATGGCGCGATCGCCGACCGTGGCGCGACGAGCGAACCCACCGGCCGACTCCTGGAAAGGCAGCCCCGCACATGACCGCGCCGACCCCCCGCTTCACCGGCGACGCCGCCCCGTACGGCGGTGGCGATCCGTACGCCGACTACCGGACCGCCGACCTCCCCTTCACCCACCTCGTGGACCTGGCCGACCGGCGGCTCGGCGGAAGCGTGGTCGCGGCCAACGACGAGTTCTTCGCCGAGCGCGAGAATCTGCTGAAGCCCGAACCCCCGCACTTCGACCCCGCCGCCTTCGGCCACAAGGGCAAGGTCATGGACGGCTGGGAGACCCGGCGGCGGCGCGGAGCCTCGGCCGACACCCCGCATCCGGCCGAGGACGACCACGACTGGGCCCTGATCCGCCTCGGCGCGCCCGGCGTCGTCCACGGCATCGTCGTCGACACCGCCCACTTCCGCGGCAACTACCCGCGGGCGGTGAGCGTCGAGGCGACGGCGGTGTACGGCACCCCGTCCCCCGAGGAACTCCTCGCCGACGACGTCGTATGGACGGAACTCGTCCCCCGTACGCGGATCGGCGGCCACGCGGCCAACGGCTTCCCGGTCTCCGTAGGCCGCCGCTTCACCCATCTCCGCCTCAAGCAGCACCCCGACGGCGGCATCGCCCGCCTCCGCGTCCACGGCGAGGTCGCCCCCGACCCGGCGTGGCTCACCGCGCTCGGCACCTTCGACGTGGTGGCGCTGGAGCACGGCGGCGCGGCCGAGGACGCCTCCGACCGCTTCTACTCCCCGCCCGCCAACTCCATCCAGCCCGGCCGCTCCCACAAGATGGACGAGGGCTGGGAGACCCGCCGCCGCCGCGACACGGGCCACGACTGGGTCCGCTACCGCCTCACCGCCCAGGCGTCCCTGCGCGCCGTGGAGATCGACACCGGCTGCTACAAGGGCAACGCACCGGGCTGGGCGGCCTTGTACGGCCTCGACGCCACCTCCGGCGCGGACCCGGCCGACCACACCTCCCCGGCCTGGACCGAACTCCTGCCCCGCACCCGCCTCCAGCCCGATACGGTCCACCGCTTCCTCCTCGACGCGGCCCCGCCCGTGACCCACGTCCGGATCGACATCTACCCGGACGGCGGCGTCGCCCGCCTGCGACTGCACGGAACGCTGACCGAACACGGCGCGCAGCGGCTCACCGCACGCCATGCGGAGCTGAGCGGCGGCTAGCCTTCGGTTCTCACTCTCGCCTCCCACCACCCCGGCGGACCTCCTGTGCCAGGTCCGGACAGTCGACCAGGTTCAAGCCCGCCGGCTCCCCGTCGGCTCCGGGACCCCGATCGGGTTGGGGAAGCGCAGGGCGGCGGCGCAGGCGGTGGCCAGTGGGGTGAGGAGCCGTACCAGGGTCGCCACCTCGTCAGGGCCCATCGGTCGCCAAGGGCGTTCCGCCGCTCGGTCCGTCGCGGTCTCGGCCGTCCTGAGCAGCTCGCGTCCGGCCTGCGTCGCGGTGCCGTCCGGGGTGAGCAGGGCCCGGTCGGTCAGGCGCCGGGCGGCGGCGTCCCACTCCTGGTCGGTCCAGCCGCGGTGGGGCTGGAGTTCGGTGCGGGGGAGGTCGACGGCGGATCGGAGGACGAGGGCTTCGCAGCCGTCGAGACCGGCGGCGACCAGGGCCGCGACATGGCCGTCGCCGCGGTGCTCGCGCAGCAGGGTCGTCGCATGCCACAGCCGCTCGACCGGCTTGTCGGGGAAGTCAAGCGCGCCGTTCGCGGCGGCCAGCACCCGGCCGGACCCCTCCAGGCCCGCCGCGCGGGGGACCAGGGTCTCGGCGGCGCGCTCCACCTCGCGCTCGCGCCCGGCGAGCAGCCGGTCGAGGGCGGCCGCGGCGCCCGTACGGCGGAGCTCCAGGGCCCGCCCGGGCGTGGTCAGGGACCAGACGTCGGGCAGGGCGCGGGCGACCATGGCGGGCGCGAAGGTGAAGAAGGCCGCCACGACGGGCTCCGGCCCGACCGGTCCGAGCGGCGCGGCGCGGCCCGCGAAGTAGCCGCGCCAGAAGCCGCGCAGCCCCACGTCCTCGTACGCGGCCTCGGCCTCCGGCGCGAAGTACGCGACCGCGTGGATCGGCTCGAAAAGGGCCCACATCGTGCGGGCCGTCGTCGCAGCGCTGGTGTTCATCGCCATGCTCCCTTCAGCATCGCCCCCGGGGCCGGGCCACGACCGGCATTGTGCCAAGCTCCCGGAACCCGGACATCCGGGTCGGACGTTGACCCGGATGTCCGGTTACGACATCACCTGACACCATCTGGCAGCACCGGACGCGACGGACGGTACGGACGGGAGCGATGAGGCCGATGAGGCCGATGCGACCGACCCGGGCCGACGCGCTTGATACGACCTTCGAGGAGATTGGCTGTGACCCTGCGGCAAGAGATCGTCGGCAACGCCATGCAGATGGCGGTCTGCACCCTGCAGCCGGGGCAGACCGTCTACTGCGAGGCCGGGAAGTTCCTGTTCAAGACGGCGAACGTGACGATGGAGACCCGGCTGTCCGGGCCCGGCGGGGGCGGCGGTCAGGCCGCCGGGGGCAATGGCGGGAGCGCCGGGGGCGGCGGGATGGGCGGGATGCTGCGCCAGGCCATGGGCACCGCCATGCAGGTGGGGCAGCGGGCGCTGGCCGGGGAGTCGCTGGCGTTCCAGTACTTCACCGCCACCGGCGGCGAGGGCACCGTCGGCTTCGCGGGGGTGCTGCCCGGTGAGATGCGGGCGCTGGAGCTGGACGGGGCGCGGGCGTGGTTCGCGGAGAAGGACGCCTTCGTGGCGGCCGAGTCCACTGTGGAGTTCGGGATCGCCTTCCAGGGCGGGAAGACCGGGCGCAGCGGCGGCGAGGGATTCATCCTGGAGAAGTTCACCGGGCACGGCACCGTGATCATCTGTGGTGCGGGCAACTTCATCGACCTGAATCCGGCCGATTTCGGCGGCCGGATCGAGGTCGACACGGGCTGCATCGTGGCCTTCGAGGAAGGCATCCGGTACGGCGTGGAGCGCATCGGCGGGCTCAACCGCCAGGGGCTGATGAACGCGGTCTTCGGCGGCGAGGGGCTGTCGCTGGCCACGCTGGAGGGCAATGGGCGGGTGATCCTGCAGTCGCTCACCATCGAGGGCCTGGCGAACGCCCTGAAGAAGGCGCAGGGCGGCGACAAGCAGGGGCCGACGGGTGGGATGTTCTCCACCCACGCGGGGTGACGAGCGGCTGGGCCCCTGGGCCCCCGCCTCTGATTACCCGCCCGCGACGTAGAAGAGGAAGAAGAGGAAAGCGGCGATGAAGTGGACGCCCACGAGGTAGATGAAGACCCGGACCGTGAAGCTCATCGGCGCCCGGTCCTCCTCGTTCGGGCCGGTCCGGGCATGCACCGTCGGGTCCGTCCGGGTATCGCTCGGGCTCATGTGGTGCGCGGTCATGTCGTTCTCGTCCTCCTTCATGGCGTACCGGGCCTTCCTCGGCGAGGGGCGTCGCCGAGGCACAGCTCGGCCGCGCCGCTCTGCAGCAGCGTGTGGACGAAGAGCAGATCCACGCCGCCGGGCGAGGCGGCGGCGATGCGGTGCGGGGTGAGCGAGTCGAAATGGGCCGCGTCGCCCGGGGAGAGGGCGTGCACGGTCTCGCCGAGGGTCAGCCGCAGCCGGCCGCCCAGGACGTAGAGCCACTCCTCGCCGGGGTGGACCCGCACCAGGCCCTCCTGGGCGCCGGAGCGCTCCGGCACATGCAGCCGCAGCGCCTGCATGGCCCGGCCGGAGCCGCCGGCCTGCCAGTAGGTCCAGCCGCCCGCCTCCTGCGCCTCCATGCGGTCGGCCCGCACGACCGGGTCCCGTTCCGAGGTCTCCTCGCCGAGCAGGTCGGATACCGTGGTTCCGTAGGTACGGGCCAGGGTCAGCAGCATCGGGAGCGAGGGCTGGCGGCGGCCCGTCTCCAGCCGCGACAGATGCGCGGGTGAGAGCCCGACGCGATGGGCGGCGGCCTCGAGTGTCAGACCACTGCGCCGCCGCAGGTCACGCAGGCGGGGAGCGACGGTGGGCAGTTCGGCGGACGGTCCGCCGGGGTGACCGTCGGCCGGTCCGTCCGTGGGCCCCTCGTCGGGACCGTGGGGGAGCGGGTGCATGTCTCCGGTATAGCCAGTTTTGACCTCTCGGGCAAAAGTTTTGCCTGAGAGGCAAGAAGCGCGCCGAGGCGACGGGAGGTTGCGCTTTCGTTACCTCCTCTGGCGCTTCGCGCAGTTCTTGTGAACTCCCGGCGAACGGCGGTCACTTGGCATTGACACGACAGCGTCTACGCGCGTCATGCTATGTCTATGACAATCCCCCCACGGATCGCTCGCATCGGTGCCCTCGGCGCCCTCGTCTCGACGCTGATCATCGGCGGCACGGCCACCGCGGCCACCGCCGTCGCCCCGGCGGCCTCGCAGACCGTTGTGTCGTCGCAGGTCATCGCGGCCGTCGGCGACATCTGCTACTCGGATCTGCCGTCCCAGGCCCATGACACCCTGGACCTGATCGAGCAGGGTGGCCCCTACCCGTTCCCCCAGGACGGCACCGTCTTCCAGAACCGTGAAGGCGTCCTTCCGTCCCAGTCCTCCGGTTACTACCACGAGTACACCGTGATCACCCCGGGCTCCGACGACCGTGGCGCCCGGCGCATCGTCACCGGTAAGCAGACGGACGAGGACTACTACACCTCGGACCACTACGCCTCGTTCGACCTGGTCGACCGCGGCTGCTGACGCGGCCCCACCGAAGACCGCCACCCCCCGCACCGCGGCCGCTGCCCCTCATCAGGGCAGCGGCCGCAACGCAGTCTGCGCCCGACCTCAGATCCACCCTCGGATCCGCCCTCGGACCGCCCTTCGCCCCGTCGCCGCCCCGATAACGGTCACCGCCCCGGGAACCCCGCGCGGGTCATTGTCGTTGCTTCCCGATACCGTCTCGGTTAGCAGCGGACGTGCGGGGAGGCATGGTGGCGAACGGTCCGGAAGTGGTCACGTGCGGGGAGGCGATGCTCCTGCTGCTCGCCGAGCCCGGGGTCCCGCTGGACCGGGCCGTGCATTTCCGCCGGTCGGTGGCGGGGGCCGAGTCCAATGTGGCCGTGGGCCTCGCCCGGCTCGGCCACGGGGTGCGCTGGCTCGGCCGGGTCGGCGCCGACCCCGCGGGGGAGGCGGTGCTGCGCGAGCTGCGCGCCGACTGTGTGGACGTCGCCCACGCGATCGTGGACGACCACGCCCCCACCGGGCTGCTGATGCGGGACAGTCATGCGCACCGCGCCATCGATGTGCAGTACTACCGCATGGGATCGGCCGCCTCCCGGCTGACGCCCGAGCAGATACGCCCCGAGGCCCTCGAAGGCACCCGGCTGCTGCATCTGTCCGGGATCACGCCGATGCTCTCGCCGACGGCGGCGGCCGCGAGCCGGCGCCTGGTGGAGCTGGCCCGTGCGGCCGGGGCCAAGGTGTCCTTCGATCCGAACGTACGACACAAGCTGGGCGGCGCGGCGCAGTGGGCCCAGACGGCGGGCCCGTTGCTGCGCGACGCCGACATCGTCCTGGCGGGCGAGGACGAGTTGGAGCTGCTGACCGCCCAACCCGCCGACGAGGCCGCGCGGGAGCTGCTGCGCGGCGGGGCCGACGAGGTCGTGATCAAGCGCGCCGACCACTCCTCGACCGTCCTCACCGCGGACGGCGGCTGGGACCAGGCGCCCCACGCGGTGCCGGTCGTCGACCCGATCGGGGCCGGTGACGGCTTCGCGGCCGGCTATCTGTCGGCCCGCCTGCGCGGGCTGCACGAGCACCAGGCGCTCGCCGAGGCGGTGTGCGTGGCCGCCCTCGTCGTCCAGGCCGCCACCGATACGGACGGGCTGCCCACCGCCGCCGCGCGGGACCGGGCGCTCGCCGAGCTGTCCAAGGGCGGGGACGCGGTGTACCGCTGAGCCGACACAGACAACACGGGCAACGCGGACAACGGAGACAGCGCAGACGGCGCGGACAGCGCCGGTAACACCGACAAGCCAGATATCGATCCACCAAGCGCATCACAGCACCGCACATCGTCCACCGCACACCGAAACCGCCGCATATCCCGGAGGCAATCCGGGGCGGCATCGCCAGCAGCACTTGGGAGAGGAAGGCGGCGACCGCCGTGTACCGCTGGGAGATCACCCGGGCCGCGCTCGCGCAGCGCGTTCTCGCCATCGTCCGTAGCGACAGCTACGACCACGCCCATGCCACGGCGGACAGTCTGCTCTCCGCCGGTATCACCAGCCTGGAGATCTCGCTGACCACGCCCTTCGCCCTGGAGGCGGTCACCACACTGATCCGGGAGGTCGGTGATGACGCGGTGATCGGCGCGGGCACGGTGCTCGACGCCGCCTCGGCCCGGATGGCGGTGGACGCGGGCGCCCGCTTCCTCGTCTCGCCGAGCCTGGACCCCGAGGTCATCCGCACCGGCCACCGCTACGGTCTGCCGGTCTTCCCCGGCGTGGCCACACCCACCGAGGCGGTGCACGCGATGGAGCTGGGCGCGGACGCCCTGAAGCTCTTCCCCGCCTCCGCCTACGGGCCCCGATGGGTCAGCGACGTACGGGCCGCGCTGCCGCAGGCCGCCGTGGTCCCCACCGGCGGGGTGACGCTGGCCGAGGCCCCGGACTGGATCGCGGCCGGGGCCGTCGCGTGCGGAATGGGCTCCGCGCTGTCCGAGGGCGACCGGGACACCGTGGGCAAGCGCGCCGCCGAGCTGCTGGCCCGCCTCGCGGATGTGGCACCACCGCTGGACTCGGCGCCGGAGCTGTACTGAGGAGGCGCGCGGGCCGTACGGACGGGGGCGCGGGCCGTACGGACCGCTGTGCGCGGGCTGTACGGACGGGGGCGCGGGCCGTACGGACCGCTGTGCCCGGGCTGTACGGACGGCGGGGAGGGCCGTACTGACAGGGGGCGCGCGGGCTGTACGGACGGCGGGGCGCGGGTCGTACGAATGGCGGTGCCCGAGCCGTACGTCCGCGTATCCCAGCGGGCGGTCAACGGCTTCCCGTGGGGCGGGAGTTCTGCCACCCTGAGCGCGCTGTGATCATGCGGCTCGTACCGGCCGCCCGCTCGCGCCCAGGAGGTGCCGTGAGACGTACCGTCATGCTGTCCGCCCTCGCCGCCGTGCTCGCCGCCACCGCCGCCGGTTCGGCGCTGGCCGTCGGCTCCACGTCCAAGCCCGAGTCGCCGCGGGCGTCCGCCGCCGACCGCGCCCGGCCGCAGCGCGGCACCCTGCTCGACCGGGTGCCCGAGCGCGGGGTGCTGCGGGTGTGCACCACGGGCGACTACCGGCCTTTCAGCCATCGCGACCCCAAGTCCGGCGCCTACACCGGCATCGACATCAAGATGGCCGGGGACCTCGCCAAGAGCCTGGACGCCAAACCGGCGTTCGTGCCCACCACCTGGGCCACCCTGGTGGACGACCTTGCCGCCGGACGCTGCGACGTGGGCATGGGCGGGGTGTCGGTGACCCTGGCCCGCGCCCGTAAGGCGTCCTTCAGCGAGCCGTATCTCACCGATGGCAAGACGCCGATCGTGCGCTGCGCGGACAAGGACAGGTACCGCACGCTGGAGGACATCGACCGGCCGGGCGTGCGGGTGGTGGTCAACCCGGGTGGCACCAATGAGGAGTTCGCCCGAGCCCATGTCAAACGGGCCACTCTCACCGTCCATCCGGACAACACCACGATCTTCGACGAGATCATCGCGGGCCGCGCCGATGTGATGATGACGGACGCCAGCGAGACCCGCTACCAGTCCGCGATCCACCCGGAGCTGTGCGCGGTCCACCCCGACGAGCCGTTCTCCTTCTCCGAGAAGGCGTACGCCCTGCCGCGCGGCGACGCGCAGTTCAAGGAGTACGTCGACCAGTGGGTCCATCTGGCCACGCACGACGGTACGTACAAGAAGTACGAGGATGAATGGGTGAAGCGGTGAAGCGGTGAAGCCGCGAGGGGCGGATGGGGCGGATGGGGCAGTGAACCGGCGGCGGACGGGCGGCGGCTGAAAATCTGGGCATCGCCGTAGGACTCTTGCGTCCGCCGCCCCCCGCGGTGCCCGGAGCGGGAAGATGGCACCATGAGTCCCGCCCAGCCCGTGCGCCGCCGCTCGGACGCCGTCGCCAACCGCGCCGCCCTTCTCGACGCGGCCGAGCGGGTCCTGCTCCGCGATGGGCCCGCCGTGCCGTTGGACGTGGTGGCGCGCGAGGCCGGGGTCGGCATCGCCACGCTGTACCGGAACTTCGCCGACCGCGACGAGTTATACGCGGCCGTCGTCCACCGCGCCCACCAGCTCGTGGCCGACCTCGCCGAGGAGGCCGAGGCCAGCGCGGCGCCACCGCTGGACGCGCTGGCCGGTTTCCTGGACCGGCTCCTCGCCGAACGTCGCCATCTCGCCCTGCCGTTGCTCAGTGCCCCCGGCCCGCGCCCGCAGAACGGGGCCGACCCCCTCGGCCCGCATCCGCAGAACGGGGCCGACCCTCTCGGCCCGCGGATCTCCAGGTCGTTGGCCGCGGTCCTGAAGCGGGGCATCGACGACGGCTCGATCCGGCCCGATGCCACCGCCGCCGACCTCGTCGTCACCGGCGCGACGCTCGCCCGTGCCCAACTCCCGCCCGACGCCTGGGAGCGGGCCGCCCGCCGCGTCGCCGCGCTCGTCCTGGACGGTCTGCGCGCCCGCTCCGGCACCGCCCCGCTCCCCGCCGGGCTCACCGGTGCCGAGATGGACCGGGCCATGACCCACAGCGGGGGCGACAGGGCCGCCTACTAGTGTCCTGCGCCGGAGATCCGTCGGCAGAATTGGGCGAGGGATTCGAGGATCTCCTCGGCGGTCTTGGTCCAGATGAACGGCTTGGGGTCTGCGTTCCAGTCCTTGACCCAGGTGCGGATGTCGGCTTCAAGGGTCTGGACGTTCTTGTG
Organism: Streptomyces sp. 11-1-2; assembly: GCF_003595545.1. NCBI lineage: Bacteria > Bacillati > Actinomycetota > Actinomycetes > Kitasatosporales > Streptomycetaceae > Streptomyces > Streptomyces sp. 11-1-2. The sequence continues at coordinate 8,342,963 of NZ_CP022545.1, forward strand.
TGCGCCGCGGCGGATCTTCTGGTCGGCCAGGAAGCCGAACCACCGCTCGACCTGGTTGATCCAGGAGGAGCCCGTCGGGGTGAAGTGCATGTGGAAGCGGGGGTGTTTGGCCAGCCACGTCCTGATCGCTGGGGTCTTGTGGGTGCCGTAGTTGTCACAGATCAGATGGACCTGGAGATGCGCGGGCACCTCCTTGTCGATCCTGATCAGGAACTTCTTGAATTCCGCTGCCCGGTGCCGACGGTGCAGAGCACTGATGACCTCGCCGGTGGCGACGTCGAACGCGGCGAACAAGGTGGTCAGGCCGTTGCGCACGTAATCATGGGTCCGGCGCTCGGGCATGCCCGGCATTATCGGCAGCACCGGCTGGGACCGGTCCAGAGCCTGGATCTGCGATTTCTCATCCACCGACAGCACCACGGCGCCCTCGGGCGGGTTGAAGTACAGGCCGACGACGTCGTAGACCTTCTCCACGAACAACGGGTCCGTCGACAGCTTGAAGGTGTCTGTCTGGTGCGGCTTGAGCTGGAACTTCCGCCAGATCCGGCCAACGGTCGACTTCGACAGGCCACTGTGCTCGGCCATCGACCTACGGGACCAGTGGGTGGCGTTCTTCGGGATCTCCTCCAGCGTGGTGACCACGACCGCCTCCACCTGATCGATGCTGATGGTGGGCGGCCGGCCCGGCCGCGGCTCGTCGGCCAGGCCATCCAGCCGCTCAGCGAGGAACCGGCGCCGCCACTTGCGGACCGTGTCCGCACTCACCCGCAGATCCCGAGCAACCGCCACAATCGGCGGCACCTCCGGCCCCGCACACGCCAGCACAATCCGCGCGCGCAGGGCCAGAGCCTGGGCCGATGTCGCCCGACGCGTCCACCGCTCCAACACCGCCCGCTCCTCATCACAGAGCAGCAACGGCTCCAGCTTCGGGCCCCGACGAGGAACTGATGCACCAGCAGCAGAAGTCACACCACTACTAACGATCAACTACCGGCGCAGGACACTAGCCTGTCGCCCACAGCGGGATGCGCATTTGCGCGAATTCGGGCGCGGCCCTTGCGCGGGTGCTACACGCTGACGGATGCCGGTTGTAATGCCCCGGACCGGTGAACGTTTCCTCGCATCCGGAGAGACGATATGAGCAGCCCCCTCAGCCACCCCCTCGTGCGGACCTTCCTGGCCTCGGTCGAGCGGCGGACCGCGGCGCTTCCCGCCGCGTGGCGGGAGGAACTGCTCGAGGATCTGCGCGAGGAGATCGCGGCGGCGCTGGCGGACGACGTCACCGAGGATCCCGCCGCGGACGACGTCACCGAGGATCCCGCCGCGGACGGCGGCCCGGCGATCAGCGAGGAGCGGGTACGGCGGGCGCTCGACTGGATCGGAACCCCGGAGGAGATCGCGGCGGACGCGCTGGCCGAGGAGTCCGGCAGCATTCCCCCCGAGCCGGAGAACCCCGGCGGCACCTGGCTGACGCTCGGCCTCGCCGTGCTGCCGGTGCCGCTGTGCCTGGTCCCGGGCGTGGGCATACCGCTGGGGCTGGTCGCCGCCTTGGGGGCGCTCGTCCGGCTGTGGCGGTCCGCGCCGTGGGTGCGGCGCGAGAAGCGGCAGGCCACGCTGTTCGTCCTGTCGCCGCTGGTGACGGTGCCGGTGCTGGCGGCCGCCCTCTCCCTGGCGTTCGACGGGATCAGCGCCCCCGCGTTCGTGGCCTCCCTCCTGATAGCGCTCGCCCTGCCGGTGGTCGGCGCCATACGGCTGGCCCGGTCCGCCGCCCGGCTGCGCGAGCAGACCCCTCAGGAGGCGGGACGGCCCCTTGGCTGACAGCGTTGTCGGCCCCGGCGGGTCGACTGTGCGTAGTTTGTCCGGACAACAGAACTTCACGACTTCCCGTCATGTGCTCATCCGGATACCCTCGCCCCGTGGCTATGGAGGAAGAAGACTCTTCGGGCGGGGCTGAGGCGCTCCAGCTCAGCGTGGATCGCAGCAGTCCGGTCCCGCTGTATTTCCAGCTGTCCCAGCAGCTCGAGGCGGCGATCGAGCAGGGGCGGCTGGCGCCCGGCAGCCTGCTGGGCAATGAGATCGAGCTGGCCGGGCGGCTCGGGCTGTCCCGCCCCACCGTCCGGCAGGCCATTTCGTCGCTGGTCGACAAGGGGCTGCTGGTGCGCCGCCGGGGCGTGGGCACGCAGGTGGTGCACAGCCAGGTCAAGCGCCCGCTGGAGCTGAGCAGCCTCTACGACGACCTGGAAGCGGCCGGTCAGCGCCCTGCCACCCAGGTGCTGCTGAACACGACCGAGCTCGCGACCGCCGAGGTCGCTGCCGCGCTCGGCATCTCCGAGGGTGCCGAGGTGGTGCTGATCGAGCGGCTGCGGCTGGCGCACGGCGAGCCCATGGCCCATCTGCGCAACCACCTCCCCGTGGGCCTGCTCAAGCTGGACAGCGCCGAGCTGGAGGGCACCGGGCTCTACCGGCTGATGCGCGCGGCCGGGATCACCCTGCACAGCGCCCGCCAGGCGGTCGGCGCCCGCGCGGCCACCGCCGAGGAGGGGGAGCAGCTCGGGGAGCCGGAGGGGGCGCCGCTGCTGACCATGGAGCGCACGACCTTCGACGACACCGGCCGGGCCGTGGAATTCGGCTCGCACACCTACCGGGCCTCGCGCTACGCCTTCGAGTTCCAGCTCCTCGTACGCCCCTGAGCCCTTCGCTCCCGCCGTACCGGCCGCTGTTCTCGCCCAGGCGGGCCGCCGTTCCCGCCGTACCCCGCCGCTGTTCTTGACGTGTCCCGCGTCCCCCGCTACAAGTCCTCCAGCCGGACGGGCACCGGGCCCGCCACGGGTTTCACCGTACGCGGCGCCGCCGAGCACCCCGGAAGCCCCGGCCAGGGCCGGTAACGGATACTTGGCGGCGGCCGGGCCCGATCATGCCGGACCCGGCCGCGAAGGTGACAGCGGGACGAACACACAGTGAGAAGGGCGGGTCTTCGTGGCGAAGGTGCGGAGAGGGGCACGTGCGATGACCGCCGCCGTGCTGGCGGCGGTGCTGGGTACGGCGTTGGCGGGCTGCAGCAGTACGGGCGGCAAGCGTGCCGAGGAGCGGGCCGCGAGGGAGGCGGCCGCCGGGGGGCGGGCGGCGGTCAACACCCCGAAGTGGACCTTCGCGATGGTCACCCACTCCGGCGACGGCGACACCTTCTGGGACATCGTCCAGAGCGGCGCCAAGCAGGCCGCGGTCAAGGACAACATCCGGTTCCTCTACGCCCACAACGAGGAGGGCAAGGAGCAGTCCCAGCTGGTCCAGTCCTACATCGACCAGAAGGTCGACGGCCTGATCGTCACCCTCGCCAAGCCCGACGCCATGAAGGCCGTGGTGAAGAAGGCGCAGAAGGCCGGGATACCGGTGATCACCGTCAACTCCGGCTCCGAGGTGTCCAAGGCGTTCGGCGCGCTCACCCACGTCGGCCAGGACGAGACCATCGCGGGCGAGGCCGTCGGCGACGAGCTCAACAAGCGGGGCCGCAAGAAGGCCCTGTGCGTGCTCCACGAGCAGGGCAACGTCGGCCATGAGCAGCGCTGCGACGGCGCGGCCAAGACCTTCGACGGCAAGATGGAGAAGATCTACGTCGAGGGCACCAACATGCCCGATGTGCAGTCCTCGATCGAGGCCAAGCTCCAGTCGGACAAGGGCATCGACACCGTGCTCACCCTCGGCGCGCCCTTCGCGGACACCGCCGCCAAGGCCGCGGACCAGGCGGGCAGCAAGGCCGAGATCGACACCTTCGACCTCAACGCCAAGGTCGCCGCGGCGCTCCAGGACGGCACGCTCGGTTTCGCCGTGGACCAGCAGCCGTATCTCCAGGGCTATGAGGCCGTGGATCTGCTGTGGCTCAACCGCTACAACGCCGATGTGCTCGGCGGCGGCAATCCGGTGCTGACCGGACCGCAGATCATCACCAAGGACGACGCCGCCGAGCTCGCGTCGTACACGAAGCGGGGCACCCGATGAGCGCGGAGGCACCGCCCGTCGAAGAACTCGCGAGCCGGCAGCCGGTCCGTGGCTCGCTGCCGCGCCGGCTCGCGGGGCGGCCGGAGCTGGGCGCGGTCGTCGGCGCCGTCGCCGTCTTCGTCTTCTTCTCGATCGTCGCCGACGCCTTTCTCCAGTGGTCCAGCTTCAGCACCGTGCTGTACGCCTCCTCGACCATCGGGATCATGGCGGTGCCGGTCGCGCTGCTGATGATCGGCGGGGAGTTCGATCTGTCGACCGGCGTCCTGGTGACCAGCTCGGCGCTGATCTCGTCGATGTTCTCGTACCAGATGACGGCGAACGTATGGGTCGGTGCCGGGGTGTCCCTGCTGGCCACCCTCGCGATCGGCTTCTTCAACGGCTATCTGCTGGTCCGCACCAATCTGCCGAGCTTCATCATCACGCTCGGCACCTTCCTGATCCTCCAGGGCTGCAACCTCGGCTTCACCAAGCTGATCAGCGACACCGTCTCCACCAAGACCATCGCCGACATGGAGGGCTTCCCCTCCGCCCATAAGGTCTTCGCCTCGCATCTGACCATCGGGGACGTCGAGGTGCAGATCACCGTCCTGTGGTGGTTCGCCCTGATCGCGCTCGCCACCTGGATCCTGCTGCGCACCCGTGCCGGGAACTGGATCTTCGCGGTGGGCGGCGCCAAGGAGGCGGCCCGCGCGGTCGGCGTACCGGTGGAGCGCACCAAGATCGGCCTCTATCTGGGCGTCGCGCTGGCCGCCTGGATCTCCGGCCAGCATCTGCTGTTCAACTACGACGTCGTCCAGTCCGGCGAGGGCGTGGGCAATGAGCTGCTCTACATCATCGCCGCCGTCATCGGCGGCTGCCTGCTGACCGGCGGCTACGGTTCGGCGGTCGGCGCGGCCGTCGGCGCGTTCATCTTCGGCATGACCAACAAGGGCATCGTCTACGCGCAGTGGGGCGCCGACTGGTTCAAGTTCTTCCTCGGGGCGATGCTGCTGCTCGCCACGCTGCTCAACTGGTGGGTCCGCAAGCGGGCGGAGGAGAGCAAATGAGTACGTCCCAGACATCTCGGGCGTCCCGGACGCCTCTGGTCGCGCTCAGTGACATCAGTAAGTACTACGGCAACGTCCAGGCCCTGGACGGCGTCTCCCTCGAGGTGCACGCCGGGGAGATCACCTGCGTCCTCGGGGACAACGGCGCGGGCAAGTCCACCCTCATCAAGATCGTCGCGGGGCTGCACCAGCACGACGGCGGCACCTTCGCCATCGAGGGGGAGGAGACCCGGCTCGGCTCCCCGCGCGAGGCCCTCGACCGCGGGATCGCCACGGTCTACCAGGACCTCGCCGTGGTCCCGATGATGCCGGTGTGGCGGAACTTCTTCCTCGGCTCCGAGATCCACAAGGGCCGCGGACCGCTCCGGCGCCTGGACGTGGAGGCGATGCGCGCCACGACCCACCGTGAACTGCTGCGCATGGGCATCGATCTGCGCGACGTCGACCAGCCCATCGGCACCCTCTCCGGCGGTCAGCGCCAGTGCGTCGCCATCGCCCGCGCCGTCCACTTCGGCGCGAAGGTGCTCATCCTCGACGAGCCGACGGCGGCGCTGGGCGTCAAGCAGTCCGGGGTTGTGCTCAAGTACGTCGCGGCCGCCCGGGACGCGGGCCTCGGCGTGGTCCTCATCACCCACAACCCGCACCACGCCTATCTCGTCGGCGACCGCTTCGTGCTGCTCAAGCGAGGTGCCATGGCGGGCAGCCACGCCAAGGACGAGATCGCGCTGGAGGAGCTCACCCGGCAGATGGCGGGCGGCAGCGAGCTGGAACAGCTCAGCCATGAACTGGCCCGCACCCCCGCCCCCGATCTCTCGGAAGGGGTCGCGAAGGGCTGAGCGGCCGGGCCGACGGCCGTGTTCCGGCGCCTCCGCGGGCCGCGGGCCGTAGGCTCGCCATGCGGCGTGAGGCACGGGTGAGGCACAATCGCACGGCGGGCCCCACCCGCCACGACCGACGCACCCGAGGCCGCGCGGCCTCCCGATACCCCCGCAGGGACGACGAACTCTTGCGAGCACGTACCCGCAGCGACCGTACCCCCCACACCGGCGAGGGGGCCGGCCGATGAGCATCTACCGCGAACGAGTGCACCGGGGCTCGGCCCGGGCCACCGTATTGCGGACCGTCGGCACCCGTGAGCGCCGCTCGCATCTCAGCGCGCCCCGGGTGCCCACGGTCGGCATCGACATCGGCGGCACCAAGGTGATGGCAGGGGTGGTCGACGCCGACGGCACCATCCTCGAGAAGCTGCGCACCGAGACCCCGGACAAGTCCAAGAGCCCCAAGGTCGTCGAGGACACCATCACCGAACTGGTGCTGGACCTCTCCGACCGGCACGATGTGCACGCCGTGGGCATCGGCGCCGCGGGCTGGGTGGACGCCGACCGCAACCGGGTGCTCTTCGCCCCGCATCTGTCCTGGCGCAACGAACCGCTGCGCGACCGGCTCGCCGAGCGGCTCGACGTCCCGGTCATGGTCGACAACGACGCCAACGCCGCCGCGTGGGCGGAGTGGCGGTTCGGCGCCGGACGCGGCGAGGACCATCTCGTCATGATCACCCTCGGCACCGGAATCGGCGGCGCGATCCTGGAGGACGGCCAGGTCAAGCGCGGCAAGTACGGCGTCGCGGGGGAGTTCGGCCATATGCAGGTCGTCCCGGCCGGCCACCGCTGCCCCTGTGGCAACCGCGGCTGCTGGGAGCAGTACAGCTCCGGCAACGCCCTCGTCCGCGAGGCCCGCGAACTGGCCGCCGCCGAATCGCCGGTCGCGTACGGGATCACCGACCGGGTCGGCGGCAACATCCAGGAGATCACCGGACCGCTGATCACCGAGCTGGCCCGGCAGGGCGACGCCATGTGTATCGAACTGCTCCAGGACATCGGCCAGTGGCTCGGCGTCGGCATCGCCAATCTCGCCGCCGCCCTCGACCCCTCCTGCTTCGTCATCGGCGGAGGCGTCAGCGCCGCCGACGATCTGCTGATCGGCCCCGCCCGGGACGCCTTCCGGCGCACCCTCACCGGCCGCGGGTACCGGCCGGAGGCCCGGATCGTCAAGGCGCAGCTCGGCCCCGAGGCCGGGATGGTCGGCGCCGCCGACCTCGCCCGGCTGGTGGCCCGCCGCTTCCGCCGCGCCAACCGCCGCCGCGTCGAGCGGTACGAGCGCGCCGGGTCCTCCTCCCCGCTGCGGCTGGCGCCGCGGGGTCAGGCAGGCCGCGAATGACCGCCGCCGAGCAGCGCCCCGGCGCCCCGATGCCCCTCGCCGCCGACGGCAGGCACCCCGACGGGGCCACGCCCGGCGCGCCCACGCCTGGTGGGTCCACGTCCGGTGGGCCCACGCCTGGCGGGTCGATGTCCGGCGGGTCCACGCCCGGTGGCGGCCGCCCGTCCCGCCGCTGGCTCAAGGCCGTGATCGTCTCCCTGCTGATCGCGATCCCGGCGGGCTATCTGGTGATCTCCGCCATCCAGAGCCGCAACGGCGGTGAGGACAAGGCGGCGGCGGCGTCGGCCAAGGGCCTTGAGGCGGGCTATCCGACCCGGGTGCAGCGGCGCATATACGACGTGCCGGTGCCGCCCTACTCCAAGAAGGTCGCGTTCTACGAGACCAACTCCTGGAAGGTCAGCTCGCTGTACGTGCAGTTCGTCACGGATCGCGACGGACTCGACTCGTTCCTGCACCGGATCGGCACCGGCCGCTCCGCCCTGGACAAGGGCAAGGTGACCATCACCGGCGACCAGGCGAAGAAGGTCGGTTGGCAGGTCGGGGAGGCTGGTCACGACTGGGCCGGAATGGAGCTCAAGCAGAAGGATCCGCAACCCAAGTTGAGGATCACGGTCAAGTTCGACAATCCGGCGCATCCCAAGGTTTACGTGGTCTCCACGGTCACGCCGTAGGTCCTTCACATCCTGGGTGCATCACGCCCGAAACCCCCGCCACCTCTGTCGGATACCGTTTTCGGGTGAGCGAGACGAAGACACTTCAGTACCGGACCGATGGACCCGAGGACGGGCCCCTGCTCGTCCTCGGACCGTCGCTGGGCACCACCTGGCATATGTGGGACCGCCAGATACCCGAGCTCTCCCGCCACTGGCGCATCCTGCGCTTCGACCTCCCCGGCCACGGCGGCGCGCCCGCCCATCCGGCCCCCTCCGTGGCCGAGCTCGCCGCCCGGCTGCTGGCCACCCTCGACCAGCTCGAGGTCGAACGCTTCGGCTACGCGGGCTGTTCGATCGGCGGGGCCATCGGCGCCGAGCTCGCGCTCCGACATCCCCGGAGAGTGGGCTCACTCGCCCTCGTGTCCGCCTCCCCGCGCTTCGGCACCGCCGACTCCTTCCGGCAACGCGGCGTCGTGGTCCGCACCAACGGCCTCGACCCGATCGCCCGCGCCACCCCCGAGCGCTGGTTCACCCCCGCCTTCGCCGCCGCGCAGCCCGCCATCGTCGACTGGGCCGTCCAGATGGTCCGCACCACCGACCCCGGCTGCTACATCGCCGCCTGCGAGGCCCTCGCCGCCTTCGACATCCGCGCCGAGCTGGGCCGGATCGGCATCCCCACCCTGGTGGTGGCCGGCGCCGACGACCAGGTCACCCCGGCCGCCGATGCCCGCGTCCTGGTCGCCGGCATCGCCGACGCCCGGCTCGCGCTCGTCCCCGGCGCCTCCCATCTCACCCCCGTCGAACAGCCGATGGCCGTCACCGATCTGCTGGTGCGCCACTTCTCCAGCTCCTGGCAGTCCCCGGACCACCCGACCGGGATGACCGCGATCCCCGCGCCCCCGGTCAAGCCCGTGCTCTCCCCGGTACCGCCCGGCGCCGAGATCGTCAGTTACGGCCACAATGTGCCCGAGCCGCTGCTGGACGCCCACTCCGACGCGTACGACCAGGGCATCAAGGTGCGCCGCGAGGTGCTCGGCGACGCCCATGTGGACCGCGCGCAGTCCCTGACCGACGAGTTCACCGGAGACTTCCAGGACTTCATCACCCGCTACGCGTGGGGCGAGGTGTGGACCCGGCCCGGAATCGACCGGCGCACCCGCAGCGTGGTCACCCTCACCGCCCTCGCCGCCCGCGGCCACCTCGACGAACTCGCCTTCCACACCCGCGCCGCGCTGCGCAACGGGCTGACCCCCACCGAGATCAAGGAGGTGCTGCTGCACACCGGCGTCTACTGCGGGGTGCCGACCGCCAACTCCGCCTTCGCCGTGGCCCAGCGGATCATCCGCGAGGAGACAAGCCCGGAGGGCTAGTACGGTCACCGGGCCCGCGGGAGCACAATGATCTCCATGAAGCTCACCAAGAAGGGCCATGCCTGCGTCCGGATCGAGAAGGACGGGCAGGCGCTCGTCATCGACCCCGGGACCTTCAGCGAAGAGGACGCCGCGGTCGGCGCGGACGCGATCCTGGTCACCCACGAGCACTTCGACCACTTCAACGAGGAGCGGCTGCGCATGGCGCTCGACGCCAACCCCGCCGCCCACATCTGGACGCTCTCCAGCGTCTCCGGCCAGATCTCGGCGGCGTTCCCCGGGCGGGTGCACACCGTCGGGGAGGGCGACACCTTCACCGCCGCCGGATTCGACCTCGAGGTGCACGGCCAGCTCCACGCCGTCATCCACCCCGACATCCCGCGGATCACCAATGTGGGCTATCTCGTGGACGGCACGCTCTTCCACCCCGGCGACGCGCTCACCGTGCCCGCCGGACGGCAGGTGGACACGCTGATGCTGCCGGTGCACGCCCCCTGGAACAAGCTCGCCGAGGTCCTCGACTACGTCCGCGCGGTCGACCCGCACCGGGCCGTCGACATCCACGACGCCCTGCTGTCCGACCTCGCGCACATGGTCTACGGCCGCATGCTCGGCCCCGACGGACCGGGCACCGGCGGCGCCGAGCATCTGCGGCTGACACCGGGCGAGTCCCTCACCCTCTGAGGGCCGGGACCAGGCCAAGAGCGGCGCCCTGTGCGGGCCGGGCGGGCTGTCATAGCCGGGATGTAGGTTGTCCCCTATGCGCATCGCGACCTGGAACGTCAATTCGATCACCGCCCGGCTGCCCCGGCTGCTCGCCTGGCTGGAGAGCAGCGGCACGGACGTCCTGTGCGTCCAGGAGACCAAGTGCGCCGAGTCCGCCTTTCCGTACGAGCCGCTGCGCGAGCTCGGCTACGAGTCCGCGGTCAACGCCACCGGGCGGTGGAACGGAGTGGCGCTGGTCTCCAAGGCCGGTCTCACGGACGTCACCGTGGGCCTCCCCGGCGGCCCGGACTACGACGGCGGCCAGGAGCCGCGGGCGATAGGCGCCACCTGCGGCCCGGTCCGCCTCTGGTCGGTCTATGTGCCCAACGGCCGGGAGATCGGCCACCCCCACTACGACTACAAGCTGCGCTGGCTGGAGGCGCTGCGCACGGCCGTCGCCGGAGACGCGGCCGGTGAGCGCCCCTTCGCGGTCCTCGGCGACTTCAATGTGGCGCCGACCGACGAGGACGTCTGGGACCGCTCCGCCTTCGACGGGCTGACCCATGTGACCGACCTGGAGCGCGAGGCCCTGGCGGCGCTGCGCGAGGCGGGGCTGTCGGACGTGGTGCCCCGGCCGCTGAAGTACGACCGCCCGTTCACCTACTGGGACTACCGGGAGCTGGGCTTCCCCAAGAACCGCGGTATGCGGATCGACCTGGTCTACGGCAACGAGGTGTTCGCCAAGGCGGTCGGCGACGCGTATGTGGACCGCGAGGAGCGCAAGGGCAAGGGCGCCTCCGACCACGCCCCGGTCGTCGTCGACCTGGAGGTGTGACCCCGGGGTCGACCTGGAGGTGTGACCCCGGGGGCGTGCTCCACGGGGAGCCCCCATACGCGGGAGCCCCCCGAGGCGCCCCTTTACCCCACCAGCTTCCGCAGGTCGATCGACTCCGCCATCGCCCGCAACCCCGCGTCCCCCGGGTGCAGATGGTCCCCGCTGTCGTAGGCGGGCAGGATCCGCGCCGGATGCCCGGGGTCCCGCACCACCGCGTCGAAGTCCAGCACGGCGTCGAACGCCCCGCCGCTGTCCCGCAGAAAGGCGTTGACGGCCGAGCGCCGCGCCTCCGCGTCCGCCGTGCACAGCGACTCGCCCTCGCACGGGGCGATGGTCGCCCCGACCACCCGCAGCCCGCGCTCATGCATACGCGCCGCGAGCGACCGCAGCCCCGCGATCAGCTCCTCGGCCGAGCTGCCTCGGCGCAGATCGTTGATGCCCTGGAAGACGACGACCGTACGGGCCCCGGTCTGGGCGAGCACATCCCGCTCCAGCCGGTGCTGTGCGCTGACCCCGCCGGTGTCCGTGGAGACGCCCTCGCCCGGATAGCGGTCGGCGACCACGCGGTTGGCGGAGATGCCCGCGTTGAGCACGCCGTACGCCGGGATCTCGGACTGGCCGCGCAGCCGGCGCGAGAGCACATCGGGCCAGCGGCGGTTGGCGTCATTGGTGGACTTGGTGCCGTCGGTGATCGAGTCGCCGAGCGCCACCACCGAACCCGGCCCGCCCCGCACATCGACCCCGGTCAGAAACGGCCAGGTGGTGAGGGTGCCGGTATAGGACTCGGCGCCCGGCTCACCGGTCCGGTCACCGCTGCCCGCCGCGCTCAGATACGACCGCTGGGTCGCCTGGCTGTGCACCGGCACCGCCGCGACCGGACCCGGCAGATGGATGCTCACCAGCAGATTGGCGTCCGCCGGAACCGGGAAGTCCACCGGATCGCTGAACACCTGCGCGCCCGCGGGGACCGACGTCCCCGGCCGCCCGCCGAAGGTCAGCGGCACCGGTGCGCCCTGCGCCGCCGCGCCGCTCGCCTGGAGCGCGACCGTCGCATGGCCGATCTCCACGGGCGATGCGGCGAAGGTGTTCTCCAGCCGGACCCGGGCCCTCGGCCCGCCCGCGCTGGTGTGCACCACCAGCCGCAGCGTCTGATCGGTCCACGGCCCGACCTTGGTGTACCCGGCGGTGCTCGCCGCCCAGCTCCCGGTCCAGCCGTCCGCGGGCTGCCGCACCGCCGCGGCGAAGACATGGAGATCGGCCGCCGGGCCCGGATCCCTCGGCAGCACCACCGAGGCCACATCCCGGCCGCGCTCCAGCGGCACCGTCACCGCGTACAGCCGGGCCGTCTCCTGCCGCTGCCCGGCGGTGGTGTTGAGATGGGGGAGCCCGACGGCCTTGGTGGCGGCGGGGCCCGCCCGCCAGTCCGGCGCGCTCAGCGTGTACGGGCGGCTCGACCCGTCCCGGTAGCGCACCGTGCCGACACCACTCGCCCCGGCGCCGGGCCCGTCCGGTGAACTGCCCGCCACCAGGAAGGTCAACGCCTCGCCCCGCCCGCGCACCCGCACCGCCTGTCCATCGGCGATCACGTTGTCGGGCCGTGCCCCCGCGCTCCGCGGCCAGGCCAGCCTCGCCGAGTCCAGGGCGATGTCCCGCCCCGGGGTCCAGCCGGCGGCCCGCAGATCCTGTGCGGAGAGCGAGGCGCCCGCGCCGTCGAAGTCGGCGTCATCCGGCCGGGCGTCATCGCTGACCGCCCGGTTGTCGAAAAGCCGCTCCAAAGGGAGCGGCTTCTGGGTCGGCCGGGTCGGCTGGGTCGGCACGCTGGCCGGTGCGGCGGAGGAGGGCGCGAGGAGTGCGAGAGTGACACCTCCCGCGACGATCCCGGCGGCTGTCCAGGGTCTCGCGACGCGCATAAGTGTCCCCTCTCGCAACCAACCTGACCGGTGATTCGACAGGCGCGGGAAGAACGTAGAAAGGCGGGTGGGTGTCGTCAAGACAAGCAACGGGTCACGTCTCGCGCCGCGCCGCGCCGTGTCGCTTTCGCGCCGCCCAACAAGCATCGGGTCACAGCTCACACCGCGCGCCCTGTGGTGCGCCGGTGGCGCGGATGCCACGCTGAGTCGTATGAACATCTCCTTCTTGGGCAATTGGCGCAAGCGACGCGGCCCCGCCTCGGGCACGGCCCTGATGGGCGCCCAGGAGGAGGACCCCCAGGGCGTCGCCCAACTGCTCTCCGAATGCGAGCTGCTGCGCGCGCGGGCCGCGGCCGCGGGCATCGGACTTGACGACTCGACAGCCTCCCTGGAGGCGCTGGACCAGATGGCGCCGCGCTGGCGCGACGACCCGGACGAGCTCCCCTGGCTCGGCAACGACGCCGGTCTCTACCTCGGCACGGTCATCGTCCGCACCGTCCCCGGGGCCGTCTGGCAGGTGTGGCCCAACGGCCGGCCCGTCGTCATGCTGGCCTCGGGCCGGGAGGTCGACGTCGTGGAGGCCGGTCAGCAGTGGGCCGCCGACGGCGCCCCCGAACTGTGCCAGCGCTACGCCGAGGTCGCCGAGGCGTAGCGGGGTATCCAGCCCCTCCGGCGTTTGAGGAGCGGGGTCCGGGGCGGAGCCCCGGCGGCGGCCCCGTGAACCCTGTCGGGCGGTATCCGCCCATCGACGCGTGTCCGTACCCAAAGCTCCATAGTTGTCCGGGTAGCTTGCGCTGATCGGGACACAGCGGAAGGTGGGTGGGGCCGGGTATGGCCGTCGGTGAGCCGTTGATCGAGCTGCACGGCGTCAACAAGCACTTCGGCGCGCTGCACGTTCTGCGGGACATCGATCTCACCGTCGGGCGCGGCGAAGTGGTCGTGATCATCGGCCCCTCCGGCGGCGGCAAGTCCACCCTGATCCGGACCATCAACCGGCTGGAGACCGTCCAGTCCGGCTCCATCGTCGTCGACGGCCGGCCGCTGCCCGACGAGGGCAAGGAGCTGGCGCGGCTACGGGCCGAGGTCGGCATGGTCTTCCAGTCGTTCAACCTCTTCGCCCATCGGACCGTGGTGGCCAATGTGATGCTCGGTCAGACCAGGGTCCGCCGCCGCGGGAAGCAGGACGCCGAGCGGCGCGCCCTTGACCTGCTGGACCGGGTGGGACTCGCCGACCAGGCCGGGAAGTTCCCCGCCCAGCTCTCCGGCGGTCAGCAGCAGCGGGTGGCCATCGCCCGCGCACTGGCGATGGATCCGCAGGTGATGCTCTTCGACGAGCCGACCTCCGCCCTCGACCCGGAGATGATCAACGAGGTGCTGGAGGTGATGCGCCAGCTCGCCCACGAAGGGATGACGATGGTCGTCGTCACCCATGAGATGGGCTTCGCCCGCTCCGCCGCGAACCGGGTGGTCTTCATGGCCGACGGCCGGATCGTCGAGGACCGTTCGCCGGAGGAGTTCTTCAGGGCCCCGGAGAGCGAGCGGGCCAAGGACTTCCTGTCCAAGATCCTCAAGCACTGAGCCGGTGATGACGGACATGAGGCGTCTGTGCCGCGCGACCGCCGCCCTCGCCACGGCCCTGGCCCTGCTGCTCATGGTCGGCTGCGGCAAGGAGGGCAGTCCGCCCGCCAAGGGACCCCGGGCCGAGAAGCTGCCCACCTACAAGGTGGCGACCGGCTTCCGGCTGCCCTCCTCGCCCACCTGGCGCAGGGCCGAGCGGCGCGGCCATCTCACCGTCGGGGTCAAGGAGGACCAGCCCTATCTGGGCGAGCGGGACCCGGCCACCGGCCGCTACTCGGGTTTCGACATCGAGATCGCCCGCATGATGTCCGCCTCCCTCGGCTTCGCCCCGAAGACCATCCGGTTCCAGACCATCGCCTCCGCCAACCGCGAGACCGCGCTCCAGAGCGGCCAGATCGACTACTACGTCGGCACCTACACCATCAATCCGCTGCGCAAACGGCTGGTCGGCTTCGCCGGGCCGTACTTCATGGCCGGTCAGTCGCTGCTGGTGCGCACCGACGAGAACGACATCCACGGCCCCGCCGACCTCGCGGGCAAAACCGTCTGCTCGGTGGCCGGCTCGACCCCGCTGCAGCGCATCCAGACCGACTACCCCAAGGCCCACGCGGTCGCGTACGACACGTACTCGGTGTGCGTGGACAATCTGCTCAGCTTCCAGGTGGACGCGGTGACCACCGACAACACCATCCTGCTCGGCTACGCGGCCAAGGCCCCCGAGGAGCTGAAGGTGGTGGGCCGGCCCTTCTCCAAGGAGCCGTACGGCATCGGCGTGCCCAAGCGGGACAACGCGCTGCGCTTCGCGCTGGACGACGCGATCCAGGTCCATGAGCGAAACGGCGACTGGAAGAAGGCGTACGAGGCGACCCTCGGCCTCTCCGGTGTGCCCGCCCCCAAGCCGCCCCCCATCGACCGCTACCGCACCGGCTGAAGGCCCTCCCATGGACGTGCTCACCCAGAACTTCTCGCTCTACGGCAAGGGCTTCCTCGGTACCGTGGAGCTGACCGTCTACGCCTCGCTGCTCGCCCTCGCGCTCGGCATCCTGATGGCCGCCTTCCGGGTGGCGCCGGTCGCCTCGCTGCGCGCCTTCGGCACCGCCTGGGTGATGGTGCTCCGCAACACCCCGCTGACGCTGCTGTTCTTCGCGGTGATGCTGGGGCTGCCGCGCTTCGGGCTGGTGCTGCCGTTCACGGTCTTCGCGGTGATGGCGCTCGGCTGCTACACCTCGGCGTTCATCTGTGAGGCGGTCCGCGCGGGCATCAACACGGTGCCGGTGGGGCAGGGCGAGGCGGCCCGCAGCCTGGGCATGACGTTCGACCAGACGCTGAGCGCGGTGGTGCTGCCGCAGGCGTTCCGCTCGGTCATCCCGCCGATCGGGTCGACCCTGATCGCGCTTGCCAAGAACTCCGCCATCGCCGGGTCGTTCAGCGTCACCGAACTGCTCGGCACCTATAAACCCCTCAATGAGCGGGGGTACAGCATCATCTGGTCCTTCGTCTGGATCGCCGTCGGGTATCTGATCATCACCCTCGCCATCAGCGCGATCTTCGCCCTGCTGGAGCGGCGCTGGGGAGTGCAGCGATGACCGCCCCCTCGACCACCGCCCTCTACGACGTCCCCGGCCCCCACACCCGGCGCCGGCACCGGATCTACGCGCTGGCCGGGACGGCCGTGCTGCTGGTCCTGCTCGGCTGGGTCATCTATCTCCTCATCCACACCGGCCAGTTCGCCTACCGCAAGTGGATGCCGTTTGAGTACAAGGGCATCCAGGAACTGCTGTTGAACGGGCTCGCGGGCACCCTCAAGGCGTTCGGCATGGCCGCGGTCCTCTCGCTCGCCCTCGGCGGGGTGCTCGCCGCCGGGCGGCTCTCCGAGCATCGCCCGGTGCGCTGGGTGGCCACGCTGCTGGTGGAGTTCTTCCGGGCGATGCCCGTTCTGGTGATGATCTTCTTCGTCTTCGTGGCGCTGAAGGTCCAGCCGCTGCCCGCCCTCGTCACCGGGCTGACGCTGTACAACGGCTCGGTGCTGGCCGAGGTGTTCCGGGCCGGGGTGAACTCGGTGGACCGCGGCCAGCGCGAGGCGGCGTACTCGCTCGGGCTGCGGAAGACCCAGGTCATGACGTCCGTGCTGGTGCCGCAGGGGGTGCGGGCGATGCTGCCGGCCATCATCAGCCAATTGGTGGTGGCCCTGAAGGACACCTCGCTCGGCTTCCTCATCACCTATGAGGAGTTTCTGCACGCCGGAAAGCTGATCGCGTCCAATCTCGACTACGACCTGCCGTTCATCCCGGTGGTCATGGTGATCTCACCCATCTACATCGGGATGTGCATGCTGCTGTCGTGGTTCGCCAACTGGGTGGCCAAGCGGGAGCGGCGCAGTGTGAAGACCCGCCAGGTCGAGGTCGCCGCCGCCGAACCGGCCGCCCCGATGCCGGGGGACACCCGCGGCTGAGCCGGGGCGGCCGGAGGGTGCCTCAATCGCGGACCGGGACCGTGAGGTAGGACGGGTCGGCGGCCGGGGACGAGAACGTGAGATGGGCGCCGTCGGGGTTGTGCTCGATGTAGAGCGGATCGACGGTGTCGACGACCAGCGCCAGCCGGTGGCCCGCCGGGACGTCGTACGCCGTGGAGAACAGCTCCAGGTCCACTCCGAACGGCGTGCCCGGGGTGCGGTCGTGGAAGGTGACCGGGGCGTTGGTGATGAGCCTGCCGGCGCCCAGCGGGCCCACGTCGTAGAGATACGCGACCGCCGTACCGTCCGAGCGGTCGCTGGTCACGGTGGTGTGGAGCTTCACGGTGCCGCGGACGCGCTGCTCGCGCGCGGAGGCTCCGGTCTGCCAGACGGCCGCGTGGGACCGGGGCAGCAGCGGGATCGAGGCCAGCGGCGGGACCTTCAGGAACTGGTCGAGGGCGCCGCTCAGCAGCACCGTTCCGGCGTTGGCACCGGAGTCGTGGTTGGCGGTGATCTTCTCGGTGGTGGCGAGCGGGACGCGGCGCTGCCCGGAGGGGACGGCCGACCAGCTTGGGTAGCCCTCGTAGTCGTCGCCGCCCGCCGTACGGGACATCAGCTGCACCGGCGCTTGCGTGTCGATGCCGTTGCGCTCGCCCTTGAGGTAGCGGTCGAGCCATTGCCGGGCGTGGCTCCAGGTGGTGTTGGGCAGTCCGAGCAGCCCGGTGAGCTCGGCGGTGGCGTGGTCGCCGGGCCGCAGCTCCAGCCGTTTGGGGCCGGCCAGTTTCTCGAAGAAGTCGGCGTAGCTGTTGGGCGGGAAGATCGAGTCGCCCCAGGAGTTGCCCAGCATGATGGCCGCGCCGTTGGCGTTGATCCGGTCGAGCTGGGCGGCGGGGGACCGCTTCTTGCCCCAGGCGATCAGTTCCGGTTCCTTGGCGAGGTCGGAGGAGAAGAAGTCGTCGAGGATCTGCCGGAGTTCATCGCTGGGCCGGCCGGTCAGCTCCCCGGCCCCGGCGAGCAGCCCGGCGGCCTGGGCGTGCTGGGTGCGCCCGCTGTAGATCGAGCCGACCAGGTCCGCCCAGCCGCTCATGGCCACCACGGCCTTGATCCGCGGGTCGGCACCGGCCGCGAGCAGGCTGATCCCGGCGCCGTAGGAGAGCCCGGCCATGCCGATGTGGTCGGGGTCGGCGGGAGTGTGGGCGAGCGCCCAGTCGATGACCTTGGACGCGTCGGCGATATCGGGCGGCCCGGCCGTCTCGATCTTCCCGCCGGACTGCCAGAAGCCGCGGCTGTTGTAAGTGAGGACCACATACCCGGCTTCGGCGAGCTTCTTGGCCTGGGCGAGATATTCGACCTGGGGCAGGGACCAACTGGTGGGCAGGACGACGAGGGGCAGACGGCGGGAGGCGTCGGCGTCCGCGGGGGCCACGACGTTGGCGGCCAGCTTCACGCCGCCGTCGCCGGGGATGTCGACGAACCGTATGGAGACGCCCGAGGAGGCGGAGGCGGAGGCGGTCGTGGCGGTGGTCGGGGCCGGTGCCGCGGCCTGGACGGAGGGGGCGAGGCCGAAGGCCGCGCCGGCCAGGACGGTCACCGAGACGGCGGCGGCCATCGTGGGGGGCAGGGCTTTGCGGGCAGGGGTCACTGTGGCTCCTGGTGGGGGTGCCGTGGGGGCAGGGGAGCACCGGTGCTGGTGACCTGACGGTAACTCGGGGGTTTACCGGCGGTAATAGCGCGGTAAGTTACGCCTGGGTAACGATAGAGGCCGTGGTCGGCTGCCGGGGCCGGCCCGGCCCGGGGCGCTATCCGGGGGCCGGATCCGCGAGGGTCCGGCCCCGCCCGAGCGCGTCCGTACGCTGCTCAGTGCCGCCTGAGGCCGAGTTGGTCCCGCGCTGAGGCCGCCCGTGCCGAGTCCCGCTCGCCTTGTCCCGCACGGAATCCCGCCTGCCGCTGGATCGCGCCCCGTGCCGAGTCCCGCTCGCCCTACGGCAGTTCAGCTCCGCTTGCCCTTGCGGCGGATCTTGATGTCCCGCATGTCCGTCACCCCGACCCGCAGGATCCGATGGGGGTAGCCGTGCGCGGCCAGCGCCGCGATGGCCCGTTCGGTCGCCTCGGGTTCGCCGTCGTCCGGCTCCTCCGCCGGAACCTGGCAGCGGAAGGTGAACGCCGAAAGGCTCTGGTCGCAGGTGAAGGTGCCCGCCTCGGTGAAGCCCACCTGGAAGGAGCCGACCGCGGTGCGCAGCGCCTCGCGATCCTCCTCGCCCAGCTCCTCGAAGGCCCCGCGGATGGTCACTCGGAACACGGTCGCTCCTCCCGTACGGCGTAGCCGAGCATCGGCGCGCCGAGCATCTCCTCGATGGCGTCGAGGAGTTCCGTCACGGCCTTGGCGATGGCGTCGGGGCGCTCGCCCGCCGTGACGCGCCGGCCGATCTCGCCGAAGATGAGTGAGTGATAGCCGCTGATCTGGGCGGCCACCACGCGCGGCAGCGGATCCTCCGGCGCCGTACCGGTCTCCTCGGCGAGCACGGCGGCCAGTTCGTCGTTCATCCGGTGGCCGAGCTCCTCCAGCCGGGCGACAAGCGTGGGGGCGGCCCGCATCATCGCGAAGAACGGGCCGAAGCCCTCGGTCAGCCCCAGTGAGCGATCGCGGCGCTCCACCTCCTCGCGCAGCCGGTCCAGCACCGCCTGGGCGGCGGACCGGCCGGGCGGGCGCTCGCGCACGATGTCGGCGAGCCGCCGCGGGGACGCCTGGTCGGGCGGCAGGACCAGATCCTCCTTGGCCGGGAAGTAGTTGTAGACGGTGTTGACGGACACCTCCGCGGCCGCGGCGACCTCGGCGACCGTGACCCGGTCGAAGCCCCGCTCCAGGAACAGGCCGGTGGCCACGTCCGCGATCCGTCGGCGCGTACGGCGCTTGTGCCGTTCCCGCAGTCCTTCGCTCATGGCCGTCAGTGTATCCCGTTGCAAACTTGCATTCGCTTCTCATCTTTAAGTCGATTGCAAGTTTGGGGCGTGTTGTGCTCTGATCGTGGGCATGTCCTCATCCGTCATCCGCGTCCGCGGCCTCACCCGGACCTTCTCGCTGGGCAGCGGCCCCGTGCACGCCGTCCGCGGCATCGATCTGACCGTCGGCCGCGGCGAGATCCTCGGCTTCCTGGGCCCCAACGGAGCCGGTAAGACCACGACTCTGCGCATGCTCACCACCCTGCTGCCGCCCAGCGGAGGCGAGGCCGAGATCGCCGGGCGCGATCTGCTTCGCGATCCGGCGGGCGTGCGGCGGCGGATCGGCTATGTGGCCCAGTCGGGCGGCCTGGACCCCGCGTGTTCCGTACGCGAGGAGCTGGTCACCCAGGGCCGACTGCATCTGATGTCCCGGGGCGCGGCGGCCGGGCGGGCCGATGAACTCGCCGGTGAGCTCGGCCTGTCGGGGCTCATGGACCGCCCGACCGCCGCCCTGTCCGGCGGTCAGCGCCGCCGGGTGGAGATCGCGCTGGGCCTGGTCAACCGGCCCGAGGTGGTCTTCCTCGACGAGCCCACCACCGGTCTCGACCCCGGCAGCCGGGCCGAGCTGCGGGACCTGGTGCGGCGCGTCCGCGCCGAGCACGGCACCACGGTCTTCCTCACCACCCACTATCTGGACGAGGCCGATGCGCTCGCCGACCGGATCGTGGTCCTGGACGCCGGGCGGGTCGTCGCCGAGGGCACCTCCGCCGAGCTCAAGAGCCGCTATGCGGGCGATCCGGCCGCCAGTCTCCAGGACGCCTTCCTCGCCATCACCGGCCGGTCCACGGCCGAGCAACCCCTCGCCGTCTGAGGGGTGTTCGGCGGGTCCTGCCGCCTGCGGCGGGCTGTTCCCCTCCCCGCCCCTTCCCACAACTGGGGCTCCGCCCCCGACCCCAGGCCCCGGGGTTCAGGGGCGAAGACCCTGCCATGCGGCTCCGCCGCGTGGTCCGCCGGACACCCCGTAGTGCCGGCCACGACATCCGACGCACCCAAGGGCCCCTTATGACTCTTCTCGCCCATACCGGCATCGTCTTCGGCCGCTGTCTGGGCTCGACGCTTCGCTCGAAGACCAATCTCTTCTTCGGGATGCTGCAGCCGCTGCTCCTGCTCGCCCTCTTCGGCCCGCTGCTGACCGGACTCGACATGGGTGTCAGCGGATCGTCCTGGCAGACGCTGGTCCCCGGCGTACTCGTCCAGCTCGCCCTGCTCGGCGGGTCGTACGTCGGACTCGGACTGCTGATGGACCGCAACCTCGGCGTTCTGGACCGGATGCGGGTCACCCCGGTCAGCCCGCTCGCGCTGCTGCTCGGCCGCACCCTGCGCGATGTCGTCCAGCTCGTGGCCCAGTCGGTACTGCTGGTGCTGCTCGGTCTGGCCTTCGGGCTGCGTGCCCCGCTCCCCGGTGTGCTGATCGGCCTGCTGTTCGTGGCCGTGCTCGCGGCGGCGCTGTCCGCGCTCTCCTACGGGCTGGCCATGAACGTCCGTACGTCCCCGGAGTTCGCCGCCATCGCCAACACGGCGGCCATGCCGCTGATGCTGCTCTCCGGCCTGATGCTGCCGATGGCCCTGGCCCCCGGCTGGCTGGACGGCGTCTCGCGCGCCGTGCCGTTCCGCTATACGGTCGACGCGGTGCGCCAGGTGTTCCTGGGGCACTACGCCAACACCACGGTCGCCGTCGGGGCGGCCGTCACCCTGGCCCTGGCGGCGCTGTGTCTGATGGGCGGGGCGCGCCTGTTCGGCCGGGTCCGCGGCTGAGCCGGTCGTCCTTGGCCGACCCAGTCGCCCTTGGCTGGGCTCAGCCGTCCTTGGCTGGGCTCAGTCGTCCTTCGCGGCCGCCTTCGCGGCGGCGCGGGGGCCCGCCGGAGCGGTCGCCGCTTTGGTCACATCCGCGACCAGCTCCACCAGATCCGGGCCGTACGCCTGGGAGTTGACCACCTTCAGCAGCAGGCAGAAGGAGCCCTGCGCGCCGTACTTCCGGGCCAGCCGGGCGCGGTTGCGGACGAGATGGCGGACGGCGGCGCGATGGGTGACCGGACGCTGGCCTGCCGCCAGGAAGACCGGCCGGCTGTCGTCGCCCGCCGTCAGCCGGGCCAGCAGCACATACTCGACCGTGCCCGGCTCCGGGCGGTAGTGCGTACCGGCGATGGTGAACATCCCCCGGTCCGTGCCGGAGTCGTCCCCCGGGTGCACGGTGACGCCCGGCAGTAGATTGGTCATATGGGCGGCGAGCCTGCGGTGCGCGGTCGGATCGCCGACGCAGAACTCGGTGCGCGCGCCGAAGCCCTGCAGCCCCGTGTCATGCGGGGCGACCTCGGTATGCGCCCCGCAGTTCTCCACGATCGACGCGAGACCGAGCAGTGCGAGCGCGTCATGGCGGGGGATGCTCCAGTGGGCCGAGGTGCTGTCCCGGTGGGTGACCAGCACGCACTCCGAACCGTCCGGCAGACCGAAGAAGCGCTGCTCGCGGGCGCGCTTGCGGCGCCCGAACGCCGAGTGCACGGCCCAGCCGGCAGCCAGGCCCACGATCAGGGCCGCCGCGGAGGCGATCAGGTCCTGCAGGGTGTCTGTCATGGCCGCGCATCGTAGCGGCCGATCGGGTACGCGTTCGAGCGTACGGGTGAACGAAGGCGGGAACGGACACATGTACGAATGGCGGGACGGATCGGCGATCCACTACCCCTGTCGTGGGCATGAGGCTCGCGGGTAGGCTCCGCTCCCTGTCGTTTCGCTTGGAGGTCACGGATGGGGCACGCCGCACGACCAGCCGCATCGTCAACCACGTCCACCACTCGCGCCTCCGCCGCGGCGGCCGTCCGGCGCCGACTGCCCGCGCTGGCGGCCGCGGCCGGAATGGTCGCGGTGCTGGGCGTCGTCCCGGCCGGTGCCGCCGGGCAGGAGCAGGACGACACCGCGAAGCCCGCTCCCGCCAAGACGCCCGTGGCCGTCGGCTACGGCGGCGCGGTCTCCAGCGTGGACGCCGACGCCTCGGCGGCCGGGATCGACGTGCTGCGGCACGGGGGCAACGCGGTGGACGCGGCGGTCGCGACCGCCGCCGCGCTCGGGGTCACCGAGCCGTACTCGGCGGGTGTCGGCGGCGGTGGTTACTTCGTCTACTACAACGCCAAGCGGCACAAGGTCTCCACGCTCGACGGCCGCGAGACCGCGCCCCGCAGCGCGGACCAGAAGCTCTTCCTCGGCAAGGACGGCAAACCGCTGCCGTTCGCCGACGCCGTCACCAGCGGGCTGAGCGTCGGCACCCCCGGCACCCCCGCCACCTGGAACGACGCCCTGAAGGACTGGGGCACCCGCTTGCTGGGGCAGGTGCTCAGGCCGGCCGAGCGGCTGGCCCGCGACGGGTTCACCGTCGACAGCACCTTCCGGCAGCAGACCGCCGACAACCAGGCCCGCTTCAAGGACTTCCCGGCCACCGCCAAGCTCTTCCTGCCCGGCGGCGAGCTCCCGGCGGTTGGCTCGACCTTCCGCAACCCCGACCTCGCCCGTACGTACGCGCTGCTGGCCAAGAAGGGCGTCGGCGCCGTCTACAAGGGCGAGCTGGGCCGCGACATCGTCGACACCGTGCGCAAGCCGCCCGTCGACCCCAAGGCGCAGCGCGTCGTGCGCGCGGGCGATCTGACGGCCGAGGACCTGCGGGCCTACGGAACGAAGCGGCAGGCCCCGACCCGGACCGCCTACCGCGGTCTGGACGTGTACGGCATGGCGCCCTCGTCCTCCGGCGGGACCAGCGTCGCCGAGGCGCTCAACATCCTGGAGAAGACCGACCTCTCCAAGCTCAGCGACCTCGAGTATCTGCACCGCTATATCGAGGCCAGCCGGATCGCCTTCGCCGACCGGGGCCGCTGGGTCGGCGACCCCGCCGCCGAGGACGTCCCCACCAAGGGGCTCACCTCGCAGCGGTTCGCCGACTCCCGGGCCTGCCTGATCAAGGACGACGCGGTGCTCAAGAGCCCCGTACCGCCCGGCGACCCGAACAGCCCGTCCGCGCCCGGCTCCTGCGACACCCGCGGCCACGCCGCCCCGACCACGTACGAGGGCGAGAACACCACGCATCTCACGGTCGCCGACAAGTGGGGCAATGTCGTGGCCTACACCCTCACCATCGAGCAGACCGGCGGCAGCGGGATCACCGTCCCCGGCCGTGGCTTCCTGCTCAACAACGAGCTGACCGACTTCTCCTTCGCGCCCGCCGACCCCGCCGTCCACGACCCGAACCTGCCGGGCCCGGGGAAGCGGCCGCGCTCGTCCATGTCGCCGACGATCGTGCTGGACGGCCACAAGCCGGTGCTGGCGCTGGGCTCCCCGGGCGGGGCGACCATCATCACCACCGTGCTGCAGACCCTGCTGAACCATCTCGACCGGGGCATGCCGCTGGTGGACGCGATCGCCGCACCGCGCGCCAGCCAGCGCAACGCGGCCCAGACGGAGCTGGAACCGGGGCTGTGGAACGGCCCGGAGCGCGCCAAGCTGGAGGCGCTCGGCCACTCCTTCAAGCAGAACCCCGAGATCGGGGCGGCGACCGGTGTGCAGCGGCTGTCCGGCGGACGGTGGCTGGCGGCGGCCGAGACGGAACGGCGGGGCGGCGGTTCGGCGATGGTGGTCAGCCCGAAGCGCTGATCTGACGCGGCGGGTCGGCGGGCTCTGGTGCGATCCAGGAGCCCGCCGACCCAAGCTCCGCGGCTTCTCAGCCCAGCAGGCCGATGATCGCGTCGGTGGAGTCGGTCTCCCCGAGCCGGGGGAAGATCTTCTCGACGCTGTTGCGGTGCGCCTCGGCGTCCATGTCGGTCATGGCGTCGGTCGCCAGAGTCACGTGGTACCCGTGCGCGTACGCGCCACGGGCCGTGGACTCCACGCCGATGCTGGTGGCGACGCCGCCGAGCACCACCTGGGTCACCCCGCGGCGGCGGAGCTGGAGGTCGAGGTCGGTGCCGTGGAAGGCGCCCCAGGTGTGCTTGGTGACCACGACGTCGCCGTCCTCGTGGCCGAGTTCCGGCACGAGGTCGGCGAAGTCGGCCGGGAACTGCCCGCCTCCGCCGCCCCCCTGCGCCTCGGTGCGGCCCGGCGCCCCGGCCACGACCCGGACGAGGACGACCGGCAGTCCGCGCTTGCGGAACGCGGCGGCCAGCCGGGCGCCGCGCTCGATGACCTCGGCGGTGGGATGGACGGTGGGGAGTCCGGTGATGCCCTTCTGGAGGTCGACGAGGACCAGGGCGGTGTTCGGGTCGAGCGTGGTGGCGGGCATGGTGCCTCCGGGGGTGGGTCTGTGGGTCTGTGGGTCTGTGGGCGTATGAGGGAAGGGGGTGGTGGTCAGGTGCGGGTACGGGCGCGGGTGCGCAGGGCCCGGTCGGTGGCGGTCAGCAGCAGCACCGCGAGGCTGAGCGCACCCGCCACCATGGCGATGCCGTGCAGCCCGGCGGCGGTCGCCCGCTGTCCGTAGAAGAGCCCGATCAGCCCGGCGGCGGTGATCGCGGCGAGGTACTGCGAGGTGCGCTGCAGCCCGGCCGCCGCGCCGACGCTCTCGCGCGGGGCCTGGGTGTAGACGGCGGCCTGGTTGCCGGTCGAGGACAGCCCCTGAGGCAGCCCGAAGAGGACCGCGGCCAGCAGCAGCGCGAGAAGCGGGGTGGACTCGTCGGCGAGCAGCAGCACCCCGCTCCCCGCGGCGAGCAGGACGGCCGCGAGGACGAGCGGTGCGTAGATGCCCTTCGTACGGGCCCCGAGCAGTGAGCACACGGCGGCCGCGCCCGACATGGGCAGCATGATCAGTCCGGCCCGGGAGGCGGAGTAGCCGTGCCCCTCCTCCAGCCACTGCGCGTATCCGTACATGACCATGTAGATGACCAGGTACGCCGTGCCGTGGCGGAGGTAGGTGAGGGCGAGGGAGCGGTTGCGGCCGATCATCCGCAGATCGATGAAGGGGCGGGGGCGGCGCAACTGCCACCAGGTGAGGGCCGCCGCGAGGACCAGGACGACGGGCAGCAGTGCCCAGTTGGGCCGCCCCAGGTCCATCAGGAAGATCATGAGGGTGGTGAGGGTGCCGGTGAACAGCGCGATCCCCAGCGGATCGAAGGCCGCGCCCGCCGTCCGCGCCCCGGCGTCCTCGCCGTCCGCGCCCGCCATACGGGTCCTGGGGAGCCAGAGCAGCGCGAGGGCGATGCCGATGAGGGCCAGCGGCACATTGACCGCGAAGATCGCCCGCCACCCGGCCGTCGCGGTGAGCACCCCGCCCAGCACCGGCCCGACCGCCGCGCTGCCGAGCGCGGCGAGCGAGAGCCGGCCGAGCACGGGGCGCGGTGTCTCGCGTCCGGTGGCGACGGACTGGGCGCGCAGCAGCGCCATCGCCGCGGGGTACGCCGCGGATGTACCGATGCCGAGCAGCACCCGCGAGGCGATCAGCCAGCCGAACGCGGGCGCGAGCGCGCCCACGAGCCCGGCGGCGCACACCACGAGCAGCCCGCAGAGGAAGATCCGGCGCGGCCCGAACAGATCGGCGAGCCGGCCCATCGCGGGCTGCGCCACGGCGCTGGCGAGGTAGAGGGAGGCGACCAGCCAGGCGGTCCGGGCGGCGCCGACGCCGAAGTCATGGCCGATGGCCACCAGTCCGGTGGCGATCATCGTGGAGTTGACGGGGTTGAGGACCGAGCCGATGAGTAGCGGGGCCATCAGCCGGGGGCCGAAGGGGTCGGTGGCGTCGGCGGGGTTGCCCGGGACCGGGTTCGCGGCCCCCGTGGCCCCCGTCCCGGTCGCCGGGGGTACGGCGGGCTTGCCCGCGGTGCCGGTCATTCCTGGACCAGCCGCTTGAGGAGATCGGTGGCCTCGGCGAGGGTGCGGCGCTCATCGGCGTCGAGACGGGTGTCGATCGCGTCGAGCAGCCAGCTCTGCTTGGCCTGCCGTACGGAGGTGATCGCTCCCCGCCCCCGCTCGGTGATCGAGAAGACCACCTGCCGTCCGTCGGTGGGATGCGGGGCCCGCTCCACCAGGGTCTGCTCCTCCAGCGCGGCAAGGATCATGCGCATCGACTGCGGCCGGACCAGCTCGGCGCGGGCCAGCGCGGCGGTGGTGGTCGGCCCCTCGGTGTAGAGCCGGCTGATCACCGCGCGCTGGGAGGGGGTGAGCGCCCCCTGCGAGGAGGCCGCCCGCATACGGCGCATCAGCTGACTGACGACCGCGGCGAGGTCGACGGCGATGCGCTCTTCGGCCTGCGGGCCGGTCTCTGGCCGGGGCTCGGTCTCTGACCGGGGCTCGCTCTCTGGCTGGTGGGCGAGCTCTGACCGAAGGGCGGGCTCGGTGGGCGGGTGATCAGACGTGGCCATGCCCTCAGCCTAGGAGTTCGACAGACAAACTTGCAAGTTTGCCTGTCGTGTGCGGAGCAGGAAAAGCGCTCGTAGCGCAGCCGTAACCGATTCCGTAACACGCAGGGTGTCGAATGCGTGGCCTTGGGCCGTGCATCGTCCGAGGGGGAGGGGAGGCCATGGCGAGCGGGCAACTCCCGGCCGAGGCCGAGGAGTTCGCGAGATGTCTGCGGGCGCTGACGAGGCGGCTGGACGCGGGGACGGGCTGGTACGGCGTCTTCGCCCTGCGCGACCCCGAGGGGCTGCGGGCCTGTCTCGACGGCCTTGAGGTGCCGCCGTGGGACGTCGTCCAATCCCTGCTGCAGGACCTCTCCACCCAGCGCGGCGTCGGGACCGCCCAGGAGGCGGCGGCCCGCGCGGCGACCCTCTACCGTGCCTCGGTCGCGGCCCACGACGCCGGACCCGGCAGCCGCGAGGCGCTCCGGGACCGCCTGGACGGCATGCTCCGCGAACAGCGGAACGCCGACCGTCGCGAACGCGACCTCCAGGCGGCGTTGTCCGCCGCCGAGGCCGCGGCCGACCGCGAACGCCTCGGCGCGGAGCTGGCCTGGGCCCACGACGACTGGCGTCGTGCGACGGCCCGCACCGAAGAACTCCACGCCCGCCTCACCGCCCTCGGGTCCCGCCCCTCCCATCCACCGGCCCCGGAGCCCGTGCCCCCCGCCGCGCCGACCCCGCCGACGGACCCCACCGCGCCTGCCCCGGCGCCTTGGCCGACGGCCCCGGTGGGCCCCACGCCGACCGCGCCCGCCCCGGCGCCTTGGCCGACGGCCCCGACGGACCCCATCCCGACCGCACCCGCCCTGGCGCCCCGGCCGTTGGCCCCGACGGCGGGGCCCATGGCACCGGGTACCTCCGCGTCTGGTGTGGGTTCGGGCGCGGACGCGTCTTTCGAGCCGCCCGTGGGCCGGGAGCCCATGCCGCCTGCGCCTGCCGCTGCCTCCCCTCGGCCGCGCGGGGCGCGGTTCGCTGGGGTCGAGGAGGTGGGCACGGCGCCGAGACCTCGCGGGGCGCGGTTTGCCGGGGCCGGAGGCGGGGGCACGGCGGCCCCGCCGCCGTCCTCGCCTGCCCCGCCCTCGGCGGAGAGCGGGAGTGAAGTCACCGCGACCCCGCGCGGTGCTCGGTTCGCCGGGGCGTACGACGGCGAGGGCGGCGGCAAACGCCGTAGGCGGGACAAGGCGGCGGACGATGGGCGGCGGCTTGCCCGGGAGGCGGCGGAGCGCGCCGCCGCGCGACGTGCCGCTCAGGAGGCCGTCGCACGGCTCGGCCGACTCCGGGCGGCAGGCCGATCCGGCGAGGCCCATGTGGTGCTGTGCGAGGCCGCCGCCTGGCCCGCCCCACGGTTGCCCGTCCTCGCGGAGGAGCTGGAGCGCGCCGGACTCGGGGCCGATGTGTCCACGCTGCTGTGGGAGATGGCGTGTCTGCCGCCCGCACGGCTCGCCGCAGCCGCCGAAGCGCTGGTCGCGGCGGACCGCGAGGCCGACGGCGAGCGGCTGCTACGGCAGAGCGTTTCGCGCCCCGTCCCCGAGGTGGCCCACACCACCCAGGCGCTCCTCGCGGCGGGCGCCCCTTACAGGGCGGTGTTTCTGCTGGAGGCGCTGGTGCGGGCCCGTGCGCCGGAGGAGGTGGTGCGGGCGGCGGCAGAGGACCCCGCCACGCTGGTGCCCCTGCTGCTCGATGCTGCCGCCGGTGTGTCCTCCAGCAGTCACCACGATCTCGCCCATGCGCTGCGCGCCGCTGGGCTGCCGGGCGTACCCGGTCTGGCGTGAGCCTGAGCTCCGGGTGGCGCTCGTGGTTGGGTGCGGCGCCGTTTCGCGCCTTCGGCGCATTTGAGCAGCGGCGGCGGTGATGGTGGGCGCGGCGCCGCTGCCGGGCGCCGGGCCGGTGGGTGTGGGCCCCGGTGGCGGCCTCCCTGGCCGAGGGCTGGGGTCGGCGCCGGACAGCCGAGGGGGGGTTGGGGTACCCCTCCTGAAAACGTTTGACAAATTAGTTGCTTCAGATCAGGCGTTTTTTTCGGGGGGTACCCAGAGGGGCCGTTAGCCCGAATGGGTCTCAACTCCGGATTGCGAGAGCCGCCGCCCAGGTCCACCCAACCGGCCCGGCGGTCGGCGACGCGGCCCGCGCCCTCCACTCCCGCCGCCGCTGCTCATTTGCGCCGGAGGCGCGAGACGAAACCCGCACCCATCCGCTCACCCCGCAAGCCGATAAAACAGGAAACGTGATCGTCTTCGTTGAGTAACGGCGGCGGTATTGCCAGAGTGGTCAGTGCGCTCTTACGTTCTTCAAAGCCGGATTCTACGTGCGTAGACATAGGTTGAGGAGCTGATCATGGCCAACCTCGTACGTGCCGCTCTCGTCCAGGCCACCTGGACCGGCGATACCGAATCGATGATCGCGAAGCATGAGGAGTACGCCCGGCAGGCGGCCGCGCAGGGCGCCAAGGTGATTGGCTTCCAGGAGGTGTTCAACGCGCCGTACTTCTGCCAAGTGCAGGAGGCGGAGCACTACCGGTGGGCGGAGCCGGTGCCGGATGGGCCGACCGTGCAGCGGATGCGGGAGCTGGCGCGGGAGGCCGGCATGGTGATCGTGGTGCCGGTCTTCGAGCTCGAGCAGTCGGGCTTCTACTACAACACCGCGGCCGTGATCGACGCGGACGGCAGCTATCTGGGCAAGTACCGCAAGCACCACATCCCGCAGGTCAAGGGGTTCTGGGAGAAGTACTACTTCAAGCCGGGGAACGTGGGCTGGCCGGTGTTCGACACCGCCGTGGGCAGGGTCGGGGTGTACATCTGCTACGACCGCCACTTCCCCGAGGGCTGGCGTGCGCTGGGCCTGGCCGGGGCGCAAATCGTCTACAACCCCTCGGCCACCTCCCGTGGGCTGTCGGCCTACCTCTGGCAGCTCGAACAGCCCGCCGCGGCCGTCGCCAATGAGTACTTCATCGCCGCGATCAATCGCGTCGGCATCGAGGAGTACGGCGACAACGACTTCTACGGCACCAGCTACTTCGTCGATCCGCGCGGCCAGTTCGTCGGCGACGTGGCCAGCGACAAGGAGGAGGAGCTGATCGTCCGTGATCTCGACTTCGGTCTGATCGACGAGGTCCGGCAGCAGTGGGCGTTCTACCGCGACCGGCGCCCCGACGCCTACGAGGGGCTGGTGAAGCCATGAGCAACAGCAGCGACGCCGTGAGCAGCAGCGATGCCGTGAGCAGCAGCGATGCCACGGGCAGCGGCGATGCCAACCGCGGCACCCTCGCGGCCCTGCACACCCGGCACCAAGCCGTGCTCCCCGACTGGCTCGCCGTCTACTACCAGCGCCCCATCGAGATCACCCACGGCGAGGGCCGCCATGTCTGGGACGCCGAGGGCAACCGCTACCTCGACTTCTTCGGCGGCATCCTCACCACCATGACCGCGCACGCCCTCCCCGAGGTCACCAAGGCCATCAGCGAGCAGGCGGGCCGGATCCTGCACACGTCCACGCTCTACCTCGACCGGCCCATGGTCGACCTCGCCGAGCGGGTCGCCACCCTGTCCGGCATCCCGGACCCGCGGGTCTTCTTCACCACCTCCGGCACCGAGGCCAATGACACGGCCCTGCTGCTCGCCACCACCTACCGCCGTTCCAACCAGATCCTGGCGATGCGCAACAGCTACCACGGCCGCTCCTTCTCGGCCGTCGGCATCACCGGCAACCGCGGCTGGTCGCCGACCAGCCTGTCCCCGCTGCAGACGCTGTACGTGCATGGCGGGGTGCGCACCCGGGGGCCGTTCGCCGGGCTGTCCGACGGGGAGTTCATCAAGGCGTGCGTCGCCGATCTCGAGGACGTCCTCGGCCAGGCGCACGGCAATGTCGCCGCGCTGATCGCCGAGCCGGTCCAGGGCGTCGGCGGTTTCACCTCGCCGCCCGACGGGCTGTTCGCCGCCTTCCGCGAGGTGCTCGACCGGCACGGCATCCTGTGGATCACCGATGAGGTGCAGACGGGCTGGGGCCGCACCGGCGACCACTTCTGGGGCTGGCAGGCACACGACCGCTCCGGGCCGCCCGACATCCTCACCTTCGCCAAGGGCATCGGCAACGGCATGTCGATCGGCGGTGTCGTCGCCCGCGCCGAGGTCATGAACTGCCTGGGCGCCAACTCCATCTCCACCTTCGGCGGCAGCCCCATCACGATGGCCGCCGGTCTGGCCAACCTCACCCATCTGGTCGAACACGATCTGCAGGGCAATGCCCGCCGGGTCGGCGGGCTGCTGATCGAGCGGCTGCGCGCGGCCTGCGCCGGTCTGGACACCGTGCGCGAGGTCCGCGGCCGGGGGCTGATGATCGGCATCGAGCTGGTCGAGCCGGGCACCGGCGACCCGTACCCCGAGGGCGCGTCCGCCGTTCTGGAGGCCGCCCGGGAGGGCGGGCTGCTCATCGGCAAGGGCGGCGGGCACAACAGCAGCGTGCTGCGGATCGCCCCGCCGCTCAGCCTCACCGTCGCCGAGGCCGAGGAGGGCGCGGAGATCCTCGAGGCCGCCCTCAAGACCACCCGGTCCGGAAGGAGCGTGAGCTGATGTCCCGTACCGTGATCCGCGGCGGGCTGGTCGTCACCGCCGCCGAGGAGACCTTGGCCGATGTGCTGATCGAGGACGGGAAGGTCGCCGCCCTCGCCTCGTCCGGCAGCGCGTACGCCCAGGGCTGGACGGCCGACCGTACGATCGACGCGACCGGCAAGTACGTCATCCCGGGCGGGGTCGACGGGCACACCCATATGGAGATGCCGTTCGGCGGCACCTACGCCGCCGACACCTTCGAGACCGGCACCCGGGCGGCGGCCTGGGGCGGCACCACCACCATCGTGGACTTCGCCATCCAGACGGTGGGCCACGCCCTGCGCGAGGGGCTGGACGCCTGGCACCTGAAGGCGCGGGGCAACTGCGCCATCGACTACGGCTTCCACATGATCCTCTCCGATGTGAACGAAAGCGCGCTCAAGGAGATGGATCTCCTGGTGGGGGAGGGCGTGACCAGCTTCAAGCTGTTCATGGCCTACCCGGGGGTCTTCTACAGCGACGACGGGCAGATCCTGCGGGCCATGCAGCGCGCCTCCGCCAACGCCGGGCTGATCATGATGCACGCCGAGAACGGCATCGCCATCGACGTCCTGGTGGAACAGGCCCTGGCCGAGGGCAGGACCGACCCCCGCTACCACGGTGAGGTCCGCAAGGCGCTGCTGGAGTCGGAGGCGACCCATCGCGCCATCCAGCTCGCCCGGGTGGCCGGCGCCCCGCTGTATGTCGTCCATGTGTCGGCCCAGGAGGCCCTCGCGGAGCTGACGCAGGCACGTGACCTGGGGCTTCCGGTCTTCGGCGAAACCTGTCCGCAGTATCTGTTCCTGTCCACGGACAACCTCGCGGAACCGGACTTCGAGGGCGCCAAGTACGTCTGCTCCACACCGCTTCGGCCCGTCGAGCACCAGGCCGCGCTGTGGCGGGGGCTGCGGACCAACGACCTCCAGGTGGTCTCCACCGACCACTGCCCGTTCTGCTTCACCGGGCAGAAGGAACTGGGCCGGGGCGACTTCTCCAAGATCCCCAACGGTATGCCGGGGGTGGAGCACCGGATGGATCTGCTCCATCAGGCCGTGGTGGACGGCCATATCTCCCGCCGCCGCTGGATCGAGATCGCCTGCGCCACCCCGGCCAGGATGTTCGGCCTCTATCCGCGGAAGGGCACCATCGCTCCCGGGACCGACGCCGACATCGTCGTCTACGATCCGGGGGCCCAGCAGACCCTGTCCGCCGAGACCCACCACATGGACGTCGACTACTCGGCGTACGAGGGCAAGCGAATCACCGGGCAGGTCGAGACCGTGCTGTCGCGCGGTGTCCCCGTCATCGACCGGCGGGAGTACACCGGGCGTGCCGGGCACGGCCAGTTCCTCATCCGCGACACCTGTCAGTACCTCGACTGAGCCAGGGAGCGAGCATGGATTTCGGACTCGTCCTGCAGACCGATCCGCCCGCCTCGGCCGTCGTCGAGCTGATGCGCCGCGCCGAGCGCAACGGCTTCGGCCACGGCTGGACCTTCGACTCCGCCGTGCTGTGGCAGGAGCCGTTCGTCATCTACAGCCAGATCCTGGCCCGGACCGAGCGGCTGATCGTCGGCCCCATGGTCACCAATCCGGGCACCCGCACCTGGGAGGTGACCGCCTCCACCTTCGCCACCCTCAACGAGATGTACGGCAACCGCACCGTCTGCGGTATCGGCCGCGGTGACTCCGCGCTGCGGGTGGCCGGGCGCAAGCCCAACACCCTCGCCCGCCTCGGCGAGGCCATCGACGCCATCCGCGATCTGGCGGAGGGCAGGGAGGCCGTCGTGGACGGCAGCCCGATGCGCATCCCCTGGATCGAGGACAGCAGGCTGCCGGTGTGGATGGCGGCGTACGGCCCCAAGGCGCTCGCGCTGGCCGGGCAGAAGGCCGACGGGTTCATCCTGCAGCTCGCCGACCCCTTCCTGACGGAGTGGATGGTCAAGGCGGTGCGCACCGCCGCCGCCGAGGCCGGGCGCGATCCGGACGCGGTCACCATCTGCGTCGCCGCCCCCGCGTATGTCGGCGACGACCTGGCCTACGCCCGTGAGCAGTGCCGCTGGTTCGGCGGCATGGTCGGCAACCATGTGGCCGACCTGGTCTCCCGCTACGGCGAGCACTCCGGTGCCGTGCCCGAGTCCCTGACCGCGTACATCAAGGAGCGGCAGGGGTACGACTACGCACACCACGGCCGCAGCGGCAATCCGGACACGGCCTTCGTCCCCGATGAGATCGTCGACCGGTTCTGCCTGCTCGGCCCGGCCGAGGCGCATATCGAGAAGCTGGAGCGGCTGCGCGCCCTGGGGGTCGACCAGTTCGCCGTCTACGCGATGCATGACGCGAAGGAGCGCACGCTCGACGCGTACGGCGAGCGGGTCATCCCCGCGCTCACCGGCTGACCGCTCAGTCGCGCACCCGCGCACCCGCACCTGTACGCCCGCGCACCCGTACGCCCGCGCACCGCGCGTCCGCCGGCCGGCCGACCACCGGCCGGCACCCGGGCCTCCCGGGATCATTCGCCGTACCCTTCTCGCGGTTCCGCCTCCCAGCCCGACAAAGGCCCTTTTCCCAAGGAAGGGTCAATTCCGTTTTTTGGGCCCGGAGAACAAAAGACACTCCCGTCCCCTGAAACCTTCGAACATGGCTACAATCACCTCGGATTTTGTGCTCTGATATGCCGTCGGCTGAACGACTCCTTGTCAGAGAAGGGTTGGGCATGACGCAAACCGAGGTACCGATAGAAGTGGAGCTCAGAGGGCTCTACAAGGCCCACTATCGGTTTCAGTTTCTGAGTGCGGGATTCCAGTTGGGGCTCTTCGCGCTGGTGGAGAAGGAGCCCGGCCTGGCCGTACGGGAGATCGCCGCACGGCTGGACCTCAAGGAGCAGCCCACCCGCATCCTCCTTCTCGGTTGTACGGTATTCGGGCTTTTGCGCAAGGACGGCGAGGGTTACCACACCACCCCGCTCTCGAAGCCACTGACCGCGAACTTCGACGAGTCGCCCGCGTCCAACATTCCCTGGGAACAACACGGTATCTACCGGGCGATGGCCTGGTTCTGTGAATCCCTCAAGGAAGACACCAACATCGGACTGCGGCGGGAAATTCCGGGGACGGCGCCCACTCTCTACGGGCGGCTCGCCGAAAATCCCGAGCTGGAGAGCACATTCCACACCATGATGTCGTCGGTGAGCAGGCTCGTGGGCGCCGAGCTGGGGGAGAAGCTGGACCTCTCGGGGTGCGGCCACCTCCTGGACATCGGCGGCGGAACGGCCATCAACGCCGCGAGCCTCGCCGCCCGCTGGCCGGACCTGCGCATCACCATCGCCGATCTGCCCTCCGTGGCGACCGCCGCCAACGAGAAGATCGAGAAGCTCGGGCTGGCCGACCGGGCGCGGGCGGTGAGCCTCGACGCCTTCCGCGACGAGTTCCCGACCGGCTGCGACGGAGTGCTCTTCGCTCACTTCCTGGAGATCTGGTCCCCCGAGCGGATCCAGGAACTGCTCGCCAAGGCCGCCCGCGCTCTCCCTCCCGGCGGCGGGATCTACGTGGTCACCCCGCGCCAGGACGACGACGGCACCGGACCCGAGCGGGCGGCGATGCTGTCCGCCTACTTCCACACCATCGCCTCCGGCGAGGGCATGGTCTACACGGGCGCCGAGTACGAGCAGTGGTTCCGCGCCGTGGGCTTCGAGCCCACCGGACGGCTGCCCCTCGGCGCGGACACCGTCGTGATCACCGGCCGCAAGGCATAGTCCGGAACCAGGCGAGGCACCCCCGGCGGGCGGACCCTTCGATGCGGAGGTCGCAGCGGTCCGTGCGCCGGGGCATGACCCGCCCCGATCAGGAGGCGAACCATGGTCGGCGCCACGAGCCAAGCCACCCCGGGCGACGCGGACGGCGAGGGAGGCGGCCCGCCGCCGCACCACCGCCACAAATGGCTGATCCTGGGGATCTGCTGCATCAGCCTGTTCATGGTGGGCCTCGACACCACCATCGTGAATCTCGCCCTGCCGTCCATCCAGGACGATCTGGACGCCTCGCCCTCGGGGCTGCAGTGGACGGTGGACTCCTACACCGTGGTGCTCGCCAGTCTGCTGATGCTCTCCGGCTCCATGGCCGACCGGTTCGGCAGGCGCCGGACCTTCCAGACCGGGCTGCTGCTGTTCAGCCTGGGGTCGCTGCTGTGCGGGCTCGCCACCGACACCGGTTCGCTCATCGCCTTCCGGATGGTGCAGGCCATGGGCGGCGCCATGCTCAACCCCGTCGCGGTCTCGATCATCGCCAACACCTTCACCGACCTCAAGGAGCGGGCCAGGGCGATCGGGCTGTGGGGTGCGGTCGCGGGGGTGAGCATCGCGCTGGGGCCCGTCGTCGGTGGTGCGCTGGTGGACTCGACCGGCTGGCAGGCCGTCTTCTGGGTCAACCTCCCGGTCGCCGCCCTCGCCCTCGTCCTCACCGCGCTCTTCGTCCCCGAGTCCAAGGCTCCCCGGCCGCGCAGGCTCGATCCGGTGGGGCAGCTCCTGGTGATCGTGCTGTTGGCGACGCTCACGTTCGGCATCATCGAGGGCCCGGTCAGGGGCTGGGGCTCGGCACAGATCGTCGGCTGCTTCACCGTCGCGGCCGTCGCCGCCGCCACCCTCATCCGGTATGAACTCCGCCGCGCCGAACCGCTGCTGGACGTTCGCTTCTTCCGCAGCCCGGCCTTCAGCGGCGCCATCGCCTCGGCGGTGTGCGGTTTCGCCGCGCTCGCCGGGTTCCTCTTCCTCAACGCCCTGTATCTGCAGGACGTACGGGACTTCTCCCCGCTGCACACCGGGCTGCTCACGCTGCCGATGGCGGCCATGACGCTGGTCTCCTCACCGCTCGCGGGCCGTATCGTCGGCGCCCGCGGCCCGCGCGTCCCCATGGTGATCGCCGGAGCGGGTACGGCGGGATGCGGACTGCTGCTGACCCAGGTGGGCGCGGACACCCCGATCTGGTACCTCGTGATCGCCTATGTGGCGTTCGGCATCGGCTTCGGCATGCTCGACGCCCCGCTCACCTACTCGGCCGTGTCCGGGATGCCGCGCTCCCAGGCCGGAGTGGCCGCCGCGGTCACCTCCACCGGCCGCCAGGTGGGGGCGGCCCTCGGCGTCGCCGTCCTCGGCTCGGTCTCCACCGCCCGGGTGCACGGCCCCTTCGCCTCCGGCTTCCCCGAGGCCAGCCATCTGGGCTGGGCGATCATGACGGGCTGCGGTCTCGCCATCGTGACCCTGGGCCTAGTCACGACCGGCGCCCGGGCCCGCGGCCCGGTGGAGCCCAGCCCGGACCCGGCCGCCGGCCGCCCCGCCCAGCGCGTCCGCTGACCCCCTGCCCGACCCCGCGCCCGTTCCTGTGCCACCCCTGGCAGTCGACGGGTCGTCCGCCCCCGGGCCCCGCGCGGTGGCGTGTCCGTTGCCGGGCTCCTGGCGGGCGGCGGCGTGCGCTCGTTCCGGCGCTCGGCAG
Organism: Streptomyces sp. 11-1-2; assembly: GCF_003595545.1. Classification (NCBI taxonomy): domain Bacteria; kingdom Bacillati; phylum Actinomycetota; class Actinomycetes; order Kitasatosporales; family Streptomycetaceae; genus Streptomyces; species Streptomyces sp. 11-1-2. The sequence continues at coordinate 8,380,151 of NZ_CP022545.1, forward strand.
TGTGCTCGTTCCCGGGCCGGGGGTGTCTGGGAGCGCTGCCGTCCGCGCCCGCGGCGCCCGGCCCCGGGCCCGTTCCCGTGCCGCCCCTGGCGCGCGGTGGCGTGTCCGTTGCCGGGCTCCTGGCGGGCGGCGGCGTGCGCTCGTTCCGGCGCTCGGCAGTGTGCTCGTTCCCGGGCCGGGGGTGTCTGGGAGCGCTGCCGTCCGCGCCCGCGGCGCCCGGCCCCGGGCCCGTTCCCGTGCCGCCCCTGGCGCGCGGCGGCGTGCCCGTACCCGGGCTCCTGGCGCGCGGCGGCGTGCCCGTACCCGGGCTCCTGGCGCGCGGCGGCGTGCCCGTACCCGGGCTCCTGGCGCGCGGCGGCGTGCCCGTACCCGGGCCCCTGGCGCGTGGCGGCGCGCTCGTTCCCGCGCCCGCGCCCGCGGCGCCCCGCACCGCGCCCGTTTCCGCAGGCCGGCGGAGTGAACCGGGATGCCGGTCAAAAAAAAGGGATTTGCGGCGGTCGCTCCCTTCACCTCGATGACACCGTCTGGCAGCCGGTATGCCACCTGCCGTCGCTGAGACATGATTCGATGAACGCATGATCGATGAATTTCTCGCCGGTGATCTCGGCGCGGTGGAGGAGGCGATCCGCACGGCGGTCGCCGACGAGGTCATGCCGCGCTACCGGCAGCTCGCCGCCCACGAGATCGTGGAGAAGAAGGGCCCGCACGACCTGGTGACCATCGCCGACCGGCAGGCCGAGGAGCATCTGACCGGCGCCCTCACCAAGCTGCTGCCCGGCTCCGTGGTGGTGGGCGAGGAGGCGGTGCACGCCGACCCGGCCGTGCTCACCGCCCTCGGCGGCGACGCGCCCGTATGGATCGTCGACCCGGTCGACGGCACCCGGCAGTTCGTCCACGGCGACCCCGGCTTCGCGACGCTGGTCACCCTCGCCCACGGCGAAGAGCTCCTCGCGTCCTGGACCTACGCCCCGGTGTTCGACCAGATGGCCATCGCCCGCCGCGGCGGGGGCGCCCTGCTGAACGGCGAGCCGATCCACTGCGGCTCCCCGGAGCCCGGCGCGGTCCTCCACGTGGCCGTCTCCCACTACGACTTCACCACCGACGCGGAGAAGCGCGCCCTGTCGGGCCTGCAGGTGCCGGGAGTTGAGGTGCGCCCCTGCGGTTCGGCCGGCCTGGAGTATCTGAACGTGGCCCGGGGGCTGCTCGACGCCGTCGCCTTCACCTGGGAGAACGCCTGGGACCACGCCGCCGGTCTGCTGCTGGTCGGCGAGGCGGGCGGGGCGCATGCCACGCTCGGCCGCGAGCCGTTCCGGATCACCGGGGGCAATGCCCTTCCTTTCACGGCGGCCAGGGACGAGGCGGCCGTTGCGCATATCCTGGGCTTGCTGGCCGCCGCCAGCTGATCGTTCCACCGATTCCTCAAGGACGAGGGGGCCGAGGTGCCGTCCATGCTCGACGCGGTCGTTGTGGGAGCCGGGCCGAACGGGCTGACCGCGGCCGTCGAACTCGCCCGCCGCGGCTGTGCGGTGGAGATCTTCGAGGCCGCGGACACCATCGGTGGGGGCTCCCGCACCGAAGAGCTGACCCTCCCCGGTTTCCGGCACGACCCCTGCTCCGCCGTGCACCCCCTCGCCATCGGCTCCCCGGCCTTCGACCGGATGCCGCTCGCCCGGCACGGCCTGGAGTGGCTCCACCCCGAACTGCCGCTGGCCCACCCCTTCCCGGACGGCACGGCCGCGGTGCTGGCCCGCTCGGTCGGCGAGACGGCCAGGTCGCTCGGTCCGCGCGACGCCGGTACCTACCGTCGGCTGATCGCGCCCTACCTGGGCAAATGGGCCACCCTCGCCCCCGATATACTGCGCACCCCCTGGGACGGGGCGCCCCGCGACCCGATCACCTGGGCCCGCTTCGGGCTGCACGCGCTGCAGCCGGTCTCACTGCTCGCCGGGCCGCTGCGCTTCCGTGACGAGAAGGCGCGCGCCCTGTTCACCGGGCTGGCGGGGCACACCATCGCGCCGACCAGCGCGCTGGTCACCAGCGGACCCGCCCTGATCTTCGCCGTCGCGGCCCATGAGGTCGGCTGGCCGATTCCGCGCGGCGGCTCCCAGTCGATCGTGGACGCGCTGGGGGCGTATCTGCGGGAGAACGGCGGCACGATCCACGTCTCGACCGAGGTCAAGCGGCTCGACGAGCTGCCGCCCGCCCGCGCGTACATCTTCGACACCTCGCCGCGCGCCCTGGCCCGTATCGCCGGTCTCGGCAACGCCTACCGCCACTACCGTTACGGGGCCGGCGCCTTCAAAATCGACTACGCGCTGTCCGGCCCGGTGCCGTGGACCGCGCCCGAGGCCCGGCGCGCGGGCACCGTCCATGTCGGCCCCACCTCGGGCGAGATCGGCGCGGCGCTACGGGCCGCCGTCGACGGGCGCGCCCCCTCGGTCCCGTTCCTGATCACCTCTCAGCCGACCCTTCTCGACCCCTCCCGGGCCCCAAAGGGCAAGCACACCTTCTGGGCGTACGGCCATGTGCCCAGCGGGTGGAAGGGCGACGCCACGGAGGTGATCGAGCGTCAGATCGAGCGCTTCGCGCCCGGCATCCGCGATCTGGTCCTGGCCCGCGCGGTGGCCGGACCGCCCGAACTCGCCGCGCGCAACGCCAACTACATTGACGGGGACATCGCCTGCGGCGCCTTCGAGGGCATCCAGGCGGTCATACGGCCCAAGCTCGCCCGCGTCCCGTACGCCACCGCCCACCCGGCGGTCTTCCTGTGCTCCTCCGCCACCCCACCGGGGCCCGGCGTCCACGGCATGTCGGGACACCACGCGGCGCGGGCGGTATGGCGGAGGCTGCGGGCGCGGTAGGGCCCGGACGGAGGCCCAGGCGGAGGTACCAGAAGGAGGTAGGGCCCGGACCGCGGCGGGAGCCGCCTCAGTGCGGGATCGTGTCGATGACCTCGCGGGCGCCCTGCCGCAGCAGCGCCACCGCGACCGACGTGCCCAGGGTGGCCGGGTCCAGCGGGCCCGCCCACTCGTGGGCGTCCAGCACCGTCTTGCCGTCCGGGCTGAAGACCCGGGCGCGCAGCGAGAGCCGCCCGTCGCGCTCGGCCTTGGCATAGCCCGCGATGGGGGAGTTGCAGTGCCCCTGCAGCACATGCAGCAGCATCCGCTCCGCGGTGATTTCCTTCCAGACGTCGGTGTCGCCGAGCCCGGCCACGGCCTCGATCGTCTCGGCGTCGTCCTCGCGGCACTGCAGCCCCAGCACCCCGGCCCCGATGGGCGGGCACATGGTGTCCACCGGCAGGATCTCGCTGATCCGGTCCGTACGGCCGATCCGCTCCAGCCCCGAGACGGCCAGCATCAGCGCGTCGCACTCGCCCGCGTCCAGCTTCTCCAGCCGGCGGTTGGCGTTGCCGCGCATCGGCACGCATTCCAGATCCGGGTGGGTGATGGCGAGCTGGGCGACGCGCCGGACCGAGGAGGTGCCGATCCGGGCTCCCGCGGGCATCTCGTCGAGGGTCAGCCCCTGGGGGTGGATCACGGCGTCGCGGATGTCGTCCCGCTTGAGGTATGCGGCGAAGACCGTGCCCGCGGGCAGCGGCCGGTCGGCGGGCACGTCCTTGATGCAGTGCACCGCGAGGTCCGCCTCGCCCGCCAGCAGCGCGGCGTCCACCTCCTTGGTGAACGCCCCCTTCCCGCCCAGCTTCGACAGATCGCCCATCCACCGGTCGCCGGAGGTGGTGACCGGCACGACCTCCGTACGGATGCCCGGTCGCAGCGCGGCCAGCTCGGTGCGGACCCGTTCGACCTGGGCGAGGGCCATGGGGGAGGAGCGCGAGACGATGCGGATCAAATCGGCGGACATGGCGTAGAGGATAGGCCCTCCGCGGACCGCTCAATCCCGGGCCCCGGGGTAGTCCTCCGCGACCAGCGCCGCCAGTTCGAGGTACGCGTCGAGGGTCCTGGGCGCCAGCCGGTGGAGGTCGATCTCGCCCGGAGCTGCCAGATGCTGGTCGTACGGTACGACGACCACGCCGCGGCAGCGGACCCGGAAACCCGCCGCGAGGCCCTCGGGGTCCGCCGGAGGGTTTTCGCGATGTGTGTTGAGCACCACAATGCCGCGCTGGACGAGGTCCCTGCGTCCGCCCTCGATAAGCCGGTCCAGGGTCGTGTGCGCGCTCCTCATGCGTTCCACGGAGGGGCTGGTGACGATGATCAGCTGGTCGGTGAGGTCGAGGAGCTCGGGCACGAAGTCGCGGAGCCCACCGGTGTCCGAAGCGGACAGGATGACCGGATAGCGTCGGCGCAGAGCGGCGATGACAGTGCGGTATTCGCGGTTGTCCACCTTGTGGTTGCGGTTCCGCAGAATGGACGGGCGCGGGTCGCCGGCGAGGACTTCGAGCCCGCCGGGCGTCTGTGAGGTGAAGCGCCGGGCGGACCTGAAATCGCCGAAGAGGACGGCCTGGGCCACATCATGGACAGTCGCCTCGCTCTCACGCTGAACACGGCGGCTCAGGGCGTCCCCGCCGGGAATCGCGTCGACCGCGATGACCTCGCCCTGGTGCGCGCTCGCGAGGACATTGCCGAGCGCGATGGCCGTGGTGGTGCGACCGGCCCCTACCGCGCGGCTGATGACCGCGAGGTGGCAGCTGTCGGTGCGAGGGAGGCGCACCTGCTCCAGCTTGTGCGCCACGTCGGCCTCGGGGGCGCTCCCGCCGCGCTGGAACAGGGACCGCAGGGCTCGGGTGAACGCGGGCCCGGACCGCTTCGGCGGCGGCTCGGGAGCGGTCGTGAGCGCCGGCCCGGGGTCCGCCGGGGACCCGGGCTCGGCGTCCGGCGTCTCGGCCGGCGGCTGAGGGGTGTCCGAGGTCTCGGCCTCGTACGACATCGACGCCGGCATGGTCGCCAGGCACTGGACGAAGACGTCCGCCACCCGCCCCGCCGACGGTCGCCTGCCCGGCCGGTCGTCCAGACAGGCGGAGATGGTCGAGAGCAGCTGGGGGTTGCGCCATAGCTCAATGGTGCGGATGAGGTCACCGGTCGGCTGTGCGTCGCTCAGGTCGCGGAGGATCTGGCCCAGGGCGTAGACGCTGTCCGCGGCGGTGGGAGCTCCCGGGAGGCGGTTGCCGATGCTCGCGTCGGTCCAGCCGATCAGCTTCACCGTGCTGTCGGTGACGAGCACGGTGTCCGCCGTGAGCGGCCCGGGAACGACGCCCTTCAGCGAGCACATGTTCACCGCCTCGGCGATACGGAGGCCGATGGTGGCGGCCCGCACGGCGTCCAACCGGAGTGAGCCGTCGGGCCTCCGGCCCATGAGCGAGGACAGCGGTGGGGCCGGTGAGCCGTCGGGGAGCCGGACGCATTCCACCACGAGCCCCGGAGGGTTGAGCGAAGAAGCGTCGACGAAGAGCCGGGGGGCGTAGTGCCCGGCCATTCGCCGCAGCGCGTCCGCCTCGGCCCTCAGTCGCCGCCCGGCGCCCTGGGCGGTGCCGTCAGGGGCGATGCGTATCACCACATCGTTCGACGCGCCCGGCCGACGGGCCAGATAGACGCCGTCGCCCCGGCTGCCGCCGAGCCTGCGGTAGGCCCGATACGCGTTGATCGACGGCAGGGCGCTCTCGGGCTCCGGGAGGGAGGCGCGAGCGGAGTCGGGCGGCGCCGACTGTGGTGGGGTCGTCAACACATCCCCACCGCACGTATCGCAGAAGCGGTCGTCCGGGGCCAGCGGACTGCCGCACCGCGCGCAGACGATGGGCCGCTCGGTCCGGGGGCGTCGGGCGCTGGACTCCGGTGTCCCGGCGTCCGGCCGGAAGTCGGTGAGGAACTCCCAGACCCGCGCGGCCGTCGGGCGGCCCTGCCTCTCCAGACATGCCATCACCATGCCCCGGACCGGCTGCCACGCGGCGCCGCTCCAGCGCGGCATGTCATAGGCGTCCTGGCCGTGCCCATACATCTGCCCCCCGCCGCCGAGGCACAGCAGGATGTCGCCCAAGTCTCCGACATTGTCCTCGGGAGTGGGCCGACGGTGCCCGAGGGACGACGGGGACGGGGCGCCGTCGATGCAGGCCGAGGACCAGCCGGTCACGAAGATGTCCTCACCGGCGACATGCACGGTATGGACGGTGAGGTCGCCGTGCGTCATCCCCTCGGCCGCGCACACGCGTACCGCGTCCGCGATCCGCCGGGCGAGCGCGAGGGCGGTGTGCCCGTCCCATCGATCGGCGTCCTCGAAAAGGACATCGTGCAGCCGGTGCCCGAGGAACGCTTCTTCGGACACCCATGGAACGTCCTCGTCCAGCCCCTCACGCAGCAGCCGGGGCGCATGGCGTCCGTCCATCCGGCGCAGTGCCTCCGCCTGTACCCCGAGCAAGGCCGCGGCCTGCGGTGCGGGAAGCCCGGGAAGGACGGTGACGACGGCCTCCTCGCCATAGGCGTCCCGGCCCAGATAGGGAACGACGCGCGCGCCCCAGGGGCCGGCCCTCCGCAGGCGGTACGGACCGATCACCCGCGGGTCGCGGGGTTCCAGACGGCGCCACTGCACCGCCGCGGTCGGGGTCGTGAACACCGACGGCTGCGGTGGTGCCCCCAGCCGGGCCGCCAGCCGTTGCTCTACCGCCGTGAAGGGGCGGGCGCCGGGCGGGAGTCGGTCGCTGCCGGCAGAGTGGGCGAGCCAGGCCGGGAAGTCGGGGGAGCGGCCCGCCAGTCGCTCCAGGCGTTGGCCGATCAGCCTGCTGGTCGCGACCAGTTCGGGCAGCGGTACCGCGCCCAGCAGCGCCCGCTGCGCCGCGTCGGCGAAGGTGAAGGGCCGGTGTTCGGGCGGCAGCGGGTCCGGTCCCGCCGAGGCGGGCGGTTCGACGGGGTGCATCAGGCCGCCCAGGAACACCTCGGCGAGACGTCCGGTGTCGGTCCGGCCGTCCACCGCCTTCTGCACCATCCGCATCACCGGCACCGGCAGCGGGGCCACGGCGGCCAGATGGGCCGCCAACCGGTACGCCTCCGGGGACGCCGCGTCCCGGAAGCGCTGCACGCGGCTCAGCTCATCGGCCGGGGTCGGGGTGGCAGCCGGGCCGGAGACGGCGGGGGCGGTGGCCGGGCCGGGGCCGGTGGCGGCCGGGGCGGGGCGGGGGCTGCCGCGCCCCGGGTCCAGCAGCGGCAGGACGGCCGTACCGCTCGCGGAGGCGATCAGCCGGGCCCAGTCGGCCAGCGGTCCGGCGTCCGGTTCCAGCACCGGCACCGGCACCCCCTCGAAACGCGCCAGGGCGGCGGGCAGCACCGGATCGGCGACCGTCCAGTCCGTATTGGCCGAGCCGGGTCTGCGGGTCCGCACCTGCCAGCGGCGCGCCCGGATCCCGGAGCCCTCCCACAGCCGGGGCGGCAGCGCGTGCACCACCGCCGTGGGGCCGACCCCCGCCCAGCGCGCCAGCACCTGGCCCATCCGCCCGTCGCGCCACGCGCCCCCCACCCCGTCGCTCACCACGAGCACCAGCGTGTGTCCGGAGGGGTCCGAGAGCGCCGTCGTGGGGAGCCTGGGCGCGTCCGGGGCGTAGGGCCGGGCGCGCAGCGCGGGTGCGCCGGCGCCGCGCGTGTGCAGCCCGAGGACGCGTACGACGCGGAACGCGCCCGAGCGCTGCAGCACCGTGCGCAGTTCGACGGCGAGCCGCCGCCACAGCAGCATCGACATCCCGTCGTCGATGACGAGCGCGAGATCGAGCCAGCGTTCGCGGGCGGGGCGGGTCACCACGTCCGGCAGACCGGTCTCGGCGAGCGCGGTGGCGGTGGCGGCCTCGTCGAACTCCCGCTTGAGCGGATTGGGGCGGTGCTGTTTCAGCGGGCGCAGGGCACGGCCGATGGACAGCTCCTGGCGCAGCGCCTTGTCCTCGGGCACGCGCAGCGGCAGTGCGCGCCGCGCGTCGGGCGCCCCTTCCGTATCGGGGCCCTGGCCATCGGGGCCCTGGCTTCCGCCGTACAGGCCGCGCGGCCGCTGATCGCCACGGGGGCGGGGCCGGGGCTGGTCCGGCGGGTCGTCCGGGCGCCCCTTCGCGGGGGCGGACGGCTGGGCGCCGGGGCCGTCGGCCTCGGGGGTACGGGCGGGGGCGGTCGGCTCGGGGGACGGCTGGGCGGACGCGGCCGGGGAGGCCGTGGCGGGGGGACGGGCGGTCTCGGGGCGCGTGGCGGGCAGCGCCGTCCCGCCACTTGTCACCGCGCGGGCCAGGGGCGCCCACTCCACGCCGTCCTCGGGCAGCCGGCCGGCCAGCCAGAGCGCGTCGAGCAGTTCCTCCCTGGACAATTCGAGACCGCTGGAGGCGAGGACCACCATCGCCTCGTCGAGCCGTCCCAACCGCTCGGTGCCGCCCTGCCCTGCGCCGTCCTGCCCTGCGCCGTCCTGCCCTGCGCCGTCCTGCCCTGCGCCGCCCCGCCCTGCGCCGCTCGGCTCGGCGCCGCCCCGCCCTGCGCCGCTCGGCTCGGCGCCGCCCCGCCCAGCGTCACCCCCGCCCATGCGTCGTTACACCGCCCCGCCCAGCCGGTGCAGCACCGCTTCCAGGAGCCCGTCCGCCGTCACGTCCATGCCGCCCGCCCGCAGGAACACGGCGTTCAGCAGTTGGTCGGTCGCCAGCTCGCGGGCCGCGCGCCGACGGAGGAAGGCGTCCAGCAACTGATCGACCTCCTCCAGCGCGTCGTCCCCCAGATGTGCGGTGACGATCGCCCGCAGCCGCCCCTCGTCGGGGGTGGGCAGCTCCAGCCGTACGCAGCGGCGCAGGAAGGCGGGCGGGAAGTCGCGCTCGCCGTTGCTGGTGATCACCACGACCGGGAACTCCTCGCACACCAGCCGGCCCCGACGCACCGTGGCCCGCTCGCCCGCCCGTGCGGTGAGCACCTCCACCACCGACTGGTCCTCCGGCAGCCGGGCCAGCTCGGGGATCTCGAACTCGCCCTCCTCGAAGACGGTCAGCAGGTCGTTCGGAAGGTCGACATCGCCCTTGTCGAGTTCGTCGACGAGCAGCACCCGGGGGCGTTCGTTCGGCACCAGCGCGGTGCCCAGCGGCCCGAGCCGTACGAAGCTGCCGATGTCGGGCTCGGCCTCGCCACGGTCGCGGGTCAGGGCCGTCTCGCGCAGCCGCCCGATCGCGTCGTAGCGGTAGAGCGCGTCCTGCACGGTGGAACGGCTGTTGACCGGCCAGCGCAGCACCTCGCCCAGCCACATCTCATGCGCGACCGCCCGCGCGAGCGAGGACTTGCCGGTCCCCGGGCTGCCGGTGACGAGCAGCGGGCGCCGCAGATGGAGGGCGGCGTTGACCACGTCGGCGTGTTCGGGCGAGATGAGATACGGCGCCGGGCCCGCCGGACCGGACGCGGGCGACCCCTGCGCGTTGTCGGGGGCTCCCGTGTCCGGGGCCGTGGGCTCCCCGCCGCCGAAGCGGCGCCACGGCGGGGCGGGTGGCATCTCCACGTGCCGGGGCACGCCGTCCCCCCGGAACAGCCGCCAGTCGTGCCGTTCCCGTGGATTCATCGGGGAACCTCCCTTTCGGTCCGCCTCAGCGGACATCGCGCGCCTCCTGTCGTCATCACGTCCCGCCGTCCCCGCCCGGCACGGCCATCGCGTCCCATGGTCCCTGGGTTTCCCACCGTCACTCCGTCGGGTCCGCGAGGTCCAGCCGTGGCAGCGCCCGTCCGGCGTCGGCCCAGGCGAGCACCGGCCGCCCGCTGTACTCCCCGGGTCTCTGCAGGGTTTTCGTGCGATAAGTCCTTACCGCTTCGGGCAGTTCACGGGTGCTCACCTCCGCCGTGTGCCGCACGGCCGGGGATCCCGCCTCCCCGCTCCGATCCCACAGCACCACCGGAATGCCCGCGGCGAGACACATCTGCACCACCCCGGTGCGCCGGTGGGCCGCCACATCGATGGTGACCCGGGCGGTGAGCCGCTCCATGACCAGCCCGCACACCGCCTCCGGGTCCGGGGCCGTGGCGTCGTCGATGTGCACGGGCTCCTCGGCGTCCAGCCGGACCCAGCGCTCCCGCCACTGGTCGAGCATGGTGCCGCCGTTCAGCTCCCGCAGCTCGGGGCAGTTGACGACCAGGGGGTACGGAGTGCCGAGCCGCATGGGGAGCACCGCGCCCGGCCCCGCGGCCTTCCAGCGGTCCACGGGCACCTCCAGGGCGTCCCGGTCCACGATCAGTTCGATGACGGGCCGTGGCCCCGAGGGGTCGGGGCGGCGCAGTGAGCCCACGGCGGCGAAGATCTCCTGGGCCACCTCCTCGGCGCCGCGCGGCCGTTCACTGTCGTCCGACACCTGGCGCAGCCCGTCCCCGTCGTCGCACCACAGCCGCAGCCGGTACCGCTCCGGCTCCTCCCGCGCCGTCGCCGACGTGCCGCCCGATGGGGCCCCGCAGAGGTCCAGCTTCGCCACGACGCGGGGCGCGGAGCCCCGGGAGGCGCTCTGTGCCCACTGCTCGGCCTCGAGGCGGCGTTCGGTCATGGCGGCGTCATGGACGCCGAGGCGGCGGGCGACCGCCGCGTTCCACCGCCGCAGCGGGGTGCGCCGGTCCGCCGGACAGCACCCGGCGGCCACGAACTCCACGGCGCGCAGCAGCCCCGGCACGGCCATGACCCCGTCGTCGATCGGCGAGCTGTCGCCGTGCAGCCCCTCCAGATGGGCGATCAGAGCCTCGAACCGTCCGCCGGGGCCGGTGCCGTTCCCGCCCTCACCACAGTGGCCGCCGTCGCCGCCATGTCCGCCGTCACCGCCCGTGAGCAGCGCCGCGGGCAGTGCCGCCAGCGGCAGCGCCGCCCGTACGGCCCCGGGGACACCGGCCGCGGCGGCCGTGGGCAGGGCGCGCAGCAGGACCAGCAGCCGCTCGTGCTCACCCGGCGAGAGCAGTTTGGGCAGACCGCAACGGCGTCCGATCGCGAGGAGGTCGTCGGCCGCCGTGCCCGCCGTGCCGCGCACCGCCTCGACCAGCGCGGGCAGGGCACGCCCCCGGGTGAGCAGCAGATGGGCGAACTCGTCGGCGGAGGGCACGCCGTCCGCGCGATGGTCGAGGCCGCACTGCCGGGCGACCGTCCGGCAGGAGCGTATCCAGCCCTCGGACCGCGGCAGCGGCCCGTCCAGCAGGGAGACGAGCTCCGCGTAGCCCGGGAGGTCGCGTACGTCCTCCTCGAGCTGCCGGGGCAGCAGATGGCCCGCCCCGGCGTCGTGCAGCTCCCGCGCCACGCGCTGCCAGGGGATTCCCCAGGCGCGGCGCAGCGTCCCCTGGATGCGGAGCTTCGCCGTCACGAGCCCGACGACGGCGCCCTCCTCGTTGGACCACAACGGGCCGCCGCTGTAGGCGGGTTCGATGTCCAGGGCGCGCTCGGCGCCGTCGAAGTAGCCGAACCGCCCGTCGCATTCGCTCACTTCGGCATCGGCGAAGACCCCTGGCTCACCGCTGCCGTGCCAGGCCCGTACGAGCTGCCGCTGGGCCATCGGGTGCCAGCGCGGCGGCTCGATCGCGGGCGGCAGGGCCGCGGACAGCCGCAGTACGGCGAGGTCGCCGTTCCACTCGAAGGCGCCCAGGCCGCCGTCGTCCGTCCGGGGCGGTATCCAGACCGCCAGCTCGGCCTCGGCCTCGACGGTGTGCTCCGGTCCGTGGAGCCGTACGGGAACGGCGATCGGGCCCGGGTGATCCGGGGCCAGCCTGTCCTTTCCGAGGGCGCTGTTGACCACATGAGCGCAGGTCAGCAGATGGCGGCGGGGCAGCAGGACGCCCGCGCCCGCCGGTCTTCCGTCGGCCTTGGCGAGAATGGATACGGCGGGCCGCGACAAGGACCCGTGCGCGTGGAACCACCCCATGGCTCAGGCCGAGGAGCCGGGCCGGGACGGCTGTGGCGGCTGCGGTGGCACCGTCGGCTCGGGCTGCTCCGACGGCCTCCAGGTGGCCGAGAGCGTCAAGTTGGCGTTCCCATTGGCGCCCACGATGCCGAGTTTGAGGTCCTGGCCGACCTGCACCCCGAACTGCACGGTGAACTCCTGGGGCGGATGGGGAGTCGAGCGGACGGCGTCGTGCACGTCCTCCAGCACCGACCCCAGCCCTTGGAGGATGACGCTCAGACTGGCGTTGGCGAGCGTGACCGCGGCCTGCGCACCGCGCCCCACCGGGGTCACGCCACCGACGCCGCCGTACGCGTCCTCGAAAGAGGCGTCCCCTACGGGAGCCAGTTCCAGCCGTACGGTGGTGCCGTTCGCCAGGGGTATCTCACGGTGTTCCGTCACATTCCTCATCATGCCGATCATCAGGCCCCCGGTCTGCCCCTTCGCACCAAACACCGCCGGAACGGGGACATGGCGCGGGCCGACACGGGCGGGCGTCGCCCCGTGAGGTCGATGTCGGATTCCCGCGAGAACGGACCCGCCCGCTGACGGATGCTGGACCCATGCACACCGACACCGACCGCTGCCTCCGCGCCGCACAGGCGAAGGACGCCCGCTTCGACGGGTGGTTCTTCGTCGCCGTCGTGACCACCGGGATCTACTGCCGGCCGAGCTGTCCGGTCGTCGGGCCCAAGGCCGAGAACATGCGGTTCTACCCCAGCGCCGCGGCCGCCCAGCAGGCCGGGTTCCGGGCCTGCAAGCGGTGCCGTCCGGACGCCAGCCCCGGGTCGCCGCAGTGGAACGAGCGCGCCGACCTCGTCGCGCGGGCCATGCGGCTGATCGCCGACGGCGTGGTGGACCGGGACGGGGTGCCGGGCCTGGCGGCCCGGCTGGGATACAGCACCCGCCAGGTCGAGCGGCAGTTGCTCGCCGAGCTCGGCGCGGGCCCGCTCGCGCTGGCCAGGGCGCAGCGGGCGCAGACCGCCCGGCTGCTCATCGAGACCAGCGCGCTCCCGATGGCGGACATCGCCTTCGCGGCCGGGTTCGCCAGCGTCCGCGCGTTCAACGAGACCGTACGGGAGGTCTTCGCGCTCTCCCCGACCGAGCTGCGGCAGCGGGCCACCCGCGGGCCGCGGACCAGCGTGCCGGGGGCGCTCACGCTGCGGCTGCCGTTCCGGGCACCGCTGTGCCCGGACAACCTCTTCGGGCATCTGGCCGCCACCGGCGTCCCCGGGGTCGAGGAGTGGCGCGACGGCGCCTACCGGCGGACGCTGCGGCTGCCGTACGGGCCCGGGGTGGTCACCCTGAGCCCGCGGCCGGACCACATCGCCTGCCAGCTCTCGCTGGCCGACCTCCGCGACCTGGCCGGGGCGATCAGCCGCTGCCGGCGGCTGCTGGACCTCGACGCGGACCCGGCCGCCGTGGACGACCTGCTGCGTACGGACCTCCAACTGGCGCCGCTGGTCGACAAGGCCCCGGGGCGGCGGGTGCCGCGCGCGGTGGACGCGGACGAGTTCGCGGTGCGCGCCGTGCTCGGCCAGCAGGTGTCCACGGCCGCCGCCCGCACCCACGCCGGGCGCCTGGTGGCGGCGCACGGCGAGCCGGTGGAGGACCCGGCGGGCGGCCTGACCCACCTCTTCCCGTCCGTCCAGGCCCTCGCCGGACTGGACCCCGAGACGCTGGCCATGCCCCGCACCCGCCGCGCCACCCTCACCGGGCTGGTCGGCGCGCTCGCCGAGGGCCGGGTCGCACTTGGCGTCGGCAGTGACTGGGACGACGCCCGCGCGGCCCTGGGCACGCTGCCGGGGCTCGGCCCCTGGACCGTAGAGGTGATCGCGATGCGCGCCCTCGGCGACCCGGACGCCTTCGTCCCGACCGACCTCGGGGTGCGGCGCGCCGCCGCCGAACTGGGGCTGCCCGCCACGCCCGGCGCCCTCACCCGCCACTCGGCGCGCTGGCGCCCCTGGCGCGCGTACGCCGTCCAGTACCTCTGGGCGACGGACGCCGCCCACGCCATCAACCGCCTGCCCGCGGCATGACCCGCCTCCAGCCGGAGAGCGGACCGCTTTGTGGGCAATCGTTCCGCGGGGCGGGACGGGTGGGCACAAAGCGGCCACCGGGCCGCACCCGGCAACGAAACGGCGCCCCGCTACACCGCTAAGCCGCCGGACCCGCACCGCACGCAGCACCCAGCACCCAGACCCCGCCGAGGAACACCGTGATTCGCACCCACACCACCATCGACAGCCCCTACGGCCCCCTCACGCTCGTGGCCACCGGCACCGACCTGTCCGGCCTCTACATGGTCGAGCAGCGCCACCGCCCACCCGAGGAGACCTTCGGCGGCCCCGGCGACCCAGCCGACGCCCCCTTCGCCGAGACCATCCGCCAGCTCACGGCCTACTTCGCGGGCGAGCTGACCGAGTTCGACCTGCCGCTGCACCTGGACGGCACGCCCTTCCAGCGCCGCGTCTGGGCCGAGCTGCGGGCCATCCCGTACGGCGAGACCTGGTCGTACGGCCGGCTGGCCGACCACATCGGCCAGCCGACCGCCTCCCGCGCGGTGGGCCTGGCCAACGGCAAGAACCCGGTCGGCATCATCGTCCCCTGCCACCGCGTCGTCGGCTCCAGCGGCAGCCTCACCGGCTACGGCGGCGGTCTGGACCGCAAGCGGCGGCTGCTGGAGTTCGAGGCGCGGCAAGAACTGCCCGGCCTCTTCTGAAGCTGAAGTCGGTGATCAGCTGAAGCTGAAGTCAGAGATCAGCCCGCGGCGATGCGGTCCAGCAGGGCGGGCAGAGCCGTGCTGATGGGCTCGCGGACGACCTCGTCCGCGAGCTCGTCGTACGGCGTCGGCTCGGCGTTGACGATGATCAGCCGGGCGCCGTGCTCGGCGGCCAGCCCGGCGAGCGAGGCCGCGGGCTGGACCTGGAGGCTGGTGCCGACGGCGATGAAGATCTCGCACGCCTGCGCCACCGCGACCGCCTCTGTCAGCACCTCCGGATCGAGGCTCTCCCCGAACATCACCGTGGCCGACTTCAGGATCCCGCCGCAGTCCTGGCACGCCGGATCCGCCTCCCCCGCCGCAACCCGCTCCAGCGCTTCCTCCATCCCGGACCGCGCCTCGCAGTGGGTGCACAGCACGGCCCGCGCGGTGCCGTGCAGTTCGAGCACCTTGCGCGCGGGCATCCCGGCGATCTGGTGCAGCCCGTCCACGTTCTGGGTGATCACCCGTACCGGCACCCCCGAGCGCTCCAGCCGGGTGACGGCCTCGTGCGCCCCGTTGGGCCGGGCGCGCAGCGTCTCGCTGTCGCGCCGCATCTGCCAGGAGCGGCGCCGGATCTCCGGGTCGGTCATGTAGTACTCGTACGTCACGAGCTTCTCGGCCTCGGGGTCACGCCGCCAAAGCCCCTGCGGACCGCGGTAGTCGGGGATCCCGGAGTCGGTGGAGATGCCCGCCCCGCTCAGGATCGCCACCAGCGGCCGGTGCGTTGTCTCGCTGCTCATGCGGCGAGCGTACGCACGCCGCACGGCCGACGGCGAGCGCCTTTCCCCGGCCGGGCCCGGGGTTAGGTCCGGTACGTCACCGGGGCGGCGCGACAGCCGACTTCAGGTAGTCCTCCAGGCGCACCGTGGGCCGGCCGAGCAGTTCGGCGAGCGTGGGGTCGACCGGCGCGAAGTCGCCATCGCGGCTGGCGGCGAAGAGGCCGACGAGGAGGTCGGCCGCCGACTCGGGCGCGCCATGGGCGACCAACTGCGCGCGGTAGTCGTCGTCGGAGACGACCACCCGGCGGATCGGGCGGCCCGTCAGCCGTGTGAGGATCTCCGCGATACCGGCCATGTCGATCACCTCGGGGCCGGTGAGCGCGGGGCTCAGGCCGTCCAGGACCTCGTCGGTGAGGGCGAGGACCGCCGCGTCGGCGAGGTCGGCATGGGCGGTCCAGGCGACCGGCCCGTCCTCGGGCACGGCCAGGACGCCCGTTTCGAGCGCGGCCCTGACCAGCTCCAGGGCCGATGAGGCGTAGAAGCCGTTGCGCAGCGAGGTGAAGGGGACACCGGACCGCCGCAGCGCCTCCTCGGTGGCGGCGTGGTCGGGCATCGGGTGGAAGGGGGAGGACGGGTTCGCGCCCATGTGGCTCGTGTAGAGGATCCGCTTGGCCCCGGCCGCCGCCGCGGCGTCGATGGCCGCGCGGTGGCCTCGGACGGCGGCCTCGCCCGTGGTGCCCGTCGAGACGATCAGGACCTGCGAGGCGCCCTCGAAGGCGTGGGGGAGGGTTTCCGGGTCGTCGAAGTCGCCCCGGCGGACGCGCACGCCCTGCGCGCCGAGGTCCCGTGCCGCCACCACGTCGCGCACGCTGACGCCGATCTCCCCGGCGGGGACGCGCTTCAGCAGCCGCTCGGCGACCATCCGGCCGAGCTGGCCATTGGCTCCGGTAACGATGATCATGGCGATTTCTCCTCGCTGTTTCCAGTGATATCGCAGTCAACGTATCACCGGAAACGAATGACCGCTAACGCGATTCTGTTATCGTCGGAAGCATGGAGAGCGAGGACGTCACCACGGCGGACGGGAGCCGTGACGGGACCCACGACGCGAACCGTGGCCATGACTCGAGCCGCGACCGCGACGGACACCGCGAACGCATCGTCACGGCCGCCGCCCGGCTGCTGTCCGAAGGCGGGCCCGACGCCGTCTCGACCCGGGCGGTGAGTTCCGCCGCCGGGGTGCAGCCGCCGACCATCTACCGGCTCTTCGGCGACAAGCAGGGCCTGCTCGACGCGGTCGTCGCCTACGGCTTCACGGAGTACCTGAGCAGCAAGACCGCCGAGGAACCCACCGATGACCCGGTCGAGGACCTGCGTGCCGGCTGGGATCTGCACATCGGCCTCGGCCTGGCCAACCCGGCGCTGTACTCGCTGATGTACGGCGGGCACCGCCCCGGCGTGTCCTCGCCGGCCTCCGTCGCCGCCTTCGAGATGCTCGCCCGGCTCATCCGGCGCATCGCCGAGGCGGGGCGGCTCGCCATCCCCGAGGAGCGCGCCGCGGCCCTCGTCCACGCGGCGGGCTGCGGTACGACGCTCACGCTCATCGCCACGCCCGAGGACCGCCGCGATCCGGAGCTGTCCCGCACCGCCCGCGAGGCGGCCATCGCGGCGATCACCACGGACGCCCCCGCCCCCGCCGCCGCCGAACCCGGTCCCGTCGCGGCCGCCGTCACCCTCCGCGCCGCACTGCCCCGGACCGACGCCCTTACCGCGTCCGAACGCGGCCTCCTGCGGGAGTGGCTGGACCGGATCGCCGATCCGGCCGGCCCACACCGTCGTCGGGCCGACTGAGACCGGCTAGCGCTCCACCGCGACCGCCAGCCGGTGGGTACGGGCCGCCAGGTCGCTGATGCGGGCGCCGTCGAAGCCGAAGACGGCGCTGCGCACCCGGTCCTCCAGCGGCTCGGTCCACTGCCGCGGGATGGCCGCCGCGCCGCACAGCACCCCCGCGACCGACCCGGCCGTGGCGCCGTTGGAGTCGGTGTCCAGACCGCCGCGCACCGTCAGGGCGATCGTCGTCGTGAAGTCGCCCGCGCCGTAGAGCAGTCCGGCCGTAAGAACGGCGGCGTTGGGGACGACATGGATCCAGGGCAGCCCGGCGGTCTCCAGCTCCAGCTGGGCGAGCGCGTCCGCCCACGCCACGCCCGCGTCGTGCAGGGACGCGGCCCTGAGCACCGTACGGGCCAGTCGGCAGCGCGGCGGGATCCGGTCCAGGGCGCTCGCGACGGCGGCGCGTGGACCGTCCGCCGTGAACGCGGCCGCGATCAGCGCGGCCGCCCACATCGCCCCGTACACCCCGTTGCCGGTGTGCGAGAGGACGGCGTCCCGGCGGGCCATCGCGGCGGCCCGGTGCGGATCGCCGGGGTTGACCCAGCCGTGGACGTCGGCGCGGATCAGGGCGCCGATCCACTCCTGGTAGGGGTTGTCGAGGGTCGCGCTGAGCGGCGGCTTCACCCCGGCCGTGAGGTTGCGGTAGGCGGCCCGCTCGGCGGTGAAGGTCTGCAGATACGGCAGCCGCAGCAGCCACACCTCGCCGACCTGCTCGGTGGTGAAGCCGGGGCCGTGGGTCTCCAGCAGGTGCAGGCCGAGGACGGAGTAGTCCACGTCGTCGTCGCGGCAGCTGCCGTGGATCCGGCCGCGGACGCAACTCCGCCACTCGGGGCGCAGCGCGAACTCCACCGGGTCGGGCGGCGGCTCCAGCGCGGGGAGGTAGTCGGTCAGCGGCAGGGCGTCGGCGCGGCGCAGATACCGGTCGATGCGGTCGCGGGTCCAGTATTCGCCGTTTTCGATGGGCTTGCCGAGCATGTTCCCGGCGATCCGGCCGAGCCAGCCGCCGTGGATCCGGTCCGCGAGTGCGCTCCCGCTGAGGGCCATGGGTCAGGTGTACCCATATGAGGTGGGTGTACCGGTGAGCCCGCGCCGGATAGGGTCACAGCGGCGCGACCGCCTGTGCGAATGCGAGGAGTTACCAAGGTGACGGACGCTTCGACGGAGACTTCGGGCGGTACGGAGACTTCAGACGCTACGGACGCTTCGGAGGCAGCGGCCGCGACAGAGACCAAGACGTGGGCGGAGGGGCAGGCGACGCCCCCGAAGCGCGTACTGATCGCCGCGGACAAGTTCAAGGGCTCGCTCACGGCGGTGGAGGTCGCCGAGCACGTCACGGCGGGGCTGCGCCGCGGCGCGCCCCAAGGCGGCGAGGGGCTGCGGATCGCGGCGCTGCCCGTCGCCGACGGCGGGGACGGCACGGTGGACGCGGCGGTCGCGGCCGGGTTCGAACGGCGCGAGGCGCGGGTCACCGGGCCGCTGGGCGCGCCGGTGACGGCGGCGTACGCGCTGCGCGGGACCACGGCCGTGGTGGAGATGGCCGAGGCGTCCGGGCTGCGCCATCTGCCGGCCGGGGTGTTCGCGCCGCTCACCGCGACCACGTACGGCAGCGGCGAGTTGCTGCGCGCGGCGCTCGACGCGGGCGCCCGCACGATCGTCTTCGGCGTCGGCGGCAGCGCCACGACGGACGGCGGCGCGGGGATGCTCAGCGCGCTCGGCGCGCGCTTCCTGCGCGAGGACGGTACGCCCGTGGCGCCGGGCGGGGGCCCGCTGCGCGACCTCGCCACGGCCGATCTGTCCGGCCTCGACCCGCGGCTGGCCGACACCGATACCGTCCTGGCCAGCGATGTCGACAACCCCCTGACCGGTCCGAAGGGCGCGGCGGCGGTCTACGGCCCGCAGAAGGGCGCGGGCGAGGACGATGTGGCGGCCCTGGACGCCGCCCTCGCCCACTACGTACGCGTCCTGGAGCGCGCGGTCGGGGCCTCGGCCGCCGAGTACGCCCTCGCGCCCGGCGCGGGCGCGGCGGGCGGCATCGGCTTCGGCGCCCTCGTCGGCCTGGGCGCGGCCTTCCGCCCCGGCATCGAGGTGATGCTCGACGTCCTCGGCTTCCCCGCCGCGCTGGAGGGCGCGGACCTGGTGATCACGGGGGAGGGCTCGCTGGACGGGCAGACCCTGCACGGCAAGGCCCCGGCGGGCGTCGCGGCGGCGGCCCGGGCGCGGGGCATCGAGGTGGTCGCGGTCTGCGGCCGTCTGGCCCTCGCCCCGGTGGCCCTGGGCAACGCGGGCATCCGCCGCGCCTACCCCCTCACCGACCTGGAGCCGGACCCGGCCCGCTGCATCGCCGAGGCCGGCCCCCTCCTGGAACGCGCGGCAGAACGCCTGGCGGCGGACTTCCTGACCTGAGGCTTATCGGCTCGAGGAAGTTGGGTACGGGTGTGGGTACGTACCCGTACGCTTTCCGTCATGAGCAGAAGGAGCCTTGTCATGGCCGACGCCAACATCCGCATCCCCGCAGAGGCGCGAGACCGGCTCGCGGAGATAGCGGCAGCCGAGGGGCTCTCCCTACGGGCCTACCTGGCTCGTATTGCCGAGACCGCGCTGACCCCCGCCGAGCGCGCCGAGCGAGCCGAGAAGGCGCGCGCCGTGCTGCGTGAGTGGAACGGATACGACCCGAGCGAAGCCGATATCGCAGACCTCGACGCCGACCTGGACCGGCGTCTGGGTGAGGCGGCTCCCCGGTGACCGACGTTCTGCACATCGTTTTGGACGACACGGCCATGGTGGCCGCCGGGCGGGGCAATGTCCTGCTCTCCCGCCTGGTCCACCGAGCTCACGCGGAGCCGGGCTGGTTCCTCTACGCACCCGCCTGTGCCCTTGTCGAGGCCGACCGCGCCCGACCTGGGACGGCCGAGCACCTCGCGGCTCTGCCCAGCCTCAGGATCCTGGACCTGGACCTGCCTGCTGCCCTCGCGGTGGCGCGCGACCCTGCCGGGTGGGCGATTGCCCATACGTCCTACGTTGCTCAGCCGACCCCAGAGCGCCCCGATGGGGCGAGGGTCGCGACGGCCGCGGCGGACGAGTGGAAAGGGCGGACGGTGCGCATCCTCGACGTCGGGCCGTAACGCCAGTCGTCCCCCGGACGTCGTGGGCCCGCGCGGGAAACCCACCCCCACGCGACGGCTGGTGGGCTCGCCGCCTCGTGGCGGTCGACCTGGACGACTGGCGCGGCGCGCAAGCCGGTGATGCACGAGGGCTGGGCCGGGTGGTACCCGAGGTCAAGGCGCTGCGCGGGCGGGCCGGGGAAAGCCGGATGGGGTGGGCCCGAGCGCGATGCTCGGGCCCACCCCATCCGGCAGGTGCGGCCGAAGGCCGCTACGGCAGCTGCGCTGCCCTCGCCTCACGGCGGTTGTCACGGAAGGCGTTCACCCGGCGGGCCGTGGCGAAGAGGGGGATCACCGCGCCCATGACGACCTGCAGGGCGCAGGCCGACTGGAGCAGCAGCTCGCCGCCGGGGGCCTCGAAGGCCCAGGCCGCCAGCAGCGCCATGCTGGTGACGATCCAGCCGAGCATGGCCACCGCGAGCCGGCCGCGCGGCTTGGGGTACTCCACCCGGCTCACCATCAGCCAGGCGACGCCGATGATCGCGAGCAGCGTCGGCACGAACGGCAGGCCCAGCAGGACCACCGAGACCACCGTCAGGGCGCCGAAGGGGCTCGGCATGCCCTGGAAGACGCCGTCACGCAGGGTGACACAGGAGAATCTGGCAAGCCGTAGCACCACCGCCAGCAGCACCACGATCGCGCCCACCACCGAGACCCGCTGATACGCGTCGTCGGAGACCATGCCCCAGACGAGGACGAAGTACGCGGGGGCCAGGCCGAAGCTGATCAGGTCGGAGAGGTTGTCCAGCTCCGCGCCCATCGCCGAGCTGCGCAGCTTCCGCGCGACCAGTCCGTCGAAGAGGTCGAAGACGGAGGCGAGCAGCATCAGCATCACGGCCGACGCCGCGCTGTGCCGGGTCATCCCGCCGTCCTCGCTGCCCGTCAGGTGCGGGATGAGGACGCCGGTGGTGGTGAAGTAGACCGCCAGGAAGCCACAGGTGGCGTTGCCCAGGGTCAGCGTGTCGGCTATCGACAGTCGCGTCGACAGCGGCATGTCGTCCGTCTCGTCGACGGCGTCCACCTCGGCCTCGGGGACCCAGGCGGCCTGTGTGTCGGGATCAATCACGGTCAAGGCGTGTCACCCCCGCGGTGGTGGCCTGGCCGACCTCGACCGCGACATCGACACCCTCGGGAAGGTAGATGTCGACCCGCGAGCCGAAGCGGATGAGACCGATCCGCTCACCCTGTTCGACCTTCGTGCCCTGTGGCACATAGGGCACGATACGCCGGGCGACCGCACCGGCGATCTGGACCATCTCGATGTCGCCGAGCTCGGTGTCGAAGTGCCAGACGACCCGCTCGTTGTTCTCGCTCTCCTTGTTGAACGCGGGAACGAAGCCGCCGGGGATGTGCTCCACGGAGGTCACCGTGCCGGCCAGCGGGGCGCGGTTGACGTGGACATTGAGCGGGCTCATGAAGATGGCGACGCGGGTGCGCCCGTCCTTCCACGGCATGATGCTCTGCACCACACCGTCGGCCGGAGAGATCACACGGCCTTGCGTGATCTCTCTCTCGGGGTCGCGGAAGAACCACAGCATGCCCGCCGCGAGCGCGGTGGCGGGCACGGCGACCGCCGTCCAGCGTCCGGAGCGGCGGGCCCGAGCAAGACTGACCGCCGCGGTGGCGACGGTCGGGAGGAGCCACGGCGATGCTCCGCGCGCGAGGCGTACACCGACCGGGCTGTCGCGTTGTGCAGAGGATTGGCTGTGGGGCATGGATGACCTTCGTAGCGGAGGATGCCGCGACGCAAGACTGGGGACGGCGGCTTTCACGGATGGTATCGGTTGCGAGCGGTAACTGGGCAAGCGCCGGGGCCTGTCGGTGGCTGGTCAGTGACCGAAGACCCTCGGCGCGGTGTGACCTTCTTCTCTCGGATACCACCCCAAAAGGGACGTTCAGTCTTGGGTTCGGTATTCCTCCAGGAGCCTCCGTCCAATAATCATTTTCTGAATCTCGGCGGTACCTTCGCCGATGAGAAGCATCGGTGCCTCTCGGTAGAGGCGCTCGATCTCGTATTCCTTGGAGAAGCCGTACCCGCCATGGATGCGGA
The DNA here is from genome assembly GCF_003595545.1 of Streptomyces sp. 11-1-2. Lineage (NCBI taxonomy): Bacteria > Bacillati > Actinomycetota > Actinomycetes > Kitasatosporales > Streptomycetaceae > Streptomyces > Streptomyces sp. 11-1-2. Next base: position 8,402,577 of record NZ_CP022545.1, read on the forward strand.
AGGCGTCCTCCACGACCTCTTTGCAGTACTCCGACGCGAGGTACTTGGCCATTCCCGCTTCGAGGTCGTTGCGCGCGCCCGAATCCTTCTTCCGGGCCGCATTGACCATCATCGCATGGGCCGCCTCGACCTTTGTTCCCATTTCGGCCAGTTTGAACTGGATGGCCTGGTGCTGCGCGATCGGCTTACCGAAGGTATGCCGCTGCTGTGCGTATGCAACGCCCAGCTCGAATGCGCGCCGCGCGACACCACAGCCGCGGGCGGCGACATTCACCCGGCCGACCTCGACTCCGTCCATCATTTGGTAAAAACCTCGGTTCGGCATCCCGCCGAGCACCCGATCGGCCGGAATGCGCAGTCCGTCCATGATGAGCTCAGTGGTGTCGACGCCCTTGTAGCCCATCTTGTCGATCTTGCCGGGGATGGTCAGACCGGGCCGGACCTCGCCGAAGCCCGGCTCCTTCTCGATCAGGAAGGTGGTCATCGCCTTGTGCGGCGCGACCCCCTCCTGGGCGTCACCGGTCCGGCACAGGACCGCCACCAGAGTGGAGGTGCCGCCGTTGGTCAGCCACATTTTCTGCCCGTTCAGGACGTACTCGTCGCCGTCCTGTACCGCCTTGCTGGTGATCGCCGACACATCCGAACCCAGGCCCGGCTCCGACATCGAGAAGGCGCCCCGGATCTCGCCCAGCGCCATCTTGGGAAGGAAATACTCCTTCTGTTCCTCGGTGCCGTGCTGCTTGAGCATGTACGCCACGATGAAGTGGGTGTTGATGATGCCCGAGACGCTCATCCAGCCGCGTGCGATCTCCTCCACACACAGCGCGTAGGTGAGCAGTGACTCACCCAGACCGCCGTATTCCTCCGGGATCATCAGCCCGAAGAGGCCGAGCTCCTTCAGTCCTTCGACGATCGCGGTCGGATATTCATCGCGATGTTCCAGTTCCGTCGCGACCGGCAGGATCTCCTTGTCGACAAAATCCCTGACCGTGGAGAGGATCTCCCGCTGGATGTCGGTCAGGCCCTCGGTCTGCGCCAGGCGGCTCATATCACTGCTCTCCCAGCTCCGGGCGGCCCGGCTGCTCGCCGCCCCGCTCCTTGATGTACGTGGCGGTCGGCACCATCACCTTGCGCCGGAAGATGCAGACCAGGGTGCCGTCCTGCTTGTAGCCCTTGGTCTCCACATGCACGATGCCCCGGTCCGTCTTGGACTTCGACGGCGTCTTGTCGAGGACCGTCGTCTCGCCGTAGATCGTGTCGCCGTGGAAGGTGGGCGCGACATGCCGTAGCGACTCGACCTCCAGATTGGCGATGGCCTTTCCGGAGACATCGGGGACGGACATCCCCAGGAGCAGTGAGTAGATGTAGTTCCCGACCACCACGTTTTTGCCGAAATCGGTCGTCTTCTCGGCGTAGTTGCTGTCCATGTGCAGCGGGTGGTGGTTCATGGTGAGCAGACAGAAAAGGTGGTCGTCGTACTCGGTGACCGTCTTCCCCGGCCAGTGCCGGTAGACGTCGCCCACCGTGAACTCCTCATAGGTACGGCCGAACTGCATGGCTCATGCCTCCGGGGGCTGGAAGGTGGACGTACGGGTCATCCCGGCCGCGCGGCCCTTGCCCGCGACGACCAGGGCCATCTTGCGGCTGGCCTCGTCGATCATCTCGTCGCCGAGCATCGCCGAGCCCTTCATGCCGCCTTCCGCCGAGGTGCAGTAGTCATAGGCGTCCAGGATCAGCTCGGCGTGGTCGTAGTCCTCCTGGGACGGCGAGAAGACCTCGTTGGCCGCCTCCACCTGGCCGGGGTGCAGCACCCACTTGCCGTCGTAGCCGAGGGCGGCCGCGCGCCCGGCCACCTCGCGGAAGCCGTCCACGTTCCGGATCTGCAGGTAGGGGCCGTCGATCGCCTGGAGGTCATGGGTGCGGGCCGCCATCAGGATCCGCATCAGGATGTAGTGATAGGCGTCCGCCGGATAGCCGGGCGGCTGCTCGCCCACGACCAGCGACTTCATGTTGATGGACGCCATGAAGTCGGCCGGGCCGAAGACGATGGTCTCCAGGCGCGACGAGGCGCCCGCGATCTCGTCCACGTTGACCAGGCCCTTGGCGTTCTCGATCTGCGCCTCGATGCCGATCCGCCCGACCTCGAAGCCCATCGTCTTCTCGATCTGGGTGAGCAGCAGGTCCAGCGCGATCACCTGCTGGGCGTCCTGCACCTTGGGCAGCATGATGCAGTCCAGGTTGGGACCCGCGCCCTCGACAACCGTGATGACGTCCCGGTACGTCCAGTGGGTGGTCCAGTCGTTGACCCGCACCACCCGGGTCTTACCGGTCCAGTCGCCCTCGTTCAGCGCTTTGACGATGGTGTGCCGGGCGTCCTCCTTGGCCAGCGGCGCACAGGCGTCCTCCAGGTCCAGGAAGACCTGGTCGGCCGCGAGCCCCTGGGCCTTCTCCAGGAAGCGCGGATTGGAGCCGGGGACGGCCAGGCAGGAGCGGCGAGGGCGCAGACGGGGCGCGGCATCTGCGCGGTCGGGGGCGGTCATACGAGAACCTCCAGAGGGGGAAGCGTGTTCGCGGCGCGGATCTCATCGACAATACGGCCGATGATCTCCGTGATACCGAAGTCCTTTGGGGTGAAAACGGCGGCGACACCCGCGGCCCGCAGCGCGGCCGCGTCCGTGGCCGGGATGATCCCGCCGACGATGACGGGGATCTCCTGGGCGCCCGCGTCGCGCAGCCGCACCAGGACGTCCGGCACCAGCTCGGCATGCGAACCGGACAGGATGGACAGGCCGACGCAGTGCACATCCTCGGCCACGGCCGCCGAGACGATCTGCTCGGGGGTGAGCCGGATCCCCTGGTAGACCACCTCGAAACCGGCGTCCCTGGCCCGTACGGCGATCTGCTCGGCGCCGTTGCTGTGCCCGTCCAGACCGGGCTTGCCGACCAGCAGCCGCAGCCTGCCGCCGCCGAGCTCGGCCGCCGTCTTCTCGACCTTCTCGCGGACGGAGGACAGCAGGGAGCCCGCCTCCGTGGCGACGGCCAGGGGCGCGCCGCCGACCCCGGTGGGGGCGCGGTACTCGCCGAAGACATCGCGCAGCGCCCAGGACCACTCCCCGGTGGTCACGCCCGCGCGGGCACAGGCCAGGGTCGCCGGCATCAGGTTCTCGGTCCCCGCGGCGGCCTTACGGAGGGCGGTGAGGGCCTCCTGGGCGGGGCCCTCGTCGCGCCGCTCGCGCCAGGCGTGCAGGGCCGAGACCACCCGCGCCTCGTTCTCCGGGTCCACCGTCATGATCGCGGTGTCGAGATCGGCGGTGAGCGGATTGGGCTCGGTGGACTCGTAGCAGTTGACGCCGATGATCTTCTCTTCGCCCGCCTCGATCCGCGCCCGGCGCTCGGAGTGGGAGGCCACGAGCTGCGCCTTGAGGTAGCCGGACTCGACGGCGGCCATCGCCCCGCCCATCTTCTCGATCCGCTCGATCTCGGCCTCGGTCTCCTCGACCAGCGCGGCGACCTTGACCTCGATCACATGGGAGCCCTCGAAGATGTCGTCGTACTCCAGCAGATCGCTCTCCAGGGCGAGGACCTGCTGGATGCGCAGCGACCACTGCTGGTCCCAGGGGCGGGGGAGGCCCAGCGCCTCGTTCCAGGCCGGGAGCTGGACGGCGCGGGCGCGGGCGTCCTTGGAGAGGGTGACGGCCAGCATCTCCAGGACGATGCGCTGGACGTTGTTCTCCGGCTGGGCCTCGGTCAGGCCGAGCGAGTTCACCTGGACGCCGTAGCGGAACCGGCGCTGTTTGGGGTTCTCGATGCCGTACCGCTCACGGGTGATCCGGTCCCAGATGCGGCCGAAGGCGCGCATCTTGCACATCTCCTCGATGAAGCGGACGCCCGCGTTCACGAAGAAGGAGATCCGGGCCACCACGTCGCCCTTACGGTCCTCGGGAACCTGGCCGGAGGCGAACACCGCGTCCAGGACGGCGATCGCCGTGGACATCGCGAAGGCGATCTCCTGCACCGGAGTGGCCCCGGCCTCCTGCAAGTGGTAACTGCAGATGTTGATCGGGTTCCACTTGGGGATGTGGTTCACCGTGTACGCGATCATGTCGGTGGTCAGCCGCAGGCTCGGACCCGGCGGAAAGACATGCGTACCGCGCGAGAGGTACTCCTTGACGATGTCGTTCTGCGTCGTCCCCTGGAGCTTGCCGATGTCCGCGCCGTGCTCCTCCGCGACGACCTGATACAGCGCCAGCAGCCACATCGCGGTCGCGTTGATGGTCATGGAGGTGTTCATCCGCTCCAGGGGGATCTCCTGGAACAGCCGCCGCATGTCGCCCAGATGCGAGACCGGGACCCCGACCCGGCCCACCTCGCCGCGGGCGAGGATGTGGTCGGGGTCGTAGCCGGTCTGGGTGGGCAGGTCGAAGGCGACCGAGAGCCCGGTCTGGCCCTTGGCCAGGTTGCGCCGGTACAGCTCGTTGGACGCCTCGGCGGTGGAGTGCCCGGCGTAGGTGCGCATCAGCCAGGGCCGGTCCTTGGGGCGGGGTGTGCCACTCATCAGATGTCCCGGCTGTGCTTGTTGGTCCGCTCCGAGGAGTCGCGGAATAGGTTGATGGCGTCGATGTGCTGCTCGCGCATCGCCTGGTCGCGCACGCCCATGCCCTCCTCGGGGGCCAGGCACAGCACGCCGACCTTGCCCTGGTGGAGGTTGCGGTGGACGTCGTGCGCGGCCTGTCCGGTGTCCTCCAGCCGGTAGGTCCTGGACAGCGTCGGGTGGATCTTGCCCTTGGCGATCAGGCGGTTGGCCTCCCACGCCTCGCGGTAGTTGGCGAAGTGCGAGCCGATGATCCGCTTGAGCTGCATCCACAGGTAGCGGTTGTCGTACTCGTGGGTGTAGCCGGAGGTCGACGCGCAGGTGACGATCGTGCCGCCCTTACGGGTGACATAGACCGAGGCGCCGAAGGTCTCCCGGCCCGGGTGCTCGAAGACGATGTCCACGTCCTCGCCGCCGGTCAGCTCGCGGATCTTCTTGCCGAACCGCTTCCACTCGCGCGGGTCCTGGGTGCCGTCGTCCTTCCAGAACGCGTAGTCCTCCGCCGTGCGGTCGATGATCGCCTCGGCGCCCATCCGCCGGCAGATCTCGGCCTTCTGCGGCGAGGAGACCACGCAGACCGGATTGGCCCCGCCGGCCAGCGCGAACTGGGTGGCGTAGGAGCCGAGCCCGCCGCTCGCGCCCCAGATCAGGACGTTGTCGCCCTGCTTCATCCCGGCGCCGTTACGGGAGACGAGCTGCCGGTAGGCGGTGGAGTTGACCAGGCCCGGGGCGGCCGCCTCCTCCCAGCTCAGATGCTTGGGCTTGGGCATCAGCTGGTTGGACTTGACCAGGGCGATCTCGGCGAGCCCGCCGAAGTTGGTCTCGAAGCCCCAGATGCGCTGCTCGGGGTCGAGCATGGTGTCGTTGTGGCCGTCGGAGCTCTCCAGTTCGACCGACAGACAGTGCGCGACGACCTCGGCGCCCGGCTGCCAGGCGTTCACACCGGGGCCGGTGCGCAGCACGACGCCCGCGAGGTCGGAGCCGATGATGTGGTACGGCAGATCGTGCCGCTTGGCCAGGGGGGAGAGCTTGCCGTACCGCTCCAGGAAACCGAAGGTCGGCAGCGGTTCGAAGATCGAGGTCCACACGGAGTTGTAGTTGACCGAGCTGGCCATCACGGCGACGAGTGCCTCTCCGGGGCCGAGCTCCGGCACCGGCACCTCGTCCACGTGCAACGACTTGCGGGGGTCCTTCTCCCGGGTGGTGAGGCCCGCGAACATCTCGGCCTCGTCCTTGCGCACGGTCACCGCGCGGTACGACTCGGGGATGCGCAGTGACGCGAAGTCCTCGGGTGCTGTGTCCGACGCCAGGATCGCGTCAAGTATCTCGTTCATCGGTGCCTCCGGCGAGGCGTCCAGGGGGGACGCCTGAGGGAACGCTGGGCTCGTGACGGGTGATGCTGATGCGGTGCCGTCGGTTCGGCGGAGGTGGTGCTCGATGCGGCGCGGGTGGCGCCGGTTGCCTGGTGACGCAGGCGTTGTCCGGGCGCACAAAGCGGTTTGCGGGGACAGCCGACGCACGAAGGTTGGCAGTGCGCCGGCCGCCCGGACTCCACTCACGGTATGGCACGCTGTGCCACCTCGCAAGACACTGCGTGCCAACAAATTCCCTCAGTTGTCATCTCGGCTGCACACATGAGCAATAACGGCCGCCCTGGGCGGGGCGGCCGTCACGGTGGGTATGCGGTTATGCGCGTTTCGTCAGTCGTTTTTCTCCAGCGAGAGCGCGAAGACATGGGCCCGTGCGGTGCCCGAGGGGGCGGTCAGCGTGATCGCCGACAGCTCCTTGGCCGGGTCCAGCTCCACCACCTGGTGGAAGATCGCGGCCCTGGTGCCCAACGGGCCGGTGCGGGTGTGGATCTGGCCGGTCCGCACCGCCTCCGTCTCGCCGTACGCCGGACCCGACATCCAGCCCGTGAGCTGGATGGTCAGCGTGTCCGTGGAGCCGTCGGCGTACGTGGCCCGGGCGGGCACGGACACATTGCCGGTGTCGCCCGCGCCCAGTACATGCAGCTTCGTGTAGCTGCCCGCCGGGACCGTGATCTGCTGGCCCGCCGCGATGACGTTGTTGTCGGAGCCCTCGCTGCCGTTGGTGAACGCGAAGGTGATCCCGTCGTCCTCGGTCTGCCCGGTCTGCGGGAGCTGCGCCATCGGATAGGTGCGGCCCGCACCGTCGAAGTCGCCGTCCCCGTAGTACATCTCGGTGGTGATGGCGTCGTTGTCGAAGTGCCCGGTCAGATCGAGCTGGGTGACCGCGCCCGCCTGCGGCAGCTCCGGCAGGCCCCAGGGCTCGGCCGGGGTGGTGACCTTCACCGGGGCGATCCGGAAGTCCGGCCGGGTGCCCGCCGGATAGATCACTGCCTCGTCCTCCCGGTCCAGCTCCAGCTCGATCTCGCCGTTCCCCAGGTCACGCCACTTCGGCGCGGGGCCCCCGACCCCGGCGACCGCGACCCGGCCGCCGATCGAGTGGCGGACCCGGCACGGCTCCCCGGCCAGGCTGCGTACCCGCACCCAGCGCGTCCTGCCGCCCGTCCGCACCGCGCTGACCAGGAACGCGCCCTCGGTACGGAAGTCGTGCAGGGTGACGTCCTGCCACTCGCCCGGCACCCCGGGAAAGAAGCGGATGGTCCCGCCCCAGCTCTGGCAGAGCATGTCGTGGATGGCCTGCGCACCCGACAGCGGGGTCTCGATCACCGGACCCGCCTCGTAGTAGTGCGTATTGGGCTGGATGAACCGCGCCACCAGCTCCCGCAGATACCTCAGCGCGTCATCGCCGCGCCCCATCTGGGTCGAGATCGAGGCCGCGCCCGAGAAGCTGTAGCCGCGCAGCGCGCCCTCGAAGCTGATCCAGTGCTTCAGCGAGCGGGCGATCAGGTCCCGGTGCTCCTGCTGGTCCCAATTGACCAGGTAGAGCGGGTAGACCGAGAGCATATGGGAGTAGTGGCGGTGGGACTTGGCGAACGGGACACCGGTGCCGATCATGAAGCCGTTCTCGTCCACCGGATAGTCGACGAGCTTCTCCAGCACCTCGCGCCACTTGGGCACCAGCGGATCGTCCTTGTCCAGCAACTCGACCGTCGTCAGCAGGGTCTGGCAGGACCAGCGCAGCAGCGCCAGGTCGTAGTTGCAGTCCGGGGCCGCGCCGTATTCCGGGGAGAAGGTCTTCGGCAGATGCAGCTTGCCGTCCGACTGCTCGGTGAGAAAGTGCAGGTAGTAGTTGGTGGAGCGGCGCAGCAGCGGATAGAGCACATCCTCCAGCACGCCCCGGTCCATGGTGTGGCGGTAGGTCAGCCAGACGTTGTGCAGCGCCCAGGGCAGATCGCCGACCTCGGGGGAGTCCCCGACGCCGGGCACCGGGACCGTGCCGTTGTCCTCGCACTGTGCGTCCGTGGAGCGGCGCAGCCCGGCCGAGTCGGCGCGGTACTCGGGCCCCAGCCCGCCGATGAGCACATCGGTGTTCTCGGCGAGGGTGCGCGGAATCGCGTCCAGCTCCAGGTGGTTGGAGCCGTAGACCGGCCAGTACTCGAGCTGGACGTTGAGGTTCCACCACACGCCGGGCCAGGGGGTCGGCTCCACCCACGGGCCGGTGGTGGCCATGACGGGCGCGTGCTCACGAGCGGCGCAGGCCAGCTTGTAGAGCTGGATCCAGTAGAAGCTCTGCAGCATCCCGTCGGGCACCGAGATGAAGCTCTTGCGGTAGAAGCGGTGCCACCACTCGTAGTGGGTGCGCCGCAGGCTGGAGACCGGCAGCGCCGACGCCTTGCGCACGGTGGTCCGGGCCCGGCCCTCCGCGTCCGTACCGGGGTGGGAGTGCGCCACGGCCAGGTAGTACGTGCGCTCCCGGCCGCTGCCGCGCTGCCGGTACGCGCTCACCGTCTGCCCGCCCGCCACCAGCGACTGGACGGTGCTGCCGAGCCCGTCCTCGGTGCGCGTGACCGGGGCCGGGTTGGGCTCGAAGCCCTTGGGCGGATCCTCGCGGACGATGCGCGGGCTGACCGCCGGTGACGGCTTGAACTCCCAGCGGAATCCCTCCTCGCCGGCGCTCGCCTCGACGGTGGCCAGCAGCATGGTGCGGTCGTTGTGCACCAGGGCGCGGAGCTCGAGCTTTCCCTTGTCCGTGGTGATCGTGCCGCGCAGTTCGGCGTTCCACAGATCCAGTCGCAGATCGACGCCGGTGATGGCGCCGACCGGGCGCAGCAGCAGATTGCCGACCGGAAGCCGTGCCACCCCCCAGTCGCTGCCGCCTTCGGTGGGCCGGTGGTCCTGCACCTCGCTGTGGTGGATGGTGAAGCGCAGCGCGTTCTCGCCGGGCTCCTGATAGATCATCGAGCCGAGCAGCCCATTGCCCAGGAACGGCCCCTCGTACCAGGTTCTCGGCAAGCGCTTCCAGATCAGATCCTGGCCGCCCAGAAAGCGCTCCCACTCCCGGTCGGTACGCATGCCCCGCAGGGCCACCGACTGCTGTGGCTGTGCGGCCGCCTCCTGTTCGGGGAGGGCCGCGCCGACGGCCGTGCTCGCGGCCGCGCCCGCCGCCACCCGGCCCAGGAACCCACGTCTGCTGACTGGCATCCCGATTATCTCCCGTCCCCGAAGCGATCAAATTGATCCGATGATTTGGCTAGACGGGAGCGTAGAAACGGGCTGATGATGCGTCAAGGTAGGGGATTGCTCTGATGTATCGAGCGCCGCATCGAAGTTGCGGTGAACGAGGAGGAACGATGCATACGGCACGATCAAAGGTCACCAGAGCCGTGGCCGCCCTCGCCTGCGCGGCCGCCGTGCTGGTGCCGCTCCGGGCGGCGGCGGCATCGGACGGTCGTGCGCAGGACTGGCGGCTGACCGGAAAGGGGCAGGTCAGCGGCGAGCTCAGGCTGAGCAACGAGGGCGGGCTGACGCTGGCCGCGCGCCATGGCGCCACCACCGTGCTGCGGCCGTCGGGCCTGGGTATCCGCACCGCGGAGACCGATTTCAGCAAGGGCTTGCGGTTCGCGGGGCGCAGCGACCGTAAGGTCCACGAGACCTATACGACCACCACCGGCCGCCGCACCCAGCACACCTCCGACGCCTCCGAGTCGACCTTCACCTTCCGCAAGGACGGGCGGACGCTGAAGGTGATCATCCGGGTCTCGGCCGAGGGGCTGGCCTACCGCTATGTGGTGCCGGACAAGGGGACGGTCACCGTCCTCGGCGAGCACTCGGAGTTCGCCGTCCCGCCGTCCGCCGACTCCTTCCTCCTGCCGTACGACAACGGCCGCCAGGACTACGAATCCGCCCATGACCACGGCAAGGTCGCCGACGCCAAGGCGGGCGACTACGGCTATCCGTCGCTCTTCCACATCGGCAAGAGCTGGATGCTGATCGAGGAAGCGGACCTGAACAGCTCGTACGGCGGCTCCCGGCTCGCCCTCGACTCCGCCACCGACCGCTTCAAGCTCACCCTCCCCGACCCCGCCGAGGTCAGCGGCCCCGGGCTGACCACGCCCTGGCGCACCATGGTCATCGGGGACCTCGCCACCGTCACCGAGAGCGATCTGCCGACCGATCTGGCCGCCCCCTCGAAGGTCGCCGACACCTCATGGATCAAACCGGGCCGGGCGGCGTGGTCCTGGTGGTCCGACGGGCAGAGCCCGACCAGCCTGGACGCCCAGAAGAAGTTCGTGGACTTCGCGTCGCGTGAGGGCTGGGAGTACATCCTGGTGGACTCCGGCTGGAGCGACTCCTGGATGCCCGAGCTGACCGCGTACGCCAAGGAGAAGGGCGTCGGCGTCTGGCTGTGGGCCCGCTGGCAGACCATCGACGCGCAGAGCGAGCGCGACCGGCTCTTCCCGCTGTGGAAGTCCTGGGGGATCGCCGGGCTGAAGATCGACTTCCTGGAGTCGGACGGCCAGGACCGGATGCGCTGGTACGACGCGGTCTTCAAGGACAGCGCCCGGAACCAGCTGATGCTGAACTTCCACGGCGCCACCATCCCGCGCGGCCAGGAGCGGACCTGGCCGCAGCTGATGAGCACCGAGGCGGTCAAGGGCGCCGAGGGCACCCGCCCCAAGCCGGGCCGCCAGCCCTTCCCGGCGGCGCACTACACGACCCTGCCCTTCACCCGGAACCTCATCGGGCCCATGGACTTCACACCGGTGACCTTCACAGGCGTGCGGCCCACGAGTGACGCGGCCGAACTCGCGCTCTCGGTCGTCTACGAGTCCGGCGTGCAGCACTTCGCCGACAGCGTGGAGTCCTACGAGAGCCGGCCGGTGGAGCTGAAGTTCCTGAACCAGGTGCCCACGGTGTGGGACGAGACGCGGCTGGTCGACGGCGACCCCGGCGACCGCGCCGTCCTGGCCCGCCGCTCCGGCGACACCTGGTACCTGGGCGCGATCACCTCGGGCGCGGCCCGCACGCTGGACGAGCCGCTGAGCTTCCTCGGCAAGGGCAGTTGGCGGATCGAGGTGTGGAAGGACGGTCCGGACGGCAAGGTCGTCACCGAAACCCACGAGGTCACACGGGACTCGCGGCTCTCGGTGGACGTCCCGAAGAACGGCGGCTTCGCCGCGAAGCTCACCAAGACCGGCTGACGCGCCCGACCCGCCCCGGCACCGGGGCGGGTCGCGGCCCGGCGGGGGCGGGGCCTTCCTGTGGGGGGCGGGCCCCGCCCCTCCCTCCGCCGCGACGGAGCCGTCCGCATGGGCGGGCCACCCCGGCCGAAGACCCGCCCGGCGCTGCGCGTGCGCCCGGGCCGGTCGCGGGGCTACCGCTGGGCCGGCCCCACGACGGCAAGCGGCGGCGGATAGCCGCCAGCGGGACGGCCGCGCCCACCCAACACCCGGCCCCCGGGCTGAACGTGGAACGGACGGGTGCCCTGGGCCACCGGCGGGTGGCCGCGAGACGGCGAGACGGCCGCGCCCACCCAACACCCGGCCCCCGGGCTGAACGTGGAACGGACGGGTGCCCTGTGCCACCGACGGGGAGCCGCGAGACGGCGAGACGGCCGCGCCCACCCAACACCCGGCCCCCGGGCTGAACGTGGAACGGACGGGCGCCCTGTGCCACCGATGGGGAGCCGCCGACGAGACGGGAGGGGGTGGGGTCGCAGGGGTGGTGTCCTGGACGCTTTCGCATATTTGTGGCGCCAATCCCCGGCCCACTCCACGCCCCCGGGCACCGGCGCCGTAAATATGCGGTCCAGGGCGCCGCACCGGAGGCCCCGCCCCCGGCACCCACCACCCAACGGACCGCGCACCCCGCACGCGCCGCACCGGAGGCCCCGCCCCCGCCACTCACGACACACCCCGGCGCACCACCCCGGCGCACCACCCCGGCGCACCACCCCGGCCCAAGACGTGGGCCACCCGGTCCGGGAGGCGAGCCCGGACCGGGTGGCGAACCTCAAGCGCCAGCGCCAGCGCCAGCGCCAGCGCCAGCGCTACCGCTTGAGCGCTTCCTTGATCGTGCGCATCACCTCGGCCAGCGGCGCGTCCGTCCGCGCCACCATCACCACCACCTCGTCCTCGTCCGTCGCCGACACCGTCGCCGCGGGACGGCTGCCGGACGGGACGGGGCGGGCGCCGATGCCGCTCCCGAAGGTTTCGCGGACGATCGCGAAGGCGTGGTCCAGCTGGTTTTCCACATCGCCCTGGCCGCCTGCCCGCAGCCAGCGCCGCAGCACATGGTTGTGGGCCGTGACCACGGCCGACGCGGCCACCTCGGCCAGCAGCGGATCGTCGTCGCCGTCGTGGTGGGCCCCCTCGTCGAAGTGGCCCAGCAGATAGCTGGTGAACAGCCGCTCGTAGCGGGCCACCGAGGCGATCTCCCGCTCCCGCAGCGCCGGTACCTCACGGGTCAGCCGGTAGCGCTCCACGGAGACGGTCGGCGCGCTCGCGTACATCCGCATGACCTCCTTGATCCCGCGGCACACGGTGTCCAGAGGGTGCTCATGCGGAGGCGCCGCGTCCAGCACCGCCGCGGCCCGCACCAGTGTGTCGTCGTGGTCCGGGAAGATCGCCTCTTCCTTGGAGCGGAAGTGCCGGAAGAAGGTGCGGCGGGCCACTCCCGCCCTGGCCGCGATCTCGTCGACGGTCGTCGCCTCGTACCCCTGCGTCGCGAACAACTCCATCGCCGCGGCCGCGAGTTTGCGGCGCATGGACAGACGTTGGGCCGCGGCGCGGCGACTTCCCGCGCTCTCACCGCCACCGGATGAGGGGGATCGCTTCGTACGCTCCGTACGCGTGGCCTTCACGGGCTGGGACATGTGGGGAACGTAACACGCCTGTGAGTGCCGGTGCGGGGGCAGACCGACGGAAGGCTCCAGCAGCCCGCCCCACCCGGAACCGGACTCAGACGGTCCGCCCCACCCGGAGCAGAATTCAGGCTTTTGCATACTCGCGGAAGCCGCGCCCGGTCTTGCGCCCCAGGCACCCCGCGGCCACCAGATGCTCCAGCAGCGGCGCGGGCGCCAGGCCCGGTTCACGGAACTCCCGGTGCAGCACCCGCTCGATGGCCAGCGACACATCGAGCCCCACGACATCGAGCAGTTCGAAGGGCCCCATCGGATAGCCGCCGCCCAGCTTCATCGCGGCGTCGATGGCGTCCGGGGTGGCGTAGTGCTCCTGCACCATCTTCACGGCGTTGTTGAGGTACGGGAACAGCAGGGCGTTCACGATGAAGCCCGCCCGGTCGCCGCAGTCCACCGGATGCTTGCCCACCGCCGCGCACACGGCGTGCGCGGTCGCGCGCACATCGTCCGCGGTCAGCACGGTGCGCACCACCTCGACCAGCTTCATCGCCGGCGCCGGGTTGAAGAAGTGCAGGCCCACCACGTCCTGCGGGCGCGAGGTCGCCCGCGCGCAGGCCACGACGGGCAGCGAGGAGGTGGTCGTGGCCAGCACCGCACCCGGTTTGCAGACCTTGTCGAGCACCTTGAAGAGCTCCTGCTTGACGACCAGATCCTCGGCCACCGCCTCCACGGCCAGATCCACCTCGGCGAACGCGTCGAGTGCGTCGGCCGCGGTGATCCGCTCCAGCGCCTGCTCCCGGGCCCGGCTGGTCATCCGCCCCTTGGACACCGAGCGTTCCAGGGATTTCCCTATACGGGCCTTCGCCCGCTCGGCCTTCTCCAGGGTCCGGCCGGCCAGCACCACCTCCAGGCCCGCCTTCGCGAAGACCTCGGCGATCCCGGAGGCCATCGTGCCCGAGCCGGCGACGCCCACGGCGCGCACCGGACGCGCGCCTTCCGTGGAGTGCCGCACCTCGGCCGTCGCGGCGTCCGGGACGACGGTGGCGCTGCCCGGCGCCTCGTACGTATAGAAGCCGCGGCCCGCCTTACGGCCGGTGAGACCGGCCTCGGAGAGCTGCCCCAGGATGGGCGCGGGCGCGTGCAGCCGGTCGCCGGAGGCGGAGTACATGGCCTCAAGGACGGTACGGGCGGTGTCGATGCCGATCAGGTCGAGCAGGGCCAGCGGGCCCATCGGCAGCCCGCAGCCGAGCCGCATCGCGGCGTCGATGTCCTCCCGCGCCGCGTACTTTGCCTCGTACATCGCCGCGGCCTGGTTGAGATAGCCGAACAGCAGCCCGTCGGCGACGAAGCCGGGCCGGTCGCCGAGCGCCACCGGCTCCTTGCCCAGATCGCGGGCGAGCGCGGTGACCGCCTCGATGGCCGCGGGGGCGGTCAGCACGCTGGAGACGATCTCGACGAGCTTCATCGCGGGCGCCGGATTGAAGAAGTGCAGGCCCAAGACCCGCTCCGGATGGGCGGATTCGGCGGCCAGCCGGGTCACCGACAGCGCGTTGGTGCCGGTCGCGATGATCGCTGAGGGGCTGACGACGGTGTCCAGCGCGGCGAAGACCTCGTGCTTGGTGTCGTAGTCCTCGGGCACCACCTCGATCACCAGCTCCGCGTCGGCGGCGGCGCGCAGATCGGTGGAGACGCGGAAGCGGTCGAGGATCCCGGCGCGCTCCCGCTCGCTGATCCGCTCGCGGTGCACGGCGCGGGCGGTGGCGACCTCGAGCGCGGTGACGGCTCGGCGGCAGGCGCTTTCGTTGAGGTCGACGCCGATCACCTCGCGGCCCGCCCGGGCCAGGATTTCGGCGATGCCGGTGCCCATCGTGCCGAGCCCGACGACGGCGACAGTAGTGAGCGGGGCCCGGGAGGGGGAGAGATCAGAGGGGGACGCAGTGCTGACGCCGGTGTGTGGGAGACGGTCCATCGCGGACTCCAGAGGGTGTTCCCCGCGAAAGGGGATGAAGTGACGACTGAGGGGAGCTCGTGCCATGCCACTGACGCCGTTCACGCCACGCATGCGCGGGGGGCTGACGCGGCTGACACAAATCCCCGATGGAAGGGCTTGCACGCTCCCTTACGGACAGCGCCGTACGGAGGAAACTGCCCGTGGGAGACACCCGGCCGACCCTGTCCCGGGGCCATGCCGTACTCGCTTTTCTGGAAGTGCCGAACCGACGTCACACAAGGCGGCTGCGTCACCAGGCCGCCGGAGCAGGGGTACTGCTCGTGTCGCCATATTAACTCGTGGGTAACCAAGATGCCAGAGCTCATAGTGCGGCCGTGCCCGGGCGCGGCCCACCGGGGAGGGGAGACCTCGTATGGACGAAGAATTCCGGACGCTGACGGAGCGGGTACGGGCCTCGCTCTCAACCCCGCAGGAAACGGCGGCCCATGCCTCGCTGCTCGCGCTCGTACGGCAGGGCACCCCCGCCGCGCGTGAACAGCTCGCCCGCATCCTGGTGGCGCCGGAGCAGCCGCTGTGGGCGCGGGAGACGGCCGCCTTTGTGCTCGGCAGCGCAGGAGACCGCAGGGCCTTCGAAACCCTTGTCCTGCTGCTCAACTACCGCGAGCCGGCCCGCTGTGCGACCGCCGCCCGGGTGCTGGCCCGCCTCGGCGATCCGCGCACCGCGCGGGCCGCCGCCGCCCTGGCCACGAACCCGCTGCGCACCGCGTACTCCCTGCACCCCATCCGGCTGCTGGTGGAGCTGCGGGCCGCCGAGTCCGTGCCGTCCCTGGTCGCCGCGCTGGAAAGGCAGTTGGGGGCCCGTGACCGCCACTGGGCGATCGCCCGCGCCTGCGTCGAGGGCCTGGGCGCGATCGGCGACGAGCGCGCCATCCCGGCGCTGACCGCCGCCGCCCAGCACATACGCCTCAGCGCGGCTGCCGCCGCCGCCCTGGCCCGCATCACCGGCGAAGGCGCCGTCACGGGCGGAGGCGCCCCGGAGCCTGCGGGCAAGGGCGGCGCGGCGGAGAAGGTGGGTGAGGCGCGCGTGCCGTGAGGGACAGCAGGGAAACGGCCCGCCGGGGGGTGCGTGTGCTCACGGCGGTGACGCGCGTGCTCACACACGCGCGTGCTCACAGCAGGGACAGCTGGGCGGGCGCCGGCGGTGAGTCGGCCCGGGCGTCCGGCTTCTCCGGCTCCTCCGGCACATTGCGGTGCGTGCCCGCCGCGTACGGGCCGATGCCGTACTCGGTGGCGAAGTCGTGGACCATCCCGGTGATCCGCCGCTGGTACCACTTCGGGGCGTAGGAGCCGCCCTCGTACAGCGCGTCGTACCGCCGCAGCAGCCGAGGGTGGTGGTGGGTGAGCCAGGTGGTGAACCACTCACGGGCGCCCGGGCGCAGATGGAGCACCAGCGGGGTCACGGAGGTGGCTCCGGCCTGAGCGATCGCCCTTACGGTGGCGCGCAACTGCTCGGGGGAGTCGCCGAGGAAGGGGATCACCGGCGCCATCAGCACGCCGCACGGGATCCCGTGGGAGGACAGCGTCCGTACGACGTCCAGGCGCCGCTCGGGCGAGGGCGTGCCCGGCTCGACGGTGCGCCACAGCTCGCCGTCGGTGAAGCCGACCGAGACCGAGACGCCGATGTCGGTCACGCGTGAGGCCCGCCGCAGCAGCTCCAGATCGCGCAGGATCAGCGTGCCCTTGGTGAGGATCGAGAAGGGGTTGGCGCGCTCCACGAGCGCCGTAAGGATGCCGGGCATCAGCTGGTACCGGCCCTCGGCGCGCTGGTAGCAGTCCACGTTGGTCCCCATGGCGATGTGCTCGCCGGCCCAGCGGCGGGAGGCCAGCTCGCGGCGGAGCAGCTCCGGCGCGTTGGTCTTCACCACGATCTGGGAGTCGAAGCCGGTCCCGGTGTCCAGGTCGAGATAGCTGTGCGTCTTGCGCGCGAAGCAGTAGACGCAGGCGTGGGTGCAGCCGCGGTACGGGTTCACCGTCCACTCGAAGGGCATGCGGGAGGCCCCGGGCACCCGGTTGATGATCGAGCGCGCCCGGATCTCGTGGAAGGTGATCCCGCGGAACTCCGGAGTGTCGAAGGTTCGGGTGGTCACCGCGTCCGCGGCGAAGAGGGCCGGGGTGGCCGATGTGTCGTCTCGGGTCAGGTTGTCCCAGCGCATCGCAGGCACCTCCGGGTCTCGCTCGTACCACAATAGAACACATGTTTGATTGGTTTTCGTCAACCCCCGATTTGGGCGGGTGACCCTGAGGTGGTTGGCTTGCGCTCGTCAAGGCGTCACGGGCTGGGGGCGCCACGTCGAGCGCGGAGGGACATGCGATGGGCCAGGTCGAGGCCACTACGGAGCGGATCGTCACGGGTAAGCCCGAGGACGTGTTCGACGCACTCGCCGACTACCGCGAGACCCGCCCCCGGCTGCTTCCGCAGCAGTTCAGCGAGTACGAGGTGCGCGAGGGCGGCGACGGTGAGGGCACCGTCGTGCACTGGAAGCTCCAGGCCACCAGCAAGCGGGTGCGCGACTGCCTGCTCGAGGTCTCCGAGCCGAGCGACGGCCGGCTTGTCGAGAAGGACCGCAACTCCTCCATGGTCACCACCTGGACGGTCACCCCGTCGGGTGAGGGCAAGTCGCGGGTTGTCGTCACCTCGACCTGGACCGGCGCGAGTGGCATCGGCGGCTTCTTCGAGCGGACCTTCGCCCCCAAGGGACTGGCCCGGATCTACGACGAACTGCTGGCCAAGCTCGCCGCCGAGGCGGCCCAGACCGCCCAGTAGCGCTCGGCGCGTCCTGATCCCGTCCCCCGGACCGAACGTCGCACTCACCGGTTCGGGTGGTTTTCTCCACGGTCCGGCATACCCCCGCACACACTCCCACCGGGGGGAATGCCGTCGATAACCCCTCGTACGTGATTCGTTGCTGTTTGCCCCTGGTTGCGCGTGATGCGAGAAATGGGCGGCGCAGGCGTGACGAGGGGAGAAGGACGTGGGCGGCACCACCGGGACCACCGGGGCCACCGTGCCGAAGCGGCGAGAGAGCCACGAGCGGCACGGGGGGTACGAACCGGCGGGCCCTCCCGCCCACACCACCGACGACGGACCCGACGGGTCCGGGGGCGCCGGGGCGGGCGCGGCACCGCCTCCGGTGGAGGGCGCCGCCCCGGCGCCCACCCCGCTCAGCCCCGCCCGGGTGCGGATGGTCTTCTTCGGGCTGATGCTCGCGCTGCTGCTCGCGGCCCTCGATCAGACCATCGTCGCCACCGCCCTCCCCGAGGTGGTCGGCGAACTCCACGGCCTGGACAAGATGTCCTGGACCGTCACCTCCTACCTCCTCGCGGTCACCATCGTGCTGCCGGTCTACGGCAAGCTGGGCGACCTCATCGGCCGTAAGAGCGTCTTCGTCTTCGCGATCGTCGTCTTCGTCGCCGGATCCGCGCTCGCGGGCTGGTCCCGCACGATGGACGAGCTGATCGCCTTCCGCGCGGTGCAGGGTGTGGGCGCCGGCGGTCTGATGATCGGCGTCCAGGCGATCATGGCCGATATCGTTCCGCCCCGGGAACGCGGCCGCTATATGGGGCTCATCGGCGCCGCGTTCGGCCTCGCCTCGGTGGCCGGGCCGCTGCTCGGCGGGTTCTTCACCGACCATGCCTCCTGGCGCTGGTGCTTCTATGTCAACGTCCCCTTCGGGCTGGTCACCCTCGCCGTCGTGGCCGCCGTCCTCAAAGTCCCGGAGCCGCCGCGGCGGGCGCGCTTCGACTATCTGGGCGCGCTGTTCCTGTCGCTGTTCTCCACCTGCGCGGTGCTGCTGACGAGTTGGGGCGGCACGGAGTACGCGTGGGGCTCCCGCGTCATCCTCGGGCTCGCCCTGGGGGCGGCGGGTTCGGCGATCCTCTTCGTCGTCGTGGAGTGCGTCGTCCCCGAACCGATCATCCCCATGCGGCTCTTCCGCGACTCGGTCTTCTGCGTCAGCGGGCTGATCGGCGCCGTCATCGGCGTCGCCCTCTTCGGCGCCGCCAGCTATCTGCCGACCTTCCTGCAGATGGTCGACGGCGTCTCGGCCACCGAGTCGGGGCTGCTGATGGTGCCCATGATGGGCGGCATGGTGCTGGCCTCGATCATCTCCGGCCAGCTCATCAGCGCCACCGGCCGCTACAAGGTCTTCCCCATCGTCGGCGGGCTGATCTCCGTCGTCGGCATGTGGCTGCTCTCCCGGCTGGAGGAGGACACCTCCCGCCAGGACTACAGCCTGTGGATGGGCGTCCTCGGGCTCGGTCTGGGGCTCGTCCTGCCGGTGCTCATCCTCGCCGTGCAGAACGCCGTGCCCGCGGCCGACCTCGGCTCGGCCACCAGCGCCAACAACTACTTCCGGCAGATCGGCGGCAGCGTCGGCGCGGCCGTCTTCGGCACGCTCTTCGCCAACCGGCTCGCCGACCGCCTCGAGGTCGACCTGCCCTCCGGAGCGGCGTACGGGCGCGGCGGCGACGGAACCGGTCTGCCCGACCCCGACTCGGTCACCCCGCAGATGGTGCACGCGATGCCGGGCGCCCTGCGGGACGGCTACATCGCGGCGTACGCCCACGCCATGCCGCGGATCTTCCTCTATCTCGTGCCGGTGCTCGTCCTGGGCTTCCTGCTCGCCTTCCTCCTGAAGGAGAAACCTCTGGTGTCCCACACCGACTATGCCGTCCAGCAAGACCTGCAAGACCCCGTGGTGCCGGCCGCGCGCACGGGCGCCCGGCACGCCGCGGCGGGCGCGCCCGCCGCGCCGCCACCCTCCGCCGGCGTCCCGGTCTGCGGCACGGTCCAGCACCACGACGGCACCTCGGTCCCACGGGCGGCCCTGACCCTCATCGACATCGGCGGGCGCCAGATCGGGCGCGGTGCCACCGGGGAGGACGGGCGGTACGCGCTGAGCACGCCCGGCGCCGGGTCGTACGTCCTGATCGCGGCGGCCGGCGGTCACCAGCCGCGGGCGGTCAGCGTCACCGTCGGGGACCGGCCGGTCGACCTGGACGTGGTCCTCGGCGGGGCGGGGCGGCTCGCCGGTGCCGTCCTTATGGCGGACGGCACCCCCGTAAGGGAGGCGACCGTCACCCTGACCGATGTGCGCGGCGAGGTCGTCGCGGCGACCCGCAGCGGTCGCGAAGGCGGCTATGTGATGGACGAGTTGGTGGCGGGTGAATACACCCTCGCCGCCAGCGCCCCCGCGTTCCGCCCCGCCGCCCTCCCCGTCTCCGTCCAGGCCGCCCGCGAGACCCGGCAGGACATCGAACTGGCCGGTGGCGCGGTCCTGCGCGGGGTCGTCCGGGCCACCGGCGGCCGGGTGGTGGAGGATGCCCGGGTCACGCTGCTGGACGCGGCGGGCAATGTGGTCGACACGGCGACAACCGGCCCGGACGGCGCGTTCCGCTTCATCGACCTGTCGGCGGGCGAGTACACGGTCATCGCGGCCGGCTACCCGCCGGTGGCGACGGTCCTCCAGGTCGCGGGCGGCGGCCGTACGGAGCGCGATCTCCAACTGGGCTACGAGGACTAGGCCCAGCGCCCTGCCGGGAGGCGCGCCGCGGCGCCTCCCGGCGGCAACTCATTCGCACCCGCACACACATGACACCTATTCGGGTATTGCCTCCCGCGGACGCCCGCAACAGCCGTACCGTGGGTAGCGCTGTCGCAGATCTTGCGTGCGAAGGAGTCTTCCGCCTATGGAGTACGGCACGTCGCGCTGCGACGACGGCCAGGGCGAGCCGCCCGCGGTGCCGGAGCAGTGCAGGGGTGTCCACGGGAGGATGCCGCTCGCGGTCGTCGTCATCGATGCCGAAGGGCGCGTCACGCATTGGAGTTCGGGGGCCCGCAGGCTCTTCGGACCCACGCGCGAACAGGCCGTCGGCTGCCCCGCCGTCGACCTGATGCCGGTCTCGGGGGCGTTACGCGGCGCGGAGGTGCGCACCGACGCGACGGGCCACCCGGAACTCGACGATTCGCGGCTCGGCGCCATGTACTACCCCACCGCGGGGCGGGCCCGTATGGCGGATCCGGCGCATGGCCAGGCGGACGTCCTGTGGTGGGCGTATCCGCTGGTGGGCCCCGGGCCGGAGCGGCTGCTGGTACTGGCGACGGACGCCAACGGAGTGGGCGGGGACGCGCTGGAACCGGACGGGCGGATCGCACCCGGCTTCGCGCTGCACACCGAGTTCCCCGGCGCCGAGCGGCTGTCCGGCCGGCTGCCGGACATCCTGCCCAACATGGGCCCGGCCACGGCCGGCCGGATCGTCGCCCAGGTGCTGGAACTGGGCTATCCGGTACTGGAGATCAGCCACCACGAGCGCGTCCCGGTAACGCCGGACTGGGGGATGCCGCGCTACCGCGAGCGCCGGGCGCGCCAGGAGGCCGTACTGCGGCGCGCGGTCACGGCGGACGGCGCACCGGATCGCGTGCACGCCTCCGGGCGGTCGCTGGACCCCGATGAGGTGGACCTGGAGTACGCGGCGGTCCGTGAGCGGCTGGAGTTCCTCAACGAGGTCAGCGGCCGCATCGGCACCTCCCTGGACCTCGCCCGCACCATCCGCGAGGTGACCAGCGCCGCCGTGCCGCGCTTCGCGGACTTCGCCGGTACCCATCTGCGCGCCCAGGTCCTGGCGGGCGAGGGGTTCCCCGACGGCCCGCCCGACGTCACCACCGTCTGGCACCGCGTCTGGGTCGAGCACAACGACGAACCGGGCCGCTGGGACGACACCGTGCCGGTCGGGGAGAGCATCGCGTTTCCCGAGCACACCCCGTTCTTCCAGTGCATGGTCACGGGCGAGCCGGTGCTGATCCCTTACATCAGCGACGAGGTGGGCGACCGGATCGCCGGGCAGTTCGAGAAGCGCGACCTCAGGCCGCTGATCAACGGCCGGTCGATCCTGATCGTGCCGCTCAAGGCGCGCGATGTGGTGCTGGGCTTCATGGTGTTGCTGCGGCGCCCCGGGCGTGAGCCGTTCGACGACATGGACCGCACGACCGGCGCCGAACTGGCCGCCCGCGCAGGTCTCGTCCTGGACAACGCCCGGATGTACACCTACCAGGAGAACGTCGCCGAGACGCTCCAGGACAGCATGCTGCCCCAGGTGACCCCGCGCATGGCGGGCTGCGACACCGCGACCCGCTATCTGCCCGGGACCCGGCTCGGCCGGGTCGGCGGAGACTGGTTCGACACCATCAAGCTGCCCGGGTCGCGCACCGCGCTGGTGGTCGGCGATGTGATGGGGCACGGGCTCACCTCGGCGGCGATGATGGGGCAGTTGCGCACCGCCGTGCAGACCATGGCCGCGCTCGATCTGCCGCCCGCCCAACTCCTGCGCAATCTCGACGACCTGGCCCAGCGGCTCGGCGAGCACTATCTGGCCACCTGTCTGTACGCCGTCTACGACCCTGTCTGCTCCGAGCTGGTGCTCTCCAACGCGGGCCATATCCCGCCCGTGCTGGTGCGGGCCCAGGACGGCCGCAGCGAACTGCTGGACCTGCCGACCGGGGCGCCGATCGGCGTGGGCGGGGTGCCCTTCGAGGCGGTGACGGTACGGGTGGAGCCCGGGGACCGGCTGGTGCTGTGCACGGACGGCCTGGTCGAGGTGCGCGGCCAGGACATCGGCGCCGGGATCGCCGCGCTGTGCGAGTCCGCGGCGCATCCGGCGGCGTCCATGGACGACGCGTGCGACACCATCATCCGGGCGCTGGCCGCCGCCTCCCGGGACGAGGACGGCCGTGACGGCCGTAAGGACGACGTGGCGCTGCTGATGGCCCGGCTGGGCGGCATACCGGCCGAGCAGGTCGCCCAATGGCGGCTCGCGCTGGACCCGAGCGAGGTCGGGCGGGCCCGCCGGCTCGTCCGCGAGCGGCTGCTGCGGTGGGGGCTGCCGGAGTCCGTGGAGACCGCCGAGCTTCTGGTGAGCGAGGCGGTGACCAACGCGATACGGCATGCCCACACCCACCATGTGCGGCTGCGCCTGGTCCGCACCGACGCCCTGCTGTGCGAGGTCACCGACGACGACCACGAACTGCCGGCGCTGCTGAGCGCGGACCGTGACGACGAGAACGGGCGCGGGCTGCGAGTGATCAGCAAACTGGCGCGCGAGTGGGGTACGAGTCGCACGGGGCGCGGTAAAACGGTGTGGTTCGAACAGGCGCTGGCACACCCAGGGGAGCGGCGATGAGCGTCTCGGAGCGCTACCGGCAGGCGTGGGAGAGCTACTGGCAGCAGACCTCGGATGCCCCGGGGGACGCCATCTGGGACGCGGACCCCTCGCTGAGCGCCGCCCCGCATCTGGACCTGCTGGCGCCGTACGCCGACCCCTCGCTGCCGATCGTCGACCTGGGCTGCGGCAACGGCACCCAGACCCGCTATCTGGCCGCCCGCTTCGGACGGGCGGTGGGCGTCGACCTGTCCCGCGCCGCGGTGGAGCACGCGAGGCACGCCGATCCGGCGGGCACGGCGGAGTACCGGCAGTTGAGCCTGACGGACGCGGCCGGGGTGGCGGAACTGGCCCGGCGGCTCGGCGACGCCAATGTGTATATGCGCGCCGTCATCCACCAGAGCGACGCCGCCGACCGGCGTCCGGTCGCGGAGGCGGTGGCCACGCTGCTGGGGCGGCGCGGGCGGGGGTTCGTCGCGGAGCTGACGGCGGACTCCAAGGCCGTGCTGGCGGAGCTGGCGGCGAGCCCGGGCGGTCCGCCGCTGAAGCTGCGCCGGGTCTTCGACCACGGGCTGCGGCCGGCCGACGCGGCGGACAAGGAGGTGCCGGAGGTGCTGGCGGAGGCCGGGCTGGAGATCCTCGCCGAGGGCCCGACGGCGCTGGCCCAGACGGAGCAGTGGCCGGACGGCTCACGGGTCGAGCTCCCGGCCCGCTGGTTCGTGGTGTCGCGGGTGTAGGGCCCTTGCCCGCGGGCGGTCGGGGCGTGTGCCCGCGGGCGGTTGGGGCGCGGCGGGCGCGCGCCGGACGAGGCGGGCATGGGCCGGTCCCGGCAGTGGACTGGACCAGTTATCCACAGGGGTGGTTCGGGTCGGGCGCGGCGCGTAACGTGACGAGGCATGAAGATCCTCATCAGCGCCGACATGGAGGGCGCCACCGGCGTCACCTGGCCGGCTGATGTGCTGCCCGGCACCCCCCAGTGGGAGCGCTGCCGCCGTCTGTTCACCTCCGATGTGAGCGCGGCCGTCACCGGATTCCTCGACGGCGGTGCGGACGAGGTGCTCATCAACGAGGCGCATTGGACCATGCGCAATCTGCTGCTGGAAGAGCTGGACGATCGAGCCCAGATGCTCACCGGCCGGCACAAGAGCCTGAGCATGGTCGAGGGCGTGCAGCACGGTGATGTGGACGGAGTGGCGTTCGTCGGCTATCACACCGGCGCGGGCACCGAGGGCGTCCTCGCCCACACCTACCTCGCCAACTCCATCACCGGAGTGTGGGTGAACGGCGCGCGGGCGAGCGAAGGCCGGCTCAACGCCCTGGTGGCAGCCGAGTACGGGGTGCCGGTGGTGCTGGTGACCGGGGACGACAAGACCTGTGAGGACGCCGGAGACTATGCGCCGGGCGCCCGTTCGATCGCGGTCAAGGACTATGTCTCGCGCTATGCGGCGGTCTGCCGCACCCCCGCCCGCACGGCGGCGGACATCCGGGCGGCGGCGCGGGAGGCGGCGGTGCTGGCGGTGCGCCACGAGCCCGCCCGCGGCGGGCCGTTCACGGTGGAGCTGGAATTCGACGCCGAGCATCTGGTGGGGGCGGCGAGCGTCGTGCCGGGCGTGGAGCGCAGTGGCGAGCGTCGCGTCGCGTACACCTCACCGACCATGTACGAGGGGATCCGCTGCTTCAAGGCCGTCACGACGGTCGTCTCGGCCGCGGTGGAGGAGCAATATGGCTGACACGGACCGTCCGGAGACCATCGACGCCCAGACGCTCGACGAGGTGGTGCGGTTCACCTCCGAGCTGATCAGGATCGACACCACCAACCGCGGCGGGGGTGACTGCTCGGAGCGCCCGGCCGCCGAGTATGTGGCGGAGATGCTCGGCGATGTGGAGATCGAGCCCACCTTGCTGGAGCGCTCGCCGGGGCGCACCAACGTCGTGGCCCGGATCGAGGGCACCGATCCGTCCGCGCCCGCGCTGCTGGTCCACGGCCATCTGGACGTGGTGCCCGCCGAGCCCGCCGACTGGACCGTGCACCCCTTCTCCGGGGAGGTGCGCGACGGCGTCGTCTGGGGCCGGGGCGCCATCGACATGAAGAACATGGACGCGATGGTGCTCGCGGTCGTGCGGGCCTGGGCGCGGACGGGCGTGCGGCCGCGCCGGGACATCGTGCTGGCCTTCACCGCCGATGAGGAGGACAGCGCCGCCTGGGGCTCCGGCTTCCTCGCCGAGCGCCACGCCGACCTCTTCGAGGGCTGCACCGAGGGCATCAGCGAGTCCGGAGCCTTCACCTTCCACGCCGGGCCCGGGGCGCGGATCTACCCCATCGGGGCGGGGGAGCGCGGCACGGCCTGGCTGAAGCTCGCCGCGCACGGCCGCGCCGGACACGGCTCCAAGGTCAACCGGGACAACGCGGTCAGCCGGCTGGCCGCCGCCGTCGCCCGGATCGGCGAGCACCGCTGGCCGGTCCGGCTGACGCCCACGGTGAAGGCCGCGCTCACCGAACTGGCCGCGCTCCAGGGCATCCCGGCCGATGTGGACGCCGCGGACTTCGACGTCGACGCCCTGCTGGCCAAGCTGGGGCCCGCCGCCGCCCTGATCGAGCCGACCGTGCGCAACAGCGCCAACCCCACGGTGCTGGAGGCCGGTTACAAGGTCAATGTGATCCCCGGCAGCGCCACCGCCTATGTGGACGGGCGGATGCTGCCCGGCGGCGAGGACGAATTCCACGACACCCTGGACCGGCTCACCGGACCGGACGTGGAGTGGGAGTTCCACCACCGCGAGTGCCCGCTGGAGGCGCCGATCGACACCCCCACCTACCGGGCGATGCGTGCCGCCGTCGAGCACTTCGACCCGGGCGCCCACGCCGTGCCGTACTGCATGTCGGGCGGCACCGACGCCAAGCAGTTCTCCCGGCTCGGCATCGCCGGATACGGCTTCTCACCGCTGCGCCTGCCCGAGGGCTTCGACTACCAGGCGCTCTACCACGCCGTGGACGAGCGGGTCCCGGTGGAGGCCCTGCACTTCGGCGTCCGGGTGCTCGACCACTTCCTGCAGAGGGCGTGAGGATCGGTGCGAACGGTGCAGCAGCAGACGGCCGTCATGGCCCCCTACGGAGCCTGGAGTTCCCCGGTCGACGCCGCGCTCGTCGCCTCGTACGACGGCCATCCGGAGTATGTGGGCACGGTCGGCGAGGAGGTGTGGTGGACCGCGCCGCGCCCCGGCGAGGGCGGCCGCCGCGCCCTGATCCGGCGGCGGACCGACGGCGCGGAGGTCCCGGTGCTGGCCCCGCCGTGGAATGTGCGCAGCAAGGTGATGGGGTACGGCGGGATGCCCTGGGCCGCGGTGGACCGCGCGAGCGGCGGCCCGCTGGTGGTGTTCGTCCACTTCGCCGACCAGCGGTTGTACATCCATGAGCCGGACGCCCCGGCCGGGGGCGCGCCGCGCCCGCTGACCCCGCTGTCGGCGGTGGGGGAGGGGCTGCGCTGGGCGGATCCGGTGCTGCGCCCGGAGCGCGGCGAGGTGTGGTGTGTGCTGGAGGAGTTCACGGGCGAGGGGCCGACGGATGTGCGGCGGGTGATCGCCGCCGTACCGCTGGACGGTTCGGCCGCCGAAGATCGCGCGGCGGTGCGCGAGCTGACCGACGACCGGCATCGGTTCCTCACCGGACCCCGGCTCTCGCCCGACGGCCGGCGGGCCGCCTGGATCGTCTGGGACCACCCCCGGATGCCCTGGGACGGCACGGAGGTGATGCTGGCCGATGTCGCGGAGGACGGCTCCTTCACCGGCGCCCGGACGGTGCTGGGCGGGCCGGATGAGTCGGTCGCCCAGATCGAGTGGGCCGAGGACGGCGCGCTGCTCGCGGCCACCGACCGCACCGGCTGGTGGAATCTGCACCGTCTGGAGCCGCCGGCGGAGGGGACCGGTGCGCGGGAATGGGCCCGGGCCGGTCGGCCGGTGGCGCTGTGCCCCCGCGAGGAGGAGTTCGGCGGGCCGCTGTGGAAGCTGGGCCACCGCTGGTTCGCCCCGCTGGCCGGCGGTCTGATCGCGGTGCTGCACGGCCGGGGCGCGGCGGCCCTCGGCATCCTCGATCCACGGACCGGCGGGACGGCCGATGTGCCGGGCCCCTGGACCGAATGGGAGCCGACGCTGGCCGTGAACGGCACGCGCGTGGTCGGCGTCGCGGCGAGCCCGCACAGTGGCCATGAGGTGATGGAGCTGGACGTCTGCACCGGCCGCTCCCGGGTCATCGGCAACGCGTACACCGACCCCGTGGACCCCGCGTACTATCCCCGGCCGCTGGCCCGCACCTTCACCGGACCGGACGGCCGGGAGATCCACGCCCAGCTCCATCCACCGCGCCATCCAGGCCACACCGCACCGGACGGAGAGCTTCCGCCGTATGTGATCTGGGCCCACGGCGGGCCCACCGGCCGCGCCCCGCTCGTGCTCGACCTGGAGATCGCCTATTTCACCTCACGTGGCATCGGCGTCGCCGAGGTCAACTACGGGGGCTCCACGGGCTATGGCCGCGTCTACCGCGAGCGGCTGCGCGAGCAGTGGGGCGTGGTCGACGTCGAGGACTGCGCCGCCGTCGCCGGGGCGCTCGCCGACGAGGGCATCGCCGACCGCGCCCGGCTCGCGATCCGCGGCGGCAGCGCGGGCGGCTGGACGGCGGCGGCCTCCCTCACCGCCACGGATCTCTACGCCTGCGCCACCGTCACCTACCCCATCCTCGACCTGGTCTCCTGGGCCACCGGCGGCACCCATGACTTCGAGTCGCGCTACACCGAATCGCTGGTCGGCCCGCTCGCGGAGGTGGCGGACCGCTACCGCGAGCGCTCCCCGCTGCACCGGGCCGACCGCATCGGCTCGCCCTTTGTCCTGCTCCAGGGGCTGGACGACACCATCTGCCCGCCCGAGCAGTGCGAGCGGTTCCTGGAGGCGGTCTCCGGGCGCGGCATCCCGCACGCCTACCTCACCTTCGAGGGCGAGGGCCATGGCTTCCGCCGCGCCGATACGATGATCCGCGCCCTGGAGGCCGAATTGTCGCTGTACATCCAGACCTTCGGGCTGATCAGATCCGATGTGCCTACCCTGGAGCTGCTGACATCAGCGGCCCCGAACTCCACTGGAGGAGCGAGTTGACACCCCCATCGGCCCCGCGCATCGTCGGCTCCGAGCCGCTGCCCACCGCCGTCGCCGGTGCCTGGCCGCAGGGCGGCGAGCCCGAGACCTGGCTGCTCAGCGTCTCCCGGTACACCGCGGCCATGGACGCGGGCGCGCCCGGCACGATCCTGGACGCCGAGGAGCGGGAGCGGGCCGCGAAGTTCCTGCGGGCGGAGGACCGCGAGCGCTATACGGCGGCTCATCTGGGGCTGCGGGAGCTGCTCGGCGCCTATCTGGGCTTGCCCCCGGCCGACGTTCCGTTCACCCGCGAGACATGTCCCGGCTGCGGTGGGCCGCACGGCCGCCCCGCCGTGTCCGGCACGCCGCTGCACTTCAACATGTCGCACGCCGGTGATCTGGTGCTCTTCGCCTTCGCGGGCTCCCCGGTCGGCGTGGATGTGGAGAAGCTGCAGCCCGCCTCGGTGGTCGATCAGGTCGCCGAGAGCCTGCATCCCAAGGAGCGCGCCGAGCTGGACGCGCTGGCGCCGGCCGACCGGCCCGCCGCCTTCGCCCGCTGCTGGACCCGTAAGGAGGCCTATCTCAAGGGCCTGGGCACCGGCCTGTCCCGGGACCCGGCGGTCAACTACGTCGGTACCGGGCTCGCCCCCGTGCCCGTCGGCCCGTGGGCGATGACCGACATCCCCGTGGGCGAGGCCATATCCGGTGGCTCCGGCTATGCGGCGGCCATGGCGCTGCTGTCATCATTGCCGCATGCCTGACGTCCGGTATGTCACCGAGGGAACCCGGGCGGCCATCCGCCGCACCACCCGCGCGGACGGTGCGGAGTTCGTCAGGCGCGCCCGGGAGAGCATGGAGTTCCACCGACCCTGGCTCACCCTCCCCACCACCGAGCGGGCCTATCTGCAGTACATCGCCCAGCTTGAGCGCGAGGACCGCGAGGGCTTCCTCGTCTGTGCCCGGGAAACCGGGGACATGGTCGGCTTCATCAACATCAACAACATCGTGCGCGGCGCCTTCCAGTGCGGCTCGATCGGCTACGGGGCCTTTCCGCCCGCTGCCGGACAGGGCTATATGTCCGAGGCACTGGGGCTCGTTCTGCGCCATGCCTTCGGGCCGCTGGGGCTGCACCGCGTCGAGGTCAACATCCAGCCGGGCAACAAGGCGTCGTTGGGGCTGGTGAAGCGCCATGGCTTCCGGCTGGAAGGGTTTTCCCCAGACTTCCTCTATATCGAGGGCGCGTGGCGCGACCATGAGCGCTGGGCCATGACCAGCGACATGCTGGACCAGCCGACCGGTCCTGGCTGACGGGGCACCATGATCGGTCCGAAGCGGCTCTGTTCAGCGGGCCCCACGACGTTGTTCCATGGTCATCGGACGGTCGCCGCACCGAGGTGACCCAAGGCAGTCGGAGCGAGGCAGCCCGTGGCCACGAGCGTGCGACGTACCACCCTGACCCTTCCCACCGCCCCCGTCGGGCCCGACAACCCCCTGCCCGCGCTGCGCCCCCTCGACGAGGTGCACCGCGTGGACGACCGTGTCTGGGCCACGCTCCCCTCCGACATGGCCCGTCAGGTCGCCCATGCCCCCCTGCGGTCGGTGCTGCCGGTGCGGCTGCGCGACGGCTACGCCCGCGACCGCGCCCCCGCCACGCTCGACGCCATCGTCCTGGAGAACGACCGGTTGCGGGCCACGGTGCTGCCCGGGCTCGGCGGCCGGGTCCACTCGCTGATCCACAAGGCCACCGGCGATTCCGCCGACACCGAGCTGCTGTACCGCAACCCGGTGCTCCAGCCCGCCGACTTCGCCCTCAACGGCGCCTGGTTCTCCGGCGGGATCGAGTGGAACATCGGCGCCACCGGCCACACCACCCTGTCCTGCGCACCGCTGCACGCCGCCCGCGTCCCCGCCCCCGACGCCGCCGACGGGGGCGCGATGGTGCGGCTGTGGGAGTGGGAGCGGCTGCGCGATCTGCCCTTCCAGGTGGATCTGTGGCTGCCCGCCGACTCCGCGTTCCTCTACGTGGGCGTCAGGATCCGCAACCCCCACCACCTCCCCGCCCCCGTCTACTGGTGGTCCAACATCGCCGTCCCCGAGGACGAGCACACCCGCGTCCTCGCCCCCGCCGACGACGCCTGGCACTTCGGCTACGCCCGCAGCCTGAGCAGGGTTCCGGTCCCGGAGTGGGACGGCGCCGACCGCACCTATCCGCTGCGCGGCGCCTACCCCGCCGACTACTTCTACGAGGTGCCCGACGGCACCCGCCGCTGGATCGCCTCCCTCGACGCCGGCGGCAGCGGCCTCGTCCAGACCTCGACCGATCTGCTGCGCGGGCGCAAGCTCTTCGTCTGGGGCGCGGGCCCCGGGGGACGGCGCTGGCAGCAGTGGCTGACCGAGCCCGGCACCGGCGGCTACGCCGAGATCCAGGCCGGGCTCGCCCGCACCCAGCTTGAGCACATCCCGCTGGAGGCGGGCGAGGAGTTCGCCTGGCTGGAGGCGTACGGTCCGCTGACCGCCGACCCGGCCGCCGTCCACGGCACCGACTGGGCCACCGCCCGCCGCGAGACCGAGACCCGGCTCGAGGCGGCGCTGCCGCGCGCCGCGGTAGACGCGGCCTACGCCGCCTGGCGCCCGTACGCCGACGCGGAACCGGCGGAGCAGCTCGCGACCGGCTCCGGGTGGGGCGCGCTGGAGGCCGAGCGGGGCGGGTTCCAGCTGCCCGGTACGCCATTCGACCCGGGCACGTTGGGGGAGGAGCAGGAGCCGTGGCGCCGGTTGCTGCGCACCGGCGCCCTCCCCGACTGGGAGCCGGGCCCCTCCCAGGCCGACCCCGGCGCCTCCCTGGTCGCGCCCGTCTGGCGCGACCTCCTCGAAGCGGCCCCCTCGACCGCGGGCGCCGAATACCACCTGGGCGTCGCCCAGTGGCATGCGGGCGACCGCGCACAGGCCGAGCGCAGCTGGGAGCGGTCGCTGCGGTGCGCCGAAACGCCCTGGGCACTGCGCTGTCTGGCCGTCGCCGACACCGCCTCCGGCCATCCGGCGCGCGCGGCGGACCGGCTGCTGCGCGCCGTACAGCTCCTCCTCGCCTCGGGCACCGTCCCGCCGCCGGAGGCAGACCCGGTGCTCGAAGCGGACCCGGTGCTCGAAGCGGCGGGAGCGGGGCAGGGGCCGGGAGTAGGAGCGGGAACGGGACAGAGGGCGGAGGCGGCCGGAGCGCCGACCGCCGTCTCGCTGGCCGCGCCGCCCGTCGCTGCCGCCGCCGACCCGGTCGCCCTGGAGGCGGCCGAGGCGGCACTCGGCCGGGAGGCGATCGTTGCGCTGCTCGCGGCCGACCGCGCCGACGACGCACGGGCGGTCCTCGACGCCCTGCGCCCCGCCATCCGGGCCCGCGGCCGCTTCCGGCTGCTGCGCGCACAGGTGCTGCTGGCCCAGGGTGACGCCTTCGCAGCCCGCGCCGTCTTCGACGAGGGCTTCGAGGTCTGCGATCTGCGCGAGGGTGACGAAGCGTTGAGCGACACCTGGTACGCGATCGTGGAACGGCTGGTGACGGGGACCGACGAGCCCCTGACCGAGGAGGCAAGGGCCCGGGCCAGGACCGAGCACCCGCTGCCCGGCCGCTACGAGTTCCGCATGCGCCCCACATAGCGGGCCCACGGCCCGCATTGGGACGATCCGGGGTGCGCCCGCAGGCGGCCTCGGCCTCGAGCGGGCCTGCCCGGGGCGTGAGCGTGAGCGGTCTGTGTCCTGTCACTGGCCTGCGGGCCACATGGCGACCTCCCCGGGTTGCGCGCCCCCGCATGGCGCGTGGCTTGGCCGGGTTGTGCTCGCATGCGGTCTTGTCTGGAAGCGGGCCTGCCCGGCTTGCGGCCGCAGGTGGCCTGCACCCTCCAAGTGGCCTGCGGGCCGCAGGGCAGCCTGCCCGGGTTGCGCTCCTGCATGTGGCGCATGGCTTGGCCGGGTTGTGCCCTCAGGCGGCTTCGTCCGGAAGCGGGCCTGTCTGGCTTGTGTCCGGCGGCGGTCTTGGCCGAGAGCGGGCCTGCTTGGGTCGTGCCCGCAGGCGGACTGCGCCGTCCAAGTGGTCTGCGGCCCGCATTGGGGCGGCCCGGTGCGCGCCCGCAGGCGATCTCGCCCGAGAGCGGGCCTGCCCGGGGCGCTGGGGCGAGTGGCCTGCACCTGTGAGTGGGGTGCATCCGCCATGGATGCCGCGCGGCTGCGCTCGCGCCCGCGTTCGGGTTGCGCGGTGCGGCCCGCATAGGGCTGGCCCAAGGGGGTACCCGGTCGTGGATGTCGGCATAGCGCACGAGCGAGCGGAAGGAGCCGCGACCGTGAGGACACCGCATGACCCCGGCGCGGATCCCGAGGACGAGGGGAACCCCGATCTGCAGGACGGTACGCCCGAGCAGCAGCGGGCCGAGGATCCTGAGCAGTTGCCCGTGCCCGGGGACGAGCCGACGATCGCCGAATACCGGGACACCACGAGTGCGGAGACGCATGAGCGGGAGTCGCTCGAGGAGCGCTTGACCGATGAGGAGCCGGAGACGGGGGAGCCGGTCGGCATCGAGGCGGAACGGGCGGGGCTGCTGTACGACGAGCCGGACCCCGACTTCCCGCGCGAGCAGGACGTCTACTCCCAGGAGGGCTCGACCAGCGGGCTGTCCGCCGAGGAGGAGGCGGTCCGGATCAAGAGCGATGAGCTCCGTGATGTAGACGATCTCTACGAGGCGTACGAGGAGTTCGACGACGGGGAGCTCACCGAGGATCCGGGACCGCCCTCCTGACGGGTCTGCCGGACGGTGAGTTCACGGGCGGGTCACGCCATCGGGTTCCGGTCGACGTACTCGAAGATCGAGCCGTCGGGGTGGCGCGCCACCAGGGTCCGGCCCACGGGGGCGGGCAGCGGACCGGCCACGATCTGCCCGCCGACCGCCGTGAGATCCGCGATCGCCTCGTCCACGTCCTTCACCGCGATCGTCGCCGTGATCTTGCGGAGAATCGACAGCTCCGACTCCGGACCGCTCATCAGAAAGAAGCAGCCGACCGCCGCGACCGAGACGGGGCCGCGCTGGAAGCGCACCGCCTCGGCTCCGGTCAGCCGTTCGTAGACGGCGATCGCCGAATCCAGATCGTCGACGCACACGCGGAGTGAAGTCCCCAGAATATCCATGCGGGCGAGCCTAGTTGAACTGCTCAGACGCGGCAGAGGATCTCACCGTGCAGGACGGCGAACCAACCGTCCGGGGCCTCGCCCCACGCCCGCCACGCCTCCGCGATCGACCGCAGTTCCTCCTCGGTGGCATGGCCGCCGTCCACCGCGCGCCGGGCGTAGGAGGAGGCGACCGTGCGGTCCGCCCACAGCCCGCTCCACCACGCCCGCTCCTCCTCGGTGGCGTAGCACCACGCCGAGGCGGTCGAGGTGATGTCGATGTCGGTGAACCCCGCCTCCAGCGCCCAGGAGCGCAGCCTGCGACCGGCGTCCGGCTCGCCGCCGTTGGCCCGCGCGACCCGGTGGTAGAGATCCAGCCAGCCGTCCAGGCCGGGGACGGACGGATACCAGGTCATGGCGGCGTAGTCGGAGTCGCGCACCGCCACGATGCCGCCCGGCGCGCACACCCGTCGCATCTCGCGCAGCGCCCCCACCGGGTCGCCGACGTGCTGCAGCACCTGATGGGCGTGGACCACGCAGAAGGAGTCGTCGGGGTAGTCCAGCGCGTGGACGTCGGCGACCGCGAAGGACACGTTCGTCAGCCCGCGCTCCTCGGCCACCGAGCGGGCCCGCTCCAGGATGGAGTCCTCGGCGTCGACGCCCGTGACCTGCCCCTGGGGGACCAGTTCGGCCAGGTCGGCGGTGATGGTGCCGGGGCCGCAGCCGATGTCCAGGATCCGCATATGGGGCCGGAGGTGGCCGGTCAGATACGCGGCGGAGTTGGCCGCCGTGCGCCAGGTGTGCGAGCGCAGCACCGACTCATGGTGGCCGTGGGTGTAGACGGCGGCGTCCTTCGACATGGCGGAACTCCCCCTTCGGGACCGGTGAGCGGGTGGCTCCACGGTAGAAGGCATCTCGCATCACGAGAAGAACCGTCTCACTATGTAAGCGGTGTGGGTGCCATGCGGAAAGAGGCGGCGGACTCATGGCGAAGGGGCGACGGCGGTCTCATGGCGAAGGGGCGACGGCGGTCTCATGGCGAAGGGGCGGCGGGGGAGGACCCCCCGCCGCCCCTTCGGCGGAACGTGCTGCGGGAATTCAGGGCGGCTCCGTCACATCGCCCAGGCTGATCACGCCCAGCGGACGCCCCGCCTCGACGACCGGAAGCCGCCCCACCGCATGTCGCCGCATCAGCGCGGCCGCCTCGGCCACCTCCTCGTCCGGCCCGATGGTCACCGGGTCCGGAGTGCACACGGCATGGCAGGTGACGGCGAGGGGGTCGATGCCCTCGGCGACGGCGCGGAGGGTGATGTCGCGGTCGGTGAGCACACCGAGCAGCTCCCCGTCGCTGGCGACCAGCACATCGCCGATGCCCTGTGCGCGCATCAGCTGAGCTGCTTCCACCAGCGAGGCATCGGGGTGCACCCAGATCACGGGCCGCGTCATGACTTCCCGCACATAGCGAGGTGGGTCCTGGGCCATCTGTCCACCTCCCCTTCGTGGGTGATGTGCTGCCCGCAGTACCCGCGCGGGGCGGGTGCTATGCGTGCCGGTGTGCGCCGTCCCTCCATAAGCCATGGTCTCGCCGTCCCTCCATGTCTTACGAGGGTCTGACGAGAGTCTTACGAGGCCGGGCGCAGCCCCAGCGCCGAGACCACCTCCTGCACCGTGTGGAACGTCCGGTCCGCGGGCAGTTCCTCGGCCAGAGCGATCAGACCGTCCGGTGTGTGCCGTTCCTCCAGGACGCGCAACAGCTCCTCACGATCGGCAGGGAACGACGTACGTCCCAGCCGGCGCGCGAATTCGAACCGCACCGCCTCGGCCTCGGCCTCGCCGGTCGTCCCGCGGGCCGGGACCGGCCCCAGGGTCACGTCCGGGTCGTCGTCGGCGGCCGGCTCCGGGTCGTGCCACTCCTCGGCACGGGTCGGGTGCCCGGAGCGGATCAGCCCCTGGAGCTCGTGCTTCATCTCGTCGTCCTTGTGGACGCTCAGCCGATCGCTGCCTCGCTGCATGTCGGTCCCCTTCCTCAGCGGGTCCGTATGTGTCTTCCGGGTCGGTCATCTTCCCGGTCGGTCATCTTCCGAGGTGGTCGTCTCCCGGGATGGTCAGTCCGCGCCGCCCTCGTACGGCCGGCGCACCGCACGGCAGGTGGCCCGGTCGGCGCCCTGCCCTGCCGGCCGGCGACTTGCCTGGCGGGCGGCGCGTTCCCGCTCCTGGGCCGCGGACTCGTCGGGGCGGTCGTAGAGCGGTTGGAGATGTCCGAGTCGCGTGTACTCCCTCCAGATTTCGCGTCCCCCACGCGTACCCGTCGCGATGGCATCGACACGAGGTTGTCGGGCGCGTTTGAGGACCCCGGGGGCGGGGACCCGTCGTGTGGCCGAGCGGCCCGTAGGGAGTCAGGGAGTGAGGAGCGGCGTCGGACGTGGGAGATCAGGGGCCGCGTTCGACGCCGTGCCCTGTCTTGCCCTGCGGATGTGCCCGCGTATCCGTGTTCCGTCCCGCGCCCCGCCCATGTTGGCTGGGACCTGTTAGCGACGATGGGGCACGGGTACCCGGCGGCGCATGACTGATAAATCGGGCTACCCGAAGGCGGGCATACCCTCGGCCGGGGACCTGGCGGAGCCGGTCGCACGGGCCGTCCGCGACGAAGTCCGCAGGGAGCTGCGGGAGCAGTCCGGGCGGCGCGCGGTCCGCCTCTACGGTGGCGCGGCGGCGGCCGCGCTCTACGCCGGGGGTGCGCTGACGGCGTGCCTGGTGCTGCTCTTCGCCCTCGCGCTTCCGGCGTGGGCGGCGGCGCTGATTGTTTTCGCGCTGTTGCTGGTGGCGGCGGGGTGGCTGAAGAACTCCGCGGCGCAGGCGTCGGGGCCGCGGCCGGGGCCGGGCGTGGCTTCTGGGCCGACCGCGCCTTCGGCACCCTCGGGGCCTTCGGGGCCTGCCCCGTCCACGGGCCCTTCGGGGCCCGCCGCTCCGGGTTCCGCTGGTCCCTCGGGCCCCTCCGGCCGCTCCGGGCCCTCCGCGCCTCCCACGCCGCCGACACCTCCGGCACCGGGGTCCGGGGCGCCTCCTCAGCCCCCTCAGCCTCCTCAGACGGGGTGATCGCCCATGACGGAGAATCCGCTGCTGGCCAGGCACGGCGAGGCGCTGGACCTCTTCACCGAACGGGTGCACGCGATCCGGCCCAATCAGTGGGACGACCCGACGCCCTGCGCCGAGTGGACCGTACGGGATCTGGTGAACCATCTCGCGGTCGAGCAGATGTGGGTGCCAGCGCTGGTCCGGGAGGGGGCGAGCGTCGCCGACCAGAGCAATGCGCTGGAAGGCGATCTGCTCGGTGACGACCCGGTCGCCACGTGGGACGTGGTGGTCGCCGCGGCGCGGGACGCCTTCCGCGAGCCGGGAGCCCTCGACCGGATGGTCGAACTCTCGTACGGAGAGAGCCCCGCCACGCATTACTGCGCCCAGATGACGGCTGACGCGGCCGTCCACGCGTGGGATCTGTCGCGGGCCATCGGGGCGGAGGAGCGCATTCCGAAGCCGCTGGTGGACTTTTCGGTGCGGGAGGTCGCGCCGTATGCGGCGGACTTGGAGGAGAGCGGGCTTTTCGCGGCGCCTGTGGAGCCACCGTCGGGGGCGGATGCGCAGGCCCGACTCCTGGCCCTGCTCGGCCGCGAGCCGTAGCGGGGGCGGGGCGTGCGTGCCTTGGGGCGTGCGTGCCTTGGGGCGCGGGTGCGTGGGCGCCTCCGGCGGAGAGCCCCCACCCCGCCCCTTCCCGAAACGAGGGGCTCCGCCCCTCGACCCCGCTCCTCAAACGCCGGAGGGGCTGGTGCCCCGGCTCCTCAAACGCCGTAGGCGGGGGTGTGGAGCGGAGGACACTCCGCTCCACACCCCCGCCCGCTTACCGGCCCACCGCGCCCCGCGCAATTCAGCAGCGGACCTGCGGGCGGTCCCAGTGCCGGTGGGCCGCTACCGCTTCGATGAAGGCCCTGGTGAATTCTTCGCTCGCCGCGCCCGTCGTCGTGTCCGTGACCACGCCGCGGTCGGCGCAGACGTGGCCGTGGCCGGAGGCGATGTGGAGGCCCTGCGGGTCGAGGGAGGAGAGGACGCCGACGCCTGAGCCGAGTGCGCCGATGGGTTTGCCGTGGCGGTAGGCGTCGCGGACGAAGCGCATGGCCGCGCTGTCGGAGGCCAGGTCGGGGGTGCCGGTGGGGCCGCCGGGGAGGAGGACGGCGTCGTAGAGGACGGACGCGACCGTGGGGAGGGCGCGGTCGACCGCGTAGCCGTTGCCGTCGGCGCCGACCACCTTGCCGTCGTGCGGGGCGAGGGCCTCGACGACGGCGCCCTGGGCGGTGAGTGCCTCCTGGGCCTGGGTGAGCTGGGCGGTGTCCACCCCGTCCGTGACCAGTACCGCGATCTGGCGGGTGCGGATCGAGCCGTCGCCCTGGAGGTTCTCCAGGCTCAGCGCGGGCGAGGCTTGCGGCTTGTGGTTGTTGGCGCCCGGTTCCGGCATCGCCACGCCGATGCCCTGGGCCACCTGCGAGGCCAGGTCGTAGTCGATCTGGGCCAGCTGCTCGACCGTGCGCTCCCGCACATGCATCGCGCCGACCTTGCCCAGCTCGAAGCGGAAGGCGTCCACGATATGGCGCTTCTCCCAGTCGCTCATGCTGTTCCAGAACAGCGCGGCCTGGCTGTAGAAGTCCTTGAAGGACTCGCTCCGCTCGCGGATCTTGTGGCCCTCGACCCGCTCCGCGTAGTGGGAGAAGGCGTAGCCGTCCGCGCCCGCGAGGGCCGGGCAGCCCCCGCCGAGTGAGTTGGGGGAGTAGTTGGTGCCCTTGTGGAGCATGGTCTGGTGGTAGCCGTCCCGGTGGTTGGTCCGGGCCGGGGTGACCGGCTGGTTGACCGGGAGCTGCGAGAAGTTGGGGCCGCCCAGCCGGATGAGCTGGGTGTCCAGATACGAGAAGTTCCGGGCCTGCAGCAGCGGGTCGTTGGTGAAGTCGATACCGGGGACGACGTTCCCGGTGTGGAAGGCCACCTGCTCGGTCTCCGCGAAGAAGTTGTCCGGGTTGCGGTTCAGGACCATGTGGCCGATCGGCCGCACCGGCACCTGCTCCTCCGGAATGAGCTTCGTGGCGTCGAGCAGATCGAAGTCGAAGTTGAACTCGTCCTCCTCCGGGATCAGCTGCACCCCCAGCTCGTACTCGGGGTACTGCCCCGCCTCGATCGCCTCCCACAGATCGCGCCGGTTGAAGTCCGGGTCGCGGCCCGCGGTCTCCTGCGCCTCGTCCCACACCAGCGAGTGGACGCCCAGCTTCGGCTTCCAGTGGAACTTCACGAAGGTGCCGTGCCCCTGCGCGTCCACGAAGCGGAAGGTGTGCACCCCGAAGCCCTGCATCATCCGGAAGCTGCGCGGAATCGCCCGGTCCGACATCAGCCACATCATCATGTG
The DNA here is from genome assembly GCF_003595545.1 of Streptomyces sp. 11-1-2. Taxonomy (NCBI): domain Bacteria; kingdom Bacillati; phylum Actinomycetota; class Actinomycetes; order Kitasatosporales; family Streptomycetaceae; genus Streptomyces; species Streptomyces sp. 11-1-2. Next base: position 8,441,269 of record NZ_CP022545.1, read on the forward strand.
CATGGTCTCGGGCTGCAGGGAGACGAAGTCCCACAGGGTGTCATGGGCGGAGGCGCCGGTCGGGATGTCGTTCTGCGGCTCCGGCTTGAGCGCGTGCACGAAGTCGGGGAACTTGATCCCGTCCTGGATGAAGAAGACCGGCATGTTGTTGCCGACCAGGTCGTAGTTGCCCTCCGAGGTGTAGAACTTCGTCGCGAAGCCCCGCACGTCCCGCACCGTGTCCGCCGAGCCCCGGGGCCCCTGCACGGTGGAGAACCGTACGAAGACCGGGGTGCGCACGGACGGATCCTGGAGGAAGGCGGCGCGGGTGAACTCCGCGCAGGACTCGTACGGCTCGAAGTAGCCGTACGCGCCCGCGCCCCGCGCGTGCACCACCCGCTCCGGGATGCGCTCATGGTCGAAATGGGTCACCTTCTCGCGGAAGTGGAAGTCCTCCATCAGCGTCGGGCCGCGTTCGCCCACGGTGAGGGAGTCATCGGTGTGGTCGACCGCCACGCCCTGGTCGGTGGTCAGCGGTCCTTCGGCCGGGTCGGGGGCGCGGTAGTGGTCGCGCTGCCGCTCCTTGCGGTCCTCCGTCATGATGCCGATCCCTTCGTCGTCTTCGAGAACTCCTCCAGGAACGCCTCACTGAACGCCTTGAGATCATCGGGCTTACGGCTGGTGATCAGGGCGTTGGGACCGCTGGTGCAGACCTTGACCTGCTCGTCCACCCAGGTCCCGCCGGCGTTGGTGATGTCGGTGCGCAGACTCGGCCAGGAGGTCAGGGTGCGGCCGCGCAGCACATCGGCCTCCACCAGCGTCCAGGGGGCGTGACAGATCGCGGCCACCGGCTTCCCCGCGTCGAAGAAGCCCTTGGCGAAGGCGACGGCCGCCTTGTCCAGGCGCAGGAAGTCGGGGTTGGCGACCCCGCCGGGCAGCACCAGGGCGTCGTACTCCCCGACCGTGGCGTCCTTGACCACCTGGTCGACCTCGAAGGTGTCCGCCTTGTCGAGGTGGTCGAACGCCTGGATGCGGCCGGGCTTGGTGGACACCAGACGAGGGGCGCCCCCGGCGTCCCGGACCGACTGCCAGGGGTCGGTCAGCTCGACCTGTTCCACGCCTTCCGGGGCGACGAGAAAGGCGACCTTCATTGCTGCTCACGTCCTTCCGGTCCGGGTATCGCATTCGTCCGATGCGGCGGGTAGCCAGCGCGGACGGGGTCGAAACGGGTACCTCAGGGGCTACGGGTGGCCATGGGTACGTCAGGCGTCGTCCGTGGCGTCCGTGGCCTTGTCCTCCGCAGCCTTCTTCCGGTGCGGCAGGTACCCCTGCACCTTCGCCTTCAGGCCCTGGCGGACCATGCCCGCCCGGTCCGAGTCGCCCTTGATGATCGACTCGACCGTGGCCTCCATCTGCTCCCAGGTGGCATGCGGCGGGATCGGCGGTACGGCCGGATCGGTGAGGAACTCCACGACCGCCGGGCCGTCCGCGGCCAGCGCCTCCCGCCACGCCTGCTCGACCTGCTCGGGCTTCTCCACCCGGATGCCGGTCATGCCGAGCGATTCGGCGAACCGCGCGTAGGAGACGTCGGGGAGCTCCTGCGAGGGCAGGAACTGCGGCGCCCCGCCCATCGCCCGCATCTCCCAGCTGACCTGGTTGAGGTCCTGGTTGTTCCAGACGCCGATCACCAGCCGGGGGTCCTCCCACGTCTGGCGGTACTTGGCCACCGTGATCAGCTCCGCCATGCCGTTCATCTGCATCGCGCCGTCCCCGACCAGCGCCACCGCCGGCCGGTCCGGATGGGCGAACTTGGCGCCGATCGCATACGGCACCCCACAGCCCATCGTGGCCAGCGTGCCCGACAGCGAGGCGCGCATCTCGCCGCGCATCCGCAGATGGCGGGCGTACCAGTTGGCGACGGAGCCGGAGTCGCAGGTGATGATGGCGTCGGAGGGCAGCAGCGGATCCAGACAGTGGGCCACATACTCGGGGTTGATCGGGTCGGCGGACACCTCCGCGCGCTGGGATGTCACCTCGCGCCAGCGCCGTACGGCCGAGATGATCTCCTCCTGCCAGCCGCGCGCCTTCTTGCGCTCCAGTTGCGGCAGCAGCCGGAGCAGGGTCTCGCGCGCGTCGCCGACCAGATTGACCTCGTACGGATAGCGCATCCCGATCATGTGCGGATCGAGATCGATCTGGACGCCGCGCGCCTTGCCGAACTCCGGCAGGAACTGGGCGTACGGAAAGCTGGAGCCGATCGTCAGCAGCGTGTCGCAGTCCCGCATCATCTCGTACGAGGGCCGGGTGCCCAGCAGCCCGATGGACCCGGTGACATAGGGCAGTTCATCGCTGAGCACATCCAGGCCGAGCAGCGCTTTGGCGACACCGGCGCCGAGGGTCTCGGCGATCCGCTGGACCTCCGCGCGCGCCCCGGCGGCGCCCTGGCCGACCATGATCGCCACCCGCTCGCCCGCGTTCAGCACCTCCGCGGCCCGCTCCACCGCGGTGCTGGACGGCACCGCGGACCAGCCGCTGCGGTCCAGGCTGGAGGGCACCATCTTGAACTCATGGGTGGGCGGGGAGTAGTCCAGCTCCTGCACATCCGCCGGGATGATCACGGCGGTGGGGGCGCGGCGGGCGTAGGCGGTGCGGATCGCCCGGTCCAGGACATTGGGCAGCTGCTCGGGGACGGTGACCGTCTCCAGGAAGTCGGAGGCCACGTCCTTGAAGAGGCTGTGCAGATCCACCTCCTGCTGGTACGAGCCGCCCATCGCGCTGCGGTGGGTCTGGCCGACCAGGGCCACCACCGGCACATGGTCCAGTTTGGCGTCGTACAGCCCGTTCAGCAGGTGGATCGCGCCGGGGCCCGAGGTGGCCGCGCACACCCCGAGGCGCCCGCTGAACTTGGCGTAGCCGACGGCGTCGAAGGCCGCCATCTCCTCGTGCCGGGCCTGGATGAACCGGGGCTCGTTCTCGGCCCGCCCCCATGCGGCGAGCAGGCCGTTGATGCCGTCCCCCGGGTAGCCGAAGACATGCTCGACACCCCACTCGGACAGTCGGGCGAGGATGTAGTCGGCCACTTTCATGGTCATGGTGGGTCATCGCTCCTCTCGGTGGTTCAGCCGTTCTCACGGTTCGGGGCGGGCCGTTCCCCGCCGGGCGCCCGTGGCGGCCCTCACTCGGCCACGTGTGGCGGTCCTCCACCGGCCACGCGTGGCGGTTGTCGGCCCCGGCCCCCCGCGGCGGTTCTCAGCGGGCCACCTGCGGCAGCACCTTGGTGCGGTAGAAGTCGAAGAAGCCCCGCTGGTCGGGGCCGATCTGATGGACGTAGACGGTGTCGAATCCGGCGTCGGCGTACGCGTTCAGCGCGCCGATATGCGCCTCCACGTCATCCCCGCAGACCACCTTTTCGGCCAGCCGCTCGGGGGTGACGAGCCGGGCGGCCTGCTCGAACTGGCCCGGGGTGGTCAGCGTCGACAGCACCCCGCCGGGCAGCGCCTCGGTCGGCCACAGCCGGTGGGCGGTGCGCAGCGCCTCGTCGGCGTCCGGGCCGTAGCAGACCTTCACCCCGCCGCGGACCGGTTTGCTGTTGCCCCCGGCGCCGCTGCCGCGCCGGAACCGGGCCACCAGCTCCGCGTCCGGGACCGTGGTGATGAAGCCGTCGCCGACCCGCCCGGCCAGCGCGGCGGCGGCCGATCCGAACGCCGCGATGTCGATGGGCACCGGCTCCTCGGGCACCGTGTACAGCCGTGCGTTCTCCACCGTGTAGTGCTTGCCGTGATGGGTGACGCGGCGCCCCTCGAAGAGCTGGCGCATCAGCATCACGGCCTCTTCCAGCATCTCCAGCCGGATCGGCGCGGGCGGCCAGCGGTCGCCCAGCACATGCTCGTTCAGCGCCTCGCCGCTGCCCACGCCCAGCCGGAAGCGGCCCTCCAGCAGCACCGAACCGGTCGCGGCGGCCTGGGCCACGATGGCCGGGTGGATACGGATGATGGGGCAGGTCACCGCGGTCTGCACGGGCAGGCTGGTGGCCTGCGCGAGTGCGCCGATCACCGACCAGACGAAGGGACTCTGGCCCTGGGCGTCGTTCCAGGGGTGGTAGTGGTCGGAGATCCACAACGCGCTGAAACCGGCCTGCTCCGCCATCCGGGCCTGCTCGACGAGGTCCGCGGGCCCGTGTTCTTCGGCGGCCAGGAAATAGCCGTACTCGGTCATGGGCCCTCCTCGAGCGCGGAGCCGGCGAATGTCGGCAGATGCGACGGGTAACCGGCGCCAGGTGAAGGAAACCTCGTTTGATCCGGCGCGGGACGGGCACGTGGGTCGCCCGGTGCTGGGGCGGCACGCGCCCGGCGCTGGGGTACGCGCTGTGCCGAACGGGCACGCGCGCCCCGCGCTGGAACGGGCATGCGCCCGGTGTGCTGACGGGCACCCGCCCAGTGGGCTACGGACCGCCGCCCTGCCGGACGGGCCGTCGATCCCGCCCGTGGCCGGGGAGGTCAAGCGGTACTTTCAGGGCCAGATCGCGGACCGGCTCGGTGCCTCCCGGACGCACGTCTTCCGCCCGATCGGCGACACCCGCCCTACGCGCCCGCCCGCCCAGGCGGGCCGGTGCCGGTGCAGCCTGGGCCGGGGCTGGACGCGGGTCGGACGGGTCGGCGGCTGCTGCCTGAGCCGGGACCGGAAGCGGGTCAGGCTCCGGCTCAGGCCCCGGCTCACGCCCCCGGCGCCGGTGCGCGCCGAGCCGTACGCGGCATGGCCAGGGCGACATGGCGGGAGATCCGGTCCGCCACGCCCGCCTCCGCCATCTCGAAGGCGCCGCGCCCGCCCGTACGGAAGAGCGTGAGCGCCCCGCGGACCGGATCCGTGGCGGAGGCGCGCAGGGGTATGCACAGCAGCGAGGTGACCTCCTCCCGCACCAGCACGGGCGCACCCGTCGCGTCCCGGCCGAAGGCGTCGGCGTCGGCCGGGCTCACCCGCAGCGCGGAGACCCCGTCGGACAGCGCGTCCACCACCAGGGGGCAGTCGGCCGGGTCCTGCTCGGCCAGGGACGCCGTACGGTCGCCCACCGCGTCCCGCGGGCCGAGCGCGACCACCCGGCGCGGGGCGCCGGGACCGCTCTCCGGGGCCAGGTCGGCGATCACCCAGTCCGCGAACCGGCCGTGCAGCACCTCCGCGGCCCTGGCCAGCACGGCCTCCGGACCGCCCCCGGCCAGCGCCACCCTCAGCAGCGCCGCCGCCATGTCGTCGGCCAGGTCCAGCAGTTCGGCATGGCGGGTCACCTCCGCCAGGTCCGGCCGGGACTCCGGGCGCCGCGCCCCGGCCGTCCCCTCGCCCGCCGGGGGGCCGGTCATCCCGGGCTGGAACGCCGCCAGCACCGCCGGATGGGGTTCGCCCGGCGGTCGCAGCGCGGCCAGGGTCACCCGCACCTCACCGTCGGCCGACGGCTGCGACAGCCGCACCGTCAGACTGCGGTCGCCCTCGCCGCGCGCGACCGCGGCGACCTGCGAGCGCAGCGCCGCCTGCCCGTCGCGCCGCAGCGAGGCGGCGAGCGGGCGCCCGGTGGCGTATCCGGCGCGGGTGTTGAAGAGCTGGGTGGCGGCGAAGTTCATGCGCCGCACCACGGTGTCGCGGTCCAGCAGGACCGCCGGGACCGGCAGCCGCTGGAACAGCGCCCGCAGCAGTTGCTGCTCCTGCGGGTCGGCCCGGTCCCCACCGCGGCTCCGGGAGGCCGCCGTCAGCCCCTCGTACCGCGGCCACAGCACGTCGGCCACGTGCTGGAGCTCGAAAAGAGCGGCGTCCAGCAAGGACAGCCGCTCCTGCGCGGGCAGCGAGGCCCGCGCGGTCCGCAATTCGTCCACCCGTCTGCGGAAATCTGTGAGCTCCGCACCAAACTCCTGAGCGCCTGGCATGGGCACACCGTAGCCTGACCGGACGCGGCGGACGGCCCGGGTGTCGTTTTCCGCTCAATGCCGTGGGAAGGCGAAGAAATCGGGGCCCGGACGGGGACGGGGCCGTAAGCGCACATCGCACCGGAGCGAAAGGAGCGGACCCGGCGATGCCCGACCGTACGCACATCCGCACGGCCTGCCAGACCGACGCGCCCTCCCTCGGCCGCGGCCTGGCCGAACTGGCCGAGCAGGCCGCCGCGGGCACGCCCGACAGCTGCGGGGCCACCGCCACCGCCGTGCTCGCCGAGGAGTCCTCCGGCGCCGCCGCCGCCGACCGGACCACGGCGGCCACCCACCCCGATCTGTCCGCGCTGGTGTCGGTCCAGATGCGCGCCGGGGAGGGCCCGATCCTCGCGGCGCTCGACACCGGCCGCCCGGCGGGCGCCGACGATCTGCTCCACGACGACCGCTGGCCGCGCTACCGGGCCCGGGCGCTGGACGCGGGCGTCCGGTCCACCGCCACCCTGCCCTTCGTCTGCGACGGGCTCACCGTGACCATCTCGGTCTACGGGCTGCGCCCCGGCCCCCTGAAGAAGGCCGCCCAGGGCGCCACCGAGCTGCTCGGCGACCTGGCCACCGAGAGCATGGCCCGGGACCGGCTCTACCGCGCCGCCCTCGTCCAGGTCGACCAGCTGGACACGGCGCTGCGCACCCGGCCGGTGGTCGACCAGGCGTGCGGCATCGTCATGTACGTCCTGGGGTGCGACGCGGACCAGGCGTTCGATCTGCTGCGCCGGTTCTCCCAGCGGACCAACAACAAGCTGGCGGAGCTCGCCGAGACCGTGGTGCGCACCCGCGGCCGTGGCCTGGAGAAGGAGCTCATCGCGTTCGGCCGGTCAGCCGCTCCCGGACGCGGTCGGCCAGCGTCCGGCCCGGACCGGGACCTTCCGGGCTGACCGGGGGTACGCCCTGCGCCGCGGCCGCCGCCTCACCGACGCGCAGGCCCAGCATCATCCGCTCCTCGGGCGTGAGCCGCTCCCGCAGCTCGGGGAAGACGAGGTCCTCCTCGCCGCGGATATGCATGGACACCACGTCCATCAGATCCCGTACCAGCGGGTCGAACCGCCGGTCCCGGGGGTCCACGCCGTCCAGGTCGGACAGGATCCGCTCGGCCTCGGTCAGCTCCTCGATCTCCTTGTCGGCGATCCGGTCGCCGTTCGGCAGCGCCTTGCGGACCGTGGGGTACAGATAGATCTCCTCGGCCACGGAGTGCCGCACCACCTCCACCGTCATCCGGTCGACGAGCTGCCGCCGCTGGTCGGGGTCGGTGGTGGCGCGGTACCCCTCGAAGAGGTTGCGCACCGCGTGGTGGTCCGCGGTGAGGACGTCCACCACATCGTGCTGTTCCGGCATGGCTGTCATGGCGCCCGGGTCCCCCGGCCGCCTTCCGCGAAACGGCGCCGGAGATCTGCGAAGGTGGACATACGCAGGTGGTGACGCGTCCGGCGCGGGCGGAGGTGTGGCGAATGCAGCGGCAGTGGACCGCCCCGGCTCCGGCGGACCGGGACGACGGCGGGCTGCCGGTCCTCCCGGAGCTGCTCGACAGCTTCGTCGCGACGGCCGGCCGCACCGCGCCGGAGCCGGTCGGCGGCTCGGCCGGGCTGCGCTCGGCGGCCTGCGACTACTGGTCGCGGCGCGGGCTGTGGACCGACCCGGAGCATGTCGTGGTCGCCCCCGGCGCCGAGCCGCTGCTGCTGGCGCTGCTCGCCTCGGCCCCCGGCGGCGATGTACTGCTGCCCCGCCCCTGCGCCGCCTGGTACGCGCCGCTGGTACGGCTGGTGAACCGGCGCGCCCACCACGCGCCCGTCCCGGCCGAATGCGGTGGGCTGCCCGATCCGTTCGCGCTGCTGGAGATCGTCCGCAGGATCCGCGCCGAGGGCGGGGTGCCCAGGGTCCTGCTGCTCTCGGTGGCCGACGACCCCACCGGCACCGTGGCCCCGCCCGAGCTGCTGCACGAGGTGTGCGAGGCGGCCGTGGCCGAGGGGCTGCTGATCGTCAGCGATGAGACCTGGCGGGACACCGTCCACCATCCGCACGGCACGGTGCTGCTCAGCCCCGCCGAGATGAGCCCCGAGAACGTGATCGTGCTCTCCGATCTGGTGGGCGCCTTCACTCCGGCGGGCTGGCCCGCCGCGATCGCCCGGTTCCCGGCCACCGAGCGCGGTGTGGAGCTGCGCGGCCGGGTGCTGTCCCTGCTCACCGCCGTACGCTCCGGGCTGCCCGCGTCCATCACGGCGGCCACCGTGTACGCCCTCGGCGAGCCCGAGCCGGTCCGGGGCCGGATGGCCGCCGCGGCCCGGGCGCACGGGGCCGTGGCCGCGGCCGCCTACCGCGCGCTGACCGCCGTCGGGGCGCTGGCCCGCCCGCCGCAGGCCGGCCGCCATCTCTACGCCGACCTCGACGAGCTGCGCGGGGTGCTCGCCGCCCGTGGCATCACCGACTCGGTGGAGCTGGAGCGCGAGCTGGTGCGGCGGATCGGCCGGAGCGTGGCCGGGGGCCATCGCTTCGGCGACCCCCCGCACACCCTGCGGCTCCGGCTGGCGACGCTGCCGCTGCTCGGCGCGGCGGAGGAGTTGCGGCTGCGGGCGCTCCAGGCGCCCGATCCGCTGGAACTGCCCCATGTGGCCGCGGCGTTGGCCGCCTTCGAGTCGGCCTTCCGTGACCTGATCGAGGACGGTCCGGTGGCCTGAGCCGCCCGGGACCGCAGCCATGACGCGCCGGCACGGAAGGGCCGGACCAGAGAGGGAAGGGAGCCAGGCCATGACCGAGCAGGCCGAGCCGGCGGAACCGGCCGAACGGCCCCGGCCGCTCCCGGCCACGTCCGATCCGGCCGTCCCCGATCCGGCTATCCCTGATCCGATCGCCTCCGATCCGGCGGCCCCCTGGTCGGCCACTTCCGAGCCGGCCGGCCCCGGTCCGGTCACCTCCGATCCGGCCGCCCCCGGTCCAGCCATCCCCGACTCGACCGCCCCCCGTCCGCTGTACGAGATCCGCCGCTGGCCGCGGTCGTTCGCCGATCGGCTCACCTCCCCGCTGCCGGGGGTGCGGGCGGTGGCCCGGCTGGCTCGGGAGGGGCGGCTCAGACCGTCCGTGGAGTCGCTCCGCCAGATCCCCGAGCTGCCCTTCGAACCGGGGCCGCTGCCGTTCCCCGTCCCCGGCCGGACCGCGCTCACCTGGGCGGGACACGCCAGTTGGGTGGTGCGGATCGGCGGGCTCACCGTGCTCACCGACCCGGTCTGGTCCCGCAGGATCCTCGGCACCCCGGCCCGGGTCACTCCGGTGGGGGTCCGCTGGGAGGATCTGCCGCCCGTCGACGCGGTCGTCATCAGCCACAACCACTACGACCATCTGGACGCACCCACCGTCAAACGGCTGCCGAGGACGACGCCGGTCTTCGTCCCGGCCGGGCTCGCCGGCTGGTTCCGGACCCGCGGATTCACCCGGGTGACCGAGCTCGACTGGTGGGAGGCGGCCGAACTGCCCGGCGAGGACGGCCCGGTCCGCTTCGACTTCGTCCCGGCGCACCACTGGAGCAAGCGCACTCTCACCGACACCTGCCGCTCGCTGTGGGGCGGATGGGTCATCACCGCGCCCGGCGGCCGACGGGTGTACTTCGCCGGGGACACCGGCTACGGCCACTGGTTCCGGCAGATCGGCCGCCGCTACCCGGGCATCGATCTGGCGCTGCTGCCCATCGGCGCCTATGAGCCGCGCTGGATGCTGGACGGGGTGCACACCGATCCGGAGGACGCCGTACGGGCGCATCAGGACCTGGGGGCGCGGGTGCTGGCGCCCATGCACTGGTCGACCTTTCTGCTCGCGGCCGAGCCGCCCCTGGAGCCGCTGCACCGGATCCGCGCGGCCTGGGAGGCCACCGGCCGCCCGCGCGCGGAGCTGTGGGATCTGCCGGTCGGGGCCTCGCGCGTGCTCGAATAGGGGGCCAAGTGGGGGAATCCGGTGCATAGGTGACAGGCAGATCATAAGTGGCGAGTGGTGCGGAGCGCACCTAGCTTCCTGTTCATGCGCACTCCGAAACTTCGTCACCTCGCCGGCCTCACGGCCGTCCTCGTCATCGAACTCGCCCAGCTCCCCGGAGCCCACGCCGCCCCCGTCGACCCCGCCGACCAGGCCGCGACCCGCCATGTGGTGCAGCCGGGCCAGTCCGTCCAGGCCGCCGTGGACGCCGCCAAGCCCGGCGACACCATCGAGCTCCGGCCCGGCACCTACCGGGAGAACATCCAGATCACCACCGACCGGCTGACCCTGCTCGGCGCGGGCGAGAGCACCGTGCTCTCCCCGGCCGCGAAGCCGTCGGACAACGCCTGCGGCGCGGCCGGTCACGGCATCTGCGTCACCGGGACGGCCGAAGACCCCGTCTCGGATGTACGGATCGGCTCACTGAAGGTCACCGGCTTCGCCAAGAACGGCATCTGGGGCTCCGGCACCGACCGGATGACCGTGCGGGACACCGTCGCCGAGGACAACGGCCAGCAGGGCATGGGCCAGGAGATGTCCACCCGCGGCACCTTCGCCGACAACGTCTCGCGGAGCAACAAGCAGTCCGGCATCTTCCTGGCCAACACCATGGACGCCGAGGGCGGCGCCACCGACGCCCTGGGCACCCTGGTCGCCGGCAACCAGCTCAGCGGCAACCGGACCGGTGTCGTGGTCCGCCGGCTGCGCGACCTCACCGTCGAGCGGAACACCATCACCGGCAACTGCGCCGGGGTGTTCGTCGTCGGCGACGAATCGACCCCGCGCGCCGGGGACCTGAACGTCCGCCACAACTCCGTGTACGAGAACAACGCCTACTGCGAGGCCACCGACCGGCTCCCCTTCATCCAGGGCGCGGGCATCGTGCTCACCGGCACCGAGGGCACCCGGGTGACGGGCAACCAGGTGACCGGCAACGTGGGCACCTCGCCCATGTCCGGCGGGATCGTGCTGTTCACCAGCTCCGTGGGCGCCCCCAACGCCAAGAACGCCATCAGCCGGAACGTGATGAGCGGCAACAAGCCCGCCGACCTGGCCGACCGGGACAAGGGCCCCGACAACACCTTCACCGACAACGTGTGCGAGCTGTCCGCGCCCACGGGCCGGTGCTGAGAGGCGACGTCATGACCACTGTGGACACCACCACCCCCGGGGCCGCGGCACAGCCCCCACCGGCCGCGCTCCCGCCGCCCATGCGACTGCGGGAGATCGTCTTCGGCGCCGCACGGGCGGCCTCCGTGCGCGCCGCGGTCCGGCTGCGGATCGCCGACGCGCTGGGGGAGCAGCCCGCCTCCATCGGCGAACTGGCCTCCGCCGTGGACGTCGAGCCCGATCCGCTGCGCCGGCTGCTGCGCTCCCTGGCCTGCTGTCAGATCTTCGCGGAGACCGCGGACGGCCACTTCCGGCACACCGAGATGTCCCGGCTGCTGCGCGAGGACACCCCGGGCAGTCTGCGGAACATCGCCCTGTGGTGCACCGAGCCGTGGACCTGGGAGGCGTGGCCGCTGCTGGACCGGGCGGTGCGCGGCGGCGGCTGTGTCGTCAATGAGATCTACGGCAAGGATTTCTTCGCCTATCTCCATGAGGACGCGCCCGAGTCGGCCCGGGTGTTCGACGCCGCGATGACCACCTCCAGCCGGCAGTCCGCCGCCGATGTCGCCGCCTTCCTCGACCTCGACGGGGTCAAGGACGTGGTGGACATCGGCGGCGGCCAGGGCCATGTGCTGGCGAGCCTCCTGGAGCGGCATCCGGCGCTGCAGGGCGCGCTGCTGGACCTGCCGCAGGTGGTGGCCAACGCCGATCCGCGGCTGCGGGACGGCGGGCCACTGGCCTCGCGGGCGACGCTGGTGCCCGGTGACTGCCGTCGTGAGGTCCCCGTCGAGGCCGACCTCTACATCATCAAGAACATCCTCGAATGGAACGACGAGAGCACCCGCCGGACGCTCGCCAACGTGGTCGCGGCGGCGCGGCCCGGCGCCAGGGTGGTCGTCATCGAGAACCTCGTCGACAACAGCCCCTCCTCCTTCACCACGGCGATGGACCTGTTCCTGCTGCTCAACGTGGGCGGCCGGAAGCACACCGAGGACAGCATGGTGACGCGGATGACCGAGGCCGGTCTGAACGTGACCGACATCCGGCCGGTCAACGGCGCGCTGCACGCCTTCGACTCCACGGTGCCCGCCACGGGCCGCCGCTAGCCGCACACGCCACGCACGGTGCCCGCGTCGTCCGTCCTCGACGACGCGGGCACCGTGGCGTGTGCTGGGTTTGCTTGTCGGTCCGTCAGCTGTAGCGGTACGAACTGAGGTGCGCGAACACCACCACATTGGCCGTGTAGTCCTTGGCCGTGTGGTCATAGACCCCGCCGCAGGTGATCAGCCGGAGCTGGGCATTGGGGGTGTCCCCGTACACCTTCTGGTCGGGGAAGGCGTTCTTCTTGAACGTCTTGATCTTGTCGACGACGAAGGTCGCGACGATCCCGTCCTCGCGGGTGATGGCCACCTTGCCCTGCGGCTTGAGCTGGCTGAGGGTGGCGAACACCGCCGGGCCGATCTTGGTGTCCACGTGCCCGGCCACGATGGCGTTGCCGCGTTCACCGGGGGAGGGGCCGCCCTGGTACCAGCCCACCAGGTTCTGCTCGGTGTCCGGAGGCGGGACCAGCACACCCGACGCGTCCAGCGCGAGGGGGGTGAAGGGCGCGCTCACGCCGATCGAGGGGATGTCCAGATGGGACGCGGGGGAGCGCGGCAGCGCGGGTCCGGGACGGGACTCGGGGGCGGCCGTCGAATCCGGCGAGTCCGAGTACTCCTCCTCGACCGAAGTATCGCTCTCCGGTTCGGAGATGGACGCGGGGGAACTGGCCGCGGGCCGGGCCGACGCCGGGGTGTTCTGGGAGGCGGCGTCGACGGAGTTGTAGATGAGGAATACGCCGATGAGGGCCGACGCGGCTCCCCAGCGGAGGATGCGGGTGTTGCTGTCGGCAGCGCCCTGCTTGGCCGGCTTTCCCATAGGGGTGTTCGCCTTTCTCACAGCGCCTTTCGGTGTCTTTCTCGCGGTGCTTTTCTCACAGCTGCTTTTTCGCAGTGCTCGTGGCGCTGCCGTGGCACCACCGCTCGGCGGAGGTGCCACGGCAGCACGGAATTACGAAAGCGTCAGGCTCAGATCGCGGTGCCGGTCGGCTTGCGGCGACGCAGGGCGTAGGCGCCGGCGCCGAGACCACCGAGGAGCAGGACGGAGCCGGCGGCCATGCCGCTGCCCGTGGTGGCCATGCCGCCACCACCGGTGTGGACGCCACCGCGCGGCTTCTCGCCCTTCTCGTGGTCCTTCCAGGAACCGCCGGACCACTCGTGGTCGTCCTTCTTGCCGTCCCACTCGTGCTCTCGGCCCTCGTCCTTGCCGTGGTCGAAGTCGCGGCCCTCGTCCTTGCCGTGGTCGAAGTCGCGGCCCTCGTCCTTGCCGTGGTCGAAGTCGCCGCCCTCGTCCTTGCCCTTCATCTCTTCCTTGCCGTGGTCTTCCCGGCCGTCCTCGCGACCGTGGTCTTCCCGGCCGTCCTCGCGACCGTGGTCTTCCCGGCCGTCCTCGCGGCCGTGGTCGTCCTTGTCCTTCCAGGAGCTGCCGCCCTGGCCGTAGCCGTCCTCGGAGGACTCCTGGCTGCTCGAGTACCCACCGTGACCGCCCGGGTCCGAGACGTCGGCGGCGAACGCGGCGGCGGGGGCGCCCAGGGTCAGGGTGGCGGCAATCGCCGCCCCGGTGAAGAGTGCGCGAGTAGATCGCATGAGTCATTCCTTCCGGCGCCGTCGCGATACTGACTATTTGCCAGATAAAGGGATCGCATCGGCGTCTTGTCCACCGTCAGCGAAGAGGGCTCCCCCTGCCACTCGGCGCGGCCTGCGATCTGCTCTGTTGTAAGCCCTCTGGGTGTAGATAAGCGCAATGATCACTCATTCGCCGCGCGAATGGACTGACGCCCTTTCACCTTTTCGGCAGACATCATTCCGATGAGCCCAGTAGTGTGAGATTTTCGCTGACGGGGCATAAGGAAAGGGCCGCCGGGAGTGTGAACTCCGTCGGCGGCCCCGTGCGGGGGGACGCGTCCGCTAGCCCCCGTCGCGCTCCCAGCGGTAGAACTCATGCGCCATGGCGTCCTTGGGCTCGCGCCAGGTCGCCGGGTCGTACGCCTGCATATACGGCTGGAGACGGGCGCTGATGTCGCGGAACTCCGGGTGCTTGGCGTACTTGGTGACCTCGGTGGTCGGCGGCCGGTCGGCCTCGACCAGATGCAGATACACATCGCCGAACTGAAAGAGGCTGCGGCCGGTGACGCCGATCAGCTTGGGGAGTTCGCCGCGGTCGGACTCCGCGAAGATCTTGGCGACCTGGGGGGCCGCGTCCCGCTGCATCTTGGCGACGATCATGGTGCGGTACCTGCTCATGCCCTCACCGTCTCCCGGGCCCGCTGCTCGATCTTGTCCCGGATCAGATCCATCTGGATACGGGAGTTGCGGTTGATGTGGTCGGTCATCGTGGGGTCGTCGACCGGCGCGTCGGGCCGCATCTCGAAGTCCTGGGTCCAGCGCATGCGAGTGCCCTCGGACTCCTCCTCGTACTCCCAGCGGATGTTCATGTACGCGAAGGGGCCGGGCTCGACGCGGCGGGCCCACACCGTGCGCACATCGCGGGCCGTCTCCCGCTCCGAGACCCAGCTCCAGACCTTGCCGTCCTCATCGGGGTGCATGGTGAGGCGGAAGGTGGTGGTGTCCCCGGTCCGCTGGAGCACCTCGACCGCGGCGTACTCGCTGAAGAGCTGCGGCCAGTTCTCCAGGTCGTTGGTCATGTTCCAGACGAGGTCGAACGGCGCCTTGATCATGACCTCGTTGTCGGTGTGGCCTGCCATCTTCATGCTCCTGAGGTAAGTGAGGTGTTGATGACGTCGAGGAAGTCCCCGGGGGTCTTGCAGCTTTCGGCACCCGGCTCGATCGGGGTGCCGTACCGGTTCTCCAGCTCACCGACGATGGCGAGCAGACCAAGCGAGTCCAGGCCGTACTCCTCGAAGGTGGAGTCCGGCCGGGTCTGCATCGTGTCCGGATCGACGGTGAGCCCGGCGCACCGCTTCATCAGCGTGGCCAGTTCCCCATAGGACAGTTGACTGGACATCAGTAATCTCCTTCCGGTCCGCGGAGCACGAGCGCCGCGTTGCAACCCATGAGCCCTCGGCTGAGCACCAGCGCCGTCCGCGGCTCGGCGGGGCGGGAGCTGCGGGTGACCAGGTCGAGCTCATGGCAGACGTCGGTGACGTACGGGGTCGGGGGCACGACGCGGTGCTCCATGGAGAGCACGGCGGCCACCACGTCGAGCGTGGGGGCGGCGCAGTGCACCCGGCCGAATCCGGTCTTCGGCGCGGTCACCGGGACCCGCGTGCCGTGCGGCCCTAGGGCGTCGGCGATGGCCAGCGCCTCGGCGCGGTCGGCCTCGGGCACGCCGAGGGCGTCGGCGAAGACCATGTCGATCTCCTCCGGCGCGCACTCCGCGTCCTCCAGGGCGACGCGGATGGCCTGGGCGAGCCCCTCCCGGGACCGCTCCCAGCGGGAGGCCCCGGTGAAGGTCGAGCCGTACCCCGCGATGAAGCCCCGGATCCGCACCCCGCGGCGCCGGGCGGCCCCCTCCTCCTCCACGACCAGCATCGCCCCGCCCTCCCCGGGCGCGAATCCGCAGGCGTCCTCGGTGAACGGCAGATAGGCCCGGCCCGCGTCGCGGGCCCGGCTGAGCTCGTCCCAGCCGAGCATGCAGACGATGGAGTACGGGGCCAGCGATGCCTCGGAGGCGCCGGCCACCATCGCGTCCGCCCCCCGCCGGATGGACCGGCGGGCGTGTGCGAGCGCGTCCAGACCGCCGGCCTCGTCGTTCGCCACCACCCCGCAGGGGCCCTTGAACCCATTCCGGATGGAGACCTGGCCGGTGCTGGCCGCGTAGAACCACGCGATGGACTGGTACGGGCCCACATAGCGCGGCCCCTTGCCGTAGAGCTGCTGCAGCTCGCGCTGGCCGAACTCGCCGCCCCCGGAACCGGAGGCGGTCACCACGCCCACCGCGAACGGCGACATGTCGTCCACCGGCAGCCGGGCGTCGTCCAGCGCGAGATCGGCCGAGGCCATCGCGAAGTGGGTGAAGCGGTCGGTCTGGACGAGGAAGCGCTCCTCGATCATCGAGCCCGGATCGAAGCCGCGGACCTGGCCGCCGATCCGGACCGGGAAGTGGCCGCTGCCCTCGCGGGAGATCCGGTCCAGGCAGGGGATTCCCTCCCGGGTCGCCTTCCAGAAGGCGTCGGTGCCCACCCCGTTGGGGGCGATCACACCGATGCCCGTGATGGCCGCGCCCCGGTTCCGGGTGTTCATCGCCGCGTTCATGCCGCCCTCCCGTCCGTCCGGCCCAGCACCACCGCGGACTGGAAGCCGCCGAACCCGCTGCCGACCGACAGCACATTGCGCAGCGGGAGGGCGCGGGCGGTGCGCGGGACATAGTCGAGGTCGCATTCGGGGTCGGGGGTCTCGTAGTTGGCCGTCGGCGGCACCACGCCATGGGCGAGAGCCATGGCGCAGGCGACCACCTCGATGGCGCCGATCGCCCCCAGCGAATGGCCCACCATGGACTTGATCGAGCTCATGGGGGTCTTGTACGCGTGCTCGCCCAGGGACCGCTTCACGGCCGCCGTCTCATGCCGGTCGTTCTGCTTGGTGCCCGAGCCGTGCGCGTTGACGTAGTCGATCTCGTCGCTGTTGACGCGGGCGTGGCCGAGCGCGTGGTCGATCGCCTCGGACATCTCCAGCCCCTCCCGCGTCAGACCGGTCATGTGGTACGCGTTGCCGTAGGTGGCGAAGCCCCGGAACTCGCAGTAGGCCCGCGCCCCTCGGGCCCGGGCGTGCTCCAGTTCCTCCAGGACCAGCACGGCGGCGCCCTCGCCGAGGACGAAGCCGTCCCGGTGGGCGTCGAACGGCCGGGAGGCGGTGGCCGCGTTGTCGTTGTTCGCCGAGGTGGCCTTGATCGAGTCGAAGCAGGCCACGGTCAGCGGGGTGATCGGCGAGTCCGCGGCCCCGGCGATGCACACATCGGCCCGCCGCTCCTCGATCGCCTGGAAGGCGTATCCGATCGCGTCGAGACCGGAGGTGCAGCCGGTGGAGACGGACTGCACGGGGCCCTGCGCACCGGTCAGCTCCGCCACCCCGGAGGACAGCGCGCTCGGGGAGAACGCGTGCTGCAGATGCGGACCCGCCTTGCGGTGGTCCACATCCCAGTGCTCTCCGGCGTCGCTGACCTTGACGTAGTCCTGCTCCAGCCGGGTGGAGGCGGCGACCGCGCTGCCCAGGGAGACCCCTATCCGCCAGGGGTTGAGCGCTTGGAGGTCCAGCCCGGAGTCCCGGACCGCTTCCTTGGCCGCCACCAGCGCGAACTGCACATAGCGGTCGGAGCGTTCGATCTGCTCGAAGGTCAGACCGCCGGCCAGCGGGTCGAAGTCGCATTCGGCGGCGATCCGGGAGCGGAACCGCTCCGCGTCGAAGAGCGTGATGTTGCGGGTGGCCGTACGGCCCGCGGTGAGCATGTCCCAGAACGCCGGAACGCCCATGCCCCCGGGGGCGACGACGCCGAGCCCGGTGACCACCACCCGTCGGGTCACGACGTCGCCTCGGCGGGTTCGGCGGACTCCGTGTCCACATGACCGAGCTCGGGGCGCGGCGCCAGGGGGCCGAGGTGGAAGACCATCCGGGCCTCGGTGCTGCCCACGTTGCGGAACCGGTGCCGCACGTTGATGGGGATCAGGAGCGCCTGGTCGGGGCCGAGCGGATGCGCCTCGCCGTCCAGGTCCACCTCCATGTCGCCGCTGACGACGTACACGAACTCCTCGGAGTACGGGTGGTAGTGCTCGGTGACCCGTTCTCCGGGCCCCACGATGGCCATCCCCATGAAGCCGCTCGTGGCGCCCACCAGAGGCGGCGTGAGCATGGCGCGCACATCGCCACCGCGCCGGCGGTTGGGGGCGACCGCGGCGAGGTCGACGACGAGAGGGGACTGCGTGGTCATGATGAGTTCCTCCAGGTAGCGTTGCGCGATCCGCGCCACAGGGGGTGGGAAGGTGCGAGGGGGGAGAGGGGCCGTCAGTGGTCCGCCGCTTGGCGGTCGGTGATCGGGGTCATGTCGCAGTCGGCGAGGAAGCGGCGCAGCCCGTCGTCCACGGACAGGTCGATCACCGCCCCGTCCGCCCCGAGGTCGAGGAGACGGCCCAGCACGGCGGCCGCCCGCCGTCCGCTCACACCGGCCGCCATGGCCGGATGCCGGTCCAGCGGCACGCTCAGGTCCACCAGCCGGACCACGATGTCGTCACGTTGGAAGATGGTGCTGCTCAGCAAGGTCTTCGCGGACTGCTCCGCGGTCGTCTCCTTGTTCACCGCCAGCTCGTCCTGCCGGGCCAGCAGACTGGCCACCGCCGGTCCGCAGCCGGCCTTGACCGGGTAGAGCAGGGCGTGCCGGTGGACGCCCTGGGCGGGACGCGGGCCGCCGGCCATCATGTGGTGGACCACCGGAAGCGACGCCCGGGCGAAGAACTCCCGTGCCGAGCTGGGGTCGTCGAGGTTGCGGTCCTCCTCCAGATACGGATTGATGGCCTCCTCGACGGCCTTGATCTCCGGCTGCCGGGCCACGAAGCGCAGTGCCGCGGTCAGATCGCCCTTGACCTCCACGGCCCGTACGACCCGGTTGCCGTTCATGAAGACGGAGGTGCGGGAGAGCCGGGTGGTCTGGTCGACCCGTGCCTCCGGTGAGGCGTAATCGGCGAGGATCTTGGCGACGGTGTCCTCACTGCCGGGGTTCACGGTGAAGGTCAGCGCCTGCCGGACCAGCCCGTCGCCGACCCGCAGCGCGGCGTCGACACCCCGGGTGGTGACATCGACCGGCGCGGATCCGGCGGTCAGGGTCTCCCGCAGAATGCTGAACCGCAGCGAGCGGGTGTCCTCGACACAGCCGTGGAAGGGTTTGACCATCTCCCGGTGCGCGGGAGAGTCCACCCAGGCCAGAAACGGAGGAGCGCTTTCCCATTCACTGGTGATCAGCCACTGGGAGGGATTCTCGATCGACTGGCAGAGCTGGTCGCTGATGTGCCCGGGCACCGCGGCCACCTGCTGGGACAACTGGTCATAGGCACGCAGAAAGCGCTGCTCGGCACCGCTGTTGACCTGCACCAGCAAGACGACGCGCAATCTGGTGTCGGTGAGCGCGGATTCCACGGTCGTTGGCGATGGGTTCACCATGGTCTCCGGAATGTCGGACAGGGTGCTCATATTCCACTCCTTATTTCGCGGACGCGTCCTTCCGGGCATCGAGGACACCCGCCCGTTAGACGATCGTGGGGCGCACCCACCAATGGCGCGAGATATGTGAGCCATCCGAGCGAACGCCTCGTCAGCGTCCCGGAAGGGCCCGGAAACACTGGGCATAGCAGCACAATGAACCGTCTTGCCGACAATGCTGAGCGTGTGCCCGTCCTCATCGCGGGCGGCTCCCTGGTGGGCCTGTCCGCCTCACTGTTCCTGGGCCGACTGGGGATCGGTCATCTACTGGTCGAAAAACACCCGCGCACCTCGCACCACCCGCGCGGACGGGGGAACAACATCCGGACGATGGAGCTGTTCCGCACCGCCGGAGTGGAGTCCGCGATCCGCGAGGCCGCGTCCGTCCTGGCCGACAACCACGGAATCCTGCAGACCCCGTCCCTGACCGGTACGGAGGGCAACTGGCTCTTCCGGGAGATGGACCCGGGTGGCAAGGCCGCCCGGATCAGCCCCGCCGGATGGTGTCTGTGCAGCCAGAACGACCTGGAGCCCGTGCTGCTGAGCGCGGCCCAGGACCTCGGTGGCGATCTGCGGTTCTCCACCGAGCTGATCTCCTTCGAGCAGGACGCGGACGGGGTCACCGCCGTGCTCCTGGACCGCAGGTCCGAACGGCGCTCCACGGTTCGCGCCGACTACCTCATCGCCGCCGACGGCCCCCGCAGCCCGGTGCGCGAGGCGCTCGACGTCGAGCAGAGCGGACGCGGCGAGCTGTTCCACAACGTGTCCATCACCTTCCGCGCCAAGCGGCTCGCGGACGCGGTCGGGGACCGCCACTTCATCGCCTGCTACCTCACCAACCCCGAGGCCGACGGGGCGCTGCTGCCCGTCGACAACCAGGAGCAGTGGGTCTTCCACGCCCCCTGGCACCCCGAGCGCGGCGAAGCGCTGGAGGAGTTCACCGACGAGCGCTGCGCCCAGCACATCCGTACCGCCGTCGGCATGTCCGACCTGGAGGTCGAGGTCACCGGAAAGGCGCCCTGGCACGCGGCCGAGCGGGTGGCGGACCGCTACTCCGACGGCCGGGTCTTCCTCGCCGGGGACTCCGCGCACGAGATGTCGCCCACCGGCGCCTTCGGCTCCAACACCGGTATCCAGGACGCCCACAACCTGGCGTGGAAGATCGCCGCCGTCATGGGCGGCTGGGCGGGCGCCGGGCTGCTGGAGACCTACGGCATGGAGCGGCGGCCGGTCGCCCAGGCCACCAGCGCCCGCGCCGCCACCCGTTCGGCCGAGCACAGCCACCCGGGTTATTCGGCGCCCGCCAGCGAGGGCCAGGGCCCGCAGAGCAATGTCATGGCCGTCGCCATGGGCTACCGCTATGTGCGCGGCGCGGTCGTCGGCGCCGACCCCGCCGCGCCCGCGGTGCCCGACCACTTCATGGTCTCGGCCGAGCCGGGCAGCCGCGCGCCCCATATGTGGGTGCACCGCTGCGGGGTGCGGCTGTCCACCCTCGATCTGTACGAGCGCACCTGTGTACTGCTCACCGGGCCGGGCGGGGCCTCCTGGTACGAGGCGGGCCACCGCGCCGCCGACGCCCTCGGCGTACCGCTGGACTGCTACCGGGTGGGCGACGGGCCGGACCATGAACTCGCCCCCGAACCGGGCGTGGACTGGGCCGAACTGCACGGCACCGCCCCCGACGGAGCCGTCCTGGTCCGCCCCGACGGCTTCGTCGCCTGGCGGGTGGAGCGCTCGGTGCCCGACCCGGAGTCCGCGCTGACGCGTGCGCTGCGCGGGGTACTGAGCCTGGACGGCTGACCCCGCCTTCCCGGGCGCCGGTGTCCCGGGCGCCCTCGGCTCATGGTTACGGCCCGCCGCCCTGGCCGCCGGGCCGGGGGCGCCCCGGCCCGGCGGCCGCAAACGTCGCTGAGCCCCGCCCCTGACAGGGCAGGGCTCAGCGGCAGGTCAGTCGGCGTCTGCTCCTGTCGACCGTGTCGAAGACCCGGAGGCGAAGGACCGCCTCAACTCGGCTGCCGCGATGAAGGCCCTGGGCATAGCAGCCCATGGCAGGCTCATGCCGCATGATCGATGAATTCGCGAAAGGCAACCTGCACGGGAGACTGCGGCGGGACCGCAGGGCGCTGCTCTGGAAACTCGACGGCTTGTCCGAATACGACGCCCGACGGCCTATGACAGCGACCGGGACCAACCTCCTGGGCCTGGTCAAACACGTGGCCACCGTCGAGGCCAGGTACTTCGGCGAGGTCTTCGACCGCCCTTCCCCGGAGCCGCTGCCCCGGTGGCAGGACTCCGACGGCAGCGATCTGTGGGCGGCCGAGGACGAGACCCGCGATCAGATCGTCGCGTTCTACCGGCGTACGTGGGAACACTCGGACGCGACGATCAACGAGCTTCCCCTCGACGCCCCCGGCCACGTGCCGTGGTGGCCGGAGCCTTATCCCAACACGAACCTGTTCGCCATCATGGTCCATGTCCTCGGCGAGTCCATCCGGCATGCCGGGCACGCCGATATCCTGCGCGAGGGCCTCGACGGCCGGACCGGGGTGCGCGCCGAAAACGAGAAGCAGATCGACGAGGAAGCCCGTGCAGCCTACTGCGCGAAGATCGAGCAGGCAGCCAGGTCGGCCGCACCAATCAAGGCTTAGGGCTTGCAGATCATTAACACGTTGTCTTGATCATGCTGCTGGGGTCGGCACTCAGGGCTCGAACCCGAGCCTGGAGGGCTGTGAGGGCGGAGGGCGGGGTGACCGCCGGCGGGATGACGATGCCGTGCGCCTTGAGCAGTGCCCTGATCTTCAGCAGGGTGCGGTGCATGGCGGTCCGGCTGCTGTCGAACAGCACGGCGAGGGGTTCCGCGGCCAGGGCGACCCGCAGGTGAAGGACGGCCGCCAGGACCTGGTCGGGGAAGGCGAGTCGGGGCGGGCGGCCGCGCTTGACGTTGCCGTCGAGGGCCAAAGTGTTGGTGAGATCGCTCAGTTGCTGCCGGGACATGCCGGTCAGGACGGGGTCGGACAGGAGAGCATGGTCCCACTCCGGGGCGGGTTCCTGCGGAGCCCGGGGCGCTGGGATGGCAGGGCACGGCTGGGGGTGCACGGCATAGTTCCAGTCGCCATGGAAGGCGTGTCGGGTCAGTGGCAGGGCCGCCATCTCCGCGTCGCCGATCTGGACTCCGGTTGGGTAGATGTTGGTGTCCAGCTCGGCCATGACGCGCAATCCGGTGCGGGTGGTGGTCGCAGCGATGGACTGGACGATGACTTCGTGGCTGGTCAGCGGGCGGCCGCGCCAGTTCAAGGTGATGTGCGAGAAGAGCCGATGCTCGATCTTGTTCCACTTCGATGTGCCCGGCGGCAGGTGGCACACGGTGATCATCAGTCCTGTTTCGGTCGCGAGCCGGGCGAGTTCGAGCTTCCAGGCCCGGGTGCGGTAGCCGTTCGAGCCGCCCGCGTCGGCGGTGATGAGCAGTCGTGTTGCCTGCGGGTAGGCGGCCCGGCCCTGGCCGCACCACCAGCGGCGGATCGACTCCACTGCGAACGCGGCGGTGTCGTGATCGGTGCCCACATTGACCCAGCCGGTGTTCGCCGCGAGATCGTAGATCCCATACGGGACGGCCTTGCCCAGATGCGGGTCGGCGAAGTCATGGACGTTCACCGGCACAGGATCAGCCACAGGCCGCCACTGGCGGCCGTTGTTCTTGAACTCGCCGACGAGCTCCTTCTTCTTGGTGTCCACGCTGATCACCGGCTGGCCGGTATCCCGGTGATCACGGGCCTGCTCATTTAGATAGCGGAACTGGGCATCCCGGTCCGGATGCTGGCTGCCCTCGATGGTCTTGGCGTTGGCCTGCAGACTGAAGCCTTCCTCCCGCAGCAGGTCCGCGACGGTGTCCGCACTGACTTTGTGCCCGCTCCGGGCCAGCTCCCGCGCCAGCGTGCGGGTCGACTTCACCGTCCACCGCAGCGGCGACATCGGATCACCGCGCTCGTCCGGCTCGACCAGCGCCAGCAGGGCCGGCCGCAGCCCCGGATCGAGATCTGCGACCCTCTTGCGGCCCCCGCCCGGCCGCCGCACCCGCCCCAGAGGCTCCTCGCCGGCCTCCAACTCGAACACGCCCTTGCGGACCGTGGTCTCACTCACCGAGGCCGCCCGCGCGACGGCCCGAACACCACCGTGTCCCAGGACACGGGCCTCTGCGGCCATCAGCAGCCGTCGCTGCCGCTCATCCAGATGTGGGAACAACACCGCGAACTTCACAGCGAGTTGGGTACGGATCTCGTTTGGGATGCGCATACCACATCAACGAGCCATGGGACGGGAAGCAACACCTTGATGATCTGCAAGCCCTTAGAGGTTGCTCACGTGACTTGATGTTCGTGCGGCATGCCGCCGGTCGTGGGTGCTGATCTATCGAAGCGTCTGGTTCCTGATGAACCTCGCGAAACGTGCCACGTGAGACAACCTCTGAGTCTCCTTGGGCCCGGCGTTCGCCGAAGCGGTCGGGGCGGGGGCACGGTCGGAGGCTCCGACTCTCAGGGTGGCGCGGTCAGCCCGTGGCTTCGCTCCGCGCGTCGCGGTCGGTACGGCGCCGCAGTCGCCGCCACACCGCGGGGGCCGTGCTGATCACCACCGTCAGTACCACGGCCGCCGCCACGCCCTCCCACGGCTCGGCGAAGAGCGAGCCGCCCAGGATGCCGATCAGTTGGTACGTCACCGCCCAGGCCAGTGCCGCGGGCCCGGCGCCCCGGGCGAATCTGCGTAGTGGCCAGCGTGCCAGCAGGCAGGCCAGCATCACCGGTATCCGCCCGGCCGGGATCAGCCGGGACAGCACCAGAACCGCCACCCCGTGCTCTTCCAGCCGCGCCTGTGCCTGGTCCAGCCGTTCCGGCGCCGCGTGGTCGTGGATCCGTTCCAGCCACCGCGAGCCGTTCTTCGAAGCCACCCCGCGCCGCCCGAGCCAGTAGAGCGTCACGTCGCCCGAGAAGGCCGCCAGCGCGGCCACCCCGAAGACCACCAGCAGCGACAGCGGGGGAGCGGTCTGGTGGATGGCGACCACCGCGGCCGAGGAGACCACCGCGCCGGTGGGCACCACCGGCACCAGCGACCCGAACACCACCAGCAGGAACAGCGAGGGATACCCCACCGCCTGCTGGGTCGACTCGGACGGCACACTCCGGGCCAGATCGACCACGTCCACCAGATTCGCCAGATCCCCCATCACCTGGCGGGCTCCAGCCGGACGCACTCCCCGTGCCCCAGCCGGTGCACCACCGTGTCGGGGGCCAGCCGCCCGGCGTGGCGCACGAAGTCCTCGCCGGGGGCGTGGAATTCATGCGGACGGATCGCGTCCATCCCGATCGGCCAGTACGTCCCGTAGTGCACCGGCACCGCGCAGCGCGCCCCCAGCCGCGCCAGCGCCTGTGCCGCGCGGCCCGCGTCGAGATGGCCGGGGCCGAGGTACGGCCCCCAGCCGCCCACCGGGAGCAGCGCCACATCGCATTCTCCCACCGCCTCCGCCATCCGGTCGAACAGCCCGGTGTCGCCCGCGAAGTACGTGGTCGACTCGCCACTCAGCACATACCCCAGCGCGGGCACCCGGCTCGGCCCGTACGGCAGCCGCCGCCCGTCGTGCTCGGCCGGTACCGCCCGGATCCGCACCTCGCCGACCGCGCACACATCGCCCGGCGCCATCTCGGTCACCCGCAGCCCCCGCGCCGCCACCACCCGCCGCAGCCCGGGCACCGCCCGCCCGGCCCCGCGCGGCACCACCAGCCGGGTGCCGGGCAGCAGTTTGGCCAGCGAGCCGGGGTGCAGATGGTCGGCGTGCAGATGCGAGACCAGCGCCACGTCCGCCACCGCCGCGGCCGGCGGTGGCACGGCCCCGCGGCGGCGCCGCAGATGGGCCAGGCGCCGTACGAACAGGGGGTCGGTCAGCACCCGCACCCCGGAGTCCCGCACGGTCGCGGTGGCGTGCCCCCACCAGGTGATCTCCACCGACATCTCCCGCCTCCGTCCCTCGGGCCCGTCCGTCCGATCCTCTCACCCGGCCGACGGGCTCGGGGATTCCGCCCGCCGCACCGAAAACTCCTGGCTCGGCGGCAGGCGCGTACGTCACGATGGCCGACGCCGCTTCCCGTCCCACGAAAGGCCACCGTCGTCCTTATGAGCCGTGCCCTATGAGCCGTGACCTCCACCAGCGCGCCGTCGTCGCCGACGCCCACAACGATCTGCTGATCGCCGTCACCGCCCGCCCGCCGCACCGCTGGGCCGGCTACTTCCGGGAGCGCTGGCTGCCGCAGCTCCGCGAGGGCGGAGTGGATCTGCAGGTGCTGCCGGTCTTCATCGACGACCAGTTCCGCCCCGAGGGCGCGCTGCGCGAGACGCTGCGGATGATCGAGTGCGCCCACACCCTCGCCGAGGGCAACGCCGACGAGGTACGGCTGTGCCTGGACGGCGACGACATCGACGCGGCCCTCGCCGACGGCCGGATCGCCCTGGTGCTGGCCCTGGAGAGCGCCCCCGGGCTGGACGCGAACGTGGAGCTCCTCCCGACCCTCCACCGCCTCGGGGTGCGCATCGCCTCGCTCGCCCACTGGGGCCGCACCGCCCTGGCCGACGGCAGCGGTGAGGACGCCACCGGAAGCCGGCTCACCGAGGCCGGGGTCCAGGCGCTGAGGGAGATGGAGCGGCTGGGCATCCTCTTCGACGTCTCCCACCTCGGCGCTTCGGGAGTCGCCCATGTCCTGGAGCTGGCCACCCGCCCCGTACTGGCCACCCACTCCTCCGCCCGCGCGCTCCTGGACCACCATCGCAACCTCACCGATGAGCAGTTGCGCGGGATCGCCGCGACCGGCGGCATGGTGTGCGTCAACTTCCTCGGCGAGTTCCTGGCCACCGCCCAGGCCGACCGCACGGTGGACCGGCTGGCGGACCACATCGTCCATATCGCCGAGGTGATCGGCGTCGGCCGGGTGGGTCTGGGGCCGGACTTCATCAAGGAGGTCAGCGACGACACCACCCCGCCCTGCTGCGAGGACGTCGAGTACGCCCGGCTGCTGGTACCCGGCCTGGAAGGCCCCCGCGGACTGCCTCTGGTGACCGAGGCGCTGGTCCGAAGGGGCCTTCCCGAGGGGGACGTCGAGAAGATCCTCGGCGGCAATGTGCTGGAGCTCTTCCGCAAGGAGCTGGGACGTCCCGCCTGACAGGTGCCCGAAGACGGCCGCTACTGCCCGATGGCGGCCGCGAAGGCGTCGATCGCGGCGAACGTGGCCTCCGGGGCCTCCCGGGTGGGGATGTGGCCCGCGCCCGGGATCAGCTCGAACCGCGCCCCCGGAATGGCGGCGGCGTACGCGCGGCCGAAGTCGGGCGAGACGGCGGTGTCCTGCTCCCCCCACACCGCGAGGGCGGGCACGCTCACCCGGGCGAGCCGGTGCAGCAGCTTCGGATCGGACCTCGTCGGGCCCGCGTAGGCCACCATCGCCTGGAGGGCCGCGGGCGAGGGGCCCCGGCGCGGTGCCGGTGCCGGTGCCGGTGCGCCGGAGCCCTGACCGGGCGGCGGGCCGGGCGGTGCGGTGGGGAACCGCACCTCGTGCCCCTCGACCTCCGGTCCGAAGGCGCCCATGATGACCAGCCCGCCGATGCGGCGGGCCCGGTCGCGCACGGTCATCTCGGCGGCGACCCAGCCGCCGAACGAGGCGCCGACGACCAGGACATCGCGCAGGTCGCGGTCGTCCAGCAGGTCCAGATAGGTCTCCACGAGGTCGCCCACGTCCGAGAACCACTCGGGCCGCGGGGTGTCCTCCCAGCCCGGATGGGTCGGCGCCAGCACCCGGGAGGTGGCGGCGAAGTGGTCCACGATGCCGGTCACGGAGGCGGGTCCGCCGCCGCCGTGCAGGACGAGCACGGGCCGGCCCGCGCCCACGTCCCGCACCGTCAGGGGAAGGCCGGGGTAGGGCTCGATGGTGAATCCGGTGGCCTGGTGGGTGGTCATCGGGCCTCACCGCCGGAAGTGACCGCGGTGAAGGTGTCGCACGCGATCCGCAGACCGTCCGGGTGGAAGAAGCCGGTGAGGTTGTCGGCCGATTGCGCGGCCGCCTCTTCGGCGCGCGGGAACATGGGTGTCTCGTAGGCGTTCAGAGCCGTCTCCAGGTCGTCGTTCGTGGCGAGGGCGAGGGCGAGTTCCGCGCCGTCGAGCATGGCGAGGTTGGCGCCCGCCCCCGCGAAGGGGGACATCAGATGGGCGGCGTCGCCCAGGAGCGTGACGCCGGGCGTCCGGTCCCAGCGGTGGCCGATGGGCAGGGCGTGGATGGGCCGGGGGACGAGCGGGCCGTCGCTGTCGGCGATCAGCGCGCGCAGTCCTTCGTCCCAGTCGGGGAAGAGGTCCAGCAGCCGCTTCCTGGCCGCCACCGGGTCCGCCGGGTCGATCAGGCCCGAGCGGCTCCATTCCTCCGGCGCCTTGACCGCGGCGTAGACGCGGACGCGGTTGCCGCCGTTGCGCTGGGCGATCAGCCCCTTCTCGTCCGCCAGGGCGAACATCGTTCCCCGGCCGACGAGTTCGGCGACGGCGGGGTGCCGGGCGTCGACGTCGTGCAGCAGACAGTCCACGAACGAGACCC
Organism: Streptomyces sp. 11-1-2; assembly: GCF_003595545.1. Lineage (NCBI taxonomy): Bacteria > Bacillati > Actinomycetota > Actinomycetes > Kitasatosporales > Streptomycetaceae > Streptomyces > Streptomyces sp. 11-1-2. The sequence goes on from NZ_CP022545.1 coordinate 8,469,136, forward strand.
CGGAGTAGACCGGGTCGGCGTCGGACACCAGGGGCCGGATCCTGGACCACGCCCCGTCCGCGCCGACCAGCAGATCCGTCTCGACGGTCCGGCCGTCGGACAGGGTGAGCGTGGGCCGCCCCGCCCTGCCGAGGGCCACCGCGCGCACCTTGTGGCCCCAGCGGACCGTCCCCTCGGGCAGCGAGCCCAGCAGCAGATCCCGCAGCGCCCTGCGGTCGATCTCGGGCCGCTCTTCTCCCTCGTCCCGCTCGCCCGGTTCCGGCGCCGGGATGCGGAAGCCGACGGCGGCGTCCTTGTCGAGCAGCCGCAGCTCCCCGTCCTCGGGGCGGCTGAGCGGCCGGAACTCCTCGAGCAGCCCGGCGTGCAGCAGCGCCCGCTGACCGGACTCCGGATCCATGTCCAGTGAGCCGCCCTGGTCGCGTGCGGTCGCCGAGGCGTCCAGTTCGTAGACGGTCGCGGCGATGCCGTGGACGTGCAGAACGCGCGCCAGCGTCAATCCGCCCAGCCCTCCTCCGACGATGGCGATACGGGGTGCTGCGGACATGGCAATGCCTCCCTGGCTCGACGCCGGTGCGCGGCGATGGGACGAGCGTAGGATGACGAACGCGTTCGTGGCAAACGCGTTCGGTACGAACGGGTTCGTCAGGAACGCGTTCGCCGACAGGTACGATGGCGCCATGACAGCGCATCCCACCGCCCCGCGGAGCCGCCGGGAACGTCCGGCGAAACCGGCCCTGACCAGGGAAGGCATCATCGCCACCACGGTCGAACTCATACGAGCCGAGGGTCTGGAGCGGGTCACGATGCGCCGCCTGGCCAAGGAGCTGGACACCGGGCCGGCCTCGCTCTACGTCTACGTCCGCAATATCGCCGAACTGCACGCGGCGGTCCTGGACGAGCTCCTCGGCGGGGTCGACCTGAGCCCGGCCGGGGCGGACGGCGACTGGCACGACCGGCTGGTGCGGATCCTCACCTCGTACACCTCGGTGCTGTTCGAGTACCCCGGTCTCGCCCAGTCCGCCCTGGTGGCCCGCCCCTTCGGGAAGCACTACCTGGACCTGGTGGAGACGCTGCTGGCGCTGCTGGACGAGGGCGGCCTGGAACCCGGCCGGGCAGCGTGGCTGCTCGACCTGCTGCTGCAGCACGCCACCGCGACCGCGGCCGAGCACGCCCACCGGACCCCCGGCGACACCCCCCAGGACCAGGCGGACTGGCAGGCGCTCGCCACGGTGGTGCGGGACGTCTCACCGCGGACCCATCCGCATATCGCCGCGCTCGGCCCGCGGCTGCTGTCCGGGTCCCCCCAGGACCGGCTGGCCTGGGCTTTCGATGTCCTCATCGCCGGGGCGCGGGACACTCCGGTGCCGGAGGTGCTCGCCCCGTCCCCGGCGGACATCGGGGGCTGAGGCGGCGGCGCTCAGCCGCGCCCGGCGGGCCGCTCGCCGGTGGTGAGCCGGGCGATGTTGGACCGCTCGCCGTAGGTGACCGGCCGGACCCGGTAGGAGGCCCGCTTCTCGTTCGGCAGGGTGATCAGCCCGAAGGAGTTGATGTCCGGGTCGAGCACGGCGACCGGACGGAAGGAGCCGCCGCCCCGCGGCCGGTCCTCCAGCAGATAGCCCCGCTCGCCCTCGGCGTGGTCGGTCCAGGTGAACCGGATGCCGTTGGCGTGCATGATTTTCGCGCGCAGATCGGTCGGGGTCGCGGCGGGCCGCCGGGCGGGGCCGGTGCGGACACCGGCCCGCCGGATGGTGCGCGGCGGCGCCCAATCGTGCTCCGCGCGCTGTTCCGCCTTGGTGAACGACCCCTTCGGCAGCGTGACGTCGACCGGCCGGGACGCGGGTCCGTAGTACGGCCGCAGCCGGTAGTAGAAGTGGGTCTCCGGTAGCAGATCCGGGTGCTGGTACGTGGTCTGACTGAGTGGAGCGTAGGTGAGGATCGTCCAGGGCCCCCGGGGCTCGGTCGCGAACTCCACGATCCGCCCCGCGGCGCCCGGCGCCTTCCCGTGCCAGCTCAGCTTCGCGTCGACGGGGGATACCCGGGTGACGGTGAGCACGGTGCCGGTCCGGGGCTCCCGGGGAGCATCCGGGGAGGCGCATCCGCTGACTCCGGAAAGCCCGGCGACGGCGAGGACCGCCGCCGCCAGGGCGCGTACCGAGCCGCTCACTTGCGCCAGAACTTCACGTTGCTCCACACCACGGTGGCCGGGCCGTTGCCGCTGCTGGTGCGGTACGCCCCGAACTTGTCGTAGAAGCTGCCGCCGGGGCTGTCCACGGTGTGCTTGAGCGAGCCGTTGATGTACGTACGGTGCTCCTCGCCCACCTCGTGCACCGTATTGACGCGCACCGTGGCCCCGACCGTCCCGGCGTTGGACAGGGTGTCCCCGCCGTGCACGGCGTACAGCCGCCCGCCCCGCTCGACCGCGAGCATGAAATACGGACCGGCGTCGCCGTCGGTGTCATTGAACGTCTGCTTCAGGCTGATCCGGGTACCGCCCATGCTGGTGACCCGGAAGTACCCCTCGAACTGGTGGGTTCCCCCGGCGTAGGTGTCATAGCGCCGCTCGGCCCGCTGGTCCCCGCTCGCGGTGGAGCAGGTGAGGGTGAAGGTGAGGTTGTCGACCTGCCCGCACCCCCGCTCCTGCACCTTGAACCCCGGCGACTCGGACGACCAGCCGCCCGGTTCGACCTCGGCGTGCGCGGCGCCCGAGGCCGCCAGCAGCAGTCCGCAGGCGGCCGAGATTCCGGCAATGACGCGGTATTTGGTGGACACCGTCCGACTCCTCTACTTGACCCAATAGCGGATGTTGCGGAACCGGGCCTCGGCCCGGCCGTTGCCGTGGTGATAGACGCCGTTCTTGAAGTGGCGGGTCGCCGGGCCCCGGTCGTCGACCGTCAGCACCAGTTTGTCGTCGGCGTAGACCTGGATCTTTCCGGTGCCCGCCTCATGGGCCACCTTCAGGTTCCACCACTTGTTGTAGATACCGGACTTGATGACGGTGTCCGTATAGCGCCTGAGCGTGCCTCCGTTCTCACTGGACGCCCGGAACATGATGTCGGTGGCCGGTGTTCCGCTCGGGTGCTTGACCCGCAGGATCTGCATGATGTCCGCGCCGTTCGTACCCGACGGCACATACACATCGGCGTCCCACATGTGCTGCCCCGAGGTGTACTCCTGCTTCCACCGCATTTCGGTGCGCGGATCGGTGCCGCTGCCCTCTTCGAGCGGCTCATCGGTGGAATTCACCCACATCGTGTGGGTCTTCGAGCCCGAGTCGTAGCGGTAGCGCTCGCTCAGGTCGAGATTCCACGGCTTGTGCATCGAGTATGTGAACGACGTCTGCGTCCATCCGTCCGTCGGTGACGCCGCGGCTTCCTTCGCCGTGGCCGTCCCTCCGGACGCGACCCCCGCTGTCAGGATCCCCATGAGTGCGGCGACGGCCATGGCCGTCCTGGTGTGTGGGGAGCGTCTGGCGCGTCTGGTGGTGCGTAACGCGGGCATATGGGCCCACCTCCGGTCCGTTCCGTTCCCTGGATGGATCATGGTCTAGACCAAGAGTCAACGTAGGGCAAGGATGATGGCGTGTCCATATCAATGAACAGAATTCACGACTGTGGGTCGTCGGGGTCAACTCCGCCGCAGCGCCTTCACCATGACCAGCTCCCTGGTCACGCCGTCGGCGAGCAGATCCCCCGGCTCCTGGGTGGCGACGAAACCGTGCCGCTCGTAGAGGGCGATCGCCGGGTCGTTGCCCGGGAGCACCGCGAGCCGCAGCGCCGTGGCGCCCGCCCGCAGGGCCCAGGTCTCGACCGCCGCGATCAGCCGGTCGCCCACGCCGTGGCCGCGCGCCTCGGGGCTGACCCAGACGGACCTCAGCTCCCGCGGCCCGCCGTCCCCGGGCAGGCCGCCCGCCATCCCGACGGCCCGGCCGTCCAGCAGTGCGATGACGTGGTGGGCGCCCGGTATCTCCAGCCGGGCGCGCCACCGCTCCTCGCCGCCGCGGTGCCAGTCGGCGAGCCGGGACTTGAAGGCGTGCGGCGCCTCGGCCAGCGCGGCCCGGCGGACGTCCCGCCACAGGGGCCAGTCGTCCGTCGTGACCACCCGCAGACGCACCATGCCGCTCAGTCTCCCGCAGCGCCGATCGCCGCCGAGTGCCACCGATCGCCATCGACTCGCCGTCGCGCACCGCCGATTCCGAGGGGAGATGGCCGGGTTCAGCCCGCTGTGCCATGCTTTGAGGAGAGGCGCCAACCCTTTCGAGGGGGCGCGGCAGCGAAGGCCCCGCCGGTGGTCGTGACCGGCCGCCGCGCGAAGGCCGATCAAGGGCCCGGGTACGCCCGACAAGACCGGCGGTCCGCGCACGGAGGCGGTGCAGGCGTGCTGTGACCGGGCATGTGCTGACGTTCACGGGGACCGCGGTGGTGGCTGTCTATGTGCTGGACGCGGAAGGTACCGAGCTGCGGTTGGCCGAGACGGTGCGCAGCGCCGGACGGTCGTACGCGCTGCCGGCCCACTACCCGCTGTCCGGGGGCTCACCCGTCGCCGACGCCTTCCGCGCGGGGCACCCCCTGTGGCTGACCCCCACCGAACTCGCCGCGTACGGCCCCACCGGCCCCACCACTCCTGAAACCCCCACCACGCCCGGCGTCTCGCTGGGAGTGCTGCCGCTCGGCGGGGACGGCAAGGGGCTGGGCTGCCTGGTGGTCGTGGACGAGGCACCCGGCGGCATCGACGCCGACCGCCGCGGCTTCATCGAGCTCTACGCCCACCATGTGGCCGCCGGGGTCGAGGCGGCCGGGCCGCAGGCGCTCACCCAGCCGCATCCCGACCTCCCCGGCCCCACCCTGGACCGGCTGCGGGTCGGCTCGTTCGTGCTGCACCTCGGCAGCGGGCGGATCACCGCCGACACCCAGGTGCTCGACCTCTTCGGCATCGCGGGGGAGGACTTCGACGGACGGGTGGAGACCCTGCTGGCGGTCACCGTCCCGGACGACGCGCCCGCCCTCATGTCGGCCCTGGAGCCCGACCTGCTGACCTCCGGCACCGCGCAGCTCGAGTTCCGGATCCGCCGGCCCAACGGTGAACTTCGCTGGCTGGGCCTGCGCGCCCAGGTCGAGACGGGGCCGGACGGCACACCCCGGCGCATGCTCGGCGTGGTCGCGGAGACCTCGTATCTGCGGCCCCGCGCCGACGAGGTGTCCCTGGTGCAGCGGCTGTCCGCCGCCCTGGCCGGGGCCACGACCGTCCGGGACGTGGGCCGGGCGGTGGTCGGCGCGCTGCGCGATCCGCTCGGGGCGGGCCGGGTCGCGGTCGCCGAGGTCCAGGCCGATCAACTGGTGGTCGGCGTCCTCGCCCCCGCCGAACCCGCCACCTGGCCCGAGGTTTGGCGCGCCGCCTGGCGGTCCGAATGGCCCGAGCTGCCCAGCCACGCCCTGCCCACGCTGGCCGAGGCGCTGCGGGAGGGCCAGGTCAGCATCTGGCCCGAAGGCGCCGCCCTCGAACCCGGACTCGCCGGTATCGGCCCCGGCGGCCTCGCCGTCCTCCCGCTTCCGGCGGACGGCCGGATCGTCGGCGTGTGCCTGATCGGATGGGAGCGGCGGCATGAGTTCGGCCCGGAGGAGCGCTCACTGCTGACCGCGACCGCCGGTCTGGTGGGGCAGGCCCTGGTGCGCGCCCACGCGCTGGACGCCGAGCACGAGCTGGCCACCATGCTCCAGCGCAGCCTGCTGCCGCGGAAGCTGCCGGAGCTGCCCGGAGGGGTGGCCGTCACCCGCTATCTGCCCGCGACGATGGGCCTGGAGGTGGGCGGCGACTGGTACGACGTGATCCCGCTGGCCGACGGCCATGTGGCCCTGGTCATCGGGGATGTGCAGGGCCACAGCGCCGCGGCCGCCACCATCATGGGCCAGATGCGCACCGCCATCCGGGCCTACGCCGTGGAGGGCCATCCGCCCGATGTGGTCGTGGCGCACGCCAACCGCCTCCTCGTCGGCATGGAGACCGATCTCTTCGCCACCTGCTGCTACGCCGACCTCGACATGGAGGAGGGCGAGGCGTGGTTCGTCCGGGCCGGACACATCCAGCCGCTGCTGCGCCACCCGGACGGCACCACCGAGGAGCTCGACGTCGAGGGCGGCCCGCCGCTGGGCGTGGTCGCGGACGCCGAGTTCCCGATGACCGCGGCCGGGCTGTCCGCCGGCACTCTGCTCGCCCTGCTCACGGACGGCCTGGTCGAGTCCGCCCGGCTCGACCTGGACGACGGTATGCGCCGGGCGCGCCAGGCGCTCGCCCGCGCCGACGCCGCCGACCCCGGAGGGGTGGCGGACGAACTGCTCGGCGGACACAGCCGCCGCGACGACGATGTCGCGCTGCTGTTGCTGCGCTACGACGGGATGCGGGTGCGGCCCATCCGGGCGAGCTGGACGGTGTGGCGGCTGCCCGACGCCGTGATGCACGCCCGTCGCTTCACCGCGCGCACCCTGCGCAACTGGGGCCTGGCCGATGAGCTGGACGTGGCGCTGCTGGTCACCTCCGAGCTGGTCACCAACGCCCTGGTGCACACCCGGGGCGAGGTGCGGCTGAATCTGACGCTGACCGCGGACCGGCTGCGGATCGCGGTGAACGACCCCTCGCCGCGCACCCCCGTCAAACCGGCGACCGTGGACTGGGAGGCGACCGGCGGGCGGGGGCTGCTGCTCATCGAGGCCATGTCGCAGACCTGGGGCTCGGTGCCGCTGAGCGGGGGCAAGCAGGTCTGGGGTGAGATCGGCTTGTCGTCCCCGCGGGAGGAGCCCCGCGGCGGGCCTCGGGGCGGACCTCCTGACGGCCCCCCGGCGGAGCTCCCGGAAGGACCGGCCGAGGCGAGCGCCGAACGGCAGAGGGAGGGGGAGCCGGGGAGGAGGGGGATGAGACGGAGGAGGGCGAGGCGATGAGCCGCTCCCGTACGCACGCTCAGGCGCGAGTCCGTACGCACGCTCAGGCGCGAGTCCGTACGCACGCTCAGGCGCGAGCCCGTACGTACGCGCGTACGCGGGTGCGCACGCGCTCGCGTACGCATCCCCGTACGCGCTCCCGTACGCGCGATCGCCTCCGCGCGGCCGTCGCCGTCACGGTGGGCCTGGTCCTTGCCGTATCCCTCGCCGCATGCGGCGAGGCGGCCCAGGTCGGAGAGAGGGTCGGCGCGACCGGGCACCACCACGGGGCACTGCGGATCGGGCTGCTGCTCCCGGAGAACGAGATCGTCCGCTTCGAGCGCTTCGACAGGCGCCTGATCCAGAAGCGGGTCGAGGAGCTGTGCCCGCGCTGCACGGTGGACTACTCCAGCGCCCAGCACGATCCAGTCGCCCAGCGCAACCAGATCGAAGCCATGATCACGAACGGGATCGATGTGCTCATCCTGGACGCGGTGGACACCAAGGCCGTCCGCCACTCCGTGATCCAGGCCCGCCGCGCCAACGTCCCGGTCGTCGCCTACGACCGTCTCGCGGAGGGGCCCATCTCCGGCTATGTCTCCTTCGACGGCGGACGCGTCGGACGGCTCCAGGGCGCGGCGCTGCTGAAGGCGCTGGGCCCGAACCCCAGGAACCGCCAGGTCGTCATGATGAACGGCTCGTCGACCGACCCCAACGCGGCCTGGTTCGAACGGGGCGCGCGGTCCGTGCTCCAGGGCAAGGTCAGGATCGTCAAGTCCTACGAGACCGTCGGCTGGCGGCCGGAGAACGCCAACCGCAACATGTCCGCCGCCATCGCCGCCCTGGGCCCCCATGCCATCGACGGCGTCCTCGCCGCCAACGACGGCCTGGCCTCGGGCGTCATCACCGCGCTCAAGACGGCCCGGATCCATCCGCTGCCCCCGGTCACCGGCCAGGACGCCGAGCTGGCGGCCGTTCAGCGGATTGTCGCGGGTCAGCAGTACATGAGCGTCTACAAGCCGTTCAAGCCCGAGGCGTACACCGCCGCGGAGATGGCCGTCGCGCTGGGGCACGGCAGATCGCTCAGCGGGATCGCCAAGCAGCGGGTCAACAGCGCCAGCGCCCGTGGCATCCCCACGGTGCTGCTCAACCCGGTGGCCCTGACCGTGCACAACATCAGGAGCACTGTCATCAAGGACGGTCTGTATCGCGTCGATCAGATATGCACCAAGAAGTATGCGGATGACTGCCGCAAGGCCGGGCTCATCGGCCGGGACGGCTCATCGCACGACGCGGGATGAAGGGAGGAGTGGATGGCCCAACCGTCGGCCCCGCCCCTGCTGGCGCTGCGTGGCGTCTTCAAGCGCTTCGGCGCGGTCGAGGCGCTCACGGACGTCGATCTGGAGATCCACGCCGGTGAGGTCATCGCCCTGGTGGGTGACAACGGCGCGGGGAAGTCCACCCTGGTCAAGGTGATCGCGGGGGTCGAACCGGCCGACACGGGCACCCTCGAATGGCAGGGCCACCCCGTCCACGTCGGCCGCCCGCACGACGCCCAGCATCTGGGGATCGCCACCGTCTACCAGGACCTCTCGCTCTGCGACAACCTCGATGTCGTCGGCAATCTCTTCCTCGGCCGGGAGATCACCCGGATCGGCATCCTGGACGAGGTGGAGATGGAGCGCCGTACCCGCGATCTGCTGGCCACCCTCGCCATCCGCATCCCCGATGTGCGCAGGCCCGTCGCCTCGCTCTCCGGAGGCCAGCGGCAGACCGTCGCCATCTCCCGGGCGCTGCTCGGCGAGCCGCGCCTGGTCATGCTGGACGAGCCCACCGCCGCCCTTGGCATCGAGCAGACCGCCCAGGTCCTCGATCTGGTGGAACGGCTCCGTGAAGGCGGCCTCGGGGTGCTGCTGATCAGCCACAACCTGGGTGATGTCAAGGCCGTCGCGGACTGGGTCGCGGTGCTGCGCCTGGGCCGCAACAACGGGTTCTTCGACGTCACCACCACCTCCCAGGAGCAGATCGTCTCCTCCATCACCGGCGCCTCGGACAACGCGGTGACGCGGCGGGCGACGCGGGAGGGGGAGTTGTGAGCGTGCCCGGCGGGATCGGCGGACCCAGCGCACACGGTGCCGAACGCTTCGCCGACGCGTTCGGGCGGAAATTGGGCGGTGGAGCGCTCGGCTCCGTCCCGGTCGCGCTCGGACTGCTCGCGATCTGGCTGATCTTCCAGATCCTCAACCCTCACTTCCTCTCCCCGCGCAACCTCTCCAACCTCAGCGTGGACATCGTCGGCACCGGCATGATCGCGGTCGGCGTGATCTTCGTCCTGCTGATCGGCGAGATCGATCTGTCGGTGGGCTCGGTGAGCGGCCTGGCCTCCGCCCTGTTCGCCGTGTTGAACGTCAACTACGGCATGCCCGAGCCACCCGCCATCGTCCTGGCCGCGCTCGGCGGTACGGCGGTCGGCTTCGTCCACGGCTTCTTCACCGCCGTGGTCGGCGTCCCCGCGTTCGTGGTCACCCTCGCCGGACTGCTGGGGTGGTACGGCCTGATGCTCGCCATCATGGGCCCCTACGGCACCATCAACCTCGACGATCAGGGCCTGGTCGCCAAGCTGACCAACTACTACTTCTCCGATGTCGTCGCCGCCTACGCACTGGCGGCGCTCGGCACGGCCGGGTACTTCCTGACCGCCTGGCGGGATGTCACCCGCCGCCGCGCCGCCGGAGTGCCCTCCCGCTCCCCGGCCGAGATCGCCCTGCGCACGGGGGTGCTCGCGCTGATCGCCTTCGCCGCCGCGTATGTGCTCAACCAGTTCCAGGGCCTGCCCCTCGCCCTCCTGATCTTCCTGGTCGTCCTCGTCATCCTCGACTACGTCCTGCGTCGCACGGCCTACGGGCGGATGATCTTCGCGCTGGGCGGCGGGGTCGAGGCGGCCCGCCGCGCCGGGGTCAATGTGGCCTGGGTGCGGACCTCGGCGTTCATGATGTCGAGCACGATGGCCGCCATCGGCGGCCTGTTCCTGGCCTCCCGGATCAACTCGGTCAGCCAGACATCGGTCACCACCGACCTGCTGATGAACGCCATCGCCGCGGCCGTCATCGGCGGCACCAGCCTCTTCGGCGGCCGTGGCAGCACCTGGTCCGCCCTGCTGGGCGTGCTGGTCATCCAGTCGATCGCCTCGGGCGTGGCGCTCATGGACATCCAGACCGCCGTGCAGTTCATGATCACCGGCGGTGTGCTGCTGCTCGCCGTCGTCGTCGACTCCCTGTCCCGCCGCGCACAACGGGCCCACGGCCGGGCCTGATGTTCCGGCGCGACCATTCGCACCAAGCGGTCGTGTCGTGCCTGCCGCTGATCGCGGCCGTTGGGCAGGCTGCGGGGCAACCTTGGCCGACCGAATTCGAGCTTGTCGTACCGGGTGGCGACGATTCTGGCCTGCTTTCGGCCATCACTTCACTGTCGCACATTCTTTCGGTCGCCATTCCCTGGGCGTCCGGAGACTATCGCGGATCCCGATGAATGCGAGGGGTTCCGCTGGTGGCGGCGAGACTCCAGGGGATAGGATATCGCGCGCTGCTCGCGATGGCGGTCGGCGAGGTGGGGGTGGGGGCGAAGGCACCGTGATTGAGCTGCAAAAACACGCAACCCGGCGCGGTCCTGCCCGAGGTCGTGAACGCGCGTTTGCTTTTCCTGGCCTACGGCGCTTGCAGCTCACCCGCAATATCCTCATACGATCATCACAAAGTGGTCCACGCAGCAGCAGTGGGCCCCTTTTTCTGCCGTGACGTTCGCGGCCGGCGTCCGCGCCTGCGGTCTGTTTTCACGACAAGAGAAGTGTGGAGTGTGATGCCATGAACCGACTCGGCAGAGACTCGCGCCGGTTAGCCCGGAGGCTCGTGGAGCCGCCGGCGCGCATCGCGTTATCTGTTCTTTTGCTGGCAGGCGGCGCCGTGGGAGCGACGGCTGGACCGGCCGCCGCTTCGACCGCCGACGGCACGCTGACGGTTGAGGTGCTGCGCGACTTCTTCGGCACCGGCGTGATCAACGCGACGATGGACGTGCCGCAGCGGGGCATGAAGGTGGAGATCTCCGACCCCGCTGGGCACGTTGTCACCGGCGTCACGGATGCCACCGGAAAGGTCGTGGTGGCGCAGTCGACCGTGCTGAGCGGCGGCCACTACCGCGTCGACGTCAGCATCCCGGCACCGTACAGCGACTATCTGCGGGCGGCGCCCGCGTCGACGGCGGAGAACCACTTCGACAGCTTCACGTCGTTCGTGGATGTGTCGGACGAGAAGAACGCCTCGGTGGTGACGGGGGTGTGGGATCCGGCCGACTACACGCTGCCGGACTCGCGGTACTTCGTGCCGATCCACAACGGCGCCAACGGGACCGACAACCGGGCGTTGGTGGCGTTCGGGACGAAGACCCGGGGCACGTGTCCCACCGATGTGGCGTGCCCGACCACGCTGGCCACGCAGGACCAGGTGGGCACGACGTTCGGGTTGGCGTACGACAAGGACCGGACCAGGCTGTTCCAGGGCGCGTTCGCCCGCCGGTACGCCCCGTACGGGCCGCAGGGCGGGGGCGCGATCTACACGGTGCCGGTCAACGGCTCGGGTGCGCCGGAGCTGTTCGCGCGGGTGCCGGACGCCGCGGTGACGCGGCACGACACCGCCAACATGATCAAGGATCCCGGGTTCACCGACGTGCCGGGCAAGGAGAGCATCGGTGGTCTGGCCCTGTCGGAGGACGGCTCCACGCTGTACGCGGTGAATCTGCGGACCCGCAGCCTGGTGAGCTTCGACGCGACAGGGGCCACCGCCGCGGCGCCCAAGTCGACGGTCCCGATCCCGGACCCGGGGTGCGCGAGCCCCGACGACTGGCGGCCGTTCGGTCTCCAGGCCCACAACAACACGCTGTACGTCGGCGGCGTGTGCAGCGCGGAGAGCACGCAGCAGCGCGCGGACCTGAAAGCCTTCGTCTCCACCTACGACGGCAAGCGGTTCACCACGGTGCTGAGCCACCCGCTCACGGACGAACGCGGCACCGTCTTCGGTTCCGGCGACAAGGCCACCCACTGGAACCCGTGGAACACCAGCCTGGACACGTGGGACGACCGGAAGTCGGGCAACGTCTTCATCGATCCGCAGCCGGAGCTGGCCTCCCTCGCCTTCGCCCGCGACGGCTCGATGATCCTGGGTTTCCGCGACCGGTTCATGGACGTGCTCAGTTGGGGAGGGCTGGACCCCCGCCCGGGGAACGACACGGCGGAAAACGGCATGTCCGGTGGTGACATCACCATGGTCTGCGCCACTCCCACCGGCGAATACCAGTGGGAAGGCACCGGGAGCTGCCCCAACCACGCCACCCCCGCCAACAATGGCGGCCAGGCCGCCGGTGTCGTCGAATACTTCCCGGGCGACTTTTACGCCAACGCGCACCAGGAGACAGCGCTGGGGTCGGTGGCCTATATCCCGCAGCAGCAGTGGGTCGTCAGCACGGAGTTCGACCCGGTCGTCAACGTCGCGACCTCAGGGACCGGGTACCACGACATCACGACCGGTCAGGGCCCGGGCAACAACCCGACCGCCAACGGGTTCCAGTTCGTCAGCCAGCAACAAGGCGGGTTCGGCAAGGCCGGCGGGCTCGGTGACATCGCGTACGCGGCGGCGAACGCGCCGATCCAGATCGGCAACGTCGTGTGGTTCGACGGCGACCACAACGGGATTCAGGACCCGGGGCACGTGCTGCTGCCGGGGGCGACGATCAACCTGCTGGACGCGGACGGCAAACAGGTCGCCACGACCAGGACCAATGCCGCCGGCGAGTACTACTTCGGGGGTGTCGGCGCCGAGTACGAGCTCACGCCGGGCGCGAAGTACAGGGTGCAGTTCGACGTGTGCACCGCGGACACCAGCCAGGTGCCCGAGCAGCCCCCGGCGAGCGAGCTGAGGTTCACGCTCCCGCGGGCCGGTGCCAACCGTGGGCACGACTCCAATGTGACCCCGCCGACCACCGGACCGTTGTGCGACGGCTACGCGCCTGTCACGGCGCCGGACAGGCCGGGCGGGGTCGATCACACGATCGACGCCGGGGTGTACATCCCGAAGGAAGAGCCGACCCCGACCCCGACGCCGACTCCCACCCCGACGTCGACTCCCACACCGACACCGACACCGGCACCGACATCGACTCCGACGCCGCCCGCTGCCTCCACGCCGCCGCCCGCGCCGTCTGCCAACCACCCGGGCCCGGACGGTGGAGGCGGGGGTTCGCTGGCGAACACCGGTACGCCCGGGCTGGTGGAGATGATCGGCATCGTCGGTCTGCTGGTGGGTGCGGGCCTGGTCATCGCGTTCGTGACCCGGAATCGTCGCGCCCGGCAACACTGAACGAACCGCACAACGCTGATCTGCCCGTCCGCGATCCGGACGGCGCGGACGGGCAGCTCACGTCTCGGCCGGTCCACGAGGGCCGGCCTTGGCGTGGTCTGCCACCGGACTGCCGAGTGCCGCCGCGAGCCCGCGGCGGCCGGACGGTGTGGTGATCGAAAGGATGAATCGGAGAGTGTCAGCGTCGAACCGCGTGCGGAGCGTGAGAATCCGGCAAGCCCCACCGGGCCGTCCGGCTGACCGGCGCCGATGGCCGCGGTCGCGCCGGGCCGCGGCCGTCATCGGCATCGCGGCCGTCGCGGTGGCCGCGGTGGCCGCGGTGGCCGCGTTCCTGGTCGCCGATGGCGGCTCCGGCGCCGGCGGTCCGCGCGCGCTGACAACGGATGAGGCCGGCCGGCTGGCGATCACGCGATTCCGTAACTACCAGGCGCAGGGCCGCGCGGTGACGATCACCGTGCCGGGCACTGCCGGCGGGCTGACCGTCACCGGGTCCGTCGACTATCGGCGCAAGGTCGGTTACGGCGTGGTGCACGGCACCGGGCGCGACAAGTCCAGCGACGGGCTGGTCCAGTGGACGCCCACCTCGGTGCACGTCCGCCCGATGCCGGACGCCCCGGCGCACGCACCCGCGTCGCCGCCCCGTTCGGGCTGGTACGACCGTCCGCTGCTGTCGTCCGGCAGCGCGCTGGACACCTCCCTGAACATCGTGCTCGGTCTCGGCGGCGACCGGCCGGACAACGCCCAACTGCTGGCGCAGAACGGCGCCGCCTGGCGGGGGCGGGAGCAGGTGGACGGGCACAGGGTGGACGTCATGACCGGACCGTCCTCTCCTGACCGCTCCGGTACGGCGGGCAACGTGCGCTACTGGATCGGCTCCGACGGCACCATGTACCGGGTCCGCGTCAGCGTGGGTTCGCAGCCGGAGCCGGTAGTCATCGATTTCGACACCCACAAGTACGTTCCGGTCAAGCCGGTACCCGGAACCACCCCGAACCGGTAGCCGCTGTTCAGGACGTCTGCACCCGCGCGTTCGCGGCGAGCAGGGACGTCGGCGGCAGCCGGATGCCCTCCGTCTTCGGCAGCGCCGGGACGGGCGGGAGAGCGGTGGCGCCCGCGGTGGCGGCGTCGGGGAACTGCGGCTGCGGAGCAGGCGCCGCGACCTCGGTGAACGGGATGCCACCGGGTGCCTTCGGCGCCGCCCACGTGCCGGTCGGCGAGGACGACCCGGCCGGAAGCGGGCAGGCCGTAGTCGTCGCGAGCCGGGCGGGCACGGTGCTGCGCAGATCGTTGCCCCGCAGGCAGTTGCCCCGTCCCCGCGTGGCGGTGGGGAACGTCCAGCCGACGTCGACGCCGTTGCCGGTGAACGTGTTGTCCACGATCTGGTTGCCGACCGGAGGTATGTCGGTGGTCGCGGTGATCACCAGTCCGGCGTTGCGGTTACCGGCGATGCGGTTGCGGATGAACCGGTTGTCGCTGCCGCCGTCGATGCCGGCGCCGGTGCCCCAACCGCCGTCGGCCTGTTCCGGGGTGGCCGTCTGCTGGTTGGCGGCGATCAGATTGCCCGCGATGACGGAGCCCTTCTGCGGGAGCAGTTTCTCCTGGTGGTCGGAGTTGGTGGTGAGTCCGACCCGGTTGCCGACCAGGCGGTTGCCGACCACGTACATGTCCTCGCTGGCGTTGGTGCCTTCGTAACCGACCGCGTTGAGTTCGGCGACGTTGTCCCGCACCACGACGTTGCAGGGCTTGCACTGGCCGACATAGATCCCCGAGTCGGCGCCGCCCGACGCGTACGAGTGCTCGATGACACCGTTCTGGGCGGAGAACGCGTAGATGCCGTACAGACCGTTGCGGGTCGCGGTCACGTGGGAGACCAGGAACGACTTCAGGAAGGTGACGGGCTCGTCGCCGGTGTCGTAGCCGCCGCTTCCCCTCGGCAGGCCGGCGGCCGCCTTCGCCGAACCGGTGACCAGGACCCCGTTCTGCGTGTTGTTCTTCACGGTCAGGTTCTCCACGGCCACCCCGGGCGCCGAGACGACGACGCCGTTCGGCTGCCGCAACCGCCCGTCGATGACGACCTTGTGCCGGGACAAACCGCGAAGAGTGATGCGCGCCGTGTCGATCTTCACCGACTCGTGGTACACGCCCGGCGCGACCAGCACCAGGTCACCGGGGTGAGCCAAGGACACCGCATCCGAGATCGTCGGGGCATCGGCAGGTACTCCGATCGTCACATGCGCACCGGCCGGACGTCGGCCTTTGCCCGATCCGCCATCGCCATCGCCGCCGCCGCAGCCGGCCACCAGTGTCAGCGTGCCCACTACCGCCGCCAACACGCGAAGAGCTAATCGAGGCATGATCCCAGTCTGGCATGACGCACAATTCCACGCCAGAATCGCGAGGTTGACCGGCGCGCGCGACTCGGGTGTGGCACTCTGCACCCCATGCGCCGCGCCGATCACCACCCGTCACGCCGCACGTTCCTCGATGTCACCGGCGCCATGATGGCCGCTGGTCTGACCGCCGGGTGCACATCGGACTCCGCCCAGCCGGGCCGGCACGCCCCTACCTCAGGTACCCCAGGGGCCACGCCAATGCCGGTTCCGGCGACGGGCCGCCATCAGGCAGGCATCACGCTCCCCCAGCCGGCCCAGCCCAACCTGCTCGCCGTGGTGGCCGACCTCGGTGCCACCGTGGCTCCCGGCCCGTTGCTGGCCGAACTCGGCCGGGCCATCCGCACACTCACGGCGGGGACCGACACGCGGCTGCTGGGCCTGCCGCCGGGCGACCTCACCGTGACCGTCGGCGTGGGGCCCCGGCTGGTGCGCAGGGCCGGTGCCTCGCTGCCCGGCGCGGCCGACCTCCCGCGATTCTCCCGCGAGCGGATCGCCCGGCGAGCACGCGGCGGTGACCTGCTGATACAGATCTGCGCCAGCGACGCGCTGCTCTTACCGGTCGTCGCCGCCGCGCTTCTGGACCAGGCCGGTGACCGCATCCGCGAACGCTGGCGCCAGTCCGCACGCCGCGGTACGAACGTGTCCGTCGGCAAGGGCCTTACCGCGCCACGCAACCCGCTCGGTTTCATCGATGGCATCGTGGGCCCGCACACGACCGCCGAACAACAACGCGACCTGTGGCTGGCGGGGCCCCCTGCGGTCGCCGGCGGCACCCTTGCCGTACTGCGGCGTATGGAACTCGACCTGCCGCGGTTCGCCGCCCTGTCCGTAGCCGAACAGGAAGCGGTCTTCGGGCGGCGCCGGGCCAGCGGCGTCCCCCTCTCCGGCGGCACCGCCGCCTCGGGCCCGCAACTCGGAGCCAAGACACCAGACGGGCGCTATCTCGTCCCCGCGGATGCCCACGTGCGCAGAGCGCACGCCACCGTGGTCGGGGTCGGGCTCATGCTCCGCCGCTCCTACAGCACCGACGAGCCCGCCCCCGGACTGCTCTTCATCAGCTTCCAGAACGACCTGCGGACCTTCACCGCCACCCTTACCCACATGGACACCTCGGACGCACTGCTGTCCTTCACCACCACAACCGCCAGCGCGACATTCCTGATCCTCCCCGGCTTCGACCGGCAACACCCGCTCGGTTCCGAGCTGTTCGGCTGATCACGATCAAGGCTGCGGTCGTGAAACGATCCGGCGGCTCTTCTCAAGCCCTCGCGAAGGCCAGGAAGTCGGCCCAGGCGGCAGCGGGTATGCGGAGGCGGGGACCGTCGGGGTTCTTGGAGTCCCGTATGTGGACGGTGGTGGGGGTGGTGGCGACCTCGATGCAGTCGCCGCCGGTGTTGTCGCTGTAGCTCGACTTGTGCCAGTCGTAGGCGACCTCGATGCACTGGCCGCCGCTGGAATCGCTGTAGCTGCTCTTGAACCAGGCCAGCTTGGTCATAGCTCTCCCATCAACTCCTCGATGAGCCGTACGGATTCATCCGGCCGGAGGGCCTGCGACCTGATCATGGCATAGCGGTGGGCGAGCACGCCCACCTCATCAGGTTTGGTAATCAGGATGCTCTTCCCGTGGCCCTCCATGTAAGCCAAGGTGATCAGGTCCGGGCTCTCGATCAGCGAGATCGGGCCCTGAAGCCCAGCGTGCCCGGCGCGCTTGAGCGGCATGATCTGGAGAACCACGTTGGGCAGTTTGGCGTACTGAAGGAGCTGCGCATGCTGAGCGCGCATGACGTCGACACCGCCCAGCTCTCGTCGAAGTGCCGACTCTTCGAGGATGGTGTGGATTAACGCCATCGGCTTGCGGTCGAACAACGCCTTGCGGTCCATACGGGCCTCGGTCAGCTCGTTGATCTCCTCCTCGGTCAGCGGCGGGAAGGCGCATCGCAGCACCTCACGTGCGTAATCCTCGGTCTGCAGCAGACCGTCGATCAACTGCGTGCAGTACGACGACACACTCAGCGCTTCCTGCTCCAGCTGAACGAAACCCTGGAAGTGAGCCGGATACCGCTCAAGCCGCAGATACTTGATCGCAGACCGCAGCAACCCGCCCGCGTCCAGTGCCTTCTCGGCCGCGTCGATGAATTCGTCCGTCGGCGGCTTGGCGCATGTCTCCACGGCGCTCACCGCCGACCCGGTGTAGTTCATGAGCGCGCCGAGCTCGTCCTGGGTCAGCCCCGCCCGCTCGCGCAGAAGCCGCAGGACAGCGGCGAAGTACTGCACGGTCGGCGGAGCGGAGTCCTTCTTCTTCGTCTGGGCCATGCAGGCCACCCCCCTCAACATCGGTCAACGCCAATCAACCTGCGTTCGACCAGAGTTGTCGGTCGCCGCAGTCGACGCTCTGTTACTGGTGAAGGTAGCCGCCTGCACTGACAGTGGGAGCATGAACGCGGAAAGTCACGATGTAAACCCGCTCCATGGCTGGAAGCAGAGGTTTACACCCGTCCCCCATCCGTCCCCACGCCCGCCGCGCCGCCGATGCCGCTCTCCGCGCCTGGGGCCTGGACCGGGGCTCGGCCGCCCTTGTCCTGCTCGTCGTCTCCGAGTTGGCGACCAACGCCGTCCGTCACGGACGCGTACCGGGGCGGTACTTCGAAGTGCGTATCGCATATGACGCAGAAAAATTGGTCGGGGTAGAGGTGTCCGACCCGCGCGAGGAGTGCCCCGCCCTGGCGGACCCGACACCGGATGACGAGTCCGGACGCGGTCTGGCGATCGTGGACGCGCTCGCCGACGCGTGGGGCGTCCGGGAACGCATCGTAGGCAAAACCGTCTGGGCCCGAATCCGCCTCTAGCGGTGCCCGCCGACCGGCCCGTGCCGTCGTGCGCGAAATGACCGGAGCGGGAACTGGCCGAGTCGCGCATCTGGCTCCGTCTGACGTGCGCTGCGTCTTTGAGTCCGATTATGTGATAGACGGCAACTCTCTGTGACCGTCGTTGGGCCGCGGGACGGCCGTGCGGCGCTGAGGAGGTATGACCCCAATGAGACTTATTTTCGCTTCGCGACTCGCGGTGGCGGCTGTGGCCGCGGTGACAGCGATCATGACGCTGGGTCAGACGGCATCCGCCGTGCCGGCGGATGGGGACGGGAAACCGTTCCTCGGGCCGCTGCACACCGTCTCGACCGTCGCATCGACAGTTCCGGCCAACGGCGACGTGAATCCGTACGGCACCGCCCTGGTCAAGAAGAGCGTCGGTGACCTACGGCACGGCAATGTGCTGGTCAGCAATTTCAACAACGCCGCGAACGAGCAGGGCACGGGGACCACTCTGGTGCAGATCAGTCCCCGGGGCACGACCACGCTGTTCGCCCAGATCGACCCGCAGAACCTGCCAGGGCCGTGCCCGGGAGGCGTGGGGCTGACCACCGCACTGTCCATCCTGCCGGGCGGCTGGGTGGTGGTGGGCAGTCTGCCCACGGCCGACGGCACATCCGCCACGGCGCAGGCCGGGTGTCTGCTCGTGCTGGACAGCCATGGAAAGGTCCGGGAGACCTTCAGCGGCCAGGGGATCAATGGTCCCTGGGACATGACCGCGAAAAGCAGCGGTGAGAAGACCGATCTGTTCGTCACCAACGTGCTCAACGGCACGGTGGCCGGCGGCGGCGATGTCGTACGGCGGGGCACCGTGCTACGGATCACCCTGCGCACCCACGACAACCGGCCGCCGACCCGGACCGCCACGACCGTGATCGGTTCAGATTTCGCTCAGAAGACCGACCCGGCGGCTCTCGTGATCGGGCCGACGGGGGTCGGCCTGCGGGACGGGACGCTCTATGTGGCGGACACCGTCGACAACCGCATCACCGCGATCCCGGACGCGCTGACCCGGCGTACCAGCGCCGGTATCGGCCGCGTGGTCAGCACCGACCAGCACCTCAACGGCCCGCTCGGGCTGGCGACCACCCCGAAGGGCAACATCCTCACCGTCAACAGCGGCGACGGCAACATCGTGGAGACCACCCCGCGTGGTGCCCAGGTGGCCGTGCGCACGCTCGACACCAGCGGTACCCCGCCGGGAGCGGGCGCACTGTTCGGGCTCGCGATCGCCGAGAAGCCCGACCGCGTCTACTTCGTCGACGACGCGACCAACACGCTGAACCTGCTGAGCCGACCTTAGGCCGCTGACGCGGGGCCGATCCGGCCGGCCCCCGGCGCCCCCAGGAACATCCGGGGGCGCCGGGGCCCGGTTCCGGATGCCCGGGCGATGCGAGTGGTGGCATCCGGGCTCGTGGGACCGGGCCCGGCGGCCGGCGACGCGGCCCGCGCCCCCCACCTGCCGCCCCATGCTCAAATGCGCCGAAGGCGCGAAACGGCGCCGCAGACGGCAAACGACCCCGACCCTCACTCCAGGACGTGCCGCAGATAGCTACGCGGATCCGCGAGATACCGGCGCCAGTGATCGACCAGCGCCAGCTCGCTCCAGGCCACCCGCCGCATCCCGTGCTCGCCGACCTCGACGATGTCCGCACCGGGCAACGCGGTCAGCAGTGGCGAGTGCGTAGCGCAGATGACCTGTCCGCCGTTCTTCACCAACTCATCCAAATGGCCGATGAGTTCAAGGCAGGAGGCGAAGGAAAGCGCCGCCTCCGGCTCGTCCATGACGTACAGCCCGGGCTGGAGGAACTTGTCCCGGAACGCCGCGAGGAACCCCTCACCGTGGCTGACCGAATGCGGGGCGAAACCCTCCCGGTGCAGCGCGTCCAACGCGGTCTCGGCCCGCAGGAAGAACCCCTTACGGGCCGACCAACTCCCCAGCATCCGCCGCCCGCGCGGCGCCGCGTCGAAGCGGATCCGCTCGCCGAGCGCCGACTTGGGGCGGTGGCTGGCGTATTGCCAGTCGTGCGAGCCGCCGTACGGATCCAGCCCGAACCCCTCCGCGAGCGCCTCCACCAGCGTCGACTTGCCCGACCCGTTCTCCCCGACGAGAAACGTCACGGGCGCGGTGAAGCGCAGCCCGTCCGCCAGCAGCCCCCGCACGCACGGCACGGACCAGGGCCACCTCTCCTCTTCGTGCGAGTCCGCGTCGATGTGTGCGTACGCACGTTCGATAATCATCGCCCGAGTCTCTCATGGAGCCATGAAGCCGAGCCGGGCTCGGGCGGGCCTCTAGGGGTTCGCCCTATCGTGAGCGCGCTGCTTGGCTGGATGACGATGAAGAGAGACCGACCGCATGACGTTCGAGGGCATTGCTCGGACCGGCCGGGCCGCGTTGGGGCGGGTGCTTCTTGACGCGGGGGTGATGGGGGACGGCTGGGCGCCGACCTTCGCCGCCGTCGACCGGGCCGCGTTCCTGCCGGAGCTGATGTGGCCGTTCGACACGCGGGCACAGGGGGCCGTCGCCATCGACAAGGCCGAGGACCCGGACGCCTGGTATGCCGCCGCCGACAGCGATGTGCCCATCGTGACGCAGTGGGACGACGGCGAGCACATCGGCCCCGCGCCGGGGCGGGTGTCCACCAGCTCATCCTCCATGCCCTCTGTCGTCTACGGCCTACTGCGGGACCTGGCCGTGGACGAGGGCATGGCCGTGCTCGATGTGGGCACCGGCACGGGCGAGACCGCCGGGGCACTGGCGCATCGCTGTGGCGGCCGTAAGGTCACCACGGTCGAGGTGGACCCCGCCGTGTCGCGCCATGCGCGTCGGCGGCTGGCCGCAGCGGGGTTGCGGCCGGAGGTCGTGCTCGGCGACGGCGCGAGGGGCTGTGCGGGCAGCGCGCCGTATGACCGGGTCCTGGCCACCGTCGGCCTTCGGGAGATCCCCGGGGCATGGATCGGGCAGACGCGGCCCGGGGGCGTGATCGTCGCCCCCTGGGGGACGCACTACACCCATGCGGACGCCGTGGCCCGGCTGGTGGTGCGAGGCGACGGGACGGCGTCGGGGCGATTCACCGGCCCCGTCGAGTTCATGAAGCTGCGCGGCCAGCGGCTGTCGCTGCCGCCGCACGGCGCCTACGTCCCGGACGAGGGCGAGGGTGAGGGCGGCGGCGCCGATACGTCCAGCACCGGCATCCCCGAGGGGGAGTTCATCACCCCGGCGTACGCCGCCCTCCCCTTCGCGCTGGGGCTCCGGGTACGGCATTGCGTCCAGGTGGTGGCCGCCCCGCACGATGGCGCGCGACCCGTGTGGTTCTACGGGCTGACCGACCGTTCCTGGGCGTGTGTCGTGTTCCGCGAGGGGGAGGCGGAGGCGCGCGTCTGGCAGGCGGGGGAGCGGCGGTTGTGGGACGAGGTCGAGGCCGCGTACGGGTGGTGGGTCGGCCATGGCAGGCCGGACCACACCCGTTTCGGCCTCACGGTCGGCCCGGGCCCCGCCGGTCAGCGGGTGTGGCTGGACGATCCGGCCGATTCCTGGTCCCCGTAGAGCCGAGCGCGACGCGCTCCTGGCCAACTCATGGGCTGCCGTAAGTGGAATCGATCCGTCCTGGTAACCCGCCGTCCGCCGGGTCGCGGGGGCGCTGTGCAACGCTTGAAGCCGGTTCGCGCGCATGGTGCGGGCCGGTGACGTGAAGTGAGGCCGCGGCGTGCAGAAGCCCCGATGGAAGACTGTGGGGGGAACCCTGCTGCGGGTGACGGCGGTGTGGGCGGTGGCCACGCTCACCATGCTGGCGCTCGCCGGGATCCTCCCCGACTTCAGCCTGAAGTCGGATGGCGGTGACAGCGCGACGCGGATCGCGATCACGGCGGCCATCGGCGCCGGAGCCTTCGGCGTGCTCAGCGCGCTGGTGTGGCCGCTGCTCGTACGGGCGTTGCTACTGATGCCCGCGCTGGTGCTGGGGCTGCTGGTGTTCGTGCTCAATGGCTCGATGCTGCTGCTCGCCCTCAGCCTGATCCCGGACGGGCGCGGCGCCGTCGAGCCGGAGACCGCCGTCGTGGTCGCGGCCGTGATGTCCGCCGCGTCGTCGGCGACGAGCACCTTCCTGACCGTGCGGGACGACGGCGCCTACCGGCGGCGGCTGGCCCGGCTGGTCGGGCGGCGCAGGCGGCGGCTCGGTGAGGACGGCGGGAGCGAAGAGCCCCCGGGGACGGTGTTCCTGCAGCTCGACGGGGTGGGGCACGCGGTCCTGCGGGAGGCGCTGCGGGAGCGCGACAACCGGCCCCCGGTGATGCCCACCGTCGCGCGCTTGATCCGGAGCACCCACAAGGTCACGCCGTGGCGCACCGACTGGTCCAGCCAGACCGGCGCCAGCCAACTCGGCATCCTGCACGGCTCCAACGAGGACGTGCCCGCCTTCCGCTGGTACGAGAAGAAGAGCGGGGAGGTGATGGTGAGCAACCGGCCGACCAGCGCGGCGGTGCTCCAGCGCCGCGCGGCCGTCCGGGCCGGACACGACGGACTCCTCACGGTGGACGGGGCGAGCCGGGGCAATCTCTTCACCGGCGGCGCCGATCAGCTTGCCCTGGTCCTTTCGGTCGCGGCGCGGCGCGGTCCGCACAACCGCTCCCGCTCCGGATACTTCGCGTACTTCGCCGACCCCGCCAACGCGACCCGCACCGCCGTGTCGTTCCTGGCCGAAGTCGTCCGGGAGATCTGCCAGTCCACGCGCGCCAAGCTGCGCCGCGAGACGCCCCGGGTCAAGCGGGGCGGGCTGTATCCGTTCATCCGCGCGTTCGCCACCGTCGTGGAGCGGGACGTGGTGGTGACGGCGGTGATGGGGGACATCCTCTCGGGCCGTACCGCGATCTACGCCGATCTGGTGGCGTACGACGAGGTGGCCCACCACTCGGGGCCGCGCAGCCGGGACGCCCGGCAGGTGCTGGCCCGGCTCGACCGCTCCATCGCGCTGATCGCCAAGGTCGCCGACCGCGCCCCGCGCGACTACCGGATCGTGCTGCTGTCCGACCACGGGCAGAGCCCCGGTGAAACCTTCGCGGGGGCGTACGGGCTGACGCTGGAGGACCTGGTGCGGGTCGGCTGCGGGCTGCCCGTGTCGCGGCGGGCCGGGCGGACCCCGAGCGGGGCCGAGGCGCGCGAGGCGGGGCGGGCGGCGCTGCACCGTCCGGAGAAGCCCGAGGTGGACGGGGACGGGCGGTGCGCCGGACGGGATGCGTGGGGCGGACGCGGCGGTCAGGGCGGCGGGCGCGGTCCGGCCGACGCCGCCGGGGTCGCCGACACAGCCGACGCGGCCGGTGCCGCCGGTGTCGCCGGTGTCGCGGGCGGCGCCGCCGTATCCGATCCGATCGTGCTCGCGTCCGGAAATCTGGGCCTGGTCTCCTTCCCCGATGTGCCGGGGCGGATGAGCCGCGAGCAGATCGACGCCCGTCATCCCGCGCTGCTGCGCACGCTCGCCGACCACCCCGGGGTGGGCTTCCTGCTCGTACGGTCCGAGGAGCATGGCGCGGTGGTGCTGGGCGCCGAGGGCGCCGAGCACCGTCTGGACACCGGGGAGGTCTTCGGGGCGAGCCCGCTCACGGTCTTCGGGCCCGGCGCCGAGGTCGCCGTACGGCGCACCGCGCACTTCCGGAACACCCCCGACATCATGGTCAACTCCGCCTACGACCCGGCGCCCGGCACGGTGCACGCCTTCGAGGAGCAGATCGGCTCGCACGGCGGGCTCGGCGGGGAGCAGGGGCATCCGTTTCTGCTGTGGCCGGCCGAGCTGACCCCGCCGGTGGCGGCCGGGGAGGAGCTGGTCGGGGCGGAGCGGGTGCACCGGGTGCTGCGGCGCTGGCTGGAGGAGGCGGACGGGCCCCAGGTGCCGGAGGAGGAGGTAGCGGCCACGGGGGAGACGCATGCGTCGGCGGCGGCAGAGGCGCTGACGGGAGCGGGCCCGGTGGCTGAGGCCCCGGCGGGAGCGGCCCCGGCCGCGCAGGGGCCGATGGAGGTGGAGGTACCGGCCGACACGGGGCTGCCGAGGGCGCCCGGCGTGGCGCGCACGGTGCAGGATTCCCGGTGGGACGGCGCCCACGCCGCACCATTTACCGTGGTCAGCCCGGTTGTGCCGAACAAAACCCGGTGATTTGGGTGCACCCTACACGCTCGGTGACCATAGTCAGATGCACGACCAGCCCCACTCCCGCCGCTTCGGCCTGCCCACGGCGACCGCGCTCGTCAT
Source organism: Streptomyces sp. 11-1-2 (assembly GCF_003595545.1). Classification (NCBI taxonomy): domain Bacteria; kingdom Bacillati; phylum Actinomycetota; class Actinomycetes; order Kitasatosporales; family Streptomycetaceae; genus Streptomyces; species Streptomyces sp. 11-1-2. The sequence continues at coordinate 8,493,947 of NZ_CP022545.1, forward strand.
GGGAAACATCATCGGCGGCGGCATCTTTCTGCTGCCCGCCTCCGTCGCCCCGTTCGGCACCCTCAGCCTCCTCTCCTTCGTCGTCCTGACGCTGGGCGCCATCGCGCTCGCGCTGGTCTTCGGGCGGCTCGCGGAGCGCGACCCCCGCACCGGCGGGCCGTATGTGCACGCCCGCGCGGCCTTCGGCGACTTCGCCGGCTTTCTGTCGGCCTGGTCGTACTGGACGATGACCTGGGTGAGCAACGCGGCGCTCGCGGTGGCGGCGGTCGGCTATGTGCATGTGCTGGTCCCCGGGCATGACTCGAAGGGCGCGAACCTGGCCGTGGCGCTGCTGGCGCTCTGGCTCCCCGCGCTCGCCAACCTCGCGGGGACGCGCTGGGTGGGCGCGGTGCAGTTGGTCTCCACCGTGCTGAAGTTCATCCCGCTGCTCTTCGTCGCCATCGTCGGCCTCTTCTTCTTCGACCCGCACAACCTCGGCTCGTTCAACGAGAGCGGCGGCAGCGCGCTCGGCGGCGTATCGGCGGCGGCCGCGATCCTGCTCTACAGCTATGTGGGCGTGGAGTCGGCCTCGATGAGCGCGGGCGAGGTCCGGGACCCGGAGCGCAATGTGGGGCGGGCGAGCGTGCTGGGCACGGTCGGCGCGGCCGTGGTCTATCTGCTCGGCACGGTGTCGGTCTTCGGCACCGTCGCCCACAAGGACCTGGTCGACTCCACCGCCCCCTTCTCGGACGCGGTCGACGCGATGTTCGGCGGGGGCTGGGGCCCCACGCTGATCGCGCTGGCCGCCGTGGTGTCCATCATCGGCGCGCTCAACGGCTGGACCCTGATGAGCGCGCAGGCCCCGTACGCGGCAGCGCGGGACGGGCTCTTCCCGGCCGCGTTCGCCACCAGGCGGCGCGGGGTGCCGACCTTCGGTGTCATCGTCGGCGTGCTCCTGGCGTCCCTGCTCACCGTGGTCAACTACACCTCGGGTTCGGGCGGGCTCTTCGAGATCCTCGTACTGATCACCACCTTCTCGGCGACGGTCCCGTATCTGCTGGCGGCGGGCGCGCAGCTGTACTTCCTGCTGTCCGGGCGCCGCGCGGAGGTGCGGACCGGGCGCTTCGTCCGGGACCTGGTGCTCGCGCTCGCGGGCTTCGGCTTCTCGTTCTGGCTGGTCGCGGGCGCCGGGTACGCGGCGGTGTACCAGGGCGTGCTGTTCCTGTTCGCCGGTGTGCTGGTGTACGTGTGGATGGCGGCGCGGCGCACCAGCCGGGCGGCGGGCGCGGACCAGACGGAGGGCGCCGACGCCAGGGAGAGCGCCGACGCCACGCAGGCCGTCGACGTCGCGGCGGCGAGTCCGGCATCCGGCCCGGCGGTCATGGCGGGGAGCCCGGCGGTCGCGGCCGACGGCGTCGCCTGAGCGCACCCGCGATCGTCTCGCGGCCCGGGTCGGTGTTGCGTGCGTATCGGGTGTAAGCAAGAGATATGCGCGTTTCGCCGGACCTCACTCGCATTGGTGGGGAAACGCGGTCGAGCCGGGCGCTGTTCGCCGTCCCGCTCGTGATCATCGCGGCGATCACGGTGATCGACCTCCAGACGCCATCGACCGTCCACCTCGGCCCCTTTCTGATCGCGGCCCCCGCGATCACCGCCTCCTTCGCGGGAGCGGGCGGGACCGCCGCCATCGGAGCCCTCGCCGTGGCGGCTCAGGTCCTCATCGGTGTGCTTCAGGGCGGTCTGACGACCGCCAACCACCAGGCGCAGCTCGTCGCCCTGATCGTGATCTCGGGGCTGGTGACGAGCTTCCGCTATGCCACCGACCGGCACCGGCGCAAGCTGAGCCAGGTGCGTACGGTGGCCGTGGCGGCGCAGGAGGTGCTGTTGCGGCCGCTGCCCGAACGGATCGGGGAGCTGAGGATCGCCTCCCTGTATCTCGCGGCCGATGAGGAGGCGCAGATCGGCGGTGATCTGTACGCGGCCGTCCGGACCGAGGGGGCGACCCGGCTGGTCATCGGGGACGTACGGGGAAAGGGGATGGCCGCGATCGGCGACGCCGCCGTGCTGATCGGGGCCTTCCGGGGGTCCGCGTACCGCAACCTCTCGCTGCCGGGCATCGTCGACCACATGGACAGCGCCATGTCATGGAACTGGCACCACACCACCGGTGACGAGCGGAATTTCCTGGAGTCCTTCGTGACCGCCGTGGTGCTGGACGTCTACGACGACGGCCCGGTGGCCGGGATGGTGAACTGCGGACACCCTTCGCCACTGCTGCTGCACAAGGGCGAGGTCGCGACGCTGGACGTGGACGATCCCGCGGTGCCACTGGGTCTGCAGGTGCTGAGGGAGCTGGACTACCAGGTCGAGATGTTCCGCTTCGAGTACGGCGACTTTCTGGTGCTGCACACCGACGGGGTCGTCGAGGCCCGGGACGGCAGCGGCGCCTTCTACCCGCTCCCGGAACGGCTCGCGGCCTGGAAGGGCGGCAGCCCGCAGGCGCTGGTGGACTATCTCCACGCGGATCTGCTCCGGTACACCGGCGGGGTCGTCAACGACGACGCGGCCATCGTGGTGATCGCCCGCTGCGCCTGAGCCGCCGCCCCCTCGCCCTCATCACCTCATCTCCCTCTCCCAGGCCGCGCCGTCGCCTGCCCCTACCCCGTCGCCTCGGTGACCTGGACCTGCCCGCCAGGAGCGGGTTCGGCCTCCGGCAATCGGCGGGACCAGCGGCCCGCGATGACCGCGCACACCATCAGTTGCAGCTGATGGAAGAGCATCAGCGGGAGGATCACCGGCCCGGCGGCGTCGCCGAACAGCACCGCCGCCATCGGCAGCCCGGTGGCCAGGGACTTGTTGGAGCCGCAGAAGACGATGGTGACGCGGTCCTCCCGGCTGAAGCCCAGCCGCCGTGCGGTGAACGACGTCGTGGTGAGGGCCAGCCCCAGCACCGCCGCGGCCAGACCCAGCAGCGCGAACAGCCGGGGAAGGGTGATCTGGCTCCAGATGCCCTCCGTCATGCCCCGGCTGAACGCCGTATAGACCACGAGCAGGATCGAGCCCCGGTCCAGGAGGGCGAGCACCTTCTTGTGGCGGCCGATGAAGCGCGCGGTCCAGCGGCGCAGCGCCTGCCCGGCGAGGAAGGGGAGCAGCAACTGGGTGGCGATGGCCAGCAGCCCCTCGGCCGAGAAGCGGACGTCCGAGCCGATCAGCCACGCCGCGAGCAGCGGGGTGGCGATCATGCCGAGCAGGCTGGAGTACGTGCCCGCGCAGATGGCGGCCGGGACATTGCCCCGGGCGGTGGAGGTGAGGGCGACCGAGGACTGGACGGTCGAGGGCACGACACACAGAAAGAGCAGTCCGGTGTAGAGCCGGTCGGTGAGGAGGAATGGGGCGAGGCCGCCCGCGGCCAGCCCCAGCAGCGGGAAGAGCGCGAAGGTGCTCGCGCCCACCACCAGGTGCAGTCTCCACTGCCGCAGGCCGTTCAGCGCCTCGCGGGTGGACAGCCGCGAACCGTAGAGGAAGAAGAGCAGCCCGATCGCGATGTCCGCGGCATCGCCGACGGCCGTGGCCGCCGCCCCGCTCGCGGGCAGCAGCGCCGCCAGCGCGACCGTCCCGAGGAGGGCGGCGACATAGGGGTCGACCGCCCTCCCGAGCCGGCCCGGCCACGACAGCGGCCAGGACTTCCACTTCACATCAATCACCGCTCCCGGCCTGCCACGGCGGGTGGCCGATCTGCGGCAGCACCGGATCCGCACCGGTGAGGCCGCCGGTCACGACGTCGATGGCGCCGCCGCCCCCGTCGTGGTCGCTGCCCGCCGTGCCACGGCTGAGCAGCAGGGTATTGAGGGTGCGGTCGACCTCCAGCCAGGAGTCCGCGGCGGAGTTGTCGATGACCACAAGGCCGTTGTGCGGCCCGGTGACCACCGTGGGGGTGTCGTCCGGCTCGCAGTCCTCCCGCGGGGTGCTGCCCGCGGGCGTGGGCGTCGCCTTGGCGGAGACCGCGGCGCCCGCGCACAGGACGCCCGCGGTGGCCGCGAGGATGAGCCCGGCCGTGGACGGACGGGACGAGCCGGTGTCTTTTCTGGGCTTACGGCGCCGGCCGGGGCCGGGCCCGAGGAATGTCGAGGGCATACCGCGCGGCCTCGGCTCAGACCCTGGCGGGCTGACGAAGGCCGTGGTGCCTGCTGATGTTCTTCTCCAGCAGCTCCGTGGCGCCCTTGACCCCGATGGCCGCGGCCTCCCGGGTGTCCGGCAGCCGCCCGTCCGCCGTTTTGAGATCGCTCAGCGCCCCGTCGATCGCCCCATGGGCGGCGAACAGACAAGGGGTGCTGTAAATGGCGACGTCCACCCCCAGGTCGGACAGCTCGGACAGCGAGAGCCGCGGCGACTTCCCACCCGCGATCTGGTTGAACAGCAGGGGTTTGTCGCCGATGACCTTGCGGACCTTGCGGATCCACTCCACGCTGCGCACCCCGTCGACGAGGACGACATCCGCGTCGGTCTCCGCCAGCGCGGCCGCCCGCCGCAGGATCTCGGGCTCCTCGGTGGCGTCCGTGCGCGCCACCACCACCATGTCCTTCCTGCTGCTCAGCACCAGTTGGAGCTTTTCGAGGTACTCCTCGAGCGGCAGGGTCAGCTTGCCCTCCGCGTGGCCGCAGCGGCGCGGGCGCCGCTGGTCCTCCAGGATCACCCCGGAGGCCCCGGTGCGCTCCAGCCGCTGCACCACATGGCAGGCGACCTCGGGATCCACATAGCCGTCGTCGATGTCCACGAGCAGCTGGTGCTCGGGGAAGGCGAGGCGCAGCCGCTCCACGAAGGCGAGCATGTCGGGCCAGGCGATGAAGCCGATGTCGGGCAGCCCGTAATGCGATGCGGCGAACCCGAATCCGGATACGAAGAAGCCGTTGTAGTGCTGTGCGGCGATGGACGCCGAGTACATGTCGTAGATGCCGATGAGAGGTGTGGTACCGGATGAACTGATGGCCTTTCGGAGGGCATTGCCATAGAGCATGATGTCCCCTTGAGTTCGGTGCCTTTCGGCGTTGTGTGAGGGTTATGCGTCCGCGCGGTTTGGTTTACGGAAGGCCAAGGAACAGTAAAGCAACCCGCCGGGTTCCCTGAAGATGCCCGGCCCGGCTCGGGTTGGGGTCGAACACCCCTTGAGCGCCGCGGCCGGCGTTCCCGGGTGGTCTGCGACACGCCTGGCATGCCACGGGCTTCGCGGGGTATGCGCAACAAGCCTGTCCACTGAAAAGAGTTGCTCGTGCCTGTCCAAACCGATGTCGAAGCCTCCGCGCCCGCGCCCTCCCGGCACCGCCTGCTCTGGCGTGCTGTCCAGCGACGCAAGAACCCTCCACTGCGCCGGAGCGACATCACGGTCACTGAAGAGAAGACCGTCCGGAAAGCGGTGAAGGCCGCCGCGCTGGGAAACGCCATGGAATGGTTCGACTTCGGGATCTACAGCTATCTCGCGGTCACCATCGGTAAAGTCTTCTTCCCGTCCGGTAATGGCACGGTCCAGGTGCTCTCCTCCCTCGCGACATTCGCGGTGGCCTTTCTGGTCCGCCCGGTGGGAGGCATGTTCTTCGGGCCCCTGGGTGACCGCATCGGCCGTAAGAAGGTCCTGTCCTTCACCATGATCATGATGGCGTCCAGCACGCTCGCCATCGGGCTGATTCCCGGCTATGCCGCCATCGGCTTCTGGTCGCCGGCGCTGCTCATCCTCTTCCGTATGCTCCAGGGATTCTCCACCGGCGGGGAATACGGCGGCGCCTCCACTTTCATCGCCGAATACGCGCCCGACAAGCGCCGTGGGTACTACGGCAGCTTTCTGGAGTTCGGCACGCTGATCGGCTACACCGCGGCGGCCGGACTGGTCACCATCCTGACCGTGACGCTCGCCGACTCCTCGATGAATTCCTGGGGTTGGCGCATCCCGTTCCTGGCCGCCGCGCCGATCGGTCTCGTCGGCCTGTATCTGCGGCTGAAGCTGGATGACACCCCCGCGTTCCAGAAGCTGGAGGACGAGGGCGCCACCAGCGCGGGGGAGCGCGAGAGCCTGCCGTTCTGGCAGGTGTTCCGCACCCAGTGGCGTGCGATGGCGCTGTGCATCGCGCTGGTCGCCGCGTACAACATCACCGACTACATGCTGCTGTCCTACATGCCGACCTATCTGTCGGACACCCTCCACTACAGCAGCACCAGCGCCCTGGTCTCGATCATCATCGTGATGCTGGTGCTCATGGCGGCCATCACCTTCGTCGGCCGGTACTCCGACCGCATCGGCCGCAAGCCCGTGCTGATGGCCGGGTCCGTGGGCTTCCTGGTGCTCGCCGTGCCGTGCTTCCTGCTCATCAAGCAGGGCGGGGTGGTCCCGGTCTTCGCCGGGCTGCTGCTCCTGGGGCTGTGTCTGCTGCCGTATGTGAGCGTGATGTCCGCCTCGCTGCCCGCGCTCTTCCCCACGAATGTGCGCTACGGCTCGCTCTCCATCGCCTTCAACATCTCCGTCTCGCTCTTCGGCGGCACCACGCCGCTGGTGACCGAGGGCCTGATCAGCAGCACCGGGGACGATCTGATGCCCGCCTACTACACGATGCTCGCCGCCGTCGTCGGCATCATCGCCGCCGCCGTGATGAAGGAGACGGCCCGGCAGCCGCTGGAGGGCTCGCCGCCCGCCGTGGCCACCAAGGAGGAGGCCATCGCGCTCGTGGAGTCCCAGCGCTCCTGAACTCCCCGGGGCGGTGTCTCCCCTCGCCTCCATTACCTCGGCGGTAATCGACCCCCGCCCGCGACGGCGGCAGGGTTGAGGCATCGGGTTCCGGGCCGGCGCCCTCCGGTCCGGGACCCGGGTCCGACCAGGGCATCTCATGGAGGAGTGACCACATGACGCAGTACGACAGCGCCGTCGCCCGCTACTTCGAGGCGTGGAACGCCACCGGCCCCGAGGCCCGCGCCAAGGCCATCGCCGCCGCCTGGATCGAGGACGGCGGCTACACCGACCCGCTGGCCGAGGCGCGGGGCCATGAGCAGCTCGCCGCCGTGATCGCCGGGGCCCAGGAGCAGTTCCCCGGCCATGAGTTCCGGCTCACCGGCGCCGTGGACGGCCACCACCACACGGCCCGCTTCTGCTGGGAGCTGGTCTCCACGGCCGACGGCTCCGCCCCGGTCGCCGCGACCGATGTGATCACCCTGGCCGAGGACGGCCGGATCCGCTCCGTCCTCGGCTTCCTGGACCGGGCCCCTACGACCGGCTGAACTGTCCCAGGGCGGCGGCGGTCTCCGGGTCGGCCGGGAGGAAGGTCTCGATGGCCAGCTCGGAGACCGTGACGTCCATGGGGGTGTTGAAGGTCGCGATCGTCGAGATGAACGACAGCACCCGCCCGCCGTGCTCGATCATCATCGGCAGGGCGAAGGGCGGGGTGTCACCGGCGGCCGCCGTCTCCCGGCCGCCGGTCTCGGGCAGTGGATAGGCGGCCACCTCGTCGTACAGCGCGCGCAGCGGCGAGGAGCGCATCAGCGCAAGCTGCCGGTCCATCTGGTCCAGCAGATGGCCACGCCATTCGCGGAGGTTGCGGATGCGCGGGGCGAGCCCCTCGGGGTGCAGGGTGAGGCGCATCGCGTTCAGCGGGGGCTTCAGCAGATGCTCCGCCACCCCCTCCAGCAGCGCCGCGATGCCCCGGTTGGCCGCCAGCACCCCATAGGTGCCGTCCACCACGAGCGCCGGATACGGCTCGTAGCCCGTCAGCAGCCGCTCCAGGGATGCGCGCAGGGCGCTCATCGAGGGGTCGTCCACCGACCGCTCCGGATAGTGCGGGGCGTAACCGGCGGCGAGCAGCAGGGCGTTGCGCTCGCGGACGGGGACGTCGAGATGGTCGGCGAGCCGGAGCACCATCTCCTGGCTGGGCCGCGACCGGCCGGTCTCGATGAAGCTGATGTGGCGGGCGGAGGAGTCGGCGCGCAGCGCGAGCTCGAGCTGGCTCAACCGGCGGCGGTCCCGCCACTCGCGCAGCAGTGCGCCCACCCGGGGCGGCGCGGCAGTCGTCATGACCTGAAGGTAGCCGACGCCGGGTGCGCCCATGGCAGGGTGGAAGGGCCACCGGTCACCCGCGACGAAGGGATGTGTCATGGCGGTCCAGCCGCTCACCGACCAGGAGATCCAGCGGCGTCTGGAGCAGCTTCCCGGCTGGTCGTTCACGGACGACCGGCTCTCGCGGACCTATGTCTTCAAGGGGCATCCGCAGGCGGCCGGGATGGTGGCGGAGATCGCCACGATCCAGGAGGAGCTCGACCACCACTCCGATCTGACCCTCGGCTACAACAAGGTCGGCGTCTCGGTGAACACCCACAGCGCCGGGGGCAAGGTGACCGGGCTCGACTTCGAGCTCGCCGGCCGGATCGAGGAGATCGCCCCGCAGCACGGCGCCCGCGCCGACTGACCGGCCAGGCGCGTGTCGCCGGCTGACCGGCGGGATGAGGACCCGATGTCACCCCCGGGCGTCCCGGAAGCGGGCCAGCCCCTCCTGGAGGTCCACGATCGGGCCGGGGTAGTCCAGCCGGTCCCGCTCGGCCTTCGGCAGCCGCCAGGGCGTATGGACACCGGAGCCGGCCACCTCGGCCAGCTCCGGCACCCAGCGCCGCACATACCCGCCGTCCGGGTCGAACCGCCGGGCCTGCGCCAGCGGATTGAGGACCCGGTTCGGACGGGTGTCGGTGCCGGTGCCCGCCGCCCACTGCCAGTTGAGCTGGTTGTTGGCCAGATCCCCGTCCACCAGCAGATCCAGGAAGTGCCGGGCGCCGATCCGCCAGTCCTGGTAGAGCGTCTTGGTGAGGAAGCCGGCCACCAGCAGCCGCGCCCGGTTGTGCATCCAGCCCTCGTGGCGTAGCTGCCGCATTCCGGCGTCGACCAGCGGATAGCCGGTGCGCCCCGCCTTCCAGGCCGCGATCTCCGCCTCGTCGCGGCGCCACCGGTCGCCCCGCGGGCGGTAGTCGGCGTGTGCGGCGTCCGGCCGGGCGGCCAGCACCTGGTGGTGGAAGTCCCGCCAGGCAAGCTGCCGCACGAAGGCGTCGGCGCCCGCGCCGCCCGCCTCCCGCGCCCGGTGCACCAGCTCCACCGGGGACAGACAGCCGAAATGCAGATACGGGGAGAGCCGGGAGGTGGCGTCGCCCGCCAGATCGTCCTGCCGGTCGGCGTAGTCCCCGAGCCCCGAGCGCCACCAGGAGCGGACGCGGCGGCGGCCCGCCGTCTCCCCGCCCTCGGGCAGCCCGGGGGAGGGGCTGCCCGGGGCGAGCGAGGTGACCGCCGCCACCGGCTCCGAGCGCAGCCCGGACGGCACGCTCACCGTGCGTGGCGCGGTGAGCGCCGTGCGCACCCCGGTCCGCTGCCAGGCGCGGAAGTACGGGGTGAAGACCGCGAAGTGGTCCTTGCCCGCCGGGGTCACCTCGCCCGGCTCCACCGCCGTCACCACCGCGCCGTGCACCCGCAGCCGCCGTCCGTCCGCCTCCAGCGCCTCGCGCAGCCGCTGTTCGCGGCGGGTGGCGTAGCCGCTCACCCCGCCCGCGATATGCACCTCGTCCGCGTCCGACTGGCGCGCCGCCCGCAGGATCTCCGCCACCGCGTCGCCCCGGCGGACCACCAGCCGCCCGCCGCGCTCGCGCAGCCCCGCGTCGAGATCGGCCAGGGCGTCCGCGAGGAACGCCACCCGGTTGGGGACGGCGAACCCCGTCCCGGCCAGACCGCGGTCCACGACGAACAGCGGAACGACCCGCTCGGCGGAGCGCGTCGCGCCACGCAGCACGGGGTTGTCGGACAGCCGCAGATCGGAGGTGAAGACGGAGAGGGACGTGCGCATCCCTCTCCCTTACCCCACATCGCCTCCCGTATCGATGGATTTCACCCGATGTCGCCCGCTCACGCCGAGGGGAACGTCAGCAGGACCAGCGGATCGCTCGTCGGGGCCTTCGACCCTCCGGCGGGCTCGACCGTCACCCCCATGGCCGACGCCTTCCCGACCGCACCGCTCAGGACCGCCGCCGCGCTCCGGCCCGAGGAGTCCATCAGACCGGCCGGGCGCATGGTGCCGCCGTCGCTCAACCACAGCTGGTAGATCCGCCCGGCGGGCGGCTCGGGCAGCCCCGAGGCGAGGAACACCGCCCTGTTCAGCCCGCGCGAGACCGCCACCGTGCCGGTCGAGCCGTCCGTCATCCGGCCGCTGCGGCTGCGCGCGTCGGGCGCGGCCAGCACCTGGGTCACCTCCTCCGCCTGGGCCACTCGCTGCTCGGAGCGGCGGGCCGTGTCGCGGGCGTCGGACGCCTGCCGGTACTGCCACACCGCGGCCCCGCCGAACGCGGCGGCCACGGCCACACAGGCCGCCAGCGCGAAGTTCAGCGCCCGCCGCCCGGTGCGCCGCCGGGGGCCGGCGTGGGACTCCCGGGCCTCCCGCGCCGCCACCCGGGGCGGCTCCTGGCGGACCGTGGCGATCCGCCGCATCACATCGTCCTTCATGGTCGGGGGCGGGGTCAGGGCCGTGGCCACCGCCAGCTTCGCGGCCGTCTCCCGCAGCTCCCGTACCTCCTGACGGCAGGCGTCGCAGACCGCCAGATGCCGCTCGAACTCGGTCAACTCCCGCCCCGACAGGGCGTGCACCGCGTACGCCCCGGTCAAGGTGTGCAGATCCGCTCTGGTCATGCGCCGACCCCCATGCAGTCCCGGAGCCGGATGAGCCCGTCCCGGAGTCTGGTCTTCACGGTCCCGAGCGGCAGCGACAGCAGCTCCGCCACCTCGCGGTAGGAGCGCCCCCGGTAGTAGGCGAGCGTCACCGACTGCCGCTGCAACTCGGTCAGCGTCCGCATGCACCGGCGCACCTGCTCGCGCTCCAGCCTGGCCTCCACCTGCTCGGTCACCTCGTCGAACGCCGGGGTACGGGACAGCAGCGCGGCGCGCTCCTCGCGGTCGGAGGCGGCCTGCGCCGAGCGGACCCGGTCCACGGCGCGCCGGTGCGCCACCGTCATGATCCAGGCCATGGCGCTGCCCCGGCCCGGGTCGAACCGCGCCGCGGACCGCCACACCTCGACCAGGACCTCCTGTGTGACCTCCTCGGCCTGCGCCGGGTTGCGCAGCAGACTGCGCGTCAGCCCGAGGACCGGCCCGCTGACGGCGTCGTAGAGGGCTCCGAACGCGTTCTGGTCCCCCCGGGCCACCATCTGGAGCAACTCTTCGAGGTCCGGTCCGCGCGCGGCCGGTCCGCCGATGTACACGGGTTCTCTCACAAGCCGTCCTTCCGGGAACGATGCGGCGCACACGGAGGTGTCGTACCTCATTCGTCGCCCGGAGGGGTGCGGATTGGTCAAGGTGCTCCGAACACGCGCGAGGACGGGCGTGAGGACACGTGCGAGCGCATGCGCGAGGCCGCCGCCGGTCCGTTCGACCGCGGCGGCCTCGGCACCCCGGCGTCAACCGGTGGTGAGGGTGAGCCCGTAGGTCGTCAGGATCGGGTTCACCGGCTGGTAGTACGTCGTGCCGCCGACGGTGCAGTTGCCGGAGCCGCCGGAGGTGACGCCCTGCCCCTCGCTGCCCGAGATGAACGGGCCGCCGGAGTCGCCCGGTTCGGCGCAGACGTTGGTGCGGGTGACCCCGTTGATCGTGCCCTGCGGGTACTGCACGCTGGTGTCGTGCTGCTGGATGGTGCCGCAGTGCCACCCGGTCGTCGAGCCGGAGCGGCAGACGGACGAGCCCACCGGGGCTTCCTGGGAGCCGGTGACGGTGACGTTGGTGCCGTCGGGGCCGATCACCCACGGCTGCGGAGCCCAGTCGGCGTTGGTGGACACCCAGGCGTAGTCATGGCCGGGGAAGGTGGAGCCCTGGAAGCTGCCCTGGGCCACCCGGTTGAAGCCGGTGGTGGTGTCGCCCTGGCTGCCGCAGTGGCCGGCGGTGACGAAGCCGTTCTGCTCGCCCTGGGTCACCGAGAAGCCGATCGAGCAGCGGGCGGCGTCGTTGATGTAGAACGCCTCGCCGCCCCGCAGGTCGTACAGCGGGCTCGGCCGCTCGGCCGACTCCACGACCCGTATGACCTCGCGGTCCGCGCCGCTGGTGGCGACGAAGGCGGCCGCCTCGCTCGGCTCGGCCGACTGCACCACGACGCTGTTGCTCTTGACATCGACGTACCAGGCGGAGGCGACATCGGCCGCCGGGGGGCGCTCCGAGGCGGTACGGTCCAGGGCCTGCTTGGCGTCGGTGAGGGCCTTGAGGCTGTGCTTGACGACCGCGGCCTTGGCGCCGCCGGCCGTGATGGTGCCGCTCTGCTCCTCGTCGGTGGTGGCGACGGTGAGTTCGGCGGTGTTGCCGGTCACCCATGCGCCGCCGTAGCTGCCGCCCAGGCTCTTGCGCAGCCCCGGCTCGGTGGCCCCGGCCCGGTACTCATTGGATATCCGCATCCGCGCCTCATCGGCCGTCAGGCCCAGATCGCGCTGCATCGAGGCCAGCATCTCGGGGGGCACCTCCCTCCGGGGGCGGGGGGAGGGTTCACCGGGGTCGGCCACCGCGGGTATGCCGCTCCCCAGGAAGAGGGCGGCTATCGCGACGGTGCAACCGGCGGCCAGCTCAAGGCCGTGACGGCGTCTGCGGGACATCTTCTGTCTCCTCGCTCGAGAGATGGTCACGCTGTGTGTCCATCTGGGCGCCAAGCGTAATTGCCGGGGACGTGCCTCGCTCGGCGGGCGCGTGAGCCCCGGATGAGGGGTCATGCGCCCGGGATATGCCACGACGCGCGGTGCGGGTGGATACGGGTCCGCCCCGCCGCGGGGGACGCGACGGGGCGGACGGCGTAGCGGGGGAGTGCCGGGGCTCAGCCGTTGAAGGTCTCGGGGTCGAAGCCCAGCCGGTTGCCGGCCTCCAGGGAGTCGATCGCCGACAGGTCCTCGGAGTCCAGCTGGAAGTCGAAGACGTCGATGTTCTCCTGGATCCGGGACGGGGTCACGGACTTGGGGATCACCACATTGCCGAGATCCAGATGCCAGCGCAGCACCACCTGGGCCGGGGACTTCCCGTGCTTCTGGGCGATCGCCGCCAGCTTCGGGTCCTCCAGCAGGCCCTTGCCCTGGCCGAGCGGGGACCACGCCTCGGTGGCGATGTCATGGCGGGCGTTGAAGGCGCGCAGCTCCGCCTGCTGGAGCTGCGGGTGCAGCTCGATCTGGTCGATCACCGGGATGATCGAGGTCTCGGAGAGCAGCCGCTGGGTGTGGGCGGCGTGGAAGTTGGAAAGGCCGATGGCCTTGGCGCGGCCCTCGGAGTAGATCTTCTCGAACGCCTTCCAGGTGTCCACGTACTTGTCGACCTCGGGCAGCGGCCAGTGGATCAGGTAGAGATCCACATACTCCAGGCCCAGCTTGGCCAGCGAGGTGTCGAAGGCGCGCAGGGTCGAGTCGTACCCCTGGTCGCCATTCCAGAGCTTGGTGGTGACGAACAGCTCGTCGCGCGCGATGCCCGACGCGGCGAGCCCCTTCCCCGTGCCCTCCTCGTTGCCGTATATCGCGGCGGTGTCGATGCTGCGGTACCCGGCGTCCAGCGCGGTGCGCACCGCGACCTGCGCCTCGTCGTCCGGGACCTGCCAGACACCGAAGCCGAGCTGCGGCATCCGCACGCCGTTGTTGAGGGTGATGAACGGGACCTTGCTCACGGGCAGTCGATCCTAACGTCGGATGTGGATTGCATGCTTCCGCAGATACAACGATCAACGAGCGGCAGGCATTCCCGCCGGGCCCCGTTCACCAGGGTCGTCCGCGCAGAACCACCACCCCGCCGCCGTCCCGCCCGAGGCGCTCCGCCGCCCGCCGCGCCGCCTGCGCCAGCGTGGGCACCTCGCCCAGCAGGCCGTAGAGCCCGCCCGCGAAGGCCGCCGCGCCCTCCAGCGGTCCGCGATGGGCGACCACCACCTCGGCCGCCCGGGCGAAGAGCGCGGCGAGCGGCGCGCCGTCGGGGCAGCCGAGCACCACACCGGGCAGCGGGGCGCCGGTCAGCCGGCGATAGGCGGTCAGCAGCTCGGCCAGGCGGGCGGCGGAGGTGCGATGCGCCTGGCCGTCGCCGTCCTCGAAGACCAGCGTGCGCCCCTCGCGGCGGCAGACCAGATGCAGCACATCCGGGCGCACGGTGAGGATCCGCCGCAGATCGGTGGCGGCCGAGGCGGGGCACTGGTCGACCGTCAGGACGCCCCGCGCGGCCCGCTGGACCGCGGCTAACTCCTGGGACCCCGGCGCGGCGCCGGTCACCAGCACCCGCCGTAGACCGCCGCCGCCCGGCTCCCGTAAGGCGGCGCGGAACACCGCGTTGTGCGGATAGGTGACGCAGGCGGCGGCCAGGACGCGCAGTCTGCCGTCCGCGATCCGGTCCGCGGCCACCGCGCGGGCCACCGCGGACCAGAACTCCGCGGCGGTGGTGCCGGTCGCCGCCGGGATGTGCTCGGCGGTCAGGCCGGCCCTGCGCAGCAGCGCCACGGCGGACGGGCCGGGCGGGAAGACCCGCGCCAACTCCCGGATCTCCTCGGTCGTCAGCGCCGGATGTCCGTCCCCGTCCTGGCCGTCCACCGTTCCCGTCGCTCCTTGCCTGTGCTCGTACCGCTCGTGCCCCGCCCCCGTATCTACTGATCCGCTCTACTGATCCGCGGTGAGGTGCAGCGTTTCCTCGAGCTCCTCCCGGAAGCGGTGCAGGGTGTGCCCCTCACGCACCGTCGCGCCCACCGCGACCGCCGCCCGGCTCACCGCCCCGCGCGGTGCCCGCACCACCATGGCCAGCCGGTAGGTCCCGCCGATGCGCGCCGCCGAGGTGTGCCGGATCTCCCAGCCCGGGTCGGAGCGCAGTTCACGCCGCGCTTCCAGGAAGACCCGCTCGCCGTACGCGGTGTGCAGAACCTCCCGGAAACCGAGCCGCGGGCCGAGGTGGGCCGCCTGCGCCGGTGGCGTGGCCCTCGCCTCCGCGGTGAGCTGGCGCGGGGTCATGGACCAGGCCACCGGCTGGAAGACCGTGGTGCCCCGCCGCACCGGTTCGGCCGTGAGTGTGACATCGAGATTGACCGAGTGCAGGGCGGGGT
Organism: Streptomyces sp. 11-1-2; assembly: GCF_003595545.1. Taxonomy (NCBI): domain Bacteria; kingdom Bacillati; phylum Actinomycetota; class Actinomycetes; order Kitasatosporales; family Streptomycetaceae; genus Streptomyces; species Streptomyces sp. 11-1-2. Next base: position 8,509,006 of record NZ_CP022545.1, read on the forward strand.
CCGGCGCGTCCCGGGCGCAGGTCACCGACAGATGCACCAGGTGGTAGACGGCGTTGTCGGCCTCGGTACGCAGGAAGTCCCGCAGCTCCGGATCCGGTTCGACGAACTCCGCCGTCACCGGTAAGGCCACCGGCCCGCCCAGGACCACTCGCCCGGCCAGCCTCGGGCCGCTGGGCTGAGGTGTCTCCTCGGACAACAGGGACAGTTCACGTTCGGGAAGTTCGGGGAGAATGACATCGATCATTTCGTGCCCCCTTCGCGGCTCAGGAGTGGTACAGCGCCTCGACCTCGACGGCGTATGCCTGTTCGATGGCCTTTCGCTTCAGTTTCAGCGACGGCGTCAGCAGACCATGCTCCTCGGAGAACTGCGCGGCAAGTATCCGGAAGGTACGAATCGACTCCGCCTGGGAGACGGTGGTGTTCGCCGCCACCACCGCGCGCCGGATCTCGGTCTCCAGATCGGGGTCCCGGACCAGGTCGCCCGGCGGCAGCTCCGGCTTGCCGCGCATCGTCAGCCAGTGCGCGACCGCCTCCGAGTCCAGGGTGACCAGCGCCGCGATATACGGACGGTCGTTGCCGACCACGATGCACTGGGCGACCAGCGGATGGGCCCGCACCCGCTCCTCCAGGCCGCCGGGGGAGACCGACTTGCCGCTGGAGGTCACCAGGATCTCCTTCTTCCGCCCGGTGATGGTGAGATAGCCGTCGTCGTCCAGCGTGCCCAGGTCGCCGGTGGCGAGCCAGCCGTCGCGCAGCACCGCGTCGGTCGCCTTGGGGTCGCCCAGATAGCCCTCGAAGACCTGGCCGCCGCGCACCCACACCTCGCCGTCGTCGGCGAGGTGAACCGTGGTGCCCGGGATCGGCACGCCGACCGTGCCGAACCGGGTCTGCTCGGGCGGGTTGGCGGTGGCGGCGGCGGTGGACTCGGTCAGGCCGTAGCCCTCGTAGATGGTGACGCCCGCGCCCGCGAAGAACAGCCCGAGCCGCCGCTCCATGCCGGAACCGCCCGACATCGCGTGCCGGACCCGGCCGCCCATCGCGGCGCGCACCTTGCCGTACACGGCCTTCTCGAAGAACTGATGCTGCATGCGCAGCGCGGCGCCCGGACCCGGCCCGGTGCCGAACGCCTTGGCCTCCAGCGCCTCCGCGTACCGCACCGCCACGTCCACGGCCTTCTCGAACACCGCGGCCTTGCCCTCCGCCTCGGCCTTGCGGCGCGCCGCCGCGAACACCTTCTCGAAGATGTACGGCACCGCGAGGATGAAGGTCGGCCGGAAGGTCTTCAGATCGGGCAGCAGCGCGGCGGCCGAGAGCCGGGGCTGGTGCCCGAGCTTGACCTTGCCGCGGATGGAGGCGACTTCGACCATCCGGCCGAAGACATGGGCGAGCGGGAGGAAGAGCAGGGTGGCGGCCTCGTCGCCGCGCTTGGAGTGGAAGGCCTCCTCGTACCGCTCGACGATGTTGTCGCACTCGGCCATCAGATTGGCGTGGGTGATCACGCAGCCCTTGGGGCGGCCGGTGGTGCCCGAGGTGTAGATGATGGTCGCGGGCTGCTCGGGGGTCACGGCCAGCCGGTGCCGCTCGACCAGATCGTCCTCGACCGACTCCCCGGCCGCCAGCAACTCCTCCAGCGCCCCCGCGTCCAGCTGCCACAGCCGCCTCAGATGCGGCAGCCGGCCGACCACCGAGCCGACCGTCATCGCATGGTCCTCATGCTCCACGACACAGGCGGAGACCCCCGCGTCATGCAGCATCCAGCAGACCTGCTCGGCGGAGGAGGTGGGATACAGCGGGACGCTCTGGGCGCCCAGGGTCCACAGGGCGAAGTCGAAGAGCGTCCATTCGTAGCGGGTGGGGCACATGATCGCGACGCGGTCGCCGAACCGGACGCCCTGGGCCAACAGCCCCTTGGCGAGCGCCGTCACCTCGTCCCGGAACTGGCCCGCGGTCACGTCCTGCCAGCGGTCATCCGCCGTCTTGCGTGCCAGCGCCACCCGGTGGGGATCGGCGTCCGCATGGTCGAAGACGGCATCCGCCAGTCCTCCGGCCTGGGGCGCCGTCGCCATCGGGGGGACGGTGAACTCGCGCAATACCTGCTCCTTGAAGCCGCTGGGCACAGCGCCGCGACCGTACCCGATCCGGCCCCGATGCGGGAGAGGTGTTTTGTGCCCGGAACGCACGGAATGCCGGGCGGCCTGTAAGGTGAAAGACGGTCAATCAGGCCCCGACGAGGGCGGATTGCGTGGAGTCTGGTCCTATGCGCCGCGTGTGTGGCTCATATGTAACGGTCTTCTGCACGAAATCTCTCCGATCGTGGCACAGGCCCGGCCAGGATCGCGGCGGCGAGTCGCTCCGCGGCGGCGTGCGAGGCGCCGTCCTGCCGCCGCTTTCCGTACAACAGTACGAAATCCACGGGGCCGAGGTCGGGCAGCCCGGCCCGTTCGGGCACCGGCGCAAGGCCGGGCGGAATCAGGCCATGGGTGTGTGCCATCACCCCGAGCCCGGCACGCGCCGCCGCGACCAGGCCGTTGAGACTGCCGCTGGTGCAGACGATCCGCCATGACCTGCCGTGCCGCTCCAGCACATCCAGCGCGCGGGCCCGGGTCAGCCCGGGTGGCGGAAAGACGATCAGGGGGAGTGGACGGTCCGGATCCAGCCGCAGCCGCTCGGCGCCGATCCACACCAGCCGGTCCCGCCACACGAGCTGGCCGCCCGGCCGGTCCTCGGACCGCTTGGCCAGCACCAGGTCCAGCTTGCCCGCCTCCAGCCGCTCATGCAGCGTGCCCGACAGCTCGACGGTGAGCTCCAGATCCACCTCGGGGTGATCGCGGCGGAACCCCTCCAGGATCTCCGGCAGCCGGGTCACCACGAAGTCCTCCGAGGCGCCGAAGCGCAGCCGGCCGCGCAGCCGGGTGCCCCGGAACCAGCTCGCCGCCCGCTCGTTCGCCTCCAGGATCGAGCGGGCGAACCCCAGCATCGCCTCGCCGTCCTCGGTCAGCTCCACCCCGTGGGTGTCGCGGGCGAAAAGCTGCCGCCCCACGGCCGCCTCCAGCTTGCGTACCTGCTGGCTCACGGTGGACTGGCGCACCCCGAGGCGGTCGGCGGCCTGGGTGAAGCTCAGGGTCTGGGACACCGCGAGAAACGTCCGGAGCTGGGCGGGGTCGTACATGGAGCCACTGTATGCCGATACCCATCACGGAACGCGATGGCAGTCAGAGCGGTATGCAGGATTCCCGATGGCCTTGATCAGGAGCACTATGGACGGGGCCCCGTCCGTGTCCATGCCAGTTCACGCCTGTCCACGCCGGATGAGAAAGAGCGAGAAAGAGAACGAATGCCGCACCGCCCGCACCTCCGCAAGATTGCCCTCCCCTCCTGGCTCCCGCTGGACGGCTTCATCCTCGGACTCATCGGCACCGTGGCGCTCGCCGCGCTGCTCCCGGTCAGCGGCCGGGCCGCCACCGTCACCGACGGGGCCACCACGGTCGCGGTCGCCTTCCTCTTCTTCCTCTACGGCGCCCGGCTCTCCACCCGTGAGGCGCTGGACGGAGTGCGCCACTGGCGGCTCCACCTGACCGTGCTGGTGTGCACCTTCGTCATCTTCCCGGCCCTCGGCCTCGCCGCGCGCGGCCTGGTGCCGTACGTGCTGACGCATCCCCTCTATACCGGGCTGCTCTTCCTGTGCCTGGTGCCCTCCACGGTCCAGTCCTCCATCGCCTTCACCTCGATCGCCCGGGGCAATGTCGCCGCCGCGATCTGCGCGGGCTCCTTCTCCAGCCTGCTCGGCGTGGTCGTCACCCCGGTACTGGCCGCGCTGCTGCTGGGCGGCGGCGGAGGCGGCTTCTCGGCCGACTCGATGGTCAAGATCGGGCTCCAGCTCCTGGCCCCCTTCCTCGCCGGTCAGCTCCTGCGCCGCTGGATCGGCGGCTTCATCTCCCGCCACCGGGCGGTGCTGCGCCTGGTCGACCGCGGCTCGGTGCTGCTCGTGGTCTACGCGGCGTTCAGCGAGGGCATGACCCGGGGCATCTGGCACCAGGTCACCCCGGCCCGGCTGGCGATCCTTCTCGGCGTCGAGGCGGTCCTGCTCACGGTGATGCTCACGCTCACCTCGTACGGCTCACGGAAGCTGGGCTTCGTCCGCGAGGACCGGATCACCATCGTGTTCGCGGGGTCGAAGAAGAGCCTGGCCGCCGGGCTGCCGATGGCGAGTGTGCTCTTCGGCGCCCAGGCGAGCCTGGCGGTGCTGCCGCTGATGCTCTTCCACCAGATGCAGCTCATGGTCTGCGCGGTGCTGGCCCGCCGCTATGCGGCGCGGGCGCCGGAGGCGGCGGTGACGGGGGCCGAGACGGGATCGGAGGCCGCTCAGGCGCGTACGGACAGCGCGGACAAGGCCGCGCTGACCCGCGTCTGACGTCAGCCTTCCGCGGTCTGGTTTCGGGCGGTCTGGTTTCCGGCGGTCTGGTCGTCGGCGTTCTGGTCTCCGGCGTTCTGGTCGCCGGCAGGCGGCAGCGGCGGCTTGCGGGCGATGAGGGACGCCTGCGGGGTGGGTTCCCAGCGCTCCGGCTCCCGGAAGGTCCGGGCGCGGACCGGCAGTCCGGCCGCGGCCAGCAACTCGGCGATCCGGTCCGGCTGCCACCGGCGGAAGCTCAGCGACACCTCATGACCGAACGCCTCCGTGTAGACCCGCTGCTCATCGCCCACCTGGAAGCCCACCAGCGCGTATCCACCGGGCGCCAGCACCCGGTGGAACTCGGCGAACACATCCGGCAGCCGCTCCTGCGGAACGTGGATCGTCGAGTACCAGGCCACCACGGCGGCGAGGGTGCCGTCCGCGATGTCCAGGGACAGCATCGACCCCTCCTCGAACCGCAGCCCGGGATGCTCCCGCCGGGCCAGCTCCACCATCGCCGGCGACAGGTCGATCCCGTACGCGGACAGCCCCAGCTCATGGAGGTGGGCCGTCACCCGGCCCGGACCGCTGCCGACATCGGCCACCGGTCCGCCCCCGGCGTTCCGCACCAGCTCGGCGAACCCGGCGAACACCGCCCGCTCAAGCGTCTGGGCAGCCAGTTCGTCGCGATACTGCTTGTCGTAGTCGAGGGCTATGGCGTTGTAGGACGCCCGGGTGGAGCTGAGGAAGTCGGCTTCGGTCACGGCCGTTCACCCTAGACGAGTAGTTCCGATGTGGTTAGTGGTCAATGCGGTCAGGGACCGCAAGACGGGGGCACCGGACTTGTGGTTGTGCCAGATCGCGGCAGCCATCGCGAGAACGCGCTGGGCGACACGGATGGCAACGCCCTCGAAGGTCCGTCCACCATGCTGTTCCAGCATGGGCGTCCCCGTTACGACGTGCGCTGCTGAGCTGGGGCGTTGGGCACCGCGGTATCGCGGTGCCCAACGCCTGACGGATGATCCGCCCGGTTCTTGAGCGTCACCGGACGGCGACGGTCTCCGTGGTCTCCGCCGCCTCCACGATGGCGGGGTCTGAGCCCTTCGGCCCGCGAAGAGTGACGTAGACGAGCAGCACGCCCATGACGGCGGCTCCTGCCCACATGGCCTGCTGCCAGCCGTCGACGAAGGACTGCTGCGCGGTGTGGATCAGGTCCTGGGCGTGGCTGCCGGTGCTCGGGGCCACCTCGACGGCGTTGGCAATGCCTTCGCGTGCGGTGTCCGCGGCCCCCTGGGGGATGCCGCCGAGCTTGTCGTCGATGGCGCTGCGGTAGCCGTTGGCCAGGAGCGCGCCGAGTATCGCGACGCCAAGGGCGGTGCCGAATTCGCGGGTGACGTCGTTGAGGGCGGAGGCCACGCCCTGCTTGGCGCGGGGCAGCGAGCTGGTGATGGCCTCGGTGGACGGCGTCATCGACAGACCCATGCCGATGCCCATGGCGAGCATGCCGGCCAGGATGGACAGGTAGCCGCCGTCGACGGACACGAACAGCGCCATCAGCACGAGGCCGACGGTGGCCAGGGCGACGCCCACGGTCACGGTGGAGCGGGCGCCGATCTTGGCAGCCATCTTCGGGGCCAGGCCGGAAGCCATCATCATCATGATCGCCATCGGCATCATCGCCACCGTGGACAGCAGACCCGACCAGCCGAGGACGGCCTGGAAGAACGGGAACAGCACGACGGCGATACCGGCCTGGACGCCGAAGACGACGAGCAGCGTGATCGAGCCGCTGGCCAGGCCGCGCTCACGGAACAGGCGTACGTCCAGCAAGGATGCGTCGCGGCGGCGAAGCTCCCAGGCCACAAACACGATCGCGGCGATCACGCCGACGGCCAGGCTGATCAGGGTGATCGAGTCGGTCCAGCCGCGCTCCGGGCCTTCCTGCAGCACGAAGATCAGGCCGATGACGGAGATGGTCGACACCAGCGCGCCGATGGTGTCGAACGAATGGGAGGAGCGTTCACGGGAGTTGGGCACCGACTTGAACGTCATCGCCAGCGCGATCACGACCAGGACCATGGGCAGCACGAACAGCCACCGCCAGTCCGCGACGTCCACCAGGAGCGCGGAAAGGAACATGCCCAGGATGCCGCCACCTCCGGCGACACCGGTCCACACGCCGATCGCCTTGCCCCGTTCTTCCTCGGGGAACGTCGAGGTGATGACGGCCAGCGTGATCGGCATGATCATCGCGGCACTGATGCCCGCGGCCACACGGGCGCCGATCATTACCCCGGCCGACGGGGCGAGCCCCGCGACGACGCTCGCGGCACCGAAGATGATCAGGCCGGTGATCAGCATGGGCTTGCGGCCCAGCCGGTCACCGATCGCACCCAGCGGCAGCAGCAGCGCGGCCAGAGCGAGGGTGTAGATATTGATGATCCACAGGACGGTGGTCTGCGAAGCGCCCCACTCGACGGCCATGTGGGTCTGGGCGACGTTCAGGCCGGACACCGAGGCGATGACGGCCATCAGCGCGATCGACACGGTGATCAGGATCGCGCGCAGCTGACGCGCATCCGGCGTACCCCCGCCGCTCACTGGCACGGCCGCCGCCTGGGGAGGCTGGTTGCTACTCATGGTTTCCTTCCGAAAAGGGCATGCAGAATCAGCGCCGGGACAGGGCCGGTCGCCAAGGGGGGTGAAGCAGGAGGGCCGTTCACCGCGCGGAGGGCTGGGTGCGGTCGCGCGGTCCAGCTACGGCAGCGGGAGTGTCAGGCGGGAGCGTTCTCGGCCTGGGCGGCGGCGAGGGCCGCGTCGGTGTCGGCAGCCGCGAGCAGGGCGTTGATGTGGGATCCGGCCAGGGCTCCGGCCGCGGCGGACGCGCCGACCTGAGCGGTGAGGTCGGTTGCGTTTCCGGCGACCCATACGCCGGGGACGTCGGTGGTGCCGGCCATGGCGGAGGCGAAGCGACGGCCCATGTTGTCGGGCAGGTCCTCCATCGGCAGCTTCAGCCCGTCCAGGCCCTCGGCGCGGGCCCGCATCTGCGTGGCGACCGCGATCACGCGCCGGGCGACGAAGGAGCCGTCGACCAGGCCCAGACCGGCGAGAGCCCCGTCCTCCTCGACGACTTCCTGCACCCCGGTCTCGACGATGCGGATGTTGCGGGCGGCGAACCGGGCGCGGGTGTCCGCATCGAGGGCGGTGCCGTTCGTGAAATAGATCAGATCGTCGGTGAGCTGGCGGAACAGCAGCGCGTGGTGGAGGGAGGCGGGGCTGGTGGCGAGGATGCCGATCGGCTCGTCGCGGACCTCCCAGCCGTGGCAGTAGGGGCAGTGCACAACGGAGTGGCCCCAGTGCTCGGCCAGACCCGGCACATCGGGCAGCACGTCGCGCAGGCCGGTAGCTACCAAGACGCGGCGCGCGGTCACGCTGCGGCCGTCGGCGAGGGTGACGGTGAAGCGCAGGTCCCCGTCGACGGGGTCGGCGGGCTCGGCGGCGGCGACTTCGCCGAAGACGATCTGGCCGCCGTACTGGCGGACCTGCGCCCGGCCGCGCTTGAGGATCTCGGGCGGCGGGGTGCCGTCCAGGACGATGAAGCCGTGCATGGCTGCGGCGGGCGCGTTGCGCGGGGTGCCGCTGTCGATGACGACGACCGAGCGGCGTGAGCGTGCGAGCATGAGTGCACCGTTCAGGCCGGCGGCGCCGCCGCCGATGACCACCGCGTCCACGGTGTCGGTGGGCAGGGTGTCGCTCTCGTAGCGGGAAGTCTGCGCAGACACGTCGCGCCCTTTCGTCGTACGTGGCCCCCGTGCTGGACCATCTGTATTCGACGTTAAGCCCACATTGCAGCAAGGGCATATCATGTTGCCTATGACGCAAGAAGATGGGCAGCTGGACAGCCTCGTGCGCAAACGGATCCGTGCCCTGCGGGTCGCGCAGGGGTGGTCCCTGGAGGAACTGGCCTCCCGTGCCAAGCTCAGCCAGTCCTCGCTGAGCCGGATCGAGAACGGTCAGCGCCGTCTCGCCCTGGACCAGCTTGTGACTATCGCCCGCGCTCTCGACACGACGCTGGACCAGCTCGTGGAGAACGCGGCCGACGACGTCGTCATCAGCCCGATGATCGACGGCGCCCACGGCTTGATGCGCTGGCCGGTAAAGGGCGACCCCGGCATGAGCGTCATGCGTCAACGGATGACCGAACCCCCGCCGGACAACCCGGCCCGCATGCGTGCTCACCCGGGCCGCGAATGGCTTGTCGTGCTCTCCGGTACGGCGATCCTGATGCTCGGGCACCGACGGTTCCGGATCGAGACGAACCAGGCTGCCGAGTTCCCCACCATGATGCCGCACGCGATCGGCGCCGAGGGCGGACCGTGCGAGATCATGGGGATCTTCGACCGAGATGCCCGCCGCGGCCACCAGCGCGACGCAGGCGAGAACGGCGAGTGCGACGGCGCGAAGGGGCCCTGCGAGTAGCACCCGCGGGACGGGGGCTGCGCCGCCACACGAGGGATGATCTTGCGTGGCGGGCAGCGTATCGGGCGACCTGGTTGCCTCGTACGCAAGAGGTCGTGCGGTTCACGCATGGAGTGCTTACGGTGGGGCCATGACCCCAGGACACGAGCACACCCCCCACCATGGCGGCTCGCACGGCCACCACCACGAGCAGCACGACGACAGCGGCCAGGCGGAAATCCTCGATCTGGACGCCGAGGTCCTCGCCGAGCACATCGCGGACATCACCGCCTGGCTGCCCTTGAAGGCCGAGCCGCGCCAGATCGTGGACCTGGGCTGCGGCACCGGCGCGGGTACCTTCGCGCTCCTCGAACGCTTCCCCGATGCACATGTCACCGCCGTCGATACCTCTGCCGGCCACCTGCAGCTGCTGCGGGAGAAGGCGTGCGCCCGCGGCGTGCAGGACCGGGTGCGCACCGTGCAGGCCGACCTCGACACCGACCACTGGCCTGACCTCGGCACACCCGACCTGGTGTGGGCCTCGGCGTCGATGCATCACATGGCCCACCCCACGCGGGCACTGGCCAGCGTGCACGAACTCCTCGTGCCGGGCGGCCTGTTCGCGGTCGTCGAGCTGGACGGCTTCCCCCGGTTCCTGCCCGCCGACGCCCCCGAAGAGCGGCCCGGACTCGAGGAGCGCGCGCATGCCGCGACCGACAGCTTCCACGCCGAGCACGTCCCGCACCGTGGCGCCGACTGGGGGCCGATGCTGACCGCCGCCAGGTTCGCCGTCGAGGACGAGCGCACCATCACCGTCAACATCGCAGGCAGCCGCAGCGAGACCATCGGCCGCTACGCCCTGGGAAGCCTGCAACGCATCCGCGGCGTCGCCGCCCCCGCGCTCGACGCCGCGGACCTTGCCGCACTCGACGAACTCCTGGACGAAAGCGGCCCGAAGAGCATCCTGCGCCGCGACGACCTCGCCGTGCGGACCGAGCGCACCGTGTGGGCCGCGCGCCGCGCCTGACCCCGGCTGCCCGGCTTGCCTGCCGGGCAGCAACCGCACCCCATTACTTGCCTTATACGCAACCACTGCCGCGCACCGGCGTGCGCGTCGTTGGGCTGAGCAACCATGCCCCGCGCACGCCTCACGCAGCGCTACCTGCCGCGACCCCATGGCGCGGTGGAGAGGAAGGGAGCACCCCCATGACCGCACCGCGGATTCCCGCCGACTACGACGCCTGGCGCGAGGGCCGGTGGGAGGAGATCGCCGGAGTCAACGGGAAAGGCACGGTCACCGCCAAGGCCAAGATCAGCGGCCACGATGCGCACACGCTGGACGGCCTGCCCGGCATCTGGACCACCACCGAAACCGGCGCGCTGACCGTGACGGCCAAGGCCGCCGACGGCGTGCGCGTCAACGGCGAAACGGTCGACGGCACCGCCGAAGTCCCCTCCGGCGCCAAGCTGGACTTTCCCGGCGGCCTGAACGGGTTCGCCGGCGGAGCCGACGGCTTCTATGGCGTCATCGTCATGGACCGGACTCGCGTGGAGCACTCCGGCCTCAGCGGCATCGACCGCTTCCCCTACGACCCCACGTGGGTGTTCGAGGGCCACTACCGGGCCGCGGAGACGGGGCGTCGGATCGAGGTGGAACGGCTGACCGCGCCGCGGTCGACGGAAGCGATCCTGGCCCCCGTCGACTTGGTCGTGACCACCCACGGCACCGAGTACGTCCTGGCTGTGCTGGAGGAGTCGCCCGGCCAGCGCCTGGTCATCTTCACCGACGAGACCAACGGCGATTCGACGCCGCAGATCGGCCGCTGGCTGGTCCTGCCGCTGCTGGAGCCCGGCTCCGCGGTGACCGTCGACTTCAACAAGGCGACCTGTCCGCTCTCGCCGTTCGGCAACCACCTGCCGATGCGCGTCGAGGTCGGCGAACGCGCCCTCATTCACGCTGCCGACCAGGGCTGACCCCACCTCAATCCGTCCGCTGTTCACCGCAGTTCGTACCGAAGGAAGAACCCGCATGAGCCAGGAACTCAAGGACAAGGCCGTCGCCTACCTCCGCGCGCTGGAGAACCGGGATTGGAAGGCCGCCCGCGCGATGTGTGCCGAGACGACGACGGTGTGGCACAACGACGGCAAGGGCGAGCAGTCGATCGAGGAGAACATCGCCGGGATGGAGGGGCAGATCGAATCCATCGAGTTGATGCGCTACGACATCACCCGCCAGTTCTCACAGCCCGGCGAAGTCCTCCAGCAGCACGTGGTGCACGTCGCCACCACCAACGGCATGCGCGGCGAGGTCCACGCCGCGGTGTACTTCCGCTTCGACGACAAGGGTCTGATCACCCGCATCGAGGAATACGCGAACTTCGTCCCCGCAGGCCAAGACAACTAAAACGGCGAAAGCGTCCATCCACCGTCGTCACCGCGCTACGGAAACCGCCGCGCGGTGCGACCCCCATCCAGTCGGAGCCCCTCGCGGCTCCGCCAAGCGCCCGATCAAGAATCTCGTTCTGCATCGGCTGCAACAGCGGCCCTGCTATCGCACGCTCACGCCACGCTTCAAGCCTTTCGGAACTACTCGTCCAGCGGGACGTACTCGCGGCGGGTCTCGTTTTCAGACCCTCTCGGGAGGCTGTTGTCAGACCCCTCTGCGAGGCTTCGGACATGACGACGCTCACCCTGCAGCTGACCATCGACTGTGCCGAGCCACGCCGGATGGTGGCCTTCTGGGCCGAGGCCCTTGGCTATGTGCCCGAGCCCCCGCCCGGCGGCCATGCCACCTGGCGGGAGTACTGGGCGGACATGGGGGTGCCCGCGGAGGAGCTGCCTCCCGGGGCCGGGGAGATACCGGAGTCCATCGTGGATCCGGAGGGGCAGGGTCCGAGGGTGTGGTTCCAGCAGGTTCCGGAGTCGAAGGTCACCAAGAACCGGCTGCATCTGGATCTGAAGGTGGGCGGCGGGCGCGATGTGCCCCTGGCGGTCCGCACCGAGCGGGTCACCGCGACCGTGGACCGGCTGAAGGAGGCCGGAGCCACGGTGCAGCGGATCATGGACGAGCCGGGGATGGAGTACTACGCGGTGGTGCTCCAGGACCCGGAGGGCAATGAGTTCTGTGTGGTCTAGCCGGGTGTCCGGTCGTGGATGGCCGCTAGTGATGAGATGACCGCACGCGGTCCAGGGGGAGGTGGACGAGGGCGCCGGAGTGGTGGTCGTCGAGCGGGGCGTTGAACTCGCGGACGCGGCGCAGTTCGGTGTCGGTCAGGGCGCGGCCGTACAGGCGGAACTCATCGAGATCGCCGGTCATATGGGAGCGGCCGTCCACGGCCTGGCCGAGGTGGAGGCCGAAGGGCGCGGTGCGGCTCACGGTGCCCGGGGCATCGGGGGCGGTGACGGCGGTGCCGCCGTCCACGGTGAGGGAGAGCCGTCCGCCGCTGCGGGTCAGGGCGAGGTGATGCCACTGCCCGTCGTTGTACGCGGCGTCGGTGGACACCGAGGCGCTGGTGAAGGTGGAGAAGCCGTTGACCGTCGTCATCAGCGCCCGGATCCGGTTGCTCCCGGGCTCACCGCGCAGCCAGACCTGCGGCTGTTTGGTGCCGATCCCGCCCATCCACAGGAACGGATGCTGCCCGGAGGCGGCCGAGTAGCGGAACCACAGGCTCACGGTGAAGTCGCGGGTGCCCAGCGGCAAGGCGGTCCGGTACGGAATACGTACCGCGTCGTCCGTGCCGTCGAAGGACAGCCCGCCGCCGAAGCGGCCGTCGCCGCGCGCCGCCGCGCCGCCGAGCACGGTCGCGGACCGGGCGCCGGGCGCGCGGTCGTCGGTGGTGGGGGCGGGCGCCTGGCGGGGACCCAGCCAGTCCTCGGTGAAGCGGGCGAAGCGGATCTCGTCGCGGGCGTCCACCGCACCGCCCTCGTACAGCAGCCCCACCGCGTCGCGGGAGACCGCGACCATGTCGGAGTAGCCGGACCAGTCGGTGGTGACGACCTTGCCGCGCTCGACACCGTCCCAGGTGCGGGCCTCGTCCCAGGAGGAGCGGACCATCATGGTGCGGCGGCGGTCGGGGTCGGCGGGGGCCGAGAAGAGCAGCCGGCTGTGGCCGTCGCGGGCCGGATCGCGCAGCCGCAGGATCGAACCCTGCACCTGGGGAGTGGGCAGATCGGGGATGGTGCGGAAGGGCCCGGTGAAGCTCTGGCCGCCGTCCCGGCTGATGGCGTAGTCGCGATGGCCGAGATCGGTGCCGTCCTGCTCCCGCCCGCTGACGTAGACCGATCCGTCGGCGCGCTCCACCAGCGTCATCTCGGACGGCTTCTGACGGAAGGTGCCGTCCTCCGCGAGCGGGTAGGTGTCCATCGCGCCGATGCGCCAGCGGTTGCCGCCGTCGTCGCTGTAGGCGAGCGCGGCATGGTTGTCGGTGATGCGGCCGCCGCTGTAGCTCTCGGTGTTGAGGGTGAAGAGCAGCCGTCCCTTGTGCCGGCCGTGCTGGAGCTGGATGCCGTGGACGGGGCCGGTGGCGTACCAGGAGTTCCACTGGGGCGGCATCAGCGAGGAGCTCAGATCGCGCGGGGTTGACCAGGTGGCGCCGTTGTCGTCGCTGTACTGCAGATGCGGGGAGCGGTCACAGGGGATGTCGCAGCTCTGGGAGTCGTCGCGGCCGGTGTTGTAGGTGCTGGCGAGCACGATACGGCCGGTGCGCAGGTCCACGATGGGTGCGGGATTGCCGTGGGTGTCGCCGCCGCCCTCGTTGATCACCTGGAGCGGGCCCCAGGTGCGGCCGCCGTCGGTGGAGCGCTTGAGGACCAGATCGATGTCCCCGGCGTCGCCGCAGTTGTCGACCCGGCCCTCGGCGAAGGCGAGCAGGGAGCCGTCCTTGGCCTTGACGATCGCCGGGATCCGGAAGCACGAGTAGCCCTGTTCCTGGGCGGACTTGAAGAGGACCTGTTGTTCGAAGCCGGAGTCGGCGCGGGCCGCGGACGCGGAGGAATCCGTGTCCGCGGCCCGTACCGGAAGCGGAATCAGGGCCAGCGCCGCGGCGGTGAGGAGCACGCAGGCGCGGCGCCGCCATGGTCTGGCACGGGGGTGGGATGGTCTGGTGCGGGGACGTGTGCGGAGAACTGACGCCATGGTCACGGCCTGCCCTTCAGACTGCCTCATGGAGGCATCGGCATCTGGACGTCAAGGCCGTCGGGCATCACGCCAGGAGGCATCACACCGTCAGGACATCAAGACATCCCATGTCTCACACATGACTGCGGCAGAAAGTGTCTCGTCCTGCGGTCGTCCGGGACAAGGACCGTGCGTCATATCCTCGTGACACTACGCCAGTTGAGGTGAGGCGGGGCGCGAGAGGGCGGCGCCCGCCCCCGGCCGCGCCCCGCCTCCCGGCTGCCCCACTGCCCCGGGCCGGGCCCTGCCCCCCGGCTGCCCTACTGACCCCGGGCCGCGCCCCGCTTCGGTCAGTTCATGGCCGACTGGCCCGCGGTGATGACCCTGTCCAGCAGCGACCGGGACAGCTCGAGCTCCTCGATGGCCGCGGTCATCCGCTCCCGCTCCGCCCGCAGCTCGCCGAGCAGATCCGGGCAGGTGGGCACGAGGTGCTCACCGTCGTCGCGGAGGCAGGGCAGGACCTGGGAGATGGTCGCCGTCGAGAGCCCGGCCGCCAGCAGCGCGCGGATGCGCCGCACCACCGCCACATCGGACGCGCGGTATGCGCGATAGCCGCTGGGCAGCCGCTCGGGCTGGAGGAGGCCCTGCTGTTCGTAGTAGCGCAGCAGCCGTTCGCTCACCCCGGTGCGGCGGGACAGCTCGCCGATACGCATGGGCCCTCCTCCTCACGCCCTCACGCCCGGAACTCTCTTCACGCCCCGAAACTCTCCAATGGATGTCAGAGTTTACGGCTTCGGGCGCGCGCCGTCGCACAGGACGCGATCGGTGAGGCGCTGCAGGGCCGCCTCGGCCCGGAGCAGCTGCTCGTCGTCGGCGGTCTTGCCGCTGGAGCTGATGGTCACCGAGCGCCGCCCGCCCTCGGTGAAGCCGGTCCGCACCGTGGCCCCTTCGAGGTCGCCGCCGTGGCCCCAGCGGTAGCCGCCGCAACTGAGCGGCTGCCGCATCATCCCGAGCCCGTACTGGGCGTGCGGGAAGGCCACCTCGAAGTCCGGTCCGACGGGGACGGTCCGGCGCATCTCGGCCAGCTGCGCCGGGGGCAGCAGACGGCCGCTCAGCAGCGCGGTGTAGAACCGGTCCAGATCGCGATCGGTGGTGATGAGCGAACCGGCCGCGCCGCCCCAGGAGACGTTCCGGAGCGTGGTGTCCGTCCAGGTGCCGGAGCCGGGGAAGCGTTGATACGTATGTGCGTACGGGGCCTTCAGCCGCGGATCGTCCCCCGGCTCGTGGGTGCCGGTCAGGCCCAGCGGGCGGATGATGCGGTCGCGGACCTCCTCCGGCCACGCGCGTCCGGTGACCTTCTGGATGATCATTCCGGCGAGGACATAGCCGGGGTTGGAGTAGTTCCAGTCGGGCTTTTGGTCATCGGCCGGGGCGGGCGGGAAGTCGGGCCGGTGCTTCATCGCCCCGGCGACCACCTGCTCGGGGGAGACATGGTCGAACCGGGTCCGATCGAAGTCCGCCGCCGTGTCGCCGGTGTCGTCGCTGTAGGCGTAGTTGTGGATGCCGCTGGTGTGCTGGAGCAGATTCCTGACGGTGATCCGGCGGCCGTCGTTGCCGTTGCCGCTCACCACACCCGGCAGCCACTTGTCCACCGGATCGCTCAGCGAGAGCCGCCCCTCGGCGACCAGTTGGAGGACGACCGTGGCCACGAAGGACTTGGTGACGCTCGCGGCCCGGTAGTGCGCCCCGTACGGCATGGGACGGCCGGTGTTCAGCTCCGCCTCGCCCGCGCGGGCGTGGATCCGGCGGTGGCCGTCGCGCACCTCCACGGTCAGGCCGATGAAACCGGCGTCCTCAAGGGTCCGGGCCACCTCGCGGCGCAACTCGTCCTCGGTGAGCCGGTGGTCGGGGGAGTCGGAGCCGGGCGCTGCGGGCGCTTGGGGTGCTGTGGGGGCTCCGGGGGCGGCGGTGGTGGTGGCGGCGGCCGGGACCGCGGCCGCACCGGCGAGGAGAGTGGCGGTGACGGCGGCGGCCATGACGAGGCGTAAACGAGGGCGCTTCGTGAGTGCGTTCATGTCTCACCAGCCTCCGGGTGCGGCGGCGCCCCGGCCATGCGGCAAGCCCCCGCGTAAGAGTGGGGGCTGCCCCATGGCCGGAGGCCCGTGGCAGGAGCTCCGTGGTAAGAGCTCCATGGCCGGGCTGCTCCGGCCGGTCGATCGCTCGGCGCGGTCGGGCGCTCGGGGCCGGTCAGGCCGACGAGCCGCTGTCCACCACCAGATCCGTGCCGACCACGGAGCCCGCCGCCGGTGAGACCAGATAGAGCACGGCCGCCGCGATCTCATCCGCCTCCGCGACCCGGCCCAGCGGATTCTCGGCCTTCACCCGCTCGGCGCGGTCGGCCTCGGTCTCACCGGGCAGCAGTGACATGGGGCCGTCGGAGACGCCGGGGCTGACCGCGTTGATCCGGATTCCCTGGTGGACATGGTCGAGCGCGGCGACCCGGGTCAGCGTGGCGACCGCCGCCTTGGAGGTGCTGTACGCGCCGAGGCCCGGCACCCGGAGGTGGGCGCCGAGGTTGGAGGAGACATTGACGATCGCCCCGCCGCCGTGGTCCTTCATGTGCGCGATCTGGTGCTTCATGGCCAGCCAGACACCGGTGACATTGGTGCGCAGCACCGCCTCCCAGTCCTCCTCGCTGACCTCCCCGACGGGCCCCTTGCCGCGCAGTATCCCGGCGTTGTTGACGGCGATGTCCAGTCCGCCGAAGCGGGTGACGGCCGTGTGCACCAGCTCCCGCAGCTGCCCGGAGTCGGTGACATCGGCGGTCACGGCGGTGGCCCGGCCATCGGCGGCCTCGATGAGGCGGACCGTCTCGGCCAGGGTGGATTCGGTGCGCCCCGCGGCCACCACGGAGGCGCCTTCGGCGGCGAAGGCGAGCGCGATGGCACGGCCGAGGCCGGTGCCCGCTCCGGTGACGAGGGCGGTCTTTCCGGTGAAGCGGTTCACTGCATGGCTCCTTGAGGAAGAGAGGATGGACGGGATGGACGGGTCCGCTGGACGCGGAGGTTCAGAGCGGCGACGAGGGCGAGCGCGGCCCCCGTCGCGGCGAGGGAGAAGGCATCGCTGCCGAAGGTGAGCACGATGGCGAAGACGACGGTCGGGCCGAGCTCCATCGCCGTGTTCAGCACCCCGCCCGCGAGTCCGGTCCGCTCGGGCGACACCCCATGGGTGGTGAGCACGGCGGCCCCGGCGAAGGAGGCGGCGGCGCCGGCCGGCAGCAGTACCAGCCCCGGCAACAGCGCGGAGGCGTACGGGGTGTGCGGGTCGAGCCCGGTGAGGGCGAGCAGGACCAGCCCGGCCGCGGCCGTGGCCAGCCCGGCGGCGGTGACGACGCGAGGGCCGAAGCGGGCTATCAGCGGCCCGGCCGCCCGCCCCGAGGCGAGCAGGGCGATGGCGAACGGCACAAAGGCGGCCGAGGTCCCCAGCGGTGACCAGTCACGGTCCTGCTGGAGATGGAGCGAGAGGGTCACAAAGGTCATCGCGGTCGCGCAGGCGCTGAGCGCGATGGCCGCGAGGGCGAGGGCCCGCCGCCGGTTCAGCAGGAAGCGGGGCGGCAGCAGTGGATCGCCGGCCCGGCGCTCGGCGAACCAGAACGCGACGAGCAGCGCGGCCCCGATGAGCAGGGGCGCCAGCGCCCCGGCCGACGACCAGGGCAGGGCGTCGGTGACCACGAGCCCGTAACTGGCCAGCGTGATCCCGGCCGTGGCCAGCAGCGCGCCCGGCAGATCGAGCGTCCGGCCCCGGCTCGGCGCGGTGTCCGGCAGTAGCCGGGGCGCGAGGGCGAGGGCGGCCGCGGCCACCGCGAGGGGTACGGCGAAGCTCCAGCGCCAGGACAGCCATTCGGCTATGACGCCGGAGACCAGATTGCCCGCGGTCGCGCCGAGCACCGAGAGCCCGCCCCAGGCGGCCATCGCTCTGCCATAGGCCGCGGGGGTGGGGAAGACGGCGCGCAGCACGGCCATGGCGGCGGGCGCGATCAGGGCCGCCCCCGCGCCCTGGGCGAACCGGGCCATGAGCAGTGTCCCGATGCCGGGGGAGAACGGGGCGGCGGCCGAGGCGGCGGCGAAGACGATGAGCCCGGCGGTGAGGGCGCGCCGCCCGCCGTAGCGGTCGGAGAGGCGCGCGCCGAAGAGCAGCAGCCCGGCGAAGGTGAGCCCATAGGCGGCACTGAGCAGGATCAGATCGGCCCGCTCCAGGCCGAAGGCGCGGCCGATCTCGGGCAGCGGCACGGCGATCGCCGCGAGCGTGAAGATCAGGGTGATCTGGACGGAGCCGAGCAGGGCGAAGGCGTGGCGATGGGGCGTCGTGGTGGTGGTGCCGGTGCCGCGCGGGGTGTCGGTGACGGTCATCTCTCCCCCAATATTTGACCGATCGTTTTAATATGCGGGCATGCGAATGGGCTCTGTCTCACTCCTGTGATCGTGGTGTGGTGCGGCTCCGAGCCGGGGCAGGCCGGTACGTCAGGCCGCAGAGGTCGGGTCGAAGGCGTCAGGCCAAGCAGGTCAGTCCAGCAGTGCCAGCGCCTGCTCCGCGGCGTCCCGCACCCGGGCCGGGTCGTCCGACGCCTTGCCGACCACCCGCAGCCCCTGCATCAGCACGAACAGCATCCGCGCCAGCGCACGGGGGGCGCGGTCCTCGGGAAGCTCTCCCTGGGCCTGGGCCCGTATCAGCGCGGAGCACAGTGGTGTCTCCACGTGATCCCAGCTCAGCTCCACCCGGCGGGCGGCCGCCGGGTCGTGCGGAGCCAGCTCGGCCGCTGTGTTGGTCACCAGGCAGCCGGCCAGCCGCATCTCCGGGGAGGCGGCCTCCTCGGCGAAGCGGCGCACCACCGCCCGCACCGCGGGCAGCGCCGGGCCCGGCTGGGACAGCTCGGTCAGCAACGACGGGTCGCGCGTCTCCGCATAGCGGTCCATGGCCTTCAGATACAGCTCGTGCTTGCTGCCGAAGGTCGCGTAGATACTGGCGCGGCCGATGCCGAGATGGTCGACGAGGTCCGCCATCGAGGTCGCTTCATAGCCGCGCTGCCAGAACAGCTCGAGAGCCGACTGCAGGGCGGCCTCCGGGTCGAATTCCTTCGTTCTGGCCATGAGCCAATCGTAGCACCTAACCAGAACGAACGGTCAAGAACACTTTCGAGTGAAGGCCCGGATGTGGAACGCAGGTACGGGACCCGGTGACGCGCGTACACGCCCCGGTAGGGACCGGCCGGCGCAGGGGGCGCTCCCCGCCGGCCGGCCCGCCAACCCGTGCAGCGGGCGGACCGCTTCTCAGGTCCCGCCGACCGCTGTCCGCAGGGCGAGTCGCTGCTCACCCGCGTACACGTTCATCGAAGTGCCGCGGAGGAAGCCGACCAGGGTCAGCCCCGTCTCCGCCGCCAGATCCACCGCCAGCGAGGAGGGCGCCGACACCGCCGCCAGCACCGGGATCCCCGCCATCACCGCCTTCTGCGCCAGCTCGAAGGAGGCGCGGCCCGAGACCATCAGCACCGACCCCGACAGCGGCAGCAGACCCTGCTGGAGCGCCCGCCCCACCAGCTTGTCCACCGCGTTGTGCCGGCCCACGTCCTCCCGCAGGTCCAGCAGCTCGCCGTCCGGCGTGAACAGCCCCGCCGCGTGCAGCCCGCCGGTCCGGTCGAAGACGCGCTGCGCCGCGCGGAGCCGGTCGGGGAGCACGGAGAGCGTCTCCGGCTCGATCCGGACGGGAGGGCTCCCGCCGTCAGCCCCGCCGTCCGTCCCGTCGCCGAGGCCGTCCGCGAGTGCCCAGCGCGCCGTCGTCCGCACCGCGTCCAGGCTGGCTTTGCCGCACAGCCCGCAGGAGGACGTCGTATAGACATTGCGCTCCAGGGTGATGTCCGGGACCGGCACACCCGGTGCGAGCGTCACATCCACCACGTTGTAGGTGTTGGAGCCGTCCTCGGTGGCGCCCGCGCAGTAGACGATGTTCGCCAGCTCGTCCGCGCGCCCGAGGACGCCCTCGCTCACCAGGAACCCGGCGGCGAGGGCGAAGTCGTCGCCCGGTGTGCGCATGGTGATCGCCAGCGGTTTGCCGTTCAGCCGGATCTCCAGCGGCTCCTCCGCCACCAGGGTGTCCGGCCGGGTGCTGACCGCCCCGTCCCGGATGCGGATGACGCGGCGTCGCTCGGTGACCCGTCCCATGTCGATCAGTCCCGGTTCTGTGCGTGGTTCTGTACGTGCTGGTAGCCGAAACGGCCCTTGATGCACAGGTTCCCGTGCGTGACGGGATTGTCGTGCGGCGAGGTGACCTTCACGATCTCATTGTCCTGCACATGGAGGGTGAGATTGCACCCCACACCACAGTAGGCGCATACCGTCGTCGTCTCCGTCTGCGCCGACTCGTCCCACGCCCCGGCCGTCCGCATGTCGAACTCCGTCTTGAAGCTCAGCGCGCCGGTCGGGCACACCTCGATGCAGTTGCCGCAGTAGACACACGCGGAGTCGGTAAGGGGCGCGTCGTGCTCGGTGGAGATCCGGGCGTCGAAACCGCGGCCCGCGACCGCGATCGCGAAGGTGTTCTGCCACTGCTCGCCGCAGGCGTCCACGCACTTGTAGCAGAGGATGCATTTGTCGTAGTCGCGGACGTACAGGTCGTTGTCGACCTTCGGCTCCTCGTCCACCCGGGCGGCGTCCGCGCCGAAGCGGTCCGGCTCGGCTCCGTACTCCTCGATCCACTCGGCCGCGCGCGGGGTCGTCGACAGATCGGTGGAGGAGGCCAGCAGCTCCAGGACGACCTTACGGCTGTGGCGGGCCCGCTCGGTGTCCGTGCGCACCTCCATGCCCTGCTCCACCCGGCGGGAACAGGCCGGGGCGAGGGTGCGGGCGTCCTCCACCTCCACCACGCACACCCGGCAGGCGTTCTTCGGGGTGAGCGTGTCGCCCTGGCACAGGGTCGGGACGTCCTTGCCCGCGGCGCGGCACGTGTCCAGCAGCGTGCTGTCCTCCGGGGCGCGGACCAGCTCGCCGTCCAGGGTGAGGTCGACCAGACGGCGCGGGGGTCGCAGCGGTATCGCGGTCACTTGAAGGCTCCCAGGCGGTCGATGGCGGACTCCACGGCGTTCCAGGCGGTCTGGCCCAGACCGCAGATCGAGGCGTCCCGCATGGCCCGACCGACCTCGCGCAGCAGCGCGATGTCCCCGGCCGCGGCGGCGCCCGTAAGGTCTTTGATCCGGTGCAGCGCCTCCTCCTGCCGTACGGTGCCCACCCGGCAGGGGACGCACTGGCCGCAGGACTCGTCACGGAAGAACTCCGCGATGCGCAGCAGGACGCGGGGCAGGTCGACGCTGTCGTCCAGGACCAGCACCACCCCGGAGCCGAGGGTGGTGCCCGCGGCGCGCGTGCCCTCGAAGGTCAGCGGGACGTCCAGCTCGTCGGGGCGTACGAAACCGCCCGCCGCGCCGCCGAGCAGTACCGCGCGCAGCGTCTCGGGCGGCCCCGCGAGCTCCAGCAGCTCGCCCAGCGACGCCCCGAACGGCAGCTCGTAGACGCCGGGCCGGGCGACCGTGCCGGAGACGCAGAACAGCTTGGTGCCGGTGGAGGTGCCGGTACCGGTGCGGGCATACGCCTGCGCACCCTCGATCAGAATCGGCAACACATTGACCAGCGTCTCCACGTTGTTGACCGCGGTCGGCTTGCCGAACAGCCCCTTCTCGACCGGGAACGGTGGCTTGCTGCGCGGTTCACCGCGCCGCCCCTCGATCGAGTTGAAGATCGCGGTCTCCTCACCGCAGATGTACGCGCCCGCGCCGCGCCGGATCTCGATGTCGAACGCGAACCCCTGCCCCATGACGTCCTCGCCGAGGAAGCCCCGGGCCCGGGCCCGGTCGATGGCGGTGCGCAGCCGGCGCAGCGCACGGGGGTACTCGCCGCGCAGATACAGATAGCCGCGGTGGGCCCCGGTCGCATAGCCCGCGATGGTCATGGCCTCGATCAGGGCGTAGGGATCGCCCTCCATCAGGACCCGGTCCTTGAAGGTGCCCGGTTCGCTCTCGTCGGCGTTGCAGACCAGATAGTGCGGATGGTCGGGCTGCTGGGCGGTGGCCGCCCACTTCCGCCCGGTGGGGAACGCGGCCCCGCCCCGCCCGACCAGCCCCGCCTCGGTGACCTCCCGGATCACCCCGGCGGGCCCGAGCGCGAACGCGCGCCGCAGGGCGGCGTATCCGCCGTGGGTGCGGTAGTCGTCGAGCGACCCGGGGTCCACGACTCCGATCCGGCGCAGCAGCACCAGGCCGTTGCCTCCGGCCAGGGGCACGGATGTGTCCCGCCGCGCGGAACACTCGGGCCGCGCACAGGGGTCGGCGTGCGGCTCCGTATGTGCGGAGTTCTCCGGCCGCTGCCCGGCGTCGGGGCCCGGGTCGGGCACGGCCGCGTCGTCGTCGGTCCCCGCCCGCGTGGCGGGCGGGGAGCAGGGGCCGTCGGCGCCGGTCTGGGGGACCGCGGTCGCCGCGGGGGGTTCGGCCGGCGCGTCGTGCGGCGCCGATGCCGCGTCGGCCACCGCCTCGGCGGTGGCGGGGGCGACGACCGCGGCCTGCGGGGTCTCGCCCGCGCGGATCGCCAGGGCCGCCGGGGCGCGTTCGCACAGGCCCAGGCACGGGCTGGGCTGCCAGGCGGCTCCGGACCCGGCCGAGCCCGCCGGGCCCAGGTCCCGTTCGAGCTCCGCGCACACCCGCGCGGAGCCCCGGGTCGCGCACGCCAGGTCGGTGCAGACGTGGACGACGGTCGCCGGACGGGGTTTCACCGCGAACATCGCGTAGAAGGTCGCGACCCCGTAGCCCTCCGCCGGAGGGACCGTCAGCCGGCGGCACAGATAGTCCAGTCCGCCCTCGCTGATCCAGCCCACCCGGTCGTTGAGGGCATGCAGCCCCGGCAACAGCAGTTCGCGCCGCTCACGTGCCTCGCGACCGCCGCGCGCCCAGCGCAGATCGGTCTCGTTGCGGTCGTCCGCGCCCTCCCAGGCGGATTCGGGCGGGCCGAGCAGGGCGTCGACCGCCGCCCGCTCCTCGTCCGTGGGGTTGCCGGCACCGAAGCGCAGATCCACGGTCAGCTCCTTACGGCGGTCACGGGAATCTTCTCGATCCTTATGGCCGACGCCTTGAACTCCGCCGTCCCCGCGATGGGGCAGTTCGCCTCGATCGTGAGGGAGTTGGTGTCCACCTCGTCGGGGAAGTGCATGGTCATGAAGGCGAGCCCCGGCCGCAGCCCGGGATCGATCCACACCGGCGCCACCACAGAGCCGCGCCGCGAGGTGACCCGCACCCGCTCCTCGGTCTCCACCCGGTAGCGGGCCGCGTCCTCCGGGCACAGCTCGATGTACTCGCCGCGCCGCAGCGGAGAGGCGAACCCCCCGCTCTGCACGCCGGTGTTGTACGAGTCCAGGCGGCGTCCCGTGGTGAGCCGGATCGGGTAGGCGTCATCGGTCAGATCGACCGGCGGATCGTGCATCACCGGGCCGAAGGGGGCGAGGGCGCCGCGCCGCGCCGGATCGCTCTCCCACAGCCGGCCGTGCAGATAGGTGGGCTCGAGGCGGTCGGTGCTGGGGCAGGGCCACTGGATGCCCTGGTGCTCCTCCAGCCGCTCGTAGGTCATGCCGAAGTGGTCGGGGGAGACGGCGCGCAGCTCGTTCCACACCTCCTCCGCGCCCTCGAACTTCCAGTCGTGGCCGAGCCGTCGCGCCAGCTCACAGATGATGTCGATATCCTCGCGCGCCTCGCCCGGCGGCTCCACGGCCTTGCGCACTCGCTGGACGCGGCGCTCGCTGTTGGTGGTGGTGCCCTCCGTCTCGCACCAGCCCGCGGTCGCCGGGAGCACCACATCGGCCAGCTCGGCGGTCCTGGTGAGGAAGATGTCCTGGACCACCAGGTGTTCCAGCGACTCCAGCCGCCGGACGGCCTGTTCGGTGTCGGCCTCGGACTGGGCCGGGTTCTCGCCGATGCAGTAGACGGCGCGCAGTTCGCCCGCCTCCATGGCCTCGAACATCTCGGTGAGGTTCAGCCCGTAGCGCGGCTGGATGACCACGTCCCAGGCGCGCTCGAACTTGGACCGGGTGGGCGGGTCCAGGATGTCCTGGAAGCCGGGCAGCCGGTTGGGGATGGCGCCCATGTCGCCGCCGCCCTGGACGTTGTTCTGGCCGCGCAGCGGCTGCAGTCCGCAGCCGTACCGGCCGACATGGCCGGTCAGCAGGGACAGATTGATCAGCGCCCGGACGTTGTCGGTGCCGTTGTGGTGCTCGGTGATGCCGAGCGTCCAGCAGAGCTGGGCGCGCTCGGCGGTGGCGTAGGCGTGCGCGAGATCGCGGATGGCGTCCGCGGGGACGCCCGTGACCTTCTCCGCGACGCTCAGGGTCCAGGGCTCCACATGGGCCGCGTACTCCTCGAAGCCACTGGTGGCGCGCTCGATGAAGGAGCGGTTGGCGAGCCCCGCGTGGATGATCTCGCGGCCCACGGCGTGGGCGAGCGGGATGTCGGTGCCGACGTTGAGCCCCAGCCAGCTCTCGGCCCATTCGGCGGTCGAGGTGCGGCGCGGATCGACGGCGTACATCCGGGCGCCGTTGTGGATGCCCTTGAGGACGTGCTGGAAGAAGATCGGGTGCGCGAAGCGGGCGTTGGAGCCCCACATCACGATGAGATCGGTGTCCTCGACCTCCGCGTACGACGACGTGCCGCCGCCGGAGCCGAAGACGGCGGACAGCCCCGCGACGCTGGGCGCGTGGCAGGTGCGGTTGCAGGAGTCGACGTTGTTGGTGCCCATCACCACCCGGGCGAACTTCTGGGCCACGTAGTTCATCTCGTTGGTGGCGCGGGCGCAGGAGAACATGCCGAACGCGTCGGGCCCGTGGGCCGCCGTCACGGCCCGGAACCCGGCGGTGGCCCGGCTGAGCGCCTCGTCCCAGGAGGCGCGGCGGAGTTCACCGCTGACCGAATCCCGCACCAGGGGGTGGGTCAGCCTCGGGTACTGCTTCTGCTGTCGGTTGCGCTGGCGGTTACGGGCCACGACGGGCTCCTTACGGCGGTCACGCCGCGGTGCGACGTGAGGGAACCGAACGTCCGAGTATCGTCGACAGAATATTGGATACAGTATGCCCGAGGAGGGGGTCAAGGAGTCGAACGACACCTCAACCCCCCTCCCGTCCGCCGGTGATGGGACCCGGGCGGTGATGGGACGTCGGCTGGTGAAGAGAGCTCACAGGGGAAGCGAGCTCGGCCGGTACAGCGAGTTCGGCCAGTGAAGCCGGTAAAGCGAGTTCAGCCGGTGAAGGCGGTAAGGCGAGTTCAGCCGGTGAAGGCGGTAAGGCGAGTTCAGCCCGTGAAGAGCTGTGTGGCCTTGCGGATGAGCTCGTAGACCCCGTACGCGAAGGGCAGCGCGACCCAGGCCCAGACGGCCACGGTCAGCGCGGTGCGGTTCGTGGTGGGTTCGGTCATCGGTCCGCTCCCTTCTCGGCGGGCGCCGCCTTTTCCTCAGCCTCGGCGGGCGCCGCCTTTCCCTCGGCCTCGGCCGCCGCGGTGGCCGGTTCGTGGAAGCGCGGATGGACCGGCCGTACCAGCTCGTTGGCGATGAAGCCGACGATCAGCAGCGCGATCATGATGGTGAGGGAGAGCGAGTACAGCCCGGGGCCGCTCTTCCCCGCCTCCTCCTGGTGGTCGGCCACCTTGTTGACGATGTACGGGCCGAGGACTCCGGCCACCGACCACGCGGTGAGCAGCCGGCCGTGGATCGCGCCCACCTGATAGGTGCCGAAGAGGTCCTTGAGATACGCCGGAACGGTCGCGAACCCGCCCCCGTAGAAGGAGAGGATCACCAGCGCGCACACCACGAACAGGGGCTTGGAGGAGTCCCCGATTTGCGCGATGGCCAGATACATCAGCGCGCCCACGCCCAGATAGATCCGGTACATGTTCTTGCGCCCGATGAGGTCGGACGTGGACGACCAGACCAGCCGCCCGGTCATGTTGGCCGCCGACAGCAGGGCGACGAAACCGGCCGCCGCGGTGGCGGTCACGGGGGTGTCGGTGTCCTTGAAGTAGTCGCCGATCATGGGCGCGGCCTTCTCCAGGATGCCGATGCCCGCCGTCACGTTCATGCACAGCACCACCCACAGACACCAGAACTGCGGGGTGCGCAGGGCGTTGCGCGCGGAGACGTCGGCCGCGCTGACCATGTGCCCCTGCTCCTGCGGCGGCTCCCAGCCGGCGGGCCGCCAGCCGTCGGCCGGTACCCGCACCAGCAGCACGCCGAGGGTCATGAAGACCGCGTAGGTCAGACCGTGCACCAGGAAGGTGGCGGCGATGCCGCTGTTGTCGGTGCCGAAGCGCTCCATCAGCCAGCTCGACCAGGGCGAGGCGATCAGCGCGCCGCCGCCGAAGCCCATGATGGCGATGCCGGTGGCCATGCCGGGCCGGTCGGGGAACCACTTCATGAGCGTGGAGACGGGGGAGATGTATCCGATGCCGAGACCGATCCCGCCGATGAAGCCGTAGCCGAGGACGACCAGCCAGTACTGGCTGGTGGCGGCGCCGAGCGAGGCGACGAGGAAGCCGGAGGAGAAGCAGACGAGGGAGACGAACATCGCCCAGCGCGGGCCGTTGCGCTCGACGAGCGTCCCGCCGAAGGCGGCGGACAGGCCGAGCATCACGATGCCCAGCTGGAACGGGAGTGCGCTGGCCGTGCCCGAGAGGTCCATGGAGGACTCCAGGGGCGGCTTGAACACGCTCCAGGCGTACGCCTGGCCGATGGAGAGGTGGACGGCTAGGGCGGCCGGTGGCACCAGCCAGCGGCTCCAGCCCGGTGGGGCCAGGGTGCGCGAGCGATGCAACGGGCCGAGTCGATCATTGGTGAGCATGTGCCCGGACTTTAAGGATTCAACGAGTCAATGACTAGACGTAAAAGCGCCTGGGATGTGTCGGCCGCGTGGACGGGGTGGGTAAACTGTAGACAATAACCAATCCGGGCATCCGGTGAACGGCGAGTCAGAGGGGGCGCGATGCTGTCCAGAGGACTGCCGCACGGCGCGGTACCGAAGCTGGAGCGGCCCGGTCCACTCCGCGAGCGCGTCTACGAGGCGCTGCTCGAACTCATCACCACCCGCGCCCTCCGCCCCGGTCAGCACCTCGTGGAGAGCGAGCTCGCCGGGCAGCTCGGGGTCTCCCGCCAGCCGGTGCGCGAGGCCCTCCAGCGGCTCAACACCGAAGGCTGGGTCGATCTGCGGCCCGCGCAGGGCGCGTTCGTCCACGAGCCCACCGAGGAGGAGGCCGATCAGCTCCTTACGGTGCGCACGCTCCTGGAGGCCGAGGCCGCCCGGCTGGCCGCCGCGGGGATCGACGCGGCCGGGATCGCCGCGCTGGAGGACCTGTGCGCGAAGGGCGAGCGCGCGGTGCTGGACGACGATGTGGACGGCGCGGTCGCGGCGAACGCCGAATTCCACGCCAAGGTGATGGAGTTGGCCGGAAACGCGGTTCTGTCCGAGCTGGCCGCCCAGGTGGACCGCAGGGTCCGCTGGTACTACACCCCGGTCGCCCGTCAGCGCGGCAAGCAGTCCTGGATCGAGCACCGCGAGCTGATCGCCGCCATCACCGCCGGTGACGAACACGGGGCCACGGCCGCCATGCGCACCCACACCGAACACACCCGCCGCACGTACCACGACCGCGAGCGGTCCTGACCCCTCCGCCGGACCGGCCGTTGCCGGGTGGCGTCATCCCCGAGTGGCGTCGATGCGCTCGACAGCCTCCTTGGCCTCCTTCAAGTCGGCGTCGGTGAGCTGCCGGTAGGCCTTGATGGCCTCGAACTTCTTGCCCTCCCGCAGCAGGGCGGTCACTCGCCTCAGGTCGGGCCCGACCACCTCGATGTCCAGGTGGTCGAGGATCAGGTCCAGCTTGTGCTCGATCCGGTCCGCCCTGCGCTGGATCTTCTTGATCCTCGACTCCAGCAGCGGATACTGCAGAACGAGGGCCATGATCAAGATGTACGTCGCTATCTCCATGATCGCCGATCGTAGTGGCCGGAGTGGCCGAACCCTTTTGCCGGGCCCGCGCTCCCGAACCGGTGCCTCCTCGTGCTGTCGCGAAATCAACTCGGCTTTGTCCTGCGACAGGAGAAAGTCGTAGCCAATTGCGGCGCAAGTTCTTCCCACCCCCGACAACCGCTGCTACGTTCCCCGTGAAAGCCCGGTGACGTGGATGCCGATGACGGCGGGAGGGGCAGCGTGAGGCGCATGACGGCACGACCGGCGAACGCGCATCAGGCACGACTGCTCCGTCTGCTGCGCGACGGCGGTCCCAACTCCCGTGCTCAGCTGGGCGATCAGATCGATCTCTCGCGTTCGAAGCTCGCCGTGGAGATCGACCGGCTGCTGGAGACCGGGCTGGTGGCCGCGGACGGGCTCGCGGCCTCGCGCGGTGGCCGGCGCTCGCACAACATCCGGCTCGCGCCGGGGCTGCGGCTGCTCGGCGTCGACATCGGCGCCACCTCCGTGGACGTCGCGGTGACCAATGCCGAACTGGAGATTCTCGGCCATCTCAACCAGCCCATGGATGTGCGCGAGGGACCCGTCGCGGTCTTCGAGCAGGTGCTGGACATGGCCGCGAAGCTCCGGGCCTCCGGGGTGGCCGAGGGGTTCGACGGGGCGGGCATAGGTGTGCCCGGCCCCGTGCGGTTCCCCGAGGGTGTGCCGGTGGCGCCGCCGATCATGCCGGGGTGGGACGGCTTCCCCGTACGGGAGGCGCTCAGCCAGGAGCTGGGCTGCCCGGTGATGGTCGACAACGATGTGAACCTCATGGCGATGGGGGAGCAGCACGCCGGAGTCGCCCGCTCCGTCAAGGACTTCCTCTGTGTGAAGATCGGCACCGGTATCGGCTGCGGGATCGTCGTCGGCGGTGAGGTCTACCGCGGTACGACGGGCAGCGCGGGCGACATCGGCCACATCCAGGCCGAACCCGACGGCCGCCCCTGCGCCTGCGGCAACCGCGGCTGCCTGGAGGCGTACTTCGGCGGCGCGGCACTGGCCCGCGACGCCGAGGCGGCCGCCCGCGACGGCCGGTCCGCCGAACTCGCCGCCCGGCTGGAGGAGGTGGGCGGCCTCGCCGCCACGGACGTCGCCGCGGCGGCGTCGGCGGGCGACGCGACCGCCCTCGACCTCATCAGGGAGGGCGGCACCCGTACGGGCCAGGTCATCGCCGGGCTCGTCAGCTTCTTCAACCCCGGTCTGGTGGTCATCGGCGGCGGTGTCACCGGGCTCGGCCATACGCTGCTCGCCGCCATACGGACCCAGGTCTACCGCCAGTCCCTGCCCCTGGCCACCGGCAACCTCCCCATCGTGCTGGGCGAACTCGGCCCGGCCGCCGGGGTCACCGGCGCGGCCCGCCTGATCAGCGACCACCTCTTCTCCCCGGCCTGACGGCCTGACGGCTTGACGGCTTGAAGGCTTGACGGCCTGATCCCGCCCGGCCACGGCCGGTCCGTACCTCGGCACAGCGCAGCAGCACGGCATCCGCACCGCCCTCGGCGTACGCCACGTCGAGGCACGAGCCGCACGACCGGCACCACTGAGCCGCACCACCCGGGCACCACTGAGCCGCACCACCCGGGCACCACTGAGCCGCACCACCCGGGCACCACCGAGCCGCACCACCCGGCACCACCGTGGCGGCGCGCCGTACCCCGGCACGCCCCGCACCTCACCACGGCACGACATCACCGCTCCACCCAGCCCCAGCCAGCCCTATCCCCAGCCCCGCCGCGCGCCCGCAGCGGCTCCGGCACGCCCAGCGACCCGCACCGCATCGAGCGAACCCGCCGAGGAGGCCAGCCATGGCACCGGCACCACCCGACCCGCGCCCGCTCCTCACCATGTCCGCGATCACCAAGTCCTTCCCCGGCGTACGGGCCCTGGACGGCGTCGACCTCGATGTCGAAGCGGGCGAGGTGCACTGTCTGCTCGGCCAGAACGGCGCCGGCAAGTCCACCCTCATCAAGGTGGTCGCCGGGGCGCATCAGCCCGACAGCGGCGAGATCCTCTGGCAGGGCGCACCGGTCACCCTCAAGTCGCCCATCGCCGCCATGCGCCTGGGGATCGCCACCATCTACCAGGAACTCGACCTGGTGGAGGGGCTGTCCGTCGCCGAGAACGTCTTCCTCGGCCATGAGATGGCCACCGCCGGTTTCGTCCGCTCCCGAGCGGCCCGCACCGCCACCGCCGCTCTCCTGACCCGGCTCGGCCACCCCGAGATCGACCCGGGGCGGCTGGTGGGGGAGCTGTCCGCGGCCGGGCAGCAGATCGTCTCGATGGCCCGCGCGCTCTCCCACGACGTCCAGCTCATCGTGATGGACGAGCCGTCCGCGGCCCTCGACCCGGACGAGGTCGACAACCTCTTCCGCATCGTCGGCGATCTCACCGCCGCCGGGGTCGCCGTCGTCTACATCTCGCACCGGCTGGAGGAGATCCGCCGGATCGGCGACCGCGTCACCGTGCTCAAGGACGGCCGCGCCGCCGCCCGCGGGCTGGACGCCCGCACCACCCCGACCCGCGAGGTCGTGGCCCTGATGACGGGCCGGGACGTGGAGTACGCGTTCCCGCGCCGCACCACGGCACCTCCGGCCGCCAGCGCCGCGCCCGTGCTGCGGCTGGAGAACCTCGGCAGGGCGGGGGAGTTCGAGCCGATCGACCTCGAAGTGGCGCCCGGCGAGATCGTCGGGCTCGCCGGACTCGTCGGCTCCGGACGGTCCGAGATCCTGGAGACCGTCTACGGCGCCCGCCGTCCCACCTCGGGCCGGGTCCTGGTGGACGGGCGCGCGCTGCGCCCCGGCAGCGTGTCCGCCGCCGTGCGCGCCGGGCTCGGGCTCGCCCCCGAGGAGCGCAAGGCGCAGGCGCTGCTGATGCTGGAGTCCGTCACCCGCAATGTCTCGGTCTCCTCGCTGCCCCGCTTCTCCCGCGCCGGGTGGGTGGACCGCGGCGCGGAGCGGGCGGCGGCCCGTAGGTGCGTACGCGACCTCTCGCTGCACCCCGACGATCCGGAGCGGCCGGTGCGGACCCTGTCCGGCGGCAATCAGCAAAAGGCCGTGCTGGCCCGCTGGCTGCTGCGCGGCTGCCGGGTGCTGCTGCTGGACGAGCCGACGCGCGGGGTGGACGTCGGCGCCCGCGCCGAGCTGTACGCCGTGATCCGCCGACTCGCCGACGACGGCATGGCCGTCCTTCTCGTCTCCAGCGAACTGCCCGAAGTCCTGGGCCTCGCCGACCGGGTGCTGGTGCTCCGCGAGGGCCGCGTCGTCCATACGGCGCCCGCGCGGGAGCTGGACGAGCACCGCGTCCTCGATCTCGTCATGGAAGGGAGCCCGTCGTGAACTCACCCGGGAGCAGGCCGGCGTCCAGCCCCCCGGCCGACCCCGCCCCGGTACCGGGCGCGGGCGCCACGCTGACGGCCGGTCCGGTCGGCAAACCGCCGGCCGGCCGCACCGGCACCGATCCGCTGAGCAGGCTGCGGCGCCTGGCCGACCTGCGCAACCTCTCGCTCGTCGGGGTGCTGGCGGTGCTGATCGCCGTCGGCGGCTTCACCAAGCCCGACGAGTTCCTCAGCACCGACAACCTCCAGCTCGTGCTCACCCAGGCGTCCGTCATCGGCGTCGTCACCGTCGGCATGACCTTCGTCATCATCAGCGGCGGCATCGATCTGTCGGTCGGCGCGATGGTCGCCCTCGCCTCGGTGTGGGCCACCACGCTCGCCACCCAGGACTACGGACTCGGCGGCATCCTGCTGTGCGCGGTCCTGGTGGGGCTCGGCTGCGGACTGGTCAACGGGGTGCTCATCGCGTACGGCGGGATGGTGCCGTTCATCGCCACCCTCGCGATGCTCGCCTCGGCCCGCGGGCTCGCCGTGCAGATCAGCGACGGCAGGACCCAGGTCGTCACCGTCGACCCGGTCCTGGACCTCGGGCTCCCGGACTCCTACGTCCTCGGCATACCGCCGCTGGTGATCATCTTCGCCGCCGTCACGGTCCTCGGCTGGCTGGTGCTCAACCGCACGACGTTCGGCCGGCGCACCGTCGCCATCGGCGGCAACGCGGAGGCGGCCCGGCTCGCGGGCATCGACGTCAAACGGCAGCGGCTGACGCTGTATCTGCTCTCCGGGCTGTGCTGCGGTGTCGCCGCCTTCATGCTGGTCGTCCTCACCGGCTCCGGCCAGAGCACCAACGGCAACCTGTACGAACTCGACGCCATCGCCGCCGCGATCATCGGCGGCACGCTGCTCAGCGGCGGCCGCGGCACCATCACCGGCTCCGTCCTCGGCGTCCTCGTCTTCACCACCATCACCAATCTGTTCGCCCTGAACAACCTTCAGAGCGATGTCCAGCAGATCGCCAAGGGCGCGATCATCGTCGCCGCCGTCCTGGTACAGAAGGGTCGTTCGACGCCATGAGGTTCCCACAGAGCTCCTCCCCCACCAGTCGCAGAAGCCTGCTCCTGGGCACCGCCGCGGCGGGCGCGCTGTTCGCCGCCGGGTGCACCAGCAACGAGAACAACGACAGCGACGAGAACAGCAAACAGGCCGCGAACACCGCCAATGACAAGCCCGGTAAGGCGGTCACCATCGGCTTCGCCGGGCCCCAGGCCGACCATGGCTGGCTCAACGCCATCAACGAGCAGGCCAAGCGGCGCGCCAAGGAGTACAAGGACGTCACGCTGGAGATCACCGAGGGCTCCAACGACACCGCCCAGCAGATCGGGCAGATCGAGACGCTCATCAACAAGAAGGTCGACGTCCTGGTCATCCTGCCCGCCGACGGCAAGGCGCTGACCCAGGTCGGGCTCAAGGCGATGCGGGCGGGCATCCCGGTCGTCAACCTCGACCGCGTCTTCGCCTCCCCGCAGGCGTACCGCTGCTGGATCGGCGGCGACAACTACGGCATGGGCTTCAACGCCGGGCAGTACATCGGCGAGCAGCTCAAGGGCAAGAAGAACGCCAAGGTCATCGAGTTGGCCGGGATCGACAACCTGGAGCTGACCCGGCAGCGTACCGAGGGCTTCAACGACGCCCTGAAGAACTACCCGAACATCAAGAAGGTCGGCCGCCAGTCCGCGGAGTTCACGGTCGAGTCGGGCCAGTCGAAGATGGCCCAACTGCTCCAGGCCCACTCCGACTTCGACGCCCTGTGGAACCACGACGACGACCAGGGCGTCGGCGCCGAGCGCGCCATCAAGCAGGCCGGGCGCGATGACTTCCTCATGGTGGGCGGCGCGGGCGCCAAGCACGCCATGGACGCCATCAAGGCCGGCAACACCGTGCTGAAGGCCACCGTGCTCTACCCGCCGACCATGGCCGCCTCCGCCATCGACCTCGCCCGCGCGCTCGGCCAGGGCAAGGGCGTCGGCGGCCTCGCGGAGCTGGAGATCCCGGCCTCCCTCACCCTCTACTCCGCCGTCGTCACCAAGGACAACGTGGACGAATACCTCCCCACGGGATTCAGCTGAGCCCGATAGAGGGCCAGACCCCCCACCTCGCGTCGGTTTGCGATCGTCAGAAGGAGTCCCATGGAAAGTCCTGAAGCGAAGACGCTCGGCGTCGGCATGGTCGGTTACGCCTTCATGGGTGCCGCGCACTCACAGGGCTGGCGTACCGTCGGCCGTGTCTTCGACCTGCCCGCGCGCCCCGTGATGTCCGCCATCTGCGGGCGCGACGCGGACGCCGTAAGGACGGCCGCGGACCGGCATGGCTGGGCCGCGGCCGAGACCGACTGGCGGTCGATGATCGCCCGGGACGATGTGCAGCTCGTCGACGTCTGCACCCCCGGCGACAGCCATGCCGAGATCGCCATCGCGGCCCTGGAGGCGGGCAAGCACGTGCTGTGCGAGAAGCCGCTCGCCAACTCCGTGACCGAGGCGCAGGCCATGGTGGAGGCGGCGCGGCGGGCGCGGGAGCGCGGACAGGTGGCGATGGTGGGCTTCAACTACCGCCGCGCGCCCGCGATCGCCTACGCCCGCCGGATGGTGGCGCAGGGGCGGCTCGGCGTGCTGCGGCACGTACGGGTCACCTATCTGCAGGACTGGATCGTCGACCCGGAGTTCCCTCTGGTGTGGCGGCTGCGGCGGGAGTACGCGGGCTCCGGCGCGCTCGGCGACCTGGGCTCGCACATCGTCGACCTGGCGCAGTATCTGGCGGGGGAGCGGCTGATCGGCGTCTCGGCGCTCACCGAGACGTTCATCCGGGAGCGGCCGCTGCCCGCCGGTGCGGTGGCGGGGCTCGGCGGCTCCGGGGCGGGCGGGGCGGCGCGCGGACCGGTCACGGTCGATGACGCGGCGCTGTTCACCGGGCGGTTCGGCTCCGGTGCGGTGGCGTCGTTCGAGGCCAGCCGCTTCGCCGCGGGCCGTAAGAACTCGCTCAGGATCGAGCTCAACGGCGATCACGGTTCGCTCGCCTTCGATCTGGAACGGCTCAATGAGCTGTCCTTCCACGATCACACCGAGCCCGCCGCCGACTCCGGCTTCCGCCGGATCCTGGTGACCGAGCCCGAGCACCCCTACCTGGACGCGTGGTGGCCGCCGGGTCACGCCCTCGGCTACGAGCACACCTTCGTCCACCAGGCGCGGGACATGGTGCTCGCGGTCGCCGAGGGGACCGGACCCGAGCCGTCCTTCGAGGACGGGCTGCAGGTGCAGCGGGTGCTCGCGGCCGTCGAGGAGAGCGCGGAGAAGAACTGCGTCTACACCACCGTACCCGTCTGAGACAGGAGGCCGGAATGCCCAGACCCTTCACGCTCTTCACCGGCCAGTGGGCCGACCTTCCCCTGGAGGAGGTCTGCCGGCTGGCCCGCGACTTCGGCTACGACGGCCTGGAACTCGCCTGCTGGGGCGACCACTTCGAGGTGGACCGGGCGCTCGGTGAGCCCGGCTATCTGGACGGGCGCCACAGTCTGCTGGAGAAGTACGGCCTGAAGTGCTTCGCCGTCTCCAACCATCTGGTCGGCCAGGCGGTGTGCGACTCGCCCATCGACGAGCGCCACAAGGCCATCCTGCCCGCCCGGATCTGGGGTGATGGCGAGGCCGAGGGCGTCCGGCAGCGGGCCGCCGCGGAGATGGCCGACACCGCCCGCGCCGCGGCCGCCTTCGGGGTCCGCACCGTCATCGGCTTCACCGGCTCCTCCATCTGGCATCTGGTGGCGATGTTCCCGCCGGTGGTGCCGGGGATGATCGAGCGGGGCTACGAGGACTTCGCCGAGCGCTGGAACCCGATCCTCGACGTCTTCGACGCCGAGGGCGTGCGCTTCGCCCACGAGGTGCACCCCAGCGAGATCGCCTACGACTACTGGACCACCCACCAGGCCCTGGAGGCGCTCGGCCACCGCCCCGCCTTCGGGCTCAACTTCGACCCCAGCCACTTCGTCTGGCAGGACCTGGACCCCGTCGGCTTCCTGTGGGACTTCCGGGACCGGATCTACCACGTCGACTGCAAGGAGGCCCGGAAGCGGCTGGACGGCCGCAACGGCCGCCTCGGCTCCCATCTGCCCTGGGGCGATCCCCGCCGCGGCTGGGACTTCGTGTCGGCGGGCCATGGCGATGTGCCGTGGGAGGACGTGTTCCGGATGCTGCGCTCGATCGGATACGACGGTCCGGTGTCGGTCGAGTGGGAGGACGCCGGGATGGACCGGCTGACCGGCGCCCCGGAGGCGCTGGCCCGGCTGAAGCACTTCGACTTCGACCCGCCGACGGCGTCGTTCGACGCGGCCTTCGGAGGCGGGGAGAAGTAGCCCGGTCCGTCCGGCGATCGAGGACCCGCCCCAAGGGCCCCTGGGTGGGGGCCCGCACACCGTGCCCCCACCCAGCTTTGTCCTGCCCGTGGATGAAGCAGGGGCTACTTTGTGTCAAAGGGGTTTCCGGACCGGACAAACACCGCTACGGTCCTTGAGATGTACCGGTCACATAGGGGCCCCTCGCCCCGGACCGGTCATCCCGGCGCGACGGCGCGCGCCTGTGCCAGTCACGGCGGCCTGACGGCCCGCCCGTACACCCCCCTCTTTCCACGGAGGATCAGCGTGCACAGGAAAAGGCTTCGACTGCGCGGGCCCCTCGCGCTCGTCACGAGCGCACTGCTCGTCGGCGCGGGGCTCGCGCTCACCGCTCCGCCGGCGGGCGCGGATCAACCGGCCCCGGCCGCCGCGGAGTTCCAGCATGTCACCCTCGCCAAGGGCGTGGAGGAGACCGGCGAGCCCATGACGCTCGCCGTGCTCCCCGACCGCTCCGTGCTGCACACCTCGCGCGATGGCACCCTGTGGCTGACCGATGCCACGGGCGAGACCAAGGTGTCCGGCAAGCTGCCGGTCTACTCGCACGACGAAGAAGGGCTCCAGGGCGTCGGCATCGACCCCGGCTTCGCCGACAACCGCGCCATCTACCTCTACTTCGCGCCCCCGCTCGACACCCCCGCCGGTGACGCGCCCACCCAGGGCACGGCCGCCGACTTCGCCAAGTTCGATGGCGTCAACCGGCTCTCCCGCTTCACTCTCAACGCCGACGGGACCCTGAACACCGGCAGTGAGAAGAAGGTCCTCGACGTGCCCGCGAACCGTGGCATCTGCTGCCACGTCGGCGGGGACATCGACTTCGACGCCGACGGCAACCTGTACCTGTCCACCGGCGACGACACCAACCCCTTCGAGTCCGACGGCTTCACCCCCATCGACGAGCGGGACAACCGCAATCCCGCCTTCGACGCCCGGCGCTCCGCGGGCAACAGCAACGATCTGCGCGGCAAGGTCCTCCGCATCAAGGTGGCCGACGACGGCTCGTACACCATTCCGGATGGCAACCTCTTCGCGCCCGGCACCGAGAAGACCCGGCCCGAGATCTACGCGATGGGCTTCCGCAACCCCTTCCGGATCAGTGTCGACAAGCCGACCGGCACGGTCTACGTCGGTGACTACGGACCGGACGCCGGCGCCGCCAACCCCGAGCGCGGACCCGGCGGCGCCGTCGAGTTCGCCCGGGTGACCAAGCCCGGCAACTACGGCTGGCCGTACTGCATCGCCGACAACAAGCCGTACCGTGACTACGACTTCGCCACCGGCACCTCCGGACCGGCCTTCGACTGCGCCGCGCCCAAGAACACCTCGCGGTACAACACCGGGCTCACCGATCTGCCGCCCGCCCAGCCCGCCTGGATCCCGTACGACAACGACTCCGTGCCCGAGTTCGGCTCCGGCTCCGAATCGCCGATGGCCGGGCCGGTCTACCGCTATGACGCCTCGCTCGACTCCCCGGTGAAGTTCCCCGAGTCGTACAACGGGAACTTCTTCGCGGGGGAGTTCGGCCGCCAGTGGATCAAGCGAATCGAGCAGGGCGCCGACGGGGCCGTGCAGAAGATCAACGACTTCCCGTGGTCCGGCACCCAGGTCATGGACTCGGCCTTCGGGCCGGACGGCGCGCTGTACGTCCTCGACTACGGCCTCGGCTACTTCAACGGGGACGAGCACTCCGCGCTCTACCGGATCGAGAACGCCACCGACGGCCACTCGCCCATCGCCGAGGCGAGCGCCGACCGCACCTCCGGCAAGGCGCCCATGAAGGTCGCCTTCTCCTCGGCGGGCACTTCGGACGCCGACGGCGACACCCTCGCCTACAACTGGGACTTCGGCGACGGCACGACGTCCGCCGCCACCAACCCAACCCACACCTACAAGAAGAACGGCACCTTCACCGCGACCCTCACCGTCAAGGACCCCACCGGTCGCACCGCCAGCGCCAATGTCCACCTCACGGTGGGCAACACCGCGCCCAAGGTGACGCTGCAACTGCCCGCCGACGGCCAGCTCTTCAGCTTCGGCGACGAGGTCCCGTTCAAGGTCAAGGTGACCGACCCGGAGGACGGGACCGTCGACTGCGCCAAGGTCAAGGTCACCTACATCCTCGGCCATGACAGCCACGGCCACCCCGTCACCACGGCCAACGGTTGCTCCGGCACCATCAAGACCAACGCGGACGGGGAGCACGACCCCAACGCCAACATCTTCGGGGTCTTCGACGCCGAGTACACCGACGGCGGCGGGGGCGGCCAGCCGCCGCTGACCACCCATGACCAGTCCATCGTCCAGCCCAAGCACCGGCAGGCCGAGCACTACGACGACAGCCAGGGCGTCTCGGTGATCAACCACACCCCGGCCAACGGCGGCAGGACGGTCGGCAACATCGAGAACGGGGACTGGATCTCCTTCACCCCGTATGTGCTGGGCAACGCCAAGGACTTCACCGCACGGGTCTCCTCGGCGGGCGCCGGTGGCACGCTGGAGATCCACAGCGGCTCCCCGACCGGACGGCTGCTCGGCACCGTCACCGTGCCGGTGACCGGCGACTGGGAGACCTTCCAGGACGTCAAGACGACGCTGAAGAAACCCCCGACCGGTACCACCACGCTGTCCCTCGTCTTCAAGGGCGGTGCGGGAGCGCTCTTCGACGTGGACGACTTCACGATCGGCACCGGCTGACGAGCGAGGCGCTGACGCGCTGACGACCGGGGCCGGGGGCGGCCGTGCGCGGCCGCCCCCGGCCCGGAGGAAGGAGCACGACGGTTATGCACCCGCACTCTTCTCCGCACTCCAGACCCGACTCCGGCTCGGGGGCCCCTTCCGGGCCCGGGCCCGAGCCCGCCTTCGGGCGGGGCGCCGAGCCCGCATCCGGGCGCCGCTCCGGATCCCGGCGAGGGGCGCGCCTCGCCGCCGTCGGGGCCGCGCTGCTGCTCGCCCTGACGGCCCTGCCCGCCGCCGCGTCCGGGGCCGCCACCTCGGCCGCCGCCGACGACCGGGTCCTGGTCTTCTCCAAGACGGCCGGCTTCCGCCATGACTCGATCCCCGACGGGGTCGCCGCCATCAAGGAACTCGGCGCGCAAAGCGGCTTCGCCGTGGACGCCACCGAGGACGGCGCCGCCTTCACCCCCGACAACCTCGCCCGCTACGACGCCGTCGTCTTCCTCTCCACGACCGGCGACGTCCTGGACGCCGCCCAGCAGTCCGCGTTCGAGGGCTATGTGCGGGCGGGCGGCGGCTACGCCGGCGTCCACGCGGCCGCCGACACCGAATACGACTGGCCCTTCTACGAGGGCCTGGCCGGGGCGTACTTCCAGTCCCACCCCGCGATCCAGCAGGCCACCGTGAACGTCGAGGACCGGGCCAACCCCGCGACCGCGCATCTCGCGCCGACGTGGGAGCGGACGGATGAGTGGTACAACTACCGCACCAACCCGAGGGAACGGGTGCGGGTCCTCGCCACCCTCGACGAATCCTCGTACCAGGGCGGCGCGATGGGCGAGGACCACCCCATCTCGTGGTGCCAGGAGTACCGGGGCGGACGCGCCTTCTACACCGGCTTCGGCCACACCAAGGAGTCCTACGCCGACCCCGCCTTCCGGCAGCACCTGCTCGGCGGCATCCGCTACGCCACCGGCGCCGCCCACGCCGACTGCCGCCCCGAGCAGGGCTACCGCCCGCTCTTCGACGGCACCTCGACGGACGGCTGGAAGCAGGCGGGCCCCGGCGGCTTCACCCTCGACACCGTGTCCGGGACCCTCACCTCCACGGGCGGCATGGGCATGCTCTGGTACCAGGCGCGCGAGCTGCACGGGTACTCGCTCAAGCTGGACTGGAAGATGGCGGGCGACGACAACTCCGGCGTCTTCGTCGGCTTCCCGGCCTCCGACGACCCCTGGTCGGCGGTCAACAACGGCTACGAGGTGCAGATCGACGCCACGGACACCCCCGATCACACCACCGGCTCGGTCTACGGCTTCCAGTCCGCGGATCTCGCCAAGCGGGACGCGGCGCTGAACCCGCCGGGGGAGTGGAACACGTACGAGATCCGTGTGCAGGGCGAGCGGCTGCGGATCTGGCTCAACGGGATGAAGATCAACGACTTCACCAACCAGGACCCGGCGCGCAGCCTGCGGCAGGGCTACGTCGGCATCCAGAACCACGGGGAGGGGGACGAGGTCGCCTTCCGCGACATCCGGATCAAGGACCTGCCGGCGAAGGGCGGCGGCCACCAGCAGCACCACCACGACGGCTAGCCGCCCCCGGTTCGCCGTCCCGACGGCCCGAGGGGAGCCGTGGGGGCGGCGTGGCGGCGGGCAGGAGTACGCCGCCTCCTTCCCGCCGCCACCTCAACCACCCACCCGGGGGCAGGCTCCGGGGCCCACCCGCCCCGGCTCCGGCTCTCGGGCCGGCGTCTGTCCCGGGGCCCGTCCCGTTCCCGGCCGCCCCGGGGCCCGGGCGGACCCGGGACTTCGCGGGGAGTTCCCGACCGCACGAGGGGCTCCGCGCCCCGACCCACCCGACCCCGACACCCGTACGACACGAGCGAACCGGCGCCGCCCACGTACCGCCGCCGCGAACGCGGATTCGCGGCACCCGAACCACATGCGCAACCCACGCCCACCCGGGAGGCAGCCAGTGACCACCCGCCCCGACGACATCACCCCACCCCGCGACGCACCCCGTACGGGGGTCTGGCTCATCGGCGCTCGCGGCTCCGTCGCCACCACCGCCGTGGCGGGCTGTGCCGCCGTCGCCGGAGGGTTGCAGCCGGCGACCGGAATGGTCACCGAGACCGCGCCGTTCGCGGACACCGGCCTTCCCGCACTCGCCGACCTCGTCTTCGGCGGCCATGACACCGCCATCACCCCACTGCCCAAGCGGGCCGAGGCGCTGGCCGCCGACGGGGTGCTGCCGCACGGGCTGCCCGCTGCCGTACGCGCCGAACTCGCCGCCGCCGACGCGGCCGTCCGCCCCGGCGGGCCACAGCCCGGCGACGGCCGCGGTGAGGAGGAACTGATCGCGGCCTTCGCGGCCGACCTCACCGACTTCCTCCGTACGCACGGGCTGGCCCGCGCCGTCGTCGTCAACGTCGCCTCCACCGAAGCGGCTCCGGAGGACACCGGGACCCTGCCGCCCAGCTCCCTCTACGCCGCCGCCGCGCTGCGCGCCGGATGCCCATACGTCAACTTCACCCCCTCCACCGGCATTCACCACCCCCGGTTGCGCGAGCGCGCCGAGCGCTCCGGACTGCCGTACGCGGGGCGCGACGGCAAGACCGGGCAGACGCTGCTGCGGTCCGTTCTCGCGCCGATGTTCGCCCAGCGGGCGCTGGCCGTACGGAGCTGGTCCGGTACGAACCTCCTCGGCGGCGGCGACGGCGCCGCCCTCGCCGACCCGGGCGCAGCGGCGGCCAAGAACGCCGGGAAGGCGCGGGTCCTCTCCGACACCCTCGGCGAACTCCCCGACGGTGAGCTGCACATCGACAACGTGCCCGCGCTCGGCGACTGGAAGACCGCTTGGGACCACGTCGCCTTCGAGGGCTTTCTCGGCTCCCGGATGGTTCTGCAGACCATCTGGCAGGGCTGCGACTCGGCCCTCGCCGCACCGCTCGTCCTCGACCTGGCCCGGCTGACCGCCCGCGTCCATGAGGTGGGCCTCGCCGGGCCGCTCCCCGAACTCGGCTTCTACTTCAAGGACCCGGACGGCGGCCCGGCCGCCCTCGCCGACCAGTACGCGGCGCTGCTCGGCCTCGCCGGGCGGCTGCGGGGCCGCTCATGACGCGGGCGGCGGGGGAGCGTGGGGACTGGGGGAACTGGGGCGACTGGGCCGAACTGCTCCGGGTCTCGGCCCTGTTCACCGTGCCCGGTGACGCCCTGGCGGGCGCGGCCGCGGCCCGGTGCGGCCCCAACCGGGGCACGGCGCTCGCGGTCTGCGCGTCGCTGTGCCTGTACGAGGCGGGCATGGCGCTCAACGACTGGGCGGACCGGGACATCGACGCCGTGGAACGCCCCGGCCGCCCGCTGCCGTCGGGCCGTATCGCCCCGGGCGCCGCGCTGACCGCCGCGACCGGGCTGACC
The DNA here is from genome assembly GCF_003595545.1 of Streptomyces sp. 11-1-2. Lineage (NCBI taxonomy): Bacteria > Bacillati > Actinomycetota > Actinomycetes > Kitasatosporales > Streptomycetaceae > Streptomyces > Streptomyces sp. 11-1-2. The sequence continues at coordinate 8,550,901 of NZ_CP022545.1, forward strand.
GCCGCCGGGCTGCTCTGCGCCGCCGCCGCGGGCCGCCCGGCCCTCGCCACGGCGACGGCCCTGGCGGGCACGGTGTGGGCATACGACCTGGGGCTGAAGAACACCCCCGCGGGCCCGCCCGCCATGGCCGCCGCCCGCGCGCTGGACCTCCTCCTCGGCGCCACCGCCTCCGCCCCCGCCGCCCTGCGCTCCGCCCTGCCCCCGGCCGCCCTCCTGGGCGCCCACACCCTCGCGGTGACCACGGTCTCCCGCCGGGAGGCCGTCGGCGGCTCCTCGGCGGCCCCTCTCGGGGCCCTCGCGGCGGGCATGGCAATAGCCTGGGCCGCCACCAGACGCCCGACCCGCCCCGCCACCGCGACCGGTCGGACACCGGGTCGCGGCCTCGAAACGGGCAGCCCCGCGGTGGCCAAGCCCGCCGAAGCGGGCCACCGTGTGCCGCTCGCGGCCGCGAATGGCGCCACCATGCCGAGCCGCCGCGGCACTCCGGCAGGTGACCCGGCCACCGGTGGCGCCGCTGCGGCCCTCGCGAGGGAGCTCTCCCGCGCGGGCCTACGCCGCGGTGGTCCGGCTCGGCGACTCGCCGGGGCCCTGGCCGCCCCGGCTTCTTCGGGCCAGGGCAACCGCCCTGGTCGGCGGTGGGTCCCTTGGCGCGCCGTGGCACAGGCGGGCCGAGTCCCTGCCGTGGGCGCGGCGCTCGGCGGTCGGACCACCTCGGGGCCCGGTCCGGTGGTCGGTGGCGCCGTGGGCCGGGGCCCGGCCCACGGGTGGAGCCGGAGCGCGGCGGCCATGGTCCGGGCGGCCGCCTCGGCCAGGACCGCCGTGCCCAGCCCGGCGGCCGTCGTCCAGGGAACCACGGCCGCCGTTACCCACGAGTTCGCGCGGGGCAAGGGCGCGCGGGCAGGGCGCGGCAGTCCGGCGAGGCGGCTCGTTACGGCGGCCACCGGTGGCGGTCCGCCGGGCGGGCCGCGTGCCGGGGCAGGGTTGCCCCGGAGCATCGCCGTGGCCGGGGCGGCGGCCCATCGTGAGCGTCCGGGCAGCCGCTTCGCGGCCGTCGCCGGGGTCGTGCTCGCCGGGGGCTATGTGGCCACGGTCGCCCGGCCGTTGGCGCATGCCGCGCTCAACCCCTCCCCGTACTTCCTCCAGCGTGCCGTCGGCAGCGGCATCCGCGCGATGATCCCGCTTCAGGCCGTGCTCGCCTCCCGTGCCGGGGCGCACCGGACGGCGGCGGGGTTGCTCGCGCTGATGCCCGTCGCCCGACGGCTGTCGAGAAAGGTCAGCGCGACATGAGCCGCCCCCGCCCGGAATCCCTGCGCTTCGCCTACGGCACCAACGGTCTGACCGACCTCCGCCTGACCGACGCCCTCGCCCTGCTCGCCGACCTCGGCTACGACGGCGTCTCGCTGACCCTCGACCATATGCATCTCGACCCGCTCGCCCCCGACCTCGCCTCCCGCACCCGCCGCGTCGCCCGCGACCTCGAGCGGCTCGGCCTCGGCGTCGCGATCGAGACCGGCGCCCGGTACGTTCTCGACGCCCGGCGCAAGCACCACCCCACCCTGCTCGACCCGGACCCCGAGGCCCGTGGCGCCCGTGTCGATCTGCTGCTGCGGGCGGTGCGGGTGGCGGCCGACCTCGGGGCGCCGGCCGTGCACTGCTTCAGTGGGGTGCTGCCGCCCGGCGAGTCCGAAGAGACGGCGTGGCGGCGGTTCGCGGACGCCCTCGGGCCGGTGGTCGTCGCCGCCGAGGCGGCAGGGGTGGGCCTCGCGATCGAGCCGGAGCCGGGGCATCTCCTCGCCGACCTCGCCGGATTCCACCGGCTGCGTACGGCGCTCGGCGATCCGGCCGCGCTCGGCCTCACCCTCGACATCGGCCACTGCCAGTGCCTGGAGGCCGACCCGCCCGCCGAGTGCGTGCGTGCGGCGGCGCCCTGGGTGCGGCATGTGCAGATCGAGGACATGCGGCGCGGGGTGCACGAGCATCTGCCGTTCGGCGAGGGGGAGATCGACTTCCCGCCGGTCCTGGAGGCGCTGCGCGCCACGGGGTACCGGGGGCTCGTCGGCGTCGAGCTGCCCCGCCACTCCCACGCCGGACCCGAACTGGCCCGCACCTCCCTGCGCTTCCTCCAGGACGCCGAACGGGCCGCGATCGAGGGAGGCGTCCGATGCTGACCCCGACCGAGCTGCGCGCCGCCGTGGAGCGGCGGCTGGACGAGGCAGGGCGCGCCTGGCTGGACCGGGCCCTGACGGAGGCGGCGAAGGCCGGGCCCCAGACGGGCGATTCCGGCCCCGCCCGCTGGGAGCTGGACTTCGCCTCCGCGGGCCGCCACGCCCGGTCCACCGATGCCGGGGCGACCGGGAGAACACGGCACCCCGGAGGCACCCGGGACGCGCGTGAGGCCCGCGAGGTGTCGGGCACCCGCGAGGTCCCCGGTACCCGCGAGGCCGCGGGCACCCAGGAAGCCCGAGACGCCGGCGAGGCGCCGGCACGTCCGGAAGGCCCGGGGGCCCAGGACGACGCTCGGAGAGCCGAGCATGCCGGCCCTCCGGCCCCGGGACACGAGGCGCCCGTCGTCCCCACCGGCGGCTCGGCCGACCGCCGTAGGCTGACCGCCCCCGGCGACCCCACCCCCCACGACCTCCCCGACGCCGCCCGCATCCTGATCCTCCACGCCGCCGACGCGGACGCGCCGACCGCCGCGAGGCTGTACGCGCGGGGCACCGGTGCCGAGCGCCGCGCCGTGCTTCTCGCGCTGCCGCATCTCCGGCTCGACGCCTCGGACGCCGTCCCGCTCGTCGAGGACGCCCTGCGGACCAACGACACCCGGCTCGTGGCCGCCGCCGTCGGCCCGTACGCCGCCCGCCACCTCTCGCCGCACAGTTGGCGGCAGGCCGTGCTCAAGTGCCTGTTCACCGGCGTTCCGCTCACCGCCGTCGCCGAATGGGAGCGCCGGGCGCGCGGGGACGCCGAGCTGGCCCGCATGCTCACCGACTACGCCCGCGAGCGCACCGCCGCCGGCCGCCCCGTGCCCGCCGATCTCGACCGCGTACTGGCCCTGACGTGCCAAACAGCCGCGACGGCCCCAACAGCCGCGACGTCCCCGACAGCCGCGACGGCCCCCACCCGCGCCCTGACCCGCGAGGAGTCCTGATGCGCATCTTCGACCCGCACATCCATATGACCTCCCGCACCACCGACGACTACGAGGCCATGTACGCCGCGGGGGTGCGCGCCGTCGTCGAGCCGTCCTTCTGGCTCGGACAGCCGCGCACCTCGCCCGCCAGCTTCTACGACTACTTCGACTCCCTCCTCGGCTGGGAGCCGTTCCGGGCCGCCCAGCACGGCATCGCCCACCACTGCACCCTCGCGCTCAACCCCAAGGAGGCCAACGACCCGCGCTGCGCCCCCGTCCTGGACGAGCTGCCGCGTTATCTCGTCAAGGACGGCGTCGTGGCCGTGGGCGAGATCGGCTACGACTCGATGACCCCCGCCGAGGACACCGCCCTCGCCGCCCAGCTTCAGCTCGCCGCCGACCACGGCCTGCCCGCCCTCGTGCACACCCCGCACCGCGACAAGCTGGCCGGACTGCGCCGCACCCTCGACGTCGTAGGTGAGTCCGCGCTGCCCATGGACCGTGTCCTGGTCGACCACCTCAACGAGACCACCGTCAAGGAGGCCAAGGACAGCGGCTGCTGGCTGGGCTTCTCGGTCTATCCCGACACCAAGATGGACGAGGAGCGGATGGTCGCGATCCTGCGCGAGTACGGGCCCGAGCAGGTCCTGGTCAACTCCGCCGCCGACTGGGGGAGGAGCGATCCGCTCAAGACCCGCAAGGTCGGTGACCTGATGCGCGCCGAGGGCTTCGGCGCGGACGACGTCGACCAGGTGCTGTGGCGCAACCCGGTCGCGTTCTACGGGCTCAGCGGCCGCCTGGACCTCGACCTCGACAGCGAGGAGACCGAGGTCACCGCCACCCACGAGGGCAACTCCATCCTGCGCGGCGGCGGCGCCCCGGCCGCCGCGCCGACGGAACGGTGAGGAGGACACCATGCGCTTCCGCCACCCCGACGGCTCCACCGTCCACCTCGCCTACTGCACCAACGTCCACCCCGCCGAAGACCTCGACGGCGTCGTGGAGCAGCTCCGGCTGTACTGCGAACCGGTACGCCGCCGCCTGGGCCGCGACCGGCTCGGCATCGGCCTGTGGCTGGCCCGCGACGCCGCCCGCACCCTGAGCGCCGACCCCGCGGAACTCCGCAAGCTGCGCACCGCGCTGGACACCCGCGGCCTGGAAGTGGTCACCCTCAACGGCTTCCCGTACGAGGGGTTCGGCGCCCAAGAGGTCAAGTACCGCGTCTACAAGCCCGACTGGACCGATCCGGAGCGGCTGGAGCACACCACCCATCTGGCCCGGCTGCTGGCCGCGCTGCTCCCCGACGACATCGCCGACGGCTCCGTCTCCACCCTGCCGCTGGCCTGGCGCACCCCCTTCGACGCCGAACGGGCCCGCGCCGCCCGCCGCCACCTCACCACCCTCGCCCAGCGGCTCGACGCCATCCAGGAGCTCACCGGCCGCTCCGTCCGCATCGGCCTGGAGCCCGAGCCCGGCTGCACCGTCGAGACGACCGCGCAGGCCATCGAGGCGCTCACCGCGCCCGGCGGCCCGCCCCTGGACCGTATCGGCGTCTGCCTGGACACCTGCCATCTGGCGACGCAGTTCGAGGACCCGCACGCGGCCGTCGACGCGCTCACCGCCGCCGGGGTCCCGGTCGTCAAGGCGCAGCTCTCCGCCGCGCTGCACGCCGAGGAACCGGGGCAGCCCGGGGTGCGGGAGGCCCTCGCGGCCTTCGCCGAGCCCCGCTTCCTCCACCAGACCCGCACCCGGGCCCCCGAGGGCGGCGTCCACGGCACCGACGACCTCGACGAAGCGCTCGCGGGCGGGCTCGGCGACACCGCGCCCTGGCGGTCCCATTTCCATGTGCCGCTGCACGCCCCGCCCGAGCCCCCGCTCACCTCCACCCTCCCGGTGCTGGCCGACGCGCTCGCCCGGCTCGTCGGCGGGCCCGCCCCGCTGACCCGCCACCTCGAAGTGGAGACCTACACCTGGCAGGCGCTCCCGCCCGAGCTGCGCCCCCGCACCCGCGACCGGCTCGCCGACGGCATCGCCGCCGAACTCGCCCTCGCGCGAGACCTGTTGACCGACCTCGGCCTCAAGGAGCTGCCATGAGCGACGTGCGCGACACGAGCGCCGGGACCGGCGGCCCGACCCCCCTCCTCGTCCTCGACGTCGTCGGCCTCACCCCACGGCTGCTGGACCATATGCCGCGCCTCAAGGCCCTGGCCCACTCCGGCTCCCGCGCCGCGCTGGGCACCGTGCTGCCCGCCGTCACCTGCGCCGCCCAGTCGACGTTCCTCACCGGCACCACCCCCGCCGAACACGGCATCGTCGGCAACGGCTGGTACTTCCGCGAGATGGGCGAGGTGCTGCTGTGGCGGCAGCACAACGGCCTAGTAGGCGGCGACAAGCTGTGGGACGCCGCCCGCCGCGCCCACCCCGGCTACACGGTGGCCAACATCTGCTGGTGGTACGCGATGGGCTCGGACACCGACATCACCGTCACCCCGCGCCCCGTCTACTACGCCGACGGCCGCAAGGAGCCGGACTGCTACACCCGGCCCCCCGCGCTGCACGACGAACTCACCGCGGAGCTGGGCACCTTCCCACTCTTCCACTTCTGGGGGCCGGGCGCCGATCTGGTCTCCTCGCGGTGGATCATCGACGCCACCCGCCACATCCTGCGGACCAGCCCCACCGATCTGGTGCTGACCTACCTTCCGCATCTGGACTACGACCTTCAGCGGTACGGCCCCGACGATCCCCGCTCCCACACCGCCGCCACCGAACTCGACACCGCCCTCGGCCCGCTGCTCGACGATGCCACCGCCCGCGGCCGTACCGTCGTGGCGCTGTCCGAGTACGGCATCACCCGGGTCTCGCGGCCCGTGGACATCAACCGGGCGCTGCGCCGCGCCGGGCTGCTGGAGGTGCACACCCAGGACGGCATGGAGTATCTGGACCCCGGCGCCTCCAGGGCCTTCGCGGTCGCCGACCACCAGCTCGCCCATGTGTATGTGCGCCGCGCCGAGGACCTGGACGCCACCCGCGCCGCCCTGGCCGGTCTGCCCGGGATCGCCGAACTCCTCGACGACGAGGGGAAGAAGGCCCACGGCCTGGACCATCCCCGCTCCGGGGAGCTGGTCGCGGTGGCCGCGCCGGACGCCTGGTTCACGTACTACTACTGGCTCGACGACGCCCGCGCCCCCGACTTCGCCCAGCTCGTGGAGATCCACCGCAAGCCCGGCTATGACCCGGCCGAGCTGTTCATGGACCCCAAGGACCCCTATGTGCGGGTGCGGGCCGCCACCGCGCTGGCCCGCAAGAAGACCGGGATGCGCTACCGCATGGCCGTCGTCCCGCTTGATCCGTCCCCGGTGCGCGGCAGCCATGGCCGCCTGCCGGACCGCGAGGAGGACGGGCCCGTCCTCCTCTGCTCCCAGCCGGGCGTCGTGGACGGCCAGGTGGCCGCCACCGACGTCAAAACCCTGCTCCTCCGCCTCGCCGGCCTGATGAACGCAACTGAAGGAGACACCCCGTGAAGAGGGCTCAGGAACACCCCGAACTCGCCGAGACGCTCCGCCGCCGCAGATTCCTCGGCGTCGCCGCGGGTGCCACGGCCGCCACCCTGGTCGGAACGGCCACCGCCACCGCCGCCCAGAGCGGCACCTCGGCCCAGAGCGACACCTCGGCCCAGAGGGGCCGGGGCGGCCCGCTGGTGCCCCGCGGCCACCTCGGCATCCAGCTCTACACCCTCCGCGACCAGGTGCAGTCCATCGGCTTCGCCCAGGTCTTCAAGGAGCTGGCCCGGTACGGCTACGACCAGGTGGAGTTCGCCGGATACACCCAGGGCACGGGCGACATCACCCTCAAGCAGCTCACGCGGCTGATGCGGGACCACGGGCTGCGCGGTATCGGCAGCCACGTCGGCTACTACTCCGACGACCCGAAGGCGTACAGCTTCGCCACCAACCTCACCCAGGTGCTGGATGACGCCGAGGCGCTGGGCCTGCAGCATGTGGGCACCGCCTCCGGGCCCTGGCGCTACGGCTCCACGGTCGACGGCTGGAAGCGCTGTGCGGAGGAGTTCAACACCTACGGCGCGGCGGCCAAGGCGCGCGGAATGAAGTTCTACCAGCACAACCACGCCGAGGAGTTCTCCTTCGCCACCGACCGGCCGGACGTCCGCCTCTACGACGTGCTGCTCGCCGAGACCGACCCCGAGCTGGTCCATCTGGAGATGGACATCTACTGGGCGTATGTGGCCCAGTACCGCTTCGGCAAGAAGGCGGACGGCTCCCCGGCGCCCTTCGAGCCGCTCGACTACGTCCTGCGGGCCCCGCACCGCTATCCGCTCTTCCACGTCAAGGACGGGGAACACGACGAAACCGCCACCGACGGCTACCGGATGGTGGACGTCGGTGACGGTGACATCGACTACCGCCGCTTCCTGACCGCGGTCGGCAGGACCCATGGCGGCCGTCGCGACCACCACTGGATCGTGGAGCACGACCAGCCCGCCGATTCGCTCACCACCGCCCGCCGCTCCGCCCGCTATCTGCGGTCACTGCGGTGCGGCGGACGGGGCTGAGCGAGGGCCCCTCGGGGCGGAGCTAGACGGCCTCTCGGCTGATCGGCTGCGGGTTCGGGGCGATGCCCCGGACCCGTGGCCGACCTGGTTGCCGCAGCAGCAGGGCCACCGCGGCCGCCAGCATGGAGATGCCTCCGGCCAGCGCGTACGCCCCGTCGTAGCCCCAGGAGTCCACCACCATCGAACCCAGGCCGCCGCCGAACAGCCCGCTGATCAGCTTTCCGCTGTACACCAGGCCGTAGTTGGTGGCGTTGTAGTTCTCCCCGAAGTAGTCCGGGGTCAGCGCCGCGAACATCGGGTAGAAGGCGCCGCCGCCGAATCCGGAGAGGAAGGCGAAGAAGAGGAACAGCACCTCGTTGTGGATGTTGCCGGCCCAGATCACCCCGAACTGGGCGAGGCCCAGCACCACGATGACGAACACCAGGGTCGACTTGCGTCCCCACAGGTCCGAGAGCCAGCCGACCACCCCGCGTCCGACACCGTTGATGACGGACATGATGCCCATGGACGAGGCCGCCACCAGTGGGCCGAAGCCCACCTCCTTGGCGTAGTCGACCTGGAAGGAGATGCCGAAGATGGACACCCCGGCGGTGAGCACCAGGGACACCCACATCAGCGGCAGCATCCCGGTCCTGATGGCCTCCTTGGGCGTGTACTGCCGCGATGCCGGCGGGTTCTTCGCCAGACTCGCCGCGCTCTTGGCGTTGCCGCCGTAGCTCAGCGGGTCGATGTCGGCGGGCCACCAGTTCTTCGGCGGATCCTTGAAGAACCAGGCGCAGATCGCCACGGCGATCAGCACATAGACCCCGATGAGGTCCAGGACCTCGTCGAAGTTACCCGTGTCGAACCAGTAGTTGAAGATGAAGATGAACGGCAGCGCGCCGTAGGCGAACCCTCCGTTGACGAACCCCGTCTTCGCCCCGCGCCGCTCCGGGAACCACTTGCCCACCATATTGATGCAGGTGGCGTAGACGAATCCGGAGCCGAGCCCGCCGATGACGCCGAATCCGACGATGGCGGCGAAAACGTTGTCCAGGTGGGCGAGGGCCACGAACCCGATCAGACACAGCCCCGACCCCAGGAACATCGCCGCGCGGGCGGTCAGGATCCCCTTCTCCCGCAGCCACCCGGCCGGGAAGGCGATCCCCGCCTGGAAGAACACCCAGACGCTCAGGATCCAGAAGGTGTTGCTCTGGGTCCAGCCGTGCGCCTCCGAGAGCGTGTCCTCGGCCGAGCCGTACGCGTACTCGGACACGCTGATGGCCATCATCGCGATCCACGGCAGATAGACCATCAGCTTCCGGCTGTGGCCCAGGATGTCGCGGTCCGTCTCACCGATGCGATACGTGCGTCCCTTGCTGTCCTGCACTTCACGGAAGGGGAGGGCCCCCTCCGGTCGTTCTGCTGTGCTCATGTCGTCCCCTTGGCTTCGAAGGAACCCGGCCAGCGCCCCCTGTCCAAACTCTTCGTGCTCCGGGAATCGTGGTGGCTCAGGTGAGCAGCCCCGCTGACCTGGCCCAGCGGTACTTGGCACCCAGGACGGCCACCGGCTTCTCGGTGGTGTACGGATAAGCCACGACCCCGTGCTCGAAGAGGTAGGCGCACGCCTCCTCGACCTCGGTGTCGCCCGCGAGCGAGGCCACCACCGGTTTGGCGATGCCCCGGGCGCGGAACTCCTCGACGACCCGCGCGGTCAGCTCGGCGAACACCATCGGCGGGGTGACGATGGTGTGCCAGTAGCCCAGGACCAGCGAGTGGATCCGCGGATCCTCCAGGCCCAGCCGGATGGTCGCCTCGTAGGTGGACGGCGGTTCGCCGCCGGTGATGTCCACCGGGTTCCCGGCCGCGCCGAACGGCGGGATGAAGCGGCGGAACGCGGCGTCCAGGTCGTCCGGGATCTCCATCAGCGACAGCCCGTTGTCGACGATCGCGTCCGACAGCAGCACCCCCGAGCCCCCGGCGCCGGTGATGATGACGACGTTGTCACCCTGTGGTGTGGGCAGCACGGGCAGCGCCCGCGCGTACTCCAGCATCTCGTTCAGGCCCGGCGCCCGGATCACCCCGGCCTGCCGCAGGATGTCGTCGTAGACCGCGTCGTCCCCGGCCAGCGCGCCGGTGTGGGAGCCGGCCGCCCTGGCGCCGGCCGCCGTACGGCCCGCCTTGAGCACCACCACGGGCTTCCTGGGCACCGTGGCCCGCGCCGCCTCGACGAAGGCCCGGCCGTCCTTGAGGTCCTCCAGATGCATCGCGATGCACTGGGTACGGTCGTCCTCACCGAACCAGGTGAGGAGGTCGTCCTCGTCCACGTCCGACTTGTTGCCGAGCCCGACGATCGCCGAGACCCCGGTCTTGGTCGTCCGGGCGAAGCCGAGGATCGCCATCCCGATGCCACCGGACTGCGAGGTGAGCGCCACCGGCCCCTTGACGTCGTACGGGGTGCAGAAGGTGGCGCACAGGTCCTGCCAGGTGGAGTAGTAGCCGTAGATGTTGGGCCCCAGCACCCGCACCCCGTACTCCTCGGCGATCTCCACGATCCGCCGCTGCAACTCGTGTTCACCGGTCTCGGCGAAGCCGGACGGGATCAGCACGGCGTTCGGGATGCCCTTGCGGCCGACCTCCTCCAGCGCGGCGGGCACGAACTTCGCGGGGATCGCGAAGACCGCCACATCCACCTCGCCGGGGACGTCCGTGACGCTCTTGTACGCCTTGCGGCCCAGGATGTCGTCGGCCTTGGGGTTCACCGGGTGGATCTCCCCGGGGAAGCCGCCGTCGATGAGGTTGCGCATCACCGAATTGCCGATCTTGCCCTGCTCGTTGGAGGCGCCCACCACCGCCACCGAGCGCGGCTGCATCAGCCGGCGCATCGCGCTCAGGATCTCCTCGCGCGAGTAGCGGCGGCGCTCCTGCGGGGCGGGGTCCCCGATCAGCAGCCGCACATCGGCGGCGAGCACCCCGCTCGCGGTGGCGAACACCGGGTTGAGATCGACCTCCGTGATCTCCGGGAAGTCCGCCACCAGCCGGGAGACCCGCACGATCAGATCGGCGAGCGCCCCGCGGTCCACCGCCTGGCCGCCGCGCACCCCGCGCAGCACCTCGGCGGCGCGGATCCCGTCCAGCATCGACAGCGCCTCGTCCTCGGTCGCCGGGGCCAGCCGGAAGGTGATGTCCTTGAGCACCTCCACCAGCACCCCGCCGAGGCCGAACGCCACGACCTTGCCGAAGGTGGGATCGGTGACCGCGCCGACGATGACCTCCTGCCCGCCGTCCGGGACCATCTGCTGCACCTGGACGCCCTGGATCCGGGCCTTGGGGTCGTAGGAGCGGGCGTTGTCGACGATCGCGGTGAATGCGCCCCGCACCTCGGCGCAGGAGGCCAGCCCCACCCGGACCCCGCCCGCGTCGGTCTTGTGCAGGATGTCCGGGGACACGATCTTGAGGACGACCGGGAAGCCGATCCGGTCGGCCAGCGACACCGCCTCGTCGACGGTCTCCGCCAGCCCCTCGGCCGGGGTCGGGATGCCATAGGCGTCGGTGATCCGCTTCCCTTCGGGAGCGGTCAGCGCCGTGCGCCCCTCGGCGCGGGCGGCGTCCAGCACCGCGCGCACGGCATCGTTGTCATACGTCACCGTCAGATCACTCCGTCCGTTTTGAGCAGCCGCACTTCCTCGTCGCCGAGTCCCAGCTCCCCGACGTACACCTCTTCGTTGTGCTCACCCAGCAGCGGGGAGCGCTCGACCTGGACCGGGGAGTCGGAGAGCTTCAGCGGGGAGCCGACCGTGGTGAAGGGGCCGCGCTCGGGGTGGTCGACCTCGACGATCATCTCGTTGGCCGCGAGCGAGGCGTCCTCGACGATCTCCTTGGTGGACAGGATCGGCCCGCACGGGATGTTGTGGGCCGTGAGCTGCTCCAGCACCTCCCACTTGGGCAGGGTGCTGGACCACTCCTCGATCAGCTGGAACATCTTGGCCAGCTTCGGCAGCCGCGACTCGGGCGAGGCCCACTCCGGGTCCTCGGCCAGCTCGGGGCGGCCGATGAGCCGGGTGATGGGCTCCCAGCCGACCGGCTGCACGATGACGTAGACGTAGTCGTTGGGCCCGCCGGGCGCGCATTTGACCGCCCAGCCGGGCTGGCCGCCACCGCTGGCGTTGCCGCTGCGCGGCACCTCGTCGCCGAAGTCCTCATTCGGGTACTCGGCGAGCGGTCCGTGCGTCAGCCGCTGCTGGTCGCGCAGCTTGACCCGGCACAGGTTGAGCACCGCGTGCTGCATCGCCACATTGACCCGCTGGCCGCGCCCGGTGTGGGTGCGCTGGTAGAGCGCGGCGAGGATGCCCGCCACGCAGTGCACCCCGGTGCCGGAGTCGCCGATCTGGGCGCCGGTGGCCAGCGGTGGGCCGTCCTCGAAGCCGGTCGTGGACATCGACCCGCCCATGGCCTGCGCGACCACCTCGTACGCCTTGAACTTGGTGTACGGGCCCTCGCCGAACCCCTTGATCGAGGCATAGACCAGCCGCGGATTGATCTCCTGGATGCGCTCCCAGGAGAACCCCATGCGGTCCACGGCGCCCGGACCGAAGTTCTCCACCAGCACATCGCTGCGGCGGATCAGCTCGGTCAGGATCTCCTTGCCGCGCTCGGACTTGGTGTTGAGGGTGATGCTCCGCTTGTTGCAGTTGAGCATCGTGAAGTAGAGCGAGTCCACATCGGGGAGGTCCCGCAACTGCTTGCGGGTGATGTCCCCGGTGGTGTTCTCCAGCTTGATCACATCCGCGCCGAGCCAGGCGAGCAGCTGGGTGGCGGAGGGACCGGACTGCACATGCGTCATGTCGAGGACGCGGATGCCCGTCAGAGCTTGATTGGCCTCAAGAGCCTGGGACATGGTGGCGGCTCCCTACTTGTACATGGTCTGGTTCATGGTTCCGGGGGCGTACGCGTCCGGGTCCACCCAGACGTTGATCAGCGACGGCTTGCCGGACTCCCGGGCGCGCCGCAGCGCCGGGCCGATGTCCGCCGGGTCGCGGACCTCCTCGCCGTGGCCGCCGAGCATCCGCGCGAACTGGTCGTAGGGCACATCGCCGAGGGTGTTGCCGATCCGCTCGCGCTCCTCGCCGTACTTGGCCTTCTGGCCGTAACGGATCTGGTTCATCGAGGAGTTGTTGCCGACGATGCCGACGAACGGCAGGTCGAAGCGGACCAGCGTCTCGAAGTCCCAGCCGGTCAGGGAGAACGCGCCGTCGCCGAAGAGCGCCACCACCTCCTTGTCGGGGCGGGCCTGCTTGGCGGCCATCACGAACGGCACGCCGACGCCGAGCGTCCCCAGCGGCCCCGGGTCCATCCAGTGACCGGGTGACTTGGGCTGGACGACCTGACCGGAGAAGGTGACGATGTCGCCGCCGTCGCCGATGTAGATCGAGTCCTCGGTGAGGAAGTCGTTGATCTCGCTGACCAGGCGGTAGGGATGGATGGGGGAGGCGTCGGACCGGAGGTTGGGCAGCCGCTTCTCGATCGCCTTCTGCTCGGCGGCGCGCAGCTCGTCCAGCCACTCCTTGCGCTTGCCCGCGCCCCCATTGCTGTGCCTTATGGGGGGAAGCCCCCCAAACCCCCCTTGGCCGGAAGCGGCCTGGGTGACGGCCGAGAGCACCAGCCCCGCGTCGCCCACGATGCCGAGGTCGATGTCCCGGTTCTTGCCCACCGTGCGGTAGTCGAGGTCGATCTGGACCACGGTGGCGTCGGGGGAGAGCCGCTTGCCGTAGCCCATCCGGAAGTCGAAGGGCGTGCCGACGATGACGATGAGGTCTGCGTTGGAGAAGGCGTAGCGGCGGGAGAGCTGGAAGTGGTGCGGATCGCCGGGCGGCAGTGTGCCGCGCCCCGCGCCGTTCATGTACGCGGGCACATTGAGCGTGCGTACCAGCTCGATGGCCGAGTCGGTGGCGCGGGTGGTCCACACCTGGCTGCCCAGCAGGATCGCGGGCTTCTCGGCCTGGACCAGCAGATCGGCCAGCTTCTGGACGGCCTCGGGGTCGCCGGCGCTGCGGGTGGATGCGCGGTAGTGCCCGGCCTGGGGGACGCGAGCCTTGTCCACCGGCACCTTGGCGTCCAGCACATCGCGCGGGATCTCCAGGAAGGAGGGCCCGGGGGCGCCGTGGAAGCACTCGCGGAAGGCCATGGAGACCATGTCGGCGGCGCGGGCGGTGTCCGGAACGGTGGCGGCGAACTTGGTGATCGGCGCCATCATGTCGACGTGCGGAAGGTCCTGGAGGGATCCCATCTTGTGCTGGTTGTGGGCGCCCTGGCCGCCGATGAGCAGCATGGGTGACTCGGCGCGGAAGGCGTTGGCGACGCCGGTGACCGCGTCGGTGGTGCCGGGACCGGCGGTGACGACGGCGCAGCCGGGCTTGCCGGTGATCCGGGCGTAGCCGTCGGCGGCGTGGGCGGCGACCTGTTCATGGCGTACGTCGATGACGTCGATGCCCTCGTCGACGCAGCCGTCGTAGATGTCGATGATGTGGCCGCCGCAGAGGGTGTAGATGACCTCGACGCCCTCTGCCTTGAGTGCTTTGGCGACCAAGTGCCCGCCGGAGATGACGTCCTGGCTGTCGTCGGGCATGGCGAATCGCGTCCCTTCGTAGGGGTCGGTGCGTGCCTCGCGGATGGATCCGTGGATTGCATACAGTCGACGTTATCCTGTATGAACTTTGTTATCCCATCATCGGCCGAGCGATGTCCAGGGGGCGTGCGCCACTCGTTCGATCCAGCGCTGGATCAAGCGCTGTTGACCGGTCATCAGGGGAGCTGGCAATGGACCTGTACGAACACCAGGCACGGGAACTCCTCCAAGAGAACGGCGTATTGGTGCCGCGAGCCGAGGTCGTGGACACGGCCGAAGCCGCCCGCGCCGCCGCCGAGCGGCTCGGCGGCCGCGTCGTCATCAAGGCCCAGGTGAAAACCGGCGGCCGGGGCAAGGCGGGCGGGGTGAAGCTCGCCGACGACCCGGCGGCGGCCGAGCAGACCGCACGCCGGATCCTCGGCATGGACATCAAGGGCCACACCGTCCACCGGGTGATGGTCGCCGAACCGGTCGAGGTGGAACGGGAGATGTACCTCGGCTTCACCCTGGACCGGGCCGCGGGCCGCTTTGCGGCCATCGCCTCCGCCGAGGGCGGTATGGAGATCGAGGAGGTCGCGGCGCGCCGCCCCGAGGCGGTGGCCCGGATCGCGATCGATCCGGCCGAGGGGGTGACCGAGGCGAAGGCCGCCGAGATCTCCGTCGCCGGGGGACTGCCACGGGAGACGGCCGGGACCATCCGCCGGCTGTGGACCGTCCTGACCGCGCACGACGCCCTCCTGGTCGAGGTCAACCCGCTGGTGGTGACCCGGGACGGCGCGATCGTGGCCCTGGACGGAAAGGTCACCCTGGACGACAACGCCCGCTTCCGGCAGCCGTCATGGGACGACTCCGGCGACCGCGCCCGGGACCCGCTGGAGGCCCGCGCCGAGGCCGCTGGGCTCGGCTACGTCAAACTGGACGGCCAGGTGGGCGTCATCGGCAACGGCGCGGGCCTGGTGATGTCCACCCTGGACGTCGTCGCGGGCTGCGGCGCCCGCCCCGCCGACTTCCTCGACATCGGCGGCGGCGCCTCGGCGCAGGTGATGGCCGACGGGCTGTCCCTCGTCCTCGACGACCCGGAGGTGCGCTCCGTCCTGGTCAACGTCTTCGGCGGCATCACCGCCTGCGACGCGGTGGCCGACGGCATCGTGCGCGCCCTGGACACCGTCCCCCTCACCAAACCGCTGGTCGTCCGGCTCGACGGCAACAACGCCGCACGTGGCCGGGCCATCCTTGGCCAATTGGCTCATCCACTCGTCCACCAGGCCGACACCATGGACGGCGCCGCCGCACGCGCCGCCGAACTCGCCGCGTAGGGGGCGCACATCATGGCCATCTTCCTCACCAAGGACAGCAAGGTCATCGTCCAGGGCATGACGGGCGCGGAAGGCGTGAAGCACACCCTGCGGATGCTCGCCGCCGGCACCGACGTGGTCGGCGGCGTCAATCCGCGCAAGGCCGGGACCCGGGTCGACATCGACGGCCGTACGGTGCCCGTCTTCGGCTCCGTACGCGAGGCCATGGACGTCACCGGCGCCGATGTGAGCGTCCTGTTCGTCCCGCCGCCCCATGCCAAGGCCGCCGTCACCGAGGCCGCCGACGCCCGGATCCCGCTCGCCGTCGTCATCACCGAGGGCATCCCGGTCCATGACGCGGTCGCCTTCCAGGCGTACGCCCGGGCCCGCGCCACCAGGATCATCGGCCCCAACTGCCCCGGGCTGATCTCCCCGGGCCAGTCCAACGCCGGCATCATCCCCGCCGACATCACCAAACCGGGCCGGATCGGGCTGGTCTCCAAGTCCGGCACCCTCACCTACCAACTGATGTACGAGCTGCGCGACATCGGCTTCTCCACCTGCGTGGGCATCGGCGGCGACCCGGTCATCGGCACCACCCACATCGACGCCCTGGCCGCCTTCGAGGCCGACCCCGACACCGACCTCATCGTGATGATCGGGGAGATCGGCGGCGACGCGGAGGAGCGCGCCGCGCGGTACATCGCCGACCATGTCACCAAGCCGGTCGTCGGCTATATCGCCGGATTCACCGCCCCCGAGGGCCGCACCATGGGCCACGCGGGCGCCATCGTCTCCGGCTCCTCGGGTACCGCCGCGGCCAAGAAGGCGGCGCTGGAGGCGGCGGGCGTGCGCGTAGGAGCGACCCCCACGGAGACCGCCGGGCTGGTGGTGGCCCTGCTGGCCGAATCACCCGGCAGCGCCGCGTGAGCTGAGCCGTACCCGATCCGCGAACCGGTCACCGTCACGCTCCGTACCGCCGCCTTCCTCTCCGAACGGCCACCCGCCACGCACAGCCACGACACGTACGTGACGGGTGTCCGTACGGACCGCCTCTCCCTCTACCTCCCGGCGGTACGCGCCATCCGCATGGGCCCACCCCCTGGCCGTGGAGCACCCTTCCGACCAGCTCCCCGACCTCGACTTCGGCCCCCTGAGCAACGCGGCCAAGGCCAAGGAGCCGGCCGACCAGGTCGCCGAGGCCATCGACCGCGGCGCCGTCCCCCTCCACCACGGCGACCTCGTCGCCACCCTCTCCTGCGACGACCCCGCCACCTACGCCCGGCTGGCCCCCAGATCCGCGCCTTCGAGACCGGCCACGGCACGCCCCGCTCCCGCGGCGACCGCGACGAACTCTTCGGCGGCTTCGGCGCCTCCTGGCGCGGCGCCTTCGTCGTCGGCGACCTCCTGATCCGCGCCGTCACCGAGGGCCCACACCCCGAGAGCCTCCCCGGCAACTTCCCCGACTACCACCTGATGCCCAACAAGTCACCCTCCGTGGTCACCCCCGGTGTCCCTCCAGGTCGGCGCGGGGGTGGGCGCCCGGCATACGCAGGTGAAACGCACTCCGAAACCTTGGTATCGTGGTCCATGTCGCCGCGGCCGACCGCGGAGACACACCTGGTCCGGGTGGCGGAATGGCAGACGCGCTAGCTTGAGGTGCTAGTGCCCTTTATCGGGCGTGGGGGTTCAAGTCCCCCCTCGGACACGTTCTTACGTACACGGATGATGCGGGTTGTGACTCAACGGTCACGACCCGCTTCTTCATGTTGTAGGTGAGCGTGAGGCCGAAAGCCTGGTAGAGAGGGGCTTTGCGGTCGGCGGGGGCGGTGACAAGCCGGTCGGTGAGGTCACCGAGGTCTCTGATCATGCCGTGGATCTGTTCGTCGGTGAGGACGGTGCGCCGGGCTGCGCCGGCGGTGATGAGCTGTTGCTGTGCGGCGGCTTTGTCGGCCTCGGCCTGGCCGATCCAGTTGGCGACGGTTGCGGGGCTGGCTCCGGCGTCGAGTGCGGCGCGGTATTGGTTCAGTCGCCGGTCGCAGTCGGTGATGGTGCGGCGGGCTGCCTCGAGGCCGGGCAAGGGGGTGGCTGCTGTCCGCTGGGATCGCTGCATGGCCTGTAGCGCGGTCTTCAGCTGTCCGGGGGCGAAGACCTGTGCGATCCACCGGTCGAGTTCCGGGAGGATGACGGCTTCCCGGATGTAGACGGTGAGCGGGTGGTCGAGGGGGCTGCTCTTGGCGTATTCGTACGGGTAGCGGCAGCGGTAGTGGGGGTGGCCGTGGTTGAAGGTGCCCTGCATCTTGCGGTCGCACAGGGAGCAGCGGATGAGTCCGCGCAGGGCGTAGGTGCGTGGTGTGGTGCGGGGGCTGCGTTCTGCGGGGTGGTGCTGGCGGCGGTCGTGTCTCCTGGCTTGAGCGCGGGTGAAGGTGGTCTTGCTGACAAGGGGTTCGTGGACGGGTTGGGTAGACCAGATCCACTGGTCGGGGGTGTTCCAGGTCTGTTGGGTGCGGTGCCCCAGAGTGACATCGTCGATGTCGAGGAGGACTTCCTGCTTGCGTTGTTTGTTCCATACTTCGTGGCCGGTGTAGCGGGGGTTGGTGAGGATGGCGCGGACGGCATTCTTGGACCAGGCGCGGCCGTCGCGGTGCGGATTGCGGGCGCGGTCGTGGGCCGAGGGGCAGGGGATGTTGTCGCGGGTCAAGCCTTCGGCGAGGGCGTATAGGCCGGTTCCGCGAAGGTACTCGGTGAAGATGCGGACCACGATGGGCGCGGTTTGGGGGTCGGGTTCGAGACGGTGGAGGCGTTTGCCGTCTGCGGCCTTGGCCGGGTTGGGGTGTGGGCCGGCGTCGGTGAGCCGGTAGCCGTATGGGGGTCTGCCGCCGAGGAATCGGCCCTCGATCTTGGCTTGAGAGCCCATGGCGGTGCGAACACGGATCTTGACGCGATTGCGTTCGCCTTTGCTCATGCCGCCGAAGACGGACATGACGAGGTCGTGGGCTTCGTTGTCGGGGTCGATCGGCCCGCCGATTTCGGGGACCCACAAGGGGACGTTGAAGTGGGTGAACAGGGGGAAGGTGTTGCCGAACTGGTTGCCGTAAAAGGTGCGCTGGGGTTCGCCGATCACGACCGCGTCGAAGCCGCGATGGGGGTCACGCAGGGCTGTCAGGAGGGCCGCGGCCTGGGGGCGGCGTTTCCACGGCAGCGCACGGGAGTGTCCGGCGTCGAAGTATTCGGCGACGATTTCGCCTCCGGCGGGTTCGATGAGGGCGCGGGCGCGGGTGAGCTGCCAGTTGCGGGAGGTCTCCGGGTCCTGGAGGTCCTCGGTGGAGCAGCGTCCGGCGAAGGCGAAACGGGGCATGGGCCGTCTTCCTTGGGATCGCTTGGTGTGCACGGTGGACGGTGGTCGTCCGTCGTACCTCTGGCTCGGCCCGGAGGGCCAGCCGTCCACCGTGTCTTCGCCCGGTCGTGGGTGGTCAGCCGCTGTGATGAACGGTGCGGCGGTGTTGGTACTCGTCCTGGATGAAGGCCAGCAGCGCTTTGGCGGCATGCTGGGTGAGCGGCACAGGACCGGGCGGGAGGATCACGGTCACCTCGGGCGACTCATCCGCTTCCTGGGCCTGGCGCACTGCTGCTGGGGAGCTTGGGGCGGTAGCGGCTGGTGTCATGGCATGCCCGCTTCGTGTGCGCGCGTTCACAGCCTTGTCTTCCGATGGGATCGGGGGTAGCGGCAGCGTTCGGTCCCGGCTTGCCGCTCGCGGCGGGCGCACAGCGGCCGGGAGGCGGCTGAGGGCTTCTCGGGGCGGGTGAAGATGAGGACGTCTTCGTGTCGTACGAGGTGGAGGGGGATTCCTTGGCGGCGGGCGTCGCGGACGTTCTTCAGCTGGAAGAACGAGGGACGGGCAATCAGCCGGCCGTCGCGGATGCCGGCGAGGAGAGCGACACAGCGCTCCGCTGGGATGAGCCCGGCGGCTTGTCCGGTGGCCAGGACGGCGGAGGGTAGATCGATGAGTTCGCCGTGGGTGCGCCAGGGCCGGGTGGTGACGACGACGGTACCGCCCGGGCGCAGTACGGCTCGGCATTGGGTGAGGATTTTGGAGAAGCCGTCCAGGAGTTGGTCGGTGGAGACGTGGGCGAGGTTGTGCGGGTCGCGGCCGTATCGGTAGTCCGTTTTGACCACGCCGCGCTCGCCGGTTTCGCTCGTGCAGTGGACCCGGCCATGGGCTGATCGTCCGTATGGCGGTGAGGTGACCACCAGCGCGACCTTGCCGTGAAGGTCGGCGTCGACCAACTGGGTGAGTTGTCGGGCGTCGCCGCACACCACCCGGCCGCTGCACTGTTCAACGTGCCGGATGCTGTGGGCGACGTTGGCCCGGGCGATCCGGGCCCAGCGGGACTCGTACTCGACCCCGAGGGCGTGGCGGTGGTGGCGGATGGCCTCGACCAGGGTGGTGCCGATGCCGCACATCGGGTCCAAAACCAGCTCACCTGGCTTGGTGTAGGTGCGGATGGCGTGGGCGGCGATCGCGGGCAGCATCTTGGCGGGGTGCGCGTTCGAGCCGGACACGTAGCGGTCGGCGCGCTGGGCGGGGGCGGATGTGGGTGCGGTGTTCCACACCGATTCGCGGTCGGACATGGCGTCGTGCCCTTCGGTCATGCGCTGTTGATCGCGGACAGCACGAGGAGATCGGAGTGGATGAGTCCGGGCGGTGCGCCCTCGGGCGTGGTGGGCGTGATGCGGTCGCCGTCGGGGTGTCCGTGGATGATGACGATGTGCTGGAGGTAGCGAAAGCCGGCGGTTCGGGCGGAGGCGATGAGGGATCCGAGCGGGTCGGTCAGGCGTCCGGCGTCGCGGCGCTGTCTGGTGGCGAGGAGCAAGACGCCGTTACGGAAGAGGAGGCGATGGGCTCGGTGGAAGAAACCGGACCAGCCGTTCTCCATCGCGCCCGGCATCTGGTCACAGGCGGGGACCGGTTCGTCATCGGGGGCGGGGAGGGTGTCGGGGTGCAGTTCCGCGAGCACTACCGGGGCCGTGCGGGCGCTTCTCCCGTCTTCGTGGGGAGCCAGGTAGGTGACGCGGGCGCGGGCGTCCATGCCCGGTTCGGTGTCGCGAATGTGGATCTTGATCAGGCGCGCGGGTGGGCGGCCGGGTCGGTGCGTGAACTCGGCGCGGATCTTGTCCAACGCCCAGCCGGGCAGCACCTCGCCGGGGGTAGAGATCCCGCTCGGGTTGTTCGAGTCAGGGGCCCACACGGTGGTCGGCAGAGGGCGGGATGCGCCGGGGCGGCTGGTGGTGGTGCGGTGGTGGTCGGACTTCGTCATCGGCTGGTGGCGCCCGGGAACGGGGATCCGGCCGTCTGGTGCTGACGTGATCAATAGAGATTCAGGCTGCGGGCCTTTGCCACTGTCTGCGGTTCAGCTTCTGTCATGCGCCCCGGCCGTTCCGAAGGGATCGAACGCGCCGTGGCCGAATGGTCCGTCTGAATTCGCAGGTGGGCGCGGGTGCGAGCCGGTCGCGAGCCATGAGCGGGCCATCATGGGCGGGCCCGCGCATGGAGGGTCGCTGCTGAAGTTTGAGCGCATGCTGGCGACGGCCGACCACCCTTTGTGCCCATGTGTGGCCAGGACTCGGACCACTTCCGCGTGTCAGGTGTGACGCAGAACACACGGGTCCTGTTGTGAACCCGCGTAATGGCTCCGGTCCTGCGGCTTCTCTCTCGTCACCAAGCGCCGTCGGAAGCGCGGGCGTGCCGTCACCTCGGGAGGGGCCTCTACTCATGCACGGTCAGATGGATCAGCGCATGGCGCTGTTGCTGCTGACGGGCAGCGTCACTGTGTACGTCGCCTTTGAGCATCCTTCGTTCGGTACGGCCCTCTTGGTCGGAGTGGGCGTGGTGACGCTGCTGCATCTTCTCCTCAAAGATCGCTGATCCACCGCAAGCGGTCATGTGCCTGCAGATCCCGAGTGCGGACGCCAATTCAAGATTCTTCATGTTCGATTCCTGTCGGCTCTGTGCGGGCTTTGGTCCTGTTCACTGCCGCCGAGCCGGAGGTGGGCCATCGCACATGGCGGTCCATGGGGCGGTGTGTTGTCCGGTGGTGGTGCGCGGGTGGGGCGGTGGTGGCGCGGTGGGGTGAAAGGGCTGGCGGCGGAAGTTGTCCGAACCTCTTCTCGCAGGAGTCGCGCCATGCATCACCGCCCCGTACACCGCCCGCACACTGCCCGGCTCTCGCCGCTGGAGGAGCTGGAGCAGTCCTTCCTCGCGCTCGCCCGTACCGCCACGCCACTGACCATGCCCGCACACCTGGTGTGTGACGACCCGTCGGAGGATGTGTGGCCGGTCGACCGGATTCGTATCCGGCTGGCGCACCCCAGCACCCGGCCCGAGCTGCGGGCACGCACGTGGAATGAGGTCGTGCGTCGCGCGCACGAGCTCGGCGAGCCGTGGCCGGTGGTGGCCGTGGCCATGACGGTTCCGGTGCTGCGCCGGATGCTGTCCCGCCTGGCCCGCCCAGCTCATCTGGAGCGTCAGGAAGTCGAGCAGGAAGCTCTCGCCGCGGTAGCTGTCGCCCTTGCGGGGGTGGATGCGGGTGATCCGGGGGTGGACCGGGAGCTGTTCGCGGCTGCGGACCGCGCGGTTCACCGCCTGGTCTACGCGGCTCGTCGCCGCGGGGAGCGGGAGGCGGGTGAGCCGATGGTCCATCTGGGTCGCCTGCGTGCCCGCGCAACCGTCGAGGACCTGGAGGGCTTGACGGTGTCGGATGAGTACCAGGTGTTGGCTCGTGCGGTGCGGGCCCGGGTGGTGGACGTGGCCGAGGCGCAGCTGATCGCCCGCACGCGGCTGCAGGGCGAGTCGATGGGGGCGCTTGCCTGTGAGCGTGGGGTGAGTATGCGTCAGATGTACCGGCATCGCACCGCCGCCGAACAGCGCCTGGCTTCTCACCTGCGTCATCGGGCCCGGTAGGGAGCCATGCGGGGGACGTCCGGGGCCGGGGCGTCAACGCTCGGGCCCCGGATTCTCTATCGATGGGCAGACGAGGGCTTCTTCTGATTCTCCTGGATCGGCAGGAGCCCTCGGGCCTGGCGGGAGCTGTTTGTGTATCGCTTCTGCGCTGTCGGGCCGTGTGTTGGGTGGGGTGGGCGCTCCGTCTCGTGCTGACACCCCGAGAGCCATCCGGTAGCCGCCGAAGGAGGCCGGCCCCGGGCGAAGGATCCGGCTCACCCCGCCCATGCCTGTCGTCCGTGCGTTTTCTGTCTGTCTGTTCTCGTGCCTGATGGAGGTGCCCTGTCATGCTCAGCCGCTTCCGTCTGCGATCGGCCGCCGCACGTCAGTTGGTGCGCTGTGGGCTCCGGCTGGTGTTCACCACCCCTGTGACCGCTGTTTTGCTGTTGGCGGATCCGCCCGTGGTGTGGGCGGTGGCCACGATCCCGGAGGTCATTTCCAATCTGCGGGATGAGGTTGTCGGCCTGCTTGCCGGGCTTGCCACGCTCTTCCTCACCTTCGGTGGCCTGCGCTACCTCATGGCCGGGGGTGACCCGGGAGAGATTGAAGCGTCCAAGCGGGCGCTGAAGGCCGCGGCGATCGGCTACGGGCTGGCGATCCTCGCCCCGGTGCTGGTGGCCTTGTTGAAGCAGATCGTGGGCGTGGACGACGGCGGCGGGCAATGACCAGCACCCGCCGCCGTTTTCTCTCTGTCCTGCTCCTGGCACCCGCTGCCCTCCTCGTCGGCGCTGGGCCGTTCACCGGGTCGCCCGCGCAGGCAGTCGCGCTCCCCACTGCGGTCTTCCCGGAACGTGCTGTACCGGTCGATCCAGAACCGCGTCCTCAGCCCGGACCCGCGACAAGCGCTCCCGAGCCTCGAGCGGGTCCTACTCGGCCTGAGGCCACGCCCGGGCCGAGTCCGGCTCCTGGCGGTCCGTCTCATAAGCCCTCACAGCGGCCGAGGCTGGAGCCGGCTCCCGGGCTGACGCCTCCTGCCTGCGAGGTCACCAGCGGTGACTGCTCCCCGGCGGGCTGGGGCCTGGGCGGTTTCCTCGACGTCCCGGGGATGATCGTGAACGCGATCACCTCGTTCCTGGGAATGATCGTCGAGCAGATCATGAAGCCACTGCGGGAACTGCTCGCCGACACCCTCCTCGCCACGCCCGACGTCACCCGGCACGCCGACCTGAAACGGCTATGGACCGGGTCGATGGGCATCACAGCCGGGATCTATGTGCTGTTCGTGACCGCGGGCGGGATCACGGTGATGGGATACGAGACCGTCCAGACCCGGTATGCGCTCAAACAGATCGCCCCGCGCCTGCTGATCGGGATGATCGCCTCGGCGACCTCGCTGACCGTGATGGGCAAGGCCATCGCCCTGGGTAATGCGCTCTCCCACGCGATCCTGGGCATCGACATGGCCGACGCCGGGCAAGGCTTGGTCGAACGAGCTCTGCCCTTCTCCCTGTTCGGCGCTCCCGGGCTCAAGATCTACCTGCTGATCGCGTCGATCGTCATGATCGTGCTGATCCTGGCTGTGCTGATCGGCTTCGTCGTACGGGTCGCCGTCATGGCTCTGCTCGCCGTCTCCGGCCCCTTGGCACTGGCCTGTCATGCCCACCCGCTCACCGACCCGGTAGCCCGGCTGTGGTGGCGCGGGCTCGCCGGGTGCCTAGTCATTCAGATCGCGCAGTCGATGACGTTCATCGTCGCGCTCAAGCTGTTCTTCGCACCCGGCGCAACCGCACTGGGGATTCCGTACTCGGACCAGCTGGGCACGATGCTGGCCGGGCTCGCCTTGTTCTGGGTGCTGTTCAAGATCCCGGGCTGGACGATGCAGGTCGTCTTCCGCGCCACGCCGATCCACAACCCCCACGCCCCCACCGCCGTACGCCTCCTGCGGACCCTGGCCCTGTACCGGCTCATGGACCGCTACCTCCCCGGCACATCCCTGCTGCGCCGCGGCCCTGGCGGAGGTGGCCGGCCCGGTAGCGGGGGCGGACATCCCGGCCGTGGCGGCGGACGTCCACCACGACCGGGGCCACAGCCAGGCTCGCCACTGGGCCGCGGGTGGCTCGGCACTGGCTCGGCTGCGGCGGCGGGCAGAGCGCCCGGTTCGGGGCCCGGAACAGCCACTGGCTCTCCTACGCCCGGCAGCCCTTCGGGCCTGTGGGCACGGGCACGGCCCGAGCCCCAGCGGTCGGCTCGGCAACGGCGCCCACGCTCCCGAGGGGGCCGGCGGGCCGTCTGAGTACCGGCTCGCGAGTGGCCTCACCTGGTACTTCTGAGCAGAAGGGTCCCCACACCGTGGTCCATCCCGCACAGGCACGCCGCAAGCGGCAGCTGACGTTGCCCGTGGCCGCGCAGCGCGTCTCCTCCCGTACGCCGCGGCCGGTCCAGACCTGGTTGCCGATCCGGGCCGAACGCGTCCCGCGACCGCACACCGCGGCCAGCGGCTCGGCCTCCCCCTCGTCCGCACGACCGTCGGCCAGCCGGCCCGTTCCGCGTATGGCCTCGCGGCAGATGGTGCTGCGGATTCCGGCCGAGCGGGTGCGTGCCCGGCCCGCACGCCCGGTGCAGTTGCGGCTTCCTCTCGAACCGCCCCGGAGGTGAGTGTTCATGACAGATGTGTACGACGATGGTGTCGCTACGACCCGGATTCCGGCGGATATCGCGCGCCCGGACCGCGTGCTGGGCCCGCTCACCGCGCGGCAGACCGCCATCCTGGCCGGGTGCGTACTGGTGTTGTACGGCGGGTACTGGCTCGCGCGGCCGTTCATGCCGCCGCTGACGTATCTGGTGATGGTGGTGCCCGTGGCCGGAGCTGTCACCGCGGTCGCGGTGGGCGGCCGAGAAGGCATCGGCCTGGACCGGTTTCTTCTGGCCGCCCTCGCTCACATCCGTGTCCCCAAGCGGCGGGTGCATGCTCCGGAAGGCGTACCCGCCCTGCCTGAGGTCGTGAACAAGGAAATGGGCAAGGCAGCAGGACCGATGCCAGTGCCGGTGCGGATGCCATATCGCGGTGTCGGCCCGGTGGGCGCAGTGGATCTGGCCGAGCAGGGACAGGCGGCGCTGGGGGTCTGCTCGCCGGTCAACTTCGACCTGCACAGCGGTGCCGAGCAGCAGGGCCTGGTCGCGGGGTTCGGAGGCTGGCTCAACTCCCTGACCGGCCCGACCCAGCTCCTGCTCCGCTGTCACCGCACCGACCTCGCGCCTCTGGTGGACCAGCTCCACCACAGTGCCCCGGCCTTGCCGCACCCGGCGCTGGAGCGGGCGGCCCGCGCGCACGCCGACTACCTTGCCCATCTCGCCGGGACCATGGACCTGCTGACCCGCCAGATCGTCCTTGTCGCACGGGAAGAGACACCGCCGCGCCGAGCCCGGCCTTCTGCCTGCAGCGGACGAGCCATCCAGCGCCTCCAGGAAGCGACTCGCGGGCTCGCTCCCGCCGGTATCAGCGTCACCCCACTCGACCAAGAGCAGACCACCGCGCTGATCACCACCGCCTGCAACCCCGATGCCCCTACACCGCCGCTCGATACGGAAGCGCAAGGAGACGAGACGTGATCCGATGTCCCCGAAACCGGCGCCGGGCGGACCATGAGGTCGTCCGTGCCGGAGAGCTGTTGCAGCCTGCGGGCCCGGAGGCGCTTGAGGTGCATGCCCGCACCCTCGCGATCGGGGGCCACCTGGCCTCCACTATGGCCGTGACCGGCTACCCGGCTGAGGTCAGCCCCGGCTGGCTGGCGCCCCTCCTCGCCTTCCCCGGGCACTTAGACATCGCGCTCCACATCGAACCGGTCCCCAATCTCGTGGCGGCGGCCGGTCTGAAGAAGCAGCGTGCCCGGCTGGAATCCGGCCGGCGGGGCGCATTCGACAAGGGGCACTTGGACAATCCGGAGGTCGAGGCTGCCGC
Organism: Streptomyces sp. 11-1-2; assembly: GCF_003595545.1. Classification (NCBI taxonomy): domain Bacteria; kingdom Bacillati; phylum Actinomycetota; class Actinomycetes; order Kitasatosporales; family Streptomycetaceae; genus Streptomyces; species Streptomyces sp. 11-1-2. The sequence goes on from NZ_CP022545.1 coordinate 8,577,402, forward strand.
CGCGGATGCGGCCGATCTCGCCTACCGGATCGCCCGTGGTGAGGGAAAGCTTTTCCACGTGGGCCTGTACATGACTGTCCACGCCGCGGACGAGGAGACCTTGGCCGAGCAGGTCGCCGCCGTCAAAGCGGTCGCGGAGTCACTGCTGATGACGGTCGCACCAACGACCTACCGGGCGTTGCCCGGCTGGCTGGCCACCCTGCCCTTGGGCATCGACACGCTGAAGATCCGCCGAACCTTCGACACCGCGGCGCTCGCCGCCTGCTACCCCTTCGCCAGCCCCGAGCTACCCGCTCCCGCCGATGCTGCTGGAGCCGGGGCCGGAGCGGGGTCGCAGGTGCTGTACGGGCTGAACGCTGTCTCTGGCGCGCCGGTGTTGTGGGACCGCTTCGGATGCGACAACTACAACTCGGTCACCCTCGCCCGTTCCGGGGCCGGCAAGTCGTACCTGGCCAAGCTGGAGCTGTTGCGGCTGCTGTTCACCGGGGTCACCGCCTCCGTCGTCGACCCGGAGAACGAGTACGTACGCCTGGCCGAGACTGTCGGCGGCACCGTGGTCGCGCTCGGTGCCGACGGCGTGCGCCTCAACCCCTTCGACCTCACCTGTCATGGCGAGGCCGGCGGTGAGGATGTCCTGACGCGACGTGTGCTGTTCCTGCACCGCTTCCTGGCTGTGCTCTTCGGCGCCGAGGTGAAGGGCGCGGAGGAAGCGGTGCTCGACCGGGCGCTCCTGGCCACCTACGCCCGGGCGGGGATCACGGCGGATGCCCGGACCTGGAGCCGGACCCCGCCGGTACTCGCCGACCTCGCCGAGGTTCTGGACGAGGACGGGAGTGAGGTGGCTGCGGGGCTGGTGGAGCGGCTGGCGCCGTATGTCACCGGTTCGCATGCGTGCGTCTTCAACGGCCACAGCACGGCGAGCACCGCGGGTCATCTGGTGGTCTTCGCGCTGCGGCAGTTGCCGGAGGAGGTGAAGGCTCCGGCGATGCTGCTGGCGCTGGATGCGATCTGGCGCCAGGTCACCGATGCGGGCCGGGGCGGCAAGCATCTGGTGATCGTGGACGAGGCGTGGCTGCTGATGCGTGACGAGGCGGGGGCGCGCTTTTTGTTCCGGATGGCCAAGGCCGCTCGCAAAAACTGGACGGGGCTGGCCGTCATCACTCAGGACGCAGATGACGTCCTCGGCTCGCCGCTGGGGAGAGCGGTGGTCGCGAATGCTGCGACCCAGATTCTGCTCCGGCAGGCCCCACAGGCGATCGACACCATCAGCGCCTCGTTCCGGCTCTCCCATGGTGAGCGGGAGTTCCTGCTGTCCGCCGGGAGGGGCGAGGCGTTGCTGCTGGCCGGGGAACGCCGCAAGGTCGCGCTGATCTCCGTGGCCGCCCCGGGGGAGCACGAGATCATTACCACCAACCCCGGGGAACTCGCAGCCCAGCAGTGGGCCGAGGACACCGATCCCGACCTCGCTGTCGTCCACGATCTCGGCGAAGAGACGTGGAACCAGTGACCGTCACCGCGCTCGTCACCGGCCCGGTACCCCGTGGTCCGGTGGTGGACTTCCTGACCGACCCCGCTGCCTTCTGGACCTCCATCGCCCGAACCGTTCTCGGCTGGGCCGTCCCGTACATGCCCGTGCTCGTGCCGGTCGCGACGGCGGCCGTCGTGTGTGTCACCACTGCCTGCGGCCGGATGCGGCGGCGTCGCCAGCGGCGCTTCGCCGACGAGGCACGCTGCGTCGAAATCCTCGCTCCGCCCCAGATCCCCGCCAAGGGGGGTGACGTGTTGTGGGCGCAGCTGGCGGGTTTGCTGCGGCCGTGGTGGCGACGCCTGGCCGATGGCCAGCCGCATCTGGGGTTCGAGTACGCGTGGTCGCCGACGGGACTGGGGATCCGGTTGTGGGTGCCGGGGACAGTGCCGCTGGGGCTGGTGCGGCGGGCGGTGGAGGCGGCCTGGCCCGGAGCCCACACCCGCGTCCAGGAACCACCGGAGCTCATCCCGCCTGGCCATGTGGTGACGGCGGGGCGGCTGCGTCCGGCCCGGCCACAGGTGCTGCCGCTGCGCACCGAGCACGCGGCTGACCCGCTCCGGGCGCTGTTGCAGGCAGCGACCGGTATGAGCGAGGGTGAGACCGCGCTTGTGCAGATCCTCGTCCGCCCGGCAACCGGCGCCGCTGTGCGGCGGGCCCGCCGCTCCGCGCGGCGGTTGAAGGCGGGAGGCTCGGCCCCTCGGCTGCCCGCGCTCGGCGCGCTCCTGCTGCACCGGCCGCAGCCGGTACTGGCCCGGCGCCAGGATGTCGAGCACGGTGCCGCGGTCCGTCAGTCCGCCGCCAAACTCACCGGCCCCCAATGGCAGGCAGCCATCACGTACGCCGCCACCTGCACACGTGAGGAGGAGCGTGCGCGGGATGTGGTGCGGGGGCGTGCGCACGCGCTGGCCTCCGCGTTCGGCCTGTACGCGGAACTCAACTGGCTCGCCCGCACCCGGCTCGCCCGCCCCGAACGATGGCTGGAGGGGCGGGTCTTCCCGCAGCGTGCGGCGCTGCTGTCGGTTCCGGAACTGGCGGCCCTGGCCCATCTGCCCCTCGACGCGGACGCCCCGGGGGTGCGGCGTGCGGGGGCACGTTCGGTCCTCCCACCACCCACGGTCCCGGAGCCCACCCCTGGTGCCGGGGTCAAGCCGCTGGGCCGCTCCGACACGGGCGCCCGTCGCCCGGTGGGTCTCGCGGTCGCGGACGCCCGCCACCACATTCATCTGATGGGCGCCACTGGTTCCGGCAAGTCCACCTTGGTCGCTCACCTCGTTCTCGACGATGTCCGCAATCATCGGGGCGCGATCGTCATCGATCCCAAGGGTGATCTTGTCATCGACCTCCTGCACCGCTTGCCCGACACCTGCGCCGACCGCCTGGTCCTCATCGACCCGGACGACTCTCACGCCCCACCGTGCCTGAACGTGCTGGACGGGGCCGACATCGACGTGGTCGTCGACAACCTCACCGGCATCTTCCGCCGCATTTTCACCGCCTTCTGGGGCCCGAGGACCGACGACGTCATGCGTGCCGCCTGCCTGACCCTGCTCAAACACCGGGCCCACAGCGGCCAGCTCGTCACCCTTGCCGACGTTCCCCGGCTCCTGGGCGAGCCTGCCTACCGCCTGCGCCTGATCCCCACCATCAAAGACCCCGTCCTCCGCGGGTTCTGGGCCTGGTACGAGTCCATGTCCGAGCCCTCCCGCGCGGCCGTGGTCGGCCCGGTGATGAACAAGCTGCGCGCCTTCCTGCTGCGTGACTTCGCCCGCCGCGCCATCTCCGCCGGCCCCTCCACCTTCGACCTCGCCCAGGTCCTCGACGGCGGCATCCTCCTCGCACGCCTCCCCAAGGGCGCGCTCGGTGAGGAGACCGCGCGGCTGCTGGGCTCCTTTATCGTCGCCGGCACCTGGCAAGCGGCCTCCGCGCGCGCCCGCACCCCCGAACGCCAGCGCATCGACGCGTCCCTGTACGTGGACGAGGCGCACAACTTCCTTACCCTGCCCTACCCGCTGGAGGACATGCTCGCCGAAGCCCGCGGCTACCGGCTGTCCATGGCACTGGCCCACCAGCACCTCGCCCAACTCCCACGCGACCTGCGCGAGGGCATCTCCGCCAACGCCCGCAACAAGATCTTCTTCAACGCATCCCCGGAAGACGCCACCGCCCTGGAACGCCACACCCTCCCCACCCTCGCCGCACACGACCTCGCTCACCTCGGCCCCTACCAAGCCGCCGCACACCTGCTCACCGCCGGCGCCGAATCCCCGGCCTTCACCCTCACCACCCGGCCCCTCCCACCCCCCGCCCCCGGCCGCGCATCCGATCTCCGCACCGTCGCAGCGGCCCGCGCCCACACCCGGACCACCCGCCCCTGACCACCGAATCCGCCCCCCCACGCGTCCCCTTTCCGCTCACCTGGCCTTTTCCGACCGATGCCTTGGTGGTGATCCGTCATGCCCGCTCTGCCTCGCCCCGCCTCCGGCCCCGGCTCGCGTTACACCGCGCGCGCCGCACTCACCCGGCCCCGCCCCACACCAGCACGGCACCGCACGGACCCCGCCGCCCTCACCCGCAGCCTCACCGCCCGCGACCTGTGGATCACCGCCATGGTCCACGAACACCGCGTCCTGACCACCACACAGATCGCCCGCATCGCCTTCACCAGCCAACGCTCCGCCCAACGGCGCCTGCGCGTCCTCCACCACCACGCCGTCCTGGACTCCTTCCGCCCCCTGACCCAGCACGGCTCCGCCCCCGAGCACTACACCCTCGGCCCCACCGGCGTCAGCGTGATCGCCGCCTACGCCGGATGCGAACCCGCGGCCCTCGGCTGGCGCCCCACCACCACCGGCCGCATCGCCTATTCCCCATCCCTCGGCCACGACATCGGCGTCAACGAACTCCTCACCCACCTCGCCGCCCCCACCCCCAACGCCACCCACGGCCGCCTGACGCTGTGGCTGTCCGAACGCTCCTGCGCCAGACGCTGGGACGACATGATCCGCCCCGACGCCTACGCCCACTGGCACCACCCCGACCCCATCACAACCGACGCGGACACCCCGGTCCTGCTGCCGTTCTTCCTCGAATACGACACCGGCTCCCAGCCCCTGCCCCGCGTCGAAGCCAAACTCGCCGGCTACGCCGCCTTCACCACCTCCACCAACACCCGCCCCGCCCTCCTCATCCACACCCGCACCGCCTCCCGCGACCGCGCCCTCCGCCACCGCCTCACCCAACCCGCCCGCGACCTCGGCCTGCACGTCGCGACCTCCTCCGCGGACTTCACCACCCACACCCCCTGGGGCCCCTGGTGGACACCCCTCCACCCCACAGCCCGCCGCACCACCCTCACCGGCCTCACCACCCACTGGCCCCACCTCACCCCGGCCAGCATCGACCCCACCGACGCCGACACCACCCTCACCCTCCCCATCCCACCCCGGCCACCCACAACGCCGGACGGCCGATGAGCCTGCTCACCAAAACCACCACCGGGATCGGCTGCGCCCTCATCGCCCTTCCCCTCCTCGGCGCCATCGCGATCGCCGCACTCCTCAGCTCCCTCATCCCCGGCACCAGCGGCACCACCACCGCCCCGGGCAGGAACGCCCTGCAGGACATCCCTGCGAGCATGCTGGCGCTGTACCAGCGCGCCGCCCCCGAGTGCCCGGGCCTGTCCTGGACGATCCTCGCCGCCATCGGCAAGGCCGAGACCGACCACGGACGCCACCCCACCATGCGATCCTCCGCAGGAGCCGTGGGCCCCATGCAATTCCTGCCGTCCACCTTCAAGCTCTACGCACATCCAGTACCGGCAGGTGGACGCAGACCCCCGACACCGTGGGACCCGGTCGACGCAGTGTTCGCCGCAGCCCGCCTGCTGTGCACACACGGCGCCCGACACAACAAGAACATCGAGCGGGCGATCTACGCCTACAACCCCTCCCACACCTACGTCGCAAACGTTCTACGCATCGCACGCCGCTACGCCGCCGTCCTCCCCACGACCTCCGCTGCCGGCCGGGAGGTGGTGGCCTTCGCCCGCCGCCAGCTCGGCACCCCCTACGTCTGGGGCGGCGACGGCCCCGCCGAAGGCGGCTTCGACTGCTCCGGCCTCACCAAAGCCGCCTACGCCACCATCGACATCAGCCTCCCGCGCGTGGCACAGGCCCAGTACGACGCCGGCCCCCGTCTCCCCGCCGGAGCACGCCTCCTACCAGGCGACCTGCTGTTCTTCGGCACCAGTCCGCGGGCTGTCACGCACGTCGGTATCTACAGCGGCCACCATCACATGATCGACGCACCCCACCCCGGCGCCGTGGTCAGAGAAACCCGCGTCCAGCTGACCGGCCGCACCTACCAGGGAGCAACCCGTCCGAGCCCGCGCGGTACGCAGTGAGCACGCACCCCACCCCCGCCGAGATCGACACCTTGATGCGCACGCTCGTCCGCATCCTGGCCGGCGTCGCCGCCCTCGCCCTCATCTTCACCGCCGTCAACGTCACCCTCTTCGCAGTCGATCACCACATCCCCTGGCCGATCGCCGTCCTCCTCGACCCGATGGTCGCCCTCACCCTCACCAGCGTCCTCTACGCCGACGCACGACTCGCCGCCTGGAACATCCCCCCACCACGCTGGTCCACCACCCTGCGCTGGTCCACCGGCCTGGCCGCCACCGTCATGAACACCTGGACCTCCCTCTGGCCCGACGACCACATCGGCTGGCCCCGCCACGCCGACCCCGCCGGAGTGCTCCTCCACGCAGTGCCACCCCTGCTCCTCATCGGCCTGACCGAAACCGTCGCCGCCTACCGCCGCTGCACCTCCCAGACACACCCGCACCCCACCACCGCACCCCACGACGACCACCATGAGGAGCACCCCAGGAACACGCCGGGAGCACCCGCACCCCCCGCTCCACCACCGTCCGAGCGCACCGATGAGGACGACGGGCGCCCGACAGTGGCCACCACACGCCACGACAGCCACGAACCCACCCCCGATGGACCCGTGGACCAGCCCGATGGACACAGCCGCGCAGACGCTGATGTGTACGCGCGGGCTCTCGCACTGGATCTGGCGGCCCGCCAGCACACCGGTCAGCCGATCAGCATCCGCCAGCTCCGCCGCCACCTGCACCTGGGCCAACACCGCGCCCGAGAGCTCCGCACCCGACTCGACGCCGAGCGCACCCCGGGAGCACCCGCACCTCACCCCGCACCCGGCGGGCCGCTCCAAGAGGCACCCGCCCGGGGGACGGGAGCGGCTTGACTAGTCGGCCACCGCAGAGCGTTCATAGTCGTCGCCGCGGACCACCGCGTAGGCCACGCGCCGCGAGCACCCCGGCCGGGGCTCTCTCCACAACCACCCACCACCCACGCGGGAGACCCCACCATGCCAACCACCACCAACACCGACAACACCACAACCAACCAACCCGACCCCGCTCAGCTATCCGGCGCCACCGCCGCCGTATGGGCCGCACTGAACAACCAGCCCGGCACCACCAGCACCACCCTCGCCCAGACCGCCGGTACCGGCCGGTCCACCACGACCAAGGCCCTCCGCCACCTCGAACAGACCGGCCTCGCCCACCGAGAGAGCGCCGCCCCCGACGGCAGCGGCCGCCCCGTCAACTACTGGTACCCCACACCCACACCCACACCCACACCCACACCCGACCCTGACACCAGCACCTCACCGGACACGACGGACGAGCCGCCGACCGCTGACAACGACAGCCACGAGCAACCCACCGAGCACCACGACCACCCCGCGCCCACTGCAGAGTCCCACGCATCCGAGGACGACGCATCAGAACACGACGACGCTGACGAAGACGGGGAGCGGGGTTCTGCGAGCGAACCCTCACAGGGAGTAGAAAACGACGATGCGCCGGCGCCGACGCCCGCGTCGGAGCATCCGACAAGCGAGGCGGCCTCGGAGGACACAAAGACGGAAGAAACCCAGCCGACCGTCAACCAGAGCGGCCACCGGACCCGCCTCGCCCCTGGCGCCCTGCGCCAGATGGTCATCGGCCACCTCACCGCCCACCCCGACGAAGCATTCACCGCCACACGCATCAGCCGGATCATCGAGAAAAGTTCCGGCGCCATCGCCAACGCCCTGGTCACCCTGACCAAGCAGGGCATCACCGAACAGGTCACCGAACGCCCACGCACCTACCGCATCACCACGGCAGCAACCAGGAGCGGCCAGGCATAGACCGGCACAAACGGACCAGCGGCCGGGTACCGCCCCTCAGTTGGGACGGTCCCCGGCCGCTCAGCTTGGAGTCATCAGGAACCAGTGCGGAACGCGCCGCGATAAACCCGGCGACGTCGACGGTCATCCCGGGATACTGGCCGCCATGGATGAGGTCAAGGTCGTCGTCTCCCATTCCGAGCGCGCGACCCTGCGCGCCCGTGACATGTTCCTGAAGGTGGACGCCGATCAGGCGCGCACCGACGTCGAGGCGATGGCCCTGGCGCCGGGCCCGACCTCGGAGGTCATGTGGCGCAAGCAGCCCGTGCTCGCGATCGCCGCGGTCCCGGGGTCGGCGCTCGACCACGTCGTCGGCGGCGTGGGCCGCGGCGGGTGCCGCCATCCGGAAGTTGCACGACGCGCCGTTGCCGCCCTCGCCCGGCCGGGGCCTCGACGAGTTGGTAGCGGATCTCGACGGCGAGTGCGAGCGGCTCGTGACGAACGGCGCCTTGCCCGCCGACCTGGTCACCCGCAACCGCCAGGTCGCCAAGGCCGCGCTCCGGCCGTGGACTCCGGCGTTCACGCACGGCGACCTGCAGATCCCTCACCTGTTCGTCGACGGCAACGAGATCACTGGCATCATCGACTGATCCGAGGCGGGCCGGGGTGATGCCCTGATCGACCTCGCCACCTTGACACTCGGACACGAGGAGCACCGACCCGACCGCCTCGGGCTGTGAGGTCGACGTGCTGAGATCCCGGATGTGAGGCTGCGCGGGCCCGACTGCCACGAGTGCGTTCTGACGCATCGAACAGGCCAGTTCCTGGGGCGCATCGCCTGCCGTTACTCACTCTGCTGCGCAATTTTGCCGGGGCGCGGGGTGACCGTGCCGAGCCGACAACTGCGAGGTGACGTTGGGGTGTCAGGTCTCCTGGTGCCCGCTCAGAACAGTGCCAGGCCCTCGCCGCTGGTGTCCGCGACGACTGGCCGGACCTGGGCAGGGAGTCCGTCCAAACGGTCAGGACCGGCCGCGGCGGCCACTGCAGGAGCCGTCTCGGCCAACCAGAGACGAAACCGCTCGGCGGCTTCGCGGTAGGGGACTCGCGCCAGGACACAGTGCTCGCCGGAGGGGCAGAAATCGACTGCGACAGTGAGCAGGCAGGAACGGGGCTCGTTCTGACTGCCCGTCCAGGACACGCGCAGGACACCGCAGGGCTCGCGCCCGCGGGAGGCGGGGTGGGTCGGGCGCAGCGATCGGCAGGCTATGTGGGCGGTCCATGCGGCGAGGTGCGGCAGGGGCAGGGTGGTGCGTGCGCGGCAGCCGGGGCAGCGGTGCCAGTGGCGGAGCCAGTCGTCGGTGTCGGTGTGGAAGAGGCGTGTGTAGCGGTTCGCCACGCGGATGTCGTTGCTGTACAGATGGTCGGGGCGTTCCTGTGTGTTGCAGGACTGGCAGACAGGGGCGCGGACGTAGCCGTGTTCGTGGCAGTGGTCGAGGACTGCGGCGGGCGCGGTGCGGCAGACAGCGCACCCCCACCCGGCCACCCTGCGGGAGGTACCGGGCTTCCTGCTGAGCACCGAGTACAACTGGCCTTCCAGCTCTCCGTTGTACAGACGCAGTGAGGCGGTGGGGCCCTCGGGGCTCGCCGTCTGCCGACCGTCGGTGTCCCGTGCCTGCCGGGGGTGGGAGGGCGGCTCGATGGCGGCTGCGCTTGCCTGGCGGGTCCGCGCGGCTTGCACCCACTGCGCTTCGGCGTGCTCGGCCGCGTCCAGCAGCCTGACCACGGCGCGCGGCAGCCACCACGTCCGCTGCGTCCCGACGCGGGTCCGCTCCACGAGTATCTGCCGCCAGTCGATCCCCGCCAGATGGGACGGCCGACCGACTTCACCTCGTGCTGCCCGCTCGGGACCGCCCGGCTCCTGCAGTCCCCTCGTGATGCGCCGACGCCAACGCAGCTGCGTATCCTCGTCGCACTCCTGCCTCGGCGCCCCACGAAACGGACCGATGCGGACCAGGTCCTGCCGATCCATCCCCACCGCGTTCAGTTTCACGGCCGCACGGCGCACCTCAGCCTCCGGAACACTCCACTGACCGCCGCTCGCCCTCACCGTCGCCACCACATGGCCGCCGAGCAGGACGTACCCCACCCGGGCATGGGCAGGAGAGCAGGTAAATGCCCCAGAAGCCGTCGGCACAGCACTGTCGGCCGTCAAATCGACCCACAGAGCGTCCGCGGCACCCAGGGTGATCAGGCCGTCCGTGCGACCGGGCATGACACGCTCTGACATACCGACAGGCTAACGGCTTGCAACCCGGCAACGGGCTCCAAACGCCTCGGTCAGCCGGGCCGCCGCCCACGCCGCATCTGCCGTGGAAGACCCCGAGACCGCTGGGCGCGCCGCAGAAATCCTGGAACAGTTCGTCGAGATCATCCACGGCAAGGCCCGACTCGTTGACTCTCCCAATGGCATGCATGGAAGAGGCCCTGTCAGCGGCCGTCGTGCAAGCCGCTGACAGAGTTCCTCATGTGATCGCGTTACCGGCCACCGCATCCGGCGTGTCCGCAGCCGCCGCAGGAGCCGCCGCTGTTGCACGTGCACGGGCAGGGGTTTACCCGTCTGCGGCTTGCGGTGGGGGCGTCGGTGCGCTGCTGGGGCAGGGAGACGGTGGGCGGTGTGGTGGGGCGGTCGGGGTTGGCGCGGTGGGCTGCGGTGTCCAGCAGGCGCAGCCGTGCCGGGTGGGGGCGTTGGTCGAGGCGGGTCAGGTAGTGCGGGAGGGTGGGGTCGGTCAGTCCGGTGAGCTGCCATCCGGCGGCGTTGATCAGGTGGGAGGCGGCTTCTGCTTCGAGCCATGCGGCGTGGTGGGGAGAGACGCGGGTGGCGTGCTTGTTGCAGACGTGTTCGGTCGCGGTGTTCAGCACGCTCGAGAGCGCGGATCGTGCGCTGACGGCGTCGCGCATGAGGAGACGTTGGCTCTGGGTGAGGATCTTGTGGACCAGGGCGCGGTGGTGGTGGAGGTCGGGCGTCGCCATGAGGGCGGTTCCTTTCACCTGGTATCTGGTGCTGTCCGGCGCGTGCGCGCGGCAGCACATGGCGGTGGTACGGGGATGCGAGCTGCGGATTGGCACAGATGGCCCCAGCAGTCGCGTCTGGGCGCGGGTGCCCGGCGGAGTGTTCGTGGGCCGTGGCGGCTCGGGGTACAGCGGTGCCCTGCCGGAGGCGGAGAGTGCTGGGCAGATGCCGATTATGCGACGAGGAGGGCGAGTTTGTAGGCCTCGATGACCAGGTTGAGCTGGTTCATCTGTTGTACGTAGCGCGTGGCGTTCACGTCGATGGCGCGGCTGGTGTGTTGCAGGAAGCCGAGCGGGACGGCGTCGGTCTGGTTCGCGTGGGCTGGGACGTGGCGTAGGTGGTCGCGGGTGTTCCTGGCGTAGTAGCGCAGTTCGGTGTGGAGGCGGTCGGCTTCTTGTGCGGTGGTCCAGAGCAGTTCGGCCAGGGGCCCCAGCGCGGTGTCGGTGAGGCGGCGGTGGCGGCGTAGCGTTGCGTAGCCGTCATTGCCCAGGGCGGTGCGCAGGGCGGTCTCGCCAGGAACGGTGTAGGTGGATGGGCTTGTATGAGGCCGTGGGCTGCTGAGGGGGCTGTCCATGGGGGTGCCCTTTCGCTTGAGGGCTTACGCCGCGCCGTAGCGGCAGGTCGGGGCGTGTCCTTCGTCGGTGTCGAAGTTGTCGGGGTAGGTGGCGGGGGTTGGGCCGTTGCTGAGTGGGGCTGGTCCGGTGGCCAGGTGGGTGCCGAGGTCGGCGAGGTGGCGGACGGCGGCCAGCGGTACGGGCGCGGCGCACACGGGACAAGGGCCGAGGAGTTCGAAGGCGTCGTCCTCGTAGAGGGGGTAGCGGGCGAGGAAGGTGTATTGGGTACGGGTGGTCGGGCAGGTGGCGATGGCCAGGAGGGGTTCGCCGGGTGTGGTGCGGCGCTTGCTGTCCGGGGTGATGGTGATGTGCTGGAGGCTGAGGCCGAGGGTGCTGGCGAGGCGTACGGCGGTGCGGGCGTGGTCGAGGCCGCGGTGGGGTCCGTATTCGCTGGCGGCGGCGGTCTGCTGGATGAAGGCGGAGGCTGCCTGGGCTTGTTCGGCGATGGAGGCCATGGGCGGTGTTCTCCTTGTGGCCGGTGCTGTCGGTGGCGGCTTGGTGAGTTGCCGGGAGGCGGCTCAGGTGGATGGCGGTCAGGCTGGGCGGATGCGGGTGCGTTCCCTGGCGCAGGCCTTTTGGTGGTGGTCTGGGCACCGATCGCTCCTCGTGCGTATGGGGAACAGGGCTTGAGCAGGGTGGTGTTCAGGGGTACCGGGTGATGGTCAGTGCGCCGATCTCGGGATCGGGGAGGGCGTGGCGCGGGACCGGGGCGGGGTCGGTGAGGGCGCGGCATAGGGCGGCCATCAGGTGGGTTGGGGTGGCCGGGGAGGCTAGGGCGACCCACAGCACCATGGCGTCGGCGGCGCGGCGGGCGGCGCACAGCCAGTTCGCTCCGCCCTTCCCGGTGGTGCTGGGGACGGTGGCGGTGATGACGACGGCCTGCTCGTTGGGGGCGTACCAGGAGTTGTCTTGGCGGCCGATGTCGCGGATCCATCCGGCTGTGGCGAGTGCCTCGGTGGCCTTGTGGGGGGATTGCGGCGGCAGGAGGTAGTGCGGCCCGTCTTCGGGGGTGGGCCCGGGGGTATCGTCGGCCACGGCGGCGGCGAATGCGGCGGTGATTTCGGGTGGGGTGTCGTGGGAGAACCACGCTGTCCAGGTCACACGTGCGGCGGAGTAGGCACTGGCCGTGAACTCCCAGGCCATCAAAGGCTTCCCGGGGTGCTCGGAACGGCTGTGGAGGTGGCGTGCGTGGCGCTGGCCGCTGGGGTCGCGGTAGTCGGTGTGGCACGGCTCGTGGGTGGCCTTCCATCCGGCTGCCAGGAGCACGTCGTCAGCTGTGGTCACGGCGGCGGGGTCGGGCCCTGCGAGGTAACGGGGCGAGATCAGATAGTGCGGTGTGCTGGGGCGATTTCGGTCCTGCATGATGAACTCCTCGCGTATCGGGTGGGGGATCCGTGGTGTCGGCGTCGTTTCGGGCTGTGAGGTATTCGGGGTCCCGCCGCTCCGGTCACCGGAATGGCACTGTTCTGTGCCGATCGCTGGTGGCGTCGACTTGTGAATGCGTCGCGGTATGTGGCGTGCTGGTGATGTGACATGAGCTGTCGCTCCTTGTGAATGGAATAGGGAAATCGGGGGCGGCGTGTTGTCATCCGGTCGTCGGGGCGGAGCAGCAGGCCTTCGGCTGGGACCTGTGCCAGGGCTGCTGGGCACGTCAGGTGACGCCTAGCTTGCGGCTTCCTTTGATACGGCCTCTGAATCCGCATTCGGCCGCACCTCCTACCGCCCAGCCTCATGGGCACATGTCTCCCGTAGCGGCTTCTTCGAGTTAATTCTCTGCAGATTTCCGATTCCGGTTATTGCCGGGAATGCGGCCAATGTAGCTCGATATTGGGGATCGGTCGGCATTGCTGGCGGCTGCGAATTGCTGGAATTATCGCGAATTCGCGACCGTATCGGAGGGGTATTCCATGGCTGGGTGACGCATAGTGTCGTCGGGTGTGCGTCTGGCGGGTGCCGGGTTCGACCGGTCAGGCAACGGGCGCGAGGGTCCGGGTGGGGTCGGCGCCCCGGCCCGGGTGGGCCGGGGGCGTGTGGGGTCCGGTGCGCGGGTGGTGCGGTGGGGGCGGTTATCGGGTGGTGGTGAGGGCGGTGGTCGCGGCTTTGGCGATCGCGGTGATGGCCTGGGCGGGGTGGGTAAGTTCCAGCGGCGTGGCGCCCGGCAGCGGGCACGGGTCGGGCGCGAAGGCGAGCCATAGCACCGCGCATCCGGCGTTCTTCAGGGTGGTGATGCGTTGGGCGGCGCGGGCCGCTTCGTCGGGGTGGTAGTAGCCGTCGGAGGCGATGACCAGCAGGCGGCCCGTTCCGGGCTGGGTGAGGGCGAGCCCGGCGCAGAGGGCGTCGATGGCCTCGGCGAGGCGGTGTCCGAGCCCCCTGGCCTCGAAGCGGGTGACCCTGGTGGGGGCGCGGCCGGGCGCGGTGATGGCGGTCAGGGCCCGGTCGTAGGCCACGGTCGCGGTGCGTGAGTCGGGGTCGGTCAGTGCGGTGGCTTTGGCCAGGATCCAGGCGGCCGAGGCGATCGGGTCTGCTGCGGCGTTCATGGATCCGGACACGTCGACCGCGATCCCCACGCGCAGTGGCGGTGTGGGGTTGGGGCGGCGCAGGGTCCGGGTCCAGGGTGTGGCCGTGGGGGTGGCTCCGGCCGCCTTCTGGGCTTCCCGGGCGAGTGCTTGGCGCATGTTGAGGCGACCGGGCGGGGCGGCCGAGGCGGCGATAGTGGTGGTGCGTTCGCGGTAGGCGGCGGCCCGCAGGGCACTGGCGAGCTGTCCAGCGGCGGCCTTCTCACCTGCGGTCGGCAGCCGGGTGCCGGTCACCGGTGACACGGTGTTGCCCTTACGGGGTTTGCCGGGTGTGAACGGTCGCGCTCCCGGCGCGAAGACCCGTTCCGCCGTTTTGGCCGCTTGCCGTTCGTGGGCGGACTGCGCGGCTTTCGCCTCGGCCCGGGCGGCCCGGGCGGCGGCGACCCGCGCCTGTGCGGCAGCCTGCGCGGCCTCGTTCGCCTGCACCCGTACCGTCACCTTCCCGATAGCTTCGGCGAGTTCACCCAGTGGTCCGCCGCCGGTGGGTTCGGGTGCGGTGGCTGGTGTGCCGAGGGCTTGGCACCAGGCATGCGCGTGATCCAGCATGCCGGGCGCGTCGTCGTCGGCGGTGGCGTGGGCCGCCGTCCAGATCTGGGTGAGGGTGTCCAGCAGGTCGGGACCGAGGATGCTGGTCACGGCCTGTTCGAGGGGTTCGGTTTCGTCCGGGTCGAGGATTCCGGCATCCCTGCGGGCGAGGATCAGACCGGCGGCCCGGGCGGCCTGCCAGCGGTTGCTGGGGGTCTGGCCGGTGATATCGGCGAGGATGAGGGTGTTGACGGCCGATCGCAGGAACGTGCGGTCGGCGGGGCGGCGGGTGAGATGAGCGTGTTCGACGCGGGACTCCTCCAACAGCAGGGCCGCCCTGTCCAGCGCAGTCCCGCGCAGGTTGGGCGGGGTGGTCCAGATACTGTGCGCGGCGTGCGCGGCCTCGTGGACAAGGACTCCCCAGTCGACCGGGTAGCGTTCCTCATCACCGCGCCGTTCGGGGCTGATGGTGGCCGGTGGCAGCGGGGCGAAGAGGGCGGCATCGATCTCCAGCTCGGCCGTGGCGGGGTAGAAGGCGCCCGGGGCGCCGGAGCGGGTGCCGTGCTGGCAAGTGACGATCACGTCCTTGCGGTCCGCGAGTTCGGGGAGCCGTCCGGTCAGGGCTGCGGCGATCCGGCCCCATTGCCCGGCCTGCGCGGCCGGGCGGGGTTCGAACAGCGGGCCGCCGTCGTCCTCCCACCTCGCCTGGGCCCATTCGGCCTCAGACAGTGCGGGCGGCTGGTGCTGTACGTGGGCCGTGGTCTGCGCGGGCATGACGGATCGGTCCCTTTCTGCGGGCGTCGGGGGTGCATGGGGCGGTGACCTGTGGGCCGGAGACGCGGGTCAGAGCTGGCGGCCCAGGGACAGGGCGCTCACCGGCTTACCCAGGGCTTTGGTGACGACTTCCGCGACGGTGTCGCGGTCTTCGAGCGGGGCGATGCCGACCAGATTGGCGAACGCCGCCTCGGCACCCAGGACATCAGCGATCTTCTGAAACGCGATCAGCTCACGTAGCTGTGGCGCCCAGCCGACCTCACCGGCCTGCTGGCAGGTGGCGAGGTTCCTCGCGATCCGCACCGCCGTCCTGTTGATCTTCAAGGCGGTCGCCAGGTCGTAGTCCGACCCCACCTGGACCTGTACCGAGAACCGGCTGGCCAGGGCCTCAGTCAGCACCGCTCCGTGAACCCCGGGGTTGTGGCCCGCGATGACATAGAAGCCCTCGGCGGCGGTGATCGTCTCACCCTTGTGCGCCTTGACCTGAATCTGGCGCCGCCCGTCCATCGCCGGATACAGCGCTGCCAGCACCTTCGGGGAGATCAGGGTCGCATCGTCCAGCAGAAGGGCCCGCCCCTCCTGCATAGCCGTCACCAACGGCCCATAGATGAACTCATAACCACCGTGCTGATCCTGGGTGTACTCCCCGATCAGGTCACCGACTGTCGTGTCACCGTCCCCGGCAACCGTGATCAGGTCCGGAAAGGCGGCCTCGATCAGCGAGGTCTTGCCCGTCCCCGGAGGACCGTAGAGCAACACCGGCACACCCGCCTCGCGCAGCCGCCGCAACGCTTCGACATCGGGGAGGTTGGCCAGCGCCCGGGGGTGATACTGCTGCCCGTTCGGGCGGGTCACCGGCCCGGGCCGCCCACCCGGCGGGCCAACGGCGGGCGTCGGCCGAGCCGTGGATGGCGGGGCCGGTGGCGTATGGGCCGGGCCGGGTGGCCCGGGTGCCGTGGCGTGTGCGGCGGCTGCGGCGGTGGTCGCTGTTGCCCGGTACATACGGGGGTTGAAACCGACTCGCACCGCCTCCCCTCGGCGCACGAGGGTTTCACACGCGTTACCGATCGCACCGCCGGAATGCCCCAGCACGTTGACCAGCTCCGTGACACTGAACTGCGCCCCCGGCGCGCCTCCGACCAGGGCCTTCGCGATACGGGCCCGCAACTCGCCCGGACGGGCCTTCCCATTCACCGGGGCCGTGGAGGCCGACGGACCTGCCGGAGGGGTCGGTGTGGCCGAGTTGGGCGTCGGAGACAACTGAGCGGCACTGGTCATCGCGGTCATTCCTTTTCGCAGCCCCGGAGCCTTTCGGGCATACTCCACCTGCAATCCGTATTCAGGCGGACCCTGTTGGCCTGGATTTCTTTCCCGGAATTCCCGGGAACACGACCAATATAGCTCGACTCGCGGCTCGTTTCGACGAGAATTCGGGCTTGAAATTGCTGGAATTCTCGCGAATTCACGACAGGAATTTATGGCAATTCGCGGGGGCACGACGCTTTGCGTCGTGCACGGCGGGGTGGACGACGCTTCCCCAGGCCACCCGGCGCGGCCACCCGGCGCGGCCACCCGGCGCGGCCACCCGGCGCGGCCACCCGGCGCGGCCACCCGGCGCGGCCACCCGGCGCGGCCACCCGGCGCGGCCACCCGGCGCGGCCACCCGGCGCGGCCACCCGGCGCGGCCACCCGGCGCGGCCACCCGGCGCGGCCACCCGCGCCCCGCCGGCCACCCGGCGCGGCCACCCGGCGCGGCCACCCGGCGCGGCCACCCGGCGCGGCCACCCGGCGCGGCCACCCGGCGCGGCCACCCGGCGCGGCCACCCGGCGCGGCCACCCGGCGCGGCCACCCGGCGCGGCCACGCCGGCCACCCGGCGCGGCCACCCGGCGCGGCCACCCGGCGCGGCCACCCGGCGCGGCCACCCGGCGCGGCCACCCGGCGCGGCCACCCGGCGCGGCCACCCGGCGCGGCCACCCTCGGCTACGCCTGGGTGGCCGCGCCTCACCTCGAGGCGTCGGCCGACTGCAACGTGCCGGCCGGCGAGGAGCGTGTGGGGTGAAGGAAATGGAAGGTGGCTGAGGACGGGGCACGCCTTGCGGACAGGTGAGCGGGCAGCCGTTGCAGGGTGAGTTGCGGTGGCCGGGGCCGCCGGGTTCAGGTAGATCGGGATGTGTTTCTGCACCGATATACAGTCGCCCTCGCCGGCGCCCGGCTCGTATACGGCCTGTACTGCGGTGATGCGGTGTGCGGGGGCGTCGCATCCAAGGGCGGCCCCGGAAACGGCCCCCGGAACGACTACGGAAACGACGGGGGAAACGCCAGCGAGCCATGCGGGCACTTCGCTGGTCCATCCGCTGCTGCATGGATGCCTCGGGATTCGCGGGGCATCCAGGGAAGAGTTGGACTATGCCGAGTGGACGAAGCGGCTGCGTGCTGTGAGCAGGGAGCGGGTGGCGGGGCCTGGTTCGAGGCCGAGTTCGTTGAGGTGGCGTGTGAGGAGGGTGAAGGTGTGGCGGGCGGTGTCGTGGCGTCCGGCGGCTTGGTGCAGACGGATGGCGTGCTGGTAGAGCAGTTCATGGGTGGGGCTGAGGCTGATGGCCTTCTCCAGCAGGGCGAGTGCGGAATCGGCGTCCTGCCGGGTGCCGGTGTGCTCGGCGTGGTGGGCGATGTGGGCGACAGCGTCGGCGGCCTTGCTCGCCAGTGATTCGCGAATGCTGTCACACCAGGGGTAGTCGCCGCCGTGGGCAAAGGGGCCGTGATACAGGTCCGCCGCGAGCCGTAGGGCGGACAGGCGCCCGGCTTCGTCGGTGGCGGTCGCGGCGCGCTGGAGGGTTTGGGTGAAGGCAGCGAGGTCGGTTTCGATCAAGCCAAGATGGAGTTTATGCAATTCTCCATGAAGCTGGATGAATTCCGCTTTGCTGTGCCCGGTGGCTGAGCGGAGCGCGCGCCTGACGGCCCGGCGAAGGTTCTTGAGTTCCTTCGCAGACTGGTCGGAATCCTCGCTGAGGCGGAGGTGACGCGCGATGTCGTCGGCGATCAGCCCGGCGGGATGGGCAGCGAGGAGGGCGAGCAATTCTCGTACTTCATCGCGCAGCCCCAGCCCGACGGGCTCGGGGTTCGGGTGAGCGTAGAGCGTCACCGGTCCCAGAACGTTCAGGCGGACTGGCTTGGCTGGTCCTGGCTCTCGTGGTTTTACGGGCCCTACGGGCTCCGACCGGACAGCCGGTGGATCGTCTTCCGGCTCCTGCTCGGCATCCTCGCTGTCCGCGTCTTGCGGCAGGTGTGCGGGGGCTCGGGCGCCGGGGACCATGCGCGGGCACGGTCGCTCATCGTGCGCGGTGAGGAGGACGTCCAGGACGTCGCGGCCGGCCTGCGGGGTGAGGTGGAACAACCGCAGGCCACTGCTCCGATCACCGCTCTCCTTATCCCGGCTGACGGTGCCGTCTGCCGCGACATGCCAGGAGGCAGCGCCGGGCAGATCGCTCAGGGTGAGGACGACGAGGTTGCCATGCGTGGCCCGGGCGGCCAGTGCGGTGAGGCGGCCAGTGTGCGCGGCATCCGGCTCGGCGAGGAAGACCAAGGTGCCTGGGCTGGGCTTCTCGTCCTTGCCCTCGGGGGTCGCCAGGGGCGGTTCGCCTCCGGCTTCTTGCGCATCGTGCTGGTGGCGGGCGTGCGCGAGGAAGTGCTCTTCTCCACGGCGGATGGCGTGGTCCAGGTCCTCGGCCGTGGTCAGGGCACTGAAGTCGGGCGGGAGACCTGGCAGGAGCCGGTCGGCGAGGTCGTGGGCAAGGAGCCCTGTAACGCGTGGTGTGCCAGGACGTTGGCGTTCGGCCGCGGTGAGGATGCCGACCACCAGCGCGCGGGCGGCTGCCTCAGCACCGGGCCCATTCCACGCGCATCCTCCGGCTTCCGCGAGGGCGTCCAGTGGGACTTCAACGTGACCGGCGGTGCCGATAGTCACCGTGGAGGGAGGCTGGGCCGGACGAGGCGGGGTGCGGCGTGTGATCAAGCTGTCCGGATCGGCAGCGGGGGTTCGGGGCAAGGCGGCCTCGCGGGCGGCCAGAACCGCTTGCTCGACCACGGGGCTCAACGGCGGAGCCTCCGCATCGAGACCGAGACGACGGGATCTGCTCTGGTAGAAGCGGAAGAAGCGCAGGGCGGCAAGGAGGCCGACCGCAGTGGTGATGCCGATGGCTCCCGCCGCGCCGATGCTCACCGCGGCCGGTCCTGGCCGCGCGTGGCTCGTGGTGTGCTCGCTGGTGGCTCGGCCGTCGGTGTCATGCTCCATACCCAGGTCCGGCGTCGGCCCCGTGGTGGGGGTGACAGGCTTACTCGGGGCGGAAGGCTTGACTTGCGGGGGCATGGGCTGGGTGGGAGGACGTGGTGGTGAGGCAGAAGCGGTGATGGGGATGGCGAGTTGCCAGCCGGGCGTGATCACATCGGGGTCGGTCAGTCGCGTACCGTCGGCCTGGACGCGGGTCTTGTTCAAGGCGTAGATCCGCGGCCACTTCAGCGGATCCCCGAGGTGGGTTTCAGCGATGTCCCACAGGGTGTCGCCTTCCACCACGGTGTACTCCACACAGCGGGGCTGGGCGCTGCCTACTACTCGCGTTCGCGGGCGTCCGTCCTTCGCCGGGCCCGGATGGGCAGGAGCCGTCGAGGCGACATCGGCACGCAAGCCCCCAGCCGGGGTGTGTTGGTGAGCATGCGCGGCGGAGGGCTGCCAGAGGCTGATCAGGGCGAGTACGAGTGTGCCCACGCACACTGCGGCGAACGCGCGTCGCAGAGGCAGAGTGTCCACATGCGTCGCATGGGCCGTTTGGTCGCGCAGCAGCCTCGGCAGGTGAGCCGCGTACCAGGCGGTTTCCTTCAGGATGGAGTAAGCGAAGGCGGCCCAGCACACCCAGCCCACCATCGCCAGCAGGTCGACCATCACGAGATCGGTGACGGGCTGCGTCAGCCGGTCGCCCAGGCTCCGCCACGAGCCGATACGGTCCGGCCACGGCACTTCGGCCGCCTGCCAGAGGATGTACGGCATGCCGCCCAGGAGGGCGAGGATGACGGCGCTGGTGCCGGTGGCCGTGACGGCGGCGCGCAGCCGCGCCCGCCACGAGGATCGGTAGGCCATACGCGGATTCGCCCCTCTTCAGCTTCACAAGTGCGCTACCGATTGGCGTGTTCGGCACGCACGGTGGCACGGGCCGTGACGGTCAGCGTGCGTACGCCGATCACCCGCAGGATCTGGGCGCGCTGGTGGTGGGTGACCCACACGGTGACTTCATCGCCGTGAACCGAGGCCCTGCCGGTGTCGCCGGTGGCGGCGACGTACGAAGTGGCGGCCCGGGTGGCCTTGCCATTCGAAAGCCGGATGTCATCCGCGCTGCGGAGTCGGCCGACATCGAGTTGCTGGGCACCGGTCCGGGCCGCCTCCTGCGCCACGTCCAGCGCGCGGGCCTTGCTGGCCAGAGCCAACCCACCGTCAACGACGATCCCGGCGAACAGCCACAGCGCCGCCACCACGCCGATCACAAACGCGGTGACCTGACCCCGGTCTCTATTCGTCGCCACCGTCTCGCGGACAACTCTCGAGGACGCTGAGGGTTTCACGGTGCGCTCCGGTGCACGTCCACCGGGGAGGAGGCGGTGCCGCTCACCCTCACCCGGCCCGGCATGCCGGTGTGGGTGAGGTGGTGAAGTGCGACAGTACAGGTGACCTTCGCGGTGACGATGCCCCCCGGCTGGAGTCCGCTGGTGATGAGCGCGACCGTGGGGTGCTCGCATCCGGCCCCCGCGTGATGGAGCGCGGTCTGCGCGGTGCGCCGGGCGCCGGTGCGGGCGTCGGACTCGGTGCGGGCGAGGGAGGCTGCCCGGGCGGCCTGGTGAGCGGTGTCCGCCACGACGAGTCGGGCGTCGGCCAGACGCCCCAAAGCGACGACCGTCATAAGAACGAGCAGGAGCAGCGGGGTGACCAGGACGAGTTCCACGGCAGCCGAACCGCGATCCGCCGAGGACGGGGCAGCGCTCGTTCCCTCGTTCACGCGTGCCCTCCTGCGGGGGTGGTGATGCGCTCGACCGCACCCGAGGCCGTGCCGCTGGCCGTCAGATGCAAGCCCGGCAGAACCGGCATCACCCTCCCCTGCACACGCACCACAGCTTGCGTGGCGGTACGGCGGACCGTTACCGACGGGGCGGTGAGGACACGGCTGCCGAGCTGGGTCAGGCTGCGGACGCCTCGCGCGTGGCCATCTGCCGCGCTGCCGTGCTGTACCCGTGCGGCGGCCAGGGCGCGTTCGGCCGCGTACTGGGCGATGTGCCTGGCGTGCCAGGCCAGCGCGAACTGGACGATCAGCAACGCGAGCATCAGCAACGCCGGAACGACGACCACCAGCTGGGTGGTCACGGCGCCGCGGTCGCCCCGGAATCCGCGCGGTACGCGCAACAGATGGTTCACCGGCTTATCCCAGGTCGATGGAGTGGGCCTTGGCGAGGACCTTGGCGACGATGATGCCGACCACGGTGAGGGCGAGGACGGTCAGCAGCGCGGTGACCACGATGGTTTCGGTGGTGTAGCCCGCGTCACCGCGGGCATGGCGGCGAACCAGGGCGGTGTGGTTGCGCAGTGTGGCGGCAATTGCTTGCAGGCGTGGGTGGAGCATCAAGATCGTTCTCCAAAACGTCCGAAGGCGTACAGCGGGGTGATTGAGGGCATGCTCGTCAGCTCACCGCGAGGACGTGCACGAGGGCGGGATAGCCGATGAGGAGCAGAAACGCGGCGAAGAGAAGCACGACGGGCAGGGACATCTGCTCGGTGGCCGCCTGGGCCGCACCGTCGGCTTCTGAGAGTCGGCGTCGTCGCATGGCGCGCGCTTTCGCGGCCAGGGAAGCACGGACCTTGGCGCCCTCGGTGCCGGCCAGACTGAGTGTGGCGGCGAGTTCCGTCAGATCACTGACCTGTAGGTGTTGTCCGAGGTCGCCCAGGTGCTGCCAGGGGCTGGTCCGGGTGAGCTGGGCGACGTGCAGGGCATGACGCAGTTTGGATGCGGCCCAGCCGTGGGGTGCCTGGACGGCGTCGGTCAGGGCCTGCTGCACGCCGGCTCCGCCGGCCAGGGAGATCACCGTCAGGTCCAGGATCAGGGTGAGAGTGTGCCTCATCTGGCGGCGGCGTTCGGCTGCCGCCTTGCGCACCGTGATGTCCGGGAGGAAGAACAGCACTCCCGCGAACACGAGTGATCCGGCCAGCGGCATCCACCAGCCCGCGTCGGCACCGGTGCCGACGCGGGCCAGGGCGACCGCGATCCACGGTGTGGCCAGACCAGCGGCGGCGCAGGTCGCCTTGCCCGCCAGGTGCTTGTCCACATCCCGCCCGCAGGTGGCAAGATCGGCGCGTAGAGAAGCGGTGGGGAAGCCCAGCGCCCGCACCAGCGGTACGGCCCTACGACCGAGATGTGTTGCCCACTCCGTTTCCCCGTCCGGCGCGATCGCATCGGCCCGCTTCGGGGATGTCGCGTCGAGAGCGGCCATCACGTCCGCAAGCGCGGGCCGCGGTGGGCGCAGGCCGTAGGCGAGTGCGACCAGTCCGGCGCCGAACACACTCCCCAGCACGACGGTGATCATCGTGTTCTCCCCGTGTCGTTCGTGGCTTCGGCGGGGTGGTGGCCGATGAGGCGAACGGGTTCGTGTACACGGCCGATGGCGGATAGCCAGGTGAAGGAGGCCGCGAACAGGGCACCGACGATGGCCAGGACCAGCTGGCCCGTCAGGGTGTTGAAGGGGTCCAGATAGGGTCGGGCGAAGACGGTCAACCCAACAGCCATGCCGAGGGTGACGGCAACCGTGACGCGGACGCCGGTGCGGATGCTGGCGCGGCCCGCGTCGATGCGCTGGCGCATGGCCACCTGTTCGCGCACCGAGTCGGCCAGCTCGCCCAGCAGGGCGGCGAGCTGGCTGGCCTGCCGTTCGGCGGCCATCACCAGGGCGGCGACCACGACATCGGCGAGCGGGTCGTCCGCGTCGTCAGCGAAGGTCCGCAAGGCAGCGGGCAACGGCTGGCCGGAGCGGACCGATACGGCCAAGGCGCTCAGCTCTCGCCGCAGAGCGGTGGGCGCGATGTCGGCTGTGGCCAGGACAGCCTGCTCCAGCCCTGCCGCCGCGGAGAGGGTGTCGCGCAGCATCTCCGTCCACAGCGCGAGTGCTTCCAGCCGCTCCGTCCGCGCAACCGCTGCCCGATCGGGGCCGAGCAGACCGGGGAGGGTCAGAAGCGCCGCGGTGGTCAGTACCGCTGCCACGGGCCATCTCGTCAGGGCTCCAGCCATCACCCCCGCCACCACGGCGGCGGTAAGGCGGCGCTGGTTCCACCCCGCGGGAAGTCGACGGGCCAAACGCCGCCCCCACCCTGCCCCCGATCCTTCGGAGGCAGGCCGACGAAGCACACCACAGATGATCAGGAGGAGACCGGTACCGAAGGCGACGCCGAGAACGGCGGCGATGGCACCTGCTGTGTCGCCCAGCCTCGTTGGAGTCATTGTTCGGCTCCCCACCAGGTGAAGCCCGCCGCTTCAGTGTCCAGTCCGGCATCGATCAGGTCCTGGAGCGTCTCAGCCCGCAAAGGTGTCGCCCGGACAGCGCGGCCGTCGGGGCCGGGTCGGTAGATTTCGTTCGAGACCAGTTGCGCCCCGTCGGCGTCGACGACCTCGCGCACGGAACCGATCACGCGTTTCCCCGTCGCGTCCCATCCCAGATGCACGACGAAGTGGACGGCGGAGGCCACCAACAGGTTGGTGGCCTCCAGCGACAGCCTCTCGGGAGCCTGGGCGGCGTACGCGGCGAGCTTGGTGAACACCCCTCGGGAGGTCGAGGCGTGGATGGTGGACAGCGAGCCGTCGTTGCCCTGGCTCATGGCGTTGCACATCGGGATGACCTCGTTGCCGCGAATCTCGCCGACGATCACACGGTCCGGTGACATCCGCAGTCCCCACCGCACCAGTTCCGCCTGGTCGATGGCGCCTTGGCCCTCAACGTTGGGTTCCCGGGCCTGCATGGCCACAACGTTGGGATGAGCGGCCGTATCGGTGTTGAGGCCGAGCTCGAAAGTGTCCTCGATGGTGATCAGCCGCTCGGTCGGCGGGATCTGCGAGGCGAAGGCCCTGAGCACGGTGGTCTTCCCGACGTTGGTGCCGCCGCCGATGATGATATTCCTCCGAGCCCGCACAAGCGCCGAGAGAAAACCGGCCATGGCCTCATCGCACGCCCCAAGGCGCACCAGGTCGTCCATGGACGCGGCAGGGAACCGATGGCGGCGTACTGACAGCGAAACGCGGCCGGTCACTGCCATCACCGCGAACAGCCGAGACCCGTCGGGGAGCTGGAGGTTCAGCCGGGGTACGCCGCGGTCGAAGCGGCGTTCCTCGCCGTCCACGCTCGCGGCCAGAGTGCGTACCAGTTCGATCAGTTCGGTGTCCGAAGCGGCCACCGGGGAACCTGACTGCCAGGTGCCGTCCGCACGGCGGATCCACACCGCATCACACCCGTTGACACAGATGTTCTCGATCGTCTCATCTGCCAGCAGCCGCTCCAGCGTGCCGCTGCCGAACAGCGCATCCATCACAGCCTGGGCGATACGTTGCTCCGCCGCGTGGCCCATTGCACCACTGCCCCGGGCGAGGGCGACGCGGGCCAGTGACGCGAGCTCCTCGTCCACCAAGCGCCCCACCGTCGCGCGGCGCTGGGTCTCGGTCTCCGGCGGCAGCCCCGCGGCTTCTCGCTCATCGGCGTAGTGGGCCAGGCGGGCTACTACGCGCTGGCGTACCTCTGCGGCCAGCTCGTGCTCCTCGCCGCGGCTCTGCCGGACCAGTGTGTTGTTCATGATGCGGACTCCTTCGGCGCCAGGCCCGCCGCTCGACGGAGGTGCCCGCCGGGGGGTGGCACGGCGCCCAGCCCCGCGAGATCACCACTCAGCCCCTTCGTCACCACCTCGTCGGTGCCGCTCAGCTGCCGTGCGGCAGCCCCCGCAGCCGCCATCAACGGCGATGCCCTCCACCCCCTGGCCCGCAGCGCCGAACGAGCGCGCCCGGCCAGAACGTCAGCCGCCTTGGGGTCCCAGGGCAGGAAGATCACGCGGCCCACACCGAGCGTCGCGGTGATCTCCCCTGCCGCGTACGGGCACGGACCCACCACAGCCAGCACGTACCGCTCCACGCGCGGCCCGGCTTCCGAAAAGTGAGCGTATGCATGCGCCAACGCGTCCGCCCCTCCCCGGGACACCAACACCACTGCCTCAGCTGCCCCCACCACACCCGAGGCGTCGTCGCCGATGCGGCCCATATCCAGCAGAACTGTTCCCCGGTCGCTCTCATCTCCTCGCAGCACACGCTGCCCCGGGCCGGCCACCAAACGCACCGCCTCCCCACACGCCCCGCCACCCGCCGGTGAAGCCACCACACGGACCCCGAACGGCAGGTCCGTAGCCGCGGCCAGGAGCGAACCCGGCTGCTCCTGGCGGGCGGAGGTGGCCACGTCCAACAGCCCCGGCGTGTGCGGACACCCGAACCGGACCGCGAGATCCCCGCCCGAAACGTCAGCCTCGACCACCACCGGCCGCACCCCGTGATCCGCCCGGTCCGGCCACACAGCCGCCAGCGCCAGAACGGTCGTCGTCACCCCCGGCGCGCCCTTGACCGACCCCACCGTGATCAGGCGCCTCACGGCGCCTCCCGCCCCTCGGCGGGGAGCACCACCACACGCGGGTGCTCCAACCCAGCGGCCCGCCGTACCGCCCCCGTCTCCACCAGGACCGTCACCACTCGCGGACCACCTGGAGAGTCAGCCGTCTTCGCGGCGGTCACCGTCCCCACGACAGGAGCGACCTCCTCCTTCTCCTCACCGCCCCCGGTGGCAGACCCGCCCGGGCCCTCCAGCACCGCCACTCGGTCACCTCGCACCACCTCGGGCGACGCATTGCCCACCTCGATGGCGAAGGCCACCTCCGACTGCCCTCGTGGCGGAAAGTCCCGGGCGCCTCCGAACTGTCCCGGTGCCAACAACGACCCGGCCACCAGAGGCACTTTGGCCCGCTGCCCCAGCACCCTCGCCCGGTCCGCCGCCAACACCACGCCAGTCCCGGATGCCACCTCCGCCTGACGCAGATCATCCGCGGCGAGAACGTGCCCAACCGGCACATCCCGCGCCAGCACCAACACCTTCCCCCGCCCCCCAACCGCTGAAGCGACCATCACGAAACCAACCGCAGAGACAACCACCGTCCCCACGCCTGCCCACACCCATCCCGGTCTGCGCCGCACCCCGCCGGTCGCCGCAACCGGCCGCTGCTGCGGATCAGACCGGCGCGCACCCGGCAGACCACTACCCGCGCCTCGGGGGCGCGAAGGTGACATAGAGGCACCCACAAATCACTCCGGAAGAGAAAGAAGACGAACTGATTGGCATCGGCATGCATCCCGACAGACCCCATGTACCGCCGTGGCATCAGCGCACGACGACAGCCTGTACCTCATCGACCGCAAGTGGCCTCTCGGTGGCTATCACCAGCCCTGGCACCCGCCCCGTCTGTCCGCCGCCATGCCACTCGACATCCCACAACACCCGGACCGATACCTTGAACGCCCGGCTCGGCTCGTCTGAAGACGATCTTCGGTAGGTATAACCACAATCAGGCGACGGCCGATCCGGCCGGAACTTCCCCGAGTACTCCGTCCCAGGTCCGGTGCACGTGACACTGCCACCCTCACCCATCGACCACGTCGCCTGACGCGGCCGAGCCGTCGCCGTCACCCTCAGACCTGGCACCACAGCGGTCTCCGTCACCGGCCCCCACGTACCGTGCTCCACCCACATCCACGTGGGCACGCCCACCACTTGCACGAAATCCTCATCCGGACTCGTCCGGATCGCAGGCTTCGGCAGTTGCAAACTTTCCACAGCTCGTCGAGCGACAACCGCTACCGGCACTTTCTGGTGATGCTTGCGCTTGAGTCTTTTCGGCTTTCCACCGTCAAAGCGTGGCAAGATCCCCAAGCCATCACCGAGTCCGTACTCCCACCCGTCCGACGTTACCGTCGGCGACTTGGAGGAAGTACTCCGCCTATGCTGCAAGGGACTGCTTCGGGAATGGGCCATGCCCTCCCTGCTCACGCCAACCGTACGTCTGCCACGACTTTCGGCACGCACTTTGCACCCGCCGGCCGCGCAACTCACCCCGCCAAAGATGCCTCGTCCGTCATCAGCTTGCGCGAACGGCCCCGTCACCATGACGTCCAAGACGCCAAGCAGTGAGGCGATGGTCCAAACGCCAACGCGTCGCGCGGTCAACATGTTCCGGCGTCATGCATGTAGAGATACGAGACCTTCCACACAGATCCCTTACGCAGCACCGTAGCGTCAGCCCTGAAGTGGCTGCCCGGAACATCGTTCTTCAGCTTTCCGTCAAGCCTGTACTGAAGCCAATCGGTGCCATCCACACAGTCTCGCAGTTTCACCTGCTGAGCGGCAGCCGTGACGACCTCAGGATCAACGTGCAACGTTCCCTTGACGACGACTTTCTCTGCCTTGGCCTTCTTCAAGCCGTACTTCATCAGCTCCAGGGCTCCGCCTGTCGCGTGGTCATCCAACAGTGGGGAGCCTGCGTCGGATGTGGTCGATGCGGCGGCCAGGTCCCGCCACATCGCACGGTAGGCCGCTCGGGCATCACCCTCGGGCCCATGAGCGATGTGCAAGGAACTGTTCGAGGTCGAGACTGAGGGCTCATGCTTGGCTGATGGTGCGCCATCCGAGTCCGTTCCCGAACAACCGATCGCACATAGGTTGGCAACCGCGATGGCTACGGGAAGAATCCAGCGCCTTGTCATATGTTCAAGATTCCGCACAACCCCCCACCTTCCATTCAACAGCGAAGCAGAGACTAGCAGGCCGATTGCTCCAGGCTTCGCAGATTCCCGTACCGACGCGACATCAATCCCGGCGGACACTGGACCCCGCCGCTGCGCAACTAAGACAATCGCATTGACGCCTGAGGTGATATTGCGGACGCACTTACGGTTTGTGGTTCACGCTCAGGTAATACGTGGGCGCGGGCGCACGCAGAGCTTTGGTCTCCACGACCAAGTTCTTCTCATGAACGCGTGCGACCGCGCCTGTCGTTGGATCAGATTGTGAGGGGCCCTCTTTCGCTGGCGAGGGGCTTTAATCCTCAGATGCGCTAGAGATTGCCATCCAGGCGACCTTCGTCTCGCTCTCCGACAGGCGGAATCCCCATCGTCCACGAGCAAACGCCTCCACGATCTGCAAACCCCGCCCTCGTTCCGGTAGCTCCGTATCGGCTCTCACTCCGCTGTTACGCGATGAGGGCATCGCCGGTAGAAGCGGATCGCTGTCTTCGATCTCGAAGACGAACGAGGAGCCCTTGCGAAGGAGGCGCATCTCGTATGGACCGTGCGCGTGTTCCAGAGCGTTGGCCGTGAGCTCCCATGCCGCCATCACTGCGTCCCCGACCGTCTCATCGGGGATTCCTAGCTCATGAAGTGCGCACCGCAGCGCAACGCGGATTTGTGAAGCGACATGGCGGGTTCTATCGGTCCAGCGCCAAATCAGAGCCTGACCGCCGTCTTTCATCTGCGTCATGACCGCATCCCTTGCGTGTTTCGGGGTGCCCGCAGCGACGGTCTGTGGGTGGCGTTTTTGGACGCAGGTTGTATGGCGCTCGTATCGCTCGACAGGAATGGTGTGGCGACGAAAAGGATTGCGGCCATGCGGATTCCTCCGATTGGTTCGCGAATGGAGCGCAACTACGACACCGCGGACCAGTCCTAGAGCGGAATAACCCCGTGGGGTGAACTTTGCATGTCGCTGACTTACGACATCAAAACCTTTCTCTGGCGCAGAGATCGACGCCTTCGCTCGCCGACTACGGGGGTAATTTATTTTTACTGAGGCACTTCTCGCGTACATGGCAGGGCGACCCACAAATGGTTATCAAGCACGCCCCGGGCATCCGTGAGTCGTAGGACTTCCCGGGTACCTATGCCAAAGCAAGTCCAGGTCGTGACTTCGCGCACCGCTGGGCCAAAGATGCGGAACGCCTGGCCTCGAACGGCTACTGCCATGCCGGTGGGCGTTGCCTTCAGCGGTGTGACTAATGTGTCGCGTGACACGCATACGCGACCTGCCATGGGGAAACTGATCTTCCCATGGATGAGTTGAGCGGGCCTTTGTCCTGGCAGAGGGCAAGCCTGGGTGAGTGGGCATGAGAGCGAACTGGTGATGCGTGAGCTGGACGAGCCGACCGGCGGCGGCCCCATCGGAGCCCGCTTGGCCACTTGGCGCCGTCACCGAGGACTCACCCCGGATGAGCTTGCCTCCCGCACGGGCCTGGAGCTCGATTACGTCACCGAGCTGGAGGCGGGCCGGGAATGGATGGACCGGCGCGGTCGGCTGGCCGCCCTCGCTGCCGCCTTGCGACTGGACATCGCGGATCTCACGGGCCAGCCCTACACGCCGCGTGGAGAGGACCACGCGGCGGTTCGAGCGACCGCCTTCCACCTACGGCACCGCCTGCACCGCCACTACCCGGACACGGCGCCCAGGACGGTGCTGGAGGACCTGGCGGAACGATCCCGCGCCGCCGCACAGGCGGATGCCGCTGGCGATGAGTGCCGACTCGCGCTCGTGCTGCCGGAGCTCATCGAATCGACGGACCGCGCGGTCCTCATCGCCTCTTCTGTATCAGAGCGGGAGGCGGCGAACCGGCTGCGCGTGCAGGCGCATCTGCTGGGCTCCGGGCTGTTGCGGCGCCTGGGCTACAAGGACCTGGCTTGGGTGTTGCTGCAAAGAGCTCGCCCTGACACCCGCGAAACGCTACCGGTGCTGGTCGAGGAGGTGCGGCTGCTGATCGACCTTGGCTTGCCGGAGCATGCGCTGACTCGCGCCGCACGGGCTGGGGACGCCGACACCGGATGGGAGCTGTCCGCTTTGGGCGCCGTTGCTCAGGCAATGGCCGGACGCCGCTTGGAAGCGGAGGAGTTCCTCGCCACAGCGACTGCGCGGGCCGCCGACACACAGGAGTCGGCATTGGTGTTCGCGGCCCGCGCCACCGTCGCCGTCGAGTTCGGCGATTCCGCCGAGGCCGCCGATCATGCCCGTGCGGCAGATCAGGCCGGGCTCGGCGGCGCCCACCGCTCCAGCCTGCTGATAACAGCCGCGGCGGCCGAAGCTCGTCAGGGCCGCAGCGATCAGGCAGCAATCCATCTCGTCGAAGCCGACGCGGAGTCACCGCTGCGGCTGCGGCTCGCCCCCTTCGCACGGGACCTGATCGTCGCACTCACCAACCGCACCACCACCCAGGCCGAAGCCATACGGGACCTGGCCGAGCGAGCCGGACTGCGGTGATACCGCCCGACTCGGCGGAAAGTTCCCTGATGGCGGGAGTTCGCCCTACGCTAGGGCTGACGCACGGAAGCTGAGGCGGGGGCTATGGACGAAGAGCAGGCCCGGAGGATCGGTGACCGACTGCGCTCGGCCCGCCGCCAGCGCGGGATGAGCCTGCGCACCTTAGCGGGCCTGGCTGGGGTGTCTGTCGGCTACCTGTCGATGGTGGAGAACGGCCGACGGCTGCTGGACCGCTCCAGTCTCATCACCGCTTTCGCCGAGGCGCTGCAGATCGCCCCGTCCGAACTGACCGGCCAGCCCTTCGCCCCGGCGGACCCGCGCTCCAGTGAGGCTCACGAGGCGATCCCCGCTTTGCGGCTGGCGCTGATGGGCGTGACCATGGCCGCCCCGCCGGACCGCCGCCCACCAGAGGTTCCGGTGGCGGTGCTGGCCGAGCGCGTCGAGCGGGCCAATCGCCTCTATCACGCGGCGGAATATGGCACCCTTGCCGCCAATCTACCGGCGCTGTTGGCCGACCTGCACGCGGCTGCCGAGACAGCCGATGGCGTCGTCGCACGGCATGAGCTACTGAGACTGCTGGCGGATGCCTACCATCCGGGCTGCACCTTGCTCCTGAAGAACCTCGGCTACACCGACTTGGCGTTCATCGCCGTCACCCGCGCCGCTGAGGCGATCGCCGAATTGGATGACCCGGTCTACTCCGCGCTGTCCGCCTTCTTCCACACCCATGTGCTCATGGCGGTGGGCAGCCCCGCCGAAGCCCTGGCCCAGGCCACCGCCGCCGCCAACACGCTCCAAGCCCACCTGACGACTCCGGACGCCTATGCACTGCTCGGCGAGCTCCACTTGATCTCCGCCACCTGCCTGACTCAGGACAGAAAGAGGTCTGGAAAGACCCGTGCGGAAGAGGTCCGCGACCATCTCACCGAAGCTGCCGACCTCGCCGACCGTACGGGGGAGACACGGGCCTGGCACCTGAACTTCGGCCCCACCAACGTCGGAATCCACCACGTCAGCCTCAACACCGACCTTGGCCTGCACGGCGAGGCCGTACAAGCGAAGGACGGGGTGCGTCCCGAGACCCTTGCGGAGGCTCCTGGGCGGCAGGCCGCGTTCCATGCCGATCTGGGCCGGTCGTTGACACATTTGCGGGGCCGGGAAGCCGAGGCGGTCGCCGCCCTGCTGACCGCCGAACAGATCGCCCCGCAACGCATCCACGCCAACGCGCCCGTGCGAAACACCGTCGAATATCTCGCTGATCGGCAGTTGCCCACCGGCGCCGCCCGGGACCTGCGAGGTCTGGCGCACCGTATCGGCCTGTCGCTCTGACTAGTGGCCTGCTCGATCAAGTGACCCGGGAAATGCCGCGGCGGCGGGTGCGCTTATTCGCGGTGCCGCCAGAACGCGCCCGGTTGGCCGCCCGGGGACCGGTGGCATGACGGCGCAGACGTGATCGGCAGTGCGAATGTGAGTCGGCCCGATCGGGTGACTCAACGCTGGTGATGGCGCGGGTGTCTCGGCCCTTTGGGGAGCGGGCGGATAGGTTGAGCGGGATCCGGTCGCTGAAAGCGGTGCTGACGAGGCCGAATCCCCGGCCCCGCAGTCCAGTCGCAGCAGGGAGTGCCACCACCGGCATGGACGTTCTCTTCATCACGAGCGTGGCGGTGGTCGTCGCCGACCCGCCCCTGAGCCGCAAGCTGTTCATCGAGGCTCTTGGCCTCCCCCTGGAGGGGGAAGGCAACGGTTACTACTCCAGCGGGCGCGTCCCCGGCAGCAAGCATTTCGGCCTGTGGCCGCTCTCGCAGGCAGCCGAGGCATGCTTCGGCACTGCCCAGTGGCCCGCCGACCGGGCGGTCCCGCAGGCGTCGATTGAGTTCGAGGTGGCGAACACGGAGGCCGTCACAGCCGCCGGTGCCGAACTACAGCGCGCGGGCTTCGACCTGGTGCACCAGGCCCGCACCGAACCGTGGGGCCAGACGGTGACCAGACTTCTCACGACGGACGGCCTGATCGTCGGGATCTCCTACGCCCCCTCCTTGCATGACTCGCAGGACGACCAGCACCCCGAGTGAGCCCGGCTCAGCAGCCGATCAATTTCCGGACCGATCAATGTAACTGAGCCACTAGCAGCATCCTCTGCCGAGACTGTATGCATGCGCCCGCGCCTGAGTGTATAGGCCGGACGTGGGCGAGAACTGGCTCTGACGTCGTCATTCGGCCCCGCCCGGACGGCTAGAGCTGGCCCCGATTCGTGAAGATCCGTGACGGCTTCAAGTGGCTCCTCCTGGTGACCGCCGCCTGGTCAAGGCCAGGCCCGAATGGGGCCGTTTCAAGCCGTCACTTGAACTTATGGGGCCGGCTGGGACGTTTTGGTGGGGCCGCTGGACAACGTCGAAGCCACCGGGCTCGCGCCGTGAGGCGGCGCCCTGCGTTTCGAAGGCTTCGGCGCCGCCTCCGGCCCATGCCGCAGGGTTCTGACGCAGCTCCTGCTGACTTCGCAGTGCTCTCGCACGCGCCGCGCGTCGAGCAGGTGTCAGCAGTAGGCGCGCAGCCCCCAGACGAGACTCCAATTGATCTCGGTGGGACCGGAGTCAGCGGGCGCGACATGGTTCACGGAGCCGTAGTAGTCGAACATCTTGACTATGCCGCCTCCGGGAAGGCGGTTGTCCCAGTATCCGACGCCGCTCCAAGGCACCAATGCGGACTCGCCACAGTGCAGGACGAGCTGGTCGCCGCTGCCGCTGGTGGCGCAGAACGCGTCGGGCACGGCGCACGGAGCCGCGGCCGCACGGCTGGTTGAGAAGCTGTCGGTGGCGGCGGCGCCGGTGGTCGTGCCTGTCAGCGCAGCGGCCGAGAGGGCGAGGACGGTGAGGGCGGTGCGTGTCTTGCGCATGTGTGCCTGCTTTCGTGTGGGTCCGGTTGCTGTGGTGGCAGCGTGCTGGAACGGGTGTGGGAGAACCTGGGGCGAATCTTGAATTGTGCCGGTGGTCGGCGGTGCGTACCACGATCGGGCACGCTGGGCCTTGTGGCAGCGCTGCGCCTACGTACGCCTAACGCTTGAGGCTTGCGGCCCACCGCGGCGCAGTCCTGTCTGCGGCGGGCCTTGCGTCCTGACGGACATCGGCGACCCACGCGCGGCCGCCGTCAGCACCAGGCTCGATCACCTCACCTGGCTTCGACGTTGTTCAGCGGCCCCACCAAAACGTCCCAGCCGGCCCCATAAGTTGAAGTGACGGCTTGAAACGGCCCCATTCGGGCCTGGCCTTGACCAGGCGGCGGTCACCAGGAGGAGCCACTTGAAGCCGTCACGGATCTTCACGAATCGGGGCCAGCTCTAGCCGTCCGGGCGGGGCCGAATGACGACGTCAGAGCCAGCGAGAACATTGCCCCGTACTCGACGTCTGTACAGGTCTCGTACGCCACCGGGCACGCGGGCGTGCGTGCTTCCCGCTTCCTGGCGGACGTTTCGTAGCGGTGAACCCCCTGATCCATGGCTCGGAAGTCGTGAGTTCACCGTCGTGAACACCTCTTTGTGCTCGAACCCTTACCTTCGGTGACGGTCCGGGTGGCTGCCGCCCGGAGAGAGGGTGAGCCCCACGATGTCCAGCACTGTGATGCACCACGAGTTCCAGGTGATCTCCACGGCCGAGCACGTACGGCCGGCCCGCCACGAGACCGCCAAGGTTCTTGCTGAGTGGGGCATATCCAAAAGGGTCGTGGACACCGCCTGTCTGATCATCAGCGAGCTGGTGACGAATGTGGTGAGGCATGCGGCTGTGCTCTCGCCGACTGCCACGGTCACCCTGGCCGTGGATGATGCGGCGATGGTACTGAGCGTCGCGGACGCCCATCCACTCAAGCCGAAGCCCCTGCTAGCTCCCCACAGCGTCGGCGGTCGCGGTCTGTTCATGGTCAACGCTCTGGTGAGGGAGGTCCATGGCCGAGCCGAGGTCCTCTCGGACACCGGCACAGGCGGCAAACGGATCGTCATTCACCTTCCCCTGGCTCCCGTTGCCACCTGATCCACCGCACGGCACCCGCGTCAGAAAGCGCCCACAGCGACGCTGCCGAACACCATCTCTCCCCACGTGAAAGGGACAGCCCATGCTCGAATCTGTCCGCCACCTTGATCGGGTGGCCCGCGAGTGGAACATCAACGCCGAAGACGTACTGCTGATCGCGCTGAACGCGTCCGGCGCCCGTTCCCCGCTGACCAAGCCCCGCATGCGCTTTCGACTGCGGTTGGACTCCCGTCCCGATTCCCCGCTGTTCCTGATCCTCTCGCTCGGCCGCCAGGAGTCACCGTTCGAACTGGATGAGCACGAACTGCGTCTGAACGGCGAGAAGGTCGGCGAAGTCGACAGCATCGAGGACGACGACGCGGTGCTGGGTTACTGGCGTAACGGCACGAAGATGCTCACCCTCAATTCCAATGCCCGTAGCCAGTGCACCGGCTGCGTGTTCTGCCCCAACACTCTCGAAGGCGCGTCCGACCCGAAGATCAAGGCCTTGGACCTGTCCGGCTACCTCGGTGCGCTGGCCGCGAACTCCGACATGGAGGATCTGTCGTCAGTACAGACAGTCACGGTGTGCACGGGCTGCTTTCTCCATGAGCACCTCGCGCTCGACCACCTGGCCGAGGTCCGTACGGCGATGGGCATGAACGGATGCACCGGCACCCTGCACTTCCTGTCCTCCGTTCTGACCAGCGAGAAAGGCATGGACTCTGCCGCCGACCTGGGACCGTTCCACCTCACGCTGACCGCCGAGTGCTTCACCGAACGACGGCAGATCCTCAAGGAGTCCAAGGCCAAGCTCACTCCGGCCGAGATGACCGACGCTCTGGGCCGCGCGAAGCAGCGGGGTATCACCACAGACTTCACCTACATCGTCGGCCTGGACCCGATCGAGGACGCCATCAGGCACCTCAAGGACTTCGTGCCGGTCACCACCACCTTCCCCCGGTTCCAGACCTACCAGGCCCACAACGCGTTCATGGACATGTACCGCACGCCCGGGTCGGAGACGATCGAGTGGCACCTGACCGTGCGCCAATGCCTGGAAGAGCTCTTCGCTCCTACAGGGCTGCGTCCACAGTGGTGGCAGAACTACCGCAGTCCGTGGTGCTTCACCTTCGCCGGGGAGGAATTGACGGGGGCGAAGGTTTGATGACGCGGCCGACCACTCCCGCGCTCAATGGGATCGGGACGATCGTAGTCCGCGCCGTCCGTGCGTGGCGGATATCCCCACAGCCCGCTGGGTTCCCTTCCGGTCTTCCTCAGCCGGTCGCCGCCGCAGTGGGTGAGCCGCCGGCAGGCCCTGCCTGGGCCAAGCACCGCACCCGGTTCGCCATCGTGTGTGGTTCGTAGGGACGTTTTCACCATTCTCATACCGACTTACCTCCCGGCGGGTCACCGTCGCCCGGCCGGACGCCGCGTTGATCGCATCCGCCTGCTCGTCCTGCGATCGGTCCGCGTTACGGCGCAGCTGACGGAGTAGCTCGGCGAACGGATCTGCTGCCATGAGTCTGACCTCTATCGGTGGGGGAAAGCCAATCCTCTCTCTCCAACTCCCCTCTGATTTCCCCCTTGACAAAGATTTCCCCCCTCAGGTTTCCCCTGTTACGGATGGCGAGGCCGCGGTGCGATGGGCACATGACCACGCACTGGGCAGCATCGTCGCCCCGACCTGAGAGGAATGACGGCGGGGCCACCGCCGTCAGCAGCGCACCCGCCGGGTGTTCACACCGGCCGTGCTGCGGCAGAACGCGAAGAACTTCATGAAGGGGCCTACGGCCCGCTAGGCGTGGGCCCTGTCCCGCCACGGACGTGCTCTGCAGCCCCGAGGCCGGCGCGACCGCATGCACGTGGCGCTGTTCAATGCCGCGTTCGAGGAGGTCGGCGGCCCGGATCAGTACCCCGAGTGCGAACTCGAACCGGGTTCGGCCCTCTGAGGCGCGACTGCCACCCCTGACGAGAAGGACGATCATGACCGTTCCCGCTCCGGAATCACCCCCGGCTCCGCCCACACCCAGCATCACAGCCAGCGACAGCACGTCGTGCGCACTTCTTCTCGACCTCGACGG
Organism: Streptomyces sp. 11-1-2; assembly: GCF_003595545.1. Classification (NCBI taxonomy): domain Bacteria; kingdom Bacillati; phylum Actinomycetota; class Actinomycetes; order Kitasatosporales; family Streptomycetaceae; genus Streptomyces; species Streptomyces sp. 11-1-2. Next base: position 8,614,179 of record NZ_CP022545.1, read on the forward strand.
CGTCCTGCTCGACACCCGTCCGGTGATGCGGAAGGCGTGGCGGAAGGTCCAAGAGCTTCACCGCATCACCCTTCCGTTTCACGACTACGAGCGCCACCTGGGGCGCGAATTCGGCGACATCATGCAGCGACTGGGTGTGACCGACGCCGAGGCAGTCCGCCGGACGTACGAAACGGAATCCGTCGGCGCCGCACACCTCGCGCAGGAATTCACTGGCATCGTCGAGATGCTCCACGCCTTCGTGGCCGCCGACTGGCGGCTGGGTGTGGTGACGTCGAAGCACGTCGATCGCGCGGCACCGCTCCTCGCGCGCCTCGGATGTCCCTTCGCGACCATCCGTACCCCCGCGGGGGCGGGCCGGACGAAGCCGGCCCCAGACCCGCTCCTCCTCGCCCTGGTCGACCTCGGAGTCGATCCCGCCGCAGCCGTGTACGTGGGTGACATGGCGGTAGACCAGGAATCGGCCGCCCGCGCCGGGGTCGCCTACATCCACGCTGGATGGGGATACGGGCAGCCCGCCTCACCCGCACCCGAGACTGCCGCTTCGCCCAAGGAACTGCTGCGCCTTCTCCGCCCCGCCGAGCGGCTCGTCGAGGGGAGCATGGTGTGAGTGTCCCCACGACTGGTGGTCTGGGCCTGGTCCGCTCCGCCTTCGCCAGGAAGCCAACGTGGGCTCTCGTCGGTAGCGGCGCGCTGGCGCACGCAAGAACCGACCACATCCACACTGCGGAACTGGAAGCCACGGCCGTCGACCGGCAGGTGCTGCGCGCTTGCGTCGAGGACGTCATGGCTTCCCTGGATCGCTATGGCGCCTCGCTCGCCTCCACTCCTGGCGGAGCCGGGTGGCTCCACGTCCAGCATGTTCCCGTGCGGCGCTTCGTTGCCGAGATCGTGCGCAAGCTCCTGGCGCTGAACGCCTGGGAGCCGTTCGCTTCGGCGCCGGGGCCCCTCGCTCTGGCCCCGTACGAGGGACTCGTGGGACTGCGTTCGAGCAGCTCGCGGGAGTACCTGGCCTACACCGTGACCTGGTCCGGCATCGCGTACCTGCTCGGGGCCGCGGCACCGCACAACCCGACCCACTCCGCCCAGCTACGCAACCGCGCCCGGGTAGGGGCGGCGAATACGGAGCCGAGCCCACTCCCCGCGGACGTGCGAAGGCAGGACGTCTTGGCGCTGTCCTGGACCTCCCGGCACGCTGCCACGCTGATGCCGGTTCTCGCCGAACTGGCGCGCGACGGACAGCCGAGTCTTCTGCTCGATCTCGCCACCGATGCCACAGAGCGGTGCTCCGCGGCATCGGTCACAGGCATCGAACTGCGCTCGGCGCCGAGTGACCTCTTCACCCTCTCCGGCACCGCCGAGGGCCTACGCCTGTCTGACGACGAGCACGTAGTCCACGTGGAAGGCCACGATGTTCAACTCGCGCGGCTGGTGCGGCTCTTGTCAGTTCTGCTCGAAACCAGCGGTGGCTGCACACAGCCGTCGTGGCGGACCCTGGTGCGGGCGGAGAGCTGGCTCGACGACATGCTGTCGACAGCCCGGCCGCACACCGTCCTCCTGAGTAACGACACCAGCCCCCTCGGCGTGCTGGCCGCGCACGTCGCCGAACGACACGGCGCGAATTCGGTGCACGTCCAGCACGGGGCGTGGACGGCGGAATCGGCAGCCTGGCCGGCCCTGCACAGCCGCGACATCATCGTCATGGGCGAACGAGACCTCGCTCTGGGACGAGCGTGGGTGCGCCACCCCGATGCTGAGGTGCACGTACTCGGACAGCCCCGCTTCGATGTACTCGCCGGTCTGGGCCGCGAGGCACAGCGACGGTACCTGGAGAAGCTGCTGGCTCTGGGTGGCCGCAGCGTGCCCGCCCGGATCGCGGTGTGGGCCTGCCAGCCGTTCAGCCCGGATCACCTCAAGTCCCATGCGGACTTTCTCCTGGATGGCCTTGGTGAGGCGGACGGCGGCTGGGGTCTCGTCATAGCTCCACACCCGGCGCAGGGTGCCGATGCCTTCACCTCTCTTTTGAAGCGGGATGGCGGGCCGCTCGTTGCCGTGGCCGATCCCCGGGTCGGTGCGCGAGGCTGCCTCGCCGGCGCTGACGCCCTGGCGAGCGCGTACTCGACGTGCGGGATCGAAGCCGCGCTGCTGGGGGTCCCGGTCCTCGAAATCGGCCCGCCGGGTGAACGCACGCTGGACCTGGCCGGTCACGGTCTCGCGACCCGCTGCCTTGACGCCGGTGGCGTCGCCGAAGCGCTTTCCGCGCTGCGTGAACCGCGTACGCCCATCCCGCAGACGGCCCTGGACGCGGTGTGCCGGTGGCGTGGCGACAGCGCGGCTCGGATCGCTCGCCTCATCACCGACCGCGCCGCATCCGCCAAAGGGTCGTGCAATTCCATCCACCAAGATGCGGGCGCCTCTGCGTCGCCCCAGGACGAAGGAGTATCCGTCCGATGACAATCCTCACCGCCGACAGCATGGCCGAGCTGTTCTCCGGCGCTGTCACGCTGGCCAAATCCGGCGAGAAGGCCAGCCCACGGGGCATGGCTACCCGCGAAGTCCGTGACGTCCACCTGCTGCTCGCCCAGCCGCGCGCCCGTCTGCTCTACGCACCGCCGGCCCGAATCGTGAACCCGGCCTTCGCGGTCGCCGAGACAGTTTGGCACCTGTCCGGATCCGACGCCTCGTGGATCTTCGACTACAACGAACGGCTGCGGCAGTACGCCGACGACGGCGTCCTCCTCGGTGCGTACGGACCCAGGATGCGGAACTGGGCCGGCAAGGTGGACCAACTGGCCCGCGTCGTGGAGATCCTCAGGGAGGACCCCGACTCCCGGCGAGCCCTGATCCAGCTCTACGACCCGGCCCAGGACGCCGCCGGGCACAAGGACGTGCCCTGCACCCTCGGTTTCCGGTTCCATCTTCGCGCTGGCCGCCTGCACATGGCGACCATGATGCGCGGCCAGGACGTGTGGATCGGCATGCCGTACGACGTGTTCTTCTACACCGTGCTGCACGAGCTGGTCGCCGGGTGGCTCGACGCGGAGCTGGGCGAGTTCCACCTGCACGTCGGCTCGCTGCACATCTACGACGAACACGTCGAGCAGGCCGAGCTACTGACCTCGCTGGCGGCGAGCCCGCACATGCCTGACCTGCGAACGCCCTGGACAGGCTTCGCCGGTCTGCTCGACCAGGTCGAGGCCGGCGACGTGACCGGCCACCCCGGCTGGGATGCGATGGCCGAGACGCTGCGCAGTTACCGGCTGTGGAAGGACGGCAAGCGCGAGCAGGCGGGGCGGGCGGCCGACAGGATCGACGGGCCCCTCGGCCAGGCCCTCACCGCCTGGTACGGAGAGCTGAAGCGGCGCTCGACCAAGCGCGCCGCGACGGCCGGGGCAAGGTGACCGCCGCCATGAAGCGCACACCTTCCGTCGTCCTCGGCCTGTGCTCGTACACCCACGACTCGTCGGCCGCCCTTCTCGTGGACGGTGAACTCGTCGGCTTCGTCGAGGAGGAGCGCCTCTCCGAGCAGAAGCACACCAAGCTTTACCCGGCCCGCGCCATCGGGTGGCTGCTCGGCCAGGCCAAGCTGAGCGCCGACGATGTGGACGCCGTCGCCTACAACTTCCAGCCCTCCCGCTACCTCGCCGAGTCGCCCGCCGCCCTGGGCCTGGCGCTCTCGCCGGCGACGCGCGACCGGAGTCTGGCGCGTGCTCACGGGTTTGCCAAGGTGGCCGTGCGTACCCGGCAGCGGCTGCGTGTCCTCGGCAGCCAGTTCCCCTCTGCCCACGTCACCCCGGTCCTGCACCACCGCGCCCATCAGCTCACCGCCTTCGCCGCCTCGGGCTGGGACGAAGCCGCCGTGCTCGTGGTCGACAGCCTCGGCGAGCGGCAGACCACCACCATCGCTCGGGGCCACGGCACCCGTCACCCCCGGTCCCAGACGCTGGAAGCGATCAACGACCCGGCCTCCCTGGGGTACGTGTACGGCGCTGTCACCGAGCACCTGGGCTGGCGCCGGGGCGACGAGGAAGGCACCGTCATGGCGCTGGCCGCCCTCGGCGACCCCGCCCGCTTCCGCCACCTGTTCGCGAGGGCCGTCCGTACCACGGCAACGGGCTTCCACATCGACCCCGGCTACTTCCCCACACGCACCCTCAGATCGGGATACCAGAGGACATCGCGGCGGTTCGTCACCGAGACCTGCCCCGAGCGGCACCCGAGCGAACCGCTCACGGACCTCCACCGAGACCTGGCGGCTGCCCTCCAGGAGCGGACCGAGCAGGTGATGGTGCACCTCGCCCGCCGCGCCCGTGTGCTCAGCGGCTCCCGACGCCTGTGCGTGGGAGGCGGTGTCGCCACGAACTGCGTGAGCATCGGGAAGATCATCGAGTCCGGCATCTTCGACGAGGTATTCGTACCGCCGGCACCAGGTGACGCCGGTACCGCGATCGGCGCCGCCCTCGCCGTGCACGCCGATCGGCGCAACCCTCGCCCGGTCGCCGGCGTCGCCCGCACGTGCTACCTCGGCCCCTCCTACGAGGACCAGCCCCTCGACCTCACCCCCTGGCCCGGCCTCCGCCAAAATACCCTGGGCATCGAGACCGCCGAGTTCCTCGCCGACCAGCTGGCCCACGGCACGATCGCCGGACTGTTCCAGGGTGCCGTCGAAGCCGGGCCGCGCGCCCTGGGCAATCGCTCGATCCTCGCCTCCCCGCTGGAGCCCGGCGTCGTCGAGCGCCTGAACGCCACCGTGAAGTTCCGCGAACCGTTCCGGCCCTTCGCCCCCATGGTCCCAGCCGAGCGCGCCGACGAGTTCTTCACCCTCGGCCAGCAGGCACCGTACATGTCCATGGCCTCCGGGGTGACGGACAAGACGCGCGAACGTGTGCCAGCCATCGTGCACGCCAATGGCACCTCCCGCCTGCAGACCGTCACCAGGTCGCAGAACCCGTTCATGCACGCGGTCCTGACCGCCTTCGGCCGTCGGACCGGCGTGCCCGTGCTGATCAACACTTCCCTCAACGTCAAGGGGAGGCCGATCTGCGGGACACCCGAGATGGCACTGGATTGCCTGGCCAACTCCGGACTCGACGCCCTGCTCCTCGAAGGGCGGTGGATCACCAAGTGAAGATCGGATACAGCTTCTGGGGCTTCCTCGGCAACGGGGTCACCGACACCCCGGACGGGGGCCGCAGCCACCGCCGCCCCTTCATCGACGCCCTCAGCGCCCGCGGGCACAACATCGTCTTCCTCCAGGCCGACCGCGACCGCCTCGAAGCCGGCGACGACCTCGGCAACGCGTACACCTTCGACGACGGCACCCCCGGGATCGACGTCCTGTTCCTGGAATGGCGCTGGGCGATCCCCGGCCGCAACACCACGGTCTGTGGGACCGAGGGGCACACATGCGACCTCCACCGTCAGGCCCAGCTCATCAACCACTACACGGTGCGGCACCGTACGCCTACCGTGATCTGGGACAAGGACCGCACACTGCGGGCCGAGAGCGTGTGGCGACGTTCGGCCCACACCCTCGTCTGCGAGGCCGCGCTCGCCCCGACCCACGGCGCACGCTCCCTACTCTTCCCCGTAGCCGAGCACCTCATCGCCCAGGCGGACCCCGTGGCCCTCGCGGCACAGCGGCGGGACCTCGTGCTCGGCTACGTGGGCAACCAGTACGACCGCGACGAGCCCTTCGCACGCTTCTTCGCCCCGGCTGCCGCCCGCGTCGATCACCTGGTCGCCGGAAAATGGACGAAGACCGACCGCTGGCCGCACGTCCGCTTCGTGGGCCGGATCCCATTCGAGGCCGCCGCCGGCGTCTACGGCCGGTCCCTGGCCACAGTGCTCATGCTGCCCGAGCGGTACGCCGCCGTCGGACAGATGACCCAGCGCATCTTCGAGGCCGTGCTCGCCGGGTGCCTGCCGCTGGCCCCGGCAGACATCCACTTCGCCGACCGGTTCGTCCCGCAGGAGCTGGTCGTGCGCTCCGACCAAGACGTGCTCGAACGCCTCTCCTACCTCCGCGAGATCGCCGGCACCCAACCGCACGCCGACCTGATCGCCGCGTGCGTGGACCGCCTGCGCCTGTTCGGCCTGAACAAGCAGGTCAACACCCTGGAATCCGTCCTGCACGGACTCGTCGGGACCACCGCGACCGAGCGGGGAGCTGCCTGATGCAGACCGCCCGACTCACCAAAACACCTGGACCATCCGATCGTGTCCCCGAGGATGGGGCCGCCGGACACCCGAACCTCTCTACGCTGGAGCACCATGAAGAAGGTCGCCATCGTCGGCTGCGGAGGCAGCGGCAAATCCCACGTGGCCCGCGAACTGGGCACGATCCTCGACGCCCCGGTGACGCATCTGGACGCCGCGTTCTACGACGACGAGTGGAACGCGCTGCCCATGGACAAGTTCACCGACGTGCAGCGCGAGCTGGTCGCGCAGCCGCGGTGGGTGATCGACGGCAACTACAACTCGACGCTGCAGGTGCGGCTCGAAGCCTGCGACACGGTGGTCCTGATGGACGTGTCGACGGTATCGGCGCTGTACGGGATCTTCTCCCGGCAGATCCGGCACGGGGCCGGGCACAAGGGCAACGGGGTGCACAACCGCATCCACTGGGGCGTGATCAAGTACGTCGCCACGTACCGGCGCAAGATGCGGCCCCGCGTGTTGGCGAAGATCGAGGAGTTCGGCTCCGGCGCCGATGTGGTGCTGCTGGCCAATCGGCGCCAGACGCGCCGCTGGCTGCAGAAGGTGGCCGCCGAGCAGTCCTGAACGGCCCGCGCCCCCGGGCAGGGGGTGCGGCGTGAACGAGCCCAACCCGTTCCTGGACCCCGTCCGGCAGCAGGAGCTGTACGGGCGTGCCTCGCGGCTGGCGGTGCGGACCAGTGCCCTGATGCGGGCGAAGATCTCCGGCCACCCCGTGCCCGAGACGATCGTCAGTCTGGTGCAGACCCACCACGCGCGGCCGGACCGGCTCGGCGTGGTGCTCGACATCGGCTGCGGTCGCGGCACGAGCAGCCTGGTCATCGCCGGGCAGCTCCGGCCGCAGCGTGTCGTCGGCCTGGACGCCGCCCCCTCTCTGCTCGCCCAGGCCCGCGAGCGCGCCAAGGAGCTGCACGACATCCCGGTGGACTTCGTCGAGGGCGACTTCCACGACCTCCCGCTGCCCGCCGGGTCGTGCGACGTCGCCGTCGCCGCGTTCTGCCTCTACCACTCGCCGCATCCCAGGGACGTCATCGCGCAGATCGCCAGGGTCCTCGCTCCCGGGGGCCTGGCCGTGCTCGTCACCAAGGGCCTCGACAGCTACCGGGAGATGGACCAGCTGGTCGCCTCCGCCGGCCTCGACCTGCGGGCCGACCAGCACGAGAGCCTCTACACCGCAGCCCACAGTGGCAACCTCGCCGACCTGGCCGCCTCCTCGCTCGACGTGATCGCCGTCCTGGACGAGGAGCACGCCTTCACCTTCGACGGCCACGATCACACAGCGCAGTACCTGGCCACCAACCCCAAGTACGACCTCGCGCCCGGTCTGTACGGCAACCCCGGGGCCTTGGCCGCGACCCTGCACGAATTCCTTCCCGACCGGCCGCTCACCACCCGGTCCCGCATCACCTTCGTCGTCGCCCAGCCGAACGAAGGGCGGCCGGCATGAGCCTCACGCCGTTCACCAAGCACTACCCGACACCGGAGCGCGCGGCGAGGGCTGTGCGCCACTACCGGTGGATCAACGAGCACGCAAAGCCGCTGCGGCAGCCGGCACTCCACGCCATCGGACCCGACAGCCTGACGTTCGAACGGATCGAGGGCCGCTCCGTACGTCCCGCGGATCTCCCGCGCATGGCGGAACTGCTGGGCCACGCCCACGGTGCCGCCTGGGCCAGCGACCTGCGGTCCGCGTCGCTGGGCACCCCGCACCGCTTCCAGGACGGCACGGCGTTTGGCGGCTACCTCGACCTCCGGGAGATCGCGCTCTGGCGTCGCCACGAGCAGGGCTATCTGCCGAACAAGGTGGCCTTGTACGCGATGCTCGGCCTGCTGGAAGAGACCGCCCAGGGGCCGTTCGCTTTCTACAAGGACAGCAACCCGCGGAACTTCATCATCACCAGCACGCAGGACATCGTCACCGTCGACACCGACGACTTGTCCCTCGCCCCGATGGGATACGACCTCGCCAAGCTCATCGCGACGCTCCACCTGACGTACGGACCGCTCACGGACCAAGCCGTCAGCGCTGCCCTGCTCGCGTACAACGCGGCGGCCGGAAGGCACAACGCCCGGCTCGGCACCACAGACCGCCAACGACTCGGCGACTTCCTGGCCCTGCACGCCGTCCTGAACGCGCCCTACGTCGGGCGCAACGATTACCGCTACAGCTGGCCGGTCCGCTCCCATCTCCGAGGAGCCTCATGATCACCACTGAACTCGTCTTCGTACGGCACGGCCAGGCCCAGTGCAACGCCGACGGCATTGTCGGGGGCCCGCGCACCTGCACCGGCCTGACCAACCTCGGGTACGCGCAGGCTGAACAGGCCGCACGCCGCCTGGCTACCGAACACCTGATGAAGCCCTTCGACGTGGTCTTTGCGGGCCCGCGGATCCGTCTCGTCCAGACCGGCGAGATCATCGCCCAGACGCTCCAGATCCCACTGCACCACGACGACCGTCTCGACGGCCCCGTCCACGGCGATGCCGACGGCAAACCCTGGGATGCGGTGAAGACGGCCGCCAACGGCGGACCGCACGCGCATCCCGACACTCCCTGGGCCGCTGGCTCCGACACCTGGAACGGGTTCCTGGAGCGTGCCAGCAGGAACCTGAGTCAGCTCATCGGGGAGAACCAGGGGAAGCGCATCGTGTTCGCGGCCCACGGGGAGACGGTTATCACCGCACACACTCTGCTCCTCGGCATCCCGATCGGCTCGCCGGCGGGCTTCACCCACAACCACGCTTCCATCACCCGCTGGCAGCACCACCGCAACCGCCTGGGCCAGACGCGCTGGATGCTCGACCGGCACAACGACACCGAGCACCTCAGTCTCCTCACGCCGGAGCCGACTCCGTGATCGCGACATCGGACGACCCCCGGATCCGACTGGCGCACCACTTCCTCGGCGCAGTCGAGATCGCACCCGACCCCGTGCTTCCGCCCCGGGTCGTGCGTGTGGTGGCCAGCGACGGGGGTCACTTCGTTGCCAAGCAGCACGCAGAGCGCGACCGGTACGTCGGGGAACTCCGCGCCTACGGGGCATGGGGCACCCACCTGACCGGCCACGCGCCGAAGCTGGTCGGCCGTGACGACGCCACCCGCACCCTGCTGCTGACCGCGCTCACAGGCGATCGGGCGGACACCGCGGCCCCGGGATCACCCGAGGAGGAACTGGCCCATCACGAGGCCGGCCACGTCCTCGGCAAGCTCCACCGGGCCACCGCCATGCCCCAGGGCGGCGCCGTCGGTGCAGCGCTCGCCGAGCGCCTCCAGAGCTGGATCGACCGGGCCGTCCACGCCGACCTGATCGACACGGCCGAGGAGAACCTGCTGAAGCACCACGCGGCCATCCTGGGAAACAGCCGCATGGACAGCGCGGTCTGCCATCTCGACTACCAGCCGCACAACTGGCTGATAGGCGACACCTTCGGTGTCTGCGACTTCGAGCACATGCGACACGACGCCCGTGTCCGCGACTTCGCACGGCTCGAATTCCGACGCTGGCAAGCCGCACCCCACCTCCGTACGGCTTTCTTCGACGGCTACGGGCGTCCGCTGAACGACACCGAGCGTCGCCTCCTGGAGTCCTTCGGCGCCATCGAGGCGGCCACGGCCCTGGTCAAGGGCCATCAGGAGAACGACCCCACCCTCAGCGAGCACGGCAGAACCGTCCTGTCCCGGCTCACCTGACCTTCCTCTTCGACGACACCTCTCTGGAGATCCCCGTGCCGCAGCACGAGCAGCCCCCGATCACCGCTGCCCCCCGTCGGGTCGTGGTGACCGGCTCCGCCGGATTCATCGGCTCCCACCTCGCACACGCCCTCGTCCAGGCCGGTACCACCGTGATCGGCGTGGACCGCCGAGACACGTCCACCGACCCCACGGCCGCCGCCAACCTCGCCGCGCTGCGTGGGCTCCCGGGATACCACCACGTCACGGCCGACCTCCTCCACTGCGCGATCGACCCTCTCCTGATCGACGCGGACGCGGTCTTCCACCTCGCCGGAATCCCCGGCGTACGGCCCTCCTGGGGACCGCAGTTCGGCGACTACCTCGCGTCCAACGTGCTGGCCACCCACCGAGTCCTGGAAGCCTGCACCCGCATCGGTCTCCCCCGACTGGTCGTCGCCTCCTCCTCCAGCGTCTACGGTCCGACCGACGGCGGAGCGAGCCTCGAGGCCGACCGTCCGAAACCCGCCTCCCCTTACGCCGTGACCAAACTGGCCGAGGAACAGCTCTGCCTCGCCTACGCCGAGCGCCCCATCGGCCCCAGCGTCGTCGCCCTGCGGTACTTCACCGTCTACGGCCCCCGGCAGCGCGCCGACATGTTCACCCACCGCGCCCTGCTGGCCGCCCTGACCGGACAGCCGCTGCGTCTGTACGGAGAAGGCCACCAGCGACGCGACTTCACCTACATCGACGACGTGGTCGCCGCCACCATCGCCGCCGCCGTCGTGCCGACCGCCCAGGGTGCCATCAACGTCGGCGGCGGATCGAACGCATCGCTGCTGGACGTGATCAACATCGCCACCAGCCTCACCGGCCGCGACATCCAGCTCCATCAGGACCACGCGCGCAACGGTGACGTCCTCCTCACCCGCGCCGACCCCAGCCGCGCCCGAGAAGTCCTCGGCTGGCAGCCGCGAGTCGACCTCCACCGCGGGCTGCGCGCCCACATGCAGGCGCTGGCCTCCCAGGTTCCGGATTACAGCCGGGCCGCATAGCCCTGCGGCTCGGAGCCCGAGAGGAGTGGTAATGGAAAGTCCCGAGCGAGCGCGGCTGGACGCCTTCTTCCGGCAGATCACCGCGCAGTTCCCCGCCGGCGAGACGATCACGACGCTGGTCATCACGCACCTGCTCCCGGAAAGACCGGCATTCCTGCGCGCTATGGCAGCGGTGTCCACGGTCGGCGCCGTATTGCCCAAGCCCCGGTCGATCCACCAGCCGACCCTCGACGCGGTCCGTCGCACCCTCCCGGTCCACGACCTGACCCGGGAGCGGTTCACCGACGAGACGCAGGCCCTGGACTACCTGGAGGACACGGCCGGCGGCCGGGACGTCGTCCTGGTGGACATCGGTGGGTACTTCGCGGCGAGCCTCGACACCCTCGTGAGCAAGTTCTCCGGCCGCGTCCTCGGCGTCGTCGAGGACACCGAGAACGGTCACCAGCGGTACGCGGCCCTCGACTCCCTGCCGTGCCCGGTCGTGTCCGTGGCCCGCTCCCCGCTCAAGGACTGCGAAGACCACCTCGTCGGCCGGTCGATCGTCTTCTCCACCGACGCCCTCGTCCGCGCCCGTGGGGACATCCTGACCAGCCGCAACGCCTGCGTCATCGGCTTCGGCAAGGTCGGCCGCGCCATCGCCCAGACCCTTCGCGCCCAGGACCTGCGCGTCACCGTGTACGACAGCGATCCGATCAAGCGAGTCCAGGCGCACTCCCTCGGCTTCCGCACCAGCACCTCCACCGCCGACGCCGTACGCGACGCGGAACTCGTCCTGTGCGCCACCGGCAATCTCGCCCTTCGGCACGGAGACTTCGCAGCGTTGCGCAACGGCGCGTACCTCGGCTCGGTGACCTCCTCCGAGGACGAACTCGAACTCGGCAGCCTCCACGACCTCTACGAGCGCAGCCCCGTCAGCACCCAGTTGACGCGATACGAGGTCACCGGCCACTACTTCTACGTTCTCGCCGACGGGGGTGCCGTCAACTTCGTACACGGCGCCGCCGTCGGCGCGTACATCCACCTCGTCCAGGCCGAGATACTCGCCGCCACCGCCGCACTCAGCCACACCCGCTTCCAGCCCGGACTGCACGAGATGACGGCGGCCGACCGCAACACCATCGCCAGAACCTGGCTCCGCCACTTCGAAAGGTGACCCCGGTGCCTCCCTCCGTCGACCACGTCCGCTCTGTCACCGAGGCGTACCTCGCCCGCCACCCGGAGGAACGCGATTCCCTCACCCTGCTGTTCGCCGCGCTCGCCGGCACGGACGCCCCCACGAGCCGCAAGACGTACCCCGCCCACGTGACCTGCAGCGCCATCCTCATCGACGGCGACCGGCGCGTGCTGCACATCGTGCACAAGGCGTCCGGGAAACTGCTGGCGCCCGGCGGGCACAACGAACCGGCTGACCGGCACCTGCGCGACGCCGCCCTGCGCGAACTGCACGAGGAGGCCGGCATCCCGCCCAGCGCCGTCGGCCCCCTCTCCGGCTACGAGGACGTTCCCCTCGACATCGACGTGCACACCATCGACGCGAACCCCTCGAAGGACGAGCCGACCCACCACCACGTGGACTTCCGCTGGGCCTTCCACCTCGGCGCAGAGCACGCGGTGACGCTCCAAGAAAAGGAGGTCGACGGCTACGAATGGCGGCCGTTCGCGAGTGCCCCTTCACCCACCGTCCGCGCCAAGCTCGCCCTGCTCACCTGAAGTGCCCACTCCGACCCGACCACCAGGAGGACGCCGTGGCCGCCACCACAGCCCAGCCGACCGGCGCCAAACCGCGCCGGCACATCGCCGTCATACCCTGCCGCTGGAGTGCTTCGCGCTTCCCCGGCAAACCACTGGCCGTCCTCGGCGACAAGCCGCTGCTCTGGCATGTCCACCAGCGCTGCCTGGAGGCCAAACGTCTCGACGGAGCTGTCGTGGCGACCGACGACGAACGCATCGAAGCGGCGTGCCGCCAACTGGGCATCGAGTGCATCCGTACCGCAGAGCACCTCACCGGCACCGATCGCGTCGCGGAGGTCGCCGAGCGCCTGCCGGCCGAGGCGTACATCAATGTCCAGGGCGACGAGCCGTTCATCTCGCCGACCGCCATCGACGACATCTCCGAGGCCCTGGAGTACAAGCCGCCGGGCACGCTCGCCGTGAACGCATATGCCGAGCTGCACGACCCGGGCGCCGTCCTCGACCACAACGTCGTCAAGGTCGTTGTCTCGGCCCAAAGCAAGGCTCTGATGTTCTCGCGCCAGCCCATCCCCTATCCCAAAGGCGACAGCCCGAAGTACCTACGCCAACTGGGTCTGTACGGCTTCACCAGCTCGGCTCTCCAACACTTCCTACAACTCCAGCAGGGGCCCCTGGAGCGCGCCGAGGGTGTGGAGATGCTGCGCTTCGTCGAGCACGGCCACGCCGTGCAGATGGTCCCTGTCCTGGACGACGGTGTAGCGGTAGACACCCCGGAGGATCTGGCGCGAGCCGAGCGCCTCTTCGACCAGTACGGCGGAGCAGTCCGACGCGTGGCGCCGCAGGGCGGTCGCCTGCTGACGAAGAAGGCGCCGTCACCTACAGCGGCGACGTAGAGGCCATCCGGTCCATGGTGCGATGACGCCCTCGGCCGTCCCTCTGAGCAGGGTGCCAGGCGCTCGGCCAGCGCGAGCAAGCTCCGGTCCGCATAGGCCGGGCCTACGAGCTGCACACCGATCGGGAAGCCCTCGGCGCTGCGCGCAAAAGGCATGACCAAGCTGGGCAGACCGACGTGGCTGGTGAGATTGGCCCAGCCGGTCTGGTCGAAGAAGCTCTGTTCGACGCCTTCGACCGTGAGAGAACGGCTTCCGGCTGGGCGGTGCACATTCGCACAGCCCTCGATCTCGCTGACCGGCTGTTGGAACGGCATCATCGCCCGGCGCATGCCCCGTTGCTGAGAGTGCTCATTTGGGTAGTCTGGCAAGTCGGGGCAGGGCGATTCATCAGGGTTGGGAGGCGTCGGTGCGGCGTGACATGGGGGAGCACTACCAGAATCTCGCCAGCACGTATGACGACAACTGGGCCTATAGTCCGGACTTCGTGCAGTGGATGTCCGGACAGATCGCCTCGACTCTGCGGCTGTCGGCGAACGACCGTATGGCCGACATCGGGTGCGGCACGGGCCTGTTCGCCAGCGGTATAGCGGAGGCCCTACGCCCACACCACCCGGTGCTGTGCGTGGACCCTTCGGCGGCGATGCTCGATCAGCTTCCCTCGTCCCCCGCTCTGTCACCGCTCCGCGCCTCGGCCGAGGAGATCGCGGACCAGACGGTGCCCCTTCCCTATGAACAGCTGGACGCGATGTGGCTGAAGGAATCGGTGCACCACGTCACCGACCCTGCCACCACACTCACGGGCCTGGCCCGGCTGCTGGCGCCTGGCGGTCGGCTGCTGGTGGCGATGTTGCCGACCACGATCGACTACCCGTTGTTCGCCGAGGCCCTCAAGCGGTACGAAGAGCTCCAGCCCGACCCGGCTGTCATCGCCCGGCACCTTGCCGATGCCGGGCTCCGGGCCGAGCTGACCTTCGTGGAGCATGAGCTGCGCCTGGACAGGGAGCGCTACTTGTCGATGGTCAGGTCCCGGTACATGTCCGTGCTGTCGACCTTCAGTGATGAGGAGCTCGACGCCGGGATCGAGGAGATCCGGGCCCGCTACCCGGGACCGGAATTCGTCTTCCCCGATCGATTCGCGTTCGTCCTCGGTGTCCGCGACGACTCCACTGACGCCACTGAGTCCGGCGGAGGTGCGCGGTGAGCGCTCCGGTGGACGAGCGGTTGCGCCGGTTACGGCACGAGCTGGACGATCACGCCCGGGTCGCGGAGCACCTCGGGATCGATCTGGAGCGTCCCTTACGGTCGCTGGACGACGGCTATCCGGAGAACGCCATCGCCCTGGTCGGCAAGATCACCGAGAAGCTGCTCAAGCAGCTATGGCGCCACCATGAGGTGGCCGGCGACCCGTCCGGCCGCATGCTCAGCGAGCTGATCAAGGGCTGCCGCCCGCACATCCGCAGCACCACAGTCCTCGATGCGCTGACCGACATCCAGCGCCTGCGCAACCGCTCGACCCACGACGGCTACGAGATCGCCGAAGAAGACGGCCTACTCGCCGTGCGCCGCCTGGTCGATGTGCTCGCCTGGTTCACCAGCACTGCCAGTCCCGCCCTGACCGGGAACGACCCGCGGATGCAACCTGAAGTCGCGCGCCGGGTGGAGTTCCTCGCGGGCCTCTACCTGACGCTGGGCTACCGGGTCTCCAAGCGCTTCGTTCTCTCCACCGAGACGGTCTACCAGCTGTTCTGCCGCGAATCCGGCGTACGTCTGGAATACGTGGAACTTCTGCTGTCCAAGGATGCCGCCGAGCTGCGCAACGTGCTGGAGACCACCGGCGGGGAACTGCTGAAGACCCGGCTGCCCAAGCTCACCCGGTTCGTCATCCTCGACGACGCGGTGGAGCAGCTCCACCCTCTGCTGGGGCACGATTACCGGATCGTGGGCTACGAAGGCTTCATCGACACCGTCGTCGACCTTCAGACCCACTTGGCCTCCTGCGCCACGGCCGCGCCGGAGATGCCGCGCGAGCGTCAGCCCTTGCCCGGTGCCCTGCTCACCACCGACCCACACACCGGCGAATCCCGTATCACCGAGACGGAAGACGCCGAACAACTCCTGACCCGGCTCATGCAGGAGTCGGCCAACGTTCTGATCACCGGCAAGCCGGGAAGCGGCAAAAGCACCCTGCTGCGCGCTCTGGTCAACGACACCCCTGCTACGGCCCGCCGTTTCCGTTTCTACTTCGACCTCAGCCTGAAGCCCAAGGACGAGGCCTTCGCCGAATACGTGGCCCGCATGCTGGCACCCTGCGTGCCGGGCGAACGCGCCCGTGCCTTCGACCTGTTCCTGTACCTGATCCGCTCCGGTTCGGCCCTGTGTGTTCTGGACGCCGTCGACGAAGCCGTGGACGAGCCCAGCCCCGAGGGGTTCCTGCGTTTGTTCGCGGACCTGGCCTCGGTGCTATCGGCCGAGTCCTGCGTCGTGCTCAGCTCCCGGGTCTCCTTCCTGGCCGATTCCCCGCAGATCCGGCGCCTGCTCGACTGCTCCAGCGCGATATCCGAGCAACTGGTCGAGCAGATGTACGCCAACGGCGTGGATCCGCAGCGCGTCCCCCGCTTCAGCATGCTGCGACTGACGGACACACCGGCCGACCGCGAGCCCGCCTCGGACACCGGCGCCGCCGTCCTGTCCACGCCGCTGGCACGACGCCTCCAGAACGCCCTGGATATCGCGGGGACCCCAACGGTCGCCGAGCTGATCGGCACCCACATCGACCACGCCCTCGCCGACGCCGGACTGGCCCACCTCGCCCCGGCCCTCGTTGATACGTGCGGCCGGGCCTTCCTGGAAGACCGCACCGTCTTCCCCCTCCTC
This sequence comes from Streptomyces sp. 11-1-2, assembly GCF_003595545.1. Classification (NCBI taxonomy): domain Bacteria; kingdom Bacillati; phylum Actinomycetota; class Actinomycetes; order Kitasatosporales; family Streptomycetaceae; genus Streptomyces; species Streptomyces sp. 11-1-2. The sequence continues at coordinate 8,630,579 of NZ_CP022545.1, forward strand.
GAGCTGCACAATGCGCTCGGACCGCAAGCCTTCGACGGCGGCCGGATCACTCCCGAGGATTTCCACCTGATCCCGCTGTTCCGCCCCGCCGGCCCCCAGGCACTGGCCTTCATCCACTCCGCCTACCAGGAGCTGCTCGCCGCCCGTTACCTCAGCACCCCGGACGGCCGCGAACAGGCGGCCGAGCTGCCCGGAGCCCCCTACCTGACGGAACAAGTCCGCGCCTTCCTCGCCGCACACCCCACCGCCAACGCACACCCCGCACCAGCCGAGGACTGCGTGCTCCACCCCGGGGTGTACCTCGTCGGCCCAGCCGAACGGCTGCTGCTGCGCCGCGTCCACCACCCGATCCGATTCGACCGCTACCCGGTCACCGTCGCCCGCTACCGCCCCTTCCTCCAGGCCCTGCGCCCCGACGGAACCTCACCGTGGGACCACCCCGACCAGCCGCCCGGCACCACCCACGCGCCCTGGACCGAGCGGCTGCGCGTCCCGGACTACTACGACGACCCCCGCTTTGACGACCACCCGGCTATCTGCGTCAGCTGGTGGGCCGCGTACGCCTTCGCCGCTTTCGAAGGCAAGCGCCTGCCCACCTCCCTGGAATGGGAAGCCGCCGCCCGTGGAACCGACGGCCGCCTCTTCCTCTGGGGCGATACCCCCGACCTCGACGCGGTGAACTGTGCGGACACCTGGGCCGGCCGCCCCCTGGTCACCTACCAGGCATGCAAAGAAGAATTCGACCGCGGCGGCCTGGGCCACGCCTGGGTCACCCCGGTCGACGCCCGTCCCGCCAACCGTTCGCCTTACGGAATCGCCGACATGGTCGGCAACGTCTGGGAGTGGACCTCCACCAGCGTGGGCGATCCGGACGAGGCCGTCATCTGCGGCGGCGCGTTCGACAACCCCCTACGCGCCGTCCAGGCCAGCGCCAAGGGCCTGTTCCGCCGCTCCCGAGCCAGCAACGCCGTCGGATTTCGCTGCGTCACCGAGCTGCCTCCCACCACCGACGACGCGAAGGAGGACCCACGGTCATGACGGCAGACCGCCAACAGACGCCCGCCTCCGCCGGGGCTCCACGATTCGGACGCGTCGTCGACCGCCGCCCCCACGGCGGCGGCATCCACGGCCGCGCCAGCAGCTACATCGTCCAGGACGACGAAGACGGCCGCCACTACACCTTCGACTACACCCACATCGTCACCGAAGGCTTCCGCACCCTGCACACCGGCGAACGCGTCCGCTTCCACATCGCCGCCCATGACACCTGGCGAGCCGAATTCGTCATCCGGCTCAACCAGCCCTCCCCGGAGGCGTTCTACGAGTGAGGCGCACGCGCACCGTCCCCACCGGCGCACGCCAGATCATCGCCGTCGTCCTGCCCGCACGCCTACCCGCCGACCCACCCTGGCCCGAAGGCCCCTTGCCCTTCACCCATGGCGCCCGGACCACCACCACCGACACCCGCCGCACCTACTTCACTCCAGCCGCCGCCAGCGTCCTCTACGGCACCCCTGACCGCCCCACCCGCTGGCACCGGCAGGTCCGTCACGCCCACGGCTCCGCCACCATCGACGGCGTAGAACTCCTGCGCACCCCCACCGACGACGACCCCGACCGTGCCCTGGCGGTACTCCACCTGACCATCACCGGCCCGGAACTCCTCGACACCCTCCGCTCCCTCGCCCACCGCCCCGGCACCACCCCACCCTTCCAGATCACCGGTCCCGTACTCACCGCCCTTTTGCAGGACCACGCCCACACAAGGCCGAACACATTCCTCGAGGGCTACGCCACCGTCGAGACCGATGCCCTTCCCTACACTGTCACCCTGCTCACCCCCGGCCGACGGCCCCTGCCTCGTCTTAACCGCGGCCGGGACCACCGCCGCTGGCCCGCGGCCCAGCAATGGCTCTGGGCACTCGCCTCCCGCACCAACACCGACGACTACCCACCCGACCCCGCCACCGTCCCCCAACTCACCGCCGGTGCCCTGCGCATCTCAGCCGACTGGAGCGCGCTCGTCCTGCGCCAGGGCGCGGCATTCATCGGCCACCGCCGCGACCACGGGCCTGCCGACCCGTTCTACGGCTACGCCGAACTCCACATGCGCAGCATCTACCTCGACGCCCTCCTGTTCGGCATGATCCAGCGCACCCACATCGACCACCTCACCGAAGACCTCGCCCAGGTCTTCACCGGCCCCGGCGAAGCCAACCGCCTCGCCGGTCTCGAACGTCGGATCGCCCATTTCCGCAGTACCTACTGGCGCCAGCACCTCACCACCCACGGCACCGCCAATAACCTCCTCATGGCCTACCAGCACCAATACCGTCTCTCTGACCGCTTCACCGAAATCCTCGCCGAGGCCGCCGACCACAACCGGCTCATCCAGACCCAGGAAAACCAGCAGATCAGCGGCGCCCTTGGCATCCTCACCATCCTCGGTCTGCCCCTGGGCACCGCCCTGGGCGCACTCCAAGTCCTCGGCGACCAGAACCCCTGGCACCTCCTCGCCGCCGCCACCGGCGCCCTCGCCGCCACCGCCGCACTTCTCACCACGCGCTACGGCCGCCTCGTCCTCACCTCGCTCCGAGGCCGTCCCCTGAGGGATCGCGACAACTGACTCACTGTCACCGGGACTGCTGAGCGCCGCGAACTGCTGTTGTCGGAGCTTCGCCATGCGCTGGATCCTGCGCAGACCGTGCCGCACGTACAGCATCTTGTGCCGTGGAATGACGCGAGACGGGATGGACGGGTACGTGCTGGCCCAGAGCCCTGCTACGCGTCCCGATCCGACTCAGGCGAAGGGGGCCGGATCGAATCGTGCCACGCCCAACCGCGTTGCGGGCGAAACGCGTTGCACGAGAGGATGTTCGAGGCGCAGGAGACATCACTGCGACGAGCGCAGATCGCGATAAACGGTTATCAAACGGCACGCGAGGCATCCGGGGGAAGATGCATGAAGTTCGACATGGGAAGCACGACTCTGTCGACTCTCGGGAAGAGCACGACGGGGTCCAGTGACGACCTGGGGGCGCTGATCCGGCTGCTGATCGCCGCCGCGGAGCCACTGGAGGGGAAATTCAACGGCGCCGGCAAGGTGGCGTTCGACTCGTTCAAGCTCCGCGCTGATGAGATCTCGGCCGCGCTGAACGGTTCTCTGCAGTCCATCCTGGGCGGGCAGTCGGGCATGGATACCGCGTTCGCCACCGGTGATCAGGAGCAGGAGGCCAACGCCCATCAGCACATCGCTGGTGCCAATTTTGAGGCCGCCCGGTTCTCCGGGCGATAGGGGGATTCCCGATGGGGCAGAGCCAGGACCGTAACTCTTACGACGTGGGCGCCTCGGTGGAGGTGCAGGGCAGCCTGCAGGGGATTATCGGCCAACTTGAGCGGGTCCTCGCCGACCGGGACCGCGCGGTGAAGGCCGCGATGGCCGACTTCACCGCTGATGGCGTCTCGGACGAGTACCACGGCAAGGAGGTCCGCTGGAACCGTGCGGCGGCCGAGGTGCGGGAGATCATCCGCCTGGTGCGATCGACACTGGAGAAGAACGACGGCACCGCTCAGTCGACACTGGCCAAGGCCAAATCCGCCGTGGACAACATCGGTTGATCCGCGCCTTGAAGACGTGGTGAGCAGGTGATGGGGCGGTAACTGGGGGGATTGGGCAATGTCCAAGTGGGACATCACCCCGTCCGGGGTCGAGTTCGTGACCTCGCTGGTGGGTGACGCGATAGACGACATCGACGCAGGCGTCAGGTCGTACGGGAAGAACATGGAGAGCGCGGCCACCTCGGCCGGCACCATCAGCGAGCCCATGTGCGGGGCGGCCACGACCGGCCCGGTCGGGGCGGCTCTGGCGCTGTTCGTCGAGAAGACCACGCGTGAGGCGCTGTTCATCGGGGCACGGGCGGCCCAGTCGGCGAACGGGGCTCGCGAGGCCACCGCGTACTACGTCGCCGGGAATCACCACATGGCTGCCGACGCGCAGCACAAGGCCCTCGCGGCACCGAAGATCGACTTGCCGGGCGACGACACACGGGGTGGCGGCCACAAGTGAAGATGATCGATCCGGCGAGCATTCCGGAGTTCACCGGCGATCTGGAGCAGCTGGACAAGGACGTCTCCGGGCTGCGCGGTGACGCGATCAGCATCCGCGACGGCGGCATGCACGCGCATTCCCGCTTCCAGATGCTGGAGGGCTTCTACACAGCGCCGGAGGCGGGCCAGCTGTTCGCCTCCACATGGCCGGCGGCCGTGAAAGCCGACGCCTTCGCCGGCGACCTGGAGAAGGTGGCTGACGCGCTGGACACGTTCGCCTATGAGATCCGCCCGCTCGTCAAGCGGCTGAAGCAGCTCAAGGCGGATGCTTTCGCGTTCATCGACAGTGTCGAGGGCGATGACGACTGGACCGAGGACGAAGGCAAGGTCGACCGTCATCAGCAACTGTGGGACGGCGTGAACGCTGCCGTAGCCGCCTTCCAGGAGGCCGAGCGCAAGGCTTCCACCACCATCTCCGGACTCGTGGGCGGTCCGAAATTCCTGGCGGACGACGGCAGCCACACGCAGAACCGCAAGAAGGTGATGTACGGCTACGACCTCGACAGCCTCGAACAGGCCAAGGAACTTCCCTGGGGCAGTCCGGTCAGCCAAACCTACGACGCACTGGACTTCGGCCACCATTTCAAGAGCTTCGTCTGGGACGGCCTGGTAGTCGACAACATCTGGGGCGGACTCAAGGGCCTCAAAACCCTCACCGGACTCGACGGTGGCGACGCGGCCGGCAAGGCATGGGGGCATCTCGGAGACGTCGTCGGCGGCATCGGTCAGTACACCATCAAGCCCTACGACGCGTTCATGGACTGGGCGTTCGGGGAGGATCAGGACAGCCCCGACGAGGCCCGGCAGAAGCAGGCCGCCAAGGACTTCGGCAAGTCCCTGGTCGCCTGGGACATGTGGAGCGAGAACCCCGCCCGTGCCTCGGCGACGGTGGTTTTCAACGGCCTCACCCTCGGCGCGGTCCCGGCCGCCCGCGTCATCAAGGGAGGCAAGGCAGGCGCGGCAGCCCAAGGGGCGGCCAAGATCGGCGAGTACCTCGACCCGCTCTCCGCAACCTTCAAGGTAGGGGGCAAGGCCGCCAGTTCTCTGCCCAAGCTCTCTGAGCTCACGGCCAACACCCGGGCCCTCGATAACGTCGCCGCCTCGAACCGCCTCCACAGCCACATTGAGCTGTCGGACGGCTCCAGGGTCCGCATCGAGGACGGCGCGTTCATCCGCCTCGATGCCGACGGCAATCCTGTCCATGACACGCCGCGCCAGGAGCCACGGGCAGACCAGCGGGCTGCCCAACACGAGGTCGCACCCAAACAGCGCGAACTCGCGGAGATCGGTGCGAACTCGCGGACACCCGGATCCCATGTCGGCCGCGGAGACTTCGCCAGCCCCACGCACGATGCCCCACCGTCCTCGAGGGGCAATGGATCAGGCGGCATCCCAGCTCGAAGGGGGATCACAGGCGGAGTTGATGGCCTTGATGCTCCGAGGTCGTCGCATGCCGGCCTGAACGACGGCTCTGGCCCACATCACCCGGGCGGCTCGGACGCCCACGGCGAGGGACGGGGCGACCACAACGGCGGCGCCGACCGGGGCAAAGCCTTGACCGAACAAGAAAAGATACTACGTCGGCAAGTCGACCGCGCCAACAACGAGCCTGGATATTTCGAGAAGTACTACAAGAATAACGGCAACCGTATCAGGCTCTCCAGAGTAGACGAAAGCGGATTCACGCCCCCGCAGCTGGTATGGGACGCGCGGACGAAGAGCTGGATCGCCGCTTCCGATGCTCCACCGCCTCTTCCCGAGCGTTACATTGACGGAGCCGACAGGACGGGGAATGCGGATTCCTTGTCAGGCTCTGAGGCCCTGAAGGACCTCGACAAAGCGGCTGCGAAGCGACATTCGGCGATTAGCGCGGACAAGACAGCCGAGGAAACTCTCCAGAAGGCAAAGGAAGCACTGGCAGCACAGGACTCCCTCTCCAACCGCAAGGCACTCGCTGCGGCACAGGCCGCACACAGGCCGCTGCACAAGGCTATGTCGGATGCCGCTGAAAAGTACGGTGAGGCGATAGCCCAGCATCATGTAATCCCGGAGCGCTACCCCAATGCCCAAAGGGAGGTGCTCGACGGGCCCGCAAATGGCAACGACCAGTTTGACCAAGTATGGCGGCGCCATGATGGCGGTTACGTGGTGATAGAAGCGAAGAGTAACGTGAGGACAGAGCTAGGCGCCCGCAATCTGCCGAGTGGAAAGCGTGTAGCGCAGGGCACCAGGGAATATTTCGATGACATTCTCCGCGAGATGCGTGAACGCGGAAAGAAGAACCGTAATGAGCTCAGGCTGGCCGACGAGCTCGAAGATGCCCTCGATCAAGGCAAACTGGACTATATCCTTGTCAAGGGGAAAGTTAGTGGCGGCAAGTATGCTGGTTACCACATGCGGAAGTTCGACATAAGCTGACTGGAGAACGTAGTGGCTACGACGGTGCCTCGGCATGGCAACCCAGGTCCCGATGATGAGGGCTATGCGCAGGACCTCGGCGAGGGGCTGGCCAAAACCATCTTGAGGCTGGAGCGATCGTCGCGTTGGTTCGGAGGCGCGCTCGACAAGGCCGTACTCCATGTCCAGGCGCGTCTGGCCGTGGATCCCAGCGCGTCTGAAATCGAGACCTGGGAAGCCGTGGTTTCGGCGATGCAGGTGGGTTCTGGCGTCTTCGCCTCAGCGAGCGCTCCTGAGGGCACCGTGCAGTGCCGCATCAACCATGAGATGCGGACCCTGCCCGCCACCGGGCCACAACCGTACGCCGACGCTGGCAATTGGCTGACGGCATTGTGGTTCGCCATCGTCTGTCGTGACCAGAAGCGCATGACCCAGCTCTGTGAGTTGTCCCTCGACTTGTTGCGTGCTTCGGGAGCGGAGTACGACGAGTACATCTACCACTGGGTGGACAGCCTGCAGACCTACTGGCTGGAGCGGCCGGGTTTGGTCGATAAGCTGGTAGCCGCGATCGAGAACTCTGACCCGAGCGTGGCGCGGATCGCCACACGAGAGCAGCTCAACAAGATTCTCTACCAGCCCATTAACCTCTTCCGCTGTTTCCTGCGCAAGGACCACACCGCGTTCAACGACGCGCTTCAGGAGGCCCTGGAGCTGCACAAGTCGTACTGGACCGCCAACGAGGAGAGGGAGGAGAGTCCGGCCGGATATCTGGCCCTCGGTCCGCTCGCCATCACCTGTCTTGCCTACGACGCCGGATTTCCCATTGAGGTCGAATCGGACTACCTGCCCAAGCATCTGCTCCAGCGCGACTGGCTGGGCGAATTTCCGACGTGACGCACGCACACTCTGCAAGAGGTAGTGAACGACCATGGCAGCGCAGGACTATGACAGTCAATTGCTGGAATCGGTGTCGGTGCGGCGTCGGCGGTTGCGGGACGCCTTGTTGCTGGGAACGCAGCGGCAGCGGCGGTCGGTAGATGAGCGGCTGGGGAAGGTCGTTGCCGGGACGGTGATTGCCGGGGTGTTGTGTGCCGGATGCGTGGGCTGGTCGTTCATTTCGCACCGGGTCGCTGGGCAGAGCCCGTATGGGCCTTCGGCGCCGTCGACCGCGCCATCCATGGGGAGTTCAGCCCGATGATAGGTTCGAACGCGTGGTAGCAGCGGGGACGGCAAGCGGTACGGAACTGAGTCGGGTCACTCTCGTCGGTGAGCGGCGACGCATCGATCTCGTCCTTCCTTCTCAGGAACCGATCGGTCGGCTGCTGCCGGAAATTCTGCGGCTGCTGGACGATCAGGTTGCGGCGCGGCCCTCGTCCCGCCATCTCGTGACCGCCAGCGGCTCGGCGTTGGCTCAGGACAGCACGCTGCTGTCGGCCGGGGTGCCGGATGGTGCGGTGTTGCGGCTGGTGCGTGTCGAGGACGCGCCGTCGGCGCCGGTGGTGCATGACGTCAGCGATGAGGTGGCGGAGGACCTTGGCCTGCGCGCGTGGCGCTGGCGCCCGGCTGCACGTCGCGTGTCGGCGGGGGTCGCCCTGCTCGTGTGGGTGCTGACCGCCGGGCTGGTTGCTCGTGGCGAGTTCACGTCGTCCTCCGTCATGTCCGTCTTGCTGCTTGCGGCGCTGGTGCTGGCTTCGGCAGGCGCGCTGGCTGGGCGTGCGGCGCATCGTGGGGTGGCCACGGCGTTGATCGTCGCGGCGGGCGCGCTCGGTGTCCTGGGCGCGTGGACGCTGGCTGACGCGCAGGCGTGGTCGGGTGCGGCGCGGCTCGCCGGGACGGCGGGTGCGGTGGCAGTCGCGCTGTTGCTTCTGGGGTGGTTTTCGCCGCTGGGGCGTGGTGGGTTGATGGGAGCCGGGGCGGTCGCGGTCATGGCCCTCGGCTGGGAAGTCGCCTTGGCGCTGCAGGGCGGTGGTGCGACGGCTGTGGAGCAGGCTCGCGTAGGAGCTGTTCTGGCGGTCGTGTCGGTTGTGGTGCTGAGTGTGGTGCCGCGGCTGGCGATGATGGCGTCTGGCTTGTCCGCGCTGGACGACCGGCGCTCGGGTGGAACGTCGGTGAGCCGCCACGAAGTGGCTACGGCGTTGACGGCCACGCATCGCGGGCTGGCGCTCGCCACGCTCGTGGTATCCGTCTCGGCAGGCGCGGCCGGGTTCCTCGCACTGCGTTCGCCCACGGTGTGGACGGTCCTGCTGGCCGTGGTCGTGGCCGTGGTGGTGTCGCTGCGCGCCCGGGCTTTCCCGTTGACCGTCGAGGTCGTGGGCGTGCTGCTGGCCAGTGTGGTCACGGTCTTGCGACTGATCTCGGTGTGGCTGGAGCGTTCCTCGGCCTACGGGCCGCTGGCGGTGCTCGTCGCGCTCGCGGCCATCTCGCTCGGGGCTTTGGCGGTGCAGCCCGCCGAGCATCTTCGAGTGCGCCTGCGGCGCGCGGGGGATCTGGCCGAGTCGGCCGGGGTGTGTGCGTTGCTGCCGCTGTTGATCGGGGTGTTCGGGGTCTACGGGCGCCTGTTGGACACGTTCGCGTAGGGGTGGCGGCATGTCTCAGGGAGACTGGCAGCAGGACGTGTTGCGGGAGCTGGGCCAGAGCCGAGCCGAGGAGAACGTGCAGAGGGGTTCCGCGGCGGTGCCGCCCGCCTCGGCATCGCTCTCGTCTTCGTCCGAACCTCCGGAGCATGCGGGGCCAGACTCCACCCGGACCGATGCCCCGGTTCCGGCGCCCGGATCACGGCCAGCCGACAGCCGGGAACCCCGGGATCCGCAACTGCCTCTACGGACGCCGGAGTCCGCGCCGACGGTAGACCCCCGGCTGGCGGGCGCGGTGGGGCGTCCGCTGCACGGGGACTCAATGGCACGGCGGGCCCGCCGCTCCGTGCGCATGCTGGGGACCTCCGTGGCTCGGGAGGTCACGGAGGGCACCCGGCTGGCGCAGGAGGTGCAGCAGCCGGTGACCACCGGACGGGTGATCGCCGTAACGTCCATACGCGGTGGCGTGGGGAAGTCCACGGTGACGGCCTTGCTGAGCCGGATCTTCAACCACTACCGGCGTGATCCGGTGCTCGCGTTGGAGGCGGACGCGGCTCTGGGCACGTTGCCGGTGCGGCTCGGCGCGGAGTCCGTGCGCTGGTCGTGCTCGGATCTGGCGCAGATTCTCACCCCCTCAATGCAGCTGACGGATGTCATCGGCTACCTGGTGCCGGTGACCGACGGCGGCTGGCTGTTGCCCGCGAGTCAGGGGCGGGTGGGGGCACCGCTGGATGTCCGCACATACCGCACGGTGACGATGGCGCTGCGCCGGTACTTCGCGGTGACCGTGGTCGATTGCGAGACGCTGCCGGGTGAGGTGGCGCGCACGGCGATGGACACCGCCCACGCCCGCGTGGTCGCCGCGCCGATGACCGCCGAGGGCGTCAACGGCACGCGCGTCGTCCTGGACTGGCTTGCTCAGCTGCCGCACGCGGCCCTGGACAGCACGGTGGTGGCGCTCACCGCGAATTCCCCGGACACGACACTTGATGTACGGGCGGCGAGCGCGTACTTGCGGGAGACGGGAGCGGCGGTCGTGTCCGTTCCATACGACCGCCATCTGGGCGGAGGAGGCCCCATTCTGAACACCATGCTGGGACGGGACACCCGGGAGGCCGCCACCACGCTGGCCGCCGAAGTGATGCGGCGTGCGGTAAGGGTGCGGTGAGGACGGAATGACCCAGCGTGTGATCCACCGGCCCGCCCGCGCCACCCGGCCGCTTCCTTCCGCCTCCCCGCGCACCGTCGAGCCACCGCCCAACCTGCCCGAGGGCAAGATTGGCAATGCGGCGACCACGATGCTGCCGCTGGCCGGCGTCATGAGCTCGGTCGTGATGATGACCGTGATCCGCAACAGCCAGTTCGCCGCACTCGGTGCCATCGTCCTGATCTTCGCCCTGTTGGGAGCCGTTGCCCTCTTCTGGTCCCAGCGCGGCAAGGCCCAGCGCACACGCCGCACGCAGCGGGAACGGTACCTGGAGTATCTGGAGGAGCTACGCGAGCAGTTCGCGCGGCTGGAGCGGGAGCGCCGTCAGGGCGCGCGGACCCTGAACCCGCCGCCGGAGGCTCTGTACGACATCGTGCGGGATCCGGCACGGCTGTGGGAGCGTCGCCGACTGGATGAGGATTTCCTCCAGGTGCGGGTGGGCGTCGGAGAGGTGCCGGCGCAGGAGCTGACGGTGGGGCAGCACTCGGGCAGCGTTCTGACCCCGCCGGACCCGTTCATGCTGAACGAGGCCCGTGCACTGCTGGGCCGGTTCGCCACCGCCACGGACTTCCCTCTCACGGTCCCGCTGGACCGGGCGGGCGATGTGTCGATCATCGGCGACCGTGACGGCGTACTGCGCGTCGCCCGAGCACTGCTGCTCCAGGCCGCCGTGGCCCACGCACCGGACGACCTCTCCATGGGTCTCGCATTCCCCAAGGAGCGGGAGGAGGACTGGTCCTGGGGCAAATGGCTGCCCCACGTGCTGGACACCGACGAGGGCGACGGGCCGGTGGCCACCCGCCGTATCGCGGCCGGCCTGCCGCAGCTGGCCAAACTGCTGCCCACAGAATTGCGACGCCGCGCCTCGTACGCCGCCGAAGTACGCCGTGGTCTGTCCGACCGGAACGCGCTACAGCTCACCGATCGGCTCCTGGTGATCAGCGACGCATACGGGGAGGCGGCATGTGAGCTACCGCGTCCGGACGAGGCCGTCGCCTTGCGCGACATGGGCATCACCGTGCTGCACCTGCTGGAGCGGCAAGTCCACGAGCCGGACCAGGTGAGCGTGCGCATTACCGTCGACGGTGAGCGGATCGAGGTCGAAGACCTGCGCACGCCGGAACCCGCACGCTCCACAGGCACCGTGGACGCCGTCACGCTCCCGGGCGCGGAAGGGCTGGCGCGCGAGCTCGCGCCGCTGAGGCTGTCGGCCACGTCCACGCCCGAGGGCGCACCCGTATCCGGCCCGGTGGACTTCCCCGAACTGCTCGGCATCGACGACCCGGCCACCCTGGACCTGGACCGGCTATGGGCGCCGCGAGGCGAACGGGCCTTCCTACGCGTGCCGATCGGGCTCAGCGACCGCCACGAGCCCGTGCTCCTCGATGTGAAGGAGTCCTCGGAGCTGGGCATGGGGCCGCACGGCCTGTGCGTGGGGGCCACCGGCTCCGGCAAGAGCGAGCTGCTGCGCACCCTCGTGCTCGCCCTCGTCACCACGCACCCACCCGAGGACCTGTCGCTGGTGCTGGTCGACTACAAGGGCGGCGCGACTTTCGCCCCGTTCGACGATCTGCCGCATGTCGCCGGTGTGATCACGAACCTGGAGAACCAGGCCGGGCTGGTCGAGCGGGTGCACACGAGCCTGGCCGGTGAGGTCAAGCGCCGCCAGCAGGTGCTCAAAGACGCCGGGAACGTCGCCGACATCGGCCACTACGCGGCGCTGCGCGCGACACAGCGGCCGGAGCTGGAGCCGCTGCCGCATCTGTTCGTCGTCATCGACGAGTTCGGCGAACTGCTCACCGCCAAGCCCGACTTCATCGACCTGTTCCTGTCGATCGGCCGCATCGGCCGCAGCATCGGCGTCCATCTGCTGCTGTCAAGCCAGCGCATCGAGGGCGGCAAGCTCAAGGGCCTGGACACCTACCTGTCCTACCGCCTGGGCCTGCGCACCTTCTCGGCCGACGAGAGCCGCACGGTCCTGGACACCACCGACGCCTTCCACCTACCGCCCCTCCCGGGCTTCGGCTACCTCAAGGTCGACACCTCGACCTACGAGCGCTTCAAAGCGGGCTACGTCTCCGGCGGCTACCGCGGCCCATCCCTGCGCAAGCCCAAGGACGACGAACCACTCGCCCTGCCGTACCCGACCTTCAACACCCATCAAGCCCCGGAGCACGCGGCCGCTCCCGAGCCGGAGAGCACCAAACGGGACACCGGGCCCACGGTGCTGTCGGTGATGGTCGACCAGCTGCGCGGGGCCGCGGAGCCGGTACGCCGCATCTGGCTGCCGCCACTGCCGGACACCATCACACTCGACACCGCGGCCGGACCGGTCCAGGCATCGGACCGCGGACTACACCTCACCAGCCGTCCAGACCCCATGCGCGTGCCACTCGGTGTCCTCGACGACCCGGCCAGGCAATGGCAGGACCAGTGGCTGCTCGACCTGACCGTCGCCGGCGGGCACGCGGCCATCATCGGCGGCCCACAGACCGGAAAAACCACCCTCCTGCGCACCCTCGCCCTGTCCGTCTCCCTGACCCACACCCCCCGCGAGGTCGCCGTCTACGGACTGGACCTGGCCGGCGGCGGACTCAGCGCCCTCACCGACCTCCCGCACGTTGGCGGCATCGCCGGACGCTCCGACCACGAACGAGCCACCCGCGCCGTCGCCGAAGTCCGCGCCATGCTGGGCGAACGCGAACAGCTCTTCCGCGAACACGGCATCGACTCCATCGCCCAACTCCGCGCCCTGCGCTCCCAGGGCCGCCTGCCCAGGCTCTCCTCCACCGACATCGTGCTGCTCATCGACGGCTTCGGCGCGCTACGCGACGAATTCGCCGACCTCGAGGACGCCATCACCGACCTGCTCAAGCGCGGCAGCGGCTACGGCATCCACGTGGTAGCCGGGATGCTGCGCTGGAACGACGTACGCATCGCCACCCAGTCGATGTTCGGCACCCGCGTCGAACTGCGGCTGAACGACCCCGCCGACTCCAGCATCGACCGCAAACTCTCCGAAACCCTCAGCCCCGACACCCCGGGACGGGCCCTGACCGACGCCAAACTCTTCGCCCAGGTCGCCCTGCCCCGCATCGACGCCCACCCGGCAACGGGCGACCTCGCCACCGCCCTCGAAGAGGCCGCGCGCGCAGTCCGCGCCACCTGGCACGGCGAACTCGCCGCCCCGGTACGCGTCCTGCCCACCCACCTACCCTCCGCCAAGCTCCCCTCGCCCGCCGTCGAGCCATCACGGATCCCCATCGGCCTCGACCAGGACGCCCTCGCCCCCGTACACCTGGACCTCTTCGGACACGACCAGCACCTGCTGATCCTCGGCGACAACGAATGCGGCAAGACCAACCTCCTGCGGCTCATCACCCGGCAGCTCACCGACCGCTACTCGGACGAGGAACTCGTCTTCGCCGTCTTCGACCCCCGCCGGGGCCTGCGCGGAGTCGTCCCCGAGCCCTACCGAGGCGGCTACGCCCACAACGCAAAGCTCTCCGCAGCCCTGACCACGGGAATCGCCAAGGAACTCGACAAGCGCCTGCCGGACGCGACGGTCGACCACGACGCACTCGCCGACGAACCCGCCTTCAGCGGCCCACGCATCGTCATCCTCGTCGACGACTACGACATCCTCACCACCGCAGGGCAACAACCCCTGGCCGACTTCCTGCCCTACGTCCCCTCCGCCCAGGACATCGGGCTGCACTTCGTCATCGCCCGCCGCGCCGCCGGATCCTCCCGGGCCCTGTACGAGCCGCTGCTGACCACCCTGCGCGAGACCGGGACCGCCGCCCTCGTCATGACCGGCGACCGCACCGAGGGCCAACTCTTCCCCGGCCTCTACGCCTCGGCCCAACCGCCTGGCCGCGGCACCCTCGTCCGCCGTGGCCGCTTCAACCAGCTCATCCAGACCGCCCTTGCCCCCGAGGCCATCCCCGCCACCACCCCGGACGACGCCACGTGACCAAGGACGTCATCGCCCTCACCCCGACCATGCCCGACGTCCGCACCCTGCTGGCCGGGCTCTACGCGGGCGGCCCCGACCTCCGCGTACGAACCGCCGCCGACGGCGCCCTCGTCCAACTCTGCGCCCCGGACGGAAGCACCCTCGTCTCCATCGAAGCCCCCATCCTCATCCACACCCCCGGCGAACCAGCCCGCCTCCTCGGCACCGAAACCACCACCCCGGACACCCCCGTCTGGTGGACCGAAGCACGCGCCACCACCGCCATACCCGAGGCCGGACAACTCGCCGGCTCCTTCGCCGGACGCCTCGCCACGGTGCTGAATGGCACCACCTGGCCACCGGAAGCGGCAACCACCGACGTCGTCCCCCTCACCACCGACACCACCACAACCCCAGCCAACACCACTCCCCACCCAGCGATCGACGTCCTCACCGATACGACAGCGGTCGTCCTCCAGGACCGCCCTGTCGTCGCCATGACGAGCTGGCTCTCCGACGCCCTGCGCACCGCCATCACCAGCGACCGCGCCCTTCACATCGTCACTCCCAACACCGCCCGCCTTACCCTCCCCACCCGCAACGCCCTGGGCGGACACCCCCACCGCTGGGTCGTCCAAGACCCACACGACGGCTACTACGACGGCCTCTCCGGCGCCGTACTGCACTGGCAGAACGGCACCTTCACCCCCGCCCGCACCGCATCCGGCACCACGCCCGTCGCCAAAGCCTTCACCAACACCACGGACACCGGCGACCGCCAACTCATCCTCGCCATCCGCACCCACCACCCCGCAGACGACCAACTCATCCTCGGCCACGTCCTAGAAACCACCTGGCACCACCTCACCGGCACCCCACCCGCCGGATGGAGCACCGCCGAGCCCATCAACCTGCCCTGGTCCACCCGCCAACTAACCGACCTCGCCCGCAGGCACGCACCCCAACCCACCTCGCTGATCGCCATCGGCCACCCCGACCGCCCCGCACTCGCCACCATCCGCATCGCCCGCACCACCGCCGGAGTCGAAGAGGACATCACCCTCTCCCTCGGCTACGGCGAACACGAACCCCCACCGCTGGAGGCGATCCCCAGCCTGGCCGAGGCCCTCACCACCGCCGACCACGGCCTGACGTCGATGCTCACCTCACTGCGCCACGGCCCGCGCGATCTCACCATCCTCCCCACACATCGCGACACCCCCGCCCCCATCGCTCTCACCCTCGGCCCCGACACCGTCCACGACATCGGCATTCACCACGCCCAGCACCCACCCCTCAGCCTCACCCCCACCCAACTCGGCCCCACCTCCCGCCCCGCCCTGCACTACCCCCTCGGCGACGCCACCAACGACCAGACCTGGACCACCCTCAAACGCCTCACCCAACACCTGCGAACGGGAACCTGACCCAGCCGATCAGCCTCCTCACCGCACGACATGCTCGCGGCGAGCGGTGAGGCACATCCGAGGCGGTGATGACGGCAGTGAAGCACTTCTTCGCCACACTCCCCGACGCGCTCCCTGCGCACTCTGATGTTCTCCCGCCAGCCGATCCCCTACCCCCGCAGCGGTCAAGCGACGTACCTTCGCCAACTCGGCTTCTACGCTTTCACCAAGGAAGGACTCGACGCCTTCCGCAACCTCGAACAAGGTCCCCTTGAGGAGGCCGAGGAAGTCGAGATGCTCCGGCTCCTGGAACACGGCACCGCGTACGGATGGTTTCCGTCAGCTGGGATCGCCGTCGACACACCAGAGGGTGCGCGCCGATGCCCTCCTGAAATCTGAGGGGGAGGCAACATCAGGACCGGTAATGGCCGTGGCCCGGAACACGGCAGCCGCATCGCGTAGCGGGGGAACCTCAAAACGACCGAGGCGGACGATCGGGTCATCGCGCAAGCACAGGACAGGTCTCCCCACGACTCACACTGTGTGTCCAACCACCCCCCGGCCACGACGACTGCTTACGCTTCGCCCAAAGACTCGTCCTCCTCGCCGTGCTCGGGCGTGGCCCCGATCGAGGCCGTCCCCGGATCGGCTTGCTCCGTGTCCTCCATGGGCTCGGCGTACTTCGCGGCGAGCCGGGCGAGGTGCAGGGCGAGTGGAAGCTGGAGCGCGTTGGCGTAGTCGTCCGGGAAGCGCTGCTGGTGGACGTACATGGCCCACTGCTCCGGATCGTCGCCTGGCTGGAGTGCTGCCATGCAGAGGTCCAGGATTTCGGGGTTCCACGCCGGCGTACCTGGCATGCGTAGGGACCGTCCGGCTGCGTTGCGGTGCTCGGTGAACTTACTCATGTCACGGGGGTGGCCGTGCTGGCTGGCCTTGTCCGAGGTGCTCTGGAAGAGGCGATTGTCCTGTGGCGCGTCAGCGGGTACCCAGAGCCCCTTGGCAACCCCGGCGCCCGAGTCCCCGTCGGGTGCCCACCACTGCGGTGTCTCCTCCCGGTCGTTGCTCGCGATGCGGACAACCCGCAGGCGGCGGCCGTGCGCGGCGAGCCGCTGAAGTGGTCCGGCGCCCAGGCTCAGGCGGTCGGCGGCCAGCCCGGGGTTGGTCAGCCACGGCCAGCGCTGGCGGGTGTTCTGTGCGTGGGTGAGGACGAGGGTCGGCTCGCCGCGCAGCTTGTACAGCGTCTGCTTGACGAACAGGGCGGTTGCGTCCTCCTGCTGCTTCCGCGTCCTGAGATCCGTGCTGCGGATCTTTCCGGTGAGGCTGCGCAGCAGCTCGGGGTACGGCACCCAGTCTGAGGTTTCCGCCGTACGGCCGAGCACACAGTCCTGGCCAGGACGGATGAGTACGGCGATCGGGGTGAACTGCGGGTATTTGTTGTCACGGCTGACGTTGCGCTTGACGAGCCAGAAGGCGAGCTGGTTCAGGTCCTCCGGGATGGCCGCACCGAGTGAGTGCTCGGGCAGGAACCGCATCCCGAGCTGCCGCAGGCCATCGCTCCAGGCAGCCCTGGCCCGGTGCGGGTCCGAAACAGCCTCTGGCTTGGCGCTGCCCGGGTCCGGGAGGTCCAGGAACTGGCTGACCAGGCTGGCATCAGCGAGCCCCACACGCAGCGCGGACTTGGGGTCACTCGTGCGGCGCCGGAAGCCGTCCTTGCCCTCCAACTCGACGAATGCCAGCTGAGGGTGTGTACCCAACTCGGTTGTCCACACGCGTAGTTCGTCGCGCACCGCACGCCGTCGCGCATCCATGGCGGCGTCCCATTCATCGCCGCGCCGCAGGGTGCTGCCCTCACCCAGGGGGCCGACGAGTTCCGCGGCCTGCCGGACGTGGAGACGCACGGTCAGGTCGGGATGGTCCCACTGCCACAGGTCAGGGCCACCGGCCGTGCGGTACCGCGCGAGGCCGAGGTTCTCCTCGGCCGCCGCGACCAGGTGGTCGCGCATGATGTCGGTCTGGTGCAGCAGCACGGCAGTGAGCCCCGAGGGGCCGACTGCGCGAGAGAGAAGGGGGCGCCGGCGGGCAGCGTTGCGCGCCTGCCGTTCAGCGTTCTCCCGGTCGATCCTTGCCTTGTCCTCGTCGGTGGCGTTCTTCGGCACGGAGGCGGTGGACTCGAGCACGTTGTGCGGGGTCTGGCGCCGGATTCCGCTGCGCCGGGATGTGCTGACGCGCGTGAACTCGGGGGACAGTGACGCTGCGGCCCACTCCGTCAGGCGCCGTCGCTCCTGCGGCGCGATTCCGGCCTGTACCCCGTGTCGTCCCATCATCGTGTGGTGCACCACTGCGGCGGTGACGCCGTCCCGGCTGGTGAGCCAGGTCTCCGGCTCCTTGGCCATGAGGTCGGGTGAGGGGAAGCGGGGGACGGCAGAGATCTGGTTCAGCATCCCCTCCGGCCCGCCCTGAACCCACGCGTAGCCCCCGGCCTGGGGCACCCAGCGCAGGCCGCCGACCGCGAACCGTTCCGGGGCGGGTCCGTCGGGCACAAGACTCTGGTCCGCCAGCAGGTAGACGGAGGCGCTTCCCCGCTGCGGCAGCCAGACGGGACCGCGTACCCATCGGCGTACACCGGTGGAGAGGTGGATACGGGGAGTCGGGCCGAAGGGAGCGGTGCGCAGACAGATCCGGATGTACGCGGAGTAGTTCCACACGTTGGCCTTCGCACCACGTCCGGTGGGGTGCTCCAGCGGCGGCCAGGAGACGAGCTCGGCCCCGGGAGCTCCCGCGTCCATCGCGACCTGCCGGAACGTGAGCCGCTCGCCGAAGTGCTCGTAGGCCGGTTCCTGTCGTGCGATGCGAGCGGCGAGGACCTCGGGCAAAAGCCGCCACAGGTGGTCAGCGGGCACGGCGGTGCCGCTGTCACTGACGGTCTGCTCCAGCATGTCGACGCTGAGGAGATCCCACTCCAGGCCGTTGATGTCCAGCAGAGAGGCGGTTTCCTTGACTTTGGCGTGTCCCTCGGGGCCTGGCTGCAGATCGCGCAGCCAGGCGTGGATGAAGGTGCTCATCACCGCCTTTGGATAGGGTGCGTTCGCGTACAGCCAGGGCCGACCGTCGTCGAGTGGGGCCCTCTTGGCCACGGATACCAAGTCGGGAGCGACGGCTGCGATCACCTGGTTGAGCCGCTTGATGGGCACCGACACCTTGCCGCGATCGCGCCGCTCGGGCTTACCGTGCTGCCAGTGGTCCTTGAGAGGGTCCCGCCAGGCTCGGGGGAAGGCGAGTGCGTAGTGGGGCATGAGGAAGGGATCGCCCCCCGGTGTGGGGATGAAGGCGGCGGGCTGGATGTGGTCGTAGGCCATGACGGGGTGGGTCTCCGTTCGGATCGGTGAGAAGCGTCAGTGAGTGTCATTTCCGATGCGTGAGAGTGCGTCGATGCGTCGGCGCGGGAGTGTCGGCGGGGGCCTCAGTCCATGTCCGCCAGTGCCTTGTACAGCGGCTCGTATAGGGCCTCGACCAGGGACTTATCGATCGAGGGCACGGCGGAGTCGGTACTGAAATAGGGGGCGAGGAGCACGCGCATGCTCGCCAGCAGGCTGGTGGCGGGGGTGTCGGTGGCCGCGAGGCCAGCCTCGCGTGGTGAGAAGGCAGCGTCGACGAATACGACGCGTGCGGGCACTCCGCCCCGCACGAGGCGGCCGATGACCTGCCAGATCACGACCAACTGGTCCCAGGCGAACGACTCCTTCTCGGTCTTCGGGAGACTGGTCCACGACAGTCGGCGGGTCAGGAAGCGGTTCCAGGCGTGGCGGGCGTCGCGCCGGAAGGCGAGCCCCGCTCGGTCGGGGGTGCCTTCCCGGCGGGCGAGGCGCCGCAGGCCCTCGCCCGGGCCGCGGGTCTGCCGTACCGCCCAGTCGTTGACGGCCTGCACGGCGAGTGCGATGTCGTCGGGGCGGGGGTGTGGGCGGGCCAGGAAGTAGACGGTGCCGATGGCGGCCTTGCCTCCGGGGACGACGATGTTGTGGCCGCGTTCGACGGCGAGGAGTGGGGCGACGAGGAGTTCCCCGTCGGCCTGGCCGCCGCCCGCCCAGCCCGCGATGTCACCGCGGCGCAGGGCCTTCGCCTCGGCGGTACGTGGCAGGGCGCTCCAAGCTGTGTCGAGGTCGGCGTCGTCGGAGACGAGCCGGGAGACCCGACCGGCCCATTCGGGGATCGAGCTGAGGTATGCGGCGGCCCTGCGGGCCTCCTCGTAGCTGCCGACGAGGAGTAGCAGGCGGCGCCTCTCGGGGTCTTCGATGTCGTCGAGTTCCTGCTGGAGGGCGCTGACCGAGCCGCTGAGGCCGCGGTCGGGCTCGGCGAGCTGGTACAGCATCTGGACGAGGGCGGCCGGGCGTTCCTCCGGGTCGCAGCCGGACAGCCGCAGTGGTCTTGTACTTCCGGGCCAGTACAGGAATTCCTTGCGGAACTCGGTGTCGAGGATGGCGCGCACCTCCTCCTTGTGCGGGCGCAACACCGCATCGACATCGGCGTGCACGTGGTAGCGGCTGGAGGTCCCGGCCCAGCTGGTGGCGGACATCAGCATCAGGTGCGGGCCGGGCCGTCCGTCGACGGCTGGCAGGTCGGGCAGACCGAGCAGCAGTTCGCGTCCCACACCGTTGCAGCGGAAGAAGCGCAATTCGCCACTCTGCTCGCCCTCTTTTCTCCTCTCGTCCAGCTGGAACTGGAAGCCGAGGACGTTGCCCATGGGCGACTCGGGCATCACGGGCTCGTAGTCACGGGGCGGGCGACGGGAGAGCACATTGGAGGCGGACTCCAGGTTGAGGGCCGCTTCGACGCGCTGCCAGAGCCCGGTCATGAAGTTGAGCCGATGGTGGAGAGCGGCGAGGACCAAGGTGAGTTCGAACCGGGGCACGTGGGGGTCGGTTCCGTCGTCGAGTCGTACGGCGCCGTTGAGGAGCCGCTCCAGCACGGGCCGGACTTGGGTGCGGGTGTCGGAGCCGTGAGGGGCGTGCAGCAGACCGAGGGTGAGATGGACGAGCTCGTTGACGAGCACGGTTTCCGCCGGGTCCGTCTCGGGTTCGGTACCGGCGGTACGGGGCTGGAGCGGGTCGTCACGGAAGCGGTTGAGTACGCCGTCGATCCGCTCGCGCTGCGCGAGGCGCCGGGCCTCGGGCATCCCCTCGGACACGGTGCTCTCGTCCACGTCCTTGAGGTCGGGGAACCAGGCGTTGATGAGCCACTGGTGGAGGGTGACCGCACTGAAGTAGTCCTGGGTGATCCAGTGGCGCAGCGCGCGGTTCTGGATGAGGCGCGAGTACAGCCGGTCGGTGGCGTGGCGCACGGTGTGAGTAGCGTTCGTCCAGTCGTCGATGTCCCGTGCCGAGAGCTGGAGTCGCGCCTGACCGGCGAGTTCGGCAAGGGCGTGGGCAGCGACCTCGTCGATCCACGAGTTCGGGGCGCGTCCGGCGAGAGTGGTGGCGGGGGCGAACGCCGTGTCGAGCTGCATCTGCACCCGGTCCGCCTCGTCCACGACGACCAAGTCGCTCATCCGGCACGCGAGTTCGAGGTAACGCAGCCGCTGCTGCTGAAGCTGTTCGGGCACGGCAGTGTGGACGAGACTCGCGGGAGTGGCCACCCACACCCGGGCGTCGACGAGTTGACGGGCCGCATGATGGCGAGGGCAGCGGGACCACAGGGGGCAGCCGTGACGCCGCGGGCGTTCGTCGTCCGTGGGCGCGGCACTCGCAGCGCGTTCAGCGGCCGCTGCCCCGTCGAGGGCCTCCCCATCATCATCGGGATCTGCCTCGGAACCCTCCCCGCCGAGCAGCCCTTCCCGCGGGTCCGCCGCCTCCGTGGGTGTCCGGCGCACCTCGTAGAGGTTTCCGCACGGCGCCTCGCCGACGCGCAGCGGTCGCTCCGCCTCCACGCCGCGCAGGGCGTCGAGTGGGCAGGCACTGTTGACGTGGTCGAAACCGTCGTGCCAGTGGGTGAGCAGGCTCGGGGTGCCGCTCGACGCGATGCGCCGGTGGAGTCGCTGGATGTGGCGCTCGCGCGTGGAGTGGCCGAGTACTGGTGCGGTCGGCACGCCCAGGCGGTCCAGGAGTCCGGTGACGGACAGGGCTTCGGCGACATCGCCGACGACGACGGTGATCCGCAGCCCGCGTTCGGTGACGGCCCAGAAGGTGAGGATGTCGCGCAGGGTGCTCTTGCCGGCGCCGACCATGCCGACGAGATGGAGGAGCCGGTCGATGCGCAGGGTGTCGCTCTGCTCGAACTTTCCTTGTCTCTCGTCGCGTACGAACAGCTCGACGCGCCTCAGGCGCTGGAGCCAGTGGCCACGCGCAATGTCCGAGGTCTTTGACTCGATCGCGTCCATACGGCGCGCGGAGGACTCCAGTTCACGCCACTCGACGGTGATCGGCTCACCCTTGCCGGGCAGCGGCGCATCGAGGTCATGTGCGGCTGTCGGTCCGTCCGGAAGCAGGTCCTCGGTGAAGGTGACGGCGTACCGACGGTCACGGACGGGGAAGACGTAGTCTCCGGCCTGGGCGTGCGGCAGTCGGTGGCGCGCGTACGGGGGCGGCTCGCCGAGCACCTTCTCGTAGCGTTCGAAGCGGCGTGCGGCCCGCGCGGGCGAGCGACGCACGGGCACGGACTCCGCGGATGCCAGATCGTATCCGCGCAGTTCCTGGGGAACGGCGAGGTAGGACTCGAGGGCGAGCAGCCATTCCCGGCGCCTGCGCAGGGGCAGCAGGTAGTGCCGGGCTCGCCGGACGCACAATCGCTGCGCGTCGGTGGTGATATCGCCGAACGCCTCCCCGAACGGGTAGCCACTGATGAGTGTCCACGTGTCGATGGCGGCCCGGCCCGGCATGACCGACTCCAGGAGGTACAGGCCGAGTTCCACATCTAGTAGATCGCCGGGGTTGAAGGAGCGGGGTCCGTCCTGCCATGCATCCTTCAAGGGGGCGGTCAGCCCGCGGTGCCAACCGCTGCGGTCACGCATCGAGCTCTCCTCCCTGGGGTTTCGGTGTCGTTCGCAGTACTATCCGCGCTGTCCGGGGCGCCGGCCGGGCGGTTTCGGGCTCGGTGCGCCGCACGGTGCGGGCCAGGGTGCTTTTCGCCTGCCGCACGACCTCCTCGTCCGTGAGCAGGCTGACGTGGCCTTCGACTCCCTCGGGCAGATGGTGGTGGAAGACTTCGCGGTAGCCGTCCCGTTCCTTGAACCTGTAGAAGGGCACGACGAGCAGTCCCCGGTCGTAGGGCGGTTCGCCGCGCAGGGCGGTGGTGGTCCGGCCCAGCAGCGCGGGGTTGGCGCGGTCCTTGACGTCGATGCCCCACGCCCGGCCGTCGGGAAAGACGACACGGAGGTCGTACGCGTCGAAGTTGGGCCACATCGCGACGTCGAGGCCGAGTCTCACAAGCCGCCGCTCCAGGCCGGTCTCGGCCAGTCCGGGGCCGGTGATGAAGACGCGAAGCGGCCTGGTGAGGAGGTACAGGCCGCCATCGGCCCCGGGCTCGAGGCGTTCTCTGACGACCACAGGCTTCCTGCGGCAGCGGTCGAGCGTGCAGGCGTAACCGCCGTCCCTCAAGGGCACCAGCAGACATCCGCAACCGGCGCACAGCGTGCACCGCCCCTGGCTGACATAGGCGGCGGTGACCGGCTCGTAGCACCGCTTCACAGTGTCGAGCAGCAGCGACAGGTCCAAGTCAACGCTGAGCAGGGCGAGTTCGACACCGGTCAGGACGGGGCGCTCGATGAGCAGCCTACGGAAGGCGGTGTAGGAGTCGGGGGCCTTGGCCGCCCGGCACAGGGTGAGCGCCTCTTTGAGCAGTGCGTTCTCGATCTGCTCGGCAGCCGGGTCGGGCGCGAAGACGGCCCACTCCAGGCACTCCTGGGCGGGGACGCCGGTGTCCGCGTCGACCAGCCGCAGGTCACCGATGTGCTGGTCTTTGAGGAGGTACGGCCACCAGTCTGCCAGGGGGCGTGCAGCCGCCCACCGGGCGAGCTGCGGCACACTGCCGGGGGCCGGACGCCCGGTGCGCAGGCAGACGAGGACGAGATGGTTGTAGGCGGCCTGCACGACGTCGGGGTAGACGGGATCGCCGGGCGTGCGCAGCCGGGACAGGCGCACCAAGGCGGTGGCGACCAGCCTCAGCAGCCGCTCGGACTCGGCACCTGCGACGTCCGGGGGATCAACGGCGGCCACGACGCACCTCCTCGGGGGCGCTCGCGCACCACTCGGTAACGGGGCAGGTGTGGCAGTGGGCGCCGGGCCTGGGCGTGAAGACCTCGTCGCCGCGCCACGCATCGACGTACTCCCGCACAAGCCGACGGGCAGCCTCGACGCGCTCGGGCTCGTTGCACGGCTCGATGTATGAGGGGTCGCCACTGTCCGGCCGCAGCACCTCCAGCTCGACCCGCGAGCCCGCCGGGTCGCCACCGAAGGCCCCTTCGGCAAGAAGGACGACGGCGAGGGCGAGTTGCGGGTCGGTGGTGAACGGGTCCCGGCCCATCCAGGCGTCCGCGCTCTGCGTGGTCTTGGTCTCGCGCCACACCCACGAGCCATGCTCCAGGTAGAGCAGGTCCGGTTTCACGATCAGGACGGCATGGGCGTACGGATCGTAGAAGGCGCGCCGGGGCTCGGGCAGCACGGTCGTGACGCCGTCGTTGAGGAACGGGCACATGTCGATGTGCTGGGCGAGCATCCTGGACCCGATGCGAGCCCACTCGCCGGTCATGCGCAGCTCCCCGTCACCCCAGGCGGTGTCACCCCAGGGCATGTCCGCGCCCCCACATGGCGTCAGGAGACCGCTCCTGTGGTTGGCCTCCAGATGGGCGTGGACGGCCTTGCCGAGCTGGTTCTCCGGGGAGTACTCGCGAGTGCGGGGGAGGTGCTGGGCGTAGGAGAAGTACATCTGCGGACACTTGCGGTAGTAGCGCAGGTTGCTGGCGGACAGCTCCCGCAGCGGGAAGGGGCCTCGGCCGGCGGGAATGCCGAGCAGGCCGGGCAAACGAACCGGAGCGTCACAGGTCTCCAGCCGGCGGCAGCCCGCGCAGCTGCCGCCGGGCGTTGCAGGGCCGCCGCCCACGATCTCCTTGACGCGTGCTTCGGCATGCTGTTCGTAGTAGGCGCGGACCTGGTCGGGCCTGCCCTCGAAGAGGAGCCGGTACGAGCCGTCGTGCAGCCCGGTGAGGGCCACGCGCACGTGGTCGACGGGCTCGGCACCGAGGAGCCGATACGGGTGCCAGGGCTTGGCGCCCTGCCGTGCGGGTACCCCGCAGGCGGCGGCGAGGGCGGCGATCGCGACGCGGTCCTTCGGGACGGACCGGGGGTCGGCGCTGCCGTAGCAGAGGAAGGAGAACTCGCGAAGCCGCCGTCCCGGGTTGTGGTGGCAGGCCCCCCATCCGGTCAGCTCCCACGTCCGCCCGTCCACCTCCCGCATCCGCACCCACGGGCCGGGAGCGGGAATCACAGGCGGCGCCTCCTTGGGCCGGTCGCGTTCGAGCCACCGCTCGACGGCGTGCCGCAGGAAGCGGCGCTGGGCCCGGTGGAGGGAACGCCCGGCAGAGTCTTCGGCCTGCCGAACGGCGTCCTGTGGGGCCATGCCTTCGCACTCGACGAGCCGCACAGCGGCCAGGACGAGGCCGAGGACGAAGTTCTCCAGATATGGCTTCGGCCGCTCGACGCGGTGGCCCGGCCAGGCGTTCGGCCGCGTCTTGCCCTCCGCGAAGCGCAGGCAGGTGTACTGCTCGTCTGCCGCGTGCGACGCCTGCACCCGGATCAACGCGCCGCTGCCGGTCATCCCCTCCGGGGGTGGCCACTCCGGCACTGCCGCCCCGCCCCTGCCTCTGTCCTGCACGGTCCGTCTCCCTCGGCCAATGCGGTGCCCACGGCACATCCCACCCGTCGCTGCGGCCACCCGGAGTGACCGTGATGAGACCGTACCAGATATCACTGTGAATATAACCAACCAGAGTTTGTGATCTAGGCTCTGCGCTGCTGTGATGCTGTTCATTGCGCGCGAATTCACGTAGGGTCGACCGCGCACCACACCCCGAGCTGCCGGAAGACGAGGAGCCGAGGAGCATGACGACAGGCCGAGTGGAGGTGACCGCGGCGGACATCGCCCGGCTCGCCGAGGTGAAACCGACCGCCGTCAGCAACTGGCGCAAGCGGCACGACGACTTCCCCCAGCCCGTGGGCGGCAGCAACCGCAGTCCCCGCTTCGACCTCGCCGAGGTCGAAGAGTGGCTCGGGCGCCAGGGCAAGGCCCGACGTATCGCGGTGGCCGAGCGGCTGTGGCAGAGCTTCGAGTCCGCAAGGGCCGGCAGTGCCGCCGAGGACGCCCTGGCCCTCACCGGCCTGCTCCTGTTCCACCTCCACCGCCATCCCGGCGTACAGAGCCCGCGCGACAAGGCGGGTCTGCTCCATCTGATGGAGCGCGCCGAGCGCACCTTCGCCGAGGCTCCCGGCGGCACGGTCGGCAGTCTCGGCGAACTTCTCAGCCCCCTTCAGTACGAACTCGGCGCCCGGTTGCGCTCCCTCCTAGTCACCGCCGCTGAGGCCGCGGCGGCCGACGGCGCGCGCACCACTTTCGACGACCTGTGCGCCCGCTTCCTGCACCAGGGCCCACGCTCCGGCCTCGCCGCCACCCCCCGTGAACTCGCCGACCTGATGGTCGCCCTCGCCGGGCCGCCAACCGACGGCGCGGTCCTCGACGCCTCCTGCGGCAGCGGAGCCTTCCTCCTCGCCGCCGCCGACGCGGGCGTCACCCGTGTCCAGGGCCAGGAGCTCAGCCACTCCCTCGCCTTCCTCGCCGCTCTCCGCCTGGCCTTCCGCAACGCCGGTCCGGCAGCGACTGCCGTCTCCTTCGATGTGCACACCGACGATTTCCTGCGCCGCCCCGCGTTCCGCCCCGGGCGCGCGGCGGCCGTCGTCGGTCACCCGCCGTTCGCCGACCGCAACTGGGGTCACGAAGAGCTCGTCGACCATGTGAGCTGGGAGTACGGCATCCCACCGCGCGGCGAGTCGGAACTCGCCTGGATCCAGCAGGCCCTGGCCCACGCAGCCCCGGGCGCGCCCGTGGTCCTGCTGCTGCCCCCGGCGGTCGCCTTCCGTCCGTCCGGTCGCCGCATCCGCCAGGAACTGCTGCGACGCGGAGCGCTACGCGCGGTGATTTCGCTTCCCGCCGGGTACGCGGCCCATTACGCACTCGCCCTGCAGATCTGGGTTCTGCGCCGCCCCGAACCGGGTGAACTTCCGCCTGCCCGCGTCCTGTTGGCAGACAGCAGGGGGGAGCAGGACCCGCGCATGCTGATCCAGGATCTCTGGGCGCGATACGTGGCGGCGGCTGATGACGACGCCACCTCGTTTCCGGAACGCCCCGGCGTGACTCGACTGGTTCCCGTGATGGATCTCCTCGACGACGATATCGACCTGACCCCCCGCCGCCATCTGCCCCAGTCCGCCACACTCGGCGTGAGCGCCGAAACGCTGGACGCGGGCCGCACCGCCGTGGACGAAACCCTGCGCGCGCTCAGGTCCGCGCTGCCCACCGTCGGCGCGCTCCCTAGCCTGCCGGACCTGACCGAGGCGGCGCGCGCGGGCGTTCGCGTCGCCACCCTCGCCGAGCTGGCCAAGAGCGGCGTTGTGGTGCTGCGCCGCCCCGCCCACACGGAGCGCCACGGTGGGGCCGCCGGTGTTCACCGTGGGCAGACCGGCTCCGCTCCGCCCCCCGCCCCTGGCCCCGGGGAGGCTCTCTTCCTCACCGCGCGAGACGTCGTGACCGGTCGGCCGCCATCCGAGGTCGGTCCGGCCCCCGACGACATCGTCCAGCACCAGCCGGTGCGCGTCGGTGACGTCCTGTTGCCCGTCACCGCTCGCACCGTCGTAGCCCGCGTGGCCACGGCTGAGGATGCGGACGCCTACCCGGCGGCCACCCTGCACCACATCCGCGTGGCCAACACCGACATCCTGGATCCCTGGTACCTGGCCGGCTTCCTCTCCAGCGTGGAAGGCGCGCACCAGGCCGCCTCCACCACCAGCGGTCTCGGCTCCCACACACGCCTGGACCCGCGCCGCGTCCGTGTCCCTCTGTTCTCCATTGACCGGCAGCGCGCCTACGGCGAGGCGTTCCGCGCCGTGGCCGACTTCAGCCGCCTCCTGCGCACGGCGCACGACATGGGGCAGGATCTGGCCAGAGTTGCCACGGAGGCAGTAGCGGGGGCGCTGCGCGGCCGGGGCGGTGCGGAGGCCCACGACGCACCGGCCGGTGCACGGGCCAACGTTGCTCGGTGAACCCCCGCTCTTGCTACCACCGGCCTCCCCCTCCGGCTTTACCAGGGCTGAGTTCCTCTAACCCCAACTCCCAAGAAGTGTAAGGACGTACGTACGTGGTGACCGATCCGAAGGCCCAAGCAGCCGCGGAGTACGCACAGGCGACGAAGCTAGCGAACCTCATCTGGGAGGTGGCGGACTTGTTGCGGGGTGAGTACAAGCGTTCGGACTACGGCAAGGTGATCCTGCCGTTCACCGTGCTGCGACGCCTTGAATGCGTGCTGGCGCCGACGCGGAACGAGGTGGTCGCCGAGTTCAAGCGCATCGCGGGCAAGGGGAGAAACCCTCACCCGTTCCTGCCGGCCAAGTCCGGCCACTCCTTCTACAACACGACGCGCCTCACGCTTGCCTCTATCGTGGGCGGCCATGAGGAAGAGAAAGCCAATCTTCCGCAGTACGTCCAGGGATTCTCACCGGATGCCTACGACGTGTTCTTGAAATTCCGCTTCGAGGAGCAGATTCAACACCTTGTGGACACAAAGCTCCTCCACAAGGTCATGTCCGCTTTCGCGGGTTACAACCTTCACCCCAAGACAGTCTCCAATCACATCATGGGATATGCCTTTGAGGAGCTCATCCGGAAATTCTCTGAGGAGTCCAACGAGACGGCTGGTGAGCACTTCACACCGCGGGAGGTCATCCAGCTGATCACCCGCCTCCTCATCACCCCGGACCTCGGGGAACTCAAGGTCGGCAGACCCACGCGCACCATCTATGACCCGACGGCCGGCACTGGCGGCATGCTCAACGCGGGTCAGGACGTGATCCACGAGCACAACACAAAGGCCGACGTGTATGTGTTCGGGCAGGAACTCAACCCCGAGTCCTGGGCTATCTGTCGCTCTGACATGATGATCAAGAACCAGGACATCGAGCGCATTCAGTTGGGCAACACCCTCAGCGACGACAAGTTCGAGGACCTCCGCTTCGATTACATGCTCTCCAACCCGCCGTTTGGTGTGGCCTGGAAGAAGGTCCAGAAGGAGGTCGAGGACGAGCGGGACAACCTGGGCCACCGAGGCCGCTTCGGCGCGGGCACCCCGCGCATCAGCGATGGCTCGCTTCTGTTCCTCCAGCACATGATCTCCAAGATGCGGCCTGTGGAGGAGGGGGGCAGTCGCATCGGCATCGTCTTCAACGGCTCGCCGCTCTTCAGCGGGGCGGCGGGTTCCGGCGAGTCGGAGATTCGCCGCTGGATCCTCACGAAGGACTGGCTGGAGGCTGTGGTCGCGCTCCCCGACCAGCTCTTCTACAACACCGGCATCTCCACGTACTTCTGGATCCTCAGCAACCGCAAGGCCTCGGCCCACAAGGGCAAGGTCATGTTGGTCGACGCCCGCGATCAGTGGGTCAAGATGCACAAGTCCCTCGGGGACAAGCGGAAGGTGATCAGCGAGGAGCAGATCACGCATGTGATGAAGCTGTATGCCGAGGGCCTGGAGATCGCCGAGAGCGAGTCCCACACGTTCCACGGCAAGGTCAAGGTCTTCGACAACGACGACTTCGGCTACCAGCGCATCACCGTCGAACGCCCGCTGAAGCTGCGCTTCGAGGTGACCGAGGAGACGCTGGAGGAAGCCCGCGAGTCGAAGGGCATGATCAAGCACTTCGGGGAGGCCGGGGTCGAACACTTCGCGGATGCCCTGAAGCCGCTTCTCGGGAAGACATGGCCGGGGAAAAAGCCCGCTTGGGCGGAGGTCAACGCGGCCCTCGCCAAAGCCAGCATCCCGTGGAGCCGCAACACCGCTTTCCAGAAAGCGCTGCGCGAGGTCATCGGCGTGCGCGACCCGGACGGCGAGGTTCAGATGAAGAAGGGCGAACCGGAACCGGACCCGGAACTGCGCGACTACGAGAATGTGCCGCTGGACCAGGACGTGGATCAATACCTCAAGGACGAGGTGCTCCCGCACGTGCCCGACGCATGGATCGACCACGAGAAGACGAAAATCGGGTACGAAATCCCGTTCACCCGTCACTTCTACGTGTACGAGCCACCACGCCCACTTGCGGAGATCGACGCGGAGCTGAGCGGGCTTGAGGCGCGAATTCAAGGGCTGTTGGGAAGGGTAGCGAAGTGAGCGTCATTCAAATCGCTCCGTGGCTCGCCGATTCACGCTGGCCTACGGTACCAATTCGGCTTGTAGCGCGTCTGGGGTCTGGCCACACCCCAAGCCGAAGCAAGCTTGAGTATTGGCAAGACTGCACCATTCCGTGGATTACATTGGCTGATGTTTGGCAGCTACGCAGCAATCAGGTTGATGTCATCACAGATACGAAGGAGCAGATCAGTAAACTCGGGGAGGCGAACTCTGCCGCTGTCAGGCATCCTGCAGGCACTGTAATTCTCTCCCGTACAGCGTCAGTCGGGTTTTCGGCAATAATGGGACGCAACATGGCCACAAGTCAGGACTTCGCGACTTGGACTTGCGGGCCGCGGCTCGATCCCCGCTTCCTGCTGCATGCACTGCGAGCGATGGCTCCGGACCTCAAGCGGATCGCAGCCGGATCCACCCACAAGACGATCTATATGCCAGACATTGAACACTTGAGGGTACCCTTGCCCTCGCTAGAAGAACAGCGCCGAATCGTCGATTTCCTCGACGCCGAGACGGCTCTCATGGATCAGATCTACAACCTCCGCGAGCGACAGGTGAACATTATCGACGAGTCCGCGATCTCGCGTGCGTACGCTGCTGTGCGCGGAAAGCGCGTAGATGGCCCCCGCAAGGAAAGTGGACTCTCATGGCTCGGAACAGTCCCTGCCTCATGGCGGGTCGCCGCCGTCTCTCACCATTTCGAGGTGGAACTCGGCAAGATGCTCAATGAGGAACGGGTAAAGGGGAAACATCTGCACCCTTATCTCCGCGTCGCCAACGTGCAGTGGGACCACGTGGACGTGGAGGAATTGGCGCACATGAATTTCCCCCCGCGCGAGAGGCGGCGCTATCGCCTGCGCGCGGGCGACGTACTTGTGTGTGAAGGCGGCAGTTGGCCGGGCCGAGCCGCCGTCTGGGATGGAAGGGTTCCCGAGATGTACTACCAAAAGGCCCTGCACCGCATCCGTCCTCGTGGGACTGATCTTCCGCGCTGGTTGTACTACTGCCTGTTGGTTGCCGAGCGGCTCCGCGTGTTCGCTGTGCAAGGCAATGCGAGCACGATGACCCACCTCACCCGCGAGCAACTCCGCCCGCAGCGCTTTCCGTTCCCTGACCCATCCACTCAGCGAAAGCTCGTTGAGACTCTCGATGCGGCAGCAGAGACCGACCGCGAGGCTAAAGACCTGCTTCAGCGTCAACTTAACGTGCTCGCCGAACGCCGCCAGGCCCTCATCACCGCTGCAGTAACCGGCCAGCTCGACATCACCACCGCCCGAGGTGTGGAGGCCTCGTGACCCTCACTAATGCCCCTGGTGGCGCCGTCCCGGTACAACCCCGCCCGGACTCCGAGTACGCCTTCGAGCGGACCATCGTCGAAGCCCTCACTGCCTCCGGTTGGCACGAAGGCGAGCGGGGGCAGGGCGCCTACAACCCCGAGCTCGGCCTCGACACGGCCCAGTTGTGGACCTTCCTTGGCGCCACGCAGCCCGCAGTCCTGGAGCGACTCAAGGAGTTCACCGGCGAGGCGGAGAGCCTCGAGGCCGCCAGCATCGCCATGCGTGAGTTCGGCAAGCTACTCGCTCGCGAAATCGACGCGCGCGGCACGCTCGACGTGCTGCGCAACGGCGTCAAGGACCGCGGCCTGCACATCGAACTCGCCTACTTCCGGCCCGCGCACACCATCGCCGAGGACGCGTTCCGCAACTACCGGAGCAATCGCCTGACGGTGACCCCCCGCCTGCGCTATGCGCCCGACCACACCCGTGAACTCGACCTGGTCCTGTTCTTCAACGGACTTCCCCTCGCGACGGCCGAACTCAAGAGCTCGGCGTCCCAAAACCCTCAGAACGTCGAGGACGCGAAGCACCAGTACCGCACCACCCGTGACCCGAAAGACCTGATCTTCGCCAAGCGGGCCCTTGTGCACTTCGCGGTCGACGAGATGCTCGTCTTCCTCACCACCCGCCTCCAGGGCGAGAAAACGCGCTTCCTCCCCTTCAACCAGGGGTCCAAGGGGCCCGGCAATCCTGGAGGCGCAGGCAACCCGCCCCTTCCCGACAGTGAGAACGGACCGGCCTACCGCACCGCCTACCTCTGGGAGGAGGTCTGGCAGCCGGACAACTGGATGGCGATTGTCAAGCGGTTCCTGCACGTCGAGGATCCCAGGAACAAGAAGGGCGCCGCGAAGACTGGCCGGCCGCGTCGCGTGTCCGTGCACAACCGGACTCTGATCTTCCCCCGCTACCACCAGTGGGACGCCGTCCGCCGCCTCACCACTCACGCCGCGTACCACGGCTCGGGCCAGAACTATCTCGTCGAGCACTCCGCCGGTTCTGGCAAGTCCAACACCATCGGCTGGCTTGCCCACCACCTCTCCGTGCTGCACGGTTCCGCCGAGCCGGGCACGCTCGATCCGAAAGCGGTCGCCGAACGGCGTATCGAGGCCGACAAGCCTGTCTTCCACAAGATTGTGGTCGTCACGGACCGGACCGTCCTGGACGACCAGCTCCAGGACACCATCTACCAGTTCGACCACACGCCGGGCGTGGTCCGCCGGGTCAAGGGAACCGAAGGCGCCAAGTCACAGCAGGTTGCCCAAGCCCTCGGTGACACCGGCACGAAGATCATAATCGTCACGGCGCAGACCTTCCCCCACATCCTCGAAGGCGTCACCGGACTGCAGGACAAGCGGATCGCGATCATCGTGGACGAGGCTCACTCCGGCCAGACCGGCAGCTCCGTGCCCAAGATGCGCAAGGTGCTGCGCGGACTCGGAGCGGAGGAGAAGGCCGGCAAGGACGAGGAGGAGTTCCTCACCTCCTCCGCTGCCGCACGCCAGATGCACCCGATGCTGTCGTACTTCGCCTTCACCGCGACACCTAAGAAGAAGACCCTCAACCTCTTCGGTGTTACCGACCCGGACACCAAGCTCAAGCGCGGGTTCCACATCTATTCGATGAAGCAGGCCATCGAGGAGGGCTTCATCCTCGATCCCCTGCGCAACTACACCCGTTACACGACCCATTGGCGGGTCGCCAAGGACGGTGCTGAGCAGATCGAGGTGGACGAGGACAAGGCGAAGGGCGAGCTCGCCAAGTTCGTCTATCTCAATCCGACCACTCTCGCCCAGCACGCCGAGATCATCGTCGAGCACTTCGCCGTACACGGCCGCCGCCGACTCGGCGGGCGGGCGAAGGCAATGGTGGTCACCCGATCCCGGCAGGCCGCGTACAAGATGTACAAGCATTTGGTGCAGGCCACCAAGGACCTGGACTGCGCGGACCTTGGCGTCCTCGTCGCATTCTCCGGGGAGCTGGAGGTGGAGAAGGAGATCGACGGGGTCATCACAAAGGTCAAGGTCACCGAGGCTGAACTCAACGGCGTCTCTGAGAAAGAACTCCCTGATGCCTTGGCCTACACCCGCGCCGACGACCGCTACGCCGCTCTGCGCACCGGAAAGCCGGGCGGAGCGCCCCCGCGCACCGAGTACCGCATTCTCGTCGTCGCGGAGAAGTACCAGACCGGCTTCGACCAGCCGCTCCTCACCCACATGTACATCGAGAAGCCGCTGACCGACGTTGCCGCCGTCCAGACGCTCTCCCGCCTCAACCGCACCCACCCTCGCAAGAGCCAGGAGGATCTGTTCGTCCTGGACTTCGTCAACGACCCCGAGGACATCAAGAAGGAGTACGCCCCCTACTTCAAGGAGGCCCGCACCGAACCCGCCGACGTCAACCTCCTCTATACCTCCCAGCGCGAGGTGATGGACCACCGGTTGCTGTACGAGGAGGAGATGGACGCCTTCGTCCGGGCCCTGGCCACCGCGCAGGCGGCCGACGGGTCCGCCTCCGTAGGTGAGCCGGGCGCCCGCCGCTGGGAGAAGGCCCACGCCGGCCTCTATCGCCACACCGACGCCGCCCGCGCCCGCTTCGTCGAGCGCCAGGAACAGGACGGGGACGCCGCCGAGGATTTCCGCGCCGACCTGCGCGGTTTCCTGCGTCAGTACGGCTTTCTGTCCCAGCTGATGCCGCGCGTCGACACTGGCCTCGAGCGCCTCTATCTCTATGGCAAGCACCTCGCCAATATCCTGCCCCCGCCCCCGTACGATCCCTCCCTCGACATAGGGGAGATGGACCTCACGCACATGCGGGTCACCAAGGTCGGCGACTACGACATCAGCCTCACCGACGACGACGTCGAGGACCTCGCCCCATACGGTGCCGAAGGCGCGGGTGGCCACCGAGACCCGGACAAGATCCTCCTTTCCGAGCTCATCGAGGAGTTCAACGTCCGCTACGGCCTTGGGCTGAGCGAAGCCGACCGTGTGATGTACGAGGAGCGCATCGTCGCCGCCGCAGAAGATCCGGATCTGGAGGACGCCGCCGTTGCCGCCCGTAACCAGGGCGACTTCGAGCACCCCTTCAACAAGAGGTTCCGCGACATCATGATCGAACGGGCCGAGGCGGACACCAAGTTCACCGAACGCTACTTCTCCGATGCCGAATTTCAGGGGCAGCTTCTTCAGGAGGCCCGCACGGCCGCGTACCGTCTGATCCGGCGCCGCCACAACCTCCCGGACACCCGCTGAGCCCACTGCTGGCGTACGTAAGGCGAAGGGGCGGCTACCGGAAGACGCCCACCAGGAGCCGCCCCTTCCACGTGTACTGTTCGCGCCCTCAGGTGCCCGGCCGAGGCCGCGTATCCGGCGAACACGGTGCAGGACGCCGGGTCCACGGCGAGCTGCGGGCCCGGTCGGCCGGTCAGTATGCCATTCGGGCCCAAGGGCTCCTCCTCGTCGAAGCGCCGACCGACCGCCTGCGGATCGAGCCCCGCCGATCCGTCGGCAAGACGGTGGGCGGAGCTCGATGCGTGCCAGGCGCCCCCAGGATGACGGTGGCTGTCAGCCCTCCGTCTCCTCCTCGGTGGCCAGCCACTCCACGGCCATGTCCCACAGGGACTTCTTGCCGCCGACGACCCAGCGTGCCGGTCCCTGCACAGCGGTCGGCGCCTGTTCCCAGCCAGCCAGCTCCCAGATGCGGTTGACGAGGCCGCTCGCCGAGTAGGGGTTGCCGTCGTAGGCCCACACCAGCGGCTTGGAGCGGTCGTTCGTCCAACTCGCCTGTTCCCTGCGGGGGTCGGCCGTCAGCCAGGCCCGTACGGCCTTCTCTTCCGGGGCGTTCATCGGGACGTACAGGACGGGGGTGCCCTCCGCCAGGAGCCGGGCGGTCACCAGGGTCGGCACCGCGTTCGGGCGGCGTCGGCGTCGGGGCTGCGGGGCGGGCGGCTGGTAGGTGTCGGGGACCTCCGGGACGGACCGCTCGGCCCGCACCATCGGCAGGACAAGGCCGACGAGTTCCTTGCAGCGGTCCTCGTTGGTGAAGGTGCTGGTGAGGAACGACTGCGGTCCGTAGACCGTGTCGATCTGGTGGATGAGCCACTCCACGACCGGTCTGACCAGGTCCGGGACGCGAGCGAGGAGCGGCGCGAGGTCGAAGTGCGGGTCGTCGACGTCCTCCATGCCGGGGGCGAGGAGCTGGAAGACCAGATGGCTGATCAGCAGGTCACCGCGGAGCGTCGTGTCGGCTGCCCGGCCGCGAACCTGCTCGTGCAGCCGCTCCAGCGCCTCGCCGACCTCGCGGTGAACCAGGACGCAGCGCCAGATACGCAGGGCGCTCGGCTCCTCGCCGAACAGCCGCGCGTAGTTGCCGAGCCGGCCGCTCTCCCAGAGCAGATCCGTCGACCTCTTGGCGCGAACCGCCAGTTCCGGCGTACGGTGCGCGCAGGCCAGCGCGACGGCGGCATGCGCCACCGAGCAGCCCGCCTCCGGCGCCGGATCGGCCTCGCCGCGCTTGTACACGTACTGCTTGCCGAGGGACAGGTCGAAGTCCTCGCGGATGCGCGCCTGGGTGTCGTCCAGGGCGATGAAGTCCCGTAGCGATACATCGTTCTGGGTGTTGGTGGTCTGCGTGATGCGTTTCGCGTAGGTGGCCCGCTCGTCGCCGAGGTCGCCCAGGGCGATCACCCGGACGCTGACGTCTGCATCTTCGACGGTGTCCGGTGTCAGGCTACGTGCCTCGTGGATCGAGGTGACTGTCTGGGCGCCGTTGACGACGCTGACGTTGCCCAAGATGAGGTCCACCGGCTCGTCGGGGCGACGGCGCCCGATCCAGCGCTCCTCGATGCTGTCGCACAGTACCGTGATGCCGTTGTTGAAATACCAGAAGTTGTCGGGTTCTTCGGCCAGTGTCTTCTGGATGCCGGAGTTGATCGTGGTCAGGCCGAGGGAGTTCCGGATGTTCTGGGAAAACAGGCGCGGACCGTGCCTGTCATACCACTCAGCCACCTCGCCAGCCGCTACCGTGCCCTGGAAGGCGGTGAATGGCGTGTCTCGCTTGATCCACTTCTGCATCCGCACGGTGACGTCCACCGGGGCGGGCGCCCGGTCGTCCTTGAGCTGCTGCAACAGCTCACCCGCGCCCAGGAGTTCATAGCCGAGCATGGGGCCGTGCCCGCGATGGTCCTCGACTGCACGGTCCAGGACGTCCGTGGCGTGCTTGCTGAGCGGGTCGTCCCCCACTAGCGCGATCACCAGGTGGATCTTCAGGCGGGCGTCCGCCAGTGCGGAGTCCAGCTGCGCGGTGAAGGGCCGCAGCTTGTCGTTGAACACCTCGAACTTACGCTGCTCCAACAGGCTGAGCCCGTCGACCAAAGCGAGGGCCGCGTTCTGGTTGAAGCCCGCGTTCCCCCTGTCGTTCCACTTGGCCTGGACGAGCCACACCTGAGCTCCGTCGGTGACCGCGACCGCGTCGAGCCCGCCGTCCTCGTACCCGTCGATGACAGCCTTCGCGCAGGCCTCGTGGTCCAGGCCGGTCTTGCGGCGCAGCGCTGTCGCTGCCACTGCCCGTGACAGCCATGCGCGCTCCAGGTCGCGGCCCGACTTCTGTTCCAGGCCACTCTCGTCGATGAGTCCCCGATAGCCCCGCTTGAGTCCCTCCTCGATCTGGTGCAGTTCCTGACGCGTCGTCCTCGACGGCCCTCGCCCTGTACCGCTCACGCTTCTCCTCGACCCCTCGTCGCCACCCCGCTTGTGTGCGCCGGGCCAGCGTAGCCCGGCACCATTCGCTCACCATGAGCGGGAGTCAGTGTCCGCGTGGACCTGACGTACGCTCTTTCGAGGACCGGGTGCCCCATACCTCAGGAGGACGCCACCACATGACCGTGGGCCAGACCCGACGCATCGCCGATCGCTACGAGCTGAGCGCGCTGCCGATGCCCGGCGGCATGGGCCTGGTCTGGGAGGGATACGACATCGTCCTCGACCGGCCCGTCGCCATCAAGCAGATCCGCGTCGAGAAGGCACGCACGCACGCCGAACTCGCCGTGCTGGTAGGCAGGTTCAGGCGGGAGGCCCGCGTAACGGCGCGGATCGAGCACCCGGGCGTGCCCGCGGTGTACGACGCGGCCATCGACCAGAGCGCCGACTCGCCCGACGAGGCCGCCGAACTGTATGTGGTGATGCAGCTAATCCGGGGCATGGACCTGCGGGACATCCTCGCCGAGCAGGGCCCCCTGCCCGTCGAGTGGGCGGCCGCCGTAGCCGCGCAGGTCTGCTCCGTGCTGTCATACGCGCACGCCGTACCCGTCGTCCACCGGGATCTGAAGCCGAGCAACATCATGATCGACAGCAGCGGGGCGGTGAAGGTCCTCGACTTCGGTGTGGCCTCTGCCTTCGGAACCGACACGGCCCAGCTGACCGAGACCGGTCGCCCGGTCGGCACCCGGGACTACATGGCCCCCGAGCAGTTCCTGGGCGTCGGCGTCAGCCCGCGCAGCGACCTCTATGCCCTGGGGTGTGTCCTGCACGAGATGCTCGCCGGGCGCAGGGTGTTCACCGGGACGGGCGATGCCGCGCTGCGGCACGTCCACGACAGCCCCGAACCACTGCGTTCCCTGCGGCCCGACGTCCCCGTCGAGCTGGAACGGCTCGTCCTGGACCTCCTGGAGAAGAATCCCGACGACCGCCCCACTGATGCGCATGCCGTCCACGACTGGCTTGTCCCACACCTTCCGTCACTGGGCTCCGGTACCACACCGCGAGGCCCGTCCGGCCTGGCGGATCCCACCCTCCCCTATCGCACCCCGCTCGCTCCCAAGAGCCGCCCAGCCGTACGCGCCGTGCCTGGACCGGGGCGTCCCGCACCGCCCGCCGCACTGTCCGACGCGCTCGTCCAGGAGGGGGAGGAGGAAGCGGTGCGGCTGTTCGAGGAGGGGCGTTTCACGCAGGCCGCCCACGTACTGGAGGAGCTGCTCGACCAAGCCGACCCGCTCGACCCGCGCTTGTCGGAGACTCGGCGCATCCACGCGGGCGTCCTGCTCGCAGGAGAGGATTTTCGCCGTGCTCTCGGCGCGTTCCGGCATTTGGCAGCCGAAGCGACGGACGGCAGTGACCTCCGTGAATACCGTCAACACATCGCGCTGTGCCTGGCCACACTCGGCGAGCACGAACAGGCACTGGAGGAGTACCGCTCTTTGCTGCCAGACGCCCCGCACGCCGAGGTCGTCACGCTTCGGCAGAAGATCGCTGACCTTCTGCTGGCACTGCATCGCGCGAGCGAGGCGGCCGACTTGCTGCGAAGCCTTGTGAGCGAACTTCCTCCGGAACACCCCGCCGCGGTGCGCTCCCGCGAGCTGCTCAACCGCATCCGACTCGCGGGAGGAGCGACCGAATAAGGAGCTGGTGAGCAGCGTGGAGGCGTGTCCATTCACGGATGGTGCTGACCTGCGGCGGGACGCGGTGATCTCGGCAATCTGACGGTCTTGTAGTTTCTTGGTCGTATCGCGGCCGGGACCGTCGTACGAGGAGCCTGCCGCGCTGGTCGCTGTGCAGGTCGGCGTGATCGATGAGCTGCGAGCCGAGGTCGCTGCGCTGCGGGCGAAGAACGCGCGGTTGCAGCTGCGCGGAGGCACAACCGATTCCTCCCCTCGCCCGGACTCCGGTCGGCGGCTTCGGCAGCGCCAGCTCTAGTTCGGCGCTGAGTGGCGCGATCCGTAGGGTCCCGGTACAAGTCTCCCCGACACGCGCTTCCCCTTCTCCCAGGTCACGCTCGCGCAGACCGCCAAGCTGCTCGAGCCCTGGGGCGTGACGGTGGAAGTCGTCGGAATCCCGGACCGAGCTTGCCGCCGATGCTCGGCCGGGATTCCGTCCCGCCGCTTAAGCAGCGTGTGAGCCCGCGCATGCCACATGCAGCCGCCGCCCGGTGTCCTCAGGTTTATCTCCATACCAGAGGTTCTGAAATCCGCCATCGCGGGTCGGCACTCGCCAGCTTCAGGCATCGGGCATGCCCACGCGCGCCCCGCGATCCACTCTGCCTCAACGATCGCTCGATGTCGTAGATCAACCAGAGAAGTAGACACGGGCCTTCCCGCACCGCACTGTGACCGGCGTACTTGATCTCTTATTTCTTCGAGATCGGGCGGGATGCTCCATGGGTTGGAGAAAACTGGTATCGCAGACCCCGGCCTACCACTCGGAACCGGTCACGCCCGGCCGCCGCGAATGGGTTTGGCAGTTCGAGCACCTGTCGCCGTTCTGGATCGAGGGCAGAGGTGATCAGCAAGATCCGATAGCGGGTCCCACGGGCGTACTCTCGCGCCGCCCTTTCCTCGGAGACACCCAGTTCGAACTCCATCCGCTCCGTGTCCGACTCGCTGGTCGCCTTCACCTCGTACAGGCGTGTGGTGCTGCGGTAGGCAACCTCGAAGTCGTAGCCGTGGCCATCGGACGCTGCCGCGTCCTCGTTGAGGACTGCGGCGTAGCCCGAGACCCAGTGGACCTCGGAGTACCGGCGCTCCAGCCAGGCGCGTGCGTAGACCTCGCCTACCAGGCCGATGGCCGCTTTCTGTTCCTCACTCAGCTGGGCCTTGCGCGAGAGGACGATCCTCGGTGTCCGCGTGTCCGGTGCGCGGCGAGGTTGCGGTACGGACGCCATCGTGGTGAGGCGCACCTTCCCGGACTGCGCGAGGAAGGTCTCGTCGACAGTCCGCGCGGCCAGTTCGGCGAGGGCTGCGAAGTGGTCGCGCCCCACGACGATCTCTTCCTCGCCGATCTTGATCGTGGGCTGGACCGATCCGCGGGATCCGACGACGCCGGGCGATGGCACAGGCGGCTGTGCGATGTCGCGGGCCGTGAGCCCTAGGACGCCGGGATCGGCGCTGTGCGGCATGTCAGCCGGCCAGCCCACGCCGCGGGCCACCTCGCTCAGGAGGCGCTCGTCGCTCAGGAGGATAAGGTCGGCCAATCCGGAACCGTGCACTGCGGTCCGCGCCTCCATCAGTGGGGTGCTGTTCCAGCCGGTCGGCGTGGGGACGCGGTGACGACGGCACCAGGCGGGCACCAGTTTCGTCAGCACGGAGACCAAGCGTTCGAGCGCTGCTGTGTTGAGACTGCGTAGCTCGTCGAGGGGTTCGAGATCGCCCGCGCGCTTGAGGTCGTCGTCGGCACCGTGCGACCGCAGCCAGTAGGCGACCCGTGCCCGCATCTCCTCCTCGGGAGGGGAGGCGAAGCGGGGCAGCCAGTCCGGGTCGGGTGTGAGGTCGTCCAGATGGCGGGCCGACGCGTACGCGGCCACGTCGCCTCCTCCCTCGGCCTGTGGTGCGTACCGCTCGCGCAGGCGGTCCAGGACGGCATCGGCGTGGGTGCGGACGAACTCGCTGAACGTCCGCTCGTGGAGGTCCGGGTCGCAGACGGGCTTGTAGGGGGCTCCGAGCGCGGCGAGCGCCTCATTGAACGCTTGGTAGTCCAGCGCCAGGGCCTCGCGAAGCTCGGCGGGCGTCGTGGAGGTACGGGCGACGGCGAGCAGCTCGGCAGCGGGGACCGGGAGGGTGTACGGGAACCGGTCGAGGACGGCGATCAGCTCCTCCTCGCCGCTGACTTCGTCCAGGTCCTTGAAAACCGCGCCGGCGCGGTCGATGTCCGCCAAACACACCAGGACGGGGCGCAGTTGCCGGACCGTGTGGTGCAGGTCGTTCGTGAGGCTGCGCCGCAGTTCCGAAATCCTGGACTCGGTGGTGTCCAGTGACAGTGCCAGCGTGCGGTCGTCGATGTCGTCCGGCATCACACCGCCCAAGTGCCGCTGCAGCTTGACGAGAACGAGCTCCAAGGCGTCCTGCAAGGACGGCTGGTGGAGGAGCTGCGTGACCGCCGACGTGGACGCCTGCAGTTCGTCCCAGTCACCGTCGCCATCGCGGTCGCTGTTCCAGACGACGACCGTCGGGTGGACGGGATGGGGCAGCGGCAGGCTGCGGGTCGTCGGCGGGGGCTCCACGCGCTCACCGGCGATCATGATCTCGATCTCCTCGGCCCGGACGATCCGGACCCCGCGCAACCGGTCGAGCAGGGAGCGCATAGTGCGTTCGCTACGGCGCAGGAACGCGCCGGACTTGAGCTCCACCACCAGGGCCACGACCAGGACCAGCCACTCCCGGCCCTCGGTAAGCCGGGCATGGTCGTCCGACGGCCTGATCGGCTCCTTGTCACGGTTGTTCACCTGCACCGTCGCGTCGGACAGCCGGGCCACGTGCGTTCCGCCCGACTCCAGTTTCTTCGCGATCCTCGCGCCGTCGTCGGATCCGGCGATCAGGATGGGATGGCCCGCCAGTTCGACAAGTGTCTCCTTGAGCGGGTCAGATTCGTCGCAGACGTAGACCGGCTCCTCCTCGGAGGAGGGCGTGAGGGTGGTCAGGGTGTGCTCGCGGACCACCGCCAGATGTACCGGCTCTCCGAACGGCCAGGGCCAGCGCTCGCTTTCCGCCACGTGGGACCAAGCCCTCCCGTAGTGCTTCTTGAACGAGACGCTGAGGTGGTCGGGCACCCCACCCGCAGCCGCAATATCGCCGAGGTCCCGCACGGCCGCCCCGGCGTGCCTGGATTCGTCCCAGAACCGCAGACCGGAGCGGCGCAGACGTTCGAGTACCGCCTTGTCGGCCAGAGCCCGACGGATCGAGAGGGGGAGTGATGGAACGAACGCCGGAAGATCTCCTTCGGCGCTGAACCAGGCACGGTTCGGCGGGACGAAGGCCGGACCGTCGGTGTCTCTGCCCTCCACCGGGAGCCAGGGCATGAAGCGCAGGAAGGACGCGAGTGGGCTCGGCCAGGTATGGGGGTCGGGATTCCGGTCGTGGTACGGCCGGTGAAGGGGGACAGCGAAGGCCATGTCCCCCCAGGTGCGGAGCCCGATGAGCAACAACTCCGCGAACTCTCGGCGAGCTGCCAGGCCCAGCCCCGCGACCTCGACGGCACCTGGCAGGTGAGGCAACTGTCGGCGGAACTCGTACGGCGTCCACGGGTGGGCGAAGCCGCTCCACGTACGGTCGACGTCCTTCGCCCAGGCTCGTCCGAGCTCGTCGCCGAGCGGCAGCCTCCGGGCCACGACTCTCGGTTCCATGTCCCGGCCGTTGGCAGCCCCGAGCCTGCCGCCGACCCAGGAGAGGGGCAGGCCGTCGCCGACACCGATGGCCTTGAGGAAGTCGACGTAGGCTGCGAGGTCGCTGACCGGGACGGGCCAGTCGTCCGGGTCGCTGAGCCAGCGTTGACGCAGGGCGGCCAGGGACGGGATCTCGTCGCCACCCGCGTCCAGGAACTTCGCTAGGCGTCGCCCTCCCTCGGTGCCCCAAGCCGGGGAGAAGAGACAACGTGTCGCCTTGATCCAGTCGCCGTCACCAGTGGGCAGGCGAAAGCCTGTCTGGGGCAGCCGACGGCGCTCGACCGCAGTGAGTGAGGGGAAGAGGCGGAGGGCGAAGGCCAAGGCATCCCGGCACAGGGCGTCCGAGGGGCTCTTGGCGAGGAGATCTCTCAGTGCCTCGAAGACCCGGCCGGGCCGATACGGGCGTACCAGCCGGTGGGTTTC
Source organism: Streptomyces sp. 11-1-2 (assembly GCF_003595545.1). Lineage (NCBI taxonomy): Bacteria > Bacillati > Actinomycetota > Actinomycetes > Kitasatosporales > Streptomycetaceae > Streptomyces > Streptomyces sp. 11-1-2. The sequence goes on from NZ_CP022545.1 coordinate 8,673,563, forward strand.
GAGGAAGGTACGCCCGGGACGTTCCCAAGCGATGCCGGGATGGGTGAAGGCCATACGCCGACGCAGGGCCTTCAGCGCCTTCGGCACCTCAGCGGTGCCGTTGCCGCCCTCGTCCTCGGGATGGAAGAAGACGGATTGCTCGCTCTTGCCGGCCGTCTCCGCACCACCGAGCGCGGGCCAGAGCCGACCATCCTGATTGAGGATGATCCGCCGGCCGCTAAGGTCTTCGGGGTGGTCGGCGAACGCCCGCGCAAGGTCGTCATAGAAGTTTGCCCACAGGGGAACCGGCTGGGCCTCTCCAGCGGGCTGCAACCGTTCGGCGACGCGCTCCACCCACGCCGCAGCCGTCTGCGACGAAGGGAGCATCTGCGTTGTGAGAAGGTCCTGGTGGAGCTTGAGAAGACGGGCCTCCCTGAGTGGCCCGACAGAAGGATCGAGGAGGGGCCCTCCGGCCTCGGCCAGCGCCTTGGCGGTGAGGACCGTCCAGGGGCGCGTCCCGTCAGGCCATGCGAACGAAGCCCGAAGCGTGCCCCACGCGTCGGCCTCGACCAGGGGAACGATCGGTTCGTCCGCCAGCTTCCCGTCGAGCACCCTGTCGATTCGGGCCGGGGCGTCCCAGCACACGAGGTCCAGGACGAGATGCCGGACCGCGGAACACGGCCCCTGAGCGCGCAGTGCTGACACCAACCGCAGGCATAGCTCGGCTAATTGGTCTAGGAGGAACGCGTTCAGGCCCACAGCCTCGCTGATGTGAAGCCGGGCCAGCTTGGTGAAGAACGGAGCATGGGCGTGGCCGCGGAAGGGCGCACAGGCCGCATCCGACATCGGGAGGAAGGTGTACAGCAGACCGCGTTCCAGGTCTTCGTCCAGCCGGAGCGCGAGTCCGACCCAGGCTTCGCCTTCCCACTTCAGCCACTTCGCGTCGATCTCGCGTGCCTCGACGCTCCGTTCGATCACTCGTCGCAGCTCCTCGGGGGCGAGCGTGCGGCGGGCCAGCAGATAGCGTCCCCCTTCCGCGAGGTCAACCTCCTCGACCCACCCTCCCTCCTCCCGGGCAACCAACGTGGACGGGGCCACGGAGCGGGCCAGTACGCGGCGACCGCCCCGGTCCCCGCCGTCCTGGACGTCTACGATCAGCTGACCGACCCGGTCCAGGAAGAGCAGGAGCGGTGCCTCGCCACTGATCGCTTCTGTGGCCTGCGCGATCGCGGCCTCCACCGCGTGCTTGTTGCGCAGTGGCAGGCGTACGACTGTGGAGAATCCCTCTGCGGCCAGGGACGTGAGCTCGGCATCGGTGACCTTAGCCGGGACCGGCAAGGCCAGGGGCGAGATGTCCTCGATCACCCGATCGGCCAGCTCCGGGTCGTCCACTAGCCCGCGTACGTCCTCAGGCCGCGCGAACCGGAAGCAGAAGCCGTCGAACTCCGCCGATGACGGAGACGCTTTGGAGTAGACCTCGGGCCAGTCCGTCAGCTGGAGCACACTGCGGAATCCGAGCCCCTTGTTGCCGATGCCCTCCCCGGCGCCCTTGTCCGACAAGGCGAGTTCCGTGATCGCGCGGAAGTTGCTGTTGGTGAATCCCGCGCCCTCGTTGGCAACGTACAGGACACCATTCTCGCCCGCATGCGGGCAGACCAGGACAGCGATCCTTCCAGCGCCGCACTCGGCCAGCGCGTCGTGCCCGTTCTGGATGAGCTCCAATACGGCGCGACCCTCGTACTCCTGGGCCGTGTCCTCACTGACCGACTTCAGGCTCTCAGCAAAGCGCCAGTCCTCGCCTGCCTGGTCGTAGATCTGGATACGCCGCCGGGTCAGCCCCGTGATGATGTCCTGGAAGGCCATGCCAGCCTCCCCATCTCGCATGGATGGAATCACTTATCCCCCTCTGTGACCACGCACACAACGGGTGCGTGCCAGGAACCATGGCGCTCGCCCTGGGCCTTTTGCAGTAACGCTCGCTCTTTCCGGCCAACCTTGTGGTGATTCATGGGTCGGCCAAAGGCAACTGCGCGGCGGCTCCGGGTCAGAAGTCATCCGGTTAGAAGCGGCATGGGATGACTCAAAGAGATGCTTCAAACGCCTTGGCTGTCAGTGGCGGATGCTACGGCGGTGCGTGCGTCATAGCTGTACTGATCACGAACGTTGTTAACACCAGTCGGGCTTGATCATGGCGAAGACCTCAGGCGTGGTGGAGCTGTCTAGGACCGCACCGCACGGAGGTCTTCGTGTCTCACCGTAATGCCCGGCTGGTGTTCACGGCAGGCGGCTACCGGTCGAGCGTGTCCGCTCCGACCGTCCCATCACCCCGCCACCTACCCACCTGAGCTGCGCAAGTGCGCGGTGCGTATGGTCGTCGAGGTCCGTGGTGACTACCCGACCGAGTCCACCGCGATCAACGCGGTCATGGTCAGGCTGGGCATCGGCTCGCGCGAGACGCTGCGCAAGTGGGTCCGGCAGGATCAGATCGGCTCCGGACAGCGTCCGGGGACGACAACGCACGTGTCGAACCTGCGGCTACACCAGCGCCAGCACCGTCGTATGGGGCGTAAACCGTGGGGCATCGGCCCACATAGCTCCTGGGGGTGCGTACTGATAGCCCACGAGCTTTGTGAGAGTGCTGGTCGAGTCTCATTTCGGCCGACGCTTTGTGTGTTCCGGAGTCGTAGGTGAGCCGCAGCCCGAGCCGCCGGTAGATCTCGGCCCTGTCCTCGGACCCGGCCTGGCGCACCACGGTGGCCAGGTCCTTGATTGAGCGGACGACCTGGGCGATCTCATCTCCGCCGCGCCGTAGGAGGTGGCGGCGTGTCGTCGATGTCACGGCGCGCCGCCGACGGCTTGACCCCGGGGACTACGGCAGGAGCAGCTCGCCCCGCAAGATAGGCGTGTACGTATGGTGCGTGTCGGTCCTCGGACACTCTCCGTACGTACATGAGGGCTGTGATTCCACGATCACGGCCCTCTTTTTCACGTCGAAGATCAGTGCGAGTCCGAGGCTCTCGTACAGGGGCTGCTTGCGTTCGGGGGCGGCGGCGAGGAGCCGGTCCTTGACGGAGCCGAGCTCGGTGACCATCCGCTGGATCTGCTCGGCCGTGAGGTTCGTCGTCTGGCTTCGTGTCGTGGCGAGAAGATCCTGCTGGGCTGCTGTCTTCTCGCTCTGTGCTTGGTTGATCCACGTGGCGACGAGTTGGAGATCGGCTCCTGCGTCGAGTGCGGCCCGGTACCGGGTGATACGGCGCTCGCAGTCGGCAACAGCACGGCGGGCGGTTTCGGCGGCCGCATGGGGCGCGGTGTCTGTTTCCTGGGCTTGTTGTAGTGCATGGAGAGTGGCTGTCAGCCGTCCGGGAGCGAAGGCCGTGGCGATCCATTGGTCGAGAGGGGGCAGGATGACTTCCTCGCGTACGTACACGGAGAGTGGATGGTCCACTGCGGCGCTGCGCGCATACTCGGCGGCGTAGCGGCAGCGGTAGTGGGGCTTCCCGTTGGTCAGGAGGGTTCCAGGCCTGTTTGATGCGATGGCCCAGAGTGACATCGTCGACATCGAGGCGGTGGAGGCGTTTGCCGTCTGCGGCCTTGGCCGGGTTGGGGTAGGGGCCCGCCTCGGTAAGCCGGTAGCCGTACGGGGGTCTGCCGTCGAGGTAGCGGCCTTCGATCTTGGCCTGGGAGGCCATGGCAGTGCGTACGCGGATCTTGATGCGGTTGCGTTCGCCCTTGCTCATGCCGCCGAAGACGGACATGACGAGATCGTGGGCCTCGTTGGGTGCTGTTGCCCGGGGTCACGACGCTGGCCCGGATGGTGGCCGCCGCACGGTCGGAGGAGAACGACCGGCTGCATGCCGCGCTGTACGAGGCGGTTCCGTACGATCTGCGCACCGAGGTGGTCCGGCTGCTCGAAGTACCGGAGAAGAAGCGGGTGTCGGAGCCGGAACGGCTGCGGCTGGGCCCGATGGGGGTGTCGGGCAGGGCGATGGAACTTGCTCTGGACCGCGCGCGTGAGGTGCGGGGTCTGGGCGCCGGTGCGGTGGACGCTGGATAATTGTTCTCCTGGGTTGACCGGTCCCGGGTAAGCGAGGCTGGTGCGCGGGCGACATCGCCAGGGTCGCCCGCGCACCGCGCGCTCAGTCCTTTTCCTGGAACAGCTCCTTGGCTCGGGCCGTGACCAGCGGGCCGGCCTTCACCACGCTGCCCGCGTCGAAGGGCGGCTGCGGGTCGTACTCCACCATGAGCTGCATGGCCTGTGCTGTCACCTGGTCGGTGAGCAGCTCTGCCAAGCGCAGAGCCATGTCGATCCCGGAGGAGACGCCAGCGGCAATGATGGTCCGCTGCTCCAGGTGCTCGACCACTCGGGTGGAGGTCGGAACGGCACCGAGCTCGGTCAGCTTGTCCATGAAGGCCCAGTGGGTGGTCGCTTCGAGACCGGGCAGCAGTCCTGCGGCCGCCAGGAGCAGAGATCCGGTGCAGACCGAGGTGGTGAAGCGGCTGGTGGCGTGGACCGACCGCAGCCAGTCGAGCAGGACCTTGTCCTCCAGCAAGTCGAGAACGCCGATCCCACCGGGCACGATGACCACATCCGGCGCGACGACCTCGTCGAAGGTCTTGTCGACGGTCAGGCCGAGGTATCCGTTTTCGGTCCGGACCTCTCCACGCTGATGGCCCACGAAGGTCACCGTGGTGTCAGGCAGTCGCTGCAACGTTTCGTAGGGCCCGACTGCGTCCAGGGCGGTGAGGCGAGGGAATAAAACGACGGCGATGTTCACTTGGGGATTCTTTCGTGTTCGGCCGGATCGATGTCGGCAAGCTGGCAGGTGACGTACTCGAAGTCCCGGAACTGGCGCGGGGCAACGCTTGTCCCGCGGTCGCAGGGGCTGCGAGCGCCCGAGAGGACAGAGTTGTACGATGCACTTCGTAGTACGGCGGGGACCGTACCACGAATAGGCTAGGTAGAGTTGAACTCATGCGAACGCTGCCTCATCCCGCGACAGAAGCGGTCCGGCTTGACACGGTCCTCGCCGCGCTCGCCGACCCCTTGCGCCGACGCATCGTGCGTCAGCTTTCCGAAGGGGACGAGGCGCAAGCTTGTGGTGCGTTCGACCTGCCGGTCACCAAATCGACGTCGACCCATCACTTCCGGGTGCTCCGCGAGGCGGGCGTCATCACGCAGTACTACCGCGGCAACAAGATCCTCAACCAGATGCGTGCAGACGACTTGGAAGCCCGCTTCCCGGGTCTGTTGCAAGCGATCCTGGCCGCAGAGCAGGTGACCGTAGTCCCCATTCACCGGGACTGAATCCGGCCGCCGTTCGACTTCCACGCGAGCAGCGCGTCCGCAATACGTGTCTTCCAAGAATTCGTAGGCGTTGGTCGTTTCAGCCAACTGGCCGCGCAGCTTGGGTCAACACCGGTGACCTCCCCTGCACCCCCCCCGCGCCCCTCACCCCCAGCCCTGAAATCACATCGGCCAGGTGACCCCCCGGCTCTGCAGGACCCTGACGAGCCAGGGGTTTGGTCAGGCGCCTGCTCATCAATGTGATCGTGTCCAAGCGATGTGTGCCTCGCTGTGCTGGGGAAGGCGTTCATGGTCGCGGACATTCCTGCGCGCTCCCGTGATCCAACTGATGGCACGTTCCACGAACCAGCGTTTCGGCAGCACCGTGAACCCCCTCTGTCCCTGCGCACTCTGGCGGTCTGCGAGATCAGGTCCAGGAAGGTGTGCGACCAGTTGATGAGGTCGCCCTCGGAGTAGCCGGAGCCAGCCCAGGCGAGGGTGACTTCGGGGTGCGCGACCGGTCGCGCTGCGTATCCACGAGGGCACGTTCTCCGTGATGGATCTCACCGCCCGCCACCCCCGCACCGGAGAGCCGGGCAGCGCCAACACCGTGGGCCGGGACCTCTACCACGAGGTGGCCGGGCTGCACACGGCGCGCTCCCTGCACCATGACTTGACCATTGTCTGGGAGGAAGACGGAGGCGTGGTCATCTTCCGGACCTTGGGCACCTGGACACTGCACGACGGTCGGATCATTCCGGTGAACGCCGTCGGCGTCTTCACCGTCGTCGACGGCCGCTTCGCCGAGCAGCGGATCACTGTGGACAACACCCCACTGTTCGAGGCACTGAGCTAGCGACACGTGGCTGCCCCAGAACATGTCGCTCCTTCGGCGGCCACACCAGTTCGCTGGGTAACGAATTAAACAGGATGGGCATCTCGACGTTCTTCGCCGTGTAGATCGGCACAGCGCGGTCAGGTCATTCAGACTGATCGACTTCAACGAAGAGGTGCGCGTAGTTTCAGTTCCTGTACGTACGTCATTTCCGCGCTCGCGCAATTGCATTGAGTGCTTCCAACACCCGCTCGGCGACTTCCTCGACCGATCCGACAGCGTCGATCGTCCGCAGAAGGTGTCGACGATCGGCCGTCCGACGCAGGCGCCGGCGTCGGCGACCAGGATGTCGATCTGCCCGAACTCGGCGATCGTCGCGTCGGCTACCGCCTGCATCGCGGTGAAGTCACGGACGTCGGCAACCTTGGCGAGGCAGCGCCGCTCGTGTCACACAGTCCGCTCCATGTCGCCAGGTGAGTTCATCGGGTACGGGATGCAGTCGATCTGGCCATCGAGGTCGCAAATGACGATCTCAGCGCCTTCGGCGGACATGGCGGCGTGGGCGCGGCCCTGGCCGCGGCCACCGCCAGTGATCAAGGCGACCTACCCGTCGAGAACACCCATTCTCAGACCTCCTCGTCCGTAGCGTTCTTGGCTGCATTGATGAGGTGCCTGACAGTGGCGACGTCGAAGTACTCTTCGATTCGCGTGATCTTCCGGTCGTTGACCGCGATGTACATTGCCGCGTCGAGCCCCACCTGTTCCCCGTCTGGCAACTGCCCCCGCAGGACGTGCTGTTGGAAGACACCGGCGCCGATATCGGCCCGCCGGATAACGTCGAAGCGCATGCCGTGAATGGCTCCACCGAGCAAGCCCAGTACGACGAGATTGTTTTCGAGCCCCTGATCGCCGGCGCCGTCGTTGTGCCAGATCGCAACGTCCGAGGCGTAGATGCCGCGGACGGCGTCGACGTCGCCGCGCTCCACAGCTCGGAAGAAGTTGTCGACGACGGTGATGTTCGTACTGCTTTCAGGCATGAGTGTCTCCAGGAGATGGACCCAGGGATGGGCGAAATTGTGTGTCCGCAGGCAATGGCTGGTGCGCGACCAGCGAAGACGGCGGACTCAGTCCCCCATGGCCGCGAGGATGAGATCGAGCACGGATTGGTCGGGGCAGGGTGGGACCGGTGCTTCAGCCAGCGAGGCGAGGATTTCGCAGGCTTCGTCGACGCGATTGGCGTGGATGGAAGGGCTGTGGCCGGTGAGAACGACGCTCGGGTCGAGCCTCTGGAGCGTGGTGACATTGGCGGCAAAGCGGCGCGGGTCCGCCATGCTGACCCAAGGCGCCAGGCCGTGGATCCCGAACATGGTCATCCCGTCGCGCCAGGCCTGCTGGTCGAGTTCGCTGACGTCCTGCATCAGCGCACTGCCTGGTGTTCCGGGGATGGCGGTGGCGAACGTGTCGGTGGCCCACATCATTCGGCTACGCGTATCGAAGACGGACAATGTGGATGGTGAGTCGAAGATCGGCGGCCGGAGCACGGCCAGTTGCCGGTCGCCGATGTCGACGGTGTCTCCGTCGGCCACCCACCTGCAGCGGTGCAGCGGGAAATCGTAGACACAGCTGAACCGTTCGACCAGTGCCCAGCTACACAGCAGTGTCGCGTTGGGACAGCGCGCCATAACGGTTTCCAGGTTGCCCGTGTGGTCGGCGTCCTCGTGCGAGACGAACACCCAGCGAACGTCCTCCGGCTCCACAATGGAGAAGACGTCGTCGAGCCACTGCCGGCGGTTGCGAGGCGAGCCGGTGTCGATGATGACGGGCTCCTGGCCGGTCAGCACGGCGGAGTTGATGGGAACGCAGAGGGGCTGGCCGAGCGCGAACTGTACGTCCTGGATGAGGTGGACATCCGGTCCGATGCGTTGGAACGGGTGGTGCTCGAATCTGAGTTCTTCGGAAGGCATCGTTGCCTCCTGGTCTGCGGAACGATTGCTCAAACTGTCGGCGCGACCTCGGTCATCAGGGTCTCCATCATCCCGATGAGCTCCTTGACCGAGCGGAAGACCGGCTTCATCTCGATCGCGCTGACCCCGGCGTCGCGATACTCCCGGCACCGTGCGGCGATCTCGTCCGGTGTGCCGACCAGGTTGCGGACCGGCAGGTGGTCACCGAAGGCGTTCTCCAGGGTGCCCCGGCAGGCCGCCCGCGCCCCCGCGGTGGTGTTGTCCATGCGCCAGAACAGGTCGAGTACGCACTCCGGTGGCCGGTGCCCCGATTCGGCGAGCGCGGCCAGGCCGCCGGCGACCTCATCGGGGGTGGCGTGGTTGGGCAGCCACCAGTAGCCGCCCCGGGCCGTACGCCGCAATGCGGCGGGCGAGTTACCGGCGATCAGGATCGGCGGCCCCCCGGGCTGTGCCGGCTTGGGGAATACCTCGATTTCCTTGAAGCGGACCAACTTCCCATCGTAGGAAGCGCTGTCGTCGGTCCAAATGCGCCTGAGCGCCTCGAGTTGCTCGTCGGCGAGCCGGCCACGTTTTGTCACGTCCACGCCGAGCGCGGCCATCTCCACCGTGGCATTGCGGGAGAGCGTTTCGAGGACCTGCGGGTCACGGTCGGTGCCGGACAGCCCGACGCCGATTCCCAGGTGCATCCGCCCGCCGGAGAGCTGGTCGAGCGTGGCGATCTGTTTGGCCGCAAGGATGGTCTCGCGCACCGGCAGCAGCATGACGCTGGTCAGCAGCCGGATCGTGGAGGTGATCCCGGCGACGTAGCCGAACGTGGTGAGCTGCTCGAACACGGTTCGACGGTCATTTCGGCCTTCGTCGTCCTCGGCACCGCAGCCGAGCCACACGCCATCGAAGACGATGTGGTCCTGCATCGACACGGCCCAGAACCCGAGTTCCTCGGCGGCCTGGGCGACATCGCGGATCGCGGCAGTGTCCCCGACGCGGTTGGACTGTGGTAGTGCCACTGCGAACTTCATGGTCTCGTCCTCCAAGTTGTGGATTGGCAAAGAGAATCGTTCAGTTCTGCGGCAGCCAGGACGGAGTCATGCCGCTCGAACGCAGCACGTGGTCACGGGAGCGCTCCGCGTCGGCCCGGAGCCGGGCGAGGTCGACCCCGACGAGCTTGCCGGCCCGCTTGCGGAACTCGCCGCGGACGATCACCGTGTCGACATTGGCCGTGTCGGCACTGGTCACCACGGTGGCGACGGGGTCGACCAAGGGCATCGTGTTGATGTCATCCGCCCGGATCAAGACGATGTCCGCGTCCTTACCGGGAGCCAGGGTCCCGATGCGATCGGCCAGTCCACAGGCCTGGGCACCGGCACGTGTCGCGAAGCCGAGCACGTCCGCATGGGTGAGTGCCGGCGCGAATGCGACATCGACATCGTCGCCGAACGAGGAGATGCGGCCTTGGGCGAGCGCGGTCCGCATCTGGGTGAACATATCGCCGGGGACCGAGGTGGCGACGTCGATGCTCAGCGAGGGCGTCACCCCTTGCTCCAGCATCCGCGTGATCGGTGGATGGCCGTGCCCCATGAGCATCTCGACGTACGGAGCGACCGAGGCAGAACCACCGGTGCGTTTGATCATCGCGAGCTCGTCGTCGGTACTGGTGTTGGCGTGGACGTAGGTGGTGTCCGGGCCGAGCAACCCTGCGCGGTCGAGCTCGGCGATCGCCTGCCCGTGCACGCCCGTGATCCGCATCCCGACGTGGACGGAGATCCTGGCTTCCAGCTCGCGAGCAAGCCGCCAGTCATGCACGCACACCTCGGGGCGGCTCACTCCTGGCCCGCGGACGGCAAGGGCGAAGGTGAGGAGGTCGTCCTCCGATGAGAAGTACTGCTCGCGGATACGGCGGGCGTCCGCTGGATGGCCGAGTTCGCTGTAGGCCCACCATTCGCCACCCGCCGGCGTCCCGTGGGCGTACATCGCACGGATACCGGCTGCGCGCAACGCTGTGATGCCGGCGTCCGCGTGCTCGGGCGTGTTGTTGCAATGCGACCAGTCCACGATCGTGGTGATGCCCGCGTTGAGGGCCTCGAGCGCGCCGAGCCGGTTCCCGGTGTAGACGTCCTCGGGGCGGTAGGCGGGGCCGATGGCACCGATCACCTGGGCGAGGTATCCGTCCAGCGTGCACGCCGGCAGTACGCCGCGCAGCACGGTCTCCCACATGTGCCGATGAGTATCGACGAACCCCGGGACGACTACAGTTCCGGCGGCGTCGAGGGTTTCCGCGTCTGTCACGGGGAGATCCGGACCGATCTGAGCGATCTTCCCGTCCTCGACGAGTACGTCAGCGCGGGGCAGATCGCCCAGTGCCGGGTCGAGGGTCAGGACGAATCCGTTCTTGAGCAACAATCTTGACGGCATCGTTCAGCCTCCGTTGTTCGGTGTGCAGAGGGGCAACAGGGTTCCGGCGTCGGCCGATCGCCGCTGACGGAAAGGTTCTGACAGCCGGTCGATGGCGAAGGACCACACGGAACGTTCAAGGTTTCTGGGGCAGCAGAACCGGTCGGCCGTGCGCCCCTTGCTCAACTGCCGTGTACGCATCGGCGCCCGCTCCAGCGGATAAGTCGCGAACACCGAGTGCGATAGAACGCGAGGAGGTCGACACCGGCTACCGCCGCCTGCGGTGGGATGCTGATCAGGCAGACCCGGCCACGAACTCCCATCGCGTTGAGAATTACCGGGGTGAGCGCACCGCCGACCGTGTCCACCGCCCCGGTCGCACCCTCCGCACCCATTGCCCGGGTGAGCTGATCGAGGACTGGTGCCCCGCCGTCCGGCCTCCACCACCTCGACGAGTCCCCGACAACTAGAGCAGACCGCGTCTCGTCGTGTCATCACGAAGCTCTCCCGCCGTCGGGGTGACAGGCCGTTCTGCCACAGCTAGATTTGTTTATAATGACTCGCTAGTAGCATGTCAATGCTACTTTCGAAAATAGCTCCGCGGCGAGCACAGGGGGTATCCAGGGCGGCACGGGGACGGCGGGCGCCACGGTGGCTCCCCGGCCCGGGGTGACCCTGACAGACCCGGCTGGTAGGGGCAGTTCGCGCATGTTCGATCGCAGAGCTGTGGAGTACGGACCGACGCCCAAGCTAAGCGCTGCACCCAGGTCCATCGGTGTGTCAACGTCCAGTCGGGCGCCGGGAACGTTGGCGATGATGAGTTCGTGGGCCCCCGTGACAGCGTGCTGGGTGCGGGAGGCACCCTCGAAGCGAGGTAGGAGCATTCGCGGTGTGCTCGCTGTCAAGATCGTGGTGCCAGAGCCTGTGTGGTCGGTGAGGAAGGCTCGGGGGTGATGCCGCGCGTCAGTCAAGACCTGCATGAGTTCCTCAGGCCGCAGGGCCGGTAGGTCCGCGGTCAAGACCGCCACGGGGCCCCCTGTGGGGCTGCTCGCAGCGTGGGTAGCGCCACGGTGAACAGCGGCGTTGAGGCCACAGACAGGGGTGTCGTCGGCGACCTTCGCTCCGGCCCGGGCAGCCAGAACGTGTGCCTCGCTGTCGGCCGTCACGACAATGACCTGTTGCACCAGCGGGGTATGGAAGATCGCGTCCAGGGTGTCCAAGTAAAAGGCCCGCGCCCATTCCGCCCGGCTCGCACCAGCCCAGATCGCTAGGCGGCTCTTGCCCAGGGCGAACGGTTTGACCGGTAGCAGCACGGTCCAGCGGGTGCTGTCAGTGTGGGGCACGATCACCTTCCAGGACGGGCAGCAGCTCGGGCAGGTGCCCGTCGGACGCCGCCGCGGCCCGCTGCCGTTCCTCCGGCACCTCGCCGTACAGCGTCGTACGCGGCCTCGCCGGCCGGCCGGCCGCCCCCGCCACCGCGATCAGGTCCCGCACCGACTTGTAGGAGCCGTAGGAGGAGCCCGCCATCCGGGAGATCGTCTCCTCCATGAGGGTGCCGCCCAGGTCGTTGGCGCCGGAGCGGAGCATCTCCGCCGCGCCCTGGGTGCCCAGCTTCACCCAGCTCGTCTGGATGTTGGGGATGTGCGGATGCAGCAGCAGCCGCGCCATCGCCGTAACCGCCCGGTTGTCCCGCATCGTCGGGCCCGGGCGGGCGATGCCCGCCAGGTAGACCGGCGCGTTGGTGTGGATGAAGGGCAGGGTCACGAACTCCGTGAAACCGCCGGTGCGTTGCTGGATGCCGGCCAGCGTACGCAGGTGGCCGAGCCAGTGGCGGGGCTGGTCGACATGGCCGTACATCATCGTCGACGACGAGCGGATGCCCAGCTCGTGCGCGGTCGTGATCACCTCGATCCAGGTGGCCGTGGGCAGTTTGCCCTTGGTCAGGACCCAGCGGACCTCGTCGTCGAGGATCTCGGCCGCCGTGCCGGGGATGGAGTCCAGGCCCGCCTCACGCGCCGCCGTCAGCCATTCGCGGATGGACATCCCGGTGCGGGTCGCGCCGTTGATGACCTCCATCGGGGAGAAGGCGTGCACGTGCATCCCCGGCACGCGCTCCTTGACCGCCCTGGCGATGTCGAAGTAAGCCGTGCCCGGCAGGTCCGGGTGGATGCCGCCCTGCATGCAGACCTCCACCGCGCCCACGTCCCACGCCTGCTGGGCGCGGTCGGCGACCTGGTCCAGGGAGAGGGTGTAGGCGTCGGCGTCTGTACGGCGCTGGGCGAAGGCGCAGAAACGGCAGCCGGTGTAGCAGACGTTGGTGAAGTTGATGTTGCGCGTGACGATGTACGTGACGTCGTCGCCGGCCACCGACTTGCGCACTTCGTCCGCCACCTGGCACAGCGCGTCCAGCGCCGGGCCGTCCGCGTGCAGCAGGGCCAGGGCCTCGGCGTCGGTGAGCCGGGTGGGGTCGTCGGCCGCCGTCGCCAGGGCCTGGCGGACGTCGGTGTCGACGCGCTCGGGGACCATGCCGGGGGCGGCCGCGGCGCGCAGTTCGGCCCAGTCGCCGTAGACCTCGTCGAAGTCGTCGCGGCGGTCGCAGGTGCGGCCCTCGGTGTCGATCGCGGTGTGCAGATCCGTACGGCCGGAGGGCACGAACACCTCCTCCGGCTCCTGCCAGGAGTGGCCCTCGACCACCGCGTCCGGGCGGGCGAGGCCGGTCTGCGCGTCGGCCAGGGCACTCACGTGCGGGCGCAGCCGCGGGTCCAGCCAGGGCTCGCCGCGCCGCACGAACTCCGGGTAGACGCACAGGCGTTCACGCAGCTCGAAGCCGGCCGCCGCGGACCTCGCCGCCAGCTCCTCGATCTGCGGCCAGGGCCGCTCGGGGTTGACGTGGTCGATGGTCAGCGGGGAGACCCCACCCCAGTCGTCGATGCCGGCGCCGATCAGCCGCTCGTACTCGGCGTCGACGAGGTTGGGCGGGGCCTGTAGGCATGCGCTCGGGCCCATGATGTGCCGGGCGACGGCCACCGTGGCCACCAGCTCGTCCAGTTCGGCGTCCGGCATGCCGCGCATCGCGGTGCCGGGCTTGGCGCGGAAGTTCTGGATGATCAGTTCCTGGATGCCGTGGTACGCCCGCGCCACCTTGCGCAGCGCGAACAGCGACTCCACCCGCTCCTCGTAGGTCTCCCCGATGCCGATGAGGATGCCGGAGGTGAAGGGGACGGAGGAGCGGCCCGCGTCCTCCAGCACCCGCAGCCGGACGGCCGGTTCCTTGTCCGGGGAGCCGTGGTGCGGGCCGCCGGGCTCGGACCACAGCCGGGTCGCGGTCGTCTCCAGCATCATGCCCATCGAGGGAGCGACCGGCTTCAGGCGCTGGAAGTCCGTCCACGACATGACGCCCGGGTTGAGGTGGGGCAGCAGGCCCGTCTCCTCCAGGATGCGCACGGAGATGGCGCGGACGTAGGCGATGGTGTCGTCGTAGCCGTGCGCGTCGAGCCACTCGCGCGCCTCCGGCCAGCGCTCCTCGGGCTTGTCGCCGAGGGTGATCAGGGCTTCCTTGCAGCCGAGGGCGGCGCCCTTGCGGGCGATGTCGAGGACCTCGTCCGGCGACATGAACATCCCGTGCCCGGCGCGGCGCAGCTTGCCGGGCACGGTGGCGAAGGTGCAGTAGTGGCACTTGTCCCGGCACAGCCGGGTCAGCGGGATGAAGACGCTCTTCGAGTACGTGATCACGCCGGGGCGGCCCGCCGCGTCGAGGCCCGCGTCGCGGACCCGGGCGGCGGACTCCGCGAGGCCGGTGAGGGCCTCGCCGCGCGCCTGGAGCAGGACGGCGGCCTCGGTGACGTCCAGGGCGGCGCCGTCCCGGGCGCGTTTGAGAGCGCGACGCATGGAGTTCTCGGTGAGGACCACTGGTATTTCTCCAGATTGCGATCATGTCTGCTGTGAAGGGCACTGCTCTTGCCGGGTGAAGCGCTTCCTGCGAATGATCTTTACTGAGGTGTAGGCGGCTTGGCTGCTGGGAGGGGCGTTGTGATGCGATACCTTTCGGGCCTGTGCGAAGGAGGTACGAGAGAGCTGGCGTCGGTCACCTCGGTGAAATGCCGGCGGGCCAGCCAAGCGGCGCGAGCCGCAAACTGATCCGCCCGACAGACCAACACTGAACTGCCCAGGCTTCAGCCAGTCAGTGAGGTGTCATGGTGGTCAGGTCGATACGAGGGCGAAGCGGATCTCGGGGATGCTCTCCACAAGCTCACGGAGCGTCCAACTCCTGTCAGCGGTACTGTCATGTTGCATGCTGGCGAGTCGTTTTCTGTGGTCAGGGGCAGGCTTTGATGCTGCGGCAGCCGCTGGAGTGTGGGGCAAGTTGTGGGGATGGGCTCGCCATGACGGCATCGTCCCCGTCACGGCCCGCTCGTAAGGACAAGGCTGTAGAACCGGTTGCGACGCTTCGGGGTCTCACCTGGCCGCGGGCGGGCTGTCCATCTGTGCCGCGGACGACCTGGATGTCCAGCTCGACGCGGATGGTGGTGCCGATGGCCGCGACGCGGTGGGCGAGCATCTTCTGCCAGGTGAGGGTGAAGTCCTCGCGGCGCAGTTCGGTGTCGGCCTTGCAGGCGGCGCAGGGCTCGCCCGTCATGCCGGTGCCGACTCCCAGGTAAGTGGTGTCGAGCTTGATGGTGCGGGCGACGCCGACGCTGGTGGACATCACCGGCCTGCCGCTGCGCGAGGTGACCGTCACCGAGCGGGGCGGCCTACGGATCGGTGCGCTGGTACGCATGGACAGCCCCCGACCTGGTTGGTCAGTTGTGAGAATCTGTGATCCGCAACCCCGCATGTATCTTGTATCGGTGATTGATCGCGATAAGGCTGGCGGTCAGTGCCTCGACCTGGGCCGCATTGCGAAGCCGCCCGCCATGGATGCCCCGGACACCGGGAATTGCGTCGGCCAGCCTGCACACCATGTCGTTGGCGTTGGGGTCGTCACCGAGAACCAGGACATCGAGGTCCATGCTGGACACTTTGGGGTCGCTTAGCAACACCGCGGAGACGTGGTGAAAGGCGGCGACCACCCGGGATTCTGGGAGCAGATCAGCGGCCCGCACCGCGACGCCGGGCACGTCGACAGCGTAGGGCCCGTTCCGGTCGAATCCCAACGGGTTCACACAGTCGATCACGATCTTGCCGGCCAGTTCCGGACGCAACGTCTCCAGGGTCTCGTCATGAGCGGCCCAGGGGACTGCGATGAGCACGACATCGCTGATCTCCGCACACGTGGCATTGTCGAGACCAATGACGGTGCCCGATCCAGACTCCGCTCGCAGCTCATTGGCGGCCGCGGCTGCCCTAGCCACGTCTCGTGAGCCGATCGCGACGGACAGGCCTGCGTTCGCCCACCGGTAGGCCAAGCCACGCCCTTGGTGGCCCGTCCCGCCGATCACACCGACGGTGATGGAGGCCATCCCTGCTTCTGATGTCGCATCGTGATTCTCGAGTCGCCCGACGGAGTCGAGGACGGGCCGGGTCAGGTTCTCTCGCGACATCGAACCAGGGGTCCTTTCTGGCTGCGAGCTGGTCCCAGTTGGGGCGCGGAAGCGGCAGCTCGTGGTGACTGGTTTCAGGTGTTTAGGGGGCCTGGTCGTGCTGAGGTGTTTCCCCGTGGCGTCACCGAATGATCTGGCGGTCTGCCAGGTGTGTCTCCTGGCGGAGTTGCCTTTTGGCAATCTTTCCGGTGGCGTTCTTTGGCAGATCTTCGACGAAGACAACCGACCTTGGCTTCTTGAACGAAGCGAGGTGCGCTTTGCAGAGCTCGACGAGCTCATCTGCGCCTAGGGTTTGGTCCGTTACGACGAAAGCGACGACGGACTCTCCCCACTCGCTGTCCGGAACTCCGACAACCGCGACTTCACGCACTGCCGGATGGGTGAGCAGGACCTCTTCGACCTCGCGCGGATAGACATTGGATCCGCCCGTGATGATGACGTCCTTCGCGCGGTCGGTCAGGTAGAGGTATCCGTCATCCGGGTCGAGATGGCCGATGTCACCGGTGTGCAGCCAACCGTCCAGGAGAGTCTCCGCGGTGGCTTTCGGGTTCTTCCAGTAGCCGTTCATGACCACGGCGCCCCGGACGATGACCTCACCGTCACTTCCATCGGGGACGGGAGAACCGTCCTGCGCGACGATGCGGAGGTCTATTCCACCGAAGGGGCGGCCACAGGAGCCGGGATGAGCGAGGGCGTCCCCAGGGGGCATCACCGTGATGGTCATGGGAGCCTCTCCCTGACCATACATCTGGGTGATGATTGGCCCGAAAGCGTTCACCGCGGCGCGCAAGTCCTCCTGGTAGAGGGGGGCGCCGCCGACGACGATGCTGCGCAGGCCCGACAAGTCGTACTTTGCGAACTGAGGGTTGCGCACGATCCTGTTCAACATTGTCGGCGCGAGGAACGCCGCGTGTGTGATCTTGTGCCTCTCGATCTGCCCGAGATAGTCGCCTGGCGAGAAGTTGCCGGAAGGCGAGATCACGTTCGTCGCCCCGCGGCCGATCGCGGGGAGGAGGTAGAGGCCGCTGCCGTGGGTGAGCGGGGCAGCGTGCAGGAAAGAACTGCCGGGAGCAACCGGATCTATATCGGCGTGGTAGGCGGCGGTCATCGCAGCCAGGTTGCGGTGACTCAACGTGGCACCTTTGGGCCTGCCGGTGGTGCCGGAGGTGTAGAATAGCCATGCTGGATCCGCGTCGTTGACAGCCGCCATGTCGAGCGGCCGAGCGGTGGGTACGGCTGAATACGCGGTGCTCGTGTTCGTCCCCTCGGCGGCCGTGGCCCGAATGATCCGGACCTGCGGCGGAAGCATGTCCGCCGCGGCAGAAGTCTCCGCCGAGACGAGGATCGCCGCGGCGCCGCTTTGCTCCACCATGTAGGCGATCTCGTCGGGGTGGAGGTGCCAGTTCAGCGGGACCGCGACGAATCCGCCCCAGAAACACGCCCAGAGCATCTCGACGAGTTCGGGCCGGTTGGGCAGGAGCAGCGCGACCCGATCACCAGGCCGCAGACCGAGCCGGCGCAATCCGGCCGCCACTCTTGCTACCCGATCGACAAGTTCGGGGTAACTGGTCCTGCGGCCCCCGAAGACAAGGGCGTCGGCGCCGCCGGCGCGGCGGCTGCCGTCGACGAGCAGGTGGGCGACGTTCAAGGCGTTCTCCGTGGTTTCACTGTGTGATAGCTGAATGGATTGCCGTCAGGCCGGCGAGCCCTCAGGTTCGAGGGCTCGCCCAGAGCAGTCAGCTTGACGAGACAACTGGTAATTTCGCTCTGAAGGCGGAGAGCGGCTGAACGGGTGACAGAGCCGATCTCACCACTGCCCGTAGTGCGGGCCGTCGGGGTAGTCGGTGACGACAGCTCCTTCAGGAATGTCGTCGACATCGCGGGGACCGCGGAACTCCCGGGACATCTCGTATGCGATCTCCCGCGCGATCCGGCCACCGCGCATCTCGAAGCAATGAACGAGGCGCATGCTCACCCGGTCACCGGGCTTGAACCCGAGGTTCGGCATTCCGTCCCCGACCACGGTGAGGTCGCAGATCTGGTCGTCGAAGACGTAGTCCTCGGTGGCGAAGCGGCGAAGCGTCGTGGTCCGGTTGAAATGCACTGTCTCGAAAATCGCTAGGTAGGCTTCTTTCACGGTGGCAGCGTCTTTGTACACCTGACCACGGAACGGTGCTTCCCAAACGATGTCGTCGGTGTAAAGCGCGATCGCTTTGTCGACACTTTCCGGGTTCTCGTTGTGGAAATGTGCCTCGACGACCCGGAGATTGTGCGCAATAAGCTCCTCGCGGCTCAGAGTCGATACATCGACCTCGAGAAGGTTGCCGATGTCAGCGGTGTGTTCGCTCGTCGTCATGGTCTTTCCTCCTTGCGATGCAGTGTGGGCGGTTCAGCGATCGGCGGTGAAGACCTGACGGATCTCGCCGATGCCTTCGACCCAGCTACGGAGTTCCTCCCCGGGCTGGAGGTAGCGCTGCGGTTGACGGGCGAGGCCGACTCCCGCGGGTGTGCCGGTGAAGATCAGATCGCCGGGATAGAGGGTCACGCCGTGCGACAGCGATGAGATCAGCTCCGGCACGTCGAAGATCAGGTCACTGGTGCGGCCTCGCTGGACCACGTCGCCGTCGATCGCGCAGCCGAGCTCGAGGTCGTCCGGATCGGACAGCTCGTCCGGCGTGACCAACCACGGGCCGACCGGTGCGAAACCCGCGTACGACTTGCCGAAGCTGAACTGCGGTGCGGGTCCCTGTAGCTGAGAGATTCGTTCCGAGAGGTCCTGTCCGACGGCGAGTCCCGCAACGCTGCCCCAGGCTTCGGCCTTACCGACCTCCTTGGTTTCCCGCCCGATCACGACGACGAGTTCCACTTCCCAGTCCGTTTTCCCGCTGGCTGGAAGCGTGACGGTCGTGTCGGGTCCTGTCAGCGACGACTGGAACTTGGTGAAGACCGGGGGCAGCCGGTCCGGAAGGTCGAACCCGGACTCCGCGGCGTGGTCGCGGTAGTTCAGGCCGATCGCGAAGATCTGCCGAGGCTCCGGGGAGGGGGCTCCCAGGCGCGACCGATGGAGTGTCAGGACGCTGTCCGTGGGGTTCACAGTGGCTGCCCAGTCGACGAACACGTCCCAGACGCCGTAGACCGACGCGGGGTTGGACCCGAACTTGCCTTTGCTGGCCGATTCGACGTCGATGCCCGTGGTGTCGTTCAGGACGATGGTGGCTCGGCCATCGTGGTTGGCGAAACGCATGGATCTCCGATCATTTGGTGACGATGCCGACGGTGTCGGCACCGGTTGGACCATGGGGAAGCAGAACCGGCCGTCCGCGTACGCCACGCTCGGCCGCGGCGAACGCCTGTGCTACCTCTCCCAGGGAGTAGGTGGCGTAGACAGGCGTTGGCCGAAGGCTGCCGTCCCCGAAACCGGGGGCGAGTTCGCGCAGCCGGGCGGCTGCCGACGCCGGAGCCAGTCGGCCGGTGTTCAGGCCGAGCAGGTGCAGTTCCTTGCGGTAGAAATCCAGCAGATCGATGGCGGCGACTGAGTCCTGTGGCGGGCTGCTGAGCAGGCAGATCTTGCCGCGCGCGCCCATGGCGCGGGTGATGTCCGCTGTCAGGGGGCCACCCACGACGTCGACGGCGGATGTGGCGCCTGCCGGTCCTGCGGCGTCCACAAGACGATCTCCCAGTGACAGATCAGCGTCGATCACCCTGTCTATTCCGGCGGCAACTGCCAGGCTGAGTTCGTCGGCCCCTTTGACGACGCCGATCACGCGTCGTGCGCCGAGCCAGCGGGCCACATCAGCGGCGGCCGCTCCGACTCCTCCCACGGCACCGGTCACGATCACCGTCGACTCGCGTCCGACCGGACCAGCCAGCCGTAGCGCGGCAGCGGCAGTGAGGTAGGACAGCGCGGAGGCTGCGGCCTCGGCGAAAGACAGCCCTGCCGGCATCGGGGTCACCGCTGTTCTCGACGACGCGAGGTACTGGGCGTAGGCGCCGTCGCAGGACAGGCCGATCTCGCCGCCCGCTCCCCAGACGGAACGGCCCAGGAGCTCGCGCGTGCCCGCGACTACAACGCCGGCGAAGGCTCGCCCGAGAACGCGAGGGAACGGCCCCGGCAGGATTCCGCGGCAGGCGAGTGCGTCGCTTCGATTCACCGCGGCGGCACGAACTTCGATCAGTACTTGGTCCGGACCGTCGATGCTCGGTACCGGGATGTCCTCGACCTGGAGCAACGCCGGCTCCATCGAGGAAACCGCTCTGACTCCGAGCATCACACCGGCGGGCGTCCCGGCCGAGGGAGCCTGGTCCGCGCCGGAAGCACGGGCGGCCTGCCGTCCCATCGTCAACTGCTTCTCCCGTCGTTGGGAGAGCGGCGGCTCCGCTCTACTGATATGTTCATACGCTTCTCATTCGAGCATGTCAATGTAATTTTCGAAAGTTACGCCTGCCACTGCTGGATGAGCCGGGTGGCGCTCGCGGGCGACAGACCGGCCGCCGAGCCCAGGGACTGCTCCAGTGCCGGTACGAAGTCGCCGGAGGACAGGCCGTGCAGGTAGAGCAGCGGCAGCACCTCGCTGATCTTGGGGGACTTGCGGCACCAGGACGGCAGGATCGCCGAGGAGAACCGTTCACCCGCGACGCCTTCACCTCGACCGCCCCGGCCGCCGTGGTGACCGTGCGAGGCAGGTGGTAGCCGTTGCGCACGACCAGGTGGTGGCCCTTCTAGTGGGGGCGGGTTGGCGGCGGATCTTGGCGATGCGGGCAAGTTCGCGTAGCTGGGTCTCGGCAGGCAGCGTGGACAGCCAGTAGTCGGTGGGCTCGGCTGCGTCGGCCGGCCATTGGGCGAGCAGCCGGCAGTCGGGCGGTGAGCCGTCGGCGGCGCGGAACGCGAGTCCGGACGGATCATCGCCATCGCCTCCGGTGCCGCTCGCCACGGCGTGCCGGACATGGCGGATGACGAAAGCCGCGATTGGGGCGCACCCGACCGACGCCGACGTGGACCGCAAGGTTATGTCGCTGGGGTTGCACCACATGCCTGTCGCGGCCTGCCACCAGAGGACATCGCACAAGCTGCGGTGTTCCTGGCCTTCAGGCAAGGCTCGCTATGTCTCCGGCGGCAGCCTGGACGTAGGTCGGTTACGCGGCCAACCACACGTGATGGCCCGCCGAGGGGCGCGCCGGGTCCTCGGCGGACAGGCGAGCCTGAGTGTAGCGACGCGGAAACATGTTTATATGCCTCCATTTAGTCGATATGCACTAAGGTTTCGAAAGTCACCGCGGCTTACCCATGAGCCAGGTAAAATGATGGACCATGGCGAAAGAAGGTCGATCGGCGACACGCGCGGCCGCTGTGCATCAGAGGCTGAGGGACGACATCCTAGGGGGACGGTTCCGCCCTGGTGAACGTCTGAAGTTCCAGCAGATTTGTGAGGATTACAAAACCTCGGTAGGTGCCGCGCGCGAGGCACTGACCCGACTGGCATCAGAGGGACTCGTCCGCTCGCAGCCCAATTTTGGCTACATGGTGACACCGCTGTCCCTCGAAGATCTCGAGGATCTCACGGCCGCACGCGTGGAGCTGGAGTGCATGGCTCTGCGCATGTCGATCGAGAAGGGTGACCGGCAGTGGGAGGCCAACGCGGTCGCCGCACATCACCTGCTTGCCCGGACACCCTTCACCTCATCTGAACAGCCCAGCCGCCCAACGGACGAGTGGGCGCGAGTTCACACCGAGTTCCATTTCGCCCTGATCGCAGGGTGCCCGAACCGACGCATACTGCAGGTGGCCCGGAGTCTTCGCGAGGAGGCGGGCCTTTACCAGCTCTGGTCGGTTTCATTCCAGCGGAAACCGGATCGCGACGGTGCAGCCGAACACCGGGCACTCCTCGATGCGTCTGTCGACCGGGATGCCGAGCGCGCCGCACTCCTGCTCCGCGAGCACCTCCAGCACACGGCACGACTGCTGCAAGCAGACGGCCTTCACGAGCTGCACGCCCCACCCGAGGAATGACAGGTCGAGGACGGGGACTCATTCAGCGCCTCCGACGCAGGGGCACTCCTCACTCCTCAACGGCCGGAGGACCCATCCCTCCAGCCCAGCGTCACGGCACGCAGCAAGCACAGCACGCCGTGCGTGCTGAGCTCGGCAGGTATGCCTTCCAGCTCCCCGACCTGCCCGGCGGTCTGCGCCCGCTGCGCGACAGGGACGCCACCGACGACGAGTGACGCGGCACTGCCGTACGGCATCATCGGCTCGTCGTGGTCGTGACCATCTTGTTCACGGCGTACGTGCTGGTCAGCAGCCCAGAAGGGTTCCGGTGGCCATCTCGCGGGCCGGGGCCGTGACGCTGCGCCGACCCGCCCGTCCCGTGACCAGCCCGGCACGCCTTCTGCCGGCATGAAGGTCGGCAGTGCACGCGCCCATGGGCGGGCGGCAGTGAAGTGTGGGCGCCGACGGTCAGGCGGAGGGGCATCAGGGTGACGGCGCGGTGGGAAGGCACGAGGGGGTCATAGCCGTGTGGCTGCGCGGACCAGCCCCGCGAGGGCGAGGGAGCGGCTGTGCGCGGGCCACGCGATGTGAGTGACGACGGGGGGTGCGTCGGTCAGGGGGACGGCGGTGTGCTCGGCCCATAGCCAGGCGCGGGCGGAGTCGGGGAAGACGGCCACGGTGCGTCCGAGGGCGATCAGTTGGGCCAGTTGCGTCTGATCGTGGATCTCGGGGCCCGGACCGGGTGGGTAGACGCCGTCACGGGACCAACGGGCGAGCGGAAGATCGGGGATGTCGCTGACGTCGGCCAGGGACAGAGTCTTGTGCGCGGCGAGGGGGTGCCCGGCGGGCAGGATGGCGATCTGCCCCTCGGTCATCAGTTCCTCGCTGTCGAACCCAGTGAGGGAGTTGAACGGCTTGTGCATGAGCGCCACGTCAGCCCGGCCATCGCGCAGCATCTCTTCCTGCTCGCATGTACCGCTCGGCAGCACGTCGATCTCGGCGGCGTCCGGCTCGGCCGCGTAGGCGTCGAGGAGCTTGTGCAGCAACTCGTGGGACGCGGCGGCCTTCACCGCCAGCACCAGGCGGTTGCGGGGGCCTCTCGGGTCGTCAGCGCCACCGGCGCGGCGGGCGCGGCGGGCGGCGGCGGTGATCGCGTCGAGGGCCGCGCGGCCCTCGTACAGCAGCATCTCCCCGGCGCCAGTCAGGGCGACTCCGCGACGGTTGCGTCTCAGCAGGGAGACACCGAGGCGCCGCTCGAGCCGCTGGATCGCCCGGGACAGCGGTGGCTGTGCCATGCCGAGGCGCTCGGCGGCACGGCCGAAGTGCAGTTCCTCGGCCACGGCCAGGAAGTACCTCAGCTCGCGGGTCTCCAAGATGTCCATGGCGACAGCATACCCCGGTGATACCTTCCGGGTATCACCGGGCACTGTGCCGGTATTGGATGCGCCGCTGGTCGGCGAGCGAACATCAACGGCACGGGCGAAGCGAGATCCGCGCCGGTAGCCGGCGCGGACGAGGTGCCGTCGACGAGCGGCGGACCACGTGACACGCAGCCCATGAAGTATCCGGCTCAGCAGGAAAGACACAGCCATGAACACACTCTCTGCGTCACTCCCCGGCGGCACCTGGCCCCTGGGCGATCTGACCGTCACCCGCTTCGGCTACGGCGCCATGCAGCTCGCCGGCCCTGGGGTCATGGGCCCGCCTGCCGACCGCGACGGCGCACTCACCATCCTGCGTGAGGCCGCCGACCTCGGGATCACCCACATCGACACCTCCGGCGCCTACGGGCCGCGCGTCACCAATGAGCTGATCCGTGAAGCACTGCACCCCTACCCCGAATCGCTGCACATCGTGACCAAGGTCGGCGCGGTCCGCGATGAGCAGGGCGGCTGGCCGCCTGCCCGGCAGCCCGAGGACCTGCGCCGCGCCGTCCACGAGAACCTCGAGGACCTCGGCCTCGACGTGCTTGATGTGGTCAACCTCCGGCTCGGCGACGCCCAGGGCCCTCGGCCCGGTTCGCTCGCCGAGCCCTTCGAGGCTCTTGTCGAACTCCAGCGGCAAGGCCTGATCCGGCATCTGGGCGTGAGCAACGCGACGGCGGAACAGGTCGCCGAGGCGCAGGTGATCGCGCCGATCGTGTGCGTGCAGAACATGTACAACCTCGCCCACCGCCAGGACGACGAGCTGATCGACGAACTCGCCGACAAGGGCATCGCCTACGTGCCCTTCTTCCCGCTCGGCGGCTTCACCCCGCTGGAGTCCACGGCGCTTTCTGCCGTGGCCACCCGGCTGGACGCGACGCCGATGTCGGTCGCCCTGGCCTGGCTGCTGCACCGGTCGCCGAACATCCTGCTCATTTCCGGCACCTCGTCAGTGGTACACCTGCGCGAGAACGCCGCCGGTACGGGACTCTCGCTCTCCGACGAGGAACTCGCCGAGTTGGACAAGATCGGCCGCTAGGCGTATTGACCTGAAGCGTTGTTCACGCGGTTGATCGGTGGGTGGCCGCCGAGTGCGGTGTGGCAACGGTGGTGGTCGTAGTGGTGACCCCTTTCCGCTGAGGCTGTTGCGCGAGCCGGGCCGAGAGGTTCGGCAGCCGCCACCGCCCGGCCCTTTTCGCGCGTGCCCTCTCCTCCTCAACCGCCTTCTCCAGCGGGGTGAGGACACCGGCGTCCACGAGCATGTCGACGGCGTCGTGGCGGGCCCGGGCCACGGCGGAGTCCACGCTGACCAGGGCTGAGGCCGACCTGTCCGCGCGCTGCGGCCTCGACATCACGCCGCCCATCGGCGAGCCGAAGACGCCTAGATCACCGGCAGTCACGGCTCGATCAACGCCCATTCGCCATCCGTCGTGACGCCTGCTCGGGCTTCACCCGAGGCTGCGCCTCGGCCAAGACAGCAAGGACCTCCCTCATGCCCTCGACCAAGCCCCGAAACCGCGCGGCCCGCTTCACCGTGGGCGCGGCGTCCGCCGCGTTGCTCGTCACCGCCGGCGCGATCACGTCCCCAAGCGCGTCCGCCGCCCCCGAGCGCGTATCGGGCTTCACTCGCCACACGATCACCCAGAAGGTCTCACTCACCGGCAGCGGACCGGCCGACCAGACACTGAGCGCCGTGGAATACCAACCGACCCACGCCCGCGTGAAGGGCATTCAGGTGATGATCCCGGGCGTCACCTACGACCACCGGTACTTCGATCTCAAGACAGACCGCGGCTGGATCTCGCAAGCACGCGAGGCGGCCGAGGACGGCTGGATCACCGTCGCCGTGGACCGCCTCGGAACCGGCAACTCCAGCAGCCCGGCCGCGGACAAGCTGAACGGCACGACCCACTCCGCCACCATCCATCAACTGATCACCAAGCTGAGGACCGCCCACAAAGGGCTGCCGGTCGCACTGGTCGGCCACTCCATGGGAAGCGCGGTCGCCCTCCAGGAAGCCGCGTCCTACAAGGACGTCAACGCTGTCGTCGTCACCGGATTCATGCACCATGCCGGCTCCGGCCGGCTGCTGTTCAACGCCGCGATGCACCCCGCCGCCGAAGACCCCGCCCTCGCCGGCCGCGCGATACCGGACGGCTCCCTGACCACCCGGGAGGGCATGCGCCATCTGCTCTACTGGCCGTTCAACGCCGACCTGAGCACCGTGAAGGCCGACGATGCGGTCAAGCAGATCGCCACCGTGGGGGAGTCCACCTCCTTCGTGGACGAGCAGAGCAACGACACGTACGGCAAGAAGGTCAACGTTCCCGTCCTGTCGCTCGTGGGCGAGCACGATGGCCTGTTCTTCGACCCCGCCGACCTGAGCAAGACCCTCACAGCGGAGACCGCCGCCTACCCGGCCAGCCCTGCCGTCGACGTGAAGTCCATTCCCGGAGCCGGTCACGACCTGGCCCTCCAGCGCAACGCCGACAGCACCACCAACACCATCGACAAGTGGCTGTCCCGCAAGCTCTAGGAACACGCAACCCGGCCCCCGGACAGCAGGAGGCAACGCCCTTGAGGCGTGATCTCAGAATGGGACGCACCGCACCGTGGGCCAAGGCCCTCGGTGCGGTGTGCGTCCTCGCACTCGTCGGCATCATCAGCGTGTACATCGGGCAGAAAAGGACGGCCCACCACAACAAGCAGGCGGCCATGAAGGCGTCCACCGACCCGGCCCATGCCTTCGGCCGCGCCATCCGGCAGAGTGGAAACACACCGTTCCCCTCGTCCGCCCAAGTTCACTTCACGCTGTGGCAGGTCTCGCGGACCGCGAACCTGGACTTCACCTCTTCCTATGACGACGGCAACCCGATCGCCGGAGGACGGGGGCAGGTCACTCGCCGCTACTCCTACGCCGTCACCCGCATGCGCGCCTTGGGTGCCTCGGTAACGACACGCTCGCTGAAGGCTTGCCCCCGCCAGGGGCCAGACCTCAGAGAGCGGGAACTGGACACCGTCTACCGGAAGGCTTTCAAGGCCCGGGAACAGTTGGCGAGCGATGCCGGTGGCGGAGAGCTGACGTCTAGTGAGGTAGCACACGCCGTTGGCCCCCACGCCCGGCCGGCACTTTGTGTTTCCCGGAGTCGTAGGGTTTTGGCCCTGGCCCGGCGGGCCCGGGTTTCGATGATCCACTGGGTGACGGCGGTGGGGTCCGCGCCCGCTTCGAGGGCGGCGCGGTGGGTGGCGAGCTCGGTGTCGCAGTCGGCGATCACCTTACGGGCGGCTGGTGGTAAGGCCGCCGCCCGGCCCGTGGGTGCCGCTGGACCGTCCGGCACGGCTCAACGGCCGGTGAGCAGCTCGGCGTCGTGTGCGAGGATGGCGGCCTGTACGCGGTTGGCGCAGCCGGTGCGGGTGAGGATCCGGCTGATGTGCGCCTTGACCGTGCCGGCGCTCAGATACAGCTGATCGGCGATCTCCGCGTTGGACAGGCCCGTGCCGAGCAGCCGCAGGACATCCCGTTCGGCCGGGGTCAGTTCTTCGATCCTGCGCAGAGCGGCCTCAGTGTCCCGGCCGGACTGCACATGCCGTTCCAGCAGTCGCCGGGTGATCCGGGGTGCCAGTACCGGTTCGCCCTTCGCGGCGAGTTGCACGGCGCGGATCAAATCGGCGGGACCGGTGTCCTTGAGGATGAACCCGCTCGCCGCGGCCCGCAGGGCGCGGGTCACGTGCGCTTCCTCGCCGAAGGCCGTCAGCATCACGACGCAGGTGCGGGGCGAGAGGCGAGCGATGTCCTCGGCGGCGGCGATCCCGTCCCGGATCGGCATCTGGATGTCGAGCAGGGCGACATCGATCTGCTGGGTCCGGCATGCCTCGGCCGCCTCCCGGCCGTCGCCCGCCTCGGCGGCCACCTCGATGTCCTCGGCGTTCTCCAGGATCAGCCGGATTCCCGTACGCATCAGCGCCTCGTCGTCGGCGATCAGGACTCGGATCATCACCTCATCTTAGGGCCGCGTGGGCCAGCAGTACGCTGAGGAAGACGGTCGTCGGCAGGACCACGAGCAGCGCCAGACAGCCCGATCCCAGCACGCGCGGCCAGGTCAGGATCTCGTCCGGCAGCGGAGGACGCGCCCCCCGCTGTCCGATGCCGTCGGGCTGAAGGCGGGCCGTAGCCGGAAGGGTGTCGGCGAAGCCGCCCGGGAGCGCGGTGGATTCCGGGGGCCCGTTCCCATGACCGGCGTAGTTCCCGTGCTTCCCGTGGGCGGGAAACCAAGCCGCCACGCGGAAACCGCCGTTCGCCGCGGCGCCCGCCTCGAACATGCCGCCGAGCAACGCGATCCGCTCCTGGCAGCCGGCCAGCCCGCTGCGGTTTCCCCCGCGGGATCGGGTCCCCGCGCGCGGTGCCTCGTTGGTCACGGACACCTCGATACCGCTGTCCGTGCCCCTGACCGCCACCCTGGTGGGCGCGCCGGATGCGTGTTTCAGCACGTTCGTCAGCCCTTCGCGGACCACCCGGTGGATCGCCTGACGTGTACGGAGCCCCACCTCGGCCGTGTCGGGCACGGACCAGTCCAGCTCGACGGTGCTGCCCGTCTGCCGGGATTCCTTCACCAGAGCGGTGATGTCCTCACGCGTTCCCCGCTCGTCCCCGGCCCTGTCCATCGGATCCGTCAGATCCTCGTGCCGCAGTACACCGAGGACTTCGCGCAGTTCCTCCATGGCCGTACCGGCGGTTGTGCGCAGCAGCTCGGCCTGGCCGGCGAGGGCGGGTGCCTGTCGCGCGGCAGCGAGTTCGAGCGCCCCGGCGTGCACCGAGATCAGGCTCAGCCGGTGGCCCAGGAGATCGTGCATCTCTCCCGCGATCCGGGTCCGTTCTTCCATCCGGGCCGCCACGGCGGTCAGCGTGCGGGCCTGTTCCAGATAGGTGTTGCGTTCCCGTAGCAGACTCACCAGAGGCCGTCGCCGCCCCAGCACGGTCCCGGCCAGGGCGGGAAGCAGAACAAGCAGCACCGCCGAGACCGCGTTCCCGGCCAGTTCCGACGGCAGCCCTTCGGGCCGGACCAGGGCACGGGCAACGGCCAGGACACCGACGGCGGCGCAGGTCACCCCGACGACCCGCCACGCCCGCCGCGGCGGTGCGATACGACGGGTGGCGGACAGCACGACCAGCGGCGCCACCGCCAGCGTCCACACGTTGTCACCCACGACCAGCAGAGAGGTCCCCAGGACCGCGGCGACCGGCCGAACGCGCCGAGCGGGGACGAGCAACGCCGCCCACAACGCCTCCAGAACCGCCCACACCGGCCGTTCCGGAGGCGCCAGCAGCAGCGGCACCAGGCCGAAGGCCGCCGCCAGAGCACAGACCAGGGTCTCGACGACGACCGTGCGCCGCTCAGCGGCACGTACCGCGCACCAGCTCTCGGCCACCTCACGGCGCACCCACCGTGGCACACCGGTCAGCCGTACGGACGGGCGCGACCGCTGTGTGCCGTCGGACACCTGCCTCATGAACACCCCTGCCCGCCACTGTGGATCTGCCCGGAGGAACGGTAGCCGCGCCGCCGGTCCCGCACCGCGCGCCCGGGTGTCATGTGCCCAGCCGGAGGCCCAGCTCCGCCCGCAACGCGGCCACATTGACCCGGTCGGCAGCCAGCAGCCGTACGGTCGCGGCACCGGACTCGGCATCCGCGTCCGTCCGCGACTCGTCGAGCAGCGCGGACAACAGATGGACCGTACCGGTCGTGGGCGAACCGTGCTCGGCGGCGGACAGCCGCGCCACCGCCATGGCCCGGTCGGAGGCGGCAGACGGCCGCACCATGCCATCGTCGGGAAGCGCGGCGACCGGGTTCACCGACGCCGCGGAGACCAGGGAAACCTGCCGTACGCCATGTCGGCGCAGCAAGGCCGGAGCGGCGTTGGCCTCGGCCAGACTCGCGGGAAGCGAGCGCCCGGCAACGGACAGTCCCCGGTCCAGGGCCAGGATCCCCAGCAGAAGATCCACCGGCTCCGCCGCGGCGCGCCCGCATCGTGCCGCCTGCCGCGTGGCCTCCACGGACACCGCGAACAGTACCGGTGAGCCGTTCACGGAACTCCCGGAGGTCCACGAAGTCAGGGCGCGCGTCAGGGGGTTGCCGCTCTTCCCCAGCGTTCCGGCCCGGCGGAGCAGGGTGACGCCGTGGGATTCCGGTCCCTCCGTCTCCGCCGCGGCGCTCGCGTCCAAGCGGTCGAGGGCGGCCCCCGCGGCCGCCGAATCCAGCCTCTGCAGCAGCAGGGCTTCCCGTGCCCTGCTGTCCGGCAGTTCCAGCAGGGCACGGGCCACATGGCGGCAGCGCACCGAGATCGTCCCCTCGGCGCGGGCCGAACGGAACGCGCGCAGCAGGCACGCGCGCAGCGCCCCGGTCATCCCGGGCAGCGCCTGACCACTCTCCCGGGCCGATCCGCGCGTTCCGAGGCCGAAGCGCCACCGTGCCTCACGCCATGCGGCGTCGACCTCCCCCTCGTCAGCCTCCTGGTTGGCTTCCTCAGCGGCGCCGACCGCGCCCGGCGCACCGCGCACCTCATCGTCGCTCGCCCAGCCCAGGCCCGCTCTGCCGGCGATCGAGCCGCTGAGGGAACCGGCTTTCCGCATCCCCGGGGCGATCGCCGCACCGGCGTCCGTGTCCCCCAACACCAGCTCCCCGAGCAGGGTGTCCGTCCCCACGACCGGCAGCTCCCGCCTGACCGCACGGCGCAGTGTCTCCACGAGCAGGTCCATGACGTCCGGCTCGAACTCCGTGGTCGCTCCGATCACGGCCGTGCCGTCGGCGTGTACTCCGGTCGTTGCTCGCTGATCCATCGAACGTTCCCCTCACAGCGTGGTGGCCTGGTCAGTGCGACGCTAGGCGCACTCCTGGCGACATCGCGTCGGCCGACCGGCCACACTCCCGGTCCGATCGGCACACCGGCCCCGATGTTGTCGTCGAATGTCATCCACGTCAGCGGGGATGCGAGGGTGACGGCCGTCTGGTGGGAAAGATCCGGAGGCCCGTGATCCTTCCACCATGTTGTGAGCACGGCGCGATCCGAGCCCCGGCCCGGCCGGTCCCTCAGCGGGACGAACCCGAGCTTCTCCCACCTGCCGTTGAGACCGTAATCGCGACGGCAGTTGAGCTTGATGCCCCGCCGGTCGGGGTGCCGACGCGTGATCTCTTCGACGAGCCGCTGGGCCACCTCATGGCCGTTCCACTCCGGAGCGACGCACAGGTGCGCCAAGCGGACCTCCTGACGGGGCACGAGGAGGGCATGGCCGACCCCGTCTTCCTGGAAGCCGCACTCGATGAGCCCCTGGCCGGCCCGCAACCGCCCACGGGGATGCCTGCCGAACTAGCCCAGTTGCTGGGCTCTGTCCCGTCCGCCCC
The DNA here is from genome assembly GCF_003595545.1 of Streptomyces sp. 11-1-2. Lineage (NCBI taxonomy): Bacteria > Bacillati > Actinomycetota > Actinomycetes > Kitasatosporales > Streptomycetaceae > Streptomyces > Streptomyces sp. 11-1-2. The sequence goes on from NZ_CP022545.1 coordinate 8,704,363, forward strand.
GGACCCGGAGGCCGCAGCCCGCGCGAGGGAGCTGCGCGCGGAACTGGCCTCGGCTCCCGTGGAGTTGATCCGCCTCACCGATCTGGGCACCCGCTGCGTACGGCAGCGGCTGATCGCCCAGGGCCGTAGCGCACCGCTGGTGGGCGAGCTCACCCACGCACCCGCCGCGGGACTGCTGGGCGTGCTGGCCCAGGAGTACGACCCCGCTGCGACTGCCCAAGCAGCGCCTGCCGCTGCGCACCGTCCAGCCGTACTGTCTCGACGGCCACGTCGAGGCATGGAACACTCGCACGCATATCGTCCTTGACCTGACCAGCGAGGATGAAGGCGGCGACTGGGCGGAGGGCGCCGACGACTCCCTGACCGCGCTCATCGGCGTACGCGACGAACTCGCCGCGGGCGACCTGCGGCCCCTGTATCTCGCCTGGCTGTCCGCCCTCGCCGCGTGGGAATTGCAGGACGACGATGAAGAGGAGTACCGGACCGCCACCGAACCTCCCGTCCCGGCCGGTCTCGCCGATCTCACCGCCCCGCAGCGCGCGCTGGCGGACTACCTGCGGGTCGATGCCGACCTGCTCTCCATCGCCGCACAGTCCAGCTCCGCCGCCCCCGAACCCACGGCCAAGCCCACGAAGAAAGAACTCCAACGCCTGATCGCCGCCCTGTCGGCAAAGGAAAAGGACGGGTTCCTGCTCCGGCTGGCCCTTGGGCCCGAACTCCATTTGCACACCGAACTGCTGCACCGCCTGCGCGGCACCACCGCCCCGGCCACCAATCCGGGCAGCCGAACCGCCGCCCACCTGCTCGACGCCGCCCACACCCGCCGCACAGAACGCCGTCGGCGCGAACAACGCCGAAAGGCCGAAGTCCGCGCCCAGCACCTGACGGCCCTGGCCCACGACGCGGAGTCCGTGTGGCGACAGGTCGAGGCGCACATCGCCACCAAACAGACCAACGCCTACGACCGGGCCGTCGCTCTCCTGCGAGACCTGCGCGACGCCTGCGACCACGTGGGCAGTGGAGCGGACTTCCGGCAGCGCATCACGCACCTGCGTGAGACGTACCAGCGCCGCCCCGGCCTCATCCACCGCCTGAACACCCACAACCTCCGATAACGGACAGCACCAGCACGGACTCGTCCGGACTGGGAGTTTCTTTGTGCTGGGGATCTTGTCCGGCGAAGGTGCGTCGACGAGGTCTGGGTGGCTGGGCTACTCGGGAAGCAGTTCCGCGGCGCGGTCGGCGATCTCCTGATGCGGGGCGTCGCGCACGGCCCGTACGGCGCGATGGGTGACCGGCCTCGTCGCACTGGGAAAGGCCGCGGACGTGGACGCCGCCGGGCCGCCGCCGAACGAGTTGCGGCCGTAGGCGATGGAGTCGCCGACGGTGCGGGACAACCCGTGCTCAGGGGCGCGCGAGGAACAGCGCGCCCCTGAGCCGAACGGCACCCCGCTGACGGTGAAAACCGCGTTGGCGGCGGGTTACTTGTCCCCGGTCGGGGTCTCGTCTCCGGTCAGCATCGGCAGCAGCAACGCCGCCGACCAGCTGAAGTGGGGCGAGTTGAGCGGCGCCCCGGTGACCGGGTCGTAGTTCTCCATGATCGGGCCGTTGCCCGTGAGCCCGGACGCATGCGCGAGGAGCCGGTCGGTGAGGGCATCGGCGTCCTTGCCGTAGCCGTAGCGGCGCAGGCCGCCGAGGGCGAAGTACGCCTGGTCGAGCCAGACGGGGCCGCGCCAGTAGGCGGTCGGCGAGAAGTACGGGGAGCTCTTCGCGACCGTGGGGAACGGCACCCCGGTCGCGAACTCGCCGGGGTCCGTCAGCTGGGCGCGCACCGTCCGGGCCTGCGCGGCGGACGCCGTGCCGGTCCACAGCGGGATGGCGCCCTCGATGCCGCGCCCGCGCGCGGTGAGCGGCTTCCCGGTGCCGAGCGTGGTGTCGTGGAACCAGCCGTCGGCCGGGTCGTACATCGTCTTCCGCACCAGGGCGTGGGTGGCGGCCGACTTCTCCTTCCACCGCCGGGCGTCGCGGTCGTGCCCCACGACGGCCGCGATGCGCGCCACGTAGCCCTGGTCGGCGGCGAGATACGCGTTCAGGTCGACGGACTCCTGGTTGAGGGAGTAGCCCAGGAGGGTGCCGTCCGCGGCCCGGTTGGCGACGATGGACGTGCCGAGCGCGGCGTCGTAGCGGGGCGCGTTGTCCATGCCGCTCTCCCAGGCCGCGGCCAGGCGCCGCTGTTCGGGCGAGTCGTTGGCGGGGTCGACGGTGGCGCCGTACTCGGCGAGGCCGTTGTGGTCGTGGTCCCGGTTGCGGTACCACCAGTCCTGGTAGGCGGCGAGTTTCGGGTACATCTCGCGCAGGAACGCCGTGTCGCCGCTCCTGCGGTAGACCTCCCACACGGCCCAGGCGGCGAGCGGTGGCTTGGAGTTGCGCTCGTTCCAATTGCCGCCGCCGCGCGAGGGGTCGTTGTAGAAGATGGCGTCCGGGATCATTCCGGCGTCCTGCGGCCGGGTCCGGGAGTCCGGCCGGATCTGCCAGTCGAACATGGAGCGGATCTGGGACTGGGCGAGCCGGGGGTCGAAGCGGGCGGTGCCGACTGCCTGCTTCCAGGTGTCCCAGGCCCAGATGCCGCCGGTGAACCACTTGTACGAGATCGATGGTGTGATGCCGTCGTGTTTGATCTCCCCTGCCGCACTGCGCCGGTTGGTGACGAGTGTCTCCAGCGACTTCACGGCCATACGTCGCCGGTCCGCCGGCACGCCGCGGGTCACGTCGCGGACATAGCGGCGCCAGCGCTCGGCGGCGGCGGCGGCCTCGGCCGAGGGGGAGGCGAGGATATGCCGCGCCCGGTGCGCCTCGCGGGTGCGTTCGGCGGCGGTGAAGGTGTAGGACTCGGTCCAGTCGAAGCGGTGGGAGCGCCCGGGGGCGAGGGTCACCGGGGCCGTGGCCGCTGTCCGGTAGGTGTCGCCGTCGAGGGTGGTGCGGACGGGTTCCTTGTGGGTGACCTCGAAGCGTTCGGTGCCGTCCGTGAGGTAGTCCCACTCCTTGCGGACCTTGGCGAAGTCGACGCCGACGCCGGTGGGTGTGGCGGTGAGCGAGGGCGCGTCGCGCATCGGCGCGTCCTCGGGGCGCAGCAGGCTGCCGGTCCAGCCGGCGTGCAGGGTGCGCGTCGCGGTACCGGTGTTGCGCACCTCGGCTCGTACGAGTGCGCTGCGGTTGGTGGCGAACCGCAGCTCCAGCGTGAGGCTCAAGCCGCGTCCGAGGTCGTAGGACTGGCGCAGCAGCCCGGGCAGCGACGTGAACCGGGGCGTGCCGCCCGCGGCCAGGTCCAGGGTGTGCCCGCCCTCACTGAGGCGGATGCGGCTGAAGGAGGTGCTGAGCCACCACGGGTATTCCTGGGCTATGTAGAGCGGCCCGGTGAAGCCTCCGTACGCGGCGCGGTCGCCCTTCTCGGGCAGGGCGTAGGCATGCCAGGCGCCGCGGTCGGCGAAGACGGTGACGGGGTTGTTGTCCTTGGCGTCGCCGGGCAGGGCGGCGGTCGGGGTGCCGTGCAGATCGAGGACGTCCGCGTAGCGGGACGGCGGCCGCGGACGGTCCGCGGCGGAGGCGGCTTGCGGAGCGGCGAGCGCGCCCGCGGCGAGCAGGAGCGCCGTCAGGGCGTGCAGGGGCCGGTGTCCGGTCACTGGTCAGTTCCTTCGGGAGAGTCGGGGGCAGGGGAGTCGAGGGCAGGGGAGTCGGGGGCAGGGGCGACGCGGATGACCGCGGCGCCGAGCGGTTCGAGAGCTACGTGGCCGTGAACGGCCCCTCCGGTGAGCAGATCGGTGCCACCTGCGGCGTACGCACCGGCCAGCGGGGTCCGCGCCGGCCGGTCGCCGTGGTTGAGGAGGAAGAGATAGGTGTCCCGCGCGCCGGCGCGGACCGTCACCTCGACGCCTTCGGGGGCGTCCAGAACGGGCTGTACGCCCGCCGCGGTCAGGGCCCGGTCGAGTACGTCGCCGATGTCTTCGCCGAGGTGGCAGCTCACGTACCAGGCGGTTCCGGAGCCGTACGGGTGCCGAGTGACGGCGGGCCGGTCGGCGAGCGGGCCCGAGGTGTACGCGTCGGCGGTCTCGGCGCCCTCGGTCACGATCCACTCGGTCCACAGCGTGGCCTCGGCTCCGGAGGCCAGGGTGACCGTCTCCCCGTCGGGGACCGGCCAGAACTCGTCCACCGACAGGCCCAGTACGTCCCGCAGCGGGCCGGGCGCTCCTCCGTCGTGCATGTGGTCGTGTCCGTCGACGACGCCACTGAACGGTCCGCATACGAGGTGGCCGCCGCCGCGCACGTAGTCGGCGATCCGGCGGGCGTGCTCCGGGCGCAGGAGGTGCAGGTTGGGTGCGAGGACGGCCCGGTAGCCGTCGAGGGCGGCGTGCGGCGGGACGAAGGTGATCGTGATGGAGCGGGCGTGGAGAGCCGTGTACCAGGGGCGCAGCAGATCGGGCCAGCGCATCCGGGCCGAGGGGTGGTCGTCGGCCTCCAGGGCCCACCAGGAGTCCCAGTCCAGGACGATCGCGACGTCGGCGGTGAGACGGCTGCCCGCGACGTCGCCGAGGCGGGCGAGTTCGGCGCCGAAGCGCACCGTCTCGTGCCAGCCGCGCGAGGCGGTGCCGCGGTGCGGCAGCAGGGCGCTGTGGTACTTCTCCGCTCCGGCGCGGGAGGCCCGCCACTGGAAGTACATGATGCCGTCGGCGCCGCGGGCCAGGGCCTGGAGCGACCACAGACGGTGCAGGCCCGGTTTTTTGGGGACGTTCACGGGGCGCCAGCTCACCGCCGAGGGGGCCTGTTCGAGGAGCAGCCAGGGTGTGCCGCCGTTGAGGGAGCGCATCAGGTCGTAGTTGAGGGACGCGGTGATGTGGGCGCGCGGGTCGGCGGGGTCCGGGTAGGCGTCGTCGGAGACGAAGTCCTCGGCTTGAGCCCACTTCCAGTAGTCGAGCGCCTTGAACATCGACATGAAGTTGGTCGTCGCGGGAGTGTCCGGGCTGAGTTCCGTCAGAACGTCGCGTTCGGCGCGGTGCAGGGCGAGGAGCGCGTCGGAGCAAAAGCGCCGCCAGTCGAGGAGTTGGGTCGGGTTGACCGGTCCGGGCGCGGTGCGCGGCGGTTCGATCTCGTCGTACGTGGCGTAGCGCTGCGACCAGAAGGCTGTTCCCCAGGCGTGGTTGAGGGCGTCGATCGTGCCGTAGCGCTCGCTGAGCCAGGCCCTGAAGTGGGTGGCAGAGCGGGGGCAGAAACACTCCGTGACGTGGTCGCCGTACTCGTTGTGGATATGCCACAGGGCGAGCGCGGGATGGTTCGCGTACCGCCCGGCGAGGGCGCGTGTCAGCCGCAGTGCGGCGGCCAGGTACTGGGGCGAGGACGGACAGTAGTGCTGGCGCGAGCCGAATTCGAGGCGTACGCCGTCCGCGGTGACGGGCAGGATCTCCGGGTGGGCGCGCACCAGCCACGCGGGTGGTGAGGCGGTGGCGGTGGCCAGGTCGACGGCGACGCCGTGGGCGTGCAGCAGGTCCAGGAGCCGGTCGAACCAGGCGAAGTCCCAGGTGTGCGGGCCCGGCTGGAGCCGGGCCCAGGAGAACACGCCGACGGTCACCATGGTGACCCCGGCCTCCCGCATCAGCCTGGCGTCCTCGGCCCAGACCTCCTCGGGCCACTGCTCGGGGTTGTAGTCGCCGCCGTACAGGAGGCCGGGGACCCGGGTGAGACGGGTCCGGCCGGGGCGGCTCATCCCTTCACCGCCCCGCCGAGCAGTCCGGCCACGAACTGCCGCTGGAAGAGCAGGAAGAGCGCCATGAGTGGCAGAGTCGCGAGTAGCGAGCCGAGCATCAGTCCTGAGTAGTCGACCCGGGAGAGACCCGTGAGGGTGTTGAGTGCGACGGGCACGGTGTATTTGTCCTCGGTGTTGAGCATGAGCAGAGGCCAGATGAAGCTGTTCCACTGGGTCATGAAGGTGAAGATCACCAGGGCCCCCAGTTGGGGGCGCACGCAGGGAAGCACGACCTGGTAGAAGGTGCGCAGTTCCCCGGAGCCGTCGACGCGGGCCGATTCGAGGAGTTCGTCGGGGAAGTCGACGAAGCCCTGTCGCATCAGGAGGATGCCGAAGGAGTTCGCGAGGAACGGCAGGATCACGGCCTGGTAGGAGTCGATCCAGCCGACGCTCGCCATCATCTGGAACAGCGGCACCAGGAGCACCTGGAATGGGATCATCATCGTCGTGAGCACCACGCCGAGCAGCAGACCGCGGCCGCGGAAGCGGTACTTGGCGAGCCCGTAGCCGCACATCGCGGAGATCAGCGAGCTGAGCGCCGTGTGCACGACGGCGATCCCGACGCTGTTGAGGAGCACGCGGCCGAATCCGATGGTGTCCTGGAGGCGCACGAGATTGTCGAGCAGCCGCCCGCCGGGCAGGAACGGCGGCGGCGAGCGGAACAGTTCCGGTGTGGAGTGCGTGGCGGCGATCGCCATCCACAAGAACGGCACCAGGCTGACCACGGCCCCGAGGGCGAGCAGCAGCCGTACGAGACAGCGGCCGGCGCGGCGGGCCGGGTGGACCCGTGCCGGGGCCGGGGAGAGGGGGGTCACCGGCGGCGCTCCCTTCCGAACGCGAGGTACTGGAGGGCGGAGATCGCGGCGATGAGCGCGACGACGACCCAGGCGATCGCGGCGGCGTAGCCGAAGTCGAGCTGCTGGAAGCCGACTTTGTAGAGGTAGACGACGGGGGTGAGGGTCGCGTCGTCGGGGCCGCCGCGGGTGAGGACGTAGTTCTCGTCGAAGAGCTGGAGGGTGCCGATGGTGGAGGTGATGACGCAGAAGAGGACCACGGGCCGCAGCTGCGGCAGGATCACGCGAGTGTAGGTGGTCAGGGTCCCGGCGCCGTCGATCGAGGCGGCCTCGTACTGTTCCTTGCCGATCGCCTGCAGTCCGGCGAGCAGGATGACGGCGTTGTATCCGGTCCAGCGCCAGGTGAGGGACACGATGAGCGAAACGCGGGCCCAGGTGGGGCTGTTGAGCCAGTCGACCGGGCCGACGCCGATCGCGCCGAGGATCTGGTTCACGAGGCCGCCGTCCGTCTTGAGCAGGACCTGGAAGACGACGGCGTACGCGACGAGGGTGGTGACGGCGGGCAGGAAGTAGACCACGCGCCAGGTGCCGCGGAAGCGGAGCCATGACTGGTTGAGCAGGACGGCGAGGGCCAGTCCGAGGCCGATCATCACCGGGACCTGTACGGCGAGGATGACGCCGGTGTTGAACAGCGACTCCAGGAACGCCGGGTCGTCGAACATCCGCTGGTACTGGTCGAGCCCGACCCAGCGGGTGGTGCCCGCGTCCTCGGAGGTGAAGCTCTGGAGCAGGCTGGCACCCAGCGGATAGGCGAAGAAGAGCGCGAAGAGGGCGGCCGCGGGGCCCGCGAAGATCCAGGCAGCCAGGCGAGGGCGCCGTCGTCTGCCGTGTGCCGCGGAGGGCTTGCGCACCGGGGCGGGGCCCCGGTCGAGGGCGGTGGGGGCGGTGGGGGCGGCCATCGCGCTACGCCACCCTCTTGCGGCCGGTGGCCCTGGCGAGTTGCCCGGCGGCCGAGCCCAGGGCGCGGCGCGGGTCGCGGCCGTGCAGCATCACGCCGGTGACAGCGGAGATCATGATGTCCGTGGCCTTGGCGTCGTCCTTGTCGTACTCGACCGGAGGGATATTGCGGGCGAGGCGGGCGAAGACGTCGAGGGTGCGCTGCCCGCCGAAGTAGTCCTGCCGTTCGCCCAGATAGGGGTCGTCGAGCGCGGGCAGATAGGCGGGGAAGAGACCTTCGCGCCCGAGCATGGAGACCTGGTTGTTCTTGCCGGTGAGCAGGAACTCGATGAAGGCCCAGGCCAGCCGCGGATTCTTGCTCTGTGCGGGCACAGCGAAGGTGGATCCGCCGATGTTGGAGGTGCGGATGCCGTCGGCGGTGAAGCCGGGCAGCGGCACCACCTCGAACCTGCCCTTCAGTTCGGGCATTTCGGAGGTGAGGGTGCCCGTCCACCAGGCGGCGGTGGGCGTCGTTGCGGCCTTGCCCTCCTTGGTGCCGGTGACCAGTCCGTCCCAGCCCTTCTCGTAGGCCACCAGGCCCTCGTCGCTGAGGGTCTTCATCAAGGTCAGGGCCTTGACAGCGGCCGGGGTGTCGACGGCGACGCGGCCGTCCTCGAAGTAGTACTGGCCCTGCTGTTGCAGCAGCATCGGGAGGATCCCGGGGTCCGTGGGGTCCTGGATGATCAGCTTGTGGCCGGTCGCCTTCTTGATGCGGATACCGGCCTTGACGTAGTCGTCCCAGGTGAGCAGGGAGCGGGGGTCGACACCCGCGGCGCGGAAGTGGTCGGTGCGGTAGTAGAGAGCGCATGGGCCGATGTCCCAGGGCAGGGCGTACAGCTTGCCGCCGGGGCCGGTGACCGTGTGCCATGCCGCGCGCTCGAAGTCGCCGCCGTAGCGACCGCCGAGGCTCATCAGATCGTAGAAGCCGCCCGGGAAGTTGCCTATGTAGCGCGGCATGTGGTCGCCCTCGACGGTGAGGACGTCCGCGAGGCCCGTGCCCCCGCGCAGCCCGATGGTGATCTTGTCGTAGGCGTTGTCGTAGCCGATGTCGACGACGTCGACGGTGGTGCCGGGGTGGCGCTTCTCGAAGTCGCCGGCGAGGCGCTTCATGGCCTTGGCGGCCACGTCCCACGACCAGACGGTGATCCTGCCGCCGGCCTTTCCTCCCTTGTCGTCCGCTTTCCCGTCGATCTCGGGAGCCCGTCCGCCGCCGCCCACGCCACCCATGGCACAGCCGCTGAGCAGGGATGACGCCGTGGCCGCGAGGCCCGTGGCCAGAACGGCCCGCCGGGTGGGTCTCGTTGACACTCTTGCCTCCTGGTGCCTGAATGCATAATGCTGTATTCAGAACACTGAATGACGGAGTCCGCCGTCAAGAGGTGTACAAGCAAAGACTTTTGAGGCCGGCCGCCCCCGGCCGGGCCAAGCTGCTTGCCTACGCGAAAGGCACGGCATGACGTCGTCCGAGAACTTTGTCCACCCCTACATCCCGAACTCCGTGCCGTCAGTGCGGCAGGCGATGCTCGAAGAGATCGGTGCGGCGAGCATCGAGGACTTCTACGCCGACATCCCGGCCGGGATCCGGCTGCACCGCCCCCTCGACCTGCCGGCTCCGCTGCGTTCAGAAGCCGAACTCACCCGGCATATGGAGGAACTGCTCGCCCGCAACACCTCAACGCGGCAGGTCCTCAGCTTCCTCGGCTCGGGCTGCTACCAGCACCATGTGCCCGCGGTCGTGGACGAGGTGGTCAACCGCAGCGAGTTCCTCACGGCGTACGCGGGCGAGCCTTACGAGGACCACGGCCGCTTCCAGGCGCTGTGGGAGTACCAGTCGATGATGGCCGAGCTCCTCGACGTCGAGGTCGTCAACGTCCCGGTGTACGACGGCTTCCAGGCCGCCGGGACCGCCCTGCGCATGGCGGGCCGCGTCACCGGGCGCCGCCGCGTGCTCGTCGCCACCGCGATCGACGCGGACAAGCTGTCACGCATACGGGACTACGTCCGTCCCGACCATGACGTCACCGTGGTCCCGGTCGACCCCCAGACGGGCCGCGCCGACCTCGACGCACTGCACCAGGAGCTGGCCGCCGGTGACACCGCGGCCGTCTACGCGGACGCCCCGTCGGCCCTCGGCATCGTCGACTCGTCACTGCCGCGGCTCGCGGAACTCGCGCACGGCGCGGGCGCCTTGTACGTCGTCGGTTGCAATCCGCTCACCCTCGGCGTGCTCGCACCCCCCTCCGCGTACGGCGCGGACATCGCCTGTGGCGACATCCAGCCGCTCGGCATCCACCAGAGCTTCGGCGGCGGCAACGCCGGCTTCATCGCCACCCGCGACGAGGAGCGGCTGGTCGCCGAGTACCCCTCGCGCCTGTTCGGGCTCGCGCCCACCTCGGTCGAGGGCGAGTACGGCTTCGGCGACGTCGCACACGAGCGGACCTCCTTCGCCCTGCGCGAGGAGGGCAAGGAGTGGGTGGGCACGGCGGCCGCGCTGCACGGCATCGGTGCCGGTGTCTATCTCGCCCTGATGGGACCGCGGGGCATGCGCGAGATCGGCGACACGATCCTCGCCCACACCGCGTACGCCCGGCAGTGCCTCGCCCAGGTGCCCGGCATCGAGGTCCCGTACGGCGATGCCCTGCACTTCGCCGACTTCACCGTGCGCTACACCGGCGGCAGGACCGCCGCCGAGATCCGAGCCGACCTCAAGGAGCGCGGCATCTACGGCTCCGTGCCCACCGGCGAGCACGAGGCCGCCTTCTGCGTCACCGAAGTCCACTCCAAGGCCGACATCGACCGGCTCGCCGCCGCCCTCGAGGAGATCGTCAAGTGACCGCCCACACCGCACCCGCACCCGTCTCCCCCGAGGACGCGCGGATCGCGCCCAAGCCGCGCCTGCGCCGCTTCCAGCAGGCATCCTGGGACGAGAAGCTGATCTTCGAGCTCGGTTCGCCGGGCGAACGCGGTGTCCTTGTCCCGGCGCCGGACCCCTCCATCGCCCCGGTGGAGATTCCCCCGACGCTGCGCCGCGCCGCGCCGCCCGCCCTGCCCGAGATGTCACAGCAGCAGGTCCTGCGCCACTACTTGCGTCTGTCGCAGGAGAACCTGGGCGCCGACCTCAACATCGACGTCGGCCAGGGCACCTGCACCATGAAGTACAGCCCCAAGGTCAACGACCAGTTCGTCCGTGACCCGCGCATCGCCGCGCTGCATCCGCTCCAGGACGAGGACACCGTCCAGGGCGTCCTCGGCATCATCCACAGCCTGGAACTGCTCCTCAAGGAGATCTCCGGCATGGACCGGGTCTCCCTCCAGCCGGCGGCCGGCTCGGCCGCGATCTACACGAACGTAGCCATGATCCGGGCGTACTTCGCCGCACGCGGCGAGCTGGAGCAGCGCGACGAAGTCATCACGACGATCTTCTCCCACCCGTCGAACGCGGCCTGTGCGAAGACGGCCGGCTTCAAGGTCATCACCCTCCACCCGGACGCGGACGGCTACCCGGACATCGAGGCGCTCAAGGCCGCGGTCGGACCGCGCACGGCCGCGCTGCTGATCACCAACCCCGAGGACACGGGCATCTACAACCCGCGCATCGAGGAGTTCGTACGGATCGTGCACGAGGCGGGTGGCCTGTGCTCGTACGACCAGGCCAACGCGAACGGCATCCTCGGCATCACGCGCGCCCGCGAGGCCGGGTTCGACCTGTGCCACTTCAATCTGCACAAGACGTTCTCGACGCCGCACGCCTGCGGCGGGCCGGCGGCCGGCGCGTGCGCGGTGCGGGAGGAGCTGGCACCGTATCTGCCGCGCCCCACCGTCGAGTTCGACGGCGAGCGCTACCGTCTGGACGACGACCGGCCCGAGTCCATCGGAAAGATGCGGCCGTTCTACGGGGTGGTGCCGAACCTCGTGCGCGCGTACGCATGGATCATGTCGCTCGGCGCGGAGGGGCTGCGCTCCGCCGCGGAGACAGCCGTCCTCAACAACAACTACCTGCTCCACAAGGTCCGGCAGATCCCGGGTGTCTCGGTGCCGTACGCCCAGGGGCGGCCGCGCGTCGAACAGGTCCGCTACAGCTGGCAGAAGCTGCACGAGGACACCGGGCTGCACTCCGAGGACATCGGGCTGCGCGCCGCGGACTTCGGCACGCACTACTGGACGAGCCACCACCCGTACCTCGTCCCCGAGCCGATGACACTCGAACCGACCGAGTCGTACACGCGCGACGACCTGGACGAGTACGCGGCGATCCTCGCCGAGATCGCCCGCGAGGCGTACGAGTCCCCGGACACGGTCCGCACGGCCCCGCACCGCTCGACCATCCACCGGGTCCGCCCGGAGACCCTGGACGACCCGGCCACCTGGGCCGTCTCCTGGCGCGCCTACCGCCGCAAGATCCTTGGTGGGGCGGCCCGTTGACCAGGATCGGCCTGGTGGTCAACCCGGTCGCCGGACTCGGCGGCCGGGTGGGCCTGGGCGGCACCGACGGCCAGGAGCGCCGCCACCGTGCCCTCGCCCTGGGCGCGAGGCCCCTGGCGGGGGAACGGGCGGCCGCGGCACTGCGTGAACTGCGTGAACTGCGTGAACTGCGGGCAGGACCGGGTGCCGGTGCCGGTGCGGGTGCGCTGGGTGGCGCGGTCGCGGGGCCGGGCGGTGGGCGCCCCGGCGCGGAACCGGAAGTCGTCACCGCCGCCGGAGCCATGGGGGCCGACTCCGTCGCCGCGGCCGGGCTGACAGCGCGGGTCGTGTACGCCCCGGGGGCCGAGGACGAGACCTCGGCCGAGGACACCCTCGCCGCCGTACGCGCCGTCGTCGCCGAGGGAGTCGATCTGCTGCTCCTCGCCGGCGGCGACGGTACCGCCAGGGACGTGCTCACCGCGCTCGGCGGGGCGCACTGCCCGGTACTCGGGGTGCCGACCGGCGTCAAGATGCACTCGGCCGTGTTCGGCGTCAGCCCGCGCGCGGCGGGCGAGGTCGCCGCCGCGTGGCTCGCCCGCTCCGGCTCGGTACGCCTGCGCGACGCCGAAGTGATGGACCGGGACGAGGATGAACTGCGCGCAGGACGCGTCGCCTCCCGCCTCTACGGCTGGCTCCCCGTCCCCGACGTGCCCGTGCGCGTCCAGCAGCGCAAGACCGGCAGCACGGCCGGTGCGCCGGAGGCGGTCGGCGGCATCGCCGCCGAGGTCGCCGAGCGTGTCGGCGACGGACTGCTGGCACTCGGCCCGGGCAGTACCACCCGCGCCGTTGCCGCCGCGCTGGGGGCCGATGTCTCCCTCACCGGCGTCGACGTGCTCGCGTTGCGGCCCGGTCACCCCGCGGAGGTCGTTCTGCGCGACGCGGGGGAGGACGCCCTCCTCGCGGCGGGGCCGTGCTGGATCGCCCTTTCCCCCATCGGCGGCCAGGGCTTTCTCCTCGGCCGCGGCAACCAGCAGATCTCGCCGCGTGTCCTGCGCGCGGCGGGCGGCCGGGAGCGGCTGCTCGTGGTGTGCACCGAACAGAAGCTGGCGTCTTTGGGCGGCCGCCCTCTCCTCCTCGACACGGGCGACGAGGCGCTGGATGCCGAACTGGCGGGCCATCTGCCCGTCATCACCGGCCGCCGCCGCACATCGCTGTACCGCCTGACCACCTGAACCGTCTGAACCGGCTGACGACCTGACCGCCTGAACCGCCTGACCGTCCGAGCGCCTGAACCGCGCCCCATCCCCGGTAAAGGAACCCCTCATGATCACTCTCAACGGCAAACGTGCCATCGTCACCGGCGGAGCCACCGGTATCGGCCGGGCCACCGCTCATGTCCTCGCCGAACTCGGCGCCCGCGTCGTCATCGCCGACATCGACACGGACGGCGGCGAGCAGACCGCCAAGGACACCGGCGGCGTCTTCGTCCGCTGCGACGTCTCGCGACGCGAGGACTGCGAGGCCGTGGCCGCCGCCGCGCGGGAGTACTTCGGCGACGTCGACGTGCTGTTCAACAACGCCGGCATCATCCGCCGCTCCACCGTCTGCGAGATCACCGAGGACGACTGGGACCTGGTGATGGCCGTGAACGTCCGCTCCATCATGCTGATGAGCCGCCTGGTGATACCGGGCATGGCCGCGCAGGGCGGCGGCTCGATCATCAACACCGGCTCCGGGTGGGGCATTTCGGGTGGCCGCCGCGCCGTCTCGTACTGCGCCTCCAAAAGCGCCGTCGTCAATATGACCCGCGCCATGGCCATCGACCACGGCCCCGACAACATCCGCGTCAACTGCGTCTGCCCCGGCGACACGGCCACCGGCATGCTCGCCGAGGAGGCCCGGCAGCTCGGCGAGAGCTCCGACGCGTTCTACGCCGACGCCGCCGACCGGCCCCTCGGCCGGATCGGGCAGCCGAGGGACATCGCACAGACCGTGGCCTTCCTCGCGTCCGACGCGTCGTCGTTCATGAGCGGGGCGATCATCCCGGTCGACGGAGCCGGTACCGCGTGACTCGCCGGTAACGGATAATCGACCGGACGGAAGAGGAGGGCTCCCCCACATGCCAATCGAAAACCGCCCGCTGCGCGAACAGGTCAAGGAGGAACTGATCAAGCGCCTCGGGCGCGGCACCATCGCGACCAACGAGCCGATCAACGAGGGACAGCTCGCCACCGAACTCGGAGTCAGCCGCACTCCGCTGCGCGAGGCACTGATCACGCTCGAGCGCGAGGGCGTCATCACCAGCGACCGTGGCAAGGGCTTCCGGTTCACGCCGCTGAGCGCGCAGGAATTCCGTGATCTGACCGCGATCGTGGCGGCGCTGGAGGCACTGGCCCTGGAGTCCAGCGACCCGGAGCGTCTGCGGGCGACGGCTCCTCGTCTCCTCGAGGAGGCACGGGCCTTCTCCGCGCCACAGGCGCCGCACGACGTCATAGAGCGTTACGACGACGCGTGGCACGACCTGCTCCTGTCGGGCTGCACCAACGACCGGCTGATGAAGCTGATCACCTCGATGAAGGTGACGATGCACCGCTACGAGCGGGTGGCCCTCGGCGACACGGACATCCTGGAGCGCTCCGCCGTGGAGCACGAGCGGATCGCGGAGTGTCTGCAGCGCGGCGACATCGACGCGGCGGTGGCGGCGCTCAAGGAGAACTGGAACAGCGGGATGCACCGGATCCTGGAGCATTTCAAGGACTGAGGGCTGCACCGGGGCGGCCTGTCGTCAGCCTGTGCGGCCCCCTCCCGGGCCAGGCCATCGGCACAGGCCGGCGAGCGAGTTGTAAGAACAACCCACATGCACTACGTACATCGACGGTGCTGGCCGAGTCTCGGCCAGCACCGTTCGCGGTCGGCCATGGGCACTCCCCAGTCGGTGCACCCCCCCAGGTCGTCCACGGGTGCGCCGCCAGGGATTCGGGCCCCGAGCCCGCGGATCAAGCCCGGAGGGCGTCGATCAGGGCGTCGATGGCGGCGAATGCGGTGGCCGTGTCGAGTCCGGCGCGGGAGACCAGGGAAAGGCCCTGGACGGTGAAGAGCAGTAGCTGCGCCTGGGCCTCGGGGGCGGCATCCCGGGTGACCTCGCCGTCGGCCTGTGCGCGCCGCAGGGCGTCGGCGACGATCTGGGTGAAGCGGGCGTGCGAGCGGGCCACGATCTCGCTCGACTCGGCATCGTGCGGGACCAGCTCGGCGGTGGCGTTGCCGAGCAGGCACCCGAGCGGAACGCTGAGGTCGGAGGCGTACTCCTGGACCCGGGTCGGGGTGGCGAGCACCTCGCGCAGCGCCGGCAGCACCGGCCCGGCCTCCAGCGCCGTGACCAGCCGGCGCTCGTAGGTGTCCCAGTAGAGCTGGACCGCCGCCAGGTAGAAGCGCCGCTTGTCGCCGAAGGCGCCATACAGGCTGCCCCGCTCCAGGGCCAGCGCGTCGACTAGGTCCTGGACGGAGGTCGCTCCGTAGCCCCGGGACCAGAACAGCAGGAGCGCGCGCTCCAGGGCCTGCTCTTTGTCGAACTCGCGGGGGCGTCCTGTCCGTGCCATATCCCCATGTTATGAATTTTTGACCGCTCACACAAAAGTGCCGTACGGTGACGGCCGAGGGGGTTCTTGAACGATGGCATGGAAGTCGAGGGGTGCGGGTCGGCGCCGTCGTGCTGCCAAAACCACGCCCCTTGGCGCAAGTGAGGAGAGTGAGTTCAATGGGTCGTCTTGCGGGAAAACGCGCACTGATCACCGGCGGTACGAGCGGCATCGGCTTCGAGACCGCCCGTGAGTTCCTCGCCGAGGGAGCGACTGTCGCGATCACCGGTCGCTCGCAGGAACGGCTGGACGAGGCCGCCCTACGACTGGACGGTCTGCGCGTTGATGGCGGCATCGGGGAGCTTGCGTACTGAGCGCCTGTGCCGCCTCCTCGGCGATGTCTCATGCGGAGATCCCCCACGGTGCTGAATCGGCGGGCGGGCGCGTTGCCTCGGCCCGTGCCCTGCCCGTCGGCACAGGAGCGATGATGGGGCATGGCGTTGTCGACGGAGTTGACGGAGTTGTTGGGCCTGCGGCACCCGATCGTGCTGGCACCGATGGGCGGTGCGGCCGGGGGCGCACTGGCCACGGCCGTCTCCCGGGCGGGCGGGCTCGGTCTGCTGGGCGGTGCGTACGGGGACCGGGCTTGGCTGGAGCGGGAGTTGCCGATCGTCGCGGAGGGCACCGACCAGCCGTGGGGTGTCGGGTTTCTGAGCTGGGCGATCGATGTCGGCGCGGTGGAGCAGGCGCTGGAGTTCCATCCCGCGGCGGTGATGTTGTCCTTCGGAGACCCGAGCCCATTCGTCGACAGGATCCGCCGGTCGGGCGCGGTTCTGATCGTTCAGGTCACCGATCTGGACGAGGCCGAGCGGGCCCTGGACGTGGGCGCCGACGTCATCGTGGCGCAGGGAACCGAGAGCGGTGGCCACGGTGCCCGTCGCGGCCGGTCCACGCTGCCGTTCGTGCCGCTCGTGGCGGACCTCGCGGCACCGGTACCGGTCCTGGCGGCCGGCGGTATCGCCGATGGCCGCGGCGTCGCCGCCGCCCTGGCCCTGGGCGCCGCGGGCGCTCTCATCGGCACCCGCTTCCAGGCCACGACCGAGGCCCTGGTCGACCGCTCCATCAGCAAGGCCCTGGTCGAAGGACGCGGACAGGACACTGAACGCAACAGCGTGCTGGACATCGCTCGTGGCGCGAGCTGGCCCCTCGAGAAGTACAGCGCCCGTACGCTCAGCCACCCCTATCTCGACCGATGGCGCGGCCGGGAGGCCGAGCTGGCCGACGACTCCCGGGCGCGTCAGGACTACCAGGACGACGTGGCACGAGGGGTGATTCCGCCCCTGCCGGTCTGGGCGGGCGAGGCCGTCGACCTCATCACCGATGTGCCTTCCGCGGCCGACCTCGTCACCGAGCTGGCGGCCCGAGCCGAAGACGCACTGCTCCGGGCCGGCAGGCTCCGTCCGAACGACCGCTCTTGAACTCACGGTTGATGCTGCGCCTGGACGGAGAGTGTTACGTGTCCATGGTCGGGTCGCGGTACCTGTCCGTGCTCTCCGCCCGTTCGCCTGTGCCGGTCAGGAGCGCGCGGGGCGCAACCGGATCGCGGTGCCGCCGCCGGCGACGAGTCGCAGGGTGAGCACAGTGGACGATCGCACCGTTGTGGTCCGGACGTCGATCGGCAGCGGGTTGTCGTGCCAGCTCGTGTCAGCGGCATCGCGGTAGATCTCGGCTCTGTACCGACCCGGTCCCAGGAACCGCAGCGGCACCCGCAGCGTCCGGTCCTGCTCGTCGGTGATCGCGCCGAGATACCAGGTGTGGCCCTTCCTGCGGGCGGCGACCGTGTAGTCGCCGATCACGCAGTCCAGGAACCGAGTCTCGTCCCAACTGGCCGGGATGTCCTTCAGATAGGCGAAACCCGGGTGGGAGCGGTAGTTCTCCGGGGTGTCGGCCAGCATCTGCAGCGGGCTGAAGAACAGTGAGTACAGCGCGAGTTGCGTGGCCGATGTCGTCTGGACGCGGGTACCGAGCCCAGCCGGGTCCCAGGTCACGTTGAGCACGCCCGGGGTGTAGTCGGCCGGCCCGCCCATGAACCGGGTGAACGGCAGGATGGTGGCCTGCTCCGGCGGATTCCCGAGCTTCCCCATGTAGTTCTGCTGCTCCATCCCGGCCACCCCCTCACCGGTCATCATGTTCGGGTACGTGCGTGCCAGTCCGGTCGGCTTGATGGCCTCGTGCGCGATGACCATGATCTTGTAGCGGGCCGCGGTGTCGACGACCCGCTGATAGTGGCGCACGGCTTCCTGGTCGAAGTGGCCGCGGTTCACCCCGCCCAGCTCGAACCTGGTGGCATAGCCGGTCTTGACCGAGTGGATGCCGAGCTCGGCGTACCGTGCGAAGACCGTGTCCAGGTGCTGCTCGTAGTAGTCGACGAAGCCGCGGGTCTCGTTATGAGCGGTGAACCCGATGCCGTTGGCCCGTGCGTAGCGCAGCACCTCGGGCAGGTCGAAGTCCGGCTGGGGCGTCAGGAAATCCTGGCCGGTCCACTGGCCGCCGGCATTGGTGTTCCAGCCCTCCGCGAGAACGCTGCTCGCGCCCGCCTCCCTGGCGAAGTCGATGTACTGCTTGACACGCTCGGTCGTCGCCCCATGGTGTGGCCCCGCCGTCCAGGTCGTGTGGCGCCGCTGCAGTTCCCACCACACGCCGACGTATGTGCCGGGCGAGATCCATGACGTATCGGCGAGCGCACACGGCTCGTTCAGGTTCTCGATCAGGTGCGATTCGGCGAGATCACCGGGACGGTCGCCGATGGTCAGCGTGCGCCACGGGGTGGAGAACTCGCCCGACAGCCGGGCCTTGGTGCCGTCGGGAAGGCTGATCAGTTCACTGGTGAACGTGCCCGGCCGGGTGGGGTCGGCGGCGAGGGTCATACTCGGATAGTCGATCAGTGCCGCCTCGTGCACGACGACGTACTGACCGTCCGTCGTGGCCAACGTCAGCGGGGTCTGCGCGGTATCCACGTCGGACAATGGGGCCCGCCGGTAGTGCCGTTCGTCGGCCCTCCAGTCGGTACCCGCCTCCAGCGACCAGCTCGTGGCCGTCGGCGGCAGCGCGAACTCGGTGCGCTCGGCGGTGACCGTGTAGGCGTCGAGCCCGGTCTGCGCCGGCAGGTGGTAGCGGAATCCGACGCCGTCGTCGAAGACCCGGATGACCAGGTCCAGCCGTATCCCACTCGCCGGCTGCACGGTCCGCAGCACGCACTCCCTGGCATGGTTGCGGACGAGCGCGTCGGGGCCCCACACCGGACGCCACGACTCCTTGACCGTCCTGCGCTTGACGGATTCCACCACCAGCCCGCTGGTGAGCGATGGCCGGCCGGCCAGGTCGAGCCCGAGCCCGGAGGGCGCGACCAGGACCCGGCCATCACGCACGACCTGATACCGGAGAGACCCGTCCGCCGTGAGAACGGTTACCCGCAACCGGCCATTCGGCGAATGCACCGTGACGCGGCCGGACGTCTCGGCGAACGAGGCGGCGGTGGCGGGGGCGCTGAACGCCCCGGTGAGCGCGGCGCCGGCGGTGGCGCCGAGAACCGTACGACGGTCTGGCTTGCTGACCACTTCACCCTCCATCAAGGCTGGCCGGGTCGTGACGACAGTGCCGTCGTCCCCTTTCCCCGAGCCACCGCCTCGAACCGGATGCGCGTGCCTCAGGTATCCGGCTCTGAGCCCCGCCAGCGCCAGCACGATCCGACCGGGGCGTGCGCACTCCTCAGGCCGGCAGCGAGCCAGGCATGACCATTCGTGCGCGGTCGTTCAGGTCGCGGGCGGCATGGTTCTTCAGATGCGGTTTGATCAGTTGCAGCATGCTCTGCATTCGCTGATCAGCCCTCCCTGATTGGACCAGCGGGTAATCGTCGAGTGCGCTGTGCCATGTAGCGCATGCTGCCTCCACATGCCCTACTGCGATTTGCCGCTCGGCCAGCATGGCGCGCTGCCGGACGCGAGCGCGCCGATAAACGTCATACCTCAATCGGTCTGACTGCTTCATTGCTTCGATCGCACCAGTCACGTCACCAAGTTCGTAACGAACCTGGCTGGTGTGATAATTCAAGGCCGCCGGATCGTACGATCCAAATGCTTTCTGCTGAGACTCGGCCTTGTCCATAGCGGATTCGGCTTCCCGAAGGTACGTGAGGGCCTTGGTCTTCTCGCCGATCTGTGCCGAAGCGTGCGCCTGTTGACCGGCAAGAAATGCCCGCATTCTGGGGCCGGCCTTGGGGGACGCGGCAGCGGCGGCATCGGCAAGCCGCATGGCGGCCCTGCCATGCCCTAGGTCGACTGCCTGAACGCTCATTCCTCGCAGCGTGGTGCAGTAAGTTAGGTGATCCTCCGAGGCTCCAGCTAATTTCAAGGCTTTCAAATAATACTGCTGAGCCAGCCCGTGAATTCCCTCGTCCACGGCCATGTATCCGGTGAGATAGCACAGGTCCGACGCTGCGGACATCATCGCTTTACGGACCGCTTCCGTGGCGTCGGCCCGGAGGTATGGAGTCACCGTATTGACGAGGAATGCTGCGGCCATGGGGCGCGCATGTCGGCCGCCGAACTGATCATCAAGCTCTGAGATCCGTTCGGTCATGGCCACGACCGTATGGACATCAGGCATCCCTATACGCTGCACCCGCCCTGTCTGAACCGCTTCCATGCGACCCACAACGTCCGGCCAATTAGGCACCGTTAGCGCGACAGAGAAGAGGCTCGCGCCAAGGACGCTGCGCCGTGAGGGGTCCATGTCCTGCCTCCCCAAGTCGATCAACGCCTCCACGGTACCCGGGCGTGCGTTCGACTCGTCTGCGGGCAACGCGAACTCCGCCTGAGCATGGGTGATCGGGCGGCCCAGTTTCCGGGCGAATGCCTCCAAGATCAGCGGCCGAACAGCCTCTTTCGGCATGTGCCCCCTAAACCACTGGTGAGCGGATGGTTCCCGGTACTTCTGGGGCGTTCCGCGTTCGGTGCCGATGCGGTTGACCTCCTGGACGAACTGCCGCAGTGTCCACCCGGTCTCTCGGAACAGCCGCTCCAGGCCCTCGTTCGGCTCCCGCTGGCTCACTCTGCGCTCATCTCCTCAGCAAAGGCAGGCGCTTAAAGCATTTAAAAGCTGCCGCTCTTGTCACGGTACCGCGATGCGTAGTGGCGCGGTTGCCTAGAGCGAGCAGGACCCCCGCGACCGTGCGACCGGCCCGGGGGCATGGTCAACGCTGCGTAGGGAGCGTCAACGTGAGAGAGCGTATCGCCCGATCCATGGAACGGTGGGGGCGAAGGTTATTCCCCGTCCCTGGGCGCCATCGGACAACCAATGCGTCACAGCACACCCCGGCCCGCGTCGCCGTGCCCGTATCCGTTCCGACCTGTGTGCCTGTCGGTGACGCGGATTCACCCACGCTTCAGCTACCGCGTATCCCGGCCGGTGACCGCTTCCCGATCGCTTGGGACACCGATCCCGTGCCGTTGTACGTGCTCCGGTACGAGCGGCAGCGAGCGCTGAGAGTCTCGCGGTGAGCGCGATCGAGCCTCCGGCGCAATCGCAGGAGGCGCAGCAAGGCGCGCCCAAGCCCCCAACTCAGAAGGAGCTGGACCAGCGTGCGGAGACCCTCAAGAAGAAGATCGACAAGCACCTTGGGCGCGAAGGGCGGACCCGATGACCTTGTGTGCCACGTGCACCCGCCTGAAGCACAACAAGGCGAAGGCCATGGAAGCCGGTGACTATCGGCTGGCCGCCGATCTCGAACTGAAGATCCGGCACCATCCGGACGGCCACAAGATGCCCCCGTCCGGTGCTCGCTGGGGGGGATCGGGTGAATGAGCCGACGCCGTACAACGGGCCTCAGCCGGGCGAGGAGGCTTACGACGCTGCCACGGGGCATGTGGGCATTCTCCAAGCCATCTGTGATGTCAAGGAACTCACCTTCGACCACCAGCTGCCGGGCCCGCTCGTCGCGTTCCTCCGCCCCGAGAAGGGCGGACAGGAGTGGATGACTGACTCCAAGAACGTCAAGTTCCCGGAGGAAGTGCGGCCGCATCCCAACTCCGTCGACGATCTGCCCTGACACGTTCTATAGCTCCACCCGCCGGACGGTGTTGGTTCCCGTCTGGTGGGTGGGTGAGGCCCCGCCCCGATCGTTCGCAACAGGAAGGGCTAGCGATCGGGGCGGGTCAGCAAGTGCCGAGCACACTCCGACCAGGGAGGGAACACAGCAATGACAGCAGTACTGAACGACCAGAAGACCGGCCGGTCATTGATCGGCGAAGAGCTGTTCAGCAGCCTCGCTCACTTCGTCGTCACCCACAACGGGCAGACCCCGGAGCGGGCCGAGCGCATCGCCGATCAGGCCCTTGCGTTCGTCGCGACGGCGGCGACGGCGGCGACGGCGAGTGTGGCCATGATGCCGTCGGATGACGTGGACCTGGGCTTACACGCCTTCATCCTGCACACCAAGGAGTACAGGGAGTTCTGCCACCAGCACGCCGGGCGCTTCCTGCATCACAACCCCGCCCCCGGTGGTGGCGGGCGCACCCTGGAGGCAGTCACAGCCAGCGCGCACGCCATGAAGGCAGCGGGCTTCATGGTCTTCGATGACCTGTGGACCGTGAACGGTGAGAACGCCGCGCAGTGCGATGCGGACTGCGGACGGCCGTACGGACAGTCGGAGTAGTCTCCCGCCGGTGATGTGAGACAGGGCCGACCCCCGGCACAGGCTGAGGGTCGGCCCGCGCTCTTGGAGAGGACCGGAATTCATGGCCGACGCAGCGCCGTACGAGATCCCCACCAGCGTCTTGGAGACGCTGGCGCCCTCAGCGAGGCGGCTCGTACTGAACCGGCGCGGATCAACGGTCTGGGATGTCGAGACGCGGCACGGCCGGTTTGCCGTCAAGCTCGGCTATCCCATCAAAGCAACAAGTGAATGGGAGGCCCAGGAATGGACTGCCCTGGCCCCCGGCCGTGAGGGCGCAATCTTGCAGCACCTCAACCGGAAACACGTCAGTTATGGCGACTGGGAACACGGCACCTGGAACGTCCAGCCCTGGCACCGGGGCAACAGCCTGTACGACCTTTGGCAGCCGCACCGCGCCGAAGGGGCCTCGCCAGAGCCCGACCTGGGTGAAGCGCTGTCGTGTGCGGAAGCCGTAGCCGCGCTGCACGCCACAGGGTGGGCGCACGGGGACATTCAACCCGCGCATCTGATCATCAGCCATGGGGGAACGGCGCTCATTGATCTCGCACTGGCCCAAGGCGGAGCCATCCCCGCCGCGTACGACTTCAGCTATCGGGGCTGTCTCGTCCACTACGAGAGCCCGGAGATCTCCCGGAGCGTACTGGAGACCGGTACGGCCACCCCGACCCTGGCAGCGGACGTCTACGCCCTCGGCGCCTCGCTCTTCATCAGCGCAACCGGGCTGCGCCATGTCGCGTATCCCGACGACGCCGGCCGCAAGGACCAACGGCAAGCCATCGTGGACGGACCACACCGACCGGTGAACGTGCACGGGGTGCTCGGCAAGCTCATCGAAGCCATGCTCAGCCCCGATCCTGCCGATCGGCCGACCAGTGCCGAAGTCTGTAAGGAACTGAGCAGTGGGCGCTGAGTCCCCTTGATGGCCCCGCCATCTGGTGACCGACAGCGGCCAGGAACGGGCGGAAACCGTTTGTGTGGCAGTAGGTCCCTGATGCGGTCAGCGGCGTGGTTCGGGTCGTCTGCCCGGCGGTTGGACGGGCTCGGGCAGGGCCGTTGGGCGCTCGAGGGGGCGGGTCTCGGGCGAGCCCTTGGACAGGGTGATGACCTCGCCGCCGTGGCTGATCCGGAGCGGCTCGCCATCCCGCAGCGTGTAGGTGACCTGCGAGCCCGTGATGTCGACCCGCAGGCAGCGCTGCCGGATCAGCATGGAGAAGGCCAGCCGGCTGAGGCTCTCGGGGAGCCTGGGCGCGAAGTACAGGACGTCCCCGTGGTCGCGCATGCCGCCGAAGCCGGCGACCAGTCCTACCCAGGTGCCTGCCAGGGAGGCGATGTGCAGGCCGTCGCGGGTGTTCTTCTCCAGATCCGCGAGGTCCATCAGCGCTGCCTCGCCCAGGTAGTCGAAGGCGAGCCGCACATGGCCCACTTCGGCGGCCATCACACACTGGACACAGGCCGACAGCGAGGAGTCCCGGACCGTCAGCGGCTCGTAGTAGGCGAAGTTGCGCGCCTTCTGGTCGGCTTCGAAGGCATCGCCGCACAGATACATCGCCAGCACCAGGTCCGCCTGTTTGACCACCTGCTTCCGGTACAAGTCGAAATACGGGAAATGCAGCATCAGCGGGTACAGCTCGGGTGGTGTGCCCCGGAAATCCCATACTTCGAGGCAGGTGTAGCCCGCCGACTGTTCGTGGAGGCCCAGCGCACTGACGTACGGCACGGACATCGCCTTGGCGGCGTCACGCCATGCGGCGGCCTCTTCCTTGTCGACACCGAGCGCCGCGGCCTGCTCCGTGTGGCGCTCGGCCACATCGGCGGCGGCCAGCAGATTCGCCCGGGCCATGAGGTTGGTGTAGGTGTTGTCGTTCGCGAGCGCGCTGTACTCGTCGGGGCCGGTGACGCCATCGATGTGAAAGCGGCCCCCGGAGTCGTGATGGCCGAGGGAATGCCACAGCCGGGCCGTCTCCACCAGCAGTTCCACACCGGTGCGCCGTTCGAAGTCGGTGTCGCCGGTGGCCCAGACGTAGCGCACGGCGGCGGCGGCGATATCCGCGTTGATGTGGAAGGCCGCGGTTCCGGCGGGCCAGTATCCGGAGCATTCCGCACCGTCGATCGTGCGCCAGGGGAAGACCGCACCGCGCAGTCCGAGCTGCTGGGCGCGCGCCCGCGCCGCCGGCAGGGTGTTCTGCCGCCAGTGCAGGGCCTCGGCGACGCAGTTCGGCGAGGCGTAGGTGAGCAGTGGCAGAACGAACGTCTCGGTGTCCCAGAAGGCGTGTCCGTCGTATCCGGAGCCGGTCAGGCCCTTGGCCGGGATCGACCGCTGTTCGGCCCGGCTGCCCGCCTGCAGCACATGGAAGAGGGCGAAGCGGACGGCCTGCTGGATTTCCGCGTCGCCGTCGACCTCGATATCGGCATGGCGCCAGAAGCCGTCGAGATACTCGCGCTGCTGGTCGACCAGGCCCTGCCAGCCGGTGTTGCGCGCACCGGTGAGGGCGGCCTCGACCTGGTCCCGGACGGCCGGCAGCGAGCGAATCCCGGACCAGCCGTAGGAGACGAACTTCTCGATGCGAAGCGTCTCACCGGGGTCCAGGACCGCGGTGACGGTGAGGCGGCCCACGTCGTCAGCGCTCTCACTGGAGCTCCGGGTGGATCCGGGGCCCCGCACCACATGGTCGGCCGCGGCCCCGATCCGCTGATTGCTCACCGCCGTGTGGTGCACCAGGCGCAACCGCGTATCGACCGCGGCGTGCTCCTCGGGCCGAAGGCACGACTTCAGGGCGGCGCCGACCCGGGGATCGCCGCTGAGCGCGGGGAGTTGCTCATTGGCGACGAGCTCCGACTGGACGACCACGTGCGTCCGGGCGTCCACCGGCTCCACTTCATAGGCGACCGCGGCGATGGCGCGCTGGGTGAAGGAGACCAGTCGGGTGGAGCGCACGCGCACCGTCCTGCCGACCGGCGACGTCCACTCGCAGACGCGGTGGAGCAGGCCGGTGCGCAGGTCGAGCACGCGCTCATGCGAACGCAACCGCCCGTAGCGCAAGTCGAACGGTTCGTCGTCGACCAGCAGCCGGATGAGCTTGCCGTTGGTCACGTTGATCACCGTCTGGCCGGACTCGGGGAATCCGTAGACGGATTCCGCGTACGGCAGCGGATGCTGCTCGTGCACACCGTTGAGATAGCTGCCGGGCAGGGCGTGCGGCTCGCCCTCATCGAGGTTGCCGCGCCAGCCGACATGCCCGTTGGACACGGAGAATACGGATTCACTCTGCGCGAGGACGTCCAGGTTGAGCTCGGTCTCGCGCAAGCACCACGGTTCGACGGCGTAGGCATGGTGGCTGATCACTTTCGACCCTCCAACAGCTCGTAGAGGTCCGACGCCACGACGCTCACTTTGTCCGGGAGGCCCAACTTCGCCTTATTCACGATTCTACGGGCGACTTCACCCGCGCGCCGCCGCAGGCTCCCCGAGGCCACCGAGTTCATCCCTGCTCCGGTCGACACACTGGGCGAGGCAACGCGTATGGGACAGCGCGAAAATTCCGTACAGGAGCACACTCAGTCCCAGCAGCGCCGGTACGAGCCAGAATCCGGCGCGCGGCTGCTCGCCGTAGAGCGTCACGCCGAGACAGAAGCTCACCGTGGCATCGCCGAGCGTCAAAGCGGGTTGCGAGCCGATCAGCGGGCCCCCTTGCATGGCGACCCCGAGCAGGAACAGGGAAAAGGCGCCGACAGCAGCGAAGCTGTACGTCTGCCACGCGGTGAAAAAGGCGACGGCGCCCTGATCGGAAAGAATGTTCATGGCCGACTTGACCAGCGCCGCGGTGACGGCGTTTCCGATGGCCGCCGCTGCCGCGAGGGTGGCCGCTCGCATCAGACCGGTGGGGCGCCGCAGACCGGCGAGAACGAGGGCGGCACCGATCCCTCCGGTGACCGCGAGCCCCGGCACCCACCAGATCCCGGGCACCTGGTCGCGCCCTCCGGTGGGGGCCAGCGAGAAGAGGACCAGAGCCAGTCCACCGACGATGCAGGCCACGCAGATCCATGCCTTGCGCGACACACCGACGCGGAAGACCATCCCCCCGATCACCAGAGCCAGCGGAAGTTCGAGAATGAAGATGGGCTGTACGGTGGCGAGCGATCCGGTGGCCAGCGCGAGGGCCTGAAAAAGGGCGGAGAAGACAACGCCGAGCATCCCGCCGAACCAGACCGGCGTGCGCAGAAGGTCGCGGATCAGCCCGAGGCGCAATGATCGTGACGCGGGAACAGTGAGCGCGGCGCGGCGCTGCAGCACCGTCCCGAGCGCATTGCTGCCGGCCGCGAGCAGGGCGAACACGATGGACAGCATGATCGTCGTCGTCACCATGGGCACCACTCCTGGGCCGCGTACTTCTCTCCTGGTGCGCTCCCTGGGCCCTTCCGCCAGGCTACACAGATTGCGCGCGGCGATGGCCTCCGCCGATTGCCGGCGGAGGCCAGCAGATGGATACCGGCCCTGGATCCTGCTGGTGGGCGGCCCTGGATCCGCCTGGTGGGCGGGGCCCAGGGCCGTGAAGGCGCCGTCCGCGCCGGGTCAGACGGCCACGCGGCCGCCGTCGACCGGCAGCACCGCGCCCTGGACGAAGCTCGCCGCCTCGCTCGCCAGGAAGGTGATGGCCTCGGCGATCTCCTCGGGCGCGGCGGGCCGCCCGGCGGGCGCCTGCGCGGCGAGAGCCGTCAGATCCTCACCCATACCGGCCGTGCCCTCCGTGCGGGTCGGCCCCGGCTCGACGGCGTTGAACCGGACCCCGCGCGGGCCGTACTCGGCGGCCCACGACTTGGTGAGCAGGTTCAGCGCCGCCTTGCTCGATCCGTACAGCGCCATCCCCGGCGCCCCGTACTCGGCGACCATGGTGCTCACGTTGACGACCGCCCCGTAGCCGCGCTCCGCCATCGCCGGGGCGAGCTCCGCCACCAGGTAGAACGGCGCCTTCACATTCAGCGCGTAGACGGTGTCGACATCGCTCTGCGGCGTTTGGTCCGTCGGCCCGAACGGGAAGACCCCGGCATTGTTGACCAGGACGTCCACCCGGCCGCCGCCCAGTTCCCGGGCCTCGCGGGCCAGCTTGCGCACGGACTCGGCGTCCCGCAGATCGGCGGCGACGAAGTCCGCCTTGCCGTCACGGCCGCGGATGGCGCCGACCACTGCCTGACCCCGCGCCCCGTCCCGGCCCGCCACCAGCACATGCGCGCCCCGTTCGGCCAGCTTCGCCGCGGTGGCCGCACCGATACCGCTGGTCGCCCCGGTCACCAACGCGACGCTCCCGGCAAGATATGCAGAACTCATCAGTCAATCCTTCGCTCTTATCACGGGTATTCCACGGGAGGGCGATGTCGCTTTCTCCCGCTGATCGCCGACTCATTGCCGTGGCGATGTCCGTTAAAGCGCGAGCTGCCTGCAGATGATTTCGTTCGGCCATAGGAGAAGCCAATGGCGGCCATAACCCGTGGCTCAGCCGGTCCGGAATCCGTGCTCGAGTCAGCCGGTCCGGGCGATGCCGCGGCTTCCCGTTCTCATGCGTCGGCGCCCACCGCGTCGATGCCGTTGAGCCGCCGGTGGCCCGCGAGGGCCGGGAGCGCGGTGAGTGCCGGGGGAGCGGGCGGCTCGTCTTCGAGGCCGGAGACGTAGTCGAGCAGGACGCCCTCGCGCAGGCCCCATGGGCAGGTGGTGAGTCGTTCCACCGCCATGACCTCCATGACGGCCTCCGCGACGATCGCACCGGCCAGGGACTGATGCGCCCTGGAGGCGGAGATGCCGCGCAGCCTCGCTCGCTGCTCGTCCGTTTTGGCCGCGAGTTGTGGCACCCAGGGCCCCAGGTCCTTCCGGCTGAGACTGTGGAGCGCGGGCAGGCCGTTGCGGGGCTGTGGCCTTCCGGCGAGGCGGGCCAGTTGCGTGAAGGTCCTGGACGTGGCGACGCAGGAGAGGGGCGCCGGCTGGGCGCGGAGTTCGGCGGTGCACTGGCCGAGCACGGAGCGTACGTGCCGGCGCAACGCCTGGACGTCCCGCTTCTTCACCGGCGTGGCATCGGGCAGATGGTGACGGGTGAGCCGGTCGGCGCCCAGTGGCAGGGAGACGGCGAGATCGGGGTATCTGCCGCTGCCACAGGCGATTTCCAGCGAGCCACCGCCGATGTCGAGGAGCAGGATCCGCCCCGCCGACCAGCCGAGCCAGCCGCGTGCCGCCCTGAACGTCAGCCGTGCCTCCTCTTCGCCGGTCATGAAACCCACCCGGATCCCGGTGGCGGCCTCGATCTCGCCGAGCACGGCGTCCCGGTTGGTCGCGTCCCGCACCGCCGATGTGGCGAAGGGGATCAGGCGGTCGACATGGTGGGCGAGGGCGGCCGCGGCACTCGCGGTAACGGCGCCGACCAGGGACCGGATCGCCTCAGGCCGGATCACCCCCTGGCGATCGGTCGCCTCGGCCACGCGGACCGGCTGTTTCCACGATGCCACCGGCTCCGGGGGTCTGTCCGGAGCCAGGTCGGCGATCATGAGGTGGACCGTACGGGATCCGATGTCGATCACTCCACAGCGCATATGCCCTGAGTGCCCCACCCACCACAAGTTCAGACCTCCGTTGATCGCGCTTCACCTGGAGAACACCTGCGCAGGGGGCGCGCGGTGCTCCGCCGGGGAGAGGGGGCGGCGACGGCTGTATGCCGGGACGGCGGGGCGGGGGTGAGCGCGGGCGGTGCTCTTCTACTTCGCGCCCGATCCGCGCTGCGACCTCGGCGGCCTGCGGCGGTGGCTGGTATCGCACCACGGGTAGCGCGCGCTGCGGCCGCACAGGCATACGGCCACCGTGAAACGGTCGGAGCGCACCACGCTGCCATCGGGCAGGGTGACCTCGACCGGCCCCTCGATCAGCATCGGGCCGTCGGTCCCCAGCCGCACCCGCACCGCGCGGTCACGTTCGTCGTTCGGCACGTCGTTCGGCACGGATCACCACCAGCTCTTCCTTCGTCTCGCCCGGGGCGATCAGCCCACGGGCCTCCAGCCAGGGCGCCTGCGCGCGCAGCACCGGCCCGAAGGGGATCGTGCGGCGGTCGGCCACGGCCGCCCGCAGCCCGCTCCCCGTCAACTGCGCCACGGTTCGCTCCACCCCGCTCAGCGCCGAGTGCACCAGCAGCAGCACGCCGCCGGGGCGCAGCAACGGTGGTGCGTCCCGGCAGATCCGGTCGAGCAGCGCCCGCCCGTCGGCCCCGGCCTGCCAGGCCAGACCGCGGCCCCGGCGGGCCCGCTGCCCCGCCACCGGCACATAGGGCGGGTTGGCGACGATGAGATCGAACCCGCGGCCGGCCACCGGTGTCAGCAAGTCACCGTGGAGGACACGCACCGGCAGCCCTTTGAGGCGGGCCCGCAGCCAGGTGGCGGCCACGGCGAGCGGCGAGACATCGACCGCGGTCACCTGGGCCGCACCGCGCCCGGCCGCGACGAGGGCCAGGGCCCCGCTGCCGGTCCCCACGTCCAGGACGGCCGCGGCGGTGATGTTCTCCCGCAGCAACGCCTCGGCCAGCAGCCATGTGTCGTCCTGCGGCGCGTACACACCTGGCGGCGTCTTGAACACCATCAGCGGCGAGTACCCGCACAGGGCCGTGGTGTGCGCGTGCTGTGCGGTGCGGCGCGAGGACGGTCACGGACAGTCGTGGGGCGGCGTCTCGTTCCGGAGCGGCGGTCCGGAGTGACTTCCTGCCGTCTCACCTGCCGTCTCACCTGCCGTCTCAAGGGGGAGAGCTGTTACGGGGTGGTGGGTTCGTTTACGCTGTCGCTCGCTCGAACGGTGAGAGACGGGGTGACGGGGAGAATGTCCCGATCGGAGCACGGTCGACCGGCGATACCGCCTGTTGATGCGGGGGGACAACCGGGGTGGCCGACAGCTCCGCCACCACACATCCCACTGGGGCATGCGGATCCTCCCCAGGCCGGTCCGTACCGGCTGGAGGCGATTCTGGGCGCGGGCGGGATGGGGCGGGTCTACCTGGGGCGTACGCCGGCCGGCAGCGCGGTGGCGGTCAAGGTCGTACACCGCGAATACGCGGGCGACGCGACGTTCCGCAAGCGCTTCGAGCAGGAGGTGGCGGCGGCCCGGCGGGTCCAGGGGCTGTACACCGTGCCGGTCGTGGACGCGGATCTGCGGGCCGATGAGCCCTGGCTGGCCACGGCCTACGTGCCCGGGCCGTCCCTGCGGCACGCGGTCGCCGACAGCGGGCCGTTGGCGGCCGATGCGGCGCTGGGGCTGATCGCCAGGGTGGCGGAAGCCCTGCAGTCCATCCACGCCGCCGATGTGATCCACCGTGACCTGAAACCCTCCAACATCATCCTCACCGCCGAGGGCCCCAAGGTCATCGACTTCGGTATCGCCCGCGCCGCGGACGTCACCACGGTGACCGCTACCGGAATGCGCACCGGAACGCCCGCCTACATGGCGCCCGAATACATCAGGGGGCAGAGCGTCACCGAAGCCGGTGATGTGTTCGCCCTCGGAGTCGTCGCCCACTTCGCCGCCACCGGACGGCTCGCCTTCGGTGGCGGCACCGACCACGGCGTGGTCTACCGCATCCTGGAACAGGCTCCCGACCTCGACGGCTGCCCCGAGCCCCTCCGTGCCATCGCCGCCGGATGCCTGGAGAAGGACCCGGAGCGGCGGCCGACCCTCGCCGAGGTCATCGAGCGGTGCCGCCGGGTCGACACGACGGGCATCGCCGACGCCCACCCACGCACCGTGGTGTCCCCGTCAGGGCCCGAGCGCGGGACACCCGGCCCGCTGGGCGCCCCTGGTTCGCTGAGCGCCCCCGGCTTGCCCGACGCCGAGACACGCACATCACTGTCGCCGCGCGGGTCCGGGCCCGCCGCCCCCGTACCGCCGCCGTCCGCTCCGGCCGCACATGACCCGGCACGGGGCGCCGCCCCCGGCGCTCCGGCGATCCCATCGGTCACGGACGACCTGCCGAACCCGCCGGTCCCGGACCCGCTCACCACGCCCGCCCCGGGGCTGCCCGTGCTGCTCAGCGGAGTCGGGATCCTCGTCCTCGCCGTCGTCCTGATCGCCGTCTACCTCCCCGGCTCTTCCCCCGACCGCGGCCCGAACCTTCCCTATCGCTCGTTCGGGCCCACGGCCTCCCTCGGCCCCACCGGCCAGTCCAAGACGGCCGAGGGCTTGGCGTTCAGCCCGGACGGCAAGACGCTCGCCACCGGCAACAACGAGGGCAAGGTGCGGCTGTGGAATGTCGCCGACCGCAAGCCACGAGCCACCTTCACCCAACGCGACAGTGTCGGCAATGACGGGTTCCCGAACCGCGAAGTGACGTTCAGCCCCAACGGCAAGCTCCTCGCGGCCACCAATATGACCGGCTGGGTGACCATGTGGGACGTGGCCAAGCGTCGGCAGATTCGCTTTCTCGGCACCACGGTCGACGGCGGCGAAAAGGTGGCCTTCAGCCCGGATGGCAAGCTGTTCGCCACCGGCAGCCAGTCCGGCTCGGTGTTCCTGTTCGACACCAACAGCCGCAAGGACAAGATACTCGCCTACTACGACCAGGAGGCCAAAGTCACGGGCGTGGCCTTCAGCCCGGACGGCCGGACGTTGGCCTCCGCGAGCGACGACTCCGACAGCAACCTCACCCCGAAACACTCGGTGCGGCTGTGGGACGTGGCACACCGCGATCCGGAACCCTACGGCCAAGACGATCCACGGGTCACCATCTCCCCCGCGCAAGGAGTCCTGAGCCTGGCGTTCAGTCCGGACGGCAAGACGCTCGCCACCGGCAGCTACGACGGCAAGGTGCGGCTGTGGGACGCGGCCACCGGCCATCAGCGAGCCACCCTCAGCCACTACCTTGTCGCATCGGACGTCAACCACCTGGCGTTCAGCCCGGACGGCAAGACGCTCGCCACCCCCTCCGAATACGGACTGTTGCTGTGGAACGTGGCCACCCGCAAACCACGCGCCATCCTGTCGACCAGCGCGGAGGGGGAAGCCAAGGTGATCCAGGACGTGGCCTTCAGCCGGGACGGCCGGCTCATCGCGGGCAATGACAGCAAGCACCGCAGGGTGTACCTGTGGAAGAACCCGTACCGGGAGCGCTAGAGCGCGCCCTCCGTGGTGAGGGCCGTCGCGACGGTTGACCCTGACGCAGGGACAACCTTTCAGCATGGTCGGCATGACGACGATTCAGCGCTTCACGGTCCACCACGAAGGCGTCACCATCCCGGTGTCCCGCGGCGGCCGGGGACGGCCGCTGGTCCTGTGCCCCGGCCTGAACTCCACTCAGGCCGAGCTGCACGGGCTGGCCGAGCCGCTTCGACGCGACCACGACGTGGTGACCTTCGACCTCAGGGGGCATGGCCTCGCCTCGGCCGCCGACCGGTATTCCTTCGACGCGTTCCTGAGCGATCTCTTCGCCGTGCTGGCCGAGCTGGAACGCCTCGACCTGCCCTCGCCGCCCGTGCTCGTCGGCTACTCGCTGGGCGCGGACCTGGCCGTGCACTACGCCGCCGAGCGCCCTGACGCCGTGGCCGGGCTCGTCCTCATCGACGGGGCGAACCCGCTGCCCGAACCGTTCATCACCGACGCCGACCTGGCGCAGTTCCGCGCGATGGCGGAGGATCCGGCGACGCGGCGGGAGATCGAGCAGGCCAAGGGCACGGCCCGGCAGGTGCTGCTCACCGCCCAGGACGTCCTCGACCTGCAGCTCGAGATGGATGTGGTGCGGTCCGGAATCCTCGACCGATACCGGAGGATCGACTGCCCCATCCACATGATCATGTCGACGTCGATCGCCGGCGACAGCACCGAAGGGCGTGCGCCGCGGCACAACCGGCTCTGGCGTGCCGGTATCGATCGCCTCGTCCGCGAGCGTCCGCACATCTCCACGTCCTGGCTCGATGCCGACCACCGCCTGGTCTTCACCCACGCCCCGCAGATCGCGGAGATCATCCGAAGCACACACCCTCGGCCGACAGGCTGACTTCGCGAACGACTCCGAGGAGACTGGGACCGATGCTGACCATCGGCGAGCTGGCGTCGTACGCCGGAGTGACGGTGCGCGCGGTGCGGCACTATCACGCCAAGGGGCTGCTGCCGGAGCCGGAGCGGGATCACTCCGGCTATCGGAGGTACGGCGCCGACGCCGTCGTCGAGCTGATCAGAATCCGGACCCTCGCCGAGGCCGGGGTACCGCTGGCGCGCGTACGGGACTTGCTGCGGGCCGACGAGGAGGAGTTCGCCACGGCGATCGCGGACATCGACGAACGGCTACGGGCGGAGATCCGGGAGCGGCAGCGGCATCGCGAGCGCATCGCCCGCCTCGCCGCCGGGGACCGCCTGGCGCTGCCCCCGGAGGTGGTCGAGTTTCTCGACCGACTGCGGGCGCTCGGGGTCGACGAGCGGATCGTCCAGGTCGAACGCGACGGCTGGATCCCGCTGGCCGCGCACGCACCCGAGCGAGTCCCGGAGTGGATGGCACGCAAGCGGGAACAGATCGCCGACCCCCGTTTCATCGCCTTCTATCGCACCCTGGGCCAGGCACTCGACCGCACCGACGACGACCCACGGCTGGTCGAACTGGCCGACCAACTGGCCGCCTACCTCGCGCAGATGGCCGAGGAGCGGGGCGCGGACTACATCGACGATGCCGACATCGAGCCACCGCTCACCAAGGTGATGGACACCCTCGCCTTCGACACCATGCCATCGGCCCGCCGACTGATCGAGCTGCTGAAGCGGCGGGGCTGGACCGGCTGGACCAAGCTCGGTCGCGTGGACGCGCCACGCGACCGCGGTCGGGCAGCGGACGGCCTGCCCCGAATATCCGGTGGCGGGCCCGGCCACCGGTGATGAGGATCGCGTCATGCATGTCTTCCTGGAGACCGAACGGCTCGTGCTGCGCCCGCTCACCGAGGCCGACGCCGACCATCTCTTCGCGCTGGACAACGACCCCGACGTCATGCGCTTCATCAACGGCGGCAAGCCGACGAGCCGCGAGACGCTCCACACGCGGACCCTGCCACGCCTTCTCCACGACCACCCGTGCTTCGGCACCCGCGGCTACTGGGCCGCCGAGGAGAAGGCCACCGAAACCTTCCTGGGCTGGTTCGAGTTCCGCCCCCTGGACGACCACAGCCCCGCCGTGGTGGAACTCGGCTACCGGCTGAACAAGGCCGCCTGGGGCAAGGGCTACGCCGCGGAAGGAGCGCGGGCCCTGATCCGCAAGGGCTTCACGGATCTCGGCGTCGAACGGGTCACCGCGGACACCATGGCGGTGAACACCCGCTCGCGACGGGTGATGGAGAAGGCGGGCCTGTCGTTCCTCCGGAACTTCACCGGGGACTGGCCGGACGCGATCGAAGGATCCGAGCACGGCGAAGTCGAGTACGAACTCACCCGGACCGCCTGGGATCAACGCCGATAGCCGTCAGCCTCGCCGCGCACAAGCGGCCGGTCGGCCGCGCACATGCGGCCGGTCGACCGAGTCGCGCGTCGTCGCGCCGCTGTACACCTCTTCCAAGGCGGCGCTGACGATGTTGACCACGCAGTACGCCAAGGGGCTCAAGGGCATCCGGGTCAACGCTGCTTCGTCTCCCGCCATGGCGAGGTCGCCTGGTCCTGACAGCCATAACCGCATGTCTGACCGGTCGGGCAACGACGGAATTCGTTGTTGACGGCCCCATTCGCGGGCCATATCCGCAGTGTCGGGCGGCTGGTGCTTACGTGCTTAATCACCGAGGCTGACGCGTCATTACCTCATCACACTCAGGGAGTGAGCATGGGCTTTGACCTGGCGCGCCGTCGTCTTCTGTCGGCCGTGGGCGCAGCGGGTGTCGCGGGTGCCCTCGGACTGGGCGGCTCTGACGCGTTCGCGGCCTCCGGCCGTGGCTCGTCCGGATCCCGGGGCTCGTCGGGATCCCGTCGTTCGGCCGCGACGATCATCCACGGTGGGCGGGTGCTGACCGGTCTGCCGTATGTGCCGCAGCAGGAGGCCATCGCCGTGGGGAGGGACGGGAAGATCCTTGCGGTCGGCCCGGCGGCCCTGGTGCGACGGCTGGCCGGGAGGGACACGGACTTCGTCGACGCCCGCGGTGGCACCGTCATGGCGGGGATCATCGATGCGCACGCACACTGCCTGGACGCCGGGTCGCGCTCCCTCAACCCCTCCCTCGGCGATGAGACGTACACCGTTGCCGCACTCCAGGCGAAGCTCACCGAGTTCCTGAACGCGAGCAAGGACCAGGAGCCGGACGGCTGGCTGGTGGTGGAGGACTGGAACCCGGTCGGCCTGCCCGCCGGGACCGAGACCCACCACCGCATCCTGGACGCGCTGCCGACCCACCGGCCGATCGCGCTCAGGGGCTCGGACGCCCACAACACCTGGGTCAACAAGCGCGCCCTGGAACTGGCGAAGATCACGTCGAGTACCCCGGACCCGGCCGGTGGCCGCATCGTCCACGACTCGGCCGGAGCGCCGTCCGGACTGCTGAAGGACACCGCGCAGGACATCGTCGAGGGGGTGATTCCGCCGCCG
The DNA here is from genome assembly GCF_003595545.1 of Streptomyces sp. 11-1-2. NCBI lineage: Bacteria > Bacillati > Actinomycetota > Actinomycetes > Kitasatosporales > Streptomycetaceae > Streptomyces > Streptomyces sp. 11-1-2. The sequence continues at coordinate 8,740,212 of NZ_CP022545.1, forward strand.
GACAAGGGCAAGCTGCTCGCCGCCGAGGCGAAGGCCCTCCGCCACGCGGCGTCCAGCGGCATCACCACGTACATGGACGCGGCCACCCAGGCCGAAGGACTCGGCACCTATGCGGACCTGGCCGACTCGGGCCGACTGCTCCAGCGGGTCATCCCGGCGCTGCGCCTTGACCTCGACCTCATCCGCGACCCGAAGGCCGCGCTGGCCTACGTCGAGGAGCAGCGAAAGAAGTACGCGGAGGTGCCGGGCCTGCGCTTCGGGACCGCGAAGGTCTTCCTCGACGGAGTGATCGAGTACCCCGCGCAGTCCGCCGCGCTGCTGGAGCCGTACCTCGACGGCCACGGCAAGCCCACCGACAACCGTGGCGACTTGTACGTCAGCTCCACCGAGTACGGGCGCCTGTCGGCCGTACTGGACCGGGCCGGCTGGCAGATGCACGCGCATGCCATCGGTGACCGCGCGGTGCGCACCGCGCTGGACGGCTACGAGGCGGCGATACGGGCCAACGGCCGCCGTGGCAACCGGCACACCATCGCCCATCTCCAGCTCGTGCACCCGGACGACTTCCGGCGCTTCGCGCCGCTGGGCGTGGTCGCCTGCATGCAGTTGCAGTGGGCGATTCGCGATGTGTGGACGGTGGATTCCCTCCTGCCCTACATCGGCCCGGAGCGCCACCGGCTGATGTATCCGGCGCGCAGCCTGGAGCGGCATGGCGCGGCGCTGTCCGGGGGATCGGACTGGCCGGTGGACCCGCTCGACTCCTTCAACCAGATCCGCACCGCCATCGACCGGAAGGGCGACGACGGGGCGCTGTACCCGGAGCGGGAGAGCATCAGCCGGACCACCAGCCTGCGCATGCACACGGCGGGCTCGGCCCATCAGCTCCGTATCGACGGTGAGACCGGTGTGCTCACCCCGGGCCGGGCCGCCGATGTGATCGTGCTCGACCGGGATGTGACCCGGGTGCCGGTCGGGGACATCACCGGCACGAAGGTGCGCCTGACACTCGCGGGCGGCAGGCGCGTCTGGGACGCGGATCAGCCGGGCGCGCCGGCCTCCGCCACCTCGTTCGCGGCCCGGCCCGCCTCCCTCGCCTCCGTGCACGGCCGCCATGCCGCCTGCGGCTGCCAGGGCTGACCGGCCTGTCCACCTGTCGTACCGCGCTGCCTCGCCGCCGGGCCCGGTAGCTCGCCGCGCCTGGTAGCCGACGGTGCAGTGTTCGTCCTCGTTCGGGTTCTCGAGCTCGTCGAGGACGGCCACGGCGCCCGTCATCTGGAGCCGTTTGAGCCGCACTCCGGCGGCGACCGCCTTCCTGGCCGCGCTCGACATCACAGCAATGGATGCCTGACCTTCGTGGCCCGGCGCCTCCGTCATGACGTGTGCCGGCGGGATCGGCGCATCGAGGAGGACCGAACCTCCAGACGGGTCTCGATCACCACGGGCGGCGGTGTGTGCGGCGGGTTCTCCACCAGGCTCACCAGTGCGTCGACGGCCGCCGCACCGGCCTGCTCCGGGGCCAGTGACACCGTCGACACGGGCGGGGTGGTGCGCCCGTAGGCCGGATCCTCGCTACTGCACACCACCATCAGGTCGTCCGGCACCGAAAGACCGCACCGCGTGGCCGCCTCCAGGACCTGACGGCCGCAGGGGTCGTACAGGCCGAACACCGCGTCCGGCCCGCCGTCCCCGGTCAGCAGGGCGTCCAGCCGCGGTTCCTCGGAGCCGTCCTCGGCGAACGGGACAACACACGGCCGCACACCGGTGCCCGAGCACCACCGCCGGTAGGCCGTCACGCTCGCGCGGGTGTAGTACTCCTGGGTGGGCCCGGCGATCAGCGCGATCCGCTCCGCGCCCTGCCCGGCCAGATGTTCCAGGACGCGGCGGGTCATGGCCTCGTGATCGGTGTCGACCCAGGTCTCCCGCGCCCGCAGCTCGCCGGGACGGCCGTCGAACACCAACGGCAGGCCGCGTGCGCGCAGCAGCCGCACCACGGGGTCGCTGGGCGGGCTGTCCACCAGCACCACCCCGGCGGCCGGCAGGGTGCGCCACATGTGTTCGGCGGGCCCCGAGGGCATCGCCATCAGCGCGTAGCCACGCCGATGGGCGGCGATGGTGGCCGCGCTGATGGCCTGGGCGAAGTACGGCACGCTCGCGAAGTCCCACGCACTCTCACCATGAGCGGTCACCGCGAGCCCCAGGGTGCGCCCGCCGCCGCCCGCCGGGCCGTAGCCGAGCGCACCGGCCACCGCCTTCACCCGGGCCCGCGTCGGCTGCGAGACCCGGCCCGTGCCGTTGAGCACGTTGGACACCGTCGCGGTCGACACCTCCGCCGCCCGTGCCACGTCCGCGATCGTCACCTTGGACACGCCCGGCAGAATACGCTCCCGCGCGGCCCTCGACCGACCTCGGCGCAGGGAGCCGCTGACCTCCGGGTGGGTGCATCGCACCCACCCGCGGCTCCCTTGTCCTGATTAGCCTGGCCGGCGTGGAAAGTGAGAACAAGCTCGGTGACTATCTGCGCGCCCGCCGCGCGATGACCGCGCCGCCCGACGTCGGATTCCCCGACGACCCTTCCCGCCGGGTTCCCGGTCTCCGGCGGGATGAGGTGGCGCTGCTCGCCGGGGTGAGCACGGACTACTACATCCGGCTCGAGCAGGGCCGTGAGCGGCACCCGTCCGAGCAGGTGCTCCAGGCGATCGCGCGGGCGCTGAGGCTCGACGACGCCGCGGCGGCGCATCTGTTCCGGCTCGGCCTGCCCGTCCTCGGGCCGTCCGTGTCCTCGACGGCGACCGTCGGCCCCGAGCTGCGGCGGCTGATGGACGGCATGCACGACGTGCCCGCCTTCGTCGTCGGCGCGGCCCAGGACATCCTCGCCGCGAACGCGATGGCGCGGGAGCTCTACCGCGGTTTCGCCCGGTACGACAACCTGCTCCGGATGATCTTCCTTGATGCCTTCGCCCAGGAGTTCTACGGCGACTGGGAGAAGGCGGCGGGGACCGCGGTGAGCAATCTGCGGGCGGCGTCGTCGCGATTCCCGGGCGATGAGCGCATCGAACGCGTCGTCGGCGAGCTGAGCGTGCGCAGCCCCGCGTTCGCCACCTTGTGGGCCCGCTACGAGGTCCGCCCGCGCACCCACGAGGACAAGCACTTCCGGCACCCGCGGGTCGGTGAACTCCATCTGCACTTCGAAGCGCTGGCCGTCACCAGCGCCCCGGGACAGCACCTGTCCGTCTACAGCGCGGAACCGGGCAGCACCAGCGGCGATGGCCTGATCCTGCTGCGCCGGCTCGCCGAGCAGAGCACCGCTTCCGCCGAGCAGAGCACCGCCTCCTCCCAGCAGAGCACCGCCTCCGCGGAACGGAGCACCACCACAGAGGAAGGAAACCCCCGCTCGTGACCGCATCCCTCGCCCACGCCACCGGCAGTTTCGAGATCGCCGGGAAGAAGGTGGCCCGGCTGGGTTTCGGCGCCATGCGACTCACCGGACTCGGCGTATGGGGCGAACCCGACGACCGCGAGGAGTGCCTCCGCGTGGTCCGCCGCGCCGTCGAACTCGGCGTCCAGCTCATCGACACCGCCGACTCCTACGGGCCGCACGTCAGCGAGGAGATCATCCGGGAGGCCATCCACCCCTACCCGGACGACGTCCTCATCGCCACCAAGGCCGGTCTCACCCGCAACGGCCCCGACGTGATCGAAACCGATCAGGGACCGGTGCGCCTGGGCCCCGCGGCATGGCCGCCGGTCGGGCGCCCCGAATACCTGCGCCAGCAGGCCGAGATGAGCCTGCGGCGCCTCGGCCGGGACCACATCGACCTGTTCCAGCTCCACCGCGTCGACCCGAAGGTCCCGCTGGAGGACCAGGTCGGTGAATTGAGGGCGCTCCAGGACGAAGGCAAGATCGTCGCGATCGGCCTGTCCCAGGTGACCGTCGACCAGATCGAGCAGGCCCGGCGGATCGCCGACATCGCCACCGTCCAGAACCGCTACAACCTCACCGACCGCGGCTCCGCCGACGTTCTCGACCACTGCACCCGCCACGGCATCGGCTTCATCCCCTGGGCCCCGGTGGGCGCCGGCCGACTCACCCGGCCCGGCGGCCCGGTCGACCGCATCGCCTCCGCACACGGCGCCACCCCCTCCCAGGTCGCACTCGCCTGGCTGCTGGCCCGCTCCGAGGCCATGCTGCCCATCCCCGGCACCTCCAAGGTGGCCCACCTGGAGGACAACGTGGCCACGGCGCGACTGCGCCTGAGCGGCGAAGAGATCGACGAGCTCACCGACGCCGTATGACGGCCACACCCGCCAAGTCGGCCTCCCTCTGCGCACCTTCACCGACGAAAGACCGATCCATGCTGCTGCCCTTTGACGAGGCGGGCCACGGGCACGCCGTCGTCCTGCTCCACGCCCGGCCCACGGACCGCACCATGTGGCGGGCGCACCTACCGCTGCTCGCCGAGGCCGGTGTCCGGGCCATCGCCCTGGACCTGCCCGGCCACGGTGCGGCGCTCGTGCCCGACGAGCGCGTGGTGGCACCCTGGGCGGACGTCCTCGCCACGCTCGACCACCTCGGGGTCGACCGCTTCGTGCTGGCCGGGAACTCGCTCGGCGCGCTGGTAGCGCTCCAGGTGGCCGTCACGGCACCCGGCCGGGTGGCGGGCCTGGTCCTGGTGGGCTACCGCCCCCATGACCAACCACCTTCCCCTCGCCTGCGGCGGGCCTGGGACAGCGAGCGAACGGCACTGGACGCCGGTGACATCGACGCCGCCGTACGGGCCGGGGTCGACGCCTGGACGGCGGCGGACGCACCCCGCGAAGCGCGGGCGCACGCGACCCGCATGCTGCGCGACCAGTTGCGGTCCCAGCTCACCCATGGCGAACCGGCCCGGGCGGCGGATCCGCTGGACGAGGACCCGGCCGCGTTGCGCACACTCGGCGTCCCGGCCGTGGTGGGCGTCGGCGAGCGCGACATGCCCGACTTCTTCCGCGGGGGCGAGGGGCTGGCGGATGAGCTGGGCGCGGGTGGCGTGGTGGTCATCCCGGGCGCGGGACATCTGGCACCGCTGGAGCAGCCCGCGGCGTTCTGCGACCTGCTCGTGAACTTCATGAAGGGTGAGCGGCCGGGAAGCTCCATGCCATGAGGCGCAGATGGCGGCCGTCCGGCCCTGATCGGGACCGCGCTCGGTGTCCGGCGGCTCACACCTGGGTTTCGGAGGCCGGTGCGAGCTGGTGGCGGCCGGTCAGCCAGTCCCGGCGCAGGAGCAGCAGGGTGCTCTCCACGTCCCGGACGTCGGTGGCCGGCAGCCGCACCTCGAAGCGTGTGCCGGGCCGCCCGTCGGGCCGGTCCAGCACGGCGATCCGGCCCCGGTGCAGGTCGATCTGCTGGGCGACCAGGGTCAGGCCGAGGCCGGAGCCGGGGCTGTCCGGGCCCCGCCGGAACCGCTGGAAGACCTCCTCGCGGCGCTCGGGAGGGATGCCGGGGCCGTGGTCGTCCACGGTGAGCACGGCGGCCGGGTCACGCGGGTCGCGGGAGGCGCGCAGGGTGACCTCGATGCGGGCGGTACCGTCGGCGGCGCGGCCATGGGTCCAGGCATTGGTCAGCAGGTTGTCCACCGCCGAGCGCAGCCCCTCTTCCCAGCCGTGCACCAGCAGCCCCGTGGTGGTGTGCACGGACACCTCGGCGCCCGGGTGGGTGCGCCGCAGGCCGGAGACCGACGCGTCCACCAGCTCAGCCAGGTCCAGCGAGGCGAACGCGTCCGCCCCGACCAGGTCGCCCTGCGCGAGTGCCCTGAGCATCACCAGCAACCCGAGCAGCCGGGCGTGCTCGCGCCCCAGGTCCTCGAGCACCTCCGCCCGGTCGCCGGGATCCAGACCGGGGTGGTCGGTGAGGATGTCGATGTTGGTGCGCATGCTCATCAGCGGGGTGCGCAGCTCGTGGGACGCGGTCGCGGCGAACGCGCGGGCGGTGGCCAGCGCCTCCCCGGTGCGTTCGACCTGCTCGTCGTAGCGGGCGAGCACCGTCTGCACCGTGTACGCCAGGTCGTCGACCTCGGCGATACGGGTCGGGGTGTGCTCCAGGCGCGTGGCGCTGGTCCTGGGGTCCAGACCGCTGGTACGCCGCTGCAGCCGCCGCAGCGGCAGGACCGCCCGGGTGGCGATGGCCCAGGCGGTGGCCCCGGCCAGGGGCGCGGCCAGCAGCGCCCCGAGCACCACCCGCCGGCGCACCAGCGCCAGCTCCTCCTCGGCGGTGTCCGGCGAGAACAGCCACAGATTCGGCGGTGTGTCGCCCTTCTTGGCGGCGCCGACCCGCAGCGACAGGGCCAGCCAGTCCGTGTCACCGGAGGTCACGGTGACCGGCTTCGGCGCACTGCGGGGCAGCGAGGGGAACGGATCGGGCTGCGGGCCGGCCGTGATCGTGCCCCCGGGGGCCCCGGGCGCGGTCAGCCGGACGCCCACGTCCCGCGCGGAGTTGACCAGCCGCCGCTGCCGGGCCTGCTCCATGACCGGGCGGTCGGCCCCGGCCACCTCCAGGAACGCCTTGGCGTTCTTGGCGAGGACCGTCGCGCGGGCGCGCAACTGGGAGTCCTGGCGCGCACGCAGGTCATCGGTGACCAGATGCAGCAGCAGCCAGCCGGAGGCCAGCACCAGCAGGGGCACGCTGAGGCCGACCGCGAGGGCGATGCGGGTGGTCAGCTTCACGGCGCCTCCCCGGCAGGCAGTCGCTCGCCGTCCGTGCGCCGCGGCCACCGCCGTATGGCCGCGTCGTCGTCGACCCTGGGCACTCGTCCGTCCCTGCCGGCCATGCTCACCCCTGTCTCGCGGCGTCCGAACGAGTCCGTCCGAGGAGACCGATCAAATCACCGTCATGACCCGGGTCTCCACACCGAGCGGACCGCCCGGAGCGGCGTAAGCGGAGCACCCGCCCGCGCGACCACCACGCCGCGCCTCACCACGCCACGCCCTCACCGGGGCGCGGCCATCCCCGCCCGAACGACGGAGCAGCGGCCTCGGGGCCATGTCGCCCTGGGCCGGGGTCCGGTACGACGTGCGGCCGGCCGTCGTACCGGAGCCGCGACGTCAGGAGCCGAGAGCCTCGGTGAGCGCGTCGGCCAGAGTGGTCGTGGGCCGACCGATCAGGCGGCGCAGGTCCGAGGAGACGGTGAAGAGCTCGCCGCGCCCCAGCCCGAGATCCGAGTCGGAGAGGACCTCGGCCAGTTCGGCGGGCAGTCCGGCGTCGAGCAGCGCACTGCGGTACTGCTCGACGGGGAGGTCGTTGTAGACGACCCCCTGGCCCGCGGCGGTGGACAGCGCGGCGGCCAGCTCCGCGAGGGTGAAGGCGGTGTCCCCGCCCAGTTCGTACACGGAGCCGGCGTGGCCTTCGGAGGTCAGGACGGTGGCCGCGGCCTCCGCGCAGTCGCGTCGCGAGGCGGCGCTGACCCGGCCGGTACCGGCACTGCCGGACACGGCTCCGGTCTGCAGATAGAGCGGGACCTGGGACGTGTAGTTCTCCAGGTACCAGCCGTTGCGCAGCACGACCCAGGACACGCCGCTGTCGCGCAGGTACCGCTCGGTCTTCGTGTGGGCGTCGGCGAGGATCATGTTCGCGGAGTGTGCGTTGAGCGTGCTGGTGTAGGCGATCAGTTCGGCACCGGCCCGCTTGGCCGCGTCGATGGCACGGGTGTGGTTGTCGAACCGCTCGCCGACGGTGGTCGTCGACACGAGCAGGACCTTCTGCGCACCCTTGAACGCCTCGGTGAGCCCGGCGGAGTCGGCGAAGTCGGCCTGCCGCACCTGGACGCCCCGCTCGGCCAGATCGGCCAGCCGGTCGGTGTTCCGCCCGGTGGCGATGATGTCGTGTGGCGCCACTCCGCGGCGCAGCAGGTCCTCCACGACGAGTCGGCCGAGCTGGCCGGTGGCTCCGGTAACGGCGATGGACATGTCTCTGCTCCTGGTACGTAGTTCCGAGAGGGCTTCGAGCGCCCCTCAGAAGTACACCGGAGAGACTCCCCATGGGGAAGTGACCACTTTTTAGTTAGGTGACTCTCTAAAAGAGAGTGTCGGCGCGCCGCCGAATGCCGGGTGGACCGGCAACCACTTCGAAGTAGGCACCTTTTGGTCGGGCAACTCTCCGGTGGAGAGTCGCCATCGCTCGGGCGGGTTTCCCGCTCTGAGTAGGCTGGCGGGTCAGAGGGAAGCGAGACGAGGCCAGTGAACGAGGCTGAGGGCTGAGGAGAACACGGGCATGGCGAAAGCACCGCGCACCGACTGGGACCCGTACGCCGGAGGCTGTCCGTCCCGCGACGTCCTCGACCGCATCGGCGACAAGTGGACCGTGCTCGTCCTCGGTGAACTGGCGAATTCCGGCGCCAAGCGGTACACGGCGCTGCGCAGAAGGCTGGACGGGGTGAGCGAGAAGATGCTCACGCAGACGCTGCGCGCCCTGGAGCGGGACGGTCTGGTCCGTCGGACCATCCATCCCGAGATCCCGCCCCGGGTCGAGTACGAGCTCACCGAACTGGGCGTGACCCTGCGCGGGCCGCTGCTGGCGCTGACGGACTGGTCGATGCGTCACATGAACGAGGTTCTGGAGGCGCGGGCCGCCTACGACCAGGGCAAGGACGCCGCCTCACACGAGTCGACGGGCTGAACCGGGGATCGGCCCGCCCGTTCCCCGGCTCAGACGTGCGGGAACGGTTCGGTCAGCGAGGTGAGCACGTGGTCGGCCTCGGCGGCCCGCAGCTCCTCGGCGGTGTAGTGGCCGCTGGCGACCCCGACCGCGGTCGCGTTCGCCGCGCGCGCGGCCTCGATGTCGCGAGGGGTGTCCCCGACCACGTAGACGTCGGAGCGGGCCAGATCGTGTCCGTGCAGCCGGGTGGCCTTGGCCATCGCCAGACAGGTGATCTCAGCCCGGTCCGGGGAGTCCGAGCCGTAGGCGCCGAAGACGAAATAGCGGCCGAGCCGGCCCGGCTCCATCTTGATCCTGGCCGCACCCTCCATCGCGCCGGAGATCAGCCCGAGGATGATGCCCGCGTCCGTGATCCGCCGCAGGGTGTCCTCGACGCCGTCCAGGACGCGGTACCCCTCCGACGCCCGGATGTCCTCCGACAGATGCCACAGATACGCGGCGTAGAGGCGGGCCATCTCATCGTGACTGGGTTCGCGGCCGAGCACGGCCCGGAAGGTCTTCCGGCCGACCTGCGGATCCGTCTCCCCGGCCGAGGTGTGGTCTCCGATATCGGCGGCCACACCGTGCAACCGGTCGAATGCCCAGGCCCAACTCCGTTTTCCCGAGCCTCCGGTGTGCACCAGCGTTTCGTCGATATCGAAGGGCGCCGCTATCGGTCCGGCCATGGCACTCTCCTCCGGCTCCGCCTGCTTCCAGGGTGCGCGATGGGGCCGGGGGCGGCCAGTCGCGTCGCCGCGGTGTCCCCCGCGGCCGAAGTTGAGGGTGGATACGGGCGAGCCTAGGCTGGTGGAAGTGGGCAAACGAGATGGCCCACACTCGGCCGAACGCCCCACCATCGTGTCTGGCACGGCGGTCCCTTCCGAACCGGACCCGCACCATCGCACGGCCGCCGCTCAGCTCCGGCCCTTACGGCCCGGCCCGTGGACGCAGTGCACAAGCGCGGACATCCATCGAGCGCACGGAGGGCGGCGTAGCCATGACCGACCTGGACACGCTGTCGGTGAACACGATCCGCGGACTGTGCATGGACGCGGTGCAAAAGGCGAATTCGGGGCACCCCGGCACGCCGATGGGGATGGCGCCCGTCGCGTACACACTGTGGCAGCGGTTTCTGCGCTTCGACCCCGCCGATCCGATCTGGCCGAACCGCGACCGTTTCGTGCTCTCCGAGGGCCATGCCTCCGCCCTGCTCTGGTCGCTCCTCTACCTGACCGGCGTCCGCACGGTCGACCCCGAGTACGAGGTGCTGGGCCGTCCGGCGGTGACCCTCGACGATCTCAAGTCCTTCCGGCAGCTCGACTCGCGCTGCCCCGGCCACCCCGAGTACCGGTGGACGAGCGGCGTCGAGACCACCACCGGCCCGCTCGGACAGGGGGTCGCCACCTCTGTCGGCATGGCGATCGCAGGCCGGTGGCTGGCGGCGAGGTTCAACCGCCCGGACTTCGCGCTCTTCGACTTCGATGTGTACGCGCTCGCCGGGGACGGCTGCATGATGGAGGGCGTCTCCTCCGAGGCGGCGTCGCTGGCCGGACACTTGCGGCTGTCCAACCTGTGCTGGATCTACGACTCCAACCGGGTCACCATCGAGGGCCACACCGACATCACCTTCACCGAGGACGTCGCCGCCCGCTTCCTGGCCTACGGCTGGAACGTGACCACCGTCGCCGACGCCAACGACCTCGACCGGATCAGCCGTGCCTTCCACACCTTCCGGGCCGAGGCCGCGCGCCCGACCCTGATTCTCGTCCACAGCCACATCGGTTACGGCTCACCGGTCGAGGACTCGCCGAAGGCACACGGGGCGCCGTTCGGGCCGGAGGGGGTCAGAGCCACCAAGCGCGTCCTCGGCATGCCGCCGGACGCCGACTTCCACGTACCCGACGGTGTGCCGGACTGGTTCGCACGGGGCATCGGCGCCCGGGGCGCCGAATTGCGCACCGGCTGGGAGAAGATGTTCGACGCCTACCGCGGTGCGTACCCCGATTTCGCCGACGAGTTGGAGCGCATCCAGCGCCGTGAGCTCCCGGACGGCTGGGACACCGCGCTGCCCACCTTCCCGGCCGATCCGAAGGGCCTGGCCAGCCGCGACTCGTCGGGTCAGGTACTGAACGCCGTGGCCAAGGCGGTGCCCTGGGTCCTCGGCGGGTCCGCCGACCTGACGCCGTCGACCAAGACCCGGCTGACGTTCGGGGGAGCGGGCGACTTCCAGCCCGGGGCACGGTCCGGGCGCAATCTGCACTTCGGCGTCCGGGAACACGCGTCCGCCGCCGTCGCCAACGGAATGGCGCTGACGAAGCTCCGCCCGTACTGGTCCGGGTTCCTGATCTTCTCCGACTACGCCAAGGCGGCCATCCGCCTCTCCGCGCTGATGGAGATCCCCACCGTGCACATCTTCACCCACGACTCCATCGGGGTCGGCGAGGACGGCCCCACCCACCAGCCCGTCGAGCAGCTCGCGGGGCTGCGCGCGACGCCCGGGCTGCTGGTCTTCCGCCCCGCCGACGCGAACGAGGTCGTCGAGACCTGGCGGGTGGTCGCCGCCCTCCGCCGGGAGCCGGCCGCGCTGGTCCTCTCCCGCCAGCCCCTTCCCACCCTGGACCGCGATCGGCTCGCGGCGGCCAGTGGTGTCGCATGGGGTGCCTATGTGCTGGCGGACGCGGACCGGGGCGAGCCCGAGGTGATCCTGCTCGCCACCGGCTCCGAGGTGGCCCTGGCCCTGGCCGCGCACGAGGAGCTCACCGCCGAGGGCATCGCCTCCCGGGTGGTGAGCATGCCGTGCTGGGAGCTGTTCGACCGTCAGCCGCGGGAGTACCGCGACCAGGTCCTGCCACCCGCGGTGACCCGAAGGGTCGCGGTGGAAGAGGGCTCCACCTTCGGCTGGGACCGGTATGTCGGCCACGGCGGGGCCATCGTCGGAATGCACACCTTCGGCGCCTCCGCACCCCTCAAACAACTGCTCACGAAGTTCGGATTCACCCCCGAGCGCGTCGCGCAGGTGGCGCGCGAGCTGGTGGCTTCGGGCTGAGCGGGCGATGACGTGACAGGAGAGCACATGGCTACCGACACCCCCATGCAGCTCGGCATGATCGGGCTCGGCCGGATGGGCGCGAACCTCGTGCGCCGGCTGACGCGCGACGGACACCACTGTGTGGTCTATGACGTCAACGAGAGCGCGGTGCGGGAGCTGGAAGGCGAGGGCGCCGTCGCCGCCCGCTCACTCGGCGACCTGGTGGCGAAGCTGGAGCGGCCACGGGCCGTCTGGCTGATGCTGCCCGCCGCCGTCGTACAGTCCACCCTCGATCAGCTCACCGACCTCCTCGACCCGGACGACGCGGTCATCGACGGTGGCAACTCCTACTACCGCGACGACATCACCCGCGCGGCACAGCTCGCTCCGCACCGCCTGCACTATCTGGACTGCGGAACCTCGGGCGGTGTCTGGGGACTTGAACGCGGCTACTGCCTCATGATCGGCGGCGAGCAGGAGCCCGTCTCCCGGCTCGACCCCATCTTCCGCACCATCGCGCCCGGCACCGGCTCCGCCGAGCCCACACCGAGCAGGCAGGCCAACGGGTCGGCGCCGGAGGGCTATCTGCACTGCGGTCCGAGCGGGGCCGGCCACTTCGTGAAGATGGTCCACAACGGGGTCGAGTACGGAATGATGGCCGCGATCGCCGAGGGGCTCAGCATCATCGAGCACGCGGACGCCGGGCTTCGCAAGCGCTCCGCGGACGCGGAGACCACCCCGCTGCGCGAGCCGGAGGCGTACCAGTACGAGATCGACGTCGGTGAGGTCGCCGAGGTGTGGCGCCGCGGCTCGGTCGTGGGCTCCTGGCTCGTCGACCTCACCGCGGACGCACTGGCCAGGTCACCGAAGCTGGACGAGTTCACCGGGCGCGTCTCGGACTCCGGCGAAGGGCGGTGGACGGTACTGGCCGCGGTCGACGAGGGCGTACCCGCCGCCGTGATCACCACGGCGCTCAGCGACCGGTTCGAGTCCCGGGGCCTCGGCGAGTTCGCCGACCGGGTGCTGTCCGCCATGCGCAGTGAGTTCGGCGGACACGCCGAGAAGCGGAGTGGGCGATGAGCGGGCCGGACGACCATGTGATCGTGCTCTTCGGCGCCACGGGGGACCTCGCCAAGCGCAAACTCCTGCCCGGGCTGTTCCACCTCGCCACGGCGGGCCTCCTCCCCGACGGCTACCGCATCGTGGGCTCGACACCGGCTCGCTCGGCCATGAGCGACGACGCGTTCCGCACCCTGGCGCACGACGCGGTCGCCACCTTCGGACGGTCCAAGCCGACCGGGCCGGTGTGGAAGTCCTTCGAGGAGTCGCTGTCCTTCGGCGCCGCCGACCCTCAGGACCCGGGCCCGCTGCTCGCCGCCGTACGAGCCGCCGAGGACTCGCTCGGCGGGCCGTCACGCAGACTGTTCCACCTGGCCATTCCGCCCTCGGCGTTCGCGTCCGTCATCGGCATGCTCGGCGACACGGACCTGGCGGAGAACGCGAAGGTGATCGTGGAGAAGCCCTTCGGCACCGACCTCGCGTCGGCACAAGCGCTCAACGAGACGATCCACACCGTGTTCGACGAAACCCGGGTCTTCCGCATCGACCACTTCCTCGGCAAGGAGTCGGTGGACAACATCCTCGCTCTCCGATTCGCCAACGGGATGTTCGAACCCATCTGGAACCGGGACCACATCAGCTATGTGCAGGTCGACGTTCCCGAGACGCTCGGCCTCGAAGGCCGTGCCCACTTCTACGAAGGCACCGGGGCCTTCCGCGACATGATCGTCACGCATCTGATCCAGGTGCTCGGCATCGTGGCGATGGACCCACCGGTCTCGCTCGCCGCCCAGCCGTTGCGCGACGAGAAGGACAAGGTCTTCGAGGCGTTGCGCCCCATCGACCCCGCGCATGCCGTGCGCGGCCAGTACGAGGGCTACCGCGACGAACCGGGTGTGGCCCCCGATTCGTCGACCGAGACCTTCACCGCGCTGCGGATGGAGGTGGACAACTGGCGGTGGGCCGGAGTCCCGTTCCACCTGCGCTCCGGCAAGAGCCTCGCCCAGCGCCGCCAGGTGATCACCCTCGGGCTGCGCGAACCGCCCCTGCGGATGTTCGCCACCGACCTCGCCGATCAGCGGCAGGACCGCGGCAACAAGATCGTGATCGACTTCGGGGACCCCGGGTGGATCGCCGCCGCCTTCCTCGCCAAGGAGCCCGGCCCGGCCATGCGGCTCGAACCGGCGACGATGACCTTCGGCTACGCCGGCTCCTTCTGCGAGGAAAACGGACTCGAAGGCTACGAACGCCTGATTCTGGACGCCATGCTGGGCGACCAGTCGCTGTTCACCCGGTCCGACGGCATAGAACACATCTGGAGGGCGTCCACGCCCCTCCTCGAGAACCCACCGCCGGTCCAGCCGTACGCCCCCGGCTCATGGGGCCCCGAACCGGCCATCAGCGACCTGATCGCACCACACCCGTGGCATCTGCCGGAAGCCGTCCAGATGTTCCCCGGAACCGGCACATGACCGACCGCCGCTGCGCGTGGGCGCTGAGCTCTGAGGTGATGGCGGCCTACCACGACACGGAGTGGGGCCGTCCCGCGCACGACGATCAGCACTTGTTCGAAATGCTGCTCCTGGAAGGAGCCCAGGCGGGGCTGTCCTGGTCGACCGTGCTGAACAAGCGGGAGAACTACCGCCGCGCCCTCGACGGGTTCGACCCCGAGATCATCGCCTCCTACGACCAGTCACGGCTGGCCGACCTGCTCGCGAACGACGGAATCATCCGCAACCGACTGAAGATCGCTTCGACGGTGAAAAACGCCCGCGCCTTCCTCGGCATCCGGGAAGCCTTCGGCTCTTTCGACACCTACCTGTGGGACTGGGTGAAGGGCACCCCCATCGTGAATCACCCGGCGCCCGGCGATCCGCTGCCGGGCAGTACCGACCTGTCCGACCGTATCGCCAAGGACCTCAAGCGCCGCGGTTTCACCTTCGTCGGCACCACGATCGTCTACGCCTATCTGCAGGCGGTGGGAGTCGTCGACGACCATGTCGACGGCTGCCCCGCGAAATCACGCCAGAGCCGTCCGTCCGCGCACCGCACACATCGCCACAGCCATCGGTTGACGACATGAGCCCCCGCCCTGCCCTGACCCGCACCGGTTGCGGTCCCCGGTCGCGGGTGCTGCTGTGGAAGTGCGGCAACTGGCCCGTCGCGAAGGGATCCGGCCATGACATCCGCGTCCATGCGGGGGAAGGTCGCGCTGGTGACCGGGGCCACCAGCGGCATCGGCGCGGCCGTGGCGGAGGCGGTGGCCGAGCGCGGCGCGCACACGCTGGTCGCCGGCCGCGACGCGGCCCGCGGCGAGGCCGTTGTCGGGACGATCCGGGAGCGCGGCGGGAGAGCCGACTTCGTGGGCGCGGATCTACGCGACGCCCAGTCGGTGCGACGCTTCGCGCGGGACGCCCTGGGGCGGGGCGGCGGCCGGGTCGACATCCTGGTCAACAACGCGGGCATCTACCCCTTCGGGCCGACGGCGGAGACGGAGGAACGCCTCTACGACACGGTGTACGTGCTCAACGTCAAGGCCCCGTTCTATCTGGTGGCCGAACTCGCCCCGGGGATGGCCGACCGGGGCGGCGGAGCGATCGTCAACGTGAGCACGACCGCGGCCGCCGCGGCCCCTGTCGGCGCGTGTGGGATCGACTAACCGGCGGCCGGCTGCTCGAACGCGGCGATGAGCCGCCCCAGATCCTGGCGCCGAGAATCGGCCGACCACACCGCCCACGTCCGGCGCAGGAGCGGGTGGCCGACCAGCGGCGACCACACCACTCCCGCGGGAATGGGCTGCGACCAGTCCGGTGGAGCCATCGCGAAGGCCCGCCCGGCGCTGACGGCCGCCAGTTTCACCTCCGCGATCAGCCGCTGTCCCTTGGGCGCCTGCGCTCCGGGATCGAGGCCGTGGCTGCGCAGGATCGCCGTCAGCTCGTCGTACCAGGCGGGGCTGTCCGCACGCGGGAAGGACACCCACTCCAGCCCGGCCAGCGCCTCCAGGGGGATGCCCTCCGGCCCGGCCAGCTCCGCCGCCTGCTCCGCGGCCACCAGCACGCCCAGCCGTTCCTTGTTGACCACCATCGCGTCGAATTCCTGCCCGGTGGGGCGCTCCCGCAGCAGTCCCAGCTCGAGCTCGCCGGCGTGCAGCGCGGCCAGCTGCTCGGAGGTGGACAGATGCCGGGCCCGGACCCTGGTGTGGGGGCATGCCTCGGCCAGCTCGGTGAGCGCGGGACTGAGCAGGCGCGAGGGGAACTCCAGCGGAATGCCGATCCGCAGCACCCCGCCGCCCCCGCCGGTGTACCGGGCCATCGTCCGCAGCGCCTGATCACGCCGGGCGAGCATCGCCCGCGCCTCCCCGAGCAGCGCGGACCCCGCATCCGTGGGCCGCACCCCGGTGCTGCTGCGCACCAGCAGCTTCACCCTGAGCTCCCGCTCCAGAGCGCTGACCGTCTGGGACAGCGCCGGCTGGCTGACGTGCAGCCGCCGGGCCGCGGCCGAGAAACCGCCCTCTTCGACCACTGCCACAAAGGAATGCAACTCCCGCAGGTCCATGGGCCTATCGCACCACGGCCGGAAGGCTCGATCCACGACCGGCCACAGCCTGCCCTGATGGCCCTCAAAAGGTGCGCCACCGCGCCGGGTTTCGCCCGATAGCGAGCGGCACCTCGCGCAACCGCGAGCGCTTCGCCCTGCTGGAGGAACTCGACGTGGAACGGGCCGAGTTGGAGGAACCGCACCTCTCCGAGCGGATCCCCGAAGCCACGCGGCTCGACGCGGTGCTCGACCTGGTGGGCAACACCACCATCCTCGACTCCCTGGCCATGCTGCGCCGAGGCGGCCGCGCCTGCCTGGCGGGCCGGCTCGGCGGACTCGACCCGATCAGGGACTTCAACCCGCTGCCCGCTCTCCGATGTGCCGCTCCAGGATGGTGGTCGTCCTCGACTGACCGCCCACCGTGAGGCGCTTTCCTCATTTCAGGCAAGGCGACCCCCAGAGGTATCGAGAATTTCCTTTCCCGGCCTGATCAGGGAATTCCCGGATTCGGGCGCGAGTACTTTTAGCGGTCATAAGCAGAGCCGCGTCGTGGTCGCTTCCCGGTGATGCCGTCCGGATCGTCCGGCCAGGACCGGCCCGAGGATCAACTGCCGTGAGGTCGACTGAGTTGGATCACACCACCCAGGAGGAGAAGACGTGAGCGAGGACCGCTTCGCGGGCAAGGTTGTGCTCATCACCGGCGCCGGATCCGGCATCGGTGCCGCCGCGGCGCACCGTTTCGCACGCGATGGCGCCACCGTGATCGTGGTCGGACGCCATGGCCGCGTTCCGTCAGCGCATCCCCATGCAGCGCGCGGCCGAGCCCGAGGAAGTCGCCGACGTCATCGCCTTCCTGGCCAGTGCCGATGCCCGGTTCGTCAACGGCGTCCAGATCCCGGTCGACGGCGGGCTCAGCGCCTCCTCGGGGCAGCCCCGCATGTTCTGAGCGGCGGTCCCCTTCCGGGTAGCGGTTCTCGGCAGCCGGAAGACCGGGGCCCACGTCGCCGAGACGAGTGCCAGGTGGCGAGAATCGGGAGCTGATTGGCATTCTCGCCGCTGTTTGACTCGACGGCATATTCGTAGGCTCTCGGCATCAACCGCTGACGAGAAAGCTCCTCTCATGACCGACGAGAACAAAAGCACAAAGAAATTCGCCCGGCGCACGATGCTGCAACACAGCGCCGGTATCGCCGCGGTGGGAGCGATATCCGCGCTCACCACCGCGGCATCCGCCGTGCCTGCCGCCGCACGTACCACCGGGGCGAAGCCGACAGCGGGCACCCTGCCCTCGACCGTTGCCGGAGTCCGCATCCCCGGCAGCGGACTGGCCCGGGAAGCCGTGACGTACGCACAACGCGTGTGCTCCGAGACGCTCTTCAACCATTCCCTGCGGACGTATCTCTTCGGCACGCTGATATTCGACCGACGCGGCGTCACCTACGACCGGGAACTCGTTTTCGTCGCCGCGGTTTTGCACGACCTCGGACTGATCGAGGCGTTCCAGACCCCGACCGAGCGCTTCGAGGTCGACGGCGCCGACGCCGCACGGAAGTTCCTGACGGAACGGCATATGTCGGCCGAACGGGCGGAAGTGGTCTGGGACGCCATCGCCCTGCACACCAGCGTCGGCATCGCGACGCGGAAGAGGCCGGAGATCGCCATGATCTCCGTCGGCTCCGGTATGGATTTCGCCGGAAACGACCTCCAGCGGATCCCGTCCGACGCACTTGATGACGTGCTCACCGCCTTCCCCAGGAAGGGGTTCAAGAAGGACGCGATCGACACGATGATGTCGCTGTGCCGCACCAAGCCGATGGCGGAGCTCATGCACCCCTTCGCCGAGGTCGGCCGCCGTCATATCCCCGACTTCTCCGTGCCCACCGTGGAGGATCTGGTGCTCGCCGCGCCCTTCACGGAGTGATGGAGCCGTCCCGGTACGGCGCCGGGAAGGGCGGTCAGCGCGGCCGGCATCGCCTCCGGGACCTCCTCGGCGGGGTAGTGGCCACAGCCGGGCAGGACATGACTCTCCACGTCGTCCGCGGCGAGCCGCATCGTGTTGCCGACCGCCTCGCCCAGGTTCTCCGCGCCCGCTAGGGTCGGAACGGGGAGGGTCAGCCGCCGGGTCCTGCGCTGCTGGTCGTCGCCGTCAACCAGTCGCTGGCCGTGCTGAGCCGCGCCGGTGCATCGGACGCGCAACTGCGCTCCGTGGTCCGGTGTGCGTGCACGACGGTGGCGGACACCCTCGCCCGCACGACAGGCGAGGGCGCCGCGCGAGGTTGGCGCGGCGCCCCGTGGGCCTGGGCACACCCGCCGGATCAGGGCCGGGTCGTCGGCGTACACGTACGCGTACGCCGTGCCGCGACCGCTCGGCCGCTACGCCGCGATGACGGCCGCCGTGGTGCGGCCGCCGTCGACGTCCAGCACGATGCCGTGGACGAACGCGGCCTCGTCACCGGCGAGGTAGACCGCGGCGTGTGCGATGGCCCGCGGACTTCCGACGCCCCCGGCCGGGGTGCCGTTCATCATGACGTCGCCCGGGTGCACCTCTCCGGGTACGGGGGTGTGGACCACTCCGGGAGAGATCGCGTTCACCCGCACGCCGCGCGGGCCGAACTCGGCCGCCCAGGCTCGCGTCAGGGTCTCCATCGCGCCCTTGGTGGAGCTGTAGAGCGCGCCGATGGGGATGCCCAGCCGCGCGATCCAGGACCCCAGATTGATGACCGCTCCGCCACCGGCCTCGGCCATGGCCGGAGCGATCGCGGCGGTCAGGAAGAACGGCGCCTTCACGTTCACCGCGTAGACGCGGTCGAAGGTCTGCTCATCGGTGTCCGCGGTGCTGTCACCGGGGTAGACGCCGGCGTTGTTGACCAGGATGTCGATGCCCCCGCCCAGGGCGGACGTCGCCGCCTCGGCCAGGGCGCGGGACGCCTCGGCGCTTCCGTCCAGATCCGCCGTCACGAAGTCGGCCCGGCCGCCCCGCGCGCGGATGGCGCCGACGACCTCGGCGCCCCGCTCGGCGCTGCGCCCGGACACGATCACGTGCGCGCCCTCGGCGGCGAACATCTCCGCGATCGCCCGTCCGATGTTGCTGGTCGCACCGGTTACCAGAGCCCTCTTGTCCTGCAGCCGTCCACTCATCACGCGCTCCTGCCACGCTCGTCATCCGCGCCATCGATGTCCCGCGGGACGCGACCTCGATCTCGATCAGGCCAGGCGCGCGGGCACCGCCCGGATCCGCCCGGGGGTCATGCCACTGTGCGAAGAAAAAAATGGACTTGCAAGTCCATTCGCCGCCGCCGCGCCGCGCCGCGGACTGCCCGTCGCCGCCGGGTCGACCTGCCCGTCCGCCGTCACCCCGATCAGGCGGCGGCGCGTCGCAGATCCCCGATGCCCTGATCGAGCGCGGCCCGCAGATGCTCGGCTCGGCCGGTCGACTGGAGAATCGCCACGCCACCCTGGATGCCCGCCAGCAGGGCGGCCGCGCGGTGCTCGACGTCCAGGTCGGCGGGCAGGTGTCCGGCCGTCTGCAGGGCCCGGATACCGGTGGCCAGGCTCCCCTGCCACTGGCGCATCAGCGCCACCACCACCTCCCGGGCGCCCGGGGTGGAGCGGCCCAGATGGAGGACCAGTGAGCCCAGCGGACACTCCTCACCCTGCTCCTCGTAGCGCTCGACCACCACATCGCGCCACCGCTGCCACGCCTCCCAGGAGTCCAGACACCCGAGGTAAGGCTGCTGGTCCTCCAGGACCTGGTCGGCCTCGTGGTGTGCGACGGCCAGCAGCAGTTCGTCCTTCCCGGCGGGGAAGTAGTGGAACAGCTGGCTCTTGCTGGTGTGGGTGCGCGCCATGACGTCATCGAGCGTGGCGATCGACACGTCCTTCTCGCGCAGCACCGCGGCCGCGCCCTCGATGATCCGGTTCCGGGTGGCCTTCCCCTTTGCCGTCAGCTCCTTGCGCATGACGTCCCCTCTCGACTGGACTGGCTGGTCCAGTCTACTGAGCGAGGTTCCGGGTCAGGGCCGCGGTGGTGCGAACGGCGTTCGGCCCGGTGGCAGCCGTGCGCGCCGGGCGCCTCATCGGTGGTCGGCCAGTGCGGCATTGAGCTGGACGACGTTCACCCGCCGCTCGCCCAGGAAGCCGAGGACGCGGTCCTCGACGTGGGCGGTGACCAGCGCGTGCACGGTCGCCGGCCGCAGCCCTCGGGTCCTGGCGACCCGGTTCACCTGCTCATAGGCGTACGCCGGGGAGATATGCGGATCGAGGCCGGAGCCGGAGGCGGTGACCGCGTCGGCCGGGACGTCCCTGGGGGCGACGCCGTCGAACCTCGCGACCGCGGCACGCCGCGCCTCGACCGACCGGACCAGGACCGGGTTGTTGGGGCCGAGGTTGGAGGCCCCGGTGGCCAGGGGGTCGTAGCCGCCGGCGGACGGGCGGGGCTGGAACCACGCGGGATCGGGTCTGAGTGTCTCGTTGGGATTCCCCGGGTGGGTCTTGGGGAGGGCGAAGTTCTGGCCGATCAGACTGGAGCCCAGGACCGTGCCGTGCCGGGTGATCCGTGAGCCGTTGGCCTCGTGCGGGAAGGCGCCCTGGGCCACTCCGGTGACGGCGAGCGGGTAGAGGACGCCGGTGACGACGGTGAGCACGAGCAGGATCCGCAGGGCGGACAGGTGGGTGCGGACCACGGTGGGAAGCGAGCGGGTCACGGCGATGCCTTCTTCCGGGGCGTCCTGGCGGGGCGTCGGTCAGCGGAGTCCGGGGATGAACTGGACGACCAGGTCGATGAGTTTGATGCCGAGGAAGGGCAGCACGAGCCCGCCGAGGCCGTAGACCCCGATATTGCGACCGAGCAGGTCCGCCGCCGAGGAGGGCCGGTAGCGGACACCGCGCAGGGCGAGCGGGATCAGCGCGACGATGATCAGGGCGTTGAAGATGATCGCGGAGGCGATGGCCGAGGTCGGGCTGTGCAGCCGCATGACGTTGAGCTTCTCCAGGCCCGGATAGACCACGGTGAACATCGCGGGGATGATGGCGAAGTACTTCGCCACGTCGTTGGCGATGGAGAAGGTGGTCAACGCACCGCGCGTGATGAGCAGTTGCTTGCCGATCTCCACGATCTCGATGAGTTTGGTGGGGTCGGAGTCGAGGTCGACCATGTTGCCGGCCTCCTTGGCGGCCGACGTACCGGTGTTCATCGCCACCCCGACGTCCGCCTGGGCCAGTGCCGGGGCGTCGTTGGTGCCGTCGCCGGTCATCGCCACCAGCTTGCCGCCCGCCTGCTCCCGCCGGATGAGCGCCATCTTGTCCTCGGGCGCGGCCTCCGCCAGGAAGTCGTCCACCCCGGCCTCCTCGGCGATGGCCCGCGCGGTCAGCGGATTGTCGCCGGTGATCATGATCGTGCGGATGCCCATCCGCCGCAGCTCATCGAACCGCTCCCGCATCCCGTGCTTGACCACGTCCTTGAGGTGGATCACGCCGAGCACCCGGGCGGCCGCGCCGTCGGCGCGTTCGGCGACCACCAGCGGGGTGCCGCCCTCCTGCGAGATCCGGTCCACGACCGCCTGGACATCGGCGCCGGACCGGCCACCGTGACCGGCCACCCAGCCGGCGACGGCCGAGGCGGCGCCCTTGCGCACCTGACGGCCGCCGATGTCCACCCCGCTCATCCGGGTCTGCGCGGTGAAGGGCACGAACCGGGCCTCGCCCAGCTCACCCTCGTCCCGCGCCCGCAGCCCGGACGTCTCCTTCGCCAGGACCACGACCGAACGGCCCTCCGGCGTCTCATCGGCCAGCGACGACAACTGCGCGGCGTCCGCGAGCTCTTCGACCGCCGTCCCGCCCACCGGCAGGAACTCGGCGGCCTGGCGGTTGCCGAAGGTGACGGTGCCGGTCTTGTCCAGCAGCAGGGTGTTGACGTCCCCGGCGGCCTCCACGGCGCGGCCGGACAGGGCGAGGACATTGCGCTGGACGAGGCGGTCCATACCGGCGATGCCGATCGCGGACAGCAGTGCGCCGATGGTGGTGGGGATGAGCGCGACCACCAGCGCGACCAGGACCACGATGGACTGCTCGGCCCGGGCGTAGATCGCGAACGGCTGCAGGGTGACCACGGCGAGCAGGAAGATGATGGTGAGCGAGGCGAGCAGGATGTTCAGCGCGATCTCGTTCGGCGTCTTCTGCCGCGCCGCGCCCTCCACCAGCGCGATCATCCGGTCGATGAAGGTCTCCCCGGGCCTGGAGGTGATCTTCACGACGATCCGGTCCGACAGCACCTTCGTACCGCCGGTGACCGCCGAACGGTCGCCGCCGGACTCGCGGATGACCGGCGCCGACTCGCCGGTGATCGCCGACTCGTCGACCGAGGCGACGCCCTCGACCACATCCCCGTCCCCGGGGATGAGCTGCCCCGCCTCGACCAGCACATGGTCGCCCAGCCGCAGTTCCGCGGCCGGTACCTCCTCCTCCGGCGCCCCCGTCGCCCCCGGCCGCCAGTCCACGAGCCGGCGGGCGACCGTGGCGGTCTTCGTCCGCCGCAGCGTCTCCGCCTGGGCCTTGCCCCGTCCCTCGGCGACGGCTTCCGACAGCGTGGCGAAGAGGACGGTCAGCCAGAGCCAGACGGTGATGACCCAGGCGAAGACGCTGGGACTCCGGCAGGCCAGCGCGGTGGTGAGCAGCGCGCCGACCTCCACCACGAACATCACCGGGTTTCTGACCATGCCCCGCGGGTCCAGCTTCCTGGCGGCGTCGGGCAGGGAGGCGATGAGCTGTTTCGGGTCGAGCAGACCGCCGGAGACGGGGCGGGATGGTGAGGACACTACTGGAGCCCTTCCGCGAGCGGTCCCAGCGAGAGAGCGGGGAAGTAGGTGAGGCCGACGACGATGAGGACCACGGCGGTCAGCAGACCGACGAACTGCGGCCGGTGGGTGGGCAGCGTCCCGGCCGTGACCGGCACCGGGGTCTGCCCGGCGAGCGACCCGGCCAGCGCCAGGACGAACACCATCGGCAGGAAACGGCCGAAGAGCATGACGAGGCCGAGCGCGGTGTTGTACCAGGCGGTGTCGACGCCGAGCCCGGCGAAGGCGGAGCCGTTGTTGTTGGCGGCCGAGGTGAAGGCGTACAGCACCTCGGAGAAGCCGTGCGGTCCGGGGTTGAGCATCCCGGCGCGCTCGCCGGGCAGTGCCATCGCCAGGCCCGCGCCGACCAGCACGATCGCGGGGGTGGTCAGGATGTACAGGGAGGCGAACTTGATCTCCCGGCTGCCGAGCTTCTTGCCCAGGTACTCGGGGGTGCGCCCGACCATCAGCCCGGCCACGAAGACCGCGATGACCGCCAGGATGAGGATGCCGTAGAGACCGGAGCCGGTACCGCCGGGCGCGATCTCGCCCAGCATCATGTTGAAGATCGTCATCCCGCCGCCGAACGGCGAGTACGAGTCGTGGAAGGAGTTGACGGCTCCGCAGGAAGTGAGCGTGGTGGAGGCGGCGAAGAGGGCCGAGGCCCAGATGCCGAACCGCTGTTCCTTGCCCTCCATCATGCCGCCCGCCGCATGGCCCGCCTGGCTGCTGACACTGTGCAGCTCGTTGACGGTGACGACGGCGACCGAGGCGGCCCAGATCAGCGCCATGACCGCCACGATCGCGTAGCCCTGGCGGTTGTCCCCGGCCATCCGGCCAAAGGTGCGCGGCAGCGCGGAGGAGATCACCAGCAGGAGGTAGATCTCCAGCCAGTTGGTGAAGGCGTTGGGGTTCTCGAAGGGGTGGGCGGAGTTGGCGTTGTAGAAGCCGCCGCCGTTGGTGCCCAGCTCCTTGATGGCCTCCTGGGAGGCCACCGGGCCTCCGGTGACGCTCTGGTGGCCCCCGGCGATGGCCGGGATCGAGTCGACGCCGTGGAAGTTCTGGATCACACCGCCCGCCGCCAGCACGATCGCGAAGACGAACGCGAGGGGGAGGAGGACCCGCAGCACGATCCGCGTCAGGTCCACCCAGAAGTTGCCGACCCGGTCGGTCTCCTTGCGGGTGAAGCCGCGGATCAGGGCGGCGACGACGGCGATGCCCACCGCCGCCGAGACGAAGTTCTGCACCGCGAGCCCGGCCATCTGCACCAGATGCCCCAGGGCCGCCTCGCCGGAGTACGACTGCCAGTTGGTGTTGGTGACGAAGGACGCGGCCGTGTTGAAGGACTGGGCCGGAGGCATCGGCTGCCTGCCGAGCGACAGCAGCAGATGGTTCTGCAGCCGCAGGAATCCGTACAGGAAGAGCACCGACACCGCGGAGAACGCGAGTACCCCGCGCAGATAGGCGCTCCACCGCTGATCGGCGTCCCCGTCCACCCCCGCCAGCCGGTAGACCAGCCGCTCGGCGCGCAGTTGCCGGGGCGTGGTGAGGACGCGGGCGATGTAGTCGCCCAGCGGCCGGTAGGAGAGGGCCAGCGCCGCCACCAGCGCCAGCACCTGGAGCCAGCCCGCGAGGGTGCCGCTCACTAGAACCTCTCCGGGAAGATCAGGGCCAGCACCAGATAGCCGAGCAGGGCCGCGGCCACGGTCAGTCCCACGAGGTTGTCGGCGCTCACAGTCGGCCGACTCCCTTCGCGACCGCGCCGATGACGGCGAACACGGCGATGGTCAGGACGATGAACACCACATCTGACATGCGGACAACTCCCCGGCGGGTCGGGTCGTAAGGGCCGCCGTGACCGCGTACCACCTCGGTCACCGACGACCCTTGTTAGCGCGACCTCGATGTCCTGTCCGACGACGTCGACGGTGTTTTGGCGCAAATCGAGCCGATGGAGTGAACGGTGGTATCGGATCCCGGTCATCGGGCGCCGCGGTCCTGACGTTCGCCTGACGTCGGCCACACGGGTCCATCAGGGCCGCGTCAATCCCCGAGGGCATGGCGTCAGGGTGGCGACAAGGCCCATGGATCGCCCATCCGCGCCGTGCGAGGTTGAGTCTCGCGGCGGAGAGAGCCGCGGAACGGCCGCTCAGCGGTGTGTGGGTATCAGCGCGATGACCAGCACTGTCGCCGCTGACACCGCGGGCCGGCGCGTACACGGTGCACGGCACCGTTACCTGAGTGCGCGTCGGTTCCCGTGGGGGCACCGCCTTCCGCCCTCCCCGCTCTCTCCGCCGCATGCCAAGGCCCCGCGGGGGGCGGCCTGCACGCCGCCCCCGCGGGGCCCTTGGTGTGGGGGCGGTGGCCGCTCCACGCGGTCACCGCCCCCGTCGTTACCGACCGACGCCGCTACAGCCCGACGTCGCGGCTGCGGATGTCGTCCAGCGACTCGCGCCGTACCAGCAGCCGCGCCCTGCCGTCGGCCACGGCGACCACCGGCGGGCGGCCGACCAGGTTGTAGCCGGAGGCCATGGACAGGTGGTACGCGCCCGCCACCGGCACCGCGAGCAGGTCGCCGGGGCGGATGTCGCCGGGCAGCTCCGCCTCGCCGGCCAGCACGTCCCCGGCCTCGCAGTGGCGTCCGGCCACGGTGGCGGTGGCGAGCGGCGCCGTGGTGGCGCGGCCCACGAGCCGGGGCGCGTAGCGCACTCCGTACAGCGCCGGGCGGGGGTTGTCGCTCATCCCGCCGTCCACCGCGACGAAGGTACGGTGCCCGGTGAGCTTGACGGCCAGGACCCGGTACAGCGCGATCCCGGCCGGTCCCACGACGGCGCGGCCCGGTTCGATGATCAGCCGGGGCACGGGCAGCCCGGCCGCCGCGCAACTGTCGGCCAGTTCGGCGCGCACCCGGGGCCCGAGCGCGGCGATGTCCAGGGCGGGCTCGCCGGGGCGGTAGGCGATGCCGTACCCGCCGCCCAGATCCAGCTCGGGGAGGGTGGTCCCGTGCTGGTCCCGGACCCGGGCCAGCAGGCCGACCATGCGCCGTACGGCCGCCAGATAGGGCTTGGCGGAGGTGATCTGGGAGCCCAGATGGCAGTGGAGGCCGACCAGTTCCAGATGTGGCTGGTCGAGGATGCGGGCGATGGCGTGGTGTGCCGAGCCATCGGCCAGCGACAGGCCGAACTTCTGGTCGTCGGTGCCGGTACGGATCTTGGCGTGGCCGCCCGCGGCGATGCCCGGGGCGACCCGGACCATCACCTTCTGGCGGCCGCCCTCGGGCACCGCGACGGCCAGCCGGGCGATCTCCGAGGGGCTGTCGATGACGATGCGCCCGACGCCGAGGCGCAGGGCGGCCTGGAGGTCCTGCGGGCTCTTGGCGTTGCCGTGCAGCACGATGTGCTCGGGCGGGAAACCGGTGGTGACCGCGAGCTCCAGCTCGCCGGCCGAGCACACGTCCAGGCCCATGCCCTCTTCCGCCACCCAGTGCGCCATGGCGCGGCACAGGAACGCCTTGGCGGCGTAGAGGACGGCGGCCTCCGGGAAGGCGTCGTGGTAGGCGCGGCAGCGGGCCCGGACCTCGCCCTCGTCGAGGAGGTACACGGGGGTGCCGAAGCGGTCCGCGACCTCAGTGAGCGACACTCCGCCGACGGCCAGGTCCCCGTGGGCGAGCGGGGCGGTCGAGGCGGGCCAGACGGACAGCGCGCCGTCGAGGGGCGGAGTGTGCGGCGGGCGGGGCCCGGTGCTGGTGATCAGTGGCGTGACCATGGCGTCCTCCCTCAACCGAGCCATACGCCGAGGAACCCGACGAGGGCCGCGGCCCCCGCCACCCGCAGGGCGCCGACGGTCCGCGGGCGCCGTGCGAGCCTGGTGTCGTCGCGGCGCTCCGGCGCCGGCGGTGCGACATCGCGGACCGCGAGGCGCGGGTCCACGGTGAGCGAGGTGGCGCCGAGCGGTTCGGTGAGGGCGCGCAGCGCCGGTTCGCCGAGCCGGATCCACGGCTGCCGGGCGCCGAGGACGGCGGTCAGCTTGCGCCGGGTGGAGAAGCCGACAGCGGTACGGCCGCCATGGGGGGTACGGAAGATGCGCACGGCGCAGCCGGCGGGTCCCGGCCGGACGGGGACGTACAGGACGCGTCCGGCCGGGACGGGTTCGTCGGGCTCGGGGTCGTCTCCGTACAGACGGTTGGTCATGACGTGCCTCCAGGGGGAGCGGGGAAGGCACCGGACCGGACAGCGGACCGGGGCCCGGACAGGACGGTAAGTCCCGCGCCTTGCGGAGGGAGGCCGTCCCTGACGCGACGCTGACGCGAGGACGGGAAGTCTTGACGCGATGCTGGCGGCGGCCACCCGCGACGCGGCCGTGACCGCCCCCTCCTCATCGTCATGGCCCCATTGGCGGCGGCGAGGAGGAGCGCCAGGCGGCCCTCACCCGCTGCGGGTGGCCTTCCGGTTCCGGCCCCGGCCCCCTTTCCATACCGGCGGTCCGCCGCCAGTGCTCGGCCACCTGCGTTCCCGTGGCGAACCACACGTCGCCCAAGCGCCCGATGTGGTTCAGCAGGCGCTCCAGGGCGCGTACCCGCTGGGGTTTGCCGATGACCTGGGGGTGCGGCATCAGGACGTAGCACAGGCCCCAGCGGTGGTAGCCGTCGAACTCGCGGCGCCAGTTGTCGAAGGTGGCGAGGGTGCCGGCGATCCGGTCCAGGCCGGGTGGCTCGGGCGGGGATTCGTTGTAGACGAACTGCTGGTAGTCGTCCAGCTCCCAGTGGGCGGGGATCTCGATCAGGTCCGTGGTGCGGCCGTCGATCTCCCAGCGGTAGGGCCGGTCGTCGCCGCGCATGGAGCTGGAGTAGGAGAAGCCCAGCTCCTCCAGGAGCGACGGGGTGTCGGCGGCGATGTCGCCGCTGGGGCTGCGGAACCCCACCGCGCGTACCCCGGCCGTGCGTTCCAGTTGGTCCTGGCCGCGCTCGATGATGTCGCGCTGGGCCGCGCGGGGGTGGTCGAAGAAGGTCTCGTGCAGCCAGCCGTGATGGCCGATCTCATGACCGGAGGCGGCGATGTCCTTCACCTGGGCGGGCCGCTGTTCGACGATCTTGCCCGGGACGAAGAAGGTGGCCGGCAGCCCGCGGTCCTCCAGCAGATCCAGCAGGCGCGGGGTGCCCCTCCAGGGGCCGTAGGCACCGATGGAGAAGGCCCGCGCGTCGTCGCATCGCCCGGTGGCGCGGTCGTCGAGCCACAGGGTGGGGCCGTCCACGTCGAAGCCGAGCATGACGGCGCAGCGGGCCCCGTCCGGCCAGCCGGGCGGCGGTTCGCGGTGCATGGCGTCTTCCGATCCTCGACGGTCGCGGGGTCCGGCCCGGGCGGTCAGTCAGCTCTTGCGTGGCCGGGGCTCGGCCTGGTCGATCAACTGGCCGCGCAGCACGGTGAGTTGATGGGAGGCTTCGACGGCCCGGGGCTCGTCAAGTGAGGCGAGGGCCAGTACGAGGGTGTCCATGACGACGATGCCCGCCAGCGATTCGGCGGTGATGCCGGTGGGCGTGTGCGGGGCGCTGATCACCACATCGGCGTGGGTGGCCAGGGGGCCGGTGGGGACGTCGGTGACCAGTACGACGCCCGCGCCGACGGCCCGGGCCCGGTCGGTGAGCACGGTGAACTCCCGCAGCCGGCGGCCGGGATGGAGGATCACCACGGCGTCGCCGCGGCCGAGGCTCAGCAGTTCGTCGGCCATGGTGAAGCCGGTGGCGCCGATGAAGCGCGCTCGGCGGCCGGCCCGGCGCAGCTTCAGCACCAGATGCCGGGCGGCGAGTTCCGAGGCGCCGACGCCGTAGGCGACCACCTCGCGCGCGTCCGCCAGCATTTGCACCGCTTGCTTGAGCACATCCGTCTCCAGCAGGCGGCGGCACTGGTCGAGACGCTCCGCGGCCTCGTCGAAGACCCGGTCCTTGACCTGGTCCAGGTCGTGGCGGCCGACGCGGGCGATGCGCTGCTTGAGCCGCTCCTCGGGGGCGGTCGCGGAGGTGAAGCCGGCGGCCAGCTCCCGCTTGAGCGCGGGCAGGCCGGCGTAGCCGAGGCGCTGCAGGGCGCGGACGACGGTGGCGTTGCTGGTGCCGCTGGCCGCGCCCAGCTCCTGTGCGCTCGCGAAGAGCAGATTCTCCGGTGGGGCGCTCACCAGGTACTGGGCCACCACCCGCTCGGAAGCGGACAGCTCACCCCACATGTCCCGGACCGCGGAGGCCAGCCGTGTCGCCCCGGTAACGTTTTTCGGTTCGCTCATTACAGCTATTGACTTCCCTGTGACGGACATTACTATCTGGGCTCATCGTTCCAAGAGCGCTGATTTCTGAAACAAACATTACAGCCCCTCGTGGGTCCGGGCCTCAGAACACAGGAGTGCCATGACAGCCGCCACCCTCCCCATCGTCGAGATCTCCGGCCCGCCGGCCGAGCGCGGCCGCCAGTACGGCGAGGCGGCGCGCGGAAGAATCGGCGCGGCGCTCGCCTACTACGAGCAGGCGTTCGGCGAATCGTCGGGGCTGACCTGGGACCAGGTCACCGCACGCGCCGAGCGCTGGCTGGAGCCGGTGCGCGCGTACGCCCCCGAACTCGTCGAGGAGATGAGCGGGATCGCCGACGGGGCGGGGGTCGGGCTCCTGGACGTGCTCGCGCTGAACGCCCGCGGCGAGATCATCTACGACCAGACCTTCGCCCGGATGCGCGCCCGGACGGACGCCCCGGCGGACGTCACCGAGGACCGGGAGGTGACCGACGGCTGCACGTCCTTCGCCGTGCTGGGGGAGGCGAGCGGTGACGGCCATGTCTACTGCGGCCAGAACTGGGACTGGCGGGCGGGCGTCGCGGACACCGTCATGATGCTCCGGATCGTCCAGCCCCCGCACCCCACCGTGATCATGCAGGTGGAGGCCGGGCAGATCGGCCGCCAGGGCGCCAACTCCGCGGGCGTCGCCCTCAACGCCAACGGTCTCGGCGGCCGTTTCGACGACGCCGTCGGGCTGCCCCAGACCGTGATCCGCCGCCGCGTCCTGGACAGCGAGTCGATCAGCGAGGCGGTCGACGTGCTGTGCCGCACCCGCGGACACATCGCCAGCAACGCCCTGCTGACCTGCCGCGAAGGCTTCGCCCTCGACCTGGAGACCACTCCGGGCGCACACGGCTGGATGTATCCCACCGAGGGTCTGCTCGTCCACGGCAACCACTACCAGACCACCGTCCCCGTCCAGCTCGCGGCCCGCTACCGCCCCGAGTCCTCCGATTCGCTGATCCGGGTGCCCCGGGCCGAGGCCGGTCTGCGCCGGCTCCGCGAGGCCACCGAGCCGGACGAGTCCCGCAAGCTGATCCACCAGGCCATGTCCGACCACCTCGGCCACCCCGAGGGGCTGTGCACCCACCCCGACACCCGGCAGCCCGAGGTCAAGTGGTGGGCGACGCTGCTGTCCTCCTGCGTGGACCTGACCACCGGCGACTACCACGTGACCCCGGGCACTCCCTGCGACCACGAATACCAGCACCTGCCCTGGAACCTCTACGACGGTCCGCACGCCCCCAACTGACGCGTCTTCACGTCCGAACGACCAGAGAGCCTGCCATGAGAACCAAGCTCTGTACCACCGCAGTCGGCCTCGCGGGAGCCCTGCTGCTCACCGCCGGGTGCTCCGGGGCGACCTCCGGGTCCGGCGGCGCGACCGTGGATCCCGCCAAGCTCAAGCTCACCGACACCACCCCCGAGGCCACCGGCGCGGCCACCACGGTGAACTGGATCGTGGAACAGGAACCCGCCTCCCTGGACATGGACGCCCAGGGCGGCAGCAGCACCCGCACCGTGATGGCCAACATCTGCGAACGGCTGCTCCTGCTCCGGCCCGACATGACCACCACACCGCGGCTGGCGAAGAAGGCCGAGTACACGGGCGACAAGAAGCTCGTCCTCACCCTCCGCGACGACGTCACCTTCCACGACGGCGCCAAGATGACCGCCGACGACGTGGTGTGGAGCCTCAAGCGGCACGCCCGGCCGGAGATGAACGAGTCGGACGAGTACGAGGACGTCGACACGATCGCCAAGACCGGCCCGTCCGAGGTCACCGTCACCTTCAAGAAGCCGAGCGCCCTGTTCACCAAGGCCCTGGCCGGTGACGCCGGGATCATCATGGAACGCAAGGCGGTCGAGAAGCAGGGCGACGACTTCGGCACCCCCGGCCACCCCGACGCCTGCACCGGACCGTACCGGCTGAAGAGCTGGAACTCCGGCTCCTCCCTCACCATCGAGCGTTACGCGGACTACTGGGACAAGAGCGTCCGCCCGCTGACGAAGGAGGTCGTCTTCCGCTGGGCCTCCGGCAGCGCACTGGTCAACTCCGTCTCCACGGGCGCGGCGGACGGCGCCTATCTGACGGCCACCGGCCCGGCCGCCGTCCTGTCCAAGAAGAAGGGCATCCGCGCCTACTACGGCCAGAGCACCACCGCCTGGTCGCTCAGCCCCACCAAGAGCGGTGCGCTGAAGGACGCCCGGCTGCGCAAGGCGCTGTCGCTGGCCATGGACCGTAAGGGCATCGCCAAGTCCGGCTTCAACGGCCTCGCGGAGCCCTGGGCGACCCCCGTGGGCCCCGGGGCGTGGGGCTATGAGAAGGCCGCCTTCCAGAAGGCCCAGAAGGACCTGGAGCACAACGGCGCCTACACCGCCTCGCCGTCGTCGGA
The DNA here is from genome assembly GCF_003595545.1 of Streptomyces sp. 11-1-2. NCBI lineage: Bacteria > Bacillati > Actinomycetota > Actinomycetes > Kitasatosporales > Streptomycetaceae > Streptomyces > Streptomyces sp. 11-1-2. Next base: position 8,772,039 of record NZ_CP022545.1, read on the forward strand.
CGACATCGCGCGGGCGAAGAAGCTGGTCGAGCAGGCCGGGGCGCCCGGCGAGCCGATCATCGTCTCCAGCGACGGCAGCGAGAGCCAGACCGTCATCACCAACGCGGTGCGCGGCGCGGCCCAGAAGATCGGGCTGAAGGTGACCGTCAAGACGATCGCCTCGAGCCGCTACGACGAGTTCTTCTCCGACCCGAAGTCCCGGGACGGCTTCGACCTGATCCCGGTCGACTGGTACATCTCCAAGGCCGACCCGGCGGGCTTCTACGACAACGGCATAACCGGCAACTCCAACAACTGGCTCGGCTACTCGGACAAGGGCTATGACGCCCTCGTCGGCAAGGCCCAGCAGACCATCGACGACCGTGAGCGCGCGGAGCTCGTCATCGACGCGCAGAAGAAGTTCGCCGACGACGCGGTGTGGATCCCGCTGGTGCAGGTGCCCTCGGTGATGGTGCTCGGCGACAAGTACACCGGCCCCCCGGCGTCCATGGTGTCGATGTACTACCCGTGGGCCGCCGACCTCGGCACGAAGAAGGGCTGACACCATGATCCGCGGACTGCCGCGGCGGATCGCCGGCCTGCTCGCCACGCTGCTCGCCGCCTCGTTCGTCATCTTCGCCGCCGTCTACGCGGCCCCCGGGGACCCCGCCGTCCTCCTCTCCGGCAGCCGACAGGAACTCACCCCGGAGAAGCTCGCGGCGGTCCGCGCGGAGCACCACCTCGACGATCCGCTCGTCGTCCAGTACGGCCGCTGGCTGTGGGACGGTCTCCAGGGTGACCTGGGCCGGTCGTTCCAGTACCGCGACCATGTGGCCGACCTGATCGGCGCCCGGCTGCCGACCACCCTGGAACTCGTCGCCTACGCCACGGTGTTCTTCGTGGTGCTGGGTGTCGGCTCCGGGGTGCTGGCGGCGCTGCGTCGCGGCTGGGTGGACTCGGCCGTCGTCGGCGGCACCACGCTCGCCGCCTCGGTCCCGGCCTTCGTCGCGGCCATCGCGCTGGTCTCCCTGTTCGGGGTGCGGCTGGGCTGGTTCCCGGTGACCGGCCAGGGCGAGGGGCTCACCGGCCGGCTGCACCATCTGACGCTGCCCGCCTTCGCACTGGCCCTGAGCGCGCTCGCCGTGATCAGCCGGGTCACCCGGCAGGCGATGGCCGAGGCGTACGCCTCCGACCATGTGGAGGCCGCCCGCGCCTCCGGACAGACGGAGCGCCAGATCGTCGTCCGCCATGTGCTGCGCAACGCGCTCGGCCCGATCGTCACCATGTGCGGGCTCGTCATGGCGGGCATGCTCGCCGGAACGGTGGTGGTCGAGACCGCCTTCGGCCTCAGCGGCGTCGGCTCACTGCTGGTGAGCGCCATCACCACCCACGACTTCCCGGTCACCCAGGCGGTGCTGCTGCTGATGGTCATCGGCTATGTCGTGGTGACCACCCTGGTCGACCTGGTCCATCCGCTGATCGACCCCCGGGTCGCGCCGGGCGGGACGCCGGGACGCAAGCCGGAAGGAAAGACCGCATGACGACGGTGACTGCCGGGGCCCTGATCCCGGTGCGGGTACGGACCCGACGGCCGATACAAGTGATGATCGCGGGCGGCTTCCTCGCCCTGGTCGTGCTGGCGGCGGTGTGCGCTCCCCTGATCGCCCCGCACGCGCCCGACGCGGTCGACCTGTCCGCCTCGCTCGCGGGGACCACCTCCGAGCATCCGCTGGGCACCGACGCCTCGGGACAGGACCTGCTCTCCCGGGTCCTGTACGGCGCCCGGTCCAGCCTGCTGGCACCCCTGGCCCTGCTCGCGCTGGCCGCGCTGCTCGGCGTCACCATAGGCACGGTGGCGGCGTGGCGCGGCGGCTGGGTGGACACCCTGCTCTCGCGGGTGACCGATGTGATGTACGCCTTCCCGGGCCTGCTCTTCGTCGTCCTGGTGATCGCGGTCTTCGGCGACGGCCTCACCACGTCGATCGTCGCCCTGGGTCTCGCCTACGCACCGACGATCGCGCGGTACACCCGCAGTCTCGCCCTCGCCGAGCGGTCTCAGCCGTATGTCGACGCCTACCGGGTCCAGGGCATGAGCGGGACCCGGATCTGCGTACGCCACCTCGTGCCCAATCTGGCCGGTGCGCTCGTCGGCTATCTCGTGGTGCTCTTCGGCGAGGGGCTGATGAGCCTGGCCACCCTCAGCTATCTGGGCTTCGGCGCCGGATCGCCCTCGATCGACTGGGGGCTGATGGTGCAGGAGGGGCAGGACGCCGTGGTGCAGGAGGCGCTGCTGCCGGCCCTCGTACCGGGCGCGGCCATCGCCGCCGTCGTGGTGGCCTTCAACATCGTCGGGGTCTGGGTCTCGGACCGGCTGGGCAAGGGGAGGTAGGCGGCCATGCTGCTGGACATCGAGGATCTCACCATCCGGCTGCCGGAAGGCGCCGCCGCCCGGCCCATGCTCGCCGAGGTGTCGCTGAGGGTCGGCAGGGGTGAAGTGGTCGGCCTGGTCGGCGAGTCCGGCTCCGGCAAGTCCACGACGGCCCGTGCGGTGCTGCGCATGCTCCCCGACGGGGCGCGGACCTCCGGCTCCGTACGGGTGGACGGCGAGGACGTGCTCGCCATGGACCCGGCCCGGCTGCGCCGGCACCGCTCCCGCACCGTCTCCATGATCTTCCAGGACCCGCGCTCGGCGATGAACCCGGTCCGCCGGATCGGCGACTTCCTCACCGACCCGCTCACCCGGGTCCTGGGCCTGACCCGCCGCGCCGCGGTGGCGAAGGCGACCGAGCTGCTGGCCTCGGTGGGCCTGCCCGACCCGGAGCGCCGGATGCGCCAGCGCCCGCATGAGCTGTCCGGCGGCATGCTGCAACGGGTCGTGATCGCCGCCGCCCTGTCCACCGGCCCCGACCTCCTCCTCGCCGACGAGGCGACGAGCGCGCTGGACGCGACCACCCAGGCGGAGGTCCTGGCCCTGCTGCGGGGCATCCAGGAGGAGCGGCGGCAGGACGGCAGCGGTCTCGGCACGCTCTTCATCACCCACGATCTGCCGCTCGCGGCGGCCTACTGCGACCGCGTGTACGTGATGTACGCGGGCCGCGTGGTGGAACACCAGCCCGCCCACGGGCTGTTCGCCGACCCCAGGCATCCCTACACCCGCGGCCTGCTGGAATGCTCGCCCACCCTGGAGGACGACCGCGAACCGCGCCCCATCCCCGGCCGCCCGCCGTCCCTGTCCGACGCCTTCACCGGCTGCCCCTTCCTCCCGCGCTGCGCACGGGCCGAGGCGGAGTGCGAGACCTGGGCGCCGGTGCCGGTCCCGTTCGGCGGCGGTGGCGGCGGCGGCGACGGACCGGAGGAGGGCGGCTCCGCGGACGGCGTCTCCGCGGCCTGCCGCCGACTGGAACTCGTATCGAGGAGCAGCACATGACCGAGCCCGCACTCGTCGTACAGGGGCTGCGCAAGAGCTATGCGCTCCCGGGCGGTGGCCGGACGACGGCCGTGGACGATGTGTCGTTCTCCGTGCCGGCCGGCGGCTCGCTGGGCATCGTCGGGGAGTCCGGCTCCGGCAAGACCACGGTGGCCCGGATCCTGGTCGACCTGGTGCGCCCCGACGCGGGGACGATCACGGTGAACGGGCGGGAGCGCACGCCCGGGCGGCGAAGCGGCCGGATGCCGCTCGGACCGGGCGCGCGCAGGGCGGCCCGGCTGGGCCGCGCCCGCGAGATCCAGATCGTCTTCCAGGACCCGTACGTATCGCTCGACCCGCGCCTGACCGCGCGTCAGTGCCTGCGCACCGCCCTGCGGCTGCACGGCCGGTACGAGGGGCGGGCCGCCACCGACCGGATCGCCGAGCTGCTCGACCAGGTGGGCCTGGGCAAGCGGGAGGGCGACGCCCGCCCGCGGGGCCTGTCGGGCGGGCAGCGCCAGCGGCTGGCCATCGCCCGCGCGCTCGCCGTGGAGCCGGAGGTGCTGGTCCTGGACGAGGCGGTGGCGGCGCTGGACGTGTCCATCCAGGCGCAGATCCTCCGGCTGCTCGCCGACATCCGCCGGGAGACCGGCGTGGCCCTGGTGTTCGTCAGCCATGACCTGGCCGTCGTACGCCACATCACGGACGACACGCTGGTGATGCGGCGCGGCCGTGCGGTCGAGACGGGCCCGACGGCCCGGGTGCTGGACACCCCGGCGGATCCGTACACCCGGCTCCTGCTGTCGTCGGTGCCGCACGACGGCTGGGATCCGGCGGAGACGGTACGGCTGCGGGCGGAACTCGCCGAGCTGTGACCGCGACCGCCGATGACGAGACATCGGCTCACTCTGGCCATCGGCGGCTCAATGTGAGGAGCTTATCCCGCCTCACCTGCGAATACGTGGCCTGCCGAATTTCCATACGTCGGAGGTATTCCCAGGTGCTCATGTGCCCTGCACCATTCCGGTAGTTCACCACCGGATATGGGAGGCACATACGTGACCGCGCCAACAGGGGACGGGATCTCTCGCAGAGGTGTGATCGGCACGGCCGCCGTGGTCGGCGCCGGAGGCTGGCTGGCCGGATCGGGCACCGCCTGGGCCGCTCCCCAGGTGTCCGGCGGAGCGGCGGCCCTGCCAGAACGCATGGTCAGGGCCGCCGCCCCGCGGTGGCGGCGGATGCCGGGCGACTGGAAGGACGGCCCCTTCCTGGCCAACGGCCTGCTCGGCGCGGTGGTGTACAAGGGCGAGACACCCAACTCCGTGAAGGTCATGCTCAGCCACACCCAGGTGCAGGACCAGCGCCCCCAGTGGCGCGCCCCGTACGGCTTCTCCCGGCTGCCCATCGGCCACTTCGACCTCACCCTCGCCGGAGAGGTGACCGGTGTCGACTGGACGCTCGACCTCTGGGACGCCGAGCTGCGCGGCACCGTCACCACCACCCGGGGCAGCGTCCGCTTCACGATGCTGGTGCACAACGCCCGTAGCGCGCTGCTGATCTCCACCCGGCCGAGCGCCGGTGAGGAGGCCGCGGCCTGGTCGTTCACCTGGATGCCCGCGGCCTCACCCCGGACCAAGGACAAGCCCGCCGACTACACGGGCAACCCCGACCCCCGCACCGGCTCCGCGGGCGACACCCACTATGTGGAGCAGCCGCTGATCGCGGGCGGCGGCTGGACCACCGCCTGGCGGGAACGGCGCGTGGGCACCGGCAGGCTGCTGGCCGCCCATATCGTCTACCGCCACCCCGAGGACCTGTCGCACACCACCCAACTGGCCGTCGCCGAGGTGGCCCGTACCCTGGCCACCGACCCCGACGACCTGGTGCGCTCCCACCGCGCCTGGTGGCACCGCTTCTACCAGCACAGCCTGGTCTCCGTACCCGACAAGCGGCTGCAGAGCTTCTACTGGATCCAGCTCTACAAGGTCGCCTGCGCCACCCGCGCCGACGGGCCCTCGATGTCCGAATGGGGACCCTGGTACCCGGAGACCGGCGGGAGTTGGACCGCGGTCTGGTGGAACCTCAACGTCCAGATCGCCACCTGGCTGGTCCAGGGCTCCAACCACCTCGAACTCGACTCCGTCACCTCCACCTTCGAGGAGTTCGAGAAGAATCTGCCGCTGTCCGTCCCGCCGGAGTACCGGGACGGCGACACCTACGCACTCGCTCACCCCTCCGACTGGCTGCTGCGCCCCGGCGACAAGACCGTCGGCATCCCCGGCACCGCCACCAAGACCGACAACAACGGCAATCTCATCTGGGCCATGCACAACGTCTGGCTCAGCTACCGCCACACCATGGACATCCGCATCGTGCGCGACGTCCTCTACCCGATCCTGGCCAAGGCGGTGAACTTCTACGACCACTTCCTCTACGAGGGCGGCGACGGGAAACTGCATCTGCCGCTGACCCGCTCACCGGAGTGGGCGGACGCCGAGGACTGCACCTACGACCTCTCCCTGCTCCGCTGGGGCTGCGCCACCCTCCTGGAATGCCTGCGCATCCTCCGCACCGACCACCCCCGCGCCCGGCGCTGGCGCGAGATCCTCGACCGCCTCGTGGCCTACCCCCGCGATGCCACCGGCATCATGATCGGCGCCGAGAAGCCGCTCACCGAGTCCCACCGCCACTTCTCCCATATGCTCTGGCTCTACCCGCTGCACGAGCTGGACTGGGACCGTCCGGCCGACCGGGACATCATGCGGACCACCTTCGACCACTGGGTCAAGGACCGCAGCCTGTGGGCCGGTTACAGCTACGCCGTCGCCTCCTCCATGGCCTCGCGCATGGAACGGCCCGAGGAGGCCCTGGACTTCCTCACCTTCCTCACCGACGGCAACCTGATCAAGAACGCCTGGATCACCCCGAACACCATGTACGTCGAGGGCGGCAACCTCGCCACCGAAAGCCCCCTGACGGCAGCCCAGTCGATCCTCGAGATGGCCGTCCAGAGCCACAACGGCGTGGTGCGGGTATTCCCGTCCGTCTCCCGTCGCTGGCCCGACCTCTCGGTCCAGTCCCTGCGCACCCAGGGCGCCTTCCTCGTGGACGCCGACCGCTCGGCCGGGCGTACCCGCTGGATCCGCGTCCACAGCGAGGCCGGTGCCCCGCTCGTCCTGCACCACGGCATCCCCGGCCCGATCGACGTCCGCGACCACCGCGGCCGCCCCCTCCGCTACCGCACGACCGGCCCCGGCCGCATCGAGATCCCCCTGGCCCGCGACGCGACGGCCCTCATCACCCCCCGGGGCCACCGCCCGGACCCGGCCCCGCGCGACGTCCCGGCCGTCGGCGACGCCAAGCCGTGGGGGCTGCCGGACTGAACCGTGGCCGCCCGAACAGGCGATGAGCGCACCCCTGCCGAGCAGGGGTGCGCCGTGCCTGTGACCCGCGCGTCAGCCGGTGCGGGAATCCAACTCCGCCCACACCGTCTTGCCCACCGGATGGTGCGGCTCGGTGCCCCATCGGTCGGCGAGCGCGTCCACCAGCAGCAGGCCGCGCCCGGTTTCACGGTCCGGGGGAGGAGCGGTCGGCTGGAGGGTGGGCTGCCGCTCGCCCCGTGTGTCGGTGACCTCGATGCGGAGGGTTTCCGTGGCGCCGTCGAGGACGAGGCCGAGCCGGAAGTCGCGGCCCGGTACGCGCCCGTGGAGTGCCGCGTTGGCGCTCAGCTCGGCGATGATCGCCATGGCGCGGTCGGCGACGCCGGGTGACACGGGCCAGACGCGGAGCTGCTCCACGGCGAGCAGCCGGGCCAGCCGGGCCCCGCGCCGCGTGGCGGACAGGCGTTGAGTAAAGGTCCAGTTCGTGGCGGGGAGTTGGGGTGTGCTTGCGTTCATGGCGCCACGGTGGCGGGTGTCCGGTGGCTGGCGCGAGTGGCGCGCCACGTACGCGGCGTCAGCGTACGGGCACCGTCAGTGGACAGTACCCCGGCGTTCCGTCACCCTGGGTGAGTCGAGCGCGGGGGCCTCGCACGTACGCACTTGGAGGTGGCCGCGTATGACGACTGACGACGCCTGTGCGGGAGGCGACGGCGACTGGGAGCGGGAACCCGATCCCTCGGACAGTCTGCGGACGTTCGGCGCCGTCGTCCAGGCCCTGCGCGAGCACGCGGGCCTGAGCCGGGCTCAGTTCGGGGAACTGGTCCGGTTCTCGAAGCACACCGTGGCGTCGGTGGAGCTGGGGCGGCGCATGCCGGACGAGTCGTTCGTGGAGCGGGCGGAGGAGGTCCTGGGCAATACGGGCGCGCTGCGGAAGGCGGCCCGGCATCTGTCGCGCGGCGAGCCGGGGCTCGCGGCGTGGTTCCGGCGATGGGCGCGGCTGGAGCGGGTGGCGGTGAGTCTGTGCACGTATGAGTGTCGGCTGGTGCCGGGGTTGTTGCAGTCTGAGCACTACGCGCGGGCGGTGTTCGAGGGCACCATCCCTCTGCTGACGGATGAGCAGTTGGAGGCCCAGCTTGTAGCGCGGACCGAGCGGCAGAAGATGCTGCACGAGCGGCCGCACGTCCCGTTCAGCTTCATCGTGGATGAGGCCGTCTTCCGGAGGAGGTTCGGCGACGGGGAGCAGCGGCGGGCCTTGCTCGACCACGTGCTGGAGCGCAGCGCGCTGCGTAACGTGAAGCTGCAAGTGGTCCCGCTGGAAGCTGAGTTGCATGCATGCCTGGACGGTCCGGTACAGCTGTTGGAAACGCCGGAGGGGCGGCGCCTCGCGTACTCCGAAGGGCAGCAGAACGGACGGCTGATTGCCGACTCGAAAGAGGTACGCCTCCTCCACCAGCGCTATGACACACTGCGCTCGCAGGCCCTGACACCCCAAGACTCCCGTGGCCTGCTGGAGCGACTGCGAGGAGACCTATGAGTAGGGCGGAACTCACCTGGTTCAAGTCCAGCTACAGCGGTAGTCAGGGTGACAGCTGCGTGGAGGTCGCCGTCACCGAAGGGGCCGTCCACGTACGGGACTCCAAGGACACGGCGCGCCCCGGTCTTGCCGTCAGCCGTGACGGCTGGGCGCAGTTCGTCCGGTTCGCCGCACACGGCTGAGCCGGAGGCGCGCCCGCGGACTCAACCGCGGGCACGCCACCCGACGTCACCGGGCCGTCAGGAACTCCCGGCTGCCGCGAACGGGACCTGCGCGGTGGGCTGTTCGGAAGCGGCGGGCTGGAACGGGTGGGACCACAGGCCCTGCCGCCGCAGCACGGGCAGGACGCCCTCTCCGAACCAGTACGCCTCCTCCAGGTGCGGATAGCCGGACAGGATGAACTCGTCGATCCCGAGGCGGTGGTATTCGGCGATCCGCTCGGCGACCTCGGCGTGGCTGCCCACCAGGGCCGTGCCCGCGCCGCCGCGGACCAGGCCCACACCGGCCCAGAGGTTGGGGTAGATCTCGAGGTTGTCCAGGCTGCCGCCGTGCAGGGCGAGCATGCGCTGCTGGCCCTCGGACTCGCTGCGGCCGAGGCCGGTCTGGATGGAGCGCACGGTCTCCGGGTCGAAGCCGTCGAGCAGTCGGCGGGCCTCGGCCCATGCCTGTTCGGCGGTGTCGCGGGTGATGACGTGCAGCCGGATGCCGAAGCGGATCGTCCGGCCCTGTTCGGCGGCGAGGGAGCGGATCCAGGCGATCTTCTTGGCGACCTCGGCGGGGGGTTCGCCCCAGGTGAGGTAGACGTCGGAATGGCGGGCGGCGACCTGGCCCGCGGCGGGGGAGGAGCCGCCGAAGTAGACCTGCGGGAGCGGGTCGGGGAGCCGGGCCAGCTTGGCGCCCTCGACGTGGAGGTGTTCGCCGGTGGCATCGACGGTCTTGCCGTCCCACAGGTCGCGGACGATGCCCAGGAACTCGCCGGTGCGGGCGTAGCGGGCGTCCTTGTCGAGGAAGTCGCCGTAGGCGCGCTGCTCATGGCTCTCGCCGCCGGTGACCACGTTGAGCATCAGCCGCCCGCCGGTCTGCCGCTGGTAGGTGGAGGCCATCTGGGCGGCGAAGGTGGGCGAGAGGAAGCCGGGCCGGAAGGCCACCAGGAACTTCAGCCGCTCGGTGTGCTGGCTGACCATCGCGGTGGTCAGCCAGGCGTCCTCGCACCAGGCGCCGGTCGGGGTGAGAGCGCCTTCGAAGCCGAGGTGTTCGGCGGCGCGGGCGATCTGGGAGAGGTAGCCGACGGACGGCGGGCGGTCCCCACCGGCCGAGGTGACGGGGGTGCCATGGCCACCGCCGACGACATGGCGGCTGTCGCCGTTGGTGGGCAGGAACCAGTGGAAGGTGAGGGACATGGTGCGACTCCGTTCAGGGGGGAGCGGGGGCTAGAGGAGGCCGTGGCGGGGTGGTTTCGTGCCGTTCAGCACATAGCGGCCGATGTGCTGGACCTTCCAGCGGGCCGGGTCGTGCAGGGTGTGTGTACGGGCGTCCCGCCAGTGGCGGTGCAGGCCCAGGGCGTCCAGGGCCGACCGGGTGCCGGAGACCTCGAACAGCGAACTGCCCGTCTCCACGGCCGCGTTGGCCGCCGCCACCTTCGCCGCGGCCACCGCGATCGACGCCTCGGCGGCGGTGTCCTCGTCGAGGTGGCCACGGGCGGTGTCCACGGCCCGGGCGGCGGCGGACAGCAGGGCCTCGGCGCCCCGGACCTGGAGGGCCAGCTCGCCGAAGCGCTGGATGAGCAGCGGATCCTCGGTGGCGGTTTCGAAGCCGCTCTCGAACCAGGGGCGGCTCTTGGTGCGGACGAAGGTCACCGCCTCCGCCAGCGCCCCCGAGGCGATCCCCGCGTCGATGGCCGCATGCAGCAACTGTGCGATGGCGCCGTGCAGTTGGGGCCCGCGAAAGGTGAGATGGTGCGGTACGACCCGGTCGGCCGGGACGGGCACGGCGTCCAGCCGGACGGTGCCGCTCGCGGTCGTGCGCTGGCCCATGCCGTCCCAGTCGTCCACGACGGTCACACCGGGCGCGTCCCGCGGCACATACGCCACGTGCAGGTCGTCGTCCTCCGCCCGGGCCAGCACCGGGATCCAGTCGGCGAACAGCGCGCCGGTGGAGTAGTGCTTGACACCGGTCAGGGTGTACGAGCCGTCGGCGGCCGGGGCGAGGCGGGTGCGGATGTCCTGGATATGCCGGGTGCCCGCCTCCGACTGGGCATTGCCGAACCGCTTCCCCGCCAGCACTTCGCCGAAGAAGAACGCCTGCTGCGCCTTCGTGCCCTGACGGCGCAGCACATTGACGTACACGAAGTGGCTCTGCGGGATCTGGGCGAGGCTGGCGTCCGCGGCGGCGAGCAGCCGGAACACCTCGGCGAGGGTCACGGCGGACACGTCCGCGCCGCCGTACTCCGCCGGGACGGTGATCGCCGGCAGCCCGGACGCGGACAGCCGGTCCAGTTCGGCACGCGGCAGCCGGCGCCGTGCGTCGCGCTCGGCGGCGCCGGTACGGAACTCCTCGGCCAGCGCCGCGGCCACCTTCAGCGCCTCGGTGTCATCGGCGATGACATGGGCGGGCTCGGGCAGGGACGACATGGTCAGCTCGCCGCGGCCAGTACGGTGGTGTGGCCGAGCGCCGCCGAGAACTGGTCGACGACCTGCTCCAGCGCTTCGGCGGCCCCGGCCGCCACGCTCACCCCGCCGTCCGGCTCCACCGTGATGTCCTTGTCCAGGGTGAACCAGCCCTGGACGATATGGGCCGCGCCCATGGAGGAGAGCACCGGCCGCAGCGCGTAGTCGATGGCCAGCACATGGGCGGTGGTGCCACCGGTGGCCAGCGGCAGCACGGTCTTGCCCGCGAGCGCGTACTGCGGCAGCAGATCCAGCAGGGACTTCAGCAGCCCGGAGTAGGCGGCCTTGTAGACCGGTGTTCCCACGACGAGCCCGTCCGCCTGCTCGACCAGCGCCTTGGCCCGGACGATGGCCGGGTGCGAGAAGTCCGCGCCGAGCAGCGCCGCGGCGGGGAGGGTACGGACATCGAGCGGGACCACCTGATGGCCCTGGGCGGTCAGCCGGGCGTCCAGATGGCGCAGCAGCCGGGCGGTGCGGGAGGTGGCGGAGGGGGAGCCGGAGAGGGACAGGACGGTGGCCATGAGCAACCCTTCGTGATGCGGTCGAGGCGGTGGGATCGGGCGCCGGTGGGAACGGCGGCGGGAGCGGCGGCGCGAACGGCGGCGGCGTCAGGAAAGCGCGGGCACGGGTTCCGGCAGCTCCGCCTCCAGCTCGCGGACCAGCGGCAGCACCCGCTTGCCGAAGTACTCGACCTCCTCCAGGTAGTGCAGGAAGCCCAGGAGGAAGAGATCCACGCCGAGCCGCTTGTAGGCGACGATGCGCTCGGCGATCTGCTCGGGGGTGCCGATCAGCCCCGTACGGAAGCCGTCGTTGTACTGGACCAGGTCCTCGAAGGAGGAGTCCTGCCACATGCCCTTGCCGTCGGCGGTGGACCGGCCCGCCTGCTGGACGGCGCCGCGGAAGCCGTCCACGGCCTCGGTGTCGGCCTTGGCGACGATCTCGCGGAGGGTCTCGCGGGCCTCGGCCTCGGTGTCGCGGGCGATGAGGAAGGCGTTGAGGGCGAAGCCGGGCGCGGGGCGACCGACGGTGGCGGCGGCGGCGCGGACGTCCCCGATCTGCTCGGTGACGCCGTCGAAGTCCTTGCCGTTGCTGAAGTACCAGTCCGAGACCCGGCCCGCCATGGCGCGGGCGGCGGTGGAGTTGCCGCCCTGGAAGATCTCCGGATGCGGGCGCCCGGGGCTGCTCAGCGGCTTGGGCTTGAGGGAGAAGTCCCGGATCCGGTAGAAGTCCCCGGCCAGTTCGGCGTGGTCCTCGGTCCAGATGGCGCGCAGCGCCCGGATGAACTCCTCGGAGCGGCGGTAGCGCTCGTCGTGCTCCAGCCAGGGCTCGCCCAGCGCGGTGAACTCGCCCTTGAACCAGCCGCTGACGACGTTCACCGCGAACCGCCCGTCCGAGAGATGATCGGCGGTGGCGCCCAGCTTGGCCAGGACGCCGGGGTGCCACAGCCCGGGGTGGACGGCGGCGATGACCTTCAGCCGCTGGGTGGCCAGCAGCAGCGCGAGGCTGAAACTGGTGGACTCGTGCTGGTACTCGGCGCCGTAGCTGGCCATGTAGCGGACCTGGCTGAGGGCGTAGTCGAAGCCGTTGTTCTCGGCGAGCACGGCCAGGTCGCGGTTGTAGTCGTAGCCCCAGTCGGTGCGCTGCTCGATGGTGCTGGTGACCAGTCCGCCGCTGACATTGGGCACCCAATAGGCGAAACGGAGGGGTTCTGCGGGCATGGGGAACTCCCGGTGGAGCGAATACGGGCATGGCGAATCGGCGCCCCGGCGTCGAGTGGAATTCATCCGGGGCGGGGCGCGGAAAGACCGGGCAGCGCGAGTGAGCGCAAAGGCGGGACAGCGCGGCCGCATTTTCTCGGTGGCGGCGGCTAAAAGCCTTTCCCGATCATGGGAGGCGACGGGGAGCGAAGCGGAGGCGGTCCCTCAGGGCTCGCTCGGACCCGGCGTCAGGTCAAGCCCGACAGCAACAGGACGCGCTGGAGACACGCGCGAGGTCGACGTGGCGTCGCCGCGTGAGGTCCTGTCGCTTCATGTCACCGATCCAACCAGGGGGAAGTCCTGCCGGTCAAGAAGGCCCGGGGTCCATTCCATATCCCGGACGCATGGGGCCGGGCCGCGGAATTCCGCGGCGCCCGCTTCGAGATTACCCGGGAGGCGGGCCGGGGAGTGAGTCGGTATTCATGAGACCGTGATAGGGATCCCCTTGAAGTGGGCGGACCTGGCGGGCATGGTGCGCCGTGTGCGAATTGAACAGCTCGAATACATCGCCGCGGTCACCCGCCTCGGCTCACTCCGCCGCGCCGCCGAGGAACTGCATCTGTCCCAGCCGGCGCTCAGCGAGACCGTGCGCAATCTCGAACGCGAACTCGGCGTGGATCTGCTGGAGCGCAAGCGCTCCGGCGCCACGATCAGCGCGGAGGGACGGGAGTTGCTGCCGCATATCGTCACCGTCATCGAGGCCGTCGACCGGCTGCGCGGCGCCGCCGGTGACCAGCACCGCGTCAGCCGGATGATCCGGCTGGGCACGGTCAACACCGCGACGGTCCCGCTGCTGATCCCGGCCGTCCGGGAGTTCCGCGCGACCCACCCGGTGACCCAGGTCGAGGTGGTGGGCGCGCAGCAGACCGAGATCCACCGGGCGCTGCTGGAGGGCAGTGTCGACCTGGGCCTGGTCAACTACCTCCGGGGGGACGACATCCCGCCGGACCTCGAGACCACCGAGCTGTTGCGCGGCCGCCCGGTGGTCTGTCTGCGCCCCGACAGCCCGCTGGCCGCCCGGCCGGTGGTGAGCGCGGTGGATCTGCTGGACGGGCGCGAGCCGCTGATCGTGATGCGTTCCGGCTATCTCATGCACCGCTTCATCCACCGGCTGCTGGCCGGGCGCACCCCGTCCTTCTCGTACTCCACCGACGGCGCCGAGATGGGCAAGCTGATGGTGGCCGAGGGGCTCGGCGTCACCGTGCTCCCCGACTTCAGCGTCATCGGCGACCCCCTGGAGCGCGGTGGCGCGATCACCCACCGGCCGCTCGCGGACGGCGAGGCCACCGAGGTGCTGCTGGTGATCCAGCGCCGCCGCTCGGGCTCCGTCCCGCGCGCCGTACGCGATCTGCATCAGCTCTTCGTACGGCGCGCGGGGACCCCTACAGCTCCCTGAGCACGGGCAGCAGCCGCTTCTCGGCCCAGTCCAGGAACGGCCGCTGATGGTCACCGCCAATCTGGACGAGGGCGACGTCCGTGAAGCCCGCGTCGACGAAGGGCCGGATCAGCTCCGTGAACTCCTGGACGTCATCGCCGCACGGAATGGAGGCGGCCACGTCCTCGGGCCGGACGAACTGGGTGGCGCCCGCGAAGGAGGCGGGCCCGGGCAGCTCCGAGTTGACCTTCCAGCCGCTCCCGAACCAGCGGAACTGGTCATGGGCGCGGGCGATCGCCGCGTCCCGGTCGGGGTCGTAACAGACCGGGATCTGGCCGATCCGAGGCTTCCCGCCGCCGCCGTTGCGCTCGAAGTCCCCCACCAGCTCGGGCTTGGGCTCCGTGGCGATCAGGATGTCGGCCAGCCGCCCGGCCAGCCGGCAGGACCGCGGCCCGGAGACGGCCACGCCGATGGGCGGCGGCTGGTCCGGCAGATCCCACAGCTTCGCCGAGTCGACGTCGTAGTGGGTGCCGTGGTGCGTGACATAGCCACCGCCGAACAGCGCCCGGATGATCTCGATCGCCTCTTCCAGCATCTCGTGGCGCACATCGGCCGACGGCCAGCCCTGCCCGACCACATGCTCGTTCAGATTCTCACCGGACCCGAGCCCCAGCCGGAACCGCCCCTCGGACAGCAGCTGGAGCGTCGCCGCCTTCTGCGCGACCACCGCCGGGTGATAGCGCACGGTAGGGCAGGTGACATACGTCGTCAGCGGGATCGAGGAGGTGGCCTGCGCGGCGGCGCCCAGCACGCTCCAGGCGTACGGGGCGTGCCCCTGGGAGTCCAGCCACGGGAAGTAGTGGTCGGAGGTCACCGAAAAGTCGAACCCGACCTGCTCGGCCCGGACCACGTCGTCGACGAGCTGACGTGGTCCGGCCTGCTCGGTCATCATCGTGTATCCCCATCGAACCATGACCCCCGAGTACCGCTCCCTCCGGCGTCCAAACGAGACGAACGGCTGGTCACTGTGGGTCGTGGCGGCTCACGTGCGGTAGACGCGGGACGCGGTCACGGCGTGGGCGGGTCGTCGTGCTCCTGCTGGTCGTCCTCCTGGCCGTTGTCCTCCTGGTGGTCGGCCCAGCGGTAGCTCTCGGGGAGCAGCTCGGCGACGGGCACGGCGCGCAGGCGCTCGCCCGCGCCCACGATGACGTGGAGGTCCGGGAAATAGTCGAGCATCATCTGGCGGCAGCGGCCGCAGGGAGGGATCACCCCGCGGCCATGGTCGCCCACGGCGACCATGGTCACCAGGTCATACGCGCCCTGGGCGGCCGCCGCGCCGATGACGACGAGTTCGGCGCAGGGGCCGCCGGTGAAGTGGTAGGCGTTCATCGCGGTGATGATCCGCCCGTCCCGGTCGCGGGCCGCCGCCGCCACGGTGTGGTTGTCGCCCCGGCTGCGGGTGGCCGCCACCTGGATCGCGGCCTGGATGAGGTCATGGTCGAGGGAATGAGGCGTGGTCATGTCCCGAGCTTGGCGGAGATGACCGGGGCCAGGCGGTCGGTGATGGTGCGGTGGCCCTTGTCGTTGGGGTGGACCGAGTCCGAGAGGTCGTCGGCGGCGAGCCAGCCGGTGGTGTCGACATAGGAGACCTTGGCGTCGCCGGAGGTGGTGACGGCGGCCTTGGTCTCGGTGCCGAACCGGCCGCTGAAGGTGCGCAGGGCGAAGATCCAGGCGTTCGGGTAGGCGGTGCGGACCTTGCGCAGCAGGCTGGTGTACGACGCCTGGAACTGCGCCGAGGACACGCCGCGCCCCACGTCGTTGGTGCCGAGGTTGATGACCACCGCGTTCGCCTGGTAGCGGGAGAAGTCCCAGTCGGGCGTGGCGGCGTTCGGGTTCAGCTTGGTGAACTGCTGCTCCAGGCTCATCCGGTCGTCGGCGGTGTCGACGAGCGCGGCGCCGCCCTGGGCGATCTGGGTGTGGTCGGCGCCGAGGCGTTCGCCGATGAGCCAGCCGTAGGCGGTGCGGGCGTTCTGCGAGGTGGTGGTGCCGACGGTGATGGAGTCGCCGACGAATTCGATCAGCTTCTTCGGGGTCGGCGGGGTGAAGGTGGTGGCGCCGCTGTCGAGGGTCAGGCCCTGGAAGACCGCGTCACCGTGATAACTGCCCGCGATCACCTGGTAGTTGACCTGAAGGGTGTGGTTTCCGGCGGCGAGCGGGGTGGGGGTGAGGTTCACCGTGCCCTTGGCCTCGTCGTAGAAGGTGGCGGGGCCGCCGTCGATGCTGGCCCACAGGTCGATCGCATTGCGCTGCTTGAGCTTGACCGTGCGGCCGGTGAAGCCGGTGCGGAAGTACGCGCCCGCCCAGTAGGGGGTGTAGGCGGTGGTGGAGGTCTTGGTGTCCCAGCGGCCGCTGAATTTGATGTTGGGGTCGCCCGGCTGGCCGGGGGCGGCGGCCCGCACACCGGCCGCGCCCAGTTTGGCGCTGATGACCGGGGCCAGGCGGTTCGCGAACTTGGTGTGGCCCGCCTCGTTGGGGTGGCCGTTGCCGTCCTCGTAGTCCGTGCCGTCGGTGAGCCAGCCGCTGGTGTCGACGTAGTACACCTTCGCGTCCCCCGCGCCGTTGCGCGCGCTCACCGCTGCCCTGGTCTCCGTCAGGTAGCGCTTCTTGAGGGTCTGGACGGCGAAGAGCGCCGCGTTCGGGTATTTCGCGCGGATGTCGCGGAGGAGGGCGGTGTACGCCGACTGGAACTCGGCCCCGGTGACGCCGTGCCCGATGTCGTTGGTGCCGAGGTTGATGACCACCGCGCTCGCCTGGTAGCGGGAGAAGTCCCAGTTCTGGTCGCCGGTCGAGGCCGTCTTGAAGAACTGGGCGGCGAGGCCCACACAGCCGTCCTTGCCGACCAGGCAGTAGCCCGAGCGGGCGATCTGGGTGTGCCGCATGCCGAGTTGTTCGCCGGTCTTCCAGCCGTAGGAGTCCAGCGCGAGCCGGTCGGTGAGGGCACCGGCGGTGATGGAGTCGCCCACGAACTCGATGAGCCCGGACGGGACGCGGGGGGCGACCGTGCCCGCGCCCGAGTCGAGGACCAGGCCCTGGAAGACGGTGTCACCGGAGCGGTAGGAGACGCGGAGGGTGTGGTTGCCCTGGGGGAGCGGCGTCGGGGTGAGGTTGACGGTGCCTCTGACGCCCGCGTAGAAGACATCGGCGCCGCCGTCGACGCTGGCGTAGAAGTTCACCGCGTCCCGGGCCTTGATCTTCACCGTGGTCCCGGTGAACGCCGTCTGGAGGTAGCCACCGGTCCAGTTGGGGACGGCGGCGGTGGCGGAGCCGAGGTCCCAGCGGCCGGTGTAGACGATGTTGGGGTCGGTCACCGAGCCGTTCCCCGGGGTCGCTGCCCGTGCGGCGGTGCCGAGGCTCAGCCCCAGCGCGCAAAGCGTCGCGGTCATGACAATAAGTAAGAGTCTGCGCAAGGCGTGCGGGATCGATGGCATGGGGGTCCTCTCGGGGGAGGGCGTGGGGTCTGGGAGCGCTCCCAGGCTTCAGTCGCCCCACGATGGAAGCCATGAATCGGTTCAACGTCAAGGTGTGCGGCCACGGTTACGATGTGCGCCATGGCGGAAACCGGTGGGGTGCGCGAGGTGAAGTCCGCGGGCCGCACCGTGGAACTGCTGGAGCTGCTCGCCGCGCGCGGCGAGCAGCCGGCCCGGCTGCGCGAACTCGCCGAGGAGCTCGGCGTCCCGCGCAGCAGTATGTACGCCCTCCTCAAGACCCTGATCGACCGCGGCTGGGTGCGCACCGACATCACCGGCTCGCTGTACGGCATCGGCATCCGCGCGCTGCTCACCGGCACCAGCTATCTGGACAGCGATCCACGGGTGCGGGCGGCGCGGCCGTATCTGGACGAGGCGTCCGACGCGCTGGGCGAGACCATTCACCTCGCCCGGCTGGACGGCGGCGATGTCGTCTACCTCGCCACGCGTGAGTCGCATGAGTACCTCCGCCCCTTCAGCCGCGTCGGGCGGCGCCTCCCGGCCCATGTGGGGGCCCTGGGGAAGGCGCTGCTCGCCGAGCGGACCAACGGCGAACTCCCGCTAAAGGGCGAGGAGTTGGCGCCGATGACACCCAACACCCACCGCACCCGCGCCGCGCTCGTCGCCGATCTGGCGCGGGTGCGGGAGCGGGGCCACGCGGTCGACCGGGAGGAGGGGGTGGTGGGCATCGTGGGCTTCGGTTTCGCCCTGCGGTACGACGTCCCGGCGGTGGACGCGATCAGCTGCTCGGTGCCGACGGCCCGGCTGACGGAGGGGCGGGAGGAGCGGATCGTCGAGGTGATGCGGGAGATCCGGGCGAAGATCGAGGCGGTCGTGCCGAGGGGTGCCGGCACGGGCCCGCAGTGGCGCCCGTAGCCGGCTCGTTCAGGCCCGGCCCCGGTGGGCTCGGGGCCCAGCCGCCCCGGTGGGCTTCAGATCCGGCCGCCCCGGTGGGCTTTCAGGCCCAGCCCTGGTGGGTTTTCAGGCCCAGCCCCGGTGGGCGGCGCGCACACCGGCCTGGAAGCGGCCGGTGGCGGCCAGTCGGAGTTGGAGGTCGCTGACCCGGCGGCGCAGGGTGCGCAGACTCACCCCGAGGTGGCGGGCGATGGCCTCGTCCTTCATGCCCGCCGCCAGCAGGCCGATCAGCCGGCGGTCCGCCGCGCTGAGCTCCTCGTCACCGTCGTCCGGCGTACTGCCCAGCGGAGTCCCCTGCTGCCAGAAGATCTCGAAGAGCGTCTGGAGGGCGTCGGTGAGGGCGGAGTGCCGCACGATCACCGCGGAGTAGACCGGACCGGCGTCCGCGCTGGTCAGCGGCAGCATCGCGGTGCGGCCGTCGATCACCAGCAGCTTCATGGGGACGGTCGGCAGCACGCGGGCCTGTTCGCCGAGCGCGACCATGCCCTCCGCGTACGCCAGCAGGTCGGGGGACTCCAGCGAGGTGACGGAGTACAGGGTCCGGTAGGCGACCCCACGGCGCAGCACCTCGCTCTGGAGGTCCAGTTGCGGGGTGAGCGGGGCGAGGTAGGGCGGGGAGTCGAAGAGGCAGACCTCGTGTTCGGCGCGGGCGTACAGCTCCTCCAGCCGGGCGGCGTTGGCGCTCTCGCCGCGTACGGCCTCGACGAGCGAGGCCGGCTCGGCGCGCAGCAGCCCGGCGGCGTAGATCTTGGCCATGTCGTCGGCGGTGGCGGCGAGCAGGTCGGATTCGCTCTCGCGCTTGCGGATGAGGGCCCGTACGGCGATACGGGGGTCGACGGGCCGCAGTCCCCCGGTGGAGTCGGGGGCCTGGATCAGGCCGAGGCGGAGCAGCCGGACGCAGGCGCGGCGGACGCGCGGCGGGGAGGCGCCGAGCAGTCGTGACCAGCCCGTGATGCCCGCCTCGGGCTGGTGGAGGATCGCGTGGTACAGCGCTTCGTCGAAGTCGGAGACCCCTGCCGCGGCCCAGGGACTCGGGCTCGTGGCAGGGGTCTCGTCGGACGCGGATACGGATGCTCTGCTGTCCACTGGCGGCGGCTCCAGCGCGTCGATGAATCGATTCGATCAACGGCACGCTAGACGTTGTTTGTTACCGCCGAAGGAATGGTTTCGGCCTACTTCAGGCCATATGCACGAATGACCGTTTGATCGATTCGATTGCCGTCGGCGTCGGCGGCCTGGAGGCGCAGGCTGACGAAGCCGTTGGTGGCGCCGAGCCGGGGATGGCCGACCGTGGCCCGGTAGCCCGTGCCGGAGCGGGTGAGCTCGACCTTCTTCCAGGTCGTGCCGTCGTCGTAGGACGCCCACGCCTTCGCGACGGTGAGCTTCGCGGCGTCAGCGCCCTCCTGGTGGCGGGGGGTCACGCCGAAGCCGAACTTTCGCCCCGCCCTGGCCTGGCCGAGCAGGTCAACGCCGAGGTCGTAGTCGATGGAGAGCAGGGGGAGGGCCGTCGCCTGGGCGGTGTGCGCGGAGGCGAAGTCCCATCGCGTGGTGGTCCTGGTCGAGTACGCCGACCAGTCGGCCTTTCGCCGGGCGTCGATCGTCAGCCGGTACGCGGCCTTTCCGGCGGGCACCTGGAAGGTGCCGGAGCCGTACGGGGCCTCGCCGACCGGCTTGCCGTCCGCGTACAGGTTCGTCTTCACCGTGTCGAACCCCTGGGCGACCCCGCCCGAGGAGCCGTAGTGGCCGGGGCCGGAGTCGGCGAACTCCGGGATGGCGAGGGTGAGTTCATCGCCCTCGCGCTGCGAGACACCGAACTCGGCGGCGGTCGTCGGACGGATCACGGGCGCCAGCCAGTCCACCGTCTGCTTCGTCCCGGGCCGATACGTCACCAGTGGCGACCACTGCCGTCCGCCGCCGCTGTCGTAGTCCTGCTGGACGGTGCGCCAGACGCGGGTGCCGGGGTCGGCGGTGTAGTACTCGGTGCGCTGGGTGCCGAGCGGGACGTCGAACGCCGACTCCAGCGAGAAGAGCTCGTGCGGGCGGAAGGTGTGCGTGGCCTCGGCGCCGATCCGCCCCTGCGCGGTGCCGTGGTAGCGGGCTGTGACCTTGGTGGTGTTGCCGCTGTTGACGGGGTAGGTGAGGTCGTCGCCGATGCCGCCGGATTCCGGCAGGACCAGGTTGTACACGTAAGGGCTGTTCGCCGTGCCGCCGAGTTCCACGGTCACCTTGCTCTGCCCCCGGCCCTCCGCGGTGAGCAGTGACAGCAGCTTGTCGCCCTCCTCCCCGGGCACGGACATGACCGGGATCGTGGCGCTGTCGACCGCGGTGAGCCAGAAGCCGCGCGTCGTCTTGCGGTACACGATGACGTAGGCCGCGCCCGCCTTGGTGGCGTTGACGACGGCGTCGTTCGGCCATCCGTCGGGCTCCAGGCCCACCAGCACGGCCTTGCCCCTCACATCCAGGCCCTCGAAGTCCGCGGGCGTGCCGCCCCCGGCGGAGATCAGCTCCACGTTGCGCTTGCCGGTGATCTTGACAGGCCGGCCGGTGTACGTATTCGCGTAGGTCGGGGTGAGTGTCACCCGCTCGGGGTCGGTGACGCTCGCGGTCAGCTCCGTCTTCTCCAACCGCCACTTGCTGTAGAACTCCAGGGTGCCGTCGGTGACCTTCTCGGTCGGCGCCGCGTAGATTCGCTTCTTCCACTTGCCCATGCTGTAGGTCAGGCCGAAGGCGTTACCGTCCTTGTCCTCCCGGTGCCAGGATGTCGTCACACCTTGGGGCTCGGTGTCCTTCTCCTCGACCTGTGGCTTGATCTCGACGGCCTTGCGCGCGTCGAGAGTGATCGAGGTGTCGTCCTTGACCTCGATCTGCGGGTCGCCGACGATGCTCGTCCCGGTCTCCTGCCGACCGCTGTCGTACACCGGGATCCAGGTGGCGAGCGAGTAGTTGCCGGCCGGAAGCTGGAAGGTGTCGGAGCTGGCCAGGAAGCCGTATTGGTTCTGCTGCCCGTCGCCGAGCTGCTGGAGGGTGAACATGGCCGGAGCCGGCTTTCCTCCGCGGTCCAGCAGATTGACGTTGAGGTTGTACAGCTTCTCCCCCTTCTCGTAGCCGACGGCCGTGGTCACCTTGACCGCGCCGCCCGCGCCGTCGTCGCCGGTCGCCGTGATGAACCCGGCGTGGCGGCCCTTGTCCGCCTTGACCGGGTCGACGGTGACCGGGACCTTGACGGCGCCGTTCGCGGGCACGGTCACGGTGTCGGAGCCGAGCGAGAGGGAGTCGCCGCCGACCGAGGACGCCAGCTTCAGCGTCACCGGCTTCGCGGTGGCGTTGGTGTACCTGATGGTCCTGGCGTCGGGCTGGTCGGCGTCGTACGCGTACTGGCCGTAGCTGAGGGTCGGGGTCCCGAAGACGCCCTGGGTGGCCGCGCGCGGTACGTCGACCCGGCCGTCGCCCTGGGTGAAGGGGCCGTCCGCCGCGCTGGTCTTGGCGGTGCTGGCCAGGGCCTCCTTGAGCTGCGAGCCGGTCCAGTCGGGGTGGGCCTGCGCGACGATCGCCGCCGCGCCCGCGACATGCGGCGTCGCCATGGAGGTGCCGCTCGCCGTGGTGTAGAGGTCGTCGACCGGCGTGCCCATGGACGTACCGGCCGCGCGGGCCGCCGTGATGTCCACACCCGGCGCGGTGATCTCGGGCTTGACCGCGTAGTCGCCGGAGCGCGGCCCACGGCTGGAGAAGGTGGCCCACTTGTCGGACTTGTCGACGGCGCCGACGGTGAGGGCCGAGTCGGCGATGCCGGGAGTCTCCACGGTCCCTTCGAACGGTCCGGAGTTGCCCGCCGCGATCACGAACAGCGCCCCGGAGGACGCCGACAACTGGTCGACCGCCTCGCTCAGCGGGTCCGAGGGGCCGGACGCCCGTCCGCCGAGCGACATGGAGATGATCTTCGCGCCGGACGACGCGGCCCACTCCATGCCCTCGATGATCCACGACGAGTAGCCCTCGCCCGCGTCGTTCAGCACCTTGCCGACCAGCAGCTTCGCGCCCGGCGCCACGCCCTTGTACTTCCCGCCGGATCCGGCGCCGCCGCCCGCGATGGTGTCCGCCACATGGGTGCCGTGGCCGTGGCCGTCCGTTACGGTCTGGTCCGGGACGAAGCTCTTGGAGTCCTCGATGGCGTCCTTGACGTCCGGATGCGTGGTGTCGATGCCGGTGTCCAGCACGGCGACCTTCACGCCCTTGCCGTCGTATCCGGCCTTCCACATCTCCGGGGCGCCGATCTGCGGGACGCTGACGTCGAGCGACGCCTTGACCTTCCGGTCCAGCCAGATCTTCCGTAACCCCTTGTCATGGCTGATGTCGGCCCAGAAGCCCGCCGCGTCGGCCTTCCTGGCGCTGAACGCCGCGCCGTCCACGCTGGGCAGGCTCAGGGTCTTGCGCGCGCCCTCGGGGGCCGGATGCGCGGCCTTGGCGCGATAGGTGGCGATGACCGGGATCGAGCCGGTCTTCTTGTCGTCGTAGCCCTGTTTGACGAGCTGTGTGATGTTGAACAGGCCCGCGTCGAGCTTGTTCGCGGAGAGTAGCCGGAGAGCGTCGACCGGGACGACGCTGATCTCCTTGCCCTTCTGGTTGGCCACGAAATCCACCGACTCGCGGCCCGCGCCTCGTTTCACCTCCACGGCGTACTTTCCGTCGGCGCCGGTGGTGACGCTGACCGTGTCGCCGGTGATCAGGGTGACCGTGTGCTGCTGCGTACGGACCGGTGGGGCCTCCGCGGCGGCCTGGGACGGCCGGCCGCTGGCCACCGGGGCGGCCATGGCGCCCATCACACCGGCGGCGCCCACCACAGCCAAGAAGCGACGCAATCTTCGCATCGGCTGGCTTCCTCCCTCATCGCATCCGACTCTCCTGTCGGAAGGTGCGATCAGAGTGGTGGCCGTCAGCGGATGTGCTCAAGGGAATCCTGTGGCCGGGGCGTGCCAACGCCCTGATCGGCCACCGGAGTCAGGGAACAGCGGAGGAGTCAGGGAACAGCACAGGAGCGCGGGGGCGTGTTACGGATGGCGCCGCTCGATCACATTTGCTTGATCACGTCTGCTTGATCATGTCCGCGCACTTCTCGCCGATCATCGTCGTCGTGACGCACGGATTGACGGCGATGAGATGCGGCATCGCCGAGCTGTCCGCGACCCGCAGCCCCGTCACGCCCTTGACCCTCAGCCGCGGATCGAGCGGGGCGTCCAGGTCCTCGGGCGCGCCCATCCGCACCGTGCACGCCGGGTGGTAGACGGTGTTGTGGGTCTCGCGGATGTAGGCGGCCAGCTCGTCCTCGCTGTGCACATCGGGCCCGGGGCCAGTTCGGCGCCCGCCCACAGGGCCAGCGCGGGCCGGGCGGCGATCTTGCGGGCGAGCAGCAGACCGCGGGTCATGATGTCGATGTCGTAGGGGTCGGTGAAGTAGCGGGGGTCGACGCGCGCCTTGTCGCGGAAGTCGCGGGTGGCCAGCCGTACGGTGCCCCGGGAGCGGGCGCGGGTGACGTTCGGGGTGAGGCAGAAGGCGTTCTCCGAAGTGGGGTAGCCACGCCGGTAGGTGTTCATGTCGAAGGGCGTCGCGCCGTAGTGGAACATCAGATCCGGGCGGTCCAGGTCGGGTTCCGTGGCGGCGAAGATGCCGATCTCCCACCACTGGGTGGACGTGTTGATCATGGGTTGCTCGGCGTTCCACATGATGACGCCCTCGGGGTGGTCCTGGAGGTTGCCACCGACCCCGGGGGAGTCCACGAGCACGTCCACCCCCGTCTCCCGCAGATGCCCGGCGGGGCCGATACCGGAGAGCATCAGCAGCTTCGGGGTGTCGATGGCGCCGCAGGAGACGATGACCTCACGGCGGGCGTGCACCCGCAGGGTGTGGATCAGATCGAGGGAGAGGTACTCGACGCCGGTGCAGCGCAGGTTCTCGTCCAGGATCAGCCGTTTGGCCTGCAGTCCGGTGCGCACCTCCAGATTGGGCCGGGAGTCCATGACGGGGTGGAGATAGGCGACCGAGGCGGAGCAGCGGGTGCCGTCCTCGCGGGCGTTGATCTGGAACCAGTTGGCGCCGCGCACCACCGTCGTCCCGGTGTTGAACGGGGTGATCGGGATGCCCGCCTCCTCGCAGGCCGCCAGCACCGCCCGGCCGCACGGGTCCTCGGGCGGCACGGTGCGGATCCGGACCGGGCCGCCGCGGCCGTGGTGGTCGCCGGGCGCGTCGTTGTCCTCCAGGCGCCGGTAGAGCAGGAAGCAGTCGGCGGCCGACCAGCCGTCCAGGCCCATGGCGGCCCATCCGTCGAGGTCCTCGGCGGGGGCCCAGAAGGCGATGCAGGAGTTGTGCGAGGAGCAGCCGCCGAGCACCTTGGCGCGGGCGTGGCGCAGAAAGCTGTTGCCCTTCTCCTGCGGTTCGACCGGGTAGTCCCAGTCGTAGCCGGACCCCAGCAGCCCCATCCAGCGGTTCAGCCGCAGGATGTTGTCGTCCCCGACGTCGGAGGGGCCCGCCTCCAGCAGGCAGACGCTCACCGAGGGGTCCTCGGACAGCCGCGACGCGACGACCGATCCGGCCGTACCGCCACCGACCACCACGTAGTCGAACTGGTCCACGGGCCTCTCCTCACGGGGTGGTGGCGGCCGCGTGTTCGGCGAGCACACCCGTACGGGTCCGCTGGACGAACCAGTAGTAGGTGAAGCCGCCCAGTGCGACCACGCCGACGAACAGGACCGCCCCCCAGCGCAGATACCAGTGCTGCGGTCCGGTGGCGTTGTAGACCTGGGCCCGTGGCCAGGCGAGGTTGACGGTCATCGCGGTGCCCCACAGCACGGCCAGCACATTGACCGGCAGCCCCAGCCGCCCCAGCGAGAAGCGGCCCTCGGCCGGGCGCCATTCGCCCTTCAGCCGCCGTACCAGCATGGGCAGGGTGACCATCAGATACGCGAAATAGATCATGATGATCGCGATGCTGGTGACCACGGAGAAGATCTGCGGCTGGTTGATGTTGAGGACCAGGATCGCGATGGCCACCAGCCCGATCAGGATCGCCGGCAGCAGCGGGGTCTGGAACCGCGGATGGACCCGGGCCAGCCGGGAGCCGCCGGGCAGGTTGTTGGCGAACATCAGCCGGATGGCGGCGGTGTGCACGGCCAGCGCGCATACGGTGATCGCGATGACCACGCACCACAGCACCATCAGGCCCACGCCGTGGCCGAGCGAGGAGAGCACCACGAACTGCAGACCGTCCGCCGCCAGCCGTTTGTCGTGCGGATTCGGCACCGCCATGAGCGCGAAGAGCAGGATGAGCCCGCCGAGGGCGAACGACGCCACCAGCGCCCGCAGGATGGCGTGTGGCGCGTTACGGCCCGGG
Organism: Streptomyces sp. 11-1-2; assembly: GCF_003595545.1. NCBI lineage: Bacteria > Bacillati > Actinomycetota > Actinomycetes > Kitasatosporales > Streptomycetaceae > Streptomyces > Streptomyces sp. 11-1-2. The sequence goes on from NZ_CP022545.1 coordinate 8,797,959, forward strand.
TCCACGGACTCCTCGCCCAGCGAGGACGCCGTGTCGAAGCCGTACATCACATACGCCGAGGCGAGCGAAGCGGTGAGGAACGCGCCGAGATAGCCCAGCGATTGACCCTGGCCATGGCCGAAGGTGTCCAGCACCACGGACGGGCCGCGGGCGATGTTCGCGGCCAGCAGCAGGATCAGCACGACCGTGGCGATCAGCTCGATGGCCACGCCCGCGGAGTTGATACGGGCCATCAGCTTCACCCCGAAGCCGTTGATCATCATGGTGAACAGGATCAGCACACTGCCGAGCAGCACCGCGTTGGCCGCGCGCTCGGTCCCGGTGGAGCCGTCACCGATGAACTGGAACAACGAGGAGATCTGCGGCAGCGTCACCTGGTACGCGAGCGCCACTGCCGCCAGCGACACCATCGAGGCCGTCATCATCATCCAGCCGCCCAGCCGCCCAGCCGCCCAGCCAGCCCACATGCGGACCGCCCAGCAGCTTGGACCAGTTGTAGACCGAACCGGCCACCGGATAGCGGCCGGCCAGCTCGGCGAAGCTCAGCGCCACCATGAGCTGCCCGCTGAACACCATCGGCCATGACCACCAGTACGCCGGGCCGCCGTGCGCGACACCGAAGTAGAAGAGCTGGAAGGTGCCGGTCAGGATGGAGATGTAGCTGATCCCGGCGGCGAAGGTGTGGAAGTTGCCCAGGGTGCGCTTGAGTTCCGGACGGTAGCCGAGTTCGGCGAGCGAGTCGTCGTCATGCGAACCGCCCGGCTTGGGCTTGGGCGGCGGTCCTGCCGACTCGCTCGCCGTCATTCGAACCACCGTTGCGGACGGGGTGCGGTGTTGCGCCAGATGTGCTTGAGCTCCTGGTACTCGTGCAGACCCGACGGGCCCAGCTCACGGCCGATACCGGACTGCTTCATCCCGCCCCACTCGGCCTGCGGGACATACGGATGGAAGTCGTTGATCCATACGGTCCCGGCCCGCAGCCGGGACGCCACCCGCTGCGCCTTCTCCGCGTCCTGCGTCCACACCCCGCCCGCCAGGCCGTACACCGTGTCATTGCCGAGGGCCACCGCCTCGTCCTCGTCCCGGAACCGCTCCACGGTGAGCACCGGGCCGAAGGACTCGTCCTGCACCACGGACATGTCCGGGGTGCAGTCGTCCAGGACGGTCGGCAGGAAGTAGTAGCCCTTCTCCAGGTCCGGATCGTCGGGCGGGGTTCCGCCGCAGCGCAGTACCGCGCCCTCGTCGATCCCCGCCGCCACATAGTCGGCGATCTTCTGGCGGTGCTCGGCGGAGATCAGCGGCCCGGTGCGGGCGTGCTCGTCGAACGGCCCGCCCAGCCGGATGTTCCGGGCGCGATGGACGATCTCGTCGACGAACGCGTCATGGAGCTGCTCCTGGACCAGCAACCGGGCGCCGGCCGAGCAGACCTGCCCGGAGTGCAGGAACACCGCCGTGAGCGCGTAGTCGACCGCGGTGTCGAAATCGCAGTCGGTGAAGACGATATTGGGGTTCTTTCCGCCCAGCTCCAGGGCCAGCTTCTTCACCGTGGGCGCGACGGCCGACATGATCCAGCGCCCGGTGACCACCCCGCCGGTGAACGACACCATGTCCACCCGTTCGTCCGTGACCAGCGGCGCGCCCGCGGTGGCCCCCGAACCAAGGATCAGATTGGCGGCGCCACCGGGCAGCCCGGCCTCCGTCAGCAGCCGCATCAGATGGATCGCGGTGTGCGGGGTCAGCTCGCTCGGCTTGAGGACGAAGGTGTTCCCGGCGGCCAGCGCGGGCGCCACCTTCCAGGCCGTCTGCAGCAGCGGGTAGTTCCACGGCGTGATCAGCACACAGACCCCGACCGGTTCGTGCACCACCCTGCTGTCGATCTCCGTGCTGCCCACCTCCATCACACGGCCTGCACTGGCGGAGGAGGCGAGGTTGCCGAAGTAGCGGAAGCAGTTCGCGATGTCGTCGAGGTCGTACTCGCTCTCGACCATCCGCTTCCCGGTGTCCAGGGACTCGGCGCGGGCGAGCGTCGGCTTCTCGCGCTCCAGCAGATCGGCCACCCGCAGCAGCAGCGCGCCCCGGTCGGCGGCCGGGGTGCCGGGCCACGATCCGCGGTCGAAGGCGTCCCGGGCGGCCGCCACCGCGGCGGCGGCATCGCCCGGCCCCGCCTCGTCGACCACGGCTACCAGCGAGCCGTCCGCCGGACAGCGGATCTCGCGACTGTGTCCGTCGAGGGCGGTCGTCCAATGGCCGCCGATGAACAGCTCCGGCATGGGCTCCTCCGGGCTCGGACGACGGGGCAGGTCCCGAGGTGGATCCGTCGACGCACCCGGCCAGCCCACACACCGAGCGTAAGCGGCACCGGTCACCCTCGCACGGCGTAGGGAAGCCGCGGAAGCCGCGGAAGCCGCGGGCGCGGCGGGGATGTGAGCGGATGCCCCGGGGGTCCCCGGTGGTCCCCGGTGGTCCCGGCCGGTCCCGCTGGTCCCGCTGGTCCCGGTGGCCCCGGCGGGATCGGTGGGATTGGCGGGATTGGCGGGATTGGCGGGATCGGTGGGGTCGGGCGAGGTCGGGCGAGCCCGGCCGGGGCGCGCCCGGGGTCGCCGCCGGGCTGCGGGTCGCCGAGGCCGTGTGCACCGCGGCCCGGACTGCGGCACGCGCGGGCGGGACGCGAGCGACCACGGCCGGGCACGCGAGGGGGCGGGGCCGGGCGCGAGGGGCCGGGGCGACGGGTGCTCCGGGAATCCATCTTCCCGCGGGACGTGCGATCGGACGTGTGAGCGGCACAATCGCTGGCATGGTCAACGCGTCCGAAGCCCACCTTCGCTCCGAGCCCAGCCGTGGGCTCGAAGCCCACCGCGGTTCCGAATCCCACGGCGCCCTCGCCGACGAGCTGCTCGCCGTCCTCGATCCGCTGCCCTTCCCGCGCCGGATGCGGGAGCTGGCCAGGCGGGCGAGGGCGGCCAGTGCCGAGGGGCGGCTGGGTGTGCTGATCGAGGCGCTGGAGCGGCGCGGGACGTACGAGCGGCGGCTGGCGGCCGTGGCCGCGGCCGCCGGTGGGCGGACCGCCCATCTCGCTGCGCGGCTCGCGGACCCGGACCCCGTGGTGCGGCACCGCGCCCTCGACACCGCCCGCCGCGGCGGCCCCGGCGCGATCGCGGACGACGCGCTGGAGGCGGCCTTCGAGGACGCGCCCGCCACCGTACGGCGCGAACTGGTGCGCACCGTCGTGGCCGGGCGGCGCACCGCGCTCGCGGACCGGCTGATCGAGCCGTTCCGGGAGCGCTGGGGCGACAGCGAGGCCGCCCGCCTGCTCCCCGGATGCGGGGCGGAGACCGTGGCGCGGCTGCTGCCCGGGCTGTTCCACGCCGTCCGCGCCTGGCGGCCTCTCGTCTCCCGCCATCCGGTGGCCGTCCTGGACGAGGCGGCGCGCCAACTCACCGCGCTGCCCGCACCGCTGCGCGCCGACTGGTGGACCCGTTACGCGTCCTGTGTCGCGCTCGCCGCGCCCGCCCGGCCTCAGCGAGTGCTGGAGCTGCTGGAGGACCACTGCCAGGGCCCGCTGCCCGCCTCCGTACGGGCCCGGCTGTCCGCGCTGGTGGCCGCCGAGCCCGGCGGCACGCTGCGGCTGCTGCTCGCCCCCGAGCACAGCGGCACCCGGCGCCGGCTGGACCGGGCCGTGCTGCGCCGGATCGTCCGCGCCGACCCGCCCGAGCTCGCCGAGCTGGGCCGGGCCCTGCGGCACGACGCCGACGCCCTCGCCCGGCTGCTGGCCGCGCTGCCGCCTGCCCGCCGCGCCGCGTTCTACGACGCGGCCACGGACGGACGCGACCCCGCCCACGCCGTCATCGAACCGGCCGTGCTGGAGGTCCTGCCGCGCCCCCGCCGCCAGGCCGAGGCCCGCCGGATGGCCGCCCAGGCGCGCGAGCGCGGCGCGCCCTGGACCACCGTCCTGGAGTCGGTGGCCCATCTGCCGGTCGACGAGGCGCGCGAGGAGCTGCTGGCCGCCGTGCGCCGCTCCTCGGCCGAGGACCGCGCCCTGGCCTATCCGCTGCTGATCCAGTGCGTCGCCCGCTCCGGCGACCCGGACGCCGTCACCGACCTGCTGCACCTGCTGGAGCGGCTGCGCAATGAGCAGGACCCGGTGCGCTCCGCGGCGCTCGGCGCGCTCGCCCGCACTCACCCCGCGCTGTTCACCGACGGCGCCGCCGAGCATCTGGACCGCATCGCGGCCGAGGCGATCTCCGCCCGCGACTCGTCCTCCGCCACCCGCCAGGCGCTGCGCCACCTCGCCGTGGCGCTGCTGCGCGAACACGCCGTCACCGGGCGGCGGCAGTTGCTGGGCTGGGCGCTGCGCACCCTCACCCGGCTCGCGGGCAGCGTCGGCGCCGCCGACCTGGGCCGCCTCGACCACCAACTGCCGCGCGGCCAGGAGCAGGCGGTGTTCGAGGCGCTGCGGCCCTGGCTGGAGGCGGGCGCCGAACGGGTCGACCACGAGCTGACCTTCGCCCTCGCCCGCTCCCTCGGACAGCGCGCCCACACCCTGCCCGAGCTGCAGGAACTCCTATGGCAGGCCATCTCGTTCGGCAGCGACGCGACGGTCCGCACCGCCATCGGGCTATGGCTGGAACCACCGGCGGAGCGGGACGCCCGCGTGGCCGAGCTGCTGGCCCACGAGCCCTCGGCGGCCGTGCTGCCGCCCGTCCTGGCCGTGCTGACCCGCCGTCGCACCGACCTGCTCGACCTCGTCCTCGACGACACCCCGCCGTACGGGCGCTTCCTCACCCCCGGCACCCACTGGACCCCGCCCACCGGCCGGGACACCGGCCGCCTGCTGTCCCGCCAACAGGCCGCCGCCGCCCGCCTCCTGGACCGCGCCGCCGCCGACACCTCCCTACGGCCACAGCAGCGGGCGGCAGCCATCGCCGACGCCGCGCTGATCCCCGGCACCGGCGCGGCCACCGTCCGGACCTGGGCCGCCGCCCCGGATGTGGTCCTGGCCGAGGCCGCGCTCGCCGCCCTCGCCCGGACCGACCGCCCCGGGGACGCGCTGCCCGCCCTGCTGGCCCACGCGGGCGGCGACCGGGCCCGGGTGGCGGTGTACGCGGCCACCAGAGCGGCCCGGTACGCCGAGCCGTCACGGCTGGGGCGACTGGTCCGCGGGGTGCTCGCGCCGGACGGGGTCGCCACGGCCGTACCGCCCGTCCCCGCGAAGGTCACCAGCCGTAAGGAGGCCGTCCGGCTCGCCGCCACCCTGCTCCCGGTGACCGACGCCGCCGCGCTGCTCGCCGACGCGTTCGAACTGCCCGGCCAACACCCCGATGTGCAGGCCGCCTGCGTCGCCTTCGCCACCCGGCCGCTCGACGCCGAACGCTCCTGGGAGCTGCTGACCGCCGCCGCGAGCGGACGGCGCGAACTGCGCCACGCCGTGCTGCGCACCCGCCCGCTGGACCTCCCCGAGGCGCACCGCGGCCGCTACGCCCAGCTCATACGCGTCGTCTGCGACACCGACGACCCCGAGGTGGCGGCGGCCGGATACGGGGCGCTGGCCGGGTGGTCACCGTGGGCGCCGGACGCCGCGGCCGTGCTGGTCGCGGCCGTCACCGACCTGGGCAACCGGGCGAGCTGGCGGCCCGCCGCCGACGCTCTGCTGGACCTGATGGCCGCGGCCCCTGACGGGTCGCCCGGCGACAACCCGCTGGCCTGGGCGCTCGCCGCGCTGGTCACCGCCGACGCCCGGCCCGGCGGCCCCGACGCCGAACCGGACCGCGACCGCCCCGCCCGCCGCCGTATCCAGCACCTCGTCGACCGGCTCGCCACCCGGGCCCGGATGCGGCCCCGCGTGACTCGGCGCACCGCGCGGGCCGCGGGTGAACTCCTCGCCGGATACGAGACGTTCGTCCAGGAGGCCGCCCATGTGCTGGTGAACGCCCTCGACCTGGACGCCCGACCCGGCCCGCTGTCCGCCGGGCTCGCCCGCCTCGCCCGGCTGCACACCACCCGCCCCGCGCTCGCCGTCCGCACCGCCGACGCCCTGCGCCGACGGCTGAACACCGCGCTGCGGCCGGGCTCCGACGCCGGTCTGCTGCGTGCCGCGGGACAGCTCGACGAGGACGGAGGCCACGCCTCCGGGCTGTTCGCCGCGACCCTTACCGAGGTGGGCGGGGCGCGTACGGAATGGGCGGAGCCCTGGCGGGAACGGGTGCGCTCGCTGCGCGGCCATCCGCACGCGGATGTCCGGGACGCGGCGCTGCGGCTGACGACGACGGTGGAGTGAAGACGCTGTCGCCGGTGGGGCGGGACGGCGCCGCCGGTGGAGTGAGATGGCGTCGCCGGTTGGGCGGGACGGCGCCGCCGCCGGGTGCTCAGTCGCTCAGTCGCTCGGGTGCCAGGAGCCGTCGGTGTAGTCGTAGGCGTACTGCGGGCGTCCCTTGATGCTGCTGGTGCGGAACGGCGAGCCGTGGTCGTCGATCCGCAGCGTCCCCGAGCGGCCGCCGCTCGTCCAGTCCAGCTCCAGGTACCAACTGCAGTCGCAGCCGGCCGTCCGGGCGTTGACGAGCAGCACCTCCGGGTCGGAGGCCGAGACGCGGTAGGGGAAGCGGACGGCGGGGATCGGCTTGCCCGCGTCGTTGCCCTCGGTGGGGCGGGCCAGCGGACGGGCGGCGTCCAGGTTCAGCGAGAAGGCGCGCGGGGTGAGGGAGCCGCCGCAGCCGTTGTCCATGGCGAACGACGACCACGCGAGCGGGGTGCGGCGGCCCACTACCCGTACGTGCAGGGCCTGCAGGACGACGGCCGACGAGGCCCGGCCCTGCACCGTGACCTCCACGTTGGTGGTCCCGCCGTGCACCGCGTCATGGGCGGCGGCCCAGGTCGGGGCGTCCTGTTCGGTGGGCGGCGGGGCGACCTCGGAGGGGGACCGGTCGATGAGATAGCGGTGGCCGCAGCCGTTCTCCCAGACATGGGAACGGGTGGAGAGGGTGAGCGGGACCTGGGTGGAGCCGCCGCCGTCCGGGCCCTTGGAGGTGCCGGGCGCGGGGGAGCCGGAGGCGCCCCCATTGGCCCTCTGCTCCTTGCCGCGCTCGCCCTTACCGTCCTTCTTGTCGCCATGCGGTGCGCCGGATGCCTCGTCGCCGTCCGTCTTCTGACGGTCCAGATGCCCGCGGGCGGTCGGCCCGGCGTGCGGCCTGGACGAGGGGGCGGCGGAGCGGGGTGAGGCCGCGGCGTCCTTACGGCCGTCCTCGCCGGGCGGCCGTACCTCGACCGCGGTGACGGCGAGCACGACGACGGCGGCGGCCCCGGCCAATAACGCCCACGGCCGCCGAGCCCGTGACACGACGGCGGTGCCACCGTCGCTCCCCGACACCGCCCGCAACCGCCTCCGCGCGGTGGCGGCGGATCCGGCGTCGTCCGTGGGCGCGGTCTTGTCCGTGGGCGCGGCGTGGGGCTGGGCCTGCCCGGCGGCTGCGGACGGTGCCCGGGCACCGACGGCGCGCTTGGTGGTGTCCCCGGTGTCGCCGGTGTCCCTGGTGTCGCCGCGTTGGCGCGGGTTCCTCGGGTTTCCGTCCTGGTGTGCGGCCCCGCCACGGCGTGCGGAGCCTTGGCCGCCCGATGAGGGGTCGGTCGCGGAGGCAGTGCGGTGCGCGGCCGGGACGCCGGACGTCGGCGTGGCCCTCGAAGCGTCGGCCGGGGTGGCGGTGCCCTGCCGTTCATCGGCGGTGTCTTGGCGCGCATCGGCTGCCGCGTACGGCTGAGCGTCGCGGGAGCGCCCACCCGCTTCCGGCCCGGTGCCGTCTCCGGCCGGGCCGGTCGGAGCGGGCGCGCCCCGGGGAGTGTCTGTCACCGGGCCCGGGCCCGGGCCGGAGGCGGCGACGTGCCCCCGGTGGCGGCCGGCGTCCGGGCGGGCGCCGGGAGTGGCGGCGGTCCCAGAGTTGTCCGACGGGTCGTCGTCGCCTTCTCGTGCGTCGGCTGACGGGCGCGGCTCACCGTCACCGCACCGCGCGTCCGCCTCGGGTCCGGGCGCGGTGCCGTCCGCTGCCGGGCGGTCGGCCACGCCCCCGCGCGGGGCCGACGCCGTGCCGTCGGTCACCGGTCGGCCGGTCGCGCTCTCGCGATCGGCCTCGCGTGCGCGGCGTCTGGAGGCGTCCGCGAGGATCCAGCGGCGGTGGAGCGCGAGCAGTTCCTCCGGGGTGGCGCCGCACAGCCGGGCGAAGCGCTCGACGGAGGCGTACTCCGCCGGGACCGCGTCGCCGTTGCAGTAGCGGTGCAGCGTGGACGTGCTGACGTGCAGTCGTGTGGCCAGCGAGCCGTAGCTGCGGCCCGAGCGCTCCTTCAGCACCCGCAGCCTCTCGGCGAAGTCCTCAACCTCTTTGGCGTTCCCCACGCCACCACCCCCCATATCGTCCCCGGCACCGCGACTTCGTCCCGTGAGCGTTCCACGGGCGCGTTCCAGGGTGTTGTCATACCCCCAAGTCAGCGTACGTGCAGGCATTCCAGCGTCCCGCATGCCCCGCCGGTCGTAGCGGCCACGGCCAGCTGGCGCACACGCTTGTCCTGCCGTCGCGACCTCCCGGTGCGGCGGCGGACCTGCACAGATCCTTAGATCGGGAAGAGACGAGGAAACACTTCATGCGCAAGCCCACGCACACATTCCGCGGCGCCGCGCTCGGCGTCGTGGCCGCGGCCGCCGTCGTGGCCGTGGCCGGGACCGGGCCGGCCCAGGCCCACGCACCGTCGGCCCGGGCGGAGGCGCAGGCGGCCGTACCGCAGGGCACCCCCGGCCACCTCGTGCCGAGGGAGCTCCCGCCGCACCCGAGTTCGGACTGGTACGCGAGTGATGTCACTCGGGGCCTGCCCGAGACCGCTCCGTTCTGCGTGGAGAAGACCCTGCCGTCGGCCGGGGCGACCCATCGCACCTTCTGGACCGAGTACGACACCAGCGCCACCCAGATCGTGGTCAGGACCGGCACGGTGGAGGCGGCCCGCAAGCTCGCCGCCGCGGCCGAGAAGAAGATCCAGAACTGCGCCGCGGACTGGGTGCGCGACTACCCGCAGGGCACCGCCTCAGGGCGGGACTACGGCGCGCTGACGGCCGAGGACGGCGCCCATGTCTACGGCGTCCACACCTCGTACCCGGACTCGGAGCCCGGCATCCACCTCTTCGGGGTGGGGCGCGACGGCCGGACCGTCACCGTCGTGTCGTGGGGCGAGATGGGCGGCTACGACCAGGCCCCGGTGGCCGACTTCAAGCGGACCACCACGACGGCCGTGGTCAAGCTGTACCACCCGTGAGCAGGGCCTGACGGAGCTCTGACGGAGCCCGACGGGGGCGGCGCGGGGGCCGAGGGGCCGAGGAGCCGAGGGCCGACGGGGGTGACGGGCCCGAGGGGCCGGACGGGGGCGATGCGGCCTGAGGGGCAACGGGGGGCGACGCGGCCTGAGGGGGCGACGGGGGTTACACGCACTAGGGAGCCGACGGGGGGCACGGCCAGACGGGGGGTCGACGGGGGACACGGCCCGAGGGGCTGACGGGGGTGAGACGGCCCGAGGGGGCTGACGGAGGACGCGGCCCGAGGAGGGCCGACAGGGGGTCACATGGCCCGACGGGCCGACGGGGGTGTCAGGTCCGAGCGGGCCAACGGGGGAATGGGGCCGATGGCGGCTACGCGTACACACGGGGGTACGCGTGGCCGCCATCTCCGCGTGTCCCGGGCCCTGCCCAGTCCCGTACGGAGGCGACGGGCCCTGGAGTGGCCGGGACCCAGTGGCGGGCCTGCCGTATCCCGTACGGAGGCGAAGAGCCCTGGAGCGGCCGAGACCCGGGGCCGGGCCTGCCGTATCTCGGGCGGAGGCGTATCTCGGGCGGAGTCGAAGAGCCTCGGGGCGGCCGAGACCCGGGGCCGGGTCTGCCGTGTCCCGTACGGAGGCGCGGGGGCCTGGGGCGGCCGAGCCCCCGGGAGGATGACGTGTCCGGCCCCGCCGGAACCTCGGGGCGGAGGGTCGATCATGGGGGCGCGTGGCCGATATGGTCGAGGTACGCCGCCCCACCGGACGCCCGACCGTCGGAGGTTCCCATGCCGAACGGCTCGCTCTCCCTCGCCGCCTCCCTCTACCTGCTCTCCTACGATCCCGAGACCGGTCGGCCCACCGGTGCTCATACCGCCCTCCTCGTCCGCGCCGCCGCCCTTACCGAACTCGTTCAGCGGGGCATGCTCACCGACACCGACGGCAGCCCCTGTCCGGTGGCCGACGCCGCCACGGGAGACCGGGCGCTCGACGGGCTGCTGGAGCTGATCGGCGAATCCCGGCCGCGCAGTTGGCAGATCTGGGTGGGACATCAGCCGCGGCTGACCGAGCACGCGGTCCGCGACCAGATGGTGGCGGCCGGTTATGTGCGGGCGAAGGGGAGGCGGGTGCTGGGGCTCTTCCCGGCCAAGGAGTACACGCTGGAACGGCCCGATCAGGTGGCCGGGATGCGGGATGACGCGGTGCGCGTACTGCACGGCGAGCAGCCGGCGGCCGAAGTGTCCGAACGGGAAGCGGCGTTGGTCACCCTGGCGGCGGCGGGCGAGCTGCGGGCCGTGGTGACGGCCACGGACGCCAAGGTCCGCAAGCACCGGATCCTCGAACTGGGGGAGCGCTGCGGGGGCATGGGGCCGGTACTGGAGAAGGTGATCGCCCAGGTGCGGACGGCACTCGCCGCCGCCGTCGCCACGGCCATGCTGGCGGCGACCACGGCCGCGACCGCCACCTGACCCCCTCACCGTAAGGGCGGGCTCGAGCGCCTGTACGGGCTCACGGGTGTCCGCCGTACGGGCTTCACGGGTGTCCGCCGTACGGGCTCACGAGGTCCGTAAGGGCGGCTCACAGGTGTCCGTACGGACGGGCTCCAGGTGTCCGTACGGGCGGTCTCACGGGTGTCCGCACGGACAGGCTCACTTGGTCCGTACGGGCGGGCTCACAGGTGTCCGTACCGGCTCAGGCGTCTCTCAGCAGTGACGCCAGCCCCTGGTCCAGGTCGAGCTCCCCGGCCTCGCTGCCCTCGGGGACGATGGCGTACGAGCGGCCGAGGAATCTGCGGAGATCCGCGGTGTCGAACTGGACCATGGCCATGCCCTCGGGGGCATGGAATTCCAGGACCGTCCGCCGCGGCCCGCACGGCCACATCTGCACATCCCCGCTCCCCGCCGGGCCGCGCAGCCCGGCCGACAGCAGCTCCCGCCCGAACGTCCACTCCACGGTGGAGCCGTCGAGGGACGCGGAGGGCGGGAAGGAGACGCGGACGGCGAACGGGTCGTCCCGCTCATAGCGCAGGCACGCCGGAATCGCGCGTGACTCGGGCGTCGACGCGATGAGCTGTGCCTGGACGGCTTGATCGATGACAGTGGTCACGTCGGCTCCCTTGCGACAGGTGCGGGGCGCGTCGCCCTTTCGAGAGTTAAGACGTTTGGGCGATCAGGGCAGTGCACCCGCTTTCGACGTGACGTGCGTCACGAGTGTTTTTTCGAGGGGACATAGGGCATTTAGGCTTGCCAAACCATGCAAGGTCTCGGGGCGCCGTGCGGAGCTGTTACAGAACGGCGGCAATGACGAGGCACCCACCCCAGGGGTTGTTCCACCATGACCGAAGGTCACGCACCGCTCGACGCGGCCGCCTACACCCGTATCTACGAAGCCGAATATTCGCGTCTGTGCGGATATGCCCGAACTCTTACCGGTAACCCCTGGGTTGCCGGGGACCTGGTGGCCGAGGCGCACTACAGCGTGTGGCGCCGGCTGCGTGCCGGGCACCCGCTCGGTGCCGACGCCGTCCCCGCCGAGCTGACGAGCGCCGCAAGGGGGCTCTCGGCCGGGGCGGGGGGCTGGGGCCCGGCGCAGCAGGCGTCGTACCTCGAACCGCTTGTGCAGGTCCTCCATGAGCTGCCGCAGCGCTGGGTGAAGGTGCTGTGGCTCGCCGAAGTGGACGGGCTGCCGCCGGAGGAGGTGGCGTGGCGGACCGGAGTGAGCCCGGACGGCGCGGCGGCCCTGGTGGAGCGGGTCCGTGGCAGTGTGCGCCAGGAGTTCCTGCGCGCCCAGCCCGGTTATCCGGCGAGCGCCGCGTGCGGTGAGCACTGGGAGCGGCTGCCCGGCCATGTGCAGGGCGTGGACTCCCCGGACCAGGCCGAGCGGATCGCCGTGCACATCGACGGCTGCCGGGACTGCCGGGGCCGGATGGAGCAGCTCGTGGCGGCCGACGACCGGCTGTCCGCGCTGACCGGCCCGGCGCTGCTGGCGCTGTACGACCGGGGCATGGCGCGCTTCCTGGCACCCCTGGCGGCCGCCGCCGCGGTGGGCGCCGTAGGGGCCGCCGGAGTGGGCGCCATGGCATCCGGCGGTTCGCATGCGGCTCCCTCGAACGGGCCGCTGGTCTCGTCCCGCCGTTCCATGCACCACCTCGTCCGCGGGCAGGTGCGCCAGGCGGGGCCGGTGGCGGTCGCGGCGGCTGCGGGCGGGGTGCTGCTGGTCGCGGGGGCGGCGGTCATGACGGGGCTCGCGCTGACGGACGGCGGCTCGGCGGAGGCTCAGCAGCCGGCCGGGGTGTCGGCGCCGTCTATATCGGACACATCCGACTCCTCTGATTCGTCTGGCTCTTCCGCTTCGTCCGGCTCGTCGTCGGCTTCGGGTACGTCCGCCACGTCCGGGGCCGCGCGGCACTCGGGCGGGTCGCGGGTGGGCGCTCCGGGGGAGGCGTCCCGGAACCGGCCGTCCACGTCGAGCGTGCCCACGGGGCATTCCCCGGCGGATGTGCCGTCCAGCGCCGTCTCGCCCTCGCGGAAGGCGCCGTCGTCCTCTTCCTCCGCTTCGCCCTCATCCCGGCCGTCTTCGCCCGGCTCGCCCTCTTCGTCTGCTTCTTCCTCCCCGTCGGGCAGCCCGTCCCACCAGCCGACCGACGAACCGACCGGGAAGCCCACGGATGGCGGGACCAAGGACCCGGAGGGCACCCCGAGCGGACAGCCCACGGACGAGCCGACGCGGCAGCCCACGCAGCGGCCCACGGCCAAGCCGACCGACCCCGGCTCCGGCGACTCCCGGGGCTGCGTCTCGCTGGTGGTCCGGCTCTGCGTATCCCGCTAGTGTCCTGCGCCGGTAGTTGATCGTTAGTAGTGGTGTGACTTCTGCTGCTGGTGCATCAGTTCCTCGTCGGGGCCCGAAGCTGGAGCCGTTGCTGCTCTGTGATGAGGAGCGGGCGGTGTTGGAGCGGTGGACGCGTCGGGCGACATCGGCCCAGGCTCTGGCCCTGCGCGCGCGGATTGTGCTGGCGTGTGCGGGGCCGGAGGTGCCGCCGATTGTGGCGGTTGCTCGGGATCTGCGGGTGAGTGCGGACACGGTCCGCAAGTGGCGGCGCCGGTTCCTCGCTGAGCGGCTGGATGGCCTGGCCGACGAGCCGCGGCCGGGCCGGCCGCCCACCATCAGCATCGATCAGGTGGAGGCGGTCGTGGTCACCACGCTGGAGGAGATCCCGAAGAACGCCACCCACTGGTCCCGTAGGTCGATGGCCGAGCACAGTGGCCTGTCGAAGTCGACCGTTGGCCGGATCTGGCGGAAGTTCCAGCTCAAGCCGCACCAGACAGACACCTTCAAGCTGTCGACGGACCCGTTGTTCGTGGAGAAGGTCTACGACGTCGTCGGCCTGTACTTCAACCCGCCCGAGGGCGCCGTGGTGCTGTCGGTGGATGAGAAATCGCAGATCCAGGCTCTGGACCGGTCCCAGCCGGTGCTGCCGATAATGCCGGGCATGCCCGAGCGCCGGACCCATGATTACGTGCGCAACGGCCTGACCACCTTGTTCGCCGCGTTCGACGTCGCCACCGGCGAGGTCATCAGTGCTCTGCACCGTCGGCACCGGGCAGCGGAATTCAAGAAGTTCCTGATCAGGATCGACAAGGAGGTGCCCGCGCATCTCCAGGTCCATCTGATCTGTGACAACTACGGCACCCACAAGACCCCAGCGATCAGGACGTGGCTGGCCAAACACCCCCGCTTCCACATGCACTTCACCCCGACGGGCTCCTCCTGGATCAACCAGGTCGAGCGGTGGTTCGGCTTCCTGGCCGACCAGAAGATCCGCCGCGGCGCACACAAGAACGTCCAGACCCTTGAAGCCGACATCCGCACCTGGGTCAAGGACTGGAACGCAGACCCCAAGCCGTTCATCTGGACCAAGACCGCCGAGGAGATCCTCGAATCCCTCGCCCAATTCTGCCGACGGATCTCCGGCGCAGGACACTAGTACTCCAGCAGCGTTTCGCTATCTGGCCTGGTCAGGGGTGTCGTCCGGAGTGTAGTGGGCTGGTGGTGTGTCAGGGGCGGTCTTGCCGGAGTGCCCCTCCAACGAGTGGATCGGGGAAATGGCCGGGCTGTGATACGGACAGCCTCCCAACGTGATCGACGAACATGCGGACGCGGCCTGGGAACGAGAACTCGACGACCTCTTCCTCTGCATCGGCCACCGGTTTGGCCGTGCCGACCTGCGGCGCCGGATGCGGGACTATGTGCGGGGCCTGCTCGCCCCTGTCGGCCGCAAGAACGGCTGGCAACTGGCCGAGTTCGCCGGGCATCGCACCCCCGATGGCCTCCAGCGGTTGCTGAATGGAGCAACCTGGAACGCCGCCGACGTCCGCGACGACCTGCAGTCATATGTCGCCAGGCACCTCGGCGATGACGGCGGGGTGCTCGTCATCGATGACACCGGCTTCATCAAGAAGGGCACCACCTCGGCCGGAGTGCAGCGCCAATACTCCGGCACCGCCGGCCGCACCGAGAACTGCCAGATCGGTGTCTTCGCCGCCTACGCCACCAGCACCGGACGGGCGTTGGTGGACCGGGAGCTGTACTTGCCCAGGTCGTGGACGGACGACCGCGAGCGCTGCCGGGCGGCGAAAGTCCCCGACGAACGCGGCTTCGCCACCAAGGGAGAGCTGGCCAAGCGCCTCGTACTGCGTGCCCTGGCCTCCGATCTCCCCCTCGCCTGGGTGGCCGCGGACGCCGCCTACGGGCAAGAGGGACGCTTCCGCCGTCTGCTGGAGCAGTCCGGTCTCGGCTATGTGCTCGCAGTGCCCAAGTCCCAGCAGGTCTTCGGCCCGCGCATCGACCACCTCTTCGCTCAGGCCCCCGTGGAGGCATGGGAGCCGATCTCGTGCGGCGACGGGGCCAAGGGGCCGCGGCTCTACCACTGGGCGGCACTGGAATTGCCCACGGTGGCCGAGTTCGACTACCAGGGCGATGTTCCCGTCCGTCGGCGGTGGGCACTGGCCCGCCGCAGTCCCAGCAAGCCCGAGCAGATCGCGTATTTCCTCGCCTACGCCCCACGGGAGGCCGCGGTGGCCGACCTGGTGCGGATCGCCGGGATGCGCTGGCAGATCGAGGAGTGCTTCCAGGCCGCGAAGAACGAGTGCGGCCTGGACCAGTACGAGGTCCGCCGTTACATCGGCTGGTACCGGCACATCACCCTGGCCATGCTTGCCCATGCCTACCTCGCGGTCATGGCGGCCGACGCGGGAGCAAAGGGGGGTGCAGAAACGCTTCCGGCCCCCTGGCTCCGCTCACCGTGGCAGAAGTCCGGCGGCTCCTGGCGCCTCGCCTCACCGGGAACCGCCGACCCGACCGGTCGCTTCGCGCGCACATGCTGAACTGGTCACGCTGGCGCCGCAGGCGCCAGCTCGTCGCCCGCCACTGCCACTACCGGCGACGACTCCACTCGTTGGAGGGGCACTCCGGCAAGACCGCCCCTGACACACCACCAGCCCACTACACTCCGGACGACACCCCTGACCAGGCCAGATAGCGAAACGCTGCTGGAGTACTAGGCCCTGTCCGGTGGATCTTCGCGGATCAGCCCGCGGCGTCTGGTGCGGTGCATCGCAAGGCGGAGGGTCGTCCTCGTACCGGGTCGTACTCGGACGATCCCGACAACGCGGCCGGGGGCACCTCCCAGCGGTAGCTGGGGGCGCCGTGCCAGGCGTCGCGGGCCCGCGAAGATCCGCCGGACAGGGCCTAGGGGAGGGTCGCCCTGAGCGCCTTACGGCCGGCGACGTCCGCCATCTTCCCGATCGTCCGCTCACGCGTCCATGGACGTCGATCACGCGCATGGGCTAGCTTCCAGGCCCATGAGGGGCATGGGGATCGTGGGCATGATGAGACGTGTGGTGGCGGCCGGGCTCTGCGGGGCGGCGCTCGCCGCCGTGGTGGCCGTGCCCGCCCATGCGCAACCGGCGGGCGGAGAAGGCCGGTTGGGGCTGGGCTGGCGGCTCAAGGAGAGCGGTACCGACGCCCGGTTCCGCGGGCTGGCCGCGATCAGCCGCACGACGGCGTGGGTCGCGGGCACCAAGGGCACGGTGCTGCGGACGCACGACGGCGGGCGCAGTTGGGCGAATGTCTCGCCGCCCGGTGCGGAGGGGCTGGAGTTCCGCGATGTGGAGGCGTTCGACGCGCGCCGGGCGGTGGTGCTGGCCATCGGCGAGGGCGAGGCGTCACGGGTCTTCCGTACGGATGACGGCGGCGCCACCTGGAGCGAGAGCTTCCGGAACACCGATCCGCGCGCCTTCTACGACTGCCTGACGTTCTTCAACGCCCGCCATGGGATCGCGCTGAGCGACCCGGTGGACGGCCGGTACCGCATACTGGCCACCGGCGACGGCGGCCGGAGCTGGCGCGTCCTGCCGTCGGACGGGATGCCCGCGGCGCAGCCGGGCGAGGCGTCGTTCGCGGCGAGCGGGCAGTGCCTGGTCGCCGCCGGGAGCCGCAGTGCCTGGTTCGCCACCGGTGGCTCGGCCACATCCCGGGTGTTCCACTCCACCGACCGGGGTCGCACCTGGACGGTGACCGATGCGCCGATCCCGGCGGGCGACCCCGCGCGCGGAGTCTTCGGGCTGGCCTTCCGTGACGACCGTAAGGGCATCGCCGTCGGCGGCGACTACCGTCCAGGCGAGCCGTCCCCACGGGCCGCGGCCGTCACCGGGGACGGCGGCACCCACTGGACCTCGTCCGCCCAGCCGCCGCCCGCGTACCGCTCGGGCGTCACCTGGCTCCCGTACAGCGCCCACGCGGCCCTCGCGGTCGGCCCGACGGGCACCGACCTCACCCTCGACGCGGGCCGCACCTGGCGCCCCGTCGACCAGGGTTCCTACGACACGGTCGACTGCACCCCGGACCTCGCCTGCTGGGCGGCGGGCGAACAGGGCCGCATCGCCCGGATGGAGCCGACCGGCGCTCCGTAAGGACCCTGCCGCCGTCCCGCGCGGTCCTTACGGCCGCTGCTGACGGTGTTCGGCCAGGGCCGGTGCCGTGCGGGTGGCCAGGAACTCGGTGATGGTGTACTCGCCGACCCCCGCGACGATGAAGGGGTCGCTCGCCACCATCTCCTCGATCCTCGCCCGGTCGTCGCCGAGCGCCAGGATGACCCCGCCGTCGCGGGGGTTCTTGGGGCCGGAGGCGAGGAAGGTTCCGTTCGCGAAGTGGTCGTCCACCCAGACGAGGTGTTCGGGGAGGGCGGCCTCGACGCGGTCGGCCGAGGCGGTGTATGTGATCTCCAGTACGAACATGACGTGCAGGCTAGTAACGTGAGCCACACGATGACCAGCGCTGTCGATCCACGATATGAGCTGCCCCGCGACTGGCCCACCACCGAGGCCGAGGCGATCGCCGTCCAGGAGCGGACGCGGGCGTCCGTGGTCGTCGGCGGGGAGCTGCCCGAGCCGGGCACCGGCACCGGCGCGCTCGTCGGGGTGGACGTGGCGTACGACGACGAGCGCGACCTGGTCGCGGCCGCCGCCGTGGCCCTGGACGCCGGTGGCCTCGCCGTCGTCGCGGAGGCCACCGCGGTCGGCCGGGTCACCTTCCCGTACGTCCCCGGGCTGCTGGCCTTCCGTGAGATCCCGGCCGTCCTCGACGCGCTCGGCGACCTCGACCGGCGGCTCGGCCGCCGCCCCGACCTGGTGGTGTGCGACGGCTACGGCCTCGCCCACCCCCGCCGGTTCGGGCTGGCCAGCCATCTCGGGGTGCTCACCGGACTGCCCACCATCGGCGTCGCCAAGAACCCCTTCGGCTTCCGCCATGCCGACCCGGGGCCGCGCCGCGGCGACTGGTCGCCCCTGCTCGACGGGGACGAGGAGGTCGGCCGGGCACTGCGCACCCGCGACGGGGTGAAGCCGCTTTTCGTCTCCGTCGGCCACCGGGTGACCATCGCCGACGCCTGCGCGTACACCCTGCATCTGGCCCGCGACTTCCGGCAGCCCGAGACGACACGGCGCGCGGACGCGTTGTGCCGCCGGGCCCTGAAAGCCGCCGGGGCCGAAGCCGCCGCGGAGATGTGAAGCGGCCCCCGGGCCGAAGCAGCCCCCCGGGGGGGCGTGATGCAGCGGCCGGGGCCTGAAGCAGCCCGGGGGGCGTGAAATGAGCCGCCGGGCCTGAAGGGGCCCGGTCGGCCTCGCCGCCAGAGCGCCGCCAGAGCGCCCCCCAGAGCGCCGTCAGACCCGCCGCGTCTCGGCCAGGAAGCAGCCGAACTCGACGGCGCGCACATGCACCGCCGCCACCTGCGGGTCCGCGTACAGCTCGGCCAGCCCCTCCTCGATCGTCGGTTCGCCGTCGTTCAGCAGTCGGCCGCCGAGGATGTTGCCCTCGGCGGAGTACGCCCGCAGCACCCGCCGCTCGCCCGGGATGCCTTCCGCGATCCCGGGGCCGGTCCAGCCGTCGCACTCCTCGGGGTGGATGAAGACCGGGCCGACCTCGTTGTACGGGCCGGGTGTGGCACCCGTCTCCTGGGCCCAGCGGCGCAGCGGGGCGTAGGAGACGAGCACGATGGTCTCGTGCGGCCGGCTCCGGCCCAGGCAGCAGCGCATCGGGCTGCCGCCCTCCTCGTCCTCCACCACCACGCGCGGCGGGTTTCCCGCGTCGTCGGTGATCCGTAGCTGCTTCAGCACCTCGGGCGCGATGGCCCGCATCTCGTAGTTCTCGCTCATGCGTTCCAGGCTGGCCGGTGGGCTCCTGGAGTGCTGGCGGGATTCGGACGAGGCGCTGACGCGGGAAGGTACTTGACAGCGCGATGGCACTCCGTCAGATTCGGCCCCGAACATAGGACGTCCCACGTCCTAATTGCCCTGCTATCCAGAAGGCTGGGTGTCGATGAGTCTTCCGGTTCCCCTTACCGGTGTCGTTCCGCCCCTGTGCACCCCGCTCACGCCCGCGGGCGAGGTCGACACCTCTTCCCTCGCCGCGCTCGCCGAGCGGCTGATCGACGCGGGGGTGAGCGCGCTGTTCGCGCTCGGATCCAGCGGAGAGGCCGCCTATCTGAACGACCGAAGCCGCCGTACGGCCCTTAAGGCGGTTATCGAGGCCGCAGGCGGCCGGGTGCCTGTCCTCGCGGGGGCGATCGACATGACGACCGCGCGGGTCCTCGACCATGCCCGTACGGCGGCGGAGCTGGGCGCGGACGCGGTCGTGGCCACCGCGCCCTTCTACACCCGCACCCATCCCCTGGAGATCGCCGACCACTTCCGGCGGCTGCGTGACGGTGTGGACGTGCCGCTGTTCGCGTACGACATCCCGGTCTCCGTCCACTCCAAGCTGACGCCCTCGATCCTGCTTCCGCTGGCCGCCGACGCCACGCTGGCGGGGGTCAAGGACAGCAGCGGGGACGACGGGGCACTGCGGCGGATGCTCGTCGAGGTCCGCCGGCGCGGCCTCAACGACTCCTTCACCGTGCTCACCGGCTCCGAACTGTCGGTGGACGGCGCCCTGCTGGCGGGGGCCCATGGCGTCGTTCCGGGGCTGGCCAACGTCGATCCGGCCGGGTTCGTCCGGCTGTACGGGCACGCGCGTGCGGGGCGCTGGGAGCAGGCCGCCGCCGAACAGGACCGGCTGGCCGCGCTCTTCGCCATCACCGACGCCGGGGACCCGGCGCTGATGGGCGGCAGTTCGGCGGGGCTGGGCGGCTTCAAGGCCGCGCTGCGGCTGCTGGGCGTGATCGACTGCGCGGACACCGCCGCGCCCCAGGTGCCGCTGGGCGAGGCGGCCGTCAAGACCGTACGTCAACTTCTTGAGGAGGGAGGGCTGTTGCCGTGACCGGAGCCACCACGGTGCCCTGGTACCGAGAGGTCTCGCGGGGCCAGTGGAAGTCCATGTTCGCCGCCTGGATCGGCTATCTGCTCGATGGTTTCGACTTCGTACTGATCACGCTCGTCCTGACCGAGATAGCCGACGAATTCGACCTGAGCACGGCGTCGGCGGCGAGCCTGGTCTCGGGCGCCTTCATCACCCGCTGGCTCGGCGGGGCGGTGCTGGGCGCCCTGGGCGACCGCTACGGCCGTAAGGCCGCCATGATCGTCAGCATTCTGCTCTACTCGCTCGGCACCTTCGCCTGCGGGTTCGCCTGGAACTACATCAGCATGTTCACGGCCCGCCTAGTGATTGGCATGGGCATGGCTGGTGAGTACAGCGCCAGCGCCACCTATGTCCTGGAGAGCTGGCCCGCGCGGCTGCGCAACCGCGCCTCCGGCTTCCTCATCTCGGGCTACTCGGGCGGCACCATCATCGCCTCCGAGCTCTACAAGTGGGTGGTGCCCCACTGGGGCTGGCGCTGGATGTTCTGGATCGGCGTGCTGCCGGTGCTGGTCGCGCTGTGGGTGCGGCGCGCGCTTCCGGAGGCCGGGGACTGGCACGAGGAGGTGGCGACGGCGAAGGCACGGCCGAACCCCTTCCGGCCGCTGTTCGCCGGACGCTTCCGAGCGAGCGTCAACACGGCGCTGGCCGTCGCCGCGAGCGTCGCGCTGTTCCTGGTCTTCACCCCGATGGGCGCGGGCTGGCGCTGGCCGCTGTCGCTCCTGGCGGCGGGGTGTCTGGTCGCCTTCGCGGCCCAGCTCGGCGGACGGCGCCGCTGGCCGCTGTATGTGGCCCTGACGTGCACGGTCTTCTGCGCGTTCCTCTACAGCTGGCCGATCCAGGCGCTGCTGCCCACCTATCTGAAGGAGCAGCTCGGGTACACCCCGTCCGAGGTCACCGATGTGATGTTCTACGCCGGGTTCGGGACTATGGCCGGCTGCTGGCTGGCGGGGTTCGCGGGCGACTGGCTCGGCACCCGGCGTGCCTACGTCTACACCCTGCTCGCCTCGCTGGCCTTCGTCTTCCCGGTGTTCGCGGTGCAGGACACCCTGGTCGGACTGGGAGTGCTGCTGTTCTTCCTGCTCGCGCTGAGCCAGGGGATCTCCGGCATCCTGCCGAAGTACATCGCGGGTCACTTCCCGACCCGGACCCGGGCGGCCTCGCTCGGCTTCGTCTACAACACCGGGGCGCTCGGCGGGGCGGTGGCGCCGGTGCTCGGCGCCCATCTGGCCGAGGGCATGTCCCTCGGGCGGGCGCTGGCGGTGCTCACCTTCGGGCTGACGCTGGTGGTGATCGTGCTGGTCGGCTCCGATCTGCCACGCCGGCTGGGCCGGCTGACCGATCCGGCGGGCGACGAGGACCATCTGGTGCCCGAACAGCCGCTGTCGATGGCGGGGCCGGGTATGGAGAAGACCTGACCCGGAAGGCCGGTCGGCGCCACACCCGGCCCGCCGTGCTGCCGCAGGGGCCAAACCCGCTTGCCGGGCAAGGGGCTTGGTTGTCCACAGGCCCATGAGAGGGCTTGTGGAATGCGGGACGCGTTCTTAGCATCGGCGGTGTTACAGCAGTGGTGTCACACGATTGGGGGACGGCATGACGGTGGCGGCGGAGGACGGGGCGACGGCGGCCGGTCCGCTGGCCGGGGTGCGGGTGGTGGAGCTCGCGGGGATCGGGCCGGGTCCGTTCGCCGCCATGGTCCTCGCCGACCTCGGCGCCGATGTCGTCCGCGTCGACCGCCCCGGAGGCGCCGGCGGCCTGCGGATCGACCCGGACTACGACCTCACCAACCGCAACAAGCGCTCGGTGCTCCTCGACCTGAAGGCCGAGGGGAGCGTGGCCGCCGTGCTCGACCTCGTGGAGCGCGCCGACATCCTCATCGAGGGCTACCGCCCGGGGGTCACCGAGAAGCTGGGTCTCGGCCCGGAGGACTGCCTGGCCCGCAATCCCCGGCTGGTCTACGGCCGGATGACCGGCTGGGGACAGGAGGGCCCGCTCGCCCGGACCGCCGGCCATGACATCGGCTATATCGCCGTCACCGGCGCCCTCAGCATGATCGGCGCCGCCGACGGCCCGCCCATCGCCCCCGCCAACCTCCTGGGGGACTACGCGGGAGGCTCGCTCTATCTCGTCATCGGCGTCCTGGCCGCCCTGCAGCACGCCCGCGCGGGCGGCCCCGGCCAGGTCGTGGACGCCGCGATCGTCGACGGCACCGCCCATCTGACCTCCGCCATCCACGGCATGATGGCCGCCGGGGGCTGGCGGGACCAGCGCGGCACCAATCTCCTCGACGGCGGCTGCCCCTTCTACGGCACCTATGAGACCGCCGATGGCGGCTATATGGCGGTCGGGCCCCTGGAGCGGAAGTTCTACTCGGAGTTCATCGAGCTGCTGGGTATCGCAGAGCAGGCCCCGGCCCGCGATGACTTCGACAGCTGGGCCGCGCTGCGCACCGCCATCGCCGACCGCTTCAAGCAGCGCGACCGCGAGGAGTGGACCGCCGTCTTCAGCGCCTCGGACGCCTGCGTCGCCCCCGTGCTGTCGCTCCGGGAGGCTCCAGCCCATCCGCACCTCGCCGCCCGCTCCACCTTCGTCGACCACGGAGGGATCACCCAGCCCGCGCCCGCCCCGCGCTTCTCCGCCACCCCGGGCGCGGTGCGCCGCGCGCCCGTCCGGCCCGGGGCGGACACCGCCGAGGTGGCCCGCGACTGGGGAGTCACCTCGCTCGTCGAGGGAAACCCGTCAGGAACGTCTTGAACGCCATGAACCCCCGTCCGCTTCCCGCCGGTCCCCTGAGCCGTCCCCGCCCGAGCCCTCCCCTGAAAGGCCGCTGACGTGAGCACCGAAGCGTATGTGTACGACGCCATCCGCACCCCGCGCGGGCGCGGCAAGGCCGACGGTGCCCTGCACGGCACCAAGCCCGTCGACCTGGTGGTGGGCCTGATCCATGAGATGCGGCGGCGGTTCCCCGAGCTGGACCCGGCGGCGATCGACGACGTGGTCCTCGGCGTCGTCAGTCCGCTCGGCGACCAGGGCTCCGACATCGCCAAGATCGCGGCCATCGCGGCCGGGCTCCCGGACACGGTCGCGGGCGTCCAGGAGAACCGCTTCTGTGCCTCGGGCCTGGAGGCCGTCAACCTGGCGGCGGCCAAGGTCCGTTCCGGCTGGGAGGACCTGGTGCTCGCGGGCGGCGTGGAGTCGATGTCACGGGTGAAGATGGGCTCCGACGGCGGCGCCTGGTTCGCGGACCCGATGACCAACTACGAGACCGGTTTCGTACCGCAGGGCATCGGGGCCGACCTCATCGCCACCACCGGCGGCTACAGCCGCCATGACGTGGACAGCTTCGCCGCGCTCTCCCAGGAGCGGGCCGCGCGGGCCTGGAAGGAGGGGTACTTCGACCGCTCCGTGGTCCCGGTCCGCGACCGCAGCGGGCTGACCGTCCTCGACCGGGACGAGCACATCCGCCCCGGTACCACCGCCGAGACCCTGGCGGGCCTGAAGCCGTCGTTCGCCACCATCGGCGAGGCGGGCGGCTTCGACGCGGTGGCGCTGCAGAAGTACCACTGGATCGAGGCGATCGACCATGTCCACCACGCCGGCAACTCCTCGGGCATGGTGGACGGCGCCGCCCTGGTCGCCATCGGCAACCGCGAGGTCGGTGAGCGCTTCGGGCTGACCCCGCGCGCCCGGATCGTGTCCGCCGCCGTCTCCGGCGCCGACCCCACCATCATGCTCACCGGCCCGGCTCCCGCCACCCGTAAGGCGCTCACCAAGGCCGGGCTGACCATCGACGACATCGATCTGGTCGAGATCAACGAGGCGTTCGCGGCGGTGGTGCTGCGCTTCGTGGACGACATGGGGCTGAGCATGGACAAGGTCAACGTCAACGGCGGAGCGATCGCGATGGGCCATCCGCTGGGCGCGACCGGCGCGATGATCCTCGGCACGGTGATCGACGAGCTGGAGCGGCGGGACGGGCGGTTCGGGCTGGTGACGCTGTGCGTGGGAGGCGGAATGGGCATCGCGACGGTGGTCGAGCGGCTCTAGGGGGTGACCGACGGATCGTGACGCCTGCGGCGGGCCGCTCCCCTCCCCGCCCCTTCCCTCAACTGGGGCTCCGCCCCAGGCCCCAGGCCCCGGGGTTCAGGGGCGGGGAGGGGAAAGCGTCGATATGCGGCTCCGCCGCGTGGTCCGCCGGACGCCCCCGTAGAGCCGAGCGGCTCTCAGGACGCCGCCGTTCCCCCTCCTTCCCGCCCCCTCCCCTTCGCCCTGGAGACCTCAGATGAACCACCCCACCACCGCCTCGACCATCCGCTGGGAGCAGGACGACGAGGGCGTCGTCACCCTGGTGCTCGACGACCCCGACCAGTCCGCCAACACCATGAACGCCGCGTTCATCGACTCCCTCGACGCGATCGCCGACCGCGTCGAGACCGAGCGGGACGCCATCCGCGGCATCATCGTCACCTCCGCCAAGAAGACCTTCTTCGCCGGCGGCGACCTCAACGACCTCCTCCAGATCGGGCCCGACCAGGCCCAGGAGGTCTATGAGAAGAACCTCCGCATCAAGCGCGGGCTGCGCCGGATCGAGACCCTCGGCAAACCCGTGGTCGCCGCGATCAACGGCGCGGCGCTCGGCGGCGGGCTGGAGATCGCGCTCTCCTGCCACCACCGCATCGCCCTCGACGCCCCCGGGTCCCGTATCGGCTTCCCCGAGGTCACCCTGGGCCTGCTCCCGGGCAGCGGGGGCGTCGCCCGTACCGTACGGCTGCTCGGCGTGACCGACGCGCTGCTCAAGTGGCTGCTCCAGGGGGCGCGGTACAGCCCCCGGCGCGCCCAGGAGGCGGGGCTGGTGCACGAGGTCGTGGCCACCCCTGAGGAGTTGCTGGCCCAGGCTCGGGCCTTCATCGACGCCCACCCCGAGTCGGCACAGCCCTGGGACGACAAGAACTACCGGATCCCGGGCGGTACCCCGGCGCAGCCGAAGTTCGCCGCCAATCTGCCCGCCTTCCCCGCCAATCTGCGCAAGCAGCTGGGCGGCGCGCCCTACCCGGCACAGCGCAATATCCTGGCCGCCGCCGTCGAGGGGGCCCAGGTGGACTTCGAGACCGCGCAGACCATCGAGGCCCGGTACTTCACCGAGCTGGTCGTCGGCCAGACCGCCAAGAACATGATCCAGGCGTTCTTCTTCGATCTGCAGGCGGTCAACTCCGGGGCCAACCGGCCCCAGGGGATCGAGCCCGGTCAGGTCCGTAAGGTCGCGGTGCTGGGCGCCGGGATGATGGGCGCGGGCATCGCGTACGCGTGCGCCAAGGCGGGCATCGAGGTCGTCCTCAAGGACGTGTCCGCGGAGGCCGCCGCCAAGGGCAAGGCGTACGCCGAGGGACTGCTGGCCAAGGCGCTCACCAAGGGCCGGACCACCGAGGCCAAGCGGGACGAGCTGCTGGCCCGGATCACCCCGACCGGTGATCTCAGCGACCTCGAGGGGTGTGACGCGGTCATCGAGGCGGTCTTCGAGGACCCGGCGCTCAAGCACAAGGTGTTCCAGGAGATCGAGGGTGTCGTCGCCCCGGACGCCCTGTTGTGCTCCAACACCTCCACCCTCCCCATCACCCTGCTCGCCGAGGGAGTGCAGCGCGCCGACGACTTCATCGGACTGCACTTCTTCTCGCCCGTCGACAAGATGCCGCTGGTCGAGATCATCAAGGGCGAGCGCACCGGCGACAAGGCGCTGGCCCGCGCCTTCGATCTGGTGCGGCAGATCAACAAGACCCCGATCGTGGTCAATGACTCCCGCGGCTTCTTCACCTCCCGCGTCATCGGCCACTTCCTCAACGAGGGCGTGGCGATGGTGGGGGAGGGCGTCGACCCGGCCTCCGTGGAACAGGCCGCGGCCCAGGCCGGATATCCGGCCAAGGCGCTCTCCCTGATGGACGAGCTGACCCTGACCCTGCCGCGCAAGATTCGCGAGGAGACGCGCCGGGCGACCGAGGAGGCGGGCGGCCAGTGGCGGCCGCATCCGGCCGACGCGGTGATCAACCGCATGGTGGAGGAGTTCGGGCGCCCCGGCCGCAGCGGCGGCGCGGGCTTCTACGACTACGACGAGACCACCGGCAAGCGGACCCGGCTGTGGCCGGGACTGCGGGAGCACTTCGGGCGGGGCGGGTCCGGCGGTTCCGGCGGTTCCGGTGGGTCCGGTGGGTCCGGTGGCGAGGGCACCCGTATCCCCTTCGAGGACATGATCGAGCGGATGCTCTTCTGCGAGGCCATCGACACGGTGCGGCTGCTGGAGGAGGGCGTGCTGACCTCCGTCGCCGACGCCAACATCGGCTCCATCCTCGGCATCGGCTTCCCCGGCTGGACGGGCGGGGTGCTGCAGTACATCAACGGATACGAGGGCGGCGTGGCCGGTTTCGTGGCCCGTGCCCGGGAGCTGGAGGCGGCGTACGGGGAGCGGTTCGCCCCGACCGCGCTGCTGGTGGAGAAGGCCGAGCGCGGGGAGCGCTTCACGGACTAGGGGGCGTACGGCGGGCCACGCGGCGGAGCCGCATGTCGACGCTTTCCCCTCCCCGCCCCTTCCCGACACCTGACGATATGCGGCTCCGCCGCGTGGGGGCCCGGCCCCGGCCCCCGCCGGGGCTCCGCCCCTGGGCCCCGCTCTTCAATCGCCGGAGGGGCTGGATCGGGTTGTCAGGGGCTTTGCTCCGGCCCCTGCCGGGGCTCCTCAAGCGCCGGAGGGGCTGGACTGCGTTGCCAGGGGCGGAGTCCTGCCACGCGGCGGAGCCGCATATCGATGCTGTGGGCGGAGCCGCGTATCGATGCCGCGGGGGCGGGGAGGGGAGCGGCCTGCCGCAGGTGTCACGATCCGCCTGGACATCCGCCAGGGGCCCTGCGGCTTCCTCCGTCAGCGTGTGCCCAGACGGCGTTCGAGCCGCTCGGCCACCCCTGGGCACCGCTCCCGGGTGATGTCCAGGAAGGCCGCCAGCACGGGGGAGCGGTCCTGGGCGCGGAACGACATCACCAGCTCCGGCAGTTCCACCCGCGGGCTCACCTCGCACACCCGGACGTCCGGCCGCGCCGCCACTCGCAGACACGTCGGGCCGAGCCCCACCCCGACCCCGCACGAGGCCAGCCCGATGATGGTGTGCGCATCCCACGCCTCGGTGAGCCCACCGGCCCGCGCGGACGCCTCGGTGCCCTCGCCCAGCAGCGCGCTCAGCCAGGCCGCGACCGCCGGTTCCTCGTCCGCGGGCGCCACGATCAGATGCTGCCCCCTGAGCTGCTCGACGCTCACCTTGGACTGCCCGGCGAACGGATGGGCGGCGCCGACGACCGCCACCAGATGGTCCCGGCCGACCGTGACCGACACCAGATCCTCGGCACCCGCGCCCCGGGGCGCACCGCGCCCGATGGCGATGTCCAGCTCGCCCGCGAGCAGCGCCGCGGTGGACCGGCGCGTCGACATCTCCTGCAGCCCCAGCCGCACTTCGGGGCGGTCCCGGATGAACTGGCCCAGCACGGATGGCAGCAGCTCCAGCAGCGCCGAGCCGATGAAGCCGAGCCGCAGCCGCCCCGTCTCGCCCCGGGCGGCCCGGCCCGCGTCCGATACGGCGGCCGACATCTCGGCCAGCGCCCGGCGCGCCCTGGCCAGGAACGCCTCGCCCGCGGCGGTCGGGAACACCCCACGCGCCGTACGGTCGAAGAGCCGCGCACCCAGCTCCCGCTCCAGCGCCGCGATCTGCTGGGACAGCGGGGGCTGGGCGATCCCGAGGGCGGCGGCCGCCCGTCCGAAGTGCTGATGCTCGGCCACCGCCAGGGCGTACCGCAGATGTCGTGACTCCATCGGACCGAGGATATCCGAGCCGATATCCAGGAGATATCGATGGCGGGGTTGTCAGATATGGCGGTGGATAACGCCGAGCCGTGGCGGTGGACTGTCCTCCATGAGTGCCATGAGCCCCAGAACGCCCTTGAGCGATGCCCACCCCGTGAGCGAGATCCACCCTGCCCCCGCGCCCTCCGGCACCGTGTTCGTGCTGGTCCACGGCGCCTGGCACGCCTCCTGGCAGTGGGCGCCCACCCAGCGCGCCCTGGCCCGGCTCGGCGCGGCGAGCCTCGCCGTCGACCTGCCGGGGCACGGCTTCGAGGCACCGCTGCCCTCGGGCCGCCACCTCCCCGGCCAGCCGGGTTTCGCGACCGAGAAGTCGGCGCTGGCCGGGCTGACCCTGGAGGAGTGTGCCGGGGCCGTCGTCGCCGCGCTGCGATCGGTGCGCCGGTATCCGAAGGTCGCCCTGGTCTCGCACAGCGCCGGTGGCGCCTCGGCGTCCCTGGCCGCCGAGCGGGCTCCCGAGCTCGTCGACGAGCTGATCCATCTGTCGTCCTTCGTTCCCGCCGGGCGCCCCCGGTTCGCCGACTATCTGGCGGCTCCCGAGCAGACCGCGACTGTACGGGGGCAGGGGCTGATGCTGGGCGACCCGGAGGCCATCGGCGCGTTCCGGATCAATCCGTTCTCCGTCGATCCGGCGTACGTGGAGGAGCTGCGGCTGACCTACTACCACGACGTCCCGGCCGGGTCCTTCGCCCGCTGGTACCACGCCCTGAGCCCCGATCTGCCCTTCGCGGTGCCGACCACCCCGATCGCCCTGACCCGGGAGCGGTGGGGCCGGATTCCGCGCACCTTCATCCGGTGCGCTGAGGACTGGGCGTGCACCCCCGCGATGCAGGATCTGATGATCGCGGAGGCCGACGCGGCCATGCCGGACCAGCCCTTCACCGTGCGGTCGCTGCCGGGCAGCCATTCGCCGTTCGCCGCCCGCCCCGACGAGCTCGCCGCGGCACTCGCACTCACCGGCGGCGAATGACCACCGCCGGTGCCCCGGGGCGGCCGGTCGCCGCGCCGCCCCGGGCCCGCTCAGCCCGCTTCACAGTCGCCCGGAGCCCGTAGCCCGCGTCCGCTGCCCGGAGCCCGAGTCCGCTGCCCGTAGCCCGTAGCCCGAGTCCGCTGCCCGCAGCGCGCTGCCCGCGCCCGCAGCCCGCGACCGAAGCTCGCGTCCGCAGCCCGCTGCTCGCGTCCGCAGTCCGCGACCGCCGCCCGCGCCCGCAGTCCGCGGCTCAGCCCGCTTCACACTCAGCTGCTCAGTCCGCGTCCTGCCCGTACCAGGCCCGCAGCTCGTGCTTCATCGATCGCTGGAAGGCGATCACCAGCGCCTCCACCACCAGCGGCTGCATATCGGCCGACAGCGACTTCTTCGCCCGCACCCGTTCCGGTCCGCTCCCGGACTCGTGATCGCGCTCGGGCCCCCACACCTCGTCCCGGAACAGCCGGCCGAGCTCGCGCGCCGCGGAGCGGGTGTGTTCCAGGACGACCGTATGGGCCGTGCGTATCGTCTCCATCTCGATCGGCACGTCCAGCAGCCGCAGCCCCAGATGGAGCACCTTGGGGTCGATCCGGAAGCGATCCGGGTCGTCGGTGCGCTCCAAGGCGTCCAGTGCGGTCAGCCGGTCGATGTCCTCGTCTGTGAGCTCCCGCCCGGCCCGCCGGTCCAATTGCTCGCGGGTCGTCTCCTCGGGGGCGTCCGGGCCCCAGGTGGCGACCAGGGCCCGGTGGAGCGCCAGATCGTCCTCGCTCAGATCCGGTGGCAATTGGCTCAGATAGCGCTCGATGGCGGACAGGGTCATGCCGTGGCGCTGCAACTGTTCGATCAGCGCGAGCCGGGAGAGGTGCTCGGGGCCGTAATGGCCGACTCGGCGCGGACCGATCACCGGCGGCGGAAGCAGCCCGCGGGTGCTGTAGAAGCGCACGGTGCGCACGGTCACCCCGGCGCGGGCCGCCAGTTCATCGACGGTGAGAGTGGGTTCCTCGGTGTCGGGGGTGGTCATCGGCCGTGCCTCGCTCTCCGCGTCGTCCTGCTCCGCCGGGCCGCTGCCCGATCGGGTTCATCAGTATTGCTGTCGCAGCACCGCTGTGAAACCTCTCCCCGCCACTGGCTCAACACCGGGATCAGCACGACCTGTTGACGATCTCTTTACCGATGAATAGCGTGCCTCGCTGTTCAGCTGTGTTGGTTTTCTTCCGAATCTGTGAGGTGAGGTCGGATTGAGCTCGGAACGCGGCAGATATGGGATACGGCGACTGATCGGGGCGGTGCTCGCCATGACCACCGCTGTCGGCCTCGGTCTCACGGCCGCGGACACGGCCGTCGGGAGGCCGTCGGACGCGGGCAAGTTCCCCGCCGATGTGCATACGTACCTCGAGGACCCGGAGCGGACCGGCGAGGGCCAGGACCCCCCGCACACCCGGCTGCGGCCGGACGGGCCCGACCGCAAGGCTTGGGAGCGCAGCCTGGACGGATCCTGGCGGTTCGCGATGGCCGACCGGCCGGAGGACGCCCCGAGCGGCTTCTGGAAGGACGGCTACGACGCCTCGGCGTGGCAGCGCGTCCAGGTCCCGCACACCTGGCAGACCGACGATCTCGACCATCCGGTCTTCCGCAACGTCCAGAGCGAGGTGGCGCCGGACGATCCGCCCAAGGTGCCCCGTGACACCAATCCGACCGGGGCGTATGTCCGGGACGTCACGGTGCCCCGGAACTGGGACGGGCGCCGGCAGGTGATCCGCTTCGACGGGGTCACCTCCGGCTGGTTCCTGTGGATCAACGGCCACTACGTCGGCTACGACCAGGGCGGCTATGTCCCCGCCGAGTTCGATGTGACCGACTATCTGCGTCCCGGCGCCACCAACCGGATCGCCGTCCAGGTGCACCGCTGGAGCGCGGGATCGTATCTGGAGGACTACGACCAGTGGCGCTACGCGGGCATCTTCCGCTCCGTATCGCTGTACTCCACGCCCACGACCCGCATGGAGGACGCGTACGTCACCACCGATCTCGACGCCTCCTACCGGGACGCCACGCTGCGCACCGAAGTGGACATCGCGCGTACCGGAAGCGACACGAGCGGACCCCATCAGGTCACCGGTGTGCTCTACGACCCCAAGGGGCGTGAGGTACGGCGGCTGACGGCCGAGGAGAAGGCCGGGAAGGCCGAGCTGACCGGGCAGATCGCCAACCCGGCCAAATGGTCCGACGAGACGCCGAACCTCTATGCGCTGGTGCTCACCCTGCGCGATCCGGACGGCAAGGCGATCCAGACCGTGCGCCAGAGCGTCGGATTCCGCGAGATCGAGGTCAAGGACAAGCAGCTCACGCTCAACGGCAAGCGCATCCTGATCCGTGGCGTCAACCGCGCGGAGACCGACCCCACCACCGGACGCCATGCCACCCGCGCCCGGATGGAACAGGACGTCCGGCTGATGAAGCGGCTGAACGTCAACGCGATCCGCACCTCCCACTACCCCTCGGACCCGTATCTCTATGAACTCGCCGACCGCGAGGGCATCCTGATCGACGACGAGATGGAGGTCGAGACCCACAGCCACGAGAACTGCCCGGACGACTGCCTGGCCGAGCGCCCCGAATGGCAGAAGGCGTTCCTGGAGCGCCACCAGGGCATGGTGGAGCGCGACAAGAACCACCCCAGCGTCATCATGTGGGACACCGGAAACGAGGCCGGGCTGGGCAAGGCGCACTACGCGATGGCGAAGTGGACCCGGGAGAACGAGCCCACCCGCCCGCTCTACCACCAGTCCAACAGCCCCGACGGCGACGCGCCCTACGCGGACATCGCCGGACCCCGCTATCCGACCCCGGCCTCCCTCGAAGCCAAGGCCAAGACCTTCACCAAGCCCATCGTGATGGGCGAGTACGCCCACGCCATGGGCAACAGCCTCGGCAACTTCCGCGAGTTCTGGGAGGTGATGCGCGCCTACCCGAACGCCCAGGGCGGCTTCATCTGGGACTGGGCCGAGCAGAACATCCGCCGTCCGCTGATCACCACCCCCGACTCCTCCGGCAACGACATCGCCGCCTCCCTCTCCGGCAAGCCCAAGGCGGTCGACGGGTACGGCGGGAAGGGCAAGGCGCTGTATCTGTCCGGTCTTGACGACTTCGTCGAGATCTACCGCGACCCGAAGCTCGACCTCACCGGCACCGCCGTCACCCTCGACGCCCGCGTCAAACCGGCCGAGCCGTGGACCGGGGACTTCACCATCGTCAGCAAGGGCGACCAGTACGTCCTGCGGATGAAGGACAAGGACACCCTCGAATTCACGATCACCAGCGGCGGCAAGCCCCGCACCGTGACCGCCCCCGTGCCCGACGGCTGGACCGGCGCCTGGCACCGGGTCACCGGCACCTACGACGGCACCGCGCTGCGCCTCTATGCCGACGGTAAGGAGCTCGCCGAGACCGCGTGGAGCGGCCGTATCGACTACACCGGCTTCGACCTCGGCGTCGGCCGGAACAACGACACCATGGAGGACGGCTGGACCGGCCGCACCGCCAAGGGCACCATCGACCAGGTCCGGGTCTATGACACGGCGCTCGGCGCGGAGCGGCTCGCCCAGGACCAGGACCCCCGGAGCGACGCCCTGATCGCGCTCGACTTCGACGACTTCACCCGTAAGGGCAGCTACCTCTCCTACGGGCTCTATGAATCCGGTGTGGACGGCCTGGTCACCGCCGACCGCGACCCGGAGCCGGAGACCGCCCAGCTCGCCTGGGTGCAGGCCCCGATCCGGATCACCGACCCGGGCGGCGAGGGCGCCCGCACCGGCAAGGTGAAGGTCACCAATGAGCGAGCCTTCACCGGCACCGATGATCTCGCCCTGCGCTGGACGGTGACCGAGGGCGCGCGGACCGTCGCGAGCGGCACCCGCGCCCTGGACGTCGGGCCCGGTGAGAGCGCCACGGTCCAGCTCCCGGCCCCGCCCGCCAACCCCGGGGGCTATGAGCGCCATCTGACCGTGCGGGCCGTCACGGCGCACTCCACCGACTGGGCCAAGGCCGGTCATGTGGTGTCCTTCGGCCAGTTCGCGGTCGGCGGCGACAAGGTGCCCGAGCCCGCCCCCGCCCCGGCCGCAGGCGGGCGAGCCAAGGCCGTCGAGCGCGGCGACACCGTGCGGGTCGGCGGCGAGGACTTCCAGTACACCTTCGGCAAGAAGGAGGGCACGCTCACCTCGATGCGCGTGGCGGGCCGCGAACTGCTCCGCTCCGGCCCCGAACTGGACGCCTGGCGCGCCCCGATCAGCAATGAGCGCTCCGACTGGGGCACCGCCGAGGGCAAGCGCTGGCGGACCCTGGGCCTTGACCGGCTGCGCACCACCGTCGACGGGGTCGAGGTGACCCCCGGTGACGACGGCACGGTCACCGTCACCGTCCGCTCCACGGCCGCCGCGCCCGATGTGACCGGCGCGTCCTTCGGCCAGACCGTGGCCTACCGGGTCGATGGCGCGGGCCAGGTCCGGATCCGGCATCAGGTCGAGGCGCGCGGCGACTTCCGCTCCCTGTCCTATCTGCCCAGGATCGGTCTCCAGCTCAAGGTGCCCGAGCGGTACGGCACCTTCCGGTGGTACGGGCGCGGACCGGTGGAGAACTTCAACGACCGTAAGGACGGCACGCCCATGGGCGTCTGGTCCTCCTCGGTCGAGGACCAGTACGTCGAGTATCTGAAGCCCCAGGACCACGGCAACCACGACGATGTGCGCTGGGCGTCCCTCACCGACCGCGGCGGTGCCGGACTGCTGGTCTCCGGCGATCTGGAGGCGGGCGCCAGCGCGTACGACGAACTCGACCGCGCCGCCTATCCGCACTTCCTCAAGCGCAACGACGGCTGGAACACCCTGCACGCCGACCACGCGGTCACCGGCGCGGGCGACACCCCCAACCCGGTGCGCGACCAGTACCGGGTGAAGGCCGACAGCGCCTACGACTACACGCTCACCCTGCGCCCGCTCAGCGGCGGCGCGGAGGCGCACACTGGAACAGGAGGGAAGTAACCGCACCACCGATGGTCCCATGAGCACGCAGCGCCCCCGCCATCCCACCGAAGGCCACGACCCGCCGCCCACCGGCGGCATCCTGTGGGCCGTGGCGGGGGAACTGCGCAGCCTGCTCGCCCTGCCGGCCGCGATGACCATGCAGGTGGCGCATCCGGCCGTCGGGGCGGGCGTGGACCAGTACTCCGTCTTCCGCACCGACCCCTGGGGGCGCGGCGAGCGCTCCCTGCGGTCGGTGCAGCTATGGGTGTACGGCGGGGTCGAGGCCCAGGCGGAGGGCCGCCGGCTGCGCAGGCTCCACGCGTCCATCCAGGGCGTCGACGCGCACGGCCGCCCGTACCGCGCGTTGGACCCGCCCGTCTACGCCTGGGTGCACGCCACCGGCTATCCGGTCTATCTGCGCGCCCAGCGCTATCTGGGCACCCGCCCCTTCACCGCCGCCGAGGAGCGCCAGTTGTACGGGGAATGGCTGCGGATCGGACGGGTGCTGGGCATCGACGACCGTGAGATGCCGGGATCCGTCGAGGAGTTCTGGCCCTACTATCGCGCGATGGTGCGAGAACGGCTGGAGCCGACCGTCGTCGCCCGTGAACTGGCCGCGCCCGACGCGTCCGTCCCTCCGCCGGGCCCGCTGCCGCCGCGGCTGCTGTGGCCGCTGCTGCGCCCGCTGTTCACCCGCTTCCGCGCGTTCCTCACCGTCGGGCTGATGCCGCCGGACGCCCGGGAGGCGATCGGGCTGGGGTGGACGCGCGGGCAGGAGCGGCGGCTGTGGTGGTTCGGGAGGGTCGTCCGGGTCGTGGTCCCGCTGCTGCCCGAGCGGCTGCGCTATCTGCCCATCGCGCGTGAGGCCCGGCGCCGCGCCCGCGCCGGACGGCCGTGACCAGGGGATATGCCGAGCGCCATCGCATCACGGCGGCGCCAGGCCCCGGCCGGGGTGGGCGACCCGGCCGGGGTTTCGGGGCTCAGCGGCCGTGGGTGCTGTGCGTGTCCTGGATCCGCTGCCACGACTTCGGCCGCGCCGGCGCCTTGGCCGGGCTCAGCTCGGCCGCCCGCGCCTGCGTCGCGGCAGGCTTCGACGGGGTGAACAGCCAGGTGTCGAAGAGCGCGGCCAGCGGCTTGCCGGACACCTTCTCCGCGTAGGTCACGAAGTCCTTGACCGAGGCGTTTCCGTACCGGTTCTCCGTCGTCCAGCCCTTCAGGATCGCGAAGAAGTCCTTGTCGCCGATGTGGTTCCGCAGCGCCTGGAGAGCCAGCGCGCCCCGGTCGTACACCGCGTCATGGAACTGGTTCTCCGGCCCCGGGTTGCCCGGCTCGACCTTCCAGAAGGGGTCGTCGGCCGGGTAGGAGGCGTAGGTGTAGTCCGCCAGCTCCTGCGCGGTGCCCTCGCCCTCCTTCTCCGACCACAGCCACTGGGCGTAGCTGGCGAAGCCCTCGTTGACCCAGATGTCGCGCCAGTCCTTCAGCGAGACGCTGTCGCCGAACCACTGATGGGCCAGCTCATGCACGATCAGCGAGGTGTTCGCGCCCTTGGCGAACCCCTTCGGGCTGTAGAACGGCCGGGTCTGGGTCTCCAGCGCGTAGCCCGTGGGCACATTGGGCACATAGCCGCCCAGCGCGTCGAAGGGGTACGGGCCGAAGACGGTGGACTCCCAGTCCACGATCTCCGCCGACCGCTCCACGCTCGCCCGCGCCGCCCCGGCGTTGTCCCCGAGGTCCTTGCTGTAGGCGTTGATCACCGGCAGACCGTTCGCGGTCGTGTCCGTCGTGATGTCGAACTTGCCGACCGCCAGCGTGGTCAGATACGTGGCCTGCGGCTTGCTGGAGCGCCAGTTGTAGCGGGTCCAGCCGAGCTGGGAGCTGGTCGACTGCAGGGTGCCGTTGCTGATCGCCTGCGTTCCGTCCGGCACCGCCACCGACACGTCGTAGGTGGCCTTGTCGAGCGGATGGTCATTGCTCGGGAACCACCACCACGCCGACTCCGGCTCGTTGGCCGCGATCCCGCCGTCCGGGGTGCGCAGCCATGAGGTGAACCCGCTCGCCACCACCTTCGAGGGGGTGCCGCTGTAGCGCACGACCACGGTGAAGGGGCGGTCGGAGGTCAGCGGCGCGGCCGGGGTGATCTCCAGCTCGTGGTCGCCGGTCTTGGTGAAGGCGGCCTTCTTCCCGCCCACCAGCACCTCGCTCACATCGAGCGCGAAGTCCAGGTTGAACCGGGACAGATCCTGCCGGGCGTCGGCCACGATCGTCGCCGTGCCCTCCAGCCGGTCCGTCGTCGGCTGGTACTTCAGCCGAAGGTCGTAATGGGATACGTCGTACCCGCCGTTTCCGTACGAGGGGTAGTAGGAGTCCCCGATGCCCGGGGCGCCCGGCGTGGCATCGGCCGCCGACGCCGGGATCGCCAGCAGCAGGCAGGCCGCGGCCGCGCCCGGGACGAGAAGTCTGTGGTGACGCACGAGTCCTCCAACTCGTAGGGGAGAACGATCACTCGTGACCTTATGTACTCCTCACACGCACCTCACGTCCATCACGCCTCCGACATCCAATCGACATCCGGCCGCAACGCGAATCGACTCGGACACGATCGCGACACGTATCGCCCTCTTCTGTACGGGAGTTGACTCGCGCTACCGTCCGGCCGTGTTGCTACAGACGCGGACACCCCGCATCCCCTGGACCACGCTCGTGCTGTCGGCGGTCACCGCGCTGGTCGCGGCCGCCATATCCCTGCTGCCACCGCTCGGCGCCCCGGCCGCCCACGCCGCTTCCGCCGCGCCGAGCGCACCGGACAGCAGATCCGACAGCAGACCCGTCTACTCCTACGAGAACGCCATCCGGGAATCGGTATGGGTGGACACCACGATCGACGGCGACGCGGACGGAGCCACCGACCGGGTCGCCGTCGACATCGTGCGGCCACGCGAACCCGCCGCGCAGGGCCGCCGCATCCCCGTCGTCATGGACGCCAGCCCGTACTACTCCTGCTGCGGACGCGGCAACGAGAGCCAGACCAAGACCTATGACGCCGCCGGGAATCCGGTCCTCTTCCCGCTCTTCTACGACAACTACTTCGTACCGCGCGGCTACGCCACCGTCCTGGTCGACCTCGCCGGAACCAACCGCTCCGATGGCTGTGTGGACGTCGGCGGCCGCTCCGACGTCCTGTCCGCCAAGGCCGTGGTCGACTGGCTGAACGGCCGCGCGACCGCGTACTCCACCCGCACCGGCGGGCAGCCGGTCAAGGCGAGCTGGTCCAACGGCGCCACCGGCATGATCGGCAAGAGCTACGACGGCACCGTCGCCAACGGCGTCGCCGCCACCGGCGTCAAGGGGCTCAAGACCATCGTGCCCATCGGCGCCATCTCCTCCTGGTACGACTACTACTTCGCCAAGGGCGCCGCGCTCTACGACTCCGGCCCCGACGGACTCTCGGACGCCGTCGAGAGCGATGACGCCCACGCCCGCTGCGCCGCCGTACAGAAACGTCTCGTCGAGGGCGCCCCGCGCAGCGGCGACTGGACCGGCCTGTGGAGCGAGCGCGACTATGTGCCGGCCGCGGACAAGGTGCGGGCCAGCGTCTTCGCCGTCCACGGCGCGCAGGACCTCAACGTCCGCACCAAGCACCTCGGACAGTGGTGGAACGCGCTCGCCGACGCGGGCGTCGAGCGCAAGATCTGGCTCTCGCAGACCGGGCATGTCGACCCGTTCGACTTCCGGCGCGGAGAGTGGGTGCGCACTCTGCACCGCTGGTTCGACCACTACCTGCTCGGTATAGACAACGGCATCGAGCGCGAGCCGATGGCCGATGTTGAGCGCGCCCCCGACCAGTGGTCCACCGACCGGGTCTGGCCCCCGTCCGGCACCCGGCAGACCACGTTGCGTCCGCGCGGCGGCGCCACGGCCGGAGTGGGCGTGCTCGGCACCGAGCGGGCCGAGCCCGGCGCGACGGAGACCTTCACCGACGACCCCGCGCTGAGCGAGGCCGACTGGTCCGCGGCCATCGACACCTCGACGCCCGGCAAGGCGGGCTTCACCACCGGTGCGCTGACGAAGGACCTGCGGCTGTCCGGCTCCGGCACGGTCACCGTCACCGCCACGCCCTCCACCGCGAGCGCCCATCTCTCCGCGGTCCTGGTCGACCTCGGCCCGGCCACCATCCGGAACTACACGGCGAGCGGTGAGGGCATCACCACCCTCGACCGGCGCACCTGCTGGGGCAGCAGCACGGCGGGCGACAGCGCCTGCTTCAAGGAGACCGCCGCCGACAAGGAGGACGTGGATTACACGGTCTTCAGCCGGGGCTGGGCCGACCTCGGCAACTTCGCGGACGACGGCAAGGGCCGCCCGCTGACCCCGGGCAAGGCGTACACCATCACCCTGGACCTCGCGGCCACCGACCATGTCGTCCCGGCCGGTCACCGCCTCGGCCTCATCATCGCAGGCACCGACGCGGGCCTTCTCGAACCGCCGTCCACCACCCCGCGGCTGACCCTTGACCTGCCCCGCACCTCGGCCCGTCTGCCGCTGGTCGGCGGCGCCCCCAAGGCCGCGGCCGCTCCCTCGCGCACGGCGGCCACACCGCCCCTGAAGGGCGTACGGGCCCCGCAGCACCGCACCCCGCTCCCGTTCACGTCCACGTCGACGTTCACCCACTCCACCCTCGACTGAGCGTCGCGCCGGTGGGTGCCGCGCCGCCACAGCCAGTGGCGGCGCGGCACCCACCGGCGGCGGGCCGTGGCAGGACGCCGGCACCGACATCACCCTCGTATCCCTCTCCCCCCAGGAGGTCCTTCGTGTTCTCGCGGTCACCCCTCATCCGCAGCGCCGCCTGCGGCGCGATCGGTGCGCTGCTGACCGGGTCGTTCCTCAGCGCGCCCGCGCGAGCCGAACAGCGTCCGCCGCGTACGGGGTTCGAGATCAGCCATGGCGCACGGTGGACCACCCAGGCCGAGGAGGCGGACTTCCTCGCGGCCGTCGACAAGTCCGCCCCGCGCGTGGCCGTCGACCGGATCGGCGCCACCGCGCAGGGGCGCCCGCTGCGGCTGGTGCGGATCGGCGCCCCGGCCGCACCCGCCGACCCGGGCAGAGCGGCACGCGGCAACGTCCTGCTGCTGATCTGCTCCCAGCACGGCGACGAGCCCTCCGGCCGGGAGGCGTGTCTGTCCACCGTCCGCGACCTCGCCTACGCCGAGGACCGCCGGACGCGACGCTTCCTGGAGCGCACTCAGGTCCTCGTCGTCCCGACCGCCAACCCCGACGGCCGCGCCGCCGACACCCGCGGCAACTCCGACGGTGTGGACATCAACCGCGACCATGTCGCCCTCACCACCGCCGAGTCCCGCGCGATGGCGGGCGTCATCCGCGACTGGCGCCCGGACACCGTCTACGACCTGCATGAGTACGGCGCGAACGTCCCGTACTACGTCAAGGACCTGCTGGCGCTGTGGCCGCGCAACCTCAACACCCAGGACCCGGTGCACCACGAGGCGCGGACCCTGTCGGACACCTATGTGCGCCCCGGCGTCGAGGCCGCGGGCCACACCACCGGCGTCTACGGCATCTGGACCGACCCCGAGACCGGGGAGCCGGTCAAGCAGGTGGCGGGCGACGGACAGGAGCGGATCCTGCGGAACACCGCGGGCGTCAAGCACTCCGTAGGGCTGCTGGTCGAGACCCGGGTCGACCCGCTCACCGATGCCGAGAAGGCCGATCCCGCGGTCAACAACCGCCGCCGGGTGGGCTCCCATCTGGCCGCCCTGAACGGCGCCTTCGACTTCATCACCGAGCGGCGCGGCCGGATCGAGGCGGCCACGACGGCGGCGCGGCTGGCCGGCTACGCGGACCGGGGCCCGGTCTACCTCGGCGGCGCGGACAACGAACCGCCGGAGGAGGGCACGGTCTTGCAGGATCCGCCGTGCGGCTACCGGCTGGACGCCGCCCAATACGGCGAGGTGCGGGACGAACTGGCCCTGCACGGGGTGACGGTCAAGCCCGCCAAGGGCGACGCAGGTGCCTTCGTACCGCTGCGCCAGTCGGCCCGCGCGCTCGTGCCGCTGCTGCTGGACGGCCGCGCCGCGTACCACCTCACCGCCGGGCAGCCGGTGGACAAATGCTGACATGACGTATTGATGGCATACTAAAACGCCGCCCCCGTGGCCGGTTGGCATGCATCTCAGAGTCCTGGGTAGCCGGAAATCCGTCAGCCAAACCCCCAGTGAAAGGCTTTTTGCGTGCCGCAGACAGGTACAAGCGCGGGGGACGTCGGCGGCGATCCCCCGGCCACCGTGGATACTCCCGGAGCCGGCTCCACCGGGCCCCATGCGGCCCCCCGGACGGACCGCGTGGTGTTCGGCGTATCCGCCGCGCTCACGCTGGCCTTCGTCATCTGGGGGTCCGTTGCCAGCGACACCCTGGAGAGAGTCTCGGACAGCATGCTCTCCGGGCTCATACACAACGGCGGATGGGCCTTCGTCCTGGCCGCGTCGGGATTTGTGATCTTCGCCCTCTGGCTGGCCATGAGCCGCTACGGCAAGATCACCCTCGGACAGGAGGGCGAGGAACCCGAGTTCCGCACCGTCTCATGGGTCGCGATGATGTTCAGCGCGGGCATGGGCATCGGTCTGATGTTCTACGGCGTGAGTGAGCCGCTGTCGCACTTCGTCTCCCCGCCGCCCGGGACCGACCCCAGCAGCGCGGCCGAGAAGATGCAGACCGCGATGTCCACCACGCTCTTCCACTGGACACTGCACCCCTGGGCCATCTACGCGGTCGTCGGCCTGGCCATCGCCTACAGCACCTTCCGCCGTGGCCGCCGGCAGACGATCAGCGCGGTCTTCACACCGCTCATCGGCTCGAAGAACGCCAACGGCTGGGCGGGCCGGGCCATCGACATCCTGGCCATCTTCGCCACGCTCTTCGGCTCCGCCGCATCGCTCGGCCTCGGCGCGCTGCAGATCGGCAGTGGTATCGAGGTGCTGGGCTGGAAGAGCGACGTGGGCACCGGGCTGCTGGTCGCCGTCATCGCGATCCTGACGGTCGCCTTCATCGCGTCCGCCGTCTCGGGTGTCGCCAAGGGCATCCAGTGGCTGTCCAACATCAATATGGTGCTGGCGCTCTTCCTCGCGGTCTTCGTCTTCGTGGCCGGTCCGACGATCATCATCCTCGACCTGCTGCCGACCTCGATCGGCTCGTACGTCGGCGATCTGCCGCAGCTGGTGGGCCGTACCGAGGCCACCGGCGGCAAGTCGGTCGCGGACTGGCTGAGCAGCTGGACGGTCTTCTACTGGGCCTGGTGGATCTCCTGGACGCCGTTCGTGGGCATGTTCATCGCCCGGATCAGCCGCGGCCGCACCATCCGGCAGTTCGTGGGCGGCGTGATCCTGGTGCCGAGCACCGTCAGCCTGCTCTGGTTCGCCATCTTCGGCGGCTCGTCGATGAAGCTCCAGGCCGCGGGCCGGCTGGGGAAGGAATCGACCCCCGAGGGGCAGCTGTTCGGAGTGCTGGACCAGTACCCGATCGCCGGCGTGATGAGCGTGCTGGTGATGGTCCTGGTCGGCATCTTCTTCGTCTCCGGCGCCGACGCGGCGTCCATCGTGATGGGCACGCTCTCGCAGAAGGGCGCCTTCGAGCCGACCCGCTTCGTCGTCATCTTCTGGGGCGTGATCACGGGCGCGGTGGCGGCCGTGATGCTGCTGATCGGCGGTGGCGGGGACGATGCCCTCACCGGGTTGCAGAACCTGACGATCCTGGTGGCCGCGCCGTTCACGCTGGTGATGGTGGGGTTGTGCTGGGCGCTGCTGAAGGATCTGCGCCGCGACCCGCTGATCGTGCGGGGGGAGCGGGGCGAGGAGGCCGTCGAGATGGCGGTCATCGCCGGTCATGAGAAGTACGACGGCGAGTTCGAGATCCGCATCGGCCCGGCGACCTCGTCCGACTCCGACTCCGACGCCTCGTCCGAGGACGGGGACGGGGATGGCGCGGACGGATCGGGCGATCGGGTCTCCGTCGCCAAGAGCCGCTAGCCGCTCCGGCCGCCCCGCAGGGCGCGGCTGTGACACCTGCCGCCCGGACCCGATCGGTCCGGGCGGCACGTCGTATCCGCACGTTGTGTCGGTCCGGCAAGGGGTCATGGCGTCCGCCACGGCGTAAGCGGCGACCCGGGCCGCCCGGCGCACCACCGGTTTCCCCCTGATACCGCCCCGTAACGGGAATACTTGGGGCATGACCTCCGAGTACGTGACGTTCGGGCTGGCGCCGGCGATGCGCGCGGGCGGTGTGCTGGCCGATGGCGCGTACCAAACCCACCGCGACTTCCTGGACTTCGTGGTGGACGGCAGGCCCCTGCTGGCGCGCCTCGCCGACCTCGACGCGGTCTCGTCGCTCGCCGCCGACATCGGGCCCTCCGCCCTCGCCGAGCAGGTGCGCAGGCTGCTGCTGGAGGCGGAGGCGCCGCTGGCGGGAAGCCGGTGCGTCATCTACGGCTGCCCGGAGTGCGAGGGGCTGGAGTGCGGGGCCGTCACCGCCGTCGTCGAGCGGGACGGCCCGGACGTCGTCTGGCGTGACTTCGTCTGGCAGACCGGCGAGACCCCGGACGCCGAGCGCGACGGCTACCACGACATCGGCCCCTACCGCTTCCACGGCGAGCAGTACCGGACCGCGCTGAAGCGGCTGCTGACCGCCGACGGCGCGCCCGCGCCGGAGGTCCCGACGGGCCCGAGGGCGCTGCTGATCGGACAGCGCGCCGCCGTCCTCGCCAAGCTGGCCGCCGCGCTGCGCAACATCGGCATCGGCGCCGAGATCACGCTGGACGCGGTGGGCGCCCACACGGATGAGCTGCGCAAATACGGTGCGGTGGTCTTCGGCCCGACGGTGGGCCCGGGCGAGCGTGACGCGGTCCGGGACGCCTTCGCGGCGGCGCGCTCCGACGCGGTGTGCGTCACCGCGCTCGCCCCGATCGTCCCCCTGCTCGTGGCCCAGGTCGAACAGGCCCTGGACCGCACCCCGCACGACCGCCGCCGCCTCCTCGGCCTGACGGCGGTGGCGGGCGGCGCCGAGGCGGCGGTCGAGGTCGGGTCCGCCTGCCGGGTGAGGCTGATGGCCCACCGCCTCGACCGGCTGTCCCGGCCCCATGCGCGCGAGCTCTTCGACGCCGTCCTGGACCCGGGCACCCACCACATCCCCCTGGACCCCCGCGCCATCCGCGGCCGGTCCTTCCTGACGGCCCGCACAAGCGACGCGGTACGGGTCACCCCCGTGGAACGGTAGGAGCGCGCGCCGAGCCGATGTGCTCTCGCCGGGTGCCCCGATGCTGGGCCCGGCCGGGCGCCGCGCCGCCGAAGAATCACTCACCAGGGGCTCGCCCGGCCGCGTCCTACGCCTGCCATAGGCCGCGAGCGGGCCACTCCCGCCCTGCCCGACCCGACCAGTGCCTGCCTTCCGGCCCGTGAGCGGGCCCGCGCCCCGCTCTCGCCCGCTCCCATCCAGTTGACCGCGTGGGTGCTCCGGTCCCTGGCACGGCCCGCGCCCCGCCGCCACCCGGCTGACCGCGCAGGCGCGCCGGGCCCCTGACGCGGCAGCCCGCGTCCGCACTCGGGCGATCGCTTTGGGCACCTCCACGGGCCCCAGGGAGCCCGATCGGCAGCCCACCGCCCCCTGGCCTGGCCGGACGCCCTTCGGGCGGGTCCGCAATCGCCGGACGGGCTGATATTCAGCCCGTCCGGCGATTGCGGACCGGGGCCCGGGGCGGACCCCACGCGCGGCGGAGCCGCATATCGACAGGAGCCGGGAAGGGGCGGGTAGGGGAAAGCAGCCGCCGCCCGGCCTCGCCGTCATGGCGAGGCCGGGCGAGGCGAACCGGGTGTTGCCCGGAGGGCTAGCGCTTCTTCGGGTCGAGCAGGCCCGCCCGC
Source organism: Streptomyces sp. 11-1-2 (assembly GCF_003595545.1). NCBI lineage: Bacteria > Bacillati > Actinomycetota > Actinomycetes > Kitasatosporales > Streptomycetaceae > Streptomyces > Streptomyces sp. 11-1-2. Next base: position 8,841,882 of record NZ_CP022545.1, read on the forward strand.
CGGAGGGCGTCGGCCATCGCGCCGTTCACCGGGGCCGCGTCGCGGCCTCCGCCTCCGCCGCGCTGGCCGCGCCCACCGCCGCCGCCCTGACGCTGCTGAGGCGCACCGCCCTGGCGCTGCTGGGGTGCGCCGCGACGGCCCCCGCCGCGCTGGCCGCGGGTGTCCTCGGAGCGGTTGCGGTCCCGGCCGCCGCCGGACGCGGCGCCCGCCTCGTCGTCGAGCCGGAGCGTCAGCGAGACCCGCTTGCGCGGGATGTCGATGTCGAGGACCTTCACCCGGACGATGTCGCCGGGCTTGACCACGTCCCGCGGGTCCTTGACGAACGTCTTGGACATCGCGGAGACGTGCACCAGGCCGTCCTGGTGCACACCGACGTCGACGAACGCCCCGAACGCCGCGACATTGGTGACGACGCCTTCCAGGATCATCCCGGCCGACAGGTCGCCGATCTTCTCGACGCCTTCCTTGAAGGTCGCGGTCTTGAAGGCGGGACGCGGGTCGCGGCCCGGCTTCTCCAGCTCCTTGAGGATGTCGGTGACCGTCGGCAGGCCGAAGGCGTCGTCCACGAACTCGTCCGGCCGCAGGTCCCGCAGCACCGCCGTGTTCCCCATGAGGGTGGACACGTCACCGCCCGCCTTGGTGACCATCCGGCGCACCACCGGATACGCCTCGGGGTGCACGCTCGACCCGTCCAGCGGGTCGTCGCCGCCCCGGATGCGCAGGAAGCCCGCGCACTGCTCATACGCCTTGGGGCCGAGCCGGGCCACGTCCTTGAGCGCCTTACGGTTGACGAACGGGCCGTTGGCGTCGCGGTGGGAGACGATGTTCTCCGCGAGGCCGGTGCCGATGCCCGAGACCCGGCTGAGCAGCGGGGCGGAGGCCGTGTTGACGTCCACCCCGACACCGTTCACACAGTCCTCGACGACCGCGTCGAGGGAACGGGAGAGCTTCACCTCGGACAGGTCGTGCTGGTACTGGCCGACGCCGATCGACTTCGGATCGATCTTGACCAGCTCGGCCAGCGGATCCTGGAGCCGGCGCGCGATGGAGACGGCGCCGCGCAGCGAGACATCGAGCTCCGGCAGCTCCTGTGAGGCGAAGGCGGAGGCCGAGTACACCGAGGCGCCCGCCTCCGACACCATCACCTTGGTGAGCTTCAGCTCGGGATGCCTGCCGCACAGCTCGCCCGCCAGCTTGTCGGTCTCGCGGGACGCCGTGCCGTTGCCGATCGCGATGAGCTCCACATTGTGCTCACGCGCCAGCCCGGCCAGCTTGTCGAGGGCCTGGTCCCACTGGTTGCGGGGGACATGCGGGTAGATCGTGTCCGTGGCAGCCACCTTGCCGGTCGCGTCGACCACGGCCACCTTCACCCCCGTACGGAAGCCGGGGTCGAGGCCCATCGTGGCGCGCGTCCCCGCCGGGGCGGCGAGCAGCAGATCACGGAGGTTGGCGGCGAAGACCCGGACGGCCTCGTCCTCGGCGGCCTGCCGCAGCCGCAGCCGCAGATCGATGCCGAGGTGGACCAGGACGCGGGTGCGCCAGGCCCAGCGCACCGTGTCGGCCAGCCACTTGTCGGCGGGGCGGCCACGGTCCGCGATGTCGAAGCGGTGGGCGATGGAGCGCTCGTAGGAGGTGGGGCCGGTCTCCTCGGAGGGCTCCTCCGGCTCCAGGGTGAGGTCGAGGACCTCCTCCTTCTCCCCGCGGAACATCGCCAGCACCCGGTGCGAGGGCAGCTCGGTGAACGGCTCGGCGAAGTCGAAGTAGTCGGCGAACTTGGCGCCCGCCTCCTCCTTGCCCTCGCGCACCTTGGTGGCCGCCCGGCCGCGCTCCCACATCCGCTCACGCAGCTCGCCGATGAGGTCCGCGTCCTCGCTGAACCGCTCGGTGAGGATGGCGCGCGCCCCGTCCAGCGCGGCGGCGGCGTCCGCGACGCCCTTCTCGGCGTCCACGAAGGCCGCCGCGGCGGCCGTGGGCTCCACGGTCGGGTCGCTCAGCAGCCCGTCCGCGAGCGGCTCCAGCCCGGCCTCGCGGGCGATCTGCGCCTTCGTACGCCGCTTGGGCTTGTAGGGGAGGTAGATGTCCTCCAGCCGGGCCTTGGAGTCCGCGGCGAGGATCTGCGCCTCCAGCGCCTCGTCCAGCTTGCCCTGGGAGCGGATCGACTCGAGGATCGCGGCGCGCCGCTCCTCCAGCTCCCGCAGATAGCGCAGCCGCTCCTCCAGGGAGCGAAGCTGCGCGTCGTCGAGCATTTCCGTCGCTTCCTTGCGGTAGCGCGCGATGAACGGCACGGTGGAGCCGCCGTCGAGCAGCTCGACGGCGGCCTTGACCTGCCGTTCCCGTACGCCGAGTTCCTCGGCGATCCTGCCTTCGATGGACGTCGTCACGATCACGCTCCGCTTTCGGTATGCACTGCTCCTGCATTGTGGCAGGTGGCACTGACGAAGCGGTCGCGGCCGACGCTTTCGGCGGGCCGGGAGGGTCGGGATACGGAGCGGGCGGACACCGGTATCAGCCGGAAACGGTCATCACACCCGCCTGCGGCGCGGCCCGCTCGCCACGTCGGAGGCTCCGCCGAAGAGGCGGGCCAGGGCGCGGAAGGGGAGCGTCACCACGGTCGCGATGGCGGCACCGATGGCACGGAGCACGTCGGCGATGGCACGGAACACGGTGGATACCTCCTGTCGGTCGGTGGCGGCTCGGCGGCGGCCGCCGGGCACCGTTCGCTACGCGGCGCACGGGCTGGTGCCGGCGTACGCGGCGCGCGGTGTGGGCGCCCGGTTGTCAGACGGCCGATCGCGCACGACAAGCGGGTATCCCGATGTACTCCCGCCAAACTCCGCCCGGCACGGGCGGTCCCGTGCCGGGCCGATGGCCGGACGGGGCGCGCCCGTGCCGCGTCTCCCCTGGAAGCCCTTCCTGGAAGGCTCCCCCGGGGCGCGGCACGGGCCCGTCGGCGGCCCGTCGGCCGACCGTCAGCTCTTGCCGCGGAGGTCCGCCGGGAAGGCGCCGTTCTCGCGGGCGGTGGTGGAGAAGGCGGTGGCCAGCTCGGTCAGCCGGGCCACGCCCTCGGCGCCCAGGTGCTCGTACGGCGCCGCGTCCAGGCGGTCGGTCTCCTTCTCGAGGTGCTGGCGCAGCTGCTCACCGGCCTCCGTCAGCTCGTTGTCGGCGGTGAGCACCCCTCGGTCGCGCAGCCGCTGCCGGGCCGCCTCCCACTCGTCGGCGCTCCAGCCGCGGGTCCGCAGGATCCACTTGGTGGACATGCCCTGCCCGGTCGCGGTGTGGGAGGCCAGCGCCTCGACCGCGTCGAGCTCGGCGCTGACCAGGGTCATCAGATGGCCGTCGCCGCGGTGTTCGCGCAGCAGCGAGGCGGCGTGCCACAGCGCCAGATGCGGGGCGTCCGGGACGGGCAGGTCGGCGTGGGCGGAGTACAGGGGGCGCGCCGGGCGTGAACACGCCTCCGTGGCGCGCAGCGCCAGCTCCGCGGCCTCGGCCATTTCCTTGGAGGCGATGACGTCCTCGCCCAGCACCCGCCGCAGCACCGAGTCGGCGGCCCGCAGCCGGGCCTCAAGGGCGGCCTCGGGGGAGACCACGTCCCACGCGGCCGGAATGTGGCGGGCGATCAGGTCATGGCTGAAATTGAAGAAGGTCGCGGTGATGGTGCCCGCGCCCGCCCGGCCCATCGGCGCCGCCCGCCCGACGAAGTAGGCGGCCGGGCTGTCCTCGAGGCCCAGCTTGGCCAGCTCCTGGCCGAAGTCGGGGGCGAAGTAGATGGCGGAGTGGAGCGGGTTGACGACGCTGTAACAGCGCCGGGCGGCAAGCTCGGGAAGTGTGGTCATGGCCGCACGCTACCGACAGGTAGTGAGCCCCGACAGCCCGGGTATCCCCAAGATCCATCGGGCCCGCGGGATCCGGCCACCCTTACGCCGTCGCGATCCCCTCCAAACCCCATCAGCCCGCTCGATCCGGCCATTTTCCGGCCGCGGTCATCCGGCCGGTGGGGTCCAGCGGAAGCGCGGGGTGCGGCGTTCGAGGAAGGCGGCGATGCCCTCGCCGGCCTCCTCGCTGTGCCGCGCCTGTTCCCGCCAGTACGCCGCCCGGTCCGGCTCGACGGGCCCGGCCGCGAACTCCTTGGCCGCCGCCTGGGTGAACTGTGAGCGGGAGACCAGCGACCGCGTGAACTCCGCCACCCGCTTGTCGAGTGCGCCCGTCGGCAGCACCTCGTCCACCAGCCCGGTGCGCAGCGCCCGTTCGGCGTCGATCAGCTCGCCCGAGAACAGCAGGAACTTGGCGGTGGCCGGTCCCACCAGCTCGACCAGCCGGCGGGTCGAACTGGGGGCGTAGACGATGCCCAGCTTGGCCGGGGTGATCCCGAAGCGGGCGCCCTCCTCGGCGAACCGCAGATCGCAGGCGGCCGCGAGCTGGCAGCCGCCGCCCACGCAGTAGCCGCGCACCGCGGCCAGGGTCGGCTTGGGGAAGGCGGCCAGCGCCTCCTCGGCGGGCAGCGCGAGCCCGGTGGACTCCTCGTACGTGGCGCTCAGCGAGCCGATGTCGGCGCCCGCGCAGAAGGTGTCGCCCTCGCCGGTGAGCACCAGCGCCCGGACGGCGGGGTCGGCGGCGAGCCGGGTCAGCAGCGGGGGCAGCGCGCGCCACATCCCGGGGGTCATCGCATTGCGCTTGGCGGGATGGCGGATGACGACGGTCGCTATGCCGTCGGCGACCTCGTGCTCGAGACAGGGCTCCATGTGCCGGATCGTATCCGGGCCGCGCGGGGGCGCCTTCGACGGCATCCGGACAGGAGCGGGGCCGGGGCGGGACAGGAGCGGGGCCGGGGCATTCGGGCCGGTCACGGCCGAGTCACCATGGTCGGAACCCTGGTGAGCAGGAGCAGTCGAGCGTGTGACGCTGGCATACGCCAACGATCAAAAACGCTCGATAAGCGTCAAGTTGTGCGTACTCCATCGGTCCGTACCAGAGCTTCTCAACACTCGGTATGAGTGGTCGGGCGCGGCGAGGGGTGGGTATCGGACATGGAGATCCTCGGGAGAGTCCCCTCCGGAGCGGGACAGGCCCCGCCCCCGGCCCCGCCCCCGCCACCGGTCGCCTACGAGGGGACGTGGCGGTTCACCGCACCGGCCCTGGACTCCTCGGTGCCCCAGGCCCGGCACGCGGTGCGCGATCTGCTGGCCCATCAGCGCGTGCCGGTCGATGACGAACTGGTGGAGAGTCTGCTTCTGATCGTCTCCGAGCTGGTCACCAACGCCGTACGGCACGCCGCGCTGCTCTCCCCCGAGCTCGCCGTCGAGGTCTCCCTGAGCCGGGACTGGGTCCGGATCGCCGTCGAGGACAACCACCCCTACCGGCCCGTCGCGCTGATGGCGGACCAGGGCGGGACCGGCGGGCGTGGACTGCTGCTGGTGACGGCGATCACGGAGGCGGCGGGCGGGGTCTACGACGTCGACCACACGGCGAGCGGCGGCAAGATCGTCTGGGCCGCCCTTCCGCTGCCCGGCGCGGCTACCAGCCGGCCGCCGTCCCGGTGAGCTCCCGGACCGCCGGACGGGCCGCGTCCAGCACGGTCATGAACCACGCCGAGAACGGTCCCTCGTCACGCAGCTTCGCCAGCTCATCCGGGGTGACGAAGGCGATCTCGCCGATCTCCTCGGGATCCGGGCGCGGGGCCGCCCGCACCAGCCCGGCGAAGAGGTGGTTGTACTCCTGCTCCACCAGGCCCGAGGCGGGGTCGGGGTGGTTGTAGCGGACGGTGCCCGCCTCCCGCAGCAGCGCGGGCGCCACGCCCAGCTCCTCACCGGTGCGCCGGGCGGCGGCCACGAACGGCGGCTCACCGGGGTAGGGGTGGCCGCAGCAGGTGTTGGACCAGACCCCGGGGGAGTGGTATTTGCCCAGCGCACGGCGCTGCAGCAGCAGCCGCCCGCGGTCGTCGAAGAGGAAGACGGAGAACGCCCGGTGCAGCCTGCCGGGCGCGAGATGCGCGGAGAGCTTCTCCGCGGTGCCGATCGTCGTACCGTCCTCGTCGACCAGCTCGAGCATGATCGGGTCTGCGGAACCGCTCGGCGCGGAGGGCGCGGCGGTCTCGGCGGAGGCGCCGTTGGCAGGTGTGATCGGCATGACCATCCTCATAGTTCCGACTCGTGAACATCCAAGTCTGCCGCACATGTGCCCCCTGTCTGTGTCAGTGGCACAGCTTGGCTTCGTGATCAGCATGCCCACCCGGTTCGAGCTGGAACGTGCAGTGCCCGACGTCGAAGTGCTCCCCCAGACATCCCTGCAAGGCGTGCAGCATCCGCTCGTGGCCCATCGCGTCCAGAGCCCCCGGGGCGACCACCACATGCGCGGAGAGCACCGGCATTCCCGAGGTGATGGTCCACACGTGCAGATCGTGCAGCCCCTCCACCCCGGGCAGGCCCAGGATGTGGGCGCGTACGGCCGCCATGTCGACATTCCGCGGTGCCGCCTCCAGGAGGACGTTCAGCGTCTCGCGCAGCAGCTTGTACGTCCGCGGGACGATCATGAGGCCGATCACCAGGGAGGCCACGGGGTCGGCCGCCTGCCAGCCGGTCGCGAGGATGATCCCGGCGGACACCAGCACCGCGACCGAGCCCAGCGCGTCCGCCGCGACCTCCAGGAAGGCGCCCCGGACGTTCAGACTCGTGTGCTGGCCGCCCCTGAGCAGGGCCAGCGACACCAGGTTCGCCGCCAGGCCGACGGCGCCGAAGACGATGGTCAGCCCGCCCTCGGTGGCGGCCGGGGTGAGGAGCCGCAGTACCGCCTCGGAGAGGATGTAGCCGCCGACGCCGAACAGCAGCAGACAGTTGCCGAGGGCCGCCAGGATCTCGGCGCGGGCATAGCCGTAGGTGCGGTGCGGGCTCGGGGGACGGCCCGCGAAGTGAATCGCCAGCAGCGCCATCGCGAGCCCGAGTGCGTCCGTCGCCATATGACCGGCGTCCGCGAGCAGGGCGAGGGAGCCGGCGAGCAGGCCGCCGATGATCTCCACGGTCATCACCGTGAGCGTGATGGCCAGGGCGATCCGCAGCCGCCACCGGTGGGCGGCGCCGGCGGTGGTGTGGCCGCGCGCGTGGTCATGACCTGCGCCCATGTGCGTACGGCCCTCCTCCCGGCGCCGAGGTCCCCTGCTCACCAGTGAACAACGGCGCCGGGCGCGGCCGGATCAGCCGCGCCGGTGCCAGGTCGGCCGGGCGGACACCCGGGCAGCGGCACCAGTGCCCGGCCGGCGCCGCCGGTGCGGTCGGCCGAGGCGGTGCCCGGGCGGCCGCTCCAGAGTCCGGTCAGCGCCGCCGGTGCCCCGTCAGCCGCGTCGGGCCCCGGGGCGGTGCAGGCACCAGCCCTCCCAGGCCGACTCCACCATCGCGCGCACATCGTGCCGGGCGCTCCAGCCCAGCTCCTTGGCGATCAGTTCGGTGGATCCGACGACCCGGGCCGGATCGCCCGCCCGGCGCGGCCCGACCACGGGAGTGAGCTCCGGGCGGCCGGTGACCTCCCCGATCAGATCGGACATCTCACGCACCGAGACGCCCTGACCGGTGCCGATGTTCACCGTGAGATCGCCCGGCGCCCGCTGCGTGGCCAGCCGGCGGGCCACGGCCAGATGGGCCGAGGCCAGATCCTCGACATGGATGTAGTCGCGGACACAGGTGCCGTCGGGGGTGTCATAGTCCTCACCGAAGATCCGGGGCGGCTCTCCCTCGGTGATCCGCTCGAACATCATCGGGATGATGTTGAACACTCCGGTGTCGGCCAGCTCGGGGCGCGTGGCACCCGCCACATTGAAGTAGCGCAGACAGGCCGTGGAGAGCGAGTGAGCCACGCCCGCTGCTCTGACCAGCCATTCTCCGGCCAGCTTGGTCTCCCCGTACGGATTGATCGGCAGGCACGGGGTGTCCTCGGTGACGAGTTCCACATCGGGCATGCCGTAGACGGCCGCGGAGGAGGAGAAGAGGAAGCGGCTGACCCCGGCCGCGACCGCCGCCTCCAGCAGCACCGTGAGCCCGTGCACATTCTCGCGGTAGTAGCGCAGCGGCTGCTCCACGGACTCCCCGACCTGCTTCTTCGCCGCGAGATGCACCACACCGGTCACCCGCAGGTCGGCGAGGGTGCGGTCCAGCAGCTCACGGTCCAGGATGGAGCCGCTCACCAGCGGTACGTCCTCGGGCAGCCGCGCCCGGACCCCGCTGGACAGGTCGTCGAGCACGGCCACGGACTCGCCCGCCTCGGCCATGGCCCGCACGACATGCGACCCGATATATCCGGCACCACCTGTGATCAGCCATGTCATGCCCCGCACCCTATCCGTGGCGGGGCGGTCGCCGTTTGTGGAGGACAGCGGCCATCCACCATGATGATCCGCGGCACGCGGAAGCGGTCGTTCCCCCGATCGTGTGGTGAATGCGCGGTGAACGGCGGCTTCCATCAATCCGATAGCCTCTGCCGGACGTGCCGCCGGCCCCACGGGGTGAGGGCGTGCGATGCCCATGGCCCGGAGGGCCCAGGCCAGTGCCATCAGCGGCGCGGCCACCATGTCAGCTGCCAAGGAGTGAGTTCGTCTGTCGACCGCGATTCTCACCGGTGCGCCGGTCGCCGGCTCGTCCCTCGAGGACGGCCTGCGATCGCTGGGCTTCGACGTGCGTACGGCGACCGACGCCGCCGCGGTCACGGCGGAGCTCACCACCGTCCCGGCGCATGAGCGGGTGGCCCTCGTGGACCCCCGCTTCGTCGGCCATGTCCATGCCCTGCGGCTGGCCCTCGCCGACCCCCGCTTCCCCGCGGCCGCGGTGCGCGGCGCGCTCAGCGTCCAGCCGGAGGCTCGTACGGCGCTGGTCCGCGCGGTGACGGCTACGGCCGCCACGGCGCGGACCCTGGGGCATGGCAGTGGGACGCCCGCCGCCGCGCCGGGCACGGGCGCCGTACCCGCCGTCGGCAACCCGGGCCGGGCGGTCCGCGTCGGCGCCATGGAGGCGGCCGAGACGGACGCAAGCGCGCGCGGCGCCGCCGGGGCCGGTGCTGTCGGCACGGCCGCGCCGGACCGCGCCGCCGACGCGCCCACCGCCGACGGTGTCACCGCCGCCCACTCCCGTGTGGACGACCTCGCCGCCGCCCTCGACGCCGAAGGCGTCACCGTCCACCGCCCCGAACTCGGTGTGCTCGTGGCCGACGTACCCGCGGACGCCGAGGCGCGGGCCGCGGCGCGCGACGCCGTGGCCGCGGTGGACGACGAGCGGGTGCGGCTGCGGTCCGCCGTGAAGGCGCGGGACGGCTTCTTCACGACCTACTGCATCAGCCCGTACTCGCGCTACATCGCCCGCTGGTGCGCCCGGCGCGGGCTGACCCCCAATCAGGTCACCACCGCCTCCCTCCTCACCGCCCTCATCGCGGCGGCCTGCGCCGCCACCGGCACCCGGCCCGGGTTCGTCTCGGCCGGTGTGCTGCTGATCGCCTCGTTCGTGCTCGACTGCACCGACGGACAGCTCGCCCGCTACTCGCTGCAGTACTCCACGCTCGGCGCCTGGCTGGACGCCACCTTCGACCGGGCCAAGGAGTACGCCTACTACGCGGGCCTCGCCCTCGGCGCCGCCCGCGCCGGCGGCGGTGATGACGTATGGGCGCTCGCGCTCGGCGCGATGGTGCTCCAGACCTGCCGCCATGTCGTGGACTTCGCCTTCAACGAGGCCAACCACGACGCCACCGCCAACACCAGCCCCACCGCCGCCCTCTCCGGCCGCCTCGACAGCGTCGGCTGGACGGTCTGGGTGCGCCGCATGATCGTGCTGCCGATCGGTGAGCGCTGGGCGATGATCGCCGTGCTGACGGCGGTCACCACGCCCCGTATCACCTTCTATGTGCTGCTCATCGGCTGTGCGCTGGCCGCCTGCTACACCACCGCCGGCCGGGTGCTGCGCTCGCTGACCCGCCGCGCGAAGCGCACGGACCGGGCCGCCCACGCCCTCGCCGAGCTCGCGGACTCCGGTCCGCTGGCCGAGCTGGTCGCCAAGGCCGCCCCCCGCAAGGCGAGTTCGTACCTCGCCCCGCTCTCTGCCGCCCTCGGTGCCGCGGCCGTCCTGGCCGGCACCGCCGCCGCCGGTTTCGGCTCCTGGGTGCCCGTCGGATGCGCCGTGCTCTACGCGGTCCTCGCGGGCGTCGCCGTCGCCGCGCCCCTCAAGGGCCCCCTCGACTGGCTGGTGCCGCCGCTCTTCCGCGCCGCCGAATACGGGACCATCCTGGTCCTGGCGGCTTACGCGGAGGTGAACGGCGCCTTGCCCGCTGCTTTCGGGCTGGTTGCGGCGGTCGCCTACCATCACTACGACACGGTGTACCGCATCCGCGGCGGCACGGGGGCGCCCCCGCGCCGGCTGGTGCGGGCGATCGGCGGGCACGAGGGGCGGACGGTGGCGGTCACGGCCGCCGCTGCCCTGCTGCACCACCAGAACCAAGGTTTCACCATCGCGTTGACCGCTTTGGCGGCGGTCCTCGCGCTGGCGGTGCTCATCGAGAGCATCCGCTTCTGGGTGTCCTCAGGAGCACCCGCTGTACACGACGAAACAGGAGAACCCGCATGATCGGCCTCGTGCTCGCGGCCGGCGCCGGACGGCGTCTGCGTCCCTACACCGACACGCTTCCCAAGGCCCTGGTGCCAGTGGGACCCGAGGGGAAGGAAGGCGAGCCCACCGTCCTGGACCTGACCCTCGGCAACTTCGCGGAGATCGGTCTGACCGAGGTCGCCATCGTCGTCGGCTACCGCAAGGAGGCCGTGTACGAGCGCAAGGAGGCCCTGGAGCAGAAGTACGGCCTCAAGCTCACGCTGATCGACAACGACAAGGCCGAGGAGTGGAACAACGCCTACTCCCTCTGGTGCGCCCGTGACGCGATCCAGCACACCGTGATCCTCGCCAACGGCGACACCGTGCACCCGGTCTCCGTCGAGCAGACCCTGCTGGCCGCGCGCGGCAACGGCCAGAAGATCATCCTGGCCCTGGACACGGTCAAGCAGCTCGCCGACGAGGAGATGAAGGTCGTCGCCGACCCCGACAAGGGCGTCCAGAAGATCACCAAGCTGATGGACCCGGCCGAGGCGACCGGTGAGTACATCGGCGTCACCCTCATCGAGGGCGAGGCCGCCGCCGATCTCGCGGACGCGCTGAAGACCACCTTCGAGCGCGACCCCGACCTCTACTACGAGGACGGCTACCAGGAGCTGGTCAACCGCGGCTTCAAGGTCGACGTGGCCCCGATCGGCGACGTCAAGTGGGTCGAGATCGACAACCACGACGATCTGGCGAAGGGCCGTGACATCGCGTGCCAGTACTGACGAGGCTCATCCCCTCGCCGCTCGTCGTCGACATCCGCGCGGGCGCCCTGGACGATCTCGCGGGGGTCCTCGCCGACCAGCGGATCTCCGCCTCCGGCAAGCTGGCCATCGCCATCAGCGGCGGCTCCGGCGCCCTGCTGCGCGAGCGGCTGTCACCGGCGCTGCCGGGCGCGAGCTGGTACGAGGTCGGCGGCGGCACGCTGGATGACGCGATCAAGCTCGCCGACGCCATGAAGTCGGGGCACTACGACGCGGTCGTGGGGCTGGGCGGCGGAAAGATCATCGACTGTGCGAAGTTCGCCGCCGCGCGCATCGGCCTTCCGCTGGTCGCCGTCGCCACCAACCTCTCGCACGACGGTCTGTGCTCCCCGGTGGCGACCCTCGACAACGACGCCGGACGCGGCTCGTACGGGGTGCCCAACCCGATCGCGGTGGTCATCGACCTCGATGTGATCCGTGAGGCGCCGGTGCGCTTCGTCCGCTCCGGTATCGGCGACGCCCTGTCCAATATCTCCGCGGTCGCCGACTGGGAGCTGTCCCACCGCGAGACCGGCGAGCAGATCGACGGCCTCGCGGCCGCGATCGCGCGCCAGGCGGGCGAGGCCGTGCTGCGCCACCCCGGCGGGGTCGGCGACGACGGCTTCCTCCAGGTGCTGGCCGAGGGACTGGTGCTCACCGGCATCTCCATGTCGGTCGCGGGGGACTCCCGCCCGGCCTCCGGTGCCTGCCACGAGATCAACCACGCCTTCGACCTCCTCTTCCCCAAGCGCGCCGCCAGCCATGGCGAGCAGTGCGGCCTGGCCGCCGCCTTCGCGATGCGGCTGCGCGGGGCGCACGAGGAGTCGGCGCACATGGCCGAGGTGCTGCACCGGCACGGTCTGCCCGTGCTGCCCGAGGAGATCGGCTTCACCGTGGACGAGTTCGTCCAGGTCGTGGAGTTCGCTCCGAAGACGCGCCCCGGCCGTTACACGATCCTCGAGCACCTCGACCTCTCAACCGACGCGATCAGGGACGCATACGCCGACTATGCCAAAGCAGTCAGTCAAGCCATCAGTGGCTGAACTCCGCCCGGTCGTCCACCCCGCAGGGGTCAAGGACCGGCGGAGCGGTGAGCACTGGGCCGGGCGCCTCTACATGCGGGAAATCTCGCTGCGCTGCGACCGGCACCTGGTGAACACCCGGGTCACGCCCAACCAGCTGACGTATCTGATGACCGTCTTCGGCGTCCTCGCCGCCCCGGCCCTGCTGGTGCCGGGGATCGCGGGCGCCGTGCTCGGGGTGCTGATGGTCCAGCTCTACCTGCTGCTGGACTGCGTCGACGGCGAGATAGCCCGCTGGAAGAAGCAGTTCTCGCTGAGCGGTGTGTATCTGGACCGGGTCGGCGCCTACCTGTGCGACGCCGCGGTGCTCGTCGGCTTCGGGCTGCGCGCCGCCGACCTGTGGGGCTCCGGGCGGATCGACTGGCTGTGGGCGTTCCTCGGCACCCTCGCCGCGCTCGGTGCCATTCTGATCAAGGCCGAGACCGACCTCGTCGGGGTCGCCCGGCACCAGGGCGGTCTGCCGCCGGTCAAGGAGGCGGCCGCCGAGCCGCGCTCGTCCGGTGTGGCGCTGGCCCGCAGGGCGGCCTCGGCGCTGCAGTTCCACCGGCTGGTCCTCGGGGTCGAGGCGTCGCTGCTCATCCTCGTGGTGGCGGTCGTGGACCAGGTGCGCGGGGACCTGTTCTTCACCCGGCTGGGCGTTGCCGTACTGGCCGGTATCGCCCTGCTGCAAACCCTTCTTCACCTCGTGTCCATCCTCGCGTCGAGCAGGCTCAAGTGAGCATGAGCGCCATGAAGGTCGGAGCGGTCGTCCTCACGATGGGCAATCGCCCCGAGGAGCTGCGCGAACTCCTCGACTCGGTCGCCAAGCAGGACGGCGACCCGGTCGAGGTGGTCGTCGTGGGCAACGGTTCGCCGCTGCCCGCGCTCCCCGAGGGCGTACGGACCATCGAGCTGCCCGAGAACGTGGGCATCCCGGCGGGCCGCAATGTCGGCATCGAGGCGTTCGGACCCGGCGGCTCGGACGTCGACGTACTGCTCTTCCTCGACGACGACGGGCTGCTGCCGGGCACCGACACGGCCGAGCTGTGCCGCCAGGCGTTCGCCGACGACCCGGAGCTGGGCATCATCTCGTTCCGCATCGCCGACCCCGACACCGGCGTCACCCAGCGTCGCCATGTGCCCCGGCTGCGCGCCTCCGATCCGCTGCGGTCCTCCCGGGTGACCACCTTCCTGGGCGGAGCCAACGCGGTCCGTACCACGGTGTTCCAGCAGGTCGGAGGGTTGCCGGACGACTTCTTCTACGCGCATGAGGAGACCGATCTGGCCTGGCGGGCGCTGGACGCCGGCTGGATGATCGATTACCGGTCGGACATGGTGCTGCACCATCCGACCACCGCGCCGAGCAGGCACGCGGTCTACCACCGGATGGTGGCCCGCAACCGGGTCTGGCTGGCCCGGCGTAACCTTCCTGCGCTGCTCGTGCCCGTCTATCTGGGCGTCTGGCTGCTGCTCACGCTGGCCAGGCGTCCGTCGAAAACCGCACTTCGGGCCTGGTTCGGGGGCTTCAGGGAGGGCTGGAAGACACCGTGTGGTCCACGCCGACCCATGAAGTGGCGTACGGTATGGCGCCTGACCCGACTGGGCCGACCTCCTGTCATCTGACAAGCTCGTATCGAAGAGCATCGGGCGCGACCCGGGGCGCGGCCCCGCTCAGCGCACCCTGAAGACGAAAGTGTCAACTGTGAGCGAGACTACGCACGACGGTGCGGTAGCCGTGAGTGCCCCGCCGTCAGCCGACGACGGCCTGTCCCCGGGCGAGCTGGCAGCGAAGTACGAGCTGTCGGTGAGCGGCGCCCGGGTGGGCCTCGGCGATTACATCCGCCAGATGTGGGGCAGGCGTCACTTCATCTTGGCCTTCTCGTCGGCCAAGCTCACCGCCCAGTACAGCCAGGCCAAGCTGGGCCAGGTGTGGCAGGTGGCGACCCCGCTGCTCAACGCGGCGGTGTACTTCTTCATCTTCGGCATGCTGCTGAAGAGCAGTCGCGGTATGGCGAACGACATGTACATCCCGTTCCTGGTGACGGGTGTGTTCGTCTTCACCTTCACCCAGGCGTCCGCCATGGCCGGCGTACGGGCGATCTCCGGGAACCTGGGGCTGGTGCGGGCCCTGCACTTCCCTCGGGCCTCGCTCCCTATCTCCTTCGCGCTCCAGCAGCTCCAGCAGCTGCTGTTCTCGATGATCGTGCTGGTCATCGTGCTGGTGGGCTTCGGCCACTACCCGTCCTTCGCCTGGCTGCTGATCCTTCCCACGCTGGCGCTCCAGTTCGTCTTCAACACCGGGCTTTCGCTGATCATGGCCCGGATGGGGGCCAGGACGCCGGACCTCGCTCAGCTGTTGCCGTTCATCCTCCGTACCTGGATGTACGCGTCCGGCGTGATGTTCCCGCTGGCCCGTACGCTTGAACACGCTGGGGCGAGCAAGTGGATCTCGGACGCCATGCTGGGGAACCCGGCGGCCGTGTACATGGATCTGATGCGGTACGCGCTGATCGACGACTACACCGGAGCGAACCTGCCGCCGCACGTCTGGGCTCTGGCCGTGGGCTGGGCGGTCCTCTTCGGTGCCGGGGGATTCGTGTACTTCTGGAAGGCAGAGGAGCAGTACGGCCGTGGCTGAGCAAATCCTGGACAAGACTGCCGAGGCTGCCAAGGCGGAGCAGACCGCCCAGGCGGCTCCCGTACCGTCGCGGGTGCCCACCGTCATCGCCGACGACGTCCACATCGTCTACCGGGTCAACGGCGGCCCCAAGGGGAAGGGCAGCGCCACCGCGGCCCTCAGCCGTTTGCTGGGCCGTAAGCACGCCCCGGGCATGCGTGAGGTGCACGCCGTGCGCGGGGTCACCTTCGTGGCGTACAAGGGCGAGTCGATCGGCCTGATCGGATCCAACGGTTCCGGTAAGTCGACCCTGCTCAAGGCCGTCGCGGGGCTGCTGCCCACCGAGCGCGGCAAGGTCTACACCAACGGCCAGCCGTCGCTGCTCGGGGTGAACGCGGCGCTGATGAACGACCTCACCGGTGAGCGGAACGTGATCCTCGGTGGTCTGGCCATGGGCATGTCGCGTGAGCAGGTCCGGGAGCGCTACCAGGGCATCGTGGACTTCTCGGGCATCAACGAGAAGGGCGACTTCATCACCCTCCCGATGCGCACGTACTCCTCCGGTATGGCGGCCCGGCTGCGCTTCTCCATCGCCGCGGCCAAGGACCACGACGTGCTGATGATCGACGAGGCGCTGGCCACCGGCGACAGGAAGTTCCAGAAGCGCTCCGAGGCCCGTATCCGCGAGCTCCGCCAGGAGGCCGGCACGGTCTTCCTCGTCAGCCACAACAACAAGTCGATCCGGGACACCTGTGACCGGGTGCTGTGGCTGGAGAAGGGCGAGCTGCTGATGGACGGCCCGACCGACGAGGTCATCAAGGCGTACGAGAAGGAGACCGGCAAGTAGCCGCTCCGGGAACAGCGACTCCATAAACCATCAGGCCCCGCCGGGCAACCCGGCGGGGCCTTGTTGTCCACTAGCGGACCAGGTGCCCGGATGGGGAATGGGTAGGGAAGCATGGCACGTTGGGCAGGGCAACGGGGGAATCTGCACGGGGGGCTGACGGGGTGGCCAAGAATGGGGCCGTGGGCGGAAGCAGCCATGCCGAGAGGGTGTTCCGCGTGCAGCGGGCCTTCACCCAGCTCGGCGGACGGGCCCATGGGCCCGGGGCGCTGGCCAGAGCGGCGGAGCTGGATGATTCGACCGTCTACCGGATTCTGCAGTCCGGGGTGCACCAGGGCATCTTCGTCCGCGAGGGCCGGGGGCTGTACCGGCTGGGCTCGGCGGCCCCGCAACTCGGTCTGAAGGCGCTGGCCCACTCGCCCGCGCCGGACGCCGCCCATGCCCTGCTGGAGGCGCTGCGCCGGGCCACCGGGGGGCTGGCCTTCCTCTATCTGCTGGCGCCGTTCGGCGGCGCCCACCGGCAGTGCGCCGATATGGCCGTGGGCGACTCCGATCTGACGGAGCTGGGGATGACGCCCCGTGCGGTGCAGACGGTCGAGCACTCGCTGCGGGTGGGCGCCGCGGGGCGGGCGATCCTGGCGTATCTGCCGGAGACGATCCAGTCGGAGGTGCTGGACCGGCCGGTGCCCGCCGAGGCCGGCCCCGGGGCCTTCCGGGACGATGTGCGGCTTCTCGCCTCGCTGGACCGGATCAGGGCGCGGGGGTACGCGCTGGGCCATGAGGAGTGCGCGGCGGGGTGGAACGAGTGCGCGGCGCCGGTCACTTGGGACGGGCTGGTCATGGGCTCGGTGCTGGTGATGAAGCCCAAACAGGTCATGACGCGGTGTCCGGTGACCGTCATCGGGGCGGTGGAGCAGACGGCGGCGGCGCTGGCCGATCTGGGGCGTGGCCATCCGGCCGAGCCGGATGAAAATGATGCGAGACTGAAGTAAATTTACGGTAACACGGGTAAACGTGAAGCGCATTCCCCGCGCTTCACCAGCCCTTTCTCGCGAGGCGAGAAAGGGCCGGAAATCCTTGACTCGTACGGGTGTACGGCCGCAATAATCAAGAGGGCAATCCAGTCTGATTCTTGCATGAGCGGCGGCTCTACGCGCCGCACACTAGGGGGAAATGTCACCGTGTCCGACAGGGGCGGTCTTGCCGTCGTGCCCGATATTCCCGCACCGAACTGGACGCGGGAGCTTGAGCGTGTGCCGTTGTTATCGGCCAGAGAGGCCCAGGCGTTTGCGCTGCTCGGCGCGGGGTGGTCCAACCGCCGTATCGCGCTGCGGCTCCAGGTGACCGAGCGCACGGTGAAGGCGCATGTGGCGTCAATACTCGCGAAACTGCAGGTGGAATCGCGGCTGCAGGCCGGTCTCGTCGCCCTCAGCTACCGGCACCTGTACCAAAGTACAGTTCCCGGGAGGATCGTGGCCGGATAGCGTTGCCTGTGTCTGCCCGTTTATCCCTCGGCCGGATATCGACTTGAACGCACCCGTCGCACAGCAAACGCGCCGTCATAGGAAAGGTATTCATGTCTGACCGTTCCGGCCCGAGCGGAATGAACCCCGTGTGGACGCTGGTGGTGTCCGGACTCACCGTCTTCATGGCCGCCTTGGACAACCTCGTCGTCATCACCGCGCTGCCCGCCATCCAGAAGGACCTGGGCACCAGCCTCCAGGACCTGGAGTGGACGGTGAACGGCTACACCCTCACCTTCTCGGTCTTCCTGATGGCCGGTGCGGCCGCCGGGGACCGGTTCGGGCGCCGCCGGGTCTTCCTGGCCGGCCTCGTCGTCTTCACCGGGGCCTCCGCCGCCGCGGCGCTGTCCGGCAGCGCGGACGCCCTGATCGCCGCCCGGGCCGTACAGGGCCTCGGGGCGGCCGTGGTGATGCCGCTGACGCTGACGCTGCTGACCGTCGCCGTCCCCGAGCGCCGGCGCGGTCTCGCGCTGGGCGTCTGGGGCGCGCTCAGCGGGCTCGCGGTCGCGCTCGGCCCGCTGATCGGCGGGGCCGTGGTGGAGAAGATCTCCTGGGAGTGGATCTTCTGGGTCAATGTGCCGATCGGCGTGCTGGTGCTGGTGCTCGGCCTCTGGAAGCTGGCCGAGTCCACCCGCCCGGACACCTCGCTCGATCCGGTGGGCACCGTCCTGGTCAGCCTCGGGGTCTTCGGTGTGGTCTACGCGCTGGTGTCCACCACCGAACACGGCTGGTCCAGCGGCCGGGTGATCGGCTTCCTGGCCGGCGGCCTCGTGGTCCTCGCGCTTTTCGTGGCCTGGGAGCTGCGCACCGCCGAACCCATGCTGCCGATGCGGCTGTTCCGCAACCGCGCGTTCAGCGCGGTCAACGCGGCCAGCCTGCTGATGTTCGCGGCCATGTTCGGACTGGTCTTCCTGCTCACCCAGTTCATGCAGAACATCCAGGGCTTCTCGCCGCTGGAGGCGGGCGTGAAGATGCTGCCGTGGACGGCGATGCCGGTCCTCGTCGCCCCGCTGGCGGCGCTGCTGACCGCCCGGCTCGGCAACCGTCTGGTGGTCGCCGCGGGTCTGCTGTTCGAGGCCGTGGGTCTTGGCTGGCTGGCGTCCGTGGTCAGCGCGGACACCGCCTACGCCGACCAGGTGCCCGGTCTGGTGCTCGGCGGAATCGGCCTCGGGCTGTTCTTCTCGCCCGTCGCGGAAATGGCGATGAGTATCGTCGCACCCCGCGACCAGGGCATCGCCTCGGGCGCCAACAACACCTTCCGGGAGCTCGGCGGCGCACTCGGCGTCGCGGTGCTCACCTCCGTATTCACCACGCTGGGCGGATACGGCTCGCCCCAGGAATTCGTGGACGGGCTGCGGCCCGCCGCCTGGATCGGCGCCGGAATCGCCGCCCTTGGCTGTCTGGCCATTCTCACGGCACCGCGCGGCCGTACCGTACCCGGCGAAACGAAGGTGATTTCTTCGGGTGCCGCCGAGGATTCATGCACGGGAAACCTCCCGAGTCGGTCGCGCAACTAAATTCGACAGAGCGAAGACAGAGCGAAAAAGATGATCCACCGGTCCCCGGACCCCGGGTGACCGTTGGGTATGGGGGTCGCTATGTACGACGTCATTGTGGTAGGAGCGCGCATCAGTGGGGCATCGACGGCGATGCTCCTGGCAAGAGCGGGATACCGGGTCCTTCTCCTGGACCGGGCCAAATTCCCCGGCGGCAAGGGGGCCGCCACAAATCTGGTTCACCCCCCGGGAATTCTCCGGCTGAAGCGCTGGGGACTGCTGGACGAGGTGGCGGCCACCGGCTGCCCGCCCATTCACTCCTACGGTCTGCAGAGCGGCCCCGTCCAGCTGATGGCCAAGCTGCCCGCCGTCGAGGGCGTGGCCGAGGCGTACTCCCCGGAGCGCGCCAAGCTGGACGAGATCCTGCTCGAGGCCGCCGTCAAGGCCGGGGCGGAGCTGCGGGAACAGGTCGCGCTGCGCGAACTGCTGACCGACAGCCAGGGCACCGTCATCGGCGTCCGGGCCGAAACCGAGGACCGCACTCCCCTCGTCGAGCACGCCCGGCTGGTGGTGGGCGCCGACGGCTCGAACTCCACCGTCGCCCGGCTGGTGGGGGCCGAGAAGTACGACTCCCACCCGGTGCTCAACAAGAGCCACTGGTCGTACTGGGCCGATCTGCCGCACGACGGCAAGGTGCGCACCTACCGCCACCGCCATCAACACGCCTTCACCTGGCCCACCCACGACGGCCTCACCATCGTCGGAGTGGCCCTGCCGGTCGAGGACTTCAAGGCGTCCCCCGACCAGGGGCGCGACGCCACGGTCATCGCCGCCTTCGAGGACGTCGACCCCGAGTTCGCGGCGCGGCTGCGGGAGACCCGGCGCGTCGACAAGTGGATGACCGGCGCGGTCCCCAACTTCCTGCGCCACTGCCACGGCCCCGGCTGGGCCCTCGTCGGCGACGCGGGCTACACCCGCGACCCCATCACCGCCGCCGGTATCACCGACTCCCTGCGCGGTGCCGAACTGCTCGTGGAGGCCGTGGAGCCCGCCCTGTCCGGCGACCGTGACCTCGCCGCCGCGCTCGCCGACTACGCCCGGCGCCGCGACGCCCTGGTGGGCGGCCACTTCCGGTACACCCGCGACCATGCCGCACTCGCCGACTACAACCGCGAGGAGCTGGAGTTCATCCGGGCGATGGCGCGCAGCCCGCACCACGGCAGCGGCATGGTCGGGATGTTCGCCACGATCGTCCCGCCCGCCGAGTTCTACTCCCCGGCCAATATCCACGCCCTCTTCGAGCACATCCCGCCGGGCCCCGATCCGGGCTGGAAGATCCGGATGGTGCGCTGGCTCGTCCGCGGCGCCCCCAGACATCTGCCCCCGGCGACCCGGCTCGCCGACCGGCTGATCGCCGCCAACCTCGGGAGCATGGGCACCTTCCTGCTCGACTCCCCGGTCGCCGGCGCCGCCTAGGGGGGTGTCCGACGGATCGTGACGCCTGCGGCGGGCTGCTCCCCGCCCCGCCCCTTCCCGCGGCATCGATTTGCGGCTCCGCCGCGTGGTGGGGCTTCGCCCCAGACCCCGGGGCCTGGGGCGAAGCCCCTGGTAACGGGGAGGGGGAAAGCACCGATATGCGGCTCCGCCGCGTGGTCCGCCGGACACCCCCCAGCCCGGCTCT
Organism: Streptomyces sp. 11-1-2; assembly: GCF_003595545.1. Lineage (NCBI taxonomy): Bacteria > Bacillati > Actinomycetota > Actinomycetes > Kitasatosporales > Streptomycetaceae > Streptomyces > Streptomyces sp. 11-1-2. Next base: position 8,862,457 of record NZ_CP022545.1, read on the forward strand.
CCCGCGGCCCGCCCACACGGCACGGCCGCGACCTCACAACGGCCATCGGCCGCCCACAGCGCCGCGTCACCCGCGCGGGTGACGCACCTCACTCACCGTCACCACCCCACTCATGGAGGCATCGGCATGTCCAGCAATCCGTCCACAGGCGTCACGACGGCCTTCCTCTTCCCCGGACAAGGCGGCTTCGACGGCGAGGCGCTCCGCCGGGCCAAGGAGCGCCATCCCCAGATCGGCCGGGTCTTCGAGCGGCTCGACGCCGTGACCGAGGAGCTCTACGCCAGCCGCATCTCCGAGGTGCTCTTCGGCGAGCGCAAGGCCGATCTGCGCGATCTGCTCGACAACGACCCCTGGGCCTCCCAGGTCGCCATCTACGGCGCGGGCCTGGCCGCCTATGAGATCCTCGCCGCCCAGGGCGCCACCCCCGACGTTCTGGCCGGGCACAGCCTCGGTGAGATCACCGCCCTGGTGGCGGCCGGGGCGTTCTCGGTCGAGGACGGGGTCCGGATCGTCGCCCAGCGCGTCGCCGTGATCGAGCGGCAGGGCGGTGTCGACGGCCGCATGGTGGCCCTGGCCGCGAGCGCCGAGCGCACCCGCAAGCTGCTGGAGCTGGTGGACGAGCCGCTGCTGGCCGTCGCCACCGAGAACCACGACGAGCAGACCGTGGTCAGCGGCCCCGCAAAAATCCTGGACCGGGTCGTGGCGATCGCCGGACAGCTGGACGTGGGCGCCATCGAGATCGACACCCCCTTCCCCTTCCACACCCCGGCGCTCGCCCCCGCCGCCCCCGAGTTCGCCGCCTACGTACGGAAGCTGGACCAGCATCCGCTGAACCGCCCGGTCTACTCGCCGATCCTGCAGCGCTACTACGAGCCGGGCGATGTGCTCGCCGATCTGCTGGCCGAGCACTTCACCCGGCCGGTGCGGTTCGCCGCGGCCGTACGGCATCTGCGGGAGAGCGGCGCCGAGGTGTTCGTGGAGGCGGGCGGGCGCGCCGCGCTCTCCAAGCTGGTCGCCAAGGTGACCGATGGCTCCGAGGTGCGGTCGCTGCCCACGCTGGCCCTGACCGGGGGACGGCTCGCCCTCGACGGAACCCTCGAGGCGCTGCGCGAGGCCGGTCTGGCCGCGCCCGAGCGCGGCGGGCTGGCCGAGCTGCTGGCCCCCTCGGTGCCCTCCGACGTCTTCGCGGCGTACTGGAGCGAGCGCGGCCACATGGTGCTGGAGCTGGTCCGCACCGAACTGGACGCCTTCCGCAAGTCCGCCGAGGCCGAGCGCGCCGAGCCCGAGCCCGCCGTCGAGGCCGCTCCCGAGACCGCCCCCGCGGCCCCGTCGGCCCCGTCGGCGTCCGAGCCGCGGCCGGAGGAGTACGACCGCGAGCGGCTCTTCGACGAGCTGCGGACCCTCTACGCCGAGGCGCTCGAATACCCCGAGGACGTCTTCGAGGACGAGGTGCAGCTCGAGGCCGAGCTGGGAGTCGACTCCGTCAAGCAGGTCGAACTCCTGTCGCGGGTCTCCAGTCGGTACGGGCTGCCGCCGCGCGAGTCCGGCTTCCGGCTGGCCACCTACAACACCATGGGCAAGATCACCGACTTTGTGCTGCAGCAGATGAACGACCAGGGGGCCCATGCGCCGGCCTCCGCCACGGGCTGAAGCGCCCACCCCCTCGTCGCAGAAGGAGTCAGTCGTTCCATGAAAGACCTCACGGGGAAGGTGGCCCTGGTCACCGGAGGTTCCAAGGGCGTGGGAAAGGCGATCGCGCGCACCCTCGCGGCCCGCGGCGCCGACATCGTCCTCAACTATTTCCACTCGCACGACCAGGCCAAGCGCACCAGGGACGAACTGGTGGCAACCGGCGCCCGGGTCGAACTCGCACGGGCCTCGGTGGCCCGGCAGGAGCAGGTCGACCGGATGTTCGCCGAGATCGAGGAGCGCCACGGGCGGCTGGACATCCTGGTCAACAGCGCCGCCAACGGGGCCCTGCTGCCCCTGGCCGAGGTGACCGACGAGGACATCGCCAAGGCCATCGACACCAACTACAAGGGGGGACTGCGCTGCGCCCGCGGCGCGGCCCCGCTGATGGCGCGCACCGGCGGCGGGTCGATCGTCACCGTCTCGGCGCTCGGCGGCTCGCAGATGGTGATGGCCAACTACTCGGCCTGCGCCCCCGCCAAGGCGGCCGCCGAGGCGGCGACCCGCTATCTCGCCGTGGAGTTCGCCCCGCTCGGCATCCGGGTGAACACCGCCTCGGCCGCGATGCTCGAAAGCGATGTCGCCGACAAGTTCCCCCGGGCCCGGGAGATGCAGGAGGTGATCGCCAGGGCGACGCCCTTCGGACGGTTGGGCACCGCTGAGGAGTTCGCCGACGTCGTCGCCTTCCTGGCCTCCGACGCCTCGCGGTGGATCACCGGACAGGTGGTGCTCGCGGACGGGGGACTGACGCTGGGCGCCGCGCTCCTGTCCCCGCCCGCCGCCGCCCCCGTACGGGAAGAGGCCGCACCGGCGCCCGAGTCCGTCGTGGCCCCGGCGCCCGAGGCCGAACCCGTCGTGGCCCCCGAGCCCGTACGCCACCGGGCCGCCGCCGTCACGGAGGCGGCCGTCGCCGAGGCCGTGGACGCGCCCGGCCCCGACCTGCCCCCCGATGTCCCCGACGACGCGATCGCCGTCGTCGGCATGGGCCTGGCGGTCGCCGGGGCGAACAGCCCCGAGGAGTTCTGGAAGCTCCGTACGACCGGTGACGAGCTGTTCGTCAAGATCCCCCGGGACCGCTGGCGGCATGAGAACTTCCACGCCGTCGACACCGCCGCCGAGGACAAGGCGTACGCCGACCGCTGCGTCTTCATCACGGACTTCGAGGCGGCCCCCGGCTCCGTCGACAGCATGGCCGACGGCACGGACGACCACGAGCTGACCACCATGTGGCTGCGCCACAGCCTGGTCCAGGCCCTGGACGGGGTGCGCCACCAGGACACCGACCGCTGCTCCTTCGTCGTCGGCTACACCCCCGACGGCAGCCAGCACCTCGAAGAGGCCGGGGTGCTGGACAGCGTCACCCGGATGACGCAGGACATCCTCCGGGACCTGCCGCTGGAGGACGGCGAGCGCACCACCCTCGGCGGCGACATCGAAGCGGCCCTGGCCCGCCGCTACTGGCGCGCCGGACAGGACCGCTCGCGCTTTCTGCCGCACCGCGTCGGCGAGCTGGCGATGCGCGGGCTGCTGCCGCCCTCCACCGAGCTGCACATGGTGGACACCGCCTGCTCCTCCTCCCTGTACGCGATCGACATCGCCGCCAAGGGCTTGCTCATGGGCAAGCAGGACATCGCGGTCTGCGGTGGCGCCTTCGCGCTCGCGCCGCGCGGCACCGTGCTCTTCTCCAAGCTCCAGGGGCTCTCCAAGCGCGGTGAGGTGCACGCGCTGGACGAGGACGCCGACGGGGTGATCTTCGCCGACGGCGCCGCGCTGGTCGTCCTCAAGCGGCTGAGCCGGGCGCGGGCCGACGGGGACGAGGTGCTCGGGGTGCTCCGGGCGTTCGGCTCGTCCTCCGACGGCAAGGGCAAGGCCATCTACGCGCCCAACGCCGCGGGTCAGAGCCTGGCGGTACGGCGCGCCCTGGAGGCGGGCGAGGTCGAGGGCGGTGCGGTGAGCTGGGTCAACGCCCACGCCACCGGCACCCCGGCCGGTGACCTCGCCGAGTTCACCACGCTGCGGGAGTACTACGGCACCGCGGGACCGGCCGCGGTCACCTCCAACAAGTCCCTGATCGGCCACACCGGCTGGGCGGCGGGCGTGGTCTCGCTCATCGAGAACCTGCTGGGCCTGGCCGAGCACACCATCCCCGGTCAGTTCCGCTTCTCCCGGCCCCGCGAGGACTTCCGGCTCGCCGAGACCGGACTGGAGATCACCCCCGAGCACAAGGAGTGGCCGGGGAAGCCGGACGGCCCGCGGCTGGCCGCGGTGTCCGGGTTCGGCTTCGGCGGCACCAACGCCCATCTGATCGTCTCCGAGCACCGGCCGCGCCCCGCCGCCGCGAGCGCCACCGCCACCGACCGGGCCCCCGCGACCGTCACCAAGGTCCCCGACCCCGGCAGCCGGGTGGCGATCGTCGGCTGGTCGGCCCATCTGCCGGGGCTGGAGGGGCGCGAGGAGGTCACCCGCTGGCTGGGCGGCGGTCCGCGCCCCCGCGACAGCTTCGGCCAGGAGTACCCGGCGCCGCCGTTCAACAAGGTGCGGCTGCCTCCCAAGACCATCCGCGCTCTGGACCGCTGCCAGCTGATGATCGTGGAGTGCGCCCATCAACTCCGCGACCAGATGCCGGACTTCTGGCAGGAGCAGGCGCTCAAGACCGGCGTGTTCGTCGGCCATATGGGCCCGACCCGCGCCGCGATGCTCTACGCCAACCGCTGCTATCTCGACGACATAGCCGAGGCGATCGGCGAGCTGGACTCCGATGCCCTGCCCGGTGTTCTGGAGCGGCTCGGCGACCGCGTACGCGACATGATCCCGGCCTCCAACGAGGACTCCTTCCCCGGCCAGATGCCCAACATCATCTCGGCCCGGGTGGCGAACTACTTCGACCTCAACGGCCCGAACATGACGATGGACTCCGGCTTCGCCTCCGCCGTCTCCTCCATCACCTCCGCGGGCCGCTATCTGCGCACCGGGGAACTCGACTTCGCGCTCGCGGGCGGGATCAACGGCAACAGCCTCGCGGAGTACCGCACGCTGATCGGCGAGCTGCTGCCGCCGGAGGCCGAGGAACTCGCCGAGGGCGCCTTCCTGTTCGCCCTGACCACCGAGGAGCGGGCCCGCGCCGCGGGGCTCGAGGTGCTCGCGTACGTGGACGAACCGCTCGGTGCCGTCGAGGCGGGCCGCGGCGAGGCCGCCCCGGACGAGATCCTGATGTGCGGCGCGCCCGCCCCCGAGCACGCCCGCTATCTCGGCGCGGCCGGCGGTCTCGCCGTCCTCAAGGCGCTGCACCGGCCCTCGGGGAGCGTGGAGATCGCCACCGACGAGAGCGAGGGCGCCGCCGGGGCCCGGCTCCGGCTGACCATCCCGGGGACCGGTGAGGACGCCGGGCCCGGCCCCGCGGAGGCGGCCCCGGCCGCGCTGCCCGCCGCGTTCGCCACCGACGGGCGGCTCGCGGACGGCACCCCCGTACGGGTCCGCCGCCAGGTGCCCGTCCTGACCGAGCTGCCCGCGCGCACCGTGCGCGAGCGCACCCCGTTCCTCCCCGCGGGCGCGGTGGTGCTCACCGACGCGCCCGAGCTGCTCGCCGGTGCCGCTCCGCCGGAGGCGGACCTCACCGTCCTGTCCACGGCGCCGCTCGGGGCCCCGCGCCCCGGCTGGCACCATCTGCCCGAGGTCACCGAGGAGTCGGTGCGCCGGGCTCTGGCCGGTGCGGGCCCCGGGGCCATCCACCTCAGGGTGGTCGCCGACCTCGGCCAGGCGCCCGCGGACGGCCCCGCGCCCGGCCTCACCGCCCTGCACGACGCCGCCTATCTGACGCTCCAGCACGCCTACGACGACCTGGGCGACCCCGGCTCCTCGGCCGTGGCGCTGCTGCTGGGCGCCGCGCCCGACGGCACCCCGCATCCGTACACCGGGCTCTTCACCGGGCTGTGGAAGACCGCGGCCCTGGAGCGCGACGCCTGCCTCGCCTTCACGCTCTGCACCTCCGCCACCGACCTCAGCGAGGCGATGGCCCGGGCCGAGGAGGAGAGCGCGGCCGATCGGGTCTTCCCCGCGGTGTTCGACATCGACGGCGTACGGAAGACCTATCTGCTCTCCGACGAGCCGGGCGGCCCCGGCGAGGGGGCGCCGGCCGTTCTCGGCCGGGACTCCGTCGTGGTGGTCGCCGGGGGCGCCCGGGGCATCACCGCCGAGGTGGTCAAGGCGGTCGCCGAGCACTTCCGGCCCCGGATCTACGTCCTCGGCAGCAACTCCCTGGACGACTGGCCGCCGGAGACCTATGAGGGCACCGACGAGGAGTTCGCCGCCCGCCGCGCGGGCTACATCAAGACGGAGATCGCCCGGCGCGACGGCCGCACCGTCGCCGACATCAACCGCGCGTTCGACCGCATGGTCAACGCCCGCTCGGCGCGCCGGAACCTGGACGAGATGGCCGCCCACAGCGGGGCCGGCCGGGTCACCTACCTCGCCTGCGACATGCGCGACGGCGGCGCGGTGGACGCGGCGATCGGCCAAGTTCTGGCCGAGCAGGGGCGGATCGACCTGCTGGTCAACGCCGCCGGGCTGCAGCGCTCGGGGCTGATCAAGGACAAGAGCTTCGCCGAGTTCACCGCCATCCGCGATCTGAAGCTGGACTCCTACCTCCACCTCAAGCGCGCCCTGCGCACCGCGCCGCCCCGGCTGTGGTGCAACTTCGGCTCGCTGCTGGGCTACTTCGGACAGCTCGGGGAGGCCGACTACGCCGCGGCCAACGACTTCCTGGCCGCCGCCGCGACCCACACCCGGGCCACCGATCCGCGCACGGACGAGTTCACCATCGGCTGGACGCTGTGGGAAGGCGTCGGCATGGGCGCCAACGAGCTGACCAAGGCGTACTACGAACGCGCCGGGTCGTACAGCAACATGGCCATCGCCGAGGGCATCCACCACTTCGTCCAGGAGCTGCACGCCCCCGTGCGGCGCCCCTCCGTCGTCCACCTCGGCGACGCCGAGCGCGCCACCGTCGAGCGCTTCTACCCCGGCTATCTGGCCACCACGGGCGAGGCGGAGCGGCCCGGGTTCTTCCTGCGCCGGCTGCTGGAGTCCGATGAGCGGTCGGTGGTCTACGAGTGCGCCTTCGACCTGGAGACCGACGGCTATCTGGAGCACCACACGGTGCGCGGCGAGGCCACCCTGCCCGGCACCTTCGTCACCGAACTGGCCGCCGAGGCCGCCCGCGCCCTGGTCCCCGGCAAGCGGGTGATCGCCTTCGAGGACCTGCGCTTCGAGCACTTCCTGCGGGTCTACCGCGACCTCCCGGCCGGTCCGAGGCGCATCCGCGCGGAACTGGTCGACGGCCCCGGCGAGGTGACCGTCGTCCAGGTGCGGATCACCGAGGACGTGGTCGCGCCCAGCGGAGTGGTCCTGGTCAAGGACCGGGTCCACTTCCTGGCCCGGGTGCTGCTCGACACCGAGGCGCCCACCGCGCCGCGCTGGGAGGAGTGGCCGACGGGGGAGGAGACCCCGGTCCCCGACCCGTACCACCAGCCCGGCTCCCCGGTGCGGCTGACCGGCCCGTTCGTCTCCACCACCGACACCCGGATCCATCCCCGCGGCAAGCGCGCCCGCTACGCGCCCGACATCCCGGCGGGCGACCCGGTGTGGTCCCGGTTCACCGTGCCGTCCATCCTGCTCGACGGGCTGGCCCGGGTGGGGGTGCTGGATCTGGTCGACGGGCATCTGGTGCCGGTGGCCGCGCCGCTGTCGATCCGCCGGATCGATCTGTACGAGGAGATCAGCGATCACGATCTGGCCGCCTCCGGCGAGGCAGTCGACCTCTTCGTCACCCCGCCCGGCTTCGATCTGACGGCCGACGCCATCAGCAACCGCTTCGTGGCGGTACGGCCCGACGGCCGGATGCTCCTGCAGATGAAGGACATGCGGGCCACTCTCATCGGCTACATCGACGCCGAGACCGGCGAGGCCGTCCCCGTCGAACAGGCGGCAGCGGGGGAGGACCGGACATGACCGTGGCCGAGGAAGGCGCGCCGGTCCAGCCGGTGACCCGGATGGTGTGGCGGCTCAGCGAGCTGCCGCGCCCCGCCGGGCCGCACCCCCGGCTCGCCGGGATACGGGTGCTGCTGATCGGCGGCGAGGAGGACATCGCCGCCGGTGTGGAGCGCGAACTGAAGGAACACGGCGCGCTGGTGCGCCGGGAGCCGGACGGCCCCGGCCCCGTGGACGCCATCGTCGACCTCACCGTGGGCCGGGCGTACGACCCGGACCCCGCCGCCTTCGCCGGGGCCTGGCGTCAGGCGCTGACCGGGACCGTGACCGCGCTGCGCGGCGTCTACGACGACTGGGCGGCGGAGACGACCGCGGACCGGCTGTTCTATCTCGCCGTCAGCTATCTCGGCGGCGGGATGGGCCAGCATCCGCGGGACGGTCTGGAGCAGCCCCTGGGCGGCATCTGGGCGGGGCTCGCCAAGACCCTGCACCGGGAGTTCCCCAATGTGAACGCCCGCGTCGTGGACATCGACCTGGCCGCCTCCGCCGGCCTGCCCGGCATCGTCGCCGCCGAGCTCGGCCGCACCGGCGAGATCGAGGTCGGCCACCGGGACGGCCGCCGGTTCACCCTCACCCCCGAGGACCGGCCCGTGGCCGCGCCCGCCCTCACCCTCGGCCCCGAGGACACCGTGCTGATCTCCGGCGGCGGCCGGGGCATCGGCTGGGAGCTGGCCAGGTCGCTGGCCGCCCGGCACGGCGTACGGGTCGTGGTCACCGGCCGGGAGCCGTTCCCGAGCGGGGACGAGCCCTGGTTCGGCGTGGACGAGGCCGGGTGGAAGCGGTACGAGAAGGAGGTCTGGGCGGGCCGTACGAAGGGCGAGTCGCCCGCGAAGACCCGGGCCCGGCTCGCCCGCACCCACCGCCTGTGGGAGCTCGCCACCCATCTGACCCGCGCCCGGCGGGAGGGGCTGCGCGTCGAGTACGCGCGCTGCGACTTCACCGACCGAGCCCAGGTGCGCGAGCTCATCCGGCGCGAGGACGCGCTGGAGGGCGGCAGGCTCGCCGGAGTGGTGCACAACGCCGGAGTGGACACCTCCGCCCGGCTGCCGAAGAAGACCGACGAGGAGATCCTGCGCACCGTCGAGGTCAAGATCGAGGGCTTCCTCAACGTCTTCGAGGAGGTGCGCGACCGCGACCTGAAGTTCTTCTGCAGCGTAGGCTCCCTCACCGGACGCCTCGGCGGCATGGTCGGCCAGCTCGAATACGCCGCCGCCAACGACGGGCTGGCCAGGCTCGGCCAGTGGGCCGCCCGCCGGGCCGCGTTCCCCGTGATGACCCTCGCCTGGCCCACCTGGGACCGCATCGGGCTGATCGCCAACTTCGCCGCCACCCTGCGCTACATGGCCGCGATCGACGTGGCGGACGGGCTGGAGCGCTGGCGGGCCGAACTGCTGGGGGCCTCCGAGGGCGAGGTCACCTTCGTCGGGCCGCTGGGCCAGGCCATCGACCCGGGACAGGCCATCGGCTATCCCGTGGTGCCCGCGCTGCCCGGTTTCGCCACCGCCTATCCGAAGATCTTCCACCTCGGCGAGGTGACCGCCTACCAGCCGCACGCCCGGATGACGGCACGCGTCGTCCTCGACCCCGAACACACCCCCGCGCTCGGCGACTTCCGCGTCGACGGCGCCCCCGCGCTGCCGCCCTCCCTCCTGCTGGAGAACGCCCTGCGGGCCGCCGAATGGATCGTCCCGGAGGACTTCCCGGCGCTGACGGCCGGTGTTCTGGAGGAGATCGTGGTGCCGCTGTCGCTGCTGCGCCTGGACGGCCCCGCGATCCGGCTGGTCCGCGAGGCCCGCGGCTTCCACGAGGGGCACAACTGGGTCGTGGAGGTCCGCTACCGCCGGGAGGGGGCCGGGGACGGCCCCGAGGCCGGCCTGCGCATCGTCCACGAGACCGGCGCGCCACGGCCGCCCGCCCCACCGGGCCCCACCGTCCGGCAGACCACCACCCTCCGCTCCGGGCCGCCGTTCCTGCACTGGCGCGGCGCCGTGGTGCCGCTGTGCGCATGGGGAGTGGAGCCGGAGGGCCGGCTGGTGGCCGAGGTTCCGCGCTGCCTGCCGGCCGACCTGTGGGCGACGCCCCTCGTGCCCGGGACGGCCCTTCCGGTCGCCGCCCTGGAGAACGTGGTGCGGCGGTGCACCACCCAGGGCGACGGGCTCTCGGTCACCGCCGACCCACTGATCCTCGGCCGCATCACACCGCACTCCGCCGAGCGCGGACCCACCCGCGTCGAGGGCGATCCCTCGCTCGGCGTCTGGCGGATCACCGACGCAGACTCCGGGGACCCCGTGGCGACCGTCTCGGGACTCTCCGGCCCGCTGGGAAACACCACGGAATAGAAAGGGAACCCCATGTCCACTCCCGAACAGAACAAGGCCGTCCTCGAGCGCTACTACGAGCAGTGCCTCAACAAGGGCAATCTGGACGTCATCTACGAGGGCGCCACCGAGGACCACATCAGCCACGGCACCGCCGAGAACGGCAAGGAAGGCGTGGAGCACCTGAAGGAGTGGGTGCGGCTGCAGCGCGCCTCCTTCCCCGACCTCCAGGTCACCGTGAACGACTGGATCCTGGACGGGAACAAGGTCGTCAGCCGGTTCACCGCACGCGGCACCCACACCGGCGACGCCTACGCGGGCATCATCCCGGCGCAGGGCCGCGCGCTGGAGATCCCCGGCATCGTCATCGACGAGTTCAACGACGAGGGCAAGATCGTGGAGAGCTGGTTCTCCATGGACAGCTACGACCTCGCCACCCAGCTCGGGGCGTTCGACGCGCCCCCCGCGTGACCGGCCGCTCGCCGGCCCCGGGACCCGGGGCCGGCCTCCCGGTCCTCATCACCGGCTGCTCCTCCGGAATCGGCCGCGCGTGCGCGCTGCGGCTGCACCGGGCCGGGCATGCCGTGTACGCCACCGCACGGCGGCCCGAGACGCTGGATGAGCTCGCGGCGCTCGGTATCCACACCCTGGCGCTCGACGTCACCGACGAGGAGTCCATGGCCACCGCGGTCGCCAAGGTCGAGGCGGCGCACGGCGCGGTGGGGGCGCTGGTCAACAGCGCCGGCTACGCCATGTCGGGCTGTATCGAGGAAGCCTCCATGGCCGAGGTGCGCGAGCAGTTCGAGACCAATGTGTACGGACTGGTCCGGCTCAGCCAGCTCGTGCTGCCCGCGATGCGCGCCCACGGCGGCGGCACCATCGTCAACATCTCCTCCATCTTCGGCCGTTACGCCGTCCCCGGCTCGGGCTTCTACAACGCCACCAAGCACGCCGTGGAGGCGCTCAGCGACTCCCTGCGGAACGAGGTGGCCGACTTCGGGGTGCGGGTCGTCCTCGTCGAGCCGGGCCCGGTGCGCACCACCCGCTTCGGTGCCACCTACGTCGCCAATCTGCGGCCGGTGAGCCGGACCTACGAGACCTTCCGCCGGGAGAGCGCCGAGTACTTCGAGGCGATCTACACCGGCAGCCGCCGGACCCTGGCGGGCACCTTCGCGATCCAGTCCGACGACGTGGCCCGGCGGGTGGCGAAGGTGGTGGCGAAGGGCGCCCGCGGCTCCCGGCCGCGCGCCCGCTACCCCGTCGGACTCCTCGCCCACAGCACGATCGCCCTGCGGCGCCTCGCGCCCGACGCCCTTTTCGACCATCTCTTCGTGCGCCGCCTCTTTCCGGTGCCCCGCGGGCCGCGGCCGCGAAAGCAAGGAGACCACCGATGAGCACAGCGACCTCCGCACCGCGCCTGGCACCCGGCCCCAAGGGTGTCCCGCTGATGGGCAGTCTGGGCCCCTGGAAGCGGAACACCGCCGAATTCCTCCTCGGTCTGCAGCGCGACCACGGCGAGATCGTCCGGATGCGGCTCGGCCCCTTCCTGGTGCACCAGGTGACCGAGCCCGAGGCGGTGCGCCGGGTGCTGGTGGAGAACAACGGCAACTACGTCCGCGGCCCGCTCTACGAGCAGTTCGGCGTGGTCATGGGCAAGGGACTGCTCACCACCGACGGCGAGTTCTGGCGCGCCCACCGGCGGGCGGTGCAGCCGGTCTTCCTCAAGAACGCCATCACCGACATCATCCCCAACATCATCCGGGCCACCGAGGAGATGCTGGAGACCTGGGAGCGCAAGGCCGCCGCCGGTGAGCCGGTCGACCTGATGACCGACATGCTGCGGCTGACCCTGGTCACCCTCAGCCGCTCGCTGTTCGCCTACGACATCAAGCCGGACTCGGCCATGCTCAAGACGATCGTGGACGATGTGGTGGAGGTGATGTTCCGGCGCGGCACCGCCACCGAGATGCTGCCCTCGTGGGTGCCGACGGACCGTCAGCGCAAGATCCTCAGGATCCACCGGGTCTTCGACCGCATCGTGGCCGATGTGCGCCGGAGCTACGCGGAGACCGGGGAGGGGCCGCTGATCGCGCTGATGGAGCAGGCCACCGACCCGGCCACCGGTGAGCCCTGGACCGATCAGCAGATCAAGGACGAGCTGCTCACCGTCTATCTGGCCGGCCATGAGACCACGGCCGTCTCCCTGTGCTGGACGCTGCTGTCGATCGCCGGCCACCCCGGGGTCCAGGAGGAGCTGGACGCCGAGATCGCCACGGTGCTCGGGGGCGGGCTGCCGGACGTGGCGAGCGCCGAGTCGCTCACGTACACCAAGATGGTCGTCGACGAGAGCCTGCGGATGCACCCGCCCATCTGGATCTTCCCCAGGGCGGCGGTGGACGCGGACACCCTCGGCGGCTATGACATCGAACCGGGCTCCTCGGTGCTGCTGTCCCCGCTGGTCTCCCACCACAACCCGCGCCACTGGGACAACCCGCTGGCCTTCGACCCGTACCGGTTCACCCCGCAGGCCATCAAGGAGCGGCCGCGGATGGCGTACCTCCCGTTCGGCACGGGGCCCCGGCAGTGCGTCGGCAACTTCATGGCGCTGCTGGAGCTGCGCATCATCGTGGCCATGGTGAACCAGCGCTTCCGGATCAGCCGGATCCCGGGGACCGAGCTGAGGTACGGCTCGCCGGTGATCTCGCTGCGGCCGCTGCAGAACGTGATGGTGACGGTGACCCCGCGCGAGCGGAGCACCGCCGAGCCCCGCCCGTCCCGGCGGACCGCCTCCGCCGCTCCCGCCGCCTGCCCCCACCACCCGTAGGCCCCGCCGTCACCCGGATCCGGCCCGATCCACCCGTTGGTGGCCGAACCCGCCCTTTCCCGTCCGCCGGAAGGCCGTACGGGTGGTAAAAAATCCGTAAACGCCTTGGGGGAGGGCGAGTTGGGAAGCGTGCCCCTATGGGCGATCGGCCGCCCTGTGCGCCGCGGCCGTCGCGGAGAAGGCGGCGGGCCCGCGCAAGGCGGTGATCATGGACGTGAGCGTCCCCTTCCACCGCGGTCCGAAGGCGTAAGCGGAAGCTGAGTTCCGGGCCGGGCGGGACCCCGCCGCCTTCCCTGATGTCGCGCGGACGATCTCGCCCGGGAAAGCGCGTCAGGAACTCGCGCGGAGTGAACTGCTGATCGAATGCGAACCGAACTGGCGTGGTAAGGAACGCGCCCGCACCGGAGTCGGGGAGCCGGGGTGAGAGATCGTTATCCACGAGGCGCGGGTGCTTTTCGGGGAAAGCGCGTCTCGGCATGATGTTGACGAGAAAACGGACGCGGTGCGGGAGGACCCGGGGGGCGAGGTCCGTGGGAACCGCCCGGTCCGGGCTTCTCGGAGCCGACCTGGTCTCATCGCGAAAGCCCGCGGCCCGGCTGCCCCATATGGGAGACAAGGGCGGTATCACTCTTGAGGTAACCACCCGTGCTTCCGCCGCATCCTATTCGTATGGGCCGGACGTGTGAGTGGATCGGCCCCGGGTGAACCACGCGGCAGTGATCCCGTGTCACCGCGACGTCTTCCGGCTGAGCCGCGGAAACCCCGGGACGGCCGAACGCCCCGGCGCCGCCGACCGGAATGCCGTGACCCGTTTTCCCTCGGTGTTCGAGGCTCTCCCGGCGGGCCGAAGTGGAAATCCACGGTGCCGACCGGTCGGTTTTCTCTCCGCTCCTGGTGGAACGGGTGGGGCGGGCCGTTTCCCCGCACCTGCCGAGGCGGGCGGGAACGCAATCTCACCTCCGCCAAGAGCGTTTACCGCATGGGTGGCACCGAGTGCGGTGATCGGCGATTCCCCGGCCGTTGCGAGAGCACTCCCGCGCTTTCTTCCCGAATGAATGTCCGACGTATGTACGGACGCTCCCCCGCGTCGTCCGCTGACCCGGACGGTGGTCGCTGAGCCAACCGGCGGGGCAACCCCACGGATCTGTGGCAGGGTCGGGGGACTAGCAGTTGAACCAGAGCCACTGTCACCGCCGCTGTTCACTAAACGGAGGCGCTGTATCGTGTGCGTGTACGCCGGGTTGTCGAGCGGCGCAGCATCAGGGAGGGGGACGCGTGTCGCCAGGGGAAGCGCACGTCGCACCGTACTCACGGCGCGAGCGCCTGCGCATCGCGACCATCCGTGAAATCAAGGACGTCGCCCGGACGCTCCTGGTTCAGGAGGGCCCGGAAAATGTGACCATCCGCGCCATCGCGCGTGAGATGGGCATGACCGCGCCGGCCGTCTACCGCTACTTCAGTAGTCGGGATGCGCTGATCCTTCAGCTGCGTGTGGACATTTTCGAGGAGATGGCCCGCTTCATGCGCGGGGTCCTCGGTCAGCACCCCGAGGAGGAGCCGGGCCGCCGGTGGATCAGCGGCGCCCGCGCGCTGCGCGTCTGGGCGATCAAGCACCCCCATGAGTTCGGGCTCATCCTCGGCCCGTGGGCCCCGGGGCTCGGCCGTGAGGAGACCAAGCCCGAGCGCCATATGAGCTGGGTCTTCGGCTCCGTCTTCTCCGATCTGGTCGCCGATCTGTGGCGGGTGCGCGGCTTCCCCGCCCCGGAGGTCGAGGAGCTCGACCCCGGGCTCGCGACCACCCTCACCGCGCTCAGCGAGGACCAGGACGTCGACATGCCCCCCGGCGCCATCGCCGTGATGCTCCGCTGCTGGGTGCGGTTGTACGGGGTGATCTCCATGGAGGCGCTCGGCCATATGTCCTTCGCGCTCTCCGAGGGTCAGCACTTCTTCGAGTTCGAGCTCCGCGATCTGTGCCGTGTGCTGGACATCGCCGAGTTCTACGAAGAGGTCGTCTGAGGCCGTCCGAAGGCCCCCGGAGACCGGCCCGGGGGCGTTCGCCGGTCACCCGCCCGGCGCCACATCGGAGGTCACATCGGGGTATCGCCCCGTACACGTGTACACCGAGAGGCGTAAGCTATGGCAATCACCGTCCGGATCATGCCGGAGCCGGGTCGTTGTCCCCTTTTCGGGGGCTAGGCGCCGGAGCCCGTTGACAAGACGGAGCGGCGTGTCCGGATCGTGCCGACCCTGGTAACCGGTGTAGAACGGGGGATGTGACGGCATTGGCTAGACGGCCCATCTCCAGCGCTCCCGCGGGGCCCGGTCGCCGGGATCCACGTGGCGTCCTGGGTCTCGCCCGTACGCCTGGCTGTCCACGGTGACCGTCGAGGACGAGCGCAGCGGGTCCCATACCACGTCGAGCAGCCGAAGCGGCGGGCAGGAAGCCGTTCGTGCCGTGCTCGACAAGGCCGCCCACGAGAACTTCCCCGTGGCCCCCTTCTTCCTTCCCCGAGCCTGGCGCACCGATCTGATGGCCGTCTACGGCTACGCCCGGCTGGTCGACGACATCGGCGACGGCGATCTGGCCCCCGGCGGCGCCGACGCCGAACTGCTCGGGCTGGACCGCGACCAGGCGGGCGACGCGTTCGCGATGCTGGACGCGTTCGAGGCCGACCTCCACCGGGTCTTCCAGCCCTTCGGAGAGCCGCGCCATCCGCTGCTGGCGGCCCTGCGCCCCACCGTCCACCGCCATGGGCTCACCCCCGAGCCCTTCCGCGGCCTCATCGAGGCCAACCGCCAGGACCAGCGGATCCGGCGGTACGCCACCTACCAGGAGCTGCTCGACTACTGCGAGCTGTCCGCCAACCCGGTCGGACGGCTCGTCCTCGGCATCACCGGCACCGCGAGCCCCGAGCGGATCCGCCACTCGGACGCCATCTGCACCGCCCTGCAGATCGTCGAGCATCTGCAGGACGTGGCCGAGGACCTCCGCAGGGACCGCGTGTATCTGCCCGCCGAGGACATGAAACGCTTCGGCGTGACCGAGGCCGACCTCGCCGCCCCCAGGGGCGGCGTACGGTTGCGCGCCCTGGTCGCGAAGGAGGCGGAACGCGCCGCTGCCCTGCTGAATGAAGGCACCCCCCTGGTGGGTAGCGTCCACGGCAGGCTCAAGGTGCTGCTCGCCGGATTCGTGGCCGGGGGGCGGGCCGCCCTGCGGGCGGTCGCGGCCGCGGGACATGACGTACTCCCTGGACCGCCCAGGCCCACCAAGCTCAGCCTGCTGCGCGAGGTGGGGGCGACACTGCGAAGAGAGGGGTGAGCCGGACCGTGAAGGGATCTCCGCACGCGTCCGCGCCAGTGCTCGCGGCGTACCGCTATTGCGAGGCCGTGACCGGGCACCAGGCCCGCAACTTCGCCTACGGCATCAGGCTGCTGCCGACGGAGAAGCGCCATGCGATGTCGGCTCTGTACGCCTTCTCCCGCCGGGTCGACGACATCGGCGACGGCCCCCTCGGCCCGGAGGCCAAGCGGGCCCGGCTGGCGGACACCCGTGCCCTGCTGGACCGGATGCGGGGCGGCGGGATCGAGGAGGACGACACCGACCCCGTCGCCGTCGCCCTCGCCCATGCCGCACACCGCTTCCCGATCCCGCTCGACGCGCTGGACGAGCTGATCGACGGCGTGCTGATGGACGTGGCCGGGCAGACCTACGAGACCTGGGACGACCTCAAGGTCTACTGCCGCTGCGTGGCGGGCGCCATCGGACGGCTGTCGCTCGGCGTCTTCGGGACCGCCCCCGGCACCGGCCACAGCGAGGACGAGCTCGAGCGCGCCCCGTACTACGCCGACACCCTCGGGCTCGCCCTGCAGCTCACCAACATCCTCCGGGACGTGCGCGAGGACGCCGCCACCGGGCGCACCTATCTGCCCGCCGACGACCTCGCCAAATTCGGCTGCGCCGACGCGTTCCGCGGCTCCACCGCACCGCCCGACGCCGACTTCACCGGCCTGGTCCACTTCGAGGTGCGCCGGGCCAGGGCGCTCTTCGCCGAGGGCTTTAGGCTGCTGCCGCTGCTGGACCGGCGCAGCGGGGCGTGTGTATCCGCGATGGCGGGCATCTACAGCAGACTCCTGGACCGGATCGCCAAGGATCCCGCGGCCGTCCTGCGCGGCCGCGTCTCGCTGCCGGGACACGAGAAGGCGTATGTGGCGGTGCGCGGGCTGGCCGGTCTTGACGCCCGCGCGGTCGAGCGCCGCGGCACCGGGAGGCCGGTGTGACCCATTCGACCCTGGGCTCCGCCCCGGCCGCCAGACACAGCCCCGCCGGGCGGAGCGCGCTGGTGATCGGCGGCGGGCTCGCCGGTACGGCGGCGGCGCTCGAGCTGGCCGACGCCGGGCTGCGGGTCACCCTGGTCGAGGGCCGCCCCCGGCTGGGCGGCCTTGCCTTCTCCTTCCACCGCTCCTCCCCGGCGGGCGAGCTGACCGTCGACAACGGCCAGCATGTCCACCTGCGCTGCTGCACCGCCTACCAGTGGTTCCTGGACCGGGTCGGCGCCGCCCGACTCGCCCCGCTCCAGGGCCGGTTGGACATCCCCGTCCTCGACGCCCAGGGGCGGAGCGGGCGGCGGCTCGGCCGGCTGCGCCGCACCGCCCTGCCGGTGCCGCTCCATCTGTCCAGGAGCCTGGCCACCTACCCCCATCTCTCCCTCGCCGAGCGCGCCCAGGTGGGCCGCGCCGCGCTCGCCCTCGGGCGGCTCGACCCCCAGGACCCGGCGCTGGACGGGGTGGACTTCGCCGGCTGGCTGCGCCGCCACGGCCAGTCGCCCCGCGCCGTCGAGGCGCTGTGGGACCTGGTCGGCGTGGCCACGCTCAACGCCACCGCGCCGAACGCCTCACTGGGCCTTGCCGCGATGGTCTTCAAGACCGGGCTGCTCTCCCGGCCCGACGCCGCCGACATCGGCTGGGCCCGCGCCCCGCTCGGCGAGCTGCACCACACCCACGCCCACCGCGCCCTGGACGCGGCGGGCGTGACGACCGAGCTGCGCACCCGGGTGACCGCCGTCGCCCGCACCCCCGAGGGCCGCTGGAGCGTGGCCATGGCCGGGCGGCCGGGGGACGAGCCACCGGCCGAGGCGGACGTGCTGGTCCTGGCCGTACCGCAGCGCGAGGCGCACGCCCTGCTGCCCGACGGCGCCCTGAAGGACCCCGGCAAGCTGCTGCGCATCGGCACCGCGCCGATCCTCAATCTGCATGTGATCTACGACCGCACGGTGCTGCGCCGCCCGTTCTTCGCCGCGATCGGCTCCCCCGTCCAGTGGGTCTTCGACCGTACGGACGCCTCGGGGCTCAGGGACGCGCCCGGGGCCGGGGACAGCCAGTACCTGGCGGTGTCGCAGTCCGCCGCGTACGACGACATCGACCGCCCGGTGGCCGAGCTGCGCGACCGCTATCTGCCCGAGCTGGAGCGGCTGCTTCCGGTCGCCCGCGGGGCAGCGGTGCGCGACTTCTTCGTCACCCGGGAGCGCACCGCCACCTTCGCCCCCGTCCCCGGCGTCGGCCTTCTGCGGCCCTCCGCCCCGACCGACGCGCCCGGCCTCTACCTGGCCGGCGCGTGGACCGCCACCGGCTGGCCCGCGACCATGGAGGGCGCCGTGCGCAGCGGTCTTTCCGCCGCCCGGGCGGCCCTCAGCCACCTCGGCCGCTCGCATGTGAACCCGCTCCCCGCCCCGGGCGGGGAGACGCCCAAGGAGGCGGCATGAGCACCACCACCAAGAACAGAGGAGAGACCGTGACCCCGGCGACCCCAGCTGTCGACACCGCAGGAGTCATGGCGTTGCTGGAGCGCGGCCGTACGCTTGCCACGCCGGTGCTGCGCGCCGCCGTGAACCGGCTGGCCCCGCCCATGGACACCGTCGCCGCCTACCACTTCGGCTGGATCGACGCCGAGGGCAACCCGGCGGAGGGCGACGGCGGCAAGGCCGTGCGCCCCGCGCTCGCCCTGCTGTCGGCCGAGGCGGCGGGCGCCGCCCCCGGGGCCGGGGTGCCCGGCGCGGTCGCGGTCGAGCTGGTGCACAACTTCTCGCTGCTCCACGACGACCTGATGGACGGGGACGAGCAGCGCCGCCACCGCGACACCGTCTGGAAGGTGCACGGCCCGGCCCAGGCCATCCTGGTCGGTGACGCCCTGTTCGCCCTGGCCAACGAGATACTGCTGGAGCTCGGCACCGCGGACGCCGGGCGGGCCACCCGCCGGCTCACCGCGGCCACCCGCAAACTCATCGACGGCCAGGCCCAGGACATCTCCTACGAGCACCGCGAGCGGGTCACCGTCGAGGAGTGCCTGGAGATGGAGGGCAACAAGACCGGCGCCCTGCTCGCCTGCGCCGCCTCCATCGGCGCCGTGCTCGGCGGCGCCGACGACCACACCGCCGACACCCTGGAGCGCTACGGCTACCACCTGGGCCTCGCCTTCCAGGCCGTCGACGATCTGCTCGGCATCTGGGGCGACCCGGAGGCGACCGGCAAGCGGACCTGGAGCGATCTGCGCCAGCGCAAGAAGTCCCTTCCCGTGGTCGCCGCGCTCGCCGCCGGCGGCCCCGACTCCGAGAGCCTCGCCCAGATCCTCGCGGCCGACGCGCACAAGCCGGAAGAGGAGTTCGCCGACTTCTCGGAGGAGGAGTTCGCCGTCCGCGCCGCGTTGATCGAGCAAGCAGGTGGCCGGGACTGGACCTCCCAGGAGGCCCGCAGACAGCATGCGACCGCCGTGGAGGCGCTGGACTCGGTGGACATGCCCGCCGAGATCCGGGCGCGGTTCGTGGCGCTCGCCGACTTCGTCGTCGTACGAGAGAGATGATCGCCATGGACCGCTAGTTCGCAGTCGCCGGCCGGCACCCAGCCGAGGTGCCGGCCGACGGAAGCCCCAAAGACGGCAGATGACCACACTGCAGAGGGGAAGCCATGACAGCGACACCGACCGTCCAACCCTCCGAGTCATCCGAGTCCAAGACCTTAAGTATCGCCCGTGAGGCGACGGCCCGTGCGGTGGAGCACCTGCTGTCCCGCCAGGACGAGCGGGGCTGGTGGAAGGGCGACCTGGAGACCAACGTCACCATGGACGCCGAGGATCTGATGCTCCGGCAGTTCCTCGGCATCCAGGACCCCGACACCCTCGACGCCGCCGCCCGCTTCCTCCGCTCCCAGCAGGGCGCCGACGGCACCTGGGCCTCCTTCCACGGCGGTCCGCCCGAGCTCTCCACCACCATCGAGGCGTATGTCGCCCTGCGGCTGGCCGGGGACGAGCCCGACGCCCCCCACATGGCC
The DNA here is from genome assembly GCF_003595545.1 of Streptomyces sp. 11-1-2. Lineage (NCBI taxonomy): Bacteria > Bacillati > Actinomycetota > Actinomycetes > Kitasatosporales > Streptomycetaceae > Streptomyces > Streptomyces sp. 11-1-2. The sequence goes on from NZ_CP022545.1 coordinate 8,882,653, forward strand.
GCCGCCTCCGCCTGGGTGCGGTCCCGGGGCGGCATCGCGGCCGCCAGGGTGTTCACCCGGATCTGGCTGGCCCTCTTCGGCTGGTGGCGCTGGGAGGACCTGCCCGAGCTGCCACCGGAGATCATCTACTTCCCGAAGTGGCTGCCGCTCAACATCTACGACTTCGGCTGCTGGGCCCGGCAGACCATCGTGCCGCTGACCATCGTCTCGGCCAGACGCCCGGTGCGTCCGGCCCCCTTCCCCCTCGACGAGCTCCACACCGACCCCCGCAGACCCAACCCGCCCCGCCCGCCGGCCCCCATCGCCTCCTGGGACGGCGCCTTCCAGCGGCTGGACCGGGCCCTGCACGCCTACCACAAGGTGGCCTTCCGCCCGCTGCGCCGGGCCGCGCTGCGCTCCTGCGCCCGCTGGATCGTGGAGCGGCAGGAGAACGACGGCTGCTGGGGCGGCATCCAGCCACCCGCCGTCTACTCCGTCATCGCCCTCCATCTGGTCGGCTACGACCTCGACCACCCGGTGATGCGCGCCGGTCTGGAGTCGCTCGACCGCTTCGCGGTGTGGCGCGAGGACGGCAGCCGGATGATCGAAGCCTGTCAGTCCCCGGTCTGGGACACCTGCCTGGCCGCCATCGCGCTCGCCGACGCCGGGCTTCCCGCTGACCACCCGGCGCTGGTCAAGGCCGCCGACTGGATGCTGGCCGAGCAGATCGACCGGCCCGGCGACTGGTCGGTACGGCGGCCCGGCCTCCCCTCCGGCGGCTGGGCGTTCGAATTCCACAACGACAACTACCCCGACATCGACGACACCGCCGAGGTCGTCCTGGCGCTGCGCCGGGTCGACCACCCCGAGCCCGAGCGGATCGAGGCGGCCGTGCGGCGCGCCATGCGCTGGACCCTGGGCATGCAGTCCAAGAACGGTGCGTGGGGCGCGTTCGACGTCGACAACACCAGCCCGCTCCCCAACAAGCTGCCGTTCTGCGACTTCGGTGAGGTCGTCGACCCGCCGTCGGCCGATGTCACCGCGCATGTCGTCGAGATGCTCGCCCACGAAGGGAGGACGTACGACGCCCGCACCCGGCGCGGTATCGCCTGGCTGCTGTCCGAGCAGGAGCCGAGCGGCGCCTGGTTCGGCCGCTGGGGCACCAACTACGTCTACGGCACCGGCTCCGTCGTCCCCGCGCTGATCGCCGCGGGCGTCCCGGCCTCCCATCCGGCGGTCCGCCGGGCCGTCCGCTGGCTGGAGAGCGTCCAGAACGAGGACGGCGGCTGGGGCGAGGACCAGCGCTCCTACTTCGACGCCGAGTGGATGGGCCGGGGCGCCTCCACCGCCTCGCAGACGGCGTGGGCGCTGCTCGCGCTGCTGGCGGCGGGGGAGCGGGACGGCGCGGCCGTCGAGCGCGGGGTCACCTGGCTGACCGAGACCCAGCGGGAGGACGGCTCCTGGGACGAGCCGTACTTCACCGGCACCGGCTTCCCCTGGGACTTCTCCATCAACTACCACCTGTACCGGCAGGTCTTCCCGGTCACGGCACTAGGCCGGTATGTCCACGGCGAGCCCACCGGGGCGCGACCGCGGAGCGGCTGATGTCCGCCGACCCGGCCCCGGAGGCCGGCGGTGCTCCGCTGCTGATCGCCTGTGCGCTCGGCATCGAGCGGTTCGCCCTGCGCGGCGCAGGGCCCGGCGCAGCCGGGCCCGTGACCGTGCTGCGCACGGGCATGGGGCCGCAGGCGGCCGAGCGCGCCGTGACCCGGGCGCTGACCGGAAGGACCGGTGAGCCCGGAGAGCGGCGTGGGGTGTCCGGCGAGCCCATGGAGCGGCGCGGGGTGTCCGGCGAGCCCGGAGAGCCGCGCACCGCCGTCATCGCCACCGGCTTCTGCGCCGGACTGGCCCCCGGGATGCACCCCGGGGACCTCGTCGTCGCCGACGAGACCCGCGATCCGACGGGCCGCACCGTATGCACCGGCACCCGGATCCTCGCCGACGCCCTGTCACATCTGATCCCCGGTCCGCTCCCGGGCGGCCCCCGCCGGGCCGTGCACATCGGCCCGGTCGTGGGCTCCGGCCATGTGGTGCGCGGCGCGGAGCGGGCCGCACTGCACAGCACCGGCGCCATCGCGGTGGACATGGAGTCCGCCGCGACCCTGCGCACCGCGGTATGCCACGGCGTCCGTCCGGTTGCGGCCGTCCGGGTGGTCGTGGACGCTCCTGAACATGAACTGGTCCGTATCGGCACGCTGCGCGGTGGAATATCAGCTTTCCGGGTACTGCGGACCGTTCTTCCCGCTTTCTTTCACTGGCACCGTTCTTCGCTGCTCCCAGGAGGTGAGCTAGATGGCCATGCCTCTCCGCCAGACCATCCGGGTCGCGACGTATCTCTTTGAACAGAAGATGATCAAGCGGCGGGACAAGTTCCCGTTGATCGTCGAGCTCGAGCCGCTGTTCGCGTGCAATCTCAAGTGCGAGGGCTGCGGAAAGATCCAGCATCCGGCAGGGGTTCTCAAGCAGCGCATGCCCGTCGCCCAGGCGGTGGGCGCGGTGCTGGAGTCGGGTGCGCCGATGGTGTCCATCGCGGGCGGTGAGCCCCTGATGCATCCGCAGATCGACGAGATCGCACGGCAGCTGGTGCAGCGGAAGAAGTACGTCTTCCTGTGCACCAACGCGATGCTGCTGCGGAAGAAGATGCATCTGTTCACCCCCTCCCCGTACTTCGCCTTCGCGGTGCACATCGACGGGCTGCGGGAGCGGCACGACGAATCGGTGGCGAAGGAGGGGGTGTTCGACGAGGCGGTGGCGGCCATCAAGGAGGCCAAGCGGCGCGGCTTCCGGGTCACCACCAATTCCACGTTCTTCAATACCGACACCCCGCAGACCGTCGTCGACGTGCTCGACTTCCTCAACGACGAGCTCGAGGTGGACGAGATGATGATCTCGCCCGCCTACGCCTACGAGAAGGCGCCCGACCAGGAGCACTTCCTGGGCGTCGAGCAGACCCGCGAGCTGTTCCGCAAGGCGTTCGCCGGGGGCAACCGGCGCCGCTGGCGGCTCAACCACAGCCCGCTCTTCCTCGACTTCCTCGAGGGCAAGGCGGACTTCCCGTGCACCGCGTGGGGCATCCCGAACTACTCGCTCTTCGGCTGGCAGCGCCCCTGCTATCTGATGAGCGACGGCTATGTCCCGACCTACCGCCAGCTCGTCGAGGAGACCGACTGGGACAAGTACGGCCGCGGCAAGGACCCGCGCTGCGACAACTGCATGGCCCACTGCGGCTATGAGCCCACCGCGGTCCTGGCGACCATGGGCTCCCTCAAGGAGTCGCTGCGCGCCGCCCGGGAGACCGCCGCGGGAAGCAATGGGTGACGGGATGAGTTCAGCGCAACCGGTCGCGCTCGGCCTGCCCGCCATGCCGGGCAGGCCGCTCGCACCACGCCGGATCTCGCGCCGCCTCCAGGTCGGTCCGGTGGCCGTGGGTGGCGACGCTCCGATCTCGGTTCAGTCGATGACGACGACGGTGACGGCGGATATCGGGGCGACGCTGCAGCAGATCGCGGAGCTGACGGCGTCGGGCTGTCAGATCGTGCGGGTGGCGTGTCCGTCGCAGGATGACGCGGACGCGTTGCCGGTGATCGCGAGGAAGTCGCAGATTCCGGTGATCGCGGACATTCATTTCCAGCCGAAGTATGTGTTCGCGGCGATCGATGCCGGGTGTGCGGCGGTGCGGGTGAATCCGGGGAACATCCGGCAGTTCGACGACAAGGTCAAGGAGATCGCGAGGGCGGCGTCGGATGCGGGTGTGCCGATCCGTATCGGGGTGAACGCGGGGTCGCTGGACAAGCGGCTGCTGGAGAAGTACGGCAAGGCCACGCCGGAGGCGTTGGTGGAGTCGGCGTTGTGGGAGTGCTCGCTGTTCGAGGAGCATGGTTTCCGGGATATCAAGATCTCGGTGAAGCACAACGATCCGGTGGTGATGGTCAATGCCTACCGTCAGCTCGCGGCGCAGTGCGACTATCCGTTGCATCTGGGTGTGACGGAGGCGGGTCCGGCGTTCCAGGGGACGATCAAGTCGGCGGTGGCGTTCGGCGCGCTGCTGAGTGAGGGGATCGGGGACACGATCCGGGTCTCGCTGTCGGCGCCTCCGGCGGAGGAGGTCAAGGTCGGGATCCAGATTCTGGAGTCGTTGAATCTGCGGCAGCGGCGGTTGGAGATTGTTTCGTGTCCGTCGTGTGGGCGGGCGCAGGTGGATGTGTACAAGCTGGCGGATGAGGTGACGGCCGGTCTGGAGGGTATGGAGGTTCCGCTGCGGGTGGCGGTCATGGGGTGTGTGGTGAACGGCCCCGGTGAGGCGCGTGAGGCGGATCTGGGTGTCGCTTCGGGTAATGGCAAGGGGCAGATCTTCGTCAAGGGCGAGGTCATCAAGACCGTGCCGGAGTCGAAGATCGTGGAGACCTTGATCGACGAGGCCATGAACATCGCACGGCGCATGGAGGACGAGGGGGTCCCGTCGGGCACCCCGGACGTCACCGTGAGCTGATACACCGAGGAGGGGAACCGACCATGCCGTTGCTGGAGAACATCCGGGGCCCGCACGACCTCAAGGCGCTGACCGGTGAGGAACTGGACGTGCTCGCCCAGGAGATCAGGGAGTTCCTGATCGACGCGGTGGCCAGGACCGGAGGCCATCTGGGACCGAATCTGGGCGTGGTCGAGCTGTCCATAGCCCTGCACCGCGTCTTCGACTCGCCCGCCGATCGCATCCTGTGGGACACCGGCCACCAGTCCTACGTCCACAAACTGCTCACCGGCCGCCAGGACTTCTCCAAGCTCCGCCACAAGGGCGGACTGTCCGGCTATCCGTCACGGGCCGAATCCGAGCACGACATCATCGAGAACAGCCACGCCTCCACCGTGCTGGGCTGGGCCGACGGCCTCGCCAAGGCCAATGAGGTGCGCGGCGCCACCGACCATGTCGTCGCCGTCATCGGGGACGGGGCGCTGACCGGCGGGATGGCCTGGGAGGCGCTCAACAACATCGCCGCCGCCCGGGACCGCCCGCTGGTCATCGTCGTCAACGACAATGAGCGCTCCTACGCGCCGACCATCGGCGGGCTCGCCAACCACCTCGCCACCCTCCGCACCACCGACGGCTATGAGCGCTTCCTGGCCTGGGGCAAGGAGGTGCTGCAGCGCACCCCCGTGGTCGGCCAGCCGCTGTACGGCTCGCTGCACGGCGCCAAGAAGGGGTTCAAGGACGCCTTCGCGCCGCAGGGCATGTTCGAGGACCTCGGGCTGAAGTACGTCGGCCCCATCGACGGCCATGACACCGAGGCGGTCGAGTCGGCCCTGCGCCGCGCCAAGCGGTTCCACGGCCCGGTCCTCGTCCACTGCCTCACCGAGAAGGGCCGGGGCTACCGGCCCGCGCTGGAGGACGAGGCGGATCGTTTCCACACCGTCGCCGCGATGGACCCGCTCACCTGCGCGCCCCTCATCCCCTCCGGCGGCCGCTCATGGACCTCGGTGTTCGGGGAGGAGATGGTGCGGATCGGCGCCGAGCGGCCCGATGTGGTCGCCCTCACCGCCGCGATGCTGCACCCCGTGGGCCTCGCCGGCTTCGCCGAGGCGTATCCCGAGCGGGTGTGGGACGTCGGCATCGCCGAGCAGCACGGGGCGGTCTCGGCGGCCGGGCTCGCCACCGGCGGGCTCCACCCGGTCTTCGCCGTCTACGCCACCTTCCTCAACCGCGCCTTCGACCAACTGCTGATGGATATCGCCCTGCACCGCTGCGGGGTGACCTTCGTCCTGGACCGGGCCGGTGTCACCGGCACCGACGGGCCGAGCCACAACGGCATGTGGGACATGTCCGTCCTCCAGGTGGTGCCGGGGCTGCGGATCGCCGCCCCGCGCGACGCCGACCAGCTTCGCGCCCAGCTGCGCGAGGCGATCGACGTGGACGACGCGCCGACCGTCATCCGCTTCCCCAAGGAGTCGGTGGGGCAGCCCATCGCGGCGATCGACCGCGTCGGCGGCATGGACGTCCTGCGCCGGGGCGAGGACGTCCTCCTCGTCGCGGCCGGGGTCATGGCCACCGTCGCGCTGCGCGCCGCCGAGCTGCTGGCCGAGCGCGGCATCGGCTGCACGGTCGTGGATCCGCGCTGGGTCAAGCCCGTCGACCCCGAGCTGCCCGGACTCGCGGCGCGCCACCGGCTGGTGGCCGTCGTCGAGGACAATGTGCGCACCGGCGGAGTGGGCGCGGCGGTCGCCCAGACGCTGCGGGACGCCGAAGTCGACCTGCCGGTGCGGACGTTCGGCATCCCCGAGGAGTTCCTGGCCCATGCCAAGCGCGGTGAGGTGCTCGCCGACATCGGGCTCACCCCGGCCGAGATCGCGGGCCGGATCGGGGCGGCCCTGACCCGTATCGCGGTCCGCCCGGAGCGTGCGAGCACTTCCGCCGAGGCCCGTACCGCCGCCCGGGCCCGTACCGTCGCCGCCAAGGAGAGCCAGGCATGACAGCAGCCGAGCAGCAGCGGGGTTCGGGCTTCGACCTCGGGAAGCTGCTGGCCGAGCGCGCCTCGGAGCGGTACGACCTGCACACCCGGCATCTCAACCACCAGTTGCCCCGGATGCTGCAGACCATCGGATTCGACAAGGTCTACGAACGGGGCGAGGGCGCGTACTTCTGGGACGACGAGGGCCAGGACTACCTCGATATGCTCGCCGGCTTCGGGGTGATGGGCCTGGGCCGCCATCACCCCGTCGTCCGCAAGGCGCTGCATGACGTCCTGGACGCCGACCTGGCCGATCTGACCCGTTTCGACTGCCAGCCGCTGCCCGGTCTGCTGGCCGAGCGGCTGCTGGTCCACGCCCCGCATCTGGACCGGGTCTTCTTCGGCAACAGCGGCACCGAGGCCGTGGAGACGGCCCTGAAGTTCGCCCGCTACGCCACCCGTAAGCCACGCATCCTCTACTGCGCCCACGCCTTCCACGGGCTCACCACCGGCTCGCTGTCGGTCAACGGCGAGGACGGCTTCCGCAAGGGGTTCGCCCCGCTGCTGCCCGACACCGCCATCGAGATGGGCGATCTCGACGCGCTGGAGCGGGAGCTGGCGCGCGGAGACGTGGCGGCGTTCGTCGTGGAGCCCATCCAGGGCAAGGGGGTGCACGAGACCCCGCCCGGCTTTCTGCGCGCCGCGCAGGAGCTGCTCCACCGCCACAAGGCGCTGCTCATCGCGGACGAGGTGCAGACCGGCCTCGGCCGCACCGGGGACTTCTTCGCCTACAGCCACGAGGACGGCGTCGAACCGGATCTGGTGTGCGTGGCCAAGGCCCTCTCCGGCGGCTATGTGCCGGTCGGCGCGACCCTCGGCAAGGACTGGATCTTCAGGAAGGTCTACTCCTCGATGGACCGGGTGCTGGTCCACTCGGCCAGCTTCGGCGCCAACGCCCAGGCCATGGCGGCCGGGCTCGCCGTCCTCGCCGTCATGGAGGACGAGCAGATCGTGGCCAACGCCCGCCGCACCGGCGACCTGCTGCGCGAGCGCCTCGCCGCGCTCGTCGACCGCTACGAGCTGCTGCACGACGTCCGCGGCCGGGGGCTGATGATCGGCATCGAGTTCGGCAGACCCAGCTCACTGGGGCTGCGCGGCCGGTGGGCGATGCTGCAGACGGCGCGCAAGGGGCTGTTCGCGCAGATGGTCGTCGTCCCGCTGCTGCGGCGCCATCGCATCCTCACCCAGGTGTCCGGGGACCATCTGGAGGTCATTAAGCTGATTCCGCCGCTGATCATCGGCGAGCGGGAAGTGGACCGATTCGTCGAGGCGTTCACCGCGGTCATGGACGACGCACACCAGGGCGGCGGCCTGATGTGGGAGTTCGGCCGGACTCTCGTCAAGCAGGCGGTGGCCAACCGCTGACCGATGGGGGATCCGGCATGATCGACGCGACCGCCGTACAGGCCGTCAACACGATGACGGCGAGGTGGGCGCGGGCCGCCGTGGCGGACGAGGGCACGGTCTTCGCGGCCACCGGGGTCTGGCCGCTGCTCGCCCTGCTCGCGGGCGGCGCCGGCGGTCCGGCCCGCCAGGAGCTGGAGGACGCGCTGGGCGTCGGCGCCGACCGGGCCACGGCGCTCGGCGGCGAGCTGCTCGGGGCGCTGGACGGCATGGCCGGTGTCGACGCCGCCACCGGCCTGTGGACCCGTCAGGACCTGCCGATCCGGTCCGAGTGGGAGGCCGCGCTGCCGCCGGGCGTACGGGGTGCGCTCACCGGGGACACCGAGCACGACCGCAAGGAGCTGGACGCCTGGGCGTCCCGGTGCACCCAGGGCGCGATCACCGAGATGCCGGTGCCGCTCAGCCCCGCCACCCAGCTGGTGCTGGCCGGAGCGCTCACGGTGCGGACAGCCTGGCTGCAGCCGTTCCAGCCGGGTTGGCTGATGCCCAAGAACGGACCGTGGCAGGGCCGGTCGCTGGCCGGGCTCAGCCGGTCCGCGGACGACCTCGACGGGGTGCTGCGGGTCGTCCCCGACACCCCCGCCGGTCCGCTCACCCTCTCCGGGATCGCGGGCGGCAGCGGGCTGGATGTGCATCTGGTCCTCGGCGCCGAGGACGCACCGGGCGGCGAGGTGCTGGAGGCCGGAATCGGCGCGGTGGCCGGGCGGTACGCGGGATGGCCCGGTTCGGCGCTGCCGCCGGGCGCGGCCGGGCCCGGAGTCCAGGTCATGGAGGTCGAGAGCTGGGACCCCACTCCCCGGGTGATGCTGACCACCCCGCAGTTCACCGTAAAGGCCCGGCACGATCTGCTGCGCCGGGCCGAGCTGTTCGGGCTGCGTACCGCCCAGGACACCGCGCGCGGCCACTTCCCGGGGATCAGCCCGGCCGCGCTGGCGCTGTCCTCCGGAGAGCAGTCCATGACCGCCTCGTTCAGCGCCGAGGGCTTCTGGGCGGCGGCGGTGACCGCGTTCTCCATGGCTCCCGGGTCGGCGCCGCCGCGGCAGAAGGTGAAGCTGATCAGCGTGCGGTACGACCGGCCGTTCGGCTTCCTGGCCGTGCACCGCGCCACCGGTCTGGTGCTGACGGCGGGCTGGGTCACCGAACCCGAGGCCGGGGCCGACACCATGTGGTGAGCCGTGAGCCGTGAGCCGTGAGCCGTGAGCCGTGAGCCGTGAGCCGTGAGCCGTGAGCCGTGAGCCGTGAGCCCCGGGGCCGGCGCTGTCGCTGTCGGCCCCGGGGCGGTGCCGTCAGCCGGTGAGCAGCCGCTCGCGGAGCCGCTCGCGCCGCTCGGGGGTGAGGCCGAGCCCCTCGGTGAGATAGCGGTCGGTGCCGCCCCAGGTCTCCTTGATGGTCGCGAAGGCCGCCGCCAGATATTCGGCGCGCGCGTCGAAGAGCGGCAGCAGCAGCGCCATGACCTCGGGGGACATCGGGTCGGAGCCGTCCGCCGGATCGCCCTTGCGCCAGATCTTGTAGCGCCGGTGGGCGGCGGCCGACGCGAGGTAGTCGGCCTCGATGGCCTCCTGGTCGACGCCGAGGGCCAGCAGGGTCACCGCGATGGACAGTCCCGCCCGGTCCTTGCCGGCCGAACAGTGCATCAGCACCGGTGAGCTGTCCTCCGCCATATCGCTGAGGATCCGCCCGTGCTCGACGATCCGGGTGGTGATGATCCCGCGATAGGAGCCGATCATGCGCTTCTCGGCCCGGCCCTCGGCGAGCAGCTTGCGCAGGGTGTCCAGATCGCCCTCGCGCACCATCGTCCAGAACCCGGCACCGTCGGCCGGGTCGGACAGCGGCAGATTGACGTTCCGGACCCCGCTGAGCGTGACGTCCGGACCCTCCAGCTTGATGTCGGCGGCGTTGCGGAAGTCGAAGACGGTGTGCAGGCCGAGCGCGTCGAGGAAGGCCGTGTCCGTCTCGGTGGCATGGGCGAGATGGCCGCTGCGGAACAGTACGCCGGGCCGCACACGGCGGCCGTCGGCAGCCGGCAGTCCGCCGAGATCACGGAAGTTGCGTACCCCCACCAGCTGAGTTTCGGCCTGGGGGACCTGCGGCGACTGCGACTGCTGCGTCACGGGCTCTCCTTCACCATCGGCCGCCGACGCGGCTCGTCGACGAGGCGGGCTGAAGCCGACCATACGACATGGGTGCAGCGGGCAATCGGTCTCCTGCCGGTGCGGGGGCATTGCCGCTGCCGGTGCGAGGGCATTGCCGCACCGACCCGCCCTCCCCGATCATGTTGACACCTGTGGAGAATTGGGGGAGCGCGATGATCGAACCCGGTGGAAGCGGTCGGCTCTGGGTGCTCTCGGGGCGGCACAGCAGCTATGCCCTGCATGTCACCGACCGTGATGAACTGCTTCATCTCCACTGGGGGCCGAGGATCGCGGTCGAGGACGCCGAGGCCCTCGCCGCCGAGCCCGGGCCGCCGGAGCGGCCGTTCGAATCACCGCTGGACGGGCGCGAGGAGTACCCCGTGGAGGGCGGCCCGCGCTTCGCCCGCCCCGCCCTGTCCGTACACGCCGGGGGCGTACGCGGCACCGAGTGGCGCTTCAGCAGCGGCACCGTCCTCGACCCCGGCACCGGCCAGGAGCTGCGGCTGCGCTTCCACGATCCGCTGCACCACCTCGACATCACCCTCCACTACCGGATGCGGGACGACGGCGATGTCATCGAGCGCTGGGCCACCCTCACCCACACCGGCAACGCCGGTCAGGAGCCCGTGGAGCTGCTGCGCGCCGACTCCGCCGCCTGGTCGCTCCCGGCGCGCGACCGCTGGCGGCTGTCCCATCTGCACGGCCGCTGGGCCGCCGAGAGCCGGCTGGCCCGCACCGAGCTCACCCCCGGTGAGAAGGTGATCGGCAGCCGCCGGGGCCACACCAGCCACCATCATCTGCCCTGGATCGCCCTGGACGGCGGGGAGGCCACCGAGGAGAGCGGCGAGGTGCACAGCTGCGCGCTCGCCTGGTCCGGGGCCTGGCGGATCGCCGTCCAGCGGCTGGCCGACGGCGCCGTCCAGGCGGTCGGCGGGGTCGGCCACGACGACGCGGGACAGCTACTCCTCGCGCCCGGTGAGTCGTTCACCACCCCCGTCTTCGCGGGGCTGTGGACCGACGGCGGCTTCGGGGCCGCCAGCCGCGCCTGGCACGCCTGGCAGCTCGCCCGGGTGGTCCCCGGCGCCGACCGGTCCCGGCCGGTGCTCTACAACTCCTGGGAGGCCACCGAGTTCGAGGTGAGCGAGGAGCAGCAGCGCTCGCTCGCGCGGTTGGCCGCCACCCTGGGCGTCGAGCTGTTCGTCGTCGACGACGGGTGGTTCGGGGCGCGCACCAGCGACCGGGCCGGGCTCGGCGACTGGACGGTCAACCCGGACCGCTTTCCGCACGGGCTGAAGCCGCTGGCCGACGAGGTGCACGCCCTGGGGATGCGGTTCGGCATCTGGGTCGAGCCCGAGATGGTCAACCCCGACAGCGACCTCTACCGCGCCCACCCCGACTGGGTGCAGCACCACCCCGGCCGGGCCCGCGCCGAATTCCGCAACCAGCTCGTGCTCAACCTCGCCCGCCCCGAGGTGCGCGCGTATCTCTGGGAGCGGCTGGACACCCTGCTGAGCGGCGCGCCCATCGACTACGTGAAATGGGACTTCAACCGCTCCTTCTCGGACGCCGGCTGGCCCGGCGACGCCTATCCGCGGCGGCTGTGGATCGACCACGTACGCGGGCTGTACGAGCTGCTGGAGCGGCTGCGCGCGGCACACCCCGGGGTCGCCTTCGAGTCCTGCTCGGGCGGTGGCGGCCGGATCGACCTGGGCGTCCTGGGCCGCACCGACCAGGTGTGGACCTCGGACAACACCGACCCGCTGGACCGGCTGGCCATCCAGCACGGCTTCAGCCAGCTCCACCCGGCCCGGGTGATGGCCGCCTGGGTCACCGACAGCCCCAACGCCATGGGCAACGCACGCGTCAGCTCGCTGCGCTTCCGCTTCGTCAGCGCGATGGCCGGGGTGCTGGGCGTCGGCGGCGATCTGACCCGCTGGAGCGAGGCGGAACTCGCCGAGGCCCGCGACTGGGTGGCGCTCTACAAGCGGGTGCGCCCGGTCGTCCAGCACGGTGAGCTGTACCGGCTGCGGCCGCCGGAGGGCGACGGGCTCAGCGCGGTGCAGTACGTACGGGGCGAGGAGACCGTGGTGCTGGCCTGGATCCAGGCGCAGCACTACGGCGACGGACCGCCCCCGCTGCGGCTGCGCGGGCTCGACCCGGCGGCCACCTACCGGGATCTGGAGACCGGGGCGGTGCACCGGGGAGCGGTGCTCGCGCACCGGGGCCTGCGCACCGGGCTGGGCGGCGACCTGGACGCCGCCGTATTCCACCTTCGCCAAAACTGACCAGGTGGGATAGATCACCCCACGTCAAGCCCTGGTTACGGTGGCGTAAGTCACGCCGTCGGGTGAAAGATGTCCCGACGTGGCAGACGATAAGGAGAGATTCAGCAACGGTTCCATCGGGTCGTACGCAGCGGTCGGCGACAGCTTCACCGAGGGCGTCGGCGACCCCGATCCTGATGGAGTGTTCGTCGGCTGGGCCGACCGGCTCGCGGTCCTGCTGTCCGACCAACGACCTCACGACGATTTCCGCTACGCCAATTTGGCCGTACGCGGTCGACTCCTTGACCAGATTGTCGCGGAGCAGGTGGCGCGCGCCATCGAGCTCGGCCCCGATCTGGTCACCTTCTGTGCGGGGGGCAATGACATCCTGCGCCCCGGCAGCGACCCCGACGATGTCGCCGAGCGCTACGAGGCGGCCGTCGCCGACCTCAAGGCGCGGGTGGGCACGGTGCTGGTGTGCACGGGCTTCGACACCAGAGGGGTGCCGGTGCTGCGTCATCTGCGGGGCAAGATCGCCACGTATACGGCGCATGTGCGGGCGATCGCCGACCGCTACGACTGCCCGGTGCTCGACCTGTGGTCGCTGCGCTCGGTGCAGGACCGCCGGGCCTGGGACGCCGACCGGCTGCATCTGTCGCCGGACGGGCACACCCGGGTCGCGCTGAGGGCCGGTCAGGTGCTCGGGCTCGACGTCCCCGCCGACCCCGATCAGCCCTGGCCCCCGGAGGGGCAGCGCACCGCCGCCGAGGTGCGCCGGGACAACATCCACTGGGCGCGCGAATATCTGGTGCCCTGGATCGGCCGACGACTGCGCGGTGAGTCGTCGGGTGACCATGTGGAGCCCAAGCGGCCCGATCTGCTGCCGCTGCGGCCCTGAACGTTCCGTGACCGGAAGCGGTCCCGGAGGAATAGGGGCAGACCCCCGTTGGCGCCCCGAGGCTGACCGCCTCGTGCGCTGTCGCTGCCCCTATTCCCTCGGCACCGCTCGTTCCGAGCACCTGTGCTCGCGCCGCTTTGGCCGCCGAACGTCGCGTCGCGCCGTGCCTGCTCGTACGTAGGTCGTGGGTGCGTCGTGCCTGGATCGTGCGTGCGTCGTGGGTGAGTCGTACTCGTCCGTGCCCGTCCGTACGGTCGTGGCGTCGCGGAGCCACTACGTCGCCAGATAGGCCCAGACGGCGCGGCCCGCGCCCCCTTGGTTCGGCCTGACCCCCCAGGCCTCCGAGAGTGCTTCCACCAGCATCAGCCCGCGGCCGCCCTCCTGGTCCGCGGTCACCGACCTGGCCTCCGGCACCGTACGGGCGCATCCCTGGTCGGCCACCTCGAGCCGCAGCCGGGTCCCTATGAGCTGCAGTGAGCAGCGAACCTCCTCGCTGGAGGTGTGGCGCACCGCGTTGGTGAACAGCTCGGAGATGATCAACTCCGCGCTGTCCCGGGTGTCCTGGTCGATGCCCCATGAGCGCAGCCGCCGGACGACATGCCTTCTCGCCTCGGCGACGGACGTGCTCAGCGCCGGCAGACGAAACACGTCGTGGCGGGGCGGAGCGACCACGGTGCCGCCGCGCCCTAACCGGAGAGCCTCATAGGAAGGAGCCACGCCGACACTATGCTCTGTCACGCTCGCGTATGGCAAGGTTCAATCTGTAAATTACAGAATCGCAAGCGCAGGCTGTTCGGAATGCTGAGCCCATGCCAGACTGCTGTGTCGTGAAGGTACTTGGAGGGGAACGGTAGTGGCGGATGCGCGGGCGGGCGGAGCCCCGACCGTCCTGCGAGTCGTGCTCGGCAAGCGGCTCCAGGACCTTCGGGAGAAGGCCGGGATGTCGTTCGAGCAGGCCGGGCGCGCCCTGGACGTCACGCATGCCACGATCCGCCGGATGGAGAAGGCCGAGGTCGGCCTGAAGCTCCCGTACGTCGAGAAGCTGCTGCGGACGTACGGTGTCGCCGACCCCGAGGAGGTCGAGGGGTTCCTCTCCCTCGCGCGCGAGGCCAACAAGGCCGGCTGGTGGCACCGGTTCCGCGACGTCCTGCCGGAGTGGTTCAACACCTTCGTGAGCCTGGAGGTCGAGGCCAATCTGATCCGGGCCTACGAGCCGCATTACATTCCCGGGCTGCTGCAGACCGAGGACTATGCCCGCGCGGTGCTCCGCGCGGGCATGCCGCATGCGCCCGAGTCGGAGATCGAGCGCAACGTCGCCCTCCGTATGGAACGTCAGGCCCTGATCACCCGGGACAACCCGCCGATGCTGTGGGTGGTCATGGACGAAACGGTGGTGCGTCGCCCCATCGGCGGTTCCGAGACGATGCGGGCCCAGATCGCGCGGTTGATCGAGGAGGCGGAGGCCCCTCATATCCGGCTGCAGATCATGCCGTTCGACGCCGGCCCGCACCCGGCGATGTACGGCCCCTTCCATATCTTCCGGTTCCCGATCCCGGAGCTGCCGGATATCGCGTATACGGAGTCGCTGGTCAGCGGCTCCTACTTCGACCAGCGCGATGACGTATCGGCATTCCTGGAGGCCCTGGACCGGATGTGCGCGCAGGCCGCGCCTGCACAGACGACTCAGGCCATTCTGAGTCGCATTCGCAAGGAGATCTGAACGATGGATCGCATATGCGGGAGCCGCGTCTACAGCGGCATGCCGGCAAGGGACCTCGGTAGCGAGGGCTGGCACAAGCCTTGGAGTGGCGGCAACGGGGGAAGCTGCGTCGAGGCGATGAGGCTGAAGGACGGGCGGGTGGCGCTGCGCCAGTCGACCGATCCGGACGGACCGGCACTGATCTACACCCCGGTGGAGATGAAACGCTTCATCCAGGGGGCGAAGGCCGGGGAAGCGGACTTTCTGTTTCTGTGACGTCCGGTTCTGTGACGCTCGTCGTGACCAGGGGGATCGAGGGGGAAACAGTGTGACCGACCGACCACGAACCGACCGGCGGGGGCGGCGCCGGGACGCGTTCCAGCACTCCGCCCGCGAACACGTCGTACAGGGGAAGCGACTCCAGGTGCACATAGCCGATATGGCAGTCGCAGACGGAAAGCGGACAGGGACGGGGCCGTAGCGCCGCGCGGTACGACCCGTCGTAGAGATTGCCCAGTTCCGTGGGGACGAAATGGCAGCGGCGCACCGTGCCGTCGCCGTCCACCGAGATCACCGAGGCGCCGGTCCGGCATGGCAGACCGGCGCTTCGGTGCGGATGGCGGCTGTAGCGGAAGAGCGGATCCAGCGCGGTCCACTCGGCCGCCTCGGCGTCCGTGTAGGTATGGCCCTCGGCCGCGTTCACCCACAGGTACACCTGGCCGGGGAGATCGGCGCGCAGTTGGCGGGCCCGGTCCAGATGGTCGGGCAGCCCCACGATGCCGACGCTGTGGCGCCCCCCGCGCGCGGCCAGCTCCCCGCACTTGGCGAGAAACCGGTCGTACGGGGTAACGGTCCTGGTCAGGCTCGTCTGCGGGCGTCTTCCAGTTGGGCGCGGTAGTACGCGTGATCACGTGGATAGCCTTCAAGCTCCACCAAGCTCTCCTTGAAGGCGCTGACGGCGGTTGACCAGTCACGTGCCGCGTATGCGGCCTCGCCCAGCAGAAGCTTTGCCCGAACTGGGCTGAGCCAGTACAACCAGCTTGGCCGTTCCTCGGCCGTCGAGATTTGCAGTGCGAGGCCATAGGCCCGTTCAGCGAGTCGGGGTGCTCGATCCCGCTCCCCGACTGCAGCCGCCGCCACAGCAGTTGCATGTGCGGCGATGGAAGCTGTGGCAGGGCAGAGCCCACCGGGGGCCTGCTGTGCGATTTCGGCCGTCCGTAGGGCTCGTACCGGGTCGCCATGGTTCAGCGTGTAGTACGACCGCACGCGTGTGACCCATGAGGTCATATCGGCTGATCCCGCGTCGAGTGCCCAACCGTAGGCCAGGTCTAGCCATGCTGGCGAGGGCCCTCGCTGCCCCTCGCCAGCAGCGACCCACGAGAGCCAGTGTGCATGTTCAGCGGCAAGCACAAGCAACTTGTCGGCGACGGCACCGGAGGCGCCCGGCAAGAGCGCGGTAACAGCATTGAGCTGAGACCGAACAACTGGCCAGAGATCCTTCCCGCCAACCTCATCTTCGGCTCGGCGGTGCTCGGCGAGTACACGAGCGATCCAATCGGCAGATCGGACGTCAATATGTCCGGTCCGATGAACATGCACGATGCGATCGCTCAATTCAGGGTCAGGACCCCAAGAAGCTGAAACGGATTTTCGGCGCTCTGGCAGTCCGCGCAATTCGTCTGGCACTTGAAGCCCTCCCGCGATGCGGGTGATGACATCCGCGCTGGTGACTCTCCGCTTTCTGTTCTCGATCAGAGACACGTGAGACTGCGGCCGCCGCCTTGTGTTATGCGCTCAGCGACGAACCTGCGCCTGCGGATGCGCCGGAGTGCCGTCAGCCGGTCCGTTACCCGGGTGGCCGACAGAAGTACTGAGGTCGGTTCGGGCGAAGTCACGCGCAACATCCGGAGAAGCGATATCGGACTACCCGTCTGCCTGGTCGGCTTCCGGGGCGGTCCGGCTGGGGGATCGAACAGGAACTCCGGTGCCGGTGGCACTGGAGTCCTCGTCGTGCTCCCGCTCAGCGAGGTGACCGGGCACGCCCATGCGGTGGTCGGGCCGGGCGCGCTGGTGCGCGAGTCGGGCCCGTTCGGCGTCTCGTAACGCCATCTCCCCGACGGCGGGCGGGTGGTGCACGAGGAGCACGCGGCGATACCGCTGCCCAGGGGCTGGTACCGCTTGGTGCGCCAGCGGGAGTACATGCTGGGCGCCGTGCGCGTCGTGGCGGACTGAGAGCGGGGGAGCGGACGGTGACGACGGCAACGGCAACGGCAATGACGACTGCGGCGGCAAGTGCGATGGCGTCGCCCCGGGTCCGGACCGCCCGCGAGGGCGTCGCCTGGACCTTCGGGGTGGACGCCGACACCTACCGCCCCGAACGCGAGACCTGATCCCAGGTCAGATCCCCGCGCTGCTACCGGACTTGCTCCGACGACCGTCCGTTTGCTCATTCCGGCACAAAGGTTTGGTCTATACCTTGACTGGTATAGACCAAGCCGCTTGAGTGTCCCTCAGCATTGCAGGGCCCCCCACGCGAAGGAGATCGGCCTCATGTGGAGACGACGTGTTCTGGCGCCGCTCGCGGCGACCGCGGCGGTGTGTGCGAGTGTGCTTGTCATGCCCATGGCCTCGTCCGCCTCGGCGGCGGGAACGACCGCCCAGGCGGCCTGCGACTACCCGAACTGGGCCGCGGGCAGGGCGTACGTCACCGGCGACATCGTCCGGTACACCGACGGCAAGTACTACCGCGCGGAGCACGACAACCCGGGCTATGACCCGGTGATCAGCACCTGGTACTGGGAGCCCTTCAACTGCGGCGGCGAGGGCCAGAACCCGAGCGGCTTCGTGGTGAGCGAGGCGCAGTTCAACCAGATGTTCCCGAACCGGAACTCGTTCTACACCTACCAGGGCCTGACCGCCGCCCTGAGCGCCTACCCCGGCTTCGCCAACACCGGCAGCGACACCGTCAAGAAGCAGGAGGCGGCCGCCTTCCTGGCCAACGTCAACCACGAGACCGGCGGCCTGGTCCACATCGTGGAGCAGAACACCTCCAACTACCCGCACTACTGCGACTCGAGCCAGCCCTACGGCTGCCCCGCGGGCCAGGCGGCGTACTACGGCCGTGGACCGATCCAGCTCAGCTGGAACTTCAACTACAAGGCCGCGGGCGACGCACTCGGCATCGATCTGCTCGGCAACCCCTGGCTGGTGGAGCAGGACGCCGCGGTGTCCTGGAAGACCGCCCTGTGGTTCTGGAACACCCAGACCGGGGCCGGCTCGATGACCCCGCACGACGCCATGGTCAACCAGCGGGGCTTCGGTGAGACCATCCGCGCCATCAACGGCAGCCTGGAGTGCAACGGCGGCAACCCCGGCCAGGTGCAGAGCCGGATCGACGCCTACCAGCGGTTCGTCCAGATACTCGGCACCACCCCCGGCTCCAACCTGAGCTGCTGAGCGGCGGCTGACCGGGCCGCCGAGCGGTCATCCGGTCGGAAGCGAGGAAATTGAGGTGCGCCGCTCCGCCGCTCCGCGCCAGCCTGGAGCACATGGCGTGGACGGTGACGTACGACCTCGATGAGTTCCGGGCCGCGGCGGGCGACTTTCTGGGCGCCCGCCCGGCCCGGCACACCACCTTGCTCACAGTGGTCTCCTCCCTGGTGGCGGGCGGCAGCGGCAGATACGGCGAGCAGCCGCCGGTCTACGGATGGTGGGCCGAGGAGGGCTCGGTGGAGGGCGCGTTTCTGTGCACCCCGCCCTACCCTCCGCTGCTCTCCCCGCTGCCCGGCGGGGCGGCCCGGGCCCTCGCCCGCACCCTCGCGGGGGACGGCGAGCGGCGGATCACCGGGGTGAACGCCGGGCGCGAGACCGCCGAGACCTTCGCCACCGCCTGGGCGGGCCTCACCGGCGCGGTGAGCGGCGTCGAGCAGAGCCACCGGCTCTACCGGCTCTCCACCCTCACCCCGCCCGATCCCGCCCCGCCCGGGCGCCCCCGGACCGCCACCGCCGCCGACCGCGATCTGCTGCTCACCTGGTACGAGAGGTTCGCCCGCGAGACCCGGGCGCTGATGGACGATGTCGCCGCCCAGGTGGACGACAAGCTCAGCCACGACGGGATCACGCTGTGGGAGCTCGACGGCCGGCCGGTGGCCTGCGCCGGGATCAGCCGTACGGTCGCGGGCATGGCCCGGGTCGCCCTCGTCTACACCCCGCCTGAGCTGCGCGGACGCGGTTACGCGGGCGCCGCCACGGCCGCCGTGAGCCGGGCCGCGCGGGCCGCCGGGGTGCAGGAGGTCCTGCTCTTCACGGATCTCGACAACCCCACCAGCAACGCCCTCTACCAGCGTCTCGGCTACCGCCCGCTGGAGGACCATCTGGTGTTGTCGTTCACCTCGGCCGAGCGCACCGTTCCGGAACAAGGTCACCCCTCGTGAGAGTTGTGTGATTGCAGCCCAACGGCACCGCGCGTTGGAGTGCCCCCGCCCTCTCCCCCTGGAGGATCCGTGACCGGCTCCCATCCGACACGTTCCCGGCTCGCCGCCGCCCTGCGCCCCGCCGCCTTCGGGGCGGATCCCACTGGGGAGCGGATGGAGCGCATCCGGCGGTCGCCGAACTTCGCGGACGGTGTGTTCGTCAACCCGGTGGGCGCCCGCACCGGCCCGTCCGGCTCGATGCTGAAGTTCGCGTCCACCTACTTCCGCAAGGAGGAGCGTGTCCGCAGGGCCCCGGCCGGGACCGTGCCGGTGCACCCCACCACCGTCGCCGATCTGGCCACTCCGCCCGCCTCCGGGCTGCGGCTGACCTGGATGGGGCACTCCAGCGTCCTCGCGGAGATCGACGGGCGGCGGGTGCTGTTCGACCCCGTATGGGGCCAGCGCTGTTCGCCCTTCTCGATGGTGGGGCCCAAGCGGCTGCATCCGGTGCCGGTGCCGCTGCGGGAACTGGCGCCGGTGGACGCGGTGGTCATCTCCCACGACCACTACGACCACCTGGACATGCCCACGATCCGGGCGCTGGTGCGGAGCCACGCCATGTTCGTCGTCCCGCTTGGGGTCGGCGCCCATCTGGAGCGCTGGGGCGTCCCGGCCGACCGGATGACCGAGCTGGACTGGCATGAGTCCACCGAGGTCGCCGGGCTCACGCTCACCGCCACTCCGGCCCGCCACTTCTGTGGGCGCGGGCTGCGCAACACCCAGCACACCCTGTGGGCCTCCTGGGTGGTGGCCGGTCCCGAGCACCGGGTCTACCACAGCGGGGACACCGGCTACTTCCCCGGTTTCGCGGAGATCGGCGCGGCGTACGGGCCGTTCGACGCGACCATGGTGCAGATCGGCGCGTACTCCGACTACTGGCCGGACATCCATATGACCCCCGAGGAGGGCATGCGGGCCCACCTCGATCTGCAGGGCGGGGACCCGGCGAAGGGGATCATGCTGCCGATCCACTGGGGCACCTTCAATCTCGCCCCGCACCCGTGGGAGGAGCCCGCCGAGGGAACGGTGTCGGCGGCGGAGGAGGCCGGGGCGAACGTGGCCGTTCCGCGTCCGGGGCAGCCGTTCGAGCCGGGGCAGGGGCTGCCGCTGGAGCCGTGGTGGCGGGCGATCGCGGCACGGCCGGTGACGAGGACGCCGGCCGGGGCCGAGGGCGCGGCCGAGCCGACGGGCCTCACCGGCGCGACGGGCTTGTCCGGGGCCACCGGCGGGTCCGGGGCGTCCGGGGCGGCTGGCGGCGCGGACCCCGCGATGCCCATACCCCAGTCGTAGCAAGAGAGTTGGCGCCGCCCTCGGAGGCGGACCGGCACAGGGCTTCTTTGTCGAATGGTGTCGAAACCCTTGTGGTGGACACGACGCGCTCGCTTGAATGGTTAGGAAAGGTTCCTAACGGATCGTCCCAGGACCCGGGCTGCCCCGGTGTGTCCTGGGGCGGCCGCGCGCACTTCCCCCACAGTCGACAAGGAACGGAGTTCCCATGTCCCCCATGCCCCGGAGGATCGGCCTCGCGGCGGTGGCCGTCGCCGTACCGGCCGCGCTCGTCTTCACCGGCGTCGGAGTCGGGCAGGCGTCCGACCACCTGCCGTCGTCGGCGGACGTGCACCGCCACTCGGCGCACAAGGCCGCCGCGGCGAGCAATCTGGACGACCCGGCGAAGAAGGAAATCGCCATGAAGCTGGTCTCCAGTGCCGAGAACTCCTCGCTCGACTGGCGCGCCCAGTTCCAGTACATCGAGGACATAGACGACGGCCGCGGCTACACCGCGGGCATCATCGGATTCTGCT
This sequence comes from Streptomyces sp. 11-1-2, assembly GCF_003595545.1. Taxonomy (NCBI): domain Bacteria; kingdom Bacillati; phylum Actinomycetota; class Actinomycetes; order Kitasatosporales; family Streptomycetaceae; genus Streptomyces; species Streptomyces sp. 11-1-2. The sequence goes on from NZ_CP022545.1 coordinate 8,903,863, forward strand.
CCGGCACCGGCGACATGCTGGAACTCGTCGAGTACTACACCCAGCAGAAGCCCGGCAACGTCCTGGCCAAGTACCTCCCCGCGCTGCGCGACGTCGACGGCACCGACTCCCACGACGGTCTGGACCCGAACTTCACCAAGGACTGGAAGAAGGCCGCCGCCGACAAGGCGTTCCAGGGCGCCCAGGAGCACGAGCGCGACCGCGTCTACTTCAACCCGGCCGTCAACCAGGGCAAGAGCGACGGCCTGGGCGCGCTCGGCCAGTTCATCTACTACGACGCGATCGTGATGCACGGCCCCGGCGACAGTAAGTACAGCTTCGGCGGCATCCGTAAGACCGCCCTGTCCAAGGCCAAGCCCCCGGCGCAGGGCGGCAACGAGACCACGTACCTCAACGCCTTCCTCGACGCCCGTAAGGAGGCCATGAAGAGCGAGGAGGCGCACAGCGACACCAGCCGAGTCGACACCGAGCAGCGGAAGTTCCTCAACGAGAAGAACTTCGACCTGACGCCTCCGCTGAAGTGGAAGGTCTACGGCGACCCGTTCGAGATCAACTCCTGACCGCCGCACTGGTCCCCGCTTGCTAAGCGGGACGCTGTCCCATATTTTTAACCGGGACGGCGTCCCGTTTATTTTTGATGCGGATGGAGCGGAAATATGTCGACATATGTACTAGTGCACGGCGCTTGGCACAGTGGAGAGTGCTGGGAGCGGGTGGTTCCGTTGCTGGCGGCGGCCGGACACCGGGTGGTCGCGCCGACGCTGACCGGCTACGGCGACACGGCACATCTGCTCGGCCCCGAGGTGGGGCTCGATACACATGTCGACGACATCGTCGGGCTGATCACCGAGGAAGACCTCACCGATGTGGTGCTCGTCGGGCACAGCTATGCCGGGCTGGTCATCTCGTCCACGGCCAACCAGGTCCCGGACCGGATCTCGCATCTCGTCTATCTCGACGCGATGGTCCCGGAGCACGGCGAGACCGCGGCCGATGTCATGCCCTTCACCCAGGCCATGATCGACCAGGGCCTGGCGTCCGAGAGCGGCTGGCGGATTCCGCCCCTCGTCGGGATGGACCCGTCCTGGGGTCTGTTCGGGGTCACCGATCCGGCGGATGTGGCGTGGCTGCGCTCGATCTTGTCGGATCAGTCGGTGCGCTGCCTGCAGCAACCGGTCCGACTGGACAACCCGGCCGTGAACGCGATCCCGCGGACGCATATCCACTGCGTCGCCAATGTGCCGCCCGGCATGACCCGGCGGCCCGTCCCCGCGATCCAGCCCAACGGCTCCCCGGCGCAGGTGTGGGAGTTGGAGACCGGTCATGACTGCATGATCACTATGCCGGGTGAACTCACCGAACTGCTGCTCAAGCTCGGCTGATCCGCTCGCCCGGCCCCGGCCCCGGCCCCGGCCCCGGCCCGGCCGCGACGGCCGGGGCCGGCGCCGGTCTCGGCACCGGTCTCGTCTCAGCCCCCCGCCGCCTCCACCAGGGCGCGCATGATCCGTACGTCGTCGCCCGCCTCCGGGTGCCACTGGACGCCCAGCACGAACCCCTCCACGTCCGGCAGTTCCACCGCCTCCACCGTTCCGTCGTCCGCGGAGTGGGCCGAGGGGACCAGGCCCTCGCCCAGGTGGGCCACGGCCTGGTGGTGGAAGGTGGGGACGGACACCGGGTCCGGGAGGATCTCGGCCAGGAGCGTGTCCGGGACCGGCTTCACCTCGTGCTGGTCGAAGACGCCGGACCGGCCCGCGTGGCCGTCCAGGTGCTGGACGAGGGTGCCGCCGAGGAAGACGTTCAGAAGCTGGTGGCCGCGGCAGATGCCCAGCAGGGGAGTGCCCGACGCCAGGGCCGCGTCGATCAGGGCCAGCTCCCAGGCGTCCCGCTCCCGTGCGGGCGGCCCGGTGCGCGGGTCCACCTCGGCCCCGTACCGCACGGGCTCCACGTCCGGGCCGCCGGAGATGACGAGCCCGTCGAGGCGGGAGACGATCCGCGCGGCGGCGGCCGGGTCCTCGTCCGGCGGCAGCATCGCCGCCAGGCCGCCCGCGCGCTGGACGAGCCGGTGGTAGCCCGCGGGCAGCAGCGCGGCGGGGAGGTTCCAGACACCCCAGCTCGCCGAGGATTCGAGATAGGTGCTGACGCCGATCAGGGGCTTGGCCACCGGGGACTCCGATCTTCGAAGATCTGTGCACTCACTGTGCGCTCAATCGCGGGACAGTTCCGCCTCGGCCTCCGCCAGCGCCGCGAACTCCTCCTCCGGCGCGGCCGCGACCAGGCGATGGCGGCTGTAGAAGGCGAAGTAGGCCAGCGCCACCGCGTAGACGCCGAGCGCGATGAAGGCCGCGTCCTTGTCCACCAGGAAGGTGGCCACCAGCGCGGAGCAGGCCAGGACGAAGGCGATGGACGACGTTACCGTGCCGCCCGGGGTGCGGTAAGGGCGGTCCAGGCCCGGCTCGCGGCGGCGCAGGACGATGTGGGAGAGCGACATCAGGGCGTACGAGATGGTGGCGCCGAAGACCGCGGTGTTGAGCATCCGGGCGCCGTCGCCGGTCCACGCGGCGAGGGCGAAGCCGATGGCGCCCGGGACCAGCAGACCCAGGAACGGGGCCTTGCGCCTGCTGGTCAGGGAGAGGAAGCGGGGCAGATAGCCGGCCCGGGAGAGGGCGAAGAGCTGGCGCGAACCCGCGAAGATCAGGGAGAAGAAGGAGGCGACGAGCCCGGCGAGGCCCGCGTAGTTGACGACGCGGGACAGCACGGTCGCCTTGCCGTCCGGCTGCAGCGCCTCGACCAGCGGGTTGCCCGCCTCCTGTACGGCGCCCGAGCCGCGCGCCCCCGTGGCCGCGAGGAAGGTGAGCAGGGCGAGGATCAGCAGGATGCCCATGGACCAGGCCATGGCCTTCGGCAGCGTACGGGCCGGGTCCCGGGTCTCCTCCGCCGCGAGCGGCACCCCCTCCACCCCCAGGAAGAACCACATCCCGAAGGGGAACGCCGACCAGATGCCGAGCAGCCCGAACGGCAGCCAGGAAGTGGCACCGGCGGCCGAATGGTCCACCGGGATGTCGTTGAGCGAGCCCGCGTCGAAGTCGGTGAGGGCGCCGACGGCGAAGACCAGCAGCGCGGCGACGGCGATGGCGGTCACGACCAGGCTGAACCGCAGGGCCTCGCCCACGCCCCACAGATGGATGCCGATGAAGAGGATGAAACAGGCCAGATAGACCGGCCAGCCCGACTCCAGGCCGAAGAGCCCGAGCGACTCGACGTAGTCGCCGATGAAGATGGAGATGGCGGCGGGGGCCAGGACGTACTCGATGAGGATCGCCGTACCGGTGAGAAAGCCGCCCCAGGGGCCGAGGGCGCGCCGCGCGAAGCCGTAGCCGCCGCCCGCCGTGGGCAGGATCGCGGCCAGCTCGGCCAGGGCGAACACCATGCAGGCGTACATCAGGCCCATCAGCAGGGCGGCGATGGCGAGCCCGCCGAAGCCGCCCTCCGACAGGCCGAAGTTCCACCCCGAGAAGTCGCCGGAGACGACATAGGCGACACCGAGGCCGGTCAGCAGCAGCGGGCCCGCACTGCCGCGCCGCAGGGTGCGGCGCTCCAGATACGCGTCCTCGGGGGACGGCGCCGGAGCACCGCCCGGCGGGGCGCCGCCGACGGAGGCGCGGGCGGATTCGGTGCGGGCGGACTCGGTTCCGTCGGCCATGGGGGGGACTCCTGCTCCACACGAGGGGGCGATGGCAAAGGTGTGGGGCCATACCTTTGTCTGCCGGTCGGCGATGCGCAAGACCTCTGCGTAAAACCGTGGTTAAGCGCCGGTGCTTTCCGGGCCACGCGCTCGGGCGGACGGGCCAGGCGCGGGTGGGTCAGACCAGGAAGCCGCGCAGCAGCGCCGCCGTGCCCTCGCAGTGCTCCCGCATCACCTCGCGCGCCCCGTCCGCGTCCCCGTCCAGCACCGCCTCGACCAGCGCCCCGTGCTGGGCCTGGGAGTGCTCGAGGTTCTTCACCAGCAGCGGGATGCAGTCCAGCAGGTCGTTGACGGTCGCTCGGACGGCCGCGTACTGGGCGGCCAGCGACGGTGAGCCCGCCAGCTCCGCGAGCGTGAGATGGAGCATGGTGTCCAGGCGGCGGTAGTCGGCCAGCGGGGCGTCGCGCGTCGCGTCCAGGGCCGCCCGCAGCCGCCGTACCTGCCCGTCCCCGAGCCCGTGCGCGGCGCACAGCCCCGCCGCGCCCACCTCCAGGACCTCGCGGAACCGAAGGGTGTCCTCGACGTCGACCGCCGCCACCCGGCGCCGCAGCTCGTCCTCGCCGCCCCCGGCGGGCTCGGGCCTGGCCCGGACGAAGGTGCCGCCGTAGCGACCGCGGCGGCTCTCCACCAGCCCCTGGTCCTGCAGCACCTTCAGCACCTCGCGCAGGGTCACCCGGCTGATCCGCAGCCGGTCGGCCAGCTCCCGCTCGGCCGGGAGCCGGCCGCCGTCGGGGACCAGCCCCAGCCGCAGCACCTGGAGTATTTGCTCCAGCGCCTCCTCGAAGCCGTTCCCCGCTCGCACCGGGCGCAGCACCGGCGCCAGCCGGTCGTCTGCCGCCGCCGCGCTCCCGTGCTCACTCCCGCTCTCGCTCATCGAACCGTCCGCACCTACTTCCCAATCAATGGTCTGCGGTATTACCTTAAGGCCACCCCGCGCCCCCAGACCCTCTCCGATTCCCTGAACTCCCCGAAAACTCTCGGAACTCTCCGGGCTTCCCGAGCTCGCCGAACTCCCCGAATTCCCAGACGCCCCGCACTCGACGCAGGAGGCCCCACCGTGGCAGACCGCACGCCCCCGCTCTCGGTCGACGAGCTGACCAGACTGGTCGCCGCCGGGGAGATCGACACCGTCGTCCTGGCCTTCACCGATATGCAGGGAAGGCTTCAGGGCAAGCGGTTCGCCGCCCGCTTCTTCCTCGACGACGTCCTGGCGCACGGCACCGAGGGCTGCAACTACCTCCTCGCCGTCGACACCGAGATGAACACCGTCGACGGCTACGCCATGTCCTCCTGGGAGCGCGGCTACGGCGACTTCGCCATGCACGGCGACACCGCCACCCTGCGCCGCACGCCCTGGAACCCCGGCACCGCCCTCCTCACCGCCGACCTCGCCTGGCACGACGGCAGCCCCGTGGTCGCCTCCCCGCGCCAGATCCTGCGCCGTCAGCTCGACCGGCTCGCCGAGCGCGGCTGGACCGCGTACACCGGCACCGAGCTGGAGTTCATGGTCTTCCGGGACAGCTACGAGCAGGCGTGGAACACCGGCTACCGCGGGCTGACCCCCGCCAACCAGTACAACGTCGACTACTCCGTCCTCGGCACCGGCCGGGTCGAGCCCCTGCTGCGCCGCATCCGCAACGAGATGGGCGCCGCCGGGATGACCGTCGAGTCGGCCAAGGGGGAGTGCAACCTTGGCCAGCACGAGATCGCCTTCCGCTACGACGACGCCCTGACCACCTGCGACCAGCACGCCGTCTACAAGACCGGCGCCAAGGAGATCGCGGCCCAGGAGGGCATGGCGCTCACCTTCATGGCCAAGTACGACGAGCGCGAGGGCAACTCCTGCCATATCCACCTCTCGCTGCGCGACGAGGCCGGGCACCCCGTGCTCGCCGACGACGACGGCCCGTACGGCATGTCGAAGACCATGCGCCACTTCCTCGCCGGACAGATCGCGGCGATGCGCGACTTCACCCTGCTCTACGCCCCGAACATCAACTCCTACAAGCGGTTCCGCCCCGGCTCCTTCGCGCCCACCGCCGTCGCCTGGGGCCCGGACAACCGCACCTGCGCGCTGCGCGTCATCGGCCACGGCCCCTCCCACCGGCTGGAGAACCGGCTCCCGGGCGGCGATGTCAACCCGTACCTGGCCGTGGCCGGGATGGTGGCCGCCGGGCTGCACGGCGTCGAGCAGGAGCTGGAGCTCCCCGAGGTCTGTACCGGCAACGCCTACACCGGCGACGCCGAGCACGTCCCGACCTCGCTGCGCGACGCCGCCGAGCTGTGGCGGAACAGCCCCATAGCGCGGGCCGCCTTCGGCGACGAGGTGGTCGAGCACTACCTCAACATGGCGCGCGTGGAGCAGGACGCCTACGACACCGCCGTCACGGACTGGGAGCGCTTCCGGTCCTTCGAGCGCATGTGAGGAACCACCGAGTGAGCAACGAGCACCCGCACCCCGACGAGCACCAGGTCCTCAATCCGGCCACCGAGGAGGTCATCGCCACCGTCCCCGCCGCCACCCCGGAAGACGTGGCAGCCGCCGTCGCCCGCGCCACCGAGGCGCAGCGCGGCTGGGCCGCGTTGGCACCCGCCGACCGCGCCCGGCTGCTGCGCCGCTTCGCCGCCGTGGTGGACGGGCACATCGAGGAGCTCGCGGCGCTGGAGGTCCGCGAGGCGGGCCATCCGATCGGCAACGCCCGCTGGGAGGCGGGCAATGTGCGCGATCTGCTGGACTACGCGGCTGGGGGAGCGGAGCGGCTGAACGGCGCCCAGATCCCGGTGGCGGGCGGGCTGAACGTCACCTTCCATGAGCCGCTCGGCGTGGTCGCGGTGATCGCGCCGTGGAACTTCCCCATGCCGATCGCCGCCTGGGGCACCGCGCCCGCCCTGGCCGCCGGGAACGCCGTGGTCCTCAAACCGGCCGAAACCACCCCGCTCACCGCGCTCCGGCTGGCCGAACTCGCCCTGGAGGCGGGCCTTCCCGAGGGGCTCTTCCAGGTGCTGCCCGGGGCCGGGCCGGTCGCGGGCGCCGCGCTGGTCGAGCACCCCGGCGTCGCCAAGGTCGTCTTCACCGGCTCCACGGCCGTCGGCAAGGGGATCATGGCCAAATGCGCGGCCGGCGTGAAGCGGGTGACCCTCGAACTCGGCGGCAAGAGCCCGAACATCGTCTTCGCCGACGCCGACATCGAGCGCGCCGCGGCCGCCGCCCCCGGCTCCTTCCTGGACAACACCGGCCAGGACTGCTGCGCCCGCAGCCGCATCCTGGTCCAGCGCAGCGTCTACGACCGGTTCATGGAACTGCTGGCGCCCGCCGTGACCTCCTTCGCGGTCGGCGATCCGGCCGACCCCGCCACCGCCATGGGCCCGCTGATCTCGGCCGCCCAGCGGGAGCGCGTACGGTCCTTCGTACCCGAGGACGCGCCCGCCGCGATCCGTGGCGAGGCCCCGAAGGGCAAGGGGTTCTGGTACCCGGCCACCGTGCTGGAGGCCACCGGCCCCGGGGACCGCGCCGCCGTGGAGGAGATCTTCGGCCCCGTCGCCGTCGTCCTGCCCTTCGAGGACGAGGCCGACGCCGTACGGCTGGCCAACGCCACCGACTACGGCCTGTCCGGCTCGATCTGGACCCGCGACGTGGGCCGCGCGGTCCGGGTCTCGCGCGCCGTCGCCGCCGGGAACCTGTCCGTCAACTCGCACAGCAGCGTGCGGTACGCCACCCCCTTCGGCGGCTACAAGCAGTCCGGCCTGGGCCGGGAGCTGGGCCCCGACGCCCTTACCGCCTTCACCGAGACCAAGAACGTCTTCATCAGCACCGAGGAGCAGTGACGTGACCGAGACCCCCGTGTGCCGCCGTCTGGTGGGCCGTACCGCCGTCGTCACCGGAGCGGGCAGCGGCATCGGCCTGGCCACCGCCCGCCGCCTGGCCTCCGAGGGCGCGCAGGTCGTCTGCGCCGATATCGACGAGAGCGCGGGCAAGGCCGCGGCCGACGAGGTCGGCGGGCTCTTCGTCCGGGTGGACGTGACCGACCCCGAGGACGTCGAGGCGCTCTTCAAGACCGCCTTCGACACCTACGGTTCGGTGGACATCGCCTTCAACAACGCCGGTATCTCGCCGCCCGACGACGACTCGATCCTCACCACCGGACTCGACGCCTGGAAGCGGGTCCAGGAGGTCAACCTCACCTCCGTCTACCTGTGCTGCAAGGCCGCACTGCCCTATATGCGGCAGCAGGGCAGGGGCTCCATCATCAACACCGCCTCCTTCGTGGCCGTGATGGGCGCCGCCACCTCGCAGATCAGCTACACCGCCTCCAAGGGCGGGGTGCTGGCCATGTCCCGCGAACTGGGCGTGCAGTTCGCCCGCGAGGGCATCCGGGTCAACGCGCTGTGCCCGGGGCCGGTCAACACCCCGCTGCTGAAGGAGCTGTTCGCCAAGGACCCGGAGCGGGCCCAGCGCCGGCTGGTCCATGTGCCGGTGGGCCGGTTCGCCGAACCGGAGGAGATCGCCTCCGCCGTGGCCTTCCTGGCCAGCGATGACGCCTCCTTCGTCAACGCCGCCGAGTTCCTCGTGGACGGCGGGATCGCCGGGGCGTACGTCACTCCGTTGTAGTCCTGTGCGCAGTCCCGCCATCCGCGGTGTACGGACCGCACCCCTGGCCATAGGCTGACCGTGTGACCATGAACACGCCCCCCGGCTGGTACCCCGATCCCGGCTACGCAGGTAACGGCCCCGCCATGGAACGGTGGTGGGACGGTTCCGCCTGGAGCGAGTACACCCGTGACGCCTCGGGCGCCGCGGACCCGGCCTTCGGCCCACCGCCGCCGCCCTACCTGCCCGGGCGGCAGGGCGGCCACGGCCGGGGCCGCGGCCCGAGGATCGCGGCGGTCTCGGTCGCCGCCGGCGTCGTGGTCGCCGCGATCGTCGGTGGCATCGTGCTGCTGGGCGACGGCGGCGACGGCGGTGGTGGCAACGCCCAGACCGGACCCGCCGCCCCCAGCGACTCCGCCCCGCCGGACGGCGGCGACCCGGCCCCGGAGCTCCCCACCCCGGACAGCCCCTCGGACGGGCCCACCGACACCCCCAGCGCACCGCCCAGCTACGACCCGGACACCGCCCCGGACCCCGGCAACGGCATCAGCCTGCCGGTGCTCACCGGCTGGCAGGCGGGGCGCAGCAGCTCCGGCGGCGCGGGCGTCACCACCTCCCGCTACCCCTGCCCGGGCGACCCGTCCACCGAATGTGTGCGCGGCGGCGCCTTCTCGCGGACCGCCCAGGGCTACAAGGCCACCTCCGCCAAGGGCATAGCCAAGGAGGACATCGCGCAGAACGCCGAGGAGTCCTACGGCACCGACGAGGACAACGACCGTAAGGCGTACGGCGGGATCACCTCCCACAAGGAGCTGAAGGAGTCGGCGGTCGAGGTCGCGGGCGGGAAGGGCTATCTGGTCCGCTGGAAGGTGGTGACGAAGAAGGGTGACGACGGCGTCGTCCAGTCGCTGGCCTTCCCGTCGCCCACCGTGCCGGACACGATGGTCGTGGTGCGCTTCGGATTCGACGAGAGCGACAAGGCGCCGCCGCTCAGCGACATGGACAAGATCGTCAAGGGCATCGAGGCGCTGGCGGGCGACGGCCGGTCCATCTAGGCGCGTCGCCGGTCCGTCCAGGCGCGTCGTAGGTCCATTCAGGCCGAAGTCGCCGGTCCATTCAGGCCGAAGTCGTCGGTCGGTCCGGGCCGAAGTCGCCGGTCCGTCCGGGCCGAAGGAGGGTGCCGGTCAGAGGAACGTTCTGCCCTCGCCCCGGTACGTCGGCGCGTCGGCCACCACCCGGTCCCCCTCGATCAGCCGCAGCGTGTCGAACCGCTCGCACAGCTCACCGGCCTTGGCATGCCGGAACCACACCTTGTCGCCGATCAGCAGATCGTCGGCGGCCGTGCCCAGCAGCGGGGTCTGCACCTCGCCCGGCCCCTCCATCGAGTCGTACACCAGCCCCTCCGGCAGATACGGCACCGGTAGCCGGTCCCGGCCCGGTGCGCCCGACGCCGGATAGCCGCCGCCGAGCACCGTCACCACGCCCACCCCGGGCCGGCGCACCACCGGCTGGGCGAACAGGGCGGCCGGGCGGCCGTGGAAGGAGGTGTAGTTGTCGAAGAGGCGCGGCTGGTAGAGCCCGGATCCGGCGGCGATCTCGGTCACCGCGTCCTCCGCGGCGGTGTGCTGCACACTGCCCGTACCGCCGCCGTTGACGAACTCCAGGTCCGCCACCGCCCGCACCGCCCGCACGACCGCGGCCCGGCGGGCCGCGAGTTCCCGGCGTGCCACGGACTGCATCAGCCGTACGGCGCGCGAGCGCAGCGGACTGCCCGGCACCGCGTCGCCCACGCCCGCCACATGACCCTCGTACGCCATCAGCCCGACCAGCCGGAAGCCGGGGCGGCGGTCGATCGCCCGTGCCAGCTCGGCCAGTTGCTCCGGTTCGCGCAGCGGTGAGCGCAGCGCCCCGACCCGCACCCGCCCGCCGAGCATCCGCAGCGAGGTGTCCAATTCCAGGCAGACCCGGACCTCTTCGGTCCCGGCGCGAACGCTGTCGATCAGATCGAGCTGGGAGAGGTCGTCCACCATGACCGTCACGGCCTCGGCCAGCTTGGGGTCGCTGGTCAGGGTGGCGAAGCCGTCCCGGTCGGTGGAGGGATAGGCGAGCAGGACGTCGTCGAACCCCTCACGAGCCAGCCACAGCGACTCCGGCAGCGTGAAGCTCATGATCCCCGCGAAGCCGTCCCGTGCCAGCACCCGCTCCAACAGCGCCCGGCAGCGCACCGATTTGCTGGCGACGCGGATCGGTTTGCCTCCCGCCCGGTGGACCAGATCCCGGGCATTGTCGTCGAAGGCTCCCAGGTCGACAATCGCCACGGGCGCTTCGAGATGGGCGGTGGCCCGGTCGTACCGGGCCCGGTCAGCGGCGGCAGCGGACATGGACGCAGCTTGCCAGACCGCCATTACCACTGGGTAGAGGGCAGCCGGTGCGCAGGGCCCCGGCTCCCCGTAGAGTGTCGCGCACGCCACGACCGGCAGGTCAGCGGCGTGTTGTCCGTATACGGGCCCACCTGCCCGAAAGGCGGTGGGTGGTGCGGCGAACCGGACGGAGCCAGGTGAAACAGGTGTCGACGGCTGCGAGGTGGTGCAGGTGAGCACCGACGCGGAACAGGCGCACTCACCCCACGGCACGCCCCCACCACGTCCCGCACATCCCCGCGCACGGCGCCCGCGCAGCCTTCCCCGCCCCCGCCGCGCCCCACCGCCCCGCCCGGGTTCACCCCGGACCCGGACACCCCCATCCTCGGCGTACGGGCGAAGGTCCCGTTCCCCAGGGGCACCGCCGGGGCGTCCGGCACCCGGCTGCCCCCACGCCCCTCCGCACCGCCGCGCACCGGCGCGTTCTTCGCCGACGGCGGGCGGGGCGGCCGGCGCCGTCCGCCCAGCCGTACGGCGGCCGCCGCCGCGAGTCTCGTCCTCGGCCTCGGGCTGCTCGGCGGCGCGGCGGCCGGGAGCTGGCTGGGCGAGGACCCCGCCGCCGCGCCGTCCACGGCCGACACCTACGCCCACGCCCGCTCCGCCTGGCACAGCGTCCCCGTGGACGGCCTCTTCCCGCGCACCCTGCGCGGCAAAGGCGAGGGCCCGGGCGGCGCCGATCGCGTCTGGAGCCGAATAGCCGTCGCCCCGGACAGCAGCTGCGGCGGCGGATTCGACCCCCTGCTCGCCAAGGCACTGGCCCCGGTGGGCTGCAAGCGCCTGGTGCGCGCCACGTACACCGATGCCACCAGCACCAGCGTCACCACCGTCGGGGTGCTGATCACCACCTCCGGCCCCACCGGGATGCGGACGCTGCACCAGCGCTTCGTGACCGAGAAGCTGGACGAGCGCACCGATCTGATGCCCCGCGCGTACGCCGCCAAGGGCACCGCGGCGGCCGGCTTCGGCGACGACCAGCGCGCCAGCTGGCGGATCCGGATCCTCACCGACGCCCCCGTCGTCATCTACAGCGTCAGCGGCTTCGCCGACGGCCGTAAGGTCACCGATCCGCAGTCGGCGGGCGAGGCGACCCAGCGGGGCGCCACCTCGGCCCCCGCGCAGTCGGGCCTCGGCAACGACGCCCGAGGCATCGCCGACGCGATCGAGCCCATATTCCGCCGGGCCCTCTCCACGCTCACGGAGACCACGTCATGACCGGGATCGGGCGGCGCCTGGCAGTGGCTCTCACCACCGCGGGGCTGACCCTGGTGCTCGCCGCGCCCGCGAACGCCGACGGCATACAGGCCCAGGAGTGGGCGCTGGACACCCTCCACGTCCAAGAGGCATGGCAGACGACCAAGGGCTCCGGGGTCACCGTCGCCGTCCTCGACACCGGCGTCGACGACGGCCACCCCGACCTCGAAGGCCAAGTGCTGCCCGGTAAGGACCTCATCGGCTTCGGCGCCCGGCGCGGCGAACGCGCCTGGGCCCGCCACGGCACCGCCATGGCCGGGATCATCGCCGGGCACGGCCACGGCGCGGCCGGCGGCGAGGGCGTCCTGGGCGTCGCGCCGAAGGCGCGGATCCTGCCGGTGCGGGTGATCCTCGAGGACTCCGACGCCGCCCGTAAGAAGGCCCGTTCGTCCCGTGGCGGCGCGCTGGCCGCCGGTATCCGCTGGGCCGCCGACCACGGCGCCGACGTCATCAACCTCTCGCTCGGCGACGACAGCGCCTCCGCCCACCCCGAGGCCGCCGAGGACGCCGCCGTGCAGTACGCGCTGCGCAAGGGCGTGGCCGTGGTCGCCTCCGCGGGCAACGGCGGCCAGAAGGGCGACCGGGTCTCCTATCCGGCCGCCTACCCCGGGGTGATCGCCGTGACCGCCGTGGACCGCTACGGCTCCCGCGCCGCCTTCTCCACCCGCCGCTGGTACGCCACCGTCTGCGCACCCGGCGTCGACGTGGTCATCGCCGACCCCGACAAGCGCTACTACGAGGGCTGGGGGACCAGCGCTGCCGCCGCCTTCGTCTCCGGCTCCGTCGCCCTCGTCCGCGCCGCCCACCCCGAGCTGAGCCCGCGCCAGGTCCGGGAGCTCCTCACCCGGACCGCCCAGGACGTCCCGGAGGGCGGCCGCAGCGACGCCCTCGGCGCGGGCCTGGTGGACCCGGCGGCGGCGATCGCCGCGGGCGGCAAGATGAAGCCGGAGGCCCAGCGCCCCGCCGTGGCCTCCTCCCCCCAGCGCTACTTCGGCAACGGTCCGGGCCACGCCCAGGGCGCGCACGGCGACTCCGGCCCCAACGAGATGGCGCTGCTCGCCGGAATCGCCGGAGCGGCCCTGGTGGTCGCCGCGGTCGCCCTATGGCGCGGCTCGGGCCCCCTACGGGTGCCACCCAGGCTGCGCTCGCTGCTCACGGGCATCCGCGCGCGCTGAGGCCACGTCGCCCGCCGTGTCGTCGGCTCGGACGCGGCGCGCACCGCGCTTGCGCGCGGTGCTCCTGGCGATCCGTGCGCGCTGAGGCCGGGCGTTGGCCTGGGGCGTGTCGGCGATGCGCGTGGTCGGCCGGGACTCGCTCCGAGGGCGCCGCTGCGAGGTACCGCCCGCGCTGAGCCGCGTCGGGGCACGCTGGTCGGCCGAGAACCGCCGTGAGCGCTGCTCCCGACCTTTCGTTCGCGCTGAGCGAGGCGTTGGCCCGAGCCGCGTCGGGGTGAGCGGCCAGTTGGGGCCCATTGCGGGCGCTGCCGACGGGGTTCCGCGCGCTGAGCGGGCCCCGGGCGCCGCGTCGTCGGCTCGGGCGTGCCGCGCGCTGCGGCATGGCGGCGGCGTTGGGCCGGGCGCGCTGTGCGGGCCGCTCACCGGGTTCCGTACGGCGCCGGGCCGGGCCCCACGGCCGCTGTCGGCTGGGGGCCGTTCCGGCGGCCCCTTACCGGGATCGGTAGGTGCGGGCCGTCGCCACGGCCGTACGCGCCACCTCCTCGACCAGCGCCACCCCGCTGTCCAGGTCCGCGCTGCCCTCGGACAGCACCGCGACCAGACAGGCGCGCCCGTCCGCCGTCACCTCGCCGATGCTGTTGACGACCCACAGCCCGGTGGCATCGCGGGGCATCCAGCCGTTCTTCAGCCGTGTCCCGGGGCCGCCACCGTCGGCGGCGGCCGAGACGCCCCAGCTCTGGCGGTCGACGACGCGCCCCATCAGCGCCCGTAGATACGTCCGCGCGGCGCCGTCCAGCGACGAGTCGTCCGAGAAGACCGCGCCCAGCAGGGCCAGCTGGTCGGCGGCGGTGGTCAGGGTCACGCCCCAGTTCCCGCCGCTCCCGGCACGGGTCGCGGTCAGGCCGAGCCGCTGGTGCGCCGTGTCGAGCCCGTCCGCGCCGCCGATCGTCTGCCACAGCGCGGTCGCCGCGTCGTTGTCGCTCCGCTCGATCATCACGGCCGCATGCGATCGCTCCTGGGCGGTCAGCGACCGCCCCTCGTCCTCCGCCCTGAGCAGCAGCGCCGCGAGGATGCCCACTTTGACGATGCTCGCCGTGGCGTACGAGCCGTCGCCGTGGACCCCGCTCGTCCCCGACCGGGTGTCCAGGACGGCGACGGAGAAGTGCGCGCCGGAGCCCTGGGCCGCGGGGCCGAGCGCGTCGGCGAGCGCCGCGCTCAGCCCCTGCCCCGTCACGTCGTCCGCCATCCGCTCCACGCCGCCTCCCTCTCCGCCGCCCGCCGCCCGCCGCGTCGGGCCCTCCCCGCCCTCGATACCCTCATGGCGTGGCGCTCAAGAACATTCCCGACCCTGGCTTCTCCGGCGACGACGGCTCCGCCGACCCCCGGCTGACCGCGGCGCTCGCCGCCTGGGCCGATGACCGCTCGGCCGAGCCCGAGGTGCTCGCCGCGCTCACCGACGCCCGCCTCCTCGTCCCAGTGGTGGCGATCCTCGGCGAGGTCGAGGAGGGGCCCGACCGGCTGCGCCGCGAAAAGAGCAGCGACATGGCGGTGCCCACGCTGCAGGCCCCCGGCGGCCGGCGCGCCCTGCCCGCCTTCACCTCGCTGGAGACGCTGGCCCGCTGGCGCCCGGACGCCCGGCCCGTGGCCGTACCGCTGCGCCAGGCGCTGGAGGCCGCCGCCCATGAGAAGGCGGACACGCTGGTCCTGGACCTCGCGGGCCCGGTGCCGTACCAGCTGACCGGCCCCGCGCTGCTGGCCCTCGCCGAGGGGCGGACCAGCACCGATCCGCTCGCCGACCCGGCCGTGACCGAGGCCGTGCGTGCAGTACTGGCCGCCGAGCCGGAGGTGCTCCGGGCCCATCTGGCCCCGGCGGCGGACGCCGACGGGATGCTCGCGCTCGCCCTGGTGCCTCAGGCGCCCGCGCGGGAGACGGCGCACCGGGTGGCGGGCGCCCTGGCCGCCGACGAGGTGCTGCGGGCACGGCTGGTGCGCGGACTGACCCTGGCGCTGCTGCCGCCGGACGCGAAGGTTCCCGGCGAACCGCTCTTCAGCCGCTGAGGGGTCGGGGGCCCGGCCCGCCACAGAGGCAGAGCCCGGCCCGCCGCAGAGGCAGAGCCCGGCCCGCTGCGGGGGCGGGCCCCGGCCCTCCCCATTCGGACCAACAGGCGAATCGCCTCAATTCCCCCCACAATGCTTAGGCGACTGGCGGTCGGAATCTGCGTGAGGAGAGCGCCATGGAGACGAGAACGGTCGTAGCGGAGTTCATCGGGACCGCGATGCTGGTCCTCTTCGGAGTCGGTTCGCTGGTCCTGGCGGGCGACTACATCAACGCCCTCGGGATCTCGCTCGCCTTTGGCTTCACGCTGATCGCGATCGCCTACGCGTTCGGACGCATCTCGGGCTGCCACATCAACCCGGCGGTGACCCTCGGCGTGCTGCTGGCCAAGCGCATCGACATCCGTACGGCCGTCCAGTACTGGGTCGCGCAGTTCGTCGGCGCGATCGTGGGCGCGGCGGTGCTCTTCCTGCTCGCCAACCAGGTGCCCAGGCTCCAGACGGCCGACGCCTTCGGCAGCAACGGCTACGGCGGCCGCTCACCGATGGGCATGGGCGCGGGCGGGGCCTTCCTCGCCGAGGTGCTGCTGACCTTCCTGCTGGTCTTCGTCTACCTGGCGGTGACCCACTCGGTGGCGCTGGTCGGCGGCGAACCGATCCCGGTGGGCCTCGCCCTCGCCGCGGTCAATCTGATCGGCATCCCGCTGACCTGGGCCTCGGTCAATCCGGCGCGCAGCTTCGGCCCCGCGATCTTCGCGGGCGGCGATGCGCTGGGCCAGCTCTGGCTGTTCATCGTGGCACCGCTGGTCGGCGGGGTGCTCGCCGCCGTGGTGCACCGGTTCACCCATCTCCGTCCGGCGGGGCAGGCCGACCAGGAGGAGGCCCATCCGCCCCCGGCGACCGGACCGTGGGGGCGGCTGCGCGGCGGCCACCGCCCCGAGGCGGGCGGCCAGGAGACCAAGGGCCCGGAGGCGGCCTGAGTCGCGCACGCGGGGCCCGGGCCCGGAGGGCGTAGGGGCTCCCGAGGGCGTACGGGCTCAAGGGGCTCGTGCCCTCCGGGGGTCAGCCGAAGACCGGGCCGGTGAACTTCTCGCCGGGCCCCTGTCCCGGCTCGTCCGGCACCACCGACGCCTCGCGGAAGGCGAGCTGCAGGGACTTCAGGCCGTCCCGCAGCGGAGCGGCGTGGAAGGAGCTGATCTCCGTGGCGCTGGCCGTGACCAGCCCCGCCAGGGCGTTGATCAGCTTCCGTGCCTCGTCCAGATCCTTGTGCTGGGGGCCCTCCTCGGCCAGGCCCAGGTTGACCGCGGCGGCGCTCATCAGGTGCACCGCGACCGTGGTGATCACCTCGACCGCGGGCACATCCGCGATGTCCCGGGTCATCCGGTCGAAGTCGGGGGCCGGCGGCTGCCCGGCGTTGGCGTCGCTCATGGTGGTCGGGGCTCACTTCCTGAGGGATGGTGGGCCCCAGCCTAGGCGGCCGCCCGGCGCCGTACGCACGGGGCGGGTGAGTTCACAGAAACGCCGAGGAACGCCAGGGGAACGTGGGGGAACGCAGGGGAACAGGGGACGGGGCGGACGCCGAGGGCGCACCGGGTGAGCATCCCGGCCCGGTCCTGGTATCGTAGATAAACGACCGGCCGGTCACGTGTGTGTCCGGCCCACAAGTGGAGGCTCCCCAGCTCCCACCTTCCGACCCCCCGGGCCGGCAGGTCATCGGTCAGGCTGCGCCCCGCGGTGATATCGCGGCGGTGCTCCCGGTCAATGAGGAGCCCCGCCTGTGTACCCGTCGGGGCGTTTTGTGCGTTACGGCGCGGTGGTCAAACCGAAACAGACGTTACGCGGCAGTCCGCCAGACGGTCGCGTGGTGCAACCGAGGAGGATCCATCAGCGCCGAGCCCCGCATCAACGACCGGATTCGCGTCCCCGAGGTGCGACTCGTCGGTCCCAGTGGCGAGCAGGTCGGCATCGTGCCGCTTGCCAAGGCCCTGGAGCTTGCGCAGGAGTACGACCTCGACCTCGTCGAGGTGGCGGCGACCGCTCGCCCGCCGGTCTGCAAGCTCATGGACTACGGAAAGTTCAAATACGAGTCGGCCATGAAGGCCCGTGAAGCGCGCAAGAACCAGGCGCACACGGTCATCAAGGAGATGAAGCTCCGGCCGAAGATCGACCCGCACGACTATGACACCAAGAAGGGTCACGTCGTCCGGTTCCTCAAGCAGGGCGACAAGGTCAAGATCACGATCATGTTCCGTGGCCGTGAGCAGTCCCGGCCCGAGCTCGGCTACCGGCTGTTGCAGCGGCTCGCCGAGGACGTCCAGGAGCTGGGCTTCGTGGAGTCCAATCCGAAGCAGGACGGCCGAAACATGATCATGGTTCTCGGTCCGCACAAGAAGAAGACCGAGGCGATGGCCGAAGCCCGCGAGGCGCAGGCCGCCCGCAAGGCGGAGCGCCAGGGAATTCCTCACCTGGACCAGTCCCCGGACGCGTCCGTCGAGGAGCCTGCCGAGGAGCCCGCCGAGGCGTGATTGAGAGGCGCGAGCCTCGACCGCCCACCCGGGGCCGAACGGCTCCGGACACCAACCGAAACACATGACGCTTCCGCGTGCAGAACCGCGGAAGCGTCCCGACGAGGAGAGTACGGCGACATGCCGAAGAACAAGACGCACAGCGGTGCCAGCAAGCGCTTCAAGCTCACCGGCTCCGGCAAGGTGGTGCGCCAGCGCGCCGGTCGCCGCCACCTTCTCGAGCACAAGCCGTCCACGCTGACGCGCCGCCTGGCCGGAAAGGTCGAGATGGCCCCCGCCGACGCCAAGAAGATCAAGAAGCTTCTCGGCAAGTGACGCCCCGCCCCGCTTCGGCGGGGCGAGCGCCAGACCGGGACCTATTCGTTTCCGGGCCGCGTGAGTCACCCGCGGCCCCGTACAAGGAGTTAACAAGTGGCACGCGTCAAGCGGGCAGTCAACGCCCACAAGAAGCGCCGGGCGATCCTCGAGCAGGCCAGCGGCTACCGGGGCCAGCGCTCCCGCCTGTACCGCAAGGCCAAGGAGCAGGTCACCCACTCTCTGGTCTACAACTACAACGACCGCAAGAAGCGCAAGGGCGACTTCCGGCAGCTGTGGATCCAGCGCATCAACGCCGCTGCCCGCGCCAACGGCATGACGTACAACCGCTTCATCCAGGGTCTGAAGGCCGCCAACATCGAGGTGGACCGCAAGATCCTGGCCGACCTCGCGGTCAACGACGCCGGTGCGTTCGCCGCGCTGGTCGAGGCGGCGCAGAAGGCGCTGCCGAGCGACGTCAACGCGCCGAAGGCCGCGTAACCGCTGCGCTGAGCTGTACGCCACGGACCCGCAGGTGAACGCGTACCTGCGGGTCCGCGTATGTCGGTGCCCCTGGGGGGTTCGTTGCCGGACGCGGGCCGGTGGCCGGGTTGTGCCCACCCGTTCCTCCCCCAGCCACCGCTGGGAGGTGCCCCCGGCGGAACGATCACCCACAACCGGGCGTGCCCCGCCCCGCAGGGCGATTGCCCGCAACCGGGCTGTCTCCGTCCTGCGGAACGATTGCCCACAACCTGGCTCCGCGTCGGCCGCCCGGCGGGACCTGTCCGGCCCGGCTCGGCGCGTGGCCGCCGCCCGGACGGGCCGGACCCGGTCCGCGGGGGCGCCCGGCGCCGCCCGGCCGGGCGGCGCGGCCAAGGCGGCCCCGGCTGCCGCCGTTCCCCGGGGCCCGGGGGCCTGTCCCCGGTTTCGGGGAGGGGCGGGGTGGGGGAAATCCGCCCCGCGCCACCACCACACACCGCACGAGAAAGCGCATCGCACCCCATGGCGACCCCCGAGTTGACGTCCCTGCGATCGCCGCGTGTCACCGCCGCCCGGCGGCTTGCCAAGCGCAGCTTCCGCGGGAAGGAGCGGCGGTTCATCGTCGAGGGGCCGCAGGCCGTACGGGAGGCCATCACGCACCTCGTGGAGGTGTACGCAACCCCCGAGGCCGCCGAGCGCCACGCGGACATCCTCGCCGCCGCCCGCGCCGCGAACCTTCCCGTCCTCACCGCGTCCGACGAGGTCATCGCGGAGATGTCCGACACCGTCACCCCCCAGGGCGTCGTCGGGCTGTGCCGCTTCCTCGACTCGCCGTTCGAGGAGATCCTGCGCGCCCGGCCGAGGCTCGTCGCCGTCCTCGCGAACGTCCGCGACCCCGGCAACGCCGGGACCGTGCTGCGGTGCGCCGATGCCGCCGGGGCGGACGCCGTGGTGCTGACGGACGCCTCCGTGGACCCCTACAACCCCAAGGCCGTACGCGCATCCGTCGGCTCCCTCTTCCATCTCCCCGTCGCCGTCGGGGTGCCCGTAGAGCGCGCGGTGAGCGGGCTGCGGGAGGCCGGGGCGCGGGTGCTGGCCGCGGACGGGGCGGGGGAGCGGGACCTGGACTCCGAGCTGGACGACGGGCTTCTGGGCGCCCCCACCGCCTGGATCTTCGGCAATGAGGCATGGGGCCTGCCGGAGGCTACCCGCGCACTCGCGGACGAGGTGGTGCGCGTTCCGATTCACGGCAGGGCCGAGAGCCTCAATCTCGCCACGGCCGCCGCCGTGTGCCTCTATGCCTCCGCTCGTGCGCAGCGCGCTCCCGCAGGGTGCCGCTCCGTCACATCGACCTAGTAGGGTTGCCCCCTCTGGGAGGGGGTGTGGGGATGGACGTCAGGACCTCCGGCGCCAGGGCGGCCGACGCCCATGCGCCCGGAGCAGGGCCGCCCGGAGCAGGGCCGCCCGGAGCAGGGCCGCCCGGCGGGGGGCGCGACCTCTCGTCCACCGGGGCGGGCCCCGGCCTGCCCGGCGGCGCGCCGGACGGATTCGCGCCGCATCCCGACGATCTGCCCGACGGCCTGGTGGTGGCCGATGAGACCGGCCTGGTCACGTGCTTCAACGCGGCGGCGGCCCGGATCACCGCCACCGACCCCGCGGACGCGATCGGCCGCCGGCTCGAGGTGGCCCTGCCGTTAGAGGACCTGGACGGCCGGCGCTGGTGGGCGCTGACCGATCCGTATGGAGGGCTGGCCATCCGGGCCGGTCAGCCCGAGCGGAATCTGCTGCTGCCGGGCGGGCGTGAGGTGCTGGTCTCGGCCCGCTATGTGCGCGAGCGGCCGACCGGACCGGTGCGCCGGGTGGTGGTCTGCCTGCGCGGCACCGAGGCCCGCCGCCGTACCGAGCGCAGCCATGCCGAGCTGATCGCGACCGTCGCCCACGAGCTGCGCTCGCCGCTGACGTCCGTGAAGGGGTTCACGGCCACCCTGCTGGCCAAATGGGAGCGGTTCACCGACGACCAGAAGCGGCTGATGCTGGAGACCGTCGACGCCGACGCCAACCGGGTCACCCGGCTGATCGCCGAGCTGCTGGACATCTCCCGGATCGACTCCGGCCGCCTGGAGGTGCGCCGCCAGCCGGTCGACCTCGCCGCCGCCGTCCGCCGCCATGTGCAGGCGCTCACCGCGGCCGGGCACACCGCCGAGCGGTTCCTGATCAGGGCCAGGGGGCCGCTGCCCAGGCTGTGGGCCGATCCGGACAAGATCGATCAGGTGCTGGGCAACCTGCTGGAAAACGCGGTGCGCCACGGCGAGGGAACGGTCACTATTGATATAGCGCCCGCGACACCGGCCAAGCCGGTCGTGGAGGGCCCCCCTGTCGAAAGGACCGCCGTCACCGTGAGCGACGAAGGCCCCGGTATCCCGGAGGAGTCGATGAGCCGCGTCTTCACCCGCTTCTGGCGGGGCAGCAAGCGCGGCGGCACCGGCCTCGGGCTCTACATCGTCAAGGGCATCGTCGAGGCGCACGGCGGGACGATCACCGTCGACCGGGCCCGCGGCGGCGGCGCGGAGTTCCGATTTATCCTGCCCGTGGGCACCCCGGCCTATCTGGCCTGAGCCGCCCGCGGGCTTCTCCGGCACGGGGCGGACCCCGCGCGGCGGCCGCCGAGCGGTGTCCCCCGGAACAACACCCCTCCCGCGCCCCTTAGACTCGGGCTTTGGCACCTTTGGCGTCCCTTGCACGGGGCGCAGCGGTCGCAGCCAGTCGAGCCGGAGTCGCGCAGCCGGGTGGCACCTCCCAGCGGTAGCTGGGGGACAATTCGGAAGTACGGGAAGAGATGTCGGCACCCAATAAGTCGTACGACCCTGTCGAGGTCGAGGCACTGAAACCGGAAGAGATCGCCCGCAGGCGGGACGAGGCGCTCGCCGCCATCGCCGCCGCCGGGGACCTCGAGGCGCTGCGCGAGGTGAAGGTCGCCCACACCGGCGACCGCTCACCGCTCGCGCTCGCCAACCGCGAGATCGGCGCCCTGCCACCGCACGCCAAGGCGGACGCGGGCAAGCGCGTCGGCCAGGCCCGCGGCCAGGTCAACCAGGCGCTGAAGGCCCGGCAGGAGGAGCTCGAGGCGGAGCGTGACGCCCGGGTGCTGGTCGAGGAGGCGGTGGATGTCACCCTGCCGTACGACCGCACCCCGGCCGGCGCCCGCCACCCGATCACCACGCTCTCCGAGCGCATCGAGGACGTCTTCGTCGCGATGGGCTACGAGGTCGCCGAGGGCCCCGAGGTGGAGGCCGAGTGGTTCAACTTCGACGCGCTCAACTTCCCGCCCGACCACCCCGCCCGCGAGATGCAGGACACCTTCTTCGTGCGCGGCGCGAAGGACGGCGAGTCCTCCGGAGTGGTGCTGCGCACCCACACCTCGCCGGTGCAGATCCGGTCGATGATCGACCGCGAGCCGCCCATCTATGTGATCTGCCCGGGCCGCACCTTCCGCACCGATGAGCTGGACGCCACCCACACCCCCGTCTTCAACCAGGTCGAGCTGCTCGCCATCGACGAGGGCCTGACCATGGCCGATCTCAAGGGCACGCTCGACCACATGGTGCGGGCGCTGTTCGGGGAGGGCATGACCACTCGGCTGCGGCCGAACTTCTTCCCGTTCACCGAGCCGTCCGCCGAGATGGACATGCTCTGCTACGTGTGCCGGGGCGAGTCCGTGGGCAACCCGGACCGGCCCTGCCGCACCTGCTCCAGCGAGGGCTGGATCGAGCTGGGCGGCTGCGGGATGGTCAACCCGCGGGTGCTCATCGCCTGCGGTGTCGACCCGGACAAGTACAGCGGCTTCGCCTTCGGCTTCGGCATCGAGCGGATGCTGATGTTCCGGCACAACGTGGAAGACATGCGAGACATGGTCGAGGGTGATGTGCGCTTCACCCGGCCCTTCGGGATGGAGATCTGATGCGGGTCCCGCTTTCTTGGCTGCGGGAGTACGTCGACCTGCCCGCCGGTGAGACCGGCCGTGACGTACAGGCCAAACTCGTCTCGGCCGGGCTCGAGGTCGAGACGGTCGAGCAGCTCGGCGCCGGCCTCAAGGGCCCCCTGGTCGTCGGGCAGGTGCTGACCATCGAGGAGCTGGAGGGCTTCAAGAAGCCGATCCGCTTCTGCACCGTGGACGTCGGCCGGGCCAACGGCACCGGTGAGCCGCAGAACATCGTCTGCGGAGCCCGGAACTTCGCCGTCGGCGACAAGGTCGTGGTCGTACTGCCCGGCGCCGAACTGCCCGGCGGCTTCGCGATCTCCGCGCGCAAGACCTACGGCAAGACCTCCGAGGGCATGATCTGCTCCGCCAGCGAGCTGGGCATGTCCGACGATCACGACGGCATCATCGTCCTGCCGCCGGAGTACGAGGTCGGCACCGACGCCATCGAGCTGCTGGAGCTGGTCGACGAGGTCCTCGACATCGCCGTCACCCCGGACCGGGGCTACTGCCTGTCGATGCGCGGTGTCGCCCGTGAGACCGCGACCGCCTACGAGCTGCCGCTGCGCGACCCGGCCCTGATCGACGTGCCCGCGCCGAGCAGCCACGGCTACCCCGTCCAGGTCACCGACCCGATCGGCTGCGACCGCTTCACCGCCCGCACCGTCACCGGGCTCGACCCCGAGGCGCACTCCCCGATCTGGCTCGAGCGCCGACTGCAGAAGGCCGGGATGCGCCCGGTCTCGCTCGCGGTCGACATCACCAACTACGTGATGCTCGAACTGGGCCAGCCGCTGCACGCCTACGACCGCTCCCGGATCAACGGGACGATCGGCGTGCGCCGCGCTCAGCCGGGCGAGAAGCTCACCACCCTCGACGGCACCCAGCGCGTTCTGGACGCCGAGGACCTCGTCATCACCGACGAGAGCGGGCCCATCGGCCTCGCCGGTGTCATGGGCGGCGCCAACACCGAGATCGCGGACGCCACCGCCGACGCGGAGACCGGCCAGGTGGCGGGCACCACCGAGGTCGTCATCGAGGCGGCCCACTTCGCCCCCGTCTCGGTCGCCCGCACCGCCCGCCGCCACAAGCTGTCCTCCGAGGCGTCCCGGCGGTTCGAGCGCGGTGTCGACCCCGAGGCCACCTCGGCGGCGGCGCAGCGCACCGTCGACCTGCTGGTGCTGCTCGCGGGCGGCACCGCCGAGGTGGGCGTCACCGAGATCATCGCGCCCAGCGCACCGCACACCATCACGCTGCCCGCCGACCACCCGGACAAGGTCGCGGGGGTGTCCTACGGCCGCGAGACCGTGGTGCGCCGGCTGCAGCAGATCGGCTGCGATGTCTACGGCGCCGACGACCTCACGGTCACCGTCCCGAGCTGGCGGCCCGACCTCACCGACCCCAACGACCTGGCCGAGGAGGTCATCCGGCTCGAGGGGTACGAGAACCTCCCCTCGACGCTGCCCCGGCCGCCCGCCGGGCGCGGGCTGACCGAGCGTCAGCGGCTGCACCGGCGGGTCGGCCGGGCGCTGGCCGGAGCCGGCTACGTCGAGGCGCTGAACTACCCGTTCATCGGCGAGGAGGCCCTCGACCAGTTCGGGCTGGCCGCGGACGACCCGCGGCGCGATCTGGTCCGGCTGGTCAACCCGCT
The DNA here is from genome assembly GCF_003595545.1 of Streptomyces sp. 11-1-2. Taxonomy (NCBI): domain Bacteria; kingdom Bacillati; phylum Actinomycetota; class Actinomycetes; order Kitasatosporales; family Streptomycetaceae; genus Streptomyces; species Streptomyces sp. 11-1-2. The sequence goes on from NZ_CP022545.1 coordinate 8,928,020, forward strand.
CTCCGACGCCGAGCCCGCGCTCCGTACGACGCTGCTGCCCGGGCTGCTCGGCGCGCTGCGCCGCAACGCCGGGCGCGGCGAGCACGACCTCGCGCTCTTCGAGACGGGCCTGGTCTTCCGCGCCACCGGTCACGAGCCGGCCGCGGCCACCCTCCCCGTCGACCGCCGTCCCACCGACGAGGAGATCGCCGGGCTCAACGCCGCGCTGCCGCACCAGCCGCGCCGCGTCGCCGTCGTCCTCGCGGGCGACCGTGAGCAGGCCGGCTGGTGGGGCAAGGGCACCCCGGTGAGCTGGGCCGACGCCGTCGAGGCGGGCCGGATCGTGGCCCGTGAGGCGGGGGCCGAGCTGATCGTCCGCCAGGACCAGCAGGACCCCTGGCACCCGGGCCGCTGCGCCGCGCTGCTGGCCGTCGTCGACGGCGAGGAGATCCTCGTCGGCAACGCCGGAGAGCTCCACCCGCGGGTCACCAAGGCCCTGGGTCTGGCCGAGCGCACCTGCGCGATGGAGATCGAGCTCGACCGCCTGGAGCAGGCCGGCACCGGCGGTGTGGAGGCCCCCCATGTCTCCACCTTCCCGGTGGCCACCCAGGACGTCGCGCTGATCGTGGACGCCTCGGTCGCCGCGGCCGATGTGGAGACGGCGCTGCGCGAGGGCGCGGGCGAACTGCTCGAATCCCTCCGCCTGTTCGACGTCTTCACCGGTGAGCAGCTCGGCGAGGGCAGGAAGTCGCTGGCCTACGCGCTGCGCTTCCGCGCCCCGGACCGCACGCTGACCGCCGAGGAGATCGCGACATCCCGCGACGCCGCGGTATCGGCAGCCGCCAACCGCACGGGCGCCACCCTCCGCGGAGCCTGATCCCGCTTTCGCTGCCACCACGGCGATGGGGCGCACCCCACAACGGGGCGCGCCCCATCGCCGCGTCTGGACCCCGCCACGGCGGCCCGGGTGCCTGCCGGCCGGCGCCGGTCGCCGCGGTGGCCACGCATGGGGGCGCCCCGACTCGGGCTGCGCCCACTGGTTGCGTTTGGGCCCGGGGCACGGCGCGGCGCGCCTCGCGCCGCCATGGCCACGGAGGGGCGCCCCCAACTCGGGCTGCGCCCCATCCCCGCGTCCGGGCCCCGGGGCTCATGCGCCTTGCCGGCTCGGGTCGGTCGCTGCGGTGGCCACGGATGGGGCGGCCCCGCCCTGGGCCGTGCCCCACCGCCGAGCCCACCCCCGGCACGGCAGCCCACCCGCCGGGGCGGCCCGGGGCGGTGGTTTACGCGCCTCCCCGTTCCCCTGCCGCCGGTCTCCCTCCTCCCCGGCTCTGCCCGCGAGGGCTTCCGCGCAGACAGCGCGCGTCGCGCCCCCTGCCACGGCCACCCGCCACGGCACGGTGGGTACTTGAAGGCCGCTCGGTGCGCGGTCGCCCGCTCCCCTTTGCGTGGGGCGCCGCCACCGCCGTGGCGGGGTGGGCGTCGTCGGCGATTCCGGCGGGGATGGGGCTGCGGTCCACGGGTGCGGGGCTCGGGGCCGTGGCCCCGAGCCGCGTCGTCCCGGTGGACGGCAAACAGCCGACACCGCGTCCGCGGGGCGCTGGGGTGTTCGGGTGGGTGCCCGGGGCGTGGTCACCCGATCAGGTGAGATCCGGAAGGGACGGGTCCAATTGGCAGGAGCTGTCGCCAGAATCGTGCCGGTCGCACGGCCCGCGCGGGATCGATCGTCCAGGGGCCCGGCCGACCGCCTCATTGGCCGGCGTTGGGGGCGACACATGATCGGGACATCGGCAGTCGGCGACGCGTTCGTACGGAGGGCACGGAGTCTACGGGCGGTCACCCGCGTGGTTCCCTGTCTGTGGGTGCTCGGCGCCATCTGCTGGGCGCTGCTGACCCCGCAGCACACCGAGGTCGTCGCGCTCCTCGCCGCGGCACCCGCCATCGCCTGCGCGAGCAGCGGTCGCCGCAGATGCATCGTGCTGCTCGGCGGCGCCGGCCTGCTGTTCGCCCTCGCGCCTCCGACCGCTCTGGATCCCGACGGCGACGGGAAGGAGCCGCACGCCGCCCTGGTCACCTGTTGCGCCATCCTCGGCGTGGCCGTCGCCTGCTATCTCACAGCGGGCCGCAAGCTGCGGCTGGTCCGTGAACTGGAACAGCTCCGGGCGGTCGCCACCGCCGCGCAGGACGTAGTGCTGCGGCCGCTCCCCGCCCGGCTGGAGGGCATCGAGCTGGCGGGCGGCCATCTCTCGGCCAGCCGGGGCGCCGCCGTCGGCGGCGATCTCTACGAGGCGCTGGCCACCCCGTACGGCGTCCGCGTCATCATGGGCGATGTGCGCGGGCACGGCCTCGCCGCGATCGGCACGGTCGCCGCCGTCCTCGGCAGTTTCCGTGAGGCCGCCCATGAGGAACCCCTGCTCAGCGGGGTGCTGCGGCGGCTCGACCGCGCCCTGGAGCGCCATCTGCGGGCACGCGCGAGCGAGGAGTGCCCGCTGGACAGCCACGTGGACGAGGAGTTCGTGACCGTCCTGCTGCTGGAGGTGGGCGCGGACGGCGAGGTCACCGCCCTCAACTGCGGCCACCCCTGGCCGTACCGCCTCTACGAACAGCCGGTCGGCCCGGCCACGGCCCGGCAGACCGCACCCGGTGAGGTGCTGCCGCCGCTCGGCCTCTTCCCGCTCCCCGCCGAGCTTCCCACCGCCCGCTGGAGCGCCCTGAGCGTCGGCGACACGCTGGTGCTGCACACCGACGGCGCCGAGGACGTGCGCGACGCCCACGGCACGTTCTTCCCCCTGCGCCGCGCCCTGTCCGAGGCCGCGGGCCCCGGGCCGCTCGTCCCCGCGGCGGTCGTGGCGGGGGTGCGCTCGGCGCTGCTGCGTCACACCGGCGGGCGGCTCGCCGATGATGTCGCGCTGCTCGCGCTGCGCTTCGACCGCTGCCCGCTGTCCGCCACCACGGCCCTCACCCGCCCGGCCGCCGACGCCAACCGGGGCTAGGGGATGTCCGGCGGATCTTGACGCCTGCGGCGGGCTGTTCCCCGCCCCTTCCCGCAGCATCGATATGCGGCTCCGCCGCGCGGTGGGGCCCCGCCCCAGACCCCGGGGCCCAGAGGCGAGGCCCCTGGCAACAGGCACCGGCGGGCAGGCTGCCCCCGCCCCGCCCCGCCCCTTCCCGCAGCATCGATATGCGGCTCCGCCACGTGGCAGGGCTCCGCCCCAAACTCCGCGTCCAGGGGCGAGGCCCTGGCAACGGACGCGGCGGGCGGGCTGCTCCCCACCCCGCCCCTTCCCCAACCGGGGCTCCGCCCCAGCCCCCGGCGTCCAGGGGCGAAGTCCCTGGCAACGGGCACCGGCGGGCAGGCTGCTCCCAGACCTGCCCCGCCCCCTCCCCAGCCGGGGCTCCACCCCTGTACCCCCGGGGGTACAGGGGTGGAGCCCCTGGTGACGGGAAGGGGCGGGGAGGGGAAAGACCCGCTGGACACCCCCTGCACGCCGCGCCAACGGCCCACCCCGCCCCGCCCGTTCACACCCCGTGCGAATCTCCCTCCACTACGCTGGCGCCACCGAGCGTTTCGGGAGGGCGAGATGGAGCCCAATACACTGCTCGACTCCGTGCTCGACGAGGCCGGAGTCTCCCACGCCGGACTGGCCGCCCATGTCAATGAGGCAGGCCGGGCCCGGGGGATGAAGCTGCGGTACGAGCACACCGCGGTGGCCCGGTGGCTGAAGGGCCAGCGGCCGCGCGGCCAGGTGCCGGACCTCATCTGCGAGGTGCTGGGCGAGCGGCTGCACCGTGCCCTCACCCTGGATGACATCGGCCTCGGCACCCCCGGCAGCCGCCGGGGGCCCGCCACCCCGCTCTCCGGATTCGTCGAGCGCGCCACCGCGCTGTGGCGTTCCGACGAGCAGCAGCGCCCGCATGTCGTCGAGGCCCCGGCGGTCACCGGCACCCCCGCCGTCATCCCGGTGTGGGAGTGGGAGAACCCTCCCGAGGACTCCGATGTCTCCCGGCGCGGTCTGACCCGGGTCAGCTTGACCGACATCGAGACGCTGCGCGCCGCCCGTGCCCACTACGAGCAGATGTACCGCAAGGCCGGCGGCGTCGCGACCCGGACCCGGGTGGTGGGGTTCCTCAACTCCGAGGCCGCACCGCTGCTGCGCGGCAGCTACGCCGACGACACCGGCCGCCAACTGCACCGGGCGACCGGCGGCCTGGTGGCCATCGCCGGGATCTGCGCGTACGACTCCAATACGCACGGCCTGGCTCAGCGCTACTTCCACCAGGCGCTGCGGCTCGCCAAGGCCAGTGGCGACCGGGGCCTGGGCGCCTACGTCATAGCGCTGCTGGTCAACCAGTCCCTCTTCATGAAGGAGTACCGGCAGGCGGTCGCCTTCGCCGAATCGGCGCTGCGCGCCGCGGGCTCCCAGATCACCCCCGCGCTCGCCGCCGACCTCTACGCCATGCAGGCCAAGGCGTACGCCCGGCTCGGCGACGGCGCCGGGGCGCTGTCCTGCATCCGGCGCGCCGAGACCGCCGCCGACCGGATCAGACCGGGCCAGGAGCCCGACGAGACCGGCTATGTGCAGCCGGGTCTGGTGAACGTCCAGGTGGCCGAGGCGCTGCTGAGTCTCGGCGACCTCGGCGGCGCCCGCGAGCACGCCACCGCCGCGGTCGGCACCCCCGCGCACGACCGGGGCCGGGTGCACCGGCTCGCCATGCTCACCCATATCGAGCTGCGTCAGGGGGACGTGGACCGGGCGGGCGCCACGGCGGTGGAGATGACCGAGCGCGCGCGGGGCATGGAGTCCCAGCGGTTACGCGACCGGTTGCGGGCGGTACGGGAGCACCTCGCGGCCAGCGGAAGCGCCGCGACAGCCGAGGCCGCCGCGCTCATCGACGGGGCACTGCGCGTTCCTCTGTGACCAGCGGTTCCGCTCGCGGTCCGCACTCTCGTCAGCGGGTGGCCCACCATGGCCTCCCGTTTCGACGAAAGGTGGCTGACAGTGCGATGGAAGAACCTCAGGGAGCGGACCGTGTACGAGAACCGATGGTTCCGAGTCAACCTCGCCGATGTCCGGCTCCCCGACGGGCGCCATCTGGACCACTATCTGATCCGGCTCCGTCCCGTGGCCGTGGCCACGGTGGTGAACGCGGCCAACGAGGTGCTGCTGCTGTGGCGCCACCGGTTCATCACCGACGCCTGGGGCTGGGAGCTGGCCGCGGGCGTCGTCGAGGACGGTGAGGACATCGCCGACGCCGCGGCCCGGGAGATGGAGGAGGAGACCGGCTGGCGCCCCGGCCCGCTGCGCCATCTCCTCTCCGTCGAGCCGTCCAACGGGCTCACCGACGCACGGCACCACATCTACTGGGCCGAGGAGGCATCGTACGTCGGGCACCCGGAGGACGACTTCGAGTCGGACCGCCGCGAGTGGGTGCCGCTGAAGATGGTGCCCGACCTGGTCGCACGCGGTGAGGTGCCCGCGGCCAACATGGCGGCGGCGCTGCTGCTGCTCCACCACATCAGGCTCGGGTAGGCCGGGCCGCCGTCCGCACCGGCGCTAGTGTCCCGCTGCCTGCCATATCGCCAGGGCCAGGGCGGATACCCCGGTCAGGGCGGCGATGGAGGGCAGCGGCCAGCGTCCGTGCTCCAGGATCCGCATCCGCCCGCCCAGTTGGTTCACGTCCTCCTCAGCCTGTTCTCCTCGGTGGTCGAGCAGGGCGAGCCGGCCGTCGACGCGGGTGAAGCCCACGTCGACGGACCGGCGTAATTCCGCGAGCTCCACGGCTAACGCGGCTTGCTCGGGCTCGGTGGTCACGGGTTGATCCCCTTCCGGATGTAACGTCCGTGCAGTGGTAACGCTCCGAGTCAAGCGCATGCACAGGTAGTGCGGGAGCGTGTGTGGGGGTGGTGTGTGAGTCACCGGCGCACACCCCGTGCGAAACGCGGGTACTCAACGGGTACGCATGGGGGACGGCGGTCGAAGGGAGGGACCGCGGGGGGCGGACAGACCGGATGAACCGGACAGAAGGGACGGATGTGCGACTGATCGCGGCTCCGATGTGGGAATTCGGTGTCGACCAGGGAGTACGGCAGTTCGCCGAGCTCGGCGTCGCGCTGGTGCTGTCCACCCTGATCGGGCTCGAGAGGGCGGTGCAGCAGAAGAGCGCCGGGCTGCGCACCCACACCCTGGTGGGCGTGGGCAGCGCGCTGTTCATGCAGGTCTCCCAGTACGGCTTCACCGATGTGCTGCTGCGCGGCCACGTCGGCCTGGACCCCTCACGGGTGGCGGCGCAGGTCGTCTCCGGTATCGGCTTCATCGGCGGCGGCCTGATCTTCGTCCGGCGCGATGCCGTCCACGGGCTGACCACCGCGGCGACCGTCTGGCTCACCTGTGCGGTGGGCATGGCCTGCGGCGGTGGTCTGGCCCTGCTGGCCACCGCGGTCACCGCGGTGCACTTCTTGGTGATCCGCGGCTATCCGCTGCTCACCCACCGGCTGCCGGCCCTCTGGTCGGCCGAACGGGTGGAGTTGCAGCTCGCCTACCGGGTGGGCGCCGGGCTGCTGCCACGTGTCCTGGAGTTGTGTACGGCGGCCGGGTACCGGGTGCTGCAGGTCCGGGTGGACCGGGCGCCCTGGAAGGGCCGAAACCGCACCGCCCGGGTCGTCCGGGCCGAGGAGGAGGCCCGGCCCTCCGATACGGGCGTCGCCGAGGTGCAGCTCGCCCTCGAGGGCACCGGGGACGTGCTCCGGCTGGTCGGGGAGATCTCCGAGCTGGACGGCGTCCTCGGCGCCGACGCGGGGCGGGACCTGGACACGGACGAATGAGCGCCCTTGCGTTGCCGGCCCCGCCCGCCGCGCGTGAAGCGGCCGGTCGGCGGACCGGCTCGCTCGTCCATCGACTCGGGTTGTTCAGTCCGCGTGGCCGAACCAGGCCCGAAGTGCCGTGGTGAGGGAGTCTCCCGACGCGGTCCAGCACACATAGCCGTCGGGCCGTACCAGCACCGCGTCGACGTCGGGCCAGGGTGTCCTCTCGACAAGCGTCGCGGTGACACGATCAGCCCACGGCTTCGCCGTGGTCAGGTACGTTTCGCCGGTCGCGAGCAGCACGCCGCGCCCGGAGTGGAACAGTCCGCTCGCCCGCCCCGTACCGATCCGGACATCAGGCAGCCGCGTGCCCACGTGGCCGCGCATGACATGGCCTTGCCCCTCTCTGTCCAGCTCGTCACCGCCAGGGTATGGGGCAGGGCCGTTGTCGTGTGAGGTGGTTCACTCCTGGGCATGGTGAGGCAGCGGTCGAGAGGGGCGCTGACGATCAGAGATCGCAGGCGGCCTGCCTCAGTACGTGTAGAAGCCCGAGCCCGACTTGCGTCCCATCCGGCCCGCGTCCACCATGCGCAGCAGCAGCGGGGGAGCGGCGTACAGCGGCTCCTTGTACTCGCCGTACATCGAGTCGGCGATCGCCGCGATCGTGTCCAGACCGATCAGGTCGGACAGCTTCAGCGGGCCCATCGGATGGGCGCAGCCCATCTCCATGCCGTTGTCGATGTCCTCGCGGCTGGCGATCCCGGACTCGAACATCCGGATGGCGGAGAGCAGATACGGGATGAGCAGCGCGTTGACCACGAACCCCGCGCGGTCCTGGGCGCGGATGGCGTGTTTGTCCAGGACGTCGTGGACCAGTGCCTCGGTGCGCTTGATGGTCTCGTCACCGGTGGTGAGCGCCGGGATCAGCTCCACCAGCGCCTGCACCGGCGCCGGGTTGAAGAAGTGGATGCCGATCACCTGATCCGGGCGGGAGGTGGCGACGGCCAGCTTGACCAGCGGGATGGAGGAGGTGTTGGAGGCGAGGATCGCGTCCGGGCGGGTCACCACCTGGTCGAGAACCTGGAAGATCTCCGTCTTGACCTGCTCATTCTCGACGACCGCCTCGATCACGAGGTCACGGTCGGCGAATTCCCCCAGGTCGGTGGTGAAGCTCAGCCGGTCCAGCGTCGCGTCGCGCTGCTCCTCGGTGATCTTGCCGCGCTCCGCGGCCTTGCCGAGGGAGTTGGTCAGCCGGGTGCGCCCTATCTCCAGGGCCTCGCCCGTGGTCTCCGCGACCATGACGTCCAGGCCGGATCGGGCGCACACCTCCGCGATGCCCGCACCCATCTGGCCACAGCCCACCACTCCGACGCGTTCGATGTCGGTCACATCGTGCCTTTCGCTGGTCCAACTGTCCGTTGTGCCGTCCCCCTGTCGCCCCAGACGTTACCCTCCGGTTATCGGCGAGGGGCGGGCCGGGGCCGGATTCCCGGCCCCGGCCCGCCCCCGTCCCCGTCTTGCGCACGGGGCTCTCACACCACGGTCACGAGGCGTCGCCGCGCAGGATGCCGCGGCCGTTGGTGGCCACGTAGACCCGTCCGTAGACCCGTGGGTCGCCGGTGATCGAGGCGCCCGTCCAGCCCCACTGGTGGGCGTCGTCGTTGATCCGGGTCCAGCTCGCCCCGGCGTCGGTGGAGCGGAAGATGCCGCGCACCCCGCCGATCTTCGCGCTGGTGTAGAGCGCCTGGTAAGAGGCGCCCGGTGCCGCCTTGCCGAAGCCGATGGTGTCCGCCTGCTGGACGCCGCTCAGTTTGGTGAAGGTCGCGCCGGAGTCCGTGGAGTGCCACAGTCCGTAGGCCCCGGTCGTGCTGCCGCCCGCGAGCCAGATGTCGCCCTCGGCGCCCGGCAGCGCCTTGAACCGCACCGGGCCGTCGCCCGGCAGCCCCAAGGACGCCCTGGCGGTGAAGGTGGCGCCGCCGTCGGTGCTGACGTAGAACGTGCCCGCCTTGAAGCCGTAGAACTTCTTCGGGTTCTTGCGGTCGGACTCCACGACCGCCCCGGCCGGGATGCCGCTCGACGCCGACCAGGAGTTGCCGAAACCGGTGGTGTGGTAGACGGTCGAGGTGCCCTCCGGGGCCCAGACGAAGCCGCTGCCGTCGGCCGCCGCGGCCACTGTGCCGCCGCCCGTGACCCCGGACGGCTCGCTGCCCTGGAACCAGTTGGCGCCGTTGTCGGTCGAGAACGCGATCCGCGGGGCGGAGTCGTTGTTGCCCACCCGGACCACGGTGTTCGCATTGGTCTCGGCGTAGTCCAGGCTGGTGGTCGTGGTGAACGTCGGCGAGGTGTGCATCCTCGCGGGCACCGCGTCGAGGTCGGTGTGTCGGAAGCCCCCGATGTCACCGAGCGCGCTGAGCAGCGGGGCGCCGGTGGGCGGGCTCGCCAGATCGTTGACCGCCGTCTCCTCCAGGCCCTTGACCATGGGCGTGATGGTGATGGTGCCGCCCGTGTCCCAGTTCGCGAGGTTCTCCGTGCCGTAGACCGTCGCACCCGTGCCGTACATCATCCGGCGGGAGTCGAACGGGTCGATCTCCAGCGCCTCGGTCATCCAGCCCAGCTTCGGGGTCACTTCGGGCGGCGAGGGGTTGGCGCCGAAGGTCAGCCAGGGGACGGACGAGACGTCCTGGGTGTAGCGCAGGGACCGGTTGGGATAGCTGGTGAAGTCCCAGGCCCGGGTCCAGGTGGCGCCGGAGTCGGTGGAGCGGAAGATCTGGGTGTCCGGCCACCAGGAGCTGTAGCCGGTCACCATCAGCGTGCCGGGATTTTGCCGGTCCACCGTGAGCCCGCTGTAGCCGAAGTAGGTGTCGGCGTCCGTCATGGGGCTGATGTTCTTCCACTCCCCGGTCGCCGTGGTGTACCGCCACACCTGGCCCTTCTCCCCGTCGTACGGGCCGCCCTTGTCGCTGGTGGTGAGGTACAGATAGCCGTTCTTCGTATCGAGGACGCCCTTGTGGGAGAGATAGCCGGTCGGCTGTCCGGCCACCCGCGACCAGGTGGCGCCCGCGTCCGTCGAGCGGTAGACGGTGTTGTTCTTGTCGGCCACGCCCACGTAGACGGTCTTCGTCGCGCTGCCGGAAGAACCGGTGCGCTCGTCGAAGGTCACCCACACCACGCCCTGGTTGTCGCTCAGATAGCCGCTGGTGTCGCTCGCGTCCTGGACGTAGGTGCCGGGGTTGGGGAAGGACGTCACCTTCGACCAGGTGACACCGGAGTCGGTGGAGCGCCACAGCCCGTTGCCGCTCGGCGCGCCGAGGTAGAGCACGCTGTTCTTGTTGGGGTCGACCGCCAGCCGTTCCCCCATGCCGCGGCCGGGCATATTGCCGCCCAGCTTGAAGGGGAGGGTGGTGGACTGCCAACTGGCGCCCCGGTTGGACGAGCGCAGGATGGCGCCGTTGCCCGGGTCCCAGCTGTTGGTGTACGTACCGGCCGCCACATAGACCTTGTCGGGGTCCACGGAGTCGCTGGCCAGGCTCACCACCCCGGTCCAGCCCCAGTGGTCCCAGTCCAGCGAGTCCAGCAGCGGCACCCACCGCTTGCCGGACTGGTCCCAGCGGTACGCCCCGCCGATGTCGGTGCGGGCGTAGGCGAGGTTCTTCTCCTTGCGGTTGAAGACGATGCCGGGGACGAAGCCGCCGCCGTCCACCCGGACGTTCTTCCAGGTGTAGGCGTCGGCCTGGGCGGTGCCCCGGGCGGGGGCCGGTTCGGGGCGGGCCGCCGCGGGGGAGGCGGCGGCGGTGAGTAAGCCGCCGACGAGTGCCAGCGCGGCCATGAGCGCGCCGAGCGGTCTGCTGCCTTTGCTGCGCACGGGAACTTCCTCTCCGGACGTGGGGGTGGTGAGGGGTGCGGGCCCTGCGGGCGAGGTATTTGGGAGCGCTCCCATGCGTGCGTCATCCGATGCTAGCGGCCGGATGGCCGCGCGAGAAGGGTGAAGTCAAGCGGTCCTCAAGGGGTGTTGGGCTTGCGCGGCCCGGATTCGCGATAGGCATTGCCGGGCGCCCCACAAGGGCCCCATCATCAGCGGGAGTTGCCTCCTCCGGCGCGATGCCTGCCCGGGGCCGGAAGGGAGACGGCCTCCTGGGGCCGCGGGTCCCGGCCGGTGGCGGGCGGCGGCGCTACGTTGGCGATACGACCGAGGCGAGGAGCTGGGCATGGGTCGGATCACGCGCAGAAGTCTGACGGCCGCGGCCGCCGGAGCCCTGGCCGCCACCGTCACGGCGGGCGACGCGCTGGCGGAGGGGCGGGGCGGTGGGCACCGGCCCGAGTTCCGCGGGATGTGGCTGGCCACCGTCGCCAACCGCGACTGGCCGTCCAAACCGGGTCTCACCGCGGCCGAGCAGCGGGCCGAGCTGCTGAGCTTTCTGGACACCGCCGTGCGCCGCCGGCTCAACGCGGTGGTCTTCCAGGTGCGGCCGACGGCGGACGCGCTGTGGCCCTCACCGTACGAGCCGTGGGCGGAGTGCCTCACCGGCGTGCAGGGCCGGGACCCGGGCTGGGATCCGCTGGGCACCGCCGTGCGCGAGGCGCACCGGCGCGGTCTCGAGCTGCACGCCTGGTTCAACCCGTACCGGATCGCCAACCACACCGACCCCTCCCGGCTGATCCCCACCCATCCGGCCCGGGTGCACCCCGAGTGGGTCGTGCCGTACGGCGGGAAGCTCTACTACAACCCCGGGCTGCCCGAGGTCCGCCGCTTCGTCCAGGACGCCATGCTGGACGCGGTCGCGCGCTATGACATCGACGCCGTCCACTGGGACGACTACTTCTACCCCTATCCGGTGGCCGGCCAGGTCTTCGACGACGACGCGGCCTACGCGCGCTACGGTGCGGGCTTCCCGGACCGGGCGGCCTGGCGGCGGAACAACATCGACCGGCTGGTGTACGAGACGGCCGTGCGCGTCAAGCGGCTGAAGCGGCGGGTGCGGTTCGGCATCAGCCCCTTCGGCGTCTGGCGCAACCAGGCCACCGACCCGCTCGGCTCCGCCACCACGGCAGGGGTGCAGACCTACGACGACCTCTTCGCGGACACCCGCGGCTGGGCGCGGCGGGGATGGCTCGACTACATCGTCCCGCAGGTTTACTGGAACATCGGCTTCGCCGCCGCCGACTACGCCGCGCTCGTCCCCTGGTGGTCGGAGGTGGTCCGGGGCACGGGTGTGAACCTCTACATCGGCGAGGCGCTCTACAAGGCGGGCGATCCGGCGCAGCCCGCGCCCTGGCAGGACCCGGCGGAGCTGTCCCGGCACCTCACCTTCGACCAGGGCTTTCCGCAGGTGCGCGGCAATGTGTACTTCTCGGCCAAGGAGGTGGCCGCCGACCGCAACGGCGCCATGGCGCGTGTGGTCGCCGACCACTATCCCCATCGGGTCCGTCCGCCCCGCTGAGCCGGGGCCCCGGGCCGGCTAACGCTGCCCGGGTCCGGCGGCCAGGTGGCGGACGACCGAGTCGGGCCCGGGGGAGAACAGGCACTCGTGTCCGTCGTCCTCGTAACGCACGCGGTAGGGCGGTTCCCCGTCGGTCCCGAGCACTTCGATGATCTCCGCTACACGATCGTGAATCCCGACAACCCTGCCGTGCACCAGCAGCTTGTCGCCTACGGTCGCCTCCATGTGCGTGACCTCCTGTCCGCTGGAGGGCAATGCGATCTGCTGAGGGCAATGCGATCCCTGGGGCCAGTCTATGGCCGATTGTCCTGGTTTGCCCCCGCCGGGGGGTGATTCGGGTACCCCGCTCCGGGGATCCGGCTCGCCGCTTCGGGGATCCGCTCCGCCACCGCGGGAGCCCGGCTCGCCGCTTCGGGGGCCCGCTCCGCCACCGCGGGAGCCCGGCTCGCCGCTTCGGGGGCCCGCTCCACCGCCGTGGTTCCCTGTGCCCGGCCCGCCGCCGCCGGGGTCCGTACGGCCCTCGCCGCCGGGACCCGCGCCCGCTGCGTCACCCCGATGCACACCAGCACCGCCACGGCGGCGATCGGGGCGGCGGGGGTCAGCTCCTCGCCGAGGAGCAGCACCGACCACACCAACGTGAGCAGCGGCTGGGCCAGTTGGAGCTGGCTGGCCCGCGTCACCCCGATGGCGGCCATCCCCCGGTACCAGACCACCATGCCCACGAACTGCGAGCCCACCGCCAGCCACAGCAGCCCGGCCACCGCGCGGCCGCCGAGGTGGACGTCCTCGGCCGACAGCGCGAGCACCGCGCCCGGCGCCGACAGCGGCAGACAGCCCACCAGCGCCCAGCCGATCACCTGCCAGCCCGGCATATGGCCGGCCAGCCGTCCGCCTTCGGCATAGCCCGCCGCGCACACCGGCAGCGCGGCGAACAGATACAGATCACCGGCGGTGGGTGCGCCGCCGCTCTGCTGCAGGGCGAAGGCGATCACGACCGCGGCCCCGGCCAGCGCCGCCGCCCAGAACGTCCGCGAGGGCCGCACCCCGGTGCGTACGGCGGAGAGGGCGGCGGTGGTGAGCGGCAGCAGGCCGACCACCACCGCCGCGTGCGCCGTGGTGGAGGTCTGCAGGGCGAGCGTGGTCAGCAGCGGGAAACCCACGACGACCCCGGCCGCCACGACCAGCAGCCCCGGCCAGTGGCGGCGGGCCGGCGCCGGCACCCGCAGGGCGGTCAGCGCGCCGCCCGCGATCAGCGCGGCGAGCACCACCCGGCAGGTGGTCACGGACCAGGGGCCGAGGCCGGTGAGCGCCCAGGCGGTGCCGGGGAAGGTCAGGGAGAAGGCGGCCACGCCGAGCATGGCGAGCACGGTGCCGGTACGGGCGGCGGACGGCGGCGGGGAGTTGTCCCGGCCCCGGGTGGTGTCGTCCCCGCCCCCGGTGCTCACCGCTATCGCGCTGTCATCGGTAGCGCTATCCTGTGCTGTCATGGAACAGCGTAGCAGTGTGGCCGAACTCGCGAAATCGCTGCGAAAGGAGCTGGACCGCTACTCGCCCGGAGAGAAGCTGCCGTCCAGTCGTGCCCTGGTCGAGCGCCACCGGGTGAGCCCGGTCACCGTCTCCCGCGCCCTCGCCGCACTCGCCGCCGAAGGGCTGGTGGTCACCCGCCCCGGCGCCGGTGCCTTCCGCGCCGACCGCCCCGGGGCCGCGGCGCCACGGCCGGGCGACACCTCCTGGCAGGAGGTCGCGCTGAGCGTGGAGACGGTCGGCGAGCCGGTGCGACGCTCGGTGGACGCCTCCGGCGTCCTGGCCACGCTCGCCGCCCCGCCGCACGGCATCCTGGAATTCAACAACGGCTATCTGCACTCCTCGCTCCAGCCGGAGCGGGCGCTGTCCGCCGCCCTGGCCCGCGCCGGACGGCGGCCCGGGGCGTGGGAGCGCCCCCCGGTGGAAGGGCTCCCGGAGCTGCGCGCCTGGTTCGCCCGCGAGATCGGCGGCCCGGGTGGGACCCTCGGCGCCGCCGACGTGCTGATCACCGCGGGTGGCCAGTCCGCGCTCACCTGCGCGCTGCGCGCCCTCGCCCCGCCCGGCGCGCCCGTCCTCGTCGAATCCCCGACCTACCCCGGGGTGCTCGCCGCCGCCCGCGCCTCCGGGCTGCGCCCCGTCCCGGTGCCGGTGGACACCGAGGGGGTCCGGCCCGAGCTGCTCGCCGAGGCGCTGCGGGCGACCGGCGCCCGGGTCTTCGTCTGCCAGCCGCTGTTCCAGAACCCCACCGGGGCGATACTCGCCCCCGAGCGGCGCCGCGAGGTGATCGGGATCGCCCGTGAGGCGGGCGCGTTCGTGGTCGAGGACGACTTCGCCCGCCGGCTCGTCCACGAGGACGCGCCCCCGCTGGCCCCCACGCTCGCCGCCGACGACCCCGACGGGGTGGTGGTCCATGTGTGCTCGCTCACCAAACCCACTTCGCCCAGCCTGCGGGTGGGCGCGCTCGCCGCCCGCGGCCCCGCGCTGGGGCGGCTGCGCGCGATCCAGGTCGTCGACAGCTTCTTCGTGCCCCGCCCGCTCCAGGAGGCGGCCCTGGAACTCGTCGGTGCCCCCTCCTGGCCCCGCCATCTGCGCAACGTCGCCGCCGAGCTGCGCACCCGCCGCGACGTGCTCGTCACCGCCGTACGGCGCGAACTGCCCGCCCTGGAGCTGCGTTATGTCCCGCCCGGCGGCTACCACCTGTGGCTGCGGCTGCCCCAGGGCACCGACGAGACCGCGCTGGACTCCGCCGCGCTGCGCGCCGGGGTCTCCGTCGCCCCCGGCGGCCCGTACTTCTGCGCCGAACCGCCCGCGCCGCATGTGCGGCTGAGCTTCGCGTCGGTGGCGGGCGTCGGCGAACTGGCCGAGGGTGTACGGAGGTTGAGCACCGCGTGGGACGAGGTGCTCGGGCGGGCGTAGCGGGTGCCCGACGGGGCTTGCCGCCTGCGGCGGGCTGTTCCCCTCCCCGCCCCTTCCCACAACTGGGGCTCCGCCCCAGACCCCGGCGTCAAGGGGCAAAGCCCCTGCCACGCGGCGGAGCCGCATATCGACGCAGCCCCGCGCCCCTTCAGGGCGTCCGCATCCTGCCCGCCATCCACGATGCGCACGGTGTTCACAGGACGGCCGCTTCGAGCCGCCCGGTGACCCGGCGCACACCGAAAGGCCCTGCTCTTCTCGTGGTTACGGGTCCTGGAGCCGTGGCCGTGACCGTACGATGCCGGGATGACGTTTCGGCTGACGCTGGTCGCCGCCGGCCGCAGCTCCTCCCGGCTGGGGGAGCGCTTCGGTGACGACCGGCCGCTGGATCCGGAGGGCCGGCTCGCCGCCGAGCGCGCGGCCCCCGCGCTCGCACCGCTGGCCGCGGCGGAGCTGCGCTACTGCTCGCCGTCGGCCCGCAGCCGGGAGACCGGCGATGCGCTGGGCTTCACCCCGTTGGTCCAACTCGCCCTGCGCGACTGCGACATGGGCCGCTGGGCGGGCCGCTCCCTCGCCGATGTGATGGCGCGCGAACCGGGCGAGGTGGACGCCTGGCTCGGCGATCCGCGCTCGGTACCGCACGGCGGGGAGTCGCTGCACGCCTTCATCATGCGGATCGGCGGCTGGCTGGACACCCGCCCGGCCGAGGACCACGCCAAGATGGTGGCCGTCGCGGACCCCGGGGTGGTCCGTGCCGCCCTGATGTACGCGATCAAGGCGCCGCCGCACTGCTACTGGAACGTCGACATACGCCCGCTCTCCACGGTCACCCTCACCGGCCGGGCGGGCGAATGGCGGCTGCGCGTGGGCGGAGCGTGACAGGAGCGCTCACGGCGCCTCCCAGGAGCGCTCACGGCGCCTCCCAGGAGCGCTCACGGCGCCTCAGTGATCTCCTCGGCCAGCAGATCCATCAGCAGGCCGTCGTGCCACGTACCGTCGGGGCCGCGCTCGTAGGACCGCATGATGCCGACGGGCCGGAAGCCGACCTTGCCGTAACAGCGGATCGCGGCGGCGTTGTCCGCCGCCGGGTCGATCACGATCCGGTGGTGGCCATGGTCGGCGATCAGATGGCGGGCCAGGGTGCGTACCGCGTCGGTGCCCAGCCCCCGCCCGTGCACCGCCGGGTCCAGATAGATGTCGATGCTCGCGTGCCGGTAGTCCGGCTCGGTCTCGGCCGCCCACTGGATCATGCCGATCACCGCGCCCCCGTACTCGATGCTCAGATGCTCGGCGCCGGGCTCGGCCAGGTCCTCGCGCACCGCCGCCACCAGGTCCTCGCCGCCCCGCCAGCGCGCGTAGACCTCGGGCTTCGCGCGGATCGCGGCCAGGACGGGGACATCGGAGGGGTCGGTGGGGCGCAGCACCACCTGTGCGCCTCGCAGGGTCGTCGGCATGGACGGGACGATCCCAGGAAGCGCGGGCGGTGGCCAGGGCGCGTCGTTCTGCCCAGGGCCCTTTCGGGAAAGCGCCCGGCACCAGATATCTTGATGTCGAGCAATGTTGCAGACGTGGAGCGGAGCACCCGGTGACTGACTCGACCATCATCTATACGCACACGGACGAGGCCCCTGCCCTCGCGACGTACTCGTTCCTGCCGGTGATCGAGGCATACGCCTCGACGGCCGGGGTCACCGTGGAGAGCCGGGACATCTCTCTGGCGGGGCGCATCATCGCCCAGTTCCCGGAGCACCTCGAAGAGGGCCAGCGCATCCCCGACGCCCTCGCCGAGCTCGGTGACCTTGCGAAGACCCCTGAGGCCAACATCATCAAGCTGCCGAACATCTCGGCCTCGATCCCGCAGCTCAAGGCCGCGGTCGCCGAGCTGCAGGAGCAGGGCTACGCGCTGCCGGACTACCCGGACGACCCGAAGACCGATGAGGAGCGGGAGATCCGCGCCCGTTACGACAAGGTCAAGGGCTCCGCCGTGAACCCGGTGCTGCGCGAGGGCAACTCCGACCGCCGCGCCCCCGCCTCGGTGAAGAACTACGCCAAGGCGAACCCGCACCGCATGGGCGCCTGGACGGCCGATTCCAAGACCAATGTGTCCCACATGGACACCGACGACTTCCGCTCCACCGAGAAGTCCGCGGTGATCCAGGAGGCCGGTTCGCTGCGCATCGAGCTGGCGGGCGACGACGGCTCCACCACCGTGCTGCGCGAGTCGGTGCCGGTGCTGGCGGGCGAGGTCGTGGACGCCTCCGTGATGCGCGTCGCGGCGCTGCGCGAGTTCCTCTCGGCGCAGGTCGGCCGCGCCAAGGCGGAGGGCGTGCTGTTCTCGCTGCACCTGAAGGCCACGATGATGAAGGTCTCCGACCCGATCATCTTCGGCCACGCCGTACGGGCCTTCTTCCCCAAGACCTTCGCCGAGCACGGTGAGACCCTCGCCGCCGCCGGTCTGACCCCGAACGACGGTCTGGGCGGCATCCTCAAGGGCCTGGAGGCCCTGCCCGAGGGCGCGGCGATCAAGGCGTCCTTCGACGCCGAGCTGGCCGAGGGCCCGGAGCTGGCCATGGTCGACTCCGACCGCGGCATCACCAACCTGCATGTGCCGTCCGACGTCATCGTCGACGCCTCCATGCCGGCCATGATCCGCACCTCCGGCCACATGTGGGGCCCGGACGGCGAGGAGCACGACACCCTCGCGGTGATCCCGGACAGCAGCTACGCCGGGATCTACCAGGCCGTCCTCGACGACTGCCGCGCCAACGGCGCCTTCGACCCGGCCACGATGGGCTCGGTGCCCAACGTCGGCCTGATGGCGCAGAAGGCCGAGGAGTACGGCAGCCACGACAAGACCTTCGAGATCCCCACCACGGGCACCGTCCGCGTCCTGGACGAGGCGGGCAACGCGGTCATCGAGCAGGTCGTCGGCGCCGGTGACATCTTCCGGATGTGCCAGACCAAGGACGTGCCGATCAAGGACTGGGTCAAGCTGGCCGTCACCCGCGCCCGCGCCACCGGCGACCCGGCCGTCTTCTGGCTCGACGAGGGCCGTGCGCACGACGCCAACCTCATCGAGAAGGTCAAGGCGTACCTGCCCGAGCACGACACCGAGGGCCTGGACATCAAGATCCTCTCGCCGGTCGAGGCGATCAAGCTCTCCCTCGAGCGGATCCGCCGCGGCGAGGACACGATCTCGGTCACCGGCAACGTCCTGCGTGACTACCTGACCGACCTGTTCCCGATCCTGGAGCTGGGCACCAGCGCCAAGATGCTCTCGGTCGTCCCGCTGATCAACGGCGGCGGGCTGTTCGAGACCGGCGCGGGCGGCTCGGCACCCAAGCATGTCCAGCAGCTCGTCAAGGAGAACTACCTGCGCTGGGACAGCCTGGGCGAGTTCCTCGCCCTCGCGGTCAGCTTCGAGCACCTCGCGCAGAAGACGGGCAACGCGCGGGCCCAGGTCCTCGCCGACACCCTCGACCGGGCGACCGGCTCCTTCCTCGCCGAGAACAAGTCGCCCAGCCGCCGCGTCGGCGGTATCGACAACCGCGGCAGCCACTTCTACCTGGCCCTGTACTGGGCCCAGGAGCTGGCCCGGCAGACCGACGACGCGGCCCTGGCCAAGGCGTTCGCCCAGCTCGCCGAGGTGCTCACCGCCCAGGAGCAGACGATCGTCGACGAACTGCTCGCCGTCCAGGGCTCCCCGGTCGACATCGGCGGCTACTACCAGCCCGACCCGGCCAAGGCCGCGGCCGTGATGCGTCCGTCCGCGACCCTCAACCAGGCCCTCGCCACCCTCGGCTGACGCCCCGGCGCACCACTGCGCCCCGGCCGGTACCCTCCGGCCGGGGCGCTTCGTCTTGTCCGCTACGGCTCCTGTCCGGGGCGACCACCGCGGAAGCCAACGTGCGTGGGGGCCGATGGCGTAAGACTTCAGAGCCACCTGCCCGCCGACCTGTACTCCCAGCGGCGTAGGGCATCCCATCCCATCGAGGGTTTCTCCCCAACTGCCCCATGAGAAAGGGTGATTGCGTCACAACACAGACTGCTCATAAGGACTCCCCACGTGCGAACCAGACCATTCGTCCATGTCCTGGCGGCGAGCACTCTCGCGGCCCTGGTACCGGCCCTCGCCCCGGCCGGCGCCTCCGCCGCCGGCAACCCCCTGGAGCCGTACCTCGGTCAGCAGCCGGCCTGGCACCGCTGCGCCGGCGACACTCCGGCCTCCTACCAGTGCGCCACCATCAAGGTCCCGCTGGACTACAGCCGCCCCGACGGCAAGAAGACCAATCTCGCGATATCGCGCATGAAGACCAGCACCGCGGCGGAGCGCCGCGGTGTGCTGCTGCTCAACCCCGGTGGACCGGGCGGTCCGGGCATCGGCATGCCGCTCTCGCTGGCCACTGAGTTGCCGAAGTCGGTGACGGAGAAGTACGACCTCATCGGCTTCGACCCCCGGGGTGTCGGCCGGAGCTCCCCCGTCACCTGTGGTCTGACCGGCGTCGAGGAGAGCTGGGAACGCCCCTACCGGGACGAGACGCTCGCCCGGGACGTGAAGTGGGCGCGCACCGTCGCCGAGAAGTGCGACACCGAACAGGGCGACAAGCTGCGCCACATCACCACCCGGAACACGGCTCGCGACATGGATGTCATCCGGGCCGTGCTGGGCGAGAAGAAGATCTCCTACCTCGGGTATTCGTACGGCACCTACCTCGGCGCCGTCTACACGCAGCTCTTCCCCCGGCGCGCCGACCGATTCGTCCTGGACAGCTCCGTGGACCCGGCACGCATATGGCGCGGCATGATCCAGATCTGGGCCGAGGGCGCCGAACCCGCCTTCACGCGGTGGAGCGAGTGGACCGCCCAGCGGCACAGCACGTACAAACTGGGCAAGACCCCCGAGGCCGTTCGCAAGACCTTCTGGGACCTGGTCGCCCAGGCCGACCGTGAGCCGATCGAGCTCGACGGCCAGAAGCTGACCGGCGACGACATCCGCGGCGGCATCCGCGCCTCGTTGTTCACGGTGCGCGAGGGCGCGGAGGCCATCGCCAGGCTGAAGAAGGCGGCCGACGGGGCTCCGGACCGCACCGGCGAGTCCACGGCGCCCAGCCGTCCCGCCCAGCCGGCCTTCGGCCGCGCCGCGGCCCCGGACAACGGCACCGCCGCCTTCTGGTCCGTCGTGTGCGCCGACACCCGTGACTGGCCGCGCGACCCCGAGCGGTACCGCAGCGACGCGTTGCGGGCGAAGGCGAAGTATCCGCTGTACGGCGACTTCGGATCCACCATCAAGCCGTGCGCCTTCTGGAAGAAGGACGGCAGCGAGCCCGCCACCAAGGTCGACAACAAGGTCGGCGCGCTGATCCTGCAGAACGAGTGGGACTCGCAGACGCCCCTCGCCAGCGGTCGCGGTATGCACCGGGCGATGAAGGGCTCGCGGATGGTCACCGTCGCCGGAGGCGAGGGCCACGGGATCTACGGCTACACCAAGTCGTGCGCGGACAAGCCGGCCACCGGCTATCTGTCCACCGGCCGTCTCCCGGCGAAGGACCTGACGTGCCGTACGCCCGCGTCACAGCGCGAGCGGGGCTTCAAGAAGTTGCCCCTTCCCGCGCCTTCGGGACTCCCGGGTACGACGAACGGCTTCTGATCCGTTCCGCCGGACGATGAGGTGATGTGGGGCTCCAGCAGGCTGGGGCCCCACATCGCGTTCTGCCCGCGTGGCCCCTGCGACGACGGGCAGGACGTGCGTCTACCGGCCCGCGGGCGCCGGTGCGAGGCCGTCCTCGACCAGCCCGGCGAGGACCGCTTCGCCGAGGGCGTGGACGGCGGACCGGGGCCGGACCATGACGGTGAACTCCTTGATCCGGCCGTCGTCGCCGAAGTGCAGCAGATCGATGCCGTGGATCTCCTTGTCGGCCACCCGGGCGCGGAAGACCAGCACCGCCGACGCGGCGGAGGTGCCGTCGGTGCTGGTCTGCGCGGTGCCGGTGTAGTCGCCGACGTAGCGGAAGTCCTCGAACGTGCGCAGCAGGACCCCGAAGAGGCCGAGCACCATCGGCTTGCCTTCGAAGGGGGTGAACTTGACGGGGCTGTAGAGGCGGATGTCCTCGGTGAACAGGTCGTCCAGGGCCGTCAGGTCCTTGTTGTCGACGGCGGCACGGAAACGGTCGGCAGCGTTCATCGCGGCCCCACCTTCGCTAGTCATGGATGTGATTAGTCATTTTCATGACTACCATGGTTCCGTGTCCGGCGGCAGAGGCATTCCGGCGGCAGAGGCATGAAGGCAGCGGCATGAAGGAGGCGGTCCCATGGCCCTGAGGCACGCCGTGCTGGCAGCGCTGCTCGAGGGGGAGCTCAGCGGATACCAGCTGACCAAGGCGTTCGACATCGGCGTGGCGAACTTCTGGCACGCCCAGCCGCAGCAGCTCTACGCCGAGCTGACCCGCCTGGAGAAGGACGGGCTCATCGCGGGCCGGGAGGTGGCCCAGGAGACCCGCCCCACCAAGCGTCTGTTCCAGGTGACCGATGCCGGGCTGGCGGAACTGGAGGAGTTCACGGCCGCCTTCGCGAAGCCCTCCTTCATCCGCGACGACCTGCTCGTCAAGGTCCAGGCCGCCGACCACGTCGACACCGAGACCCTGATCGCCCAGCTCACCGAGCGGGCCGCCTTCGCCCAAGCCAAGATCCACCTCTTCGGCAAGCTGCTGCGAAAAATCCGCGGTGACCTTACGGAGGAGGAGTTCCTTCGCCACGGCCGCCCCATCGGCCCGTATCTGACCTGCCTGCGCGGCCTGGCCCTCGAACAGGGCAACCGCGACTGGTGCGAGCGCACGATCACGGTCCTGCGACAGAGGGAGCACACCCATGCCCGGCACTGACGTGCCCTACAGCCGCTACGTCGCGCTGGGCGACAGCCAGACCGAGGGCCTGGGCGACGGCGACGAGGCCACCGGTCTGCGCGGCTTCGCCGACCGCCTCGCCGAACACCTCGCCCACCACAACCCCGGCCTCTCCTACGCCAACTTCGCCGTGCGGGGCCGCCTCGCCGCGCAGGTCCACACCGAGCAGCTCGCACCCGCCCTGTCCCTCCGCCCCGACCTGGCCACCGTCGTCGCCGGGGTCAACGACCTGCTGCGCCCCCGCTTCGACGCCGACCATGTCGCCCACCACCTGGAGGCGATGTTCGCCGCGCTCACCGCCCAGGGCGCCCGCGTGGCCACGCTCACCTTCCCCGACCCCGCCCGCATCACCCCGCTGGCGCGTCCCCTCGCCCCGCGCGTCGTCGCCCTCAATCAGCGCATCCGCGAAGCCGCCGGTCGTCACGGTGTCACCGTCGCCGAAACCAGCCGGCACCCCGTCGTGGCCGATCCTCGTCTGTGGAGCAGCGACCGCCTGCACGCCAGCCCCCTCGGCCACCAGCGCATCGCCGCCGCCCTCGCGCACGCCCTCAGCCTGCCCGGCACCGACGACACCTGGACCCACCCCCTGCGCCCGCCGGCGACACCCGTGCCCACCGGATGGCGCGCCGCCCCCGGCGAACTGCGCTGGACCGCCACCTTCCTCGGCCCCTGGCTCACCCGGCGGCTCCGCGGCCGTTCCTCCGGCGACGGCCACACCGCCAAGCGCCCGGACCTGGGCCCGGTGGACACGAGGCGCCCGAGCTGAGCGGTGTGACTGAGCGTCGTAGTCGGCCGGTTGAGCGGGTGAGCGGGCACGTCCCGGGATGACGCGTCACCGGTCGACGGGCTGTCAGAAGTCGTACGGCTTCTCGGTGCTCCAGTTCAGCACGTCGGCCTCGTTCCAGCTGAACTGCGGCTTCTCGCCCTTGCTGTCGACGGAGTAGAAGGGGCCGTCCTGGCCGTCCGCGCCGCGCAGCGCGATGGCGAACGACTGCGCCGTCTGGTTCTTCGAGCCGTAGTCGAAGAGGTTCACCGCGCTGTATGCCGTGCTGCCGGGCTGGAGCGTGATGCGCTTGTCGCCGCCAGTGTCGTCCTTCTTCGAGAGCGGCAGTACGGCGTCGTCGTCGCCGAGCTTCACGGACGGGTACGAGGTGACCCAGCACGGCTTGTCGCCCTCGTTCGACGCGGTGATCAGCAGGTGGTCACCCTGCTGGTCGGCGAGCTGGTGCACCGCGGTGACCATCATCTCGTCGCCGCGGCACTGCTGGGCGGCCGTTGCGGCCTTGTTCGCGACCTCGTCCGACCCGCCCGAGGCGGTCGTCGAGCGCTCGCCCGTCTTGGCGTCACCGCCGCTCTTGGCCTGCTCCGCGCCGCCCTTGGCGTCTCCGTTGGACGCGGACCGGCTCTGCGAGGTACCGGCGGCCTTGTCGCCGCCCGCCGCCTTCGAGTCGCCGTCGGCGCCGCCGCAGGCGGTCAGGCCCAGCGCCAGCGCGGCGGTGACGGTGGCCAGGGCGGCGGTGCGAATCCGGGAAGTACGCATGATCAGGTTTCCCCTGCGTCTCGTGCGGGAGTCTTCTTCGGCGTCCCGCGGTGTGGACACCACTTTTCCCGGGGCCGCTGACGTTCTGGAAACGCCTCACTCACGCCTCACTCACGTCCCGCAAACGAACCGCGAGCGGCGGGCGGGCTTTGCATAAAGCTGCGATCAATCGTATAGTCATGCCATCGTGTGAGGGAGGAAGACGGCAATGGCCATACGTGCTGCGGTGGCAGGCGCGAGCGGATACGCGGGCGGAGAACTGCTGCGTCTGCTGCTCGCCCACCCCGAGGTGGAGATCGGCACCCTGACCGGCAACTCCAACGCCGGGCAGCCCCTCGCCGGGCTGCAGCCCCATCTGCTTCCGCTGGCCGGGCGGGTGCTGGCGCCCACCACCGCGGAGGCGCTGGCCGGGCATGACGTGGTCTTCCTGGCGCTGCCGCACGGGCAGTCCGCCGCCGTGGCCGAGCAGCTCGGCGACCAGGTCCTGGTCATCGACTGCGGCGCCGACTTCCGGCTGAAGGACGCGGCGGACTGGGAGAAGTTCTACGGTTCGCCGCACGCCGGCACCTGGCCCTACGGCCTCCCCGAGCTGCCCGGGGCCCGCTCCGCGCTGGAGGGGACCAAGCGCATCGCGGTTCCGGGCTGCTATCCCACCGCCGTCTCCCTCGCGCTCTTCCCGGCGTACGCCGCGGGGCTGCTGGAGCCCGAAGCGGTGATCGTCGCCGCCTCCGGGACCTCCGGCGCGGGCAAGACGCCCAAGCCCCATCTGCTGGGCAGCGAGGTCATGGGCTCCATGAGCCCGTACGGCGTCGGCGGTGGCCACCGGCACACCCCCGAGATGATCCAGAACCTGTCGGCCGCGGCGGGGGAGCGGGTCTCGGTCTCCTTCACCCCGACCCTCGCCCCGATGCCCCGCGGCATCCTCGCCACCTGCAGCGCCACGGCCCGGCCCGGGGTGACCGGGGAGAGCCTGCGGGCCGCGTACGAGAAGGCGCTGCGGGACGAGCCGTTCGTCACCCTCCTCCCCGAGGGCCAGTGGCCCTCCACCGCCGCCGTCCACGGATCCAACGCCGCGCTGCTCCAGGTCGCCCATGACGAGGCGGCCGGCCGCGCCATCGTGATCAGCGCCATCGACAACCTCACCAAGGGCACCGCCGGTGGCGCGGTGCAGAGCATGAACATCGCCCTCGGCCTCCCCGAGGAGCTGGGACTTTCCACGATCGGAGTCGCTCCATGAGCGTTACGGCAGCCCAGGGCTTCACGGCCTCCGGCGTCGCGGCAGGCATCAAGGAGAACGGAAACCCCGACCTCGCACTCGTCGTGAACACCGGCCCCCGCCTCGCCGCCGCGGCCGTCTTCACCTCCAACCGCGTCAAGGCCGCCCCCGTCCTGTGGTCCGAGCAGGTCCTCAAGGGCGGCCAGGTCTCGGCCGTGATCCTCAACTCCGGTGGCGCCAACGCCTGCACCGGCCCGCTGGGCTTCCAGGACACCCACGCCACCGCCGAGAAGGTCGCGGACGCCCTCGGCCACAGCGCGGGCGAGGTCGCCGTCGCCTCCACCGGGCTCATCGGCGTCCGGCTGCCGATGGACGCGGTGCTGTCCGGGGTCGGCAAGGCCGCCGAGGCGCTCTCCCCGCACGGCGGCGAGAAGGCCGCGATCGCCATCAGGACCACCGACACCGTTCACAAGACGGCCGTAGCGCAGAGCCCCGCCGGCTGGACGGTCGGCGGTATGGCCAAGGGCGCCGGGATGCTGGCCCCGGGCCTGGCCACCATGCTCGTCGTCCTCACCACCGACGCCGACGTGGACACCCCCGGGCTGGACATCGCGCTGCGCGCCGCCACCCGCACCACCTTCGACCGGATCGACTCCGACGGCTGCATGTCCACCAACGACATGGTGCTGCTGATGGCTTCCGGTGCCTCCGGTGTCACGCCCGACGTCGCCGAGTTCGCCGAGGCGGTCCGCGAGGTCTGCGCCGATCTCGCCCGCCAGCTGATCGGGGACGCCGAGGGCGCCTCCAAGGACATCCGGATCGAGGTGGTGGGCGCGGCCACCGAGGACGACGCCGTGGAGGTGGGCCGCTCCATCGCCCGTAACAACCTCCTCAAGTGCGCCGTCCACGGCGAGGACCCCAACTGGGGCCGGGTGCTCTCCGCGATCGGCACCACCTCGGCCGCCTTCGAACCGGACCAGCTCAACGTCGCGATCAACGACGTCTGGGTGTGCAAGAACGGCTCGGTGGGCGAGGACCGCGAACTGGTCGACATGCGCTACCGCGAGGTCCGCATCACCGCCGACCTGGCCGTTGGCGGCGCCTCGGCGGTCATCTGGGCCAACGACCTGACCGCCGACTACGTCCACGAGAACAGCGCGTACTCCTCATGAGCGAGCCGACCGCCCGTAAACACACCGCCCTGCCCAAGGCCCGCATCCTCATCGAGGCGCTGCCCTGGCTGACCCGGCACCACGGCAAGACCGTGGTGATCAAATTCGGCGGCAACGCCATGGTCGACGACGAGCTGAAGGCCGCCTTCGCCCAGGACGTCGTCTTCCTGCGCCACGCGGGGCTGCGCCCCGTCGTCGTCCACGGCGGCGGCCCCCAGATCAGCGCGCAGCTCGACCGGCACGGTCTGGTGAGCGAGTTCAAGGCCGGGCTGCGGGTCACCACCGACGAAGCCATGGACGTCGTACGGATGGTGCTGGCCGGACAGGTCCAGCGCGAACTGGTCGGGCTGCTCAACCGGCACGGCCCGCTCGCCGTCGGCATGACCGGCGAGGACGCGCATCTGATGTCCGCCACCAAGCACTTCGCCGAGATCGACGGCGAGCAGGTGGACATCGGCCGGGTCGGCCAGATCACCGAGATCGACACCGGCGCGGTCCAGGCCCTGCTGGACGACGGCCGCATCCCGGTCGTCTCCTCCATCGCCCGCAGCGCCGACGACGGCCATGTCTACAACGTCAACGCCGATACGGCCGCCGCCGCGCTCGCGGTCGCGCTGGGCGCCGAGACGCTCGTGGTCCTCACCGATGTCGAGGGCCTCTACGCCGACTGGCCCAACAGCGACGATGTGATCAGCAAGCTCACCGCGAGCCAGCTCGAGAAGCTGCTTCCGGAGCTGGCCAGCGGCATGGTGCCGAAGATGGAGGGCTGTCTGTACGCCGTGCGCCACGGGGTCACCACCGCCCGGGTGCTGGACGGACGCGTACCGCACGCCATCCTGCTGGAGATCTTCACCGACGAGGGCATCGGCACGATGGTCCTGCCGGACGGGACCGTGATCGACCAGCGCGACAAGGGCGGCAAGGGCGACAAGGGACACCAGGACAACCAGGGCGACAAGGGGGAGGACCAGTGAGCAACGTGGAGCTGAAGCAGCGCTGGCAGGGGGCGCTCATGGACAACTACGGCACCCCCCGCCTCCCGCTCACCCACGGCAAGGGCACCAAGGTCTGGGACGCGGACGGCACCGAATACCTCGACTTCGTCGGCGGTATCGCCGTCAACTCCCTCGGCCATGCCCACCCCGCCGTCGTACGGGCCGTGTCCGACCAGATCGCCACCCTCGGCCATGTCTCCAACCTCTTCGTCGCCGAGCCCCCGGTGGCACTCGCCGAGCGGCTGCTCCAGCTCTTCGGCCGCTCCGGACGCGTGTACTTCTCCAACTCCGGCGCGGAGGCGGTCGAGGCCGCTGTCAAGATCGGGCGGCGTACCGGGCGCACCCATATGGTGGCGACCACCGGCGGCTTCCACGGCCGCACCATGGGCGCGCTCGCGCTGACCGGCCAGCCCGCCAAACAGGAGCCGTTCCTCCCGCTGCCCGGCGACGTCACGCATGTGCCGTACGGGGACGTGGCGGCGCTGCGCGAGGCCGTCACCACCGACACCGCCTTTGTCATCGTGGAGCCCATCCAGGGCGAGAACGGCGTCATCGTGCCGCCGGCCGGCTATCTGGCTGCGGCGCGGGAGATCACCCGGGCCACCGGCACCCTGCTGGTGCTCGACGAGATCCAGACCGGGATCGGGCGGACCGGACACTGGTTCGAGCACCAGGCGCAGGGCGTCGAGCCCGATGTCGTCACCCTCGCCAAGGGGCTCGGCGCCGGGCTGCCCATCGGCGCCACCCTCGCCTTCGGGCCCGTGGCCGACCTGCTGACCCCGGGTCAGCACGGATCCACCTTCGGCGGAAACCCCGTCGCCTGCGCCGCCGCTCTCGCCGTCCTCGACACGATCGCCGCCGACGGCATCCTGGACCGGGTCAAGCGGGCGGGGGAGCGGCTGCGTAACGGAATCGAATCGCTCGACCACTCTCTGGTAGCCCGGGTCCGCGGCGCCGGGCTGCTGCTCGGTATCGTGCTCACTAAGTCCCTCGCACCGCAGGTGCAGCAGGCGGCTCAGGACGCGGGACTCCTGGTGAACGCGGTCGCGCCGGATGTGGTCCGGCTCGCCCCGCCGCTCGTCATCGCCGACGAGGAGGTGGACACCTTCCTCCGGGAGCTGCCCGCCGTTCTGGACGCCGCACGCGAGGGTGACGGGGAACGACGAGCCGGAGACTGACGACACCGATGACCGAGGCGCAGCACACCGACACGCAGCACACCGACGTGCAGGACGCCAACCACGGCGGACCGGCCGTGCCGCAGACCCGCACCGCACGCCACCGCCGGATCGTGGACATCCTGAACCGGCAGGCCGTGCGCTCCCAGAGTCAGCTCGCCAAGCTGCTCGCCGACGACGGGCTCTCCGTCACCCAGGCGACGCTCTCCCGGGACCTGGACGAGCTGGGCGCGGTGAAGATCCGCAACACCGGCGGTGAGCTGATCTACGCGGTGCCGAGCGAGGGCGGCGACCGCACGCCGCGCGCCCCGCTCGGCGAGTCGGCGAGCGAGGCGCGGATGGCCCGGCTGGCGGCCGAGCTGCTGATCTCGGCGGAGGCCTCGGCCAACCTCGTGGTGCTGCGCACGCCGCCGGGCGCCGCCCAGTTCCTCGCCTCGGCCATCGACTCGGCGGAGCTGCACGACATCCTCGGCACCATCGCGGGCGACGACACCCTCATGCTGATCAGCCGCGACCCGGTGGGCGGCCAGCAGCTCGCGGACCATCTGCTGCGCCTGGCCCAGAAGGAGCGCTAGGCGGGTCTGGTGAGGTCCGGTGCGGTTCGGCAGCGACCGAAGGGGCGCGGGGCTGTATCGATATGCGGCTCAATATGCGGTTCCGCCGCGGGGTGCGACCGGCCACGATGGACCCGCAGGCGACGCACCGGGCTTCCAGCGGAGCCCTGAGGTTCAGTCGTCGCTCCGCGGCGCCGCCGTGGAGTCGCGCACCACGAGATGGGTGGGGATACGGATCCGTGGCGGCCGCCCGCCCGGGGACGGGGTCTCCCTCACCAGCCGGCCCGCCGCGCTGCCCGCCTCCTGAAGGGGCACATGCAGCGCGGTGCTGCCCGGCTGGGTCATGCCGATGACGGTCAGGTCGTCCGAGGCGGCGAGGCTGATGTCCGCGGGCACGCGCAGCCCGGCTCTGCCCAGCCCCATGAAGAGCCCGAGCAGCACATAGCTGCTGTAGACCATGACGGCGGTGACCTGGGCCTCGTGTCGTACCAGATGCTCCGCCGCGGCGAGCCCGGCGTCGAACTGCGGCGGTACGGGGTCCAGTACGGTCAGCTCGCCCCCGCTGTCCGCCACCGAGTCCAGCGCGGCCTTCCGGCGCTGCCGGTCCATCCAGGAGCCGGGCGGGCCACCGAGGTAGGCGATGCGGCGGTGGCCGAGGTCGAGCAGATGCGCCGTCAGCTTCCGTACGCCGCCGGGGGTGTCCACCACCACTCCGGGCAGCCCCGGCGCCGTGCGGTCCACGGTCACCACCGGCAGCCGCTCGGCGAAGGCGCGCAGCGTCGCGTCGGCGTTGACCGGCGCGACCAGGATGAGCCCGTCGACCTGGGATCCCAGCTGCGTCACCAGCTCCCGCTCCCGTTCGGCCGAGTGGTCGCAGACCCCGAGGAGCACATTGCCGCCCGCCTCGGTGAGGGACTGCTGAACCCCTGTGACGATGGGCGGGAAGAAGGGGTTGGCGAGGGTGGGGACGATGACCCCCACCAGGCCGGTGTGGCCGGTGGTCAGGGCACGCGCGGTGGCGTTGAGCCGGAATCCCATCTCGGCGGCCGCGCGGGAGACCCGCTCCCGGGTTTCCCGCGCGACCATATCGGGCCTGCTGAGGGCGCGCGACGCCGTCGAAGTGGACACGCCCGCCGCGCGTGCGACATCTGCCAGCCGAACCATCCGCCCCTGCTTTCCTTGCTGGTTACACGGTTTTAACCGGCCACCGTTGACGGCCTCCCCATGCTTAGCGTAGCTTGCCTGCAATCGGTTGCTGCAACCGGTTGCAGACATCCGATCGCACTCAAGGGGGACCGGCCCGTGTCACGCAGAGCGGTATCAGGCCTCTTGCTCCTGCCGGGCATGGCGCTTCTCGCCTTCGGCTTTCTCTATCCCTTCGGCATCACGCTGTTCGCGCCGCCCGCCGCCGACGATCCGGATGTCCTCGGCAAACTCGGCTCCATGCTCGGGGACGGCTATGTCCTGGAGGTGGCGGCCCGCACCGTCAGGGTGGCCGCCCTCACCACGGCGATCTGCCTGCTGCTCGGCTTCCCGGTGGCGTACCTCATATCCCGGGCGCCCGCGCGCCGCCAGGGACTGCTGCTGGCCCTGGCGGTCTTCCCGCTGCTGCTGTCCACCGTCGTGCGCACCTTCTCGTGGCTGGTGATCCTCGGCCGCAATGGGCTGATCAGCTCCCTGCTGGTCGACCTGGGGCTCGCGGACGGCGGTACTCAGCTGCTGTACACCGAGTTCGCCCTGGTCGCCGGGCTCACCCAGCTCTTCACCCCGATCATGATCCTGACCTCGTACAGCTCGCTGTCCCATGTCGACGCGAAGCTGGAGGAGGCGGCCCGCGGACTGGGCGCGAGTTCGGGCCGGGCCTTCCGGCGTGTGGTGCTGCCGCTCGCGCTGCCCGGGGTGCTGGTCGGCGCGACGCTCGTGTTCGCCGGCGCGGTCACCGCGTTCACCACGCCGCTGCTGCTCGGGGGACCCGTAACCGCACCCTGGCCACCCTGCTGTACGACTACGCCAATGTGAAGCTCGACTGGGGCGCGGCCAGCGCAGTCGCCCTGATCATGACGGCCCTGGTGCTCGCCGCGAGCGTGGTCTCGGGCCGGCTGTCCAAGGTGGGGGCGGTCTGATGCGCGGCCGTCCGGTGCTCACCGCGCTGTCCGCGCTGGCGATGGTGTTCCTGCTGGGACCGATCCTGCTCGTCGTGGCGATCGCGTTCTCCTCCGGCGACACGGTGGAGTTCCCGCCCCCGGGCCTGTCGGGCAGGTGGTTCGGCAAGGCGCTGTCCTACCAGCCCTTCCATGCCGCGCTCGGCACGAGTCTGCTGGTCGCGGCCGGGGCCACGGTCCTCGCCCTGCTGGTGGGCATACCGGCCGCGCTGGCCATCCAGCGGCGGCGGTTCCGCGGTCGCAGGGCGGTCGAGGCGCTGTTCCTGTCCCCGGCGATCGTTCCGGAGCTGGTCCTGGGCTTCGCGCTGTTCCAGCAGCTGATGGTCACCCTGCGGATCACCGCCCTGGGCGCGCTGCTGATCGGCCACACCGTGCTGCTGCTCCCGTACGCGGTACGGGTGACCGGGGCGTCGCTCGCCATGGCCGACCCCGCCCTGGAGGAGGCGGGACGCGGTCTGGGCGCGGGCCCGCTCAGGACGTTCCTTCACATCACCCTGCCGGTGATGACGCCCGGCATCGTCTCCGCGGCCGTGCTGTCCTTCCTCACCTCCTTCAACAACGTGCCGCTTTCGCTGCTTCTCAACGGCCCGGGAGTCTCCAGCCTCCCGGTCGAGATGCTCCACTACGTCGAATTCTCCTTCGACCCGGTCGTCGCGGCCGTGAGCACGCTGCTGCTGGCGGCGACCGTGCTGGTCGCCGTGGTCACGGAGCGGCTCGTCGGCTTCAACAAGGTCTTCAGCAAGTAGGGATGCGCCAGATGACGACGCCTGTGGTCCAGCTCCAGGCCATCACCCGGGAGTTTTCGGGGTCGGTGGCCGTGGATGCCATCGATCTGACCGTGGAGCGCGGACAGTTCACCGCCCTCCTCGGCCCGAGCGGCTGCGGCAAGACGACGACGCTGCGGATGATCGCGGGATTTCTGCCCCCCAGCGGCGGCACGATCCTGCTCGACGGCAAGGACGCCACCCACCTGCCGCCCGAGCGCCGCAACATCGGCATGGTCTTCCAGTCGTACGCCCTCTTCCCGCATCTGACCGTGGAGAAGAACGTCGCGTTCGGGCTGCGGATGCGGGGGGTGCCCGCCGCCGGGATCCGCACCCGGGTGGGCGAGGCGCTGGAGCTGGTCGGGCTCGCTCATCTCGCACGGCGCAAGCCCAAGGAGCTCTCCGGCGGCCAGCAGCAGCGGGTCGCGCTGGCCCGCGCCGTGGCCATCCGGCCCTCGGTGCTGCTGCTCGACGAGCCGCTGTCCAACCTGGACGCGCGGCTGCGGATCCAGATGCGGCAGGAGCTGCTGCGCGTCCAGCGCGAGACCGGGCTGACCACCATCCTGGTGACCCACGACCAGGAGGAGGCGCTCGAACTC
Organism: Streptomyces sp. 11-1-2; assembly: GCF_003595545.1. Classification (NCBI taxonomy): domain Bacteria; kingdom Bacillati; phylum Actinomycetota; class Actinomycetes; order Kitasatosporales; family Streptomycetaceae; genus Streptomyces; species Streptomyces sp. 11-1-2. The sequence goes on from NZ_CP022545.1 coordinate 8,960,252, forward strand.
GCCGACTCCATGGTGATCCTCGACCGCGGCCGGATCGTGCAGCAGGGCCACCCGCGCGAGGTGTTCCGGGCGCCCGCGACCCGCTTCGTCGCTCAGTTCCTGGGCTACGAGAACTTCCTCGACCTGCCCGGACGGGGCCGGGTCACCATCCGGCCCGAGCACATCGAGATCCTCGCTCCCACCCAGAAGCCGCCCGCCGGCGGCGAGGTGGTCGACGCGACCGTCACCGCGGTCCGGTTCCGCGGTACGGACTTCGCGGTCACCGTCACCGTCGGCGACCGCACCCTCCAGGCCGTCAGCACCGACGAGGCCCTGCGCCCCGGCGCGTCGATACGGCTCCATCTGCCCCTGGCGCGGGCCGTCCCCCTGCCCGGCGACGACGCTGACGCCCGGCTCGAACCCCCCGAACAGCAGGAGTGCCCCGCATGATGCGCACCACCCGACTCATAGGCGGCGCCGCGGCCGCCGCCCTTGTCTCCCTCTCCCTCTCCGGCTGTGCCCAATCCGCCGACGCCGATCCCAAGAAGCTGACCGTCAGTACCTTCGGCTTCGGCGCCGACCAGTTCGAGAAGACCGTCGTCAAGCCGTTCGAGAAGAAGACCGGGATCGACGTCACCGTGGAGGCCGGAGCCAACGCCGACCGGCTGACCAAGCTGCGCGTCAACAAGGCCGACCCCACCGTGGACGTCGTGATGATCTCCGACCTCTTCGCCGCCATGGGCCAGAAGCAGGGCCTCTTCGACAAGATCGACCCGAAGAAGGTCCCCAACGTCTCGAAGATCTATGACTTCGCCAAGAGCACGGACGGCTATGGACCGGCCTACACCTACCAGTTGCTCGGCATGCTCTACCGCACCGACAAGTTCACTCAGCCGCCGACGCTGAAGGACCTGTGGGATGCCAAGCACAAGGGGAAGGTCGCCGTCCCCGACCTGTCCACCAGCGCCGGCGCCCCGTTCCTCCAGGCCACTGCCGCGACCTACGGCTCCGGGCCGAAGGACACCGACACCGCCTTCAAGAAGCTCTCCGACCTCAAGCCCAACGTGCTCAAGTTCTTCAACCGCAGCACCGAGCTGGTGAGCCTCCTGGACCGCGGCGAGGTCGACATGGCCCCCGGTCTGGACCTGTTCGCGGTGGACCCGGCCAAGGCCGGAAAGCCGATCGGCTGGGCGCCGTTCGACAAGGGCCGCTATGTCGCCGCCAACACCGCCCAGATCGTCAAGGGCGGTAAGAACAAGGCCGGCGCCGAGAAGTTCATCAACTATCTGCTCTCCGCGGACGTCCAGGAGAAGGCGGCCGCCTCCTTCAGCGACAAGCCGGTCAACAAGGACGCCAAGGTGCCTGCCGCGATCACCAAGGTGTCGGGCAAGGCCGCGAGCGACCCGTCCGCCGCCGGCTTCACCTCACCCGACCTCGGCTACGCGGTCGACCACAACGACGAGTGGGTGGACCGCTTCCAGCGAGAGGTCTCCGGATGAGCGAGGCCCCCTCACGGGTCATCATCGACTGCGACCCGGGCATCGACGACGCGATCGCGCTCATGCTGGCGTACGCGTCGCCGGAGCTCGACATCGCGGGCGTGTGCACCGTCGCGGGCAACGTCGGACTCGATCAGGTCGTCGACAACGCCCTGCGGCTGTGCGACCTGATCGGCGGCCCGGCGGCGGACACCCCGGTGCTCCGCGGATACGCCGGGCCGCTGGCCCGGGTGCCGCGCCACCCCGATGAACCGGTGCACGGCGCGTACGGCCTGGGAGGCGTGGAACTGCCCGCGGCCGGCCGGGCCGCCCAGCCGGGCCATGCCGTGGACTGGACGGCCGACCAGATACGCGACCGCCCCGGTGAGATCACCCTGATCGCGACCGCGCCGCTCACCAATGTCGCCGCGCTGCTGCACGCCCACCCCGACACCCGGACGCGGCTCAAGGAGATCGTCGTCATGGGCGGAGCCGCGTTCGCCCCGGGGAACACCACGCCCGCCGCCGAGTTCAACTTCCACGCCGACCCCGAGGCCGCCCGGTATGTCACCGAGGCCGGTGTGCCGCTGCGCATCGTCGGGCTGGATGTGACCCGCCGGGCCCTGACGCCGCTCGCCGATGCCCAGGCGCTCATCGCCGACGGCGCCCCGGTGACCGCCGCGGCCGGGCATATGCTGAGCCACCTCATCGAGCGGTACGCGCGCCGCCACCTGGTGCGCGCCTGCGCCGTGCACGACGCGCTCGCCGTCGCCGCCGTCGTCCGACCGGAACTCCTGGAGTGGACACCGGCATGGGTGACCGTCGAGTGCGCGGGCGAGTTCACCCGCGGTGCCCTGGTCGCCGACGTCCACGGGCGCACCGGGCGGCCGGCCAACGCGAAGGTCGCGACGGGCGTCGACGCGGACGCGTTCCGAGCCTTCCTGATGTCCCGGCTGCGCGGCCGCTACGGTGCGGCCGGCGCCGCGTCGTCCCACTGACCCCCGGCTGGGGCACCTCCCAGCGGTAGCCGGGGGCGAGCGAAAGGGCGCGCCGCTGTCGAAAGGGAGAGCGCGCGCAGGCCCCTCGGGCTCTCGTCGATATGCGGCTACCGCCGGTTGGAGGGCCGAGCACCCTCGACCGTCGACGGGGGGACCCCCGCCGAGGACTGGGGGAGGTTTGAGCGCCCCGGAGGCGAACCGAGCCGCAAAAAAATGGAAACGAGCAGGAGACCCCATGCCGATACCCAGCCACTGCGACCTCCTCATCCGTGGTGCCGGCGTCGTCTCGGTGCACACCGGCGAGATCGTCCCGGCGGACGTGGTGGTGAGCGGCGACCTCATCCGCGCCGTCACCGCGCCCGGTGTGCGCATCGAGGCCGACCGTGTCCTGGACGCCGACGGGCTGCTCCTCGCACCCGGATACATCGACGCGCATATGCACATCGAGAGCTCGCTGCTCACGCCCGCCGAGTTCGCCCGGATCACCGTGCGGCGCGGTACGACGACGGTGCTCGCCGACCCCCACGAGATCGTCAATGTGGCGGGGCGCGAGGCCATGGCGTGGATGATCGAGCAGGGCCGTTCCCCCTCACAGACCATGCTGTGGGCCGTGCCCTCCTGCGTGCCCGCGCTCGAAGGCTTCGAGACCGCGGGATCCCGGCTGACCGCCGAGGACATCGCCGAGATGCTCGGCTGGGAAGGGGTGACCACCCTCGGAGAGGTCATGGACTACCGCGCCGTGGTCGCGGGCTCCCCGCGCATGCGGGCCATCGTCGACGCCGCCCGGCGTAAGGGCGTCCGCCTCGACGGCCACTGCCCGGGCCTCTCCGGCGACGACCTGGGCGAGTATCTGTGGGCCGGGATCGACTCCGACCACACCAAGAACACCCCCGAGGTGGCCGTCGAGAAGGCCCGGCTGGGGATGCTGCTCATGCTCCAGGAGAAGTGCCTGACCCCCGAGCTCGTCGAGCGCCTCCATGAGCTCCCCGTCCTGCCCGACTTCTGCCTGGTCACCGACGACCTGGCGGCCGACGCCATCCTCGAGCGCGGGCACCTGGACCACATCGCGCGGGTCGCGTTGGACGCCGGGCTGGGCCCGCTGACCGTCCTGCGCGCCCTCACCCTGCACCCGGCACGGCGCCTCGGCCTCGACGACCGGGGAGTGGTGGCCCCGGGCAAGCGCGCCGACCTCGTCCTGCTGCGCGCCCTGGAGGACCCGACGCCGGTGACCGTCGTCTGCGGCGGGCGGGTGGTCGAGGACTCCGGCGCCCCGGCGGCCCCGGTGGCCAACCCCTTCGCCGACTCGGTCCGCCTCGCGCCCCTCGACGAGGACGACTGCCGCTGGCGGGTCGATCTCCCCGACGGTGAGCACACCTTCCGGGCGCTCCGGGTGAACCCCGTCGACACCTACACCGAACCGGCCGAGATCGCCCTGCCCGTGCGGGACGGCATCGTGGAGTGGGAGGGCCGCACGGCCCTGCTCGCCGTGTACGAGCGCCATCACGGCAGCGGCCGCCGGGCCATGGCGCCCGTGGTCGGCTTCGACCTGGCCGAGGGCGCCGTCGCCACCACCTACGCGCACGACAGCCACAACCTCACCGTCATCGCCACCGACACCTCCGCGCTGCGCCACGCGGCCAATCGCGTCATCGGCTCACAAGGCGGCATCTGTGTGGCCGTCACCGGCCGTCCGGCCGTCCATCTCCCGCTGCCGGTGGGCGGCGTGATGTCCGCGGCCCCCGCTCCCGAGGTCGCCGACGGCGCGGGGGCCGTACGGGAGGCGCTGCACGCGTGGGGCTGGCGCCACCGCAACGCCTTCATGAGCGTCTCGACGCTGACCCTGCCGGTGTCGCCGCAGGTCAAGCTCACCGACATGGGCCTGGTACGGGTGGTCGACCGGGCATGGGAGCCGGCCGTCATATGACAACGGTCGGATGACCGCCGTCAGCCGGCGGTCGCCCTGCGCGCCCGGTACGACATCCAGGCCGCGACCAGCGCGCCCGAGACGTTGTGCCAGACGGAGAACACGGCGGCCGGGAGGGCGGCCAGCGGGCTGAAGTGGGCGGCGGCCAGGGAGGCGGCGAGCCCGGAGTTCTGCATGCCGACCTCGAAGGCCATGGCGCGGCTGGCGGGCGGGCCCAGCCGGGCCACCTTGCCGGCCCCGTATCCCAGTGCCAGGCCGAGCCCGTTGTGGAGCACCACGGCGAGCAGCACCAGCGCCGCCGCCGACTTGATGGCGTCGGCGCTGGCCGCCACCACGACCGCGACGATCACGCCGATCGTGACGGCCGACAGCCAGGGCAGCAGCCCCAGCACCCGGTGGACGAACCGCCCGGCGACCAGCCGTACGACCAGCCCCCGACCACCGGCAGCAGCACGGTCTTGAGGATGTCGGTGACCATCGACCCCGCGTCCACCGGCAGGAACTCCCCGGCCAGCAGCAGCGTCAGCGGCGGGGTGACCAGGGGCGCGAGCACCGTGGAGACGGTGGCGACCGAGACCGACAGGGCCACATCGCCGCGCGCCAGATAGGTCACCACATTCGAGGCCGTTCCGCTCGGCGCACAGCCGACCAGGATGACTCCGGCCGCCAACTGCGGGGAGAGACCGAGGGCGTTGGCGATCAGCCACCCCAGCCCCGGCATGATCACGTAGTGCGCGACCAGCCCGAGGGCCACCGCCCACGGCCGCTTGACCACACCGGAGAAGTCCTGCGGGGTCATGGTCAGCCCCATACAGAACATGATCACGCCGAGCAGATAGGGCACGTTCGGCGCCCAGCCGCTGAAGGTGCCGGGTGTGCTGAGGCCCGCCGCCCCGGCGGCGAGGACCAGGATGGGGAAGACGGTGACGGCCCGCCGGGCCGCCCGGTCGGTGGAGGTGGACTCCGGCGACGGCGAGGGCGGCTGCGCCGCCGTCGCCGAGGGGTCCGCCGCGGAGCTCTTCGATTCGGATCGCACCGCGTGATCGAACGCTTCCGGAGGCACCTTCCGCAACACCGTCTCGTTATGTGGTCACTACACCCACTAGGGGGAGCCGAGAGGCGGCAGCGGCAGCGGAAGCCCCGGCAGACCGTCGATGCTGCTGGCGATGTGCTCCTTCTTGTGGAAGTAGCGGTCCAGCGACGCGTCGTCCTCCCGCCGGAAGCGGTCGCCGTGCAGCGTGCGCTCCTCGCGATAGTCCATGAAGGGGACCGCGAAGCCGCAGGTGTCCCGGATCAGCTCGGCCGTCACCACGATCACCGCCCGCAGCCCGTGGGCGTCCACGTCGATGCCCGGGAAGTGCTTCAGCAGCGCGCCGAACCGCGGATCGTCACGGAACACCGGCTCGCCCCGGCCATGCACTCGGACGATATTCGGCGGGCCGGTGAAGGCGCACCACATCAGGGTGATCCTGCCGTTCTCCCGCAGATGGGCGATGGTCTCCGCGTTGCTCCCCGCGAAGTCCAGGTAGCCCACGGTCAGTTCGTCGAGTACGGCGAAGGAGCCGGCCAGCCCCTTCGGAGAGAGGTTCACCGTGCCGTCCCCGTCCAGCGGGGCGGTGGCGGTGAAGAAGATCTTCTGCTCTTCGATGAAGGTGCGGAGTCTGCCGTCGATGCGTTCGTACACCTTTCCCATATGGCGCATTATCCTCGCGGGTGGCCGCCGGGGCGATGCTTCCATGGGTGTATGGCCTCCAAGAAAGCCTCCGCGCGAGCGTCCGAGACCGGGCCCGCGATCCGCATCCGCCGGGTGTACGACACCCCCGGCCCGGACGACGGCACCCGTGTCCTGGTGGACCGCGTCTGGCCCCGCGGCCTCGCCAAGGCCGACGCCCACCTGGACGAATGGGCCAAGGACGCCGCCCCCTCCACCGAACTGCGCCGTTGGTACGGCCACGAACCGGACCGCTTCCCCGAATTCACCCGCCGCTACCGCGCCGAACTCACCACCCCGGAGCGCCAGGCGGCCGTCGACCACCTCCACGCCCTGGCCACCTCCGGCCCCCTGACCCTCCTCACGGCCGTGAAGGACCTCGACCTCGGCCATGTCCAGGTCCTGGCCGAGGCGATCCGCGACCACGAGAAATGACCGCCGCTCAGAGGCCGTCCCGTACGCACGGCTCCGCCGCGCCCTATACGCACAGCCCCGCCGTATAGCGGGCGAAGCCGCTGGTGTGCCAGGTGGTGCCGTCGGCGGTGATGACGAATGCCTCGGCGTCGGGGAGCCGTCCCAGCCAGGGGCGGGCGCGGTCGGCGCCCATGGCGCAGGCGGCCGTGGCCCAGGCGTCCGCGTCGGCCAGGCTGGTGGCGATCACGGTGACCGAGGCCAGGCCCTGTGCCGGGGGGAGTCCGGTGCGCGGGTCCAGGATGTGGCAGCCCCGCTCGGCCGGGCCGGAGGTGGCCACGGCCAGTTCGCCGTGTGCCTCCACGACCGCCGCCAGCTCGCCCCGGCGCAGCGGATCGGCGATGCCCACCCGCCACGGGCCGCCGTGGACCTGGACGTCGCCGCCGCCGTTCACACACACCGACCCGGCGCCCGAGGAGACCAGCATCCGGGCGGCGCGTTCCACGGCCCAGCCCTTGACCAGGCCCGTCGGGTCGGGCCGGCCACCGGCGTAGCGGGCGCTGAACCAGCCGCCGCTGCGGTGCTCGGCGTCCTCGCACATCCGCAGCACGTCCCGGACCTCCGGGGCGCACCGCGACAGCGTCAGCTCACCGCGCCCCAGCCGGCTGATCTGGCTGTCCGGGCGATAGGTGGAGAACAGCTCGTCCACCCGGTGCAGCCCCACCACGGCCCCGTCCAGCGCGGCCTGCACCCGGGGCCGGTCGGTGGCCGCGACCTCGCGTACGTCGAAGGAGAAGACCGTGCCCATGACGTGCTCGACATGGCGCAGCGGCCCGGGTTCGTAGCTCTGGTACGTCACTGGGCACCTGCCTTGTCGAGAGCGCTCTGCAAGGACTTGGCATAGCCCTCGCTCGTGTAGGTGGCACCGGAGACCGTGTCCACCTTCGCCGCGGCCACCGCCTGCTGATTGAGCTTCGGGATGGAGTCCTTGGCGATCTGGTCGCTCTGCGGACCGGAGTTCGGCGTCTTGACCGCCTGCGCGGCGGTGATCTTCCCGCCGCTGACGGTGAGGCTCACCTGGACCGGGCCGTACTGGGTCTGCGCGACGTCGCCGGTGACGGTACGGGCGCCGCCCGCACCCGCCCCGGCCCCCGCGCCGCCCCCGCCCGGCTGTGCCGTGGCCGCGACCGGGGGCGCCTGCCCCGGCTGGTTCTGGGCGACGGCCTCACCGCCCCCCGAACCCGGCTGCTTCAGTGCGAGCAGCAGCACCACACCGGAGACGGTGGCGGCCGTGCCCAGGACGATGCGGCGCAGCGGATGCTTCCTCTTCATGGCTTCCCCTCGGTCACAGCTCGAACGACTGGGTCACGGCTCGAATGTCTCGGTCACGGCGTGAACGTCTCGGTCACGGCGTGAACGTCTCGGTCACGGCTCGGACGTTTGGTCACGGCTCGGACGTCTCGGTCACAGCTCGAAGGATTCGTGGTGGATCCGGCGATCCGGAACGCCCGCCTCACGCAGCGCGCCGTACGCGTGCTCGGCCAGGCCCGGTGGGCCGCACAGATACACGTCGTGGTCCTCGATATCGGGGAGCAGATGGCCCAGCCGCTCCGCGGTGATCTCCGGCCGGGCGCCGTCCGGGCCGTTCACGGCGTACAGCAGCCGGGCCCCGCGCTCGGTCGCGATCTGCTTCAGCTCGCTCCACAGCGCCAGATCCCCGACGCTGCGGGCCCGGTACAGCAGAGTGAGGTCGCTGCCCTTGCCCGGCAGCGTCTCGAACAGCGCCCGGATCGGGGTGATCCCGGCCCCGCCCGCGATCATCAGCACCTTGCCGCGGCTGCGCCGCGCCGCGGTCATCGCGCCGTACGGCCCCTCCGCCCACACCCGTGTCCCCGGCCGCAGCGAGGCCAGCCCGGTGCTGTGGCCGCCCACCGCCTTCACCGTGATCCGCAGCAGCTCCGGCCGGGGCGGCGCGGAGAGCGAGTACGGATGGGAGCCCCAGCGCATGCCCGGAGCCAGGAACCGCCACCGGAAGAACTGCCCGGCCTGCGCCCCTATGCGGTGCAGCTTGCGCCCCCTGATCAGCACCGACACCACCCCGGGCGCCTCGGGCACGACGGCCTCCACCCGCATCCGGTGCCGCAGATTCAGCCGCAGCGGCACCAGCAGCCGGTACCAGACCGCCAGCGCGGTGACCGTGCCGTACAGCGCGTACCAGGCGGTCTCCGCGGTCTTGTTCCCGACGAACTCCGCGCCGGTGGCGAGCTGGTGCCAGAACGTCAGGAAGACCGCGGCGTAGGTGAGCAGATGCAGGTAGTACCAGACCTCGTAGGGCATCCGGCGGCGCACCATCCCGGCCGAGATCAGTCCGATCACCACCAGCATCGCGGTGCCGACCGTCGCCTTGATCATGTCCGGGTAGTCCGTGACCACGGTCACGGACTGGTCGACGAAGCCGGTGCCGGCCTGCTCGGCGTATCCGGCGATGATCAGCCCGACATGCGCCACGATCAGGCACAGCGCGTACCGCCCGCTCATCGCGTGCCACCGCGCCACCCGGTCCGATCCCACCCGCCGCTCCAGCGCCGGAACGCGCGCCATCTGCAGGACGACGAGGGCCAGGACATAGCCGCCGAGCAGCCCACTGAGCCGCCCGGCGTGGGTCAGCCACTGCGCGGTGCCCTCGACGTTCGGAGTGTTCTGCCACCACAGCGACAGCACCGCCGCCGCGCCCGCCCAGCTGAGCAGGATCAACGGCACGGCTGGCGAACGGCGAGGCTGGATGCGGCGCATGGCCTGCCGCCGCCCGGCCCGGCTGTTCAGTAGCGTCGTCACGGCCTGTCCCCTTCCCTTGGGCTCCGGCGCAAGGGAATACGGCCGCGAGCGCGGGATGACTCAAAGGCCGCCGGGATTCACAGGTTTCGGTCGGGGTTCACAGGTTCGGGCCCGGAATCACAGGTTCCGGGATTCACCGGTGGTGGCGGCGTACGGGCATCCGCAGGTCGCTCACCACCGGCAGATGGTCGGACGCCGCCGGGTCCGCCGTGACCACCTGGGCGGTGAGCGGGCGCAGGTCGCGGGAGGCGAGGTGGAAGTCGATGCGGGCGTGCGGGTTGAGCGCGTCATAGGTGAAGCCGTCGCCGCTGCCGGCCCGCGGCCACACGTCGTCGAGCGCGCCGGTCAGGATCCCGATCTCCGGGGTCTCGGGCGTGGCGTTCAGGTCACCGACCAGGACGGTGTGTTCGGGGGAGGGCCCGAGGAGCTCGACGATCCGGGCGGCCTGCTGCTCGCGCTCCTTGTTGTCGTCGTGCTGCAGATGCGTCACGGCGAAGTCGACGCAGGTGCCGCGCACGTCCACGGTGGCCTGGAGCAGGCCGCGCTGCTCATGGCCGGGGACGAGCGGAAGGTGGGTGTTGGTCCACGACCGGATCGGCCCGCGGGAGAGCACCGCGGTGCCGTACTGACGGCGCGGCCGCCCGGGCTCCTCCGGGGCCAAGTCGAGGTTGGCGCCGAAGACGTGATGCGTCCCCAGCCGTTCGGCCAGCCAGGCGGGCTGGTCGACGAAGCCGCTGCGCTTCCAGTACCGGTCGACCTCCTGCAGGCCGATGACGTCCACCCGCAGGTCCTCGATCACCCGGGCGACGCGTTCCAGGTCCAGTACGTCGGCGGGGCTCGCGCCGTGGTGGATGTTGAACGTGGCCACGCGCAGCCGCCGCGGACCCGTGGCGGCGGCCGCCACCCCGGACGTCCCGGCGGCGGCCGTGGCGCCGAGGCCGGCCGCCACGGCGAGGAATCTGCGTCGACTGGGGGCAGTATTCAGGTGATTCATGGCGGTCAGCGTGCGTTCCGGTTCCGAACGTCGTCCCACGGCGCCATGAACGGCCCTGGGCGGGCGGGAGTCGTCGTCGCGTCCCACCCACCAGGGAACCGCGAACGATGTCACCGATGGTCGAACTTGATCGGGTAGGACACCGTAGAGCGCGGTATGGGCTGCTTCTTGCCGCCCTTCCCGTTCTTGGTGCCCTTCCCGTCGTCCTTCTTCTTTTCGAAGTGGACCGGGTACCGGGCCGTCTGATGCGGATTCGGCGACTTGCCGTCGCGGGTGTTGCCGTCACCATGGTTGTTGATCACCAACACCCCCACCACGATCGCGCCGAGTATCATCGTCTGCTTCTTCTGCACCGGCCCCGACTCCCCTTCGGTCCGCAGCTGTGTCTCCCCAGTACCGACCATGGTGACATCACCGCGTCAGCCATACGAGCCGTCCGGCGGCATGGCAACCTCGTCGTCACGCGGGCCGGTTGCGCCAGGGGGGGGCCGGACCTCAGGTCCTGCGCTTGAAATCGCCCGTGGGGATGTCGACCGTGCTGCCATCCCTCAGGCGAAGCGTGACGGTCTCGCCGTAGGTGTATTCGTCCCGCGATGCGTAGCTGTCGTCTGCCGCTGCCTGACGCCCTCCCGCCTTCCGCTTTGACGAACCATGCGGCCCAGTGCATACTTATGCCTAAGCACGCATGGATCGTCAATGGATCGTAAGGAGGCACCCGTGACCGAGCGCGTCGTACTCGCCTACTCGGGCGGCCTGGACACGTCCGTCGCCATCGGCTGGATCGCCGAGGAGACGGGTGCCGAGGTCGTCGCCGTCGCCGTGGACGTCGGCCAGGGCGGGGAGGACCTGGACGTCATCCGCAAGCGCGCGCTCGCCTGCGGGGCGGTCGAGGCGGAGGTCGCGGACGCGAAGGACGAGTTCGCCGAGGAGTACTGCCTTCCGGCGATCAAGGCCAACGCGCTGTACATGGACCGCTACCCGCTGGTGTCCGCGCTGTCCCGGCCGACGATCGTGAAGCACCTGGTCGCCGCCGCCCGCAAGCACGGCGCCGGGACCGTCGCCCACGGCTGCACCGGCAAGGGCAACGACCAGGTGCGGTTCGAGGCGGGCATCTCCTCCCTCGCACCCGATCTGACCTGCATCGCGCCGGTCCGGGACTATGCGATGACCCGGGACAGGGCGATCGCCTTCTGCGAGGCCAAGGGCCTGCCGATCGCGACCACCAAGAAGTCCCCGTACTCGATCGACCAGAACGTCTTCGGGCGGGCCGTGGAGACCGGCTTCCTGGAGGACATCTGGAACGCGCCGATCGAGGACGTGTACGAGTACACCTCCAACCCGGCCACCCCGCGCGAGGCCGACGAGGTGATCATCACCTTCGACAAGGGCGTCCCCGTCGCGATCGACGGCGAGCCGGTCACCGTGCTGCAGGCCATCCAGCGGCTCAACGAGCGGGCGGGCGCCCAGGGCGTCGGCCGGATCGACATGGTCGAGGACAGGCTGGTGGGGATCAAGTCGCGGGAGGTCTACGAGGCGCCCGGCGCCATCGCGCTGATCACCGCCCACCAGGAGCTGGAGGCCGTCACCGTCGAGCGCGAGCTGGCCCGCTACAAGCGGCAGGTCGAACAGCGCTGGGGCGAGCTGGTCTACGACGGTCTGTGGTTCTCGCCGCTCAAGCGGGCGCTGGACGGCTTCATCGCCGAGGCGAACGAGCAGGTCTCCGGCGAGATCCGGATGACCCTGCACGGCGGCCGGGCCGTCGTCACCGGGCGGAAGTCGCAGGCGTCGCTCTACGACTTCAACCTGGCGACCTACGACAGCGGCGACACCTTCGACCAGTCTCTGTCCAAGGGCTTCATCGAGATCTTCGGGATGTCCAGCAAGATCGCCGCGAAGCGGGATCTGCAGCAGTAGCCTGCGTACCAGACGTAAGCCCGCGTACGAGACGTGCGAGACGTACGAGACGTGCGCGACCACATCGAAGCCGCCTCCCCGCCCCGCGGCGGGGAGGCGGTCGCACACCCCCCGGCCTGAGGAGCAACAGCGTGAGCAACGGCAACAGCGGCGACGTCCGGCTCTGGGGCGGCCGCTTCGCCGACGGCCCGTCCGAGGCACTGGAGAAGCTCAGCGCCTCCGTGCACTTCGACTGGCGCCTGGCGCCGTACGACATCGCCGGATCCCGCGCCCACGCCCGGGTGCTGCACACGGCGGGGCTGCTCACCGCCGATGAGCTGGAGCGGATGCTGGCGGGCCTGGACCGGCTGGAGGCCGATGTCGCCTCCGGCGACTTCACCGGCACCATCGCCGACGAGGACGTGCACACCGCGCTGGAGCGCGGGCTGCTGGAGCGGCTCGGCCCGGACCTCGGCGGCAAACTGCGGGCCGGACGGTCCCGCAACGACCAGATCGCCACCCTCTTCCGGATGTATCTGCGCGATCACGCCCGGATCCTCGGCGGGCTGATCGCCGACCTCCAGCAGGCCCTGGTGGGGCTCGCGGAGGCGCACCCCGACGTCGCGATGCCCGGCCGTACGCACCTCCAGCACGCCCAGCCGGTGCTCTTCGCCCACCATGTCCTCGCCCATGTCCAGGCGCTGTCGCGGAACGCGGAGCGGCTGCGGCAGTGGGACGAGCGCACCGCCGTCTCGCCGTACGGCTCGGGCGCGCTGGCCGGATCCTCGCTCGGGCTCGACCCGCAGGCGGTCGCGGCCGACCTCGGCTTCGAGCGGGGCTCGTCCGCCAACTCGCTCGACGGCACGGCCTCCCGCGACTTCGTCGCCGAGTTCGCGTTCATCACCGCGATGATCGGCGTCGATCTGTCGCGGATCGCGGAGGAGATCATCCTCTGGAACACGAAGGAGTTCTCCTTCGTGACCCTGCACGACGCCTTCTCCACCGGCTCCTCGATCATGCCGCAGAAGAAGAACCCGGACATCGCGGAGCTCGCGCGCGGCAAGTCCGGCCGGCTGATCGGCAACCTCACCGGACTGCTGGCCACGCTCAAGGCCCTGCCGCTCGCGTACAACCGCGACCTCCAGGAGGACAAGGAGCCGGTCTTCGACTCCTGCGATCAGCTCGAGGTGCTGCTCCCGGCCTTCACCGGGATGATGGCGACGCTGACCGTCAACCGCGAGCGCATGGAGGAGCTGGCCCCGGCCGGGTTCTCGCTCGCCACCGACATCGCCGAATGGCTGGTGCGGCAGGGCGTGCCGTTCCGGGTGGCGCACGAGGTCGCGGGGGAATGCGTCAAGGAGTGCGAGCTGACGGGCATCGAGCTCGACCAGCTCACCGATGAGCAGTTCGCCAAGATCTCCCCGCATCTGACGCCGGAGGTACGCGGCGTCCTCAATGTGCCGGGCGCGCTGGCCGCACGCGACGGACGCGGCGGCACCGCCCCCGTGGCGGTGCGGGCCCAGCTCGCGGAGGTCAAGGAGGACCTGGCCGCTCAGTACGCGTGGGCGAGCGCCAAGCGCTGAAACGGAGAGGTGGGGACGTAAGCCATGGGTTTCGAACGACTCGCGAAGATCGCGACCCCCGGGGCGGGGGCGGCCCGGATCGGGCTCGGCCTGGCCGCGGTCGGCCGCCCCGCCTATATCAACCTCGGCCGGGACCGGGACCTCCCGGCCGAGCGCCCGGTCGAGGTGATGCGGCAGCGCAGCCAGGAGTTGCTGGACGCCGCGTACGCCGCCGGGGTGCGCTATCTGGACGCGGCGCGCTCTTACGGCCGGGCCGAGGAGTTCCTCGCCGACTGGCTGCGCGACCGCCCGGACGCCGCGCGGAATGTGGTGGTCGGCTCCAAGTGGGGCTATACGTATGTCGCGGACTGGCGTACCGACGCCGAGACGCACGAGGTCAAGGACCATGGCGTCCAGACCTTCGAGCGGCAGCGCGGGCTGACCGACGCGCTGCTCGGCGACCGGCTGGACCTGTACCAGATCCACTCGGTGACCCCCGAAAGCCCCGCCCTCACCGACCGCGAACTGCAGGCGCGGCTGGCGGAGCTGGCCGCCGAGGGGGTGACGGTCGGCGTGTCCACCAGCGGTCCGCGCCAGGCCGAGGCGATCCGCGCGGCGCTGGCCGTGGAGGTCGAAGGGCGCTCGCTCTTCCGTACCGTCCAGTCCACCTACAACCTGCTGGAGCCCTCGGCCGGGGCGGCGCTGGCCGAGGCCCATGCGGCGGGCCGGGCGGTCATCGTCAAGGAAGCCGTGGCCAACGGCCGGCTCACCGAGGCGGCCGAGCGGCTCCCGACGGCCCTGCGCCAGGTGGCCGAGGAGACGGGCGCGACTCCGGACGCCGTCGCGCTGGCCGCGGTCCTGCACCGTCCCTGGGTGAGCGTCGTCCTCTCCGGCGCCGCCACCACGGCCCAACTGCGCTCCAACCTGGCCGCCGCCGACCTCCGCCTGGACGAGCGTCAGCTCACCGAGCTGGAGCGGCCGGCCGAAACCCCGGAGACCTACTGGCACCACCGCTCCGAGCTGCCCTGGTCCTGACCGCTCGCGGGGCCGTCGGGTCCCCTGGCAGGTGCGGTGCTCTCGGCGCCGCCGGTTGGGCATGGGGTGAGTCGGCTACTTCCAGCCCGGCCGGCGATTGAGGCCACGCCCGAAGGGCGTGCGGGGGGACGGGGAAGACGCGGCTACAACGCGCTCAGGAACGAACGGACCGCGCGGGCGTACGGCCGGGGCGCGTCGTCGTGGATCCAGTGACCGCACCCGGCGAATTCGCGGAGCCTCGTGTTGGGGCGGCGGGCGGCCATCTCGTGGGCGTGGCCCGGTGGCAGCAGCGAGCTGTGCTCGCCGCGCATCAGCAGCGCGGGGCAGGAGGAGCCCAGCCAGTCGTCCCAGAAGTCACCGCACATGGCCTGCTGGGACGCCATCATATGGCTGGGCTCGAACAGCAGCCGCCAGCCGCCCGTTTGGGGGTCCCGTTCGGCGCTGTCGAGGAAGTACGAGGCGTCCGGGATGCCCCGGGACTCGATGTCGGAGCGCAGCTTCTCCCGGTCCACGGCCCAGGTCGGCCACCCCGAGACGTCGAGCACCGGATGGCTGACCACCGGACGGTCCGTCACCGCGCCGATGTCCTCGACGACGAGCGCGCTCACCAGGTCCGGATGGCGGGCGGCCAGGGCGTACGCGCCGACCGCGCCGGTGGAGTGGGCGACGACCGGGACCGGGCTCAGACGCAGCTCCCGCAGGAGTGCGGCGGCGTCGGCCACGTACTCGTCCAGCGTGAACGGGCCACCGCCGCCGGTCAGCCCGTGCCCCCGCTGATCGAGGGCGATCACCCGCCGTTCCGGGGCGAGGGCGGCGGCCAGGGGCGCGTACATCCTGCCCCGGCCGAAGTGGCCGTGCAGGGCCAGCACCGGGTCACCCGGTCCGCCGAAATCGGTCAGGGCGAATCGCCGACCGCGCAGCGTCAGGAAGTCGGGGGAGGGCACGGTCACTGTGGTCACCCGCGGCACCATAGTGCCCGGGCCCGGTGGTGACCAGCGGGTAGCGGAATCTGATCTTCCGCCACGATGGCGACGGGCGAACCGGAGCCGACAGCTCGCCGCGCCCGACGGGTTGGCCGGAACGCCATGCGACGGCGGTTCCGCCGGAGCGGGGACGGCGGATTCGACCGAACGTGCGGGGGTGGCGGCTCGCCGCGGGACACATGTCCGGCGGTTCGCCGGAGACGGGACCGCCGCCGCCCGCCCGCGGAACCTCGGCCCCCCGACACACCACCGCGGCGGCCCGAGCACCGGACCGCGGCGATGCGCCCGAAACGTCAGGCCGCCGCCTTCGCCTTCGTGGCGTAGATGTCCACGTACTCCTGACCCGAGAGCCGCATCACGTGGCTCATCACCTCGTCGGTCACGGCCCGCAGCACATAGCGGTCGCGGTCCATGCCCTCGTAGCGGGTGAACTCCAGCGGCTCGCCGAAACGGACCTGCACCCGGCCCGGCCGCGGCAGCCCCTTGCCGCCCGGCTGGATCCGGTCGGTCCCGATCATCGCGAACGGCACCACGGGCGCGCCGGTCATCAGCGCGAGGCGGGCGATGCCGGTACGGCCGCGGTAGAGGCGGCCGTCGGGGGAGCGGGTGCCCTCGGGGTAGATGCCGAAGACCCGGCCCTCCTCCAGCACCCGGCGCCCCGTCATCAGCGCCGCGACGCCGCCGCGTCCGCCGTCCCGGTCCACCGGGATCATGCCGACGCCGGTGAAGAACCAGGCCATCAGCCGGCCCTTGAGGCCCTTGCCCGTGACGTACTCGTCCTTGCCGATGAAGAAGACCTGACGGTCACAGACCAGCGGCAGGATCATCGAGTCGATGAAGGTGAGATGGTTTCCGGCGAGGATCACCGGGCCCGAGCCCGGAATGCCCTCGGCCCCCTCGACCCGTGGGCGGAACATCAGGCGCATCAGCGGACCGAGTACTGCCTTCAGAAACGCGAATCGGGACACGGGCCCTCCGGTCGGGGTCAAGGTCTGGGGCGCACCGTCGTACGGTCCGTCAACCTCGTACCGCACCGGAGCGCCGATGAGGACGATACTCGCCGGTCGCGCCCCGGCGCACACCAGGTTCACCCACCTGGTACGCAGTGTTGACCCGCGTTCCCTCCGTGTTTCGTCCGATGTCTCCCGTACGAAAGCTGCCCACGCCTACCATCAGCCCATCTTCTGACTGGATTTGACAGGTGTTGAACACCACATCAAGGAGCACAGATGGAGCGGGAGCAACAGCCCGGACGGCGCGCCCTTCTGGGGGCCGCGGCCCTCGGTGCGGGAGCGGTGGCGCTGAGCGGTGCGGGCACGGCGACGGCCGCGGGCACACAGTCGGCGCCGGGCGCGGCGGCTGCCGCGGGGACGTCCGGCCGGGGCCATGAGCTGCCGGTTCCCACCGTGATCGGCCACCGCGGCGCCAGCGGCTACCGGCCCGAGCACACCCTCGGCTCCTACCAGCTCGCCCTGGACATGGGCGCGGACATCGTCGAGCAGGACCTGGTCCCCACCAAGGACGGCCATCTGGTCTGCCGCCACGAGAACGACATCACGGCCACCACGGACGTCTCCGCGCACCCGGAGTTCGCCGACCGCAAGACCACCAAGACGGTCGACGGCACCAAGCTCACCGGCTGGTTCACCGAGGACTTCACCCTCGCCGAGCTGAAGACGCTGCGCGCCAAGGAGCGCATCCCGGGCAACCGTCAGCGCAACACCCTCTACGACGGCCGCTGGGAGGTGCCCACCTTCGAAGAGGTGCTCCAGTGGGCCGAGCGCGAGGGCCGCAAGCGCGGTCGCCGCGTGTGGCTGTACGTGGAGACCAAGCACCCCACCTACTTCCGCAAGCTGGGCCTCGGCCTCGAGGAGCCGCTGGCCAAGCTGCTGCGCCGGTACGGCCGCCACAAGAAGGACGCGGCGCTGTTCCTCCAGTCCTTCGAGCCGAGCAGCATCCAGCGGCTGCGCAAGCTGGTCGGCACCCCGTCCGTCGTGCTGCTGTCCACCATCGACAGCCGGCCCTGGGACTTCGTCGAGGCGAACGACCCGCGTACGGTCGCGGACCTGGTCAAGCCCGAGGGGCTCAAGTGGATCGCGAGCTACGCCCAGGGCATCGGCCCCGATCTGTCGGTCATCATCCCCCGGACGCCGGACGGCAAGCTGGGCACGCCGACCAGCGTGGTGAAGGACGCGCACGCGGCGGGACTGGTCCTGCACCCGTACACCATGCGCAACGAGAACACCTTCCTCCCGGCCGAGTTCCGCCGCGGCACCGACCCCAACGCCTACGGTGACGCTTTCGGGGCGTTCAAGGCATACTTCGCGACCGGAATTGACGGCATCTTCTCCGACAACGCGGACACCGCCCTTCTCGCGGCGGCGGACTTCCGCAAGTAGTCCGCACGGAGTCCGCACGCAGGGGGTGACGGCGGGGCCGCGCGAGCGTCAACGCGCGGCCCCGCCGCTTCCCCGGTCGGGTGAGACCACGGTCACCCGGCAACCACCCCACGACCTGGCCTCGTCCCGCCCGGCATGGACCTTGTGAAGCGACTGGGCCCGCTGCTGGCCGCCGAAGCGGCGGCCGAGGCATACGGCGTCGGCGTCGAGCCCGCCGAACTCGAACAGGCCGTCTGGCTACGGCTGCTGGAACGCACCCGGGACACCGGGCCGCCGCCCCACCCCGCCCGCTGGCTGCGCTGCGCCGTACGGGCCGAGGTGCGCGGGGCCAGGCGCCGGGCGCGCCGTGAGGTGCCGTACGACCCGATGGCCGGCGGCCCGCTCAGCGGCCCTGAGCCCCACCCCGCCGAACACGCCGTACTGACCGCGGAGACCCGCCGGACGCTGCGCGCGGCGGTGCGGCGGCTGCCCGGCCGCTGCCCCGCGCTGCTCGCGGCGATGCTCTCCCGCTCCGACCTCACGTACCGCGAGATCGCGCACCAGTTGGGAATGTCACAGGGCAGTCTGGGCCCGGTACGTTCCCGATGTCTGGCTTGCCTGCGCAGAATGCTCATGGCGGAGGTTGCGGCTCCTGAACCATGGGGAAAGGAGCGATAGACAACCGGCGCCTCGGAGGCGGACGCCCACCACGCGGCGCCTCCACCCAGGCCATGAACCCTCGGTCGCACTCCTACCCTCACCGCGGCCGGGGGACTGAGAATAGGGGAGGCATGCGCACATGGGCATGAGCGTGACCATCTCCGCGGCGACCGCGGACGACGCCGAGCAGATCCTGAAGCTGCAATATCTGTGCTACCAGGGCGAGGCGGAGCTCTACGGCGACTACTCGATCGAACCGCTGACGCAGTCGCTCGACGACCTGCGCGCCGAACTGAGCGGGGGCTGCGTGCTCGTCGCCCGGCTCGGCGCGGAGGTCGTCGGCTCGGTCCGCGGAGTCGTCGACGACAAGGGGACCGCCGCCATCGGCAAGCTGATCGTCCACCCGCGGATGCAGCGGCACGGCCTGGGCGGACGGCTGCTCGCGGCCATCGAGGGGCGGCTGACCGAGGACCGGGCCGCCAAGCGGTACCGGCTGTTCACCGGCCACCGCAGCGAGGGCAATCTGCGGCTGTACCGCCGCTACGGCTACGCCCAGGTGGGCACCGAGGAGGTCAACCGCCGGCTGAGCCTGGTGACCCTGGAGAAGGACGCCACGGCCGCCGCGTACGCGGCCAGCGCTTAGGCCGCGGCCTGACGCGGCCGGTCGCCGGGCGGGCTGGACTGCCGGTCCGCCCGGCGACCGGGCTCAGGGGCGGAGCCCCGGCAGACCCGCGGCCTCGGTCAGGCCGGCGACGCCGTATCCGGTGCGCCCCGGCGGGCCTTGCGCAGCCACAGCAGGCCCGTGACCGGCAGGAAGATCGGGATGAACAGATAGCCCATCCCGTAGTCGGACCACACCGTCTGGTCGGGGAAGGCCGAGGGGTCGGCAAGGGTCCAGGTCCCTACCGTCAGCACCCCCACCAGCTCCGCCGCACAGCAGACCATCGCCGCCTTGCGCGCGCCCTCGCCGCCGCGCACCAGCGAGACCGTGATGAACGCGTACACCACGGCGGAGACCGCCGAGAGGATGTAGGCGAGCGGGGCCTCCTGGTACTGGGCGATCAGCTGGTAGATCGAGCGGGACGCGGCGGCCACGGTGAAGACCCCGTAGAGCAGCACCAGCAGCCGCCCGGGGCCCTGGCCCAGTCCGGTGCGCGCGGCCGTTTCCGTCTTCCCGGCCGTCGTCCCGGCCGCCGAGTCCTCAGCCACCGACGCCTCCCGTGCCCCCCGTGTCTCCCGTGCCTCCTGTGAATCAGCCACCGACGCCTCCCCAGATGTCGTACAGCCGCACCTCGAGCACGGCCAGCACCACGGCCGCCGCGGAGACCGTCGCCGAACCCCAGCGGGTCCGCTCCGTGAGCGACATGAACGCCGCGACCGGCACCGCCAGCGCCGAGCCGATGAGATAGGCCACGAAGATGGCCACCCCCTGCTGCGGGTCGGCGCCGCCCGCCAGCCGCACCACTCCTATGGCCAGCTGCACGATCGCCAGCAGTGCCACCACGGCCATGCCGATGAAGTGCCAGTCCTTGGTCGGCTGGTCCCGGTAGGCGGCGAAGCCGCACCACGCGGCGAGGAGGAGCGCGGTCACACCGAGCGCGACCGTCAGCGCGTCGATCAACGGGACCTCCGCGCGGTGCGGCGGCGCACCCGACTGCGGCGCACACAGGGAGTGACAAGCATGGGACGAGGGTAATCGGCCCGCCCGGCCGCGCTGCGCTCGGCCCCGCGCCCAAGGGCGTCCGCGACCCCCACGTACGCTGCGGCTCATGAAGATCTCCGCTGACGCGCTGTTGTTCGACAACGACGGAACGCTCGTCTCCTCCCTGGACTCGGTGCATCGCTGCTGGACCCGCTGGGCCGAGGAGCAGGGGATTCCGGCGGAGGACTTCGCCCGGGTCGAGCTGCACGGCCGCCCGGCCGACGACATCATCGCCGATCTGCTCCCCGCCGACCGCGCCCCGCGGGCCCGGGCGCGCATCGACGAGCTGGAGCTGGAGGACGTACCGGGCGGGGTGAAGCTGCTCCCCGGCACCGCCGAGCTGCTGGCGGGGCTGCCCGCCGCGCGCTGGGCCGTGGTGACCTCCGCCAACCGCCCGCTGGCCGAGGCCCGCCTGGCCGAGGTGGCGATACGCCCCGGAACGCTGATCACCTCCGACGACATCACCCGTGGCAAGCCCGACCCCGAGCCGTTCCTGCTGGCGGCCGAGCGGCTGGGAGTCGACCCGGCACGCTGTGTGGTCTTCGAGGACGCCCCGGCCGGGCTCGCGGCGGGCCGCGCGGCCGGGATGCGGACCGTGGCATTGACCACAACGACCGCCCGCGAGGAGCTGGTCGCCGACATCGTGGTCGAGGACCTGTCGGCCGTGTCCGCACGGCTCCTCGACGGGGGAGTGGAGATCACCTGCCGGGTCTGAGCCGGACCCCGGCGACCCCCTCCCACCGTCCACGGACCGGTCAAGAACGTCCGCTATACGGACATGCTTGATGGGTCCGTACGCGTGTCTGCTTTACTTGCAGCCATGACCACGACGAGCTGCCGCATCCCTGCGACCGAGGCGAACCCCACGCCCGGTGCTCGTTGTCGGTGTCGAATGTGTGACTGCTGAGGGCCCCTGCCTGAGCCTCGCGCCCCGAAGCGAGACCGGCTGAGCCGGACCCGTGCGCCCAGCGCGCCGGGCCGCGCCGCCCCGCGTCACCGGAACCCGAAACGCGCCCACACATCGCGCATCCCCTCGGGTCCGCCCTGCCGCGTTCCGAAATGAACGAGCCGTGCACGGCGGTACCAACCGCCGTGCACTCAACAGTGACGGAAACCCTGTGATCACCACCACGGACCTGACCAAGGTCTACCGCTCACGAGGCCGCGAGGTCACCGCCCTCGACGGCGTCGATCTGCATGTCCGCGAGGGTGAGGTGTACGGCGTCGTCGGCCAGAGCGGCGCCGGGAAGTCCACCCTCATCCGCTGCGTCAACCTCCTGGAGCGCCCCACCTCCGGCACGGTCACCGTGGCCGGCCAGGACCTGACCGCACTCGCCGGGCGCCGCCAGAGCGCCGGCTCCGCGCTGCGCCAGGCCCGCAGCCGTATCGGCATGGTGTTCCAGCACTTCAACCTGCTCTCCTCGCGCACCGTGCGGGACAACGTCGAGCTGCCCCTGGAGATCCTCGGCGTCTCCGGCAAGGAGCGCACCCGCAAGGCCCTGGAGCTGCTGGAGCTGGTGGGCCTCAGCGACAAGGCGAAGGCGTACCCCGCGCAGCTCTCCGGTGGTCAGAAGCAGCGCGTCGGCATCGCCCGCGCGCTCGCCGGCGACCCCAAGGTGCTGCTCTCGGACGAGGCGACCTCCGCGCTCGACCCCGAGACCACCCGCTCGATCCTCCGGCTGCTGCGCGACCTCAATGAGCAGCTCGGCCTGACCGTGCTGCTCATCACGCACGAGATGGACGTCGTCAAGACGATCTGCGACTCGGCCGCGCTGATGCGCGACGGCCGGATCGTGGAGTCCGGCCAGGTCAGCGAGTTGCTGGCGACGCCCGGCTCCGAGCTGGCACAGGAGCTCTTCCCGGTCGGCGGGGTGCCCTCGGGCGAGGACCGTACGGTCGTGGACGTCACCTTCCAGGGCGAGGCGGCCACCAAGCCGGTCATCTCCCAGCTCTCCCGTACGTACAACATCGACATCTCGATCCTGGGCGCCGCGATGGACACCGTCGGCGGCCACCAGGTCGGCCGGATGCGGATCGAGCTGCCCGGCCGGTTCGAGGAGAACGTCGTCCCGATCGGCTTCCTGCGGGAGCAGGGCCTGCAGGTCGATGTGGCGGCCATCGCCGACGGCCCGCGCGCGAACCCGACCCCGCTGCTCAAGGAGGGCGCCAAGTGACCTGGTCCGAGATGGAGCCCCTGCTGGAGCAGGCCTGTTGGGACACCCTCTACATGGTCGGCTGGTCGGCGGTGATCGCCGTCGTCGGCGGACTGCCGCTCGGTGTGCTGCTGGTCCTCACCGACCGCGGCGGAGTGCTGCGGAACGTCGTGGTGAACAAGGTCGTCGGGCAGATCGTCAACGTCGCCCGCTCGATGCCGTTCATCATCCTGATGGTCGCCCTGATCTCCTTCACCCGCGCGATCGTGGGCACCACCATCGGCCCCGAGGCCGCGATCGTGCCCCTGGCCATCGGCGCCATCCCCTTCTACGCCCGGCTCGTGGAGACCGCGGTGCGCGAGGTGGACGGCGGGCTGGTCGAGGCCGTGCAGTCGATGGGCGGCTCCACCTGGACCGTCGTCCGCAAGGTGCTGCTGCCCGAGTCGCTGCCCGCGCTGATCTCCAGCGCGACCACCACGATCGTCGCGCTCATCGGCTACTCCGCGATGGCCGGCACGGTCGGCGCCGGCGGCCTCGGTGACCTGGCGGTCCGCTACGGCTATCTGCGGTTCGAGACCAAGCTGATGTGGATCACCGTCGCCATCCTCGCGGTGGTCATCTCCGTCATCCAGTTCGCGGGTGATCTCGCCGCCCGCGGCCTGTCGCACCGCGGCCGCTCCTCGGTCGCCCCGCGGCTGGTGCTGCTGCGCGGCGGCGCGTCCCGGGCGGGGAAGCCCGCTCCGGCCCCGGAGCCGCAGGCCGCGCCCGCCGAGATCGAGTCCGTGGAGCCGGCCAAGATCCCCTGAGCCCCAACCCACCTCCGTACCCCCGTACCACCCGCCCGTCATTCCGCTTCCGCACCCGCGGCGGATTCGTGCGCCCTCGAAGAAAGGCACTTTTCGTGCGTAACACCACCAAGACCGTCACCACCGTCCTCGCCGCCGGCGCGCTCGCCCTCGGCGCCGCCGCCTGCAGCCCCTCGTCCTCCGACGACAAGAACGGCGCGCTGGTCGTCGCCGCGAGCCCGGTCCCGCACGCGGAGATACTCAACTACGTCAAGGACCACCTGGCCGAAAAGGCGGGCCTCAAGCTCGAGGTCAAGGAGTTCACCGACTACAACACGCCGAACCTCTCCACCCAGGACGGCTCGGTCGGCGCCAACTACTTCCAGAACCAGCCGTTCCTGGACGACTTCAACAAGAAGAAGGGCACCGACATCGTGCCCGTCGTCACCGTGCACCTCGAGCCGCTCGGCCTCTACTCGCACAAGGTGAAGAAGGCCGGCGAGCTCAAGAAGGGCGCCACCGTGGCCGTCCCGAGCGACACGGTCAACGAGGCCCGCGCGCTGAAGCTGCTGGACGCCAATGGGGTCATCAAGCTCAAGAGCGGCGTCGGCAACGAGGCCACCCCCAAGGACATCGTCACCAACCCCAAGGGCCTGAAGTTCAAGGAACTGGAGGCCGCCCAGCTGCCGCGGTCGCTCGACGACGTGGACGCCGCGGTCGTCAACGGCAACTACGCCATCGAGGCGCACCTCAAGCCCGCCAAGGACGCCATCCTCCTCGAATCGCCCAAGAACAACCCGTACGCCAACTTCCTGGCCGTGAAGAAGGGCAACGAGGACGACCCGCGCGTCAAGAAGCTGGCCAAGCTCCTCACCTCCCCCGAGGTGAAGAAGTACATCAAGGACCAGTACCAGGGCTCCGTGCTGGCGTCCTTCTGATTTCGCGGCGCACCGCGACACCACCGCAACGATCGCGCCAACCTTCCCGCCCACCGGCGGATCCCCAGGGCCCCGCATCCGGACCACAACCGGATGCGGGGCCTTCCGATTCACCCCCCGTGCTGCATTCGCCCTGCGTGATGCTGCATGCTGGGCCTCTCTACGGCCCTGAAACGACCCCCGTTACGGAGCGGCGCATGACATCCACCTTCCCGGACATCTCCATCAGCACGGAACGGCTGGTGCTGCGCCCGTTCGAGGAAGCGGACATACCCGCGCTCGCGGACATGATGAACGACGAACACATCATCGCCTGGACCCGGGCGCCCAATCCGTACAGCCCGGCCGACGCCCGCGATCAGGCACTGCGGCTCGCCCCGGCGGAACGGACCACGGGCCGGGGAATCGTCTTCGCGGTCGCCGAATTCCTCACCCAGCGGCTGGTCGGCATCGTGCATCTGAGCCATACCGACTGGAGATTGCTGGCCACCGAGGCCAGCTATATCGTCGCCCCCTGGGCGCGCGGTGAGGGCTATGCCTCGGAGGCCGTGCTGGCCGTGGCCCGCTGGCTGTTCCAGGACCAGAAGTTCGAGCGCCTGGAGCTGCGCACCGCCGCCGGCAACACCGCCGCCCAGCAGGTCGCCCAGAAGGTCGGCTGTATCAGCGAGGGTGTGTTGCGCAACGCCTGGATAGCCCGGACCCAGACGGAGGACGGCGGCTGGACCGATATGCGCACCGACCTCATCGTCTGGAGTCTGCTCGCCGAGGATCTCGACGGCACCCCCGACCGGATCTCCGGGCCCGAGGGCTTCGGCGTCTATCCCACCTACTCCGACTGGGGCTGACGCCCCACCGCGCCCCGCCCGGAGCGGAGATCCGGCGCATCCGCGCCGTCCGCGCCCCCGGCGCACCACCCCCACGCCCGCCCCCGCTCCGGCGGTCCGGACCAGCCGGGGTACTCTTCGTCCGCGCCGAACACCCGCGCCTTGGCCGCATCCCGGACCGCGCCCCGCGCATCCGCGGCAGATCGGCCGCGACCCGCCCGTGAACCCTCACAGGCACACCACGCGACGCACACGGCCCACCGCGACGCACCGACAGACCCGACCCGCCACACATAGGGGAGAACAAGGACGATGGCCGACCGCGTCACGGTGATCGGTTGGGACGGCACCCCGCTCACGGACGCGGCCCGCTCCGCCCTCGCGGCGGCCACTCTCGTGGCCGGCGCCGCCCACCACCTGGCGCTGCCCGAAGTCCCGCCAGGCGCCGAACGGATCCGGCTCGGCAGCGTGGACCTCGCGGCCCGCAGGATCGCCCAGCACCGCGGCTCCGCCGTGGTCCTGGCCGACGGCGACCCCGGCTTCTTCGGCGTCGTCCGCGCCCTGCGCGCCCCCGAGCACGGACTCGAGGTCGAGGTCGTCCCCGCCGTCTCCTCGGTCGCCACCGCCTTCGCCCGGGCCGGGATGCCCTGGGACGACGCCCAGGTCGTCGTCGCCCACAGCCGCGATCTGCGCCGGGCGGTCAACGTCTGCCGCGCCCACACCAAGGTCGCCGTCCTCACCTCGCCCGGCGCCGGCCCCGCCGAACTCGCACTGCTGCTCGGCCCCGTGCACCGCACCTTCGTCATCTGCGAGGCGCTGGGCACCGAACGCGAGCAGGTCACCGTCCTGACCTCCGACAAGGCCGCCGACCACGCCTGGCGCGACCCCAACGTCGTCATCGTCATCGGCGGCTCCGGCATAACTCCCGTCCGCGGCGGCCCGGCGGGCGGTGCCGCCCGCGGCGCGCTGCAGAGCGGCGGCTGGATCGCCGGACGCGACCCCGGCTACCCGGGCGCCGTCCGCGGCTGGGCGCTGCCCGGCCCCGCGTACGGGACCGTGCTGGGCGAGAGCGAGTCCCCGCAGCTGCGCGCCCTCCAACTCGCCCGCATCGGCCCCCGCCTGGGCGACCTGGTCTGGGACATCGGAGCGGGCAGCGGCGCGGCGGCCGTCGAGACCGCCGGGTTCGGCGCCGCCGTCATCACCGTCGACCGCGCCCCGGACGCCTGCGAGCGCACCGACACCCTGGCCCGCCGCTTCGGCGTACAGCTCCAGGTCGTCCAGGGCGTCGCCCCCGAGGTGCTGGAGGACCTGCCGGAGCCGGATGTGGTGCGGATCGGCGGTGGGGGCGCGTCCGTGGTCGCCGCGTGCGCCGCGCGCCGCCCCGAGCGCATCGTCACCCACGCCGCGACTCGCGACGAGGCGGAGGCCATCGGCCAGGCGCTGGAGGACGGCGGCTACGCCGTCGAATGCGTGCTGCTGCAGTCCGTCGAATTGGACACGCGGGGCTGGACCGAACGGGAGCGCGCGGTCGCCTTCATGCTCTGCGGCCACCGCCCGCACCAGTGATTTTGTCCTTGTGACGTTCGCCCCGAGCTTCGCCCCGGTGACCTGCCCCGGGCACCGCGCGGGGTAGGCTGGCGGATCGTTGTACTGCCTGTACCGCTGCCCGGCGTTCGGTGCTTTATTGGCCAAAGGCCGGAAAATGCCCCTTCCTTGAAGGGGTGGCGGTAGGCAAGCCTCGGGCGTGTCTACGTGCCGCGCACGGCGCATGCTCGTTCTTGCTCAGGGGGCTTGCTCTCGGCGGTAGGCGGTTGGAAGGAGCACTAACGATGGGCGAGGGGTACGCATGACCGACACCGGCCAGGTCCCGGGAGAGGGACTGCCGGAGAACGCAGGCGGACGACTCGGACATCCGCACCCGGCGGATGTCCATGCCCCGCCTGCCGACGCCGGTTACATCGAGCAGCCGCATCCCGGTGCCCCTCCCGGCGCCGCCTACACCTTCCTCGACGGGCCCGAACACGTCGGCGAGGAGGACGATCTGCTGCTGATGCCGGGCGCCCAGGGCGCCTGGAGCGAGCAGCAGGCCCAGTACCAGACCGGGGCATACGAGGCGGGTGTGCTCGACCCAGGCGCCGCCGCGTACGCCGAGACCCAGATGCCCGAGCCGCAGCCCGTGGCGGAGCAGCCCGTACCGCAGTCGGCCCCCGCCCAGGCCGCGTACGCGGCGCCCGCGGCCCCCGCCCGGCGACCACTCCACATGGGCCCGCCGGTGCCCGACAGCTCCAACGGCGTGGTGCGTTCGCTCGCCGACCGGGGCCCGGCCGCGGGCCGGCACGCCGCGCCCGTACGCCAGCCGGAGCCCGAGCCGCAGGCCCTGCCGGAGCCACATCCGCAGGTGCCGCACCAGGTCGGGGCCCAGCCCGAGTACGGGGCGGGGCCGCAGCAGGGCGTTCCGGCGCCTGAGCAGGGCGGGATGGCGGAGCAGCAGTTCGCCGGGCCCGAGCACTTTGCCGGGCCCGAGCAGCAGTTCGCGGAGCCCGAGCAGTTCGCCGACGCCGAGCAGCAGTTTGCCGCGCCTGAGCAGTTTGCCGAGGCCGAGCAGCAGTTCGCCGCGCCTGAGCAGTTCGTCGTTCCCGAGCAGCCGGTCATGCTCGAGCAGCCTCTGGCGGCCGACTACTCCACCGCGCCCCAGTACGCCGCCGGGCCGCAGTACTTCACCCCGCAGCCCGACGACCTGAGTCGGCTCCCCGGGCCCCAGCTCGCGGACCTCCCGCAGATGGTCGACGCCCCGCAGCCGGGGGACGCCTGGGACTCCACGCCGCCTGCGCAGCAGGCCGCGCAGACCGCTGCGCCCGCGCCCGCTCCCGCGGAGACGGCTGGTACGGCCGAGGAGCCTCCGGTCGCGGAGGGGCCCGAAGCGGAGCCCGCTCCCCAGCAGTTCGCCCAGCCCGAGGCGATGGCGCCGGAGGCGCAGCCGGTCACGATGGACCAGGCGTACGGGGACCCGGCGGTCGCGGACCCGCACCAGATGGGCGTGACCATCCCGGCCCAGGCCGGGGAGCCCGTCATGGAGCCCGCCCCAGAGGCCGCCGTGGTCGAGGAGCAGGTCCTCGACATCCCGGCCCAGGCCCAGACCGAGCCCGTCGCCGAACAGCCCGAGGCCCAGCCCGCCCCCGCCCCGGTCGCGGAGGCCGTACCGGAGATCCCGGCGCAGCTTGCCCATGAGCCGGTCACGGCCGAACTCCCGGATCAGCCCGCCGAAACGGTGGAGCAGGCCGCCGTGGACCCGGCGCTCTCGATAGTGGCCGAAGTGGCAGACGAGCCGCCTCAGCCCGAGGAGGCGGCCGCTGAGGAGCCGGCCGCTGCCGAGACGCCTCAGCAGGAGGCGCCCGTCGAGCCGGGGGCCGAGGCCGCGCCCGAAGCGGAGGTCGTACCGGAGGCGGCGGCAGCGGCGTCGGAGGAGCCCGCCGAGACGCCTGAGCAGGCGGCGGCCGAGCCGGAGCCCGAGCCGATCGCCGAGGCGGAGACCGTGGCCGAGGCAGCGGAGCAGTCCCCGGAGGAGCAGGCTCCCGAGGCCGAAGCGGTGGACACCCCGGCGGCCGAGGCCACCGAGAGCGAAGCCACTGAGGCGGAGGCACCCGAGACCGCCGAGGCCGAGGCGGCGCCCGCGGCGGCGCCCGCCGGGCCGGACGCGGAAGCGGCGCCCGAGGCAGCGCCGGAGGCCGGAGCCGAAGCCACCGAGCCCGACGCTGAGCCCGACGCAGAGGCAGAGGCGGAAGCCCAGCCCACCGAGCCCGAGGCCACGACGCCCGAAACGGCACCCGAAGCCGAAGCCGAACCCGAACCCGAAGCCATCGAGCCGCAGGCCACCGAGCAGGAAGCCACGGAGCCGCAGGCCGGTACCGCTGAGGCCGACAGCCCGGAAGCCGCCGAGCCCGAGGCCGCCGAGCCCGCAGCCCCCGAGCCCGAGGCCGGCGCGACCGAAGCTCCCGAGCCCGAGGCCGGGACCGCCGAACCGGAGCCCACAGACCCGGAATCCGCCGAGCCCGAGGCGACCGCCTCCGTGCCGGAGCCCGACCCCCAAACGGATCCCGAAATGGCCACCGAGCCCGTAGCGGACGAGGCCCAGGAATCCACACCGGAGCCCGAGGCCGACACCGACGCCGAAACCGAGCTCGAGCCCGAGCCGATCCCCATCCCCCTCGGCCCCCGCGCCGAGGGGTACGACGAGGCCGAGCGAGCCGCCGTCCACCGCGTGATGCGCGAGCGCCGGGACATCCGTAACGGCTTCCGGCCCGACCCCATCCCGCACGAGGTGCTGCTGCGTGTCCTCGAAGCGGCGCACACCGCGCCCAGCGTCGGGCACTCCCAGCCGTGGGACTTCGTCGTCATCCGCTCGGCGGAGACCCGGCGCGCCATGCATGAGCTGGCCATGCGCCAGCGGGACGCGTACGCCAAGTCCCTCCCCAAGGGCCGGGCCAAGCAGTTCAAGGAACTGAAGATCGAGGCCATCCTCGAGACCCCGGTCAACATCGTCGTCACCGCCGACCCCACCCGCGGTGGCCGCCACACCCTCGGCCGGCACACCCAGCCGCAGATGGCGCCGTACTCCTCCGCGCTCGCGGTGGAGAACCTGTGGCTCGCCGCCCGTGCCGAGGGCCTCGGCGTCGGCTGGGTCAGCTTCTTCGACGAGCGCGAGATGGTGCGGGAGCTCGGGCTGCCCGACCATCTGGAGATCGTGGCGTATCTGTGCGTCGGGTACGTCGACGAGTTCCCGCAGGAGCCGGAGCTGATGAAGGCCGGGTGGTCCAAGCGCCGCCCGCTGTCCTGGGTCGTCCACGAGGAGACGTACGGCCGCCGCACGCTGCCCGGCGGCGATCCGCACAACCTGCTCCAGGAGACCCTGCGGGGCATCCGCCCGCTGGACGCCAAGGCACTCGGCGAGGCGTGGGAGCGGCAGAAGCGGATGACCAAGCCGTCCGGTGCGCTCGGCATGCTGGAGATCATCTCCGCCCAGTTGAGCGGGCTGTCCCGGCAGTGCCCGCCGCCGATCCCGGAGCCCGCGGCCGTCGCGATCTTCGCGGGCGACCACGGGGTGCACGCCCAGGGCGTCACCGCCTGGCCGCAGGAGGTCACCAGCCAGATGGTGGCCAACTTCCTGGGCGGCGGCGCGGTCTGCAACGCCTTCGCCGCCCAGGTGGGCGCCGAGGTGTGCGTCGTGGACGTCGGGGTGGCGAGCGAGCTGCCCAGCACCCCCGGGCTGCTGCCGCGCAAGGTGCGGGCGGGCACCGGAGACTTCACCGTCGGCCCCGCGCTCACCCGCGAGGAGGTGCTGCGCGCCATCGAGGTGGGCATCGAGACGGCCCGCGATCTGGTGGCCGCCGGGAACAAGGCGCTGCTCACCGGAGAGATGGGGATCGCCAACACCACCGTGTCGGCCGCCCTGGTCTCCATCTACACCGGCGCCGACCCGGCCGAGGTGACCGGGCGCGGCACGGGCATCAACGACGAGATGCACGCGCGCAAGATCGATGTCGTACGGCGCGGTCTCGAGCTGCACCAGCCCGATCCGGCCGACCCCATCGGCGTCCTGTCGGCGATCGGCGGCCTGGAGCACGCCGCGATCACCGGGCTGCTGCTGGGCGGCGCCTCGCTGCGTACGCCCGTGATCCTGGACGGGGTGAGCGCGGGCGCCGCCGCGCTGGTCGCCCGGGCCATCGCGCCCGAGGTGCTGGCGGCCTGCATCGCGGGCCACCGCAGCGCCGAGCCGGGCCATGTGGCGGCCCTGAACAAGCTGGGTCTGCGCCCTCTGGTCGACCTGGATCTGCGGCTCGGCGAGGGCACCGGGGCGCTGCTCGCCCTCCCGGTGGTGCAGAGCGCCGCACGGGCGATGCACGAGGTGGCCACGTTCGACTCCGCAGGGGTCACGGAGAAAAACTGATGCGCGCCCCCGCCGCGTAGGGTGTCGGCGGGGGCTCCGCCCCAGAGTCGATCAAGCTCTAGTCGATCAAGCCCCAGTCGATCAGCCGCTCCAGCGCCGCAGCGGCCGCGCATTCGCCCGAGGAGAGCCGCACCGCCATGTCCGAACACTTCGCATACCCCGTCGGACTGCGCCTTTCCGGGCGGCGTGTGGTCGTCCTCGGGGCGGGGCAGGTCGCCCAGCGCCGGCTGCCCGCGCTGATCGCGGCCGGTGCGGACATCCTGCTGATCTCCCCGTCCGCCACCGCCTCCGTCGAGGCCATGGCCGAGGCGGGGGAGGTGCGCTGGGAGCGCCGCCGTTACCAGGAGGGCGACTTCGAGGACGCCTGGTACGTCCTGATCACCACGGACGACCCGGAGGCCAACGCCACCGCGTCCGCCGAGGCCGAGGCGCGCCGCATCTGGTGCGTCCGCAGCGACGACGCCGAGGCCGCCTCCGCCTGGACCCCGGCCACCGGGCGGAGCGAGGGCGTCACCGTCGCCGTGCTCACCGGACAGGACCCGCGCCGCTCCGCCGCCGTCCGGGACGCCGTGGTGGAGGGGCTGCGCGACGGCACCCTCGCCGCGCCCCGCCACCGCACCCGCGGCCCGCGGGTGGCGCTGGTGGGCGGCGGGCCGGGCGATCCGGACCTGATCACCGTGCGCGGCCGCCGCCTCCTCGCCGAGGCGGACGTGGTGGTGGCCGACCGGCTCGGCCCGCGCGATCTGCTCGATGAACTCCCGCCGCATGTCGAGGTGATCGACGCGGCGAAGATCCCGTACGGCCGTTTCATGGCCCAGGAGGCGATCAACAACGCGCTGATCGAGCACGCCAAGGCGGGCAAGTCGGTCGTCCGCCTCAAGGGCGGCGACCCCTTCGTCTTCGGGCGCGGCATGGAGGAGGCGGAGGCGCTCGCCGAGGCCGGTATCCCGTGCACGGTCGTCCCCGGCATCTCCAGCTCCATCAGCGTCCCGGGCGCGGCCGGGATCCCGGTGACCCACCGGGGCGTCGCGCATGAGTTCACGGTGGTCAGCGGCCATGTCGCGCCCGACGACCCCAGCTCCCTGGTGGACTGGGCGGCGCTGGCCCGGCTGCGCGGCACGCTGGTGCTGCTCATGGCCGTGGAGAAGATCGGCGCCATCGCCGCGACCCTCGTCGCCCACGGCCGCGCCGCCGACACCCCCGTCGCCGTGGTCCAGGAGGGCACCACCCCGGCCCAGCGCCGGGTGGACGCGACCCTCGCCACCGTCGGGGAGAAGGTCGCGGCCGAGGGCGTACGGCCCCCGGCGGTCGTGGTGATCGGAGATGTCGTCGCCCTCGCGTCCCGTGACCACCGCTGACGTAAGCGGACGTAACCGCCGGTAACTTATTCGCGTCGGGCTCATTGGCACCGCATCCAGGACAAGGCAGTATCACTTAAGTGGCTGATCTCATCACCGTCGATGATCCGGACGACCCGCGGCTGCGCGACTACACGGGTCTGACCGATGTGGAGCTGCGGCGCAAGCGGGAACCGGCCGAGGGCCTGTTCATCGCCGAAGGCGAGAAGGTGATCCGGCGCGCCCGCCTCGCCGGCTACGAGATGCGCTCGATGCTGCTGTCGTCCAAGTGGGTCGATGTGATGCGGGACGTCATCGAGGACGTCCCCGCCCCCGTCTACGCCGTCAGCCCCGAACTGGCCGAACGCGTGACGGGCTACCACGTCCACCGCGGCGCCCTCGCCTCCATGCAGCGCAAGCCGCTGCCGGACGCGGAGTCGGTCCTCCAGGGCGCCCGGCGCGTCGCCATCATGGAGTCCGTCAACGACCACACCAACACCGGCGCCATCTTCCGCAGCGCGGCGGCCCTCGGCATGGACGCCGTGCTCCTCTCCCCGGACTGCGCCGACCCCCTCTACCGGCGCTCGGTCAAGGTCTCCATGGGCGCCGTCTTCTCCGTGCCGTACGCCCGCCTGGAGAGCTGGCCGCGCGGGCTGGAGGCGGTCCGGGACGCCGGGTTCAAGATCCTCGCCCTGACCCCCGACGAGAAGGCCACCACCATCGACGACGCGGCCCCGCACCGCCTGGAGCGGGTCGCGCTGATGCTGGGCGCGGAGGGCGACGGGCTCTCCACCCAGGCGCTGATGGCGGCGGACGAGTGGGTCCGGATCCCGATGGCCCACGGTGTGGACTCGCTCAACGTGGGCGCGGCGGCGGCGGTCGCCTTCTACGCCGTCACCTCGGGCAGACCGGGGCTCTGACCCCTACCGGCCGTCCGGCCCGGCCGCCGCTCCGCCGAGTGCGGGGCCTGCGCCGAGTGCGGCGCCTCCGCTTCTACGCGGTCACCTCGGGCAAACGGGGGCTCTGACCCCTACCGGCCGTCCGGCCCGGCCGCCGCCTCCGCCGAGGGCGGCGTCTCCGTCGAGTGCGGCGCCTCCGCCGAGACCGACCCCTTCGGCCCGTGCGGCGCGCCCAGGCCGTTCGCCGGGCCCTGGCAGCCCTGCGCCGCCGCGATCCCCAGCGCCACCAGCAGCGTCACCACGACGAACACGGTCAGCCGCTGCCGCAGCAGCCGACGGTTCGGCCCGCTGGGGCGGCGTCCGCCCGGCGAGGTGCGAACGGTGTTGACCGGGCGCCCCGAGCGGTCCGTACGCGCGGGCGGCCGCGGGCCCCGGCGCTGCGCCTGCGCCGGACGCGCGGGGGTGTTCCGCCCCGTGTTTCGCCCCGAGGACCCGCCCGTACTGGCTCCCGGCCGCGGGGACGGCGACCCGTTCCGCGGCGCCGGCGTACTGCCCGGGCGTCGCTCCGTGTGCTGGTCGGCGTACGCCTCGGGGCGCCGCGCCGGAGGGCGGCCCGGCCCGCCGCCGTAGCCCCCGGCACCGTGCCCGTGCCCATGCGCCTCGCGCGCCGCGATCTCCTTCAGCCGCAGCGACAGTTGCAGAGTGCTCGGCCGGTCCTCCGGATCCTTCGCCAGACAGGCGTGGAGCAGCGGCGCCAAGGCGTCAGGGACGCCCAGCAACTGCGGCTCCTCGTGCACCACCCGGTACAACATCACCTCGGAACTGCCGTGCCCGAACGGCGAGTCCGCCGTCGAGGCGTACGCGAGCGTCGCGCCCAGCGCGAAGACGTCGGTCGCCGGGGTCACCGCCGCGCCCCGTACCTGCTCGGGCGCGAGGAAGCCGGGCGAGCCGACCGCCGTGCCGACGTGGGTGAGGGTGCTGGCCCCGGTCGCCCAGGCGATGCCGAAGTCGATGATGCGCGGGCCCTTGGGGGAGAGCAGGATGTTCGAGGGCTTGAGGTCACGGTGGACGACCCCCGCCTCATGGACCGCCAACAGCCCCTCCGCCAGCGCCGACCCGATCGACGCGACCTGGGCGGCGGGCAGCGGGCCCTCCTCGTTCACCTTGTCGTGGAGGGAGGGGCCCGGTACGTACTGGGTGGCGAACCAGGGGCGGTCGGCCTCCAGGTCGGCGGCCACCAGCCGGGCCGTACAGCCGCCGCGGATCCGCCGCGCGGCGGAGACCTCCCGGGCGAACCGCGACCGGAACTCCCGGTCCTCGGCGAGATCCGGCCGGATCACCTTCAGGGCCACTCGCTGGCCGCGCCGGTCGGAGCCGAGGTAGACCACCCCCATGCCGCCCGCGCCGAGCCGCCGGTGCAGCCGGAAGGAACCGACGACACGCGGGTCCTCGCGCCGGAGCCGCATCATCGCCATGTCCGTCCCCTACCTCCGGTGGGGAGCCCCTCCCTTAACCCCTGGTGGGGAGCCCCATCCGCTGCCGTCTGCTTGCCGTTTGCCGCTGATCTGTCGTCAGTCCGCCGCTGTTGTCCGTCGCTGTCCGTCTGACGTGCACAGCTTACGGATTGACAGCCCCGCGCGCTGAGAGGCCGCGCATGCGTCGGCCGATGGATTGTCAGTGGTGCCTGGGATCCTGGAGAAGTGGGCCGGAATCGTGGCAATCCACGCTCGGCTCCGTGCTGCGTGATCTCAAGAGGCCGTCTCAGAAGGGGGATTGAGACCGTGAAGGGTGATCGTGTGGAGATAGTCGTGGATGCGGGGGACACGACGCGGACGTATGAAGTGGTGGCCAGCAGGGCGGGCCGGAGGGTCGAGACAGCGGTCCGGCGGGGGGTGGTGGAAGTGAGCGAAGTCACCCGTAATGGGTCCGTGGTGCGGACGGCCCGCTTCATGGCCAATCGCGTCCTGGCACTGGTGGAGCAGCCGGTGCCGCGGGGCGAGGAGGGAGATGGTGAGTAGAGCTCGCACGCGCTCGGAGGGGCACACTCCGGGGGCCCCGGAAGGGCTCCGGAAGGATCGATTCCCCGGACCCCTCCGGGAAGACCCCAAGGCGTGAGGGCGCATCTCCACCCAGGGGAGTAGTCGACGCCTCCCGGGGTCATCCTCCGGGAGGCCCGGCAATCGGTACGAGGGCATGACGCCGAGGACCGGGGTGCGCGCCTAATGTTGTGGTCAAGCGGCGGGCGCAGCACTCGTCCCCCGAGGTCAGACGCTCGCCGCCCCCAGATGTGACGGAGGAGGGACGATGGCGGACACGGCTGGACACACGGTCATTCACACGCGTCGTCGCAGGTCCATTCGCGCGGCGGTCGACGCCTTCGGCGGCCCGCGGACCGGCACCCGCCACCCTCTGGTCGCGGCGGCGATGGTGCTGCCGATGGCCATCCTCCTGACCATCACCTTCGGCGGCTGGGAAGCCGTCGTCACACAAGCGTCGTCCGTGGCGGGAATGCTGGGGCGCTGAGCGCCCCAGGCCTGGGAGAGCGGCCCGGGCCGGGGACTTCCGGCCATTAACCCCGTGGGGACGGGGGTGCGGCGGACGGCACGAATGCCCGGACAGCTGGGGAGCTGTCCGGGCATCGCGCCGTCTAGGCGCGTTCGGAACCGACACGGCCCGCCGTAAGGGCCCTAAGCCGGGGGCGACACCAGGTTCGCCGTTCCCGCTGTGATCACCTCAGCTCGGCAGACCACTTTCCGCGGCCGAGGTACGTACGACCGTCGGGTGTGATGTCCACGCGGGCCCCTCGCACCGGTAGCTCGCCGTTGCTGAGCCAGTAGTCGCGGACCTTGTCGAGGGCGTCCCACAGCCGACGGGGGCCGGCCTGGTGCACGGTGGGCCGCTCGTTCCCGGTCGCCGTCGCCCGGGCCCACGATCCGTCGGCATGTGCCATGAGCGCGACGCGCTGCTCGCCGTCCTCCCGGTACTCGTACTCGATGCCGGGCGCCTCGACGTCGAGCATGGAAGCGAGGTCCCACGCGTTCGCCACGTCGACGACGGGATACGGACCGCGAGTCACCTCGTCACCGTCCAGTTCCGCGGCCTTGGCGAGGCGAACGGCCGCACCGGGCGGGTAGTCGTCACCGTGACGAGCGTGCATGAACCCTGCCCGGTCCCACTCGACACGTCCGGTCGCACCCCCGTCCTCGTCCTTCTCGGCCGTGACGAGGAGGGAAGTACCGGCGATCGTGGTCACCAGCCGACCGCCGGGGCAGAGCACCCGGAGCCAGCTTTCGGGAATCGTGCGTACGGACACAGTCGCGACAATCCGCTCAAAGCTCGCGGGCTCGTACGGCAGGTTCCCGGTCGCGTCGATGGTGTCGAGCGTGGGAGCGACGCCTGCCTCGCTCGCCCGCTTGCGGGCGGCCTCGGTCAGGTAGGGGTCGACGTCGACGCTCGTCACCTGTTCGTCGCTCAGTCGGCGAGCGGCGAGGGCGGCCCCGTACCCGCTTCCCGTGCCCACGTCGAGCAGTCGGTCGCCATCGTCGATGCGGGCATGCTGGAACATGCCCACGACCAGGCTCGGCAGGGTGGCCGAGGACGTCGGCCGGCCATGCGGTCGGTCGGCCGCCGTGGCGTGGTCGGCGTGTAAGGGGCCGACGCGCGTCACAAGCGACGTGTCGCGGTACGCCGCATCGAGCCAGCGGTCCGGGTTGGTGGGTCCGTCGTGCAGTTCCCAGCCGTCGGCACCGCGCTTCCACCATCGGGGGATGAACAGGTGCCGTGGCGTGGCGGCGACGGCCGGCGCCCATCGGGAGTGCCGGTGTGTTGCGGCGCCGACTAGAGCTACGGCGCGGGTGGTCCAGTTCACGCGTGAACTCCAAGAGAGGGGGGCGGGGCGGGCGCGAAGTGCTTCGGGTTGCAGGCGGGCGTACGGGCCGGGTCGCAGTCGTTCGAATCGTCCGGGGTACAGGCGCCGGCGCGCGGCGAGGGCACGGCCGCAATCATCTCGCCCCATCGGTCGCTGTGCAGGATCTCGGCGAGACGCTGTTCGCGGACGTTGCCGGCGACCATGAAGCGGCTGAGGATGCAGCCGGACACGGCCCCGTCGGGAGAGACGGATACGCGGTGCCGGAAGCAGTGTCCGCACAGCTCGGCGGCGGTCGGCGTGCTCGCGTCAGGCTCGGCCGCACGTCCGACCTTGCGCATGCGGTCGACCTGGATTTCCTTGATGCCGAGCCGGTGCAGCTCCGCTTTGGCCTGCTCGACGCGCTGCCCCTCGACCACTTCGACGATTCCGGCGCGCATGGGGATACCGCGGCGGACCGCTTCGGCGATGTTCGCCCTGGTGCGCTCAAGGCTTCCGCGCGTGCGGGTGATCTCCTCGTGCTGCGCCCGGTCGTCGCTGTAGTAGGACGTGGCGAGGCAGACGCCCTTGCGGCTGAAGGAGTCCCACAGCGACGGCCGTACGTGGGTGAGATTCGAATACACCTCGACACCGAGGCCGACATCGAGGGCTTCCTCGATGAACTGCGGGAGGTGCGGCGAGAGGGTCGGCTCGCCGCCGATGAACTGCACCATGGGGATGCCCAGCTCGGCCACGTCCGCGATGACGCGCGACCAGTCCTCGCGGATCATCTTCCCGGCGGGTGCCTGCGGACTGCTGTCGGTGCAGCAGTGGGTACACCGGAGTTGGCAGGTTCCGGTGATCTCCAGCTCAATGGACTGGATACCGATCACGGTAGTTGTGCTCACGTAACTGCCTCCACGAGTAGACGGGTGCGACCCTGGCCCTGCGGTCGCCTGGGGTGGTGCACCGCCCCCACGTCCCGGAGGGAGCCGGTAACGAGTGCGGGGGCGGAGTCCCTGCCCTGCGGTCGGCGGCCGTGCCTGGCCGCGCCGACCACAGGGTGCCGGGGAGGGTGGGCCGCCTGCGCCGTCGTCCGGTACGGGGGCCCGGAACACCAGCGGCCCACCCGGTCTATGGGCCCGGGGTGGCCGCGATGCAGAGGCGGGCCGCGAGCGCCAACAGCGTGCGGATCGCGCTGAGCAGCAGCCCCGGGTGTGCGGCGTGGAAGACGGACAGTGCTGCCCGCTCGGCAGAGGGATGCTGACGGTGACTCATGCGCCATCTCCTGATCGGACCTGCCGCGCAGCCTCCTCGTGGGCGCGCAGCAGCCGGTCGCCCTCCGGGCATACGGCGCCGGGCGTCCGGCAGGCCGGGCAGCCTGCGGCGTGCTCGATGGCCGCGCGCCATGGCTCACTGGCGAAGGGGGCGGCGGTCTCGGCGGCCGTCATCGGGTCCTGCCCCGGTCGACGGCGCGGCACCTGGCGGCGGCTTCGGCGACCACGTCACGCCGGTAGGTCCGGGCATGCCGGGGGCAGGCGTAGACGGTGCGGCCGGCGCCGCTGCCGCCGTGCTGAACGTCGACGATGACTGGCTCGTCGGTAGGGAGTTCGCAGCGATAGCAGGTCTGGCGGCCTTGCGGGACGGGTCCGAGCTCGGCCCGGTCGGCCTCGGCCAGCGCCCTCCACAACTTCGGGGCGTCCGTCAGGTAGTGGGAACGGTCGAGCGGCACGCGCCAGTGGGTGCTGGGGCCCTCCGTCCGGGAGACGGGGGGCACACCAAGGTAGTTGCTCTCGTTGGCCCATTGGGTGAGGACTCGGACTTGCCGCAGGTGCCAGCTTTTAGCGGAGCCCACCTTCACGAGCCAGTACAAGGGAACGTGCTTGTCCTGGATGACGGCGCCGGTCTCGTCGCCGAGTATCTTCAGGACACGTTCTCCGGCGGTGGGGGCCGCGCGAACGGCGTCCCACCATCTACCTGCGGGTAACGCCTCGACGTCCCCGGCGGGTGGCGGCAGCCAGGGCAGGGCTGGTTGTGGGTCTGCGATCACGACACGGCTCCTCGTGGCCGGTATGTATCCGTGCCGTGACGCTAAGTGTGGTGACCCGGGTCACTCAATGGCACTTCCTTCGGGCTGCTGAGGGAAGTGTCAATGAGCGTTACAGCGGCAGGCTGACCGCGTCTGCCAGCGTTCGCATCTCCGGCGTCAACGTCCGCCGCTTCTCGACCACATCGCCGAGAATGTCGCGCGCGTACCGCTGGCTGGCCAGCCACTCCGGCGCCTCGACGTGCACGCTGGTCAGCATGTCCACAGCCTCCGGGTACTGCCGCATCATGGTGTGAGCCTTCGCGACGTCGAGCCGGTGCCGGTGGTACTCGGTGCTCACCGCCAGCCCGCCGGGCTTCCCGGCCGCAGCTCGTCCGGACCGCTTCGGCTTCACCGCGCGCAGTACCTTGTCCGGCTCATCCAGCACGATGTGCCGCTCGCATGCCTTGTACCGCACGGTGGTCGGGCCCCATGTCGTGAGGCGCTCACTACCGCGGGGCAGCTCGCGCCCCAGCAGCACGGAGACCGACTGGGCAAGGCGCATCGTGTCGTCCGCCTCCCCTCGCCGGTTGTCGCGCAGGGCTGCGGCGCTCGCCTGCATCAGCAGCCAGCCGAAAGCGGCGAGCTCCTCCGGTGTCGCCCTGGACATCTTCGGCTCGACGTCGTCCGCCCACTTGGTGGCCAGCTCCCGGGATGCGGCCAACCTGCCCTGCCGGACGAGAAGCCAGCTCCAGGTAGCGATGATCCCCGACGCGCGCAGCCGGTCCGGCGCGTCATCGAGCGCGCGGCGCAGTGCGGTCTCCGCTGCGCCGAATTGGCGGACCTGGGTCAGCACCGATCCGGCGATCTGCAGCAGATGGGAACGTACGTCCCGGGCCTCGGCCGAGTCGCCGAGCGCGTCAGCATCCGCCAGAAGCGGGGCCAGGAGCCCGGTCAACTCAGCGAGTCGGTTGTCAAAGTAGGCGGAACGCACCTCGGGGAGCATCGCGCGTACGCCCTCGACCGTGGGGGCCTGGCCCCTGCAAACCGTCGCGACCTGGACGGCCTGGCCCAACGGGCGCCAGGGCTCGGCGCCCTCGGTCGCGGACTCCTCGTCGTCCCGTTCCAGGAGGTAGCTGGTGGGGACGCGTAGCGCGGAGGCGAGCTTGTGGGCAGTCTCCATGCGAGTGTCGGTGATCTCGCCCTGCTCCAGCTTCCGGATCAGCGAGAGCGATACGTCTGATACGTCGGCCAGTCCCCGCTGCGTCAACCCGCGCCGCTTGCGGACCTTGCGGAGGCTGGAGCCAATGTCAGTCTCTTCGGGCATACTGAACTCCGTTCTGAACGCCACACTCAGACGGTACCCCTGGTCGGCTCGGGGGTGCGTTCGATCGGCCCTCACTCTCATGAGGCCGGCGTTTTCCTGGCCTACGGGCTGTCCCGTAATGACTGAGGGGCGCGCGAGTTCCCAGGCCGCGCCCCGGCTGGCTGGTCGGGCGCGAGTGGGCTGGTCAAGTGCCAAGGCTCTGGATGGTCGCTTCCACCAGCCGGTTACCCTTGATGGCGTTCCACGAGGTGTAGGCCGAAAGCTGAGCGACCACCGCACCCAGCCACTCGGGATCACCGAGCCGGTCCAGCGCTTTCGCCTGGGTGAGCTGGCCGAACAGGGCCTTCAGCACGATGACGTGGCCGCCCGCATAGGGGCGCTGGTGATGCGTGTACCGCACACTCCACAGATCGTACGGATGGCGCACGGTGCCGTACAGGGAGCAGCCGTCGCGGCCCATGTCGACGCCGGGCCGGGAAGGGAGGCCGGGGGCGGCCTGCCACTTCCGGTAAGCGGCCCGCACGTTCAGTTCGACGAACCGGGACCACTGGACAGTGAGCTGGGATGCCGCCTCCCCGTGCCGCCGGTGCTCCAGACCCTCGGAGGTGAGTACGACACACAGGCCGTCCTTCCGCATCGGGTCCCCGAGCACCCACGTGTCCCCCGTCAGCTCCAGAGGTCCCAAGAGCTGGGCCATGGCTTCTCCCCCATTCGCGCGCCTGTACGGAGCAAGAACCTAACTGACGCACCCAGCGACCGGCGG
The DNA here is from genome assembly GCF_003595545.1 of Streptomyces sp. 11-1-2. Lineage (NCBI taxonomy): Bacteria > Bacillati > Actinomycetota > Actinomycetes > Kitasatosporales > Streptomycetaceae > Streptomyces > Streptomyces sp. 11-1-2. Next base: position 9,001,635 of record NZ_CP022545.1, read on the forward strand.
TCGGAGGTGAGCCACCGATCCTGCGCAGCGGCGGTGCTCGAACGACCGGCGGCCCCACAGGCGGCGCCGCTCACTGGGCCGCAGGTGGTTGGTGTAGACGCGGGCGAGGCGCTTCCGGTCGCCGCTGTATCCGGCAGATCACCCCGCCCCCTGTCCACGCCAACGGCACGGCATCGCACTTGGCCGCAGTGGGATTCAGGACCTCACGCCACTGGGCCCAGGCGCCGGGTCGTCGCCCACAGCAGCAGGGCTGAGCAGCTGAATGCCGCTCCCAGGGCGGATACCGCTGTCCACCCGGCCGCCGCGTACGCCGCGGAGGAGCCGATCGCGCCGAGGGCGCTGCCGGCCGAGTAGAAGACCATGTAGCCGCCGATGATTCTGCTTCCCGCGTCCGGGTGGACGGCGTAGATGAGGGACTGGTTGGTGACGTGCACGGCCTGGACGGCGAAGTCCAGGAGGACCGCTCCGATGGCCAGGGCCCAGAGCGACTGCCGGGTGAAGGCCAGGGGGAGCCACGACACGGCGAGCAGGACCAGTGCGGTACCCGTGGTGCGCTGGGCGAGACCGCGGTCGTTCCATCGACCGGCGGCTCCCGCGGCCGCGGCTCCGGCCGCTCCGGCGAGGCCGAACGCGCCGATCGCGGTGTGCGTCAGCGACCAGGGGGGACTGCTGAGCGGCTGGACGACGCTGCTCCACAGCGTGCTGAAGGCCGCGAAGACCAGCAGCGCCAGCATGCCGCGGACCCGGAGCAGAGGGTGGCGGGTGAACAGGGCGACGGTCGATGCCAGTAGACGCCGGTACGGCATGGTGACGGTCGGCGGCCGGTCGGCCGGCAGGGCGAGGCGCAGGAGCACGGCGAGCGCCGCGGTCACCACGGCCGAGAAGAGGTAAACGGCGCGCCATCCGGCCAGGTCGGCCAGGACGCCTGCCACCGTGCGGGCCAGCAGAATGCCGGTGATCACCCCGCTGGTGACCGCTCCGACGACCCGCCCCGAAAGGCGGGAGCGGTGAGGTGGGCCGCCGCGGCGACCATGGTCTGGGCGACGACGGCGAGCGCACCGACCGCCGCGAGGGCGGTGAGCAGTGCGGCGGTCCCGGGTGCCAGACCCGCGCTCAGCAGCGCGGCGGCGAGCAGGCCGAGCTGGAGTGTGATCAGCCTGCGTCTGTCGACGAGGTCGCCGAGCGGGACGAGCAGGAACAGACCCGCGGCGTAACCGAGTTGGGTGATCGCGACGATGGCGCCGAGCAGGCCGGGGCCGAGCGCGAACCGCTCGCCGAGCGTGACCAGCAGGGGCTGGGCGAAGTAGACGTTGGCCACCGCGCTGCCGCAGGCAACGGCGAAGAGCAGGATCAGGCGCGCGGATGGCGGCCCGGGCGGAGCGAGTGCGGTGTTCATGGCCGTCCGACCGTCGGCGGTCGAGCAGTCGCTCGGCATGCGGTGCCCCTCATTGATGGTTGCAAGTTGCTACCTGCTGGACCTTAGGTGAGGAGGTAGCATGTTGCGACCAGATGTGTTGCGAGGAGGAAGTGCGATGGTCGCCCGTACGCGATTCGACGCCGAACCGTGTCCCGTTGCCCGGTCGATCGACGCCATCGGCGACTGGTGGTCCCTGCTGATCGTGCGCGACGCGTTCGACGGCAGTCGCCGCTTCGGCGAGTTCCAGCGGAGCCTGGGCATCGCCAAGAACATCCTCACCAGCAGGCTGCGCACGCTGGAGCAGACCGGAGTGATGGAAGCCGTGCCCGCCTCCGACGGAAGCCGTTACCAGGAATACGTGCTCACGGAAAAGGGCCGTGCGCTCTTCCCCGTCGTCGTGGCGCTGCGCCAGTGGGGCGAGACGCACTGCTTCGGCCCGGGGGAGGAGCATTCGCGACTCCTCGACCGTCGGAACGGGCACCCGCTGAGCCCGCTGGAGATCCGCTCCAGCGACGGGCGCTCCGTCGGCCCGGACGAGACCATCGTCGAAAAGCTCAGCAGTGCGGACGACATGGGTTGACCCGTCCTACGGCCACGGCACAGCCCGTCCCTTCGCGGACGGATCAGCGGGAGCGAAGGCCGTTGATGAGCAGGGCGCAGACGGACTCCAAGGCGGCCTCGGCGCCCGGGGACTGCCACTCGGGGGCGTGTGCGGGGTGGTGGTAGGCCATCGTGGCGTCGAAGACGGTCCGGGCCGTCGCGGCGGGGTCGGCACAGGTGAAGTCATCGCCGACGACGCCGTCGGCGATGATGACGCGTAGCTGCTCGATCAGATCGGCCACATGGTCGGCGGCCGCGCTGCTGTGCTCGGCCGCCAGGACCCGGTAGGTGGCGAAGAGCTCAGGGTCCTCGGACAGCAGCTTCCGCTTGGCGGCGAACAGCGTGGTGAGCCAGGTGCGCAGTCGCTCGGGCGCGGCCTGCCGGGTGTCGGCCGCGACCGTCGCGATGTCCTCGCGCGCCCGGCCGAGCCAGCGCCGGGTGACGGCTTCGCGCAGCGCCGCCTTGGACGGGAAGTGCCGGTAGACGCTGGCGTGGCTGACCCCCAGCGCCCGCGCCACGTCGAGCACCGTGGCCTTCGCCGGTCCGTGGCGGCGCAGCACGTCCTCGGTGGCCGTCAGGATGGTCTCGGCGTCAAGGGGGCCCGACCGCATCAGGGCTCGCCGTTCCGTACGAACCGCACCGCGCGGCTCCCGGTCCCGGCGGCGGGCATCGGCTGCTCCCTCACTGCCAGTTCCTCCAAGTGGCCCGTCAGAAGACCGCGAGCGGGTTGACGGGCACCCCGGTCAGCCCGTGGATACGTGGCGGCGCCACCGTGAGCAGAAAAGCATAGCGGCCCAGCTCCGCGCAGACGGCGGCGAGCTCGTCCACCTCGGCGGCGTCGATCAGGGGCAGGCCCATCATCGGCAGGGCGACCCGGTGGAGCGGCAGGGGGCAGGCGGGATCCAGGTCCGGGTGCGCGTCGCCGATGTCGCCCGCGTAGAGCGACACGCCGCGCCGGTGCATCCAGCGCACCGCGTCCAGGCTCATCCCCGGCATCGGCCGCTCGGGGTCGGGCGTCATGGGCCATCCGCAGCGCACCACCAGGGCGTCGCCGGACTCCAGCCGCACGCGCTGACGTTCCTCGGCCGCCTCGAGATCCCGCCCGGTGACCGCATGGCCACTGGGCAACGGGCCCTCGGCCGCCAGGTCGAGCAGGATGCCCCGGGTGGCGAGCCCGGCGGCGAAGGCCGTCGTGGAGCCGTGCCGGGCGCCGGCCGGTGTCACGGCCTCGTCCACGGGCCGCCCCGGATAGACCCGCCCGTCGCGGATCGCGTGCCCCAGCGCGTCGAGGTGCGTCGAGCGCGGGTGGTGATTGGTCACCAGCATCACGTCCGCCATCGCCGGCGCCGGGGAACCGACGTAGACCATCAGCTGCTGAACGGGCGAGGCGTCTTGGGTGGACGGTGCGAAGGGGCCGCTGATGAGCGGCGCGGGCTGGACCGGAACCGCGAGGGACACCGTCCGCCCGGTGCGGGCCTCCGCGGCGCCCCTGGCCCGGGCCTCCGCGGTGATGAGGTTGAGCGTGCCGAGCTGGTCGTCCTCACCCCACCGGCCCCAATTGCTCGGCAGGTCCTGTGAGTTGCTCGTTCCCGTACGCGATGCGTCCATGGCGCCGAACCGTACCGGGTTGGGGTTACAGAATTCAAACTTTGTAACCATGGAGTGTGGCGCCGCAAGCGCCCGCGCCCCGCACCCGGGTGAGCGCCCGACACCAGGAGGGGCGGAGCACCTGCACCCCGCCCGGCAGGGGCTACGATCCCGGGGCAGCCGATGACATGGGGGAGCCGTGAGCCAAACCGCGGCGCAGCTCGTCGCCGCCCTTCGCCGGGGCCGGCGTGATGCCACCGCCGAGGTGACCGTCCTGGCCGACCGGCCCGACGCCACCGTCGTGCGGTGCGGCCATGTCGTCGCCAAGGCGCACCCACCCGGCACGGACCCGGCCGAGCTGGCCGTCCGGCTCGGGGTCGCGGCCCACCCCCGGTGCGCGGGGATACTGCTGCCGCCGGTCGACGACGACATGGGCGCGCTGCCCGACGGCCGACGGGTCACCCTCTGGCCGTACGGCGAACCCGTGGCGCCCGACGCGCCGGACGCCGCCCCGTGGGTCGAGGCGGGGAAGCTGCTGGCCCGGCTGCACGCCGTGCCGGTCACCGAACTGCCCGGCCCCCTCCCGGCGATGCGCGGCCCGGTCAAGGCGGCCCGCGCCATCGCCCGGCTGCGGGCGGCGGCGCTCCCCGACAGCGCGGCCATCCGGGCCGTGCTGCAGGCCTGGTCCGGTCTGCCCGGCTGGGCGCGAGGCGTGGACCGCACGGACCGCACGGACCACACGGACCACACGGACCGCGTGGACCTGGACCATACGGACTGCCGGGCTCACGGGGATCGCGCGGATCACGGGGCTCACGGGCATCGCCGGGACCGTCGGGATTACGAGGACCGGCAAGAGGTCGACAGGCTCTGCCATGGCGATCTCCACCTCGGTCAGCTCATCCGCCCCCGCGCCACCGACTGGCGGCTCATCGACATCGACGACCTCGGCCTCGGCGACCCCGCCTGGGACCTCGCGCGGCCCGCCGCCTGGTACGCCGCCGGGCTGCTCGCCCCCGAGGACTGGGACCGGTTTCTGGGGGCGTACCGGGCGGCGGGTGGTTCCGCCGCGGGGCAGGGCGACCCCTGGCCGCGGCTGGACGTGCCCGCCCGTGCCCTCACCGTCCAGACCGCCGCGCTCGCGCTCGCCAAAGCGGCGGCTGCCGGGCGGGCGTTGGACGAGGCCGAGGAGGCGATGGTGGAGGCGGCTGTCCGCATCGCCCGGTACATGGAGGCCGTAGGCTGAAGTCCACGCGGTCGGACGGATGTTCCGGCGCGTTGTTGTCCGAAGCATGAGGAGTTGAGCGGACCATGCAGTGTCCCAAGTGCCATGCGCCGATGCACACGTATAACCGCAATGGCGTGCAGATAGAGCAGTGCAGCGGCTGCCGGGGGATCTTCCTGGACTACGGGGAGCTGGAGGCGCTGACCCGCCTTGAGACGCAGTGGACCCAGCAGATGCCGCCCGCCGCGCCCGGCCCGCAGGGGTACCCGGCCGCGCCCGCGCCCGCGTGGGGCGCGCCGCAGCACGGCGGCCACCACGGTGGTCACCACGGCCACCACAAGCGGGGCTTCGGGCACATGCTCTTCTCGTCCTGAGGACTGAGAGCTGATAGCCGAGAAACGTCAGAGGGCCGGAGCTCTTCGCTCCGGCCCTCCGCCGATCAGTGTGGACGATACTGGGATTGAACCAGTGACCTCTTCCGTGTCAGGGAAGCGCTCTCCCGCTGAGCTAATCGTCCGCGGGACTGCGTGCGCGATACTGGGATTGAACCAGTGACCTCTTCCGTGTCAGGGAAGCGCTCTCCCGCTGAGCTAATCGCGCAGGTGGATCCGCGAGGATCCGAGTGGACGATACTGGGATTGAACCAGTGACCTCTTCCGTGTCAGGGAAGCGCTCTCCCGCTGAGCTAATCGTCCGAGGTGGAGACGGGATTTGAACCCGTGTAGACGGCTTTGCAGGCCGTTGCCTCGCCTCTCGGCCACTCCACCAGCCGTGGAGGTCGAAACCCCCACACCGAGCGGACGACGAGATTCGAACTCGCGACCCTCACCTTGGCAAGGTGATGCTCTACCAACTGAGCCACGTCCGCAGGTGTCGTATGTCCGGGGCGCTTCCGCGTCCCGGCGACGTGTTGAACTCTAGCGGATTCCCCGGCCAGCTCAAATTCCGTTTCCGCAGCGTGCTGCCCTGCTCGGGTGCCGCACGCCCTCCCGAGGCCGCCCTGACCTGGGCACCATAGACTCGCAACCGTGCACGATCTGCCCCCGCTCGCCCGCTTCGGCGGCCTGCTCGCCTCCGATCTACGCGATGTGACCAGCGATCCGTCGGCCCTGGACACCCAGGGTTTCTGGGCCGTTGTCGCGGACTTCGAGGGCCGTCTGGTCTGTGCACGCTTCGGGGACGTACGGACCGAGCCCGTGCCGCCCCCTACGCCCGGTGGCTGGCGCGGCCCCTCGGCCGGGGAGTGGACCTCGTCGCTGGACCGGGCCGCCTACACCTCCGGGGTGCGCGGCATCCGGCGGCGCATCGCGGCCGGTGAGGTCTACCAGGCCAATCTCTGCCGGGTGCTGACCGCGCCGCTGCCCGATCCGGCCGGGGCCGATGTGGACGCGCTGACCGCGCTGCTGGCCCTGGGCAACCCCGCCCCGTACGCGGGCACCGTAAGGCTGCCCGCCCACGGGGTGGAGGTCGCCACGGCCTCGCCCGAACTGTTCCTGCGGCGCGCCGGGCGCACCGTGGAGTCCGGCCCCATCAAGGGCACCGGCCGCGGCCCCGAGGACCTGCTGGAGAAGGACCACGCCGAGAACGTGATGATCGTGGACCTGGTCCGCAACGACCTGGGCCGGGTCTGCGCCACCGGCTCGGTGACCGTCCCGGCCCTCTGCGCGGTCGAACCGCATCCGGGACTGGTCCACCTCGTCTCCACGGTGCGCGGCGAACTCGCCCCCGGCACCGGCTGGCCGGAACTGCTCGCCGCCACCTTTCCGCCCGGATCGGTCACCGGCGCGCCCAAGTCCAGCGCGCTGCGCGTCATCGAGGAACTGGAGACCGCGCCCCGCGGCCCGTACTGCGGCGGCATCGGCTGGGTCGACGCCGACCGCGGCACCGGTGAGCTGGCGGTCGGGATACGCACCTTCTGGATCGACCGCGGCCCGGCCGGGGCCGTGCTGCGGTTCGGCACCGGGGCGGGCATCACCTGGGGCTCCGACCCGGAGCGCGAATGGGACGAAACGGAACTCAAGGCCGCCCGGCTGCTCGCGGTAGCGTCGGGCGTACAGCAGCCGACGGGAAGGGCGACGCGATGAAACCGGCCATCTGGCTCGATGGATCCCTCTGCGACGCGGACAGCGCCAGGGTGTCCGTCTTCGACCATGGACTCACGGTCGGCGACGGTGTCTTCGAGACCGTCAAGGCCACCGAGGGGAGGCCCTTCGCCCTCACCCGCCATCTGCGGCGGCTGGCCCGCTCCGCCGAGGGCCTGGGGCTTCCCGAGCCGGACCTGGACGAGGTGCGGCGGGGCTGCGAGGAGGTGCTGGGGGCCCACCCCGTGCCGTTCGGGCGGCTCAGGATCACCTACACCGGCGGGCTCTCGCCGCTCGGCTCCGACCGCGGCACGGCCGGCCCCACCCTGGTGGTCGCGCTGGCCGAGGCGTCCCGCCGGCCCGACGCCACGGCCGTGATCACCGTCCCCTGGGCGCGCAACGAGCGCGGGGCGCTCACCGGCCTGAAGACCACCTCGTACGGCGAGAACGTGGTCGCGCTGGCCCGCGCCCGCGAGCAGGACGCCACCGAGGCCCTCTTCGGCAACACGGTCGGCGCGCTCTGCGAGGGCACCGGCACCAACGTCTTCGTGGTCCTCGACGGCGAGCTGCACACCCCGCCGCTCTCCTCCGGCTGCCTCGCCGGGATCACCCGCGCCCTGGTGCTGGAGTGGGTGGGCGCCAAGGAGACCGATCTGCCGCTGGAGGCGCTGCGCCGGGCCGAGGAGGTCTTCCTGACCTCCACGACCCGCGACGTACAGGGCGTGCACCGGGTGGACACCCGCACCCTGCCCGGCGCCCCCGGCCCGGTCACCGCCGAGGCCCTGCGGATCTTCACCGAGCGGGCCGCCGCGGACATCGACCCGTGACCGGCCGGTAGCGGCGGATCCGCGCGGAAAACGGGTGACGTCGGCCCGGCGGACCGGTAGAACACCCTCGTGACCACCACTCTGCGGCCCATCGCGCCCGAACAGCACACCGACGGCGGCGGGCGTGCCCGCTCGTACGAGGTGTGCGTCAACAGCCGCCCCGTCGGCTCCGTCCAGCTCACCACCGACGCCCGCCTGGGCCCGGTGGCCGGGTGCATCGAGCGGCTCCACATCGACGAGGGCGAGCGGCACCGGGGCCGCGGCACGGTCGCCGCGCTCGCCGCCGAGGAGGTGCTGCGCGGCTGGGGCTGCACCCAGCTCGTGGTGGGAGTCCCCGCACCGGCCACGACCGCCCTCGGGCTAGCGGCCGCGCTCGGCTACCGCGAGCGCGGCCGCAATATGTTCAAGCGGCTCACGGAGCCGCCCGAACTGCCCGGGGACAGCGCGATACGCCCCATGACGGAGGCCGAATACCCGGCGTGGCACGCCCACAAGCGGGCCGGATACATGGCCGACCTGCTGGAGCGCGGAGTCACCCGGCAGCAGGCCGAGACCAAGGCGGACACCGACTACGCCACGCTGCTGCCGCAGGGCCCGGACACCCCCGGGGCCCTGCTGCGCATCCTCGCCCACGGCGGTACGGACGTGGGCACCCTCTGGGTCACGCTGCGCGAGGGGGAGCCCGACGCGGCCGAGAGCGGGGAGGCGTACGTCTACGCCGTCGAGGTCACCGAGGAGCACCGGGGCCACGGACACGGCCGCACCCTGATGCTGGCCGCCGAGCGCGCGAGCCTGGCGCACGGGGCGCGCGGCCTCGGCCTGTATGTCTTCGGCGGCAACACCCCGGCGCTGCGGCTGTACGAGTCGCTGGGCTACGAGCCGACCGAGTACCAGCTCTACAAGGCGCTGCTCTGAGCGTCCTGCTCTTACGGCCTGATCCGAGGGTCTGCTCCAAGGGCCTTCCGAGGCCCCGCCGGGGGCCTTACGGCCGCTCGGCGATGAGGCGGGCGGCGATCTCCTCGACGCGCTCCCGCAGCCCCTCCTGGCTCTTGCCGCCGTCGAGCCGCTCGCCGCCGATCACATACGTGGGGGTGCCGGTGACCCCGATCGCCTTGCCCTCGGCCTGGTCCGCGTCCACGATCAGGATGTGCCGGCCGTCGACCAGCGCGGTGTCCATCTCCTCGGCGTCCAGCCCCAGTTCCCGGGCCACCTCCACCAGCAGCGGCTCACCGCGGGTCCCGAGCTCCTCGGTGCGCTCCAGGACGGCCTCGACATACGGCCAGCCGCGCCCCTGTGCGATGGCCTCCTCGGCCGCCTGGGCCGCCGCGTGGGCGTGCCGGTGGCGCTCCAGCGGGAAGTGGCGCAGCCGGATGTCCAGGGTGTCCTGGAAGCGGTCGCGCAGCGCGCGCAGATCGCCCAGGGCGGTACGGCAGTCGGGGCACTGCAGCTCGCACCAGACGTCGAGCACGGGGCGAGGGGAGGGGTCGGTGTGGCTCATGGGGCCAGTCTTCCAGCCCCTGGTCCCTGCTCCGTACCCGGAGATGTCCCTGATCCCGGGCCTGGGCCATGGCCCCCGCCGCCTTACGGGGTGCACGATGGACATACCGGAACGCCAGTCGCGGGAGGAACGATGCTGACCGACACCATTTGTGCCGCGCTGTCCGCGGCCGGTCTGGGCATCGCCGGGCTGACCGCCTACCGCAAGCGGTTCCTGGCCGCGACCCGGATCGCCGCCTACGCCCTGGTCCCGCTGGGCCTGGCGATGACCGGCATCCTGGACTGGGTGGCCGACCTGGTCTTCAAGCCGACCGTCTGGGTGGGCTTCGGCGTGCTCGGCCTCTCCTGGGCGCTGTTCATGATCAGCCGGGCGGTCGAGCGCCGCTCCGGCGGCACCCGTAAGGAGCGCAGGGCGGCGGCCGCGGCCGAACGTGCCGGGGTGTCCGCTGGGGCCTCGGAGCCCGCGCTGGGGCCCGGCCGAGGAGCCGCCGGGACGAAGGCGGCGGAGCGGCCGAAGGCCAAGGGCGGAACGAGCTCTGGCACAGATGACTTCTCCGACATCGAGGCCATACTCAAAAAGCACGGGATCTGACAAGCGACCGATCAAAAAACGATCACCGGTCGCAGGCGGGGTGAGGGCTGGGTCATGATCTCCGCGAGATGTTGCAATCACCGCCCGGGGAGCAATCCCCCATCGAAGGACCCCCTGTTCCGCCGAGCGACGAGACCCGTGGCTGTCTCTTCGCCCTCTCGCAGCCGCCGCTGATGCTGTTCCTGGCGTTCATCGGCACCCTGCTCGTCGTGACCGCCGTTCACGACCTCCACCGGTGGTGAGGCGGCGCCCCGCCCGTTCCCCCTCCGCTCGACCGCCGCGCGCGGGCGGTCAGCTAGCGGCCTCGCGGCGCCGGGCGCGGTACGCGGCGACATGCAGCCGGTTGCCGCAGGTGCGGCTGTCGCAGTAGCGCCGGGAGCGGTTGCGGGACAGGTCCACGAAGGCGTGGCGGCAGTCCGGGGCTTCACAGCGGCGCAGCCGCTCCCGCTCGCCCGCCACCACGAGGAACGCCAGCGCCATGCCGCAGTCGGCGGCGAGGTGGTCGGCCAGCGAGGCCCCGGGCGCGAAGTAGTGCACATGCCAGTCGAAGCCGTCGTGGTCGGTGAGCCGGGGCGTGGTGCCGGCCGCGGCGATCATCGCGTTGAGCAGCTCGGCGGAGCGGCGGGTGGCGGCCTCGTTCCCGGCCGCCGAGAAGACCTCGGCGAAGCGGTCCCGTACGGCCCGGACGGCGGTGAGGTCGCGCTCCGCGAGCGTGCCGATGTCGCTGATGCCATTGCGCTCGACGAACCGGCGCAGGGCGGCGACATCGGCGAGGTCGTCCCGGTCCGCACCCTCGGGCGCGGTGTTCACCAGATCGACGACCGCGTCGAGCGCGCACCGGGTGTCGTGGTTGATCAGCACGATTGGCTCCCTGGCCGGCTGGGTCGGCGGCTGCCTCTGGGCTGCCCTCGATCTGCCCGACTCTAGCCCTGCCGGGCGCCGGGCGGTCACCGGACGGCACGGGCGGGCACGCGAGGGTGCCGCGCGGGCACGCGACGGTGCCGTCGCCGCGGGGGGTGCCGCGGCGACGGCACCGTCGCCTGCCTCTGCCGTTGTCGGGTTGCCGTGGTCGGGATGGTCGGTACTGAAAGGTTGCGCATGTCGCGTAGATCGCGCCCAGGCTTGCGCCGTCTCCCCGAGTCGGACGGCCGAGCGCTCAGCTCTCGTCGGGTCTCAGCTCTCCGCCAGGATGTGGGAGAGCTCTGTGTCGAGGTCGAAATGGCGGTGTTCGGTACCGGGTGGCACCGCGGCGTCGGTTCGCTTCAGGAACGACTCCAGGGCCCGCGCCGGGGCTTCGAGCAGTGCCTCCCCCTCCGGGGAGCTCAGGGCGATGCAGACGACTCCCTGGCCGTGGCTGCGGGACGGCCACACACGGACGTCGCCGGTGCCGGTGGGCCGGTGCAGGCCCTCGGCGAGAAGATCGCGGGCGAACACCCATTCGACCGTCTCTTCGGCTCCGGTGTGGAAGGTGGCGTGCACGGCGTAAGGGTCGGCCGTGTCATACCGCAGGCCCGCGGGTACAGGCAGTGAGGATTCGCTCGACACAACGAGGCGCAGGTGCAGCTCGCAGCTGACCGTGGTGTTCATAAGCGCCAGGGCCTTTCGCTCAGTGTGCGCTCGGGGATTCGCACGTCGGCGAAATCGACATGCCACCTACGGTGCCGTTGTAAACCCCTCTGACCGTTTTGCGGCGCTTCCGGTAGCTCTTGCGGCCCAGCTCCGACATGGGTACTGCCGCCGTTCCGGTGACTTCAATTGATCAGGTAGGTTGGGTCACATGAATGCGGAGAGTGACGGGCGGCGGGGGGGTGCCGAAACGGCACCCCAGGCCGCGACGGGGGGCGACGGGTCGAAGCGGGAGCCGGTATGGGGTTCCCGGGCGCCGCGGTTCATCAAGCGGTCGCGACCGCTCCACCTGAGCTGGCAGGTCGGCGTCTTCATCGTCGGCCTCGGGGTCGTGGGCCTGGGCATCATTCTGCTGCCCCTGCCCGGTCCGGGTTGGCTGGTGATCTTCGCCGGAATGGCGATCTGGGCGACCGAGTTCGTCTGGGCCCAGCTCGTGCTGGCCTGGACCAAGCGCAAGGTCACCGAGGCGGCGCACCGTGCCCTGGATCCGAGGGTGCGTCGGCGCAATCTCATACTGACCACGATCGCGGTGGTGATCTGTGCCGCGGCGGTGACGGTCTACGTGTGGAAGTTCGGCATCGTGATGCCGTGGAAGATCGAGCAGTGACCGGTCCGGGGTCGTAGGACTGGTCATGAGCACGGTCCGGCATACGCTAATGTTGGCCGTGCGCCAGGGCGATTAGCTCAGTGGGAGAGCGCTTCGTTCACACCGAAGAGGTCACTGGTTCGAACCCAGTATCGCCCACCCTGGACCGAGGGCCCGGAAGGCATCAGCCTTCCGGGCCCTCGGCGTTCTCGCATATCCGAAGGTGCCCGGCGGCTGTCCGAAGGTGTCCGGCGACGGGAAGCCGTCGGTGCCGTCCCCAGTGCTGTTGTCGAAGCGCTTCACCTCAATCCTGATCGATCCTGTCCGAACCGTTGACGTACGCGTCGCTGGTCCTTAACTTGTCCCGGCAAGCGCTTGCCTAAAACGTTTCAACCAATGGGGGCAGCCGGATGGCCTGCCCGGGAGGGGCGTGTCATGGGTGCTCGGCGATGGACGGCGAGGGCGAGAGGGGTCCGCGCGGGCGCGGCCGTGGTGGCCGCGCTGGGGCTGCTGGCCACCGGCTGCGGCGGGGGGAGTGGCTCGGGGGACGGCAAGGTGACCATCCGCTACTCCTGGTGGGGAGCCAAGGACCGCGCCGAGCTGATCCAGAAGACGGTGAAGCTGTTCGAGAAGGAACACCCGAACATCAAGGTCAAGACGGACTTCTCGGAATACACCGACTTCTGGAGCAAGTTCAACACCCAGGCCGCGGGCGGAAACGCACCGGACGTCTTCCAGAACTCCTACGCCTTCCTGCGCAAATACGGCGACAAGAACCTTCTCCTGGATCTGAATGGTCAGGCCAAGGCCGGAAATCTCAGCCTGAAGGGTTTTCGTAACGGGCTGGAGAAGGCCGGGGATATCGACGGCAAGCTCCTGGGAGTGCCGGTCGGCGCCAATACCTTCGCCCTCTTCTACAACCCGGACGCGTTCAAGAAGGCCGGAGTGACCGTCGGGGACGGATGGACCTGGGACGACTTCTTCGCGGCCGCCAAGAAGGTACGCAAGAGCGACGACACCCTCTACGGCGCCGGCGACAACGCCAATGTGATGTATCTCTACGACCTGTATCTGCGGCAGAACGGCAAGGCGTTCTTCACCAAGGACAGCAAGCTCGGCTTCACCAAGGACGACCTCACCGAGTGGTGGGGCCGGTGGCAGCAGCACGCCAAGGCCGACGAGCTGGTGCCGGGCAAGAAGTCCGAGCAGGCCAAGCCCAAGGCGTCGATCAGCGCCGGTCTGTCGGCCTCCGAGTTCACCTGGGACAACTTCCTGGTCCGCTTCGCCGCCGAGACCAAGACCACCCTCGACCTCGGGCCCATCCCGACCACGGACGGCAAGCGGACCGGCCAGTACCTCTCCTCGCTGATGCTCAGCGGCTCCGCTCGCACCCAGCACCCCAAGGAAGTCGCCCAGTTCATCGACTTCATGACCCATGACCCCGAGGTGGGCAAGGTCATGGGCTACAACCGCGGCATCCCGGCGACCATCTCCCAGTACGACGCCTACCAGCCCCAGGGCGTCGACGCCAAGATCGCCGCGTATGAGAAGAGCGTGAGCGCCAAGCTGGAGCCGATCACTCCGCATCCGGCCGGTGCCGATGTCGCCGAGGCCGCCTTCCTGAGGATCTACACCCAGGTCGCGCTGGGACAGACCTCGATGGGCAAGGCCGTCGACCAGTTCTTCAACGAGGCCGAGTCCGCGCTCGGCTCGTGAGGAGAGCTTCCGTGACACCGACCACGACGCGTGCGACGGACGGAGCGCGGCCTCCCACCGGGAAGTCCCGGGCCACGGCCGCCCCCGGCACCCGCCCCGCCCCCGCGGCGGGGCGGCGGCCGGGCCGCCGGGAGAACCTCGCCGGCTATCTCTTCCTGACGCCCTGGTGCATCGGGATCCTGCTGCTCACCCTCGGCCCGATGCTCGTCTCGCTCTATCTGGCGTTCACCGACTACAACCTCTTCGACTCGCCGCGGTGGATCGGGTTCAAGAACTTCCAGGACCTCTTCCAGGACGACCGCTGGTGGACCTCGGTCCAGGTGACGCTGAAGTACGTACTGATCGGCACTCCGCTGAAGCTGGCGGCGGCGCTCGCCGTGGCGCTGCTGCTGGTCAAGCCCCGTAAGGGCCAGGGCTTCTACCGTTCGGCGTTCTACGCCCCCTCGCTCATCGGCGCCAGCGTGAGCGTCGGCATCGTCTGGCGGGCGATCTTCAACGACGACGCGATCGTCGACAAGTCGATGAGCCTCTTCGGATGGGACGTCGGCGGCTGGATCGGCGATCCGGACTGGGCGCTGCCCACCCTCGTCACCCTGACCGTCTGGCAGTTCGGCGCGCCGATGGTGATCTTCCTGGCCGGGCTGAAGCAGGTGCCGGGCGAACTGTACGAGGCCGCCGAGATGGACGGCGCCGGCCGCTGGCGGCGGTTCCGGTCCATCACCCTGCCGATGCTCTCCCCGGTGCTCTTCTTCAACCTCCTGCTGGAGCTCATCCACTCGTTCCAGGTCTTCACCTCGGCGGTGGTGATCGCGGGGTCGGGCACCAACACCGGCGGACCGGGCGACTCCCTGCTGGTCTACGGCTGGTACCTCTACGAGCAGGGCTTCCGCAATCTGCGCATGGGTTACGCCGCCGCGATGGCCTGGATGCTGATGCTCGGCATCGGCCTGGTGACCGCCGTGCTGTTCAAGACCCAGCGCGGCTGGGTGCATTACGAGGAGGACGCCAGATGAGCGTGTCCCGGCGCGCTGCGCGGGCTGGACTGAGGAGCCGCGCAGCGACGAAGGAGCGAGCAGTGACGAAGGAAGCCCGCGCATGGGAGCGCGCCGGGACTGAGCGGGAGGCGCCGTGAGTGCTTCTCTTACGGTTGGGCGCCGGGCGCGCTCCGTGATCTGGCATGTGGGGGCGCTCGCCGTGCTGGTGGTGATCCTCTACCCCGTGGTGTGGGTGATCGGCGGCTCGTTCAAGCCCGGTGACCAGATCATCGGCAGCCTTCAGGTGCTGCCCACGGATCCGATCACCGACAACTACCGTCGGCTCAGTGATGGCATCGCGGACGTGCCGATCTCGACCTTCTTCACCAACTCGCTCCTGCTGGCGGGCGGTTCGGTGATCGGCGTGCTGTTCTCCTGCTCGCTGGCGGCCTACGCTTTCGCCAGGATCCGCTTCGCGGGGCGCGACGCGCTCTTCACGCTCATGATCTCCACCCTGCTGCTGCCGTTCCAGGTGCTGATCATTCCGCAGTACATCCTGTTCCAGAAGCTGGACCTGATCAACACGTATGTGCCGCTGCTGCTCGGCAAGTACCTGGCGGCGGACGCCTTCTTCGTCTTCCTGATGGTGCAGTTCATGCGCGGGCTGCCCCGGGAGCTGGACGAGGCGGCCCGGCTGGATGGCTGTGGACATCTGCGCATCTACTGGAACATCGTGCTGCCGCTGTGCCGCCCGGCCCTGATCACCAGCGCGATCTTCACCTTCATCTGGTCCTGGAACGACTTCATCGGGCCCCTGCTCTATCTCAACGAACCGGACAAGTACACGGTCTCGCTGGGCCTGAAGCTCTTCATCGACCAGGACTCCGTCGCCGACTACGGAGGCATGGTCGCCATGTCACTCGTCGCCCTGCTGCCGGTGCTGCTGTTCTTCCTGGCCTTCCAGCGCTATCTGGTCGAGGGCGCGGCGACCTCCGGACTGAAGGGCTGAGGCCGCCATGGGGCAAGCCACGGGGAATGCCATGGGGAAAGCCGGGGAAGCAGCCGCCGTACGACGCACCGCGCGGCGGCCCGCCCGCGGCACACTGCGCTTCGCGCTGTTCGCCGAATGCCTGCTGACCGGCGTCTGGATGGTGCTCGCCGCCCTGCCCGTGATCACCCTGCTGCCCGCCTTCGCCGCCGGCTGTGCGCACCTTCGCCGCCATCTGGACGGTGAGCGGTCCACCTGGCGGGACTTCCTGGCCGGGCTGCGGGAGGCCACCCGCAGCGGCTGGCGGTTCTCCCTGCTGTGGTGGGCGGCGCTCGCGCTGCTCGGCTTCGATCTGCGGGTGGCCCGCACCGGAGCCCTGCCCGGCGGGCCCGCGCTGATCGCCGTCAGCGTGGCGGGCCTGCTCGTGGTGCTCGTCCTCGGGCTGCGGACGGCGACCGTACGGCGGCCCGGCACCGCATGGCCGGCCGCGGCCCGTACCGCCTTACGCCAGGGCCTGGCCGCCGACCCCGGCGGATCGCTGCTGCTCATCGGCGGGCTCGCGGTGCTCGCCGTCGCCGCCTGGCAGATGCTGCCGCTGATCGCCCCGGCGGCGGGCGCCCTCGCGGGCTGTGCGGTCGCGGTGGAGCGCCGCGCCCGCGCCTGACCCGGCGCTGCCCGCTCCCGGCGCCACCTGCCACCTGCCCCCGGGCGCCGCCCCCTCGTCACTCATGTCATGCACCTGCCCCCGTACGAAAGGTGAAGCGGACATGCCCCCGATCGCCCGACGCAACCTCCTCAAGGCCGCTGCCGCCACCGGCGCCGCCATACCGTTCTCCTGGCTGCTCGCCAAGAACGCCCCGCAGGCCGCCGCCGACAGCCCCGCCGAGAGGTCCGCCGACGAGCCCGTGGACATCACCTGGCTGGAGGACGGCGGCCTGGGCGCGGCCGCGGGCTCCACCTTCGGCGTCCCCTGGCCCAAGGGCGCCCACCCCGGCGACCGGACCTTCGCGCTGACCACCGCCGACGGCAAGGAGGTGCCCCTGCAGACCTGGGCCACCGCCCACTGGCCCGACGGCTCGCTCAAGTGGACCGCGCACGCGGCGGGGGAGGGGCTCACCGGCAGCGGCTACAAGCTCACCACCGGCACGCCCGCCGCGCCCGCCAAGAAGGTCACCGTCATCGAGAGCGGCGGCCGGATCACCGTCGACACCGGGGTGATCAGGGCCGTGATCGGCAAGGACGGCGAGAAGTTCGTACGCTCCGTCACCCGCGGCTCCACCGAGATCGCCCGCGACGGCCGGCTGGTCCTGCTCCGCCAGGGCGACCTCGACGACGGCGATCACGGCAGCGCCGCGTGGGAGCGGTTCGACGGCGAGATCAGCGGGGCGAAGGTCGAGCAGCGAGGCCCCGTACGCGCCGTCGTCCGCATCGACGGCAAGCACCGCAAGGGCCGCCGGGCCTGGCTCCCCTTCAGCGTCCGGCTCTACTTCTACGCGGGCGCCGACTCGTTCCGCATGGTGCACACGATCATCTACGACGGCGACCAGAAGAAGGACTTCATCCGCGGTCTCGGCGTCCGCTTCTCCGTGCCGATGCGCGACCAGGCGTACGACCGCCACATCCGCATCGCGGGCGAGGGCAAGGGATTCCTCACCGAGGCCGTCAAGGGCGTCACCGGGCTGCGCCGCGACCCCGGCGGAGGCGTCCGCGCCGCCCAGGTCAAGGGCGAGAAGCTGCCCGACCCGGCCACCTGGGACCAGCGCGTCACCTCCCGGCTGCACTCCATCCCCACCTGGGGCGACTACACCCTCTCCCAGCTCTCCGCCGACGGCTTCACCCTGCGCAAGCGCACCAAGCCCGGCCACGGCTGGATCGCGGCGGGCGGCGGCGGCCGGGCGAGCGGCTTCGGCTATGTCGGCGGGGTCAGCGGCGGACTCTCCTTCGGACTGCGCGACTTCTGGGAGAAGTTCCCCGCCCAGCTCGACATCCGCGGCGCCGCCGGGGACGCGGCCGAGGTCACCCTGTGGCTCTGGTCGCCCGAGGCCCAGCCCATGGACCTGCGCTTCTACCACGACGGCATGGGCCAGGACACCTTCCCCGAACAGCTCGAGGGCCTCGAGATCACCTACGAGGACTACGAGCCGGGCTTCGGCACCCCGTACGGCATCGCCCGCACCAGCGAACTCACCTTCTGGGCCAACGCGGCCACCCCCGACGCCGACACCCTCGTCCGGCAGGCCGCCGCCGTACGCACCCCGCCCCAACTGGCCGCGGGCCCCGCCGACATCGCCCGCGCCAAGGTCTTCGGCGGCCTCTTCGCCCCCGTCGACCGCTCCACCCCCGCCAGGGCCAGGATCGAGGACCGGCTGGACTTCCTCTTCGACTACCACAAGGGCCAGGTCGAACAGCGCCGTTGGTACGGCTTCTGGGACTTCGGCGACATCATGCACACCTACGACGGGGACCGGCACCAGTGGCGGTACGACGTCGGAGGCTACGCCTGGGACAACTCCGAGCTCTCGCCCGACGTGTGGCTGTGGCTGGCGTATCTGCGCTCCGGCCGCTCCGACATCTTCCGCTTCGCCGAATCCATGACCCGGCACACCGGCGAGGTCGACGCCTACCACCTCGGCACCTGGGCCGGGCTCGGCACCCGGCACGGCGTCCAGCACTTCTCCGACAGCGCCAAACAGCAGCGCATCTCCACCGCCCTGTACCGCCGCTACTACTACTTCCTCACCGCGGACGAGCGGATCGGCGACATCATGCACGCCCTCGTCGACTCCGACGAGACGTTCCTCGTCCTCGATCCACTGCGCAAGGTCCGCGAGGACCCCGACTACGAGCCCGATCCGCACGCCCTGTCCATCGGCTTCGGCACCGACTGGAGCGGCCTCGCCGGCGCCTGGCTCACCGAATGGGAGCGGCGCGGCCCGAAGGCGAAGAAGGCCGAGGCGCGGCTGCGCTCCACCATGGAGACCATCGCGGCTCAGCCCAACGGCTTCGTCCAGGGCAGCGGGCTGTACGACCTCGACACCGGCACATACGCCATCGAGGACGAGCCCAAGGTCAGCGTCTCCCATCTGTCCGCGGTCTTCGGCCTGGTCGAGGTCTGCGCCGAGGTGATCGAACTCATCGACCTGCCGAAGTTCAAGGAGGCATGGCTGGACTACTGCCGCTATTTCAACGCCACCAAGGCCGAGCAGAAGGCCCGCTACGGCACCGACTTCGGCTCCCTGATCCTGGTCCAGGGCCACTCACGGCTCGACGCCTACGCCGCCGTCCAGCTCGAGGACGACAAGCTGGCCGCCCGCGCCTGGCAGAAGTTCACCGAATACCACGAGGGCGACGGCTACCCCGACGCCACCACCAGCTGGAAGACGGTCGAACTCGAAGGCCCGCAGGTGCTGGAGCCCGGCGTCGAGGCGGCCTGGGTGAGCACCAACGCCACCGCCCAGTACGGCCTCGCCGCGATCCAGAACCTCGCGCTCGTCGGCGACAAGCTGCCGGGCTAGCCACGCGGCCACGGCTCCGACGACACTTGAGGCATGGACTGGTGCCATTACCGCTTCCACAGCCGATGGGATCTCGACGCCGCCCCCGCCGCCGTCTTCGCGGCGCTGGCGAACGGCGACGACTATCCGCGGTGGTGGCCCCAGGTCCGTGAGGTCCGGCGGATCGACGAGCACAGCGGCGCCGCCCGCTTCCGCTCCCTGGTCCCGTACGACCTGCGGGTGACCGTCAGCGAGGCACGCCAGGACCCGGCGGACGGCGTGCTGGAGATCGGCTTCTCGGGCGATCTGGAGGGATGGGCGCGCTGGACGGTGCTGCCCCATGGGACCGGCACCCGCGCCCACTTCGAACAGGAGGTGGTGGCCCGCAAGCCCCTGCTGCGCCGCCTCGCGGTCCCCGGCCGTCCGGTCTTCCGGGCCAACCACGCCCTGATGATGCGCTCCGGACGGCGGGGGCTGCGGGCGCATCTCGCCGCGCGGCCCGCCGGTCCGGCCTCCCCGCCCTCCGGCGGACATACGGTTTGAACCAAACCCGCCGCGACCTGTATTGTTCAGGTCGTTCCGCCGGGGGAGACCCCGATGGGGACAACCCGGGCGATTAGCTCAGTGGGAGAGCGCTTCGTTCACACCGAAGAGGTCACTGGTTCGAACCCAGTATCGCCCACCACCCCATGAGGCCGGGCCGCCAGCAGGCGGCCCGGCCTCATGTCTGTCCGCTGGTAAGGCCGATCCGCGTGCTTGTACGGCCAAGAGCTGGGTATCCGGATAAAACTTCCGTGGGTGACGATATGGAGGGGAACTCATGGCCGTAGCCAGCGTAGCCGTCCTGTCCCTGGACTGTGCCGAACCCGAAGAGCTCGCCGAGTTCTACGCCCGGGTGCTCGGCGCCGAGATCCAGCCGATGACCACCCCCGACCGGATCGAGATCGTGGCACCCGGCGGGTCGCGGATGGCGTTCCTGCGGGACCACGGCTTCGCCCCGCCGAGCTGGCCGCGGCCGGAGGACTCCCAGCAGGCACACCTGGACCTGCTGGTGGAGGACATCGACGCCGCGGAGCGCCAGGTCATCGACCTGGGCGCCCGCCCGCTGGACACCAAGAACAACGGTGGCCCGCGCGACACCCGGATCTACTCCGACCCGGCGGGCCACCCCTTCTCGCTCCGCCGCGACTGAGCCCCCGCTCGCTCCGCCGCCCCCGAGCGTCAGGCCGCGGCCGCGAGGTCGGGACGCAGCGGCCAGGCCGGATCGCAGATCTCGTCCGAGCCGTTGAGCGCGAACCACGCCTGCAGCCCCCGGGCCTGCGCCGCGTACCAGATCGTCTGGCGGGCGTGCAGCTCGGCGGGTGTGAGCGTCTCCAGACGGGAGGCGAACCGGCGGCCCACCGCCCGCACCACGTCCAGGGAGGCCGCCGCGTCCGCCGCCGCGTCATGCGCGCCGGTCAGCTCCACTCCGTAGTGCGCGCACAGATCGAGCAGGGTGCGGCGGCCCTTGCGATAGCGGTCCAGATGCTTGTCCAGCACGCGCGGATCCAGCACGCTCATCGAGCGCAGCGAAAGATAGCCCGCCAGGCTGGAGTTGCGATGCCGCTTCAACTCCCGGTCCAGCAGCGTCAGATCGAACGGCGCGTTCATCACCACCAGCGGGGTGCCCCGCGCGGTCTGCTCGGCTATCGCCCGCGCCATCTCGTCCATCACCGGCGCCGGCCATCTGCCGTGACGCTGCAGATGGGCATCGGTCAGGCCGTGTATCTCGGTGGCGGCCGGCGGCACCGGCACCCCCGGACTCACCAGCCAACGCCGGATCTCCGGCAGACTTCCGGTCCCGCGCTGTACCACCAGCGCCGCCGACACGATCCGGTCATGCTCGACATCGACACCCGTGGTCTCCGTGTCAAAGGCGGCAAGCGGCCCCTCGAACCAGGACGGCATGGCCCCAACTCCTCGTGCTTTTCCCGTCGATGACTCCTGCATCCCGCCCCGACCAGGTGATACCCGGAGCGAGCACCTCGAACCGCCGCTGTTTGCCGAGGTCCTGACGCGGAGACAACACAGGTGTACGTATGCCGGCGACGACCGGAAGGCGTCACGGACATGACGCTCGCGAAACCCGACCCGGCTCCGACGGTGAGCGGCCTTGCTCTGAGCGGATCACCCCCCGTGCGTGGCCAGATCGCGACCACCGCGTGCATGGAGACCCTTCAGGTGGGGTATCTGCACGCGGTCGCCGCCGCCGCGGGCTGCTCACTTGCCCAGCCCTTTCCCGACCACGGCATCGACTGGCATGTCAGCCACAGCGCCCCCGGCCACGCCGTGGACGACGAGGTCACCATCAAGGTGCAGCTCAAGGCCACGTACCAGATCGCACCGGACCCTCCGGGCCCGACCTTCGCCTTCACCCTCGACAACGACCACCTGATCAAGCTGGCCCGGAGCCCGGTCTCCGTGCACAAGATCCTCGTGGTGATGATCGTGCCGCGCGGCCAGGAGGACTGGCTGCGAGCCGGGCATGACCGACTGTCCCTGCGCCACTGCTGCTACTGGATCAATCTGGCCGGCCACCCGATCACGGGCCGCCGCCGGACCACCGTGCGGATCCCGGCCTCGCGGGTCTTCGACGACCGCGCGCTCTGCGAGATCATGACCCGGGTCGGGGCGGGAGGGAGACCGTGATGGACCGACCGTGGCCCCAGGACGACCCGGCACCCCCGTCGGTCCCGCACCCCGACGAGACCGATCCGGCCGTCCTCGGCGCCCTGCTCGCCCGGCACGGCTGGCGCCGCCGCGGCGGCGCCCCGGGGCGCTACGCCCGCTGGACGCCGCCGGGCCGGCTCGCGGGCGCCACCAGCCTGCTGGTGCCCGAGAGCCGGGACTTCCCCGACAGCGGCGATCTGCTCGGCGAGGCGTTGATGGCGCTCAGCCGCAGCGCCGCCCCCTCCGCCCGCGAGGTGCTCACCGGCCTCGCCGTGCCCAGCGATGAGATCCGCTGGCGGCGCGAGGTGCCCGAATCGCCCGGCGGCACCTCCGCCTGGACCGCGCAGGAGCGGCTGCGCGCCGCCGCCCGCGACACCCTGCTGGCCGCGGCGCTCGCCGCCCGGGGCCGGGCGGGCTACTACGGCGCCCGGCACCGCCGCGCCGCCGAGGCGTCCCTGGAGCGGGTGCTGACCGGGCCCCCGGGCGCGGAGTCCGGTGGCCGTGAGCTGACCGTCTTCGTGCCCGTGGCGGAGGACGGCCGCGCCACCGCCGTCACCCTGCTGCGCGCGCTGTACGCCCTCCGCGACGCCGCCGACTACCACCGGACGACCGGCGGCATGGAGGTGTACGACGTGGCGGTCGCCGCGGGGGCCTGCCGGGAGCTGACCGAGGCGGTGGTCGCGCTGGTCCAGGGCACGGAGGGGGCGCGGGTGGCGCTGGAGTGGTCACCGGCCGCCGGTCCGCCGCCGGGGTTCGCCGCCCGGCCCGATCCGGTGGAGTTCTCGCCCGGCGATCTGCCGGGGCTGCGGGAGGCGGGCGCCCGCTATGTCCGGGACGAGCCGTCGGTGCCCGTATGCCTCACCGGTGCGGTGGTGCGGCTGCGCCGAACCGGCCCCGGCGGTCCCGGGACGGTGCGGCTGCGGGTGCTCTCCGGGGCGGAGGTCGCACAGGTGCGGATCACCCTGGACGAGGAGGACTACCGGATCGCCGGCCACGCCCATCTGGTGGGGCTGCCGATCCGGGTGCGGGGGCGGCTGGAGAGCCGCGGCGGTTTCCGGCGGCTCAGCGGGGCCACCGGCGTCACCCCGGTCCAGGTGGACGAGGCCGAGCGGGACCGGCTGGTCAAATCGCTCCAGGAGAACCTGGACTTCTTCGAGGAGGCGTGCGGCGGCGGCCCCTGACCGGCCGCCCCGGCCCGTGACCACGTCCGGCGACGGCCGCCGTGCGGGGTGACGGCGGCCGTCTTGGGCGGTGACGGTGGCCGTCTTGGGCGGTGACGGCGGCCGTCTTGGGCGGTGACGGCGGCCGTCCCGGCCCGTGACGGTGGTCGTCCCAGCCCGTGACGGTGGTCGTCCCGCGCGGTGACGGCGTGCACAACCGTTTCGCGGTCCCACCCGTCGGCTCGGTACGATTCACGCTGCGCCGCATTCGCCGCGGTGAGCCATCCATCAGTCAGGAGAGACCGGTGTCAGACGTCCGTGTGATCATCCAACGCGATTCCGAGCGGGAAGAACGCGTGGTGGCCACGGGCACTACGACGGCGGACCTCTTCACCGGCGACCGCTCGATCGTCGCCGTGCGCGTGGGCGGGCAGCTCAAGGACCTGGCGTACCAGCCGGCCGAGGGCGATGAGATCGAGCCCGTGGAGATCACCAGCAAGGACGGCCTGGACATCCTGCGCCACTCCACCGCGCATGTCATGGCGCAGGCGGTGCAGGAGCTGTTCCCCGAGGCGAAGCTGGGCATCGGCCCGCCGATCAAGGACGGCTTCTACTACGACTTCGACGTCGAGACCCCGTTCCACCCGGACGATCTCAAGCGCATCGAGAAGAAGATGCAGGAGATCCAGAAGAGGGGGCAGCGGTTCTCCCGCCGCGCGGTCACCGATGACGAGGCGCGCGAGGAGCTGTCCGCCGAGCCGTACAAGCTGGAGCTGATCGGGCTCAAGGGGTCGGCCGCGGACGCCGCCGAGGGTGCGTCGGCCGAGGTCGGCGCGGGCGAGCTGACCATCTACGACAACCTTGACGCCAAGTCCGGCGAGCTGTGCTGGAAGGACCTGTGCCGCGGTCCGCACCTGCCGACCACCCGGAACATCCCGGCCTTCAAGCTGATGCGCAGCGCCGCCGCGTACTGGCGGGGCAGCGAGAAGAACCCCCAGCTCCAGCGGATCTACGGCACCGCCTGGCCGACCAAGGACGAGCTGAAGGCGTACCTGGACTTCCTCGCCGAGGCGGAGAAGCGCGATCACCGCAAGCTGGGCGCGGAGCTGGACCTGTTCTCCTTCCCCGACGAGCTGGGCTCGGGGCTTGCGGTGTTCCACCCCAAGGGCGGCGTGATCCGCAAGGAGATGGAGGAGTACTCGCGGAAGCGGCACGAGGAGTCGGGGTACGAGTTCGTCAACACCCCGCACATCACCAAGGCCAAGCTCTTCGAGACCTCCGGCCATCTGCCGCACTACATGGACGGCATGTTCCCGCCCATGGAGTTCGAGGGCCAGGACTACTACCTCAAGGCCATGAACTGCCCGATGCACAACCTGATCTTCAGGGCGCGCGGGCGGTCGTATCGTGAGTTGCCGCTGCGGCTGTTCGAGTTCGGCACGGTCTACCGGTACGAGAAGTCCGGTGTCGTCCATGGCCTGACCCGGGCCCGGGGCTTCACCCAGGACGACTCGCACATCTACTGCACCAAGGAGCAGATGGCCGATGAGCTCGACAATCTGCTCACCTTCGTGCTGGACCTGCTCCGCGACTACGGCCTGAACGACTTCTATCTGGAGCTGTCCACCCGGGACGACTCCGACAAGTTCATCGGTGGGCCGGAGCAGTGGGAAGAGGCTACCGAGGAGCTGCGCAAGGCGGCTGAGAAGCAGGGCCTGGAGCTGGTCATGGACCCGGGTGGCGCGGCCTTCTACGGTCCGAAGATCTCGGTGCAGGCGCGGGACGCGATCGGCCGTACCTGGCAGATGTCGACCATCCAGGTCGACTTCAACCAGCCGGAGCGGTTCGAGTTGGAGTACACCGCGGCCGATGGCTCGCGTCAGCAGCCCGTCATGATCCACCGGGCGCTCTTCGGCTCGATCGAGCGCTTCTTCGCGGTGCTGCTGGAGCACTACGCGGGCGCCTTCCCGGCGTGGCTGGCCCCGGTGCAGGCGGTCGGTATCCCGATCGGCGACGGCCATGTGCCGTACCTGGAGCAGTTCGCCGCGCAGGCCAAGGCGAAGGGCCTGCGGATGGAGGTGGACTCGTCCTCGGACCGGATGCAGAAGAAGATCCGCAACGCCCAGCGCAGCAAGATCCCGTTCATGGTGATCGTCGGTGACGAGGACGTGGCCAACGACGCCGTGAGCTTCCGCTACCGCGACGGTTCGCAGAAGAACGGCATTCCGATCGACGAGGCGCTGGCCGAGATCGCCGACGCCGTGGAGCGCCGGATCCAGGTCTGATCCACTGCGGTCTCCCACGGAGGCCGGGATTCCGAGGGGCGGCCCTGACCAGGGCCGCCCCTCGGCTCTTCCTCACCGCGGCCGGGCGAATATGCTGGCCCGCATGACGAGTGAGCCGGAACAGCAGATCGGAGTGGGGACGCCTGACGCGTTCCAGCGCCTGTGGACGCCCCATCGGATGGCCTACATCCAGGGGGAGAACAAGCCGACCGGCCCGGGCGCGGGCGATGGCTGTCCGTTCTGCTCCATTCCGGAAAAGTCGGACGAGGATGGCTTGATCATCGCTCGAGGCGCCTCCGTGTACGCCGTGCTCAATTTGTACCCGTACACCGGCGGCCATCTCATGGTCGTGCCGTTCCGGCACATCGCCGACTACACCGAGCTCACCGCCGAGGAGACGATCGAGCTGGCGGACTACACCAAGGCCGCCATGACCGCGCTCCGTACCGCCTCGGGTGCGCACGGTTTCAATATCGGGCTCAACCAAGGTGCGGTGGCCGGAGCCGGGATCGCGGCGCATCTGCATCAGCATGTGGTGCCGCGCTGGGGCGGGGACACCAACTTCATGCCCGTCATCGGCACGACCAAGGTGCTGCCGCAACTCCTCGCCGACACCCGCCAGTTGCTGGCCGACGCCTGGCCGCAGGCCCAGGCATAGCCAAGCCGTACGCACCGTATGAGGAAGAGGGCCCCGGCCGCGCGGCCGGGGCCCTCTTCCTCATACGGTGCGTACGACGGCTTACGCGTCGTACAGATCGGCCTTCTTCGGGGCCGCCTCCTGGATCTGGCCGCTGAGCGCCAGCGAGCGGTTGCCGAAGCGCTCGGTGTCCACGCCGTGGTGCTTGAGCACCCCGAGGGCCGCCTCATGGACCACCCGCAGCACCGGTGTGGCGGTGCGCAGCGCGTCGTCCGCCATGAAGCGGTGCCGCCAGGGCTTGTCCGCCCAGGCGTGCCGCAGACCGAACGGCTCGGGCAGGACCAGCTTGCCCCCGAGGTAGTCCAGTATCGGCGGATACCAGGTGAAGGGAGCGCGCGCGGTCAGCCGCACGACCTCCTTCGCGTTCACCAGCGGCAGCGGGATGGACTTGGTCTCCCAGAACCGGAAGGTTTTGGCGACCGTCTTGCTGGGCGCCGACGGCTTGTTGTGGAACAGCGGATGGATCGGCCCGAGCGCATGCCCGGTGACCTCGATCCGCAGCGTCTTGTGCAGCAGGGTCACCGTGATCATCAGGCTGATCACCAACTGGCCGTCCCAGAGCACGAACTGCACGCCCAGGTAGTGCCGGTCACCTGCGCCGAACTGCTGCTTGTCGCAGATCCGCTGCAGCTCGACGCCCTTTATCTGGAAGCCCTCCTCCTCGGAGGTGCCGCCGCGCTCGACCGCCTTGGCTCCCTCGCCGATCGGTGAGACCACCCAGTGGCGCACGGAGGGCTTGGGGAAGCCGCCGGTGTGCAGCGGGGTGCGCTCCAGCATCCGCAACTGGTCATGGATCGCCCGTATGACGTCCCAGCTGCGGAAGGGATCGATCTCCTTGTCGGGGTCGGCCGAGACCAGGTCCTCGGCCAGCTGCCAGCTTCCCCAGCGGGTGCCCATGCCCAATATGCCCTTGGGGCCGGCGTAGAAGACCACATTGCTGTGCTGCTCGGCGGTGAGCTTGTGGAGCGCCTTGCGCAGCTCCTCGGCGGCGGTCTGGCCCGGGTGGTTGGGCACCGTCTCGGGCACCTTGGCGCCGATGCCGCCGCCCGAGAGCAGCCCGCCCCAGGAGTCCCGTAGCTCCTTGGCGGTGCGCTCGCAGACCTGCTTGGCGATGTACCAGCCGATCACTGGGGCGACCACGACGCCACGCAGATATATCCCCCAGAAGCCGCCGAAGGGCAGCTTGATCAGGAAGATGAGGACCATCACGCCGAGCGCCACCAGCAGCGCCGTGCCGAGTGCCCCCATCCGCTTGTCCTGGGCCCCGGCGATCGAGCGGCGTAGCTGGAAGACGCCGAGCCAGAGCAGTGTGCCGGGCAGGAACAGCAGCCCGAAGATCACCATGACGGCGGTGAGCCGGGCGTCACGGGTCTTGCGGATGCGGTTGGCGGCCAGACAGTGCTCGACGACCGTCTGGGGCTCTATGCCGAAGGACTGGATCACCTGGCCCCGGCCGCCGCCGAGCATTCTCATCTGGACGGCGCGCGCGAACGCCTCGCCCAGATTCGGCTCGAAGAGCGACATTCTCGGCGCCTTGACCTCGGAGACCGTCCACTCCGAGTTGGCGTCGAGCAACTTTGCCACGGGGTCGTCGCGGTAGGCGGCCGAGGCGAGTGCCTGGGTCGCTGCCGTTTGTCCCGCCGCTCCCGAGAGGGGAACCTGCGCCCCGGGACTGAAGTCGAATCCGTCCGTCACCAACGCCCCCAATACCGCACGCTCTTGCGCTGCGACCTCAGCGTATCCGGGGTGTGCACCGCCTGTCGCCAGTGCGTGTGCGGCCTGTGGAAAACCCTGGTGGAGAAGGAGCCCGCGGGCCCGCCGCTGGACGGCGGACGGCGGAGGCCCGCCCGCCCCGGCGCGGTGGGGCGGGCGGGTCGTGAAATACGCCCTGGACCGACCGTGAGATACGCCACGGGCGGGCCGTGAACTACGCCTCGGCGGACACCTGTTCGCGCATCTGCTCGGCCAGCTGATGGGGCATCGCCTCATGCCGGGCGTAGCAACGGCTGAACCGACCCGTGCCGTGCGACAGCGATCGCAGATCGACCGCGTACCGGCCAATCTCGATCTCCGGCACATCCGCCTTGATCAGGGTCTGTCCACCGCCCGACTGTTCGGTGCCGACGACCCGGCCGCGCCGGCCGGACAGATCGCTCATGACGGCGCCGACATAGTCGTCGGAGACCAGCACGCCCAGCTCGACCACCGGTTCCAGCAGGTCGATCCGGGCGTCGGCGGCCGCCTCGCGCAGCGCGAGCGCGCCCGCCGTCTGGAAGGCGGCGTCGGAGGAGTCCACCGAATGCGCCTTGCCGTCCAGCAGCGTGACCCGCACGTCGACCAGGGGGTAGCCGGCCGCGACGCCGCGCTCCGCCTGGCCGCGCACGCCCTTCTCGACGGACGGGATGAACTGCCGGGGTACCGCGCCGCCGACGACCTTGTCCACGAACTCGATGCCCGAGCCCTCCGGCAGCGGCTCCACCTCGATCTCGCAGATCGCGTACTGGCCGTGGCCTCCGGACTGTTTGACATGGCGGCCGCGCCCGGCCGACTTCGCCGCGAAGGTCTCACGCAGCGAGACCTTGTACGGCACCGCGTCCACCTGGACTCCGTACCGGCTGCGCAGCCGTTCCAGCGCGACGTCCATATGCGCCTCGCCCAGGCACCACAGCACCACCTGGTGGGTGTCCGGGTTCTGCTCCAGGCGCATCGTCGGGTCCTCGGCGACCAGCCGGGACAGGCCCAGCGACAGCTTGTCCTCGTCCGGTTTGCTGTGTGCCCGGATGGCCACGGGCAGCAGTGGATCGGGCATCTGCCAGGGCTCCATGAGGAGCGGCTGGTCCTTGGCCGAGAGCGTGTCCCCGGTCTCGGCGCGGGTCAGCTTGGCCACGCACGCCAGATCGCCCGCGATGGCCTGGGCGAGGGTGCGCTGCTGTTTGCCGAAGGGCGCGGACAGGGCGCCGACCCGCTCGTCCACGTCGTGGTCCTCATGGCCGCGGTCCTCCATACCGTGGCCGGAGACATGGACGGTCTCGTCGGGGCGGAGCGTGCCGGAGAAGACCCGCACCAGGGAGATCCGGCCGACATACGGATCGGAGGAGGTCTTGACCACCTCGGCGGCCAGCGGTCCGTCCGGATCGCAGCTCAGCGGCGGGCGGGCGGCGCCCTGTGGCGTGGTGACGGCGGGTGTCTCGCGCTCCAGCGGGCACGGGAAGCCGCCGGTCACCAGGTCCAGCAGCTCGACGGTGCCCAGGCCCTGTTTGGACCCCTCGGCGGCGGGCGCCGCCGCCAGCACGGGGTGGAAGCTGCCGCGTGCGACGGCCTTCTCCAGGTCCTCGATCAGCGTCTTGACGTCGATCTCCGCACCGCCGAGATAGCGGTCCATGAGGGTCTCGTCCTCGCTCTCGGCGATGATCCCCTCGATGAGCCGGCCGCGGGCCTCCTCGACCAGCGGGAGCTGGTCGTCCCGGGGCTGCGACTCGGTGCGCACGCCCGAGGAGTAGTCGAAGACCCGCTGGGTGAGCAGCCCGATGAGCCCGGTCACCGGGGCGTGCCCGTCGGGCCCCGGCTCGCCCCGCAGCGGCAGGTACAGCGGCAGTACGGCGTCGGGGTCGTCGCCGCCGAAGCTCTCCCGGCACAGCTCGGTCATCTCCTCGAAGCTGGCGCGGGCCGCTTCCAGGTGTGTGATCACGATGGCGCGCGGCATTCCGACCGCGGCGCACTCGTCCCAGATCATGCGGGTGGCCCCGGTGATGCCCAGGGCGTCCTGGGCGGCCGAGACAACGAAAAGGGCCGCGTCCGCCGCCCGCAGACCGGCCCTGAGTTCCCCGACGAAATCGGCATAGCCGGGGGTGTCCAGGAGATTGATCTTCATCCCGCCCCATTCGACGGGGATCAGGGAGAGCTGAATCGAACGTTGCTGCCGGTGCTCGATTTCGTCGTAGTCGGAGAGGCAGCCGCCGTTCTCGACTCTGCCCGCCCGGTTGACCGCGCCCGTCGCCAGTGCGAGGGCCTCCACCAGCGTTGTCTTTCCCGTCCCACTGTGGCCGACCAGAACCACATTCCGCAGGGAGCTGGGCCGGTCGGCCGCCGCTGCCCTTCCGGCGGCCCCTGGGTGTGTACTCGTCTTGTCGCCCATGTGTCTCGCCTCCCGGTCGACACCTTGCGATACTTCGAGCTTTCCACCGCTGTAACGGTGCGTCCATACGTCACACATGCGGCCGTAGCGCGCGTGGGGTCACGGAGCTGTCCGACAGGTGCACGGCGCCCCTCCGGGGCGTGGCTACGATGGGCGCGCCGGTGGCCTCTTGGCCACCCGGCCCGTATCGACCCCCCGGGAAGGCCATGCTGAACAAGTACGCGCGTGCATTCTTCACGCGTGTTCTCACACCGTTCGCCGCCCTGCTCATCCGTCTCGGGATCAGCCCCGACGCGGTGACCCTTACCGGCACCGCCGGCGTGTGCGCGGGCGCACTGGTCTTCTACCCCCAGGGGGAGTTCTTCTGGGGAACGGTCGTCATCACGCTGTTCGTCTTCTCCGACCTGGTCGACGGCAATATGGCGCGGCAGCTCGGACGCTCCAGCCGCTGGGGCGCGTTCCTCGACTCCACGCTGGACCGGGTGGCCGACGGCGCGATCTTCGGCGGTCTGGCGTTGTGGTACGCGGGCAGCGGGGACGACAATGTGCTGTGTGCGGTGACGATCTTCTGCCTCGCCAGCGGCCAGGTGGTCTCGTACACCAAGGCGCGCGGCGAGAGCATCGGGCTGCCGGTGAACGTCAACGGGCTGGTGGAGCGCGCCGAGCGGCTGGTGATCTCCCTGGTGGCCTGCGGCTTCTCGGGTCTGCACAAGTTCGGCGTGCCGCATATCGACATCCTGCTCCCGATCGCGCTGTGGATCGTGGCCGTCGGCAGCGCGGTGACCCTCGTCCAGCGGGTGGTGACCGTGCGCCGGGAGGCCGTCGAGGCGGACGCCGAGGAGCGGGCGGTGCCCCAGGGGGGCGAGACGCGGTGAAGGACAGGCTGACCGACGCGCTGTACGGGCTCGGCTGGGGCGCGGTCAAGAAGCTCCCGGAGCCGGTCGCCGTGCGCCTCGGGCAGCGCATCGCCGACCAGACGTGGAAGCGGCGCGGTAAGGGCGTGCTGCGGCTGGAGGCCAATCTGGCGCGGGTGGTCCCGGACGCCTCGCCCCGGCGGCTGGCCGAGCTGTCGCGGGCGGGCATGCGCTCGTATCTGCGCTACTGGATGGAGTCCTTCCGGCTTCCGGCCTGGAGCCCCGAGCGCATACAGAGCGGCTTCGACATCAAGGACGTGCACTATCTGGTGGACGGTCTCGCCGAGGGCCGGGGCGTGGTCCTGGCGCTGCCGCATATGGGCAACTACGACCTCGCCGGGGCCTGGGTGACCACACATCTGGGGGTGCCCTTCACCACGGTCGCGGAGCGGCTGAAGCCGGAATCGCTGTACGACCGGTTCGTGGCCTACCGCGAGGGGCTGGGCATGGAGGTGCTGCCGCACCAGGGCGGGAGCGCGTTCGGGACGCTGTCCCGGCGGCTGCGCTCGGGCGGTCTGGTGTGCCTGGTCGCCGACCGCGATCTGTCGGCCTCGGGCGTGGAGGTGTCGTTCTTCGGCGAGCGGGCGAAGATGCCGGCCGGGCCCGCGGCGCTCGCCCTGCAGACCGGTGCCCTGCTGCTGCCGGTGACCCTCTGGTACGACGATTCGCCGGTGATGCGCGGGCGGGTGCATCCGCCGGTCGAGGTGCCCGGGGACGGGAACCGCGTGGAGCGGACCGCCGTCATGACCCAGGAGATGGCCGACGCCTTCGCCTCGGGGATCGCCGAGCACCCGGAGGACTGGCACATGCTGCAGCGCCTGTGGCTCGCGGATCTGGATCGCGGTCCCGGAAGTCCCGGAAATCCCGGAATGGAGAAGCCTTGAGGATCGGGATCGTCTGCCCGTACTCCTGGGATGTCCCAGGCGGCGTCCAGTTCCATATCCGCGATCTGGCCGACCATCTGATCCGGCGCGGCCACCAGGTCTCCGTGCTGGCCCCGGCGGACGACGAGACGCCGCTGCCGCCGTACGTGGTCTCCGCGGGGCGCGCCGTGCCGGTGCCGTACAACGGCTCGGTGGCCCGGCTGAACTTCGGCTTGCTGTCGGCCGCGCGGGTGCGCCGCTGGCTGCACGACGGCGGCTTCGACGTCATCCACATCCACGAGCCCACCTCGCCCTCGCTGGGGCTGCTGGCCTGCTGGGCGGCCCAGGGGCCGATCGTCGCGACGTTCCACACCTCCAACCCGCGCTCCCGGGCCATGATCGCGGCGTATCCGATCCTGCAGCCGGCGCTGGAGAAGATCAGCGCACGCATCGCGGTGAGCGAGTACGCGCGCCGGACGCTGGTGGAGCACCTCGGCGGCGACGCGGTCGTCATCCCCAACGGCGTCGACGTGGACTTCTTCGCCGACGCCGAGCCGAAGGAGGAGTGGCAGGGGGAGACGATCGGCTTCATGGGCCGGATCGATGAGCCCCGTAAGGGGCTGCCGGTGCTGATGCGCGCCCTGCCGAAGATCTTCGAGGCCCGGCCGGGGGCGCGGCTGCTGATCGCCGGGCGCGGTGACGAGAAGGAGGCCGTGGCCGCCCTGCCGGCGCCGCTGCGGGAGCGCGTCGAGTTCCTGGGGATGGTCAGCGACGAGGACAAGGCGCGGCTGCTGCGCAGCGTCGATGTCTATGTCGCGCCCAATACGGGCGGCGAGAGCTTCGGCATCATCCTCGTCGAGGCCATGTCGGCGGGCGCCGCGGTCCTCGCCAGCGATCTGGACGCGTTCGCCCAGGTGCTGGACGGGGGAGCGGCGGGTGAGCTGTTCGCCAACGAGAACGCCGACGCCCTGGCGGCGGCCGCGGTACGGCTGCTGGGCGACGACAAGCGGCTGGCCGAGCTGCGGGAGCGGGGCAGCCGGCACGTACGGCGCTTCGACTGGTCGACGGTGGGCGCGGACATCCTCGCGGTCTACGAGACGGTGACGGACGGGGCGGCGTCCGTGGCCGCGGACGACCGTGCGCGGCTGTGGGCGCGTCTGGGGCTCGCCAGGCCCTAGCGTTCCGGGGCCGCCCCGGGACGGGCGTACGGCGCCGTACACGGCCGCGCGGAACGGCTCCGGCTGAGGGCTCCACCCCGGATTCCCGGGGCGGCAGGCGGTAGCGTGGCGGGCCGTGAGCACCTTGATCTGGATCGCCGTCGTGCTGGTCGTCATCGCCGTCTATCTGAGCTGGACCGCGGGACGCCTCGACCGGCTGCACAGCCGTCTGGACGCGGCGCGGGCCGCACTGGACGCGCAGCTGCTGCGGCGTGCCTCCGTCGCGCAGGAGCTGGCCACCGCCGAAGTGCTCGACCCGGCCGCGTCGATCGTGCTGTACCAGGCCGCGCACGCCGCCCGGCAGTCCGAGGAGGAGCACCGCGAGGTCGCCGAGAGCGAGCTGAGCCAGGCGCTGCGGGCCGTCTTCCAGGACAGCGCACAGGCCGAGGCGGTACGGCAGGCGCCGGGTGGCGAGGACGCCCTGGGGGAGCTCACGGAGACGGTAAGGCGGGTGCCGATGGCCCGGCGGTTCCACAACGACGCGGTGCGCGCGGCGCGGGCGCTGCGCCGCCATCGCACGGTGCGCTGGTTCCGGCTGGCGGGTCACGCCCCGTTTCCGCTCGCCTTCGAGATGGACGACGAGCCCCCGGCGGCCCTCGGGCGGGTGCCGGGCGCCGAGGAGGCCGAGCGCTGAAGAAAGCCCTGCGCTGAAGGAAGCCCTACGGTGCGACGGCAGAAGAGCCCGCCCCCTGCCGCCTTCCGCGCACTGAGGATTCACCGGCTGTTTCGAGCCACCGGCCTTCGATTGGCCCTTGCCGTGCCCCGCCCCGAGCCGCTTTTGTCATTCGTGTAGCACACACGCTCGTGACCAGGACCAGATGGCCGGGTCATGTTCCGGTATCGAACGGCCCTACGATGGGCTCATCGCACTTTTCATTATCGAGTGAGGTCAAACCGTGTCCATCACGCCCGCCAGCACGCCCAACTCCGACGCCCCCGCGACCGGAACCGCCCGCGTCAAGCGCGGTATGGCCGAGCAGCTCAAGGGTGGCGTGATCATGGACGTCGTCACCCCCGAGCAGGCCAAGGTCGCCGAGGACGCCGGTGCCGTCGCGGTCATGGCACTCGAGCGGGTGCCGGCCGACATCCGTAAGGACGGCGGCGTGGCCCGGATGTCCGACCCGGACATGATCGAGGGCATCATCAGCGCCGTCTCCATCCCGGTCATGGCCAAGTCGCGGATCGGCCACTTCGTCGAGGCGCAGGTGCTGCAGTCGCTCGGCGTCGACTACATCGACGAGTCCGAGGTCCTCACCCCGGCCGACGAGGTCAACCACAGCGACAAGTGGTCCTTCACCACCCCCTTCGTCTGCGGAGCCACCAACCTGGGCGAGGCGCTGCGCCGGATCGCCGAGGGTGCGGCCATGATCCGTTCCAAGGGCGAGGCCGGCACCGGCAACGTCGTCGAGGCGGTCCGCCACCTGCGCCAGATCAGGGGCGAGATCGCCCGCCTGCGCGGCCTGGACAACCACGAGCTCTACGCGGCCGCCAAGGAGATCCGCGCCCCGTACGAGCTGGTCGCCGAGATCGCGCAGACCGGCAAGCTGCCGGTCGTGCTGTTCTCCGCCGGCGGTGTCGCCACCCCGGCAGACGCCGCGCTGATGCGCCAGCTCGGCGCCGAGGGCGTCTTCGTGGGCTCCGGCATCTTCAAGTCGGGCGACCCGGCCAAGCGCGCCGCCGCGATCGTGAAGGCCACCACCTTCTACGACGACCCCAAGGTCATCGCGGACGCGTCCCGGGACCTCGGCGAGGCCATGGTCGGCATCAACTGCGACACCCTCCCCGAGTCCGAGCGCTACGCCAGCCGCGGCTGGTAAGCGGCGCCCGCACGGCACCACATGGCACCACGCGCCCGGCGTCCCGGCCCGGCGCGTGGTGCTCCTGACGTTCGAGAGGTCTTCGCTTCCGTGACTACGTCGTCCACTGCTTCCCTGCCGACCGCGTCCACGCCCGACGCGCCTGTGATCGGTGTGCTCGCCCTCCAGGGCGATGTCCGCGAGCATTTCGCCGCGCTCACCGCGGCCGGGGCCACGGCCCGGCAGATCCGCCGTCCCGAGGAGCTCGCCGAGGTCGCGGCCCTGGTGATCCCGGGGGGCGAGTCGACCACCATGTCCAAGCTGGCGGTCATCTTCGGGCTGCTGGAGCCGCTGCGCGAGCGGGTCCGGGCCGGAATGCCGGTGTACGGTACGTGCGCGGGCATGATCATGCTCGCGGACAAGATCCTCGACGGCCGGGACGACCAGGAGACCATCGGCGGCATCGACATGATCGTGCGCCGCAACGCCTTCGGCCGTCAGAACGAGTCCTTCGAGGCCCGGGTCGACATCGACGGCATCGAGGGCGGCCCCGTCGAGGGGGTCTTCATCCGCGCGCCGTGGGTCGAGTCCGTGGGCGGCGGTGCCGAGGTGCTCGCGACGTTCGACGGGCACACCGTCGCCGTCCGGCAGGGCAATGTCCTGGCGACCTCGTTCCACCCCGAGCTGACGGGTGACCACCGGGTGCACAAGCTCTTCGTGGATATGGTGCGGCGCGCGTAGCGCTCGGTTGAGGGTGGTGGGAGACGGGAGGGCTGGTCCACGCCGCGGGCCGAGCCGATCCCGGTAGGATCTCAGGCGTTCGTACAGCAATGGGTTACGCGAAGGAGACAGGCGGATGTCCGGCCACTCTAAATGGGCTACGACGAAGCACAAGAAGGCCGTGATCGATGCCAAGCGCGGCAAGCTCTTCGCGAAGCTGATCAAGAACATCGAGGTCGCGGCCCGGATGGGCGGTTCCGACCCGGAGGGCAACCCGACGCTCTTCGACGCCATCCAGAAGGCGAAGAAGTCGTCGGTTCCGAACAAGAACATCGACAGCGCGGTCAAGCGTGGTGCCGGTCTCGAGGCCGGTGGCGCCGAGTACGAGACGATCATGTACGAGGGCTACGGCCCCAACGGCGTGGCCGTGCTCATCGAGTGCCTGACCGACAACCGCAACCGCGCGGCCTCCGATGTCCGCGTCGCGATGACGCGCAACGGCGGCTCGATGGCCGACCCGGGCTCCGTGTCGTACCTGTTCAACCGTAAGGGCGTCGTCATCGTCCCCAAGGGCGAGCTCGCCGAGGACGACGTGCTGGGCGCGGTCCTGGACGCGGGCGCCGAGGAGGTCAACGACCTCGGTGAGTCCTTCGAGGTGATCAGCGAGGCCACCGACCTGGTCGCGGTCCGTACCGCCCTGCAGGAGGCGGGTATCGACTACGACTCGGCCGACGCCAACTTCGTGCCCACGATGCAGGTCGAGCTCGAGGAAGACGCCGCGCGCAAGATCTTCAAGCTGATCGACGCTCTCGAGGACAGCGACGACGTGCAGAACGTCTTCGCCAACTTCGATGTCTCCGACGAGGTCATGGCCAAGGTGGACGCCTGACGGCGGATCGGCACGGCGGTCAACGCCTTCGGTCAACGCCGACGGGCCGGCGGGGCACCACCCCACCGGCCCGTCGGCGTTGTCCGCGCCGGTGTTGTCGGCGGCAGCCGCTAGCCTGCAGGAACAGGTGACCGAAGCAGCGGTGAGGGGAGGGGCGCGGTGCGCGTGCTGGGCGTGGACCCGGGGCTGACCCGGTGCGGCGTCGGCGTGGTCGAGGGGGTCGCGGGCCGCCCGCTGCGGATGCTCGGCGTGGGCGTCATCCGGACCGGGGCGGATCTCGCGATCGGCGACCGGCTCGTCCTCATCGAGCGAGGCATAGAGGAGTGGCTGGACGCCCACCGGCCCGAATCCGTCGCCGTGGAGCGGGTGTTCAGCCAGCACAATGTGCGCACCGTCATGGGCACCGCCCAGGCCAGCGCCGTCGCGATGCTGTGCGCGGCGCGCCGCGGGCTCCCGGTCGCGCTGCACACCCCCAGCGAGGTCAAGGCGGCCGTGACCGGATCCGGGCGCGCCGACAAGGCACAGGTCGGCTCGATGGTGACCCGGCTGCTGCGGCTGGACGCACCGCCCAAACCGGCCGACGCGGCGGACGCCCTGGCGCTCGCCATCTGCCATATCTGGCGGGCCCCCGCGACCAACCGCCTCCAGCAGGCCGTCGCCGCCCACCGCACCACGAATAGCGCCCGCCCCACGAGCACCGCCGGCACCACGAGTACCGCGCGCACCACGAAAGGCCGTATCTCATGATCGCGTTCGTCTCCGGTCCGGTGGCGGCCGTCGCCCCGGACACCGCCGTGATCGAGGTCGGCGGGATCGGGATGGCGCTCCAGTGCGCCCCCGCCACCCTGGCCGGGCTGCGCGTCGGCCAGCAGGCCCGGCTGGCCACCTCCCTCGTCGTCCGTGAGGACTCGCTGACCCTCTACGGCTTCGCCGACGACGACGAGCGCCAGGTCTTCGAGCTGCTCCAGACCGCCAGCGGGGTCGGCCCCCGGCTGGCCCAGGCCATGCTGGCGGTGCACTCCCCGGACGCGCTGCGGCTCGCGGTGTCCACCGGGGACGAGAAGGCGCTCACCGCCGTCCCCGGCATCGGCAAGAAGGGGGCGCAGCGGCTGCTGCTGGAGCTCAAGGACCGGCTCGGCGAGCCGCTCGGCTCTGCCGTCCCCAGTGCCCGCTCCGCGGCGGCCCCCGGCTGGAGCGACCAGCTGCACACCGCACTGGTCGGCCTCGGCTACGCCACCCGGGAGGCCGACGAGGCGGTGGCCGCCGTCACCCCGCAGGCCGAGGAGGTGGTGGCCGCGGGCGGCAAGCCCCAGGTGGCTCAGCTGCTGCGGGCCGCCCTGCAGACCCTGAACCGCACACGGTGAGCCACCGCGGCCGCGGGCCGCGACCGGCGGCACCACTCCAGACGACATCGCGAGGCGAAACGCAGTGAACTGGGACGAGACCCCATCGGCCACCGCCGACGACGCCCCGCCCGGCCCCGGCGGCAGGCTGGTGGGCGCCGACGCGGACGGCGACGACCAAGCGGTGGAGGCCGCGCTGCGCCCGAAGGACCTCGGCGAGTTCGTCGGGCAGGAGCGGGTGCGCGAGCAGCTGGACCTGGTGCTCAAGGCGGCCCGGCAGCGCGGCGGCACCGCCGATCACGTGCTGCTCTCCGGCGCGCCCGGGCTGGGCAAGACCACCCTCTCCATGATCATCGCCGCCGAGATGGCCGCCCCGATCCGGATCACCTCCGGCCCCGCCATCCAGCACGCCGGCGATCTGGCCGCGATCCTCTCCTCCCTCGCCGAGGGCGAGGTGCTCTTCCTGGACGAGATCCACCGGATGTCCCGGCCCGCCGAGGAAATGCTCTATATGGCGATGGAGGACTTCCGCGTCGACGTCATTGTCGGCAAGGGGCCCGGGGCCACCGCCATCCCGCTGGAGCTGCCGCCGTTCACGCTGGTCGGCGCCACCACCCGGGCCGGGCTGCTGCCGCCCCCGCTGCGCGACCGCTTCGGCTTCACCGGCCATATGGAGTTCTACGCCCCGGCCGAGCTGGAGCGGGTCATCCACCGCTCCGCCGGGCTGCTCGACGTGACCATCGAGGCCGAGGGCGCCTCCGAGATCGCGGGCCGCTCCCGAGGCACCCCCCGGATCGCCAACCGTCTGCTGCGCCGGGTGCGGGACTACGCCCAGGTCAAGGCCGACGGCGTGATCACGCGCGAGATCGCCGCCAGCGCCCTCGCCGTGTACGACGTGGACGAGCGCGGTCTGGACCGGCTGGACCGGGCGGTGCTCAGTGCCCTGCTCAAGCTGTTCGGCGGCGGCCCGGTGGGTCTGTCGACCCTGGCGGTCGCCGTGGGGGAGGAGCGTGAGACGGTCGAGGAGGTCGCCGAGCCCTTCCTGGTCCGGGAGGGGCTGCTGGCCCGTACGCCCCGGGGGCGGATCGGCACCCCGGCTGCCTGGGCCCATCTGGGGCTGACCCCGCCGCCGCAGACCGCCGGCGGCGGCCAGGCGGGGCTCTTCGACGGATGAGGGGCCACGCCGGGGCATAAGCGATCGCTTACCCGGCATCATGGCATAGAGGACCAATAATGGCGGGGTCAGGAACCCCGGTACCGCGCCGGGCGTTGTTCCATTGGTGTGGGCTCGCTTAGACTCCGCCGATGCCGTCCGTATGCCGTCCGCTCACCGTGCGGTATACCCACCCCCGTAGACCAGGCCGCTCCCCGCGGTCGTGTGAAGGAATTTCCGTCCCGTGAATATCGTGACTCTCCTGCCGTTCATCGTGCTCATCGGGGCCATGTTCCTGATGACGCGTTCGGCCAAGAACAAGCAGCGCCAGGCCCAGCAGATGCGCAATGACATGCACCCGGGCACGGGCGTGCGGACCATTGGCGGCATGTACGCGACGGTCAAGGAGGTCCACGACGACACGGTCCTCCTCGAGGTGGCTCCCGGCGTGCACGCGATCTACGCGAAGAACTCCGTGGGAGCCGTCCTGGCGGACGCCGAGTACAACCGCATCGTGCACGGCATCGACCCCGACGAGGACGTCGACGCCGCCGACACCCCTGTCGTTCCCGACGACGCCTCCTCGCTGACCGAGGCCGCCGATGCCGGTGATGGCGACTCCTCCGCCGACAAGGCCGACGCGGCCGACGAGACGGACGAGAAGGCCGGGAAGACGGACGTCAAGAAGATCGACCTCGGCAAGGACGACGCCGCGACGGCGAGCATGTCCGAGGACGAGAAGCGGGACGGCGGCACCGACGCGAAGTAAGTCCGTCCCCCGGGAATCCGCGGCGCGCCCCCGTTTGGTGCGTCGCGGTTCCCTGAACGGTCTAGGCTCCGGCGGGGGCTCGTCCCCACAAGACTTCGTGGCCGCTCCGCGCACACCCGATGCGGGGCGGTTGGACAGGGAGATACGAGAAGGTGGCAGCACCGAAGAAGGGCCGCAGGTCCTCCGGGTCACAGGGCAGGCCCGGGCGCGCCTTGGCCGTCATCCTGATCGCCATCGTGGCGCTGACCGGAGGCATGTTCGTCTCCGGTCACACCACGCCGCGACTGGGTATCGATCTCGCGGGCGGCACCAGCTTCACGCTGGAGGCCAAGAACCAACCGGGCAAGCCCAACGCGATCAACACGGACAATATGAACACCGCCGTGAGCATCATCGAGCGGCGGGTCAACGGTCTGGGTGTGTCCGAGGCCGAGGTCCAGACGCAGGGCGAGAAGCACATCATCGTGAACATCCCCAAGGGGACGAACGCGAAGCAGGCCCGGCAGCAGGTCGGCACCACCGCCCAGCTCTACTTCCGGCCGGTGACCACGACCACCAGCGGCCAGAAGACGCCCGACCCCAGCTCCACCCCCAGCCCGTCCGCCAGCGCCAGCGGCAAGGGCGACGACAAGGGCGGCAAGCCGTCCGGCACGCCGTCGGCTTCCTCGTCCTCCTCGGCCAGCCCCAGCACCCAGGGGCGGGCCCTCTCCGAGGGACTGAAGGCCGACAAGAAGCCCGGCGAGACCCCCTCGCCGTCGAACACCCCGAAGCCCGACCCGTCCAAGAGCCCGTCCGGTTCCGCCGGCCAGCAGGAGCTGGCCAAGCAGTTCGCGAACCTGGACTGCACCAAGCCGGCCGCACGCGCCGCGGCGGCCGACAAGGCGGCCAACGCCAAGCCGAGCGACCCCGTGCTGGCCTGCAGCGAGAAGGGCGACTCCAAGTTCGTCCTCGGCCCCTCCGAGGTCGAGGGCACCGACGTGGACGACGCCTCCGCGGTCTTCGAGAGCCAGAACGGAGCGGGCTGGATCGTCCAGCTCGACTTCAACGGCAAGGGCTCCAAGAAGTTCGCCAAGACCACCGGCGAGCTCACCACCAAGCAGTCCCCGCAGAACCGCTTCGCGATCGTCCTGGACGGCGAGGTCGTCTCCGACCCCGAGGTCACCCAGGGCGCCATCACCGGCGGCCGGGCCACCATCTCCGGCGGCTTCACCCAGCAGAGCTCCGAGGACCTGGCCAACGTGCTGTCCTACGGTGCGCTCCCGCTGTCCTTCGACATCGCGGACGAGACCACCGTCTCCGCCGCGCTCGGCGGTGAGCAGCTGGACGCCGGTCTGGTCGCAGGTGCCATCGGCCTCGCGCTGGTCGTGATCTACCTGGTCGTCTACTACCGCGGTCTCGCCCTCGTGGCCATGGCCAGCCTCGGCGTCTCCGCGATCCTGACGTACACGATCATGGTGCTGCTCGGCCCGGGCATCGGCTTCGCGCTGAACCTGCCGGCGGTCTGCGGTGCGATCGTGGCCATCGGTATCACCGCCGACTCGTTCATCGTCTACTTCGAACGGATCCGCGACGAGATCCGGGAGGGCCGCTCGCTGCGCCCCGCCGTCGAGCGCGGCTGGCCGCGGGCCCGGCGCACCATCCTGGTGTCGGACTTCGTGTCGTTCCTGGCCGCCGCGGTGCTCTACATCGTCACCGTCGGCAAGGTGCAGGGCTTCGCCTTCACCCTGGGGCTCACCACGCTGCTCGACGTCGCCGTGGTGTTCCTCTTCACCAAGCCGCTGATGACGATCCTCGCCCGCCGCCCGTTCTTCGGGAACGGCCATTCGTGGTCCGGACTGGACCCCAAGCGCCTCGGGGTCACGCCGCCGCTGCGCCGTCGCCGTCCCGCCGCCCCCGGCCCCGCCGACACAAAGGAGGCGTGAGATGTCGCGACTCGGCACTCTCGGCGCCAGGCTCTACCGAGGCGAGGTCGGCTACGACTTCGTCGGCAAGCGGAAGCTCTGGTACGGCATCTCGATACTGATCACCATCACGGCCATCGTTGGCCTGGCGGTGCGCGGCCTGAACATGGGCATCGAGTTCTCCGGCGGCGCGGTCTTCACCACCCCGAACACCAAGGTCTCGGCCTCCGATCTGCGCCAGACGGCGGAGGACGCGTCCGGCGGCCACACCGTCGTCGTCCAGGAGCTCGGCCGGGGCGGTCTGCGGATCCAGATCAGCGAGCTGGGTACCAAGGAGGCCCTGCCGGTCCAGGAGAACCTCGCCAAGGAGCTGGGCGTCAAGACCAGCAAGATCGACACTCAGCTGGTCGGCCCGAGCTGGGGCGAGCAGATCGCCAGCAAGGCCTGGCAGGGTCTGGCGATCTTCATGGTGCTGGTGGTGATCTATCTCGCCATCGCCTTCGAATGGCGGATGGCGCTGGCCGCCCTGATCGCCCTGATTCACGACCTCACCATCACCGTCGGTGTCTACGCACTGGTCGGCTTCGAGGTCACCCCGGGCACCGTGATCGGTCTGCTGACGATCCTCGGTTATTCGCTCTACGACACCGTCGTGGTCTTCGACGGTCTCAAGGAAGCGTCGAAGGACATCACCAAGCAGACCCGCTTCACCTACAGCGAAATCGCCAACCGCAGCCTCAACTCGACCCTGGTGCGGTCCATCAACACCACGATCGTCGCGCTGCTGCCGGTCGGCGCGCTGCTGTTCATCGGTGGCGGTCTGCTCGGCGCGGGCATGCTCAACGACATCTCCCTGGCGCTCTTCGTCGGTCTCGCCGCCGGTGCGTACTCCTCGATCTTCATCGCGACCCCGCTGGTCGCCGATCTGAAGGAGCGCGACCCGAAGATGAAGGCGCTCGCCAAGCGGGTCAAGGCCAAGCGTGCCGCGTCCGCCAAGGCCGAGGCCGCCGACTCGTCGTCCGACGAGGAGGACACCCCCGACCTGGAGGACGCCGCCGCGGCCCCCGCCGGGGTCGTCGGCCAGCGCCGCCAGCCCGCCGCCCGTAACCGGGGGCGCGGCCGGCCGTCGGGCAAGCGGCGATGAGCGGGGGAGCCCGACGATGACCGAGACGACGAAGACCACGGCGGACAGTCCCGACGGCAGGCCCGACGGATCCGGCGCGGCCGCCGCCGAGGAGCTGCGCACACTGCTCCTCAGTCGGATCCAGGACGTGCCGGACTACCCCGAGCCGGGCGTGATGTTCAAGGACATCACCCCGCTGCTCGCCGACGCCACCGCCTTCGGCGCGCTCACCGAAGCGCTCGCCGAGCTGTGCGTCCGGCACCGGGCGGACAAGGTGGTGGGCCTGGAGGCGCGCGGCTTCATCCTCGCCGCCCCGGCCGCCGTCCGCGCCGGAATCGGTTTCGTACCGGTCCGCAAGGCCGGCAAGCTCCCCGGGGCGACGCTCGGCCAGGCGTACGAGCTGGAGTACGGCACCGCCGAGATCGAGATACACGCCGACGCGCT
The DNA here is from genome assembly GCF_003595545.1 of Streptomyces sp. 11-1-2. Classification (NCBI taxonomy): domain Bacteria; kingdom Bacillati; phylum Actinomycetota; class Actinomycetes; order Kitasatosporales; family Streptomycetaceae; genus Streptomyces; species Streptomyces sp. 11-1-2. The sequence goes on from NZ_CP022545.1 coordinate 9,044,963, forward strand.
GGAGCCCGGCGACCGGGTCCTGGTGATCGACGACGTACTGGCCACCGGCGGCACCGCCGAGGCGTCCCTGCAGCTCATCCGGCGGGCCGGCGCCCAGATCGCCGGGGTCGCCGTGCTGCTGGAGCTCGGCTTCCTCGACGGCCGCGGCCGTCTGCTGGCCGCGCTGGACAGCGCCCCGCTGGAGGCCCTGATCACGGTCTGAGCCGGAGCACGGGCCCGCACACCGGGCCGGGAAGACCGCCGGAGGGCGGGGACCGCGCACCGCAGGTCCCCGCCCTCCGCCATGCCGTCACATGCCCCCGTCATGCCCGGCTTGGCGGTCGGCAGGCAAGTGGAGTGGCGGGATCGATACCATGGCAGCCTGACCTTTCGAGGTCCGGACCGCTTGAGGAGTGCTCTTGCCAGACGAGGCCCAGCCGCTCTCGCCCAACGTCCGTCCGGGCGGAACCCCCTCCGCACAGCCGGACGCGCCCACCGCCGCCGAGCCGACGGCGGCCTCCGGCGTGCCCAAGAACAGCGGCGACAGCCCGGTCCGGCGCGGCCCCGAGCAGACGAGCCCGAAGCCCGCCACGGGCCGCTCCAGCAACCTGCCCGCCACCACGCCCCCCGCGCGCCCCGTACAGAGCCCCGCGCCCCGCTCCGGCTCCTCCAACCGCGTCCGGGCCCGCCTGGCGCGCCTCGGCGTCCAGCGCTCCAGCCCGTACAACCCGGTGCTGGAGCCGCTGCTGCGGATAGTGCGCGCCAACGACCCCAAGGCGGAAGCCTCGACGCTGCGCCAGATCGAGCGCGCGTACCAGGTGGCCGAGCGCTGGCACCGCGGCCAGAAGCGCAAGAGCGGCGATCCGTACATCACCCACCCCCTCGCGGTGACCACGATCCTGGCCGAGCTGGGTATGGATCCGGCCACTTTGATGGCCGGGCTGCTGCATGACACCGTCGAGGACACCGAGTACGGCCTGGACACCCTGCGCCGGGACTTCGGCGACCAGGTCGCCCTGCTCGTCGACGGCGTCACCAAGCTGGACAAGGTCAAGTTCGGCGAGGCGGCCCAGGCCGAGACCGTGCGCAAGATGGTCGTCGCCATGGCCCGGGACCCCCGGGTGCTGGTCATCAAGCTCGCCGACCGGCTGCACAACATGCGCACCATGCGCTACCTCAAGCGGGAGAAGCAGGAGAAGAAGGCCCGCGAGACCCTCGAGATCTATGCCCCGCTCGCCCACCGCCTGGGCATGAACACCATCAAATGGGAGCTGGAGGACCTCGCTTTCGCGATCCTCTACCCCAAGATGTACGACGAGATCGTGCGGCTGGTCGCCGAGCGGGCCCCCAAGCGCGACGAGTACCTGGCCGTCGTCACCTACCAGGTCCAGGGCGATCTGCGGGCGGCGCGGATCAAGGCGACCGTCACCGGCCGACCGAAGCACTACTACTCCGTCTACCAGAAGATGATCGTGCGCGGCCGCGACTTCGCCGAGATCTACGACCTGGTGGGCATCCGGGTGCTCGTCGACACCGTCCGCGACTGCTACGCGGCTCTCGGGACCATCCACGCGCGGTGGAACCCGGTGCCCGGGCGGTTCAAGGACTACATCGCGATGCCCAAGTTCAACATGTACCAGTCGCTGCACACGACGGTCATCGGGCCCAGCGGCAAGCCGGTCGAGCTGCAGATCCGCACCTTCGACATGCACCGCCGCGCCGAGTACGGCATCGCCGCGCACTGGAAGTACAAGCAGGAGGCGGTGGCCGGCGCGTCCAAGGTGCGCACCGATGTGCCCCGTAAGGCGGGCAAGGACGACGCCGTCAACGACATGGCGTGGCTGCGGCAGCTCCTGGACTGGCAGAAGGAGACCGAGGACCCGGGCGAGTTCCTGGAGTCCCTGCGCTTCGACCTGTCCCGCAACGAGGTCTTCGTCTTCACGCCCAAGGGCGACGTCATAGCGCTTCCGGCCGGGGCCACCCCGGTCGACTTCGCGTACGCCGTGCACACCGAGGTCGGCCACCGCACCATCGGGGCGCGGGTCAACGGGCGGCTGGTGCCGCTGGAGTCGACCCTCGACAACGGCGACCTGGTGGAGGTCTTCACCTCCAAGGCGGCGGGCGCCGGGCCGTCCCGCGACTGGCTGGGCTTCGTCAAGTCGCCCCGCGCCCGTAACAAGATCCGCGCCTGGTTCTCCAAGGAGCGCCGCGACGAGGCCATCGAACAGGGCAAGGACGCGATCGTCCGGGCGATGCGCAAGCAGAACCTGCCCATCCAGCGGATCCTGACCGGGGACTCGCTGGTCACCCTCGCCCATGAGATGCGCTACCCCGACATCTCCGCGCTCTACGCCGCCATCGGCGAGGGTCATGTCTCCGCGCAGAGCGTGGTGCAAAAGCTCGTCCAGGCGCTCGGCGGCGAGGAGGCGGCCAACGAGGACATCGCCGAGACCGCCCCGCCCATCCGTCGCACCAAGCGCCGCTCCAGCGCCGATCCGGGCGTCGTGGTCAAGGGCGTCGAGGATGTGTGGGTCAAGCTGGCCCGCTGCTGTACGCCGGTCCCCGGCGACCCCATCATCGGCTTCGTCACCCGCGGCAGCGGCGTCTCCGTGCACCGCGCCGACTGTGTCAACGTGGACTCGCTCTCCCAGCAGCCCGAGCGCATCCTCGACGTCGAATGGGCACCCACCCAGTCGTCGGTCTTCCTGGTCGCCATCCAGGTCGAGGCGCTGGACCGGTCCCGGCTGCTGTCGGACGTCACCCGCGTGCTGTCCGACCAGCACGTCAACATCCTCTCGGCGGCCGTGCAGACCTCCCGTGACCGGGTGGCCACCTCGCGCTTCACCTTCGAGATGGGCGACCCCAAGCATCTGGGCCACGTCCTGAAGGCCGTACGGGGCGTCGAGGGCGTCTACGACGTCTACCGGGTCACCTCGGCCCGCGCCCGCTGAGAAAACGCGCCCGCTGAGCACACGACGGCGGCGGCCCCCGGCGCTTTCGCACCGGGGGCCGCCGTCGTCGTATCGGCCGGATCAGCGGATCGGCATCAGCCGCCGAACTCCTGCAAACCCTTCAGAGCCTGGTCCAGCAGCGCCTGCCGGCCCTCGAGCTCCTTGGAGAGCTTGTCGGCCTTCGCGTTGTTCCCCGCCGCGCGGGCCGCGTCGATCTGCCTGCGCAGCTTGTCGACGGCGTCCTGCAACTGGCCGGTGAGCCCCTGGGCGCGCGCCCGCGCCTCGGGGTTGGTCCGCCGCCACTCCGCCTCCTCGGCTTCCTGGATGGCGCGCTCCACCGCGTGGATCCGGCCCTCGATCCGGGCCCGGGCGTCCCTCGGCACATGGCCGACGGCCTCCCACCGCTCGTTGACCGACCGGAAGGCCGCGCGGGCCGCCTTCAGGTCCGAGATCGGCAGCAGCTTCTCGGCCTCGACGACGAGCTCCTCCTTGCGGGTGAGATTCTCCCGCTGCTCGGCGTCGCGCTCCGCGAAGACCTCACTGCGCCCCTGGAAGAAGATGTCCTGCGCACCGCGGAAGCGGTTCCACAGGTCCTCCTCGGCCTCGCGCTGCGCACGGCCCGCGGCCTTCCAGTCCGCCATCAGCTCCCGGTACCGGGCCGCGGTCGGACCCCAGTCGGTGGAGCCGGAGAGCGCCTCGGCCTCGGCGACCAGCTTCTCCTTGGTCTGACGGGCCTCCTCGCGCTGTGCGTCCAGGGCCGCGAAATGCGCCTTGCGGCGCTTGGAGAACGCCGAGCGGGCGTGCGAGAAGCGGTGCCACAGCTCGTCGTCCGTCTTGCGGTCCAGACGCGGCAGGCCCTTCCAGGTGTCCACCAGGGCGCGCAGCCGCTCCCCGGCCGCCCGCCACTGCTCGCTGGCGGCCAGCTGCTCGGCCTCGGCGACCAGGTCCTCCTTGGCCCTGCGGGCCTCGTCGGCCTGGACCGCCTTGGCCGCCTTGCGCTGCTCGCGGCGGGCCTCGACGTCACCGGCGAGCTTGTCGAGCCGTTTCCTCAGCGCGTCCAGATCGCCGACCACGTGATGCTCGTCGAGCTGGTGCCGGATGTGGTCGATGGCCGCCGTCGCGTCCTTGGCCGACAGATCGGTGGTCTTGACCCGGCGCTCGAGGAGACCGATCTCGACGACCAGACCGTCGTACTTGCGCTCGAAGTAGGCGAGGGCCTCTTCCGGCGATCCCGCCTGCCACGATCCGACGACCTGCTCACCGTCGGCCGTACGCACGTATACGGTCCCCGCCTCGTCGACGCGGCCCCAAGGCTCGCTGCTCACAGCGCCTCCTCCACATGATGCCGGGGCGGGCGCGCGGCCCGCCGGCATCGTCCACAGTTTCTTCCGGCCGGGATGCGCCCTGGCCGGTCTCACGGCAGGGTGGCGGCCTCCGGGGCAGGCACCCTACACAACGCCAACATAGGCGACCGGTGCCCCGGCTGTCCGTATCCTGCGCGACCGAAATTTCGCAGTACGCGCGTCGGCGACCTCAGGACTTGCCGACCGTCGCCTTGTTGATCACGACGCTGGCGTTGGGGGCGGTGTTCATCGTCTGGTCCGGGGCTCCCGCCCCGGCGTCGGCGATCTTCTTCAGGACCTTCATCCCGGCCTTGTCCACGGTGCCGAAGGGCGTGTAGTAGGGCGGGAGCTCGCTCTCCTTGTAGACCAGGAAGAACTGGCTGCCGCCGGTGTTCTTGCCCTGCTTGGTCTGCGGGTTGTACTGGTTGGCCATGGCGACGGTCCCGGCCGGGTACTTGCCGCTCTTGACCGAGGGGTCCTTCAGGTTCTCGTCCGGGAGGGTGTAGCCGGGGCCGCCCGCGCCGGTGCCCTGCGGATCACCGCACTGCAGCACGTAGATCCCCGAGTTCACCAGCCGGTGGCACTTGGTGTGGTCGAAGTAGCCCTCGCCCGCCAGGAAGCTGAAGGAGTTGACCGTGTGCGGCGCCTTGCCGGCGTCCATGGCCACGGAGATGTCCCCGCAGGTCGTCTCCAGCTTCATCGTGTAGGAGGCCGACTTGTCGACCGTGAGCGCCGGCTCCTTCTTCCACGACAGCTTCTTCGGCTTCTTGCCGGCGACCGCCTTCGCCTCCTTGGCACAGGGGTCCGGCGCCTTGCTGGTGGGGGCGGCCGAGGGGGTGCCGGACGCGGCGGCGTCGTCCTTCGTCTTGTCCTTGTCGCTTCCGGACAGCGCGCCGGTGGCCGCGATGGCACCGCCACCGGCCAGGACCACGGCCAGCACGGCGGCGATCACGACATTGCGCTGGCGCGTCTTGTGCCGGGCGGATTCGCGCCGCTGCTGCTGGCGAAGGTACTTCTCCCGGGCGAGTTGCCGCCGCCGCTGCTCGTTACTGACCACCGGGTCGTCTCCTCAAGGCGTGTGCCGTCAGTGTCCTGCTGTTGTGCGTGAGGGCTCGGCCGTACCGTATACGGGTTCGCTGTGGTGGGGGCGCCGCCGGTAGGCTCTGAAGCCGCCGACAATCTTCCACCGGACGACTTTTAAGGACGATCGTGCTCATTGCCGGGTTCCCCGCCGGGGCCTGGGGGACCAATTGCTATCTGGTCGCCCCCGCCGCCGGTGAGGAGTGCGTGATCATCGACCCGGGCCATCAGGCGGCCCAAGGCGTCGCGGAGGCGGTCGCCAAGCACCGGCTCAAGCCCGTCGCCGTCGTCCTCACCCACGGCCATATCGACCATGTCGCCTCGGTCGTCCCGGTCTGCGGCGCGCATGACGTACCGGCCTGGATCCACCCGTCCGACCGCTACATGATGAGCGACCCCGAGAAGGCATTCGGGCGCTCCATCGGCATGCCGCTGATGGGCGAACTCACCGTGGGCGAGCCGGACGACGTCAAGGAGCTGGCCGACGGCGCCGAGCTGAAGCTGGCCGGTCTCGAGCTCACCGTCGCGCACACCCCGGGCCATACCAAGGGGTCGGTGACCTTCCGGATGCCCGAGCAGGCGGACGTCCCGTCCGTCTTCTTCGCGGGCGATCTGCTTTTCGCCGGCTCCATCGGACGCACCGATCTGCCCGGCGGCGATCACGCCGAGATACTCGAGTCGCTGGCCCGTGTGGTCCTGCCGCTCGACGACTCGACCGTGGTGCTGTCCGGCCATGGCCCCCAGACCAGCATCGGCCGTGAGCGCGCCACCAACCCGTATCTGCGCGAGGTGGCCGCCGGCCTGGGAGACGGCGCGCAGCGCCCGGCTCCGCGACGAGGAATGTGACGAGAGACTTCCGTTGAGCACCTTCAAAGCCCCCCGGGGCACGTATGACCTGATCCCGCCGGCCTCCGCGGCGTACCTGGCGGTGCGCGAGGCGATCGCCGCACCGCTCAAGCGCTCCGGCTACGGCTATATCGAGACCCCCGGTTTCGAGAACGTGGAGCTCTTCGCGCGCGGCGTCGGCGAGTCCACCGACATCGTGACCAAGGAGATGTACACCCTCACCACCAAGGGCGGCGACGAGCTCGCGCTGCGCCCCGAGGGCACCGCCTCGGTGCTGCGCGCCGCCCTGGAGGCCAATCTGCACAAGGCCGGATCACTGCCGGTCAAGCTCTGGTACTCGGGCTCGTACTACCGCTACGAGCGGCCGCAGAAGGGCCGCTACCGCCACTTCTCGCAGGTCGGCGCGGAGGCGATCGGCGCCGAGGACCCGGCCCTGGACGCCGAGCTGATCATCCTTGCCCACGACGCGTACCGCTCGCTGGGGCTGCGCGACTTCCGCATCCTGCTGAACTCGCTGGGCGACGCCACCTGCCGCCCCGTCTACCGGGCCGCCCTCCAGGACTTCCTGCGCGGCCTCGACCTGGACGAGGACACCCGGGCGCGCGTCGAGATCAACCCGCTGCGGGTGCTGGACGACAAGCGCGAGGCGGTGCGCGAGCAGCTGACCGGCGCCCCGCTGCTGCGCGACTACCTGTGCGAGGAGTGCAAGGCGTACCACGCGGAGGTCCGCGAGCTGATCACCGCGCGGGGCGTGGCCTTCGAGGACGACGCGAAGCTGGTGCGCGGCCTGGACTACTACACCCGCACCACCTTCGAGTTCGTCCACGACGGGCTGGGCTCGCAGTCCGCGGTCGGCGGCGGCGGCCGCTACGACGGGCTGTCCGAGATGATCGGCGGCCCGGCGCTGCCCTCGGTGGGCTGGGCGCTCGGCGTCGACCGTACGGTGCTGGCGCTGGAGGCCGAGGGCATCGAGCTGAACCTCCCCGATGCCGTCAGCGTCTTCGCGGTGCCGCTGGGGGAGGAGGCCAGGAAGGTCCTCTTCGGCGTGGTAGGCGAACTCCGCACGGCGGGTGTCGCCACGGACTTCGCCTACGGCGGCAAGGGCCTGAAGGCCGCGATGAAGGCGGCCAACCGCAGCGGTGCGCGCTACGCGATCGTGGCCGGCGAGCGCGACCTCGCCGAGGACGTGGTCCAGCTGAAGGACATGGAGTCCGGCGAGCAGGCGCCGGTGCCCCTCGCCGAGGTGGTCGAGGCGATCCACTCGCGCCTCGCCTGAGCGACGCCCGAAGGGGGCCCGGGGATTCCCCGGGCCCCCTTTCGCTGCCCCTACAGCAGCCCCAGCCGCATCGCGCTGGTGACCGCCGCGGTGCGGTCGTCCACGCCCAACTTGCCGAAGGCCCGGAGCAGATGGGTCTTCACCGTCGATTCGCCGATGAACAGACGTCGTCCGATCTCCGCATTGGTGCACCCCTGCGCGACCAGCCGCAGCACGGCCGTCTCCCGCTCGGAGAGCCGGGGGCGCTCGGGCCGGTCGCGCAGCTGGTCCATGAGCCGGGCGGCGACGGACGGGGCCAGGACCGTCTCGCCGCGAGCGGCGGAGCGTACGGCCTCGGCCAGTTCGGCACGGGCCATGTCCTTGAGCAGATAGCCCGCCGCGCCCGCCTCCACCGCGCGCAGGATGTCCCCGTCCGTCTCGTACGTGGTCAGCACGATCACGCGGGACGGCAGCCCGGCGGCGGTCATCCGCGCGATCGACTCCACCCCGCCACCATCCGGCATCCGCAGGTCCATCAGCACCACATCGGGCCGCAGCGAGGCGCACAGCGCCTCCGCCCGCGGCCCGCTGTCCGCATCGCCGACGACCGTCAGATCGGGTTCCGCGCCGAGCATGCCGCGCAGCCCCTCCCGTACCACCGGGTGGTCGTCCGCGATCAGGATCCGGATCACCGTGCGCTCCTCGTTCATGCCGTCGGCGTTCATGGCGTCGGCCGGGTGGGATGGGGGGACGGGGCGGTCGGCTGGACGGGCAGTTCGAGCGCGACCGTCGTGCCCTCGCCCGGGGCGGCAGCCACCTCCGCCGTGCCGCCCACCTCGCCTGCCCGTGCGCGCAGCCCGGCCAGGCCGTAGCCCTCGCGCGGGGAGCGCGGGTCGAAGCCACGGCCGGTGTCCCGGACCCGCAGCCGCAGCGCGTCCTCGCCATAGCCGAGCGCGACGGTGACGGCGGCGCCCGGCCCCGCGTGCCGACGGGCGTTTGACAGCGCCTCCTGGCAGCCGCGCAGCGCCACCACCTCCACGGCGGCGGGCAGCGGCCGGACCGCCCCCGAGACCTCGACGCGGGCGGGGGAGCCGGTCTGCTCCCCGTGCCGCACGGCCAGCCGCCGCAGCGCGTCGGGAAGTGAACTGCCGTCCAGGTCGGCCGGGCCAGCCCCGGCGACCAGGGCGCGGGCCTCCGCGAGGTTCTCCCGGGCCGTATGGGCCATAAGGCCTAAGGCGGCGGGCCAGCGGCATATCGTGGTCCAGCTCCGACTCCACGGCCTGAACGAGCATCACCAGGCTGGTGAAGCCCTGGGCGAGGGTGTCGTGGATCTCCCGGGTCAGCCGCTCGCGCTCCGCGAGGGCGCCGTGCGCGATCGACAGCCGGGCCACCTCCTCGCGGCTGGCGTCCAGTTCGGCGATCAGCCGGGCGCGCTCGGTGCTCTGCTGGAGGACCATGATGATCCAGCTGCCGATGATCAGCGAGAAGGCCCATGAGACGGCCGCGAAGAGGGAGTTGAAGAACAGAACCCCGGAATCCGGCCGCTCCACGAGCGCCCAGACCACCACCGGGACGACGTTGATCACGGTGACGGCGATCAGCGCCCTGCGCATCCGCAGCAGCATGAAGCACTGGGGCGTCAGCGCGAAGATGGCGATCCGGGTCTCCCCGACCAGCGCCGCGGGCACCACGAACAGCAGGAACAGCCCCACCAGATAGACCAGCGCGCGGGACTGGTCCTCGCCTTCCGTCAGCAGTACCGGCCGGCCCACCAGCACATACCACGGCGCGGTCGCGGCGAAGAAGGCCGCCGCGACCGCGCGCGGTCCGGTCCCGGGGGCCGATCCGCTCAGGACGAACAGGAAGGTGGCCGCGAACACGATCGCGAAATAAACGTCCCAGCGGCGGTAGGTGTGGTTGTACACGTCCGGATCGCGAGGGCCGGCCGGTTCGCTCAGCCGTCCCGGTGGCTCTTCCAACGGAAAGTCAGCAGACACAGCACCAATCCTCCGACGCACCACGCGCCCAGCACCAGGGCGATCCGCCCGTACTCCCAGGAGCCCGCCTGCTCCAGCACGGCCGCCGACTCCGGCAGGAACACACCTCGGAACCCCTGGCACATCCACTTCAGCGGGAAGAGGGCAGCCACGTTCAGCATCCAGTCCGGCAGCGTGTCGATCGAGATGAAGACGCCGGAGATGAACTGCAGCACCAGGAACGGCAGGACCACCACCGAAGTGGCGCTCTTACCGGAGCGCGGCACACTGCTGATCGCGATGCCCAGCAGCGCACAGCCGGTCAGTCCGAGGGCGAAGACCCAGGCGAAGGTGAACCACGTGGCCGCCCCCGTGGGCAGATCGAGGTCGAAGAGCGCGGCGCCGACGGCCAGCAGCAGCACCGTCTCGGCGATCCCGGAGACCAGGACCAGCCACAGCTTGCCGAGGAAGTACGCGGCCGGGGGCATCGGCGTACCGCGCAGCCGCCGCAGCACCTTCTCGTCCCGTTCGAGCGCGATGGAGACGCCCAGCGACTGGAAGCTGGTCGACATCACCCCCGACGCGATCATCGCCGCGGCGTACAGCTGAGAGGCGGTCACGCCCGCGCCCCGCACATCGTTCCGGAAGATCGAGGCGAACAGGGACAGGAAGACGACGGGGAAGGCGAAGGTGAAAACCACCTGTTCGCGCTGGCGGAAGAACTGCCTGAGCTCGAGGGCGCCCCGGTGCAGCCCGAGGGTCCAGGCGCCGGGCAGCCGCGCGGGGGCGGCCGCGGCGGTGCGCCGGGCACCGGAGGAGGTGGTGCTCGTGGTGGTCATCGCGTGCCCTCCCCGGGCTGCTCGTCGAGTTGTCCGGTGAGCCGCAGATAGACGTCCTCCAGGGTCGGCCGGGAGATCCGTAGCCCCGGAATCTCCCCGTCGAAGCGGCGCATCAGCTCCGCGACGGTACGGGTCGGGGTCTCCGTCTCCTCCTGGCGCGCCCCGTCGCCGGGCTCGATCCAGTGGACCGTCGCCCGGCTACCGTGCCGCTCGCGCAGTTCGGCGGGTGCGCCCTCGGCGACGACCTTGCCCGCGGCGATGACCGCCAGCCGGTCGGACAGCGCCTCCGCCTCGTCGAGATAGTGCGTGGTGAGCACGATCGTGGTGCCCTCGTCCGCCAACCGCCTGATCAGCTCCCAGAACCGCCGCCGCGCCGCCGGGTCGAAGCCCGTCGTCGGCTCGTCCAGCAGCAACAGCTCCGGATCGCCGATCACCCCGAGGGCCACGTCCAGACGGCGCCGCTGGCCGCCCGACAGCGCCTTGATCCGGCTGCCCGTCTTGGCCTCCAGGCCGACCAGGCCGATGACCTCGTCGGGGTCGCGCGGGCGCGGGTAGTAGCGGGCGAAATGCCGCACGGTCTCCCGCACCGTCAACTCGGCCGGGGCGGATTCATCCTGCCAAACGATGCCGATCCGGGAACGCCATTCCCGTCCCCCGGAGGCGGGATCCCGGCCCAGCACCGTGACCTCCCCCGCGTCCCGGCTCCGATGGCCCTGGAGGATCTCCACCGTGGTGCTCTTGCCCGCCCCGTTGGGCCCCAGGACGCCGAACACCTCACCCTGCCGAATGCCCAGGTCAACGCCGTCCAACGCGGTCACCGCGCCATAGCGCTTGCGCAGCCCGCGCACCCGTATCGCTTCGTCTGCCATATCCATGAGCGTGAGGGTGCCGCGCTCGTCCCGGGGACGACCGGGAAGCCCGTCTTATGTCCTCCGAACGGGGGACAGGGCACCATGGCATGGCCTGGATGAGCGGGCCGTACGGCGGGGGTGGGTGCGGCACAATGGCCGTGCCCGACGGGGCTGAACACGGTGGAGAGCGACGGACGGCGAGTATGGCGACGACAGTGATGGACGACGTGGAGTCCGGCGAGGCGCGGGAGGGCGCGCGGACCGGGACGGGGGGCAGCCGCGCCTTCGCCCTTCTGCTCGTGATCACCGGTGCGCTGGGGCTCCTCGCGGCCTGGGTCATCACGATCGACAAGAACAAGATCCTCGAGTACAAGGCCGACGGTAAGGTCTTCACGCCCGGCTGCAGCCTCAACCCCGTCGTCTCCTGCGGCAACATCATGGAGAGCGACCAGGCGCAGGCGTTCGGCTTCCCGAACCCGATGCTCGGCCTGGTCGCCTACGCCATCGTGATCTGCGTGGGCATCACCCTGCTGACCGGGGCGCGCTTCCCGCGCTGGTACTGGCTGACCTTCAACGCGGGCACGCTCTTCGGCGTCGGCTTCGTGACCTGGCTGCAGTACGAGTCGCTGTACGTCATCGGCTCGCTGTGCCTGTGGTGCTGCCTCGCCTGGGTCGCCACCATCGTGATGTTCTGCTACGTCACCGGCCACAACCTCAAGCACGGATACCTTCCCGCGCCGGACGGCCTGCGGCGCGGGCTCATGGAGTTCCACTGGGTGGTCCCGGTGATGTGGATCGGCGTCATCGGAATGCTGATCCTCACCCGCTGGTGGGACTTCTGGACGGGCGCTCAGGGCTGAAGCCCGCCCTTTCCGAACCCTGGGCCCGGCGGCTGAACCCCCGAGCCCGGCGGCGGTCCGACGGCGTTGTCACAGGGTTGGCATAGGCTTCCCGTCGTGGAGCCAGACCTGTTCACCGCCGCCGCAGAGGACCGCCAGGAGAAGGATCCGGCCAGCAGCCCGCTGGCCGTGCGGATGCGTCCGCGCACCCTCGACGAGGTCGTGGGCCAGCAGCATCTGCTGCGCCCCGGATCGCCGCTGCGCCGGCTCGTGGGCGAGGGGGGCGGCGGTCCGGCCGGGCCGTCGTCGGTGTTCCTGTGGGGCCCGCCGGGGATCGGTAAGACGACGCTGGCGTATGTGGTCAGCCAGGCCACCCAGAAGCGCTTCGTCGAGCTGTCGGCCATCACCGCGGGGGTCAAGGAGGTCCGGGCCGTCATCGACGGCGCGCGCCGCTCCTCCGGGGCGTACGGGCGGGACACCGTCCTCTTCCTGGACGAGATCCACCGCTTCAGCAAGGCCCAGCAGGACTCGCTGCTGCCCGCCGTGGAGAACCGCTGGGTGACGCTGATCGCGGCCACCACCGAGAATCCGTACTTCTCCGTGATCTCCCCGCTGCTCTCCCGCTCGCTGCTGCTCACCCTGGAGCCGCTGACCGACGACGATCTGCGCGGGCTGCTGCATCGCGCGCTCACCGACGAGCGCGGGCTCGGCGGAGCGGTCACCCTCCCCGAGGACGCCGAGGCGCATCTGCTGCGCATAGCGGGCGGCGACGCCCGGCGGGCGCTCACCGCGCTGGAGGCGGGCGCCGGGGCGGCCCTGGACAAGGGCGAGGCGGAGGTCACCCTCACCTCGCTGGAGGAGGCGGTCGACCGGGCCGCGGTGAAGTACGACCGCGCGGGCGACCAGCACTACGACGTGGCCAGCGCCCTCATCAAGTCCATCCGCGGCTCGGATGTGGACGCGGCGCTGCACTATCTGGCCCGGATGATCGAGGCGGGGGAGGACCCGCGGTTCATCGCCCGTCGGCTGATGATCTCGGCGAGCGAGGACATCGGCCTCGCCGATCCGACCGCCCTGCCCACCGCCGTGGCCGCGGCGCAGGCGGTCGCCCTGATCGGCTTCCCGGAGGCCGCGCTCACCCTGAGCCATGCCACGATCGCCCTGGCGCTCGCGCCCAAGTCCAACGCCGCGACGACGGCGATCGGCGCGGCGCTGGCGGATGTGCGGGCGGGCCTGGCCGGGCCGGTGCCGCCGCATCTGCGTGACGGCCACTACCAGGGCGCCAAGAAGCTCGGCCACGCACAGGGCTATCTCTACCCGCACGATCTGCCGGGCGGGATCGCGGCGCAGCAGTACGCACCGGACAAGATCCACGGCAAGCGGTACTACGAGCCCACGCGGTACGGCGCCGAGGCGCGGTACGCGGATGTGGTGGAGCGGGTGCGGGCGCGGCTGCGGGGCGACCCGCCGCCGTCCGCCGACGGTCCGGCCCCGGCCTCGTCGTAGCGGCCCGGCCCGCGGCCGCCGCACCCGCGCCGGTCACCCCACTCGCAGGCTCAGCTCGTCGCCGCGTCGAACAGGGCGTGCATCGCGTACCGCAGCTCGGTCACGTTCCGCACCGGCTCGGGGAAGTCGAAGCGCGCGTCGAACGGCCGGTCCGCCTCGTCCGTGAAGCGCACCCGCAGACCGAAGCGGTCCAGGGCCACCGGGGTGGCCGCGCCCCGGGTGCAGACCACGCCGGAGCGGTCGCCGAGCAGTGCGCACAGCCCGCGCACCTGCTCGCTGTGGGCGGCGTGCAGATGCTGGAGCAGATCGGCCTCGTGCCGCACGAGCGGATCGGGGTCGGCGGTCGTGAAGTCGTCCGGCTCGATGCCGTCCGCGCCCCACAGGTCGTCCACGCACGCCTCGCCGACCTCCAGCCGCAGCAGCGTCCAGGCGGCTCTCCCGGCGGGCCCCACGCCGGCGGCCGGCTCACCGGACCGCCGGGGCCGCGGCGCCTGGTCGAGGCCGAGCAGTTCGCCCACCGGATGCCGCTCGGCCAGCAGCGCCGCCGCGGCGCGCGTGCGCTCACCGCAGGGGACGGGGGTGAGCCAGCCGGCCACCCAGGCGCGGCCGCGGATCCGCTGGGGCATCGCGACGGGGGCGACGTCGGTGATCTCCATCACGCAGGTCAGCTCGTCGTCCTGGGCGTGTGCGGCGGCCCGGGCGGCGGGGGAGCCGCTGGGGACGAGCAGCAGCACATCTCCGTCCGGGGCGACCGTCCGGGCGGCCGGACAGTCGGCCCCCAGGTCATCCAGGGCCTCGATTCCGGGAATCGTCAACGAAGCCGTAGCCTTGGATTCAACGAGAGTACGTACGCGCTCTGCCGCCGACGGCCGCAGGGCGTCTTCCTTGGGACGCGGCTGACCCTCCTCGGGGCTCTGACCAGTGCTGGGCAGGGGGATCCCAGGTCGAAACATGCGTTCTCCTCGGCTAAGGTAAGGCTCACCTAACTTACATGGAGGTTCGTTCCCCGTGAACCAGTCGCGTCCCAAGGTCAAGAAGTCGCGGGCGCTGGGCATTGCTCTGACCCCGAAGGCCGTCAAGTACTTCGAGGCTCGCCCGTACCCGCCGGGTGAGCACGGCCGTGGCCGCAAGCAGACCAGTGACTACAAGGTCCGGCTGCTGGAGAAGCAGCGCCTGCGCGCCCAGTACGACATCAGCGAGCGCCAGATGGCCCGTGCCTACGACCGCGCTCGGAAGGCCGGAGGCAAGACGGGCGAGGCTCTGGTCATCGAGCTCGAGCGCCGTCTGGACGCGCTCGTCCTGCGGTCGGGCATCGCCCGCACCATCTACCAGGCCCGCCAGATGGTCACCCACGGCCACATCGAGGTCAACGGCCGTAAGGTCGACAAGCCGTCCTTCCGGGTCCGCCCGGACGACGTGGTGATGGTCCGCGAGCGCAGCCGCGACAAGCACCCCTTCCAGGTGGCGCGCGAGGGTGGTTACGCCCCCGACGGCGAGACCCCGCGCTACCTCCAGGTCAACCTGATGGCGCTCGCCTTCCGCCTCGACCGGGACCCCAACCGCAAGGAGATTCCGGTCATCTGCGACGAGCAGCTCGTCGTCGAGTACTACGCCCGCTGATCCAGCGGAGCGCACAGTACCCAGCCAAGCCCGCGGGTTCCCCTCGACGCCGGTCGACGGGGAACCCGCGGGCTTGTCCGATGGCGGACCCGGGAGCGCGCCCGGTGGCCGTTATCCGTTTCGGGTGCGCGTCCGTGGCGCGATAAGGTCGATACCTGCCGCCCGCGCCCGGATACCGCCCGAGAGCGGCGGGCGACGAACGACCCGAACGACGAGCGATCACGACGAGCACGATCAACACGACCAACGACGACGAGCGGCGACAGGGAGCGGTGCGACGTGTCCGGTGGAGAGGTGGCCGGGATCCTCGTGGCCGTCTTCTGGGCGATCCTGGTGTCCTTCCTCGCCCTGGCGCTGGTGAGGCTGGCCCAGACGCTCAAGGCGGCCACCAGGCTGCTGGCGGAGGTCACCGATCAGGCGGTTCCGCTGCTCAGCGAGGCGTCCGCGACCGTGCGCGAGGC
Organism: Streptomyces sp. 11-1-2; assembly: GCF_003595545.1. Taxonomy (NCBI): domain Bacteria; kingdom Bacillati; phylum Actinomycetota; class Actinomycetes; order Kitasatosporales; family Streptomycetaceae; genus Streptomyces; species Streptomyces sp. 11-1-2. Next base: position 9,060,509 of record NZ_CP022545.1, read on the forward strand.
CAACACCCAGCTCGCCCGGGTGGATTCCATCGCCTCCGACGTCCAGGAGGTCACCTCCAACGCCTCCGCGCTCTCCTCGACCGTCTCCACCGCCTTCGGCGGTCCGCTGGTCAAGGTGGCCGCGTTCGGCTACGGCGTCCGGCGGGCGATCGGCCGCAAGGGGCGAGCGGAGGACGAGCCCGCGCCCGCGCGCACCGTCGTCATCGGCAAGACCCTGCCGTCCGCCCGCTGGGGCGGCCGTCGCAACCGTGGATCGAAGGGCTGACAGACCGGATGTTCCGCCGCACATTCTGGTTCACCACCGGCGTCGCCGCCGGAGTGTGGGCCACCACCAAGGTCAACCGCAAGCTCAACCAGCTCACCCCGGAGAGTCTGGCGGCGCAGGCCGCCGACCGCGCGGTGCTGGCGGGCCGGCGGATCAAGGTCTTCGCCCTCGACGTACGGGACGGCATGGCCGACCGCGAGGCCGCGCTCAAGGACGCGCTCGGGCTCTCGGCGCCACCGCCGGACGACCGCAAGCAGCTCCCGGCCCAGCGGGGCCGGACCCAGCTCACCCACACCACTCCCCACAAGCTCCACAAAGCCGGAAATGAGGACCACTGATGGAGTCGGCTGAAATCCGCCGCCGCTGGCTGCGCTTCTTCGAGGAGCGCGGGCACACCGTCGTGCCGTCGGCGTCGCTCATCGCGGACGACCCGACGCTGCTGCTGGTCCCCGCGGGCATGGTCCCCTTCAAGCCGTACTTCCTCGGCGAGGTCAAGCCGCCCTTCGACCGCGCCGTCAGCGTGCAGAAGTGCGTGCGCACCCCGGACATCGAAGAGGTCGGCAAGACCACCCGCCACGGCACCTTCTTCCAGATGTGCGGGAACTTCTCGTTCGGCGACTACTTCAAGGAAGGCGCCATCACGTACGCCTGGGAGCTGCTGACCAGCTCCCAGGAGGAGGGCGGCTACGGCCTCGACCCCGAGCGGCTGTGGATCACCGTCTACGAGCAGGACGACGAGGCCGAGCGCATCTGGCGCGAGGTGATCGGCGTCCCCGCCGAGCGCATCCAGCGCCTGGGCATGGGCCCGAACTACTGGTCCATGGGCGTTCCCGGCCCCTGCGGCCCCTGCTCCGAGATCAACTACGACCGTGGTCCGGAGTTCGGCGAGGAGGGCGGCCCGGCCGTCAACGACGAGCGCTACGTGGAGATCTGGAACCTGGTCTTCATGCAGTACGAGCGCGGTGCGGGCGAGGGCAAGGAGAACTTCCCGATCCTCGGCGAGCTGCCCAGCAAGAACATCGACACCGGCCTCGGCCTCGAGCGCCTCGCGATGATCCTGCAGGGCGTACGGAACATGTACGAGACCGACACCCTGCGCGTCGTCATGGACAAGGCCACCGAGCTGACCGGGGTCGCCTACGACGCCGCCCATGACTCCGACGTCTCGCTGCGCGTGGTCGCCGACCATATGCGCACCTCCGTCATGCTCATCGGCGACGGCGTCACCCCCGGCAACGAGGGCCGCGGCTATGTGCTGCGCCGCATCATGCGCCGAGCCATCCGCAACATGCGCATCCTCGGCGCCACCGAGCCGGTCGTCGGCGAGCTGGTCGACGTCGTCCTCAAGACGATGGGCCAGCAGTACCCGGAGCTGCTGACCGACCGCAAGCGCATCGAGACCGTCGCCCTCGCCGAGGAGTCGGCCTTCCTCAAGACGCTCAAGGCCGGCACCAACATCCTCGACACCGCCGTCACCGACACCAAGGCCGCCGGTGGCGGCGTGCTCGCCGGTGACAAGGCGTTCCTGCTCCACGACACCTGGGGCTTCCCGATCGACCTCACCCTCGAGATGGCCGCCGAACAGGGCCTCTCGGTGGACGAGGCGGGCTTCCGCCGGCTGATGAAGGAGCAGCGGGAGCGCGCCAAGGCCGACGCCAGGGCCAAGAAGACCGGCCACGCCGACCTGTCCGCCTACCGCGAGGTGGCCGACAGCTCCGGTCTCACCGAGTTCACCGGCTACAGCCACACCGAGGGCGAGTCCACCATCGTGGGCCTGCTGGTCGACGGGGTGTCCTCGCCCGCCGCCACCGAGGGCGACGAGGTCGAGGTCGTCCTGGACCGCACCCCGTTCTACGCCGAGGGCGGCGGCCAGCTCGCCGACACCGGCCGGATCAAGCTGGACACCGGCGCCGTGGTGGAGGTCCGGGACGTCCAGCAGCCGGTGCCCGGCGTCAGCGTGCACAAGGGCGTCGTCCAGGTCGGCGAGGTGACGGTCGGCGCCGGTGCCCACGCCCGGATCGACATCACGCGCCGCCGCGCCATCGCCCGCGCCCACAGCGCCACCCACCTCACCCACCAGGCGCTGCGCGACGCCCTGGGCCCGACCGCCGCCCAGGCCGGTTCGGAGAACTCGCCCGGCCGCTTCCGCTTCGACTTCGGCTCGCCGGCCGCCGTGCCCGGCGGGGTGCTCATGGACGTCGAGCAGAAGATCAACGAAGTGCTCTCGCGTGAACTCGACGTCTCCGCCGAGGTGATGAGCATGGACGAGGCCAAGAAGCAGGGCGCCATCGCCGAGTTCGGCGAGAAGTACGGCGACCGGGTGCGCGTGGTGACCATCGGCGACTTCTCCAAGGAGCTGTGCGGTGGCACGCATGTGCACAACACCGCCCAGCTGGGTCTGGTGAAGCTGCTCGGCGAATCCTCCATCGGCTCCGGTGTGCGCCGCGTCGAGGCTCTGGTGGGCGTGGACGCCTACAACTTCCTCGCCCGTGAGCACACGGTCGTCTCCCAGCTCACCGACCTGGTCAAGGGCCGCCCCGAGGAGCTCCCGGAGAAGATCTCCGGCATGCTGAGCAAACTCAAGGAGGCCGAGAAGGAGATCGAGCGGTTCCGCGCCGAGAAGGTGCTGCAGGCCGCCGCCGGTCTCGCCCAGGGCGCCAAGGACGTCCGGGGCACGGCCCTGGTCGCCGCCAAGGTGCCGGACGGCACCTCCGCCGACGATCTGCGCAAGCTGGTCCTGGACGTGCGCGGCCGCATCCCGGGCGACCGCCCCGCCGTCGTCGCCCTCTTCACCGTGGCGGGCGGCCGTCCGCTGACCGTGATCGCCACCAATGAGGCCGCCCGTGAGCGCGGTCTCAAGGCCGGTGACCTGGTCCGCACCGCCGCCAAGACGCTCGGCGGCGGAGGCGGCGGCAAGCCGGACGTGGCCCAGGGCGGCGGCCAGAACCCGGACGCCGTCGGCGAGGCCATCGAGGCCGTCGAGCGGCTTGTCGCGGACTCGGACCGGTAGTCGTGCGACGCGGCAGGCGGATCGCCATCGACGTCGGAGACGCCCGGATCGGGGTCGCCTCGTGCGACCCCGACGGGATCCTCGCCACCCCCGTGGAGACCGTGCCGGGACGCGACATCCCGGCCGCCCACAAGCGGCTCGCGGCGCTCGTCGCGGAGTACGAACCGCTCGAAGTGGTGGTCGGCCTGCCGCGCTCGCTCAGCGGGCGCGAGGGGCCGGCCGCGGCCAAAGTGCGCACCTTCGCACGCGAGTTGGCGCGGCGGGTCGCCCCGGTGCCGGTACGGCTCGTCGACGAACGTATGACCACTGTCACAGCGTCCCAGGGGCTGCGCGCCTCCGGGGTGACGTCGAAGAAGGGCCGCTCGGTGGTTGACCAGGCAGCCGCCGTGGTGATCCTGCAGAGTGCGCTGGAGACCGAGCGGGTCTCGGGCAGGGCCCCCGGAGAAGCCGTCGAAGTGGTCATCTGATCGCGGTACGGTAACGTTCCGCGCGACATGGCCGCCGCCACCTGTGCCACGAACACGCCGAGCGGTGACCACCTCCGTCGCTAGGGGATCGATGACTGAGTACGGCCGGGGACCCGGCTCCCAACCGTGGCATCCAGAGGATCCGCTGTACGGGGACCGAGAGTGGAGCGGCCAGCCCACGGCGGCCGGTCAGGATCCCTATGCGCAGGCCCCCTACGCTCAGGAGCCGTACGCGCAGGACCCCTATGCGCAGGAGGCCTACGCCCAGGATCCGTACGGTCAGGGCTCCTACGGGCAGGACGCGTACGCCCAGGACCCCTACGGGCACCAGCAGTATCCGCACGGATATCAGCAGGATCCCCAGCAGCACCAGCAGCACCAGTGGGACGGCCAGGACGCCGGCTACCCGCATCAGGGGCACCCGCAGGAGTACCCCGGCCAGGGTGTTCCCTACCCGCCCCAGGGCGGCTCGTACGGGGGTATGGACCCGCACGATCCCTACGGGAGCCAGAGCGGTTCCTACCCGACGCAGGACCCCTACCAGGGACAACAGCAGTCACCGCAGGCCCCCTCGGGACCTCAGGGCGCCCATGTGCCCCCGCAGACACAGCAGATGCCCACGGTGTCCGCGGAGCACCAGGTGCCGCGCCAGCGTGAGGCCCCCGAGGAGCCGCCCCGGGCGGACGGCGAGGAAGACCACCCGTTCTTCACGGACGGCGGCGGCCGGGGCCTGGACGACGCGGCGGACGATGACGATGACGAGCCCGGCGCGCGCGGCGGCAAGAAGGGCAAGGGCAAGAAGCCCAAGAAGCGCCGCAGCGGCGTGGCGTGCCTCTTTGTCACCGTCGTCCTGGTGGGCGCCGTCGGCGGAGGCGGCTACTACGCCTACGACTTCTGGCAGACCCGCTTCGGCCCCGCACCCGACTACTCGGGCGACGGCACCGGGCAGATCGAGGTGGAGGTTCCCTCCGGCTCCGGCAATGCCGAGATCGGCTCGATCCTCGCCGACAAGGGCGTGGTCAAGAGCAGCGGCGCCTTCGTCGAGGCCGTGGAGGACAGCGGCAAGTTCGTCCAGCCGGGCACCTACAGCCTGCGCAAGGAGATGTCCGGCGCGGCGGCGGTCAAGCTGATGCTCGACCCCACCAGCAGCAACGCCCTGATCGTCACCGAGGGTATGCGCGACGCCGCGATCTACGCGGCGATCGACAAGAAGGTCGGCGTCAAGGCGGGAACCACCGCGGACATCGCCAAGAAGGAGGCGAAGAACCTCGGGCTGCCCTCCTGGGCCGACGACAACAGCAAGATCAAGGATCCGCTGGAAGGGTTCCTGTACCCGTCCCGCTACAGCGTGGGCAAGGGCGCCAAGCCCGCGGACGTGCTGCGGAAGATGGTCGCCGAGGCCAACCGTAACTACGGCAGCCAGGATCTGGAGGGCAAGGCGAAGGAGCTGGGCCTCAAGTCCCCGCTCCAGCTGATCAGCGTGGCCAGCCTGGTCCAGGCGGAGGGCGTCACCCACGACGACTTCCGGAAGATGGCCGAGGTCATCTACAACCGGCTCAAGCCCGCTAATCCCGAGACCTACGGCAAGCTGGAATTCGACTCCACGTACAACTACATCAAGAATCAGAGCAAGCTGGATATCCCGATCAGTGAGATCAAGGGATACGACAATCCGTACAACACCTACTTCTACAAGGGGCTCCCGCCGGGCCCGATTGGCAATCCGGGTGCGGACGCGCTGAAGGCGTCGCTGAACCCGACTTCCGACGGGTGGTACTACTTCGTCGCGGTCAGCGGCAAGAGCCAGTTCTCCAAGACCTACGCGGATCACCAGAAGTGGGTCGAGAAGTTCAATAGGCAGCGCACGAACAACGGCTGAGGAAAGATGTCGGAAAACCGCAGGGCAGCGGTGCTCGGTTCGCCGATCGCCCACTCCCTGTCACCGGTGCTGCACCGCGCGGCGTACCGGGAGCTGGGCCTGAGCGGCTGGACGTACGACCGCTTCGAGGTGGACGAGACCGCACTGCCGGACTTCTTCAAACACCTCGGCGAGGACGGGGGACCGGCCTGGGCCGGGCTGTCCCTGACCATGCCGCTCAAGCGCGCCGTCATCCCGCTGCTGGACGAGATCACCGACACCGCGGCATCGGTGGAGGCCGTCAACACGGTCGTCTTCACCGACGACGGCCGCAGGCACGGGGACAACACCGATATCCCGGGCATGCTGGCGGCGCTGCGGGAGCGTGGTGTCGGGCGCGTGGCGCGCGCCGCCGTGCTGGGCGCCGGCGCGACGGCCTCCTCGGCGCTGGCCGCGCTCTCCCGGATCTGCGACGGCGAGGTCACCGCGTACGTCCGCAGCGAGGCCCGCGCCGCCGAGATGCGGCAATGGGGCGAGCGGCTGGGTGTCGCGGTGCGCACGGCGGACTGGGGCGACGCGGCCGAGGCGCTCGGCGCGCCCCTGGTGATCGCCACCACCCCCGCGGGCACCACCGACGCGCTCGCCGCGTCCGTACCGGACCGCCCCGGCGCGCTCTTCGACGTCCTCTACGAGCCCTGGCCGACCCCGCTCGCCGCTGCCTGGTCGGCGCGTGGCGGCTCGGTCGTCGGCGGCCTGGACCTCCTGGTCCACCAGGCGGTGCTCCAAGTCGAGCAGATGACGGGCCGCGCCTCCGCGCCCCTGGCCGCGATGCGCGAGGCGTTGGCGGCCCGCTGACCCGCCTCACGGGCTCCTCGTCGGCCCCTGCCCGGCCGTCCGCGTCCGTCCCCCGGCCCGTCCCCGGCCGTCCGCGACCGTCCACCCCATGGACCATGCACCGATGAGACTCCCGGGTCGTGGGAGGATCGGAGGTGCGGGCCGGAGTCGCGCGGACCGGGTCGCGCCGCAAGACGTCGAGGCACGCGCATGAGGGAGCACCGTTGAGCAGGTTGCGCTGGCTGACCGCGGGGGAGTCGCACGGCCCCGCACTCGTGGCGACGCTGGAGGGGCTGCCCGCCGGGGTGCCGATCACCACCGACATGGTGGCGGACGCCCTGGCCCGACGGCGGCTCGGCTATGGCCGCGGTGCCCGGATGAAGTTCGAGCGCGACGAGGTCACCTTCCTCGGCGGCGTACGGCACGGGCTGACCCTCGGCTCCCCGGTCGCGATCATGGTCGGCAACACGGAGTGGCCGAAGTGGGAGCAGGTCATGGCCGCCGACCCGGTGGACCCCGAGATCCTCGAGGGACTCGCCCGTAACGCCCCGCTGACCCGCCCCCGCCCCGGCCACGCGGACTTGGCCGGTATGCAGAAGTACGGTTTCGACGAGGCCCGGCCCATCCTGGAGCGCGCCAGCGCCCGCGAGACCGCCGCCCGGGTGGCACTGGGCACCGTCGCCCGCTCCTACCTCAAGGAGACGGCCGGGATCGAGATCGTCTCGCATGTCGTGGAGCTGGCCGCCGCGAAGGCGCCGTACGGCGTCTACCCCAAGCCCTCCGACGTCGAGAAGCTGGACGCCGACCCGGTGCGCTGCCTGGACGCCGACGCGAGCAAGGCGATGGTGGCCGAGATCGACCAGGCCCACAAGGACGGCGACACCCTCGGCGGTGTCGTCGAGGTGCTGGCGTACGGCGTGCCGGTGGGCCTCGGCTCCCATGTGCACTGGGACCGCCGGCTCGACGCACGGCTGGCCGGTGCGCTGATGGGCATCCAGGCCATCAAGGGCGTCGAGGTCGGCGACGGCTTCGACCTCGCGCGGGTGCCCGGCTCCAAGGCCCATGACGAGATCGTCTCCACGGACGAGGGCATCCGGCGCTCCTCGGGCCGCTCGGGTGGCACCGAGGGCGGGCTGACCACCGGCGAGCTGTTGCGCGTCCGGGCCGCGATGAAGCCGATCGCGACCGTGCCCAAGGCGCTGGCCACGATCGATGTGACCACCGGCGAGCCGACCAAGGCCCACCACCAGCGCTCCGACGTCTGCGCCGTCCCGGCGGCCGGGATCGTCGCCGAGGCGATGGTCGCGCTGGTCCTGGCGGACGCGGTCGCGGAGAAGTTCGGCGGCGACTCGGTCACCGAGACGCGGCGCAATGTGCAGAGCTTCCTCGAGAACCTGGCCATTCGGTGAGCGGGCAGGCCGGCGAGGGGCCCGTCGTTGTGCTGGTCGGGCCCATGGGTGTCGGGAAGACCACCGTCGGGCAGGTGCTCGCGCAGCGGCTCGGCACCACCTTCCGCGACAGCGACACCGACATCGTCGCGACGGCGGGCAAGGAGATCTCGGAGATCTTCATCGACGAGGGCGAGCCGCACTTCCGTGAGCTGGAGCGGCAGGCCGTACGGACCGCCGTGGCCGAGCACCGGGGCGTGCTCGCGCTGGGCGGCGGCGCCGTCCTCGACGAGGGCACCCGTGAGCTGCTCGTCGGCCTCCCGGTCGTCTTCCTGGAGATGGGCGTCGCCGAGGCCGTCAAGCGCACCGGTCTTGACGCCCCGCGCCCGCTGCTCACGGTCAACCCGCGCCAGCGCTGGCGTGAGCTGATGGAGCAGCGTCGCCCGCTGTACACCGAGGTCGCCCGCGCCGTCGTGTCGACCGAGGACCGCACCCCCGAGGACGTCGCCGAGGCCGTCCTGGACGTACTGGAGCTGAAGAACGCATGACACCCCCTGTGGCCGAGACCCCTACGCGCATCCAGGTCGGAGGCACCGCGGGCACCGCGCCGTACGAGGTGCTGATCGGCCGGCAGCTCCTCGGCGAGCTCCCCGGGCTGATCGGCGCGGCCAAGCGCGTCGCCGTCCTGCACCCCGAGGCGCTGGCCGAGACCGGTGAGGCCATCCGCCAGGACCTCGCCGAGCAGGGGTACGACGCCGTCGCGATCCAGCTGCCCAACGGCGAGGAGGCGAAGACCGCCGAGGTCGCCGCGTACTGCTGGAAGGCGCTCGGGCAGACCGGCTTCACCCGCACCGATGTGATCGTCGGCGTCGGCGGCGGCGCGACCACCGACCTCGCCGGATTCGTCGCCGCGACCTGGCTGCGCGGCGTGCGCTGGATCGCCGTCCCCACGACCGTGCTCGCCATGGTCGACGCCGCCGTCGGCGGCAAGACCGGGATCAACACCGCCGAGGGCAAGAACCTCGTCGGCGCCTTCCACCCCCCGGTCGGGGTGCTGTGCGATCTGGCCGCGCTGGACTCGCTGCCGGCCAACGACTACATCAGCGGGCTCGCCGAGATCATCAAGGCGGGCTTCATCGCCGACCCGGAGATCCTGGAGCTGATCGAGCGGGACCCGGCCGCCGCCCGCACCCCCGCCGGTCCGCACACCGCCGAGCTCATCGAGCGCTCCATCCGGGTCAAGGCCGAGGTCGTCTCCAGCGACCTCAAGGAGTCCGGGCTGCGGGAGATCCTCAACTACGGGCATACGCTCGCCCACGCCATCGAGAAGAACGAGCGCTACAACTGGCGCCATGGCGCGGCCGTTTCCGTGGGCATGGTCTTCGCCGCCGAGCTGGGGCGGCTGGCGGGCCGTCTGGACGACGCCACGGCCGATCGCCACCGCGCCGTCCTGGAGTCCGTGGGTCTGCCGCTCACCTACCGTGGTGACCAGTGGCCCAAGCTGCTGGAGACCATGCGAGTCGACAAGAAGTCCCGGGGTGACCTGCTGCGCTTCATCGTCCTGGACGGTCTCGCCAAGCCCACCGTTCTGGAGGGCCCGGACCCGGCGGTGCTGCTCGCGGCGTACGCCGAGGTCTCCGGCTGACGCGGAGGGTATCCGTCGTCGCCGTTGTCGTCGCGTCACAACTCTGTCATCGCCTTCGAAGCCCGCGGCACCGCCGCGGGCTCTCGAACAGTTCCTCAGCACCTCGCAGTTGCGGCCCTTGCCGGACGAATTGCCTGGCCGGCAAGGGGTAGGGGGCACACAACGGGTTTGCGGGGCGTTCACACAGCGGCGCTCTGGGCAGGTACCGTTCGGTAGGAGCGGCCTCACCGCCGTATCACCGTTGACAGTTGTCGGATGAGAACTGCCTGTACGAGACGGAGTGCCACCGGATGCAGCATGCAGTGGGAGCTCCGCTGCCACCGCCCCACCAGCCGGGGCCGGTGCCCGGTCCGCAGGGTGCGGGCTGGGCCCAGGGCGCGAGTGCGAACCATCACCCGGGACCTCACCCCAATCCCCCCGCCCCGCCCGCGCCTCCGGTGCCCGGGCACCCCGCACCGCCCGCGCAACATCCGGTATCGCCTCCGCCGCCCCCGCCCCCGCCCGCGCACCCCGGGGCGCCGCTGGAGACGGTGAACACCACCGGCCATATCCAGCTACCGCCCGGCGGTCCGGTGCCGCTGCCGCACCCCCCGGCGGACCCGTCGGTCGCCGATGTCTCGCAGGCGGCGGTGGCGGTACTGCTGATCGGACCGGCCGGGGCGGGCAAGACGACGGTCGCGCGTCACTGGGCCGACCGCCGCCGGGTGCCGACCGCGCACATCAGCCTGGACGATGTGCGGGAGTGGGTCCGGTCCGGTTTCGCCAACCCCCAGTCGGGGTGGAACGAGAACTCCGAGGCGCAGTATCGTCTCGCCCGCCGCACCTGCGGCTTCGCCGCCCGTAACTTCCTGGCCAACGGGATCTCCTGCATCCTCGACGACGCCGTCTTCCCCGACCGCCCGGTCGTCGGCCTCGGCGGCTGGAAGCGCCATGTGGGCCCCGGTCTGCTGCCGGTGGTGGTCCTTCCGGGCCTGGAGATCGTCCTGGAGCGGAACGCGGCCCGCACCGGCAACCGCCGCCTCAGCGACGAGGAGGTGGCGCGGATCCACGGCCGGATGGCCGGGTGGTACGGCTCCGGCCTGCCGATCATCGACAACTCCACGTATGACGTGGAGACCACGGCCCGCATGCTCGACGAGGTGGTCACCCGCTCCATCGCGAGCCCGCCCAGCTGGTAGCACGCCCGCCCTTTTTTGAGGCTCGGTTCGCCTCCGGGGCGCTTCAGCCTCCCCCAGCTACCGCTGGGAGGTGCCCCCTGTCGACGGTCGACCGTGCTCGGCCCCTTCGTTCCTCAGGGGCCTGCGCGCGCTCTCCCTTTCGACAGCGACGCGCCCCTTCGGCTCACTCGCCCGAGCCACTGGAGGAGCCATGGTCCCCGAGCGTGCGTACGCTCGGGGACATGTCCGAGGTGTACGCGGTCCGACGTGCCCGTCTGCACGATCAGTGCACCGCGGCCGGGAGCGCGGCGGCGCTGGTGTCCCGGCCCGCCAATGTGCGCTATCTGTGCGGCGCCGTGCCGCCCGGGGCCGTGCTGCTGCTCGGCCCCGTCCAGGATGTGCTGGTGGCCACCGAGGTCCCGTCCGCTCCACCGCTTTCCCCGTCCCTCTCCTCGGGCCCGACGCGTTCGGACGAGCCCCGGCTGCTCGTCATGCCGGGCGCGGACGGCGATCCGGTGGTGGCCGCCGCCGATCTGGCCGCGGCGGACGGCGCCGACTCGCTGGCCGTCGAGGAGCACGATCTGACCGTCGCCCGCCATCGGGCGCTCGGCGCCGCCGCCCCCCGGCTCCGGCTGGCCGATCTGGACCGCGCCGTCGAGCAGTTGCGGCTCGTCAAGGACGACGAGGAGATCTCCTGTATGCGGATCGCCGGGGAGCTGGCCGACCAGGCGCTCGGTGAGCTGCTGGAGTCGATCCTGGTGGGCCGCACCGAGCGTCATCTGGCGCTGGAGCTGGAGCGCCGGCTGGTGGACCACGGCGCGGACGGCCCGGCCTTCCCCACCGTCGTCGCGGCGGGGCCCAACGCGGGGCGCCCCGGCCATCTGCCCACCGACCGCCGGGTCGAGGAGGGCGACTTCCTCACCATCTGCCTGGGCGCCGACTACCGCGGCTACCGCTGCCAGGTGGGCCGTACCTTCGTCATCGGACCCTCGCCCGCGGACTGGCAGGTCGAGCTGTACGATGCCGTTTTCGCCGCCCAGCGGGCCGGGCGGGAGGCGCTGTTGCCGGGCCGGGCCTACTGCGATGTGGACCGGGTGACCCGCCAGGTGCTGACCGCGGCGGGGTACGGAGACGCCCTCGAACCGTGCACCGGACACGGTGTGGGCCTGGAAATCGACGAGGACCCTCGGCTCACACCGTCCGCCATGGGTAAACTGGACGCTTGTGTGCCGGTCACCGTCGAGCCGGGGGTCCACCTCCCGGGCCGGGGCGGTGTCCGGATCGATGACACGCTCGTCGTCCGCCCCGAGGCGGACGGCGGACCCGAGCTACTCACCATCACGACCAAAGAGCTGCTCGCACTCTGAAGAACAGGGCGCGCCGGCGGCTTTCTGGTCTCCGCCAGCTGTAGTCCAGGAGAACCCGCAACCGTGGCATCCACGAACGACCTCAAGAACGGCTTGGTGCTCAAGCTCGAAGGCGGCCAGCTGTGGTCCGTCGTCGAGTTCCAGCACGTCAAGCCCGGCAAGGGCCCCGCCTTCGTGCGCACCAAGCTCAAGAACGTGCTGTCCGGCAAGGTGGTCGACAAGACCTTCAACGCCGGCGTGAAGGTCGAGACGGCCAATGTCGACAAGCGCGGCATGCAGTTCTCGTACAAGGACGGCGAGAGCTTTGTGTTCATGGACATGGACACTTTCGACCAGATCTACATCACCCCCGAGGTCGTGGGCGACAACGCCCGCTATCTGCTGGAGGGCTTCGAGGCCGTCGTGGCGATGTACGAGGGCAACCCGCTGTACGTCGAGCTTCCCGCCGCCGTCGAGCTGGTGATCGAGTACACCGAGCCGGGCGTCCAGGGTGACCGCTCCACCGGTGGCACCAAGCCCGCCAAGCTGGAGACCGGCTACGAGATCGGCGTGCCCCTGTTCATCACCACCGGTGAGAAGATCAAGGTCGACACCCGCTCCGGCGAGTACCTCGGTCGGGTGAACAACTAACCGTGGCTGCCCGCAACAAGGCTCGTAAGCGTGCCTTTCAGATCCTCTTCGAGGCCGATCAGCGCGGCACCACCGTGCAGATCGTGCTCGCGGACTGGATCCGGCTCGCTCGGACCGACGACCGGCAGCCGCCGGTCAGCGAATACACGATGCAGCTCGTCGAGGGATATGCGCAGCACATCGGCCGGATCGACGAGCTGATCGCCACCTATGCGGTGGGCTGGACGCTGGACCGGATGCCGGTCGTCGACCGGAATATCCTGCGGCTGGGCGCGTATGAGCTGGTGTGGGAGGACGAGACCCCGGACGCGGTGGTGATCGACGAGGCGGTGCAACTCGCCAAGGAGTTCTCCACCGACGACTCGCCGGCCTTTGTCAACGGTCTGCTGGGCCGTATCAAGGAGCTGAAGCCGAGTCTGCGTCGCGATCAGGAGCACCCGGAGCACCGGGCATAACCGCGACGGGGCCGTCACGCCGGACTACGAGCCGGACCGCCGGGCCATACGACGGACGCCGCACAGGCTCGTCATACGACAAAGCCGCCGGGGGCGGTGGAGGACCCAGAAGGGCCCCACCGCCCCCGGCGGCACGTTTCTGCTGGTGAAGAGGGAAAGAGGACTCGGACTCAGACGTCTTCGTGCTGGACCGCGCGGCGGGCGTCGGCGCCCAGCACGCCCCAGCTGATCAGCTGTTCGGTCAGCACGGACGGCGACTGGTCGTAGATAACGGCGAGGGTGCGCAGGTCGTCCTGGCGGATCGAGAGCACCTTGCCGTTGTAATCGCCACGCTGGCTCTGGATCGTCGCGGCATACCGCTGCAGCGGGCCTGCCTTCTCGACCGGCACATGGGCCAGTCGCTCAAGGTCCAGTACCAGCTTCGGCGGCGGCTCGGCGGCCCCGGCCGGGCTCGTGCCCGGAAGCAGCTCCTGCACCGGGACGCCGTAGAAGTCGGCCAGCTCGGCGAGACGCTGCACGGTCACGGCGCGGTCGCCGCGCTCGTACGATCCCACCACCACGGCCTTCCAGCGGCCCTGGGACTTCTCCTCGACACCGTGGAGGGAGAGGCCCTGCTGGGTGCGGATGGCGCGGAGCTTGGCCCCGAGCTGTTTGGCGTATTCGCTGGACATAAAGCTCCCCGGACGCTGTATCGGCGTGCGGCTGTGCCGCGCGGCTGGTCACTCACTGTGAGGTTACGCAGCGTAATTTCCATTCGTCAAGCCGAACGGAGCGGAGGGGCTCCTGCCAGGGGTGATGGTGGGAGTGCACCGGACCCCTGCTAGTGTTAATGGCGCAAATCCGACCGTCCTTTAAGGTCCGTCCCGTGAGGCGGAGAAGGAGGTCCGTTTCGTATGGACGCCCGTACCTCGGACGCCGCGCGCTCGGTGCTGGAAGCACCGGATATCGCGCGCGTTCTCACCCGCATCGCCCACGAGATCGTCGAGCGCGCCAAAGGCGCCGATGACGTGGTGCTGCTCGGCATTCCCACCCGTGGTGTCTTTCTCGCCCGGCGGCTGGCCGCCCGGCTCGAAGAGATCACCGGCAAGCCCGGCCGGATCCCGGTCGGCTCGCTCGACATCACGATGTACCGCGACGACCTGAGGCTGCGCCCGGCCCGCGCACTCGCCCGTACCGAGATCCCCGACGACGGCATCGACGGCCGTCTGGTGGTCCTCGTCGACGATGTGCTCTTCTCCGGCCGCACCATCCGCGCCGCGCTCGACGCCCTCGGTGACATCGGGCGCCCGCGCGCGGTCCAGCTCGCGGTCCTCGTCGACCGTGGTCACCGTGAACTGCCGATCCGCGCCGACTATGTCGGTAAAAACCTCCCCACGTCGCTGCGGGAGACGGTCAAGGTCCAGCTCACCGAGGAGGACGGCCGCGACAGCGTGCTCCTCGGGCTGCGCGAGACCACCCCCGCGGACGGGAAGTAGCGCCCCTCACCGACGGCGAGTGCCGCCCCGGCGACCCCGGGGGACCCGCCCGACGGACCACCGGTGCCGCCATGACACCGGTCCCCGCGCCTGCCCGCCCGCACGCCCGCACACCTCCTTCACCCACGGAGCAACCGGATGAAGCGCCACCTCATCTCGGCCGCCGACCTCTCGCGCGACGACGCCGTCCTGATCCTCGACACCGCCGAGGAACTGGCCCGGCTCGCCGACCGGCCGATCAAGAAACTGCCGACCCTGCGCGGCCGTACCGTCGTCAACCTCTTCTTCGAGGACTCCACCCGCACCCGCATCTCCTTCGAGGCGGCCGCCAAGCGGCTGTCCGCCGACGTCATCAACTTCTCCGCCAAGGGCTCCTCGGTCTCCAAGGGCGAGTCCCTGAAGGACACCGCGCTCACCCTGGAGGCGATGGGCGCCGACGCCGTGGTGATCCGCCACCACGCCTCCGGCGCCCCGCACCGGCTCGCCACCTCCGGCTGGATCAACGGCGCCGTGGTGAACGCGGGCGACGGCACCCATGAGCACCCCACCCAGGCGCTGCTCGACGCCTTCACCATGCGCCGCCATCTGATCCCGGACGCCTCCGGCATCGGACAGGACCTGGCCGGGCGCCGGGTCACGATCGTCGGCGACATCCTGCACAGCCGGGTGGCCCGCTCCAACGTCCATCTGCTGGCCACCCTGGGCGCCGAGGTCACGCTGGTCGCCCCGCCGACGCTGGTCCCCTTCGGCGTGGAGAGCTGGCCCTGCGAGGTCTCCTACGACCTGGACGCGGTGGTCGGCAAGACCGACGCCGTGATGATGCTGCGCGTCCAGCGCGAGCGGATGAACGCCGCGTTCTTCCCCACCGAGCGGGAGTACGCCCGCCGCTACGGCCTGAACGGCGACCGCATGGCGCGGATGCCGGAGCACGCCATCGTGATGCACCCCGGCCCCATGAACCGCGGTATGGAGATCACCGCGCAGGTCGCGGACTCCGACCGCTGCACCGCCGTCGAGCAGGTCGCCAACGGCGTCTCGATCCGCATGGCCGTCCTGTATCTGCTGCTCGGCGGGAACGAGTCCGCCGCCACCGCCCGCACCGAGGAGAGCAAGTGACCATGAGCGACACCCACAAGACGCTGCTTCGCGGGGCGAAGGTGCTCGGCGGCGAGCCGCGGGACGTGCTGATCGAGGGGGAGCGCATCGCCGCGGTCGGCACCGGGCTGGACGCGGACGGCGCCACCGTGATCGACGTCGCCGGGCAGATCCTGCTGCCGGGCCTGGTCGACCTCCACACCCATCTGCGCGAGCCCGGCCGGGAGGACTCCGAGACGGTCCTCACCGGCACCCGGGCCGCCGCGGTCGGCGGTTTCACCGCGGTCCACGCCATGGCCAACACCTTCCCGGTCGCGGACACCGCGGGCGTCGTGGAGCAGGTGTGGCGGCTGGGCAGGGAGTCCGGCTACTGCGACGTCCAGCCGGTGGGCGCGGTGACCGTGGGCCTGGAGGGCAAGAAGCTCGCCGAGCTGGGCGCGATGCGCGACTCCGCCGCCGGGGTGCGGGTCTTCTCGGACGACGGCAAGTGTGTGGACGACGCGGTGATCATGCGCCGCGCGCTGGAGTATGTGAAGGCGTTCGACGGCGTCATCGCCCAGCACGCCCAGGAGCCCCGGCTCACCGAGGGCGCCCAGATGAACGAGGGCATCGTCTCCGCAGAGCTGGGCCTGGGCGGCTGGCCGGCCGTCGCCGAGGAGTCGATCATCGCCCGCGATGTGCTGCTCGCCGCGCACGTCGGCTCCCGGGTGCACATCTGCCATCTGTCCACCGCGGGCTCGGTCGAGATCGTCCGCTGGGCCAAGTCCAAGGGCTGGAACGTCACCGCCGAGGTCACCCCGCACCATCTGCTGCTGACCGACGAGCTCGTACGCTCCTACGACCCCGTCTACAAGGTGAACCCGCCGCTGCGCACCGAGGCCGATGTGATGGCGCTGCGCGAGGCGCTCGCCGACGGCACCATCGACTGCGTGGCCACCGACCACGCCCCGCATCCGCACGAGGACAAGGACTGCGAGTGGGGCGCCGCGGCCATGGGCATGGTGGGTCTGGAGACGGCGCTGTCCGTGGTCCAGCACACCATGGTCGACACCGGGCTGCTGGACTGGACGGGCGTCGCCGACCGGATGTCGGTGCGGCCCTCGGCCATCGGCCGCCTGACCGGCCACGGCCGCCCGATCGCCGCCGGGGAGCCCGCCAACCTCACCCTGCTCGACTCCGCTTACCGTGGTGTGGTGAATCCGGCAGGCTTCGCTTCCCGTAGCCGCAATACCCCCTACGAGGGTCTTGAGCTGCCGGGAAGCGTCACCCACACCTTCCTCCGCGGCCGTCCGACGGTCGTGGACGGGAAGCTGGCGCCGACTCCGCAGCCGTGAACAGGTTGTCTGTCCACACTGCGTCGCAGTGCGGACGCCACTGGCTGTGGCGCTGCCGCCCGCATCTACCGAAGGGAGGACCCTTGCAGTACGGGCACGTCGGCACGTACCCACGCCGCACGGATCGGTGCGACGACTCCGGCCGCCGTCACCACCCCAACCGTCTCCACGGGCATGCCGTTTCGTGCCTTAAGGCTCAAGTGGCCGGTTTTCGTATCCTACGAGACGGGTTCGGGTCTGCGGGGCGAAATCGTCGGATTGGCATGGGAAGGTCGCTGTGAATCTCTCTCTTCTCCTCGCGGCCGAGCAGAAATCGCAGGACGTGACGGACTGGGCCGCCCGGATCGGCTGGGTCGTCGGGCTGCTGCTGGTCATCGCGCTGGTCTACTGGCTGATGCGCGAGGGCTGGAAGTGGCGCGGCACCCTCCAGGGCGGCCTCCCCGAGCTGCCCCAGGCCCCGTCCGGCCCCGGTGACCCCAAGCTCACGATGAGCGGCCGCTACCACGGCTCCACCACCGCCGGGCAGTGGCTGGACCGGATCGTCGCCCATGGGCTGGGCACCCGCAGCCGGGTCGAGCTCACCCTCACCGACCAGGGCGTGAGCGTCGTACGGCCGGGCGCCCAGGACTTCTTCATCCCCGCCGCCGAGCTGCGCGGCGCCCGGCTCGACAAGGGCATCGCGGGCAAGGTCCTCGCCGAGGGCGGGCTGCTGGTGATCACCTGGCAGCTCGGCGAGAAGCTGATCGACTCGGGCTTCCGCTCCGACCACGCCGCCGAGCACCCGGCCTGGGTCGACGCCCTCACCTCCCTGAACCACACAGACCAGAGCGACCAGAACAACCCCAGCAACCAGACGGAAGGCGCCGAACGATGACGACCTCCACCCGGGGCGCCAGCGCCCCTGCCGTACTCGTCCTGGAGGACGGCCGCACCTTCCGCGGCCGGGCCTACGGGGCCGTGGGGGAGACCTTCGGCGAGGCCGTGTTCTCCACCGGAATGACCGGCTACCAGGAGACCCTGACCGACCCCTCCTACCACCGCCAGGTCGTCGTGATGACCGCCCCGCACATCGGGAACACCGGCGTCAACGACGAGGACCCGGAGTCCAAGCGCATCTGGGTCTCCGGCTATGTGGTGCGCGACCCGGCCCGTACGCCCTCCAACTGGCGCTCCCGCCGCTCGCTCGACGAGGAGCTCACCGCCCAGGGCGTCGTCGGCATCAGCGGGATCGACACCCGCGCCCTCACCCGCCATCTGCGCGAGCGCGGCGCCATGCGGGTGGGCATCTTCTCCGGCGCGGCTGTCGCCGACGAGGCCACACTGCTCGCGAAGGTGCAGGCCGCCCCGCAGATGAAGGGCGCCGACCTCAGCGGCGAGGTCGCCACCACCGAGACCTACGTCGTCCCGGCGATCGGCACCAAGAGATTCACCGTCGCCGCGATCGACCTGGGCATCAAGGGCATGACCCCGCACCGGATGGCCGAACGCGGCATCGAGGTGCACGTCCTGCCCGCGACCGCCACCGCCGAGGACATCTACGCGGTGGGCCCGGACGGGGTCTTCTTCTCCAACGGCCCGGGCGACCCGGCCACCGCCGACCACCCCGTCTCCCTGATGCGGGCCGTGCTGGAGCGCTCCACGCCGCTGTTCGGCATCTGCTTCGGCAACCAGATCCTCGGCCGCGCGCTCGGCTTCGGCACCTTCAAGCTGAAGTACGGCCACCGCGGGATCAACCAGCCGGTGCAGGACCGCACCACCGGAAAGGTGGAGGTCACCGCGCACAACCACGGCTTCGCCGTGGACGCCCCGCTCGACGCGCCGTCCGACACCCCCTTCGGCCGCGCCGAGGTCTCCCATGTCTGCCTCAACGACAACGTGGTCGAGGGGCTGCGGCTGCTCGACCGCCCCGCGTTCAGCGTCCAGTACCACCCCGAAGCCGCCGCAGGTCCGCATGACGCCGCGTACCTTTTCGACCGCTTCGTGTCCCTGATGGAGGGCCAGCGTGCCTAAGCGCACCGACATCCAGTCCGTCCTGGTCATCGGCTCCGGCCCGATCGTCATCGGCCAGGCCGCCGAGTTCGACTACTCCGGCACCCAGGCGTGCCGGGTGCTGAAGTCCGAGGGCCTGCGGGTCATCCTGGTCAACTCCAACCCGGCCACGATCATGACCGACCCGGAGATCGCCGACGCCACCTATGTCGAGCCGATCACCCCGGAGTACGTCGAGAAGATCATCGCCAAGGAGCGCCCCGACGCGCTGCTGCCCACCCTCGGCGGCCAGACCGCGCTCAACACCGCCATCTCCCTGCACCAGGCGGGCACCCTCGACGAGTACGGCGTCGAGCTGATCGGCGCCAATGTCGAGGCGATCCACAAGGGCGAGGACCGCGACCAGTTCAAGACGGTCGTCGAGGCCGTCCGCGCCAAGATCGGCCACGGTGAGTCCGCCCGTTCGGTCATCTGCCACTCCATGGACGACATCCTCGCGGGCGTCGAGCAGCTCGGCGGCTACCCCGTCGTGGTCCGCCCCTCCTTCACCATGGGCGGCGCGGGCTCCGGCTTCGCCCACGACGAGGACGAGCTGCGCCGTATCGCCGGCCAGGGCCTGGCCCTCTCGCCGACCACCGAGGTGCTCCTGGAGGAGTCCATCCTCGGCTGGAAGGAGTACGAGCTGGAGCTGATGCGCGACCGCAACGACAACGTCGTGGTCGTCTGCTCCATCGAGAACTTCGACCCCATGGGCGTGCACACCGGTGACTCGATCACCGTGGCCCCGGCGATGACGCTCACCGACCGCGAGTACCAGATCCTGCGGGACATCGGCATCGCCGTCATCCGCGAGGTCGGCGTCGACACCGGCGGCTGCAACATCCAGTTCGCGGTCAACCCCGAGGACGGCCGGGTCATCGTCATCGAGATGAACCCGCGGGTCTCCCGCTCCTCGGCGCTCGCCTCCAAGGCCACCGGCTTCCCCATCGCCAAGATCGCCGCCCGGCTGGCCGTCGGCTACACCCTCGACGAGATCCCCAACGACATCACCGAGCAGACCCCGGCGTCCTTCGAGCCCACGCTCGACTACGTCGTGGTCAAGGTGCCGCGCTTCGCCTTCGAGAAGTTCCCGGTCGCCGACGCCCGGCTCACCACCACCATGAAGTCGGTCGGCGAGGCCATGGCCATCGGCCGCAACTTCACCGAGGCGCTGCAGAAGGCACTGCGCTCGCTGGAGAAGAAGGGCAGCCAGTTCGACTTCACCGGGGAGCCCGGGAACAAGGCCGAGCTGCTGACCAAGGCCGCCGTCCCGACCGACGGGCGGATCAACACCGTGATGGGGGCGATCCGCGCCGGGGCCACCCAGCAGGAGGTCTTCGACGCCACCCGGATCGACCCGTGGTTCGTGGACCAGCTCTTCCTGATCAACGAGATCGCGGACGAGGTCGCCGCCGCCGACAAGCTCGGCCCCGAGCTGCTCGCCGAGGCCAAGCGGCACGGCTTCTCCGACGCCCAGATCGCGGGGATCCGCTCGCTGCGCGAGGACGTGGTCCGCGAGGTCCGGCACGCGCTGGGCATCCGGCCCGTCTACAAGACGGTCGACACCTGCGCCGCCGAGTTCGCCGCCAGGACCCCGTACTTCTACTCCTCCTACGACGAGGAGTCCGAGGTCGCCCCGCGCGAGACCCCCGCGGTGATCATCCTCGGCTCGGGCCCCAACCGCATCGGCCAGGGCATCGAGTTCGACTACTCCTGCGTCCACGCCTCCTTCGCGCTGCACGACGCGGGCTATGAGACCGTCATGGTCAACTGCAACCCGGAGACCGTCTCCACCGACTACGACACCTCCGACCGGCTCTACTTCGAGCCGCTCACCCTGGAGGACGTGCTGGAGATCGTCCACGCCGAGCAGCAGGCGGGCCCGGTCGCCGGTGTGATCGTCCAGCTCGGCGGCCAGACCCCGCTGGGCCTCGCCCAGGCGCTCAAGGACAACGGCGTGCCGATCGTCGGCACCTCGCCCGAGGCGATCAACCTCGCCGAGGAGCGCGGCGCCTTCGGCCGGGTGCTCACCGAGGCCGGGCTGCCCGCGCCCAAGTACGGCACCGCCTTCTCCTTCGGGCAGGCCAAGGGCATCGCCGCCGAGATCGGCTACCCGGTCATGGTCCGCCCCTCCTACGTCCTCGGCGGCCGCGGCATGGAGATCGTCTACGACGAGCCCTCGCTCGCCGCGTACCTGGAGCGGCACGCCGGGCTGATCTCCGAGCACCCCGTGCTCATCGACCGCTTCCTCGACGACGCCATAGAGATCGACGTGGACGCGCTCTACGACGGCGAGGAGCTCTACCTCGGCGGCGTCATGGAGCACATCGAGGAGGCCGGGATCCACTCCGGCGACTCGGCCTGCGCCCTGCCCCCGATCACCCTCGGCGGCTTCGACATCAAGCGGCTGCGCGCCTCGACCGAGGCCATCGCGCGCGGTGTGGGCGTCCGCGGGCTGATCAACATCCAGTTCGCGCTGGCCGGGGACATTCTGTACGTATTGGAGGCGAACCCGCGCGCCTCCCGTACCGTCCCCTTCACCTCCAAGGCCACCGCCGTACCGCTGGCCAAGGCCGCCGCCCGGATCTCGCTGGGCACCACCATCGCCGAGCTGCGCGCCGAGGGGCTGCTGCCCTCCAGCGGCGACGGCGGCACGCTGCCGTTGGACGCGCCGATCTCCGTCAAGGAGGCCGTGATGCCGTGGTCGCGGTTCCGGGACGCCTCCGGGCGCGGGGTGGACACCATCCTCGGCCCGGAGATGCGCTCGACCGGTGAGGTCATGGGCATCGACTCGGTCTTCGGCGCGGCCTACGCCAAGTCGCAGGCCGGGGCGTACGGCGCGCTGCCGACCAAGGGGCGCGCGTTCGTCTCCGTCGCCAACCGCGACAAGCGTTCGATGATCTTCCCGGCCCGGGAGCTGGTCGGCCTCGGCTTCGAGCTGCTGGCCACCTCGGGCACGGCGGAGGTGCTCAAGCGCAACGGGATCAACGCGACCGTGGTGCGCAAGCACAGCGAGGGCGAGGGCCCGAACGGCGAGAAGACCATCGTCCAGCTCATCCACGAGGGCGAGGTCGACCTGATCGTCAACACCCCGTACGGCACCGGGGGGCGGCTGGACGGCTATGACATCCGTACGGCGTCCGTCGCCCGTGGGGTGCCCTGCCTGACCACCGTCCAGGCGCTCGCGGCCGCCGTCCAGGGCATCGAGGCGCTGGGCCGGGGCGCGGTCGGCGTCCGATCGCTCCAGGAACACGCGGAACATCTGACCGCCGCCCGCGAGGAGTGAGGCGAGGGAGGGGGACACCGGCCGGTGTCCCCCTCTTCATGAGCCCACCCTTCTCCTGAGCCCTGAGCCCTGAGCCCTGAGCCCTGAGCCCTGAGCTATGAGCCCTGAGCCCTTGAGCCCTTCATGAGCCCGTCCCTTCGCTTCCGCGCAGAAAGCCCTCCATGTACGCGCTCCTCTTCAACCTGATCTTCCGGCGCATGGACCCGGAGAAGGCCCATCACCTGGCCTTCTCCTGGATCCGGCTGGCCGCCCGCGTCCCCGTCCTGCGGACGTTCGCCGCCGCCGTCCTCGCCCCCCGCCACCCGGCGCTGCGCACCGAGGCGCTGGGCCTGCGGATGCACGGGCCCTTCGGGCTCGCCGCCGGATTCGACAAGAACGCCGCCGGAATCGACGGCATGGCCATGCTGGGCTTCGACCATGTCGAGATCGGCACGGTCACCGCCCAGCCGCAGCCCGGCAACCCCAAGCGGCGGCTCTTCCGGCTGGTCGCCGACCGGGCCCTGATCAACCGGATGGGCTTCAACAACGAGGGTTCGGCGGCGGTCGCGGCCCGCCTCGCGGCCCGGCGCCCGGCCTTCGCCACGACGGTCGGCGTCAACATCGGCAAGACCAAGGTCGTCCCGGAGGCGGAGGCCGTCGCCGACTATGTGACCTCCACCGAGCGGCTCGCCGCCCACGCCGACTACCTCGTCGTCAACGTCTCCTCGCCCAATACCCCCGGACTGCGGAATCTCCAGGCCGTGGACCATCTGCGGCCGCTGCTGACCGCGGTCCGCGAGGCCGCGGACCGTACGGTCACCGATCGCCGGGTGCCACTTCTGGTCAAAATCGCGCCGGATCTCGCCGACGAGGACGTGGACGCGGTCGCCGATCTGGCGGTCGAGCTCGGCCTGGACGGCATCATCGCCACGAACACGACCATCGCGCGCGACGGCCTCGGCCTCACGTCCGACTCGCGGCTCACCGCCGAGACCGGCGGCCTGTCCGGCGCCCCCCTCAAGGCGCGCTCCCTGGAGGTGCTGAGCCGTCTGTACGCCCGTGTGGGGGACCGGCTGACCCTGGTCGGGGTCGGCGGGATCGAGACCGCGGAGGACGCCTGGGAGCGGATTCTGGCCGGTGCCACGCTGGTGCAGGGCTACAGCGCCTTCATCTACCGGGGCCCGTTCTGGTGCCGTGAGATCCACCGTGGCCTCGCGGACCGCCTGGCCGCGAGCCCGTACGCCACCCTCGCCGACGCGGTCGGCGCCGATGCCGCCGCCGCGTAATGCCTCCGGCGGCGTTGTTCCCCACCCCCGCCCCTTCCCGAACCGGGGGCGAGCCCCCGGGCCCCCGCCGGGGCTCCGCCCCGGACCCCGCTCCTCAAGCGCCGGAGGGGCTGGGAGGTTGCCCCTTCGATCGCCGGAGGGGTTGAATTTCCTGAGGAGAGACCCATGACGACCCCCGCCCCCACCCCCTTCGGCGCGCGTCTGCGCCAGGCCATGGACGCCCGCGGCCCGCTGTGCGTCGGCATCGACCCGCATGCCTCCCTGCTCGCCGACTGGGGCCTGGGGGACGATATCGCGGGGCTCGAGCGGTTCACGAGGACCGTCGTGGAGGCCCTCGCCGAGCGGGTCGCCGTCCTCAAGCCGCAGTCGGCCTTCTTCGAGCGGTTCGGCTCGCGCGGCATCGCGGTGCTGGAGCGGGCCGTCGCCGACGCCCGGGCCGCCGGGGCGCTGGTGCTGATGGACGCCAAGCGCGGCGATATCGGGTCGACCATGGCCGCGTACGCCTCCGCCTATCTGGATCCGGCCGGCCCGCTGTTCTCGGACGCGGTCACCGTCAGCCCCTACCTCGGCTTCGGCTCGCTGCGCCCGGCGCTGGACGCGGCGCGGGCGGCGGGGGCGGGCGTCTTCGTGCTGGCGCTGACCTCCAACCCGGAGGGCACCGAGGTGCAGCACGCGGTACGGCCCGACGGTTCGACCGTCGCGGCCACCGTGCTGAGGGCGCTCAAGGCCGAGAACGCGGCCGAGGCCGCCGAGGGCCGACTCGGCTCGTACGGGGCGGTCGTCGGCGCGACGCTGGGCAGGGCGCCGGAGGAGGCGTGCGTCGATCTGGCGATCGACGGGCCGCTGCTGGCCCCCGGCATCGGCGCCCAGGGCGCGACCCCCGCCGATCTTCCGGCGGTCTTCGGCCCGGCGATCAAAAATGTCGTTCCGAGCGTCAGCAGAGGGGTGCTCCGGCATGGTCCGGACGCCGCGTCGCTGGTCGCGGCGGCCTCCCGAATGGCTGAGGAAGTGCGTGCTGTGGCCGAATAACCCGGCTACTTTGTCCGTAAATGTCCGAGTCGAGCGAGTCTGACCAGGACTTTTCGTCTGTTCTCGCTGACTGGAGCGGGATCGGCCGCTAGTCTCCGACGAGAGCGAACGCGCTGCTGCGTTGCGCGTTGCTCCCCAGGTGAGGGGCGACTAGGTTCCTCACCGGTCCATATCCGACAGTTCGACATCCGAGGTGACGTAGGCGTGGCTCTTCCGCCCCTTACCCCTGAACAGCGCGCAGCCGCGCTCGAAAAGGCCGCCGCGGCTCGCCGGGAGCGCGCCGAGGTCAAGAATCGACTCAAGCACTCCGGCGCATCCCTGCACGAGGTCATCAAGCAGGGCCAGGAGAACGACGTCATCGGCAAGATGAAGGTGTCCGCTCTCCTCGAGTCCCTGCCCGGCGTCGGCAAGGTCCGCGCCAAGCAGATCATGGAGCGGCTCGGCATCTCCGAGAGCCGTCGTGTGCGGGGTCTGGGCTCCAACCAGATCGCGTCACTCGAGCGTGAGTTCGGCGGCGCCGCCGGCTGACGCGGCCCGGCGTTTCCAGGCACTCCCGGGAACCTGGATAATCGCTCCATGGCAGCACACTCCGCACGACCGCGACTGACCGTGCTCTCCGGCCCCTCAGGGGTCGGCAAGAGCACGGTCGTCGCTCATATGCGCAAAGAACATCCCGAGGTCTGGCTCTCGGTCTCCGCCACGACCCGCCGACCGCGCCCCGGGGAGCGGGACGGCGTCCACTATTTCTTCGTGGACGACGGGGAGTTCGACAAGCTCATAGCCAATGGTGAGCTGCTGGAGTGGGCCGAATTCGCGGGCAACCGCTACGGCACCCCGCGCGAGGCGGTCATGGACCGGCTCGGCGCGGGCGAGCCGGTGCTGCTGGAGATCGATCTGCAGGGCGCACGGCAGATCCGCGAGTCCATGCCGGAGGCGCAGCTGGTCTTCCTCGCGCCGCCGAGCTGGGAGGAGCTGGTGCGCCGGCTCACCGGCCGGGGCACCGAGGCGCCCGAGGTCATCGAGCGGCGCCTGGAGGCCGCCCGGACCGAGCTGGCTGCCGAGTCCGAGTTCGATACGACCTTGGTCAATACCTCCGTCGAGGACGTGGCAAATGAGCTGCTAGCCTTGATGCGAGTGGCTTGATCTTCGATTCACTCTTGCCATGAGGCGTAATAAGGAAGGCTAGAGAGTGTCCTCTCCCATGACCGCGCCCGAGGGGATCATCAACCCTCCGATTGATGAGCTGCTCGAGGCCACCGACTCCAAGTACAGCCTGGTGATCTACGCGGCCAAGCGCGCGCGGCAGATCAACGCGTACTACTCCCAGCTTGGCGAGGGCCTGCTCGAGTACGTCGGTCCCCTCGTGGACACCCACGTCCACGAGAAGCCGCTCTCGATCGCGCTCCGCGAGATCAACGCGGGCCTGCTGACCTCCGAGGCCATCGAGGGCCCGGCCCAGTAGGTTTCGATCGCTTCACCCACGGCCCGGCAGTGACTGCCGGGCTCGTGGTGTGTCATGGGTACGTGACGCGACCCGGCGTACCGTGACTGGACGTACGACGGACGACGTACCCGGTGGGGAGCCGAGCGATGGACAAGCCCAAAGTGGTCCTGGGCGTCAGTGGCGGGATCGCCGCCTACAAGGCGTGTGAGCTGCTGCGCCGCCTCACCGAGTCCGGCCATGACGTACGCGTCGTGCCGACCGCCTCGGCGCTGCACTTCGTCGGCGAGGCCACCTGGTCGGCGCTGTCCGGGCATCCGGCGGCGACCGAGGTGTGGGACTCCGTCCACGAGGTGCCGCACGTCCGCATCGGCCAGTCCGCCGATCTGGTCGTGATCGCCCCCGCCACCACCGATCTGCTCGCCAAGGCCGCCCATGGCCTGGCGGACGATCTGCTCACCAATACGCTGCTCACCGCGCGCTGCCCGGTCGTCTTCGCGCCCGCGATGCACACCGAGATGTGGGAGCACCCCGCCACCCGGGTAAACGTGGCGACCCTGCGCCGCCGCGGCGCGGTCGTCATCGAACCCGCCGTGGGGCGGCTCACCGGTGTGGACACCGGTAAGGGGCGGCTGCCGGACCCCGGGGAGATCTTCGAGGTCTGCCGCCGGGTGCTGGCCCGCGGCGCCGAGGAGCACACCACCGATCTGGCCGGCCGCCATGTCGTGGTGAGCGCCGGGGGCACTCGCGAGCCGCTGGACCCGGTGCGCTACCTCGGTAACCGCTCCACCGGTCGGCAGGGGTACGCCCTGGCCCGGGCCGCCGTCGCCCGGGGCGCGCGCGTGACACTTGTCTCGGCCAACAGTGAGCTGCCCGACCCGGCCGGCGCCGATGTGGTGCGCGCGGGCACCGCCGCGCAGCTACGGGAGGCCGTGCTCAAGGCCGCCGCGGACGCCGACGCCGTGGTGATGGCCGCCGCCGTCGCCGACTTCCGCCCCGCGCACTACGCCGAGGGCAAGATCAAGAAGCGGGACGGCCAGGAGCCCGAGCCGATCGCCCTCGTACGGAATCCGGACATCCTCGCGGAGATTTCCGCGGCGCGCGCCCGCCCCGGCCAGATCGTGGTCGGCTTCGCCGCCGAAACCGACGATGTGCTCGCCAACGGCCGCGCCAAGCTCGCCCGCAAGGGCTGCGATCTGCTGGTGGTGAACGAGGTCGGGGAGCACAAGACCTTCGGCGCCGAGACCAACGAGGCCGTGGTGCTCGGCGCCGACGGCACCGAGACGTCCGTGCCGTACGGCCCCAAGGGCGCGCTCGCCGACACCGTCTGGGACCTGGTGACCGGCCGCCTGGGATGAGCCCGGCCCGGGCGTCCGGCGCGCCTCACGCAGAGCCCGGCGGACGCCCTCGGCGGGGTCCGTACTGCGGCCGATCGGGCTCATGACACGTGCCTGCCACGGCGGGGTGGGGCTGTATTTCGGCTTGAGGCAAGGTATGTTCCCGGTCACGGGCCTGCCCGTTCTGTGGGACGGGGATGCTTGACCGGTGGACGTGCCGGATAAACTGGCCCAGGAACCGCACCGGGCGCAGCTCCCGAGCGGTCCGACCATGATCAGCCAGCAGCCGCTGCAACCCCAGGGAGCGATGTGTCCCGCCGCCTGTTCACCTCGGAATCCGTGACCGAGGGTCACCCCGACAAGATCGCTGACCAGATCAGCGACACCATCCTCGACGCCCTTCTCAAGGAGGACCCGACCTCCCGGGTCGCCGTCGAGACGTTGATCACCACCGGCCTGGTGCATGTGGCCGGCGAGGTGACCACCAAGGCGTACGCCCCGATCGCGACGCTCGTGCGGAACAAGATCCTTGACATCGGCTACGACTCGTCGAAGAAGGGCTTCGACGGCGCCTCCTGCGGCGTCTCGGTGTCGATCGGCTCACAGTCCCCCGACATCGCCCAGGGTGTGGACTCCGCCTACGAGCTCCGGGTCGAGGGCGACGAAGACGAGCTGGACAAGCAGGGCGCGGGCGACCAGGGCCTGATGTTCGGGTACGCCTGCGACGAGACGCCCGAGCTGATGCCGCTGCCGATCAACCTGGCGCACCGGCTCTCCCGCCGGCTGTCCGACGTCCGCAAGAACGGGACCATCCCCTACCTGCGCCCCGACGGCAAGACCCAGGTCACCGTCGAGTACGACGGCCACAAGGCGGTCCGCCTGGACACCGTCGTCGTCTCCTCGCAGCACGCCTCCGACATCGACCTGGACTCGCTGCTGGCGCCCGACATCCGGGAATTCGTGGTCGAGCACGTGCTGAACGAGCTGGTCGAGGACGGCATCAAGCTCGACACCGAGGGCTACCGCCTGCTGGTCAACCCGACCGGGCGCTTCGAGATCGGCGGCCCGATGGGCGATGCCGGCCTCACCGGCCGCAAGATCATCATCGACACCTACGGCGGCATGTCCCGCCACGGCGGCGGCGCCTTCTCCGGTAAGGACCCCTCCAAGGTCGACCGCTCCGCCGCCTACGCCATGCGCTGGGTCGCCAAGAACGTGGTGGCCGCCGGCCTCGCCCAGCGCTGCGAGGTGCAGGTCGCGTACGCCATCGGCAAGGCCGAGCCGGTCGGCCTCTTCGTCGAGACCTTCGGCACCGCCGCGGTCGACGCCGAGAAGATCGAGAAGGCCATCTCCGAGGTCTTCGACCTCCGCCCGGCCGCGATCATCCGCGACCTCGACCTGCTGCGCCCGATCTACGCCCAGACCGCGGCGTACGGCCACTTCGGCCGCGAGATCCCCGACTTCACCTGGGAGCGCACCGACCGCGTCGACGCCCTTCGCGCGGCGGCGGGCCTGTAGGACCCCCGCTCGGCCACGCTTTCGGCGAAGGCCCGGACGCCTCTCGGCGTCCGGGCCTTCGCGTGCCTCAGATGGCCTCGGCGTCAGGGTCGGGACTGGCGGCGTCGATATCCGTGTCCGGGTCAGGCGGAGGCGGGGGTTCGTCGAAGCGCTGCCTGACCTCCTCCGCGATGTCCGCATGGCCTTGTGCGTGCAGCGCGTCGGCGATCCGCCGCCCGAGCATCGCGCGACCGTCGGAGTCCTCTTCCAGCCCCAGCAGGTCCATCGCCCGCTCCAAGAGGTCCGTCACGCTCGCCTCTTCGAATGCACGTTCGGTTCGGAAGGGTCCGTCGTAGAACAGGTCGTGGGGCGAGGGCCGGCTGGCTGCCCATTCCGGCTCTCGTTCCGGTGGGAGATCGCCCAGGAGGTGTCGGTATCGTTCGGGGATCTCCGTGTTGTTCGCCGCGGATGACAGCTGTGCAAGGGGACCGATGAGGTTGACGGCCTTCTCGACATGGTCGTCGTTCTTCGCCATCCACCACACGACGGCGCTGCCGGGGTCCTTGAGTACGTCCTCACCGAGGTACGCGCGCTTATTGCGCTCGTAATTGCGCTCGTGCTCCCAGACCTCCTCGTCCTTGCGTACGGTCGAGAGCTTGTGCAGCCGCTCGATGTCCGCCTCGCTGAGCCTGAGCGTGACGTCCTCCGCCAGTGCCTTCACCCTCCCGGTCGAATCGGCGGCCATTGTGCCGAGCGCTCCGTTGAGCTGGTGCTGAGCGAGCGAGCTCCGATGCGGAGGCTGCGTTGCGGTGATCCGCCGTGCCCGGTCGAGCACGGCGTCGACCGCGAGCGCGCTCGGGTTGACGTATGGAGCGTCGGGTGAGGAGCCCCCCGGGCACCAGCGGACCGTGGCGGAGAACAGAAAGTCGTAGTCGGGCACGGCGCTGGGCAGCGCCACCTCGCTCACGACGCATTCCCAACGTTCCGGCTCAGGGATGGGCAGATCGGGCTCCAGCGTGCGGTCCGGGGGAATCGGCCCATGGGACGGGCCCGCCGCTCTGGCGGCCAGTGCCGAGGCTGTCAGGAGCAGAATGGCGACGACGGCCCAGATCCATAGGGGCCAGTTCATCAGCAGGCCGACGATGGCGAGGGCCAGCCCGCAGATGACGGTCAGGAAAGCCGTCATGGTCTTGTGGCCAGAACTCATGGGACGCGCTCCTGGGTCTGGATGCCCTGGGCGGCATCGATCTTTTGCGCGAAGCGATGGGCGAGCCGGCGGTGCTCGGCCCCATCGGTGGGTGAGGCCGAGGCCCAGTTTCGTGAGATGACGTAGAGCCCGTTGAAGGCATCAGTGCGTTGTTCGCAGGCGTCGACCAGTACGTCCAGCAGTGCCTCGCGGTGCGTGGCCGTCGCACCCGCGGCGTTCAGCCACGCTTCCACAGGCGCCCGCCACGCCTCGCGTGGGTGTGCTCGGAGCATGGCGGCCCAGCTCTTGGCGAGCAAGCTTCGTACCGCCACACTGACGTAGAGAGCGCGCGTGCGGGATGCGGAGTCGGCGAGGGCCCTAAAGATCTCGGCGTCGATTGGATATCGCTCGATGTCGATGCGTTCCAGCAGCAGACGGAATAGGCGCCCGTCACTCCGCGCGAGGGTGAGCAGTTCGTCTTTGGCTTGAGACTTGGCGGCTTCTTCCTCCCGCCGGGCCAAGTGATGCAGGCGTACCAAGGCCTGGTCGGGGTGACGCACGGACATCACCTTGGAGCAGACAGTGATGAGGGCGTGTCTCCGCCACTTGGGCAGATTGGCGATGAGCGACGAATCGTAGATCTTTCGACGGAAGACATGGCCGTACCGGTCGTGTCGGAGTCCTTCAGCCAGAGCCTGGGTCGCGTCCGCCAGGACATCACCCGTGGAGTTCGGCCTGGTCCATTGCTCGGCCAACCACCACAGATCCTCCGGGCGGTCCGTCCGCAGAGCCTGCTCGGCGAATCGCTTGATCAGCGCGGCGCGGGAGTCCTGGCCGAGCCAGTACACGCAGTCCCGTACCCACTGGCGGAAGCCGTCCCGTAGGTCCGGGAAGTACGTCCAGAAGTGGGCGCGGACGGCAGGGTCGTAGGCCCAGGTCCTGAAATGGACCCGACCGTCCGGATCGGTGGTGGCTCCGATCTCGGTGAACTGCCGGGTCAGATCGGTGTGATTCAGCCGGGGGTCCTCGGGGTCCGGGTGGCCCACCACTCTAAGCAGAGAGGTGGCCCCTCGGAGGACGGCGTCGGGCGTTGACTCGTGGAACATGGCCAGGGACAGGAGCAGAGCTCGTTGCCGTCCGTCCTGGTGGGAAGCCAAGAATGCCGCCACTTCGTCGCCGCGATTGTTGAGCGCGGCAAGGGTCTCCTTGGCCCACTGAGCGAAGGTGTCGCCGGGATCACCGTCGTCCCTGGCGCGGCGTATGAGGTCGGCCAGTCTCGCGAGTTCCCCCGCTCCCGACTTCGCCGTGTAGCGCGCCAGGTCCGGCGATGTCAGATCAGTGAGAGCGGGGTGGATGCCATCGACCCGCAGATGCCGCATGAGCAGATCGTTTGCTTCTGGCCGCTCGATGTCGGCGGTGAACGCCAGGAAGTCGGTCCGTCGAGTCTGCTCCGCCTGCTGGGGCAGCACGGTCACAAGCCGCGCGCCGCGCCGCTGTACCTGCGACCGGAACCCGGAGAGTTCGCTCTGAACCGCGCTGTAGCGGATCTCGTCGATTTCGCACAGGTCCAGCAGTATGCGGTCGCCCTCGCCGACAGCGTCGGGTCTCAGGAAGGGTGCCTTGTCCTCGATGTCGAGTTCGTGGATCCCACCAGAGTCCTCGGCCAGCTGGTGCAGCAGCATGAGTGCCGCCGTCCGTCGGCCGCTGCCCGGTGGGCCGGAGAGCAGTACGGTGCCGTGCCGGAGCAGAAGGTCGCGAGCCTGAGCGAACCCTTTCGGGGCGACGAAGCGCTGGGAGAGGCCGTCGAGCTGGTCCTGGGCGATGGTGTGTGGGTCCTTGCCGCGGGTTCCCACCCGTGCTGAGGCGGCATAGAGGTAAAAATTGTACTGATTGCCGTCGCCTGTATGGGTGGCCCCATGGGATTCACGGACGTATGTGCCCGTGGCCTCACGCATCACTCGTCGTCCTCGCAGCGGCGGGTGGCGCCGAACTGGACGCCTCCATGGTTGTCTCCGGCGACGTAGTTGGTGTTCTCGCCCTGGAACTGAGGCCCGTTGACTTGCTGCCCGCTGCCGGTGTGAAGTGGGCCGTTGGACTCCTGGACGAACGTTCCGACCGTGCCCTGGACGTAGCCGATGCCACCGCGCTGATCGTGATTGCTCGCCCCGGTTTCCCGTGTGGTCTTCGGGATTGCCGCTTGCTTGTCCAGGTCTGCCAGCCTAGGTACCTGTTTGATGAGCCGGTCGGCCAGTCGGTCGATGTCGGTCCCCGGGCTGCGTAACGAGAACCGTTCGTACTGGCACTCGGCCAGCCTCCGTAGCGACGTCGGCAGCCGGCGCTGGTCGAGCTGCTCCATTTTCCGTCCCAGGAGGACCGGAACGACGAGCACTCCGTGGGCGAATGCCTCCTCGATCTCCCGCCGCACCCAGTCCTTAGGGCTGTTCAGCGCCCGGCGTCCCGGTCGGTCCCGCTCCGGTGCGTCAAGCCACAGCTCGCCGATGAGTGCGAGCAGGACACTGCTCCCCCGGACGCCGCTCAACATGGTGTCGATGTAGTTGGCGCCGGGATCGATGGACTTGGTGGCTCGGAATACGCTTTCGGTCCCGAATCGTGCCGAGAGCTTCTCGTCGAAGATGAAGGCGGCTTCCTTTCCGTCCTTGGTGCGGTAGTTGAGAAACACTTCTTCCATGGGTCTGGGCCCTTCCTAAGCAGCTGTGGCGGTCAGAACGGCGGACAGATCCGGGCTGAGGGAGCGGACCGAGGCGTTTCGCGGATGACGTCCCAGGACCCGGGCGAGACGGCGCAGGTCGGCGCCGATCGTGGCGGAGTGCACGAGCCCGACCGTCCCGAGGAGGCCGCGTGTCAGCTCGCAGGCGTGGTCGATGTCCCCTGCCGTGGCATGGGCCAGAGCGAGCCGGACGCCGTACCGGGACCGGGAGCGCAGCGCGTGTCCCGGGAGCTTGGCCGTCTCCTGACCCAGGGTCTCGGCGGCCTGCTGGGGCCGGCCCAGCTCGTACAAGCACCAGCCGGTGAACATGGACACGACGTCGGTCAGTTGTGAGGTGCCGATCACCGGCACGTCCTGCTCTCTGGCATCGAGGGCCAGCAGCTCACGAGCCTGGTCCAGACTTCGCCTACACGCCGCATAGTCTCCGGCCACGGCATGGCTCTGAGCCAGCTTCTGCGCCGCCAGTCCCCGGACACGGGGCGGTGCGTCACCGTCGCGTGCGTCCTCGGCCAGCGCGATGGCCTTGGCCACGTCGCCTGCGAAGAGGCTGATCAGCGCGTGGCGGACGAGGCCGTACGTGGCGAGCCCTTTGTCCTCGCACGCTGTGGCCAGTGCCACCGCCCGGTCGGTCCACCACAGAGCGGCCTCGTCGTTCCCCGACTCCTGGGCCATCCAGCCCGTGTATTCGGCGTACCGGGACGCGAGTACCAGCAGCTCGCGGCGCGCGCGGGGGCCGGAACAGGAGGCCAACTGCTCCAGGGAATGGGTCTGGGCGATCAGCGACGGCAGCACCGCCCCCGGCCCTGCTGCCTGGCCGAGCTGTCGGAACTGGACGAATAACGCCTTGGAGGCGTCGACCAGGCTCATGCCGCCGGCCTCGGCCGACAGACGAATGCCATCGACTCCCATCGCTAGGAAGGAGGACGCTCCCGCCGCGATGACCTGGCGGCGGTCCATCTGTTGGAAGGAGCTCGATCCGTTCTTACCCAAGCGCATCAACCACACCTCACCGTCCTGGCTGGAATCCGGTACGCCGCGGGCCGCCGGAGCCTGGTTGGGCACCAGGTCGGCCAGCGCGCCTCCGGCCTTCAAATGCGTGTCGCAGAGCCTGGCCAGCTCCGGTGTGGGGCGCTTGAGCCCCCGCTCCACCTTGCTCAGCTGGCCCTTGCTGTAGTGCACCAACTTGCTCAGCCGCTCCAGCGAAAGCTCCGCCGCGAGACGTCGCCTGCGTAGCTCTCGCCCGAACTCGTGCGACTGCTCCAACACATCGACCTCCGTGACCGTCCACCGGAGCAGCCAGCGGCCATCGCGTGTCAGATTGCGGCCGGGCAGCACGATGGAACAAGGCGAAATTGGGGGTTTCCCGTTTCCTCTTGGCAGGGAAGTGCAATCGGCCCGGCCTGTCGAGATGGCCGAGCGGTGACCGGACGTCGCGTCCCTGTCCGTGGCTTCTGGTAGGACTGAAGCTGTGAGCAGGGACAACGAGCGGCCGAAGGATCCGGCGGAGGCGTCGGAGGGGAGCAGCTCGCGCTCATTCGGGAGACCGTGCGCAAGGCCAAGGGGGAGCGGGCCAGGCCGCGGACCTGGCGGGGGGCCAAGCTGGCCGGGGAGCTGCCCGTGGCGCGGGTGCTGGTCGACAAGGGGCCGGTCCACCTCGACAAGCTGTGGGACTACGCGGTGCCGGCGGAAATGGACGCCGAGGCCCGGCCCGGGGTGCGGGTGCGGGTGCGGTTCGGGGCCGGGACGGGGAAAGTGCGCGAGGGGCGGCGCGAGGGCGGCGGGCTGCTCGACGGGTACATCATCGAGCGCGTCGCCGAGTCCGACTATCGGGGCCCGCTGGCCGCCCTCGCGCAGGTGGTCTCCCCGGAGCCGGTGCTGGGGCCGGGGCTGCTGGCGCTGTGCCGGGCGGTCGCCGACCGGTACGCCGGATCGCTCGCCGATGTGCTGCAGCTTGCCCTGCCCAAGCGCAACGCCCGCGCCGAGGGCGAGCCGTCATCGCCGCCGCTGTCCCCGCCGGAGCCGCCCGCGCCCGGGAGCTGGGGGCGCTATCCGGCCGGGCCCGGGTTCCTGGAGGCGCTTGCCCGCGGTGACCGGCCGCGGGCCGTATGGACCGCGCTGCCCGGGCCGCACTGGCCCCGGGAGTGGGCCACCGCCGTGGCCGCCACGCTCGCGTCCGGGCGCGGGGCGCT
Organism: Streptomyces sp. 11-1-2; assembly: GCF_003595545.1. Lineage (NCBI taxonomy): Bacteria > Bacillati > Actinomycetota > Actinomycetes > Kitasatosporales > Streptomycetaceae > Streptomyces > Streptomyces sp. 11-1-2. The sequence goes on from NZ_CP022545.1 coordinate 9,095,475, forward strand.
CGTCGTCGTGCCTGACGGGCGGACCGCCGAGCGGGTGGACGCGGCGCTCACGGAGGTGCTCGGCGGCCCGGGGCGGCATGTGCTGCTCACCGCCGACCTCGGGCCCGAGGAGCGCTACCGCCGCTGGCTGGCGGTCAGCCGGGGCTCGGTCCGGGCCGTGGTGGGCACCCGGGCGGCGATGTTCGCACCGGTCCGGGACCTCGGGCTGGTGGGGATCTGGGACGACGGGGACCGCAGCCACAGCGACGACCGGCTGCCGCAGCCGCACGCCCGCGATGTGCTGCTGCTGCGCGCCGTCCATGAGAAGACGGGCTTTCTGCTGGGCGACCTCGGCCGCACCGTCGAGGCCGCCCAGCTGGTGGAGAACGGCTGGGCCCGGCCGCTCGAAGCCGACCGCGAGCAGGTCCGCGCAGCCGCCCCGCTGATCCGTACGGTCGACGAGGGCGAGGTGGCCCGGGACATGGAGGCCCGTGCCGCCCGGCTGCCCACGCTCGCCTGGCAGACCGTACGGGAGGCGCTGACCCGGGGCCCGGTGCTGGTGCAGGTGCCGCGCCGGGGCTATGTGCCGAAGCTGGCCTGTGAGCGCTGCCGGGAGCCCGCGCGCTGTGCGCACTGCTCGGGCCCGCTGGAGGCGCGGGACGCGGACCTTCTGGTGTGCGGATGGTGCGGGCGGGACGAACCCGCCTGGCACTGCCGTGAATGCGGGGGCGTCCGGCTGCGGGCGTCCGTAGTCGGCGCCCGGCGCACCGCCGAAGAGCTGGGCCGAGCCTTTCCGGCCGTGCCCGTGCGCACCTCCGGCCGTGACCATGTGCTGACGTCCGTCCCCGACCGTCCGGCGCTCGTCGTGAGCACGCCGGGCGCCGAGCCGATCGCCGAGGGCGGTTACGCCGCGGCGCTGCTGCTCGACGGCTGGGCCCTGCTCGGCCGCCCCGACCTGCGCGCCGGTGAGGACGCGCTGCGCCACTGGCTGGAGGCGGCCTCGCTGGTCCGCGGCCACGGGGACGAGGGGAGTGACGGCCGGGGCGGCACCGTGGTGATCATGGCCGAGCCGACGCAGCGGCCCGTCCAGGCTCTGGTGCGCTGGGACCCGGGCGGGTATGCGGCGCGTGAGCTGGCCGAGCGGTCCCAACTGGGCTTTCCGCCGATCTCACGGATGGCGGCGGTGACCGGCCCCGCGGAGGCGGTGGCCGAGCTGATCGCCTCGGCCGGACTGCCCGAGGGGGCCGAGACGCTGGGCCCGGTCCCGCTGCCCCCGGCGCCTCCCGGACGTCCGCGCCGTCCCGGAGACCCGCCGCCGGGCGAGGTCTGGGAGCGCGCGCTGCTGCGGGTGCGCCCCGGCCAGGGCAGCGCCCTCGCGGCGGCCCTCAAGGAGGCGAAGGCGGGCCGCCTGGCGAGGGGGGAGAAGGACCCCGCGGTGCGGGTGGATCCCCTGGATATTGGCTGACCTCGGCTGAGTCGGGTCTGGGCCTTGGCCGGCCTCGGCCCCGGTCTGGGCGTTGGCCGACCTCGGCTGCTCCCCGGCTGGGGGTGCGCTCCGGGCGCCGCGGGGTGTCCGGGTGCCGCAGGGTCTCCGGGCGCTTGGGCTTATTGGCCGGGGGCGCCCTCCGGAGTGACCGGGTAAGCCGCAGGGTGCCGTAGTGCCTCCGGGTGCCGCAGGCCGGGTGTCGGCGTCTTCCGGGCTCGGTTCCTCTGGCCTGGGGCGCCCCCGGCGGCAGCCGGGGCGAGTGGCAGGGTGCCGCAGAGTCTCCGGGTCCTTGGGCTTACTGGCCGGGGCGCCCCAGGGGCGCGGGGTAAGCCGAAGGACGCCGTAGAACATCCGGGGGCTTGGTTCTTCCGGCCGGGGCGCCTCCCAGCGGTGCTGGGGACAGCCGCAGGGTGCCGCAGAGTCCCGGAGGCTTGGGTCTACCGACCGGGGGCGCCCAGGGTGACCGGGTAAGCCGCAGGGTGCCGTAGCGCTTCCGGGGGCTTGGTTCTTCCGGTCGGGGGCACCTCCCAGCGGTAGCTGGGGGAGACCTATGTGCCCCGGAGGCGAACCGAGCCTCGAAAGAAGGGGTTCCAGTCAGCCGTGGCGGGGGCTGGGGAAGGGGCTGGGGCGGGGGTCCTCGCGGAGGGACGGCGTCGACTGCGGCGGGACCGTGCGCGCGGCGGGCACCGAGGGTACGGCGGCGGGCTCGGCCGGGCGGCCCGGGGACGGTTCGCCGCCCTCGGGCGCGTTCTGCGCGGCGGCCCGGCGCGAGCCGTAACGGCGGTGCACCGCCTGCTTGGTGACGCCGAGCGCCGAGCCCACCGCGTCCCAGGAGAAGCCCAGCGAGCGGTCGAAGTCGACGGCGGCGGTGACCAGCGTCTCGACGCTGTCGCGCAGTTCCTGGGCGAGCCGCACGGTGGGAGCCGGAGCGCGTCCGTAGACCACGAAACCGGCGGACGGGCCGGTGCGCCGGGGGCGGTAGACATTGCCGAGCTGGGCGGTGAGCGTGCGCAGCGCGTCCACCTGCCGGCGGACCCGCTCGATGTCCCGGACCAGGAGGTGCAGGCTGGCCCGTGCCTGGGCGTCATGAGTTGCGTGGTCGGCCATGTACAAGCCTCTCGAACCGGCGTTGACGGGGGATGGGGGTGAGGGGATGGAGGGGGACGGGAGGGGGCTGATGCTGGATGGGGAAGTCGAGCGGGCGGCGGGAAACGCATCGGGCCGCGGCAGCGGCCCGATGCGGTCAATCTGCCTTGACCAACGCGGCACCCGCCCGTCGGTCACGGTCCGGGGCGTGCGGGAGTCCGCCCGTACGCCCCCTCGGCCGGCGGACCATAGACTTCAGAGGCTGTTCGACGTTCCGCCGTATCCGCTGTGTGAGAGGTAGTTCGCCACCCATGAGGCTCGTGTTCGCCGGTACTCCCGAGGTCGCCCTGCCCGCTCTGGACGCGCTGATCGCGTCGGAGAAGCACGAGGTGGTGGCCGTGGTGACCCGTCCCGACGCGCCCGCCGGGCGCGGTCGCCGGATGGTGGCCAGCCCGGTCGCCGAACGGGCCGAGGAGGCGGGTATCGAGGTGCTCAAGCCCGCCAGGCCGCGTGATCCGGAGTTCCTCGCCCGGCTCGGCGAGATCGCACCGGACTGCTGCCCGGTGGTGGCCTACGGCGCGTTGCTGCCCAAGGCGGCGCTGGAGATCCCGGCACACGGCTGGGTCAATCTGCACTTCTCGCTGCTCCCCGCGTGGCGGGGCGCGGCACCCGTGCAGCACTCCGTGCTCGCGGGCGACGAGATGACCGGCGCCTCGACCTTCCAGATCGAGGAAGGGCTGGACTCCGGGCCGGTGTTCGGGGTGGTGACGGAGGAGGTGCGGGCCACCGACACCAGCGGTGATCTGCTGACCCGGCTCGCCTTCGCCGGTGCGGGGTTGCTCGAAGCGACGATGGACGGCATCGAGAACGGCACCCTGCTCCCGGTGCCGCAGCCGGCCGAGGGCATCTCGCTCGCCCCGAAGATCACCGTCGAGGACGCGGAGATCGACTGGACGGCGCCCGCGCTGCGCGTCGACCGGCTGGTGCGGGCGTGCACCCCCGCCCCGGGTGCGTGGACCACCTTCCGTAGCGAGCGGCTGAAGGTCGTCTCGGCGCGGCCGGTGGCGGACCGTACGGATCTGGAGCCCGGCCGGCTGGCCGCGACCAAGAAGGCCGTGTACGTGGGCACCGGCAGCCATGCCGTCGAGCTGACGTGGGTGCGGCCGCAGGGCAAGAAGCCGATGTTCGCGGCGGATTGGGCGCGCGGGGTGCGGATCGCGGAGGGCGAGCGGCTCGGGGCCTGAGCGGGCCACGGGGCCGAGGCCGACCCAGCGGCACACGCCACGGGACCGAGGCAGACCCAGCGGCACGGCGGGCCTGAGCAGGTTCACAGGGCTGACACCGAGCAGGTCCACAGGGCAGAACCCTGAGCAGGTCCACACGGCTGAAGGGCGGCCGTCGGGCGCGCCGGGGCGGCGGATGTTGACTTCAACCTGAGTTGAAGTCCTACGTTCCTCACGAGACCTCGGAGGTACGTGATGGACATCGAAGTGACCGCCTGGCATTCCCTGTATCAGGCGTCCAATGCCAGCGACGACCGGCGGCCCTTCTCCCGCGAGACACTGCGCCGTATCGGCGCCTTTGCCCGTCCGCACCGCCGTCAGCTGCAGCTGTTCCTGGTGCTGAGCACGGTCACGGCGGTGCTCGCGGTGGCGACGCCGCTGCTGGCCGGCCGGGTGGTGGACGCGATCGTCCACCATTCGGGACAGGACACGGTGCTCGGGCTGGCCGGGCTCATCGCCGCGATCGCCGTGGCGGAGGCGGCCCTCGGGCTGCTGACCCGCTGGCTGTCGGCGAATATCGGCGAGGGGCTGATCCTCGATCTGCGCACCTCCGTCTTCGACCACGTCCAGCGGATGCCGGTGGCGTTCTTCACCCGGACCCGCACCGGTGCGCTGGTCAGCCGGCTCAACAACGACGTCATCGGCGCGCAGCGGGCGTTCAGCGACACCCTCTCCGGGGTGGTCGGCAATATGGTGACGCTGCTGCTCACCCTGGTCGTCATGATGGGGATCTCGTGCCAGATCACCCTGTTGACGCTGGTGCTCCTGCCCCTCTTCCTGCTGCCCGCGCGCCGGGTGGGCGGACGGCTGGCGAAGCTGCGCCGCGAGGCGGCCGCGCACAACGCCGCGATGAGCACCCAGATGACCGAGCGCTTCTCCGCGCCCGGGGCCACCCTGGTCAAGCTCTTCGGCCGGCCCGCCGACGAGTCCGCCGAATTCGCCGCGCGGACCCGGCGGGTGCGGGACATCGGGGTGCGGACCGCGATGGTCCAGGTCTCCTTCGTGACCGCCCTGACCCTCGTCTCCGCCCTGGCCCTCGCCCTGGTCTACGGCCTCGGCGGCTGGTTCGCGCTGCACGGGCGGCTCGACCCCGGCGCCGTCGTCGCGCTCGCGCTGCTCCTCACCCGGCTGTACGCGCCGCTGACCGCGCTGGCCGGGGCGCGGGTCGAGGTCATGAGCGCGCTCGTCAGCTTCGAGCGGGTCTTCGAGGTGCTCGACCTCGAGCCGCTGATCAAGGAGAAGCCGGACGCCCGGGAGGTCCCCGACGGGCCCGTGTCCGTCGAGTTCGACCGTGTGGACTTCGGCTACCCGGCCGCGGACAAGGTCTCCCTCGCCTCCCTGGAGGAGGTCGCCACCCTGGACACCCGCGGTGGTGTCCAGGTCCTGCACCAGCTTTCCTTCCGGGCCGAACCGGGCCAGATGGTCGCGCTGGTGGGCTCCTCCGGCGCCGGGAAGTCGACCATCGCGCAGCTGCTGCCCAGGCTTTACGACGCCGATGGCGGCGCCGTGCGGCTCTCCGGGGTGGACGTCCGCGATCTGACCGCCGATTCGATCCGCGCCACTCTCGGCATGGTCACGCAGGACGGCCATCTCTTCCATGACTCGATCCGCGCCAATCTGCTGCTGGCCCGGCCGGAGGCCACCGACGAGGAGCTGTGGGAAGTGCTGCGCCGGGCCCGGCTGGAGGGGCTGATCGCGTCCCTGGCGGACGGTCTCGAGACCGTCGTGGGCGAGCGCGGCTACCGGCTCTCCGGCGGTGAGCGCCAGCGGCTGACCATCGCCCGGCTGCTGCTGGCCCGGCCCCGGGTGGTGATCCTCGACGAGGCCACCGCGCATCTGGACTCCACTTCGGAGGCGGATGTGCAGGAGGCGCTCGGCGAGGCGCTGGAGGGGCGCACCGCGGTGGTGATCGCCCACCGGCTGTCCACAGTTCGGGCGGCGGATCTCATTCTCGTCGTCGAGGGCGGGCGGATCGTGGAGCGCGGTACGCACACCGCGCTGCTGGCCGCCGGAGGGCGCTACGAGGAGCTGTACCGCACCCAGTTCGAGCAACCGGCCGCGATGGGCGGCGGATTCGCCGTGGACGCGGTGGGCGCCCCCGGTATGGGCGCGACGGTGACGGCCGTGGACGGAGCGAGCGCCCCCGGCACCAGCGCCAAGGTCACGGCCCTGGATGGCGGCCCCACGGCCGCCGAGGCCCCGGCGACGTAGGCTGGTCCCTTCGAGCCCGATCCGTCCCCCGGAGCACATTTCCCGTGACCGACCAGCCCCGTCGTCGCCGTCCCCACGCCCCGAACCGGCCTGGCAAGCCCTACCGCCGCCCGCAGAAGGACCCCGTGCGGATCCTCGCCTTCGAGGCGCTGCGGGCGGTCGACGAACGGGACGCGTACGCCAACCTCGTTCTCCCGCCCCTGCTGCGCAAGGCGCGGGAGAGCGCGGAGGCCGGCGGGCCGCGGTTCGACGCCCGGGACGCGGCGCTCGCCACCGAGCTGGTCTACGGCACCCTGCGCCATCAGGGCACCTACGACGCGATCATCGCCGAATGCGTGGACCGCCCGCTGCGCGAGGTGGATCCGCCCGTGCTCGACGTGCTGAACCTCGGCGCCCATCAGCTACTGGGGACCCGTATCCCCACGCACGCCGCCGTCTCGGCGAGCGTCGAGCTGGCCCGGGTGGTGCTCGGCGACGGACGGGCCAAGTTCGTCAACGCCGTGCTGCGCAGGATCGCCGCCCATGACCTGGACGGCTGGCTGGAGCGGGTCGCCCCGCCCTACGACGAGGACCCCGAGGAGCATCTGGGCGTCCGCCACTCGCATCCGCGCTGGGTCGTCTCCGCCCTGTGGGACGCGCTCGGCGGCGGCAGCTCCGGGATCGAAGAGCTGCTGGCCGCCGACAACGAACGGCCCGAGGTCACCCTCGTCGCCCGGCCCGGCCGGTCCACGGCCGGGGAGCTGCTGGACGCGGTCGGCGAGGGGGCCGCGGTACCGGGCCGCTGGTCCCCGTACGCGGTGCGGCTCACCGAGGGCGGGGAGCCCGGGGCGCTGGAGGCGGTGCGCGAGGGGCGCGCCGGGGTCCAGGACGAGGGCAGCCAGTTGGTGGCCCTCGCGCTGGCGAACGCGCCGCTGGAGGGGGAGGACCGGCGCTGGCTGGACGGCTGCGCGGGCCCCGGCGGCAAGGCCGCACTGCTCGCCGCGCTGGCCGCGGAGCGCGGCGCCGTGCTGCTGGCCGCCGAGAAGCAGCCGCACCGGGCCCGGCTGGTGGCCAGGGCCCTGGCGGGCAACCCCGGCCCGTACCAGGTGATCGCCGCGGACGGCACCCGGCCGCCGTGGCGGCCCGGCGCCTTCGACCGGGTGCTGGTGGATGTGCCGTGCACCGGGCTCGGTGCGCTGCGCCGCCGCCCCGAGGCGCGCTGGCGGCGCCGCCCCGAGGACCTCGACGGCTTCGCCCCGCTGCAGCGCGGGCTGCTGCGGGAGGCCCTGGCCTCGGTGCGGATCGGCGGCGTGGTCGGCTATGCGACCTGTTCCCCGCATCCGGCCGAGACCAAGGCCGTGGTCGAGGACGTCCTCAGGGGGCGTGGCGGCCCGGCCGTCTCCGCGGAGTGGATCGACGCCCGTCCGTTGCTGCCGGGGGTGCCCGAGCTGGGCGACGGCCCGGACGTCCAGTTGTGGCCGCACCGGCACGGTACGGACGCCATGTATCTGGCCCTGCTGCGCCGGACCGGCTGACCGCGCCCGTTCGCGCCGCACCGGCTGACCGCGCCCGTTCATCCGCGGGTTCCCGGAGTGAGCGGCCCCGGGGCATCGTACGGCCGCGGTGAGCGGCGCGTCAGTCCTTCGGGACCGCCGGAAGCGCTTCCCGCGGCCAGTCGGTCGGGGCGTAGACGGTGGCCGCGTGGGCGGTGGGGTTGAGGTCCTTGTGCACCGCGCGCGCCACCGCCTCGATGGTGGCCACGCCCGCCTTCATGGTGCGGTTGTCCTGGGTGAGCACGGTGAGGGTGTAGTCGTGGCCGCCACCGGTGAAGGCGCCGATGCTGTGCACCCGCCAGCCGTGGGTGGACCGCTCCAGCCAGCCGTTCTTCACCTGGATCCGCACCCCGCCCGGGGCGCCGGCCGGGGTGCCCCAGCGCTGTTCGCGGATGACCTTGCCCATCAGCGAGAGGATGTAGCGGCGGGAGGCGTCGGTCAGCACCGTGTTCGGGTGGGTGATCAGGTCCAGGAGCCGCTCCTGGTCGTTCGCGGTGATCCGGGTGAGGCCCCAGTAGCCGTTCTTGCCGGGCACGGTGGCGTCCATGCCCGCCGCCCGCAGGAACGCCTTGACCCGGGAGGCTTTGAGCTTCTTCCACAGCTTGCTGGTCGAGGCGTTGTCCGACTTGGTGATCATGGCCTTGGCGAGGGTCTGCTCGCTCTTGGTCAGCGGCCGGTGGTGCCGTTGCGCGTCCCACAGCAGCGTTCCCAGGACCGTCGCCTTCACCACGCTCGCGGAGTCGAACCGCTGGTTCGCGCGCAGGGTGCAGCGGGTGTCGGTGGCGTGGTCGCGGAGGCTGACCGCGGTGGTGCCGGACCGGCCGCGCAGCGCCGCGGCGATGTCCTTGGACAGCTTGCCGGCCAGCCCGGACTGGTGCGAGACGCAGACCGGCCGCGGTGCCGTGGCCGCGGCGGAGGCGGGCCCGGCCCCGGCGACCGGCGATACGACGACGGCCGCGGTCAGCGCCGCGCACACCGCGGTGCGGGGATGCCGGGGCAGATGCCGGGGTATTCGATCGCTCGTCATGGTGGGTTGCCTGTTTGCACGTAATGTCTAGGGGTTTTATCCGACTTCTTCATGGTCCTGGCTCCGTCGCCGTCCGTCGATCGGAGCGGTCGATCGGAGCGGAACCAAGTGATCACGGCGGTGCGGGCCGTTGCGATGATCCCGGCTCCATGGACCGGCGTGGACCGTGGGAGGCTGGTGGCATGGCCTTGCAGATCAACCCCAGCATCCTGTCCGCGGACTTCTCTCGCCTCGCGGATGAGGCGAAGGCGGTCGAGGGTGCCGACTGGCTCCACGTCGACGTCATGGACAACCACTTCGTCCCCAACCTCACCCTCGGGGTTCCGGTGGTCGAGTCGCTGGGCAGGGCCACGGAAACCCCGCTGGACTGCCATCTCATGATCGACGACCCGGACCGCTGGGCGCCGCAGTACATCGAGGCGGGGGCCGGTTCCGTCACCTTCCATGTGGAGGCCGCGGCCGCGCCGGTGCGGCTGGCGCGCGAGATCCGGGCCAAGGGCGCGCGGGCCTCGATGGCGCTCAAGCCGGCCACGCCCATCGAGCCGTACGAGGATCTGCTGCCCGAGCTGGACATGCTGCTGGTGATGACCGTGGAACCCGGCTTCGGCGGCCAGGCGTTCCTGGACATCATGCTGCCGAAGATCCGCCGTACCCGGCAGCTCATCGACAAGCATGGACTCCAGATGTGGCTCCAGGTGGACGGCGGGGTCTCGGCCGCCACCATCGAGCGGTGCGCCGAGGCGGGCGCCGATGTCTTCGTGGCGGGCTCGGCCGTCTACGGCGCCGACGACCCGGCCAAGGCCGTACAGGCACTGCGCCAGCTCGCCGAGAAGGCAACTGGCACCCCCGGAACATGAGGCGACGTAGCTACCGGTCGGTGAACTCAAGGGTGAAGGGCGAACCAACTCCGCCGTTTCTGACAGGATGAACGGTGAGTCCGGACAGTGAATAGTGAGGAGACCGCGGTGTCGACGGGCCGTTCAGCCACGCGGATGGGACCCGCCGAACTGGTGCAGGCGGCGGCCATGGCGCGCCGCTTCTACCTCGAGGGCAAGTCCAAGATCCAGATCGCCGAGGAGTTCGGCGTCAGCCGCTTCAAGGTCGCGCGGGTGCTCGAGACGGCGCTCGAGCGCGATCTGGTGCGCATCGAGATCCGGGTTCCCGCCGAGCTCGACGCGGAGCGCTCCGATGCCCTGCGCGCCCGCTACGGGCTGCGCCACGCGGTCGTCGTGGAGTCCCCGGCCGACGCCGAGGCGGACACCCCGGACCCGGAGAACCTCGGCGAGGTCGCCGCGGACCTGCTGGGCGAGCTGGTGACCGAGGGGGATGTGCTGGGGCTGGCCTGGGGGCGGTCCACGATCCACATGGCGGCCGCGCTGCACCGGCTGCCCCCGTGCACCGTCGTCCAGCTCACCGGCGTGTACGACGCGGGCACGGCCGAGCGCGGCTCGGTCGAGGCGGTGCGCCGCGCCGCCGCCGTCTCGGGCGGGGAGGCGCACCCCATCTACGCGCCGATGCTGCTGCCGGACACGGCCACCGCGGACGCCCTGCGCGGCCAGACCGGTATCGCCCGCGCCTTCGAGTACTTCGACAAGGTCACCGTGGCCTGCGTCTCCATCGGCTCCTGGGAGGCCGGGATCTCCACGGTCTACGACATGCTGACCGAGAAGGAGCGGGCCCACTACGAGAGCCTGGGCGCCGCCGCCGAGATGTCGGCCCACCTCTTCGACGCCGAGGGCCGCCGCATCGGCCGCGACCTGGGCGAGCGCTGCATCACCGTGGAGGCCGACCGGCTGCGCCGGATCCCCGAGGTGGTCGCCATCGCCGGTGGCCGCCGTAAGGCCGAGGCGATCGGGGCGGTGCTGAGGTCCGGCCTGGTCACCAGCCTGGTCACGGACACCGCCGCCGCGGACTACCTGCTCGCCGAAACCACCCCCGCCGCCCACCCCGCCCTGGACCGCGCCGATCCGGACGGCGTGTAGCGGGCCGGTCGCGGCGGGCAAGGGGGAAAGCGGCGGGCAAGGGGGAAACGGCGAGCGGCCCGCCGCTCGCCGTATCGGATCACGCCAGAAGCAGGGCGGCGTCCCACGGCACCTCACCGTCGGCGGTTCCGGCGGGCGGCGTGCTCCGGCCGAGCAGGACGAGGGCGACGCCCGCCGCGCCCTCCAGGAACGTCGGCGCGTCCAGCGGCTCCGGCCGGAGCGGTAGCACCGGCGCGATGGGAAAACCGAAGGCCGTGCCGGGGTCGAAGCGGGCGCACAGCCGCTCGGTGATCTCGTCCGCCCGCGCGGACAGCGACGCGTCGTCCAGGTCGTCGGCGATACGCCCGGTGATCCGGGCCAGCCCGGCGAGGCCGTGGCACAGTCCGGGATCGTCCAGCCCCCGCGGTCCGTCGGGGCGGGCGAAGACCGCCCTCATCGCCTCCGCCGCGGTGTGCACCCACGCGTCCTCGCCCAGCGCGACTCCGGCGAGCTGCAGCGCGCGGGCGATTCCCGGAGCGCCGTAGCACCAGCTCGCGCGCCCCGGACCCAGGGCGGGCCGGGTGGGGGCCAGCTCCTGGTCGGCGGAGACCGTACCGGGCCAGCCGGGGCCCGCGTCCGGGTCCTCCTGGCGCCAGCTCATCAGCCACCGGGCGATACGGCGGATGGCCGTGTCGTGGCCGGGGACGCGCAGTCCGCGCGTCCAGCACAGGGACAGCAGCGCGAGCGGCCCGGCGATGCCGTGGGCGAGCCCCAGGTCGAGCACCCACTCCCGCCGCCGCGGGTCCACCGCGGCGGGCCACGGGGGGCTGAACCAGCCGGGCAGCGGCCCGGACCCGGCCTTGACGGGCTCGGTGAGGGCGACGAGATACCGCAGCACGTCGTGGACGGCTTCGGGGTCGGACGGCTCGGCGAGGAAGTACCGGCCGAGGCCGGTCACACCGGAGACGACGTCGAAGTGTTCCCGGTCCGCCCCGGGGACACCGGATTCCATTCGCTCGTACTCGGCGTCGAGGACCGTTCCGAGGCGATGCCGCAGGGTCGCGTCCACTCGGCCCCGTACGGTGGCGTAGTCCCGGGGCGAGCGGGCGGCGTGCTTGGCGGCGAAGCCGAGACTGCCCAGGCCCGTGATCAGCCCGGGACCTCTGGCACCGGCGTACCCGGCCTCCGCCGCCAGCAGGGCGTGGACGGTCGGGCGCAGGCCCGGATCGTTCCTGCTCAGCTCGCTGAGGAACAGCGCCGCCCCCGAGGCACCCATGCCGAGCCCGGCAGCGGAAAAGTCCCCGGTGCGGGTGTTGGTGACGTGGTCGCGGATACGGGCGCCGATCTCGGCCGCCACCGTGCCGGGGTCCCACCGCCCGGCTGATGCCGCCGTCACCCGAGATGCCTCCGTCGTCATCCGAGATGCCTCCGCCGTCCGTGGTCGGCCTGGGCGAGGCCGCGCGCCACCGCCAGCGAACGGCCTTCGGAGGTGCGTGAGGTGCCGATCAGCCGGTTGTGGTGCATATGCAACACACTCGCCAGCACCGATGGGTCGGCGGCCACGGAGGCATAGGCGCGCATGGCGGCCGCCCTGGCGTCGAGGGCGGTGAGCGCGGCGGCAGCGCCCTCGGTGGGGAACGTGGCCCGGAGCCCGCCGTCCAGCAGGTGGAGTGCCGCCGCGCGGCGTTCCCGGAAGTAGGCGTGGTGCTCCTCGTCCCGCGGGTCGCGCAGCCACCAGTCGGTCCACCGGTCGCCGTGGACCTGGCGGGTGAGGTCGAGGTAGTTGGCGGCGGCGAGCACCTGCGGCTCGACGCCGACCGCGTCCGCCGCCCGCAGGCGTAGCTGTTCGACGGCGGCCACGCTGTCGTGGTGGAAGACCGTCTCGGCGGCCTCGATGGCCTCGTGGCCGCCATAGCGGTGGGTTTCGGGTTCATAGCCGTCGATGACGAACGCCCCGGCCAGGCGCAGGTCGCGGAGCTGCTCCACCCAGTCGAGGACGCCCGGTGTCAGCTCGCCGTGGAGCGTGGCGGGGTCGCCGTGGAAGCGCAGCCGCAGATGCGCGCCGGCCGGATCGGCGTAGCGGATGAAGAACCAGCGGTCCACCGCGGGCGGCAGGGCCGCCAGCAGCCGGGGCAGGTGCTCGGTCAGCACCTCGTCCTGGCGGTTGGCGTAGGTGTAGAGCCTGCCGTAGAGCCACTCGCGGCTGTGCCGCGGGACGGGCGGACCGACCGGGCGGATCCGCCGCGCCGGGGCCCGGACGGCCGGGGACTCGCCGGTCGCCGGGCGGGCGGGCAGCAGCGGAATCACCAGTTCGCTGCTGAACGCCCCCTGGTCGGTGGCGAGCCAGCCCTCGCCCGCCCCCGCGTCCTCGGGCGTCTCGTACGCCGTCACGTCCTTGCCCCGGCCGAGCTCGCGGCGCAGCACCATGCGGTGGAGCGGGGCGGTCAGGTCGAGCTCCACCCGGTGGTCGCCCCCGCCGACGGCGACCCGGTCGGGCACGTTCCAGCGCGCCCGCCAGCCGTCCAGCCGGTGCTCCCACTCCGCGTCGGAGAGGGAGGAGTCCATGAGGCCGGGGTCGGTCAGCCGCCATCGGGCGGGGGCGAGGACCGTCCTGCCGAACCGGACGCGGGGCAGGTGGGGAAGTGTGGACAGGCGCCCCCATGTCCATACGCACGAGGGCCAGCTCCCCATCGTCGGCAGCTCACGCAGCAGACGGACCGCCGCGGGGGCGCGCCGCGGGTCGAGCATGGTCGGAACCCGGGGGTTGATCTCCTGTCCGGTCGAGGCGTCCACGAGATACAGCCGGTCCGGGTCGGCGGCCAGTGCGAGATCGCCCACTCCCCGCACGGCGGGCGAGGCGCGGTCCGCGAAGCAGCCCACCGCGACCCGCTCGGTCCAGAACGGCCGAACGCGGGCCACATTGGCGTCGCGCCCCCTCAGGGGCAGGAAGTCCAGGTGCGCCTGGAGCGCGCTGTCCCGGGCCGAGTCGGCGGCGGAACGGCGCGCCAACTCGCCTACCTCCTCCACGTCGTCGAGGAGGTAGGCGAACCGGCCGAAGAGCGCGCCCGGGGCCGGCGATCCTGTCGACGGGGAGAGCACGAGCGTGAAGTCGCCCCCTTCGAGGGATCGCCGCGAGGGGGCGGTCAGATGGGCACAGAGCTCCATCGCGGCCGGGGGCGGTGCTCCGGAGCCGCGCAGCCGGTCGAGTGCCGTGTCGTCGAGCACCACCTCGCGGTCGCCCGACGCGATCGCGGTGAGGGCCAGCTCGGCCAGGAACTCGTTCCGGGCCCGGTCGCGTTCGCTCGGCTCACCGGCTTCCGCCGTGCGCCGTTCGCTTTTGGGATGGTCGTAGTCGGCGGGCGGGCCCAGGCCGGTGTGCGGGTCGAGGACGTCGGCGAGCGGCACGGCCCGGCCGGTGCCGTAGCGTTCGACGAACGCGTCACGGTACTCCCGCAGCTCCGGCGTCGGCATCGTGTCGGGTGCGGCGAGACACAGCGCCGTGGCCGCGCGCTCCGCCTCCCGCAACACCTCCTGGTCCAGGGTGACTTCCGCGTCCAGCCGCATGTCGACCTGGATCGGCCGGTCATCGGCGCGCAGGCCGCCCATCGCGTCCAGGGCCTTCTTCCAGCGGCCGAGCCCCGCGCCGAGGCGTTCCGCGCCGTATTCGTCCAGCAGGTCGCCGATGACGGTCAGTTCGCCTGCCTTGGCGGCCTGGCCCACGGACTTGAGGACCTCCACCGCGTACCGCAGCGGGTCGGTCTCGCCGAGCGGGGGGCGTAACTCGGTGAGGAGGAAGCCCTGGCGGACGAGTTCGAGGAGAAGCCCCTCCTTGGCGGACGCGGGGACGTTCGGGTACGCCTCGTCGAGGGTCTTCAGCAGGTCCCCGGCCGGGCAGGGGTGCCGGGCGGCGGCGAGGATGGTCCGCACGGCCGCCGTGTGGCGTACGGAGATCTCCTGGGCGGTCCGCCCCTCGCGCCGCTGTTCGTCGGTGGCCGGCTCATCGGAGCCGGCGGGGTCCTTCGCGTCGTAGCCGCAGGGGAGCACCCAGCGCTGCCCGCGTGCGAAGCCCAGGTCGTTCGCCACGACGCGCAGCGCGCGCAGTACCTCGAGGTCGCCCTCCCAGGCGGTGAGCACGCCGGTCAGCCAGCCGCCGTCCGGGCGCACCGCCTTCCGGTGCCGGGTGCCCAGCCGGATATGGCAGCCCGCCTCGCCGAAGGACACCGGGGCGACGCCCGCCAGGAGTCCGAAGGGGGTGGCGCGGCTGGCGCCCCGCAGGACGTAGCGCGTCGCCGCGAGGGTGAGCTTGCGCAGGGCGCCGGGTTTCATCGGCGCGCCCGCGCGCAGCGCCTCGACGGTGCGGTGCAGTGAGGGGCTGGAGACGGCGAGGGCCTCCTCGACCCGTTCGTCGGAGAGGAGCGCGTCGATGTACCGGCGGACCTGCTCGCGGTCGCGCGGGTCGAGGTGTGCGCGGGTCTCGGGGGCCGAGTGGGGAAGGAGGGGGACGCGGAGCATCCCGGTGGGCTCCGCGTGGAACATCGCGTGGTCTTCGGCCATGGGGTCGTCTCTCCCGTTCACGCTCGGCACCGCCGAGAATTCCGCAGTCGGCGAGCCGCGCGGGGCCCGGGCCGGGCCCGGGCCCCGCGCGGTCCTGGCTACTAACAGGCCGGCGCGGCGACGGTGCACCAGATGATGGACGCCGTGGGCGTGACGGAGGCGCTGTGTGCGGCCGTCGGCTCGTCGAGCTCGACACGCACGTCCAGGTCGAACTCCGACATCTCCTTGGCCGACTCGGCCGGTACGGCAATAGACATGGTCAACTCCTTCGGTAGAGGGGCGACGGCAGCCGTTCGCACCCAGTGCCGCTCATACACACCTCAGCGGATGGGCATGCGCGGCTCCCGTTCGCGGTTGGCACGCGGGGCACTCGGTCGAGCGCCCCACCCCTCCTGTGTACGTGCACAGCCGGTGATTCCGGGACTTCGGAGAGCTAGGTCTAAGGGTTGCCTCAGAAAGTCGCGGGCGGTGGAACGAACGGCCATAATTGAAGCTCTCTTACGGCTCCTGGCCGGGCCCCGACCGCTCGCGGACGTGTCCAGCGGTGCTCCGCCGCATGGCGTCACTCGCCCTCGGGTAACGTTTCGACGTTAGGCAGGTTGCCTGTCGGCACCGCAGCAGCCCCCGCAGCGCCTCTTTGGAGGACTCTACGAATGCGGGGGTGTTTTGTTGTGCCGCTATGGGAGTGACCTGCGTCGTTTCGCGTGAAAATGTGAGACTCATGCGTTTCCTCGAGCCCGGTACGGGGCGCCACGTGGAATCTTCCCCGGTTCCCTACGACCTGACGTACGACGATGTGTTCATGGTGCCGAGCCGCTCCGCGGTCGGCTCCCGCCAGGGGGTGGACCTGGCCTCACCCGACGGCACCGGCACCACCATTCCACTCGTCGTCGCCAACATGACCGCGATCGCCGGCCGCCGCATGGCCGAGACGGTCGCCCGTCGCGGTGGCCTCGTCGTCATTCCGCAGGACATCCCGATCGACGTCGTCACGGACGTGATCCGCTGGGTCAAGAGCCGCGATCTGGTGCTGGACACCCCGATCGTCCTCGCCCCGACCGGCACCGTCGCCGACGCGCTGTCGCTGCTGCCCAAGCGGGCACACGGCGCGGGCGTGGTGGTCGAGGACGGGCGTCCGGTGGGCGTGGTGACCGAGTCCGACCTGACCGGCGTGGACCGCTTCACCCAACTCTCCGAGGTGATGTCGCGCGAGCTGATGGTGCTCGACGCCGCCATCGACCCCCAGGAGGCGTTCAACCGCCTCGACGCCGCCCACCGCAAGCTCGCCCCCGCCGTCGACGCGGACGGGAAGCTGGCGGGCATCCTGACCCGCAAGGGCGCGCTGCGCGCGACGCTCTACAAGCCCGCGGTGGACGCGGGCGGCCGGCTGCGGATCGCGGGCGCCGTCGGGGTCAACGGCGATCTGGAGGGCCGTACGAAGGCGCTCCTGGACGCCGGGGTGGACGCCCTCGTCGTGGACACCGCCCACGGCCACCAGGAGTCGATGATCGCCGCGCTCAAGGCGGTCCGCGGCCTGGGCCCGCGGGTGCCGGTGGTGGCGGGCAACGTGGTCGCCGCCGAGGGCGTGCGCGACCTCATCGAGGCCGGTGCCGACATCGTCAAGGTCGGCGTCGGGCCGGGCGCGATGTGCACCACCCGCATGATGACCGGCGTGGGCCGGCCGCAGTTCTCCGCGGTGCTGGAATGCGCCGCCGAGGCACGGAAGTTCGGCAAGCACATCTGGGCGGACGGTGGCATCCGGCACCCCCGCGACGTCGCCATGGCGCTCGCGGCCGGAGCGTCCAACGTCATGGTCGGCTCCTGGTTCGCGGGGACGTACGAGTCGCCCGGCGACCTCCAGCACACCGCCGACGGCCGGCCGTACAAGGAGAGCTTCGGCATGGCGTCGGCACGCGCGGTGCGCAACCGCACCAGCGACGAGTCGGCGTACGAGCGGGCTCGCAAGGGGCTGTTCGAGGAGGGCATCTCCACCTCGCGGATGTTCCTGGACCCGGCCCGGCCGGGGGTCGAGGACCTGATCGACTCGATCATCGCGGGCGTGCGCAGCTCCTGCACCTACGCGGGCGCCGGGTCGCTGGAGGAGTTCCACGAGCGGTCCGTGGTGGGCGTGCAGAGCGCCGCGGGCTACGCGGAGGGCAAGCCGCTCCACGCAAGCTGGGACTGAGGCTCAGGAGTTCGGCTCGCCCCGGAGGCGAACCGAGCCCCCGAACACCACAACCCCACTCGGCTCGGGTGAGTGGGGTTGTGGTGGTGCGTCGCGGCGGGGTCTCACCTCGCCACTCCGCGCTCACCCCGGGTGCGGGGCAGCGCGTGGCGCGGCGGGCTGGTGAGGGTGATCTGCCGGACCAGCTGGTGGAACGAGACCAGCGCGGCGACCGGGGGAAGACCGGCCACGGCCATGCTGGGCGCGTTCCTCGGGGCGTGTGCGACGCACAGGAACACCGCGATGGTGGAGAAGAGCACCACCACGGCCCATGAGTGCCCCGCGCCCCGGCGGTGCAGGGCGGCCCGCAGCACCGACAGCGAGGCGACCAGCCAGGGTCCGTAGACCAGCAGGGGCCACCACGCCGCCATGGACTCCGAGGTGCTCGGGGAGGCCAGATAGCGCAGCGGGCGGTAGGAGATCATTCCGCCGAGCACGCTCAGCATGGCGACGATGACCGTGGTGACCGCCGCGAAGATCAGGCTGATCACATGCAGCCACGGCAGCGTCGGCAGCCGGAAGCGGACCCGGCGGCGCTTGCCACGCCCCCGCACATGCGTGGGGGAGGGGGTGTGGAGGGGAACGACCGGTCCGATGGGGCCGGTGGTGTGCACCGACTCCTCGGGGGAGGTCGTCTGGAGCAGCCGGGCGAGGTCTCCCTCCAGGTCCCAGCGGCCCTCGATGGTCTCCGGGTCGGGCAGGGGGAAAGGATTCATCTCATAATCGGCTGCCGCCTCGTACCGCTCCCCGGGAGGGGGCGCGGGGGCGTGCCGGTGGCCGGTGGGTGGGGGCCCGTAGCCGCCCGGCCTCGGCTCGGTGTACGTCATGCCTTGACGCCCGGTTCCGGCGTATCGGACCGCTGGAGGAAGTCCGCCTCGATCCGGCCCAGCGCCCGGATGAAGTCCTCCCAGACTCTCGCGCAGTATTCGAGCGGGTAGCGCTCGCTGTCACCCCCCTGGTCTCGGGGCCGGAACACGGGTTCGGCACTGAGCTGGGAGTGATCGGGTGGTTGCAGGCTGTCAGTGGTCACGTCCCCACCAACGACCGCTAAAATGGTGCAGTATCGCGGCATTCGGGTGAAACGAGCGCTGACTCGCGCAGTGTCTCGCAACGATTCCCCGCCGAGCGCCCCCGCGCGCAACGTTGCCACGGGTATGCGCAACCATGGTCCATTACGGCCGTCGGCGGACGGCTCATAGGGTCTTGCGCTGACGTGGAGTGGCGGGGACCGACTGCTCGGCGATTCCCACCTGCGGGTTTGCTTTCGGGCACCCGTATGTCCGCAGTCGGTCGCCACCACCCGATGGCAGCGATTAAGGAGCCACCCCTGTGTTGGAGAACGGCGCAGCACCGCCCGCCACCCAGCAACCGGAATCAGACCCTCCGGTCGGCGGGCTGGGCGCCCGGCTGATGCGGCGCAAGCCGGTGGAGCGGCTGGTCGCCGAGGGCGGCCAGGGTGAGGGCGGCAGCCTGCGGCGCTCCATGGGCATGTGGCAGCTCACCATGATCAGCATTGGGGCCACCCTGGGCACCGGCATCTTCGTGGTGCTCGGCGAGGCCGTGCCGGACGCCGGTCCCGCGGTCATCGTGTCGTTCGTCATCGCCGGGCTCACCGCGCTGTTCTCCGCGCTGTCCTACGCCGAGCTGGCGGGCACCATCCCCGTCTCCGGCTCCTCCTACTCCTACGCCTACGCCACGATGGGCGAGCTGATCGCCTGGGTCTGCGGCTGGTGTCTGATCCTGGAGTACGGCGTCTCGGTGGCGGCCGTCGCCGTCGGCTGGGGCGAGTACCTCAACGAACTGCTCGACGGCACCCTCGGCGTGACCATCCCCGACGCCCTGGCCGCCCCGCCCGGGGACGGCGGGATCTTCAATCTGCCCGCCCTGCTCGTGGTGCTGCTGGCCATGGCGTTCCTGCTGGGCGGCGCCAAGGAGAGCGCCCGCGCCAACACGGTCATGGTGGGGGTGAAGATCGCGGCGCTGATCCTCTTCTGCGCCGTCGCCTTCACCGGCATCCGGGCCGGCAACTACACCCCGTTCATGCCGCTGGGCATGGCGGGCGTCAGCGCCGCCGGCGCCACCCTCTTCTTCTCCTACATCGGCTTCGACGCCGCCTCCACGGCCGGTGAGGAGGCCAAGAACCCCCAGCGCGACCTGCCCCGCGCGATCATGCTGTCGCTGATCATCGTCACCGCGCTGTACTGCCTGGTCGCCGCCGTCGCGGTGGGCGCCCTGCCGTGGAAGAAGTTCTCGGGCTCCGAGGCCGCGCTCGCCTCGATCATGAAGGATGTCACCGGACAGGACGCCTGGGCCGTGCTGCTGGCCGCCGGAGCGGTCGTCGCGATCGCCTCCGTGGTGCTGACCGTGCTCTACGGCCAGACCCGCATCCTCTTCGCGATGTCCCGGGACGGGCTGGTGCCCAAGGTCTTCTCCACCGTCCACGCCAGGACCGGGGTGCCCCGCGCCAACACCGTGATCGTCTCGCTCTTCTGCGGGGTCCTGGCCGCCGCGATCCCGCTCGGCCAGCTCGCCGACGCCACCAGCATCGGCACGCTCTTCGCCTTCGCGCTGGTCAACATCGCCGTGATCGTGCTGCGCCGGACCCGGCCCGATATGCCCCGCACCTTCCGGGTGCCGCTGTCCCCGCTCTTCCCGGTGATCGGCTTCGCGCTGTGTCTGTGGATGATGGGCAGCCTCCAGTTCGTGACCTGGGTGGTCTTCGGCTGCTGGATGGCCGTCGGCCTTGTGCTGTACTTCGCATACGGCTTGCGCCGATCCCGACTGGCCACAGCAGAGAAGTGATTGCCCCCCAGTGCGACTGAATGATCTCGACGAACGCATCGTCCACGCCCTCGCCGAGGACGCCCGCCGCTCCTACGCCGACATCGGCGAACTGGTCGGACTGTCCGCGCCCGCCGTCAAACGGCGGGTGGACCGGCTGCGCGCGGAGGGAGCCATCACCGGCTTCACGGTGCGGGTCGACCCGGTGGCACTGGGATGGGAGACCGAGGGCTTCATCGAGCTCTACTGCCGCCACAACACCTCGCCGGACGCCATCCGCCGGGGCCTGTCGCGCTATCCCGAGGTGGTGTCCGCGTCGACCGTCACCGGTGACGCGGACGCCGTCGTCCAGGTCTTCGCCTCCGATATGCGCCACTTCGAGCGGGTGCTGGAGCGGATCGCGGGGGAGCCGTTCGTGGAGCGCACCAAGTCCGTGCTGGTGCTCTCGCCCCTGCTGCGAAGGTTCAGCTCGGGTGCCCCTACGTAGGCGCTCCGTTGGGTGGGCCTGGTTGACTGTCGTGCCCTGACCTGCCGTTGGTCGTGTGCGGCGCCGTCGTGGCTGGTCGCACCCACGCGGCGGAGCCGCACATCGGCACAGCCCCGCGCCCCTTCGGGGCACCCCCACGCGGCGGAGCCGCACATCGGCACAGCCCCCGCTCCTTTTAGGGCGTGCGCAATGAATCGACGCGCACCGATCCCCATGCGCCATGAATCGACGCCGGACGCAACGAAGCCGTCTTGTTGGGCGATCCGGAGGCAACGTACTGTTTTTATACCCGTACCCCTCCCCTCAAGGTCTGCCATGCCGCCGCTGCGCACCGCTCTGCTCCAGAACTCCGGTCACCCCGGCGATCCCGCCGGAAACCTCAAGGTCCTCGACGAGGCCGCCGCCGACGCGGCCGCCGACGGGGCCGGGCTGCTGGTCACCGCGGAGATGTTCCTCACGGGATACGCGATTGGCGGCGGCGGCGTACGGGAGCTGGCCGAGCCCGCCGACGGGCCGAGCGGCCGGGCCGTGGCCGAGATCGCCGCGACGCACGGTCTCGCCATCCTCTACGGCTACCCCGAGAGCCACGCGGGCGCCGTGTACAACTCCGCACGGCTCGTCGGGGCGGACGGCGCCGAGCTGGCCAACTACCGCAAGTCCCATCTCTACGGCTGCTTCGAGCGGGCGTCGTTCACCCCCGGTGAGACGCCCGTCGTCCAGGCCACCATCGGCGAGCTGACCGTCGGCATCCTGATCTGCTACGACGTGGAGTTCCCCGAGAACGTACGGGCCCATGCCCTGGCCGGGACCGATCTGCTGCTGGTGCCCACCGCGCAGATGCACCCCTTCGAGTTCGTCGCCGAATCCGTCATTCCGGTGCGGGCCTTCGAGAGCCAGATGTACATCGCGTACGTCAACCGCAGCGGCGTCGAGGGCGAGTTCGACTTCGTCGGCCTGAGCTGTCTGGCGGGGCCCGACGGCGCCACCTGTCTGCGCGCCGGCCGCGGCGAGGAACTCCTCCTCGGCGATGTCGCCCCCAAGCTGCTGACCACCTCGCGCCGGATCAACCCGTATCTGCGGGACCGCCGCCCCGGTCTGTACTCCTCCCTCGGCTGATCCGTCCTCACCTGATCAGTCCGGCCCCTGCCGTACCCGAAACACGCTCTGAGCACCAACCAGCAAGGAATCCGTACCCCATGACGTCCACGGTGCCCACCGCCGTCCATGACGAGCAGGAAACGCAGGCCCATCAGGCCCTTCCGCCCACGACCATGTTCGGCCCGGACTTCCCCTACGCCTACGACGACTTCCTCGCCCACCCGGCGGGCCTGGGCCAGATACCCGCGACCGAGCACGGTGGCGAGGTCGCGGTCGTCGGCGGCGGTCTCTCCGGCCTCGTCACCGCGTACGAGCTGATGAAGATGGGCCTGAAGCCCGTGGTCTACGAGGCCGACCGGATCGGCGGACGGCTGCGCACCGTCGGCTTCGACGGCTGTGACGACGCGCTGACCGCCGAGATGGGCGCGATGCGCTTCCCGCCGTCCTCCACCGCCCTCCAGCACTACATCGACCTGGTGGGCCTGAAGACCCAGCCGTTCCCCAACCCGCTGGCCCCCGACACCCCCTCCACCGTCGTCGACCTCAAGGGCGAGTCCCACTACGCCCGCACCATCGACGATCTGCCGCCGGTCTACCGCGAGGTGGCCGACGCCTGGAACGCCTGCCTGGAGGAGGGCGCGGACTTCTCCGACATGAACCGCGCCATCCGCGAGCGGAACATCCCCCGGATCCGGGAGATCTGGTCGCGGCTGGTCGAGAAGCTGGACAACCAGACCTTCTACGGCTTCCTCTGCGACTCCGCGGCCTTCACCTCCTTCCGCCACCGGGAGATCTTCGGCCAGGTCGGCTTCGGCACCGGCGGCTGGGACACCGACTTCCCCAACTCCATCCTGGAGATCCTGCGGGTCGTCTACACCGAGGCCGACGACCACCACCGCGGCATCGTCGGCGGCAGCCAGCAGCTTCCGCTGCGGCTGTGGGAGCGCGAGCCCGAGAAGATCGTCCACTGGCCGCAGGGCACCTCGCTGTCCTCGCTGCACGGCGGTGAGCCGCGCCCGGCCGTGACCCGGCTGCACCGGGCCGCGGGCGACCGCGTCGTGGTGACGGATGCGAGCGGTGACATCCGCTCGTACCAGGCGGTGGTCTTCACCGCCCAGTCCTGGATGCTGCTCTCCAAGATCGACTGCGATGACTCGCTCTTCCCGATCGACCACTGGACGGCGATCGAGCGCACCCACTACATGGAGTCCAGCAAGCTCTTCGTGCCGGTGGACCGGCCGTTCTGGCTGGACAAGGACGAGATCACCGGCCGGGACACGATGAGCATGACGCTCACCGACCGGATGACCCGCGGCACCTATCTGCTGGACGACGGCCCGGACCGGCCCGCCGTCATCTGCCTCTCCTACACCTGGTGCGACGACAGCCTCAAGTGGCTGCCGCTGTCGGCGAACGAGCGGATGGAGGTCATGCTCAAGTCGCTCTCGGAGATCTATCCGAAGGTCGACATCCGCAAGCACATCATCGGCAGCCCGGTCACCGTGTCCTGGGAGAACGAGCCGTACTTCATGGGCGCGTTCAAGGCCAATCTGCCCGGTCACTACCGCTACCAGCGCCGGTTGTTCACCCACTTCATGCAGGACCGGCTGCCCGCCGACAAGCGGGGCATCTTCCTCGCGGGCGACGACATCTCCTGGACGGCGGGCTGGGCCGAGGGCGCCATCCAGACCGCGCTCAACGCCGTATGGGGCGTGATGCACCGCTTCGGCGGCTCCACCGACCCGAAGAACCCCGGGCCGGGCGATCTGTACGACGAGATCGCGCCCGTCGAGCTCCCGGAGGACTGAGCCGGTCCCAGAGGCTGTTACGCCGACGGCAGGTCGTCAGGCCGTCGGCGGGTCGCTTACGACGCTGGCAGAGGGGTGAGCAGAAAGCGCCCCACCAGGCCCACGGTCGTATCGACGCGCTCCGCGAACTCCTCCGCCAGCTCCGGCACCCCGCGCAGCCCCCACAGCGCGCGGAACGCCGCCCATGCGGCGTCCCGCGCCTTCTCCAGGCTCCAGGAGCCCACGAGATGGGTGAGCGGATCGGCCACGTCCAGCAGGTCGGGGCCGGGCATCAGCTCCTCCCGGATCCGCTCCTCCAGCCCCGTGAGCAGCGCCCCGATCCGGTCGAAATCGCCCTCCAGGGCGTCCGGTTCGAGGTCCCGGGCCCGGCAGGTCTCCAGCAGCGCGAGCGCCAGGTCATGGCCGATATGGGCGTTGATTCCGGCGAGCGCGAACTGCACCGGGCGGACCGCCGGATGGCGCCGGAGCTGGAACAGGGGCCGCCAGCAGGCGGGCGGCCGCCCGCCCGTGGCCACCGCGTCGACCGCCGCCAGATAGCGCCCGGCGAACCGCACGTCCAGCTCCTCGGTGGCGGACGGGTCGTGGAAATACCCGTCCGTGAGCCGGCGGCCGACCTCCTCGGTGACCGACAGATACACCCCGTTGAAGACCGCCACCCCATCTCCCGGCGGCAGCGCCGCGCCGAGCGCGCTCATGCGCGCCACGACGCTCTGCACGGTGCGCGGCGCGAGCCGCGTGTGCGTGGGCATCGTCATGGACGCCAGGGTGGCAGGCCGGACCGGGCGCGGTCCCGCCGTACGCCGCCGCTTCCCCTGGACGGTCTAACGCCCCGTCAACCGGCTATCACAGCACCCCCGCGTCGCGGGCCGTCCAGATCGACGGATACAACGGCCGCCAGCCCAGCTCATCGCGGAGCCGGAGGTTGGAGGTGATCCCGGACCAGGGGTCGTCGTCCGTCCGCCCGGTCATGCCCTCGGGCAGCGGCACACCGCCGATCCCGTGCAGTTCGACGACGGTCGCCGGGGCGTCGTCGACGATGTTGTACTTGCGGCCCGACACCGAGCCGCCGGCCGTGCCGCCCGGTGCGCGCAGCAGCCGCAGCAGCGCCTGCGTCGCATCCGCGTGGTGGACCATGGCGAGCCGCTGGCTCCCGGCCCAGTCCTTCGCGAGCGCCAGGAAGTTCGCCACATGCGGATCGCCGTCCCCGTACACGAAGGCCAGGCTGCCGATCCGCAGATCGAGGCCGTGCTCGCGGTGCAGCGCCAGCAACTCCCGCTCCGCCTCCGCCTTCGAGGCGGGGTACGCGCCCCACAGCACACCGCCGGGCACGCTCTCGTCGTCCTCCGTGAACGGCCGGCCGCGCGAGGCGCCGTACACCAGATTGGTGCTGACCTGGAGGAACCGGTTCGTCCCGGCCTCGACCGCGGCCCGTCCGAGAGCGACCGCCGCGTCCCGGTTGACCGCCCACGCCTCCTCGTCCGGCACCCCGCGGAAGGCCGCCGCGATGTTGGCCACCGCATGCACCCCCTCCATGGCCCTCCGCAGATCCTTCTCCTCGCGCAGATCGCCCACCGTGAGCTGCGCGCCCTGGGCCGCGAAGGGCGCACCGCGCTCCTCGTCGCGCACCAGCACCCGTACCTCGGTACCGGCCGCGGGCCGCTCCAGCAGCCGCTTGGTGAACCGCCGTCCCACCTGGCCGGTCGCACCCGTCACCAGAATCAAGGGCATCAGCATCCGCCTTTCGTCTCGTTCGCTCGGCCTCAGCCTGCGACGGTCTCGGCGGGGCCGGGAGAGACCTCCCCATCCAGGGATCGGCAGACCCTGGATACGCGACGCGGGCGGGGCGACCATGGGAGCGTGCATCGATCGGAACTCGCCGACTTCCTGCGCCGCTGCCGCGCCCGCCTCGGCCCCGCCGAGGTGGGCCTGACGCCCGGCCCCCGGCGCCGTACGCCCGGACTGCGCCGGGAGGAGGTGGCCCAGCTCGCGGGCATGTCGCCGGACTACTACACCCGGCTGGAGCAGGCCCGCGGCCCGCGCCCGTCCCGCCAGATGCTGACCGCGCTGGCCCGGGCGCTGCGGCTCACCGACGACGAGCGCGACTATCTCTTCCACCTGGTGGGGGAGGAGCCGCCGCGCGACCGCAGCACCTCGGGGCATGTGCGGCCCGGTCTGCTCAGGGTGCTGGACCGGCTGTACGACACCCCCGCCCAGGTGATCACCGACTGGGGCGAGGTGCTGGCGCAGAACGCGATGGCGGCGGCGCTGGTCGGCGACATCACGGCGCGGCCGCCCGGCGACCGCAATATCGTCCGGAGCTTCTTCACCCGGCCCGAGGACGCCTCCGGCGCCCCCGGGATCTTCCCGAGCGAGGAGATCGAGGAGCACGCCCGGCTGCATGTGGCCACCCTCCGGGCCGTGCTCGCGGCGCGTCCCGACGACCCGGGCCCGGCGGCCCTGGTGGCCGAACTGCTGTCGGTGAGCGCGGAGTTCGCGGCGCTGTGGGAGGACCATGAGGTGGCCGTACGGCACTCCACGGTCAAGCGGTTCATCCACCCGGTGGTGGGCGCGATGGAGCTGGACTGCGAGGTCCTGCTGAGCTCGGAACACGCCCAGCGGCTGATTGTCCACACCGCCCGCCCCGGCA
This sequence comes from Streptomyces sp. 11-1-2, assembly GCF_003595545.1. Taxonomy (NCBI): domain Bacteria; kingdom Bacillati; phylum Actinomycetota; class Actinomycetes; order Kitasatosporales; family Streptomycetaceae; genus Streptomyces; species Streptomyces sp. 11-1-2. Next base: position 9,121,639 of record NZ_CP022545.1, read on the forward strand.
CCGAGTCCGCCGAGCGGCTCGAACTGCTCCGGGTGCTGGGCCTGCAGGACCTCGCCCCGCAGGGGTGAGTCCGCCGGCGGTCAGGCCGGGCGGTCGTCGTCGTATCCGCTGGTGCCCGCGTCCAGCAGGGGCTCCTGCGGCTTCAGATGGGCCGGGGCCAGGGCGCGCAGGACGTGGTAGCCGAACAGCACCACGATGGTGCCGAGGGCGATCCCGCCCAGCTCGAAGTTCTGGCCGATCTTCAGGCTGACGCCGCCGACGCCGATGATGACGCCCGCCGCGACCGGCACCAGATTGAGCGGATTGCGCAGGTCCACCTTGTTGTGCACCCAGATCTGCGCACCGAGCAGCCCGATCATGCCGTAGAGGATGACGGTGATCCCGCCCAGCACCCCGCCCGGCACGGCCGCCACCACCGCGCCGAACTTCGGGCACAGCCCGAAGAGCAGCGCGAAGCCCGCGGCGGCCCAGTAGGCGGCGGTGGAGTACACCCGGGTGGCCGCCATGACCCCGATGTTCTCGGAGTACGTCGTATTGGCCGGGCCGCCGACCGATGTGGAGATCATGGTCGCCGCGCCGTCCGCGGCGATCGCCGTGCCCAGTTGGTCGTCGAGCGGATCGCCGATCATCTCGCCGACCGCCTTCACATGCCCGGCGTTCTCGGCGATCAGCGCGATCACGACCGGCAGCGCCACCAGCACCGCCGACCAGTGGAAGCTGGGCGCGTGCAGGGACGGCAGACCGATCCAGTCCGCCTTGCCCACGCCGGACAGATCCAGCCGCCAGTGGTCGGTGACCCGTCCACTGCCGTCGATCGAGTGGATCCTGCCGAAGACGCGGTCGAAGACCCAGGACACCGCATAGCCGAAGACCAGCCCCAGGAAGATCGCGATACGTGACCAGAAGCCCCGCAGACAGACCACCGCCGCCCCGGTGAGCAGCATCGTCAGCAGCGCGGTCCACTGATCGGCGGGCCAGTACGTACCGGCGGTCACCGGCGCGAGATTGAACCCGATCAGCATGACCACCGCGCCGGTCACCACCGGCGGCATCGCCGCGTGGATGATCCGGGCGCCGAATTTCCGCACCGCCAGACCGCTCAGCAGCAGCACCCCGCCGACCACCAGGATCGCCCCGGTGACGGCCGCGCTGCCGCCGCCCTGCGCCCTGATCGCGGCGGCCACGCCGACGAAGGACAGGCTGCACCCCAGATAGCTGGGGATCCGGCCGCGGGTCGCCAGCAGAAAGAGGATGGTCGCGACGCCGGACATCATGATCGCGAGGTTGGGGTCGAGCCCCATCAGCACCGGGGCGACGAAGCTGGCCCCGAACATGGCCACGACGTGCTGTGCGCCGAGTCCCGCCGTCCTCGGCCATGACAGCCGCTCATCCGGCTTGACGACGGCGCCGGGGGCGGGGGTACGCCCATCACCGTGCAGGGTCCAGCGCACGCCGAGGCCCATGACTGCTCCACTTCATCGCTACGGGGAATTCGCAGCAATGTTAGTTGGCCGAAAATATGCGCCGTGCAGCTATGTGGGGGTGCCCTCGGTGACGTCCTTGCGCGAAGGCTCACAGCGGGTTTCAGGGAACGACCGGCACGGACGGAGCGCCTGGTGGCAGGTTGAACGGCGTGACCACCTGGATCGCCGAGGGCAGCGCGGGGCCGTCGTCGGGGAGTGCCTTGTGGGCGCGCATGATGATCTGGCAGGTGCGGCGCATGTCCTGGCGCAGGTCGTGGTGGAGGACCGCGGAGAGGCGGTGCTCGCGCAGCAGGCGGGTGTTGTCGTGGTCGAGGTCGTGGGCGATGAACACCGCGCACTCCCGCCCGAGCGCCTCGAAGGCGTGGAGGGTCGCGCGGTTGCCGCCGCCCACGGAGTAGACGGCGATGATGTCCTGGTCGCGCTTGAGTGCCTCGAGAACGAGGTCGTGCTGGGTGGCGTCGAGGCCGTCGCTGTCGGTGACCTCCACCAGGGAGCGTCTGGGCTCGGCGAGACGCATGGCGCTGCGGAAGCCCATCTCGCGTTCCTCCTCGCCCCTGAAGGAACCGCGGCTGACCGTGGTGAGCACGTTGCCGGGCCGCTTGCCCAGCCACTGTCCGAGGAGGTAGGCGGCGGTGGTGCCCGCCGCGCGGTTGTCGATGCCGACGTACGCCAGGCGGGCGCTGTGGGGCAGGTCGGTCACCAGAGTGACGACCGGGATGCCGGCCGCGACCAGGCGGCCGACCGCGGCCGCGATCTCCGGCTCGTCGGGGGCCTTCAGTATCACGCCCTGCGAACCACGCTTCGCGATCTTGTCCAGGGTTGCGATCAGCTCCTCGGGAGGGCATGCCTCCCGGAAGTGGAAGCGCGAGCGCACGAGAGCGGGATGCAGGGAGGGCAGTTCGGCTTCGAGCGCGTCCCGTACCGCGGTGGAGAACCGCTCCGGTGTCTGCATCACGATGTCGATCATGAAGGTGCGGCCCCCGAGCCGGACCTGGCTCTGCTGGCGGTCCAGGTCCTTGATGGCTTCATGCACCTCCCTGATCGTGCTCTCCGTCACGTTGCCCCGCTCATTGAGGACGCGGTCGACCGTGGCCGTGCTCAGTCCGGCCTGGCGGGCGATTTCCCTGATCGGGTAGCGGTGTCGCATGACTGGTCCCAAGAGCTGATGATGGATTTTTGATGCGCTGACAAGCATTGAATGATGGGTCGAGTTCTCAAGACTGGCAGAAACCCACGGACCGCGAAAGGCTCGGCCGAGCGGTTTGAAAGGACACAGCGCTCATGGGACTGCTCGAGGACAAAGTCGTCCTCGTCAACGGCGGCAGCCAGGGCGTCGGCGCGGGCATCGTGCGGGCGGACCTTTCCGATCCGGCGCAGGCGCGCAACAGCGCCGTACGAACGCCTCGGGGCCACCGCCGCCGACTCTCCCGAGGCTCTGTCGCCGCCGGAGTCGACGGCGTCGTGATCGCCGCCGCGACCGACGCGCACCCACCCGCCTACGCGGCCGTCTCCGGCGGCATCTTCCGCGACCGCGGCGGGTACGGCTTCGACATCGTGCGCTGGGTGACCGCGCCGCGAGGCGGGTGACGTCGACACGGCGTCCGCCCTGTCGCTCCGTGAGCACCGCCCCGTACGACGCGACGAGGTGCGCACGTGATGACGGACGAGCCCCTGCGGCAGCTACTTCACCAGCGTCGCGGCAGTCCGGTACGCCGCTGCGGCGGCCTCCCGCACCGGCAGCGCACGGTGCGTGTCGGAGAGGATCTCCACACCCCAGGGGCCGTTCCAGCCGGCGGTACGGAGCGCGGTGATGATCCCCGGGAGGTCGAAAGAGCCCTCTCCGCACAGGCGACGGCGCCGGACCGTGTCCTCGAAAAGAGTGCCGACGACCTCGCTGTCGGCGTCGTTGAGCTCCACCCCCACGATCCGTGACCCGGGTACGACCGCCAGTTCGGCGGGTGGGGTGTGGGCGCGCTCGGTGTGCCAGACGTCGATGATGAGGCCGCCCGCCGGGTGACCGGCCGTCTCGACGAGCCGGAGTCCGTCGTGCACGGTCTTGAGGTTGGACCAGGGCAGGAACTCGATCCCGAGCCGGGCGCCCACCCCGTCGGCCTGCGCCGCCAGCGTGGCGAACTCCTCGGCCCAGACGTCGAGGTCCCAGGGCTCGTCCGCCACGTCGGGCCCGATCTTGAGGGTGCGTGCGCCGAGCGCCTCGATGGCGCTCAGGAGGCCGCTACGGACGGCGTCCGACGCGGCCCGCCGCGGTCCGTCGGCCCACCAGTCGGCCAGCAGCTCCAACTCGATGTGGCTGATCCCGTTGTCCTCGAAGAGGGACCGGAGGCCGGCGAGCCCGTATGCGCGCTCGGCCTCCACCAGGTCCGCGTACAACAGCCCGAAGCCCGTGAACCCGGCGCCGCCCGCCGCTTCCGCACGTTCCCGCAGGCTCAGCGGACTGCGTTGGTCATCCTGATCGGGAGCGGCGTCGCCCGCGGTGGTCCAACACGTGGCCAGAAATTCGTCAGCGGTCATCTATATTTCCTGGATTCCTCATGTTCGGAAAAAGGAGCCGGCACGCAACGAATGGCAATTCCAAGAACGGGCAGCAGGTCGCCCCGGAATTCTTGGATGCCCCGCGCGTGCCGGTCAATCCCTCAGAAGACATCAAATACACATCAGGCCCGTGCGGGCGCGAGACCACGCAGCACCATGCGCAGATGCTCGGCGCTGGCCCACACATCGTCGACCGGCGCCTTTTCCTTGGGCTCCTCGGTCAGGATGGTGTCCTGTTCCAGGACGTACCAGCCGTCGTAGCCGCGTGCGCTGAGGTGGGCGACGATGGCCTGGACGTCCACGTCCCCCGCTCCCAGCGGGAGGTACATGCCCTTGCGGACGGCCTCGGTGTAACTGAGGTGTCCGGACTGGACCTTGGCGGCGAGGGAGGTGTCCACATCCTTCATATGGGTGTGGGCGATCCGCTCGGGCGCCTGGCGGGTGAGCTCGGCCGGGTCGGTGCCGCCGATGAGCAGGTGCCCGGTGTCGAGGCAGAGCGAGATCGCCGAGTGCTCCAGGACGCGTCGGACCTCGTCGCCGTTCTCGATCATCGTGCCGACGTGTGGGTGCAGGACGGCACGTACGCCGCGCTCGGCGGCGAGCCAGGTCAGCCGGTCGAGGTTGGACAGCAGCAGCTTCCAGCCGTCGGCGTCGAGTTCGGGGCGGGAGTCGTAGCCGTCCTGGCCGGTGACGGCGGACAGGACGAGGACTTCCGCGTTCGAGGCGGCGTAGCTCTCCAGAAGCTGTTCGACCTCGGGCAGCGGGTCGTGTCCGGGCACGTGCAGCAGCAGTGGGGTGAAGCCGCCGACCGCGTGGAGGTCATGGTGGGCGAGAACCCGGGCCATGGCGTCCGGCCGGCCGGGCAGGAAGCCTTCGGGACCGATCTCGGTGGCGGACAGGCCGACTTCGCGCATCTCGTTCAGCACCCGCTCGGGCGTCAACTGGTATCCCCAGCCGGGGACTTCGCATACGCCCCAGGAGATGGGCGCGCCGGCGATCCTGTTCAGGGGTGAGGTCGTCATGCCGTGGCCTTTCGATGGTTCCGGTCGGGGTCGGCGAGCGCGGCCGGCGGGCGGCCCGCGAGGACGTCCGCGACACCGCGGGCGGCATCGCGGAAGGTCAGGGTCATCGCCCGGCGCGTCATGCCCATCAGGTGGGGGGTGAGGACGACGTCGGGGTGGTCGAACAGCGGATGGTGACGGGCCGGCTCGGGGTCGAACACGTCCAGTCCGACGCCCGACAGCCGGCCCGACTCCAGGGCGGCCAGGGTGGCGTCCGGGTCGAGCAGGCCACCGCGGCCGCAGTTGACCAGGATCGCCCCCGGTTTGACGTGGGACAGCAGCCGCTCGTTCACGAGGTGCCGGGTGCCCTCGACAAGCGGCGTGTGCAGGGTGAGCACATCGCTCGACTCGGCCAGCTCACCGAGGTCGGCGCAGGCGAACTCCGGCGGTGGAGGGCTGAACGGGTCGTAGGCGAGCGTCCGCATGCCGAAGGCGGCGGCGAGTTCGCCCACTCGGCGGCCGATGCGGCCGTAGCCGACGATCCCGAGGGTGGCGCCGTCCAGGTCGCCGACCGGTACGGCGTTCCGCTCGGCCCAGCGGCCGTCCCGTACCAGGTCGGTCAGCGGTCTCAGCCGCTTGGTCAGGTGCAGGGCCATGGCGAAGACGCCCTCGGCCACGGCCCGGCTGCCGCTGCCCGGGGTGATGACCACGGGGATGCCACGGGCGGATGCCGCGGCCACGTCGACCAGGTCGACGCCGACGCCGGTGCGGGCGATGACCCGCAGCCGTGGCGCCCGCCGAAGGAGGTCCTGGTCGACCCGTCGGTCGGCGCGGACGATGGCGCCCTCGGCGACCGCGAGGTCATCGGGCGTGGGATCGGTGACAAAGGTGACCCGCTCCCCGAGGACGGGGCCCACCGTGTCGGCATCGACGGGGCCCAGGGCCACTACGACGTGCTCGGACATACGATCAACTCCGCGCCGGATGGCCGAAGGCCGCCCCCGGCACCACGGGCACCGGCTGCCAGGAGCCGCTCGCCGCGGAGGCCGCCGCCGTCGCGATCACCTCGGCGACAGCGTGGGCGTCCTCGATCGTCGAGTTGTGGTGCTCGATGCCGGCCACGGCGGCCAGGAACTTCTTGGCCTCGATCACCTTGAGGTCGTCGTAGCCCATGCTGTTGCCGGGGCCGGGCTGGAAACTCGCGTAGTCGCCCAGGTGGCCGTTGCCGAGCACGGTGGTGTAGCCCTGGTGCGGGCCACCGCGGCCGAGGGCGATGCGCAGCTCGTTCATGCGCTCGAAGTTCCAGGTGACCGAGCCGTCGGTGCCGTAGATCTCGAAACCGATGCCGCACTGCGGGCCGACGATGACGCGGGACGCCTCCAGGGTGCCGACGGCGCCGCCCCGGAAGCGGGCCAGGGCGGCGCTGTAGTCGTCGTTCTCCACAGGCGCCATCTCACCGTCCTCGATCACCGCGAAGTGCGTGCCCGAGCCCATGGGCAGAATCGGGCGCTCGGTGTAGACGGCGCTGGTGAGGGCGGAGACCTCGTCGATCGGGGCGACGACATAGCTGACGAGGTCCACGACATGGCTCATCAGGTCGCCGAGCGCGCCGTGCCCGGCCAGGTCCCGCTTGAAGCGCCAGGACAGGGCGCCCTTGGGTTCGGAGGCGTAGCCGGAGAAGAAGGTGGCGCGCACGTTGGTGATACGGCCCAGGCGCCCCTCGGCGATCAGCTCGCGGGCCCGCTCCACGGCGGGGGCGTGCCGGTAGTTGTAGCCGATGGAGGTGACGACTCCCGCCGCGCGGGCCGCGGCGGCGACCTCGGCGGTCTCCTCGGCACCGCGCCCGACGGGCTTCTCGATCCAGAAAGGCTTGCCGGCCTTCGCGGCGGCGATGCCGATCTCGTGGTGGAGGAGGTTGGGCGCGCAGATCGAGACGACCTCGACATCCGGGTCGTCGAGGACGGCGCGGTAATCGGTTGTGGCCTTCGCGTAGCCGAGGACGTCACGGGCGTAGGCCGCGCGGTCCTCGGCCGTGTCGGCGGCGTGCACCAGGCGGGGCTTGATGCCCAGCTCGGGGTAGACGGACGGCAGGGCCTGGTAGGCGCGGCTGTGGAGCTTGCCCATCCAGCCGACGCTGATCAGTCCGACGCCGATCTCGCGTGCGGCGCCCGGGGTGGTGGGGGTCATGATCGTGTCTCCTGGGAGTCCGGGGAGTCCTGTGGCCGGGGCCGGGCCCGGCCGAGCGCGGCGGACAGGGCTGTCGCGAGCAGGGTCGAGTCGGAGCCGATGGCGATGAACGTCCAGCCCTCGGTCCGTTTCGCGGCCGCGGCCGCCCCGTCGGGGACGAGGAGTCCGCATGCCTTGCCGTGCGCGGCAGCGGCCTCCCGGACGCGCTCCAGAGCTTCTCGATAGACCGGTGCGGTGAACTCGCCGGGCACGCCGAGGTCGTGGCTGAGGTCACGGGGGCCGACGAACAGGACGTCGACGCCGTCCAGCGCCGCGATCGCCTCGACCTCCGCCAGGGCGCTCGCCGACTCGATCTGGACCACACCGAGGATCTCGCCCTCCCGGTCCAGAGCCCCGGCATCGAGTCCGAAGCGGCACGCCCGGTTGTAGGTGGCCACGCCCCGATCCCCCGCGGGCGGGTACCTCAAGTGCCTTAGCGCTTCCCGGACTTCGGCCGCCGTGTCGAGGCGGGGCAGCATGATCCCGGCGGCGCCCAGGTCGAGGACGCGGCCGATGCGGATACGAGCCGCGGACTCCACCCGTACGACGGTCGGGACGCCGTAGGCCGCCGCCACGGGGACGGTCGCACGGGCCTGCTCCTCTCCTCCCGCACCGTGTTCGAGGTCGAGCAGCAGCCAGTCGGCCCCGGCGGCGGCGCACACCTCGGCCGTGACCGCGGAAGCGGTGCCCACGAAGGTGCCCATGGTGGCCGCACCGGACGCGAGCCGGGTGCGCAGTCGGCCGTGATCCAAGGGGGAGCGGTTCAGATCCAGGGAAGAGCGGTTCATCCGTACCACCTCTGGGACGCCAGACCCTCTTCGTACTCGCCGCGCAGCCGCGCGACCGCTTCCTGCTCGGAGACCTCGGCCGGGGCCACGTCCCACCACACACCGGCGCCGGGAAGGTCGGCGTGCGGGATCACGGGGACCACCAGGACGACGGGGCCGTCGTGGTCGCGGGTCTCGGCCAACGCGGTACGTACCTCGTCGGCGGTGGTGGCGCGGATCGCGCGGGCCCCGAGGCCCGCCGCGGTCCGGACGAGGTCGACCTGGAGGTAGTCGCCTTCCAGGCGGGCGGGCTTGCCGGAGCCGATCTCCAGGCCGCCGTCGCGGTAGCGGAACTCGTTGCCGAACTCCCGTCCGTTGCGCAGCATCTGGAGCCGGTGGATGACCTGGTAGCCGTGGTTCTCCGGGATCACGATCGTGACCGGGAGCCGCTCCTGGGCGGCCGTGACCAGCTCGGTCGGCGCCATGAGGAACGTTCCGTCGCCCAGCAGGGACAGCACCCGCTTCGACGGGTCCGGCTCGGCGAAGCGGACACCGATCGCGGCGGGCAGCTCGTAGCCCATGCAGGAGAAGCCGAACTCCAGGTGGGCGAACCGGCCTTCGGTGGCGTCCCACACCTTCAGCAGGTCGCCGGGCGGACCGCCGGCGGCGGCGATGATCGTGTCGCCGGACCGCGCGTGCTCCTGGAGCAGGCCGATCAACTGGCCCTGGCTGAGGGCCGCGTCGGTGTCGCACACGACGTCGGAGCCGTCGGGCAGCGACGTGAAGTCGAAGGGGGTGTCCGGGTCGAGCGCGGCGGCACGTCGCTCCCGCCACCCCTCGTCCAGGGCGCGCACCCGCTGCCGCCAGTTGGCCGGGGTGGTGGTGCCGTTCGCCCGTACGGCGTCCGTCAGCGCGGCCAGCGCCCGCTTGGCATCGGCCACGATGCCGGTCGCGCCCAGGCGGCCCGCGTCGTTGACATTGACGTTGATGCTCGCGAAGCGCACGTCCGGGTTCTGGAAGACGGAGTGCGAGCCGGTGGCGAAGTCCGTCAGACGCGAGCCCACGGTGAGCACGAAGTCGGCTTCCCGGGCAAGGGCGTTGACCGCCGGAGTGCCCTCGAGGCCGATGCCGCCGAGCTGCCACCAGGCGCGGCGCTGGATGGCGCCCTTGCCCGCGAAGGTCTCCGCGACGGGAATGCCCGCCGCGTCGGCGAGTGCCTCCAACTCCTCGGTGGCACCCGAGTGCACGACCCCGCCACCGGCGATGATCAGCGGCTTCTCTGCCTCGGCGAGCATCCGCGCCACCGCCGCGACCTCGTCGGCATCCGGCGCCGGGCGGCGGATCGGCCAGTCGCGCTCGGCGAAGAACTCCGCCGGGTAGTCGTAGGCGTGGGACTGGATGTCCTGCGGGAGGGAGACGACGACCGCGCCGGTGTCGACATGGGTGAGGGCCCGCATCGCCGCGGGCAGCGCGGTCAGGAGCTGCTCCGGCCGGGTGATGCGGTCGAAGAAGCGGGAAACGGGCCGGAAGGCATCGTTCACCGAGGCGTCGGCCTCCACCGGGTGTTGCAACTGCTGGAGTACGGGCCCCTGGTGACGGGTCGCGTAGGTGTCGCCCGGCAGCAGCAGGACAGGCAGCCGGTTGACGGTGGCGAGGCCCGCCCCGGTCACCATGTTGAGAGCGCCCGGGCCGATGGATGCGGTCACGGCGAGGGCGGCGTGCCGCTTGGTCGCCTTGCCATAGGCCGTCGCGATGTGGACCAGTGCCTGCTCGTTACGGCCCTGGACGAACGGGAGTCGGTCGCTGAGCTGGTCGAGGGCCTGGCCGAGACCGGCCACATTGCCGTGGCCGAAGATGCCCAGCGCGGCCGGTATGAGGCGGCGGCGGTGGCCGTCGGCCACGGAGTACTGCCGGGACAGGTAGGTGACGACGGCCTGGGCGACGGTGAGGCGCACCGCGCGCCGCTGCGTCCGGTCGGTCATGAGTCGGCTCCTGATCGGGGGTGGGTACGGGGACGCGGCCGGGTCACCAGGGGCGGCCGTGCAGGACGACGGTCTTGACCTCGGTCATCTCGCTGACCGCGGCGCGGGGGCCTTCCTTGCCGTAACCGCTGCCCTTCAGACCGCCGTAGGGCATGAGGTCGGCACGCCACAGAGGCGTCCAGTTGATGTGGACGGAACCGGCGTCGATCTCCCGGATGGCCCGGACCGCGCCGGCCACGTCGGAGGTGAAGATGCCGGCGCCGAGGCCGTAGGCGGTGCCGTTGGCCTGGGCGATGGCGGACTCCCAGTCGGCGGCCGGGCTGACGGCGACCGCCGGGCCGAACAACTCCTGCTGACTGAAAGGGGAGTTGGGATCGACATCGGTCACGACGGCCGGGGTCACCACGGTCCCGTCGCGCTCGCCACCGGTCAGGACGCGTGCGCCGTCCGCCCCGGCCTGTGCGATGGCCCGCTCCACCCGTTCCGCCTCGGCGGTCGTGATCAGGGAGCCCATGGTCGTCTCGGGGGACGACGGGTCCCCGGTCCGGATGGCCCGGACCTTGGGGACGAGTGCGTCGAGGAAGTCCGCGGTGACCTCGGGGTGCGTGATCACTCGCTGGACGGAGATGCACACCTGCCCGGCGTTGACGTAGCCGCCCAACGCGACGGCACCGGCGGCCAGTTCGAGATCGGCGTCGGGCAGTACGACGACCGGGCAGGAGGCGCCCAGTTCGAGGGAGAGCTTCTTCACCCCGGCGACCCGCGCGATGTGCTCGCCGGTCGCCGTCGATCCGGTGAAGGAGATCTTCCGTACCCGCGGGTCGGTCACGAGGGCGTCCCCCAGCACCCCGCCGGAGCCGACGAGCACCGAGAGCACGCCCTCGGGTAGCCCGGCGTCCACGAAGCACTCGGCGAGCTCCAGCGCGGTCAGTGGTGTCGCGGTGGCCGGCTTGAGGACGACCGCGTTGCCCGCCGCGAGCGCGGGCGCCAGTTTGTGGAGCACGAGCAGTGCGGGGTAGTTGAACGGCGTGATGGCCACCACGACCCCGCACGGCTGGCGCAGCGTGAAGCCCACCTTGTCCTGGCCGGTGCCGCGGTTGGCGTCCAACGGCAGCGTCTCACCGTAGAGCTGGGTGCCCTCGAAGGCCGCGAGACGGATCAGGTCCCCGGATCGCGACGCCTCGCCGGTGGCCTCGGTGATGGTCTTGCCCGACTCCGAGCTGATGGTCTGCGCGATCTTGGCGGCTCGCTGGTCGGCGAGCTCCGCCGCACGCAGCAGGATCGTCATCCGCTCGTGAGCGGGGGTACGCCGCCATACCCGGGCACCCCGCTCCGCCGCCGCCAGGGCCACCTCGACGTCCTCGGGGCCGGCCACCCCCACGGTGCCGACGGTCGAGCCGTCGAAGGGCGACGTCACATCCCGGGTCCGTCCCGGCCCTGCCGACGCTTGCCACTGGCTTCCGATGAGTAGTTCCGCGGGCGCCATCGCCTTCTCCCTTCCGAAACCGTCAAGGCTGGTCCGTGACTCTCCGAGGAGTCGCGAAAGACCTCTCGCAAGGTCGAAGAAGTACTGATCAGCCAACGGCCAGCCCGTTCACATGGCCGCAACGGTAGGCGGGCCGCGGGGCATTACTGAAGGGGTGGAATCCATCATTACCACCTCATTGGATGCATCATTTTTCCATCATCGGTGCCATCGGCGCGCTCACCCCGGGGTGGACCGTGCACGCTGTCGTAGCACCCCCTCCCGTCACACTCGACGAGCAGAAGGAAGCGCAGACCACATGGCTACGTCAGCCGCCCAGTCCCGCACCATCGCCTTCATCGGCCTCGGCATCATGGGCTCTCCCATGGCAGCCAACCTCGTCCGGGCCGGGCACACTGTCAGCGGATACAACCGGAGCCGTCCGGCGGTGGACCGCCTCGTCGCGGCGGGCGGCCAGGGGGCGGACAGCGCCGCCGCGGCAGTCGCCGACGCGGACGTGGTCATCACGATGCTCCCCGCGGATCCGCAGGTCGCCGAGGCCGTGCTCGGTCCGGACGGCCTCCTGGCGCACGTCCGCACCGGCACCCTCCTCATCGACATGAGCAGCGTCAGCCCACAGACAGCCGTCACGATCGCCGAGGCGGGCCGTGACAAGGACGTCCGGGTCCTGGACGCCCCCGTATCCGGTGGCGAGGCCGGCGCCATCGATGCCGTGCTGTCCATCATGGTCGGCGGCGACGCCGAGGACTTCGCCGACGCCGAACCGCTCCTGCGTGCTCTTGGGACGACCGTCGTCCACGTGGGCCCGCACGGAGCGGGCCAGACCGTCAAGGCCGCCAACCAGCTCATCGTCGCGGCCAACATCCAGGCCCTGGCGGAGGCGGTCGTGTTCCTGGAGAAAGCGGGTGCCGACCTTCCCTCCGCACTGGAGGTCCTCGGCGGCGGCCTGGCGGGCTCCACCGTCCTCGCCCGGAAGCGGGACGCCATGCTGAACCGGGACTTCAGGCCCGGCTTCCGCATCGACCTGCACCACAAGGACATGGGCATCGTCACCGACGCCGCCCGAGCCGTCGGAGCCGTCCTCCCCCTGTGCTCCCTGACCGCCCAGCTGATGGCCTCCGCCCGCGCCAACGACGACGGTGCGCTGGACCACTCCGCCCTGCTGCGCGGCGTCGAACGGCTCTCGGGCCGAGCTGTGGACTGAGACCCGCGGAGGTGGCGGGCCCCAACGTCCGGCAGCGGTGGCGGTGCCGGATCGCACGCGGGGCCCGTAACTGCTCCACTCGGTCGAAATATGCGCCGTGCGGCTATGCGGGGGTGCCCTCGGTGACGTCCTTTGCGAAGTCCTCGGCCAGTGACTGTGCCTCGGTGTAGGAGGGCAGGCCGGCGGTCTGATGGGCATGGGCATGGGCGGGGGCGTCGGGGTGGGCGATCGTCCAGGCCAGCTCGACGGCGCGGTCCAGGGCGGCCCGGAAGAGCAGCGAACCGCAGCTGATCCGCCGCACCCCGAGCTCCGCGAGCCGCCCATAGGTGTGGCGGCCGGGGGTGAAGAGGATGTTCAGCGGGGTTTCGCCGAGGTCGTCGGCCAGTGCGCCGATGTCCTGCTCATCGGTGAGCGCGGGCACGAAGATCCCGTCCGCGCCCGCTTGCACATACGCCTCGATGCGCTCGGCGGTGGTGGACAGCGAGGGCGGGGTGGCGCCACCGATCGCGGCGAGCCAGTGGGTGTCGGTCCGCGCGTTCACGAACAGCCGGGGCACCCGCTCCTTGACGGCCGCGAGCACCGCGCACTGCCGGGCCAGGGGCGCGAGGGTGCCGTCGGGGCGGCCGTCCTCGATGTTCACGCCGACCACCCCGGCCCGGTCCAGCTCGGCCGCGAGCGCCGCGACCTCCTCGGGCCGCTCGCCGAACCCGCCCTCGATGTCCACGCTCACCAGCGCCGGGAGCCGGGCGATGCCGCGGGCGAGGGCGAGGGTCTCGTCGCGGGCGGCGCCCGTCGCGTCCGGCAGCCCGGCCGCCGCGGCCACGCCGAGGCTGGTGGTGCCGATGGCGGGGAAGCCGCGCCGGACGAGGACGGCGGCGGAGGCGTGGTCCCACGCGTTGGGCAGCAGCAGGGGCCGCTCGCCGTGGTGGAGCCGGCGGAAGGCGGTGTGGCGGTCGGGCGCCGGGGCGCCGCTCTTGTCGCTCATATCACCGACCGTAGGGCCGGATCACTTCGGCGCACACCGAACAGTGGCGCCGTCGGGGATCGGCGCGTTATCCCGCCCCATCCCGCCCCGCGCCCCGCCCCGCCCCCGTCAGGGCAGCGAGGCCCGGGAGGCAGACGGATCGGGGTGCGAGGCGGGGTCCGTGGTGTCGGTCTCCGTCGGGGTCCGCAGCACCCCCGCTCCCGCCACCAGCCCCAGCGTCAACGTCGTGACCAGGCAGAACGAGATCGTCAGCGAGGTCAGGTCCGCGATCGAGCCCATCGCCGCCGGAGCGATCAGACCCGAGGTGTACGTGATCGTGGCGACGCCCGCGATGGCCTGGCTCGGGGCCGGGCCGCTGCGCCCGGCGGCGGCGAAGGCCAGGGGCACCACGACCGCGATGCCCAGGCCGATGAGGCCGAATCCGGCGATGGCGAGCGCGGCACCGGGGGCGGTGACCACGAGTATGCCGCCGGCGGTGGCGAGGAGGCCGCCGGTTCGTACGGTCCGCACCGGCCCGAAGCGGCCCACCACCGCGTCCCCGATGAGCCGGGCACCGGCCATCGTGCAGGAGAAGGCGGTGGTGCAGGCGGCGGCGATACCGGGGGAGGAGTCCATGACGTCGCGCAGATAGACCGCCGACCAGTCCAGGCTCGCCCCCTCGGCGAAGACCGCGCAGAAACCCACAGCGCCGATGATCAGTGCGGAGCGGGGCGGGAGGGCGAACCGCGGCGGCGGGTGCTCCTCGGGGGCGCTGCGCAGGTCGAGGACCCAGCGGCAGGCCACCGCGCCGAGCACCGTGAGGACCCCGGCGGCGATGCCGAGGTGGAGCCGGGCGTCGGCCTCGGCGTGCGCGGCGATCGTGCCCGCCGCCGAGCCGATGAGCGCTCCCGCGCTCCACATGCCGTGCAGCCCGGACATGATGGAGCGGCCGAGGCGGTTCTCGACCTCCACACCGAGGGCGTTCATGGCGACGTCGGACGTCCCGGCCGTCGCGCCGAAGACGAAGAGCGCACCGCACAGCCAGACCAGCCCCGGCGCCAGCGGGGGCATCACCAGCCAGGCGGTCCACAGGGCGAGCAGTCCGCGCAGCGCCGCGCGGGCGCCGAAGCGATGGCTGATCCGCCCGGCCAGGGGCATCGCGAGCGAGGCCCCGATGGCGGGAAAGGCGAGCGCGAGGCCGAGTTGACCGGCGCTGAGGTCCAGCCGCTCCTGGATCCAGGGGATACGGGTGGCGAAGTTGCCGGTCACCGCGCCGTGCACGGCGAACACCGCGGCCACGGCGATCCGCGCCCGCCGTACCGGGCGCATCTCGGACGCCCCCGCTTCCTTGAGCCTGCCCATACCTGTCGCACCCTCCCCGTAGCGCCGGCCCGTACCGTGGTCCACGGGAAACTATCAGGAAGGGTCCCTGACAGATAGGGCTTTTCCCGTGGCCTTCTGGAAGGATCCCGGCATGACGTCGACGAGCGTGTCCGTGGCGGGCCGCAGCGCCTCCCCGAGTACGGCGCGGGCCATCAACGACCGCCTCGCCCTGCATCTGCTCAAGGACGAGGGGCCGTTGACCGCGGGTCAGCTCAAGTCGCTGACCGGGCTGTCCCGTCCCACCATCGCGGACCTGGTCGAGCGGCTGCGGCAGACCGGGCTGGTGGCGGTCGTGGGGGAGGCGGGTGCGGAACGCCGGGGGCCCAACGCGCGGGTGTACGGAATCGTCGCCGAGAGCGCGCATGTGGCCGGGGTCGACGTCCGTACGGACAGCGTGGCCGTATGCGTGGCCGATCTGCTGGGCCGGACCAAGGTCGAGGAGTCGCTTCCGGTGGCCCCGGACGGGGATCCGGCGCGTACCGTGGCGGCCGCGGTGGCCCTGGTGGAGCGGGCCGCCGAGCGGGCCGGGGCGGCGCGGTTGCACCACATCGGCATCGGGGTGCCCGGTCTCATCGACCCCGCCACCGGGGAGCTCAACTCCACCGGCGGGCTGCCCTCCTGGCACCGTGAGCTGGCCACCGCGCTCCATGCCGACCTCGCGGCACCGGTGCTGCTGGAGAACGAGGTCAATCTCGCGGCCGTCGCCGAACAGCGGATGGGCGCGGTGCGCGATCGCGACACCTTCGTCCTGCTGTGGCTCGGCCACGGCATCGGCGCGGCCGTGGTGCTCGACCGGGTGCTGCGGCGCGGTGCCTCCGGCGGCACCGGGGAGATCGGCTTTCTGCCGGTGCCGGGCACCTCGGGGCTGCCCTCCGCCACCGGCTGCGACGGCGGGTTCCACTCCCTGGTGAGCGGCGGCGCGGTCTGCGAACTCGCCCAGGAGTACGGCCTGGAGGCCGCGGCGGGCGGCGAACGCGGGGAGGGGGCGGAGGGCTCCGGCGCGGCGGAGGCGGCGATCCGCGCGGCCCTCGACGCGGGGGAGCGCGGCGAGGCGTTCCTGGACGCGCTGGCGGCCCGTATCGCGCTGGGCGTCGCGGCGATCTGCGCGGTGCTCGACCCGGGGTGCGCGGTGCTCGGCGGTGAGGTCGGCCGGGCCGGGGGCGATGGGCTCGCCCGGCGCGTGGAGGACCATGTCGCCCGGCTGTCGCCGCTGCGCACGCGGGTGCGCGCGGGGGTCGTCGGCGGCGGCGGGGTGTTGCGGGGCGCCGTGCTGACGGCGCTGGACGCGGCGCAGAACGAGTTGTTCGGCGCCCCGTAGCCGTCGGTCACCGTCCCTCCTGGGGTGAGGACACTCCTGCTCCTGGGGCGAGGACATTCCTGTGCGATCTCTTGTCGTGCCCATGGAGCCGCCCTACTCTGAGCCCGATCTCAAGTCTGAATAGCGTTCAGATATCTGATTGGAGTGCTCAATGGGTGCACCTCCAGCGGGACGCGGGCGGTTCGCCCGGGCGATCGTCACCGCCTCCGCCCTCCTGGCCGTCCTGGCGGTCTCCGTCGCCCCCTCCGCGCAGGGCGCCGAGCCCGCGCGGCATTCCGCCTCGGTGCCCCGGACGGTGGTGCTCGACGGGCCCCGGCTGTCCCTCACCAAGCTGAAACTGCAGCTAGGAGACCGGAACCTGCGGCGGACCGTACGCGATCTGACCGCCCAGGCCGACCAGTGGATGGAGCAGGGCCCCTGGACGGTCACCGACAAGGACCAGGTGCCGCCCAGCGGCGACAAACACGACTACTTCAGCCAGGCCCCCTACTGGTGGCCCAGCCGGCCCAAGACCGACGACAATCCGTACGGCTGTCCTTACGTTCAGAAGGATGGCCAACGGAACCCCGACGTGGACAAGATGACGGACCGTCCCGAGGTCGGCAAGGTCTTCGAATCCGCCTACGAGCTCTCCCTGGCCTGGTACTACACCGGTAAGCGGGCCTACGCCGAGCACGCCGCCGACATCCTGCGCACCTGGTTCGTCACTCCGGCGACCCGGATGAACCCGAGCCTGAACCACGCCCAGTTCATCCCCTGCATGTACGACGGCCGCTCGATCGGGATCATCGACTTCTCCCAGGGCTTCACCAGCCTCCTCGACGCCGCCGCCCTCCTGGACACCGGCGCCCCCGGCTGGTCCAAGAGCGATCACGAAGGCTTCCGGACCTGGAACAAGCAGTTCCTGGACTGGCTGGTGAACAGCGACTTCGGCAAGGAGGAGGGCGCCGCCGAGAACAACCACGGCACCTTCTACGACATGCAGGTCGCCGCCATCGCCACCGCCGTGGGCGACCGGGGCCTCGCCCGCCAGGTGCTCCGCGACGCCCGCACCAAGCGCATCGACACCCAGATCGCGGCCGACGGCACGCAGCCCCAGGAGCTCGAGCGCACCCGCAGCTTCCACTACTCGACGTTCAACCTCGTCGCGTACACCCGGATGGCCGCGATCGGCAAGCACGTCGGTGTGGACCTGTGGCACTACACCGGGCCCGGCGGCGCGAACCTCTTCAAGGCGGTCGACCTCCTGCTCCCGGCGGCCACCGGCGCCGCGCCCTGGCCGTATCCGGAGCTCGACCTCCGCGCCTACGCGGCGAGCGACATCGTCCACGCGGCGGCCGACGCCGGGGACCGCAAGGCCCGCGCGGCGGTGGACAAGCTCCAGGCCCCGCTCGGCGGCGACCTGTGGGCCCTGCGGCCGGCGGTGGAGCAACTGGACAGCATCGCGCAGGGGTAGTGGGGCAACGGGCTTTCTCCCCCACCCCGCCCCTTCCCGAAACCGGGGTCAAGCCCCCGGCCCCCCGGCCCCGGCTCGGGACCGGCGTGGATGCCGCGGAGTCCGTCGAGCCGCGGGCGCCCGCCAGGCGGCAGGGGCGGGGGCGGGCCCGTGGCGGCCTTCGGGCCGCTGGTGGTGGAGGCGTCGGCCCGGGGTTGTCGGGGTCGGGGCTGTGGCCCCCGGTTCGGGACCGGCGTGATGCCGCGGATGCCGCCGAGGCCCGGGCGGCCCGCAGGCGGCCGGGGCAGGTGTGGGCCCGTGGCGGGCTTTGGGCCGCCGGTGGTGGAGGTGCTGGCCCGGGGTTGTCGGGGTCGGGGCTGTGGCCCCCGGTTCGGGACCGGTGTGGATGCCGCGGAGTCCGTTGAAAACCCGGTGCCCCGCGGGCGGCCGGGGTAGGCGTGGGCCCGCGTCCGGTGGGCGCCGCGGCCGCCGGTGGTGGGCGCGGCGCCCTGGGGGCTGCCGGGGGGCGGGGGCTTGGTCCCCGGTTCGGGAAGGGGCGGGGTGGGGGAACTACCCCCGGGCGGGGTGGGTGAGGGAGGCCACATTGGTCTTGCCTCCCACCTGCGCTGATGGCCATGGCACACTAGGGGCGTACCAGTGACGTCAGCGCACTCCGGGGTCGGTGAAAATCCGAACCGGCGGTTACAGTCCGCGACCCGTCCGCCGCCAGCGGCCGGTTGACCAGGTGAAATTCCTGGACCGACGGTGAAAGTCCGGATGGGAGGCAGTGCGCGGCGGTAGCGACATCACCGGTGCGCCGCCTCGGCGGTCTGTCCTTGCGTAGGTAGGGCGGGCCTTTTGCCGAACCTGGCGTGCCGGCGACGGCGTTCCCGTTTCTTTGTCATCTCGACAGCCCCGGAGTCCGTGCCCGAAGAGGCAGGAGGACCCGGTGGCCACCGCAGCCGAAGCCCAAGCGATGCGCCATGCCGTCGCGCTCGCCGCCCGCGGCCTCGGCCACACCAGCCCCAACCCCGTCGTCGGCTGCGTCATCCTCGACGCCGGCGGCCGCGTCGTCGGCGAGGGCTGGCACCAGCGGGCCGGTGGTCCGCATGCCGAGGTCCACGCGCTGCGCGCGGCGGGGGAGCGGGCCCGTGGCGGCACCGCCCTCGTCACCCTCGAACCGTGTGACCACACCGGCCGCACCGGCCCCTGCTCCCAGGCCCTGATCGCCGCCGGGATCGCCCGCGTCCATTACGCCGTCGGCGACCCCACCGCACAGGCCCGGGGCGGCGCCGCGACCCTCGCCGCCGCCGGGGTGGAGGTCGATGCCGGGCTGCTGGCCGAGGAGGCCGAGGCGGTCAACGAGCCCTGGCTGACCGCGATGCGCCGCGGCCGCCCCTTCGTACTGTGGAAGTTCGCCGCGACCCTGGACGGCCGCAGCGCCGCCGCCGACGGCACCAGCCGGTGGATCACCTCCCCCGCGTCCCGCGCCGATGTGCACCGGTTGCGCGCGGCGGCCGACGCCGTCGTCGTCGGCTCCGGCACCCTGCGCGCCGACGACCCCCACCTGGCCGTACGGGACCGGGAGGGTGTCACCCAGCCGCTGCGGGTCGTCGTGGACACGGCCGGGACCATCAAGCCCGGCGCCCGGGTCCTGGACGACGCCGCGCCCACGCTGCTCGCCGTCGCCGAGGACGCCAGTACCGCCCATCTGCCCCGGCGGCCGGGCGTGGAGACCGTAAGGCTGCCGCG
Source organism: Streptomyces sp. 11-1-2 (assembly GCF_003595545.1). NCBI lineage: Bacteria > Bacillati > Actinomycetota > Actinomycetes > Kitasatosporales > Streptomycetaceae > Streptomyces > Streptomyces sp. 11-1-2. The sequence continues at coordinate 9,141,191 of NZ_CP022545.1, forward strand.
CGCGGACGGCGGTCTCGCGATCCCCGCCCTCCTCGCCGAGCTGCACGGCCGCGGGGTGCGCTCCGTCCTGCTGGAGGGCGGGCCCACCCTCGCCGGCGCGTTCCTCGCCGCGGGCGCCGTCGACAAGGTCGTCGGCTATCTCGCTCCCGTCCTGCTCGGCGCGGGCCCCGCCGCCCTCGCCGACGCCGGAATCACCACCATCGCGCAGGCGTTGCGCCTCGAGACGGCCGACGTCACCCGGCTCGGCCCCGATCTGCGCGTCACCGCCGTTCCCGTCGCCCCCGCCCCCCTCGCCGAGGAGAACTGAAGTGTTCACCGGAATTGTCGAAGAACTGGGTGAGATCGTCGCCATCGAGCACCTGGGCGACGCGTCCCGCTTCCAGGTGCGCGGCCCCGTCGTCACCGAGGGGGCGAAGCACGGCGACTCCATCGCCGTCAACGGCGTCTGTCTCACCGTCGTCGACCTCATCGAGGACGCGGAGGGCACCCGGTTCAGCGCCGACGTCATGGCCGAGACCCTGGACCGCTCCAGCCTCGGCGCGCTCGACATCGGCTCCCGGGTCAACCTGGAGCGCCCCATGGCGCTGGGCGGACGGCTCGGCGGCCACATCGTGCAGGGCCATGTGGACGGCACCGGCGCCATCGTGGACCGCAAGCTCTCCGAGCACTGGGAGATCGTGAAGATCTCGCTGCCCGCCGAGCTGAGCCGCTATGTCGTCGAGAAGGGCTCCATCACGGTCGACGGCATCAGCCTGACCGTCGTCGACGCGGGCCCCGACTACTTCACCGTCAGCCTCATCCCGACGACCCTCGCGCTCACCACGCTCGGCGTCAAACAGGCCGGGGACCCGGTCAACCTCGAGGTGGACGTGCTCGCCAAGTACGTCGAACGGCTGCTGGGACGGGACAACGGCCCGCAGAACAACGGCCCGCAGGGCACCGGCTTGCTGGACAACGGCATGCGGAACAACGGCACGCAGGACGAGGAGGCCACAGCATGAGCGAGGCATACGCGGTCAGCGACCCGCATCCGAGTGGCCCGGCCGCTCCCCTGCGAGCCGCGCACTGGCCCGACGAGCTGGCCCTGGACCCCATCGAGCGGGCCATCGCCGACATCGCCGCGGGCCGCCCCGTCGTCGTCGTGGACGACGAGGACCGGGAGAACGAGGGCGACCTCGTCGCCGCTGCCGAGATGATCACCCCGGAGATCGTCGCGTTCATGATGAACGAGTGCCGGGGACTCATCTGCGCGCCCATGGAGAGCGCCGACCTCGACCGGCTCCGGCTTCCCCAGATGGTCGAAGAGAACACCGAGTCCATGCGGACCGCCTTCACCGTCTCGGTCGACGCCACCGCCGAACACGGCGTCAGCACCGGGATCTCCGCCGCCGACCGGGCCACCACCCTGCGGCTGCTGGCCGACCCGGGCACCGTCCCCGGCGACCTCGTGCGCCCCGGCCATATCTTCCCGCTGCGCGCTCGCCCCGGCGGTGTGCTCGCCCGCGACGGCCACACCGAGGCCGGGGTCGACCTGGCCCGGCTCGCCGGACTGCGCCCGGCGGCCGTGATCTGCGAGATCGCGGGGGAGGACGGCGTGATGCTGCGCCTGCCCGAACTGGTCGCGTTCGCCCGCAAGCACGACCTGGCGATCGTCTCCATCGCCGATCTGATCGCGTACCGCAAGCCCGCCGAGCCGCTGGTGCGGCGCGAGGCCGAGACCCGGCTGCCCACCGCCTTCGGCGACTTCCGGGCGTTCGGCTACCGCGCGTCCGACGGCGTGGAGCACATCGCGCTGGTCCAGGGCGAGATCGGGGACGGTGAGGACGTGCTGGTCCGCGTCCACTCCGAATGCCTCACCGGCGATGTCTTCCACTCGCTGCGCTGCGACTGCGGCCCCCAGCTGCACGCCGCGCTGGAGCGGGTCACCGCCGAGGGCCGTGGCGTCGTCCTGTATCTGCGCGGCCACGAGGGGCGCGGCATCGGACTGCTGTCCAAGCTGCGCGCGTACGAGCTGCAGGAGCTGGGCCGGGACACCCTGGACGCCAATCTGGAGCTCGGCCTGCCCGCCGACGCGCGGGACTACGCCGCGGGCGCGGAGATCCTCGCCGACCTCGGCGTGCGCTCGCTGCGGCTGATGACCAACAACCCGGACAAGACCACCGGGCTGGTCCGGCACGGGCTGCGGGTCACCGGCCGGGAGCCGATGCCCGTCCAGGCCGGGGAGCACAATCTCCGCTACCTGCGGACGAAGCGGGACCGGATGGGGCACGACCTGCCCTGGCTGGACGGCGACCGCGCCGAGCCCGTTTCCGCCTGCGGCAACCAGTGACCACCTCAAGTACCCCCATACACCAGCACATCAGCGAAAGCACCGAGGAGAGACGTGAGCGGTAAGGGCGCCCCCGAACTGTCCGTGAAGAACTGCGGGGACCTGCGCGTCGCCGTCATCGCCGCACAGTGGCACGAGAAGGTGATGGACGGGCTGCTCGACGGCGCCCTGCGCGCCCTCGGAGAGCTGGGCATCGACGAGCCCACCGTGCTGCGGGTGCCGGGCAGCTTCGAGCTGCCGGTGGTCGCCAAGGTGCTCGCGGACCGCGGCTATGACGCGATCGTGGCCCTGGGCGTCGTCATCCGTGGCGGCACCCCGCACTTCGAGTATGTGTGCCAGGGCGTCACCCAGGGGCTGACCCAGGTCAGCGTGGACACCGGCGTTCCCATCGGCTTCGGCGTGCTGACCTGCGACACCGAGGAGCAGGCCCTGGACCGGGCCGGGATCGCGGGCTCCAGCGAGGACAAGGGCCATGAGGCGGTCACCGCGGCCGTCGCCACCGCCACCACCCTGCGCTCGGTCGCCGAACCCTGGCGCTGAGGGGTGTCGCACGGCCCAAGTAGGATGACGGACACCATGCCCAAGAAGACGTTCGAGGAGCTCTTCACCGAGCTCCAGCAGAAGGCCGCCACGGCCGATCCCGCCACCTCCCGCACCGCCGAACTGGTCCACTCCGGTGTGCACGCCATCGGTAAGAAGGTCGTGGAGGAGGCCGCCGAGGTGTGGATGGCCGCCGAGTACGAAAGCGACGAGGCGACCGCCGAGGAGATCTCCCAGCTCCTGTACCACCTTCAGGTGATGATGGTCGCCAAGGGGCTGACCCTCGACGACGTCTACGCCCACCTCTGACACCCCCCGCCCACACCCTCACCCTCGCAACCGAAGGAAAGAGCACTCATGCTGCGCATCGCCGTCCCCAACAAGGGTTCACTGTCCGAGCCTGCGTCGGCGATGCTCCATGAGGCGGGCTACCGGCAGCGCAAGGACCGCCGGGAGCTGGTCCTCGTCGACGCGGAGAACGAGGTGGAGTTCTTCTTCCTCCGCCCCCGCGACATCGCCGTGTACGTGGGCTCCGGCCGGCTCGACATCGGCATCACCGGCCGCGATCTGCTGCTGGACTCCGGCTCCCAGGCCGAGGAGATCATGCAGCTCGGCTTCGCCGGGTCCACCTTCCGCTACGCCACCCGCCCCGGCACGGCGAAGGACGTCAGCGAGTTCGGCGGGATGACCGTGGCCACCTCCTTCGCCGGCCTGGTCACCAAGCACCTCGCCGACAACGGGGTGGACGCCGCCGTGGTCCACCTCGACGGGGCCGTCGAGACCGCCATCCAGCTCGGTGTCGCCGAGATCATCGCGGATGTGGTCGAGACCGGCACCACCCTGCGCAACGCCGGGCTGGAGATCATCGGCGAGCCCATCCTGGAGTCCGAGGCGGTCGTCATCCGCCGCACCGGCGACCCCAGTGACGACCCCAAGGTCCAGCAGTTCCTCCGCCGCATGCAGGGCGTCCTGGTCGCCCGGCGCTACGTGATGATGGACTACGACATCCGGGTGGAGCAGGTGGAGCGCGCCGTCGCGCTCACCCCGGGCCTGGAGTCGCCCACCGTCTCCCCGCTGCACCACGAGGGCTGGGTCGCGGTCCGCTCGATGGTCCCCGCCAAGGACGCCCAGCGGATCATGGACGAGCTCTACGACCTGGGGGCCCGGGCCATCCTCACCACGGGCATCCACGCCTGCCGCCTCTGACGGCCGCCCCCGCCCCGCCTTCCCTCCCGTTCCTCCTCATCCGAGAGGCCGACCCACGTGTCCGCCGCCGCGCACCCGCCCGCCCTGCCCGTCACCTTCCGGCCTACCAGGACCCGGGCCGTCCTGATGACCGTCGGCGTCGCCGTCCTGGTCGTCCTCACGGTGGTCGCCCTGCTCCTGGAGCGGCTGGGGCCGGGAGAGAGGGCCAGCTTCATCATCACCGGACTGCTGTTCTTCGGGGTGCTGACGCTGCTCAGCCGCCCCAAGGTGGTGGCCGAGGAGGACGGCGTGACCGTCGTCAACCTCACCACCAAGCGGCGGCTGGAGTGGGCGGAGGTGCTCCGGGTCAATCTGCGCCCCGGCGACCCGTGGGTCTACCTGGACCTCGCCGACGGCACCAGCCTGCCCGCGATGGGCATCCAGCCGGGCATCGCCAAGGCGCGGGCCATCAGCGACGCGCGGGCCCTGCGCGCCCTCGCCGAGCAACGCGGCACGGGCCGTGCCATGGACTGAGCCGCCCGGCCGGGCCGCCCGGCCCCAGCAGTGCTGAGCTGCCCCTTTACACCCGTTTTCGCCTCTTTCGGGCGGGTCCCATCGAACCGGCCGGGAAACTGATCGGCACTCCAACGGCGTGAGGGGCCTGCCCGTCACGCCCCATCCTTGATTACCCTGTTGCCGGGGCCGAACGGTGCCCCACCCCGCCTCTCCCTGTGCGCACGCACCGCGTGCGCCCTGGCGGGCTCCCCTGCGACCCGAGGAGTGACTCCCTCCGCAGATGGACGGATCGTCCTGTAGTACCTGCGCCGCCGCCGACCACAAGGCGGCGGCATGAGCACCACCCTGTCCCTCCTGCTGCTCTCCGCGGCACTTGTCCTGATCCTCGCCAACGGCTTCTTCGTGGCCGCCGAGTTCGGCCTGGTCACCGTCGAGCGCCCGGACGCCGAGCGAGCGGCCGACGAGGGCGACAAGCGCGCCCGTACCGTCGTCGAGGCGCTGCGCGAGCTGTCCTTCCAGCTCTCCGGCACCCAGCTCGGCATCACCATCACCTCGCTGATCGTCGGCATGCTCGCCGAGCCCGCGCTCGGCCATCTGCTGACCGCGCCGCTGGAGGCGGTCGGACTGCCGCACGGCGCCGTCTCCGGTGTCGCCGTCGTCCTCGGCATGCTGCTGGCCTCCGCGGTCCAGATGGTCATCGGTGAGCTGGTGCCCAAGAACTGGGCGGTCTCCCGGCCGCTGCAGGTCGCGCGCTTCGTCGCGGGCCCGCAGTACGCCTTCGCCCGCTTCTTCCGGCCGGTGATCGCCCTGCTCAACACCGTGGCCAACCGGCTGGTGCGGGCGCTTGGCGTCGAGCCCACCGAGGAGCTGGCCTCCGCCCGCACCCCCGGTGAGCTGGTCTCACTCGCCCGCCATTCGGCGCGGGCCGGCGCGATCGAGCAGGACACGGCGGATCTGTTCGTCCGCACCCTGTCCCTGGGCGAGCTGACCACCCAGCATGTGATGACCCCGCGGGTGCGGGTCAGCGCGCTGCACTCCTCGGCGACCGCCGTGGATGTGCTCAACCTCACCCGGGCCACCGGGCTGTCCCGCTTCCCCGTCTACCGCCACCGGCTGGACGAGGTCATCGGGATGGTGCACCTCAAGGACGCCCTCGCGGTGCCCGCGGGGGACCGGCTGCGCACCTCCGTCAGCCGGATCGCCCAGCCGCCGCTGCTGGTCCCCGAGACGCTGCCGGTCCAGCCGCTGCTGGAGCGGCTGCGCAGCGAACAGCCGATAGCCGTGGTCGTCGACGAATACGGCGGCACGGCCGGTGTGGTCACCCTGGAGGACATCGTCGAGGAGCTGGTCGGCGAGGTGCGCGACGAGCACGACGACGAGGCCGCGGAGACCCCGGACCTGGTGCAGGCCCTCACCGAGGACGGCCGCACCGCGTGGGACGCCGACGGCGGTTGCCGCGTCGACGCCCTGCGCCGGATCGGCCTCGACGCGCCCGACGGGCCGTACGAGACCGTGGCCGGGCTGGTGGCCGATCTGCTGGCGCGGATCCCCGTCCCCGGCGACACCGCCGAGCTGCCCGGCTGGAAACTGGCCGTCCGGCAGGTCGGCCACCACCGGGCGGAGCTGGTGCGCATCGTCCGTACGAAGCCGGGTACGCCGCTGAAGGTGACTGCCGGCGCCGCGGCCGGGGAGGGGACCGGACGATGAGTGTGGTACAGCTTCTCTTCGCCGCCCTGCTGGTCCTCGTCAACGGCTTCTTCGTGGGCGCCGAGTTCGCCCTGGTCTCGGTGCGCCGCAGCCAGATCGAACCGCGCGCGGCCGAGGGCTCCGGGCGCGCCCGGACGGTGCTGACGGGCCTGGAGAACCTGCCGCAGATGATGGCGGCCGCGCAGTTCGGCATCACCATCTGCTCGCTGACGCTCGGCGCGGTCGCCGAGCCGACCGTCGCCCAGCTCCTGGAGCCGGTCTTCCACACCGTCCATCTGCCCGAGCAGCTGGTGCACCCCCTCGGCTACGCCATCGCGCTCGCCGTGGTCGTCTGCCTCCATCTGCTCATCGGCGAGATGGTGCCGAAGAACCTGGCCATGGCGGCGCCGGCCAAGACCGCGCTGTGGCTCGGCCCCGGGCTGGTCGGCTTCGCGCGGCTGTGCCGGCCGGTCACCGCGCTGCTGGGGGCGTGCGCCCGGCTGGTGCTGCGGCTGTTCCGGGTGGAGCCCAAGGACGAGGTCGAGGCCGTCTTCACCAGTGAGCAGCTGACCCATCTGGTCGAGGACTCCCGGCAGGCCGGGCTGCTCGACCCCGGTGAGCACGAGCGGCTCGCGGACGCCCTGGAGCTGGGCAGCCGCCCGATCACCGACGTCCTCCTGGACCCGGCGGGCCTGGTCACCGTCGACCCCTCGGTCACCCCCCGGGAGATCGAGGAGCTGACCGTGCGCACCGGCTACTCGCGCTTTCCGGTGCGCGGCCCCGGCGGCGCCTTCATGGGCTATCTGCATGTGAAGGACGTCCTGGAGCTGGAGTTCCCGGAGCGGGCGGTGCCGCAGCGGGTCTGGCATCCGATCGAGACGCTCCGGGCGGAGCTGCCGCTGGACGACGCCCTGACCGCGATGCGCCGGGCCGCCTCCCATCTGGCGGCCGTCGCCGACGCGTCCGGCACGGTGCTGGGGCTGGTCGCCCTGGAGGACGTCCTGGAGAAGCTGGTCGGCGAGGTCCATGACCCCGCCCACCGGGGTGGGACCCGGGACCGGGTGGCCGAGCCCAGGGGCGAGGCTCCGGCCGCACTCTCCAAGGAGGAGCGGGCGATGGTCGGCTGACCGCGGTCGCGCCCGCGGCGGGCCCCACAACCGGGGCTCCGCCCCGGACCCCGCTCCTCAATCTCCCCCAGCTACCGCTGGGAGGTGCCCCCTGGAGGGGCTGACTTCAGGTAGGGGAAAGCCCGCCGCAGGCGCTTGCTACCCCAGCGGTGGGTCCTGGGGGTCGCGGTACATGGGACCGCGACCCGACAGGACCTCCCCGTACGCCTGCATCAGATCCGGCAGCCGCAGCGTGGCCAGGTCGTCGCGGGTCGGCGTGCCGCTCCAGCCGGAGAGCCGCAGATCCCGGTAGGCGCAGCTCTTCTCGTAGAGCGTGCGAAGGAACCGGCCGTTGCCCAGCTCGTCGATCCAGCTCTGGTCCACCACATGGCCGCTGATGCTGCGCAGTTCCTCCACGGCCTCCTCGTCCCACACATCCCCGTTCTCCGCCGCCAGCACCTCACCGATGCGGGTGAGCTCCAGCGGGCGGTAGCTGGGGAAGTCGACGCGGGTGGTGAAGCGGGAGCCGAGGCCGGGGTTGGCGGCCAGCAGCCGGTCCATGCCCTCGGGGTAGCCGGCGAGGATCACCACGAGCCGGTCGCGGTTGTCCTCGGCGCGCTTGAGCAGCACCTGAAGCGCCTCGTCGCCGTACGCGTCGCCCTTGCTGTAGCCCGAGTTGGACAGGGAGTACGCCTCGTCGACGAAGAGCACTCCGCCGAGCGCCGAGTCGATCAGCTCATTGGCCTTCACCGCCGTCTGGCCCAGGTATTCGCCGACCAGATCGGCGCGCCCGGCCTCCACCAGATGGTCGCCGCCGAGCAGCCCGAGGGCGTAGAAGACCCGGCCGAGGATGCGGGCCACGGTGGTCTTGCCGGTGCCGGAGGGGCCGGAGAAGACGAAGTGCCGCTTGGGCGGCTGGACCGGCAGCCCCTGGCCGGCGCGCAGCCGCGCCATGTGGAGCTGCGCCGACAGCGCCCGCACCTGCCGCTTGACCGGCTCCAGGCCGACCATGCGCTCCAGTTCCTGCAGCGCGCTCTCCAGCAGCACCGGATCCGAGGGGCCGGGCTGGGAGGGCAGACCGGCCCGGGCGCGGGTGCCGCCCGCGCCGACCACGGCGGGGCCGATCAGCGGCGGGCCCTCGGGCCCCTCGGCCGCGGCCCGCGGATCGCGGCCGTCGGCGGGCAGTGTATCGGCGGGGTCGGCGGTGGTGTCCCGGCCGTCCGTGGCGTCCTGGCCACCGGCCCCGGCCAGCGAGACGGCGGCCAGATCCGCGGGCTCGTCCAGCCCGTCGGACTCGGCTATCGCCGCGAGTCGCGCCGAGGTGTCCATGAAGGTGGAGTCGATGCGGTGCACCGCGCGGTAGAGGGGGAGCGCGGCGGCGCTGCGCCCGGTGCCCTCATGTGCGCGGGCGAGCCAGTAGCGCAGCTCCTTGCGCTGGGGCTGTTCGCTGCGACAGCGCATTAAGGCGGCGGCGAGCAGCGGCTCGGCCTGGCTGTACATCTCCAGCCGGACCCGCGCCATCCCGGCGAACAGACCCGCCTCGATACCGAGGAACGGATCGTCCAGCAGCGGCTCGGTGTGGCGCACGAGCTGCTCCCAGTCCTTGACCAGATAGGCGCGGCAGGCGTGCAGAAAGCGGGCCTGCGGATCGGCTTCCACTGGCGGGCAGCCGGCCAGCGCCCGGTCCAGCTCGGGCACATGGCGGCCGTCGAGCCAGTGCGAGGCGTGGGCGAGCAGCAGGTCCCGGCTGGTCTCCAGTACCGGCTGGACCCACCAGCCCAGCCAATACCAGGAGTTGAGGGTGCGGCGGTGGCGGGCGCGCTGCTCGCCGAAGCGGTCGCGGTGCCGGTACATCCGCAGCAGCGCGGCCGCGGTGTCGGCCCGCAGCGCGTGCAGTCCGAGCCAGGCGTCGGCCATTCCGGGGTCGAGCCGCGTCGCGGCCCGGAACTCCTCCTCGGCCTGTGCGTACGCGCCCATCGTGTAGGCGTCGACGGCTCGCAGCCAGGCGAGGTCGGCCGGGGCGTGCGAACCTTGCCTGCCGAAATCCATCACGTCCCCCACAACCCCAGCCCCCGTGGATGCCGCAGGGGCGAATGCCCCTTTCGCATCGTACCTGCGCAGCCCGCATGGGCCGAGGGTGCCGCACTGTTGTTCGTTGCAATCACACAAGGTCGGGTAGGTGTGCGCGGGGGCGTGTAAGGGGCGCACGGGGCCTGGGGCGGATCGTCACCCAGGGTGATGGAGTGGCGGCGCAAAGCAGCGGAAAACCGGCGCCAGACAGGACGAAGCCCCCGATCACGGGGGAACAACCGGGGGCTTCGCGTTGTGGGACGACTCGTACGAGTCGCACATTGAGAACGTAAGACCTGTATGGGCCCCAGGTCAAGCCGAGTTGGGGTATGCGTCATGCGCCGGGTGCGGGCATCGGGCCCGGTCGGGAGCGCCGGTTCACGCTGTGTGAGGCCAGGGCGCGTCTCCGCCGTTCGCCGCGGGTCCCGGTAGCACCTCATACCCCTCCTTTCGCTGCAGAACCAACGTTCCGGCGTACGGGCGGGAGGGGTCGGCGGCGAAGTGCGCACGCTCGGCGGGCAGCCATCCGTCCCAGAATGCGGACAGCTCCGGACCGTCCCGCAACTGTCCGCGCCGCCAGGAGTCCCGCTCCGGCAGATCCATCCACAACAGCCGCGCCAGCCGCGGGCGCACCGCCCGGCGGCCGCTGCCCACGCCCTCCAGCAGCACGACCGGCGCGGGATCCAGCCGCCGCCGGGTGGTGGCGAAGCGGCGCTCCACCCAGTCGTACGGGGCGTAGCGCGCGGCCGTGCCCCGGGCCAGCGGGGCGAGGACCTCGCTCCGCAGCCGCCCGGCCCAGCCGAAGAGCTCCTCATGGGTGGCGAAGTCGTCCGTGTGCAGCACGGGGGCACCGCCGAGCGCCTCGGCGAGCCGCCCGGCGAAGGTGGTCTTCCCGGACCCGGCGTGACCGTCGACCGCGACCAGCCGGACCGGCCCGCAGGACGGCGGCAGCGCACGCAGGCGCCGCGCCAGCGCGTCCAGGCTGCCAACCGGTGGGTATGTTCGCATCGGGGACCACCATACGGCCCTTCCGGCTCGTTCACTCCATTGGTTCACACCAATATTGATGGAGCGGGTACCGGGGGAATCACTGGCCTGAGACCACTCGCAGCGGCCATAGTTGTGCGACTGTCGCGCACCCGCCGCCCACTGGACTGGACGACGACTGGGGGAACCCCGCATGACCAGATCTGGATCCACGCCTCGCCGCTCCGTGCTCGCCGCCGCCCTCGGCGTCGCGGGCGCCGCCGCCGTCACCACGACAGCCGCGACCGCCGGGACGGCCCGTCCGGCCGCCGCCGCGACACCGAGCTCGCAGGTCCCCGGGACCGCCGCGGCCCCGGCGGGATCGAAGGCCGCCCGGGTCGCGGAGTACCACGGCTGGAGCGGCCACGCCGACTGGCTGGCCGGTGCCGCCAAAGGCGTCCGCGCCGATGCCGGGGCCCGCCCCGGCATCGTGATCTCCCGCCCGCTGGGCAGCGTGGACTACACCGATCCGCACACCGGCACCAAGGCCGCCTGGGAGTACGCCACCTGGACCTCCCCGGTGCGCACGCTCTCGGTGCCCGCGACCGAGGCCATCGTCTCCTGGAACGCCCGCACCCCCGCCGGCACCTGGGTCCAGATCGAGCTCAAGGGCACGTACTCCGACGGCTCCGCGACCCCCTGGTACGTGATGGGCCGCTGGGCCTCCGACGACGGCGCCTCCTCCATCCGGCGCACCTCGGTGGACGACCAGAGCGACGACAAGAGCTCGGTGTGGACCGACACCTTCTCCATCGACGACCCGGCGAGCGGGCTGCGACTGGCGAAGTACCAGGTGCGGCTGACCCTCTACCGCAAGCCCGGCAGCAAGCTCACCCCCACGGTGTGGCGGGTCGGCGCGATGGGCTCGGACGTCCCCGACCGGTTCGAGGTGCCCGCCTCCACCCCGAGCCTGCCCAAGGGACGCGAACTGCGCGTACCGCGCTACTCGCAGGAGATCCACAAGGGCCAGTACCCGGAGTACGACAACGGCGGCGAGGCATGGTGCAGCCCCACCTCCTCGCAGATGATCATCGAGTACTGGGGCCGTAAGCCCTCCGCCGCGGACCTGTCCTGGGTCAACCCCGACTACGCCGATCCGCAGGTCTGCCACGCCGCCCGGGCCACCTTCGACTACCAGTACGACGGCTGCGGCAACTGGCCGTTCAACGCCGCCTACGCCGCCACCTACCGCGATCTGCAGGGCGTGGTCACCCGGCTCGGCTCGCTCGCCGACGCCGAGAAGCTGATTGGCGCCGGCATTCCGGTGATCACCTCGCAGTCCTTCCTCAAGACGGAGCTGGACGGCGCGGGATACGGCACCTCGGGCCATCTGATGACCGTCATCGGCTTCACGGCGGACGGCGACGTCATCGCCAACGACCCGGCCTCGCCCAGCAACGACGCGGTCCGCCACGTCTACAAGCGGCGCCAGTGGGAGAACATCTGGCTGCGGACCAAGCGCTACGATGAAAAAGGCCAGGTCAAGAGCGGTACGGGAGGGGTGTGTTACCTGTACTTCCCTTCCAGGCCGACACCAAGTCAGCACCGTGTGCTGCGGGAGCTGGGGATCGTGTGACCGGACCCGTGTCCGGTCACCGCGGCAGGTAGCCGGACACGGGTCGACTCCACCACCTGACGGCAGCGCTCCCGCCCGTCCGCGGTGAGGTGACCGTTGACGGTCGACCGTGACCTTGATCGACCGGTGTCCGAGCCATCGGGACCCGCTGACGGCCGCCCCCGTGTCGTGGGAGCGCTCTACGATGGGTGCATGTCGGTGAGCGAGGATTCCTCAACTGCGGCCCGGTCGCATACGCATCCCAGTGGCGCGGCGCAGTTCGCCGAGGCCGCCAATGTCTTCTCGCTGCTCTCCGATCCCACCCGGCTGCATCTGGTGTGGTCCCTCGCCCGGGGCGAGGCGGATGTGAACACCCTCACCGAGGCCAGCGGGGCGGCCCGCCCGGCGGTGAGCCAGCATCTGGCCAAGCTGCGGCTGGCCGGGCTGGTCGAGGTGCGCAAGGAGGGCCGCCGCTCGGTGTACTCGCTCCACGACGGCCATCTGCGACGGCTGGTCGTCGAGGCCGTCAACCACGCGGACCACATGGTCACCGGGGCCCCGCCGCACGACTGAGGGCACCCGGCGGAGGAGACGCGGCCGAGGCCACCTGGCCGAGGCCGTACGGCAGAGATCCGGGTGGCGGTTGTTACGCGCTGCGGCGCACAGCGACGATCTTGGGCTCGGTCATGGCTTCCACGGCGTAGCGCACCCCCTCGCGGCCGACGCCCGACCGTTTGGGTCCGCCGAAGGGCATGGCGTCGATCCTGAAGTCGCTGCTGTCGTTGATCATCACCGCACCGACCCGCAGCCGCTCCGCCACGTCCAGTGCGGTCTCCAGCGCGGCGGTGAAGATGCCCGCCTGGAGGCCGTAGCGGGTGTCGTTGGCGCGGGTGATGGCCTCGGATTGGTCTGGATATTGCCTGGACGGGCGGCCCCGGCGGGGCGGGCCGGGGCCGCCCGGTCTCATGTCAGATGAGGCGCCAGCTTGAGATGCGGATCGTCCATGTCCGGTCCGATGACCGGGTCGGTGTGCACCATGGCGGCCGTCAGCCGTGGCACCGCGTGGATCAGCGCGTGTTCCACTTCGACTGCGACGGCGTGGGCCTCCTGCACGCTCAGGCCGCCGTCCACCTCGACCGTGGCCTCGGCGCGCAGCCTGTGCCCGATCCAGCGCATCCGCAGCTCCGTCACGCTCAGCACGCCCGGGGCCTCGCGGATCGCGGCCTCGCCCGTGTCGATGAGCGCCGGGTCGACGGAGTCCATCAGGCGACGGAAGACCTCGCGTGCCGCGTCCTTGAGGACGAGAAGGATCGCGGCCGTGATGAGCAGGCCGACGATCGGGTCGGCCAGCCGCCACCCGAGCGCGGCACCACCGGCGCCCAACAGCACGGCAAGGGACGTGAATCCGTCGGTGCGGGCGTGCAGCCCGTCGGCGACCAGCGCGGCGGAGCCGATCTTGCGCCCGACGTTGATGCGGTAGCGGGCCACCCATTCGTTGCCGATGAACCCGACGACCGCCGCGATGGCCACGATCCCCAGATGGGAGATGTCGCGCGGATTCAGCAGCCGGTCGATGGCCTCGTAGGCGGCCACGGCCGCCGAGGCGGCGATCGTGAGGACGATGACGATCCCGGCCAGGTCCTCGGCGCGGCCGTATCCGTAGGTGAACTTGCGGTTCGCCGCGCGCCGCCCGAGGACGAACGCGACCCCGAGCGGAAGCGCGGTCATCGCGTCGGCGAAGTTGTGGATGGTGTCACCCAGCAGCGCCACCGATCCGGACACCAGGACGACCACGGTCTGGAAGACCGCGGTGACGCCCAGGATGGCGAGGGAGAGCCACAGGGCGCGCATGCCCTCGGCCGAGGACTCCATGGCGGAGTCGACCTTGTCCGCCGCCTCGTGCGAGTGGGGTTTCACCACATGGGTGATCTGGTGCTTCCAGCGCGACCAGCGGCTTCGGCCGTGTCCATGCCCATGGTCGGGTCCGTGCTCATGACCGTGACCGTGTCCATGGTCGTGCGGGTGTCCATTGTCGTGCTTGTGCCCGTGGTCATGTTTGCGCCCATGGGCGTGAGCCGATGCCTGGGCTTCCGGATGAACGTGTGCTGGGGCAGGGGGATGGGAGTGCTCATGGGCCTTCACGTGTGGCTCACCTTCCAGGAGTGTCGCCGCAGGAGGAGGGGTGTCGAGGTGGCCCTTGACTCCATTATGTGCATACCCATGCACCCATGCACTTGTGTGATCGTACAAATGTGTGAGTCTGCCCCTGGGTGATGAGGAACAGGCCCTCCCGGGCGAGGCGCTGGGCCGGGTAGGAGAGGCGGAAGGCACGCGATCCGCTCAGCGCATCAAGGTGGCCTTCTTCTTCAGCGGTTCCCACCAGGTGCGGTTGTCCTCGTACCACCGCACCGTCGCGGCCAGACCGTCCGCGAAGGAGATCCGCGGCTCGTAACCCAGTTCCTTGCGGATCTTGCTGATCTCCAGGGAGTAGCGCAGGTCGTGGCCCTTGCGGTCCTCGACGTGCTCGACCATGTCCCAGCCTTGCCCGGTGGCCTCGAGGAGCATGCTGGTGAGCTCCTTGTTGGACACCTCGGTGCCGCCGCCTATGTGGTAGACCTCGCCCGCCTGGCCCTGGCCCAGCGCCAGGGTGATGCCGCGGCAGTGGTCGGACACATGCAGCCAGTCGCGGACGTGGGAGCCGTCCCCGTACAGCGGGACCTTCCTGCCGTCCATCAAGTGGGTGACGAACAGCGGGATCATCTTCTCCGGGAAGTGATACCAGCCGTAGTTGTTGGAGCAGCGGGTGACCACCACGTCCAGGCCGTGGGTGCGGTGGTAGGACAGGGCCAGCAGATCCGAACCAGCCTTGGAGGCGGAGTAGGGAGAGTTGGGGGCCGGCGGACAGTCCTCGGTCCATGATCCATCGGTGATGGAGCCGTACACCTCGTCCGTGGACACGTGCAGGAACCGGCTCACCCGGTGCGTGCGCGCCGCGTCCAGGAGGACATGGGTGCCCAGCACATTGGTGGTGACGAACGGAGCCGAGTGCAGGATGGAGCGATCCACATGAGTCTCGGCGGCGAAGTGCACCACCGCGTCGTGACCGGCCATGGCCCGGTCGACGGCCTCGGCGTCGCAGATGTCGCCCTGGACGAAGGAGTAGCCGGGGTGGCCGGCCACGGGGGCGAGATTGGCGAGGTTGCCCGAGTAGGTGAGCTTGTCGAACACGGTCACCGAGGCACCCTCGGAGACCGCCAGCTCGCCCGCGAGCAGGGCCCGCACGAACTGGGAACCGATGAAGCCGGCGCCACCGGTGACGAAGATCCTCATGAGCGAAGCGTGTCGATGCGCTTCCAGACGCGGACGGCCAGTTCATAGGCCGTCAGTTCGTCGCAGAGGGCCGCGGTCCGGCGCAGCAACGCCTGGGCCTCCTCGGTGCGGCCCAAGTCGGCCAGCGCCTCGGCCTGGATGAGGTTGGCGCGGACCAGATCGGGCCCGGTCAGCGGCGCGGAGCCCGCACTGAGCCGGGGGTAGACCTCGACGACCTGGGCGGCGGCGCCCACGGCCAGTTCATAGCGGGCGCGCAGCGCGACGATCCGGGTGGTCTCGTCGGGGGCGTTGACCATGGGGCCGACCTGCTCGGCGGCCTGCAGCCACGGCAGCGCCGCGCCGGGGTCGCCGTCGTCCAGCAGGACATTGCCGGCCGACCGCATGAATCGCAGCCAGTCGCGCACCGGAGTGTCGGGCGTGGTGAGCTGGGCGCGGGCCAGGTCCAGATGGTGGCGCGCGGCGGTGGCCATGCCGAGCTGGGAGTACGCGATGCTGGAGACCCAGTGGGCCCGGCCGCGCACGGGCGGCCGGTGGCCCTCGGCGAGCGAGAGCATCTCCTTGAGCAGTAGCTCGACCTGGCCGAGGTCGTTGAGCTCGCAGAGCACCGAGATCAGGATGCCGAGCAGCCGGACATGCTCGAACGCGCCGGTGAGCTTGGCCGGGCCGATCTCGCCCAGCGCCGTATAGGCCGACTTGCGCGCGTCCGTCAGCCGCCCGGTGTCGCGCTGCGCGGTGGCCAGCTCGGTGAACAGGACGACGCGCAGATGCGGATCGGTCTTGGCCCACTCCTGATCGGCGAGGCGCTCCAGCAGCGCCAGCCGGTCGGGCTGCCGCCCGGCCGACCGCAGCTCCTCCTGCAGCGCCAGACCGAGGTCGAACTGGAGGGCGGTCGTGCCGTGCTCGACCGCGGTGGTGTAGGCGGTCGCGAGCAGCTCGGCCGCGCGGGCGTGGTCGCCCAGCTCGGCGGCGCCGCGTGCGGCGGAGCGCGCGATGACCAGGTCGAGGCCGCCGGGCTCGGCGGAGGCGGCGGAAGACCCGCCGCGGCCGGTCAGCTCCTCCAGCGGCATCTGGAGCACCTCGGAGAGGTGGAGTACGAGGTCGAGTGTGGGGGAGCGCTGACCGGACTCCAGGAGGGAGATATAGCTGGCGGTCACGATGTCGCCAGCGAGTCGGCGTTGGGAGAAGCCCAACTCCTCGCGTCGCCGCCGGACACGCTGACCGAACTCTGGCTGCTGACTGTGTTCGGCTCTCATGGCTGTGACTATTGTAGCCGGGAACTCGCCCCCTGACCATCCTTTGACCTGCAGGTGATGGAGGCAGTTCGGCGTATTGACGATAGTCGCCAACTAAAGTTAACGTTTGGGCGTCCGCTGCCGGAAGGACGCGCCGTGATCGACACACTCCTCGGAAACGACCTGGTCATCAATGAGGACTCGTGCAATCTCAGCTGCACGTACTGCCTCACCGGCCAGAGCAACCTCAAGCAGTCGCACCACGCACAGCTCATATTCGGGCCGCCGACCCGGGACCGCTACGCCGAGGGCAGCCTCCTCGGGCGCCGCCTCCCGCTCATCGCCGGGCGCATCGACGACACGTTCCGCGCGCCGATGCTCAAGGTCACCGGCGGGGAGATCTTCCTGGTCGCCGGGATCATGGACTATCTGCGCGAGCAGGCCGCTCAGCACGAGGTGCTGATCGTCCAGACCAATGGGGTGCTGGTCCGTGAGGAGCACCTCGAGGAACTGCGCGGCTGGAAGAACGTCGTGCTTCAAGTGTCGCTGGACAGCCACCTGTTCTCCGGCAACTCACACCGGGTGCAGACCGAGTCGCTGCACGGCAAGGTGCTGCGCCGGATCGAGACGATCCTCGACAGCGGCCTGCCGGTGGAGATCTACGGCGTGCTGAACGACCGCAGCGCCCCCGAGGCGCCGGCGTTCGCCCGCTGGCTCGCGGACCGGGAGCGCCCGCCGACCTTCTTCCCGTTCCCGGTGCGGGGCCCCGACTCCGAGCGGTTCGCGATGCGGCCGGACCAGATCGTCCACATCGAGGAGCTGGTCGACCGCTACGACGAGCTGGCGGCGGTGCTGCCGCCCCGCCCCTACTTCGACCGGCTGCTGTCGTTCCTGCGGGAGGGCGAGCGGACCTTCCGCTGCCATCTGCCGCGCCTGGTCATCTCGACCTTCAGCGACGGCATGGTGACCCCGTGCCCGAACATCTGGTTCTCCAATATGGGCAACCTGCTGGAGGACGACCACGCCGAGTCGCTGCGGCGGGTCGGCGAGACCGGCCTGTACACCGCGCTGCTGGCCGAACGGCCCCGTCTCAACGCGTGCAAGGGCTGCTTCACACCCTGGGACACGCTGTCGATGTACTTCGAGGACGAGATCACCCTCGACGAGCTGTGCCAGGCCCCCACCTACGCCCCGCCGGTGATCCGGGAGTTGATCGCCGAGCGCAAGCGCCTCTACAAGGAGGGGCGCGACGGGGTGAGCTGCGGTGGCTGACCTGGCGATCACCGCGGGCGGCCTCGACGGTCTCGACGGGCTCGACGGCATCGAGCCCGCGACGACCGTCGCGCTCGCCGGAGCGAACGGTGGCCCATGGCTCGCGGCCTACCGGACGCTGACCGACGCCGGGGCCGTGGTGCTGCTTCTCGACCGCGACGCGCCCCCCGCCGAGCACCGCAGACTCCTGGACGCGGCCGGGGGCGGACGCCTCGTGGCCGTGGACGGCGACCGCGTCACGGTCACCGGCGCCCCCGCGCCCTCGGGCCACCCGCCGGGCACCGTACTGCTGCCCAGCTCGGGAACCACCGGCGCGCCCAAGCTGGTCCCGCGCTCGCCGGAATCCCTGCGCGCGGAGGGGCGCCGGCACGCGCGGTACGCGGGCCTGGGCGCGGATGACACGCTGCTGGTGCCGCTGCACCTGTGGCACGCCTACGCGCTCGGCTGGGCGCACGCCGCGTTCGAGGCCGAGTGCACGATCGCCGCGGTCCCGCCGAATGCGCTCGGCCGCTGCGCGGAGCACATCGCCGCCGGGGCGACCGTGCTCGCCCTCGTCCCGACCGTCGCGCGCCTGCTCGCGCAGCGCACCGGCCGAGCGGTGCCGGACAACGCGCTGCGCCTGGCCATGGTCGGCGCGGGGCCGGTCGACGCGGCGCTGGAGGAGCGGTTCGCCGCCGCGTTCGGGATCGGCCTGGCGCGCAACTACGGCTCCACCGAGACCGGGGGGCTGTTCAGCGGCGCGCCCGGCAGCCCGCCCGGCAGCGTCGGGTTCCCGCTGGACGGCGTGGAATTCCGCGTCGTCGCCCCGGACGGCGCCGATATGCGGCCCGGTGCGCAGGGCGAGTTGCTGGTGCGGGTGGACGGCGGGGCGTGGCATCCCATGGGCGACCTGGCCTCCTACGACCCCGCCGCCGGGCTCCGGCTGCTGGGCCGCCGCACGCGTGCCATCCGGCGCGGGGACCGGTGGATCGCGCCGGAGGAGATCGAGGCCGCGCTGTGCCGCCACCCCGACATCGCCGACGCCCGCGTCTACCCCGTCCGGCACGGCACCTCGGTCGCGCTTCAGGCCGAGGTGGTGCATGTGCGCGGACCGGGCGCGGACGTCTCCGGCCTCGGCGAGCACGCGAAGGCGCTGCTGGGCCCCCAGAAGGTCCCCGACCGTGTCCGGTGCGTCGGCGAGGTGCCGCGCGGCCGGGTCGGCAAACCCCTTCCGCCGCGTGCGCTCGCCCTGGCGGGCCGGGACGCCCTGGTCGCCGCCGCCACCGCCTACAAGCGCAGTGAGCTGCTCTTCACTCTGGTGGACCTCGGCATCGTCGAGGCGCTCGGCGAAGGAGCGAGCACCGCGCCGGAACTGGCGGCGCGGCTGGGCCTGGACGAGGCGGCCTGCGCCGAGTTGCTGCGCGCCGCCGAGGATGCCGGGCTGCTGCGCCCGGAGGACCTCGTCGCCACCGCCGGTGAGGGGACCGGGGGCGCGGATACGGCGCTGGTCGCGCTGGAGGCGGAGCTGTCGCGGTCGTGGGTGACCCGCGAGGCCCTGGCGGAGGTCGTCCGGTCCGGGGCCGCGCGGCGCCCGTTCGACCGCGAGGGGCCCTCCGAGCGGCTGCGCGAGGTCTACGAGACGGCCCTGCACGGCGAGGCCGCGCACCGCCGCGCCTGCAGCGGCCTGGCGCTGGCCCGCTTCGCCGTAGGCCAAAGACTCCTGGAGGTCTCCGCCGGGCCCGGTGTCTACCGCCATGTCGCCGGCGAGGGCACCTACGCCGGGCGCGGGCCGCTCCCCGACGGGGTCTTCGACCTGGTGGTGCTCGCCAACGCGATCCACGGCCCGGCGGCCGACCTGCGTGCCGTGGCCGAGCGGCTGGCCCCCGGCGGGCGGCTGCTGGTGGACGACGTGTTCCTGGACGCGCCCGAGGGCGTTCCGCCGGAGACCCGGCTGGACTGGCTCACCCACGGCGGTACCGCCTGGCCCACCGAGACGGCGGCGACCGCCGGGCTGGCCGCCGCCGGGCTGACCGTCCAGCGGACCCTGCACCTCGGCCGCCCCGCCTGCACACTGCTGCTCGCCGCCCGGGAGCGGCCGTGACCGATTCGCCCGTGGCGCTGGTGACCGGCGCGAGCGGCCTGCTCGGTGCCGCGATCTGCCACGCCCTCGCCGACGCGGGCATGACCGTCCTGCCCTTGTGCCACCAGGGCATGGACCGGGCGGCCGAGCTCGCCGCGAAGATCGGCGCGCTCGAACCCGTCCGGGCCGACCTGACCGACCCGGCCGCCGCGATGGGCCGGATCAGGGAGCGCGGAGTCGCGCCCGGCGTCCTGGTGTGCGCCCACGGCAGGACGCTGCGGCGCTCCGTCCTGACCCCCGGCGGCGACGACGGCCTGTGGGACCTCAACGTCCACTCGGTGACCCGGCTGGCCGGGCTCGTCGGCAAGGGCATGCTGCGGCAGCGGGGCGGCCGGATCGTGCTGGTCGGATCCCGCGCCGGAAGCGTCGGGATGCCCGGCCAGGCCGAGTACGCGGCCACCAAGGCCGCGCTCTCGGCGTGGGCGGCGTCGGCCGCCTGGGACTTCGGCCGCTTCGGCATCACCGTCAACGTCGTGGCGCCCGGCGCCGTCCAGCCCGGCCCCGGCTCCTCGCTCTACACGGAGGAGGAGAACCACGCCGTCACCGAGCGCATCGCGCTGCGCCGCCTCGCCACGCCGGAGGAGGTCGCCGACGCGGTGGCCTTCCTGGCCGGGCCGCGCTCCGGCTACATCACCGGGCAGACGCTGCTGGTGGACGGAGCCGCGCGATGGTGACGCCCGGACGCACTCCTGCGACGAAAGGACTCTGACGTGACCCTCGACCCGACAGCCGCGCCCCCGGCCCCCGTCCGCCGGATCGACGCCGACGACCTGCCGCCGTGGCCCCAGCACGACCATACGGAGCGCGCGGCCCTGGACCGTGTCCTGGCGCAGGGACAGTGGTGGCGGGCGGCGGGCACCGAGAACGAGGACTTCGAGCGCGAGTTCGCCGCGTACAACGGTGCTCCGCGCGCGCTCGCGGTGACCAACGGCACCGCCGCGCTCGAACTGGCGCTCCGGCTGCATGGCATCGGGCCCGGCGACGAGGTCGTGGTGCCCGCGTTCACCTTCATCAGCACCTCGCTGGCCGTACAGAACGTCGGCGCGATCCCCGTCCCGGCGGACGTGGACCCCGAAACCTACTGCCTGACGCCCGAAGCCGTCCGTGCCGCGCTGACCCCGGCGGCCCGCGCGGTCATCCCCGTCCATATGGCCGGTCATCTCGCCGATATGCACGGGCTGGGGGACCTGGCCGCCGAACACGGCCTGGCGCTCATCCAGGACGCCGCGCACGCCCAGGGCGGGGTGTGGGACGGGACGCCGGTCGGCGCGTTCCCCACGGTCGCCTGCTACAGCTTCCAGAACGGCAAGCTGATGACCGCCGGGGAGGGCGGGGCGCTGACCCTGCCCGACGAGAAGACGTACGAGCAGGCGTACCTGATGCACACCTGCGGGCGGCCCCGCGGCGACACCACCTACCAGCACATGACGGGCGGCTCCAACTACCGCGTCAGCGAGTTCACGGCGGCGATCCTGCGCGCCCAACTCGCCCGCCTGGCCGGGCAGACGCGGATCCGGGAGCAGCGCGCCGCCCTGCTCGACGCGCTGCTGGCGGACGTGCCCGGGCTGCGCCTGCAGGCCCGCGACCCGCGGATGGACGTCAGCCCGCACTACATGTACCTGGTGGCCCTCGACCCGTCGGCGGGCCGGGCGGCGCGCGACGCGCTGGTGGAGGGGCTGAAGGCGGCGGGCGTCCCGGCGTGCGTCAACTTCCCGCCCGTCTACCGCACCGCGTCCTTCCAGGCGGGCCCGATGCCCACGACGCCCGTACCGGAGCTGGCCGAGCGGTGCGCGGTGGCGGAGGACCTGGGCGCGCACGGCCTGTGGATCCACCACCGGGTGCTGCTGGCCGAACCGCAGGTGGTGGAGCGCGTGGCCACCGTGGTCGCCGCCCTGGCCGCGCGGGCCACCGACGCCGTGGTGACGCGGTGACAGCTGCGCTGCGGGTGGGCCTGCTCGGATACGGCTGGGTCAACCGGACGGTCTGGCTGCCGCGGATCCGCCGTCATCCGCGCCTGGAACTGGCGGCCGTCCACGACCCGGAGGCCGCCGGTGCTCCGGCGGCCACGTCCTGGGCCGGTTTCCTGGACGCCCGTCCCGACGTGGTCGTGATCGGCACCCCCAACCACACTCACGCCGCGCTCGCCTCCGCCGTGCTGGAGCGCGGAATACCCGTGGTGGTGGAGAAGCCGCTGTGCCTGAGCCGCGCGGAGTTCGACCCGCTTGCCGAGCGGGGACGCGGAGTCGGGCTGCTGGTCAGCCGGGCCGCCGTGCGCCGTGCGGACGTGCGGTGCCTGGCCGGTGCTCTGCCGCCCGGGCCGCTGACCGTACGGGCGAGCTGGCTGCGCGCGGGCGGGGTGCCGCGCCCCGGCTCGTGGTTCACCGGCCGCGCCACGGCGGGCGGTGGAGCCCTGCTCGACCTCGGCTGGCATCTGGCCGACGTGGCGCTCGGGCTGTTGGGCCGGCCCCGGCTCGTCGCGGTGGCGGCCGAACTGCGCACGCCGGGCGGCGAGCACGCCGGGCACACCCCCGGGCGGGCCACTTGGCGCGGCGACGGAGCCGGTACGGGTCCGGTGGACGTCGAGGTGGACGGCACGGTCCGCGCCGAGTTCGAGGGCGGCGCCCGGCTGGTGCTGCGGGCGGCCTGGGAGAGCGAAGTCGCCACCGACCGCACCCGGTTCGTCGTCGAGGGCGGCGGCGAGCACCGGGTGCTGACCGGGACGTTCGGGTTCAGCCCGAACCGGGTGGCCGAGCCGGCGCTGACCGCGTGGGGCCCCGACTCCTACCGCCGCGTCACCTTGCCGGACCCGGTCGGGCGGGAGTACGACGCGCAGGTGGAGGCCATCGCCGACTTCGCCTCCGGGACCCTGGACTGGGAGGCGGAGCTGGCCGAGTCCGCCGCCGTGGTGGACCTGCTGGAGGCCGCCTACCGGGCGTCGGGCCGTCCGCTGGCCTTGCCGGAGGGCACAGCCGTATGAACGGACCGAGCGGCGGGAACGGACCGGGGGTCAGGAGCGGGCCGGATGCCGGGAGTGGACCGAGCATCAGGATCCGACCAGGCGTCGCGAACGGGCTGGGCGTCGAGAACGGACCGGGCGTCGAGAACCGACCGGGCATCAGCAACGGGCCAAGCGTCAGCAATGGGCTGAGCGTCGTCATCCCGACGAAGGACAAGCCGGAGTCGCTGCGCGCCACCCTGGCGTGTCTGCTGGCCGATGGACCGCCCTCGGCGGAGATCGTCCTCGTCAACGATGGGGAGGGGCCTGTGGCCGTCCCGGCGGACGCGCCGGTCCGCGTCGTCGAGGGGCCGCGCCAAGGCCGCGCCGCCGCCCGTAACACCGGTGCGCGAGCGGCCGGTGGCTCCCGCCTGCTGTTCGTGGACGACGACATCCTCACCGGCCCCGGCTTCCTGTCCGCGCACGCCGCCCACGGCACCGGGCCCGGCTTCGTCCACGGTCCGCTGATGGAATTCCCCGCCGCCCGCCGCTGGCTGGCGGCCCATGGCCCCGACCCGGTCGCGGCGGCGGCCGTGCTGAACGGAGGCGAGCGGCTGGTCCGCAACAACCTGGAGGCCGCCGTGCTGGCCGTGGCCGCCGGGGCGGTCCCGGCCCGGCTGGGCTGGCTGGCCTGTGTGGGCGCCAACCTGTCGCTGTCGCGGGCGGCGTTCGACCAGGCGGGCGGGTTCGACGAGGGCTTCGGCACCCGCTGGGGCTGTGAGGACCTGGAACTGGGAGTGCGGCTGCTGGCGGCGGGGCACCGGCCCACGGTGGACCAGGCCGCGCCCGGCGTCCACCTCACCCACGCCCGCCCCGACCGCTGGGAGCAGCACGAAGTCACCCACCAGCGGTTCGCCTCGCTCCACGACACCGCCGAGGTCCGCGCCCTGCCGCTGCTGCTGACGGGAAGTCCGGCCGCCTACTTCACCGCCGCGGAGTCCTGAGCGGCCAGGCGGTGCTCCCGCCACACCGCCGGGGTGCGGGCGTGCCCGGCCAGTGCCCGGCCGAACGGCAGTGGTCCGCCGAACATCTCCGTCACCTGGGACCGGTAGGCGAGAGCACCGCGCAGCCAGCCGGAGAAGTCGGCCCGGTGCTCGGTGACCTCCATGCCGGGCCCGCCCGCCGGGGGCGGCCGATAGGGGAACTCGGCGTAGTACGCGACCTGGACGGCGGTCCCGGCCGTCGCGCGCTCGGCGGCGGCACGCGCGATGACATGGTCCACGTGGGTGCGTCTCGCGAGGGGAAGCAGCAACAGGTCTCCCTCGCGCAGATACGGGGCCAGCGCGGCCGCGACCGCATCGGCCGTCCCCGCGTCGTCGGGGTGCACGGCGCGGCGGCGCGACAGCGGCCCCGGATAACGGTCCTCGCGATGCACGGCGTCGGGGAAGCCGAGGCCGACCGCCCTGACCGGCCAGGCGGCCAGCGCGGCGGCGTCCTCGGCGCGGCGGACGGCGGCCGTGGGACCGCCGTCGAAGACGGTGACCACGGTGAGAGCGTCGGGGCCCGCCGCCCACGCGCCGAACATCCCGCCGCAGGACCACACGGCGTCATCGGGATGCGGGCTCACCACGACGCGGCGCATCAGCCCTCGATCTTGGCCAGCAGCGCCAGCGCCGCGACCCGGTACCCGTCGGCGCCCAGGCCCGCGATGACGCCCGCGGCCAGCGGCGAGAGCACCGAGTGGTGCCGGAACTCCTCGCGGGCCCACACATTCGACAGGTGGACCTCGATCCATGGGGCGGGGAAGCTCTCCAGCGCGTCGCGCAGACTCCACCCGGCCATCATCAGCGCACCCGGGTTGACGATGGCGCCCGCGCAGTCGCCGGCGGCGTGCACGGCGCGCACCAGCGCCCCCTCACATTCGTCCTGCACGGCCCGCACGGTGTGGCCGGGGACGGCCTTACGGACCATCTCCTCGATCCCGGCGAGCGTCGTGGTGCCGTAGATCTCCGGGCGGCGCCGGCCGAGTTGAGCCAGATTCGGGCCGTTGAGCAGCAGCAGCTCAGACATCGTGGGCTCCTGGGGACGTCTCCCGTACGGGGGAGGGCAGGCCGAACACGGCGAGCAGGTCGAGGGCGGTCCCCGCGTAGTGGTCGGGGCCTTCGGCGCGCAGCGTCTCCGGGGCGGTCTGCCCCCAGCCCGCCGCGACCACGGTGGCGCCCGCGGCGCGGCCGGAGCGCATGTCCAGCACACTGTCGCCGACGAAGAACGCCCGCGCCGCGGCAGGGGCGTCGGGCAGTGCGGCGAGCGCGGTCAGCACGATCTCCGGATCGGGCTTGGGGCGCGTCACCCGGTCGCTGCCGATCACGACGTCCAGGCCATGGGCGATCCCGGCCGCGGTGAGCGCCTGCATGGCGCGTTCGGATGTCTTGCCGGTCGCGACGGCGGTCGGCACCCCGGCCGAGGCGAGCGAGGCCAGCACCACGGGGATGCCCGGGTGCGCGGTGACCAGCTCGATATGGCGGGTGCTCTCGGCCGCGTAGACCGCCGCCAACTCGGTGGGCAGGCCCAGGGCATCGAGGATCCGGGGCAGCGGCGCGCCCATATGGGCCAGGAACGTGGTGAACGGCGGATCGCCCGGCCGTCCGGCGGCCCGCCAGATGGCGGCGAAGGCGCGGCGCATGTTCTCGGTGGTGTCGAGCAGGACGCCGTCCAGGTCGAAGACGACAGCGGAGGTAGCGCTCATGACCTCGATGATTGCGAGCGTGATGACCAAAGTCAATGAGGGTGTTTGACTTTAGTTGTCAAGCTGCATACCGTGGCTCCACAAGCGGTGAGCAGGGGGGGACCGACCATGCCGCATACCGCACCACCCAAAGCCGTCGTGCTCGGCATCGACGGGGGCAGTCTCGACCTGATCGAGCCGCTGGTCGCCGAGGGCGCGCTGCCGGTGCTCGGGAGGCTGCTCGCCGACAGCGCACACGGCCCGACCACCACCACCTGGCCGGCGCACACCGCGCCCGGCTGGAGCACGTTCGTCACCGCGCGCCGCCCCGGCGGCCACGGCATCTACCAATTCTTCGACACCCAGGACCCGGTCTACGGGGACCGCCTGGTCGGCACCGGCGACTACGGCTGCGACACCGCCTGGGAGTGGTTCGCCCGGCAGGGGTGGAGCGTCGGTCTCGTCAATGTGCCGATGTCCCACCCGCCCCGCGAGGTCCCCGGCTACCAGCTCACCTGGCCGCTGGCGCGGACCCTGCGCTACAGCGAACCGCCGGGCCTGCTGGGGGAGCTGGCCCGGGCGGGCGCGGGCTTCAAGGCCGACATCGCCGCGATGTTCCGGGGCGACCTGTCCTACGCGGAGGCCGCCGTCGAGCACGTCAGGGCGCGCGGCCGGACGATCCAGTACGTGCTGCGTGAGCGCCCGGTCGACGTCTTCATGGCGGTCATCACCGAGATCGACCGCATCTGCCACCACTACTGGCACTTCGCCGACGCCTGCCACGACCGCCACACCACCCCCGACCGCCAGGAGTGGGCCGACGCGATCCGTGCCACCTATGTCGCGATCGACGAGGTGTTCGGCGAGATCCTCGACGCGGTGGGCGACGAGACGCCCGTACTGCTGCTGTCGGACCACGGGTTCGGGCCGGGCCGCTACAACGTCGCCGTCAACGCCGTCCTCGCCGAGGCCGAGCTGCTGGCCACCCGGCCCGCCGCCACGCCGCCCGCCGAGGGCGACGGCCTCGCCGACTGGTTCCGGGCCGACGGCCGCGAGGTGGACTTCACCCGCACCCGCGCCTATATGCCCACGCCCGGCTGCTACGCGGTCAACGTCAACCTCGCGGGCCGCCAGCGCGACGGCATGGTGACCGACCCGGGCCCCGTCCTGGCGGAGGCCGCCGAGCTGCTGCTGGGGCTGCGCACCCCCGACACCGGCGAACCGGTCTTCGCCGCCGCGCTGCCGCGCGCGGACGCCTACCCGGGCCCGATGACGCACGCGGCCCCCGATCTGCTGCTCATCCCCGCCGACGAGGGCGTGCTGGCGAGCCCGGCGATCAGCGGCCCGCTGTGGCGGTCCAGCGAACAGACCGGCATGCACCGCTACCTGGGGATGTGGGCGCTGCGCGGGACGAGCCTCACGCCCGGCCGCCGCACCGCGCCCGTCGCGCTCGCCGATCTGATGCCCACGCTGCTGGAGGAGGCCGGCCTCACCTTCCCGGCCGCCGTCCACGGCCGCCCGCTCCAGTGGGACGGCGCGGACGGTGGACGCGCCTTCCTCGCCCCCGGGCGGACCGCTTCCGCGGTGGCCTCCGGGGGAGCCGGGGAAACGGCGCGGCTGAGCGAAGAGGACCTGACCGCCAAGGCGCTCGGCGCCATGGGCTACCTGTGAGACAGCGACGAATCCGGTGACAGCGACGAATCCGGTGACAGCGACCAATCCGGCGACCGCGGCCACTCCGCGCATGTCCATCAGCGACCAGGGCGCCCCGGAGGGCCGGACGGCCACTCCTTCGAGCCACGACTGGCACAACATCCGGCCCTCCCGGGCCGCCCGACAACGTACGGAGGTCTGATGAACGACACCAAGGACCGTCTGCGCCGCGTGCTGGTGGAATCACTGCGGCTGGATCTCGCCCCCGAGGCGGTGCCCGACACCGGCCTGCGCGAGGCGGTCGGCATCGACTCGGTGATGGGGCTGGAGTTCCTCATCTGGGTGGAGAACGAGTTCGGCATACAGATCCAGGACGAGGACCTCAGCGTCGAGCTGGTCGATTCGCTCGACACGCTCGCCGCCTACGTGGACGAGCGCGCGGCGCAGACCGCCGCCGCCCGGGATTGACGGGGGGCGGCGAGCGTGAGCTTCCCGGTGGTCATCACGGGCATGGGCGCGGTCACCGTATTCGGCGACGGCTGCACCGCGCTGTTCGAGGCGCTGCGCAAGGGCGAGTCGGGCCTGCACGAGCTGCGCGGCATCGCGGTCGCGCGCGGCAAGAACCGCTCGGCCCAGATCGAGGACCCACGCCGGACGGGCCCCTGGCGGCTGTCGGACATGGCCGTGGACGCCGCCCGCGAGGCGCTCGCGCAGTCGGGCGGGCCCGCGCCGGGCGTCACCGGCCTGTACGTGGGCACGACCGGCGGTGACAACCGGGCGCTGGAGGACCGCTGGGAGGACTTCCTGGCCGCCCGCCGGGCGCTGGCGGCCGGGGCCGACCCGCAGGTGGACGACGAACTCGCCGAGGCGTTGGTGCGGTTCCCGATCGGGGTGCTCGCCGATGTGCTGGCGCACCGGCTCGGCATCGAGGGCCCCCGCTACGCGGTGACGAACGCCTGCGCGTCCGGCACCACCGCGACCGCGATGGCGCTGCTGGCGCTGCGTCAGGGCACCGTGGACCGGGCCGTGGTGGTCGGCGCCGACCACCTCAAGGCCACCTCCTACTGGGGGGCGGAGCGCGCCGGGTTCGTGGGCCACGACCTGCGCCCCTTCCACGCCGACCGGGACGGCAGCGTCCTCGGGGACGGGGCCGGGGCGCTGGTCCTGGAGCGCGCCGCCGACGTGGCCGCGCGCGGCGGCACACCGCTGGCCGGGCTCGCGGGCTGGGCCATCACCTGCGACGACAACCCGCATGCGATCATCCCGCCGGAGGACGGCGCGTCCAACGCAGAGGCGGTCCGGCTGGCCCTGGCCGACGCCGGGCTCTCGCCGGAGGACGTCGACTACTTCAACGCGCACGGCACCGGGACCCCGTTGATCGACCGGCTGGAGACCGCCTCGGCGAAGCTGGTCTTCGGCGACCGGGCGGGCCAGGTCGCGATCAGCAGCACCAAGTCGATCGTCGGGCACCTGGCCGCCGCGTCCCCGATCATCGAGGCGATCGCGACCGTGTACTGCCTCACCGAGCAGTGGGTGCACCCCACGGCCAAGCTCGACCGGATCGACCCCGCGCTCACCTTGGACTACGTTCCGCTGCGCGGCCGTCCGCAGCGGATCCGCGCGGCGGTGTCCAACTCGCTGGGCGGCGGCGGCACCAACGCCGTCCTGGCGTTCCGCCCGCAGGACTCCGCCCCCGCCGCGCAGGAGACGCTCGAGCCCGTCCCCGACGCCTTCGAGCCCGTCCCCGACGTGGTGGTGACCGGGACCGGCGCGGTGAGCAGGCTCGGCGACGGCCCGGACGCCCTGGAGGCCGCCTACGGTCCCAACGCCGCACCCGGGCGGACCCGGCCCTTCTCCGTGCTGGACCACATCGACGCGGCGGCGGGCTACCAGTACCTCAGCCGCTCGGCACAGCTCGGGTTCGGCGCGGCGGCGCAGGCGATGGCCGACGCGGGCCTGCCCGTACCCCTGCCCGCCGAAGGGCCGCTCGCCGGCCGCCGGGTGGCGGTGGTCATGGGCACGGCCGTCGGGGGCTTGAGCGCGATGGCCGAGACGCTGTGCCCGCACCTGTCCGCCGACCCCACCCGCATCACCCCGTCGATGTCGCTGGACCACGGGCCCCAGCTCGCCGCGACCCTGGTGTGCCGGGCCGCCGGTGTCACCGGCCCGATGGTCACCCTGATCAGCGGACCGGCCGCCGGTCTGCAGGCGGTGGAGGTCGGCCGGGCGCTGCTGGCGGCCGGTGCCTGCGACATCGTGATCGCGGGCGGCGGCGACGCGGGCGACGCCCCCACCCGCGATGCGGCGCGGCTGCTGGCGGGCCGTCAGGGACGGGCCGGGGAGGAGCCGACGGACAGCGCGGCATGTGTGGTGCTGGAGCGCGCCGACGGAGCGCGCGAGCGCGGCGCGCCGGTGCGCGCGGTCGTCACGGGTTGCGCGAGCTGGTCGGAGCCCCAGGCACCGGACCGGACCGACGCGGCGGCGGGCGCGCTGACCCGCTGTCTGACGGCGGTCGGCGCGGACGGCGCCGACCGGCCGCACCTCTCGTACCACGTGGGCAAGGGCAATCTGTCCGACACCGGCGAGGTCAAGCTGCTCGCCTCCGGCTTCCAGCCCGAGGCGCTCGGCGGCGCGCTGGCCGCCGGGCCGCTGCTGGCCGTCGTCGCGGCGGTCGCGCGGGTCGCCGTCGAGCCCGGCGCGGCCGCGATCGTGTCCACCGTCGCACCGGGCGGCTCCGCCGCCGCGCTGCGGCTGGCCGGCCCGGACGGGGGGCGCGGATGAGCGCCCGGGCCCGGGCCATCGTCCTGATCACCGAGGGGGCGTGCCCGGAGCTGATCGACCGGTGGGGCCCGGAGCGGCTGCCGCATCTGCACCGGTTGCGCGCGCTCGGCGCGAGCGGGCCGCTGCGCTCGGACTTCGTCCCCTACGAGGCGCCCGGGCTGTTCAGCGCGTTCACCGGATTCGCGCCCGACGAGCACGGGTGCTTCTCCTACTGGGACGTACACGCGCCCGACTACCGGCCGGTCGTGCTCGACGGATCCGCCGCCCGTCGCCCGTTCCTGTGGCGGCGGCCGGAGCTGACGGGCCGCCGGGTCGCGCTGGTGAACCTGTTCGGCACCCATCCGGTGGAGCCGGTCGACGGGTACTGCCTCAGCTATCCGATGCGGGCCACCGTGCGGGCCTGTCATCCGCGGAATCTGCCGGTGCTGCTGGCCCGCGAGGGTGTGCGGCCGGTGCACGACGTCACCGTCTGGTTCACCGGCGGCCCGAAGGACCCCTTCGTCGCCGGTGTCCTGAACGCCGACCGGCAGCGCGCCGACGCGGCCCTGGCGATGCTGGACGGCCGGGTCGGCGACCGCCCCGACCTGACCGTCCTCAACCTCACCGCCATCGACCGGCTCTCGCACGTGTACTGGCAGGAGACCGAGCCGGGCAGCCCGGTCCCCGAGGCCGACCAGGCGGTGCTGCGCGCCTACCAACTCGCCGACCGGGTGCTGGGCGAGCTGCTGGAGCGGCTCGACGACCACACCAGCCTGCTGGCGTTCTCCGAGATCGGATTCGGGCCCCTGCGCTCCTACCGGTCGGTCAACGACGTGCTGGCGGCGGCCGGGCTGCTCACCCTCGGCCCGGACGGCACGCCCGACTGGTCGCGGACGACCGCGTTCGAGGCGGTGCAGGGCGCGCAGGGCGTCAACCTCAACCTCGCGGGCCGCTACCGGGACGGCGCCGTCCGCCCCGCGGACCGCGCCCGGGTGCTGGCCGATGTCGCCGCCGTCCTGGAGGAGCACATCAACCCGGCGACCGGCACCCGGTTCCTCACCCGCGCCATCCCGCGCGAGGAGTTGCACGGCGGCCCGGCCGCCGACGCCGCCCCCGACCTCGTACTCGACCCGGCCGACTGGCGGTATCTGCCGCTGGGCGACCCGTTCTGGTCCGGCCGCACCAACCGGATGCTGCAGAGCGGCTGGCACCGGCGCGACTCCTACTGGGCCGGGGCGGGCGCGGCGTTCACCGCCGGGCGCGGCGGCCCGGCCCGGCCGCTGGACGTCGCGCCGACGCTGCTGACGATGCTCGGCCTGGACCCCGCCCCCGACCTGCCCGGCACGGCCTTGACCACGCCCGCGCTCCGACCGGCCCCGGCGGGTGCCTCATGACCGGCACCCTCCTGCCCCTGGCGGTGACGCTCGACGCCGATGGCGGCGCGTGCGTCGCGGGCCTCGACCCGGACGGCCGCTGGATCCGCCCCGAGCCCGTCACCGCCGAGCAGGTGGGCCCTGAGGGTCCCTACGCGTGCTTCCAACCCGTCCGGATCGGCCTCGGCCCGAGCACCGAGCCGGACGCCCGGCCCGAGGACCGTGCCGTCGTCGCGCCTCCCCGGCCCGCCGGCCCGGCCCTCGACCCCGCGATGCGCGAGCGCCTGCTGAAGGACACCGCCGACGCGACCGTGGAGAAGGCGTTCGCGGGCGAGCGCAGCGCCGGTCTGGTGCCCGCCGATGTGCGCCGGATCTACGGGCGGCGCTCCACCGGCGGCCGGTCCTTCCTCCGGCTGGAGTTCACCGACGCCTCCGGTGCGGAGCACGACTGGATCGTGCGCGACGCGCGGCTGGTCCGCGCGTTCCCGGCGCCGCTGGAGGGGCCGCTGCCCGACCTGGCGGGGCCCTGCTTTCTGTCCATCGGCCTGACCAAGCCGAACGGCCGGTTCCCCGGACGGTTCCGGGGCTGTCATCCCCTCGTGGTGGGGGTTCTTTCCGAAAGGGGTGACGTGAGTGCCCTCGGCGCTGCGCGACCTTGAGAACGACACGGTGCAGGTGCTGCGCGAGGTGCGCGGCAGGTTCACCAACCCGGCCCTGCTGTGGTCGATGGGCAAGGACTCGACCACGCTCCTGTGGCTGGTCCGCAAGGCGTTCTTCGGGGAGGTGCCCTTCCCCGTCATCCACATCGACACCTCCTACAAGTTCCGGCAGATGTACGAGTTCCGCGACCGCTGGTCCCGGGAGTGGGGCCTGGACCTGCGGGTGCACCGCAACGAGA
The DNA here is from genome assembly GCF_003595545.1 of Streptomyces sp. 11-1-2. Lineage (NCBI taxonomy): Bacteria > Bacillati > Actinomycetota > Actinomycetes > Kitasatosporales > Streptomycetaceae > Streptomyces > Streptomyces sp. 11-1-2. The sequence goes on from NZ_CP022545.1 coordinate 9,173,501, forward strand.
AGGCGCTGGCCGCGGGGATGGGCCCGACCGCCGCGACCAAGCTCGAATGCTGCACGGCCCTGAAGACCAACGCCCTCCAAGAGGCCCTGGAGGCCGACGGACACGACGCGGTGCTGCTCGGCATCCGCGGTGACGAGCACGGGGTGCGCGCCAAGGAGCGGGTCTTCAGCCCGCGGGACCGGTCCTTCGGCTGGGACTACCGCAACCAGCCGGCCGAATTCTGGGACCTGCGGCAGGCCGCGGTGGACGACGGCGGCCATATGCGCGTCCACCCGATGCTCTCCTGGCGGGAGATCGACATCTGGGAGTACGTACAACAGGAGGGCATCCCCGTCCCCGATCTGTACTTCGCGAACGACGGGAACCGCTACCGGTCGATCGGCTGCGAGTGCTGCTGCTCGCCGGTGCGCAGCGACGCCGGGACGGTCACCGACGTGGTCATCGAGGTCCGCCGCTCCCGCGAAGGCGAGCGCGCGGGCCGGGCGCAGGACAAGGAAGACGCGGCGGCGATGGAGAAGCTCCGCGCCCTCGGATACATGTGAGGCGGCATCAGTGACGACACCCGTACTGCCCGAGGGGGACCGACCCCCGCAGCCACCGCCCGTGACGCCGACACCCTGCGCGTGGCGTTCGTGGGGGAGGTGGACCACGGCAAGTCCACCTTGCTCGGCCGGCTCCTGCTGGACACCGGCAGCGTCACGACCGACCGGCTGGAGGTGCCCGTCGCGGACGGCGGGCTGGCGTTCCTGCTCGACGGGCTGACCGAGGAGCGCGCCGACCTGTTCACCCTCGACACCGCCAGCGCCGTCCTGGAGACCGGAAGCCGCCGGTACGTGCTGATCGACGTGCCCGGCCACGCCGAACTGCTCGTCAACATGGCGACCGGGGCGTCCCGTGCGGAGGCCGCCGTGATCGTGGTGGACTGCCGCGAGCGCGCCGCCGAGCAGACCCGGCGGCATATGCGGGTCCTGGCGATGATGGGCGTCACCGCCGTCGTCTGCGCCATCACCAAGATGGATCTCGCCGACTGGGCGGAAGCGGAGTTCCACACCGCTGCCCGGCAGGTGGCCGCGCTCGCCGACGAGATCGGCCTGACGCTGGTGGCCGCCGTCCCGGTCAGCGCGATGACCGGCGACAACGTCACCGCCGCCGGCACCCGGCTGCCCTGGTACGCGGGCCGTCCCCTGCTCGACACGCTCGCCGACCTGACCCCCTGGGGCGATGGCGGCGCGCCGCTGCGGGTCGAGGCCCAGGACGTCGTCGAAGGCCGGGTGCTGGCCCGCGTGCTCAGCGGTGAACTGCGCACCGGGGACCGGCTCGTCGCACCCGGCGAGGACGCCCGCACCGCCCTGCGCATCGAGCGCTTCGGGGAGCCGCCCCAGGAGTCGGCCGCCACGGGCGACAACATCGGGCTGGTGCTTTCCGGGCCGCCCTGTGCGCCGGGCACCCTGCTCGCGCCCCCCGACCGGCGGCCGCTGCGCGGCGACCGGTGGCGGGTCCGCGTGCTGTGCACCGCCGAGGACGGGTTCGCCGAGGGCGCCCGGTGCACGCTGCGCCGGGCCGGCGCCGACCTGACCGGCCGCATCGCCCGGGTGGAGCGTCACTGGGACAGTGCCCGGCGCGCCCCGGCCGCGACCGACCGGGGCCCGGTGCGGTTCAGCGAGGTCGCCGAGCTGACCGTGCTGCTCGACCGGCCCGCCGACGGCGACGAGGTACGGGTGTGCGCGCCGCTGGGCCGCTTCATGCTCACCGACGGCTCCGTCCGCATCCTCGGCCTGGGCATCGTGGACGAGATCGCGGGGGAGGGCCGGCGATGAGCGCGATGGTGATCGGGCTGGACGGCGTCCCGTACTGGCTGCTGCGCGACCTGGCCGACCAGGGCGTCATGCCGAAGACCGCGGGCCTGCTTCCGCAGGGGAGCTTGCGCGCGATGAGCGCGCCCGTCCCGGAGATCAGCTCCACGTCCTGGGCCAGCTTCCTGACCGGGACCGACCCGGGCACCCACGGCATCTACGGCTTCGTGGACCTGCGGCCCGGCACCTACCGCACGTACTTCCCGGGCTACGGCGATCTGAAGGCCCCGCCGCTGTGGGAGGCGGTCGACCGCGACGGCGGCCGCAGCGTGATCATGAACGTGCCGAGCACCTACCCCGCGCCGCCGCTGCGCGGCACGCTGGTGTCCGGCTTCGTGGCCCCCGACTTCGACCGGGCCGTGTACCCGCCCGGGCTGCGCGGGCCGCTGCGCGCCCTGGGCTACCAGCTCGATGTCGAGGTCGGCGAGGTGGCCGCCGACCCGGACGGGTTCCTGGACCGGGCGGAGGCCGCCCTCGCCGCCCGCCGCGCCGCCTTCGCCCACGTCCTGTCCGGCGGCTGGGACCTGGCGGTGTGCGTCATCACCGAAACCGACCGCGTCCACCACTTCCTGTGGAGTTCGCTCACCGACCCCGCCGCCCGGCTCCACGGGCGCGTCCTCGACTTCTACCGAAGGGTCGACGAGGCCGTGGCGGAGCTGGCCGACCGCGCCGGGGACGGCGCGCTGTTCCTCGCCAGCGACCACGGCTTCGGCCCGGCGCATACGCAGTTCTATCTGAACGCCTGGCTGCGGCGGGCCGGGTATCTCGCGCTGCCGCCCGGCGCCGAGTCCCTGGAGGAGATCGACGAGCGCACCCGGGCGTTCGCGCTCGACCCCGGCCGTATCTACCTCAACACCGCCGACCGCTTCCCCCGCGGCGGGCCCCACACCGACCCCGGCGAACTCACCGCGCGGCTGCTCGCCCTGCGGCTCACCGAGGACGGCCGGATCGCCGAGGGCGGCCCCGGCACCCCCGTCGTCTCCGAGGTGCTCTCCGGGCCGAAGACCTACGCCGGGCCGTACGCGGACGACGCCCCCGACCTGGTCGTGATGCCCGCCCCCGGCGTACAGATCCGGGGCGCGTGGGCCACCGACCAGATCACCGGGGACGCCCCGCTGACCGGCACCCACACCCGCCCGGACGCCACCTTCTGGTGCCGGGGCGACCAGGGCACCGACCCCCTGCACATGCGAGACGTGGCGCCGACCGTCCTGGCCTCCCTGGGCATCGACCCGCCACCCGGAACCGAGGGCACCGACGTGCGGGTCATGCGGCCTGGGAACGAGGAGGACATCCGATGGTGACGTCTGGGAAAGAGCTCGGGCTCGCACCCCGGGAGAAGCCGGGACACTTCGAGATAGCGCTCGACGCGAGGATCACCGACCCGGCCGCGTTCCGGGTCAGCTTCGTGATCCTGCTCGACGGCGACCTGGTGATGTCCCCCGAGCACCTCGGCGTCGCCTATATGGCCGCGACGCTGCGCGCGGCGGGCTTCTCCTGCGAGATCCGCGAGGCCGAGCACGGCCGCCACCAGGAGGTCGTGGACGCCATCGCGGCCTACGCCCCCGGCCTGGTGTGCTTCACGCTGATGAGCCTGAACGTGCCGAGCTGCGTGGAGTTCTGCGCGGCCCTGCGCAAGGAGATGCCCGAGGTGGTCATCGCCTGCGGCGGCCCCGCCGGGACGTTCACCGGCACCGATGTGCTGCGGGTCAACCCGCACGCCGACATCGTCGCGGTCGGCGAGGGCGAGCCCATCATCCTGGACCTCGCCCAGCGGCTCGCCCTCGGCGAGGACATCGCCGGCTGCCCCGGCATCGGATACCGCGACGCCGACGGCGGATACCGGCAGAACCCGGCCCGCCCGCTCGTCCACAACCTGGAGGTGCTGCCGTACCCGGTCCGCGATCAGCTCATCGCCCACGGCAACAAGCTCGAATACGTCCGGGTCAGCACCAGCCGCGGCTGCGTCGCCCGCTGCACCTTCTGCTCGGCCCCCAACCTCGGCAACCGCGTCCAGGCGGGCAAGGCGTGGCGCGGGGTCGGCCCCGACTACGTACTGGACGAGGTGGAGCAGCTCGTCCGCGACCACCGGTTCCGCACCTTCGACTTCATCGACTCCACCTTCGAGGACCCCGACGGCGGCCGGGTCGGCAAAAAACGTGTCCGCGCCATCGCCGAGGGCATCCTCGACCGCGGTCTCGACATCTACTACAACGTCTGCATGCGCGCCGAGAACTGGTCCGACTCCGCCGAGGACCACGACCTGCTCGACCTGCTCGTCCGCAGCGGCCTGGAGAAGGTCAACGTCGGCATCGAATCCGGCGTCCCCGAAGAGCTGCTGCTATGGGAGAAGCGCGCCACCGTCGAGGACAACATCAGCATCATCCGGCTGCTGCGCGAGCACGGCATCTATCTGGCCATGGGGTTCATTCCGTTCCACCCCTACGCCACGGTGGAGACCCTGACCCAGAACGCCGACTTCCTGCGCGAGCACGCCGGGCACAACCTGCGCCGTCTCACCGAGCGGCTGGAGGTCTACCCGGGCACGTCCATCGCCCGCAAGCTGGCGGACGACGGCCTGCTCGGCGACCGCTACGAGGACACTCTCGATCCCTACGACTACCGCCACAGCGATGAGCGCGTCGAGCGGCTCGCCGTCCACTTCGCCTCGCTCTACAACGACGAGGACTACCACAAGCGCGGCGTCATCACCGACCAGTCGGCGGTGTTCGAGTTCGAGACGTTCAACGTCGTCGTGCAGACCTTCGTCTCCCGGCTCTACCGCCGCTTCCACGCCCTTCCGGGGGCGATGGAGGTCCTGGAGCGGTTCAAGGACTTCCTGCACGAGACCCGCCAGGACATGGGGCGGCAGAACCACGAGTTCTTCATGGAGAACCTCGACGACGTCCTGACCGACCGCCTGGACCCCGCCAAGCGCCGCCGCCAACTGGAGCAGATCGAGGCCCGTTTCCGCTCCTGCATCGACCGCATCCGCGCCGAGCAGCTCCGCGTCGGGATGCGGCTGCACCGGTTCGGCGCGGACGTCACCGCCATCAGCTCCAGCCTCCCGCCGGTGACCCCCGGCGGCGCGCCCCGCTCGTACAACGGGGGTGCCCCCACGTGGTGACCCACCGGACCGCCGACGTCGCGGTCTGCACGCTGCGCACGCACACGCTGCCCGCGCGGCTGACCGGACATCCCCGGGTGGCGGTCGCGGCCCCGCTGGCCACCGCCAACCTGGGGATCGAGGAGCTCGTCCGGGGCGCCCTCGCCCGCCCGGCGGTCCGGCATCTGGTGGTGTGCGGGCACGACTCCCGGCTGTTCCACCCCGGCCAGAGCCTGCTGGCGCTGGCCGCGCACGGCACCGCCCCGGACGGCACCATCATCGGCGCGCACGGCCACCGGGCCCATCTCCCCAACCTGCGGCCGCCCGTCGTGGCCGCCTTCCGCCGCCGGATCGCCGTCCACGACCTGCGCGGCCAGGACGACCCGGCCGCCGTGCTGGCCGCCGTCGACGCCCTGCCCCGCCACGCCGACGACGCGGACGGGGCGGGCGATGTGAAGGGCCCGGACTGTGTGGCCGGTGTCCTGAGGGAGGAACTGGCGGCCAGCACGCCCCGGTTGGTGCCGCTGGCCGCGGTCGGCCGGGTCCGTCCGATCGCCTCGGCCGGAGCCGGCTGCTTCGTCATCTCCCTGGACCGCCCGGTCGGCCGGATCGTGCTCCGGCACTACGGCGAGGACCTGGCGAGCGGGCACGAACTGCGCAGCCGCAGCGGGACCGCCCTCACCCTCGCGGCGGTCGCCCACGGGCTCACCGACGACCCCGCCCACGCGGGCTACCTGGGCGGTGAACTGGCCAAAGCCGAGACCGCGCTGCGGCTGGGCCTCGCCTACGTCCAGGACCGCCCGCTCGACTCCCGGTCCGCCGATCCGGTCCCTTCCCCTCGCTGGGCCGGCCCGGTGACCGCCGAACCCCCCAAGGGAGTAGCCCTGTGACCGCTGAAACGACGGCGCCCGCCCCGGCGGCGGCCCCCCCAAGCCTCAGCCGTCGGCTGTGGGTCTTCGGCGGCATCCTTCTCGGGATGCTGCTGTCCACCCTGGACCAGTCCGTCGTCGCCGCGGCGCTGCCGAGCGTCGTGCACGACGTGGGCGGGCTCGAGCACTTCGCCTGGGTCTTCACCGGGTACGGGCTCACGCTCAGCATCACCACCATCGTCGGCGGCAAGCTCGGCGACCTGTTCGGCCACCGCCTGGTGTACCTCGGCGGCGTCGTGGTGTTCATCGCCGGGTCGATGCTGTGCGGACTGGCCGGGAGCATGGGCCAGTTGATCGCCTTCCGGGTGATCCAGGGCATCGGCGGCGGCGCGCTCGTGGTCGCCTCCTTCTCACTCATCGGCCAATTGTTCGAGCCCGCCGAGCGCGCCAAGTACGCCGGGTATTCCACCAGCGTGTTCGCCGTCGCCAGCGTCGCGGGCCCGCTCGTCGGCGGCGTCGTCACCGACGCCATCGGCTGGCGCTGGGTGTTCTACGTCAATCTGCCGCTCGGCCTGGTCACCCTCGCCGTGGTGGCGTTCCTGCTGCCGACCGCCGCCACCCGCGCCCGACCGAAGATCGACTACCCGGGTGCGGCGCTGCTGGCGGCCCTGTCGGTCTGCGTGGCGCTGCTGGCAGGGCGCGTCGGCAGCCTGGACGCGGTGCTGTCCACGCGCGGTATCGCGCTGATCGTCGCGATCGTCCTGCTCATCCCCGCGTGGATCGTGGTGGAGCGGCGCGCGGCCGAACCGATGATCCCGCTCACCCTGTTCCGCAACTCCACCTTCGTCCTGTCGAACACGATCACCATGCTGGCCGGGTTCGCGATCCTCGCCACCGTCAACTTCCTGCCGCTCTTTCTGCAGGCCGCCTCGGGCGCGTCGGCCGTAACCTCCGGTCTGCTGCTGATCCCGATGATGTTCGGCCTGCTCGTCGCCTCCACTCTGGTCGGCCGTCGGATCGCCGAGACCAAGAAATACCGCTGGTTCCCGGTGGCCAGCATGGCCGTCGCGGCGCTCGCGTCGTATCTGCTGTCCACCATGGACGCGGACACGCCCTGGCCGCTCGTGGTGGCCTACTCGGTGCTGCTCGGCGTCGGCTCCGGCCTGTCGATGCAGGTGTTCATGGTGGCCGTGCAGAGCTGCGCACCGCCCGCCCAGATCGGTGCGGTGACCGCGACGGTCACCTACGCGCGGCTGGTCGGGGCCTCCTTCGGGATCTCGGCGTTCGGCGCGGTGTTCTCGGCGCGGCTGGCCACCGAACTGCCCCGGCACGTGCCCGGGGACAGCGCCCAGTCCATGACGAACCTGACCGCCGACGCGCTCGACAAGCTCCCCGGCGACCTGCGGCACGGCTTCACCGAGGCGTACGCCGACTCGCTGGGCACCGTCTTCTTCATCGCGGTGCCCGTTCTGCTGCTGGCTCTCGTACTGTCCCTCGCGATGCGCGACCGCGCGTTGGGAGAGTGAGGAGCAGCCCTATGGAGAGCGACCTGAGGCAGATCCCCGGCGTCGGCAAGGCCGTCGAGGGCGACCTGCACGGCATGGGCATCCACCGCGTCGAGGAACTCGTCGGGCAGGACCCCGAGGAACTGTACGACCGGCTGATGCTCGAACAGGGGGCCTATGTGGACCGCTGCATGCTCTACGTCTTCCGGTGCGCCGTCTACTACGCCGAGGGCGGCAGGGAGCCGGAGAAGCTCCGTTGGTGGAATTGGAAGGACTCGAAGACACCATGACCGTGATATCCGCCGTGCCCACCCTCCCGGTGGGCGCGCTGTTCAGCCAGACCCGCCGCGAGTTCGCCTCCTGGTATTCGCGGCTGTGGGGGCCGCTGGGGGCGCTCGCCACCGGCGTCTCCCGGCCCCGCGCGGGAGAGCGGGTCCTGGACGCCTGCTGCGGCTCCGGCGCGTCGGCCCTGCCCGCCGCCCGCGCCGTTGGTGCCGCCGGCCATGTCGACGCCGTCGACATGGCCGGCGCCCTGTTGGACCAGGGCCGGGCCGAGGCGGACCGGCTAGGGCTCGCCCATCTGCGGTTCCACCGTGGCGATGTCACCGCATGGCGCGCGGATGCCCCCTACGACCTCGTCCAGTGCTGCTACGGCGTGTTCTTCTTCCCCGACATGGACGCCGGGACCCGGCACCTGGTGGATCTGCTGCGCCCCGGCGGCCGGATAGCCCTCAGCACCTGGGTCGGTGGCGGGATGGACAGCATGGTCCGCCGCGCACGCGAGGCCGCCTCCGCGGTCCGCCCGCTGCCCGCACCGCCGACCGCCCCCGACCCGCGCACCCGAGTGGACTCGGCCGATGGGCTCGCCGCCTGGCTGCGCTCGTTCGGCCTCGTGGACGTCGCGGTGCACCGGGTCGACTACCGCGTCCCGCTGCTCGGCGACGACGCCTGGATGTTCCTGCTCGGCGCCGCGCCCCGCCGCTTCGTGCTCGGCATGGACGAACAACAGCTCGGCCGCGTCCGGGACCGGCTGCACGCCGACATGGCGGCCGCCGGCCACTCCCACCTCGACGCCAGCAGCCTCATCGCCGTCGGCGTCCGGCCGCGATAGCCGTCCGGTGCCACCGCCGGTGGATAGGCTCGCACCGTGAAACCCGACGACGTCACCGCGCACTGCCTCGCCCTGCCCGGCGCGGCCGAGGACTTCCCCTTCGGCGATTCGCCGGCCGTCTACCGCGTCGGCGGCAAGATCTTCGCCCTCCTCAGCGAGGGCGCGGTACCGCCTCGCGTCAGCGTGAAGCTGCCGCCCGACGAGGTCCTCGCGATGCGCGCCCAGCACCCGGACACCGTGCTGCCCGGCTACCACCTCAACAAGCGACACTGGGTCACCGTGCTGCTGAACGGGGGCCTGGAGGCCGAAGAGGTGCGCGAACTGCTCGGGCAGTCCTACGAGATCGTGGTGGCGTCGCTGCCCCGTCGGCTGCGCCCGGTCTGACCGTCCGTTCGCCCCGCCCGGCGCTTCGGGCTCACTCGCCCCACTTCAGGTAGATCACGGGTTGCTCGCGGAAGGGGAGCTGCCGCAGCGTCATATGGTCGAGGCCGAGGGTCTCGCGGATCGCGGCGGTCACCCCGGGCCACCGGGGATGCCCGAGTTCGTCGAAGGCCACGATGCTGCCCTTGGCGAGATGGGGACGGATCGCCTGGAGCACCTCACGCGTCGGCTCGTACAGGTCGAGATCGAAGAAGGCCATCCCGATGACCGTCTCCGGATTTTCCGCCAGATAACGCGGGACCGTTTCCCGGACGTCTCCCTGGACCACGAAGGTCCGCTGGACATGTGGAATGGGGTCGCCCGCCTCGTGTGCGGCGAGCACCTCACGCAGGTGGTCCACCTCGTTCTCGGGGACGGCGAACCTGCCGATGGCCGCGCTCGGGCTCACCTGGTCGATCTCGGAGAGGTCGGGAAATCCGGTGAAGGTGTCGAATCCGATGATCCGGCGGTAGGAGTTGTACGGCTCGTACAGGCCGCGCAGCGCGGTGAGGGTGGCGAGATGGCGTCCGTGCAGGACACCGAACTCCATGATCACGCCGGGGATCTCGGGGAGCATCCGTACAGCGCGTCCATGGTCAGCAGATCCGCGAGCTGATGGCGGCGGAGATACACCGGGAGATTGTCGATCAGATACAAGCCGGTTCGCCGTCAGGGCGGACCGGCGTTCACTCCCAAGCTGGCCAAGGCGCCGCGGGAACTGGCCCGTAAGGCCAAGGGGGAGGGAGCCAACCGGGCCAAGGCCCGCCGGAGAGTCGCCCGCGTTCACGCCCGGATCGCCGACCGGCGACGCGACACCCTGCACAGGCTCACTACTCGGCTCGTTCGTGACAACCAAACGATCGTGATCGAGGACCTCACCGTTCGGAACCTGTTGAAGAACGGCAGACTGGCCCGTGCCATCTCGGACGCGGCCTGGTCTGCGTTCCGGAGCATGCTGGAGTACAAGGCCCAGTGGTACGGCCGTGAGGTGATCGCGGTCGACCGCTGGTTCCCCTCCTCCAAGCTGTGCTCGCACTGCGGAACCCTGCAGGACAAGATGCCGCTCAGCGTCCGCACCTGGACCTGCGGCAGTTGTGGCGTCACCCATGACCGCGACGTGAACGCGGCGCGGAACATTTTGGCCGCCGGGCTGGCGGTGTCGGCCTGTGGAGCCGGTGTAAGACCTCAACGGAGCTCTCCGGGCGGGCAGTCGGCGATGAAACAGGAAACCCCACGGCGCGAGCCGTAGGAATCCCCCTCCTTCAGGAGAGGGAGGAAGCCAAGAACGCGATCTATCCGATGTCCGTCGGCGAACCCTCGCGCGAGACGATGCGCAACGGGCCCTTCGTTCCGCTGTTCGAACGCATGACCAAGAAGGCGCTTCCGGCCTTGAACGATGTGCGTGTCCCCTGGGGGCTGGCGCCACTGAGTGCCGCAGGGGACCAGTACTCGCGGGCGGACCGGTGCATGGTGGCGACCTTTCCCACGGTGGACCCGGCGGCGGACGCGGTTCCCGAGCGCGTCCATTACGTGTGTCCGGGCTTCGTGCCACCACAAGAGCGGGCGGGTGATATGGGCGATACTCGCCGTTCTCTGATCAGCCTGTCGACCACACCGCATTCCGCTCAGCCCGAGTTGGTGCGTTCGCTCCTGGAGGCCGCCGAGGGAATCGACGCCGCATTCCACTCCATCGGCGGAGTCGTCCCTGATGCAGAACTGCCGCGCAATGCTCCCTGAAAGCTCTGTCCTGGTGACGCTCGGCGGTCATGGCACCTTCGTACGGGGCCTGGCCTTTGGGGCCCCTATGCTGGTGATCCCCTTTGAGCAGGACGCGTTCAACAACGCGTGCCGGGCAGCGGATTTGGGCGCGGGCCGTCACCTTCGACTCGATGCGTCCGTACCTGCTCTCAGGGAGGAACTCCAGCGCCTGCTCACGGACGACAGCTACCGGCTGGCCGCGAAGGACGTCGCCGGCCGGCTTCGCCGCGAATACCGGCCGGAAGCCGCCGCCCGGATCATCGCCGAACTCGTCCCCTGAGCCGAACTCGTCCCCTGAGCGGAACTCGTCGCCTGAGCGGAACTGGCCGCCTGATCAGTTCAGGAAGCAGCTCTGTGAGAGCGCGGTGTCAGGCGCCTGGTGGTTCACTCCGTCGGACGCCGCGCTCGTGCCGTCCGGTGCGGGCAGGCCGGAGGCCCGGTGGCTGTCGTAGTCACCCGGACCGTAGAGGAACAGCAGGGGAGCCTTGGCGGGGTCGGCGTTCTGCACCCGCATCCGGATGCGCTCCAGCTCACCCGCGATGATTTCCTCGCGGCGGCGCGGCGAGGACGACCGCTGGATCCGCGCCCTGACGTCGGCCAGGAAACCCTGACGCGCCAGGGTGTCGGAGGAGGAGCCGATGGCCGCGGAGGACTCGCCGTCCGTCACCGAGGCCCAGTGCACCAGAGGCCGGCGCGACCAGGAATCCGGCTGGAGATAGGGCAGTAGCGCCGTGACCAGTTCGCCCGCCGACCAGCTCATCCGGTGGATCTTGTGGTTTCCCGGGTCGCGGGTGTTGAGGACGCTGAGCGTGAGAACGCCGCCGCCGTCCGCGGGGGCGGGAGCGTGGGCGAGCATCGCCAGCAGCCGCCCGATCGCGGTCACCTCACATATATAGGCGCCGTTCTCATTGGTCAGCGGGACGGCCTCCGGGCCGGTCTGGATGCGGCCGCGCCCGTCGAGCGGCGAGAGGTCGGCGATGTGCTGGCCGACCGAGAGGGTGTTCGGCGTCGCGCAGAGCACCTGGCCCATCCCGGAGGTGGGCTGCGAGGTGTCCACACGGCGGAGCGGGACACAGCCCGTCCCGAGGAACAGATCGATCAGCCGCCCCGTGGGCACGGACGGAATCACCGGACGCACCTCACCGCGCAGCCGATCCACGAATCGGTCGCCGAGCTTGCGGTAGTCCAGGGAGAAGTCGAACGCGAGCCGCCCGCCCACCGCGTGATACAGGGCCAGCGCGGCGGGAGGCAGGAACTCCTCGGGGTTTCCGGTGATTTTGGAGTGCATGCGCCGCGCCGCCGCGCGCCCGATGCCGTGGACCATCTTGCCGTCGAAGATCGACAGAGAGAAGGTCACCGACCCCGGACCGGCTGTCGGCAGCGCATGCAGCCGTTCGGCAACGGCCTGCGCGAAGCGCAGATCGGATTCTCCCTCCGCGCTGAGTCCCTCGGGCGGCGTGAGCAGTGTGCGCTCGCTGAAGGGGTCGTAGATCCCCGACCCGAACCAGGCGTTGGTCCCATCCGAGCAGAGCGGGACACCTACGGTAACGACGCAGGACCAGCCGGCGGCGACCGCGTCCGCGAGCGCCTCGGCGGTCGCCTCGGGGTCCCGCTCCGAGCCGATTGAGGGGAACGGGCCGGCCGAAGCGGCCGCCGCCCCCGATTCCTGTTCCGACACGCCCGCATCCCCCCTGCACCTTGGCGGACATCGAGAGGCCGCCTTCCGAAACACCGACGACGCTGGCAGGCGGATGTGGCGACTCTAGGCCCCTTGATTAACTAAAGTCAAGGCCGGGGAGGGGTGCCTGGGTCTGCCGTCGGGACCCCTCCCGGCGGTCCCGGATAATCTTCCGCGGCAAACCGAACAAACGTTGACAATCACTATAGTCATCGAATCTTATGGTCTGAGTTGGGCCGGGCGGCAGCCGCCCGGCCGGCGGTGTCGGGAGCCGCATGCGACCCGCGGCGCTCCGCACCCGCATCCGGTCATCGCCCACCGCCGAGAGGTCAGCATGAAGGCCCTGTCCCGTCACGCCACAGCCATCCGCCCGTCTCCCACCCTGTCGCTGAACGCACGGCTCAACGAACGCGCACGCGCGGGCGAGCGGGTGCTGAACCTCTGCGTCGGAGAGCCCGACTTCGCCATGCCGGAGGGCGGCCGCACCGCCGCGCTGCACGCCCTCGCGGCCGGTGTCGACCGCTACACCGATGTCGCCGGCCTGCCCGAGTTGCGCGCCCGCATCCAGCGCAAGCTCCACGAGCAGAACGGCCTGGACGTCGGGCCGGACCAGATCGTGGTGTCGGCCGGGGCCAAGCACGCGCTGTACAACGCGTTCTTCGTGCTGTGCGAGGAGGGCGACGAGGTGGTCGTCCCGGCTCCCTACTGGGTGACCTACCCCGAGCAGGTGCGGGCGGTCGGCGCGACTCCCGTGATCGTGCCCACCCACGCCGACACCGCGTACAAGCTCACCGCCGCACGGCTCGAGGAGGCCGTCACCGCGCGCACCAAGGCCGTCGTCCTCAACAGCCCCGGCAACCCGACCGGCGCGACCTACACCGAGCGGGAGCTGGCCGAACTCGCCGCGGTCGTCGAGCGGTACGACCTGTACGTGGTCGAGGACCTCATCTACGAGCACTTCTTCTACGAGGAGGGCACCGCGCCCAGCATGACGGCGTTCCCCGCCCTCCGGGAGCGCACCGTGCTGGTCAACGGGGTGTCCAAGTCGTGCGCGATGACGGGCTGGCGGGTCGGTTACACGGTGGCGTCCCCCGCGATCAGCGCCCTCGTCCGGCGCATCCAGAGCCAGTGCACCTCGAACGTGACCGCCGTCGCGCAGCACGCGGCGCTCGGCGCGCTCGACGACGTGCCGTGGCGGCGGCTGGCCGGGTATCGCGAGCGGCGCGACACCGCCCATGCGAAGCTGACCGCGATCGACGGCATCGAATGCCTGCTGCCGACCGGGGCGTTCTACCTCTTCCCGGATATCTCCCGCCTCCTCGGCGGCGGCCACGGCGGACGGCCACTGGCCACGGCCGACGACTTCTGCGACCGGCTCCTGGAAGCCACCGGTGTCGGCCTTGTCCCCGGGACCGCATTCGGCGCGCCCGGACATGTCCGCATCACGTACGCGACCGACCCGGCGGTGGTCGCGGAGGGGCTGGAGCGGCTGGGAGCGTTCGCCCGCGAGATCCCTCGTATGACCGTCAGTTCGCGGGTCTGACCCGCCGCCCCGGGCCGTGCGACGCCGGGGCCGGGCGGCGCGGCACCCGCCGCCCGGTCACCTGCGGCTGACGCCCGGCCCGGGGTGCGGTCACGCGACCTGGAAGTGCGGGTTGTGGATGAGGCCGATCAGATCGCCGGTGGGGTTGCGCATGACCGCGACCTCGATGCCGCCGCCGACCTCGCGGCAGGACGAGCGGGACTCACAGCCCGCGGCGAGCAACTGCGCCTCGGCGTCGGACACGTCGTCCACGCCCCAGTAGACGATCGGGCCTTCGTCGGGGTCGCCGTCGGGGTCGAGCGCGAGTTCGTAGCCGCCGACGTCGTATCCGACATAGAACGGCTCGTCGAAGTAGGGCTCATGACCGAGGGTCGAGTTCCACCAGAGCTTGGCGGCCTCCAGGTCGCGCGCCGGGTAGACAACCGTTCGAAGACCCAGAAACTTCACACTCACCGGAATACTCCTTCGATCGATTCGGCCAGTCAATGTTCTGGCGGAGCGACGATAGCGTAAAACCGTTGGGGATCGGTACCGGAGAAAGCGCGGTCATCGCCCGGTGGTGGGCGTTACCCGCGATCTCGATCTGCCGTAAATCGAGGTAATGTCGAGCGCCGCGGACCTGGCTTTCCAAAGATTTGAACCTTCTTTCGGAAGCGGAACTTTCGATTCCAGTGGGGCGCTGAGCTGGGCGGCATCCCGGGGAAGCCCTTTCTTGTCGGAGCACAGACATAACGCTGGAACGGTCCGGCCGGGTGCCGATCTCCTGTCGATCTCCAGTCGACATCCAAGACCTTGACATGGATTTTTATGTGATACAGACTCTGCCCTGTAGTTACGGGGGACTACGGGGGAGGCTGGCATTCACACGCTGGATGAGTTGGTCCGTGCCAGAAAGATTCTGGCCATGATCGAAGCCGCGGACGAGCTGGGGTTGCTCACGGAACTCGCGCGAGAACCGCTGACTCCGACCGAGATCGCCGACCGGGCCAAGATTGACCGGACCATGGCATATAATTTCCTCACCGTTCTGGTATGGAATGGAATTCTCACTCGGAATGGTGATCACTTCGCGCTGGACGAGGCCCTCCACACCGAGGTGACGAGCGGGGCGCTGCCCCTGCTGCGCATCGAGGGATGGGCCACCCGAGACCATCTGAACGGCACCGGTATCGTCGCCGCGCTGCGCGGGCACCGCCGCCCGCCGGAGATCGGCGACCGCTACGTGGGCGCGCTGGCCGAGGCCATGCTGCGCGGCGCCCGGGCCAGCGCACCACACCTGGCCCGGCTGCCGCTGTGGCGCGACCGCGCCCACCTGGCCGACTTGGCGGGCGGCAGCGGTGGCTACGCCATCCTGCTGTGCCGGATGTATCCGCGTCTCAGAGCCACGGTGTACGACCGCCGGGAGATGCTGGAGCACACCGCCCGCGCGGTGGCGGACGCCGGGCTGGACGGCCGGATCGCGCTGGAGCCATGGGAGTTGCGCGGCGACCCCGTCCCGGCGGGGCACGACTGCGCGCTGCTGTCCCACGTCCTGCACCTGCTCGACGCCTGCGCGCGAGCAGAGCTGCTGGGCCGGGTCCGGGCGGCGCTGGCGGAAGGCGACCCGGTCGTGGTGCACGACTTCCTGCCCGGTACGGCACCGGGCGCGCCGTCGCCGGAGGAGGCCGCCTCCGCGATCGACTGGCTTGCGAACGGCTCGGGCTTCCTGCCGGGCCCGGACGAGCTCGGCGCGGAGATGGCGACCGCCGGAATCTCCGTGCGCAGCGTCACGCCGATCGCCGCCACCCGCACGGCCGTTGTGTCCGCGGCCTGCATGCTCGGCCTTCCGGGCCGCCATTCGAGCCCCAACGGCTCCGCGGAACGGAAGGCCCGGCGTTGAGCGACGTGACGAAGGAACTGGACGCCTCCAGAGAACTGGAGGCCGCCGAGGAATCGGACGCCTCCTGGGCCCGCCCGGACGCCTCATGGGACAGCCCGGCCGCCGCCGAGTCCCCGGACGACTACCTGGAGAGGCTGCTCCGCAGCCTGGACGACCGCCGATCCGAGCCGAGCCAGTGCGACGGCTTCGCCCTCTGCGGCGACTGGCCCTGGTAGCCCCTGGCAGTGGAGACGGGGGCGTGAGGAGAGTTCTCACGCCCCCGTCGCAGCACCGCGAGTCCGGCCCGGCTCGGCTGCGATCAAGAGTTCGGCGATCATAGGTAGTGGCACTCCATGCGCGGCACCATTCTCGCCGGTGGTACCGGCTCACGGCTCTGGCCGATCACCAAAGCGGTGTCCAAGCAACTCATGCCTGTCTATGACAAGCCGATGGTCTATTATCCGCTGTCGACGCTGATCCTGGCCGGGATTCGAGAGATCCTGATGATCAGCACACCGGAGGACCAGCCGGCCTTCCAGCGACTGCTCGGCGATGGCTCCCAATGGGGACTCGAGCTCGCTTATGCGTCCCAGCCCAAGCCCGAAGGGCTGGCTCAGGCGTTCATTCTCGGCGAGGAATTCATCGGAGGGCGGTCCGTCGCCCTGATCCTGGGCGACAATATTTTCCATGGCACCGGACTGGGAACGCAGCTACGGAACAATACCTGCGTCCAGGGTGCCCGGGTGTTCGCTTATCCGGTTTCCGACCGCAGGGCGTACGGCGTGGTCGACTTCGACGAGGAGGGCAAGGTCCGTTCCATCGAAGAGAAACCGGCCAAGCCCAAGTCCCGTTACGCCGTTCCGGGGCTGTATTTCTACGACAATCGAGTCGTGAAGATCGCTAAGGAATTGAAGCCCAGTGCCCGTGGTGAGCTGGAAATCACCGGAGTGAATTCAGCCTATCTGGACCAGGGCGATCTGCAGGTCACGGTGCTGGACCGGGGCACCGCATGGCTGGACACGGGCACCTTCGGGTCGCTGGTCGAGGCCGCCGAGTTCGTCCGGGTACTGGAACAGCTCCAGGGCCTGAAGGTGGGGTGTGTGGAGGAAGCGGCCTGGCGGACCGGGTTCATCGACGCCACTCAAGTCCAGAAGCCGGCGGAGCCACTGGTCAAGAGCGGTTACGGCACGTACCTCCTGGATCTGCTGGACGCGGAGGATGAGTACGCCGCCCTGAGCGGGAGCGTCAAGTGGTGAAACGGTGAGGCGTTCACGAGGCGTTGAGCGCCACGGTGGGGTGGAGACGTGCGGCGCGGATGGCGGGGTAGAGCCCCGCGAGCATGCCGATGCCCAGCGTGGCGCCGAAGCCACCGGCCGGGACCCAGGGCGGGATGACCGTCGTCCAGCCCTGGGCCAGGGCGAACGCCCAGGTCGCCACCGCGCCCAGCGCCACCCCCACCAGCCCGCCGAGCGCCGACAACAGCAAGGACTCGGTGAGGAACTGAAGCCGGATGGCACCGCGGGTGGCCCCGATCGCCCGCCGCAGACCGATCTCCTGGCGGCGTTCCAGCACCGAGATGACCATGGTGTTGGCCACCCCGACCCCGCCCACCAGGAGCGCCACGGCCCCGAGCCCGAGCATCAGCGCCGTCAGCCCCTCGTCGGTGGTCGCCTTCGCCGCCAGGGCGTCCGAGGGCCGTGAGACCTTGACGGTGCCCTCATGGCCGGGGTTGACGCTCCGGCCCAGCACCGCCGCCACATCCTCCACCGACGCGTCCGTGGAGCGCTCGAAGACGGTGGTGGGGTGGCCGTTGAAGCCGAAGTACCGCTCGGCGGCCGGGAATCCGACCATCGCCACCCGGTCCAGCGTGGGCACCAGCTCGACCGGTCGGAGAATGCCCACGACCACCACATAGCGGTCGTTGAGCATGATCTTCTCGCCGGGACCGGTGACCCCGAGCCGTTTCGCGGCGATCGAGCCGAGGACGGTCACCGGCAGCCGCTCATTGGCGGAGTTCAGCCAGACGCCCCGGTCCACCTCGGCGCCGAGCGCTTCCAGCAGATCGGGCCGGGCGGCCTGGGTGGTGACCCCGGCCGTCCGCTCCTCCGGCACCACATCGCTGCGCCGGATACGGGCGTCCACCTCGCCGGTCGCCGTGGCGTGCCGCACCGGGCCGATGCGTTCGACCATCGAGACGGCGTTCTTGGGCAGGACGACCTCGTTCCCCAGCGCGTCCTCCCCGGCCTCGGCGGTGAGCAGATTGGTGCCCAGCCGGTCCAGCCGGGCCATCAGATCGGCCCGGCTGGAGGTGGAAAGACCCACCACCGCCACCATCGTGGCGATGCCGATCGCGATACCGAGGGCGGACAGCACCACCCGGGCCCGGCGCGCCCGCAGCCCGACGGCGCCCACGCGGAGGATGTCACCGGCGGCCAGCCGGGAGGGCTTCAGCCTGCGGCCGCCCCCGGACGTCCGTGCTGCCGCGGTCTTCCGGTCGGTCATGACCTCACCTCGCGGATGGGGGAGTTGTGGGTGTCGGCGATCGGGGAGCCGGGCCGGGCGTCAGCCGTACGGGCCCCAGGCGTCCCGGAGTCCGCGACGACCTCGCCGTCACGGAAGCGCACCCGCCGTGGCAGCGCGTCGGCGATCTCGTGGTCATGGGTGATGACACACACCGTCGTGCCCGCCGCGTTCAGCTCCCGCAGCAGCTCCAGCACGATCTGCCCCGACGCCGAGTCGAGCGCGCCGGTCGGCTCGTCCGCGAGCAGCAGTTCGGGCCCGCCGATCAGCGCCCGTGCGATGGCCACGCGCTGCTTCTCACCGCCGGACAGCTCATGCGGCCGGTGGTCCAGCCGGTGGCCGAGGCGCACCCGCTCCAGCGCCGTACGGGCCAGTGCCCTGCGCTCGCGCGCGCCCACCCCCGCGTACAGCAGCCCGTCCGCCACGTTGTCCACCGCGTCCCGTCCGGGGGAGAGGTGGAAGTGCTGGAAGACAAAGCCGATGTGACGGGCGCGGAGGGCGGACAGCTGGGCGTCGGAGAGCGTGTTCACATCGTGGCCGGCCACCCGGACCGTGCCCGTGGTGGGACGGTCCAGGGTGCCGATGATGTTCAGCATGGTCGACTTCCCGGAGCCGGACGGGCCGACGATCGCCAGGAGTTCACCGGAGTCCACGGTCAGGTCCACCCCGCGCAGGGCGTGGACCTCGCCCGGATAGGTCTTGGTGGCGTCCACCAGCTCGATCACGGCCGCCGGTTGGTGCGGTGCGGTGGCGGTCACTGCTCGGCCACTCCCACCGTCATGCCCTCGCGCAGCCCGGCCCCGCTGACCTCGATCCGCCCGTCGGCCGTCATCCCGGTGTCGACCCGCACCATCCGGGTGGTGTCGCCCTTGACCAGCTCCAGTCCGTAGCCGCCGTGCTCACCGCGCAGCGCCACCACCGCCTCGACCGGTACGGCCAGCACGTTCTCGCGGCTCTCGCTGACGAACGTCACGTTCACCGTCGCCTTGCCGTCCTCCTCGGAGGTGGCCGAACGGCCGCCGTCCAGGCTCACCTCCACGGTGATGCCGTCCCGTGCCGCGCCGGAGGGATCGTCCTCGGAGGGCTCGGGGCGGACGGTGCCGGACACCGATCCGCGCTCGGTCCGTCCGCTGGGCAGCGTCACCTTCACCGTCGTGCCCTTGGCGGTGAGGGACACATCCTCCTGGTCCAGCTCCGCCCGGACCACCGGCTTGGTGGAGGCGATGGTGAGCACCGGCGTGTCCGGGCCCACCTGATCCGCGGCCGCGGCGTCCGCGGAGACGACCTTCACCCGGTCGGGCTGGAAGACCACGTCCCCCTGACCCACTGTGCCGGTGGGGGTGCGGTTGAGCGACTTCTGCCAGCTCTTGACCGCGGCCTTGGTCGCCGCGTCGTAGCGCGGATCGATGTACAGCCCGGAGCCGAACCCCAAGTCCCGTAGATTCCGCTCCAGTTGAAGGACATCGGAGCCGCGGTCCCCGGGCTTCATCTCGCGGAACATCGGGATCTGCCCGTACAGCAGGGTGACCGGCTTGTCGTTCAGCTCGTACAGCGCCTGCCCCTGGGCGACCGTGCTGCCCGCGTCGGCCGCCACGGTCACCGTGCCGTCGACGGCGGAGGACACCTTGCGCCGCTGGGCGTAGTCGAGCTGTCCGTCCACGGTCTTGCTCCGGACCAGATCGGTACGGACGATCCTGGCCGTGGCGGGGGGCCGGTCACCGTCCCGGGACGAGGCGCCCGCCCCGTCCCCGCCGCCGAGCACCAGGGCGGCGGCCCCGGTCGCGGCGGCGGCGACGGCGCCACCCGCGATCCACGCGGTACGACGCCTCACTGCATACCGTCCAGACCGTCGAGCAGCTTGTCCTTGCACGCCTCACGGGCCTGCTTGTACACCGAGGACTCGGGGTCGACACGAGGGTTCGTCGGGTCCGGTTCACCGCCGGGTATCGCGTTGCCCGCGGACATGGTGGGGTTCTGGAACTCCGATACGCCGTGGTCCCGCATGCAGGTGGCGTGCGCGAGCATGGACTCGTAGTCCTTCTGCGCGTCCCGCTCGGGTTCGAGCGCCATCGCGTTCCGCAACTCGTCGGCACAGGCTCCGTCCTTGCCGCCCTTGGTCACCTCGCCCGTGCCGGTGGGGTCCTCGAGTTCGTTGATCTTGTCCCAGTCGAGATGGCCGCTGAGCTTGGGGTCGGGGAAGTCCTTGGCCCCGCCCTTGGCGCGCATACAGCGCACATAGCCCATCTGCGCGTCGTAGAAGGCGCTCTTGCCCTTGGCGGAGCCGCCGCCGGAATCCTTCGCGCCGCCGCCGGTGTCCTTCGCGTCGCCGGTCCCCTCGCCCGGGGCGGAGGCCACCCCCTCCACCCTGGTGGCGGAGTCGCCGTCACCGCCGCAGCCCACCGCGAGGGCCAGAACGGGCAGCGCGGCGAGGGCGGCCAGCGTGCGCCGGAAGGCGGCGCGGGACGTGGTGTGGTGTGTCATGCCGATCACCTTCCGGCGATCACATGATGGCCCGTCCATGAGCACATGATGGATGTGTAACAAAGCCCACCCGCCTTCGATTCACCGGCCTGACCAGCGGATTCCGGAGATTTCCTGGGTCATAATCGGCCGCATGCCGCATGTACTGCTCATCGAGGACGACGCCTCCGTACGCGATGGAATGGAGCTCGTGCTGCGCCGCCACGGCTATCAGGTGTCGGTCGCCGCCACCGGCGAAGAGGCCCTCGCGCTGCTCGACGCCCCCGCGGAGCCGGCCGTCGAACTCGCGGTGCTCGATCTGATGCTGCCCGGTATGGACGGCTTCGAGGTCTGCCGCCGGATCCGGGCCCGCTCCACCATGCCCCTGATCATGCTGACCGCGCGCGGCGACGACCCGGACATCGTCGGCGGTCTGGCGGCCGGGGCCGACGACTACGTGGTCAAGCCGGTCACCGCGCCCGTACTGGAGGCGCGGATCAAGGCGGCGCTGCGGCGCGCCGACCCCGTACCGCGGCGCCCCGGCGAGGTCCACGCCGGTCTGGTCATCGACCGGGCGGGGCTGACCGTCAGCCGCGACGGCACCCCCGTCCCGCTGCCGCCGACCGAACTGCGGCTGCTGCTGGAGCTGTCCGCCTCCCCGGGCCGGGTCTTCAGCCGGGAGCAGCTGCTCGCCTCGGTGTGGGACCACTCCTTCCTGGGGGACTCACGGCTGGTCGACGCCGCGGTCGGACGGCTGCGCGCGAAGATCGAGGAGGTGCCCGCCCGGCCCCGCTACATCCAGACGGTGCGCGGCTTCGGCTACCGGTTCGGTCCGATATGAAGCGCTTCCGGCCGCGCCTGGGCGGGCTGCGCGCCCGGCTCGTCATCGCCTTCGTCCTCGTCGCGCTGATCAGCACGGTCACCGCCACCGCGCTCGCCTACCGCGAATCCCGCACCGCCGTGCTCGCCCGCACCCAGGACGCCTTCCAGACCGACGTACGCGACCGCGTCGACAGCGTCGCCCCCGACTTCGACATGCCCCCCGACGTCCGCACGCTGACCGCCATGGCCGATTCGGTCTCCTCCGGGCTCTCCGGTGCCCCGCTCGTCGTCACCCGCTACCACGACCTCACCGCGTCCTCCGACGGCCTGGCGGACCGCACCCGGATCACCCCCGAACTGCGCTCCTCGGTCCGTTCCTCGGGCCGCACCCGCTTCCAGCGCGTGGAGTACCGGGGCCGGCCGTATCTGGTGGTCGGCACCCCCGTCACCTACGAGGGCGGCCGGGTCTCCGGGCTCGAGGTGTTCGCCGTCACCTCCCTGCTGGCGGAGCAGGAGCACACCGACGCCCTGCTGGACTCGGTGCGCGGCGGACTGCCCCCGGTGCTCGGCCTCGCCGCGGTGCTCGCCCTGCTCGCCGCCGGGACCGTGCTGCGGCCGGTGCGCGAGCTGGGGCGGGCGACCCGGCGGCTGGCCGACGGCGACCTCGACTCACGGGCGGAGGTCAAGGGACGTGATGAACTCGCCCGTCTCGCGGCCGACTTCAACACCACGGCCGACGCGTTGCGGGCTTCCGTGACCGGCCTGCGCGACCAGGAGGCCAGGGCGCGCCGGTTCGTCGCCGATGTCTCGCACGAGCTGCGCACCCCGCTGACCGCCATGACGATGGTGACGACCGTGCTCGACGAGGACGCGGCCCAGCTGCCCTCGGACGCCGCCCGCGCCGCCCGTACCGTCAGCGACGAGACGGCGCGGCTGGCCCGGCTGGTGGAGGACCTGATGGAGATGTCCCGCTTCGACTCGGGCGCGGCCCGGCTCGACGCGGCCGGGACCGACCTCGCGCGGACCCTCCGCGGCACGCTGGAACTGCGCGGCTGGACCGGTCAGGTGGCGGCGCGGCTCCCGGAGGGGATACGGGCGGTGGTGGACCGGCGGCGGGTGGACGTGGCCGTGGCCAATCTCGTGGGCAACGCGCTCCGGCACGGTGAACCGCCGGTGACGGTGACCCTGTCCGCCACCGCGGACGGGGTGACGGTGGAGGTCACCGACCGGGGGCCGGGGCTGCCGCCCGACGCCCTCGACCAGGTCTTCGACCGCTTCTACAAGGCGGACAGCGCCCGGACCCGCTCGGAGGGCAGCGGTCTCGGCACCGCCATCGCGCTGGAGAACGCCCGGCTGCACGGCGGCACGATCGAGGCGGCCAACCGGCCCGCCGAGGAGGGCGGCGGAGCCGTGTTCACCCTGCGCCTGCCCCGCCACCCGCGGCAACCCGGCGGGCAGGACGGTGCCGGACGGGAAGCGGCGGCGGGCGGAGGGGTGCGATGAGCCGCCTCCGTACGGTGGCAGGGGCCCTGGTCCTCGCCCTGGTGACGGCCGGCTGCGGGGTGCGGCCCACGGGGGTGGTGGACGGGGGCGAGCCCGCCCACGGGCTCACCAAGGATCTGCGGATCTACTACGTCCGCGGCTCCGCGCTCCAGGGCGTCACCCGCCCCGATATCTCCCTCCAGGGACTCGACGGTGTCCTCAAGCTGCTCTCCGACATGCCGGCCTGGGGGGAGGAGCGGGGGCTCGTCAACCTCGTCCAGCTCGGTTCGTACCGGATCAGCGGTACGGGCCACCGGATCACCCTCCATTCGCCCGGCGCCTCCTTCGACAGCCCACGCGACCGGCTGCCCAACGGCCAGCTCGTGTGCACCCTCGCCCGCGCCCAGTCCTTCCTGCACCGGGACGAGGCCATCCGGCCCGACGACGTCCGGGTCTCCCTGGACGACGGCGAGCGGACCTACGGCCCCTACCAGTGCTCGCAGTTCCTCACCTGAACGAGTCACGTGGCGGCTGGACGCGTCACGTGGCGGCTGACCCGTCACGTTGGCGACTGAACGCGTCACGCGGCGGCGCGCACCTCCCGGGCGGCGTCCGCGTGGAGCGCGACGCGGACCAGGGCCGCGGCCAGCCGGGGAAGGTCCTTCTCGGCCACCAGCCGCCCCAGCGCCCCCGCGCTCTCCGGCAGCCCGACGCGCTCGGCGCCCTCCAGCGCCTTGCGGTCGAAGTACGGGGCGAACTCGGGCCAGACGCCCTGCACCTCGCGCAGGAAGATGTTCACCCCGGCGGGCCCGATGCCCTTGATCTCCGGCAGCAGCCTCTTCGGGTCCCCGGCCTCGCGCATCCGCCGCAGATCGCCCCCGTACTCGCGGTTCACCAGCTCGGCCGCCTCACCCAGCTGGGTGGCGGTCCGCTCGTCGTAACGCCGGTAGCCGCCCTCGCCCAGCGCGTCGACCCGTTGCTGCCAGGTGGCCTCCGCCATCCGCCGCGGGTCGCGCATCCCGGCGTCGAAGAGGGCGCGGGCGGCGGCGACGGCGATATCGGAGCTGATCCGCGCGGACAGCAGATGCGCGAGTACGAGGAGCTGGTAGAGCGGGCCGGGGGTGTCGCGGAGCTTGATCCCGGCCTGGGTGGCGAAGGTCGTGCCCTGCTGGTCGAGCAGGGTGCGCGCCACGCTCTCGTGCTTGTCGCCCATTGCCCATCCCGCCTCGTCGTGTGGTGCCGTCGCGTCGGTCACGGGTGCCCGGTGGCGCTCCGCTCACTCGGGGCCGCTGCGCATGACCTTCCAAATGCGGGTGGCGACCTGGAGGTTGAGCCTGCTGTCCACATCCGCCAGGTCGCTTCCGCTGATCTCGCGGATGCGCTGCAGCCGGTAGCGCAGGGTCGAGCGGTGGATCACGAGTGCCAAGGCCGTCTCGCTGTAGTTGCCGCCGCGGTCGAAGTACTGGGAGAGGGTCTCCACCAGGTCCGTGTGGTGCTGGGCGTCGTAGTCCATCAGCGGGCCCAGCCACTCCCTGACGAACCGCTCGACCTCCCGGTGGTCGCTCCCGGTGCGCAGGATCCGGTACAGCCCCAGATCGTCGTAGAACGTCATGCCGCTCGCGCTGTTGGAACGGCGGCGCACCTCCAGCGCCCGCAGCGCCTCCTGGTACGAGCGGGGCACCTCGTGCGGGGTGTCGCAGGAGGCGCCCACCCCGATCGCCCCGCTGTCCGTGCCGAGCTCACGGCTCAGCGCCGAGTGCAGCGACCGCTCGCCCGGCGCGCTCTGCGCCACCAGGACCGCCGCGTCCGAGCGCAGGGCGGGCAGGCTCCGCAGGCCCATGCCCGTGGCCGCCCGGCTCACGGACTTGAGGAACACATCGTCGGCCGGGCGGTCGCTCCAGCGCACCACGATCACATGGTGCGGACCGTGCAGATCGTGGCCGACCGCCTCCGCGCGGGCGTACGCACTGGTGTCGTCCGCGCCCGAGAGCAGATCGTCGACCAGCTCCCGCCGCAGCCGCAGCTCCACCTCCGCCAGCTCGCGCAGATGGGCCAGCTCAAGGCCCAGCGAGGTCGCGGCGTGGTCCAGCGCGTGAACGGCCCGCTCATCGGCCCGGCCCTCCGGGTCCACCAGGAACAGCACGCCCAGCACCTCGCCGCGCGGATCCGCCACCGCGACCAGCCGGTCCCGCGCCCGCACCGGACGCGCCCGGCGGGCGGCCTCCCGCAGCAGCTCCTCGCGCTGCGCCGGATCGGGCTTGGGGTAGGGGTCCGGGCGGCCGGGGCCCGCCCAGGCCCGGAGGTTGCCGAACCGGTCCTCGGCGGCGGACGCCAGCCCGGTGATCCGGTACAGCGTCCGGACGATCCCGTCCTCGCCGTCGCCGTGGGCGGCCGAGCGGGCGAGGGCGTCATGCACCTCCCGGAGCTGGGAGAGATCGGTCAGCGAGGCGTCCAGCCGCCGCCGTATCGCCTCCCGCTCGTCCCATGCCCGGCGCAGCTCCAGGGTCTGGGCGCGCTCACGGCGGTGCACGGCGGCGGCGGACAGGGCCGCGGCGGTCTGCAGTACGAGCAGGCTGAGCAGCAGCCGTTCGTCCTCGCCGGGCCGGTCGCGGTAGCTCACGACCAGGGCGCCGTGCAGGCCGTCCGGCGTATGGGGACCGCCTGGCTCGCGCTGCCCACCCGGTTCGCGCAGCCCGAATGCCCAGCCCCAGGCCCGCCGGGGGAGTCGCACCGGCCCGTCCCGTCCGGCCAGCTCCCTCACCTGCGCGTCCAGGGCCTCGGTGGCTGGTCGGCCGTCGTGCGGACAGCGGACCAGGCGCTCGCCGCGCCGTAGGTATCCCGCCTCGGCGCGGCCGGTCCCGACCGTGCTGACCTGGGCCATCGCCCGGCGCAGTATCTCTGCATCGTCCTGGCCGTCGCTCCCGTCGATCCCGTCGAAGCTGGTGAACAGGGTCAGACAGCGGTGCAGCAGCAGATCGTGGGCGACACCTGGTGGGGCCATTGGGTCACTCCGTGCGTCCTCATGTGTCCTGTGCGTCCTCATGCCTTCTCGAGATGCCCTCTGGAGATCCCTTCTCGAGGAGATCCGCCCGGGCGAGTACCCACTTCATGGCAATTCACCGCATGAGGGTGAAAACGGTGCGAGGATTTCGATCTCCTGGGCGCAGTGGACGGGCGCGGAGGGGGAGCCGACTGGCCGGGAGGGCGTGTGTCCCGTCTCCTCGCCCGGTGTGACGGGGGAGCGTGCGGACGTGACGGATTACCCAATCCGACTGTCCGCGGGCAGGATTGGCGGCGCGTCAGAGGGCGGACCCTGAAGGGTTCGACGGAGCCGTTTTCAATGGCCCGCCCTCTGGAGGGTCGAGGTCAGCGCGGGGATCGGGCCGCTGGCAGATGCCGGTGACAGGTGCCCGGCATCCTCCGGCGGCGCACGTCTCCATGAGCAGATCCGGATTGAAGTTTTCCGTTTTTCCTTTCCTCATCGAACGGTTGATCAGTAATCTCGCCTCAGCAGCGGGTTGCCGTGCCGCTCTTCGTCGTGCTCAACTTCCCCGAGGACGCGGACGACCCGAGGGCGGCCCCGGAAGCCGGAAGAGGGCGAAGGAAGTGCAGGACGTGGAAGCCGCCTGGCGGCCGGAGGGCATCGACGCCACAGGCGAGGACGCGGCACGCGACAGGGACACAGCCCATGGCGGCTGCCCCGGGGAGCGCGCGATATGACCTCCGAATCGGGCGGGCCGAGATGTGACCGCGGCGTCGGGGACGCCGCCGGGCACCCCGCCCCCACGGAGAACGATGAGCTGAGGCGGTTCGCGGGCATCTGGTGCCGGGCCGTCCACCCGCTGGCGGCCACGACGATGACCCCCGACGAGTTCGAGGTCTATCTGCTGCCGCTGGCCCACCGGTTGAGCGCCGCCCTGCGCGGCTCTCCCTTCGACACCGAGGCGGCGTACGCGGTCGGGGCCGCGCTGGTGAACGCCCAGTGCACCGAGCCCGAAGCGCTGCCCGCCATCCTGGGCGTCATCGACGCGCACCTGGTGTCCTGCTCGGCGCCCGCCGGGCCGCCCTCAGCCGCGCCGTCCGCCGAACTGCCCGCCGCGCCCGGCCACGAACCCCTGGCCGAGGAGGAGGCGCGCGCCCGCTGTGTGCGGCTGCAGCACGCCCTCGCCGCCGGTTTCGTCCGCGAGCTGCGCAAGTGCGAGCGCGATGAGCAGGAGGCCATCTCGCGGGCCGCGCTGGCCGCCCGGACCGAGGCCGAGAAGGCGCTGCACGCGAGCGAGGCCAAGTTCCAGGCCGTCTTCGAGGGCGCGGTCATCGGCGTGGGCATCGCCGGACTCGACGGCGAGGTGCTCGTCGTCAACGACGCCATGGCCCGGATGTTCGGCGGGATGGACTTCTTCCGCCCCGGCCGCAACGTCACCGAGTTCGTCCACCCCGACGACGTACCGGGTGCCCATGAGCTCTACCGCGCGCTGGTCAACGGGGAGCGCGACCACTTCCGCATCGAGAAGCCGCACTACCGCGACGACGGCAGCGAGCTGTGGACCAATCTCACGGTCACCCTGCTGCGCGACTCCAGTGGCGCCCCGCAGTACCAGCTCGCCCTCGCCGAGGACATCACCGAGCACCGGCAGCTACGCGAGCGGCTGCGCTACGAGGCCACCCACGACGAGCTGACCGGACTTCCCAACCGCACCCTGTTCCTGGAGCGGCTGGACCAGGTGCTGGCCGCCGGGGCGGACGCCGTGCGGTTCGGCGTGTGCTACCTGGACCTGGACGGCTTCAAGGCGGTCAACGACAGCCTCGGGCACGCCGCCGGCGACCGGATGCTCAAGGCCGTCGCCAAGCGCCTCCAGGACTGTGTGAAAACTCCCGCCGAGCTGATCGCCCGGGTCGGCGGCGATGAGTTCCTCGCCCTGGTCACCGGCCCCGCGGCGCAGGCCGACGGCGCCGGGCTGGCCCGCCGGATGCTCGCCGCGCTCGCCGAACCCGTCCGGGTCGAGGGCCGTGAGCTGCGGGTACGGGCCAGTATCGGCGTGGTCGACGGCCGGGCCGGGGAGATCGGCCGGGCCGAGGTGCTGCGCAGCGCCGACATCACGATGTACCGGGCCAAGGCCGCGGGCGGCAATCGCTATGAGATCGCCGACGCCGACTCCAACGCCCGGGTGATCGCCCGCCACAGCCTCACCAACGGGCTGCCCTCCGCCCTGGAGAAGGGCGAGTTCTTCATCGAGTACCAGCCGCTGGTACGGCTCACCGACGGCACCGTGCGCGGTGCGGAGGCGCTCGTACGCTGGCTGCATCCGGTGCACGGCGTGCTCGGCCCCGACCAGTTCATCCCGCTCGCCGAGGACACCGGGCTGATCGTCCCGCTCGGCCGCTGGGTGCTGGAGCAGGCCGCCCGGCAGGCGCGGGAGTGGCGCGACGCCGACGAGGACGACGGCGAGCCGCTGCGCGTCAACGTCAATCTCTCGCCGTGCCAGCTCAGCCACCCCACGCTGGTCTCCGACACGGTGGCGGTCCTGGAGAACGCCGGGCTGTGCCCCAGCGCGCTGTGCTTGGAGGTCACCGAGAACGACCTCATCGGCGCCGACGAAAGCGCCCTGCGGCCCCTGCGGCAACTCGCCGACCTCGGCGTGGACATCGCCCTGGACGACTTCGGCACCGGCTACTCCAACCTGTCGTACCTGCGCCGTCTCCCGGTCTCCACGCTCAAGCTGGACCGTTCCTTCACCCGGGGCATGCAGCGCGCCCCGGCCGATCCGGTCGACGTCAAGATCGTCGAGGGGATCGTCTCGCTCGCCCACACGCTGGACCTCGCGGTGACGGTCGAGGGCGTGGAGACGGCCGTACAGGCCGAGCATCTGCGGGGGCTGGGCTGTGACACCGGCCAGGGCTGGTACTACGCCCGCCCGGGCCCGCCCGAGCGACTGCACACCCTGGCACTGGCCGACGCGAGCTGAAGCCGCGCGAAGGCGATGCGCACCGCCCCGCCCGCGCCGCGTGGGTGATGTGCCGCGTGGGTGATCTGACGCGCGGGCGATGTGCCGCGCGGGTGACGCGCCACCCAGAGGATGTGCCTGCAGGTGATGCGCCTGCCGGTGATTGTGCCGCGTGGGCGATGCGTCGTGCGGGTGACGCGCCACGCAGGGGACGTTCCACGTGGGCGATGCGTCGTGCGGGCCACGCGCCCCGCAGACGCCGCGCCCCGCAGGCGACGTGCCGCGCTCAGCTCGCCGCGTCGTCCAGCAGCCGTGAGCGGATCAGGAAGCGCACACCCTCCGGCGCCTCCAAGGAGAAACCGCTGCCGCGCCCCGGCACCACGTCCACCGTGAGATGCGTATGCGCCCACCGCTCGAACTGCGAGGCCGACATCCAGAAGCCCACCGGCTCCTCGACCCCGTCCACCTCCAGCTCCGCGAGCAGCACATCCGACCCACCCGTACGGAACTCGCCGAGCGGAAAACACATCGGCGCGCTGCCGTCACAGCAGCCGCCCGACTGGTGGAACATCAACGGGCCGTGCTCCGCTCGCAGTTGGCGGATCAGCTCGGCCGCGGCCGGGGTCAGCGCGATACGTTCCATGGGCGATCCCTCTCCGATCATGCTCACCGAGCGGTCAGGGGCCAAGCCCAGGGAACCCCTCGCCACGTTGCGGGAACGTTGCCCGCGCGGCGTCCCGCAACCGGGCCCGTCCGCGACGGGTTCGCCAGCCGAACGACAGGGGCTCACCCCACCGGCTCCACCGGCTCCACCGCCTCGTGCTCTGGTGAGGACGTCGGCGCGCCGGTCCATCGGTGCAGGGCGGCTTCGAGGCCGGTGATGGCGGCGAGGCCGGTGGTGTCGGAGGCCCAGGCAACGACCCCGTCCGGGCGTACCAGCACCCCGGTCGGCGTCGCGTGGCCGTCGGTCACGCTGCTCACCCGCCCGGCCCAGGCCGCGGCGCTGCGGGCGAACGTGCCGTCCGGAGTGCGGTCGAGCAGCAGGAAACCGCCGCCGTGACCGTGGTCGACCAGCCGGGAGCCGTCCCTCAGCCGCAGGTCGGGGACGTGTCGGCCGATCAGCGGATGGTCGCCGGGCAGGTCGACGCGCTGTGTGACCCCGGAGATCTTCTTGACCGCGTAGGTCGCGCCCTCCCGCGTGCTCAGCAGATCGGCGACGACCTCCCGGAGCGCGGCCGACTTGGCGTCCCCGCGCATCACCCCGATCTGCGCCCGCGTCCAGTCCAGCACCCAGGCGCCGAGGGGACGCCGCTCGGTGTCGTAGGTGTCGAGCAGCCCCTCGGGTGCCCATCCGGCGACCACGGCACCGAGCTTCCACCCGAGGTTCATCGCGTCGCCGACCCCGAGGTTGAGCCCCTGACCGCCGAACGGCGAGTGCACATGCGCGGCGTCGCCGGCCAGCAGCACCCGCCCCGACCAATAGGTGGCGGCCTGGCGGGCGTTGTCGGTCCAGCGGGTCGCGGCGCCGCGCAGCGCGGTCAGCGTGACGTCGGTGCCCGAGACCCGGCGCAGACTGGTCTGCACCTCCTCGAGGGTGACCGGCGCCGAGCGGTCGGCGGGAGGGCCGTCGAACTCCACGGTGACCACCCGCCCGGGCTGTGGCCCGTAGCGGTACGCCCCCCGGGTCGACCAAACCCATCCGTCGGCGAGTATCGAAGGGTCGGCGATGTCGGCGACCGCCAGGTGCCCGGTGAGTTCGGGGTCGGTGCCGGGGAAGTCGATGCCCGCGAGACGGCGTACGGCGCTGCGCCCGCCGTCGCACCCGACCAGCCACCCGGTGCGCACCGGGCCGGCGGTGGTGCCGATGAGCACGCCGTCGCCGGTGTCTTCGAGCGAGGTGACCTCCACCCCGCGACACACCGGTATGCCGAGTCGTGCGACATGGCCGGCCAGCAAATCCTCCAGCTCACGCTGCGGCACCAGCCTGCCTCCGTCGACCGCGGTGTGCGCGGCGAGGTCGGGATCGGACCAGTCCACGAGGTCGGCGTCGAGGACCATTCCGGCGAAATGCCCGGTGAACCGCGACCCGGGCGCGCGTCGGCCGCCACCGGGCGGCTGGTCGTCGGCCGTGCGGGCGAACGACCCCACCCGCTCCAGCATCTCCCGCTGCACCTGTTCGGCGGCGCGCAGCAGGCCGCGGCGGTCGAGCGCCTCGGCCGTCGGCACGTTGATCGCCCCCGCCTTCATCGCCTCGCTCGGCTCGGCCAGCCGCTCGAGTATCTGCACCGCCGCCCCGGAGAGCGCCAGCTCCGCGGCGAGCACGAGGCCCACCGGCCCGGCTCCGACCACGGTCACGTCCACGTCCTGGTTCACATTCACTGTCACGAACAGTGTTCTATTCGCGAACGCTGTTCGTGTCAAGCTATGATGGGTCGGGTGAACCCGAGAGAGCGACGCGCGGCACGTCACCAGCCGCCGAACCCCGACGCCGAAGCCGCCCCCAGGCCGCGGCGCCGCAAGGCCCCGATCACCGTGGAGCAGGTCATCGACACCGCGCTGGATGTCGTCGCCACGGAGGGCTACGAGGCGCTGACCATGCGTCGGCTGGCCGGCGCGCTCGATACCGGACCCGCCTCGCTCTACGCCCATGTGGTCAACAAGGCCGACCTCGACGAGCTGCTCATCGGGCGGCTGTGCGCCGAGCTCGTACTGCCCGAGGCCGACCCCGCGGCCTGGCGGGACCAGATCCGCGGCGTATGCGCCCAGATGCGCGACCAGTACCTGAAGTACCCCGGAATCTCCCGCGCCGCGCTCGCCATGGCCCCCACCGACCTCGAGATCGTGCGCGTCGGCGAAGGACTGCTGGCGATCCTGCTCGCCGGTGGCGTCGCCCCGCAGGCCGCGGCCTGGGCCATCGACGCACTCCTGCTGTACGTGGCCGCCTACTGCCTCGAGGTGTCGATCGCGCGCCGGCGATCAACGCAGGATGACGCCGCCTGGGTCCTCGACCGCGCCGAACTGCTGCGCCGGTTCACCGCCCTGCCTGTCGAGACCTTCCCCCACACCACCCGCCACGCCGCCGAGCTCACCGCGGGTGAGGGCCACGACCGGTTCGACTTCACGCTCGCCCTGATGGTCGACGGCCTGGAGCGCCGCTAGCGGTCAGGCGTCCCTCACCGCGACGCTTGACTTTCCTGCAAGGAAAGTAGGACGATGACTTTCCTGATAGGAAAGTGAGGTCCCGTCATGGAGAACACCACTCCTGAGCAGGCCGGCGCCGCACTGGGCGTGGTCGACCGGGCCCAACGCCAGGTGGCCGAGGAAGTCGGCTTGCCCCGCGGCTACTGGTGGGCAATGGCGGCCGGCTGGCTTCTGCTGGGCGTACTCGGCAACGTGCTGCCGCAGTGGCCGGCCGGGATCGCGACCGTGGCCTTTGGCATCGGGCACGGATGGCTCGCCTCCCGCCTGCTCGACGGCCGTCGGCGCACGGATCGGCTGCAGGTGAGCGCCGCGGTCGCCGGCCACCGCATCCCACTGGTCGTGGTCGGCATGCTGCTCGGCCTCATCGGCGCCACTGTCCTCGTGGCGCTCGCGCTGGACGCCGACGGCGCCGCCCACGCCGGCATCTGGGCGGCGGCGCTGATCGCGGCCGTCGTCGGCTTCGGTGGACCGGAAATCCTGCGTGTTCTGCGTCGTTGGGCGCGGGCATGACGAAGGCGCGGTTCGATGAGCTGATCCACCCCAGCACCCGTCTGTCGCTGGTGGCGACACTGGCAGCCGCCGACTGGGCCGAGTTCGCCTTCCTCAAGGACCGGCTGGGGATGTCCGACTCGGCGCTGTCCAAGCAGCTCGCCACCCTCGAAGAGGCCGGGTATGTCGCCACGGAACGACGCCTCAGCGGCAGCCGCCGCAAGGTGCGCGCTCGGCTGACACCCACCGGCCGGGACGCCTTCAACGGCCACGTCGCCGCACTGCGCGAAATCGTCGCCGACGCCGCAAGTCCGGCCGAAGGGCCGGCGACTCGCTCATGACGTGGGCGCCTATCCGCCGATCTCGGGATTGCTCGCCATGATCTCCTCGGCGGTCTGCCACAGGCGGGGCAGGAACCGGGTGACCTCTCCGGCGCGGTGGAGGATGTCTTCGGTCGAGCTGATGCCCAGGTCGTCGACGGCCGCGCGGAACGCGGGGGCGAGAGCGCGGTGCAGCTCGGGGGCGTCCGCGGCCAGGATCGTATGACAGCGGGCGAAGGTCGCGATGATCCAGAAGACGGCTTCGTGGTGGTCGCCGCGGTCGATGAGCTCCTGGCTGCCGTTGATCGCGATCGGCCGTGCGGGCGGGGTGATGTCACTGCTGAAGGGGAACGGGGTCGTCGCGACCTCGGCGGTGGCGTCGAACACTGTGGTGAGTTCACGCAGATGGTCCTGGACGCGCCGGGCGGACAGGTTCCGGCAGCCGAGGAGGTCCAGCAGCTCCGGATAGCGGCCGAGGTGCCCGTAGTCGGTGAGGACCTCACGAGCGGCCAGGTAGCGCAGGCGCACGGTGGGGTTGCGCAGGGCGGCGACCAGAAGCACATGGGCGGTCACACCGGTGGGGAACAGCCAGGACAGCACCTGTTCGTGAAACGGCGCCGAGGCGTCGATCGCCGCGAGCCGGGTTTCGATCCGGCGGCGGGCGTCCTGACATCGGCGGCGAACCCAGGGCCGCGCCGCGAAGCGGCCCGCGACATGTGCCTGCAGTGTGCGCAGGTGCCCGGTGGGATCATCGATGATCGCGTCGGTGCGGAAGCTGCCGGCCAAGTGATAGGAGGCGAGGACGTCGTCGGCGGAGACGAGCTGCGACCAGGGCAGGTAGCTGACTTCCAGCAGCGTGTCGCGGTAACGGAGCTTGCCCGGCTTGGCGGGCGGCGCGTCCGCGGCGGTGATGACGACGATGTCGATATCAGAGGAGGGCGGCAACTCGGCGTCGTCCGGGAGCCCGACCGTTGAGCCGCTGAAATACGCCCCGCGAAAGACCACATCGGAGCGGGCATGCCGGGCAACCCATTCCGCCGCGATGGAACGTCCCGCCCCCAGCTTCACCACGCATCCCCCTGCCGACGAGCGCATGAGCTTCATTGTCCCAGTACGCTGCGGCCGCACCCGGCCAATCAGCCATCGCGCTGATCCACCACCACCCGCGTCCCCAGCGGCACGACCGACGACGGCCTGCCCAACGACGGGCACCGTGGTGTTCCCGCTGCTGAACGCGGCCGCCGGACCGGCGCTTGACCTTACCCCTGAGGGCAAGGTCTAGCGTTGATTGAGGTGAACGGCATGAAGATCAGTGAACTCGCACGTCGGGCCGGTGTGACGACCAAGGCACTGCGCTACTACGAATCGCTGGGGTTGATCACGCCCGAGCGCCTTTCCAACGGCTACCGGAACTACACCGAGGACGATGTGCGCCTTGTGCGTGAGATCAGGACTCTCCACCGGCTGGGAATCCCCGTCGAGCGCACCCGGCCGTTCCTGGAGTGCCTGGCCGCCGGACGCCCGTACGCCGACGACTGCCCGGCCTCGCTGGCGAGCTATCGGGAGGCCATCGACGAGCTCACCGAGCGCATCGAGGCGCTGACCGTCCGCCGCGCGGCGCTGATCGACAACCTCAACGCCGCCGCCCACCGAGGCAGCAGCGTCGGATCACCCGAGGAGACCGGAAGGGGAAGCGATGCGTACCTGACCCTGCCCGCGGACCTGCCCGTTCCCGAGGACGACGGCGCCGCGGATCATCTGCCCGGCACCAAGGTGCCGCGAATCGTCCTGCGGAACACGGCGGACAAGGCGATCCGGCTGGACGCGCTCGGCCCCCGCCGTGCGGTGATCTACATCTACCCCCTCACCGGCCGCCCCGGCACCGACCTGCCCGAGGGCTGGAACTCCATCCCCGGGGCCCGCGGCTGCACCCCCGAGACGTGCGGTTTCCGCGACCACTTCCAGGACCTCCTCGAAGCCGGCGCCGGCCGGGTATTCGGGTTGTCCAGCCAGAACACCGACTACCAGAACGAGGTCGTGGAACGGCTGGGGCTGCCGTTCGACATGCTCTCCGACCCGGCCCTCAGCCTGGCCGACGGCCTCGGTCTGCCCACGTTCGAGGCCGACGGGAGACGGCTGTTCAAGCGGCTCACCCTCATCGTCCGCGACGGAGTGACCGAGCACGCCTTCTATCCGGTCTTCCCGCCGAACGAACACGCCCAACAGGTCCTGACCTGGCTGCACGAGAACCCCCTGTAGGGCCGGGCGCGAGCACCCGAGCCTTATCCGATACCCGCGCCGGATCCCCGCATCACAGCACCCACGACCGCCCCAGCTATCACCATTCGCGCGAAAGGCTGACCATGTACGTCCCCAAACACTTCGTTCCCGACGAGGTCGCGGTCCGTGACCTGCTGACCAACCACGGCGCGTCCGACCTGATCACTCTGACCCCGCAGGGTCTGATGGCCACCCTGCTGCCCTTCGAGTACGACCCGGACGCCGGGGAGAACGGGGCTCTCATCGGGCACATGGCGCGCGCCAACGACCAGTGGTGGGAGCCGGTCCAGGGCGAGGCCATGGTGATCGTCCGCGGGCCCGAGGCGTACGTGACGCCGTCGTGGTACCCGACCAAGGCCGAGCACCACCGCGTGGTGCCGACCTGGAAGTACATGATCGCGCATGTGTACGGGCAGTTCGTCGTGCACGACGACCCGGTCTGGATCGAGGCGCAGATCCGCCGTCTGACCGACCGGCATGAAGCCGACTTCGCCGAGCCCTGGTCCGTCGACCAGGCCCCGGCGAAGTTCGTCGAGCGGCAGCTGCGCGCCGTCGTCGGTGTCGAGGTGGTCATCAGCCGTATCGAGGCCAAGTTCAAGCTCAGCCAGAACCAGCCGCGGGAGAACGTCGAGGGCGTCATCTCGGGCCTCGAAGCCCGCGGCCAGGCCGACGACGGCGCGGTCGCCGCGGCGATGCGTGCCCACAACCCGCACTCCGCCACCTCCTGACCACCGCCGCACGACGGCTTGTGCCGCCACGTCCACGACACCCTGTGGGAAGGCACGCCCGAACACGCCTCCACCCGCAGGACTGCTGCGGCCCGGAGGGCCTGCTCAAGGCCGTCGAGCAACGCTGCGCCGCCTGGCGATCATTGACGCGGTACGCGCCCCCCTCTGCGGCTGAGAATTGACCCCGCGCACGAGAATTACGCGTCGACCGCACGACAATCAGGTCCACGTCACGTCGCCTAGCAGTGGAACGGAAACATGCACACATCGGCACAGCGTTCCGCCCTCACCCGCCGTCGGCCGGGAGGGCGCGGTTCGGCGCTCACTCTCACCGCGCTGATGTTGTCAGCCGGAGTCCTCACCACCGCGTGCGGCGCCGATGGAGGTGACTCCAGCGCTGCCACGGCACCGCCCTCAAGGGCCTTGAATGCCACGGAATCACCTTCCTCCTCGGGCACTCCCGACCCTTCCGCATCAGCGGCAGCAAGCTCCCCCACTCCTCAGACGGCTATGCAGAGAGCTCAAGAGGAGGCAGGCAGAGAACGGGCCGCGGCGGCTCCAAGCGGGGTTCCCGTCACGCCGGGGGAGGCCAGGGAGGGGGAGCACTTCAGGCATCCTGTGGTGACCCAGGGGGATGTGACGGTCTTCGAGCCCGTTCGCAGCGGATCCGCTTTAACGGTGCCGATAAAGATCACCAACCGTGGTGATCAACGTGCCTTCTACGAAGTCGCCGTCCGCGTTAGCGGCGATCATGGATTTGATGCGACGGTTCGCATGAAGAGCGAAGCGGTCGGCTTGTATCCCGGGACTTCGTGGCCCGCCGAACTCATCGCACGGGACTCTGGGAGCCCGGTCCCGGAGAACCCCCAGGTGACCATCGTGAAGAGCACGAAGTCAAAGCACACCCGCTGATATCGAGGCGATTCCCACGTAGATGAGGCGAGAAGTCCGCAGTCAGTTGAGGTCCATGGGCCCGAGGCGGCGGTTGGGGGTACGGGCGATGCCGAAGCGGCCGGGGTCGAACCGGTTTGTGTCAGGCGGTGGACTGGCCGAGAGCCAGCATCAAGATCAGCAGCATCACCAGTGCCCCCAGCCCGATGCCGCCCACGCGGGCGCCACCTCGCGGATGGAACATCCCCATGACGGTCCCCAGCGTCGCGAACGGCACCGCGTACCGTGTGATGGCTATCAGGGCATCGCCGAAACGCTGCGGGCCCCGGACACCGTCCGGGCAGGAACCGCAAGCGATGGCGAGGAGAGGCCCCACCAGCCCCACGAAGAGTCCGAGGACCAGCACTCCCACCGCGAGGACGATCAGCCCTGCCCAGCCGGCAGCGGTGCGCCGACGAGGGGCGCCGCGGCGGTCCGGCCCGGCCGCACCATCAGAAGCAGTGCCGGTGTTCTCCATGCGTGGGACGCTACGGAACCGGCCAACCCGCCGGTATCCGCTGCCGTACTCATCTCAAGGCCATTACCCCTCAGGTACGGCACCACAGGTCGCGAAGGGTGCTCTCCGCGCAAGCGGCGACAGCGGTCGGCCGGACGATGCTCAGTCAGAGTCAGGAGACGATGGGCGGCATGACACATGCTCAGGCTCCCTTCGGCCGGTGGGATCCCTCTCCCTTGACGGAAGTTGTCGCGCGTTTCTCCGATCTGGAAGCTGGTTGGTGGGTAGCCGGGGGACTGGCGATCGAACTCGCGGTGGGCCGTCCGATCCGAAGCCATGGCGACATCGATGTTCTCCTGCTTCGACAGGACCAGCTCATGGCCCAGCAGGTTCTGGCGGGCTGGCAATGGTGGTGCGCCGATCCGCCGGGGAGCCTGCGTCCATGGATGCCGGACGAGGTCCTGCCTCTCGGCGTTCACGACATCTGGTGCCGACCTGGACCGGATGATCCTTGGCGCATCCAGGTCATGCTCGATGAGTCCTGCGGTCACGAATGGGTGTCACGGCGTGACTCCCGAGTGCGCAGGCCGATCAGCGCACTGGGGATGACTTCGGCCGCCGGTACTCCCTTTCTGGCCCCGGACGTGCAGCTCTACTACAAGGCCAACGCACCACGGCCCAAGGACGAAGAGGACTTCGACGCGGCACTGCCGTTGCTGACGGAACAGCAACGGCGATGGCTCGCCGACGCGATCACCAAGTCGTACGGACCTCACCCTTGGAGCAAGCGCTTGGAGGCGTGACCCCGAGGCCGGTACGGCCGGTGCCTGCCGGGAAGGCTCGCAGACCCGTGCGGCAGCGTGCTCACCTGGCGCGTAGCCCCCGGTCGGCGAAGGCGATCAGCCACTCGAAGCTCTCGTCGATGTCGGTGCTCCACTGGAAGCCGCCCGCCGACTGCAAGGTGGCGAAGCCGTGGCAGAGGCTGCGGAGCATGCGCAGGGCGTGGTTCACGTCGGACTCCGCGATGTCGTAGCCGCGCAGGACCGCCGTGAACGCGTCGAGCAGCCGCTGACTCGCGGTGGCCAGTGGGTCGTCCGGGCCGGAGGGTTCCAGGCCGATGGTCGCGGCGTACCGGCCGGGGTGCTCCAGGACGAAGGCGCGGAAGGCGCGCGCCGCGGCCGCCAGGGCGTCGCGGCCCGCGTACCCCTGGACCGCGCCGCCCACGGCGTCGGCGGCCTCGCTCAGCGCCAGGGCCGCGATGCGCCGGTTGAGGTCTTCCTGGCCGCCCACGTGCTTGTACAGGGACGGGGTGCGCACGCCGACCCGCTCGGCCAGCAGACCCATCGTCAGGCCGGCGAGGCCCACCTCGTCGGCGAGGGCGGCCCCGGCCGCGACCACGGCCGTCGGGTCCAGGCCGGCCCTAGGCATGAGCGGCGTCCGAGCGGAGGAAACCGAGCATCAGCGAAACCACCTGGTCGGGGAACTGGTTGTGCGGGTAGTGCCCCGCGCCCTCGATCATCTCAAGGTGACCGAGGCCGGACGGCAGGGCCTCGACGATCGCCGAACCCTCGGCGTGCGGGTCGGCCCAGTCGGGGTCGAGTGTGCCCATCACGACCAGGACCGGGCAGCGGACGTTGCCGAGCTGTGCGCCGGCGTCGGTCGGGGCGCTGCGGCCCATGCCCCGCAGGGCCTTCATCCGGCCCGGCTCGCGCAGCAGGGAGTCGATGCGGCCGAGCCGCTCGGCCCAGGCGGCCGGCTTCACGCCGGGGTAGGCCACGTCGAGGTACGAGCGCCAGAGCGGCACACTGCCGAACACGCCCGCGCCGAGCAGCCGCAGCATGCCCTGCCGGAAGCGCTTGACCCGCAGGTCGCCGAGGCGGATCGACTGCTTGCGGGTGAACGGCGCCAACTCGACCACCGCGGTGATCAGCGAGGGCTCCCGCGCCGCGGCGATGGTGGCGGCGCCGCCGGAGATCGAGTGGCCGACGAGCAGGGCCGGGCCGCCCAGGTGGCGGATCACGGCCAGCAGGTCGCCGGCGATGGCGGTGCGGCTCCAGGCCGGCCGGCCGACGCCGGACTCGCCGCAGCCGCGCAGATCGACCGCGGCGACCCGATAGCCCGCCGCCACCAGGGGCGGGATCACGGCTCGGTACGCGGCGCGGCTGTCGCCCATGCCGTGGGCGAGAACGATCAGCGGGCCGGACCCCGCCACCTCATAAGCAATCGTGCCGCCGTCGACGGCAAGGTACTCGGTCATGACATCCCTCAGCTTTGGCTAACTGCTTTAGCTAAAAGCTAATCAAGTTAGCCGAGTCTGTCAACGACAAACTCCCCGGCACGGCCAGGGGCGGGTGCCGCCGACGCCGCGGAAGGCGTCACTCGGGGTCGGCGGCGAATTGATCGGTGCCCAGCACGGTGAGCAGGGCGAGCTTCTCGTGGCTTTCGGTGCCCGGAGTGGCGGTGAAGATGAGAAGCGACTGGCCCTGGTCCGGCTCGAGCAGGAGCTGGCAGTAGAGGTCCAGCCGTCCGACCCGGGGATGGACGAAACGTTTGGTGTCGCTCCACCGCAGGCCCACCTCGTGGCGATCCCACAGCCGGGCGAACTCCTCGCTGGTGCCCCGCAGGGCGTCGGCCAGGTCGGCCGCGTGGGAGCCGGATCCGTCGCGGGTGACAGCCGCGCGCAGCAGCGCGACGTTGACCCGGCTGTTCGTGCTGTGCTCCGCCGGGTCGTATCGCTCACGGGCGGCCGGATCGGTGAACCAGCGGTACGTCGCGCTACGGGCGTTGCCGGTGTACTGGGTCTGGTCGCCGAGCAGCGCCACCGCGGACGGCGTCTGGAGCAACGTCTCGCCCAGCGGACCCATGACCTGTGCGGTGTTGTCGGCCAGGCCGTCCATGACCCGCATCAGCCCGGGGCGCCTCGGCACCATGGGCATGACCGCGATGTACGGCAGCCCGGAAGAGGCGGAGGCGATCAGGACCGTTCACCGGGCGGTCGAGCTGGGCGTCACGATGTTCGACACCGCGGACATGTACGGGCCGTTCAGCGGAGAGGAACTGCTCGGACGGGCGCTGAAGGGCTGCCCTGACGAACTGATCGTGGCGACGAAGGGCGGTGGCGTCACTCTCGACGAGACCGGGAAGATCGTCGGCGGCCCCAACGGGCGCCCCGACTACCTGAGGGCGTGCGTGGAAGGCTCGTTACGCCGGCTGGGCACCGATCACATCGACCTGTTCTACCTGCATCGGGTCGACCCGGGTGTGCCTCTCGAGGAGTCATTCGGCGCCCTCGCCGATCTGGTGACGGAGGGAAAGCTGCGGTACCTCGGGATCAGCGAGGCGTCCCCGGCGAATATCCGGGCGGCGCACACAGTGGCCCCGCTGTCGGCGGTACAGACCGAATACTCCTTGTTCAGCCGCAACGTCGAAGTCAACGGCGTGCTCGACACGGTCCGTGAACTGGGAATCGGCTTCGTCGCGTACGCGCCGCTCGGCCGCGGCTTCCTCACCGGGGCCGTGCGATCGGTGCGGGACCTGCCGGCCCACGACTTCCGTCGCACCGCGCCGCGCTTCGCGGACGCGAACCTGGAACAGAACCTGTCGCTTCTCGACCGGATCGTCGCGACGGCGGACAACCTCGGCGTGACGACCGGTCAACTCGCGCTCGCCTGGGTGCTCGCCCAGGACGGCGTCACGGCTGTCCCCGGAACGAAGCGGCGTACCTGGCTCGAGCAGAACGTCGCCGCCGCGGCCATCGAACTCGACCCCGCGACCCTCGCCGGGCTGAGCGCCGCGATCCCGGTGGGAGCCGCGGCAGGCGACCGCTACGCCCCGATGGGCA
This sequence comes from Streptomyces sp. 11-1-2, assembly GCF_003595545.1. Lineage (NCBI taxonomy): Bacteria > Bacillati > Actinomycetota > Actinomycetes > Kitasatosporales > Streptomycetaceae > Streptomyces > Streptomyces sp. 11-1-2. Next base: position 9,214,674 of record NZ_CP022545.1, read on the forward strand.
TGGCCTCCATCCAGGAGTGATCGCGGCACCGGCGCCGGGCGCCTGACGGGCATCTATCCTGGTCAGGCGCCCTTCTTCGGTGTCCGGAAGAAGCCGAGCCGCTTCGGGGCGTACGGTCACCAGAGGCCCTTTTCGGTCTGCTGGTGACGGCTGCCGCGGAAGATCGCCTCAGGCGAGGAGGGTCCACCTGCCGGTGTGCTCTCCCTTGGTCTGCAGGAGCGAGTCCATCTGGTACGTCACGGCCGTGATCTTCGCGTCGGCCTGGACGTTGTTGCCCGTGGCACCCATGCCGGCCAGGCCCTCCAGCGAGAGGGTGTCACCGACCTTGGCGCTACTGGGCGTTGTGCCGCTGGGCGCGGCGCCCGGCGTCTGCTGACCGCCGGACGTCGTGGCGCCGCTGGAACCGGCGCTCTTCGTGGCCGCGGCCTTGTCGCTGTCCCCGTCCGAACCCCCGCACGCCACAAGGGCGGCGGCGAGCACGACGGCTGCGGCGGCGGACGTGATGGAGCGGTGCATGGAATTCCCCCGAAGTTGCCAGTGAGGCTTTTCCAACCTGGCCGGGGCCGGGCTGCGTTGGCGTGAGGCGGGTGTGAGGAGAGGCGCTTCGGTGATCGAGGCTGCGGGCCGTAGCTTCAGGTGCTATGTGATGGGGCTGCGTAGCCATCCATTGTGTTCAGCGCATCGTCGGGCGGTGGCGAGGACGCTCGCAATGGCGGGCGACGGATCCTTCGCGGGCCACAGCACCGAGAGTTCTGCCACGATCGACGGATCGACGACATCGCGACGAATGATGCTGGTGTTGGCCTTCGCGGCGTGCTCAGCGAACGATGTAGGGGCCAAGCCGACATCGCCTCCGCTGGAGAGCCGGGCGAGCATGGCGTTTACCGGCGGTTCCTCGAACGCGCAAATCTTAGGTGAGAAGCCTGCTTCGTGGCACGCGGCGACGATGCCGTCGTAGTACGCCGGTGCGAGACGGCGAGGGAACAGCTGCAGCGTCTCGTCGCGGAGGACCGTCACCGGGATCGTCGGTGCGGCAGCGAGGCGGTGGCGAGTGCTGAGGAGCGCGGAAACGGACTCTTCACGGAGAATCTCGCCACCTACCCCGTCGAGCGGCTGCGGTGAGAGGGCGAGACCGATGTCCAGGTCGCCGGCACAGAGCCGTTCGGGAATCTCGGCGCTGAAGAACTCTCGAGGGTCGACCGTGAAGTCGGGGTGGTCTTCCTGGAGAGCATCCAGAAGCACCGTGAGCGTGTCGAAGCTCGTGACCGGCGTATAGCCCAACCGAATCGTCGTCGCGATCCCTGACCCGGCCCGCCGGGTGAGCTGCACGGCTTGCTCCAGCGCAGCTAACGCTATCGGTGCCTCGTGAAGCAGCGTCCGGCCCGCCGCGGTGAGCTGCACCCGACGGCTCGAACGCACAAAGAGCGGGGTTTCGAGGGTCTCCTCAAGCTTGCGGATCTGATGACTCAGGGACGGCTGGGAGATGTAGAGACGCATGGCTGCGCGGCCGAAGTGGAGTTCCTCGGCTACGGCCATGAAGTAGCGGAGGACGCGGGGGCTGACATCCATAGACGAATCCTATTGCCCGGCGTCCGGACAAGTCTTGGACGCCCGCCGGATGGCCGCCGTAGCGTCGTTTCACGCCACTGGAGACGTTCCCACCTGCGCCGTCGACTCTGGCCGAGCCTGGTCGGATCCGGTCTCGGTCGACGTGACCGGCCTCCGTGGCACATCAGCCCGGCAAGGAGAGCATCACCCGAACAGCTCTGACTCTCACCATCGAACGCTCAACCCATCACGCAGAAGGAACCATCGTGACACGCACTGCAAAGGCCGGACTCGAAGCACTGCTTACCCCCGAGGAAAGCGTCCTGGTGCTCATCGACCACCAGCCCTTCCAGTTCTCCAATCTCAACAGCCACGAACCAACCATGATTGTCAACAACGTCGTCGGCCTGGCCAAGGCCGCGAAGGTGTTCGACGTCCCCACGGTGCTGACCACGGTGATAGAAGAACGTGGCGGCTACCTCATCAAGGGCCTCCAGGACGTCTTCCCGGACCAGAAGCCGATCAACCGCACGTTCATCAACACCTGGGAAGACCGTCGCGTCGTCGACGTCGTGGAGCGAACGGGGCGCAAGAAGCTGATCATTGCCGGGCTGTGGACGGAGGTCTGCGTCGCCATGCCCGCCATCCAGGCGCTGGGTGAGGGGTACGACGTCTTCGTCGTCACGGACGCCAGCGGCGGGGTCAGTGCCGAGACGCACGACATGGCGGTGCGTCGCATGGAGCAGGCCGGCGTGGTGCCCATCACCTGGATGGCCGTGATCAGCGAATGGCAGCGCGACTGGGCTCGCGAGTCAACGGCCGACGCGCTCGCGCCGGTTCTCTTCGACCACGGTGGCGGTAGCGGGATCGCGCTCGCCTGGGAGCTGCAGCTGCTGGCCACACCCACCGCCGATGGTGCCGGCGTGTAGCGCCGGCCGCTGCTGAGCCGGAGGGGGTGGAGCGCTCACAGCCGTGAGCGCTCCACCCCCTCCCAGTGTTTCAACGAGCGATCGGCGACCGTCGACCAGCGAGTTCGCGCCGATCATCGGCTCCGTGGCCAGCAAGGACCCGGACCTGCTCCTGCTGTGCTCCTACCTCGATGACTCGATCGGCCTGGTACGGGCGCTGCGTAGCAGTGACTGGGCACCGAAGATGGTCGGCGGGGGCCATGACCGGCCCTCAGCCGACAGCGGTGAAAAGCGCGCTCGGGTCCCTTCTGAATGGGGTGGTGAACTACGAGTACTGGCTCCCCGTACCAAGCATGATGTTCAACGGCGTGGAGGCACTCATGAACACCTACCAGCTTCGGGGCGCGGACCAGGCTTCGGCACTGTCTCGTCTCCTGGCGTGCGCCGATTGCGGTTGGTCGGAGGGTCTGCTGACCGAAGTGTCGGAAAATGGTTGGCCGGCCCGCGGCCGCTCTGGTGACATTGAGCGGGTGATCGCCACCTCGCCCCAAGAACCTGTCGAGCCTCCACGTATCGTTGCCGAGCTCGCGGCGGGGCAGCCGGTACGGGCCGTCTGGAAGAACGAACTCGGCGGGTTGACGTTCCAAGTCGGCTTGGGTGATACACGGCAGTTTGTGAAGTGGACGCCGGTCGGCAGCGGTATCGACCTTGCGGCTGAGGTGGCACGCCTGCGGTGGGCGGCGAGGTTCACCGTGGTGCCGCGGGTACTCGGTGAGGGCGCTGACGAAATGGGGTCCTGGATCATCACCCATGGCTTGCCCGGACGTATGGCGGTGGACGATCACTGGAAGCGCGACCCCGGTACCGCGGTACGCGCGATCGGCTCCGGGCTGCGGGCGCTCCATGACGCACTGCCCGTCGCGAACTGCCCGTTCGACTGGTCGGCCGAAAATCGCCTGGAGAGTGCGCGGTCACGAGCGGCGGCGGGCCTGACCAGGCCGGCGGACTGGTCTCCAGACCTTCAACACTTAGGCACTGTCGAGCACGCGCTCGGCGTGCTCACCGACATCCCGCCCGTCGACCGGCTCGTCGTCTGCCATGGCGACGCCTGCGCTCCCAACACCCTGGTCGGTGACGACGGCACGTGCACGGGGCACGTCGACCTCGGCACGCTCGGTGTCGCGGACCGCTGGGCCGACCTCGCTGTTGCCACATGGAGTACGCAGTGGAACTACGGTCCGGGATGGGAAGAGCCACTGCTCGAAGCCTACGGAGTCGAGCCGGACCTGGAACGGATCATGTACTACCGGTTGCTGTGGGAACTGTCGGACTGAGCATCGCAAGCCGCGGTGACGTGGTTCAGGCCGCCTACGTCTTTTCAAATGCCGCGACGGCCTTCAGCGCGTGTTCGCGGTCCTCGGCGTGGTAGACCTCCTCGAGGTCCTTCTTCGCGCCGGGCTGGGCCGACTTCGGGAAGCGCCCCTTCGGACGCATGGCGGCACAGGTAGATGTGCTGGCTCAGGCGTCGCGGTGATGGGGGGACAGGCTTTCGGCGAGGGTCGCGAGCGTCTGGGCAAGGGCCGGAAGCAGGTCCGGGGGAATCTGGTCGAGAACGCGGGTGCGGGCGCTGGCCAGGTGCGCGGGCTGGGCCGACTGCATGGCGCGTAGTCCGGCTTCGGTGAGTATCGCGTCGTTTCCGCGGCCGTCCTGGCCGTGGCGCTCCTTGTGGACGAGCCCGTGCTTGCTCAATCCGTCGACGACGCGGGTGATCCTGGAGGGGGTGAGCCCCGCGGCGTCGGCGAGCGGGGACATGCGCATGCGGTGGTCGGGTGCCTCGCTGAGGAGTAGCAGGGCGGCGAATTCGGTCATGGTGACCCCCGTGCGGGACATGTCGTCCTCCAGTACGCGCGGCAGGGCGTGGACCAGGCGGCCCAGGCTCTGCCAGAGGCGGAGTTCGTCGGGGGACAGCGGGACATCGTCGGAGGCCATCCGTCCAGTGTATTTGACAAGGCAAGCAACCAGTCCGATTCTTGCTGAAGCAAGCAAATCTTGGAAGGTGGTCCCATGTCTCCTCCCGCTCCTCCGCCGGAGGGCTTCGCGCACGCCCATGCCGATGTCAACGGTGTCCGGCTGCACTATGTGATCGGCGGGAGCGGCCCTGCGATCGTCCTCCTCCACGGATGGCCGTTCAGCTGGATCGAGTGGCGCGCGGTGATGCCGCTGCTGGTCGAGCAGGGCTTCGCGGTGATCGCACCGGACCTGCGCGGCTCCGGAGACTCCTCCATACCGGCCGGACACTGGACCAAGCGGGACGAAGCCGAGGATGTGCACCAGCTGTTGGAAGGCAGCACAGCCCACCTCTTGATCCGGACACCGCGGAGGACGGCAACGACCCGTAACGGAGCGGCAGTCGAGCGCTTTGGCCGTCGATACCTATCCACCGGCGGGTCGTTAAAGCTGATTAAAGGTTCCGTGGCCGGCATACGGGCGGCATGAGAGTGATGGGGCCAGGCAAGCCACGGTGACGACGGCAGGCGACCTGAACGAAGGCGGGTTCGGTGGTGGCGAGTGAGCGTCCAGGCTTGGATACGGCGGAGCTGGGTGAGTCCTACGCGTTCTGCGCGCGTGAGACGGAGCGGTACTACCCCGAGGCGTGGGCCGCGGGCGAGGTCCTGCCCGACGAGGTCCGGCCCCACTTCCACGCGGTGGTCGCGTTCTACGGGTGGACCGACCGCATCTCCGACGAGAGCGAGCAGGCCGCCCGCGAGCGGCTGCTGACCCGCTGGTGTGAGCAGACGCTGGCAGCAGTGCGTTCGGGAGGAGCCGAGCACCCGGTGCTACGGGCGTTCGCGGACACGGTGCGACGGTGGGATCTGGATGTCACGCTCATCGAGAGGTTGCTGGCCGCCGAGCGGGTGGACAGCGAGGCGCAGCCGACGTTCGCCACCTTCGCAGACCTTCGGTGCTATCTGCGCGAAGTCAACGGGACCTTCTATAAGCTGCTCGCATTGATGCTGGGACCGCGTGATCAGGAGCTGGCGCGGTCCGCATCGCTGCTGGGCGAGGCGATGCACGTGCTGGACCTCTTGGAAGACTTCCCGGCCGACCTTGCCGCCGGCCGGTGTTATCTGCCGCGCGAGGACTTGAAGCGGCTGGGCCTGGAGGTCGGCGACCTTCAGCGCGTGGAGCGATACCGGCAAGCTTTGGACGAGCTGGTCAAGATCCAGGTTGGCCGGGCCCGGGAGCTGCTGGAGCAGGCGATGCCGATGGCGGGGATGGTGCATCTACCCAACCAGGCGTTCCTGCACGCGGTGATCCTCGGTGCGCAACTGCAGCTCGACGAGGCGGAGATGCTGGGTGCCAGGGTAATGGTCACCGGTCTGGAACCGCTGACCCTGGCCAGTTCGGCCCGGCGTCGTGCGGTCGAGGACCTGGCAGCCGTTCCCGAACATGTTGCGGTGATCATGGATGGGAACCGACGCTGGGCCGGAGCACGCTGTCTGTCGGCGCTTGACGGTCACATCGCCGGGTTCCGGGCGGTGATGCGGCTGATCGACTCCGCCCTGAGAGTGGGGATCCGGCACCTGACGGTATTCGCCTTCTCCACAGAGAACTGGGCCCGGTCCCAGGAAGAAGTGGCCGGTCTGTTCGACACCGCGGCCGACGGGCTGACCCGGTACATCCAGTGGCTGCAGGAGTGCGGTGTGCGAGTGCGCTGGTGCGGGCGCCGTGACCGGCTGGATGAGTCGACCGCGTCCGCACTGGCGTTGGTCGAGAGCATGACCTCGGCCAACAGCGTCCTGACGCTGACCTTCTGCGTCGACTACGGCGGCCGCGATGAACTGGTCGCGGCAGCCCGCGCGCTGGCCGCCGAGGTGGCCGCCGGGAGGATCCGGCCGGAAGCCATCGACGCGGACGACATCGCCCGGAATCTGTATGTGCCAGATCTGCCCGATGTCGATCTGCTGATCCGCACCTCCGGTGAGCAGCGGATCAGCAACTTCCTCCCGTGGCACCTCACCTACGCCGAAATGGTGTTTGACCCGGCGCTATGGCCCGACTTCGGCTACCGGCACCTGGAGGCCGCTGTCAGAGAATTCTCAGGCCGCCGGCGCCGATTCGGCGGGGACCTGCCCGGACAGGCCCGACCTGTGCAGCCGGCCCGGGCGGATTGAAGAGCCCGGGCCGGAACGGGGTGTGGTCAGCGCCCCGGCGGGGTGTACACGCCTTCACCGGTCACGTATGCCATGACCGTGTCCGTGGTGACGGCAGGTGCGCCGAACGCCGTCGTGAAAGCGCTCAGCGACTCAGGGGTCGGCCGCAGCGGCACATCACTGATCCGGACCTTGAGCGGCTGACCGGCCGGCACAGGCTGCGCGACCAGACGGCCCTCGCCCGCACCGCATATGAACAGCGACCGCATGCTGGTCTGGGCCCCGTTGACGGCGCACCGTCCGGACGTCTGCCCGGACTCCAGCACACTCTCCAGTTCGGTGACCCGGAACTCACCCATCGGCGTACGCACCACGACGCCGCCGTCGAGGCGGCCACTGCCCTGGGCCTTGGGCAGGTTGGTCAACGCCGGGTCGCCGGTCGCTGTCCGCACGGGAAACCGGATGGCGGTCCCCGCCTTGTCCTCGATCAGTCGAGCGGGCGCGATGGCCTGCACCGTGGCCTGGAACCGGTCGAGTTGCGCCTGCGCCTGCGGCGTCCAGCGGACCTCCACCCACCCTTCCGAGATCGTGCCGAACCGGCCGTTCTTATCCGCACCGGCCGCTGTGCCGGCTAAATGGCCCAGCAGGGGCCCAGCCAAGGCAGTACCCAGCACGGTGCGTCGCGTCGCACTCATCGGCTTGTCATCCTCCCCAGGGCGGCACGGCGCAGCCCTCAGGGCGCCATCGTCCCGGGCCTCCACTCCCCAGGGTGTAGCGTTTGCCCTAAACCGCCCGAAAGAAGGACAGACGGTCGTTCCTCACCGCCGGTCGATGCCCCGACCCGTCAGCTATCGGTGTCGGCGGCCACCGCAACGACGTCACCCGGCTGATCCCGCTGATCCAGGCCGTCCCGTCGATCCGCGGCAAGCGCGGCCGGCCACTGCGCCGCCCCAAGCACCTGTACGCCGACCGCGGCTTCAGAACGCACGCGCTGCAGTCGGGCCCGCGCAGCCTCACAGCCGGGATCTCAGCACGTCGACCTCACAGCCTGGCGCGAACGGGTCGAAGCCGTGCTCGACCAGCCAGCGAACCCCCAGCAGGCTTCGCAACGACCACCACGCGCGGATCACGTCGAGGTCGACGGCGGTGCCATAGCCGACGACGACGTCGCCGAGGTGCTCCTCGTATCCGAGCGTCAAGGTGGCGAGGTCGAACAGGGCATCACCCCGGCCCGCCTCGGACCAGTCGATAATGCCCGTGATCTCGTCGCCGTCGATGAACACGTGAGCGATCTGCAGGTCGCCGTGCGTGAACACCGGAGTCCACGGCCGGAGCGCGGCCTCGGCGACCTGGCGGTTGCGGGTGACCAGGTCGGCGGGCAGGACGCCGTTCGTCACGAGCCACTCGCACTCGCCGTCGAGATCCGCAGCCAACTCGTCGAGGCCCCGGCCGCCCCGGCCACCCCGGCCGGGCCAGGGCGGCAACGGCGCGTCGTGCAACTTCCGGATGGCGGCACCCGCCGCGGCCCACGCCGCCGGGGACGCGGTCGACGGCTTGCCGAGGCGGCCGAGCGCCGTCCCCGGGACCGCGGCGATCGCGAGCACGGGCGGCTTACGCCACAGGACCTCCGGGGTCGGGACCGGCGCCAGGGCCATCGCCTCGACCTCGACGTCGATGCGCGCCTGATCGGCGTCCACCTTCAGGAACACGTCGCCGACGCGCAGGGTCGCGCGCTCGGAATGGGCGACGACGACTTTGACCTCATCCATGGGCGACCAGTATCCCGGGGATGATCGTCGACGTCGCCGGGTTTATCGCGTGCGATTGCGCGGCTGACCGCGTCCCGCTACCCGGCGGCCTCGTGCGCGACACCGACCGCTGACCAGGTGACGAGCGTGCGCCGGCGTCGGCGGATGGTCTCTTCGCTCTCCAACCACCGGACGGGCCGGGCGTCTGGGGCGATTGGCCGGTCGCCCATGAAGCACACGATGTCGGCGAGCTAGGCGTGGTGGAAGCAGATTGCGAGTTCAAGTAGGCCGGCAACCGTGCCAGGGGTTGAGGATCACCCATGGGTCCATACGGTGGCCGTACCAGTTCACCGATAACCTGAAGATCAGGGCTGGGACGAAGGAGACAGATGACTGAGATGCCCAGCTCGCCTCCGGCTCCGCCTCCGCCTGCGCGGCGCTTCCTCATGGTGCACGGCGTGCAGCACCGTCGCCCGCGGCAACACTGGCTGTGGTGGTTGACCGAGGCCCTGCGCCAGCGGGGCGAGCAGGTGCTCTATCCGCAGTTCCCCACGCCCGAGCAGCCGTCGATGAGCGAATGGATCGATCTCCTGCACGCCGAGCTGGCTCAACTCGGCGATCAAGAACGCGTCGTGGTGTGTCACTCCCTCGGCTGCGCCCTGTGGCTGCGCGCCGCCCAGACCCTGCCCGCCGACCTGCGCGTCACTCGGGTGCTGCTGGTGTCCCCGCTCGGTGACCAGGCGTTCACCGTGGCCAACGGCAATGAAGAGTTCAAGCTCGAGCGCGTCGACCGTGAACTTCTCGCCGCCGCGTCGACCAAGCCGCCGCATGTGGTCGTCTCGGCGACCGATCCATACGCGCCCGTCAACCCGCGCGCGTGGAGCGCCGCGCTCGGCCTGGACTGCGACGTCCTCCCCGCCGCCGGCCACATCACCCCCGGAGATGGATACGGCCCTTGGCCGGCCGCACTCGCCTGGTGCCTGCGCGAACAGATCCCCGTGTCAGCCGTCACCGGACCGTGAGCGCGGATGAGTCCGTGGCAGCCATCGGGTGCGGCGCAGAAAGGGCATAGCGATGCTCGACGCGCACGGCCGGGTTGGAGCCGTCGGCCCGGGGCTGGTCCGGATCTTGGTCGCGGCGAGACGGGCCTGGTCATCTGTCGACGCCGCATCCCTCGGCCCGTGGACTGCTATATCGAGGTGGGCAGGTGCGGGGAGCGGAGCACGAGCAGGGTGATCTCGCTGGGGGCGAAGACGCGGAAGGGCGGGCCCCAGAAGCCGGTGCCGCGGCTGGTGTAGAGGAGGGTGCGGGGGCCGTGGTGGCTGAGGCCGGCGAGGGCGGGCTGGTCGATGCGGACGAGGTGGTGGAAGGGCCAGATCTGGCCGCCGTGGGTGTGGCCGGAGAGTTGGAGGTCGATGCCGGCGGCTGCTGCCCGGTCGATGAACTTGGGCTGGTGTGCCAAGAGCAGGACGGGTAGGTCGGGGTCGGCGCCGTTCAGGGCTCCGGCGAGGTGGGCGCGGTGGCCTGCCAGGCCGGAGGACTCGGCGGTGACGTCATCCACGCCGGCGACCACGAGGGTGTCGCCTCCGCGTTCGAGGAGCAGATGGCGGTTGCGCAGCGGCTCCCAGCCCAGCTCGTCCATCAGGTCGACCCAGCCCTGGGCCTCGCTGTGGTACTCGTGGTTGCCGGTGACGTATACACGGGCCCGGGTGGCCCGCACGGTACCGAGTGGGGCGGCCTGGGCGCGGCGGCGTTCGGCCGTGCCGTCCGCGATGTCGCCGGTGTGGCAGACCAGGTCGGCTTCCAGAGTGTTCACCGTCTCGCATACCCGTGCCGACCAGCGAGTGCGATCGAGCGGGCCGTAGTGGGTGTCGGTGATGAGGGCGACGCGGATGCCGTCCAACCCGGCACCCAGTCGCGGGAGTTGCACGTCGAGTCGGCGCACGCGTGGTACGCGGCGGGCCTCGGCGTACCCCCAGCCGAGCAGTACGGCGGTTATGCCGAGGACGGACCAGGTGACGATTCGGGCCCGGTCCTGGCTCTCGCCGACACCGGCCACGGTCAGGGCGAGCCGCAAGAGGACGCCGAGCAGAACGGACCAGGTGAACAGAGTCCAGCTGGTGCCCAGCAGGGTGTCACCGACGATCGCCGCCCGATCCCGCTGGCGCCGGCCGTGGCCGCGCACCATCATGAGCGGCATACCGATGAGACCGAGGGCGAACAGGGCGGTGCCGACCAGCGTGACGGGCAGCGGCCAGTGCTGGCCGGTGTGCAGGAGCACCCAGCAGGGCACGGCCCACAGCAGGACGGGGGCGATCAGGGGGAGGTAGCGCATCAGGCGGTGCGGTCGGCTCTGCCGCGGCGCTGGCGCTCCACCCTGGGCGGGCCGGGTGTCGCTGGTTTCGGTCACGCTTGCCCTCCCTGACCAGGCTGCCGTCTCGCGCACTGTATCCGGTCGCCTTGAGCCGGCCGGACGGGCGTTCATGGACGCGGCCCCTTAGACGATGGCCTGAGCCGATGATGCGAGCACCGGCCTCACTGAAGCCGGTCAAAGCACTCCCGCACCAGGGCGTTGCACGCGGACGCCGCGCCGGACGGTGGTGAGCCTGTTCCCCCGGGCAGCAGGCACGCCGGTCATGGGACGAGGGCGGCTCCGACTAGGAGATCGTCTCCGGCGGCCGACTGACGCTTGTCATGGGTCCCCGACCGAATAAGAGCTGGGGAAGCGATCCGCGTGACGCACCGCCGGCATAGGTCCGGCCGGTCCGGCCGGTCCGGCCACGACCCGGGCAGTAGGCGGATTGCCGGCGGCGGGTGATGTGAGCCACTGCGGCGCGGGGCCCGGAAGAGCCCCGACACCGGCCACCGGGGCCTTCACCTCTTGCCGCCCCAGGTCTTCCACGCGATCACTGCAACGATCACGATCGCGATGACGGAGATGATCGTCGTCGCGCTCATACGCCTTCCTCCCAGGATCGGTGGCCCTCACCGGCTTGGGCGCGGTGGCGGTCAACGTATCTGGACGCCTGGCGGGGTGCCAATCCCCGGACCTTCCACTTCGCAACCGTGCGGGGGCTCGGCACAGGTCGTGACGTCCAGCGGGCACGGGCGCGACTCGCCTCCTGGGGAGGCTGTACCCTCCTGGTTATGCCGCCTGCCCCGTCCTCGCAGTCGAGCCGTGCCGTTACCAGTACCCGGAGCGGGCTTCTCACCGAGCGCATCGCGCGTCAGCTGGAGCACGACATCAGGTCCGGAGCGATCGCTGTCGGCGCCAAGCTGCCGTCGGAGCGCGAACTCGCCGCGACTTTCGGCTCCAGCCGGAACGTGGTGCGGGAGGCTCTCCAGCGGCTGGAGGCGCAGCGGCTGATCGAGGTGGCGCCGGGCCGCGGCTCCTTCGTGCGGGACCAGTCGTCCGGACAGGCCCGCGGATACGACGCCCTCTACCGGACGGGCCGGCCCACGGTGCGCCAGCTCATCGAGGCGCGGCTGCCGCTGGAGGTGGAGACGGTCCGGCTGGCGACCCTGCGGGCGGGCGAAGGCGACATCGCGGCGATGCGTGCGGCACAGGACACACTGGAGTCGGCGACCGATGTGGTCACCAAGGCGCGCGCGGACGTCGCCTTTCATGATGCGATCGCCGTCGCCAGCGGCAACCCGGTCCTGCGGATCATGCTGTCGTCGATCAGCGGCATGATGTTCGAGATGATGCTCCGCTCCAACTCCGACCCCTCCATCGAGGAACCGGGGGTGCCGCACCATCCGGAGATCTTCGAGGCGATCGTCGCGCGCGATGAGGAGCTGGCCTGCGCGCACATGCGGGAGCACCTTCTGCTCGGCACGCGCACCTACGGCGTCGATCTCGACCTCCAGGTGGATGTCATGGCACGGCGGCATATCGAGCTGCTGCTGGCCGAATCAGAGCACCCGACCGGATAAGGACCCGAAGACCGGCGGCGCGGCCGCCCCCTGCGCGCAGGCCCCTCACCGCTTTGGCATGCCCTCGCCCCGGGTGCGGCGGATCGCTCTGTAACCGATCGGTCCGGGGGCTGGTCGGTGGCCGCATGGCCTGTTAACGTCCCTGCACGACCGAACTGGTCCTACCAGTTGGACCGGTGGTTCGGACGTACGGGACGCACCACCAGCAGAGAGACGAGGACGAGGATGTCCACGAGCAGCCAGTTCCTCAGCCGCCGCGGCTTCGGCAGACTGGCCGCCGGAGCCTCGGCGGCCGTCGGTGCCGGAGCGCTCGGCGCCTGTTCGCGCGGGGGCGGCACACCGTCGGCGGACACGCCGCTGCGGATCATGGCGATCAATCACGTCTGGTCGCAGGCCGTCCGCCGCCGGATGACGGAGTTCGAGGAGCGTGTCGGACGCCGGGTGTCCATGACCCTGCTCACCGCCGACCAGCTCGCCAGCAGCTACAACGTGAAGCTCAACGCCTCCGGCACTGATGTGGACGTGATGATGGTCCGGGCACTCCAGGAGCAGCCGGTCTTCGCGCACAACGGCTGGCTCGCCGACCTCACCGACCGGGTCCACGGCGACGCGGAGTTCGACTGGCAGGACTTCCAGGAGGCCCCCCGAGGCGCCTCGGAGACCAAGGGAAGGGTGCTGAGCGTCCCGGTGGTCACCGAACGCCCCGCGTTGTACTACCGCAAGGACCTGGCCGACCCTCCCCGCACGCTCGACCAACTGATGGACGCCTCGGTCCGGCTCACGGACCCGGGCAAGGGCTTCTTCGGGTACGTGGGCCGCGGGCAGCGCAGCGGCGCCGTCTCCCAGTGGTCGAGCTATCTCTACTCGTACGGCGGCGACTTCGTCGTGAACGGCAGGTCCGGCATCGGCAGCCGCGCCGCGATCGCGGCGTACGAGTACTACGGCAGGCTGCTCCACGAGGCGGGCCCGCCCGGTGCCACCAATATGAGCCTGGAACAGGCCATGCCGATCTTCGCCCAGGGCAAGGCCGCCTTCTACATCGACGCCGACGCGATCTACAGCAGCTTCCTGGACCCCGGTGTCTCCTCGGTGCGCAAGACCGTGGGCTTCGCGCCGTTCCCCGCGGGGCCCGCGGGCGCCCGCCCGCACAACATCCCGTCCTGGAGCCTCGGTATCAACACCTTCTCCCGACTGCGCGACGAGGCATGGGAGTTCATCCGCTGGGCCGCGGGGCCGGACATGGCCGCCGCACTCCAGGCCGCGGGAATACCGTGCGCCCGGGAGTCCGTGTGGTCCGATCCCAAGACGCTCGCGTCCTTCCCGCCCGACCTCGCCGAGGCGATGCGGATCAACGCCGAGCGTGGCATCGGGCACGACCGCCCCCAGGTGCTCCAGGTCGGACGGGCCCGCGACATCGTCGGGCGCCCGCTCGTGGCCGGGATCCTCGGGCGGCCGGTGAAGCCTGTGATCCGCGACGCGGACGCCGAGTTCGCCGATTTCCTCGTCCGCGACAACCGCCACAAGGAGTCCTGATGTCCACCACCGAGGTCCGTGTGACGGCGACGGCCCGGGACTCCGCCCGTCCGCCCCGTGGCCGGGCCCCGCGCACCGTCGAACAGGCCAACCGCCGGCTGAAGTGGGCGATGCTCACCCCGGCGCTCGCCTTTGTCGGACTGATGATCGTCTTCCCGCTGGCCTTCACCATCAACCTGAGCCTCACCGACGCCTTCGGTGCGGTGAACGCCGACAAACACCACGTGGGACTGCGGAACTTCGTGGACGCGCTCAGCGATGTCCGCCGGTTCTGGCCCGCGGTGAAGCGCACTGTGGTCTTCACCATCGGTGCCGTGGCGCTGGAAATGGTGCTGGGCCTGGCGCTCGCCATGCTCATGCGCAAACCGTTCCGTGGAATGCGCTGGGTACGGACGATCCTGATCATTCCGCTCCTGACGACACCCGTCGCCATCGGCATCCTGTGGCTGCTCATCCTCGACCCCACCAACGGCGTCGCCAACCATCTCCTGGCCTCGGTGGGACTTCCCCGGATGGAATTCCTCGGCTCGGTGAGCCAGTCGCTTCCGACCCTGATGCTCATCGATGTATGGCAGTGGACACCGATGGTGACGCTGCTCCTGCTGGCCGGGCTCACCACCCTGCCCGAGGAACCCGAAGAGGCCGCGCTCGTCGACGGGGCCAACGCCTGGCAGCGGTTCCGCCATGTCGTCCTGCCCATGCTCGGCCCGACGATCGGGACCGCCCTCGTCCTGCGCGCCGTGGACGCGCTCAAGACCTTCGACATCCTCTACGCCACCAAGGGCCCGGGCGGGGGCTCGGACTTCGAGGCGGAGACCCTCAACGTGTACGCCTACGGGCTCACCTTCGACTACCAGGAGTACGGCCTGGCCGCGGCCGTGCTGGTGCTGTTCACGCTCTTCATCGTCGGCGTCGTCGTACTGCTGCGCCGCCGTTCCGGAAGGAAGGACGCCGCATGACCGCCTCCCACGCCACCGCCGCACCCCGCGGGCGCACCGGCCGCCGCCGTGGGCTGGCCTGGCTGCGCGCCGCCGCCATCACCGTGGTGACACTGATCTTCGCGCTGCCGGTGGTGTGGATGTTCGCGGCGGCCTTCAAGACGAACGTGCAGGTGACCGATCCCCGGGTCGGACTGTGGTTCTCGCCCACGCTGGAAAACTTCCGCAACATCGTGGAGGACGGCCAGATCCTGCGCTCGATGGGGAACTCGCTGCTGGTCGGGGTGGTCTCCACGGTGCTCTCCGCCGTCATCGCCGTACCGGCTGCCTGGGCGGTGGGCCGCTTCCGGATGCACCGCACCGGCTCCCTCGTCCTGGTCGCCCGGATCGTGCCCGCGATCTCCCTGCTCGTCCCCTGGTACTACCTCTTCGCGCAGATCGGGCTGGTCGGCTCGTACACCGTCCTGATCCTCAGCCAGATGTTCGTGTCGGTACCGCTGATCACGTGGATCATGATCAGCTTCTTCGCGGGACTCCCCGTCGAACTGGAGGAGGCCGGCCGGACCGACGGGCTCTCCGCATTCGGCGCCTTCTGGCGGATCACCCTGCCCCTGGCGGCCCCCGGAACGGCGACGGCCTCGCTCCTGGCGTTCGTGTTCAGTTGGAACAACTTCATGTTCGCGCTCGTCTTCGCCGACGACCGTACCCAGACCGTGCCGGTGGCGCTGTTCAACTTCATCTCCTATGCGAGTACCGACTGGGGCGGCCTGATGGCTGCCGCCACCCTCATCACGGTGCCGGTCGTGGTGGCCGCGGTCGTCGGCCAGAAGCACCTCGTGGCCGGTCTGACCTCGGGAGCCTCCAAGGGCTGACCGGCCGTTCCTCCCCCCGCCCCCCCACGTAGCCGGGACCGCACCGGCTCGGAAAGAGCAGACACATGAAGATCGTCGACGCGAAGGTCGTCGTCACCAGTCCCGGCCGCAACTTCGTCACGCTGAAGGTGACGACCGACGAGGGCCTCACCGGCCTGGGGGACGCCACGCTCAACGGCCGCGAACTCGCCGTGGTGAGCTACCTGGAGGATCATGTCGTACCGCTGCTCATAGGGCTGGACGCGCACCGGATCGAGGACACCTGGCAGTCGCTGTACCGGGGGGCCTACTGGCGTCGCGGCCCGGTCACGATGGCCGCGATCGCCGCCGTCGACGTGGCACTGTGGGACATCAAGGCGAAGGCGGCCGGGCTGCCGCTGTACCAGCTCCTCGGCGGGGCGAGCCGTGACCGTATCCGCACCTACGGCCACGCGGAGGGCCGGGATCTCCCCGAACTCCTCGACTCGGTGCGCGCCCGGCTGAGCCAGGGCTTCCCGGCGATCCGGATCCAGACCGGTATTCCCGGCCTCAAATCGGTGTACGGCGTGCACACCACGGACACCGACGACAAGCCCGTACCGCACCAGGGGGCGAAGCCCCTCGTCGAGGACTGGGACACGGAGGCGTATCTGCGCCACATTCCGCGGGTCTTCGAGGCGGTACGGGCCGAGTTCGGGCCGGAACTGGCGCTGCTCCATGACGCTCACCACCGGCTGACACCGGTCCAGGCCGCGCGCCTCGGCCAGGAGCTGGAGCCGTACCGCCCGTTCTGGCTGGAGGACTGTACGCCCGCGGAGAACCAGGAGGCGCTGCGACTGGTGCGGCGGCACACCACCGTCCCGCTCGCCATCGGCGAGGTCTTCAACACCGTCCACGACTACCAGACCCTCATCACCGAGCAGCTGATCGACTACGTGCGCTCCGCCGTCACCCACTTCGGCGGTGTCACTCCGCTGCGCAAGCTCTTCGACTTCGCGGCCCAGTACCAGATCAAGAGCGGCATTCACGGGCCGGAGGACATCTCGCCCGTCGGTATGGCCGCTGCCGTCCATCTCAATCTGGCGGTCCACAACTTCGGCATCCAGGAGTACTCGGGGCACAACGCCCTGACACAGGAGGTCTTCCGGCACGCCTACACCTTCACCGACGGCCATCTGCACCCGGGCGAGGCGGCCGGTATCGGGGTGGAACTCGATGAGGACCTGGCCGCGGCCCACCCCTACCGGCAGGCGTATCTGCCGGTGAACCGGCTCCAGGACGGAACGGTCCACGACTGGTGACCGGCCGCGGATGACGGGGCGCCGGACCTACGGCGGCCCGGACACCGCCACCCCCGCCGGGATCGGTCAGGAGGTGGCCGCCGGGTGCGGGTCGCCCAGGTACGGGAACCGGTCCAGGATGTCGGTGTGCGGGCTGAGACCGCTGGGAGGCGCCTCGTTCTTGGTGAGGAACGCGACGCGGATGTCGATGACGTCCTCCGTGAACATCCGGCCATTGGGGTAGGCCGCCGGCTTGGAGGGGTCGAAGTGGAGCACGTCCGGCAGGATGCCGTGCTCGTCGAGTGCGGTGATCGCCTCCTGGTGCGTGTAGCCGCCGGTGTGGCCGAGCAGGTGGACGAACTGGTCCGTCCACCTCGCCCGGTCGTTGACCGGCTCGCCGGCGTTGTACTCCTCCTTGGTGTCGTCGGTGTTGAAGAAGCTGCTGACCGAGGGGTGCCCGGCCCGGTCCGCGTGGACGAGTTCGCCGTCGCGCAGGACGCTGCAACGGCCCCAGATGTGCAGCTCGGGATGGGGGGTCAGGTCGGCGGTCGGCAGTTCGATGGCCATGGAGAAGACGTTGGCCGTGGTGTTGGAGTCGACCCCGGTCCACGGTGACCGGTCGTCGAGATGCGGTGCGGTGAAATTTCGCTTGCCGCTGGTGTCGAACAGGTTGTTGATTCCGTCGAAGTCGAAGAAGAAGGCGTCACTCCGGCTGCCCGCGTTCACCTGGTAATCGCCGCTGCTGACCACGTTGGCCTGGGGACCGAAGGAGACGGCGGCAGCCGACACGATCTTGGCGCCGGTCACCTCGGGCTTGCGGGACTCCGCGCCGGTTGCCATGAAGACGCTGTAGGTCTGCGAACCGTCCGCCGCCGCCGGGCTGAAGACCCAGCTGAAGGCGATGTCGGTGAGGTAGTCGCCGTCGTTGTCGATGTTGAGCCGGTATACGGCATCGGGGTGGAGGGCGTCAGCGTTGGGGTTGGCGTTGAGGATGAGAACGGTCCTGCTCGAATCGCCGGGTGCCTGGAAGGCGTACAGGTCACACAGGTCGAGTCGCTGGTCGCCGAGCGGTGGCCCAAGGCTGAGGCCGGTGAAGTGGTTGGACATGTCAGGCCCTTCCTCATCGCACTCCCTGGAACCGCCAGGGCGCGCGAACGGCCGTTCCGCACCACAGGAAGCTTCCGCACACTGGCAGTATCGCCACGCTAGCCCGGCGGCTCCGGCCCGGCTCCGGACAGCGGAGATGCCGCCACCGAACATCCCCCCAATGGATCACCGACTGGAGCCATGAGGCGCACGCGGCCGCTCTCCCCTCGCACGGGGAGAGCGGGGCGTGAAGGTGCTCAGAAGAAGCCGAGCTTCTTCGGGGAGTACGACACCAGCAAGTTCTTCGTCTGCTGGTGGTACATGAGCGTGATGCCTACTGACCTGCGTAGATGATGTACGTCAGGGGCGACGCGCAGTGGCTTGGCCCGTGACTGGTCCGGATCTTGGGCTGGGAGTGAAGCTACGGCATGAGCGACCTTTACGTGACACGGATCCGGGCCACCCCGCAGTTGGGGTCCTACCGGCCAGCGAGTTGCACGCCATCGTCGAGGAGTTCGTCAGGAGAGAACTCCAGGCGCCGCCGCCCGCCGTCTGGACGATCCCTCGGTCGCGGTCACTGCCCGGCGTACTGCCAGGAACGCGTCAGCCGGGCATGCTGCTCCCAGGGGATGACGCCGTGGTTCACTGCGGACACCAGCGGTTTGACGCCTAGCGAGGCGATCAGTCCGCGGGTGGGAAGCGCGCCGGCCGTGGCACCCACGTCGTACACCCTGAAGGCGGTGCGGGTGCCATCCACTTCGTTCTGCGCAACGTCTTCCGGGCTCTGCGGCAGGAACGCGTGATCTTCCGTGACCCCACCCATGGGCTCATCTTCGCCAGCATCACCACGGTGCCGCTGTCGATCCTCCTCGATCACGCGCGCAGCGCCTTCGAACGCTTCCTGATCATCCTGGTCTGCGGCCACGCGCTGGGCGGCACCGACATCCGCCGCCTGCTCCTGGCCGACCTCGACCTGCCGCGCGAGCGCATCCTCGTCCGCCGACCTGGCAGCTGGCACATCAACTACCTGGACGAGATCAGCTACCAAAGTGCCTCGGAACGGCCCCGGGAGCGGCACCACCGCTGGCCCATGTCCGCCAACCTCCACCTGCTGATCATCCGCTGGACTGCCGTAGAGCCCGCCGCCGCGACCTCCGACGCGCTGCACAAGACCTTCAAGCAGGCTGGGGTCTCGATGCAGACCGCGCGGCAGGACCGCATCTTGCGCGAAGCCTTCGAGACCGAAGACCCCTTGCACCTGATCCGGCTGTTCGGGATCAGCGACACCACCGCGATGCGGTACATCACCGCCGCGCATCCCGAGCGCGCCGCAAAGCTGCTCCGGTAAGGGGGCGGGGGTGGCTCCATAGCGGTCTGGAACAGTGGTGAAACGCGCAGCGTCGCACCCGCCTGGTCATGCCTCACAAGTACGCGCGAAGAACGGAACACGGGGCTGACATGCGGGCTCGCCGAAAGATTGCATAAGCGGTCTGGCCTGGGACACGCGGCGTGCGCGAGGCGAAATGCACCACCGTGATGTCCTGGCCTGCGTGAAGAAGAACTGTGAGGTTCGGCCTTCGCTGAACTCCCCCGCTGGTGCGGGGCCGACACGACCACATCAGGAATCGTGGCCGCACTGGGGAACCACCCCCGCTGGCGCGGGGCCGACGCGGCCAGTTCCGGGACGGTCTCCAGCGCGGCGGAACCACCCCCGACCAAGTCCATTGCCCTGTTCCTGTGTTCGACCAGGAACCACCCCCGCTGGCGCGGGGCCGACGAAAGGCGAGGCTCCCACAGGTCGGCGGGGCACGAACCACCCCCGCTGGCGCGGGGCCGACCGCGTCAAAAAGGGGCCCACCACTATGCCCAGGGAACCACCCCCGCTGGCGCGGGGCCGACCTGTACTTAGAGCTCATCTCATTTGGCGAGTCTGCGGTAGCAGATAAGGGTGCAGGCGATGCTGGTGAAGGCCAGGAAGTGGAGGGCCTTGCGTTCATAGCGGCGATGGAGTCGGCGGCATCCTGCGAGCCAGGCCATGCTGCGCTCGATGGTCCAACGATGTCGTCCCAGCCGCTGGGAGGACTCGATGCCTTTGCGGGCGATGCGATGCCGGATGCCGCGCTGGCGCAACCATCGGCGCAGGAGGTCGTAGTCGTAACCTTTGTCGCCATGGAGCTTGGCGGGCCGTCGTCGACGAGGTCCGCGGCGGGAGCGGTACCCGGATGCGGTCCATGTCCTGAAGCGGCTGACCACAGCCGGGGTGGCCTGCGGCGTCGTGAGCAACATCGGATGGGACATCCGTGTGCCGCTCGCCGTCGCCGGGCTGCTTCCGTACCTTGGCACCGTCGTGTGCTCCTACAAGGAAGGTGTCCGCAAGCCGGATCCAACACTGTTCGCCATCGCCTGCGAGCGCCTGAGGGGCGACCCGGCCAGGACCTT
The DNA here is from genome assembly GCF_003595545.1 of Streptomyces sp. 11-1-2. Lineage (NCBI taxonomy): Bacteria > Bacillati > Actinomycetota > Actinomycetes > Kitasatosporales > Streptomycetaceae > Streptomyces > Streptomyces sp. 11-1-2. The sequence continues at coordinate 9,235,095 of NZ_CP022545.1, forward strand.
GATGGTCGGCGACAGTCCGCGCGCGGATTCCGGGGGTGAGCCGCTGGGTATCCGCACCGTGCTGGTCTCCCCGCAGCCGCCTGACCGCCGCCCCGCTGGCCTGCTATCGGTCCTCACGGCAGCGCAACTGTGCTGACCACAGGTGGCCTGGACACCTTCACGCGAACCGCCTGGCCACTTTCACGCGAGTCCGCACCGACCACGAGGAGGGCAGCGATGTGGTTCTCGTTGAACTCAGCGGCCGGGACCGTCAGCGGCTCGGTGACTTCGTAGTGGAGAGGCATGGTGGGCATTCTCCCGGACCCGGCCGAGGCGCGCCGCGTCGGCACCCGCGACCTCATGGTGAGCGACGCCGACCAGTGGCGTGGCTCCCGCTCCGACCACCCCGGCGCGTTCCTAGCCTGCCTCCGGTACCCGGACGACAGCACGGACAGCGAGGACATCGTCCGCTACCGAGCCTTCCTCCGCTCCACGGGGCTGGAACCGGTCATCTGAAGCGCCGGAGCCGAGGCGCGCCACGTCGCCTTCGCGACAGCGCCTGCGCAGCCCCCCGGCCTCCCGGGCCTGGCCGGAAAGGCCGCAGCGGCACAGATAGAGTGCCGACGTGACTCCCAGCGTGTCCCGTATCCAGCGCCTGGCTGGCCTCTTGGAAGACGAGTGCCGCAGACGTGGGGTCGACCTTGTTCCCGGGCAGGCCGGTCACGTGCTACGCCACCAGGCCCGGGTGGTGGCGGCCGCACTGCATATCAGCGAATCGTGGGCCCTGCGCTCCTACCTCGGTGAGGATGCGGTGCGGGGGCTCGCGGCGAATCTGGTCCGAGAGGTGAATGCCGCTCGCCCCGTGCGGGAGATGGTGCTGGACGTCCTGGCGAAGGTCGGCGGCTGGGCAAGGGACGATCGCCTGGCACGCAAGTGCGCCCACCCGCAGAGGCCGGCAGAGGGCCCTGAACTGGGACCGGCGCTCGTCGCGGACCTGCGGGCACTGGCATCGGTGGCGGCACAGCAGATGGCGTGGGATCTGTACACGGACGCCGTGCACCTCGGAGACCAGCCCTACGCCTACTACGCCGACGAGCGGGACGGTGTGCTTCTGCGACTGCCGCGGGTGTGCGACGGGATGGACGCCGCCTGGCGGCTGCGGTTCGCCGGGATTCTTGAGCGCCATGTGACTGGCGCCGTCCAGCGCAACGGCAGTCGCGTTTCCCGGGGCGCCAGCCACTCGGCGTCCTCGGTGAGGACCGCGGAGATCTGGTCGGCGTCGTGGCTGGCGAACGCCTTCCAGGCGTCCTGGATGATCCTCTGGTTCCGTTGCGACTGCGACATGTTCGCGAAGGTAGAAGGGCGCGAGCGAAGGGGCTGGCGGGTTTCCGACGTCACCCGTCCCGGGCTGCGGCGGCTGGTCATGCGTCGGCACCGGCTCGCGGAGAGGCGGTGTCAGAGGCGGTTGGGGTGCGGGGTGCCCGCGCCGCGGAGCAGGGTGTCCACGACGAGCGTCGTGAGGGCGTCGGTGTCCTGGGCGGGTTTCGCCGACCGGATCACGGTGGCCGAGGGGCTGTCCCCCGAGATCGAGTTCCCCGAACCCGTCGAGATGTGTGTCTCGGAGGTCATCGGCACGCTCGCCGGCTCCGAGGGCGCCGGAGCCGTGCTGCGGGACGCCCGGGAGCGGCTGGTGAAGCCCGGCGGGGTGTTCGTCCCGCACCGCAGCGCCACCACCGCCGTCGCACGTAGCGCAAGCCCGGTTCTGGAAGGGCTGCAGGACAACCCGGCGGTGCGGGAGCGGTCTTGTCCGTCCGGCGCCGTCGAGGTGGAGCCGCTGCGCCACGTGCCCCGACCCTGAACTCGTGCTGCGGCGACGCAGCACGCATGAGTCCAGGATCCGCGGGGCACTCACGGGTGCGACGCGGTCAGGCGTCCGTCGACGTGGTGGTGGTCGTGCCGATGCGCGGCAGGATGACGAGGAGCACGGCTGCCGCCGCGAGCAGATGCAGCACTTCGAGAGCCACGACGGTGAGGGCCTGGTCGGCGCCCACCAGCGGCCCGACGAGTAACAGCACCACGGCGATGGTCACGATCGCGGCGAAGGTACGCGTCGGCTGGGCCGTGCGCCGCGCGATGAGCAGCGCGGCGGTGCCGCCGACCAGGCTCACCAGGAAGGCCGCGAGGCACGCCTGGACCGCGGTGACGGTGCTCTCGGTGCCGGACATGGTGACGTCGAAGTCGGCTCCGGCGGCGTCGAAGATCAGGTAGCCCACGAGGACGGCGACCGCCGCGGCCAGGGCCGCGGGTATGACGAGGCGGGCGATGGCGGCGGTGGGGCGGGTGGATGCGGTGTCGGTCATGGAACTTCTTCCGTGGATGGGGAAAGTGGGTGGTGAGCGGCCCCGCGGGTCGGGTGTGGCAGGAGTGCGGGGCCGTTTAGGGCCACGTCATTCTGCTCGTTGATCGTTTCGGAGGGCGCGCTTCCGGCCACGGGCCGGCCACCGGCAGACATGGCGAAGCCCCCGAGGTCTTGGGGAGTGCCCCGGCGTCTTCGAATGCGCCTACGACTCCGATCGCGGCAAGGACCCCCGTACAGCACCACCGCTGCTGCCGCCGTGTCGCCTACTGGACGAAGCGCACGTCGGGGTGGGACGGGGAAGGCCCGTCCAGCAGGTGTTGTGGTCGGCCGCGCAGGTGCTGGTGGAAGAACGCGGTGAGGTAGGCGCGCTGGGCGGCGGTGCTGCTGGTGGGGTCCACGGTTCCGATGTGCTGTTCGCGCCTCTGGGCCGGGGTGTCCAGGCGTCCGTCGAGTGCGGGCACGATCGCGTCGGTGTAGCTGAAATGGGCGCCCCGTTCGAGGCTCAGGTCGCGCTTCCAGCCGGTCGAGCGGTCCCAGAGCGAGTGCCAGGACGGCTCGTTCAGGTGGGTCTGATTGGCCTTGCCCATGAGTATGAACGGGCGGTCCAGCCCTTCCAGCGCGACCGGCAGGAATTCGGTTCGGCTGTACTTGAGCGTGCCGTCCATGTCGATGCCCGCGTCGATGAGGTCGTTCGTGCGCATGGCCTCGGCCGCGGTGATTCCGCCGGCCGAGTGGCCGTACATGCCGACCCGGGGCAGGTCGAGCGCCCGGCCCAGGCCGCGGGGTAGACGGCGCCCCTCGGCATCGGGATTTCCGGCGTCCCGCAGGACGGCCAACTGGTCGAGGACGAAGCGGGTGTCGCGGACGCGGGTCTCGATGGCCTGCTTGCGTTTCGCGGGATCGGTCAAGGGGTCCTTTCGCAGCTCCACGCGGCCGCCGGGGAACTCGACCAGGATGTCTCATGCGTGTGGTCCATGGTGACCACCACATAGCCACGGTCGGCGAGTTCCTCGGCGGTGGAGGTTCCCAGCGTGCGGGTGACCCCGAGGCCGGGCGAGTACAGCACGACCGGCCGGGGTGCGTGGCCGTCCGCCGGGGCGGCGGTGGCGGCGTCCGTGCGTGTGGCGGCCCAGTCCACCTCGCCGGGACGTGCCAGGCCGAACGAGCCCGACTCGTCCACGGCACGGGCGGTGCCGGGCGGCCCCGCCGCCCAACCCCATGGCCAGGCCCATGGAAGCGGGAGGGGTTGCCCGTGCTCTGCGTCCTGGGCAACGTCGCCACCCTCGCCACCGGCGTCCGCGCACGGCTCGGGGCACGCGACGCCCCCCGGCTGTCGCTGCCGGCACACCACGCGCACCTGAGCGCACCGGACGATCCGTGTGACGAGGCCGCCGGATGGCTGGACCGCGCGCCCCTCACCGAGCTGACGGACGTACTCGGCGACGTCCGCGCCATGCCCCGCGACTTCCTCGACGAACTCGGCACCCGGCGCCCGGAGCGCGGTCCCGGCCGCCGGCTGCCCGGCATGCTGCGCCGACGAGGGCTGCGGGAGGTGCGGGTCCGTGCCGCGACCCATGTTTTCCAGCACACCGATCCGTACCAGCCCCTGCGCATCGGCCGGGCCGAACTGCGCCGGTCCGCCCTCACCGAGCGCGGCCTCGCATGGGGCACCCGGCGGCCGACGCGTGAACAGGCCCACGCATGACCAGGCGGGATCTCACAGACGGACGACGATCAGGGCGATGTCGTCGCGTCCGCCGTCGGCCACGCCGAGGCGGGTGAGCAGGGTGTCGGCCAGCTGGCCGGGGCTGAGAGAGGTGTGGCGGGCGAGGGTGTCGGTGAGGCGGCGCAGCCCGACGTCGATGTCCTCGTCACGGCGTTCGATGAGTCCGTCGGTATAGAGCACGAGGGTGTCGCCCGGGGCGTAGGACACCGTGGCCTGGGGGCGGGGGAGGTGGTCGGTGACAAGGCCCAGCGGTGGGTTGGTGGCCTGGTCGAGCAGGTCGACGGTGCCGTCCGGCCGGGCCAGGACGGGGGGCGGGTGGCCGGCGCTGGTGTAGGTGATGCGCTGGTGGCGGGTGTCGACGACGGCCTTGGCCGCGGTCGTGGCCAGCGCGCCCTCGAAGGTGCGGGCGTAGAGGCTCAGGACGTCCATCGCTCTGCCGGGCTCGCTGATGGCACGGACGGCGGCGGACAGGGCGCTGCGGAGCATGCCCATGACGGCGGCGGCCTCCAGGCCGTGGCCGACCACATCGCCGACCGCGACGGTGAAGGTGTCCGCGGACAGGTCCACCACGTCGTACCAGTCTCCGCACACGTTGAGCGACCGGGCGGCGGGCATGTAGCGCACGGCGATTTCGCGGTGTCCGGCCAGGTCCGGGGAGTGCAGCATGGCCTCCTGGAGGGTGAGGGCGGTCCGGCGCTCCCGGTCGTGGGCCTCGCGGAGTTCCTCGTTGAGGCGCTGGAGTTCCCGCGCTCGCGTGTACAGCTCGGCCTCCATCGCCTCGCGCTCCCCGCCCGCCTCCTCGGGCCCCGGGCGCAGCGAGCGGGTGAGCACGAACTCCGTCATGTCCTCCACCCGGTGGATGATCCACCGCACCTCTCCTTCGGGCCCGAGGACGGGTGTGTTGATGGGCGACCACCATTTCGCCCGGAACGCTCCCGGACGCCCGGAGACGGGGATGTCGTACTTCTGCACCGCCATCGTGTCGGTCCTCTTCAAGCGCAGGACCCGCTGGAGAGAGGCGTCCAGATTGCGCACCCCGTCGGCGTCCGGGTCCGCCGGATTGTCGGGGTGGACCTCGAAGAGGTAGTGGCCGATCAACTCCTCCCTGGTCCGGCCCGTGGCCCGCAGATAGGCCTCGTTGACCTCGACGATCACCAGGTCCGGGGCCAGCACCAGGTATGGGCTCGGCGTGACGGCGAACACCGCCCGGTAGTCGATCCGCGGTGTGCTCACAACCTTCTCCTGTCCTGTCCGGCCCGGCCCCTGCCTCATCTCCGATTCTCGACTATGCGGCCCGCCCTGAGCGACGGACTGTCGGCTCGCCGATCACCGAGGGCGCCAACCGGGCGGCTCGCGGACCAGTCCGGCATGGCGTCGGGCGCAAGGGTGCGATCGGCGCGAACACTGGTGGCCTCGGACGAGGAGGAGAGCCCGTGGACGACCTCCACGCTCAAGGGGCCCGGAAGACCACATCGATCGGCAGGGGCGTCCCTGACGCCTCCGGCCAGGCGGGGATCATCGGCATCGGCCTCGCGGCCGTGCTGACGTTCGCCCTAGCGCAAGGAGCCTGGGAGTGGTTCGCGTCCTACATCGGCGTGACGCTTCTCGCGGTGATCCTCTCCTTCTATCGCCTGCCGCCATGGAGGCCCGGCCTTCGCTCCGCGTACGCCCGGAATCTGGTCGCGTACTCCCTCGTAGTGGGCCTGTGCGCCGCGATCGCGCTGGCCCCGGTGCCGCAGCGCTCGGCGTGGCTCTTTCCGATGCCGGGCACCCGCAGCCACTGCCGGGCGCTGGGCACGTACGAGAGTCTCCGCACGGAGGCGTCGCTGGCGAACCTCGCCGGTCGGGACAGCGCCGCCCTGGCGTACGCGCGGGCCAGCCACCGTCATGAGGCCGTCGCCGACTGCCTGGCGTCCTGAAGGGTGTCTTTATTGGCGTACGGTGGTTGACCTGGGGCTTTGTGATTCTCCGAGTATGGGCATGATCAGTGATTGTGGGTCTGCGACTGCTCTACCTGATTTTCTGCCGACTACTGGGCTGCCTCCTCCTGCTGGGCCGATCGACCGCCGCGAACAGCGCCGAGATCCTCGTGCTTCGTCATGAGGTCGCCGTGCTGCGCCGGCAGATCAAGCGGCCAAAGCTCTCATGGGCCGATCGTGCCGTGCTCTCCGCCCTCGCCCGCCAGCTGCCACCCGCCTTGCGTCGTCATCGGCTAGTCACTCCGGGCACGCTGCTGACCTGGCACCGTCGTCTGGTGCGCTGGAAATGGCGCCAGACCCCAACGGGCCCCGGTCGGCCACCGCTGTCAGAGGAGATTGCGGCGCTCATCCAACGCTTGGCGCGAGAGAACCCCACCTGGGGGTACGTCAGGATCCAGGGCGAGCTCCGACGGCTGGGTCATCGGGTTGCCGCCGCTACTGTCCGGCGCGTCCTGCGCCGCTCTGGTCTACCGCCCGCGCCGCAGCGCGCCTCCCAGCAGACCTGGCGTTCCTTCTTGCGTTCCCAGGCTCACACGCTGCTCGCCTGCGACTTCATGCACGTGGAGACCGTCCTCCTGAAGCGTCTCTACGTTTTCTTCGTCATGGAGATCAAGACCCGGCGCGTCCATGTCCTGGGGGTCACCGCCCACCCGACCGGTGCATGGGTCGCCAACTCGCCCGCAATCTGCTCATGGACCTTGAGGAGAGGGCTGGGTGCTTCCGGTTTCTCATCCGGGACCGGGACAGCAAGTTCACCGGCGCGTTCGACGCCGTCTTCGCCGGCAACGGCACAGCCGTCATCCCGACTCCGCCGCAAAGTCCCCGGTCCAACGCGTTCGCCGAACGATGGATACGCACGGCCCGCGCCGAGTGCACCGACCGGCTCCTCATCACCGGTGAACGACACCTGCGGACGGTCCTTACCGCATACGCCGAGCACTACAACGCCGGACGAGCCCACCGCAGCCGCGGCCTACGAGCACCTGACGACGACCTGAACGTCATTCCCCTGCCCGCTGCTGCGGTCAGGCGCCGACAGGTACTTGGTGGACTGCTCAACGAGTACCACACCACGCCACTCCGACTGCCTTACCATCCACAGGGAAGGCCCAGCCCAGCAGCCTGATCGGAATATTGACACCCTTCAGGAGGCGATCGCCGAGGTCACCAGCCTGCTTGCGCCCGGCGACAGCCGACGCTGGCCGCGGACCGGGGCGGGACCTCACGGATCCGCCCTCCCGCCCCAGGGAATGAGCCGCCCGCACTCCAACGCGCGAGCGAAAAGGAGAGACTTGGGGCAGGCGCCTTCGCCACCAGCCCGTATCGTCCGCGAGCGATTCGGCAGGCACACTGGCCACTCCGGTACCGGGCGAACTCGGCGCCGTGCTACACCACCTCAGAGAAGCGATCGAGGCGATCCCACCGTGACCGGCCGGAAGATTATACCGAGGTCTACCGGCCGTCACCTGAGCCCAGCACAATCGCCCGTATGACGATCACCACGGGTGCGCCTCCGCCCACGCACAACACGCCCGTCGCGCTCGCCCGGGGTTTCCTGACCGGTGGCGTGGTCGGGACGTCGCTCGCCGCGCTCGTCGTGGGCGGGATCATCGAGAACGCACCGCTGTTCGTAACGGGGTTGGTGCTGCCCGCGGTCTACGGACTGCTGTTGTTCCTCACCGGTATGCCGAGGCGTGCCCGGGAGGCGGCGGTCGTGCCCCGCACGGCGCTTGCGGTGATCGAGAGTCGGGAGGCCGTCGGGGGCGAGACGAGCGAGGTACCGGTGCGGTTCGAGCTCACCGTCGTACCGGACGACGAGCCGGCGTACCGGGTGGACATCACGCAGGACATCAACCTCGTGGACCTGCCCGACTACCGGCCGCGTGGTGTCGTGGTGGTCCAGTACCCACCGGACCGGCCATGGCGGGTGCGCATCGTCAAGCGGCCGACGCCGGAGTGGGAGGACCGGGCGGCCTCGGCCCGCCTCGATTCGGTGCCTGGGACGGCCAGAGTGGCCGCGCCCCCGGAGGGCTATGCCTTCGGCTTCGTCGTGCTCCTCGGCGTGCTGCTCGGCGCGGCCGCCGTGGTCCTGCTTTTCCGCGCGGACCTCTTCGGCCGGGACGACGCCGCGACGCCGCCTTCGGCCGCGTGGCCGTCCGTTTCCTCCACGTCGTCGACCACGGTTGTGTCGTCGGCGTCCGGAACGGTCGCCCTGGGCCCGGGCCAGTCGTTTCTCGACAAGGGCGAGTTGGACCGGGCCCTCGGCTCGCTCACCAAGGGTGGGGACACACGCCAGGCGCTCACCGTCGTCGTGCAGGAGCGCCTGCTGTCGGTCGTGTTCTCGCCCGCCGGCACGCAGACTCCGGGGTTCGACCCCCGTGCGCTGCCCTACGGTCGTTTCCCCGCACTAGTCGAGGAGGCCACGACCACCCTCGGCGTCCGCTCCCCGCGGACCTGGCAGATCACCGCCGACTGTCTCACCGGCTCCCTCATCATCAGGGTCGTTGTGACCGGGGTCGAGGGCACGGCGTCACTGGAGGCAGACGGACAGGGCAAGGTGGTGCGGCGCGCGCCCGCACGGTGAGGTGCCCTGGGACCGCACTGTTGTGGACGGCAAGGGGTGTGCTCGGTGGCCGTCCCCGAAGCGGCAGGAGGAAAGACGGATGGGCTGGCACGGATATCTGGTTCTGTGGTGTGGCGTGTTCGGCGCGGTGGCGCTGGTCGGGTACGGGAGGTGGCTGGCCGGGATGACTCGGGCGCAGCGGACGGTCTGGGCGAAGGGGCGGATCGAGCGGGTGAGGGAGCCCCGGCAAGGAAGCTCCCCGAAGGACGGGATAGCCGTGGTCGTCTCCTTCCAGGACCCGGCCACCGGGCAGGAGTTCACTGTCACCAACGACGGTGAGCGGGGCGAGAGGATCAGCGTGGCCTGGACGGGCCGGGAGATCGGGGTCCACTACCCGCGCGGCAGGCCCCACGCCTTCCGGTTCGCCAACCACCTTTCCGAAGGCGGGCGCGGACTCGGCTGGCCGACCTTCGCGCTCTTCCTCGTCTACGCCGGTCTGGTCGCCGTCGCCGCGATCCACTGGGGCTGGCCGTGGGCGCTGCTCGGCTTCTGCGGACCCTGGGCCCTCTCCGGCGCGTACCACCTGCCCGGGAACGTCCGCGACAGGAACCGTCGTATCGACGCGCTGGCCGCCATGGCCGCCGTACCCGGCCGTGTGGTCGCCGTGCTCAAGAGTGTCACCGTCGACTCCAATGACGGCAGCACCTCCACCCACCTGGTACCGGTCGTCACCTTCACCACCCTCGACGGCAGGGCCGTCACGGCCTACTGCGAGTCCGGACTGGCGGACCCCGACGGATCGCGGGGCCTGGACGTCACGGTCCACTACGCCCCCGACGACCCGGCGGTCTTCGTCCTGGACGTCGAGGCCGAACGCCGGTCCTGGAAGTGGGACATGGTCGTCAACGTCGTGGGTGTTCTGGTCGTGGCGGCGGCGGCCGTGGTCGGGGCGGTCGCGCTGTGACGCGGGAGCCGGGCTATCTTCCCGCCATGGATCCACTGACGTTCGACTACGAGGACCCGCATCTGCGAGTGGACCGGGGGGTTTTCGAACTATTCTATCTGGCCAATCCCGCCAGCACCTTCCGGGTGCCGCTGCGGTGGCTCGGCGCGCTGGTGCACTACAAGAAGCCCAACCAGCCCGGCAAGTTGTCCATCGGTTCCGTACGCGATCCGAACGCCGCGCTCTACGGCACCGACCCGGCTGCCTTCTGGTACAGCACCTCGCCCGCGTTCCGGGTGCCGCACAACGACGAGCCGTTGTTCCGCGCGTACTTCACCGAGGTGGCCGCGCTCGCCGACCGGAGGGTGGTCTGACATGGATCCGGCGGATCCGAAGGTCTTCCATCACGAGCGTGTGCACATCCAGGCCGACCGCGGGATCCTTGAGGTCTTGGGGTGCCGGTAAGAGGCGTGTGACCGAGGGAGGGCGATCGGGCCATAGCCCGATCGCCCTTACCTCGGTCACACGCCCGAGCCGCGATCTCGTACCGGCGCTGATCAGCGGGAACGCCCTTCTGGGATCCTCCTGACGCCGAACGGACGATGCTGCTCAGGACGTTGACCAGGGCGTTTATGAGGCCGCACCATGGCCAGCCTGCGCAACCTCGCCATCGGCGGCCACCGTCAGGACGGCCACAGCAACATCGCGCGGTCCTCCGCCGGGCCGCCCGCGACCGCCCCTTGAACTCATTCGGTCTCAACTGGCGAACCAGGACACAAGATCACTTTTCAAAGACCCTGAACTGCACAGCCCAGCACGCGTCCATGCGATCCGAGGCAGGCAGAGGCTCAGTAGCATGTCGACTCCTGCGTGGCCGTGAACGCCGTGACCCTGGAACTGGAAAGGGATCATGTAGTCCTCGCGAACGCCGCGACACTCAGGCGCTGTAGCCCTTCTGTTTACTCCGGGCCCCAACTCCCAACGATCTGCGCCGTCCAATGGTATGTCCGGAGCACAGCCTGCGACTTCCGTGCCGCCTCTTTGTCGGAGGCTGTCGGCTTCCCGTCCGGGCTGGTCGCTGGCGCCGTGCACACCGGCATCACGGTGCAATCGAGCCAGGTGAAGGCGGAGCATGCCCTGCCCCTCTTCTTCGAGGGAAAGCCCCCTGCATTTTCCGGTTGGCCTTCCCTCGGCGCGGCATTCGCCCACGGCAGACGAGGAATAGCCCCGAAGGACTGGAACCTCCCCTGGGGCTATGTCAACGTACAACGTCCCGGAGTCAGCGATGGGATTCAGGATTCCGGGCCGACCTGCAGGTCGGCCGTGACGGCGGCCGATACCTCGTGCTGCTCGGCCTCATCGCAGAGTCCCCGCCCCAAGGAGCACCCCCTGTCGAATGTCGCTCTCCGATCCGTCCGATGCAACACCCCGTCCGCTTGGCATTTCACACCCTGAACGTATGGACCACATCGGAGCGAGAGCATCACGCCGCTCCTCCACGCTGCGGTGTCTCTGCGGCTGTGCGACCGGGTTGGTCGGCGAGGACTTGCTGCAACGTAGTTACCGCCGGGACCGAGGGGTCCTCGCGCGCATCGCGACACACCTGGAACCCCACCCTGCCGCATAGCCAAAGCCGTCGGTGTTTCCGAGCGCGTCGTTGCACGCGATCTGGACCGGCCAATTGGCAACGGGCTCGGGGGCTCGTGACGGACGACGCGGCCCCGTTCTCCGATCGCGCCGGCTGGCCCTGAGTTTCGTCGGCTGGCAATCGTCCGTGACTTTCCCTGTTGGGGGCACAACATAGACCACGATCGCCGGTTAGCCAAACCGGCGATCGTAACGACCATTGAGGGTGTTCGCAGCGGCTGTGCTTGGCGGTGGAGCCGTTCGGACACTACGACTCTTCATGTCGGCGCCCAGCAGCCCCCGTAACTGACAGCGCGTGCCCATCAGCTGTTGCGGAGTGGGTACAAGTCGCGCGTTGTCGCTTGGGCGGTCGACAAAATTCGGAATCCCCGAGGAAGTATCAATGGCTCGTCCGCCTGCGCTCAAGCTCGCCGAGGTCCTAGCGGAAATCCGAATGAGCCCATCGGCTTTCTATCGCCTACGCGCGCGCGGTCAGGCACCCCGAATGATCAAGCTGCCCAACGGTGAACTACGCTGCCGCCGCGCCGATCTGGATGCGTGGTGGGAGGCGTGTGAAAGGGAAACGCCTGGATGGCGATGAGTTATAACGTCCGCTTCTGGGAGATACGCGAGCGACCCGACCGGGGCAAGCCTTTCCAGGTTCGGTGGACGGTTAGCGGGCGAGAGAAGTCCGAGTCCTTTATCACGTTCGCGCTTGCTGATAGCCGACGCGCGAAGCTGATGACAGCTGCTCGCGAGGGTGAGCCGTTTGATCAGCGTACCGGCCTGCCGGCATCGGAGTTGCGGGCCATCAAGCAGCAGACTACGTGGTATGACCTGGCGCACGAATACATCGAGCAAAGGTGGGACCGCACACCAGGGAACACCCGCCGCACTCTGGCTGATGCCTTCGCCACGGTCACGCCCGCCCTGGTACGCCCTGGCGTAACGTTTTCCGATCCGCGGGTACTGCGGCGTGCCCTGTACTCGTGGGCCTTCAACAAGAACGCCTGGCAGCGCGAGCCCACCGAGGAGTGGCTCCACGCGCTGGGCTGGATGAAGCGGAACTCTCTGCCGGTCAGCGCCCTCGCGGAAGCCGACGTTTTGAGGCGGGCCCTCGATGCGATGTGCCACAAACTGGACGGCAAGGCGGCTGCGGCCAAGACAGCCCGACGCAAGAGGGCTGCATTCAACGACGCTCTCAACACTGCGGTGAGAAGGGGTACTTCGCGGATAACCCCCTCAACGGGCTTCGGTGGAAGGCGCCAGCAGTCAATGAGGAAGTGGATCCGGCCGCCGTTCCCAATCCGGCCCAGGTGCTTCGGCTGCTCGAGGCTGTTGCTCACCAGCGGGGGCGGGGTCCTCATCTTGAAGCCTTTCTTCGGCTGCATGTACTTCGCGGCTATGCGGCCAGCCGAGGTCATCCATCTTCGGATTGATCAATGCCACTTGCCGAAGACTGGATGGGGGATGCTCAACCTCTCGGGCGGGGTTGTCACGTCTGGCAAGGAGTGGACCGACGACGGCGAGGCGCACGAGGTGCACTCGCTCAAGCGTCGCGCGGCAAGCGCGACGCGACCTGTTCCCATCCCGCCGCCATTCGTACGCATGCTGCGCGCCCATGTGAAACGGTTCGACGTGGCACCCGACGGCCGACTCTTCCGGAACCAGGCTGGCAACTACGTGGACGCTGCCGCCTACGGCATCACGTGGGCGCGGGCCCGGGAGCACGCCCTGACTCGTACCGAGCGCACTTCTGGCCTGGCCAAGCGACCTTACGATCTCCGGCATGCCGGGATCTCGTTCTGGCTCTACTCCGGAGTGGACCCGGCCGAATGCGCCCGCCGCGCTGGCCAGAGCATCGAGGTTCTCTTCCGCCACTACGCCAAGTTCCTTGACGGCCTTCGAGAGCAGGCGAACCGCCTCATCGAGCAGTCCATGAACGAGTGGCAGCGCGTCAGCCAGGGTGACGCACCCGAGGGCTGAACCGGGGGCTTGGTCCGTGACTGGTCCGGAAGCACTGGTCAGGAGGGGTACAGCAGTGGGAGGAACTGGGAGCTAACGCGCAAGCCGGGCTCGGTCGAGAGCGGGTTGAGCGAAAGGCGCCTGACGGGTGAAAACCCAGGTCAGGCGCCTTTTTTCGGGCGTCTAGAAGAAACCCAGCTTCTTCGGGGAGTACGACACCAGCAGATTCTTCGTCTGCTGGTAGTGATCCAGCATCATCTTGTGGGTCTCGCGGCCGATCCCGGACTGCTTGTAGCCGCCGAAGGCGGCGTGCGCCGGATAGGCGTGGTAGCAGTTGGTCCATACCCGGCCCGCCTGGATGGCGCGCCCGGCGCGGTACGCGGTCGTGCCGTCCCGGGTCCACACCCCCGCGCCCAGCCCGTAGAGCGTGTCGTTGGCGATGCCGATCGCGTCCTCGAAGTCGGTGAACCGCGCCACCGCGACCACCGGTCCGAAGATCTCCTCCTGGAAGACCCGCATATGGTTGCCGCCCTCGAAGATCGTGGGCTGGACGTAGTAGCCGCCCTCCAGTTCACCGCCGAGCTCGGCGCGGCTGCCGCCGGTGAGGACGCGGGCGCCTTCCTGCCGGCCGATGTCCAGATACGACAGGATCTTCTCGAGCTGGTCGTTGGACGCCTGGGCGCCGATCATGGTGTCGGTGTCCAGCGGATGCCCCTGCGCCACCTTCTCCGTACGGGCCACGGCCGCGTCCATGAACGCCTGGTAGTGGCCGCCTTGGACCAGGGCCCGTGAGGGACAGGTGCACACCTCGCCCTGGTTCAGGGCGAACATGGTGAACCCTTCCAGCGCCTTGTCCAGGAAGTCGTCGTCGGCGGCCGAGACATCGTCGAAGAAGACGTTCGGGCTCTTGCCGCCGAGTTCCAGGGTGACCGGGATCAGGTTCTCGCTCGCGTACTGCATGATCAGCCGGCCGGTGGTGGTCTCCCCGGTGAAGGCGACCTTGGCCACCCGGGAGTTGGACGCCAGCGGCTTTCCGGCCTCCACGCCGAAACCGTTGACGATGTTGACCACACCCGGGGGCAGCAGATCGGCCACCAGGTTCATCCACAGGTGGATCGAGGCCGGCGTCTGCTCGGCGGGCTTCAGCACCACCGCGTTGCCCGCGGCCAGCGCCGGGGCCAGCTTCCAAGTGGCCATCAGGATCGGGAAGTTCCACGGGATGATCTGGGCGACCACGCCCAGCGGCTCGTGGAAGTGGTACGCGACCGTGTCGTGGTCGAGCTCGGAGAGGCTGCCCTCCTGGGCCCGGATCGCCCCCGCGAAATAGCGGAAGTGGTCGATGGCCAGCGGGATATCGGCGGCCAGCGTCTCCCGTACCGGCTTGCCGTTCTCCCAGCTCTCCGCGACCGCGAGCGCCTCCAGATTCTGCTCCATCCGGTCGGCGATCTTCAGCAGCACCGAGGCGCGCTCGGCGGGTGCTGTACGGCCCCAGGCGGGCGCGGCCGCGTGGGCGGCGTCCAGGGCCCGCTCGACGTCCTCGGCGGTGCCCCGGGCGATCTCGGTGAACGGCTGCCCGTTCACGGGGGTCGGGTTCTCGAAATAGCGGCCCCGGGCCGGCGGTACGTACTCGCCGCCGATCCAGTGGTCATAGCGCGGCTGATAGCTGACGACCGAGCCCTCGGAGCCGGGGTTTGCGAAACGCGTCATGGGGCGGCCTCCCGTGGTGTACGCGTGATGGGGTCCCGTTGTCGGACGCGTCGTTCGTGCGCGTCCCGGCCCCGCCCGCGCCGACACGGGCGGAGCCGACGGGGAGGCTAGCCGCGGCCACGTTGCGGGGACGTTGCGTCCTGGTGGCCGCCTCCTTGCCGTTCAGCGTGGTCTTCGCGGTGCGGGCCGGCTCCGTGGTGGGCGCCGTCTCGGTGCTGGGCAACGCCCCCTTGGCGGGTGCCGGCTCCGTGCGGGGCAACGCCCGCCAGCCCGTACAGCTCCCGCAGCCGCCGGACCCGCGCGGCCGGAACCGCCCGCCCCGGCGCATGCTCCGGAAGCGCGGTCAGCAGCGCCTCCGCGACCTCCAGATCGTCCTCGCCCCACGGCGTCTGCGCCCAGCGCCGCAGCAGTTCCGGATCGCCGTGGGACAGCACGGTGCGCCGCAGCCCGTCCTCCAGCACCCGCCGCATCCGGCACACCCCCGGTGCCTCCGACAGCGGCAGCAGCGGCCCCGGATACGCCCGCAGCGCCGTATACGCGTCGCCGGAGGCCAACGCCTCGGCGGCGTCGGCCAGATCGGTGCTCACGGGTGCGCAGAGCCGGTACGGGCGCGAGCCCAGCAGCGGGCCCACCAGGCGGCGCAGCCGCGACAGCTCGGCCCGCAGCGTCACCGGGGAGCGGTCGTCGGCCCGGGGCCCGTACAGCTCCAGCGTCAGCCGGTCGCCGGACAGCCCCTCCGGATGGCCCGCCAGCAGCACCATGATCTCGCTGTGCCGCCGCCCGAGCCGCAGCCGCCGCCCGTTGACGACCAGCAGCGCCTCGTCCCGGCCCAGCGCCGTCAGACAGATCCGCGGCCCGCGTGCCCGTGGCTCCCCGGCGCCCAGTTGGGCCTCGGCGGCGCGGGCGGTCGCCTGGACCAGGGCGAGGCTGTGCGGGGCGGCCAGATGGTCCCCGCCGGTGATGTCCACCGCGCCCAGCAGCCGTCCGGTGTGCGGATCGTGGATGGGGGCGGCGGCGCAGGTCCACGGTTGCACAGTGCGGTTGAAGTGCTCGGTGGCGAAGATCTGCACCGCATGGTCGACGGTGAGTGCCGTCCCGGGCGCGTTGGTGCCCGCATGGCTCTCGTCCCAGCGCGCCCCGGCCACGAAGTTCATCCGCTCGGCCTGGTTCCGTACGCCCGCGTGCCCCTCCACCCACAGCATCCGGCCCTGTTCGTCGCAGACCGCGAGCAGATGGGCGCCGTCGTGGGCGATGGTGCCCAGCAGCTCCCGGAACAGCGGCATCACCCGGGCCAGCGGATGGTCCGCGCGGTAGGTGTCCAGCGCGTCGTCCGCCAGGTCGATCGGCGCGTTGCGCTCCTGGGCGACCCGCGCGTCGGCCGAGCGCCGCCAGGACTCCGCCACCACCGGCCGCACGGCCGGGCTCACCGACCCCTCGGTCAGAAACGCCTCATGGGCGCGGCGCACGGCACGGGTGCGCTCGGCGGGGTCGGTGCCGGACGCCATCGCCAGCCAAGGATTGACCATGGTGCCTCGCTCAGCGGTACGGGGGGCGGAATGTTCAGAGGTCCAGGGTCCCAGGGTTTCGGGAATTCGGGGCTTCGGGGATACGAGGAGACGGTACTAAGGGGCGGACGGGGTGGGGGAGTCGGCCGTCAGCTTCGGGCGGGCAGAGAGGGAGCGGGCGCGACCCCGGGCGGGGAGGCATAGCCGCAGGAGTGGCAGATCTTCCACCCGTCCTGGTTCACGGCGAGTTGGCCACCACAGCTCGGGCACTGCTCGGAGCTCATGATCGTTCCTTTGGTTCATGCGCACGAGACGGTGCGGGTCACCCGTGCGCTCAGATTTCCTTGTGGGGCGGATGCCCCGCAACAGTCAGAACAAGCCGCGTTCAGGTACGGGCACCGGATGGAGCGTGTTCACACCGGGTGTGCGGCGTTGCCGGGAATCTCCCCTTACGCTTCCCGCGCCCCCTCGCACGCCGCTTGAACGCTTGAGGATCGGTCGGCCGCCGGTCGAGCCCGCCACGCACGTCGGGCCCGCCACGCACGACAACGCGGGCGGGGAGCCGGTGAGGGCTCCCCGCCCGCGTCATCAGGGGGCGTACGGGGTTCGTACGAGGGTCAGCTGATGGACTTGATCAGCTCACCGTTGGTGGTGTCGCCGCTGAGCTCCCAGAAGAAGGTGCCGCCCAGGCCCTGCTGCTGCTTGTAGTTCATCTTGCCGGCGATGGTGGCGGGAGTGTCATAGCTCCACCACTGGTCGCCGCAGTGCGCGTAGGCCGTCCCCGCGACCGTGCCGGTCGCCGGGCAGGAGTTCTTGAGCACCTTGTAGTCCTCGATGCCCGCCTCGTACGTGCCGGGCGCGGCGCCGGTCGCCGTGCCGCCGGGGGCGTCCTGGGTGACGCCGCTCCAGCCGCGTCCGTAGAAGCCGATGCCCAGCAGCAGCTTCGAGGCCGGGATGCCGGCGCCCTTGAGCTTGGTGATGGCGGCGTCGGTGTCGAAGCCCTGCTGCGGAATGCCGTCGTAGGAGTTGAGCGGCGAATGCGGGGCGGTGGGGCCCTGTGCGGCCCATGCGCCGAAGAAGTCGTACGTCATCGGGTTGTACCAGTCGACGTACTGCGCGGCGCCCGCGTAGTCGGCGGCCTCGATCTTGCCGCCGGAGGAGGCGTCGGCCGTGATCGCCGCGGTCACCAGATTGGACGAACCGAACTTCGCGCGCATCGCGGCCATCAGGTTCTTGAAGGCGTCCTTCCCGCTGGTGTCACAGGTCAGCCCGCAGGCGTTGGGGTACTCCCAGTCGATGTCGATGCCGTCGAAGACATCCGCCCAGCGCGGGTCCTCGACCAGGTCGTAGCAGGACTGCGCGAAGGCCGCGGGGTTCTTGGCGGCCTCGGTGAACCCGGAGGACCAGGTCCAGCCGCCGAAGGACCACAGCACCTTGAGGCCCGGGTGGAGCTTCTTCAGCTTGCGCAGCTGGTTGAAGTTGCCGCGCAGGGCGCCCGCGTCCCAGGTGTCGGCCTGGCCGTCGACGCTGCTCGCCGCGTCGTACGCCTTGTCGTAGTCGGCGTAGGCGTCGCCGATGGCGCACTTGCCGCCGGTGACATTGCCGAAGGCGTAGTTGATGTGGGTGAGCTTGGCGGCCGAGCCCGAGGTCTCGACGTTCTTGACGTGGTAGTTGCGCTGGTAGATGCCCCATTCGGTGAAGTAGCCGACGACCTTGTCACCGGCGGCCTTCGTGGCGGGGGCCTCGGCGGCCTTGGGCGCGGCCTTGGGCGTGGCCTTGGTTATGCCGGCGCTTTGGGGTTCACCGGCCGCGGCCGAGCCCGCGAGCAGAGTGGCGGTCAGGACCGCCGTACAGAGCGCCGCGAGCGCGGCCGACAGTCTGCCTGGTCTGAGCATGGAGTCTCCTCGGTGGGGGGTGAGGGGAGAGTGAACTGCCCGACGACCTGCCCATAGCTTGACATGAACGCGCAGGGCAGGGTGGGGAAAAGGTAGAAGGACTAGACCAGTGGGGTCAATGGTCTGGGCCAATTTGCTCCGCACATGCGACGTTGGTGGGAATGCGCGTAAGAAGGTGGTGGGCGTTCGTGTGCGAAGTTGATCGAAGATCGGGCAACCGGTGGCGGAAGGCCCGGGATCGGGCATACTCCAACCGCCGCGGTACAGGTCACCACCCCTCGCGATCCGGGCGGGCGGGCCGGTCGGCGGCAGCAACACCGGCGGCGCCGCCACACCCCGGCGCACGTCGCCGCAGCGCCTGAACAGGGGAGAGGAGAGCGCCGCCATGACCGACCACGGCCCGCAGCCGGTGGAACGCGAGTTGCCCACCGAGGAGGCCCGCGACCTGATTTCGCTCGTCCGCGAGCTGATCGAACGGGAGATCAAGCCCCGGGCCGCCGAGGAGGAGGCCGCCGGGCGCTTCCCCCGCGAGCTGTTCACCCTGTTGTCCGAGTCCGGGCTGCTGGGGCTGGTCCAGCCCGAGGAGTTCGGTGGTGGCGACCAGCCGTACGAGGTCTATCTGCAGGTCCTGGAGGAACTCGCGGCGGCCCGGCTGACCGTCGGCCTCGGCGTCAGCGTCCACACCCTGGCCTGCCACGCCCTCGCCCGCTACGGCAGCAAGGAGCAGCGGGCCGAGCACCTTCCCGCGATGCTGGGCGGCGGTCTGCTCGGCGCGTACTGCCTCTCCGAGCCCTCCTCCGGCTCCGACGCGGCCGGGCTCACCACCCGGGCCACCCGTGACGGGGACACCTGGACGATCGAGGGCACCAAGGCGTGGATCACCCACGGCGGAATCGCCGACTTCTACACCGTGCTCGCCCGCACCGGCCCCGAGCGCACCCGGGGCATCAGCGCCTTCCTCGTCCCCGCGGGCACCCCCGGGCTCTCGGCGGCCGCACCCGAGCACAAGATGGGCATGGCCGGTTCGCCGACCGCCCAGATCCATCTCGACGGGGTGCGGGTCCCCGACGCACGCCGCATCGGCGAGGAGGGCCAGGGGTTCGCGATCGCCCTGTCCGCCCTCGACGCGGGCCGTCTGGGCATCGCGGCCTGCGCCGTCGGCGTCGCCCAGGCGGCGCTGGACGAGGCGCTCGCCTACACCGCGCAGCGGCGGCAGTTCGGCCGGCCGATAGCCGACTTCCAGGGGCTGCGCTTCATGCTCGCCGACATGGCCACCCAGATCGAGGCCGGGCGCGCCCTGTACCTGGCGGCGGCACGGCTGCGGGACGCGGGGCGGCCGTTCTCCAAGCAGGCGGCGATGGCCAAGCTGTTCTGCACGGACGCCGCGATGCGGATCACCACCGACGCCGTCCAACTGCTCGGCGGATACGGCTACACGGCGGACTTCCCGGTCGAGCGCTATATGCGCGAGGCGAAGGTCCTGCAGATCGTGGAGGGCACCAACCAGATCCAGCGGGTGGTCATCGCCCGCGCTCTCGCGGGACCTGAGACCGGCTGAGCCGGGGGTTCTGAGACCGGCTGAGCCGGGTGTTTCGGTGGGGGGCGCGGCATGCGCCCCCGCCGTTCGCCTACCGCCGCGTCACCGGGGAGCGGACCGGCTGTGAGCCGGGGCCGCCGAGGTGTGAGAACGGCTGCGTCCGCCAGTCCAGGCCCGCCGGAAGGGTCAGCAGCAGCGCGGCGTCCCGCTCCCGCGCCTCCAGCGACGCGTCGGCGGGGGCGGCGTCGGCCGCCCGGCGGCCGGTGCCGGCGCAGACCGTGAGCCCGAACGGGTCCCACGGGGAGGAGCAGAGCGCGTGCTCGGGAAGAACGTCCTCGTCGGCGAGGAGCGCGATGGGGCGCGCGCAGTCCGGGCAGATCACCCGGAACATCTCATAGGTGTCGTTGTGCTCGTCGGTATCGATGTCGCCTGTGTCGAGGCGCTCGAGCTGAGGCATGTGTTTCCCCCTCGGGTGGGCTGGTCGGGCGCGTCGGCCTCGACCACAGCAAGCATTTCCCTCGCGGCCGCATAGGTAATCGCGGCAACTCATAGGACACCCATGAGGAGATGTGGTGTTCGTCACATGCCTGGTGCAGGTGCGGCGTACGGGCGTCTCTGCCCGGTGTGCCCACCCGTTGTGCCGGAGCCCTCCCGACCACATAAGGTGATCGGCTGTGGAGGAGTTGGACAGACAGATCGTGGAGCTGCTCGTCAAGGACGGCCGGATGAGCTACACGGACCTGGGCAAGGCCACCGGCCTGTCCACATCGGCCGTGCACCAGCGGGTTCGCCGCCTCGAACAACGGGGCGTGATCCGCGGCTATGCCGCCGTCGTGGACCCCGAGGCCGTCGGGCTGCCTCTCACCGCGTTCATCTCGGTCAAACCCTTCGACCCCAGCGCGCCCGACGACATCTCCGAGCGGCTTGCCGAGGTGCCCGAGATCGAGGCGTGCCACAGCGTCGCGGGCGATGAGAACTACATCCTCAAGGTGCGCGTCGCCACCCCGCTGGAGCTGGAGCACCTGCTCAGCCGGATCCGCTCGCTGGCCGGAGTCTCCACCCGCACCACCGTGGTCCTCTCCACGCCCTACGAGGCGCGCCCGCCGCGCGTCTGAACGCCCGGCCTCTCTTTGCCGGGCCCCCTTCCCAGCCCCCTCATCTGATACCCCCCGAGGCAGCCCGCCGTGAACGACCCGACCCCCGCCCAGGCCCCCGAAGGCCGTACCGTCCTGCTGCGCGGAGGTGAGGTCCACAGCCCCGCCGACCCGTTCGCGACCGCGATGGTCGTCGAGCGCGGCACCATCGCCTGGGTCGGCTCCGAAGGGGCCGCGGACAGCTTCGCGGACGGCGTGGACGAGATCATCCCGCTGGACGGGGCACTGGTCACCCCGGCGTTCACCGATGCGCATGTGCACACCACCGCGACCGGGCTCGCCCTTACCGGACTCGATCTCACCGGCGCCCGTACGCTCGCCGACGCGCTGGAGCGGGTGCGCGCCTTCGCCGCCGCCCGCCCCGCCGACCGGGTGCTGCTCGGCCATGGCTGGGACGCCGCCCGCTGGCCCGAGGGACGGCCGCCGTCGCGGGCCGAACTCGACGAGGCGACCGGCGGCCGCCCCCTCTATCTCACCCGCATCGATGTGCACTCCGCCGTCGTCACCACCGCCCTCCTCGACCGCGTCCCCGGCGTGTCGGACCTGGTCGGCCACCGCGCCGACGCCCCCCTGACCGGCGCCGCCCACCACGCCGTCCGGGCCGCCGCCCACGCGGCCGTAACCGAGCGGCAGCGCACCGACGCCCAGCGGGCCGCCCTGGCCCGCGCGGCCTCGCTCGGCATCGGCTCCCTCCACGAATGCGCCGGGCCCGACATCTCCTCCGAGGACGACCTCACCGGGCTGCTGAAGCTTGCCGCCGGGGAGCCGGGACCGCGGGTCCACGGCTACTGGGCGGAGGCCGCGAGCAGCGCCGCCGACCTGGACAAGGTGCGCGAACTCGGCGCCATCGGCGCGGCGGGCGACCTCTTCGCCGACGGGGCGCTCGGCTCGCACACGGCGTGTCTCCACCAGCCGTACGCCGACACGCCGCACACCGGTACCGCCTATCTGGACGCGGCGGCCATCGCCGCCCATGTCATCGCCTGCACCGAGGCCGGGATCCAGGCCGGATTCCACGCCATCGGCGACGCCGCCGTCACGGCCGTCGTCGAGGGCGTACGGGCCGCCGCCGACAAGGCCGGGCTCGCCCGCGTCCGCGCCGCCCGCCACCGCGTCGAACACGCCGAGATGCTCACTCCCGGGACCATCGCGGCCTTCGCCGACCTCGGCCTCACCGCCTCCGTCCAGCCCGCCTTCGACGCCCTGTGGGGTGGCGAGGAGGGCATGTACGCCCAGCGGCTCGGCCCCGGGCGGGCCCGCACCCTCAACCCGTACGCGGCGCTGCTGCGCGCCGGTGTGCCCCTGGCGCTCGGCTCCGACAGCCCGGTCACCCCGCTCGACCCCTGGGGCACCGTGCGCGCCGCCGCCTTCCACCGCACCCCGGAACACCGGATCTCCGTCCGCGCCGCCTTCACCGCTCACACCCGCGGCGGCTGGCGGGCCATCGGGCGGGACGACGCGGGCGTCCTGGTGCCCGGCGCGCCCGCCGACTACGCGATCTGGCGGACCGGTGAACTCATCGTGCAGGTGCCCGACACGCGGGTCGCCGGATGGTCGACCGACCCCCGCTCCGGCACCCCCGGCCTGCCCGACCTCACCCCCGGCGGTCAACTGCCCGTCTGCGTGCGCACGGTGGTGGGCGGACACACCGTCCACCTCCGGCCGGACGAGTGACGCGCGGGCGCCCCGTACCGCCGAACGATGAGCCCCCGGCCTGTCGTGGCATCTGAACATCGTCCGTACTGACCTGGTCATTTGAGGAAACGGCGCAGGTCATGTGGCTGTTGACAGGGTGCGGTCGGTGGCCGGTAGGTTCGGCCTCGTCCACCACTGGACGCCCGACCGGGGAATCTTCACGCAGTCGTCGAACGCCGCTGGGCCAGAGGGAGACGCGCCGCCGCGGTGCGCCGCCACTGGGAGCCAGGTCCAGCGCACGGGGGCGAGGGAGGGATCGCCGGGTCGGCAGGTGCGACCCGGGAGGGGCCCGGACGCTCAGTAGACAACGGCTCTCGGTCGATCCGCAGCCAGCGGGTCCCAGGTCGGCCCGAAGGGCGTCGGGCCCCCACTCCGCACGCGCACACCGGCGGACCGTCCCCCGACGCGGGGGCGGGGCCGCCGCCGGGCGAGGAACCCCCGCCATGGCCGAAGCGTTTCCATAGCCCGAGGTCACAATCCGCACCTCGGGACAACTTCTGGGCGCCCGCGTTATACGGTCACTTCACCACAGCACGACCTGTAGGAAGGCCGCACCGTGCCATCGGGTTCCGACACCACCGCCGAAACCGCCCCCACCGGGCCGGACGCAGACCGTCCGGGTCCGCGGTCCGGCCCCGCCGTCACGCCGCCCACCGGCGGCGCCGTCGAAGGCGGTGACACCGCCGAGGGCGGCCAGACCGGGACCGCGGCGCCCGCGACCGCGTCCGAGCCGTCCGGCGGAGAGCGGCGGCCCGGCCGGCTGCGCCGTCTGGGCCTGCTCGCCCGCCGTGAGGCGCGGCGCAGCGCGTTGGCGGCGGTCAGTGGGCTCGCGCTCGGCCTCGCCTTCCCGCCGTTCGGGGTGTGGCCGTTGTCCCTGGTGGCCGTCGCCGCCCTGGCCCTGCTCACCCACGGCCGGACCGCGCGCCAGGGCGCCTGGACGGGCTTCGCCTTCGGGGTGCCGTTCTTCCTGCTGCTGCTGAAGTGGCTCAGCGTCGTGGGCTGGGACGCGGTGATCGGCCTGTCGGTCATCCAGGCGGCCTTCCTCGCGCTGATGGGGGCGGGCCTGGCCCTGGTCTCCCGGCTGCCGGTACCGGCCCTGTGGCCGCTGTGGACGGCCTGTCTGTGGGTCGCCGAGGAGTGGGCCCGCGACCGGGTGCCCTTCGGCGGCTTCCCCTGGGGCCGGCTGGCCTTCGCCAATACCGGCTCGCCCTACACCCCGCTCGCCGCGCTGGGCGGCGCCCCGCTGGTCACCTTCGGCGTCGCGCTGACGGGCGGGGCGCTCGCCTCCGCCGCGCTCGTCCTGTGGCGGCTGCGCCGCGCCGGGGGCCTCTCGCCGCGCGGCGCCCTGCCCGCCGCCGGGGCCGTGGCCGTCGCCGCCGCCGTGACGGTGACCGGATTCGCGGTGCCCATCCCCACCGCCGCCGACGACTCGGTCGACATCGCCGTCGTCCAGGGCAATGTGCAGCAGGCCGGGATGGACTTCCTGGGCCGCCCGATGAAGATCCTCAATAACCATGTGAACGCGACCCTGGACCTGGCCAAGGACGTCAAGGCGGGCCGGATCGCCAAGCCCGATCTCGTCATCTGGCCGGAAAACGCCTCCGACCTCGATCCCTTCCAGTATCGGGAGGCATACGCCCGGATGGACGAGGCCGTGAAGGCGATCGGCGTTCCGGTGCTGGTCGGCGCCCTGGTCGACCATCCGACCAAACAGGGCTATGTGGAGAACCAGGGCATCGTCTGGGACCCGAAGAGCGGCCCCGGCGCCTCGTACACCAAGCAGCACCCCGTGCCCTTCGGTGAGTACGTCCCCTTCCGCCAGCAGCTCAGCAAGATCATCACCCGGCTCCAGCGGGTGCCCCGCGACTTCTACCCCGGCGACCACACCGGCGTGCTCAAGGTCGGCCCCGCCCGGCTCGGCGATGTGATCTGCTTCGAGGTCGCCTACGACGAGATCGTCCGCGACACGGTCAACGCGGGCGCCCGGGCGATCGTCGTCCAGACCAACAACGCCACCTACGGGCGCAGCGGCCAGCCCGAGCAGCAGCTGGTCATGTCCAAGCTGAGGGCGATCGAACACGGTCGGCCGGTGATCACCGCGGCCACGAGCGGGATCAGCGCCGTGGTCTCCCCGGATGGCAGGATCGAGCAGCGGACGAAAGAATTCACGCGAGATGTGCTCACCGCGCGCATCCCGCTGCGTGACGGCAAGACCCTGGCCGACCGCGTCGGTGCGATCCCCGAGTGGGTGCTCGCTATGGTGGGCGTTCTGTCCTGCGCGGCCGCGATCACGATCGGCCGTCGGGGACGTACGGACGAGAAGGGGCAGTAGCCGTGAGCGACGCACGCGAGGCCGAGGAGCCGCGCCGGAGCAACGACCGTGATGATTCGTCTCACGGGCGGAGAAGCGAACAATCCGACGCCGTGAGCGACGCACGCGAGGCCGGAGAGCCGAGTGCGAAGGCTGGTGAGTCGAGCGCGAAGGCCGACGAGCCGGGTACCGGAGCCGCGGAGCCCAGCACGAAGGCCGACGCGCCGTTGGCCGAAGCCGACGAGCCGCGCACCGACGGCGCGGATGCGGAGCCGGGCCGCGAGCGTCAGGACGACGGTGGCCGGCGGAAGTATGGCCCGCTCGGTACGACCTTGGTGATCATCCCGACCTATAACGAGGCGGAGAACATCAAGTCGATCGTCGAGCGGGTCCGGGAGTCGGTTCCGGACGCGCACATCCTCGTCGCGGACGACAACAGCCCGGACGGTACCGGCAAGGTCGCCGATGAGCTGGCCGCCGAGGACGACCGCGTCAAGGTGTTGCACCGCAAGGGCAAGGAGGGCCTCGGCGCCGCCTATCTGGCCGGGTTCCGCTGGGGCATCGAGCACGGCTACGGCGTGCTGGTGGAGATGGACGCCGACGGCTCCCACCAGCCCGAGGAACTGCCCCGGTTGCTCACCGCGCTCAAGGGCGCGGATCTGGTGATCGGTTCCCGCTGGGTGCCCGGCGGCCGCATCGTCAACTGGCCCAAGTCCCGCGAGTTCATCTCCCGGGGCGGCAGCACGTACTCCCGCCTTCTCCTCGATGTGCCGATCCGCGATATGACGGCCGGCTATCGCGCGTTCCGTAAGGAGACGCTCGAGGGCATCGGCATGGACGAGGTCGCCTCCCAGGGCTACTGCTTCCAGATCGACCTGGCCTGGCGGGCCATCAAGGCGGGCTTCCATGTCATCGAGGTTCCGGTCACCTTCATCGAACGCGAGCGCGGCGAGAGCAAGATGAGCCGCGACATCGTCACGGAGGCGGCCTGGCGGGTCATGTCCTGGGGCGTGGGCTCGCGGGTCAACAAGATGCTGGGACGCAAGGAGCCGTAAACCCGGCTCCGGGCCCCCGGGCCGGGCTTACGGTCCCGCCGGGTCCGAATCTCCGGTCCTCCGCCTTCGCGCTCGGAGTAGTCCCGCAGGCGTCCTTCCGTCCCGTACCGGACACTTGAGGCGGAAGGAGGCGGAACATGGCTAAAGCGACCACGAAGAGCGGGAAGTCGACGGCGCGCGGCATGGCGGCCCGAGGGAGCGCCAAGTCGGGCAGCATGGAGATGCGGACCAAGGAGGATCTGTACCGCGAGGCCCAGAAGGCGGGCATCGAGGGCAGGTCCCAGATGTCCAAGAGTCAGCTGATCTCGGCACTGCGCCACCGCTGACCACGGGACCGAGCGCGTCTCGGTCTCAGCGGACCCCCGGGACGGTCAGCACCGTGAGCAGTGCCGTCCCGGCGACCAGCCAGGCGACGTAGTCGCCGATATGCCCGGACTGCAGCCGCCGTACGGGCGCGAGTAGCGCGGCCGTCCCGGTGTGGACCGGCCGCCGTACCGCCAGTGTGGCCAGGGTGATGGCGAGGGCAGTGGAGAGCAGCCCGAGCAGGATCCCGGTCGCCTGCCAGTGCGGCGGCACGGACGCCGGGACGGCCGTGGCGCGTCCGTCGAGCACCGACCGCCGGTAGCCGCCGGTGTCGGTGAACAGCGCCCCGGCCCGGCCCACCGCGGACGCGACGGCCGGGATCACCCCGATGGCCAGCGACGCGGCCAGCAGCACGGCGGGCACCGCCAGCAGCGGCACCGGGATCTGCCCGAGGCGGCGGCCGGTCTCGGGCTCCTCCTCGCCGGTGGTCTCCGGGCCGCTCTCCTGCCCGTCCCGGGGCCGCCGCCCCACTCCGGCGAAGATCCGCAGCCCGGCGCGCAGCACCGCGCCCCCGGTCACCGCCGACACCAGGACGTAGAGCGCGGGCAGCCATGCGGCGGTGTGCCCCGCGGCCTCCTCGGCGACGGCCTTGCCGAGCCCGGAGCCGAACGGCGGCAGCCCGCTCAAGGCCAGACCGCCCACCGCGAACAGTGCCCCGACCTCCGGCAGCTCCCGGGCCCGGCCGAACAACTCGTGCTCGTCCACCGACGCGTACCGGTCCAGCAGCACCCCGGCGCAGGCGAAGAGGGCCGCCTTCACCCCCGCATGGCCGAGGACGTACAGCGCCGTGCCCGAGATCCCCTCGGGGGTCAGCACGGCGACGCCGATCAGGAACAGCCCGGTGTGGGAGACGGTCGAGAACGCCAGCAGCCGTTTGAGATGGCGCTGCTGCCAGCACATCACCGCCCCCAGCAGGGCCGTGAGGACGCCCAGCACCAGCAGGGCGCGGGTGAAGTCGGGGTGGGAGAGACCGCCGGGCCCGGCGAAGACCGTCCAGTAGACCCGGGCGACCCCGTAGACACCCAGCTCCACCATCACCCCGGACAGCAGCATGCACACGGGCGTCGGGGCGACCGCGTGCGCGTCCGGCAGCCAGAAGTGGAACGGGACGGCGGCCGCCTTCACCAGCAGACCCGTCGTCACCAGGACGAACGCGGCGAGCACCAGCCCGTCCGGCCCGCCCGCGTCCAGCTTCCGCCCGATCTGCGCGAACCCCAGCTCCCCGGTGCGCGCGTACAGCAGCGTGATGCCCAGCAAGGTGACGTAGGCGCCCAGGGAGTTCACCACCCCGAAGGCCAGCGCGCCCTGCAGCGGCTTGGGCTCCTCGACCCGGAAGCCGGTCAGCGCGTAGGCGACCACGCCCATCAGCTCGAAGAAGACGAAGGCGTTGAACAGATCGCCGGTCAGCGCGAAACCGCACATGCCCGCCTGGAACACCAGGATCAGCGCGGGGAAGGAGCCGGTGTGGCGGCGCGGCGGCTGCTCGAAGTAGCGCCAGGAGTAGAGGAGGACGGCGACGACGAGCAGCGAGGCCAGCGCCGCGAGCCCGGCGCCCAGCGGATCGCCGACCAGCACGATGCCCGCCGCGCCGCCGCCCACCGGCCGCCAGCCGCCCACCCACTCCACCGGATACGCCTCCGGCCCGGGATGACCGGCCCGGAACAGCACCAGGAGCGCCAGTACGGCGGTGACGGTCGCGAAGGCGCAGCCCAGAACGTCGGAGGCGAACCGGGGCAGCCGCCGTCCCGTGGCAACCAGCACCGCCGCGCCCATCAGCGGTGCCGCCACCACCAGCGGCAGCAGTCGCGCGGTGTCCACCCGGTCAGCCCTTCAGCTCCGACAGGGCGTCCGGGTCGACCGTGCCATGGCGTTTGCGGAGCTGGACGACGAGCGCGAGCAGCAGCGCGGTCACGGTCGCGCCGACCACGATGTCGGTGAGGGCCAGCGCCTGGACCACCGGGTCGACCACCCGGCTGTCGGTGGGCGCGTCGGCGAAGACCGGGGCGGTGCCGCCGTTGCGGTAGCCGACGGCGAGCAGCAGCACATAGGTGGAGGACTGGGTGACCGCCAGGCACCCCACGGCATGGATCAGGTTCCGGCTGGTCACCAGCCCGTACACACCGATCAGAAAGATCCATCCGGCGACCAGGTACGGCAGGACCGTCACGCTCGCTCCCTCTCGTCGTCTCCGTTGTCTCCGCCGTCTCCCGCGCCGCGCGGGCTCCCGTCGCCCTCCCCGGGCTCCTCGATCTCCACGGCCTGGTCCAGGAAGCGGGCCAGCAGGACCACGACCCCGCTGGCGACCTCCAGGCCGACGGCCGCGTTGAGCACCGGCACCGTGCCGCCCGAGGACAGGGTCGCGAAGGTCCCGAACGGCAGGACGTTCGCGAGGAACGCCGCCCCCGCGAGGACGGCCGCGAGCCCGGTGATGACATAGGCCACCTCGCCCGCGGCCTCCCCGATCTCGTAGAGCGTCAGCGGCCGGACCCGCTCCAGGGCCCGGTAGTCGGCGGCGATGTAGAGCAGATGCAGCGCGGTGGCGGCGACCACCCCGCCCTGGAAGCCGCCGCCCGGGCTGATCTGACCGTGCGCGATCACATACAGCCCCACCAGCAGGGCGAGCGGCAGCATCAGCAGCGCGAACCGGCGCACCCGTGGGTGGACCACGGCGGGCTCGGGATCCTTGCGGTGCTCGTCCCGGGCCTGGCGCAGCAGCACCACGGTGCCGAGGACGGCGGAGAAGAAGATGGTCTCCTCGCCGAGCGTGTCGAAGGCGCGCAGATCGAAGTTGACGGACGCGATGACATTGGCCGTGTGATGGCTCAAGGAGGCGTGCACGGCCCGGACGCCGTACGGGTGGTGGCCGGTGCCGGTGCCGAACGCCGGCAGGCCGAAGCAGGCGACGGCGAACAGCACGGCGAACCCGGCGGCGCCCACCAGGAAGACCCACAGCCGGACCCGGGCGCTCATCGCTCACGGCCCGCCCGCTGGTCCGCGCCGTCGCCGTCCCCCGGGCGCCGTCGCACCTTGCGCACGGTCAGCAGGATCATCAGCGGCGTCACCGCGGAGCCGACGGCGAGCTGCGAGAGCGCGACGTCCGGCGCCTGGAGGAAGGTGAACAGCAGGGCCAGCGCGAGGCCGAGGAAGGACAGCACCAGCGTCTGCCGCACCGGGTCCCGGTTGAGCACGGCGGCGGTGGCGGCGCCCGCGACCAGCAGCAGCGCGACGACGATCAGCACATCGGTCATGCCGTGATGCCCCCGTTTCCGCCGCGGGCGCTGGTCACCACGCTGCCCGCGATCAGCAGCGCGCCGATCAGCAGCAGCTTCGCCATGGCCCGGCCGGGCCCGGTCGCCACGCACAGCGGCAGCACCGTGGCGGGCACCCCCACCAGTGCCGTCCACCGCACCAGCCGCGAGTCGGGCAGGACGCCCAGAAAGCGGGCGTAGATCAGCGTTCCGGTCGGGCCGAGCACGCTGACCACCAGCGCCACATCGGTGTACGAGGTCCGGTGGAAGCCCTGCGCGGCCAGCAGCAGCACCAGCCCGGCCAGCAGCGAGGTGAGGTTCTGGCCGATCAGCCGGTCCTTGGGCGAGCCGTAGGCGATCCGCCACAGCACCGGCACCAGCGCGAGCAGCGGCACCAGCGCCGCCACCAGCCAGCCCTCGGAGGTGCTCACCGGCCCGTCACCGCCCGTCGCCCGGCGCGGGCGAGCAGGGCGGCGGCCAGCGCGGCGGCCGACCCGACCAGGATCTCCAGGGGGTCGACGGTGCCGATCAGCACCAGCCAGATCCCGGCCAGCGCCGCCCACCACACCAGGACCTCCAGCACACCCGTCATTCGACACCTCCGCCGACAGCGGGTACCCGGACCGCCACCGCCGATTCCCCGCGGATTCCGTCCGGTCTCCTTCGGGTCCTCTTCGTGTCTCTTCGGAGTCCTCCTTGGACTCCTCTTCGGACTCCTTTCCGGCTGCTGGAGCCTCTGGGACACCTCGCACGTTGGAACCCATGAGATCCCCTCGATCCCCTTGGCCACGCGGCCCCGGGCTCCGTTTCGCGCACGGGTCCGGGCACACTTGGAGGCATGATGACCGGCGCATCCCAGCAGAGCGACCCGACCCGCCCGAAGCGCTCACGCGCCCGCACCTTCGTGCCGCTGGGGATCGCCGCCTGGCTGGTTCTGGAGATCTGGCTGCTGACATTGGTGGCGGACCTGGCCGGTGGGCTGACCGTCTTCCTGCTGCTGGTCGCGGGCGTGGTGGTGGGCGGGGCCGTGGTCAAGCGCGGTGGCCGCCGGGCGTGGCAGAGCTTGGCCGGGTCGATGCGGCCGGGCGGCGCCGAGGAGCCCTCGGTGCGGCCCGGAAGCTCCTTCACCATGCTCGGCGGGCTGCTGCTCATGGTGCCGGGGCTGATATCGGACGTGGCCGCGCTGGTGTGTCTGTTCCCGCCGACCCGGGCGCTGCTGCGACGCCGCGCGGAGAGTGCGCTGTCGCGCCGGATGGGCTTCGTCCCCGGATCCCCGTCCGACCCCTTCCTTCAGGCCCGTGAGGAGTGGGAGCGCCGGGGCGGACAGGCGCGCGCGGAGCGGGGCACGGTCATCCAGGGCGAGGTGATCAAGGACGGGGACGACCGGGACCGGGACGGCGATGGAGAGCCGGGCCCCGGGCTGCGGCCACGCGACCGGGGCTGACTGAGCGCTCCGCCGGATGTGCCGCGCCGTGCCGTCGGTCGTACTCAGGGCCGGGGCCGGGCCACCGGCGGCCACAGCCCCACCCGACGCCGATGCCACCGCGGAGGCCGACGCCAACGCGAACAAGGGCCGGGGCCACTGCTCAGCAGTGGCCCCGGCCCTTGTTCTCTCAGTGCTGCCGCTCGGATTCAGGCAGACTTACGTGTCGTGTCCCGCGGATGCACGGCGATGTTCATGGCGCCGGAGCGCAGGACCGCCAGCCGCTCGGCCAGCACCTCCTCCAACTCCTCGCGGGTGCGCCGCTCCATGAGCATGTCCCAGTGCGTGCGCGCAGGCTTGCCCTTCTTCTCCTCAGGTCCGTCGCCGTCCACCAGGAGTGCCATGGCGCCGCACGCCTTGCACTCCCACTCCGGCGGGATCTCCGCCTCTACCGAAAACGGCATCTCAAATCGATGGCCGTTCTGGCATGCGTACTCCACCGCCTGGCGCGGGGCCAGATCGATGCCGCGGTCGGTCTCGTAGCTGGTCACCACGAGTCGCGTGCCGCGGAGAGCTCGCTCACTCATGAATCGTGCCTCCCGGGCTTGTCGCCCACAGGACAGGTGTCGCTGTCGTCGTCATCCGGTCAACGTCCGGTCGGCGGTGAAGATTCCCGTATTGGGACATGCGTCGCCCGTCGTGCCGCCCCGTTGTTCTACCCACAGGCGCCCGGTTTGTCACATCTGGCAGCAGATGTCACCCAGCGTTTCTGGTACTTTAGCGCGCAGTAACGGTCCGCCTGGTAGGCCAAGGGCGTACACTACCGCCCCGATCGCGCCAGCCCTAAATCAGGTCCCGGACCTGGGGCTCGGCACCGCCGCGCGCCATGATCCCGGGGCCCGGCGTCCCGGTGGGCGCGGGAATCGCGAAGACACGCAGGAAGAACTGCGACAGCGGCCCGATGGTCAGCGCGAACAGCACCGTACCCAGTCCCACCGACCCGCCCAGGGCGAAGCCGGTGGCCAGCACCGCCAGCTCGATCCCGGTCCGCACCAGCCGGAGCGACCA
Source organism: Streptomyces sp. 11-1-2 (assembly GCF_003595545.1). Classification (NCBI taxonomy): domain Bacteria; kingdom Bacillati; phylum Actinomycetota; class Actinomycetes; order Kitasatosporales; family Streptomycetaceae; genus Streptomyces; species Streptomyces sp. 11-1-2. The sequence continues at coordinate 9,267,196 of NZ_CP022545.1, forward strand.
CCCGGTGCGCCGGTGCAGCCCCGTCATCAGCCCGTCCCGCGGGCCCGCCCCGAACCGCGCCGAGATGTAGAGCCCGGTGGCCGCGCCGCACAGCACGATCGCGAAGAGCAGCATCGGGATCCGCACCGCCAGCGACTCCTGCTCCGGTATCAGCCACATGGTGGCGTCCATCACCGGCCCGAGCACCATCACGTTCGACACTGTGCCGAGGCCCGGTCGCTCACGCAGCGGGATCCACAGCAGCAGCGCGACGAGGCCGACGACGACCGTCACCGTGCCGATCGACAGCGGGGTGTGCTCGGCGATGCCCTGGTGGAAGGCGTCCCAGGGGTCGAGACCGACGGCGGCGCGCAACTGGAGCCCCATGGACGCGCCGTACAGGACGAGCCCCACGTAGAGCTGGACAAGGCGGCGTGGAAGGCGATCGGACAATGCGAGCTCCTGGTGTGAGTGGCCTGCGGCATGTCACTCTGTGGCCTGGAACCAGTCCAGTTCTACGGCCAATTTCCGAAAGGTGGACCGCTTTCGATGAGTCCATGGACGTCCGCGGTCGGCGCACCCCAACTGGCCCGGCTGCTCGGGTCGCAGCACACCCGTGACGGCGTGGCCGCCGGGGCCGCGGCCTCACTGACCGGGGGCCGCCGCGTCCCCGCCTACCGCTCCCTGGCCGACGGCGTACGGCTGCTCATCCTGGAGGGCCGGGTTCCGGTCGCGGCACGCCTCCCCGCCGAGCGCGAGCTCGCCGCGGCGCTCGCGGTCAGCCGCACCACCGTCGCCGCCGCCTATGAGGCGCTGCGCGGCGAGGGGTTCCTGGAGTCCCGGCGCGGCGCCGGGAGCTGGACCGCCATGCCCGCCGGAAGCCCGCTGCCCACCCGGGGGCTCGATCCGCTCCCGCCCGAGGCCGCGGCGTCCGTCATCGACCTCGGCTGTGCCGCGCTGCCCGCCCCTGAACCGTGGCTCACCCGCGCCATGCACGGCGCCCTGGACGAACTGCCGCCCTACGCCCGCACCCACGGCGACTACCCCGCCGGGCTGCCCGCCCTGCGCCAGGCGCTCGCCGACCGCTACACCGCGAGCGGCATACCGACCATGCCCGAGCAGATCATGGTCACCACCGGCGCCATGGGGGCGGTCGCCGCCGCCTGCCGGCTGATGGTCCGGCCCGGGGAGCGGGTCGCCGTCGAATCACCCAGCTACGCCAACATCCTCCAGCTGATGCGGGAGGCGGGCGCCCGGCTGGTACCCGTCGCGGTGGCCGACCAACTCGGGGGCTGGGACATCCCGGCCTGGCGCCAGGTCCTCAGCGCCGCCGCGCCCCGGCTGGCCTATGTCATCGCCGACTTCCACAACCCCACCGGCGCCCTGGCCACCGAGGAGCAGCGCCGGCAGCTCGTCGACGCGGCCCGCGCCGCCGGAACGATCCTGATCGCCGACGAGACCATGACCGAGCTGCGCCTGGACGACGAGGTGGCGCTGCCCCGCCCGGTCTGCGCCTTCGACCCCGGGGGCAGCACCGTGATCACCGTCGGCTCGGCGAGCAAGTCGTTCTGGGCGGGGTTGCGCATCGGCTGGGTGCGCGCCGCGCCCGATGTCATCCGCAGCCTGGTCGCCGCCCGCGCCTACGCGGATCTGGGCACCCCCGTCATCGAACAGCTCGCCGTCGCCTGGCTGCTGAACACCGGTGGCTGGGAGGAGGCCATCGAGGTGCGCCGGGCACTCGCCCGCGGCAACCGTGACGCGCTCGTCGACGCCGTCCGACGCCATCTGCCCGACTGGGAGTTCACCGTCCCGCACGGCGGGCTCACCCTCTGGGCCCGCACCGGCGGCCTCTCCGGCTCGCGCATCGCGGAGGCGGGCGCCCGGCTGGGGGTCCGGGTGCCGTCGGGGCCCCGCTTCGGGGTGGACGGCGCGTTCGAGGGGTACGTACGGCTTCCGTTCACCGTCGGGGGAGCGGTCGCCGAGAAGGCCGCCACCCGGCTCGCCGCCGCCGCCGACCTGGTGGCCTCGGGCGCCACGATCGAGGCCGAGTCGCCCCGTACGTATGTGGCCTGACCCGCCGGGACGTGCCCGCCGCGACGTGACCCGCCGGGACGTGCTTCGGCGGGTCACTCCGGCCGGTCACCCCGACGGGTCATCTGCCGACGGGTGCCGGGGCCGTGGGCGCCGCCGGGTCCGGAGCGGGGAGCAGCCGGAGCACCGCCTGCCGCTCGGCCTCGCTCACCGCCTCGTCGTACGGATCGGGCGTGGCCGGCACCTGGAGGCGGTGCACCGGGCCCGCGCCGAGGCGGGCATAGCCGCGGCCGGGAGGCACCTCGGGCGTCGGCGTGGTGTGCGGCGGCGTCCCGAGGACGGCCGTGACCTGCTCGGAGGAGACCGGGCCCAGCACCACCCGGGCCCGGGTGTGGCGCCGCACGGCGTCGCTCAGGCCCTCCGCGGCATCCAGCTGATCGGCCACCACGACCCGTACGTTCGCCGCCCGTCCGTGCCGCAGCGGCACGGCCAGCAGCTCCTGCGGGTCGGTGCGGCCGTCGGCCGCCGCGAGCTGGCTCATCACCGACGGCCGGTCCAGCAGGATCCACAGCGGGCGCTGGATGTCGTCCGGCGGCGAATGCCCCAACTGGCGGGCGCGGTTGGCGCCGATCAGCCGGCGCTCGGTCTCATGGCCCGCCCACTCCAGCGTGGCCAGCATCCCGGCCAGCCCGGACTCCACCGCGAGCACCCCCGTCCGCCCGCCCAGACACGCGTACTCGCCGGTGCCGCCGCCGTCCACCACCAGCACCTCGCCATGGGGCAGCGCCTGCAGCGCGATGGAGCGCAGCAGGGTCGTGGTGCCGCTTCCGGGCTGGCCGAGCGCGAGCAGATGCGGTTCGGTCGACCGCGGGCCGGTGCGCCAGACCACCGGCGGTACGTCATGGGTCTCCGGTCCGTCCCCCGCCGCCCGCTCGACCCCCGTGCTCTCCTCGCAGCGCTCCGGCTCCGCCAGTACCGGCAGCGTCCGCTGCACCGACGACGGGTCGGTGAAGCCCAGCACCGTCTCGCCGGGCGCGGTGACGAAGCGCTGGGCGTGGATCGCGGTGGACAGGGCCGGCAGCACGGTCAGGTTGAGGCCGTTGGCCTCCTCGTCCCACTCGAACAGATATTCACGGCCGCGTCCCGACTTCGCGTACAGCAACTGCTCGACCCGGGTGCGGGCCGCGGGCTCGCCGTCGGTGAAGTAGGCGGGGTAGCGGAGCCGCAGTCGGGTGAGCCGTCCGTCCTCGTCGAAGGCGAAGGAGTCGAACACCGTGGACCAGTCGCCGCCGTGGCTGTAGAGCGGGCTGGGGTCCTCGGAGGCGGAGAAGTACGGCACCAGGGCCTCGTAGAGCGTGCGCAGCCGCTCGGCCCCGTCCGTGCCGGGCGTCCCCGACGCGGCGGGGGCGCGCCCCCGCCCGGCCCAGCCCGCCGCGCCGATCAGGCTGATCGCCGCCGTCAGTGGCCCGTACGGCAGCAGGAAGAGGACGAAGCCGCAGGCGATCACGAGGACGAACACCGGTCCACGGCGGTCGCCCGGCAGTTCCATCCACTTCCGCCGCCCGGTGGCGGCGAGCAGGCGCATCCCCCGGGAGAGCGCGACCAGAGGGTGGAGGACATCGGCGACGCCGTCGGCCGCGGTGCGGGCGAACGCGCGGCCACGGAGGAACGGGATGAGCGGGGTGCCTTCGGCGCCGCCGAGGCGGAGTCGGGGGAGCGGTCTCCGTGCCACGTCAGATCTTGATCCCGCCCAGGAGGCTGGCGAGGCTCGCACCGCCTGCCTTGATGCTCGGCGCGATCGCGGTGGACGCGAGATAGAAGCCGAAGAGCGCGCAGATGATGGCGTGCGACCCCTTCAGCCCGTCCTTGCGGAAGAAGATGAAGACAACGATGCCGAGCAGTACGACGCCGGAAATGGACAGGATCATCACGGTCTCCTGGCTGATGGGGGACGGTCAGTCACCATGAGTGGTTCCAGGATCACAGCATGTATCCATCGGGCGAAAGGTGCAATTGGGTGGATTATCGGTGTAATCATCACCTTGGAGGCGTGGTGCTCCGAGCCGACCGCCTCCTCCCGCGGGGGTGGCCACCTCCTCGGGCGGCTCGGTCGCCGTCCTTAGGGTGGGTGATCACATACCGAGGTAGCGAAGCCGGAGGCGACAGGTCATGACCCAATCGAACCCCGAGAGCGAGCCCGCCCACGACCCGGAGGTGCTGCAACTGGCGGCCAAGGTCTTCGACCTGGCCCGGCAGGGTGACACCGATACGCTCGCCGCCTACGTGGACGCGGGCGTCCCGGCCAACCTCACCAACGACAAGGGCGATTCCCTGCTCATGCTCGCGGCCTACTACGGCCACCCCGCGGCGGTGTCGGCCCTGCTGGAGCGCGGCGCCGACCCCAATCGGGTGAACGAACGGGGCCAGACGCCCATCGCCGGGGCCGCGTTCAAGGGCGAGGAGGAGGTGCTGAGGGTGCTGCTGGCCAAGGGCGCCGACCCGCGCTCCGGATCGCCCTCGGCCGTCGAGACGGCGCGGATGTTCGGGCGGGAGGATCTGCTCGCGCTCTTCCAGGCGCCGGGCGCGGAGTAGCGGGGCCGCGCGGCGGCGGCCAGGGGCGGCTTCCGTCGGCCCGTCGGTTGCCCTTGACGGTCGGACGCCATTGACCGTTCAAAAGGTGAAGCGCGAGACTTCATTCAGACCGTGAGTTAAGCGATGAAACCAGTCGGCGTCAAGAGCGGCCGCGTCAGGTAGGTTCGGGCAGGGGGAAGGAGCCCGATGGGTCAGATGAACCGACGGACCGTCCGCGACCTGCGGCGCGGCAACCGCTCGACGCTGCTGCGCCAGTTGTACTTCCAGGGCCCGGTGAGCCGTCAGGAACTGGGGACGCTCACCGGGCTCAGCTCCGGTTCGGTCAGCAACGTCGTCGGCGAACTGCTCGCCGACGCACTGGTGGAGGAGGCCGGGTCCGTCGAGTCCGACGGCGGCCGCCCTCGTACGCTGCTGCGGGTCGCGCCGGGCAGCGGCCATCTCATCGGGGTCGACGTCGGCGAGACCCATGTGCGCGTGGAGCTGTTCGACCTCATGCTGACCGAACTGGCGCGGTGGGAGCATCCGCTGACGCCCGGCGGGCTGGAGAGGGACCCGGAGCCGGTCGTCGGCCACATCCTGACCGGCCTCGAAGCGGTCGTCGCCAAGAGCGGCACGGAGCCGGAGGCGGTCATCGGCGTCGGGGTCGGTGTCCCCGGTGTGGTCGAACAGGGCGACGAGGTCCTCGTCCACGGCCCGACCGCCGGCCGGGACGCGGTGCCGCTGGAGCGGCTGCTGCGCACCGGCACCGATCTGCCGCTGTTCATCGACAACGGCGCCACCGCGCAGGGGCAGGCCGAGATGTGGTTCGGGGCGGGCCGTGGCGCGGACAACGCGGTGATCGCGCTGATCGGCTCCGGCGTCGGCGCGGCCATCGTGACCGCCGGGGCGCCGTACCGGGGCGCGACCAGCAGCGCGGGGGAGTGGGGGCACACGGTCGTCCAGGTCGGCGGGCGCGCCTGCCGATGCGGTGCGGTCGGCTGCCTGGAGGCGTACGTGGGGGCGCAGGCGGTGCTCGACCGCTACGGGCGCGCGGCGCGCGGCGACCGCACGGGGGCGGGTGGTGCGGACGGTGCCGGTGAAGGCGGCGCGGACGGTGCCGGTGAGGATCAGCAGGCCGCGTTCGCCGCGGTCGTAGGGGCCGCCGGAACCGAGGCGCGGGCGCGCGAGGTGCTGGAGGAGACCGCCGCCTACCTCGGCGCCGGTATCGCCGATCTGATCAACCTCTTCAACCCCGAGCGGATCATCCTCGGCGGCTGGGCCGGACTGCTCCTCGGCGGCCGGGGCCTCCCCAGAATCCGGGCCGCCACCGCCTCCTACGCGCTGCACCGGCCGTACGCGCAGACCGAGATCGGGCTGGCCGAACTGGGGCCCGACGCCGTGGCGCTGGGTGCGGCCACCCTCCCGCTGGCACACTTCCTCGCCACCGGCGGAGCGCGCTGAGGGTTCGACTTCTGTCGGTTCAGGGGGAGTTGGGTCAGGGCCCGTCTCAAATTCTTTGAGACAAGAAGGTCCAGACCTATTGACATGACTCGAACAGGGCTGGACATTGTGTCTCCCCGGAGGTGACCGATGACGGCCCAGGCGCAGGCAGCCCAGCCCTCGCTGCGCACCACCGTGCGCGATCCGCGACACGGCAGCCGCGCCTCACTGCTGTGGACGCTGTACTTCCATGCCCCGCTCACCCGGCAGGAGCTCGTCCGCCGTACGGGGCTCAGCGCCACCACCGTGCGCACGGCCATCGGCAAACTGATCGCCGAAGGCGTCGTCACCGAAGGCGCCGTCACCAAAAGCCTCATCACCCAAGACGCCGTCACCAGCGGCACCGTCACCAGCGGCACCGTCATCAAAGACGCCGCGACCAAAGACGCCGTCGCCAAAGGCATCGTCACCGAAGGCGTCGTCACCGAGGCGGAATCGGCCCTCGTCGCGGTGGGCCGCCGGGCCGGGGCACGGCTGCGGCTGGTCCCCGAGCACCGGTACGTCATCGGCGTCGAGGTCGCCGACACCCGGGTCCGCGTCGGGCTGTTCGACCTCGCCCTCACCCAACGGGCCGGTGTCGTCTACCCGTTACCCTCCGAAGAGCGCGACGCCGAAACCGTCGTCGGCCACATCCTGACCGGTCTCGACGCCGTCATCGAGGAAGCCGGGATCCCCCAGGGGCACATCCTCGGCGTCGGTATCGGCGTATCGGCCACCGGCTGGAACGCCCTCCCCCTGGAGCGGCTGCTGAGCACCGGCACCGCACTGCCCCTGCACATCGACCACGGCGCCGAGGCCATGGGCCGGGCCGAGATGTGGTTCGGCGCCGGACGCGGCGTCCAGCACGCCGTCGTCGCGGTCATCGGCTCCGGCGTCAGCGCGAGCGTCATCACCCACGGCGCCCCCTACCGGGGCGCCACCAACAGCGCGGGCGAGTGGGGCCACACCACCGTCCAGGCCGGGGGCCGCCGCTGCCGGTGCGGCGCGCGCGGCTGCCTGGAGGCGTACGTCGGCGCCGAGGCGGTCCTGGAGCGCTTCCGGCAGGCCCGGCGCGGCCGTACCATCCCCGGCGTCGACAAGGAGTCCACGTTCGCCGGGCTGCTCGCGGCCGCCGACACCTCATCCGCCGCGCAGCGCGTGCTGGAGGAGGCGGCGGTGTATCTGGGCGCCGGGATCGCCAACCTGGTCAACCTCTTCAACCCGCAGCGGATCATCCTCGGCGGCTGGGCCGGGCTGCTGTTCGGCGCCCGTATGCTGCCCCGGATCCGCGAGACGGTCGCCGCGCAGGCGCTGCGCCGGCCGTACGCCCACACCACCATCGGGCTGTGCCGGGTCGGCCCCCACGCCGTGGCGCTCGGCGCCGCCACCGTCCCCGTCGGCCGCTTCCTCACCGAGGACGCGCACCGTCCCGCCCGTCGCCCGGCCACCGCCCCCCGACGTGCGCTGACGGGCACCCCTCCCGACCGTCCCCCGACCGCCACTCCCCGACGAGCGCTGATGGGCACCCCTCCCACCCGTACGCCCGTGCCATAGCGCCGCGGACCCCGGCCCCCAGCCGCCGGACGCACACCTTCCCCCCACCGGACCGGCACCCACCGGTCCCATCCCCCACACAGGAAGGCACCACCGCTCCATGAGAAAAACTGTGCGCAACACCGTGATCGGTCTGCTCTCCGCGACCGCGCTCGCCGCCACTCCCTGGCTCACCGCCCCGGCCACGGCCACCCCCAAGGCCACCGACACCAAAGCCAACACCGCAGCCGCCGCCGAGTTCACCGACAACTTCGACGGCGCGGCGGGCAGCGGGGTCGACGGCTCCAAGTGGGGCGTGGAGACCGGCGACAACGTCAACAACCACGAGCGTCAGTACTACACCGACGGCAACAAGAACGCGGCGCTGGACGGCAACGGCAACCTCGTCATCACCGCCCGCAAGGAGAACCCGGCCAACTACAACTGCTGGTACGGCCGGTGCGAGTACACCTCCGCCCGCCTCAACACCTCGCAGAAGTTCACCACGGCCTCCGGCCATGTCGAGGCCCGGATGAAGCTGCCCCAGGGCCAGGGCATGTGGCCCGCCTTCTGGATGCTCGGCAATGACATCGGCAGCGCCGGCTGGCCCAACTGCGGCGAGATAGACATCATGGAGAACGTGGGCTTCGAGCCCAGCACCGTCCACGGCACCCTGCACGGCCCCGGCTACTCCGGCTCGGGCGGCATCGGCGCCGGCTACACCCTCCCCAACGGCGGCAAGTTCTCCGACGCCTTCCACACCTTCGCCATCGACTGGTCGCCCAACAAGATCACCTGGTCCGTCGACGGCAACGTCTACCAGACCCGCACCCCCGCCGACCTGAACGGCAACCGCTGGGTCTTCGACCACCCCTTCTACATCATTCTCAACCTGGCCGTCGGCGGCTACTGGCCCGGCGACCCGGACGGCAACACTTCCTTCCCGCAGCAGCTGGTCGTCGACTACGTCAAGGTGACGGGCGGCAGCTGACGGAGACAGCCGATGTGGAAGCCCGCTGAGCGGTGGCCTCAGGCCGTCATCCGGGGCGGACCGCCTCCGAGACCGCCACGATCAGGGCTTCCACATCGGCTCCCCAGCGTGAGACGAGCGTGAGGTCACGGGCCGGGTCCACCCACAAGAGGTGGTTGCCGCCGTTGCCCCGGGCACAGCGCCCGGTCGACGGGGCCTGTGGCCACACCACGCGGCCGTCGTTGAGCCACCAGGACAGCCCGTACTCCGGCTTGACGGAACACGGCGTCCACAGCTCCGCGGTCCAGTGTCGGGACACGACCCGGCGCCCGGCCCACTCCCCGCCCTGCAGGCAGAGTTGGCCGACGCGCGCCAGGTCGAGCGCGCTGATCCACAGCCCGCCGCCCCAATGGGCGCCGCCGGACACCACGGGGAGGCGGATGCCGCCGACGTCCACGTGGGAGTTGGCGTAGCCGTGCCATGACCATGAGGCGGAGGCCCCGATGGGCTCCATGACACGGGTGCGCAGCACTTCCGGCAGCGGACGCCGCACCAGGACGGTGAGCGCGAGCGCCGTCAGATTCACCCGGACGTCGTTGTAGGCCCACCCTTCACCGGGCGGGCCGCCCGCCGACTCCGTGCCCTCGCGGACGCTCTGGGCGTCCACGCGCGTCGGCTTCCCCCACAGCTCGCCCTCCCACTGGCTCGTCTGGTCCAGCAGATGGCGCCAGGTGATCCGGCGCCCGTGCTCGTCCGCGAACTGGGGCAGCTCCACGGAGGTGTGCACGGGCTCGTCCGGCCACAGCAGTCCCTCGTCGAAGGCGACGCCCGCGACGAGGGACAGCACGCTCTTGGTCACGCTGAAGGCCATCTCCACCCGGTTCGGGTCGCCCCAGCGGGCGAGCACCTCTCCGCGCCGTAGGACCACACCACTGGGGCCGTCTCCGCTCAGCAGCGGCCCGAGCACCTCGCGGTGCGAGGCGTCCGCCACCTGCGCCGCGAGATAGCTCTCCATGTCCTCGACCCCGGCCACGGGCCGCCCGGCCCGCTCCCGCACGGCACCTTCCAGCGCGACGGGGTCGACCCCCGCCCAGGCATCACTCACCGAGCCATCCTCCAGGGGCTTCCCTTTCGTGACAATGCCGTCCCCCGTCAACCGCTCGCTCTCCTGCGCTCGATGTCAGTTTCTTACCAGGCGCCGGGGCGCCTTGACCCGCAGGAGGATCAGCAACGCGGAGGCGAGCAACACGACGCCGGAAACAGTGAATACGGTGACGACGCCGCCGATACCGAATATCAGACCGCCCGCGGCGGCCCCGCCGGCGATAGCGGACTGCACGCCCACCACCACGAGCCCGCCCGCACTTTCCGCCTGGTCGGGCACCATGCGAGTCGCCCAGTTCGACCACGCCACCGACACGCCGCCAAAGGCCAGACCCCAGAGGACCACCAGAAATACGTACCCGGCTTGCCCGGCGGGAAGGAGCGCCACGCCCAGTGCCGCGACGCCCATCAGCGCCGGCGTCAGTGTCAACGTCAGGCGCAGGCTGATCTCCAGAAGCCATCCGGACACCAGTGTGCCCACGAGGTTCGCCACTCCGAAGACGAACAACAGCAGCGCCAACGCATCCACGTCGACCTTCACCACGTTTTCCAGAGCGGGCCGGATATAGGTGAACAGCGCGTAGTGCCCAATGTGAACCAGCAGCATTCCTACGATGCCCACCCCGAAGCCCGGGCGGCGCAGCACCTCCCACAAGGTGCCCAGCCGTGCCGTGCCATGGGGCGCCATCCGGGGCAGCGTGAAAAGCTGGAACACCAACGTCACGACCCCGAGTCCGGCCGCCGCCAGGAAGGTGCTGCGCCAGCCGGCCAGCTCGCCGAGGTAGCTGCCGAGCGGCACCGCCACGATGGTCGCCACCGCGATGCCACTGAAGATGATCGATACCGCCCGCGGAACCAGAGCCGCGGGCACCAGACGCATCGCCACCGCCGCGGCCATGCTCCAGAAGCCACCGAGTGCGATACCCAGCAGGATCCGCATCAGCATCAGCACTGCCATATTGGTGGCTACGGCCACCAGCAGATTGGATATGATCAATAGGACGGTGAAGCCGAGCAACACCATCCGTCGGTCGATTCTCCGGGTCAGGCTCGCCGTCAGCAATCCGGAAATCATCGCGGCCGCCGCCGTTACCGTCACCGCCTGCCCCGCCAGAGCTTCCGATACTCCTAGGTCGGCGGCCATCGGAGTCAACAAGCTGGTCGGCAGATATTCCGCCGTGAGCAATCCGAATACACCCATCGCCAGCGAGAACACCGCCGCCCAGGACGGTGCGGCCGGTTCGGGTGGTACCAATTCCCCATCGGCCGCTTCGCCAGGGTTGGCATCGGGCACGGTGGTGCGCACATCGCTACTCAACTGTTTGCTTCTCCCTGAATCGCATGAGAGCTTCGAGTCAAGGCTAAGCACGAATTTCAGGATGAGCTATGACAGAACGTCTGCGATATTTGACCGGGAGTCCGGGCGGGGGGACTCCGGGCGGGGCACCTGCGGATGGGGCACCTGCGGGTGGAGGGTCTGCGGGTGGAGGGCCTGCGGGGCAGTTCGCCCTGTCGTCCGACCTCATCAGCGAACTGCTGACCAGCATGCGGCTGCGCGGTGTCCGGTATCGTCGTGTCCATGCTGGCCCGCGGTTCGGCCTCAATTTCGATGCCAAGCCCGGACGCGCCTATTTTCATTTCCTCGCCGTCGGCTCCGCCGTCCTGCGCACCGAGGACGGAACTGTCCACGAGCTCTCGGCCGGAAATGCCGTATTCATGCCCCATGGCGAGTCCCATCAGCTGCTCTCCGGTCCGGATATACCGGTCCGGGGCATAGACAGTTTCGACGCGGTCCCGCTCAGCAATGCGGTGTGTGATGTGGATGCCTGCCCGAGCACCAACCCGACCCCCAGCGCCATCTTCTTCAACGGCTTCATGGATTTCGACCTCGGCGGAATGCAGGGCCTGAGCCGGCTGATGCCCGATGTCATGCTGGTCGATGCCGAGGGGAAGCGTTACCCCGGGCTCATGCCGATCCTGACGTCCATGAGGCGCGAAGTCTGCGCCGGACGCGTGGGCTTCGCCGGGATCCTCGCCCGTCTGGCCGAAGTGGCGGCGGCCATGATCGTGCGGGGCTGGGTCGAATGCGGATGCGACAACACCTCCGGCCTCGTGGCCGCGTTGCGCGACCCCCGCCTGTCCAGCGCCATCCTGGCCCTGCACCGGCAGCCCGGGCATCACTGGACCGTGGCCGAGCTGGCGGCGGAATGCAATGTCTCCCGGTCCGTCTTCGCGGACCGATTCCAAACCACGATCGGCATGCCGCCCCTCCGCTACGCCACGGAGCTGCGGATGCTCCTCGCCGGGCAGTGGCTGGCCCAGGACACCGTGCCGATCCAGTCCGTGGCGCAACGCCTCGGCTACACCTCGCAGGCCGCTTTCAGCCGTGCCTTCAAACGCGTCACCGGCCGGCCGCCCGGCGCCAGCAGGGACGCCCCACGGTCAAGGGCTGCCGAGGAGGTGGACTGACGCAGGGGGCGGCGTGGCCTCGGGGTTCATGGACACCTTCTGTGCCACCGCGGCCGCGCGGGTCTGTGACCGGATCGAGGACGCTGACGGGGAGATTCGGGCCTTCGTCCCCGAACCCGGCCGCCGTGAGCGGTTGTTGCGTGAGGCGCGGATGGCCGACCAGCGGTGGGACGGTTCGGGCGGGCGGCCGGCCTTGTTCGGCGTGCCGGTGGGCGTCAAGGACATCGTGCACGTCGACGGGTTGCCCACGCGGGCCGGTTCGGACGTTCCGGCCGAGGCGCTGGCCGGGCCGCAGGCGTCGCTCATTGGCCGGCTGCGGGCGGCGGGGGCGCTGGTGGCGGGCAAGACCGTCACCGCCGAGTTCGCCGTGACCGCTCCCGGTCCCACCCGTAATCCGCACCATCTCGGCCACACCCCGGGCGGCTCCAGCAGCGGTTCGGCCGCGGCCGTCGCGGCGGGGATGGTGCCGCTGGCGGTCGGGACCCAGACGATCGGTTCGATGATCCGCCCGGCCGCCTACTGCGGGGTCGTCGGCTTCAAGCCGACCCACGGCCGCGTCCCCTCCGACGGCGTGATCGCCAACGCCCCGACCTTCGACACCGTGGGCCTCTTCGCTCCCGACGTGGCGACTCTCGCCCCGGCGGCGGCCGTGCTGTGCGACGGATGGCGGCCGTCCGGCGACGGCGGGGGGCGACGGGGCGGCGGCCGGTGCTCGGCATCCCGCTCGGCCCGTACCTCGACCGCGCCGACGCCGAGGCCAGGAGCTCCTTCGAGGAGCGGGCGGGGCGCCTGGAGGCGGCCGGTTTCACGGTCCGCCGCGTGCCCTTCCCGGACGACTTCGACCGGGTCGTGCGGAACGGGTGGTGATCGGCCGTTACGAACTGGCGCGGACCCACGCCGTATGGTTTCCGCGCTACGCGGAGCGGTACCGCGAGCAGACCGCCGAGGCGATCCGGCAGGGGCAGCGGATCGGCGACGACGCGTACGCCGCGGCGCTGCGCGCCCGTGCCGCCTTCCGCGACCGGCTGGTGGCCGCCATGGACCGGGACGGCATCGACCTGTGGATCACCCCGGCCGCCACGGGCCCCGCGCCATACGGCCTGCAGAGCACCGGCGACTCCGTGATGAGCCTCCCCTGGAGCTACGCGGGAGTCCCGGCCCTCGCCCTGCCCGCGGGGCGGGCGGCCAACTCACTTCCGCTGGGCGTGCAGTGCGTGGCCCGGCCGGGGGCGGACGAGCGATTGCTGGGATGGGCCCTCGATCTGGAGTCGACCCTCGTCGGGTCGTCCACACCCGTATGATGGGTATCCACTCCCATTGTACGGAGTTGGGGACGAGATGAGTGCCACATGGTGGCTTATGCAAGGTGAGGCCGCAGTCGGCGAGTTACGCCAGTACGGGGTCGACCACCCGGTTTTTCTGTGCCATTTCACGCCGGGACCGGCCTGGGAAGCCGTCCGGGCGCATTTCGAGGCATGGTCCGCACTGCGCGGACCGGACCCCGACGGAAGCCGTACCGCCCACGTCATCCGGTCCATCATGGACCTCGGGCTGCGGCTGGTCCCCACGGACGACAGCCCCTCGATGACGCTGTTCACCGAATGCATCCTGCGCATCGACGGCCATACCGCCCGGCTGCGCTGCTGACGTGCCGCCGCGCACGTCCGGTTCCCCCGCCGCTCCGGGCGGGTGGCGGGTAGCGTGCACCCATGGACATCGGTGATGTGGTCGAGGACTTCGAGCTGCCGGACGAGAACGGCGCCGCCCGTTCACTCAGTGGGCTGCTGGCGGACGGTCCGGTGGTGCTGTTCTTCTATCCGGCGGCCTTCACCCCCGGCTGTACCAAACAGGCGTGCCACTTCCGGGACATCGCGGCGGAGTTCAAGGAACTCGGCGCCCAGCCGGTCGGGGTCAGCGCCGATTCGGTCGAAAAGCAGGCGGAGTTCGCCCATGCGTACTCCTTCGGCTATCCGCTGCTGTCGGATCCGGAGGGGACCGTACGGCAGCGGTTCGGGGTGAAGCGCGGGATCGCGGCGGTGCCGACCAAGCGGGTCACCTTTGTGATTGACACCGACCGCAAGGTGCTGGAGATCGTCAAGAGTGAGTTCCGGATGAGCGTGCACGCTGACCGGGCGCTCGAGGCGCTGCGCGCCAGGAGCGCGTAAGGCCGCCTGACGCGGCCGCGTACGGCAGGCCGAAGACACGTGCCGGCGGGGGTGTTGGCGGAGGTGAGGCGCGGGGGGGTCTTCCCCCACCCCGCCCCTTCCCGAACCGGGGCGCTGCCCCGGCCCCCGCTCGGGCTACGCCCCAGACCCCGTTCTGAGGGCTCCGCCCCCGAACCCCCGGCGGGGGCAGCCTCTTGGACTGCCCCCGCACTCTTGTGACCAGCGGGCGCGGTGCGGGCGACGCGAGTGTCAGCTCAGCCGCGAGAACGTGAACGAGAACTCGGCCGGCGCCACGTCCAGGCGGTGCTCGTCCAGCACCCCCGGGCCGCAGGACTGGGTGCCGATGCCCTGCTGCCCGTGGTCCAGGTTCACCCACACCGTCTCGTTCGACGCGTCGAGATCCGGGGTGTGCTCGGCCGCGTCGAGCTGCTCGGTGGTCCAGCGGCGCGCGGTGAACCAGAAGGCCGGCTCGCCCTCGATCCGCACCCCCGAGCCGTCGGGCGCGGTCAGCCGCACCCAGCGGACATCGATCCGGGCGCCGTTCTCCTGCGGGCGGACGTACGGCGTCTGGAGCTCGTCGACCGACAGCGCCCATCGCCCCACCCGCGCGGCGGCACGCGTGTCCGGGTACGCCTCGCCGGGGCCGCCGCCGAACCACTCGGCCTCGCCCAGCGCGGCCGGGACCCCGAACCGCAGGCCCAGGCGTGGCAGCGGGCAGGTCCACTCGCCCAGCGGGGTGACCGAGACCGCCAGGCTCAGCCGTCCGTCCTCATCGGCGGTCCAGCGGTAGACCGTCTCCAGACCGAAGTCGACGGCGGCGGGCGCGACGCGGGTACGGACGGTCAGCGCGCCGTCCGGCGTCGTCTCCACCGCGTCGGTCCGGTGCCGCACCCGGTGCAGCCCGAACCGGCGCCAGATCAGGCCCCAGCGCTCGTCCGGCTGCCAGGACGCGCCGTTGTCGTTGTCCGTGGGCGCGCGCCAGATGTCCAGCCGGGGCGGTTCGGTGACGGGCAGCCCGCCGAGCGCAGTCAGGGCGCCGGTGGCCGCGTCGAAGACGCCCGGGCCGAGCACGATCCGGTCGCCGTCGCGGCGCGGCGCCTCCCCCGAGGCGAGGGTACGCGCCCGGCCGGTGCCGGGAGCGGCGGCGGGGAACTGGGCCCAGGCCACCGTATGGCCCGCCTCGGCCCACGCCGTCGCCGCCGCGAGCCGCGCCTCGACGGTCCACCGGGTCTCCGCCCCCGCCTCGGCGGCGGGCGGTGCCGGGAGCTTCAGATCGGCGGACTCGCCCGGGGGCAGCGGCTCCACCGCCAGCTCACCCGAGCCGATCGCCTCGCCCTCCGCCTCATAGCTCCAGGAGAAGACGAGATGGGACAGACCGGCGAAGTCATGGCCGTTGGTGATCCGGACCGTGCCCTGTGCCCCGTCGCCCTCGATCCGCACCGGCTCGATGACCTTCTTGTACTCGATCAGCCCCGGGGAGGGGGTGCGGTCGGGGAAGACCAGCCCGTCGCAGACGAAGTTCCCGTCGTGCAGTTCCTCGCCGAAGTCCCCGCCGTACACGTGGTAGAAGCGGCCGTCGGGGGCGCGCCGGGTGAAGCCGTGGTCGATCCACTCCCAGACGAAACCGCCCTGGCAGCGCTCATGCGCCTCGAACAGCCGCTGGTACTCGCCCAGTCCGCCCGGCCCGTTGCCCATGGCGTGCGCGTACTCGCACTGGATGAACGGCAGCGCCCGGCGCTTGGCGTCCAGCTCCGGATCGCCCCACGGCGCCTCGGTGCGCCGGCCGATCTGGTCGACCTCCTCGTGCGGCGCGTACATCCGCGAGTAGACGTCCGTATCGGCGCAGGACAGATCGCCCTCGTAGTGGATCACCCGGGACGGGTCGCGCTCCCGGATCCAGTCGGCCATGGCGGACAGCCCGCGTCCGGTGCCGCACTCATTGCCCAGCGACCACATCACGATGGACGGGTGGTTCTTGTCGCGCTCGACCATGCGCTCGGCGCGGTCGAGCAGCGCCGGGGTCCAGCGGTCGTCGTCCACCGGGTTGTTCCGCCAGTCCAGGACGCCGAAGCCATGGGTCTCCAGATCGCATTCGTCGATCACCCACAGCCCCAGCTCGTCGCAGAGCCCTAGGAAGGCCGGATGCGGCGGATAGTGGCTGGTGCGCACGGCGTTGATGTTGTGCTGCTTCATCAGCACCAGATCGCGGCGCATGGTCGCGAGGTCCACGGCCCGCCCGTTCTCCGGGTGGAACTCATGCCGGTTGACGCCGCGGAAGAGCACCCGCCGCCCGTTGACCTTGAGCAGCCCGTCCTCGACCACCACGGTACGGAAGCCCACGTGCAGCGAGACGCTCTCGCCCACGGTGGTCAGCCGCGCCTCGTACAGCCGGGGCGTCTCCGCCGTCCACGGCTCGACGGGGACGGTGGCGCTCTCCCCGGTGGCCAGGTCAAGACCCAGTTCGGGGACGGTGATCCGGCCGCCGGGGTCGGAGTCGATCCGCAGCGTGCCCTCGCCGGTGGTGTGGTCGTACGAGGCGTGGACGAAGTAGTCGGCGAGCGCGCCCTCGGGGCGGTGCTCCAGCGTCACCTCACGGAAGATGCCGGGCAGCCACCACTGGTCCTGGTCCTCCAGATAGCTCCCGGAGGACCACTGGTGGACGCGGACGGCCAGCACGTTCCCCGACGGCTTGAGCAGACCCCCGACCTCGAACTCATGCGGCAGCCGGCTGCCCTTGAAGGTGCCGAGCTCCTCGCCGTTGAGCCAGACCCGGGCGCATGACTCGACGCCCTCGAAGCGCAGCACCGCCTCCCCGCCCTCCGGCCAGTCGCCGGGCAGGTCGAAGACGCGCAGATGGTCGCCGGTCGGGTTCTCGGCGGGGACGTGCGGCGGATCCACCGGGAAGGGATAGAGCACATTGGTGTAGATCGGCGCCCCGTGGCCGTGCAGCACCCAGTGGCCGGGCACCGGGAGCTCGTCCCAGCCGCGGGCGTCGTAGCCGGGGCGGGCGAAGGAGTCGTCCTCGGCGGTGGCGGTCGGCGACAGCCGGAAGGACCACGTCCCGTTCAGGCTCAGCCGCGCGGCGTCGGAGGATGGAGTCCAGGGGCGGGGCGGCAGCGCTCCCGCACCGGGGGAGACGTCCTCGTAGTAGGGCAGTGGTGTGTGCTGCGTGGAGCTCATCGTTCTCCTCCGCGGTTCCTTGGTGTGGTGCGGCGGTTCTTCAGTCCCACCGACGCGAGCGAGCCCTCCAGGGCGAAGGTCGCCGCGCCGAGGCTCACGGGGTTGGACGGGATCGGGCACAGCACGATCTCGGTGTTCGCCAGCGGGCGGCGCAGCGCGCGCACCGCCACCGCCGCGCGCACCTCGGCGAGCAGCGGCTCCCCGAGGGCGGCCGCGACCCAGCTGCTGAGCACGATCACTTCCGGGTTGAGCAGATTGATCAGATCGGCGAGGGCGGCGCCGAGATAGCGCGCGGTGGTGTGCACGACCTGCACGGCCACCGGATCGCCTGCCGTAAGGCCCCGGCCGAGCGCCTCGATGGTGGCCGTCTGGTCGTCCGGACGCAGCAGCGGGCTGTCCGGGCTCAGCTCGCGCAGATTCCGCATGATGCCGGGGGCGCCGACATAGGTCTCCACACATCCCTGGTTGCCGCAGTGGCACTGCCGTCCGTCCAGGATGAGGGTGGTGTGCCCCCATTCCCCGGCGCTGTTGCTGACCCCGCGGTGCAGGGTGCCGCCGAGCGCCAGCCCGGCCCCCACGCCCGTACCGAGGTTGACCACCACGGCGTCGTTCCGCCCGCGCGCCGCCCCGAACCACTGCTCGGCCACGGTGCAGGCGCGCAGCGGATTGTCGAGGTGCAGGGGATAGGGGATGTGCTCGGCCAGCAGCCGCAGCAGCGGGACGTCATGCCAGTCCCAGTTGGGCGCGAAGACCGAGACCCCGCCCTCGCGGTCCACCTGCCCCGGCATGCTGACGCCGACGCCCAGCACCCGGTCCGCGGCCACGCCCGCCTGCCCGACCACCGAGGACACGGCGTCCGCGATACGCGCCACCACCTTGCCCGGGTCGTTCTCCTCCGGGCGCAACTCCTCGTCCGCGCGGGCCAGGACGGTCAGCGCCAGATCGAACAGCTCGACATGGATATACGTCTCCGCCACATCCACGCCGATCAGCGCGGCGCCCGAGGAGTTGACCGCGATGAGACCGCGCGGCCGGCCGCCGTCGGAGTCCTCGTAGCCGACCTCGACCAGCATCCCGAGGTCGAGCAGCTCACCGACGAGATTCGCCACGGTGGCCAGGCTCAGCTCGGTCGCGGCGGCCACCTCCTGCCGGGAGACGGGGGATTGGGCGACGATATGGCGCAGCACTCCGTAGCGGTTGGCGGTGCGTATATCGCGGGATGTGCGCTTCACGCCGGAATCCCCTCTGCGCGGCAGATGCGGAGCCGTGCTGTGCCGTGCTCTGCCGGCTGCCGCGCCAGGCTAGAGCGTGGGCCAGACCATGGACAACCCCTTAGACCAACCCCTGTACGAAGGGCTGGGGCAGCGGGGGAGGCCATGGGGTAGTGGCTTTGAGCACCGTGCGTCAGCCGGTTGTGAGTACCGCGCGGACGACGGGTCCGGCGGCATCCCCGCCGTGGCCGCCGCCGGTGACCACGGCGGCGGCTGCCACATCGTTCCGGTAGGCGGTGAACCAGGCGTTGGTCTTGGGCTGGCCGTCGATCTCGGCCGAACCCGTCTTGGCCCCGATGTCGCCGGTGAGCCCGGACATCGCCCGGGCGGCGGTGCCGCTCGTCGCGGTCAGCCGCATCATCGCCCTGAGCTGCGACCTGGTGGCCGGGCTGAGGCTGCGGTCGCTGGTGGCGATCTCCCGGTGGTCGACCGAGCGCGGCACGATGACGGGCTGCTTGAAGGTGCCGGTCTGGGCGGTGGCCGCGATGGAGGCGATAGTGAGCGGGTTCATCTGGACCGTGCCCTGGCCGATCATGGCGGCGGCCTTGTCGTCGCCGCTTCCGCCCGGCACCTCGCCGTCGAACGTGGTGACGCCCACCCGCCAGTTCAGCCCGAGGCCGAACACGGTCCGCGCCTCCTGGGTCACCGCGCCATCGGGCACGGCCCCGGCGAGCGAGACGAACGCGGTGTTGCAGGACGCCGCGAAGTCCTGCGCGAAGGTGGCGCCGGGGTTCTCGCTGTCCTCGACGTTGTGGAATGTCATGCCCTGTGCGTACGCCGCCGTCTTCGGGCACGGCACCAGGTGGCCCGGGCTGACCTTGCCCGCCTCCAACAGGGTGGCCGCGGTGACTATCTTGAACGTCGACCCCGGCGCCGTCTGCCCCTGCAGCGCGGCGTTGAACTCGGCCTGGTCGGAGTTGGCCACCGCCAGGATCTCCCCGGTGCTGGGCTTGAGCGCCACCACGGAGGCGCCGTTGCGCGCGGCCACCGCCTTCTCCGCGCGCTTCTGCACCCCGGCGTCGAGGGTGGTGCGCAGCGTGCCCGGCGTGCCCTTCTTCACCATATGAAGCATCGCTCCGGCGGTCCCGTCGGCCTTGACCGCCGACACCTCCACCCGCGCCGTGCCCCCGGCGTCCGCTCCGTATCTCGCCCGCAGCGCGATCAGTACCGGGTCGAGCGAGGGATAACGGCCCTGCCGCAGCTCCTTGCCGTCGCGGTCCAGCACCCGCACCGGCGGATTGTCCGCCAGGTCCGTCCGTACGGACTCATTGGCCGCGAGCTTGGGATGGAGGACCGAGGGCCGCCAGTCGACCAGCGGCTTCTTGGTCGTCCGGCCGCGCACCACGGTCAGCCGTGACGCATACGTCCAGCTCGAACGGGTCTTGTCGAAGACCACTTCGGCCTTGACGGTGAACGGCACCATGGTGCCCCGCGCCGTGCCCGGGGTGACCGTCACCTTCTGCACATGGCCGTCGTCGCGATAGCCGCTCAGCGCGCCGATGGCCGCCTCGGCGTCGTTGGTCAGCCCGGCGGCCAGCATGTCATTGCCGTCCGCCCATGCGTCCAGGAATTCCCGGGCGGTCCGCCGGGTCTCGTCCGCGGTCACCGGACCGTCATGGGCCGCGGTGGTATCGCCGCTGGTCACGCCCGTGTAGAGGTTGTATCCGCCGTACCCGGCGACGCCCAGAAGCCCCGCCGCCACCGTTCCGAAGACGACCTTGCCCACAGCCCCCATGGCGTCCCCCGCTTTTCAGATGTGGTCGGCTCGTGCCGCTCGTGCCGCTCAGGCGGCCTTCTCCACCTCGCCGCGCAGCGCCCGTGTGTAGACGTTCAGCAACCGGCTGTACTCGGCCCGCTCCGAAGGCCGCAGTGCCCGGCCTGCCCGGGCCCGCAGAAAGACGCGAATCGCCTCGTTGGCCTGGTCGGTGGAGGAGGTGGTCAGTAAGGCAGGTTGTTGAGTAGGAATCGGACGCATGCCATAAGAGTAGAGGCCCCTACCGACAACGGCATCGGCGTAAACCGCCCAACTGCGGTGTTACCGGCGGTATGTGAGGAAGACCGCATCGCCCGCACGGGTGTTCCTTCGCCTGCCCCTATGGCATATGCCCCGCCGTGGCCCGGGTATGCGTCCCGTGCCTTGTCAGCTCTGACCAGCGGTTTCCGGCCCGGCCGGCGACCCCGTGAGGATCACTTCGAGGGTGCGGGGGCCGTGCACGCCTTCGACGCGATCGAGTTCGATGTCACTTGTCGCGGACGGGCCCGAGATCCAGGTCAACGGGCGGCCCGGGTCCAGGCGTTCAAGGCCCTCGGGGACGGAGTCCACGACCTGGTCGGGCACCCGGATGACGCAGATGTGGTGGTCGGGAACCAGGGTGATGCGGCGGCGGCCCTGGTCGGGGGCCGCGTCCAGGACGACGGTGCCGGTTTCGGCGATGGCCACCGCGCAGGCCGTCACCACGCTGGAGACCGCGTCCAGGTCGTGCGGCGTCAGCTCCGCCGTGTCCGGGACCCGGCGCACCGCGTCGGGGACGGCGGACAGCCAGGAGTCGGGGAGGCCGGGGGGTACGGCGACGCTGGTCGCGCCCCGATCGGCGAGGAGGCGGGCGATCAGGGCGGGGAGGGAGGGGGCGTCGGCCCGGTGGACGATCGCGCGGTAGTCGGCCAGGTGCTCGGCGAGGAGGTCCACGGTTTCGGTGGGGGTGCGGTCGCCGTGGACGCGGTGGTAGGTGCGCTCGACCGGCACCGCGTCGGGCGTCTCGGCGCGCGGCACATCGGCCAGAGCGCGGCGGATACGGGCCATGACCAGGGCGCGGGAGCCGGGGCCCTGGGTGTCGGGGGCCTCGGTGCTGTGGGCGCCGGGGTTCTGGGCGCTTTGGGTGCTTTGGGTGCCGGGGCGCTGGGTGCTTTGGCTGCCGGGGTCTTGCGGGGTCATGTGGTCTTCCTTCCCTCCGTGCCGCTCTCGCCCCGGGTGCGTTGCCACCAGTCGCGGAACGACTCCTCCGGCACCTTCGGCAGCTCCCGCGTATCGCTCCACGCCCGCCCCGGACCGGGCAGTCGGCGCGGATGGAACCGGCGGGTGCGGGAGGCCAGGCGCTGGCCGGTGCGCAGCACCCGGGGGTGGTCCAGGGCCCAGCGGGCGGCGCGCATCGCGGCGCGCTCGGCCGCGTGGCCCTTGGCGGGCTTGATGACGGTGCGGGTGCCACGGATGGAGACGGGCCCGCCCTCGACCACGCGCTCACGGAGGTGGACCAGGACCTCCGGGATGTCGATGGCGACCGGGCACACCTCGTAACACGCCCCGCACAGGGACGACGCGTACGGGAGGGAGGCGTCCAGCTCGCTCTGGATGCCGCGCAGTTGAGGGGTGAGGATCGCGCCGATCGGCCCCGGATACGCCGATCCGTAGGCATGGCCGCCCGCCCGCTCGTACACCGGGCACACGTTGAGACACGCCGAGCAGCGGATGCAGCGCAGCGCCTGGCGGCCCACGGTGTCCGCGAGGGTGTCGGTACGGCCGTTGTCCAGGAGGACGAGGTGGAAGGTGCGGGGCCCGTCAGCGTCCGTGGTGCCGGTCCAGGTGGAGGTGTACGGGTTCATCCGCTCGGCGGTCGAGGAGCGGGGCAGGAGCTGAAGGAAGACCTCCAGATCCTGGAAGGTGGGGACCACCTTCTCGATGCCGACGACGGAGATCAGCGTCTCGGGGAGGGTCAGGCACATCCGGCCGTTGCCCTCGGACTCCACGACCACGAGTGTGCCGGTCTCCGCGACCATGAAGTTGGCGCCGGAGATCCCCACCTTGGCGTTCAGGAACTTCTCGCGAAGGTGCAGCCGCGCGGCCTCCGCCAGATCGGCGGGCGCGTCGGTCAGCCCCTCCGGGGCCGGGCGGCCCCACTCGGCCATCTTCTCCGCGAAGATGTCGCGGATCTCGCCGCGGTTGCGGTGGATCGCCGGGACCAGGATGTGCGACGGGAGGTCGTCGCCGAGCTGCACGATCAGCTCGGCGAGATCGGTCTCGTACGCCGTGATCCCGGCGGTGGCGAGGGCGCCGTTCAGACCGATCTCCTGCGTGGCCATCGACTTGACCTTGACGACCTCGCGCTCGCCCGTCGCCTGCACCAGCTCGGTGACGATCCGGTTCGCCTCGTCCGCGTCCGCCGCCCAGTGGACGTGGCCGCCGGCCGCCGTGACCGCGCTCTCCAACTGCTCCAGATAGTGGTCGAGATGGCGCAGCGTACGGTCCTTGATGGCCGCGCCCGCGGCGCGCAGCGGCGACCAGTCGTCCAGTTCGGCCACCGCCGTGGCGCGCTTGGCGCGGATCGTGTGGGTGGCGTGGCGGAGGTTGGCGCGTAGCTGGGTGTTCCGGGTCGAGGCGTCGGCCGCCGCCGGGAAAGCGGGCATCCCCAGGTAGGTGGCTTGGTGGGTTCCGCTCACCAGTCGTTTCCTTCCCTATGGGGTTCGCTCACCCGAAGGTGTCCGCTCGCCTGATGGCCTGCCTTCACCTGATGGTGTCCGCTCACCAGACGTTTCCTTCCGTGCTGGCCAGGATCTCGGCGATGTGGACGGGGCGGACCGTGGAGCCCTGGCGGGCGAGTGTGCCGCCGATGTGCATCTGGCAGGAGTTGTCGACCGTGCACACGGCCTCGGCGCCGGTCGCCGTGATGTTGCGCGCCTTGTCCGCCCCCATGGCCGCCGAGACGGCCGCGTTCTTGACGGCGAACGTACCGCCGAAGCCGCAGCACTCGTCGGCGCCCGGCAGCTCCACCAGGTTCAGCCCCCGCACGGCGGCGAGCAGCGACCGCGGGCGGTCGCCGAGCCCCAGCATCCGCAGCCCGTGGCAGGTGGGGTGGTAGGTCACGGTGTGCGGGTAGTACGC
Organism: Streptomyces sp. 11-1-2; assembly: GCF_003595545.1. Taxonomy (NCBI): domain Bacteria; kingdom Bacillati; phylum Actinomycetota; class Actinomycetes; order Kitasatosporales; family Streptomycetaceae; genus Streptomyces; species Streptomyces sp. 11-1-2. The sequence goes on from NZ_CP022545.1 coordinate 9,290,821, forward strand.
GCCGACGTCGGTGACCTTCAGGACGTCGGTGAGGAATTCGGTCAGCTCGTACGTCTTGGGGACGGCCTCGGCCGCCGCGTCCGCGAGCTCCTGGCCACGACCCTCGGCGGCGGCCTTGGCGCCGATCCGGGGGTAGTTGTCCCGCACCATCGCCGCGCACGAACCCGAGGGGGCCACCACGTAGTCGTAGTCGCGGAACGCGGCCGCGTAGCGGCGCACCAGTGGTTCGGTCTCGTGGCGGTAGCCGGTATTGAACTGCGGCTGGCCGCAGCAGCTCTGCCCCTCCGGGAAGCCGACCTCCACGCCGAGCCGTTCGAGGAGCGTGACCACGGCCTGGCCGGTATGTGGATAGAGGGTGTCGTTGACGCAGGTGATGAAGAGCGCTACGCGCACGGTTCCTCCTCGTCGCCCAGGCCGGTGGTGGCCCTTGTGACCTGTGCGTCCGCCAGCCGGGCGGCTGCCCGGTCCCACGCCGAATGATCACCTGTGGGCTCATACTGCCTCAGTGGCTGGGTGCTGTGAAGGAGCGCGCGCAATTCTGGCAAACCACCGGTGATCGCTCCGGCCGCCCGGGCCTGGACCAGTACGTTTCCGAGGGCCGCCGCCTCGGCCGGACCCGCGATGACGGGGAGCCCGCAGGCGTCGGCGGTGAGCTGGCACAACAGCGCGTTGTGCACACCGCCGCCGACGATGTGGACGGTGCGGACCGTACGGCCGGACAGCCGCGCGGCGTCGTCGATCGCGCGGCGGTGGGCCAGGGCGAGGGAGTCCAGGACGCAGCGGGTGGTCTCGGCAGGGGTACGGGGGACGGGCTGGCCGGTGCGGCGGCAGGCGTCGGCGATGCGGTCGGGCATGTGGTGCGGGGCGATGAAGGCGGGGTCGCCGGCGTCGACGACGGAGCGGAGGGGGGTGGCTTGGGCTGCCTCTTGGAGGAGTGCGGTCAGGTCGGTGTGGGTGGCTGTGGTGGCTCGGGTGCCTCGGGTGGCTGTGGTGCCTTGGGCTTCCCAGGCGCGGACGCATTCCTGGAGCATCCACAGCCCCATGATGTTGCGCAGATAGCGGACCGTGCCGTCCACGCCCAGCTCATTGGTGAAGTTGGCCGCGCGGCTCGCCTCCGTGAGCACCGGCGCGTCCAGCTCCAGCCCGGCGAGGGACCACGTGCCGGTGGCGATGTACGCGAAGTCGGGCGTGGTGGCCGGGACGCCGACGACGGCGGACGCGGTGTCGTGCGAGCCGACGGCGGTCACGGGGAGGGGGGTGGTGAGGCCCGTCTCGGCGAGAACTTCCTGGCGCAGGGTTCCGGCGGGGTCGCCCGGGTGGCGCAGGGGCGGGAAGAGCGTCAGATCGATGCCCAGGGCCTGCGCCACGGGAGTGGCCCAGTCGCGGGTGCGGGGGTCGATGAGCTGGGTGGTGGAGGCGTTCGTCAGCTCGGTGCCGGGCTCGCCGGTCAGCCAGTACGAGATGAGGTCGGGGATGAGGAGGAGGCGGTGGGCGGCGGTGAGGGCGGGGGTGCCCTGGGCCGAGATGAGCTGGTAGACGGTGTTGAAGGGGAGGTGCTGGATGCCGGTGGCGGCGTAGAGGGCCTGGGGCGAGAGTGCTTCCGCGACCTTGTCGGCGGCGCCGGTGGTGCGGGCGTCGCGGTAGTGCACGGGGTTGGCGAGGAGGGTGCCGTCGGCGGCGAGTAGGCCGTAGTCCACGGCCCAGGTGTCGATGCCGATGCTGGTCAGGCCATTGCCTGCGGTGTGCGCTGCGGCTGCTTTGAGCCCTTCGAGTACGCCCTGGTAGAGCGACAGGATGTTCCAGTGCAGGGTGCCCAGGACGCGGGTGGGCTGGTTGGGGAAGCGGTGCGCCTCGTGGAGGGTCAGCCGTTCGGGGGCGACCTCACCGACGATGACGCGCCCGCTGGACGCACCGAGGTCTACGGCGGCGAAGCGGTGCTCTTTGGTGGACACGTGGACCTCGTGGTGGGTGGGGTGCGTGGGTGGTTGCTGTGGTTCGTCGGGGCGGGGGCCGGGGCCTCCGGGGCGGGGCCCTGGACCGCATATTTACGGCGCCATTGACCGGGGGCGTTGGGTGGGCCGGAGATCGGCGCCACAAATACGCCCCTGGCCTTCGGCATGGGGAACCCCGAGCGTCCAGGACCCCACCCCTGCGACCCCGCCCCCCTCACGTGCGTGTCAGCGCAGGAACGCCGCCGCGACCCCCGCGTCGACGGGGATGTGCAGACCCGTGGTGTGGGTCAGGTCGCCGCCCACGAGCGTGAAGACCGCGTTCGCCACGTGGGTCGGGAGTACTTCGCGCTTGAGCAGGGTGCGTTGGGCGTAGAACTCGCCCAGCTTCTCCTCGGGGACGCCGTACACGGCCGCGCGTTGCGCACCCCAACCGCTCGCGAAGATGCCGGAGCCCTGGACTACGCCGTCGGGGTTCACGCCGTTGACACGGATGCCGTGCTCGCCCAACTCGGCCGCGAGGAGGCGGACTTGGTGTGCCTGATCGGCCTTGGTCGCGGAGTACGCGATGTTGTTCGGGCCCGCGAACACGGCGTTCTTGGAGGTGATGTACACGATGTCGCCGCCCATGTTCTGGGCGATGAAGGTCCTTGCCGCTTCGCGAGAGGCCACGAAGCTGCCTCGGGCCATGATGGTGTGCTGGAGGTCCCAGTCGTCGGTCGTTGTTTCGAGGAGGGGCTTGGAGATGCTGATCCCGGCGTTGTTGACCAGGATGTCCACCCCGCCGAAGTCCAGGGCTGCCTGGGCGAACGCCGCCTTGATCTGCTCTTCGGAGGTGACGTCGGCGGTTACGGCGGTGGCCTTGTCCGGGCCGCCCAGTTCTTGGGCCACGGTGTGCGCCGATTCCGTGTTCAGGTCTGCCACGACGACGCATGCGCCCTCGGCCACCAGGCGGTGGGCGATCGCCTTGCCGATGCCTGAGCCGGCGCCGGTCACCAGGGCGATGCGGGTGGCGAGGGGCTTCGGCTTCGGCATGCGCTGGAGCTTGGCCTCTTCCAGCGCCCAGTACTCGATGCGGAACTTCTCCGACTCCTCGATGGGGGAGTAGGTGGAGACCGCTTCCGCGCCGCGCATGACGTTGATGGCGTTGACGTAGAACTCGCCTGCCACGCGGGCGGTCTGCTTGTCCTTGCCGTAGCTGAACATCCCGACGCCGGGGATCAGCACGATGGCAGGATCCGCGCCGCGCATGGGAGGGGAGTCGGGGGTGGCATGGTTGTTGTAGTAGGCCGCGTAGTCGGTGCGGTACGCGGCGTGGAGTTCGCTGAGGCGGGTGACCGTCTCGTCGAGGGGGGTGTCGGGCGGGAGGTCCAGGACCAGGGGGCGGACCTTCGTACGGAGGAAGTGGTCCGGGCAGGAGGTGCCGAGGGCCGAGAGGCGTGGGTGTTCGGCGCGGGAGACGAAGTCCAGGACGGTGTCGTTGTCCGTGAAGTGGCCCACTTGAGGGCGGTCCGTGGAGGCCAGGCCGCGGATCACGGGGGCCAGGGCGGCCGCGCGGGCGCGGCGCTCGGCCTCGGGGAGGGTGGGGTGGACGACGGGGCCGAACGGGTCCGCCTTGCCGCGTGTGGTGAGGAACTCCTCGGCGGTGCGGATGATGCGGAGGGAGTTCGCCTCGCATTCGGCGGAGGTGTCGCCCCAGGCGGTGATGCCGTGGCCGCCGAGGATGCAGCCGATGGCCTGGGGATTGGCCTTTTTGATGGCGGCGATGTCCAGGCCCAGTTGGAAGCCGGGTCGGCGCCAGGGCACCCATACGACGTGGTTGCCGAAACACTCCTTGGTGAGCGCCTCGCCATCGGCCGCGCAGGCGAGGGCGATGCCGGAGTCGGGGTGGAGGTGGTCGACATGGGCGGCGTCGACCAGGCCGTGCATGGCGGTGTCGATGGACGGCGCGGCCCCGCCCTTGCCGTGCAGGCAGTAGTCGAAGGCCGCGACCATCTCGTCCTCGCGCTCCACCCCCGGGTAGACCTCGGTGAGCGCGCGGAGCCGGTCCAGCCGGAGCGCGGCGAGCCCGGAGTGAGTGAGGGTGCCCAGATCGCCACCGGAGCCCTTGACCCACATCAGCTCGACGTCCTGGCCCGTGACCGGGTCGGTCGCGGTGCCCTTGGCGGAGGTGTTTCCGCCCGCGTAGTTGGTATTGCGGGGGTCGGCGCCGAGGCGGTGCGATCGCTCCAGGAGCGTGGCCGCCTCGGGGTGGGGTTCTGCGGTCATGTCGTCCTCTTTGTGTGGACCGGTCTCAGCGGGTTTCGGTGGCGGCGGGAGGCGTGTGCCGCAGGGGTGCGCTTGGGTGCCGACAGTGGTCGGGGGTGGCGCCAAGGGGTTCGGGTCGGAGCCGCGCGTGTTTGGGGCGGCTGTCTGGGGTGCTCGGGTGGAGCCCCATCGGGCTCGGGGCGGAGTCCCTGAAGTTCGGGGCAGCGCCCCGGGGGCGTGGGGGCGAACCTCTGGGGCCCGGGTCGGAGCCCCGCGTGTTTGGGGCGGCTGTCTGGGGTGCTCGGGAGGAGCCTCGTCGGATTCGGGTCGGAGCCCCTGGGGTCTGGGGTAGTGCTCCGGGGTTTGTGGCTTCGCCCCGGGAGTTCGGGGCGAAGCCCTGGGGGCCCGGGTCCGAGCCCCGCGGGTTCGGCGCGGTTTCCCGGCGAGTTCGGGTGGAGCCCCGTCGGGTTCGGGGCGCAGCCCCAGGGGTCTGGGGCAGCGCCCCGGGGTTTGGGGCGGAGCCCCAGGGGGCTCGGGGCAGCGCCCCAGGGGGTGCGGGGCGCAGCCCCGGGTTCCCGGGGCCCGGGGGCTTGCCCCCGGTTTCGGGAAGGGGCGGGGTGGGGAAGGGCCCGCCGCAGGCGCTACGCCCCCCACCCCGCCTGCTGCCCACCCACCCGCTCCGAAACGATCCGCTCCGCCCACCCCGAGCCCCGGTACGCCGCCATCGGGTCGGGCCCGATGCCCAGTTCCTCGCGGACTTCGGCGAGCAGCGGCCGTACGTCCGTGTTGTAGGCGTCCATCAGGACCGCGTTGGCGCCGAGCACATCGCCCGTGCGCTGGGCGGCGGCCAGGGCGTCACCGTCGACCAGGAGGGCCTTGGCCGTGGCTTCCTGGACGTTCATGACGGAACGGATGATCGCCGGGATCTTGGGCTCGATGTTGTGGCACTGGTCGAGCATGAAGGCGACCCCCGAGGTCAGCCCGCCGCCGCGGACCACCTCGTACATGATGCGGAAGAGCTGGAAGGGGTCGGCGGCGCCCACCATGAGGTCGTCGTCCGCGTAGAAGCGGGAGTTGAAGTCGAAGGCGCCGAGCTTCTTCTCGCGCAGGAGGAGGGCGACGATGAACTCGATGTTGGTGCCGGGGGCGTGGTGGCCGGTGTCGACGCAGACCTGCGCCTTGGGGCCGAGCTTCAGGCAGTGGGCGTAGGCGGTGCCCCAGTCCGGGACGTCCGTGGTGTAGAAGGCGGGCTCGAAGAACTTGTACTCCAGCAGCATGCGCTGGTCGTCGCCGATGCGGTCGTAGACGGCGCTCAGGGCCTCGGCGAGGCGGTCCTGGCGGGCCGCGATGTCGTCCTGGCCGGGGTAGTTCGTGCCGTCGGAGAACCAGAGCTTGAGGTCGCGGGAGCCCGTGGCGTCCATGATGTCGACGCACTCCAGGAGGTGGTCCAGCGCCTTGCGGCGGACCGCCGGGTCGGGGTGGGTGACCGAGCCCAGCTTGTAGTCGTCGTCCTGGAACACGTTGGAGTTGATGGCGCCGAGTTTCAGGCCGCGTTCCTCCGCGTACTTGGCGAGCGCCCCGTAGTCCTCGACCCGGTCCCAGGGGATGTGGAGGGCGACGGTGGGCGCCACTTTGGTGAGGGCGTGCACCTGGGCGGCGTCGTCCAGCTTCTCCTGGGGGGAGCGCGGCACACCGGGCTGGGCGAAGACCTTGAACCGGGTTCCGGAGTTGCCGTACGCCCATGACGGCGTCTCGACCGCCTGGCTCTTGAGGGCCGCCTTCACGGCTGGAACGTCAGACATGAATCTCCTTCATGAAACGATTCAAGAAACCTAGTCGCGCGGTCGGCCACGCGTCAAGAAGTGGTGGGTCCCCGAGCCCACGGCGAACACCGCGCAGCCGTCCGCCATGCGCAGCAGGCGGCCCCCGCGACGGGTCACGTCCGATGCGCGGCGTGCGGGGACCCAGATCTGGGCGGTGGTGTTGACGGGGATGGACACCGTGAGGGTGAAGTCCTCGCCCTGGGACCAGCGGGTGGTGACCGGGCCGAAGCGGGAGTCGTAGCGGCCCTCGGCGGAGCGCACTTCGCCGCCGGGGCGGGGCCGGATGAGGATCTCGCGGAAGCCGGGGGCGGCGGGGGCGATCCCGGTGATGTTCTGGTACATCCACTCGCCGACCGAGCCGTAGGCGTAGTGGTTGAACGAGTTCATCCCGACGTCCTGGAAGCTCCCGTCCGGCTTGATGGAGTCCCAGCGCTCCCACATCGTGGTGGCGCCCCGGTCGATCTGGTACCCCCAGGAGGGGAATGTGCGCTGGTGGAGCAGGCGGTAGGCGACGTCGGTGTGACCGGTCTCGGTGAGGGTCGGGAGCAGCCGCGGGGTGCCGAGGAAGCCGGTGGACAGATGCCAGTCGCGGTCCTGGATGAGGGCCACGAGCCGGTCGGCGGCGGGCTTGCGGAGGGCGGCGGGGAGCAGGTCCATGGAGAGCGCCAGGACGTACGCGGTCTGGGTGTCGCCCTTGATCCTGCCGTCGGCGGCGACGTAGGCGCGGTTGAAGGCCGTCTTGATACGGGCCAGGAGGTCTTCGTACGGGGCCGGGTCCTCGTCCAGGACCTGTGCGGTGCGGGCGACGAGGTCGGTGGCGTGGGCGAAGTAGGCGGTGGCGATGACGTCCTTGGGGGTCTCCGCCTCGACGCTGAGCCAGTCGCCGTAGCCCTCGGCGGGCCGCAGCAGGTCGGTGCTGTGCTGCTCCAGATAGGTGATCCAGCGGCGCATGGCCGGCCAGTTCTCGCGCAGCACCTGGGTGTCGCCGTATGCCTGGTAGAGGTTCCAGGGCACGGTCACCCCGGCGTCGCCCCAGCCCGCTACGCCGTCGCCGACGTCGCCGAGGTTGGGTGCCACATTGGGGAAGGAGCCGTCGTCGGTCTGGCCGTCGCGCATGTCCTGGAGCCACTTGGTGAGGAAGCGGGCGGACTCCATGGCGTAGGTGGCGGTGCTGGAGAACACGTTGATGTCGCCGGTCCAGCCGAGCCGTTCGTCCCGCGCGGGGGTGTCGGTGGGGATGGACAGGAAGTTGCCGCGCAGGCCCCAGGTGATGTTGGAGTGGAGCTGGTTGAGCATCGCCGAGTCGGTGTGGAAGGACATGGTGAACGGCGCGGCGGTGTGCATGACCCGGCCCGTGACCGCGTCGAGGGAGGGCTTTCCGGGGTAGCCGGTGACCTCGACGTAGCGGAAGCCGTGGAAGGTGAAGCGCGGTTCGTAGGTCTCGGGGCCGCCGCCCTTGAGGGTGTACGTGTCGACGGGGCGGGCGGTGCGCAGGTTGGCCGTGTAGGCGGTGCCGTCCGGGTTGAGCACTTCGGCGTGGCGGATCCGGATCTTCCGGCCGGCCGGGCCCGAGACGGTGAGGCGGACGCTGCCGACCATGTTCTGGCCCAGGTCGAAGAGGTGAACGCCGGGGGCGGGTTCGGTGACCTTGACGGGCTTGATCTCGCGTTCCACGCGGGTCGGGGCGTCGGTCTGGGCCACGACCTCGGCGGTGATGTCCGCGGCCGTGACGGCGGGCTGCCAGCCGGTGTCGTCGAAGCCCGGTGAGGACCAGCCCGGTGTCTCCTTACGGGCGTCGTACTCCTCGCCCATCAGCACGTCGGCCGTCAGCAGCGGACCGGCGGCCGCGCGCCACTGCTGGTCGGTGGTGATGCGCTCGGTGCTGCCGTCGGCGTACACGACCTCCAACTGGGCGAGCAGGGCGGGGTGGTCGCCGTACTGGGCCTGGCCGAGCCAGGCGATGTTCCCGGCGTACCAGCCGGGGGCCAGGGCCACACCGAGGGCGTTGGCCCCGCGCTGGAGGGCGTCGGTGACGTCGTAGGTCTGGTACGCCACCCGCTTGCGGTAATCCGTCCAGCCGGGCGCCAGTTGGTCGCGGCCGACGCGGACGCCGTTGAGGTGCGCTTCGTAGAGGCCCAGTGCCGTGGAGTGGAGCCGGGCGCGCGCGACGGGCTTGGTGAGCCGGAAGGTGCGGCGCAGTTGGGCGGGGGCCTGGAGGGGGAGCACCTTGCCCCAGGGCCCACTGCCCCAGGCGGCCAGCTTCTTGGCGGTGGCCCAGCCGCTGTCGTCGAAGTCCGGGGCCGGCCAGGCGGCGGGGGGTTTCGCGTCGGTCGTGCGCCAAGTGGCGTCCGTGTGGTGGTGGGTGGTGGTGCCGTCCTCGGTGGTGAGTTCCAGAGTGGCCAGCAGCCCCGCCGGGCCCTTCTCGGCGTTGGTGGCCGAGATGGCGAGGGTGGCGGCGCCCCGGCCCAGGAATTCGGTGACATCGACGGTGGCCGGGTGGCTCCATGCCTTGAGCACGCCCAGCGCCTCGCGGGCGGCGACCTCGGTGCCGTTCACATAGGCGGTGAAGCCGTCGTCGGCCGCCACCACCAGCCGGGCGCGCCGGACGGTGCCCGTGGCCTGAACCGCGGCGCGGAACCACCGGGTGGCCGCCGGGGCCTCGGTGGCCGGATCCCCTTCGGGGAACCAGATCCAGGAGGCGCCGTCCAGGGCCGGGGGCGCGGTCAGCGCGGCGGGCGCGGTGATCCAGCGCGCCTGCCACTGCCCGTCGCCCAGCAGCCCGGTCTCCCACCAGGCGGGAGCGGACCACGGGGAGGGGCGGCCGTGGTCGTCCCAGACCCGCACCGACCAGTGGTACCGGGTGCGCGGACGCAGGGCCGGACCGTCGTAGGGGACCAGGACCGATTGGCGCGAGGTCTGCTTGCCGCTGTCCCAGACGTCGGGGTCGCCGAGCCGGTCGGGGGAGGTGGCGACCCGGATGTGGTACGCGCTCTGCGACTGGTCGCGGGCGTCCGAGTCGAGGATCCAGCTCAGGCGGGGGTGGGGGGTGTCGAGGCCGAGCGGGTGGGGCGCGTACTCCACCGTCGTGCTCCGGACCCGCAGCCCGGCGGTGGGGCGGTCCTCGGCGGCGGCGGACGGGGTGAGAGCGGGCAGACCCGTGAGGGCCGTGCCGGTGGCGGCGGTGGTGGCGAGCAGGTGACGTCTGCTGATCACGAGCGTCCTCCCATAACGGCTGGGTACGGCTGGCAGGAACGACGGGCAGGAACGATGGGCAGAAACGACGGGCAGAAACGACGGGCGGCAACGATGGGATGAAAACGATTCAACCCAAGGCGCCTGGACCGTAGGGCCGGAGTTCACGGTGCGTCAAGGGGGCTGAATCGATGTGGGTATATCCCGTGCACACCCCCTTGACGGCCGCAAAGTGCGCGGCTAGCTTCCCGGAATCCAGCATTGAAACATTTCATTTCCCGCCCTGGGTATGCGTCAGGAGACTCCGTGAGCCAGCCTGCTTCGACCGGTGTGCCGGTCCTCGCCCTCGAGGGGGTGAACAAATCCTTCGGCGCCGTACGGGCCCTTCGCGATGTCTCGCTCGAGCTCTTCGCCGGTGAGGCCCATGCCCTGGCCGGTGAGAACGGGGCGGGTAAGTCGACGCTGATCAAAGCCCTCGCCGGGGTGCACCGGCCCGACTCCGGCCGGGTGCTGCTGGACGGCGAGCCGGTGGTCTTCCACGGCCCCGCCGACGCGCGCGACGTCGGCATCGCCGTCATCTACCAGGAGCCCACGCTCTTCCCCGATCTGTCCATCGCCGAGAACATCTTCATGGGCCGTCAGCCCCGCCGGGCCCTCGGCCGGATCGACCACAAGGCCGTACGGACCTCCACCGCCGCCCTGATGGCGCGGCTCGGCGTCGACCTCGACCCGGACCGGCCCGCCCGGGGCCTGTCCATCGCCGATCAGCAGATCGTCGAGATCGCCAAGGCGCTCTCCTTCGACGCCCGGGTGCTGATCATGGACGAGCCGACGGCGGCGCTGACCGGAAGCGAGACCGCCCGGCTCTTCTCGGTCGTCGAGACGCTGCGCGCCGAGGGCGCCGCCGTGCTCTTCATCTCCCACCGCCTGGAGGAGATCTTCGAGCTGTGCCAGCGGGTCACCATCCTGCGGGACGGCCGGTGGGTGGCCTCCGAGCCGCTGACGGGGCTGACCCAGGACGATCTGGTCCGCCGCATGGTCGGCCGGGACCTGGCCGAGCTCTACCCCAAGCAGGACAGCCGGGTCGGCGAAACCGCGCTGTCGGTGCGGCGGCTGACCCGTGAGGGCGTCTTCCGGGACGTCTCCTTCGAGGTGCGGCGCGGTGAGATCGTCGCGCTCGCCGGGCTGGTCGGCGCCGGGCGCACCGAGGTCGCCCAGGCCGTCTTCGGCGTGGACCGGGCGGACGCGGGCGAGGTGGGGGTCGACGGGACGGTGCTGCGGCCCGGTTCGCCGACCGCCGCCATGGACGCCGGGCTCGCGCTCGTCCCCGAGGACCGGCGCCAGCGGGGCCTGGTGATGGAGATGTCCATCGAACGGAACATCGGGCTGACCGGCCTTGACCAACTGGGCCGCGCGGGGCTGGTGCGACGGGCGCTGGAGCGCGGCCGGGCGGCCGACTGGGCGGTCCGGCTCCAGCTGAAGTACGGCAGCCTCGCAGACCACGTCGGGGTGCTGTCCGGTGGCAATCAGCAGAAGGTCGTGCTCGCCAAGTGGCTGGCGACCGAGCCCACGGTGCTCATCGTCGACGAGCCCACGCGCGGGATCGACGTCGGCACCAAGGCCGAGGTGCACCGGCTGCTGTCGTCGCTGGCCGCCGACGGCCTCGCGGTGCTGATGATCTCCTCCGATCTGCCCGAGGTGCTGGGCATGGCCGACCGGGTCCTGGTGATGCACGAGGGCCGGCTGGTCGCCGAGATCCCGCGCGCCGAGGCCACCGAGGAGTCCGTCATGGCCGCCGCGACAGGGCTCACCGGCGACACCGGCGACACCGGCGACACCGGCGTCACGGGCCTCACCGGCGAAAGGACACGGACGTGAGCGTGACCGTCGAGAAACCGGGGAAGCCCGCCGCCGCGCCCGAGACGGCGCGCTCGGCGCGCTCGCTCGTCGACGCCGTCTTCCGTGCGCGGGAGATCAGCATCGCCGGCGCCCTCCTGCTGCTGGTGCTGTTTACCTGGATCGCCGAGCCGCGCTTCCTCAATGACCAGGGCATCAAGGACCTGTTGCTCAACGCCGCGATCCTGGTGCTGCTCGCGGTCGGGCAGTCGGTGGTGGTCATCACCCGCAATATCGATCTGTCGGTCGGCTCCGTGGTGGGCCTGTCCGCCTTCGCCTGCGGGAAGTTCGTCTCCGGCACCGACCACGGGGTGCTGACGGTTCTGCTGCTCGGCCTCCTCGTCGGCGCGGGCTGCGGCATCGTCAGCGGTGCGCTGGTGAGCTTCGGCCGGGTGCCCGCGCTGGTGGTGACCCTCGGGATGCTCTACATCATCCAGGGCGTCGACTACTGGTGGGCGCAAGGGGAGCAGATCAACGCGGCCGATGTGCCGCAGCCCGTGCTGGACCTGGGCAGCGGCAGCGTGCTGGGCATTCCGTATCTCCCGCTGATCGCCTTCGCGGTGCTCGCCGGGACCGCGTACGTCCTGCGCACCTACCGCAGCGGCCGTGAGCTGTACGCCATCGGCTCCAGCCCGGAGGCCGCCCGGCTGGCCGGGGTGCCGATCCGGCGGCGGGTGCTCGGTGCGTATCTGTTCTCCGGCGCCGTCTCGGGCTTCGCGGGCGCGCTGTGGCTGGCCCGCTTCGGCACCGTCGTCGCCGACAACGCCCACGGCTGGGAACTCACCGTGGTCAGCGCGGTGGTGGTCGGTGGCGTCGCCATCGTCGGCGGCACCGGCACGGTGTGGGGCGCGGCGCTGGGCGCGCTGCTGCTCACCACCATCGGCAGTGCCCTGGCCGTGCTGAAGGTCGACTCCTTCTGGCAGGACGCCATCGCGGGTGCGCTGCTGCTGGCGGCCATCAGCGTGGACCGGATCGTGAGGGTGCGCATGACCCGTGCGCTGAGGAAGAGGAGCGCTCGATGAAGCTCAGGTGGGACACCGCCGTCGGGGTGCTGCTGGTGGCCGTCTTCCTCACCGGCCTCGGCACCACGGACGGCTTCGCGAGCCGCGACAACCTCGCCTTCGCCTTCAACGACATCGCCGAGGTCGCGCTGATGGCGCTGCCGATGACGCTGCTGGTGGTGGCCGGGCAGGTGGATCTGTCGGTGGCCTCGATGCTCGGCCTGGGGAGCGCGCTCACCGGCCAACTGTGGGACGCGGGCTGGGCGTTCGAGACCATCGTGCCGGTCGTGCTGCTGGTCGGGGTGGCCGGGGGGCTGATCAACGGCTGGCTGGTGACCCGGGTCGGGCTGCCCTCGCTCGCCGTCACCATCGGGACGCTCGCCCTCTACCGGGGGCTGGCCTCGGTGGTGCTCGGCACGGGCGCCATCACCGACTTCCCCGAGACGTACGCCAAGTGGGCCGTGGACACCACCACCGTGCCCGGCACCTTCCTCACCTATCCGGTGGTGCTGTTCATCGTGCTGGCCGCCATCGCCGCCGTGGTGCTGCACGCCACGGGCCTGGGCCGGTCGCTGTTCGCCATCGGCGCCCAGGAGGACGCCGCGTACTTCGCGGGCATCCGCGTGAAGCGCGTCAAGCTGCTGCTGTTCGTCGTCAGCGGGCTGATCTCGGCCTTCGCGGGGGTCGTGTTCACCCTGCGGTACGGCAGCGCGCGGGCCGACAACGGCCAGGGCTTCGAAATGCTCGTCATCGCCTCCGTCCTGCTGGGCGGCGTCGATTTCGACGGCGGGAAGGGCACGCTGTTCGGGGCCGTCGCCGGAGTGCTGCTCATCGGCGTCCTGAAGAACCTGCTGACCCTCAACGACGTGGCCAACGAGGTCCAGGTGATCGTCACCGGGCTGCTGCTGGTGGCCTCCGTCCTCACCCCCCGCCTGATCACCACCGTGAGCGCCTGGCGTCACCGGCGCGCCGCCGCCTCGACCAGCTGATCCACCCACGCACCGCGAAAGGTCTCCCCATGAAGAGCTCTCCCGCGCGCCGCCGCGCCGCCGCCACCGCCGCCGCGGTCTGTGCCCTGGCCGTGGCCCTGGCCGGCTGCGGCGGCACCACCAAGAAGGACAACGACAACAGCGGCCCCGCCAAGACCGATGCCAAGGCCGACCCCGGCGCACCCCTGAAGAAGGGCCTCAAGCTGGCCTTTCTGCCCAAGCAGATCAACAACCCGTACGAGAAGCTCATCGACCAGGCGGGGATCACGGCCGCCGGGGAGTTCGGCGGCAAGGGCAAGGAGGTCGGCCCGTCCGACGCCAGCGCCTCCTCCCAGGTGACGTACATCAACACCCTGGTCCAGCAGCGCCAGGACGCCATCCTGATCGCGGCCAACGACCCCAACGCGGTCTGCGGCCCGCTCAAGCAGGCGATGAAGAAGGACATCAAGGTGGTGGCGTACGACTCCGACACCGCCCCGGCCTGCCGTCAGCTCTTCATCAACCAGGCCGGCTCCGAGGAGATCGGCCGCAGCCAGGTCCAGCACCTCGCCAAGCAGCTCGACTACAAGGGCGAGATCGCGATCCTGTCCGCCACCCAGAACGCCACCAACCAGAACACCTGGATCCGCTTCATGCAGGACGAGCTGCGCAAGCCCGCCTACAAGAACATGAAGCTGGTCAAGACGGTGTACGGGGACGACGACGACCAGAAGTCCTTCCAGGAGACCCAGGGTCTGCTCAAGGCGTATCCGAAGCTCAAGGGCATCATCGCGCCCACCACGGTCGGCATCGCCGCGGCCGCCCGCTACATCAGCGGCTCCTCGTACGAGGGCAAGGTCGTGCTGAACGGACTCGGCACGCCCAACCAGATGCGCAAGTACGTCAAGGACGGCACCGTCGCGCAGTTCTCGCTCTGGGACCCCAAGAAGCTCGGCTACCTCGGCTCGTACGCCGCGGCCGCGCTCGCCTCCGGGCAGATCACCGGGGCCGAGGGGGAGAAGTTCAAGGCCGGGAAGCTGGGCGAGTACACGGTCGGCAAGAACGGCGAGATCATCCTCGGCCCGCCCACCGTCTTCGACAAGTCCAACATCGACAAGTTCGACTTCTGAGGGCGGTCCGGCGATGCGGCGGGTGTGTTTTCTGCTGAAGGTCCGCCAGGACCGGATCGAGGAGTACCGCGAGCGGCACGAAGCTGTCTGGCCCGAGATGCGGGCGGCGCTCGCGGAGACCGGCTGGCACAACTACTCGCTCTTCCTGCGCGAGGACGGGCTGCTGGCGGGCTACCTGGAGACCGAGGACTTCGAGGCGGCCCAGGCCGCGATGGCCGCCACCGAGGTCAACGCCCGCTGGCAGGCCGAGATGGCGCCCTTCTTCGAAGCGCTCGACGGCGCGAAACCGGACGAGGCGATGAAGCCGCTCACGGAGGTCTTCCACCTCGTATAGGTCCCGGTCCGGGGCCCACGCCCCGGACCCGCTCCGCACCCGCCGGGCGGACCGCTCCACGGCCCGTCCACCGACGTAGAACGGAGACCCCAGATGAGACCCCCGGCCGCCGTCGCGCTCGCCACCGCCCTGCTCGCCACCGCTCTGCTCGGCGCCGCGCCCCCCGGTGCGGGCGCCGCCGCCGCGCCCGGCCCGGCCGTGCACCAGGTCGCCGACACCCAACTGGACGCCAAGGCCGTCTACTTCGAGTCGTTCGACGGCCTGGTCAACAACAACGCCTTCCAGAAGAACGGGCTGCTCACCTACAAGGGCTATCAGTACGCCGTCTGGTACACCGCCGACCGCAGCGCGGTCATCGGCCGCCGCGCCCTGGCCCAGCAGAGGTGGCAGACCGTCACCCTGCCGCACCGGCTCACTGCCGACGACTCCCACAACGTCATCTCCATGGGGATCTCGCGGATCGACGGCCGACTGCATCTGAACATGGACTCCCACAGCAGCGGCTTCTTCTATGTGAAGTCGGTGGCCGGGCTGGTGGACGACCCCGCCGGGCACCCCTGGACCACCGGCCAGTTCGGCGCCGTCCAGACCACCCTCGACGGCCTGACGCTCACCTCCCAGTTCACCTACCCCCAGTTCATCGCCACCCCCGAGGGCCGGCTCCAGCTCAGCTACCGCTCCGGCGTCTCCGGCAACGGCCGCAACGCGCTCGCCGAGTACGACGGAAGCAAGTGGACGGCGCTCGGCGCATGGTCCTCCGCCACCGGGACCTACACCAGCGAGCACGGCTCCAGCACCGCCCGCAACATGTATCTGCACGGCATCGACTACGGGCCCGACGGCCGGCTGCAAGCCTTCTACACCTGGCGCGAGCAGAACAACGCGGTGATGTGCGCGAGCGGCGGTCTCACCAACCACGACACCGGCTATGTCTACAGCTCCGACCGAGGCCGCACCTGGCGCACCGCGGCGGGCACCGTCGTCGGCACCACCGGTGGCTCGGACGCGGTGGCGGTCGGCGACGCCGGAACCGTCGTCGACCCGCTGAACCCCGACCACTCGCTGATGAACCAGGAGAGCCAGGCCACCGACTCCGCCGGAGTGCCGCACGCCCTGATCAGCTATGTCCCCGGCCGCTTCGGACAGTGCACCACCGACTACGCGGCCGATCGGAAGGCCAACGGCCGCACCTTCCACCTCTTCAAGGACGCAGCCGGCACCTGGAAGAAGACCGAGATCCCGGTGCCGCCGGGCTCCACCCAGCGCAGCCACCTGGTCTTCGACCGCTACGACAACGCCTACGCCGTGATGCCGTACGGCCGGATCGTGGCCGCGTCCAAGTCCTCCGGCTGGACGGACTGGAAGGCCCTCTTCGACGGCAGCGGCCTCAGCGCCTTCGGCGAGGTCGTCGTGGACGACACCCGGCTCGCGCAGGACGGCGTCCTGTCATTCATGTACCAGCGGAGGTCCAGCGGCACCACACCCTCCGCCCTCCGCGTCATCGACTTCACGCTCCCCTCCTGACGGATGGCACCCGGGGTGGGCATCAAAGAGGTGGCGCGCGAGGCCGGGGTCTCGGTCGGCACGGTCTCCAACGTCATCAACCGCCCGGAGTCGGTGTCCGAGGAGACCCGGGCCCGGGTGCTGTCCACCATCGAGCGCCTGGGCTACGTACGCCAGGAGTCCGCGCGTCAACTGCGGGCCGGACACAGCCGCATCATCGCGCTGTTGGTGCTGGACATGGCGAACCCGTTCTTCGTGGACGTGGCGCGGGGCGCCGAGCGTGCGGCGCGGGAGGCGGGGCTGGGGGTGATGGTGTGCAACAGCGCCCAGAGCCCCGAGGAGGAGGCCGACTACCTCGGGCTCTTCGCCGAACAGCGGGTGCGCGGGGTGCTGATGACCCCGGCCGATATGACCGGGCGCAACCTCGCCTCCTTCCGGCGGCAGCCCATCCCGTTCGTCCTCGTCGACCGGGTGCTGCCCAGCGCCGAGGGATGTTCGGTGTCGGTCGACGATGTCACCGGCGGCGAACTCGCCGTTCGCCACCTGCTGGGCCTCGGCCATCGCACCCTCGCCTATGTGAGCGGGCCGATGCGGCTGGCCCAGTGCCGCGACCGCCGTGAGGGTGCGCTGCGCGCCCTGCGCGAGCAGGGGCTCGGCGAGTCCGCGCTGCGCCATGTC
The DNA here is from genome assembly GCF_003595545.1 of Streptomyces sp. 11-1-2. Classification (NCBI taxonomy): domain Bacteria; kingdom Bacillati; phylum Actinomycetota; class Actinomycetes; order Kitasatosporales; family Streptomycetaceae; genus Streptomyces; species Streptomyces sp. 11-1-2. The sequence continues at coordinate 9,307,542 of NZ_CP022545.1, forward strand.
GAGGTGGAGCGGCTGGATGTGACGTCCGGGCGGGACGCGGGGGCGCGGCTGCTGGGCATGTCACCGCGGCCGACGGCGGTGTTCTGTGCCAACGACCTGCTGGCGCTGGGGGTGCTGCAGTCGCTGTACGGGGCCGGGGTGTCGGTGCCGGGCGAGGTGGCGCTGGTGGGGTACGACGACATCGAGTTCGCGGCGGCGGCCGCGGTGCCGCTGACGTCGGTGCGCCAGCCGGCGTTCCGGATGGGGCGGATGGCGGCCGAGCTGCTGATCGAGGAGACGGAGGAGCGGGCAGCGGACCACCGCCACCAGCGGATCGTCCTCCAGCCCGAACTCGTCGTCCGCGGGTCGAGCCTGGTCCGCCCCCGCGGCTGAGACGGGGCCCCGCGGTGGCCCGGAGCGGCTCCGGAGCGGTGCCGAGCGGCCCGCAGCGGCGGCCCGGTCCTGCCCGACCGGTCGAACAGAGCACTACCATGTTCCCGCGACCGCGGTGGGTCGCGGGAAGACGGAGGCTCCGGGTCGTGGGACGCATGGTGGGGATCAAGGACGTCGCGCGGCAGGCGGGAGTATCCGTCGGAACCGTCTCGAACGTGATCAACCGGCCCGAGATGGTCGCCGAGGCCACGCGCGACCGGGTGCAGGCCGTCATCGAGCGCACGGGCTACGTACGCCAGGAGTCCGCGCGTCAACTGCGCGCGGGGCGCAGCCGCATCATCGCGTTGCTGGTGCTGGACATGGCGAACCCGTTCTTCGTGGACGTGGCGAGCGGTGCGGAGCGTGCGGCGCGGGAGGCGGGGCTGGGGGTGATGGTGTGCAACAGCGCCCAGAGCCCCGAGGAGGAGGCCGACTACCTCGGCCTCTTCGCCGAGCACCGGGTGCGCGGGGTGCTGGTCACCCCGGCCGATGTCACCGGGGCCAACCTGGAGGGCTTCCGGCGCCACGACATCCCGTTCGTCTTCGTGGACCGCGAGGTGCCCAGCGCCGACGGCTGCTCGGTGTCGGTCGACGACATCGAGGGCGGGGCGCTCGCCGGCCGTCACCTCATCGCCCAGGGACACCGCTCCGTGGTCTACGTCAGCGGTCCGATGCTGCTCCCGCAGTGCCAGGACCGGCGCGCCGGGCTGCTCAGCGCGTTCGCGGAGGAGGGGCTGGCGACGGAGGCGATGGTGCACATCGAGGCCGAGCGGCTGGACGTGGCCTCGGGCCGGGACGCGGGCGCGCGGCTGCTGGGCATCTCACCGCGCCCAACAGCCGTGTTCTGCGCCAACGACCTCCTGGCGCTCGGAGTGCTGCAGGCCCTTTTCGCGGCCAGGGTGTCGGTGCCGGGGGAGGTGGCGCTGGTGGGGTATGACGACATCGAGTTCGCGGCGGCGGCCGCGGTGCCGCTGACGTCGGTGCGCCAGCCGGCGTTCCGGATGGGGCGGACGGCGGCGGAGCTGCTCATCGAGGAGACCGGTGAGGAAGCGGAGGACCATCAGCACCGGCGGATCGTCCTGCAGCCCGAACTGGTGGTCAGGGAATCGACGTTCGCGCCGAGGCCGGGGGCGTGACCTCGGGTTCACCGGTCTCCGCGGCATCGGGAAGGGGCCCGGCACGGGCGAATTCCAGGGGCCCTTCCCGACGCCGGGGCCCGGTCAGACCGGGGGTTTGACGGCGACGACGGGGACGCTGCTCTCCAGCAGCAGCCGCTGGCTCACGCTGCCCAGCAGCGCCTTGCCCACGGGCGATCGTCGGCGGATGCCGATGACCAGCCGGTCGACATCGGGCCGGGCCTCGATTTCGTCCAGAACGGCGTCGACGGGGTCGCGGTCACCGGGACCACTGCGCTCGACGATCGTGATCTTCAGGTCCTCGGGCAGGTCGGAGCGGTCCAGTGCTGACAGACGCAGATTGACCAATACCAGATCGGTGCCCAGCAGACGGGCCTCGGCGATTCCCGCGGTCAGCGCGTGGTCTCCCTCGCGGCCCTCGGCGATAGCGGTCATGACGGTCATGGTGCGGGCCCTCCTCTCGGGACGGACGGGACGGGGAAGGGCGGATCAGGAGTAGCGGGCGCGGAAGTCGTCTTCCAGCTCTTCCAGCGAGCGGCCCTTGGTCTCGGGAACACAGGTTGCGATGAAGATGATGGCCAGCACACCGAAAGCGGCGAAGCCGAGGAAGGTGTTCGAGATCCCCAGGGCCTTCACGACGGGCGGGAAGCCGAGGGCGACCAGGGCGTTCGCCATCCACAGCACGAAGATGCTGACACCGATGGCCAGGCTGCGGATCTTCAGCGGGAACATCTCGGAGAGGATGAGCCAGACCAGCGGACCGATGGTGGCCTGCATGGAGAAGACGAAGAGCACGACGAACACGAGAATGAACCACGCCTTCGCACCGCCCTCGGGCAGCAGCATCGCGGAAAGACCGACGAGCAGGTGGAACGTCGTGGTGAGGGTGAACCCGCCGAGCAGCATGGTGCGTCGCTTGATCTTGTTGATGACCGACACGCCCACCGCGATGCCGATGACGCTGAAAGCGCCGTTGAGGGTGTTCGCGATGATGGCGGAGTCGCCCGAGAACCCGGCGTCGCCGAGCAGTTGCGTACCGTAGTACATGACGGAGTTGATGCCGGTGAACTGCTGACAGATGCCGAGGCCCGCCCCGATCAGGATGAGCACACGCACCCATCGCACTCCGAGATCCACCCGGCCCGCGGTCTTGGCGACCCGCTCCTCCTCGGCGAGGCGGTGGACCTCGGCCATCTCCGCCTGGGCCCGCTCGGGGGTGCGGACCTGGGACAGGACCGCGAGTGCCTCGTCGTCACGGCCCTGGGCGACCAGCCAGCGCGGGCTTTCCGGCAGCCGCAGCATGCCGATGAACAGCCCGATCGCCGGAAGCACGGCGACCAGGAGCATGAGCCGCCAGATGCCGTCGGTTTCGCCCCAGAGACTGAAGATGACCGCGTTGATGACGAACGCGGCGAATTGGCCTGACACGATCATCACCTCGTTGCGGGTGACGATGGAGCCGCGGCGTTCGACCGGGGCGAGTTCGGCCAGATAGACCGGAACCGTCGCCGAGGCACCGCCCACGGCGAGGCCGAGGATGAAGCGGAAGAGGGCGAGAACCTGCCAGTTCGGCGACAGGACGCAGCCCACGGTGCCGACCATGAACACCAGGGACAGCAGCAGGATGTTGTGGCGGCGGCCGTGCCGGTCCGACAGCACTCCGCCGATCATGGCGCCGAAGGCGGCACCGAAGACGAGGTTGCTGACGACGATTCCCTCGGTGAGCGCGGTCAGTCCGAGGTCGTCGGTGAGAGGATCGAGGGCGCCGTTGACGACGCCGGTGTCGTAGCCGAACAGCAGCCCGCCGAAGGTCACGATGACGGCGACCAGGCCGAGTCGTCGTGAATGGGGGCCTTTGGTGTCCGGCGGCAGTTCGGGTTCTTGCGGTGCGATGCCCGAGTTCTCGGCGTCGAGTCGGGTGTTCATCGTGTCTCCTCGTGGAGGCAGCGGAGGTCGTGGTGGCGCCCCGACACGTGCGGTGGTATCCCGGTGTCGACTGAGTGGGGGCGTGCTTGGGCCCGGTGCGGCGGCGCAGCCATCTCGGCAGGGGTCGCCTGCCGCGCGGTCTCGTGGCTGCCCAGCCGCGATCGCGCGGCTACGGAGGGCCTTTGTCTGTTTGTCAGTACAACTAGTACGTACAAGTGCTACGTACTATGGGAGCGCGGTGTGACGCATGTCAAGACATGAACACGAGGAGGTCCACATGAGGGATCCGGGGGGCGCCGGCCGGACGGGTGAGCCGGGAACCTCAGTGGGGCGCCCCAAGCGTCCGACCATGTCCGACGTCGCCGCGCGTGTCGGTGTCTCGCAGGCCCTGGTGTCACTGGTGTTCCGCAACCAGCCCGGCGCGAGTTCCGAGACGCGCCGACGCGTGTTCCAAGCGGCCGAGGAACTCGGCTATCGTCCCGACACCGCCGCCCAGCTTCTGCGGCGCACGCGAAGCCGGCAGTTGGGCGTGTTGTTCACCGTGCGCCAGCCACACGACGTGGGCATCGTCGAGGCCCTCTACCCCGCCGCCCAGAAGCACGGCTACACCCTCGTGCTCAACGCCATGTTCGCCACCCGCGACGAGCGTCAGGGGGTGGAAGAGCTGCTCGGACTGCGCAGTGAAGCCATCATCACCATCGGCGCGACGTCCAGTCGGCAACACCTGACCACGGGCGTCGGACGGACCCCCATCGTGGAGATCAGCCCGCGCACCAGAGCCGCCGGTGTGGATGTCGTCCGGACCGCCGAGCGCAAGGGGATGGGCCAAGCGGTCGACCACCTCGTCACGCTGGGGCACCGCGCCATCACGCACATCGAAGGCGGCGCCATGCCCGGCGCCGACGAGAGGCGACGCGGATACCGCGCCGCCATGCGCCGCCACGGACTCGCCGATCACATCCGGGTCCACCCCGGCGACTACACCGAGGAATCCGGCGCCCAGGCGGCCCGGGACCTGCTCGCGCTGCCCGAGCTGCCCACGGCGGTCATCGCCGGGAACGACCGCTGTGCGCACGGTCTGCTCGGCACGTTCCTGCGCGCGGGCGTCAGGGTGCCCGAGGACGTGTCCATCGTCGGCTACGACGACAGCCAACTCGCCCGGCTGTCCTTCATCGACCTCACCTCGGTGCGCCAGGACGCCGCCGAGGCGGCGGAGACCGCCGTCCGGGCAGCCGTCGAACGACTCGACGAGGGGCGCACCGCCGACCGGGACATCGTCCTCAACCCCACCCTCGTCGTCCGGGGAAGCACCGGCCCACCCCGCACTCGGTCAAGGCCCGACGGCGATCCTCTCCGGTGACCGCCGGCCGTCGCGCGTGTCCAGCAGCTCCTGGATCTCCCGTACGGCGGCCCGGCCCGCCCGGTTGGCGCCCACCGTGCTGGCCGACGGCCCGTAGCCGACCAGATGCACCCGCGGATCCCGGACCGCCCTGGTGCCCTCGACGGCGATCCCGCCACCGGGCTCGCGCAGTCGCAGCGGGGCGAGATGGTCGATCGCGGCGCGGAAGCCGGTGGCCCAGAGGATCACGTCCGCGTCGACATGACGCCCATCAGCCCAGGCCACCCCGGACGGGGTGATCCGCTCGAACATCGGCAGCCGCTCCAGCACGCCCTTGGCCCGGGCCCGCTCCATCGCCTCCGTCATGGGCAGCCCGGTCACGGACACCACGCTCTGCGGCGGCAGCCCCCGCCGGACCCGCTCCTCCACCAGCGCGACGGCGGCGCGCCCCTGGTCCTGGCCGAACGGCCCGGTGTGGAACACCGGCGGGCGCCGTGTCACCCAGGTCGTCTCCGCCGCCACCTCCGCGACCTCCAGCAGATGCTGCACCCCGGACGTACCGCCCCCGACGACGATCACCCGCTGCCCGGCGAACGCCTCGGGCCCCGGATACCGCGCGGTGTGCAGTTGCCGCCCCCGGAAGGTCTCCTGCCCGGGGTAGCGCGGCCAGAAGGGCCGGTCCCAGGTCCCGGTCGCGTTGATCAGCGCGCGGGCGGACCATGTCCCGGCCGAGGTCTCCACCAGCAGCCGCCCGTCGTCCCCGTCCCGTACGGCGGTGACATGCACAGGCCGGACGACCCCCAGCTCGAAGGCGCGCTCGTACCGTGCGAAGTACGCCGGGATCACCTCGGACGAAGGCCGCTCGGGATCCGCGTCGTCGCTGGTCAGCCGCATGCCGGGCAGGTCGTACATCCCGTGCACCTTGCCGTACGTCAGCGACGGCCACCGGAACTGCCACGCCCCGCCGGGCGCGGGCGCGTGGTCGAGCGCCACGAAGCCCGTACCGGGCTCGTACCCGGCCCGCCTCAGGTGATAGGCCCCGGACAACCCCGCCTGTCCGGCACCGATGACCACGACGTCCACGCTGTTGTTCATGCTTCTACTAACTCTGCTCGGGGGCGGTCTCTTCCCGGTCCTCCAGCCGCTGCCCCCGGCTCTCCGCCACCCGCAGCGCGTCATGCAGCGCCTCGGCGAGCCGATGCCCCACGAAGCGCAGCTCACAGGCGTCGGCTTTGCGGTCCCGGAGCAGCGGCCGGGCATGCCCGAGAAGCTCGGCCCCGGTCCGTAGCTGTACGGCCTCCATCTCGTCGGCCAGCCGTGAAAGGTGGCTGGTGCCGGTGTCGTCGCTGACGAGGAAGCAGGGCTGCCCGTTCAGTCCGGGCCAGGGCAGCAGACGGGGGCGTGATGAAGGCATGAGGGCTCCATGGCGTTCCGAGGTTCGGCTACCGCGAGTGATGGCGCGGTGGCGGAAACAGCTTCGGATGCGCGGAAGCTGGCGCGCAAGATGACAGCTAATTTCCGCTTCAGATGGCATATGTGACCGAGTGGGCAAATGGCCTGATGTGGCGGGCTGTCCTTGTCAGACTCAGAACTCGCACGGCGGCATGGCAGGCTCGACCCAGCGGGAGGCATACTCGTGGCAGCACCAACGGGACCGACGGTCCGTCGCATGCAACTCGGCTGGGAGCTCAAGCGGTTGAGGGACAAGGCCGGATTCACCCTGGCGGAGGCGGTGGACGGGTTGACGTTTTCCACCACAAAACTGTTCCGCGTCGAGAACGGTCTCTCGGCCCTGCCCAAGGCCGCGGACCTGAAGGCCCTCTTGGACCGATATGGCGTCGAGGACGAGGAAGACGCGGACTTCCTCCTACAGATCCATCGCGACTCCCTCAACCGGGGATGGTGGTCCATCTATCGCAGTGTGCTGCCGTCGGGCATGGGGATGTACATCGGCCTGGAAAGCGGAGCCCGCACCAGCCGTACGTGGCAGCCCCACGTCATCTTCGGCCTGCTGCAAACGGAGCGCTACACCCGGGAGATGTTCCTGGCCGCCAAGCCGGTCGAAGAAACCAACACCGAGTTCGTCGAGCGCCACATCCAGATCCGTGGTGAGCGGAAACGGGCCCTGAGGCGCAGAGACAGCCCCTTGGAACTCTGGGTCATCCAGGACGAGGCGTCGCTGAGACGAGTGGTGGGCAGCCCGGAGATCATGCGCGAGCAGTACGAGGAGATTCAGACCCTGGCCGGGCTCGACAATGTGACGGTCCAGATCCTTCCCATGGCCACGGCCACGTACAGGACCGGCGCCAACTTCAATCTGTGGGAGTTCGGCAGTCCGTTGCCGACAGTCGTGCAGAGCGATGCGATCGACGGGTCGGACATCAGCGACAAGGAGACGACCATCTGGTCCTTCTCCCGCAGGTTCGAGGCTCTGCGGGCAGGTGCCCTCGCCCCCGGCGAGACACCGGCGTTTCTACAACAACTAGCACGGGAGATCTGACATGACTTACCGCGTAGCGCCTGACGTCGCCCCAGAGAGCGCCTGGTTCAAGTCCTCGTACAGCGAGAACAACGGCACCGGCTGCGTGGAGATCGCCCCCCTGCCCCGCACCGCCCAGGTAGGCATCCGCGACTCGAAGAACAAGGTTGGCCCCGCGTTGGTCGTTCCGGTCACGGCCTGGGCGGAGTTCATCGAGCAGATACGGGAGGCGGGGCATGTCATCTGATGTTGCGCCGGAGAGTGTTTGGTTCAAGTCCTCCTACAGCGAGGCGAACGGCACCGCGTGCGTGGAGATCACCCACCTCCCCCACACCGCCCAGGTCGGTATCCGCGACTCCAAGGTCAAGGACGGCCCTGCCCTGGTCGTCCCCGCCGGGGCCTGGGCGGAGTTCGTCGCCGTGGTGCGGAACATCTGACGGGCTCCCAGGCGCGGGCATCGTCTCGCGCCTTCGGCGCATGTGAGCAGCGGCGGCGGGGGCGGGGGCACGGCGCCGTCGCCGTCCGCCGGGCCGGCGGGGCAGCCTCTCCCGGGTATCCCCTCAGAAATGCTTGATCTGGCGCAACTAATTTATCAAACGTTTTCCAGAGGTACCCCCACCCCTCCGCCGCAGTCCGGACCGGTCCTCACCATGGGCCGACGGGGGCCGCCACCGGGCCTCGCCCCCACCGGCCCGGTGGTCGGCGACGGGGCCTGGCCAGGGCACCCCCGGACCCATGCTCAAAGGCGCCGAAGGCGCGAACGGCGCCGCACCGACGCACGAAAACCGTTCGCGGAACGCACTCGCCCCCAACTAGCGTGCCTCGCCGTGGACATCGACGATCCCAAGGACGTGGTCAGGCGCGGGTATGACGCGCTCTCCCGCCACTACGAACAGTCCTATGCCACCGAAACCAAGTACCAGCCCTGGCTCGGGGCACTCCAGCAGCGCATCCCGCCCGCCGCCACGGTGCTGGACCTCGGGTGCGGCTGCGGCATCCCGGTCGCCCGGGTGCTGGCGTCCGCAGGACACCGGGTGACCGGTGTCGACATCAGCGGGGAGCAGATCCGCCGGGCGCGGGAACTGGTGCCGGAGGCCGAGTTCCGCCAGGCCGATGCCACGGCCGTGGATTTCCCGGCCGCCTCCTTCGACGCCGTGGTCTCCCTCTACGCCCTGATCCACATTCCCCTGGCGGAACAGCCTCCCCTCCTCGCCAGGATCGCCACCTGGCTACGCCCGGGTGGCTGGCTCCTGGCCACCACCGGGCACACCGCCTGGACCGGCACCGATGACAACTGGCTCGGCGGTGGCGCCACGATGTGGTGGAGCCACGCCGACGCCGCGACCTACCGGGACTGGCTCACCCGGGCCGGACTGACCGTCGAGGGAGAGGAATTCGCCCCCGAGGGCGACGGCGGCCACGCCCTGTTCTGGGCGCGGCGGCCGTGACGTGTCTCGGGATCCCGCCTCAGTCGACGGGGCCGTCCCCATCGGACTTCTGCCAGGCGCAGCTACCGAGCGTGGCCCGGCCCTTCTCGACCAGCGGGTCGGCGATCCGGGCAGGTGGCATGGAGCTGTGGCCCCGGTAGCAGATCACCGTGCGGTCCGTGTGCCCGGCGAGGTCGACGAGGATCTGGTCCCAGTGCCGGTACTGCACGTCATGCCCCGAGTCGGCGTAGCTGCGCACGGCCGGGTCGCCGGGCAGGTGCTCCTTCCAGGTGTCGATCGTGCTCGGCGGCACGGTCGTGTCCTTCTTCCCGCTGTAGATGGTGACGGGGGCCGTCAGCTTTGACAGATCGGGGCCGGGCCGCTGGCAGTAGAGCTTCTGCTCATGCACCTGAGGCGCGGGGTCGGACTTCTGGCCGCGCTGGTTGTAGGTGCGGGCGCCGTCCTCGAAGGCGGTGTCGGCGAAGCCGGGGATGCGCTTGGTCGGGCTGTCGTCCGGGAACGCCCACCAGACGCGGGGGTCGGCGATCTGTTTCTCCAACGACTTGCCCAGCTCCTCGTCGGACATCGAGCAGTACGGACGCTTCGCGCCGTACGGCGGCAGGGCGGCGGCCAGGTGCAGTGACTGGACACGGTCCGGGGCCAGGGACGCCAACTCGGCGGCGTACGGACCGCCGCCCGAGATGGCGACCACACTGACCTTGCGCACCCCGATACGGTCCAGCACCTGAAGCGCGTCCTTGGCGAAGTCGGCCTTCCCCAGGCTCTTGTCGAACTCGGTGTCCCCGAAGCCGTTGCGCTCGACCGAAATCAGCCGCAGCCCGAGGGACTCCCGGGTGCTGCGCAGGAAGTCCGTCATATGGGCCACCCGCGCGCTGGTGCCCGTGCCGCCGAGGTAGAGAACCGGCTTTCCGTCCCGGGGTCCCTCGTCGATGTAGTGGGCGGTGCGCCCCGAGTCCAGTTTCATCCCCCGCACCTCGGGGCCGAGCGAGTCGAAGTCGTCCTGGATACGGACCCGGTGGACATCGGTGGCGTGCGGCTCACGTGGCACGGTGGCCGTGGCGGTGGCGCTCACGGCTCCGGAGCCCGTGAGCAGGACGGTGGCGACGGCGGTGGCGGCGATACCCGTGACAAGCGTTCTGGGCACGTGTCTCTCCTGGTCATAGGGGGAGGGCGGGGCGATCGGGCGGGACGAACGCCACCTACCCCCTCTGATCCAGAAGACACTGGGCCGTGTCCGATGGGTCGGCCTGCGCCCCGGCACCAAGGCCGATTCCTCGGCCCTCGGTCACGTGCTCCCCTCGCCACGCCTTCACGGCTATCACTGGTGGGCCAGGGCGTGGTCGACGAGGCGGAGGGTGGCCCCGGCCTGGGCCTCGGCTGGTGCCTCGTCGGTGCGCAGCGTGAAAGTGGCGGTGGTCGCGGCGCGGCTGCCGTCGGCTGTGACGCCGCTCTCCGAGACGATTCCGAGGTGGGTTCCGCCGTGGAACCAGATGCCCTCGCGGTTCCGTCCCCCGGGCCGCCAGGCGATGCCCATGCCGTAGCGCACGCCGTCGGCCGGAATCCAGCCGTCGGCCGCCACGGTCCGTTTCATCGTGGACAGTTGGGCGGGGCGCAGCAGTCGGCCGCCCAGCAGCGCGCGCAGGAAGACGGCGTGGTCGTGGGTGGTACTGATGATGCCGCCGTCCGCGCCGCCGCCGGTGGCGAGGGAGGTGTCGGTCAGGTGCGGGCTGCCGGGGAACTGTGTGTATGCCGTCGCGGTCGGCCGCGGGACATACGCGGAGGTGCCCGGGATGAGGGTGTTCCTGAGCCCGAGCGGTTCGATGATGCGTTCGTGGATCTCCTGGGCCCAGGGGCGTCCGGTGACCTGTTCGATGACGAGGCCCACGATGACGTAGTTGGTGTTGGAGTAGCCCCAGCGCTGTTCCTCCGCCGGGTCGGCGGCGTCCGGCACCCACAGCGGAGGCCGGCTCAGGGCGGCCTCCAGCTGTTCCCGCGGCGTGGAGGCCCGGAACCGTGTCTTGAGGTAGCCCTCGGGGGTGAACACGTCCTCTCCGCCCGCTGCGGCGAGGTAGTCGTTCAGGCCGCTGGTCTGGCGGAGCAGATTGGCGATGGTGATCTTGCCGCCGTCGTTGCCGTTCCCTTTGACCACCCCTGGCAACCACCGTTCGACGGCGTCGGTCAGTGCGAGTCTGCCTTCGCCGGCCAACTGCAGGGCGATGGTGGCGGTGAAGGGTTTGGTGTCGCTGCCGAGGCGGTAATAGGCGTCCCAGGGCACCGGGCGACCGGCCGTCAGATCCGCTGTGCCGGCCCGCGCGAGGGTGCGCCCCTGCGCGCTGCGCACTTCCGCCAGCACTCCGGTGGCCCCGGTCGCCCGGATCGCGTCCACGTCGGCCTGGAGGGCGTCGTTTCGGCGTGGCCGCGCGGCGGGTGGCACCGCGGAGGCGGTGCCGGAGCCGGCGCCCACCAGAACGGCCGCCGCGGCAGCCGCCATACCCCTGCGCCGGCTGATGACCGGTCCCCTCGGGCTCATCGGGCGGCTCCCGTGGGGGCGCAGGTGATGTCGTCGGTCGGCAGCGTTCCGCCGCGCAGGTAGTCGTTGACGGCCTGGTCGGCACAGGGGACGGGCTGATGGCCGTCGATGCCCCGCCCGTAGACACCGTGCGAGCGGATGTCCGCGGTCACCAGTCGCGAGCCGGTGAGCCTGCGGTGCAGTGCCAGGGCGCCGTCGTAGGGGACGTTGTTGTCGCGACGGGCCTGCAGCATCAGGACGGGCACGTTGTTGTGGATGGAGGTGCCCGGCTCGCGCGGTTCGGTCTTCCAGAACGCGCACGGTGCGATCATCCCGTTGACCACCGGGCCGAAGACCGGCTGCGTGGCGCGACTGCGAACGCTGTTGTACCAGTACGTCTCCGGGTTCTTCGGCCAGCCTCCAGCGGGCCAGCCGCCGTCACCGCACATGAACAGTGCCCCGCCCACCATGCTGTCCTCGAGGTCCGGCGAGTTGAGCAACTGGAGCATGGCGGCGAGCTCCGGGCCGGGCTCGATCGGCTTCCCGGCGTCGGCGTCGGCCAGATCGCGCACCACCGAGGCCAGGGCGGCGTCGCTCTCCTGGTGCTGGACGAGCTGCCGGAGCAACAGCCGCAGCACGGGGGCGTTCAGCCGCTGTCCGCTGACCGCCACCGGTCGGCGCTCGGCGTGGTCGAGCAGCTCCTGAACGGTCGCCCGCACCACGCTACCGGTCGGGCCCAGCCGGTACCGGTCGTTGTGCCGGGCGGCCCATCCGGCCCACTCGTCCAGCCCCGCCTCCAGCGGGTCGCCGGCCCGCTGGAACAGCTCGTACTGGGTGGCGGACGGGTCGGTGGAGGAGTCGATGACCACGCGGTCGGCCCGGCGGGGGAACAACTGGGTGTATACGGCGCCCAGGTCGGCACCGTAGGAGACGCCGTAGTAGGACAGTCTGGATTCGCTCAGCGCGGCCCGGATCGCGTCCATGTCGCGGGCCACGTTCCGGGTCGAGGCATGCGGCAGCAACTCCGCGTTGTCCCCGTACTCCTGGCAGCGCCGAGCCGTGTCCCGCGCGGACCGGACCGTCTCCTCGAAGTCCTCGCGCGGGGAGGTGACCGGGCCGGGTGGCGGCGAGGGACGTCCGGGCGCGCAACGGATGGGGGTGCTCTCGCCGAGGAACCTCGGGTCGAAGCCGATCAGGTCGTAGTGGTCCGCCACCTCCTTCAGCGCCGGGCGCAGCGCGAGGGTGTTGGCGAGACCGGTCCCGCCGGGACCACCGGGGTTGGACAGCAGAATGCCGCGCCTACCGGCCGTGGACGTAGCCTTGATCCGCGATATCGCGACCTGGATGGTACGGCCGCCGGGGTCGGAGTAGTCGAGGGGGACGGTCACCTTGGCGCACTCCGCCCCCGCCGCGTTCAGCTCCGTCTGCGCCTTTGAGCAGGGCCCCCAGACGAGGCGCTGGTGGTGGGCAGGGGCACCGTCAGTGGGTTGACGTGGTGTGGCCGTGGCGGGCGCGGCCGCGGTGAGTAAACCGGCCAGACCCAGGCTGATGGTGACCGCGGACGGGACGCGCATGGTGCTCCTCGGATCGGACGAAGCTGTCACCCACGACGCTACGAGCGCACATGACGCCGGACCATGCGGCTGGCCGGTTCACACTTCCTGGTGAGTGCGGTATTGACAGGCAGCGGACTCCACCCCCGAGAAGCGGACTGGAGCCTGTCCGACGGGTCGAGTGACGCGCCGGTACCGCGGCTCGTTCACGGGTTTGTGAGGCGCGGCGACCTTACGGACACGGAGTGGGGCCGAACGGCCCATGGCGTGGAAGCCGGTCGTTTCCCCACCTGTGAAAGATGGTGGGACTAGGCGGGGGCGGTCATGAAGTCCCTTGGTCCCAGGGCTCGTTCGACGATGCGGGTGTCGCCGATCCAGCCGTAGAAGCCCTGGCCGAACTTCTCCTCGAACTGGGTGCCACCGATCACGAAGGGCTTGCCGAGGGTGGCGATCCCCGTCGCCGGCTGGGAGGGGTTGCGGGCGATCTTCGAGCCGTCGACGTACACCACGGTGTGATGGCCGTCGTTGACGACGGCGATGTGGGTCCACCGGCCCACCGGCAGTGCGTGGCTCCAGGAGGTGGGATCGGCGTCCTGCACATGGGGGTAGACCACGAACTGCAGGAAGCGCTCGGGGTCACATTGAGGCTGCACGTCGGCTCGTCGGGCGACCAGCCGGTGGTCTTCCCCGCGTCGCCGTTGCGCCCCTGCCAGCTCAGGATGCCCATCCAGGCGTGGTCGCCTTCGAAGGGGTCCGGGAGCTTGATGAACGTCTCGATGGTGTAACCAGCGGTGAACTTCTCGGAGTTCAGCGGAGCGGTGGCGGAGGTGGTCAGGACCGCACCGCGGTCGGGGGCCTTGCCGCCGTCGAAGCGCAGACTGGCATGGGCCGGCTGGTCGCCGTGGTGCTCGCCGGACCACGTCAGGATGTCGGGCTCGCTGTCGTGCAGGCGCGTCACCCGGAGGTCGTTGCCGTGGCCGGACAGGTCGCGGAGCACCGTATCCGCGCCGACCGGTCCGTCCGCGCCCGCGCGGGAGGCGGTTCCCGAGGCGTCGAAGCGCCAGTACGCGAGGGTGCCGCGCGGCATGACGGCGGAGGCCGGGCGCGGCTTGCGCGGTACGACCGGCGCGAAGGAGGAGAAGCGGCGTTCGAAGTCGATGCCGAGGCTGAACCGGTCGACGGGGCCGGTCAGTTCGATGGTCTCCGCCTCCAGAGGTGTTCTCTTCTCCGGGTCGCGGCTGAGGAACCAGGGCGAGAACGTCTCCACGTCGATCACACCGCGGACGAGGTCGAAGGCGTAGAGGCGGATCATTCCGGCGCCGCCGTAGTACCGGTCCTGGTAGTTGGTGATGTGGATGTGGACGTCGTTCCCGGCGTCGTTGGTCAGGACGGTGCGCCCGGGGGGCCAGTAGTGTCCGCCCAGGGCGAGGAAGATCTGGTCGTTGCCGCGGACGAGGCCGTCCCACAGCCGCCCGCCGTTGTCCGAGAGTTGTGCGCTGCCCTCGTCGTCGGCCCAGGCCAGGTCGTGGGTGGTGAGGACGGCGGGCAGGGTGGGGTGGGCGTCGAGCACCTTCTGCGCCCATCGCAGTCCGGAGTCGGAGATCCGCCAGTCGAGCGCGAGGACCAGCCACTCACGCCCGCCCGCGGGCAGGACGTGGTAGCTGTTGTAGCCGTCGGGCGAGGCGCCGCCGAAGGTGGGCATGGCGGAGTACCGCCGCGGACCGAAGGCGTCGAGATAGGCGCTGTCGCCGCGCTGGTCGTCGGTGCCGGAGTCGATGTCGTGGTTGCCGGCCAGGACGCTGTAGGGGACCTTGCCGTGGATGGTCCCGAATGTCGTCGCGGCCAGCGTGATCTCCTCCCGCGAGCCGTGTTCGGTGACATCGCCCAGGTGCGCCATGAAGGCGATGTTGGCGTCCTCGCGCTGGGACACCAGGTACCGGAAGGTGGCCCGGAGCGGCTCCGGGTCGGAGCTGTCGGCGTCGAAGAGGTACTGCGTATCCGGCAGCACCGCGAGGCTGAACCGCGGTGACTCGGGGGCGTACCGGTGGCCGCCGGCCTTCGCGGTGGCCGCGTGAGCGGGTGTCGTACCCGATACGACGGCGGCGGTGCCCGCGGCCGGGATCACGGCGGTGGCCCGCAACAGCGTCCGTCTGCCGAGCTGGGCGCGCCCCGCTGCGTCCATTGACACTCCCGCGCATCGTGTGAAGAACCGGTGACCCCGGACCGCACTGTGGTCAAGGTCCGTGACCACACAGGGGCGGTCAGGTGAACGGCGCCTGATCCGTTGCGGGCGGAACAGCCGTACGGCGGAGCCGACGCGGCCCGGTGAGCTGGTGCACGGCGATGGCGAGGAAGTCCGCCACGAGCGGTCCAGGAGGGCCGCTCGCACCTGGCGGAAGTCCAGATGCAGGGTGCGCACCTCGGCGGCGGGGCGCCGGTCGCGCAGTTCGCGTGCCGCGGTGGGCCCTGCGGGTGCCGACCGAGCACGCCGTGATCGCGATGGGGGAGCGCGGTGTGCGCTCGGCCGCGCTGCGGCTCGCGCCGCTGGTGCACGGCGAGGGAGACCTGAAGGGCTTCACACCGACTCTCATCGGCATCGCCCGCGCGAAGGGCGTGTCCGCCTATGTCGGCGACGGATCCAACCGGTGGCCCGCGGTGCACCGGCTGGACGCGGCGCATCCGTACCGGCTGGCGGTGGAGGCGGCCCCGGCCGGCTCGCGCCTGCACGCGGTCGGCGATGAGGGGGTGACGTTCCGGGAGATCGCCGAGGCCATCGGCCGTCGGCTGAGAGTGCCGGTGGCCGGGGTCGCGCCCGAGGACGCGGGCGACCACCTCGGCTTCCTCGGCCCCCTGGTGTCGCTCGACAGCCCGACGTCGAGCGCGGGGACGCGGGAACGCCTGGGGTGGCGGCCGACGCGTCCCGCGCTGATCGCGGACATCGCGGAAGGTCACTATTTCAACGATTGACGGTCCCGCTCCGGCGGAGCTGACATCGCGGGCCGCGGACATCGCGTTCGGCGGAATCCGTTCAACTTTCATATTTCCGCACGCCGCCAACGGGCGATGGTCCGTTGGCGGCGCGGCGGGCATGAGTGCCTGTCTCGCCAATTACTACGGATAACCAGCTTGGATATGAGTTCCGATTACTTTCGGACGGTCCAGCGCCGGAATCCGGGGCTCCATCCGCGAAATCAAGCCGATTTTCCCTTCACAAGCAACCCTCGTCTGATCGCGAACATGCCAATTATTGGGGCACGTCTGTTCGATGAGACCGCCTCGTGGCGGCACAAGGTCCCTCGATGGCCGTTGTTGGCGCGCGATCACGGGCGTGGCCGCCGCCGTGGCCGGGCGGCGGCGACATCGAGCATCGATCGCCTCGCTTCTCTGACTTTTACATTGCTTTAACCGGGCCATATTCGGACTTTATTCACCCATGGCGAGTTCAATTGCTAGGGATTCCAGGTTTTCCTGCCTGGCATGCTGGTCGTGAAAAGTCACTCCAGGGAAAGGTCTGAAGATGCCGCGTTCCTTCCTCGCAGAGTTGTCCGCACCGGGTCGCAAGGTGCCGGTACGGGCGTGCGAATTGGAGTCGAGCCCGGTGTGGCTGTTCGCTTCGATCGGCGAGTATCCGGTGTACGACGACGTCGCGTATGAGGCGATGATCAACGACGAGCGGCGGATGAGCGCATACACCAAAGCCGTCCGGCGCTACGCCCCCGGCCGGACGGTGCTCGACATCGGCACGGGGCAGGACGCGGTGTGGGCGCTGGCCGCCGCCCGCGCCGGAGCGCGGCACGTGTGGGCCGTGGAGGTCATCCCCGAGTCCGCGCGGATCGCCCGGAAGAACATCGAAAAGGCAGGCTTCGCCGACCGGATCACGGTGGTGGAGGGGCTGTCCACCGAGATCGAGCTGCCCGAGCCCGTCGATATGTGCGTCTCCGAGATCATCGGCACGCTCGGCGGCTCGGAAGGGGCGGGGGCCGTCCTGCGGGACGCGCGGGAGCGCCTGGTGAAGCCCGGCGGGGTGTTCATCCCGCACCGCAGTGCCACCACCGCCGTTGCCCTGGACCTGAACAGCGCGAACCTCGGCACGCTCCCCGGCTTTCCGCCCCTCGTCTTCCGTTACGTGGAAGAGGTGTTCGCGTCGGTGGGCCGCCCCTTCGATCTGCGGGTGGTCCTCGAAGGGCTGCAGGACAACCCGAGGGTGCGGCAGCGGTCGTATCTGTCCGATGCCGTCGAGGTGGAGCCGCTGGAGTACAACGGCGACCTGCAGCCGGAGGGCGTCGACGCCGTCGAGCTGACCTTCACCCGGGAGGGCCGCTTCTCCGGGCTCGCGCTCGGCGTGCGCCTGTGGGTGGCCGAGGGTGACGAGCCGCTCGACTCGCTGGTCCAGTCGAGCAATTGGACCCCGGTGTACGCCCCGCTGTCGGAGGAGGGTCTGCGGGTACGGCCGGGCGACCGGTTCGAGTTCGACTTCACCACGGCGATGAGCGATGACGGTGTACACCCCGACTACGCGCTCGTCGGCGAGCTGTACCGGGCCGGTGGCCCGGCGGTGCCACTGAGCTGGAGCTCGACGCATCACGGGGACGGTTTCCGTGAGACGCCCTTCTACCGCTCGCTGTTCCCCGCGCCCTGAGGCCACGCCATCGTCAGCGGTCCGTCGCCCCGGCTGATGCGACGGCGTCCAGCACCAGCCTGGCGAACTCCTCCGGCCGCTGTTCGGGGAACGGCACACCTGCTCGGGGCACGATGTGCCCCGTGGCGGACAGGGCGTTCACCATGGGCTCGAAGCTGGGCATCGACGGATCGTCGTCCTGCCCGCAGATGACCGTGGCCGGGGCGGTGATCCGCGGCAGCCGCTCGTCCATCGCGAACAGCCGAACGGCGATGTGGCCGTCCTCCGCCCGGTCCAGCACCCGCACGGCGTCGGCCATGAACCGGTTGAGCGCGGCCTCCTGCCCCGGCTCGTAGAAGTGCCTGCGCCGGTTCCACAATTCCATGAGGTGGGAGCCGTCCGGTTTCGGCTGCACCCAGTCGACCGGGCGCTTCCACGCCGCTCGGGCGCGCTTCTCCGGGGTGATGAACGGGGTCGCCGAGAGCACCAGGCTCCGCACCCGGGAGCCCAGGCGCGCCGCCACCTCCACCGCGATCACTCCGCCGGTGTGGTGGCCGACCAGGTGGAACGACTCCAGCCCCAGCCCGGCCACCAGGTCCTCGACCCCGTCGGCGAACATCTCGATGCTCTGATCGTCCGCGGGTTTCGCCGAGGCACCGTAGCCGACGGTGTCCATCGCGATCGCTCGGTGGGTGGCGCCGACCAGCGGAAGCACATCGCGGTACTCGGTCCATGACCGCGGGGTCTGGTGGAGCAGCAGCACCGGCTCGCCCTCACCGCACTCGACGTGGTGAAGCTGGCCGAAGCGGCTGGAGGTGTAGTGGGCGGTCAGCATATGCACTCTCCCGATGTGGCGGGTTGGCGAGCCCGCGGTCCTGGTCGTACTTTGTACGGAACTCCTTGGGTGGCGTCAAGAGCCGAGCGGCGGAGGCAGGCCCCTCGCCGAGGGAGTTCCGTGCGGCGGTACGCCCGTCCGGCCGGATGCGGGTATGGCAGGTCAGCGCCGCCTCGTTCGATATCCCAGTGCCCACCGCGTTCCGCGTAACGGAACAAAAGTTGGCTCATGGCGGCCCGCGCGTCTATACCGGAGGCCACATGGGGAGCGCCGGGGGCCCGGCACCCACGTTCCACCTCAGGAGGTAGCCCGTGCCGAATGTGCCCGACCGCGTCCCGACGGACGCCTTCCCCGGGGCCGTGGTCAAGGCCGCCGACGCACTGGCGGAGGCCGCCCGCGGCGGGACAGCTTGCCCACCGGTGCGCACACTCTTGGACGACGGCGACATCGAGGCCGCCTACGCGGTGCAGCGGCTGAACCTGCAACGCGAGCAGGCCACCGGCCGCCGCATCGTCGGCCGGAAGATCGGTTTGACGTCGCTCGCCGTGCAGCGCCAACTCGGCGTGGACCAGCCGGACTTCGGCGCCCTGTTCGCGGACATGGCCGTGCCGGAGGGTGGCGAGGTGCCCGCCGGGCGGC
Organism: Streptomyces sp. 11-1-2; assembly: GCF_003595545.1. Classification (NCBI taxonomy): domain Bacteria; kingdom Bacillati; phylum Actinomycetota; class Actinomycetes; order Kitasatosporales; family Streptomycetaceae; genus Streptomyces; species Streptomyces sp. 11-1-2. Next base: position 9,326,435 of record NZ_CP022545.1, read on the forward strand.
TGCTCCAGCCCAAGGTGGAGGCCGAGGTGGCGCTCGTGCTCGGCAGCGACCTGCCGCACGCCCAGTGCACCGTCGTCGACCTGCTGCGCGCCACCGACTTCGCGCTGCCCGCGCTGGAGATCGTCGACAGCCGGGTGCGGGACTGGGACATCTCCATCGTCGACACCGTCGCCGACAACGCCTCCTGCGGGATGTACGTCCTCGGCGCCTTCCCCGTCCCGCTGACCGGGGTCAACCTGCGCTCCGTGCAGATGACCATGACGCGCAACGGCGAGCTGGTCTCCGAGGGGACCGGCGCCGACTGCCTCGGCGGCCCCCTCAACGCGGCCGTCTGGCTGGCCTCGGCCCTCGCCGAGCGGGGCGACCCGCTGCGCGCGGGCGACCTCGTCCTGACCGGGGCCCTGGGGCCGATGGTCCCGGCCGCCCCGGGCGATGTGTTCCAAGCCCGTATCTCGAACCTGGGCGCGGTAGGAGTCGGGTTCGCCGCGGAAGGAGACAACCGGTGAGCAGCGAGACGAACACCCGCACCAAGGTGGCGATCATCGGATCCGGCAACATCGGCACCGACCTCCTGATCAAGGTGCTGCGGCTCTCCGACACCCTGGAGATCGCCGCGATGGCCGGCATCGACCCCGACTCCGACGGGCTGGCCCGCGCCCGCCGGCTGAAGGTGGCCACCACCCACGAGGGCGTGGACGGGCTGGTGAAGCTGGCCGAGTTCGCGGACGTGGAGATCGTCTTCGACGCGACCTCCGCCGGTGCCCACAAGCGCCACGAAGAGGTGCTGCGCCCCCTCGGCCGTACCCTCGTCGACCTCACCCCGGCGGCCATCGGCCCCTATGTGGTGCCCCCGGTCAACGGCGACGCCCACCTCGGCGCGCCGAACGTCAACATGGTCACCTGCGGCGGCCAGGCCACGATCCCGATCGTCGCCGCGGTGGGCGCGGTCACCCCCGTCCACTACGGGGAGATCGTCGCGTCCATCTCCTCCCGCTCCGCGGGCCCCGGCACCCGGGCGAACATCGACGAGTTCACCGAGACCACCGCCTCGGCCATCGAGCGCGTCGGCGGCGCCGCCCGCGGCAAGGCCATCATCATCCTCAACCCGGCCGAGCCGCCGCTGATCATGCGCGACACCGTGCACTGCCTGGTCTCCGGCTGCGACACCGAGGAGGTCACCGCCTCCGTCGAGGAGATGGTCGGCCGGGTCCAGGCGTATGTGCCCGGATACCGCCTCAAGCAGAAGGTGCAGTTCGACCAGGTGGGCGCCGACGACCCGCTGCGCTCCCTGCTGCCCGCCGGGGCCGCGCACACCGACGCGGTGAAGGTCTCGGTCTTCCTCGAGGTCGAGGGCGCCGCCCACTACCTCCCGGCCTACGCCGGAAACCTCGACATCATGACCTCGGCCGCGCTGCGCACCGCGGAGCGCCTGGCCGCATACCGCTCCGGCGAGGAGGCCGCACGATGACCACGACCGACGCCGGCGCAACCGCCCCCACCCCGTCGGCCCCGCCCGCCCTGTACATCCAGGACGTGACCCTGCGGGACGGCATGCACGCCGTCCGCCACCGGTACACCGTCGAGCAGGCGAGCACCATCGCCGCCGCCCTGGACGCCGCCGGGGTGGCCGCCATCGAGATCGCCCACGGGGATGGCCTGTCCGGCTCCAGCGTCACCTACGGCATCGGCGCCCACACCGACTGGGACTGGATCGAGGCCGTCGTCGGGGCCTCCGGCAAGGCGATTCCCACCACGCTGCTGCTGCCGGGCATCGGCACCCTGCACGACCTGAGGCGGGCCCACGCCCTCGGCATCCGCTCCGTGCGCGTCGCCACCCACTGCACCGAGGCCGACATCTCCGCCCAGCACATCTCCGCCGCCCGCGAGATGGGCATGGACGTCGCCGGGTTCCTGATGATGTCCCATATGGCCGAACCGGCCGAACTCGCCCGCCAGGCCAAGCTGATGGAGTCCTACGGCGCCCATTGCGTGTACGTCACCGACTCCGGTGGCCGACTGACCATGGACGGTGTCCGCGACCGCTTCCGCGCCTACCGCGAGGTGCTCGACCCGGACACCGAACTCGGCATCCACGCCCACCACAACCTCGCCCTCGGGGTGGCCAACACCGTGGTCGCCGTCGAGAACGGCGTCACGCGCGTGGACGCCTCCCTCGCGGGCCAGGGCGCGGGGGCGGGCAACTGCCCGCTGGAGGCGTTCATCGCCGTCGCCGACCTGATGGGCTGGAAGCACGGCTGCGATCTGTTCCCCCTCATGGACGCCGCCGACGATGTCGTCCGGCCCTTGCAGGACCGCGAGGTCCGGGTCGACCGCGAGACCCTCACCCTCGGCTACGCGGGCGTGTACTCCAGCTTCCTGCGCCACGCGGAGGCCGCCGCGGTCCGCCACGGTCTGGACACCCGCGCGATCCTGGTCGAGGTCGGCCGCCGCAAGATGGTCGGCGGCCAGGAGGACATGATCACGGACATCGCCCTGGACCTCGCCGCCCGCGCGAACTCCGCCTCCTGACCGCCCGATCGGCTCCGGCCACCTCTTCTCGTCCGCGTCTTGTCGACGTCTCACAGCCCGCCGGACCGGCGGTTCGCCCGAGGGGGAAAATGCCCGAGGGCGGCTGTACGGTATGCGGTACGACGGCGCCGGGCGCGTCGCCGGATTCCGGTGGTGTGAGAAGAGGAGAGCCCAGGTGGCGGGTCCGCGGTCGCGTGCGAGGGCGCTCACTGCTGAGCGGATCATCGAGGTCGCCACCCGGATCTGCGACGAGGAAGACATCGAGGTGCTGACCATCCGGCGGCTCGCCTCGGACCTCGGCGTGGGCGCGATGACGCTCTACAGCTACTTCCGCAGCAAGGAGGAGATCCTCGACGGCATCGCCGACCACGTCATGGGGAACTTCCGGCTGCCCACCGCCGAGGAGACCTCGCCCGAGGCGGTCGTACGGGCCCTGGCGCTGGCCTTCCTCGACATGATGCGGGAGCACCCCAGCATCGTGCGGCTCTTCTCCACGCGGGTGAGCACCGGTCCGCAGTCCATGCGGGGCGCGTTCGAAGCGGTCATCGGGAGGCTGCGCGAGGCGGGGTTCGCGGACCGGGAGGCGGTGCGGGTCTACGGCCTGATCGTGCAGTACAGCCTGGGATTCGCCAGCTACCAGGCCCCCCGCCCGTGGGGGAAGGCGGACCATCCCGAGGCCGAGGAGCTGCGGCGCCGCCGCAGGCACTTCTACGGAGCCCTGCCACGTGAGGACTTCCCCAACATGGTGGAGCTCGCCGAGGACATGACCACTCTGCCCAGCGACGAACAGTTCCTCTTCGGGCTCGACTGCCTCATCGCGGGCGTCCTGCGGCAGACCGGCGACTGAGACGCGCTGCCTGGTTTCACCGGCCCCGGGTCCTTCGGCCCGGGGCTGAGCTGTCTTCTCTCCGTATCCACCATGGGTGCTGTCGGGATCCCTTGACGGCATACACCGAACGGTACATAGTACGACCACTTGCGATCGCTGAGCCGACTTCGATTCGGCCCCAGGCGTCCCGCCGCGCGATCCGGCTCCGTACGACGTGGCCGACAGCGGCACCGCACAGAGGTCCATTGACTCTCGTACGTCGTACCGTACATAGTACTAAAGCGTGCACACACCGGAGGAGAGCAAGATGCGCATCGGAGTCCGTATACCGCCGTGCGACCGAGTGGACCGGCTGGCCAGGACCGCCCGGCGGGCCGAGGAACTGGGCTTCGACCAGGTGTGGTTCCCCGACTCCCAGCTACTGTGGCGGGACGTGTTCACGGTCCTGACCGCCGCCGCGCTGGGCACCGAGCGGATCGGCCTGGGCAGCGCGGTCACCAACCTGGCCACCCGGCACCCGGCCGTCGTCGCCTCGGCCGCCCGCAGCGTCGCCGAGCTGGCACCCGGCCGGTTCACGCTCGGCCTCGGCGTGGGCAACAGCTCGGTCGGCCCCATCGGCATGCGCCAGAGCACCGGGGCGGAGCTGCGCGACGGGCTCGCCACGCTGCGGGCGCTGTTCGCGGGGGAGGAGTGGGACTTCAACGGCGTACGGTCCCGGCTGCGGGACCCGGATCCGAACGTGCCGATCCATATGGCCGCCAGCGGCCCCCGCAATCTGCGGCTCGCCGGGGAGATCGCCGACGGTGTCATCCTGCTCAGCGGCGTCTCGCGGAACACTCTCGCCAGTGCCACCGCCCGGGTGCGGGAGGGCGCCGAGGCCGCGGGCCGCACCGCGGCGGCCATCCCGCTGACGGTCTCGGCGTTCTGCGCGGTGACCGACGACATCGAGGCCGAAGCCCGGCTGCTCAAGCCGATCTGCGCCTCGATCGCCCAGAACGGCGGAGCGCCGTTCCTCGCCCTGGCCGGGATCGAACTGGACGTACCCGCACGGGTGGAGGGGGTCTATCCGGACCTCGTCCACGCCGAGGACTGGGACGCGGCCGTCGAGATCTGCTCGGCCTGGGTGAGCGATGCGGCGGTGCTCCGGTTCGCCCAGGAGTTCTGCCTGTTCGGAACCGTCCAGGAGATCGCCGAACGGCTCACCGCGCTGCACGCCGACGGGGTGACCGATGTGTTCCTCCAGCACGTCGGCTCCTACGACCCGCCCACCGAGCTGATCGAAAGCGTCGGCTCCGAGGTGCTGCCCGCCCTGCGGCCGGAAGCCGGTCGGTGAGCGTACTGGAGGAACTGGTCCGGCGTGGCCCGCGCACGGCCGCCCTGGCCGTGACCCCCGCGAAGATGAGCGGCCCGCAGCGCCTGTGGCCGGCGCCCCCGTCGCGCACCGCCTGCCACGGTGGCGAACATGGGGGCGCCGTCGTGCATCAGGATGCTGCTGCCCGTCGGCTAGGAGGCGGTGCACGAACCGATGGTGGGGGCCGACCAGTCCCCGTTCGCCATGACCGTGAAGCCGAAGCTGGTCGCCGCTCCGGCGCCCAGGCTGCCGTTGCCATTGGGCCGCATCGTCATGACCTTGCCGCTGCCGTCCCAGGTGGGACTGCCGTTCCAGGTCGTGGCGACGCTCTGCGCGGAACGCACGGTCACCGTCACCGTCCAGCCGCTGATGGCGGAGGTGCCCGCCCGCACCGTCACCTCACCGTTGAAACGGTCGCCCCACCGTTGCGTCTCGGCGTACGACACGGTGCACGTCCGGCCGCCGCCGCCACCATCGCTGGTGCCGCCCAGCGCGGCGAGCACCGCGTTGTACGCGGGCTTCTTGCCGTAGTTGTCGTCGAACAGCAGCGGGGTGCCACTGGCGCGCCATGAGTACTTGTCGGGGATGCCCCATACGGTGATGCCGGTGCAGCGGGACACGGCCAGGCACGCCTGCGTGACGCGGCGGTAGCTGTCGGCCTGGGCCGTGCCGGAACCCTCGATGTCCAGCTCCGTGATCTGCACATCGACGCCGAGGGCGGCGAAGCGCTGGAGGTTCTGCTGGTAGTCACCGGGCACCGGGGACTGGCTGTTGAAGTGTGACTGGAAGCCGACGCAGTCGATCGGCACACCACGGGCCTTGAAGTCCTTCACCATGTTGTAGACGGCGTTGCTCTTCGCGTTCTGACCGTCGGTGTTGTAGTCGTTGTAGCAGAGTTTGGCGTTGGGGTCGGCCGCACGGGCGGTGCGGAACGCTTCCTCGATGAAGCCGTCGCCGAGCTTGTCCTGGAACGGCGAACTGCGCCGCGCACCGCTGTTGCCGTCCTGGAACGCCTCGTTGACCACGTCCCAGGCGTAGATCTTGCCCTGGTAGTGCTGCATCACCTTGGTGATGTGGTTGTTCATCGCCGAGCGCAGCTCGGTGGCGCTCAAACCGCCCACCCAGCCGGGCAGTTGGGAGTGCCAGACCAGTGTGTGGCCGCGGATCTTCATGCCCTTGCCCTGAGCATGGCCGACGATCTGGTCCGCGGAGCCGAAGGTGAACGAGTTCCGGGACTTTTCGACGGCGTCCCACTTCATCTCGTTCTCGGGTGTGACGGCGTTGAACTCGGTGTCCAGCGTGGCGGCGTACGGGGATTCGCCGAGGTGGCCCGCGGCAACGGCGGCACCGAAGTACCGGCCCTTGGCCGCCGCCGCACCGCCGAGGGTGCTCGCGGCGCTGGCGGGGCCGGACAAGGCCAGAACACTGGCCGCGGTGAGGAAGCCGACGACACCGAGGCTGAACGCCCTTCGGACGCGTAACCGAGGACGCCGATCTCTGTGTTCCTGACGGGAATTGATGACCATTGCTGTCCCTTCTTCGAAGGCCGAGCGGGTGGCAGTGGTGTGCCGATGGGCAACGATCGCTGCGGAGTATGCTGCGGGACTGACGCAACGTCAACGCTTCCTTCCGGAACTCTTCCGGTAGAAGACTTCGCCGGCACCTCCGCATCCCCGCCTTTGAGCTGCTGGTCTTCGGCGTGTACGTGCGGCTATCGGCGGTAAAGAGGATCTCTCCGGGCTGGTCTACGAAAAATTTTCGGAGCGGTGGTGATGTGTTATCGGCCACGCGGCCGTCGTCGGAGGGCAGGTGCAGTCAGGTGACGGATACCGCCCCCGGCCCCCTCCGGCGAGGATTCTGCTGGTAATCGACTTTCTGACACATGAGGCGAATATCCATGCAGCAGATAACGCTGGGCGATGTCACCATCACACGCGTCGAGGAATTTTACGGCCCGGTCGACCTGACGCCCCGGGCATTCTTCCCGGAAAGCCCGGAGAAGGTCTGGGAGGACAACGCGTCCTGGCTGGTCCCTGACTTCTACGACCCCGCCGCCGACAATGTGCGATCCGCGATTCAGACCTGGGTCCTGCGCAGCGAGGGCAAGACCATTCTCGTCGACACCGGTGTGGGCAACCACAAGCACCGGCCCTACGCCCAGGTGTGGGGCTATCTGAACACCGACTTCCTGGGGAATCTCGCCAGGGCCGGAGTGCGGCCGGAGGACGTCGACGTCGTGATCAACACGCATCTGCACGTCGACCACGTGGGCTGGAACACCCGGCTCGACGGTCGGCAGTGGGTGCCGACCTTCCCGAATGCCACCTATCTCATGCCGGAGCGCGACTTCGAGTTCTGGAATCCGGAGAACGAGCACAAGACAGTGTTCGGCAGGGGCAATCAGAATGTCTTCGAGGATTCCGTCGCCCCCATCCAGGAAGCGGGCAAGGCGGTGCTGTGGGACGGCAGCCTCGACATCGACGCCAATCTGCGACTGGAACTCGCCCCCGGACACACACCGGGATCGTCCGTGCTCGCGCTCGATTCCCGAGGCGATCGCGCGCTCTTCGTGGGGGACATGCTGCACAACCCGGTGCAGATCGCGGATCCCGACACCAATAGCTGCTTCTGCGAGAACCCGGCCGAATCCCGCGCCACCCGCCGCCGGATCCTGGGCCGGGCGGCCGAGGAGAACACCCTGGTCTTCCCCGCCCACCTGGGCGGTCATGGCGCCGCGGAGGTACGGCGCGACGGCGGCGGGTTCGCCATCAAGGAATGGGCGGCCTTCGCGCGCCTGTGACCCCGGACCCGCCTGTGATCCGGGCCGGAGCGATACCGAGGAACCGAGGAAGAGACACACCCCGCACATGACGAACACCTTCGCCCCCATCGTGGCCACCTCCCAAGGCGCCGTCCGCGGCCGCCAGGAGGAGCACGCCACCGTCTTCCGGCACATCCCCTATGCCGCCCCGCCACTGGGCGCCACCCGGTTCGCCCCGCCGACGCCCCACCCGCCATGGGACGGTGTCCGGGATGCCACCGCCGCGGGTCCCACGGCACCGCAGCCCAAGCGCGACGCGTTCGGCGACCTCGACATGTCCCCGTACTTCGGGCAGGGCTGGGTCCCGGGCGAGGACTACCTCGCGGTGAATGTCTGGACGCCCGACACCACACGCGACGACCTGCCGGTGATGGTGTTCGTGCACGGCGGCGGATTCGTGGCCGGGTCGACCCGGTCGGAGCTCTACGACGGCACCGGCTTCGCCCGTGACGGCGTCGTCCTGGTCACCCTCAACTACCGGCTCGGCGTGCCCGGATTCCTGCACCTCCCCGACGCCCCCGGCAACCGGGGTCTGCTGGATGTGATCGCGGCCTTGCGCTGGGTCGAGGAGAACATCGCGGCCTTCGGCGGCGACCGGTCCCGGGTGACGCTCTTCGGGCAGTCGGCGGGCGCCACGATCGTGGGCGCGGTGGTGGCCGACCCGCGGGCCGAAGGTCTCTTCCAGCGGGCGATCATCCAGAGCGGCAACGGCCTGGGAGCGTTCGCCCCCGCCCAGGCCGACCGGGTCACCCAGGCCCTCGCCCGCATCCTGGGGACCGCCCCGACCGCGGCGGCGCTGGCGTCGGTCCCCGATGAGCGCTTCGTCGAGGCCATGCCCCAGCTCGCGGGCATCGATCTCAGGGTCGACGGGCACTTCGATCCGTTGATCGGCCTGAGCCCGTTCAGCCTCGTCCTGGACCAGCAGCCGGCTGCGGCCGTGACCGCCGGCCGCGGCGCGGGCATCGACCTGCTGCTCGGCACGAACGCCGAGGAGGGCAACCTCTATCTGGCCCCGCTCGGCCACCTGGCGTCCTCGACCGAGGAGGACGTCCACGCCGTGGCGGCACGCTCCCACCCCGCCCCGGAGAAGCTGGTGGAGGTCTACCGCCGCGAGCGGCCCGGGGCCTCCGCCGGGGAACTGCGGTCCGCCATCATGACGGACGCCCTGTTCGGCGCGGGCACGCGGCGGCTCGCGGCCGCCCACGCCCAGCATCCCTCGGCGCGGACGCACGTCTACGAGTTCGCCTGGCGGTCGCGGGCCCTGGACGGGCGGCTCGGCGCCACGCACGTCATGGAGCTGCCGTTCGTGTTCGACCGCACCGATCTGCCACGGCTCCACGGTCCCGAGGCGATCCTCGGTCCGGCCGAGCCGCCCGCCGGTCTCGCGTCCCGCCTCCACGCCACCTGGATCCGGTTCGCGAGGACGGGCGACCCCGGCTGGCCGCCGTACGAGAGCGTGCGCCGGACGACCATGCGCATCGCCGAGGCATGGACGCAGGTGGCGGACCCCGGCGCCCGGATACGGCGGGCCTGGGAATAGCGCCCGCGCGGACGGTCGTACCGCCGCCATCACAGCGAGCTCGGCTTCGGCGCCCATCGGGACCTCCCGGTGGGCGCCGTTCCGTTTCTCCGTACCCGCCGTCCCCGGTGAGGTGTTTTTCGGCCCCGGCAAGGGCTTGACCAGAGGCGAAGTGGCTCCTACATTCCTCTCACCCTCGAGGTAGAACGATTAACCACTTGTTAACCGCCTGGTTGGAGACCCCCGCAGTGCACTCACCGCTGACTCGGCGCGGCTTCCTCGCCACCGGTTCCGGCCTGGCCGCCGCGACCGTCCTGCCCGGCCTGTCCGGCTGCTCCGCGCTGACCGGAGCGGACTCCGATCCCGATACGCTCGTCGTGCACAGCCAGCTGGGCACCACCGCCCCGGGATCGCCGACCTACCTCGCGGCCCTGGACCGGTTCCGCAAGGAAAATCCGGGACTCAAGGTCAAGAACCTCATCAACGGCGACGACCTCGCGCAGGTCTACGAGACCTCGCGGCTGGCCCGCAAGGAGCCGGACGTCGTCATGGTCAACCTCTACGACAAGACGCTGGCATGGACCGACGTCGGCGCCACGGTCGACGTCAAGCGCTATCTGGACGACTGGGGGCTCCGGACGCGCGTGCTCCCGCAGGCGCTGGCCGAGTGGACCGACGCCAAGGGCCGGGTGCGGGCCTTCCCCTACTTCGCCACCAACTGGCCGATCGCCTACAACAGGGCCCTGCTGGACCGGGCGGGCGTCGACGCGATACCCACCACGGGCGACGAGCTGATCGCCGCGGCCCGCAAGCTGCGCGCCAAGGGGATCGCGCCCGTGACCGTCGGCGGCAACGACTGGACCGGGCAGAAGCTGCTCGCCCAGATCATCCAGACCTTCCTCACCGAGGACGAGGCCCGGCACGCCTACACCACCGGGGACTTCGGCAGCAGGGGCGCCCGGGAGGGCATCGACTACTTCGTGACGCTGCGCGACGCGGGCGTCTTCGCCGACAAGGCCCAGGGCCTCACCTCGGACACGATGACCACGCAGTTCAACACCCAGGCCGCGGCCATCGAGTCGGCGATGTCCTCGGCGCTGGCCAAGGTGCCCGAGAAGGTGGCCCGGCACACCGAGGTCGGCGGCTGGCCCCTGACCGGCGGCGCCGTCCACGACAAGCCCACCATCCTGCGGACCTACACCCTGATCGGGTTCTGGATCAGCCCGAACGGCACCAAGAAGATCGACGCCGTCGAGAAGTTCCTGCGCTTCATGTACCGGCCGGACACCGTCTCCCGGTTCATCAAGGAGAGCGGCCGTGACATGGCGCTGCGCTCCGACACCCTCAGCACGGACTTCCCGCTGGTCGCCGCGGCCCAGCGGCTCGGCTCCACGGTCAGCCAGGCGCTGCTGCCCGATGTGTACGTCCCGCCCGCCGCCGCCCAGCCGCTGATCACCGCGACCAGCACGTCCTTCACCCGCGGCACCAGCGCCGCGAAGGTCCGCGCCGCGCTCGAGACCGCGTACCGCTCCGCGTGAACCGCCCGCCCGTTCGCTCTTATCCCGAGCCCGACTCCACGGGAGCCACCTCATGACGACGTTGACGTCGACCCCGGGCGGGGCCGCGATCCGTGAGCCCGCACCGCCCGCCACCACGGGCCGTATCGGCACGCCCCGGCAGGGGGGCACGATCCTCGCCGTCCCGGCGCTGGTCTGGTACGCGGTCTTCATGATCGGCCCGGTGATCGCCATCTTCGTGATCGCCGCCCTGCACTGGCCGGGCATGCTCCAGCCGGTGTCCTTCGCCGGTCTCGGCAACGTCCGCACGGTCCTCGACGACCCCGTGTTCTGGGACGCGGTGCGCAACACCGCCGTCCAGTTGGCGGTGGCGCTCCCGATCATGATCGTGTGCGCCTACATGCTGGGCTACTACGTGGCGCAGAAGCCGCCCGGGCACCGCGTCATCCGCTATCTGCTGTTCATCCCCGGCCTGATCTCCACCCCCGCCAAGGCGATGGTGTTCTACGCGGCGCTGTCCCCGGACGGGCTGGCCAACGGCGCGCTGCAGTCGGTGGGGCTCGGTTCGCTCACCGACGCCTGGCTCGCCTCGCCGTCGACGGCCCTGGCCTGTCTCATCGCCCTGGACGTGTGGAGCGGGATCGGCTTCACCGCCGTCCTGTTCGCCGCCCGGCTCGACAGCGTCCCGGACGACCTCGGCGAGGCGGCGCAGCTCGACGGGGCCGGGCACTGGCGGACCATGTGGCGCATCCACTTCCCCGTGATCCGCGACTACGTCGGCGTCGTCACCATGCTGCAGTTCCTGTGGACCCTCTTCGGTTCGGCCCAGCACGTCCTGCTGCTCACCCAGGGCGGTCCCGGCAGCTCGTCCACGACGCTGTCCTTCCTCGTCTACCAGAAGGCGTTCATCGCGGCCGACCTGGGCTACAGCCAGACCGTCGGCGTCATCCTCTTCCTGGCCGGGCTCGTCGGGCTGCTCACCATCCGCCGCGCGTTCCGCCAGAACTACTGACCCGAAGGCGGCTCACCATGAAACTCGGCAAACGCTGGCTGCCCGCACACCTTCTGGTGTGGACCTACGCGGTGCTGCTGATCGTGCCGCTCTACTACTTCCTCGCCTCCGCGTTCAAGAGCAACGAGGAGATCTTCGCCCACCCCTTCGCGCTCCCCTCGTCCTTCGGCCTCGGCAACTTCCGCACCGCCTACAACAGTGCCGACCTGGGGACGGCCGTCGTCAACTCGGCGCTGGTGACGGTCCTCGCGCTGGCGCTGACCCTGCTGCTGGCGCTGCCCGCGGCGTTCGCGCTCGCCCGCTCGACGAGCCGGCTCGCCTCGGCGATGGAGAAGATCTTCTCGCTGGGTTTCCTCATCCCGACGTTCGCGGCGCTCTTCCCCACCTTCCTGCTCGCGGCCGCCACGGGGCTGTTCCACACCCGGCTGTTCATGGTCTTCTTCCTGCCCGCGACGGCGATGCCGCTGTCGGTGGTGATCCTGGTGCAGTTCATGCGGACCATTCCCAGGGAGATGGAGGAGGCCGCCCGGATGGACGGGGCGTCCACCTACACGGTGCTGCGGCACATCTACATACCGATGTGCCTGCCCGGCATCGCGACCGTGCTCCTGCTGAACTTCCTCACCTTCTGGAACGAGTACCTGTACTCGCTGATCATCATCGGCCCCGACCCAGAACAGCGCACCGTGCAGGTGGCCCTGCCCACCCTGAAGGCCATCACCGGCACCGACTACGGCGTCCTCACCGCCGGTACCGTACTGACCCTGGTCCCCGTATGGGTCGTCTACACGGTGCTCCAGAAGCGCATGCAGCAGGCGCTCATCAACGGGGCGGTCAAGGCGTGAGCACACCCACCGTGAAGCAGGGCCGGCGCCCCACCATCAAGCAGGTGGCCGCCGCCGCCGGGGTGTCGACCGCGGCCGTGTCCCAGGCGTTCAACGACAAGGGCCGGCTGTCGGAGGCGACCCGGGCGCGCATCCTGGACACCGCGATGGAGCTCGGCTGGTCGCCGAGCGCGTCCGCCGCCGCCCTGCGCAGCGCCCGCACCCGCACCCTCGCCCTCGTCGTCAGGCGCCCCACCGATGTGCTCGGCGCGGACCCGCACTTCAGCGAGCTGATCACCGGCATCGAGGGCGAACTGGCGCCCCGCGGCTACGGTCTGCTGCTGCACCTGGTCGCGGGCGCGCAGGAGGAGAACGCCCTCTACAAGCGGCTGGCGGCCGAGGGCCGCGTCGACGGGGCCGTCCTGACCGACGCCCGCGCCGACGATCCGCGCCCCGCCCTGCTGTCCCGCCTCGGCCTGCCCGCCGTGCTGCTCGGTCCTCCCGACCGCGCCGCCGCCGTGCCGCGCGTCGGCCTCGGCCACCAGGACGCCGCCGTCGAGGAGGTCGTCCGCCATCTGCTCGGGCTCGGACACCGGCGCATCGCCTATGTGGCGGGCCCCGCCGACCTGCGGCACACCCGGCTGCGCGGCGGTGTCTTCGAGACGGCCCTCCGGCAAGCGGGCTTGCGGCCCTACGCGGTCCTGCACACCGATTTCACCGAAGTGTCCGCCGTCGCCGCCACCCAGGCCCTGCTGGAGCCCGCCGACCGGGCCACGGCGATCGTCTACGCCAACGACTCCATGGCCATGTGCGGCATCGGCGCCGCCCAGCGCGGCGGGCTGCGCGTCCCCGACGATCTGTCCGTCGTCGGCTACGACAACCTGACGCTCGGCCGCTGGCTGCACCCCCGGCTCACCACGGTCGACCAGCAGGTGCGGCGGGTCGGCGCGGCCGCCGCCCGGCTGCTCCTGGCACGCTGCGGCGAGGACGTGGAGGAGACGGTGCTCGACGACCGGCCGCGGCTGGTCGTCCGCGAGTCCACCGGACCCGCCCCCGGCTGACGCCCGACCCCGGCCCCGCTCCGGGCACCCCCCACCCGTACCACCGACACCCGAGAAGGACCATGCGACGCCACAGCGCCCAGCTCATCCACAACCCCGCCGTCCTGCCCTGGCTCGGCGCCAACTTCTGGTCCCGCACCGGCGGGCCCCTGATGTGGCGCGACTACGACCCGGAGACGGTCCGCGCGGAACTGCGGGTGCTGCGCGAGCACGGCCTGACGATGACCCGGTCGTTCTTCTACTGGCCCGACTTCCATCCGCAGCCCGACCGCGTCGACGAGACGCTGTGCGAACGCTTCCGCGACTTCCTCGACGCCCACACCGAGACCGGCATGGGGACGGTGCCCACCTTCATCGTCGGACACATGTCGGGCGAGAACTGGGACCCCGCCTGGCGCGGGGGCCGCGACCTCTACGAGGACGTGTGGATGGTCGGCCGCCAGGCGTGGTTCGTGTCCCAGATGACCCGCCGCTTCAAGGACCACCCGGCGGTCACGGGCTGGCTCATCACCAACGAGATGCCCGGCTACGGCCGGATCTACCAGGTGGATCCGCCCTCCTCCGATGTGGTGACGGCCTGGGCGCAGGCCATGTGCAACGCCGTACGGGCGGCCGGCGGCACCCAGCCGGTCTCGCTCGGCGACGGCGCGTGGGGCATCGAGGTCACCGGCCGCGACAACGGCTTCTCGCTGCGCGATACCGCCGAGTACGTGGACTTCGTGGGCCCGCATGTGTACCGCTCGGACACCGACCGGCCCCGTCAGCACCTGCGCGCCGCCTTCGAGTGCGAACTGGCGTCGGTCACCGGACAGCCCGTCGTCCTGGAGGAGTTCGGCCTCTCCACGGACACCGTGTCCGACCGGAACGCGGCGGTCTACTACCGGCAGACCCTGCACAACTCCCTGCTCGGCGGGGCCACGGGCTGGATCGCCTGGAACAACACCGACTACGACGACCTGTGGGACCGCTCGCCGTACGACCACCACCCCTTCGAGATGCACTTCGGCATCACCGACAGCACCGGTGCCCCCAAGGCCCCACTGCTCGAACTCGCCGCGTTCGCCGAGGTGTTGAGGGACGTGGACTTCGCACACTGCCGACGCGCCGACGCGGACGCGGCGCTGGTCGTGCCCGCCTTCCTGGAGCGCGGCTACCCCTACAGCAGGCCCGCCGACCGCCCGTTGATCTTCACCTCCCTGCACCAGAGCTATGTCGCCACCCGCGCCGCCGACCTGCCGGTGGGCTTCACCCGGGAGGCCGACGGACTGCCCGGCGACGCGGCCCTGTACCTGCTGCCGGCCACCCGCCAGCTCACCACGCGCACCCGGCGTGAGCTCGAACGCCGCGCCCGCGCGGGCGCCACGGTCTACCTCTCGTTCTGCTCCGGCGAATACCCCGGCACCCGCGGCCCGTGGTTCGACGACCTGGACGGGCTGTTCGGCGTCGAGCTGCAGCTCTCCTACGGTGTCGCCGAGCCCATCGAGGACGACGTCCTGGAGATGACGTTCACCGAGGACTTCGGCGGGCTGACGGCCAGGACCTCGCTGCGCTTCCCCGTCGCGGGCAACGAGGACAGCCGGGCGTATCTGCCGGTCGTGCCGCGGGACGCCCGGGTGGTGGCCGTCGACGCCCACGGGCGGCCCGCCCTCCTGGTGCGCGACACCGGGCGCGGACGCACCGTCCTGGCCACCTACCCCCTGGAGCACATGGCCGCCCGCACCGCGCGTGCCAACCCCGAGGAAACCCACCGGCTGTACGCGGCGCTCGCCGACATCGCCGGGGCCCGCCGCCCGGTGACGGTCGACAGCCCCCATGCCGGCGCCGACCTGCTCGTCCACGACGACGGGCGCCGCTTCGTATGGCTGGTCAGCCAGAGCCCCGACGAGCTCACCGTCCGCCCCGTCGCCGACGGCACCCTGCGCGACCTCGCCTCCGGCGCACCGGTCGCGGAGGTGTCGCTCGGCCCGTACGGGGTGCGCGTCCTGGAGCTGCGGTGACCGGCCACCTCTACCGCGACCCGGCCGCGCCCGTGGCCGAGCGGGTCCGCGACCTGCTGGGGCGCATGACGCTCACCGAGAAGGTCGGCCAGGTCAACCAGCGCATGTACGGCTGGCACGCCTACGAGCGGGACGGCGACGGCCACCGGCTCACCGACGCCTTCCGCGCCGAGGTCGCCGCGTACGGCGGGATGGGCGCCCTGTACGGGCTGCAGCGGGCCGACGCGTGGTCCGGCGTCGGCTTCGCCGACGGCATCACGGCGGCGGACGGGGCGCGGGTCGCGGGCTCCGTGCAGCGGCACGTCGTGGAGAACACCCGGCTGGGCATACCGGTGCTGTTCGTCGAGGAGGTTCCCCACGGCCACCAGGCCCTGGACGGCACCGTGTTGCCGGTCAACCTCGCCGTCGGCGCCACCTGGGACCCCGGGCTCTACGAGGCGGCGGCGGCAGCCGTCGGCGCGGAGGTGCGGGCGCGGGGCGGCCATGTGGCGCTCGTCTCCGCCCTCGACCTGGTCCGCGACCCGCGCTGGGGCCGCGCGGAGGAGTGCTTCGGCGAGGACCCGTACCTGGCGGCGCGGCTCACCGAGGCGCTGGTGCGCGGCATGCGCACCGCCGACGTGGCCGTCGTGCTCAAACACTTCGCCGGACAGGGGGCCACGGTCGGCGGACGCAACAGCGCGGCCACCGAGCTGGGCGCCCGCGAAGTGCACGAGATCCATCTGGCGGCGGCCCGGGCCGGGATACGCGCCGGGGCCGCCGGGGTGATGGCGGCCTACAACGAATTCGACGGCCTGCCCTGTGTCGCCAGCCGCCCGCTGCTTACCGAACTCCTGCGGGAGCGGCTGGAGTTCGACGGCATCGTGATGGCGGACGGCGCCGCCGTCGACCGGCTGGTCCGGCTCACGGGCGACCCGGTGGCCGCGGGCGCCCTCGCCCTGAACGCCGGATGCGATCTGAGTCTCTGGGACGCCTGCTTTCCGCGGCTGGCCGAGGCGGTCACCCAGGGGCTCGTCGCGGAGCGGACCCTGGACACCGCCGTGGCCCGGGTCCTCACGCTGAAGTTCCGCCTGGGCCTCTTCGAACAGCCCTCTGCGCATACCGGTGAACAGCGAACCGAGCCGCATACACCCGCTGCCGAACAGCGCCCCGATCCAGGCGAGTTGAGCGAACGCATCGCCCGCGCGTCCATCACACTGCTCGCCCACGACGGGGGAATCCTGCCGCTGGCGCCATCCACCCGCCGGATCGCCGTCCTCGGCCCGAACGCCGACTCCATCGCCCAGCAGATCGGCGACTACACCGCGCCACAGCGCCCCGGCTCCCACCATGTCACGGTCCTGGACGGCATCCGGTCGGCCGCCCCGCCGGACACCGAGGTCAGCTATGCGCCGGGGTGCGATCTGGTCGGCGGCGACCTCTCCGGTGTCCCCGAGGCGGTCGCGCTGGCGGCAGCGGCGGACATCGCGGTCCTCGTCCTGGGCGGGTCCAGCGCGCGCTCGGAGGACACCTCCTTCGACACCAATGGCGCTGCCGTCGTGACCTCCGCCAACCCCGGCGGTATGACGAGTGGCGAAGGCGTCGACCTGGCCGAGCTGCGCCTGCCCGACGGGCAGTTGGCGCTCCTGGACGCGGTGGCGGCCACGGGCGTGCCGGTCGTCGTGGTCCTCGTCCAGGGCCGCCCGCACGCCCTGCCCGACCTCTCCGGCACGGCCGGGGCGGTGCTCAGCGCCTGGTACCCGGGCCCGTGGGGCGGACGGGCCGTGGCCGATGTGCTGTTCGGCGCGGTCGGGCCCGAGGGGCGGCTGCCGGTGTCGATTCCCCGGTCGGCCGCGCAGCTTCCGGTGTTCTACAACGCCAAGGACCATGGCTACCGCGGCTATGTGGACCAGCCCGCCACCGCCCGATACGCCTTCGGCCACGGCCTGTCGTACACCACGGTCGCCTACGAGCCGCCACGGCTCTCCCGCGCCCGCGTCACGCCGGACGATCCGACCCTCATCTGCCGGGTCACCGTGCGCAACACCGGCGAGCGGCCGGTGCGCGAGACGGTCCAGCTCTATCTGCGGCGGCTGTCGGGCGGCTCCTCCTGGCCCCGCGTCCGCGAGCTGCGCGGCTTCGCCCGTCTCGACCTGCGGCCGGGGGAGGAGGCCGACGCCGTGTTCGCGATCGACGCCGACACCCTCGCCTCCGTCACCCGGGACCTCGGTCTCGCCGTCGAACCCGGAGAACTGATGCTGGAGACCGGTCCGTCCTCCGCCGAGACGCAGGGGGCGCGGCTGGTGATCGGCTGATCCGGGCCGGTCGGCGGCGGCCCGGCAGGGCCCGGCGGGTGTGGGCGTACTCGACACTTCGAGCGGGCCGTCCTACAGTCACCTGCCCGGCAGGGACCGCCCGGCCGCTGACCCAGGGGAAGGCCGCATGCCGATCAGGAGATCACTCGGGTATCTGACGGGACTCGCGGCGATCCTCGCGCTGCTGGCGGCGGCGCCGGGGCCGGTCGCCGCCGCGCAACAGCCCGCCGAGCCTGCCACCCCCGCCACCGCCCCGGCCGCCACTCCCGCAGCCGACACCTGGCAGCCGCCGCTGTCCACCCGCGGCCGGTACATCGTCGACGCCAGGGGCGACCGTTTCCGGCTCAAGTCGGCCAACTGGGACGGTGCGCAGGGGTCGTGGACGGGCAGCGGCAGCGTTGACGACCCCGCCAACCACCACGCCGGCCAGAACTCCCACGGCATACCCCTCGGCCTGGACCGGGTCCCCCTGCCGACGCTGCTCGCCGACTTCCACCGGCTCGGCATCAACAGCATCCGGCTGCCGTTCTCCAACGAGATGATCCACGCCGCCGCGACCGTGCCGGACGGTGCCGTGGCCGCCAACCCGCAACTGCGCGGGAAGACACCGCTGCAGATCTTCGACGCCGTGGTGTCCGCCCTCGGCCGCGACGGGTTCGCCGTCATCCTCAACAACCACACCAACACCACCCGGTGGTGCTGCGGAGTCGACGGCAACGAGCGGTGGAACAGCGGCCAGACCACCGAGCGCTGGATAGCCGACTGGGTCTTCATGGCCCGCCGCTACGCCGATGAGCCACGCGTCGTGGGCGCCGACCTCTACAACGAGGTGCGCCGCGACATCCTGGACGACCCCAACTGGGGGCTCGGCGACACGCACGACTGGTACGCCGCCGCGCAACAAGCCGCCGACCGCATCCTCACCGACGGCAACCCCGACCTCCTCATCGTCATCGAGGGCATCAACTGGACGGGGATACCGGTCGACGGGCTGCCCCACGAACGGCCCACCCTGGCGCCCGCGCGCACCCTCTCGCACACCCTCGTGAACGCCCACAAGCTGGTCTACTCCGCGCACTTCTACGGCTACACCGGCCCCCGCCACAGCGGCGCCACCGGCGTCGGCGAGACCCACGACCCCCGGTACCAGGACCTCAGCCGCGACGAGCTCCGCAAAGTCCTCACCGACCAGGCGTTCTTCGTCGCCGAGGACACCGGGCGGCACTACACCGCACCCGTGTGGATCAGCGAGTTCGGCATCGGCTCGGCCGAGACGGGCACCGCCCCGCGCGCGTGGTTCACCAACCTCACCGACTACTTCGCCGACCACGACGCCGACTTCGCCTACTGGCCACTGGTGGGCTGGGAGGGCAGCGACGACTGGGCGCTGCTGCGCTACGACTCCGCGGGCCACCGCACCGGAATCCTCGACCAGGGCGACTGGCGCGCCACGCCCTGGCAGCGGCTGATGACCGCGCCCGAGCACACCGGGCCCGTCGACCCCGTCCCCGCCTGGCGCATGCTCGCCACCGACCACGGCGACCAGGTGCAGTCGCTGATCGAGCGGACCCACGGCGACTGGGATCCGGGCGCCTACAAGGCCGCCTGCCCCGACGGGTTGCGGCTGATCGGCCTCGGCCACACCGCCGGGCGCGGACTGTGCACCGACACCGGCGCCGACGACCCGCGCGCCCCCGGCACCGCCCATACGGTCGTCACGGACGAGCGGTATGTGCCCGCCGGTGGCGACTGGGCCTCCGGCTACACCAAGTTCCAGTGCCCCTCGGACCACTTCCTCATCGGCTACAGCCGCCGCGGCGGCCGGGTGTCCGCCGCGCTGTGCGCCCCGGCCCGCACCCCGCTCGGCACCACGGGACGCACCGTGTGGTTCGACCGGTCCGACAACCGGCCCGCCGACGCCGCCGGGGGCGACTTCGCGCACGGCGCCTACAAGGGCCAGTGCGCGGCCGACGAGTACGCCGCCGGGATCGCCTTCACCACGCGGGTGGGCAGCTCCGGGAGCCCGGACGCGCTGCTGTGCCGCCGGCTGTCCTGAGTCCGCCAGTCGTTCCGCGACCCTTGCCCGAATCTGACGGTCCGTCATATCGTGAGGTGGTGCGCGCAGCCGTTGTCGCACGACACCCGCCGAACCGGATCAGGAGTTACGGGTGGAGCCGCACACCACACCCGGGACCGCGCCGAAAGTACGTGCCAGCGCGGTGACCCGCACCTTCGGGCACGGAACCCGGCAGGTGCACGCCCTCGGACCACTCGACCTGGACATCCGGCACGGGGAGTTCTGCTGCATCGTCGGCCCGTCCGGATGCGGCAAGTCCACGTTCCTGCGCATCGTCGCCGGACTCGTCCGCCCCAGCGGCGGTGAGGTCGAGCTGCGCGCGGGCCGGCGCCATCCGGCCGCGATGATCCCGCAGGACTACGGCATCTACGACTGGAAGACCGTGCTGGCCAACGTCCGCTTCGGCCTCGATGTGCAGCGCGTGCCACGCAAGGCCGCCGACGCGCGGGCCAGGGACTGGCTGGCCCGGCTCGGTCTCGCCGACTTCGCCGATGCCTACCCGGCCACCCTGTCGGGCGGGATGCGGCAGCGCGTGGCGATCGCCCGGGCGCTCGCGGTGGAGCCGGAGGTGCTGCTGCTGGACGAACCGTTCGCCGCGCTCGACGCCCAGTTGCGCACCATCCTCCAGGACGAGTTGCTCGCGGTGTGCCAGGCGACCCGTACCACCGCGCTGTTCGTCACCCACAGCCTGGAGGAGGCGATCGTGCTCGGGGACCGGGTGGTGGTGATGTCGGCCAGGCCCGGCAGGGTGATCGCCGAACGCCACCCGCCGTTCGAACGCCCGCGCACCGGGGCGATGCGCCGCGCTCCGCGGTTCGCCGCGCTGCAGTCCGAGTTGTGGGAGCTGCTGCGCGACGAGGTCCAGCGAGCCGGAGCCGGTGCCGCCACTGCGGTGGACACGGTGGGGAAGTCCTCGTGAAGGGCGAGAGCGCGCCCGCCTCGGCCCGGACCGCCCGGCCCGGTGAAACCGTCGGCGGGCCCGTCGAGACCGTGCTGGTGCGGCGCCCCGGACCGGGGGAGCGCGATCCCGTCCGCGCCCACCGGCGGCGCCGCGGCATCGAGCTGGCCCTCGCCCTCGCCGTCCCCTCCGCGCTGATCCTGCTGTGGCAGCTCGCCGCGGATCAGCACTGGATCGACTCGCGCATCTACCCCGCGCCGTCCACCATCGCGGCGGACGGCTGGCAGCGCGCCGCCGACGGCAAACTGTGGCCGGACGTATGGGCCACGCTCCAGCGGGTGGTCGCCGGGTACGCACTCGGCACGGCCGCGGGCTATCTCTTCGGGCTGCTGATGGGCGCGCTGCGGATGGTCCGCGCCGCGCTGGAACCGCTGCTCGACGCCCTGTACGTGGTGCCCAAGCTCGCGCTGCTCCCCGTGTTCCTCAATATGTTCGGCCTCGGTGAGGGCCCTCAGATCGCGCTCGTCGCGACCACCGTCTTCTTCTTCGTATGGATCTCCACCATGGCCGCCGTGATGGGCGTCGCCGAGGGCTACCGGGAGGCCGGGCAGGTATTCGGCGCCGGTCCCTGGCAGATGTTCCGCCATGTCCTGCTGCCCGCCTCGCTGCCGCAGGTCCTGGTCGGCATGCGGGTCGCCTCCGGAGTGGCGGTCCTGGTCATCGTCGCCTCCGAGCAGATCGCCGCGAACGACGGCCTCGGCCACCTGATCTTCGACTCGCGGACGCTCTTCCAGAACGACGTGATGTTCGTCGGCATCGTCTGCGTGGCCGTGCTCGGCGTGGTCTTCTCCGAACTCGTCCGCCTCATCGGCCGTCGGCTCACTCCCTGGGCGCCGCGGGACCGCGGCCGGCCCCGGCCCTGACTCTCACCCCGGCTCCGACCCCCAGCCCCGGAAGGCGGCACCCATGGCACGGAGACTCTCCCTCGCCCGCGCCCTGGTCACGGGCGTGACCCTGCTCGGCGTCCTCAGCTCCCTCGCCGCCTGCGACGCGCAGACCTCGGAGTCGGCGCGCTCCGGCACACCGGGCAAGCCCCGCCCGATCACCCCCGTCGCGGGCTGCGCCAAGGGCTGGACCGACCCTGCCGACGCGTCCGCCGCCCGCGCGCCCGCCCGCTGCGCGCCCGGCGCGCCCGCGCCGAAGCCGCTGAAGAAGAAGACGAAGATCGTCGTCTCCGCCAGCACGCTGACCGCCGAGTACCTCGCACCCCTGCGGATCGGCATGGAGAAGGGCGAGTTCGGCAAGGAGAAGCTCGACGTCGAACTGAAGCTGCTGCCCACCCCGGACGCGCTTCCGCTGCTCGCCAAGGGCGATATCGACGTCCAGTACGCGGCGCCGGAGGCCGCCGTGCTCAACGGCATCCGCCAGGGGTTCGACATTCGCTGGGTCGCCGGCAACTTCACCCCCGCGCCCGGCTCCAAGAGCGGATTCTGGGCCAGGCTCAAACCGGGGGAGACGGCGGGCGAGGTCAGCCTCAAGGACCGTACGGTCGGCACGCTCATCGGCAAGGGCTCGGTCATCACGTACCCGATGGAGAAGGTGCTCGCCGCGCACCAGGCCGACGTGGACAGCGTCCGCTTCCAGCAGCTCGGCCCGGCCGAGGTCCTCACCTCGCTGAAGAACGGCGGAGTGGACGCCGCATGGCTGCTCGACCCGGTGTGGCGCCAGGTGGACGGCGACGCGGGCTACGCCTTCCTCGGCGGCCAGCCGCGCGGCGAACCGCTCGGCGGGCTCCTGTTCGGCCCCGATCTGCTGACCGGGGACCCGGACGCGGGGGTGGCGTTCCTGCGCGCCTACATCCGCACCGTCAACACCTATTTCGCCGGAGACTACAAGAAGGACAAGGCGTTCCTCGACGACCTCGGCGAAGCGCTCAAGACCGAGCCGGACACACTGGCCGCCGTGCCGTCGCTGCGCATGGACTGGGAGATCCGCGAGGGCACGGTGGACCGGCTGCAGAAGGCGTACGCCACCGCCGGGGTGGTCGAGGGCGACCCGCTGCCCGAGGACGAGGTCGTGGACCGTTCGTTCTACGCGGAGGCGGTCGGCCACAAGCCCTAGGGCCCTTCTGACTGGCGCTATTGCGGGCACGCCCCCGCGCGGCGGGAGAGGAAACGCGAACGGCGGCGCGAAAGGCCCTTGCGCCGGGCCGCCGGCCTATAGTGCGCTGACCCGCATGAGGAGCGTGAGGATCATGAGCGTCATGAGGAAGCGGGGCCTGGCCACGCTGAGCGCCATCCTGGTCGTGGGCTCGCTCTGCGCGGGCGCGCCGCAACCGCGTGTGGAGGCCGCCGACTCCGGCGGCGGCGCTGGTTCGTCGACGGGACTCGGGGTCGATCTGGACACCGTGACGATCCCCGAACTCCAGGCGCGCATGGCGGACGGCTCGCTGACCTCGTCGGCGCTGACCAGCGCCTATCTGCGGCGGATCAAGGCCATCGACCCCACGATCCACGCGGTGCTGCGCACCGACCCGACCGCCCTGCGGCAGGCGGCCGCCAGCGACACCAGGCACCGGCACGGCGCCACCCGTGGCCCGCTCGACGGCATCCCGGTCCTGCTCAAGGACAACGTGAACACCCGCGGCCTGCCCACGACCGCCGGGTCGCTGGCCCTGGCCGGCAGTCCGCCGGACACGGACGCCGCCCTGGTGACGCGACTGCGCGACGCGGGGGCGGTGATCCTCGGCAAGACCAACCTGTCCGAGTGGGCCAACTTCCGCGCCACGAAGCCGACATCGGGGTGGTCGGCCGTGGGCGGGCAGACCAACAACCCCTACGTACTGGACCGGAACCCGTGCGGATCGTCCGCCGGTTCGGGTGCCGCGCTCGCCGCGTCGCTGGCGCAGGTGGCGATCGGTACCGAGACGGACGGCTCCATCGTGTGCCCGGCCGGGATGAACGGGGTGGTCGGCCACAAGCCCAGCCTCGGCCTCGTCAGCCAGGCCGGAGTGGTCCCGATCTCCGCCGAGCAGGACACCGCCGGGCCCATGGCGCGCAACGTGATCGACACCGCGCTCACCTTCTCGGTGCTCAGCGGCGGCCGCGCCGCGGACGGGCCGACCAACCCCGGCGCGCTGCGCGGCAAGCGCATCGGCCTGTGGCGGCTGCCCTCCCTCGGGCCGGACGTGGACGCCGTGATGACCCGTACCGCGAAGCAACTGCGCACAGCGGGAGCCGAGGTCGTCGAGGTGACGCCCCCGTATCAGCAGCGGCTGTCCGAGCTCGAATTCCCCGCGCTGCTCAGCGAGTTCCACCGGGACATCGACGCCTACCTCGCCACCCGCGAGGGGCCGCGCAACCTCGCCGAACTGATCGAATTCAACCGCACCCACCCGGCGGAGCAGACCTGCTTCGCCGGCCAGGAGCTGTTCGAGCAGGCCCTCGCCGCGCCTGCCACCACCGACCCGGAATACCGGGCCATGCGCGCCGAGTTGAAGGACCTCTCCCGGCGGTCCGTCGACGAGACCATGGCCACCCACCACCTGGACGCCATCGCCTCGCCGACCAACCCGCCCGCCTGGACGACCGACTGCGCGCGGGGCGACAACGACGTGATCCCGTCCTCGACCCCCGCGGCCGTGGCCGGATATCCCTCCCTGTCGGTGCCCGCCGGGTTCGTGGACGAGCTGCCCGTGGGCCTGCTCCTGATGGCCGGTGACCACGCGGACACCGAGCTTCTGTCGCTGGGGGCCGCGGTGGAGCGGCGACTTCACGCCTGGCGGGCGCCGCGCTACCTCCCGTCGGTGGGGACCGGCGCCTCCCGCTGAACGGTCCGGCCGTGGCGTCCGGCCCCCGCACCAGTGGCCGGACGCCATCGTTCACCGACGAGATCGCGACATCTTCCACCGGACCCGAACGGGTGTCGGAAAGTCTGCACCGATGGCCACAGATTCTCGCGCTAGTGTGCGCGCGTGAGCCTTCATGTCGTCATAGGATTCGGGCCCGCCGGAGCGGCCACCGCTCGGCTGCTGGCCGAAAAGGGCCATTCGGTACGGGTTGTCACCACATCGGGCCGAAGCCCGGAGCCGGGCCTCGAGCATGTCGCGCTGGACGCGACGGACAGCGCACGATTGACCGAGGCCGCGCAGGGCGCGGCCGCCATCTACAACTGTGCCGCACCGCCCTACCACCGCTGGGCGAGCGACTGGCCGCCGCTGGCCTCGTCGGTCTGCGCGGCCGCCGAGGCGACCGGGGCCGTCCTGGTCATCCTGGGCAACCTCTACGGCTACGGCCCGGTCGACGGCCCCATGGCCGAGGAGCTGCCGCTCGCGGCGACCGGCACCAAGGGGCGGGTGCGCGCCGCCGTGTGGGAGCAGGCGCGGGACCTCCATGAGCAGGGCCGGATCAAGGCGGTCGAGGTACGGGCGTCGGACTTCTTCGGGCCCGGTGTGACCGACGGCGGGCACCTGGCCGCGCGGGTGATGCCAAAGGTGCTGCGCGGCAAGCCGGTCTCCTCGCTCGGGGACCCGGACACCCCGCACAGCTGGAGCTACCTCCCCGACGTGGCCGCCGCCCTGGCCGAGGTCGCGGGCGAGGAGCGGGCCTGGGGCCGGGCCTGGCACGTACCGACGGCGCCCGCGCGGTCCACCCGGGAGATGGTCGACCGCCTCGCCACGCAGGCGGAGACCGGGCCGGTCGCGGTGCGCAGGCTGCCGTCCGCCGTGCTGGGTCTCGCGTCGCTGGTCTCCCCGCTGCTGCGTGAACTGAAGGAGGTCCGCTACCAGTTCGACCGTCCCTTCGTCGTGGACGCGAGCGCCTACGAAGCCGCGTTCGCGGTGCGCGCCACCCCCGTCGACGATCAGGTCAAGGCGACGGTCGAGTGGTGGCGTCAACGACTGTCCACCGCCGGGTGACATCTGTGACAGCGAAGGGATCCGAAGTGGGTTCAGCTGGTACGCGGCGTGATGACGTCGCGATCGTGGGAATGGCCTGCCGGTTCCCGGGGGCGCGCAACGTCAACCAGTACTGGCGGCTCCTCAGCGAGCCGCGGGCGCAGTTCGCCACCGTCCCCGATTCGCGGTGGCGCACCGCCACCTTCCTCAGCGACAACTTACGTGACTCGTCCGCGGCCTATACGGACACCATGGCCCTGCTGCCGGACGTGGGCCACTTCGACGCGGCGCACTACGGCATCCCGCCACGGCGGGCCAGATCGATGGATCCGCAGGGCCGGCTGCTGATCGACCTGGCCCGGGAGGCGATCCAGGACGCCGGATGGGAGGCCGAGGGCTTCGATCGCGAGGAGACCTCGGTGATCACGGCGCTCACCGAGAGCGGCTACCGCGAACTCAGCACCATGCAGATCCGGATGCGCCAGCTCACCGGCGGCGAGTTCGGGGCGCGGGCGAGCGACCCCCGGTGGCCGGAGACGGTCCGCGCGGTGGACGGGCTGCACGGCTCCTCGGTGGCCGGGCTGCTGCTCAACATGGGGCCGAACACGGTCAGTTCGGTCTTCGATCTGCACGGCGAGAGCTATGCGCTGGACTCGGCGTGCTCCGGTGGACTCATGGCCGTGGCCAACGCCGTGTTCGCGCTGCGCGCGGGCCGGTGCCGGATCGCGCTCGCGGGCGGCGCCCAGTTGATCCTCGCCCCGGACCTGCTGGTGGGGCTGTGCCGGATCGGCGCCATCTCGCGCAGCGGCAGATGCCTGCCGTTCGGCGCGGAGGCCGATGGCTTCGTCCTGGGGGAGGGCGCCGGGGTCCTGGCGCTGCGCCCGCTGGCCGACGCGCTGGCCGCCGGTGACCGGGTCTACGCGGTGATCCGGGGCGTGGGTACGGCCAACGACGGGACCGTGCAGGGCGGTATGCACCCCCAGGCGGCCGGTCAGCTCAGAGCCCTGCGCCGGGCCTACCGCGACGCGGACCTGGCCCCGGAGGCGGTGGGATACCTCGAGGCGCACGGCACCGGGACCACGGTCGGCGACCCGGTCGAGGTCGGTGTCCTGCGGGAGCTGCGGGGCGAGCGGGGCGCACCTGCGTTCCTCGGCGCGGTGAAGGCGGTCGTCGGCCACGCGCTCAACGCCGCCGGGATCGCCGGACTCGTCAAGACCGTGCTGGCCGTGCACCGGGGGGTGATACCGCCGCAGCCGGACTTCGACCTGGCCGACCGCTCCGGACTCGACGCCGCGCGGCTGACCATCCCGACGAAGCCGACCGGCTGGCCCGACGCCGGGCAGCCGCGCCGGGCGGGGGTGAGCGCCTTCGGCTTCGGCGGCACCGGTGTCCATCTGGTGGTGGAGGAGTGCGCCACGGCACCGGCCCGTCCCACACCGGACGGCGGGCCGCAGTTGCTGGTGCTCAGCGCCCGCGACCGGGCCGGGCTGGCCCGTTACGCCCGGGAGCTGGCACACACCCTCGCCGATGACCGGCCGCCGCTGGCCGGGGTGGCGGACACCCTGGCCCGCCGGGCTCCCCTCGCCGAACGCCTCGCCCTGGTGGCGGAGGACGCCGCCGACGCCGCCACCCGGCTGACCGCGGCGGCCGAGTCCGTGGCGGCCGGCCGTACCGGAGATCTCGGGGCCGGGCTGGCGGTCGGCACCGTGCCACCCGGTGAGCCGCCGGAGGCCGCCGTACCGGAGCCGGGCTCGCTGCCCGCCGACGCGCACTCGGCCGCACTGGCCCAGCTCGCGCGGCGCGCGGTCACCGGCGAGGGGCTTCGCCCGGTGCGGGAGCGCATACCCCCCATCACCCTGCCGCCGAGCCCGCTCGCCCCGCGCCACCACTGGGTGGTGGACGAGTCGGCGCGCGCTCCCGAGGACGAGGGCACCGCCCACGACCTCGGGGCGATGAGGGAGGGGCCGGTGGGCTCGCCCGCGGCGGCGCGGGCCGACGGGGCGTCCGCCGGGTCCATCGTGCTCGAAGAGCTGTCGCGGACCGGCGTCTTCCCGCTCGCCGACCTGACCGAGCGGATGGGGCTGGTGACCGATCTCGGCTTCGACTCCCTGATGCTGCAGGAGCTGGAGGTCAACATCGGCAAGCGCATACCGGGATTCCGCACCGAGGAGATCTTCTCGCCCGATCTCACCGTGGAACGGCTGGTCGCGCTGGTCGATCCGCACCTCGCGCAGGAGCCGGCCGCCGGTGCGCCGCTGCCCCAGCAGACGCGGGCGGACTGGGACGCGGCGAGTGCCCGCGCCGATGACTTCCCCGAGGTGCGGCAGTTCGAGGAGCGCTTGAGCGCGATCGCCGGCAGTGGCGCGGACTTCCCGTACTTCCGGGTCCATCAGGGCAACATCCGCGACACGACCATGATCGACGGACGGCCGTACCTGTCCTTCGGCAGCTACAACTACCTCGGGCTGTCCGGCCATCCGGCGGTCAACGAGGCCGTGCACCAGGCGGTGGACCGGTACGGCACCTCGGTCTCCGCGAGCCGGGTGCTCTCCGGCGAACGGGAGCTGACCGTACGGCTGGAGCTGGCGCTCGCCGACTTCCTCGGCGTCCCCGACTGCCTGGCACTGGTGAGCGGCCACGCCACCAATGTCACCGCGATAGGGCATCTCGTCGGCGCGCGCGACCTCGTGGTGCACGACGCGCTCGCCCACGACAGCATCCTCCAGGGCTGCGCCCTGTCCGGGGCGGCGCGGCGCCCGTTCCCCCACAACGACATCGACGCGCTGGAGGACGCGCTGCGGCGCAACCGGTCCCGGTTCAGACGGGTGCTGATCGCCGTCGAGGGCGCCTACAGCATGGACGGCGACCTGGTCGACCTGCCCGCCGTGATCGAGCTGAAGCGGCGCTACGGCGCCCTGCTGATGGTGGACGAGGCGCACAGCATCGGCACCGTGGGCGAACGCGGCCGTGGCGTGGGCGAGTTCTTCGGCGTCGACCGGTCCGGCGTGGATCTGTGGATGGGCACCCTCTCCAAGACCTTCGCGAGCTGCGGTGGATATCTCGGCGGCTCGGCCCGGATGGTGCGGTGGCTGCGGCATACGCTGCCCGGCTTCGTCTACAGCGTCGGCCTGACCCCGGCCAACGCGGCCGCGGCGCTGGCCGCCACCGAGCTGATCCTCGCGGAACCGCACCGGGTGGCCGCCCTGCGGCGCAACGCGGAGCTCTTCCTGGGCCTGGCCGCCGCGGCCGGTCTGGCGACCGGCTCCAGCGCCCACACGCCGATCGTGCCGTGTGTCCTCGGCGACTCGGCGCGGACCCTGCGCGTCGCGGACCGGCTGTTCGAGCGCGGTGTCATCGCCGATCCGATCTTCCACCCGGCCGTCGAGGAGGGGCTCGCCAGGCTGCGGTTCTTCGTCACCAGCGAGCACCGTGAGGACGACATCCGCCGCACCGTGGCGATCCTCGCCGAGGAGGTGGCAGCCGCCGGGGGATGAGGGGGACACCGTCGGATCCATGTCAGATCAGGGTGCGTTCGATCCGGCTGAGCATGGCGTCCTGTCCGGCTGCCCCGGAGTTCTCGGCCGGGGCGGTGCCATGCCGCT
The DNA here is from genome assembly GCF_003595545.1 of Streptomyces sp. 11-1-2. Lineage (NCBI taxonomy): Bacteria > Bacillati > Actinomycetota > Actinomycetes > Kitasatosporales > Streptomycetaceae > Streptomyces > Streptomyces sp. 11-1-2. The sequence continues at coordinate 9,355,657 of NZ_CP022545.1, forward strand.
CCTCGGCGCCGCCCACCCGCTGGGAGAGCAGATAGGCGATGATCTCCGCCTCCTGCTCCTGGACGTCGTCGTAGGTCGCGCGCAGGAGCATGTCACGCACGAGGTCGGGGTCGAGGTTGGGGAAAAGGAGGCGGGCGCTCGCCTCGTCCAGCCAACCCGCCCCGCGATGGCAGCAGATGATGTGGCCCAGCTCATGCAAGATGATGTGCTCCTGATGCGCGCTGGTCGTGTTGGCGTCGTAGAAGATGAGGTCCTCGTCGCGGGCGGCGACCCACATGCCGCACGGGTGCGTCGCGGGCATCTGCATCGGGACCAGCGTGATGGGGCGGCCGCGGACCTCGCCGAGATGGCGGCAGAGTTCGGCCACATCGGCCACCTCCGGCAGGTCGAGGTCGGCGATCCGCCGCGCACCGGCCTTCCGGAGCTTCTTGAGCTGACTGCGCCGGTCGTGGTCGGCCGACCGTCCCCTGTTGGCGCCCCTCACCCAGCCGCACCCCTCATTCCTGGTCCGAGGTGTCGGTGACGGGCGGAAGGCCCTGAAGCTGCCGGTACTGGTCCATGATGGTCGTGATGGCCTCGAGGTTCTCCTTCTTCATCCCGGCCGCCCGCATCGCCACGGCGCGCACCCCGGCCTGCCGGAGCGCCTCGATGGCGGCGACCTCGCTGAGCACCGACTCGGCGACCTGGTCGTCGAAGAAGTAGGCCACCGACACGCCGAAGAAGCGCGCCAGGGCGGCCAGCAGGTCCGGTGAGGGATTGGAGCGCTTGCCCGTCCGCAACTGCGAGAGATACACACCCCCGACCTTGAGCTCGGGGCTGGCCCGCTTCAGCTCCTCCGCCACCTCGGCGTTGGTCCAGTGCCTGCCTTTGGGACGAACCGTCTTGAAGAGGTTGTCCAGACGCACTGCCAGCGTGGGCCGGTCGTCAGTCTCGGACATGCGAATCTCCCTCCCTCACCTCCTCGGCTTTGCCCCCGGCTAATCGTCAGTTTCGCAGATTAGCGGTCAGTTGACAATCTGGCCCAACTCCGCCAACGTGGACCTCGTCGATAGCTGCCAGCTAACTCCGCTCACGGGGGTGGCCGAGTGGGTTGTCAGTCCTATCGGCCCGGCTCGGCCCGGCTCTCAGGGGCTGTGCCGAGCTGGGCCGGGCGGGGGCCACCCGCTCGGCCCGGAAGAGGAAAACGGGGGAATCACGGGGGAAATCCCGCTCGGCCTGACGGGGGCAGACCGGGCGGGATCCCTCTCTCAGCGCGCTTTGGCGAGCCGCCGGTAGGCGGATGCCACCTTGGTGAGCCAGACGACCTCGGCGGTGAAGTTGTCCGTGTCGCGGTCCTCGAAGTCGCCGGTGTCCGCGTTGTCATCGGGAATGGTGCCGGTGCGCTTGGCGTGCAGCGCCTGCCTGATCTGCGCCGCTTCGGCGAACGCCTGCCGGGACTCCTCGCTCCCCTTGGAGCCCGCCTGGTCGTCCCCGCCCGAGGTGCGGTCGATATAGGGCCGCAACTCCCGCCAGCCGTCCCGTATTTCGATGACCCGCCGGTGGAGCCGGTAGTTGAGGTCGGAGACCGCGGCCCCGGGCGGCTCCAGCACGATGTCCGGAGAGGACTCGTACAGATCCCGCCACAGCGGATACAGGGCCCGGTAGGACCGGTAACCGCGCGCCCACTCCAGCAGCCTGGTGGCCGAGGGCCCCCAGGAGGAGATCGTCAGGGCGAGCGAGAGGGTGACGATGCCCAGCGCGCTGAAGACGGAGGCGGCCAGCGTCCAGCCGCCGATGTCGAGCCCGCCCGCGGCCGTGAGGACGTTGACCACCCTGGCCAGGCAGTAGAGGAAGAGGATCACCGCGGCGACGGAGAGCATCCGCAGCGCCTGCCCCAGCGAGGTCCTGCCCGCCATCCGGGCGTAGGGCACGCACTGGCGCAGGATGGTCAGGCACGGAACCGCCTGGGAGACCATGAAGACCAGGAGGTAGGTGAGGATCAGCGGCTGGCCGCTCCCGGTGTTGAAGTCCTCGGCCGGCCGCCCGGGGCCGTCGGCGATGAAGAACAGCGCCGTCAGCAGCGCGTCGAGGGCGACGCCGATGATCAGCCAGTAGCGGGCCTTGCGCCCCGACTCCTCGGTGGCGGACGCCCAGTGCAGCAGGATGATCTGCGCGCTGACGCAGAAGGCGACCGCCGACAGATGCATCACCAGGATCGCGAGGTTGCCGACGCCCAGGAAGCGCTCGCTCCCCATGGCGAAGGCACCCATCGTGAAGGTGAGGCACTGCAGCAGCAGGGTGATCACGAGTGTGCGGTAGGCGGTGTCCCGCCAGCTGCGCCTGATCTGGAACAGTCGGTAGATCAGCGCGGCATACGACGAGAGCGCCGCGATGACGAAGCAGAGAGTCTTGATGGTGGTCACGGCCCTTTCCCCCACAGGTGCCGAACGGTTCAGTCGGTGTGCTCGCCCAAGGGAACCACGAGCCCGATTCCTTCGGCCGCCACCGCGATGGCGTAGTCGAAGAACGCGGTCTCGTCCCGGACGCTGTCATGGGTACGGCTGAAGACCTGGAAGACCAGGAGCCCGACCAGGCTGCTCCACAGCACGATGCCGCGCTCGATGAGGTCCGAGAACGGAGCCTCGGGCACCCCGCCGAAGAGCGCCTCGGCCTCCGGCAGAAGCAGCGGCGGCCCCGGCACCTGACGCCGGGGCGCGGTGAGTTCACCGGCCTCCAGCGCCGAACGCACGATGCCGGCCAGCACCGCGGGGGTGCGTGAGGCGGGCGGGACCGTGTCCTGCGGGGCGTGGTAGTCCGGCACGGGCGAGCCGTAGACCAGCGTGAACTCGGCGGGGTTGGCGAACGACCACCGCCGTAGCGCGCGGGTGGCCGCGAGGAGCCGCGCGCCCGCCGGCGCGCCGGCGTCCCTGGCGGCCTGATCGGCCTGCTCCATCGCGGCGCCGGAGTCGTTGTAGGCGTCGATGAGCAGCGCGGTCAGCAGGTCGTCCCGATGCGGAAAGACGGCCTCCACATCGCTGACGGCGAGTCCGCCCTCACGGGCGACGGCGTCCAGGGTCAGCCCTCCGGCCCCCAGTTTCACCAGCAGTTGGCGCGCGGTGGTCTTGATGACCGCCTGCGGCCTGGTGTTTTCATCGGCGGAAGCTGTTCCGGAAACATCCATGGGCCAAACCGTACCGGTGCGACCGCGCTTCGCGCCCTGTGGACCCTCACCCTGGAGGGGTCTTCGCGGCTATGGTGAGCGGGAGGTGAGGGGTTGCACGGGGCTCGGCCGGGAACGCGCGCCGACGCCGCGAGGGAGGGGCTGCTGTGGACGGCGGCACGGTGGGGCTGCGGATCGCATCGGCAGTGGTCGTGCCGGTGGTCAAACGGCTGCTGCTGCCGCCCGCGAGCGCGCCGGGGGCGGAGTACGGCGAGCGGCCCGTGCCGATCCGCCGGCTGGTGTCCTTCGCCCGGGAGCACCGCACTCTCACCGAGGACGATCTGCACAAGCTCGCCCGCGAGTTGGTCCGCCGCGCCGTGCGGGCCGCGGGGCCGCACGATCCGCCGATCGGCGCCGACGAGCACGACTCCGTCGGGCAGGCGCTGACCCGCACCCTGCACGCCCTCGGCGATCTCGACATGGACGACGTCCACGCCTTCGCGCTCGGCCCCGAGCGGCTGGCCGCGGAGCTGTCCCGGCGCGCGGGCCCCGACACGCGCAGGCTGCTGAGCGACGACGCCGCCCGCTTCCACGACCGGCTCCTGGAGACGGCCTGCCTCCATCTCATGCGCTTCTTCAGCCAGCGGCCCGGATTCGCGGCCCGAGCCCAAATCGAGCAGAGCCGCGAGATCCGGGAGCAGAGCGAGAAATTGGACTCAATCCTGCGGCGGCTGCCGGACATCAGCCACCAGGACATCCAGTTCGAGGAGGAGTACGCGCGCTACGTCGTCGAGTGCCACGGCAGGCTCACGATCTACGGCGTCGACCTCCGGGAACCGGACGGCCAGGACTGGCCGCTGGAGACCGCCTATCTGAGCCTGGAGGCCAGGCCGTACCGCGACGGCACCGACCGGGTCCCGGTGGTCAACGGCGAGCCCGGCGCCGACCGGGACACCGAGGCCGAGCGGGCCGCGGGCCCCGCCGAGGCGGTCTTCGCCAGCCATGAGCGCATCCTGCTGCGCGGCGTCGCTGGCACCGGCAAGACCACCCTCGTCCAGTGGCTGGCCCTCTCCACGGCGCAGCAGGAACGGGTGCCGGGCGGCCTGTCGCAGCTGTTCGGGCGCGTCCCCTTCGTCCTGCCGCTGCGCACCCTGGCGCGCAAGGACACCGAACTGCCCATGCCCGAGGACTTCCTGCGCTGGATCGGCTGCCCGCTGGTGGGCACCGAGCCCGACGGCTGGGCCGCGCGGGTGCTGCGGCACGGGCGCGGCGTGCTCCTGATCGACGGGGCCGACGAGATCCCGAAGGACGACCGGAGCCGTGTGCGGGCCTGGCTGAAGAAGCTGCTCGCCGTCTTCCCCGGCAATCTGTGGCTGCTCACCTCCCGCCCCTCGGCCCTCGAACGGGGCTGGCTGGCCCGCGAGGGCTTCCAGGAGTTCGCGCTCGCCGCGATGCGGCCCGCCGACATGAAGCAGTTCATCCGGCGCTGGCACACCGCGGCCGGAGCCTCGCAGGAGCTCGGCGAGTCCCTCTCACTGTCCCTGCGCAGCAGCCCCGAACTGAGCCGTCTGGCGACCAATCCGCTGATGTGCGGCCTGATCTGCGCCCTGCACCGGGAGCGGCGCGGCTTCCTGCCCCAGGGCCGCGCCTCCCTCTACGAGGCGGCGCTCTCCATGCTCCTGGAGCGCCGCGACCTGGAGCGCGAGGTCTACGGCCGCGGCCGTCCGGCGCTGGACCAGAAGTCGGCCACCGAGCCGCTCCAGAGGCTCGCGTACTGGCTGATCCGCAACGAGCGGACGCAACTGGACCGCCCCGACGCGGTGAACGTGGTGCGGCGGCTGCAGCCCTCCGTCCCCCGCCTCGCGGACGTCGGAACGGCGGAAGAGGCCCTGCAGCATCTGCTGGAGCGCTCCGGTCTGCTGCGCGAACCGGCCCCGGGCGCGGTCGACTTCATCCACCGCACCTTCCAGGACTTCCTGGGCGCCAGGGCCGTGCTGGAAGAGCGCGATATGGGCATGCTGGTGAACAACGCACACCTGGACCAGTGGGAGGACGTGGTGCAGATGGCCGTCGCACAGGCTCGACACCAAGAGCGTGCCGACCTGCTGACCCGCCTGCGCGAGCGGGGCGACCGGGAGCAGGACGCCACGGTCCAGGCGCGGCTGCGGCTCCTCGCCCTCGCCTCCCTCGAACAGGCCACCCGCCTGGAGCCGACGGTGCGCGAGGCCATCGAGGACCGGGCCGCTCGGCTGCTGCCGCCGCGCAGCCTGCGGGAGGCCAGGTCACTGGCGCAGACGGGCCCGCTGCTCCTCGGCCTGCTGCCCGACGCCAAGGACCTGGAGGGCGACGAGGAGCTGGCCACCGTCCACGCGATCTGCCAGATCGGCGGGGACGCCGCCATCCCCAGGCTCCGGGAGTTCCTCGGCACCGGCCAGCCCGCGGTGCGCGCCCAACTCCTCGCCCACTGGGACCGGTTCGACACGAAGGTGTACGCGGAGGAGATCGTACGGCCGCTCCTCGACACCGCCCCCGAGGAGATCGTCACGGTGCGCTCACCCGCCGAGCTGGAGGCGCTGCGCACCATCTCCGGCTATCAACGCGTGGGCCTGCACGGCGACTTCGCCCCGGAGGACATCCGCGCCGCGCTCGACCCGCGCCACCTGCGCGAGCTGCGCCTGCGGGGCACTCTGCAACTGGAGGACCTCGCGCTGCTCTCCGCCTACCCCGAGCTGGAGACGGTCGCCCTGCAGGGATGCCGGAACGTCAAGGACCCCACGCCGCTGACCCGGCTGCCCCGTCTGCGGAGGCTGGAGCTGCGGGACCTCCCCCAGTTCGAGCCCCTGCTGAAGCTGGCCGACTGCCCCCGGCTGGAGGGGCTGCTCGTCGGACCGGAGGTGCCCTGGCGCGGTCTGCCCGACCTCCCGCGCCCCGCCGAGCTGCGGCTGCTCTCCCTGCCGTCGTCGGCGGCGCAGCTCGCGGAGATCGTGGAGTGCCGGGGGCTGGAGGAGCTGCGTCTGCAGGACGCCAGCGAGCGCCTGGCGCCGGACGAATGGGGCTCGCTCATCGCCGAGTTGCCTCAGTTGCGCAAGCTGACGCTCTCGCCGCAGCAGCTCAGCATGCTGCTGTTCGCCCCCCGCACCGAGATCCCCCAGGTCACGCACCTGGATGTATGGGCCAGGGCCGGTTCCGCGGTACCGCTGCGGCGGATCGCCCGGCGCCTTCCCGGGCTCGAGGAGATCCATCTGTCGCAGGTCGCGGAGCTCGATCTCGCCTCCCTCGCCGGGCTGCCCCGGCTGCGCCGGGTGCGGCTCGTCTACCCGGGCGAGATCCGTGGCGCGGACTCGCTCCCCGACAGCGTGGAACTCGACATATACCCGCACCCCTGACCGGCACCACCTCACCCCCGGCTCACACCCGGTGCCGCGATTACCTGGTGGGATGTTTACCCAACGGGTAAGTTCATGAATGTAGGCGTAGTTGGTACGGATGTCAGCGGCTGATGTCTCGGGGGAGCGGTGCCGCCCGTCTCCGAGGTCACGGCTGCCGGGCAGCAGAGGACGACTGAGGCGGGACGCAGCAGGATGCGCGTATCGGAAGGGTCACCGCTCTATGGCCGGGACTCTCTGCTGCGCTCGCTCGTTCCCCGGCTGACCGGCCTGGCCTTCGACGAGCGGTCCCGGGTGGGCCGGGAGCACCAGGGCGACCTGCCCGTGGTGCTGGTGACGGGATACCACGGCATGGGGCGCAGCGCGGTGCTCGAAGAGCTCGCCGCGCGCTACCGGGACCGGCTGCCGCTGGCCCACGTCCGCGCCGTGGCCACCGAACCCGAGACCTTCCCGCCCGCCCCGGCCAACGGCCGAGCCCCCACCGCCTCGACCCTCGTCGAGATCCTCGCGGAGCTGGTGTGCGGGCTCGCCCCCGATGTGCGCCGCCGCTTCCCGGTCCTGGTGCCCGGCCTGTTCGCCGTCTCCGGCTGGTACCGCGGCAATGGCGAGCAGCGCGACGTGGCGTGCCTGACGTTCGCCCGGCTGCTGCTCGCCTGCCGCCTCGCCGACGGTGATGAGAACGCGCTGAGACACGCCTGGGCCACCGCCGTCGAGGGCCGTCTGGAGACGATCGGCGCGCAGACCGACGCGGAGTGGGGCCGGGATTCGGTCACCGCCGCGGTGGTGGCGGAGTACGCCGACCGGTATCAGCCGGCCGCGGCACAGGAGTGGTACCGGCGGCGCTTCCCACGGGGCGCGGACGGCCAGGATCCGCTGGTGCTGCTCGGGGAGTGGTTCCAGCGGGGCGGCGACTACCGGCACGCGGCCGAGCAGAGCCTGATGGCCGCCTTCCTCCACGATGTCGCCTCCTCCTACGGCAGGCTGCAGCGGTGGAACCGGGAGCCCTGGCCGCTCATCCTGCTCGACGACGCCCACTGCCCGCCGGGGCAGGACTTCCTCGACCTGCTGCTCGAGCACCGCGCGCTGCCCGAACGCCACGACCACGAGGAGCTCGTCGTCGTGGCCACCCGCCTCGGCGGCTTACCGGAGAACGCGCCCGCCGCCATCCGCCGCGACCTGCCCGACCTGGTGAAGTCCTCCGGCTGGCAGCGCAAGGGCCTGGCCCCGTCCGCCGGACTGCTCGCCGTGCCGCTCACCCCGCTGAGCCGGGACGACATCCTTCCGCTCCTGGTGCCGGACTGGCCCGCCCGGCCGCTCCACCCCTATCTGGCCTCCGCCGTGCACTCCCTGACCGGTGGGCATCCCGCGGTGACCACCGTGCTGTGCGCGGCGGTCCTGGACGCCACCAAGCGGGGCCGCGGCGTGGGCCCGCGCGACCTCCTCGAACTGCACGCCAAGGACGGCCGCGCCGTCACCGAAGCGCTCCTGGAGCGGCTGCTTCCCAACCGGCGCCAGCGCGACCGGCTGACCCTGCTCTCACTCGCCCGCGACAGCACCGCGGCGGAGGCGCTGGCCGAGAATCTGCGTCTCCAGGGCCCGGACCAGCTCCCCGCCAACTCCGCCACCGACTACCTCGAAGAGCAGCAGTGGCAGCAACTCACCCCGCCCGACCAGCCGTTGGTCGCCGACACGCTGCTGCGGACGCTGCTCGTGCACGAGGCGCGCCGCACCTCGTCACGGGCCGAGGACGGCCGTAGCTGGCAGGACATCCACCGCTTTCTGCGGATGCACCACGCCCAGCGCGGGGAGAGCGGCGAGGCGGACGCCCTGCGCCACACCCTCGCGGCCGGAAACGCGGAGACGGTGGTGGCCATGCTGACGGAGGAGTTCCAGTCGGAGAAGGACGCCCAGGCCGCCGCCCACTGGCTGCTGTGCCTGCGGTACGCCGCCACCGCGCCCACCCCACCGGCCGCGGAGTGGACCGACGAACGGATGCAGATCGCCCTCGGCGCGCACGACGGCCGGTACGCCGAACTGCATGAGATCGAGCGCTGTGTGAACCGGCTGCTGCACGCCCTGTGGCATGTGTCCGAGCCGCACGCCGAGCCGGACCCCGATATGTGCAAGGCGGTCGGCGAAGAGCTGGCCTACCTCTCCCCGCGCCACCCGTCCTGGCACGCCGTCCTGGGTCAGGCCGCCCGCAGTTGGCCCGCGGCGGCACGGAAGAAGCGCCCCTTCCCTATCTCCGGTCAGTGAGGAAGCATGCTGTTCCGTCTGTTCCGCCGTCACCCTCGCGAGTGGGGGCCGCTCGAATGGCTGGCCGTCGTCGGATTCGGCGCCCTGGTCGCCTTTGCGATCACCATCGTGGTCAACGTGGTGCAGGGCCCCGGCAGGTGCGGTGACGATCTGCGGGACATCGAGGGCGACTGCGTGGGCGTCACCGCGGAAGCCTTCGAGGCGGACCCGGGCATCGAAAGCCTCATCGAGGCGGTGGCGGACGAGAACGCGCGGGTGCGGCAGGACTGGGAGGATCCGCCGAGCGGACCCAAGATCCCGTACGTGCGGATCGCGCTGATGATGCCCTTCACCGCGGACGACCACAGCGCCATGACGGTGGACATGATCCGCCGCGGACTCGCCGGTGCGCTGGCCGCCCAACGGCAGGCCAACCGCTTCGGCGGGCCGCACTACCAGCTCCTGCTCGCCCCCGACGGCCGGAACCTCGACCGCTGGGAGCCCGTCGTCGATCGCCTCGCCGAGCTGTCCAAGGACACCCGGGCGCCGCTGGTCGGCGTGACCGGCATCCCGAGCAGCACCCCGGATACCCGGAAGGCGATCGCCGCGCTCAGCAAGCACAGCATCCCCACCGTCGGCCCGGTCATCACCGCGGCCAACATGAACTCCCCGTACTTCTTCAAGACCTCGCCGAACAACGAGCAGTTCGCCCGCGCCCTCAAGCTCTACCTGGAGAAGAAGCCGGCGGGGCACCGGGGCTTCCTGGTCTGGGACAACCGCAGCGAGGACGTCTACTCCCAGAATCTGCGCAGCGTCTTCGAGCGGCACTTCGGCACGGCGTACGACCTGACCAACCACAACTCGAACTTCACCGGCACCTCCGGAACCGACAAGGGCATCCCCCAGCGGTTCACCGACGCCGTGCAGAAGATCTGCAACGAGAAGCCCGACACCGTCTTCTTCGCCGGCCGCGACCAGGACCTGCCCGCGTTCATGGAGCGCTTGGCGCAGGAGGGAAGCTGCGGGCGCACCACGACGCTGCGCATCCTGAAGGTCGGCATCGGTCTGGAGCCCACCCTCACCGCGGACGCGCCCACCCGGTGGCTGGACGAGGCACGGGCCACGATCGTGGACGCCTCCTCCGTCGACCCCGCCTGGTGGGCGGGGAAGAGCAACCCCAAGAAGGCGCTCGGCCGCTTCCTCGACCGCTTCGAGGAGATACAGAAGCAGCACAAGCTGGGCAGGGACCCGCTGAATGACGGCTACGCCGTGATGTACCACGACGCCTTCGCGCTGCTCGCGGGCGCCGTGGACCGCACCTTCGCCGAGATCAACGAGGGCGGCAAGAAGGCCCCGGAGGCGATGAGAATTCCGACCAAGGACGATGTGTACAACACCCTCATCATCCCGAGCATCGGCGGCAACTCGTGCAGTTCCTGCCTGGTCGGCGCCGGAGGCACCTACGGCTTCGAGGGCCCGGGCAAGAACGACCAATGGGCCGTCTGCAAACCCGTACCCGTGGTCGAGTACCCGTCGAGCGCCCGCTCCGGCGCCCCGGGCGCGGCCGCCCTCTACCGCACCTACCGCGGCGGCTCCAAGAGCGCCTGCCCCTCCTGACGCGACAGCTCCTGCCACAACACCTCCTGCCACAACACCTCCTGTCACAACAACAACACGCCGCCGCCTTGCCAGTTCAGCAAGGAAATTAGCCGCCCATGGACACGTGTGCGCAGGCTGCTTCCAGAAGGTTTTGACTCACAGCCGAAAGCCGGTACCTCTCGGACTCGGTCGTGTTCCCGCATTCACTGGGAGCACCTCCGGCTCGAGCAGCACGTCGGTAGTCAAAATACCCGAGGAAGCAGCAGATGGAAAATCGCCATGTCGTGATCATTCCGATCGAGATCGACGAGGAGAAGGAAAGCTCGTATCTCGACGCCTGGCAGGACGCCGCGGAAGTGATGGCCGCTCAGCCCGGTTTCATTCGGACGTACATGTTCCGCACGATCGTTCCGGGGAGCAAATTCTTTCTCGTCAACGTGGCGGAATGGGAGTCCACCTCGCACTGGGAAGAGGCGATGAACGTCTGCCCGATGCTGGGACAGCAGATAGCCGTCGCCCATGCCTCGAACTACGAGGCGATCCGGACGGTCCTGCCCGCCACGAAGCAGAGCCTGGGCTCCGGCGACGGTCACACTCCCGCTGACCTGTCTCCTGCCGAGGCGCGTCGTCGCGCCGTAGACGGGAAACTCACGCTGGTCGATGTCCGCGAAGACGATGAATGGACAGCGCGTCACCCGGCCGGCGCCGTCCACGCCGCGCTCAGCACGTTGCCGGCCTCGCTGTCAGATCTGCCTGACGGCCCACTGGCCTTCGTATGTCGCACGGGAACACGCAGCGTGCAAGGCGGCGCGCAGGCGATTCGCGCAGGCCGGTCCTCCGTCTACAGCGTGGCAGGCGGCCTTGAGGCATGGGAGGCAGCAGGGCTGCCGGTCACCCTCCCCGACCGCGAGGGCGCGGTGAACAACGGCGATTGTGCCAAAGCCGCGGTACGCGAGGGCTGACGAGAGCAGAACCGGCGGATAACCGTCGCACCCGCCCCAGCATGAGGCTGTCCGGACACGCCATCCGCCTCGCATCCTTCGGGAAATTCCCTACGCCATTTCAGACGGTGATCGTTTGTGAAATGGACTATGGCGTGAGAGCCGTGGATGTCACGACCGGCTCGGAGTGGTGCGAGTGTCTCGGAGCTGTGGCGTCGGGGTGGCGGTGGTCGGCGATTTCCCGAGACGGGAATCCCACCCGGCTACACCATTCCAGAAAGGAGCCATACCGTGTTTTTCGTCGACACCCTGGAGTTCGAGGGCCTGGGCAACCGCAGTTACCTGGTCGGCGGCCCGCAGACAGCGGTCGTGGTAGATCCGCCGCGAGACGTCGACCAGGTGATCGCCACCGCCGCCCGGCGGGGGGTGCGCATCGCCTACGTGGCGGAGACGCACGTGCACAACGACTACGTCACCGGCGGGCTGGAACTGGCCCGCCTCACCGGCGCTCGCTACCTGGTCCCGGCCGGCGCCGACGTCTCCTTCCCTCGCACTCCCGTCACAGACGGCGACACCTCCGAGGTGGACGAGCACCTGGTGCTGCGAACGATCGCCACCCCGGGCCACACCCCGCACCACACCTCCTACGTCCTGGAGGAGGACGGCCGCGCGGTTCAACCCGAGTGTCAAATCGCGTGACACCGAACCGCACTCTCTGCGTGGCCCCTAGTCGCCCCCGCTTGCCGGACACGAGCGCCTGCTCGTCCTTCAGCAGCATCCAGTGCTCCAGCAGTTCATCCAGGTCCAATGGGGTATGGGCCACGATTGTCGATGGTCCTCGCGGGGCTCCACCCACCGCAGCCGTACGGTCACGGACTCACCCACACGGGTGACGCCATCGCCAGATCACCACCGTTTGCGGCTGGTCACGCGGTTCTTACCGACACCTCTTGACGCTCGACGGATTCCACCCTAACGTTCCGATCCGGATCGGAACGTTAGGGTGAACGGAGCTGCCCATGAAGGCCGTCATCGTCAGGTCGTCCGGGGATCTCGCCGTGGTCGACGCCCCGGAACCCGGTCCCGGACCGGGCCAGGTGCTCATCGACATCGACGCGATCGGCGTCGGCTACGTGGACGTGATGGCCCGGCGGGGCGAGTACGCCTACTTTCCCGGCGCGGGTTCGGTGCCGGGCCTGGAAGTCGTCGGCCGCGTGACGACGGTCGGGCCGAACGCGCCCGAGGCACTGGCCGGGCAGCGAGTTCTCGCCCTGCCCGCCTTCGGCGGCTACGCCGAGAAGGTCGTCGCCGACGCCGACCGGGTCTTTCCGGCACCGCCGGGCACCGACGCGGCCGACGTGGTCACGCTGGGAATGAACGCGCTGGTCGCCGAGGGCGCGCTGCACCGGGCGGGAGCCGCCGCGGGAGAGCGTGTGCTCGTGCGCGGCGCCGGGGGCGGGATCGGCGTGCTCGCCACGCAGATCGCCCACGCGCGCGGAGCCGAGGTCACCGTCGTCACCTCGTCCCCGGCCCGCGGCGAACGACTGCGGGCGCTGGGCGCCGCACAGGTCGTCGACCGGACCGGGTCCGCCCTTCCCGGCGGGAAGTACGACGTCGTCGTGGACACGGTCGCCGGACCGGACCTGGGTAAGCACCTCGAACTCCTGCGGCCCAACGGGCGTTACGTCCTGTGCGGCGGCGCCGGTGGATCTCCCGGACCGGAAGCGTTCGCACCGCTGCTGAGCCACTTCCACGCAGCGCCGACGCTGTACGCCTTCAGCCTGAACTCGCTGTCCCCCGAGGACCTTCGCGCCTCCTGGGCGAGGATCGTGACGCTGCTGGCGGACGGCCGGCTCTCGGCTGTGCTCGACCGTCGTCTGCCGCTCACCGAGGCCGATGCCGCACTCCGGCTGGTGGAGAGCGGAAAGCCGTTCGGCAAGGTCGTCCTGGCTCCCCGGTAGGGTGGCTGGACAACAGGGTTTCGTGTGGTTCCAGGAGAGTTCGATGGCACGCCGGCGGGACGAGCGGATCGACCACGCAGTGCTGGCCGCGGTGACCGAACTCGTGGCGGAGGTCGGTTACCCGGCCCTGACCATGGAAGCCATCGCGCAGCGGGCGGGCACCACCAAACCCGCCATCCGCCGCCGCTGGAAGAGCCAGAAACACCTGGTCGTCGAGGCCATGGCGCGGGACCGGGCCGGAGTCGTGGACATGGACACCGGATGCACACACTGCGACATCGTCGGCCATCTGGAAGCGCTCCGGGTCGCCATGGACGACCCGGTCCTCGGCCATGTGCTCCCGGCGCTCGTGGCCGACCTCGCGGACGATCCGGAGCTGCGGGACACCTTCCTCACCGCGGTCTGGGCGCCTCGCCGGGAAGCGTGCGAGGTGTCCCTGCGGAAGGGAGTCGCACGCGGCGACCTCCGCCCCGGCCTCGACGTCGACCTCGTGCTGGACCTGTTCGCCGCCCCCATCGTCTTCCGGTCGCTCTTCGGCCACTCCGGACTCGGACCGGAGTTCCCCGAGGACGTCGCGCGCGCCGTGCTCCGCGGGGTGGGAACGGACGACGCGCACCGCTGTGCGGAGCGCGGCTGACACCGGCCGACGCCGAGCCGCGCGCCACCCGCGGGCGGTCAGCCCGTCTTGCGTGCCACGCCCCCGTAGTAGCCGATCTCGCCGGGCCCGGTCTGCGGCGGGGCGTCCGGGCGCCAGAACGGCACCTCGGCCAGACCGGGCTCGACCAGGGTGAAGCCGTCGAAGAGCCGCTCGACCTCGGCGTGGGACCGCAGGTTCAGGGTGGCGGTGGCGTTGTCGTACACGGCCTGGGCCGCGCTGCGGTCGGCGAAGTCGCCCGTGGCGTGGGAGAGCACCAGGAAGCTCCCGGCCGGCAGCCCGTCGCGCAGGGTGGCGAGGACCCGCTCGGGCTCCTCCGCCTCCGTGAGGAAGTGGACGATGGCGACCAGGAGCAACGCCACCGGCTCGTCGAAGTCGATGACCTGGCGGACCTCGGGGTGGTCCAGGATGGCCCGCGGGTCGCGCAGGTCGGCCAGTGCGATGCTGGTCGCGGCGGAGCCGCGGAGGAGCACATTGGCGTAGGTGTTGACGATCGGGTCGTTGTCGACGTACGCGACGCGCACGTCCGGCGCCAACTCCCGGGCGATCTCATGCACGTTGGGGGAGCTGGGCAGCCCCGTGCCGATGTCGAGGATCTGCCGGATGCCGCTGCCGACCACGTAGCGCACGGCGCGCCGCAGGAAGGCGCGGTTGGCCCGTACGCCGCTCCACACCTCGGGCGCCGCGGTGGCGAGCCGGTCACCCGCCTCGCGGTCCACCTCGTAGTTGTTCTTGCCGCCCAGCAGGTAGTCGTAGATCCGGGCAGGGTGCGGCCTGCTGGTATCGATCTCCTCGGCGCGGAAGCCGTTCTCCGTCACGCTGTTGCTCCTCTCGACGGCCGTCACGGCCCCCGCATGCGTGTCCGGCTGTCGAACAGCTTCCCATATCGCCGCGCCCGGCCGCCGGAGTTCACCCCGCGGCCGGCTACGCGGTGTCAGGCGGGCTCGGCCGCCTTTGCCTCAGCGGCTTTTGCGTCGGCGGGCGTTCCCTCAGCCGCCGCTGCCTCGGTCTCTGCCTCCGCCTCGGCCACCGCCGCAGTCTCAGCCTCAGCCTCGGCCACTGTCTCAGCCTCCGCCTCCGCCTCGGCTGCTGCCTCAGCCTCGGCCGCTGCTGCCGCTGCCGCGGCGGCGCGCGCCTGGCCCTTGCGACGCGACCGCTTGCCGTACACGCCCGTCCACACGCCGAGGGAGGCGAGCACGGCGTAGATCAGGACCGGGCTCAGGACCACCATGGTGTCGGTTCTCAGCGTGTAGGACAGCACGATCCGGACCGCGGACTCCATGCAGTAGGCCACGCCCCAGACGGCCGTCATCGTCAGCATGGCCTTGCGGAAGCCATCGACCTTCCACAGGCCGTTCCACCAGGCGGTGCTCGCCTCGGTGCCGTCGGTGGCGAACTTGCGCCCCAAGTAGAACATCAGCGGGCGCGGCGTCAGCAGCGTCGCCAGGCACAGCAGCCCGAACAGCCCGGTGACGGCCGAGTCCTTGATCAGCAGGGCGCGGGCCGAGTGCGCGCCGACGGTCGACACCACGGCGGTGATCACGATGAACACCAGGGTGACGATGGCGAGTTCGTCGAGGCGCCGGCGCCAGGCGATGTGGACGGCGCCGTCGACCACCGGCCAGGCGCTGCTGAGCAGCAGTGCGGCGAATTCGCTCCAGCCGTGGTCGCGCACCGCGTTGTAGGTGAGGATCGGTGCGGCGACGTTGAGGGTGAGAGTGACGACCCAGCCGAGAATGGCGGCGCCCCTGGACCGGGCGGGCGCGGCCGGCCGGTCGCTGATCGGTGGTGCTTGTGGATCCGATGCGCTCGAAGCGCCTTGCGTGGTGGTGTCCTGAGTGAGCACGGTTCCCCTGTAAGCGTTTCTGGTGGTGCGAGAAAAGAGAAACGTAAAGCAGCCATGTCGTAAGAGGACAGTGTCGGGACATCAAATGTCGCCAAAATCTCGGCAGAAGGTTGTTTCAAGGGGCCGGTATCGGTCAAGTGGCTGCTCGGAGCGGTATTCCGTAACTCCCTCCGGTGTTTTGGGGCGTCAAAGGCCATTGTGGTGAGAGGCCCTGAGAAAAGACCTTTGCGAACACGATCCGGTAAACGACAGTTTCCGTTGTGTACGGGTGCACCGGAAAATCCGGCCGCTACCCCTGATATCGGGTCATTGCAGGGCTTCTCCGTACACCTGGGTGACCTGGAGGAGTGTCGTTCGTTGGGCGTCCTGCGCGGGTCGTCCCACCGTGGGCGCCGGCGCGGTGAGCCAGGGAGGGTGGCATGTTCGTCCGGCTGGGGCGTTTCGACGTCGCGCGCAGGGTCTGGGTGCTCGCGGGGGCGGTGCTGGTGCTGGTGGTCTCCTGCTGGGCGTGTTCCGGGCTGTCCGGGCGGCTCAGCTACGGCGGCTTCATGGCACCGGCCGCCGAGGCGACCCGGGCGGCGGACGCGATCCGGACCGAGGTGGGGGAGGGTGGCGCGGATGTCCTGGTCACCTTCCGCAGCAAGGAGTTGACCGCCGCCCGGCCCGCCTTCCGGGAAGCGGTGGAGGACGCGCTGCGCCGGGCGCCCAATGGCACGGTGGACCGGGCGACGACGGCCTGGTCCTCGGCCAATCCGCTGCTGGTCTCCCTCGACCAGCACGCGACCGTGGTGCCCATCCTGCTGAAGGGCGACGGGGAGACCGGCCGCACCCAGAGCTATCTGGCGCTGCGGGACACCCTGCGCGCACCGGGGTTCGAGGTCACCTGGACCGGGCCGAGCGCGATCATCTCGGAGATCGTCCAGCGGTCCCAACGCGACTTGGTGCGGACCGAGTTGATGGTGCTGCCGTTGATGATGCTGCTGATGGTGTTCGTCTTCCGGGGGGTGGTCGCCGCACTGCTGCCGGTGGTCACCGGAGTCCTGGCGACGGCCGCGGCCCTCGCCGCGCTGCGCGCCGTGGCCGATGTCATCGAGGTCCCGTATGTGACGGTCAACCTCGTGGTGGCCATCGGATTGGCGGCAGGCGTCGACGCCGGTCTGCTCATCGTCAGCAGATTCCGGGAGGAGCTGCGGGCGGGACGCACCCCGGCGGAGGCCGTCGCCATCACCGTCGACACCGCCGGGCGGACGGTGGCACTGTCCGGCGTCGTCATGACCTTCATCGCTGTGGGCCTCGCCTTCTTCCCGCTCGGTTTCGTCCGCGCGTTGGGCATCGGCGCGGCGGCCGGGCTGCTGGTGGGAGCCCTGGTGACGGTGACGGTGCTGCCCGCGCTGCTGTTCTGCCTGGGCGAGCGCGTGGACGCGCTCTCACCGGCCTGGCTGCGGCGCCAGGGCGGTGGCCGGGACGGCGCGTTGTGGGGCCGCGTGGCCCGTGCGGTGATGCGGAAGCCCATCGCCTACACCTGTGCCGTCTCCGCGCTGCTGCTCGCCCTCGCGGTGCCGTTCCTGCACACCGTCATCGGCTTCCCCGACCAGCGGATGCTGCCCGCCGGGGCGCCGGCCCGGGTGGCGGCCGAACGCATGGAACACGACTTCGCCGTCTCGGGCCTCGGCACCCTGCAGGCCATCGCCACCTTCGACCACCCCGTGGACCGCGGCCGGGGCCATGCCGACCTGCTGGCCTGGACGCGGAACGTCTCCGAACTGCCCGGCGCCCGGGGGGTGCTGGTGGCCGGGACCACCGGGACCAAGGCCGTCATCTACGTCGGCCAGGACCACCGGGTGGAGAGCGACTCGGCCAAGTCACTGGTACGGGCGGTGCGCGCGCTGCCCGTACCCGGCGGCAGCGGTGTGCTGGTGGGCGGCGCGTCGGCCCTCGCCGTGGACACCATGGACACCTTCTACCGGCTGCTGCCCCGGGTGCTCGCGTTCATGGTGGTCACGAGCTTCGTGCTGCTCACCGTCGCGCTGCGCTCGCTCGTGCTTCCCCTCAAGGCGCTGGTGATGAACGGCCTGTCCATCGGCGCCTCTTTCGGCGCCCTCACCTGGATCTTCCAGGACGGACACGCCAGCAGGCTGCTCGGAGCCGAACCGACGGGTTACGTGGACGCGCTGGCACCCATCGTCATGCTGTTCCTCCTCATCGCGGTGTCCATGGACTACGAGCTGTTCCTGCTGCTGCGCATCCGTGAGCAGTACCGCCTGCTCGGGGACGACCGGGAGTCGGTGGCGGTGGGGATCGAGCGCTCGGGACGGGTGATCAGCGCCGCGGCGGCGGCCGTTCTGGTGGTGACGGCCTGCTTCGCGACCAGCAGCGTGGTCATGGTGAAGGAGATCTGCGTCGGTGTCTTCCTGGCGGTGCTGATCGACGCGGTGCTGGTACGGGCGGTCCTGGTACCCGCCGTCATGCGGCTGCTCGGCGCGGCGAACTGGTGGTGGCCCGGCTTCTCCCGGAACTCCGGCGAGTCCGGGAAGTCCCGCTCGGGCAGGGGCGGGCGGAAATCGCGTACCGGCAAGGGCGGGCGACCGGAGGCCGCCCCGGAACACGCGGCACGGCTTCCGGCCCCCGCCGAGGCGTCAGCCGAACGTCAGCCGCGCTGAGCCGCTGCCCGAGCCGCCGGCCAGCCTGCCCTGCGTCCAGCAGTCCCGGCCCACACCGTGGTCGTCCACCGTGATGTCGACGCCCACGGAGCCCGCGAAGAGGCCCCTGGCGATCTGCACGTTCTCGGCCCTGAACGTGACGTTGCCGTCGGCGTCATTGGTGAAGCGGAGCTTGCCGCCGCCGGTGCTGGTGCCGACCCGCGCACCGCCCGGCCCGATCCACTCCGCCGTTCCCGTGCCGGTGCCGATGGCCGCGCCGCAGGTTCCCTCGGCCATGCCCTCCAGGGTGACCCGCACCTTGGAGACCACGGCGGAGCCGAGGCAGTTTCCGGTGATGGTGGCCCGGTAGCCCGCGACGCCGCTTTCGTCGCGTACGAGCACCAGGTCGGGGTTGGTGGGTTCCACCGTGGCCGTGCCCTTGCAGGTCAACGGCAGGGGAACGGCCGGTGGTTCGGCGGCCGCGCGGGCCGGGGGCTGCTGCCCCAGTAAGGCCACGGCGGTCGCCGAGGCCGCCAGCAGCCCCAGGGCTGCCGTATGGACGAGGGCGCGCCTGCGCCCGTTCGCTGAAGTCACGCACTTCTCCCAGGTCGGGCCACCCGAAGAGTGGCCACTTCCGATGATTGATCCGTCCGATGATGGCGGCCCGGGGAGCGGTGGCCGTTGGTCCGTGCGGGTGATTCACCCGCACGGTCACCAAGGTGTACCCGTTGTCGTGAAGGCGCTCGTCGGCCGCTGACGCGGCAGCCCCTGGCGGTGACTTGGGCGCCGCCCGGGCGTTGTTCCGGCTGCCGGTCGGTGTCACCGGCGGAGGGGTGGTGGAGGATGACGGGGAAGCCTGAGAAGCCGACGGGGAGGCCGACCGGGAAGCCGACGGGGAAACTGCCGTTTCCGGACGCGGCGCTCGTGGCGTACGGGAAGGCGCATCCCGACACCGGACTGACCATCGGCGTGGTGCTGGAGCTGGAGGGTCCTCCTCCCGACCGGCGCCAACTCGCCGCCTCGCTGCGGCCGGTGGCGGAGTCGCTGGGCACCGGGCCCTCGGACGACGGCCCGTGGAGTGGCGCGGACGGGTACGCCGAGGCGGGTCCGGAGCGGGGCCTGTCCGACGTGGCGCACGAGGCGCTGGCCAGGCCGCTGGAGCCGCACCGCTGGTCCTGCTCCATGGTGGCGGGGCTGCCCGGCGACACGTCCGCCCTGGTCTGGCGGGCCGACCACCGGCTGCTCGACGGGGCGGGAGTGGTCGGCGTACTGGCCGCCTGGACGGGCGCCCATGGCCCGGGCGCCCATGGCCCGGACGCCGCCACGGCGTCCCCCGCGCGGGCCGAACCATGGCGGGCGCGCGGCGCCCCGCACCGTGCCGTCACCGATCCGCTGCGCGCGGCCTGGCTGTGCGGGACGCCCCTGCTGGAGCGGCACCGGGGCAGCGCGGCGGAAGCCGGCAGTGGCCCGCCCGCCACCCTCTCCTACGCCTGCGCGGAGACGGACCTCGGCCTGCTGCGTGGCATCGCCCGCCGCCACGGCACGACCGTCAACGACGTATACCTGGCCGCGCTGAGCGGGGCGCTGCGCACCCGGCCCGAACTCCACGGCCCCGACGGGCAGATGCGCGCCCTGGTCCCGGTGAACGTCCGGGGCCCGGGAGACGCGGCCGTGCTGCGCAACCGCCACATCCCGCTCCGTATCCCGCTCCCCGTGGCGGAGCCCGACGCCGGACGCCGCCTCGCCCTGGTCGCCGCCCGCACGGCGGGCCGGGCCCGCGCGCTGCGCCATCCGCTGGTGCGCGCGGTGTTCCGGTCCGTCCCCGCCGCGGCCGGGGGATGGTGTTTCGAGCGGTACTTCGACCCGGCCCGCGCCACCCTGCTCGCCAGCAATGTGCGGGGCCCCTCGTCCCCGCTGGTGGTGGCCGGGCGGCGGGTCCGGCGCGTGCTGCCGCTGAACTTCCTCCCGGCCGGACACCACCTGTCCGCCGTCCTGGCCACCGCCCAGGACCAGGCCGTGGCCGGCTTCACCACCACCGAGCCCCGCCGGGCCGCCGAGTCGTTCGCCGCTGCCTGGCTGGGGGAGCTGCGAGTGCTGGCCACGGCGGGGCCGCGGGGGAGGGGTGAGGCGGCGGAGGCGGGTGCGACCGTCTCTCCGGCGGCGTCGGCGAGGTAGGTGGCGTCCGGGGGGGCTTGGGGTCGGGTGGCCAGTGGGTGTCCTGGAGCAGGTTGCTCCGGTCGTACGTCTCGGGCTGGGGCGGTGGAGTTGAGCAGCGTCGGCTTCACCACCTCCGCGCCCCGCCGGGCCGCCGAGTCGTGGGGGACTGGTCAGGCGGCCGGGGCGGGGGCGACCGTCTCTCCGGCGGCGTCGGCGAGGTAGGTGGCGTCCAGGGGCTTGGGGTCCGACAGGCCCGCCGTGTCCTGGAGCAAGTTGCTCCGGTCGTACGTCCTGCGTTGCGCGGTGAAGACCAGGAGCGAGGCCAGGTGGTGAGCGAACAGCGACTCGTACGGATCCGGGTCGTCCAGGTCGTCCACGAGGTCCAGGGACAGCCCCGGGTACAGCCGCTCCAGGACCTTCACCGCCGTCGCGAAGGGCGTGTTGTGCGGATGGGTCAGGTGCACCGTGCGCACCCCCGCCGTGGCGCCCGGACGGGCCGCCGCCCGCGCGGCGCACACCGCCGCGCGGGCCGCGTACTCCACCGGGACCAGGTTGAGCGCCCCGCCGACCCCCGCGCGGACCCGCACCCGCAGACCGCTGCCGTGGGCGTCGCCACCGTCGAGGAGGGAGGCGAGCGCCGGGTCGTCCTCGGCCCTGCGGCGCAGCGCCTCGTGGATGAGGAACGCCAGCACCGCCAGCGGCTGGCGCTGCCCGCTGCCGTGAACGGGCCGGTCCGAGACGAGCAGCGACGGCCGCAGGATCGTGGCGCCCCGGCCGGTGCGGGCGCTCCAGGCGTGCACCGCGCGTTCGGCGGTGTACTTGCTCTCCTCGTACGGCGTCAGGAAGCCGTGGCCGCCGTCCAGGTCGTCCTCGCGGATGTGCCCCTCGGCGCGTCCCCCGGCGACGTACGCGGTGCTCAGGTGGACGACCCGCGCCCCGGCCGCTTCCGTGGCCAGGTCGAGGACGCGCCGGGTGCCGAGGACGTTCGCCTTGAACAGCGGCACCGGGTCGTCGTGCAGCGCGAGGTGCGCGGCACAGTGCCAGACCACCGAGCACATGTCGGTGAGGGCGCGGCGCTCGCCGTCGGTCAGGCCGAGGCCGGGCAGGGTGAGGTCGGCGGACACGTACCGCAGGCGCCCGCGCGGCGTCGCGGCGCCCGCCAGGCCGTCGAGCCCGTCGAGGGCCGTCTCGACCCGCGCCCGCAGACTCTCTCCCCCGCCCCGGCCGAGGACGGTGACCGGCCGGTCGTCGCCGTCCTCAGCGAGCAGGTGGCGCAGGATGCGGCTGCCGAGGAAACCGGTCGCGCCGGTGAGGAGTACGGCCATGGCGGGCTCCAGACGTCGAAGGGCGGGTGAGGGGCATGGGGATCCGGCGGCGCGATCCGGCGGCGGATCCGAGGGTCCTTGCGATCCGGCGGCGGATCCCAACGCGCCGGAACCGCGCCGGAACCGCACCGGAACCGCACCGGGACCGCGCCGGGGCGCGTGCCGGGACCGCCGCCGGGGCGCGTGCCGAGGACACCACACCGACCGCACCCCGCCGCGCCGCCGGGCCCGCCGTACACGCGCTCTGTACGCGCCTTCTGCACAGGCCCCGTCGACACACATCACCCGAATGGGCTAAGCGGCCCGGGCCGGGGCCGTTCACCTCACCGAGTGCACTTCGCCGCCGTTCCCTCCAACGGGTGTACAGACGGCCTCGGCGGTGGCCCGTCTGGCCTAGTGTGCGTCGCTGCCGAGAGCGTGACGCGGGCTTCCCGCCGGTGTCGCGAAGTGACTTGAGAAAGGCCCCGGTATGCGTCAGGACGAGGCCGAACCGATCGCGGTGGTGGGGGCGGCCTGCCGGCTTCCCGGTGGCATCCGGGACCTGGACGGGCTCTGGGACGCCCTGGAGCAGGGCAGGGACCTGGTGGGGGAGGTGCCAGCGGACCGGTTCGACGCCCGCCTGTTCACCGACCCCGCCGTGCCGCGCCGGGGCAAGTCGTACACCGCGGCCGGTGGTTTCCTCGACGACGTGGCCGGGTTCGACGCCGCCTACTTCGGGATCTCCCCCAAGGAAGCGGCCCACATGGACCCCCAGCACCGGCTGCTGCTGGAGATGACCGCCGAGGCGCTGGACGACGCCGCCGTGGACCCCGCCATGCTGGCCGGTTCGGACACCGCGGTCTTCGTCGGCATCTCCGACGCCTCCTACGGCGCGCTCCAGATGTCCGCGCTGCGCACGGTGGGCGCCTACACCATGTCGGGCGCCGCCTCGTCGATCGCCGCCAACCGGGTCTCGCACGCCTTCGATCTGCGCGGCCCCAGCATGGCGATCGACACCGCGTGCTCCTCCTCCCTGGTGGCCCTCGACCGCGCCTGCCGCACCCTGTGGGAGGGCGGCGGCCGGGCTGCCGTCTGCGGCGGGGTCAATGTGCTGCTCAGCCCGTTCCATTACGTGGGGTTCTCCCAGGCGTCGATGCTCTCCCAGCGGGGCCGGTGCGCCTCCTTCTCGGCACAGGCGGACGGGTTCGTACGGGCCGAGGGCGGCGGCGTGGTGCTGCTGAAACGGCTGTCGGACGCCCTGGCCGACGGCGACCGGATCCACGGGCTCGTCCTGGGCACCGGCAGCAACAGCGACGGCAGGACCATGGGGTTGGCACTGCCCAGCTCCGACGCGCAGGAGCGGCTGCTGCGCGAGGTCTACGACCGCGCCCGGGTGCACCCCGACGAGCTGGTGTACTTCGAGGCGCACGGCACCGGCACTCCGGTCGGCGACCCGCTGGAGGCCCTCGCCATCGGCCGGGCCCTCGGCGTACGCCGGATCTCCGGCGCCCTCCCGCTCGGCTCGGTGAAGACCAACCTCGGCCATCTGGAGCCGGCGTCCGGCATGGCCGGGCTGCTCAAGGCCCTCCTGGTGCTGCGGCACCGCACCGCACCGGCCTCGCTCCACGCCGAACCGCCGCACCCCGACATCGACTTCGAGGGCCTCGGGCTGCGGCTCACCACCCGGTCCACGGCCCTCGCCCCCGCCACGAGCGGCGGGCGCGCCGTCGCCGGGGTCAACTCCTTCGGCTTCGGCGGCGCCAACGCCCATGCCATCGTGGCCGAACCGCCGCCCGCGCCGGACCGTCCGCGACCCCCGCGCTCACCGGTGCCCCTGCTCGTTTCCGCCCGCACCGCCAAGGCGCTGTCGGAGGCGGCCGAGGCCACGGCCGCGCACCTGGACGAAACGACCCCCGCCGACTTCTACGACCTGGCCCACACCTCCTGCCTCCGCCGCGGCCGCCACGAACACCGCGCCGTCGTCTGGGCCACCACGCCTGGTGAGGCGGCAGACGCACTGCGCGCCTTGACGGCGCCGGAGCCCGAGCCGGGGCGGCCGGGTGTCGACGGGTCTGGCGGGGAGCCGACCGCGCCCGGTGGGGCGTCGGCCGCGCCCGGGGAGTCGACTGCGCTCGCCGCGGAGCCGACCGCGCCCACCGGAGAATCGGCTGCGCCTAGCGGTGAGTCGGTCGCGCCGATCGTTGGGACGGTCGCCTCCATCGCGGAGCCGGTCGCGCCCGGGAGGGTCTCGGCCGCGCCGACCGGTGAACCGATCGCGTCCGGCGGGGAGTCGGTCGCGCCGATCGTTGGGACGGTCGCCTCCATCGCGGAGCCGGTCGCGCCCGGCAGGGTCTCGGCCGCGCCGACCGGTGAACCGATCGCGTCCGAAGGGGAGTTGGTCGCGCTGACCGCGGGGCCGACGGCCCCCACCGGCGAGCCGACCGCCCCCACCGGAGAATCGGCCGCGTCCGGCGGAGAGCCGACCGCCCCCACTCACGCGCCAGCCGCCCCCGGTGCGGTGAGTGCCGCCGCCGATAGCGGGCGCGTCGCCTTCGTGTTCTGCGGCAATGGCTCACAGTGGGCGGGCATGGGCGCGGACCTCTTCTCCGCCGACGCCGTCTTTCGTCGCGCGGTGTGCGAGGCCGACGCCGAGCTCGCGCCCCGTCTGGGCTGGTCGGTGGCCGATCGCCTCACCGCGCACGCCGGGGAGGCGGACCTGGCCGCGACGGAGGTGGCCCAGCCCCTCCTGTTCGCCGTGCAGTTGGGCATCACCGCGGTGCTGCGCGCCCGGGGTATCGAGCCCGCCATGGTCGTCGGCCACAGCGTCGGGGAGGTGGCCGCCGCCCACATCTGCGGAGCGCTGTCCCTGCCGGACGCGGCGCGGGTGATCGCCGAACGTGGCCGGGTGCAAGGGACCACCGTCGGCAGTGGCCGGATGGCCGCCGTCGGGCTGTCCGCCGACCGGGCCGCGAAGGCCCTCGCGGGATACGGGGAGAAGCTGGAGATCGCCGGTGTCAACAGCGCCGAGGACGTCACGGTGGCCGGTGACGCCGAGGCCCTGAACCTGCTCGGCGCCGAACTCGCCGCCGAGGGCGTCTTCTTCCGCGACCTGGGCCTCGACTACGCCTTTCACAGCCGCCACATGGACCCCACCGAGGACGAACTCCGCACCCGCCTGGCCGACGTGACGCCGTCGCCGGTCCGGGTGCCGTTCTACTCGACCGTCACCGGTTTCCGCGCCCGTGGCACCGATCTGGACGCGGCGTACTGGTGGCAGAACGTGCGCCGCCCGGTGCTTTTCGCGGACGCGGTGCGGCGCGCCCTCGCGGACGGGGCCGGCATCCTCCTGGAGATCGGCCCCCATCCCGTCCTGCGCGCCTACCTCCGGCGCGTGGCGTCCCGGCGCGGAAGGACCGGCATCGGGACCGGCATCGGGACCGGCATCGCGAACGGCATCGGGACCGGCATGGGGACCGGCGTCGGCACTCGCACCGGCGGCACTGTCGTCCTGCCCACCCTGCGCCGCGGGGCGGACGGTCCCGCCGCCCTCGGCGCGGCGGCGGCCGGAGCGCTCGCGGCCGGGGCCTCGGCCGATCTCACCCGGCACTTCCCGGTGCCGGGCCGGGTCACCCGGCTCCCCGCCTACCCGTGGCAGTACGAGCCCCACTGGTCCGGCACCCCCCGCTCCTGGGCCAACTCCAGCGGGGACGGCGTCATCGTCCACCCCCTGCTCGGCGAGCGCATGCCCACCGCCGTCCCCAGTTGGGAGGGCGCGATCGAGCCCGTCCTCGTGCCCTGGCTCGCCGACCACCGGCTCGGCGGATCCGTCGTCATGCCGGCCACCGGATACGCCGAAGCGCTCCTCGCCGCGGGGCGCGCCGTGCACGGACGGCCGGTGGAGGTGGCACACCTCGACGTCAGCGCCAGCCTCGTGGTGCCCTGGGCCGACGCCTCCGCCGTACGGCTGCGGGTCGGCCTCGACCCCGACACCACGCTCGCCACGGTCACCAGCACCGACGAGCGCGGCCCGGAGCCACGGGCGCACGCGCGGGCCCGGGTGCGCCCGCTGCTGAGCCCCCGGCCCGAGCCGGTCGACCCGGAGCGGCTGCGCGCCCGGTGCGCGACGCGCGTCAGCGGCGAGGAACACTACGCCGCCTGCGCCGAGGTGGGGCTCGTCTACGGGCCCGCCTTCCGCACGCTGGACGAGGTGCGCCTGGGGGCGCGGACCTCGGTCGCCACCTACCGCCACGAGGCCCCGGGCGCCCCGTACACCGCACATCCGGCGCTGCTCGACGGAGCCCTCCAGACCGGTGTCGCCCTCCTCTACGACCGGCTGCGGGAGCGGGGCGCCTATCTGCCCGCGTCCATCGGCGCGGTGCGGGTGTGGTCGGCGCCGTCGCCCACCGGGATCATGTGGGTCACCGAACGCGACGCCACCGACAGCGAGGTCTGCTGGGACATCACGGTCGCGGACGCCGACGGCACCGTCACGGCCCGCCTGGAGGAGTGCCGGCTGCGCCTCTTCCCGATCGCCCGCACCACCCCCGTCACTCTCCACCACACCGTTCCGCGAGCCGCTCCCCGCGCCCACCTCCCGGCCGCGCCCTCACCCCTGCCGCCCCCCGAGGCCATCCTCCGGGACGCCGCAGCGCGCCTGGACGCCGTACGGGAGCGGTGGCGCACGACCCGCTACGACCTGACCTCGCGGCACGACGAGGAGCTGACCGCGCGCTCGGCCGCCGCCGCGCTGGCCCGCCTGCTGCCCGACCCCGCCGCGCCGTTCACCGCCGACGACCTCGTGGCGGCCGGTATGGAGGAGCGGCACCGCCCCCTGATCGCCCTGCTCGAACCCCTGCTGCTGCGCCGCGGCCTGCTCACCGAGACCCCCGGCGGCCGGTGTCTGACGCCCGACGCCCGCCACACCCCGCCGCCGGTGCGCGAGGCCCTCGTCCGGGCCCCCGGGGATGTGCACCGGATCGCCCTGACGACACACCTGACCCGTCATCTGGCGGACGTCCTCACCGGCCGCGCGAGCGCCCTGGCACTGCTCAGCGCCGAATCGGCCTGGCACCTCCTGGAGCAGTACTACGACACCGCGCCGATCTCCCGCTTCCACAACCGCCTCGCCCAGGCCCTGCTCCGCGCCCTGCTGGCCCACTGGCCCGCCGACCGCGCGCTGCGCGTCCTGGAGATCGGCGCCGGCACCGGCGGCATGACCGCGGCGCTGCTGCCCCTGCTGCCCGCCGACCGCACCCGCTACCGCTACACCGATGTCTCACCGGCCCACCCGACCCGCGCCCGCAACCGCTTCGGCGACTACGACTTCATCGAATACGGCACCTTCGACCTGGACCGGGACCTCGCCGAACAGGGCTACCACCCACAGGGCTTCGACCTCGTCATCGCCGCCAACGCGCTGCACGCGGCCAAGGACCTGGAGCCCGCCCTCGGCCGCGTGGCCTCGCTCCTCGCGCCCGGCGGACACCTGTTGGCCTTCGAATGCCATGAGCCGGAGGTCCTGCTCCCCGTCTTCGGCGCCCTCGACAGCTTCCACCACCGCACCGACACCGGTCTGCGGCCCGGCTCCCCGCTGCTGACCCGTGAGCAGTGGCCCGCGCTCCTGCGCCGGTGCGGCTTCACCTCCTGTGTCCGCACCGGCGACACCGAGCCGCCCGGACGCGACCACGCCTCCGTCTTCCTCGCCGCGGCCGGTGGTGCCCCCGCCCCCGCCGACGCACCGCCACCCCCTGCCCCGTCCGCCACGTACATCGTCTGCGGCGACACGGCCGACGACCCGCTGCCCCACGCCGTCACCGCGGCGCTGACCGCACACGGCGCCGGGCACAGCGTCGTCACCGACGCCCACACCGACACCGCCGCGTGGAGCCGGGCGCTGACCGAGGCCGGCACCGGCGAGACGACCGTCGTCCTGATCCTGGGCGGCGCCGAACCCGACGACGCCGAGGAAGCCGTCGCCCGCGCCACCCACGCCGGTCAGACACTGCGGGCCGTCGCGGAGGCGCACCGGTCCCTCGGCTCGCCCGCCGGGGTCCGGCTGTGGCTCGTCACCCGGCCGCACGGCGCCGAGGCCACCCCCGGACCGATCACCCACCCCACCGACGCCGCCGCCTGGGGCGTGGCACGCTGCCTGGCCAACGAGGAACCCGACCTGCGCGGGCGCCGCCTGAGCCTGTGCCGGGGCGGCGACCCGGCCGCGGACGCCGCCCGGCTGGTCCGCGAACTCCTCGACACCGAGGTCCCGGACGCCCCCGACACCGCCGATGCCGCCGACGAGGACGAGATCGTGCTCACCGCGCACGACCGCTTCGTCCCGCGCGAGCGCGCCCTGCCGCCCGCCGTCCCCCTCGCCGACGGCGCGGCCCCGCCGCCGTTCGCCCTGCGGGTGCGCCGGCCCGGCCTCTCCTACCGCCTCGCCTGGCAGGAGATCCCCCCGCCGGTCGCGGGTCCCGGAGAGGTGGTCGTCGAGGTGCGCGCCGCTTCCCTGAACTACCGGGACATCATGCAGACGGTCGGGCTGCTGCCCACGGAGGCACTGGCCGGCAGCCCGCGCGAGGAAAACCTCGGGCTCGAATGTGCGGGCGTGGTCACCGCCTGCGGGCCCGGCGTGGACCGCTTCGCGCCCGGGGACCGGGTCGTCGGGCTGCTCACCGGGGCGCTCTCCTCCCAAGTGGTCAGCCCGGCCCGCAATCTGTGGCCGATCCCCGTGGGAGTCACCTTCGCGGAGGCCGCCAGCGTGCCGGTCGCCCTCTGCACGGTCCACTACAGCCTGCTGTACACCGCCCGGATGCGGGCGGGGGAGACCGTGCTCGTGCACGGCGCGGCCGGTGGCGTCGGCCTCGCGGCCCTCCACTACGCACGGGCACACGGCGCCACGGTCATCGCCACGGCGGGCAGCGAGCCCAAACGCGACCTGCTGCGCGCACTCGGCGTGGCACACGTCCTCGACTCGCGCTCGCTGGACTTCACCGTCCAGGTCATGGACCTCACCGACGGCAGGGGAGTGGACATCGTCCTCAACTCCCTCTCCGGACAGGCCCTGACGCGGGGCCTGGAGGTGCTCCGCCCCGGCGGCCGCTTCATCGAACTCGGCAAGCGCGACTTCTACGAGGACCGGACCCTGCCGCTGCGCCCCTTCGGCTCCCACATCTCGTTCCACGGCGTGGATCTGACCACCGTGCTTCGCGACCCCCGGTTGCTGGGGGACCTCCTGGAGGACGTGGGGCGGACCCTGGGGGACGGCCAGACGCCAGAGGAACTGGGGGACGGCCAGGCGCCGGAGAAAGGGGCGGAGTTCCAGCCGCTGCCGCACACCGTCTTCCCCGCCGCCCGTGTGGCGGACGCCTTCGTGCTGATGCGCCACTCACGCCACATCGGTAAGGTCGTCGTCACCTTCGACCCGCTGGACGAGCCCTGCGCCGTCGAACCCGCCCCCTTGTCCGCCTCTCCGCCCGCGCGTGCGACGCCGACCGCGCCCCGCGCACCCCGCCTCGACCCCGACGCCTCCTATCTGGTCACGGGCGGCACCAGCGGCTTCGGCGCGGCCACCGCACAGTGGCTCGCCGGGCTCGGCGCCCGGCATCTCGCCCTGGTGAGCCGCAGCGGGGACCGCGGTCCGGAGGCCGCCGCCGTGCGCGACGCGCTCGCCCCGGACGGGGTGCGGGTCACCGCGTACGCCGCGGACGCCGCCGACGCGGAGGCGATGCGCCGGGTGCTGAAGGACGTCGAGGAGAACGGCCATCCGCTGCGCGGTGTGGTCCACGCGGCCATGGCCCTGGACGACGCGCCCCTCGCCGAGCTGACCGCCGAGCGGATGAGCGCCGTCCTGCGGCCCAAGATCGCCGGAGCCCATGTCCTGGACACCCTCACCCGCGGGCGTCCGCTGGACTTCTTCCTGTGCTACTCCTCCACGACCGCCATGGTGGGCAACTTCAAGCAGTCGGCCTATACGGCGGGCAACCTCTACCTGGAGGGCCTGGCCCGGCTGCGCCGCCGGGACGGCGAACCGGCGCTCACCCTCGCCTGGGGCGCCATCGACGAGATCGGTTACGCGGCCCGCAACGACCTGCTCGACTCCCTCCACGGCCTGGGCATCGAGCCCCTCGCCCCGCACACCGCCCTCGACCACGGCCGGCGGCTGCTCGGCGACGACCGGCCGGACGCCCCCGCGGTGGTGGGCGTCTCCCGGGCGGACTGGTCGCGCGCCGCCGTTCTGCTGCCCCTGCTGCGCGCCCCGCGCCTCGGTGACCTCGTACCGCCCCAGGTGGGGGACGGGGAGGCCACCCGCGAGGAACTCCTGCGCCGGCTCTCCCTCATGGACGAGGAGACCGCCCTCGCCCACCTCGTCGATCAGCTCACCCGGCTGCTCGCGGAGGTCCTGCAGATGGACCACGAGGCACTCGATCCGCACCGGCGCCTGGACTCCTACGGCATGGACTCCCTGATGGCCGCTCAGGTGCTCCTCTCGCTCAACCAGCGCTACGAACTCGACATCCCGCCCATGGAACTGCTGCGCAGCAACGGCACCATCGCCGAGTTCGCCAGGATCGTGCAGCTCCGGCTGGGACTGCAGGTCACGGCTCCCCCCGGCGCCCCACCGGGCCCCGGCCCCGCGACGGAAGCCCCCGCCGCCACGGAAGTCCAAGCACCGGCAGGACCCCTGCCCGTCCCGGCCCAGGCCGGACCGGACCGCTCGGTTACGGCAGGCGGTGCGCGGTGAGGGAGCCACATCCGCGCGGGCGATCCGCGCCCGCCCCGACGGGTACGCCACGCCAGACACCGGCCGAGGCGGCCGGACGCCTGCTGCGCACCGCGGCCAAGCACACCTACGACCCGGCCCTCGCCATCGACTGGGACGCCCCGCCCGAGCCCGGTCGCTGGTATCTCCAGCCGGAGCGGATGTCGCTGTACGCCACCCCCACGTGGCACCGGCTGAGCGAGGAGCGGCGCCTCGCGCTCTCCCGCAGCGAGTGGGCCAACATGATCAGCATGGCCACCTGGTTCGAGCTGACCTTGATGCGGATGCTCACCGGCTATCTGACCGCCCGCGACCCGGCGTCGCCACGCACCCACTACGCGCTGAGCGAGGTGGCCGACGAGACGCGCCACGTCGCCATGTTCGGCCGGGCCCTCGGCGCCCTCGGCTGCCCGGTCTACCGGCCGCCAGCCCTCGTCCGGCACCTGGGCCGGGCGGTGCTCCCGCAGTTGCGCGGCGCGAGCCTGTTCGCGGCCGCCCTGCTGATCGAGGAGGTCTACGACCGGTTCCAGCGCGAGGCCATGGGCGACGAGCGGGTGCAGCCCCTCGTACGGCAGGTGTCGCGCCTGCATGTGATGGAGGAGTCACGGCATATCCGCTTCGCCCACTCCGAACTCCTGGACGCCCGGCGCGGCAGGTCGGGTGCCGTCCTGGAGTTCCACCGGCAGCTGACCGCCTGGTGCGCGATGCTGGCCATGACCACGTACACCAACGCCCCGATCTACCGCGCCGTGGGCCTCGACCCGCGCCGCGCCGCCCGCGAGGCCCGCGCCAATCCGCACTTCCGGCGGACCATGCGCTGGGCGGGCGAGCGCCTCGTCGCCTTCCTCACCGACGCCGGAATGATCACCGCGCTCCAGCGCCCGCTATGGCGCCGGAGCCTGCTGCTCGGCTGAACACCCCACCTGGCGCGGGGCACTTCAGCTGAAGATCGCGATGGCGTCCACCATGCGCCCGCCGGTCGTACGCGCCGCCCGGGTCAGCTCCGCGGTGTCCGCCTCGCCGAACCGGAGCGGGAAGGTGGGGACGTCGCGGACCGCCTCCGGCTGTGCCGCGTACCGGCGCTGGAACTCCTTGAGACCGATGCCGGAGGTGTTCTCGCCATCGGTCATGAGGACGATGGAAATGGGCTGTCCGGGGTGGCCGCATGCTCGGTTAACGCCTCAAAGCGGCGCTTTTCAGCCACCTTTGGTCCGTGCCTGGCAGTGATCTCTTTCGGTGGCGAACCTGTGGGGCGTAAAAGTGCCCACTGATCCCCCGTCACGTTGGCCCCGTCGTCCCCTTCATATTGCCCGCGTCACGTTGATCCACCGTCAAGGAAGGATCCGCCTCATGTGGTACCGACGGATCAGAGCCGGAGCGCGCGGCGCCCGCGCCCTCGCGTCCGGCTGTGTCCTGGCCGCCCTCGGGCTGGCGGCGGGCCCCGCGCCCGGCGCCCTGGCCGCCCCCGCCCCGATGCCAGGCGCCGCCACGGCCGCGTCCGCCGTGCCGGTCGCATCCGAGACGACGGCCCACACCGTCACCCTGGTCACCGGCGAGCGGGTCACGCTCCGCGCGGATGGGAGTGTCGTGGTGGCGCCGCGGCCGGGTGCCGAAGCGGACTATGTCACCCGGCGGTTGGACAACGATGTCTTCGTCATTCCGCTGACCGCGCTGCCGTACCTCGGCCGCACCCTGGACCTCGCGCTGTTCAACGTCTCCGCCCTCGCCGAGGCCGGTGTCACCACCACCCCGGTGCGGGTCGAGGCCACCGCGGGCGCCACGGCCCCGCCCTCGGGCCCCGCCTTCGGCGCGGCGCTGGCGCGGCAGATCGGCGCCGAGGCGGCGAAGGGATCCGTGGGCGAGGGCCCGCTGTTCGGCGGCGTCACCTCCGTCGCACCGGCGGTCGCCACGGACGGTGTGCGGGCCGCCCCGCGCCCGTCGGCGCGGGCGGACCACCCGGTGAAGATCACCGTGCTCGGTACGGACGGCAAGCCCCTCCCGGGCACCACGTCATTCGCCCTGGCCAACGCCGACGACGCCGCCCTCTACCAGGAGCCGTTCCTCGATGCCGTAGACGGCGAAACGCGGGTCGAGGTCCCGGCGGGCCACTACACCGCCATGGTCTCCGCCCCGGCCTTCGACAGCGCCGGTGAGCCGGCCGGTGTGCGCATGGCCACCGCCGAGTTCACCGTCCCCGACGGCGGCACCGGCACCGAGGCCGTACTCGACCTGCGCAAGGCGACCGAGCGGGTCACCTTCTCGACCCCGAGGCCCGCGGAGGAACACCAGCTCATCCTCCACTACCTGCGCCAGGACACGAAGGGCGCGGTGGCGGTCAACGGCGGCGTCGGCGTCTCCGGCGGCCCGCCCGTCCAGGTGCAGCCCTCCAGCCGTCCCGTCACCACCGGCGACCTGCGCTTCAACGTGTACACCCACCGCAAGGCGCCCGCGGACGCGGCCACGCCCTACTCCTACGACCTCAAGCTGGCCAACCCCGCCGGAACGATCGCGAAGAACCAGCACTACAAGGTCACCGGACGCCAACTGGCCACGGTGCGCACCAACTACCACAGCGATACACCGGGCCGCGCCGAAGAGGTCGCGCGCCTGATGTACCTGCCGTACGAGACGAGCGGCGAGGCGCTGTCCGAGCCGTTCAAGACACCGGCGCGGCGGACCGAGTACGTCGGCGGCTCCGCCGGTACCTCCTACGCGGACTGGCTCAAGGCCGGGGAGCGGCGCTTCGTGTCCCAGGAGCAGCCCCTCGTGCCCGGCCGGACCACCACCGTCGACTGGCTGCGCGGCCCGCTGGTCCCGGGCTTCACCGAGCCCGCGCCGGGCGCCGCCGCGGACGAGACGTGGTACTGCGCGGCCTGCCGCAAGGGCGACGCCCTCACCTTCTCCCTGGCCACGGCCACGGTCGTGGACTCCGCCGGACACCACGTCCTCGCGGTCCCGTCCGACATCACCTCCTCGCACTTCGCGGTGGTCTCCGGTGACACGACCCTGTACGAGGGGGACGGCGTCCCCGGCGGCGTCCTGACCGTGCCGCCCAGGAAGGCCCCGTACACGGTGGTGTACGACCAGACCAGGACGAACGGCGACTTCCGCCAGTCGCTGACCACGCACACCGAGTGGACCTTCGCCTCGGGGCACTCGGGCGGCCAGACCGTGCCGGACAACTGGACGTGTGTGTCGGAGGCGGGCGAGTACGACGGGCCCGGTGAGTGCTCGGCGCTGCCGGTCGTCGTCCCGCACTACCGGCTCGACACCGGGCTGGACGGCACGAGCCCGGCCGGTGACGGCCATCTCGTCGTCGGCTTCGGACATGTGCCGGGCGTGGTGGCCCCGCCCGCGGTCACCAAGGCGAGGGTCGAGGTGTCCTTCGACGACGGTGCGCGATGGACCGCGGCGTCCACCACCCCGCTCGGCAAGGGCCGGTTCCGCGCGGACTGGACCACTCCGGACTCGGCGGCGGGCCGGGACGCGTCCCTGCGCGTCACCGGGACCGACGCGGACGGCAACACAGTGACGCAGACGGTGAAGAGCGCGTTCACCGTGGCCGCGGGCCAGAACTAGGCCGCGGGCCGGAGCCGTGGCCGCGGGCCAGAGCTGGGCCGCGAGCCGGAGCCGTGGCCGCGAGCGAGAACCAGGCCGCGCTCAGCCGTCCTTCGCCCACCGCGCGGTCACCGTGCCGATGGCCGCCGCCGCATGCCGGATCCCCGTGTCGCTCGCGCGCACCGACCGCGCGAACTCGACATGCAGGAACGGCACATGGTCGGCGGCGGCCCTGCGGCCCTGGACGTTGTCGCGGCCCTCCAGGGGGCAGCTACGGACCCAGGCGCGGCAGACGGTGAAGTGCCGTGCGGTGAGCGCGTCCGCGAGGCGGCGGGCGTCCGCGCGGCCCGCCGAGCCCTTGCCGGTGGAGGCGACGGCGTCCCGGCCCGGCGCCGAGTCGTCGGCGAAACCGTGTACCTGGACGCCGGGCAGACCGCGCCGGGCGAGCTCGTCGCAGACCGCGTCGAAGACGGAGTCCGTACGGTGGGCGGCGTCGGCCGCGTCGCCGTCCCCGGCTCTGCGGTGGGCGCCCGCGAGCACCAGGACGCCGCCGGGGGAGTCCAGGAGTACGCGCGCGCCGAGCCGTTCGGTGTCCGCGTCGGAGACCGGGTGCGGCACCTGGACCGACCAGCGGGCGGGTGCGGACAGGTCCACGTAGACCCGGCCCCAGCCGCGCGGGGCGGGTCCGTCCTCGGTGCGGTCGGACAGTTCGGCGTAGCGGCGGCCGGTGCCGGTGTCGGTGAGGGTACGGAGCCGGAAGCCGGCGTCGGCGAGCGGTGGGCGGGCGCGGTCCGGGTGTCCGTCGAGGACCAGGCCCACCGCGTCGGCGACGGCCCGGCGTTCGGCGCGGCGTGGCTCCCGGTAGCCGGAGTCGGGGCCGAGCCCGGCCGTGAAGTCGGTGATCCTGCGCTCCAGCGCGACCTCGGGGGCATCCGCACCGTCCGAGGCGGTGCCCCCGCCCGACCGGCCGATCGTATACGCGCTCAGTCCCGCCAGGAGCAGACCGAACGCGACCGTGACAGCCGCCATGGTGATCGACTTCGCTCGTATCTCCGCCATGACCCTCTCATCGTAACGACCCCTTTTACGGGGGCATATCGGGAGGATGCTGGCGAAGAATGACGTCCAGATGAACGACCGGCAAAGGATGGAAGACCGCCGTTTGCCCGGCCTTGGTCAATGACAAACGCGTTTTCTCGTTTTTTCTTTACGATGTGCAACCCTTTGATCCGTCTGACTGTCTGACGGTCCGGATCGCACTCGAGTGCGCTCTGTGTGGTGTG
Organism: Streptomyces sp. 11-1-2; assembly: GCF_003595545.1. Classification (NCBI taxonomy): domain Bacteria; kingdom Bacillati; phylum Actinomycetota; class Actinomycetes; order Kitasatosporales; family Streptomycetaceae; genus Streptomyces; species Streptomyces sp. 11-1-2. The sequence goes on from NZ_CP022545.1 coordinate 9,391,115, forward strand.
AGTTGCATGAGAGGAGCCCATCCGTGGCCGCTTCGCGTTCGAAGCGGCGGCACAAGGTCCGCCGAAGGGCCGACATGTCGCTTCTGGGAGGTATCCGGCCCCCCATAGCGGTGCTGTCGGTTCTGCTCCTCTCCCTCGCGGGAATCACCGCCCTCACTCTGGGCAAACCGGACAACGCCCTGGTCCCCAAGGCGGTCCTGACCTCACAGCAGTACGTCGCCGAAGACGGCGCCATCGCGCTGCGGGCGTCACTGGACGAGTCGGTCACCGATCTCACCAGCACCGCGACCCTCTTCAACGAGGGCCGGCCGGTCTCCGCCGACACCGTCCTGGACAAGGTCGGCAACGTCTACCAGAAGTGGCGCGGGACCGCCGTCATCGAGATCAAATCGGGCAAGATGCTCGCCGCCCGCGGCGAGAACGTCCCGCTGACCGCTATCGATCTCACCAAGCTCTCCCGCAGCGACGGCCTGGACCCGCGCATGGTGCGGCTGGAGAACGGCCAGACCCGGCTGATCATCGTCGCCCTGCTGTCCTGGAAGGGCCAGCCGCAGCAACTGCTCGTCGCCTCCAGCACCCTCAGCTTCCCCGGCGTCGACCTCGGCCCCGGCCGCGCCATCGGCGTCGTCGACTCCACCGGCCATCTGCTCTCCAGCCACGGCGGCCTGGACAGCGAGCGGGCGCGGAAGCAGCTCACCTCGTTCGCCAAGACCGCCGCGCGCAAGGGCCGGCAGCACCCCGTCAAGGCCAAGGAGCCCGGCGCGGGCGGCTACACCGGCGTCAGCGGCCACCTCACCGGGGGCGCCGCCAAGGAGGTCCGCACCGTCGGCGGCTACGCCACGCTCGCAGCCCCCCAGGCCGGTGGCGCCACCACCGCCAGCAGCCTCGGCCTGACCGTCGTCACCGAGGTCGACGTCTCCGCCAAGGTCTCCCAGATCACCCGCCCCGCCTTCGGTGTGGCCGCCGCCGGTGCCCTGCTGGTCATCGGCGGGCTCGCGGTGATCGTGCTGCTGGGCACCGTGCAGCGCCCGCTGATCCGGCTGTTCCTGGAGAGCCGCCGCCTCACCCGCGGTGACCTGGCCCGCCCGGTGAGCGTGCCGAGGGCCGGGGAGGCCGCCCGGGTGGGCGCCGCCCTGGAGCGGCTGCGCGGGCAACTCCAGGGCGAGCCCGCGGACGTCGAGGGCCCGGCCGTGCGCAAGGGTCTGGGCGCCCGCGCCCTGCTCGCCGTCTGCGCCGTCCTGCTGCTCGTCTGGTCGGTTCCGCTGATGCTGCTGCTCAACCGCGCCGACTCCGCCGTCAAGGTCCCGGTCCAGATCGTCCACGACCAGAACTCCCGCACCATCACCCTCAGCGACCGGGTCCGCCGCGCGCTCAACGAGGGCCACGCGGATCTGTCCGCGGTCGCCGCCCTGATCGGGGACCGCACCACGCCCGAGGACATGAAGCAGGTGCTGGAGCGCACCATGCAGGACCACGACCGCTACGAGTCGGTGTACGTCCTCGGCGCCGACGGCGAGATCCTCGCGCGGGCCGGCCGCTCCCCGCACCAGGCGGACGGCAAGGGCCCCTCGAAGCAGGCCCTCGAGGTGACCGGCGAGGGCGGCAAGAAGCCCGTCGTCACCGCCACCGCCCAGGCACCCGGCCGGGGCGGCGCCGCCGTCGTCGGCGAGTTCCGCATCGAGTTCGTCAACGCGTTGCTGGGCCGCCAGGGCATGGGCGAGGTCCGCGTCGTGGACACCAAGGGCCGGGTCATCGGCGGCGACTCCGGTTACATCGCCTTCGAGAAGGCGCCCTCGTATCTGACCTCGCTGCTCGCCACCAAGCGGGCCCACGCCACCGTCCAGCGCGGCGGCACGGTGCGGGTCGCGGCCGTCGCGCCGTTCAGCGGCGGCGGCGCGGCCAAGTCGCTCCAGTGGTCCCTGGCGAGCTGGCAGCCCGCCGCCAGCCTGGCGATCCCGGAGTACAGCCTGCAGAACCGGACCGTACTGGCCGGACTGCTGGGGCTGACCGCCGCGGCCGCCTGCCTGGGCTGGCTGCACATCGTCGTCGTACGGCCGCTGCGCGCCCTGGCCGGGCTGGCCGAGGCGCTCGCCGCCGGCGACCGCAAGACCGTGCTGTTCCCGCGCCACCACGACGAGGTCGGCGCCGTCGTCCGCAGCCTGGAGCTGATCCGGCAGCAGCTCCAGGAGCAGCCCCGCAAACGGGACGGCGGCAGCCGGACCCCCGCCGGAGTCGGAAGGAACTGAGGCTCTCACCGTGCTCTTCCTCTACACCGTGCTCGTGGTGTGCGAGGCCGTCCTGCTGATCGCCGGCATCGTCGAACAGCGGCGGCACCAGACCAACCTCGACATGATCCCCACCCGGGTCCTGGTCAACGGCATCCGCGGCAAGTCCTCCATCACCCGGCTGTGCGCGGGCGCCCTGCGCGGCGGCGGGCTGACCACCGTCGCCAAGACCACCGGTACGGCGGCCCGCTTCATCCACCCGGACGCCACCGAGGAACCCGTCTACCGGAAGTTCGGCATCGCCAACGTCGTCGAGCAGATCGGCATCGTGCGCCGCGCAGCCGCCTACAACCCGGAGGCGCTCGTCATCGAGTGCATGGCGGTCATGCCGGCGCTCCAGGAGATCAACCAGTCCAAGCTGATCCGCTCCACGATCGGCGTGCTGTGCAACGTCCGCGAGGACCACCTGGCCGAAATGGGCCCGACGCTGGATGACGTGGCGCGCTCCCTGTGCCGGTCCATGCCCGAGAACGGCATCTGCGTCACCGCCGAGCAGGACCGTTTCGACATCCTCCAGGAGGAGGCGGACGCCCGGAACTGCCAGTTGATCTACGCCGACCCCAAGACGGTCAGCGACGAGGAGCTGCGCGGCTTCAGCTGGTTCACCTTCAAGGAGAACGTGGCCATCGCGCTCACCGTCGCCGAGCTGGTGGGCGTCGACCGCGAAACCGCCCTCAAGGGCATGTACGACGCCCCGCCGGACCCCGGTGTCCTGTCCGTCGAGCGGTACGCCACCGAGGACGGCAAGAAGCTGCGGTTCGCCAACGTCTTCGCGGCCAACGACCCCGAGTCGACGCTGATGAACATCAACCAGCTCCTCGACCTCGGCGCCATCCACCGCCCGCTCAACGTCGTCATCAACTGCCGCCCCGACCGCGTCGAGCGCAATGGCCAGATGGGCGAGATCATCCCCGACCTCGACCCCGAGCAGGTCTTCGTCATCGGGCATCCGGCCAAGTCCGCCATCGACGCCATCCCGGCCGAGTACCGGGGCCGCGCGGTGGACCTCGGCGGCGACCGCCGGGACCCCGAGGAGTTCATGGCCGAGCTGCTCGGACATCTCGGCCCCGACTGCTCCCTGGTCGCCATCGGCAACATCCACGGCCAGGGCGAGCTCCTCCTGGAACACCTCGCCGAGCTGCCGGCCGACGACAGCGCCGACGAGGTACCGGCAGCCCCGGCGGCCCCGGCCCCGGCGGCCGACGAGCGCCATGTCGAGCACGTGGACACGATCCAGCTCTACGCGCCCCGCCTGGACCCCTACCAGCGGTACCCGGAGGCGTACGAGAGCCGGTACGCGCCCCAGGCGCACGTACCGCATCAGCGCACCTCCGAGCAGCCGTCCCCGCGGCAGTCCGACGGCCAGGACTCCCGGGAGCCCTGGCCCGCGGTGGTATCCACCCCCGAGTCCCCGCAGCCCCGCGGCCTGTTCGAGCCGCGCGTCCCGCCCGCCCCGCCCGCCGACGACTCCCAGCAGGGGCAGAACCCAGGAGAGCAGCACCGTTGATCCCCGCCGTCCTCACCCCTGAGATCGCCGCCATCGGCATCGCGATCGGGCTGCTCTTCTCGCTGGTCTGCTATCTGACCACCAACCTCTCGCCCGGCGGCATGATCACCCCGGGCTGGCTGGCGCTGACCCTCGTCGAGGATCTGCAGCGGGCCGCGATGGTGGTCGGCGTGACCGTGCTCACCTACGTGGGCACGCTGCTGATGCAGAAGTTCGTGATCCTCTACGGCAAGCGGCTGTTCGCCGCGGTCGTGCTGCTCGGCGTGACGCTCCAGGCGACCGTGATGATCATCCTGTCGCTGGAGTTCCCGCTGATGTACGCGAACCAGACCCTCGGCTTCATCGTCCCCGGACTGATCGCCTACCAGTTGGTCCGCCAGCCCCGGGGGGCCACCCTGCTGTCCACCGGGTCGGTGACGCTGATGGCCTATGTCGTCCTCACCGCCGGCATCCTCCTCGGCGTCATGCCGTCCGCCTGACCCACGACCGGAGCCGATCCCATGCCACCCAAGAAGAAACGCCACGTCCTGCACGCCGCCACCGTGCTCGCGCTGCTCGGCGCCAGCGGCTATCTGACCGTGGAGCTCAGAAAGGACGAGCAGGCCAAGACGCCCGCCACCCAGGCGGTCATCGACGAGCCGAACCTGGAAGGCGGCACCGGCCGGCCGGGCGGCAAGCAGACCTGGGAGCGGCTGAAGAACCCCGAGCGCACCATCCTGCGCGGCGAGAACGGCCAGATACTCGCCACCTTCACCGACCGCGCCCGCACCGCCACCCTGCGTGGCCCCTCCCGCACCTTCAGCGAGCCCGCGAACACCAAATCCAAGGTGATCACCGAGGACTGGGTGCGGCTGATGCCGGAGGCATGGACCGCGGGCGCCGAGAAGGAGCAGTGGTTCAAGAGCTGGTTCAAGGAGAACTACGGCAGCGAGAAGGAGGACCTCTTCGCGATCGCCTTCCAGTATGTGCAGGGCGCGCCGGTCAAGAAGGATGCCCAGGGCATCCCGTACGCGGGCGACGCGGTCTTCGGACCGTTCAAGCCGGACGGCGTGGACCGTCTGGAGCAGAACGACTTCTACGACTACCTCGGCATCTCCTACACCTTCCGCAGCGGCACCACGCTGGCCCCGCGCCAGGACCGCTACCGGGCGCTGGACTGCTCCGGCTTCATCCGCATGGTGATGGGCTACCGTGCCCGCTACCCCCTGATGGCGACCAACGCCCTCGGCGACGGCCTGCCGCGCACCGCCGACGGCATGGCCCGCTCCAAGACCGGCGTCGACATCATCAAGATGCAGGGCCCCGCCCCCTGGTACACCCGGCCCACCAACATCGACGTTCTGCAACCCGGTGACCTGCTGTTCTTCAAGATGGATCACCGCACCGGCAACCATATGGACCATGTCGCGCTCTACCTGGGGCTGGACACCGACGGCCACCGGGTCTTCGTCTCCAGCCGCAAGGAGCAGAACGGCCCCACCATCGGCGACAACGGCGGTGTCTCCCGCATCGACGGCAACGGCTTCTACGCCGGGCTCTTCCGCAGCGCCAAGCGCCTCTGAGGGCTCGCGAGGGGAAAACACCCGAAAATCGGGCAAAGCTTTTCCGCGTTGCGGCAGACTTTAACGCCTCGTTTCCTTGTAGCGTTCGCGTTTATGCGGGTAGGTTCTAGCGGCATGACCGCATCCCAGACTCCGACCCCTGCCGAGGAGCTGCGCGGTGCCGGCCTGCGGGTGACGGCGGCCCGTGTCGCGCTGCTCGAAACCATCCGGGACGGTGACCACCTCGGTGTCGAGGCGATCGCCTCCGGGGTACGCGATCGCGTCGGCCACATCTCCCTTCAGGCCGTGTACGAGGCCCTCCACGCGATGACCGCGGCGGGCCTCGTACGCCGCATCGAACCGGCCGGCAACCCCGTCCGGTTCGAAGGACGCGTCGGCGACAACCACCACCACGTCGTGTGCCGGTCGTGTGGTGCCGTCGCCGATGTCGACTGTGCCGCCGGTGAGGCGCCCTGCCTGACCGCGTCCGACGACCACGGCTTCTCGATCGACGAGGCCGAGGTCATCTACTGGGGCCTGTGCTCCGACTGTTCCACCGCCACGAGTTCCTGAGCACCATGATCCGCCCAGCTTGGAAGGATTCCCATGTCCGAGAACCATGAGGCAATCGTCACAGACGCGAAGACGGAGGAGGCGGGGGGCTGCCCGGTCGCGCACGAGCGCGCTCCGCATCCGACTCAGGGGGGCGGCAACCGTCAGTGGTGGCCGGAGCGGCTCAATCTTAAGATCCTGGCCAAGAACCCCGCCGTGGCGAACCCCCTGGACGAGGGGTTCGACTACGCGGAGGCGTTCCAGGGGCTCGACCTCGCGGCGGTGAAGCAGGACATCGCCGAGGTGCTGACGACCTCGCAGGACTGGTGGCCGGCCGACTTCGGCCACTACGGCCCGTTCATGATCCGTATGGCGTGGCACAGCGCGGGCACCTACCGGATCAGTGACGGCCGTGGTGGCGCGGGCGCCGGTCAGCAGCGCTTCGCCCCGCTCAACAGCTGGCCGGACAACGGCAACCTGGACAAGGCGCGCCGTCTGCTGTGGCCGGTGAAGAAGAAGTACGGGCAGGCCCTGTCCTGGGCCGACCTGATGATCCTCACCGGCAATGTCGCCCTGGAGTCGATGGGCTTCACCACCTTCGGCTTCGGCGGCGGGCGCGAGGACGTCTGGGAGTCCGAGGAGGATGTGTACTGGGGCCCGGAGAACACCTGGCTCGGGGACGAGCGCTACACCGGTGACCGGGAGCTGGAGAACCCGCTCGGCGCCGTGCAGATGGGTCTGATCTACGTCAACCCGGAGGGCCCGAACGGAAACCCGGACCCGATCGCGGCGGCCCGCGACATCCGTGAGACCTTCCGCCGGATGGCGATGAACGACGAGGAGACGGTCGCGCTGATCGCGGGCGGCCACACCTTCGGCAAGACCCACGGCGCGGGCCCCGCCGACCACGTCGGCGCGGACCCCGAGGCCGCCTCCATCGAGGAGCAGGGCCTGGGCTGGCGGAACAGCTACGGCACCGGCAAGGGCGCGGACGCCATCACCTCCGGCCTGGAGGTCACCTGGACCACCACGCCCACCCAGTGGAGCAACAACTTCTTCGAGAACCTCTTCGGCTACGAGTGGGAGCTGACCAAGAGCCCGGCCGGCGCCCACCAGTGGCGGCCGAAGGAGGGCGCGGGCGAGGGCACGGTGCCGCACGCCCACGACTCCGCGAAGAAGATCGCCCCGAACATGCTCACCACCGACCTGGCGCTGCGCTTCGACCCGGTCTACGAGCCGATCTCCCGCCGGTTCTACGAGCACCCCGACCAGTTCGCGGACGCCTTCGCCCGCGCCTGGTTCAAGCTGACCCACCGCGACATGGGCCCCAAGTCGCTGTACCTGGGCCCGGAGGTCCCGGCGGAGACCCTGCTGTGGCAGGACCCGCTGCCGGAGGCCGAGGGCGAGGCCATCGACGCCGCGGACATCACGGCCCTCAAGGCCAAGCTCCTCGACGCGGGCCTGAGCGTCGCCCAGCTTGTCTCCACGGCGTGGGCGTCGGCCTCGACCTACCGCGGCAGCGACAAGCGCGGCGGCGCCAACGGCGCGCGCATCCGCCTCGAGCCGCAGCGCGACTGGGAGGTCAACGAGCCCGGTGAGCTCGCCACCGTGCTGCGCGCCCTCGAGGGCGTTCAGCAGGAGTTCAACGCCGGTGCCGGTGCGAAGAAGGTGTCGCTGGCCGACCTGATCGTGCTCGGCGGCGCGGCCGCCGTGGAGAAGGCCGCCAAGGACGCCGGATACGACATCGAGGTGCCCTTCACCCCGGGCCGTGTCGACGCGACCGAGGAGCAGACCGACGCGGAGTCCTTCGTCGCGCTGGAGCCGACCTCCGACGGGTTCCGCAACTACGTCGGCAAGGGCAACCGGCTGCCGGCCGAGTACCTGCTGCTCGACCGGGCCAACCTGCTGACCCTGAGCGGTCCGGAGATGACGGCCCTCGTCGGTGGCCTGCGGGTGCTGGGCGCCAACTACCAGCAGTCGGCGGCCGGTGTCCTCACCGAGACGCCCGGCGTGCTGACCAACGACTTCTTCGTCAACCTGCTCGACATGGGCACGACGTGGAAGGCGACCTCGGAGGACCAGAGCACCTTCGAGGGCCGTGACGGCGCCACCGGTGCGGTCAAGTGGACCGGCACCCGGGCCGACCTGGTCTTCGGCTCCAACTCCGAGCTGCGGGCGCTCGCCGAGGTCTACGCGAGCGATGACGCGAAGGAGAAGTTCGTGAAGGACTTCGTCGCCGCCTGGGTCAAGGTCTCCAACCTCGACCGGTTCGACCTCGTCTGACGCACCTGAGCACGACGTCCAGGCCGGCCCGCACGGGCCGGCCTGGACGTTTTTCGTCCGGCGTGCACTCCGGCGGTCAGCCCGGACTCCGGCCCGGACTCCGGCCCGAACAGGGCCGACCGACACACTTTGCCAGCTCTTTACAACCCGCCGCGCCGCTGCCTCGTCTCTCCGCTCGATCCGTAACCCGCCCGCCGCAGAGCGGGCGGACCGACGAAAGAGAGCGATTCCATGCGCCGCACTGTCCTCAGCGCGATGACACTCGCGTGTACCGCCGTCCTGGTGAGCACCGCGCCCGCGTTCGCCGACGAGAAGACTCCGGCCCCCCGCGACCCCTCGGCCGCCGCGGCCCCGGCCCAGAGCGCGGAACCCACCCGCGGCCCGGCCGCCAGCCCGGTCCCGAGCCAGCAGCGGACCCGGCCGGGCGCCGCCACCCCGGCCCCGAAGGAGGAGCCCACCAAGACGCGGGACCGCGGCCAGGTCGGCGTCATCCCGAGGGGCGCGCCGAACACCGGCGTGACGGCCAAGTCCGCCGGCTCCGACGCAGAGGGCCAACTGATCGGCGGGGGCGCCGCCGCGGCGCTCGTCGCGGGCGGCGCGGCGGTCTTCGTCGTCCGTCGCCGGCGGGCGACCGGGGCATGACCCCGTTCTCCAGGCGCGCGTTCACCACGGCGGCGATGGCCTCGCTGCTCGTGGGCTGCGGCGGCCACCCGGCCCGGCAGACCACGGCCGCACCAGGTTCCGGGCGGACCTCACCGCCTTCCCCGACCCCCGTGAAGGCGGCGCGTCCCCTGGGGCGTTCGGTCCCGGTCCGGCTGCTCATCCCGGCCATCGACGTCGACACCCCGGTCATGCGGCTGGGGCTGGCGCCGGACGGAAGTATGCGGGTGCCGCCGGTCACGGCGCACGACCAGGCGGGCTGGTACCGGCACTCACCGACACCGGGACAGGTCGGCCCGTCGGTCATCCTCGGCCATGTGACGGTCGGCGACTACGGTGACGGGGTCTTCCGTCACCTCGCGCGGCTGCGCCGGGGCGACCGGGTCGTGGCGCGCCTGGAGAACGGCACGGCGGCGGTGTTCGCCATCACCGCCGTACGGACGGTGGCCAAGGCGGACTTTCCGGCGGACGACGTCTACGGGGACGTGGCCCGTCCGGAGTTGCGGCTGATCACCTGTGGTGGCCCGCGCTCCGGCGACGGCTACCTCGACAACGTGATCGTCTTCGCCGCCCTGACCTCCGCCGGCTCCTGACCCACCCCTGGATCCCGGGCCGCCGACGGAACCTCCGCCGGCGGCCCGGGGTCTTCCCCTCCGAGCGCCATCACGACCATGGAGTGCGTTGAAACGGTCCCGTGACAGGGCGGCGTCCGAGCTGTTCGCCGCCCTCTACCCACGCCTCGCCGGCTGGTGCCGCCGGCTCGTCGACGACGACGAGACGGCCCATGAGATCGCCTCCGAGGCATTCACCCGGCTCTGGGCCCGCTGGACGTCCGTGGAGGAGCCCCGTGGCTTCCTCTACGTCACCGCGGCCAATCTCGTCCGGGACCACTGGCGCAAGATGGAGCGCGAGCGCAAGGCCATGCGCCGGGCCACCTCCGAAGCCGCCCTCCGCCCCCATGCCGAACAGGCCGACCCGTCGGTACGCCTGCTCGTACAGTCGCTGCCGGAACGACTCCGCGTTCCGATCCTGCTGCACTACTACGCTGATATGCCGATCCGGGAGGTGTCCGTACTGACCGGGCGCAAGGAAGGAACCGTCAAGGCCGACCTCCACGCGGCCAGAGAACTGCTCCGCGTCCACCTGAGGAGAAGCCTTGACCCCACACTTTGACGACGGCCCGGAGCTGGAACCCGACGACCCCCTCGCGGTGATCCTGCGGCCCACCTCCGACTACCTCGGCCCGCCCCCCGGCCGGTACGAGGCGATCCGCCGCGCCGCGGCCCGCCGCCGGCTGCTGCGCACCGCGGCCGGGGTCGGTGTGTCCTGCGCCGTCGCCGCCCTCATCGCGCTGCCGCTCCGTCTGACGGCGCCCGAGACACCCGCGCGCCCGACGGTGCCGCTCGCCCCGCCGCCCGCGACGGGCCGTACGGCGCCCCCGCTCCCGTCGGCGCCCGCCGGTCGTCCCTCGGTGTCGCCCACCCCGTCGGCGCCGTCCAAGACCCCCAGCCAGCGCGCCACCCGCGGGCCCCGAGGCGAGACCGCCGGCCCCCGGGACAGCGGGGACGTCCCCCTCCGCGGGCGGCCTGTGGCACCGAGCTCCTCGGCGCGGGCCGAACCGTCGGAGCGCCGGACGGGCGCCCTCCCCACCCCCGGCGCCATCCGCCGGCCGTAGGCGGCCCCGGGCGGGGCCGCCCGGGGCGGCTTACACCTTCGAACCGATGCCGGTCAGCGACCGGACCTCCATCTCCGCCTGCTTCTTGGAATCCGAGGAATCCTTGCTGAAGATCGTGCCGAGGAATCCGCAGAGGAAGGAGAGCGGAATCGACACCAGGCCGGGGTTGGTGAGGGGGAACCAGTGGAAGTCCATGCCCTTGATGATCGACGTGGAGCCGCCCGAGATCGCCGGTGAGAAGATGATGAGCACCAGGCCGGACCCCAGACCGCCGTAGATGCTCCACAGCGTCCCGGTCGTGTTGAACCGCTTCCAGAACAGCGTGTAGAGGATCGTCGGCAGATTGGCGGACGCGGCGAGCGCCAGGGCCAACGACACCAGGAAGGCCACGTTCTGGCCGTTGGTGACGATGCCGCCGAGGATGGCCATGAAACCGATCACCAGCGCCGTCAGCCGCGCGACGCGGATCTCCGAGCGCGGGTCGGCCTTGCCGTTGCGGATCACGTTGGCGTACACGTCATGGGCGAACGAGGCCGAGGCGGCCAGGGTCAGCCCGGCCACCACCGCGAGGATCGTCGCGAAGGCCACCGCGGAGACGACGCCCAGCAGCATCGCGCCGCCGATCTCGAAGGCGAGCAGGGGAGCGGCGGAGTTCTCGCCGCCCGGGGCGTTGACGATCCGGTCCGAGCCGACGAGCGCGGTGGCGCCGTATCCGACGATCAGGATCGACAGGTAGAAGATGAACATCGACCAAGAGCACCAGACCACCGAACGCCGGGCCTCCTTGGCGTCGGGCACGGTGTAGAAGCGCATCAGCACATGCGGCAGGCTGGAGATGCCGAGGACCAGTGACAGGGACAGCGAGACGAAGTCGAGCTTGGTCATCGCGTTCTCGCCGTACCAGCCACCGGGGTTGAGCAGATCGGCGCCCAGCGAGCTGTTCTGCGCCGCCTGGTCGAGGATCGCCGAGAAGCTGAACCCGAACTTGCCGAGCAGGAACACGCTCATGAACGTCACGCAGATCAGCAGCAGGCCCGCCTTGATGATCTGCACCCAGGTCGTGCCCTTCATGCCGCCCACCAGGACGTAGAAGACCATGACGAGGCCGACACCGGTGATGATGAGGGCCTGCCCGCCCTTGCTGTGCACATTGAGCAGCAGGGCGATCAGACCACCCGCGCCGGCCATCTGGGCGAGCATGTAGAAGAACGTGATGACCAGGGTGGAGTTGGCCGCCGCCGCGCGCACCGGGCGCTGCTTCATGCGGTAGGCCATCACATCGCCGACCGTGAACCGCCCGGTGTTGCGCAGCCGCTCCCCGACGAGCAGGAGGGCGACCAGCCACGCCACGAGCCACCCCACGGAGTAGAGGAACCCGTCGTAGCCGTGGACGGCGATCGCCCCCGAGATGCCGAGGAACGAGGCCGCGGAGAGGAAGTCGCCGGACAGGGCGATGCCGTTCTGGACGCCGGTGAAGGCGCTGCCCGCGGCGTAGTAGTCGGAGGTCGTCGAATTTCTATTGGTGGCCTTGTAGACGACGAACAGCGTGATGAGGACGAAAGCGAAGAAGACGCTCAGGTTGATTATCGGGCTGCCGGTCGTGCGGGCTGCGATCTGCAATGTCATTCCTTGCCGACTCCCGCCAGCTCGTGGATCGTGTCCACCTGCGGGTCAAGTTTCTTGCGCGCGAAGCGCCGGTACGTCAGGACGATCGCCATCGTCGATACGAACTGCAGCAGGCCGAAGACGGTGCCGGTGTTGACCGCGCCGAACAGCTTGCGGCTCATGAAGTCGTGGTCATAGGCCGAGAAGAGCACGAAGGTCATGTACCAGCACAAGAAGAAGGCGCTCATCGGGAAGATGAACCAGAGCAGTCTCTTGCGGAGAAGTTTGAACTCCGGGCTCTGCTGAATCGCCTCGAAATCGGGCTCCCCGGTGTCGTCACCGCGGTCGGTGAACCCCGTTCCGGTGGCCCGCTCGGATGGCAAGGAAGCGGGCGGTCGCACCGATTTATTCATGGTCTTCTCCGGGGTGTTTCTGACGAGGCGTCGGTTCGGAGCGCCCGCGCTCGAGCGGTGGAGGAAGGGGCGACCGGCGGGCCCTTGACGCCGCAAGTGTAGTGAGGCGCCGGACACAGTCAACGCCGCCCCCGGCTCTCACCGGTGCAGGTGGGCGGGTGTCATGGTAAGCATCGGACGTCGGCGCCCTCTCGAATATGGTGGGAGTCGTCGCTGAACCAATACTTTGTCTCTCCTTCCCGTGTTGTCCATTTTGACTTGGTGTCAGGTTGGCGATGGCCGCTGAGGGTTGCGCCTTGAGGACATTTCGGGACCCGGCGTTGTGTCCCAAGTGTCGCCACTGGTAGAACCTCACCTCGGGTAGAACGTCCCATCGTGCGTGAGCATGAGTGCTGTGAGCGTGCCGCTGTGCAGTGAGTCTGCCACTGGCATATGACGGCAGCCCTGTGCTCGCCACTGCCTCCCCCGAGGTGTTTGGATAGGTACAGGAATGCAGTCTGCGGGGGTGCTCTCAAGAAGCCGGAGGTAGGTTGATCTGTGGGTTTCCTCGATCGCTCTCGCATCATCGCAGGGGCGGGATGGAATCGTTGGCTGATTCCACCGGCGGCGCTTGCGATCCACTTCTCCATCGGCCAGGCGTACGCCTGGAGCGTCTTTAAGATACCTCTGGAAGATTCCCTAGACATTTCGGGGACGGCTAGCGCCCTCCCCTTCCAGATCGGCATTCTGGTGCTCGGGCTCTCTGCCGCGTTCGGGGGAACGCTGGTCGAGAGAAAAGGCCCGCGCTGGGCCATGTTCGTCTCGCTCGTGGCCTTCTCCACCGGCTTCCTGGTCGCCGCCCTCGGCGTCGCCACGCGCAATTACTGGCTGGTCGTTCTCGGATACGGCGGCATCGGCGGGGTCGGCCTCGGCATCGGGTACATCGCGCCGGTGTCCACCTTGATGAAGTGGTTCCCGGACCGGCCGGGTATGGCCACCGGTACGGCGATCATGGGGTTCGGCGGCGGCGCGCTGATCGCCTCGCCCTGGTCGACGGAGATGCTCAAGGCGTTCGGCAGCGACACCAGCGGCATCGCGAAGACCTTCCTGGTGCACGGCCTGGCCTACGCCGCCTTCATGTCGCTGGGCGTGGTGCTGGTGCGGGTGCCGCCCGAGGGCTGGCGGCCGGCCGGCTGGACGCCCCGCGACGACTCGGGCAAGCGGCTCGTCACCACCGCGAACGTATCGGCGAAGAACGCGGTGCGGACGCCCCAGTTCTGGCTGCTCTGGATCGTGCTGTGCATGAACGTTACTGCTGGTATCGGGATCCTGGAGAAGGCCGCCCCGATGATCCAGGACTTCTTCCAGGACACGGCCAGTCCGGTGAGCGCGAGCGCCGCCACCGGCTTCGTCGCGCTGCTGTCCCTGGCCAACATGGCCGGTCGCTTCGTTTGGTCCTCGGTCTCCGACGTGGTCGGCCGGAAGAACATCTACCGCCTGTACCTGGGCGCCGGTGCCCTGCTCTACCTCACGATCATGCTCGAAAAGGACAGCAGCACCGCGTTGTTCGTCGCCTCGACCATGGTGATCCTGTCGTTCTACGGCGGTGGATTCGCCACCGTTCCGGCCTACCTCAAGGATCTGTTCGGCACCTACCAGGTCGGCGCGATCCACGGCCGGCTGCTGACCGCGTGGTCGGTCGCCGGAGTCGCCGGACCGCTCATCGTGGACTCCATCGCGGATTCCGCGCATGAGTCCGGGGACACCGGCCCGGCCCTCTACACCTTTTCGTTCACTCTCATGATGGGGCTCCTTGTCATCGGCTTCATCGCGAACGAGCTGGTGCGTCCGGTGAATCCGAAGTTCCATGAACCGGAGCCGGCCCAGGCGGAGTCGGCGTCCCCGGAGGAAACCCCCGACCCCCTTCCGGCAGAGAGGCGGTAAGCCGGTGACTGACGCAGACAGCCCTTCGCCGGACGTGGCCAAGACGGGTTCTCCTGTGGTCATGGTCGTGGCATGGCTGTGGGTGGCTGTGCCGTTTCTGTACGGTCTATACCAACTGGCCGAGAAGAGCAGCAAGTTGTTCGAGTAAAGGCAGGTGCGCCGACGCATCGCCGAAAGCGATGTGCCGGCGCGCTGCCGGGCGTTCGACTTTCCCCATCCGGGGAAATTCCAGGAGAAACGGCATCGTGATACATCCCTGTGGGCAAGCCGGTCCGAGCGCGGAGCGCGCCTCATGACCCCGGGCAGGCATGCGGCCGCGCGCGATCGCTCACCGTCGTGGTGGGCCGGCGTCGTGGAATGGCGCAACTGGCGGCTGCCCGTGAAGCTGGGTGCCGTTCTGGTGGTGCCCGCCCTGCTCGCCGTCGCCTTGGGCGTCGTGCAGATCCAACGCGACGTCGCGCGCGCGAACACCTACGCGGACGTGCAGCGGCTGGTCAGACTGCGCGGTGGGCTGATGCCGTTGATCAGCGATCTGCAGATGGAACGGACGATGTCGGCCGAGCGGCTGAGAGACCGCGCGTCCGCCGATCCGGCCATGCTCCGGCAGCAGAACCAGCGCGTCGACCGCGCGCAGGCCGCCGTCACGCGCACCACCAAGCGGGCACAGGGTCTCGAAGGGGTTTTGGCGAACCGCTATCGCGACGCGTTCAAGATGCTGGACGGGCTGCCCGCGCTGCGCCAGAAGGTGACGTCCACGGACATCGGCTCGTGGACCGCGGTGACCGAGTACAGCAAGATCATCAACGGTCTGCTCGACCTGGACCAGGCGCTGGGCAGCCGGTTCGGTGAACCTCAGCTCTCCGGACCGGCCACCGCGCTGTACGACCTGGAGCTGGTCCAGGAACAGGTCCACCTCCAGCACGTGATCGTCATGGACGCGCCCGACCCCGGCACGCTGAAGGACCCCAAGCTCATCAGGGCGCTCCAGGAGTCCGACATCCGCCTGCGGGACAAGCTGGGCGACTTCCAGGCCGTGGCCACCGCGGGGGACCAGCGCGCCTACCAGCGGACCGTCACCGGCCCGGAGGTCGAGCGGCGCACCCGGCTGCTGGACACCGTGCTGTCCCAGGCGGGTTCGCAGAGCTCCGGACAGAACGCCGCCGATACCGCGCCGTTCTCCGTCCGCGACTGGAACCGCAGTTCGGAGGCGACCGGAACCCTCATCAACACGGTGGAGAAGCGGCTTGCCGACCGGCTCCGCGTGACCTCCGCCAAGCTGCAGGACGAGACGAGCGACCGGGCCGGTGCGGAGTCCGTGCTGCTCTTCGCCGTGCTCCTGCTCGCCTTCGCCATCGGTATCGCCATCGCCCGGCATCTGCTGCGGTCGCTGACCGTACTGCGCTCCACCGCGCTCGACGTGGCCGAGCGCCGGCTCCCCGAAGCGGTGTCGAGCATCCGCGAGGGCGAGATGGCGACCACGTCGATCAGCGCCGTACCGGTCCACACCACCGAGGAGTTCGGGCAGCTCGCCAGGGCGTTCGACGCGGTGCACGGCCAGGCCGTCCGCCTGGCCGCCGAGCAGGCCGCGCTCCGCGGCGACCTGCGGGACACCCTGGTCAACCTCTCCCGGCGCAGCCAGAGCCTGGTGGACCGGCTGCTGCGCCTGATGGAACAGCTCGAACTGCACGAAGAGGACCCGGACCAGCTGGCCAGCTTCTTCAAGCTGGACCACCTGGCGACCCGGATGCGGCGCAACAACGAGAACCTGATGGTCCTGTGCGGCAGCACCCCGGTCCGCCCCTCCGAGCAGCGCGTGCCGCTCGACAATGTGCTACGGGCCTCGGTCTCCGAGATCGAGCACTACCGGCGGGTGGTGGTGGAGCCCGTTCCCGCCGCCGAAGTGATCGGGTACGCTGCCGGTGACCTGGCGCGAATGATCGCTGAGCTGCTGGACAACGCCACCGCGTTCTCCCCGCCGGAGACCCAAGTGGTCGTCAGCAATACACTGCGCCTGGACGGTTCCGCACTGATCGAGGTCCGCGACGAGGGATTCGGGATGAGCGGCGCCGAATTGGCCAAGGCTCATCGGCGCGTAGCGGGGGACGTATCCGTGGAGGTACCTACGTCCCGGCAGATGGGCTTGACCGTCGTCGGCCGTCTGGCCCGTCGCCACGGCGTCACCGTGGAGCTGATCTCGGAGCGCGACACCGGCGGTGGGCTGCGCGCGGGCGTGCTGGTCCCGGCCAGGCTGATGCTCGCGGACAAGCCCGCCCTCGCGGGCCGGGAGAGCTCCCTGCCCGTCCGGCGGACCTCCGCCAGGACGGCCGAGCCGGTGGGCACACGCCGGGAGACCGGCGCGGCCCCGGCGGCGCCGCTGCCGCGCCGCGCGACCGATGGCGCCCGCTCGCTGCGCGCCGGGGATTCCCCGGCCGACTCCGGGGACACGGGCCGCTCCCTGCCGACCCGCTCCAGCGGCTCGCGGGCGTTCGTGGATGCCCCGCAGCCCGGCGGACTGCCGCGCCGGATACCTCCCGCCCAGGCCGGCCGGCCCGCCCCGGTCGGCGAGGACGCGCCGGGGAAGGCCGCCGCCCTCGGGAGCGGCAACGGCGAGGGGAACGGCAACGCCCCCGCGGACCGCCGTGCCGTACAGCGGCCGGGACAGCCCCCGCTGCCACCGCGGCGTTCACGTCCGGCCGCCCGGGACGACGCCCCCTCGCCATGGTTCGCCTCCACCGAGGCCGAGACGGCCCCGGCGGGCTCCCCGGCCGAGGAGCCGGCCGAAAGCCGTAAGCCGGCGGACCTCCCGGCGTCCGAACTCCCCCGGCGGCCCGTCCCCGCCGCGCCCGCGCCCCCCGGCGAGAGCCGGCCGGATGCCGCCGATGACCCCGGCCAGATCGTCCACGAGCGGCCGGGCGCCGCGGACGCGGGCGGAGTCACGCAGGCCGGACTGCCCCGGCGGGTGCCGCGCCAGGACCCGGGTACGGACCGGGCCAAGCCGCGCGCCACCGAGGAGCGCCCCAAGCCGCGTGGAGCCGCGGACGAGGAAACCGTGCGGCGGAACGCCGGCCGCACCCATTCATTCCTCAGCAATTACCAGTCGGGCATCCGCCGGGGTCAGCCCGACGGACGCGACGAGACATAAGGTCTCAGCGAAGATGGACAGGAAGAACCAATGACCTCACCCCAGCTGCGGGAGGTGAGCCAGTTCGGATGGCTGGTCACCAATTTCACCGAGCGCGTGCCCAATGTGGCGCACGCCGTGGTGGTCTCGGCCGACGGACTGTTGCTCACCGCGTCGGACGGGCTGGCGGCCGATCGGGCCGAGCAGGTCGCCACCATTGCCGCGGGGGCCATCAGCCTGATCCAGGGCGCCGCCCAGTGCCTGATGACCGGTGATGTGCGGTCCTCGGTCATCCAGATGGAGCTCGGGAACATGCTCCTGATGTCGATCGAGGACGGCTCGTGTCTCGTGGTGCTGGCGGCGCCGGACTGCGAGATCGGTCAGGTGGCCTACGAGATGACCGTACTGGTCGACCAGGTCGGCGAGATGCTGACCCCGGAGCTCCGCGCTGAGCTGCAGGAGCTGAACCTGCAGGGCGTGAAGCGGACATCAGCCCAATAGGCCGGACGGGGAGATGATGAGCACCGGTGAAGGCCCTTCCGGGCAGGGACCTGGGAGAAAACAGGGGGCGGAGGACGAGCAGACCTTCGCCGACGTGCTCAACGCCTTCAGCTTCGGCAAGGGGCGACGTGGGCGGAAGGCACCTCGGTCCGACGGGACGCCGGAGGCCCCCTCCCGCCGTGAGGGCGGGGACGGCCGGCCCGAGGAGCCCGGGGAATCCTTCCCGAGGGCGTCGCCGGAGTCTGAGGGGCCGGCCGCCTGGGAGTCCGAGCACGACGAGAGCCAGGGCCCGGCCGCGCTCGTGCGCGCCTACTCATGGACGGGCGGCCGGACCAGGTCCCACCATCACTTCGAGGTCGAGACCCTGGTGACCACCACCGAGCTGGGTCACCGCTCCGCCGACGTCCTGCAGGCGGACCACCGCCCGGTGATCGCGCTGTGTCAGGAGCCGAGGTCGGTGGCCGAGGTGGCGGCCATGCTCCTGGTGCCGCTGGGGGTGGCCAAGGTGCTGCTCGGCGACATGGCGGAGCGCGGGCTGATCGTCGTCCACCGGACGGCCTCCGAGGAGGGCGCCGCGCCGGACCGTGCCCTGATGGAGAGAGTGCTGGTGGGGCTTCGGCGGATCTAGTGTGTTCGGCGCGCGGGGACCGACGGGTTCCCGCGCATCGACATGCCCGCATCTGTGCGTAATGTCCGCCGTGGAGCCCCTCCGCTCTGATCGCTTGTGCGTGTTCCGGGCCGACACTGAGCAGTTTCACGCTCTTGACGTGGCTCGGTCTGATCGGTTTACTCCCTGGCACGCCGATGTCGAATGCTCGGCGACAGAGGTACGCCCAGCCGGTATGCGGCCCCGCCGCGAGTCCGGCCCGAGTCGCCAGGTCGCTGTCTGCGACCGAGGCGGGGCCGTGCCCACGGATCATGGAGCTCTCAGCGATGAGCCTGAACCGTTCGCGCATCCGTACCACTGTGGGCGCCGCCGTGGCATGCGCCGCGGCCGGCGTTCTCGCCCCGGCCCCCGCCTCGGCCACCTCGGCCGCCCTTCCGCCGGTCCACGCGGACTTCGACTACCAGATCGGCGGGGCGTACACCCCGCCGTCCGGGGTGCGGGTCGTCAGCCGCGACCACAGCGCCTCCCCGGCACCCGGTCTGTACAACATCTGTTACGTCAACGCCTTCCAGACGCAGAAGATCGGCCAGCCTGGCGGCCCAGCGGACTGGCCCGCCGATCTGCTGCTCAAGAACGACGACGGTGACGTCATCATCGACACGGACTGGGACGAGGCGATCCTCGACATCACCACCGAGAAGAAGCGGGAGGACATCGCGGAGAAGATCGACGCCCAGATCGACGAATGCGCCGCCAAGGGCTTCAACGCGCTGGAGCTGGACAACTTCGACACCTTCACCCGTGATGTCGTCGAGGGCAGGATCACCGAGGAGCACGCCCAGACCTACATCCGGATGCTGTCCGCCTACGGCCACGGCAAGGGCCTGGCGGTCGGCCAGAAGAACACCGTGGAGCTGGCCAAGAACCACGCGGCCAACGGCCTCGACTTCGCCATCGCCGAGGAATGCGGCAACCCCGAGTACAACGAGTGCGCCGACTACCTCGCGGAGTTCGGGAACAACGCCATCTTCATCGAGTACACGAACGCCGGGATGAAGAACGCCTGCGAGTACGGCGACCGGGTGAGCGTCGTCCAGCGCGACCGCGATGTCCTGCCCAAGGGCGAGGGCGGTTACGTCCGCAAGACCTGTCCGTAGTCCTGGCCGAGGACGGTGTGGCCGCCGCGGACCGCGGCGGCCACGCATCCACCGAACATCTGGAGGCAGACATGGACACGGTCCGCAGTGGCCGCGGCGGGCCCTCGCGCCGCGGCATCCTGCGCGGCGGTGGCGCGCTGGCCCTCACCGCGGCAGCGGGTACGGCGGTGGCGGGATGCGGGACCGGCCTCGGCGTGGACTCCGACGGAACCGTCCACATCGAGGTGTGGCACGGGCAGAACGGCCCCTCGCTGAAGGCGTTCAAACGGCTCGTGGCCAACTTCCACCGAAGCCACCCGGCCATCCGGGTCGACATCGGCGGCGGGGTGCTGGCGGACGACATGCTGCAGAAGGTGATGGCCGGTCTCGTCGCCCAGTCGCCACCCGACGTCGCCTACATCTTCGGCTCCGACCTGGCGAGTGTCGCCAGAAGTCCCCAGCTCGCGGACATGACGTCGGTCGTGGAGTCCCAGCCGGTGCCCTGGAACCAGTACTGGCCGGCCGCCCGGGAGGGCGTCATGGTCGACGGTGTGGTCCGTGCGGTGCCCGCGGTGCTGGACTCGCTCGCCGTGGTGTGCAACAAGAAGCTCTTCCGCGAGGCCCGGCTGGAGCTGCCCGCACCGGGCTGGACCTGGCAGGACTTCACCGAGAAGGCCCGGAAGCTGACCGACCGCGGCAAGGGCACGTTCGGCACCGGCTGGCCCGGCGCGGGCGACGAGGACACGGTGTGGCGGATGTGGCCCATGATCTGGGACCTGGGCGGCGAGGTCATCGCCAAGGGCAAGCGGGAGATCGGATTCACGGGCGAACCCGGCGTCCGCTCCCTGGATGTGCTCGCCGAACTCGCCAGGGACCGAAGCGTCTACGTCGACCCCAAGCCCGGCGGCGAGCAGATGTACCAGGCGTTCTCCACCGGTCGGCTGGGCATGGTCGCGACCGGTCCCTGGCAACTGCCCGACATCCGCCAGGCGAAGATCGACTATCACGTTGTCCCCCTGCCCGGCTTCCACGGCCGGTCGGTGACGATCTCCGGCCCCGACACCTGGAGCGTGTTCGACAACGGCTCCGCGCGGCTGACGGCCGCCCGTACGTTCATCGGCTGGCTCATGGAGCCCGAACAGGCGTATCTGTGGGACTCCGAGGCGGGCAGCCTGCCGCAGAGCCGGCCCGCCGAGCGCCGTCCGAAGTGGCGGAAGCACGCGGCCGAGGTGCCCGGTCTCCCGGTGTTCACCGAGGTGCTGGAGACCGCGCGGGTACGGCCCGTCGACCGCGCCTACCCCAAGATCTCCATGCCGTTCGGCGAGGCCATCACCGCCGTCCTGCTCGGGAAGAGCACACCGGCGAAGGCGCTGCGGCGGTGCGCGGACGAAGCCAACGCCGCCATGGCCAAGGTGCGTTGAGGAGCCCCACATGTCCCGTCTGCCCACCCCCATCACCCGTCCGGCGCCGCGCACACCGGCCGGGTCCGCACGCCGCAGAGGCCGCCGGGAGGCCGTGACGGCCTGGGTGTTCGTCCTCCCCTCCGTCCTGGTCATCCTGGGCCTGAGCGTGGTCCCCGTCCTGTGGTCACTGCTGCTGTCGTTCCAGTACAGCGACCTCCTCACCCCGAGCGTCTGGGTGGGCTGGGACAACTACCGCCAGCTCGCCGACGATCCGCAGTTCGCCCAGGCCGTGCGCAACACACTCGTGTACACCGCGCTGTATGTGCCGCTGAGCATCGGCCTGGGGCTGGCGCTCGCGCTGGTCCTCAACCGCCGCATCCGGTTCTCCGGCCTGTACCGCACCCTGCTCTTCGTGCCGTTCGTGGTCTCGGCCGCCGCCCAGGGCGTCCTGTTCTCCTTCATCCTCGACCCGGAGTTCGGCGCGGCCAACGCGCTGCTGCACCGTCTCGGGCTCTCCCCACAGGGGTTTCTGTCCGATCCGGCCCAGGCCCTGCTGGTCCTGGTGGCCATCTCCCTGTGGAGCGGCACCGGCTTCTGCGTAGTGATCTACCTCGCCGCCCTCCAGGACGTACCCCGGGAACTCACCGAGGCCGCCACCCTCGACGGCGCGGAACGCCGCCATGTGCTGCGCCATGTCACCCTGCCCACCATCGCACCGGTCAGCGTGTTCCTGCTGCTCTGGCAGACGATCAGCGCCTTGCAGGTCTTCGACCTGGTGTATGTGACGACGAAGGGCGGTCCGCTCGGATCCACCACCGTGATCGTCTACTTCGTCTGGGAACAGGCGTTCCGGAACTTCACCGCCGGATACGGGGCCGCGGCGGCCTACGTCCTCGGCGTCGCCCTGCTCGTGGTCGCCGCCGGGCTGCGGCTGGTCCGGCGCCGCGACGACCGCCGCCTCAAGGGAGCCACGTCATGACGGACCTGTCCCACCTCCCCGGGAGAGCCACCGACCGGCTCCGGCCGGTCGGCCGGAGCACCGGGGAGCCCGTGGCCCGCTCACGGCGCCGGTTCCGGCTGCCGTTCAGCCCGTGGCATCTGCTGCTCGCGCCACTGGCGCTGCTCTTCGCCGTACCGCTGATCTGGCTGGGGCTCAGCTCCGTGATGAGCGACGCGGAGATCAACCGGTTCCCACCGGCGCTCTGGCCCTCCGGGATCCACCTGGGCGGCTACCGATTCGTCCTCGGCAACGCGATGTTCCCGCGCTGGTTCGCGAACTCCCTGATCGTCTCGGCCGTCGCGGTCTTCTCGAACCTGCTGCTCGGGACGCTGGGCGGATACGCCTTCGCCCGGATGCGGTTCGGCGGGTCCCGGGTGCTGCTGGTCCTGATGCTGGCGACCATGGCCATCCCGTTCCAGCTCACGATGATCCCGACCTTCCTGGTCATGCGGAAACTGGGGCTCGTCGACACCCTCGGGGCGCTGATCGTGCCGTCGCTGGTGACGCCGTTCGCGGTGTTCCTGCTGCGGCAGTTCTTCCTCTCCCTGCCAAGAGAGCTGGAGGAGGCCGCCTGGATCGACGGGTGTTCGCGGCTGCGGGTGCTGTTCCAGATCGTGGTCCCGCTGTCCCGCCCCGCGCTGAGCACCGTCGCCGTCCTCACCTTCCTCACCACCTGGAACGACCTGTCGTGGCCGCTCATCGCCCTGAACCACGACGCCAACTACACCCTCCAACTGGGCCTGACCACCTTCCGGGGACAGCACCACACCCAGTGGTCGGCCGTGATGGCGGGAAACGTCATCACCGTCCTGCCGGTGCTGCTCGCCTTCCTCGCGGCCCAGAAGACCTTCGTCCGGTCCATCACCTCCACCGGTCTCAAGGGCTGACCACGGCCCCGTACCGCCCCTCCCTCACCACTCGTCAGGAAGCCGTATGCCGCCCACCTTCGACCTGCTCGTCATCGGGGACGCCAACCCGGACGTCATCGTCGGACCGCTCACCACCCCACTCGCCTTCGGCCAGCGCGAACAGCTCATCGACAGCGGCGCGCTCACCCTCGGCGGATCCGCCGCGATCACCGCGTGCGGCGCCGCCCGGCTGGGGCTGCGCGTGGCCTTCGCCGGACGCGTCGGGGACGACGGCGCCGGACACTACATGCGCGACCAACTCGCGGAGCGGGGCGTCGACGTCAGCGGGCTGCACCTGGACCCGAGCCTGCCGACACCGCTCACGGTCATCGTGACCCGCGGCGACGACCGGGCCATCCTCACCGCGCCGGGCACCCTCGCCGCGACCTCGGGGCGGGATGTGCCCGAGCACCTGCTGACCTCGGCCCGGCACGTCCACGCCGCGTCCTACTTCCTCCTGCCGGGGCTCGCCGCCGATCTGCCGGGCCTCTTCGACACCGCCCGCGCGGCGGGCGCCACCACCTCGCTCGACACCAACGACGACCCCTCGGGCCGATGGGACCGCGCGTCGCTGGCGCCCGTCCTCGCCCGGACCGACATCCTGCTGCCCAACGCCGCCGAGGCGCACCGGCTGGCCGGCACCGACGGCACATCCGTCCCGGCCGCCGTCGAACTCCTCGCACACCAGGTGCCGCTGGTGGCCGTCAAGAACGGGGCGGACGGCGCCCTGTGCCACGACGGCCGGACCCTGCTCACCACCGCCGGTATCCGCGTGACACCCCAGGACGCCGTCGGCGCGGGGGACAGTTTCAACGCGGGCTTCCTCGCCGGACGGCTCGCGGGCCGGCCCATCGCCGAGGCGCTCGACCTCGCCGCCGCCTGCGGTGCGCTGTCGACCCGCGCCGCAGGCGGCACCACCGCCCAGCCCACCTGGGAAGAAGCCCTCACCCACCTCACCGTCAACGGAGACAGCCCGTCATGACCAACCCCAAAATCGTGCTGATCGGCGCCGGAAGCGTCGTCTTCACCCAGGGCCTGCTGGCGGACCTCTTCGCCTTCCCGGAGCTGACGACCGCGCGGATCGCCCTGCACGACATCGACGCGGAACGCCTGGCCACCGCCGAGGCCGCCGCCCGGTACATCGCCGAGCGGCGGGGCGCCGACGCGCACATCACCGCACACGCCGACCGGCGCGAAGCACTCGACGGCGCCGACTTCGTCATCAACCTCGTCCAGATCGGCATGGGGGAGGCCACCCGCACCGACTTCGAGATCCCCGCCCGCCACGGAGTGCGGCAGACCATCGGCGACACCCTCGGCGTCGGCGGCATCTTCCGCGCCCTGCGCACCTTCCCGTTCCTCAAGGCGCTCGGCGAGGACATCGCCGCCGTATGCCCCGGGGCGTGGCTGCTCAACTACACCAACCCGATGGCCATGAACGTGCAGTACCTCACCGCGGCCACCGGCCTGACCCGGGTGGTCGGCCTGTGCCACTCGGTGTACTGGACCATGCACGACCTGTGCGCCCTGCTCAAGGTCCCCTTCGACGAGATCACCTATCGCGCCGCCGGGGTCAACCACCAGGCGTGGGTGCTCCGTTTCGAGCACGACGGCACCGACCTGTACCCCCGGCTGGACGCGCTGATCGCCGAGGACGAGCAACTGCGGCGCCGGGTCCGCGTCGACATGTACCGGCGGCTCGGCCACTACCCGACCGAGACCAGCGAGCACTCCTCCGAGTATGTGCCCTGGTATCTGCACCACGACAGCGAGATCGAGCGGCTGCGGCTGCCCATCGGCGCCTATCTCGGCATCGTGGACGAGAACGTCGCAGACTACGAGCGGACCCGCGACGCCCTCGCGACCGGTGCCTGCATCGACGTCGAGGGGACCATGGAGTACGCCCCGCAGATCATTCACTCGATGGTGACCGGCACCCCCAGGACCGTCTACGGCAATGTGCCCAACCACGGCCTCATCGAGAACCTTCCGGCCCACGGCGTGGTCGAAGTGCCGTGTCTGGTCGACCGGTCCGGTGTCCAGCCGACCCGTGCCGGTGCGCTGCCCCCGCAGCTCGCCGCGCTCAACCGCACCTACCTCAGCATGAACGACCTCGTGGTGCGGGCGGCCCTGGAGGACGAGCCGCGCCACATCCGGCACGCGGCCATGACCGACCCGGCGACCGCCGCCGCCCTGCGCGTCGAGCAGATCTGGGAGCTGTGCGACGACATGGTGCGCGCACACGCCGAACGGCTGCAGCCCGGGCTGCGCGCCACTCTCGGGAACTGAAGGCCCCTGGCCGCCACTGGCGGAAAGGACGGTGCGTACGCTACCGGGTGCCCGGACCGACCGGCGGCTGACGGCCCGCGATCAGGCGGCGACCGCGCCGGCGGATTCCGGGCCGCTCAGGGCCGCTGAGAACTGGTCGACGAGCCGTTCGAGCGCTTCCCGCGTGGCGGGGTCCACCACGACCCGCCCGTCCTCCCGTACCTCGATGTGCTTGTCCAGCACGAACCACCCCGGGGTGATGTGCGAGGGGCCCATGGAGGCGAGCACGGGCCGCAGCCCGTAGTCGATGGCCAGCACATGCGCGGTGCTGCCGCCGGTCGCCAGCGGCAGTACGGTCTTGCCCTCCAGCGCGTACTGCGGCAGCAGATCGAGCAGCGATTTCAGCAGCCCCGAGTACGCGGCCTTGTAGACCGGGGTGCCGATGACGATGCCGTCGGCCCGGGCGACGAGCTCCGTGGCGCGGACGATCTCCGGATGCCCGAAGTCCGCGTGCAGCAGGGCCTCGGCCGGAAGCGTGCGGACGTCCAGCGGGACCACCTGGTGCCCCTGCGCGGTGAGCCGGGAGTCCAGGCCGCGCAGGAGCCGAGCGGTGCGGGAGGTGGGGGAGGGGCTGCCCGAGATGGAGAGGATGGTGGACATGGCGGGGGTTCACCTCGTGATCGTCGTGCGGAAGGAGTGGACACACGGGTTCGTACGGCCGGCCGCCACGGCGGCCCCGGTTCCGGTCCCGGCGGACTTCACAGCGCCTTGCCCGGGTTGAGGATGCCGTGTGGATCGAAGGCCGTCTTGAGCCGGCGCTGGAGTGCGTGCTGGTCCGGGCCGAGCTCGTCGCCGAGCCAGCGCCGCTTGAGGGTGCCCACGCCGTGCTCGCCGGTGAGCGTGCCGCCGAGGCGGAGCGCGGCGGTGAAGATGTCGCCCGCGGCCTGCCAGGCGGCGTCCGGGACGGCGGGGAGGGAGGGGTCGAGGACCAGAATGGGGTGGAGGTTGCCGTCCGCGGCATGGGCGAAGGTGAAGATCCGCACCCCGTGGCGGTCGGCAGCGGCGTCGATCGCCCTTACGGCGGCGGCCAACTGACTTCTGGGCACGGCGATGTCCTCGATCAGCGGGCGGCCCAGCCGCTCCAGCGAGGGCAGAGCCAGCCGGCGCGCCGCGAGCAGCCGGTCCGCCTCGGCCGGATCTCCGGTGACCTCGACCGAGGCGGCCCGTCCGCCCAACTGCCGTACGGCCGCGTCGGCCTCGGCGGCCGCGCCCCGCCCGTCGCACTGCAGGAGCAGCAGCGCGCCGCCGCGTGAGCGCAGATCCGTACCCTGGGCGTCGTCCACCGCGCCCAGCACGGGGCCGTCGAGCAGCTCGGCCATGGCCGGCTCCACCCGGGCGGCGGTGAGTGCGGAGACGGCCTCGGCGCCCTCGGTGAACGTGGCGAAGTACGCGGCGACCGTGACCGTCTCCTC
Organism: Streptomyces sp. 11-1-2; assembly: GCF_003595545.1. Lineage (NCBI taxonomy): Bacteria > Bacillati > Actinomycetota > Actinomycetes > Kitasatosporales > Streptomycetaceae > Streptomyces > Streptomyces sp. 11-1-2. The sequence continues at coordinate 9,417,975 of NZ_CP022545.1, forward strand.
CGGCACCGGGCGCAGCCGCACGGTCGCGGCGGTGATGACACCCAGGGTGCCCTCGGAACCGGTGAGCAGGCCCGTGAGGTCGTAGCCGGTGACGCCCTTGACCGTGCGCCGACCGGTCCGGATGAGTGTCCCGTCCGCCAGCACCGCATCGAGGCCCAGCACCGCGTCCCTGGTCACCCCGTACTTGGCGCAGCGCAGCCCGCCCGCGTTGGTCGCGATGTTCCCGCCGACGGTCGAGATCGCGGCGCTCGCCGGGTCGGGCGCGTACCGCAGTCCGAACTCGCCCCCCGCCCGGTCCAGTTCGGCGGTGATGACACCCGGCTCGACAACGGCGATCTGCTCCTCGGGGCGCAGCTCCAGGATCCGGTTCATTCGCGACAGATCGAGGACGACACTGCCGGTGCCCGCGCTCGCCCCGCCGGACAGTCCGGTCCCCGCCCCGCGTGGCACGACCGGCACCCGCAGGGCGTGTGCGTGCCGCAGAGCCGTCTGGACGTGCTCGGTGCGCGTGGCGTGTACGACCGCGAGCGGGACGCCGCCAGGGTGGCTGCCGGAACGGTCGGTGGCATACGGGCCGGTGGCGCCGGAGCCGGTGCTGAGCGCACCGTCCGGCAGTGCGCGGCGCAGCGCCGCCAACAGCGCGGCGGCATCCGTATTGCCGGCATCCGTATCACCGGCGCCCGTGCCATCGGTGCCCGTGCGTTCGGCCGTACCGGGGCGGGACAGCGGGATGGTCATGTCTTCCTCTCGCTTGGCGTGCCGAGCGCCGCCGCGCCGACGGCGAGCAGCGCCGTGTCCTCCTGCGGGGCGTGGACCGGGGCGCACTGGACGTCCCTGAAGTGGCGCTCCAGGGGGTTGTCATGGGACAGCCCAGGATTGCCCAGCAGCCGTAGGGTCAGGGTGACCGCCTCGGTGGCGTGCCGGTCCGCCAGGACGCGGGCGCCCAGGGCGTGTTCGGGGGTGTACGAGGCGTCGGCCGCGTCCACGCGCTCCGCGCCCCCGAACACCAACTGCTCGGCCGTGTCCAGCCGCAGCGCGATCTCACCGGCCGCGCGCCGGAAGCGCTCGGTACGGGCCACCGGATGGCCGAGATTGGCGGGGACCCGCTCATGGGCGAAGCGGTGGAAGTACCGCTGGGCGGCGCGGGCCACGCCCAAGTAGAGCGCGGCGAGCGGCAGATGAAGGGCGGCGCCCGCGCGGTTGTCCTGCTCCGCCGCGGCGCCGTGCTCGGCCAGGTCGATGACGTTCCCCGCGGGGATCTCGACGTCGCGCAGCGCGATGTCATGGCTTCCACTGGCGCGCAGCCCCAGATGGTCCCAGCGGTGGGTGATCTCGATCCCGGGCGCGGTGCCGGCTACCACGAACGTGCCGACCCGTGGCGTGGGCTCGTCCGTGGTGGCCCACACCAGCAGCCAGTCCAGCCCCTCCACACCGGTCGCGAAGCGCTTGTGGCCGCTGAGCGACCAGCCGTCCGCCGTGCGCCGGGCGACCGTCGCGGGCAGCCCGCCCCGCGCGGGCGAGCCGAGTGCGGGCTCGACCCGGATGTGGTTGAGCAGCACCGGCCGCGCAGCGGCCTCGGCCAGCACCTGCCCGTACAGCTCCTGCGGCCAGTGCGCCCGCACAGCCTGACGACGGTGGATCGAAAGGCTCATCGCGGTGATCAGTGCCACCGACGGATCGCCTTCCCCGAGCGCGTGCAGGATGCGCGCGGTGGCTGCCACCGCGAGTGCGGGGCCCCCGTACCGCTCGCCGACGGTGGCGGTGAGCAGCCCGGCCTCGTGCGCGGTGCGGATCCCCTCGGCCGGAAACGTGCCGTCACGGTCGTAGGCGGCGGCGGTCGTGGCGAGCTGCCGCGTCACGGAGGCCAGCGAGGAGAGATCCGGGACTGGCAGCGATAGGTCAGTGGTCATGAGGCGAGTGCCTTCCGAAGCCGCGCGCTCAGCCGGTCGGTCCAGAAACCGCTCACCGTCAGCTCCCGCTGCACCGCACCGAGCGCACCGAAGGCGTCGGCGACCTTCTGCTCGGAGGCGGTGGCCTGGGCGCTCACCGGCCGTATCCCGGTCCTGCGCTGGGCCTCGCCCGCCGTGAACTCCGCCAGCGCCTGATCCACCGGCTGGTGGGTGGCGGCGGCGATGACCTTCGCGTACTCCTTCTGGCGTCCGTCGCGCACATAGGCGTATGCCTTGTCGATACGGGCCAGCAGATCCGCCAGCGCCCCGCGCTCGGCCGCGCTGCCGAGGGTGTCGTCGGAGGCGGTCCACAGGAAGTTGCCGGAGAGGATGTCCTTGCCGGAACCGATGGTGCGGGCGCCCCGCTGATGGGCGGTGATGACCGCGTTGCCGTACCCGGCGAACGCGTCGATGGAACCGCCGTTCAGCGCGGCGATCCCCTTGTCGGGATCCAGCGGGGCGGCCTTGACGTCGTCCCAGCCGAGCCCGGCCCGCTTCAGCAGTTCGTAGAGGAAGTAGTGGGCGGTGGTGTTCTTGATGTAGCCGACCTTCTTGCCCTTGAGCTGCGCGATCGAGGTGATCTTCGATCCCTTGGGCGCGACGACCTCCTGGTTGAGGGTGTTGCCGCGTCGCACGGCGACGACCTTGAAGTTCGGCTTCCCGTCGGCCGCGGCGAACACCGGCGGGATCTCGCTGGAGCTCGCCACGTCCAGCGCACCGGCGCGCACCGCCTCCAGCTGCCTGTCCCCGCCCTGGAACAGGCTCCACTTCACCTGGTACGGAGTGTCGTCCAGATGCGCGAACTTCAGCAGCGCCTCCTCCTCCTTCCAGCCGGTCGCACCGACCCGGAGGGTGACGGATCCCTTCCCGCCCCCGTCCGTTCCCGCGGCGCCGCCACAGGCGCTCAGCGCACCGGCGGCCAGCGCCACGACGACGGTGAGAGCGGTACGGGCGCGGGCGCGCCGGAAACGGGAGCGGGCCGGTGGCCTGGACATGCGGGTGATGCCTTTCATGAGGGGAACGGGGAGGAGACGGCGGCCGGGCGTCAGGCGGCCGAGGTGGCGGCGCGGTGCGCCAGCTCCTGACGGACCAGCGGCAGTACATGACGCCCGTAGTCGATGGCGTCGTTGAGCGGGTCGTAGCCGCGGATGGACAGCAGCTCGCAGCCGATGTCGACGTAGTCGAGCAGTGCCTTGGCGACCGTCTCCGGGGAGCCGACCAGCGCCGTGGAGGCACCGGCGGCGTTGGTCGCCGCGGCGGGCGCGGTCCACAGGCAGCGGTCGTGCACCTCGCCGCGCTCGGCGACGGCCAGCAGCCGCTGCGATCCGACATTGGACGGGGTGCCCTGGCCGACCGCCGGGTAGTGCCTGCGCTTGGCCCGCTCGGCGTGGTTGGCCTTGACCGCGCCCAGGGTGCGGTGGGCCTTCTCCCAGGCCAGCTCGTCGGTGGGGGCGATGATCGGCCGGAAGGACACCCAGATGCGCGGCCGGGGCCGGCCCGCGGCGTCCGCGTACGCGTTCACCGAGGCGATCTGCTCGGCGGTCTCCTTCAGCGGTTCGCCCCACAGCCCGAAGATGTCGCCCTGCTGCCCGCCCACCCGGTACGCCTCCTGTGACGAGCCGCCCACCGAGATGGGGATGGTGCCGTGGTACGGGGTGACATCGGAGCGGAAGCCCTCGAAGCGGTAGTACGGGCCCTCATGGGAGATCGGACCGTCGGCCTCCCACACGCTGCGCAGGATCCGGATGTACTCGTCCGAGCGGGCGTACCGCTCGCTCTTGCTCAGATAGTCGCCCTCGCGGCGCTGCTCCTCGTCGTTGCCGCCGGAGATGATGTGCACCACCAGCCGTCCGGCGCTGATCTGGTCCAACGTGGCCAGTGCGCGGGCCGCGTGGGTGGGGAAGACCACCCCGGGGCGGTGGGCGAGGACCGGTTTGATGCGCTCGGTGTGATGGGCGACGAACTGGGCCAGCTGCAACGCGTCCGGGGCGGCCGAGTGGTAGGTGACCAGGGTGTAGTCGAAGCCGGAGTCGTCCAGTGCGCGGGCGTAACGGCGGGCGTGGTCGACATCGATTCCGGACCCCGCGGTGGGGTCGCCCTCGGTGGCGGGGTTGGGGTGGACGGCGCTGATGAACTCGACGGGCATGGCTGCGGTCACTCCTTGACGAGGCTGGTGTCGACGTGGTCGGCGAGGACCGGCTTGGGGGTGAGCACACCGATGTCGTGCATGGTGTCGCCGACCTTCTGCACGGACCGGATCACCGGCTCATGCACCGGGAGCAGCTCGCTGTTTGCCTGGTTGACCAGGGCCTTGGCAACCGTGGCCGAGGCTCCGTTGTTGTGCTGGATGGCCTTGGCGTATGCGGCGGGGTGTGCACGGGACCAGGCCAGCGCCTTGTCGAGACGGCGCAGATAGTCGGTGATGGCCTTCTTCTTCGCCGGGACCTGGAGGGCCTTCTCGGAGGCCCCGATGAAGCCGTAGCCGCTCACCCGCCCGTTCGCCCCGTTGACCAGGAGGCGGCCCCCGTGCTGCTCGGCCACCGTCTTGTAGACGCCGAACGTGGCCCAGACCTCGACCTTGCCGGAGGTGAAGGCGGCCTGGGCATCGGTGGGCAGCAGATACTGCACGTGGACGTCCGAGTAGCTCAGCCCCGCCTGCTCCAGCGCGTGCGCCAGCAGATATTCGGCGATGGACCCCTTGGCCGAGGAGACCACGACCTTCTTCCCCTTGAGGTCCTTGACGCTCTTCACCGGTGAGTTGTTCCGGACCACGATCCCGGTGTGGGTGCCGTCGTTGTGCAGCGCCCCGACGGCCTTGACCCGGACCCCGCCGGAGAGTGCCTGGAGCGTGGGCAGATCGGCCGCGTACGAGGTGTCGGCGGCCCCGGCCTGTACGGCTTGGAACAGCGGTGCGGCGCCCTCGAACTCGGCCCATTTCACCTTGTACGGCGTTCCCTTCAGGGCGCCGGAGGCGTCGAAGAGCGTCTTCAGGTTCTTGGCCTGGTCGCCGAGGGTCAGTGTCACTTTCGACGGATCGGTCTCGGAGGCCGCCTCGCTGTCGCCCGCGCAGGCGCTGGTGGCGAGGAGGGCGGTGAGCGACAGCGCGGCGCCGAGCGTGCGCACCGCGGCCGTGGCCCTGTGGCGTCCGGTGTTCGGGCGGTTCATGCGGTTCATGCGGTTCCAGTGGTTCATGCCGTCACCTCTTCCCGGTGGTGGTGCGAAGGCGCCGAGGCGTCCTCGACGCCCAGCCGCCGCAGGAGTTCGCCGCGCAGCGCCACGAAGTCGGGGGAGCCGAGGTCACGCGGGCGGGCGAGGCCCACCTCCGCCTCGTAGGCGATCCGCCCGCCGTCCATCACCAGCACCCGGTCGGCCAGCAGCAGCGCCTCCTCCACGTCATGCGTGACCAGCAGCACCGAGCAGCCGTGCCGCTGCCACAGATCGGCCACCAGCCGCTGTGCCCGGACCCGGGTGAGCGCGTCGAGCGCGCCGAACGGCTCGTCCAGCAGGAGCAGTTCGGGCTCGTGCACCAGCGCGCGGGCCAGGGACACACGCTGGGCCTGACCGCCGGAGAGCGTGCGGGGCCAGACGCCCGCGTACTCCTCGATGCCGACCTCGGCCAGATAGCGCTCGGCGAGCTCGCGGTCCCCGCCCGGTAGACCGAGCACGACGTTGTGCCACACCCGTAGCCATGGCATCAGCCGCGGCGACTGGAAGGCCACCGAGCGCCGCTCCGGTACGTTCACCTCGCCTTCGCTCTCGCTGTCCAGCCCGGCGAGGATCCTCAGCAGCGTCGACTTTCCGCAGCCGCTCTGGCCGAGCAGGGCCACGAACTCGCCCCCGCGGATGGTGAGGTCGAGCCCTCCGATCACCGTCCTGTCGCCGAAGGCGCGGGTGAGTCCGCGGACCTCCACACTGTTCGGGCCGTTCACCGTGACACCGCCGGTGTTGTCGTGCGCCGCGCTCATGCTCCCTCCCCGTCGAACGAGGCCCGCCAGTCCAGCAGCCGCCGGGACAGCAGCCGTACCGCGAAGTCGCACAGCAGCCCCAGCACCGCGTACACGGCGAGGCACAGAACGATGACGTCGGTCTGGAAGTACTGCTGGGCGTTGCTCATCAGATAGCCGATTCCGGCGTCCGCGTTGACCTGCTCGGCGAAGACCAGGGCCAGCCACGCGGTGGACAGCGCGTACCGCAGCCCCACCAGCGCACCGGGCAGGGCGGACGGCAGGATCACGTACCGGATCAGCCCGATACGGCCCAGGCCCACCATCCGCCCGGCCTCGATGAGCTGCGCGTCGGCGGAGCGGATGCCGCCGTAGATGTTGAAGTACAGCGGGTAGGTGACACCGAGCGCCACCAGTGCGATCTTCGGTGTCTCGTCGATGCCGAACCAGACGATGAACAGCGGGATCAGGCCCACCCAGGGAATCGCCCGGAACATCCCCATGGACGCGTCGATGACGTCCTCGCCCAGCCGGAACAGCCCCGCGGTGAGCGACAGGGCGAGCGCCACGGCCGCGCCGATGAGAAAACCGAGGGCCGCGCGCCGACCGGAGGCGGCGATGGCCCGCGGCAGCTCACCGGTGCCGATGAGGTCCGCCCCGCGCCGCACGACGTCGACGGGGGAAGCCAGTACGGACTCGGGGAGCACGCCTGTGGCGGCGGCCAGGAACCAGAGCAGCAGCAGCCCGACGGGCCCGGAGGCCCGCCGCACCCCGCGCGGCACCCGGAGGGGGGACCGCCGCCGGGTGTGCGGGGTGGTGGGGCGGGATGCCGGTGTCGCCGCGGGTTCGGCGGGCGGCGTCTTCACCGCACCGGGAGACGGTGGTGGTGCGGAGGTGTGCGGCGGCGGTGAGGTGCCGGACACGGGGGAGTGCGGGGAGGGCATGATGCGGCCTCTCGGTCGGGGAGTGTGCGAAGGACGGGTGCGGGGTGGCGGATCAGCCCGGCAGCGCACCCGCGGCCGCGGGGCGTGCGGCGTCGGCGGACCAGGCGGACCAGGAGCCGGGGTAGAGCGCGGCAGTGATGCCGACGCGGGCCAGGGCCGCGACGGTGTGGGCGGCCGTGACCCCCGAGCCGCAGTAGACACCGACCTCCGTCGTGCCGTCGGCACCCAGCGCGGCGAAGCGGCGCGCGAGCTCCTCGACGGAGCGGAATGTGCCGTCCGGCGCCAAGTTCTCGCCGGTCGGGGCGGACCGGGCGCCGGGAATGTGCCCGGCGCGCGGATCGACCGGCTCGGTCTCGCCCCGATACCGCTCGGCCGCTCGCGCGTCCAGCAGTACGCCGGTACGCGCCACCTCGGCCGCCGCGTCGGCGTCCAGCACGGGCAGCCGCCCGGCGGTGAGCACGACGTCCCCCGCCGCCGGCCGGGCGGGCTCGCCCGACTCGACCGGCAGTCCGGCCGCGCGCCACGCGGCCAGCGCCCCGTCCAGCAGCGAGACCCGCTCGACCCCGGCCCATCGCAGCAGCCACCAGGCGCGAGCGGCCGCGGTGTTGCCGTTGTCGTCGTACACCACCACCGGTCGGCCTTGGCCAAGTCCCCAGCGGCGTGCGGCCCGCTGCAGGGCACCGGGATCCGGCAGCGGATGGCGGCCGCTCTCCGGGGTGGGCGGAGCGGAGAGTTCGGCGTCCAGGTCGACATGGACCGCCCCGGGGATGTGCCCGGCGAGGTAGTGCTCATGGCCGTGCGGATCGCCGAGCCGCCACCGTACGTCCAGGACGACGGGCGCCGGATCAGCGTGGAACAGCCGGGAGTACAGCTCGGCCGGCGTGGTGAGGACGGGCGCGGTCATGCGCGGTCCTCCGTGACGGCGATGAGCGGCAGCCCGGGATCCAGCCGCACCCGCTCCAGGAAGAGGACCACCGTGGCGGCGGCGGTGCGATGGGTCACGTCGTTGAGGACGTCGTGCCGGGTGCCGGCCAGGCTCACCAACTCGGCGCCCGGCAGCCCGCGGTAGACGCGGCGGACCTCATCGAGGGGGCTGACGGTGTCCTCGGCACCGTGCAGCCCGAGCACGGGAACGAAGATCCCGTCCAGCGCGGGCGACTCCGGCGCCGACGGGTCCTCCAGGGCGCCGCGCCGGAACGCGGAGTCGGCGGTCAGCCTGCCCCGGTGGGTGGGGCAGGCGGTGCGCCGGTCCAGTTCGTCCTCCCAGTCCGCGGCCCCGGTCGCCGTGGGGCGCGCCCCGGTCGGCAGCCCGGCGAGGATCAGCGCGTCGAGACCGGGGGTGCCGAGCCCGGCGAGGCGGGCCGCGTGGGACGCCCCGGTGTCGGAGCCGACCAGGACGCGGGGGCCCGGAAGCGTCTCGTCGCGCAGCAGCTTGGTGGCCGCCTCGATGACGGCCTCGGGGTCGGCCGAGGCGTCCCCCAGGGCGCGGACGCGATAGCCGTCGGCGGCGATCCGGCGGCCGAACCGCTCGTACACCCCACCGTGTTCACCCCGTCCGGGGAGGAGCACGAGCGTGCCGCGCGGGGCGATTCCTTCTGGTTCGTCCCAGGAGTGGACAGGCTGAGCAGAGGGCATGAGAACTCGATTCGTCGACAGTGACGCCGCCCGCACAGGCGAGGCGGAGCGGCCGAGCCGGGGGCGGGACGGAACAGGAGAAGGCGAGGGCGCGAAGGGCCCTGGCAAGGCGATGCGCGGAGAACGGAGAAGAGGCGAAGACCCGGCGGACGGCCGGGAAGCCGGGAGTCAGCGACAGCGCATGGCGCCGGTGCGGCCGAAGTCGACCACGCGCCGCCGCGTCAGCCGGGCTCCGGCGGCGCGGCACACCGCCGGTCCGGCGGCCGACGGCCCGGATCCGGTGCGGTGGGTGCGCGGCGCGGGGGCCGCCACGAGCGCTGTACGCGACATGTCCCCAGGATGCAGGAGACCGGAGTTGGCCGTCCAACGATGATTTGCCATCAAAATCGATCACGTTTTCTGATCGATCGCTGCTAGCCTGCGCACATGCGACCGGTACTGGACATCGTGGCGTTGCGCAGCCTCATCGCCGTCGCCGACTACGGAGGCTTCCACCGCGCCGCCGGCGCGCTCGCACTCAGCCAGTCCGCCGTCAGCCAGCACATTCGGCGGCTGGAGAAGGCCCTCGGACGCCCCATCGTCGAACGCGACGGCAGGAAGACCCGGTTCACCACCCATGGCAGCCGACTGCTGGAAGAAGCCCGGCTGATCACCGGCGCACACGACGCCGCCGTCCGCCGGCTCCTGGGGGAGGACACGGCCGACGTGGCGCCCGTCGTCATCGGCGCCACCGAGCATGGCGCCGACCAGATCCTGCCCGTCCTCACCGGAGCCGTACGCGACACCCGGCCCGGTGCCGAGGTCCGCGTGCGCATCGACCGCTCGGCACGGCTGACGGACGCCGTCGAGCGCGGCGAACTCGACCTGGCCGTCTACGTCACCGAGGCCGCCTCCGCCCCGGGCACCCCAGTGGGCGAACTCCCCCTGCGCTGGTACGCCGCCCCGGGCTGGAACCCACCCGCCGCCCCCGCCCCGCTGCCCCTGGTCGCCATCAGCGACCCGTGTGTGATCCGCCGCCGCGCCCTGACCGCACTGGCCTCTCACCACACATCCGCCACCGTGGTTGCCGAGGCCGGATACCTCGCCGGAGTCCTGGACGCGGCCCGCGCCGGACTCGGCGCCGCCCTGCTGGCCATCCCCGGCAGCCCGTACCCCGACGGTCTCACCCCCCGCCACGACCTCCCCGCCGTCCCCCCGGTGCGCATCAGCGCCCTGGCCCGCAGTGGCTGCGACCCCTCCCTGGCCGGAGCCACCATCGAGGCGGTGCGCGGTCTGCTCACCTATCGCGAGGCGGGCACCGCGGTGTGAGCGGGCGCGGAGCGCCTGGGCGCGGCTACGCGGATTCGCGTGGGCCACCGGGCCCGGTCGCGGGGCGGCCCTCCGCGGTGTCGGTGGCCTCGCGGAGCACGTCCCGCACCTGGTCGCGGAGCCACGCGTGGGCGGGATCGCTGTCGTGCCGGTGATGCCAGGTGACGACCACCTGGGTCGGCGGCAGCTCCAGCGGGAGCCGCCGGGTGACCAGGCCGAGCCGCGCCGAGGCGGGGCGGCAGACCCGCTCGGCGACGACGGCGACGGCGTCCGAACGGGAGACCACGTCCAGTGCCGCCGCGCTCGTCGGCAGGGACGCGATCACCCGTCTCCGCAGGCCGCGTTCGGCGAGGGCGTCGTCGACGGCGTCGTGCAGACGGCCCCGGCGCGAGACGGTCACGAAGGCCATGCGGAGGAGCTTGTCGACATCGACCCTGCCCTTGGCGAGCGGATGCTCCCGCCGCAGGGCCAGCACCATCCGGTCGCTGCCCACCACCTCGGAGGAGATCTCCGGGCGCCCCGGCTCGTTCGCGCCGATCTCCAGGTCGACCTGGCCCCGGGTGAGGTCGGGCTGGTCGGCTGACGACTCGGCGAGCAGGCTCAGGTGGATGTTCGGGGCCGTGGCGCCGATCCTGGCGATCAGCGGGGCGGCGAGGGCCGCCAGCAGCGCGTCATGACCTCGCACGGTGAAGTGCCGGTTCAGGCGGGCCAGGTCGAGTCGGCGTACGGGAGTGAGCACGGCGGTGGCCCGCCGGACCAGCTCGCGGGTCTCCTCGCGCAGTTCGAGGGCGCGCGGGGTCGGGACCATGGTGCGGCCGGCGCGCACCAGGATGTCGTCGCCGGTCGCGCGGCGGATCCGGGCCAGCGTCCGGCTCATGGCCGGTGGCGAGAGGTGCAGCCGGTCCGCCGCGGCGGTCACGCTGTTCTCCTCCAGCAGCGCGTCGAGTGCCACGAGCAAGTTGAGATCCACATGCGCCACGGTAAGGGATGCCCTGGATGGATTGCGCCGGGCGTCATATCTGTCCGGCCCCGACGGCTACCTCTGGCGACCGCCCACGGGGTCGGGTCACGGGGTCAGGCCAGCGGGGAGATGGGGGTCGGCAGGGCGATCGTGGAGGTGGCGTGGGCGATGTTCTCCGGGCCGTTCTCTGGGGGCCAGATGCCGCGTTCGTAGGACTCGCGGCGGATCTCCAGCCGGGCGTTGAGGTCGGGGAAGGGCCAGATGTGGGTGATACGAGGGACGCCGTCCAGGCCGTACATGGCGGTCGTCAGCGGGTGGAGCCGGGTGCGTTCCGGCACCGCGGCCTCCCAGCCGGCCATCGTGGGCACCAGGCCGCCGACCTTGAGGTGGTAGGTGCGGAACTCGTACACGGAGCCGTAGTGGCCCGGCTCGACCGGTGGCAGGAAGGGAAACGGGGCGTAGCTCTCCACCTGGAAGCCGGTGAGGTGTTCCCCGATGCCGAACGGGTCGGCGCTGGTGAGCACGCGGGTGCGCTCCTCGGTGAGTTCCTCGGCGCTCTCGAAGCCGCGCAGCAGAAGCAACTGCCCGACGATGACGCCGTGTTCGGGCTCCCAGCAGCCGAGCAGCCGACCGCCGGTGGCGTCGCTCGTGGTGTAGGTCTCCAGTGCGGACAGTGCCTTCGGGACCGTGCGCAGCTTGAGGGAAAGGGTGGCGAGTTCATAGAGCATGGTCGATGTCCTGACCGTTTCTTTGTCCCGGTTCGCGGGGGTTTCCGGCGGTCGGGATTGCGTCGCCGGTCCCCACAAACTAAAGTGAAGCATCACTTTAGTTCAAGGGCAAGCAAGCGCAGAGGAGGGCCACCCGTGGACACCACCGCCGACGTACCCGGTGCGCGCCGCACACAGGACCGTCCCCGGCGCCCGCGCAGCATCCGGGCGCATGACGCGGTGCTGACCGCCACCAGCGCGCTCATGCGCGAGGTGGGCACGGCCGGGGTCACCATCGACCGCATCGCCGGCCGGTCGGGTGTGAGCACGGCGACCATCTACAAGCACTGGCCCTGCAAGGCGGCGATCATGGCGGAGGCGTTCGGCCGGGATGCGGCCGAGGCGGTGGTGTTCCCGGAGACCGGCCGCCCCGTCGAGGATCTGGTCACCTTCGCGACCGACCTGCTGACCTACTACACCAGTCCGGAAGGTGGCGTCTTCGGGCAGTTGCTGGCCGCCTGCGCGACCGAGCCGCAGGCGGCGCCGTACTTCCATGAGTTCTTCCTGGCGCCCCGCAGGGCGGCCCTGGAGCCGTACTGGGACCGGGCCGCCGAGGCGGGGCTGACCAGGCGGGGCGTGGACGCCGCGACGGCCACGGACGTGCTGCTGGGCGCGCTGGCGTTCCGCCTGATGGCCGGGCATGAATCGCTCGCCCCGGAGGAGGTGCGCAAGCTGGTGGAGTACGCCCTGCACGGTCTGCTCGTCCCGGCGGACACGCCGCATGCCGGTTGCTAGCGGGTGTATACCTCCGCACGGTCCACGCTCACGAACGAGGCCCCCGACTGGGCGTTGTGCTCGCCGGTCACGCGGATGCGCAGGGTGTGCCGGCCGTAGGGGAGCCGGGGGCTGAGGTATTGGAGGGTCTCGCCGGTGCGGATCGCCCCGTAGAAGTCCCGGCGTTGCTCGGGGCCGCCGTCGACGCTGAGGGCGGCGATGCCGTTGCCGGTGTCGCGGACCGAGAGCAGGGCGATCCGGGTGCCGGTGAAGGAGAGGGTGGCGGTGTTGCCCGCCTGGTCGCTCCAGTGGTCATCGCCCCAGAAGCACTGGGTGGCGCAGCCGGTCCCCGAGTTCCAGTTGCCGGTGAACGTGGCGCTTCCGTCGCCGCTGGACCGGCCGTCGTCGTTGATCCAGTACGTACCCGCGCCCGGGTCGCCGGACGGCAGGTCCTGGGTGGCGCCCGTGGCGAGCGGACGGCCCAGGTCGGGGCTGCCGTCGGCGTTCCAGGTGATCCTCTGGGCGCGTGTGGTGCGGTCGGTGTAGGTGTTCACCGACGTGGTCTTGGCGTGGTAGACGATCCAGTCCTCCGTGCCGTCGGGGGAGCGGAAGAAGGCGTGGTGGCCGGGGCCGTAGACACCGTGGTCGTCGGCGCGGGAGAACCGCGCACCGGTGTGCTGGGTCCAGTTGCCGGGCACGAGCGGGTCGGCACCGGACGGCAGGGACATCATCCACACCTGGTAGTCCGGCTTGCCCGTGTCGCAGGTGGAGTACGTCATCCAGGTGCGGCCGTTGCGGTAGAGGAACTCGGCGCCCTCGCGCACCTCGGGGCAGCCCCCGGCCGCGTTCAGGGCGACGGCGTTGCCGGAGACGGTGTAGGGGTTGGACATCGGGGCGATGTTGATGCCGTTGTGCTGGTACTGGTTGATGCCGGAGTAGGCGAGGTAGAGGCGCCCGTTGTGCTGGAGGATGCCGGGGTCGATGGCGAAGTCGGACGCGTGGTTGGGCGGCGTCAGCCGGGACTTGAAGTGGTAGGGGCCGGCCGGGTCGTCGCGGTCCGACTCCAGCACGTAGAGCCTGTGGTGGTCGTCGACCCCGTCGTCGGCGGTGTAGTAGAGGTACCAGCGGTCGCCGAAGCGGTAGAACTCCGGTGCCCAGATGTGCTGGTTGCGGGAGGGATCGGGGTCCGTCCACACGGTGATGGGGTCGGCTTCGAGCAGGGTGCCCAGGGAGGAGGAGCGCCACATCCGGATGCTGTCGCCCTGCGTGGTGGTCAGGTAGTAGTTCCCGTTCCAGACGGTCATATACGGGTCGGGGCCCGTGTTGAGGGGGTTGCGGAAGGTGCCCGCGGCGGCGGTGTGTGGTGTCGCGGTGGCGGTGGGCGGTGTCCCCTTGACGGCAGACGGGGCCGCGGTGGCGGCGGGTGGGGCGGCGAGCAGGCCCCACAGGATGGCCAGTAGCGCGGTGAGCAGTGCCGCGTGGCGGCGGGTCGTGCGGGGGTTCATGGGCGCCTCCTTGCGTCGATGTGCGTACGACGGGCGGGGTCCGGACCGAGTGGCCGTCCCCCGGTCGGCGTGGCGGGTCACAGGCCGTCCGCGGCCGTCAGCGCGCCGAGTGCGCTGGCCTGGGTGCGCCAGTCCGCCTGGTTCGGGGCGGTGCCCGCCCAGCGCTGGCCGAGCCGGTTGAGGGGGTCGCGGTCGGTGGTCCAGATCGAGTCGGCCTGCTTGGTGATGTACGCCCGGTAGGTGGCCGATCCGGTGGCGTCCGCCAGGTCGGCGAGGTGGCGCATGAAGATGCCCTTGAACTGCTTCTGGTTGTCGTCGCACGTGCCCGTGCCGGTGTCGCAGGACTCGGTGAGCACGCCGTCGCGGGTCAGCGCCGTCGAGGTGATCGCGGCATCGGCCAGGCGGCGGGCGGTGTCCAGGTACTGGCCGTTGCCGGTGGATCGCCACAGCTCGGTGAAGGCGCCGATGGCCAGGCCCTGGTTGTAACTCCACACGGTCTGGGAGTTGTTGCGGCAGTCGCCGGTCAGCCCGTCGTTGACCAGGCCCGCGCCGTTGATCAACCCGCTGCCCTGGTACCAGGTCGCGGCCGTGGCCGCCCGGTCGCCCCATACGGTGTCGCCGGAGATCCGCTGGTGCAGTGATGTGGTGAGCCACAGGTACAGCCCGTTGGTCACCGCGTTCTTGTAGGTGCGCTCCCGGTCCCACCACACACCGCCGCCGCAGCTCCCGGTGTCCCAGTACTGGTGGACGTAAGCGGCGATGGTGACCGCCTCGTCCAGATAGCGCCGCTCATGGGTGTGGTCGTACGCGGTCAGCCAGGCAACCCCCCACCACGCCGCGTCGTCGATGGCGCGGCTGATGAAATGGCCCTCCACCGCGTCGGAGCTGCGCACCCCGGCCGGGAAGGCGCCGCGGTTCTGCTCAAAGGTGCGGGCGATGACCCAGTCGTAGTCGTGCCGCCCGGTGCGCTGGGCGAAGTCGATGAGCGAGGTGACCGCGACGGCCGAGTTCCACCAACTGCTGCGCCACCAGCCCTCGTACGTCTGGTACGACGCCATCAGCGCGTCCGCCGCGGCGCGCGCCCGGCTCGGCGCGGGCCGCACCCAGGCCGTGCAACCGCCCTCCTGGTGGGCGGACTCCCGGCCGCACGCCCGGACCGCGCCGCCGAACATCAGCCCGCGCGGATCCCGGGTGGCGAACATGGCCGTATGCGTCGAGGTCTTGCCCGAGGGCACGCTCGTACGTCCGAGGGAGGAGCCCTCGGGCCAGGTGGCGCCGTTGTCCCAGGAGCGGTCGAGCCAGATCTCGTCGCCCGCGCCGCCGCTTTCGATGACGCCCCACGCCATCCCGTTCCGCTGGTCGACATGGAGGCTGATGGTGCGCCCGAAGAGGGTGGTGGACGGCACCGGGCGGTCGTCGCCCGCCGCGGTGGCGGGGGCGGCGCCGTCGCAGGACGTGCCGTCGCACACCGTGGGGTAGGCCCAGTTGGTGCAGGCGACACCGGCGGCGTCGGCGCAGGCGCGGATCCAGCCGCGCCGGTGTCCCACCGGGTCGGTGAGGTTGTACATCAGGGTACGGGTGCCGGTCCAGGTGCCGGGGATGCTCGCCCTGCCGAGCAGGCCCTCCCAGGAGGTGCCCCGGTCCCAGGAGCGGTCGAGCCAGACCGAGTCGCCGCTCACGCCGTTGTCGATGCTGGCCCAGGCCATGCTGTCGGGGTCGGACATATGCAGCTTCAGGATCCGGCCGCCCAGGTTCACCTGCGGTACGGGGAAGGTGTCGCGCTGCGCCTTCGAGGGGTCGAGGGTGTCGCATGCCAGTGCGCAGACCGGGGTCGCGGCACGGGACGGCATGGGGAGGAGGACCAGGCCGGCCAGGGCGATGGCCAGGGTCAGGAGTCCGCGAAGGACACGGTGGAGCCGCGCTGACATGACGTACCCGCCTTTCCGTGGGGGGCCGTGCGCATGAGCGTGGGGGAGGAGAGAAGTGGCGGCCGCCCGTGCGATGGGGCGGCCGCCGGAGGTGCGCGGCCCGTCGATGCGGGCCCGCGGCGGTCGGTCAGGGAGCCCAGGGTGGCTCGATGGCCCAGGTGGTGTCCTCGGTGAAACTGGCCGGGTTGTCCCAGGTGTGGGCACCGCCCGACTGGGCCAGCCACAGCTCGGCGTTGATATGCCGCAGATACTGCCCGGGGAAGCCCGCGGCCGACATCCGGACGCCCCCGCTGCCCTGGACCGGGCACCAGGTCGCGTCCTCCTTGGCCACGGTGGAGCCGTCGCTCGCCTCGCGCCGGACGCGGAATTCGCGGTGGCGCAGGTATTCGCCCGGGTAGTTGCGGGACTCGAAGGAGTAGCAGAGCTTGTTCGCGAGACCCGGCCTGACCGTCCAGGTGGCGTCCTGCTTCAGCACGTCGCCACTGGCCGAGTTGACCACCTCGGTGAAGCCCAGCCCGTCGTAGTGGCGGATGTAGCGGTCGGTGTAGCCGGGGGTGGTGACCCGGATCGACACGTTCTGCCCGACCGGCAGTTTCACCGTCGCGCCGAGTGACCGGGAGGCCGCGATGAGGGCCTGGTTGGCCGCCCGGACCCGGGCCTGGTCGACCTTGACCACTTGGCGGTCGTAGGACATGAGCCCGTTGGCTTCGTTCTCGACGTCGGTGATCTGGGTGTAGACGGAGGCCGACAGGCCGCCCGCGGGCATGGTGTTCTCCCGCATCCCGTCGAGCAGCCCGACGAGCCGGTTGTTGAGCGCGGCCGTGGTCGGCTGGTCCTCGTAGCTGAACCCGCCGCCCGGGTACCACTCATGGCCGGGCACCCGGTAGCCGAGGCCGCCGTACTCCCCGAGCACCGAGGCGCGCACCGGCTCCGTCGGGGTGTTGCCGGGCCCCACGTAGTTGTGGTTGTCGATGACGTCGCCGTTGCCGCCGTCCTTGGCGGCGCAGCAGTTGACGCCGCTCATGTTGTCGACCAGGCGGGAGGGGTCGTACGCCTTGACCATGTCCGCGATGCGGGCCTGGTCGTACTGGCCCCAGCCCTCGTTCTGGTCCACCCACTGGATGAGCGAGGGCGAGCTGCGGTTTGGTCGATGATGGCGCGGTATTCGCTCTCCCACTGGGCGCGGGCCGCGATGTCCGGGGTCTTGCCGCTGTCCATCGAGGGCATGTCCTGCCACACCAGCAGCCCGAGCCGGTCCGCCCAGTAGAACCAGCGCTGCGGCTCGACCTTGATGTGCTTGCGGACCATGTTGAAGCCCAGGTCCTTGTGTTTTTGCAGGTCGTACTTGAGGGCCTCGTCGGTGGGCGCGGTGTAGATGCCGTCCGGCCAGTAGCCCTGGTCCAGGGTGCCGGTCTGGAAGACGAACCGGCCGTTGAGCACCGGCCGCCGGACCCCGCCCACGTCCTTCACCGCGATCGACCGCATACCCGTGTAGGAGCCGACCTTGTCCGCTCCGGTGCCGGTCAGCTCGGCCGTGACGTCGTAGAGGAACGGATCCTCCGGCGTCCACAGGCGGGTGTCCGGCACCGGCACGGAGAGCTCGGTGCCCACCGTGCCCGTGGCGCTGCCGACGGTCGTGCCGCCGCTGGAGACGGTGACCTTGACGTTCGTGCCGTCGGCTCCTCCGGCGCCGCGCACCGTGACCCGCAGGGTGTTGTCCTCCAGGCGCGGGACCATGTCCAGGCGGGTGATGTGGGCGGTGGCGGTGGGCTCCAGCCAGACGGTCTGCCAGATCCCGGACGAGGCGGTGTAGACGATGCTCTTGCCGGGGTGCGGGGTGACGTCCTGGACGCGCTGCTTGCCGATGGCCTGGCCGCCGGTCTCCGTCGGGTCGTACACGGAGATGACGATGGTGTTGGTGCCGCCGTTCAGCAGGGGTGTGATGTCGTACGAGAAGGCGTCGTATCCGCCGCGGTGGGCGGCACCGGCCTGCCGGCCGTTGACCCAGACCGTGGTTTCCCAGTCGGACGCGCCGAAGTTGAGCTGGATGCGGCGGCCGCTCCAGCCGGACGGCACCGTGAAGGTGCGCTTGTACCAGAGCTTGTCATTCTGGGTGATCTTGCGCTGGACGCCGGAGAGCGCGGATTCGGGCACGAACGGCACCCGGATCTGCTCGCCGAATGTCGTCGGCTGCCCGGCGTCGCGGGAGGTGACCGCGAAGTCCCAGATGCCGTTGAGATCGGCCCAGTCGGGCCGGGTGAGCTGCGGGCGCGGATATTCCGGCAGGGGGTGGTCGACCGGGACCTGGTTGGTCCACGGGGTCGTCATCGGGGAGGGTTTGGGGTCCCAGGCCGGGGCGGCGTGGGAGGGGCCGGCACCGGAGACGAGCAGGGCGGTGGCGGTCAGCGCGGGGACCACGGCGGCGGCCACGCGCCGCCGCCAGGTCCGTCTTGGACGGAGGAGGGAGGGGAAGCGGAGGAACAAGTGTTTCAGCACGCTGCTGCTCCATGGTCCGGTTGGCGCCGCCGCCCGGTGGGCGGCGGAACTCTTCCACAGGGAACACTTGCTGCACGAATACCAGAGCATTCACGACCGGTGTTTGTCCATAGCTGGGACAACGTTGTCGGCCTTGCTGGGCCTCGTGCGGAGCGTCAGCGTGCGGGAGGCGGTACGGTCCGGCTCACACCGCTTGGGACGGCCCGGTGGCGTCCCCCGGTGACCAGTGGGGCCGGATGCCGGCGATATGGCAGGTCATGAAGTACAGCGGAATCGGCGGCGTGTACGGCGAGTCGTCCTGGGGGTGATGGACCAGGCGGGGGAGGCGGGAGCGGATGCTCAGGTCGGTCATATGGGCGCCGACCGCATAGCTGGTGAACGACGGCCAGGCGACGTCGATATGCGATCCGGACGGCACGATCCACCACCACCGCTGATCGTCGGCGAAGACACAGCCGATGCGGGGCAGGCACTTCATGACCCGCCTGCCGATGTCCGCGGGCATCCCCACCGCGTCGTATCCCAGCCTGGCGGGCAGTCCGTCCGGCAGGCGCAGGCGTCCGCTGTGGCCTCGCCGGCGGTTCGGCGCGCTGAGTGTCGGCGCCTCAGGGGCGACAAACTGTCGGTCCATCAGTCAGTGACACTCTTCCGTGCGCGCCGGCAGTTCAGCCCAGATGATCCGCCCCGGCCCGTGCGGGGCGTCCTTGACACCCCAGGCGCTGCTCACCGCGCCGACCAGCAGCAGCCCTCGTCCCCCGTGCTCATCGGGGTCGGGGGTGCGCGGTGCGGGGAGGGTACGGGCCCGGATCTGTTCCTCGACCTCGACGCGCAGATGTCCCGCGCCGATGCTCAGCCTGCACTTCAGATGATCGCTGAGCGTATGTGTGATCACGTTGGTGATCAGCTCGGAGACCACGAGGAGTGCGTCGTCGCACACTTGGGCGCTGATGCCCCAGGCGCGCAGCCGCTCGCGCACGACCGCGCGCACCGTGCCCACCGAGGAGGCGATGGCCGGCAGCCGTAAGGCGACTGCCGGATGCGTGTCCCGCTCCCGGGACGTCCGAAGGGGACTCAGGGGAAGGGCGAGGGGAGCCACGAGCGGCCGCCTTTCGTCTGCCTGCGCGTCATGGACCGTGCCGTTCCCGCACTGCGCAGTGCCTACGGACGTACCCACGCAAGCGTTCCCACCGTGATCGGACGGTGTGACCACTGTGACAGGTGCAACGAGCGAGTTGCAAGCGGTAACTTGAAAATTGCAAGTTGCCATCGGAGGTTCCGCTTGCCCGGTCCGGCGACCGTGACAGACTGCAGCCGTAATGCCCGGTGTGGGGAGGTAGAGCGTTGGCCGCGGAAACCGCATGGGGCGGTGCACCCTCTGTCCTCCGCATGATCCTCGGCAGACAGCTCGAGGAGCTGCGAACACGCGCCGGCCTGACATACGACCAGGCGGGCGCGGCGATCGGGGTCAGCCACTCGACGATCCGCCGGATGGAAGCCGCCAAGGTGGCGCGGCTCAGGCTCGCGGACGTGGAGAAGCTGCTCCAGACGTACGGCGTCACCGACCGGCATGAGATCGACACCTTCTTGAAGTCGGTCCGCGAGGCCAACAAGCGCGGCTGGTGGCACACCTACCGCGATGTGATGCCGGACTGGTTCGCCGCGTATCTGAACCTGGAGCAGGCGGCGCTTCAGATCCGCGCCTACGAGGCGCAGTTCGTCCACGGGCTGCTGCAGACCGAGGACTACGCCCGTGCGCTGCTCAGCGCCGGTAACCCGCATGCTCCGGCGGAGGCCACCGAGCGCCGGGTCGCCCTGCGCATGCAGCGCCAGGAACTGCTGTCCCGGGAATCCCCTCCCCGGCTGTGGGTCGTGATGGACGAGACCGTGCTGAGGTGGCCGGTCGGCGGCCCGGCCGTGATGCGCGCCCAGATCGACCACCTGATCGAGATCAGCGCTCTTCCTCAAGTGACCGTGCAGATCATGCCGTTCGGAAGCGGTCCGCATCCGGCCATGCGGGCCGGTGCGTTCCATGTCTTCCGGTTCAGGGCCGCGGAGTTGCCCGACATCGTCTACCTCAGCGGCCTGGTCGGCGCGGTGTATCTGGACAAAGAGGAAGACGTGGTGGTGTATCGCGAGGTCCTGGACCGGATGGGCGCCCAGTCGGTGCCCGCCAGGAAAACCGAGGCCGTCCTCGGCGCCATTCGCAAGGAGCTCTGAAGTGCACCACCACATACGCAGCGGCATGCCCTCCCATGATCTCGGCACCAGGGGCTGGTCCAAGCCGTGGAGTGACGACGCCGGGGGCGCCTGCGTCGAGGCCAAGAAGCTGCACGACGGGCGGGTGGCGCTGCGTCAGTCGACCGACCCCGACGGCCCCGCGCTGGTTTTCACCACACACGAGATGACCCGGTTTCTGGCAGGTGTGAAGGCGGGCGACGCCGACTTCCTCTGCTAGCGCCACGGCACCGCAACCTTCCCTGTCCGTGCGGGCCGGCCCGGCCTCGCACGGACAGGGGCCACACCGACAGCGAACTGACGATCCACTGGGAGGGGACGCCTTGAGCGACAACGGATGGTCGGCCGACCGCATCGACACCGAGAGCGCGCATTCGGCACGTATCTACGACTACATCCTCGGCGGTAAGGACTACTACCCGGCCGACAAGGAAGCGGGCATCGCCATGGCCCGGGAGTGGCCCGCACTCCCGATCCATATGCGGGCCAACCGCGACTTCATGAACCGGGCCGTGCGATATCTGGCCGAAGAGGCGGGGATCCGGCAGTTCCTCGACATCGGGACCGGCATCCCGACCTCGCCCAACCTCCATGAGATCGCCCAGGCGGTCGCCCCGGACTCCCGGGTCGTCTACGTGGACAACGACCCCATCGTCCTCACCCTCTCCCAGGGGCTGCTCGCCAGCACGCCCGAGGGCAGGACCGCCTACGTCGAGGCGGACATGTGCGAGCCCGCCTCCATCCTCAAGGCTCCCGAGCTCCGCGAGACCCTCGACCTCGGCCGTCCGGTCGCCCTGACGGTCATCGCCATCGTGCACTTCGTCCTGGACAAGGACGACGCGTACGGAATCGTCAACCGCCTCCTGGAGCCGCTGCCCTCCGGAAGCTATCTGGCGATGTCCATCGGCACCGCCGACTTCGCGCCGGACGAGGTGGCCCGGGTCGCCCGCGAGTACGCGGCCCGCGACATGCCCATGCGGCTGCGCACCGAGGCCGAGGCCGAGCGGTTCTTCGACGGCCTCGACCTGGTCGAGCCCGGCCTCACCCAGGTCCACAAGTGGCGCCCGGACGGCACCTCCACCGAAACCATCAAGGACGAGGACATCGCCATGTACGGGGCGGTGGCCCGCAAGCCCTGAGGTCGTTCCTTCGGTTTCTTCCACTTCTTCCACGGGCCCGTCGGTGCGGGCGGCCGCGTCATCGCGGCCCGCACCGGCGGGCCCGGCGCCGTGTCCGGGCCCGGCGGACGCATCCCGGCTCCGGCTTGGCCTGAACCGTACCCAGTCACATTGCCATTGCTTTGCGATGCCTTTACTTGCCTGTTAGTCTCGGCGACCGGACAAGATCGGAGAGCCGCCGACCGACCACCGTTCCCGAACCATCCGACGACCGACGCGATCGCCCTGTGAAGCCACTGCTACGTTGAGGTCGTCGCACGGCGACCGGGCGGGAAACCCGATGGCCCTGGACGAAACCGGCACCGAACTCCCCGTTTCCGAGGCCCAGTCGGGCGTATGGCTGGCCGAGCGCTCCTGGCCCGACCTGTCCTCGCCCTATCTCTGGGGTGAGTACACCGACATCACCGGAGCGCTCGACACCGACGTCCTCGTGGCCGCCGTACGGCAGGCCGTGCGCGAGACCGAAGCGCTGCACGTCCGCTTCATCGAGGCGCCGGACGGCCGGCCGGTCCAGCGCGTGACGAGCCCGCGCTCCGTGTCCTTACCCGTGCGCGACCTGCGGCAGGAGGCCGAGCCGCACGCGACGGCCCTCGGCTGGATGCGCGAGGAGCTGTCCCGGCCCGTCGACCTGGCCGAGGGCGAGCTGTTCGACGGCGCCGTCCTGCGGATCGGCGACCAGCGGCATCTGCTGTTCCACCGGGTGCACCACATCGCCCTCGACGGCTTCGGCATGACCCTCCTCTCACGGCGCGTCGCCGAGCTCTACGACAGCCTCCTGCGCGGCGGCCCGATACCCGCGAACGGCTGGAGCCCGCTGCGCGCCGCTCTGGAGGAGGACCGCGCCTACCACGCCTCGCCGCGCTGGGAAGCCGACCGGCGGTGGTGGCTCGGCCGGATGGAAGGGCGTCCGGAGTTCCTGAGCCTGGCCGCGCGCCCGGCCCCGGTGCCCGCGGGCTCGCTGCGGCGGACCAGCATCGTGCCCGAAGCGGAGTTCGCCCAACTGCGGTCGGCAGCAAGGGAGATTGGGCAGCGCTGGTCGCGGCTCGTCGTCGCCGCGACCGCCGTCTTCGCCCACGCGATGACCGGCAGCCGCGATGTCGTGCTCAGCCTGCCGGTCACCGGACGGGTCAGCGAGCAGAGCCGTCGCGTGCCCGGCATGGCGGCGAACGTGCTGCCCCTGCGCCTGCGGGTCGACCCCGCCGCCCCCTTCGCGGACCTGGCCGCCCGGGCCGACGAGGAGATCGCGCTCGTCCAGCGGCACCAGCGCTACCGGGGTGAGCGACTGCGCCGCGATCTGGGCTACCCCGAGGACGGCCGCCGCTTCTTCGGGCCCGTGCTGAACATCCAGCGCTTCGCCTACGGCCTGCGCTTCGGATCCGCCACCGCCACCGTGCACAACGTCCAGGCGCCGCCCTCGGAGGACCTGTCCCTGGTGGCGTACGACCGCGGCGACGGACCGCTCACCATCGACGCCGACGCCAACCCGGCCAACCACTCCCCGGAGCTGCTGCGCGAGGCGGGTGAAAGGTTCCTGCGGGTGCTGCGCCAGGCCGCCGCCCGCCCGGGCCGGACCCGCGTGGCGCGCTATGCCGTCACCTCGGCCGCCGAACGCGACCGGCTCCGGACGGCGGGCACCGGGCCGCGGCAGCGGACCACCGGCCCGGCGCGGACGGCCCTCGGGTGGTTTCAGGCCCATGTGGCCCGCGCCCCTGGGGCGTTCGCCGTGCGTTCCGCCGCGACCGGCGAGCGGCTCACCTACCGGGAGCTCGACGCCCGGGCGAACGCCGTCGCGGCCCTGCTGACCGCGGCGGGCGTCACCGCCGAGACACCCGTGGGCCTGCTCGTCGAGCGTTCGCCGGATCTCGTGGTCGCGGTGCTGGGGGTCGTCAAGGCGGGGGCCGCGTATCTGCCGCTGCACCGCGAGGACGGACGGGGCCGCCTGACCGCGATCGCCGCCGGTGCGGGGGCGCGGTTCCTGATCACCGACGCCACGACCCGGGACGACGACATCGCCGTGTGGTTCCGCGCCAGGGGGCATCGCACCTTCGTCCTCGGCGATTTCGTCCTCGGCGATGAGCGACCCGCTCCGGAGCATGGCGCGGGGGACGTGGCCTCGTATCACGGCCCGGGGGCTGTGGTCCCGGATCACGGTGCGAGGGCTGTGCCCCAGGATGACGGTGTGGGGGCCGTGGTCCCGGATCACCGCCCGGCGGCCGTGCACCCGGAGCACCTCGCATGCGTGATGTTCACCTCGGGCTCGACCGGCGCCCCGAAGGGCGTCGCCATCACCCATGACAATCTCGTACGGCTCGCCGCCGACCGCTGGTGGACCGAGGGCGGCGCGGAGCGGGTGCTGCTGCACTCCCCGCACGCCTTCGACGCGCTCACCCTGGAACTGTGGGTGCCGCTGCTCACCGGTGGCGAGATCGTCATCGCGCCACCGGGCCGGACGGACATCGGTGTCCTGCGTGACGTCATCGCCGCGCACCGGGTCACCGGCCTGTGGCTGACGGCGGGCCTGTTCGCGGCGGTCGCCGAGGAGGACCCCGGTTGCCTCGCCGGCGTCCGCCAGGTGTGGACCGGCGGCGACGTGGTCGCCCCCGAGGCCGTACGGCGCGTCCGCACCGCGCGCCCCGCCCCCGCCGTCATCAACGGCTACGGACCCACCGAGACCACCGTCTTCGCCACCCGGCACCCGGTGGACCACCTCCCGGCCGAGGCCACGTCGGTGCCGGTCGGCACCGCGCTCGACGGCACTCGGGTGCACCTCCTGGACGACGCGCTGCGCCCCGTCCCGCCCGGCGTCACCGGGGAGGTCCACCTCTCCGGGGCCGGGCTGGCGCGCGGTTACCTCGGGGCACCGGCCCGCACCGCGGAGCGCTTCGTGGCCTGCCCGTTCGGCCCTCCCGGCGCCCGTATGTACCGCACCGGAGACCTCGCCCGCTGGAACCCGGACGGAACCCTGGACTTCGTCGGCCGTGCCGACAGCCAGGTCAAACTGCGCGGCTATCGCGTCGAACCCGGCGAGATCGACGACGCGTTGTGCCGCCACCCCGCCGTGACGCGCGCCGCCACCGTGCTCCGCGAGGACCGGCCGGGCGAGCGCAGGCTGGTGTCGTACGTCGTCACCGGACAGCGGGAAACCGTGCGGTCGGGAACCGTGCGGTCGGGAACGGCACACCCCCGGACCGTGCCCCTGGGCGTGGGTGTGGACGTTGACGCGGACGTTGATGCGGGCGTGGATGTGGACATCGACATCGACATCGACATCGACATCGATGCCGACGTCGACGCGCTGAAGCGCCACGCCGCCGACCACCTGCCCGCGTTCATGGTGCCCTCGGTGATCGTCCCGGTTGAACGGCTGCCGCTCACCCGCAACGGCAAGCTCGACCGCGCCGCCCTGCCTGCCCCGCCCGCCCCGCCGCCGGACCGCGCGGCCACGGGTGGGCCCCGGACGCCTGCGGAGGAGACGCTCGCCGCGCTGTTCCGCGAGGTGCTGGGCGAGCCGGACATTCCGCCGGACAAGGGCTTCTTCGCACTGGGCGGCGACAGCATCCTGGCGATCCACCTGGTCAGCCGGGCCAGGCGGGCCGGTCTCCCGCTCACCTCCCAGGACGTCTTCCGCCACCCCACGGTCGCCGAACTGGCCGCGGCGCTGACCGACCGGCCCCTGCCGCCCATCGTTCCGAGCGAGGGCGGCGCGGACCCGACGGTGGAGCCGACGCCGGTGATGCACTGGCTGCGTGAACGTGGCGGCTCTGTCACCGGGTTCGCGCAGTCGATGGCGCTGCGCACCCCCGCCGGGCTCGATGTGCCCAGGCTGCTCACCCTCCTCGAAGCGCTGCTCGACCGGCACGACATGCTGCGCCTCCGGCTGGTGGCGCGGGACTCCTCCTGGGAGCTGCGGACCGAACCCCGTGGCCGGATCGCACTGGTCCGGCACGACGTGGCCGGTGTGGACCGGCAGGCGCTGGAGGCCGCCGTACGGGAGCACGCCGCGCGGGCCGGAGAGCGGCTGGACCCCGTGGAGGGGCGCGTCGTGCACGCGGAGTGGTTCGACGCCGGAGCCGATCTGCCCGGCACTCTCGTTCTCACCGTGCACCACCTCGCCGTCGACGGGGTGTCGTGGCGGATCATGCTCGACGACCTGCGCGACGGCTGGCGCGCGCTGGCCACCGGCCGGACCCCGGCACCGCAGGCGGTCGGCACGGCGTTCGGGAGGTGGAGCAGGGCGCTGGCGGCGCATGCCCGGGACGCGTCGGTCCTGGCCGAACTCCCGTACTGGACCCAGGTCGCCAACGCGGTGAGCCACCTCCGGGCCGAGCCGCTGCCGGACCCGGCGCGGGACACCGAAGCCACGCGACGCCACCACACCCGCACCCTTCCGGCCGCGCTGACCGCGGCCCTGGCGGACCGCGCCACCGGCGCGTTCGGCGCCTCGCTGAACGACCTGCTGCTGACCGCGTTCGTCCGGGCCGTCGCCGACTGGCGGGGCGCGGATGAGACGGCCGTCGGCCTGGACCTGGAAGGCCACGGCCGGGAGGAGTTCGCCGCCGGTCTCGAACTGTCGCGTACGGTCGGCTGGTTCACCATCATTCACCCGTTGCTGCTCGACGCGGGGGACGGGGACACGCCCTGGGACGTTGCCGTGGCCCGGGTCCGCGCGGCACTGCGCGACGTACCGGCCCACGGCCTCGGCTACGGCCTGCTGCGCCACCTCAACCCGGAAACCGCCACCCGGCTGGCCGCACCGGCACCGCCCCCGATCGCCTTCAACTACCTCGGCCGCTTCGAGGCGGACGGCGAGCGGGACTGGAGCCCGGACGGGAGCGTCCTCGCGTCCAGCGCGTCGCCGGATCTGCCGCTGGCGCACGCCGTCGAACTCGACTCCGTCATCGTCGACCACCCCGAAGGCCCCCGGCTCACCGCCATGTGGTCCTGGGCCGGTCGCCTGCTGGACGACGCGCACATGGCGGACCTGGCGGGGCGCTGGTTCGACCACCTCGCGGCTCTGGCCGCCGATGCGGACGAGCGACCCACCGCGCCCGCGGTGGCCGAGCGAACCGCGGTGGGCGAGCGACCCGTGGCGTCCGCGGTGGACCGTGCGGGCGAGGCGTTGCCGCTGTCGCCCCTCGCCCAAGGGCTGCTGTTCCACTCCCTCTACGATCGCGACGAGGGGGACGAAAGCGGTGCCGACGGCGGCGGCGCCGACCCCTATCTCGTCCAGTTCGTCTTCGAGCTGACCGGCGAACTCGACGCCACAGCGCTGCGCGAGGCCCTGCGTGCGCTGCTGCACCGGCATCCGAACCTGGCCGCCGGGTTCCGGCCGGACGCCGTCGGCAGGCCCGTGCAGACGGTGCCGGACCGGATCGACGTTCCGTGGCGGGAGGAGCGGGTGGCGTCTCCCGCGGAGGAGGCCGCCTTCCTCGACCGGGACCGGCGTCTGCGGTTCGACCTCACCGACCCGCCCGCGCTGCGCGCCACCTACCTGCGGGCCGCCGGGCAGCGGCACGTCTTCGTACTGACGGCCCATCACATCCTGCTGGACGGCTGGTCCTGGCCGATAGCGGTCCGGGAGCTCTTCACCCTCTACGCGGGCGGAACACCCCCGGCCGCCACGCCGTACCGCGCCTACCTGGACTGGCTCGCCACGCGCGATGCCGAGGCCGACGAGGCCGCGTGGCGCGGTGTCCTGTCCGGGCTGGACGGCCCCACCCTGGTCGGTGGGGAGCTGGGCCGGGGCAGCGCCGACCACGGCCAGGCCGACGCCGAGCTGGATGCCGGAGTGACGGACGAGCTGCGGCGGGCGGCCCGTGCCCACGGGCTGACCGTCAACACGCTCGTACGGCTCGGCTGGGCGATGCTGCTGGGCGCCCACACCGGCCGTGACGACGTCGTCTTCGGCGCCACGGTCTCCGGCCGCCCGCCCGAGCTGCCCGGTGTGGAGAACATCGTCGGCCTGCTGATCAACACCATCCCGGTCCGAGTCCGCCTCGATCCCTCCCGAACCGTCGAGGAGACGCTGCGCGCGCTGCGGGATCAGCAGCTCGCCGTCGTCGAGCACCAGCACGCCGATCTCACCCGGCTCCAGCGCCTGGCCGGACACGGCGAACTCTTCGACAGCCTGGTCGTGTTCGAGAACTACCCCCTCGACGCCGATGTCCTGCGGGATGTGGCGCCCGGCATCGAGATCACCGGGCTGCGGGTGATGGACGGTACGCACTACCCGCTGTCGCTCATCGTCCTGCCCGGCGACGGAACGCGACTTGGCCTGCGGCTCGACCACGACACCGGGGTCCTCGACGCGGACGCCGCCCGGCGTCTGCTGGACCGGCTCGGCGCGCTGCTTCACCGTATCGCCGCCGCGCCCGGCGCCCGGCTCGCCGACATCGACCTCCTGCTGCCGCACGAGCGGCCGCCCCGGGCCCCGGCCGCCGAGCGGGCACCGGCCGCCGAGCGGGCCCCGGGCCGGACCCTGCCCGGGCTGTTCGAGGCGCGGGCCGCGATGCGTCCCGACGCTCCCGCACTGACCGACGGCGACCGCACCCTCACCTACCGGCAGGTGAACGAACGGGCCAACCGCCTCGCGCGGGTGCTCGTGGCCCGCGGCGCGGGCCCGGACCGGCTCGTCGCCCTCGCCCTGCCACGCGGCGCCGATCTGGTGACCGCCGTCCTCGCCGTGCTCAAGTCCGGCGCGGGCTATCTGCCGCTGGACCCGGCCACCCCGCCCGAGCGCGTGCGACACGTGCTGGGCGAAGCCCGCCCGCCCCTGGCTCTGACGACGGCCGAATCCGCCGCCGTACTGCCGTCCGGCCAGGACCGGTTGCTGCTGGACGACCCGGAGACGGCCGCCGCCCTGGCCACGGGCCCGGCCGGTGACCTCGGCCGGTGCACCGACCCGCACACCACCGCCTACGTCATCCACACCTCCGGCTCGACCGGCACCCCCAAGGGCGTCGTGGTCACGCACGACAACGTCGTACGGCTGCTGGACACCACCGATGAGCGGTTCGGCTTCGGGCCGGACGATGTGCACGCCCTGTTCCACTCGTACGCCTTCGACGTGTCCGTGTGGGAGCTGTGGGCGGCCCTCGGCCGTGGCGGGCGGCTCGTCATCGTGCCGCACACGGTCAGCCGGTCGCCGCGCGAGATGTGGCGGCTGCTCGTCCGCGAACGGGTCACCGCCCTGTGCCAGACGCCGTCGGCCTTCTACCAACTCGCCCAGGCGGAAGCCGACATGGCGCGGGAGGCCGACGGCCCGCCCCGGCACGCGCTGCGCGTCGTGGTCTTCGCCGGAGAGGCGCTGGACCCACGCCGGATCCGCGACTGGTATCCCGATGGCCCCGGCCCGCACGGCCGCCCCCGGCTGGTGAACATGTACGGCATCACCGAGACCACCGTGCACTCCACGTACGCCGAGCTGACCGACCCGGCCGACACCCGCGGCGCCATCGGCGAACCGCTCGCCGACCTGCGTCTGCACCTGCTCGACCATGCGCTACGGCCGGTGCCGCCCGGCTGCCCCGGCGAGATCTACCTCTCCGGCCCCGGTGTGACCCGGGGCTACCTGGGACGGTCGGCTCTGACCGCGACCCGTTTCGTGGCCGACCCCTTCGGCCCGCCCGGCGCCCGGATGTACCGATCGGGAGACCTGGCGCGCCGGTGGCAGGACGGCACCCTGGAGTACCTGGGCCGCACCGACCAGCAGGTGAAGGTGCGCGGTTTCCGGATCGAACCGGGCGAGATCGAGGCCGTCCTGGAGCGCCACCCCGACGTCGTTCAGGCCGCGGTCATCGCCCAGGACGCCGAGGACGCCCAGGACGACGGCAGGGGCAACGGCGCGGGTGGCGTACGGCTCGTGGCGTACGCCGTCCCCGCGACGGCGGACACCCGCCTCGACCCCGCCGCCCTGCGCCACCACGCCGCCCGCCACTTGCCCGGATACATGGTGCCCGGCTTCGTGGTGGCGATCGCCCGGCTGCCGCTGACCCGCAACGGCAAGCTCGACCGGCGCGCCCTGCCCGCACCCACCGAGGGACTGCGGACCGGGGCCGGACGGGCGCCCGCCACCGAGCTGGAGCGGTTCCTGTGCCGCGCCTTCGCCGAAACGCTCGGCGTGCCCGAAGTCGGCGTGGACGACGGCTTCTTCGACCTCGGCGGCCACTCGCTGCTCGCCACCCAGCTCATCAACAAGATCCGCGCGGGCCTCGGCATCGACCTCGCCATCCGCACGCTGTTCGACGCGCCCACCGTGGCCGCGCTCGCCCCGCGTGTCATCGCGCGGCGCGAGCCCCGCCGGGCGTCGGCCGGACGTCCGGCGGTGCGCCCGCCGTTGCGCCCCGGGCTGCGGCCGGACCGTGTCCCGCTGTCGTTCGCCCAGCGCCGCCTGTGGTTCCTCTACCACTTCGAGGAGGGCGGTCCGACGTACCACATGCCCTTCGCCTTCACGCTCGACGGCCCGCTGGACACCGAGGCGCTGCGCGCCGCGCTCATGGATGTCCTGACGCGCCACGAGATCCTGCGCACCGTGGTGGAGGTCCACGACGGCGAGCCCTGGCAGCGCCCCACCACTCCCGTCGAGCCGCCCTTCGCGACGGTGTCGCTGGACGAGGCGGACGGGTACGGCGCCGATGAAGCGCGCCTCGTCGAGCGGCTCGCCGCCGACGCCGCCCGCCCCTTCGATCTGACCGCGGAACTGCCCCTGCGGGCAACGCTGTACGCGCTGGGCCCCGACCGGCACGCGCTGCTTCTGCTGCCCCACCACATCGCCGCCGACGGCTGGTCGCTGACCCCGCTCACCCGCGATCTGTCGGCCGCCTACCGGGCCAGGGCCACCGGCACCGCCCCCCGGTGGGAGCCGCTGCCCGCGCAGTACTCGGACTTCGCCCTCTGGCAGCGGGAGTTGCCCACCGACGCCGCCGCCGCGTACTGGACGCGCGCCCTGAGCGGCATCCCGCAGGTGCTGCCGCTGCCCGCCGACCACCCGCGCCCGCCGACCATCTCGCACCGCGGCGGCACCGTCGAGCTGACCCTGGACGCCGAACTGCACCGTGGGCTCACCGCCCTCGCCCGCGAACACGAGGCGAGCATGTTCATGGTGCTGCACGCCGGGCTCGCCGCCCTGCTGTCCGGGCTCGGCGCGGGCGAGGACATCCCGATCGGCACGGCGGTCGGGGGCCGCCACGACGCGGCACTGCACGACACCATCGGCTGCTTCGTCAACACGCTGGTCCTGCGCACCGACCTGTCGGGGACCCCCTCCTTCGCCACGTTGCTGCGCCGGGTGCGCGCGGCCGATCTGGACGCCTTCGACCACCAGGAGCTGCCGTTCGAGCAGTTGGTGAAGCTCCTCAATCCGCCGCGGTCCACCGCGCACCACCCCGTCTTCCAGGTGATGCTGGCCTTCCAGGACACCGGGAGCGCCGACATCGACCTGCCGGGGATCACCGCGCGGCAGGTACCGGTGCACGGCGACCGGGCCCGCCTGGACCTGCTGTGGAGCCTGCGGCAGGAGTACGACGGGACCGGCGCGCCCGCGGGCGTGACCGGGGTGCTGGAGTACAACGCCGACCTGTTCACCCGGGGAACGGCGGACGCCCTGAACGAGCGGCTGGCCAGGCTGCTCCGCGCCGCCGTGACCGACCCCGACCGGGCCATCGCGGACCTGCCCCTGCTCACGGAGGACGAGGAGCGACGGACCGTCACCGCCTGGAATGACACCGCCTGGAACGACACCGCCTGGAACGACATCACCTGGAGCGACGCCGCGCACGAGGCGGCCGGGGCGGCAGGCGTGGTCGAGCTGTTCGCGGCCCAGGCCCGCCGTACCCCGAACGCGCCCGCCGTGATCGGGGCCACGGAGACCCTGGACTTCCGGCAGCTCTCCGAACGGGTCGCGGACCTCGCCCGGACGCTTGCGGACCGTGGCGCGGGCCCCGGCCGGTTGGTCGCCGTCGGGCTGCCGCGCGACACCGGCCTGATCACCGCGTGCCTGGCCGTGCTGGCCTCCGGCGCCGCCTATCTGCCCTTCGACCCCGACCTGCCGCCCGAACGGATCGACGCCCTGCTCGCCGACGCCCGCCCCGCCCTCGTTCTGTGCGCGGCGGACATGCGGGCCGTGGCCACTGGCGCTGCGGCCACCGGCACGCCGGGCATGGGCACTCCGGGCACCGAGGCCCTAGGCACCGGGGCTCTGGCCACTGGCACTCGGGACGTCGAGGCCCTGGCCATCGAGGCCCCGGGCACTGGCACTCGGGACGTCGAGGCCCTGGCCATCGAGGCCCCGGGCACCGGAGCCTCGGGCGCCGAGGCCCCGGGCGCGGGCACTTCGGGCAGCGAGGCCGTGGGCACTGAGGCCCTGGTCACTGGCACTCGGGACGTCGAAGCCCTGGCCAGCGAGGCTGCGGCCACGGGCACTCCGGGCATCGAGGGTCCGGCCAGCGAGGCTGCGGCCACGGGCACTCCGGGCATCGAGGGTCCGGCCAGCGAGGCTGCGGCCACGGGCACTCCGGGCATCGAGGGTCCGGCCAGCGAGGCTGCGGCCACGGGCACTCCGGGCATCGAGGGTCCGGCCAGCGAGGCCCCGGCCACCGGCACTCCGGGCATCGAGGCCCCGGGTACCGACCCCGCGGGCACTGCCCCCGCGGCCAGCGGCGTTGCGGGTACCACCCGCGGCCCGGCCACCACCCGCGCCCCGAAACCCACCGGCGAGCCTTGGGCCATCACCGCCGGGCCGGTCACGCCGTTCGGCCCCGCCCGGCTGCCCGCCGACGCCGCCTACGCGATCCACACCTCCGGCTCCACCGGCCACCCAAAAGCCGTCGTCGTCCCGCGCCCGGCGCTGACCAACCTGCTGGCCACGATGCGCGAACGACTCGGTGTCCGCGCCGGTGACCGCGTCCTGGCAGCCGCCCCGGCCGGCTTCGACATGTCGGTGCCCGAGCTGTTCCTCGGCCCCGTCACCGGCGCCGCCACGGTGGTCGCCGACGCCGCGACGCTCCGTGACCCGGACGCCCTGCTCGCCTTCCTGGCCCGGCACCGCGTCACGGTCATGCAGGCCACCCCCTCGCGCTGGGAGACCCTGGCGGCCCGGCGGCCCGCCGTGCTGCACGGCATGCGCGCGGTGATCGGCGGTGAGTCCGTCCCCGGCCCGCTCGCCGAGACCCTCACCGGCCTCGGCTGCCGTCTGCTCGCCTGCTACGGCCCCACCGAGACCACCGTCTGGTCCGCCTGCCACCCCGTCACCGGTCCTCAGGAGCCCGGTGTTCCCCTGGGCCGCCCCGTCGCCAACACCCGCGCGTACGTTCTCAACCACCGGCTGCGACCCGTGCCGCCCGGCGCCATCGGTGAGCTGTACCTGGCCGGGGCGGGCGTCGCCCACGGCTATCTGCACCGTCCGTCGCTCACCGCGTGGCGCTTCGTCGCCGACCCCTTCGGCCCGCCCGGCACCCGCATGTACCGCACCGGCGATCTGGCCTCCTGGCGGGCCGACGGCACCCTGCGCTTCCACGGCCGCGACGACGACCAGATCAAACTGCGCGGCCACCGCATCGAACTCGGCGAGATCGAGGCCGCGTTGGCGGCGCACCCCCAAGTGCGGGCCGCCGCCGCGGCGGTGCGGGACGTGGGTCCCGACGACCGGCGGCTGGTTGGCTACCTCGTGCCCCAATCCGCCGGAACCGGCCTCGCCGCCGCCGGCCTCGCCGGGGCCGATCCCGCCGGGGCCGACCTCGACCTCGACTCCGTACGCGACCACCTGGCCGCGCGGCTGCCCGGCTACATGCTGCCCGCCCGGCTCCATCCCCTCGACCGCCTTCCGCTCACCCGGAACGGCAAGGTGGACCGGAGCGCGCTGCCCGAGCCCGAATGGGGCCGCGGCACCCGCGGCCGGGCGCCGGGCACGCTGCGGGAGGAGGCGCTGTGCCGACTGTTCGCCGAGGTGCTCGGCCTGCCCCGGATCGGGGCCACGGACAGCTTCTTCGAACTGGGCGGGCACTCGCTGAGCGCCACCCGGCTCGCCTCCCGGATCCACGAGGTGCTCGGCCTGCGGCCCACCATCCGCGACCTGTTCGAAGCGACCACCCCGGCCGCTCTCGCCGCACGTCTCGACGACGGCACGCCCACGACCCGGGGCCACCTCATCGCGTACCGCGCCGGCGGCGAAGCGGCGCCGGTGTTCTGTGTGCACCCCCTGAGCGGCCTCGGCTGGCTGTACGCCGGGCTGCTGCACCACGTCGACCGCGCGCATCCGCTCTACGCCCTCCGGGGCGAGGGCCCCGGCGGCATCCGCCAACTGCCCTCCAGCGTCGAGGAGATGGCCGAGATCTACGTCGACGAACTGCGGTCGGTGCGCCCGCACGGCCCGTACCACCTGATCGGCTGGTCCTTCGGCGGTCTCGTCGCCCACGCCATGGCAGTACGGCTGCGGGAGCTGGGCGTCGAGCCAGGGCTGGTCTGCGTCGTCGACACCCTGCCGCCGCGCCCCGACGACGGACCGGGCGACGGACCCGGCCACGGACCCGACGACGGGCCCGGGGAGCGCATCGACGAGGAGCGGATCCACCGCATCCTGCTGACCGCGGCCGGATACGACGAGGGGCGATTCCCGCCCGGCGAAACGGACTTCGCCACGGTCACCGCCGCGCTCCGCGCCGAGGGCAGTGTGCTCGCCACTCTCACCGAGGAGGACATCGGCCGCGTCGTCGCGGTCTCCAAGAACAACGCCCGGCTCCTGCGGGACTACCGGCCACCCGTCCTGGACGGCGATGCCGTCCACGTGGCGGGCGCCGGAAACCGCCCGTCGCTGCGAGAGGCGTGGCGTCCGCTGGTCACCGGCGCGCTCACCGTCCACGAAGTCGACCGCGACCACGAACGGATCATGCAGCCCCAGCACATCGGCGACTTCGGCCGGATCCTCGCCGACGAACTGCACCGAGTGGAAGGGTCACGCCGAGTAGAGGGGCCACGACCCGTCGGGGAGCCGCGCCGAGCCGAGAGGGCGCGACGATACGAGCGCACCGCCCGAGGGACGGAGAACCCATGACATCTGTGGCGCACCGAGCCCCGCTGGACACCACGGAACTGGCACGGCGCTTCCGGGCACCGCTGCACGGCCTGGAGGAGCTGCCGCCCGGCGCCCGCGTCGTCATCCGGCTCCCGCATGGCGAGCCGCTGGCCGGGGCCCTCCTTACCTGCTTCGACCTGGGGCTGGTGGCCGTACCGCGCCATCCGCGCAGCTCCGATGCGGAGCTGGCCGACACCGTACGGCGCGTGGACGCCTCGGCGGTCATCGACGCATCCCGCGACCGCGCGCAGGCGCTCCGCGCGCGGATCCTTCCCGGGGCCCCGGCCGATCCCGGGGGAGCGGACCTGGCGTTCATCATGTTCACCTCCGGATCCACCGGCACCCCCAAGGGCGTGATGCTCAGCCGCCGCGCCGTCCTCGGCAACGCCACCAAGACGGCGCGGCTGCACCGCTTCGCCCCCGGCCGTCCGCACGGCACCTGCCTGCCGCTGTACCACTGCAACGCGCTCGTCATGTCGCTCATCGGCACCCACATCACGCACGCCCCGCTGGTCCTGCACACCGCCTTCGACCCGGAAGGCTATCTGCGCGATCTGGCGGCGGGCGGCGCCCGCACCGCCTCGATCGTTCCCGCCCTGCTCACCGAGCTGGTGGAGGCGGGCCCCGGCTGGCCGGACGGCCTGGACTACCTGATCACCGCGGCCGCCCCGCTCACCGGCGACCTCGCCCGGCGCTTCCACCGGCGCTACGGGCCACGACTCCGCCAGGGATACGGGCTCACCGAAGCGGTCAACTTCAGCTTCACCATGCCCGTGTTGACCGAGGAGGACTTCCTGGCGCAGTACCTCGACCGCTTCCCGCCCGTCGGACTCCCGCTGCCCGGCACGGAGGTACGGCTCGCCTCCGGCGAGGTGTGGATCAGAACACCGGACATGATGGACGGCTACTGGCGCGACCCGGGCGGCACCGCCGAGACGCTCACCCCCGACGGCTGGTTGCGCACCGGCGACCTCGGAGAGTTCCGCGACGGACTGCTCGTGCTCAGGGGGCGCGCCAAGGAACGCATCGACCGTGGTGGCGAGAAGCACTATCCGCTGGACGTGGAGCGGATGTGGCACGACGCGGGCCTGCGCGGCCGGTTCGCCGCCGTCCCGGTGGCCGAGACCACTCTCGGCCATGAGGTCGGCCTCGTCATCGACGAGCCTGCCGCCACCACCCTCGACGCGGTGCGGACCGTGTGCGAGCAGGCCGCCCTACGCCCCGCCGCCGTCCGATGGGGCGGCTTCCTGGCCACCGCCACCGGCAAGCCGCAGCGCACCGCGATGGGCGGCACCCTGGCCGTACGGCGGATCTCCGCCGTCCGCTACGAACGACTGCTGCGCTACGCCGCCGCCACCGCCCGGACCCTGCTCGCCACCGGCCCGACGGAGGACGCGTCCTCGTGGGACCTGGACCGTGCCCCGCACCGCGACCCGCACCGCGACCTGCACCGCGCACTGCGCGCGATCGCGCCGTACGCCGCCGACGAACCGGCCCCCACCGGAGACGAGCCGGCCTTCGCCGCGTTCGACTTCCTGCGCGCACACGTGCGCGAGAACGGGATCAGGACGCCCCTGCCGGAGGCGGAGAAGGCGCGGTGGCGTGCGTATCTGCGGTCCCAGTGGCCCCTCTCGGAATACGCCGAACTCGCCGCCGAGATCGTCCAGTCCGCGGCCGAACCCGTCACCGAGGGCGGCGTACCCGCGGCGCCCGGGCCGGTGGAGTTCGGCGCACGGTGGGAGTCCGAGGACGGCACACTGCGACTGCTGCCCCACGCCCCCGCCACCCCCACCCATGCCTCCACCCATGCCTCCACCCATGCCCCCACCACTGCCGACGGCACGCCATGGGCGCTCGACTACCTGTGGCGCCGTCTCGCGGACGACCACGGGACGGCCCGTGCCGACCGCTGGACGTGGGTGCGGTGGCCGCGCCCCGGCCGCCCGGCCACGGTGGGCTTTTCCGTTCTGCGCGCCGGCCGCCATGACCTGGGCGGCGTCGTTTGGGATTCACAACCGAGGGAGTGACATGCCGGAACAGGACACCGAGCCCGCGCTGAAGATCGCGACCTGGGCCACCAGGACGGTGCGCCACCAGCACACCGGACTGCATGTGCAGCATGCTCCGCTGCCCGTGCCGGTCCACGGCACGGCGTCGGCCAGCGGACGCGAACTGGTGACCAACGGGGACATCGGCGCCGACCTGATCCGGCTGCCCGCGGGCGCCGGGTTCGTCCCGCACACCCACCCCGGCCACCACGTCCTGACCGTGGTGGCCGGCATCGGGACCATCACCTACGACGGCCGCATCCACGAAACCCACGCCGGACAGACCTTCCTGATCGAAGGCGACATCCCGCACGCCGTCGGCGCGATCACCGACCATCTGATCCTCGCCGTCGGCTCGCCGCACAAGCGGATCGGCGCGGACGACCGGATGACCCCGGTGGCGTACGAGGAAGTGGTCGCCGACGACGGCGAACTGACCTGCCTGATCTGCCGCCGTACGGCCGGTCCGCCACGCTACCTGCACACCACGGGCTGCCCGCACTGTCCCTGCCGGACGTGTGCGGGCATGCCGGGTCAGGACCGCTAGGCCCGGTCCGTGAGGGCCGCCCTCAGCGGGAAGGATGCCCCGCCCGATCGGCCGGCCGCCGCGGCTGACCGGCCGGGCGGGCCATGCGCTGCCCGGGACCCCAGGTCTCACGGGTGGACAGCACACCGAGAAGTCCCACCAGCGCGATGCACACGTAGAGACCGGCCGGGCCCGCCCAGCCGAAGGACTCCGCGAGCAGCACGGCGAGGAACGGCGCGAAACCGGCCACCGACGCCGCCGTCTGGTAGCCCAGTGAGGCCCCGGACGTGCGGGTGGCGGTGTTGAACAGCTCGGCGAACCAGGCCGCTTGAGTGCCCGTCAGCGCCGCGTGGATCACACCGATGCCGATCAGGAAGATCAGCACGATGAGCACCGGGGCCCCGGAGTTGGCCATCAGGAACATCGGGAAGCCGAAGAGGGCGGCCAGCACACAGGCCACGAGGTAGACCGTGCGGCGGCCCACGCGGTCCGTGAGCGCGCCGGAGAGCACGGTGGTGGCGGTGGCGAGCAGGCTGGCGGTGACCACACCGGCGAGTGCCACGCCACGGTCGCCGGAGTCGCGGTCGGTGATGTAGGAGAGGAGGTAGGTGGCGGTCAGGTAGTAGGCACAGGACTCCACGACGCGCAGGGCGATGATGCGCAGGATGTTGCGCCAGTCCTCGCGCACCACGCTGAGCAGCGGGTTGCGGACGGTGGTGCCCTTCGCCCTGGCGGCCTCGAACTCCGGGGACTCGGTGAGCTTCATCCGGATGACCACTCCGGCCACGATCAGCAGGGCGCTGGCCAGGAAGGGCAGCCGCCAGGCCCAGTCGGAGTCGAGGGTGGAGGAGAGCAGGAAGGCGATGTTGGCGAGCGCGATGCCCAGCGGGTTGCCGGCCTGCGGTATCGCCGAGTACAGGCCGCGGCGGGTGCGGGGCGCGTGCTCGTACGTCATCATCACGGCGCTGCCCCACTCGGCGCCGA
Organism: Streptomyces sp. 11-1-2; assembly: GCF_003595545.1. Taxonomy (NCBI): domain Bacteria; kingdom Bacillati; phylum Actinomycetota; class Actinomycetes; order Kitasatosporales; family Streptomycetaceae; genus Streptomyces; species Streptomyces sp. 11-1-2. The sequence continues at coordinate 9,456,163 of NZ_CP022545.1, forward strand.
ACGCCAGCCCCTGAATACAGCGGATGACCACCAGCAGCGCGGGCGCGAACACCCCGACCTGCTCATAGGTGGGCAGCATGCCGATCAGGACGGTGGCGATGCCCATCGTCAGCAGGGCCGCGACCAGGACGGGTTTACGCCCGTGGCGGTCGCCGAGGTAACCGCCGATGGCCCCGCCGATCGGGCGCATCAGAAAGCCGACGCCGAGGGTGACGAAGGCCAGCAGGGTGCCGACCACCGGGTCCGAGTTGGGGAAGAACGCGTCGCCGAAGTACAGGGCGGACGCGGTGCCGTAGGCGACGAAGTCGTAGTTCTCGACGCAGGTGCCGACGGCGGACGCGAGGGCCGTCCGGACGCGTCCACGCGTGGGTGGCGGGGTCGAGGGCGAGGCAGGAGCGCTCATACCGGTCTCCTTCGATCGGAGGTGTGCCAGAGAAGTCAGATGTGGTCGGCGAGCTCGCGGGCCGAGCGCAGTTCCAGGTCGCGGAGCTTGGCCACGCGGCGCACCGTGTCGGCGTCGTCGTCGAACGTCGCGGTCAAGAACGCCTCCAGGACCTCCGTGGCCATGGCCGGTCCGATGAGCCAGGCACCCATGGCGAGCGCGTTGGCGTCGTCGTGCTCGACGGCCTGGTGGGCGGAGTACACGTCATGTCCGAGACCGCATCGAATGCCCGCGATCTTGTTGGCGGCCATCAGCGCGCCCGCGCCCGTCCCGCACACCAGCACGGCGCGGTCGGCTTCCCCGCGGCGTACGGCGTCGCAGGTGGCGAAGGTGATGTCGGGGAAGTCGACGGGGGTTTCGGTGTCGGGGCCGAAGTCGGCCACCTCATGTCCCAGACGTCGCAGCACCTGGCGGACGTGTTCCTTGAGCGCCAGCCCCGCGTGGTCGTTGCCGAGTGCGATGCGCATGGTCAGCCTTTCGTCGTGCGTCGGGCAGGTGAGGGTGGTCCGCGAAGGCCGCGCCGAGGCGGCGGGGCCGCACGGTGGGCGGCTCCGCGGAGTGGGTGTTCGGGCTGTGGGTGTTCGCGCTGTGGGTATGGGTGGGTCGGGGCCGTCAGACGGAGGGGTGGACGGCTGCGGTGTGCGTCGGCCGCGCCGAGGATGACCGGCGGGGGATCAGCCGCATCGGGAGGACGACGGATTCGGCCGTACCGCCGTTGATGACGTCGAGCAGGAGCCGCATCGCGGTCGCCCCTAAGGCGCGGGCGTCGTGGGCCACCACGGTGAGCGGGGGGTCGAGTTCGGCGAACCACTCGATGTCGTCGAAGGCGACCAGGGCCAGATCCTCGCCGATCCGCAGACCGCGTCGGCGCACCTCGCTCACGGCGCCGACCGCCATCAGGCTGTCGGCGGCGAGCAACGCGGTAGGCGGCCGGTGGTTCGCGAGGAGTTTCGCGGCCGCGGTGCCACCGCTCGCCCGGCGGAAGTCGCCCGCCGTGATCAGCGCGGGGTCGTCGTCCAGATGGTGGCGGGCGATCGACTCCAGGAACGCGCTCAGACGCGCCCGCCCGGTGGATACGGACGGCGGTCCGCCGATGTATCCGATACGGGTGTGGCCCTGTTCGGCGAGATGTGCGACGGCGAGCTCGACCCCCTGCGCGTTGTCGGCGGTCACGCTGGGCACATCGAACCCGTCGACGGTGCGGTCCACGAAGACCATCGGCACCCGCGCCTGTTCCAGCGCGCGCAGGTCGCCGCGGCCCGCTCCTTGGGGAGCGATGATGATGCCGTCCACCCGCTGGGTGAGGAACACATCCAGGTAGGTGTCCTGCTGTGCGGTGTCCTCATTGGCGTTGGCCAGCAGCGTGACGTACGACGAGGCGAGCGCGGTCTGTTCGGCGCCGTGGGCGATGTCCGCGAAGAACGGGTTGCGTACGTCGGAGACGAGGAGCCCCACCGCATGGCTGCGCGCCGAACGCAGCGCCTGTGCCCGGGCGTTCATCCGATAGCCGAGCTCGGTGGCCGCCGCCCGCACACGTTCGCGGGCCGCGGGTGAGGTGGCCGAGTGGCCGGAGAGCACCCGCGACGCGGTCCCCACGGAGACACCGGCGCGCGCTGCGACGTCCTTGAGGGTAACGGTGGCGTCCACATGCGGCCTTTCACTGTGTCGGGCTCGTGCGGGTGCGGCGAAGCCGCCGCCCTGGTGGTGAGGTTGGGGGAGGGACAGGGGCGGCGTGGCTCGGAATGAATCCCACTGGAATCGATTCCATGGAATCGATTCCAGTGGGATCTTGGTGGACGCGCCGACCCGCGTCAAGGGTCATGACAAGGCTCGTTCGGCTGTCTCACCCCGGGCCACCCACCGGGCTTGGTGCGAACCGGTGCGGACCGGGGTTGCTACGCCCGCCAGTTGTAGCGGCGCTCCGGGCGGCCGGCGGTGCCGTAGCGCAGGGACACGTCGGCGTTGCCGGTGGCGTGGAAGTACTCCAGGTAACGGCGGGCGCTGACACGGGAGATGCCGATCGCGGTGGCCGCCTCGGCGGCGGAGACGGTGCCGTCCGCCTCGCGGAGGGCGCGCTCGACGAGCTGGGCGGTCTCCACGCTCAGGCCCTTCGGGAGGGCCCCGCCCGCCGGGGGTGCGAACGCCCCGGCCAGGACCCGGTCCACGTCCGCCTGGCCGCGGACGACGGTGGTGAGCAGCCGTCCGCGCTGGGTCGCATAGCGTTCGAGGCGAGGCCGCAGATCCTCGTAGTCGAAGGGCTTGAGGACGTAGTCGACCACGCCCTGGCGGACCGCGCCGCGCACCGCGTCGGCCTCCCGCGCCGCGGTGATCACCATGACGTCGCAGTCGTGCCCGGCGGCGCGCAGCCGGGGGATGACGTCCAGACCGAAGAGGTCCGGCAGATAGAGGTCGAGCAGGACCAGGTCGGGACGGAGCGCGTCGACCGCCTCGATCGCCTGCTCGCCGGTGTGCGCGGTGCCGACGACGCGGAACGGCGCCACCCGCTCCACGAAGGTGCGGTGGACACGGGCCACCATGAAGTCGTCGTCCACGACGAGCACATCGATCGTGCCGGCCGACTCGGTCATCGGGTCGCTCCTTCCGCCACCGCGTCGGCGGGGTGGCTGACGGACATGCGGGCGCTGAACATCGCGCCCTGGGGAGTATTGGTCACCGCGATCTCGCCACCGCGGCGCTCGCAGACGAGCCGGGTGAGGGCGAGCCCGATGCCGCGCTCGCCCTCCCGGGCGGCCTTGGTGGTGAAGCCATGGGCGAAGACCTCCTGGGCGAGTCCGGGGGCGACACCGGGGCCGGAGTCGCGTACCACGATCTCCACACTGGCGTTGTCCTGGCGCAGCTCGACCTCCACCCATGGCTCGTCGCCGTCCCCGCATTCGGCCATGTCCCTGCCCCCGTCGCCGCGCTCGGACGTGGCGGCGTCGATGGCGTTGTCGACCAGGTTGCCGACCACGGTCGCCACATCGGCGGCGTCCTCGGGGGTCAGCCGGTCCAGCGCGGTGCGGTCCGAGAGACGCAGGACCACCTTCCGCTCGGCGGCCTGGGACGCCTTCGCCATCAGCAGCGCGGCCACGGCGGTGTCCCTGACCCGGCGGCCGATGGACATGTCCAGCGACTGGCGGCGCTGGTTCAGCGCCCGGATGTAGCGCACCACCTCCTCCTGCTCGCCGATCTGGATCAGCCCGGAGATGGTGTGGAGCTGGTTGGCGAACTCGTGGGTCTGCGCGCGCAGCAGCTCGGAGGTGCTCCGGAAGGAGCCGATCTCGCGCTCCAGCCTCGCCAGCTCGGTGCGGTCCCGCAGTGTGGTGACGGAGCCGAGCGGCCGTCCGTCCTTGACGACGGTCATCCGGTTCATGACCAGGACGCGGCCGTGCCGGACGACGACCTCGTCCTTCGGGTCCGTCGTCTCCTTCCGCGCCCCGGCCAGCACGTCCAGCAGTCGTCCCTCGATGCCGAGCTCGGCCAGGTTCCGGCCCACGCAGTCCTCGGGCAGGTCCAGCAGCCGTCTGCCCATGTCGTTGACGAGTGTTACCCGATGCTGCGGATCGAGCGCGACAACGCCCTCGGCGATGCCGTACAGCATCGCCTCGCGGTGCTCGGCCAGCCCGGTGATCTCACGCGGCTCCAGCCCGAGCGTCTGCCGTTTGACGCGCCGGGCCAGCAGCCAGGAGCCGACGACGCCGAGCGCGCTGGCGACACCGAGGTAGACGGGCAGGTACGAGGACGCGCCGCTCAGCCGCTGCCACACCGTGGGAGACGCCTCGCCGATCATGACGGTGCCCAGATGCCGCCCCAGGTCGTCGCCCGTCGCACCGAGGACCGGCACCTGGGCCACCAGTTCCCGGCTGCCGTCCCAGTCCAGCGTGCCCGACCAGCCGCGCCCCGCGCCGACCCCCTTGCCCAGCGGCAGCCGGTCGCCGAGCACCGTGGGATTCGTCGAGCTGACGACGCGCCCGTCACCATCGGCCACCGTGACGGACGTCACCCGCGACTGCACCCGGGACGAATACACCAGCGGGGCCAGCGCCTCCGCCGGTGAGGGGCCCACCAGCCGGCTGCGTACCAGCGGCTGGGCGGCCAGTTGCTCGGCGAGCGCACCGACCCGGCGGCCCTCCACCCGGTTGAAGGTGGCTTCCGACTGGGCGAGCGAGACCGCGGCGACCGCCATCAGCACCACCACGACGATGGCGAGCTGCAACACCAGCATCTCGCCCGCGAGCGTTTGACGACGGAACGCGGCGACCACAATGAACTCAATCTCTCCTGCTGACACAACCTGGGCGCAGTTCTCACCAGGCTGCACAATCATGGCGTCCGCCGTATGGGAAGCGAAAGGGAGGTGTCATGAGAGGCCGCACCCGCGCCCTGTCCGGCCTCCTGGCCGCTGTGCTGTCCCTGCTCGTCGGCGCGTGTGGCACCTGGCCGGGCCCCGGGGACACCGCGGACGACGGTCTGCGGATCCTGGTGCCCAACACACCCGGAGGCGGGTACGACACCACGGCACGGACCGTGGCCCGGGTGCTGGAGGAGACCGGGACCGCCTCGGACATGGAGGTGTTCAACCTGCCCGGAGCCGGTGGCACCGTCGGCCTGCAGCGCACCGTGGACGAACGGGGCAACGGGAGGCTCGCCCTGCAGATGGGCCTCGGTGTCCTCGGTGCGGCGCATGTGCAGGGCGCGAAGGTGACCGTGGCACGGACCACCCCGATCGCCCGCCTGATCGAGGAGCCCGAAGCGGTGGTGGTCCGCAAGGACTCGCCGTACCGCACCCTCGCCGACCTGGTCACCGGGTGGCGCAAGAGCCCCGGAGGCGTCACGGTCGGTGGCGGCTCGTCACTGGGCGGCCCGGACCACCTGCTGCCCATGGCGCTGGCCGGCGCGGTCGGCGTTCAGCCGAAGAAGGTGCGGTACGCCGCCTACGACGGCGGTGGCGGCGATCTGCTCCCCGCCCTGCTGGACGGCCGGGTCGACTTCGCCACCAGCGGCATCGGCGAGTTCCTCGACCAGATCGCCGCCGGACAGCTCAGGGTGCTCGCGGTCACCAGCGACCGGCCGGTGGCCGCGCTGCCCAGGGTGCCGACGCTGAAGGCCGCCGGGATCGATCTCGTCTTCGACAACTGGCGGGGGATCGTCGCCCCGCCCGGCATCAGCTCCGCGGACCGCGAACGCTGGATCGAGGTGTTGACCGCGCTGCACACCTCCCGGCAGTGGAAGGCCGAGCTCACCCGCCACGGCTGGACCGACGCCTTCACCACCGGTGGCGCCTTCGCCACCTACCTGGCCCGGCAGGACAAGGCCGTGGCCGAACTGGTCGGACACCTGGGACTGGACTGACCGACACCCCCGGGGCGGTCGCCACTAGTGAGCCTCACCGGCCACTGCCGCTGGCCCCGCCTCACGCCCGCATGCCCTCGATCCGCACCACCCCCTGACCCACCCATGCCCTCGACTCGCGCCCCACTCCCTGACCCACCCATGCCCTGGTGGCCGTACGAACCCGCCCGCATGTCCCGTAATGACACGCATGTCCTGGAAGGCACCGCATGACCGCACACACCTGGTGGCTGCTGCTCATCCTCACGGTGGCGATAGCAGCACTGATCTACCTCATCAACTCCCGGCTGCGTGTCCACCCGTTCGTCGCGCTGATCCTGGTCAGCGTGGGCACGGGGATCGCGGCCGGGGAACCCGCCTCGAAACTCGTCGGATCCATCGAGGAGGGCGCCGGCGGCACCCTCGGCGACGTGGGCGTCACCCTCGCCCTGGGCGCCATGCTCGGCCGTCTGCTGTCCGACTCGGGCGCGACCGACACCATCGCCCGCGCCCTCGTCGCCCGCGCCGAGCCGCGCAGGCTGCCCTGGCTGGTCGGTGCCGCGGCGTTCGTCATCGGCGTGCCCATGTTCTTCGAGGTGGGCCTGATCGTGCTACTGCCCTTGATCTTCAGCGTCGCCCGCAGGATGGAGGGCCAGGGCGGCACGAAGGGCAGCCCGTACGTACTCCTCGGCGTGCCCGCCATCGCCTCGCTGTCCACCCTGCACGGCATGCTGCCGCCGCACCCCGGACCGCTGACCGCGATGACCGGCCTCCACGCCGACCTCGGTCTCACCCTCGGCGTCGGCATCGTCTGTGCCATACCCACCGTCATCCTCGCGGGCCCCGTCTACGCCCGCTGGATCGCGCCCCGGCTTCCCGACGTCGCCCCGGACGCCGAGCTGGTGGCCCAGTTCGCCGGGGCCGAGCGGCAGCCCGCTGCGGCCACCTCCGGACCCGGTGCGCAGGCGGACACGGACGCGCCCCGCCGGACCGGTGTGCCCACCGGCCTGGCCGTGGCGGCGGTGCTGGTCCCCGTCGTCCTGATGTTGCTGCGCACGCTGGCCGAGACGGTGCTGGACGAGTCGAGCGGGCTGGGCGCGGCGCTCGTATTCGCCGGAGAGCCGCTGGTGGCGATGCTCGCCGGGTTCGTCTTCGCCCTCGGGGTGACGTTCGCCGGTTCCGGCCGCTCCGGTGAGGAGACCCGTGCCTCCCTGACCGACAGCCTGAAGTCCATCGCCGCGATCCTGCTCATCATCGGTGGGGGAGGGGCCTTCAAGCAGGTCCTTCAGGACTCGGGCATCGGCGATGCCATCGCCTCGGCCGCCGAGGGCGCCCATATCAATGTGATCCTGCTGGGCTGGCTGATCGCCCTGCTGCTGTCGCTGACCACGGGCTCCGCCACCGTCGGCATCGTCTCGGCCACCGGCATCGTGGCCCCGCTGATCGGTGACGGCGGGGGCCTGGAGGCATCCCTGCTGGTGGTCGCGATCGGGGCCGGTTCCCTCGGCCTCAACTATGTCAACCACGCCGGGTTCTGGCTGGTGAAGGAGTCGTTCGGAATGGACCTCGGCCAGGCCACCAAGACCCAGACGGTTGTGCAGACGCTGGTCAGCGTGCTCGGCCTGGCGATGGCCCTGCTGCTGTCGGTCTTCGCCTGAGCCGAGGCGGCGGCCGGGCGGTCGCGACGGGGCCGGTCGCGACCGGGCTGGTCGCGACCGGGCTGGCCGCGACGGCGTCGACCGCGGCGGGCCCGGCCGCCCGGAGGCTGTCGGACCCGCCTGCCAGACTCCGGCCATGGATCTTGACGAGCTGTTGCGGTGTCTCGCGGAGGCCGAGTCGGGTGAGCTGCGGGAAGAGCTGACCGGTGGGCGCTATGTGGTCGTGCAGTACGACCCCGAGGAGACGGTGTTCGACGACGCGGACCTCGCGGAACTCTTCGGTGTCCCAGCCCCCGGCACCGGCGCGGCGGCCCCGGACGCCGTCGAGGACCCGGCCGTAGAGGACTCGGATGCCATCGAGGACACCGACGAGGAGTCCGAGGACGAGGAGTTCGAGGACGAGGACGGTGCCTGGTTCTCCCTCATCGGTGTCGCGACCTCGCTCTACGAGGCGCTGGATCTCCTCGGCGACGAACTCCCCGACGAGGAGGATCTGACGGAACTCGACGAGGAGGAGTGGGCGGCGGAGGCGGCCGAGTTCGGCGCGGAGGTGTTCGGCGCGGCGGCGGAGGACGAAGGCGGAGAAGGAGACGGCGAAGGAGACGGCGAAGAGGGGAACGAATGGCTCGCTCTTCTGCGAGGCATACGGGACCCGCGGCGGCGCTCCGTCGTCCAGTTGCTCTGCGGTGTCCTCGGCCCGATGGATTTCCTGACAGAGGACTTCGAGGAGGACTGCTACCTGGGCCATGTGGCGACACGGCTCCCCGGAGCACGGTTCGTCATGCTGGCCAGCGCCGCCCCGCCGAACCAGGAAGTGGCCTTCGCCATCCTGGAACTCCCGCCCCGCGATACGCCGGACCCCGTCAGCCGCGCCCTGCTGCTGGCCGCTGCCGCCGGGGACCCCGCCGCGCTGCGTACCGCGCTCGGCGAGGGCGCTGACGTCGGCACGCTCGACGAGTACGCCGCGACACCGCTGCACCACGCCGTGGCGGCGCGTTCGGCCGAGGTCGTCGAGGCGCTGCTCGCGGCGGGTGCCAATCCGCGCGCCCAGGCGGCCTTCGGCAACGCACCCCAGTTCACGGCCGCCGGTCCGGGCCGTCCATACCCCACCGCCCGCCGGGTCGAAGACGAGGAGCACTGGAGCCTCCTGTGGTCCCTGCTGGACGCGGGCGCCGACATCAACGCCGCCAACACCGCCGGTCAGACCCTGCTCGACCTGGCCGTCCGGTCGGATCCGTACCCGGAGCGGCAGGTGCGCCTGCTGCTGGAGCGGGGAGCCGTCAGCCGCGAACTCGCGGCCACGCGCGTGGACGCGCTCGTCCGCGGGCTGCCGTACGGGTACGAGGAGGAGCTGTGCGTACTGCGCAATCAGGTCCGCTTTCTGCTGGACACCGGCGCGCCGTACGACCATCCGCTGGACTCTCTGCTCGCCGTCACGGGCTACTACGAGCGTGAACTTTCCGCCGACTATCTTGTTGAACTCGTCGACATCATGGTGAGCCGCGGCGTGGGTGACCGGCCGGGCACCTATGGTCGAACGGCTCGCGAGAGCGCCATGCAGTGGGTCGATCACGGCCTGACCCACTACCAGGCCGTGGTGGACCGGCTCGCCACGGTGGTCCCGGACGAACGTTGAGGTGAAACGTTGAGGTGAACGCGGAGGTGAACGCCGAGGTGAATGCCGAGGTGAGGGATTGCCGACCCCCTGGAACCCGACGCTCCCTCCGTGCCTCCCACTAGGGGACGGCAAGTGAGTTGGGGATCTTGATGACGGGACCGAATGGCGAGACCACGCTTCCGCAGGTCTTGTTGGACGCCGCCGACGCGGCCCCGGACCAGGTGCTGGTGCATGTCCGGGGAGACGGTGGTGAGCGGACCGTCACCTTCGCGCGGCTGCGGGACGAGGCGCTGTGCGTCGCCGGTGGCTACCTCGCGGCAGGGGTGGCGCCCGGCACATGTGTCCCGCTGCTCGCCGAGCGCGGTGAGGACTTCCAAGCGATGTTCTGGGGCGCCCTGCTGGCCGGCCTCATCCCGGTGCCGCTCGCGTCCGATGTGCAGCGGGTGGTGCCGGTATGGGAATCGCTCGGCCGCCCGCCGGTGGCCGTGGACGAGGCCACCGAGACACTGCTGGCCGAACTGCCGGACGAGATCGAGCCGTTGCGGCTGGGCGAGCTGCGGCAGGGCCGCCCGCCCGCCCGGCTGCCGGATGCCGCGCCCGGCGACGTGGCCTTTCTGCAGTTCTCCTCGGGCAGCACCGGAGACCCGAAGGGCGTCGAGCTGACGCACGCCTGCGTCCTCGCCAACCTGGAGCAGATCCGCCTCGCCGCCGCCCTCACACCCGACGATGTGGTGGCGAGCTGGATGCCGTACTTCCACGACATGGGCCTCATCGGCACCCACCTGGCCCCGCTCGCCGCGCGCGCCAAACAGGTGCGGCTGGAGCCGTTGTCGTTCGCCAAACGGCCGGCGCTGTGGCTGGAGATGGCGGCCCGGCACCGGGCGACACTCCTGTCCGCCGCCAACTTCGCCCTGGCCCTGGCCGTACGGCGGATTCCCGACGAGGTGTTCGCTCGGCTCGATCTGACCGCCGTGCGGTTGGTCCTGGTCGGCGCCGAGCCGATCGCCCCGGCGGTGTGGCGGCGATTCGCGGCAAAGGCGCGTGCGTCCGGGCTCGACGAGCGGGCCCCGCTGCCGGTCTACGGCCTGGCCGAGGCCACCTTGGCGGTCACCTTCCCGCCCCTGGGCGAGATGGCGGTGCCACGTGTCCTGGACCGGGCGGCCCTCAGCCGCGGCCGCGCGGTGAACACCGTCCTGGGCCCGGACGCCGTGGAGTTGATGGACGTGGGTCTGCCGGTGCCCGGGTGCGAGGTACGCATCGTGGACGACGCGGGCCGCCCGCTGGACGACCGGCGGGTGGGCCACATCCAGGTAGGCGGCCCGCAGGTGGCGCGCGGCTACCGAAAGGCCCCCGAGGCGACCGTCGCCACGTTCGCCGCCGGCTGGCTGCGCACCGGTGACCTGGGATTCCTGGCCGACGGCCGGTTGTGTGTGACCGGCCGCCACAAGGACGTGGTGTTCGTGGGCGGCCGCACCTTCCACGCCCCGGACCTGGAGCAGGTGGCAATGGCCACCCCCGGCCTGCCGACGCCGCCCCTGGCCGCGGTGGTGGGCTCCACCGACCCGGCCGACGGCGCGGAACGGGCGGTGGTCTTCGTACGCTGGCCCAGGCCACCGCGCGAGGCGGCGCCCGCGCTGGCCGAGGTGGCGGCGCGAGTACGCCAGGCCCTGGCCCACGACGACGTACGGGCCCTGCCCCTGCCACCGGGCGCGTTCCCCCGGACAACGAGCGGCAAGCTGAGGCGCCGTGCGATGCGGGAGCGGTTCGAGGCGGGGGCCTATGCGGCGGTCGAGGAGCGGTGGGGGCGTGGGGGTGGGGCGTCTGCGACGCCGGCTTCTGTGGCCTCGGTCGCGGTGCCCCCGGCCTCGGCGGCTTCGGCGTTTGCGGGTCCGCCTTCGGCGGCCTCGGCTTCTGGGGTTCCGGTCTCGGTGCCCCCGACCTCGGCGGCCTCGGCTTCTGAGGCCCCGGCCCCGGCGCCTGCGGTTCCGGCTTCTGCGGTTCCGGCCTGGGCGCCGCCCCCGGGCACTGCAGCCCCGACCTCGGCGGCTCCGCCGTCTGCGGTTCCGACCTCTGCGGGCCCGGGCGCCTCCATCCCGGCACAGGGCGGCTCGGCTTCTGCCAGTCCGACGACGGATGTCTCGGTCTCTGGCGAGGCGGCCCCTGCCGTTCCGGCGGAGGGCGTTCCGGCAGCGGGGGCTTCGGGGCCAGGTGGCCCGGATGCGGACTCCCCGCCAGTGGGCGCCCCAGGGTCGGGCACCCCGGACGTGGACGTCCTGCCGGTGGGTGCCTCGGGCTCTGCCATTCCGGCCCCCGTCCCGGCAGAAGGTGCCCCGGCAGAACGTGCCCCGGGTGCGGGTGTTTCGGGTGCGGGTGTTCCGGGCCCTGCCATCCCTCCTGCGCGGGACGTGCCCGCGGGGCCGTGCTCGCGGGGGGAGGTGGCGCGGGTTGTCACCGGCATTTGGGCGCGGGTGTTGGACCGGCCCGAGCACACCATCGGCCCGCACGACGGGTTCCTGGTCATTGGTGGTTCGTCGCTGAAGGCGATGGAAGTGCTCACCGAGGTGGAGGACACCTTCGCTGTCACCGTGCCACCGGCCGTGCTGCGCGACCGTGACACGGTCGCCGCGCTCACCGAACACGTGGTGGCGACGCGGCACGGAGGTCCGCCGGAGGCCGCTCGGCCCCGCGCCACCCCCACCCCCACCCCGAGCCCGAGCCCGAGCGGGACCGTGAACGACAGCGACCCGGGAGCCATCGCGGTCGTTGCCGTGGCCTGCCGCTTTCCCGGCGCGGACACCCCGGACGCCTTCTGGGACCGGCTCGTGGCCGGTCACGACGCCGTCGGTCCCGTACCGCCCGCGCGATGGACGACCCGGCCGGAGGACACCGCCCGGTGGGGCGCCTTCCTGGACGACCCGTCCCGCTTCGACGCCACGTACTTCGGCATGGACGACGAAGAGGCGGCCGCGACCGACCCCCAGGCCCGGATCTTCCTGGAACTGGCCCATGAAGCCCTGGAACGCGCCGGTTACGCGGGGCCCAGGCGGACGGGCCGCCGCATCGGCGTGTTCGCCGCGACCGGGGAGAGTGGCTACCGCGAACTGCTCTCCCGGGCTTCCGGCCCGGACGGCGGGCTGCCTCCCGCCGCGTTGGTCGGCAACCTCCCCAACCTCGTCGCCGCCCGCGTGGCGCAGAGCCTGGACCTGACCGGTCCGGCCCTCGCGGTCGACACCGCATGCTCCTCGGCGCTGGTCGCGCTGCACCTGGCGCGCCGCAGCCTGCAGTCGGGGGAGTGTGACCTCGCCGTGGTCGGCGGGGTCAACCTCGCGCTGGCCCCGACCGGCCACCGGCTGTTGGAGCAGGCGGGCGTGCTCTCGCCGACCGGGCGCTGTCACGCCTTCAGCGCCGCGGCCGACGGATTCGTCCCCGGGGAGGGCGGCGCGGCGATCGTTCTCGCCCGGCTGGACGACGCGTACCGCGCGGACGACCCGGTTCTCGCTCTGCTGCGCGGCACCGCGGTGAACAACGACGGGCGTTCGCTGAGCCTGCTGGCCCCCAACGCGCTCACCCAACGGGAGATCATCGTCCAGGCGTACCGTGACGCGGGCGTCGACCCCGACGGAGTGTCCTACATCGAGGCTCACGGCACCGGCACCGCCCTAGGCGACCCGGTCGAACTGCGCTCCCTGGCCCAGGCGTTCGCGCCACGGGCCGACGGGCGGCCCCGACTCCTGGGCTCGGTGAAGACCAACCTCGGCCATCTGCTCAACGCCGCCGCCATGCCGAGCCTGGTGAAGGTCGTCCTGGCCCTCGGCCACCGGCAGTTGCCCGCCTCATTGCACCACGATCCGCCCGCCTCCCTCCCCGACGATGGCGCGGCCGGTTTCGCCGTGGTCACCGAGCATCGGGCATGGACAGCCCCCGGCCCGCTGGTGGCCGGAATCAACGCCTTCGGGTTCGGCGGCACCAACGCGCACGCCATCCTCGAGCAGGCACCCCCGCCCCCGCCCCCGCCTCCGCGCCCGCGCCCGCGTCTGCCGCGCCGCGGCCGACCGGCCACCGCCCGGCACGAGACGGACGCCGCACGCGACGGCTCGGATTTCGAGGACGGCGCGAGTTACGGCCGAGGTGTCGAGCGTGGTGTGAGTGACGACTCCGGTGTTCAGCGTGGTCCGAGCCACGGCCCGGGTGTTCAGGACTGCCCGACCAACGGCCCAGGTGTTCAGCCTGGTCCGAGCGACGGCTCAGACGTTGAGGACGGCTCAGGGGTCGAGGTCGCCCCGCATTTGCTGACCCTCTCGGCCCGCGGCGCCGACGCCTTGGCAGCCGCGGCCCGTGACCTCGCGGCCCATCTGCGGGCTCACCCGGAGCTCGACGAGGGCGACGTGTGCGCCACCGTCAACACCGCCCGCGACCAAGGCCGTCACCGCCTGGCGGTGGTGTCCCGTGGCGACCTCGCCGAACGCCTCGAAGCCCACCCCACCACCACCGTGGCCCGCCCCCGGCCCCGGCTGGTGTTCCTGCTGCCCGGCCAGGGCACCGCGCGGCCGGGGCTTGGCCGCGCCCTGTACCGCACCGCACCGGAGTTCCGCCGTGTGATGGAGGAGGCGTCCGCACTTGTCGGCCCGGTGCGGGGGCGCACCCTGGCTCAGTGGTGCCTGGATCCCGATGCCGCGCCCGCCGATCTGGCCCGTACGGAGGTCTCGCAGCCGCTGCTCGTCGCGTTCGGTGTCGCACTGGCCAGGCAGTTGCGCGCCTGGGGCGTGAGCCCGGACGCGGTCGCCGGGCACAGCGTCGGCGAGATCGCCGCCGCCTGCGTCGCCGGGTCGCTCACTCTGGCCGAGGCGGTGCGGTTCGCCGCCGAGCGGGGGCGCCTGATGCGCGATCTGGCCGCACCGGGCGCCATGGCCGCCGTACGCGGCGGCGAGGACGCCGTTGCCGCGGTGGTGGCCGAGTCGGCCGGTGCGCTGTGCGTGGCCGCGGTCAACGCCCCCGGGCACGTGGTGATCGCCGGAGCCCCGGACGCTGTCCACCGAGCCGTCGGGCGGCTGGTCGCCGATGGGATGACGGCCCGCGAACTCCCCGTCTCCCACGGCTTCCATTCCCCGGCGATGCGCCCGGTGGCCGACCCGCTCGCGGCCGTGGCGGCCGAACTGACCCCCAGCCAGCCGTCGGTACCCCTGCTCAGCACGCTGACCGCCGGGTGGCAGCCGTCCCTGGACCCGGCCCACTGGCGCGAACACTCCCTGCGCCCGGTGCGCTTCGGCGCCGCCGTCGAGCGTCTGCTGGACGATGGATACGACACCTTCGTCGAGCTCGGGCCCGCCACCACCCTGCCGGGGCCGGTCCGCGCCGTGGCGGCCGAACGCGACCCGTCGCCGGAGGTGTTCGCGCTGGCGGCCCCGGGCACCGGCACCGGCGCCGGTGCCGAGCCCGACGCCGGGCAGGCTCTGCTGACGGCCCTGGGGCGGCTGTGGACGCGCGGGGTCGACCTGGACCACGCGGCACTGGGCGCCGGGCGGGCGCGCGTGGCCGTACCGACGTACCCGTTCCAGCGCCGACGCCACTGGCCACTGCACTGGGCCGAGCAGCGGCCCGAGCACGGGCTCGAGGACCGCTCGGAGGACCGCCCCGAGTATCGGCACGAGCATCGCCCCGTGCATGGGTCGGAGAACCGCTCCGAGTATCAGCCCGTGCATGGGTCGGAGGACCGCTCCGAGTACCAGCCCGAGCACCGCTCCGAGCATCGGCCGGAGGGCCGGGCCGGGCACCGACCTGAGCATGGGGCCGGGTACTGGCCCGAGCCCGGGGCCGAGCACCAACGCGAGCCCGCGGTGACGGCGCCGTTGCACCGTCTCACCTGGCGTGAGACGCCTCCGTTGGCCGACGGGGACTCACCGCACACCGTCCGGCTGGCCGGGCCGGATTCGGAACTGGTCCGTGCGCTGGCCCACCGGCTGGAGCGGCGCGGCATCACGGTCCGCAGGGGCGGTGATGGCTCCCTCGCCGAGCCGCCCGCGCAGCTCACCGTCTGGCTCGCCGGACCGGCCGTCGAGTGCGCCACCGTGGCGGACCTCGACACCGCGACGCACACCGTCCTGTCCACGCTGCAAGACCTGATCCCATCGATGAGCCAGGGCGGTAGCCGTCTGGTGGCGGTCACCGAGGATGTGCACGCCACCGGCGCCACCGCCGAACGGCTGCGCCCCGCCCAAGCGCTGCTCACCGGCCTTGTGCTCGCGCTCCCTGAGGAGTTTCCGGGCGTCACCGCGTACGGCGTCGACTTGTCCTCGTACGACTCCCTGGACGTCCGGCTCGACGCCCTGGAGCGGGAGGTGCTCGGGCGGAACGCACCGGGTGGCGGCGCGGTGGCGTGGCGGGCGGACCGCCGTCTGGTCCGTACCCCCGTGGCGGTGGGGGTGGCGGCCGACCCGCTGCCCTCGTTCTCGCCGCTGCCACCCGACGGCACCTATCTGATCACCGGCGGTACGGGCGGGATCGGCACCGAGCTCGCGCGCGACCTGGCCGGGCGCGGTCGGCCGACCCTGGTCCTCGTCGGCCGGTCGGCCCGTCCCCCGGCGGGCCATCTGATGGCCGAACTCGACGCGCTCGGCGCCACGGCCGAGTACCGCGTGGCGGATGTGTCCGTCGAAGCCGATGTCGATGCCCTGGTCGCGGATCTGCCGCCGCTGGACGGGGTGTTCCACGCCGCCGGAGTGGCGCGCCCCGGCACGCTGCGGTCCAAGACACCGGAGGAGATGGCCGAGGTCATGGCCGCCAAGGTGCGCGGCAGCCACCTGCTGTCCCGGGCCCTGTGGCGGCATGGCCACCGTCCGGCGGTGTGCGTGGCCTTCTCCTCGGTCGCCTCGGTGCTGCCCGGGCTCGCCGGTGCGCTTGGTGACTACGCGGCGGCCAACGCCTTCCTCGACGCCTTCGCCGCCTCCGAACGGGCGGCCGGGCGGCCGTGGCAGTCGCTCAACTTCGCCGCGTTCGCCGAGACCGGGCTGGCCGCCGCGGAGCCGTCGCGAACCGCCGCCACGGCGCGGGGCGTGGCGCCTCTGACCACGGGCGCGGGCCTGGCCGCGCTGCATGCGGCATGCGGTATCGACGCCGCGCAGTTGGTGGTGACCGAGCTGACGGCGGTGTCGGCTGCCGGTGGGCCGGGGTCGGGGGCGGCGCCGGGGCCAGAGGCCGCGGTGCCGGCCGCTGCCGGGCCTGAGTTCAGCGTGTCGGTTGCTGATGATCCGAGGGCCGTCGTGTCGGCCGCTGGCGGGTCTGGGACCGGCGTCGGGCTCCCGGCACCCGCACCGAGACCCATCGCACCCGCAACGGGACTACTTACACCCGCAACGGGACCCCTCACACCCGCAACGGGACCCCTCACACCCGCAACGGGACCCCTCACAACCACACCGGGCGCCGCCGACGCCGCTCCGCCCCGCATCACCGGCGTTCTGCGCCGCCTCCTGGCCGAGGCTCTGCACCGCACGCCCGCCGAAGTGGCCGACGACGAGCAGTTCCTGACCATGGGGCTGGACTCGCTCTCCGCCGTGGACCTCGTCAGAAGGCTGGAGTCGGAGCTGGGCCGACCCCTCCCGCCCACCCTGTTCTTCGAGTACCGGACCATCCGCGAGCTGGCCGCCCACCTGGCAACAACCGCTCAGGCGGAGGCGGCGCAACAGCCCGCGCCCCCGTCGCACCCCACCGCCGACCGTGCGGGCGGGTTCGACAACGGGGCCCCGCTTCCCCTCACACCCGTGCAACTGGCCTTCCACACGGGCAGCAGACTGCACCCCGAGGTCACCGCGTACGCGTATGTGCGCCAGACCGTCAACGGCCCCCTGGACACCGGTCTGCTCGGCCGCGCGCTCGCCCTCCTCGCCGAACGCCACCCGATGCTGCGCGTCAGGATCGAGGCCGACGACACGGCTCCCGTGCAAAGCGTGGCGCCGCCCGAACCGCTCACCATGCCGTCCTGGTACGAGTTCCGCCACGCAGACGGCCCCCTGGCCGAGCTGGAGGAGGCGCTGTGCAACCGCCCGTTCGACCTGGCCCATGAGGCGCCGGTGCGCGCGGTGCTGGTACGCGAACGCGCCGACCTGGCCCACCTGCTGCTGGTACTGCACCACGCCGCCGCGGACGGGTTCAGCCTCAACGTCCTCGGCGAGGAGCTGTGGTCCGTCTACACCGCCCTCGCGCACGGCCGTTCGCCCGAGCTGCCACCGCTGCAAGCCGATTTCGCCGACTACGCCGCCGCCGTCGAGGCGGAACGGTCCGCACCGGAGTTCGCCGAGGACCAGCGGTACTGGCATGACAGGCTCGCCGCCCACCCCACGACGCTGGACCTGCCCTGGGACGGCGAACCGGAGGCGCCGCCCGCCGCGCCGCTCACCGCACACCAGGTGGCCACCGACCCCCACCTCACCGCCGCACTGCGCAAGTGCGCCGCCGCCCACGGCGTTTCGCTCTTCCACCTGCTGCTGGCCGCGTACGCGCGCTGTCTGGCGCGGTGGAGCGGGCAGCGCGGCATCGTGGTCAACGTGGCCCGCGCCCGTCGCGAACTCCGGCTGTCCGGTCTCGACCGGCTGGTCGGCCCGCTCGCCGACACCTTGCCGCTGTCGGCCGCCGTCGACCCCGACGAGCCGGTTCCTGCCCTGGCACAGCGGTTGCGGGCGATCTGGCTGGACGCGGAGCGGCACGCCCGGCTGACCAGCCTGGACATCGCCCGGCTGCTGCCCACGGCCGGGCCCCGGCCGCGTACGGCCTCCCCAGCGGGGTTCAGCTTCGCCCGCTTCCCCGTCACCACCGACCCCGACCGCCCGGTCACGGTGCGCCCGGCCGCGGCGCGCACCGCCTCCGCCGCCACGCGCCTGGGGCTGCTGTGCTGGGAGAGCGACCGAGCCCTGCACTTCTCCTGGAACTTCCCGGCGCGGCTGTTCACCCGGACCACGGTGGAGCGTCTGGCACGCGAACACCTCGCCGAACTCGGCCATCTCGCGCGACTCGCCGAGCACGCGGAACAGAGGGAACTCGCCGCGCCTGCCGGGGGCGATGTTCCGGCACCGACCACCGTCCCCGGGGCCGGGCGCGGGATCGTCGAACGCCTGTTGTCACGTTTCCGGGTGGCCGCCGACCAGATCGCGGTCGAAACCGGCGACGCCACCATGACCTACGGCGCACTCGACCGGGCCTCCGTCGCACTCGCCGCCCGGTTGCGCGCCCGGGGCGTCGTCCCCGGGGACCTGGTCGGCCTGCTGACCGAGCCGGGTGCCGACACCGTCGTAGGTGTCGTCGGCATCCTGCGGGCCGGGGCCGGGTGGGTGCCGTTGGACGCCGCCCATCCCACCGCGCGCCTGGCCGACCAGCTCAACCGCTCGACGGCCCGGACCGTGGTGTGCCACGACGCCACCCGAGCCACCGCCGAGACACTCGATGCCGTGACGACGGTGGCCGTAGACGATCCCTCACCGACACCGACACCGACACCGACACCGACACCGACACCGAAGCCACTGCCCGCCGCGGCCCCCGCCCCACCCGCCAACCCCAGCCCCAACGCCATCGCCTATGTCATCTTCACCTCGGGCTCCACCGGCCGCCCCAAGGCTGTGCCCATCACCCACCGGGCGATGGTCAACTACCTGGACTGGGCCGTGGACACCTTCGGCTACCGCGCGGGCGACCGGCTCGTCCAGACGGCCTCCGTGTGCTTCGACGCCTCCGTACGCCAACTGCTGGCACCGCTGCTGGTCGGGGCCACCGTTCACACCCTGCCGCGAAACCTGGTCCGCGACCCCGAGGCGCTGCTGGACCGGGTCGTGAAGGACCGGATCACCGTGTGGAGTTCGGTGCCGACGCTGTGGGAACGGCTGCTGACCGCCGCCGAGACCCGGGTGCGGCGCGGCGCGCCCCGCCCCGACCTGTCGGCGCTGCGCTGGATCCACGTCGGCGGGGAGGCGCTGCCCGCCGCGCACGTCCGCCGCTGGTACGACCTGTTCGGACCCGGCCACCGCATCGCCAACCTGTACGGGCCGACGGAAACCACCATCAACGCCACCTGCCACCTCATCGAGACCCGCCCCGGCGATGGGGTGCGCCGACTGCCGATCGGCCGTCCCGTCTCCGGCATGGAGGTCGCGGTGGTGGCCGAGGACGGGCGCCGCTGCACCACCGATGAGCCCGGTGAACTGTTCATCGGCGGAACGGGGCTGACGCCGGGATACCTCGGCGACCCCGGGCTCACGGCAGCGGCGTTCGCCGAGCGCGACGGCAAGCGCTGGTACCGCAGCGGCGACCGAGTCCGCCAACGGCCGGACGGCGTACTGGAGTTCCTCGGCCGCCTGGACGACCAGGTGAAGATCCGAGGCCATCGGGTGGAACCGGGGGAGATCGAGGCGGTGCTGCAAACCCACCCCCGGGTCGCACAGGCCGCCGTACTGCACCATGAAGCCAAGCTGACCGCCTACGTGAAACCTTTGCCGGGCGGTCCCGAACCCGATCCGGCACAGCTACGCACCCATCTGCGCGGCACTCTGCCGGACTACATGCTCCCGGCCCGGTTCCGGTTCCTGGCCGCGCTGCCACTCACCAGCACGGGCAAGGTCGACCGCCGCCGCCTGGACGAGTCGGCCGCCGACGCGGACACGGGACCGGCGACGGACGAACACCCGCCCACCCGTGCGGAAGCCCCGGGAACCCCGCCGGTCACGCCAACCGAGCGCACCCTGGCTCGTATCTGGTCCGAGGTGCTGAGTGTCGCGGAGGTCAGCCGCGAGGACGACTTCTTCGCGCTCGGTGGCGACTCCATCCTCGTCCTGGAGGTGTTCGCGCGGCTGGAGAAGGTGTACGAGGGGGAACGGCGAGACGCCACTCTGCCGAGGCCGACGGTCATCTACGAGCACAACACTCTCACCGCCCTCGCCACCGCCGTGGACGAGACTGCCCGCGTGGACGTGGCTGCCATCGAGGACGCGGCAGTCGACGCGGCAACCCCGCCCGCTCTGCCCGACCGGCCCGTGCGGGGAAACCCACCCGCTCCGGCAAGTCCGCCCGCGCCGGAAAACTCGCCCGATGCGCAAGCGCCGCGTGCCCTGCCGGACCAGCCCGCGTCGGCTGGCCTCGGTGGCCCGCCTGGCCCGGAAAACTCGCCCGATCCGGGCTACCCGTCTGGCGCGGTAGCCCGGCCCGTTTCGCCTGGCCCGGGAAACCCGCCCGTTCCCGGGGTTCCGCCCGTTCGGCGAAACTCGCCCGCTCCAGGTAACCCACCCGGTGCGGCGGTCCCGTCCGCCCCGCCGGACCAGCCCGTGCCGCCTGGCCCGGGGAACCCGTCTGGCCAGGAAACGTTGCCCGCTCCGAGTACCCCTCCCACCCCCGGAATCGGCGACGCTTCCGCCCCCGCCGGCGCGGACCTCACGCCGTATCCCCTCACGCCCCCCCAGCGCGGCTTCCTGGTCGCCGAGGCCATCGCGCCCGGATCCGGCTCCGCGTGGCTGGCCCGGCTTCGCCTTCGCGGTCCGCTGCGGACCGATCTCTTCCAGCGCGCGGTCGACGCCCTCGTCGTCCGCCACCCCATGCTGCGCACCGTCTTCCCCGCGGGCGCCCGTCCGCCGGTCCAGCAGGAACTGCCGCCCGCGCTGCGGCTCCCGGTCGACTTCGAGACGCTGGCATCCCCGGGCCTGGTCGAGGAGCGGGTCGCCGACGAACGCCGTCGCCGGTTCGAACCGTGGGCCTGGCCACTGCTGCGCCTGCGCGTGCTCACCACCGGCCCCGACGAGCACACGCTCGTCGTCCACGCCCACCACCTCATCGGTGACGGCTACAGCGCGGCCCTGTTCGGCCGGGAACTGATCGCCGTCTACGACCGGCTCGGCCGCGGCGAGCCGACCGGGTTGCCACCGCTGCGCAGCACCTTCCGCGATTACGTCACCCTGCTCCAGCGGCCGGACTTGGACCCCGGCCGGGCCCCGGCGGCCACCGCTTGGCGGGCCCGCCAAGCCACCCCGTACCAGCGGCCCGACCTGCGACGCCCGGGCGCGGGGAGCGGCGCGACGGCGGGCGCCGAGGCCACGGGGGTCGGCTCGTCGGAGTTCAGGTCGGCGGGGTTCACCCTCGACGCCGAGCTGACGGCCGGGCTGCGCACCCTCGCCACCACCGTCCGCGCCACGTCGTACGCGCCCGTCCTGACCGCCTACTACCGGGCCCTGGCGGACCTCACCGGGCAACGGGACCTCGTCCTCGGGCTGGCGGTCACCGGACGCGACCACCCGCTGCCCGACATCAGCCGACTGTTCGGTCCCTTGGCTGCCGCCGTGCCGCTGCGGCCTGCCGTGGCGCTGCGCCCTGCCGTGACGGAGACGGGCGCCGGGGCCACGCCCGACGGGTCGTTCCGCTCCTTCCGCGAGGACCTGCTCGAGATCACCGAGGAGGCCGTGGCCGCCCGGACGTACGGCACCGCGGGCGACACCGGAGGCGGTACGAGCGGCGGCACCGGCGGCGGTACGCGCAGCCGAACTGATGGCGGTACGAGCGGGGGCACCAATCGTGGCACTGGCGGCAGCATGAGCAGCAGCGCCACCAACGGCGAGCCGCCCGACGACCAGGCCGGTCCACCCGACTTGCCCGCCCCACCCGACTTGCCCGCCCCACCCGGCCTGCCCCGGGCCACTCAGTTCCTCTTCAGCTACCTGGACTTCTCCGCCCTCGGCCCACCCACCGGCGCAACCCTGACCCTCGATTGGGACCACCACGACACGGAACTCGCCCCGCCCCCGATGGGAACCGACGTATTCCTGACCGTCCGCCCGGTCGGGGACGGCCTGCGCGTCACCCTGCGGGCCTCGGCCGCCGCCCTCGACGCGCCCACCTTCACCACGTTCACCCGCGCCCTGCGGGACGAACTCACCCGGGCGGCAACGCCCCGCCCGCGCCCCACCCCTACCCCTACCTCGGCCCCGGCCCCTGCCCCCGCGCCGCGCGCCTTCGGTGGTACGGACGCCGCGCTCATCGGCTACCTACCGGCCCCCGGACACCTGGCGGCCCTCGTCGGGATACCGGAACCCGCCCTGCCCCGCGAACGCATGCGAGACCTGCTCTTCCCGGACGGAGGTCCCCGTCTGCTGGAGGAGATCAGCACACCGTTGGGCCGCTCCGCGTTCGTCGCGCTGCCGCTGTTCGCGGATGAACTGGCCGCAGGGAGCGCGCTCACCGGCCACACCGCCCGTGCCGTCGGCCACGCCGCCTCCCTCGGCGCACGCTGCGTGTCCCTGGCGGGCATGATCCCCGCGTTGACCGGCTACGGATTCGAGGTGGTGCGCGCCACCGACCGGGCGACGACGGCGGTCACCACCGGCCACGCCGCCACCGCCGTGTCCGTGGTCAAGACCGTCCACGCCGCACTCGCCGCGAGCGGACGTGACCTCGGCGACCTGACCGTCGCCATGGTCGGACTCGGCTCCATCGGTACGTCATCCCTCAACCTGCTCCTCACCCGCGCCCCGCGCCCGCCCGCCCACCTGGTGCTGTGCGATGTCGCGGGCAGCGCGCCCCGCCTGCGCGCACTCGCCACGGAGCTGCGCGGGAGCGGGCTGGCCGGGTCGGTGGCGACGGCCGAGTCCGCCCCGGCCCTTCCCGCCGCCGTGTACGAGGCCGACCTGATCGTCACCGCCGTCAGCGGTGGCACCGCCGTCCTCGACCTCGACCGACTGCGCCCCGGCACCGTCGTGGTCGACGACTCCTTCCCGCACTGCTTCGACACCGCCCGCGCCCTCGCCCGGATGCGCGGGCAGCGCGATGTGCTGACCGTCGGAGGCGGCCTGCTCGCGGTCGGCGACACCGAGCGGCACATCGCCGACAACCTCCCACCGGCCGCCGCCTCCGGATACGCGGAACGGTCCTGGCTGCCGGGCACGGTCGCCTCCTGCCGACTCGAGTCCCTGCTGCACACCGCCGTGTCCGGCCTGCCACTGGTCCACGGACTGGTCAACGCCTCCCATGCGCACGCCTACTGGGACGCGGTCGAGGCAGCCGGAGTGAGCGCCGCCCCACTGCACCTGCTCGGCCACACCCTCGCCACCGGGCCACCGTGGCATGGGACGACTTCTCACGGGACGCCTTGACCGACTCCACGAGCTGCCGTTCGCGCTGTTGATATGGCTTTCGTCCAGATAAGGGTCATATGTCAGGAATCCCTTGACGCTGAAATCGCCTTCTGCCAGCGTGCTCGCCATGCCTCGCAACGCAGTCATCGGTGTGGACATCGGTACCTCGAGCAGCAAGGGCGTTCTCGTCGGCCTCGATGGCACACTGATCCGCTCGGCCACTCGGGAGCACACCCCCGCAAGGCCCGGCCCCGGTCACTTCGAGATGGACGCTGCCGTCTGGTGGCGCGAGTTCGTCGAACTCGCCCGGGAGTTGACCGGCTCCGGTGACACCGCCTCCGGTGACACCGTCGCGGATGGCGCCGCCTCCGGTGACACCACCGTAGTCGCCGTCGGGGTCAGCGGCATGGGGCCCTGCGTTCTGCTGGCCGATGAGCACGACACCCCGCTGCGCCCCGCCGTTCTGTACGGTGTGGACACCCGCTCGGTCCAGCAGATCCGGCGCATCGAGGCGTGGCTCGGCGCCGAGGAGATCATCCGCCGCTGTGGCTCCGCTCTGACCACACAGGCCGCCGGGCCGAAGATCGCCTGGATCGCCGAGGAGGAGCCCGAGGTCTACGCGCGGGCCCGGCGGTTGTACATGCCGAGCTCCTGGTTGGTCAGGAAGCTCACCGGAAACTACGTCCTGGACCACCACTCGGCCAGCCAGTGCACCCCGCTGTACGACACGCTCGCCGGTGAGTGGTACGCCCCCTGGGCCGCCAAGGTCGCCCCCGGCATCGAACTGCCGCCACTGCGCTGGCCCGGCGAGGCGGCCGGGGCCCTCACCACCGAGGCCGCCGAGGCAACCGGCCTGCCCGCCGGGATCCCCGTCACCACCGGCACCATCGACGCCTGGGCCGAGGCCCTGAGCGTGGGGGCCCAGCACATCGGGGATCTGATGCTGATGTACGGCACCACCATGTTTCTCATCCATACCGTGCCCAAGCCGCTGACCAGCCCGTCCCTGTGGGGCACGGTCGGCGCCCTGCCCGGAACCCGTAATCTGGCCGGCGGCATGGCCACCTCCGGTGCGGTCGCCAACTGGCTGCGGGATCTGTTCACCGACGGGGACCACGCCGAACTCACCGCGCTGGCCACCGAGTCGGGCGCCGGCGCCAATGGCCTGCTGATGCTCCCGTACTTCTCCGGCGAGCGGACCCCGATCATGGACCCGGACGCCCGCGGAGTGATCGCCGGGCTGACCCTGTCCCACACCCGTGGCGACCTCTACCGGGCCGCGCTCGAAGCCACCGGGTTCGGCGTCCGCCAGAACATCGAGGTCATCGAGGCGGCCGGCGGTGACATCCGCCGCGTTGTCGCCGTCGGTGGCGGCACCCAGGGCTGCCTGTGGACGCAGATCGTCTCCGACATCACCGGCCGCCCGCAGGAGCTGCGCACCATCACCATCGGCGCCGGTTACGGTGACGCTCTGCTGGCCGCGCAGCTCGTCGGGGACGCCTCCATCGAGGACTGGAACCCGGTGCGCGAGACGGTGACGCCCCGCGCCGAGCACGCCGGGCGCTACGACGAGTTGTACGCCCTCTACCGGCGGCTGTACCCGGACACCGCCGCGACCGTCCACGCCCTGGCGGCACTCCAGGAGCGCTGAGCGCCCCCTTCCCGTCGTCGAGTGCCCGTTTCACCTCGATCGCCGTACTGGCCGCCTCACACCCCTGCACTCATCAAACGAATTCACTTCGGTGATGATGCCGTATCCCGCTCCGATGCTTGTATTTTGAATTGGATTCGGTTTTGCTGGGGAGGGTCATCAAGGGCGTGTCGTGGCCCTTGGCGAGCCGTCGAGCTCATCGCCGGAGGGGAGTCACGTGCGCGTGAAGGACGTCGATCTGCTGGTCATCGGTGCGGGAATGGCGGGGTTGACCGCCGGTGCTCGCGCGGTTCGCAACGGTCTGTCCGTCATGGTCGTGGAGATCGCCGGGGACATCGGCGGTTCCGCGCGCTTCGCGGGCTACGCGTGGACCGCGCCGAGCCATGACGTCATGGACCAGCACAATCCCTGGGGAGACACCGCGCTCAAGCGCGCCCTCGTGGATCGGTTTCCCGAAGGCGTCGAATGGATTCGTTCGCTCGACGTGGAGATCAAGGACGCGCAGCGCGTCCTCAGTTTCGGTCGCGGGCACCAGTTCGACACCCATCAGTATGTCGACACCTGTTGTCGGATCGTCCGCCAAGGCGGTGGCGCGTTGCTGTTGGAGACGTGTGCCGAACGGCTGGTGGTCGAGGACGGGGCTGTGGCGGGGGCGGAGCTGAGGCTGGCCGATGGCGCGCGCATGCGTGTGCGTGCCGCGTCCACGCTGATCGCGACCGGCGGGTTTCAGGGCGATCCGGAACTCCGCACCGCGCATGTGCACCCCCGTGCCGGGGGCATGCAGCTCCGCTCCAACTCCTTCAGCCGCGGTGGCGGATACCGTCTGGCCACCCAGGTCGGTGCCGCCACCGGCCACGACGACGCGGGCTTCTACGGCCATCTCATCCCCAGCGGGATCTCCTTCGCCGACCCGGCGGACTTCGTCGACTTGTCCCTCTACTACAGCGAGCACGCCCTTCTGTTCAACGTGCTCAACGATCGGTTCGTGGACGAGACGCTGGGCGACCACCTCACGGCCATGGCGTTGCTGGAGCAGCCCGAGAGCCGGGGTCTGCTCATCGCTGACGCCCGGGTGTTCCGTGACTGGGTCGTCGGGGCGTACGTCGAGGGCGCCGTCGCCGTGGACAAGTTCGCGCTGGCCAGTAAGCGGGGCGGCCGTGTGGGACTCGCCGAAGACCTCGACGAACTGGCCTACCTCCCGGAGGAATGGGGGTATCGGGGCGACGCCGTGCGCGACGCGGTCAAGCTGTTCAACGAAGACGCCGCGGCGGGGCTGGAGTCGGTGCCCGGTCGGCGGCTGGACCGCCTCCCGCTCGACGAACCGCCGTACTACGTGATCGAGACGGTACCGGCCATCACCTTCCCCTTTCACGGTGTGCGCATCGACGACCGGGCCCGCGTTCTGCGCGGGGACGGCGAACCGCTCCACGGACTCCTCGCGGCCGGGTCGGACACCGGTGGCCTGTGGCACCGCGCCTACGCAGGCGGCACCGCCTCGGCCCTGGTGTTCGGACTGACCGCCGCGGACACCGCCACCACCACCGCGACGGCGTCACAGGCGAGGGAGTCACAAGCGACGGACTGAGCGCTCGCCGCCCCACCACCTCGCTCGTCCGCCGCGACGGGGTGGTGGGGCGCCGTCCCCGCGACCGGGTGGTGGTGCGTCAGCGTGCCGTCCAGCCGCCGTCCACGTACAGCTCGGAGCCGGTCACGAAGCTCGCGTCCTGGGAGGCGAGGAACGCGACGGCCCCCGCGACCTCATCCGGCGTGCCGAGCCGCCCCATGGGGGTGCCCTCGACCATCGCGGTGTGACGGGGAGTGCCCCGCCACAGTTCGCGCGAGAGAGGGGTCTCGATGAAACCGGGATGGATCGAATTGACGCGGACGCCGCGCGTGGCCCAGTGCAGGGCGGCGTTCTTCGTCATCAGCCGGACCGCACCCTTCGCCGCGTGGTACGAGAACTGGCTGCCGAAGCCGCCCACCGTGCCGAAGATCGACGCGATGTTGACGATCGAGCCGCCACCGGCGCGTTCGATCGCGGGTCCACCGTGCTTCATGCCGAGCCAGACACCGCCCTGGGTCACCGCGATGACCTTGTCCCAGGACTCCTGGGTCTCCGTCTCCACGGTGCGCATCTGGGCGATACCCGCGTTGTTGACGAGCACGGACAGGCCGCCCAGTTCGGAGACCACGCGCTCGACCGTGCCGCGCCACGCCTCCTCGTCGCTCACGTCCAGCGCGAGGCCCAGCGCCCGCGCCCCATCGGCCGCCAGCTCCTTCGTCAGCTCCTCCGCCAGCTGCTCGCAGCGGTCGGCGTCCACGTCGGTCACCACCACCGTGGCCCCCTCGATGGCCAACCGCCGCGAGACGGCGGCTCCTATACCGCCGGTCGCGCCGGTGACCAGGGCGATCTGTCCGGACAGTCGGTCTCGCACGGGCTCTCCTCCGTCTTGCGTGGCGTTTCGCGTGGCGTCGGACGTGGCGTCTCGCGTGGCACCTTGGGTGGTAACTCGCGTGGCATCTGGCATGGCGTCTCGCGTGGCATCTCCGGTGTCAGCCGTGGCATCTCCGGTGTCAGCGGTCACGGCAGCAGCTCCAGCCCCGAGCGCAGCAGCGCGGGCACCGCGGAGCCGACCCGCTCGAATCCCGTTCCGACCGTCTGTCCCGCCGAATAGCGGGCGTGGATGCCCTCCGCGATGACGGCGAGCTTGAAACAGCCCAGTGCCTGGTAAAAGGGCAGGCCACCGATGTCCCGTCCGGACTTCTCGGCGTATCGCTCGGCCACCTCGCGGCCCGAGGGAAAGCCGGAATTGGCCGTCGGGACGTGGCGCGCCCCGAGGACCGGTTCGCAGGTCCGGTCCCAGTACATGAGCAGCATCCCGAGGTCGGCGAGCGGATCGCCGAGCGTGGCCATCTCCCAGTCGAGCACGGCGGCGATCCGCCCGAACTCGCCGGGTGCCAGGATGACGTTGTCCAGGCGGTAGTCGCCGTGCACGATGGCCGGGGCGCCGCTCGCGGGCAGGGAACGGGCCAGCCTGCCGTGCAGTTCGTCGAGGTCGGGCAGGCTCCGCGTGGCGACCTTGTCCCACTGCCCGCGCCATCGCCGCACTTGGCGCTCCAGATAGCCGTCGGGCCGGCCGAAGTCGCCGAGCCCGACGGTGGTCGCGTCCACCGAGTGCAGTGTGACCAGGGCGTCCACCAGCGCGTCAGCGGCGCGCCGCGCGTCGTCGGGCGGGAGCGCGGCGGCCTCGTCGCCGTCGCGCAGCACCGTGCCCGCCACGAAGTCGACGACGCAGAACGGCGCTCCGATCACCTCCGGATCCGTGCACGACAGCACGGCCCGGGCAACCGGCACCGCGGTGTCGCCGAGCGCCGCGACGACGCGGTATTCGCGGTCCATGTCGTGCGCGGTCGGTGTCAGCACCCCCAGCGGTGGCCGTCGCACCACCCATCGGTGTGCCCCGTCGGTCACCGCGTAGGTGAGATTGGAGCGCCCGCCCTGCAGCAGCGTGACTGTGAGGGGGCCCGCGCACTCGGGTACGTGGCGTTCGAAGTAGCGCTGCAACGCGGCCACGTCGACTCCGGCCACCGTCGCCCCAGAACTGGTCACCGGGTGCCCCGCCGCTCCCGCGCCGTCCGCACCGCGCGCTTGGCGATGGCCCAGCGATGGGTCTCGGAAGGGCCGTCGTAGATACGGAACGGGCGCACCTCGCGGTACAGCCGCGACAGCGGGGCGTCCCCCGAGATGCCGAGCGCACCGCATATCTGGACGGCCCGGTCGACCACCCGGTTCACCGCCTCGGAGACGTAGGTCTTGGCGATCGAGGTGTGCTGGGCGGCGGGGCGGCCCTGGTCCAGCTCCCAGCAGGCCCGCCACAGCACCGCCCGGCTGGTCTCGATGTCGATCTCGGAGTCGGCCAGCATCTGCTGCACCATGCCCAGTTCGGCCAGCGGCTTGCCGAAGGCCGAACGGTCCGCCGCGCGCTCCAGGGCGATGTCCTGCGCCCGACGGGCCACGCCGAGCCAGCGCATGCAGTGGGTCATGCGCGCGGGCCCCAGGCGCACCTGGGCATACGCGAAGCCCTGGTCCACCTCGCCCAGGACGGCCTCGTCCCCGACCTCGCAGCCCTCGAAGGCGATTTCGCTGTGCCCGCCGAAGAGGCCCTGGTCCAGGGTGTCGATATTCCGGACGATCTTCATACCGGGGTTGTCGGCGGCGACGAGGAACATCGTCGCGCCGCCCGGGTCGCCGGGGCCGCCACTGGTGCGGGCCATGCAGATGGCGAAGGCCGCCCCGTCGGCGCCGCTGATGAACCACTTGCGGCCGTCGAGCCGCCAGCCGCCGTCGATCTTCGTCGCGGTCGTCATGAGCGCACGCGGGTCGGAGCCGGCGCCCGGCGCCGGCTCGGTCATCGCGAAGCACGAGCGCGCCTCACCGGCCGCCAGCGGGCGCAGATACCGCTCCTTCTGCTCCTCCGTGGCCACCACCTCGAGCAGATGCGTATTGCCCTCGTCGGGAGCCGCGCAGTTGAGCGCGAGGGGCCCCAGCAGCGAGTACCCGGCCGCTTCGAACACCACCGCCTGCCCGCACAGGTCCAGTCCGAGTCCGCCCCATTCGGCGCCGACGTGCGGGGCGAACACGCCCGCCTCGCGGGCCGCGTCCTGAAGCCGACGGCGCAGCGGCTCCGGCCCGGCATGGACGTTGCCGTCACACGCCTGCTCCTCGGGTATCACCACCTCCCGTACGAACTCGGTGGTACGCCGCGCGATCCCGGCGACCCGTTCGTCGATCTCGAACCCGATGGGCACGTTGCACTCCCGAGCTTGGCTACTGCCTACCTGTACGGCGACACTTCGCATCGTGGGCGCGCGACCGCGCACCCACGACGCGAAGCAGATCCGAAGCGCGGGCACCGCACCCGGCGCGCCCCGCTCCTTACGAGTAAACCGAATCCAATTCAGATCATCAACCGGTCGGCGTGTGTCGATGCGGTCACCGTCTCGCACGGCACTCCGCCGCCGACTGAGCCGCAGGTCGGATGCCGTATCCGCGAAGTCCTTTCGGTTCGCGCGCCTGATGGTGCCCACGGCATCCGCCGCGCTCCCGGAGGAAACTCCTGTTCGATGGCTAGCTGGACTGAGTTCAGTTCTGTAGCGTCCCGAGCGTCGGCATGGCACCGGACCGTGCCGTCGCGAAGGGAGCCGGATCATGAGCACCACACAACAGCCCGCACCTCCGGGGGAGGAGGCGTCATACGATCCACGTACGGTGCGCCGCGCGATGCTCGCCGGGAGCATCGGCACCCTGATCGAGTACTACGACTTCAGCGTCTACGGCTATCTCGCCGTGGCGATCGCACCTCAGTTCTTCCCGGGCGACGATCCGGCGGCCTCGTTGCTGGCAACGCTCGCGGTGCTCGCCACCGGCCTCGTGGTGCGGCCGGTCGGCGGTGTCTTCTTCGGGTGGATCGGCGACCGATGGGGTCGCCGCAAGGCGCTGGTCTCCTCCGTGGTGTGCATGGGCGTGGCCAGCAGCGTCACGGGCCTGCTGCCGACCTACAGCCAGATCGGCGTGTTCGCCGCGGTGCTCCTGTTCATCACCAGGCTGGCGCAGGGCGTCTCCTCGGGCGGTGAGTCGGTCGGTGCCTACACCTACATCTACGAGTCGGCGCCGCCCGGGCGCAGAGCCTTCCTCGGCTCCGTCACGCCCATCGGGTCCAACCTCGGGTTCATGTTCGCGGCCGCCACGGCCGGGGCGATCTCGGCCCTCACCACCAAGGATCAGATGGGCGACTGGGGCTGGCGGCTGCCCTTCCTGATGGCCGTGCCGCTCACCTTGATCTGCCTGTGGGCCCGGCTGCGGATCGAGGACACGCCGGAATTCGAGGCGGCCGCAAACCGCGCCGACATCCCGACGGCGCCCATCCGGGAGGTACTGTCCACCCACCGCGGCGCGCTGCTGCAGTCCATCGGCCTGGCCATGGCGCAGGGCGGAGCCATCTTCCTGGGGCTGACGTACATCGGCATCCATCTGACCACCAACCTGGGGTACGACTCCACGCAGGTGTTCTGGCTGACCGCAGGGGTCGTGCTCGTCACCGTGCTGCTCATGGTGCCGGCCGGCTGGCTCGCCGCCCGGTTCGGCTGCCGTCGCGTCCTGATGTGCGGGCTGCTGGGCTTCCTGGTGACCGCCTACCCCGCGATGACGCTCATGGGCCGGCACAACCTGGCCCTGGCCGGCCTGGCTTATCTGCTCTTCATGGTGAGCAGTGGGTTTGTGCAGGTCCCGGCGGCCAGTCTGTGGCCGCGTCTGTTCGAACGCCGGGTCCGCTACACCGGCATGGCGATCGGGTACAACATCGGCACCGTCCTCGCGGGCGGTACGGCTCCGTACATCGCGACCTTCCTTGTGGACAAGACCGGAAACCTGCTCTCCCCGGCGTTCTTCGTCATGGTGGTCTGCCTGATCGGGATCGGTTCCCTGCTCACCGTCCGCGAGGACGTGTAGAGGGCGGGTGCGGTGGCCGCGGCCACCGCACCGCACCGCGTCAGTCCGCCGTCGTGGAGGAGTGGCCGCGGAGGCCGATGGTCTGGCCACCGTCGATGAGGAACTCCCCACCCGTGGTGTAGGAGGCGTCGTCGCTCGCGAGGAAGAGCACCATGCGGGTGACCTCCTCGGGCTCCCCGATGCGCGCCACCGGCTGATGGGCGAAGAGTTCGGGTGAGGCGGTCTCGCCCATGGGCGTGCGGATGACTCCGGGGTGTACGGAGTTGACGCGTACCCCCGTGCCTGCCAGGTCCAGTGCGGCGGCCTTGGTCATCCCGCGCACCCCCCACTTGCTCGCCACATAGCCGATGCCATTGGCGAAACCCGTCATCCCGGCGGCCGAGGAGACGTTGACGACGGCCCCGTGGCCGCGCTCGCGCATGCCGGGGAGAACGGTGTGCATGCCGAGGAAGGCGCCCACCAGATTGACGTCGATGGTCCGGCGGAAGTGCTCGGGCGACTGCTGCTCCACACCGCCGTAGTGCATGATCCCCGCATTGTTGACCAGGACGTCCACGGGGCCGAGGGTGTCCTCGACCGTGCGGACGACGGACCGCCACTGCGCTTCGTCGGTCACGTCGAGGTGGCAGTACCGCGCGTGGGGGAGTTCCCCGGCCAGGGCCTCGCCCTCGTCGTCCAGGACGTCACAGACGGCGACCCGGGCGCCTTCCGCGACCAGCCCCCGTACATGCGTGGCACCCATGCCCCGGGCGCCGCCGGTGACGATCGCTACTTTTCCGTCGAAGCGCATGCTGAACTTCCCTTCCGCATCCGTGAGTTGCCGCGTCGGTGAGCCCCGACGTCCATGAGGCCCGCGTCGGTGAGCCCCCGCGTCCATGAGCCGGAGCCGTCAGTCCACCGCGAATGTGATCAGTCCGGTACGAGCACGGTCCGGCCCCGCACCCGGCCCCGGCGAAGCCGGTCGATGGCCTCGGCGGCGGCGGACAGCGGGAAGCGCTCCGTCTCGACGTGGAGCGCCCCCGAACGTGCCAGCGCGACGACCGCGGCCAGTTCCTGGCGCGTACCCCAGAAGGGCAGTGAGAGCCGGAAGCCGGGTGGGAGGACACCCGGCTTGGCCACCGTCAGGCTGCCGCCTCCGCTTCCGACGACGGCGAGTTCGCCGCCGGGGCGCAGGACGCTGGTCGCGAGTTCCAGCGTCTGTGCGGCGCCGACGAAGTCGAACACGGCGTCCGCCCCCACGCCACCGCTGCGCGCCCTCAGCACGCGGGCGGTGTCCGGCCGCATCAGGGTGCCGAAGTCCGCGCCGGAGCGATCCGCGAGAGCCAGGGCGTCCTCCCGGACATCGACCGCCAGCACACGGCTCGCGGTGGTCGCGTGGAGGGCCTGGACGGCCAGGTGGCCGAGCCCGCCGACACCGATGACGACGGCGGTGGTGCCCTCGACGAGGGCGTGCCGGAGCCCGGCCACGGCGTGGTAGGACGTCAGGCCCGCGTCGGAGAGCGGGGCGGCCTGGTCGGCCGGCAGGTCGCCGATCGGCACCAGATGGCGGGCGGACGGGACGAGCAGATACTCGGCCATTCCGCCGTCCCGGCCCAGTCCCGCCCCGTGCCAGGCGAGGGTGTCCCGCCGGTCGCAGTAGTTGTCGGAGCCCGCGGCGCACCGGGCGCAGGAGCCGCAGCCCCACGGCCCGTAGAGCACCACGCGGTCACCTGCGCTCACCCCGTCGGCGGCGGGCCCCAGGGCCGTGACCTGCCCGGCGACCTCGTGGCCGAGGGTGAATGGCAGCCCGTAGGGGAGCGCGCCCGGAGCACCGTCGATGACATGCAGATCGGAGCGGCAGAGACCGGCGGCTTCGACCCGCACCAGCACCTCGGCGCCGTGGGGGACGGGCCGCTCGACCTCTGTAGGTGCCGGAGCCTCGCCCCAGGCCGTCAGCCGCAGTGCCCTCATCTTCACCGTCCCGGGTCTTGTCAGCGCTGCGGCTGCCACGGTAACAGAGGTGAAGTCGGTTCAATAGATGGCTGAGGCAACGGAAGGGGATCGGTGTGACGAGCGAAGAGGTCCGCGCGGGGAGGTTCGCCGACAGGGTCGCGATGGTGACGGGAGCCGCCTCCGGCATGGGCGCGGCGGTCGCCCGGCAACTGGCCGCGGAAGGCGCGCGGGCCGTCGTCCTGGCGGACGTGAACGGCGACGGCGCGGCGGCCGTCGCCGAGGAACTGCCCGCCGCCCGGGCGGTCGCACTCGACGTCACGGACGCGGCGGGCGTCGACAGTGCCTTCCAGGACGTACTGCGCCGGCACGGCCGCCTCGATGTCCTGGTGCACGCGGCGGGGGTCGACGATCCGGAGGCGAAGCGGCGCATCGCGGACGCGGCCGTCGAAGGGCGGCCGGTCGAGCTGACCGATTCCCTCGACGACGCCTCCTGGCGGCGGGTCATGCGCGTGAACCTGGACGGAGCCTTCCACGTGCTGCGCGCCGCGGTGCGGGTCATGCGGCCCCGCGGGGCCGGGGCGATCGTGGTGATCGGATCGTCGTCGGCCTTCGACGCGCCCGTCGGCTACCCGCACTACGCCGCCTCCAAGGCGGGGGTGCACGCCCTGGCCCAGGCCGTGGCCAAGGAGGTCATCGCGTCCGGGATCCGCGTGAACCTGGTGGCGCCGGGGCCGACGGACACGGGGATGGCGGCCCGCACCCCCGAGGTGCTGCGGTCGGCCTTCGCCGACCCGCGGGTGCGCCCGTACGCGACGCCCGAGGAGATATCCGAGATCGCCCTCTTCCTCGCGAGCGATGCCGCGGCGAACCTCGTCGGCGCGGTGCTGCTCGCCAACGGCGGCCGGTTCACCGCCTGAGCGGATCCGGGCCGGTCCCCTGATCCGGGTCGGTCCCCTGATCCGGACCGCCCTGATCCTGGCGCCGGATGGTCTTGCCTGCCTGGAGTTCCCATGCCTACGGTCATGAATTGAGTTCAATTCTTGCGCTCCTCGCCCGCCGTACGAGCACGATGGAGATCCCATGCACCGTCGCCACCCCGAGATCGACCCCCAGCTACTGTCCGAAACGGACGAACAGCGACAACTGCGTACCGTCCTGCGGGACCTCTACACCGAGGCGAGTGGCGTCGAGGAGGTGCGCAAGCATCTGGCCACCCCGCGCGGATACGACGAAGCGCTCTGGGGGCGGCTCGCGGGCGAGATCGGCGTCCACGGCCTGGCCATTCCGGAGGAGTACGGCGGGTCGGGCTTCACCTTCGCCGAGCTGGCCGTGGCCCTGGAGGAATCCGGACGCGCCCTGTACTGCGCGCCCCTGCTCCCCACGGTGGTCCTGGCCGCAAACGCCCTGCTGTTCAGCGGCGACCGTACGGCATGCGAGCGCTATCTGCCCCGGATCGCCGACGGCACGCTCACCGCCACCGTGGCCGGGTTCGGCCCCGGTGGCCCCGGTGGCCCCGGTGGCCCCGGTGGTCCCGGTGGCCTCGACGAGTCCGGCGAGCCCGGCGTCACCGCGGAACAGGGGGCCAATGGCTGGGTGCTGCGCGGGCAGGCGGACTTCGTGCTCGACGGGGCCGGTGCGGATCTGCTCCTGGTGCGGGCCGGAACGCCCGCCGGGCCTCGGGTCTTCGCTTGTGAGCCCGTCCCCGACACCTGCCGGCGGACTCCGCGCCGCGTCCTGGACGAGACGCGGCGCCAGGCGCTGGTGGAGTTCGGGGGCGCCCCGGCCACTGCCGTGGGCACGGCGGAGGGGGTCGAGGGCACGGTTTCGGCCACGCTGGACACCGGGCGGGCCGCGCTGGCGGCCGAGCAGGTCGGCGGCAGCGGGCATGCGCTGGACGCCACGGTCGCCTTCGTGGCCCAGCGCCACCAGTTCGGCCGCCCCATCGGGTCCTTCCAGGCCGTCAAGCACCGGCTGGCCGATGTGCTGGTGGCGCTGGAGGCGGCGCGCTCGGGGTCCGCGTATGCGACCGCCTGTGCCGCCATCGCCTCGTCGCAGTTTCCGGTGGCCGCCTGTGCCGCCGCCGTGGTCTGCTCCGAGACCTTCCGCCTGGCGACGGCCGAGTACGTCCAGTTGCACGGCGGGATCGGCTTCACCTGGGAGCACCCGGCGCATCTGTACGTGCGCCGGGCGCGCGGCGCAGAGGTGCTGTTCGGCACGGCGGACCAGCACCGGACCCGGCTCGCCGGGCTCGTCGGCCTCGCTGGCCGCCCCGCTGCCTGAACCCGAATAGGTATGTCTCGATCAAGGGCTTGACACCGTGCGGCTCTGGAATCAGAGTTGTAGTGAATTCAGTTCAGTTTCAGAGGGGTGAGGGATGACAACGGAAGAAGAGATCCAGTTCGAGCGCGACGGCCACGTCGCCCGTGTGTGGCTCAACCGTCCGTGGAAGAAGAACTGCGTCACCGTGCCGATCCTTGAGCGGCTCGACGAGATCATCACCGAGGTGGACGAGGACCCCGAGCTTCGGGTCCTGGTGGTGCGCGGCCGTGGCGGCACGTTCTGCTCGGGGTTCGACCTCGACAGCCTGAAGGCCGAGTACGTCGGCAAGTCGAACGCGATCGACGTCGCGGTGAAGTCCGCGAAGGTGTGCGACCGCCTGTACTCGATGAAGACCCCCTCGGTCGCGGTCCTGGAGGGCCATGTCACCGCGGGCGGCTTCGAGATCATGATCTCCTGCGACTTCGCCATCTCCGCCGACGACGCGAAGATCGGCGACTTCCACATCCGCCGCGCGCTGTTCGGCGGGGCCGGTCCGATCTACCGGGTGCCGCGCATGATCGGCATCCGCAAGACCAAGGAGCTGATGCTCACCGGCAAGCTCCTCTCCGGTGTAGAGGCCGCCGAGTTCGGCCTGATCAACAAGTCGGCCCCGGCCGAGGAACTGGACGCGACGGTCGAGGAGTTCATCAGCCACCTCGCCGACAAGAGCCCCTTCACCATGTGGCTCACGAAGATGACGATCGACCGCAGCCTGGACGCCGACACCCAGTCCCTGATGGTGATGGAGCACCTCGCCGTGGGCGTGGCGCTCAACTCCGAGGACGCGAACGAGGGCGTGTCGGCGTTCCTGGAGAAGCGCGAACCCAAGTGGCAGGGGCGCTGATCCGGATGACCACGGATCCGCGGAGCTCCGCCGCCGGCGGGCTCCAGGGCGCACGCTGCTCCGGCTGCTCGGTGACGGTGTACCCCGCGGACGACACGTGCCCGCGCTGCGGAGGGCCGGCCGATCCGGCGGCCCTCCAGGGCACGGGCACGCTGTGGACCTGGACGGTGCAGCGGTACGCCCCCAAGTCGCCGCCCTACCAGGTCCCGCCCGGAGGCTTCGAGCCGTTCGCGCTCGGCTATGTCGAGCTGGCGGAGGGCGTGCGGGTGGCCGCCGTCCTCGACGTCGACGACCTCGACGCCGTCCGTATCGGCATGCCGCTCTCCGTGACCGCCGATGCCGGGGTGCCCCGGGCCAGGCCCACGTCCCTGAGCGAGGAGGGCTCTTGAGCACCGATGTGCTGATCTGCGGCGCGGGGCGCACCCCGTTCGGCCGGTCGGAGACGACCGGCCGGCAGCTCGCCGTGGCCGCCGTGAACGCCGCGCTGGCGGACGCCGGGATCGCGTGGTCGCGGGTGCGGGCCGCGTTCGGCGGCAGCGACAGCGCGGGTCTCGCGGACACCCTGGTGGCCCAACTCGGCCTGACCGGACTGCCGTTCGTCAATGTCAAGAACGGCTGCGCCACCGGTGGCAGTGCGCTGGTCTCCGCCGTGAACGCGATCCGCTCCGGCATGGCGGACGTCGTCCTCGCCGTCGGCTTCGACAAACACCCGCGCGGCGCCTTCGACCCCAGGCCCGAGGACTGGGGGCTGGGAGCGGAGTACGGCAGCGACGGGCTGATGGTGACCACCCAGTTCTTCGGCATGAAGATCCAGCGCTATATGCACGACCACGGGATCACCCCGCGGACCCTCGCCCTGGTCGCCGAGAAGGCGTACCGCAACGGCGGCCTGACCCCCGAGGCATGGCGGCGCGAACCGGTGTCCGCCGCGGAGATCCTGGAATCCGGCATGGTCAGCGATCCGCTGACCCGCTTCATGTTCTGCTCCCCGGGAGCGGGCGCGGCGGCGCTGGTCCTCTGCTCACCCGAGGCCGCCCGCGCGATGGACGGCACACCGGTCACCCTGCGCTCGGCGGCCGTACGCACCCGGCGCTTCGGCTCGTTCGAGGTGTTCAGCCCGTGGATTCCCGGGGGCACACTGACCAGCGTCAGCCGTGATGCCTCGGCCGCCGCCTTCGAGGAGGCGGGGCTCGGCCCCGGCGACGTCGACGTCGCTCAACTGCAGGACACCGAGAGCGGCGCCGAGGTCATGCACATGGCCGAGTGCGGGTTCTGCGAGGACGGCGAGCAGGAGCGGCTGATCGCCTCCGGCGCCACCGCGATCGACGGGACGCTGCCGGTCAACACCGACGGCGGCTGCATCGCCAACGGCGAACCCATCGGCGCCTCAGGACTGCGCCAGGTCTACGAGGTCGTCCAGCAACTGCGCGGCCGGGCCGGTGAGCGCCAGGTCCCGGACCGCCCCAGGATCGGCTTCACCCATGTGTACGGGGCCCCCGGCGTGAGCGCCTGCACGGTCCTGTCCCGTTGAAAGTCCCGCCGAATGTCCCGCCCGAATGTCGCGCCGAATGTCCGGCGGAATGTCCCGCTGAACGGCCCCCCGATCGGAGGTGGAGGAAGAGATGAGCGGTATCCCGGAACCCGATGAGTTCCGCGCCGAGGCCCGGACGTGGCTCGCCGGAGTGGCCCGGCCCCGCGCCGCCGACGGGGAGTGGGGCAGCGGCTCCGACTCCGTCGCCGTGTTCGAGAACTGGACCGAGGAGCAGGAGCGCGAGCACACCGCCCGCGTCCAGGAGTGGGAACGCACCCGCTACGACCAGGGCTGGTCCGCGCTCAACTGGCCGCAGGAGTACGGCGGCCGAAGTCTGCCCGCGTACTACGAGCAGCTCTACCGCGGCGAGGAGGCGGCCTTCGACGTACCGCACCGCCCCGAGATCTTCCCGGTGACCCAAGCGCTCGTCGCCCCCGCGATCGGCCTGTGGGGCACCGAGGAACAGAAGCGCCGCTGGCTCATGCCCATGCTGCGCACCGACGAGCTGGCCTGCCAGCTGTTCTCGGAGACCGAGGCGGGCTCCGACCTCGCCGCGGTGCGCACCCGGGCGGTGCGCGAGGGCGACACTTGGGTGCTGACCGGGCACAAGGTGTGGACCTCCGGGGCCCGCGTGGCGACCTGGGGCGTGGCGGTGTGCCGCACCGATCCGGACGTCCGCAAGCACGCCGGGATCACCGTCTTCCTGGTGCGCATGGACGCGCCGGGTGTCACCGTACGGCCCATCCGGCAGATGACCGGTGGCACCAGCTTCAACGAGGTCTACCTCGACGGTGTGCGGGTGCCCGACACCGACCGGCTCGGTCCCGTCGGCGAGGGGTGGCGGGTCACGCTCAGCGTGCTGGCCGCCGAACGGCTCGACTCCGGAAGCCTCGGCCTGGACAACGCCGACCGGGCGCTGGACCTGGCCGGAAACCTGTCGCGCCCGCTCACCGGTAGCGAACAGCAGCGGGCCGCCGACCTCCACCTCCGCACCCTCGTCCAGCGGCTCATGGGACTGCGGGTGACCGCCGCCCTCGTCGCCGGGCGCGAACCCGGCGCGGAGGCATCGGTCGGCAAGCTGTACGCCACCGAGACCATGCGGTGCACCAGCGACCTGGTGTCCGAACTGCTGGGGCCGAGCCTCGTGGCGGACACGGGGGAGTGGGGCGCCTACGCCTGGACGGAACACCTGCTGGGCGCCCCCGGCTACAGCATCGCGGGCGGCACCGACGAGATCCAGCGCACCATCCTCGCCGAGCGCGTACTCGGCCTGCCCAAGGAGCCCGTCCGATGAGCATGGCCACCGAGGTGCCGGAGCTGGCCGCCCGGGTCCGCGACCGGCTCGCCCGCCGCCACCCGGGCGCGCCGGTAGGGGAGTTGACGGTGCTGCCGGGCGGCCACTCCGGGCTGACGTACGAGGTCGCGGCGGGGGACGCCCGGTACGTCGTCAAGGCGGTGCCTCCGGGGCAGCGGCCCGTCGGGCGCAACGACGTCCTGCGCCAGTCTCGGGTGCTGAGCGCGCTGGCCGGATCCACGGTGCCGGTACCGGGCGTCGTGGCCGTCGACGAGACCCGACCCGCCTGGTTCGCCATGGACTTCGCGGCCGGGGAGGCCGTCGAGCCGGTACTGGACGACCACCAGGTGGACCCCGCGACGGCCCGCGCCCGGATGCTGGAGATCGCCTCCGTCCTGCGCCGACTGCACGGCACCGATGTGGACACGCCCGGGCTCGACGCGCCCGCACCGCTGGACGCCGCCGGTGAGCTGGAGCGGTGGAGCCGCACCCTGCGTGCCGTTCCCGCCGAACTGCGGCCCGGCGGGGAGGAGTTGCTGGCACGCCTCGCCGACGGCGTACCCCACGGCCTTCCGCCGGTGCTGCTGCACGGGGACTTCCGGCTCGGCAATGTGCTGTGCGCGGGCGAGCGGGCGGTGGCCGTCGTCGACTGGGAGATCTGGAGCGTCGGCGACCCGCGCATCGACCTGGGCTGGTTTCTGCTCTTCGCCGACCACCGCAACTTCCCCCAACTGGGACACGCCGTGCCCGGACTGCCCGGCGAGGCCGAACTGCTGGACACCTACCGCGACGGGCGGCCCGCGCTGCCCGCGATGGACTGGTTCCGGGCACTCGGCCGCATGAAGATGGCCGCGATCATGGGCCACAACCTCCGCCGGCACCGCGAGGGCAAGCACCACGACCCGGACCAGGAACGCCTGCCGCCCACCATCGCCGCGATGATCCGCACCGCCCGCGACATCCTCGGCTGATCCGGCAGCGGTACGCCCCCACCGAACAGGAGCAATCGTGGATTTCGGATACTCGTCACGGGCGAGTGAACTCCAGGACCGCATGCGGTCGTTCATGGACGAACACGTCTTCCCCGCGGAGGCGACGTATGACCGGCAACTGGCCGAAGGGAACGACCCGCACGCCCTGCCGCCGGTGATGGCCGAGCTGAAGGAGAAGGCCCGCGCCGAGGGCCTGTGGAACCTCTTCATGGCGCACGGCGACTGGGGCGCGGGGCTGAGCAACCTCGAATACGCGCCGCTCATGGAGCTGGCGGGCCGCTCCATCATCGGCCCCGAGGTGTTCAACTGCTCGGCGCCCGACACCGGCAACATGGAGCTGCTCGCGCTGTACGCCACCCCCGAGCAGCAGGACCGCTGGCTGCGCCCGCTGCTCGACGCTCAGATCCGCTCGTGCTTCGCCATGACCGAGCCGGAGGTGGCGAGCTCCGACGCCCGCAACATCCGCACCCGCATCACCCGCGACGGCGACAGCTACGTCGTCAACGGCCGCAAGTGGTACACCTCCGGGATCCTCGACCCCGACTGCAAGCTGATCATCCTGATGGGCAAGACCGATCCGGAGGCGCCCACCTACCGGCAGCAGTCCATGCTGCTCGTCCCCCGGGACACCCCGGGCGTCACGGTCCTGCGTGACCTGCCGATGTTCGGCTACACCGACCGGCTCGGACACGGCGATGTGCTCTTCGAGAACGTCCGGGTCCCGGCGGAGAACATCCTCGGCGGGGAGGGCGAGGGCTTCGCGCTCGCCCAGGGACGGCTCGGCCCCGGACGGATGCACTACGCGATGCGCGCCGTGGGGTTCGCCGAGCGCGCCCTGCGGCTGATGTGCGAGCGCGTCACCGAACGCACCGCCTTCGGCGGGCCGCTGGCCGACCAGGGAGTGGTCCGGGAGTGGATCGCCCGCAGCCGCATCGAGATCGAGCAGTTGCGTCTCCTCGTCCTCAAATCGGCCTGGCTGATGGACACCGTGGGCAACGCCGCCGCCCGTATGGAGGTCGCCGCCATCAAGGTCGCGGCGCTGGAGGTCGCCCACAAGGTGGTCGACCGGGCGGTGCAGGCACACGGCGCGGCGGGGGTCAGCGACGACACCGTACTGGCCCGGCTGTACGCCATCACCCGGGCGCTGCAGATCGCCGACGGCCCCGACGAAGTACATCTGCGGACGGTGGCCCGCCAGGAACTCGCGCAATACAAGAAGAAGACCGACACGGAGACGGGAGCGGCGTGAGCGCCAACAGCCTCGACGGCAAGGTGGCCGTCATCACCGGCGGATCCCGTGGCATCGGCCTCGGCATCGCCACCGCCTACCGGGCGGCCGGCGCACACGTGGTGATCGCGGCCCGTAAACCGGCCGGACTCGCCGAGGCCCGCGAGGAGTTGCTGCGCGTCAAGGGCGACGGCGACGTGCATACGGTGGTGGCGAACGCGGGCGAACCCGAGCAGGCCGAGCGGTGCGTCGAGGAGACCATGGCCCGCTTCGGCCGCCTCGACCTCCTCGTCAACAACGCGGCCACCAACCCGTACCACGGCGATCTGCTCGACCTGGACCTGCCGCGCGCGGAGAAGACCGTCCGCGTCAACCAGTACGGCATGATCGCCTGGACCCGGTGCGCCTGGCGGGCCTGGATGGCCGAACACGGGGGAGCGGTGGTCAACATCGCCTCCGTCGGCGGGCTCATCGTCGATCCGCACATCGGCTACTACAACGCCACCAAGGCCGCCATGCTCCATATGACCCGGCAGCTCGCCTACGAACTGGGGCCGCACGCCCGCGTCAACGCCATCGCCCCCGGACTGATCAAGACCGAGCTGGCGCGGGCGGTATGGGAGGTCCGCGAGCCGATCCTCACCGCCAAGCTGCCGCTGCGGCGCCTCGGCACCGTGGCGGACGTGGCCCAGGCGGCGCTGTTCCTGGCCTCCGACGCCTCCTCCTGGATGACCGGCCAGACCCTGGTGCTCGACGGCGGCGCGACCGCCCTGCCGATCGGGGTGGAGGGATGAGCGCGCCCCGACCCGCCGCGGAGCTGTTCTCGCTCCGGGGCAGGACGGCCCTGGTCACCGGCGCGTCCGCGGGGCTCGGCGCACGCTTCGCCACCGTCCTCGCGCAGGCCGGGGCCACCGTCTTCGCCGCCGCCCGGCGGATCGAGAGGCTGAAGGAACTCGCCGACTCCGACACCCGCATCCACCCTGTCGCCTGCGACGTCTCGCTCGCCGCCGACCGCGCGCAGCTGGTTGGGACGGCACTGGCCACCACCGGCCGCATCGACATCCTGGTCAACAACGCGGCCACGTCCGGGGAAACCCGCGCCGAGGACGAATCCCCGGACGCCTTCACCGATGTTCTCGGCGTCAACCTCACCGCCCCCTTCCACCTGGCACGCCTGGTGGCGGAGGCACCCGCCGTGGACGGCGACCCACCCCGGAGCGTCATCAACGTCTCCTCCATCCTCGGCCTGGTCACCGCCGCCCCCCTGGGCGGCGCGAGCTACGCGGCGTCCAAGGCCGGGCTGATCGGTCTGACCCGCGAGCTGGCCGGACAGTGGGGCCGAAGCGGGACCCGCGTCAACGCGCTCGCCCCGGGCTGGTTCCGCACCGAGATGACCGCGGACCTCTTCGGCGACGAGCGCTCCAGCCGCTGGGTCGAGCGCAACACCCTGCTGCGGCGCGGCGGCGACGCCCATGAACTCGACGGCGCGCTGCTGTTCCTCGCCTCGGACGCCTCCTCCTACTGCACCGGGCAGGTCCTGACCGTCGACGGCGGATGGACCGCGCGATGAGGGTCGGCATCGAGATCGAGGACGGTCTGGCCCGCGTCACCCTGCGCCGCGGCGAGGCGGGCAACGCCATCGACCTGGAGATGGCATGCGGACTGCTGGACGCGGCGCGGGTGTGCGCCACCGAGTCCGTACGGGCCGTGCTGCTGACCGGCGAGGGGAAGTCCTTCTGCGTCGGCGGCGACCTCGGGGAGTTCTCCCGGCTCTCCGGTGAGGCGCTGGAGAAGCACCTCATCGCGGTGACCGGCGCGCTCCACGAGGCCCTGCGCACGTTCGCGGCGGGCGACGCGCCAGTGGTGGCCGCCGTGCAGGGCGCCGTCGCCGGTGCGGGCATCGGCCTGGCCGCGTCCGCCGATGTGACCCTCGCCGCCGACAACGCCTCGTTCACCACCGCCTACACCGGGATCGGCTACTCACCGGATGCCGGAGTGAGCTGGTTCCTGCCCCGGCTCGTCGGTCCCAAGCGGGCCCTGGACCTGCTGCTGACCAACCGCCGCATCAAGGCGGCGGAAGCCGAGGCCATCGGCCTGGTGAGCCGGATCGTCGCCCCCGACCAACTGGCCGCCGAGGCCGTCCGTACGGCCGAGGCGCTGTGCGGCGGACCCACCGCCGCCTTCGGCGCCACTCGCCGTCTCGTCGCCACCGGACTGACCTCGGACCTCGATGCGCACCTGGACCGCGAGGCCCGTGCGATCGCCGCCGCCGCTACCTCGGACGCGGGCCGCGAGGGCGTCGCCGCCTTCCTGGGCAAGCGGGCGCCCGACTTCACCCGCGCCGCCCCCAGCACCTGACACCTCCCCGAAACCCCTGGAGCCCCACCGTGTCGGAAGCATTCATCGTCGGAGCCGTCCGTACCCCCGTCGGCCGCCGCAAGGGCACGCTCAGCGGCGTGCACCCCGCCGATCTCGGCGCCCACGCGCTGCGCGCCCTGCTGGAGCGCACCGGAGCCGACCCGGGCGCCGTCGACGACGTGTACTTCGGGTGCGTCAGCCAGATCGGCGCGCAGACCGGCAACGTCGCACGCACCGCATGGCTGTCGGCCGGGCTGCCGCAGCACGTCCCCGGCACCACCATCGACCGCCAGTGCGGTTCCTCCCAGCAGGCCGTGCACTTCGCCGCCCAGGCGGTCGGCTCCGGGGCCGCCGATCTGGTGGTGGCCGGCGGGGTGGAGGTGATGAGCCTGGTGCCCATCGCCAGCCCCATGACCGTCGGCGAACAGGCCGGTATGGGCAGTCCGTACGCGGGGGACGGCTGGCGCCAGCACTTCGGGGACCAGGAGGTCTCCCAGTTCCGCGGGGCCGAACTGATCGCCGAGAAGTGGGGCGTCTCCCGGACGGACATGGAGGAATTCGCGCTCACCAGCCACCAGCGCGCCCTCGCCGCCCAGGCCGACGGCGCCTTCGACGACGAGATCACCCCGGCCTTCGGGCTCACCGCCGACGAGGGGCCGCGCGCCGACACCACCCTGGAGAAGATGGCCGGGCTGAAGCCCCTGACCGAGGACGGCCGGCTGACCGCCGCCGTCTCCAGCCAGATCTCCGACGGCGCCGCCGCCCTGCTGATCGCCTCCGAGGAGGCGGTGAGCCGCCACGGCCTGACCCCGCTCGCGCGGGTGCACACCATGGCCGTCGTCGGCTCCGATCCGATCCATATGCTGACCGGCCCGATCCCCGCCACCGAGAAGGTCCTGGACCGGGCCGGGCTGTCGATCGGCGACATCGATCTGGTGGAGATCAACGAGGCGTTCGCCTCCGTCGTCCTGGCCTGGCAGAAGGAGATCGGCGCCGACCCGGAGCGGGTCAACGCCTTCGGCGGCGCCATCGCGCTCGGTCATCCGCTC
Organism: Streptomyces sp. 11-1-2; assembly: GCF_003595545.1. Classification (NCBI taxonomy): domain Bacteria; kingdom Bacillati; phylum Actinomycetota; class Actinomycetes; order Kitasatosporales; family Streptomycetaceae; genus Streptomyces; species Streptomyces sp. 11-1-2. The sequence goes on from NZ_CP022545.1 coordinate 9,501,014, forward strand.
GGCGCCACCGGCGCCCGGCTGATGACCACGCTCGTCCACCAACTGCACAGGACCGGGGGGCGCTACGGTCTGCAGACGATGTGTGAGGGCGGCGGCATGGCGAACGCGACCGTGCTGGAGCGCCTTTGACCCGCGGTTGTTCACGTCGATTGGCAACTGAGTTCAGCTTGGGGCTACTCTCGGGTACGGACACGGTGGGCTTCAGCCAGGAGACGAGGCATGGCGACGAGAATCGTTGAACCGGAAGCGGGACCGAGGTCCAAGCGCGCCGCCATCCTGGCGGCCGCCGTCGACTGCTTCGGCGAGGCCGGTTTCGAGGCCACCAAGTGGTCCACAGTGGCGGAGCGGGTCGGCATCGGGCAGACGGCGCTGTACCACTACTTCGAGTCCAAGACGCACTGCCTGCTGACCATCATGCGGCTGGAGCTCCAGCGGTCCCACGACAAGTTCACGGAGGCGACCGAGGGCGTCGAGGACCCGACCGAGGCGCTCCGGGCGGCCGTCCGCGCGGCCTACGACGTCTCGGACCAAGAGGTCCTGCAGATGCGGATCCTGCACAACCACATGGATCTGCTCTCCGGCACGCGCAAGTCCAAGCGGGAGGAGGCCGAGCGCGTCGAGGCCCGCAAGCTGGTTCAGCTCGTCGAGCGGAACTGGACGAACCTGCTGGTCCGAGGCATGTCCATGGGCGCCTTCCCGCTCCGGGACGCGCAACTGCTGGGCTCGGGTGTGCTCGGCCTGATCGTCAGCGTCTGGCGGTGGTACCGGCCCTCGGGGCCGACGCCGCTGTCGGAGGTCAGCGAACTGATCGAGGGTGCCTGCGTGCGCATGGTCGCCACGTGACCCCCTGAGCGGCCCCCTGTCGCTTCCGGCCCCCGGCGGATATCCGCCGGGGGCCGTTTCACGTTTCGTACGGACTCTTGTCAGCCGTGTTTCCCCGGGATTAGCATCCAACCTGAATTGAACTGAACTCAGGTTGATCTGGGGCCCGCCGCGGCGGCCCCGGGTCCCCGGGAGCGCTCGGCCACCAATCGAAAGGGCGCAGTCATGACGTTGCGCACGTATATGGCCAGTATGGACAGCGACCATCCGGAACGGACGCTGGACCTGCTCGAATCCGACTTCCGCTTCCTCATCGCCCTGCCGGGCAGTGAGGTCACCGGCACATCCAAGGAGGACTTCGCCGCGTACATCGCCGGCCGGAACCCCAAGGACCGGTCGCATGAGATCCTGCGCCACAGCCGGGACGGCGACGTCGAGACCGTGTACGGGGTGGTGACGGAGGGCGGGCGGTACGCCGGCTCCTTCCTCTCCGCCGCGGTGATCTCGCCCGGCGGGCTCCTGTCGCGCTACCAGTCCTTCTTCACCACCTCGTTCGAACTGGTCGACTGGGCGGACGACGGGAGCCGGGCATGACGGACACCCCGGCCGCGGCCCCCTTCCTCACCGCGTGGTTCGAGATACTGGACGGTGACGAGCCGTCCCGGATCCTCGACCTGATCAGCGACGACTTCTCGCTGTCCATCCTGTTCTCCACCGGCGACGGCAACGCCACCGACTTCGCCGGGGACCGCGCCGCCCTGGTGGGCTACCTCGAACAGCGTGAGAAGGGCACCCGCACCCACCATCTGCTCTCGGCGACCACGCTCGGCCAGGAGGAGCTCTTCCTGGGCGAGGTACGACGTGCGGGCGTCCCCGAGGCCAGCTTCGTCGCCGCCGGTCAGGTGAACGGCGAAGGCCGACTGCGGCGCCTGCTGATCGGGCGCTCATCCGAGATCCGCTTCACCTGACCGGTGTCGGACCCGCTCACCACCCCCATCCCCTCAACCCCGTGCGGAGCACCCGTCATGTACAACCTCGTCCTGCTGGCAGCCCGGCCCCCGGAGTGGACGCATGAACAGTTCATCACCTGGTGGCGCGGCGACCACGCGGAGCTGACCTACCGCCTGCCCGGGCTGCGCGCCTGGCGCCACACCGACATCGACACCGCTCTGGAGCCGCGTTCCGAGGGCTGGGACGGGATCTCCGTGCTCGGCTTCGACTCCCCGGAGGACCTGAAGAAGGCCCTCGCGAGCCCCGAGTGGGCCGAGGCCGTCGCCCAGGTCGGCGACATGAAGGGCCGCCGGATCGCGGTCATGGGGCACGAGGCGGAGATGTTCGCCGCCTGAGGATGCCGGGCCGCCCGGCCCGGTCCAGCGGCAGGGCAAGCCCCACAGAGTTCGGCAAACGGAGTTCGGCACAGCGCAACGAGGGGCAGGATGCGACAGGTAGTGCGGGAGTTCCAGCAGAAGGCGGAAGAAGCCGACTTCATCGCCGTGATCGACGACACCGGCAACCATACGGCCCGGCAACTGCTCGACGAGGCCCTACGGCTGGCCGGAGCGCTGTCCGCGGGCGAGCCCGACGGCTCGGTCGGCACCGTCCTGGTCCAGGCGGACAACTCATGGCGCACCGTCGCCGCCACCCTCGCCGTAGGACTGCGGGGCGGGGTCCTCGCGGTGGTCAATCGGCACACCACACCCGCCGAGTTCACCGCCGCATGGGAGGACATCCGCCCGGACGCCGTCGTCGCCGAGCCCTCGGCGATGGACGAGTGGGCGGTGCCCACCCGGCTGCCGGACCCGGCGCGGACGGTGCTCGACGGCTGGACCTGCCGGTCCGCACCCGACAAGCGCGAGGTGTCGCGGTGGTCCGGCGGCGCCCTCATCGGCCTGACCTCCGGATCGACCGGGCGCCCCAAAGGCGTCGTCCAGTCCGAGCAGGCCCTGCGCTACGCCGCCACGAGCACCATCAACGTCAACGGCCTGTCGCCGGGCGACGCCATCGCCGCGATCGTGCCGCTGTCGTCCACGGCCGCGTACTGCTTCGGGGTCTATCTCTCCCTCGTGCTGCGCGGACCGCTCGTCCTGACCGGGAAGTGGGACCGGGCGGTCGCCCTGCGGCGGATGGCCGAGGCCGGTGTCCGCTGGACCATGTGCGTACCGACCATGGCGCTGCAGATGGGCACCGAAGCGGCCGGCTCCGGCGTCCTCCGGGGCGTCCGGTCGATCACCGTCGGCGGCGGGCCCATGGACCGCGGAGCCCTGGCCCGGGCCGAACGGTCCCTGGGCACCAAGATCCTCCGCGTCTTCGGCATGTCCGAGTGCCTGGGCCACACCTCGCCGAGCCCCGACGACCCCGAGGAACTCCGGCTCGGCAGGGACGGCCGCCCCTTCCCGGGGACGGACGTGCGCGCGCTCACCGCGGACGGTCAGGCGGCCGGCCCGGGAGTGACCGGCCGGGCGCAGGTCCGCGGCCCTTCCCTCTTCCTCGGGTACGCCCGCGAGGGCAGGACCGATCCACCGGCGCTGACGGAGGACGGCTACCTGCCCACCGGAGACCTGCTGATGATCCACGAGGACGGCACCCTCACCATCATGGGCCGCGAGAAGGACATCATCATCCGCGGTGGCCGCAACATCGACATCACCGAGATTGAGCGCGCGGTCGCCAGCCATCCGCGCGTGGCCAGAGCCTGTGTCGCGCCGGTCCCCGACGATGTCCTCGGCGAACGCGTGGCGCTGCTCGTCGTCGCCGAGGACGGCGGCGGCGTCGAGCTGGACGAGGTGACCGGCCATCTCGAGAGCGTCGGTCTGTCCAAGACCAAGTGGCCCGAGTACGTCTACGACGTCGAGGAGCTGCCCCAGACGAAGGTCGGCAAGCTCGACCGGGGCGGAGCCCGGGACCTGGCCATCAGGCTGCACACCCGCGAAGGAGGATCATGACGCCACGGTTCGACCAGACTCCCTGGGCGGAGGCCGGCATCCAGACCGTACAGCCCGGGGTGCACCGCGTGCCGCTGCCACTTCCGGGCGACGGGCTGCGTGCCGTCAACGTCTATCTCCTGGAGGATCTGGCCGACGACGGCATCGTCATGATCGACGGTGGCTGGGCGATCCCCGAGGCGCGCAAGGTGCTCGAGGACGCCCTGGCCGCCATCGACCGCGACCCCGGCGACATCAGCCACATCCTGGTCACCCACATCCACCGCGACCACTACACACAGGCGGTGGAACTGCGTCGGCTGCTGGGCTCGCGCGTCTATCTCGGCGCGGGGGAACGGCCGGGCCTGGAGATGCTCGACCGGCTGCGCAGCGACCAGCCCGTGGGCGCGCTGCGAACCCTGCGCGCGGCGGGAGCCGGGGACCTCGCCGACCACATCGAGGCGATGGAGCACGGCGGCTACGACCCGAGTGTGTGGGAGGCCCCCGATCGCTGGCTCGGCGCGGAAACCCTGCGCTTCGGCGAGCGCGAGCTGCGGGTCGTCCCCACCCCCGGACACACCAAGGGCCATGTGGTCTTCCTGGACGAAGAGCGGGGGCTGGTGTTCTCCGGGGACCACGTCCTGCCGCATATCACCCCGTCCATCGGCTTCGAGCTGGCCGAGCCCGGCGGCCGTCCGCTTGCCGACTACCTGGACTCGCTGCGGCTGATGACCCGCTACGCCGACGCCCGCCTGCTGCCCGCACACGGGCCGGTGGCCGAGAGCACCCACACCCGGGTCGCCGAACTGCTCGCCCACCACGACGAACGGCTGGCCGGAAGCCTGGCGGCGCTGGGCGAGAACACACTCGACGCCCACGCGGTGGCGCGTGAGCTCGCCTGGACGCGCCGGGCCGTGCCGTTCGCGGAGTTGAGCGCCTTCAACCAGATGCTCGCGATCAATGAGACGGCCGCGCACCTGGATGTCCTGGTGCTGCGGGGGCGGGCGACGGTGGCATTCGCCGACGGGGTGCATCGGTACACGCGGGCGGCACCGGGCGGGTCGGCGGCGCCGCCCTCATGAACCCGGGACATGGTCACGGTATGGCACTGAGTACCCTCTCAAGGCGCTGAGTGCCACGCCGGTGGCTAGCCGTCCCCCAACGTCTTCTCGATCTTCTGCACCACGCGCCACAGGGGAGCCTTCCGAGGCGCGACGATGACGACCACATCGTCCTCCTCGCTCTCCGGCGCGGGGGTGGCGCCGCTCTCCGCGGATTCGCGGGCACTGCCCCACGTCTGCCGGACGAACGCCAGCGACTGATCCACCGCCTTCGCGCCATCGCCGTGCCCGCCGCTTCGCAGCCAGGTCCGCAGCCCGTTGTTGTGCGCGGCGACGATGGCCGCGGCCTGCACTTCGGCCCGCAGCGCTCCGTTCGGGTCTCCCGCATAGCGTTGCCGGAGGTAGTGGGCCAGGGTGCGCTCGTAGCGGTGCATCACGGACACCTCGTAGCCGCGCAGGCTGGGCACCTCGCGGGTGAGCCGATAGCGCTGCACGGAGAACTCCGGGTTCGCGGTGTACATCCGCATGACGAGGCGGGCCGCGTCACAGATCACGTCGAGCGGTTCGCCGTCGGTGCTCGTCGCGAGGAAGGCGCTCATCTCGGTCAGGCAGCGCTCATGGTCGGGGAAGACGACGTCTTCCTTGGACGGGAAGTAGCGGAAGAACGACCGGCGCCCCACTCCGGCCCGCGCCACGATGTCGTCCACCGTGGTCCGCTCGAAGCCATGCTCCACGAAGAGCTGGAACGCGGCCTCGATGAGCACCTCGCGCATGGGTGCTTTGCCGGACGGCCCGGGCCCGCTCACCGCCGCGGTCGCCCCGCCTTCGTCGCGTACGTCCGCCATGAAGGGAACGTAGCATCAGCGCCCGGCGAAAGCGACACTGAGTACCTTTACTGAGGGTACTGAGTGCCATACTCTCGTTCAGGTGCTCCGGTGGGGCAGCGCGGACATCCACGAACAGTAAGGAGAGCCGGCGTGAGCTTGAGGATCGTTGTCTGTGTGAAGTATGTGCCCGATGCCACCGGCGATCGGCACTTCGCCGAGGATCTGACCGTCGATCGTGACGATGTGGACGGCCTGCTCTCGGAGCTGGACGAGTATGCGGTCGAGCAGGCGCTCCAGATCGCCGATGAGGCTGACGACGCCGAGATCACTGTGCTGACCGTCGGTCCGGAGGATGCCAGGGACGCGTTGCGCAAGGCGTTGTCGATGGGTGCGGACAAGGCCGTGCATGTCGAGGACGACGGTCTGCACGGTACCGATGCGCTGGGTACCTCGCTGGTGCTGGCCAGGGCCGTTGAGAAGACCGGTTATGACCTGGTGGTCTGTGGTATGGCGTCCACGGACGGCACGATGGGTGTGCTTCCGGCGATGCTGGCGGAGCGGCTGGGTGTGCCGCAGGTGTCGTTGCTGTCGGAGGTGTCGGTCGAGGACGGCACGGTCAAGGGGCGCCGTGATGGTGACACCGCGACGGAGTTGCTGGAGGCGCGGCTTCCGGCGGTGGTGTCGGTGACGGACCAGTCGGGTGAGGCGCGTTACCCGTCGTTCAAGGGCATCATGGCGGCGAAGAAGAAGCCGGTGGAGTCCTGGGACCTGGAGGACCTGGAGATCGAGTCGGACGAGGTCGGTCTCGAGGGTGCCTGGACCGCGGTGGACGGTGCCACGGAGCGTCCGGCCCGTACCGCGGGCACGATCGTCAAGGACGAGGGCGAGGGCGGCAAGCAGCTCGCCGAGTTCCTGGCGGGTCAGAAGTTCATCTGAGCCCTTCCCTCGCCCCCATTTCTTTCGCATTTCGCATGTCGCAGGAGAGCGATTCCCATGGCTGAAGTCCTTGTCTATGTCGATCACGTGGACGGTGCCGTCCGCAAGCCCACTCTGGAGCTGCTGACCTTGGCCCGCCGCGTCGGTGAGCCCGTCGCCGTCGCCCTGGGTGCGGGTGCGGAGAACACGGCGTCCGCCCTTGCCGAGCATGGCGCCGTGAAGGTGCTGACCGCTGACGCGCCCGAGTTCGCCGACTACCTTGTGGTGCCGAAGGTGGACGCGCTCCAGGCGGCGTATGAGGCGGTGTCCCCGGCCGCGGTGCTGTTCCCGTCCTCCGCGGAGGGCAAGGAGATCGCGGCGCGGCTCGCGGTCCGTATCGGGTCGGGCATCATCACCGATGCGGTGGATGTGGAGGCGGGTGGGGAGGGTCCGGTGGCCACGCAGTCGGTGTTCGCCGCCGCCTTCACGACCAGGTCCCGGGTGTCCAAGGGCACGCCGGTGATCACGGTGAAGCCGAATTCGGCGGCTGTGGAGGCTGCTCCGGCCGCGGGTGTGGTCGAGGCGTTGTCGGTGTCGTTCTCGGAGCAGGCGACGGGGACGAGGGTGGTGTCGCGTACGCCGCGTGAGTCGACGGGGCGTCCGGAGTTGACCGAGGCGGCGATCGTGGTTTCCGGTGGCCGTGGTGTGGGGGGTGCGGAGAACTTCCCCGTCGTGGAGGCGCTGGCCGACTCGCTGGGTGCGGCGGTGGGTGCTTCGCGTGCGGCGGTGGACGCGGGCTGGTATCCGCATACCAATCAGGTCGGTCAGACGGGTAAGACGGTTTCGCCGCAGTTGTATGTGGCGGCGGGTATCTCGGGTGCGATTCAGCACCGGGCCGGTATGCAGACGTCGAAGACGATCGTGGCGGTCAACAAGGACGCGGAGGCTCCGATCTTCGATCTGGTCGATTACGGCGTGGTCGGTGACCTCTTCGAGGTCGTCCCGCAGCTGACCGAAGAGGTCAAGACCCGCAAGGGCTGACGTCGGACCGGCGGCCCCGTGCGCCTTCCGCGAGCGCGGGGCCGACGTTCGCCCTCGGGCGGCCCGGACACCTGATACGCACCTGCTGGGACACCTCGCGCGAGCAGCGAGGCCGAGAAGAAGCCCAGGTGATCGCGGAGGCGGTCACGACGGAGGACGCCGCCATGATCATCGACGCGTTCCCGCGCCCTTGAGGTGACCGTCGTCCTATCGTTGGCCGATGCGCGCACACCGTATAGACCGCCCGGCCGATCTCGACGTGGTCCGTGAGTCCTATGACCGGGTGGCCGACAACTACGCCCATATGGTGGTGACGACGGGAGTCGGCGACATCCGGCGCCATCCCTGGCTCAAGGCGTCAATCGATGTCTTCGCCGACACCGTGGGCGAGCTCGGGCCTGTCCTCGACGTCGGCTGCGGACCCGGGATGGTGACCGCCTACCTCGCCGAACGCGGACTCGACGTGTCCGGAGTCGATCTCTCACCCCGCATGATCGAAAACGCGCGCCGTCTTCACCCGCAATGCCGCTTCAGCGTCGCCTCTGTCACCGACCTCGACCTTGGGGAGGCGTCCCTCGGCGGCGTACTCGGGTGGTGGTCGCTGTTCACCCTTCCTCGCGACGTCCTTCCCCAGGTCCTCGCCCTGTTCGCGCGCGCCCTGAAGCCAGGCGGACACTTCATCACCGGGACACACGTCGGCGACGAGGACGTGGTGCGCACCGAGATGTACGGAGGTGTGCCCGTTCGCTGGACGACACACAAATGGCGGCCGGAACAACTCGTGGACCTGATCGAGCAGGCCGGCCTGCACCCGGTCGCCGAACTTCGGCTCCCCGCGGCTGAGCACACCGGGCCGAGCGTGGTCGTCATGGCCAAGCGCCCCGCCTGAGGACCGGGCGCGCCCGGATATCAGGTTCGGTGACTCGGCGGGCCGGGCTCAGGAGCGGGCCGTGAGGAATTCGATGAGCGCGGCGTTCACCTCTGCCGGGCGTTCCTGCTGGGTCCAGTGTCCGCAGCCCGCCAGTTCGAGGGGCTCGCGTCGCAGGTTGGGCATCAGATCGGGCAGGCTCGCGATGAGTTCGGGCGCGCCGGGGAAAGCGGGAACGGGGTCGCGGTCGCCGTAGATGTACAGGGCGGGCGGGGTGACGACGGCGCCGTGCCAGGGCGCGGTCAGTTCCCAGTTGCGGTCGAGGTTGCGGTACCAGTTGAGAGCTCCGGTGAAGCCCTTGGAGAAGCTCTCGGTGAGCGTGTCGAGGTCGTCCTCGGTGAACCACTCCGGCAGTACGTCGGGGTCCGTCATGGTCGCGAGCCAGCCCCGCTCGGGGTCGACGAGCGGCTGGTTGACCGCGTCGGGAGCGTCGCCGGAAATCGAGTAGAAGATTTTCCGCAACGTGGTGCGGGTGTCCCTCGCGAACTCGGCGTCGGCGACACCGGGGCGGTTGAAGTAGTTCCAGTAGAAACGGCCACCGAACCTTTTCTCCATGGCGACCAGCGGAGGCTGCGCGCCGCGGAACGGTGGTGGCACGCTCAGACCGGCCACCCCGAGCACCATGTCCGGCCGTAGCAGCGCGGTGTTCCAGGCGACCGGCGCGCCCCAGTCGTGCCCGACGACGTACGCCTCGTCCTCGCCCAGTGCCCGGATCAGACCGACGACGTCGCCGACCAGGTGGAGGATGCTGTACGCGTCGACGTCGTCGGGATGGTCGCTGCGCCCGTATCCACGCTGGTCCGGGGCGACCACTCGGAAGCCCGCCTCGACCAGGGGACCGAACTGGTGGTGCCAGGAGTGCCATGATTCAGGGAAGCCGTGCAGGAGCACGACCAGGGGGCCTTCGCCTTCCTCGGCGATGTGCAGCCGAATCCCGTTCGTCTCGACCATGCGATGCTCAACCATGCGTACGAGCGTACGCGCCATGATCGTCGGAGCCGTTGCGGACAAGGTCACGCCGTTCCTTCGAAGACGATGACCTGGCGTCCGACGATGTCACCGCGCCCCAAGGCTTCCAGATTCTCGTTGATGTCGTCGAGCCTGACTTCGGTGACGTTGTGTTTGCCGAGGTCGGCCTCGCGACGGCTGCCAGTGCGCCTTCGGGGCCCAGCAGGTCGAACCCCATGGAGATCGATGCCTCGCTGCCGACGCGGTCCAGGATGGCGCCGATGGTTCTCCGGCCGGTCAGCCAGCATGGTCCCGCGGTTCCAGGGATAAGCCGGGTACTGGTTGAGCCACGCGGGTGCGCTGATGCTTCTTCCCGCAGGCCACTTCGCGGTTGCCGGGAGATCTGGCGGAACATCCGTTGTTCCCCTTCCCTCCTGCTTGCCGCAGTGGCCCGCCTGTTATGAAGCGCATCACCTTCGGAGGCGATCATGCCGAAACACCTTGTCTTCCGCCTGGCGGTGACCACTGCCGGCGCCGTGATCGGACTGACCGCGGTCTCGTCAACAGCCGAGGCGGCCGCGCCGCCCCTCTCGCACCCGCGGATCGTCGCTCACTTCGACCGTCCAGCCGGGCAGGTGGCGGAGAGCGTCATCGTGCGGCCGAACGGGTCAGCCGATGTCGGCCTCATCCTGTCGCGGCAGGTGGCTCACGTCACGCTTGGCGGACGTGTCGAGGTATTGGCGACCATGCCTCTCCCCGCGGATGGGGGCGTGAACACCCCTGGCACCGGGTTCGCCGCGGTGACGGGGATCGAACGAACGCCAGATGGAACCCTCTACTTCCTGTATTCGGCAGGGGACGAAAACCTCACCGGTCTATGGAAACTGCGTCCGGGAGGCAAACCGGAGCGCGTCGCCGCTCTGCCGGCGGCGAGCTTTCTCAACGGACTTGCCAGGGACGACCGTACGGGGAACTTCTACATCACCGACTCCACACAGGGCAGAGTGTGGCAGGTCGGATCGCACGGCGGAACTGCCAAGCTCTGGGCCGTGGGAGAGGATCTCGCCCCGACTCACTTCTTCGGCGCCAACGGCGTGAAGGTGCACAACGGAGCTGTGTGGGTCTCCAATATCGATCGAGGAACAATCCTTCGGATACCGCTGACCGACAAGGGAACCGCTGGTCCGCATCAGATCACGGCATCCGGACTCGACAGCGTCGATGATTTCGCCTTTACCGGCCGTGGTGATCAGCTGCTGGCCGCACTCAACGTCCCGAGCAAGCTGGTTCTCATCACTCCGGGCGAAGCCGACCGTACCGTCCTCGATGAGAGCGATGGTCTGCAGAACACCACATCCGTGGCGGTCGACGGCGACACGGTCTACGTCGCCAGCGGGGCGCTCACCACAGGCGGGGATGCGAATCTTCTGACGGCCCATCTCGGTCACCACGACTAAGGCGCCCGCCCAACTTATCCCAGGAACGGCAGTACCATGTTACCGACCGCAGGGTCGGTAACAATGGGATCATGAGTCGTCCAGAGAACTCGCTGGGTAACACGCTGCGTGCATGGCGTGCCCGAATTACGACTGAAGACGTTGGACTGCCGGCCACCCGCCGGCGGCGCACCGCCGGCTTGCGCCGCGAAGAGCTTGCCCATCTGGCGGGAATATCCACGGATTACCTTCTCCGTCTTGAACAGGGCCGGTCTCAGCGCCCATCGCGCGATGTCGTGGCCTCACTCGCCCGCGCGCTGCGACTGAGTACGGATGAAACCTGCCATCTGCACCTGGTGGCCGGGCTTCTTCCGCCGACGCCCCCCAAAATCCCGCATCTGATGCCGCCTGGTGTACAACGGCTCGTCAGCCGCTGGGGGAACATTCCGGTGGGAGTGTTCTCCGCCTCATGGACCCTGCTGACATGGACATCCATGTGGGCGGCCTTGCTGGGTGACCCGTCCCGTCGCTCGTCGGAAGAACGAAACCTGGTACGCGCGGTGTTCAACGAGCCGTCGGACACGGACCATCCGCACTTTCCCGTCGAGCAGAGCACCGCGGAATTCAAAGCTGCTCTCGTCGTAGACCTTCGGATAACGCACGGAGCATATCCTCATGATGAGGACTTCAGAGCTCTGATTGACGAGGTCATGAGTAACAGCGAAGAGTTCCGGGCCCTGTGGAGCACTCCAGCACTCGGCTCCCGCCTGGGCGGCCACAAACGCCTGCGGCATCCTCTGGTGGGCGAGATAAGCCTCGACAACGATGTAATGAAGGTGCCTGACCACGATGTGAGGATCGTTACCTATACGGCAGAGCCCGGCACTTCGGACGAGGAAAAGCTGGAGTACTTGCGCATTGCTGCCGCCCAGGCGTCCGTGAGAGGCGAAACCGTCCTGGCCGACGCGAGGACTGCTGGGCGTCGCGGCACTGGACGTTCCGGCTGACCCCCGGTGCGGCGGGGGGCCGCTTCCACAGCAGAGCCGGGGGACAGCCGGAGGGAGAATCTTCGGCTACGCCTCTAGCGTGCCTGTGAATCCAACGCCTCGCCGCAGGAGTCGCACCGAATGGACCGGATGAACACCTCACGCCGCACAGCGCTTGCGCTCGGCACCGCCGCAGCAGCCACACCATGGATTGGCGGAGCCTCCGTCCAAGCCCGCGCCGCCACCCCAGGAAGCGCCACATCAACAGGAGGCGCCGCGACCACAGGGCTGGAAGAGCTGGGCATCACCGAGCTTCGCCGGCGGATGAACGACGGACAGCTCGACGCCGAACGGCTCACCCGCTACTACCTGGACCGCATCGAACGCATCGACCCGCTCCTGCACGCGGTGATCGAGATCAATCCCGACGCGCTGCGCGAGGCCCGGCGGGTGGACGCGGAGGGTGATCTCGGCAGGCCGTTGCACGGCATGCCCATCCTGCTCAAGGACTTGGTGGAGACCGCGGACCGGATGCACACGACGGCCGGATCACTCGCCCTGCGGGGCCTGCGGCCGGCAAAGGACGCCACGGTCGCCGCCAGGCTGCGCGCGGCCGGTGCCGTCATCCTCGGCAAGACCAACCTGAGCGAGTGGGCCGGCGGGATGTCGCTCACCCACCACGCCGGCTGGAGCGCCCGCGGTGGGCAGACCCGGAACCCGTACAAGCTGGACCGGTCACCGAGTGAGTCCAGCTCCGGTACCGCGGTTGCCACCGCGGCAAGCCTGTGCGTGGCCGGAATCGGAACGGAGACCAACGGTTCGATCATCGACCCGGCCTCGGCGAACTGCGTCGTCGGAGTGAAGCCGACCGTCGGACTGGTCGGGCGCGGCGGCGTGATCCCCGGTGTGCCGAGCCAGGACAGCGTCGGCCCGATCGCGCGCACGGTCCGCGACGCGGCGATCCTGCTCGGCGCCCTGGTCGGGACCGACGACCGCGATCCGGCGACCGAGGCGAGTCGCGGCCGCTTCCATCGCGACTACACCCGTTTCCTGGACGCCGACGGGCTGCGTGGGGCGCGCATCGGCGTACCGCGAGCGGTGTACTTCGGCTACAGCCACCACGCCGACGAGATCGCGGAGCGGGCGATCGCCACGTTGCGCGAGGCCGGGGCGACGGTGGTCGACCCGGCCGACATCCCGACGGCCGAGCAGCTTGAAGACCTGCCAAGTTCGATGGTCGTCCAGGCATATGAAATCAAGCGTGCGCTGAACGCCTACCTGGCCGGTGCCCCCGGCGACCATCCGCGCAGCCTGGCGGAGCTGATCGCGTTCAACCGTGCGCACGCCGACCGCGAGCTTCGCTATGTGCGGCAGGACGGGCTGGAGGCGGTGCACCAAATGGACTTCACCGAACGCGAGTACCGTCAGGCGCTGGCCACCAACCACCGGCTCTCGCGCGCCGAAGGCATCGATGCGGTGCTGCGCCGATTCCGCCTGGACGCACTCGTGATGCCGACCACCGGACCGCCGGCCAAAATCGACCTGATCCGCGGGGACAGCTACGGCGGCGGTGCGTCGACGCCCGCCGCACTCGCCGGATACCCCGCGATCAGCGTCCCGGCCGGCTTCGCGTTCGGACTGCCGGTCGGCCTGACATTCATGGGTACGGCGTGGAGCGAGCCGAACCTGCTCCGTCTCGCCTACGCCTACGAGCGGGCCGGCCGCGTCCGCCGACCGCCCACCTACCGACAGGCCGACATCGGCTTCTGAGCCGCGTCCGGTACACAAGCGACCCGACGGCGAGCAAGTGGGCGCGGGCGCGGCCCAGTTACTCGACCTTCGTTCCGGCAGTCCCATGGAGCAGGGCTCCCACGCCACCGTGCTTGTCCGGCTGTCCGCATCCGGCAGCGACAGCCGGGCCATCGTCCCTACTGGCCCCGTGAACCGTGCTCGCCCCGTCAGACTGTTCCGCGGTCGGTGACTGCACCGCGGTATCACGTCAGCGGCTGGAGGGCCTCAAACATTGACGCCGTAGTCCTTGGCGATGCCCACCGGACCCGGGGTGAGGGATAAGCGTGGGTGCGCCGCAACCGATCATTTGAAGCCAGGGGAGGCGAGGGTGCCGCGACAGTGCGCGAAGGGACTCTACAAACCTGTAGATTCTGTTTTCTCCTCACAATGGAGGTATTACTGAGAAGGAGATGCAGATGACGCTGTGGGACCGCCTCAAGGACTCGGTCCAGACGATGCAGGCTCAGCTCACGGCGAAGAAGAACGACTTGCGGAGCGGGGCATTCAGGGACGCGAGCATGGCGATGTGCGCCCTGGTGGCCGCGGCGGACGGCACGATCGATCTGTCCGAGCGGCAGCGCGTCGCCCAGCTCATCGCCACCAACGACGTGCTCCAGAACTTCCCCCGGACGAGCTGCACCACCGCTTCGAGGACCATCTCGACGAGCTCACCACGGACTTCGCCCTCGGGATGGCGAGCGCCATGCGGGAGATCGGCAAGGCGAAGAGGAGGCCCGCCGAGGCCCGGGCCGTCATCCAGATCGGCATCGTCATCGGCTGCGCCGACGGTTACTTCGACGACAGCGAGCGGGACGTCGTCCGCGAGGCTTGCTCAGCCCTGGACATCCCTCCGACCGAGTTCGACCTCCACCGCCCCCTCCGCGTCCCCCGCCCGTACCGGGGCCCGGACGAGCTCCCACCGGCGCCCGGCGACCAGGTGTCCGAGCGGGCGGGCTCCGGTGCGGCACAGGGGATACGCCCCGGGGCCGCCGTGCCCGGCGACGACCTCCAGGTCTTCCTCAAGGCGCTGACCAGCGGAACCCGGCAGAGGCTCTTCGCGCACTTCCTCGATGGCGAGGAGCTGACCGTCGGCGAGGTCGCCGAGCGCGCCGGACTCGGCCCGTCGACCACCTCCGAGCACCTCGCGGTCCTCCGGCGCGGTGGCCTGCTCCAGTCGACACGCAGCGGCAAACTGGTCCGCTACCGCGCCGACCGGGAAGGCATCGCCGAACTGCTCGGGCAGCTCCACTCCTACCTCCTCGCCCCCTCCGAACCACAGGACCCCCCTCTTACCCAGGGCTGTGCATGACGAGCGGCCGGCCGCCCGCCCTCGTCGGATGCCTTCCCGCCAAGGACTTCGGCAGGTTGGTTCCGTGCGTGACTGCGGGCGCTGGTCCACTCCGTGTGGCCGCGTGACGCTCGGTTACGCCAACAGGACTCGTTTGCGCAGGAGCTCGAATCCCGCGCGGCCGAACATCTGGCGCTTGAGCCATGACTGGCCGGCCGCGCGTGAACCTGGCCCCACTCATCAGGCCCCCTTGGAATCGATCATCTAGGGAACCGGGAGGCGCGCTACCGGCGGACCGCCGAGATCAGTCCGCCGGGCCGCTCCTCGCGCTGCGGCGGGGTGCTGATCGGGCGCCCGTAGGCGGCAGCGCGCTCGCGCAGGGTGTGGCAGTCGGCCTCCCAGCCGTGGCCGTCCAGCCAGCCCACCGGGTCGTCGGGCATCTCCGAGACCCACATGGACGCCGCCGATCCCGGCGCGGCGTCCGCGCCGAAGCGGTCGATCACGCCGCGCGAGCCCAATGTCAGCCCCATCCGACTGCCTGCCGCCGACTGCGTGCCGATCCGGGCCAGCAGTAGCTCCACCGCGTCCTCGGGCAGATAGATCAGTAGTCCTTCGGCGATCCACGCGGTCGGCACCGTCGGGTCGTGCCCTGCGGCGGCCAGTGCGCCTGGCCAGTCCTCACGCAGATCCACCGCGACGGTGATCCGCTCGCAGCGTGCGACGGCCCGCTCCTGGCGCAGCACCGAAGCCTTGAAGTCGAGTGGCGCGGCGGTGTCGACCTCGAACAGCCGGGTGCCCTCGGGCCAGTCCATCCGGAAGGCCCGGCTGTCCATGCCGGCGCCGAGCAGCACGACCTGCCGGACCCCGGACGCGGAGGCCTGCTGCAACAGGTCGTCGAGGAACTTCGTCCTGATGACGATGGAGAACGACACGGCCAGCCGGCGGCGTCGCGCGGCCTCGTCACCGGGCAGCGGCGGCGAGGAGGGCCACATGCCGCCGGCGGTGGCGAAGGCCTGTGCCAGTGGGTCGCGGAACAGCGCGTTCTCCCGCTCGGTCTCCAACGCCCGCACTCTGGCCACCCCCACCGCCGTGGCCCACACTCCCGACGGCTGCACCCGCTCCTGCTCATCAGTCACCGCGCCAGCCTAGGTGATCGCTGACCGGGCGCCACACGGGAAGAGTCGCCTGACGACCATCGAGGTCAGCAACACGAGGCCGGGCAAGCCGGGACGCCGAGTGGTCTTCATGACGACCTCACGTCAGTCGCCGACGGGCTCGTGGGCCCGGGAGCGGGCCCACGAGCGGCGGCTACCGGGATGAGTCGGGGTACGCGGCGGTCGCGCGGATTTCGACGAGGAGTCCCGGGCTGGCGAGGCCGCTGACCCCGATGATCGTCCAGGTCGGGTAGGGCGCGTTGACGAGGCGCTGTTTGGCCTCGATGAAGCCGGGCAGGTGCTGGCGGATGTCGACGTGGTAGCTGGTGACGTCGACGAGGGCGGACAGGTCGAGGTTCTCCAGTCGAAGGATCTCTTCGATCTTCCGGATGGCGATCTCGGTCTGCTCCTCGACGGTGTCCGGGATGGTTCCGTCGGCTCGGCGACCGATCGTTCCCGCGATGAACAGGAGGTCGTGCGCGCGGACCGCGGCGGAATAGCCGAAGCCCGCGAAGGCGCTGGTGGTTTGCCCGAAGACTGCGTTGTCCTCAGGGACCTCGACGGTGTGGACGGTCATGGCGGTGCTTCCTTTTCTTTGTTGACGTAAGGCGTGGAGTCCGCGGAGTCAGTTGCCCCAGCGGGACGAACGGCAGGCGTGCTCCAGCCGGGTCCGGCCGAACGTTTCGCGTTCGCGGAGGAATTCGCCGGGAATCGCGTACCGGGGCGCATTCGTCGGGTTCTTCGCGGCCTGCGCGACGATCGCGTCGGTGAGTGAGCGGATCATGTCCAGCCGTGGATAGGCGGCGTGCACGGCATCGGCCTGCTCATCGGTGACGGTGTCGACGTGGTTGGCACCCAGTGGGCCGCCGAAGTCGAGGGCGACGCCTTCGCGGACGAGCACGCACAGCGTGCCGTGGCGTTCCGCGATACCCGGCGAGGTGTGCAGGGCGATGGCCTGCCAGACCCGGTCTGCGTCGGCCGCGGGCACTCCGCGTTCGATGAGGAACGCGGCGGCCCGGTCGGCGCCTTCGACCTCGAACCGCTGACTGTGCGGGCCGTCCGACGCCACGCCGAGGTCGTGCATCGCGCACGCGGCGAACAACAGGTCGTCGTGGTAGTCGTGGCCGACGGCCAGGCCGAGGCGGCCGGCCACCAGCCGGGCGAACAGATAGCTGCGGAGGCTGTGGTTGAAGACGGACGGTGTTTCCACCGGTCGGATGAAGTTCACGACGGCGTCGGCAAGCGGTGTGCCGGGCAGCGTGATCAGGTCGGCGGTCGCCTCGCGGGTAGGTCCGGTCATGTCCTCAGCTTGGCCGCGACCGCCCTGACCTGGCGAGAGGCAAAATTTCCTTACCTCGATAGAATCTTGCCATGACAGTGCATCGAGTCGCGGTCCTGGCGCTGGACGGGGTCACCCCGCTCGACCTGGCGATCCCGACGCAGATCTTCACCACCCGGCCGGAAACCCCTTACGAGATGACCCTGTGCGCGCTGGACGCGAAGGTGGTCACCAGCGCGGGTTTCGCCCTGGTCGCCGACGGGGAGCTGGAGCAGGTGCGCACCGCCGACACCGTGGTCGTGCCGGGATTCGAACCGATCCTCCGGCCGCCGGACGCCGTGCTCGGCACGCTGGCCGAGGCCCGCGACCGAGGCACACGTGTGGTGTCGATCTGTACGGGCGCCTTCGCACTGGCCGCGGCGGGTGTGCTGGACGGGCTGCACGCCACGACCCACTGGAAGCACATCGACGAGTTCGAGCGGGGATTCCCGGCCGTCGAGGTCGACCGCGACGTGCTCTACGTCGACGAGGGCGACGTGCTCACGTCGGCCGGGGTGTGCTGCGGCATCGATCTGTGCCTGCACCTCGTGCGCCGCGATCTGGGGGCGGTGGTGGCCAACCAGATCGCCCGCGGTCTGGTGGCCGCCCCCCACCGGGACGGTGGGCAGGCCCAGTACGTGCCGGCTCCGGTCGCGGTGGCCGGTGAGGCGTCGCTGTCCGGTACCCGGGGATGGGCCCTGCACCACCTCGGCGAGCCGCTCACGCTGCGCGTGCTCGCCCGGCACGCGGGTCTCTCGCAGCGCACCTTCATGCGCCGGTTCACCGAGGAGACGGGCACGACCCCGTTGCAGTGGTTGCTCAACGCCCGCCTCAGCAGGGCGCGGGAACTGCTGGAAACCACGGACCACCCGATGGATCGGGTGGCGCGGGACTGCGGACTGGGCACGGCAGCCAATCTGCGGCTGCACTTCCGGCGCGCGCTGGGCACCACCCCCACCGCCTACCGCCGCACCTTCGGGCGCTCGACGTCGCGCAGTCCGGCCTGTTCACCAGCAGGCCCGCGCGCGGACTGAAAGGGCCACCACGACGCTGAAGGCTCGTGGAGACAGGGTCGCTGTCTCGCGGGCACCCATCCGGCGGATTCCCTGTCAAGTTCTACGTGTTGAGGCGCAGGCGGGCGCCGGAACAGCGGCCTGTCCGGTGAACGCGTGGCGTCACAGGTGCTCTGTATCCGTGGGTAGTGGGTCGAGCACTGGGTTGGTGAGGTGCTGGTAGATGATCGAGGTGCGGAAGCTGACGATCTCCCGGCGGTTGGTGAACTGGTCCAGGAGGAAAGCGTGCAGGTGGTCGATGTCCGGGGCCGTGACGTGGACGAGGAAGTCGTCGCTGCCGGCCATCGTGTAGACGGAGACCACCTCTGGTAGCTGGGTCACCGACCGCTCGAAGGCGGCGACGACATCCCGGCGCAGAGGCCGGACCTGGGTGAAGACCATCGCTTGCACGGCGCGGTTGAGTGCCCGCAGGGAGACTTGGGCCCGGTAGCCCTCGATGATGCCGCGTTTGTGCAGCAACCTGGTGCGTTCGAGGCAGGTAGAGGGGGCGATACCGAGCTTCTCGGCGAGGGCCCGGTTGGACTGCCGACCATCGGCCTGCAGATGGTGCACGATCGCCGAATCAAGTTCATCCATGACTGCCTCCTGGATCGCGACACCGAATTTGCTTCGGCGTCACGTCAGCCGTTCCGTGCATCAGCCTAGCTTCGGGGGCATGAGCCAAGCACTTGCACATGAAGACGTGATCATTCGACGTGGACGCCGTTCTGGGCTGCCGCTGATCGTGGCAGTCCACTCCCGGGCCCTGGGCCCGGCGGTCGGCGGCTGCCGACTGCGCCGCTACGACACCTGGCAGCATGGACTGGCCGACGCGCTGCGCCTGTCGGAGGCGATGACCTACAAGGCCGCGGTGGCCGGTCTGGACTTCGGCGGCGGCAAGAGCGTGATCGCCCTCGACAACGACACCGCACTCACCCCACAGTTGCGTGAGGCCGCGCTGGAGGATCTGGGCGAGCTGATCGCCTCCTTCCAGGGTTCCTACCGCACCGGCCCCGACGTCGGCACCGGCCCCGAGGACATGGTGGTCCTGCGGCGTTTCTCGCCGTACGCGTACTGCGCGCCCGAGGAGCACGGCGGTACCGGCAATTCCGGAGGCCCGACCGCCACCGGCGTCCTGGCGGCCCTGCGCGCCGGTGCGAGGCAGGTATTCGGCGATGCCTCCTGCACCGGACGGACCGTGGTGATCAGCGGCTTCGGGTCGGTGGGCAGCGGTATTGCCGCCGGCCTGGCCGCTGAGGGCGCACATGTCGTCGTGTCGGACCTGGAAGCCTCCCGTAAGGAGGCGGCCCTGGCGAGCGGTTACGGATGGGTCGAGCCCGGTCAGGCTCTGTCCGCGCCGGCCGACATGCTGGTCCCGGCTGCCGTCGGCGGTGTACTCAATGACGTGACCGTCCGGCAGATCACCGCGCGCCTGGTCGTCGGCCCGGCGAACAACCAGCTCACCGAGGAGCGTGTGGCCGATGTCCTCGCGGAGCGGGGCATTGTCTGGGTGCCCGACTATGTCGCCAGTGCCGGGGGTATCGCCTACGCCCTGAGCCGGGAGTCGGAAGGCTACAGCCACGAGGCCGCGCAGAAGCGGGTGGAGGACATCGGCGACACCGTGACCCGCATCCTTGACCTGGCGCTCTCGACTGGCACCACCCCGCTGCGGGCGGCCCAGCAGATTGCCGAGCGCCGACTGGCGTCCTCGGCCGTGGCGGCCCAGGCCGTCTGATGGCCGGGGCATGAGGCCGACCGCACGGCCTGGACCACCCCGCTGGTGCGGTGCCACACCAGTTGATGGCCGTTGTCGCGCTCTGCCTGGGGGTGGCGATCCTGTTGTTCGTCGTGGGCATCACCTACCCCGCCGTTCGTACAACATCCTGAAGCCCTCCTGCGACGACCCGCGTGATGCACACCGGGCTCGGGGCACGCAACGGCGTTACTACCGAGGAGAATCAGATGATGCTCATCACCGCAGACCGAGTCCTGGTGGACACGGACACCTACCTGGAGGACGGCGCCGTCCTCACCGATGGCGAGACGATCACCGCCGTAGGTCCCAGGGAAGAGGTCATTCGACAGGCGTCATCGGATGCCGAGCACATCTCCTTCTCCGGCACGGTCATGCCCGGCCTCGTTGACGCCCACGTGCACCTGATCTTTGACGGCAGCCCTGATCCTGTCGCTGTCCTGCGCGCCACCGACGAGGAGCTTCTCGGCCGGATGCGGCAGCGCGCCGAGCAGCTGCTGCACACCGGCGTGACGACGGCACGCGACCTGGGAGACCGCAATGGACTCGTCTTCCGCGTTGCCCGAGAGATCGAGAAGGGCAGCCTGCCCGGCCCGCGCATCCTCGCGGCCGGTACTCCGGCGACCCCGCCGGGTGGTCACTGCCACTTCCTCGGCGGTGAGGTCTCGGGCGAGACCGAGGCCCGCGACCTGGTCCGGCGTAATGTGGCCGCCGGCGCCGCCGTCATCAAGGTCATGACCAGCGGGGGAGGGCTCACCAAGGACGGCCCGCGAAGCTGGCAGAGTCAGTTCTCCAGCGAGGAACTCCACGCCCTGGTCGATGAGGCGCACTCCGCCGGGCTGCCGGTCGCCGCGCACGCCCACGGAGCGGACGCGATCACCGAAGCCGTCGACGCCGGGGTCGATACCCTCGAACACTGCACCTGGATGACCGAGACCGGGTTCGACCTCCGCCGTGATGTTCTCCAGCGCATCATCGACCGCGATATCGCGGTCAGTGTGACCGTGAGCCCCCATTGGCGCATGCTGCCCAAGGTCTTCGGCGAGGAGCGCGCGAACGTGATGTTCGACCAGGTGCGGCAGATGGCCGAGGCCGGGGCACGCGTGATCGTCGGCACCGATGCCGGGGTCCAGCGCACGGGCTTCGACGGCATGCCCGGCGCGCTGACCTTCTACGCACACCTGGGTATCCCGAACCGCACCGTCCTCGACATGGCGACCCGCCGGGCCGCCGAGGCGCTTGGGCTCGGCGGGGTGACAGGACGTGTCGCCCCGGGTTTCCGGGCCGATCTCGTCCTTGTCGACGGTGACCCGCTCAAGGATCTCGATGCTTTGCAGCGGGTCAGGACCGTCGTCAGCGCCGGTCGCAGGCACGAACAGGACTAGGCCGTGTTTTGGGTACCGGGTGAGTCTTGGACGGAGAGTTCTTCGGCCAGTTCCATACAGCGCAGGCGGGCTGGGGAGAAGTCGTAGGGCATCTTGCCGATGGCTTCGAACGCGCTCATGGAGTCAGCCTCCCGCCTGCCAGAGCTGAGGTCGGCCTCCTCCTCGCCGTCATCGGCGGTAGCAGGGTGCAAAGTGTCCCAGGCGTCGAAGAGGTCATCGTCGTCCTTACCCAGGCCGGACTCCTCGATGACGGCATGCAGGGCGCTTTCGAAGGCGTGCCGCTCGACGGCCACCTGAGCCACCCGCGGATCATCGACGGCGACGCTGTCATCGAGTGCCTCCTCGGCGTCATCGATGCGGTCGGAGTCCTCCCGCAGAGTGGGATGCGTGGCCAGAACGACGAAGCGGGTGGCCTGGACGGCCGCGCCGAGCGGGCCGAAGATCCGCTCAGTGACCAGCAGACTGTCCAGGTCCGCCTGACGCAGGGAGCCCTCGGGCAGGTTCTTGAGGCGGTCGGTGACGAAGTCGGAGAGCAGGCCCATCCGGGTGCCTTCGGTGCGCATCCGCTGCACGGCGGTCCGCTGCCGCCGCAATTCCGCCTCCTGCTCGGCGAGGGTTTCCTCCAACCCCTCCAGGATGCCCGCGATACCGTCTCCGCTGTCCGCACCGGCGGAAGCCGTGCCGGTGGTAAAGGCGTCACGGATGTCGTCCAGGGCGATCCCGGCGTCGGCCATCTTGCGAATCCACAGCAGGCGGATCATGTCCTCGTACCCGTAGCGGCGGCGGTCATCGCCGCCCCGCTCAGGCTCGGGGAGCAGACCGATCTCGTGGTAGTGGCGAATCGCCCGCGGCGTGCTGCCGACGAAGGCCGCCGCGTCACCGATCTTGACCTGGCGGGGTGGCATGAACGACGAATGCATGAACAGGGACCTTTCCTCAAGGGACCGGGACGTAAGTCCACCTGACCACATGCCGCTACGGAAGGTGCAACCCCATACACACCGCCCCGCGCCAATGCCAGGAAACGCGCCCTTCCCCCGTAATGACCGCAGGCCCGTCCTTTCCTGCCGGGGCATCCCCACGACGGCAGACTGAGGGTTCACAGCCACTGATGAATCGCCGCGACCTGAACCGTCGCCTCGAACCGAACCGCAAGTTTGTCGAACCGGGGCGCCACGGCCCGGTGCTGCTTGAGACGGCTGATCCCGCATTCGACCGGGTGCCGGGCCTTGTAGTCCTCGCGGTCGAAGACGAGCGGACGGCCACCGCCATGGCCGCGGCGCCTGCGGTTGCGGACCTGATCGACCGGCTCAGGAATCGTGCACCTGATGCCACGTCTGGGCAGGTAGGCGCGATTCGCGCGTGAAGAGTACGCCTTATCGCCTCGCCCCCGCAGCGGGCGGCTTGTCGGCCGGCCGACACCAGGCCGGGGCACCCCGATCGCGTTCAGGACCGGCCCGCCTCGCGACCTGCCCAGTCCATGGTCTTCACCGCTGGTGCCGAGTGGCCTGAAACTAGTTGTTGAATTTGCCATTAAATTTCGGGCTATAAAATTCGGTCATTTTCGCCGGTTAATCGGCCACTTTGTTTCCTGCCGGGTGTGTCATGTTCCAGCTGGACGCCGGGGGTGCATCCGGTTGTGACGCGGAGGCGAGGGCTCGCGGGGGCGAGCTGTAGGTGAGCTGGTGCGGGCCCGACTTGGAAAGCCGCCTGGGCCTTGCCGGGTCCGGCCCGGGTCGTAGTCGGCGGCCACTGGGCTGATGGTTTTGTGTGCGGTGCCGTCTGGTTCTGGGCTGTAATTATGCGATGACTGTGAGTTTTCGGCCATTGTTGCTGCAAGGGCCCACGTGAGCCCTGCGAAGAGCGGCCGAGCCTCTGGATGGTCTTGGGTTGTGACTCGCCCATGTGCAATCTGGTGTCGACCTGGGTTGATTCGGCATCCACCTCCCTGGGGGAGCGGTGCAGTCGCTTACGAATGCATTCGAACAATGCGAAAGATGGTGCGACACTCGCACGCTTTTAGTCGTTATCTAACATGATCATCGCCGCGAATCGGTCATGTGGAGATACGTGCGGCGATCGCGAGCACGACAGCGCTGCACCGGGGGAAAGCGAAAGGTGCTTCCTCCGTCATGCCTGCATGGCGTCGTATGTCATGCGCAGGGCGCGGGAGATGAGAATGCACATGCACCAGAGAGCCGTTGGTCTCGTCGCTGGGGCCTTACTGCTGGGATTCGCCGGCGCGGTCCCGGCCCACGCCGAGGGCAGCCGCACCACGTACTTCACCGGCTGGCACCCCGGCAACGAGTCATCCCGCTGGAATGACAACAACACCGACGGTGTCAGCACCTCGGTGACGCTCAGTGGCTGTCACACCGACGGGGCCGATGGGTTCAAGAAGGCCAAATCTGAAGCTGTGGAAGAACCGTGACCTGCTGCCCGACGATGACAAGGGCCCCGGCTCAGGCGAACTCTGTCTGTGCCGGGGCACCTCCGGCTCCTCACTACAGCCTCCTCGGGGTCCCCCCTGGCGGCGGATTGTGCGGCTCATGGCCTTGGAATTCCGTGGTGTCTCCTTCCGGTACAACCGGAAGACGACCGTGCTCGATGGCTTCGACCTTCGCGTCAGCAGTCCGGCTACGGTGCTGCTCGGCCCGAACGGGGCGGGGAAGTCCACGCTGATGGCGCTGGCCGCTTCCCAGCTCAAGCCCCTGGACGGCGCTGTCACCTGGAAGGGGCGCAGCCCCACCGCCCGCAGGGATGTGACGGCGTACCGGAAGGCAGTGGCCTGGCTGCCGCAGCACATCACGCCCGTGCCGGGGCTGACCGTGCGGGAGCAAGTCGCCTACGCCGGCTGGCTCAAGGGCATGAACCGCACGGATGCCTGGAAGGCATCGGCCGTCACGCTCGGCCGCGTCGGCCTGGACAAGCTCGCCGACCGCCGCAGCCACCAGGTCTCCGGCGGCCAACTGCGCCGGATGGGCATCGCCGGAGCCCTCACCCACCACAGCGAGCTCATCCTCATGGACGAGCCGACCGCGGGCCTGGACCCCACCCAGCGCAAGGTCTTCCGGTCCTTACTCAAGCAGCTCGCCGACGACGTCCACATCCTCGTCTCCACCCACCAGACCGAAGACCTGGCCGACCTCTACCAGCACGTGGTGGTCCTGGACCGGGGCACGGTGCGCTTCCACGGCACCACCGCCGAATTCCACGCCATGGCCGACAGCGCCCAGGGCCCCCGCGAACGCGCGGAAGCCGCCTACACCCAGCTCGTAGGCGAGGAGATCTGACCGTGCTGCTCCGTACCATCGTCCGCGTCTCGTCCGGCACCCGCCTCCTGCCGTTTCTGGCCGGCTTCATCGTCATCGCTCTCAGCGACAACTTGTCCGAGTGGGTTACGCCCCACTACTGGCTCTCCGCCACCGGCACCGCGGCCCTTGCCCTGTCCTTCGTGGGCCCCGCGTGTGCCGGAGCCGGAGCCTGGGAGGGAAGCCGGCTCAGGCGCGCGCGCATCTCCGACCAGAACGCGGTCCGATCGCCTCTGGCCATAGCCTTCCCCCTCCTGCTGCCGGTGTTCGTGATGGGCGTGGTCGGCATGGCTGTGGCCCTGGTGGTCTCCGCGGCCGCCGCCGACGTCGGCTTCGGCATGCCGAACCCAGGCATCCTCGCGGTCGAAGCGGTGCTTCTCGCTGCCAACACTCTGGTCGGCTTCGTCATGGGCCGACTGTGGGCTCCGATCGTCGCGGTGCCGGTCACGCTGATCGCCAGCTTCGTCGCCAACGCCTACCCGGTCTCCTGGAGCATCGTGTGGATCCGGCACCTCGTGGGCGGAGGACTCCAGGACTGCTGTGTGCTCGAACAGAGTCTGGACGTATGGGCGCTGGTGAGCGCGGGAGCATTCGGTACCGGGGTCTGTCTGTCCGCCGCCGTGCTCATCCAGTACCGGAAGGCCGTCCCCGCCATCGTCGCCGCGGCCGCGCTGCTCGCCGCAGGGTTCGCGGGCGGTGCCGCCTCCGCCCACGGCATGGGCGCTGACCCGGTGACCTCTCGCGCGACGAGCGACCTGGCGTGCGATCACGGTCGGCTCCGTATCTGCCTGTGGCCCGAGATGGACGACCGAGCCGGGATGGTCCGCGCCGAGTCACGAAAGGCGGTCGAGAGGCTCCGCCGGGCCGGTGTCGCGGTGCCCGCCACCCTGACCATGGCCGACCGGCCAGGCTCCGAGGAGACCAAACTCGCCATCGGGCCCGGCATCAGTGCCGCCGGTGTGCCCACAGGCGTGGCGGCAGGGCTGCTTCCGCAATCTCCCGCCTGTGCGGACAACGGAGAGCCCTACCCGGCCGCTGACGCCTACGGCCCCGTCGGAGCGTGGCTTTCCCTGACCGCCGGCGCCGCGCCCCGCACTCTCACGAACCGGGTCGCACCGCCAGAACTGGCCCTGGCCCAGCACGTCCTCAAAGAGTCCCGACAGGCCCAGCTCGCCTGGTACGAGCGCAACACCCGCGCCATGCGATCATGCAACGAACGCCCCCAGTTGGGCATCGACGGGAGCCACGGATGAACTGGTGGCTGAAGGCCCGCGCTGTTCCCGCACTGGCCGTGTCCGTCGTCGTGACCAATGCGGTGGGACTCCTCATGGGCAACACCGAACTCCCCGTGCCCGTCCTGACCGGCCAGTCCGGACACTTCCTCGTCGGCCACCTCATCACGCTGCTGCCGGCGGTGATGCTGCTCCACGGCATGGGACGCGGCGACCTACGCGTCGAAAGCGTCGCCTGTCGGCCCGTGCGGAGGTGGGACGCCGCACTCGGCTCGGCGGTCGCCGCCACCGGGGCGGGGATGGCAGCCCTCTGCTATGCCCTGGGGGCTGGCAGCATCGCCTTGGTACTGGGGCGCAACATCGCCGGATACGTCGGCCTGGCGCTGCTGCTGTTTCCCTTCCTCGGCCACCGCATCGCGGCCGTCTCCGTCGCCATCGTGCCCCTTGTGCGCGCGGCGGCCGGCTGGAGAAGCGGAGGGGGCCCCGCGCCATGGGCCTGGATCCTGTATCCCGCAAACTCCCTGGTCGCGCCAGCCATTACGACAGCCATCGTCCTCGTAGGCATTTTCGTCTGCCTCACCCGGCAGGACCGTCCATCTCCGTGAGATTCATGATCGTCGGAGTGACCTCACGGGCATGTTTCCCGATGGTGCGGGCCTCGTTGCGGGTCCTGACCAGAACGCGGTCATGGTGGGATTCATGCTGGATGCCCTAATCCATGGAGATTGCGAGAGGTTCGCGGGAGGGTAACCAGTACGCCACAGCGCACGCTGTCGGCCTACTCGGTACACGATGGTTGACGTCGTAACTGACTTCATGAATGCGCTGGGATCCACGCGAGTTGGAGAAAACTCAGCCCTTGCCCGGTCCCTTGCGGACCCAGCCGTAAGCGATGCGGCCCCGTGCCCTGCCGGCTTGGGCGATGTTCGTGTCTTCCGACAGCGGGCACCTTCCGCGGAAGTCAGGGGCTGGGTGATGCCGCGATCCGTCGTTGGGATGTGCTGTCGCCTGCGCGGATACTGGGTCGTATGCGTATTGACTTCGAGCCCGAGGCCGTGGGCCCCACTCCCTTCTACAAGCTGCTGACCTCGGTGATCGTGCCTCGGCCGATCGCCTGGGTGTCGACGGTGGGCCGGGATGGCTCCGCGAATCTCGCCCCGCACTCGTTCTTCACCGTCGCGGCCGTGGCTCCGCCGATCGTGCAGTTCACCTCCGTGGGGCGTAAGGACTCGCTGCGGAATGTCGAGGACACCGGGGAGTTCGTGGTGAACCTCGCGCCGGAGGGGTTGTTCGAGCAGGTCAACGCGACCGCGACGGACTTTCCGCACGGGGTGAGCGAGTTCGAGGCGGTGGGGGTGGCGCAGGAGGCGAGTGCGCGGGTGAAGCCGCCTCGGGTGGCGGGGTCGCCGGTGGCGTTGGAGTGCGTGGTGCACAGCACGATGGGGCTCGGGAATTCGACGGTGGTCTTCGGGCGGGTGGTGCATGCCGCGATCGACGACGCGGTGATGGTCGACGGGCATGCGGAGATCACCCGGCTGCGGCCGCTGTCCCGGCTGGGGAAGAACGAGTGGGGCACGGTCGGTGAGGTGCTGGATCTGGCCCGGATCCGTTACGTGGACTGGGAGGATCAGGGGCCCGAGAAGGTGTGAGGGCCAGAGGCCGGAGGAAGGGGCCGCGGTGATCGAGAGCGTCGTGTTCGACATCGGCTCGACCCTCGTCCGGGAGGACCGCTACTGGGGCGATTGGGCCGACTGGCTCGGGGTCCCGCGGCACACCCTGTCCGCGCTGGTGGGGGCCGTCGTCGCGCAGGGGCGGGACGACAAGGACGCGATCCGTCTGGTGCGGCCGGGCGTGGACATCGACGCGGAGTGGCGGGCGCGGGAGGCGGCGGGGCGGGGGGAGTGGCTGGACGAGTCCGACGTGTATCCCGATGTACGGTCCGCGCTCGGCGGGCTGCGGGAGTCGGGGCTGCGGGAGTCGGGGCTGCGGGTGGTCCTGGCCGGGAATCAGTCGCTGCGGGCGGGTGAGCTGCTGCGGGAGCTGGGGCTGCCGGTCGACGCCGTGGCGACGTCCAGTGAGTGGGGGGTCGCCAAGCCCGATCCGGAGTTCTTCCGGCGGGTGCTGGAGCTCGGCGGGGCCGCGCCGGGGGACACGCTGTACGTGGGTGACTATCCGGCCTTCGACATCCGGCCGGCGAAGGGCACCGGGCTGTGGGCCGCGCATATCCGCCGGGGGCCGTGGGCGTATCTGTGGGCCGATACCGCCGACGCGGCGATGGCGGACTGGCGGATCGACTCGTTGAGTGAGCTGGTGGAGATCGTCGCCGAATCGTCGGCGTGATCGTCCCCGTGACCTGCCGACTCAGGGCAGGGGCGTGCGCTGGGTGAGGAGTTCACACCCGGTGTGATGCGAGTGCTTGCATATATCTACCGCACACCCTTCCCAGGCGCCCCGCATGGCGATTGACTCGTCCCATGCCGCTCAGGGGGCGCCAGACCTGAGCGAAGGGGCCGCCGGACTCCTCCCTCCTCGGCCGGCGGCCCATCCCCTGTCTGTGCGGAGAAGGGCGTCAGCCCGCCGACTCGGCCGCGTGGGCGCTCAGCACACCGAAGCCCACCAGTGCGAAGAGCACGATGCCCAGCAGAATCCGGTAGATCACAAACGGCATGAAGCTCTTGCTGGAAATGAACTTCATGAACCACGCGATGACGACATAGCCGACAACGAAGGCGATGACGGTCGCGAAGATCGTCGGGCCCCACTCCGTATGCCCCTCGGACGCGTCCTTCAGCTCGAAGGCACCCGAGGCCAGCACCGCCGGGACCGCGAGAAGGAAGGAGTAGCGGGCCGCCGCCTCGCGGGTGTAGCCCATGAGCAGTCCGCCGCTGATCGTCGCGCCGGACCGGGAGACGCCCGGCACCAGCGCCATCGCCTGGCAGACGCCGAATATGAGGCCGTCCCGGATGCTCAGCTCCTTCAGCGTCTTGCGCTGGTTGGCGACGCGATGCCGGCCGCCCGACTCATCGCGCGACGCACGCCGGTCCGCGAAGCCCAGGACGAGGCCCATGACCACGAGGGTCGTGGCTATGAGCCGCAGATCGCGGAACGGACCCTCGATCGCGTCCTGCAGGGTGAGCCCGAGCACACCGATGGGCAGCGAGCCGACGATCACCAGCCAGCCCATCTGGGCGTCGTGGTTGCCCCGCCACTCCTTGCTGAAGAGCGAGCGGAACCAGGCCGACACGATGTTGACGATGTCCTTGCGGAAGTAGATGAGCACCGCGAGCTCCGTGCCGATCTGGGTGATCGCGGTGAACGCGGGCCCAGGGTCGCTCCAGCCGGCGAACGCGGCCGTGAGCCGCAGATGGGCGCTGGAGGAGATCGGAAGAAACTCAGTCAACCCCTGGACCAGCCCGAGGATGAATGATTCAAACCACGACATTGAGTCTTCGCTATCCAGAGGCTGATCGTGCGCTGATCGATTTCTGGCCAGAGATGGCCAGGCGTGACCGATTCAGGCGGGGTGGTCGGTGGGAAGCCGGCGGTCGAGGATCAACTGCCGGGTGTGGGCAGCGTAGCGTCCCCGGGTGCGCGGCCCATCAAGGGCCTGGTCGGACCATCGGTTCATCGCTTTGACCTTGGGTACTCGGCGCTCGGTCGCCCGGCCGCGGGCGCCCTGGTGCGGATCAGCCGTGGACAGCCGTGGACAGCTGCGAACAGCCGTGGACGGCCTGGACAGCCGAGGAGCCGAACCGTATGACCGCGATCGGGCGTGACGGAGAACAGGGAGGCCGAGGGGACGGGCCCGGCGGGACGATCACCACCAAGGTCCCGGCACGGCTGGACCGGCTGCCCTGGTCGCGCTGGCACTGGATGATCGTGATCGGCCTCGGCACCGTATGGATCCTGGACGGTCTCGAAGTGACCGTCGTCGGCAATATCGCCAGCCGCCTCTCCGAGCCCGGCAGCGGGCTGCCCATCACCGACGCGCAGGTCACCGGGGTCGCGGCGGCCCTCTATGTGGCCGGGGCCTGCACCGGGGCGCTGGTCTTCGGCTGGCTCACCGACCGCTACGGCCGCAAGAAGCTCTTCCTCATCACGCTCGGGGTCTATCTGGCCGCCACCGCGCTCACCGCCATCGCCTTCTCCGCCTGGTGGTTCTTCCTCTTCCGCTTCCTCACCGGCTTCGGTATCGGCGGCGAGTACGCGGCCATCAACTCCGCGATCGACGAGCTGATCCCCAGCAGGTACCGGGGCCGCGTCGATCTGGTCATCAACGGGAGCTTCTGGCTCGGCGCGATGGGCGGCTCGCTGCTCTCCGTGCTCATGCTCAACACGGACTTCTTCCCGCTCAACGTCGGCTGGCGGCTCACCTTCGCCCTCGGTGTCGTCCTCGGCCTGGCCATCCTGCTGGTGCGCCGGAACGTCCCGGAGAGCCCGCGCTGGATGTTCATCCACGGCCGGGCGGAGGGCGCCGGGGAACTGGTCGCGGCGGCCGAACGGCGGATCGAGGACGAGACCGGGCGGCGCCTGCCCGAGCCGGACAAGGCCATCACCATCAAGACGCGGAGGAGCACCGGCTTCATCGAGATCGCCCGGACGCTCTTCCGGGCGTATCCCCGGCGCGCGGTCCTGGGGCTGGCCCTCTTCATCGGGCAGGCGTTCCTCTACAACGCCATCACCTTCGGCTTCGGCTCGATCCTGGTGCGGTTCTTCGACGTGCCCAGCGGCGACACCGGCTACTACTTCGCGGTCATCGCCTTCGGCAACTTCCTCGGGCCGGCCCTGCTGAGCAGGCTCTTCGACACGGTCGGCCGCCGCGTGATGATCTCGGGGACGTACATCCTCTCCGGTGTGCTGCTGTTCATCACCGCCTGGATGTTCGGCAACGGCTGGCTCAGCGCGGCCACGATGACGGCCTGCTGGTGCGTGGTCCTCTTCTTCGCCTCGGCCGGTGCGAGCTCCGCGTATCTGACGGTCAGCGAGGTCTTCCCGATGGAGACGCGCGCCCTGGCCATCGCCTTCTTCTACGCCATCGGCACGGCGGCCGGAGGCATCACCGGTCCGCTGATCTTCTCGGATCTGACGCAGAGCGGAGTCCTCGCCGACACCGCGCTGGCCTTCTCCATCGGGGCGGCGCTCATGGTCGCCGCCGGGCTCGTCGCCGCCTTCCTCGCCGTCCCGGCGGAACAGCGCCCGCTCGAGGACATCGCCGAGCCGCTGTCCGCCCGCGCGGCGGCTGCTTCCGCCTCCGCCCACGGACCGGCCGGCGGCTGACGGACCCCAGCGGCTGACCGCGACGCCCGCCGCGGGATGCTGTTCGTCAGGCCGCGGGCCCG
This sequence comes from Streptomyces sp. 11-1-2, assembly GCF_003595545.1. NCBI lineage: Bacteria > Bacillati > Actinomycetota > Actinomycetes > Kitasatosporales > Streptomycetaceae > Streptomyces > Streptomyces sp. 11-1-2. Next base: position 9,532,522 of record NZ_CP022545.1, read on the forward strand.
CTCGTCAGGCCCCGGGCCCGCCCGTCACGCCGACGGCGGGGTCTCGCCCGCGGTCGCGTCCTGGCCGAGGCGCTCCCCGGGGCTTGCGGGCCGCAGTCGGCCACGCTTGCGCCAGGCCACCAGCGCCCCCGCGACGGCGGGCACCGTGATGAAGGCCATCGCGAGGAGGAAGACGGGCGAGGTGGGGGTGGTGGCGCGGCTGCCCGCGACCACGTACGCGGCGGTGTTCGGCACACTGCCCAGCCCCGTGGCCAGCAGGAACGACGGCCAGCCCATCCGCGAGACGGCAGCGCAGTAGTTGGCGGCGGCGAACGGTACGCCGGGGAACAGCCGGATCGCCAGCATGGACCGGAACCCGTGGTGGCTCAGCTGCCGGTCCGCCGCCGTGAGCCAGCGGCCCCGCAGCAGCGGACGCAGCGCGTCCTGCCCCAGCAGCCGGCCAAGACCGAAGGCGATCCCGGCGCCGATCACCGTGCCGCCGACGGCCGTGACCAGCCCGGCCTGGATGCCGAAGAGCGCACCGGCCGCCAGGTTCAGCAGCGGCCGGGGCACCAGCGCGGCGGTCCCCACCCCGTACGCGGCCGTGAACAGCACCACGGCCGTCGCGCCCGACAGCTCCGGCCAGCCGTGGGTCAGCAGCCGCTGCGGCTGCCACAGCAAGACCGCGATCGCGGAGCCCGTGAGCAGCGCGGCGAGCAGCCCCAGCCGCGACCACGGCGAGAGGAGCACGGCGCGGGCGCGGCGCGTGGCCGGTTTCGCGGGCGGTGCGGCGACATCGAGCATCGGTGGAGCGTAACCGACCAAGCCGGGCGGGCGCCGTGATGTCGTCGCGTTGTCGTCCGATTGTCGGCAGACCGTCGACAGGGGGTCGGCGGACCGTCTCAAACCAGTCGGCGGACGGTCCGAAACCAGTCGGCAGGCGGCCCGAAACCAGTCTCCGGGCCCGGGCCGGACACCGGAAACGAGCAGGCCGGACGCCTGGCCAACCACCCCTGTGTCACCGGGCGTTCGCTCCCGGGCCACCGGTCCCACCGGCCCCGCACGCACCGAAAACCATTCGACGCGGACCGTACAGTGCGCGAAGATCACAGCATGTTCCGGCTCGCCTTCCTCACGCCGACGTCCGCGGTCGCGGACGCGCCGAAGGCTGCCGTCCCCTCTCTCGCTCCGGCCGCGGTCGCCGCCCTCACCACGGGCCCGCCCGCCGCCGTTCCCGCCGTCTGCCTCCACGGCGCCCGAAGCTGACCCTCCTCGGACAACTCCGACGGATCCCCCAGGGGGAGGGTCGGCGAGGTTCTGGGGTCCGCGCTTCCCACCCCCGCTGACGAGGAGAGACCGTCGCATGTCCAAGCAGACCTATGTGCGCACCAAGCCGCATCTGAACATCGGCACCATGGGCCATGTCGACCACGGCAAGACCACGCTGACCGCCGCCATCACCAAGGTGCTGAGCGAGCGCGGCACCGGCGGCACCTACGTACCGGCGGACCGCATCGACCGGGCGCCGGAGGAGGCCGCGCGCGGCATCACCATCAACATCGCGCATGTCGAGTACGAGACCGACACCCGCCACTACGCGCATGTCGACATGCCCGGCCACGCCGACTTCATCAAGAACATGGTGACCGGCGCCGCCCAGATCGACGGGGCGATCCTCGTCGTCTCCGCGCTCGACGGCGTGATGCCGCAGACCGCCGAGCATGTGCTGCTGGCCCGTCAGGTCGGGGTCGACCACATCGTGGTGGCCCTCAACAAGGCCGACGCGGGCGACCCCGAGCTCACCGACCTGGTCGAGCTCGAGGTGCGCGAACTGCTCTCCGCGCACGGCTATCCCGGCGACACCACGCCCGTCGTACGGGTCTCCGGGCTGCGGGCGCTGGACGGCGACCCGCGGTGGACCGGGGCGATCGAGGCGCTGCTGGACGCCGTGGACATCTATGTGCCGACGCCCGTGCGCCACACCCGGGCCCCGTTCCTGCTACCGGTGGAGAACGTGCTGACCATCACCGGCCGCGGCACGGTCGTCACCGGCGCCATCGAGCGCGGCACGGTACGGGTCGGCGACCGTGTCGAGGTCCCCGGCAGCGAGGTGGCCACGGTGGTCACCGGCGTGGAGACCTTCGGCAAGTCCATGGTGGCGGCCGAGGCGGGCGACAATGTCGCGCTGCTGCTGCGCGGGGTGGCGCGGGACACGGTGCGCCGCGGCGATGTGGTGGCCGCGCCCGGCAGCCTCGTGCCGAGGCGGCACTTCACCGCGCGGGTGTACGTCCTGTCGGCGGCCGAGGGCGGCCGGCGGACACCGGTGTCCACCGGCTACCGCCCGCAGTTCTACCTCCGCACGGCCGATGTGGTCGGCGCCGTGGACCTCGGGCCCGTCGCGGTGGCGCGCCCCGGGGACACCGTCACCATGACGGTCGAGCTCGGCCGCGCCGTACCGCTGGAGCCGGGCCTCGGCTTCGCGATCCGCGAGGGCGGCCGCACGGTGGGCGCGGGCACCGTGACCACCGTGCTCGACCAGCCGTAACGAGACCGGTCCCGCTCGCCCGCCTCCCCGGCAGGAGGTGGGCGAGCGAGGCCGTGATGCCCCCTGGCGGCACGAGGCGCGAGCCCCGTGACGGCACAATGAGACGGTGAACGAGCCGATACCCGTAAGCCGCGCCGTGGACGGCGGCACCGCCAAGCTGATGCCGGACCTGGACCGCCCGCACGCCTGGCTGCTCACGGTGGACGGCGCCCCGCAGTCGTATGTCGACCTGGACGATCCGGTCCATCTCGAATTCGAGTACGCGCGGCGGATCGCCCATGTCCTGGACGCCGCCGCCGATCCCGGCGCCCCGCTCGACGTTCTGCACCTGGGCGGCGGGGCGCTGATGCTGCCCCGCTATCTGGCCGCCACCCGCCCCGGCTCGCACCAGGTGGTGATCGAGGCCGACCGGGGGCTGCTGGAGCTGGTCGCCGAGCATCTTCCGCTGCGGCCCGGGGCGGGCATCACGGTGCGGCCGCGGGACGCCCGGACGGCGCTGGAGACCGCGCCCGAGGGGTCCGCCGATGTCATCGTGGCCGATGTCTTCGGCGGTTCGCGGGTGCCCGCGCATCTGACCTCCGTCGAGTACGCCCGCGCCGCGGCCCGGGCGCTGCGGCCGGGCGGGTGGTACGTCGCGAATCTGGCCGACGGGGCGCCGTTCGCCTTCCTCCGCTCCCAACTGGCCACCTACCGCACGGCGTTCGCGCATCTCGCCCTGATCGCGGAGCCGTCCGTGCTGCGTGGCCGCCGGTTCGGCAACGCCGTGCTGGTGGCCTCCCAGGCCGAACCGCCGGTCGCCGTGCTGGCCCGCCGCACGGCGGCCGACGCCTTCCCGGCCAGGGTCGAGTACGGGGCGGCGCTGGAGCGCTTCATGGGCGGCGCGGCGCCGGTACGGGACGTGGATGCCACGCCGTCGCCCGAGCCGCCGGACGGGGCGTTCAGCGTGGGCTGACCGGCTCCGTGGTGGCGTCCGCGGCGGCCGGTCCGCCCTCGATGACGGGCGTGGTCTCGTGCCGGCGCAGCCGCCGTACGTCCGGGACCGTCAGCACCGCCAGCGTCAGCGCCAGGATCAGCGCCGAACAGCCCCACAGCGAGGCCGACCGGCCGAACGTCTCCTCGGCCGGGCCCGCGAGCGCCGTGGCGACCGGCACCATGGCGACGGAGCCGAACCAGTCGTACGCCGAGACCCGCGACAGCTTGTCCTCGGGGATCTCCTGGTGCAGCGCGGTCATCCAGGACACCCCGAACACCTCGACCGAGACCCCGACCAGGAACATCACCGCCACCAGCGCCGGAATCGCCACCGGGACCGCCAGCGCGGCAGCCGGCAGGGCGAGCGGCAGGATGCTCAAGGAGCCCGCGAGCAGCAGCCGCCGTGGCCGCCAGCGCATCATCAGCAGACCGCCGAGGACCGTGCCCGCACCGAACGCCGCGAGCGCGAACCCCCAGGGGCGCGCGCCGCCCAGATGGTCCTCGGCGACCAGCGGGCCGAACACCGACTCGGCCGCTCCCACCACCGCGTTGACGACGGAGAACTGCACGACGATCGACCACAGCCAGGGCCGGGAGATGACTTCGTGCCAGCCTTCGCGCAGATCCCGCAACATGCCGCCCCCGGGTTTCCGCCGGGCCACGGCGCTGACGTCGAGCAGGGCGCGCAGGGCACCCGCGATCGCGAACGCGGCGGCGTCGACGGCCAGCATCCAGCCGGGGCCGACCACCGCGATCAGCGCGCCGCCGACCGCCGCCCCGCCGATCTGCGCACCGTTCATGCCCATCCGGAACAGCGCGAAGGCGCGGGCGGCCTGTTCGCCGGTGACGCTGGAGAGCAGCATGCCCTCGGCGGCGGGGGAGAAGAACGCCTGCCCGGTGCCGCCGAGCGCGGAGAGCACGGCCATCTGCCACAGCCGCGCCTCGCCGGACAGGACGAGCACGGCGAAGACCGCCTGTGAGGCGCAGTTGAGGCTGTTGGCGGCGACCATCACCCGGTGGCGGGGCAGCCGGTCCGCCAGCGCGCCGCCGATCAGCAGGAAGACGACCAGGGGAAGCGTGCGGGCCGCCGCCACGAGCCCGACGTCGCCGCCGTCCCCGCCGGCCTCCAGCACCGCGAACGCCGCCGCGATGAGGGCTCCGGCGTTCCCGAGGCCCGTCACCACGGCGGCGGTGGTCAGCAGTGTGTAGTTGCGGCCGGCCCACGCGGGGCGGCGCGGTCGGAGGCGCGGGGCCGGAGGAGTCGTCACATCGGGACTATCCCTGGGGGCGGGTCCCGGCGTCCAACCAAATTCCGGCCGCCGTCAGCGGGCGGTCAGGCGGCGGTCATTCGGTGGTCAGGAGACCTCCGACTTCACCGGCCGCAGCGAACTCATGATCTTCTTGATCGTGGCGTCCGGGACCTCTTCCTTGGTGCCCTTGACGGAGTACAGGACCCACGTCGCGAAGTCACCGTTGATGTCCGTGTAGGTCACCGTCACGGACTTGCCGTCGGTGGAGCACTTGTCGGTCTTCTTCACCCCGGTGACGGTGGCCGACGCGGTGTAGCCCTTGAGACCGTGGGCGCTGGTGAACTTCTTGGCTTCGGTGACCTTGCGGGTCCCGGTCTGGTCCTGGTCGAAGGCGGCGAAGACCCAGTTCTCGGCCTCGACCTCGGCGGCCGACGCCTTGTTCTTGGCGCCCTGCGCACCCTTCGAGCCCGCTCCGGCGGCGTGACTCTTGTTGACGTAGCCGTCCTTGTCCTTGACCGAGCAGTAGTCCTTCTTGTACCTGGCCGGAGCGGACATGACAACGAGCGGCTTGCCCTTGTCGTCCTCGAAACCGGTGCTCAGCCCCGGCGATTCGACCGTCCACTCCGGGGGGACGTCGAAGGCGTTGTGCCGCTTGGGGCTGACGACCGGCTTCCAGCCGGGTATGACCGCCTTGACGTCGGTGGCGTCACCGCCGGCGCGCGGGTTGTCCGCACCGCCGCCGGCCGGGTCATCGGTCGGCTTGTCGGAGGCCGGAGCGGACGAGGGGGCGGTGGGCGTCTTGTCCTTCCCCTTGGACTCGTCACCGCCGTCGCTGTCGTCGTTGCCCAGGACCAGCACACCGGTGATGGCGGCGGCCGCGACGACCGCGATCGCCGCGACGATGGCGATGGTCGTCGTCCGCTTCTTGTTGTCGCGCGGCGGCTGCGGCGCGCCGGGCGGGCCGGACGGAGCGCCCCACTGCTGGCCGGTCGGCTGCGGCGGACCCTGCGGCGGGCCGTAATCGGGCTGCTGCGGCTGGCCGTAGCCGGGCTGTTGCCGGCCGTACCCTGGCTGCTGCGGCTGCCCCGGCTGGCCGGGGTGTCCCGGCGGCTGCTGGGGAGGCTGCTGATAGGGATTCGGCTGCTGGTACCCCGGCTGCTGATACGGGTTGGACTGGTCGTATCCCGGCTGCTGGTACCCCGGCTGCTGGTAGGGGTTCTGACCTTGCGGGTTGTTCTGCTCGCCCCCGGGCGGCTGCTGTCCTGGCCACATGGCGAGTAACGATAGAGGGGGGCGATGACGGCTGCTACGCCTGCCCCGCGGACCGCCTCTTCCCCAGCTTGCTACTGGGTGGTAACTTCCGGGGCATGTCAGAAACCCTGCCCTCCGTCGGTGAGATGCTGGCCGCCACCGTGCCCATGGTGCGCACCCTGAACCTGGAGTTCATCGAGGCGTCGCCCGAACGCGCGGTGCTGCGCCTGCCCGACCAGTCCGACTTCCACAACCACGTCGGCGGCCCCCACGCGGGCGCCATGTTCACCCTGGCCGAGTCCGCGAGCGGCGCGGTCGTGCTGGCGGCGTTCGGCGATCAGCTCGGCCGTGCCGTACCGCTGGCCGTGCGCGCCGAGATCGGCTACAAGAAGCTCGCCAAGGGGACCGTCACCGCGACCGCCACCCTCGGCCGGACCGTCGCCGAGGTGGTCGCCGAGCTGGACGCGGGGGAGCGCCCCGAATTCCCGGTGAACATCGCGATCACCCGGGAGGACGGCGCGGTCACGGGCGAGATGTCCATCGTATGGACCCTGCGGCCCCAGTCCTGAGCGGTCATCCCTCCCCAGTCCTGAGCGGTCATCCCTCCGCCGTCCTGAGCGGTCATCCCTTCGCCGGAGCCGACGCGAGCGGGAGCACGACCTGGGGATGATGGCGACCGCGCGCCGATTGAGTAGTCTTCCCGGGGTGCGCCGCGCTCCCGTCCGGCGTACGCCGGGAAGCGATCGCCACATGGGGAGGAACCGGCGTTGCATATCGAGGAATGGCTCGAGACCGTACCCGCGGTCAGCGTGTATCTGCTGGTGGGTCTCGTCATCGGCCTGGAGAGCCTGGGAATCCCGCTTCCCGGTGAGATCGTCCTCGTCAGCGCGACGCTGCTGGCGGCCTCGCAGGACCACATCAACCCCTACATCCTCGGGGGCAGCGCCATCGCGGGCGCGGTGATCGGCGACTCCATCGGCTATCTCATCGGCCGTAAGGGCGGACAGCCACTCCTCACCTGGCTGGGCCGTAAATTCCCCAAGCATTTCAGCGCCGAACATGTGGCGACCGCAGAGCGCTCCTTCCAGAAGTGGGGCATGTGGGCGGTCTTCGTCGGCCGTTTCATCGCGCTGCTGCGTATCTTCGCGGGTCCGCTCGCGGGTGTGCTGCAGATGCCGTACTGGAAGTTCCTCATCGCCAATGTGCTCGGCGGCATCGTCTGGGCCGGTGGCACCACCGCGGTCATCTACTCCCTGGGCAAGGTCGCCGAGGACTGGCTCAAGCGCTTCTCCTGGCTCGGCCTCGTGCTGGCCCTGCTCTTCGGCCTCGGCTCGATGCTCGTCATGAAGTGGCGCTCCAAGAAGGCCAAGCCCGCCGCGGCCACGGCGGCCGACTCCGAGACGGCCGAGCCGCAGCCGGTCCCGGCCGGCGACTAGGACGGCCCCGCCGGTCGAAGCGACGGGACCGGCCAGGGCGAGGAACGTGAAGGGGACGGCCAGGTGGGAGCAACGGTGCACGACGCCTTGATCTTCGGAATCGGCGGCAAGGAGCCACAGATCGCCCCCGAGGCGTTCGTGGCCCCCACGTCGGTGGTGATCGGCGAGGTCGTGCTGGCCGCCGGATCGAGCATCTGGTACCAGGCGGTGCTACGAGGCGACGGCGGCCCCATCGTCCTCGGCGCGGACAGCAACATCCAGGACAATTGCACGGTGCACGTCGACCCCGGATTCCCGGTCTCGATCGGCGAGCGGGTCTCCGTCGGGCACAACGCGGTCGTGCACGGCTGCACGGTCGAGGACGATGTGCTGATCGGCATGGGGGCCACGGTCCTCAACGGCGCCCGGGTCGGTGCCGGATCGCTGGTCGCCGCCCAGGCCCTGGTGCCGCAGGGGATGGAGATACCGCCCGGCTCACTGGTGGCCGGGGTACCGGCGAAGGTGAAGCGCCCCCTCACCGACGAGGAACGGGAAGGCATCAAGCTGAACGCCCAGGTGTACGCGGACCGGGCCAAGCAGTACCGGGAAGCGCTCAGAGGCGGCGAGTAGCTCGATGTGATCGGATGGTGGTCATGGACTGGGAAGCCTTCGCCGAGCGCATGGCCACCCTGGCGCGGGACCTGCTGGCGCAGGCATCCGTGGAGGCCACTCTCGAGCGGATCTCCGAGTGCGCGGTGGACATCGTGGACGGCTGCGACGCGGCCGGCATCCTGATGCTGCACGGCAAGCGGGTGGAGTCCCTCGCCCCCACCGACGGCCTGGTGGTCCGCTCCGACCGGTTGCAGGAGCGGCTCAGCGAGGGGCCCTGCTTCGACGCCGCCCGTCGGCTGGGCGGTGAGCGGGTGTTCCGGATCAAGGACTTCACCCAGCCCGAGGAGCGCTGGCCGGCCTTCGTCAGCCAGGCCCGCGACCTCGGCATCGGCAGCATGATGGGATTCCTGCTCTACACCGAGCAGGAGGACCTCGGCGCCCTGAACCTCTACTCGGCGCGCCCCGCCGCCTTCACCAAGGCCAGCGAGACGGCCGGCTGGCTGCTCGCCTCGCACGCCGCGGTCGCCTTCTCCAGCGCCCGCACCGCCGACCAGCTCCAGCGGGCGATCGAGACCCGGCACACCATCGGGGAGGCGATGGGCATCCTCATCGAACGCCTGAAGATCACCGAGGATGACGCCTTCGCGCTGATGCGGCGGGTGTCCCAGGAGCGGAACGTCAAGCTGCGCGACCTCGCCCGGCAGATCTGCGAGAGCGGCGGTATCGACGGCTGACGCATCGGCCGGAGCCGACGCATCAGCCGAACGGCTCTTCCGGCCCGTGGTCTGGACGGGAAGTGCCTGGCCACCGAATTCCCCCGGGGGTACGCCGACGGCTTGCGGGGCGGGTACCCCGGCCCGCCCGGTACGACACCCTCATCCGTCCTTGGACAGGACGTGCGGGGCGTGGGTCCTGACCGCCTCCATCAGCTCGCCCATCGACGGGTTCACCATGGGCCGGCCGGCCACCGTCACGGTCGGCACGGTCTCGTTCCCGTCCGCGACCGACCGGACGAACGCGGCCGCCTCCGGATCCCGCCAGATGTTCACCTCGGTGTGCCGCAGCCGGGCGAGGCGCAGCCGCGTACGCAGGTGGATGCAGAACGGGCACAGCGGCCGCCAGTACACCACCACGCCGTCTTGGTCCTCACGGTCCGCCATCACGCATCCCCTCCTCGAGCCGCCCGGTCGGGCGCCGCACCGAGCGTAGCCGCGTCCCGTACGCACTCCGAGGGGTCCGTACCGGGCGCCAGGTGGCGACGAGGGCCGCGGCCAGCAGGAGCTCGGCGACGTCGCCGCCGTAGTACATGATCTCCGCGCCGCCCTGGACCTCGGCGATCGGGGCGTGGACCTCGACCCAGAAGCCCCCGTACATCAACTGCGCGATGGCGGCGTGCGCCGCGATGGCGACGCCGAGGACCACCAGCCGGGCCGGCACACCGGGCCGGGTCGGCGCCGGGTCGGGACCGGCGATGACATACGCGAACAGCCAACCCGAGAGCAGGAAATGGGCGTGCGTCGGCCAGTGCCACCCCGGTTGGCCCATGACGGTGTCGTAGAGGGGGGTGAAGTACAGCAGCACCAGCCCGCCGGTGGTCAGCAGCAGAGCGGTGACGGGGTGGGCGAGCAGCCGCGCGGGGCGGGAGCGCAGCACGGCGGTCAGCCGTCGGCCGCGGCCTGGGGGCAGGGCGCGCAGCAGCAGGGTGACCGGGGCCGCGAGCACCAGCGCGAGGGGTGCGTACATCCCGAGCAGCAGATGCTGGGCCATATGGCCGCGGAAGTCCTGATGGGCGAACGGCGCGAGCGGAGGCAGCAGCGCCAGGGCCAGGAGGACGAGCCCGGCCGCGAAGCTCATCGACCGCGTGGGCGGCCAGCCCTGGGCGGGGTTGCGGCGACGGGCGCGGCGGACCGCAAGCGCGTAGGCGGCGGCGCACACCAGCAGGGCGAGGGCAGGCAGCCATACGTCCAGGGGGCCGCCGCCCCCGCCGCCCCCGGCGCCCACGCCGCCCCCGCCGTGTCCATGGCCGGGATGTGCCGCGCCGCCATCCATCACCTGTGCCCGGTGGCGCGGGGCGCCTCGGGGCCGGAGGTCGCGCCGCCACGCTGCAGCAGATGGCCGCCGGCCACCAGAAGGGCGCCCAGGATCAGGAAACCGGCGTCCCACCACGGCTGCTCCGGGCCGCTGTGGACATGGTGGATGCCGAGGATCTGGTGGTCCAGTACCCCCTCGACCAGGTTGAACAGGCCCCAGCCGACCAGGATCCAGCCCCACAGGACGCGCGAGCCCCACACCCGGCGGCGGTCGTGGGTGACCCGGGCGTAGAGCAGGGTCAGCCCCAGCAGGACCGCGATCCAGCACACGGCGTGGAAGATCCCGTCCCACACGGTGTTCATCTCCAGCCCGGAGACGGTGTGCGGGTTGTAGTACCTGACCCCGATGCGGTCGTGGTTGGTGCTGCTGAGCATGTGGTGCCACTGCAGCAACTGGTGGAGCAGGATCCCGTCGAGGAATCCGCCGAGCCCCACGCCCAGCACGATCCCCGGCAGCCGGATGGTGCGCGGCGCGGGCAGACCGGCCCGGGTTTCGTCCGCCGTGGTGGCCATCACCGCTCTCCGTCCTGACGACAGTCCCGACGGCAGGGTGTTCCCGCGCGCCCGTCGCCACCACGGCTTCCCGGCCGGACCGGCTTTGTCACCGGTCCGCGCCGTCTTTCCGCCATACGCCGAGCCGGGGCGGGGTGGCGTGGGCTCAGCCGAGCCGAGCCGGGGCGGGGCGGGGCGGGCTCAGCCGAGCCGGGCGAACCGGCGCGGGCCGTCCGTCAGGCGGCGGTGACGGTGAACAGCCCGCCGTCCGGGTCGCGCAGGATCGCCTGACGGCCCGTGGGGGAGGCGGTCGGCGCGAGGGCGACGGTGCCTCCGGCGGCGCGGGCCGCCGCCACCGCGGCCGTCACATCGGGGACGCGGAAGTGGACGTACCAGCGCGGCCGGACCTCCGGGTCGGGGGCCTGCTCCACGGCGCCGCCGTGGACCACCGCCAGCTTGCGCCCCGCCTCGCGCACGATCACCTCGTCGTTCTCGTACTCGATCGAGCAGTTGCCCGCCGGGGACGCCCAGCCGAAGACCTCGCCGTAGAAGAGGGCGGCCGCGAACGCGTCACGGGTCCGCAGCTCCAGCCAGGCCGGGGCGCCGTCCGGACCCGACGGCCAGCCGGGCAGCGCCTCCCCCGCCCAGAAGCCGAAGACGGCGCCGTCGCGGTCGGCGGCCAGCGCGGCGCGGCGGCCCGGGCCGAAGGGGAGCGGGCCGACGCCGACGGTGCCGCCCCGCTCGTGGATCCGTGCCGCGGTGGCGTCCGCGTCCGCCACGGCGAAGAACGGCGTCCAGGTGGCCGCGCTCCGGAGGCTGCTCGCGAGTGCTCCGACCCCGGCCACCGGCGCGCCGCCGAACAGCGCGGTACGGAACTCCTCACCCAGCCGGGTGGGGCGCCAGGTCCACCCGAGCACCGCGGTGTAGAACTCCTGCGCCGCCTGGAGGCTGGGGGCGGCGAGACTCACCCAGCAGGGGAATCCCGGCCGTGCGTGGCCGATCGGCTTCATGGGCACCACTCCTCACACTCCGCCCCGACACCACTGCCGGGACTGCAGCGGTGTACCCCGACAGCCGGGTGCTATGCCCCGGCGGTGGCGCGGGGCCAGGTCTCCGGGGCGATGTCGTGCCAGATGTTCTGGGCCTGGATCAGCAGGGTGCCCAGGACGGCGGTGGTGGCGGTGGAGATGCCGCGCTCGTCGCAGAGCTGCTTGTGGAGGGCGTCGTGGCGCCGTTCCACGGAGTCCAGGGCCTCGTCGAGACGGGCGTGCGTCTCCTCGTCGTCGGGGGCGGAGGGCAGACAGATCAGATCCGCGCGCGCCCGGCACGCGGCTGCCAGGTCGCACAGGAGGCGGCCGTAGTCGCTGAGCGCCTGCTGGTCGGGGGAGGGGATGGCGCGGTTCTCGTCGGCGATATCGATCATGGTGTTGGTGATCCCGCCGATCTGCGCGACGATCGACCCCCATCGCTGGTCCTCGCTCTCGGCGGGGACCGGTGGCAGCTTCCCGCGCCACTTCCACGGCAGCCTGGGATTCAGCCGGAGGCTCTCATGGCTCCACAGCCGGGCCGATCGCAGGCTCTCCTGCCGCTGTTGGAGGCGATTCGACAGCCGTCGCCAGTCGGCGGCCGTCTCCTCGGACCAGTCCTCCTCGCTCAGGCGCTCGGCCATGCACGCGAGGGCGTCCTCCGCGCCACGGGCCAGGCCGCTGAGGTTCTCCCGTATGTCCCGCAGATGGACCGGTGGGAAGATCAGTGCGTTGACCGCGATGCCGATCGCTGCGCCCAGCAGCGCCTGCAGCAGCCGGTGGGAGACCGTGAGGCCGGACACCGGGCCCGAGGTGAGGGTGAACAGCGCGGTGGTGGGCCCGTAGATGCCCTGGTCGCCGAGGCGCGGCCAGTTGCTGAGCAGCATCACGACCGGCAGGACCAGGGCCACCGAGGCCAGGGTGTTCCCCGTCAGGGCTTCGGCCCCCGCCGCCAGGAGCGTGCCGACGGCGATGGCCACCAGTTGCTGAAACCCCTTGAACAGCGAACGGAAGACGGTGGCCTGGACCAGGACCACCGCCACCCACGGCGCCATCAGCGCCACCGGATCCCGCAGCCACCACCCCGACACGCCCCAGGCGAGCGTGGCCGCCCCGGCAGCCTTCAGCGACTGCACGACCAGGTCCCGCTCCCGCCCCGGCCCCCGGCACGCCCGGACCGCGGCCTGTGCGACCCCCCGGGCTCCGGCCCGCACCCCATACAGCTTCTCGATCATGTGCGCCATGGAGCAGGGGGTTCCTGGGACGCGTCGGGTTATGCATGGCAGGGCGGGGGCGGATGGTGTACGGGCGGACGGAAGCGCGGCGCTCCGCTCAGCCCGTGGCCAGCAGCAGCGTCCCGACCAGGGCGAGTCCGGCGCCTGTGGCCTGGACCACGCGCAGCCGTTCGCCGAGCAGTGCGCGGGCCGCGAGGGCGGTCACCACGGGGTAGAGGGAGGCGAGCACCGCGGCGACGGTGACCGGGCCGTGGTGGGCGGCGAGGTTGTACGTGCCGTTCGCGGCCACGTCGGCGAGGCCCACGAAGGCGAGCGCGGGCAGCGACGCCCACACCACGCCCATCCCGCCCTCGGGCAGCCCGGGGTTTCCGCGCCGTACGGAGAAGAGGAGCGCGGTGCCGCCGACCGCCACATTGCACACCCGCTGGACGAACAGTGCGAGGAAGAGCCCGGTCAGGGTGGTCGACGCCTCGGCGATCAGGGCCATCACCGAGCCGAAGCCCAGTGCGGCGACCAGGGTGAGCAGCAGCGTCTGCCGCTGGACGGGCGCACCGCCGGTCTGCGGACCGCTCGCCAGGACCACGCCCGCGACCGCCACCACGACCCCCGAGACCTGCAGCAGCCCGGGCCGCTCGCCGAGCACCAGCGCGACGCCGAGCGGCACGACGACCCCGCCGAGCGCGCCGAGCGGGGAGACGACGCCCATCGGGCCGAGCGCGAGGGCCCGGTAGAAGCACAGCATCGCGGCCGGGCCGACCACACCGGCCGCCGCCGCGAACCATAGCTGCGGGCCCGCCTCGGACCATCCGCCGGTGGCCACCACGATGGCGCCGAGGACGGTCACCGCGATGATCTGGGAGGCGACGACCACGGTGAGCGCGGGTGTGCGCCGGGTGAGCAACCCTCCGCCGAAGTCGGCCAGCCCCCAGAGCAGGCTGGTGGCAAGAGCGAAGAGCGCGGACATGGTGAAACCTCGCCGTACAGTGTGGTGGACGTGGGAGTACAGCCCACAGTAGTTCACTGCACTCGACTACGCCATTCACTATTTTGGACGGATGGACGGACCAGAACGTGACGGACCTCGATCAGCTCACGCAGTCGCTCGCCCGCAACCTCAAGCGGTGGCGCAACGAACGCGGCTTCACCCTCGACACCCTCGCGGCCCGCGCCGGGGTCAGCCGGGGCATGATCATCCAGATCGAGCAGGCCCGTACGAATCCGAGCGTGGGCACCACGGTCAAGCTCGCGGACGCGCTCGGCGTGAGCATCACCACCCTGCTCGACTACGAGCAGGGGCCGCGGGTGACCTTCGTCCCGCCCGAGCAGGCGGTGCGGATGTGGTCCACCGAAGCGGGCAGCTACACGGCGCTGCTCGTCGGCACCGAGGCGGGCGGTCCGCTGGAGATGTGGGGATGGCGGCTGATGCCCGGCGACGAGAGCGCCTCCGATCCGCATCCGTCCGGCACGGTCGAGCTGATCCATGTGACGGCGGGCGAGCTCACCCTGGTGCTCGGCGGCGAGGCGCACACCGTCCCGGCCGGCACCTCCGCTGCCTTCGAGGCGAACACCCCGCACACCTATCGCAACGAGGGGACGGCACCGGTGGAGATGACCATGGCGGTGTCGGTACCGCCCGCGCGCTGAGGCCGCCGGGCCCGGCCCCGCACCCCTCTCCCGGCCTGCTAGTTTGACGGCATGAGTACGCCGATGGATGCCTTCGACGAGGTCCGTCCCGCCGTCGAGTGCCTGGATCTGCTGACTGCCCCCGTCGCCGCGGCGCTGCGCGACTGGCATGGCTCGGAGCCGGTGGAGCAGGTGTTGTTCGTGGACACGGACCCGGACAAGGCCGACACCGCCGTACTCGTCGAGAACTACGGTCCCTGGCTGCTGGAACAGTCCGCCAACTGCGTGGTCGTCGCGGGCAAGCGGGGCGGTGAGACCACCCTGGCCGCCGCTCTGGTCCTCGCCCACACCCGCGCGGACGTCAACGGCGTGGTGCGCCGCCATCTCGGCGCACGCAAGGCGTCGTTCGCCCCGATCGACACGGCGACCGGCGAGAGCGGCATGGAGTTCGGCGGCATCACCCCGATCGGCCTGCCCGCCACCTGGCCGCTCCTGGTGGACTCCGCCGTGGCCGACATCCCCTACGCGCTCATCGGCAGCGGCACCCGCCGCGGCAAGCTCATCGTGCCGGGCAAACTGCTGGCCGCCCTGCCGGGCGCGGTGGTCCTGGAGGGCCTTGGCGCCCCCGGCGCCTGAACCCGCCCACGCTGCGGCGCCCGGCTGGGCAGGGCGATAGGGGGAAGGCTCCCTTGTGAGCCGAGTCGCCCTGCCCAACTGGCTTCCTACTTCGGCAGCTTGACCACGAATGCCGCGTCGGCGTCCGGGTCGTCAACGCCGACGTAGCTCACTTGCCCGCCCCGACGGGCGACGTCGAGGACGAGCGATCCGGTAACCGCCTGCCCTGGTTTGTATGTCGTATCGAGGTCCGGCCCGTCGCCGACGCCTTCGAGCGTGGACGCGTCCTGCGCGGCCGTTTGATCGTCCTCCCACTTCATCATGCCGTAGGTCATGATCTCGGCCGGAGCCTTTCCCACGTTCTTCAGTGTGAGCGTCAGCTTCACGTACTGACCTTGCTCCGGCTTATTGCTCGTGTCCACCTCCGCTGGTGTCACGTACTTCGCGCTGACGACGGTGACTTGCATCTTGGTCGTCACCTTGTAGTTCTCGCCGTACTCGTCCGTCTCGCCGAGGCCGAACGTCCCCGTTTCGCCGACGGCGACCACCGGGGCCGCGGACTTCGTGGCCGACGGAGACTCCTCGACCGCCTTCTCGGCCGTTGCGGGAGCGGATGGAGCGGGCGTCGACGAGTCGTTCCCGTCGTCCGACGTGCAGCCGATCAGAACGGCCCCGAGGATGGCCGCGGACGCCGCGCTGACGGCGTACCGGGGTATGTGCATGGAATATCTCCCCCAAGGATTATGTGAGCGGCTCCCCATGCCGCCCGAGAGGGCTAAGTATGCACGGAAACATGGTGGGATATGGCGTTACGGGAAGCGCATCCGTTGTGGGGCCGGAAGGTCGGTGGCCGTCGACGAGCGGCGCGACAAAAGCCCCCGTCGGGACGGTCCGGCGGGGGCTGTTTGCGTTTCGGCGCTACTCCCAGACGGGCCGCCCGCCCTCCCAGAGTGCCGACACGTGGCCGGCGAACCGGTCGTACAGACCATCGTCGCCCATCCGGTGCAGGTGCAGCATCGGCGACTCATGGCCGAGGAGACTCGACAAGTGTGGAGTCACCAGCATTTCGGAATCGAAGCTGAACACCGACAAGGCAATGTGCTCGTCACTGAACCGAGCGTCGACGCCGTCAAGGTGCTTCAGCTTCGACAGCGCATCAAGCGTGATCCGGATCCGCGTGCTGACGGTGAGTGGAACGCCTTCGATCTCCTCCCGACGCCGAGTCACCTCCGACTCTGGGTCGCCGACGAGGAAGCGCACGGAACAGCCTGCCGCCGCCTTGGCTGCCAGCCGGTCGACGAGGCGCGATTGTTCCTGCCACACGAAGTAATTGGTGTACCCGGCAAAGGTGATGGAGTGCGCCGCAGCGTCAATCAACTGCCCCCACACGGACGTGGGACAGGCGTTTCGGTATGGATAGGCTTGGATGATCTCGCGGCTAGCCCCCGTCTTGACAACCGATCTGGCTGCCCTCGGCCACAACATGCCGTCATCTACTCCTAACGCCTTAGCGACGGCGATCCTCGTGTCGGGGTGTGGGGCTCGACTGGGATCCTTCAACCATCGCTCTGCGGTCTTGGTGGACACTCCCACCATACGAGCGAGGCGGTTGGCTGATACCCCCGCGTCGGCCATAGCATCTCGAAGAGCTTCGTTCAAGATTCCTCCCCGGGCGTTTAGGACGCTTAGGACCATACCGTGAAGCTGTCCTAGCCGTCCCGTCCCAAGAGGTTCAAACGTCCTGTCAAGAGGGCGACAGTATGCGCATGGACAGCGACGCAGCGAAGTCAACCCTCGTATTCATCTACGACCGCGAGGTCACTGAGAAGGATTCGGCGGATGATCGGATCCTCACCTGTCGTCAGTTCGCCCACGAACGTAGGTGGGCAGTTGCGGGACAGTGGGTGGACCGCGGGACCAACGCTGTCGACGTGCGGCGGACGTTCTGGACGGGCATGGTCGCCGCGATGGAGCACGAGGGCCAGGGGCGGCGAGTCGTCTGTCTGGTCGCCGACTGGGACCGGATCGCGTTCGACGAGGCGGCTCGCAACACGCTGCAGCAGACGGTCAGTCACGTTGGTGGGGTGTGCGTGGCCGTCAGCGACGAACTGACGCCGAACAGCTCGCGGGATGCGGCTATGCGCCGGCTCCACGCCAGCGGGGAGCAGATCGGACCGGGCGCGACGCTGGTGCGGCACGAGGGGAAGACGCCGTGACCTGGTACCCCAGCAGGGACGACGACCTGTCCCGGCGAGAGGCGATCACGCATATCGGGGCCCTGACGCCTCGCGAGACGGCTGCGGTGTCGTTCGAGGACCGGGGGCGCGCAGCCATCAGTGCGTCGTCACGGTACCTGGCGGATTCGTCAACGTCGCTCGAAGACGCGCAAGCCGTGATCAAGCTGCTTCAGCTTGCTCTGTCCGACGTGATCATGGTCGCGGAAGACCGAAAGCGGCGGCTGGCGCAGGCCCAGGACGCCGCGAGCCACCCCGCCTGATGACTTCCTCGTCCCCACCAGGCACGGCAACAGACGGGGACGAGGAGCGGCGGCAGACGCCGCCGGCGGGAGCCTCCGGACGTCATCGGAGTACATCTAGAGGCTCCCGCAAAAAGACCCCTGCCTGTCGGGCGCTGGAAAGTCAGGCAGGCAGGAAGCGGTCCGGAAGTACCTTGGTCGGCTCCTTCCGGGCCGTGGTCCCCGCTCTGAGTCCCGGCGACGCGCGATGGGATGAGGGGCGGGGGCCGCACATATACAACCTCGCCCCAGTCGCGTGCTTGGAGGCTGACGACCAGGACGAGGGCAGCGCACCACTCTCAGAGAAGAGGCACGCGCATGAGCGACGGTACAGCTCTGCTCTCCGACGAGGATCGGGCAGGCGTGGTCAAGACCATCATGGACAACAACCCGAACATGGCGGAGAGCCTGTGCGCTCGCAGGGGCGGATACGTCCATCACACGCCCGGGTACAACCCGCGGAACTACGATGCGTCGATTCTGGAGCGCACGAAGACCCGGATCGGAGAGCTGGGCTTCGACGTGGACGCCGAGCTGTGGGGCCCGCCCGGATCGGACCCGGTCGTCGTGGCAGCCAAGTGCCAGCACACGGAGGAGTGCGCGATCATGCCGATGCCGCCGGACCCCGGTCCCACGGAGTAATGAACCTCTTCGGTTCTCCTCTGAGCGGGCTTACGACGGCAGTAGCGTCGCCGAAGGAGGTTCGAGATGAAAACAGATTGGACTGACCCTCGGTATCGCGCCGTCGTGATGACGCTTCGAGGGCTCCGAGAATGCACCGGGCGACCGGTGAAGGGGTTCCTCGTACCTGAGCGTGACGACGGTCAGGCTCGGGACAAGAGGAGCTAGCACTCCAACAGCGGCCCCGTCCGTGTGCTTCCCCCGTGGCGCCGGGCGGGGCTTCTTCACTCGCGTCGGCCGTAGCGCAGGTTCCTGACGGCTGCCACTGCCATGGGGGAGAGGCCAATCACCGTCGGGCGTTCGTCGACGTGGCGCACGAGGATCCAGCCCTTGGAGCGGAGAGTGGCGACATCCCTCATCACGTCCCCGTCAGCGGCACGCGACAGCTCGTCGACGGTCGGAGCATGGCCGGCGTCCAGATAGTCCACGATGAGGAACAGAACGCGCTGCTCATCCGCGGTAATGCGGAACTCCATACTTCGACAGTACGGCGGTGCGCTCAGCCCAGCCGGGGGATCTCGACGGCCGGGCAGCGGTCCATCACCATGGCGAGCCCGGCGGCGCGGGTGCGCTCGTACGCGGCCTCGTCGATGACGTCGAGCTGGAACCAGACGGCCTTGGCGCCGATGGCCACGGCCTCGTCGGCGACCGGGCCCGCCAGTTCGCTGTTGATGAAGACATCGACCACGTCGATCGGGAAGGGGATCTCGGCGAGCGAGGCGTACCCTCGCTCGCCGTGCACGGTCTCGGCCTTCGGGTGCACGGGCACGATGCGCTTGCCGAAGCGCTGGAGGACGTCGGCGACGCGGTAGGCGGCACGCCGCTGGTTGGTCGACAGGCCCACGACGGCCCAGGTGTCGCCCAGCTCGGTGAGGATCTCGCGGACCGTCGCCGAGTCGCCGTACATACCTGCCTCCTGCGGGTGCGAGAACCGACCTGTGTGGAGCACAACGGAAACCGCGTGCGGGGGATTCCCCGGTGCCGGGGTGATCGTGCGGCAGGTCGGCGCAGGAGGCTCTCAGCCCGCGGACGCGGGCAGCGTGGTGCTACGGAGCCCGGCCGCCGAGCGGACGAGCGAGGCGACGGCCGGTGAGTGACTGCTGGGTGGCCAGGCGATCACCGTGGTGACGTCCGGCGCGTCGACGACGGGCACCGCGACGTGATCGGGCCACTGCCAGGCACGGCTGGAGGCCGGGATGACGAGCAGCGTTCTGCCGAGCGCCACGAGCTGAGCGAGCTGCGACTGGGTGTGCACCTCCGGTCCGGGCCCTTCCGGATAGGTCCCGTCGAGCCGGGGCCATCGAGCGATCGGCAGATCCGGCACATCGCGGACCTCCGCCAGCGTGAGCTGATCGTGTGACGCGAGCGGATGCCCCGCGGGAAGCAGCGCGATCTGGCCTTCGGTGTAGAGGTCCTCGGTGTCGAACCCCGCGAGGTCGTCGAACGGCCGGTGCATCAGTGCCACGTCGGCGCGCCCGTCGCGCAGGAGCCCTGCCTGCTCGCCGACCTCACACAGGAGGACGTCGACCGGTGCCGCACCGGGTTCGCTCGCCATCGCACCGAGGAGCCGTTGCAGCAGCTCGTGGGAGGCCCCGGCCTTCGTCACGAGCACCAGCGGACGTTTCGGATCCGCGGCACGCCGCGTCCGGCGCGCGGCGGCCGCGACCGCGTCGAGGGCCACGTTGGCCTCGCGGAGCAGCACCCTGCCGGCGTCGGTGAGCGCCACTCCGCGACGGTCCCGGTCGAGGAGCCGGACACCGAGCCGCTGCTCCAGCTGGCGGATCGCGCGGGAGAGCGGCGGTTGCGCGATCCCGAGCCGATCGGCGGCACGTCCGAAGTGCAGTTCCTCGGCGACGGCGACGAAGTAGCGGAGCTGACGGGTCTCGAGATCGTCCACGAACGGAGCCTACCGCCTGATACCTGGCGAGTATCACAGCCTGCCCGATCGGTCTTGGACAGCGAGTGCGCGATGCGCCGAGCATGGATCGGGTGAACAACACGAAGATCGCGCTGGTCACCGGCGCGAACAAGGGAATTGGCTTCGCCATCGCACAGGGTCTCGGAGCGATCGGCTTCACGGTCGCGGTGGGCGCCCGCGACGATGCCAGGCGCAAGGAGGCCGTGGAGCGTCTGCGTGCCGCGGACATCGACGCGTTGGGGGTCGCCGTCGACGTCACCTCGGATGACAGCGTCGCGGCGGCAGCGGCGACGATCGAGGAGACGGCAGGCCGGCTCGACGTGCTCGTCAACAACGCGGGCATCTCCGGCCGGGCCGATGGGGGCGCGCAAGACCCGACGACGCTCGACCTCGACGTCGTCCGCACCGTCCTCGACACCAACGTATTCGGGGTGGTCCGGGTGACGAACGCGATGCTCCCGCTGCTCCGCCGCGCGGACGCGCCGCGCATCGTCAACATGTCGAGCAACATGGGTTCGCTGACACTGCAGACCGGCCCGATCATGGCCGCGTACGCACCGTCGAAGTCGATGCTCAACAGCGTCACGGCACAGTACGCCCGCCGACTCGCCGACACGAACGTCATCGTGAACGCCGCCTGCCCCGGCTATGTCGCGACCGACTTCACCGGCTTCAACGCGCCGCGGACGCCCGAGCAGGGTGCCGCGATAGCGATCCAGCTCGCGACCCTGCCGGACGACGGGCCGCGCGGCGGCTTCTTCGACGACGGGGGTGTCGTGCCCTGGTGACATGACGGGCCGACGTGGCGCTTCCCGGGGGCCCGCCAGGGGCCCGCCAGCGTGTCAACCCCGACGAAGGTCAGGTGCTCGTCCTCGCCGTTCGCCAGAGGTGGCGGGCCTTCGCCGTTTCTACGGTCACTGGCCATGGAATCAAGGACGCGATACGGCTTCGGCCGTCGGTTGCCGGCCGCGGTGGCGCTGTGCGCCGCCGGGGCGGGAGCGGTGATGTGGCTGTCGCCCGGTGGGCTGGGCGACGCGGATCGGAAGGAGGTCACGGGCGGCGCCTCGGTGTCGGTGTACCGCGAGGTGACCGATGTGGTGGCCGGGGCGCCCTCGTGGGCGGGATCGCTGCTGGAGGTGGCCACCGCGGGCACGCTGGTGGCGCTGGGGCTGCTTCTGCTGTGGACGGGGTGGTCGGCCTTCCGGCGCGCGGACGGTCCGCGCCGCCCGGGGCATGGGGCGTGGTCCGCACCGCTCGCCGCGCCGTGGGCGTACCGGGAAACGTGGCGCGGACCGCGAAACCGCCCGACTCGGGGCCGTAGCCGAACGTGCCCCCCGCCAGCCCGACGCGCTCGTCCAGGCCGATCAGACCGAAGCCCGCGCCGCCGGAACGGACGGGGACGACGGTGGGCGCGGGGCCGTTCGCCACCCGGACCTCGGTCTCCTCCGCCGTATGCCGGACCCGCACGGCCGCCTCCGCGCCGGGCGCGTGCTTGGCCACATTGGTCAGCGCCTCTTGCACCACACGGTGCACGGCGCGCTCCACGTCCGACGGCAGTTCGCCGGGCTCGCCGTCGATCCGCAGCCGGACCGTGAGCCCCGACGCCGACGCCCGCTCGACCAGCTCCGTCACCCCGGCGCCGCCCGGCTCCGGCGGTGCTCCGTCCGGCTCCTGGCGCAGGACGCCGATCACCTCGCCGAGCCGGTCCACGGCGGCCGCCGCCCTGGCCCTGATGTCCCGGGCGGCCTCCCGGTGGCCGTCCGCCAGTCCGGGCGCCAGCTTGAGGGCCCCGGCCGAGAGGGCGATCAGGCTGAGCTCATGGCCGAGGACATCGTGCATGTCCTGGGCGATACGGGCCCGTTCCCGCAGCCGGGCCTGCTCGGCGATCAGCCGCTGCTCGCGCTCCAGCCGCGCGGCCCGCTCCCACCCCGCCCGGACCAACTCCCGGTACTGACGGCAGAACCGCCCCACGAACCACGGCAGTACGACCGCCCCGGCCACCGCCGCCACGAAGCGGTCGGCCCAGGTGATCCAGGACGGCACCGTGGCGACCGCCACCACAGCGCCCGCGACCACCCCGATCAGCCGCACCGCCGTGGACCACGTCCGCCCGGGCCGCCAGCCCGCCATGAACGCGCACAGCGCCGTGGGCACCACCCACCACAGACTGACCACGCTCAACCCGGCGGCGGCGACGGTGGCCGCGAGCGGAAGGTGCCCGGTCAAGGAGGCCCACGGGCGGCCGGTGAATCCGGTTCTGTGTGCCGTCATGTCCCCCACCTGTGTGATCAGCCGACTCGCAGAGGTGACCTTACGAAAACCGTGGACCGGCGGACACTGCCGAAAGACCAATCCCCACCTGCGCACACGGCACGGCATCCGGCCGACGCCCAGGAGACGCATGCTGGTTATGGGGGCGGAAGTGGGGGGAACCCGACTCATGCGCTCGGCAATCTTGAACCGCCGACCGCGACCGACCGAGGGGGCGGAAGGAGAGGAAGAGACCATGCCCGCAGGATCCAGCCGTAAGCGTGAACGGCAGTACGAGCACATCAAGGAAGGCGCCGAGCAGCGCGGTGCCTCCACCGGCCGGGCGAAGGAGATGGCCGCCCGTACGGTGAACAAGGAGCGCGCCCGCGCGGGCGAGTCCAAGTCCGCCAGTAAGACCTCGATCCAGGACCCGAAGTCCGCACCGCAGCGTGGCGGCCAGCGCTCCGGCAGCCGGACGGGGCCCAAGGGCCCGACGCGCGACCAGCTCTACAACGAGGCCAAGCAGCGCGGCATCGAGGGCCGCTCGAACATGACCAAGGACCAGCTAGCCAAGGCCCTGGGCCGCTGACCTGCATACCCGCCGCCCCTTTCCGCGGTGCGCCGCCCTCCCCGCGAGACAGCGGGGCCGGGCGGCGTCCGCCTGGTGGTGGGAGGGCGGGCGGCCTCGCCGGTGTCCACGCCTGGGTGCTCAAGGGGGACACACGCATGACCAGCGCACACGGGCCGGGACATAAGCTGGCCCGATGCAGGAGCGGTACCGGACGGTCGCGCGCGAGGGCGTGCACGAGATCGAGATCAACAGATCGCGCTTCCTCTGCACGCTCGCGCCCGCCGCGACCGAGCAGGAGGCGCAGGACGTCATCCAGCGCGTCAGGAAGGAGCACCCCACCGCCACCCACAACTGCTTCGCCTATGTCATCGGCGCGGAGGGCGGTGTGCAGAAGGCGAGCGACGACGGGGAGCCGGGCGGTACGGCCGGGGTGCCGATGCTGCAGATGCTGCTGCGGCGCGAGGTCCGGTACGCGGTGGCCGTCGTCACCCGCTACTACGGGGGCGTGAAGCTCGGCGCGGGCGGTCTGATCCGGGCCTACGGCGGCGCGGTCGGCGAGGCGCTCGACACGCTGGGCACCGTCACCCGGCAGCGGTTCCGGCTGGTGACCGTCACCGTCGACCACCAGCGGGCCGGAAAGCTGGAGAACGATCTGCGGGCGACGGGACGGGCGGTCCGGGAGGTGCGCTACGCCGAGGCCGTGACCATCGAACTGGGCCTGCCCGAGGCCGATGTGGACGCCTTCCGCGACTGGCTGGCGGACGCCACCGCCGGTACCGCCGCACTGGAGCTCGGCGGCGAGGCGTACCAGAACACCTGAGGGCCGCTTGGTCGCCTGGTCCCCAGACCGGTTGGTCGCCTGGTCCCTGGGCCGGTTAGTCGCTTGGTCCCTGTCCCGGTTGGTCGCCTGGTCCCTAGACCGGTGAGCGGGCGGACGACGGAGCTGCCTCCGGTGTGCTCCGGTCGCTCCGCGCTCTCCGGGGCAGGCCGATTCTGGACGGGCGGCCCTGGGACGCGCGGGGTGCGGGCCGCAGCCGGATCGCGGCGTCGAGGCCGCCACCGGGCGCCCGGGCCAAGGTGGCCTCCCCTCCGCTCACATGGGCGAGCCGCTGCACCAGCGACAGCCCCAGACCGGTGCCGCCCTTCGGGGCGTCCGGCGCGCGCCAGAAGCGGTCGAAGGCGCGGCGGCGCTGATCGGCGGTCATGCCGGGACCCTCGTCGATGACATGCAGCTCGATCCAGGCGGGCCGCGTGGGGAGATGGCGGCGGTCGGGGGCCGTACAGCGCAGCACCATGGTGACGGTGGAGCCGAGGGGCGTGGCACGCAGCGCGTTGGAGAGCAGATTGTCCAGGATCTGCTCCATGGCTCCGGGCACCGCGAGGGCATGGCCGACCTGGTCACCGAGCAGGGCGAGCTGGGCCTTGTGCTGCTCGAAGAGCGGGGTCCAGGTGAGCAGGCGCTCGGCGCACACCTGGTCCAGGTCGACCGGTTCGGGAGTGACGGCGCTCTCCTCCATCCGCGCCATCGCCAGCAGCCCCTCGACCATCCGGGCCAGCCGGTCGGTCTCGGTCATCGCGGCGTTGAGACTGTCCCGGGCGTGTCCGGTCATCTCCGCCTCCAGGTTGTCCAGCCGCAGTCGCAGCGCCGCCAGCGGCGTCTTGAGCTGGTGGGACGCCTCGGCGGCGAAGGCGCGCTGGGAGGCCAGCAGATGTTCCAGCCGGGCCGCGGTCTGGTTGAACGTTGCGGCGAGGCTGCGCACCTCCGGCGGGCCGGAGGTCACGGGGGCGGGCGTGGTGAACTGCCCGTCGGCCAGACGGTGCGCGAACCGCTCCAACTCCAGGATGGGGCGGCTGGTCCAGCGGGCGAACACCAACCCCACGGCGGCGATGGCCGTAAGGACCGCGAGCCCGCCCACGGCCAGCAGCAGCCAGATCCGGTGGACCCGGGACTCCACCGCGTCGGTGGGCACGGTCAGGCGCACCGCGCCCTGCAGATCGTTGCCGTGGACGACGGGGGCGGCGACCGAGAGATAGCGGACGCCGCCGATGGTGGAGGTCCGGACGTCGATCGCGTCCCGGCCGCGCAGCGCGGCGGCGATCTCGGGGCGCGACGCCAGGGTTCGCGACTCCGTGGCGGACAGCGCATGCGAGGTCGCCAGGAGCCGACCGTCGTCGCCGACGATGACCACCCTGCCGCGGATGCGCTCGGCACAGTGCCGTGCCCGGTCCGGCAGTTCGCGCCGCTCCTGGCCCGCCATGATCGACAGCGAGGCGAACGCGGACACCGACTCGGCCTCGTCCTCCGCCGAGGAGATGATCTGCTCTCTCTCGGCTCTGCTGTAGACGTAGCCGAGCGGTATCCCCAGGCTCAGCAGGATCAGAACGGCGAGGCTCAGATATCCGAGCAGCAGACGTCGGGTCACGGCCGGGCGGCCTCCGGTACTCCCGGCACCCCGGACGGAACCCCCGACGGGGCTCCCGAGTGGACGGCGAGACGGAAGCCGACCCCGCGCAGGGTCTGGATCCAGGCCGGATCGCCCAGCTTGCGGCGCAGCGTGGCCACATGCACATCCAGGGTCTTGGTCGGCCCGTGGAAGTGGGGGTCCCAGACGCGGTCGAGGATCTGCTGTCGCGAGTACACGGCGCCGGGATCCTCGGTGAGCAGGGCCAGCAGCTCGAACTCCTTGGGGGTGAGGGTGACGGGTGCGCCGCCCACCCACACCTGACGGGTCCGGCGGTCCACGACCAGCGGCTCCTGCTCCCAGGGCGGCGGTTGGGCGGTGGCCGGTGCGGTGGCGGCTGGTGCGGCGGCCGGTGCGGTGGGAGCGGCCGGGGCGGTGGCGGTGAGGGCTGGGTCGGTGGCGGTCGCCGTGGCGGTGCGCTGGGAGCGCCGGGTCACCGCGCGGATCCGGGCGATCAGCTCCCGCATGCTGAACGGTTTCGCCAAGTAGTCGTCCGCGCCCAGCTCCAGCCCCAGGACACGGTCGGCCTCCTCACCCCGCGCGGTGAGCATGATGATCGGCACGTCCGACACCTGCCGGATACCGCGGCAGACGTCGATGCCGTCCATGTCCGGCAGTCCCAGGTCGAGCAGAACGATGTCCCCGTACGGCCCCTCCAGCCCGGCAGCCCCCGTGCCGACATGACCGACCATCAGTCCATACCGCCCCAGTCCCTCGACGAGGGGCTCGGCGATCGTCTCGTCATCCTCGATGAGCAGCGCTCGTACGGTCATGGGGACCTGTGTACCGCAATGCCGGAATGGATTTCTGGTTTTTGTAATGTTGCGAGTGCGGGTCCGAATATTGGAGAAGAACTTGTCATGCTCTAGTGTTCGTTTAGCCTTCGCCTGGCACAGCCCTCCCTACGGTGATTCGCATCTGGTCCAACCACCCGTCAGGGAGGCATGATGAGGGCTCTGCTCGAACACGCCCGCTCGTTCCGGCGCCGGGCCGATTTCGACCACGGCGAATACCGGAAACTGGCCGACGGGCAATTTCCCGAGGCGCTCTTCATTACCTGCTCGGATTCCCGGGTGATTCCCGCACTGATCACCGGCGCCCGGCCCGGCGAGATATTCGAGCTGCGCAACGCGGGCAACATCGTTCCTCCGCACGGGATGCGTCCGGTCTCCGGCGAGGCTGCCACCATCGAGTACGCACTGGAGGTGCTCGGCGTTCACGACATCGTCATCTGTGGCCATTCCCACTGCGGCGCGATGGGTGCGCTGGCCTCCGGTGCGGATCTGTCCCGGCTGCCCGGTGTGGGCGCCTGGCTGTCGGTCGCCCGGCCGGGGCTGGAGTCCGCCCTCGACACGGCCTCCGCCGATCCGTCCCTACGGGAATTGGCGCAGCTCAATGTCCGGAATCAGCTGGCCGCACCGGAGGAATACCCGGCGGCGCGGCGCCGACTGGAGACGGGGCGGCTGCGTCTGCACGGCTGGTTCTACCAAGTGGACAGCGCCGAGCTCTGGGAACTCGATACCGACGGTGACATCCGGGCGCATTCATGACGGGCGGACGACATGCCCGTGGCCGGATTCAGTCGGATCCATCGCCGTCCTACGACATCGACGAGGTGTTCCCGCCGGAAGGCGGACGCGACGCCCAGTCGACGCAACCGATGCCCGCATATGCGCCCGCCGGTGGAACCGTAAGGGGAACGGCCGACGCCCCCGGCTTCCGTAAGGCCGACGCTCCCGGCGTCCATGAGGCCGACGGCGGGGCGGGTGGCACAGCACGGGTCGAGGCCATGTTCAAGGGGAGGGGAAAGAGAAAGGCAGGCGGAACCGGTCAGGGCGTCGACCTCGGCACCGAGATCACCGCCTCACTGGTCGTCTTCCTCGTGGCCCTGCCCCTGTGCATCGGTGTCGCCGTCGCCTCCGGCACCCCGGCCGAACTCGGCATCATCTCCGGTGTCGTCGGCGGGCTGGTGGTCGGGATGACCCGGGGCAGCACCCTCCAGGTCAGCGGCCCCGCCGCGGGGCTCACCGCACTCGTCGCGGAGACCGTCGAGGCCCATGGCATCGCCATGCTCGGTGTGATCGTGCTCATGTCCGGGCTGCTCCAGATCGGCCTGGGGATGATCCGGCTGGGCCGTATGTTCCAGGCCATCTCCATCGCCGTCGTCCAGGGCATGCTCGCCGGAATCGGGCTGCCGCTGATGTTCAGCCAGTCCTATCCGCTGGCCGATGCCGCGGCCCCCGGCACGGCCATCGAGAACATCCTCGGCTTCCCCGCGCACGTCCTCGACACCTTCTCCAACGCACAGACGGCGATCGCCGCGCTGCTCGGCATCGCCACGGTCGTCCTCAGCTTCGTCTGGAAGAAGGTGCCGGGGCCGGTCAGGAGGATCCCCGCCGCGCTGGTCGCCGTCGCCATCGGCATCCTGGTCGCCGCGCTGCCCGGCGTGGAGGTGAAGACCCTTCAGGTCGGCGATCTGCTGGCCTCCGTCCAGTTCCCCGGGCCGGAGCAGTTCGCGGGCCTCGCCGATCCCGCGGTGCTCACCGCCGTCTTCACCTTCACCGTCATCGCCTCGGCGGAGAGCCTGTTCACGGCCGCCGCCGTGGACCGGATGCACGACGGTCCGCGTACCCGCTACAACTCCGAGCTGATCGCCCAGGGCGCGGGCAACACCGTCTGCGGCATCCTCGGCGCGCTGCCCATGACCGCCGTCGTCGCCCGTAGTTCGGCCAATGTGCAGGCCGGGGCCAAGACCCGGCTCTCCCGCACCCTGCACGGCCTGTGGCTGCTCGGCTTCGCGCTGCTGCTGCCGAGCGTCCTCGCCCTGATCCCGATCTCGGTGCTGGCGGGTGTGCTGGTGCACAGCGGCTGGAAGCTGCTCGGACCCGAGCAGTTCCCGAAGATGTGGCGCCAGGACCGCGGCGAGTTCGTCGTGATGACCATCACCACGGGCGTGATCGTCGCCACCGCGCTGCTGGAGGGGGTGCTGGTCGGGCTCGCGGCCGGGATCGTCCTGGCGGCGCTGCGGATGTCGCAGACCTCCGTCGAGCACCGGGTGGAGGGCGATACCGCCAAGCTGGTCATGACCGGCAACGCCACCTTCCTGCGGCTGCCCAAGGTCATCGACGCACTGGAGGCCGTGGGGTCGGCGGGGACTCCACGGATCCGGCTGGACCTGATGGGGGTGACCCATCTGGACCATGCGTGCCGCAGCCAGATCGAGGAGTTCGTGGAGCAGAAGCGGGCGTCGCAGACCGTACGCGTGGAACTGCTGCTGCCCGACCTCCCGGCGGCGAAGCAGAAGCCGAAGCGGAAGCCCCGGCCAGAGTCCACACCTGACTCCTCGCCCGAGTCGCGGTCCACGCCCTCGCCCGAGTCGCGGCCTACGCCCTCGCCCGAGTCTCGGTCCGAGTCCTGGTCCGGGCTCCGGCGGCAGCCCGTGTCCCCGTCGTGGCCGCCGCCGCAGCCGCACGAGCGGTCGTCGTCGGGTGCGCTGTACGACGCGTTCTACGGCCCTTCCCAGCCGGGCCCGTCCGCGGAGTGGTACTACCTGGACACTCGCCCGTTCGAGGGGCTCCAGGACTCCGAGGAAGCGCGGTGGAGGGACTACCGCGGCTAGACCCGCCGGGGCACGGGCCGGGACACCGGCCGAAGACACGGGTGGGAAATACGAGGTCCGTGAGAGACCGGGCACCGACCACGGCTAACGTGGTCGGTGCCCGCGCCGTGCGCACGCCGCGGGTGTGATGCTGGCCACTGGGGTGGAGGAAGGACAGAAGTGCAGGTCGGAGACCGCTTGTGAGAATGCTGCACACCTCCGACTGGCACCTCGGACGATCCTTTCACCGGGTCAGTCTCCTTGCCGCGCAGCGGGAGTTCATCGACCACCTCGTCACCACCGTGCGCGAGCGGCACATCGACGCGGTGGCCGTCGCGGGTGACATCTACGACCGGGCCGTGCCGCCGCTCGCCGCCGTCGAGCTCTTCGACGACGCCCTGCACCGGCTCGCGGGCCTCGGCGTGCCCACGGTCATGATCTCCGGCAACCATGACTCGGCCCGCCGTCTCGGCGTCGGCGCCGGGCTGATCGACCGGGCCGGGATCCACCTGCGCACCGACCCCGCCGGATGCGCCACCCCCGTCGTCCTCTCCGACGACCACGGCGAGGTGGCCTTCTACGGTCTGCCGTATCTCGAACCCGGCCTGGTGCGCGAGGAGTTGGGCGCCTCCGCGGCCGGTCATACGGCGGTGCTGGGTGCCGCCATGGACCGGGTGCGCACCGACCTCGCCACCCGGCCGTCCGGCACCCGCTCCGTCGTCCTCGCGCACGCCTTCGTCACCGGTGGCGCGGTCAGCGACAGCGAGCGGGACATCACGGTCGGCGGCGTCGCCTCCGTACCCGCCGAGGTCTTCGACGGCGTCGACTACGCCGCGCTCGGCCATCTCCACGGCTGCCAGACCATCACCGAGCGCATCCGCTACTCGGGCTCCCCGCTCGCGTACTCCTTCTCCGAGGCGGCGCACCGCAAGTCCATGTGGGTGGTGGAGCTGGGGGCGCCGGGCGAGGCGCCGTCGTGCGAACGGGTGGACTGCCCGGTGCCGCGCCCGCTGGCCCGGATCCGCGGCCGGATCGAGGAGCTGCTGGCCGACCCGGACCTCGACCGCCACGAGGAGTCGTGGGTCGAGGCCACCCTGACCGACGCGGTGCGGCCGCATGAGCCGATGGCCCGGCTGGCACGGCGCTTCCCCCACGTCCTCACGCTGGTCTTCGACCCCGAGCGGCCCCCCGAGGATCCGCTCGCCTCGTACGCACAGCGGCTGCGCGGCCGCTCGGACCGGCAGATCGCCGAGGACTTCGTGGCCCATGTACGGGGCGGCCGTGGCCCGGACGAGGCGGAGCGCGCGCTGCTCGGCGACGCGCTGGAGGCCGTACGGAACGAGGCGCACGAGGGGGTTGTGCCCGGCGAGGAGCACGGCGCCGCGGCGACCGCGACCGCGACGGCGAGGGCCGGGGCGACGGCGGGGGAGGTGGAGCGATGAGGCTGCACCGGCTCGCCGTCACGGCCTTCGGCCCATTCGGCGCCACCCAGAAGATCGACTTCGATGAGCTGTCCGCCGCCGGGCTTTTCCTCCTGCACGGGCCGACCGGCGCCGGTAAGACGTCCGTCCTGGACGCGGTCTGCTACGCGCTGTACGGCCAGGTGCCCGGCGCCCGCCAGGGCAATGGGCTCTCGCTGCGCAGCGACCACGCCGAACCGCTGACCCCGACCGAGGTCGTTCTCGAATTCACCGTCGGGGAGCGTCGCCTGGAGATCACCCGGCGCCCCGAGCAGCCGCGCCCCAAGAAGCGGGGCACGGGGATGACCCGGGAGAAGGCGCAGACCCTGCTGCGTGAGTACGCCCCGGCAGCGGCGCCCGCTTCGGCATCCGAGCCGGGGCAGTGGAAGGCACTCAGCCGCTCCCACCAGGAGATCGGCGAGGAGATGGGGCAGCTGCTCGGCATGAGCCGGGAGCAGTTCTGCCAGGTGGTGCTGTTGCCGCAGGGCGACTTCGCCCGCTTTCTGCGCGCGGATGAACTGGCGCGCGGCAAGCTGCTGGGCAAGTTGTTCGACACCGGCCGCTTCGCCGCCGTCGAGGAACGGCTGGCGGAGCTGCGGCGGTCGGTGGAGAAGCGGGTCGCGACCGGGGACGAGCGGCTGCTCGCGCTCGCCCACCGGATGGCGCAGGCGGCGGGCCGCACCACGGAGCTCGACGGGCATCCGCTGCCCGAGCCGACCCCCGGTGAACCGGGGCTGGCCGACGCGGTCCTGGAGTGGGCCGCTGTCGCCCGCACCGGCGCGCGCGAACGGCGGGACATCGCGCTCTTTGCCGTACGGGCCGCCGAGGCGGCCCACGACGCCGCCCAGCGGGCCGCCGACGCGACACGCGAACGGGCCGAGCTGCAGCGCCGCCACGCCGAGGCCCGCCGCCGGGCGGACGACCTCGAACGGCAGCGGCCCGACCACGACCGGCTGCGCGAGCTGCTGGAACGAGCCCGCGCGGCCGACGCGGTGGTCCCCGCGCTCGACCTGCGCACCGCAGCCGCCCGCGACCACCACACCGCCGAAACCACCGAACGCCAGGCCCGCGCCCGCCTTACCGCCGAACCCGGCCTGGCGGCCACTGCCCTCGCGGCGATCCCGGACATCCCCGACCAACGCACCCATGCCGGCCCGGCCGCTACGTCCGAGGCGCCCCTGCCCGCGCAGGTCGCCGCGTCCCCGGAGGAGGCCGCCCCGAACGCGGGCGCGCAAGGTGCCCGGGCCGGGGCGGCTCCCGACGAGGACACCGCATACGACGCGCAGGGCCGGATGTCGTCCGGTGAAGCGGGAGCCTCCGAGCCGCCGGGTCCCGTCGATGCGCAGTCGGTCAGGGCCGGGCGTACCGGAACGGGCGAGCCGGGGCTGGACGCGCCCGGCCTGGCGCAGGACACCGTCGCACGGACGGGGCCAGTGACCGATGGGCCCGGTGGGTCAGGGCAGGCCGCCGCGGAGAGCGGCACAGGAGGCGAGGGCACCGCCGCGGGCACGCCGGATCAGGAGCTGCCCCTGGTGGCGGGAGCGCCGGGCGTGCCGCCGCAGGCGCCGGGGGCCGTCCCCTCCGCAGGTGGGGGCGCGTCGGGTGCCCGCGTCATCGGCCGGGTCACCGCCGCCGGGAATGGGGCGGCAGATGAGCGTGCCGGAGATGGGCAGGCGGGTTCCGGGACCGGCACGCCCGGGACGGTCCCCGCGCCGTCTGGCGAGGCGGCCACTTCGGGTGTGCCGTCGCGGGGTGCGGGCTCGGGCGGGCCTGGTGCGCGGGGGCGCGGTGTGTCACGGACAGGGCCTACCGGCGACGGAGACGCCGTCACCGAGGCGTGCGGTGCGTCGTCGTGGGCATCCGGACCCACGTCCTGCGGCCACGGCGCGCCGCACTCGGGCGCGGCGGGGTTGATCGGGCCCCGGGCGGGTCGCGGCAAGGCTGCCGCGGGCCCGACCGGTGCGTCTGACGCGCCGTATGGCGAGCGGGACCGTCGAGCCGACCCGTACGTCTCGGGTCCGTCCGCGGTGCTCGGCGAGGCCGATGCCGAGTGGTTGGGGCGGGTTGAGCGGCGGGTGCGGGAGGAGCTTGGAGCGTTGGGGGCCGCGCGGCGGGGGGAGGCGCGGGCGGAGGCCGTGGTTGGCGAGATCGGCGCGCTCGACCGGGAGGCCCGTGCCGACGACGAGGCGATCGAGGAGGCCGCCGAGTGGCTCGCCGGGTGGGAGGAGACCCACCGGGCCCATCAGCGGCGGGTCGAGGCCGCGCAGGAGGCCGTCAACCGGGCCGAGCAGCTCGGCGGGCGGATCGAGCCCGCCGAGCGGCGCCTCGAGGCCGCCCGGCGGCGGGACCGGCTCGCCGGGCAGGAGCGGCAGGCGCGGGAGGAGCTGTGGCGGGCGCGGGAGGGGGCCACCGCCGCGCGCCAGAACTGGCTCGACCTCAAGGAGGCACGGCTGCGTGGCATCGCCGCCGAGCTGGCGGCCGGGCTGCGCGCGGGGGAGCCCTGCGCGGTGTGCGGGGCGACCGAGCACCCGGGCCCGGCGCGGCCCGGGGCCGGGCATGTGGACCGTACGGCGGAGGAGGCCGCGCTGGCGGACTACCAGCGCGCCGAGGAGGTCCGCGAGGAGGCCGAGCGCACGCGGAACGCACTGCGGGAGGCCCACGCGGGCGCCGAGGCCACGGCGGAGGGCGAGGACGCGGCCGAACTCGACCGGACTCTGGCCGAGTTGCGGGCCACGTACGCCGAGGCCCGTGACGCGGCGTCCGACGGGCACGCCGCCCGCGAGGCCCTGGACCGGGCCGAGGCCGAGCACGCACGGCGTACGGCGCAGCGGCAGGAGGCCGAGCGGCGGGCGGCCGCCCGCACCTCGCGCCGCGAAACCCTGGCCCGGGAGCGGGCCGCGCTGCTGGCGGAACTGGAGCAGGCGCGCGGTGCGGACGCCACCGTCGCCGAGCGCGCGGCGCGGCTCGAGCGGCAGGCGGGGCTGCTGGCCCGCGCCGCCGAGGCGGCGCGGGCCGCCGACGCGGCCGCGAGCCGGCTGAAGGAGGCGGACGCCCGGCTCGCCGACGCCGCGTACCGGGCCGGGTTCGAGACCCCGGAGCAGGCCGCCGAGGCCGTGCTGCCCCCGGACCGGCAGCGCGGGGCGCGCCGCCGTCTCGACGCATGGCAGACGGAGTTGGCGGCGGCCGAGGCCGAGCTGTCCGACGCCAGGGTGCTCGCCGCCGCGCAGGCGCCGCCCGCCGACCCCGCGGCGGCGCAGACGGCGGCCGACGCGGCCACCCGCGCGCTGCGCGAGGTCTCGGCCGCGGACGCGGCGGCCCGCACCCGCTGCGAGGACCTCGACGCGCTCTCCGCGCAAGCGGTCGCCGACGCCCGCGGGCTCGCCCCGCTGCGCGCGGAGCACGACCGGATCGCCCGCCTCGCCTCGCTCGCCGCGGGCACCTCCACGGACAACGAGCGCAGGATGCGGCTGGAGGCGTATGTGCTGGCGGCCCGGCTGGAGCAGGTCGCGGCGGCGGCGAGCGCCCGGCTGCGCCACATGTCCTCCGGGCGCTACACCCTGGTGCACTCCGACGCCCGCTCCGGCGGACGCGGCCGTTCCGGTCTCGGACTGCATGTCATCGACGCCTGGACCGGCAGCGAACGCGACACCGCCACCCTCTCCGGCGGCGAGACCTTCTCCGCCTCGCTCGCCCTCGCGCTGGGCCTGGCGGACGTGGTCACCGACGAGGCGGGCGGGGTCCGCCTGGACACCCTCTTCATCGACGAGGGGTTCGGCAGCCTCGACGAGCAGACCCTGGACGAGGTCATGGACGTGCTCGACTCGCTGCGCGAGCGGGACCGTACGGTCGGCATCGTCAGCCATGTCGCCGATCTGCGCCGGCGGATCCCCGCCCAGCTGGAGGTCGTCAAGGGCCGCGAGGGCTCGGCCGTACGCCACCGTACGGCCGCCGCGCTCTAGCGGGTGGGCGGGTCCAAGCTCTAGCGGGTGGGCGGGCCTGCGCTCCAGCGGGAACGCGGGCCTGCGCTCCAGGGCGGGCCTGCGCTCCAGCGGGTGGGCGGGCCGCACGCCGTAAGGATTGCGGCCCGCCCGTCGGCGCTCAGTAAAAGCTCAGAGCGCCGACAGCTCCTCCACCAGGTCGTCAAGACCCAGCGAACCCTGCGACAGCGCCGCCATATGCCACTTCTTGGCGTCGAAGGCGTCGCCGTGCGCCTTACGGGCCGCCTCCCGCCCCGTCAGCCAGGCCCGCTCGCCCAGCTTGTAGCCGATTGCCTGGCCCGGCATGCCCAGATAGCGCACCAGCTCACTGTCGAGGAACTCCGCCGGACGGCCGCAGTGCAGCCCGAAGAACTCGCGCGCCAGCTCCGGAGTCCACCGCTCACCGGGGTGGAAGGGCGAATCGGCGGGGATCTCCAGCTCCAGATGCATCCCGATGTCGACGATCACCCGCAGCGCCCGCATCATCTGCGCGTCCAGATAGCCCAGCCGCCGCTCCGGGTCCGACAGGAAGCCCAGCTCGTCCATGAGCCGCTCCGCGTACAGCGCCCAGCCCTCGGCGTTGGCGCTGACCATGCCGACCGTGGCCTGGTAGCGGGAGAGCTGGTCGGAGACGTGCGCCCACTGGGCGAGCTGCAGATGGTGGCCGGGGACGCCCTCGTGGTACCAGGTGGAGACCAGGTCGTAGACGGGGAAGCGGGTCTCGCCCATCGTGGGCAGCCAGGTCCGGCCGGGGCGGGAGAAGTCCACCGACGGCTGGGTGTAGTACGGCGCCGCCGCGCTGCCCGGCGGGGCGATCATCGACTCGACCCGCTTGACCCGCTCGGCCAGGTCGAAGTGGGTGCCGTTCAGCTCCTCGATGGCCTCGTCCATCAGCTCCTGCAGCCACACCCGCGTCTCCTCGACGCCCTCGATATGCGCACCGTGGGTGTCGAGGTGGCGCAGCGCCTCCCACGGGTTGGCACCGGGCAGGATCTTCTCGGCCTCGGTGCGCATCTCGGCGTGGATACGGTGGAATTCCGACCAGCCGTACGCATACGCCTCGTCCAGGTCGAGATCGGTGCCGTTCCACATCCGGGCCCAGCGGCGGTAGCGCTCGCGCCCCACCACATCGGCTGCGCCCTCGATGGCCGGGGCGTATGTCTCGCGCAGCCAGTCGCGGAGCGCGACCAGCGCGCCCGTCGCCGTGGCGGCGGCCTCGTCCAGCTCACCGCGCAGCGCGTCGGGGCCCTCGGCGGTGAAGTCGGCGAACCAGCCGCCGTCCGTGCCGATCCACTCCGTCAACTGATCGAGGACCGTGGCCACCTGCCGGGGACCGGCCGGCAGACTCCGCCGCAGCCCCTCGGCGAGCGAGGCGCGGTATCCCTCCAGCGCGGCCGGTACGGCGCGTAGCCGGGCCGCGACGGCCGACCAGTCCTCCTCGGTCTCGCTGGGCATCACCGTGAAGATGCCGCGCACCGAGTGCAGCGGGGAACTCAGGTTGCTGACCGCGCGCAGCCCCTCATGGGCGTCGTGCACGGCGAGCTCGGCGGTCAGCCGCTCCCGCAGCAGCCGGGCGCAGCGGCGCTCGGCGTCGCTGTCCGCCCCGGGGCGCGCCTCGGCCTCGGCCAGCCGCGCCAGGGTGGTGCGGGAGAGGTCGGCGACGGCCTCGGCCCCGTCGGGCGAGAAGTCCGGGAGGCGCCGGGAGCTCTCGGGAACGCCCAGGTAGGTGCCGGTGATCGGGTCGAGTTCGATGAGGGCGTCGACATAGCTGTCGGCGACCTGACGGGGCAGCGGAGCGTTCTTGGTATCGGACATGCGGCCCATCCTCGTACGTTCCGGGGTGCGGCGTCAGCACCACGGGAGTGTGACGAGCGGGAACAGAGGTGTGCTACGAGATTGCTGAGCCGTCCCGGGCGGGCGGCAGCAGCGGGCCGCAGCTCCACTGCTGGAAGATCAGCCGGGTCTCGACCCGGGCCACCTCCCGGCGCGAGGTGAACTCGTCCAGCACCAGCCGCTGCAGATCGGCGGTGTCGGCCACCGCGACATGCACCAGATAGTCGTCCGGCCCGGCCAGATGGAACAGCGCCCGGGACTCGGGCAGCGCCCGGATCCGCTCCACGAACGGGCCGACCAGCTCCCGGCGGTGGGGCCGTAGCTGGACCGAGAGCAGGGCCTCGAGACCGCGTCCCAGTTTGGTGGGGTCCAGGCGGAGTTCATGGCCGAGAATCACGCCGGAGCGGCGCAGCCGGGCCACCCGGTCCAGACAGGTCGAGGGCGCCACGCCGACCTGGGCGGCCAGATCGCGGTAGGTGGTCCGGGCGTCGTTCTGCAGCAGCCGCAGAATCTGGAGGTCCACCGGATCGAGAGCGATGGTTTCGGCCATCGGCCGAACGTAGCACGGACGTCAGCCGCGAGAGTCCGGTGGTTGTTCACCCTTCACGCATGGACATCAGGGAGAGCACGGAGAGCATGGAGAGCACGGAGGGTATGGGGGTCGCGCCGGGCAGCCACGGCTCGCGCGGCGAGGCCGGACGGCACGCGTTCGCCACCGAGGCCGTCCATGCCGGGCGCGAGGACCTTCCGGCCATGGGACTGCACGCCGTACCCCTGGACCTGTCGACGACCTACCCGTCGTACGACAGCCGCCAGGAGGCCGCCAGGATCGACGCGTTCGCCGCCACCGGCGCCCGGCCGGACGGCCCGCCCGTCTACGCCCGCCTGGACAATCCCACCGTGGCCCGCTTCGAGACCGCCCTGGCCCGGCTGGAGGGCACCGAGAGCGCCGTCGCGTTCGCCAGCGGTATGGCGGCGCTCAGCGCGTGTCTGCTGGCGCGCGGGGCCCAGGGGCTGCGGCATGTGGTCGCGGTCCGCCCGCTGTACGGATGCAGCGACCATCTGCTGGACGCCGGGCTGCTGGGCACCGAGGTCACCTGGGTGGATCCGGCCGGGATCGCGGAGGCGATACGCCCCGACACCGGCCTCGTCATGGTGGAGACCCCGGCCAATCCGACGCTCGCCGAAGTCGATCTGCGGGCCGTCGCCCACTCCTGCGGCACGGTCCCGCTGCTCGCGGACAACACCTTCGCCACACCTGTGCTGCAGCGCCCGGCCGAGCGGGGCGCGAGCGCCGTCCTGCACAGCGCCACCAAGTACCTCGGCGGACACGGCGATGTGATGGGCGGCGTGGTGGCCTGCGACGAGGAGTTCGCCCGGGCGCTGCGGCAGGTGCGGTTCGCCACCGGCGGGGTGCTGCATCCGCTCGCCGGATATCTGCTGCTGCGCGGACTGTCCACGCTGCCCGTACGGATGCGGGCCGCCTCGGCGACCGCGGCCGAGCTGGCCCGGCGGCTGGCCGCCGATCCCCGGGTGGCCCGCGTCCACTATCCGCGGATCGGCGGGGCGATGGTCGCCTTCGAGACCCGCGGCGACCCGCATGCGGTGATCTCCGGGGTGCGGCTGATCACCCCGGCGGTCAGCCTGGGCAGCGTGGACACCCTCATCCAGCACCCGGCCTCCATCAGCCACCGGATCGTGGCCGAGGGGGACCGCCACTCCTCGGGGATCGGCGACCGGCTGCTGCGGATGTCGGTCGGGCTCGAGGACGTCGAGGATGTGTGGCGCGATCTGGACCAGGCGCTCGACGGCGGCCCGGCGGGGCGCGGCGCCCACCGGGCGGAGCGCGCGGCCTACAGCGATGTCCCGGCCGGTCTCAGCGCGAGTGCGGCAGCGGCGGGACCGGTGCCGGTGCCGGTGCCGAGTCCAGGCGGGCGCTGATCACCAGCGTGCCCTGCTCGATCTGGTAGTCCAGCGGCAGTTCGAGGGAGCGCATCGCGGTCACCATGCCGGTGTTGGCCGACTGGGTGACGGCGTAGACGCTCTCGTAGCCGGTCTCGGCGGCCATCGCGACCAGCCGCCGCAGCAGCTCCCCGCCGACGCCGCGCCGCTGCCACTCGTCCTCGACGATCAGCGCGACCTCGGCCTCGTCCCCGTCCCACAGCAGATGGCCGAGGGCGACCAGCCGCCCGGAGGCGGTGTACGCGGCCAGGGTGCGGCCGAAGCGCGGACTCAGCAGATGGGCGAGGTAGCGGTCGGCGTCGCCGACCGGTCCGTGGTAGCGCAGCCCGAGCGTCGCGGGGGAGCAGCGGGCGTGCATCTCGCGGGCCGCGGCCAGGTCGCCGGTGCCGGCGCGGCGCACGGTGATGGCGTTGCCCTCGGGCAGCGTCAGCACATCACCGTCGTGCGGGATCCGCGGGCCGAGCCGGGCGTCCAGCTCGACCAGCGCGCGGGCCCGGGCGAACTCGGTCGGGGTGAACGGCAGATACGGCCGCTCGATGACGATCGCGCCGCCGGACGGATCGCGCAGCCGCATCACGGTCTCCTCCAGGACACCTTCGGCGGGCGGTGTGCTCTCCAGGGAGCGGCCGCTGAAGGACTTGGCGGGAACTGAGCGGATGGTGCAGCGGCCGAACAAATGGCGCAGGGCGAGCGGGAGTTCGGCGGCGTCCAGGGCGGTACGGGTGGCCAGGGTCAGCGCCCGGGTCGGCGCGTCCACCAGGTCGTGGGCGTCGGCCCGCTCGACCCAGGTGTCGCTGCCACCCGCGGCCGCGACGGCGTCGGTCAGCTCGGTGGACGGCAGGGCCTCGGGCGCGCGCAGCAGGAACTCGTCCACCGTGCCGTCGGTCAGCGGATGGGTCTGCAGGGCCAGGATGTCGACCCGGTGCCCGGCCAGCGCCGCGCACAGCGCGGCGAGGGTACCCGGCTCGTCTCTTACGGTCGTGCGCATCCGCCACAGCGTGGTGGCCTCGGGGGCCGTGGTCTCCGGGGCGCCCGCGGCGTGGGCGTTGTGCGCGTCGGCCGCGGGCGAGGGTGAGCTGCCCGGCGGCGCGTGGTCCTGGCGCCGTGACCACCATGCGACCAGCTCGTGCCGCCAGCGGGGGCGGTGCCGGGAAGGGGTCTCGGGGGTCGCTCGAAATGTCATGCAAACACCCTCGCGCACAGGTGTTGCGTGATCACGAACGGACTGTGACCTATGGGTTAAGGGCGCATCTGATAACAGAAGCTTATTTTGTCCGAAATCAAAAGGTTGAAGTCCGAGGTTCCGTCACCCTACCGCCCACCTGCGCAGTACCCTGCCGCAACGCCGTGCGTACGCCCGCTGGAAGAGCGGCACCAGCGGCCCGCCGGCCCGGCTGAACCAGGAGTCCGGGCGGCTGAACGCCGTCACCGTCAGCACCACCGAGCCATCCGGCTCCAGATCCACCAGGAACGACTCCTCGCCGCGCTCCGGATGGCCGGGCAGCGTGCCGTACGCGAAGCCGGTCCGCGTCTCCTCCGCGACCGTCCACACCACCTCGCACGGCGCGCGCAGCCGCAGCCGCCCGACCCCCAGGCCCACCACGACCGGCCGGCCCGGGGTGGCGACCGGATCCGTGGCGCGGATCGACACCCCCACCGCCCGGTGCATCCGCCAGTCCATGACCGCCCGCCCGGCCGCCTCGAACGTGCCCCGCCCGTGGCCGATATGGGTCCGCACCCGCAGATGGCGATAGCCGGCGGGCAGCGGCCACCGCCGGGTGGCGCCCACCTCCGGATAGGTGAGACGGGAGGCCGGGCCGGGGGCGTCGGTGGATCCCATGCCCGTACGGTACGCGGCGGCCTTACGGCGAGCGGCGCCGGAACGCGGTGCCCTTACGGTGCCCAGCGCGGGAACGTGGCGTCCTTACGGTGCCTTCTCGGGGGCGCCGCGCGGGGCACTTCCCCGGTGCGGGCGCACGGTTATTCACTGGGCGTTCGTAAGCGCGGCATCTTGCACCGATAACAAACACAACAGCACAGCAGTTCTAGGAGCAACTGGAGGGCACCATGGGGCGGGAATCCGGCAGAGGGATCGGACGGCGCACGGTACTGCAGGGATCGGCGGCCGCGTCGGCGGCGCTCGCGGTGCCCGCCGTGGCATCGGCCGCGTCGGCCGCGTCCGGCGCGCCCGCTCAGGCGCTGTCGGGGCGGCCGAGCGCCCAGTGGGGCGTTCAGGTGGGCGATGTGACAACGTCTTCGGGGCTGGTGTGGGTCCGCTCCGACCGTCCGGCCCGCATGATCGTGGAGACGTCCGCGACCGAGTCCTTCACGCGGGCCAAGCGGTGGCGGGGCCCGCTGGTCGGCCCCGGCACCGACTTCACCGGCCGCACCGCGCTGCACGGCCTGCCCGCCGGGAGCCAGGTGCACTACCGGGTGCTGCTGGCCGACCCGGAGGACCCGCGCCGCACCAGTGAGCCGGTGCACGGCACGTTCCGCACGGTTCCCGAGCGCCGTAAGGACGTGCGTTTCGTCTGGTCGGGCGATCTGGCGGGGCAGGGCTGGGGCATCAACCCGGACCACGGCGGCTACCGCATCTTCGAGGAGATGCGCCGCCGCGAGCCGGACTTCTTCCTGTGCAGCGGCGACAACATCTACGCCGACGGCCCGATGACCGAGACCGTCAAGCTGCCCGACGGTTCCACCTGGCGCAATCTCATCACCCCGGAGAAGACCAAGGTCGCCGAGACGCTCGACGAGTACCGCGGCAACTTCCGGTACAACCTGCTCGACTCCGCGCTGCGCCGCTTCCACGCCGAGGTGCCGACCATCACCCAGTGGGACGACCACGAGGTGCTCAACAACTGGTACCCGGGCGAGATCCTGGTCGACGACCGCTACACCGAGAAGAACGTCGACGTGCTGGCCGCCCGCGCGCGCCAGGCGTTCGCCGAGTACTTCCCGATCAGCACGCTGCGGCCGGACGCGAGCGGCCGGGTCTACCGGGTCCAGCACCACGGCCCGCTGCTGGACGTCTTCGTGCTGGACTGCCGCACGTACCGCGACCCCAACTCGCCCGGCCGTCAGCCGGAGGACGCCCAGGGCATCCTCGGCGCCGAGCAGCTGGAGTGGCTCAAGCGCGAGCTGTCGCGGTCGCGCGCGGTGTGGAAGGTCATCGCCTGCGATATGCCACTGGGTCTGGTGGTCCCGGACGGGGACACCGACTTCGAGGCCGTCGCGCAGGGCGACCCGGGCGCCCCGCTCGGCCGTGAGCTGCAGATGGCCGACCTGCTCCGGCACATCAAGCACCGGAAGATCACCGGCACGGTGTGGCTGACGGCGGACGTCCACTACACCTCGGCGCAGCACTACGACCCCTCGCGGGCGGCGTTCAAGGACTTCGCGCCGTTCTGGGAGTTCGTCTCCGGTCCGCTGAACGCGGGTGCCTTCCCCTCGGTGAAGCTGGACGGCACGTTCGGCCCCGAGCAGCCCTTCGTCAAGGCGCCGACCGTGGCGAACGTCTCGCCCGCCGAGGGCTTCCAGTTCTACGGCGAGGTGGACATCGACGGCGACAGCGCCGAGATGACGGTCCGGCTGCGCGAGGACGGCGGCAAGGTGCTCTTCACCAAGGTCCTGCGTCCTGGTCTGGTCGGCCAGTAGCCGTATGCGGCGCGGTGCGCGGCCCCGTACGGAACACCCACGGGGCCGCGGACCGGGCGGCGCGCGGGAACAGCGGGAGATCCGGGGTGCCGGGCGGAAAGCCGGTCGTCAGCGGCTGCCGTCCAGGATGACGCGGGCGACCAGCGCCGGGTCGTCGTTCATGGGCACGTGGCCGCAGCCGGGGAGGCGGACCAGCCGGGCGCCGGGGATGACCCGCTTGGCGCGGACGCCCTGGCGGCGCGGCAGCACCCGGTCGCGCGAGCCCCAGGCGATGGTGACCGGGACATCGGGGATGTCATGCCTGAACAGCTCGGAGTTTCCGGCGGCCAGCGTGGCGTCGAAGCCGACCGCCTCACGCATCGCCCGCGTCTCGGCGACGACCGCGGCCGGTGAACGCCGCGTGGGCCGGGCGTAGATGGCGCCGGTCAGCGCGGCCCGTCCGGCGGCGCCGCGGGCCAGCCGGGCCACCAGCGGCGGCGGCAGCACCCGCGCGCCGGCCCGCATGGCGGACAGCACGCCGAAGGCGTAGCGGCGCTCGGTCTCGTTCCAGAACTGGGCCGGGGACAGCGCGGTGACGGACCGTACGAGTCCGAGTCGGCCCAGCTCCAGGGCGAACAGCCCGCCCAGCGAGTTCCCGGCCGCGTCGGGGCGCTTGACGCCAAGGGTTTCGAAGAGCGCGCCGAGCACCCGTATGACGCCGTCGAGGTCATAGGGGATGCCGTCCGGCAGCGCGTCCGACGCCCCGAAGCCGGGCAGATCCACGGCGATCACCTCGCGGTCGACCGCGAGGATGTCCAGCACCGGCTCCCATGCCTGCCAGTGATGGCCGATGCCGTGCAGCAGTACCAACGGCCGCCCCGCGCCGCGCCGTTCGTGGACGACCCGGGCGGTGCGGGGGCCGCCGGGGGCGGCGACGGA
The DNA here is from genome assembly GCF_003595545.1 of Streptomyces sp. 11-1-2. Taxonomy (NCBI): domain Bacteria; kingdom Bacillati; phylum Actinomycetota; class Actinomycetes; order Kitasatosporales; family Streptomycetaceae; genus Streptomyces; species Streptomyces sp. 11-1-2. The sequence continues at coordinate 9,575,428 of NZ_CP022545.1, forward strand.
AAAGGAGAGGGACGCGGGCATGGGATGGCTCCTCGCGATCGGCGTTCGGGCAGGCGCGCATGCGGCGTATGAGACAGCATGTCAGCAAGAGTTACCGGGGGGTAGTGCCTGTGCCCGTGCCTACGCCGGCGCCGACCGTGAGCGGTGCGCGATCCGGTCGGCGCGGTTACAGCCCGCCCGCGACCCGCAGCACCGCGCCCGTCGTGTACGACGCCTCCGGCGACAGCAGCCACGCCACCGCACCCGCGATCTCCTCCGGCTCGCCCGGGCGCCCCATCGGCACCCGCCCGGGGTTGCGCCACGGCCGCTCGGGGTCGCCCATCCGCGCGTGGATGTCGGTCAGCGTCATCCCGGGCTGGACGGAGTTGACCCGAATCCCCTCCGCCGCCAGCTCCTTCGACAGTCCGACGGTCATCGTGTCGACCGCCGCCTTGCTGGCGGCGTAGTGCACATACTCCCCGGGGCTGCCGGTCGTCGCCGCACCCGAGGAGATGTTGACGATGGCGCCGCCCTGTCCGCCGTGGCGCGTGGACATCTCGCGCGCCGCGCGCCGGGCGCACAGCAGGGCCCCGGTCACATTGACGTCCACGACGCGGCGCATCACCTCGGGTGAGGTCTCGGTGAAGCGGCCCAACGGCCCGGTGATCCCGGCGTTGTTGACCAGACCGGTGATCGGGCCCAGCTCCTCCCGCACCCGGTCGAACATCGCCTCGACCTGCTCCGCGTCGCTGGTGTCGGCCTGGACGACCACCGACCGCACACCCTCCGCGCGCACCGCCGCCGCCCACCGCTCCGCCGCGTCCTGGGCGCTCTCGTAGCCGATGGCGACGCTGTGCCCGGCGTGGGCGAGCCGCACCGCCACCGCCGCTCCGATACCGCGACTGCCCCCGGTGACCACCGTGACCTGGTCCATGCCCATCCCCGTGCTCAGCTCCCGCCCCATAACGCATTTCGTTCCGACGGTCACCGACGATAACCGGTCAAAGGATTGGTCTTGACCAAGTTCGCACGCCGCCTTATGGTCACATTGATACTGCAACAACCTTTAATAAAGAAGCGCGCATAACTGTGAAGGCGCGCAGGACTGCCGGCCGTCGGAATCAAGGGGGACAGCGTGGGGACCACTCAGCTGGAATCGGTGCCTGAGCCCAAGTACTGGCATCTGAAGACCGTGCTCAGCGACGCACTCGACTCGGAGTTCGCGGTCGGCGAGATCCTGCCCAACGAGCGTGAGCTGGCAGCCCGCTTCGGCGTCGCCCGCGCCACCCTCCGACAGGCCCTCGAGCAGCTGGAGCTGGAGGGCAGGCTGCAGCGCCGCCGCGGCGTCGGCACCACCGTCGCCCCGCCCCGCGTCGGCGTGGCCGTCGGGGACTACGCCCACGGCTGGACCGACACCTCCGGTGAGGACACCTGGCAGACCGTGGACAGCACCGAGGTCGTGCCGCCCGCCGAGGTCGCCCGGCTGCTGGAGCTCGACCCCGACACCCCGGTCCACCGGGTGCGCCGCACCCGGATGACCCACGGCCAGCCGCTCGCCGCCGAGCTGCTGTACGTACCGGCTGTGTCCGTCCCCGGCCTCGCCGCCATCGACACCCCCAGCGGGCTGGCCCGCGCCCGCGCGGTGCTGCGCGAGCTGCGCCGGCTGGAGCTGGAGGGCCGTGAGCAGACCGTGGAGCTCGGCTCGGCCCGCGCGGACGACGCCAAGGAGCTCGACCGGCTGCCCGGCGCCCCCGTCCTCCTCGTGACCACCCGCTATGTGACCGCGGGGCGCACCGCGGCCGTCGCCGTGGCCACCTACCGGGCCGACACCTGCCGGCTCACCTTCGGTGACGCGGCGGGCGAGGAGCTTCTGGCGGGCTGATCCGGGCCCGATCTGTGTCGTGGGTTCGGCGCATGTCGTGTGCCCGCGTCGCGCCGCCGCGTACGCATCGCAAAACCCGAAACGTCCGGCCCGCCCCGCGTCCCGCGTCAGCGGCTCGCGCGGCGGGTCGTCACCGTGCTGTCGACCGCGAAAAGCTCCTGCTCCACATGGTCGAGGGCCAGCCGCAGTGCCCCCGTGGTCACCGCCGCCTCGCCCAGCAGCGAGAGCGTGACCTCCGGGGCCCGCAGACAGTAGCGGGACAGCTCATCGCGCAGCGGGGCCAGCACACCGTCCAGCCCGGCGGCCCAGCCGCCGACCACGACGACCTCGGGGTCCAGCGCCAGCACCAGGGCCGCCGTGTCGTGCACCAGCCTGCGGACGAAGCGGTCCACGGCCGCGCGGGCGCGTACGTCGCCGTCGCGGGCCAGCGCGAAGACATGCGCGACCTGCGCCTCGTCCAGCGGGTTCAGCGGCTCCCCGGTCGTGGAGAGCACCTCCTCCGGGGCGGCCTCGCGGCCCAGCAGATGCAGCGCCCCGATCTCCCCGGCGGCGCCGCCGAAGCCACGGTGGAGCCGGCCGCCGATCAACGACCCGGCCCCCGGGCTCAACCCGGCCAGCACGAAGACCACATCGTCCGAGCCGACCGCCGCGCCCTTCCAGTGCTCGGCCACCGCCGCCGTGTTCGCATCGTTCTCCACCAGTACCGGACAGCGGAAGGACCGCCGCAGCCGCTCGCCCAGAGGCAGTCCGGTCCAGCCGGGGAGCGCGGTGCACAGATGGACGGTGCCGTCGGCCTCGACGATGCCGGGGCTGCCCACCCCGACCGCGCGCAGCGAGAACCGGGCCACCCCCGCGCGCCGCAGCAGATCCGCCACGGCGGTGCGTACTCGCTCCAGCCGCTCGTCCGCCGACGCCTTCTCCGAGACCTCGCGCACGATCGAGCCGAGCGCGTGTCCGTCGAGGTCCGACAGGAGCGCGGCGACCCGGTGTGCCCCTATCTCTATGCCCAGCAGATGCCCGGCCTCGGCCCGGAAGCGGAAGCGGCGCGCGGGGCGGCCCTGGCGGCGGACGCCGCCCTCCTCGGCGGGCACCTCGACCACCAGACCGCTGTCGGCCAGTCCGTCGATCACGCCCTCGACGGTGGGCCGGGACAGCCCGGTCACCCGCGTGAGATCGGTGAGGCTCGCGCTACCGGCACAGCCGCCCGCGTCGTCCGGGCCACCCGCGTCGTCCGGGCCACCCTCGGTGGCCGTGCCGGACGCGGTCGCCGCGCGCAACGCGTGCAGTACCACGGCGGAGTTGATGCGTCGCAGCAGAGACGGATCCCCGCCGGTGAGCCGCGCCAACGTCGGCCTCCCTCCCAGTGCGTATCTGCCGGATCGTATCCGCTGGACGGGGAGGCGGCGAGTGCCTCCTCCCACCCGGACCGCCCGGCCACCGAGATGGTCATCTGACGGGCGGCCAGATGTCCGACTCGCAGGGTTTACTGACACCATGACCAGTACGGCGGACCATGTGGCCACGATCGATCAGCTGCGCGCGCGGGACTTCCCCGCGCAGCGGGCCGCCGACGGGCGGGTGGCGAGCGGCCCCGGCTTCCATGTCGCCGACCTCCGCGTCAGCGAGGACTTCTGGGACGCCGATCTGACCCGGGTCGAGGAAGTGCTGGAGGAGTTCGAGGCCGAGCTGAGTGTGCTGGTCCAGGTGCTGACCTTACGGTGGGGTGCCCCCGATGTCCTCGATCTCACCGACTCCCTGGAGCGCTCGGCGATGGGCGAGCCCGTTCCGCCCCCGCTGGACACCCTGTGTGGTTACGTGCCCGAGCTGAGCATCTGGCGCGTAGACGGCCGCTGGGTCGGGTTGGGCGTGGGGCAGGGCGACCGCGAGCTGCCGTTCCAGCTCCTGGTGGGGATAGGGGAGGAGGGGGCGATATGACGCCCCCGCCTCCGGCCCATCCCTCCGGCCCCGGCCTCCGCCTGGCCGTCCGCTTCTAGCCGTCCGCCTCGGCGGTGGCGCGCAGGCGGCCGTACTCCTCCGCCATCGTCGCCAGTGTCCAGTGCGCGTTCAGGCCGCTGGGATTCGGCAGGGCCCAGATGCGGGTGTCCCCTATCGTGCGCGTCTGCGGGCCGATCTTGGCCTTCTTGTCGCCGAACGCGACGCGGTAGGCGGTGACCCCCGCCACCGCCAGCCAGCGTGGCCGCAGCCGGAGCACCTTCTCCTCCAGGATCCGGCCGCCCTCCCGGTACTCCTCGTCGCTCAGCTCATCGGCCCGCGCACTGGCGCGCGCCACCACATTGGTGATGCCCAGGCCATAGTGCACCAGCTCCGACTGCTCGGACGGGTGCAACTGCCGCGGGGTGAAGCCCGAAGCGTGCAGCGTGGGCCAGAAGCGGTTGCCGGGGCGGGCGAAATGGTGGCCGGTGGCGGCCGTCATCAGCCCGGGGTTGATACCGCAGAAGAGGACCCGCAGGCCGTCCGCGACCACATCGGGGACGAGGCGGTCGCGGGCGGCCTCCAGTTCGGCGGGGGTCATCGCCGACGTCAGAGGATCGAGCCGGGAGTGTAGGCGGCGGCCGCCGGGCGCTCCTTGACGATCTCCTCGATCCGGGCGACCACCGCGCCGACCTGGTTCGCGGCCGCGCCCGTGAAGGAGAGCTTGTCGTCCATCAGCGCGTCGAGACCGGCCCGGTCCAGCGGGATGCGCTCATCGGCGGCGAGCGAGTCGAGCAGCTCATTGCGCTCGGCGCCCTGCTCGCGCATCGCCAGCGCCGCGGCCACCGCGTTCTCCTTGATGGCCTCATGGGCGACCTCGCGGCCCACCCCGGCCCGGACGGCACCCATCAGCACCTTCGTCGTGGCGAGGAAGGGCAGGTAGCGGTCCAGCTCACGGGCGACGACGGCGGGGAAGGCGCCGAATTCGTCGAGCACGGTCAGGAAGGTCTCCAGCAGCCCGTCGAAGGCGAAGAACGCGTCCGGCAGCGCGACCCGGCGCACCACCGAGCAGGAGACATCGCCCTCGTTCCACTGGTCGCCCGCCAGCTCCCCGGTCATCGAGGCATAGCCGCGCAGGATCACGGCGAGGCCGTTGACGCGCTCGCAGGAGCGGGTGTTCATCTTGTGCGGCATCGCGGACGAGCCGACCTGGCCGGGCTTGAAGCCCTCGGTCACCAGCTCGTGTCCGGCCATCAGCCGGATGGTCTTGGCCAGCGAGGACGGGGCCGCGGCGAGCTGCACCAGCGCGGTGACGACGTCGTAGTCCAGCGAGCGCGGATAGACCTGGCCGACGGAGGTGAACGCCTGCGCGAAGCCGAGGTGGGCGGCGACCCGGCGCTCCAGCTCGGCCAGCTTCTCCGCGTCGCCACCGAGCAGGTCCAGCATGTCCTGCGCGGTGCCGACCGGGCCCTTGACGCCCCGCAGCGGATAGCGGCCCAGCAGGTCCTCCAGCCGCCCGTACGCCACCAGCAGCTCGTCCGCCGCGGTGGCGAACCGCTTGCCGAGCGTGGTGGCCTGCGCCGCCACATTGTGCGACCGGCCGGCCATCACCAGCTCGGCGTGCTCGGCGGCCAGCTTGCCGAGCCGGGCCAGCACCGCGACCGTACGGTCCCGTACCAGCTCCAGGGAGAGCCGGATCTGGAGCTGCTCCACGTTCTCGGTGAGATCGCGGGAAGTCATGCCCTTGTGGACGTGCTCATGGCCGGCGAGGGCGTTGAACTCCTCGATCCGGGCCTTCACATCGTGGCGGGTGACCTTCTCGCGCTCGGCGATCGAGGCCAGGTCGACGGAATCCAGGACCCGCTCGTAGTCGGCGAGGGCGGCGTCCGGCACCTCGATTCCGAGGTCCTTCTGGGCGCGCAGCACGGCGAGCCACAGCCGCCGCTCCAGCGTCACCTTGTACTCGGGGGACCACAGGACGGCCAGCTCCGCGGAGGCGTAGCGGTTGGCCAGGACGTTCGGAATGCGCGGCTTACCAGTCACGTGCACAGAGTCTACTGGCCGTCCTCGCAGGCCAGATCGGTGGCCGAGGGACCCCTCCGAAGGGCCCGGGGCGCGGGCGGGCGCGGGCCCTGCGAATCAGCCACGGATGAGCTGCGAAAGGGCTGCGGAAGAGCTGAGGATCAGCCCTCGTACGGCAGCAGCTCGGTGCGCTTGGGGGCGCGACCGTCGCCCGAGGAGCGGCCGGTCAGCCGCCTGCCGATCCACGGCCCGAGGTGCTGGCGGGCGAACCGCACGTCCGAGGTGCGGCGGGCTATCCAGCCGACGGGCACCGCGGGCGGCAGGGGCGCGTTCCAGTCGGCCTCCGGCTCATGGCCCAGCGCCTGCCAGATGGCCTCGGCGACTCGCCGGTGCCCCTCGGCGTTCAGATGCAGCCGGTCCTCGTCCCACATCCGGGGGTCCCCGACGGCCTGGGAGGCGAACAGGTCCACGACGGTCGCGTCATGCCGTGCGCCCAGCTCGTCGATGACCGAGAACAGCTGCTCCATCCGTGGCTGGAACCGCTCGAACACCGGCCCGCGCCGCCCCGGGCTGCGCATCAGCACCAGCCGCTTGCAGGTGGGCGCCAGCCGCTCGACGGCCTCCTCCAGCAGGGCGCACACCCGGCCCACATCGCATTTCGGCCGCAGTACATCGTTCAGCCCGCCGACCAGGGTCACCAGATCGGCGCCCATGGCCGCCGCCGGTCCCGTCTGCTCCTCGACGATCTGCCCGATCAGCTTGCCGCGGACCGCGAGGTTGGCGTATCGGAAGCCGGGGCTGTGGGCCGCGAGCCGACCGGCGAGCAGATCCGCCCAGCCTCGGTAAGTACCGTCGGGGAGCCGGTCCGACATGCCCTCGGTGAAGGAGTCGCCGACCGCGACAAAGCTGCTGTAGGTGATGTTCGTCTGCATGGCGCAGGCGATCCTATCCCGGTGTGCGGGCTGCGTTGACCGCCGACCGCGAGCATGATGAGCCGCATGGCGATGACCCACATCTACTTCGAGGGCGGAGCGCGGAACGGGACGACCGCCAGCTGGAATGTGGAGCCCGGCGCGGACATCTACGACGACAACATCTTCCGGCCACCGGAGCTGTACCGGCGGACGAACCGCACCAAGGTCATCGGCCGGGTCGAGTACGTGATCTTCCGCTACGACCCGATGGGCACCCGGCCCGGTACCGGCCCCGGCAGCGCCCCCGGCCCCCGCCGCTGAGCCTCGCGCGGCCGCCGGCCGATGCCCTCCGGTTGGCCCGCTTGGACCGCGCGGGGTTCCGCGCGCCGCGTGGCGGGGCAGTCTGGTCGACGTGGATGCCTTCGAATGCGACCGCACGACCATGGCCATCGTCGCCGCCGCGCTCGCCGACGACGGGGAGGGCGCCGCCGCCCTCCTGGAGCCGCTCGAGATGCGCGATGCGTGCCGGGTCGCGGTGCGGCTCGCCGCGATGGCCGCCCATGCGCTGGTGGCGGTGGCCGAGGAGGGCGGCGGCGGACGGGAGGAAGCGCTGGCCCACTGGCAGGAGTGCATCATCGCCCATGAGTCCAGACGCACCGAGGAGTGACCGGACGCGACGAGGAATGAGGCGCGCGGCCACATAGCGGCCACATAGGTGATTCAGGCGACCAGCTCGCGCAGCACGTCCTCCATGGTCACCAGCCCCTCCAGCCGTCCGTCCGCGGCGATGACCGCCGCGAGGTGGGTACGGCTGTCGCGCATCGCGGTGAGCACGTCGTCCAGCGGCGTATGGGACCGCACCCGGGGGATCGGGCGCAGCTGATCGGGGCGGAACGGTACATCCCGGGGCCGTGCGTCCAGCGCGTCCTTCACATGCAGATAGCCCAGGATCCGCCCGGAGTCGTCGACCACCGGGAACCGTGAGAAGCCGGTCCGCGCCGCCAGTTGTTCCAGCTCCTCGGGGGTCACCCCGAGCTGCGCCTTGACCACCTGATCCATGGGCAGCACGACATCCCGCACCCGTCGCCGGCCCAGCTCCAGCACGTCCCGCAGCCGCACGGTGGCGCGGTCGTCCAGCAGCCCGGCCTCGCTGGAGTCCGAGACCATCCGGGCCAGCTCATCGTCCGAGAAGGTCGCCGCGACCTCGCCCTTGGGCTCCACTCGCATCAGCTTCAGCAGCCCGTTCGCCAAGGAGTTCACGCCGAAGATCACCGGGCGCAGGGTGCGGGCGAGGGTGACCAGGGGCGGGCCGAGCAACAGCACGGTGCGCACCGGCTCGGCCAGCGCCACGTTCTTGGGCACCATCTCGCCGAACAGCATGTGCAGATAGGTGGCCACCGCCAGCGCGATCACGAACGAGACCGGGTGCACCAGACCCAGCGGCAGCCCCACCACATGGAAGAACGGCTCCAGCAGATGCGCGATGGCGGGTTCCGCGACGGCGCCCAGCACCAGCGTGCACAGCGTGATCCCGAGCTGGGCCGCGGCCAGCAGCGCGGAGAGGTGCTCCAGGGCCCACAGCACGGACCGGGCCCGCCGGTCGCCCTGCTGGGCGTGCGGATCGATCTGGCTGCGGCGCACCGAGATCAGGGCGAACTCCGCGCCCACGAAGAAGGCGTTGAGGACCAGCGTCAGCAGGCCGATCAGGAGCTGGAGGACGGTCATCGGCCCGTCGCCCCCTCGGCACCGGGCACGCCGCCGTCGCTCCCGGCACCGCGCAGCGGCGCCCGCAGCCGGACCCGGGCCGCGCGGTGGCTCGTCACCTTGCGCACCTCCACGGACCAGCCCGCCAGCTCGACGGTGTCGCCGACGGCGGGGATCCGGCCCAGCTCGGTGGCGATCAGCCCGGCCAGGGTGTCGTACGGGCCCGGCGGCACCCGCAGCCCGATGCGCTTGAGCTGATCCATGCGGGCCGCGCCGTCCGCGTCGTACAGCGCATGGCCCTCCGCGTCCCGGCCCATCGGCATCAGATGGGGGGTCTCCTTCGGATCGTGCTCGTCGCGGACCTCGCCGACCACCTCCTCGACGATGTCCTCCAGCGTGACGACCCCGGCCGTGCCGCCGTACTCGTCGATGACCACGGCCATGCTGCGCTGTGCCGAGAGCCGGTCCAGCAGCCGGTCCACGGTCAGCGACTCCGGGACGAACAGTGCCTCGCGCATCAGATCGGAGACCGGGCGGCGGGGCCGCTCCTCGGCGGGGACCGCCAGGACGTCCTTGATGTGGACGAGGCCGGTCACCGTGTCCAGGCTGCTCTGGTAGACGGGGAAGCGGGACAGCCCGGTGGCGCGGGTGGCGTTGGCGACGTCCTCGGCGGTGGCCCGTATGTCCAGCGCCACCACCCGCACTCTCGGGGTCATCACGTTCTGCGCGGTGAGCTCGGCGAGGTTCAGGGTGCGCACGAACAGCTCGGCGGTGTCCTCCTCCAACGCGCCCTCCTTGGCGGAGTGGCGGGCGAGGGCGATCAGCTCCTGCGGGCCGCGCGCGGAGGCCAGCTCCTCGGCGGGCTCCAGGCCCATCCGGCGCACGGTGCGGTTGGCGGTGTTGTTGAGATGGCTGATCAGCGGGCGGAAGACGGAGCTGAAGACGCGCTGCGGGGTCGCCACGGCCTTGGCGACCGGCAGTGGCCGGGAGATGGCCCAGTTCTTGGGCACCAGCTCGCCGACGACCATCAGCACGACGGTCGACAGAAAGGTGCCGAGCACCAGCGCGGCCGAACGGACGGCCGACTGGGGTACGCCGATCGCGGTGAGCGGTCCGGCCAGCAGGGCCGCGACGGACGGCTCGGCCAGCATGCCGACGACCAGATTGGTCACGGTGATGCCGAGCTGCGCGCCGGAGAGCTGGTAGGTGAGGCTGCGCACGGCCTTCAGCGCACCGGCCGCACCGCGCTCCCCGCGTTCGGCCGCCCGTTCCAGCTCGCTGCGCTCGACCGTGGTCAGCGAGAACTCCGCCGCGACGAAGGCGCCACAGGTCACCGCCAGGAGAAGCGCCACGGCCAGGAGGAGGACTTCGGTCATCGGTTCACCTCCGTCACATGATCCGCCAGGGACCGGAGGAACGCAGCCCCCGCGCGGCCGTGCCGGGGACGGCCGCGCCGGGTCAGGAGGCCAGCGGCTTGACCCAGCGGCTCCACTGCGGCTGGCGCTCATAGCCCGCCGCGCTCCACGCATGGTGGGCCGGCCCGTTCTCGTTGAGCACCATCGCGTCCCCGCGCCGCCCGCCCAGGGCCGTGAACCGCTCCTCGGCCGCCCCCAGCAGGGCCGTCGCCACGCCCCGGCGGCGGTGCCCGGGGTGGACGGCCAGCCGGTACAGATGGCAGCGCCAGCCGTCGAAACCGGCGATCACGGTTCCGGCGAGTTCCCCGTCCCGCTCGGCCAGCAGCAGCGACTCCGGGTCGCGGTCGAGCAGCCGGGCCACCCCGTCCCGGTCGTCGCTGATGCTGGTGCCCTCCGCCGCCTCCTTCCAGAAGGCGAGCACGGTGTCGAGGTCGGCGGGGGCCGCGGCCCGTATCCGAAGATCGTTCATGGCCGCATCCCATCATCGGGCGGGCCGCGGCGTCGACGGGAATTCCGCCCGGTCAACTTCCGTGCAGCTCCTCGATCACCGGGGCGAGTGCCTCCATGTTGTGCTCCAGCACGGTGAAGTACGAGAAGCCGAACCGCTTGCGGTGGGCCCGCAACTGCTCCGCCATCTCCTTGGCGTCGCCCAGCAGCAGCGCCGGGTGCTCCAGCAGCTGGTCCTCGGTGAGGCCCGGTGCGTATCCGGACAGCTCGCGCACCTTAGCGCGCCGGTCGGCGCCGGGCCCGGCCATCTGGATGAGGTAGTTCAGCTCGATCGCCTCACCCGGCTCATCGGCCCCCTCCGCCCGCCCCGCTTCGGCGGCGAAGCGGCGGAAGGCGCCTACCCGCTCCTCCAGCGCCTCGGGGCTGATCAGCTCCAGGGCGCCCTGGGGCTTGCCGGGTGCCTGCACCGCCCCGGTGAAGGCCGCGATGTCCGCATGGCGCGCGGCCAGCCGCAGCAGCCGGTCGCCGTTGCCGCCGAGCAGCAGTGGCGGGCGCGGGGACTGGACGGGCCGCGGCCGGTGCTCGGAATCGGTCAGCAGACGCTCCAACTCGGCCACGGTATGTACGAGGTGGTCCACCCGTTCCCGTGGTGCACCGAAGGGCAGCCCGGCGCTGTCGTGCTCGGCCTTGACATAGCCGGCGCCCAGGCCGAGCTCCAGCCGGCCGTCGGTGAGCGTGTCGCAGGTGGCCACCTCCCGGGCGAGCAGCGCGGGGTTCCAGAAGCCGGCGTTGAGCACGAAGGTGCCCAGCCGTGGGCGCTCGGTCGCCTCGGCGGCGGTGGCCAGCGCCGGGAACGGGGCGGGGTTGCCGAGGTGGTCGGGGGTGAGCAGCACGTCATAGCCGAGTTGCTCGGCGTGGCGGCACTTCGCCCGCCATGCCTCGGCCGATTCAAGGGTGAGCAGATTGACTCCGAAGCGGAACGGCCTTGCCATGAGCCCTCCTTGAGCGCGGATACGGCGAACGTATCGGAGATCGGCGCCGTTCGGGATTGCTCGTCCCCACTCGCCCTCACTCGACCTCATTCACCGGTCCGGCCGATCGGGCACCGGCCGGGGCCGGTGCCCGGGGCTCAGCTCAGCGGGTCGGGTTCCGGCTCGGCCCCGGACGTGTCCCGGAAGATATGCATCCGCTCCAGCACCGCCTCGGCCGTGGGCCGCTCCATCCGGTCCACGATCCGGCCGTCGGCGAGGAAGAGCACCAGATCGGAGTGGGCGGCGGCGCTCGGGTCGTGGGTGACCATGACGACCGTCTGGCCCAGCTCGTCGACGGCCTCCCGCAGAAAGCGCAGCACCTCCAGGCCCGACCGTGAGTCCAGGTTGCCGGTGGGCTCGTCCGCGAAGATCAGCTCGGGGCGGGAGGCGAGCGCCCGGGCGCACGCCACCCGCTGCTGCTGTCCGCCGGACAGCTGGGCGGGCCGGTGCCGGAGCCGGTCCCGCAGCCCGAGGGTGTCGATGACCCGGTCCACCCACTCCCGATCGGGCTTGTGACCCGCGATGTCCATGGGCAGGGTGATGTTCTCGGCCGCGTTGAGCGTGGGCAGCAGATTGAACGACTGGAACATGAAGCCGATCCGGTCGCGCCGGAGCTGGGTCAGCTCCTTGTCGCCCAGGCCGGTGATCTCGGTGTCGCCCAGCCATGCCTGGCCCGACGAGACCGTGTCGAGACCCGCCAGACAGTGCATCAGGGTGGACTTGCCGGATCCGGACGGGCCCATCACCGCGGTGAACCTGCCCCGTTCGATCTCCACGTCCACCGCGTCCAGCGCGAGCACGGCCGTCTCGCCGCTGCCGTACGCCTTGGTCAGGGACCGGGCGCGGGCCGCCGCATGGGCGCCGCCCTCCGCGACCCCGTCCGTCTTCGTTGCCGCCGGTGTGGACACGATGCCTCCCCGTATCGGAACGTCGTGCCCTCGATGGTAGGGACCCGGCCGCCGATGCGCCCACCCGTGGACGCGGGCGTACACGAATGCGATGACGAACGGGAGGGCGACGCCGGGGCGCGAACGCGATGCGGGGCGCGCACCCGGTTACGGATGGGAAGGCGGTACCCGGCGCGCCCGCGGTCACGGACGCGAAGGCGGTACCGGGCGGCGCGCGGCGCCCAGCACGCACGGGGACGTCGGCAGCGTCGGGCCCCGCTCGGGGATGCGCAGCCGACGATGGCCCATCGGCTCGAAGCCCGCGGCCACGATCTCCGATCGCACCTCACGCGCCGTATGGCAGCCGCCGAACATCAGCGGCCATACCGTGCGGTCCAGCGCCCGCTGGGTCGTCGCCAGGACTCGCCCCTCGGCGCGGCCGTGCTCGAGGAAGCGCAGCTCACCGCCGGGCCGCAGCACCCGCAGCAGCTCGGCGAGCGCGCGCCGCACATCGCGCACCGAGCACAGCACCAGACAGGCCACCGCCGCGTCGAACGCCTCGCTCTTGACCGGCAGCGCCTCGGCGACGCCCGGCACCACGTCCACCGGCACTCCGGCCCGCAGCCCCGCCCGGGTGGCCAGCCGCCGCAGATGGCGCTCGGGTTCGATGGCGACCACCTCGGAGACGGCTTCGGGGTAGTGGGGGAAGTTCAGCCCGTTGCCCGCGCCGATCTCGATGACCCGGCCGGACAGCCCGGCCAGCAGCTCGCCGCGCAGCGCACCGACCCCCGCCCGCTCGTCGGCCAGCGGGCTCATTCTGGCGTAGCAGCGGGCGAAGAGCGGGTGGTGGACGGCGTCACGCGGGGGTGTGCGACGGCATACGGGCATGGGAGCTCCCCCTTGTCCCAGGTACGGACGATGGAACCGGTACCTGGATTCTGCCCACGCGGAGGGCGTCGCTACGCGGCCAGCCGCGCCGCGTCCCAGCTCCCGTCCAGTCGGGGCGCCAGCCAACCGGGCGCCTCGGCCCGGAAGTCGGCCGGCGGAAGGGCCGGGGCGCCCTGGGGGATGGCGCCCAGCAGCGGGACACCGGACGACTCCGGCAGATCGGCCACATTGCAGCGGGAGGCGAGATCCGCGGCGGCGGGCCAGCTGCCGATGACGACGCCGGGGCACTCCAGCCCGCGGGCGCGCAGCGCCTCGGTGGTCAGGGTGGTCGCGTTGAGCGTGCCGAGGCCCGCGTGGGCGACGACGAGGACGGGCGCGCCGAGCAGCCGGGCCGCGTCGGCGAGCGTCGCCCCCGTCTCGTCGAACCGTACGAGCAGCCCGCCCGCGCCCTCGACCAGCACCAGATCGTGCTCGGCGGCGAGCTTCTCGGCCGCCTCCGCCACCTCGTGCGGCCGCACCGGCGGCCGTCCGGCGCGGCGGGCGGCGGTGGCGGGGGCCAGCGGCTCGGGGTAGCGGGCGAGTTCGAGCAGGGTCACCGCACCGGCGAGCCGGGCCGCCTCCGCGGCGTCGCCCGGTTCGCCCTCCGCGAGACCGGTCTGGGCGGGTTTGAGCACCGCCACCGAGCGGCCACGTGCGAGCGCCGCGGCGGCGACGGCCGCCGTGCTGACGGTCTTTCCGATTTCGGTGCCCGTGCCGGTGACGACCAGTACTGACATCTTCGTTTCCATTGCCTTTCGCTTTCGTTCATGCTCCCGGTCTGCCCCGGTCTGCCCCGGTCTGCCCCGGTCTGCCCCGGTGTGCGGCCGGTCCCTTCCTGTGGGTGGGAGGCCGACCGCGAGCGGAGCAGGCGGGTCAGCCGGCCGCGGCCGCGGCCGTCCGTACCGCCGTGCAGATCCGGGCCAGATCGTGGTCGCCCGTGATGTACGGCGGCATGGTGTACAGCAGATCGCGGAACGGGCGCAGCCATACGCCCTCGCGTACCGCGGCCCGCGTCGCCGCCGCCATCCCCGCGTCGTCCAGCGGACGGTCCAGCTGGACGACGCCGATCGCGCCGAGCACCCGCACCTCCCGGACGCCCGGCAGCTCGGCCGCCTCCGCGAGCCCGTCCCGCAGCCCGGTCTCGATCCGCTTGACCTCCTGCCGCCAGTCGTAGGAGAGCAGCAGATCGATCGAGGCGCAGGCGACGGCCGTGGCCAGCGGATTGCCCATGAACGTCGGGCCGTGCGCGAGCACCGGCACCTCGCCGCGCGAGATGCCGTCCGCCACCCGCGGGGTGCACAGCGTGGCGGCGAGGGTCAGATAACCCCCGGTCAGCGCCTTGCCCAGACACATCACATCGGGGCAAACCCCCGCGTGCTCGGCCGCGAAGAGCGTGCCCGAGCGGCCGAAGCCCGTGGCGATCTCGTCGAACACCAGCAGCACATCGTGCTCGTCGCACGCCTCGCGCAGCACCCGCAGCAGCGCGGGGGAGTGGAAGCGCATCCCGCCCGCGCCCTGCACCACCGGCTCCACGATCACCGCGGCCAGCTCATGGGCGTGACGGGCCACCAGCTCACGTATGTGTGCCTCGTACGCCGGGTCGGGGTCCGCGTCGAAACCGGGCGGCGGCGCGTCCGCGAAGATCTGCTCGGGCAGCACACCGGACCACAGCCGGTGCATTCCGCCGTCCGGGTCGCACACCGCCATCGGCTGCCAGGTGTCGCCGTGGTAGCCGCCGCGCCAGGTCAGCAGCCGCCGCTTGGCGGGGCGGCCGAGGGAGCGCCAGTACTGCAGGCACATCTTCACCGCGACCTCGACCGACACCGAACCGGAGTCGGCCAGGAACACATGGCGCAGCGGCTCCGGGGTGATCTCCACCAGACGGGTGGCCAGCCGGACGGCGGGCTCATGGGTGAGCCCGCCGAACATCACATGGCTCATCCGGTCCAGCTGGCCCCGCGCGGCGTCGTTGAGCGCCGGGTGGTTGTAGCCGTGGATGGCGGACCACCACGACGACATGCCGTCCACCAGCTCGCGGACGCCCTCCACCGGCTCGGCCAGCCGCAGCCGGACCCCGGCCGCGGACTCCACGACCAGGGGGTCCTGGCGGCCGGGCATCGGGCCGTACGGATGCCAGACGTGCTCGCGGTCCAGCGCCCGCAGCTCGGCCGGGGTCAGCGGCTCAGGCATTGGGCGGCAGATCCGTGCCCGCGCCGCGGCGGCGCACCGCGACCAGATCGGCGTGGGACCCCTCCGTGGCCGCCGGGGTGGAGACCGTGGCGCCGGCCGCCGCCTGGGCGGGTACGGCGTCGGCGGGCGCCGCGTCACCGCACGGGCCGCAGCCACCGCCCTCGCCGCCGTGGCCGCCGCAGCCGGAACCGGCGGCGGCGAGCGCGTCCGCGCGGTGCTTGGGCAGCGTCGTCGTATCGGTGCCCTCCACCTCGAAGCCCGCGTCGGCGATCATCGCCAGATCGTCCTCGCCCGCCTGGCCCTCGGTGGTCAGATAGTCGCCGAGGAAGATCGAGTTCGCCAGGTTCAGGGCCAGCGGCTGCAGCGTCCGCAGATGGATCTCGCGGCCGCCCGCGAGCCGCACCTCCACGTCCGGGCAGACGAACCGCACCATCGCCAGGATCCGCAGACAGCGCTGCGGGGTGAGGTTCCAGTCCCCGGCCAGCGGGGTGCCCTCGATCGGGATGAGGAAGTTGACCGGCACCGAGTCCGGGTCCAGGTCGCGCAGCGAGAAGACCACGTCCACCAGGTCCTCGTCCGACTCGCCCATGCCCGCGATCAGCCCGGAGCAGGCGGACATCCCCGCCGCCTGGGCCTGCTGCACGGTCGAGACCCGGTCGGCGTAGGTGTGGGTGGTCGTGATGTCGCCGTAGGTCGCCTCGGAGGTGTTGAGGTTGTGGTTGTACGCGTTCGCCCCCGCGTCCTTCAGCCGCTCCGCCTGGCCGTCGGACAGCAGCCCCAGACAGGCGCAGATCTCGACGTCCTGGTGCTCCTCCTTGATGGCGGCGATGGTCTGGGAGACCCGGTCCACGTCGCGGTCGGTGGGACCGCGTCCGCTGGCCACCAGGCACACCCGCTTGGCGCCGCCCGCGACCCCGGCGCCCGCCGCGGCGGCCGCCTGCTCCGGCTTGAGCCAGGTGTACTTGAGGATCTCGGACTTCGAGCCCAGCCGCTGCGAGCAGTAGGAGCAGTCCTCGGGGCACAGCCCCGACTTCAGGTTCACCAGATAGTTGAGCTTCACCCGCCGCCCGAACCAGGCGCGGCGCACCTTGCCCGCCGCGGCCACCACATCGAGCACCTCGTCATCGGAGGTCGCCAGGACGGCGAGCGCTTCTTCGCGGGTCGGCGATTCGCGCCGCAACCCCTTGTCCACCAGCGTGTTCAGCAGGTCCATGGCGACGATCCTTTCCTACCCCACCGCTCCCGGCCAAGGAGGGACCGTACAAGACGCGCGGATCGGGGTGTGGGTATTGCCACACCATGACCGGGCATGCAGGGAGCTACGTTCTATCCGGACCCGACAGTCGGTGCCCTTGACGAGGCCACGGAAGGCGAGGCAGCCGATGCCCCACGACCGCCCGGACGACGCGTTCGCATGGATCGACGCACAGCGGGAGCGGCGCGACCGGGCCGGGCTGGTGCGCCGGCTCAGCCCCCGGCCCGCCGACTCCCCGCTGCTCGATCTGGCGAGCAACGACTATCTGGGGCTGGCCCGCCACCCGGAGGTGACGGCCGCCGCGGCCGCGGCGGCAGAGCGCTGGGGTGCGGGGTCCACCGGATCGCGCCTGGTCACCGGCTCGACCGAGCTGCACACCACACTGGAGCGGGAACTCGCCGACTTCTGCGGTTTCGAGGCGGCCCTGGTGTTCTCCTCCGGCTACGCCGCCAATCTGGCCGCCGTCTCCGCGCTGAGCGGCCGGGACGCCCTGATCGTCTCCGACGCGGGCAATCACGCCTCGCTCATCGACGGCTGCCGGCTCTCCCGCGCCGAGGTCGCCGTCGTCCCGCACGCCGACCCGGAGGCCGTGCGCAAGGCGCTGGGCGCGGCTGAGGAGGACGCGCGGGAGGAGGCCGCCGAGGGGACCGGAGCGGTCTCGGCGCCCCGGCGCGCTCTCGCCGTCAGCGACTCGGTCTTCTCCGTCGACGGCGACGCCGCCCCGCTGGCCGCCCTCGCCGGGGCCTGCCGTGCGTACGGCGCGGCGCTGGTGGTGGATGAGGCGCATGGCCTGGGGGTGCTCGGCGAGGGCGGGCGCGGCGCGGTGCACGGGGCCGGGCTCGCGGGCGCGCCGGATGTGGTGGTCACGGCCACCCTCTCCAAGTCGCTGGGCAGCCAGGGCGGGGTGGTGCTGGGGCCCGCCCGGGTGATCGAGCACCTGGTGAACACCGCACGCACGTTCATCTTCGACACCGGGCTCAACCCGGCGGCCGTGGGCGCCGCCCTGGCGAGCCTGCGGCTGCTGCGCCGGGAGCCGGAGCGCGCCGCCCGCGTCCGTACGGTCGCCATGGGGCTGTACGGACGGCTGACCGCCGCCGGGCTGACCGCGGTGCGGCCGGACGCGTCGGTGGTGTCGGTGCGGGCCCCCTCGCCGGAGCAGGCGGTGCGCTGGGCCGCGGACTGCCGCGCGGCCGGGCTGCTGGTGGGGTGCTTCCGCCCGCCGTCCGTCCCCGACGGCATCTCGCGGCTGCGGCTGACGGCGCGTGGGGATCTGACGGAAGAGCAGGTCGAGAGGGCGGTCGACGTGATCGTGAAGACCGCGCCGACCGCCTGATGGCTCGCTGACGGGAGGGTGAACGGATCAGCGGTTCACAGGTGGAACAGATACTTCACTGACGGATCAGCTTCCGGTTCCGGTCGAGCGGGAGGTGCCGGAGCCGAGGCCGTCGTCCTTGAGCCCCTCGAGGAAGGAGACCCAGGTCGACGGGGTGAACAGCAGGACGGGGCCTGCCATGTTCTTCGAATCGCGCACGCCGAGCTGGTCAGACCCCAGCAGGGCCGTCTCGACGCAGTTGTTCATGCCGACGCTGTAGCTGCTGCGCAGCCAGTGGACGGACTTGGCGGACATACTGGACATGGTGCCCCCTCAGGCGCCGCCCCCGATTTTGTTGATGAAGGACAACGATTCCTCAGGTGTCAGGGCGCGGGTCCGCAGTACTTCGAACGCGGCGCTGTACGCCCGGAGGTCTTCTTTCCGCTCCAGATAGAGGCTACTCGTCAGGTGGTCGAGAACTACTACATCCAGGTCACTAATGTGCGGAAAAGAGAAAATAATGAAAGGGCCTGTCATGCCAATGGGCATTCCGATAGAGAATGGCAGCACCTGCAGTTGCACCTGAGGCAATGCGCAAAGATTGGCCAGATGGCTCAATTGCGCCGCCATCACTCCGGGTCCGCCCACCTCGCGCCGCAGCGCCGCCTCGTCCAGCACCGCGTGCAGCCGCAGCGGCCGCTCGCCGTGCAGCACCGACTGCCGTGCGATCCGCACCTCCACCAGCGAGTCCACCTGGGGCCGCGGCAGATCCGGGAGCGCCGCGAGGGTCACCGCCCGGGCGTAGTCCGGGGTCTGCAGCAGACCCGGCACCACCGTGGTCTCCAGGGTGTACGCGTCCGACGCCTCCGCCTCCAGGCTGATGAAGTCCCGGTAGGCGGGCGGCAGTAGATCGCGGTACGCGTACCACCAGCCGCGCCGTGACCCCTCCGGATCCGAGGCGCCCCCGCGGCACAGCGCCTCCAGCAGGGCGCGCAGCTCCGGGTCGGCGACCTCGTAGACCTCCAGCAGCCGCGCCACATCCGAGGGCTTGGCCCCGCTCCGGCCGGTCTCGATCCGGCTCACCTTCGACTGATGCCAGCCCAGCCGGAGGGCGACCTCACCACTGGTGAGTCCGGCCAGATCGCGCTGGCGGCGGAGTTCCGCGCCGAGCTTGCGACGGCGCACCGCCGGGCCGTACCGCATGAGTTCTCCCTCCCGCCTTTTCCCTTGCCGGTGCGTCACCCACAGCGCGCGTCGCACCAGTGGCCCAGTGTGCCTTCCAAATCCGGTTTTCCGTAGCAGAGTTCACCGCTTTGGGCGACAGATATATGCATAACTCGGTGGATCGCGCCCGTTGCGGCGGCCATCGGTGGCACTCTGACGCGTAGAGCCGTCAGGGCAGCCCACGACACCGGCTTCGCAGCTCCACCTTCCAACGCGTCCGCAGGCGCCCCGGCGGGAAAGGGACAGGCCGTCATGGCAGACCATCAGGAAGTATCCGTCACCCTGCCGAGCGCACCGGCGTCGGTTCCCGCGGCACGCGCCTATGTCACGGACGTGCTCGCCGAATGGGGGCTCGGGCAGGGAGGGGAGGCCGCCGACACCGTGCGGCTGATCGTCTCTGAGCTCGCCACCAACGCCGTGGAGCACACCGTGGGCCAGTCGCCCACCTTCACCGTGGACCTACGGCTCGACCGCGAGCAGCGGCTGGAGATCGGGGTCACCGACAGCCACCCCCAATGGCCCCGATGGCTGCCGCTGGCCACCCAGCAGGACAGCGGGCGCGGCATGGTCATCGTGCGCTGTCTGGCCGCGGAGTCGGGCGGCGAGGTGTTCGTCACCCCGACCGCCGACGGCGGCAAGACCGTCTGGATCGCCCTGCCGTGGACCGTGCCGGTCCGCTGAACCCACTCACAGCACGCGCTGGACCTGCCCCTCCGAGGCCCGCGCCTCGGCCAGCCGACGGATCCGGGTGAAGACCCGCCCGGCCGCCGGGCCGATCAGATAGTGCGGCATGTCGCCGCGCTCGATCACCCCGTACCGGCTCGTGCCCATCAGGTACGAGGAGTACAGGATCAGCCCGCTCGGCCGGTGCATATCGACGGTGAGCGCCGAGAAGCCGGGGAACTCGTCGGTCTGATAGACGTGCAAGCCGTCCGCCTCCGCTCCATAGCGCTCCTTGAAACGGCCGAACCGCTCCAGCGAATCCTTGATCTTCCGCGCCATGTCCTCCTGGTACTGGCGGGAGAGCGTGGCCGCCGCGTCCGAGGACGGGTCCAGCAGATAGCAGCGGTAGGTGCCGCCCCGGCGCAGCAGCCCGAGGATCGCGTCGCGAAAGCGGGCCGGACGCTCGGTGGTGACCAGCCGGCCGGAGGAGGTGCGCAGCGCCGTCCCCATGTCGAGGACCTCCTCGCCCGCCGCGTCCAGCAGCCGCGCCTTCTCCTGGGGGCTCGGCCGCTCCGGATACGCGTGCACCGGGGAGCCGTCCGAAAGCCCCCGGCCCGCGAGCCACGCCTTGGCCGCCCCGCCCGGACCGCCGTCGCCCGCCATCAGATAGACGTCCTTGCCCTCATGGCTTCCCACATGGGCGAACAGCTCCGCATACGGTCCCGCGGTGCGGTACACATCCTCCGAAACCGCCAGGCAGTCCGCCGGAGTCGCCTTCTCCAGATGCGCGGCCAGATTGATGTCGGGGGAGTGGATGGTGCCGGTCCGGCCCTCGCCGGTGTGCCGTATCGCCCCCTTGTGCAACGCCATCCGCACATGCAGCTCCCCGTCCACCCCCGCCTGGGCGAACTCGTCGCGCAGATGGCGCAGATCCAGGGTGAGAAAGGTGCGGGCCGCCTCCAGCGCGACATCGCGGGCCACGCTCTCGCTGTCGTCGTGGACCGCGAAGAAGCCCCCGTCGCCGCGCCAGCTCCATAAGTCGCTGCGGGCACAGCGCCGCTGCGCCGAGAGCTGCCCGATCCGGGCGCGCATCCGCTCGCGCAGCAGATCGAAGGCGTGCGCGGCGCGGTCCCTGGGGTTCGAGCGGACGATCGTCGAATACCCGGAGGTGTCGACGAAGAGGAGATACACCTGGTCGTAGGTCCGGTCGGCCTGGAAGGGCTCGCTGTGGAAGGGCTCGCTCATACCGGCTCCAGGCCGCGCTCGACGGCGCTGCGCTCCACGCAGAACTCATTGCCCTCGATGTCGGACATCACCACCCATCCCAGCCCGTCCTCCGTGCGCCGGTCGTCCACTACGGACGCGCCGAGCCCGATCAGCCGCTCCACCTCGGCGTCCCGGGTGCCCGACGGGGGCTGGATGTCGAGGTGCACGCGGTTCTTGACGGTCTTGGAGTCCGGGACCCGGATGAAGAGCAGCCCCGGCACCCCGGGTTGCCCCGAGCTGATCAGCACCTCGTCGTCGTCCGGCTCTGAGTCCTCCAGGGAGTAGCCGGTCAGCTGGGACCAGAACCGCGCGAGGGCGTGGGGGTCACGGGCGTCGAAGGTGATGTGCCGGACCGGGTTGAGATACGCCATGCGATGCCTCCGATGGTCGACAGGGCCGGGCCACAGCGGTGTGGCCCGGCCCCGTCAACCTACCCACGGTCACTGACACCTACGGCGGGTCAGCGCACATGTCCGTACCAGACCTTCTTGGTCCAGATCCGCTCCAGCCGCACCACCGTGCCGGTCTTGGGGGCGTGCCAGATCCGGCCGCCGCCCGCGTACACGCCGACGTGGTAGACCCCGCTGCCGGAGTGGAAGAACACCAGGTCCCCGCCCTTGCGGGAACCGGCCTTGATGTGGCGGGTCCGGTTGTACTGCGCGCCCGCGGTGCGCGGCAGCCGCTTCCCGGCCCGCTTGTAGGCGTACTGCGTCAGCCCGGAGCAGTCGAAGCGCTTCGGCCCCTGCGCGCCGTACTTGTACGGCGCGCCCTTCTTCGACGCCGCGATCCGCAGCGCCTTGGCCGCGACGGTCGCGGCCTCGGCCTCCGGTGGATACCCCGGCGTCGCCACGGTGCCCCCCACGGCGGCGACGGTGAGGGCCGAGACGGCGCCGGCTCGCGAGAACATCCTGGGGATATGTATGTGCGCAGACATCACGCGCCACCCTTCGTGGGCCGACCCCGCCCCGGTGCGGTGGCGGAGTCCTGTCCTCCCCTGGGATGGTCACGCAGCCGCGCCGCCGGTTCCGAGTCGAGAGGGCGCGGTGTGACGGTGGTCACGGCAGGGCCGTTCGGGTGGTGTCGGCCGCCCCGCCCCACGTTCGTGACCTGCGCGAACGGCCGTGCCGAGGCGCGGTGGGGCGGACGGGGGCAGGGACCCGGGCCGCAAGCCGGCCCCGCCCGGGCCGCCGGAATCCCGCTCCGCCGTTCGGGCGACGGCTCCGTGCCCCCGACGGACGACACTCCCGCGCTCCCGGCGGGCGAGTCTCAGGCGCGCAGCGCCGGGGGCAGCGTGACCCGCTCCGCGCGCCGCTCCCCGTCCAGCACCCGCAGCGCCCGGGCCAGGGTCGCGGTGTGCAGCTCGCTCTCCCCGCGCTCATGCATCAGCGCCAGCGCGTCCCGCAGCGCGGTGGCCTTCCCTACCAGGGCCTGGGCGGCCCGCAGACCGCCGTAGGTGTCGCGGCCGCGCGCCGGATTGATCCGGCCCAGCAGATCGACCACGTCCAGATAGCCGTCCACGACGCTCCCCTCGGCGCGGGTGAGCGCGGGCAGCGGGGGCAGCTCCGGTGGCAGCACCGCGCTCACCTCGCCCGCAGCGGCGCGCCCGGCCGCTTACGGCTCTGAGTGACCTTGTCCACCAGCCCGTACGCCACCGCGCCCAGGGCGTCGAAGATCTTGTCGCGGTCGATATCGGCCCGGATCCGCTCGGCGCTCTGGCCGGTGTGCCGCACCAGCATCTGCTCGAGCGTCTCCTGGGTGCGCCGCAGCTCATTGGCCTGGATCTGGAGATCGGAGGTGGTGCCCTCGACCGGCTCGGCGAACGCGGCCTGGTGGATGAGGATCCGCGCCCCCGGCAGGGCCAGCCGCTTGCCCGGGGTGCCGGCGGCCAGCAGCACGGCGGCCGCCGAGGCGGCCTGGCCCAGGCAGATTGTCTCGATGTCGCAGGAGATGAAGTGCAGGGTGTCGTAGACCGCCGTCATGGCCCCGAACGAGCCGCCGGGCGAGTTGATGTAGAGCGAGATGTCCTGGTCGGGCGCGGCGTGCTCGAGATGGATCAGCTGCGCGATCACATCGTTGGCGGCGGTGTCGTCGATGGGGGTGCCGAGGAAGACGATGCGCTCGGAGAGCAGCTTGGAGTACGGGTCCATGGTGTGCGTCCCCGAGCTGGTGCGCTCGGTCAACTCGGGCAGGACATAGCGCGCGGTCGATCGTTCCATCGCGTCACCTCTCGGCGTCGTCGGGCGTCGTTGGCTTGGCTCCGTAAAAAATGTACAGGATGTACATCCCGATATGATGGGAGCATGGCCTACGAGATTCCGGTGACGCAAGCCCGTGCAGAGCTCGCGGAGCTGATCAACCGCGTGGTGTACGGCGGCGAGAGGGTGGTCGTCACGCGCCACGGGAAGCCGCTTGTCGCCCTGGTCTCCGCCGCTGACCTGCGGCGGCTGGAGGAGATCGAGGCGGACGCGGCGGAGCGCGCGGAGGAGCAGGTGATCAGTACCGTGTCATCGACGCGCCCCACCTCGTCCGCTCCGGGCGAACGGCGGCGCTTCGGCATCGCGGCGGAACACAACGGCCCGGACGCCGGGGATCGGCGTCCGGGCCGCGAGGAGTGACGGACGGGACAGGACCGGCTCAGTGCCGGTCGGGTGCTGGGACGCTCGTCAGGAGCTGAGCGTCCAGATCGCGTTGGCGATGGCGTCGGTGTTCAGGTCCAGCGCCTTGTCGTCGATGTTCGACGTCTTGTCGCAGGCGGAGTGGTAGCACGGGTCGAACGCCTCGCCCGCCTTGCCGCCCCACTTGTCGGCCTGCTCCTGGCTCATGGTGGCCTCGGCGCCGGTGAACAGACCGCCGACCCGCACTCCCGCGTCCTTGAACGGGGCGTGGTCCGAGCGGCCGTCGCCCTCGGTCTCCGGGTCGGTGGAGATGTCCTTCGCGGCGTACCAGTCGGTGAAGACCTTCTCCAGCTCGGGGTCGTCGTCATAGACGAAGTAGCCCGGGTTGGGGGAGCCGAGCATGTCGAAGTTGAGGTAGGAGTCGATCTTCGACTTGTCGTCGTCGGCCAGGCTGTCGACGTAGTGCGTCGAGCCGACCATGCCGTCCTCCTCGTCGCCCCACCAGGCGAACCGCAGGTGCTTGGTGGGCTGGAGGTCGGCCTTGGCCACGGCCAGCGCGACCTCGAGGATCGCGGCCGAGCCGGAACCGTTGTCGTTGATGCCGGGGCCGGCCTCGACCGAGTCGAGATGCGATCCGGCCATCACGACCTTGTCCTCGGAGCCGCCCTTCCAGTCGGCGATGAGGTTGTAGCCCTTTGTGCCGCCGGAGGTGAACTCCTGGACGGAGGTGGTGAATCCGGCCGCGTCCAGCTTGCCCTTGATGAAGTCCACGGACTTCTGGTAGCCGGGCTGGCCATGGGCGCGGTTGCCGCCGTTGGCGTCCGCGATGGACTGCAGTTCGCCCAGATCGGCCTTGACCGCCGCGACGTCCACGTCGGGGGCCGCGGCCTGCTTGTTGATGGTGGCCTCGGCGCCGGAGGCGCCGGTCAGCAGGGCCGCGGTGAGCGCGGCACCGGTTGCCGCCGCGAGGGTTCCGCGGCGAAATGACACTATTCGCTTCACAGTTGGGCTCCGTTGTGATGTGGGGGGTTGGAGCGGAGCAGGTGAATCATGGTGGTGCGGTCATGAGAATCGGGGGTACGCGGCGGGGCCGTCAAGTGCGATAGGCGGACACAGGGGTCCGCCGAGCGGAAATCGGGTGCGGGGCCGGAGTGTGTCCGAGGCCCGCCCGACCGGCTTGACCAGCGGCGATGGGGACCGATCAGTTAACGCTGACGAAACGCCACGGAACTAGCCTGCGGAGGCCGGGTGCGAGCCGCCCCGGGCGTGCTGGGCGGGTGGTTTCCGCCGGGCGGTACGAAGATGAGGGGATGAGGTGGGAAGCATGCAATTGACCCCACATGAGCAGGAACGTCTGCTCATTCATGTGGCCGCCGACGTGGCCGAGAAGCGACGGGCCCGGGGCGTGCTCCTCAACCACCCCGAGGCGACGGCGCTGATCACCGCCCACATCCTGGAGGGGGCCCGCGACGGCCGCGGCGTCGCCGAGCTGATGGCCTCCGGCCGCCAGGTGCTCACCCGCGACGAGGTCATGGAGGGCGTCCCCGAGATGCTCCACGACGTCCAGGTCGAGGCCACCTTCCCCGACGGCACCAAGCTCGTCACCGTCCATCAGCCGATCGCCTGACGGGAGGGCGTATCCGTGATCCCCGGAGAGATCCTCCACGCCGATGAGCCGGTGACCCTCAACGAGTGGCGGCCCATCACCCGTCTCACCGTGCTCAACGCCGCCGACCGGCCCGTCCAGGTCGGCTCCCACTACCACTTCGCCGAGGCCAACCCCGGCCTCGACTTCGACCGCGCCGCCGCCCGCGGCAAGCGGCTGAATATCGCCGCGGGCACCGCCGTGCGCTTCGAACCGGGCATCCCCGTCGAGGTCGTCCTGATCCCGATCGCGGGGGAGCGGATCGTGCCGGGGCTGCGCGGGGAGACGGGAGGACGGCTCGATGGCTGAGCTCAACCGCGCGGCGTACGCCGATCTCTTCGGCCCCACCACCGGGGACCGTATCCGGCTCGCCGACACCGACCTGTTCATCGAGATCGAGGAGGACCGCAGTGGCGGACCCGGCCGGGCCGGGGGCGAGGCGGTCTTCGGCGGCGGCAAGGTGATCCGCGAATCCATGGGCCAGTCCCGCGCCAGCCGCGCCGAGGGCACCCCCGACACCGTGATCACCGGCGCCGTCGTACTCGACCACTGGGGCGTCGTCAAGGCGGATATCGGCCTGCGTGACGGCCGTATCACCGGCATCGGCAAGGCCGGGAACCCCGACACCATGGACGGTGTCCACCCCGACCTCGTCATCGGGCCCGAGACCGAGGTCATCGCGGGCAACGGCAAGATCCTCACCGCGGGCGCCATCGACGCCCATGTCCACTTCATCTCACCGACCCTCGTCGACCAGGCGCTCTGCTCCGGGATCACCACCCTCGTCGGCGGCGGCACCGGCCCCGCCGAGGGCACCAAGGCGACCACCATCACCCCCGGCCCCTGGCATCTCGCCCGGATGTTCGAGGCGTTGGAGGGATATCCGGTCAACATCGGACTGCTCGGCAAGGGCAACACCGTCTCGCACGAGGCGATGTGGTCCCAACTGCGCGGCGGAGCCCTCGGATTCAAGATCCATGAGGACTGGGGGGCGACCCCCGCCGCCATCGACGCCTGCCTCGGTGTCTGCGAGGAGAGCGGCGCCCAGCTCGCCATCCACACCGACACCCTCAACGAGGCGGGCTTCGTCGGCGACACCCTCGCCGCCATCGCCGGGCGCTCCGTCCACGCGTATCACACCGAGGGTGCGGGCGGTGGGCACGCACCCGACATCATCACCGTGGTCTCCCAGCCGAATGTGCTGCCCAGCTCCACCAATCCGACCCGCCCGCACACCATCAACACCGTCGAGGAACACCTCGACATGCTGATGGTCTGCCACCACCTCAACCCGGCCGTCCCCGAGGATCTCGCCTTCGCCGAGTCCCGCATCCGGCCCAGCACCATAGCCGCCGAGGACATACTGCACGACCTCGGCGCCATCTCGATCATCTCCTCCGACTCCCAGGCCATGGGACGGATCGGCGAGGTGGTGCTGCGCACCTGGCAGACCGCGCATGTGATGAAGCGGCGGCGCGGAGCCCTCCCCGGCGACGGCCGCGCCGACAACCACCGGGCACGTCGCTATGTCGCCAAATACACCATCAACCCGGCGGTGGCCCAGGGCCTCGACGGGGAGATCGGCTCCATCGAGACCGGGAAGCTGGCCGATCTCGTGCTGTGGGACCCCGCGTTCTTCGGCGTCAAACCGCAACTGGTGATCAAGGGTGGACAGATAGCCTACGCGCAGATGGGCGACGCCAACGCCTCCATCCCGACCCCGCAGCCGGTCCTGCCGCGCCCCATGTTCGGCGCGCTCGGCCGCGCGGCGGCCACGGGCTCGGTCAACTTCGTGACCCAGACGGCGCTGGAGGACGGGCTGGTGGACCGGCTGGCGCTCGGTAAGCGGTTCGCCCCGATCCGCTCCACCCGAGGGGTCACCAAGGCGGACATGCGGGAGAACGACGCTCTGCCGCGGGTCGAGGTCGACCCCGACACGTTCACGGTGACGATCGACGGCGAGCCCGTGGAACCCGCCCCGGCGGCGGAACTCCCCATGGCCCAGCGGTACTTCCTCTTCTGACCGGCCCGTCATGACCACGAACGAGATCCCGCCGCCCACGCCCCGGGACGGCCGCGGTCCGGCCACGGGTGGGCCGCCGGCGGACTTTCCCCAACCCCGCCCCTTCCCGCAACCAGGGGGCGTCGCCCCCTGGCCCCCCGGCAACCCGCCCCCGGACAGCCCGCATCAGGCCCGTCAGGCGGCGGAAGGCATACCTGCCGCGCGAGCGGCGAAGTCCGGGCCACGGGCCACGCAAGGGGATCCCGGGGCCGGGGATGAGGCCACCGGTGGAGTCCGGGGTGAAGCCGGTGGTGGGGCTCAGGGCGAAGCCCCTGGTGGGGTTCGGGGTGAGGTGCCCGGTGGGGTTCGGGGCGGAGCGCGGGGTGGGGTCGCCGCGCTGCTTGTCCTTGCCGATGGTCGGTTCCCGGCCGGAGGCCATGCCCACTCCGGTGGGGCCGAGGCCGCCGTCGCGGCGGGTCGGATCCGCGACGCGGCCTCCCTGGAGGCGTTCTGCCGGGGCCGGTTGCACACCGCCGGGCTCACCGCGGCCGGACTCGCCGCCGCGGCCGCCGCCGGGCTCGACCCGCTCGCGCTGGACGAGGCGGCGGACGCCCGTACCCCCGTCCCCGCGCTGCGCACCACCGCCCGGCGACTCGGCCGCCAGTTGATGCGCGCCGCCCGCGCCACCTGGCCGTCGCCCGAGCTGGACGCCCTGGCCGCCGCCCGGCCGCGTGGGGCGCATCAGCCCGTGGTGTTGGGACTCGTCGCGCGCGCCGCCGGACTCGGGCCGCAGGACGCCGCGTACGCCGCCGGGTACGAGGCGGTGAGCGGGCCCGCGACCGCCGCCGTACGGCTGCTGAGCCTGGACCCCTTCGACGCCACCGCCGTCCTCGCCCGCCTTGCCCCCGAGCTCGACCAGGTCGCGGCGCGGGCCGCCGACGCGGCGCGGCGCGCCCTCGACGAGGGCCCGGGCGCGTTGCCCGCCGCCTCCGCGCCCCTGCTCGACATCGCCGCCGAACAGCACGCCACCTGGTCCGTACGTCTCTTCGCCTCATGACCGAGGCAGCGACCCGTATCCCCCCGCACCCCGTTGGAACACCGGAGCCGTCATGCATCTCGACCACGCGGACACCTACCCCCCGCGCCACACCTACGGCGCCGCCGAACCCCACCGCCCCGACGGCACCCGCCGGGCGCTGCGGATCGGCCTCGGCGGACCGGTGGGCTCGGGCAAGACCGCGACCGTCGCGGCGCTGTGCCGGGCGCTGCGCGACCAGCTCTCCGTCGCCGTCGTCACCAATGACATCTACACGCGCGAGGACGCCGAGTTCCTGCTCCGCAACGCCGTCCTGCCGGCCGAGCGCATCACCGCCGTGGAGACCGGCGCCTGCCCGCACACCGCCATCCGCGACGACATCTCCGCCAACCTGGAGGCGGTCGAGGAGCTCGAGGAGACCGTGGGCCCGCTCGATCTGATCCTCGTCGAGTCCGGCGGCGACAACCTCACCGCGACCTTCTCCAAGGGCCTGGTCGACGCGCAGGTGTTCGTCATCGATGTCGCGGGCGGCGACGACATCCCCCGTAAGGGCGGCCCCGGCGTGACCACCGCCGATCTGCTCGTCGTCAACAAGACCGACCTCGCCCCGTACGTCGGCTCCGACTTGGAGCGCATGGCCCGCGACGCCAAGGCCCAGCGCGGTGAACTCCCCGTCGCCTTCACCTCCCTGGTCGCCGAGGACGGCGTCCGCACCATCGCCGACTGGGTCCGCGCACGCCTGGCCGCCTGGACGGCGGCGGCATGACGCCCGCCCAGGACGCGGCGGCCCGCGCGGAGCCGCCGTGGGCGGGCGGTCCGGCCGCATCGGGCGGGGCATGGCCGCATCCCACGCCGCGGACGTCCGGGTGCGGCTCGGCGCGGGAAACCCCGGACAAGGGGCGCGCCCCGGGCACCTCAGGTACGAAGGCCGCCCTCGGTACGAAGGCTGTCCCCGGTACGTTGGGCGCCTCCGGTACATCGGCCACCTCAGATACGAAGGGCATCCCCGGCACTTCGGGCACTTCCGGTATGCCGGGCGGCACCTCAGGTACGAAGGCCGCCCCCGGTACGAAGGCCGCCCCCGGTACGCCGGGCGCCTCCGGTACGCCGGGCACCTCAGGTACGAAGGGCGTCCCCGGTGCACCGGGCACGTCCGGTACGCCGGGCACCCTCACGCCGGGCGCCCCCACGCCGGGCACCCTCGGCACGAAGGGCACCCCCGCTACCCCGGCCGCGTCCGGCACCCCGGCCGCCCCCGCCACCCCAAGCACCGCCCTACAGGCCACCGCCCGCATCCTCGCCGAGGCGGATGGGCGTGGCGGTACCGCGCTGCCCGTCCTCGCGGGGGACGGGCCGCTCGCGCTGCGCCGTACCCG
Organism: Streptomyces sp. 11-1-2; assembly: GCF_003595545.1. Lineage (NCBI taxonomy): Bacteria > Bacillati > Actinomycetota > Actinomycetes > Kitasatosporales > Streptomycetaceae > Streptomyces > Streptomyces sp. 11-1-2. The sequence continues at coordinate 9,605,152 of NZ_CP022545.1, forward strand.
GGCCGTGGGCGGGGAGGCGCGCGTCACCGTGGTCGGGGCCATGAGCGCGCCCCTCGGTGGGGACCGGATCGCTCTGGAGGTGACGGCCGGACCGGGCGCCCGGCTCCACATCGGTTCCGCCGCGGCCACCATCGCCCTGCCCGGGCGGACAGGTCGGCCCGCCCACTACGAGATCCGGCTGACCGTCGCCGACGGCGCGACCCTCCACTGGCTGCCCGAGCCCCTGATCTGCGCCCAGGGCAGCGATCTGCGCATGACCACCCGTGTCGAACTCGCCCCCACCGCCCGCCTGGTGCTCCGCGAGGAGCAGATCCTGGGCCGTACCGGCGAATCCCCGGGCCATCTGACGGCCCGCCTCACCGTCCACCGCGCCGGGCGCCCCCTCCTCGACCAGGAGCTCTCGTACGGCCCCGGCGCCCTGGGCTGGGACGGCGGCGCGGTACTCGGCGGCCACCGCGCGGTGGGCCAGCTCCTCGTCGTCGACCCGTCCTGCGCCACCGGCCCGCTCGCCCCCCGCGCCCTCACCGGGACCGCCGTCCTCACGCCGCTGACCGGCCCCGCCGCCCTGGCCACCGCCGTGGCCCCGGACGCGCTCCACCTCCGTCGCGCCCTCGATGAGGCGGTCGCGGCCGTGGGCTGATGTTCACGTCTTGATAAAGAAACGGCGGTTTGCCCTGTACTCGGCGGTAAGCAAGACAGAAGAATCCTGCCTGACACTCTGTGATCATCGCCGCTCCAGGCGGCGCAACTAAGCAGGGGGATTACTACGTGAGACGCACAGCACTCTTCGGCGTGGCCGGTGGTGTGATCACCGGGGCGCTGATAACCGGTGCGCTGGCCGCCCCCACGGCTGGGGCCTCGGAGCGGACGCCCGGTGGGGCCGCCGAGGCGCGTGGCGTGGCCGTGGCCGCGGCCAAGGCCGCTAAGAAGGGCATCGACTGGGCGGACTGCCCGGCCGACTGGGGGCTGGCCAAGCCCATCCAGTGCGGCTATGTCACCGTCCCGCTCGACTACGCCAAGCCGAACGGCCGCACCATCAAGCTCGCGGTGGACCGGATCGGCAACACCGGGTCCGCCTCCGAGCGGCAGGGTTCGCTGATCTACAACCCGGGCGGGCCCGGCGGCTCCGGGCTTCGCTTCCCGACCCGGGTCACCACCAAGAACCCGCTGTGGACGAAGCCTTCGAAGGCGTACGACTTCGTCGGCTTCGACCCGCGCGGGGTGGGCCACTCCACGGCGATCTCCTGCGTGGACCCGCAGGAGTACGTCAAGGCCCCGAAGCTGGACCCGGTGCCGGGCAGCGAGGCGGACAAGCGCGTCCAGCGCAAGCTGGCCCGGGAGTACGCCGAGGGCTGCAAGGAGCGCAGCGGCTGGATGCTGCCGCAGATGACGACGCCCAACACCGCCCGTGACATCGACGTCATCCGGGCCGCGCTCGGCGACAAGAAGCTCAACTACCTGGGCGTGTCCTACGGAACGTACATCGGGGGCGTCTACGCGACGCTCTTCCCGACCCATGTGCGCCGGCTGATCGTGGACAGCGTGGTCAACCCCTCGCGGGAGAAGATCTGGTACCAGGCCAACCTGGACCAGGACGTCGCCTTCGAGATGCGCTGGAACGACTGGAAGGCGTGGGTCGCCAAGAACGACGCCGCCTACCACATCGGCGACACCCCCGCGAAGGTCCAGAAGCAGTGGGAGACGCTGCGCGCGGCCGCCAAGAAGAGCCCCATCGGCGGGGTCGTGGGCCCGGCCGAGCTGCTCGCGTTCTTCCAGAGCGCTCCGTACTACGACTCGTCGTGGGCCACCGTCGCCCAGGTGTGGAGCGACTACCTCGCCGGCGATGAGAAGGCGCTGGTCGAGGCCGCGGGCCCGGACATGTCCGACACCGCGGGCAACATCGCCTCGGAGAACGGCAACGCCGTCTACACCGCCGTCGAGTGCGCCGACACCAAGTGGCCGACCAGTTGGGCGAAGTGGGACCGGGACAACACCCGGCTCCACCGCGACTACCCCTTCCTGACCTGGTCCAACGCCTGGATGAACCTGCCGTGCGCCACCTGGGGTGCCAAGCAGCACACCCCGCTCGAGGTGGGGGCCGCCAAGGGGCTGCCCAAGACGCTGATCGTGCAGAGCACCCGGGACGCCGCGACCCCGTACGAGGGCGCGGTGGAGCTGCACAAGCGGCTGAAGGGTTCGCGCCTGGTCACCGAGAAGGACGCCGGTTCGCATGGGGTCACCGGTCTGGTCAACCCGTGTGTCAACGACCGGGTGGACGCCTACCTGCTCAAGGGCACGGTGGACGCCAAGGACGTGACCTGCGCTCCGCACGCCACGCCGGTGCCCGCGAAGTCGGGTGCGTCCGCGAAGGACGCGAAGGCCGCCAAGGAGGCCGCCGCCCTCGTCAAGTAGTCGACGAAAGCGGTATGTGGTGAAGGGCCGGGCCCGTGCGTTCCCCGCACGGGCCCGGCGCCGTTTTCCCCCGAAGCGATCAGGGCGCGTGCCCGCCGCTCCGCAGCCACGCGTCTTCTGCCGCGTAGTCGAAGAGATCGGCCATCGGGTCGTAGGCGGCCGCCATGTCAGGGAAGGCGGTGCGCCAGTCCGGGGTGGCCGCCAGCCGGTCCGCCAGCCAGGCGACGGTCGTCGGCAGCGATTCCGTATAGCCGGTCACCGGGCGGTAGCCCAACTCCCTTTCGGCCGCGGACATGTCGTAGACGAGCGGGTGGGCCAGGCTCCAGGGGGTGCTGCCGATATGCGGATGCGGCGGCTCCCCGTCGATCAGCACCAGCTCGCCGCGCGTCCCCAGCACCGCGTCCACGGCGGTGGCGATGTCGGCGACCGTCGGAGCCTGTGGATCGCCCGCGTTGAGCACCCGTGAGCCGGGCCGGTGGGCGGCCAGCCGCACCAGCTCCGCGATGTTGTCGACATGCACCGGATGGAACCGGCTGCGGCCGCCGTACGCCAGGATCCGCACCGGCCGCCCGTCCAGCGCCCGTTTGACGAAGTACAGCTCACGGGGCGTACGGCAGTGCGGGCCGTGGATCGCCCCCGCGCGCAGCAGGGTCGTCGGCAGCTTGTCCCCGGCGGCCAGCAGCTCCCGCTCCAGCGCGACCTTCCGGCTGCCGTAGCCCTCGCCCGGCGGCACGGTCCGCTGGGACTCGGGGAGCGGCACGGGATAGCGCGGGGCGCCGTCGGGCCGGTCCTGGGTCCCGAAGCCCCGGCCCTGGTCGTCCTCGTACACCGCCCCGGTGGACATCACCACCGCCGATCCGATGCGGTCCGCGAGCCCCAGCAACTGCTGTGCGTGCGCCTGCCCGTAGGCGACGCAGTCCAGCACCACATCGCAGCCGTCCCCGATCAGGGCGGCCACCGCGGCGTCGTCGTCCCGGTCGACGGCCACGCTCACCACGGACGCGGGCCAGCTCTCGTCGCGGCCCCCGCCGCGCGAGGCGGCCCGCACCCGCCATCCCTCGGCGGCGAGCGCGCGCACCGCCGCCCGGCCGATCTGCCCCGTCGCCCCGATCACACATGCGCTGCCAATGGTCATGCCGGGACGCTACGGGCCCGGCCGCCACCCTGCCCAGACTCCTTCGCCACGAGCAGATTCGCCCGTGGAGCGATCATTCACGGTCAAACGGCTAGTACAAGATGATCGCTTTTTCGCGCTCTCTGAATTCACCGTGATGCATTTCGAAGAAAAAGGCATATTCGATTCGTGTGTCGGTGAAACCGCTAAGCTCCAGGGCCCATGGCGGGCTGGCTCACCGCCCGTATTTCGCACGCATTTTCTCTTCGCTGTTTTTAAGGATGTCCATGGTTTTCGCCGGCACCTCATCCGGAGGCCGACGGCCCGCCTCCACGCTCGTATGGGTCATCCCTCCCGCCGCGATGGCGTTCTGCGCGGCGCTGGCCGTCGTCGTGGTCCCGTCCGGGGCGCGGGCGACGGTCGCCTGGTGCGGGATGGCGGCGACGTTCGCGGTGGCCCTGGCGGCGGCCGAGGCGATGCGCCGCGGCCGGCTGATCACCACGCTGCGCACCCGGCTCATGGCCCAGGAGACCGAGCTGCGGCAGCGCCTGGTGGACCAGGAGACGGCGATCCGGCGGCTGGCCCGGGAGCTGCTGCCGGTGGCGGTGACCCGGCTGCAGCGCGGCGCCATGGTGGACGAGGCGATGCGGGCCATCGACCACGCGCCCCGCCTCGACCCGGACTTCGACGCCGCCCACGAGCTTCTGCTGCGGTCGGTGCTGGAAGCCGTGCGGGCCGAGGAGGACCTCAGGGACGCGGGCCAGCGGGCCTTCGTCAACATCGCCCGCCGGGTGCAGGCCATCGTCCACCAACAGGCCCAGGACATGCGGGAGATGGAGGACAAGCACGGCGCCGATCCGGACGTCTTCGAGGACCTGCTCCACCTGGACCACGGCAACGCCCTCATCGGCCGGCTGGCGGACTCCATCGCGGTCCTGGGCGGTCAGCGCCCGGGCCGCCAGTGGCAGAAGGAGGTGCCGCTGTTCAACGTCTGCCGCGGCGCCATGTCCCGCATCCTCGAGTACGAGCGGGTGGATCTGCACTCGGTGGCGGATGTCGCCATCGTCGGGCCCTCGGTGGAGCCGCTGATCCACGCCCTCGCCGAACTGCTGGACAACGCCACCCGCTACTCGCCGCCCAAGACCCGGGTACATCTGACCGCGATCGAGGTCCAGTCCGGGGTCGCGATCGAGATCGAGGACGCCGGGGTCGGCCTGTCGGAGGAAGCGCGCAGACGCACCGACGCGGTGCTGGTCCAGGCGGCGACCGGATTCGACCTCAACGACCTGGGCGAGACACCGCGGCTCGGTCTGGCCGTGGTCGGCCGGCTCGCCGTGAAGTACCGGTTCCAGGTCTCGCTGCGGCCCTCGGCGTACGGCGGGGTGCGCGCGGTGCTGGTCGTACCGCAGGACATCATCTGCCCCACCCCCGCCCCCGGCGGCGCGATCGCCCGCGCGGCCAAACTGCCCCCGCCCAAGCCCATCAAGCGGGCCACGCCCCTGCCGTCGCCCACTCGCACCAGCCCGATCGTGCAGGGCCGCCCCGGCCCCGGCTTCCGGCAGAACGGCGCCGGACTCCCGCAGCGCCGCCGCCGGATGCCCATGGTCACCCCGCCCATCAGGGTCGACTCCGGGCCCCCGGCGGCGCCCTCCGTGCCCCGCGAACCGGCCGGGCCGCCCGTGCAGCCGGGGATCTGGCTGGACGCCTTCACCAAGGGGCTCAACGGCGAGCCGATCCCGGCGGCGGACGCCGGTGCCGCCGCCCCGGACACCCGGAAACCCCCCGGCACCCCGGATACCTCGAACACCTCGAACACCCCGCTCCCGTCGGACAAGGATGAGTAGGCAAGTGACGCAACCGCGGTTCAACATGGACTGGATGCTCCGGGACCTGGCCTCCAGCGTTCCGCAGACCCGCCACGTGGTCCTGCTGTCCTCGGACGGCCTGTGCATGGCCCAGGTCGGTACGGACAAGGACACCGCCGACCGGCTGGCCGCCGCCTGCGCCGGGCTGCAGAGCCTCTCCGGTGCGATCGCCACCGAATTCCCCGAGGGGGACGGGCGGATGCGGCTGGTCGTCATCGAGGTCGACGGCGGCTTCTTCTATCTGATGGCGGCCGGCGTCAGCTCGTATCTGGCGGTGCTCGCCGAGGACAGCGTGGACGCCGGGCTGATGGGCCAGTGCATGAGAGACCTGGTCGCACGGCTCGGCGAACACCTCAGCAGTCCGCCGCGCGTCGACGGCCGGATGACATGAGCGAGCCCGCCAAGGCGTGGGACGAGGGCGGGCCCGAGCGGCTCTACACCGTCAGCCGGGGCCGCGCCCCGCACGAACCCCGGCAGCGGCCCGTCGAACTCGTCAGCCTGATCGTGGCGCGCGCCGAACCGGAGCCGGGGATGGCCCCCGAGGCCGCCACCGTGCTGCGGATGTGCCCGTTCCCCCTTTCGGTGGCGGAGATCTCCGCGTACCTGGTCCTGCCGGTCTCCACCGTCACCGTGATCCTCGCGGAGCTGCTGGGGGACGGCCGGGTGGAGGTCAGGGCACCGGTCCCGGCAGCCGTGCTGCCCGACCCCGAACTGCTGCAGGCGGTGATGCATGGACTACAGAAACTCTGAGGAAGCCGAGGAAGCCGAGGAAGCCGGGGAAATCGTCGGACCGCGCAGCGAGGACACCCTCCCGGCCTCCGCGGCCGCCGCCGTCAAGGTGGTGATCGTCGGAGGCTTCGGGGTCGGCAAGACGACCATGGTCGGCTCGGTGAGCGAGATCCGCCCGCTGACCACCGAGGAGACCATGACCCAGGCCGGGGTCGGCGTCGACGACATCGCCGGGATCGAGCGCAAGACCGAGACCACCGTCGCGATGGACTTCGGCCGGATCAGCCTCAACGAACGGCTGGTGCTCTATCTGTTCGGCACCCCCGGCCAGGAGCGGTTCTGGTTCCTGTGGAACGGCCTCTTCGAGGGCGCCCTCGGTGCCGTGGTCCTGATCGACACCCGCCGTCTGGAGGTCAGCTTCGACGCGGTCGGGCGGCTCGAGGAGCGCGGTGTGCCCTTCGTGGTCGCGGTCAACGTGTTCCCCGAGGCCCCCGTCCACCCCATCGCGGAGCTGCGCGCCGCCATGGACCTGCCCGACTCCGTACCGATGATCGACTGCGATGCGCGCGACCGGGCCTCCAGCCGCGACACCCTCCTCACCCTCGTGCGCCATCTGCAATCCCTCCACACCGTGACCCCGGAGACACCGTGACCTCTCATCCCGACGACCCCGGCACCGGGACGGCCGACCTGCCGCCCACCCGGTGCCCCGTCCACCCCGCGCTGTCCGACGCCGGCCTGGTGGACCTCCTCGGGCCCGAGAACGAGAAGGACCCGATGGGCCTGTACGAGCGGCTGCGCGCCGAGCACGGCCCGGTGGCCCCGATCGTGCTCGACGGTGGCATACCGGCCTGGCTGCTGCTGGGCTACCGGGAGAACCTGGAGGTATCCCGCACCCCCTCCCGCTTCTCCCGCGACTCCCGCCACTGGCACGCCTGGGAGGACGGGAGGATCACCGCCGACTCGCCCCTGCTGCCGGTGGTCGGATGGCAGCCCATGTGCACCTTCGCCGACGGCGACGAGCACGAGCGGCTGCGGGCCGCGCTCACCGAGTCCATGGGGCGCCTGGACCGCCGGGGGATCCGCCGCCACGTCACCCGCTTCACCCATCAGCTGGTCAACGACTTCTGCGCGGACGGGGGCGCCGAACTGGTCACCGCCTTCGCCCAGCAGCTGCCCATGCTCGTCCTCACCCAACTGCTGGGCATGCCCGACGAGTACGGCCCGCGGCTGGTCGAGGCCACCCGGGACCTGATGAAGGGCACCGAGACGGCCCTGCGCAGCGACGCGTATGTCACCGGCGCCCTCCAGAGCCTGGTGGACCGCAGACGCGCGGAGCCCGGCGAGGATCTGGCGTCCTGGCTGCTGGCCCACCCCTCCGGCCTCACCGAGGAGGAGGTGGTCCAGCATCTGCGGCTGGTGCTGCTCACCGGCAATGAGACCACCACCAATCTGATGGCCAACACGCTGCGCATGGTCCTCACCGACCCGCGCTTCCGCGCCTCCCTGGCCGGTGGCCATATGACCCTGCCGGACGCCATCGAGCATGTGCTGTGGAACGAGCCCCCGCTCACGGTCGTCCCCGGCCGCTGGGCCACCGGCGACACCGAACTGGGCGGTCAGCGGATCAAGGCCGGGGACATGCTGCTGCTGGGGCTGGCCGCCGGAAACGTCGACCCGGCCATCCGCCCCGACATCGCGGCGCCGATGTACGGCAACCGGTCCCATCTCGCCTTCAGCGGCGGCCCCCATGAATGCCCGGGGCAGGACATCGGCCGTGCCATCACGGACACCGCCATCGACACCCTGCTGCTGCGGCTGCCCGATCTGCGGCTGGCCGTCGACGAGTCCGAGCTGACCTGGCTCTCGTCCTGGATCTCCCGCCATCTCGTGGCGCTGCCGGTGGAGTTCATGCCCCGGCGCCCCGAGTCGGAGGGCACGGAGGACCCCTCCGCGACTCTCTTCGCCCCGCGGCCGCGCCGGCTGCCCGCGGAGGAGGCCCCGGAAGCGGCCACCGGGGGGCCCGAGGCGACGGCTCCCGGGCGCGTCCCGTGGTGGGTGGCGTTATGGCGGTGGCTGCTGGGCAGGCCCTCGGGATCCGCCCCGTAGGGATGGCGGCGGCCCCGCCGCTCAGCTCCGGGCCACCACGACCCCCACGGTCAGCAGGCCGAGCACCACCCAGCTGAACCACAGCCAGCCGTTGCTCCCCAGGGTCACGGTGTAGGCCGTCACCAGCACCAGGCCCCCCACCGTGGCCACCGTCATCGTCTTCGCGGATCCGGGCATCCCCGACCTCCTCACGGCGGTCCTGACGCCCCTTCGCCAGGACCCGGGCCGCTCAGGGCCCGGGTCCATGGTCTCGCGGTCCGGGGCCTTGCCGCTAGCAGGCCGCAGGGGCCGCCCTCAGCGGCTCCGGGACTGGAGCGAGGCCAGATAGGCGTTGTACGCCGCGAGCTCCTGGTCGCCGTCCCGGTCCGCGGTGCGGTCAATACGCCGCGCCTGGCGCTGCTCGGACTTGTACCACTGGTAGACCAGCGCCACCAGGACGATCACCGACGGGATCTCGCTGAAGGCCCAGGCGATCCCGCCCGCCCAGGTCTGGTCCGACAGCGCGTCGATGCCCAGCGAGGCGGGCGGATGCTCGTACACGCCGACCATGGGCTCGGACGCCATCATCAGCGCGATGCCGAAGAACGCGTGGAACGGCATGCCCGCGAACAGCTCCAGCATCCGCATCACATAGCCGGGCCGGTGCGGCCCCGGGTCCACGCCCATGATCGGCCAGAAGAAGACCAGGCCCACCGCGAGGAAGTGGACCATCATCGCGATATGCCCGGCCTTGCTCCCCATCAGGAAGTCGAAGAGCGAGGTGAAGTACAGCGCGTACAGGCTCGCGATGAACAGCGGGATCGTGAACGCCGGGTGGCTGATGATCTGCATATAGCGGCTGTGCAACAGCGCGACCAGCAGCTCCCGGGGGCCCTTGCGGCCGCGCCCGGCCGCCGGGAGGGCCCGCAGGGTCAGCGTGACCGGCGCGCCCAGCAGCAGCAGGATCGGCGACACCATGCTGATGATCATGTGCTGCACCATATGGACGCTGAACATGACCATGCCGTAGTCGTTCAGCTTGGTGCACATCGCGACCGCGATGGTCAGCACCCCGAGCACGAAGGAGACCAGGCGCCCCACCGGCCAGGCGTCACCGCGCCGCCACAGCCGCGCGACGCCCCAGCCGTACAGCCCGAGCGCCAGCACACAGCCGACCAGGAAGAACGGATCGCCGCCGAACTCCAACCCGCGAGCGAGGGTGAACGGCGGCAGATCCATGGTCATGCCGTGCCCGCCGTGATCCATCGAGTAGCCCCTTTGTGCGCCTAAACCGGCGCCGCTCTCGCGGACCTGGTTGCTCGCCGTAAGGGTTGCGCAATTGATGGCCGCGGTCGGAGTCGGCATTAACCGGTTTGTGTCGTCCCTACAGTACGCACTCGGCCTCGGCGTACCGCTCGGCGGGGACCGTCTTCAGCCGCTCCACGGCCGCCGCGAGCGGCACCAGGTCGATGTCCGTGCCGCGCAGCGCCGTGATCGTGCCGAAGGCGCCGCGGTGGGCCGCCTCGACGGCGTGCCAGCCGAAGCGGGTGGCCAGCACCCTGTCGTACGCCGTCGGGGTGCCACCGCGCTGCACATGGCCCAGGATGACCGCCCGCGCCTCCTTGCCGAGCCGCCGCTCCAGCTCGACGGAGAGGTGGCGGGCGATGCCCGCGAAGCGCTCGTGGCCGTAGACGTCCTTGCCGCCGGCCTCGTAGTCCATCGTGCCCTCGCGCGGCTTGGCGCCCTCCGCCACCACCACGATCGCGAACTTCTTGCCCGCCTCGAACCGCGCCCCGACGGTCTTGGTGAGCTCCTCGATGTCGAACGGGCGCTCCGGGACGACGATGGCGTGGGCGCCCGCGGCCATGCCCGAGTGCAGCGCGATCCAGCCGGTGTGCCGTCCCATGACCTCGACGATCAGCACCCGCTGATGGGACTCCGCGGTGGTCTTGAGCCGGTCCAGGGCCTCGGTGGCGACGCCGACCGCGGTGTCGAAGCCGAAGGTCACATCGGTGGAGGCGATGTCGTTGTCGATGGTCTTCGGCACGCCGACGATCGGCAGCCCGGCGTCCGAGAGCAGCCGGGCGGCCTTCAGCGTGCCCTCCCCGCCGATGGGGATGACCGCGTCCAGGCCGAGCTCCGCGACATGCCCCTTGGCCCGCTCCACGCCGTCCCGCAGATGCTCGGGGCGCACGCGGGTGGAGCCGAGGATGGTGCCGCCGAGGGCCAGGATGCCGCCCACCGCGTCCAGGTCGAGCTTGCGGTAGTCGGCCTCCAGCAGGCCCTTCCAGCCGTCGTGGAAGCCGATCACCTCATCGCCGTGGTCGACGGTGGCACGGTGGACGATTGACCTGATGACCGCGTTCAGGCCGGGGCAGTCGCCGCCGGACGTGAGCACACCAATGCGCATGGCACGCATACCTCTGTCTGAGATGGGGGGCCGACGGCCGGACCGCGTCGTCCGGCTGGACCCCGCCACCCTACAAGCGGCCGGGCGGCGGGGGCGGGGTCGTGCGTCGGATGTCCGCCATGCGGGCACCCTTCGCCCGAGTGGCGGCAAAGTGGCGCCCGAGCGGCGTCCGAGTGGCGCTCGGGCGAGCGGGTCGCGGCTCAGGCGGGCTGGGACGCCGCCGCGATCCGCTCGTTGCGCAGCGCGTCGTACCACTGGTCGTTGACCGGCGGCAGCGCGTTCACATCGAGGGCCAGCTTCAGCAGATGGTCCGCGATATGCGGGTTGCGGGCCATCACCGGGCCATGCATGTACGTCCCGAAAACGGTGTCGTTGTAGGCGCCCTCGAAGCCGTCGCCCGTGCCGTTGCCGTTGCCGAACCGGACCCGGGCGAAGGGGCGGGCCGTCGGGCCGAGGTGGGTGACGCCCTGGTGGTTCTCGAAGCCGGTCAGCGGGGGCAGCCCGAGCCGCTCGTCGATGTCGGCCAGCACGTCCCCGACGCACCGGGCGCCCTCGCCACGGGTGCTGACCACGTCCAGCAGCCCCAGACCCTGCTGGCGCTGCCCGAGGTCGTTGATGAACTCATGGCCGAGGATCTGGTACCCGGCGCACACCGAGAAGACGATCGCCCCGTTGGCGACCGCGCGGCTCAGCCCGCCGTCCCGGATCAGCCGCTCGGCGGCGAGCCGCTGCGGGCGGTCCTCGCCGCCGCCGATCAGATAGACGTCCCCGGAGGTGGGGATCTGCTGGTCGGAGCGGACGTCCAGCCGGGAGACCTCCAGCCGGCGCTGCCGCGCCCGGCGCTCCACCACCAGGACGTTGCCCTGGTCGCCGTACGTGCTCAGCAGGTCGGGGTAGACCCACACCAGACGCAGGCCGTTCTGGCTCATGCTACGCATCTTCGTGCCTCTCGTACGGGGGGTCAGTTGCCGACCCGGCGGCGCAGGTCCTGGAACGCGGTGTAGTTGGCGATGGTCTCGATGCGGCCGGGCGGGGAGATCCGCACCGCCTCGTCCACGTCCGCGCAGACCCGGAAGTCCAGCCCGGCGACCTCCAGGCGCACCGCGAGGTCCAGCTTACGGTCGCCGATCACGCAGATCGGGTGCCCGGCGAGCCGGGTGTAGTCCACGTCCCACAGCCAGGAGGTGTCGGTGCCGTCGGCGCCGCGGGCGTTCACCGAGAGGATCACCGGGGTGGGCGGCGGGTCGATCAGCGAGAAGGTCTCCAGCCAGCCGGCCGGGTTCTTCGCCAGCAGCAGCCGCATCTGGCGTTCCTGGAAGGTGACCACGTCATACCGGCCGGCCACGGCCTGGACCTGGTACATCCGCTCCAGCGCGACCTGCGGGGGCACCCCGAAGGCGGCGGCGACGGCGGCCGAGGTGGCCGCGTTGGCCTTGTTGGCACGGCCGGGGAGCTGGAGGTGGATCGGCCAGGCCGCGCCGTGCGGGTCCAGGACGTAGTCGCCGTTCAGTGCCCAGCTGGGGATCGGACGGCGGAAGCCGCACTCCGCGCAGACCCAGTCGTCGCCCGGGCGCTGCAGCACACCGCCGCAGGACGGACAGGACCAGGCGTCGTCCTTCCACTCCTGCCCGGCGGCGACCCACACCACATTGGGGCTGGAGGAGGCGGCCCAGACGATCAGGGGGTCGTCGGCGTTGGCGATCACGATCGCCTTGGTGCCGGTCAGGCCCTCGCGCCACTTCTCGGCGAGCATCCGGGTCTCGGCGGCGCGGTCGAGCTGGTCACGGGAGAGGTTGAGCAGCGCGATGGCCTTGGGCTCGGTGTCGCGCGCCACACCGGCGAGGTACTTCTCGTCGACCTCGATGACGCCGTAGCGGGCGTCGGAGCCGCCGGCCAGGGCCGAGGTGATACCGGCCGGCATATTGGCGCCCAGCGCGTTGGAGACGACCGGACCGGCCGCCCGCAGCGCCTCGGCGATGAGCCGGGTGGTCGTGGTCTTGCCGTTGGTCGCCGACACCAGGATCACGTCCAGGTGCTGTGCCAGCCTGCCGAGGAGATCGGGGTCGAGGCGCAGGGCCACCTTGCCGCCGATCACCGATCCGCTGCCGCGGCCCGCGGCCTTCGACACCGCCGCCGCGGCCCTGCCCGCCGTCACGGCCAGCTTGGCACGTGGCGACAGCGGCTCTGAGTTGCCTGCCATCGTCTCTCGATCCTCCTCGCATACCGGCGCCGCACCTGCCCCCCGAGGCGCCGGTGGTACGCCCCCTCCGCGCCGCATCGCCAGCCGGGAGGCCACGGTCGGGTAGCAGCCTATCGAGATCCGGCGGCTGTCCCGAATTCCGTCACCCGCGCAGGGCACTTCCCCGGCCCCGTAGGCTTGGCTGCCATGCGACATGGCGTGATACCGGGCAGCCGCGGAGCGGTGCGGCCCATGCGGTTCCTCGGCGATCCGGGGCTGCGCGCGCCGTGCGCGGAGGTCACGGCGTTCGACGCCGAGCTCGCCCTGCTGATCGAGGACATGTACGCCACGATGTACGCGGCGCACGGGGTGGGCCTCGCCGCCAATCAGATCGGTGTGGGGCTGCGGGTCTTCGTCTTCGACTGCCCGGACGACGAGGACCACCGCCATCTGGGGCATGTCGTCAACCCCCGGCTGGCCGCGGCCGACGGGGTGACGGTGCGTGGGGCGGAGGGCTGTCTGTCGCTGCCGGGCATCGAGGCGGGCACCTCGCGCTACGACCGTGCGGTGATCGAGGGCGTGACGATGACCGGGGAGCCGGTGCGGATCGAGGGCACGGGCTTCTTCGCGCGCTGTCTGCAGCACGAGTGCGACCACCTGGACGGCGGGCTGTTCCTCGACCGGCTCTCCGGGCTGCGGCGGCGCAGGGTGCTGCGGGCGGTCCGCCGGGCGTCCTGGGCGGCGTCGGCCGGCGCCGGGGCGTAGGGCCGCCCCGGCGGGAGCGCGGCGGGGGCGAGCGGAGGCCGGGGGGCTCAGAAGCCCGGTGCGCCGACCCGGTCGTCCGCCAGCGACAGCCGTCCCCACAGCAGATCGGTGAGATGGTGCACCAACTGGCCGCGTGCGCACGGGCGGTCGCGCAGCCACCAGTCACCGGCCGCGTGCATCATGCCGACGATCCCGTGGCCCCAGACCCGGGCCACCTCGTCGCCGCCGGGTCCCAGATCCAGCCGCTCGGCGATCACGGTGGCGAGCTCCTCGCCGAGCCTGCGCAGCAGCGGGGCGGAGTGGTGGCCGACGTCGAAGCCCTGCTCGGGCTCCTGCTGGCCGTGGTCGGCCGGGTGCATCAGGAAGCGGTACACCTGGGGCCGCGCCTCGATCGCCGCCAGATAGGTGTCCAGCGTGGCCTCCACGCGGTGCCGGCGGTCCTCGGCGGGTGCGTCCAGAGCCGCGCGCAGCGAGGCGAGCAGGGCGTCGGTGTGGCGCTTGGCGAGCGCGCGGTACAGGCCGCCCTTGTCGCCGAAGTGGCGGTAGAGAATGGGCTTGGTGATGCCCGCTTCGGCGGCGATGGCGTTCATCGAGGCTTCTGGTCCGTCGCGCAGCACCACCCGGTCCGCGGCCTCCAGCAGCTCCTTGCGCCGTTGCTGGGCCGTCGTCCGCTGGTCGTCCCGCTGGCTGGTCCCGGTCCGCATGCGTTGCCTCCCCGCCCCCGATGTCGTACTCGCGCCCTTCGCGCCTCGCGTTTCCCGGCGCGATCGCGCTCCGCGCTCTGCGCAACGTAACACCCGCGGGGGCCGCGGGGCCCGCGTGCCCGGGGGAGTTGACATCGTCTACTGGGCGGTAACAGACTGCGGTTACCGCAGGTAATAAGCACGTGGAGGGGTCATGGCGGAGTTCTCGTTCGAGCTCGACGACGATCAGAAGGCGGTGCGCGACTGGATCCACGGCTTCGCCGCGGACGTCATGCGCCCGGCAGCCGCCGAATGGGACGAGCGTGAGGAGACCCCCTGGCCGATTATCCAGGAGGCCGCCAAGATCGGCCTGTACTCCCTGGACTTCTACGCCCAGCAGTACTTCGACCCCACCGGCCTCGGCATCCCCATGACCATGGAGGAGCTGTTCTGGGGCGACGCGGGCATCGCGCTGTCCATCGTCGGCACCGGCCTCGCCGCCGTCGGCGTCCTCGCCAACGGCACCGAGGAGCAGATCGGCACCTGGATCCCGCAGATGTACGGCGACGCGGACGACGTGAAGGTGGCCGCCTTCTGCTCCTCCGAGCCCGACGCGGGCTCCGACGTCGGCTCGATGCGCACCCGCGCCGTCTACGACGAGGCCAAGGACGAATGGGTCCTCAACGGCACCAAGACGTGGGCCACCAACGGCGGTATCGCCAATGTCCATGTGGTGGTCGCCGTCGTCGACCCCGAAGTCGGCTCCAAGGGCCACGCGTCGTTCATCATCCCGCCGGGCACCCCCGGTCTGTCCCAGGGCCAGAAGTTCAAGAAGCACGGCATCCGCGCCTCGCACACCGCCGAGGTGGTCCTCGACCAGGTGCGGGTGCCCGGCAGCTGCCTGCTCGGGGGCAAGGAGAAGCTGGACGAACGCCTCGCGCGCGCCCGGGAGAAGGCCAAGGCGGGCGGGGAGCGGCTGAAGAACGCCGCCATGGCCACCTTCGAGGCGTCCCGCCCGGCCGTCGGCGCCATGGCGGTCGGCACCGCCCGCGCCGCGTACGAGGTCGCGCTCGACTACGCCAAGACCCGGCAGCAGTTCGGCCGCCCCATCATCGACAATCAGGGCGTCGCCTTCCAGCTCGCCGACATGCGCACGCGGATCGACGCCGCGCGGCTGATGGTGTGGCGCGCCTCGTGGATGGCCGTGACCGGCAAGCCCTTCGACTCGGCCGAGGGCTCCATGTCCAAGCTGTTCGCCAGCGAGACCGCCAAGCAGGTCACCGCCCAGGCGGTGCAGATCCTCGGCGGCAACGGCTTCACCCGCGACTACCCGGTCGAGCGGATGCACCGCGACGCCGCGATTTATACGATCTTCGAGGGCACCAGCGAGATCCAGCGCCTGGTCATCGCCCGCACCCTCTCCGGCGTCCAGATCCGCTAAGCGCTCCGCTGGACGTGTCGCGATGCGTCGTCGGCCGACTGCGGCGCCGCCGTGGCTGGTCCCACGCGGCGGAGCCGCACATCGACACAGCCGCGGCGGAGCCGCACATCGACACAGCCCCGCGCCCCTTGGGGGCGCTGCCCGAACCGTAGCGGACCTCCTCTGACCTGCTGAGGAGCGGCGGGCGCGTCAGACGGGGCCGACGCCCGCGCCGAAGCGGCGTTTACGGGTCGCGAAGGCGGCCAGCAGCGCGCGGAGCTCTTCACCGGTGAAGTCGGGCCACAGGGTGTCCACGAAGAAGAGCTCCGCGTAGGCCGCCCGCCAGAGCATGAAGTTGGAGATGCGCTGCTCCCCGGAGGTGCGCACCAGCATGTCGATGTCCGGCAGATCGGCATGCGGCAGATGGCGGGTGAACAGGGCCTCGTCGATGAGCCCGGGGTCCAGCGCGCCGTCCGCCGAGGCGCGGGCCAGGCAGGTGGCGACGTGGGCGATCTCCTCCCGGCCGCCGTGGTTGAAGCAGAAGGCCAGCGTCATCGTGCGGTTGTCGCACGTATCGGCCTCGGCGCGGCGCAGCGCGGCCAGCGTGGCCCGGGGGAGCCGGGCCTCCGAGCCCAGCCAGCGCAGCCGCACCCCCCGCTCGCCGTAGCCCCGGAAGACGTCCGCGAGCTGGGCGGTGAGCCGCATCAGGGCGGCCACCTCACCGCGCGGACGGTTCCAGTTCTCGGTGGAGAAGAAGAACAGCGACAGATGTTCGATGCCCTCTTCCAGGGCCGTGTCCACCACCCGCGGCAGCGCCAGCACCCCCGCCTGATGGCCCCGGGTGCGGGAGAGGCCGCGCAGGGCGGCCCAGCGGCCGTTGCCGTCCATGATGATGGCCAGATGCCGTGGCCGCCCGGGTGACTCGTCCTGGGGGCCGCGGCGTTGCCGTACGACGGCGGGCGCACCGGCGATCGACGCCCGCAGCAGCCGCTTGACGGAGGGCACTCTCCAGGCTCCGACCTCGAACACCCACGCGTCCCTCCGCCTAGCTTCCCGGCGCCGTGTCTGACGACGCGACAGGGGCGGGGGTTACCTCCCCGGTGGCCGAACCATTCGTTTGGTCGTCACGGCCGTCACCGCTTGCGGGCCACGCCCCCGTGGACATCGGTGGTCTCGATGTCCGTCTCGGAGGGACCCGGCCGCCACAGCGGACACGACACGATACCGGGCTCGATCAGCTCCAGACCCTCGTAGAAGCGGCTGATCTGCGCCACGCTGCGCAGCACGTACGGAACGGCGCCGGTGTCGTCGTAGCCCTGCTGTGCCTCCTTGAGCGCCTGGTCGGTGTCGGTGCTGTCGTAGTGCACGAAGTAGCTGCCGGACGGTAAGGCGTCCTGCAGCCGCCGCACGACCGACACCGCCTCGTCGTAGTTCTGGATGTGGCCGAGGATGCCCATCAGCATCAGGGCGATGGGCCGGTCGAAGTCGAGCGTCTTCGCCGCGGCCTCCAGGATCCGCTCGGGCTCGTGCAGATCGGCGTCGATGTAGTCGGTCACTCCCTCCCGGGTGCTGGTGAGCAGCGCCTGGGCGTGCCGGAGCACCAGGGGGTCGTTGTCCACGTAGACGATGCGGGCCTCGGGCGCCACCCGCTGGGCGACCTGGTGGGTGTTGTCGTAGGTGGGCAGCCCGGTGCCGATGTCCAGGAACTGCCGGATCCCGCACTCGCCCGCCACATGGGTGACGGTGCGGATGAGGTACGCGCGCGAGGCCCGGGCCATGGTCTCGATGTTCGGGGCGACCTCCCGGTACTCGTCACCGGCGATCCGGTCGATCTCGTAGTTGTCCTTGCCGCCCATCCAGTAGTTCCAGATCCGGGCCGAATGCGGCACCGTGGTGTCGATCTTGTTCAGGGCCTGCTGGTCCGGGGTGGACGAGCGGTCGGTCATAGAGCCATCTCCTGCCGTGCGTGTGCGGTTCGCGGGGCACCAACGTAAGCCCGGTGCCGGGGAGTTCAGCGACGCTGGGCGTGGAGCGGCACGGGGGAGCGGATGCGCGGGAGGGGCCGGGCGAACGAGGACACCGGCTCGGGCGCCGCCTCGCCGCGGCCCGGATCCGGATCCGGGCCGCCGCCGGAGGCCGGCTGCTCCTCGATGGTGAGCACCGGGGCGTGCTCGGCGAGAGTGGAGAAGGCATGGTCATAGCCGGTCACCGCGGCGCCGATCTCCGCGAGGGCCGCCGCCGAGGCGCCGCGCGCGGCCAGCCGGTCCTCCAGCACCGGTACCGGGGCCGTCACATGGACGAAGGCGCCGTGGCGCTCGGCCACCGCGTCGGCGAAGTCGAACGCCTGAATCCAGGTCACCCGGGAGTGGCCACGGCGCAGCGGCCCGTAGACGAGCTCGCCGACCAGCCCGGCGTCGACCGCGAGCGCCCCGTCGTGCAGGAGGAGTTCGCGGTACGGCCGGACCGGGTCGACATGCGGGAGGTCGGGGGAGGCGCGGGTGACGGTGTAGCCGTGCCGGCGGGCGAGCCCGGCCAGCAGCGCGTCCCTGCCGACCCCGTCGCAGCCCTCGACGATCAGTGTGCGGTGCTGTGCCACCGCATGGTCGAGGTTCATTTCCGGCATCCTGTCGGTCCCATAGCTCTCAGCTCTGCGAGGGGGACGACGCCGCCGCCCGCCACGGCGTCTTCAGTGTGCGTGGCGGGACGGCGGGGGCGGGAGTGCGGTGCGGGGTTGTGCGGTTGTGCGGGCGTAGTGGTTTTCGAGGGGTCGCCCGTGCGTGGCCCTTCTACGCGATGAGGAAGTCCGCTTCGCCGGACTTCGCCGCCTCCAGGAAGGATGCCACCTCCGAGCGGGTGTAGATCAGCGCGGGTCCGGCCGGGTCGGTGGACTGGCGCAGCGCGACCCGCCCGTCCGGCAGCCGCTTGGCCTCGATGCAGGTGCCGCCGTTGGACCCGCTCCAGGGCTTCTCCCAGCCCTCCGTGCCCAGGTCCGTGGCCGGCATTCCGCTGTAGACGGGGTCGTGCATCTCAGTGCTCCTTACGCAGTTCGGCCAGGATGGTGCTGGAGTCGCCGATCCGCTCGGCCTGGACCGCCATCCGGTCCAGGACCTCGAGATAGGCGACGACTTCGGCCGGCTTGTCCACATAGACCGCCCCGGTGAGGCTCTCGGTGTAGACGACGTCCGGCAGTTCGGAGAATCCGAAGCGGAAGTAGTGGAAGGGGCCGAAGGCCCCGGGGTGCGGCCCCGCCGCGAACCGCATGATCTGCAGCCTGACCTTGGGAATATCCAAGGTGTCGATCAAGTGGTCGATCTGGTCGCGCATCACCTGCGAGCCGCCCACGGGGCGGCGCAGCACCGTTTCGTCGAGGATGGCCCAGATGGTCGGCGCGTCCGCCTTGGTGAGCAGGTCCTGGCGCTGGACGCGCAGGGCGATCCGGCGCTCCAGCTCCTCCTCGGTGTCCCGAGGGAAGCCCATGCGCAATACCGCTCGGGCGTAGTCCTCAGTCTGGAGCAGCCCGGGGACGTAGTGGGGCTCGTACGCGCGAATGACGGTGGCTTCACTCTCCAGGCTGACGTAAGCACTGAACCAGTCCGGAAGAACATCGCGGAACTGATGCCACC
Organism: Streptomyces sp. 11-1-2; assembly: GCF_003595545.1. Classification (NCBI taxonomy): domain Bacteria; kingdom Bacillati; phylum Actinomycetota; class Actinomycetes; order Kitasatosporales; family Streptomycetaceae; genus Streptomyces; species Streptomyces sp. 11-1-2. The sequence continues at coordinate 9,624,440 of NZ_CP022545.1, forward strand.
AGCCGGGCTGGTTGGCCTCCCGTGCCAGAGCGAGGAAGTCCTCCATCTCCGGACCGCGGACGCCGTAGTTCCGCAGCAGCTCCTTGAGATACGGAATCTTGAGACCGACTTCCGCCTTTTCCATCCTGCGCACGGTCAACGGGGTGACCTCGATGGCTTTCGCGGCCTCCTCGAACGACACCTTCGCCCGCTCGCGCAGATGCCGCAGACGCTTGCCGAGGACTCTGCGCAAGACGGTGGGGGCGGCGCCGGCCGGCCGTGCCTCGCTCACGTCCCGCCTCCCGGAGGAATGGCTGTCATATGCCTGCACAGTGTGCCACGCGATGGATGACACTGACAGAGCGAGTCGATCGGTTTGAAATTATCAGAACGAAGGTTGCGGGGTGACGGCTTCACCACGCATAGTGAGCACGTGACCCATCTCACCCTCTCTGGCGAGGGCTCCCAACCACCCATGTCCACAACGTCGTTGAGGTGCTTGGCCAACCGGTCGGCGCCGCGCGATGGGGAACCCGCAGACCGCCGTGGCTCGAAACAGGGACGGTCACGGTGACGCATCACGCACAGCCGGTAAGCGGGCGCCAAGGCGTCGTGGTCAACGTCGGGTTGGCCGCGGCTCTGAAGGAATCCGGGTGCTCCTACGCCTCATTGGCCCTGCGGGTCAATGAACTGGGCCGTAGGCAGGGGCGCGAGTCGAATTACGACAAGGCGTCCGTCACCCGCTGGCTGCAAGGCGGACAGCCGCGTGGCACCACGCCGGAGCTGATCGCCGCCGTGCTCTCCCACCGGATCGGCAGGCCCGTGGCCCCCGCCGAGCTGGGGTTCATCTCCGACCGACAGCGCCCGGTCGTGGCCCGCGCGCTGGCCTACCGGGAGGACGTAGCAGAAACCTTGCACACGCTCGCCGAACTCGGCTCCACCGACATATCCCGCCGCAGCCTGCTGGGTGCGGTGCCCTTCGTCGCCGGCGCACTGGTGACCCCGCAGCGCGAATGGCTGCTGTGGCTGGTCGAAAACCAGGACACCGCCCGGCTCGCACCCGCGGCCGAAGGCGGCCGCGTCGAACAGGTCCATGCGGCGATCAACATGTTCGACGAGATGGACAATCGCTTCGGCGGCGGCCAGGTCCGCGCCAGCATCGTGCTCTATCTGTCGACCGAGGTCGTCCCCATGCTCCAGCAGCGCGGCGCGCCCCCTCAGGAGCGGCGCCAGCTCTTCACCGCCGCCGCCAAGCTGGCCGCGATGGCCGGCTGGAGCAGCTATGACAACGCCGAATACGGCTTGGCCCAGCGCTATATGACCCAGGCGCTGCGGCTGTGCGCCGAGGGCGGCGACCGGGTCCTGGGCGGTCAGATCCTGGCCGGCCTGTCCCATCTGGCGACCAACCTGGGCCAGCCCGAGGCGGGGGTCGAGTTGGCCCGGGTCGGTGTCGCCACAGCCAAGCACGCCGGAAGCCCGCTCGGGCTGATGCGGTTGCACGCCATGGCCGCCCGGGGCTACGCCGCCCTGGACCAGCCCCGGGAGGCGTCCAAGTCGCTGCGCGCGGCCGACGCCCAACTGGAGGCCAGCCAGGGCCCCGAGCAGGAATCGCCCTGGGTGCGCTTCCTCGACCACCACTATCTGGCGGCCGAGGCGGCCCTGTGCTTCCGCGACCTGGGCAACGCCGCCGAGGCCGAGCACGCCGCCGCCGAATCCGTGCGCGCCAACGCCGACCGGCGCCGGCGCCAGGCCATCAGCAGATCCGTGCTGGCGACGTCCTACCTCCAGCAGAACCGGCTGGACGAGGCCGTCGGCACCGCGGGCGAGGCGCTGGACACGCTCAGCGGGGTGCACAGCGAGCGCTCGATCCAGGCGCTGCGCGACTTCCGCACCCGGCTGCGGCCGCACCGCGGGGAGCCCATGGTCCGGGAGTTCGAGCAGCGCTCCCGGACGGTGCTCGGCGTGGCCGCCTGAGGCTCCGGGCCCCGGGGTTTCGCCCCGCCTGGTGCCTCGGCGAAGTCTCCGGCCGCTCCGTGTGAGCGGCCGGAGACGTGTCCGGAGCGCCTCCGCTCGGGGGAGCGCCGGGGGGTCAGTACCCTCCCGGCGTGGGGGCGTTCTGGGCTCGGTCGACGGGCAGATGCGCACCGGAGACCCCGCTCGCGGCGTCCGAGAGCAGAAACGCCACGACCTGGGCGACCTCCCGCGGGGTGACCAGTTCACCGCGTGGCAGCTCGGCCGTGAACCGGGCGTATGCCTCGGGCTCTTCGGTGCGCATCCGGTCCCACCGCTTCCCGGGGATCAGCATGGACCCCGGGGAGACGGCGTTCACCCGGATCCCGTCCGGGCCCAGCTCACGGGCGAGCGAGGCCGCGAGATGGATCTGGGCGGCCTTGGCCGCCCCGTACTGCGCCGGGGGCCCCGGCTTCCAGCCGGAGATGGAGGCGATCACCACCACGGAGCCGCCGCCCGCGCGGCGCAGATGCGGCACCGCGGCCTTCACCAGCCGTGCCGTATGACCCACGTTCATCTCCCAGGTCAGCGACCAGTCCTGGGGGTCGGCGTCCTCGATGCCGCGGCCACGGGCGCCACCGGCGCAGGCCACCACGCCGTCCAGCCCGCTGAAACGTATCCCCGCCGCCTCGACGAATTCCTCCAGCAACCCCGGCTCGGTGACGTCCAGCGCACGGGTGAACAACTCCCCGTTGCCCTCGGCGCTCAGGGACGCCGCGAGGGACCGCAGATCCTCCGGTGTCCGCGCACACGTGGCCAATCGCGCCCCGCCGGCGGCCAGTAGCCGTACGATCTGTTCACCCAGCCCCCGGGAGCCCCCGGTCACCAGGACCCGTTTGGCGTCCACACCGGACCGTTGACCCGGGCCGAGCCGCCCCTCGCGGCCGTCGCTCACGCTTGCCACGTCCGGACCGTACAGCCCGAACCACTACGCCCGTACAACCGGACAACCCCCATGCCCTCTCGCCCACCGGCCGGTCCAACCGTTTGTCTACATGAACGGCGACCGACGGCGCCTCGCGCTGCCTTCGAAGGAGGAACCATGCCGGTATCCGGCACTCACCGCGACCGGGCCGTCTCCGTCCGTGGCAGCTGGTCCAGGCGGGTCCGGTGGGGTGTGCGCACCGCCTGTCACCAGCTCAGATGCCAGGCAGTCGGTCGCCAGAATGCGCTTACCCGCTCACCGGAGCATCAATCACCCCATGAGCCCGTATGCCACCACAGCCCACAGACCGATGAGGAGCGTGAGGACCGACACCGTGAGCCGATCCTTTCCAGGACTGTCGCACAGGCCGGCGTCGGCCGATGAGGAGAGCGAGACGATGGGCGCGAGCCATGGCATCGCGGTCTCCGCGGACCGCCCGCGAACCGATCCGGTTGCCGGGTCGCGAACCGATCCGCTTACCGGGCCTCGAACCGATCCGGTTACCTCGCCGGGAGCCGATCCGGTTACCGGGCCGGCCGCCGCGGCGATCCCTGTCCCCCGCGCTGGAGGGGAGAGGACGGTGATCCCGCTGGACACCCGCCGGCTCTTCCGGGCGGAGTTCCCCGCCCTTCCCGACCGCGCCGCCGCCGTACGCCGGATGGTCGCCGGGCATCTGCGCGACTGGCGGCTCGGCGCGATCGTGGACCATGTCGTCCTCGCCACCAACGAACTGTTCGCCAACGCCGTGGAGCACGGCAGCTCCGGCCCCGCCGACACCGTCACCATCACCGTCTCGCTGGAACGCTTCGGCCGTGAGCTGCGCGTGGAGGTGGCCGACGGCTCGCCCGTGATCCCGGTCGCCCGCAAACCGGAGCCGACCGAGGAGTCCGGACGAGGGCTGGCCATCGTCGAGGACCTGGCACTCGACTGGGGCACCGAGCCGCCCGACCCCGGAGCCCGGGGGAAGAAGGTGTGGTTCACCCTGCCGCTGGTGGCCACCTCATGAACGCGGGGGCGCGCGGTGACCGCCGGATGCGGGTCACCGTGGAGACCGACGCGGCCGAATGGCTGCTGGCCGCGAGCGATGACCCCGGGCGGGTGCGGCTGCAATGGGCCAGCGGCACCGGCCTCGCCGATCTGCCGGTGGGCCCCGTCTTCGACCTGGTGCGGATGTGCGACGACATCGGCACCGCGGTGATCCAGGCGCTGCGGCGGCGCGACGCGGCGGGGCCGGTGATGCTCGCCACCGCCAGCCATGTGCTGTCCTTCCTCGTGCCGCCCGGATCGGCGGCCGAGTGGAAGGGCTGGCTGGCCGGGACGGCGTACGCCCGCCGCCGCGCGGTGGCCGCGGCGGGGCCCGGCCGGGTGCTGCGCTGCCCCAGGCCCGGCTGTGTCCGGCAGGGCCATGTCTGGCTGATCCGGCCCGGCGGCCCGCTCACCGACAGCCGTGCCCTGCGCGCCGCCCTGGAGGAGGCCATCGACCGGCCCGGCCTCCCGGATGTGCTGTTCCGCTGACCCTTGTCGGTAGGCCCTGGCCCCTGTCGCATCGGCATCGGACGCCGCGGGGCGCGACGTCCGATGCCAGAGCCCCTCCCAGCGGTGGCCGGGAGCGCCCTGCCAGGCGTCACGGGCCCGTGAAGATCCTCCCGGGCCGGGCCTGAGCAGATCGGCGGAAGTCTGCCGCGGTTCGAAAGGCGCCCTGAAGGGGCGCGGGGCCGTACCGATGTGCGGCTCCGCCGCGGGGGCGCGATCAGCCACGACGGTGCCGCGGACGATCGACGGCAGCTCAGCGCACTTCCGGCGGAGCGCTCAGGCGGCGGGCGCCGGGGCGAAGGCGGCGCGGTGCGCCTCGGCGAAGGCGCGGAAGGAGCGGGGAGCGCGCCCCGTGACCCGCTGGACGGTGTCGGTCGTCCGGTCCTCCGCGCCGTGCCGGATGTCCTCGTCGAGCCCGGCGAGCACCGCGGTGAACTCCGGCGGGATCCCTATCGCCTTCAGCCTCTCCCGCAACTCCCCGGTCTCCACCGCGACATGGCGGGCCGGCCGCCCGGAGACCTCTGTCACGATGCGCGCCGCCTCCGCGTAGCCGAGCGCCTCGGGACCGGTGATGACGTGGTCCGTATTGTGCGGGCGGTCGTCCAGCAGGGCCCGGGTGGCAACCGCGGCGATATCCGTCGCGTCGACGAAGGCCACCTTGCCGTCCCCGGTGGCGGTGACGATCTCGCCGTCGCCGCGGATGGCGTGGGCCACCGCATGGTCACCGGTGAAGTTCTGCATGAACCACGAGGGCCGCAGCACCACCCACTCCGGAACGGTCTCCTTCACCAGCGTGTGCAGCGCGCCGAGGCCCGTGGGCGCTTCGGGGACCGCGGAGGAGCTCAGCAGCACCACCCGCCGTACGCCCTGGGCGACAGCGGTGTTCAGGAACGGCTCGACCACGGGCCGCGGCTCGGCCACCCCCAGGGGCGAGACGAGATAGATCCGCTCCACGCCGTCCAGCGCCGCCGCATGGCCGGCCGGGTCGTGCCAGTCGAACCGGACGGCCTCGCCCGCCTCGGCCACTGCCGCGGACTCGGGCCGCCGGGTGGCGGCCAGCGCCCGCGCGCCCTGCGCGCGCACCATCCGCAGCACCTTGGAACCGGTGTTCCCGGTGGCGCCGAGGACCAGAACGGTCGGTTCAGCCATTGGTCCGGTCCTCCTCGGCGCCGAAGCTGACCTCGCTGAGCATCAGCGGGTTCCAGTAGTCGCGGTACGAGGCGATCTCGCCGTCCCGGACGGTGATGACGGCGATGTACGAGGGGCGGAGCGGGCGGCCGGACGAGACGGCCACGGCGTCCATCGAGAACTCCACGATCAGCACCTCGGGGTCCTCGGTGCGGTGGATGACCTGATGCGCGACGGCGCGCAGATCGATGTGGTCGGCGTAGTCCCGCACGTATTCGCGCACGGCCTCACGCCCTTCCAGCAGACGCGGCCGGCTGGCCGGGGCGAAGGGGAACTCCATGGTGCCGTCGACGGCCCACAGGTTCGCGAATCCCATCATGTCGTGGTCGAGCAGCAGTTCCTTCGCCCGCTCGAACACCTTGATGCGGTCGTCCATGACGCACTTCCTTCTCACAGGGGAATGTCACAACCAATGGACGGAACGGTACCGTCCCGTCCGCACATCATAGAACGAGACGGTACCGTCCTGTCCATCTGTTAACCTTGACGCCATGTCGGACACCAACCGGCGCCCCCCGAGCGGCGCCGCCACCCTGCGCGCGGACAAGACCGCCGCCATCGCCGAGGCCGTCCTGGACGAGCTCGCGGAGCACGGATACGGCCGGCTGTCGATGGAGGCCGTGGCCAAACGGGCCGGGGTGGGCAAGAGCGCCCTGTACCGGCGGTGGCCTTCCAGGCAGCGGATGGTCATCGCGGTCGTGTCGGAGCTGAGCGTCGCCCTGGTCGAGGAGCCCGACACCGGATCCCTGCGCGGCGATGTGCTGGCCGCGCTTCACACGGTCGCCGACTGGCTCACCCATCCGCGGTTCTCGCGGATCCTGCCGGACCTGATCGCCGAGGCGCAGCGGGACGAGGAGCTGTTCCAGGCCCTGGCCCGCTGCATCGGCGAGCCGCGGCGCGCCCGCGCCATCGGCATGCTGGACCGGGCGACCGAGCGCGGTGAGCTGCCGCGGGACCTCGACCGCGAGCTGGCGCTCGATCTGCTCGGCGGGCTGGTCTACTGGCGCGTCTCGGCCCGTGGGGCGGCCCTGGAGCCCGGCTACTTCGAGCGCGCCGCCGATATGGCGCTGCGGGCCCTGGGCGCCCGGCCGCGCGGGGAGTGACGGCCGGGGCGGGGCCGTAGGGCGTCCCAGTGGGGCCTCCGCTGCGAAGTCGCTCGTTGTCCGGGCGTCGCGTCTTCTCCGGCGGGGCTCCTCCTCCGGATGGGCCGGAGAACGGGCATGGAGGTGCGCGGCCCCGCATCATCGCTTAGTGACGAGCGGTGGTGAGCCGCCGCGCGTCCTCGACCCTAGGAGCCCCCATGTCAACCGGCCTCTCCGTCCATATCGGACTCAATCAGGTCGACCCCGCCGCGTACGACGGCTGGAGCGGTGAGCTGGGCGCCTGCGAGCAGGACGCCGTGGACATGGCCGGGATCGCCGACGCCGCGGGGTTCGATGTGACCGACCCGCTGCTGAGCCCGGCGGCCACCGCGGAGACGGTCACCGCCACCCTGGAGGCCGCGGCCGGGCGGCTGGCCGAGGGGGACATCCTCTTTCTCACCTACTCGGGCCACGGCGGTCAGGTGCCCGACCTCAACCACGACGAGACCGGGGACCGCCTCGACGAGACCTGGGTGCTCCACGACCGGCAGCTCGTCGACGACGAGCTCTTCGAGCTGTTCGGGAAGTTCGCCAAGGGGGTGCGGATCTGGCTGCTCTCCGACAGCTGCCACAGCGGCACCGTGGCCCGGCGGCTGCCCGAGACGCTCAGCGCCCAGGAGCTCGACCGGCGCTTCAGCACCGCCGACCCGGCGGAGGTCGGCCGCAGGATCCGGGTCATGCCCCAGTCGGTGCAGTCCGCCGTCTACCGGCGCGACCGCGACGCCTACGACCGCATCCAGAACACCCGCACCGCCAAGGACCTCGCCAAAATCGACGCCAGCGTGCTGCAGATCTCCGGCTGCCAGGACAACCAGACCTCCGCCGACGGGATCGTCAACGGCCTGTTCACCGCCGCCCTGCTGAAGGTCTGGCGGGGCGGTGCCTTCGCGGGCAGCTACCGCGGACTGCACCGGGAGATCGTCAAGCGGATGCCGCCCGACCAGACGCCCCACCTCTTCCAGGCGGGTGTGCCGAACTCCGCATTCGCCCGGCAGCGGCCCTTCACCATCTGAACCGGGATCTGTAGCGTGCCCGCGTCATACCCGTGTGCGGCGGCCCGCCGAGCGAGGTATGACAGTAGGAGGGCACGGCGAGCCGGTGAGGTGCCGGTATGACCACGCATGACCGTGTTGACCAGGAGGACGAGGCGGGTATCGGCAGCATGGCGACCGCCCCGGGAGGAGTGCTCGATCTGCTGCGGGTCGCTGCCGTGGCGCTGGATGTCGAGGGGCGGATCGCCCTGTGGAGCCCGGAGGCTGAACAACTGTTCGGTTACCGCGCGGCCGAGGCGCTGGGGCGCCGCGCGGACAAGCTGCTGGTCCACCCGAAGGACCGGCGGGCGGCCGTGGAGCTCTTCGCGCGCGTCCGGGCGGGCGACACCTGGGCCGGGGTCTTCCCGGTCCGCCGCCTGGACGGCTCCACCCTGAAGGTGGAGTTCCGCACCATGGGCCTGCGCGACGCCCACGGCGAGGGCTACGCGCTCGGGCTGGCCGCCGACGAGGGGACCGTACGGCGGCTGGAGACCGATCTGGCGGTATCCGGCTTCCTGGTCAAACAGTCGCCGGTGGGGCTCGCGGTGTTCGACACCGAGCTGCGCTGGCTGCGCGCCAACCCGGCCCTGCAGCAGATGAACTCCGTCACCGAGTCCCAGGTGCGCGGCCACCGCGTCGGGGAGGTGCTGCCCGGGCTCGACGTGGAGGCCATCGAGGCCGCGATGCGGCATGTGCTGGAGTCCGGTGAACCGCTGCTGGACCAGCAGAGCATCGGCCGGACCCCGGCCGACCCCGACCATGACCACGCCTGGTCGGAGTCGTACTACCGGCTGGAGGACCCCAGCGGCCGGATCCTGGGCGTCGCCGTCTCCATCATGGACATCTCCCGGCGCCACCGGGAGACCAGCGAGATCGCCGAGGCGCGCGAGCGGCTGGCCGTGATCGCCGACGCGAGCGTCCGCGTCGGCACCACGCTGGATCTGCGGCAGACCGCCCAGGAGCTCGCCGATGTGACCGTGCCCCGGCTCGCCGACCTCGCGGCCGTCGACGTCCTGGACTCCGTGGTGCACCGCGAGGCCACGCCCCGGGTGTGGGCCGACGGCTCCGCCCGCTTCCGGGCGCTCGCCGTCGCCGCCGGCTACCCCACCGACGCCGTCCACGCGGCGGACCCGGTCGGCGAGATCGCCCGCTACGAACCCACCCGGCTGATCACCCAGTGCGTCCGCGAGGCCCGGCCGATCCTGGTGCCGCACGTGACCGAGCAGGACGTACGGCGGATCGCCCGGGACGACGACGCCGCCCGGGTGCTGCTGCGCGAGGGCGTGCACTCGTACATCGCCGCCCCGCTGATCGCCCGCGGCAGTGTGCTCGGCACCCTCAGCCTGCACCGCACCATCAACCCCAGGCCGTTCGACGAGGAGGACCTCACCCTCGCCTGCGAACTGGCCATCCGCGCCGCCCTGTGCATCGACAACGCCCGGCTCTACGCCCGCGAACGCGACGCCGCGCTCACCCTCCAGCGCAGCCTGCTCTCCCAGCAGCCGCGCGACCTGGACGGCCTGGAGATCGCCTCCCGGTATCTGCCCGCGGTCAGCGCCGCCGGCGGCGACTGGTTCGATGTGCTGCCCCTCCCGGACGGCCGGGTCGGGCTGGTGGTCGGCGACGTCATGGGCAAGGGCATCCACGCCGCCGCGATCATGGGCCAGCTCCGCACCGCCACCCGGGCCTTCTCCCGGCTCGATCTGCCCCCGGCCCAGGTGCTGGGCCATCTCGACGAGATCACGCCCAGTCTGGGGGAGTCCATCGCCACCTGCCTCTACGCGGTCTGCGATCCGCGCACCGGGCGGTGCGAGATGTCCACCGCCGGGCATCTGCCGCCGGTGCTGGTGCAGCCCGGCGGCGACGCCGAGCTGATCGACATCCCCACCGGCGCGCCACTGGGCGTCGGAGGCGTCCCCTTCGTCTCGGTGGAGCGGGAGCTGGCCGAGGGGGCGCTGCTGGCCCTGTTCACCGACGGCCTGGTGGAAAAGCGCCATCAGTCCCTCGACGTCGGACTGCACACCCTGGTCCAGCTGCTGCGCCGCCACCAGGGCCCGCTGGAGCGGATCTGCGACCAGGTGCTGGCCGCGCTGCACGGGGCGCCGGACGACGATGTGGCCCTGCTGCTGGCCCGGCTGCGCCGCCCTCGCCTGTCGGAGACCTCCGTGGTTACCGTGGAAGGTGGCTGAAGAAGGGCCGACATATCACCCACCCCATCGATGAAACGACGTCCCGATGGCTCAGTTCGCCCGCCGCTTCACCGTAGTGACCGCTCTGGTGGCCGTCGCCCTGGGGACCACGGCCTCCCTCGCCGGTGCCGCGGAGCCGCACCCCAGGCCCACCCCCAAGGTCGCGGTCATCGGCACCGGAGGCACCATCGCGGGCGTCAGCAAGTCCAAGGTGTCCTTCGACGACTACGAGGCGGGCAAGCTCCGGGTGTCCCGGCTGGTCAACGACCTCAGGCCCGAGGTGAACCGGATCGCCGACGTGACCACCCAGCAGTTCGGCAACAAGGACTCCAACAACTACACGATCCCCGAGTACCGCCGGCTCACCGCCGCCGTCGACCACGCCCTGAAGTTCAACGACGGGGTCGTGGTCACCACCGGCACCGACACCATGGAGGAGTTCGCGTACTGGCTGGACCTGACCGTCCGCAGCGACAAGCCCGTGGTGCTCACCGGCTCCATGCGGCCCTGGACGGTGATCGGCTCCGACGCCCCGGCCAACCTCTACAACGCGATCCACCTCGCCGCCAGCGGGCGCACCACCTGCTTCGGCGCCGTGGTGATGCTCAACGACCAGATTCACGCCGCCCGCGAGGTGCGCAAGTCCGACACCCTGCGGCTGAACGCGTTCAGCAGCGGCAGCAGCGGAGAACTCGGCGTCATCGACCAGAACCACATCCGCGTCAACCGCGCGCCGGCCCGCGTCGAGCAGTGCGGCAAGCCCGCCTGGAAGACCCCGTTCGACCTCGACCGGATCGCCCGGCGGCCACTGCCCAAGGTCGACATCGCCTACAGCTACCAGGGCGCCGGACCCCAGGCCATCAAGGCGTTCGCCGACGCCGGGGCGGCCGGGATCGTCACCGCGGGCACCGGGGCGGGCGGCCTCTCCCCGGCCATGACCGAGGCCAGGGACGACGCCGTCAAGAACGGGGTGGTCATGGTCTCCGCCTCGCGCACCGGCTCCGGCGCGGTCTACGACCCCGATGTCCACGGCGTCATCGGCGCCCAGGACCTGACCCCGCAGAAGGCCCGGCTGCTGCTGCTTCTCTCGCTCGCCACCACCCACAACGAGCATCGGATCCAGACGTGGTTCCACACCCTGGGCACCGGCCAGTTCACGGCCCGTCGTTAGGGGGCGGCGGCGCCGCCCCGGAAGGTGGCGCGGTAGGCGCTCGGTGACACCCCGAGGGCGGTGTGCAGACGCTGCCGCAGCGACGCGGCGGTGCCGAAGCCCGCGTCCGCCGCGATCCGGTCCACCGGCAGATCGGTCTCCTCCAGTAGCTGCCGGGCACGTTCGAGGCGCCGCTGGGTCAGCCACTGCACCGGGGTCATCCCCACCTCCTCGCGGAACCGCCGGGAGAAGGTCCGTACGCTCATCGACTCCCGCTCGGCCAGCTCCCGCAGGGTCGGCGGACGGTCGAGCCGGGTCAGCGCCCAGGCGCGGGCCGCGCCGGTGGAGCCGCCGCGCCGCTCCGGCACCGGCCGCCGGATGAATTGCGCCTGGCCGCCGTCGCGATGCGGGGCCACCACCGAGCCGCGGGCGACCTCGCCCGCCACCGCCGTACCGTGGTCGCGGCGGATCATATGCAGGATCAGATCGATACCGGCGGCGTCCCCGGCCGAGGTCAGCACCTCGCCCTCGTCCGCGTAGAGGACGTCCGGGTCGAGCGCGACGGCCGGGAACAGTTCCCGGAACCGGTCGGCCTCCTGCCAGTGGGTCGTCGCCCGGCGGCCGTCCAGCAGCCCGGCGGCCGCCAGCACGAACGCCCCCGTGCAGATCGAGGCGATCCGGGCGCCGGGGCGGATCCGGGCGAAGGCGCCGGTGAGCGGGGCGCCCAGGCGGCCCTCGGCCTGTGGCTCGTCCGGTTCGTTGGCGGCCGGGACGAGCACGGTGTCGGCCTCGGCCAGCGCGTCCGGGCCATGGGCGACACGCATCGTGACGTCGGAGTCGGTGCGCACCTCACCGGGGACGAGCGCGCAGGTCACCACCTCGTACAGCGGCTCACCGGCGGCCGATACGGCCCGGCCGAACAGCCGGTGCGCCATGCCCAGCTCGAACGGCAGCAGCCCGTGGCGCACCAGCACCGCCACCCGATGGCGGCCGGGGTGAGCGAAGACGGACATGGCGCGATTCTCGCAGACGGGCGGATCCGGCCATCACTTCTTGGCCCGGCTCGGCTGCACCCGCTTCGGCTCGCCCGCCATCTTCGGATGATCCGGCGGATAGGGAAGGTCGCCGAGCCCGTGCTCCCGCTCGTCCCGCGTGGCCAGCTCCAGCGCGGACTCCAGGCGGAAGGCGTGCTCGTCCATGTCCGCGTGCACATCGCCCAGCTCGCGGTAGCGCACCGGCATGGTGGCCAGGTCGAAGTCGCGCGGCCGGGCGTCGGGGACCTCGTCCCAGCGCAGCGGCGCGGAGACCGGCGCATGGGGGCGGGGGCGCACCGAGTAGGCGCTGGCGATGGTGCGGTCCCGGGCGGTCTGGTTGTAGTCCACGAAGATCTTCCGGCCGCGCTCCTCCTTCCACCACTTGGTGGTCACCCGCTCCGGAGCCCGCCGCTCCAGCTCCCGCGCGATCGCGATCGCGGACCGCCGCACCTGGGTGAAGGTCCACTCCGGCGCGATCGGGACGAACACATGCAGCCCCCGGCCGCCCGAGGTCTTGGGCCACCCCCTCAGCCCCAGCCCGTCCAGCACCTCGCGCAGCTCCACAGCGGCCCGTACCGCGTCCTCGTAGTCGGTGCCCGGCTGGGGGTCGAGGTCGATCCGCAGCTCATCGGGGTGTTCGGTGTCCCCGCGCCGCACCGGCCACGGATGGAAGGTCACGCTCCCCAGATTCGCCGCCCACACCACGGCCGCCGTCTCGGTGGGGCAGATCTCGTCCGCGTGCCGCCCGCTGGGGAAGGAGATACGGCCGGTCGGAATCCACTCCGGCAGGTTCTTCGGGGCCCGCTTCTGGAAGAACGACTCCCCGTCGACCCCGTCCGGATAGCGCTCCAGCGTCGTCGGCCGGTCCCGCAGCGCCCGCAGCGCGCCCTCGCCGACCGCCAGGTAGTAGCGGGCGAGGTCCAGCTTGGTGAACCCGCGCTCCGGGAAGTACACCTTGCCGGGGTTGGTCACCCGCACCGTGCGACCGCCGACCGTGAGCTCCACCGACTCTGCCATACGGCCACGCTAGGCCCGCCCGCCCGAGGCCGCCTCCCGGCGGGCGAGCGGCCCGCCACAGGAGCACAATCGGACATCATGGACCTTCCGGTGATGCCTCCCGTCGAGCCGATGCTGGCCAAGGCCGTGGCCACGATCCCGCCCGGGATGCGTTACGAGGGCAAATGGGACGGCTTCCGGGCCATCGTCTTCCGCGACGGGGACGAGATCGAGATCAGCAGCCGCACCACCAAGCCGCTCACCCGCTACTTCCCCGAGCTGGCCGAGGCGCTGCTCGCCAACCTGCCGCCGCGCTGCGTCCTGGACGGCGAGATCGTCATCGTGCGCGGCGGACGGCTGGACTTCGACGCCCTGCTGGAGCGGATCCACCCCGCCGACTCCCGGGTGCGGCTGCTGGCGAAGAACACCCCGGCCGGCTTCGTCGCCTTCGACATTCTCGCGCTCGGCGACGCCTCGTTGCTGGACACCCCGCTGAGCGAGCGCCGCGAGGCGCTGACCGAGGCGCTGCGCGACGCCGCGGACCCGGTGCACCTCGCCCCCTGCACCGACGATCTCGACGTGGCCCGGCAGTGGTTCGAGCAGTACGAGGGGGCGGGGCTCGACGGCATCGTGGCCAAAAGCCCCGACCTGCGCTATCGCCCCGGCGAGCGCGTGATGGTCAAGGTCAAGCACGAGCGCACCGCCGACTGTGTGGTGGCCGGGTACCGCGTCCACAAGTCCGGCCAGGGTGTCGGCTCGCTGCTGCTCGGCCTGTACGACGCCACCGGCCGGCTCCAGCACGTGGGCGTCAGCGCCGCCTTCACCGCACGCCGCCGCCAGGAGCTGATGGCCGAGCTGGAGCCACTGGCCATGGAGACCGTCGAAGGCCATCCCTGGGCCGACTGGGCGCGCGAGGAGGCCCATGCCAAGGGCCGGATGCCGGGCGCGCCCAGCCGCTGGACCGGGGTCAAGGATCTGTCCTGGCTGCCGCTGCGCCCGGAGCGGGTGTGCGAGGTGGCCTACGACCACATGCAGAGCGGCCGCTTCCGGCACACCGCCCGCTTCCGGCGCTGGCGGCCGGACCGGGAGCCCGGGCAGTGCACCTACGAACAACTGGAGGAGCCGGTCTCCTACGATCTGCGCCAAGTGCTGGGGTCGTCCGCCGCGGACGCGTAGCCGCTGCTGCCGTCCCCGCCGCCGTCCGCCACCGCTCGGTCCGTCACCGCTTGCCGCCCCGGGCCGGGTGCCTGGCCATCCGTACGAACCAGTCACGCGCCGCCCCGGCGGCCTCCTCCAGGGTTCCGGGCTCCTCGAACAGATGGCTCGCGCCGGGCACCACATGGATCTCGTGCGGGGCGACGAGCATGGCGGCCGCCTGCTGGTTGAGCCGCAGCACCTCGGGGTCGTCACCGCCGACGATCAGCAGCACCGGCGCCCGCACCCGGTTCAGCGCACCGCCCGCGAGATCGGGCCGGCCGCCCCGGGAGACCACGGCCGCCGCCCGCTCCGGCCGCTCCGCGGCGGCCGTCAGCGCCGCCGCCGCGCCGGTACTGGCGCCGAACAGCCCCACCGGCAGCGCAGAGGTGGCCGGATGCCCGCCGAGCCAGTTCACCGCGGCCCCCAGCCGCCGGCCCAGCAGCGGGATGTCGAAGCGCAGTTCGGCGGTGATCGCGTCCACCCGCTCCTCGGCGTCGGTGAGCAGATCGAACAGCAGGGTGGCCAGATCCGCGTCCTGCAACACCCGGGCCACCGCGCGATTGCGCGGGCTGTGCCGGGAACTGCCGCTGCCGTGGGCGAACGCGACGACCCCGATGGGCTGGTCGGGAAGGGCCAGATCGCCCACGAGCATGGCATCGTCCGCGGCGATACGGGCGGTCTCGGAGCGCATCGGCCACCTCCTGCCGGGGGTTGCGGGGCTGGTGCTGCGGCTTAGGCGTAGGCCATGAGCCCTTGCCGCAGCTCGCTGTAGAGCCGGGAGAGCCTGCGGGATATGTGCATCTGCGAGAAGCCCAGGATCTCGCCGATCTGGCTCTGCGAAAGCCCGGCGAAGAACCGTAGATAGAGGACGTAGCGGTCCTGCTCCGACAGTTCGGCGATCAGCACCCGCAGCGCCTCGCGGTTGACGACGCGTTCGATCGCGGCGTCGTCCGCGCCCACCGTCTCGGCGAGCAGCCGCTCCTCGGCGCCCTGGACCGTGGCGTTGAGGGAGAGCGGGGTGCAGGAGGCGCTGGCCTCCAGACCCGCCTTCACATCCTCCTGGGGCATACCGGTGCGGAGGCAGATCTCATGGATGGTGGGGGTGCGCCCGCCGAGTTCCTGCTCCAGCGCGTCGCGCGCGGAGCGGGTGCGGGAGCGGACCTCCTGGATGTTGCGGGGAATGTGCAGTGTCCACAGATAGTCGCGGAAGTGGCGCTTGAGCTCACCGGTGATGACGGGGATCGCATAGGAGGGGAAGGCATGCCCGAGGTCGGGGTTGTAGCGGTCGACGGCCTTCACCAGGGCCAGCGAGGCGACCTGGGTGAGGTCCTCGATGTTCTCGCCCTTGTTGCGGAAGCGCAGCGCCAGGCGCTTGGCGACGGGCAGCCAGGCGCAGATGATCGCCTCGCGCAGTGCGTCGCGCTCAGACCCGGACGGGAGCCGGGACAGACGCAGGAAGGCACCGCCGGTGTCGGGAGTGTCGTCATGGCGTCGTTGGCGAGTCGCGGTTGCTGACATGGTCACTCGCCTCCGTGTTCCGATGTCACGGCGGTTCGCCACCAGATTCGCATGCGCCCTAACACCTCGCAATTCGGCCAAATTGGTGATGGTGTGCATGCCTTTGGGTGGTATGCGCGTTTCATCTGGTTCGTAGCGACTGGTGGCGGGGTATGGCCAGGGGATGAACACACGCCTTCGTCTCGCCCAGCAACCCGAGGCGGACGCCCTGCTCGAGCGCGACCCACTGGCCCTGATGATCGGGATGCTGCTCGATCAGCAGGTGCCCATGGAGTGGGCGTTCTCCGGTCCGTACACCATCGCGGGCCGTCTGGGCAGAGACCGGCTGGACGCCCAGGAGATCGCCGCGCACGACCCCGAGCGGTTCGCCGCGCTGCTGTCGGAGAAGCCCGCCGTGCATCGCTACCCGGGCGCGATGGCCGGGCGCATCCAGCAGCTCTGCGGGTATCTGGCCGAGCACTACGACGGCGACCCGACCGCCATGTGGCGCGATGCCTCCTCCGGCGAGGAACTGCTCCGGCGGCTGAACGAACTGCCCGGTTTCGGCAAGCAGAAGGCGCAGATCTTCCTCGCGCTGCTGGGCAAGCGGCTCGGGGTCCGGCCCAAGGGCTGGCGCGAGGCCGCGGGGTCCTACGGCGAGGAGGGCGCGTATCGCTCGGTGGCCGACATCACCGGGCCCGAGTCGCTGGACAAGGTCCGCGCCCATAAACAGGAGCTCAAGCGGCAGGCCAAGCAGGCCAAGGGCGGCGCGGGAGGCTGAGCCGGGGCCCGCGTTCGCCAGGCTTCAGGCGGTGCCGGGCTTCAGGCAGTCCTCGGCGAGGCGGTGCCCAGCGCGTCCCGCAGGGTGTCCACGGCCAGGGTGAGCGCGGCCCGTGCGGCCTGCGTGTCGCGGAGCGCGTCGAGCATCAGGAAGTCATGGATGATCCCCTGCATCCGCATGGCGGTGACCGGCACCCCGGCCTCCCGCAGCCTGGCCGCGTACGCCTCGCCCTCGTCGCGCAGCACATCCGCCTCGCCCGTGATGACAAGGGCGGGCGGCAGCCCGGCGAGCTGGTCGGGGGTGGCGCGCAGCGGGGAGGCGGTGATCTCGGAGCGGTGCGCCGGGTCGGTCGTGTACTGGTCCCAGAACCACTTCATCGCCTCACAGGTGAGGGAGTAGCCCTCGGCGAACTCCTCGTAGGAGCCGGTGTCGAAGGCGGCGTCGGTCACCGGATAGAAGAGCACCTGCCGCACCAGTGACAGATCGCCGCGCTCCTTGGCGAGCAGGGTGAGGGCGATGGCCAGGTTGCCGCCCACCGAGTCTCCGGCCACCGCGATCCGGGAGGCGTCGAGCCCCGCTCCCTGGCCGTGGGCCACGATCCACTGGCCCACGGCGTAGCTCTGCTCCAGCGCCACCGGGTAGTGGGCCTCGGGGGAGAGGTCGTACTCGGGGAAGACGACCGCGGCGCCCACTCGGACCGCCAGCTCCCGGACCAGCCGGTCATGGGTGTGGGCGTTGCCGAACACCCAGCCCGCGCCGTGGATGTAGAGAATCACCGGAAGGGTGCCGACGGCCTTCGGAGGGCGGACGATCCGCGCCTTGACGCCGCCCGCCGGGATACCGCCGACGCTGATCCACTCCTCGTCCACCTCCGGTTTGGGCACCTCGCCGGACTGCGCCTCGTCGAGCGTGCGACGGCCCTCCGCGGGCGTCATCTGGTACGGATACGGCGGTTTGGCGGTGGCCTCGGCGAATGCCGCGGCGGCGGGTTCGAGGACGGGGCGGGCCGGAGCGGTGATGGACATCTGCTTCTCCTTTTCCGGTCCGATTCCGTCCGACGATCTCACCCCGGCCGCCGCGGCACCCACCGCTGTTACGCCACCCGGGCCTCCGCCGCGCCCGGGCGGCCCATCGACGGCATCACCTGAGCGGGCCCGGGGCCGGTGACGGATCGGGAACCGGGTCGGGGCCCGGCGGCTTGGGCACCGGATCGGGGGACGGGCCCGGTGCGGGGCCGGGGGTGGGGTTCGGCGGCGGCTCGGGCGGAGGGGTGGGAATCGGGTCGGGCGGCGGCCCCGGAGGCGGTCCGGGCACGGGGCCCGGTGCGGGACCCGGTTCGGGGCCGCCCGGACCGGGCGACGGGGTCGGAGACGGCGGCCCGGGATCTCGCTGTGTCTGGTGGATGAGGGTCGGGTCGGTCTGCCGTGCCACGGTGTCCTCCAAAGCTCGTCGGCGGGTGGCCACGTCGTTTCCGGGGCGGGTGCCCCGGTCCCCTGGGATGTACGCATGGACTCGGCGCCGAACGCGCGAGGAGTGGGGAAGGCGGGCGATAATTCCTCCGCCCGGCGGAAGCGGCGTCGCTAGCATCGCCGTCGTCATGCGACGTTTTCCTGATCCGGATCCCGGAAATCCAGACCACCGTTCACCCCTATCCTATCTGTTATGGCTTGCCGCTTATCAGCGCAATGCCATATTCCTTGGCACTCTCTATGGAATTGTCCATGTGCTGGCCCAGGCCCTGGTGCCCGCCGCCGTCGGCAAGGCCATCGACGCCGGAATCATCGCCCGTGACCAGCGGGCACTCCTGTGGTGGGGCGGTGCGGTGGTGGCCCTCGGGACGATTCAGGCCGCCGCCGGAATTCTGCGTGACCGCGCCGCCCTCACCACCCGGCTGGGCGCCGCCTATCGCACCGCACAACTCATCGCCCGCCAGGCCGCCCGGCTGGGGGCGACCTTGCCGAAACGGGTGGCCAAAGGCGAGATCGTGAATGCCGGAGTGGCCGATATCGGCCGGCTCGGGGAGGCGCTCGCCGAAACCGCCCGGGGCAGCGGTGCCATCGTCGCCATCGCCGTCGTGGCGGCCATCCTGCTGCACACCTCCTGGGAGCTGGGCCTGGTGGTGCTGCTCGGGGTGCCGCTCATGGTGGGGACGGTGTCCCTGCTGATCCGTCCGCTGCACCGGCGCCAGCAGCGGCTGCGCGAGCAGCAGGCCGAGCTGACCGGCCGCGCCGTGGACATCGTCAGCGGGCTGCGGGTGCTGCGCGGCATCGGCGGCGAGGAGGTCTTCGCCGACCGCTATCGCGCCGACTCCCAGCGGGTGCGCGCCGCCGGAGTCGAGGTGGCCCGGGTTGAGGCCCTGCTGGAGGGTGCCAAGGTGCTGCTGCCGGGGCTGCTGACCACCGTCGTCGTCTGGCTGGGCGCGCACTACGTGGCGAGCGGGCGGATGGGCCCCGGACAGCTCGTCGCCTTCTACGGTTACGCCGTCTTCCTGGTCGATCCGCTGCGCCGGCTCACCACCGCGGCCGGCCGGCTGACCCAGGGGCAGGTGGCCGCGAGCCGTATCACGGCGTTTCTCGCGCTGCGGCCCGAGTTCGCCCTGGAGGCCGCCGCACCCGCTCCGTACGACGGACCCTACGGGGGACCCGTCCCGTACGAGAGGCCCGCTTCGGCCGACGGTCCCGTTCCGTACGAGGGGCCCGCCCCGCTCGCCGACCCCGCCTCCGGGCTGATCGTGGCACCGGGCCGGTTCACCGCCGTGGCCTGCGCCTCCCCCGCCGACACCGCGACCCTCGCCGCGCGGCTGGGCCGCTACACCGACTCCACCGTCACCCTCGGGGACACCCCGCTCGGCGATCTGCCCCCGGACGAGATACGCCGCCGCATCCTCGTCGCCGACAACGACGACCGCCTCTTCGCCGGTCCGCTGCGCGAGGAGCTCCGCGGCCGGGGGAGTGACGCGGAGCTGGAGCGGGCCGTCGACGCCGCCTGTGCGCGGGACATCGCCGAGGCGCTCCCGGACGGGCTCGACGACCTCGTCGCCGAGTCCGGGCGCAACTTCTCCGGCGGCCAGCAGCAGCGGCTGCGCCTGGTGCGCGCGCTCATGGCCGACCCGGAGGTGCTGATCCTCGTCGAGCCCACCAGCGCCGTCGACGCCCACACCGAGGCCCGTATCGCGCGCGGGGTGAGCGACCTGCGCGCCGGACGGACCACGCTGGTGTTCACCACCAGCCCCGTGGTGCTCGACCGGGCGGACCACGTCGTCTACGTACAGAGCGCGAAGGCCGTCGCCCAGGGCTCGCACGCCGATCTGCTCACCGATGTCCGCTACCGGTCCGTCGTCGCGCGGGAGGAGTCGGCATGAGCACCCACACCCCGCTGCCGGTCGCCCCGGCCGGCGACACCCGCGCCTACGCCCGGCGGCTGGCGCTGCGCCACCCGCGCGAACTCACCGCCGTGCTCGTCCTGTACGCGCTCGCCGCGGGCTGCGGACTGGTGGGCCCCCGGCTGCTGGGCGACCTGGTGGAGGACACCCGCGACGGCGGCGGCGCCATCACCCGTACGGCGCTGCTGATCTGCGCGTTCGTCATCGTCCAGGCGCTGCTGACCCATGCCGCGACGTACGCCGCGGCGCGGCTGGGCGAGCAGGTCCTGGCCGCGTTGCGCGAGCGGTTCGTCGGCGATGTGCTCGCCCTGCCGCTGGCCACCGTCGAACGGGCGGGCGCGGGCGATCTGGTCACCCGCAGCATCCGGGACGTGGAGGTGCTCGCGGGCTGTGTGCGGCGCGCGGTCCCCGCCACCATGACCGCCCTGGTCACCATCGCCGTCACCTTCGGCGCCCTGGTCGTGGTGGGCCCGCTGCTGGCCTTCCCCTGCCTGATCGGGGTCCCGGTCCTGTGGGTCGCGGCCCGGTGGTTCTTCGGCCGGTCGCGCGAGGCGTTCCTGCGCCAGAGCGCCTCCTACGCGCGGATCACCGAGGGCCTCACCGAGACCGTCGAGGGGGCCCGTACCGTCGAGGCGCTGGGCCTGGCCGGGCGGCGGGCGGAGCGTACGGACCGGGACATCGCCGGGTCCTACGCGGCCGAACGCCATACGATCGGGCTGCTCACGGTCTTTCTGCCGGTCATCGACACCGCCTATCTGCTGCCGGTGGCCGCGACCTTGGTGCTGGGCGGCCTCTTCGCGCTCCACGGCATGGTCTCGCTCGCCGCGGTCACCGCGGCCACCCTCTACGTCCAGCAGTTGCTGAGCCCGGTCGACACGGTGCTGTACTGCCTGGGCGACCTCCAGGCGGGCGCCGCCTCACTGGCCCGGCTGCGGGGCGTCCACCGCACCCCCGGGCCCGGGGCCGACGCCCCCACAACGGCCGCGCCCCGGCACCGGGGCCTGGCGCTGCGCGGAGTGCGCTACGCCTACCGGGACGGCCGGGATGTGCTGCGCGGGATCGACCTGGAGATCGAGCCGGGGGAGCGGCTGGCGGTCGTCGGGCCGTCGGGCGCGGGGAAGTCCACCCTCGGCCGCCTGCTCGCCGGGATCCACGCACCGCGCACCGGCTCGGTGACCGTCGGCGGGGTGCCGCTCACCGCGCTCTCCCCGGACCGGCTGCGTGGCCAGGTGGCCCTGGTGACCCAGGAGACGTACGTCTTCTCCGGAACGCTCCGGGAGAATCTGCTCATCGTCGGGCCCGAGGCGGCCGACGCCGAGCTGGAGCGGGTGCTGGACGCGGTCGGGGCCCGGGAGTGGGCCCTGGAGCTGGGGCTGGACGCGCGGGTGGGGGCGGGTGGCGCGGCCCTGGCACCGGACCGGGTGCAACAGCTCTCCCTCGCCCGGCTGGTGCTGGCCGATCCGCACACCCTGGTGCTGGACGAGGCCACCTCGCTGCTCGATCCGCGTGCGGCCCGCCGTCTGGAGCGCTCCCTCGCCGCCCTGCTCAAGGGGCGTACCGTCATCGCGATCGCCCACCGGCTGCACACCGCGCATGACGCCGACCGGGTGGCGGTGATGGAGGACGGACGGATCAGCGAACTCGGCCCGCACCACGAGCTCGTGGCGCGCGGGGGTGCGTATGCCGCGCTGTGGGAGTCGTGGCACGGCCGCACGTGATGGGGGCGCGACCCTCATGTGTGGCGGACCAATGGCCGCGGGCGTCGCGGGGCGGCGGTTACTCGCCCCCGGCGATCGTGACCTCGACTCCCTGAGCCCGTAGCGCCCGGATCTCGTGGGGGTCGGCGCCGTCGTCGGTCACCAGCGTCCAGCCGGGCGGCAGCCGCACCCAGGTGTGGAAGGGGCGGCGGCCGATCTTCGCGGAGTGCGCCAGTACGTACACCGCGTCCGCCCGGCGGGCCATCAGTTCCTTCAGCCGGGTCTGGCTCAGATCCGCCTCGCAGATGCCGTGTTCGGCCGTCACCCCGTCGGCGCCCAGGAACACCCGGTCGAAGGTCATGCGCTCCAGGGCCGCCTCGGCGAGTGGGCCGAGGAAGCTCTGGCTCAGCGGCCGGAGCGTACCGCCGAGGCATTCCACCCGTACGGTCTCCACATCGGCGAGCTCCTGCAGCGCGGTGAGCCCGGTCGTGGCCACCGTGAGTCCTTCGGCGGTGCGCAGCTCATGGGCGAGGGCGCCGACCGTCGAACCGGCGTCGAGCAGCACCGTCTCCCCGGTGCGGATCGTCGACGCCGCCCAGCGCGCGATGGCCCGCTTGGCCTCGAACGCCTCGC
This sequence comes from Streptomyces sp. 11-1-2, assembly GCF_003595545.1. NCBI lineage: Bacteria > Bacillati > Actinomycetota > Actinomycetes > Kitasatosporales > Streptomycetaceae > Streptomyces > Streptomyces sp. 11-1-2. The sequence continues at coordinate 9,646,804 of NZ_CP022545.1, forward strand.
CGGTGCGCTGGCGCAGCGACGCCTCCGGGTGGGCGACCAGGGCCATCGCCCCGCCGTACGTCCGCGCCAGCCGCCCGTCCGCGGTGAGCTGGGCGAGGTCGCGGCGGATGGTCGAGGCGGTGACGCCGAAGGCGCGGGACAGCTCCTCCACGCTGGTCAGGCCCGTGGTCGTGGCGAGGTGGACGATCTGGTCGCGCCGGGCCCGCGCTCCGTTCACCGGCATCTCTCGCGCGTCTCTCGCGTCTCTCGCGTTCCTCAACGTGGGCTCGGCCTCGCGTTCCTCAACAGGGGCTGGGCGTCAGCAATCGGGGCTGGCGTCAGTGGGCGGGGGACGGAGCCATCTCGGCGGCCTGCCGCAGCGCCTCGATCATGCTACCGGCGTCGGCCGTGCCCGTACCGGCGATGTCGAAGGCGGTGCCGTGGTCGACGGAGGTGCGGATGACGGGCAGTCCGACGGTGAGATTGACCCCGGCCTCCAGGCCCAGCACCTTGACCGGGCCGTGTCCCTGGTCGTGGTACATCGCCACGATCAGGTCGTAGTCACCGCGCCCGGCCAGGAAGAAGGCGGTGTCGGCGGGGAGCGGGCCGCGGGCGTCGATGCCGTCGGCGCGCAGCACCTCCAGCGCGGGCACGATCTTCTCCTCCTCCTCGCCGTAGCCGAACAGGCCGTTCTCCCCGGCGTGCGGATTGATCCCGCACACCCCGATCACCGGTTCGGGAGTCCCGGCGCGGACCATCGCCTCATGGCCGCGGCGCACGGTGCGCTCGACCAGACCCGGCTCGATCTTCCGCACCGCGTCGATGAGTCCGATGTGGGTGGTGACGTGAATGACCTTCACCGTGGGGGTGGCCAGCATCATCGACACCTCCTCGACGCCGGTGAGCTGGGCCAGCAGTTCGGTATGGCCGGGGAAGACATGGCCGCCCGCGTGCAGCGCCTCCTTGTTGAGCGGCGCGGTGCAGATGCCCTGCACCTCACCGTTCATGGCGAGTTCGGCGGCGGTCCGTACGTACTGGTAGGCCGCGTCCCCCGCCACCGGGGAGAGCGTGCCCCAGGGCAGCTCGGCGGGGAGCAGCCCGAGGTCGACGACGTTGATCCGGCCCGGGGTGAACGCCGCGTCGGCGGGCGCGGCTACCGTGACGATCTCGCACGCGATCTCGCGCAGCCGGGCGGCCTGCCGCAGCCGCTCCGCGTCCCCGATGACCACCGGACGGCAACGCCGCAGGGTGTCCGGGTCGAGCAGCGCGGGGACGATCACCTCGGGTCCGATGCCGGCGCCGTCGCCCATGGTGACCGCGATGAGCGGAAGCGGGGCGGGCTCGGCGTCCGCACCAGCGGCCCCGGCGGGGGCGAGGTTGGTGGAGGAGTTCATGAGGTGACCTTCCGTTCCATCGGGTGGGGGCGCAGCGCCTGGACGATGTGGCGCAGGGAGTCGGGATCGCCGAAGCTGCCCGGTCGGGTCACGACGGACCGCCCGTCGGGAGTGGAGAGATGAACGGCGCCGTGGTGCACCTGGCCGACCGGATCGAGCTCGGTCACCGCCAGGGCGTCCAGCACCCGGCGTGCCGTCTCGCCGCCGGTCAGCACGAGGTCGACGGCGCCGTGATGCGCGGCGACGGCCTCGCCGATGGCCCGGGCGAGGCCGAGCACCAGCCGCCGACCGGACACGGGCCGGGACCGCGCGCCTGCCTCGTCGGCAGGGTCTTCGGCAGGGTCTTCGGCCGGGCTTGCGTCCGGGCCTGTGCTCGGGCGTGCGTCCGGGTCTTCGTTCGGGCTTGCGTCCGGGCCTGTGCGGTCGGTCCCGCCGCCGGACGGTGGCGCCGTGGCGGGCTGGGGCCGGGTGCTGGGCTGGGCGGCGGGCCGGGCACGTCGGCGGGCGCGACGGCCTCGCGTTCCGGACGGGGGGACGGGATGGGCGCCGCGCCGCCCGTTGTCGGCGAGGCGGCGTCGGCCGCCACCTCGCGCTTCGGTGCCGGGCCGGGGGCTACCGGCGAGGGGCTGGGCGAGGCGGCGAGGGAGACGACCGTGACCGGGGCGGTCAGCGGGGGCAGCCGCAGCGGGGGACCGTCCGACAGCAGCCCCGCGTGCGGGAGTCGGTGATGGGTGGCGCCGTCCTCGACCAGCCGCCGGACCTGTTCGGCGGCTGAGGGTTCGGCCGTGCCGACGACGACCAGCACCGGTCGGCCGGTGTCCGCCGAGGGTGCCGCGGTTCCGGCCGCCGACGCGGCGGCCCCCGCCGGTGTGGTGGCGGGGCCAGCCGGGGGCGCAGTGGCGGTGTCGGCAGCCGGAGTCGCCGGGGCGGCCGGAGCGCCTCCGGCGTTCGCCAAGGGCACCGTGGTGCTGGCCGTCCACGCGGCGGCCCCCGCCGGTGTGGTGATGGCCGGGGCGTTGGCGGCGGCCGGAGCCGTGATGGGGTCGTTGTCGGCCGGGCCCGTGGCGGCGGGGGTAGCCGGGGTCCGGTTGGTGGTGTCGGCGGCCGGAGCCCTGGTGGGGTCGGTGACCGCCGGAGCCGTGGTGGACTTGGTGGCGGCGGGGCCCGTGGTGGCGGAGCCAGCCGGGGGCGCTGTGGCGGTGTCGGCAGCCGGAGCCGTGGTGGCGGTGGCAGCCGGGACCGTGAGGGTCGGAGCCCCGGTGGGGTCGGAGGCGGCCGGGCCCGTCGCGGTCGGAGCCGCCAACACCGCGGTGGTCTGGGTGGCGGCCGGAGTCGTCGTGGCAGCGGGGGCGGTCGTCAGGTGGCGGCCGAGGGCTACGGCCAGGCCCCCTGAGCCGACCAGCCGCATCCGGGGGCCCTCGGCGAGCGACGCCTCGACGACCGCGTCGAGATCGGCGTCCGTCTCCGCGTCGCAGATCGCCACCCGTCCGGCCGCCACGGCCGCACGCAGCGCGGCCAGCAGGGCAGGCGGGGACGCCCTTACGGTCGTCAGCGGGATCAGCGCGGTCGGCAGGCCGCCGAGCGCCTGGGCCACCGAAGCGGGTGGGGGCAGGGTTTCGGCGCGCCATGCGTCGCCCTCGTGGAGCGCCACCCCGCCGATGTGGACCACCCCCGAGCGCACCACGCGCCCGGCGATCGGCAGTGCGGGGGCCAGCACCACACCCGCCCCGCCCTCGGCGAGGGCGGCGATCTCGGCGGCGACATTGCCCCGCAGCAGCGAGTCGATCTTCTTCAGTACGAGGGTTTCCGCGTCAGTGTCCCCGTCGGCCTCCCCGTCCGGCGAGGACAGCCGCAGCGCGTCGCGGACCGCCTCGGCCGCCTCGGTGGCGGGCCGGTAGCGGGAGTCGAGGTCCAGGACGGTCGCCTCGCCGGGGTGGCGGGGGTGCAAGGCCCTCGCCCCACCCGCGCTCACCCCACCCCCGTTCCCCACGTCGGGCCTCCCCACAAGCAGGACCCGGCTGCGTGTTGTGCGCGAGCAAAGCGCCGCTGCCACCTCGGCGGCGCCTGACAGGTCATCCGCGATGGCCAACAGCCTCCGGTTGGGTGTCATGTCCACCAGCACCTCCTCGAATGACCGTGACGGGCGGAACGATCCGGTGCCGTGGACATCGGCTCCGTGGTGCCGATGATGGCATACGTTGCGCGAAGTGCGCGAGGAGTATTGCGTAAAGCGCGCAGCCATGTCACGGTGACCGCCGCGACACTTTGACCCGTACGGCCGTCATCCGGACGCCGAGCGGGTCGAGCGATCCGGTCGCTCGCCTCAGGAACGCCGAGAGGTCAACGATGACCCGTATCCCCTTCGGTCCGGCCCTCAGCCGCCGGTCCGTGCTGCGCCTCGGAGCAGGCGCCTCAGCAGGTATCGCCCTCGCCCCGCTGACCGGGTGCGCGGGCCCCACCGGTGCCCCCGGGCCCGGTGCCATCAGCCTCGGGCTGAACCGCTCGCTGGTCAGCCTGGACAACAAGCTGAACCAGTTCGACGCGGCGGTCACGGTCCAGCGCGCGGTGCGCCAGGCGCTGACCCGGATCGGCAAAGGGCTCCGGCCCGAACTGGTGCTCGCCGACCGCTTCGAGATGACCGGGCCCACCGCCTGGACGGTGCGGCTGCGCCAAGGAGCCCGCTACTCCGACGGAACGCCGGTCACCGTCAAGGACGTCTCGACCGCTCTCAGGATGTACGCGGGCGTCAACGGCTCGTTCATCGTCGGCCTCTTCCCCGAGATGCCCACCGTCGAGCCGGTCGACGAGCGCACCTTCCGCCTGCACACCAAGCGCCCGGTGCCCATCCTCGACCAGCTGATGGCCAACATCCTGATCAGCCCCGCCGCCCGGAACCGCCCCGAGGAGCTGTCCGGCGGTGTGGGTTCCGGCCCGTACGTGGTCAGCTCGGCCAACTCCGGCACCGGCGAGTACACCCTGGACGCCAACCCCCGGTACTGGGGGCCGCGCCCCACCGTGGACCGGGTGCGGGTGCGCTTCGTCCCCGAGGAGTCCAGCCGTGTCGTCGCCGTGCGCAGCGGTGAGCTGGATGTCATCGACACCATCACCCCCGACTCCGCCGAGCAGCTCAAGGGGTTGCCGGGGGTGCGTCTGGACCGCACCTCGGGCACCCGCGTCAACCAGCTCTTCTTCAACTTCCGCAAACCGCGCGGACATCCGCTGGCCGACGCCCGGGTGCGCGAGGCGCTCAGCTACGCCATCGACGGCGAGGCCCTGGTGCGCGATGTGCTCACCGGTTCCGCTCAGCAGGCCGAGGGCGTCATCCCGCTCGCCCTCAAGGGCTCGGTGCGCACCGGCCGTTACGTCCATGACCCCGGCAAGGCCCGCAAGCGCCTCGCCGCGCTGGGCGCGAGCGATCTCAAGGTGAAGATCATCTGGGAGTCCGGCGAGTTCCCCGCGGACACCTCGGTGATGGAGGCCGTGCTGGAGATGCTGCGCGCGGTCGGCGTCCGCGCCACTCTCCAGCAGTTCGAACCGGGCGGCGACATCCAGCAGTGGCGGCAGGGCCGCCGGGGCGACTGGGACGTCCTCGGCAACGGCTTCTCCGTTCCCACCGGCCACGCCTCCACCAGCCTCCAGGGCATGTACGGCGGCACCGCGGAGAAGGAGCAGACCCGGGACACCTACCAGGGCTATGTCTTTCCGCGGATCGCCGCCCGGCTGGCCGACGCCTCCGCCGAAACGGATGAGAAGACGCGGAACACGAAGCTCGCCGCCGTCCAGCAGCAGATCTGGGACACCCGCCCCTGCCTGTGGGCCTTCGTCCCCGATGTGGTGCTGGCCCGCCGCACCCGAGTGCGCGATGTGCGCCTTCTGCAGCTCAACTCCTACGATCTCGCCGCCGTGCGGCTGGAGGGCTGAGCCGTGACGCGTTATCTGATACGCCGCCTGGGCCAGAGCGTCCTGACGGTCTTCCTGACCCTCTCCACCGTCTTCGTCCTGGTCCGCATGGCCCCCGGCGACCCCGCCGCGGCCCTGGCCGGGCCCAACCCCTCCAGCGCCGACCTCGCCCGGATCCGGGAGCAGTTCGGCCTCGACCGCGGACTGCTCAGCCAGTACGGGCTCTTTCTGCGCGATCTGTTCACCGGCGACCTCGGCACCAGCTATTCCTTCCACGCGCCCGCCCTGGACGTGGTGCTCGACCGGGTGCCCTACACGATCACCCTCTCCCTCTCCGCGATCGCCCTCACCGCGCTGGTGGCCGTACCGCTGGGCGTATGGATGGCCCGCCGCGCCGACACCAAGCGCGAGCTGGGCGCCAATGTGCTGACCATCGCCGGGCAGTCCATGCCGGACTTCTGGATCGGCGTGATGCTGCTGACCCTCTTCGCCGTGGCCGTTCCGGTGCTGCCCGCCTCCGGCTTCACCACCTGGGGCGGGCTGGTGCTGCCCACCGTGACCGTGGCGATCCTCCAGATGGCGCTGATCTCCCGGCTGGTCCGCCGTGAGATGGTGGCGGCCCTCGCCGCGCCGTATGTCACCGTCGCCCGCTCCCGCGGGGTCTCGAACCGCGTACTGACCTGGCGCTACGCCATGGGCAACTCCGCCATCCCGGTGCTCACCGCACTCGGCACCCGCTTCGCGGCCATGCTCAACGGCGTCGTGGTGGTCGAGGTGGTCTTCGGCTGGCCCGGTGTCGGCTCGCTGGTCGTCCGCGCCCTGGAGACCCGCGACTATCCGCTGATCCAGGCGACCGTCCTGGTCACCGCCGCCCTGGCGGTCTTCGTCCAACTCCTCATCGACCTGGCCTACCCGCTGCTCGACCCGCGGGTACGCCTGGGAAAGGCGGCCTGAGATGAAAGGCGCGCTCGAAACCCCCGCCGAACCCCCAGCCCCCGCGAAGGCCGCCCCCGCGCCCCGCCCCAGCGCGGTCACCGCCCGGGACCTGGCCCGCGCCACCGCCACCCGGCGCCGCCGCAGCGCGAGCCTCAAACTGTGGGCGGGCGCGGTGTGCACCCTGCTGGTGGTGGTCCCCGTCGCCCTCGCCCAGATGCTGCCGCTGCCCGGCGCGGGCGACCAGGACCTCTCCCGGCGCCGGCTCGCCCCGCTGACCGACGGCCATCTCTTCGGCACCGACCAGCTTGGCCGCGATGTGCTCTCGCGGGTGCTGCACGGCGGCCAGGTCTCGCTGTCGATCGGTGTGCTCGCCGTCGTCGTCTCCGGCCTCATCGGCATCGTCGCGGGTGCCGCCGCCGGGTACTACGGCCGCTGGGTGGACGCCGTCGTCTCCCGGCTGCTGGAGGCCCAGATGTCGCTGCCGCTGCTGATGATGCTGCTGCTCGTCGTGGCCCTCTTCGGCCCCTCCGTCACCGTCATCACCTGTGTCATCGCCATCGCCCAGTGGCCCGAGGTGGCCCGGCTGACCCGGTCCTTGGTGCTGGTCGAGCGGGAGAAGCCGTATGTGGCCGCCGCCCAGGTGCTGGGGCTGCCCCGGATCGCCATCCTGGCCCGCCACATCATCCCCAACATCGTCCGCCAGGCATCGCTGGTGGTCCTGCTGCTGCTCGCCCAGGCGGTGCTGCTGGAGAGCGCGCTGAGCTACCTCGGCGCGGGCCCCCAGCGGCCGTTCGCCACCTGGGGCCGGATCATCTCCGACGGCCAGGACTACATCACCACCTCCTGGTGGCTGGTGACCCTGCCCGGCCTCGTCATCGTGCTGCTGGTGGTCGGGGTCAACCTGCTGGGCGACGGGCTGCGCGACCGTACCCGCCGACGTGCCACGGAGGGCTCCCGATGAACGACACCCGCGATACCCGCGATACCCGCGACACCCGAGGCACCAGCGACACCCGCGACACCGGCGCCCCGGGCCCCCTGGTGGAGGTCGAGGACCTGCAGATCGAGCTGATCACCGACCGCGGTGTGGTGCGCGCGGTCGACGGGGTCGGCTTCACCATCGGCTCCGGCGAGACGGTGACGATCATCGGCGAGTCCGGCTCCGGCAAGTCCACCACCGCGATGGGCCTGCTGCGGCTGCTGCCCGAAGGGCTCGCCGTCCTCTCCGGGACGGCCCGGATCTTCGGTGCCGACGTCATCGCCGACGCCAAGGCGGCCGGGCGGATCCGCGGCCGCGGGGTGTCCCTGATCCCCCAGGACCCGATGACCGCGCTCAGCCCGGTGCACACCATCGGCCGCCAGCTCGGCGAGGCGCTCCGGCTGCGCCACCCGGGGATGTCCCGCGCCGACGCCCGCGCCAGGGGCGTCGAACTGCTTCGCCGGGTACGGATCCCGCACCCCGAGACCCGCTGGGGCGCCTACCCCCACCAGTTCTCCGGCGGCATGCTGCAGCGCGTCCTCATCGCCATCGCGCTGGCCGCCGAGCCCCGGCTGCTGGTGGCCGACGAGCCGACCTCCGCGCTCGACGTCACCGTCCAGGCGGGCGTCCTCGACCTGCTGATGGAGCTCCAGGAGCGCACCGGCATCGGCATCCTGATGATCACCCACGATCTGGGCGTGGCCCGGCTGGTCTCCGACCGCATCCACGTCATGCGCGGCGGCCGGTTCGTGGAGTCGGGACCGGTCGAACAGATCGTGGACCACCCCCGCGAGCGGTACACCCGCGATCTGCTCGCCGCCGTGCCCACCCTGGGCCCCTGGCACGAGGCCCCCGCCGCCACCGTCACCGAGGAGGCGCTGTGACCACACCCCTGCTGGCCGTCGAGGACCTGGTGGTCGAATACCCGGTCGCCGGCGGTGTCTTCCGCGCGGTGGACGGCGTCAGCTTCTCCGTCCCGCCCGGCGGGGCGCTCGGCGTCGTCGGCGAATCCGGCTGCGGCAAGTCCACCATCGCCCGCTCTCTCGTCCGCCTGCTGCGCCCCACCGAGGGCCGGATCCTCCTCGACGGAACCGATATCGCGGGCCTGCCCGAGCGGCGGCTGCGCCCGCTGCGCAAGCGGGTGCAGATGGTCTTCCAGGATCCGTACGGCTCCCTGGACCCGCATCTGACGGCCGAGGAGATCGTCGCCGAGCCGCTGCGGCTGAACGGCATGCGCTCGCGTGCCGAACGCGCCCGCCGCGCCGCCGTCCTCATCGACCAGGTGGGGCTGGACTCCGGCGCGCTCCAGCGGCGCCCGGCCGAGTTCTCCGGCGGGCAGCGCCAGCGGATCGGCATCGCCCGCGCCCTGGCCAGCGGCCCCGAGCTGCTGGTGTGCGACGAGGCCACTTCCGCGCTGGACGTCTCCGTACAGGCCCAGGTGCTCCAGTTGCTGCGGGAACTCCAGGCCGAACAGGGGCTCGCCTACATCGTCATCTCCCACAACCTCGGAGTGGTCCGCGAGATCAGCTCCGAGGTGGTGGTGATGCGCGCCGGGAGGATCATCGAGTCCGGCCCGACCGGCACGGTGCTCTCCGCGCCCGCCGACCCGTACACCAGGGCGCTGCGGCGGGCGGCGCTCGACCCGACGACCATGCGGGGACGCAAACCGCGCGCCCTCGTGTCCGCGATCGCGACCGACCAGGAACCGGGAGCAACGCAGTGAACGCGCATCCGCAGCCCCACACCACCACCCAGGCGTCGCCCGGCGGGGTCGCCCTGCCGGGGATCCCGGTGCCGCTCTCGCGGCTGGTGCTGGGCACCATGACCTTCGGCGACACGGTGGACCGCGCGGGCGCCGCCGCGATGCTGGACACCGCGCTGGACGCCGGGGTGACCGGGGTGGACACCGCGAACGCCTACGCGGGCGGCACCACCGAGACGATCCTGGCCGAGCTGCTCCCCGGCCGCCGCGACCGGATCGTGCTCGCCACCAAGGCCGGTATGCCGCACCCCGACGCGGGCGACCACTCACCGCTGTCCGCACGCGGGATGCGCGCGGCCCTCGAAGGCAGCCTGCGCCGCCTGGGCACCGACCATGTCGACCTGTTCTATCTGCACCAGCCCGACCGCTCCACGCCGCTGGAGGAGACGCTGGGAACGGTCGCCGAGTTCGTCGCCGAGGGCAAGATCCGGGCGCTCGGCGTCTCCAACTACGCCGCCTGGCAGATCGCCGAGATCACCCACACCGCCGAACGGGTCGGCGCGCCGCGCCCGGTGGTGGCCCAGCAGCTCTACAACCTGCTGGCGCGGCGGATCGAGGAGGAATACTTGGCGTACGCGGCCACCAGTGGACTGCGCACCATGGTCTACAACCCGCTCGGCGGCGGGCTGCTGACGGGCCGTCACACCTTCGAGGAGCAGCCGGAGTCGGGCCGCTTCGGCGACTCCCGGGTGGCCGCCATGTACCGGCAGCGCTACTGGGACGCCGGGCTCTTCGAGGCCGTACGGACCCTGTCCGGGATCGCCGAGGAGGCGGGCATCCCGCTCGTCGACCTCTCGCTGCGCTGGCTGCTCGGCCGGGACGGGGTGGACGCGCTGCTGCTCGGCGGCTCCCGCGTGGAACACCTTCGCGCCAATCTGGCCGCCGCGACCGCGGGCCCCCTTCCGGCGGATGTGACGGCGGCGTGCGACGAGGTGGGCGCCGGGCTCAGGGGCCCGATGCCCGCGTACAACCGGTAGCTCCCCGGCCTTTCCCGTCCCTTCCCGGAGGGCCGGGGCCCGCCCGGCCGCAGACATCCCCGTACCACCGCAACCATGAGGAGCCCGGCGCCCATGACCGCCGACCATGACACCGCGATGCCGCCGACGGACGGACGGCTCCGGCCGCGCCCGGGCGACCCGGCGCGCCAGGAGGCGTTCCTGCCGGCGCCCGCCGTCCAGAACCACGCCGCGAACCTCACCGTGCTGCCGGGAGGGGACCTCGGCTGTGTGTGGTTCGGCGGCACGCAGGAGGGCGTACCGGACATCTCCGTGTGGTTCTCCCGGCTCGCCCCGGGCTCCGGCGCCTGGACCGAGCCGGTCCGGCTCTCCGGCGACGACACCCGCTCGGAGCAGAACCCGCTGCTGTTCCCCACCCCGGCCGGGGAGCTGTGGCTGCTCTACACCGCCCAGCGGGCGGGCGACCAGGACACGGCGGAGGTCCGGCTGCGGGTGTCCGCCGACGCGGGCGCCACCTGGGACGCGCCGCGCACGCTCTTCCCGGCGACCGAGGCGGGCGGGGTGTTCATCCGTCAGCCGGTGGCCGTCCTGGACTCCGGACGGTGGCTGCTGCCGGTGTTCCACTGCGTGGCCACCCCCGGGGTCAAGTGGGTCGGCGACCACGACACCAGCGCGGTGATGATCAGCGACGACCAGGGGCGGACCTGGCGCGAGCGGCCGGTGCCCGGCTCGACGGGCTGTGTGCACATGAACGTCCACCAACTGCCGGACACCACCGTGCTGGCCCTCTTCCGCAGCCGCTGGGCGGACGCGGTGTACCGCTCGCACAGCACCGACGGCGGGGAGACCTGGAGCGAGCCGGTCCGCACCGAACTGCCCAACAACAACTCCTCCGTGCAGTACGTCCCGCTCGCCGACGGGCGGCTCGCGCTGGTCTACAACCACAGCAGCCGGGCGGACGCCACGGCCCGCCGCGTCTCCCTCTACGACGAGATCGACGACGAGGGGAGGACCGGCGAGCCCCCCGCCCCGGCCGCCACGCGGGACGACGCGGCACCCGGTGCCTTCTGGGGTGCGCCGCGCGCCCCGATGGCTCTCGCGCTGTCCTCCGACAACGGCCTGACCTGGCCCGTACGGCGCGATCTGGACACCGGCGACGGCCACTGCCTGACCAACAACTCACGCGACCGGCTCAACCGCGAGCTGTCCTACCCCACCATCCGGCAGGGCTCCGACGGCACGCTGCACATCGCCTACACCTACCACCGCCGGGCCATCAAGTACGTCCGGGTCACGCCGGATTGGGCGGCCGATGCCTGAGCCCCGCCACGCCGTGGTCACCGGTGTCAGCTCCGGTATCGGCGCCGCGATCGCCACCCGGCTGCTGGCCGAGGGGTGGCGGATCACCGGGATCAGCCGTACGGCCCCCGCGCACCCGGTCGCGGGGCTGCACTGGATCCCGGCCGATCTGTCCCGGCCGGAGGACCTCCCCGAGGTGCTCGCCCCGGTGTCCGGGGTGGACGCGATCGTGCACGCGGCGGGCGTTCAGCGCTCGGCGCGGCTGGGGGAGCTGGCGCCCGAGGACGGGTCCCTCATGTGGCGGATCCATGTGCAGGCGGCGGGCGTCCTGGTCGACACGCTGGTGGACCGGGTGGCGGACGGCGGCCGGGTGGTGCTGGTGGGCAGCCGGACGATGACGGGCGTCCCGGGCAAGAGCCAGTACGCCGCCACCAAGGCGGCGCTGCCCGCTCTGGCCCGGTCCTGGGCGGCCGAGCTGGCGCCCCGGGCGGTCACGGTGAACGTGGTGGCGCCGGGGCCCACGGACACCCCCATGCTGCGCGACCCCGGCCGCAGCGGCACCCCGCCGGTGATGCCACCGCTGGGCCGGCTCGTCCGGCCCGAGGAGGTGGCGGGTCTGACGTCGTTCCTGCTGGGCCCGGAGGGCGGCGCGGTCACCGGGCAGACGCTGGTGATGTGCGCGGGCGCCTCACTCTGACGGGGGCGGGGTGCCCGGGCGGGCGAGCGCCAGCAGCCTCGCGGTGTCCCCGGGCCGGGCCTGGAGCGAGGGCAGCAGCACGGTCCACATGTCGGCCAGATGGTCCTCGACCAGCCGCCGCCCGTCGAGGGCCTCGGAGATGGTGTGCAGCCCGAAGAAGGCGAAGACGACGGTCCGGGCGGCGGGCAGCGGATCGACATGCGGGGCCAGATCGCCCTCGGCACGGGCCTTCTCCATCATCTGCCCCACGGCGTCCATCCAGCCCACGAAGGGCGGTGGCATGGGCGCCTCGATCAGGGTGCGCTCGGTCCACAGCCGGGCCCCGGCCCGGACCAGGAGGTCATCGCGGAAGGCGCGGGCCACCGCGAAGCTGAGCCGTACGAGTTGCTCCAGGGGAGGCGCGTCGAGGGCGGTGTAGCGCTCGATCAGCGGGGGCCAGGTGGCGAAGTGCTCCTCCACCACGGCGAGGGCGAGTCTTTCCTTGCTCGTGTAATGGAAATAGATGGCGCCGCTGGTGTGACCGGACCGGGAGGTGATGTCGCTGATGCTCGTGCCGGCGTATCCCCGTTCGTTGAAAAGGAACGCGGCGGCCTCCAGAAGGGATCGGCGTGTTTGCTCGGCCCGTTCTTGCACGTGTTCGCCGTCCTTCAGCAGCCCGTCGGATGTGACGGGGAGAACTTAGCGGACTTTCGGTCGGTGATGGTGATGAGGCGAGACAGATCAAACATTATTAGTATTTTAAGGTGATCGTTCGTGAGGCTCATGGCCTTTCGGAGCCGTCCGGTCCCACCGGGCGGCCGCTCAGCTGGTCCCGCACCGTGGCGCGGGAGGCGGTGCACCGGGTCTCGGTGGCCGAGGTGCTGCTCACCGACGTGCGTACGCACGGTGACAACCGGTTCGAGGCCGCCGCCCAGTGGCCGCGGTCCCATCCCACCTTCCCGCACGGCGGAGACGGCCGCCACCATCCGCTGATGATCGCGGAAACCCTGCGCGAGCTGGGGATCTACATCCCCACGCAGTACTACGCGGTGCCCGCGGGGGCGCATTTCCTGATCCGGGACATCTCCTACCGGCTGGACCCCGAGACCGAGCCCCGGGCGCCGTACGGTGCCTCCGACATCACCTGCCGGGCCGCCGTCACCGACATCCGCACCACCCCCTGCGGACGCTTCGTCTCCGGGATGCGGCTGGATGTCGTGCTGTCCGCGGGCGGCAAGCTCTTCGCCTGGGCCGGGGGCACCGCGCGCTTCCTCGACGGCACGGCCTACGCGGAGACCCGGTCCGCCTTCCACGGGCACACCGCGCGCCGCAGGCTGCGCGCCGCGGTGCGGCCCTCACCTGCGCAACTGGCCGTTCCCGCGGCCCGGGACGTGCTGGTGGTACGGGACGGGGGAGTGGTCTACCTCGACCCCGCCGACCCCCGCCATCCGTTCTTCTTCGACCACTGGAGCGACCATGTGCCGGGCCTGGTACTGCTGGAGGGCGCCCGTCAGGCGGCGGCGCTGGCCACCGGCGGGACGCTGACCCGGCCCGTCGCCTGCCGCATGAAGGCGATCCGCTTCACCGAGTCGTTTCCGCCGGCCGTGGTCGAGTGCACCTCCCACGGCCGGACGTGCGTCTTCCGGCTGCGCCAGGCCGATATCTGCACGGCGGTCGGCGTGCTCCAGTACCTCTGAGTGACGAACACACTGTGCGACGAACTCACGGGCGACGAACGGCCTGAACGACGAACAAATCGCCGACACTGAGTGACCCCTTGCTTACCGCGGGTCATCTAACTAACGTAGTGATCGTTATGTTTCGGGCAGGCGAACCTCACGGCCTGTACGACAGCAGCGGTCGGCGCCCGGCGCCACTTCCGAGCCGCCAGAACATTTCCACTGAGCGGCTCCCCGCAAGTACAGGCACTCCCTGCGCCGATTCCTCCACCTCCCATGGAACGGCAGACAGATGACAGCCGAAAAGTTTCTCGGATGGACCCCAGCCGCCATCGTCTTCGACTGCGACGGCACCCTGATGGATTCCGAACGACACTGGGTGGAGGCGCGCGAAGTGGTTCTCAGAAACCACGGAACCGCCCCCGACGAGGAGTTCGCGCAAAGCACGAAGGGGCTCCACTACACCGAATGCGGCCGTATGCTGGCCGAATTCGCCGGCCGCCCCGAACTCGCCGACGAGATGACCGAACAACTCCTGGACGCCTTCCGCCGGCTGGTGGCCGAGGACCCGGTCACCATGCCGGGAGCGCCCCAACTGGTCGCGAAGGCGGCGACGTTCGCCCCGCTGGCCGTGGCCAGCAACTGCCCGCGCGACGTCGTCGAGGACGGGCTCGCCAAGGCCGGGCTGCTGCGGTACTTCGGCCATGTGCTGGTCCCCGAGGGGCAGGTGCGGCCCAAGCCGTATCCCGACGTCTATCTGGAGGCCGCCCGGCTGTGCGGCGCGGCCCCCGAGGACGCCCTCGCGGTGGAGGACTCCCACTGTGGGTTTCTGTCCGCCTCGCGCGCCGGGCTGAGGGTGCTCGGCGTCGGGCCGCGGAAGCCGGTGGACGAGCCTCCGCCGGTGGATGTGTGGGTCTCCACCCTGGCCGACCCGGAGCTGGTCAAGTGGGCGGACTCCCGGGCGGCCTGAGGGGCTGACCCACGCTCACCGCCTGGTCGGCGGGTTCCGCGCGTCACTTCTTCCCGTCGTGGCCCGTATGGCTCGCCGAGCCGTCCATGCCCTCCATGCCGTCCATCCCGTCCCCCTGCTTCATCCCGCCATGGGACGCGCCGTGGGACATCCCCTCCTCGAGGGATCCGCCGAGCTTCTCGCGCAGGGGCTCCAGTGAGTTCATGGACAGGCCGGTGACCGACCAGCGCTTGCCGACCAGGTACATCCCCCCGTAGTCCTTCGACGTCGTCAGCCAGTCGTGCTGGCCCTTGTCGGTGGCGAAGGTGACCATCGTGAACCGCTTCCCACCGGACCCGCAGGCGCCCTGGCGCAGCTCGTCCGCCTCGGTGATGACCGTGGCCTTGCAGCCGATGGCGTCGGCGATCTTCGTCAGCGGCGCGGGCTTGCCGGGCTTGGCGAACTCCTTGGTGGCGGGGGACACCTTCTTCTGCTCGTGCTTGGCCCCGTGTGCCTGATCGCCTCCACCGCAGCCGGCCAGGAACAGCAGGGCCGCGCCGACCGCGGTGGCACGGAGTGCGAGTGACACATCAACCTCCCGTAGAAAATCCGGCGGGGCGGCCCGGGCCGGACGGCCTCGGGCCACCCGCCGCGGTGGACCGTAAGTGATGGAGTCTGTCTTACTGGCCCGCCTTCTTGCCCTTGTCGGTGACCGCGAACCAGGTGCCCTTCACGCCCTGGCCGTTGATGTCGCCGGGCTTCTTGTCCCCGGTGAAGGTGTACAGCAGCCAGCAGTCGAACGCCGCCTGCTTGGTGCCGTCGGGGCGCTTGAAGGAGGTGACCTTCGCGGCGTCGAGCCCGGCGACCTTCGTGGTGTCCACGGCCTTGACGGGCTTCCAGGTGTCCAGGCAGGCACCGAGGCAGCCGGTCTTCATCGGCCAGGCGCTGTCCTTGTCGAACCGGTAGACGGTCATGCCCTTGCCGTCCACGATGATCTTGCCCAGCTCGGCGTTGTTGTTGACCATCAGCTGGAGACTGTCGTCCGCGGCCGCGGTCTTGCCGGCCGGCTTTCCGTCGGGCGCCAGCGCGTTCCAGGTGCCGCCCACGCCCTGGCCCTTGGTGTCACCCGGCTTGGCGTCGCCCGCGAAGCGGTAGACCGGCCAGCCCGCCAGCGTCAGTTGCTTGGTGCCGTCGGAGCGGGTGACCGAGCCCAGCTTGCCCGCTTCGATACCGGTGGTGGCCGCGGCGTCGTCCGCGGGCACCGCGGGCCACTTGGTGGCGCAGTCGTCGTTGCAGTTGGACTTGGCGGGCTTGGGGGTGTCCTCGTCGAACCGGTAGAGGGTCCAGCCCTTGCTGTCGGTGACGAACTTGCCCAGCTTGGCGTCCTCCTTGACCGCCAGCTGCTTCGCCGGACCGGTACGCCCGGCCTCGCCGCCCGCGCCGGCACCGGTGTCGCCGCCCGCCTCGTATCCGCCGGTCGCGCCGGCCACCGCGCCCGCGCCCGCCGACGCGGAGGCCCCCGCACCCACGGTCTGACTGCCACCCGCCGGCTGCACGTTGGCGCTGCCCGCGGAGTTGTCCTTGCTGCTGCCGCAGGCCGCCGTCAGCAGAACCATCGCTACCGACACCCCGGCGAACGCGATGTGACGCTTCTCCATGACCATCCCTCTGCAATCTCGATCGGTCCGGCGATGATTGCGCCGACGTCATGTCCATACGGAGCCCATGCGGACCGGCGCTCAGCGGCTTCCGAATTTGTCACCTGACGCAAAAAACGCCGGATCCTTGAGCGCACAGCAGTCGACGGCCGTTTCGCACGGCCGTCGTGGTGTCGGGTGGTGCGGTGGATCACTCTGCGGCCTACTCCTCGATCCGCAGCGCCAGGGCGGGGCAGCGGCGGACCGCGCGGACCGCCTGGGCCCGTAGCTGCCGGGGCACCTCCATCTTGGCCGAGGCCGGATAGCCGTCGATGCCGAGCGTCAGCACCTCGGGCGGCAGGATGTCCGCGCACAGCCCGTGGCCCTGGCACAGCGACCAGTCCACCAGCAGCTTTTCCATCGGCCCCCGCTGGGGGCGCTCGTCGCGCGCCGTGGGGTTCAGCGGGGCGGGCGGCAGGGCCAGGGGCAGCGCGTCCTCCGGCAGCGGGAGGATGCCCATCGTGGGCCGTCCGCAGCCGGCGCCGAGCGCGTGCGCCTCGAACTCCTCGGGGAACGCGTCCAGCGCGGTGGTCACGAAACCGGCGGTGCCGTCGGGATGGCTGCAGGCCCCGCGCCCCCGCACCGAGTTGACGTAGGCGCGCACATTGTCGATCGAGGACTGGCCGCCGCCGCGCTCCACCTGGCCGATGGCGTCCGCGAGCGCCGGCAGCCCGATGAAGCAGGGCCCGCACTGACCGGCCGTCTCGGCGGCCAGCCAGCGCGCCACCCGCGCGGTCTCGCCGAGCGGGCAGGTGTTCTCGGGGATGGGCAGCACCGCCCCGGCGCCCAGCCGGGCGCCGTACTTCTTCATGGACTCCCGGGAGATCGTGGCGGCGTTGATGCTCTTGGGGGCCAGCCACTTGCCGTGGTAGCCGCCCACCAGCACCGCCTGGCCGGGGGTGAGACCGCACAGCTCCAGGACGTAGGTCAGCGGCACCCCGGTGGGCGTCTCCATCACGTACTTGCCACCGACCGTCAGCAGCGTCGTGCCCGGTTCGGTGGGCAGCCCCACCGAGCGGTACGGCAGGGCGCCCATCCGCGCCGCCACCGCGAGCTGGGCGAAGGTCTCGGTGTTGGACAGCAGGGTGGGCAGACCGCTGAGCCCGCTGTCGCTGGTCCGGATCTTCCGGCCGTTGGGGATGGCCGGGGCGCCGCTGATGCCGTTGATGACCGCGCCGCCCTCACCGGCGACGAACCGGTCCGGGGTGCGGTTCACCGACACCGGGACCCCGCTGGGGCCGCGTTCGGCGATCGCGGCGGCCACGGACTCCTCGACATCCGTGCGGTGCACCGCGATGGCGACCTCCTCGGCACCGAGCGCCTCGGCGGCCAGCACGGCGCCGTCGATCACCAGATGCGGGGTGTGCAGCAGCAGCGCGGTGTCCTTGAGGCAACTGGGCTCACCCTCGCTGCCATTGACCACCACGGCGCAGCGGCCCTCGCGCCGGCCGGCCGACTCCACGACGGCCTGGACCTTGGTGGCGAAGGGGAAACCGGCGCCGCCGCGCCCGCGCAGATCGATGTTCTCCGCGAGCGCCACGAGTTCATCCGCCCGGAGGGCGGGCATGGTGCCATGAACGGTCAGATGGCCGACCCGGTCGAGCCGGTACACCTCGTCGAGCCCGGCCAGCAGCCGGGGCGGATCGACACAGGCGAGCCTGGGTTTGGTCGTGATCACCGGTCCCACCCGCGAGAGGCACTGAGCGGCTTACTGTCACGCGAGCCGGGCTCGGCCGAACGGGGGCGCGGCACGGTGGGATCGGCCCGCCGGGTCCGGCCCTCCTGCATGCTGCGGGCGGGAGGGTTCCTGACCTCGATGCCGTCCGCCCGGTCGACGTCCTGGCGCCGCCGCGCGACCAGCCGCAGCCACAGCGCGATGGCCACACCGGCCAGGGCGGCGATGTAGCCGTAGGTGGCCCAGGTCTTGGCGGCGCGTCCCGCCTTCAGGCCGTGGATCAGCGCGGCGCACCACGCGGGGTAGGCGCCCACATGCAGCGCCCGCCACCAGCGGTACCGCCAGCGGGAGTTGCCGGCCGAGGCGAACGAGCTGCGCACCGCGCCGGTCACCGCGGCGATCACGAAGAGATAGCCGGCGATGGTGCCGAGCCCGATCAGCACCGGCTGATTTGCGTCAGCGAACGGCAGCACGATGGACGCGGCGTTGGTGTGGCTCTCCGCGATCTTGACCCAGATGTGAACGGCCAGGAAGAGCAGACCGGCGACCGCGGCCGCCCGGTGGACGGCCTGGGCCATCAGCCGCTGCCTGGTGTGCAGGATGAGCTGGTCGGTCGCGGCGAGCCCCCACAGCACCGCCGACGTCAGACAGACCAGCGCGAGCACACCCGCGCCGAAGTCGAGGAACGCGAAGGTCTTGGAGAACGCGCCGGCGTCCCACGCCACATACAGGGACGCCGCGATGGAGCCGAAGATGGCATAGATCCGGATGTGGCGTGGCCATCCCATCCCGGATGGATCACGCTGCTGAGTCCGGCGAGCGGCCCGTCGTCCGCCTCGAGCCCGGCGTCCCCCGTGACGCCCCTGCGAGGAGGGGAGCGGCGTTTGGGACATGGACATTGGAGCCTCCCGATCGCGCGGATTCGCGCGGGTGACGAGATACGTCAAAGTCGTCTTGGGGGCAGCAGCTTCTCGGAAGTACACCTGATCTCCATAAGATTTGTCGTAACGTGACAACTTCTGGTGGACGGGCCCCGCCCACGCCGCTCCCGGTTGATCCAATGTCGTTTCAATGGCAAAGATCCGGCAAAGTGTCGGGACCGGGAGGGGGCCGGGTCCTCTATGACGTAGCGGAGGACCCTCGACTCCCTGACCGGTACTGGACGAACCGGTCACGGAGGCAACCTCCACGGACCTGGCCGACCCCCCAACGGCCAGGTCTCCCCCCGGCAAGAACGAGGTAATGATGGGCGAACTCGTGAACCGCATCTGGTCCCGCCCCCGTGGCGAGTGGACCCGCGTGCTGCGCAATGAACTCCCGTCCCTGGCCGACGAGGTGGTTGAGAACCTTCGGCACAGAATTCCGGGATTCGCCGAACTCCTGGAGGACTCTGAGCGAGACAAGGTCCGAGGGGGAGTCGAGCAGGCTCTCCTGACGGCACTCGGCCACCGCAAGGCGGGCGAGGACGGCGCGGGCGAGCAGACCGCCGCCCCCGCATCCGGTGAGGAGGCGCTGGCCGAGGTGCCGCCCGAGCGGGCCCGGCGCGATCTGTTCGAGGCCCTCATCGGTGAAGTGGCGGTCTCCGAGCGCACCTTGATGGAGCTCTCCCGGGCCGCCCGGTGGCCGCTACCCGAGACGGTGCAGGCCATCGCCCTGCCCACCCCGGGCGAGGCGCCGCAACTGGCCGCCGTGCTGGGAGACACCCTCATCGGCGCGGTCGGCGACGAGCTGTGCCTGCTGATCCCCGACCCGGACGCGGACCCGGGCCACCCCACCGCGGAGACCGCCACCACCGCCGCCACTCAGGAAGGCGACCGGGAGCCGGAGCGCGAAGCGCCCGCCGAGCCCGGCACCCGGGCGGCACTGGAGACCGCGCTGCGCGGCCGTACCGCGGCCGTGGGCCATGTGGTGCCGCTCAACGACGCGTCCTCGTCGGTGCGGTGGGCACGGCGCCTGCTGACCCTGGCGCCCGCCCGCCCCGGCCCCGAGGCCCGGGTGCTCTTCGTCGACGACCATCTGTCGATGCTGCTGCTCCTGCAGGACGAGTCGCTGGTCCGGGCGCTGGCCGCCCGGTGGCTCAAGCCGCTGGTCGGGCTGACCCCCCGGCAGAGCGAGCGGCTGCAGATGACGTTGCTGGCCTGGCTGGAGGGCGGTGGCGCGCCCGAGGCGGCCAAGGCCCTCAAGGTGCATCCGCAGACCGTGCGCTACCGGCTGCGCCAGATCGAGAAGCTCTTCGGGCCGGGCCTGCGGGACCCCCGAATACGCTTCGAGCTGGAGATGGCGCTGCGCGGCCGCAGGCTGATGGCGCAGATGGACCGGATACGGCGCCACGCGTCCCGGGCCGGCCGCCGGACCCGTGCCGGTGCGCCCCCCGGTGTCCGGCCGCTGGGCATCGCCAGGGAGGCGCGCGTCAACGGACTCTGACCCGCAGAAGGCGAACCGTCGGCCGCGCTCACGCGGTCGGCGGTTCTCGCTGTCGCGGGCCGATCCGGGACCCGCCGCGCGGACGAGCGGGATCGCCGGAGGGACCCTAGCCTCGCGCCCCGGCGGGCGCCGCCGTACGCGGGGCCGTACGCATCGCCGCGCTCAGGCCGAGCAGTTCGCCGTAGGCGTGGGAGCAGAAGGCGCATCCGGCCAGATGGCGCGCGAGGGCCCGGTCGCGCACCCCGCCGCGGCGCACCGAGGCGCCGATCAGGCCGCTGTAGTGCCGGCACCGGTCGTCGCGCGCCGACTCCAGATGGGCTCGCAGATACGCCTCGCGCAGCCCCTCCCGGGCCCGGAAGGCCAACGAGGTCACCCCGCTGGGGGAGATGCCCAGGACCACGGCCACCCGGTGCGGGGACTCCTCCTCGACGAGGGTCAGCCACAGCACGGTCTGCCAGCGCTCGGGAAGCCCCCGGAAGCTGCGGATGAGCAACCGGCGGTCCTCCCGGGCCACCAGATGCTGCTGGGGATCGGCCGTGGACGCGTACTGCCGCCAGGACTCGAAGTCGGCGGTCAGCAGCACCCGGCGCTCCCCGGCGCTCCACTCCGTCGCCGTATGGCGCACCACCGTGAGCAGATACGGCCGCCAGGGACCCCGGGGTCCGCCCCCGGCGCGAACGGCCTGGAAGGTACGGAAGAACGCCTCGGAGGCCAGGTCCTCGGCGTCATGCGGGTCACGGCAGCAGGTCAGGGCGTAGCGCAGGGTCGCCGCGTGGTGGCGGCGGTAGAGCAGGTCGCCCGCCGCCGGGCTGCTGCTGCCCGACCGGTAACCCTCCGTCAGCTGCCGGGTGAGCTCCTGGTCCGGGACCGGGCGGACCGGGCGGTTGGTATGTCCCCGGCCCTGGAGCCCCTCGGTGTCCGGATGTCCCGCCGCCGGAGGGCCGGTGGCCGCGTCGTCGTCCGCGGCCTCGTGTAAGTGCGCGGTGGCAGCGCGGCGCGCGCCGGCCGAACGGCCGACGCGCGCCTGGTGACTGTGTTCCATCAGCCGCACTGCTTGCCGCTGTTGATGCAGTCCACCGCCTCGTTCATCAGGTCCTCCGACATCACGTTGATGAAGTCGTCGTGGTCGGTGATGGGCTTGTGCAACTGCTCGGGGAAGCCGTCCACGGCGAACGGGGTGTTGGCCGGCACATCGTAGGTGATCGTGTTCACCAGCTGGGGGATGGCCTGGAAGCCGTTGGGGCAGGAGCCGTCCTCGCCCGCGAAGGCCACGTGGTCACGGTGGTTGGCGCTGTCGATGTTCTGGCCGTCCCAGCAGCTCTGGAAGTCGAAGGTCCGGGTGACGGAGCTGCCCTCGGGGCAGAGCGGGTACTTGTCGGTGAGCTGCCGGTCCTCGAAGCCGGTGCAGCTCCAGGAGGCGTTGGCGTTGGCGTCGCCGTTGGTGAACGCCTTGGCGTCACCGGTGATGATCCGCAGGAACTTCGGCATCGCCGTGACCTTGCTCTGCGCGTTGCCCTTGAACTCGATCTTGGAGCTGGTGGGGGTCAGGATCGTGCCGACGTTGCCCTCCTGGCCGCCGCCGAGGTCATTGGCGTCCGCCTCGTCCTTGCCGTCCTGGGCGCGGACCACGGGCCAGTAGTACGTCGACTTGTCGTCCTGGTTCTCGCAGGAGGTGCCGCCCTGCTCGAAGGTCTGGTTGTTGGCGAAGGCGTCGTTGCTGTCGTTGCCCACGTAGTCGTGGGTGTGGTGGGCGCCGTTGCCGACACCGGGCGCGACGATCACGTTGTCGCTGTTGCGCAGCTCGGGGTCGCCGACGCCGCACTCCGTGGCGAAGGTGCCGGTGGAGCCGTTCTGCTGGGCCTGCGGCGGCTGCTGGACGTTCGGCTGCACCTTGGTGATGTCGACGAAGTCGTCCTGCGAGGGGCCGTTGCCCGCCTGGCCGCCCGCGTTGCCGGGCACGTCGTTGGCGCCCTCGCCGCCCTGGTCGCCGCCGCCTTGCTGATCGCCGCCCTGCTGATCGCCGCCCTGCTGACCGCCTTGCTGGTCGCCGCCTTGCTGCTGGCCGCCCTGCTGGTCGCCGCCTTGCTGGTCGCCCTGCTGCTGACCGCTCTGGGTGGCGACCTCCTGCCACTTGCAGTCGGTCATGCCCTGGAGCTGAGAGTTGTCGCCGCCCATGGCCGAGCCGATGTTGTCCATCGTCCGGGAGCGCTGGTCGTTGAGCTTGGAGAGCACCGCGTCGTTCGAACCCTGCTGCTGGTTCATCTGCTGGTAGGCCTTGGCCACCTGGTTGTCCAGCTCGGCCAGGTTCTTGTCGACCTTGGGCCTGGCCTTCTCCGGCACATCACTCAGCTTCTGCCCCACATCGGGGCACTGGATCGTCCCCGCCTTCGCGGCCACGGTGTTGTTCTGGCCGGAGTCGCCCTTGTCGCCGTGGGCGGACGCGTTGGCGGCGATGATCGCGGCCCCGCCACCGCCGAGCGCCAGGGCGGCGACGATGGCGACGGTCTTATTGGTGAACCGCCCGCGTTTGTGGGTCTGTTGCCTCATAAGATCACTTCACTTAGTCGTTAGAGGGTGTCGAAGTCGACAAGCCCGGTGTCCTCGAGGACCGTGATGTGGTCGAGAACGATGGCATTGGCCCTGGTGGCCAGAGATCTGACCATGGAGTTGCGGCTCTCGGCTCGCACCTGCGCCACAAGGTTGAACACCTTGCCGTGGGCGGCGCGCAACCGGTTTGCGAACACCCGCTCGAACTGGGCGCTGCTGCCGGCGCTGGTCATCTCGTTCAGCCAGCCCTGTTGCTGTGCGTTGGGCTGGTTGGGCAGCGGGATCCCGAGTGCCCGGCCGACCTCCTCGGAGCGGCGGTCGAGTTCGGTGTGTCCCTCGATGAGATGCTCACCTGCGGTCTTCACCGCGTCCCGAACGTCCCGCTCCTGGGCGAGCCGCCCGGCGGGGAGCTCCCACGTTCCGGCGAGCCTGACTTTGCGGACAAAGTCCCGGTCAGTGGCCGTGAGTGGCCCGTACTGGGTGCTGACCGTCCCACCGCCGTCGTCCTTGACGCCGTTGCGCGGCAGGGCCGCGCTGCTCTCGCCGAACAGCGACACCGGGATGAGGATAGCCGCCAGTGTGACGGCGAGCGCCCCAATGATGAGCCCGGTGCCGATGGTTCGGCTGGAGGCGATGGGTCTGGTGAGCTTTGCTGGTGGCACAGCGCCCTCCTTGGTTCGGAGTGACACCGGACGCTAGTACCTCGTGTGGCTCGGTCGTGGAGACCTCATCACCAGTGAATAAAGCCGGGACAGAGATCACTTCCGGCTGCTACCCTGCGCGGCCGCGATCCGGAGGGGCGTTGAGAAGTTTTTTCCCGCCCGGCTGAGCAACTCACCGGGCCCGTACGTACGGCAGGGAGAACCCGGTGCCCGGCCGCTCCCGAGCGGCCCGCCGCGCACCGTCCCGACGACCCGGAGGCGCCCCGCCGTGGATACGACAGCGCGGAAGACCACGCCCACCAGGCCCCGTCATCCGCTGAGAGCCGAGGCCGGATGCGGTGACTGCCGGTACTGCCCCAGTTTGCCGTCGAGGACCCGGGCATCGGGGTGGTTCAGCTCCTGGAGAATCTCCAGGGCCCCTCGCCAGTCGGTGAGCGCGGTGGCCAGGTCGCCCTGGGCCAGCCGGGTATCCCCCTGGTGGTGCAGTGTGTCGGCCTCCAGGTACCGGTCGCTGATCTCGCGGTAGATGGCGAGCGCCCGGCGGTACGAGGTGAGGGCGTGCTCATACCGTCCGAGGTGGTGGTACGCGTACCCCAGGCTGTCCAGCGCGGCGGCCTCGCCGGCCGAGTCGCCGATCCGCCGGTGCAGTTCGACGGCCTGGCGGCAGTGGGCCAGCGCGTGCTCGTACTCACCGCGGAGGATATGGGTCCAGCCGATCTCGTTGAGCACGCTGGCCTGTCCGCTGAGGTGGGCCGCGGCGCGGTAGTGGTCGAGCGCGGGCCGGTAGTGGTCCAGCGCCTCCTGGTAGCGGCTCTGGCTGTTGGAAAGAAAGGCCAGGGAGCGCAGGGTGCGGGCCTGTCCGCCCGCCTCGCCGAGCTCCGTGAACAGCTCCAGCGCCCGGTCCAGGTGGCCACATCCCTCCTCGTACCGGCCCAGCCGTCCCTCGGCGAACCCCAGAGTGCGGTGGCTGTGCGCCTGGCCGAGCCGGTCGGACAGCGCCCGGGCCGCCCCCAGCGCGGTGCGCTGGATGGCGGTCTGCTCCTGCCAGTGGCCGCGCCGGTCCAGGAAGAGTTCCAGCGTCACGGCCAACCGCCAGGCGTGGGACGGGAATCCGTGGTCGCGGGCGTGCTCGACGACCGACAGCAGAACGACCCGCTCGGCCGAGAGCCATGCCTCGGCGCGGTCCTGGCCGCCGAGGTGCTCGGGCGCGGCGTCGGGCCGGGCCGGGGACAGCGGCAGCGGTTCGGTCCGGTGCGGGGCGAGCAGCGTGGCGGCGGTGCGCGCGGTGTGCAGATAGTGGTCGAACATCCGGTGCCGGGCGTCGTGGCGGATCTCGTCCGGGTCGTGGTCCTGGACCAGCTCCATGGCGTAGGCCCGCAGCAGATCGTGGAAGGTGTAGCGGCCCGGGGCCTGCTCCACCAGCAGATGGGCGCGGGTGAGCGCGGTCAGCAGGGCACGGGTGACCCGGAGCGGGAGCCCGGCCAGGCTCGCGGCCGCGGCGGCGGAGACCTCGGGCCCCGGATGCAGGGCGAGCAGCCGGAACAGCCGGGCGGCCTCCCGGTCCAGGGCCCGGTAGGACCAGGAGAAGACGCTCCGCGCGTCGGTGCTCGGATCGGCGCCCGCGAACGCGTCGAGGTTTCCCTGGCTCTCGCGCAACTCCGCGGCGACAGAAGAAAGGGGAAAGGAAGGACGGGTCGCGGCCCGGGCGGCCACCACGGCCAGCGCGAGCGGCAGCCGCCCGCACAGCCGGATGATGGTCGCCACCGACTGCGGCTCCGCGGCGACCCGGTCCGTGCCCAGCCGCCGGACCAGCGCCTCATGGGACTCGGCCGGGGACAGCGGCCCCAGAGTAAGGGGACGGGCCCCCTCGCTCGCTATCAGACCGTGGAGCTGATTGCGGCTGGTGACGATGGTCAGACAGCCGGGGGAGCCGGGCAGCAGTGGCCGGACGTGCTGGGAGTCCACCACGTTGTCCAGCAGGATCAGCATCCGCCGCCCCGCCAGCAGACTGCGGTACAGCGCGGTCTTGGCGTCCAGACCCGTGGGCACCCGGTTCGGTGGAATCCCCAGCGCGTGGAGGAACGCCCGCAGCGCCTCGTTCGGCGACATCATCGAGCCGGTCGGATCGAAGCCGCGCAGATTGGCGTAGAGCTGCCCGTCCGGAAAGCGGTGGGCGATCCGATGGGCCCAGTGCACGGCCAGTGTGGTCTTGCCGATCCCGGCCATCCCGTCGATCGCGCTGATCACCACCGGACCCGGTGATCCGGCCTCGGCGCCCTCGGGCAGCAGAGTATGGACACCGGCGAGTTCGGCATGGCGTCCGCTGAACGCGGGCAGGTCGGGCGGGAGCTGAGCCGGGCGGACCGCCGGGGCGGGCGGCGCCGCCGGAGGGACCGGTTGGACCGGCTCGGCGGGGGCCGGGGTCGACCGGGGCACCACCTCGCGATGGGCGGCGCGCAGCTCGCGGCCGGGCGGTACGCCGAGCTGATCGGCCAGCCGGTTCCGCGCGGTCGAGAAGACCTCCAGCGCCTCGGCCCGCCGTCCGGTGGCGGCGAGCACCCGGATCAGCTGTGCCTGCAGGGTCTCGTCCAGCGCATGGTGGGCGGCGAACTGCTGGAGCACGGTGGGCAGCCGCTCCGGGACCTCGGAGGCCAGCGCCGTCGTGGCGGCCTCCTTGGCGACGGCCAGAAGTTCCCGGTCGACACCGGAGAAGACGGGATGGGACTGGATGTCGGAGGGGACCCCGGTGGCGGTCGGTCCCTGCCACAGGGCGAGTGCCTGTGAGAAGAGCTCGGCCGCCCGCTCCGGCTCGCCCGCGGCGGCGGTGCGCCGCGCCGATTCGCTCAGCTTCCGGAAGCGCAGCAGATCCAGCGCGTCCGCGTCGGCGTTCAGCCGGTAGCCGCCCGAGCTGCGTACCAGCCGGCTGCCCTCCGCCCGCGTCGGCAGCCCGGGTTCCAGCAGCCGGCGCACCGACCCCACATGGCGGTGCACCACATTCACCGCGGTGCTCGGCGGATCCTGCGCCCAGAGCACGTCGACGATTTCGCTGAGCGCCACGGGCTGTCCCGCCCGCACCAGCAGCAGCGCGAGCAGCGCTCGCTGTTTGGGCGGACCCAGCTCCAGCTCGACCTCGCCACGCCACGCCCTGACCGGGCCTACCACCGTAAATCGCACAACTAGGGATCTTAGTCGAGCCCGTTTCGGGCACCGGGTTCTTCCGGCCGCCATGTGACGTCAGACTTTCGTCACTCAATCGACGTCACCCTTCTTTTACGCTCGCGCCATTGACACATGAACCTCGGGGGAACGAGACGATGAACATCCGCACGGCGGCCGTCACGACCGACGCCGACACCTTCTTACGGACGCTGTACCGACGGCACGGCTCGGCGCTGCACCGCCTGGCGGCCCGGATGCTGGGCGGGGACTGGCACCGGGCCCAGGACATCGTGCAGGAGGTGGCGATCCACGCCTGGCAGCGCCCCATGGACGTCGGCCCCATGGACGACACCGTCCGTAACCGGCTGTTCACCGTGGTCAGCGACCTGGTGACCAATGGCCACCAGGACCAGGCGGAGCGGCCGGTGGAGACGGCCGGTGAGGCGGAGATGGCGCTGCTGGCCGCGCCGGACGCGGTCGATCAGGCGCTCACCGCCCAACTGGTGTGGGACGCGATGGCGGACCTGGCGCCTCCGCAAAGAGAGGTGCTGCTGCACCTGCACTACCTGGACCGCAGCGTCAGCCAGGCCGCCCGGGCGCTCGGGGTGCCTCCCGGAACCGTCAAATCGCGGACGTACTACGCGACACGGGCCCTGCGGACGGCCCTGCGGGCGCGTGGCGTCACCGAGTGCTGACCACCTCCGGACACCCGCCGACTGCTTTCTGATCGAATGATCGCTACTATGGCGGTGTTTCGAGTACAGACGAAAGCCGATCGCGTCAGGGGTGGGGAACATGCGGGAGTCGGCGCGGAAGCGGCAGGCACGGATCGCGGCACTGGTGGAGGCCCGGGGCAGCGCGCGGATCACCGATCTCGCGGATGAGCTGGCGGTGTCCGTCGTCACCGTACGGCGGGACGTGGAAGACCTGGCCCAGCGCGGGGAGGTGCGCCGCGGCCACGGGGTGGCGCGCTCGCTGCGGCCGATGGCCCAGGAGTCCACCGCCACCGGCGACACCATCGGCATGGTGGTCCCCGAGCGCAACACCTATCTCACCGAGGCCGTCCAGGCGGCGCGCGAGGCCGCCGAGAAGGCCGGGCTGCGGCTCGCGCTGCACATCGCCGCGGACGAGCGCGGCACCGAGCGCGCGGTCCGCCAGGCGCTGGACGCGGGCGCGCGGGGCCTGCTGCTCTCGCCGCGCTGGCGCACCGAGGCGGAGGAGCGGGCGGACCACGCGTGGCTCGGCGCCCTGGAGCTCCCCGTGGTGCTGGTGGAGCGCCGGCCCCACCGGGGCAGCGCCATCTACGGCCTGGACTGTGTGCGCTCGGACCACGCCCACGGGGTCCATCTGGCGCTCGAGCATCTGACCTCGCTGGGGCATCGGCGCATCGTGCTGGCGGCGCGCGACGACAGCCCCACCGCACGGGTGATCCGGGCGGAGTTCGCCGCGCAGACCGCGGCCCGTGGCATCCGTGAGGGCTGCCCGGTGATGCTCAGTTCGCGCACCGCCGGGCCCGATCCGCGCCCGCGTGACGCGGGCGCGGCCGACCTGGCCGACGCGGTGCGCCGCGCCGGGGCCACCGCCGCGCTGATCCACGGCGACATGGACGCGCTGGTGCTGGTCCAGCGGCTGCGTGAGGCGGGTGTCGAGGTGCCGCGCGACTGTTCGGTGGTCGCGTACAACGATGTGGTGGCCGACATGGGGCAGATCGCGCTGACGGCCGTGGCCCCGCCCAAGGGTGAGGTCGGACAGGCGGCGCTGGAGCTGCTGACCCGTCAGTTGGAGCGGACGCGGGCCGGGCGGTGGGCCGGCGCCGCCCGCCATCTGGAGCTGCTGCCGGAGCTGGTGGTCCGGGATTCCACCGCCCAACTTCTCTGATTGTTTGACCGCTTTAGTTTCTTCTGTTCGATGTATTGACGGCTTTTCAGTCAAGCGCTCAAGATTCCCCTGACTCCACCGCTGAATCAGGGGAGGGCCCATGCCTGGTCATAGACGCCCAGGTCGCTCGGCAACCGGACGCCGGGCGACGGCGGGCACCACCGCACTGCTCACGCTGCTCGCCCTCGTTCTGGCGGGCTGCTCCACAAGTCGCGGGTCCGACACCGTCGGCGACGGTCCCGTACGCCTGACCTTCTGGTCGGCGCTGCGCGGCAGTCAGGAAGTCGTCGACGAGTTCAACCGCACCCACGACAGCATCAAAGTCGAATTCCAGCAGGTCCCCTCCGGGGAGCAGGGCGGCTGGACCAAGCTCAGCAACGCCGCGCGCGCGGGCAACGCCCCCGACGTCGCCACCATCGAATACCCCCAGCTACCCGGTTTCACCATCGACGGCGTGCCCCGGGACATCACCAAGCTGATGCCCGACTCGGTACGCAAGAAGATCCTGCCGCAGGCGCTGGACCTCACCACCTTCGACGGGCGCACCTACGCCGTACCGGTGGACATCGAGCCGATGGTCTTCCTGTACCGCAAGGACATCTTCACCAAGAACCACATCCCGGTCCCCAAGACCTGGGCGGAGTTCGAGAGTTCGGCCCGCAAGCTCAAGCAGGCCCAGCCCCGGTCGCGTATCGCCAGCCTATTCACCACCGGCGGCACCCTCTATATGGCGGGCTACGCCTGGCAGGCCGGGGCGCAGTGGTACGACACCGCCGGGGACACCTGGCAGATCAACATGGACGACGCCCCCACCCGTAAGGTCGCCGGCTACTGGCAGCGGCTGATGGACGACGATCTGGTGCGGGTCGAGCCCGGGGCCAGTCAGCAGTGGCGGGCCCATCTGCGCAGCGGGGAGACGGCCGGCTATCTGGCGGGCGCCTGGGCCGCGGGCTCGATGATGGCGTCCACCCCTGACGGCAAGGGCAAATGGGCCATCGCGCCGATGCCGCAGTGGGATCCGGCGAAACCCAAGGTGAGCACCCAGGGCGGCTCGACCTTCCTGGTCACCAAGGACAGCCGGCACCCCAAGGAGGCCATGGAGTTCATCTCCTGGATGGTGACCAGCCCCGGCGCCCTGAAGGCCAAGCTCGCCAGCGGGGTCAGCAGCGCCTTCCCGTCCGTGCCCAGCCTCGTGCCGGTCGCCCGCAAGGAGATGGACACCAGCTACTACTCCGGCCAGGACATCTTCGGTCTCTTCCAGAAGGAGGCCGAGCGGATCGCGCCCACCTGGAAGTGGGGCCCGCGGATGACCTCGACCACCAGCTCCGGTGACGACGGGCTCGCCAAGGCGGGTGCCGGCAGCGGCGACATCCTCAAAGCCCTGCGCGATGCCCAGAGCCGGACCATGCCCGATCTGAAGAGCCTCGGCCTGTCGGTCACCACCCGCTGAACCCCCTCATCTCTCCTTCTCGCCCCGAGCCGTACCTCATCCCGCCTGAGCCGAGGTAATCCGTGAGCACTGTCATGTCCTCGAAAGGGGCGGCACCGCCATCGGCGGCCGCCGCCGACCCGCCCCGCAGAACCGGACGACGCCAGCAGAGGGTCGCCGCCGCCGTTCTGCTGACCCCCTTCACAGCGCTGCTCGTCGCCGTGTTCCTGGTCCCCGTCGGCTACGCCGTCTACCTCAGCCTCTTCTCCGAGGACCACGAGGGACTCGGCTTCGGCGGCGGGCGCACCGTCTTCACCGGATTGCGCAGCTATCTCTCGGTGCTGCAGGACCCCAGCTTCCTCTCCGGGTTCGGCACCATCGCCCTCTACTGCGTGATCTTCGTCCCGCTCGTGGTCATCAGCGCGCTCGCGCTCGGCCTGCTGCTCGACTCGGGCCTCATCAGGCTGCGGCGGACCGTGCAGATGCTGGTCTATCTGCCGCACGCCGTTCCCGGCATCATCGCGGCCGTCATCTGGCTGTACCTCTACACCCCGGGGCTCAGCCCGGTCATCAAGCTCTTCGCCCAGGCCGACATCACCATCGACTTCCTCGGTCTGCACACCGTGCTCCCGTCGATCGTCAATATCGCCCTGTGGAGCGGGCTCGGCTACAACATGATCATCTTCTATGCCGCGCTCCAGGCGCTGCCGCGTGAGGTGATCGAGGCGGCGACCATCGACGGCGCCGGGGGCATCCGCACCGCGCTCCAGGTCAAGGTGCCCATCATCAGGGGCTCCGTCGTCATGGTGTGCATGTTCTCCCTGATCGGCGCGCTCCAGCTGTTCACCGAACCCATGCTGATGAACCAGGCCACCCCGATGGTCAACTCCCGCTTCACCCCGAACATGTACATCTACGACGCGGCCTTCCGCCGCAACAATTACGGACTCGCCTCCGCGGCCTCCGTCATCCTCCTGATCGTCACCTGTGTCCTGTCGTACGCCGTGACGCGCTGGTCGGGCCGCCGGGAACGGAGAGCGTGATGACCACGACCACACCCACCACCCCCGTGAACACCCCCCAGGGACCGCCGGCCAGACCGCTCGGCAAGCCCTTCGGGCGCTCCAAGCTGACCAGCCGTGGCATCGCCAACGCCGTGGTCCTGATCGCCGCCCTCTACACCATGCTGCCCGCGCTGTGGCTGGTGCTGGCGTCCACCAAGAACGCCGACGCCCTCTTCGGCAGCGACATCCTCTCCTTCGGCGACTTCTCCTTCGGGCGCAACCTCTCCGACCTGTTCTCCATGGACGGCGGGCTCTACGGCGAGTGGTACGTCAACAGCCTGCTGTACGCGGTCGTCGGCGCCCTGGTCGGCTCGCTCATCAGCGTCGCCGCGGGCTACGCCTTCGACAAGTACGAGTTCCGGCACAAGGAGAAGCTGTTCGGCCTCGTGCTCACCGGCGTCATGGTGCCGCCGACCGTGCTGGCCCTGCCGCTCTATCTGGTGGCCTCCAACATCGGCATGGTCAACACCTTCTGGTCGGTCTTCATCCCGGTGCTCTTCAACCCCTTCGGCGTCTACCTCGCCCGCCTGCTCAGCAGCGGCTATGTGCCCAACGAGGTGCTGGAGGCGTCCCGGGTCGACGGCGCGGGCGAACTGCAGACCTATGTACGCGTCAGCCTGCGGATGCTCGGGCCCGGGTTCGTGACCGTCTTCCTCTTTCAGCTCACGGCCATCTGGAACAACTTCTTCCTTCCGATGGTGATGCTCTCCGACCAGCACCTGTATCCGCTCAGCCTCGGCCTCTACACCTGGAACAGCGCCGCCACCGTCTCGCCCGAGTACTACCCCCTCGTGGTCATCGGCTCACTGCTCGCCGTCGTGCCGCTGATCGTGGCGTTCGTGATGCTGCAGCGCTACTGGAAGTCCGGACTGACCGCAGGGAGCGTCAAGTGACCGACCCGCACCTCTCCGCCCGCCACCGCCCCCGAGCCGCCCTGGCCATGGCCGAGCGCTCCGCCCGGCAGGTGCTCGGATCCGGAAGTATGGACCGGCTCACCGAACTCCTCGACCTCGATCCCGGCCTCGTCCTCGACGACTTCACCACCCCGGCCGCGCGCCGTGCCCTCGCCGATGCCGAACTGCTGGTCACCGGCTGGGGCTGCCCGCCCCTGGACCGCCGCGCGCTGGACGCCGCGCCCCGGCTGCGCGCCGTCGTCCACACCGCGGGCACCGTGCGCCACCACATCACCGACGCCTGCTGGGAGCGTGGCATCGCGGTCTCCTCGGCGGCCGCGGCCAACGCCGTACCCGTCGCCGAATACACCGTCGCCATGATCCTGCTGTCCAACAAGCGCATCCTGGACATCGCCCGGGACTACCGCGCCGAGCGGCGCACCATCGACT
Source organism: Streptomyces sp. 11-1-2 (assembly GCF_003595545.1). Lineage (NCBI taxonomy): Bacteria > Bacillati > Actinomycetota > Actinomycetes > Kitasatosporales > Streptomycetaceae > Streptomyces > Streptomyces sp. 11-1-2. Next base: position 9,679,191 of record NZ_CP022545.1, read on the forward strand.
GGAACGAGCGCTATCCGGACGCCGGCAACTACCGCCGGACAGTGGGCATCCTCAGCGCCTCCGTCATCGGCCGCCGGGTGATCGAGCTGCTTCGCCCGTACGACCTCGACCTGCGGCTGTACGACCCGTACGTCACGGCTCAGGAGGCGCGGGAACTCGGCGCGCTCCAGGTCGGCCTGCGGGAACTCTTCGCCGGCAGCGATGTCATCAGCGTCCACACCCCCCTGCTGCCCGCCACCCAGGGGCTGGTCAGCCGGGAGCTGCTGGCCGCCATGCCGGACGGCGCCACGCTCATCAACACCGCGCGCGGGGCGGTGGTGGACCAGGACGCGCTGACCGAGGAGCTGGTGGCCGGGCGGATCCGCGCCGTCCTCGATGTCACCGTGCCGGAGGTGCTGCCCGCCGCCTCACCGCTGTACGACTGCGACAACGCGCTGATCACCCCGCATATCGCCGGATCCAAGAGCGGTGAGCTGCGCCGCCTGGCCGACCTCGCCATCGGCGAGATCGAGAACTACGTCACCGGCCGCGACTTCGCCCACCCCGTACGACCGGAGATCCTCGACCGTTCGGCGTAAGAGGCGCGCCCTCTCACGTCCCGCGACCCCAGGAGGCTCACCCCGCTATGCCCGAGCTCCCCTTCCTCCTCCCCGCCGACGACCGCACCCTCAGCCCCCACACCGGCTACACCCGCGCCCACTGGGAGGCCGCCGCGGACGGCATGCTGCACGCCGCCCTCCGCTACGCCACCCCCGGCCAGGGGCTGATCGACCTGCCCGGCCCCCCGTCGAGGTCCGGGGTGCGCTCCGACGGGCTCGAAGGGTTCGCCCGCACCTTCCTCCTCGCCGCCTTCCGCACCGCCGGGGCCTCGGGCAAGGACCAGCACGGCTTCCTGGAGCGCTACACCGCGGGCATCGCCCGCGGCACCCTCACCCCCGGGCGCGACGACGCCGAGTCCTGGCCGGTGATCGGCCATCACGGCGCCCACGGCCAGCCCATGGTGGAGTCCGCGTCCGTGGCCCTGGGCCTGCGGCTGACCGCGCCGTGGACCTGGGACGCCCTGCCGTCCGACGCCCAGGACCGCACCGAGGAGTGGCTGCGCGGTGCGCTGCGCCACCAGCCCGCCCCCAACAACTGGTATCTCTTCCCCCTTACCGTCGCCGGTTTCCTGGAGTCCGCCGGACGCGGTGACGCCGAGACGGCGCGCGCCATCGAGCGGGGGCTCGGCCTCCTGGAGGGCTGGTACGAGGGCCAGGGCTGGTACTCCGACGGCGACGGGCGGTCGTTCGACCACTACAACGGCTGGGCACTGCACATGTACCCGCTGCTCCACGCCCATCTCGCCGCCGACGAAGCGCTGCTGGACCGGCTCGGCCCCCGACTGCGCACCTTCCTCGAGGGCTTCTCGCTGCTCTTCGACGCCGACGGTGCCCCCATCCACCACGGCCGCTCCCTCACCTACCGCTTCGCCGCCGTCGCCTCGGTGGCCCTCGGCGCCCTCACCGGCCACACCCCCCTCGCCCCCGGGGCCACCCGCCGCGTTCTCAGCGGAGCGCTGCGCCACTTCCTGGACCGCGGGGCGCTGACCGATGACGGGGTGCTGAGCCTGGGCTGGTACGGGCCGCACGCGGCGACCCTGCAGTGCTACTCCGGGCCCGGCTCGCCCTACTGGGCCTCCAAGGGGTTCCTCGCCCTGCTGCTGCCGCCCGACCACCCGGTGTGGACCGCCACCGAGGAGGCCGCGCCCGCCGAGGGGCCGGACCGGGCGCTGGCGCTGCCCGCCGCCGGGTTCCTCGTCCAGACCACGGGCCGGGACGGGCTGGTGCGGCTGCACAACCACGGCAGCTACAAGCTCCGCCCCTGGGAGGCCGAGCACGGGCCCGCCGACCCGCTCTACGCCCGGCTCGCCTACTCCACCCGCACCGGTCCCACCAGCGCGGACAACACTCCCGACAACCACATCGCCATCGAGGTGCGCGGAGTGCGCAGCGCGCGGCTGCGCATCCACCCCCTGGCCGCGGGCCCCGACTGGCTCGCCTCCTCCCACACCCCGGCCTTCCCCGACGCCGGCCCCAAGGTGCCCTCGATCCGCGTCGACAGCCTGACCCTCGTCCGCGGCCGGCTCGAAGTGCGCGTCCACCGCGCCGTGGGCGTCCCCGCCGGGACCCGGATCCACCACAGCGGCTGGGCCGTCGCCCTGCCCCCGGGCACCCCGGCGGAGACCGAACAGGGCGCCGAGATACGGCTGGACGGGGAAGAGGTGACCGGTCAGCTCCTCGGACTGCACGGCTGGCAGAGCGCCACCGCCGTCAGGGCGCCGCAGGGCACCGCGTACGGTCCATGGGCCCTGGTCCCCGAACTCACCGGCACCGTCGGCGAGGATTCCGCAGGCACCCTCTTCGTCGCACTGGCCTCGCTCACCGGCGAACGCGATCCGGTCCCCCTCGCCGATCTCGCCACCGCCGAGGTGAACGGGCTCGCGGTCACCGTACGGCTGCCGGACGGCCAAGGCGTCGTGGTGGACTTCGGCGCGGGCGACGCGCCCACCGTCACGGAGGCGGGCGCATGACGCGGCTCGGCATCTGCTCGGTGACGCTGCGCCGGCTCGACCCGGACCAGGTGATCGCCGCCGTGGCCGGAGCGGGCCTGGAGTGCGTCGAATGGGGCGGTGACGTCCATGTGCCGCCCGGCGACGAGGACACCGCCCGGCGGGTCCGCGACGCCACCGTGGCCGCCGGGCTCGCCGTCGCCTCGTACGGCTCCTACTACCGTGCCGGGCGCGGCGACCCGGAGGAGTTCGACGCGGTGCTCCGCTCCGCCGTGGCGCTCGGCGCCCCGCGCATCCGGATCTGGGCGGGCGCCACGGGCACCCGGGAGACCCCGCCCGAGGCGCGCCGCGCGGTCGTCGAGGACACCCGGCGCGCCGCCGCGCTCGCCGCGGACGCGGGGGTGGAACTCGCCTACGAATTCCACCGGAACACCCTGACCGACGGCGCGGACCACACCCTCCGGCTGCTGGCCGAGGTGGACCGCGCCGAGGTCGCCACCTACTGGCAGCCGCCCGTCGACATGCCGGACGCCGAGGCGCTGAAGGGACTGGACGCGCTGGGGGACCGGATCGCCGCGGTGCACGCCTTCTCCTGGTGGCCCGGGACCACCCGGCTGCCGCTGACCGCCCGCGCCCCGCTGTGGCGCAGCACCTTCGAGCGGCTGCGCACGCACCGTGCCGCGGTGTCCGGCGGTCCGCCGATGGATGTCCTGCTGGAGTTCGTCCCGGAGGACGACGAGCGGCTGCTGCCCCGGGAGGCCGCCACGCTGCGGGCGCTCGCCGACGTGTAGGGGGTGTCCGGCGGGTCGTGGCGCCTGCGGCGGGCTGCTCCCCTCCCCGCCCCTTCCCTCAACTGGGGCTCCGCCCCAGACCCCGCTCCTCAAACGCCGGAGGGGCTGAAAGGCGGCGCCGCATATCGATGCTGCGGGAAGGGGCGGGGAGGGGAAAGATCCTCACTGGGGGGCGCGGGAGGCGTCCCCGTAGGAGGTCTCCTCCTCGATGGTGCCGCCGAACTCCTCCCGGAGCCTCTCCATGTTCTTCCTGGGGGAGGACGACAGCACCCAGCGGTTGCCGACCAGATAGACCCCGCCGTACATCTGCGCGGTCTCCAGCCAGTCGCGCTGGCCCTTGGCGGTGACGAAGTCGAGGAAGACGAACTTGCCCTTGACGGTCTTGCACACGGCCTGGCGGTAGTCGTCCACCTTGGTGGTGAACTGCGGCTCGCAGCCGGCGGCCGAGGCGAGCTGCTCCACCCGCGCGGCCTTGGGCGCGGGGCTCGCGCTCGGCCGGGCGGCGTTTCCCCCGGTCTCCGCCTTGGCGTCCGCCTTACCGTCCCCGCCGCCGCATCCGGCGACGGTCAGCAGTGCGCCCACCGCCGCCGCGACCGCCATCGCCACCGCGCGCGGGCCATGGCGGCGCGGGGGGCGGTCGGCGGTCCGGAGCGGGTGCGGAGCGTCGGCGGCGTCGTACATGAAAGGCCCTCTCGCATCGGATCCGGGTCGCGGCTGCGTCCACCGCATTTACGGATACGGAGGGGTGGCGCCGATCGTTCACCGTCCTCGCAACCGTTCCGCGTCCGGCCGGGGTGCGTACCGGCGCGGCCCGGGCTGTCCGGACCCTTGACAGCCAGGTCGGATGCTGGATTACTGGACCGCGCCCGAACGGTGACCGAATGTTCGGTCGGCAAGCGGAGGTGGTGGACGGCCCATGGCGGAATCCCTGAGCGTGGCTCCGCTCGACGACGCCGAGCGGATGAGCACCGAGGAGCTGAGGGCGCTCCAGATCACCCGGCTGCGCGCCACCTTGCGCCATGCGTACGACCATGTCGAGCTGTACCGCGAGAAGTTCCGCGCGGCCGGGGTCGGCCCCGAGGACTGCCGCACCCTGGGGGACCTGGCCCGGTTCCCCTTCACCACCAAGGACGATCTGCGCGACACCTACCCCTTCGGGATGTTCGGCGTCGAGCACAGCGAGGTGCGGCGGCTGCACGCCTCAAGCGGCACCACCGGCCGCCCCACCCTCGTCGGCTACACCGAGCACGACCTGGCGGTATGGGCGGAGGTGATCGCCCGCTCGATCCGCGCGGCCGGTGGCCGGCCCGGCCACAAGGTGCACATCTCCTACGGCTACGGCCTGTTCACCGGCGGCCTCGGCGCCCACTACGGCGCCGAGCGGCTCGGCTGCACCGTCATCCCCGCCTCCGGGGGAATGACCGCCCGGCAGGTGCGGCTCATCCAGGACCTCAGGCCCGAGATCATCATGATCACGCCCTCCTATCTGCTGACGCTCCTCGACGAGTTCGAGCGGCAGGGCGTCGACCCCCGCTCCACCTCCCTCCAGGTCGGCATCTTCGGCGCCGAACCCTGGACGGAGGAGATGCGCCGCGAGATCGAGGAGCGCATGGACATCCACGCGGTGGACATATACGGGCTCTCGGAGGTGATCGGCCCCGGGGTGGCCCAGGAGTGCGTGGAGACCAAGGACGGGCTGCACGTCTGGGAGGACCACTTCTACCCGGAGATCGTCGACCCGTTCACCGACGCGGTGCTGCCCGGCGGCGAGGAGGGGGAACTGGCCTTCACCACCCTCACCAAGGAGGCGCTCCCCGTCATCCGCTACCGCACCCGCGATCTCACCCGGCTGCTGCCCGGCACCGCCCGCCCCGCCTTCCGGCGCATCCAGAAGATCACCGGCCGCTGTGACGACATGCTCATCGTGCGCGGGGTCAATGTCTTCCCCAGCCAGATCGAGGAGATCGTGCTGCGGGTCCCGGCGGTGGCCCCGCACTTCCAGCTCGAGCTGACCCGGCGCGGCCGGATGGACCATATGGTGGTGCGGATCGAGGCCCGCCCCGGCGTCGGCCCCGAGCAGCGAGCGGCCGCCGCGGCGGCGATCGCGCGGGGAGTGAAGGACGGGGTGGGGCTCACGGTCGAGGTGGCGATCGTGGACCCGGAGACGCTGGAGCGCTCCGTGGGCAAGATCCGCCGGGTCAAGGACCGGCGCACGGAGAGCTGAGCACTGCCCCGGGCGCCGTCCTTCGACGGGACGCGGCGCCCGGGACGGAGGGCCCGGGACGGAGGGCCCGGAGCGGACGGGCTCAGCGTGCCAGTTCGAGGGCGGGGAACTCCTGATGCAGGGGCAACCGCGCCCCGCAGACGGTCGCCTGGGCCTGTGCCGCGACCGTGCGCCGGTCGTCGACGTCCCGCATCGGCCGCAGCTCACGGTGCACGGCCACCCGCACCGTGAGCCCGTCGGCGCGCAGCACCCGGCGCAGCGAGCCGCCGAAGTCGTCCTCGCCGACGAAGGCGGCCACCGTGGTCGGGACGCCGTGCTGGACGTACTCCAGGGTCACCGGGCGCACCGGCGCACCCGCGTCCAGCGCGGCCTGGAAGGTGGCCCGCCGGAAGCTGCCGCCCGCGCCCGAACACCAGGTGATGCCCTGCGGGAAGGCCATCACCGACTGGCCGTCACGCATCCGGGCCGCCATCTCCCGTACGGTGTCGGGGAGTTGGCGCAACGAGCCGCGGTCGATGTACTGCGTCCCCGCGCGGGTGGCCAGTGAGCCGATCAGCGGCCAGCCCGCGATCTCCCGCTTGGCCAGCATCACCACGGGCTCCACCGCGAGCAGCGCGAGGATGTCCAGCCAGGAGATGTGGTTCGCCACGACGAGCGTGCCGGTGCCGCCGGGCGCGCTGAGCGTGCTGTCGCCCGTCACCTCCAGCCGGATGCCGAGGGAGTCCAGCAGCGTCGCCGCCCGCGCCCGCAGCGTCTCGGGCTCGGCGATCCGCCGCCCGGACAGCAGCGCGCCCATCACCGCCCGGCCGAAGACCGCGGCCCGCCGGGCGCCCCGGGTGGCCGGGACACGGTCGGCGGCGTGGGAGACACAGCCGGGAGTGCACGGGGACCAGCCCGCCCAGGCGTGCTCGGGCAGACTCATCGCGGCCGCGTCGGTCACTGGGATTCACCCAGGAAGTAGCGGCGGTAGCGGTCGTTCATCCGCTCGGTGTCCAGCAGCACGAAGAAGTCGGCGTCGTTGAAGGCCCGGTCGTGCTGCGGGGAGCCGCACATCCAGGCGCCGACCCGCAGATAGCCGCGGAGCAGCGGCGGCAGGTCGGCGTAGCTGGGCTCGCCGTCCAGCGGCCGCGAGGGTATCCACGGGTCGAGCGGGTGAACCCGCATCTCGGGCGGGGCGGCGTGCTTGCTGGTGCCGAGCAGCCAGGCGTTGGCGGCGGCCCCCTCGCCCTCGGCCAGCGGAACCGAGGCACAGCCCGCGAGATAGCGATGGCCGGACAGCAGCACATAGCGGGCCAGCCCGGCCCACATGAGGTTGATGACCGCGCCCGTGCGGTGATCGGCGTGGACACAGGCCCGGCCGGTTTCGACCATGGACGAGCGGACCTCGGTCGGCAGGCCGCGCAGATCGAACTCGGTGTCCGAGTAGAGCCGCTCGCTGCGCCCGGGGGGAAGCAGCCGGTAGGTGCCGACCACGGTGCCCGTCGCCGTGTCCGTGACGATCAGGTGGTCCATGATCTCGTCGAACTCGTCCACGTCGCGGCCGTCGACCGCGGCGTCCAGCCGGCCGCCCCTCTCCTCGCCGAACACCTGGTAGCGCAACCGCTGCGCGGCGTGGATCTGCTCCTGGGTGTGGGCGATCGAGGTGACGTACGAGGTGGTGGGCGCCGTCGTCGAGGACGTCGTGAGCACGGACATTCCTGTTCTCCGTTCAAGGGAAGTCAGGAGCGGTGGGGACTGGGGAAGAGCGGAAGAAACGCCTCACTCGCCGTGCGGTGCGCTGAGGCGGCGCGCACTGCAGGCGTTCACCAGTCTTGCCGTGGCGACGTACGTCACAGTGTCCGTGTGGTGATTCGGCGACTGCCAGTCGATGACGAACACATGCCGCTGGTCGGCCCGTGGTTACGGAGCGGTAGCGACGGCGCCGCCGCTGTCATCGCCGGTGCCGGTGGCGGTCCGGAGCGGGAAGCCCAGTGAATGGGCGGCGGCGGCGGGGGTGGGCTGGGACCAGTAGTCGCTGACGGCCTGGGCGGTGGACAGGGAGCGAGTTTCGGCCAGATCCAGATAGAGGACGCCGTCGAGATGGTCGGTCTCGTGCTGGACGATCCGCGCGGGCCAGCCGGTGAACTCCTCGTCCAGCTCCCGCCCCGTCTCGTCCTGCCCGCGCAGCCGGATCCGGTCCGGGCGGCTGACCACGGCCTGCCAGCCGGGGATGCTCAGGCACCCCTCGAAGAACGCCGCCCGGCCGTCGCCGACCGGTTCGTAGGCGGGATTGACCAGTACCCGGTACGGCTGCGGCACCCGGCCGCGCACCTCCTGCACCTCGGCCGCCACCTCCGCCGGGTCCTCGATCACCGCCAGCCGCAGCGGCACCCCGATCTGCGGGGCGGCGAGCCCCACCCCGGGCGCGGAGTGCATCGTCTCCCGCATCGCCGCCAGCAGCCGGTCCAGCACGTCCGCGGCCAGCTGGCCCTCGTACGGCAAGGCCGGTTGCCGGAGGACGGGGACGCCCGCGGAGATGATCGGCAGCGGGCGGGGCCCGGAGAGCAGTTCGTCGACGAGCTCGGACACGGTGGTGATCGGCATGGGGACAGCCTGACAGACGATCACGCCACGGCAATCCGCGGACCCGGACCGGGGTCCGGACCGCCCCGCGCACCGGGGGCGTGGCCGGTGCTCGAACGGCGGGTGCTCACCATCGGACAAAGATGAACAGGGCACCGATGGGGTCCGTAGACACCGATGAGCCGCCGGGAACATCCCACGCCCCGCGGCTCGGCCGAGTCCTCCCGGCTCGGCCGCTGCCGCCCCGCGGTGCTCCCCCGTTATGCACGGCGGGGCGGCAGCCCCTCCCGCCGCGCCCGCCCGCTATGTCGTTTTCGCTGTACGTGCGCGGGTACCCGCTCGCCGCACGGGCCCCGGAGGAGGGGCGGAGGGAGGATGGATGACCAGCCACGACAACCTGCCGCTCGCGGACTACGACCATCTGCCGCTCGGCGCCCTGCGGCACCGCATCCGCGCCCTCACCGAGGAGCGGCTGCGGAAGCTGCTGGAGTACGAGCGCTCCCACGCCGACCGCCTTCCGGTCGTCGAAGTGGTCACGGCGCGCCTGCGCCAACTGGCGGGCGGCGCCACCCCCTCGCCCGGCGAGCCGCGCGCCGAGCCGTTCCCCGAGCGGCCCTCGCCGCCGCGCGGTGGATCGCCGGTGACGCCGCAGACGGCGGCCGAGCCGAGCCCGCCGCCGCGCCACGGACATCCCGGCCACCCGGGGCAGCCGGAGTGAGCCGCTCGCACCGGGCCTGGGACTAGGGGCGCTCTCTCCAGCCCTGCTCGGCGCGTGCCTCCGGCAGCAGCTCCCGGATGTCGCTCGGCAGCACGCCGTAGAGCTTCTCCATCAGCTCCGGGTCCACGGCCGAGTCCAGCACCTCGAAGAAGGCGGCCGCCTCGCGCAGCGCCTCATCCTCGGTGTGCTCGGTGCGCCAGGCGACCCGGCCCGCGAAACCGGTGAGGTCGAACCGCTCGCCGTGGTCCCGCCGGTGTGCCCGTTCCTCGGGCGTGCCCTCGTATGCGGCGGCGACCCGGCGCAGGGGCTCGCCCGCCTCCTGCGGGAGCTGTGCCGCCATGTGGTCCGCCAGCCCGCCCGGGATGCGCTCGGCGAGGGTTTCGAGCGTCGCCCGTATCGCCCGCTCGGCCGACTGCCGGTCGGGGAGCTGGGCCCGGGCCTGGACCAGGCCCGTCAGTTCTTCGTAGCGCATGGTCGGCGCTCCTCGTGGTCGGATGCCCGGCTGTGGTGCCGAGTGCCCCGTGCCGTTCGCTCAAACCGTCGCCGGGTGCCCGGTCTCCGGGGTGTCCTCCCGCGCGGCGAGCAGCGGGCCGAGTACCTGGGTGCCGGGTCCGGTGCGTCCACCGGGGCCCGGGAGCTGGGTGGTGTTGCCGACCGTCAGGGGCTCCCCGCAGTGGGCGCACGCGGACACCGGTGTGGTGTCCCGTCCGCAGCCGAGATGGCGGATCCGGGCCGGCGCCCCGGCGGGGCCCGCGTACCAGCGGTCGCCCCACTCCATCAGGGCGAGCAGCACCGGATAGAGCTCCTCGCCCTTCGGGGTGGCGCGATAGTGCTCACGTGGCGGACGCTCCTGGTATCGCTCCCGGACCAGCACCCCCTCCTCGACCAGCCGGGACAGCCGGGCGGCCAGGACCTTCCGCGATATGCCCAGGTCATGGGCGAGATCGTCGAAGCGGGTGACCCCGGTGAGCACATCCCGCATGATCAGCGCCGTCCAGGCGTCGCCGAACAGATCGGTGGCGCGGGCGATCGAGCACGCCACATCGGCGAGCGGAGTACGGGTCATGACACAACCCTAGCCGAGTTCCCTGAGGGAACTTAAGGATGTTAGGTTTCCTCGGGGAACCGGGCGAGCCTGTCCGGCCCACCCCAGGCACCGGTGAATCCGCGAATCCGCGCACCCGTGAGGGAGAAGACGATGGCCGCCGCCCCGCACATCGAACTGGACTCACGGTCGCCGGAGGCCGTCGACGGCCGTCAGATCCGGGCCGTCACCTTTCAGGACAGCCGCCTGGAGTACGTCCGCACCACGCTCAAGAGCGCGGACCTCTCCGCGTCCGGAAGCCGCGCCGTGGTCGTGGGCAGCGGCCGCGGGCTGCTGGCCCGCGGGCTGGCCGGTCTCGGCTTCGATGTCGTCGCGGTCGACCCCTCCGCCACCGCGACCGAGATGGCGCGTGAGGCGGGCGACGGCGAGCACCCCGGGATCGAGTACCGCACCGCGCCCGCCGAGCAACTCGGCCTCGCCGACGGCGCGTTCGACCTCGCCTACTACGCGGACACCTTCGAGATCACCTCGGAGCTGGATCGGGTGCTCGCGGAGGCCGCCCGGGTGCTGCGGCCCGGCGGTGTGCTGATCTACGACACCGTCAACCGCACCCTGCTCTCCCGGCTGATCTACCTGGGTGCCTTCCAGCGCGTCCCGATGACCCGCATCATGCCGGCCGGCCGCTACACGGCGGCGCGGCTGCGCACCCCCGCCGAACTGACCGCTGCCCTGGACCGGCAGGGGCTGCGCAACGAGGACATCTGCGACTTCAAGCCCAAGGACCCGCGCAGCCTGGTCAAGGCCACCATGGCGCGCCGCAAGGGGCAGATCAGCGATGAGCAGATCCCGCCGATCGTCGACTTCGTCCTCGCCCCGGACGCCCGGCCGCTGGTCACCTACCTCGGCTACGCCCGCAAGGGCTGACCCGGCGAGCCCGGCACACCACCCCGGCGGGGTGGGCGCACACTGGTCGCTGTGACTCCTAAGCGCAGCGCCGGACTCCTGCTGTACCGCGGTGCGGGCCCGGCCGGTCCGGCCATCGAGGTGCTCCTCGCCCATATGGGAGGCCCGTTCTGGGCCGCCAAGGACGCGGGCGCCTGGACGGTGCCCAAGGGGGAGTACGACGAGGACGAGACTCCGGAGGCCGCCGCGCGCCGGGAGTTCGAGGAGGAGCTCGGCATGCCCCCGCCCGGCGGCGAGCCGCTTCCGCTCGGCTCCGTGACGCAGACCGGGGGCAAGGAGGTCACCGTCTGGGCGCGCGCGGGCGATCTGGACCCGGAGCGGATCACACCCGGCACGTTCACCATGGAGTGGCCGAAGGGGTCCGGCCGGATGCGGGAGTTCCCCGAGATCGACCGGGTCGCCTGGTTCGGCCCGGACGAGGCCCGCCGCAAGATCGTGACGAAGCAGCGGGTCTTCCTGGACCGGCTCGAGGAGCTGCTCCAGGGGCCGGAAGGCGCGGGGGCCGGGGACTGAACGGAAGGCGCGGGGCCGGTCCCCGGACGGACGGCGCGGGCCCGAGGACCGGACGGACGGCGCGGGCCCCGGGGTGCGTGACCGGGGCCCGCGGCCATCCGCCGTCAGGTCATCCCGTTCCTCCTGTTCCTCCCGTTCCACAGCGCACCGTGGCCGCTCCCCAGTCGGCGTGGTCATGCGCGTTGCCGTCGCCGCCGTCGGTGACCCGCAGCCGGAGCCGCTGCGCGCCCTCGACGTCGGCCTTCACCGGTACGGCCGCGTCCGAGCCGCGCACCGTCTCACCGCGGTACACCCGCTCGCCGTCGGCGTACACCTCGAAGACGACGCTGCCGTCGGCCCCCACCTCGTCGTCCACGCCCGTCTCGGCCGTGAAGGACGAGCAGTTGCCGCCCAGGAAGACCTCGACCGTCGAATCGGCGTGCGTGCCGAGGCCGCGCTCGTAGGCCGTGCCGCCGACGGTCAGGGACTTGCCGTCGCCGGGGGCGGACTCGCCGTTGCTGTGGTCGCGTTCGACCGGGCCCCAGCCGTTGTCCGCGGTGAGGAAGTCGAGCGTGGACACCGCCACGTCGCCGCGCGGCGGGGGAGGCGTGCCGTCGATGTCGGCCGACGCCGAGCCGCTCACCCGCGCGCCGCTCGCCGAGGTCGCGCGGACGTCGGCGACGGCGGGCCGCAGGCCGTCCGGGGTGCCCTCACCGCGGGTGATCTCGGTCCGTACGGTCGCGGTCCGGCCCGCCGCGAGGTCGCCGAGGTCGAGGGTGCCGGGCTCGGCGGTCCACCCCTCGGCCAGGCCGAAGGCCGCCGTGACGTCGCGCAGCGGAGTGCCGCAGGGGTTGGTGACGGTCAGCTCCGCCGAGGTCGATTCACCCGCCGACACCGTGGTGTCGGCGGCGGTGAGCTTGGCCTCGGGGGCGCAGACCACCGGGCCGCGCGGGGTGCCGGTGCGGGCCTCGGCGCCGGTCAGCGGGCGCAGCCGCAGGGTGTAGGCGTACTCCTTGGCGGGCCGCACCTGGTACTGGGGCAGCACGGTGTGGAACGTCTCGCTCACACCGCTCACCGCGTGGTCCAGGTGCAGGGTGTTGCCCACCGGGTCCTTGCGGAGGGCGAACGGATAGGCGGCGCGGTCGATCCCGGTGTAGGGGGTCACCCCGGCCGAGAAGTCCCCCGACACCAGAAGCCCGCCGCTGCCGTCGGACAGCGAGGCCCAGCGGACGTCCTCATGGTTCCCGTAGTCCTGCGGCTTGGTGTAACCGGCGAACTGCTCGTCCACGTCCGTGGAGTACACCCCCACCGGTGCGCCGTCCTTACGGTCGTTGTAGTTCTCCTGCGGCCCGCGCCCGTACCAGGTGAACCGGTCGTAGCGGTCGGGCAGCCGGAGCGAGAGCCCGATACGGGGCAGATAGGGCACCGTGCGCGCCGCGCCGCGGGCCTCGACGCGGTGATCGAGGCGCAGCTCCCCGGTGCCGCTGACGGTGTACCGCAGGGTCTGGGCGAACGAGGAGTCCTTCACGCCGGGCGCGGCGGCGGAGGAGGGCGCGGTGACGACGACCTCGCCGCCCCGCTCGTCCACCGTGACCTTGCCCGGCGCGGTGCGCAGCCGGTCCAGGCCCGCCTCGCGCCAGGGCCCCTCCTCGGAGCCGATCTCATTGCTGAGCGGGGCGCGCCAGGCGTCCAGCTCGGGGCCGGAGCCGAGCAGCTCCCGCCCGCCGGACTTCATGGAGACCAGCTCGCCACTGGCCCGGTCGAAGGCGTACGAGAAGCCCTCGCCGGTGACGGTGAGGCGGTCGCCGGACGTGGTGGCCTTCACCTTCCCCGGTGCCCGCGCCGGTACCGTGCCCGCGAGCTGCCGGCCGCCGATGTCGAACTGCTCGACCGCCACCCGGTCTCCCGCCTTCGCCCAGGCCGTGTCCGCGGCCCGCACCGCTTCCACGGTCAACTGCCGGTCGGCGTCCTGGGGGTTGGCGGGCGGTTTCGGCAGCCGGAGGGTGGTCCGCTCGCCGGGGGCCAGGCCGAGTGTGCGGCTGCCCTGGGCCAGGGTGCGGGCGCCCTCGGTGATGCGCCAGCGCAGCCGGAGGTCGTCGGTGCCGGTGAACGACCGCTCGTTGCGCACCTCGATCCGTCCCGCGCGGGCCTCGTCGCCCGAGATGCGGACCGGGGCGTGGACCGCGGCCATGGCGCGGGCCTCGGGCTGGACGGTGCGGTCGGAGGAGACCACCCCGTCGACCCCACCGGTCCCGGCGCCATAGGACAGGAACTCCCCCTTCCGGTCGAGCCGGTCGAAGTCGAGCGCGAGCACCGCGTCCGTGCTGGGGTCGGCGGCGAGCTGATCCGCGCTCAGCGCCTTGTGGTAGACGCGGACCTGGTCGACGGTGCCGTGTGCCATCCGGGTGCGGATGTTCTCCTGGTCGGTCTCCGGGTTGCGGCCGATGTTCACCGGCTGCGCGGAGGAGCCGACGGTGCCGGTCCAGTCGGCCGACGCGGTCTGCTTCCCGTCGATGAGCAGCCGGAGCGTCCGGCCGTCGAAGGTGCCCGAGACGCGATGCCATGAGCCGTACCAGCCGTCGGGGACATCGGCCGCGACCGTGTGCCAGTCCCCGTCCCCGTAGACGTAGAACTCCAGGGTGTCCTTGTCGCGCATCTTCAGCGCATAGCTGTGGTCGCCCTTGGCGATCACCGTGAAGGAGCCGGTCCAGTCGGCGGGTTTCACCCAGGCGTCCAGGGTGAGCGCGTCCGAGACCGTGTCCAGCTTCGGGTCGCGGTAGACCTCCACGAAGTCGTCAAGACCGGACAGCTCCAGCGCCTTGCCCCGGTGGCCCGCCACCAGACCGGGTTTTCCGGAGACGTAGGAGAGGATGTCGTTGCCGGAGGTGTCGGGGGTGGTCAGCAACGGCTGGGTGATGTTCTGCTCCGCCCAGTCCCAGATGTAGCCGCCCTGGACCTGGGGATACTTGCGTACGACATCCCAGAACTCCCGGAAGTTGCCGAGCGAGTTGCCCATGGCGTGGGCGTACTCACCCATGATGATGGGCTTGGTGGTGGTCTTCGCCTTCTCCTCCAGACCCGAGGGGGAGGGGTAGCGCGGGCCCCACACATCGGCGAACGGGGCGTCGCCGTCCGGGCTGTTGGGCTGGTGGTAGACCGGCCGGGCCGGGTCCTCGCGGTCCAGGAAGTCGGCCATCGCGTAGTGGGCCTTGCCCAGACCGGCCTCGTTCCCGGTGTCCCACATCAGCACGCTGGGATGGTTCTTGTCCCGTTCGTACATCGCCGTGAGGCGGTCCATGAACGCGGCCTGCCACTCGGGCCGCTCGGCCAGGCAGTCGTCCGGGCAGGCGTCGTGGTGATGGGTCTCGATGTCCACCTCGTCGTCGATCCACAGGCCGCGTGCGTCGGCCAGTTCGTAGAGGTAGGGATCCGAGGGGTAGTGGGAGGTGCGCACGGAGTTGACGTTGAGCTGCTTCATCAGGGAGACGTCCGAGGCGGTGCGCTCACGGGTGGCGTGGCGGCCGGTTCCGGGGTCGGTCTCGGAGCGGTTGACGCCCTTGACGAGGATGCGCTTGCCGTTGACGAGGAGCTGTCTGTCCTTGATCTCGATCTCGCGGAAGCCCACCGGCTGGGCCGTGGTGTGGGTGACCGTGCCGTCGGCGTCGGTGAGCCGGACGACGAGGGTGTAGAGGTCGGGCGTCTCATCGGTCCACTTGGCCGGATTGGCCACGTCTGCGGTGAGGGTGGTGGATCCGCTGCCGCCGTCCACCGTTCCTGACATCGTTGTCACCTTGCGTCCGCGGCGGTCGTAGAGCGTGCCGAGGACCTTGCGCTCATCCGCGGCGCGCCGCGGGCCCTTGGCGGCCACCTCGACCTCGGCGGTCAGCCGGGCGTCGCGGTACCGGGCGTCCAGATCGGTCTTGACCGTGATGTCCCGCAGATAGGTGGCCGGGGTGGAGTACAGCCCGACCGAGCGGAAGATGCCGGAGAACCGCCACTGGTCGTAGTCCTCCAGATGCGCCCCCGAACCCCAGCGGTGGACCTGCACTGCGACGGTGTTGCGGCCCGGGTGCAGCCGGTCGCTGATGTCGAACTCGGCGGGGGTGTAGCCGCCCTGGTCATAGCCGGCGTAGGAGCCGTTCACCCACAGCAGATAGCCGCTGGTGACGCCCTCGAAGCGGAGAAACGTCCGCCGCTTCTCCCAGCTCTTCGGCAGCTCGAAGGTCTTGACGTAGGCGCCGGTGGGGTTGACGTCATGCGGGACCTTCGGGGGAGCGTCCGGATACATCTCGGTGGGGATGTTCCGGAACACCGGATGGTCGAGACCGTCCGTCTGCCAGGTGTGCGGCACGCTCACACTGCGCCAGCCGCTGCGGGAGGTGTCGTAGCCCTCGGTGAAGAAGTCCTTCGGCACCTCCTCGGGGCGATCGGACATGTGGAGCTTCCAGTCGCCGTCGAGCGAGGCGGTCCAGCGGCTCCTGGAGCCGCCGTCGAGGGCGCCGGCGGTGTCGGCGTACGGGGTCAGCCGCGCATGGGCGGGCTCCTGTCCGACCGAGGTGACCTCGGGGTCCTCCAGCAGCTTGTAGACATCCGCGGGCGGATCGGGGGGATTCGCCGCTGCCGCCGGGGAGGCGGGGGCGGCGAGCGCGAGGGCCAGGGCGAGGGCGGCGATCCGGGATATCCGGGGTGGCCTGGGGGCCCGGGATGTCCGGGGTGGCCGGGGTGGCCGCGAGAAGCGGGGGAGGAGGAGGCGACGGCGGAGGCGTAGGGGCATCTGGTGGTCCACCCTTCTGTGGGTGTCGAAAACGCTCCAGAGCGAACAGGACCGCACATTAGCCAACGTGCTCCCTCACGCCAAGATGTTCCGACCGACTCATCGTCGGCCGGGCGCGGCTACCGTGAAGAGAGTGAGGGCCGTGCGGAATGCCGCGCCGAGCGCGGTGAGGCCGACGGAGGCACCGTGGGTATGGAGAGCGCGAGGAGTACCGAGTCCCTGCCCCAGCTGCGACTGGACGAGCTGCTGGAGGAGCTGCAGCAGCGCATCGACGGGGTGCGCGGCACCCAGGACCGGGTGCGCAGCCTCCTGGAAGCCGTCCTGTCGGTGGGCCGGGAGCTGGATCTTTCGCATGTGCTGCGGAGGATCGTCGAGGCCGCCGTGGTGCTCGTGGACGCCGAATACGGCGCGCTGGGGGTGATCGGCGAGGACCAGTGGCTGGCCGAATTCCTGCCGGTGGGCATCGACAAGGAGCGGATCGAGGCGATCGGGCATCTGCCGGCGGGTCACGGCCTCCTGGGGGAGCTGATCCGCCACCCGCAGCCGCTGCGGCTCGCCGAACTCTCGGAGCATCCGGCCTCCTACGGCTTTCCGCCGAACCATCCGCCGATGGGCTCCTTCCTCGGGGTGCCCATCCGGGTGCGCGACGAGGTCTTCGGCAACCTCTATCTCACCGAGAAGCGCGGCGGTAAGGAGTTCGACGGCGAGGACGAGACGGTGCTGTCCACCCTCGCCGTGGCCGCCGGAGTGGCCATCGAGAACGCCCGGCTGTACGAGGAGGCCCAGCACCGCCAGCGCTGGCTGGAGGCGAACGCCGACGTCACCAACAGCCTGCTGTCCGGAGTGGACGAGACCCGGGTCCTGGAGCTGATCGTCGAGCACGCCCGCCGGATCCTCTCCGCCGATCTGGGCGTGCTGATGCTGTCGGTGCCCGGCACCGACGAACTGCAGGTCGCGCTCGCGGCGGGAACCGACGCCGAGGCCCACCGCGGTCTGGTGCTGCCCCGCCGGGGCACCTTCGGCGGGGCGGCCTTCACCGCCTCCGAGCCGGTCACCAGCACCGACGTCCAGAACGACCCGCGGATCACGGTCGGCCCGCAGCGCTGGGAGGGGCTCGGCCCGGCCGTCGCGGTGCCGATGCGCACGAGCGACGGAGTGGGCGGGGTGCTCTCACTGGCCCGCATGGCGGACAGCCCCGCCTTCACCCAGATCGAGACCGACACCCTGCTGGGCTTCGCGGGCCAGGCGGCCATCGCGATGAAACTGGCCGAGCGGCGGCGCGACGCGGAGCAGCTCGCGCTGCTGGAGGACCGCGACCGGATCGCCCGCGATCTGCACGACCTGGCCATCCAGCGGCTCTTCGCCGCCGGGATGACGCTGCAGTCCACGCTGCGCTTCGTCCAGCACCCGGAGGGCTCCGAACGGCTGCTGCGGGTGGTGGACGACCTGGACGACACCATCAAGATCATCCGCTCGACGATCTTCGGGCTGCGCTCGCACGAGGCGGGCCCGGCGGTTCAGGGGCTGCGGGTCCGCACCGCCAAGACCATCGAGGAAGCCGTGCCCGCGCTCGGCTTCACCCCCTCACTGCGCACCGAGGGCCTGGTCGACACCGATGTGCCGCGCACCGTGGCGGACGACATGGTCGCCGTCCTGGCCGAGGCGATGTCGAACATCGCCCGGCACGCACGGGCGGACGCCGCCGAGATCTCGCTGGTCGTGGCGGCCGGGCGGCTGACCCTCATGGTCACGGACAACGGGGTGGGCGTCCCCGAGGGCGGCCACCGCAGCGGACTGCGGAACATGGCCGAGCGCGCCGAGAAGCTCGGCGGCGAGCTGGAGCTCGGCGAGCCGTCGGGTGGTGGCACCCGCTTGGTGTGGGGCGTACCGCTGCCGGAGCGGTAGGTGTAGGCGGCGGGCTTGTTGCGGCGGGGCGGTAGGCGAGGTGGTGCCGCTGCGGGGGCGGTAGGCGGTGGCCGTGTCGCTGAGGGTGCCTGGGCGGGGTGGTGCCGCTGCGGGGGCGGTGGGCTTGCCGCTGCCGGAGCGGTCGGCGTTGGCCGTGCCGCGTCAGCGGGCGCCCATGCCGCCTCAGCGGCCCCCGTCCAGGGACTCGGCCGCCTCGCTGCGCGGAGTGCCCGGCCCGACCGGTCCGTAACCCAGTCGGATCAGCATTTGCACATGGCCCGGCGTCCGGTGGGCGTCGCTCAGCGACCACCGCAGATCCGACCACTCCAGCGCCTGGTGCAGCAGGGACGCCCGGACCGTGTACGAGGTCGCCAGCAGCAGTACGTGTTCCAGCGCCTGCCCGGCCCGCAGCCAGTCGGTGCGCCGGTCCTGGTCCGTGGCCAGTACGGCGATGGCCGGGTGGCTCTCGAACGCCGCCGCGGGCGAATCACCGCCCCGGCGGCCGTCCGGCCCCGGGCCGAGGTAGTCGCGCATCGGCAGCCGCCCCGTGACGTCCCGTGGCCCGAGGGCGGCCGCCGGGATGCCGTACGGCCCGGTGCCGCGGACCCAGTCGCGGCTCTCGGCGAGCCGACGCGGATCCTCCGAGGTGCGCCGCTCCGCCTCGGCGGTCAGCCGCAACAGCCGCGAGGTCTCCTCGGGGCCCGCCAGCCACAGCGTGGCCCCGTGTGCGCGCGCCGCCTCCGCCAGTTCGTACAGCACCCGTGGCGGCAGTCGGCGCCCGGATAAGGGGGAGCGGCTGCTGTGCCGCCGCCAGATGACGTCGTACAGATCGTGATGCGGATCGCCGTGCGGGGCATCGTGCCCGTCGTCATGGTGCCCGTCGTCATGGTGTCCGTCGCCGTCGTTGGGCGTCGCGGCCAGGCGCACCGTGGCCAGCAGATCGGGCTGCGACCGGTACGGCAGCAGCCGGACCACCGGGTCCCAGCCGAAGTGGGCCACGGCGACCCGCAGATTGAACACGGCGGCCCCGGCGGAGACGCTCAGCGCCCGGCCCATCGGATCGGCGTACCGCAGCGCCCGCTCGGGGGCGGCCCGGACCTCCAGCGTGACGGTGTCGGGGTTCAGCCGATAGCGCCACGGCTGGGTGTTGTGCATCGACGGGGCGGCCACGGCCGCGGAGATGAGCTTCTCCAGGATCGCCGCGTCGAGCGTTGCGGGCTGCATGGGGTCTCCTCGCCAGTGGGCCGTCAGCGGTGGTGGGTCGTAAGTGGTGGTGGGGCCGTCAGCGGCCGGGCCGTCAGGATCGGGGCCGTCGGAGGCACGGCCGGGGCCGTGCGGCCCCGGCCCCGGGTCATCCCGGATGGCCGTCGGCGGGGGGCGGGGCCGAGTGGGTCGCCAGCACCGCCGCCTGGATACGGCGCTCCACGCCCAGCTTGGCCAGCAGCCGGGAGATGTGGTTCTTGACCGTCTTCTCGGACAGGAAGAGCCGCTTGCCGATCTGCCGGTTGGTGAGCCCGTCGCCGATCAGCACCAGGATTTCCCGCTCGCGCGGGGACAGCCCGGCCAGCACCTCGTCCCTGGGCTCCTGCGGGGCGGTATCCCCCCGCAGGGTGCTCATCAGCCGGGCGGTGGTGGCCGGGTCCAGCATCGACTGGCCGGAGGCGACGGTGCGCACCGCCGAGACCAGGTCCGACCCCTTGATCTGCTTGAGCACATAGCCCGCCGCCCCGGCCATGATCGCGTCCAACAGCGCATCGTCGTCGTCGAACGAGGTCAGCATCAGACAGGCCAGATCCGGCATCCGGGAGCGCAGCTCGCGGCAGACCGTGATGCCGTCCCCGTCCGGCAGCCGGACGTCCAAGATGGCCACGTCGGGCCGCAGCGCCGGGCCGCGGGCCAGCGCGTGGTCGACGGTCCCCGCGTCGCCGACCACCTCGATATCCGGTTCGGCGTCCAGGAGATCGTGCAGTCCGCGCCGGACGACCTCGTGGTCGTCGAGTAGGAACACCCTGATCGGTGTCGCTGGTGTCGCCGATGTCGCTCGTGTCTCGGTCATGGGCTCTCGCACTGTTCGTCCACCGTCCGCCCTGCCCCCCGGTGGGAATCGTGGCGCAGCAGGTCAGGGCGATACCAGGGCCGAACGGGCCCTCAAGGGGGCTGCCCGGCCCTCGTCCTGCCCTCCCCGCGCGTGCGACGGTCGCAACATGGGCACGGAAGTGCGGGGGCGGCGGACATGGCGGTGGCGGCGCAACCCGCTCAGACGCCGCTCGGATGTGATCGAGGCGTGGGTCGTGCTGGTCACCGGCCTGGTGATGGCGGTCGGCGGCCCGGTGGCGGGAGTGGCCGCGGGCACCGCCGTGGACGCGTCGCTGCGACAGGAGCGGGCGGACCGGCACCGGGTGCCCGCGGTCCTGAAGGAGGACGCGCCCGTTCCGCAGCCCGCGGGTGACGGGTCCACCACCGGCCAGGTGCGCGCGATCGTCCGGTGGACCGGCCCGGACGGCACCGTCCACACCGGCACGGCCCGGGTCCACGACGGCAGCAAGGCGGGCACCGCCACCGAGGTCTGGACCGACGGCCGGGGCCAACTGGTCCAGCGACCGCCCACCCCCGAGCAGATCGCCACCCGCGCGGTCCTCGCCGGGACGTCGGCCGCGGCGGGCGTGGGCGCGATCTCGCTGGCCGGACGCGGTATGGCGCGCTGGCGCCTGGACCGCGCCCGCACCCAGGAATGGGGACGCGCCTGGGCCGAGGTCGGCCCCCGCTGGAGCCGCCACATCCGGTGAGGCCCGGCCACACATCGCCGCGTCCTGGGAGGCTTGGTGCGTGTGGCATCGCGGGCTGAGGCCGCCGGGCGGATGGCGTTCGGTCCCGGGGGCGCTTCCCAGCGGCGCTGGAGTCGCCCGCATACGGTGACGCCCGGCCGCGGACCGCTGTGCCCGGCCGGTCTGGGCGCCTGTGACACCGGCGGATGACGCCGCTGGGCGCGTGACACTCGGCCGCAGCGCCCAGTGGCGCTGGAGTCGCCACGTCCGGTGAGGCCCGATCACCTACCGCCGTGCCCGGTGGGTCCTGGTGTGTGTGGCATCGAGGCCCGAGGCCCCCGGGCGCGCGGCGGCGCGGTAGTGGCGTAGGGGCCCGTTGTCGTCTTCGTGCCGTGGCGCCCTCGGACGGTTCCGGCCACGCCGCCGGGGCCTCCCGGTGCGGCCGGGCGTGCCGTCCCGCGCTCCCGGCCCGGCAGGGCCCGCCGGAGCGCGCCGCGCATCTACCGCCGCTGGGCCGTATGAGGCGCGGCGGTGAGCTGGTTGTCGAAGTCGACCACGCCTTCGATCGCCCGGATGAGACGGGCCGCCGCCGGGATGAGAACGGCCTCCTTGACCCGGCCGGTCAGGGTGACCACGCCCTCGTTCACGCTCACTCGGACGGTTTCCCCCGCGGCCGGGAAGAGATGGGCCACCACCTCGCGGCGCACCTCCTCCTCGATGTCGTCGTCCGGCCGCAGGAACACCTTCAGCAGGTCGGCACGGCTGACGATGCCCTCCAGCCGGCCCTCCTCGTCCACCACCGGGAGCCGTTTGACCCGCTTGTGGGTCATGATCCGCGCGGCCTCGGCGAGCGTCGCGCTCGCGTGGACGGTGATGGCGGGGGACGTCATCAGCTCGTCGGCCGTCACCGCGCCCGCCTTGGCGATACCGGGGAGGTCGGGCAACTGCGCCACCCGCGCCGGATCGCTGTCGCGGAACTCCTCCTTGGGCAGCAGATCCGCCTCGGAGACCACGCCGATGACCCGGCCCTCGCCCTCCAGCACCGGCAGGGCGCTCACCCGCCACTGCTCCAGGGTTCTGACGATCTCCTTGAACGGCGCTTCGCGGCCGACGGCGACGACGGTATGGGTCATCACATCGCTCACAATGTGTGCACTCCGGGGCACGGCATCCTCCTTGGTCACGCTGCTTGTCTTCCGCCCGCCTCGCCGCCGACCGCGAGCCGGTGCTCGATCCGGTGGCGCACCCGCCCCGCGAGCCGGGCCAGTCCGGCGGAGGTGGCCGGCCGGGGCGGGATCGGGTGGCGGATTCGCCGGGCGTGCGGTGGCAGCCCCGCGAGATCGGTGTCGAACCGCCGCCGCGCGCGGTCGAGGGTGTCGGGGGCTCCGGTGCGCCTGCCCTCCCGCATCACGGTCTCCAGCAGTGGTGCGCCGCCGTGGGGCGGAAGCTCGTCGCATCCGCCGATCACATCGGCGTAGCCGGGGCGGCGCCAGACCTGCTTGGTCCCGGGGGCAGTGGCCTTGGCCGAGGACAGTTTCATCACCGGGGTCCCGTCGTAGGCGACCAGCTTGTACGCGGTGTCGAGGGCGGCGGCGTCGGCCGACACCCCCATCCGGGTGCCCACGGCGAAGGCATCGATCGGCGCGCCCGAGTGGATCAGCTCCTCCACGGCGTACTCGTCGAGCCCGCCGCTCACCACGATCCGCACCTCGGGCAGCCCCGCCGCGTCGAGGATCTCCCGCGCGCGCACCGCCTGCTCGGCCAGGTCGCCGCTGTCCAGCCGGATCGCGCCGCTGGGCCCGGATTCCAGCTCGCTCAGCACCCGCGCCGCGGTGGCCACTCCGCTCGCCGTGTCATAGGTGTCCACCAGGAAGGTGACCGGTCCGGGGTGGGTACGGGCGAACGCGCGGTACGCGGCCTCCTCGTCCGGGAACGCCTCGATGTACGCATGCGCCATCGTCCCGCTCGCCTCGATCCCGTACGCGGCGGCCGCCGCGACATTGCTCGTCGCCGTGAACCCGGTCATCGCGCTCAGCCGCGCCGACTGCATCCCGGCCCAGGGGCCGTGGGTGCGGCGCAGCGAGAAGTCCACCACCGGGCGCCCCGCCGCGGCCAGCACGCACCGGGCCGCCTTGGAGGCGATGGTGGTCTGATGGCTCAGCTGCCCCATCAGATACGTCTCGACCAGCTGGGCCTGCGGCAGCGGCGCGGTCAGCTCCAGCAGCGGCTCCCCGGCCAGGACGATCCGCCCCTCGGGCACCGCCCGCACCTCGCCGTCGAAGCCCAGCCCCAGCAGGGGTTCGAGATCCTCGTACGGACGGTGCATCGCCGCGGCGAACGCCGCCACGTCCTCGGGCCCCACGCGGAAGCCGGAGAGAAAGTCCAGCGCCGGCTCCAGGCCCGCGGCGACCAGGAAGCCCCGCTCGGGCGGCAGCCCGCGGGCGTAGAGGTCGAAGGTGGCCGGGCCGGTCATGCCCTCGCGCAGATACGACAGGGCCATCGTCGCCTCGTAGAGGTCGGTGATCATCGCCTCCGACATGTCACTCTCGCCTCCCTTCGGACATCAGCCGCACGGAACGACCGCCACTGGGCACGGCGCGTGGTGCACCGCCGCGTGGATCACCGAGCCCAGGCAGGGGACGGGGCCAGGCTCCGTCTCCTCCCGGCCCAGCACGAGCAGCCCGGAGCCCGGCGCGGTGTGCATCACACCGAGGGCCGGGCGCTCGGAGGTGAGGGCCTCCGCCACCGGCACCCCGGGGTACTTTTCCCGCCAGGGGCGCAGCGCCGCGTCCAGCGCGTCCGCCGCCGCCGACGCTCCCGCTGCCCCGACCTCTTCGGTTCCCGGCCCGCCCGCGCCCGCGTGCACGGCGCGCAGCGCGCCGCCACGCCGGGCGGCGGCGTCGAAGGCGAACCGCAGCGTCTCCTCGTTCGTCCCCCGAAGGCACACCCCGACGGTCACATCGGCGGTCAGCGGCCGGTCGTCGGCGTGCACCATGATCACCGGCCGTTCCCCGTGCGCCAGCACATGGCGGCCGGTCGATCCGAGGAGGAAGCCGCCGGGGGTGCCGCGGCCGCGCGAGCCGAGCACCAGCATCTCGGCGTCCCGGGCCGCGTCCAGCAGGGCGGGCACGGTCTCGCGCGGCACCAGTTCGGCCGAGACCCGCAGCCCCGGATGGGCGTCGCGCAACTCGCCCACCAGATCGGACAGCAGACGCTGCGCCCAGTAGCGCAGGTCGTCCTCGTGGGGGAGGGCCGGGGCCTCGGGCGACGGCGGGTTCCAAGCGTGGATCAGACGCAGCCGCAGATCCCGCAGCAGCGCCTCGCGGGCCGCCCAGTGTGCGGCCGGCGGGCTCTCGGCGAAACCGTCGACGCCGACGACGATCGGCGCTCCCATACGCGTCACCTTCCCGCTCACGTCCCCCGGGCCACCAGCGGACGGGCGGCCTCGCCGAGCGCGATCTTGATCGCGCCGGTGTCGGCCGCGCGGGCGAAGACGTCGTACGCCTCCTCCATCTGGTCCAGCTCGAACAGATGGGTGATCAGCGTGGACGCGGGCAGCCGCCCGGCGGCCAGCAGGGAGAGCAGGGTGGGGGTGGAGAAGGTGTCGACCAGCCCGGTGGTGATCGTCACGTTCTTGATCCACAGCTCTTCGAGATGCAGCGTCGCGGGCCGGGCGTGCACCCCGACATTGGCGATCCGGCCGCCCGGCCGCACCATCCGGGTACAGGTCTCGAAGCTCCGGGGGCTCCCGACGGCCTCGATCACCACATCGGCGCCGAGCCCTTCGGTGAGATCGCCGACCAGCCGCTCCGGGTCCTCGGCGGGGTCCGCCACCGCGTCGGCGCCGACCCGCTTGGCGGCGTCCAGCCGGGCCGGGTCCGGATCGATGGAGATGATCCGGCCGGGGGAGAAGAACTGCGCCGTGGCGATCGAGGCCAGCCCGACGGGCCCGGCGCCCATCACCACGACCGTATCGCCCGGCCCCACCCGGCCGTTGAGGACGCCCACCTCATAGGCGGTGGGGAAGACATCCGCCAGCAGCACGGCGTCATGGCCCTCGACCGACCCCGTCAGCGGATGCGTGGACATGTCGGCGAAGGGCACCCGGACGTACTCGGCCTGGGTGCCGTCGATCAGGCGCCCGAGGATCCAGCCCCCGCCGTCACGGCACTGTCCGTAGCTGCGCTCCCGGCAGAAGCGGCAGTGGCCGCAGGCCGAGATGCAGGAGAGCAGTACCCGGTCGCCGGGACGGACCCCGCGGACGTCGGCACCGGTCTCGACGATCTCGCCGACTCCCTCGTGGCCGAGCACCCTGCCGGGGCTGACGTCCGGCAGCTCGCCGCGGAGGATGTGCAGATCGGTGCCGCAGATGGTCGCGGTGTCGATCCGGACGATCGCGTCGGTGGTGGCCTCGAGTTCGGGGTCGGGCACCTCCTGCCAGGAGGACTGCTCCGGCCCGTGGAAGACGAGTGCTTTCATGGCCGTTTTCCTCTCCTCCGGTTGTTCGCCTTCTCCTCCGGGTGTTCGCCTTCGGCTTCCGCCGCGGTTCTCGGCCGCCTCGTCGCGCGGTGTGTCATCCGGTGGGGCGCGCCGTGTGGTGAGGTGGCCGAGCGCCCCGAGGTCTCATCGCTGGGGCACGATCGCGACCGGGCAGGCGGCGTGGTGCGCCACGGCCTGGGTGACCGGCCCCAGCCGTGGGCCGAACCCCACCTGGCGCGGACCACGGCCCACGACCATCAGCGCCGTCCCCGCCGCCACGCCCACGAGCTGCCGGGCCGGGCTGTCCGACGCGATCTCCTCGAAGACCCGCACCTCGGAGAACTTGTCCCGCCACGGCGCCAGCACCTCGCCCAGCGCGTGCTCGGACTCCTCGCGCGCGTCGCTCATCCCCACGTCCACCACCCAGGGGGCGTCGCCCCGGATAGCGGGGACCCGGCTGGCGTACACGGCCCGCAGCACACCGTCGCGGCGGGCCGCGGCGTCGAACGCGAACTCCAGGATGTCCTCGCCCGGCTCGCCCGGCTCCACCCCGACCACCACATCGCCTTGCCGGTCCTCGTGCGCGTCCGCCCGCACCAGGACCACGGGGGTCACGGCGCGTGCGGCGAGCTCCAGGCCGACGGAGCCGAGGAAGAACCCGGCGACCGCGCCGATCGAGCGGGACCCCACCACCAGCAACTGGGCCCGCTCCGCCTCGGCCAGCAGAACGGGCGCGGGCCGGCCGGGGATCTGGTCGGTGAGGATCGCCATGTCCGGGTGGTCGGCGTCCAGCTCGGCGCGCGCCGAGCCCAGGGCGCGCTCGGCCCAGTAGTGCCATGCGGCCTCCCGGCCCGGTGTCAGATCCTTCTGATCGGTCCCCGGCCACGCGTTCACCAGCCGCAGCGGCGCGTCGCGCGAACGGGCCTCGTGTGCCGCCCAGCCGGCGGCGGCCAGGCTCTCGGGGGAACCGTCCAGCCCGACGGTGACGGGGCGCGCCATCGCTGCCTCCTTCCCGGCAGACCCACTCGGCACCTCGGCCCGCCTCCGGGGCGTACGGGCCGCCAGCCGCCAGCCGACTGCCGACCGTGCCCGGCTGCTCGTGCGCGGCGCCGCAGCCTGACCGCGGCCCGCGCGCCTGCCCTCACGGCGGCGACGCACTCCTTGTCCATAGCCGCGGCCACCGCTGGGAGGCGCCCAGCCTGAGGCGCGGCGCCGGGGGCGCCCACTTCTCGCGGGCCCTGATTGCGCGGTGCGCGGTATTCGTGCGTCCGCTTCTCCGCGTCTGCCGGATGCCCCCGGTGCCATCTCCAGCGGACCATGACCGGGCCTCCACCGACAGGGCCGACCGGTCCCGGCTGGGTCCCAGGGCCCAGGTCATCCGGCCCTTTCCACTGCCCGGAACAAGCCCCGGAACCCGGCCCGGCCAACCTGCCCACCGGCGCGGTGGCTCAGCGCGTTCGCGCGCCATGGTCGCCCGGGGCGGTCGACTGGCCTTCGTTGCCTGGCGCCATCGCCCGGCGCGTCCGCCGACCTGGTGGCACGGTGCGGTCGGCCGGTCTCGTCGCCTGCCCTGGCCGCTCGGCGCCACCGCTTGGCGCGGTTGCCCGGTGCGTCCGCCGACCTGATGGCCCGGTGGGGTTTGCCCGGTCTCGTCGCCTGGCCTGCCTGCCTGGACCGGCTGCTCGACGACGTCTCCTGGCTCCGGTGCTCGGTTCGTCGCCTGGCGTGCCCGCTCGGCTCGGTTGCTCCGCACGGTCCACCGGGCCGGTCGCCTGATGCGCCTGCCTGGCGCGGCGGCCCGGCCCGTCCACCGACCCGGTCGTCCGGCCCGTCCACCGACCCGGTCGTCCGGCTCGGTCACCCGGCACGTCCACCGGCTTGGTCGCCCGGTTCGATCACCCCGCCCCGCCCCCGGGGCCGTCGCCCGGCGCGCCACCCCCGCGCACCCGCTCGGCCTCGTCACCCGGCTGGGGAGCCTTCGGCTGGGGAGCCCCCAGGGCCCCCACTCCGTCCCGGCGCCCCAGAGCTACTCCACCGGCACCAGCACCACCGGGCAGTGCGCATGGTGGAGTGCCGCGTGGGTGACCGGGCCGAGTTGCATGCCGAGGCGGGGGGTGCGCCGGTGGATGGCGAGTATCAGGACGTCGGCCGCTCGTGACGCCTCCACCAGGGCATGGGCGGGGGCCGTGTGGGTGGTGTGCTCGCGTACCCGGATCTGCCCGAACTCCTCGCGCAGACCGGCCACCATGCCGTAGGCCACCGTCTGCTCCCGCTCGGCGCGCAGCGCCACCACCTCGCGTGCGGGCAGGGCGTGATCGCCCGCGAAGACCCGGGGCCGCGGCCAGGCGTAGAGCACCCGCAGTCGGGCGCGGCGTCGCTTCGCGTCCTCGAAGGCGAACCGGGCCGCCGCCGCGTCCGCGCCGCTCTCCACCCCGACCAGCACCTTGCCGTGGCTCTCGGGCCCGTATGTCGTCGTCGGCTCGCCCCGTACCACCAGCAGCGGGCGCCGGGTGTGGGCGGCCAGCCGGAGCCCGACCGAGCCGAGCAGCAGTCCGGTGAAACCGCCCAGCCCCCGGGTGCCGATGACGATCAGCGCGGCGTCCCCGCCGATCCGCAGCAGCTCGGGCACCGCGTCCTGCGCCGTCAGGGTGGGCACGATCCGCAGCTCGGGATCCTGCTCCTGGGCCCGCGACACGGCCAGCCGCAGCACGGTCCTGGCGATCTCCACCGCGGGCCGCCGGGGTTCGCTGTCCGGGTCGAAGGCGAGCGGGTCGGTCCGCGCCCACGGCCAGGCGTGCACGATCTCCAGCGTGGTGTGACGGCGCCGTGCCTCGGCGACCGCACCGTCCAGCGCGGCCCACGCGCTGTCCGAGCCGTCCAGGCCCACCACGACCCGGCCGTCCCGTACCGGCTTGGCCGGGTGGGTCATCGCCGCGCACCTCCCCGGCCGGTGGAGTCGTCGATCAGGTAGGTGAGCCGGTCGACCACGGCCACCACGCCGTCCACCTGTCCGGCCATCCGGACCGCGATGGGGATCTCGCTGTGCCGGTCCAGCCGGCCCTCCAGCCGTACGATCCCGTCGGTCACGGTGACCGCGACGGACTGCGGGCCGAGCCACAGCGAGCGGACCAGCACCTCGTCGATCACCTCGGCACGGATCTCGTCGTCCGGGCGGAGGAAGACCCGCAGCAGATCCCGGCGGGTGACGATGCCGATCAGCCGGTCCTCCTCGTCGACGACAGGGAGCCGCTCGACGCGATGGTGTTCCATCGCGCGGGCCGCGTCCACGATGCTGTCCTGGGGGCGCACGGTGACCGCGGGCCGCGACATCAGTTGCCCGGCCGTCGGGGCGGGTTCGCTGAGATCGGTCCCAGTGATCATGCCGACCACCTTGTCGTCGTCGTCCACCACGGGCAGCCCGTTGAAGCGGTGCCGCGAGAGCAGCGCACCGACCTCGTCGAACGAGGTCATGGAGCTCACCCGGACGACGTCGTCGGTCATCACGTTGCCGATCTTGCGGTGCTTCATCGGTGCCTCCCCGGTCCGGTCCCAGCTTCGGACGGCGACCCGCCCGCCCTCTTG
The DNA here is from genome assembly GCF_003595545.1 of Streptomyces sp. 11-1-2. Classification (NCBI taxonomy): domain Bacteria; kingdom Bacillati; phylum Actinomycetota; class Actinomycetes; order Kitasatosporales; family Streptomycetaceae; genus Streptomyces; species Streptomyces sp. 11-1-2. The sequence continues at coordinate 9,708,039 of NZ_CP022545.1, forward strand.
GGCTGCCCGGGGTCCGATGCGGACCGTTCGGCCCGCATGGACGCCCTGGGCCGAACGACCCCCGGTGGGGCCGAAGCGCCCCTCGCGCCGGATCCCGCACGGCAGCGAGGGTGAAAAGGCGTCGGCACAGTGCGGCCGCCGCGTGGAAGGTGGTGGAAACGGTGGACCTCCCCCTCGTCGTGGGCGTCGACGGCTCGCACCACAGCCTTCAGGCGGTGGACTGGGCGGTGGACGCGGCGGCCCGGTACGGGGTGCCGCTGCGGCTGATCCATGCTTCGCTGTGGGAGCGGTACGAGGGCATCGCCCCCGCCGCCGACCCGGCGCGCCCCTGGGAGCTGATCAGGGACGAGGAAATCGCCGCCTCCGCCGCGGAGCGCGCCCGCCGACGCGGCCCCAAGGTGAAGGTCTGCGCCGAGGTCCTGCCGGAGGACCCGGTCGCCGCGCTGCTGCGCGCCGGCCGGGACGCCTCGGGCCTGGTCACCGGCTCCCGCGGGCGCGGCGAACTCGCCGCGCTGCTCCTCGGCTCGGTGAGCCTCGCGGTCGCCGCCCGCGCCTCGTGCCCGGTGACCGTCGTACGCGGCGGCGAGCCCAACCGGCGCGGCGCCTTCGGCCGGATCGTGCTCGGCGTGGGCGAGACGGTCGGCCCCTCGGCCGCGACCCGGTTCGCCTTCCGCGAGGCCGAGGTGAGCGGCCGCACGCTGGAGGCCGTACGCGCCTGGCGCGCTCCGGCCGGTGAGGTGACGGATGATCTGCTGCTGGAGGGGGACCCGGTACGTGCCCACTGGGCACGGGCGGAGCGGACGCTGGATCACGCCCTGCGGACCCCCGGACGGGACCACCCCGAGGTCACCGTCCACCGCGAGACGGTCGAGGGAACGGCCCGCAAGGCGCTCCTCCACGCGGCGGCCACCGCCGATCTGCTGGTCCTCGGCGCCCGCCGCGGCCACGGTCACGCTGTGGGACTGGAGCTCGGCCGCATCGCCCACGCGGCACTGCACCACGCGCCCTGCCCGGTGGTGATCGTGCCGGAGCGGGTCTGAACGGCCGACCGGTGGCGCGCCCGGCGGGCAGGCGACGCGACCGTCAGGCAAAGCAAACCGGACACCACGAGGGCACATCACCGGACACCACGAGGGAGAGAGGGCCATGCCAGACGTACCGACCACGACGGGCTCGCCGGACAGCTCGACGGGCTCACCGGACAGCTCGACCGGCTCACCGGACAGCGGGCTCGGCGACGACCGGATCCGCACCCTGGACGCCCACTGGCGCGCCGCCAACTACCTCGCGGCGGGCCAGATCTATCTGCTGGCCAACCCCCTGCTGACCGAGCCGCTGCGCCCGGACCACATCAAGCCCCGGCTGCTGGGCCACTGGGGCACCTCACCCGGCCTCAACCTCGTCCACACCCACCTGAACCGCGTCATCAAGGACCGCGACCTGGACGCCATCTGCGTCTGGGGCCCCGGCCACGGCGGCGCCGCGGTGCTCGCCGGCTCCTGGCTGGACGGCAGCTACTCCGAGATCTATCCGGACGTCAGCCGGGACGCGGCGGGCATGGCCCGGCTCTTCCGGCAGTTCTCCTTCCCCGGCGGGGTGCCCAGCCATGTCGCCCCCGAGACCCCCGGCTCGATCCACGAGGGCGGTGAGCTCGGCTACTCCCTGGCCCACGCCTACGGGGCCGCACTGGACAACCCCGGACTGCTGGTCGCCTGCGTCATCGGCGACGGAGAGGCCGAGACCGGTCCGCTGGCCGGCTCCTGGCACGCGAACAAGTTCCTGGACCCCGTCCACGACGGCGCCGTACTGCCGATCCTCCACCTCAACGGGTACAAGATCGCCAATCCCACGGTGCTCGCCCGGCTGCCCCGGCCCGAACTCGACGAGCTGCTGCGGGGGTACGGCCATGAGCCGATCCACGTCGCCGGGGACGAACCGCTCGCCGTGCACCGGGCCATGGCGCACGCCCTGGACGAGGCTCTGGACCGGATCGCCCTGCTCCAGCACACCGCCCGCGAGGAGGGCATCACCGAGCGGCCGCGCTGGCCGGTGATCGTGCTCCGTACGCCCAAGGGCTGGACCGGGCCCGAGGTGGTCGACGGGCTCCCCGTGGAGGGCACCTGGCGCGCTCACCAGGTCCCCCTGCCGGGCGTCCGAGAGAACCCGGAGCATCTGCGGCAGCTGGAGCGCTGGCTGCGTTCGTACTGCCCCGAGGAGCTCTTCGACGCCGACGGGCGGCCCCGGCCGGCGCTTCTGGCCGAGGTCCCGGAGGGCGACCGCCGCCTGGGCGCCAATCCGCATGCCAACGGCGGGCTGCTGCTGCGCTCGCTGCCCCTGCCCGCCCTGGAGCGGTACGCGGTCCCCGTGGACAAGCCCGGTGCGACCCTGCACGAGCCGACCCGGGTCCTCGGCGGGCTGCTGGAGAAGGTCATGGAGGACACCGCCGCCCGCCGCGACTTCAGGGTGGTCGGCCCCGACGAGACCGCCTCCAACCGGCTGGAGGGCCTCTTCCGCGCCACCGGCAAGGCGTGGCAGGAGTCCGTCCTGCCCACCGATGAGCACCTCAGCCGGAGCGGCCGGGTCATGGAGATCCTCTCCGAGCACCTCTGCCAGGGCTGGCTGGAGGGCTATCTGCTGACCGGGCGGCACGGTCTCTTCTCCTGCTACGAGGCGTTCGTGCACATCATCGACTCCATGGTCAACCAGCACATCAAATGGCTGAAGGTGTCCCGCTCACTGCCGTGGCGGCGCCCCGTGGCCTCGCTCAACTATCTGCTGACCTCGCATGTGTGGCGCCAGGACCACAACGGCTTCTCGCACCAGGACCCCGGTTTCGTCGACCATGTGCTCAACAAGAGCCCGGAGGTCGTGCGCGTCTATCTGCCGCCGGACACCAACACCCTGCTCAGCGTGGCCGATCATGTCCTGCGCACCCGCGACTACGTCAATGTCGTCGTCGCGGGCAAACAGCCCTGCTTCGACTGGCTCGATCTCGACCAGGCGCGCGCCCACTGTGCCCGCGGCGCCGGAACCTGGGACTGGGCCGGTACCGAGAACGGCGCGGGGGAGCCGGACGTGGTGCTGGCCGGCGCGGGCGACGTGCCCACCCAGGAGGTCGTCGCGGCGGCCGGAATCCTCCGCCGCCATCTGCCCGATGTGGCCGTGCGCGTGGTCAACGTCGTCGACATGACCCGGCTGCTGCCGAAGGAGGAGCATCCGCACGGGATGCCGGACCACGAGTTCGACGCCCTGTTCACCCGCGACCGGCCGGTGATCTTCGCCTACCACGGATATCCGTGGCTGGTGCACCGGCTGTCCTACCGCCGGGCCGTCCACCCGCACCTCCATGTGCGCGGCTACAAGGAGATGGGCACCACGACCACACCGTTCGACATGGTGGTCCGCAACGATCTGGACCGCTTCCGGCTGGTGATGGACGTCATCGACCGGACCCCGGGGCTCGCGGGGCGCGCCGTGGCCGTACGGCAGCGGATGCAGGACGCCCGCACCCGCCACCACGCCTGGATCCGCGAGCACGGCACCGATATGCCCGAGGTCGCCGAATGGTCCTGGACCGGCTGAGGACCGGCCCCTGACGCCCCGCCCGGGCGGGGCGACGGGGTCACCCGGTGGGGAAGTAGCCGTCCAGATAGGCGTTGCGGAACTTCCCCGCCGGGTCGTACTCGGCCAGCAGCCGTGCGAAGTCGGCGGCCCGGTCGTACGAGGCGAGGACCCGCTCGGGAGCGGCCGTCGTCAGCTTGCCCCAGTGCGGCCGTGCCCCCAGCGGCAGCAGCGCCTCCTCCATCGCGGCCACCACCTCGATCACCGCCTCGTGGTCGGGGACCCAGGTGAAGTGGAAGGCGACGCTGTCCCGGCCGTACGCGGGGCTCAGCCACAGCTCGTCCGCCGCGACCGTACGGACCTCGGACACCTGCACCACGGGCGCGATCCGGTCGCCGAGACCGCGCAGCGCGGCGAACGCCGCCGAGGCGGCCTCGCGCGGCAGCAGCAGCTCCGACTGCAGCTCATCGCCGTTGCTGGGGGTGAAGTCCGGGCGGAAGTGCGGCAGCCGCTCATGCCACGGCCCCGGCGCGCCCAACTGCTCGGTGCAGTGCAGCGGCGGCATCGCGGGCACCGGGTGGTGGTGGCGGTCGGCCGGGACGGCCCCCAGCCACGGCTGCCCGGGCTCCGGGGGATCGGGCAGATCGGTGCGGCACTTCAGCCACACCACCCCCTCGCCCGAGTGCCAGTCGGTGAAGACGCTGACGCTGTAGGCGGCGCCGAAGATCTCCTCGAAGCTGTCGTCCAGCCGGTCCAGCGGAAGCCCGGTCCACACCCACTGGGCCACGTCGTAGGTGGGCTCGATGTCCAGCGTCATGGCGGTGACGACGCCCAGTGCGCCGAGCCCGACCACGGCCCCGTTCAGCCGGTCCCGGTCCGCGTCCCGGTCCATCCGGGTCACCTCGCCGTCGGGGCCGACGATCTCCAGCCCCGCGACCGCCGCCGCCAGACACTGCTGGGCGCTCCCCGAGCCATGGGTGGCGGTGGCACAGGCCCCCGCGACCGTGATGTGCGGCAGCGAGGCGAGGTTGGCCAGCGCCAGGCCCTCCGCGTGCAGGGCCTGGGCCACATGGGCGTAGCGCATGCCCGCTGCGATGGTCGCGGTGCGCTTCCCGGGGTCGATCTCCACCCGGTGCGGCAGCCGGTCCAGGTTCACCAGATCGCCCTCGGTGTCGGCGATGCGGTTGAAGGAGTGGCCCGTGCCGAGCACCCGCACCCGGTCGGCGGAGCGGACGATCCGCCGCAGCTCGTCGACGGTGTCCGGGTGGTGCAGCCGGGCGGCGGAGAAGGTGATGTTCCCGGCCCAGTTCGTCGGGGCTTGGGTGGTCGGCATCCGTGTCGTCCTGTTTCCGCTGGAGGGCGATGGGTGATGGTGTCCTGACCTTGGTACAGGGCCGCACCCTGATCCGTACAGACCGGCTTTCGCCGTCCATGACCCGTCGATGATTCGCTTCCCAACCCGTCCATGACCGTCCATGACCGTCCGTGCCCCGGACGGCCCAGCAAGACGGGCCGCCGTTCCGCCGCGCGCCCAGGATGGGCGCATGACTGACCCGAAGGCTGCCCCGAAGGCGAACCATCCGAGGTCGGCACTGCTCGGCGAACTCTGCGCGGAGTTCGCGGGCACCATGGTGCTGATCCTCTTCGGCTGCGGCGTCGTGGCCCAGGTCGTGGCCGGCGGCGCCCTCACCAAGCCGCCGGGCGGTCTCGGCGACCACGACTCCATCTCCTGGGCCTGGGGCCTGGGCGTCACCCTCGGTGTGTATGTGGCGGCGCGGCTCAGCGGGGCCCATATCAACCCGGCGGTCACCGTCTCCCTGGCGGCCTTCAAGGGCTTCCCCTGGAGCAAGGTCCTGCCCTACGTGGGGGCCCAGACGCTCGGCGCGTTCGTCGGGGCCCTGCTGGTGCGCTGGAACTACACCGAGGTGCTGGGCCACGCCGACCCGGGGCATACCTTCAAGACCCAGTTCGTCTTCTCCACCCTCCCCGGCAACGGCGCCCTTCCGGTCAGCGAATGGGGCGCGCTGCGCGACCAGATCATCGGCACCGCGATCCTGGTGCTGCTCATCTTCGCCGTCACCGATCTGCTGAACTCGGCCCCCAAGGCCAATCTGGGGCCGCTCATCATCGGCCTGATCGTGGTCGCGATCGGCATGGCGTGGGGCGCCGACGCGGGGTACGCCATCAACCCGGCCCGTGACTTCGGCCCCCGGCTCGCCAGCTACCTCACCGGCTATCACAGCGCCTGGCGGGACCAGTACGGGGACATCTACTTCTGGGTGCCGATCGTGGGGCCGCTGGTCGGAGGGCTGATCGGCGCCGCCCTCTACAAGGTCCTGATCAGCCGCTACCTCCCGGTGGCCACACCGGAGGTGGGCCGCACCCCGACCCCCGAATAGCCGATCCGGGCCGGACCCCACCCACGAGAGGCGGCATCATGCCGGAATTCGTCGGTGCGGTGGACCAGGGAACCACCAGCACCCGCTTCATGATCTTCAACCACGACGGCGACGAGGTGGCCCGGTACCAGCTCGAGCACCGCCAGATCCTGCCGCGCGCGGGGTGGGTCGAGCACGATCCGGTGGAGATCTACGAGCGCACCAACTCCGTGATGCAGAACGCCTTCCGCGCGGGCGGGCTCTCGCCCGCCGACCTGGCCGCGATCGGCATCACCAATCAGCGCGAGACCACGGTGATCTGGGATCCGCGCAACGGCCGCCCGTACTACAACGCCATCGTCTGGCAGGACACCCGCACCGACACCATCGCCGCCGCCCTCGAACGGGACGGCCGTGGCGAGATCATCCGCCGCAAGGCGGGGCTGCCGCCCGCCACCTACTTCTCCGGCGGCAAGATCAAATGGATTCTGGAGAACGTCGAGGGCGTCCGCGAGGCCGCCGAGCGCGGCCACGCCCTCTTCGGCAACACCGACGCCTGGGTGCTGTGGAACCTCACCGGCGGCCCCGGCGCCGGCATCCACGCCACCGATGTCACCAACGCCAGCCGCACCATGCTGATGAACCTGGAGACGCTGGACTGGGACGACGAACTGCTGGAGATCTTCGGCATTCCGCGCGCGATGCTGCCGACGATCAACCCCTCCTCCCACCCCGAGGCGTTCGGCCAGGCCCGCACCTCCCGCCCGCTGCGCACCGCCACCCCCATCACCGGCGTCCTCGGCGACCAGCAGGCGGCCACGGTCGGCCAGGTCTGCTTCGCCCCCGGCGAGGCCAAGAACACCTATGGCACCGGTAACTTCCTGCTGCTCAACACCGGAGCGGAGCTGATCCGCTCGACCAGCGGGCTGCTCACGACCGTGGCGTACCAGTTCGGCGACAGCCCTCCCGTCTACGCACTGGAGGGCTCGATCGCCGTCACCGGCTCGGCCGTCCAGTGGCTGCGCGACCAGATGAAGATGATCGACGACGCCCCCGGGAGCGAGCGGCTCGCCCGCACCGTCGAGGACAACGGCGGGGTGTACTTCGTGCCCGCCTTCTCCGGGCTCTTCGCCCCGTACTGGCGCTCCGACGCCCGGGGCGCGATCGTCGGCCTCACCCGCTTCAACACCAATGGCCATATCGCCCGGGCCACCCTGGAGGCCATCTGCTACCAGAGCCGGGACGTGGTCGAGGCCATGGAGCGGGACGCCGACATCCACCTGGACGTCCTGCGGGTGGACGGCGGGGTCACCGACAACGAGCTGTGCATGCAGATCCAGGCCGATGTGCTGGGCGTACCGGTCAGCCGCCCCGTCATCGCCGAGACCACCGCCCTGGGCGCCGCCTACGCCGCGGGGCTGGCCACGGGTTTCTGGCGGGACACCGATGAGCTGCGCTCCCACTGGAGCGAGTCCAGGCGGTGGGAGCCCCAGTGGGACCAGAAGGCCAGGGAGGAGGGCTACGCGGGCTGGAAGAAGGCCGTCCAGCGCACTCTGGACTGGATCACGGTCGAGTAGCCCCAGGATCGCGGTCGACCAGGCCCATGGAGCACGGTCGAATACGCCCGGCAGGGCCCGGGGCCGGGTGGCCGCGCCGGGACCCGGTTGCGCCGGGCGTCCGACGGCGTTTCGCTGGAAGTACCCGGTGATGGCCGAGACACCTGGGACGGGGCCGCGTTGTTTCCGCCACCACCGCCGCTCGTCAGCATCCGACGCGGAGGTGATCCAGGTGAAAGCCGTCGTCTACGAGAAGCCCTATTCGGTGGCGGTGAGGGACGTCGACGATCCTCGGATCCAGCATCCGAACGATGTGATCGTGCGCGTCACCTCCAGCGCGATCTGCGGCTCCGATCTGCATATGTACGAGGGCCGTACGGCGGCCGAGCCCGGCATCGTCTTCGGGCACGAGAACCTCGGCGTCGTCGAGGAGACCGGCCCCGGCGTCGTCACGCTGTCCAAGGGCGACCGCGTCGTCATGCCGTTCAATGTGGCCTGCGGATTCTGCAAGAACTGCCTCGCGGGCGACACCGGCTTCTGTCTCACCGTCAACCCCGGTTTCGCGGGCGGTGCCTACGGCTATGTGGCGATGGGCCCCTACCCGGGCGGCCAGGCCGAGCGGCTGCGGGTGCCCTTCGCCGACTTCAACTGCCTGAAGCTGCCCGCGGGCGAGGAGTTCGAGACCGACTTCGTCCTGCTCGCCGACATCTTCCCGACCGGCTATCACGGCTGTGAGCTGGCCGAGGTCTCCCCGGGCGAGAGCGTGGCCGTCTACGGCGCGGGCCCGGTGGGGCTGATGTCCGCCTACTCCGCGCTGCTGCGCGGCGCCGCCAAGGTGTTCGTGGTCGACCGGGTGCCCGAGCGGCTGGCCAAGGCCGAGGAGATCGGCGCCATCCCCATCGACTTCAGCAAGGACGACGCGGTGCGGCAGATCCTGGACCGTACCGGCGGCGAGGGCACCGACAAGGGCATCGACGCCGTGGGCTACCAGGCCCAGGGGCGCGAGGCCGGTCATGAGGAGCCCGCGGTGGTGCTCAACTCGCTGGTCGACACGGTGCGGCCGACCGGACGGCTCGGCGTGCCGGGGCTGTACGTCCCCTCCGACCCGGGCGCCCCCGACGAGCACGCCAAACGCGGTCAGCTGCTGGTCTCCATCGGCCGGATGTTCGAGAAGGGCCAGCGTATGGGCACGGGCCAGTGCAATGTCAAGCGCTACAACCGCCAGCTGCGCGACCTGATCATCGCCGGTCGCGCCAGGCCCAGCTTCGTGGTCTCGCATGAACTCCCGCTGGCCCAGGCCCCGCAGGCGTACGAGAAGTTCGACAAGCGGGTGGAGGGCTACACCAAGGTGGTGCTGCATCCGGTGCTCGCGGCCTGACGGGTCACTTAATAGGGTGAAATGCACCATACTTGGTTATATGTACCCGAGCGGCTGTCTCGTTCAGCTCCGGGAGGAGGAGCGACCATGAAGAACTCCCGGGTGGCGCTGGCCTTCGTCAGTGGCTATCTCTTCGGGCGTGGCCACAGGGGGACCTTGGTCCTCGGCCTCGCCGGTCTCGCCGCGGGCAAGCGGCTCTCCGGTATCAGCCCACCGGGCGCCCAGGCGCTGAAGTCCTCCGAGCTCGGCAAGCTGGGCCAGGAGATCGGCAGCCGGCTGGTCTCCGTGGGTCGGGAGGCGGCCATGTCGGCGGCCAGTAGCCGCATCGACGCCCTGAGCGACCGGCTGGAGCACCGCGCCACGGCGCTGCGCACCGGTGGCGCGGGGGGCGGGGAGCCGGAGGCCGGGGAGCACGAGGAGCCGGACGAGCAGGAGGAGCCGGACAAGCAGGAGGAGCCGGACGAGCAGGAGGAGCGCGAACCACGCGAGCGCACCGGCAAGCAGCAGCGCAAGTCGGCCGACCGTCCGGCGCAGGCCAGGAAGCGGACCGGCTCCGAAGGGCCCGCGCGACGAAGCCAGAGGTGAGGGCCATGGCTGAGGAAACCCCCAAGGGACGGGCCGGTGGGCGCGGCGCGCTGCCCACCGAACGCCTGGTGAAGGAAGCACAGGGCCTGCTGGTGGCGCTGGGCGAAAAGGCTCTGGAATCGGTCACCCACCTGGGGGGCAACCCCGGGACGGGCGCGCTGAAGGGCGGACTGGACCAGGTCAAGGGCAAGGTCGTCGACACGGCCAAGGAGCAGATCAAGGAGAAGGTCAAGGACCAGGTCAAGGAAAAGGTCGTCGACAAGGCCAAGAGCTTCATCCCGGGCCTCGGCGGTGGCGGCGACGGTGGCGGCAAGGGCGGCAAGAAGCTCAAGGTCACCAACATCGTGGAGCAGATCGACGTGGGCGCGCCCCTCTCCCTCACCTACAACCTCTGGACGGAGTGGGAGAACTTCCCCTCGTACATGAAGAAGGTCGAGGACGTCCAGAACCAGGGCGAGGAGGAGAGTGAGAGTGAGGACGAGGACGGGCCCGGGACGGAATCCGAGTGGAAGGCCCAGGTCTTCTGGTCGCACCGCAAGTGGCAGGCAGAGGTCGTCGAGCAGGTGCCCGACAAGCGGATCATCTGGACGTCACGGGCCGACAAGGGCCATGTGGACGGCACGATCACCTTCCATGAGCTGGCCCCCGAGCTCACCCGGATCCTGTTCGTCCTGGAGTACTGGCCGCAGGGCTTCATGGAGCGCACCGGCAACCTCTGGCGCGCCCAGGGCCGCCGGGTGCGTCTGGAGTTGAAGCACTTCCGCCGTCATCTCATGCGCGAGGTGCTGCTCGACCCCGACGAGGTCGTGGGCTGGCGCGGTGTGGTGCACGACGGCGAGGTCGTGGAGGGGGACGAGCGAGAGGAGGGGGAAGGCGAGGAAGGCGAGGAGCGCGAGGAGTACGACGAGGAGGAAGAGCCCGAGGAGCCCGAGGAGCCCGAGGAGTACGAGGACGAGGAGCCCCGGGACGAGGACGAGGAGGAGTACGAGGACGAGGAGCCCGCGCGGCGCCGCACGCGCCGCTGAGGGATCCCGCCCCGGGAACGGGTGAGCGCGGTGACCGTAGCACGCCAGCAGCAGAGCCAGTATCTGGACCGGGCGAGTTCCAGCGCCCTGGTCGACGTGGTCGACCTCATTCTGGACAAGGGCCTGGTCATCGATGTGTATGTGCGGGTGTCCCTGGTGGGCATCGAGCTCCTGACCATCGACGCCCGGATCGTCGTCGCCAGCGTGGACACGTATCTGCGGTTCGCGGAGGCGACCAACCGACTCGACCTCGCCCGCAGCGGCACCGAGACCCATGGTCTGCCCGGCCTCATGGACGACCTCCGCGAGGGCGGCGGCAAGAAGAAGACCAAGGGCGCCCTGGAAGGCGTCAAGGAATCGGTCTCGGATCTGCTGCAGGACGATGACGACGATGACGACGAGGACCGGGAGCCCGAGCCCGAGGAGCGGGGCAGGCCCCGGCGCACGAGGGGTTCCACCAGTCACAGGGAGCGCGAGCGGTGATGGCCGAGGACGCACGTGCCTGCTATGTCTACGGGGTCGTCACGGACGACCGGACCGATGAGTCGGTCGAGGACCTGCCCGCCGTCGGGGATCCGGAGGCCCCGGTGACCCTGGTCCGCCACCGAGGCCAGGCCGCGGTGGTCAGCGAGGTGCCCGTCGGCAAGCCGCTGGGCACCCCCGAGGATCTGCGTACGCATGCCAAGGTGCTGGACAGCCTGGCCGAGCAGGGCCCACCGGTGCTGCCGTTCCGCTTCGGCACCGTGGTACGCGACACCGCCGCGGTGACCGACGAGCTGCTGGCCGAGGGGCATGACGACTTCGCCCGCGGCCTGGACCGGCTCCGCGGCCGCTCGCAGCTCACCGTGCGGGCCCGGTATGAGCAGGACGCGGTCTTGCGCGAGGTGGTGACCGAACAGCCGGAGGCCAGACGGCTCCGCGAGGAACTGCGGGGGCTGCCGGAGGAGGAGGGGTACGAGCAGCGGATCCAGCTCGGCCGACTCGTCCTGGACACCATCGACGCGAAGCGGAGCGTGGACGCGCTGGAGCTCGACCGGCGGCTGGGGCCGTATGCGCTGGGCTCGGTGTCGCAGGAGGCGGCGTCCGCCGAAGGGCTGGTCAACGCCTCGTTCCTGGTGGAGGACGCGAAGCGGCAGGCGTTCGAGGAGGCGGCCGAGGAGCTCGCCGAGCACTGGCACGGCCGGGTCCGGTTGCGGCTGCTCGGCCCGCTGGCGCCGTACGACTTCGTGGCCGACGCACTGCTCGAAGAAGAGGAAGGCGACGAGTAGCCATGGGACTGTTCACCGGCCTGGCCACGCTGCCGCTGGCCCCGGTGCGAGGTGTCGTCTGGGTCGCCGAGCGGCTCCATGACGAGGCCCATCGGCAGCTTTACGACCCCGAGGTGATCAAGCAGCGGCTGGAAGAGGTCGCGGAGGCCCGGGAGAGCGGAGAGCTCACCGAGGAGGAGGCGGCCCGCGAGGAGGACGAGCTGGTTCGCAGGCTGATGTCCCAGGGGCCGCCCGGCGGGGGCATGGAGGTATGAGCCGTGCCCCCCGAGGAACGGCCTCGCGAGGAGCGCCGCCGTGAGGATCGCCACGACGAGGATCGCCGCGACGAGGATCGCCACCGCGACGAACGCCACCACGAGGAGCGGCCGCGCACCCGGCCCCGTGAGGAAGGGGACCGGCACGAGCAGGGCCATGAGCGGGAGCGGCCCCGGCCCCGCCGTCCCGCCCTCGACGCCCGTGACGCCGCGCGGCGTGCGGCGCGCCATGTGGAGGGGCTCACCGGGCGGGCCGCGGAGGGCGTCACCTCGCTGGAGCGTGGGAAGGACGGCTGGGTCATCGGCATCGAGGTCGTCGAGACCCACCGGATACCGGACTCCACCGACATCCTCGCCGAGTACCAGGTCGAGCTGGACGATAGCGGCGAACTCGCCTCCTATCGCCGCACCGAGCGCTACTACCGGGGCAGGGGGGAGGACCGGACATGAACCAGAGTTCCGACTGGAACGCTCCGGTCCGGCGCACCGGCGGCGCACGTGAACCGGCCCGCCGCGGATCCGAGCCCTCCAGCCTGGCCGACATCCTGGAGCGGGTGCTCGACAAGGGCATCGTCATCGCCGGTGACATCCAGATCAATCTGCTGGACATCGAACTGCTGACGATCAAGATCCGGCTGCTGGTCGCCTCCGTGGACCGGGCCAAGGAGATGGGCATCGACTGGTGGGAGCACGACCCCACGCTCTCCTCCGGCGCCCGGGACGTCCTGGAGGAGAACGAGCGGCTGCGGCGGCGCGTCGGCGAGCTGGAGGACGGTCACGGCGCGCGCGAGGTGGACCGTGGCGCGGAGCGGGAGGACGAACGGTGACCGATTCCCTCGCCACCTGGCTGTACGCGGTGACGGCCGCCCCCGAGGGCGGCACCCCGCCGCAGGGGCTCACCGGTGTGGCGGACGAGCCGGTGCGCCTGGTGGAGAAGGCGGGGCTGGCCGCCGTCGTGGGCTCCGTACCCCTGGAGGAGTTCGACGAGGACGCGCTGCGCGGCCATCTGGAGGACCTGGAGTGGCTGGAGCGCACGGCCCGCGCCCATCACCGGGTGATCAACGGCGTGGCCCGCCAGGGCCAGGTCATCCCGCTGCGCTTCGCCACGCTCTACCACGACGACGACCGGGTCCGCGCGATGCTCCAGGAGCGCCGGGAGGACTTCGCGGCCACGCTGCGGCGGGTGGCGGGCCGCACCGAGTGGGGCGTCAAGGCGTATGTCGACCCCAGGTCCTTCCTGCCCGACCCGGACGAGCCCGCCGGCGGCGAGGACAGCCCCGGCACCGCCTATCTGCTGCGCCGGCGGGCCCAGCGGCAGGACCAGGAGACCGCGCATCTGCGGGCGACCGAGCGGGCGGAGGAGATCCACGCCTCCCTCGCCGCGCTGGCGGTGGCGACGGCCGCCCATCCACCGCAGGACACCGCGCTGGCCGCCTACGAGGGATGGATGGTGCTGAACAACTCCTATCTGGTACCCGACGGTCTCACCGAGGAGTTCACCGCCCTGGTGACCGCGCTGGGGGAGCGCTGCCTCGCCTTCACCCTGGAGGTCAGCGGCCCCTGGCCGCCGTACTCCTTCACCGCTCCACCGAAGCGGGAAGGACAGGAAGGACAGGAAGGAGAGGCCCGGCCCAAGGAGGCGCCGTCGTGACCCGTGCGATCGAGCGCAGGGAGGTGGCCCTGGTCGACCTGCTCGACCGGGTGCTCGCCGGAGGCGTGGTGATCGCGGGGGAGATCACCCTGACCATCGCCGACATCGACCTGGTGCGGATCTCCCTGCGCGCCCTGATCGCCTCCGTACGGGTGGAGAACGAGGAGGAGGAACGAGGAGGAAGGGAGGGGGTCCGCCATGACGGATGACCGCGCTCCCCGGCCCGGTCGGCGGATCGAAGTGGACGAGGAGTCGGTCCGCAAGAGCCTGGCCGGTCTGGTGCTCACCATCGTCGAACTGCTGCGGCAGCTCATGGAGCGGCAGGCGCTGCGCCGCGTCGAGCAGGGCGGCATCAGCGATGAGCAGATAGAGAAGCTCGGGCTGACGTTGATGGCCCTGGAGCGGAACATGGCCGAGCTGCGGGAGCATTTCGGGCTGACCGAGGACGACCTCAACCTGGATCTGGGCCCGCTGGGCCCCCTGCTGCCCCGCGACTGACCGGGCCCCGCCACCGGCCCCGGCCGCCCCAAGCCCCTGACCTGGGGGTCCGGCGCCGATTCGGGAGACTCCCCGGTCGGGCCCGTCACCCGCCGAGTAATGTGCGGGTGTGGGGATCACGCTCAACCTCCAGCGCGCACGACCGGCCGATGTGTACGTCGGCCGGTCGGCGCTGGCCGAGCTCATGTCGGTGCTGCACATCATGGCCGAGCCCGACCACCACCCCGAGGCCCAGCGCTGGACGCACCGGCTCGGGATGGCGATCTCCCCCTCCCTCGCCCATGAGATGAGCGCCCTGTCCCCGCTGTGGGCCCGGCTCCGCTGCCGGCTGCTGTTTCCGCTGGGACTTCCGCTGGACCAGCCCTTCGAGGACGAGCTGCGCCATCTGGAGAAGCTGCCGCTCGAGGAGTTCGTGGGCCTGTGCTCCCAGGGAGTGCTCGGCTTCCGCGAGGCCGTGCCCCCGGCCCGAAGCCTGCTCACCGACCCCGAGGCCGCCGAGCGCTATGTGGCCCAGTGCGAGCTGCGGTCCATCCGGCGCGGGGAGCTGGCCCACGATCTGGTGGCCTCGCCCGAGAGGCTGCGCGGCCGGCTCCTGTGCTTCCTCGACTCCTGCGCCGAGGCGTTCTTCGCCTCCGAGTGGCGCACGGTCCGCGACCGGCTGGAGTCGGCCGCCGCCCGGGTCCGCAGCGATATCCGGCGGCGGGGTCTGGCCGAGGTGCTGGCCGGGCTCAGCCCCACGGCGGTGGTCTCCCGGGGCGGGGAGCGGGTGCGCTACGACAAGCTGGCCGTCGCCGAGATCGAGATCGGCCCACGCCCGCTCTTCCTGCTCCCCTCCGTCCATGTCTGGCCGCATCTGACCGTCAAGGACGAGGAGTCCCACCCCGTGGTGCTCCAGTTCGCCGCCCGGGAGGACGGGACGGCCGATCAGCTCACCCAGGCGGAGCTGCGGGCCCGGATGTCCGCACTGGCGTCCCTGGGCCGGATGGAGGTGTGCCGCCATCTGCTGGGCGAGCCCATCACCACCTCCGAACTGGCCCAGCGGATGGGGCTCGCCGATACGCAGGTCTCCCGCACCCTGCGCCAGCTCAGGGACGCCGGGCTCATCGAGTCCGAGCGCGAGGGCAAGTACGTCTACCACCGGCTGGCCACCAGCACCCTGCTCCGGCTGGGGCAGGACGTGCTGGCGACCATCATGCGGTGACGGCCGCGCGTCCGCGATCCGTCAGCCCGGCTGGGTCCACAGCAGCACCGCCGAGGAGCGGTCCGCGTCCATGTGGACTCGGTTGGTCGCGACCACCTTGCGGCGGCTCACCGCCTCCGGCACCCCGGTATTGGAATTGACGTCGAACCGGGGGAAGTCGCTGGAGGAGATGTCCACCCGCAGCCGGTGCCCGGCCTCGAAGCGGTTGGCCGTGTCCGGCGCCGGGATCTCGATCTCGTACACCTCGCCCGGCTCCAGCGGCTCCGGGCGCTCGAACGACTCATGGAAGCGGCAGCGGAAGATGCCCTCGGTGAGGTTCATCGCGAAGCCGTGCGGATAGTCCTCGTTCGGCGGATACACATCGACCAGCTTCACCGTGAAGTCGGTGTCCGGCGCGGAGGAGGAGATGAACAGCCGCGCCGTGACCGGTCCGGCCACCACCAGCGGCTCCTCCAGCGGCGGGGTGGCGAGCGAGATCACATCGGGCCGGGAGTCCAGCGGCAGATACGGCGGCCGGACACCGTAGAACCGCTCGTCCGGCACCTGGTCGAAGGCGCCGCCCACCATCACCGGCTCCCCCGAGGTGACCTGGCCGCCCAGCGTCGGCACCGGGTCGTTCGGGTCGAAGTCGTACTCCACCCAGGCCCGTTCGGCCGTCGGCCGCTCCCGGCTCAGCTCGCCCGAGGTGTGGCAGTAGAACGCGGTCTCCCGGGTCCCGGCCGGGGGCCACTGGGTGTCGGTGTGCCACCGGCCGCCGTGCCGCATCCGCCCGGCCTCGTCGCGCCTGCCGTCCCCGCCGCCCATCAGGAAATACCGCACCCGCGGGATCGACTCCGGGTCGCCGCCCCCCAGCACCGCGTCGAACCAGCGCTGCCGGAAGGACAGATACGAAGTGTCCACATTGCCGCTGAACGTCGCGGCGGGCCCGAAGTCCACATCACCGGCGAAGGTGACACAGCGCAGCCCGTGCTTCCACGGCCCCATCACCAGATACGCCGGGGACCGCTTGAGACGGCCCATGGCGGTGAAGTTCTCGATGGTGGAGCGCACATACGGGTCGTACCAGCTCGACATGTGCAGGGTCGGCACATCCGGGAAGCGGTCGTAGTGGCCGCGCCCGTAGATGGCCGGCTGGCGCCAGTACGCCCCGAAGGCGTCATGCCGCCACTGGTCGAGCAGATAGCGCTCGTAACTCCCCACCTGACGCAGCGGGGAGACGCCGGTGCGCCACGGCAGCACGGTGAACCAGTCGCGCAGATCCGTCCCCGCGAACGCCTTGCGCACCAGCGGGTCCCGCTCCGCCTCCGGGCTCTCCTCACCGTGCCGGAAGGCCCAGGTGATCTGCTTGAGCTCGAAGGCGCCGCCCATCCGCATCCCGGCCTCGTAGGCGCTGGCGAAGCCGCCGGAGTCCATGAACATCGCGGACAGGCCGGTGGGGGACTCGGCCGCGGCAGCCGTCTGGGCGTGCGCCGAGTAGGACACCCCCATCATGGCCACCCGGCCGTCGCACCAGGGCTGGGCGGCGATCCAGTCGATGGTGTCCGCGCCGTCCGGCCCCTCGCCCAGATACTTCACGAAGGTGCCGTCCGAGTCCCCGCGGCCCCGGCAGTCCTGCCGCACCACGTGGTACCCCGCGCGGACGAAGAACGCCGAGGTCTCCTCCGGCGTCGGCACCGGCTCGTCGTGGCGGCTGCGGTCGGAGTCGCGTATGTCGCGGCGGCCGTAGGGGGTCCGCTCGAGGATGACCGGACGGGGCCCGGGCCGCTCCTCGGCGGTGAACAGATCGGCGGCCAGGACGATCCCGTCCCGCGTCGGAACGCGCAGGGTGCGTCGCCACACCCGCTCGTCCAGCAGCCGGGCGGGCTCCTCCCAGGCCGCCCGCTCTCTGTCCCCGCTCGTTTCGGCCCGACTGGTTCGTGCCATGGATGATCTCACTGGGTCTGGGATTGCTTGGAGCCGTTGACGGCGAGCTGGGACCGGGTGACCGTGGACAGCGGCAGCCCCCACTGGCCGAAGAGCTTGGCGTAGGTGCCCGATTCGTACATCTTCTGCAGCCCCTTGACGATCACGGAGGCGAGCCCGGTGCCCTTCTTGGCCTGGATGCCGTAGATGGCCGTCGCGGCGGGCAGGTCCATCATGTCCTTGAGCTCGAGCGTCGTGAAGCGGTCCTGCGCGTTCTGGCTGACCGAGGTGTTGGAGGCGCTGGGCGCGGCCACCGCGTCCACGCGCTTGCTCTGCAGCGCCAGCGAGGCGGCGGGCAGGTCGGTGTAGGGCTTCACGTCCACCGACGGCTTGCCCTTCGCGGCACAGCGCTTGTTCTGCGCGGCGAGCACGTTCTGCGTTCCGGCGCCCTTCTCGATGCCGACCTTGTGCCCGCAGACCTCGAGACCGTTCTTGGGGCGGAAGGAGCTGTCCTTGAGCACCATCAGCGTCACACTGCTCTGCGCGAAGTCGGCGAAGTCGACTTCCTTCTGACGCTCGATGAAGTCGCCGGAGGGGGCGCTGAGGTCGATCCGGCCGGACTTCAGCCCCGGGATCACCGCGTCGAAGTTGGTCCGCTCCACCTTGATCTTCACATCGAGCAACGAGGAGAGCTGCGCCGACAGTTCGGGGACCAGCCCGGTGATCTTCCCGTCGGACTCGAAGGTGACATACGGCGCGTATTCGCTGACACCCATGATCAGTGTCTTCTTGGTGTACTCCTCGGGCACCTCGGCCGCCAGCGCGCTGTCCTTGGGTTCCGGGGCGAGCGTGGCCGCCGGATGGCTCCTCTTGGCCTTGCCGTCGCCAGGGGTGTCGTCCACCGAACAGGCGGACAGGGTGAGCGTCAGGGAAGCCAGCAGGGCGCATGCGGCGACATGGGGACGGTTGCGCATGGGTGCTCCATTCCGGGAGGTGGGGGGTAGCGGATGCGGAAGAACGGGACCGGTCAGCGGCCCCAGACGGTCTCGGCGACGCGCCGTACGTTGCCCCCGGCCAGCTTGGCCACGTCCGCTTCGGAGTAGCCCCGCTCGAACAGCCACCGGATCATGTTGCCGACTGCCTCCGCGGGGTTCTCACAGCCGCGTACGTACGCGACCTCCTCGTGTGGCGGCAGTTCGGGGGCCTTGCCGTCGTGCGCGTCGTCCTTGCCGAAGAGCGGGGCGAACGTCCGGTGCCAGGCCGTGTGATCGCCGAAGTTGGTGTCCGGGCCGAAGGCCACATGGTCGATGCCGACCAGATCGACGCAGCGCTCGATGTGTTCCATCACCGAGTCCAGGCTGTGCCGGGGGTGCTGGGCGGTGATGGTCGTATGCGGCGCCGCCTCGACGCCGATGAACCCGCCGGACCCGGCGCAGGCCCGGATCACATCGTCCGGCTTCATCCGCGGGGTCGGCCACAGTGCCCGGGACCCGGCATGGGTGATCACCACGGGCGCGGCGGAACGGCGCACGGCGTCCAGGGCCGTCGCGTCCCCGCTGTGCGAGACGTCGACGATGATCCCGAGGTCGTTCATCCGGCGCAGCGCCCGGCGGCCGAGCAGGGTCAGACCGGTGTCACCGGTGTCGGCGAGCCCCGAACCCAGCTGATTGCTCTCGCTGTAGACCAGGCCGAGCAGGCGGACGCCCAGACCGTAGAGCAGATCGAGCCGGTCGATGTCATTGCCGATGGGGGAGGCGGACTCCAGGGTCAGCACCACCCCCACCTGATCGCCGGCCCGTGCCCGGTCGGCCTCCTCGAGCGTACGGACGGGCGTCACCAGCCGCTGATGGGCGAGGTCCGCCTGGCGCATGGCCAGATCGCTGACCGTGTCGTCCCAGTCCCAGGGGGCATGCGAGCGGATCATGCTCACCGCGGCCGGGCCGCCGTCGAAGAACAGGTCGACCCCCGAGTGGGCGATGCCCTCGTAGGGAATCGACTCCCGGCCCTGACGGCGGTAGTCGGCGAAGTCCCCCGGGTCCGCGGGGCGCAGCGAGAGATGGTCATGCGCGGAGATCACCGGATGGCGCTCCTCGAAGTCCCGCGCGCGGACCTCGACATCCTCGCTCCACTCCAGCGCGGACCCGGGGACCCGGCCGAGCGCGGGCGCCAGCTCGAAGGCGCGGAAGTCCTCCCCGGCCTCCAGATACTGGTACGAGCGGTAGGAGTCCCACAGCTCCAGGCGCCGGACGGTCTTGGCGGGCAGGGGAAGTTCGGTGCTCATGCTGTGCAGCTTTCATTCGCTTCTCCGCGCGCGCGGCGCAGCGGCGCGGGCACCGTAGCCGGGTGCGGCCCGGCAGCCGCGCGTGCGTCGCTCATGGGGAGACCTTCGACAGGAACGTACGGGTGCGGTCGTGTGAGGGGGTGCGCAGTAGCTGGTCAGGTGCACCTTCTTCGACGATCCGGCCGTCGTCCATGAAAACGATCCGGTCAGCGATATCGGCGGCGAAGCGCATCTCATGGGTGACGACGACCAGCGTCATGCCCTCGCGGGCCAGGTCCCTGATGACGCTGAGCACCTCCTGCACCATCTCGGGGTCGAGGGCGGAGGTCGGCTCGTCGAAGAGCATCACCTTGGGGCGCATCGCCAGGGCGCGGGCGATGGCCACCCGCTGCTGCTGGCCGCCGGAGAGCTTGTCCGGATAGCTGTCCAGCTTGTGGGCGAGCCCGACCCGGGTCATCAGCTCCACGGCCCGCTGGTCGGCTTGGGCCTTGGAGAGCCCGAGCACCCGGCGCGGGGCCTCCACGATGTTCTCGCGGGCGGTCAGGTGCGGGAACAGATTGAAGCTCTGGAACACCATGCCCATCGCCGAGCGCTGGGCGGCCAGCTCCCGGGGGCCCAGCTCATGCAGAGTACGGCCGCGTAGCTGGTAGCCGATGACGCTGCCGTCGACCACCACCACGCCCTGGTCCGGCACCTCGAGGTGATTGACGCAGCGCAGCAGCGTGCTCTTTCCGGATCCGGAGGGACCGATCAGACAGACCGTCTCACCTCGGCGGATATCCAGGGAGATGCCGTGCAACACCTCGGTGCCACGGAATGACTTACGGATCCCACGCAGGGAGACGACCGCCTGCGATTGCTTTTCCGATGCCACGGTCATACCGAGTGCTCGATCCTCTTCACTTTCCCGGCCTTGTCGGCCGAAATCAGGGTGTGTCGTCCCAGACGTCGCTCCAGGCGCTGCTGCAGAAGAGTGATGACGCCAGTGATGATCATGTACCAAATGGCGGCCACGATCAACAGCGGAACGGTCTGGAAGTTCTTGGCGTAAATCAGTTGGACCGAGTAGAGCAGGTCGGCCAGGGTGATCACGCTGACCAGAGAGGTGGCCTTGAGGAGAGATATCAGCTCATTTCCCATCGGTGGGACGATGACCCGCAGCGCCTGGGGGAGGGTGATGCGGAAGAAGACCTGAGTCGGCGTCAACCCCAGCGCGGATGCCGCCTGATGCTGTCCGTCGGGCACCGAGAGCAGCCCCGAACGGATCAACTCCGCGATGTACGCCGTCTCATGGAGGGTCAGGCCGATGATCGCGGCGGTCAGCGGGCCGATGACGTCGTTCGAGTCGAAGGTGACGAAACGCGGCCCCCAGGGAATGCCGAGGGACAGCGTCGGAAACAGGGCGGCGAGGTTGTACCAGAACAGTAGCTGCACCAGCATGGGAATGCTGCGGAAAACCCAGATAAACGCCGCCGCGACCGTGGACATGAGCCGGGAGTCGCCCATCCGCATAAGAGCGACCAGAGTGCCGGACACCAGAGAAATCGCCATGGTCGCCGCGGTCATTCCGATGCTGACCCCGATGCCCTTCAGCACCCGGATTTCAAAGAAGTATTTCGCGACGGTGTGCCACTCGAAACGAGGGTTGGTGAATATCGTGGTGACCGCCATCGCGGCCAGTACCAGCACGATCGCATTGGCCACCAGAAGTCCGGGACGCCGTCGCTTCGCGCGTTTGAGCACGGTTGGCTCGGGTAGTGCATCGACGTTCGGGGCCTGGGTCATGGTGTGCCTTCGGACAGTCGGGTCGCGGCAGAATTACCGCATCCTAAAACCGCACGTGGGGGCGTTCACCAACAGTTGACACAGAACGGTCAACCGTAAACGGGGGAATGTGCCCGTCCGCCCGGAGCGGCCGGGCGGGCGGACGGACGGGTGTCGGCGGAGTGGGCTCCGCCGGGCCTACAGCCCCTTTTCGAAGGGGAGCGGGCCGATGGTCTCCGGGTCGGCCGAGATATCGAACAGCGGGGTGTAGCCGGTGGCCAGATACAGCCCGCGCGCCTCCGGCTGGCGGGGCCCGGTGGTGAGGTAGATCCGGCGGTAGCCGCGCTCGGCGGCCGACCGCTCCAACTCCGCCACCACCCGGCGGGCCAGCCCGCGGCGCCGATGGCCCGAGTGCGTCCAGATCCGCTTGAGCTCCGCCGTCCGCCCGTCATACCGCCGGTACGCACCCCCGGCGACCGGCTCTCCGCCCTCCAGCAGCAGAAGCAGCTCCCCGTGCGGCGGGGCGAAGTCCTCGGCCGGATAGCGGCTCAGCTCACTGTCGGCCGCCCTGCCGTAGCGGGTGGAGTACTCGTACGCCAGCTCGCGCAGCAGCGGCTCGACCCGCGGATCGTCGACGGTCACCCGGGCCACCGTCAGGCGGGGCGGGGGTTCGGCCGCGAAGGCCGCGCCGGAGCGCGGACCGGGCTGCGAGTCGTCGTCGGTGGCGGCGGTGCCGAGGAACTCCACGGACATGGGGTGACCTTTCGGGAAGCGGGAAAGGGGGCAAAGCCGAAAAGGGGAGAAGCACCCCGGAACCGGAACATGGCGCGGTTTGCGGGGTGATGGCGCGTCAGGCGCGGAAGTGGCAGACGAGGGCCCTGAGATCGGAAGAGCCTGAGATCAGAGGAGGGCGGCCGGTGGGACGGCCCGCTGCCGGGTCAGCCGGAACAGGAAGCGGACCACACCCGACCGAAGTCGATGTGGTCGCGTGTGACCAGGGGCAGCTCAGTCCTCACCCGCATCATTCAGCCCCGCACAGGCCCGTTCCGTCAACCGCTGTCCACATGATGGCCCGTATGCGCCCCCGCCACGACAAAGCCGCCCGTATCCCCCCTTCCGCCACACGGGCGGGCGGGGAGATACGGGCGGCTGCGGAGTGGCCTCGGCAGTCGGCCGTCGGTCGTCGGCCCAGGTCAGCGGCCCGCCACCGGCTGCGGTGTGCCGGACCGCTCCGATGGGGCCGTGAGCCGGTCCGGACCGCGGCCCGGCAGCAGCGAGGCGACCGCGAGCGCCACCAGCGCGGCGCCGCCGCCGATCACGAAGGCGGTGCGGAAGCCGTTCAGGGACGGGACCTCGGTGGGCCCGAACGCGGTGGTCATATGGGCGAGGACGACGCCCACCACGGCACTGGCGGTCGAGGTGCCGATGGACCGCATCAGGGTGTTGAGGCCGTTGGCCGCGCCCGTCTCGGACACCGGTACCGCCGACATGATCAGCGCGGGCATGGCGGAGTAGGCGAGGCCGATCCCGGCGCCGATCACACACGAGATGATCACGACCTGCCATGCGGCGTCCATCAGGAAGACGCCCATGCCGTACCCGGCGGCGATCACCCCCGCGCCGAGCATCAGCGACACCTTGGGGCCCCAGGTGGCCGTGATCCGCGCCGACAGCGGTGAGATGGCCATCATCACCAGACCGGACGGGCCCAGGCACAGACCGGCGGTCATCATCGACTGGCCCAGTCCGTACCCGGTCGCCTCGGGCATCTGCAGCAGCTGCGGCAGCACCAGCGACATCCCGAACATCGCGAAGCCGATGACGATGGAGGCCAGATTGGTCAGCAGCACCTGACGGCGCATGGTGGTGCGCAGATCCACCAGCGGCCCGGTCACCCGCAGCTCCCACCGGCTCCACAGCAGCAGCACGACCACCGCGCCGCCGAACAGCCCGATGGTGGTCGTGCTGCCCCAGCCCCAGTCGGCGCCCTTGGAGATGGCCAGCAGCAGACAGAGCAGCCCGGCCGACAGCCCGATGGCACCCACCAGGTCGAACCGCCCGCCGCCGCGCACCGGGGACTCCGGTACGAGCGCCAGCACCAGCGCGATCACCACCACGCCCAGGCTCGCCGAGACCCAGAACAGCACATGCCAGTCGGCGTGTTCGGCCAGCGCCGCGGCGCCGGGCAGGCCGAGGGCGCCGCCGACGCCCAGCGAGGAGCTCATCAGGGCCATCGCCGAGCCGAGCCGTTCGGCGGGCAATTCGTCCCGCATGATGCTGATGCCCAGCGGGATCACGCCCGCGGAGAAGCCCTGGAGCGCCCGGCCGACGATCATGGGCGCGAGCGCGTCGGAGAGCGCGCACACCACCGATCCGATCACCAGCATCGTCAGGCTGAGCAACAGCGTCCGCCGCTTGCCGTACATATCGCCGAGCCGGCCCAGCACGGGGGTGGCCACGGCCCCGGCGAGCAGGGTGGCGGTGATCGCCCAGGAGGCGTCCGAGGCCGAGGTGTGCAGCAGTCCCGGAAGATCCGGGATCAGCGGCACGACGAGGGTCTGCATCAGGGAGACGACGATTCCGCCGAACGCCAGGACGGCGACCACTGGTCCGGAGCGCGGCGGGTGGGCGGTCATCGCCACTTCGGGGGCATCGGGGGTCGGAGGCAAGGAAGTCACGGTGGTCCTTCGTCGGGGCGCGGCCGGTCCACGTCAGGTGCCGCAGCAGTGTCGCACAATTTTGTGTAACTGGTACGTCAAATATAGCCGCCGCTCTCGCCCCCGGACTCCTCGGCCATGTCGCGGTAGATCTCCCGCAGTTCACGCTTGAGGATCTTGCCGCTGGGGTTCTTCGGCAGCGCCTCGGTGAGCCCTTGGGCACCTTGAGCGCCGCGAGCCGCCTCCGGCAGTGCGCGAGGATCTCCTCCGTGCTCACCTCCCGCCCCGGTTTGGCCACCACCAGCGCGGTCACCGGATTTCCGGAGGATGCCCCGGCTTTCAGGCCGGGGAGCAATCCGGTTTCCCGCGTAGCGGGGCAGGAGAAGCCGGATCGCCGCCGGGCGGTCCGGGGTCTGCCAGGGGAGAACTGAGGGCGTTCACGACGACGCCAAGTGAAGCCGGTAAGGCTGGGCATACCCGGTACACGTACCGGCTTCGTGTGTCGTCGACCGCTGGTGGGGCGCTGCTGGCGGAGTGGGACCGGTGCCGGTGGATCTGGAACGAATGCGTCGCCAACTCCAAGGCCGTGCATCAGCGCAGCAAGGCGACCGGCGAGAAGCTGACGTGCGGTCCGGCCCAGCTCGACAGGATGCTGACGCGGGCCCGGCGTAGCACTCCTTGGCCTGCGGAGGGCGCGAGTGTTCCGCAGCAGCAGGTGATCCGCGATTTTTCCACGGCGCGGGCCATGGCCTTGAAGGACGTCAAGGATCGGCTGCCGGTGCGCCGCCGGGCGGGAATGCCGCGCTGGAAGAGCAAGCGAGACGCCCGGCTGAGTTTGAACTACACCCGTCGTGGCTTCCGCCACAGGGGCGGGCGCCTGCACCTGGCCGGGGACATCGTGTCAGATCTCCCGGGGTCCGGACGGGCCGGACGGGTCGTCATCCCGGCACGGCGTGGGATGGCGTCCACGGCCTCGGACGGCCACGAGCGGCACCCGAGCCGACTTGCGTAGCCTTGGGGCCTGGCACGACGGGGGCGAGCGAAAGGACACCGGATGGCCGGGACCGCGGAGGGGACCGTCCGCAGGGGACGTGGGCGCCCGCCCCGCCTGTCGCGCGAGCAGATCGTCCGCAGCGCCGCGGAGCTGGCGCTCCGCGAGCCGGAGGTCGCGCTGACCGTCAAGAAGGTCGCCGAGGCGGTCGGTTCCGCCCCCATGGCGCTCTACCGCTACTTCCCCGACCGCGACGATCTCCTCCAGGCCGTGGCCGACCGGGTCCTGGCCGAGACCCAGCACAAGGACCCGCCGGGGGAGACCTGGCAGGAGCGGCTGCGCGCCTGGATGCACAGCAGCCGTGACTATCTGCTGCCCCACCGCCAGCTGCTCCCCTATATGGCCGCCACCCAGCAGCCCGCCCGGATCTCCTCCCTGGTGACCCTGACCCGGATGCTGCGTCCCCTGCGGCTGACCGAGGACGATCTCGCGCTGGCGGTGACCCTCATCGGCTCCACCGTCATCGGCCACGCGGTCTACGAGACCCACCGCGGCCCCGTCTCCGCCCGCAAGCTGGACGCACTGAGCGAGGCGCTGGCCCTCTACCCCCAGGAGGAGCGGGAAGCGGTCGCCCCGCTGCTGTCGAGGCTGCCGCGGGCCCAGAGCAGGCTGTACGACGTGGTGGTGGACCGTACGGTCGCCGCCATCGAGGCGCTGGCGACGGAATGACCCGCCCCGGGGCTGCCGCGCCCCGGAACGGGTCACCACCATGGCCGAGCCGTGTGCTTACGTGGTGCACTCCATGGACGCCGGGTCCGCCGCGTCGCGGATCAGCGCCTGATGGGCCCGGCGCAGCCGCTCCACATCGGGCTTGATCTCCTTGCGGTCATAGGTGAGAAGCCCGTTGAGCTCGCCCTCCACATCCGTGATCTGGGTGTAGACGGCCCCGCTGCTGCCGTTGCACGCGACCAGCTCGCGCACCTTGTCCAGCAGCTTCAGATACTCCTCGGTGTACTGGTCCTTGTCCACGCCGACATAGGTGTGCTGCACGGGCCAGGCGTGTCCCGGTATGGCCAGGCCCAGGCCGCCGTACTCCCCGGTGACACCCGCCCGTGAGGCGTCGGGGCGCGGATCGCCCGGTCCGGGATAGGCGTGGATATCGGCGAGGTCGCCGTTGCCGGTGTCGTTCCAGCCGCTGGCGCCGTCGATGAGCCGGGTGGGGTCCCAGCCCTTGGCGAGCTCGGGCACCTTCGGGCCGCCGTACTGGCCCCAGCTCTCGTTGAAGGTGACCCAGATGGCGATCGACGGACTGCTGATGTGCTGGTCGATCATCCGCTTCATCTCGTGCTCGTACTGCGCCTGCGCCTTCTCGGACGGGGTGACCGTGTTCATGGCGGGCATGTCCTGCCACACCATCAGGCCCAGCCGGTCGGCCCAGTAGTACCAGCGGTCGGGCTCGACCTTGATGTGCTTGCGCACCGAGTTGAAGCCCATGCGCTTGTGCATCTTCAGGTCGTACGCGAGGGCCTCGTCGGTCGGCGCGGTGTGCAGCCCGTCGGGCCAGAACCCCTGGTCGAGGGTGGCCATGGAGAAGATCGGCTTCCCGTTGAGCACCGTGCGCTGCTTGCCGTCCACCTCCTTGACGGCGATGCTCCGCATGCCGAAGTAGCTCTCCACCCGGTCCGCCGAGGGGCCCCGGCCGACCGTGACCTTCAGCTGGTACAGATGCGGATCGTCGGGGGACCACAGGTGCGGCGAGGGCACGGGGACGGTCAGCGGCTTCCCGGTGCGCCCGGTGGCGGTGCCGACCACGCGCCGTCCGTCGTAGGCGGTCGCGGTGACCGGGACCCCGTCCCGCACCCCGCGGACCTCGGTGGTGAGGGTTTCGCCGGGGACGTCCGGGGTCAGCTTGAGCGTGTCCACGTGGTCGGTGGCGACCGGCTCCATCCAGACGGTCTGCCAGATCCCGGAGGAGGGGGTGTAGAAGATGCCGCTGGGGTCGAGACGCTGCTTGCCCATCGGCGGGTTCTCGCCGTCGGCCGCGTCCGTCGGGTCGTAGACGCCGACGATCAGCTCCTGGGTGCGGCCCGGTCGCAGGGCGTCGGTGACATCGGCGCTGAACCGGTCGTAGCCGCCGCGGTGGTCGGCCACCCGGGTGCCGTTGACGTACACCTCGGCCCGCCAGTCGACGGCGTCGAAGTTCAGCCGCAACCGCTTTGCGTCGCCGACCTTCCAGTCGGCCGGGACGGTGAACGTCCGCCGGTACCACATGCGGTCCTCATGGCGCTCCACGCCGGAGAGCTTGGACTCCACCGGGTACGGCACCAGGATCCGCTCCTTGAGCCGCTGCCCGACGGGGGGCTTCTCCCCCTCCTTCGCGGCGGCGAACTGCCAGCTGCCGTTGAGGTTGCGCCACTGATCACGGGTGAGCTGGGGGCGCGGGTACTCGGGGTGGGCGTTGTCCGGGCCGACGTCCTTGGCCCAGGGGGTGCTGAGCTGATACGTCGAGGTGTTGCCCCCGAAGGACACATACGGCTCGATCGCCCCGTCGCCGTCCTCCAGGCCGCCCTCGCCGTCGTAGCGCACGACGGCCTCGCCGCCGCGGCCGACCACCGGCTCCTTCAGGGCGAGCAGCAGCCGGGACGGGTCGGAAGCGTCCAGCCGGGCGCGCCCGAGCGGCCAGGCCGCGCCGCCGATGACGGCGGTCAGATGTGACGTCAGATCGGCCGGGGGAGTGGTCAGGGGCTGGGCGAAGTCCAGCAGCAGGGTGCGGCCGTCGGGCTGGACGGCGCTGGTCACCGGGCCGTCGTAGTCGAAGTCGGCGGGCAGCCGGAAGGCGGACGCGGGCACGGGCGCCTTGGCCGCGCCCGGCGGGGTCCAGGACAGATGGAGGTTGGAGCCGCCGTAGTGCTCGAAGTACTCGACCTTGATGTCGTACGCCTTGCCCGCGGTGAGCTCGACGGGCTGGGAGGTCTGCTCCTTGTCCCAGTCGTCCACCCAGTGGTCGATGACCGGTTTGCCGTCGATCCACAGCCGGAAGCCGTTGTCGCCGGTGATCGAGAAGGTGTGCGCACCGGAGCGCTCCGGTGTGATCTGGCCGGTCCAGCGGACGCTGACGTCGTCGGACTGTCCGGTGGTGGCCTGCAGCCGCGGATCCAGATTGTCGAAGTCCAGGGCGGTGTCGAGGCTGGTGGCCTTCAGCTGGTGGAAGTCGAAAGCCCCCGGGGCGGACTGGAGGTAGTAGTCGCCGCGGAGGCCGTGGACGACCGGGGAGTCGTCGGAGGGGGTGTCGGCCGCGGCCGGACCTGGACCGGTCAGCAGACCGAGCGCGCCAAGCGCCAAGGCCACGGTCGCGACCACGGATCTGGCGAAAGATGAACGAAAACGCACATGTCCTCCTTGCTGGAACAGCTACTGAGGCTGTTGCTGGGACAAGTGGGGCGCCGCCATTGCGCCATCCCCAACAGAACCTGTCAATAGTGAACGCAAGGCAACAGCCTGCCTGTTGGGTACGAGCCTTGACGGGAATGCGCTTTCTCCTTAGCGTGCGGTTCATAGATGTGACTGGAATTCAATAAGCTGCACGGAGGAGGCCCGTGATGGGGCGACGGATCGTGGTGTCGGGCGGCGGTACCGGCATAGGACTGGCGGCCGCGGAGACCTTCGCCGCCGAAGGGGACCGGGTGGTCATCCTCGGGCGCCGCGCCGAGGTGCTGCGCACGGCGGCGGACAAGCTCAACGCCGCCTACGGCCCCGACCTGGTCACCTGGACCAGTGCGGACCTCAGCGACCCCGAGCAGGCCCGGCGCGCCGCCGAGTTCATCACGGCGGACGGTGGGGTGGACGTCGTCGTCACCAACGCCGGCGGCAATGTCGCGGCCTCCAACGACGGCACCCTCGAAGGCATCGCCGACCAGTACCAGCGGAACTTCGCGGCCAACGTGCTGACCGCCGTCCTGCTCACCGAGGCGCTGGTGCCCCACCTCACCCGGCCCGGCGGCCGGATCGTCCATCTGTCCTCGGTCGCGGCGCTGCGCGGTCCCGGATCGTATGGCGGCACCAAGGCCGCGCTGCACACCTACACCTTCGAGCTGGCCAAGCGGCTCGGCCCGGAGGGCGTCACCGCCAACGCGGTGGCCCCCGGCTATGTCGAGGACACCGAGTTCTTCGGCGAGCGCGGCACGCCCGAGTTCATCGCCCAGCAGATCGGGCAGACGCTCACCGGGCAGCCCGGCACGCCCGTCGAGATCGCGGCCGCCATCCGCTATCTGGCCTCCCCGGAGGCCGCGTACGTCACCGGTCAGGTCCTGCACATCAACGGCGGTGCGCAGTTCGGCCGCTGACGCCGCCTCGCCCCCGGCGCCCCCGCCGGATATAGCCGCGGATCGGATCCGCGCTAGGGCCATACGGCCCTGGAGCAAGGGCCGCGCAGCCCTGCCGCCGCGTTCAGCCGTGGTCCAATCTGGTCCTCCACACAGGTGGGGGGAAGACGGACGGACGGCCGCACCGAAGGAGTCAGCTCGCTGACTCCAAACCATCTTCGGGCGCGGCCGCCCGTCCGTCCTGCGTTACCACCGCTTCACCATGCACGACGCAAGGGGGGACCTCATGTCCGCATACACCGCCCGCATCGGCGCGGCGCTCGCCGCCGGTTGCGCGATCGCCCTGCTGTACCCGGCGACGCCCGCCGGTGCCGCGGGCTCCGTACACCTTTCCAAGATCTACTACGACTCGCCCGGCACGGACAACCGGAGCACCTCCAGCCTCAACGGCGAGTACGTCCAGATCAAGAACTCCACCTCGCGCAGGGTCAGCCTGAAGGGCTGGGTGCTCGTCGACGCGAGCAACCACAAGTACACCTTCCCGAGCTACACCCTCGGCGCGGGCAAGACCGTGACCGTCCGGACCGGCATCGGCTCCGACACCTCGGCCACCAAGTACCAGGACCGCCGGGCGTACGTCTGGAACAACGACGCCGACAAGGCCACCCTCCGCAAGACCGGCGGCTCCACGGTCGACACCTGCTCGTACAACAGCAGCCGGGTCGACTACAAGATCTGCTGAGCGCCCGCCGCGCGGGGGCGCGGCGCAGCCGGTGAAGTCCCGCGGCCCGGACGACAATGGGGGTGTCGAGGGAGGAGAGCCGGTGAGCGGCCGTGGCGGACTGGGTGTGGGAGTACGAGGGCTATGAGCCCGGCGAGGAGCGGTTGCGCGAGTCGCTGTGCACGCTCGGCAACGGCTATCTCGCCACCCGGGGCGCGGCCTCCGAGGCGGCAGCCGATGAGACGCACTACCCGGGCACCTATGCGGCGGGCTGCTACAACCGGCTGACGTCGGTGGTCGGCGGACGGCAGGTCCAGAACGAGGACCTGGTCAACCTGCCGAACTGGCTGCCGCTGCGCTACCGCGTCCACGAGCCGGACCGGCCCGCCGGCACCGGCGGCTGGCTCACACCCGACGGGGCCGAGCTGACCGGCTACCGGCAGACCCTCGACCTCCGGCACGGCACCCTCATGCGGCGGCTGCGGTACACCGACCGGCACGGCCGGGTGCTCCACGTAGAGCAGGAGCGGCTCGTCCACATGGGCGATCCGCACCTGGCGGCGATGCGCATCACCCTCCGGGCCGAGGGCTGGTCCGGCACCGTCGAGCTGGAGTCGGGGCTCGACGGTGCCGTGGCCAACACCGGCGTGGCCCGCTACGCCGCGCTGTCCGGCCGCCATCTCATCGACCGGCGCACCGGCGCCGCGAGCCCCGACACCGTATGGCTGAGCTGCCGCACCACCACCTCCGAGGTGCGCGTGGCCATGGCCGCGCGCACCCGGGCCGTCCGCGGCGTGCCCACCGGCGGCGGGCAGCGGCTCACCGAGAGCGCGGCGATGCGCACCCTGGCCCTGCCGGTCGGGCCGGACGCTCCGGTCATCGTCGAGAAGACCGTGGCGGTGTACACCTCCAAGGACCCCGCGATGAGCGATCCGACCCAGGCCGCCCTCGACGGAGTGGCCCGGGCGCCGGAGTTCGGGAAGCTGTTGGCCTCCCACCACACCGCATGGGAACACCTGTGGCGCGAGGCGGCGTTGGAGGTCCCCGGCGAGGCGGGCCACATCCTGCGGCTGCACATGTTCCACATCCTGCAGACGCTCTCGCCGCACACCGCGGAGCTGGACGTGGGCGTCCCGGCCCGCGGCCTCCATGGCGAGGCGTACCGCGGCCATGTCTTCTGGGACGAGCTGTTCGTGCTGTCGTATCTGAACCTGCACTTCCCCGAGGTGTCCCGGGCCCTGCTGCACTACCGCCACCGGCGGCTGCCCCAGGCGTGCCGCGCCGCCGCGGACGCCGGGCGGGCCGGGGCGATGTACCCGTGGCAGAGCGGCGGCGACGGGCGTGAGGAGACCCAGACGCTGCATCTGAACCCGCGCTCCGGCCGCTGGCTGCCGGACCACTCCCGGCTGCAGCACCATGTGGGCTCGGCGGTGGCGTACAACGTGTGGCAGTACTGCCAGGCCAGCGGCGACACCGACTTCCTGTACACCAAGGGCGCGGAGATGCTGGTACAGATCGCCCGCTTCTGGGCGGACACCGCCGTCATGGATCCGGACCACGGGCGGTACCGCATCCGCGGGGTGGTCGGGCCCGACGAATACCACGACGGCTATCCCGGCACCGACCGCCCCGGGATCGACGACAACGCGTACACCAACGTCACCGCCGCCTGGGTGCTCGACCGGGCCCTGGAGATGGCCCGCACCCTGCCCGAGCCGCGCCGCCGTGAGCTGTTCGAGCGGGTGGGCCTGGACCGCGCGGAGCCGGAGCGCTGGGAGGACGTCTCACGGCGGCTGCTGGTCCCCTTCCACCGGGGCGTCGTCAGCCAGTTCGAGGGCTACGGGGAGCTGGCCGAACTCGACTGGGACGGCTACCGCGCCCGCTACGGCGACATCCGCCGGCTGGACCGGATCCTGGAGTCCGAGGGCGACTCCGTCAACCGGTACCAGGTCTCCAAGCAGGCCGACGCGCTGATGCTCGGTTACCTCTTCGCCCCCGCCGAGCTGTCGGGCCTCTTCCGGCGGCTCGGCTACGTCCTGGACGACGACGTCTGGCGGGCCACCGTGGCGTACTACCTGCCCCGGACCAGCCACGGCTCGACCCTCAGCGAGCTGGTGCACGGCTGGGTGCTGGTGCGGGCGCGCCGGGCCGAGGCGTGGCGGCACTGCCAGGAGGCGCTGCTCGGCGACGTGGCGGACGTCCAGGGCGGCACCACCGGCGAGGGCATCCACCTCGGCGCCATGGGCGGCACCCTCGATCTGGTGCAGCGCGGCCTGACCGGGCTGGAGACCCGCGAGGACGCCCTGTGGCTGGACCCGGTGCCGCTCCCCGAGCTGTCCGGGCTGTCGGAGTACCGGTTCTCGGTGCGCTATCGCGGTCACTGGGGCGTCGCCCTGCGGGTGCGGGCCGGGAGGCTGTGGATCAGCGTGCCGGACTCGGAGGAGTCCCCGATCGAGGTGCGGCTCGCCGACCGCTCGCTGACCGTCGCCCCGGGCGAATCCCGCTGGGTTCCGCTGCCGCCCGGCTGAACCCGCGGCCTGAACCCCGGGTGGCAGCCCCCGTCGGCCCGCTCAGCCGAGGCCGGGGACCACCAACGCCAGCCAGACGACCGGGGGCACCGCCACCACCATGATCCCGCCGTAGACCATCAGCTGCCGGAAGAACCGGTCCCGGTCCACATCCGGCGCGTTGGCCAGCACCAGCGCCCCGTTGGTCGAGAAGGGGCTGACATCGACGACGGTCGCCGACACCGCGAGGGCCGCGATCATCCCCACCGCGCCGATGTCGCCCTGGGCCAGGAAGGGAACGGCGAGCGGGATCAGCGCGCCCATGATGCCCACCGAGGAGGCGAAGGCGGAGACGATCGCGCCGATGTAGCAGAGCAGCAGGGCGGCGAGCAGCGGAATCCCGATGTCGCTGACCGCCTTGCCCGCGTAGTCGATGGTGCCCATCTCGTCCAGCACCCCGACATAGGTGAGCACACCGCAGATCAGCAGCACGGTGGGCCAGGTGACCTCGTTGACGGCCTTCTTGCCGTGGTCCGGCCAGAAGACGCTCAGGGCCACGGCGAGGGTGATCGAGGTGAGCCCGGCGTCCAGGTCGAAGGCGAGCACCGCGACCACCAGCACCACCAGCGCGCTCAGCGTGGCGATACGGGCCGGGGTGAGACGGCCCTCCGTGTCGGCCGGCGCCTCCGCCGCCCCGTCTTCCCGCGCCTCCCCGGCGGCGACGGCGGTCCTGGGGAGCTTCAGCCCGCCGCAGACGACGAAGACGACGGCGGCGATGATCAGGTTGACCACCAGGCTCGCGAGGAACAGCGTGACCTCGTTGCCGGGGAGCTTCTCCCGGTCCACGATGCCGTTGACGATCGAGCCGTAGATGCTGATGGGGGAGAAGCCGCCGCCCTGGGCGCCGTGCACCACCATGGCACCCATCAGCAGCGGGCTGATGCGGTACCGCGCGGCGAAGGAGAGCGCGAGCGGGGCGACGATCGCGACCGCCGCCGGGCTCACCGCCCCGATCGCGGTCAGCACCCCGCTGATCGCGAACATCACCCAGGGGATCAGCGCGACCCGCCCGCCCACCAGCCGGATCGAGGCGTGCACCAGCCAGTCGGTGGTGCCATTCGCCCGGGCGAGGGCGAACAGATACGTCACCCCCACCAGGACCACGAACAGATCGCCCGGGAACCCGGCGAAGATATGGTCCGCGCTGAAGTCGGCGACCAGCTCGCCCACGCCGAAGGCGGCGGCGAAGGACAGGGCGCCCATGTTGATCGAACGAGTGGTGGCGATGACGAAGACCACCACCAGCACGAGTATCGAGATCAATTCGTCGGACATCGAGCGCTCCCGTCACGGGGACCCGGTCGGCGGACCGGGGACGGTCGGGCCAAGTGGCCTGCTGGCTGACTCACGTTGGGGGCCGGGCGGTTCAGCAGTCAAGACGTCGGTGGCAGATTGGCTCAGCCAATTGGTCAGTGCTCCACCGGTCCGTCAGATCACCGCGCCATCGCTCCACCCGGTGCTACGCTGCGAATCGGGGCCATCACAAACCGCGATGGGGGGAGCCCGTATGCCCGGGGACGCGCTGCGACCGATGAACCGTCAGCGCCTGTACGAGCAGGTGCTGGAGAGGCTGCGCGCCTACGTCGAGGAGGGCGGGCTGCGCGCGGGTGACCGGCTGCCGACCGAGCGCGAGCTGGCCCAGCGCCTCGGGATCAGCCGCGCCTCCGTCAAACAGGCCATCGTCGTCCTCGAGGTGCAGGGGCTCGTCGAGGTGCGCCAGGGCGGCGGTATGCGCCTGCTGCGCGACAGCCTCGACACCGAGCCCGTCGAGCGGCTGGTCGAGCGCCGCCGCAGGCTGCCCGATGTGCTCGACGCCCGCGAGGCGTTGGAGACCAAGCTGGCCGAACTCGCCGCCGAGCGCCGCACCGACGACGACCTCATGGCCCTCCAGCAGGCCCTGATCTGGATGGAGGACGAGATCGAGTCCGGGCGCTACGGCATCGAGGGCGACCTCCGCTTCCACGCCGCCGTCACCGCGGCCGCGCACAGCCCGCTGCTCGGCGAGTTCATGCGCTCCATCGCCGACCAGATCGCCGAGAGCCGCGAGGAGTCGCTGCGCCAGCCCGGCCGTCCCAGGCGTTCGCTCGGCCAGCATCAGAGCATCCTGGACGCCATCGCCGAGCGCCGCCCCAAGGCCGCCGCCGCGGCCATGCGCCGCCATGTCCGCACCGTCGCCCAGGTGCGGCTGCTCAACTGGAATCCGGACGACGCCCCGTGAGCCCGCCGCGGCAGCCGTTCCGAGTGTGACCGATCACGGTCTTGGTCTGGACTTTCCCCCCTGGCTCGTTAGGCTCGGCGCGATCGACATGTGAAAGCGCTCTCACCCGCCGAACAGAAGGGGAACTTCCATGAGACGGAAGCCCGTTGTCCGTGCCGGACTGTCCGCACTCCTCGTCCTCGGTGCCCTCTCGGGCGCCGGCGGGGCCTTCTCGACCGCCGCCGCGGCATCCGGCGCCGACGCCCCCGCGGCGAAGCCCGCCGCCGCGTCGGCGCCGTCCGCCGGTCTCGTCCGCGCGCTCGGCCGGGACCTCGGCCTGACCGCGGACCAGGCGCGTGAGCGGCTCGGCCAGGAGGCCGCCGCCATGAGGCTGGAGTCCAAGGCCGAGCGCGCCGCGGGCGCGTCCTACGGCGGCTCGTGGTTCGACACCAGCAGCGGAAAGCTGGTCGTCGGCGTCACCAGCGCCGAGCGGGCCGCGTCGGTACGGGCCACGGGCGCCACCACCCGGATCGTGAAGCACAGCGCCGGCGCGCTCGACGCGGCCAAGGCGCGCCTCGATGACAAGGCCCGCGAGAAGGCCGCCCCGGCCGGGGTGAGCAGTTGGAGCGCCGACCCCCGCGCGGGCGGCGTCGTGGTCCGGGTCCGCGAGGGCAGCGAGGGCGACGCCGCCGTCCGCGCCTTCCTCCGCGAGGCCAAGCGCTCGTCCTCGGTCCCGGTCACCGTCGAGAAGGCCCCCGCCCAGGCGCCGACGACCTTCGCCGCCGGTACGGTCGGCGGCGACCCGTACTACACCGGCAACGTCCGCTGCTCCATAGGCTTCTCGGTCCAGGGCGGCTTCGTCACCGCCGGGCACTGCGGCCAGGCGGGGGGCTCCGTCAGCGGCTGGGACGGCTCGTACATCGGCAACTTCCAGGGCTCCTCCTTCCCCGGCAACGACTACGCCTACGTCAGCGTCGGCAGCGGCTGGTGGACCGTGCCGGTGGTGCTCGGCTGGGGCACCGTTCCCGACCAGCTGGTCCGCGGCTCCAACGAGGCCCCGATCGGCGCCTCCATCTGCCGTTCCGGCTCCACCACCCACTGGCACTGCGGCACGGTCCTGGCCAAGAACGAGACCGTGAACTACAGCCAGGGCGCCGTGTACGAGATGACCAAGACCAGTGTGTGCGCCGAGGGCGGTGACTCCGGAGGCTCGTTCATCAGCGGCGACCAGGCCCAGGGCGTGACCTCGGGCGGCTGGGGCAACTGCTCCGGCGGTGGCGAGACCTGGTACCAGCCGATCAACGAGATCCTGTCGGTGTACGGCCTGCGGCTGCACACCGCCTGACGGGGCGGTACCGCGACAAGACGACGGGGCGGGCCGGGCGGCCCGCCCCGTCGTATCGTTTCGCCACCTATCCGTGGTGGTGCGCGGACAGCCGGTGCGGGTCGTGGCCGGGGATGGTGCCATCGGCCTTGGCGACCAGGAACAGCCCGGCCATGCCCATATCGGAGTGGCTCTGGACATGGCAGTGATACATCCAGGCGCCGGCGCCGACGTTCTCCCCGGCGATCACCTGGAAGCCGAAGGAGTCGGCGGGCCCAGTGATCTTGTTGTCGATGACCCGGCTCACATCGTCCGGGCCTTCCAGCAGCCCGGTGCGGTTGTCCGCCCAGCGGTGCCCGTGCATATGGAAGGTGTGGTAGTACTCGCCGTGCGTGATCATGATGATCTCGACGCGGTCGCCCACCGTCGCCCGGAACTCCGGGGCCTCATGCCCCGCCTTGTTGTTGATCGTCATGTCGTTGAAGACGATGGTGAACTGCTTGTCCGGCAGGATGTCGCCCGCCCGCCGCACCACCACGGGGCCGTACAGCCCCTTCCGGAGGCCGCCGGTGCCGTGCGGGGTGCCCACCGCGTGGTCGTGGTAGTGCCAGTAGCCCGCGCTGCCCGGCCGCCAGGTGCCGTCGGCGCGCTTGCCCGGGGCGTGGGTGCGCCAGGTGTAGGTGCGGGTGCCGCCCGGCTCCACGGCGCTGCGGTTGAGCTGGGTGCCGTCGCTGGCCACGTCGTAGTCCAGGCCGTGCACATGGAGGCTGGCCGTGACGTCCATGGTGTTCTCGAACTCGATGTGCAGGGTGTCGCCCTCGGTCAGCTCGATCAGCGGACCGGGGATGGTGGCCTTGCCCTTCTCGAGGCCGTAACCCATCTGGCCGTCAGGCAGCTTCTCGGCGTAGAGCTTGAGATGGCGGACCACCCCGCCCGCGGTCGCCGTCCGGACCGCGCCGGACGGGACCTTCGGCGCCTTCGCGGCGGCGGAGGAGGTGAGGGCCAGCGGTCCGACGGCCGCGGCGGCCGCGCCGCCGGTGAAGAGCCGTCTGCTGAGACCGCGTCTGGAGGTCATGCCGGGTGCGTCGCTCATCGTTCTCCCAAATCGCTGTGGATCCCCTGCCGTTGACGATGCGCAGATGCCCCGGGGTGCTTTCACGGTAGCCGGGGGAGCCTCGTTCATCCACACTCAGGACAAAGTTCGTTGAATCGCGGTCATAGCTATTGGCGGGTTGCGAAAAGCCGTCTAGCTTCCTTCAGCGGTGGTTTCCGGTATGTGAGAGGGATGGGTGACCCATGCGGGACAAACCGTACCAAATGCCCTCAAGGTGGAGAGGGATGACAGTCGGTCGGCTGCGGAAGAGACGCGCGGGGGTGGCGGCACTGCTCTTCGGCGCGCTCACCGCGACCCTGCTGGGCGGGAGCCCCGCCAGCGCCCGGCCCGAGGATCGTGCGCCACTCACGCTGCCGTCCCCGCCCGGCGGGGACAACGTCCGGGTGCTGGTGTTCCACGGCTCTGCGGGGGACGAGCCGGCCACGGTGAACGCGGGCATCGAGGCCATCGAGAAGATCGGTAACCAGGGCCCCGCGGCGACCCGGTTCACCGTCGACGCCACCGCCGACGCCTCGGTCTTCACCAAGCCCAAGCTCGGCAAGTACAACGCCGTGGTCTTCCTGACCGGCTCCGGCGATGTGCTCGACCCCGAGCAGGAAGCGGGGCTCGAGGCGTACATGAAGGCGGGCGGCGGCTTCCTCGGCATCCATGACGCGGCCCGCAACGAGCCGTACTCCGACTGGTACAGCGGGCTGATCGGCGCCCGCCCGGCGGCCACCAGCCCCGGCACCGCCCAGCGGGCCGTGGTGGAGGTCGGCGACCGCGTCCACCCGGCCACCAAGGAGCTGCCGCTGGAGTGGAAGCGCACGGACACCTGGCTGAACTGGAAGGACAACCCCTCCGGCACGGTGCACACCGTGGCCCGGGTCCGGGAGTCCAGCTACCAGCCGGGCACCGGCGCCAACGGCTGGGACCACCCGATCTCCTGGTGCCGTGACTACGACGGCGGCCGGTCCTTCTACACCGGGATGGGCGGTACGGTCGCCACCTTCCAGGAGACCGACTTCCGTGCCCATCTGCGGGGCGCGCTGCTGTGGACCACCCGTCTCTCGAGCGCCGACTGCAAGGCCACCATCAACGCGAACTACAAGGCCGAGCGCGTCACCAAGCCCAATCAGCCGGGCCAGTCGGACCAGATCGGCGAGCCGCACGGCCTCGTCGTCGCCAAGGACGGCCGGGTGCTCTACATCGGCCGGGGCGGCGGTGACAACAGCGCGCCCGTGGTCACCGACTGGAACGACCCGGAGATCGGCAAGGGCCAGGGCCAGATCCATGTCTACGACCCGGCCACCGGAAAGGTGACGCTCGCGGGCGCCCTGACCGTCTTCGGCAACAAGGGCGGCGGCGATGAGCTGATCAAGGTCGAGGAGGGGCTGCTCGGTATCGAGCTGGACCCGGACTTCCTCGACAACGGCTGGGTGTATCTCCACTACACCCCGCACTCCCGGATCAACCGGGACACCCAGATGGCCGAGCGCCGCGTCTCCCGCTTCACCCTGGACCTGAAGACCAACAAGCTGGACCTCGGCTCGGAGAAGGTCCTGCTCTCCTGGCCGGTCCAGATCCACAGCTGCTGCCATGCGGGCGGCGGGATGTCCTGGGACTCCAAGGGCAATCTCTACATCGCCACCGGCGACAACAACTCCTCGCAGTTCAGCGACGGCTACTCCGGTAACAACCCGCAGCCGAACTACAAGGGCGTCTCCTTCGCCGACGCCCGCCGCACCGCGGGCAACACCAACAACCTCAACGGCAAGATCCTGCGGATCCACCCCGAGGACGACGGCACCTACACTCTCCCCGAGGGCAATCTCTTCACCGGTAAGGAACCCGACGAGGGCGGGGGCAAGACCCGTGGCGAGATCTATGTGATGGGGGTGCGCAACCCGGCCCGGATCTTCGTGGACCAGAAGACCGACATCCTCTACGCGGGATGGGTCGGCCCCGACGCGGGCGAGCCCAGCACCACCTGGGGCCCGGCCAAGTACGACACCTTCGCCGCCATCACCAAGGCGGGCAACCACGGCTGGCCGTACTGCATGGGCAACAAGCAGCCCTACCGGGACCGCAATCTGCCCGACCCCAGCAAGCCGCTGGGCTGGTACGACTGCGACCACCCCAAGAACGAGTCGCCCAACAACAACGGTCTGGTGAACCTGCCGCCCATCACCGGGAACACCATCTGGTACTCGCCGCAGGGCGGTGCCCCCGACTATCCGCGGGACGCGAACGGCATCCCCAGCTACAAGGCGTCCGAGGCCAAGTTCCTGCTGCCGTGGCTCAAGGGCGGCGGTCAGGCCACCATGAACGGCCCGGTCTACCGCTATGACGCCGACAGCGACTCCACCACCAAATGGCCCGCCTACTGGGACGGCAAATGGTTCGTCGGCGACTTCTACGACGCCGACCAGCCGCGCCACGCGGTGGTGACCGACCCGAAGACCGTCGGCAAGGGCGGTCTGCCGGTGCACGCCGAAACCCTGAAGAAGATCATCCCGGTGGGTGCCGACGGCATCCGCAACCTCATGGACTGGAAGTTCGCCCCGGACGGCTCGCTCTACGTCCTCGACTACGGGCGCGGCTTCTTCACCTCCGACTCCAAGTCGGCGCTGTGGCACATCACCTACACCGGCGGCGAGCCCACTCCGCTCGCCCAGGATCTGGCCAGGAAGGCGGAGTGACCGTGAAACGAAGGCGCCCCAAACCCAGCAGACCCTGGCTGCCCCTCCTCGCCGCGCTGCTCATGATCCTCGGGCTGAGCTCGGCGACGGCGACGGCGGCCCACGGGCAGAACGACACCCGGCAGGCCGTACAGCAGACCCTCACCTGGACCGCGGGTGACGACATCACCAAGTACGCCTCGGCGCCGACCACCGCGGTCGCCGGGAAGACCACCATCGTCTTCGAGAACAGCACGGCCACCGGCAACACCATGGGGATGCCGCACACCCTGACCTTCGATGTCTCCGACCCCGAGTACAACAACGACGTCCCGCTGAACATCCTCGCCAACCCCTCGGACGACAGCGGCGGCAAGCACACCGCCGAGGTCACCCTCAGCCCCGGCCGCTACCGCTACCACTGCACCATCCCCGGCCACGGCCAGATGCAGGGCATCCTGGTGGTCACCGACGGCGGCGGTGGCGAGGACACCACCGCGCCCGACGCCACGGCGAAGGTCGAGGGCGAGAAGAACGCGGACGGCGCGTACATCGGGATGGCCACCGTCACGGTGTCCGCCACCGACGAGGGCTCGGGCGTGGACCGGATCGAGTTCGCGGAAGGAGACGGGGCGTTCCAGCCGTACACCGCCCCGGTGATGGTCCACCAGGTGGGCCCGCACACCATCCGCTACCGGGCCGTGGACAAGGCCGGGAACGTATCGGAGGTGAAGTCGGTGGACTTCACCGTGGTGGCGCCGCCGACGGACGACACCACGGCGCCCGAGACCTCCGCCACGGTCTCCGGTGAGAAGGACCCGTCCGGTGCGTACATCGGCATGGCCACCGTGACCATCACCGCCTCCGACACCGGTTCCGGGGTCAACCGGATCGACTACGCCCTGGGCGAGGGGGAGTTCCAGCCCTACACCGGTCCGGTGATGGTGCATGACGCGGGCTCCCACACGGTGCGCTACCGGGCGGCGGACAAGGCCGGGAACGTCTCGGAGGTGAAGTCGGTGGACTTCACCGTCGTGGCCCCGCCGGCCGAGGACACCACACCCCCGGCGGTCTCCGCGACGGTCGACGGAACGAAGAACTCCGACGGTGCCTATGTGGGCAGCGCCAAGGTCTCGCTCACCGCGACCGACGACGACTCCGGGGTGGAGAAGGTCGAGTACTCCCTGGACAGCGGTCCGTATCTCGCCTACACCACCCCCGTGGCGGTGGACCGGGTGGGCCGCCACACCGTCGCGTACCGCGCGACCGACAAGGCGGGCAACACCTCCGAGGCGCGGCAACTGGCGTTCACCGTGGCCGAGGGCGGCGGGGTGCCCGCACCCGCGTGCCCGGAGTGGGACGAGCGCCTTACGGTGATCGTCGGCACGGTGGACACCGGCGTCCCCAACCGCATCACCCGTAGCCGCTGCACCATCAATGAGCTGATCGAGGACGAGAAGGACTGGTCCTCCCACGCCCTCTTCCTCAAGCACGTCACCACCGTCACCGACAAGCTGCTCACCGACGGCGTCATCGACCAGCGCGAGTACCGGGCGATCAACAAGGCGGCCAAGCAGTCCGGGATCGGCAAGCCCGGTCAGGACGAGGGCTACCGCCCGCTGTTCGACGGCACCAAGAAGTCCTACGACAAGTGGCAGCACGTGGGCGGCGGGGCCTTCGGTCTCAATGACGACGGCAGCATCACCAGCAGCACCTCGGTCGAGGGCATGGGCATGCTGTGGTTCCCGCAGCGGACGTACGACGACTTCTCGCTGAAGCTCCAGTTCCGGGATGACGCACCCGGGACGGGCAATGCCAACGGCGGTGTCTTCGTGCGCTTCCCCTATGTGCACGACCACCCCGAGGAGTCCCGTCCGGAGTGGGTCGCCATCAAATACGGGCACGAGGTGCAGATCCTCGACCGCCCCGACGGCGACATGTACAAGACCGGATCGATCTACGGTTTCGACCGGGTCGGGCTCAGCGGCGCCGGGGTCACCCCCAAGGGCAGCTGGAACGACTATGAGATCCGGGTGGTCGGTCAGCACTACTCGATCTACCGCAACGGTGTGCTGCTCAATGAGTTCGAGAACACCGGCGGCCAGGAGTTCACCCCGCCGCGCGGGGACGACCCCGGTACGGACGGCCGTCGGTACTCCTCCGGGTACATCGGTCTCCAGGTCCACAGCACCGATGATGTGATCTCGTACCGCGACATCCGCATCAAGGAGCTGTAGGACAGCCGCGTACGACGTGAGGAACGGCGCGAGGAGATGAGTGGCCGCCGGAGCACCCCAGCCCCCGGCGGCCACCCTCTTGTGGCACGGACCGACGTTACCTCAGGTAACACCCATCGGTAACCCCCATTGGGATCGACGTACTGACGTACCGTCAGGATGCCAGGGTGTCCAGAATCCCCTGCCCGTACTTCACCAGCTTGTTCTCGCCGACCCCGCTCACCGTGCCGAGCTCATCGAGCGTGGTGGGGGAGAGGGTCGCGATCTCGCGCAGGGTGGCGTCATGGAAGACCACATACGCGGGGACGCCCTGCTCCTTCGCGGTCGCCGCACGCCAGGCGCGCAGCCGCTCGAAGACCGGCACGGCCTCCTCCGGCAGATCTACCGGGGCCTTCTTGGACTTCCCCGAAGCCCCCGTCTTCGCCTTGGCGGCGCGCGGCGCCTTCTCCGGCTCGCGCCGCAGCCTGACCTCGCGCCGCTGGCCCAGCACCTCCGAGCTCGTGTCGGAGAGCACCAGCGTGCCGTAGTCCCCCTCGACGCCGATCAGCCCCTGCGCCAGCAACTGCCGTACCACGCCGCGCCATTCGGCCTCGCGCAGCTCCGTGCCGATGCCGAACACCGAGAGGGCGTCATGGTCGAACTGGATGACCTTGGCCGTCTTCTTGCCGAGCAGGATGTCGATGATCTGCCCCGCGCCGAACTTCTGGTTGCGCTCCCGCTTGAGCCGCACCACCGTGGACAGCAGCTTCTGCGCGGGGACGGTGCCGTCCCAGGACTCCGGCGGAGTGAGGCAGGTGTCGCAGTTCCCGCAGGGGGTGGACTCCTGGCCGAAGTAGGCCAGCAGCCCCACCCGGCGGCACTCCATCGTCTCGCACAGCGCCAGCATCGCGTCGAGATGGGCGCCGAGGCGGCGCCGATGGGTGTCGTCGCCCTCCGAGGTGTCGATCATCTTCCGCTGCTGGACGACATCCTGGAGCCCGTACGCCAGCCAGGCGGTGGAGGGCTGCCCGTCCCGCCCGGCGCGGCCGGTCTCCTGGTAGTAGCCCTCGACCGACTTGGGCAGGTCCAGATGGGCCACGAACCGCACATCGGGCTTGTCGATCCCCATGCCGAACGCGATCGTGGCCACCACGACCAGACCGTCCTCCCGCAGGAAGCGCGCCTGGTGCTCGGCGCGCATCCGCGCGTCCAGCCCCGCGTGGTACGGCACCGCGTCGATGCCCTGGGCGACCAGGAACTCGGCCGTCTTCTCCACCGAGGAGCGGGACAGGCAGTAGACGATCCCCGCGTCGCCCGCGTGCTCGGCCCGCAGCAGCTCCAGAAGCTGCTTTTTGGGCTCGTTCTTGGGAGCGATCCGGTACTGGATGTTCGGACGGTCGAAGCTGGCCACGAAGTGCAGCGCGTCCTGCAGCTTCAGCCGGGACGCGATCTCCGAGTGGGTGGCCTCGGTGGCGGTCGCGGTCAGCGCGATCCGGGGCACGGTCGGCCAGCGCTCATGCAGCTCGGACAGGGCCAGATAGTCGGGCCGGAAGTCGTGCCCCCACTGGGCCACACAGTGCGCCTCGTCGATGGCGAACAGCGAGATCGTGCCCCGGTCCAGCAGCCGCAGCGTGGACTCGACCCGCAGCCGCTCGGGCGCGAGATAGAGCAGGTCCAGCTCGCCCGCGAGGAACTCGGCCTCGACCATCCGCCGCTCGTCCAGGTCCTGGGTGGAGTTGAGGAACCCGGCCCGCACCCCGAGGTTCCGCAGCGCGTCGACCTGGTCCTGCATCAGCGCGATCAGGGGGGAGACGACGACGCCGACGCCCTTCCGCACGAGCGCCGGGATCTGGTAGCACAGCGATTTGCCACCGCCGGTCGGCATGAGGACGAGCGCGTCACCACCGGCCACGACATGGTCGATGATCTCCTGCTGACCTCCCCGGAACGAGTCGTAACCGAAGACGCGGTGCAGCACGCCGAGCGCGTCGCTCGCATCGGTGCCGAGCGCGGCGCTCGTATCGGGGCCGGTGTC
This sequence comes from Streptomyces sp. 11-1-2, assembly GCF_003595545.1. NCBI lineage: Bacteria > Bacillati > Actinomycetota > Actinomycetes > Kitasatosporales > Streptomycetaceae > Streptomyces > Streptomyces sp. 11-1-2. Next base: position 9,752,145 of record NZ_CP022545.1, read on the forward strand.
GGGAAGAGCCATCCGCCGATTCTAGGGGGCCCGCCGTAACCCGCGGCGACCACCTGTGGACAACCGGCCGGATGAGGCAAGGTGTGTGGGCGCAGTGGCCGATGAGATGGGTGGCGTGCCATGCTCATGCCCACTTGCTCTGTCCGTCCTTCCCCCACAAGGAGGCCGATCGTGAGATCCAGCAAGTTCGTCCGTGCCTTACCCGCCGCGGTGACGGCGGTGCTCGCCCTGACGGCCGGACAGGCCGTGGCCGCTCCCTCCTCCGCCGCCCCGGCGGAGCACACCGCCGCCGCGCGGGTCGTGACGTACGACGCCAGCGGGGCGGCCGAGTTCAAGGACGCCGTCTCCAAGGGCGCGGCGATCTGGAACGAGAGCGTGGCCAACGTGGAGCTGAAGCCGGCCGCGTCCGGGCAGCAGGCCAACGTCCGCATCATCGCGGACAACGGCTGGCCCCGCACCCTCTCCACCGGACTGGGCCGCGGCACGATCTACTTCGGCCGCCAGGCCGTTGACGAGGGCTACAACACGGTGCGGATCTCCTCGCACGAGCTCGGCCATATCCTCGGCCTGCCGGACATGAAGCCGGGGCCGTGTTCGAGCCTGATGTCCGGCTCCACCGCCGGGATCCCCTGCACCAACCCCTACCCGAACACCGCTGAGAAGGCCGAGGTCGAGGACAGCTTCGGCCTCGTGGGTGCGACGACGGCCGGGCCACGGATGTACCGGGACTGACCCGAGCGGGCCGGGAGCGCCCGGCTCCCGGCCCCCTCGCCCGCACCGGAGCGGCCCGTCGTCAGACGGTGATCACCTCGACGTCGGGCAGCGCCCGGAAGGGACCGAGCCGGTCATCGGTGGCCCCGCTGTCGGTGACCAGCGTCCACGGCCGGTCCAGCGGCGCCCAGGCGGTGAACGGTGACTGGCCCAGCTTGCTGCTGTCGGCGAGGACGTACAGCTCCTTGCCGCGGTCGGCCATCATCTCCTTGAGCGAGGTCTGCTGGAGGCACGCCTCGCAGATGCCCCGCCGCGCGTCCAGCCCGTCGGCGCCGAGGAAGACCTTGTCCGCCGTCAGCCGGGACAGGGTCAGTTCGGCGAGCGGTCCGACGAAACCCTGGCTGACATGGCGCAGCGTCCCGGCGAGGGTGATCAGCTCGACGCCGTCCGCCTCGGCCAGCTCGCGCAGCGCGGTGAGCCCGCTGGTGATCACGGTCAGATCGGTACGGGCGCGCAGATGCTGGGCGAGCCGTCCGGTCGTGGTACCGGCGTCGAGGATGACGGTGTCGCCCGGCCCGATCCGGGTGGCCGCCCAGCGCCCGATGCGGTCCTTCTCGGCGACCGCGAGCCCGCTGCGCTGCCCGAGGGTGGGCTCGACGGTGTGACCCGCGCTCATCGCGCCGCCGTAGGTGCGGGCGATGACGCCCTGTTCGGTGAGGAGCGCGAGATCCCGGCGGATGGTGGAGGGGGTCACCTCCAGTGAGCGGGCCAGCTCCTCCACGACGACTGTGCCATCGGTCTGGATCATTCGGGCGATCAGTTCCCGGCGGTCCCCGGCGCGCAGCCGTCCGCGCTCCTCCACACCGGCCTCCTGGCTCATGGCGGCCCCCATCCTTCCCTCACTCTGCGCGACTCTGCGCAGCCCTGAGCAACATTATCAGTCTGCGCATTCCGCGCTGTTTCCGCGCGGACGCTGCGCAGAGTCTTGTGTGTTACGCGCAATCGCGCGAGCACTCCGCTCACAACGCGCATGGAGCGGGGAGGTCGCATGACGGCGGACAGTGTGCCGGCGCAGGTCGGAACGGTGGGCGAGCGCCGTCCGACGATCCGTACGCACTGCGGGCGGGCGACATCAAGGAGCCGCCGCGCGATCCACGCGGAACAGTGCGCCGAGCCAGAACGAGAGAGAGCGAGAGAAGCTGACAGCATGAACACTTCCCCCGCCGACTTCGCCGCCCGGCTGCGCGCCCGCCGGCGGATCATCGGCTACTGGGTCGTCCTCGACAACCCCGTGGGCACCGAGCGCCTGGCCGGGCTCGGCTACGACTACATCTGCGTCGACGCCCAGCACGGCCTCCTCGACTACAAGGGCACCCTCGGCGCGATGACGGCCATCGACGCCCGCGGTACCGCCGCCGGTATGGTGCGCGTCCCGGCCAACGACGGCTTCTGGATCGGCCAGGCCCTCGACGCCGGGGCCCGCGGGGTCATCGTCCCGCTGGTCAACACCGCCGAGGAGGCGGCAGCCGCGGTCGCCGCCTGCCGTTACCCCCCGCTCGGGGTGCGCTCCTACGGCCCGATGCGCTCGGGCCTGCGGGTGGGTCCAGCCCCGGCCGAGGCCAATCAGCAGGTCGCCCGCGTCGTGATGATCGAGACGGCCCAGGCACTGGCCAACACCGGGGAGATCTGTGCCACGGACGGGCTCGACGGCGTCTATATCGGCCCCTCCGACCTCACCATCGCGCTCGGCGGCCGGACCTCGACCGACACGTCGGTGGCGGAGAAGTTCGAGGCGGCGCTGGCGAAGGTCACCGAGGAGGCACGGACCGCGGGCATCGCCGCCGGAATTCACTGCCCCGACGGGGCGACGGCCGCGGGGCGCCTGGCCCAGGGCTTCACCTTCGCCACTGTCAGCAGCGACTTGGTCCACCTGGAGCAGGCGGCGGCGGCACATTTGCGGGACGCGACCGCCTGAGCGCATCCCCGGGTCCCGGGGCGGCGGAGCCCACGGGACGGGGTCCGGGGGCTCCGCCCCAGCGAAAGCCCCCGGACCCGGGTCAGCTCTCCACGCGCAGCGGCGGGTCCGCCAGGCCCCCGGCCCTCGGCAGCAGCACCGTCCGCAGGGCGACCCCGGGGGAGAGCAGACGGGACGGGCCCGCCGCGAGATACGTGACGTCACGGAACGCCGCCCCGACCACCGGGTCGATCGCCGCCCGGTCCGCCAGCCGCCCGAAGTACCAGCTCCGCAGCCGCTCGGCCGCACCGGGCGGCGTGGTGTCCGCGTCCGCGGCGTACGGGCGGTCCGCGCCGACGGCGGTCAGCCAGGCGGTGTCGCTCGCCCGGGCCACAGCACGCTGTGCCGTGGCCGCGAAACCGGGCCGCAGACCTGACTCGGCCAGGCAGCGGCGCAGGGCCAGCCCGCTGAGGGCGGCCACCGCCATGCCCTGACCGTAGATCGGGTTGAAGGTGCAGGCGGCGTCCGAGACCGCGAGAAACCCCTCGGGCAGCGCGCCCGGGGCGTCGTAGTGGCGGCGGCGGTTGGAGGTGTCGCGGAACCCGTACGGCGGGGACACCGGCTCACAGGTCCGCAGATGTTCGTAGAGCGCCGGCTCGTTCAGGGACTTGACGAAGCCGAGCACCTCCGAGCCCTCGGTCGGCGGATGCTGGCCGCGCACCCCCGACAGCGTCAGCAGCCAGTTGCCGCCCTCGACCGGGGACCAGGCCGCACCGCGCGGACAGTCCGGGCGGGGTTGGATGACCATCACCATGTCCAGCGGCTCGGCGGGCCGGAACATCTGGGTGCAGTAGCCGATCCCGGCGTCGACGATCTCCTCGCGCGGCGCCGGAGCGCCCAGTTCCGCCAGCCACTTGGGGGCGCGCGAGCCGCGCCCCGAGGCGTCGACAACCAGATCGGCGGGCAGCTCCCGGCCGGTGCGCCCGGCGTCGCGCGCCCGCACCCGTACGCCGGTCACCCGGTCCGCGCCGCCGAGCAGCCCGATGGCCTCGGTGCCCTGGAGCACCTCCACCCGGGTCCCGGATCCCTCGGCCTCGGCCAGCACCCGCGCCCGTACGGTGGCGTCGAACAGCGCCCGGGTGCAGCTGGTCGTGGCGTGTCTGCCCTCGTGGAAGCGGCGCTGCCAGCCGTTGGGGGCCTTGGTGATCACATCGCGCGGCGCCTCCAGACGGTGCGCGCCCGCCGCCTCCAGCTCACCGTTCAGCCCGGGAAACAGCTCTTCCAGGGCGCGCCGCCCGCCGCTGAGGAAGACATGCAGATGACGGCCCTGGGGCACGCCCTTGCGGAAGGCGGGCTGCTCCGGGTAGCGGTCGCGTTCCACCAGGGTGACCGTGTCCACGTGGCCGAGGAGCGCCCCCGCGGCCAGTGTGCCCGCGAGCCCTCCGCCCACCACCACCGCGCCGCCCTTGCCCATCTGCCCGCCCTCCCGCCGACCGTGATCATTGACGGCCCAAGCCTGGTGCCCCGGGCCTGGGCCGTCAACCACGTACGGTTACGGGACGACCACGATCTTCCGGCCCTGTCCCGCCTTGAACTGGTCGAGCGCCTGGGGGTACTCCTCCAGCGGCAGCCGGTGGCTGATGAAGATCTTCGGGTCCAGCACGCCGGTCGCGAACAGCCCGGCGGCACGCTCGTAGCTGTGCAGCACGGCCATGGAGCCGGTGATGGTGATCTCCTGGTTGTAGATCTTGTACGGCTCGATGGTGGCCCGCGTCGCGTAGTCGGAGACACCGAACTGCAGGAACGTTCCGGCCTTGGCCACCCGGCCCAGGCCGTCCTGAATGGCGGCCTGGTTGCCGGTGGCGTCGATGACCACGTCCCAGCCGCGCGGCTGCTCCAGCTCGTCCGCCGAGGCGGCGGACCGGGTGCAGCCGAGGGTGCCGGCGGTGGCCAGCCGCTCGGAGTTGACGTCGAGCATGTCCACGCTGGCGGCGCCGGTCCGCTTGGCCAGCTCCAGCATCATCAGCCCCATGGTGCCGGAGCCGTAGATGAGCACCTCGGCGCCCAGGTTGCCGTTGAGCACGTCATAGCCGCGCACCGCGCAGGACAGCGGCTCGATCAGGGCCGCGTCGGCCACGTCCACATGCTCGGGCAGCTTGACGCAGTTGGCCACCGGGGCCACCGCGAACTCGGCGGCCCCGCCGGCGACGCTGACCCCGATCGCGTTCCAGTTGTCGCACAGATTGCCCCGGCCGATCCGGCAGTAACGGCACTCGTGGCAGTGCAGGGAGGGGTCGACCGCGACCCGGTCGCCCACCTCCAGCTCGGTGACACCGCTGCCGATGCCCACGACCACACCGGCGAACTCATGCCCGGGGACAATCGGCAGCGTGGGCGCGAACTCCCCCTGCAGAATGTGCAGATCGGTGCCGCACAGCCCGCAGGCCGCCACGTCCACCACGACCTCACGGGGGCCCGGGGTGGGGTCCGCGACGGTGGCGACGGTGACCTTGCCGGGGGCTTCGATGACTGCGGCCCTCATTTGACTGCTCCTAGCGAAAGGCCCTGGACCAGCTTGTCCTGGGCGGCGAAACCGGCGGCCAGCACCGGCAGAGAAATGACCATCGACGCCGCGCACACCTTGGCCAGGAACAGCCCCTGGCTGGTGACGAACGTGGTCAGGAACGCCGGGGCGGTCTGGGCGACCACACCGGTGAGCACTTGGGCGAAGAGCATCTCGTTCCAGCTGAAGATGAAGCAGATCAGCGAGGTGGCGGCGATGCCCGGGCCCGCGATCGGGGCGACGACCCGCCACAGGATGGTGGGCAGCCGCGCCCCGTCCATCTGGGCGGCCTCGATGATGGACACCGGGATGTCGGCGAGGAAGGACTGCATCATCCACACCGCGATCGGCAGGTTCATCGAGGTGTAGAGGATCACCAACAACCAGACGTTGTCCAGGAAGTTGATGTCCCTGGCGAACAGGAACACCGGCAGCAGTCCGGCCACCACCGGCAGCATCTTGGTGGACAGGAAGAAGAACATCACATCCGTCCACTTGCGCACCGGCCGGATCGACAGCGCGAACGCCGCCGGAAGCGCCAGCACCAGCACGAAGCAGGTGGAGAAGAGGGAGGTGCCCACCGAGTTGAGCAGCGCGGGCCAGGGGCTCGCCCCGCCGCCCACGCCGAAGAAGTCCTTGTACCCGTCGAGGGTCAGCGGAGCGGCCAGCGACGGCGGGTTGGTGGCGGCGTCGGCCTCGGAGTGGAACGAGGTCAGCAGCATCCACAGCACCGGCAGGACGAAGACGATGCCGATGAACCAGGCCAGTACGCCGAGCGCGGCACCGCGCCGCTTGGCCCGGCGGGTGGCTTCCGGAACGGATGTGATGGGCACCGGGGTGCTCACGGCGGTCATGCGCGGGACGCCTCCTCACGGAAGAGGGACGACACCACGCGCAGCGCGAAGGTGGCGATGATGATCGTGCCGATCACCACCACGACCCCCGCGGCCGATGCCAGCCCGTACTCGTGGGCGTTGTAGAAGGTTTCGTAAATGGTGTACGGCAGGTTGGCGGTGTCCAGGCCACCGCGGGTCATGGTGAAGACGGCGTCGAAGTTCTGCACGATGTAGATGGACCCGAGCAGGGTGCCGAGCTCCAGATAGCGGCGCAGATGCGGCAGCGTCAGAAAGCGGAAGATCTGCCAGGCCCCCGCCCCGTCCAGCCGGGCCGCCTCGATCATGTCCAGCGGGCGGCTCTGCAGCCCGGCCAGCAGGATGAGCATCATGAACGGCGTCCACTGCCAGATCAGCGACGCCTCCACCGCGATCAGCGGCGTATCGGTGAGCCACTCCGGCTGGGGCCCGCCCAGCCAGTTGAGCACGCCGTTGAACAGGCCGTACTCGGGGTTGTACAGCGCGTGCTTCCACAGCAGCGCCGAGGCCACCGGCACCAGCAGGAACGGCGCGATGAGCATGGTGCGGACCAGGCCCCGGCCACGGAACTTGCGGTCCAGCAGCAGCGCCAGCAGCAGCCCCAGCACCACGCTGACGATCACCACGGAAGCGGTCAGCAGCACGGTGGTGACGATGGACTCGCGCAGCGCCTCGTCGCTGAGCACCGTCTTGTAGTTCTCCAGCCCCGCGAAGGCGCGGCGGTCGGGCCGGAACGAGTTCCAGTCGAAGAGCGAGATCACCAGCGTGGCCACGAACGGAAGCTGGGTGACCACGATCAGAAAGATCAGTGCGGGCAGCAGCGGCGCCCGGGTGGCCCACTCCCGGGCCCGGTTCCGCTGCGCCACGGGGCGCCGTGCGGGGGTGGGCGCCGCGGTCGGTGGCCGCTCGCCGCTCACGGATACTGCCGTCGTCGGATTACTCATCGGTACTCCTCGCCGACCTTCTCGGCCAGCTGCTGCGACTTCTTCAATGCCGACTCGACGGATTGCTTTCCGGCGATGGCGGCGCTGATCTCCTGGGCGACCTTGGTGCCCAGATCGGCGAATTCGGGGATGTCGACGAACTGGATGCCGATGGTCGGCCGGGGCTGCACTCCCGGATCACGCGGCTTGGCGCTGAGGATCGCCTTGCGGGTCTCTTCGGAGAAGGAGCCGGCGGTGTCGCGGTAGTCCGGATTGGAATAAGTGGACGACCGCTTGCCCGCGGGGACGTTGGCCCAGCCGAAGTTCTTTCCGACCAGGTCCTCGTACTTCTTGCTGGATGCCCAGGAGATGAACTTCCACGCGTTGTCGGGGTGGCGCGACGCCTTCTGGACGCCCCAGGCCCAGGTGTAGAGCCAGCCCGAGCTGGCGGTCTTCTCCACCGGCGCCTGGACATATCCGATCTTGCCCTTGACCGGGGACTTGGCGGCCTCCAGCGACCCGGCGGCCGAGGTGGCGTCGTACCACATGGCGCTCTTGCCCTGGGTGAGGTTGTTCAGGCACTCGGCGAAGCCCGACTGGGCCGCGCCGGCCTCACCGTGCTTGCGCACCAGGTCGACATAGAACTTGGTCGCCTTGGTGAACTCGGGCGAGTCCAGTTGCGCCTTCCAGTCCTTGGTGAACCAGGTGCCACCGAAGGTGTTGACCACCGTGGTCAGCGGGGCCATCAGCTCACCCCAGCCGGGCAGCCCACGCAGGCAGATGCCGTTCATACCCTTGCGGGAGCCGTCGACCTTGGCCGCGATGTCCGCGACCTGCTGCCAGGTGGGCCGCTCGGGCATCTTCAGATGCTTCTCGGCGAGGACGTCCTTGCGGTACATCAGGAACGACGACTCGCCGTAGAAGGGCTCGGCGTAGAGCTTGCCGTCCTCGGCGGTCAGCGACTGCCGCATGGAGGGGAGGACGTCCTTCTGGTCGAATGCCTTGTCCTTGGCGGCATAGCCGTCCAGCGGCATCAGCCAGCCGTTCTTCGCGTAGAAGGGCACCTCGAAATTGCTGATGGTGGCCACGTCGTACTGGCGCGCCTGATTGGCGAAGTCCTGGCTGATCTTGTCGCGGACCTCGTTCTCGGGCATCATCGTGAATTTGACCGTGATGCCCGTTTCCTTGGTGAAATACTTCTTGGTGAGCTTCTGCAAGTCCACCATCTGCGGGTTGTTGACCATCAGAACGCGGATGGTCTTGTCGCCTGAGCTGCCGCCCCCCATACCGGCGCAACCGGTCAGGAGCGCGCCCGCGGTCAGGGCCACCACCGGTATCCGGGCAGCACGAAGAGTCAGGACTGGCATAACGGGTCCAATCGAAGGGACGTGGGGAAGGTGAAAACAGCGGAGGAAGGGCGTCAGACCCTGACGATCTGGGGGCCCAGCAGCGAATAGCGATGTGCCTCGGTCAGCGGTAGACCGGCGTCGGTCACGATCGTTTCGAAGTCCGAGACATCGGCGAACCGGCAGAAGCTGACAGCTCCGAACTTGGTGTGCACCCCGGAGAAGATCTTCCGCCGGGACACCCGCACCACCTGCGCCTTGACCTCGCTGACCGCCGGATCCGGGGTGGTCAGGCCGTACTGGCGGGAGATGCCGTTGGCGCCGATGAACGCCAGGTCGATGACGAAGCCCGAGAGCATATGCGTCGCCCAGTGATCGACGGTGGCCATCGTGCCGCCGCGCACCCGGCCGCCGAGGAGCAGCACGGTGGTGTTGTCACGGGTGGCGAGGCCGGTGGCGGTCGTGAGGGAAGCGGTGATCACGGTGAGCGGCCGGTCCCGGGGCAGGGCCTCCGCGATCAGCTGCGGAGTGAATCCCTCGTCGATGAAGACCGTCTCGGCATCGCCCAGCAGATCGGCGGCCGCGGTCGCGATCCGCGACTTCTCCGGCACATGCATGGTGGTGCGGAAGGCCAGGGTGGTCTCGAAACCGGCGCTCTCCACGGGGTAGGCGCCGCCATGGGTGCGCCGCACCAGTCCGTGCTGTTCCAGAACCCGCAGATCGCGGCGCACCGTCTCCTTGGACACCCCGAGGTCGGCGGCGAGCTTGCCCACATCGACGACGCCGGCACGGCGAGCCGTGTCGAGGATCTCCCGACGGCGTTCCTCGGCGTCCACGCCGCACCTCCTGCCTTCTCTTTCGGCTTGCGTGGCAGTTTTACAAGCGTGCAACAGGAGTGGCCAGCCTTGGCACCGCAGAGATCATGACTGTATGCGCCCGTTTCACAACCGTTATCTCAGCAGGTCAGGGCGGATGAGGCAACGGACGGTGAGGAACCCGGATGCCTGATTGTCCCCCCGGCGGGCCCGATTCTCGCCCGTTTACCCAAAGAGGGCGTGAACGGAGCCCGACCGGGCGCCTCCAGATACTGGGGAATGCCCGAACGGACATGTGCTATGAGCGGGCGAGCGCCCCGGAGGCGTCCAGAATCCGGCCCGCGACCTTGACCGAGTCCACCAAGGGGTGAAGTGCCAGGGCCCGCAGGGCCGCGCCGCGGGCGATGCCCGAATCGCTGCCCGCTTCGGTCGTGGCCGCCTCGATGGCCGAGCGCTCCACCGCCTTGAGCGACAGCATCAGGCCGAGCTGGTCCGGCGCCACCGCGCCGGTCGCCAGCGGCCGCGCCCCACCCGCGTCCACCAGGCAGGGCACCTCCACCACGGCGTCCTCGTCCAGCCCGGGGACCGCCGTACGGTTGCGCACGTTGAGGATCAGCGTGGCGCGCTCATCGCGGGCGATGGCCCGCATGATGGCGAGCGCGATCCGGTCGTAGCCGCCGCCGTCCAGATCGCAGGAGTCGCGCTCCCAGCCACCGGTGGCCTCGCGGCTCTCGGCCATGTACGTGGCCTCGCGCTCCAGCCGGGTGCGCTCCCACGCCCCGAGCGCCCCGGGTGCGCCGGAGCCCGCCGTCTCGTAGAACCGGGCCTGCTGGTCGCGGAGGAACTCCCCCCGGGTGGCCGGGGATTGACGGATCGAGGCCACCGCCTCCCGGTTGAAGTAGTAGTAGTGCAGATACTCGTTCGGCAGCGCGCCGAGCGCCCGCAGCCACTCGGCGCCGAAGAGCTTGCCCTCCTCGAACGACTCCAGGGCGGCGGTGTCGCCGAGCAGCTCGGGCAGCCGGTCCCGGCCGTCCACCACCACCCGGCGCAGCCAGCCCAGATGGTTGAGGCCCACATAGTCGTAGACGGCCCGGTCCGGGTCGGCCCCGACCGCCCGCGCGGCGCGCCGGCACAGGCCGACCGGGGAGTCGCAGATGCCGATCACCCGGTCGCCGAGCACCCGCTGCATCGCCTCGGTGACCATGCCCGCGGGATTGGTGAAGTTGATGACCCACGCGTCCGGGGCCACGGTGGCGATCCGCTCCGCGATCCGCAGCGCCACCGGGAGGGTGCGCAGCCCGTAGAGCACCCCGCCCGCGCCCACGGTCTCCTGCCCCAGTACCCCTTCGCCGAGCGGAATCCGCTCATCGTTCGCCCGGCCCTCCAGGCCGCCCACGCGGATGGCGGAGAAGACGAAGTCGGCGCCGCGCAGCGCCTCGTCGAGATCGGTGGTGGCCCGGACCGCGGGGGCGGTGGGGCGGCCCTCGGCCTGTTCGGCCTGGACCGCGCGGATCGCGTCCAGCCGGTGCGGGTCGGTGTCGTACAGCACCAGCTCGGTGCAGCGCCCGGCCTCGTCCCCGGTGTCATCGAGCAGGGCCCGGTACACCAGGGGCATACGGAATCCGCCGCCGCCCAGCACAGTCAGCCTCATACGGTCACTACCTCCACATCGGCCTCGCGGAATACGGCGAGCGTCGCCGGGTCGGATGTCTTGTTGGTGATCAGGGTGTCGATCCGCTCCGGTCCGCAGATCCGGGCGAGGCCGGTGTCACCGGGGAACTTCCCCGCGGTGGCGAGCAGCACCACCTCCCGGGTGGCGCCGAGCATGGCCCGTTTGACCGGCACCTCCACATGGGTGCTGTCCAGCACGCTGCCGTCGGGGAGGACCCCGCTCGCGCCGAGGAAGAGCCGGCCGACCCGAAGCTGGCGGAGGTTGGACTCGGTGAGAAAGCCGACCAGGGAGCGGTAGTTGGCGCGCACCTGCCCGCCCAGCAGGATCAGGGTCACCTTCGGGTCGTCGCGCAGCTCGTCGTAGACCGCGAGATTGCTGGTCACCACGGTGACCGGACGGCCGCGCAGCAGCTTGGCGAGCTGGAGGGTGGTGGTGCCGATGTCCAGCAGCAGCACATCGCCGTCCGCGACCAGCTCCGCGCCGGCGCGGGCGACGGCCTCCTTGTCGGCCAGGTCGTCGACCGCCACCTCGCCGAACGGGCGCTCCTCGTCCTCGGTGGGTGCCGCCACCGCGCCGCCGTAGATCCGGGTGAGCCGACCCGCCCGGCCCAGTTCGGTGAGGTCCCGGCGGGCGGTGGCCTCGCTGATGCCCAGACGCGTGGCGATCTCCCCGATGGGCAGCACGCCCTCCGCGCCGAGGATGCTCAGCAGCTTCTCGTGGCGGGTCTCTCGCAGCATGGTGGCAACGTACTCCAGATGAGCGAGTGTGCGCGACTGTGATCGACCTCTTGCATTCGACACGGCCGAGGTGCAAGGTGTCGCTCACGCCACCAGGGCCCTGGGCGCGAACAGGCCATGCCGCACAAGGAAAGGCACGTCGGTGAGCACCACGGCCGCAACACCCGATCCGATCCAGCCGATCGACCCGCTCGCGGCGCTGCGCGCCTCCGCGGACCCCGAGCACGACGTGTACCTCACCGGCACCGTGTTCCTGGACATCATCTTCACCGGGCTCGACCACGCCCCCGTCCGCGGCACCGAGTCCTGGGCGCGCGGCATGGGATCGAGCCCCGGCGGCATCGCCAACATGGCCACCGCCCTGGCCCGGCTGGGACTGCACACCACGCTCGCCGCCGCCTTCGGCACCGATGTCTACGGCGACTACTGCTGGGAGAGCCTCGCCCTCGGCGAGAGGGTGGACCTCACCCACTCGCGGCGCGTCCCCGGCTGGCACTCCCCGGTCACCGTCTCCATGGCGTACGAGGGCGAGCGCACCATGGTCACCCATGAGCATCCGGCCCCGCCGCCCGCCGTCCAGGGCGCGCCGCCCCGCTCCCGCGCCTGTGTGACCGCCTTCGAACCGGGACGCCAGGAGGACTGGGTGCGCCAGGCGCACGCCCAGGGCAGCAAGATCTTCGCCGATGTCGGCTGGGACGAATCCGGCCGCTGGGACCCCGCCGCGCTCCCCGATCTGCCCTACACCCACGCCTTCCTGCCCAACGCGGCCGAGGCCCAGCGCTACACCCGCACCGACAGCCCCGAGCGGGCGGTGCGCGCCCTGGCGGAGCTGGTGCCGATCGCGGTCGTCACCCGGGGCGCCGAGGGCGCCGTGGCCATCGACTCGCTCACCGGGGAGCGCGCCGAGGTGCCAGGGCTGCCCGTGGACGCCCTGGACCCGACCGGGGCAGGCGATGTCTTCGTAGCCGGATTCATGACCGGAACGCTCGCGGGCTGGCCGCTCGCCGACCGGCTCGCCTTCGCCAACCTCACCGCCGCCCTCTCCGTCCAGCACTTCGGCGGCTCCCTGGCCGCGCCCGGCTGGCCGGAGGTGGCCGCCTGGTGGAACCGCGTGCGGCGGTCGGCCGACGGCGCGGCGGACGCGGCCGAACTCGCCCGCCGCTACGCCTTCCTGAGCGAGCTGATCCCGGACCGGGTGCGCGACTGCCCACGGCCGCGGGCCCTGCCCACCATCGGCTTCCGGGTGCATGACAGCGCCCAACGGTCCTGACGCTGCTGACCACCGCATCGAGGAGAACCCCATGGAACTCGCCCGTACCCGGGCGCGCCGGCCACGCGGCAGAGCCGTCCCGGCCGCGCTCGCCGTCGGCGTCGTCCTGCTCGCCGCGGGGTGTGTCCCCGGCACCGGCGGCTCGGGGGCCGCCGGTGCCGGGACCGGCGCGGCCACCGCGATACCCGATCCGGCCAAGGCCGGAAAGACCACGCTGACCGTGTGGGACCAGGAGATACGCGGCGGGACCAACGGCGAGATACAGGAGCTGAACCGGGAGTTCGAGAAGAAGTACCCCAATGTGCGGATCAAGCGGGTCGCCCGGAGCTTCACCGATCTGAAGACCACCCTGAAGCTGGCCGTCTCCGGTAACAATCCGCCCGATGTCATCCAGGCCAACCAGGGCTACCCGGACATGGTGGCCTTCGTCCGGGCCGGGCTGCTCGCCCCGCTCGACAACTACGCCGGGGTCTACGACTGGAACACCCGCTACCCCAGTACCCTGCTCAATCTCAACCGGGTCTCCGCCGACGGCAACGACTTCGGCAGGGGGCGGCTCTACGGCATCTCCCAGACCGGCGAGTACATCGGCCTCTACTACAACAAGGACCTGCTGAACCGGGCCGGGCTCCAGCCCCCGCGCACCTGGGGTGAGTTCACCGACGGCCTGGCCCGGCTCAAGGACCGCGGCGAGCTGCCGGTCCAGTTCGGCAACCTCGACAAGTACCCGGCCATCCACACCTTCGGGGTGCTGCACGCCCAGCTCGGCGCCGCCGACGCCCGCGACACCGTCCTCGGCCGCGGCGACGGCTTCGACAACGCCGCCACCAAGGACGCCGCGGCGACCCTCGCCGACTGGATGAAGCGCGGCTATCTGCCGGGCGGCGCCAACGGCCTCGGCTACGACGACGCGGCCAAGAAGTTCGCCTCCGGCGACGGCGCGTACCTGCTGACCGGCACCTGGCAGCTCGCCGACCTCAAGAAGTCCATGGGCGGCAAGCTGGGCATCATGCCGCCCCCGCCCGCCAAGGCCGGCGGCGACCCCGTCACCACCGGCGGCCAGGGTCTCGCCTGGTCCATCACCTCCCGCTCCCGCCACCCGGAGGTGGCCGCCGCGTATCTGGACTTCCTCACCGACGCGCACGCCGCCGACGTCATGACCCGGCACGGAGTGCTGCCCGCCGTACCGGGCAAGGCCGCGGAACAGGTGAGCCCGGACAGCGCGGACGGCCAGATGCTCGCCGGCTGGAAGCGGCTGAGCGCCGCCGACGGACTCGTCCCGTACCTGGACTACTCCACTCCCAGCTTCTACGACACGCTCTCGGCCGCCCTCCAGGGCGTGATCAGCCGCAAGACCTCCCCGGACACCTTCGCCGCGACCCTGCAGAAGGACTACGGCGCGTTCATGAAGAGGCAGCGCGAGCAGCACAAGGCCACCCCCGCACCGGCGGGGACCCGATGAAGGCCACCGCTTGGACCAGGGCCTACCGCCGCCGGGCGCCCGGAGAGCCGCGCGCCATCGGCTATGTGTACATCCTGCCCGCGCTGATCGTGTACGCCGCCTTCCTGCTCTACCCCTTCGGGCAGGCGGTGTGGCTGTCGTTCGTGCACTGGGACGGGCTGACGGTCGCCACCCCCGCCGGATTCGACAACTACCGCGCGCTGTTCAGCGATGCGAGCCTGCGCGCCCCCTTCCTCCACGCGCTGCTGCTGCTCGTCTTCTACGCGGCCCTGCCGGTGGCCATCGGACTGCTGCTGGCCGCCCTGATGTCCCGGGTCCGGATCCGGGGGATGACCTTCTTCCGTACGGTGCTGTTCCTGCCGCAGGTCCTGGCGCTGATCGTGGTCGGCGTGGCCTGGCGCTCGATCCTCGCCCCCGACGGGCTGCTCAACGACGCCCTCCGCACCGTCGGCCTCGGCGGCCTCGCCCGCCCCTGGCTCGGCGACTACACCTGGGCGCTGCCCGCCGTCGGCATCGTCGGCACCTGGGTCGGCACCGGACTGTGCATGGTCCTCTTCCTCGCCGGGGCCCAGCGCATTCCGCGCGAGCTGTACGAGGCGGCGCGAATGGACGGCGCCGGGCCGCTGCGCGAGTTCCTCACCGTCACCCTGCCCGGTCTGCGACCGCAGATCGCGGTGGCGCTGACCCTGACCATCGTGGCGGGGCTGCGCAACTTCGACCTGATCTACATCACCACCAGCGGCGGCCCCGGAAACGCCACCTCCGTACCCGCCTACGAGGTCTACCACCGGGCCTTCGAGACCAACCAGGTCGGCTCGGCCGCCGCCGTCGGCGTGGCCCTCACGGTCCTGATCTTCGTCCTGACCGTCACGGTCTCCCGGCTCGTGGAAGGGCGGCGGGCATGACGACACGCCTGGAACGCAACGTCACCTACGGCATCCTCGGCCTCTTCACCGTCATCGCGCTCACCCCCGTGATCGGCATCCTCTCCACGGCCTTCGGCTCGCAGAGCTCCCTGGACACCGGCTTCTCGCTGCCGAAGGGCGGTCTGCACTGGAGCAACTTCGCCGACGCCTGGAGCCGTGGCCACTTCGGCACCTATCTGGGGAACTCGGTCCTGGTCACCGCGGTCGTGGTGGCCGCCACCACGGTGCTGGCCGTCCTCGCCGCGTACGCCTTCGGGGTGATGCGCTTCCCCGGCTCCACGGTGCTCTTCCACCTCTTCGTGATCGGGCTGACCCTGCCCCAGGAGGCGCTGGTCGTCCCGCTCTACTTCGATCTGCGCTACGCCGAACTCACCGACAGCTACTGGGCGTTGATCCTGCCGCAGACCGCGCAGTCCCTGGCCTTCGGGGTCTTCTGGATGCGCACGTACTTCCGCGGCAGCGCACGGGCGGTGATCGAGGCGGCCCGGATCGACGGGGCGAACACCTGGACCACACTGTGGCGCGTCCTGGTCCCGATGGCCCGCCCGGCGATCTCCACCATGGTCGTGATCACCTTCATGTGGACCTGGAACGAGTTCCTGATGGCCCTGGTGATGGTCAGCGACGAGGCCCATCGCACGGTCCCCCTCGGCCTTGCCTTCTTCCAGGGTCAGCACAGCTCCGACGCGGCGCTCCTCGCGGCGGCCTCGGTGCTCATCGCCCTGCCGGTGGTCGTGGTCTACGTGGCGCTGCAGCGCCGGTTCATCGAGGGCATGCTGGGCGGGGCGGTGAAGGAGTGAGCCCGACGGGCAGCGGGCCTACGGAGTGGGGTGCCGCTGACCGGGCGGTCGCTACCGCGCGGGGGCGGCGCTGACCGGACGGCCGGCGCGGGCCACGGCGCGGGCGAAGACGGCCGCGTCGTGCACCGCCGCCCCGCCCGTGTCGTTGTTGAAGTACGCGTAGACCCGCGCCTCGGGCGGCCAGGTGTCCCGGATCCGCCGCGCCCAGGTGTCCAGCGCCTGGCGCCCGTAGTGCGGGGCCGGCCGGGCGAGGCCGCCATGGAAGCGCACATACCCCCACCCGGTGGTCCGCCACAGCGGGGTGACCGGGCGGGAGCCCGAGTCCGCCCAGCACAGCGCGGCCGCGCGGTGCTCCAGCACCGCGCGGATCTCCTCCGTCCACCAGGAGGTGTGCCGCGGTTCGACGGCCACCCGCGTCCCGGCGGGGAAGCGGCGCAGGCAGCGGTCCAGCAGCTCGCCGTCGGCCCGCAGGGTGGGCGGCAGCTGCAGCAGCACGGGGCCCAGCCGGTCGCCGAGCCCGGCCGCATGGGACATCAGCCGCGCCACCGGCTCGTCCGGATCGCGCAGCCGCTTGATGTGGGTGAGGTACCGGCTCGCCTTGAGCGCCATCACAAAGCCCTCGGGAAGGCGCTCCCGCCAGGTGGCGAACTGGTCGTACGAGGGCAGCCGGTAGAAGGCGTTGTTGCTCTCCACCGTGTCGAAGGCGTGGGTGTACTCCTCGAGCCACAACCGCTGCGGACAGCCCTCCGGGTAGAGATCGCCGCGCCAGTCCCGGTACTGCCATCCCGAGGTGCCGACCAGGACGGTCATGCCTCGCCCGGATGCCAGGGCGGCCACTGCCCGGGCCGGTCCGCCCAGTGGACCTGGGCCGGGTCGTCGAGGTCGATATCGGGGAAGACCTGCCGGACGCGCGGCTCGAACTCCTCCGGTTCGAGTGGTTCGCAGCCCAGGCCGCGCAGCCGCACCCGCCGGTAGCGGCTGTCGGTGTCGAATGACTCGACGAAGACGGGGTATCCGGACTCGCCCGGGCCTGTGGCGTTCTCCATACCTCCAGGGTGCCGGAGTCCGCGGCATTCGCGAGCCCTGGCCGTCGGCCGGGGGCCGCCGGTTTGCGGACGGGCCAATCGTCGGCTTGATTCGTAACCGTCGGCTTGCTTCGCAGAAGAGTCCTGAGCAGCGGGGGTGAGTCCATGATCTTCACCGACCGGGTGGACGCCGGGCAGCGCCTCGGCGAGGCGCTGCGCCCCTTGGGCGACGCCGAACCGGTCGTGCTCGGGCTGCCGCGGGGCGGGGTGCCGGTGGCCTTCGAGGTGGCCCGGACGCTCCATGCGCCCCTGGACGTGATCATCGTCCGTAAGCTCGGCGTCCCCTTCCACCGGGAGCTGGGGTTCGGCGCCATCGGCGAGGGCGATGTACGGGTCGTCCATGAGGCGATCGTCCGGATGAGCCGGGCCGACCAGGAGGACCTCGCCGAGGTGGAGCGGACCGAGCGGGAGGAGCTGGCCCGCAAGGCGCGCCGGTTCCGCCAGGGCCGCACACGGGTCCCGGTCGAGGGCCGCACCGTGATCGTCGTGGACGACGGCATCGCGACCGGCGCCACGGCCCAGGCCGCCTGCCGGGTCGCACGGGTCCAGGGCGCCGCCCGGGTGGTCCTCGCCGTACCGGTGGCGCCGCCGGACGCGGTCACCACGCTGCGCGAGGACGCGGACGAGGTGGTGGCCCTCTCCACCCCTTCGGACTTCGCGGCGGTGGGGGAGTGGTACGAGGACTTCTCCCAGACCGCGGACGACGAGGTGGTGGAGTTGCTGTCCCGGTCGACTGGAGAGACGGGTGAGGCGCATCCTGGAAGGTGACGCAGGAGGTGATCGCGATGGAGACGATCGTGGGATGCGACATTCAGATGGAATTCCGTGAGATCGGTCCGCTGACCGAAGCGGTCGTCCGGTTGAGGATGCACGACGGCACCGAGATGCTGGCTCAGGGCCGTGCCAACCGCAACCCCGAGGACCCGTCACAGCCGAGGGTCGGCGAGGAGATCGCGGCGGCGCGGGCACTGACCAATCTGGCGCGCCGGCTGATCGGCAAGGCAGGTGGCGACATCGAGGAAGTCACCCACTCCAAGGCGCATTTGTTGATCTGAGGCCCGTTGAGGCGCAGGGCCGTCCGCCGCGGTGGTCCACCGCGGGCGGAGGCTCATACGCGTATGCGCGCGTGTCCGTCTATCCGCGTGCCGGTATGCCCGTCGCTGTCCGGACGCCCGGCCGTCCAGTGGCGCCTGTTCAGTGGCGCGCGAGGGTGAGCTGCTGGCCGGGGCGGATCACATCCGGGTCGGCGCCGATCACCTGGCGGTTGATCTCGTAGAGCCGCTCCCAGCCGCCCGGCACGTTCTCCGTGTCCGCGATCGCGGAGAGGGTGTCGCCGTGGACGACCGTGTACGAGGTGGGCTGAGGGTGCGCCTTGGCCGGGGGCTCGGGCACGGCCTTCGGGACGATGAGGAGCGGCTGCGCCTTCGCGGCCGTGACCGTCTTGACGGTGGTGACGGCCGGGGTGGGCGAGGTGGGTGTGGCGACTGAGGCGGCGTTCGCCTGGCTGATGCCGATGAGCGGCAGGGCGACCCCGGCGCCGCCCGCGGTGATCGCGAGTGAGGCACGGGAGACGCGGTGGGGGCGGGGCCGGCGATGACGTCCTCGAGCGGCCATGGAGTCCTTCTTCCTGTCCTGGTACGGCAGTTGGCAAGTGCGATGGCTGCCGAACAGTAATCCCACGGTTCTGGCTGGGACAAGACGTTCTGATGTTTGCGGTAGAGAATCCCATGTGAGGAATTGGCGCGCTGATGCGATCAATGTGCCCGGACATAAGAGCCTTCGGGCGGGGAAGGGAGACCGAAGGGGGACGCACGGGAGACATCGGGGCACCCGACCTCGCGGCCGGTCCCCGGCAGATGGCTGACCTCGGGAGGTCGCTCATGAGTCAACGCAACGGCTCGGCTGCTCGGCGTACGACGACATCGCGGTCCCGCTCGCTCCGGCCACCGGTCTTATGCGCGCTGCTCGTCGGCGCGCTGGCCACGGTCACCGCCTGCGGCAGCGACACCAGGGACGGGGACTCCGCGCACCGCGCCCCGTCCGTCACCTCCGCCTCCTCGGCCGCACCACCCTCCTCCCCTTCGGCCGACTCCGCCGGCACATCCGAAGGCTCACGGAACGAGCGACCCGCCTCGCGCACCGCGCAGTCCCCTCCGCCGTCGGCGCACTCCGCCCCCTCGCCTGCGTCCTCCTCGCAGCCCGCCGCCGCCTCCGGTGTGCGCCGTGTCTGCTCCAAGACGCAGTTGACGCTGTCGGCCGGCCGGGTGGATGTGGGCGCCGGCAATGTGTATCTGCCCCTGGTGTTCACCAACAAGGGCGCCACGGCCTGCACTCTTACCGGATATCCCGGTGTCTCGCTGCTCGATTCCGCCGACTCGGCGATCGGCGCCCCCGCCACCCGACGCGGCCCCACTCACTCTCCGATCTCCCTGCCGCCCGGCGGCAGCGCCTCCGCCGCGCTGCATACGCTGAACGAGGGCATGACCGACACCCCGTGCCGCCGCGCCGCCGCGCGGATTCGCGTCTATCCGCCGGATTCCTTCGACGCGATGAAGATCTCGGCGCGATCGTTCCGGGCGTGCGGAGGCGTGTTCGAGGTCGAGACGATGCGCTCCGGAACGGGTGGATGACACCGGCATATCGGGGCGTTCCTCTGCGCACCGACGTGTCCGAAAATCTTGACAAGGCGGGCGCCGACTGGCCGTGTTCACCCTTTCGCAATCAATAGGGGATAGGCCACCATAGGGATGCCGCAAATGAGCCGGTAGGGAGCGTCCGGAGGGGGACCGTGTCATGGAACGAGTCGCGACCGAGGTCGAGACGGAGCTACTGGACCTATCGGGGGCGACACTCGAAGACCTTGAGCGGCACGAGGGGCTTTCCGCGGTGACGGAGCGGCTGCTCGACATCGTCCAGCGCCCGCCGACGATCGGCAACTCGTCGGTGTCGCAGGACGGTTGTGTGAGTTAGGCGGCTATGACGTCCTCCGTCACGCGCGGCCTCAACCATCGTTTATCGGCGGAGGTTTTCGCCGAGTTGGCGCGGGGTTCGGGCGGCCCCTCCACCGTGGCCGAACTGAGGTCGGGACAGCGCAGCCGGACCATGCTGCTGCTGCGCGCCCTGGTGGACATCGCCTCCGCGCATCCCGCCCTGCCCGGCCCTCTTCCCCCGCCCCGGGACGCCTGGCACTTGCTGATTCGGGCCGAGCACCGCTCCCCGGCCGCCGTGGACAGGCTGCTGCTGCATCCTCCCATGGGTGTGTGGCTCAACCGCTGTTTGCGCAGGCTGCGCGGTCTGGAATCGGGGGACGAGCCTGTGTGGAGTGTGGTGGGTTATCTGTATGCCGTAGCCGCCTCCGCCGCTCTTCTCGCCGGAATCGACTTTCGCGGCGCCGTTCCCGTGCGTGAGGGCGGGGTGATATTGCCGGCCCTGGGATTCGCCCGCATTCCGGACACGACCGATGTCGCCGAGGTCGTCATGAGCGGGAAGAAGGCGGCGGTGTTATCCGGCCCGCATTCAGTGACGCTGCCCGCCGACTTATCCGAGGACGCTCCTGGCTGGCACGGTCTGCGGCGACTGCGCGGAGAACACCAGGGGATTGTCTGCTCGCCCCTTGTCGATGACATCGATCCCTATCGCGACTTTCTCCGGATCCGAGACCCGGAGCGGCTCGACGACGAAGAGTGGCAGGGCTGGCAGGGGCGATTCGACAATGCCTGGCGGCTGGTCTCGGAGCAGCGCCAAGTGGACCCCCGGGGAATCGGCGCCTGTCTGGCCTCCGTCGTGCCCGTGCCGTACGCCGCCTGGCCCGAACCGTTCAGCGCCTCATCGCCGGAGGCGTACGGCTGTGTGCTGCTCAACGGGGCCACGGACCCCCTGACCCTCGCCGCCGCGCTGGTGCACGAGGCCCAGCACATCAAACTCAGTGCCCTGATGGACTTGGTGCCCCTGATCGAAGGGGGCCTGGAGGAAATCCACTACGCGCCCTGGCGGCTGGACCCGCGACCGCTGCGCGGACTCCTCCAGGGGGTGTATGCGTTCCTGGGCGTGACCGGCTTCTGGTGGGACCGGGTGCGGCGCGCCGAGCCCGGACCGGCTCGGGACAGCGCCGCGTTCGAGTTCGCGCTGCGGCGGGCACAGACCGCTTCGGGTTTGCGCACGCTCCTCGCTCACGCCGAACTGACGCCCCGGGGCGCGGAGTTCCTCAACCGGCTGGGGGAACGCCTGAGGCTGTGGCTGGCGCAGCGGGTGCCCTCCGTACCGGAGCGCCTGGCGTCGGATCTGATCCTTGATCACCGGCTTGTCCACCGCATGCGCCACCTGTCGGCGGACCCGGAGCCGACCGTCCGGTGGGCACGGGCCTGGCGGGAACGGACTGACCCTCCCGAAGAGCTGCCCGGGGCCTCCGTCCGGCCGACCCGCCCCGAGGCACCGGCGCGCCCCGCGCTCGCCCGGCTCCGGCTCGGGGATCCGGCGGGGTTCGCCCGGCTGTGCGAGGACCGGGGAGAGGGGCTGCCCGGGGATGGTGACGCCCCTGACCAGGCTGACCTCGACTGGGCCGCGGGAAACCCAGTGGCCGCGCTGCGCGGCTACCGGGCTCGCCTGCAAGCGGACCCGGACGACATCGCGGCATGGGCGGGGCTCGCGCTCAGCCTGCCGGACGGCGCGGCCAGGACGACGCTGCTGAACCACCCCGAACTGGCCCTGGCCGTCCACCGGGAGCTGCGCACCGCGCCGGACGCGGGTCCCGATCCGGTGGCTCTGGCGCGGTGGATCGGGACGCGTACACCCGAGTGAACGGAGCGCGGCGCGGGGCCCGTGAACGGAGCCGCGGACGGCGGCTCAGATGGAGATCGCCTCCACATCGCAGTCCGCCCGGATGCCACGGGCCGCCGCGACCGTCGCCGGGTGGTTGGCCGTCAGCACCCGGCGCAGCCTGCCGAGCGCGTCCTGGTGCAGCTCCTCCGCCTGCCTGCCCTCGCCCAGCGCTCGCAGATCCCCCGACAGATTGACCGCACACGCGAGGGTGGTGGGGTGGTCCTCACCGAGCCTGGACCGGCAGGTCGCCAGGGTGGTGGTGTCCAGGTCGTGGGCCTCCTGGTAGTCCGCGAGGGTGTAGTGGTCGCTGGCCATGTTGATGGCACAGGCCAGCGCCGTGGGGTGGTCGGCTCCCAGCCGCTCGACGAGCACCGGCAGCGTCTGCTTGTTCAGCGCGAGCGCCTCATCCGTCTCGCCCAGCAGCCGCAGCGTCACGGCGAGGTCGGTCGCCGCGCCCAGAGTCGCCGGATGCCGTTCCCCCAGCAGGGCGCGCATCTCGTCGAGGCATTTCCGGCCCAGCTCACGGGCGCCCTGCAGATCGGCGGTCTGCCGCAGATCCATCGAGAGGGCCAGGGCCGTGATGGTGATGTTGAGGTTGGGCTCGGTGTAGCGCAGCCGGTAGCGCTCCAGCACCTCCCGGCTGAGGTCCAGGGCGCCCTCGTGGTCGCCCGCCTTACGACGCGCCACGGCGAGGTTGCGCAGGGCGTAGACCCCGATGGGCGCGTTCTGCGGGAGTAGTTGGCGGGCGCGGGCGCAGGTCTGCTCCAGCATGTCGCGGGCGGCCAGGTAGTCCCCGCCCTCGCGGATGTCGATGGAGAGGTTGGCCTCCACCAGAATGGTGAGCAGGGCGTTCTCGCCGAGCACCAGACCGGCGGTGCGCCGGGCGCCCTCGTCCAGCTGCCGGGCGCGTTCGTAGTCCCCCACCGCGCGCAGTGCCAGGGCGTAGTCGTTCGCCGAGCCGATGGAGTACGGGTCCTCGTCCCCGAAGAGCCGCAGGGTCCTGGTCCAGCGGTCCTTCTCCAGCTCCACGTAGGGCGCGTAGTCGCCCTGGTAGCGGGTGTCGACGGCGACCGCGCCCTGAGTCACCAGGGTGTTCTCGTGGTCGTCGCCGTCCTTGGCGCGCTGGAGCTCCAGCGTCCGGCGGTTGAGCTCCCGGGCCTCCTTGAAGTGCCCGAGCACGGTCAGGACATGGCCCAGGGTCCGGGAGACGGCCAGCGTCTCCGCACTGTCCTCGCCGAGCGTCTCCACCCATTCCCGGCGCACCTGGGTACCGAGCTCAAGCGCACCCTCGTGGTCCCCCCAGATATAGAGGAAGCGGACCAGATTACGCACCATCTGCCGCACCCATTTGTCATCGCACTCCATCGCGCGTGACGCCCGGACATGGGAGAGGAGGTCGGCGTACCGCCCCCAGTTCGGGGGAGCGACGTCGTTGGGGTCGCCGAACGCCAGCAGCACATGGGCGCTGTGGCGCATATCCGCCTGCTGTTGCGTGGACATCTGGCCGATCAGCACGGCCTGCACCAGCCGGTGCATTTCGATTGTGTTGTTGCGGTGATTGATTTTGATCAGGGCGTAGCGGTTGATCTCACGGATCGCGTGGCCGAGCTTGATGGGGTCCTGCAGCACCTCCGACAGCTCGGGGGAGAGGGACACCCCGCGCACGCCGGAGAAGAGCCGCCGGGAGATCGGCTCGGGCGCGAAGAACGAGCACATCTGGAGAAGTTGGAGCGCACCGGGATGGGTTTCGGCCAGCCGGCGCAGCGACATGTTCCAGGCGGCGGCGACGGGTTCGGGGTAGTCCACCGGAACGCCCGCCGCCAGCAGCTCGTTGCGGCGGGTGGAGACATCGGCCCGCTCGTCCTCGAAGACCTGAAGGTATTCGTCGACCGGCATACCCGTCTCGGTCAGCCAGGCCGCCGCCTGCTCGATGGCCAGCGGAAGGTCCCCCAGGGCGTCGGCGACCCGGTCCGCCTGGTCGCGCGGCAGCTCCGGCCCCCGGCGGCGCAGCAGCTCGATGCTCTCCTCCCGCTCGAAGACGTCCACTTCGACCGTGCGGGCGGCGCGCGACCACTGTGCGTTCCTCGAGGTGACCAGGATCCGGCCCGGCCCGCCCGCGGGGAAGAACGGCCGCACCGTCTCCAGTTCCTCGGCGTTGTCGAAGACCAGCAGCCAGTTGCGGCACGGGCGTCCGGTGCGCAGCGCGTCGAGCACGCTCGGCACGGCCGTGTTGGCCTCCATGCCCGCGCGCAGTCCGAGCCGGTCGGCCAACTGCACCAGCGCCTGGCGGATTTGCTCGGGGCGCTCCGCCGGGACCCACCACACCGCGTCGTAGTCGGCGGCGTGCTGATGGACGTACTCCAGTGCGATCTGTGACTTGCCCACCCCGCCCAGCCCGTGCAGGGCCTCGGGCAGCACAGCGGCGGTGCCCTCGCTCCTCAGCCGCTCGTGGAGAGTGTCGAGCAACGTCTGCCGCCCGGTGAAGTTGTTGTTCCGGGGCGGTACATTTCCCCAGATGGACGGGGGTTCCCCGGCCTGGCGCTCCTCCACGGCGGGCTGGGACCGGGCAGCGGTCACGGACACGAATGTTCCTCTCAGATGCTCCGCCGCCGGGCCCGGCGTGCCGTGCGCCGGCGGGGATGGTGAATCGTCGGCCTCGGGTTGCGGATCAGGTCGGGGAGTCGTGGAGTACGTCATGTCAACCGCCTCAGAGTCCACATATTTTCCCCTGCGTGATGCGTCTTCAACTGGATCGGGTCGGCTTTCCCCCGAGCGGGCGAGCGCCTGATGGGCCAGGACCAGGGCGCGAAAGGAGCGCGCGCCCTCCAGATACGGACCGGAAAGCGCTTGGTAGACCTGTTCCTGAAGGCGGATATACGGAAGCAGGCGCTCCGTCCTGGGAAGGTCGCGCACCGACCCGGAGGGGTGGTTGAGCAGATCGCGGAGCATCAGCAGCGGCTTCCAGCGGCGGCCGAGCCGATCGAGGACGCTCCCGAGGATGTACAGCGACTCATCCCGCATCCCGGCGGACAGCAGCAGTTCCCGTACCCCGTCGTGGAACTCGTAGCCGATGCCCGTCTCGTCCAGCGGGTCGGCGGTCCCCACCTTGCGCAGCAGTCCGCCCAGCAGGACCTCGGCCAGATCGCCCGGGCTGCCCTCCGGCTGGTGGATCCCCTGCACGAACTCCATCACGGGAATGTTCAACGGCGCGGCGGCCAGCCGGGCCGCCAGCCGGAAGGCGTTCGGCGAGGCGGTGGCGCGGAACCGGAAGACGCGGTCCCAGGCGCTCGGTTCGGGTTCGGGGTCCCAGCGCTCGGCCGGCGCCCCGGGCAGCAGCGCCATCGTGTCCTCGCCGGTCGCCGACGGGCGGGTCACCAACCGTGCCCAGTTGGCCATCCATCGCGTGTCCAGCTCCAGCACCGGGACCGGTGGTGCGCCGCCCGGCCAGGAACCGCCGTCCGCCCGCCGCCAGGTGCCGTTGGGCGCGCCCGGTTCGGGGACCCGCACCCGCACCCGCTCCGGCGCCACACCGGTGTGGTGCCAGCGGCCCTGGCGCAAGACATGCAGCGCGGCGACCGAGGCGTGCCGCGCCCAGTGGGCCAGCGCGCGCTGGGCGCTCTCATCGGCCCAGGCCGCGCCGATGCCGTCGGTGAGCACCAGCACCGTCCGCTTGCCGCGCGGCGCCATCCCCTCGACCGGCGACCGGTCCTCGGGTAAGGGATGGTCGGTGTTCAGCCGGTGCACCCGCACATCCCGGAAGGCGCCGGTGCGCCGCAGCACGGTGACCAGATGCTCGGCCGTCCGCCGCCACACCACCATCGAACTGCCGCAGTCCACCACCACAACGGCGTCCATCCAGCGCTCGCGCACCGGCACCAAGGCGGGCACCCACAGCCCCTCGCGCGCCGCGCACTCGGCCGTGGCCTCCTCGTCGATCTCCATCTCGACCAGCGAGGGCGAGGTGCGCTTGAGCGGCCGCAGCGCCCGGGTCAGGGCGCGCTCGGGCAGCGGCGGCTCGGAGACCGACGCCCGGCGCGCGGGCACGAAGGCTTCCGCGACGGTCACCGGCTCCGCGTCTCCAGGCGGTGCGGGGACGCCGAGCAGCTCCACGGGGAGCAGCGGCTCCGCGACCGCGGGCCCAGCCTCGGACTCGGCCGCGGGGTGCTCCCCTTCGCGGTCCTGCCGCGGCTCGTCGGACGGCTCGTCACCGGGCGGCGGGGCGTCCGCCTCCGGTGTCCCCGGGAGGGGTCCCGGGTCCGGCCGTCCGGGGCCGGGGTCCGTCTCGGCCTTGCAGACCGCCAGCCACAGGGCGTCGGCCAGCTGCCGCCAGTCGAGGTCCCGTGGGACGGGCCCGGCGGACCGGCCGCCTGGGTCATATGTCATGTCGAGCCTGCTGCACTGTCCAGCCGGTGCCAGACGGCCTGCAGTAGCTCCTCCCACTCGGGCCCCGGTACATGCGACTGGGCCGTCACCAGATACACCGCGTTGAGCAACTGGTCGGCGGCGAGGCCGCCTTCGCGCTCGCTGCGCTCGAGGAACATCTGGATCAGCTCCCGCGCGCGTGGATCGTCGGCCCGTCCCAGATGCGCGGCCACGATCGCGGCGAGCCGGTCCGCGTCCGGGTCGGGCAGCCGAAGCTGGAGACAGCGCCGCAGGAACGCGGGCGGGAAATCCCGCTCGCCGTTGCTGGTGATGACGACGACGGGGAAGGCGCTGCAGCGCACCCGACCCGAGGCGATGACGGTACTGCGCTCCGGATCGTCGGTGAGGACCGATACGGCCGGGCGGCGTCGGCGGATGCGCACCAGCTCGGGAATGGAGAATTCGCCGGCCTCGAAGATGTCGAGCAGATCATTGGGCAGATCGATATCGCTCTTGTCGAATTCGTCGATGAGCAGGACGCGCGGCAGACGGTGCGGGAGCATCGCCGTGCCCAGCGGGCCGAGTTGGAGGAAGTCGCCGATGTCCTCCGGTCCGGGTTCGTGCGTGTCCCCCTCCGATGCCTGGCCGGCCGCGGCGGCGTGCACACGGCCGACGGCGTCGTAGCCGTAGAGCCCGGCCCGCAGGGTGGATCGCGTCGTGATCGGCCAGCGCAGCACCCGGCCCAGGCCCAGCTCCCGGCTGATGCGATACGCCAGCGTCGACTTGCCGGTGCCCGGGCGGCCCGTCACCAGAAGGGGACGCCTGAGGATCAGCGCCGCGTTGACGAGATCGGCCTCCTCGGGGTCGGAGCGCACGCCCAGGGGTGCCGTGCCCAGCCGCCGGGCGGTGTCCTGCTCGTCCTCCGGCGGCGCCGGGGGCTCGGTCGGGGTGTCGTCCCGATCGGATAACGCGCCGGACCGGCCGTCGCCGTCGGGCGGGCAGGCCGAGACCCCGCCGAAGGTGCGCCATGGGGGCGGCGGCGGAAGGATCTCCTCCAGGCTTACGTCGTGGAGCGGGCGCCCGGTGCCCTGGTAGATCCACCAGGGGCGCGGTATCCCGGACGGCAGGGCACCGGAAGCGGACCCCGAGTCCTGCTGGACCCGTCCGTTGTGGCGCCGCGCAGGCTCTCCGTCGCTCATCGACCACCTACCCCGTCGTCCGGCCCCGAAATGCGCCCAAAAGGTTCCACCGGTCGGGTTGGGTCGTCCCAAACGAGCACCACATATTGCCCGAGGTGATGCTCCCCCTCCGCGGAGCCGATCGTATGGGCGTCCAGACGTAACTCTGTCACGGCTTCGCGGAGCCGTGCCAGGTTCCCGCTCGGCTCGGCCTGTTTTTGTCTCAGTTGCTGGACGAAGCCAGGGTCACGGGGCGTCCGGCCGTCCCAGGCGACCACCGGGATCCCGGCCCGCCAGGCGGTCAGCACCTCCGAGTTTCCCTCGGGGGTGGCCCCCGGGGGCGAGTTGAGGATCAGGGCGACCACCTGGGGGTCGGCCTTGAGCCGGGCGAGCAGGGCAGGGGTGTCGCCGGAGCGCGGGCTGTCCGGGTCCTCGCCGTCCACGACGAGCTGCTTGGCGCGCTCGGGCTGCTGGTCGAAGACGTTCCAGCGCTGCTTCCACTCGCGGTGCCAGCGTCTGGTCCGGCTTCGCTCCAGGCTCCGTACGACCACCGGATAGTCCATGTACAGCGGGGTGGGCAACTCGCTGTCGAGCTCGAGACGCCAGCGGTGGACCGGCAGATTCAGGTCATCCGGGCCGAGCATGAACTCGATATGGATCGCCCCGGCGTCGTCCCACTCCTCGGCCGCCTCGTACACCAGCGTCTGGACCGCCCGTTCCGCGGTCTCCGAGGTGACCTGGGTGACCGGGCCGCGGGCGGGATGCCAGCCGGTCGGGTCGTATTGGTGCCAGGACGAGAGCTCGTAGCACCCGGCCTCCTCCTGCGGCAGCAGCCGGATCACCAGATAGGCGTCCACCGGCCCGGCCGGGGCGGCATGCCCCACCTGCTGCCGCAGCGACCGCAGCTGTGGCGTCAGGCCCAGCTCCCGGGCCTGCTCATCGGCCCATTCGCGCAGCGCGTCGGCCCGCTGCAGCGGACGCGCCGCCGCCGCGAGGTACTCCACGAGGGCGAGCCCCGGCGGCACCCCGCCCGGCTGCGCGTTCATCCGGCTCAGCACCTCGAAGGCGTGCCAGGGGCTGGTGACCGCGGGGATGTCCTGCAGCGGGCCCGCCGCCGTACGGCACAACTGGCCCAACTGCTCGATCTTCAGCTCCTCCAGCAGCGACCGCAGCTTCGCGGCGGCGGTCTCGGGCAGTGCCGGACGGGCCGTCATCTGCTCCATGACCGAGTCGAGCCGCATCATGGCGTCCTCGTCGGCCGCCGCCATCACCGCGAGGGACGCGCGTAGCGCGTGCATGATCCGCACGTTTTCCAGGCATTCGCGGGCCAGCTCCACCAGGAAGTAGTCGGTCACCCGGTGGACGCGCACGGGAACGCTGGTCATCTCCAGCTCCATGGCGACCAGATCCAGACACAGCGTGCGCAGATCCGGATCCGTCAGACAGCGGAACTCCTTCAACGCCGTGACGAGGTTGCCAACCGATTTCAGGCCACCTTCCCCCATGGCCGCCATGCTGTGCCCTCCCCCGAGGCCGCATCACCGGTCCCCGCCGCCGATGATCCCGCCGGAGACCCTGCCACACGCGGGCGCCAACCGCTCGGACTCCGGGACATGTTGTTTTCCCCACGAGTTCCGCCTGACACCCCCTGGGGGAGTATGTCCAGGGCACGGTCCCCGCCCCCGGCGGGCCCCGCCGCGGCGGGGACACGTCCCGGTGGCGGACCGGGGGAGCCTATGCCCGTGAGGCGGAGGGAGGTCCTCCCCAGGGGGCCACCTGGACGATTCCGGCGACCTGGTGTGCGGTACGGCCTTCCGCCGTGGCCCGGGGAGCGTGCGGGCCCCGCGCGCACGCGGCCCGGGGTTCGGCATCCGCCGGGTCGGGAGGGTGAGGAGGGTCACTCCAATCCGAGCTCCTCGACCTGCCGGGCGAGTTCGGCGGCTGCCGGATCGTCCGGGGCGAACACCGCGACCACCTCCACCAGCTCGCCCATCGCGCGCCGCACCTCGCAGGTGCGCAGCAGGGACAGGGCCTCCGCGCGGCTCGCCGACTGACGGCCCACCGCGGTGCCGACGGTGGGCAGCTCGTCGAGCAGCTGCTGCCAGCGGGCGGGGGAGGTCATCCCGGACACGGCCAGCAGCGTGTCCGCGAGACCGCCGAGATCACGGATCGTCAGCTTGCGCCGCCGGGGGGCCTCGGGCCGCGTCTCGGCGGCGAGGGACCGTGTGCTGGTGGCGAGCGGCGGCGTATCGGCCGCGAGGGACCGCGTATCGGTGTCGAGGGACCGCGTATAGGCGGTGAACGGCTGGGCCGTCTCGGCATCCGCCACCGCCGGGGCGTCCGCCGCCACCGGGATCCGGCCGATCAGTTCGAAGGCGAAGGCCGCCGCGTTCCTGGAGGCCACCGGCTGCCAGCGCTCGTCGTGCGCCTCGCCCTTGTCCCCGAGCAGATCCGAGATCCCGCGGATCACCAGCGCGTCCAACTGCTGATTGACATACGCGCCCGCGAGAAAGCCGAAGCCCTCCATGTCCACCGCGAGCGCGTCACCCGCACTGGCGGTGAGCCTGAGCCCGGCATCCGAGCGGTGGTGCGCCACCACCCGGCCGCCCGCCGCGAGGGGCTTCACATGGGCACGGGGGCGTGGCGCGTCGTCCCCCGGGCGGATCCGCCGCTGCCACGCGTCGCCCGCCGCCACCAGCCGGGCCAGCTGCACCAGCCCGTACGCGCACTGATAGGTCTTCTGCCGGGGCAGGAAACCCGACTCGGTGTCCTTACCGGTCTCGTAGTCGTACACCGCGTCGGCGGCCACCACATCGCCCAGCGCGACGTCCTTGACGCCGCCCGCGACCCCCACGAACAGCACCGCCCGGGGCGCGAAGAGCGCCGCGGCCCGCTCGACCGAGGCCGCGGCGCCCGGATTCCCCGGACCCGTCATATGGATGGCGACCGTCCGTTCGCCGGATCCGTCGCGGAACACGCCCAGCTCGAACTGCGCGCCCCGCTCCGCCCGGACCGGACGCGGGTCCTCCAGATGGGCCCGCACCGCCCGGTACTCGACCTCCAGCGCGGTCAGGACCACCACATCGGCCCGCCCCGCCCCGCCCTTGCCCTCAGCGCCCATGGATCCCCCCTAGGACAGCTTCCGTCGACACCTTACGGATGCGACGCACCCTATGGTTCTCATGCGTCTGGTTCTCATGTGTCAGGGCCGGTGCAGATCCGCGTACAGCACGATCTGCACCCCCAGGACGGTGATCAGCGCCACCTCGACCACCGACACCGCCAGCAGCACCGCCCGCACCGGCTCCGTGGCCCAGTACACGACGAGGGCGGCGATCGGCGCCACCGTGAACAGCAACAGATCGGCCGCGAGCTGCAGCCGCTTGCGGGAGATCCGGCGGCCGTCGTCGCGGTGGGCCCGCTCCCAGCCGAACACCGGTGGCCGGCCCGGGACGAGCGCCGCCAGCCGAGGCCCCAGATCCTCCCGGACATACCGCCCGATGGCCGATATCTTCTCGTCGTTGACCAGATATGCCCAGCCCAGCAGGGCCGACGCCGGGGGCAGCAGCAACAGCAGCTCCGGACGTCCATGGCTCTGGAGGGAGAAGGTGATGATGGCCGCCATCGCGGCGAGTGTCGCGTAGAGCAGATTGTCGCGGAAGCCGATCCGCGCCCGCTGCTCCTCCTTCACCTGCTCGTACTCCAGGATCAGCAGCCTGCCCGTGACCGCTTCGCCCTCGGCGCTGTTGTCTCGCGTCACCGTTGCCCCCTCCGCGACCGATGACCGGCTCCCCTGCGACCGGCCCCCCTGGTGACTGTTTCCGCCCCTACGCCTGGTCCATTCCCCTACGCCTGGTCCATTCCGTACGCCCGCAACTTCCGGTACAGCGTGGCCCGGCCGATGCCCAGGGACTCGGCGGCCCGCACCTTGTTGTCCCCGTGGCGGCGCAGCGCCTCCAGGATCGCCGTGCGCTCCGCCCGTTCCATGCCACTCAGCCGGCGGGCGGCCGGTGGCACCCGCAGTCCGTACGGCAGCTCCTCGCGCCGCACCGGCCCGGTGGAACGGCGGCGCTCGGCCACCTCCCGTACGACATGGGCGAGTTCGGTGACATTGCCCGGCCAGGTGTGCTGCTCCAGCGCCCGGCGCGCGTCCAGGCTCCAGGTCAGCGGGGGACGTCCGGGGGAGGGGCGCCGGGCGAGGCCCGCCAGCAGTGCCGGGATGTCCTCGACGCGTTCGCGCAGCGGCGGCAGCGTCACCGACCGGGCCGAGAGGATGTCCAGCAGCCGGCTCAGACAGGGACCGGTCGGCGCACCCGGGGTGTGCGTCGCCACCAATGGCACCGCGGGCCGCTCCTCCAGCAGCGAGAGCAGCGCGGCCACATCGGACTGACCCAGCCGCTCGGCGTGGCGCAGGAGCAGCGGCGGTGCGCCGCCGTCCCCCTCCGCGAGCGCGCGGCACCAGCGCGGGACCTCGCCGGCCACCTGCTCGGCGGCGTCGACCAGACACGGTGCGGCCGTGCCCCGGCGGCCGAGCAGGGCACGGGCCAGCGCGGTCTTCCCCACGCCCGGCTCCCCGATCAGCAGCAGCGGCTCCGTGGCCCGCGCCAGCTCCGTCGCCCGGGAGACGGCCACCCGCCAGGGCGGGGATGTGCCCACGAGCCCCGGGAACCGGTCATGGCCCTGCCGCTCCGCCGCCCGCGCCCGCCGGGTCGCCGGGCACACCGTGGCGACGGCCCCGATGACCTCGCCCCCACGCACCACGCGCGTCATCCTTACGGTGAGCCCGGCGCCGTCCGGTACGCCGATCTCCTCCGGTGTCCCGGAGTGCGCGCCGTCCGGTCCGGCGTCCGCGTCCCTGAGAAGGGCCGTGGCATGCCGTTCCAGCCGCGCCAGCGTCTCGTGCGACAGCAGCCGCGCGGCCTCCGGGCTGACCAGGCGGCTGCTGCCGTCGAGCGCCACCACGGCCGCCCCGTCGGCCCGCTGACGCAGATACGCGTCGAGCAGCACCCGCTCCGGCGGGCGCGCCCGGCCCAGCAGTTCCGTCTCGACGGCGTGCGCGGTGGCCTCGGCGACGGCCGCGCCCGGGTGGGCGGTGCGGCCCTCGCCCAGCGGGGTCACCACGGTGATGGTGCCGGCCGGGCGGCCGGCCGTCGGCTCGTACAGCGGCACGCTGACCGCGGACACCTCCTGCCACAGATCGAGGAAGTGCTCCGGGCCGTGGACCTCGGCCAGGCGCCCCGTGCGCAGCGCGAGCGCGGAGCTGTTGTGCCCGACCGCCTTCTCCGACAGATCGAGACCGGCCACATCGGCGGACGTGCCGGTGTAACGGCCGCCGCCCGACCACAGCGCGCGGCAGCGGGAGTCGACCAGCACCAGCCCCATCTCACCGCTCAGCGTGGGCGCCACGCGGTCCAGCGCGGGGCGCGCCGCGGCCAGCAGCGGTGAGTCCTCGGGCGGCCGGACCCTGGGCGGGGCCACCAGATCGCGCGGTACGCCGAAGAACCGCGCCCGTCGCCAGGCTTCGGCGAGGTCCTCGGGGACCCCGTCGCCCGGTGGCCGTCCGCTGAGGAACCGGTCGCGCGCCCGGCGCAGGGATGAGAGGGCCGGGTCGGCGGGGGTGTCGTCGGTGGTCATCACAGCCACTCCACCGTATACGTCGCCGGTGTTTCGAAATGAGACACCTCGGGGCCCGGGTTCTGGAACAAGATCACCAATGGCCGATCGCTGGTCGCCGGTCGCCGGGAGACCGCCGGTCGTCAGGAGATCGCCCATCACCCGAAGAGGAGCCCTTCAGCAGTGGAGACCGTCGAGACCGACGTACTGGTCGTGGGCAGTGGCCCCGCCGGAGCCGCGACGGCGCTCGCCTTGAGCACCTACGGCGTGCCCAACGTCATGGTCACCCGGTACGGAAGCCTGGCGGACACGCCCCGCGCGCACATCACCAACCAGCGCACCATGGAGGTGCTGCGCGACCTCGGCGTCGAGGACCAGGTCACCGCCCAGGCCACGCCGCAGCCGCTGATGGGGAACACCGTCTTCTGCACCAGCCTCGCGGGCGAGGAGCTGGGACGGCTGCGCTCCTGGGGCAACGACCCGCTCGTCCAGGCCGCGCATGAACTGGCCAGCCCCAGCCGGATGTGCGACATGCCCCAGCACCTGATGGAGCCGGTGCTGGTGAACGCCGCGGTCTCCCGGGGCACCGCGCTGCGCTTCCACACCGAGTATCTCTCCCATGAGCAGTCGGACGACGGCGTGACCGCGGTGGTCGAGGACCGGCTGCGCGGGGACACCTACCGCGTCCGGGCCCGCTATCTGGTCGGCGCGGACGGCGGACGCAGCCGTGTCGTGGAGAACGCCGGGCTGCCCACGGTCGGCCGGATGGGCGTCGCGGGCAGCCTCAACATCGTCTTCGAGGCGGATCTCACCGAGCTGACCGCCCATCGCCCCTCCACGCTCTACTGGGTGCTGGCCCCCGGCGCGACGGTGGGCGGCATCGGCGCGGGCCTGGTGCGCTGTGTGCGCCCCTGGACCGAGTGGATGGTGGTGTGGGGCTACGACCTCGAGGCGGGCCCGCCGGACCTCACCGAGGAGTTCGCGCGGTCCGTGGTGCACCGGCTGCTCGGCGACGACACGATCCCCGTGCGCATCACCTCGACCTCCGCGTGGACCGTCAACCATCTGTACGCCGAGACCTACGCCGACCGGCGGGTGCTGTGTGCGGGCGACGCCGTCCACCGCCATCCGCCGTCCAACGGGCTGGGCTCCAACACCTCCATCCAGGACGCGTACAACCTCGCCTGGAAGCTCAAGCTGGTCCTCGACGGCACCGCCGCCCCCGCCCTTCTGGACACCTACTCCGCCGAACGGGCACCGGTGGGGCGGCAGATCGTCGAGCGGGCCAATCGGAGCATCGGTGAGACCGCGCCGGTTTTCGAGGCGCTGGGTGTGCTCGCCACCTCCGACACCGAGCAGATGTGGCGCAATGTCGACGCCCGTAAGGCCGCCACGCCCGATGGCGCGAAG
The DNA here is from genome assembly GCF_003595545.1 of Streptomyces sp. 11-1-2. NCBI lineage: Bacteria > Bacillati > Actinomycetota > Actinomycetes > Kitasatosporales > Streptomycetaceae > Streptomyces > Streptomyces sp. 11-1-2. The sequence continues at coordinate 9,786,662 of NZ_CP022545.1, forward strand.
CAACGGCAGGGACTGCGCGAGGCCATCGCGGCCAAGGTGTACGAGTTCAACGCGCACGGTGTGGAGATGAACCAGCGGTACGTGTCGGACGCCATCGTCCCCGACGGCACCCCCGACCCCGGTTTCGGCCGCGACCCCGAGCTGCACCACCAGCCCAGCACCCGCCCCGGCGCCAAGCTGCCGCACGCATGGGTCGTCCGGGGGCGTGAGCGGCTGTCCACCCTCGACCTCGGTGGCCACGGCCGGTTCACCCTCTTCACCGGCATCGGCGGGGACCGCTGGGAGGAGGCCGCCGCGGCGGCCCGTAAGGAACTCGGCATCCAGCTCGTCACCGTCTCCATCGGCCCCGGCCAGGAGTACGAGGACCCGTACGGCGACTGGGCCCGGCTGCGGGAGATCGGCGACTGCGGGGCCCTGCTGACCCGCCCCGACAACCACATCGGTTTCCGCCACCACGAAATGTCCCCGCGCGCGGGGGAGTTGCTGATCGGGGCGCTACGGAAGATCCTCGGCCACGTCTGACACCCACCCCCCAAGCGCAGCGAGCCCGACCTGGGGCTCCATCATGGACGCGCCCACATCCCCAGAGAAACCGTTAGTGAGATGACTGCAATGCCCCTCGCACTGCTCCGGCGCATGCGCACCAAGCGTCCGGACCGCGGATCAGGACTCAGGATCCCCCTGCCCGTGGGTGCCGGAGCCTTCAGCTGCGAGGTCCTGGACCCCGTCGGCCAGGCCCTGGGCGGCGTGGAGGTCACCGTCACCGAGACGCGTGGCGCCGCCCGTACTGTGGCCAAGGCCACCACCGATCCACACGGCCTCTTCCTCGCCACGCTCGAGCCGGGGCAGTACACCGTGCTGCTCACCGGAAGCGGGCTGCAGCCCAACCGCCTCACCGTCGACATCGCCCACGGCCAGAGCGAACCGCCCCGCCGGGTGCAGATGGAACCCTCCCAGCAGCTCGAACTCCCCCCGCCGGGCACCTGGCTCTTCGACCCGCCGCACACCGCGATCCGCTTCATCGCCCGCCACGTCGGCATGGCCAATGTGCACGGCCGCTTCACCCGCTTCCGGGGCGGCATCCACATCGCCGAGCGGATGGAGGACTCCCGCGTCGAGGTCGTCATCGACGCCTCCAGCATCAACACCGGTAACAACACCCGCGACAACCACCTGCGCTCGGCGGACTTCCTCGACGTCGAGAACTTCCCGGAGATCCACTTCGCCAGCAACCGCTTCACCTGGCGCAGCGGACCCAAGTGGACCCTCCAGGGCCCCCTCACCATGCACGGCGTCAGCCGCTCGGTGACCCTGGACACCACCTACCTCGGCGCCGTGAACGGCGGCTACGACCAGGAACTGCGCTGCGCCGCCCTCGCCACGGCGGAACTGCACCGCGAGGACTACACCCTGAACTGGCGCAACATGCTCGCCCGCGGCATCGCCGTGGTCGGCCCCACGGTCAAGCTGGAGCTCGACATCCAGGCGATGTACCGCAGCCACGACACGCCGACACCCCCCGAGTAGGCCGTCACCCGGCGCTGTCCGGCAGGCGCTGGGGCGGGCTTCGCGGCCCGCCCCAGCGCCGTGTCAGATCACCTGTAGAAGACGGCGACGCCACCGTGATGCGAGCACGCGCCCTGGTGGTGGGCGGCGTAGGAGTAGGTGCCGTCGTTGCAGAGTGCCGTGGCACCGCTGCTCGATCCGCCCGTGCTGCTGGACGATCCGCCGGACGAGGAGCCGGACGACCCGCCGGATGACGACCCGCCGCCCCCGGAGCCCGACGAGGACGATCCGCCGGATGACGAGCTGACACCACCGGTGGAGGAGGACGAGTCGTCCTCAGCACTCTTCGTCGCCTTGGGCGTGGCCTTCGGCTTCGGCTTCGCGGTGACGGTCTTGGTGACCGTCACGGTAGGAGTCGGCTCGGCCGCGTCCTTCACCCGGGCGGGCTTTGCCGTGACGGTGACCGTCACCTTGGGCGTGGGCTTGTCGCCGTCCGCCGCCTTCGCGTCCTCGCCCTGGGCCGACCCTATGCCGACTCCGGTGAAGAGCAGGATGGCCGCGACCGGGATGGCGACGCGCTTGCGTGCCCATCCGGGGCGTCTCGGTGCCGGTGATGGCTGGTTATTCCAGGACATGATCCCCCCTTGAGTGATACGTGAGGAACCGACCCTAGCCACGCTGATTGAAAAGTGAAGAGATTGTGTGTGCTTGGTGTTCATATTGTGACCGGGCGTCACGAGCCCATGAGCGCATAGATTTGGGCTCACCCACCGAACGACGAAGGCGGTTGATCCCATGAGCCTGTACGACATTCCCCTGCACACCCTTACCGGCGAGCAGACCTCTCTCGGTGAGCATCGGGGCGCGGCGCTGCTGGTGGTCAATGTGGCGTCCAAGTGCGGTCTCACCCCGCAGTACGAGGGGCTCGAGCGGCTGCAGCAGCGTTATGCCGAGCGCGGGTTCACCGTGCTGGGGGTTCCGTGCAATCAGTTCGCCGGGCAGGAGCCGGGGACGAGCGACGAGATCCAGACGTTCTGCTCGACGACCTACGGCGTGTCCTTCCCGCTGCTGGAGAAGATCGATGTCAACGGCGAGCAGCGGCATCCGCTCTACGCCGAGCTGACGCGGACGCCGGACGCGCAGGGCGAGGCGGGGGATGTGCAGTGGAACTTCGAGAAGTTCCTGATCTCGCCGGACGGAGAGGTCGTGGGCCGGTTCCGGCCGCGGACCGAGCCGGAGGCGGACGACGTCGTCGCCGCGATCGAGGCGCAGCTGCCCCGGTGAAAGCGACGGCGGGCGAGGGGCCACCGGCCCCTCGCCCGCCGGGCCGATCGCGTACCCCGTTTCAGCCGCGTTCCGCGGCAAACGCGGTCAGCCACGCCAGCGGCGCGTTCCAGTTGATCGCCACCTCATTGGTGGAGTACGAGCCGATGTCGTCGATGTAGCACGCCGCGGGCGCACAGCCCGGGAGCTTCTCCTGCGCCACCGGATCCTGCAGCCCCGCGTTGGCGCCGCCCGCGATGGATCCGGCGGGCGGGTTCGGCAGCGAGGCGTCGTACTGGTGTGCCCAGAAGCGGTGGTGCTGGTTCTGCGCGGCGCGCTCGCCGTAGCCGGTGACGTACGACTGGCCGAGCGCGTTGCGGCCGAGCAGATAGTCCAGCGTCTCCAGCGCCCCGGTGCGGTAGCGGCGCTGCTTGGTGAGTTCGTAGGCGACGGCCATGACGGTCCCGTTGTTGGCCACCTGGCCATTGGAGCCCCACACATAGCCGTCCGCCGGCAGTGGCACCCCGTAGCCCTGGCCGGCCATCGTGCTCAGCCGTGCGTCGGCGGCCGAGACCACGGAGGCGCGGACGCGGGCGAGGTCGGTGGCGGGCAGGCCGTTGGGGACGGTGGCCAGGACGAGCCGTCCGAGGGACCCGGTGGCCTGCCAACTGAAGCCGAACGGCGTGAACACATCGCTCGCGGTGTGGTACGGCGAGGAGGTGACCGCGTCCCGGTACCGCGCCTCCCCGGTGGTCGCGTAGAGCTCCGCCGCCGCCCAATAGAACTCGTCGCCCACCTCGCTGTCGTCGTACGCCCCGCCGCCGGTGGAGTCGGAACCCGGCGCGAGCACATCGGGATTCGCCTGCGCGGCGGCCCAGGCGCGGCGCGCGGAGTCCAGGCAGCGGGCGGCGAAGGCGGCGTCGTACGGTGCGTAGACCCGGGCGCACTGCGCCGCCGCGGCGGCCAGATTGAGGGTCGCGGCGGTGGACGGCGCGTGCAGCTCACGCGGCTCGGCGTCCTGCTCCGGACGGGTGGGCAGCCCGGTCCAGGCGGCGTCATGGACCTTGTGGAAGGCCATCCCCGCCCGTGGCTTGCCCTCCGGGATCTGCATCCGCATCAGGAACTCCAGCTCCCAGCGCCCCTCGTCGAGCACATCCGGGATCCCATTGCCGCGCTCAGGGACGCGCAGCGTGGAGTCCCCGAGCGCCGCCGCGTGCCCCGTGCGCTTCGCGCGCTCGAAGGAGTTGACGAGCTGCCAGACCGCGAGCCCGCCGTTGACCACGTATTTGCCCTGGTCACCGGCGTCGTACCAGCCACCGCGGACATCCCGGGTGTAGTCGCACACCCCGCTGACACAGGGCACGGCGGTGTCGCCCCGATTGGGGGCGACCCCCAGATGGCCCGCCGGGCGTGCGTAGGCCGTACCGGCCAGGGACGCCTCGATGGGGATACCGCTGCGCTGCTGGTAGAAGAAGGACATCGCGTCCGTGCGCAGCCCGTCGTAGAGGTTCGCGCGGATGTCGAAGGGATGGCTGGTCCGGCCGTCCACGGTGAGTGTGTAGCCGGTGCCCGTCCCCTGGTACGCGGAGAAGTCCACCAGATGGGCCGACTGCCCGGAGGCGGCGTCCGCGCCCCGTACGGTGGTGGTGCCCGAGGCGGCGGTGCGGCCCGTCGCGTCGCGCAGTTGCCAGGGCAGGGCGGTGGCGCTCGCGCTCACGACGGTGGCGCGTTTGGGGCCGTCCGGCAGATATCCGAGCTGATTGACCTGGACGGCGGACGGCGCGGCTGAGGCAGCGGTCGGGCGTGCGGGCACCGCGGGGGAGTCCGCTCCGGCGGGCACGGACTGGGCGGCGATCAGCAGCAGTGCGCCGGTCAGCAGCGCGGTGGCGGTCCGCGCACCGCGCGGACGGGGTAACAGGGACACGGGCATGACGGACCCTCCTGGGGAGTGGGAGGCATGGGAGCGCTCCCAACTTGTGTAATGATGTGATCGCAGTGCGTCAAGGGACTGGACGGGTGCACGGGCCCGCACAGAACATTCCGTCCCCCTCCGTCACATCGCACCCGGCCCATCCGTCAGCACGGTGTGGCCCGCGACGGTGCGGTCTGCGACAAGGGGATGTGACCGATGAACGAGAACCACCTTCTGGCGGAGGGCTTCGAGGCCCACCGCGGTCATCTGCGGGCGGTGGCCTACCGCATGCTCGGCTCGCTGAGCGAGGCGGACGACGCCGTTCAGGAGGCATGGCTGAGGCTCAGCCGCTCCGACACCGCCGTGGTGGAGAACCTGGGTGGCTGGCTGACCACCGTCGTCGGCCGGGTCTGCCTGGACATGCTGCGCTCGCGCACCGCCCGGCGCGAGGAGCCCCTGGGGGTGCACCTCCCCGACCCGGTCATCAGCGGTGAGACCGGGCCCGGCCCCGAGGACCAGGCGCTGCTCGCCGACTCGGTCGGCCTCGCCCTGCTGGTCGTCCTGGAGACGCTGGCCCCCGCCGAACGGCTGGCCTTCGTACTGCACGATCTGTTCGCCGTGCCGTTCGACGAGATCGCCCCCATCGTCGACCGCACCCCGGCCGCCGCCCGTCAGCTCGCCAGCCGCGCCCGCCGCCGGGTGCGGGGAGCGGCCCCGGTCCCCGACGCGGACCTGGCCCGGCAGCGCGAGGTCGTGGGCGCCTTCCTCGCCGCCGCGCGCGACGGCGACTTCGAGGGGCTGATCTCCGTACTCGACCCGGATGTCGTCCTGCGCGCCGACTACGGCCCCGCGCCCGCCCCGGCCCCGCGCGAGGTGCGCGGCGCGGCGGCCGTGGCGGACCAGGCGCTCACCTTCTCCCGCCTCAGCGGCCCGGGCCTCCTCGCCCGTCCCGCGCTCGTCAACGGGGCGGTGGGTGTGGTCCGCTCCCGGGATGGCCGGCCGTTCTCGGTGCTGGCCTTCACGGTCACGGACGGCAGGATCGTGGCGATCGACATCCTGGCCGACCCCGAGCGGCTGAACGGGCTCGATCTGACGGTCCTGGGCTGACGCCACCAGAGGCACATAGCCGCAAGAGCCCCATAGCCGCCTGGCGCCGAGTCGGGCAGGCGGCGTCGGATTCGGTCGATTGGGAGCGCGTAAGCGGTCGGGGTCGAGGGCCTTCATTGTTTTCGGGCGCATCGGGCGCATCGGGCGCATCGGGCGCATCGGGTGCATCGGGCGGTCAGGCGCGCAGGTAGGTGAGAACAGCGAGGACGCGCCGGTGTCCCTGGCCGTCCAGGCGGAGGTCGAGTTTCTGGAGGATGCTGCTGACATGCTTGTTGACCGCGGCCTCGGTGACATAGAGGTCGCGGGCGATCTCGCCATTGGAGCGTCCTTCGGCCATGAGGGAGAGGACCTCGCGCTCCCGGGGGGTGAGCTGCCGCAGGGGGTCATGCCGTCGGCGCAGGAGTTGGCGCACCACTTCGGGGTCCATGACCGTCGCACCGGCGGCCACCTCCTCGACCGCGCTCGCGAACTGGGTGACGGCACTGACCCGGTCCTTGAGCAGATAGCCGATGCCGGTCTCGCTGCCCAGGTCGAGCAGATGAGTGGCGTAGGACTGCTCGATGTACTGGCTGAGCACCAGAATGGGCAGGGTGGCGCGGTGATCGCGTAGCGCGACCGCGGCGCGGAGACCGTCGTCGGCGTTGCCCGGTGGCATCCGTACATCGGTGATGACGATGTCGGGGTCGTGCTCGTGGGCCGCGGCGATCAGCGCGTCGGCGTCGCCGACAGCCGCCGACACCTGGTGGCCGACCCGGGTCAGCACGCTGACCAGGCCGTCCCGCAACAGCGGTGAGTCTTCGGCGAGCACGATGTTCAGCGGCACGGGAGCTCCACGCGCAGCAGTGTAGGGCCGCCCGCCGGGCTGGATATCCGCACTCTGCCGTCCGCCGCGGCGACGCGGTCGGCCAGGCCGACCAGCCCGGTGCCCGCGGCCGGATCCGCCCCGCCGACGCCGTTGTCGCGGACCGTCAGCGTCAGGACATCCGCCTCCAGCCGGGCGTGGACCTCGGCCTGAGTGGCCCGGCTGTGCTTGGTGGCGTTGGCCAGGGCCTCGGCGACGACGAAGTACCCCGTGCTCTCCACAGCCATGGGCAAGCGGTACGGAAGCCGGATGTCGACGGTGACCGGCAGGGCGGAGCGGGTGGTGAGGTTGCCGACGGCCGCGGCGAGTCCGTGGTCGGTGAGGGCCTTGGGGTGTACGCCTCGGCTGAGCTCACGCAACTCGCCCACGGCGAGGGTGACTTCGCTCTGGGCCAGAGCGAGTTGCCGAGCGACCGGCGAGCCCGGCTCGGCGTCAAGACCGGCCAGGCCGAGCATGACGTTGATGGAGACCAGCCGCTGCTGGGCGCCGTCGTGCAGGTCACGCTCGATCCGTCGGCACTCGGCGTCGAAGGCGTCCACCAGACGCGCCCGGGAGGCCCGGACTTCGGTCAGCTCCCGGCCCAGTTCACCGTCGCGCGGTGCGAGGATCAGGCGGGTCAGCGCGGCGCGGGCGCCGGCCCAGGCGGTGATGGTGTACGGCGCCGCGGGCAGCAGGCACACGCCGATGACCAGCCACGGCCAGGCACCGGGGTCATCCATCGGTGAGGTCATGAGCAGTACGGGCAGGGCCAGGGCGAACCCGAGGACGAGCAGATCCATCCACCACAGGGCGGTCAGCGACACAGCGGTGAACCCCAGCTCCCGCCAGGTCGCGGACTCCCGCAGCCGGGTCTCCAGCCACCCCCGCGGCCCGGGACGGTCAGGAGCCCGGTGCGGATCCGGTGCCGGGTCCAGGTCCACCAGCCGCAGCCGCCGGCGTTCGATCCGGGTGACGACGATGCCGGACAGCGCCACGGCGAGGAGGAGCCCGGCCCCCACCACCAGGACCAGCGACACCAGCCCGGCCACGGCCATGGTCAGCAACGTGACCAGGGCGATCGCGCCGAAGACGACCCCGGACAGCAGATAGACCAGCGCCCGCCAGGGCCACGCCGAGGCCAGGAACCCCAAGGGATGCTGTGCGAGAGCCTGCCAGGCTGTTCGAGAAGGCACCCGCAGAAGATATGCGACCTGTCCGGCCTCGGTCGGTAGTGCGCGCACTACCCCTGGTCTCGCACGCACACCAATGTGGCGGCCACCCCGCTCCCGGTGGGATGAGAGCCATGCCGATGCGTAGATACAGCACATACAGCAAGACCGCCCGGGCCGCGGGGCTGCGGCTCGTCCGACGCGTGCTCCACCCCCGGCGCGGCGCCGTTCGGCGCGGGGCGCGCGGGCCGGTGGTGGCCGCCCTGGTCATCGCCTCGACGGCGTGGTGCTGCCCGGCGACCGCGGTCGCCGCCCCCTCCCACCCCACGCTGGACGCCGCCTCGATCGACGCTTACGTCAACGCCTACCTGGAGCGGACCCAGCTCCCAGGTGCCGTGGTGGCGGTCACCAGGGGCGACAAGGTCGTCCACGCGGCCGGATACGGGCACACCGCGGCCGGGAACGCCATGACCGCGCGGACACCGGTGCCCGTGGCCTCCCTCTCCAAGTCCATGACCGCCCTGGCCGTCATGCGGCTGGTGGAGGACGGCAGAGTCGACCTGGACAAGCCGGCCCACCACTATCTGCCCGAGTTCACGATGGCCGACCGGCGGGCCCAAAAGATCACGGTACGGCAGCTGCTGAACCAGACATCGGGCATGGCCGACTCCGCCTACCCCGACCTGACCCGGCCCCAGGCACACACGCTCACCGAGGCGGTCGCGGATATGCGCAAGGCCGGGCTCGCCGCGGAACCGGGAGCCGAGTGGAACTACCACAACCCCAACTACTTCGTCGCCGCACGGCTGGTCGAGGTCGTCAGCGGGCGGCCCTTCGCGGACTACATGGCCACCCGAGTGTTCCGGCCACTGGGCATGACACACACCGAGTCCGTCGACACCACCGATGACATGCCCGATCACGCCCGGGGCTACGTCCGCGCCTACGGCATGCTGTTCTCACGTTCCCACCCCCGCTGGTTCGCGGCCGGGGGCCACGGCGTCATCACCACGGCGGAAGACCTCTCCCAATGGCTGATCGCACAGAACAACCAGGGCATGTCCGCGACGGGCCGGCGCGTCGTCTCCGCGCGGAGCATCGACGTCATGCACACCCCACCGGAGGGTCGCGAGTACGCGATGGGCTGGTCCCTGAGCCCCGCTGGAGAAGAGCCCCGGCAGATCCGGCACACCGGTGAACTCCTGACCCACAACGCCATCCAGACCCTGCTGCCCGACAGCCGGACCGGCATCGCGATCGTGACCAACACCGGCATGATCTCCGGGGACGACGCCGCCGTCATGCTTCAGGGGCTGGTCGACCTGGCCCAGGGCAAGTCCCCGACGGTGCGGACCCCGTTCGCCATGAAGGCCGACTACGCCCTCGCGGCGCTCACCCTGCTGGCGGTCGCCCTGGGCGTGCTCGGCGCCGTTCGAGCACGCCGCTGGGCACGGCGCACCGTGGACCGACCGCTGTGGCGAATGGGCTTGCGCATGCTGCCCTGCGCCCTTCCCATCGTCCTTCTCGCCCAGCTCACCGACCTCGTCGGCCTGTTCATGAACCGTGCGGGGACACTGGCCCAGCTGATGTACATATGGCCTGCCCTCGTCATCTTGTCGGCCACGGCTGCCCTGGCCTCAACCGCGGTGATCACCGCGCGGTCGCTCGCCGTGCTCCTGGTCCGGCGGACCCGTGTTCTACCTTCCGCGGGGGCCGATAGCCGACGATGACGCCGCCGGCCGTCGGGGTCGCGTCGGCGACCGCTGCGGGGATGTCGCCGCTGAGCAGTGTGGAGTGGGGCCACGGCAGGGGCTCGGCCAGGGTGTTGGACGCGACGTACTTGGGAGCGTTGTTGAGGGCGTCGCGGAACGGGCTGGCCTGGGCGTTCCAGTGGCCCAGAACATCGGCCCGGCCGGGCCCTCGCATGACACCGTCCAGGGTGACGTGGTCGACAACGACGATCCTCATGGCACTCCCGTCCGGCGGTGTCGCTTCTTCACTCGGTGCCTATGACCGCGGATCACGGCGAAACTCGTCAGCCGTAGCCGGCCCGACGGTCTGGGCGTGCGGGGGCAGGCACACCTGGGAGCGGAGCCCCCGGAACGGGGGCCGGTACGGAGCCCCGGTTTTGGGAAGGGGCGGGGGTGGGGCAACTCCCGCGGCCGTCGCACGGACAGGGGCCCACCGTCACCCCCAACCGTGGCGGCCCAGGACTCACCCCCCACCGTGGCGGGACAGGGTGTGGCGGGCCGTTGCCGCCATCGCCTCGTCGACCATCCGCCCCTCGAAGAGCACTGCCCCCGCCCCCTCGGCCTGTGCCCGCTCCACCGCCGCGATCAGCCGGCCACAGCGGGCCAGTTCCTCGGCGTCGGGTGCGAACACCTCGTTGACCACCGGCACATGGGACGGGTGGATCAGTGCCATCCCCTCGTACCCGAGGGCGCGGTTCTGTTCGGCGAAGCGCCGCAGTCCCGCGAGGTCCGCCACGTCCGCCCATAGCCCGGCCACCGGATGGGGGCGGTCCGCGGCGCGGGCGTCCAGCAGCGCCCGGGCCCGCAGTTCACGGGTCTCCTCGCCCTCCGGGCTCCAGCGGTAGCCGATCGCCCGCTCCACGTCCCCGCCCGGGGCGGTCACCGCGCCCAGGTGGGCGATCCGGGTGGCGGCCCGGCCGATGGCGTACGCCTCGCGCAGTCCGCGCGCCGTCTCCAGCAGCGGCAGCAGGGCGAAATGGCCCTCGGGCAGGCCGTGTTCGCGCTCGCACCAGGCCAGCAGCCGGTCGGCGGTCGTCACGTCCTCGGGGCCGCTCACCTTGGGCAGCACGATGCCGTAGAGCCCGGGACGGGCCACCGCTCGCAGGTCGTCGGCGCCCTGCCAGCCCGTGGCGCGGTCCAGCGCGTTGATCCGTACGAGCAGCCGCATCGGAGCGGGCGTTCCGGCCGCCCCCCGGTCCTCGGCCCCGGACACCGCCCCGTCCTCGGCCCCGGACACCGCCCCGTCGGCGGCCCCGGCCACAGACCGGTCGACGGCCCCGGCCACGGCCTCGCGTGCCGCCGCCTTGCCGTCCTCCGGGACGGCGTCCTCCAGGTCGAGGATGGCCGCGTCGGCGCCCGCCGCCTCCGCCTTGGGCAGCCAGTCGGTCCGGCTGCCGGGCACGAAGAGCAGGGAGCGCAGGGGGACGCGATGCGTCGTCACGCCCGTCACGCCCGTATCGCCGTCAGATGACACCCTCGGCCTCCAGTTTCGCCAGCCGTCCGTCGTCGATGCCCAGCCACTCCCCGTAGACCAGCGCGTTGTCCGCGCCGAGCGCGGGGCCGGTCCGCCACACCGCGCCGGGGGAGCGGTGGAAGCGCGGGATCACCGACTGCATCCGCACCGGGCCGAGGTCGGCGTCGTCCACCGTGATGATGTCCTCGCGTTCGGCGTAGACCGGGTCGGCGACGATGTCGGCGGCGGTGAACACGCGCGAGGCCACCACCTCGGCCCGTTCGAACGCCGCCAGGCACTCGGCCGCCGGGCGCACCGCGACCCAGTCCCGCAGCGCCGTGTCGAGCCGCTCGCGCCCCGCGTGCTGCTGGTCCACGGTGGCGAACTCCCCGTCGGGCAGGCCCAGCAGTCGCACCACATTGCGCACCGAGCGGGTGGTGGCGGAGGTGACGGTGAGCCAGTCGCCGTCGGCGCTGCGGTAGGTGTTGATGACGGCGGCCGGGGCGACGGCCAGTTGGTTGCCCGCCCGCTCGGGGGCCGCGCCGAGCTGGTCGTACGCGATGATCTGCCACTCCACCAGGCGGTACAGCGGCTCGAACAGCGCCAGGTCGATCCACTCGCCGTCGAAGTCCGGATCGGTGTCACGGCGGTGCAGGGCGGCCAGGATCGCGAACGCGCCCATCAGCCCGGTGACCGCGTCACCGTGCGAGAAACCGGTGTGCACCGGTGGGCCGTCCGGGAAGCCGGTCAGGTGGACCACACCGCTGCGGGCCTCGCCCATCTTCCCGAAGCCGGGTGCGTCGGCACGGGAAGAGGTCGCGCCGAAGCCGGAGATCTGCAGCAGGATCGCGGTGGGGTTGAGCGCGTGGACGGCCTCCCAGTCCAGGCCCCAGGCGCGCAGGCGGCCCGCCCGGAGCGTCACGATCACCACATCGGCCCAGGCGATCAGCTCCCGGGCGACCTCCCGGCCCTCCTCGTGGTGCAGATCCAGGGTTACGGAGCGCTTGTTGCGGCCCGCCACCTTGAACCAGAGCGGAACACCGTCGCGCCGCGGCCCCATCGCTCTCGCCGCGTCACCGGAGCCCGGCGGCTCCACGTGGACGACGTCCGCCCCCTGGTCGGCGAGCATCCCCCCGGCGAGCGGGCCCGCCACCACATGGGCGAACTCCACCACCCTCAGCCCTGTGAGCTGTCCCTGCCGTGTGCTGGTCTGGTCCTCCATGCGGCCAGGCTGCGGGGTGGGGTGTATGCGCGTCCAGCAATGAAAGGGGATCAATTCATGCGGATCTCGCAAGGATCGCTGTGGAGCGTCGCCGTTGAACGGCGCCCCGCGGCCTCACCACGGACCGTCGTCCGCCTCCTCCCACACCACCCCCGCCGGCAGGGCATCGGCGGCGGAGCGGAACTCCTCCAACTGGTCCAGGAAGCGGCGCGCCCCAGGCGGCAGGGTGCGGCGCGTCGGCAGGACGACATACAGCCGGCGCTCCACCACCGGCCCCACCAGCGGGCGCCGCACCAGCCGGCCCGGCACCATCAGCGGATGGACCAGGGCCGGCAGCGCGGAGACGCCGAGCCCGGCGGCCACCAGCCCGCCCACCGTGGCCACGTTCGACGCCTCGGCCGCCGGGTTCGCCTCCATACCGGCCTGGGCGAAGGCCGCGTCGGTCATCCGGCGCACGCTGGAGTCGGTGCCCACCGCGAGAAACGGCTCCCGGCCCAGCTCCTCCCAGGTCACCTCCTCCCGCTCGGCCAGCGGATGGTGCTCCGGGAGCACCGCGTCGAAGCGGTCGCGCACCAGCGGCCGCAGCCGTACGCCCGGGGCGCGCCGGGCCACTGTGCTGACCGCGAAGTCGGCGTCCCCGTCGACCACCCGCTCCAGCACCGAGCGCTCCAGCCCGTCCAGCAGCCGTACGGTCATCTCCGGGCGCCGCGCGCGGAAGGCGGAGATCACCGGCGGCAGCAGCACGGCCGCGACCGAGGGCAGGGTCGCCAGGGCCACCGCACCGCGCTCACCGGCCCCGTAGCGCCCCAGCTGGGCCAGGCCCGCCCGGTGCGCGGAGAGGATCTGGTCGGCGATCCGCAGCGCCTCGGCGCCCGCCGGGGTGAGCCGCACATTGCGGGTGTCCCGCTCCAGCAACCGCATCCCCAGCGTCCGTTCCAGATCGGCGACCGCACGGCTCAGCGACGACTGGGACACATGCAGTTCGGCGGCGGCCGCGGTGAAGCTCACGGCGCGTGCGACCGCCGCGTACGCGGTCAGCTGGCGCAGGGTGACGTCCATGGTCCGTGAGCGTAGGCGTGGTGGCCGCGCGGCGGAACTGTTGCGCAGATCGCATGGATAGATCTGTGTTCAATGCTGGACGCGGATCTTTCCCCGCTCGGAAACTCTTCGGCAGCACCCGACCGGACGAGGAAGCGAGCGGCCATGCTGGCAGCACTGGGATTCTGCACGATCGGCGGCTTCCTGCTGCTGACCATGTTCAAACGGGTCTCGGTGCTGGTCGCCCTCGTCCTCACGCCCGTGGTCACCGCGGTCATCGGCGGATACGGCGACGATCTGGGCCCGATGGCGCTCGACGGGCTGTCCAAGGTCGCCCCGACCGGCATCATGATCGCCTTCGCGGTGCTCTACTTCAGCCTGATGATCGACGCGGGCCTCTTCGAACCGCTGATCCGCGGCATTCTGCGCGCCGCCAAGAACGACCCGGTACGGATCACCGTCGGCACCGCCGTGCTGACCGTGTGCGTCGGGTTGGACGGCGACGGCGCCTCGACGTTCCTCATCAGCATCTCCGCGATGCTCCCCGTCTATCAGCGGCTCGGGATGAGCCGGCTGGTGCTCGCCGGGGTCGTCGGCCTCGGCGCGGGCGTGATGAACATGATTCCGTGGGGTGGGCCGACGGCCCGCGCCGCCGCGGCCCTGAAGATCGACACGTCCGACATCATCACGCCGCTGCTGCCCGCCCTCGCCGCCGGAATCGCCTGGGTGCTCCTGGCCGCCTACCTCATCGGACGCCGTGAGCGGCGGCGGCTCGAAGCCGTCGAGCCCGCCCCGCTGGCCGAGGTGGCGGTCGGGGACGGCCCCGGCACACCGCGGGTCGCCGCCCGCCCCGGCCTCGCGCTGACCGCCTTCAACCTGCTGCTCACCGTGGCGCTGCTGGTCTGCCTGGTGCTGGAGGCCATGCCGCTGCCCGTGCTCTTCGTCTTCGCCTTCGTCCTCGCGTTGCTGGTCAACCACCCCCGCTGGGAGGACCAGCAGGAGTTGCTGGAGAGGCACGGCAAGAGCGTGGTGCTCGTCATCACCATGATCTTCGCGGCCGGGGTGTTCACCGGCATCCTCGGTGGCACGGGAATGATCGGGAAGATGGCCGAGGCGCTGGTCGACGTCATTCCCAACGGGCTCGGCGGGCATCTGCCGGTGCTCGTGGCCGTCACCAGCATGCCGCTGAGCCTCGTCCTCACCCCGGACGCCTACTACTTCGGCGTTCTGCCGGTGCTCGCCGGGACCGCCGACGCCTTCGGCACCGACCACGCCGAGATCGCCCGCGCCGCCGTCCTCGGCCAGATGACCACCGGCTTCCCGCTGAGCCCGCTCACCGCCGCGACCTTCATCCTCCTCAGCATGAGCGGCGTCCAGCTCGGGGAGCACCAGCGCTTCCTCTTCCGCTGGGCGTTCGGCACCACGCTGGTGATGACCGCCGCCGCCCTCGCGACGGGCGCCGTGCCGCTCTGACCCGGACCGCCCACGCCTTTTCAGAGGCTCGGTTCGCCTCCGGCCATCGCCGGCCGTTCCGGCGGCGGGGGCGGGAGCCGGGGGACCAGCGGGACGGTGTGAGGGCCCGCGCCGGGGCGGTCGGTCAGCCTCCGGTCAGCGCCGGGACGGTCCGTCAGTTCCCGGTGAGCGGCGGGCGGTGCGGTTCGATGACGGTGACCCCGCCCCTGGCCCCCGACGCCATCGTGGACAGCGCCTCCGGGACCGCGTCCAGCCCGATGACATCGGTGACCAGCAGATCCGGCCGCAGCGAACCGGCCTCGACCATCTCCATCATCGGGCCGTAGTCGTGGGCGGCCATGCCGTGGCTGCCCAGCAGGCGGAGCTCCTGCGCGATGACCCGGTCCATCGGGATCATCGGGGTCCCGGCGGCCGGTGGCAGCAGCCCGACCTGGACATGGCGGCCGTGGCGGCGCAGGCTCTTGATGGACGCGGCGCAGGTCCGCGGGGAGCCCAGCGCGTCGAGCGAGACATGGGCGCCGCCGCCCGTGGCGTCCGCGACCGCCTCCGCCACCGAGCCCAGCGTGGACGCCACGTCCACGCACACCGCCGCGCCGAACCGGGCCGCGAGGGCGAGCGCTTCCGGTGAGATGTCCACCGCCACCACCCGGGCCCCGGCCGCGGCGGCGATCATCACCGCGGACAGCCCCACCCCGCCGCAGCCGTGCACCGCGACCCACTCGCCCGGGGCGACCTGGCCCTGGGCGACGACGGCGCGGAAGGCGGTGGCGAAGCGGCAGCCCAGACCGGCGGCCGTGGTGAACGACAGTTCGTTGCGAATCCCGACCAGGTTCACATCGGCGTTCTCGATCGCGACGTATTCGGCGAACGAGCCCCAGTGGGTGAACCCCGGCTGCGTCTGCCGCTCGCACACCTGCTGGGCGCCTTCCGCACAGGCGGCACAGCGCCCGCAGGCGCACACGAACGGCACGGTGACCCGCTGCCCCGGGCGCCAGTTGAGGACGTCGGGCCCGACCTCCTCTATCACCCCCGCCAGCTCATGGCCGGGGACATGCGGCAACCGGATGTCCGGGTCGTGCCCCATCCAGCCGTGCCAGTCGCTGCGGCACAGCCCGGTCGCCTCGACGCGGATCACCACACCGCGCGGGGAGGGAGCGGGGTCCTCGACGGTTCGGACCTCGGGCCGGCGCCCGAAGTCGTCGAACACCACAGCACGCATGGACACCCGCTCCCTCGCTCGACCACACCCCCAGGCCCGTGTGTCCAGGCGGGCCCTAGAACCTACACCACAACCGGCCGGTATCAGCCCTTGCGGGTGGCGCCCACCGACGGCGGCTCCGCGCCCGGGCCGGTGCCCCAGGACGACGGCTCGGTGGACAGCCGGTGGGCCAGTTTCCCGCCGTGGGCGACCTGGTCCCAGTCCAGCCAGGTCCGCGCCACGTTACGGCCGTCGAGCGAGACGCTGCGGACATACCGCTTGGCGTCGCTCGCGCCCGGTGCGGTGACCGTCAGCGTGCCGCCCTGCCGGGCGCCGTACCGCCCGACGCGGACCACGGCCGAGGCGAACTGCGGGCTGGACAGGGCGAGGAAGTCCCCGCCGCTCATCGTCGGGTACAGGCCCAGCGAGGAGAAGACGTACCAGGCCGACATCGTGCCGAGGTCGTCATTGCCGGTCATCCCGTCCGGCCCGGTGGTGAACAGGGTCATCGCCGCCCGTACCGCGGTCGCCGCCTTCGCGGGCGCGCCCGCCCACAGATACATGTACGGGGCGTGCAGATCGGGCTCGTTGTTGGGGTTGTAGGTGGGCTTGCCGTAGTAGTCGTACGGGGCGGAGATCCAGTCATTACGGGCCGTGCCCGCCGGGTCGGTGAGCAGCTTGTCGTAGGCGAAGAAGTCGTCCAGCCGCTTCTCGGCCGCGCGCCTGCCGCCCATCAGCTCCACCAGACCGGCCGGGTCCTGCGGTACCAGCCACTGGTACTGGTAGGCGCCGCCCTCGTGGAACTGCTTGCCCGCCTCCACCGGGTCGTACGGGGTCACCCACGCCCCGTCGGCCGTGCGCGGCCGGAAGTGCCCGATCGACGGGTCCCACAGCGTGCGGAAGGTCTGGCCGCGCTCGGCGAACATCCGGGCGTCGGCGCGGTGTCCGAGCCCGCGCGCCATCAGGGCGAGCGCGGCGTCCGCGGCGGAGTACTCCAGGGTGGCCGAGGCGGGGTGGACGCAGTCGTTGTCACCGCCCTTGTCGGCGCAGTCGGTGCCGAGCTTCAGCCCCGAGGGGACGTAGCCCAGCTTGCGGTAATAGTCCACTCCGGAGCGGCCGTTGTAGGGGGAGTCGGCGGGCGGGGTGCTGGTCGCGTTCTTCTTCAGAAGTGCGTACGCCTCGTCCTCGTGCCCGGCCAGCAGCCCCTTGGACCACGCCTCGACGAGGAACGGGGTCACCGGGTCGCCCGTCATGATGTTGGTCTCGCTGTTGGCCAGCGCCCAGCGCGGCAGCCAGCCGCCGTCCCGGCCGATGGCGACGACCGACAGCGCGACATCGCGGGCCACCCCGGGCTCCAGCAGCTCCAGGAGCTGGTTCTGCGGCCGGTAGGTGTCCCACAGCGAGAAGTTCTGGTACGGCGTATAGCCGGAGGCGGTGTGGGCCGCGCCGTCGAAACCGGTGTAGCGGCCGTCCACGTCGCCCGCCACATTGGGGTGCAGCTGGGCGTGGTACAGCGCGGTGTAGAAGGCGCGTTGCCGCTCCTCGGTGCCGCCGCCGACCCGGATCGCGTCGAGCTTCTCGCGCCAGGTGTCGTGCAGCGCGGCGCGGGTGGCGTCGAAGTCGTAGGAGTCCCCGGTCTCGGCCGCGAGGTTCTTACGGGCGCCTTCCGGCCCGGTGTACGACAGCCCGACCTTGACCACCACATCCCGGTCCTGGCTCGCGTCGAAGCTGGCCCAGGCGCCGTTGCCGCCCTCTCCGGCCGCCTCGCGGGAGCCGGGGGAGGGGGTCGTGCCGCGCCAGGTGCCGTAGGAGGCGAAGGGGCGGTCGAAGGTGGCGGTGAAATAGACGGTGTGCCGGTCCTTTCCGGCGCAGAAGTTCCCGGCCTCCACCCGGCCCTCGACGGTCCGGTCCCCGACCACGCGGATCTCGGAGCCGAAGACGTTCTGATTGGCCTTGCCGGTGTTGAACAGCACATTGGCCGCGCCGGTGGCCGGGAAGGTGTAGCGCTGCCAGCCGGTGCGCTGGGTCGCGGTCAGCTCGGCGTCGATGCCGTAGGTCTTCAGGCCCACCCGGTAGTAGCCCGGGGTGGCCTCCTCGTCGTCATGGCTGTACGTGGAGCGGTAGTGGTCCGGGTCGACGTCGGTGACCGCGCCGGTCGTCGGCATGATGGGCAGCTCGCCCGCCACCCCGCAGCCGACGCCGGACAGATGGGTCTGGCTGAAGCCGTGGATGGCGTTCTGGTCGTAGTCGTAGCCGCCCTGACCGCCGGTGTCCGGGCTGACCTGGACCATGCCGAACGGGGCGCTCGCCCCGGGGAAGGTGTTGCCGAAGTTCTCGGTGCCCACGAAGGGATGGACCAGCGAGGTGGGGTCGGCCGGAGGGTCCCCGGCCGCGGCGGCGGCCGTCGCCCCCGGCGGTCCCAGCAGACCGCCGCCCAGCAGCGCCGCCGTCATCACCCCCGCGACCGTGCCCGCCGCGCGCGCACGGATTCCACCGATCAGCGACCGCATGGGACGCACCTCCGCTTGACAACGTTGTCTAATCAGGGTCGCGAAACTTTGGCATGGGGGCTGGGCGGTGTCAATGACCCGTGCGCGGACGGGTCATTGACACCGCCCGCGCATCAGGCCGTGGCGTTAGCGCTTGCCGCGCTGACCGTCGGCGAGCTGACGGGACGTCTCCCCGGCGCCCGCGCCCCGCTGGGCCCGCTCGGCGAGGGTCGGGAACAGCCCGCCGAGGGCGCTGCCCAGGCGCAGCTCCAGCGGGGCCACGTTCACCTCGGCCCGGTTCCGCTCGATGGCCCGGATGGTCGCGGCCGCCACCCGGCGGCTGGAGATCGTACGGACCCCGGTGGGGAGGGACGTGCCCGCGTCGGCGAACATCCCGGCGTCGCCCACGAATCCGGGCTGCACCAGCGAAACCCCCACCCCCGTGCCATGCAGGTCCTGCCGCAGGCCCAGGGTAAAGCCGCGCAGCCCGAACTTAGCCGCGTTGTAGAGCGCGGCGCCGGGGGAGGCCGTACGGCCCGACAGTGAGCCGATCATCACCAGCTGACCGGATCCCGACTCCACCATGCGCGGCGCCATCAGCCGCGACAGCAGCATCGGTGCGCGCAGATTGACGTCGAGGGCGCGGTCCAGCTCCTCGGGCCGGTAGTCCAGGACCGGGCCGCTGGAGGGCAGCGCGGCGTTGGCGATGAGGATCCGGGCGTCCGCCGCCTCCTCGACCAGGCGCTCCAGATCGGACCGTTCGGCCAGATCGGCGACGATCACCCGGCCGCCCAGCCGCTCGGCCAGCGGCCGCAGCACCTCCTCACGGCGCCCGGTGAGCAGCAGCTTGGCACCCTTGGCCGCGAGCGCGCGGGCCAGTGTCTGCCCGATGCCGCCGGTGGCCCCGGTGAGCAGGACGGTCGTGCCGCCGATCCGCATGCGATCTCCTCCGGTTACGGTCGAGTACGTTCCGGCACGGTACTGGGTATGCGCTCCGCGCCGGGCGGGGGCCCGTTCCCGCCCGCTCCACCATCGGCCTCGACATGCCGCACGGCACCGGGCTGGAGTCGATGATCCAGTGGCTGTCGAACCAGAAATCGGTGTACGTCGCGAGGAGCCGTATCGCCTGCTTGATGAGCGGGAGCGCGGCCCGCAGGCGCCTGTTCCAGTCCGGCTGCTTCGATACGTACGCCTACGGGTTCCTGGCGCCCTCGACGTTGGAGATCATCCTGCGCAGCACCTTGAGCGCGGCCACGTACTCCTCGTCGCTGATGCCGTCGTGGACCACGGCACGAAGTTCGGTTACCAGCTCGCGCAGCCGTATCCTGGCGGATTCTCCTGCGTCGGTGAGGTGCAGACGATGTCCGGCGTCGGTCCGCAGCCAGCCGCGGTGGAGCAACTGGGCGACGACACGGGGGATCTCGTGTTGCCCGTCTGCGAGGGGCAACAGCTGGGCGGCTATCTCGTCGCGGCTCGGCGCCGCAGGCCAGTACTTGACGCTGTTGAGTACCCAGTACTGAGGCTGCGTGACGTCGATCCCAGCCATGGCGTCACGCAGCTGCCGGGTAACGACCGCGTGCGCCTGACCACTCCAGTAGCCGATGGGCTGGCCGGCCAGCATGTCGTCGGTGGCAGCTGGATCGGCCGGCGCCTGGTCGGTGGTGGTGCCAGTCAGGAAATCCATGATCACGACGCTACATCCGCGCGTCCAGCCTGAACACTGTCGAAGGCCGCATCAACCGCCGCCGCGGTGGCGCGGCGCATTTCCTGCAACCCCATGCCCGCACCGTCACCCTTCCGAATAGCTCGTCTAGTTGTTGCGGGGCAGGACGTTGGCGGCAGTAGGCGGGCGGCGCGTGTCACGCCTGTCGCAAGTTGTGGTTCACGTGGACCTGACCCCGATGAGTTACAAGGCTCCAAAAAGCCGCGCTCCATGCATCGCAATTTGCCTGGAGTGAGGCTTTCATGCGCTTTGTGCGTCAGTTGGCTTGCGAGCTGCGAGTGTGGGAATTGCGGCGATGGCGTCAGGGGTGAGGTGTTCCCAGATGATTCCGGGCGGGCGTCGGCGTGGTGCGCATTCGATGACTCTATCGGACGTGATGATCAGGTCCACGCGGAAATCGTGTTCTGCCTCCGGTAGCGTCTCGTCCAGGACTTGGAGGGGGTGAACGGTGGTCGCAATGAGGGTGTCCGGGCCGATGAGTCCAGCCTCTTGAAGCAGGGCAACTTCGATATCGGAGTATCCTGCGCCCTTTCCGAGCCGCACACCATCCGGGTTCACGGCAACGCTCCCGCAGACAACCAAGTCAACTGGCGACATCTCGTCTAGATCTACGGGCTGTGCAACTTTTGCTGCTATGCGACGTTCGGCGGCTTCACGCACTGGGGCGGTGAGTTTTCCAGGGTCCAGTAGGTAGAACGGCTTCTCTGTGGCTAGCTTCGATGATGCCATATACACCCGCTTGCCCTCTTGGAGCGCTCGGGCTCGCACGGGCAACTGCGCCTTGTCCGGAACCGCTTTAATGACCCTCGCGTTCTGCCAAGCAGGGTGCGCAGCAAGACGCGCAGCGGCAGAGTCCGCGCCGATGAAGGAGGGGATACGGCCCGTCACGTCTCCGTGTGTGGGCTCCAGCAGGCCCCAGACACGTTCGCGGACGGCTTGTTTAGCATGTTGGATATGCGCCCTATTCATCGATGCACTTTCTGTCTTAGGCCGATGCGATGACACCCAGAAGCCGGTCGTTCAGTTCATGCACTATCGGGACGTCCCGCCAGGGTTGCAGTTCGCGACCTGCCTGAAAGATGAGGTTCAGCCCGCCGCCGCCCCGATTGCGCTCTACAATGCCGATCGCTTCGCCGAGCGTACCGACAGCTTCGTCTACCTTCCGTTGCCGAATATAGGCAAGAGTCAGATTCCCCAGAGCGATAGCATGAGATTTTGATCCCTCACGCAACTCTTTAGCGGTACTCTCTAGTAACTCCTGCGCGCGAGCAGTGTCATTTAAGAAAAGAAAGCAAGAGCCGGCCAATCGCCCGAACTGGCCAGGAGAGAACATTGATGTACCGACATCGTTGGCACCAACTTGACTGAAATGCCATTCGGCGTTTCTCAATGCCTTCTCGGAGTCTCGGCGTTGCTGTAGCATCGCGTAAGCCTCGGCCGTGTGCAGAACAGCTAGGCCCGCGAGAACGTGGCTAGTATTCTCAACCGTGTCGGCGGTGTGCTGTGCAAGTTCTAGGCCGGCGCGCGGATTCCTCTCCCCGTATAGGGCAACAAAAGAGGTGCGCAGCAAAGCTAGTCCTTCGCCAACGGGATCGCGCAATTCACGTGCCGCATCGGCAGCTTGAGCGAAGTAAGCGCGAGGGGTGTCGTGGTCGGTCCTTCCCGAAGCATCCCATACCAATTGCCCCATTAGTGTGGAGGCTTCCGTCTGTGCGGCATAGAGATCTCGGCGAACAGCGTACGTGGTCGTGTGACTATGCCAGTATGCAAGTTGCCCCAAGTGCTGCCCGATCTCGGCGATTAGAGCCGTAGACGGTTCAGTGACATAGCGCGCGTCGAGGGTTTGTACTTGTTGCCGGAGTTCAGCTACTGCCAATAGGTCGAGGCTTCCGGGGTTCTCCCGTACATGCTGAGCACGCGCTTTAGCCTCGGAATCAGTCATAGCTCCGACGGTAGTGCCGGTATTGGCGGTTCCGTCAATGTTATTTGGGGAACCCTCCCATGACCGTCTTGGCAGTCCGAGCATGTCGCCGGGAATGCCGAAGCCATCGGCGACACGTTCGATTACTTGTTGGCCGCGTACACCACGGACGCCCCGGATGATGTCGCTCACGCGGGAACTCGTCATCTTGCCGATGGCGGCGGCCATGGCCGCATGACTTGAGCCTGTACGCCTGTTGACGAGTCGGAAGATCTCCCGGAAGTTTCGGGTGGCGCATGCCCGTTGCATGGCCTCACTCCGAAGCAGCGCGTCAGGAATCGTCAGCGGATAGCCGGCGCGTTGATTCTCGCGTTCGTCCATGGGCCACCTAGCAGGGACGGAAGTGATCTCCCCAGGGTAGCCCCGGATTCCCCGCAATGGGGTTCCCCAAAGTGGCTTGCGGGGTTCCCCGTTCGCGGTTCTCTCGGGCGTCTGCCGCCTCGAAGCTCATGGAACACGTGCAACGCGCTCAGCAGGGTGCCCCCGCGACGGGCGAACGTCCGGGGGCGCGGACCACCTGTACACCTAAGAGGAAGGACAGGCAGCCGTGCGTAAGAGTAGCCACGATCACCCGAACGTGGGGACACTCGTCCGAGACCAGACCACCGACCACGTAGGCGTCTACATGGGCCGGGGCGGACCGTACGCCTTGCTCAAGCCCCAGCACGGGGGCAAGGAATGGCAGGCATGCCCCGAAGATCTTCGCCCGGCGGAGGTCTGCCGTGCCTGAACGCGAAATCTCCGAACTCCCCCGTACCGCTGACATTGAGCAACTTCAAGCGGCCTACCGCATGCACAGACAGGAGTGCAAGGCGTGCACGCCTGACCAGCCGTGCGATATGGCGCGACGGCTGGAAGAGGCACGGCGCACGGTGGGGGCGTCATGAGCGTGAAGTGTGCCGAATGCGCGCGCCTGGAACGCGAGAAGGAAGCGGCACGCAAGTCCGGAGACCTGAGCAAGGTCACCGACTGTGAAGTGTTATTGAGGCGACACCCCCACCACAGCAAGAGGCGTGCTCTCGCCGGAAAGGGGAGGGCATGACCCGGGCCATCTACCGCTTCCGTGGGTTCCAGCTCATCCCCGACACGGAGCCTGACGCCGAACCGCTCACGTTCGCCATGCAGTGCGCGGTGTGCGAGGAGACCGGAGAGCCCAACGGGGACCAGGCCCCCGCGCACGCGTGGGCATCCGGCCACCTGAAGGCGAACCCGGAGCACTTCACCTACCGGGAGATCATCACGCGCCCCTGTCGGTTCGAGCCGGGGGCGTGGCAGTGACGCGAACCATCCTGAGAGGTTCGGACCTGGTGCTCAGTGCCGAGCGCGCGCAGGGAGCGCCGGACGGGATCTATCTCGCCGAGTGCATGACGTGTCCCGCCACGTCGGGGCGGGTGGACAACGACCCCGGTCCCGTCGCGCGCTGGGCCATCCTCCACACCGAACAACAGGGGCTGAATCATGGCCAGTTCCTCGTGACCATTGAACGTCACTGGCGAGTGGACCCCCTACGCTCCCCAGACAGGCACGGCACGGCTACGCTGCCCCCGGCTCCGAGCCACAGCGACCGCACCGCCAACCGGAAGCCCGCCACGCACCGCGCCTCCGGGCGCTGGGGCACCTGCTGCCGTCGTGCGGTGGCGTGGCTGGGGCGGTTCGCCGGGCCGCTGGTCCTGACCGCGTTCGTACTGGTCGCCGGACTCGGTGGTTACCTCATCGGGACCGGTCGGGACACCGACTGACCCGCTGGATGCCGCACCGGGCCCCGCGGTGGGAGCCGCTGGTGTCACGGGCGCGAAGATCCGCCGGAGGGCCCTAGCCCTCGCGAGGGGCCGGGGTGCCGAGGCCGTAGACGCGGCGGGCGTTGTCCGCGCCCAGCAGCGCGGCCACCCGGCGGGCGTCGCGGCGCGACCAGGCGCCCTCCGCGACCCAGTGGGTCAGCAGTCCGGTCAGCGCCTCCCGGAAGAGCCGCGCCCCCACCACATACAGTTCGGGCAGCCCATAGGCATCGGTTGAGAACAGCACCTTGCCGAACGGGGCGAGCTCCAGCATCTCGGCGAGTACGGCCCCGGCCCGCGCCCCGGTGTGCGACAGGGCCAGTCCCACATCGGCGTAGACATGGGGGAAGACGGCGGCCAGATAGGCGGCGCCGCGGTGGTACGGATAGCCGTGCAGCAGGATCAGCGTGCAGCCCGTGGGGCGCACCGCGCGGATGAAGTCGGTGAGGGCGAGCGGATCGCAGCGGTCCAGCCGCAGATCGGGATCCCCGAATCCGGTGTGCAGTTGCAGCGGCAGTCCGGTGTACGCCGCCGACCACAGCAGATGGCGCAGCAGTACGGGGTCGGTGATCCGGGCGGCGGCGGTGCCGCCCTGACCGCGCCGGGCGAGCCAGTGTTCGGCGGCGGTGTGGACGGCGCCGGGGCCCGGCGGATCGGGCTCGAAGTCCAGTCCGTGGCGGTAGGCGGCCACCGACTTGAAACCGGTCGCCGTACGGGCCGCTTCCCGGATCCCGTCCGCCACCCCGGCCAGGAAGTCGTCGGCGGTCAGTGAGGTGTCGGCGATCCGCTCCGCCAACTGCTCCAGACGGACGATCTCATGGGCGGTGCCGCCTGCCGCGAGGGCCAGCTCCTGAGGGGTGGTCAGATTGCCCGGCAGCCCGGTGTCCACCAGGAACTCGCTGATCCCGGCGGCGCTCAGCAGCCGCCGGGTCACCTCCCGCGGGCCCAACTCGCGCCGCCTGGCGAGGTAGTGGGCGGGCGGACAGTGCGGTTCGAGGCCCAGCAGCGGAGGACACCAGCGGCGCACCGCGAACCCGAGCTGGCTGTCGAAGAAGGTGGTGCCGAGCGCGGCGGGGGCGTCGGATTCGGTCAGGAACGCCTCGAACACGGCCGAGCTCAGCTCGGAGCGGACCACCCCATGGCAGTGGTGGTCCACCAGGGGCGGCAGCGGCGGCTCGGTCGGATCCGTCTGCTCGGCGGCCTCCATCGGTCAGTACCGCCTCCGGGTCGCGACGGCGATCTCCCGCGGGGACGACTTCTCGAACAGGGCGGCCTCCGCCCGGCGCACCGCGGCGATCGACTCGAAGAGCGGATCGCCCAGCGCCTCGCGCAGCACCGTCGAGTCCTCGAAGTGCTCCAGCGCCGTCAGCAGCGAGGTGGGCAGCCGCCGCTCGCGCCCCTCGACCGCGGGGTCCCCGGAGACGGGTGGCGGCAGGGAGAGCCCGGAGTCCAGCCCGCCGAGGCCCGCGGCGATGACCGCGCCCGCCACCAGATAGGGATTGGCGGCCGGGTCGAAGGATTTGATCTCGGCGTTGGCCGCCCCCGGGTCGTCCGGTGGGCCGGTGATGAAGCGCACCGCGGCCTCGCGGTTCTCCAGGCCCCAGCACTGGTACGCCCCGGCCCAGCGCGAGGGTTCGAGACGGAGGTAGCTCGCGGGGGAGGGGGCGCCGATGGCGAGCAGGGCGGGCAGTTCGCGCAGTACCCCGGCGAGGAACGCCTCGGCCGTCGCGGTCATGCCGTTGGGCCCGTCGCCGTCCCGGCACAGATTGCGGTCTCCCTGCCACAGGCTCAGATGGACATGGGCGCCGTTGCCGACCCCGCCCGGGTCCACCACCGGGCCGAACATCGGGTTGAGCCCGGCGCGCCCGGAGCACGCCCGGATCGTCTCCCGCACCAGCACGGCGAGATCGGCGGCGCCGACCGGGTCGGCGGGCGCCAGGGACACCTCGAACTGCCCGGGGGAGTACTCCGGGTGGAGCTGAAGCACTTCGGTGTGCTGTGCGTCCAGCGCCCCGAGCAGATCGGCGAGGTAGTCGGCGAGGTCGGCCACGCGCGCCATGCCGTAGGCGGGACCGGCGGAGGGGTAGTGCGGCGGGTCCTGGTCCGGGTCGCCGGTGGTGACGACCCACTCGGTCTCGAACCCCATAAGTACGCTCAGCCCCCGCTCCCGCGCCCGCTCGGCCATCCGCCGGGCGAACAGCCGCTGGCAGACGGGGTGCGCCCGGCCCCGCTGGTCGTACCGGTCGACCGGGGCCCAGGCCCAGCCGGGCTGGGCGGCCAGTGGGGTGAGCCGGTCCAGATCGGGGATGAGCCGCAGATCCCCGTCGGGGCCGCCGACATGGCGGCTGGTGGTCATGGAGTCGTCCACGAGATAGACGTCGAAGACGGGGGACATACCGACCCCGCGACGCGCGGCATGGGGCAGCCGCGCGGTGGGCACGGACTTCACCCGGGTAAGACCCGCGTTGTCCACCCAGGTCAGCGCGATGCCCTGGATGCCGCTCGCGGTGAGCCGCTCGGCCTCCTGCCGAGCCCGTGCGTATGTCTGCTCACGATCGCCGGTCCCCATGGGCGCCTCCTTAAGCCACGTCCTGTACGCCGAGACTATTGCCTGAGGACGGTCTTGTGGTGACGCGTTGTCCCGATCGCATACGGGGTGTGACGGTGGCTTATGCCGGTCGGAGGTTGACACGGCCGGCCGGGGCGTCGAGGGGCCCGGCCCGCCGGTCGAGGGGTCCGGTTTCGGCCATACGGGACGCCCGTATGGGACGCCCCGAGTCACCGCCCGAGGTGTCCGGCCTCAGCGCCTGAGGTGTCCGGCCTCAGCGCCCGAGGTGTCCGGCCTCAGCGCCTGAGGTGTCCGGCCTCAGCGCCCGAGGTTTCGGCGTCAGCGTCCGAAGGGTCCGGTGTCAGCGCCCGAGGCGCTCGGTGATGTCGCGCAGGACGACCCGGGCGGCGGCGGGCCCGGCGTTGAGGTACCAGGGGTCGTCATCGACCTTGACGGTATGTCCGGCGCGGACCGCGCCCAGCTTCTTCCACAGCGGATTGGACAGATACGTGGCGGCGTCGGTCTTTCCGGGGCGGCCCTGGACGGAGTAGAAGATCCAGTCGCCGTCCATCTGCGGGATCCGCTCACCGCTGAGGTCCTGTGAGATGTCGTCGAAGCGCTGGGACTTGGGGCGGCCGAGCCCCATGTCGTCGGCGATCGTGCCGGTGAACGACTTCTTCCCGAACATCCGGACCCGGTCGGGGTTGAAGCGCACCATCGACAGCTCCGTGTGCTCGCCGCCCAGCTTCTCGCCCTGGTCGGCGGCGTCCTTCTCGAAGCGGGTGAGGAGGGTGCGGGCCCGCTCGCGCTTGCCCACCGCGTCGGCGACGGTCAGCAGATCCTTCTTCCAGTTCACCCCGCGGCCCTTGGTGACCACGGTCGGGGCGATGGCGGACAGGGTGGCGTAGAGATTGCCCTGGGTGCTGTTGACCAGGATCAGATCGGGCTTGGCGGCGGCCAGCTTCTCCATGTTGGGGGAGGCGCGGGTGCCGATGTCCGCCATCGCGCCGAGCGCCTTGGCCTGCCGGGGGAAGGCCGTGCGCAGATAGGTGGGGACGAGTCCGGCGTGGTCGGCGCGGGTGGTGGCCACCGGCACGACGCCGAGGGTGAGCAGATCGTCGAGCTGCCCGGTGCTGATCGCGGCGATGCGCTTCGGCTCGGCCTTCAGCGGCGTGCCGCCCTGCGCATGAGTGACGGTGCGGGGGAAGGCGCCGTCCGCCGCTCGGGACTCCGGGGCTTTCGAGGACGTCGAGGACGACGCGGCATCCGAGGAGCCGCAGCCGGTGAGGACGGTGACGGCGAGGGCGGCCGAGAGCAGGGGGAACAGGCGGTGGGGGCGCACGGACAACTCCAGTGGGTAAGGTCAGGCTTACCTTACCTTGCCCTGGGTGGCGCTCTCCTGGAGGATGTCGGTCAGGCAGGCGAGATACATCTCGATGGCCTGGGCCGGCTCCCGCACCTGTCTCCCCGACAACTTTCCGATCTTCTCCAGCCGGTACAGGAGTGTGTTCCGGTGGATGTGCAGCCGCTCGGCGACCCGCACCAGATGAAAACCCCCCTCCGCCCAGCCGATCAGCGTCTCCCGCAAGGTCGGCCAGTCGGGCTGTCCGGGCAGCTCCCCCAGCACGGCGTCGGCGAACCGCGCCCGAGCCTGCCGTGGAGCGGCGCCCAGCAGATGCGGTATCCGCAGGTCGGCGGCGGTGAAAACGCGGTCGCCCGGGAAGACGGCCGGTCCGGTGCGCAGCGCGGTGGCGGCGTCGCGATAGGAGTGGTGCATCCCGGTGGTGCCCGCGCCGGGTTCACCGACGGCCATCCGGCCGTCCAGACCGTGCCGGTCGTACAGCAGCGAGAGCAGATGGCCGCAGGCGTCGGTGAGCCGTCCCGGCGCCGTCCGCTCGCCGTGCGCGGCGGCCAGCACCACGTACCGCCCCGCCGCCTGGACGCCCGCCACGTCCTGCCGGTCCCGGAACACCTCCCGTACGGTCCGCAGCACCGTGATCCGGGAGACCGCCGCCGCGCCCTCGTCCGCCTGGCTCACCTCCAGCAGCACCGCGGCCCGGGCCAGCCCGGGGGCCAGACCCAGCTCCACCGCCCGGGCGTCCACCGCTCCGGCGTCGACCACCTCGGGGTCGTAGAGCGCGATGTCCCGTACGAAGTCGTCGACCGCCCGCTCATGGAGCAGCCGCGAGCGCAGCAGCGCCGCCTCCTCCAGGAGGATCTCCGTCTGCCGCCGTACCACCAGGCCGAAGCGGTGCACCTCCGCCGGTACCCCGGTCAGACAGACCGTGCCGATCACCTCCTCCCCGACGGTGATCGGCAGGCTCATCCCGGGCCGCACTCCGCGCATCCGGCCCGCCTGCTGGGCGGTGTGGGTGGCGGGCCGCCCGGTGCGCACCACCTCCAGGGACGCCTCGTGGACGGTGCCGACGCGCTCGAGGTCGCCGCAGCCGATGACAACCGCCGAGGGGTCGGTGATCAGCACATTGAAGCCGGTGATCCGGCCGATGTCCTGGGCGATCTCCTGAGCCAGCTCCGGGGTCAGGACGGGACGGCCGCTCATGGGATCGATCGAGGGGTCCATGGACGGATCGTACAAGCATGGGCTTCCAGGTGGCGATCGGTTCGTACGATTCCAACGATGACCGACCGCCGGACGCTGCCTACCGTCTTCGGACATCAGCACCGGGCGCCTCGCGACCGCCCGGCCATCCGTCCTCCTCCTCCCCAGGAGCATCTCCTCAGGAGACGGCCATGAGCACAGCATCACTGGAGAAATCCCGTCCCACCCGCACCCACTGGCTCATCACGCTCTACGCCGGCGGTGGTGAGTTCTGCGACGGCTACATCCTCAGCATCATCGGCGTCGCGCTTCCGCTTCTCACCGCCGACTATCACCTCAACTCCTTCGACTCCGGAGTGGTCGGCTCCGCCTCCCTGGTCGGCATGTTCGCCGGCGGCCTGGTCTTCGGCTATGTCACCGACCGGGTCGGGCGGCAGAAGGTCTATCTCTTCGACATCGCCGCCTTCATCCTGCTCTCCGCGGCACAGTTCTTCGTCAGCGATCCCTGGCAGCTCACCGTGCTGCGTTTCCTCATGGGCATCGCCATCGGCGCCGACTTCGCCATCGCGGGCACCATCGCCTCCGAGTTCGCGCCCCGCAATTCCCGGGGCCCGCTGCTGGTCATCATGGTCACCATGTGGTCGGTCGGCGCCGCCGTCGCCTATGTCGTCGGCTGGGCGATGATGTCCTCCGGCCATGACAACTGGCGCTGGATGCTCGCGAGCAGCGCCATCCCCGCCGTCCTCATCCTCCTGTTGCGCTTCGGCACCCCCGAGTCGCCGCGCTGGCTGCTCAGCAAGGGCCGCAACCAGGAGGCGGAGGCCGTGCTGAAGCAGATGCTCGGCCCGGACGCGACCCTGGCCGATCTGGAGGCGGACACCGCCTCGCGCACCCGCTACACCGATATCTTCCGCGGCGCCTATCTGCGCCGGACCATTTTCGTCAGCGTCTTCTGGGCCTGCCAGCTCCTGCCGATCTACGCCATCACCACCTACGAACCCACCATCCTGTCCTCCTTCGGACTGGCCGACGGCAACGACTCCTACCTGGGCTCGGTCGTGGTGCAGATCTTCTTCGTGCTCGGCTCGCTCTCCGGGATCCTGGTCATCAACAAGGGGCGGCGCACCCTGCTCCTGTGGAGCTTCGGCCTCTCCGCGATCCCCCTGCTCTGCCTCGCGGCCCTCGCCCGCCCCGCACCGGCGGTCGTGGTGGTCCTGTTCGCGGCCTTCGGCGTGGCGGCCTTCTCCAGCCAGTGCCTGCAGGCCATCTACCCCTCCGAGCTGTTCCCGACCGGAGTGCGGGCCACCGCCAACGGCTTCGCCACCGGCATCAGCCGGGTCGGCGCCGCGATCGGCACCTGGGGAGCGCCCGTCGTCCTCGACCACAGCACCCGGCTGGCCATGCTGCTCGGCGCGGTGATCTGCGTCATCGGCTGGGGCACGTCGTACGTCCTCGCGCCGGAGACCAGCGGGCTCACCCTCGCCGACGCCAGCGCGGCGGACGCGGACCACAGCCCCCGCGGGCGTCTTCGTACCCGCCGTGACACCTCTACGACCACACCGTCTCCCGCGGTGAAGGAGCCTTCATGACCTCCCCGGACACCCCGCCCGCCACGGTCACGATCGTCGGCGGCGGAGTCGTCGGCCTGGCCTGTGCCCACTACCTCAGCGCCGCCGGGCTGCGGGTCACCGTCCTCGAACGCGACCGGCTGGGCAGCGGCGCGTCCCGCGGCAACGCCGGGGAGGTCTGCCCCGACCTGGTCGAACCGCTGGCCGCGCCCGGTGTCATCGGTACGGCGCTGCGCGGACTGCACCGTCCGGACAGCGCGCTTGCCATCCACCCCCCGGCCGGTGCCCAACTGCTGCGGTTCCTGGTCCGGTTCGGGCTGCGGGCCACCTCGCGCCACTACGCGCGGGGGTCCGCCGCCCTCGGCGCGCTCGCGAAGGGCACCTTCGGGCTCTTCGAGGAGCTGGAGGCGGCCGGTGTCGACGGGGAGGCGCACAAGGACGGGTTCCTGTTCGCCTTCCCCTCCCGGGAGTACGCCGCCGAGGCGCTGGCCGCCTTCCGCCGGCTGGACGCCCCCATCGCGTCCGGCGGGGTGCTGGAGGGGACCCGGCTCGCGGAGGCGGAGCCCTCGCTCACCGACGGCGCGCGGGCGGGGTTCGTGGTGGAGCGCCAGTGGTCGCTCGACCCCTCGCTCTTCGTGGACCGGCTCGCCGAGCGGCTGCGGGGCCAGGGCGTCGAACTGGTCGAGGGCGCCCGGGTGTCGGCCGTCACGGACCGGGGTGGCCGCACCGAGGTGCGCACCTCGGCGGGGACGTACCGGAGCGACGCGGTGGTCATCGCCGCGGGCGTCTGGTCGCGCGAGCTGGTCCGCGGGCTCGGCCTGGACGTCGACCTGGTGGCGGGCAAGGGGTACAGCTTCTCCGTGGCGGCCGAGCCGCCGCCCTCCCGCCTGGTCCACCTCGGCGCGGCCAAGGTGGTGCTCACTCCGATGGGCAAGCGGGTCCGGGTCGCCGGGACGATGGAGTTCGAGCGCGACGCCGACCGGTTCCGGCAGCGGCGCATCGATGCCATCGTCGCCGCCGCGCGCCCGTATCTGCGCCATGCCGACTGGGACGACCGCCAGGAGGAGTGGGTGGGGCCGCGGCCCATGACCCCCGACGGGCTGCCGCTGATCGGCCCGGTGCCCGGCCATCCCCGGGTGCTGCTGGCGACCGGTCACAACATGCTGGGGCTGATGCTCGCGCCCGCCACCGGTCGGCTGGTGGCCGGACTACTGACGGGTACGGCGGATTCTCGGCTTTCCTCCGCTTTTGCTCCGGTACGGAACGTTCGCCGATATTCTTGGCGTGTACATGGCGTCCAGTAGGGCGCCCTGACACCCAAGGAGATTCCAGTGATCAGTCGCAGAACCCTGCTCACGAGCACACTGGGCATCACCGGCGGCCTTCTCCTCCCGACGGCGGGCGCCGGCGCGGCGCCCGCCGACTGGTCCCGGGCGGTGGTGGACTCCACCATCGCCCGCTACCCCGACCCCGCCTCGCTCGGTGGCTGGGGCTACACCCGTGGGCTGTTCCTGCTCGGCGCCCACCGGGTCTACCAGCGGGTCAAGGAGCCCTCGTACCTGGCGTACATCAAGCGCTGGGTGGACAACTTCGTCGACGCCGACGGTCATATGAGCCGGACCTTCGACAACCTCGACGCGATGCAGTCCGGCAATCTGCTGCTGATCCTCCACCAGGAGACCGGCGACCCCCGCTACCGGACCGCCGCCGACCAGATCCGGGACCGGATCACCACCTATCCGCGCACCGCCGACGGCGGGATGTGGCACGCCACCGGCAAGACCAACGAACTGTGGGGCGACGGCGTCTTCATGGCCCAGCCCTTCCTGCTGCGCTACGGCATCGCCTACGGCGACCAGGCGTACGCGTACGAGGAGGTCACCAAGAACCTCTCGGTGTACTTCCGCCACCTCAAGGCGTCCAACGGGCTGCTCTACCACGCCTTTGACGCGGACGGCGACGCCCCGTGGAAGCCCGATGCCACCACCGGCACCTCCGGCTACTTCTGGGCACGGGCCATCGGCTGGACCGCGATGACCCATGTGGAGGTGCTGGAAATGCTCCCCGCGAACCACCCGCGCCGCGCCGAACTGATCGGCAACGTACGGCACTTGGCGAAGGGCTTCGCGCGCTACCAGGACTCGGCCACCGGCCGCTGGTTCCAGGTCGTCGACAAGGCGAGCGACCCCGGCAACTGGACCGAGACCTCCGCCTCCAGCATGTACACCCTGATGCTGCACGCGGCCCTGAAACACGGCTGGATCAGCGGCGGCAGCTACGCCTCGGCGGCGCGCAGGGGCTATCAGGGCGTGCTGCGGAAGGTGTCGGTCGGCTCCGACGGGCTGACGAACATCTCCGACATCAGCGAGGGCACCAACGTCGGAGACCTGGCCTACTACCTCAACCGGCCGCGCAATACGAACGACCTCCACGGTCTGGGCGCCTTCCTGCTCATGAACGAGCGGCTCGCACACTGACACGGACGTAGGGGCGCGACACGGACGTACGGGCGCGGTCCGCGGACCGCGCCCGTACGCTCACCCGCGAAGGCGCTACTTCAACTCGACCTGGAACACCTTGTCCGCACCGTCCGGCTCCCCGCCGTTGTTGTCGGCGTTGGTCGTGGACAGCCACAGCGTGTTCTTGCCCGGCACGGTCTCCACGGTGCGCAGCCGCCCGTAGGAGCTGGTGTAGTACGCCTTGGGGGTGCCCGCGCTCGTCCCGTCCACCGGGATCCGCCACAGCCGCTCACCGCGCAGCGCCGCCAGGTACATCGCGCCGTCGGCGTAGGTGACCCCGCTGGGCGAGGCGTCGCCGGTCGGCCACTGGCGCTTGGGGCTGGTCATCCCCGAGGTGGAGCACTCGCCCTCACAGATCGGCCAGCCGTAGTTCTTGCCCGCTTCGATGAGGTTGAGCTCGTCGTACTTGCTGTCGCCGAACTCGGCCTCCCACAGCCGGCCCTGCGGGTCCCAGGTGATGCCCTGCGGATTGCGGTGGCCGTAGGAGTAGACGAGCGTGCCGAACGGATTGCCCGGGGCGGGCTTGCCGTCCGTGGTCATCCGGAGGATCTTGCCGTTCAGGGAGTTCTTGTCCTGGGCGAGATCGGGGGTCTGGGCCTCCCCGGTGGTGGCGTACAGATAGCCGTCCGGGCCGAACTTCAGGCGTCCGCCGTTGTGGTACTTGTTCTTCTTGATGCCGGTGACGAGCGCCTTGTAGCCGCTGAGCGAGGAGCCGTCGTAGGTCATCCGGGCGATGCGGTTGCCGTCGGAGGCGGTGTGCATCAGATAGACGGCGTGGTCGCTGTTCCAGTTCGGGGAGACCGCGATGCCCAGCAGCCCGCCCTCACCGCCGGTGGTCACCACATTGGGCACCGTGCCCACCTTGGTCCTGGTGCCCGACTGGGTGAGCTTGTAGACGAGATACGAATCCCGCTCGGTGATCAGGGCCGAGCCGTCGGGCAGCCAGCTCAGCCCCCAGGGGATCGACCAGCCGGACGAGACGGTCTTGATGTCCGAGGGGGCCGAGTCGGCCGCCGAGGTCGCGGCGCTGCCGGTGCCGGTCTGGGTGAGCAGCAGCCCCGCGGTGAGTGCGGTGGTGGCGGCCGCGGCCACCAGGGTCTTCCGATAGCTCTTCATCGCGCGCCCTCCTACTGGAGCTTGTATGCCTTGAAGTTCCGGGTGAGCAGGTATGTGGTCCGGAGGCCGGTGCGCTTGTACGAGGCGACTCGTCTGCCGTCGGTGGTCACCGACCAGTCGGCGTACGCGTCCGAGTCGGCCCTCGCGGCGGAGGTCGCGAGAGCGAGGGCGGTGCGTGGTAAGAGCGGTGAACGCTCCATCAAGGATTCTCCTGTCTGATCCTTGTTCACATGGGGGGACTGTAAGGAAGGCTTCCTAATGCGTCAACAGGTCGGCCACGGTCAACCGCGGGAGACCCGGTAGACGACCGTGCCGTGCGCGGGCACCGAGGCGCTGATCGAGCCGCTCGTGGTGGAGGTGGCCTTCGACCACAGGTCCTTCAGGCGGTACGAGGACGAGCCGCCGAGGCCGATCGCGCTCGCCGTCGTCGAGATGGTCTTGCTGGACGAGTTCTCGTTGAGCAGCGCCACCGCGCGGTCGCCGTTGGCCAGTTGCTTGGTGTATACGGTCTTCCCGTCACTGGAGGAGACGATGGTGGCCTGCTTGCCCAGAGTGTCCTGGTCGAGCGCGATGATGTCGGTGTTCTTCAGGATCGACTGGGTGGTCGCGGAGGCGTTCCGGATGTCGCTGCCGATCAGCAGCGGCGCCGCCATCATCGCCCACAGGCTGAAGTGGGTGCGGTACTCGGTGGCCGTCATCCCGCCGTTGCCGACCTCCAGCATGTCGGGGTCGTTCCAGTGGCCGGGGCCCGCGTACTGCGCCAGATCGTCGTTGATGTGCAGCTTGTCGATCATGCTGGACCACTTGTCGCTGATGTCGCCGGTGGTGCGCCAGGAGTTGCCGACCGGCTCGCCCCAGGTCCACACCTTGGGCGTGGTCTGACCCCATTCGCACAGCGAGTAGAGGATCGGGCGGCCGGTGGCGGCGAGTGCGTCGCGCATGGCCTGGTAGCGCTTCTGGGCGTCGACGCCCTGGTTGTTGCAGTTGTCGTACTTGAGGTAATCCACGCCCCAGGAGGCGAACTGCTTGGCGTCCTGCTTCTCGTGGTCCAGCCCGCCCGGGAAGCCGTTCGCCGCGTTGCAGGTCTTGGTGCCGGCGCTGGTGTAGATCCCGAATTTCAGCCCCTTGGCGTGCACATAGTCCGCCACGGCCTTGATGCCGTTCGGGAAGCGGGTGTGGTGGGGCACCAGATTGCCGCTCGCGTCCCGGCTCGGCTCGGCCCAGCAGTCGTCGATGTTGACGTAGGTGTAGCCCACGTCCTTGAGGCCGAGCGAGACGAACGCGTCGGCGACGCCTTTGACCATGGACTCGTTGAACGAGGCGTCGCAGTGGGTGGCGTTCCAGTTGTTGAAGCCCATCGGGGGCGTACGGGCCAGGCCGTTGTCCAGCGCGACGGCCTGCGGCGCCGCGGTGGTGAGGCTCACGGTGAGGGCGCCGGCGGCGACCGTGGTGGCCGCGGTGACGGCCGCGAGGCAGGAGCGAAGACCGCGTGATCGTGTGGATCTTTGCATGATCATCTCCTTTGAGCGCGGACAGTGCATCGCGGAAGGTAGGAGGTGTGGTGCGATGAGTCAAGGAATGGTGTGGACCAAGGAGGTGGTGGTGTGGGTGGCGGTCGGCGAAAAGTGGCCAACTACCAGCAGGTTCCGCTTGTTTCTTGGTGTCGCACAGGGAATGTACAGCCGGATAGGTCGGAGGATTTTTGACGCACGCTTATTGACCGGACCCCAACAGCCGGTGACGCTGCAACAGAACGGCACATGACCGTACGCCCTCGAGAAGGAGCCCTCATGGGCCGCAGATCGCGCCGGCGCCTCGGCGCCTGGCTGGCAGCCGTGCTGTCGCTCGTCGCCACCCTCGCCCTGACCGGCCCCGCCCCGGCGCGGGCCGATGTGGTCAACCCCCGCCAGCAGTGGCTGCGCGACTCCCAGGCGGGCCTCTTCCTGCACTGGGGCATGCGCACCTCGCCCGGCTATACGAGCTGCTCCGCCTGGGAGAAGGCCGTCACCGACGGCGGCTGGAAGGCCGACTACTGGGTGGCCGAGGCCAAAAAGCTGCACGCCTCCTACCTGGTGCTCGCCTCCTTCCACAGCCGTCTGGGCTACGCCCGGGCCTGGCCGTCCGCCGTGCCCGGAAGCTGCTCCACCAAGCGGGACTTCCTCGGCGAGCTGATCGACGCGGCGAACGCCCAGGGGCTGAAGGTCATGCTCTATATGACCGACGATCCGCAGTGGCATGCCGAGGGCGGCCATGAATGGCTCGACTCGGCGGCCTACTCGGCCTACAAGGGCCATGACGTCGACCTGACCACGCGCGACGGCTTCGGCGAATACTCCTACGACAACTTCGTGGAAGTGATGCGGAAGTACCCGAAGTTGTCCGGGTTCTGGATCGACAACGACAACGACTACTGGATCGACCACGGGCTCTACGAGAAGATCCGCGCCGACCGTCCCGGCTGGCTGCTGAGCAACAACAACGAAGACACGCCGATCATGGACACGGTCAGCAATGAGCAGAAGACCGGGATGACCCCGGCCTACGACTATCCCCAGGCCATCTGGACCCCGCAGCCCCGGCTCACCGAAGCCTGCTTCAAGCTGCCCAGCAGCGGGGCCTGGTGGTACAGCGGCACCGACTCGGTGGTGGACCACGGACTCACCCTCGGCCGGCTGATCAGCAACTCCGGATCCTCCGTCAAATCACTCATGGCCGAAACCGCCCAGGTGAACGGGCGGTTCCCGAGCAAGCAGGAAGCCTTCAACGACTACGCCAAGAGCTATCTCGACAAGATCTGGGGGTCGCTGGGCGGCACCGAGGGCGGTGGCTACTCCTACGGCGGACTGCAGCCCGGTGCCTGGAACGACGGCGCCCACGGGGTGACCACGGTGAGCAAGACCGACCCCGACCGCCACTTCGTCCACGTCCTCACCAGGCCCTCGGGCTCCACGCTGACCGTGCGGGACAACGGCTACAAGGCGACCGGCGTCACCGACTTCCGCACCGGCAAGAAGCTGAACTTCCGCCAGAGCGACGGCAGGATCACCATCTCCGGCATCAGCGCCTGGGATCCGTACGACACCGTCCTCGCGGTCCGCACCGACGGCCGCCAGGGTGTCGTTCCGGCCAGTTCCGTCAGCGCGAGCGCCAGTGTCTCCGCGAGCGGCCACCCCGCCTCCGCCGTGCTCGACGGCGATCCGGAGACCTACTGGGACAACAGCACCACCCTGCCCGCCTCGGTCACCTTCGATCTGCGGTCCGCCAAGAGCCTGCGCTATCTGGCGGTGAACCAGCGGGAGTGGTCGGTCTCCTACGCCCGCTCCGACACCGAGCAGTCCGCCCGCATCCGCGACTACCAGGTGCAGGTCTCCGGCGACGGGCGCGACTGGGGCAGCCCGGTGGCGAGCGGAACGCTGCCCAGCGCCCGCGGGGTGGCGTTCATCGACATCCCCGCCACCACCAAGCGCTATGTCCGGCTCACGGTGAACAGCACCTGGGCGGCGGCCACCGACACCAAGCACTACCGCAAGCTGCTGCTCGACGAGGTGCGCATCGGAACCGCCTACCCCGGCAGCGGCTCATGACCCCGTGCCCGACGACGACGCCATCGACCATCGCGGACGACAGCACCACCCCCGACGGCGGGGCGCTGCGGATCCTTCACCGCCGACCAACGGCCCGACTGACGGTCCGTCCCGTCCCGTTGACCAATCCCCACCCAGATGGAAGGCAGGTCGAAGCCATGAACGACACCACACCGCACACAGCTCCCGAGGCGACGGACCGGACCCGTACGGACGCCGGGGAAACCGCCTGGCAGACGCCCGACTACGTGGTCGTGGAGACCGCGCTGGAGGTCACCGCCTACTCGCTGAACGCCCGCTGAGCTCCCCGCCATGCGCGTGCGCGTGCTCGGCACCGCGGCGGGTGGCGGCGTACCCCAGTGGAACTGCGCGTGCCCCGGATGCTCCGGGGCACGCGCCCACCCGGGGTGGCGCCGCCGCCATGCCTCGCTCGCCGTCCAGTCCGCCGAAGGCCGCTGGTATCTGGTCAACGCCACCCCCGACCTCGGCGAACAGGTCGAAGACTGCCCCGAGTTGCACCCCGGACCCGAACCGCGCCGGACCCCGCTGGCCGGGGTGATCCTCACCGACGCCGAACTCGACCACACCCTCGGCATCGCCCGGCTGCGCGAGGCGGACGGCATCGAGATCGTGGCCACTGCCCCGGTCCGGCACACCCTGCTGACCGGACTCCATCTGGGCGAGGTCCTCACCCCGTACGCCCGGCTGGACTGGCGTCCCCTCGGTCCCGAGGACCGGCCGCTCGCCGAGGACTCCCGCCTCGTCGTCGGCGCCGTCCCCGTCTCCGCCAAACGCCCCCGCTACGCGGCCGGACTCGACGCCCCGGACGGCGACGCCTGGGTGGTCGCCCTGCGGCTGACCGACCGCACCACCGGCCGCACCCTCCTCTACGCCCCCGCGCTCGCCGCCTGGTCCGACGCCTTCCAGCGCGCCGCCGAGAGCGCCGACCACGTCATCGTCGACGGCACGTTCTGGTCCGACGACGAGCCCCTCACCAGCGGCTTCGGCTCGCGTACCGCCACCGCCATGGGGCATCTGCCGATCGACGGACCGGACGGCACGGCGCGGCGGCTCGCCGCACTCCAAGCGCGCACCCTGTACACCCACCTCAACAACACCAACCCCCTCAACGACCCGGCCGCGCCCCAGCACACGGTGCTGCGCGAGCTGGGCGTCGAGGTGGCCGCCGACGGGATGGTGATCGACCTGTGAGCACCCCACGGACACGTCTTGAGGAGCGGCTGCGCGCGGTCGCGCAGGAGCGCTACCACGACCGCCACCCCTTCAACGTACGGATGCACGCGGGCGAGCTCACCTCCGCCGAACTGCGCCGCTGGATCCTCAACCGCTTCCACTACCAGCGCCACATCCCCGTCAAGGACGCGCTGATCACCGCCAAACTCGACACCGCACGGCTGCGCCGGATGTGGCTGCGGCGTATCCAGGACCACGACGGCGCCGCCGACGGTGAGGGCGGCATCGAGCGATGGCTGCGGCTAGGCGAGGCCGCCGGCCTGGACCGGGACCGGCTGCTGTCCGGCGCCGAGGTGGTGCCCGGGGTGCGGCTCGCGGTCGACGGCTATGTCAACTTCTGCCGGTTGCGCGGCCCGCTGGAAGCCGTCGCCGCCTCGCTCACCGAGCTGTCCGCGCCCGGCATCATGCTCACCCGTATCGACGCCTTCGAGCGGTACTACCCCTGGATCGAGCGCGAGGGCCTGGCCTACTTCCGCAACCGGGTCGACCAGGGACGCCGGGACAGCACCGAGGCGCTCGACCTGGTCCTGACCTGGGCGCGGACCCCCGAGGACGAGGACCGCGCGGTGGCGGCGCTCGCCTTCAAATGCGATGTGCTGTGGTCGCTGCTGGACGCGGTCGAGCACGCCGACACCAAGGACGGCCCCGGGGAGGGAGCATGACCGCCGCCGACACCCCGCCCGCCCCGGAGACTCCGACCGTTCCGCCCGCCCCGGACGGATGGCGGCCCGCGCTGGCCCCCGCCGTGAGCCTGCGCCATGACCGGGTGCGTGACGCCGATCTGCTGGTGCTGCCCGAGCGGGTGGTGGTGCTGCGGGGCAGTGCCGCCCGGATCCTGCGGCTGTGCGACGGCGCCCGCGACCTCGACGCCATCGTGGTGGAGCTCACGAGCCGCTTCCCCGGCGCGCCCGTGGCCGAGGACGTGCCCGCCTTCCTCGGCCGGATGCGTACGGAGGGCTGGGTCCGATGACCGCCGCGCCCCGCCCCTGGGCCCTGCTCGCCGAGCTCACCCACGGCTGCCCGCTGCACTGCCCCTACTGCTCCAACCCGCTGGAGCTGGTCCGCCGCTCGCGTGAGCTGTCCACCGCCGAGTGGACGCGAGTGATGTGCCAGGCCGGGGAGTTCGGCGTGGTGCACACCCATCTCTCCGGCGGGGAACCGCTGTTGCGCCGCGATCTGGCCGAGATCGTCACCGCCGCCGAGTCCGCCGGGATCTACACCCAGCTCGTCACCAGCGGTGTGGGCCTGGACGAGCCCCGGCTGGCCGCCCTGATCGCCGCCGGGCTGCGCAGTGTCCAGCTCTCCCTGCAGCACGCCGACCCGGCCGCCTCCGACCGGATCGCCGGGTACCGCTCGTTCGCCGCCAAGGAGCGGGCCGCCGCCCTGGTGCGCGAGGCCGGTCTGCCGCTCGGGATCAATGTCGTCCTGCACCGCGACAACCTCGACGCGCTCGACGCCATCGTCCAGCGCGGCCTGGACTGGGGCGCCGACCGGATCGAGCTGGCCAACACCCAGTTCTACGGCTGGGCGCTGCGCAACCGCG
This sequence comes from Streptomyces sp. 11-1-2, assembly GCF_003595545.1. Taxonomy (NCBI): domain Bacteria; kingdom Bacillati; phylum Actinomycetota; class Actinomycetes; order Kitasatosporales; family Streptomycetaceae; genus Streptomyces; species Streptomyces sp. 11-1-2. The sequence goes on from NZ_CP022545.1 coordinate 9,827,255, forward strand.
ACGCCCTGCTGCCCACCCGCGACCAGCTCGCCCGGGCGCGGGAGACGGTCGAGCGCCGGCGGCAGCGGCTGGGCGGCACCGTCGACCTGGTGTGGGTCGTGCCCGACTACTTCGACGGCGTCGCCAAGCCCTGCATGGGCGGCTGGGGCGCGGTCTCGCTGACCGTCGCGCCCGACGGCACCGCGCTGCCCTGCCCCGCCGCCGCGAGCCTGCCGGACCTGGACCCGCCCAATGTGCGCGACCACACCCTGGAGTGGATCTGGGACCACTCCACCGCCTTCAACCGCTACCGGGGCGAGGAGTGGATGCGCGAGCCGTGCCGCACCTGCTCCCGTCGCACCGCGGACTTCGGCGGCTGCCGCTGCCAGGCGTACGCCCTGACCGGCGACGCCGCCCGTACCGACCCGGCCTGCGCTCTCTCCCCGGACCACGGCGTGATCCGCGCGCTGACGGACGCCGGGCACCCGGCCGGAGCACAGGCCCCGGCGCGGACCGGCGGCTATGCGTACCGCATGCCCGGAGGAGGGTGAGGACGGGCGCGGTTTGGCGCATCCGCCTCCGCTTCCGTAAAGTTTCGCCGTTGTCCAGGGGAACAGGCGAACCAGAAAGCGGCAGCGGCGATGACGGTGATAGACGAAGGCCGGGCCGAACAGGCGGCGGCCGTGGAGCCGGGCATCGACCCGGAGCGGCTGGCGACCTGTCTGAGCGTCCTCGAGGAACTCGACCGGCTGCCGGTCGACCACCCCGACGCGATCATGGTCCGCCGGGCCACCTCCGGCATCTACCGCAGCGTGAAGCAGCGCAGGCGCCAGGAGCGGCGGGCCGCGAAGACCGCGAATGACAAGGCCGTGACCGAGGCCACCGCCACCGGCGCCGCCGACCGCATCGACGACGAGACGCTGGGCCGCGCGCTCAGCAGCTCCGTCTCCACCGAGATCGCGGGCATCCTGGCGCGCCCCCGCTCCTGCTATGTCTGCAAGACCCGGTTCGTCGAGGTCGACGCCTTCTACCACCAGCTGTGCCGCGACTGCGCCGCCGAGAACCGGGGCCGCCGCGACGCCCGCACCGATCTCACCGGGCGCCGTGCGCTGCTCACCGGCGGCCGGGCGAAGATCGGCATGTACATCGCGCTGCGGCTGCTGCGCGACGGCGCGCACACCACCGTCACCACCCGCTTCCCGGGCGACGCCATCCGCCGCTTCAAGGCCATGCCGGACAGCGGGGAGTGGCTGCACCGGCTCAAGGTCGTCGGCATCGATCTGCGCGACCCCGCCCAGGTCATCGCGCTGGCCGACGAGGTCGGCGCCACGGGCCCGCTGGACATCCTGATCAACAACGCCGCCCAGACCGTCCGCCGCACGCCCCAGGCGTACGCGGAGCTGATAGCGGGCGAGTCGGCTCCGCTCCCCGCCGGGGAGCTCCCCGAGTCCTTGGTCCTCGGCGCCTTCGGCAGCGGCGCCCAGGCGGCCCTTCCGGCGCCCCGCACGCCACAGGACGGCGCCCTCACCCCGCAGGACCTCACCGCCCTCGCCCTCACCAGCGGCTCCGCCTCACCGGCCCGGATCGAGGCCGGGACCGCGATCGACGCGGGCGGGCTGGTCCCGGACCTGGACCCGACCAACACCTGGGTGCAGCGGGTCAACGAGGTGGACCCGGTCGAGATGCTCGAGGTCCAGCTCTGCAATGAGACGGCGCCGTTCATCCTGGTGAGCCGGCTGCGCCCGGCGATGGCCGCCTCGCCCGCCCGGCGCAAGTACGTGGTCAACGTCTCCGCGATGGAGGGCAAGTTCGGCCGGGGCTACAAGGGCGCGGGCCATCCGCACACCAACATGGCCAAGGCCGCGCTGAACATGCTGACCCGCACCAGCGCACGGGAGATGTTCGAGGCCGACGCCATCCTGATGACGAGCGTCGACACCGGATGGATCACCGACGAGCGCCCGCACCCGGAAAAGATGCGGCTGGCGGCCGAGGGCTTCCACGCCCCCCTCGACCTCGTGGACGGCGCGGCCCGGGTCTACGACCCGATCGTCCGGGGCGAGAGCGGCGAGGACCTCTTCGGCTGCTTCCTGAAGGACTACGCCCCGACGTCCTGGTAACGCCGGGGCGCCGCCCAGGCCCTGTCCGGCGGATCGTCGCGGGCCCGTGACGCCTGGCACGCGCCCCCGCATCGGGGGCGCGCGGCAGGGTGACGCCGTCGGCGGGCGCGGCCAGGCTGGACCACGGCAGGGGCCACCGCCACCACGGCGAGCCAGGGCGCCTCGCGGGGCGGCTCCGCGAACCCCGGCCGTAGCGGTTACGCCTCGCCCGGCGCTTTCCGCCGTGGCGTCAGGCGCTCGCCTTTCCGCCCGCCGCCGGCGTCCGGCGGGCGGGGGAGATGCCGAAGCGGCGGGCCAGGCGCCGCAGGCGGGCGCGGGCGGCGGCCCGGCCGCGCTCCCAGAAGCGGGCGAACCGGCTCGCGCGCAGCTCCTCGAAGAGCTGGTCGTAGCGCAGGGCGAGCGGCGCGGGGTCATAGGCCCGGGAGCTCTCCAAGGCGGCCGCGGCCATCGCCCGCCGGGCCGGGGCGTCGGCCATCAGGTCCATCAGGGCGCTCGCCAGCGCCTGCGCGTCCCCGGTGGGGACGAGCCGTCCGGTGACCCCGTCCTCGATGATCTCGGCGGGGCCGAGCGGGCAGTCGGTGCTCACCACCGGCACCCCGCAGCGCATGGCCTCCACGATCGTCATCCCGAACGACTCGGCGTCCGAGGCCACCGCGACCAGCGACGCCTTCGCGAACTCCTCCTCGATGGGGGAGTAGGACCCCATCAGCTCCGCGCTCCCGGACAGGCCCAGCCGCTCGATGCGCTCCGCGAGCCGCTCCTTCTCCGCGCCCCCGCCGTAGATCCGCAGCCGCCAGGCCGGGAACTTCGCCGTGACCTCCGCGAAGGCGTCGATCAGCAGGTCGAAGCGTTTGCCGCGGACCAGCCGCCCGGCCGCCGCGATCACCGGCGTGGTGCCCTCGGAGGGGGCGACGGCCGGTTCGGGGACGCTGTTGGGTATCGCCAGGGTCCGTACCCCCGGCAACGGCATCTTCTTGCGGTAGATCGCGGCGTCCGCCTCCGTCGTGGTGACGATGGCGTCCAGCAGCCGGTAGTGCGAGGCCAGCTCCCGCCGCAGCTTCTTGCTGTGCGCTTCGTACCGCAGATGCTCCTGGGCGATGCGCAGCGCACGACGGGGGGCGAAGCGGGATATGTAGACGTTCACCCCCGGCCGAGTGCCGATGATCACATCGGCGGGGCAGTCGCGCAGATACTCCGCGGCCCGCGTGTCGATCAGGCGGTTGTACTGGTGGTGCCGCTTCTCGGCGGCCGGAAAGTCCCGGCTGGCCTCGAAGAACAGCGGGTCCTTCGCGTCCGCGCTCTCCGGACGCGAGTCCACCAGGGGGACCAGCCGCACCCGGGGGTCGAGGGCGAAACGCGGCGTCTCGCGATGCCGCATCATCGAGACGATCTCCACCTCGTGGCGGTCGGCGAGCGCCGTCGCGAGATTCATCGTCGTCCGGATCGTTCCGCCGATCCCGTAGGCGTTGTGCAGCAGGAATGCGATCTTCATGCGGTATTTTCTCCGGCCGGTTGCATCCCCGGGGCGAGTTCCCCCCGGAACGTAACGGACACCTTGTCCGGGCCCGGTAAGCCCGTCGCGTGAAGAAGGTGAGAGCGGGGTAAGAAGCCCCGCTCAGGCCCCCCGCCCGCGGCGGGCACCCCGGTGGCCTTGGCAGACTCGGGGTGTGACCAACACCGTGCTGCTCGCCGAGGACGACCGTGCCATCCGCCAGGCGCTGGACCGCGCCCTGACCCTGGAGGGGTACCGCGTCACCGCCGTGCCCGACGGGATAGAGGCGCTGGCGGCCATCCACCGCGAGCGCCCGGACGTGGTCGTCCTGGATGTGATGATGCCGGGCGTGGACGGGCTCCAGGTGTGCCGGGTGCTGCGCGCCGAGGGGGACCGCACCCCCATCCTGATGCTCACCGCGCGGGTCGAGACCGCCGACCGGATCGAGGGGCTGGACGCCGGGGCGGACGACTATGTGGCCAAGCCCTTCGAGGTCGAGGAGGTCTTCGCCCGGCTGCGCGCACTGCTGCGCCGGGCCGCCCCCGCCGAACCGCCCGCGCCGGAGGACGCCGCCATCGACGGCGTGCTGGAGGTCGCGGATCTGCACCTGGACTCCTCGGCGCGCCGGGTCTGGCGCGGCGGTACGGAGCTGGAGCTGACCCGCACCGAGTTCGACCTGCTGGAGCTGCTGGCGCGCAACGCGGGCATCGTCCTGGACCACACCACCATCTACGCCCGCATCTGGGGCTACGACTTCGGCCCCGGATCGAAGAACCTCGCCGTCTACATCGGCTATCTGCGCCGCAAGGTCGATCCGGAGGGGCGCACCCCGCTGATCCATACGGTGCGCGGAGTCGGATACACCCTGCGGGAGGAGTAATGGTGCGGTTTCCACCGCTCCGCCGGGGGCGGCCCAGTCTGCGGACCACCTTCGCGCTCTCGTTCGCGGCGGCGGCCTCCGTGGTCACCCTCCTGGTCGGCGGCCTCAGCTATGACGCGGCGGCCGGGCTGGTGCGGGTCGACCAGCAGACGGCGTTCGACGATGTGATCCGCGATCTGCGCGGCGAGGTCCGCGGCGAGAAGGTGATCCTGCGGCAGTACCCCACCGAGCCCACCGTGCCCGTCCCCTACGGCCTGCGGGACGATCTGCGCCGGATCAGCCGGATGGACGTCCAGGTGATCAACGGCAACGGCACGGTCTATGACGCGGGCAAGCCCCCGCTGCCGGTGACCGGCGACGACCGGATCACCGCCGCCTCCCACACGCCGGGCACCGTCGTACGGCGCGAGATCGACATCGGCGGAGAGCAGTACCGCATGGCCACGGTGGCCGTGGGCGACGGCACCGGCGCGGTCCAGGTGGCCCAGCAGATCAGCGACACCGAGGATCTGCTGCGAGAACTCCAGAAGCGCACCGCGCTGTTCGTGGTCGCCGTCATCCTGGCCGCCGGACTGGCCGGCTGGTGGCTGGCCGGGCGGATCACCCGGCGGCTGGTGCGGCTGACCCGGGTCGCCGAGAGTGTGGCCGCGACCGGCCGGATGCAGGTGGCGGTGCCGGTCGCCGGGGACGACGAGGTGGGCCGCCTCGGGCGGGCCTTCGACGGCATGCTCGGCCGGCTCGCGCGCTCCAAGGACGACCAGCGGCGGCTGGTCGAGGACGCCGGGCACGAGCTGCGCACCCCGCTCACCTCACTGCGCACCAATATCTCGCTGCTGCGCCGCTTCGAGGAGCTGCCGGGGCCCGCGCGCGAGGATCTGCTGGCCGATCTGGCGGGGGAGACCCGGGAGCTGACCGACCTCGTCAATGAGCTGGTGGAGCTGGCGGCCGGGCAGCGGGACGACGAACCCCCTACCGAGGTGTCGCTGGCGGACGTGGCCACCACCGCCGCGACCCTCGCCCGGCGCCGGACCGGCCGGGAGATCACCGTACGGGCCGAAGGCGACACCCGGCTGACGGGCCGCCCGGCCGGCCTGCAGCGCGCGATCTCCAATCTGGTGGAGAACGCCGCCAAGTTCGACCAGGACGGCACCGAGCCCGTCGAGGTGGTGATCACCGGCCGCCGGGTGGAGGTCCTGGACCGGGGTCCCGGCATCGCCGAGGAGGACCGTGAGCGGGTCTTCGACCGCTTCTACCGCGCGCCCGGCGCGCGCAGCCTGCCCGGTTCGGGGCTGGGCCTGGCCATCGTGCGCGAGGTCGCCCTCGCACACGGCGGCACCGTCTTCGCCCGGCCGCGCCCGGGCGGGGGCGCGATACTGGGCTTCACGGTCGGCGACGGCACCGAGGCGCCGTGACACCGGGCCGTGAAGCCCGGCCGCGACGATCGTGCCGCTGGGGCTTCCCGGCTGCCACTAGGACTTCCGGGCCACTCCCGCCCACATGTTGATGTCCGCGCTGCGGATGTGCTCCGGGCGGTCGCCGGGGTCCGGGTTCCAGTGGTGGGGCTCCGACACACCCGGGTCGACCAGCTCCAGACCGTCGAAGAAGCCCCCGACCTCGCTCTGGGAGCGGGTGGTGAAGGAGATGCCGCTCTCCTTGTAGACCTGGATGACGTTCCGCCAGGTCTCCGCCGAGAAGTCATGCGTGGAGTGGGTCAGCATCAGATAGCTGCCCGGGGCCAGGGGCGCCATCAGCTCGCGGACGATCTCGTACGGCTTGTCCTCCTCCGAGATGAAGTGGAAGAGCGCGTTCACGGAGATCGCCACCGGCTGGTCCAGGTCCAGCGTCTCATGCAGCTCGGGGGCGCTCATGATCCGCTGGGGATCGCGCACATCCGCCTGCACATAGGACGTACGGCCCTCGGGGGTGCCGATGAGCAGCGCCTGGGCGTAGGCCAGCACGATGGGGTCGTAATCGGTGTAGACCACCCGGGCCTCCGGGGCGACGCCCTGGGCGACCTGGTGGAGATTGGGCTCGGTGGGTATGCCGGTGCCTATGTCGAGGAACTGCCGGATCCCGGCCTCCCGGGCCAGCCAGCGGGTGGCGCGGTGGATGAAGGCCCGGTTGATGGTGGCGTTGAGCCGGACGGTCGGATAGACCTCCAGCACCCGCCCGGCGGCCTCCGCGTCGACCTCGTAGTGGTCCTTGCCGTTGAGGTAGAAGTCGTACATCCGAGCCGGGTGCGGCTTGGTGGTGTCGATCTGGTCAGGGGCGAGCCCGTAGTCGGTCACGCGGCCCTCCGTTCCGGTGCGGTACCCGCCGAGGAGGTCAGGTTGGGGTCTGGACGATTGAGCAGGAAGTCCGCGGCGCCGGCCTTGGCACCTTGGATGAACCGCTCGATTTCATGGTGGGTGTAGATCAGGGCAGGGCCGTCCGGATCGGTCGACTGACGCAGGGCGACCCGCCCGTCGTGCAGCCTCAAGACCTCCACGCACGCACCGCCGTTGGGACCGCTCCACGGCTTGGCCCAGCCTTCGGTCCCCAGATGTTTGGCCGGCATGCCGTTGTACACATGTACCTGATCCACAGTCAGAGCTCCTTGCGAATCCCACGGAGAAAACTCTCCGTGCGCCGCGCCGGTGTGGCCTGGGTGCCCATGCGGTCCAGGGCCTCCAAATAGGCGACCACATCGGAACGTTGGTCGAGATAGCCGGCGCCGGTCAGGCCCTCGGCGTAGACGATGTCCGGCAGTTCCGGGATCTGGAACCGGAAGAGCTGGAAGGGTCCGCCCATGCCCGGGTGAGGGCCGGCGGAGAACGGCACCACCTGAAGGGTGATGTTGGGCTTCTGTGTCGCCTCGATCAGGTGGTCGATCTGGGCGCGCATCACCTGGGGACCCCCGATGGACAGACGAAGCACCGTCTCGTCCATCACCACCCACAGATGCGGTCCGTCCGGGCGGCTGAGCAGCTCCTGGCGCTCCATCCGCAGCGCCACCCGGCGGTCGAGCTCCTGGGCGGAGCCGTGCGGGAAGCCGATGGAGAGCAGCGTGCGGGCGTACTCCTCGGTCTGCAGCAGTCCGGGGATGAAATGCGGCTCGTAGGCGCGGATACGGCTCGCCACGCCCTCGAGGCTCACATAGAGACTGAACCAGTCCGGCAGCACATCGCGGAACCGGTGCCACCAGCCCGGTCTGTTGGCCTCCTCGGCGAGCGCGAGGAAGGAGTCGATCTCTTCCTGCTCGGCGCCATAGGTCTGCAGCAGCTTCTCGACGTAGGGGAGTTTCAGGCCGACCTCGGCCTTCTCCATCCTGCGCACCGTGGTCTGGTTGACGTGCAGCGCCCTGGCAGCCTGGTCGTAGCTGACGCCGGCTTTCTCGCGAAGGTCCCGCAGCCTCATGCCGAGGACCATCTGCCCGACGGTCGGGGCAGATCGCGCTTCACCCACGTCGTACCTCCTGGGACGGTCTTGTCAGGATCAGTGTGCCACGCGCGAGGTGAGGGCAACAGAGTGCGCTGGCTATTCTGCATTTTGCAGATCGCGCCTTGCCAACTGGTGCTCGCAGCAACGATAGTGACGGGTGTGACCAGTCCAACGTGGCTGCTGTGTCGCGCACTTGCGGCATTCACGTACGGCATTCACGCCCCCACAGGTAGACGGACGGAAGGCACATGGCCGTGGCATTGCGTCAACGCTCGACGATGGCCCACCACCCGAACTCCGCGAGCGTTGACTCCGCCCTCCGTCAGGAGAGGTTCCAGCTGCCTGCCAGAGGCGCCTCGGTCGCCGTCGCCCGGCACCGGGTGTGCTCACGGGTGCTGGAGTGGGGCTTCCAGGAGGATCTCTGCGATGCTGCCGAGCTGGTGATGTCCGAGCTGTTCACCAACGCCCTGGTGCACACCGGAAGCGAGCAGATCCTCTGTGTGCTGCGCGCCCATGAGCGGCGCATGCTCTATATCGAGGTCGCCGACCAGGGCGGCGGACCGGCCGTCCCCATGCCGAGGGAGGCCGGTCTGGAGGACGAGTGCGGGCGCGGACTCGCGCTGGTCCGCGCCCTGGCCGACGCATGGGGGGACCGGCCGGGCGTGAACGGCGGACGGGTGGTCTGGGCTCAGCTGGGCGTGACCGCCGGCCGCTGACGCCGGGCCCGGCCCCTCGGCGCCGTCACACCGCCGTCGTCCGCTGCTTCCCAGGGGCGGCCGGGCCGTCCGCGCGGTCCCGGGAGAGGGCGGCGTCGCGGGTCTCCCGCATGGTGAGGTAGACGATGAGCGAGACGGCCGCACACGCCGAGACGTACCAGTAGTACCCGGACTCCGCACCGCCCTTCTTGAACCACAGCGCCACATACTCGGCGGTGCCGCCGAACAGCGCGTTCGCCAGCGCGTACGGCAGGGCCACCCCGAGCGCCCGGACATGGGTGGGGAACAGCTCGGCCTTCACCACGGCGTTGATCGAGGTGTAGCCGGTGACGATGACCAGAGCCGCGAGCGAGAGCAGCAGCGCCCCCGTGAAGGTGTCGGTGTGCGACAGCGCGGTCATGATGGGGACGGTGCCGAGCATCGAGCCGAAGCCGAAGGTGATCAGCAGCGGACGGCGCCCGATCCGGTCCGAGAGCGATCCGGCCAGCGGCTGCAACAGCATGAACAGGAACAGGGCGCAGAAGCTGACCAGCGACGCGTCCGACTTGCTCAGACCGGCCGTGTTCGACAGGTACTTGGTGAGATAGGTGGTGTACGTGTAGTACGCGACCGTACCGCCCATGGTCAGCGCGATGACGAGCGCCGCCTCCTTGCGGTGGCGCAGCAGCTCGGCCATCGTCCCTCGTTCGCCCTGGTGGGCGTCCTCCTCGGTGTAGACCTCGGTCTCCAGCAGATTGCGCCGCAGCCAGAAGACCACCGCCGCGCCCACGGCGCCGACGATGAACGGAATGCGCCAGCCGTAGGAGTGCAGCGCGTCATCGGACATGGTGTGCTGCAGCACGATCTGGAGGCCGAGACCGATCAGCTGGCCCATCGTCATCGACACGTACTGGAAGCTGGAGACGAAGCCGCGACCGCCGGGATGGGACGCCTCGGTGAGATAGGTGGCGCTGGCCGCGTACTCCCCGCCCACCGACAGGCCCTGCAGCAGCCGCGCCACCAGCAGCACGGCCGCGCCGAAGTAGCCGACCTGGTCATAGGTCGGGGCGATGGCGATGAGCAGCGCGCTGGCCGACATCAGCGTCACCGTCAGGGTGAGCGCCGCCTTACGGCCGCGCCGGTCGGCGAACCGGCCCAGCAGCCAGCCGCCGACGGGACGCATGAAGAAGCCGACCGCGAAGATCCCGGCGGTGTTGAGGAGCTGTGCGGTGTCGTTGCCCTTGGGGAAGAAGGCTCCGGCGAAGTAGGTGGCGAAACTGGCGTAGACGAACCAGTCGTACCACTCGACGAGATTTCCGATCGAGCCGCCGAACACGGCTCGCCAGGGTGTGCGCGTTTGGCTCCGGGGAGCGCTGTCGGTCACGGGGCCTCCAAGTGAGCGGGGTGATCTCCACACCCCTACCCCGCGGAGGCCCGGTTGGAAAATACGCGTGACAGCGCCGGTTGACGCCGATTCCCCGGCGGGGCCGCGGCGCCGGGCGGTGCGGCAGCCCTGTAAGTCAGCCCTGCCCCGTTTCCTCCTCCAGCACCGCCATCCGGCGCTTGCCCCACGCGCCCAGCGGGCCCAGTGCCGTATTCAGCTCGTCGCCCAACTCGGTCAGCGAATACTCCACCTTCGGCGGCACCACGTCGTATATCTCCCGGTGGACGATTCCGTCCGCCTCCAACTCCCTGAGCTGCTGCGTCAGTACTTTTTCGGTCACGCCCGGAACCAGCCGCCGCAATTCCCCGAAACGGCACCGCTGGTGATTGAGCGCCCAGATGATCAGCACTTTCCACTTGCCGTCGATCACATCCACGGCCGCGTCCAGACCGCAGACATAAGGCTGATTTCGCATGGCCCCGCCCCCACTGACCTCAAGGTAAGTACGCACTCTTTAGTGGGTACTTGCCCACATTACCGCCGGGGAACGAGGCTGTGAGCGGCGCGCCGGACCCCTAGGAACCAAGCGGTATCGAAACAACTGGAGCAACCGAGATGAGCGAAACCCCCGTGACGGTGCTGGGCCTCGGCGACATGGGCACCGCGCTGGCCCGCGCCCTGGTGACGGCCGGGCACCGGACGACGGTGTGGAACCGTACGGCCGCCAAGGCCGAGGCACTCACCGCCGAGGGCGCGCTGACCGCCGCCACGGCCGGTGAGGCTGTCGCGGCGAGTCCCCTGGCGGTGGTCTGCCTGCTGGACTACGACTCCGTACGGCAGGTGCTGGACCCGCTCGGGGAGGCCCTGTCCGGCAAGGCCGTCGTCAACCTCACCAACGGCACTCCTCGGCAGGCCCGTGACCTGGCCGCATGGGCGGCCGGACACGGTGCTCAGTACCTCGACGGCGGCATCATGGCCGTCCCGCCGATGATCGGGACGCCCGCCGCCTTCCTCCTCTACAGCGGCTCACCGGCCGCCTTCGCGGCCCACCGCGCCGTGCTGGACCTCTTCGGCGAGAGCCACCATCTCGGCGAGGACCCCGGCCGCGCCCCGCTGTACGACCTCGCCCTGCTCAGCGCGATGTACGGAATGTTCTCGGGCGTGCTGCACGCCTACGCCCTCGTGCGGTCGGACGGTGTGGCGGCGGCCGATGCCGCCCCGCTGCTGGGGCGCTGGCTGACCGCCATGTCCGGGGCCGTGGACGGCTACGCGCGGCAGATCGACTCCGGTGACCACGCCACCGGGGTGGTCTCCAACCTCGCCATGCAGTCGGCCGCGTTCGTCAACTTCACCGGCTCCGCACGGGACCAGGGCATCAGCCCCGAACTGATCGCCCCGATCGGCGACCTCATGGCCCGCCGGGTCGCCGACGGCCATGGCCATGAGGGCCTCTCGGGGCTGGTGGAGCTGCTCGGCGCGGGACGGCCCGGCGCCGCGTAGGCGAGGTCGCCGCCCAGGCGTGGCGCTGCCCAGGCGTGGTGCTGCCTTGGCGTGGTGCTGCCTTGGCGTGGTGCTGCCTAGGCGTGGTGCTGCAGTACGGCCTCGCCGCATTCGGGCAGGCGCGGGCCGGGGTCGTCCTCGCCGGTGGGCTGGCGGGGGATCGGCTGGGGGAGCAGGAGCGGGGTACCGGGCTCGGCAGGCCCGCCGGGGGCGTCCGGCACCTCATGCGGGGGCACCTCATGCGGGCCGGATCCGCCGGGCCCCTCCGGAACCTCCGGTCCGCCGCCCCCGCCGGTGGCGTCGTGCCCGTCGTGTCCGGGGGCGGCCGGGGCCTCCCCGGCGGCTGCTTCGGTCGCGGTCGCGGTCTCGGTCGCGGTCTCGGCCTCCGCCTCGGCGTTGTGCACCGTCAGCATCACCAGGCCGGTGCTCGCGACGAGGGCGGCGACCAGGGCGAGCAGGGTGCCCGGCGTGCCGTGCCGGAAGTTCTCGCCGAGCGCGGCGATGCCGACGGCGGTGGCGACCACGGGGTTGACCACCGTCGCCGTCGCCAGCGGCGAGGCCAGCCCGGCGCCCCGGTACGACGCCTGGGAGAGCAGCACCCCGCCCGAGGCCAGCAGCCCGATCGTGACCAGGCCGGGCAGGGCGTCCTGCCACGCGTCCCAGGTCCACTCCACGGCGACGTTCTTGGTGACCACCGACGAGACACCGAAGGCCGTCCCCGCGGCCGCCGCCAGCAGCACACCGCGGATGACGGGCGACCGCATCAGGCGGGCCGCCCCGGCCAGCACGGCGATGGTGGCGACCGTGATCACGATCAGCCAGACGCCCTCCTGCTCGGCCAGCGACTGGGCCCGCGAGGTGCCGGTCAGGGAGAGCAGCCCGGCGAGTCCCGCGGTCGCCAGCAGCGCGCCCCGCCAGCCGGATCCGCCGACCCGGCGGCGGACGAATATGGCCGCCATCGGCAGGGCGAAGACGATCGTCAGAGCCCCTAGGGGTTGCACCACGCTCAGCGGGCCGTAGGCCAGGGCGATCACATGGAGGACCGCGCCCGTACCGTTGAGGGTCACCGCGGCCCACCAACTCCCGCGCCGCAGCGGAGCGGCGGCGAGGCGCGGCGTCGTGGCCGCGACATGCTCCTGGAGTATGGCTCCGGCGGCGTAGCAGACCGCCGAGACCAGGGCCAGCAGCACAGACAGCGCAAGGGAGGTCACGTCGCGGCCCCCTGGGCCGATCGGTCGTCGTCCATGCCCTCATCCTTGACGGTGGGAGGCGCCCCCGTCGTCGTCCTTGAGCACAGATTTCCGAGTACTACTTGCGTAGTAGAGACCTCCACCAATGGGGGGCCTTCGCGGCGGCCGTACGGGCCCTTTGGAGCAGCTCGTTCTGCGGCTCGGCGGGGCGGTACACGGTGAGCGCCCCGGGCCACTTGTCGATCAGCAGCTCCTCCGCGGGGTCGGCGGCCACCTCTCCATCGTAGGCCCGGCTGTCCACCGAGTGGAGGCCCGACAGCCGCAGTTGGCGCATGCGCCGTGTCGTGTAGACATGGGACCGCCCGAGTGTGCCGGTGAGCGCCGAGATCAGCAGCCGGGTGCGGGCCAGCCGCTCCTCGCCGTCGATCGCCCGCACATCGAGCAGCCCGTCGTCGAGTTGCTGACGGTAGGTGGGCGCGAATCCCTCGGGGGAGTAGACGCCGTTGCCGGCGAACAGCATCCACAGCCGCCGCGGTCGCCCGTTGACCTCGACCTCCATGGGGCTCGCGGTGCGCAGCACCCGGGTGAGCGCGACGGCGGCCGCGGGCCACTTGCCGAGCCGGCCCTCCATGCTCTCCCGGATCCGCACCAGCTCCGGGTAGAAGCCGATGCTGAAGGTGTTGACGAAGTGGCTGGTCGCGCCGCCTCCCGCGAGGGGGGTGGCGCGGCCGAGGTCCACGGCCACGGCGTCGCCCTCGGTCACGGCGTGGGCGGTGTCCTCGAAGGCAGGTACGCCGAGGTCCAGCGCGAAGTGGTCGAGGGTGCCGCCGGGGAACACGGCGAGCGGCAGCCCGCGTTCGGCCGCGATCGTGGCGGCGGCGTTGACGCTGCCGTCCCCGCCGCAGATGCCCAGCGCCCCGGCCCGGTCGGCGGCGCGCCGGGCGGCCTGCCGGAGCAGGTCGATGAAGTCGTCGTCGGGCCCGCACTCCAGGATCTCCGCGGCGGGCAGCAGCACCTGCAGTTGCTCGGCGACGGTGAAACCGCCGGTGGGGGTGGCCATCCCGGCCCGCTGGTTGACCAGGACCACCAGCCCCTCGCCCTTGGGCAGGGCGGGCGCCGAGATCCGCGGCCGGGCCTGCGCCGGGGCCTCGGGGCGCGGCGGCCAGTAGCGGCAGGTCAGCGCGGCGGCGCCGATGCCGAGGGCGATTCCGGCCAGCACATCGCTGGGGTAGTGGACGCCCACGTACACCCGGGAGGCGGCGACGGCGGCGGCGAGCGGGGCGACCATCAGGCCGTACCGCGAGGACTCCAGGGCCACCCCGGTGGCGAAGGCGGCGGCGGAGGCCGAATGTCCGGAGGGGAAGGAGCTGGTCCATGGCTGCCGGCGCAGTTGCCGGACCAGGGGCACCACGTCCGGGACCGGACGCTTGCGTGCCACTGTCCACTTGACCACGACGTTCGACACGAGTGAGGCGGCGGCGAGCGAGCCGATCCCGCGCAGTGCGGCCCGTCGCGCGGTGCGGCCGCCGACCGTGGCGAGCACCCCGGCCGTGCCGAACCACAGCCTGCCGTGGTCGGCGGCCCGGCTGAGCCGGGGCAGCAGCGGATGGGTGCCGCGGAGCCGGCTGTCCGCGACCCGTGCGAACAGCCGGCGGTCGAAGTCACTGATGCGTCTCATGCGTGATGGGTATCCCGGAACCGCGGTCGGCAGTCGTCATTGGTCGGCGACCGGGCCGAGCCGGACCGTTCCGTCGACGGGACCGTGCCGTCGAACCGGACCGCGTCATCGGACCGAACCGGGCCGACCGGGCCGATCCGGGCCGGGCCGCCGCACCCGGGCGGCCGGGCCCGGCTGGGAGATCGCTGCCGGGAGATCCCTGCCTGGGATCAGGACGCGGGGAGCCCCCAGCGCGGCGCCGGCTCGGCTGCCATGACCGGGCGGACCGTCAGGTCCGGGCGGTCGCCGCGGGCGGTGATGATCGCCTCCTGGCCCCTCCTGAGCGCGATCCGGATCGTTCCCGCGCCCACCGTCTCGTACGGCAGCCGCCGCCCCCGCGCGTCCCGCACCTCGATCGGCCCGTCGAGGGAGTGCCGTACGACACAGGGCGCGCCCGCCTCGCTGCGCAGCCGCACCCAGCGGGTACGGCCGTCCTCGCGGGCGGCGCTCAGCAGGAACGCGCCCTGGGTGCGGAAGTCGTGGACCACCAGCTCACGCCAGGCGGCGGGCAGCGCGGGGAAGATCCGGATCACCCCGCCCCAGCTCTGGCACACCATGTCGTGCAGCGACTGCGCGGCGGACAGCGGAGTCTCGATGACCGGGCCCGACTCCTTGTACATGGTGTTCGCCTGGATGAAGCGGCTCATCAGCTCGCCCAGGTACTTGAGCGCGTCCTCACCACGCCCCATCTGCGCGGACATCGAGGCGGCGCCGGTGAAGGTGTAGCCCTGGAGCGCGCCCTCGAAGCCGACCCAGTGGTTGAGGGAGGTCTCGATCAGCTCGCGCTTGGCGGGGTCCTCCCAGGTGACCTCGTAGAGCGGATAGACGGCGAGCATATGGGAGTAGTGGCGGTGGGACTTGGCGAACGGAACACCCGCGCCGATCATGAAGCCGTTCTCGTCGACGGGGTACGGCGTGAGCTTGGCCAGCACCTCCCGCCAGCGCGGCGCGGCGGGATCCTTGACGCCGAGCTGCCGGGCCGAGTCCAGCAGGGTGGCGCAGCCCCAGCGCAGCAGCATCAGGTCGTAGTTGCAGTCGGGCGCGTTGACGCCGTACTCGGGCGAGAAGGTGGCGGGCAGATGCAGCTTGCCGTCGCTGCTGGGGGTGAGGAAGTGGAGGTAGTAGGCGATGGCCTTGCGCAGCAGCGGATAGACCACCTCGCGCAGCACCGACTCGTCCATGGTGTGGCGGTAGGTCAGCCAGACGTTGTGCAGCGCCCAGGTGAGGTTGCCGACCTCGGGGGTGGGCGGGTCCTGGCCGGGAATGCCGACCGCGTAGCCGCCGTTCGCCGCGTCGCCGCCGTTGACCAGGTGGATGTCGGTGGTGCGGGGGATGCCCGCCGAGTCCTTGCGGTACGGGGTGTCGAGCTGGTTGGAGAGGTTGTCGCGGAATTCGCCGAGCGCCCGGGTCACCGCGTCGAGTTCGAGGTGATTGGAGCCGTGGATCAGCCAGTACTCGAGCTGCACATTGAGGTTCCACCAGGTCGCGGGCCACGGGGTGGACTCCAGCCAGGGGCCCGAGGTGGCCATCACGGGGGCGTCGGCGCGGGCGGCCGCGGCCACCTTGTACAGCTGGATCCAGTAGAAGCGCTGCAGCCGGGCGTCGGGGAGGGAGAGGAAGCTCTTCCGGTAGTACGCGTGCCACCAGGCGCGATGGCTGGGCGCGAGGACGCCGTAGGAGAGCGCCGAGGCCAACCGGATGTCCTTGAGCGCACGGTCGCGCGCGGTGCGCCGGGGGTGGGAGTGGGCCACGGTGACGTACAGCGTCCGCCGCCCCGCGTGGGTCCGCTCCCGCCAGGCCGTCACATGCTGTCCGCCGGCGAGCAGCGGCTGAACGGCGGCCTGGATGCCGTGGTGGTCCTCGACGACGGCCGGGGGGTTGCCGGTGTAGCCGTCGGGGACCGGTTTGAAGGCGACCCGCGGGCTGACGGCCTCGGCTGGGTGGAACACCCAGCGGAACGCGGCCTCTCCGGCGCTCGGGGTCACCTCGATGGCCAGCAGGGAACGGGAGTTGTGGACGAGGGCGCGCAGGCGGAGGGTGCCCTTGTCGGTGGTGATGGTCCCGGTCAGCTCGGCGTCGCGCAGCCGCAGCCGCCAGTCGATGGCGGTGATGGCCCCGACCGGCTCCAGGGTGAAGTACCCGATGGGCAGCCGGGCGAGCCCGAAGAGGGAGCCGAACTCCGGCCGGTGGTCCTGGACCTCGCTGTGCTGCACATTGAAGCGCACCGCGTTCGCGTCGCCCGGCTCGGCGTAGATGCCCGAGCCGAGCAGGGCGTTTCCGAGGAACGGGCCCTCGTACCAGGTCTGCGGCATCTTCTGCCACACCATGTCGGCGTCGGCGAGGACCGTGGCCCAGGGGTCTCCCGCGGGGTGGGCGGCCACGGCCGCGGCGGGGGCCTGCGGCTCGGCGGCGTACGCGGTGGCCGGGCCGGCGAGTCCGGCGGCGGCACCGGCGGCCACGGCGGTGCCGACGACTGTCCTTCGGGTGGGTGCGGATGACATGACGCTCCAGGGGATGTGAACCGGGTGCGGGCGATCTTCTGCGGGGGCAGCAGCGGGCGGTCACGTACATGCCTGAGGTTCCACGATCTGAACCCCCGCGGGCATGATGCAGCCCGCGTGACGGAACCGGAACCCCTTGTGCGTCATAAACATCGGATGGACGGCGAGCAGTCATGGGGAAAATGGCGCCTGCGCGGCGGCAGGCGCGGTAAGACCTCGGACCTCCCGGCTCTGAGTGAGCCGGTTACGCGCTCGCTTCCCGCCCCCTGACGATCAGCCCGACGCCGTGCTGGAAGCGGTGCTCGAAGTCGCCGAAGTGCTCGACGACCGCGGCGAGGGCGGGGAAGCGCTCGGCGGTGGCCGCCCGCAGCAGCGGCTCCATGCCGCCGACGCCCTGGGCGGCCTGTTCCTCCTGGGCCAGGCCGAGCGTGAAGTAGACCAGCGACCAGGTCCGCCAGCCGGCCTCGGCGGGGCTGTGGCCGCCGCTGAGGAACGCGCCGGTCAGGGTGTCCGCCAAGCGCAGGGTGTGCTCCTCGGCGACATACGTCCCGGCCACG
Source organism: Streptomyces sp. 11-1-2 (assembly GCF_003595545.1). Classification (NCBI taxonomy): domain Bacteria; kingdom Bacillati; phylum Actinomycetota; class Actinomycetes; order Kitasatosporales; family Streptomycetaceae; genus Streptomyces; species Streptomyces sp. 11-1-2. Next base: position 9,844,690 of record NZ_CP022545.1, read on the forward strand.
ACCCGTGCGCCGTCGCGGCGGGAGAGCAGCGCGGCGCGATAGCGGTGGGCCAGGGTGCACGCCCGGTCGTCCCAGGGGTCCGGGAGCGGTGCGTCGGTGCATCCCTCGAGCATCGTGTCGGCCATCAGCTCCAGCAGTCGGGGCTTGCTGGAGGCGTGCCAGTAGACGGTGTTGAGCTGCACGCCCAGCCGCTCGGCCACCTTGCGCATCGTGAGCTTGTCCAGCCCCGCCTCGTCGAGCAGTTCCAGCGCCGCCGTCACCACGGCCGTGCGGTCCAGGCCCATGCCGCCGATCTCCTTCGCTTGCGTCTTGATCCGGGATCAAGTGTACTGGGGACGGCTTATTGATCCTGGATCAAGAGAGGGATCAAGGAGCGGACCGAGAGACAAGATCGAGAGACCAGGGAGATGGTGTGGTGAACGACGTCGTCGTGGTGGGGGCCGGACCCGTGGGGCTGCTGCTCGCCGCCGAACTGCGGCTGGTGGGTGTGGGCGTCACCGTGATCGAGCGCGCCGCCGCCCGCAGCCCGCACTCCAAGGCGCTGACCCTGCATCCGCGCACCCTGGAGGTGCTGGCGATGCGCGGTCTCGCCGGGCCGTTCGTCCGCGAGGGCGTTCCGCTGCCCACCGGGCACTACGGCGGGCTGCCGGTCCGGCTGGACTTCTCCGTGCTGGACACCCGCTTCCCGTACACGCTGGTCCTGCCGCAACTGCGCACCGAGCGGCTGCTGGAGGAGCGGCTGCGGGAGCTGGGCGGGGAGATCCGCTGGGAGCACCGGGCGCTGGAGGTGCGCCAGGACGCGGACGGCGCCGAGGTGGACGTGGCGGGCCCCGAGGGGACGTACACCCTGCGCGCGGCATGGGTGGTGGGCTGCGACGGGGCCGGAAGCACCGTACGGAGCTCCGCCGGTATCGACTTCCCCGGCACCCTGGCCACCGCGACCGGCTTCCTCGGCGATGTGGTGCTCGACGCGCCGCCCTCGGTCCCCTCGGTCGACAATGAGCACGGGGGCTTCCTGGTCGTCCCGCTGGCCGACGGACACCACCGCATCGCGGGCTCCACCGGGGAGTCCCTCACCATCCCCGCCGATCAGCCGCTCACCTTCGACGAGCTGCGCGGATATGTGCGCCAGGTCGCGGGCACGGACTTCGGGATGCGGGCGCCCCGCTGGCTCTCCCGGTTCGGCAACGCCTCCCGGCAGGCCGCCCGCTACCGCGACGGCCGCATCCTGCTCGCCGGGGACGCGGCGCATATGCATATGCCCATGGGGGGCCAGGGCCTGAACGTGGGGCTCCAGGACGCCTTCAACCTGGGGTGGAAGGTGGCCGCGGTGTGCCAGGGCCGCGCCCCCGAGGAACTGCTGGACACCTACCACGCCGAGCGCCACCCCGTGGGGGCCGCGCTGCTGGAGAACACCCAGGCCCAGACCGCGCTCGGCGCCACGTACACCGCCGACGGACGCGCCCTGCGCTCGGTGTTCGGCCGGCTCCTGGCCGCCCACCCGGCGGTGAACCGGCAGTTCGCCGGGGAGCTCTCCGCGCTGGACGTGGTCTACCACCCGGCGGTGGGGAAGTCGGGCGAGGCCGGGGAGCTCTCCGCGCTGGACGTGGTCTACCACCCGGCGGTGGGGAAGTCGGGCGAGGCCGGGGAGACGGGGGAGTCGGGAGGGGCCGGGGAGACGGGTGTGTCGGGAGAGGCCGGGGGCGGCCACTCGCTGGCCGGCAGCCGCGCCCCCGACCTCGGGCTGGACGGGGCGCCCGAGCCCAGCCTGTATCCGCTGCTGGCCGACGGGCGTTTCGTACTGCTCCACCTCGGCCCGGGCGGCGACGCGGGGCATGGGGCGGCCGAAGGCCCGGGTGCCGCCGACAGCCCGGGTGCCGCCGACGCCCGCGCCGCCGCCGAGGCGATCGCCGGGAGTCCGGACCGGATACGGGCCGTGACCGCGCGCCCCACCACCGCCCATGACGGCTGGGCGGGCCGGAGCACGGTGCTGGTGCGCCCGGACGGCCATGTCGCCTGGGATGCCGCGCTGTCCAGCAGATGAGACGAGTTCGGTGGGTCCCGTACGTACCAGCTCACCATGGACGGCTCCGCGCGGCCACTGGGCGCGGAAGGGGGTTCCGGCGACGGCTCGTTGTCCAGTCCCTGAGAATCGACGCGCGGACCGTTCAGACGCTGGTTAATCTGACGACAGATCCGGTTCAGCCGACACGAGGGAGTGTGCGGTGACCCCCGAACAAACACAGAGCGACGACGCGCGCGCCGATAACAGCGGGCGGTTCGTGCAGGCCGTGGAGGTGGGCAGTCTGGAAGTATGGGCGCGTTCCGCGCCGATCCGACTCGCCGGTTACGAGGACGACCTCGCCGAGCCGCACATTCTCCAGAGCGTGGACTGATGGCCCGGCGCATGCGCTGAGAGCGAGAGAGGACACCGGCACCTCGGCCGCGGCCGCTGGCAGCAAGCGGACATCGCGGCCGTCGGCCGACCTCCTCCCTCGCCTGATCGATCACCCTCTTGGCCCAGCTACCAACTGGTAGTTAAGTCGGCCGCCCCCACGATTTGCCACCGGACTGGTGTGCTGTGCGATGGACATGGCAGGATGCGTCGCGCGGCATCGTCCGCCTTAACCAACCGTGAGGGTGTTCGAGCCCGGGAGCAGCCGTGAGGGGGCGCAGATGGCAGCGGGTGCCGACAGGTCACCGGACGCCGCCGACAGCCCGCTGGCGGACCGGCTCAACTACCTGTTCACCACCATGCACCCGCCGGGCGCGCCGTACACCAACGCCTACGTCGCCGAGGAGATCAGCGGTGGCGAGGAGTACGGCGGGGTGAGCGTGACCGAGCAGTATCTGTCGATGCTGCGCAACGGCAAGCGCACCAATCCCAGCCCGGATGTGCTGCGGGCGCTCGCCAAGTTCTTCGCCGTGCCCGTCGGTTATCTGCTGGGCGACCTGTCGCCTTCGCAGGCCGAGCGGGTCGAGGAGGAGGTGCGGTTCCTCGTCGCGATGCGCGACAAGCGGGTCCGCAGCATCGCGCTGCGCTCCGTGGGCCTCCCGCCGGAGGTCCAGGACAGTCTCACCACGATCATCTCCCAGTTCCGGCAGCAGATGAACCTTCCGCCCGAACCTCCCGGTCCGGACGGAGCCGCCGGAGCGGACGGTTCGGGTGGTCCGGACGGCGAGGCGACGAATGGCCGTCGATGACCCGGAACTGTTCTCCTCCTGGCGGCGGACCGGATACGAGGGTGGTACAGGCATGCGAGTGGGCCGGATACGGCGGCAGTGCAAGCAGCTCATCAAGGAGCTCGGGCTGCCCGCCTCGACCGACCTGCCCGGTCTGTGCGCCATCGTCGCCCGCCGCGTCGGACGCCCCGTCCACCTGGTGCCGATGAGCCTGGGCGGTGTGGTCTCGGGCATGACCGCCTCCACCGACGAGGACTACTGGATCTTCTACGAGCTCCGGACGTCCCCCTGGCACCAGATCCATATCGTGCTGCATGAAATCGGCCACCTCCTGCTCGGACACGAGCAGGACCCGGCCGTCACCGAGGAAGCACTGCGGATGTGGACGCCGTCCGTCGATGTGACCACCGCGATGCGCCGGCTGGGGATGACCCCGGACTTCGCCCGCCACCACTGCTACGACAACCTCACCGAGCGCGAGACCGAGGTGCTGGGCACGCTGCTGATGGAGCATGTGGTGCCGACCTCACCGGACCACGGGCTGCCGCTCCAGGGCCGGGCGGCCGAACTCGCCGCGGCGCTCGGCCCGGCGCTGCGCCACGTGCGCACCGACCGCGCCGTCAATGCCGACCGCACCGACAGTGCCGACCGAACCGGCAGTGCCGACCACCCCCACGGGGCCGACCGCACCGGCGGCGCCGACGGTGGCGTACGCGGTGAACCGGGCGGTGACACCGGTGTTTGACCTCGTGTATCTCTGCTTCGGCGCCGCCGCCTGGACGATGGCCGGATACAAGGCCCGGGCCTGGTTCCGCGACCGCGCCAACGCCGATCTCGGCCTGGCCTGTGTGATGACCGCGGCCGTGGCGAATGTGTTCCTGCTCTCCGCGCCCAGCGTCTACCGCTGGTTCGACGGCCTGGTGGGTGTCGCCAATCTCGCCATGGTCCTCCTCTACTCCTCCGTCGTGGTGTTCGCCACCGGCGCCCTGGTGCTGCTGCTGCGCTGGACGGGGTCGGCGGTGCGGCCCCTCGTGGTGGTCGCCGCCGTGGCCGTGGCATGGACCGTGGCCATCGTCGGCTTCGCGGTCGGCCGCCCGGACGCGGTCGAGCACCCCCGCGACTTCAGCACCGCCTATGCCGACGCCCCCGGAGTGGTCCTCTTCCTGGTGCTGTATCTGGCCATCTTCGGAGCCGGTCTGGCGGGGCTCGGCATCCTCTGCCCGCGCTATGCCGCCAGCCTAAGCGGCTCATGGCTGGCCCGGGGGCTGCGGGTGCTGGCCGCCGGATGCTGGCTGGGACTGGCGTACTGCGCCTGCAAGCTGATCGGTTTCGTCTTCTCCTGGGCGGGCCGTGAGCTGTACTGGCTCTCCAACGGGGTCGCCCCGCTGACCGCCTCGGTCGCGGCGCTCCTGGTGCTGGCCGGCTTCGCCATCCCCGCCGTCGGGCCGCGGGCCTCGGCATGGCGCCGCTTCCGGCGGCTGCGGCCGCTGTGGCGGGAGGTCACCGCACAGGCACCCGAGGTGTCCATGGGCCACTCCCGCTGGACCGGCTGGTGGCCGTTCGCGGACCTCGAGTGGCGGGCCAACCGACAGATGGCGGAGATCCGCGACGTACAGCGCGGCGTACGGCGCCATGTGGACGCCACCGTCCTGGAGATCGCGCATGTCAAGGCCGGCGCGGCGCGACTCGACGATTGGCAACTTGCTGCCGTAGTGGAAGCAGCGGCGCTCAGACGCGGTTTGCTGAATCAAGCAGCGGGACATGTGCCGGAGTCCGCGGCGGACAGCGTGGTGATGACGACAGGGGCCGAACTGGTGGAGGAGCACGAGCATCTGGCCCGCGTCGCCGACGTCTATCACCTGCCGCTCGTGGACGAGGTGCTCGCGGAACTGAGGGAGGAGACCGCCGCCCAGCGGCGGTGAACGGGGGGATCACAGACGAGGTGGCCCTGGACGGGGGTCGGGGCCGCCCGTGGCACAGGCGGCGCCGGGGGGATTCAGCCCCGGCGCCGCCTCCCGGCCACCACCACACGCACCTGTGCGCATCGCCCGGACGGGCTGAAACGCCCCACCCGTTCAGGCCCGGAGGACGCCACCGCCTAGAGTCGGGAGCCATGCAGAACACCGCGCATGCCGCCGGAACGGACGGCCCGGAGCTCGTTGACACCGCCCCGATGATGGAGGACCTCTACCCGGCCCTGGCCACGCTCCGCGAGGCGGGCCCGGTCCATCGGATCGCCGGCACCGACGGACGACCCGCCTGGCTGGTGACCCGTTACGAGGATGTGCGGCGGCTGCTCGCCGATCCGCGCCTGGCCCTGGACAAGCGCCACGCCGCCCCGGGCAACTACCGCGGCTTCTCCCTGCCGCCCGCCCTCGACGCCAATCTGCTCAACATGGACCCGCCGGACCACACCCGGGTGCGCCGACTGGTGGTCAAGGCGTTCACCCCCGGCCGTGTGGAGCGGATGCGCGAACCGGTCCGGCGGATCGCCGACGAGCTGCTCGACGCCATCGAGTCCGAGGGCCGCGCGGACCTGCTGGCCGCCTACGCCGGACAGCTGCCCATCATCGTCATCTGCGATCTGCTCGGCGTCCCGCAGCGCGACCAGCGCGACTTCCGGGCCTGGAGCGACGCCCTGATCACCCCCGATCCGGCGCGGCCGCAGGCGGCGAAGGAAGCGGTCGGCAGCATGCTCCGCTTCTACACCGGGCTGATCGAGAAGAAGCGCGCGGAGCCCGGGGACGATCTGCTCTCGGATCTGATCCGGGTCCGCGACGACGAGCCCGGGGACGGCGACGGCAGGCTCACCGAGGACGAACTGACCTCGCTCGCCTTCCTCATCCTCCTCGCGGGCTACGAGAACACCGTCCACCTCATCGCCAACTCGGTGCTCACCCTGCTCGACCACCCCACGGTCCTCCAGGAGCTGCGCGCGGATCCGGGTGGTCTCGCGGCCGCCTTCGACGAACTGGCGCGGTACGAGGGCCCGGCGTCCCTGGGAATCCGCCGCTTCCCGCTCGAGGAGATCGAGATCGGCGGTGTGACCATCCCCGCCGGGGAGACCGTGCTGCTCTCGATGGCCTCGGCACACCGTGACCCGGCCCAGTTCAAGGATCCGGACGACTTCAATCCACATCTTGGCCAGTCCGGTCACCTTGCGCTCGGCCATGGCATCCACTACTGCCTCGGCGCGCCCCTGGCCCGGATGGAGCTGGAAATCGCGCTGGCCGCGCTGGTTCGGCGTTTTCCGGGGCTGCGGCTGGACGTCCCGAGGGAGGAGCTCCGATGGCGGCCGTCGATCCGCGCGCGTGGCCTGATCTCGCTGCCCGTCGCATGGTGAAACGGGGAAGCGAACACGTTTTTGATGCATAACACCCCGCCGATGCGGTAAAAAGGTCTTCGAGCCCGCCCGGTGTGCATCCCCCGTCGCACCGGGCGGGCCTCTGTGTGTCCGCGGCGGTCCCAGGTCCAGGGCCGTCGTCGACCATGGTCCGGGGTCGTCGTCGACCATGAGAGCCCGTTCCGCACCCCGCGCCGGGCCCATACGCCTCACCCACCCCGGCCGTGGGCGGTCGACACTACTGAAATCCCTAGAGCTCACCCCTGAGATCACTAGAGAGTAAGCTCACAGGCTTAACCACTGCTTCGGCTTTAGCGGACCCCATTAGCCTCCTCCTATGACGGTCCTGCCCGACGGGCTTCCCCTAGCCGACGATTTCCCTGAAGTGACGCGAGACCAATGGCGCCACCTTGTCGAAGGCGTGCTGCGTAAAACCGGCACATCGGACGCCGTGGGCGCCGAGGCCGAAGCGGCCCTCGCTACCGCGCTCGAGGACGGCATCACCGTCCACCCCCTCTACACCGCCGAAGACGCGCCCCAGGACGCCGGATTCCCCGGCTTCGCGCCCTTCGTGCGCGGCGGCCGGGCCGAGGGCTCCGCCGTATCCGGATGGGACGTACGCCAGCGCCACGCCCACCCCGATCCGGCGCGCACCAACCAGGCGATCCTCGCCGACCTGGAGAACGGCGCCGGCTCGGTCTGGCTCGCGGCCGGCGCGGCCGGGGTGCCCGTGGACGGGCTGCCCGAGGCCCTCAAGGGGGTCTACCTCGACCTCGCCCCCGTCGCCCTCGACGCGGGCGCCGACTTCGAGGACGCCGCCCGCGCCCTGCTGCGGCTCTACGCCGGCCGCGAGGTGCCGCCGGGCGCCGCGCTCGGCAACCTCGGCGCGGACCCGCTGGGGCTCGCGGCCCGTACCGGACGCGACGACGGCCTGGCCGGGCAGCTGGCCGCCGCGGCCGACCTCGCGGGGATCTGCCACCGCGACCACCCCGGAGTGACGGCCTTCGCCGTGGACGCCCTGCCGTACCACGAGGCGGGCGCCGGGGCGGCCCAGGAGCTCGGCTGCTCCCTCGCCGCCGCGGTGGCGTATCTGCGCACCCTCACCGAGGCCGGGCTGAGCGTCGAAGCCGCCTGCGCCCAGCTTGAGTTCCGCTACGCGGCCACCGCCGACCAGTTCCTCACCATCGCCAAGCTCCGGGCCGCCCGTCGCCTGTGGGCGCGTGTGGCGCAGGCGTGCGGCGCGCCGTCGGAGGCGCGCGCCCAGCGTCAGCACGCGGTGACCTCCCCGGTGATGATGACCCGGCGCGACCCCTGGGTGAACATGCTGCGCACCACCGTCGCCACTCTCGCGGCGGGCGTCGGCGGCGCGGACGCGGTCACCGTGCTGCCCTTCGACAGCGCGATCGGCCTCCCCGACGACTTCGCCCGCCGGATCGCCCGCAACACCTCCACGATCCTGCTGGAGGAGTCACAGCTGGCCCGGGTGATCGACCCGGCCGGCGGCTCCTGGTACGTCGAGAAGCTGACCGACGACGTCGCCCGCGCCGCCTGGGCCTGGTTCCAGGAGATCGAGCGCGCCGGGGGGATGGCCGCGGCCCTCGCCTCCGGGCTGGTCCGTGACCGGCTCGCCGAAACCTGGGCGCGCCGCGGCCGCGACCTCGCCCGCCGCAAGGAGCCGATCACCGGCGTCAGTGAGTTCCCGAACCTCGCCGAGCGGCCCGTCGAGCGCGAGCCCGTCCCGGAGCCGCCCAGCGGCGGACTGCCGAGGGTGCGCCGCGACGAGGCGTACGAGGCGCTGCGCACCCGCGCCGACGCCCAGCTGGCGGCCGAGGGCAGCCGGCCCAGGATCTTCCTGGCCGCGCTGGGCCCCGCCGCCGCACACACCGCCCGCGCCTCCTTCGCCGCCAACCTCTTCCAGGCGGGCGGGATCGAGGCGGTCCACGAACCCGCCACGGTGACCGCGGAGACGGTCGCCGAGGCGTTCGCCGCCAGCGGCGCCCGCGTGGCCTGCCTGTGCTCCAGCGACAAGCTGTACGCGCAGGAGGCGGCGGCCGTGGCCGAGCGGCTCAAGGCGGCCGGGGCGACCCGGGTCTACCTGGCCGGACGGCCGGGCACACAACAGGATGAGTACGAACGGGCCGGAGTGGACGGATTCGTCTTCGCGGGCTGCGACGCGGTCGAGGTGCTCACCTCGGCTCTGAACACCATGGGGGTGGCGTGATGGCCGGCGCTCCGGTGGAGCCGGGCAAGATCCCGGACTTCTCGGCGGTCGATCTGGACGGACCGGCCGAAGGCCCGGTGCCCAGCTCCGGCGACTGGGCCGCCGCGCTGCAGAACAGCGTGGGCAAGGGCGTGGAGGACCTGGTGTGGGACACCCCCGAGGGCATCGGGGTCAAACCGCTCTACACCGCCGAGGACCTCCAGGGCGTCGACTTCCTGGGCACCTACCCCGGCGCCGCGCCCTATCTGCGCGGCCCGTACCCGACGATGTACGTCAACCAGCCCTGGACCATCCGGCAGTACGCGGGCTTCTCCACCGCCGAGGAGTCCAACGCCTTCTACCGCCGCAACCTCGCGGCCGGACAGAAGGGCCTGTCGGTCGCCTTCGACCTGCCCACCCACCGGGGCTACGACAGCGACCACCCCCGGGTCACCGGTGACGTCGGCATGGCGGGCGTGGCCATCGACTCCATCTACGACATGCGGCAGCTCTTCGACGGCATCCCGCTGGACCGGATGAGCGTGTCGATGACGATGAACGGCGCGGTGCTGCCCGTGCTCGCGCTCTACATCGTGGCCGCCGAGGAACAGGGCGTACCGCCCGAGAAGCTGGCCGGGACCATTCAGAACGACATCCTCAAGGAGTTCATGGTCCGCAACACCTACATCTATCCGCCGCAGCCGTCGATGCGGATCATCTCCGACATCTTCTCCTTCACCTCGCAGCGGATGCCGCGCTACAACTCCATCTCCATCTCCGGCTACCACATCCAGGAGGCCGGAGCCACGGCCGATCTGGAGCTGGCGTACACCCTGGCCGACGGTGTGGAGTATCTGCGGGCCGGCCGGGACGCCGGGATGGACGTGGACGCCTTCGCGCCCCGGCTGTCGTTCTTCTGGGCGATCGGCATGAACTTCTTCATGGAGGTCGCCAAGCTGCGGGCGGCGCGGCTGCTGTGGGCCAAGCTGGTCAAGCAGTTCGACCCGAAGAACCCCAAGTCGCTGTCGCTGCGCACCCATTCGCAGACCTCCGGCTGGTCGCTGACCGCCCAGGACGTCTACAACAATGTGGCGCGCACCTGTGTGGAGGCCATGGCCGCCACCCAGGGCCACACCCAGTCGCTGCACACCAACGCGCTGGACGAGGCGCTCGCGCTGCCCACCGACTTCTCCGCCCGGATCGCCCGCAACACCCAGATCCTGCTGCAGCAGGAGTCGGGCACCACCCGGGTCATCGACCCGTGGGGCGGCAGCGCGTACGTCGAGAAGCTGACGTACGACCTGGCGCGGCGGGCCTGGCAGCACATCGAGGAGGTCGAGGCGGCCGGCGGCATGGCCAAGGCCATCGACGCGGGCATCCCCAAGCTGCGCGTCGAGGAGGCCGCCGCCCGCACCCAGGCGCGGATCGACTCCGGCCGCCAGCCGGTGATCGGCGTCAACAAGTACCGCATCGACAGCGATGAGCAGCTCGAGGTCCTCAAGGTCGACAACTCGGCGGTGCGCACCCAGCAGATCGAGAAGCTGCGGCGGCTGCGCGCCGAGCGCGACGAGGCCGTCTGCCAGGACGCGCTGCGCGCCCTGACCGCCGCGGCCCGGTCCGGTCCGGGCGCGGGTCTGGAGGGCAATCTGCTGGCGCTCGCCGTGGACGCCGCCCGCGCCATGGCGACCGTCGGCGAGATCTCCGACGCGCTCGAGGCGGTCTATGGGCGCCACTCGGGGCAGATCCGTACGATCTCCGGTGTGTACCGAGAAGAGGCCGGAGCATCCTCCGGCGTGAGCCGCACCCGCGCGCTGGTGGAGAAGTTCGAGAGCGCCGAGGGCCGCCGCCCCCGCATCCTGGTCGCCAAGATGGGCCAGGACGGTCACGACCGCGGCCAGAAGGTGATCGCCACCGCCTTCGCCGACCTGGGCTTCGACGTCGACGTCGGCCCGCTGTTCCAGACCCCGGAGGAGGTCGCGCGGCAGGCGGTGGAGGCCGATGTGCACATCGTCGGCGTGTCGTCGCTCGCGGCCGGCCACCTCACGCTGGTGCCCGCGCTGCGCGAGCAACTGGCCGAGGCGGGGCGTGAGGACATCACCATCGTGGTCGGCGGGGTCATCCCGCCGCACGACGTCCAGACCCTGCACGACGCCGGCGCCGCCGCCGTCTTCCTGCCGGGCACGGTCATCCCGGACGCCGCCCATGACCTGGTGCGGAAGCTGGCCGCCGACCTCGGCCACGAGCTGTAGTCCATGCCACGGACGATCGACATCGAGGAGTACGCCAAGGGCGTGCTCGACGGCCATCGCGCGTATATCGCCCGTGCGATCACGCTCGTCGAGTCCACCCGGCCCGACCACCACGACCTCGCCCAGCGGCTGCTGGTCGAGCTGCTGCCGCACACCGGCGGGGCGCGGCGGATCGGCATCAGCGGGGTGCCCGGGGTGGGCAAGTCCACCTTCATCGACGCCCTGGGCACCATGCTCACCGGGGCCGGCCACAAGGTCGCGGTGCTCGCCGTCGACCCTTCGTCGACCCGCACCGGCGGCTCCATCCTGGGTGACAAGACCCGGATGGAGCGGCTGGCGGTCGACCCCGACGCCTTCGTACGGCCCTCGCCCAGCGCCGGGACGCTGGGCGGGGTCGCCCGCGCCACCCGCGAGTCCATGGTCGTCATGGAGGCCGCGGGCTATGACGTGGTGCTGGTGGAGACCGTGGGCGTGGGCCAGTCCGAGACCGCAGTGGCCAATATGGTCGACTCCTTCCTGCTGCTCTCCCTGGCCCGCACCGGCGATCAGCTGCAGGGCATCAAGAAGGGTGTCCTGGAGCTGGCCGACGTGGTCACCATCAACAAGGCCGACGGCCCCCACGCGCGGGACGCCAAGTCGGCGGCCCGTGAGCTGGCGGGCGCGCTGAGGCTGCTGCAGCCCGCGGACGCGCCCTGGAACCCGCCGGTGCTCACCTGCAGCGCCCGCGAGTCCACCGGGCTCGACGTGCTGTGGGAACGCCTGGAGCAGCACCGCCGGGTGCTGGAGGCCACGGGCGCGCTGCAGGCCAAGCGGCGCGACCAGCAGGTCGACTGGACCTGGTCGATGGTGCGCGACCAACTGCTCGCGCGGCTGCACGCCCACCCCGAGGTGCGGCGGCTCGGGCCCGAGCTGGAGCAGCGGGTCCGCGAGGGCACCCTGACGGCCACGCTGGCGGCGGACCGGCTGCTGGAGGCGTTCCGGGCCCCGGCCGACGGTGGATGAGGCGCCGCTGCCGGAAGCGGCCCGGGTCGGGCCGTTCTTCGCCCTGCGCACCGGTATCGGCGAGCCACGCGAGGAGGGGTACGTACGGATCGGCGAGGCGTACCGGCTGACCGGCGAGGGCGCCGCCGGGCCGGTGCTGCGCGCCCGGGTGGAGGCGGTCGCCGCGAGCCTGCGCACCGATGAGCCGAGGGTCGCGGCCTCCCTCGCCTTCCAGGGCCTCGCCGCCCGGGTGTGGTCGCTCGCGCTCGGCCCGGCTGCCCTCTCCGACCAGGTGCCCCACCTCCGGCCCGACCGGCTGTGGTGGAACCCCGGGCGGGTCGCCCCCGACGACCTGTGGTGGCCCGGCGTGCCGCCGGTGATGGGCGAACCGGGAGGACTCGCCGGTCAGGTGGGCACCGCGGCGTTCGTCCAGCTGATGCCGCTGCACCACGCCATTGGACGGGCCTACCGGGTCTCGGGGCGGCTGCTGTGGGGCAACGCCGCCTCGGCACTGGCCGGTTCGCTGCGCGTGCTGCACGACTGGTGCCGGGCACACGGCCGCGCCGAGGCGGCGGACCGGGCCACCGAGCTGGCACGTGCCCAGCTCGCCCACCCGCCGCTGCGCGAGGCCGGCACCCTGAGCACCGCGCCGCTCGGCTACCGGCGCCGCACCTGCTGTCTCTACTACCGCGTGCCCGGCGGCGGGTTGTGTGGCGACTGCGTACTGCGCGAGGCGCCGGGACGCGGGAGCGCGTAGGGGACGCCGGGGTGACGCGGACGGCCTCCCGATGGGCCGATACGGTGGGCGAATGCCGAAGAACGAGAACCTGTTCTCATCCTGGCGGGGCTGGTGCGGACGCGTCACCTCCCGTCTGGTCCACCGCGGATGGCGCGCCGTGCAGCGGGCCGGCGCGGTGACGGCCGAGCGCCCCGGCCCGTACCGGTTCGGCCGCATCGGCGTCGGCACCCGGCTGGCGTTCCCCCAGGGCACCCTCTTCGGCGAACCGTGGATCGAGCTCGGCGAGCACTGCGTCATCGGCGAGCAGGTGACCCTCACCGCCGGCATGATGCCCGGTGTGGACCTCGGCCCCGATCCGGTTCTGCGCATCGGCAACGGCGTGGTGCTGGGCCGGGGCAGCCATGTGATCGCGTCGGTGCCCGTGGAGTTCGGCGACGATGTCTTCTGCGGCCCGTACGTCTATGTGACCAGCGACAACCACTCCTACGACGATCCGGAGCAGCCCATCGGCCGCCAGTGGCCGCGCTCCGCGCCCGTCCACATCGGCCCCGGCAGCTGGCTGGGCGCGGGCGCGGTGATCCTGCCCGGGGCGCGGCTGGGCCGCAACGTGGTGGTCGCGGCGGGCGCGGTCGTACGGGGCGAGGTGCCCGACCACGCCGTGGTGGCCGGGGCGCCGGCCCGGATCATACGGCGGTGGGCCCCGGAGGAGGGCTGGCAGCCGCCGCTGCGCACCCCGGCGCCGGTGCCGATCCCCGAGGACATGACCGTCGAGCAACTGCTGGCGCTGGCGGAGCTGGAGCGCGAGCGGGAGCAGGCGGGGCAGCGGGAGCAGCCGGGGGAGCGGGGCCTGGAGCGGGAGCCGGGGGCCGGGGCGTCGTAGCAGGTCAGTAGAGTTTCGTGGACCGTTCCCCGACCCGCGAGGTGACCATCGTGAGCCCGCCGCCTCCCCCCGTGACCGTCATCGGCATCGGCGCCGACGGCTGGGACGGGCTCGGTCCCACGGCCCGTGAGGCGTTGCGCACGGCCGAGGTGGTCATCGGCGGACATCGCCATCTGGGCCTGCTGCCGCCGGAGTGCCACGGTGAGCGGGTGCCCTGGCCGTCCCCGCTGCGCCCCGCCGTCCCCGGGCTGTTCGCCGCGCACACCGGGCGGCGGGTCTGTGTACTGGCCAGCGGCGATCCCATGTTCTTCGGCATCGGCCGCACCCTGGCCGAGCTGCTGGGCGCCGAGCGGCTGCGGGTGCTGCCCCATCCCTCGTCCGTCTCCCTGGCCTGTGCGCGGCTCGGCTGGGCGCTGGAGGAGACCGAGGTGATCAGCCTCGTCGGCCGTCCCCTGGCCACGCTGAACCGTGAGCTGTACGCCGGACGGCGGCTGCTCGTGCTCAGCGCGGGCGCCCAAACCCCCGCCGAGGTGGCCGGGTTGCTCGCGGACCGCGGTTTCGGACCGAGCCGGATGCGGGTGCTGGAGCGGTTGGGGAGCGCGCGGGAGCGCTGTGTGGAGGGCACGGCCAAACAATGGCCCCATCCGCCCGGCGACCCCCTCAACGTCATCGCCGTCGACTGCGCCCCGGCGGACGGCGCCCGGCCACTGTCGCTCGCGCCGGGGCTGCCCGACACGGCGTACGACCACGACGGACAGCTCACCAAGCGCCATGTGCGGGCCGCCACCCTCGCCGCGCTCGCCCCCGCCCCCGGGGAGCTGCTGTGGGACGTCGGCGGCGGCTCGGGCTCCATCGCCGTGGAGTGGATGCGCGCCCACCGCACCTGCCGGGCGGTCTCGGTCGAACGCGACCCGGTGCGCGCCGAGCGCATCGGCCGCAACGCCGACGCGCTCGGTGTGCCCGGGCTGACCGTTGTCACCGGCGCCGCCCCGGACGCCCTGGCCGGACTGCCCATCCCCGACGCGGTGTTCATCGGCGGCGGCCTGACCGCCCCAGAGCTGCTGGAGGCGTGCTGGGCGGCCCTGCCGCCCGGTGGCCGGATCGTCGCCAACACCGTGACCCTGGAGTCCGAGGCGCTGCTCGCCGACCGGTACCGCCGCCACGGTGGCGACCTCGTCCGCCTCGCCGTCTCCCACGCCACCCCGGTCGGGGCCTTCACCGGCTGGCGGCAGGCGATGCCGGTCACCCAGTGGTCCGCCACCAAACCGCTCGACTCCCGGGGCCCTGGCGGGTACGCCGCCGCTCCCGCGGGATCCGTCGAAGCCGCTCAAGGAGAGACACGATGACGGTGTACTTCATCGGCGCGGGCCCCGGTGCCGCCGATCTGATCACGGTGCGCGGCGCCCGGACCCTGGCCCGCTGCCAGGTGTGTCTGTACGCGGGCAGCCTGGTGCCGCGTGAACTGCTCGCCGAATGCCCGCCGGACGCCCGTCTCGTCGACACCGCCCGGCTCGACCTCGACCAGATCACCGCCGAGTTCGCCGCCGCCCACGAGGCGGGCCATGACGTGGCCCGCCTCCACTCCGGCGATCCGTCGGTCTTCAGCGCCGTCGCCGAGCAGATGCGCCGCCTCGACGCCGCCGGCATTCCGTACGACGTCGTCCCGGGCGTTCCCGCCTTCGCCGCCGCGGCGGCCGCGCTGAAGCGCGAACTGACGGTCCCGACCGTCGGCCAGACCGTCATCCTCACCCGCATCGCCCAGCAGGCCACCCCCATGCCGGAAGGCGAGGACCTCGCCACTCTCGGCCGCGGCGGTGCCCTGCTCGTGCTGCATCTCGCCGCCCGCTACGTGGACCGCGTCGTCGGCGAACTCCTCCCGCACTACGGCGCCGACTGCCCGGCGGCCGTGGTCGCCATGGCCAGCCGCCCCGACGAACTGGTGCTCCGCGGCACGCTGGACGACATCGCGGCCCAGGTGAAGGCGGCGGGCGTGGTACGGACGGCGGTCATCATCGTTGGCCGCACCCTGGGCGCCGAACAGTTCCGCGACAGCCACCTCTACTCCTCGGACCGCGAACGCCCCCACGAGTCCTGCCACCCACACGGCACCTGATCCCGGCCCGGCCGGGACCACGACCGCCCGCCGTGTGCCGGCGCCGGGGCATCGGCCCTGGTGGCGTGGCCTCGATGGGGTCGGGGACGCTGTGCCCCGGCAGCGTGCGACGCGCGCCCGTGCGGGGCGTCGCACGGTCCGTGCGGGGCACCGGGCGAGGGGTCCAAGGCCGCCAGGGGGCGGCGGCGTGTCGAGGACGCCGGCGGCGGGCCACCGCGACCGCGCCGAGCGGGTCGGTGCCGGCTGCGGCGGCAGCGGGTCCGCGCGACGGGCGTGGTGAAGGCCCGCACCCCGTCCGGTTCGCCGCGTCGCGCGGGTGGACGGCGGCCGTACCGCGCCGTGCCGGTGTGTCGTCGCGTCGACCGGAGGCGGCGGCACCGGCGCGCGTGGCCTGCAAGGCGAGGTGTCCGCGGCGTGTCGGGGGTGCTGACTCAGTGCGTGGCGGGTCCGTGCGGCGGGCGCGGTGATGATCCGTGCACCGTCCCGTGTGCCACGCCCCGCGGGTGGCCGTATCCCACGGGCCGGTGTGTCGCCTCGCCGACGTGTCGGCCCGGGAGGGCGTGGCACGGGTGCGGGTGCCGCCCCGCACCCTGCCGGGTGCCGTGCTGTGACGCGGGGGTGCGGCGATCGCGCCGGGGGTCAGCGCTCCCGGGGGCCGCGTGGCTCGGCGCGGCCCACGATCGTGCCTGCGCGGTCGATGCAGATCACGTCCACCGTCACCGGCGCCCCGCGCAGCACGCCGAGCGCCGTGTCGCGGGCTGCCGCGGCGACCAGATCGCCGAGTGGTACGCCGCGGGCGGAGCACAACTGCACCGTCTCCAGGCCGGTGTTGGCCGTCGCAACCGCCTCCGCCAGCTTCTCGTCCGCCCCGCCCCGGCGGGCCAGGTCCGCGAGGAACCCCTTGTCCACCTGGGAGCGTGAGGAGTGCAGATCCAGATGCCCGGCGGCCAGCTTGGAGAGCTTGGCGAAGCCTCCGGCGACCGTCAGCCGGTCCACCGGGTGGCGGCGCAGATACTTCAGCACCGCCCCCGCGAAGTCGCCCATGTCCAGCAGTGAGTCCTGTGGCAGCCCGTGCACGGCCACCGCCACCTTCTCGGACGTCGCACCCGTACAGCCCGCCACGTGGCGCCGCCCCGCCGCGCGTGCGACATCCACCCCGCGCCGGATGCTGTCGATCCACGCCGAGCAGGAGTAGGGCACCACGATGCCCGTCGTGCCGAGGATGGACAGCCCGCCGAGGATGCCCAGCCGCGGATTCCAGGTGGAGCGGGCGATCTCCTCGCCGTGGTCCACCGAGATCTCGATCTCGACGTCACCGGTTCCGCCGTGCCGGGCCGCGACCGCGGCGATGTGGTCGCGCATCATCTGGCGCGGCACGGGGTTGATGGCCGGTTCGCCCACCGGGAGCGGCAATCCGGGCCGGGTCACCGTGCCGACGCCCGGACCGGCCCGGAAGACCACTCCGCCGCCGGGCGGCAGGGCCCGTACCGTGGCCCTGACCAGCGCGCCGTGGGTCACATCCGGGTCGTCCCCCGCGTCCTTGACGACCGCGGCCATGGCCCGGTCCGCCGTCAGCTCCTCGGCCGCGAGCGCGAACGCGGGCCGCTGCCCCTTGGGCAGTTCGATGGTCACCGGGTCGAGGAACTCCCCGTTCAGCAGCGCGGTGTACGCGGCCGTCGTCGCGGCCGTGGCACACGCCCCGGTGGTCCAGCCGTGCCGCAGCCCCGTCCGCTCCAGCTGCGCGCTCCGTCCCCCGGTCGCCTTGGCCTCCGTCTCCGCCTCAGCCATGGGCCGGCCGCCGCGCATACGATGACGGGCGCACGGACGACGAAAGGCACCCGATGAACAGCGCACCGGCGCAGCGCCATGTGCTCATCCTCGGCGGCACCACCGAGGCGCGCCGCCTCGCCGGGGAACTCGCCGACGACCCCGCCCTGCGCGTCACCAGCTCCCTCGCGGGCCGGGTCGCCGCGCCGCGACTGCCCGTGGGGCAGGTGCGGATCGGCGGGTTCGGGGGCGCCGAGGGCATGGCCCGCTGGCTCCGCGAGCACCAGGTGGACGCGCTCATCGACGCCACCCATCCTTTCGCCGACACGATCAGTTCCCACGCGGCCCGGGCGGCCGCCGACGTCCATGTTCCCCTGCTCGCCCTGCGCCGCCCCGGCTGGGTACCCGGTCCGGGCGACCGCTGGCACTCGGCCGGCTCACTGGCCGACGCGGCGCGGCTGGCCCCGGCCCTGGGGGAGCGGATCTTCCTCACCACGGGACGGATGGGCCTGGCCGCCTTCGCCCACCTCACCGAGCCATGGTTCCTGGTCCGCTCGGTCGACGCCCCCGAGCCGCCGGTCCCGCCCCGGATGGAGGCGATCCTCGACCGCGGCCCGTTCACCCTCGGCGGCGAGGCGGAGCTGCTGCGCCGCCACCGCGTCGAGGTGCTGGTCACCAAGGACAGCGGCGCCCACGCCACCGCCCCCAAACTCGCCGCGGCCCGCGCCGCCGGCATCCCGGTCGTCGTCATCCAACGCCCACCCGCCCCCAGGACATCCCGGTGGCCGAGACCCCTGCCGAAGCCGCCGCCTGGCTCCGAACGACCCTGGCCTGAGCCCGGCGGCTAGCCTTCCGGGTACCGGCGTGGCGTCCAGACGACGTCGGTGCCGTCGCCGCGGTGGACCGTGCGGGTCTGGGAGGAGCCCACCAGGAGGATCGTGCGCATGTCGACATCGGCCGGGTCGAGGTCGGCCAGGCGGACGATCCGCACCCGTTCTCCGGGGCCGCCGATGTCGCGGCCCAGCACCACGGGCGTGTCGGGGGCGCGGTGCTCCAGCAGGAGTTCGCGGGCCTTGCCCACCTGCCAGACGCGGCTGCGGGAGCCGGGGTTGTAGAGGGCGAGCACCAGGTCGGCCGTGGCGGCGGCGCGCAGCCGCTCGGCGATGACCTCCCAGGGCTTGAGCCGGTCGGAGAGGGAGATCACCGCGTAGTCGTGGCCGAGCGGGGCACCGGCCCGGGCGGCGGCGGCGTGGGCCGCCGTCATACCGGGGACGATCCGCACCGGGACCTCGCGGTAGGGGTCCTCGGAGGCGGCCTCGAGGACGGCGGTGGCCATGGCGAACACGCCGGGGTCGCCGGAGGAGACCACGGCGACACGCCGACCGCGCCGGGCGAGGTCGAGGGCGAACTCGGCGCGTACGGACTCGACCTTGTTGTCGGAGGCGTGGCGCCGCTGGCCCGGCCGTACGGGCACCCGGTCCAGATAGGTGCTGTAGCCGACGAGGTCATCGACGGCGGCCAGTTCGCCGCGCGCCTCGGGGGTGAGCCACAGCGGACCGGCCGGGCCCAGGCCGACGACCACGACCTCGCCCGCGCCGGACTCGTCGCGCGGCGCGTCCACCCGGCTGGGCAGCACCGCCATCGAGAAGTACGGCACCGACTCCGGGTCGACCTCGGCCAGCGGGGCGGTCCGCTCCGCGTCCATCGTGGCGCGCTCCACATAGCGCGCGTCCGCGAGCCGCCCCGACCGCTCCAGCGCGCGCCGCACCGTCGGGAACGTCCGGCCGAGCTTCATCACGGCCGCCGCGTCCGTCGTCGCCAGCCGGGCCGTCAACTCCTCCTCCGGCAGGGTGCCGGGGAGGACCGTCAGCACCTCCTCGCCCTCCACCAGCGGCGCGCCGAGCCGGGCGGCCGCGGCGCTGACCGAGGTGACACCGGGGACGACCTCGGTGGGATAGCGGTCGGCGAGCCGCTTGTGCATGTGCATGTACGAGCCGTAGAAGAGCGGATCGCCCTCCGCGAGCACCGCGACCGTGCGTCCCGCGTCCAGATGCGCGGCGAGCCTGGCGGCGGCGTCCGCGTAGAACTCGTCCATCGCGCCGCGATAGCCGCCCGGATGGTCGGTGGTCTCCGTGGTGACCGGGTAGACCAGCCGCTCCTCGATGTGGTCGGGCCGCAGATGCCGCTCGGCTATGGAGCGGGCGATGCTGCGCCCGTGCCGGGCGCTGTGGTAGGCGACGACCTCGGCCTCGGCGATGACCTCCACGGCGCGTACGGTCATCAGGGAGGGGTCGCCGGGGCCGAGCCCCACACCGTAGAGCCGGCCCGTCTGCTGCTCGCTCACTCTTCCTCGCTCGCTATCGCGTTGATCGCGGCCGCGGCGATGGCACTGCCGCCCCGCCGGCCGTGCACCACCAGGTGGTCGAGCGCCGCCGGATGCCCGGCCAGCGCCTCCTTGGACTCGGCGGCGCCGATGAAGCCCACCGGCACACCGATCACGGCGGCCGGGCGCGGCGCGCCCGCCCCTCCTTCTTCGATCATCTCCAGCAGCCGGAACAGCGCCGTGGGGGCGTTGCCGACCACCACCACCGCCCCTTCGAGCCGGTCCCGCCACAGCTCCAGCGCGGCGGCGCTGCGTGTGGTGCCCATGCGCCGCGCCAACTCCGGTACGGCGGGGTCCGCGAGGGTGCAGATGACCTCGTTGTCGGCGGGCAGCCGCTTGCGGGTGACCCCGCTGGCGACCATGCGCGCGTCACAGAGCACCGGCGCGCCGGACCGCAGCGCGGCGCGGGCGCGGGAGACCACCTCGGGGGTGTACGCGACGTCCTTGACCAGGTCGACCATGCCGCAGGCGTGGATCATCCGCACCGCCACCTGGCTGACGTCGGCGGGGAGCCCGCCGAGGTCGGCCTCGGCGCGGATGGTGGCAAAGGACGCGCGGTAGATGGCCGCCCCGTCCTTCTCGTAGTCGAACACGGTGTCCTCGATCATGTCGTTCCACGGGCCGCCGCGACGGCGTCGGCCAACTGCTCTGCTGTCACATCCACGCTGTCCGTGCTGTCCGCCTCCGGCGTGTCCCCCCTCGCGCCGCGTACGGTGACGCGGTAGTCCGTGTCGCCGGTCGCCAGCGCGTCCACCCAGCGGCCCCCGGGGTGACCGCAGCGCCGTTCACAGCCGGAGACATACACCGGCAGCGGATCGGGCCCGGCCGGGCCGCCGCCGTACGCCGTGCCGCTCACCGGCCACGGCATCGAACCGCCCGCGACCACTGCCTCCGGGTCCGCGACCACTCCCGCCGGGTCCGCGACCACTCCCGCCGGGTCCGCGGCCCCCCGAGCCGTGCCCGAGGTCCCCGGCGCCGTGCCCGCAACCCCCCGCGCCGGGTCCGCGACCATGCGTGCCGTGTCGGCCCGCACATCCGCCAGGGACTTGGCACAGCCCGGCCGTCCCGTGCACGCGCCGACCCCGAGCCACGCCGAATCCGGCGTGGTCACCAGTCCCGCGTCGGACAGTTCGGCCAAGGCACCGCGTGTGTCGTCCGGGGCGAACCCGGGGAGCACCACGCCGCGCCAGGGTGTCATACGCAGCTCATCGGCCCCGCTCCGGGAGGCGAGCCCGGCGAGCAGCCGCCACTGCGCGGCGCTCACCCGGCCCAGGGGGAGGGCGATGGACAGTGCGTGACGCCCGTTCGGGCCGGGGACCGGTCCGGGGACGGGGGGTGTGGCGCGGGCGCGGGGCGCTGGTTCACGCTCCACGGGTACGGCCTCGACGCCCGCGTCGGCGAGTCGCGCGACCAATCCCTCGGTCGTCACGGCGTGTCGCGCCGGGAGTTCGCGTATCCGCCACGCCCGGGTGCCGCTCTCACGGGCCTTGGCCAGGAACTCCACCGCGGCCAGCGCCGCCGCTCGCGGCGCGTCCTCGCTCCGCACCCGGAGGCCGCTCCCCGCCGCCGACCCGGCCGTACGAGACCCCCGCCGCCCTGCCGCGTCCGGGCGTGTCCCCGCCGTCGGCGGCGACGGCACATCCGGACCCGGCAGCGGACCGCCGACCCGGAGTACCGCTCCACCGTCCGGCGTTGCGATCAATGTCACATCCGCGCCCAAGGCGGCCACATCGCCACGCCCATCGTCCAGCGCGAACAGGAACCTGCCCGACAAGCCCGACAATTCACCGCCCCCAGCCGGTGTGCCGTCGCACAGTGCGGCGTCCAGTTCCCGCACCCACGCCACCACATCCGCATGCCCCCCGCCGTCCAGGCCGGACAGCGGCGACGCCACGATGTTGCGCACCCGGTCATGGCGGTCCGAGGGCAGCAGTCCGGCCGCCCGCAGCCGGGCCGCCAGTTCCGCGCCGCACCCCGCGTCCAGGCCGCGCACCTGCAGGTTGCCCCGTGAGGTGATGTCCAGCCGCCCGTCGCCCAGCTCCTCCGCCACCCGCCCCAGCGCCACCGCCTGACGGCCCGTCAGCAGCCCGCCCGGCACCCGCATCCGGGCGAGTGAACCGTCGTCCGCCGGGTGCAGCCGCAGCGCGCCCGGACAGGCGTCATCGCGCCCGCGCACGGGGCTTTCATCCCCGGATGGGGTGGTTGTCGGGGGGAGGGGCATGGCGGCGAGCATACCGACGATCCGGTCCGGCCCGCCGCCCCGGCCAGGCCGGAACTCACCATCCCGTGGCAGGTCAGCAACGCTTACTATGCTCAGCGGTGGGTCGGTCCCGGCCCGCCGAACGCACAAGACGGCACTCACGGTAGGAAGCCGGTGGAAATCCGGCGCGGTCCCGCCACTGTGAGCGCGGCGGCTGCCGAACGGCAGCGGCCGCGCGAGCCAGGAACTGCCGCCGTCTTCAACCCGCCCGGGGCGCGGACCCCGAGGAAGGCATGCCGCCGCATGATTCTGCTGCTGTCGACGTCCGACACCGACCTGCTCAGCGCCCGTGCCGCCGCGGGCCCGGTGCCGTACCGCCTCGCCAACCCGGCCCGCCTCGCTCCGGGCGACCTCCCCGGCCTCCTCGACGGCGCCGAACTCGTCGTCGTACGGCTCCTCGGCGGCATCCGCGCCTGGCAGGAAGGGCTCGACACGCTGCTCGCGGGCGACCTGCCCGTCGTCGTCCTCACCGGTGAACAGGCGCCCGACGCCCAGCTCATGGAGGCGTCCACGGTCCCGGTCGGCATCGCCGCCGAGGCCCACGCCTACCTCGCCCACGGCGGGCCCGCCAACCTCGACCAGCTCGCCCGGTTCCTCTCCGACACCGTGCTGCTCACCGGCCATGGCTTCGAACCGCCCGCGCCCGCGCCCACCTGGGGTCCGCTGGAGCGCACCGACCGCGCGGCCGGCCCCGGCGACGTCACCGGCCCGACCATCGCGGTGCTCTACTACCGCGCCCACCACATGAGCGGCAACACCCCCTTCGTGGAGGCCCTGTGCCGGGCCGTGGAGGACGCCGGTGGCCGCCCGCTGCCGCTGTTCGTCGCCTCGCTGCGGGCCCCCGAACCCGAGTTGATCGAGGCCCTCGGCGCGGCCGACGCCATCGTCACCACCGTCCTCGCGGCCGGTGGCACCCGCCCCGCCGAGGCGTCCGCGGGCGGCGACGACGAGGCGTGGGACGCGGGCGCGCTCACCGCGCTCGACGTGCCCGTGCTGCAGGCGCTGTGCCTGACCTCGTCGCGCGCCGCGTGGGAGGAGAACGACGAGGGGCTCTCCCCGCTGGACGCCGCGACCCAGGTCGCCGTTCCCGAGTTCGACGGGCGGCTCATCACCGTGCCGTTCTCGTTCAAGGAGGTCGACGAGGACGGCCTGCCGGTCTATGCCGCCGATGCCGAGCGCGCCGCGCGTGTCGCCGGAATCGCGGTACGGCACGCCCGGCTCCGCCATATCCCCGCCGCCGACAAGCGCCTGGCGCTCGTCCTCTCCGCCTACCCCACCAAGCACTCCCGGATCGGCAACGCCGTCGGCCTCGACACCCCCGCGAGCGCCGTCGCCCTGCTGCGCCGGCTGCGCGCCGATGGCTACGACCTCGGCCCCGAGGACGGGCCGGACGCGCTCCCGGGCCTGGTCTCCGGCGACGGCGACGACCTGATCCGCGCCCTCATCGAGGCCGGCGGCCACGACCAGGAGTGGCTCACCGAGGAGCAGCTCGCCCGCAACCCCGTCCGTGTCCCGGCCGCCGACTACCGCCGCTGGTACGCCACGCTTCCGCAGGCGCTGCGGGACGCGGTCGAGGAGCACTGGGGCCCGCCGCCCGGCCAGATGTTCGTCGACACCAGCCGCGACCCGGAGGGCGAGATCGTGCTGGCCGCGCTGCGCCGCGGCAACCTCCTGGTGGTCATCCAGCCCCCGCGCGGCTTCGGCGAGAACCCCATCGCCATCTACCACGACCCCGATCTGCCGCCCTCGCACCACTACCTGGCCGCCTACCGCTGGATGGCCACGCCCCGCGCCGACGGCGGCTTCGGCGCCGACGCCATGGTCCACCTGGGCAAACACGGCAACCTGGAGTGGCTGCCGGGCAAGAACGCCGGACTGTCCGCCGCCTGCGGCCCCGACGCCGCGCTCGGCGATCTGCCGCTCATCTACCCCTTCCTGGTCAACGACCCGGGCGAGGGCACCCAGGCCAAGCGCCGCGTCCACGCCACCCTCGTCGACCACCTCGTCCCGCCGATGGCCCGCGCCGACTCCTACGGCGACATCGCGCGGCTGGAGCAGCTGCTCGACGAGTACGCCGCCATCTCCGCGATGGACCCGGCCAAGCTCCCCGCCATCCGCGCCCAGATCTGGACCCTCATCCAGGCCGCCCGCCTCGACCACGACCTGGGCCTGGACGACCGGCCGGACGACGACGGCTTCGACGACTTCCTGCTGCATGTCGACGGCTGGCTGTGCGAGGTCAAGGACGCCCAGATACGCGACGGACTGCATGTCCTGGGCACCGCCCCGGCCGGGCCCGCGCGCGTCAACCTGGTGCTGGCCATCCTCCGCGCCCGCCAGATCTGGGGCGGTACGTCCGCACTCCCCGGCCTGCGCGAGGCGCTCGGCCTCGACGAGTCGGCCGCCACCCGCACCGGCGCCGACGAGGCCGAGGAGCGGGCCCGCGCGCTGGTCCAGGCGATGGAGGACGCCGAATGGGCCCCGGAGGCCGTCGAGAAGGCCGTCCTCACCCTGCCCGAGGAGCAGCGCCCCGGCGTCTCCGCGATTCTCGACTTCGCCGCCCGCGAGGTCGTCCCCCGGCTGGCCGCCACGACGGACGAGATCGACCACGCCGTCCACGCCCTCGCCGGCGGGTTCGTCCCCGCGGGGCCGTCCGGCTCGCCGCTGCGCGGCCTGGTCAACGTCCTGCCGACCGGCCGTAACTTCTACTCCGTCGACCCCAAGGCCGTGCCCAGCAGGCTGGCCTGGGAGACCGGCCAGGCCCTCGCCGATTCGCTGCTGGAGCGCTACCGCGCCGACAACGACGGCCAGTGGCCGAAGTCCGTCGGCCTCTCGCTGTGGGGCACGAGCGCGATGCGCACCTCCGGCGACGATGTGGCCGAGGCACTGGCGCTGCTGGGCGTCCGTCCGGTGTGGGACGACGCCTCGCGCCGGGTGACGGGCCTGGAACCCGTGCCGCTCGACCAGCTGGGCCGCCCGCGCGTCGATGTCACCCTGCGCATCAGCGGATTCTTCCGGGACGCCTTCCCCCATGTCGTCGGGCTGCTGGACGACGCCGTACGGCTCGCCGCCTCCCTGGAGGAGAGCGACGAGGACAACTACATACGGGCGCACACCCGCGCCGACCTCGCCGCCCACGGTGACGAGCGCCGCGCCACCACCCGGATCTTCGGCTCCCGCCCCGGTACCTACGGCGCCGGGCTGCTCCAGCTCATCGACAGCCGCGACTGGCGCACCGACGCCGACCTCGCCGAGGTCTACACGGTCTGGGGCGGCTACGCCTACGGCCGCGGTCTGGAGGGGCGGCCGGCGCGGGCCGAGATGGAGAGCGCCTACCGCCGGATCGCGGTCGCGGCCAAGAACACCGACACCCGCGAACACGACATCGCCGACTCCGACGACTACTTCCAGTACCACGGCGGCATGGTGGCCACCGTGCGCGCCCTGAAGGGCACCGCGCCCGCCGCGTACATCGGCGACTCCACTCGCCCCGAGACGGTCCGCACCCGCACCCTCCACGAGGAGACCTCACGGGTCTTCCGCGCCCGGGTGGTCAACCCGCGCTGGATCGAGGCGATGCGCCGCCACGGCTACAAGGGCGCCTTCGAGCTCGCCGCGACGGTCGACTACCTCTTCGGCTACGACGCGACCACGGGCGTGGTCGCCGACTGGATGTACGACAAGCTCGCCCAGACCTATCTGCTCGACCCGGAGAACCGCGCCTTCCTGGAGCAGGCCAACCCCTGGGCGCTGCACGGCATGGCCGAGCGGCTGCTGGAGGCCGAGAGCCGCGGGCTGTGGGACGAGCCCGACCCGGAGGTGCTGGAGCGGGTGCGGGAGCTGTATCTGGAGACGGAGGGCGGCCTGGAGGGCGGGGACGACGAATAGGCGCGTCCGCGTCCGCGGGGATGAGTAGGCATATCCGCGCCCCGCGCGATGAGCCGGCCGGTGAACGGGCGGTGGTTCAGTCGGCGGACGGTCGTGCCGCCGGGCGGGCCGCCGCCCGGATCCGGTCCGGCCAGGGGGGACAGTTGACCAGTTCGGTCCACTCGCGGTCGTAGCGCCCGGGCACCGCGCGCCCCGCGGACGCCCAGCGCTCGACCAGATCCGCGTAGATCGGTACGGATGTGGATGTGTGAACGGTCTGATTAACCGTTCCGTCGCCTTCGGTGCTCCGGTCCAGCGCTCTGCTCGGCTGCGAGAGAGAACGGCGTCGCATCGTCGTCGTCATAGTCGGACAACGCGCCGTGCCCCGCCGGGTCACCTTCCGCGCGCCGGTCTCACCCGCATCGGCGTGGTCTCGCACATGTCAGCGACTCCCTGGTGGCGGGCCCGGGCGACCGGGCCGCGCACCCTTTTCGCACTCCGTAATGAAAAGCATTGCCGCATTCATAAAGCCTCTTCGTCGCCAGTGCGGAAGTTTATTGATAACCGTGTCCATTGCAGCCTTTGGTGAATTCCCCTCGGGGCTGTTTCAATTGCGCTGTCCCGAACACGATCCGAGGAGGAGCCGGTGGGAGCTCATGCGCACGGACCCGACGAGGGGCACGGCGGAGCCGGGCACGGTGGCCACGCCCACGGCGTGGCGGAGAACGCGGACCGCCGGTGGCTGTCCCTCGCCCTCGCGCTGATCAGCGGCTTCATGGCGGTCGAGGTCGTCGTCGGGGTCATCGCCCGCTCCGTGGCGCTGCTGTCCGACGCGGCCCATATGCTCACCGACGCCGCCTCGATCGTGCTCGCGCTCATCGCGATCCGGCTCTCGGCGCGCCCCGCACGCGGCGGATACACCTATGGGCTCAAGCGGTCGGAAATCCTTTCCGCCCAGGCCAATGGCCTTTCTCTGCTGCTGCTCGGCGCCTATCTCGGCTATGAGAGCGTGGGGCGGCTGATCGATCCGCCCGAGGTGACCGGCGGTCTGGTGCTGGTCACCGCGCTGGCCGGTGTGGTGGTGAATCTCGCGGCGGCGTGGTGCATGTCGAAGGCGAACCGCTCCTCGCTCAATGTCGAGGGCGCCTTCCAGCATGTGCTCAACGATCTCTACGCCTTCATCGCCACCGCCGTCGCCGGACTGGTGGTGGTGACGACGGGCTTCGCCCGCGCCGACGCGATCGCCGGTCTGCTGGTGGTCGTCCTCATGATCAAGGCGGGTGTGGAGCTGCTGCGGGCCTCCGGCCGGGTGCTGCTGGAGGCCGCCCCGACCGGCGTCGAGCCCGATGAGGTGGGCGGCCGACTCGTCGCCCACGGACAGGTGGCCGAGGTGCACGATCTGCATGTCTGGCAGATCACCTCGGGTGAGGTCTCGCTCTCCGCCCATGTCCTGGTCGCGGCGGGCGGCGACTGCCATGCGGTCCGGGAGGACCTGGAGACGGTGCTGCGCGGCGAGTACGGGATCACCCACACCACGCTTCAGGTCGACCATCTGGACGTCCCCGCCGCGCGGGGACGGGAGGACGAGGAGCACTGCCCGACCGCCCACGGTCCGGTGCACCGGGCGGCGTCGTACGGCCACTGAGCGCGCCGCGCTGAGCAGTGCCGCGCAGCGCCGCCGCCCTGCGGAAGGCCCGGGAGCGTCGCGGCGCTTCCGGGCCTCGGTGACGATGACGGGGCGCCGTCCCTGGGGACGTCACCCCGAACGGCCGGCGGGTGCCGGCCGTATCAGGCGGCGTATCAGGCGGCGGCCGGAGCGGCGGCCGGCCGGAAGGTCGAGGTCAGAAGCGTCTTCACGAACTGGGCGACAAACGCCTCCAGCGCAATCTGGGCCAGCTTGACCAGGACGGTCGTCAGAATGTGGGCCATGAGTACCTCACTGGACGGAACACGAGCGGAAGCGAGGCATCCGCTTCCAATCCGTAGCCTGACCCGCGCCGGAAAGCGGGTGGCGCACACCGGGTGAGCGTGGGGTGAATGGATGGAAAGCTCAGGTTAAGAAGCGCCCGAGATGTCCCGTTTCCGGGGTGGTGCGTTCAGACCGCGAGCGGCGCCCGCCGGGGGAAGAGCAGCCGCGGCGCGACGGCCGCCCCCAAAGTGGCGGCGGCCGAGCACGTGCCGACGACCGACCAGGCCATCGGGCCCAGGGGCGTACAGCCGAAGAAGTGGCTGACCACCGGGGTTTCCACGATGGCGAACAGCGTGGCCGCCGAGGCGACGCTGGTGACCAGCACCAGGGGGCTGTGCCAGTCGGTCATGAACGTCTGGCCAAGCTGAGTGCCGACCAGCGCCGCGAGCCCCATGGTGCTCGCCCGCCGGGCCCGGCCCGTCATCCGCCCGCACTGCCAGGCCGCGGCGGCGCCCAGCGCGGTGGCACTGCCGCGCACCACGAGAATGCGGCCCAGATCGGAGCCGAACAGCGCGGACGCCGGGCCACCGACCAGCGGGTCCTCACCGGACTTCTGCTCCCGGGACCGGGCGAGGGCGACCGCCAGGGCGGGCAGCATGTCGGTGAGCAGATTCACCAGAAGCAGCTGACGGGTGCCCAGCGGCGCCCGCCCGGCCACCGCCGCGCCCAGGACGGTGAAGGCGACCTCACCCGCGTTCCCGCCGACCAGGATCGCCACCGCGTCGCGCACACTGCGCCACAGCGCCCTGCCCTCCTGCAGCGCGTCGAGGATCCGGGTCGGGTCCGGGTCGGTGAGCACCATGTCCGCCGCGGCGCGGGCCGAGGCCGAGCCGTGGGCGGACAGCCCGATGCCGATGTCCGCGAGGCGGATGGCGGCCGCGTCGTTCACCCCGTCCCCGGTCATGGCCACCACCTGCCCGGCCTGCCGCAGCGCCTGGACGATACGGACCTTGTGCTCGGGGGAGACCCGGGCGAAGACGGTGGTACGGGCGATCCGCTTGACCCGTTCGCCTTCGGGCAGGGTGTCCAGCTCCGTCCCGGTGAGCACCGGCTCGGCGTCCGGGATGCCCAGCTCCCGGGCGATGGCGACCGCCGTGGTCGGATGGTCGCCGGTGACCATGGCGACGCGTACTCCGGCGTCCGTCAGTCGCTTGACGGTCTCGGCGGCACCCGGCCGCGTGGTGTCCGCGATGGCGATGAAGCCCAGCAGCGTGAGCTCCGTGGCGATCCCGGCCACCTCCGCCGACGGCGTGTCGGACGTGGCGGGCCGGGTCTCGGCCACCGCAAGCACCCGCAGCCCGTCGGAGGCCAGCGAGTACAGCAGGCGCTCGGTGGCATGCCGCCGCTCGGCGGTCAGCGGCACGGTGTCGCCCGCCGCCCCCGGACTCAGGGCGTACGCACACCGGGCGAGCACGATCTCCGGTGCCCCCTTGACCGCCAGATGCGGGCGCCCGGACTCCGTGCCCAGCGACGCCGAGAATCCCCGGCTGGCCTCGAAGGGCAGCTCGGAGACCGGAGACCAGGCGCCGTCCCCGTCGCAGTGCGCGGCCGCCGCGTCGATGACGGCCTGGTCGGTGGCGTGGGCCAGCGCCCGCCCGCCCTCGCGCTCGGGGCAGGCCCGGGCCGCCGTACGCAGCAGCCGCATGCCCAGCGCACTGCCGGTCGGCAGCTCGTGGTCGTACCCGGCGACCCGGGCCACGGCCAGCCGGCCCTCGGTCAGGGTGCCGGTCTTGTCGAAGCACACGACGTCGACCCGGCCCAGGGCCTCCAGCACCCGCGGCGAGCGCGTCAGCACTCCGCGGTGCGAGAGCCGGCGCGCCGCGGCGGACTGCGCCACCGTGGCCACCAGCGGCAGCCCCTCGGGCACGGCGGCCACCGCGATGGCCACGCCGGTGGACAGCGCCTCGCGCACCGGCACCCCGCGCATCAGCCCCAGCAGGGTGACGGCGGCGCCGCCGAGGCCGGTGGCGGGCAGCGCGACCTTGGTGAGCGCGGCCAGCCGGCCCTCGATCCCGATGGGCGCGGTGGCGCGTCCGGCCAGTTCGGCGGCGCGCCCCGCCTCGGTCTGCGCCCCGGCGGCCACGACCACGGCGTAACCGGTTCCGGCGAGCACCGTGCAGCCCTCGTAGACCATGCAGGACCGGTCCGCCAGGTCGGCCCCCGGAGTGGCGGCCGGGTCCTTGGCAACCGGCCCGGACTCGCCGGTCATCCCGGCCTCGTCCAGCTCCAGCCGGTCGCTCACCAGCAGCCGGGCGTCGGCCGGTACGACATCCGAGGGCCGCAGCGCGATGACGTCCCCGACCCGGAGCTCCTCGGCGGCCACCGTGCGCACCGGGGCGGCGGTCAGCCCCGCGAAGAACACCTCGCGGTCCGCCGCCACCCCGTCCGCCAGGGACATCGCGGGCGCCCAGTCGACCAGCCGTCCGTTCATCCGCTCGCCCAGCAGCAGGCCACGCAGCGAGCGCTCGGCGCGCAGCCGCTGCGCGCCGCTGATCACCGCGTTGCCCGCCATCACGCTGACGACGAGGAAGGAGTCCACACCGGATCCCACCGCCGCCGAGGCCGCGGCGCCGAGCGCCAGCACCGGGGTGAGCGGATCGTGCAGCTCCTCGCGCACCGCGTTCACCAGCGAGGCGGTGTTCCGGTGCAGCGCCGCGAAGCGGGCGGAGGCGGACCCCATGACACCGGGCGCCCCGGCCCCTACGACCGTCCCGGCGGCCTTGCGCACCGGGCGCACCCCGGCGGACCACAGGGCCCCGGAGGACCCCGGCGCGCCCGGCTCCCCGGCACCCGCACCGCGTGACGCGCCCGAGCCGTCGGGCAGCTCCGTCCCGTTCTCCCGGAACGCGCACAGCACGCTCAGGGTCTCCCGCGCCCCCAGGGCGTGCCAGTTGCCG
Source organism: Streptomyces sp. 11-1-2 (assembly GCF_003595545.1). Classification (NCBI taxonomy): domain Bacteria; kingdom Bacillati; phylum Actinomycetota; class Actinomycetes; order Kitasatosporales; family Streptomycetaceae; genus Streptomyces; species Streptomyces sp. 11-1-2. Next base: position 9,875,521 of record NZ_CP022545.1, read on the forward strand.
CGGACGCGGGGCGGGGGCGGGGGGCGGCGCTCCACCCGGCGCGCCGCGCCGATCCCGCCGAGCACGGCCAGGAACGCCGCGCTGTACACCGGAGAGGTGGCGAGCCCGGCCACCGCGGGCCGGGTTCCCGCCGCGGCGATGAGCGCGCCGAGCGCGGATCCGCCCATCGACAGCCGGGCCGAGCGCCGGCTGACCGAGCGCGCGTCCTCCAGCGCCCGCAGCACCCGCCACGCATGGAGCAGGCCGGGGCCGCAGATCAGATCGGCCGACCAGCACACCCGGCTCTCGCCGCGCGCCGTGACGGCGACGCCGAGATCGGCCGCGCCGAGCGCCTCGTCATCCTCGCCGCTGATCAGCAACACGCCGTGGCCCTCGATCTGCAGCCGGCGCACCGTGTCGGGGAGCGAGGTGCCGAGGGGGAGCAGTTCGTCGGCCCATGGAGCGATCTCGTCCGTGCTGGCGTGTCCGGTGAGCACCAGGCGCTGCGCGCCGGTGCGGGCCGCCGCCACCACGGCATCGGCCAGCGGGTCGAGTTCGCAGCCGATCCGGATCCGGGCCTGCCGCCGACCGTCCTCGGCGTGCAGGTCCGCGGTCAGCGCCAAGGGGCTCGCCGGGATCGCCGCGGGGATGTCGTGGGGCCGCTCCAGCCGCCAGGGGCCGCGCGTCCAGGGCCCCTCGTCGGACAGCTCCCGCAGCGTGCGGCGGTCCAGGACGGACTGCGCGGCGCTCCACGCCTCGGCCTCCCCCAGATCGCCGACGGTGGCGACCGACATCAGCCGCGGACGGCCGGCGCACAGCACCCGCGAGTCGATCAGCACCGCCGACACGCGGTCCAGCAGCCGCAGCGCGGTGCCGTCCATGGGCACCACGCCGTCGCGTGCCAGCACATCGCCCAGCCGGGCGGCGAACGCCTCCCGCCCCATGGCGGCCGCCTTCGGCACGGTGGCCAGCAGCGCCTTCGCGGCCTGCTCGGGGTCGCGGGTCCACGCCAGCAGCCCGCCCGCACTGGACAGCGAGGCCAGGGAGGTGCGGTCGATACAGGTCTCCACCGGCCCGTGAGGCAGGGGAGCGGGCCGGGGGACGGGCGGGTGCGAGCGCTCGGGGAGCCCGTCGCCGTCCGTCACCAACTCGGGCTCCCGGCCCTGCCATACGACCTGTCGGCCGCGGATCTCGGCGAGTTGCAGCATGCGCTGCAGCGCGTCCAGGGCGAGCGGGGCCTCGCCCCTGGTCAGGGCGTGCACCACGGCGTTCGACACGCCGATCAGGGCGTCGGCCTGGACACGGCCGAGCCGGGACTCCAGCAGACCGCGGACCCGCGGCTGGATCTCCGCCATCACCGTGGGGATGCGCAGCGCGGGGGAGAGTGCGGGCACCATCGACACCCGCCGGATCGTGGCCGCCACCAGGCCCAGGCAGTCGGCGGCGAGCGCGGCCGCGGCCAGCGTCGCCGGCGCGGAGGCGAACGGCGGCTGCGGACGGCCCGCCGGGAAGGAGTCCGCGTCCGTCCCCTGGGCCGCTTCGACGCGCTCGACCACCTTCAGCACGTCCTCGGGGCCGAGCTGGTCCTCGTCGAAGTCGACCAGTACCTGGCCCAGTGCCGCGTTCACCCCGGCCCAGTTGACGCCCGCCACTCGCCGCAGCGCCTCCTCCACCGCCCGGGCCAGCCGCTCATGGCCCTCCCCGTGGCCGGTGAGCCCGTGGACCTCCACATGGGCCCGGCCGGCCCGCGCCCACACCCTCCGGCTGGTGCGCCGGTCGCCGGTGTCGCGCAGGACGTCGGCGATGTCCGCGAGGCGCAGCCGCAGACCGCTCATCCCGCGGGACGGAGCGGAGACGAGGCCCGTGAACATAGTGATGGGCAGCAACGGCTGCTCTCCCCTCGGTCCTGATATGCCGGATCGTAAATTCGGCCTATACTTACCTAATTACGCCATAAAGTAACCAAAGCGACATCCGGTAGGAGGAAGGCGTGAGCGCAGCGACGACAGCCAAGACGGCCGACGCCCGGAGGACGGGCGCGTCCCACGGGAAGGACCGCACCGTCACCTTCACCGTCCCCCGCGCCGCCATGGCCACGGCGAGCGTGGTCACGCTGCCGATCAGGACCGCACGGCGGATCCTGCCCGCCAAGGGCGGGCTTCCGCTCTATCTCGGCCTCGGCGCGATGGGCCTCGCCGGAGTGCTGGAATGGCCGATCGCGGTGGGCGTCGGTGTCGGCTATGCCGTGTTGCGCAACCCCCCGCCGGGCGCCGAGACTCCGAACGCGAAGGGTGCCGCCGCCTGAGCGTCGGCCCGGCCCGGTGTCACGCCCGCGACGAGCCGTGGTCCTCCAGCCTGACCGGCGGCAGAAACTCGCTCAGCAGGGTCCGATGCCACCAGGCCCCGGTGGCCCGCCGTTCCGCCGGGGTGGTGAAGCGGTAGAGATAAAGCCGCGCGCGCAGATGGGTGGGCGGCGTCCCCGGGAAGGGGGTGGCGCGCAGCAGCTTCACCGTCGCCCGGTCGTTGACCAGCAGCTTGCCGATCAGCGGGGTGAACCAGGACCCGGCGTAGGCGGGCGAGAGCCCCGCGAACCACATCATCCAGTCCAGCCGCAGATGGTACGGGGCGTATTGGCGCGGCCTCCGCCGCACATCGCCCGGCTTGCCCCGGAACTCGTAGTCCTTCCAGACCGTGTCCGGGGTGAGGACGGCCTCGCCGGTGCCCTGGATCACCACCTCCTGCCGGCCGCGGCTGATGCTGCCGAAGGCCCCGTAGGTGTTGACCAGGTGCAGCGGGTTGAACGAATAGTTCATCAGCTGACGGCCCGACAGCAGATTGCGGGCCGGCCAGTAGCTGAGCACCAGCACCAGCGCGGTGGCGGCCAGCACCACCACCTCGTACCAGACCGGGGGAGCGGCGAGGGGCGGCGGCCGGGACAGCCCCAGCACCTCGGCGGCGCGGCGCCCGTCGACCGCCGGGAGCGCCAGCAGGATCGTCAGCCAGTTGAGCCAGGAGAAGTTCCCGGAGGCCACCAGCCACAGTTGGGTGACCACGACGATCCCCGCCGCCACGCTCGCGACCGGTTGCGGGGTGAACAGCAGCACCGGCACGATCAGTTGCGCCACATGGTTGGCCGCCGCCTCCGCCCGGTGCAGCGGCCTCGGCAGATGGTGGAAGAACCAGCTCAGCGGCCCCGGCATCGGCTGGGTCTCATGGTGGTAGTAGAGACACGTCAAGTCCCGCCAGCAGCGGTCCCCACGGATCTTGATCAGCCCGGCGCCGAACTCCACCCGGAACAGCAGCCAGCGCAGCAGCCACAGGATGAGCACGGGTGGCGCGGTGTGCTCATTGCCCAGGAAGACGGCGAGGAACCCCGACTCCAGCAGCAGGGACTCCCAGCCGAAGCCGTACCACACCTGTCCCACGTTGACGATCGACAGATACAGCAGCCACAGCACCAGCCACGCCACCATCGCGACCGCCAGGGGCGCCCGGTCCGCGGCCCCCACCAGCAGCGCGGCCGACAGCGCGGCCCCCAGCCAGGCGCAGCAGACGAAGAGCCGGTCGGAGTAGTGCAGATGGAACAGGCTGGGCGAGCGCCGGAACGGCACCCGCTCGAGGAAGCGCGGCACCGGGGTCAGCCCCCGCTCGCCGAGCAGCGCCCGGCCCTGCAGGGCCGCCGTCAGAAAGGCGATCAGATAGACGGCGGCCAGCCCCCGTTGGAAGACGAGTCGGCTCAGCCAGTAGTCGGATGAGGTGAACCACTCCATGGGGGCCGCTCCCTGAGCCGGACTGCCTTCGGCCTGCATGTATCGGTACCACCTTGGGCGGGTGCCCGCCATGCGCCGGCTCATACGGCGGACCGGGTTCATCCGGTAGGGGGCCTAGGGGTGTGATGGGTTAGGGGTTATCCGTGCCGTGCCCGGTCCGTAGCGTCAAAGCCCGGCATGGATCCGGAGGGAACCACTCAATGCTTCTTCTCGAGCACCGCCGAACCCCGCGGACAGCTACCACAGCGATGGCACCGGCGAAGGCGGCGGTGGCCGCGCGGGCCGGGAGAGCCAGATGACCGACCATCCGGTCCGGACACCGGGCGGCCGGCCCGTCGGGATCCTCGGCACCGGCTCCTATCTGCCGGCCGAGGCCGTGTCCAATGAGCTGGTGGCCGAGCGCGCCGGGGTGACCGCGGAGTGGATCTCGGCCAAGACCGGGATCCGGCGCCGCCGTTACGCCGCCGCCCACGAGGCCACCTCCGACCTGGCCGTGGAGGCGGCCCGCGCCGCCCTCGCGGACGCCGGGATCCGCGCCGGTCAGCTCGGCTGGATCGTGGTGGCCACCTCGACCCCCGATCACCCCCAGCCCGCCACCGCCTGTCTGGTGCAGCACCGGATCGGCGCCACGGGCGCCGCCGCCTTCGACATCAACGCGGTCTGCAGCGGCTTCGTGTTCGCCCTGGTGACGGCGGCCGGGCTGCTGTCGGCCGGCTCCGGCGCCCCCGCCCCGTACGCCCTGGTGATCGGCGCCGATGTCTACTCCCGCATCATCGACCGTACCGACCGGCGCACCGCGGTGCTCTTCGGCGACGGGGCGGGGGCGGTGGTGCTGGGGCCCGTACGCCCCGGCTACGGCCTCACCGGGTCGCTGCTCACCAGCGACGGCGCACTCCACGAGCTGATCCAGGTGCCGGCGGGCGGCAGCCGCGCGCCGGCGTCGGAGAAGACCCTCGCCGACGGGGGCCACTTCTTCCGGATGCGGGGCCGCGCGGTCAGCGAGTACGTTCTCGCCGAGCTGCCGCGTGCGATACGGGCCCTGCTGGCCACGCATCGCACGGACGCCGCGAGCGTGGATCACTTCATTCCCCATCAGGCCAATGGCGTGCTGATGGCCAAGGCGCTCCCGGACCTCGGGCTGCCGCGGGCGCGCACGCATCTGACGGTGGCCGAGCACGGCAACACCAGCGCCGCCTCCATCCCGCTGGCGCTCGACGAAGCCCGGCGGCAGGGCGTGTTCACCGACGGGGAGTTGCTGCTGCTGGCCGGTTTCGGCGGCGGGATGTCGCTCGGCGCGGCGCTCGTCAGGTGGCAGGACGGCCACGGCGGTTCGTGACCAACCCAAGGTCCCAGCCAGTGAAAGGACTCATCGGCATGGCACAGCGCTTTCCCACCGTCGCGGTGTTCGGGCTCGGCACCACCGGCCGCCACCTCGTGGACGCCCTGGTCCGCAGCGGTCGGCGGGTGATCGCCGTGGAGCGGGACGAGGCGGCCCTGCGGCGCGGCCGGGGGCGGGTGACCGCGGCGGAATCCGCCGTCGAATTCACCACCGACCCCGCGGCGGCCGCACGGGCCGATCTGGTGGTCGAGGCGGTCCCCGAACGGCTGGAGACCAAGCGGCGGCTGCTCGCCCGCGCCCACGCCGACTGTCCGCCGGAGACGGTGTTCGCCACCACGACCACCGGGCTGCCGGTGACCGAGATCGCCTTCGGCTCCGGCCGGACCGACCGCACGGTGGGGCTGCACCTCTTCCCGCTGGGCCCCGACCGCGAGGACCGGGCGGTGGAGGTGGTGGGCACCCCGCTCACCGGCGACGCGGTCCTGGCGGACGTCCGGGAACTGGTACGCGACCTGGGCCGGATCCCGGTGCCGGTGGCCGACCGGCCGGGCTTCATCGGGGGCGCGCTCACCATGGCGTACCTCAACAACGCCGTGGCCATGTACGAGCGGCGCTACGCCTCGCGCGACAGCATCGACACCGCCATGACGCTCGGCTGCGGACTGCCGATGGGGCCGCTGGCCCAGCTCGACGCCATGGGCCTGGACACCGCGCGGGACTCCCTGGAGGCGCTGTACGAGCGCACCGGCGATCCGCGGTACGCGCCCGCGCCCACCCTGGCCCATATGGTGACCGCCGGTCTGCTGGGGGTGAAGGCGGGCCGCGGCTTCTACGAGTACGAGGCGGGCGGGGCCGCGAGGGGCGGGGAGGGGGACGGCCTCGGCGAGCCCGTACCGGCCCGCGCGGTACGGCGGATCGGCGTGGTGGGCTCGGGCACGATGGCCGTCGGCATCGCGGAGGTGTGTGCGCGCTCCGGCTATCCGACGGTGCTGGTGGCCCGGAGCGAGCTGCGCGCGAAGGAGGCCACGGCCGCCGTCGAGCGCTCGCTGGAGCGGGGGGTGCGGCGCGGCAAGCTGGCGCCCGGGCTGCTCACCGAGTCGATGGACCGGCTGACCGCGGGACGTGAACTTCAGGCGCTCGGCACCTGCGACCTGGTGGTCGAGGCCGTGGCGGAGGACATCGACGTCAAGCGGGCCGTCTTCGCCGATCTGGACCGGGTGTGCGCACCGGGGGCGGTGCTGGCCACCTCCACCTCGAGCCTGCCCGTCATCGAGTGCGCGATGGCGACGCGGCGGCCCGAGGACGTCATCGGGATGCACTTCTTCAACCCCGCCCCGGTGATGCGGCTGGTCGAGGTGGTGCACACCGTGCTCACCTCCAAGGAGGCGCTGGGCACGGCGCACGCGGTGGCCGCGGCGCTCGGCAAGCGTGCGGTGGACTGCCCGGACCGGGCCGGTTTCATCGTCAACGCCCTGCTCTTTCCCTATCTGAACAGCGCGGTGGCGATGGTTCAGGAGGGCTGGGCCACCGCCGCGGACATCGACACGGTGATGGCGGCCGGGCAGGGCTATCCGATGGGTCCGCTGCGTCTGCTGGATGTGATCGGGCTCGATGTCTCCCTCGCCATCCAGCGCACCCTGCACGGCACCTTCCGGGATCCGGCCCTGGCGCCGGCCCGCCATCTGGAGCGGCTGGTCGAGGCGGGTCACCTGGGCCGCAAGGGCGGCAGGGGGCTGCACCTCCACGAGCGATGACAATGGGTATGCACGTGCCATTGGAATAGTCCAATGGCTGGATGTGTGGGTTGGATGCGTGGCTGCGGAATTCATTGTGACAGGGATTGGCGCGCCACGTCTCTGTCCGCTTTATGGCATGAGAATTCCCGGCGAATCGCTTGCGGTTACCAGTGGCAACAGACATAAGAATCGCATTAGCGCTCAAAACGGGCAAATAAATGTTCGAAGGGGATCCCGGGGTGCCTCAATCGATGACCACTTAGTGCCGAAGTCAAGGATGTCATGAGCTGCCCCGGGTGCTGCTAGGGGGTCTCGTGTATGCTGGCCCCTCCGAACAAATGCCCACGTGAACGGGGGTGGCGCAGGGTTGTCAGGGTGTTGGTGCACTTCGGCTCCGCGGTGTTGCCCCAGGTAGGGGCCGGCTCGATCGCATCGATTTTGTCGATCGTCGGGCAGTCCGCTCAGAATTGGTAATTCGTTAACGATGATTTTACGTGCGGCGATGGTGGCGTGGCAGGTGGGCGTATAGCTTGCTGGAAGTCGTGCGGGCTGCCGTGAGCAGTGCTTCGCGTCGCATTCGGGGGTGCGAGCAATGGTATTTTCATCGGCCAGAGCCAGACAATTCGACGCACAATTCGAGAGACTTCGCCGGGCGTTTTCCCGGTGCCTGTCCGGGGAAGCGGGCATCGTGCTCGTCGAGGGTGCGGTCGGCTGCGGCAAGACCTATACGCTCGAAGCCGTCACGGCCCATGCGGCGAAGGCCGGAGCCCTCGTCCTCAAGGCATACGGAACGTCGGCCGACCGGGCTCCACTCGGCACACTGCGCCAGCTTCTGGACTCGCCCCGGCTGCCCAAGGCGACCGCCGACCATCTGCGCGAGGCGCTCGACCAGGGCGCCCTCGACGCCGCACAGCCCCGCGAAACCCCTGGTGGCGACCCCGCCGGCGTGACCCCGCCGCATATTCAGGGAGCCCGGGAGTTCCGTGCCGCGCTGTGTGAACTCGCCTCCCGTGAACCGGTGGTGATCTGCGTCGACGAACTACAGCTCGTCGACGCGGAGTCACTCCAGTACCTGCTGTATCTGGCGACCCGTTCACACTCCGCCAAACTGCTCATGGTGTTCGCACAGGCGACGGACAGCGATCAGAAAGACGCCGTCTTCAATACCGAACTGCTGCGCCAGCCCAATTTCCAGCGGCTGCGGCTGGAGAGGCTGTCCTGGGAGGAGACCGCACATCTGCTGACCACCCGTCTGGGACTTCCGGATACGGCCGATGTGGCCTACAGCTGGTATGAGGTGAGCGGCGGAAATCCGTTGTTGCTACGCGCGGTGATAGACGATTACCGCACCGCCGGGGCGCCTCCACGGCACGGTCGCGCCGTGGAACCCGTGGTGGGCGACATGTTCGTCCAGGCCGTGCTCACGTGCGTCTACCGCAGCGGGCACACCGTCTCCCGGCTCGCCGAGGGCATCGCGGTGCTCGGCGCGTCCGCCTCCTCCGAACTCCTCGGCCGGCTGCTGCGCATCGGCTCCGCCGGAACCCGGCGCGGAGTCGCCGCGCTGGACGCGGCGGGCCTCGTCGACGGCCTCGCCTTCCGCCACCCGTATGTCGAGGCCGCGGTGCTGGAGGACATGGACCCCGAGGTCCGGCTGGACATGAACCGCCGCGCCGCCGTCCTGCTGCACCAGGGTGGCGGGGCCACCCTCGCCGTGGCCCGCCATCTGCTCGCCGCCCAGGCCGCCGACGAGCCCTGGGCGGTGCCGCTGCTGCGGGACGCCGCGCAGCAGGCGCTCGCCGAGGACGACGCCAAGCTGGCGGTCGCCTGCCTGGAGCTGGCGTACGCGGCCTGCCAGGACGAGGAGCTGCGGGCCGGCATCAGGATCGGCACCGCCGGGATCATGTGGCGGCTGAACCCCTCGGCGTCCGAGCGGATGCTGGAGGAGCCGCTGGCCGCGCTGTGCGCCGACCGGCTGCCCGCCTCCCATATCGGGCGGCTGATCGAGCTGTTGCTCGCCCACGGCCGGATCGAGGAGGCGCGCGGTGCCATCGGCCGGCTCAACGCCGTCATGAGCAACGCGGGGCCCACCTCGATGGCCCACTTCCGGATGACCGCCCGCTGGGCCCAGGACGCCGGTGCGCCGGACCGCGGCCCCGGGGCCGCGGCGCGCCAGGGCGAGGACGGCGCCTCCCGTACCTCGCTCAGATCCCGCAGACCCTCCTCGCTATCGACGATCACGGCGGCGTTCAGCGGCTTCTTCGGCCGCGGGGGGAGCGAGGAGTCGCCGGTCGCCGCGGCGGAGAAGGTGCTCGAGGTCTCGCCGCTCACCGACGCCACCTTCGAACCCATCGTCAACTCGGTGAACGCGCTGGTGTACGCGGGCCGCCCGGACAAGGCGGCGCCGTGGTGCGATTCGCTGATGGAGGAGGCCGAGCGGCGCCGGGCACCGGGCTGGCGGGCCATCTTCGCCTCGATCCGGGCCGAGATCGCCCTGCGGCAGGGCAACCTCGTGGAGTCGGCGGCCTATGCGACCACCGCCCTGGACATCGTGCCCGGCAGCGACGGAAGCGTCTTCATCGGCGGTCCGCTGGCCAGCCAGATCCTCGCGTACACGGCGATGGGCAAGTACGACGCGGCGGCGCGGCAGCTGAGCCGCCCGGTCCCCGAGGCGCTGTTCAAGAGCATCTACGGACTCGGCTACACCCGCGCCCGCGGCCGCTACTACCTGGCCACCAACCGCATCAACGCGGCGCTCGGCGAATTCCTGATGGCCGGCCGGCTCGCCCAGCTGTGGGAGCTCGACCAGCCCGCGCTGCTGCCCTGGCGCTCCGACGCCGCCGAGGCGTGGCTGGAGCTCGGCGACCGGGAGAAGGCCGCGAACCTGGTCTCCGAGCAGCTGGCCAGGAACGGCGCCGGGGATTCCCGGGTCCGCGGCGTCTCCCTGCGGTTACTGGCCGCCGCGGGCGACATCGACAACAGGTCCCGGCTGCTCGGCCAGGCCGTGGAGGAGCTGCAGTGCTCCGGCGACCGGCTGGAGCTGGCCCGGGCGCTGGACGACCTGGGCCGTACGCTGCGCGGCTCGGGGGAGCTCGGACGGGCCGACGCCATCACCGGCCGGGCCTGGCGGATGGCCAAGGAGTGCGGCGCCGAGGAGCTGTGTGACCGGATCCGCCTCGACTCCGGTCTGGAGGCCCGCGATCCACGGCCGGTGGTGCGGCCGGTGTCCGGACCGCTCGGCCCGAAACCGGCGGTGCCGCCGTCCCTGGGGACGAAGCTCAGCGAATCCGAGGCCCGGGTCGCCGCCCTGGCGGTGGACGGCTATACGAACCGGGAAATAGCCGCCAGCCTCTTCATCACCATCAGCACAGTTGAACAGCATTTGACGCGGGTGTACCGCAAGCTGAATATCAGGAGTCGCCAGCAGCTGCCGACCGCGCTGCGGGCCCAGGTGGATGAAATCGCCTGAGCGCTGACGGGGCGAGGTCCCGCGGAAGGGGTGGCCGCATGATGCCACCCCTGTTCCAAGACCACCCCTGATTACCCCCCTATCGCCGCGGCAGACCTGGAGCGCGGGCCGACCGCGTTGATAGCTTCTGGCCGCATGAAGGGCATAGTCCTCGCCGGAGGAAGCGGTACCCGACTGCATCCTTTGACACATGCGGTGTCGAAGCAGATCCTTCCCGTCTACAACAAACCGATGATCTATTACCCGCTGTCGGTGCTCATGCTCGGCGGCGTCAGGGAAATCCAGATCATTTCCACCCCGCTCCATGTGGGGCTGTTCCGCGCACTCCTCGGCGACGGCCGCCGGCTGGGCCTTTCGATCGAGTACGCCGAACAGCCCGAGGCCAATGGCATCGCCGAGGCATTCATCATCGGAGCCGAGTTCATCGGCGACGACCAGGTGGCGCTGGTCCTGGGCGACAACATCTTCCACGGGCCCGGGTTTTCGAAGATGCTGCACAACGAGGCAAGCCATGTCGACGGCTGTGTGCTTTTCGGCTACGGAGTCAAGGACCCCGAGCGCTATGGTGTCGGGGAAATGGACGAGCAGGGCCGGCTGATCTCCCTCGAGGAGAAGCCGGCCGCTCCCCAGTCCAATCTGGCGATCACCGGTCTGTATCTCTACGACAACGACGTCGTGGACATCGCCAAGAACGTACAGCCCTCCGCGCGCGGTGAACTGGAGATCACGGACGTCAATCGCGTCTATCTGGAGCGCGGAAAGGCCAGACTGGTCGGGCTGGGCCGCGGATTCGCCTGGCTGGACACCGGAACTCATGACTCGCTGCTGCAGGCGGGCCAGTATGTGCAGCTTCTGGAACAGCGCCAGGGAGTGCGGATCGCCTGTCTCGAGGAGATAGCCTTCCGCATGGGTTTCATCGACGCGGCCGCCTGCTATGAGCTCGGTGTCGAACTCGGCAAGACGGACTACGGAAAATATCTGATGGATATCGCGGCCAATCATCGCTGAAGGGTTGTCTCCAGTGCGCATAGTTGTGACCGGCGGCGCGGGCTTCATCGGCTCCCACTTCGTCCGGCAGACGTTGACAGGGGCGTACGCCGCCTGGGCGGACGCCCAGGTCGTGGTGGTCGACAAGCTCACCTACGCGGGCAACGAGGCCAACTTGGCCGAGGTCGCCGACAGCCCCCGGCTGCGCTTCGTCCGCGGCGACATCTGCGACGGCGAGCTCGTCGGCGAGCTGCTGCGCGGCACCGATCTGGTGGTGCACTTCGCCGCGGAATCGCATGTCGACCGCTCGATATCCGGCGCCGAGGAATTCGTGCGCACCAATGTTCTGGGCACGCATACGCTCCTCAACGCGGCCGCGAACGCGGCGGTCGGAAAATTCGTCCACGTCTCCACGGACGAGGTCTACGGCTCCATCGAAAGCGGCTCCTGGAGCGAAGAGGAACCGCTGGAGCCCAACTCGCCGTATTCCGCGTCCAAGGCATCCTCCGATCTGCTGGCCAGGGCCTTCCACCGCACCCATGGACTGCCCGTCTGCGTGACCCGCTGCTCCAACAACTACGGCCCGTACCAGCACCCCGAGAAGGTCATTCCGCTCTTTGTCACCAACCTCATGGACGGCAAACCGGTGCCGCTCTACGGTGACGGCGGAAACGTCCGGGACTGGCTGCATGTGGACGACCACTGCCGCGGTATCGCCCTGGTCGCCGAGAACGGCCGCCCGGGAGAGGTCTACAACATCGGCGGCGGCACCGAACTGACCAATCTGGAACTGACGGAACGGCTGCTCGAACTCCTCGGCGCCGACCGGTCGATGGTCGAGAGGGTGCCCGACCGCAAGGGCCATGACCGCCGTTACTCGGTGGACATCGCGAAAATCTCCGCCGAACTGGGATACCGTCCCGAGATGTCGTTCGAGAACGGCCTCGCGGAAACCGCCAAGTGGTACATGACACACCGCGGTTGGTGGGAACCTCTCAAGAAGAGGTGACCACCCCTATACCCGCGGTTAGGGGTACCGACGGTTAGGGGTGGTTGAGGCGACTCCCGAGCCCATACCGTCGACTTCCGGATCATGGTCAGTCCAGTCGCGTCGTATCTCAACTGAGAGAAGAGTCTGAGGTCGTGATGTCGGAGAACTCCCTGGTGCGTGACGGGCACATCGCGGTCATCGGTATGGCATGTCGCGTACCGGGCGCATCGACACCCGATGAGTTCTGGCAGTTGCTGCGCAATGGAGAGAGCGCCATCACGGAGATTCCGGCGGACCGGTATGCCGATGAGCTCCGGGACGCCGGCATTCGATTCGGCGGGTTCGTCGAAACGGCAGCCGAGTTCGATCCGGAGTTCTTCGGGATTTCACCCCGCGAGGCACTGGCGATGGACCCCCAGCAGCGGCTCGCGCTGGAACTGTGCTGGGAGGCCCTGGAAAACGCCGGACTCGTCCCCGCGCACCTCGAGGGCAGCCGCACCGGCGTCTTCATCGGCGCCATCGCCGACGACTACGCGACACTGGTCCACCGCCGCGAACCGGCCGCCATCACCCAGCACACCCTCACCGGTCTGAACCGCGGCATCATCGCCAACCGGGTCTCCTACGCCCTGGGACTGCGCGGCCCCAGCGTGGCCGTGGACACCGGGCAGTCCTCGTCCCTGGCCGCCGTCCACCTGGCCTGCGAGAGCCTGCGGCGCGGCGAGACCGAGACCGCTGTCGCGGGCGGCGTCCAGCTCAACCTCGCCCCCGACAGCTTCATCGCCGCCTCGCGGTTCGGCGCGCTCTCCCCGGACGGCCGCTCCTTCACCTTCGACGCCCGCGCCAACGGCTATGTGCGCGGTGAGGGCGGCGGCCTCGTCGTGCTCAAACGGCTCGCGGACGCCCGACGCGACGGCGACCCCGTGCTGGGGGTGATCCGCGGCTCCGAGGCCAACAACGACGGCGGCGGCGACAGCCTCACCACCCCCGCGGCCCACGGGCAGGTGGCCATGCTGCGCGCCGCCTACGAGCGCGCCGGGGTCGACCCCGCCCGGGTCCAGTACGTCGAACTGCACGGCACCGGCACCAAGGTCGGCGACCCGGTCGAGGCCGAGGCACTGGGCGCGGTCCTGGGTGTCGGCCGGGCGCACGGCGCGCCGCTGCGCGTCGGCTCCGCCAAGACGAACGTCGGCCACCTCGAAGGGGCCGCCGGAATCACCGGCCTCATCAAGACGGTGCTCTCGCTCACCCACCGCGAACTGTTCCCGAGCCTCAACTACCGGACACCGAACCCCGCCATCCCCCTGGACACCCTGGGCCTCACGGTTCAGACCGCCCTCGACCCCTGGGCCCCGGAAGCGGACACCCCACGGCTCGCGGGCGTCAGCTCATTCGGCATGGGCGGCACCAATGTGCACATGGTGCTGGAGCAGGCACCCGCCGAAGACCCGGCCGCGGAACGGCTGATGGACCTCGACGTGGTGCCCTGGGTGCTCTCGGCCCGCGGTGACGCGGCGCTGCGGGCTCAGGCGCGGCGGCTGCGGTCGTACGTGGCGGCGCGGCCGGAGCTCGAGCCGGTGGATGTGGGCCACTCGCTGGCGCTGGGCCGGTCCGCCTTCGGCCACCGGGCGGCGGTCGTCGGCCGCGACCGGGAGGAGCTGCTGAGGGGCCTCGACGAACTGGCCACGGGGGTCGTCCCGGGCACGGTGGCGGGCCGCGGTGGGACGGCGTTCCTGTTCACCGGGCAAGGTGCCCAGCGGCTGGGCATGGCGCGTGAACTGTACGCGGCGTTCCCGGTGTTCGCGGCGAAGTTTGACGCGATATGCGCGGAGTTGGACCGTCATCTGGATGGTTCGGTGCGGGAGGTGGTCTTCGGGGGGGATGCGGAGGCGCTGGACCGGACGGTGTTCACGCAGACCGGGTTGTTCGCTGTGGAGGTGGCGCTGTTCCGGCTGGTGGCGTCGTGGGGTATCGCGCCGGATTTCGTGGTGGGGCATTCGGTGGGGGAGCTGGCCGCGGCCCATGTGGCGGGGGTGTTCTCGCTGGAGGACGCGGCGACCCTTGTCGCGGCCCGCGGTCGGCTGATGCAGGCGCTGCCCGAGGGCGGCGCGATGGTCTCCCTCCAGGCCGCGGAGGTCGAGGTGCTGCCACATCTGGCCGGTTACGAGGACCGGGTGAGTGTGGCCGCGGTCAATGGCCCGGCGGCGACCGTCATCTCCGGTGCGGAGTCGGCGGTGCTGGCGGTGGCCGAGGCGGTGGGCGTCAAGAGCAGGCGGCTGTCCGTCTCGCATGCCTTCCACTCGCCGCTGATGGAGGGGATGCTGGCCGAGTTCGCCGAGGTGGCGGGCCGGATCGGCTACTCCGCACCGCGACTGGCGATCGTCTCGAACGTCACGGGCGAGTTGGCGGGCGAGGAGGTGTGCTCGCCGGAGTACTGGGTGCGCCATGTGCGTCAGGCGGTGCGCTTCGGGGACGGCATACGGTTCCTCGAAGGGCAGGGGGTCACCCGGTATGTGGAGATCGGCCCGGCCGGTGTGCTCTCCGCCATGGGCCGGGACTGCGTCTCGGAGGCCGCCGCCGCGTTCGTACCCCTCCTGCGCAAGGACCGTGCCGAGGTCGAGGCGTTGCTGTCCGGGGTCGCCCAGTTCCACGCTCATGGTGGCGAGGTGGACTGGGAGCGGGTGTTCGCCGGGCGCGGTGCGCGCCGGGTGGAGTTGCCCACGTACGCCTTCCAGCGGCAGCGCTACTGGCTGGACAGCGACCTGCCCGGGATCGAGGAGGCCGCCACCGGTGAACCCCTCTCGTGGCGCGCGGAGTTCGCCGCCCTGACCGACCCCGCCGAGCGCGAGCGCGTGGCGCTGGAACTGGTCCGTACGCACACCGCCTGGGTCCTGGGCTCCCGGGGCCCCGACACCGTCGACCCCGAGAAGATCTTCAAGGATCTCGGCTTCGACTCGCTGATGTCCGTCGAGCTGTGCAACCTCCTCAGCACCGCCACCGGAACACGGCTCGCCGGGACCGTCCTCTTCGACCACCCCACCCCGCTGGCCCTCTCCCGCCACGTCCAGGACGTGGCGGTGGGCTCCCGGACCGCCACGGCCACGCGTCCTGCCGCCGCCCGGCGCGCCACCGGCCACGACGACCCGATCGCCATCGTGGCGATGAGCTGCCGCCTCCCCGGCGGGGTGCGCACGCCCGAGCAGCTGTGGCAGCTGGTCGGCGAGGGCCGGGACGCCATCGCGGGCTTCCCCGCCAACCGGGGCTGGGACCTGGAAGGGCTCTACGACCCGGACCCGGCCCGCCACGGCACCAGCTATGTGCGCGAGGGCGGATTCCTCTACGAGGCCGACCAGTTCGACCCGGCCTTCTTCGGCATCAGCCCCCGCGAGGCCCAGGCAATGGACCCCCAGCAGCGGCTGCTGCTGGAGACCGCGTGGGAGGCGTTCGAGCGCGCCGGGATCGACCCCGCCACGCTCAAGGGCAGCGACGCCGGCGTCTTCGTCGGCACCATGCCGCAGGACTACGGGCCGCGGATGGACGAGGCGTCGGAAGGGTTCGAGGGCTATCTGCTGACCGGTGGCACCACCAGCGTCGCCTCCGGCCGGATCGCCTACACCTGGGGTCTTGAGGGCCCGGCGGTCACCGTGGACACGGCGTGCTCGTCATCCCTGGTGGCCCTGCACATGGCCGTGCGGTCGCTGCGTGAGGGCGAGTGCTCGCTGGCCCTGGCCGGTGGCGCCACCGTGATGTCCAGCCCCGGGATCTTCGTGGAGCTGAGCCGCCAGAAGGCGCTGTCGCCCGACGGCCGCTGCAAGGCGTTCTCGTCCGACGCCGATGGCACCGGCTGGGGTGAGGGCGTGGGCATGGTGCTGCTGGAGCGCCTGTCGGACGCGCGGCGCAACGGCCACCGGGTACTGGCGCTGGTCCGTGGCTCCGCCACCAACCAGGACGGCGCGAGCAACGGCCTCACCGCCCCGAGCGGACCGGCCCAGCAGCGCGTCATCCGGCAGGCGCTGGCGGACGCCGGACTCACCACGGCCGATGTGGACGCGGTCGAGGCCCACGGCACCGGCACCTCGCTCGGCGACCCCATCGAGGCCGGGGCCCTGCTGGCCACCTACGGTCAGGACCGCCCCGAGGACCGGCCGCTGTGGCTCGGCTCGCTGAAGTCCAATGTCGGCCACCCCCAGGCGGCGGCGGGCGTGGCCGGGGTCATCAAGATGGTGATGGCGCTGCGCCACGGCACGCTCCCCAAGACCCTGCACGTACACGAGCCCTCGCCGCATGTCGACTGGTCGTCCGGGGGTGTGGAGCTGCTGACCGAGGCCCGGCCGTGGCCGGAGCCGGGGACCGCGCGGCCACGGCGCGCGGGCGTCTCGTCCTTCGGCATCAGCGGCACCAACGCCCACGCCATCCTGGAGCAGGCCCCGGCCGAACCGGACGTCGCCGCCCAGGAGGAGGCCCGTCCCGCTGCCGCGGGCCTGCCCGTGCTGCCCTGGGTGCTCACCGGGCGCACCGAACAGGCCCTGCGGACCCGGGCCGAGCAACTGCGCGACCAGCTGGCCGACCACCCCGGCACCGACCTCGCCGCACTCGGCCGCGCCCTCGCCACCACCCGGACGGCCTTCGGTCACCGGGCGGTGATCCTCGGCCGGGACCGGGAGCGGCTCCTGGACGGGCTCGGCGCGCTCGCGCAGGGCACCCCGGCGCCCCATGTGGTCGAGGGCACGGCGGGCGGGCGCCGGAAGACCGTGTTCGTCTTCCCCGGGCAGGGTTCGCAGTGGATCGGGATGGCGCTCCCGCTGTGGAACGCCTCGCCCGTCTTCGCGGAGCGGCTGGAGGAGTGCGCCGACGCCCTGGAGCCGTTCCTGGACTGGTCGTTGCGCGAGGTGCTGCGCGGTGAGCCGGGCGCCCCGTCGCTGTCCCGCATCGACGTCGTCCAGCCCGCGCTGTTCGCGGTGATGGTCTCGCTGGCCGCGCTGTGGCGCTCGTACGGCGTCGAACCGGCGGCGGTGGTGGGCCATTCGCAGGGCGAGATCGCCGCCGCGTATGTGGCCGGTGGGCTCTCGCTGGAGGACGCCGCCAAGGTGGTGGCCCGGCGCAGCCAGGCATGGGCCGAGTTGAGCGGCAAGGGCGGCATGCTCTCGGTGCTCGCGTCGGCCGAGACGGTCGCCGAGCGGCTTCGGCCGTGGAGCGAACGGCTCGGCATCGCCGCCGTCAACAGCCCCGCGACGGTGACCGTCTCCGGCGATCCGGAGGCCCTGGACGCCTTCATGGCCGAGCTGGCCGCCGACGGGGTGAAGTCCCGCCGGGTGCCGGGTGTGGACACCGCCGGGCACTCCCCGCAGGTCGACGGCTTGCGCGAGCGGCTGCTGCGCGAAGTGGCGGGGGTGCGGCCGCGCGCCTCGCGGATCGCGTACTACTCCACGGTGACCGGCGGGCCGCTGGACACCGCGGAGCTGGACACCGACTACTGGTACCGGAACATGCGCGAGCCGGTGGACTTCGAGCGGGCCACCCGGGCGCTGCTGGCCGACGGTCACACGGCGTTCATCGAGTGCGCGCCGCACCCCATGCTCGCCATGTCGCTCCAGCAGACCATCGAGGACACCGGAGGGAGCGCCGCCGTCGTCGGCACGCTGCGCCGGGACGAGGGCCACCCGGAGCGCTTCGCCGGCTCGTTCGCCGAGGCGTACGTGCAAGGTGTCGAGCCGTCCTGGGACGCCGTGTTCGAGGGCGGCCCGGGGCACGGCGCACCGGACGTGGAGCTGCCGACGTATCCGTTCCAGCGGCAGCGGTACTGGCTGGACAAGCCGGTCGCGGCGAGCGATGTGGCCGCCGCCGGGCTCGACGCGGCCGGACATCCGCTGCTCGGCGCGGCGGTCCGGCTGGCCGGGGCGGACGACCATCTGTTCACCGGCCGGATCTCCGCACAGGACCACCCCTGGCTGACCGAGCGCACCGGCCCGGACGCGGCCGTGCTCCCCGGCAGCGCCCTCGCCGAACTGGCGATCCGGGCGGGCGACCAGGTCGGCTGCGACCGGATCGAGGAACTCTCCCTGGACACGCCGCTGGTACTGCCCGAGAAGGGCGCCGCGGTGATCCAGGTACGCGTCGGCGCCCCGGACGGTGGCGGCTTGCGCGCGCTCAGCGTCTACGCACGCGCCGAGGGCGCGGACTCCGACGAGCCGTGGACGCGGTACGCCACGGCGATTCTGGGCGCCGGTGCCCCGGCCGTGGACCCCGGCCTCGCCGTGTGGCCCCCGGCCGACGCGGTCCCGGTGGAGGTGTCGGGTGGCGCCGTCGCGGCCTGGCGGCTCGGTGAGGACCTCTACGCCGAGGTGGGGCTGACCGAGGCCGAGGAGGCCGACGCCCAGCGCTACGGTCTGCACCCGGTGCTGCTGGAGTCCGTGCTCGACGTGGTGGAGGCCCCGGGTGACGGTGGCGGGTCGCGGCTGGCCTCCGCATGGAGCGGTGCCGTACTGCACGCCACGGGCGCCACGGCACTGCGGGTACGGCTGACACCGGCCGGTCCCGACACCTACGCGGTGGCCGCGGCCGACCCGAGCGGCGCCCCGGTGGTCTCGGTGGACCGGCTCGTACTGCGCACGATGGACACGCCCGAGCCGATCGGTGGCCGCTCCGCCCTCCACCCGTCGCTGTTCCGCCTGGAGTGGCCCGCCGCGCCCGCCGCGGCCACGGCCGTGGCCCCGGCGACCTGGGCGGTGCTCGGCGACGATCCGCTCGGGCTCTCCCCGGCTGTGGACGCGGTGCCCTACGACGAGGCGGCGGACGTGCCGGACGCGGTACTGGTGCCGTGCACCCGCACCGCCGAGGGCGACGGAGATGTGGCGGAGGCGGCCCACGCGGCCACCCACCGCGTGCTGGCGCTGATCCAGCGGTGGATCTCCGACGAGCGCCTCGCCTCCTCCAGGCTGGTGTTCGTCACCCGAGGCGCGGTCGCGGCCGTCCCCGGCGAAGAGGTGCCAGATGTGGCATACGGCGCCGTATGGGGGCTGGTGCGCTCGGCGCAGTCGGAGCACCCCGGACGCTTCGTCCTCGTCGACCTCGACGGCCACCCGGAGTCGGTGGACGCCCTCCCGGGCGCGGTGGCCTCCGGCGAACCGCAGTGCGCGGTGCGCGAGGGCCGGGCCCGGGTGCCCCGGCTGGGCCGGGTGGCTATGGGGGCTGGGGCCGGTGCGGCTGCTGGGGCTGCTGGGGCCGTCGCCACCCGGACTTCCGGGGTCACCGGCACCGGGGTTGCCCAGGTCGCTGGGGCCGGGGTTGCCGGGCCCGCCGCGACCGTGGCCACCGGCGCCGAGACCGCTGAGGCCAACGGCACCGAGGTTGCCGGGGTTGCCGCCACCGGGGTTGCCGGGCTCGCCGCGACCGTGGCCGCCGCCACCGAGGCCGCCGAGACCACTGCCACCGAAGCCATCGAGGTCGCCTCCACCAGGGCTACCGAGTCCGCCGGTGCACGGCCCACCGAGGCCGCCGACGCCCACCGACGGCTGGATCCCGAGGACACCGTTCTCGTCACCGGCGCCACCGGCACCCTCGGCGGGCTCCTCGCCCGCCACCTTGTGACCGAGCACGGCGTACGGCATCTGCTGCTGACCAGCCGGCGCGGGCCCGCCGCCGAGGGCATGGCCGAACTCCGCGCGGAGCTGGTCGAGTTGGGGGCCACCGTCACCGTCGCCGCCTGCGATACGGCCGACCGGGAGGCGCTTGCCGGGCTGCTCGGCGCGATACCCGCCGCGCATCCGCTGACCGCCGTGATCCACGCGGCGGGGGTGCTCGACGACGGCGTCGTGGACGCGCTGAACCCCGAGCGGCTCGACCGGGTGCTGCGGCCCAAGGTGGACGCCGCATGGAATCTGCACGAGCTGACCGCGGACCACGACCTGGCCGCGTTCGTCCTCTACTCCTCCGTCGTCGCCACCATCGGCAACGCCGGACAGGCCAACTACGCCGCTGCCAACGCCTTCCTGGACTCCCTCGCCCAGCACCGCAGGGCCCGCGGCCTGGCCGCCCAGTCCCTCGCCTGGGGCCTGTGGGAGCAGCGCAGCGGCATGAGCGGCCATCTGGCCGACGCCGATGTGCGGCGCATGGCGCGCTCCGGCATCCGTCCGCTGCCCAGCGTGGAGGGTATGGAACTCTTCGACGCCGCGCGGGCGGCCGGGGACGCCACTCTGGTGCCCGTCCGGCTCGATCTGGCGGACCTGCGCAGGCGGGCCACGAGCGGCACCCCCGGCCAGGACGCCGTCCCCGCCTATCTGCGCGGCCTGGTCAGGACGCCGGTCCGCCGGGTGGTACGGGCCGGTGGCGGAGGCGGAGCCGTGGAAACCGGCGAGAGCTCGCTGGGCCGGCGGCTGGCCGCCCTGGCGGCGGCCGACCGTGATCCGTTCCTGCTGGACCTGGTGCGGGAACACGCGGCGGCCGTGCTGGGGCTCGCCGCCCCGGAGGACATCGAGGCCACCCGCGCCTTCCGCGAGGTCGGCTTCGACTCCCTGACCGCCGTGGAGTTGCGCAACCGGCTGGGCGCGGCCACCGGGCTGCGGCTGCCGACCACCCTCCTCTTCGACTATCCGACCCCCGCCGTGCTGGTGGACCATCTGCGGCGCGAGGCACTGGGCGAGCGGGAGGAGGTGGCGGCCGTGGTGGCCGCCGTCCGGCCCGCCGATGACGACCCGATCGCCATCGTGGCCATGAGCTGCCGGCTGCCGGGCGGGGTCCGCGCGCCCGAGGAGCTGTGGGAGCTGGTGGCCGACGGCCGCGATGTGATCTCGGCCTTCCCGGCCGACCGCGGCTGGAACGTCGAGGAGCTGTACGACCCCAACCCCGATACGCCGGGCAGGAGTTACGCCAAGGAGGGCGGCTTCCTCTACGACGCCTACCACTTCGACCCCGAGTTCTTCGGGATCTCCCCGCGCGAGGCGCTCGCCATGGACCCGCAGCAGCGGCTGCTGCTGGAGACCTCCTGGGAGGCGCTGGAGCGCGCCGGGATCGACCCGCACACCACCCGGGGCAGCACCGCCGGCGTGTTCATCGGCTCCACCGGCCAGGACTACGCCTCGGGGCTCGGCGAGATCCCCGAGGACATGGAGGGGTATCTGCTGACCGGCAAGGCCGCCAGCGTGGTCTCCGGCCGCATCGCCTACTCCCTCGGCTGGGAGGGCCCGGCGCTCACCATCGACACCGCGTGCTCCTCCTCCCTGGTCGCCATCCACCAGGCGGCGCAGGCGCTGCGCCAGGGCGAATGCTCGATGGCGCTGGCGGGCGGCACGACGATGATGTCCACGCCGAGCCTGTTCATCGAGTTCAGCCGGCAGCGCGGCCTCGCCCCCGACGGCAGGTCGAAGGCGTTCTCCTCCGACACCGACGGCACCAGCTGGGGCGAGGGCGTCAGCATGGTGCTCCTGGAGCGGCTGTCCGACGCCCGGGCCAACGGCCATGAGGTACTCGCGCTGGTGCGCGGCTCCGCCGTCAACCAGGACGGCGCCAGCAACGGCCTCACCGCCCCCAACGGCCCCTCCCAGCAGCGGGTGATCCGCCAGGCCCTGGCGAACGCCGGGCTGTCGGCCGCCGAGGTGGACGCCGTCGAGGCCCACGGCACCGGCACCACGCTCGGCGACCCGATCGAGGCCCAGGCCATCCTCGCCACCTACGGTCAGGGCCGGGAGGCCGAACGGCCGCTGTGGCTGGGCGCGCTGAAGTCCAACATCGGCCACACCCAGGGCGCGGCCGGCGGGGCCGGTGTCATCAAGATGGTCATGGCGATGCGCCACGGTCTGCTGCCCAGGACACTCCACGTCAAGGAGCCCACCCCGCATGTGGACTGGACGGCCGGAGCGGTCGAGCTGCTGACCGAGGCCAGGGACTGGCCGGTGGGCGAGCGGGTGCGCCGCGCCGGGGTGTCCGCCTTCGGCATCAGCGGCACCAACGCCCACCTCATCCTGGAGGAACCGCCCGCCGGGCCCGCCGCCGACCCGGAGCCGTCGGTGCGCACCGATGTGGTGCCGTGGGTGGTGTCCGGCCGTACCGAGGTGGCGTTGCGCGCCCAGGCAGCGCGGCTGCGGTCGTACGTGACGGAGCGGCCGGAGCTGGACCCGGTGGATGTGGGCTACTCGCTGGCGCTGGCCCGGACCGCCTTCGGCCACCGCGCGGCGGTCATCGGCCGCGACCGGGCGGAGCTGTTGAGCGGGCTGGACCAGCTCGCCACGGGCGTCACCCCCGGCGCGGTGGCGGACGAGGAGGGCAGGACGGCGTTCCTGTTCACCGGGCAGGGTGCGCAACGACCCGGTATGGGACGGAAGTTGTACGCGGCGTTCCCGGTGTTCGCGGCGGAGTTCGACGCGGTGTGTGCGGAGTTGGACCGTCATCTGGATGGTGGTTCGGTGCGGGAGGTGGTTTTCGGCGGGGATGCGGAGGCGCTGGACCGGACGGTGTTCACGCAGACCGGGCTGTTCGCTGTGGAGGTGGCGCTGTTCCGGCTCATCGAAACGTGGGGTCTCGCACCGGATTTCGTGGTGGGGCATTCGGTGGGGGAGCTGGCCGCGGCCCATGTGGCGGGGGTCTTCTCGCTGGAGGACGCGTGTGCGCTGGTGGCCGCGCGCGGTCGGCTGATGCAGGCGCTGCCCGAGGGCGGTGCGATGGTGTCGCTGAAGGCCGCGGAGGCCGAGGTGCTGCCACATCTGGCCGGTTACGAGGACCGGGTGAGTGTGGCGGCTGTCAATGGCCCGGCGGCGACCGTCATCTCCGGTGCGGAGTCGGCGGTGCTGGCGGTGGCCGAGGCGGTGGGCGTCAAGAGCAGGCGACTGAGCGTCTCGCACGCTTTCCACTCGCCGCTGATGGAGGGGATGCTAGGCCAATTCGCCGAAGTGGCGGCCGGGATCACCTACTCCGCACCGGGACTGGCGATCATTTCGAACGTCACAGGTGAGCCGGTGGGCGAGGAGGTGTGCTCGCCGGAGTACTGGGTGCGCCATGTGCGTCAGGCAGTCCGCTTCGGGGACGGCGTACGGTTCCTCGAAGGGCAGGGGGTCACCCGGTATGTGGAGATCGGCCCGGCCGGTGTGCTCTCCGCCATGGGCCGGGACTGCGTCTCGGAGGCCGCCGCCGCGTTCGTACCCCTCCTGCGCAAGGACCGTGCCGAGGTCGAGGCGTTGCTGTCCGGGGTCGCCCAGTTCCACGCCCACGGCGGCGAGGTGGACTGGGAGCGGGTGTTCGCCGGGCGCGGTGCGTGCCGGGTGGAGTTGCCCACGTACGCCTTCCAGCGGCAGCGCTACTGGTTCGACCCCGCCACGTCTGGAACCCCGACTGCCGCCGCCACGGACACGTCCGCCGTGGAGGCACGCTTCTGGGAGGCGGTCGAGCGCGAGGACCTGGAGGCGCTGACCACCACCCTGGAGATCGACCAGCAGACGCGGCTCAGCGAACTGCTGCCCGCGCTCTCCTCCTGGCGCCGGGGCCAGAGCGACCGCGCCACCGTGGACTCCTGGCGCTACCGGATCACCTGGTCCCCGGTGTCCGTCGAGGAACGTACGGCGCCGCTGTCCGGCACCTGGCTGCTGGCCGTGCCCGAGGGCCGGGCCGACAGCGCGCGGGTCGCCGCCGTGGTGGCGGCCCTCGACCGGCGCGGCGCACACGTCAACCCCCTCACCCTGGCCACGACCGGCCGTGACGCGCTCGCCGAGCGGCTGCGCCAGGTGGTGGCCACCGGGGGCACCCCGGCCGGTGTGCTCTCGCTGCTCGCCCTCGACGACGGCCCGCACCCCGAACACACCGCGCTCACCACCGGTCTGGCCCTCAACCTCGGACTGATCCAGGCGCTGGGCGACGCGGGGATCGCCGCGCCGCTGTGGCTCGCCACCGCCGGGGCCGTGTCGGTGAGCGGATCCGATCCGCTCGGCAGCCCCGCCCAGGCCGCCACCTGGGGCCTCGGCCGGGTCATGGCCCTGGAACACCCCCAGCGGTGGGGCGGTCTGGTCGACCTCCCCGGGGACCTCGACGAGCGGACGGCGGACCGGCTGTGCGCCGCGCTCTCCGGCATCGTCGGCGACAGCGGTCCGGAGGACCAGCTCGCCCTCCGCGACGCCGGGGTGTTCGTCCGGCGGCTCGTCCGGGCGCCACTGCGCACACCGGGCCGGGAGAGCTGGAAGCCGCATGGCACGGTGCTGATCACCGGGGGCACCGGCGGGCTCGGCGCCCAGGTCGCCCGCTGGCTGGCCCGCTCCGGCGCCGAACATCTCGTGCTCACCAGCCGACGTGGCACGGCGGCACCCGGCGCCGCCGAACTGCGCGACGAGCTGACCGCGCTGGGTGAGGGCGGAGTGCGGGTGACGGTGGCGGCGTGCGACGTCCGCGACCGCGACGAGGTGGCGGCGCTGCTGCACCGGACCACCGCCGGGGGCGATCCGGTGCACGCCGTCTTCCACGCCGCGGGCGTCGTGGAGTTCTCCCAACTCGCCGACAGCACGGTGGCCGACTTCGCGGAGATGGCCGACGGCAAGGTCCTGGGCGCCGCCCATCTGGACGCGTTGCTGGACCAGGACCACCTCGAGGCGTTCGTGCTCTTCTCCTCGATCGCCGCCACCTGGGGGAGTGGCGGACAGAGCGCCTACGCCTCCGCCAACGCCTACTTGGACGCCCTCGCCGAGCACCGCGCGGCACGCGGCCTCCCCGCCACCTCCGTGGCCTGGGGCCCCTGGGCCGACCACGGCATGATCGAGCACGGCGAGGTGGCGGAGCACCTCAGCCGCCGCGGACTGCCCGCGATGGCACCGCAGTTGGCGGTGGCCGCGCTCGGCGAGGCACTGCACACCGGCGAGACCTCGCTCGTCCTCGCCGATGTGCGCTGGGACCGCTTCGTCCCCGGCTTCACCGCGGCGCGCCCCCGGCCGCTGATCGGCGAGCTGCCGGAGGTGCGCGACGCCCTCGCCACCACAGCGGCCGCCCCCGACGGCGGCGGGCCGGACGGCGTGGCGGACACCTTCCTGGAGAGCCTCGCGGGCCTGTCGGGCGAGGACCTGAACCGGGCCCTGCGGGATCTGGTGCACGCCCAGGCGGCGGCCGTGCTCGGCCACTCCTCGTCCGACGCGGTCGCCGGCGGCCGCCCGTTCAAGGAGCTGGGCTTCGACTCGCTCACCGCCGTCGAACTGCGCAACCGGCTGGCCACGGTCACCGGACTCGACCTGCCCGCCACCCTCGTCTTCGACTATCCGGCGCCCGCGCCGCTGGCCGAGTACCTCCGCGGCGAGCTGCCGTCGGCCCGGCCGACGGACGCGCTCACCCTCCTCGACGACCTGGACCGGTGGGAGTCCGCACTGCCGGAGCTGATCGCCGACGACGGAGTCCGGGAGCGGCTGACGGGGCGTCTCGGCGACCTCATGGCGAAGCTGGGCGGCACGCCCGTGGAGCACACCGGCAGCCCATCCCCCGACACCGAACTCCTTTCCGCTACCGCCGACGAGGTCTTCGACTTCATCGACAACGAATTCGGGGCTTCCTGATGGCGAACGAGAACGAAGAGAAACTCCTCACCTACCTCAAGCGGGTCTCCTCCGACCTCAAGCAGGCCCGTGCGCGGCTGGACCAGATCGAGGCCGACGAGCGGGAGCCGATCGCCATCGTCTCGATGGGCTGCCGCTTCCCCGGCGGTGTCCGTTCACCGGAGGACCTGTGGCGGCTGGTGGCCGAGGGCCGGGACGCGATCTCGGAGTTCCCCGTCAACCGGGGCTGGGACGTCGAGGGACTCTACGACCCGGATCCGGGCCGGTCGGGCACCTGCAACACCCGCGAAGGTGGATTCGTCCACGACGCCGACCAGTTCGACCCGGCCTTCTTCGGCATCTCCCCGCGTGAGGCACTGGCCATGGACCCGCAGCAGCGGCTGCTGCTCGAAGTGTCCTGGGAGGCGATCGAACGCGCGGGCATCGACCCGTTCTCGCTGAAGGGGAGCAGGGCCGGAGTCTATGTGGGACTCGCCTCGTTCCAATACGGCGGAGATCCGCAGTACGCGCCGCAGAGCGTCGAGGGCCATCTGCTGATCGGCAACGTCTCCAGCGTCGCCTCCGGCCGCATCTCCTACACCCTCGGCCTCGAAGGCCCGGCCGTCACCCTGGACACCGCGTGCTCCTCATCGCTGGTGACCATGCATCTGGCGGCCCAGGCGCTGCGCCGCGGCGAATGCTCGCTGGCGCTGGCCGGAGGCGTGGCGGTCATGGCCACCCCCGGTGTCTTCGTCGAGTTCAGCCACCAGCGCGGACTGGCGGCCAACGGCCGCTGCAAGTCCTTCGCCGCGGGCGCCGACGGCACCGGCTGGGGCGAAGGCGCGGGCATGGTGCTACTGGAGCGGCTGTCCGACGCCCGCCGTAACGGTCACCCGGTCCTCGCCGTCCTGCGCTCCAGCGCCATCAACCAGGACGGCGCCAGCAACGGCCTCGCCGCGCCCAACGGCCCGGCCCAGCGCCGGGTCATCGAGGCGGCGCTGACCGCCGCCGGGCTGACGGTGGACGACGTCGACGCCGTCGAGGCCCATGGCACGGGCACGGCGCTGGGCGACCCGATCGAGGCGGGCGCGCTGCTCGCCACCTACGGAAAGGGCCGCACCTTGGGCCATCCGCTGTGGCTCGGCTCGCTCAAGTCCAACATCGGCCACACCCAGGCGGCGGCCGGGGCCGGCGGGGTCATCAAGACGGTGATGGCGCTGCGCCACGGAACGCTGCCGAGGACACTCCACGTCGACCAGGCGTCCCCGGCCGTCAGCTGGTCCTCCGGCGCGGTCGAGCTGCTGACCGAGGCCCAGGAGTGGCCGGAGCGTGGCCGCCCGCGCCGCGCCGGGGTGTCCGCGTTCGGTGTGAGCGGCACCAACGCCCATGTCATTCTCGAACAGGCCCCGGCCGCCGGGGAGGGCGACGAAGACGGCGCACCCGCACTCGACGGGACCGCGCTCGGCGGCTCCGCCGTCCCCTGGGTGCTCTCCGGGAGAAGCGAAGCGGCCCTGCGGGCGCAGGCGGAGCGGCTGCTGGCGCGGCTGAACGAGCGTCCCGGCCTGTCCCCGGCCGACGTCGGCCACGCGCTCGCCACCGGTCGGTCGGCCTTCGAATACCGCGCCGCCGTGGTGGGCGCGGACCGCTCCCAACTGCTCGGCCATCTGGCGGCGTTGGCCTCCGGAGGGGTGTCCGCCGGGGTGGTGCGCGGCGAGGGCGCTGCGGTGGTGGAGGCCCGTCCGGTGTTCGTGTTTCCGGGGCAGGGGTCGCAGTGGGTGGGGATGGCGGTGGGGTTGTTGGATTCGTCGCCGGTGTTCGCGGGTCGGTTGGCGGAGTGTGAGGTGGCGTTGTCGGGGTTTGTGGAGTGGTCGTTGAGTGAGGTGTTGCGGGGTGGGGGTCCGGGGTTGGGGCGGGTGGATGTGGTGCAGCCGGCGTTGTGGGCGGTGATGGTGTCGTTGGCGGAGGTGTGGCGGTCGTGTGGGGTGGTGCCTGCGGCGGTGGTGGGGCATTCGCAGGGTGAGATCGCGGCGGCGGTGGTGGCGGGTGCGTTGTCGTTGGAGGATGGGGCGCGGGTGGTGGCGCTGCGGTCGCAGGCCATCGCACGCGGCCTTGCCGGACACGGCGGCATGATGTCCGTTTCGCTCCCGGTCGAGGAGGTGCGGGAGCGGATCGCCGCGTGGGACGGCCGTATCTCCGTGGCGGCCGTCAACGGCCCCGGCGCGGTGGTGGTCTCCGGTGAACCGGAGGCACTGCACGAGCTGCTGGCCCGCTGCGAGGCCGAGGACGTACGGGCGAAGGTGATCCCGGTGGACTACGCCTCGCACTCCGCCCAGGTGGAGCAGATCCACGACGAGTTGCTGGACATCCTCGCCCCCATCCGTCCGCGCACCTCGCGGATCGTCTTCCACTCGACCGTCACCGGGGAACCCCTCGACACCGCCGGGCTCGACGCCGCTTACTGGGCCCGCAACCTGCGCGAGACCGTGCGGCTCGAAACGGCCACCCGGGCGCTGCTCACCAGCGGCCACCGGCTGTTCGTGGAGGTGAGCCCGCACCCCGTACTGGCCGCCGCCATGGAGGCCACCGTCGAGGCCGCCGACGGCACGGCCGCCGTCATCGGCACCCTGCGTCGCGAGGAGGGCGGCCCCGAGCGGATGCTGCTCTCGCTCGCCCAGGCGTACGTCCACGGCGCGGAGGCGGACTGGCGGGCGCTGTTCGCCGGGCGGGGAGTCGGCCGCGTCGACCTTCCCACGTACGCGTTCCAGCGCGCCCGTTACTGGGTGGAGCCCCAGACCGGGCCCGTCGCCGAAGCGGCCACCGGCCGGGCGGAGGCCGAGTTCTGGACTGCGGTCGAGAACGCCGACCTGGACACGCTGACGGCCACACTGGGCACCGGCGCCGACGCGCCCCTCAGCGAGGTGCTTCCGCTGCTCTCCTCGTGGCGGTCCCGGCTGAGCGACCAGGCGCTGCTCGACTCGTGGCGCTACCGCATCGGCTGGCAGCCGGTCGACGGACAGCGGACCCCCGC
This sequence comes from Streptomyces sp. 11-1-2, assembly GCF_003595545.1. Lineage (NCBI taxonomy): Bacteria > Bacillati > Actinomycetota > Actinomycetes > Kitasatosporales > Streptomycetaceae > Streptomyces > Streptomyces sp. 11-1-2. The sequence goes on from NZ_CP022545.1 coordinate 9,904,307, forward strand.
GTTCACCGGCCGCTGGCTGGTGGCGGTGCCCGACACCACCGGGGCCGCTGACACCGAGGCCACCAGCACTGATGCCTCCGACACCGATGCCGCCGACACCGATGCCTCCGACACCGGAGCCACCCACGCCGGAGCCGCCGACACCGAGGCCATCACCGCCGGACTCGCCGCCCTCGGCGCCGAGATCGTCCCCCTGCGGATCGGCCCGGACGACACCGACCGCGCCCGCCTCGCCACCCGTATCACCGAGGCACTCGGAGAAGCCGGGGCGCCCGGCGGGGTGGTGTCCCTGCTGGCCCTCGACGAGGCACCGCATCCGGCACACCTCGACGTCCCCACCGGGTTCGCCACCACCCTCGCCCTGGTGCGGGCGCTGGGCGACGCGGGCCTCGACGCGCCCCTGTGGTGTGTCACCCGCGGCGCCGTCTCCGCGGGTGGCGCCGACCGTCTCGAAGCCCCCGCGCAAGCCCTCGTCTGGGGCCTGGGCGGTGCGGTCGCCCTGGAACACCCGCAGCGCTGGGGCGGTTTGATCGATCTTCCCGCCAGGCTCGACGAGGGTTCCCTCCGGGCGCTCGCCCGCGCCCTGACCGCCCAGGACGGCGAGGACCAACTGGCCATCCGCGCCTCGGGCACCCTCGCCCGGCGGCTGAGGCGGGCCGGTGCCACTTCCTCCGCCGAACGCTGGCGGCCCCGCGGCACCGTCCTGATCACCGGTGGCACCGGCGGCGTCGGCGCCCAGATCGCCCGCGGGCTGGTCCACGAGGGCGCCGAACACGTGGTGCTCGTCAGCCGCCGCGGGCCCCAGGCTCCGGGCGCGGCCGAGCTGGCGGCCGAACTGACCGGGCGCGGCGCCCAGGTGACCGTCGCCGCCTGCGATGTGGCCGACCGCGCGGCGCTGGCACATCTGCTGGACTCGGTCACGGGCGACGGCGCGGACCACCCGCTGACCGCCGTGGTGCACGCCGCGGGCGCGCTGGACGACGCCACCGTCGACGCGCTCACCCCCGAGCGGATCGAGGCCGTACTGCGCCCCAAGGCGGCGGGCGCGCGCCATCTGCACGAGCTCACCCGGGACCTGGACCTCGACGCGTTCGTCCTGCTCTCCTCGATCGCCGGCACCGTGGGCGCCGCCGGACAGGGCAACTACGCGGCGGCCAGCGCGTATCTCGACGCACTCGCCCAACTCCGGCGCGCGGACGGCCTGCCCGCCACGTCGGTGGCCTGGAGCGCCTGGGCGGGCGGCGGAATGATCGACGGTGAGGTGGCGGACCAGCTAGGACGGCGTGGCGCGCCCCCCATCGACGGTGCGCGGGCCCTGGAACTGCTGCGGCAGACGGTCGCGCACGGCGACGGTTTCCTCGTCGCCGCCGACATCGACTGGGGCCGTTTCGCACCCACCCTGTCCGCCCTCCGGCCGCTGCCGCTGCTCGCCGACCTCCCCGAGGCGGGCGGCACCGGGCAGGACCCGGCCGGGGCGGAGCGGGAGGAGGCCGGTGGCGCCGCGGCGCTGCGCAAGCGGCTCGTGGAGCTGAGCCCGGCCGACCGTCACACCGCCCTGGTGGAGCTGGTGAGCGAGCAGGCGGCCGCGGCCCTCGGCTACACCGACGCGGGCGCGGTCGAGACCGGGCGGGCCTTCAAGGAGCTGGGCTTCGACTCGCTCACCGCGGTCGATCTGCGCAACCGGCTGAACGCCGCCACCGGTCTGCGGCTGCCGGTCACCCTCGTCTTCGACTACCCGACCGCCGGCGACCTCGCCGGGCTGCTGCGGGAGGAACTCCTGCCCTCGGACGAGGAGTCCATGGACACCACGTCGCTCGCGGAGCTCGACCGCGCCCAGTCCACCCTCGCCGCCCTGGAGCTGGACGACATCGAATCGGCCACGGACGACGAGATGTTCGAGCTGCTGGACGGGATGTTCCAGCTGCTGGGCCGGGATCTGACGGCCCGATGAACCCCCGCGCCACCGCCCCGGCCGCCACCGACGTTCCGGCCCTCTTGAGGAGCTGACGACCATGGACAACGAGAAGAAGCTGCGCGACTACCTCAAGCGGGCCACCGGCCACCTCCGCGCGGCACACGGCCGGATCCAGGAGCTGCAGACCCCCGAGCCCATCGCCATCGTGGGGATGAACTGCCGCTACGCGGGCGACATCCGGTCCCCCGAGGACCTGTGGCAGGCCGTAGCCGAAGGCCGGGACGGCATGGGCGACTTCCCGGCCGACCGGGGCTGGGACCTGCCGAACCTCTTCGACCCGGACCCCGACCGGGAGGGCCGCACCTACGCCCGCCAGGGCGGATTCCTCCATGATGTGGACCAGTTCGACCCGGCGTTCTTCGGCATCTCGCCGCGCGAGGCCCTCACCATGGACCCGCAGCAGCGGCTGCTGCTGGAAGTGGTCTGGGAAACCTTCGAACGGGCCGGAATCGACCCGGGCACCCTGCGCGGCAGCGACACCGGCATCTTCATGGGTGCCACCGACTTCGACTACGCCCGCGGTCTGACCGAGCTGCCCGAAGGGCTCGAAGGCCAGATGTCCATGGGCGCCTCGGGCGCCATCCTCTCCGGCCGGGTCGCCTACACCCTGGGGCTGGAGGGACCGGCCGTCACGGTCGACACCATGTGCTCGTCCTCGCTGGTGGCGCTGCACATGGCCGGCCAGGCGCTGCGGCAGGGCGACTGCTCGATGGCGCTCACCGGCGGCACCACCGTGATGTCCACACCGAGCGGCTTCATCGAGTTCAGCCGCCAGCGGGCGCTGTCCACCTCCTCCCGCTGCCAGGCGTTCTCCTCGACGGCCGACGGCACCGCCTGGGGCGAGGGCGTCGGAGTGCTGCTGCTGGAACGGTTCTCGGACGCCCGCCGCAACGGCCACACCGTGCTCGCGGTCGTCCGCGGCTCCGCCATCAACCAGGACGGCGCCAGCAACGGCCTCACCGCGCCCAACGGCCGTGCGCAGCAGCGGGTGATCCGGCAGGCGCTGGCCAACGCCACGCTGTCCGGCGCCGATGTCGATGTGGTCGAGGCGCATGGCACGGGGACGTCGCTGGGCGACCCCATCGAGGCGGGCGCCCTGCTCGCCACGTACGGGAAGAAGCGCCCGGCCGACCGGCCGCTGTGGCTCGGCTCGCTGAAGTCCAACATCGGCCACACGGCTGCCGCCGCGGGGGTCGGCGGCGTGATCAAGATGGTGCAGGCGATCCGCCACGGTGTGCTGCCCAGGACCCTGCACGTCGAGGAGCCGTCGCCCAACGTGGACTGGTCCTCGGGCGCCGTCGAACTGCTCACCCAGGCCCGGCCGTGGCCGGAGACCGGGCGGGTCCGCCGCGCCGGGGTCTCCGCCTTCGGCGCCAGCGGCACCAACGCCCACGCCATCATCGAGCAGGCCCCCGAGGCGGAGCCTTCGGGCTCCTCGGCCGAGGGGGACGCCCCGGTGGGCGGCGGAACGGTGCCCTGGGTGCTGTCGGCCAAGACCGAGTCGGGCCTGCGGGCGCAGGCGGAACGGCTGCTGGCGCGCCTCGCGGAGGACCCGGAGCTGGCCCCGGCCGACGTGGGCCTCTCGCTGGCCACCACCCGCGCCCTCTTCGACCACCGCGCCGTGGTGGTCGGTGGCGGCGTCGAGGACTTCCGCGGCGGCCTGACGGCGCTGACCCGGGGCGAGCCCGGTGGCCTCGTGGCCCAGGGCGTGGCGGGCCCGGCCGGTAAGCCGGTGTTCGTGTTTCCGGGGCAGGGGTCGCAGTGGGTGGGGATGGCGGTGGAGTTGCTGGACTCTTCGCCGGTGTTCGCGGGGCGGATCGCGGAGTGTGAGGTGGCGCTGGCGGAGTTCGTGGAGTGGTCGTTGAGTGAGGTGTTGCGGGGTGGGGGTCCGGGGTTGGGGCGGGTGGATGTGGTGCAGCCGGCGTTGTGGGCGGTGATGGTGTCGTTGGCGGAGGTGTGGCGGTCGTGTGGGGTGGTGCCTGCGGCGGTGGTGGGGCATTCGCAGGGTGAGATCGCGGCGGCGGTGGTGGCGGGTGCGTTGTCGTTGGAGGATGGGGCGCGGGTGGTGGCGTTGCGCTCGCAGGCCATCGGGCGGGGGCTGGCGGGTCGTGGCGGGATGATGTCCGTCGCCGAGAGCGCCGATCGGGTGCGCGAGCGGATCACCGCCTGGGACGGACGTATCTCCGTCGCGGCGGTCAACGGCCCTGGCTCGATCGTGGTGTCCGGCGACCCCGAGGCCCTCCGCGAACTCCAGGCGGAGTGCGAGGCAGAGGACGTACGGGCGAAGCTGATCCCGGTGGACTACGCGTCCCACTCGGCCCATGTGGAAGAGCTGCGCGGGGAACTGCTCGACCTCCTCGCCCCGATTCGCCCGCGCACCTCGGACATCACCTTCCACTCCACCGTGACGGGCACACCCCTGGACACCGCGGGTCTGGACGCCGGGTACTGGTACACCAATCTGCGGGAGACGGTGGAGCTGGAGTCGGCGGTGCGGGCTCTGTCGGCGGCCGGGTTCGGGACGTTCCTCGAAATGAGCCCCCATCCGGTGTTGACGATGCCGTTGCAGGCGACCGTCGAGGATGCGGTGGTGGTGGGGTCGCTGCGGCGTGACGAGGGCGGTCCGGAGCGGTTCCTGGCCTCGCTGGGCGAGGCGTTCGTCCGCGGGGTGGCCGTCGACTGGGCCGTGGTGTTCGCCGGGCTGGGCGCGTCCGTGGTGCAGTTGCCGACGTACGCCTTCCAGCGGCAGCGGTACTGGCTGGAGCAGCCCCCGGCACCGGTGGCCGCCGCCGGAGGCGACCCGGTGGACGCCGAGTTCTGGGACGCCGTCGAGCGCGAGGACCTGGCCGCGCTGACCGCCGCGCTGGAGGTGGACGCCGACGAGGAGCGGTCGTCGCTGCGGACCGTGCTCCCGGCGCTGTCCTCATGGCGTCGCGGCAGCAGGGAGCGGTCCGTGCTCGACTCCTGGCGCTACCACGTCACTTGGAACCGGATGTCGGACCCGGCCTCGGCGGCCCTGACCGGCACCTGGCTGCTCGTGGTCCCGGCCGGACACCCCGGCACCGAGCTCATCGACGCCGTACGCGACGGTCTGGAGACCAACGGAGCCACGGTCGTCACCGTCGAGGCGGCCGAGGCCGACCGCGCCGCGGTCGCCGCACGGCTCGCCGAGGCCACCGCCGGAGACACCCCGGCCGGGGTGCTCTCCCTGCTCGGGCTCGCCGACGCACCGCACCCCGGCCACGCGGGGGTGCCCATGGGCCTCGCGCTCACCCTCGCCCTCGTCCAGGCCCTCGGCGACACCGGGGTTGCGGCCCCGCTGTGGCTGGCCACCCGTGGGGGCGTGTCCGTCGGGGGCACCGATGTCCTCGACAGCCCGGCCCAGGCGGCCGTATGGGGTCTGGGCCGGGTCGCCGCCCTCGAACACCCCCAGCGCTGGGGAGGCATGATCGACCTGCCGGGCACCGTCGACGGCCGGGTCACCACACGGCTGTGCGGCGCGCTCGCGGGCCGTCTCGGCGACGAGGACCAGTTGGCCCTGCGGCCCTCCGGTGTGTTCACCCGGCGGTTGGTACGGGCCGCCGGACACCGGGGGAGCGGCGCCGCCTGGACCCCCGAGGGCACCGTGCTGCTCACCGGCGGCACCGGTGGCGTCGGAGCCCAGATCGCCCGCCGGCTGGCCCAGGCCGGTGCCGAACACCTGGTGCTCACCAGCCGACGCGGCCCCGAGGCGCCCGGCGCGGACAAGCTCAAGGCCGAACTGACCGAGCTCGGCGCCAAGGTCACCGTCGCCGCGTGCGACGTGGCCGACCGCGCCGCGCTGGAGGCGCTCGTACGGGAGGTGGAGGCCGAGGGCCCGCCGATCCGCTCCGTGCTGCACATCGCCGGTGCCGGTGTGCTCGTCCCGCTCGCCGACACCGATCTGGCGGAGTTCGCCGACACGGCGGAGGCCAAGGTCGCGGGCGCCGCCAACCTGGACGCCCTCTTCGACCGGGACACGCTCGACTCCTTCGTGCTCTTCTCCTCCATCTCGGCCGTCTGGGGCAGTGGCGAACACGGTGCCTACGCCGCCGCCAACGCCTATCTCGACGGGCTCGCCGAGAACCGCCGGGCCCGCGGCCTCACCGCCACCTCGGTGGTGTGGGGCATCTGGAGCCCCGAGGAGGGCGGCATGGCCGCCAACCTCGCCGAGGAGCAACTGCGCGGCCGGGGCATCCCGTTCATGACGCCCAGGCTCGCCATCGACGCGTTCTGGCAGGTGATGGACGGGGACGAGACCGTGGTGGTGGTCGCCGACGTGGACTGGGAGCGGTTCGTCCCCGTCTTCACCTCGGCCCGGCCCAGCCCGCTCATCGGCCAGGTGCCCGACGTGGCGCGGATCCTCGCCGCCGACGCCGACACGGGGGCGGACCCGACCGGCGAGTCCTCCTCGCTGCGCGACCGGCTGGCCGACCTGGCCCCGGCGGACCGGCAGGCGGCCGTGCTGTCGCTGGTGCGCTCCCAAATCGCCACCGTGCTCGGCTACCCCGGCCCGGAGGCCGTCGACGCCCAGCGCGCCTTCCGTGAGCTGGGCTTCGACTCCCTGAGCGCCGTCGACCTGCGCAACCGCCTGGGCACCGCGACCGGGCTCCGCTTCCCCGTCACCGTCGTCTTCGACTACCCGAGCGCGGAGGAGCTCGCCGGACACATCGGCGCCGAACTCTTCCCCGACGACACCGCGGGCAGCGGCCTCGACCCCGAGGAGGCCGAGGTCCGCGCGGCGCTGACCTCCATCCCCCTGCTCCGGCTCCGCGAATCCGGGCTGCTGGACGAGCTGCTGCGGCTGGCCGGTTCCCACGACCCCGCCACCGGACCGGTGGACGAGGAGCCCGCCGAGTCCATCGACGACCTGGACGTGGATGACCTCGTCCGCATGGCCTACGACAAGAACGACCTCTGACGAGACTCGACTGCGGAGCTGACAATGGCAAACCCAACCGACAAGATCGTTGGCGCGCTGAGGGAGTCTCTGAAGGAGACCGAACGGCTGCGCCGGGCCAATCAGCAACTCACCGCCGCGTCCCGCGAACCCATCGCCATCGTGGCGATGAGCTGCCGCTACCCGGGCGATGTGCGTGGCCCCGAGGACCTGTGGGAGCTGGTCACCGGCGAGCGCGACGCCATCTCCGGCTTCCCCGGCAACCGCGGCTGGGACCTGGAGAACCTGTACGACCCGGACCCCGACCGGCAGGGCACCGTCTACGCCACCGAGGGCGGATTCCTGCACGACGCCGACCAGTTCGACCCCGCGTTCTTCGGCATTTCGCCCCGCGAGGCCACCGTGCTGGACCCGCAGCAGCGGCTGCTGCTGGAGACCTCCTGGGAGGCGTTCGAGCGCGCCGGAATCGATCCGGCGGGCCTGCGTGGCAGCAAGACCGGCATCTTCGTGGGCGCCGCCTACCAGGGCTACATCCCCGACTGGCCCCATATGCCCGAAGGGCTGGAGGGCCACCTGGTCACGGGCATCTCCGCGAGCATCATGTCCGGCCGCATCGCCTACACCCTGGGCCTGGAGGGCCCTGCCGTCACCCTCGACACCGCCTGCTCCTCCTCGTTGGTCGCCCTCCACCTGGCCTGCCAGTCGCTGCGCCAGGGCGACTGCTCCCTCGCCCTCGCGGGCGGCGCCGCCGTGATGGGCGCCCCGATGGGGCTCATCGGCTTCGCCCGGCAGCGCGGACTGGCGCAGGACGGCCGCTGCAAGGCGTTCGCCGAGGGCGCCGATGGTATGGGCCTCGGCGAGGGCATCGGCATGCTGCTGCTGGAACGGCTTTCGGACGCCCGCCGCAACGGCCACCCGGTGCTGGCTCTGGTGCGTGGCTCCGCCGTCAACCAGGACGGCGCCAGCAACGGCCTCACCGCCCCCAACGGCCGCTCCCAGCAGCGAGTGATCCGCCAGGCGCTCGCCAACGCCGCCCTGACGGCGGAGCAGATCGACGCGGTCGAGGCCCATGGCACCGGCACCCCGCTGGGCGACCCGATCGAGGCGGGCGCGCTGCTCGCCACGTACGGGAAGGACCGCGCGGCGGACCGCCCCGTACTCATCGGCTCGCTGAAGTCCAACATCGGCCATCCGCAGGCCGCCGGGGGGGTCGGCGGTGTCATCAAGATGGTGCAGGCCATGCGCCACGGCCTGCTGCCCAAGACGCTCCACGCCGAGGAGCGTTCCTCGCGGATCGACTGGCCGGCGGGGGCGGTGGAGCTGCTGACCGAGGCCAGGGAGTGGCCGCGTGGCGAGGAGCCCCGCCGGGCCGGTATCTCGGCCTTCGGGGCCAGCGGCACCAATGTGCACACCATCATCGAGGAGGCGCCCGAGGCGGAGCCTTCGGGCACTTCGGCCGAGGGGGACGCCCCGGTGGGCGGGGGAGTGGTCCCATGGGTGCTGTCGGCGAAGAGCGCGGCGGGCCTGCGGGCGCAGGCCGAGCGGCTGCTGACGCATGTGACCGCGCGCCCCGGCCTGTCCCCGGTCGACATCGGCCACTCGCTCGCCACCACTCGTGGCCGCTTCGACCACCGTGCGCTGGTCCTGGGTGTCGACCGTGACGAGCTGATCGACGCATTGGGCGCTCTGGCGTCGGGCGGCGAGTCCCCGCACGTGGTGCGCGGCGAGGGAGTCACGGCGACCGACGCCCGTCCGGTGTTCGTGTTTCCGGGGCAGGGGTCGCAGTGGGTGGGGATGGCGGTGGGGTTGTTGGATTCGTCGCCGGTGTTCGCGGGTCGGTTGGCGGAGTGTGAGGTGGCGTTGTCGGGGTTTGTGGAGTGGTCGTTGAGTGAGGTGTTGCGGGGTGGGGGTCCGGGGTTGGGGCGGGTGGATGTGGTGCAGCCGGCGTTGTGGGCGGTGATGGTGTCGTTGGCGGAGGTGTGGCGGTCGTGTGGGGTGGTGCCTGCGGCGGTGGTGGGGCATTCGCAGGGTGAGATCGCGGCGGCGGTGGTGGCGGGTGCGTTGTCGTTGGAGGATGGGGCGCGGGTGGTGGCGTTGCGGTCGCAGGCCATCGGGCGTGGGCTGGCGGGTCGTGGCGGGATGATGTCCGTCGCCGAGAGCGCCGATCGGGTGCGGGAGCGGATCACCGCCTGGGAGGGCCGTATCTCGGTGGCGGCGGTCAATGGCCCCGGTTCGATCGTGGTGTCCGGTGACCCGGGGGCGCTGCGCCAACTCCAGGCGGAGTACGAGTCCGAGGACGTACGGGCGAAGATCATTCCGGTGGACTACGCGTCCCACTCGGCCCATGTCGAGGAGTTGCGCGACGAACTCCTCGACGTCCTCGCCCCGATCGCCCCGCGCCGCGCCGAGGTGCCGTTCTGCTCGACGGTCACCGGCGACACCATCGACACCACCGGGCTCGACGCCGGGTACTGGTACACCAATCTGCGGGAGACGGTGGAGCTGGAGTCGGCGGTGCGGGCTCTGTCGGCGGCCGGGTTCGGGACGTTCCTCGAAATGAGCCCCCATCCGGTGTTGACGATGCCGTTGCAGGCGACCGTCGAGGACGCGGTCGTGGTGGGGTCGCTGCGGCGTGACGAAGGCGGTCCGGAGCGGTTCCTGGCCTCGCTGGGCGAGGCGTTCGTCCGTGGCGTGGCCGTCGACTGGGCCGCGCTGTTCGCCGGGGCGGGGGCTTCGGTCGTCGAACTGCCGACGTACGCCTTCCAGCGACAGCGCTACTGGCTCGAGGGCTCCTCCGCACCCGCCGCCGAAGGCGACGCGGCGGACGCGGACTTCTGGGACGCCGTGGAGCGCGAGGACCTGGCGGCGCTGGCCGCCGCGCTGGAGGTGGACGCCGACGAGTCGTCCCTGGCCATGGTGGTTCCGGCACTGGCCTCATGGCGCCGGGCGCGCCGCGAGCGGTCGGTACTCGACTCCTGGCGCTACCACATCACCTGGACGCCCCTGGGCGACGCGCTCACCGCCCCGCACGACCGGTCGTCGGTTGGTGCCACCTGGCTGATCGCCGCGCCCGCCGGAGCGCCGGAAGGCCCGCGCGTCGCGGAGGCGCTGCGGGAACGCGGCGCCCAGGTCCGGCTGGTGGAGCTGACCGAAGCGGACGCCGTACGCGAGGTACTCGCCCGCAGGCTCGGCGAGGCGACGGCGGACGCGCCCCCGACGGCGGACGCGCCCTCGACCGCGGACGCGCCACCGACCGCGGTGCTCTCGCTCCTCGCGCTCGCCGAGGAGCCGTACGGGACGGGCACGGCACAGCCGCTCGGCCTCGCCCTCAACCTCGCCCTGCTGCAGGCGCTCGGCGACACCGGCGCCGACGTCCCCATCTGGTACGCCACGCGCGGGGCGGTGTCCGTGGGCCGCGCGGACGTACTGGACCACCCGCTGCAGGCCCTCACCTGGGGCCTGGGCCGGATCGCCGCCGCGGAGTACCCGAGGCGCCGGGGCGGTCTGGTCGATCTGCCCGGCACCCTCGACGACCGCGCCATCGCCCGGCTGTGTGGTGTGCTCGCGGGCCGTCTGACCGGTGAGGATCAGGTGGCGGTGCGCGCCTCCGGTGTCCACGGACGCAGGCTGGTCAGGGCCTCGGCGGCGCTGACCGACGCCACCGCGCCGTGGCGGCCGCGCGGCACCGTGCTGGTGACCGGCGGCACCGGCGGCCTGGGCGCCCATGTGGCGCGCTGGCTGGCCCGGGGCGGAGCCGAACACCTGGTGCTCGCCGGCCGCCGGGGCCCCGAGGCTCCCGGCGCGGCCGAACTCGCCGCTGAGCTAAGGGAGTCGGGGGTCCGGGTGACCGTGGCCGCGTGCGACGCCGCCGACCGCGACGCGCTGGCCGCCCTCCTCGCCACGCTGGACGAGGACGAGGCCCCGCTCGACGCGGTCGTCCACACCGCGGGCGTCCTGGACGACGGGGTGCTCGACACCCTCACCCCCGAGCGCGCCGAGGGGGTGCTGCGCCCGAAGGTGGACGCGGCGCTCCATCTGCACGAGCTCACCCGCGACCGTGAGCTGTCCGCCTTCGTGCTCTTCTCCTCCTTCGCGGGCACACTCGGCGGCCCCGGCCAGGGCAGTTACGCGGCCGCCAATGCCTTCCTCGACGCGCTCGCCCACGCCCGCCGCGCCCAGGGCCTCCCCGCCACCTCCGTGGCCTGGGGCGCGTGGTCCGGTGGCGGGCTGGTCGACGAGGCGGTCGAGGCGCGGCTGCGGGCCACCGGTATGCCCGCGATGTCGCCCGACCCGGCGATCGGCGCCCTGCAGCGTGCCCTGGACGTGGGCGACACCCATGTGGCCGTGGCCGATATCGAGTGGGACCGGCTCATCGCCGCCACCCCCTCGCTGGACGGGGCCGCCGTGCTCGGCGAACTCCCCGACGCCCGGCGGACGGACGCGGCGGACGCCACCACGGCCGACGCGGACACCCCGCTCGCCCAGCGGCTGGCCGGACTGTCGCCGCAGGAGGCCGAGGACGCGCTGGCCGACCTCGTCAGCACCGAAGTGGCCGCCGCGCTCGGCTATCCCGACACCACGGCGGTCGAGTCCGGGCGCGCCTTCCGCGAACTGGGCTTCGACTCGCTCACCGCCGTCGACCTGCGCAACCGGCTGAACGCGGCCACCGGACTGCGGCTGCCGGTCACCCTCGTCTTCGACTACCCGACCGTCACCGCGCTGACCCGCTTCCTGCTGGCCGAGAGCGGCGCCGACGGCACCGATACCACCGCCCCGGTGGGCCCGGTGCCCGCCACCGTCGCGGTTGACGACGACCCGATCGCCATCGTGGCCATGAGCTGCCGCCTGCCCGGCGGGGTGACCACCCCCGAGGAGCTGTGGCAGCTGCTGATGGACGGCCGCGACGCCGTCTCGGACTTCCCCACCGACCGCGGCTGGGACATCGAGGGCCACTACGACCCCGACCCCGACAAGCCGGGCACCTTCTACGCCACCGGCGGCGGCTTCCTCCACGAGGCCGACCACTTCGACCCCGAGTTCTTCGGGATCTCCCCGCGCGAGGCGCTCGCCATCGACCCGCAGCAGCGGCTGCTGCTGGAAACAAGCTGGGAGGCGTTCGAACGGGCCGGGATCGACCCGGCCTCGGTGAAGGGCACCCAGGCCGGAGTCTTCATCGGCGCCAGCTACAACGACTACGGATCGCGCTTCGGCCGCGCGCCCGAGGAGTTCGAGGGCTATCTGGCCACCGGCAGCGCGAGCAGCGTGGCGTCCGGGCGCATCTCGTACACCTTCGGCCTCGAAGGCCCCGCGGTCACCGTCGACACCGCCTGCTCGTCCTCGCTGGTCGCCCTCCACCAGGCGGCCTGGGCGCTGCGCCAGGGGGAGTGCTCGCTGGCGCTCGCGGGCGGCGTCGTCGTGATGTCCACGCTGGACACCTTCATCGAGTTCAGCCGGCAGCGGGCCATGGCCCCCGACGGCCGCTGCAAGGCGTTCTCGGCGGACGCCGACGGCGCCGGGTGGGCCGAGGGCGTCGGCATGCTGCTGCTGGAGCGGCTGTCGGACGCGCGGGCCAACGGCCATGAGGTGCTGGCCCTGGTGCGCGGCTCCGCCGTCAACCAGGACGGCGCCAGCAATGGCCTCACCGCCCCCAACGGCCCCTCCCAGCAGCGGGTGATCCGCCAGGCGCTGGCCGGCGCCGGCCTGTCGGCCGCCGATGTGGACGCGGTCGAGGCCCACGGCACCGGCACCCGGCTCGGCGACCCGATCGAGGCACAGGCCCTGATGGCCACCTACGGCCAGGGGCGGGACGCGGACCGGCCGCTGTGGCTGGGTGCGCTGAAGTCCAACATCGGCCACACTCAGGCCGCTTCGGGTGTCGCCGGGATCATCAAGATGGTGCTGGCGCTGCGCCGCGGTGTGCTGCCGAAGACCCTCCACGCCGATGCGCTCTCGCCCGACGTGGACTGGTCGGCCGGTGCGGTGGAGCTGCTGACCGAGGCCCGGGAGTGGCCCGGAACGGGACGGCCGCGGCGCGCGGGCGTGTCCGCCTTCGGCGTCAGCGGCACGAATGTGCATGTGGTGCTGGAACAGGGCCCCGAGCCCACCGCGCCGGTGGCCGAGCGGTCGATCGACTCCGATGTGGTGCCCTGGGCGCTCTCCGGGCGCAGCGAGACGGCGCTGCGGGCGCAGGCCGGGCGGCTGCGGGCCTATCTGGAGGAGCGGCCGGAGCTGCGCCCGGTGGACGTCGGCTACGCGCTGTCGACGAACCGCTCGGCCTTCGGCCACCGTGCCGTAGTCGTCGGCGCCGCGCGCGAGGAACTGCTGCGGGGCCTGGCGGAGCTTGCCTCGGGAACGGCCCAGGAGACGGTGGCCGACACCGGGAAGACCGCCTTCCTCTTCACCGGACAGGGCGCTCAACGACCCGGTATGGGACGGGAGTTGTACGACGCCTTCCCGGTGTTCGCGGCGGCGTTCGACGCCGTGTGCGCGGAGCTGGACCCGCATCTGGACGGCTCGGTACGGGAGGTGGTGTTCGGGGAGGACCCGGAGCCGCTGAACCGGACCGTGTTCACCCAGACCGGGCTGTTCGCCCTCGAAGTGGCGCTGTACCGGCTGGTCGAGTCCTGGGGCGTGACCGCGGACTTCCTGGTCGGCCACTCGGTGGGCGAGCTGGCGGCGGCCCATGTGGCGGGCGTGTTCTCGCTGCGGGACGCCTGTGCGCTGGTGGCGGCCCGGGGCCGGCTGATGCAGGCGCTGCCCGAGGGCGGTGCGATGGTGTCGCTCCAGGCGGCCGAGGCCGAGGTGCTGCCGCATCTCGAGGGCCATGAGGACCGGGTGAGCGTGGCGGCGGTCAACGGGCCGCGGGCGACCGTCATCTCCGGTGACGAGGAGACCGTCCTGCGGATCGCGGAGGCGGTCGGGGGCAAGAGCAAGCGGCTCACCGTGTCCCATGCCTTCCACTCGCCGCTGATGGACGCCATGCTCGCCGAGTTCGGCACGGTGGCCGCCGGGATCGGCTACTCCGCGCCGCGGATCGCGGTGGTCTCCAACGTCACGGGTGAGGCGGCGGGCGAGGAGCTGTGCTCGCCGGAGTACTGGGTGCGCCACGTCCGCCGGGCGGTGCGCTTCGGGGACGGCATCCGCTGCCTCGCCGGGCGGAAGGTGACCCGCTTCATCGAGATCGGCCCCGCCGGTGTGCTCTCCGCCATGGGCCAGGAGTGCCTGGCCGAGACCGACACCGAGACCGATGACGTCGCGTTCGTCCCGCTGCTGCGCAAGGATCGGGGTGAGGCCGAGTCGCTGCTGGCCGGGGTCGGCCGGGTGCATGCCCACGGCGGCGAGGTGGACTGGGAGAAGGTGTTCGCGGGCCGTGGCGCCCGCCGGGTGGAGCTGCCCACGTACGCCTTCCAGCGGCAGCGCTACTGGCTGGACGCGCCCGCCACCGTGGGCGATGTGGCCTCGGCCGGTCTCGGCGCCGCCGGGCATCCGCTGCTGGGCGCCGCCGTCGAACTCGCCGGCACCGACGGCCTGGTGCTCACCGGGCGGCTGTCCACGCGCGGTCAGCCCTGGCTGGCCGACCACGCGGTCCTGGACGCGGTCCTCTTCCCCGGCACCGCGTTTCTGGAGCTCGCCATCCAGGCCGGTGACCAGGTGGGCTGCGACCGGGTCGAGGAGCTGACCCTCCAGGCGCCGCTCATCCTCCCCGAGCGCGGAGCCGTCACCCTGCAACTGGTGGTGGACGCGCCCGACGAGGACGGCCACCGCACACTGAACGTCTACTCCCGCCCCGAGGACGCGCAGCGGGAGCTGCCGTGGACCCGGCACGCCACCGGTGTGCTGGCGGTCGGTGCCGCCGAGGGCTCCTACGACCTGGGCGGGGCATGGCCGCCGCCGGGCGCCGAACCGATCGAGGTCGAGGACCTGTACGAGCGGTTCGCGGCGGGCGGCTTCGGCTACGGCCCTTCGTTCCAGGGGCTGCGCGCGGCCTGGCTGCGCGGCGACGAGGTGTTCGCCGAGGTACGGCTGGCCCAGGAACAGCAGTCCGCCGCCACCGGCTACGGACTGCACCCGGCCCTGCTGGACGCCGCGCTGCACACCATCGCGCTCGGCCCGACGTTCCAGGATGGCGAGGGCCGGCTGCCGTTCTCCTGGACCGGGGTGTCGCTGCACGCCGCCGGGGCCGGTGAGGTACGGGTGCGGCTCACACCGGGCGGCGCCGACACGGTGGCCCTGACCGTGGCGGACACCATCGGCCGCCCGGTGGCCACCGTCGAATCCCTCGTGCTGCGCAAGCGGCCCGAACGGCTCGGCGACGCCGCCACCGGTGGTGACACGCTCTACCGGCTCGACTGGGTGGCCGCCGACACCTCCGCCGCCGCGCCCGAGCAGCACCCCGCCGGGAGCTGGGGTCTGCTCGGCGACGACGACTTCAAGCTGGTCGGACTCGACGCGCACACCTACCGCGACCTGGACGCGCTGCCCGCCGACCCGGCCGCCATGCCCGCCACCGTGCTGGTGCCCTGCGCACCGGAGCCCCAGGGGGTGGCCGACGCCGTACGGACGGCGACCCACCGGGCGCTGGCGCTGGTCCGGGCCTGGCTGGCCGAGGAGCGGTTCGCCGACTCCCGCCTGGTGTTCGTCACCCGGGGCGCGGTGGCCACCACGCCCGGCGCTGAGGTGCCCGATCTGGCCCACGCCGCCGTCTGGGGCCTGGTGCGCTCCGCGCAGTCGGAGAACCCCGACCGGTTCGTCCTCGTCGACCTCGACGAGCACGAGGAGTCGGTGGGCGCACTGCCGACCGCGCTCGCCCTCGACGAGCCGCAAGTGGCGGTGCGCCGGGGCGACATCACGGTGGCCAGGCTCGCCACCACCCCCGCCCCCGACACCGCCCCGCCCGCCTGGGACCCCGAGGGCACGGTGCTGGTCACCGGAGCCACCGGCACCATCGGCGGGGTCATCGCCCGCCATCTGGTGGCCGAGGGCGGCGTACGGCATCTGCTGCTCGCCGGCCGCCGCGGACCGGACGCCGAAGGCGCCGCCGAACTCCGGGCGGAGCTGACCGAGTTGGGCGCCGAGGTCACCCTCGCCGCCTGCGATGTGGCCGACCGGGAGGCGCTGGCGGCATTGCTGGCCACCGTCCCCGCCGCACATCCGCTGACGGCCGTCGTGCACACGGCGGGCGTCCTGGACGACGGGGTGGTGTCCTCGCTCACCCCCGAGCGGATGGACCGGGTGCTGCGGCCCAAGGTCGACGCCGCGCTCACCCTGCACGAGCTGACCCGCGACCTGGACCTGTCCGCGCTCGTCCTCTTCTCCTCCATCGCCGGCACCTTCGGCGGGATGGGCCAGGGCAACTACTCGGCGGCCAACGCCTTCCTCGACGCCTTCGCCCAGCACTGCCGCGCCCAGGGCCGCCCCGTCCAGTCGCATGCGTGGGGGCTGTGGGCCCAGCGCAGCGACATGACGGGCAAGCTGGAGGGCGCCGATCTGAACCGGCTGGCGCGCGGTGGCATCGTCCCGTTCTCCTCGGAGGACGGCGCCAGGCTCTTCGACGCCGCACGCGCCGTGGACGCCGCCGTCGTGCTGCCCATGCGGCTCGACACCGCGGGGCTCGCGGCGCGCTCCGGTGACGTACCGGCGCTGCTGCGCGGGCTGGTGAAGGCCGCGCCCGCCAAACCCGCCCGGCCGGCCGTCGCGGGAGCGGGCGCCGGGGCAGCGCCCGCCCGGCCCGAGGGGCTCAAGCAGCATCTCTCCAGCCTGCCGGAGGCCGAGCGCGGCCGGTTCCTGCTGGACCTGGTCCGCACGACCGTGGCCGGGGTGCTGGGCTTCGACTCGGTGGCCGCCGTCGAGGCGGAACGCGGTCTGCTGGACCTCGGCTTCGACTCGCTCACCGCGGTCGAACTCCGCAACCAGCTCGGCAAGGCCACCGGCCGGCGGCTGCCGGTCACCCTGCTCTTCGACTACCCCACCTCCACGGCGATGGCCGCGTACCTGGAAGCGGAGATCGCCCCGGAGACCTTCACCGCCGCGTCGATGGCCTTTCCGGAACTCGACGCCCTGGAAAGCAATCTGGCCCGGGTCGCCACCGACGAGGAGGCGCGCACCACGCTCGCCTCACGTCTGCAGGACCTGCTGGTACGGCTCGGCCAGGGCCCGGAAGACGCGGAGGACGCGGTCGCCGGCCGCATCGACGCCGCCTCGGACGACGAGATCTTCGACTTCATCGAGAACGAACTCGGCCTGTCCTGACAGTACCCGGAGTTGGAAATCAAAGAGATGGGCGGTACACGGTGAGCGAGGCAAAGCTCCGCGACTACCTCAAGCGAGTGACCACGGATCTGCACCGCACTCGCCAGCGCCTTCAGGAGGCCGAGGCCAAGGACCACGAGCCCATCGCCATCGTCGGGATGGCCTGCCGCTACCCCGGCGGTGTGGCGTCCCCGGAGGACCTGTGGGAGCTGGTGGCGAACGGCCGTGACGCGGTCACCGAGTTCCCCGCCGACCGGGGCTGGGACCTGGAGGCCCTCTACGACCCGGACCCGGACAAGCCGGGGACGAGCTATGCGCGGGAAGGCGGCTTCGTCACCGACGCCGACCACTTCGACCCCGCGTTCTTCGGCATCTCCCCGCGCGAGGCCCTGGCCATGGACCCGCAGCAGCGGCTGCTGCTGGAGACCGGGTGGGAGGCCCTGGAGCGGGCCGGGATCGACCCGGCCACGCTGCGCGGCAGCCGCACCGGGGTCTTCGCCGGGGTGATGTACCAGGACTACGCGACCCGGCTGCGCCAGGTGCCCGACGACGTCGAGGGATACGTCGGCAGCGGTGGCTCCGGCAGCATCGCCTCCGGCCGTATCGCCTACACCTTCGGTCTCGAAGGCCCCGCGGTCACCGTGGACACCGCCTGCTCGTCCTCGCTGGTGGCCCTGCATCTCGCCGCGCAGGCGCTGCGCCGCGGGGAGTGCGAACTCGCCCTCGTCGGCGGCTCGATGGTGATGTCCACACCGGTGGCCTTCGTGGACTTCAGCCGGCAGCGCGGGCTCGCCTCCGACGGCCGCTGCAAGGCGTTCGCCGCGTCCGCCGACGGCACCGGCTGGGGCGAGGGCGTGGGCATGCTGCTCGTGGAGCGGCTGTCCGACGCGCGGGAGAACGGCCACCGGGTGCTCGCGGTCGTCCGCGGCTCCGCCACCAACCAGGACGGCGCCAGCAGCGGGCTCACCGCCCCCAACGGCCCCTCCCAGCAGCGCGTCATCCGGCAGGCGCTGGCGGACGCGGGGCTCACCGCCGCCGATGTGGACGCGGTCGAGGCACACGGCACCGGCACCTCGCTCGGCGACCCCATCGAGGCCGGGGCCCTGCTCGCCACCTACGGCCAGGACCGGCCCGAGGACCGCCCGCTGTGGCTCGGCTCCTTGAAGTCCAACATCGGCCACACCCAGGCCGCCGCGGGCGTCGGCGGGATCATCAAGACCGTGCTGGCGCTGCGCCACGGCGTGCTGCCCAGGACACTGCACGCCGAGGAGCCGACACCCAACGTCGACTGGGAGTCGGGCGCGGTACGGCTGCTGGCCGAGGCCAGGCCGTGGCCCGAGCCGGACACCGAGCGGCCGCGCCGCGCCGCCGTGTCCGCCTTCGGATTCAGCGGCACCAACGCCCATGTGATCCTGGAACAGGCCCCCGCCGAGGAGACCGAGGCCGAGACCGAGACCGAGGCCGAGGCCGAGGCCGAGGCCCCCGCGGACACCGGGCCCGCCGCCTGTGACCTGGTGCCGTGGCCGCTGTCGGGGCGGACCGAGGAGGCCCTGCGGGCTCAGGCCGCGCGACTGCGGTCGTATGTGGCGGGCGCGCCCGAGCCGTCCACCGTGGACATCGGCTACTCGCTGGCGCTCACCCGCTCCGCCTTCACCCACCGCGCGGTGGTCGTGGGATCGAACCGTGCCGAACTGCTCGGCGAACTCGACCAGTTGGCGTCCGGTGTCACGCCCGGCGCGGTGGCCGGTGCGGGCAAGACGGCGTTCCTGTTCACCGGGCAGGGCGCACAGCGGCTCGGCATGGGACGCGCCCTGCACACCGCCTTCCCGGTCTTCGCCGCCGCGTTCGACACCGTCTGCGCCGAACTCGACCGCCACCTGGACGGCCATGTCGAGCACGCGGTGCGCGACGTGGTCTTCGGCGAGGACGCGGAGCTGCTCGACCGGACCCTCTACACCCAGACCGGCCTCTTCGCCGTCGAGGTGGCGCTGTACCGGCTGCTGGAATCCTGGGGCGTGACCGCGGACTTCCTGGTCGGCCACTCGGTGGGCGAGCTGGCGGCGGCGCATGTGGCGGGCGTGTTCTCGCTGCCGGACGCCTGTGCGCTGGTCGCGGCCCGGGGCCGGCTGATGGACGCGCTGCCCGCCGGAGGCGCGATGGTCTCGCTGCAGACCGGCGAGGCCGAGGTGCTGCCCCATCTGGCGGGCCACGAGGACCAGGTGGCCCTGGGCGCGGTCAACGGCCCGGCCGCCACGGTGATCTCCGGTGACGAGAAGACCGTCCTGCGGATCGCGGAAGCGGTGGGCGTCCAGAGCAAGCGGCTGCGGGTCGGCGTCGCCGCCCACTCGCCGCTGTTGGACCCCATGCTCGAGGAGTTCGCCAAGGTCGTCGGCGAGCTGACCTACGCCACCCCACGGATCGCGGTGGTGTCCAATGTGACCGGCCAGGCGGCGGCCGAGGAGCTGTGCACGCCCGACTACTGGGTGCGCCATGTGCGGCAGCCGGTGCGGTTCCAGGACGGCATGCGGTTCCTCGAGGACCAGGGCGTGACCCGCTATGTCGAGTTGGGCCCGGTCGGTGTGCTGTCCGTGATGGGACAGGAGTGCGTCTCCGGCACCGATGACGTCGCGTTCGTCCCGCTGCTGCGCAAGGACCGGGGTGAGGCCGAGTCGCTGCTGGCCGGGGTCGGCCGGGTGCATGCCCACGGCGGCGAGGTGGACTGGGAGAAGGTGTTCGCGGGCCGTGGCGCCCGCCGGGTGGAGCTGCCCACGTACGCCTTCCAGCGCCAGCGCTACTGGCTGGACGGCCCCGACCGGGCCGGCGACGTGACCTCCGCGGGTCTTGGCGCCGCCGGGCATCCGCTGCTGGGCGCCGCCGTCGAACTCGCCGACACCGACGGCCTGGTGCTCACCGGCCGGCTGTCTCTGGCCGCCCAGCCCTGGCTGGCCGACCACGCCGTCTCCGGCACGGTCCTCTTCCCCGGCACCGCCTTCCTGGAGCTGGCGGTCCAGGCCGGTGACCAGGTCGGCTGCGACCAGGTCGAGGAGCTGACGCTCCAGGCGCCGCTCATCCTCCCCGCCCGTGGCGCGCTCACCCTCCGGGTGACCGCCGGGGAACCCGACGAGAGCGGACGGCGCCCGCTGAACGTCCACTCCCGCCCCGAGGGCGCCGGGTTCGGCGAGCCGTGGACCCCGCACGCCACCGGCACGCTCGCCACCGCCGCCCCGGCCACGCCCGCGGAGCTGACCGCGTGGCCTCCGGCGGATGCCACCGAACTCGACGTCAGCGACATGTACGAGCGGTACGCGGCGGGGGGCTTCGGCTACGGCCCGGCCTTCCGGGGCCTGCGGGCCGCCTGGCTGCGCGGCGACGAGGTGTTCGCCGAGATACGGCTGGCCCAGGAGCAGCAGTCGGCCGCCGCCGCGTACGGAATCCACCCGGCCCTGCTCGACGCCTCCCTGCACGGCATCGCGCTCGGCACCCTCTTCGCCGGAGAGGACCCCGAGACGGCGCAGGGGCGGCTGCCGTTCTCCTGGACCGGGGTGTCGCTGCACGCCGCCGGGGCCGACGAGGTGCGGGTGCGGATCTCCCCGGCCGGGGAGGACACCGTGGCGCTCGCGGTGGCCGACCCCACCGGCCGCCCGGTGGCCACCATCGAGGGCCTGCTGCTGCGGAAGATGACCGGCGACCAGCTCAGCGGCGCCCGCGCCGCGAGCAACGAGGCACTGTTCCAGCTCGACTGGCCCGCTCTCGCCGGTTCCGCCCCGGCCACCCCGCTGACCCGGGCCGCGCTGGTCGGCGACGACGGACTGGAGGTGACCGAGAGCCTCTTCGCGGCCGGAGTCCACCTGGAGTCGTATGTGGACCTGGAGTCGCTGGGCGCGGCCGTCGACGCCGGTACGGCCGCCCCCGCGGCGGTCCTGGTGTGCTGCCAGGCCGGGCCCGGCGCACCGGCCGACGCGGTACGGGCCTCCCTGGGCACCGCCCTGGAGCTGGCCCAGAACTGGTCGGCCGATGAGCGGTTCGCCGACTCCCGGCTGGTGTTCGTCACCCGTGGCGCCGTGGCCACCGCACCCGGCGCGGACGTCACCGATCTGCCGGGCGCCGCCGTCTGGGGCCTGGTGCGCTCGGCGCAGTCGGAGAACCCCGACCGGTTCACCCTCGTCGACCTCGACGAGCACGAGGAGTCCGTACGGGCTCTCCCGGCGCTCCTCCCCTCCGGCGAGCCACAGCTCGCGCTGCGCGCCGGCCAGGCGCACACCCCGCGGCTCGCCCGCGCTCAGGGCGAGACCGGCGCCACGCGTGCGCTGGACCCCGAGGGCACCGTCCTGATCACCGGCGCCACCGGTACGCTCGGCGGGCTGCTCGCCCGCCACCTGGTGACCCGGCACGGCGTCCGCCATCTGCTGCTGACCAGCCGCCGGGGACCGGCCGCCGAGGGCGCCGGGCGGCTGCGGGACGAACTGACCGCGCTCGGCGCCACCGTGACCGTGGCGGCGTGCGACACCGCCGACCGGGACGCCGTGGCCGCCCTGGTGGCCCAGGTGCCCGGCGACCACCCGCTGACCGGGGTGTTCCACACCGCCGGGGTACTGGACGACGGGGTGCTCTCCTCGCTCACCCCCGAGCGGATGGACACGGTGCTGCGGCCCAAGGCCGACGCCGTACTCCACCTCCACGAGGCCACCCGGGAGCTGGACCTGGCCGCGTTCGTGCTCTTCTCCTCGGCCGCCGGGGTGCTCGGCGGCGCCGGACAGGGCAACTACGCGGCCGCCAACGGCTTCCTCGACGCCTTCGCGCAGACCCGCAGGGCGCAGGGGCTGCCCGCCCACTCCCTCGCCTGGGGGCTGTGGGCGCAGACCAGCACGATGACCGGCACGGCGGACACGGCCGGGGCCGCCCGCTCGGGCGTGGCCGCGCTCACCTCCGAACAGGGCATGGAACTGCTCGACACCGCCCTCGCCCTGGACACTCCGCTGCTGATCCCGATGCGGCTCGACCTCGCGGCGCTGCGCGCGAACGCCGGATCCGGCTCGGTGCCGCTGCTGCTGCGTGGACTGGTGCGGGCACCGGCGCGCCGGGCGGGCGCGACCACGCGCGCCGGCTCACCGGGTGGCGAATCCGCGCTGCGGGAACGGCTCGCCGGGCTGACCGAGAGCGAACAGGACGCCGTACTGGTGGAGTTGGTGCGGACGCAGGTGGCCACCGTGCTCGGCCACCCGGACCCGTCCGCCATCGGCGCCACCCATGAGTTCGTGGACTCCGGCTTCGACTCGCTCACCGCGGTCGAGCTGCGCAACCGGCTGAACGCGGCCACCGGGCTGAGGCTTCCCGCCACGCTCGTCTTCGACCACGAGACGCCCACCGATCTGGCCGCCCGGCTCCGCTCGGACCTGGCCGCGGCCCGGCAGTCGGGCCCGTCCGTGGAGACGCCCACGGGCACGACGGCCGCCGCCGCGGGTGAGTCCACCACGCTGAGCGCGCTCTACACCCAGGCGTTCGAGACCGGGAAATGGAAAGAGATCTTCGACCTGCTGCATGCCACGGCGGCGCTGCGGCCCCGGTTCAGTGCCACCTCCGAGCTGGCGAAGCTGCCGACGCCGGTCAGGCTCAGCAAGGGCCCGGCCGAGCAGCACATGTTCTGCTTCTCCTCGTGCCTGGCGGTCGCGGGCATCCACCAGTACGCGCGGTTCGCGGCCTCGCAGCGGGGCCGGCGCGATGTGTCGGCGCTCGCGCTGCCGGGCTTCGGCCGCGGCGAGCCCCTTCCGGAGACGGCGGACGCGGTGGTCGCCGCCCAGGCCGAGGCGGTGGCGAAGGCCGCGGACGGGGCGCCGATCGTGCTGCTCGGTTCCTCGGCGGGCGGCTGGTTCGCCCATGCGGCGGCGGGACATCTGGAGCGGATGGGCATCCAGCCGACCGCGGTGGTGCTGGTGGACACGTACGTGCCCAAGAGCAGCATCCTCAACCAGTTCGGGCTCTCGCTCATGGACGGGATGACCGAGCGCGAGGGCGTGTTCGTGACCATGGACGACGACCGGCTGTCGGCCATGGGCTGGTATCTCAACCTCTTCGGAAGCTGGGATCCCGAGCCGATCGCGACCCCCACCCTCCTCGTGCGCGCGCTGGAGCCGTTGTCCACCGGTTCGCTGAAGCTCGAAGAGCTGCCCGACTGGCGGTCCTTCTGGGAGCTGCCGCACGACATCGTCGATGTGCGCGGCAACCACTTCACCATGATGGAGGACCACTCCCTCCCCACCGCCCAGGCCATCGAGGACTGGCTGGAGTCCCTGCCGCGCGACGGCGCCTGACCACGCCCGCACCCGCCGCCGAGGCGCCCTCCCCGCACCGCGAAAGGAACGACGACCATGGCGTTGCCCGTCACCGATGAGAGCCTGTGGTTCCGCAGGTTCCATCCGCGTCCGGAGGCCGAGGTCAGCCTGGTCTGCCTGCCGCACGCCGGAGGAGCCGCCAGCTTCTACTTCCCCATCTCCGAGCTGCTGCCGCCGACCGTGGAGGCGCTGGCCGTCCAGTACCCGGGACGGCAGGACCGCCGCCATGACACGCCCATCGAGAACATCCATGAGATGGCGGGCGAGATCTTCCAGGCGCTGACGCCACTGACCGCACACCGGCCGGTCGCGCTGTTCGGCCACAGCATGGGCGCGAGCGTCGGGTTCGAGCTGGCCCGGCTGCTCGAAGGGGAGCTGGGAACCGTCCCCGTGGTGCTCTTCGCCTCGGGCCGGCCCGCGCCCTCACACCACCGGAGCCTGGGCATCCACCGGCGCGACGACGCCGGGCTCATCGCCGAGCTCCAGCTGGTCAGCGGGACCGACTCGCGCATCCTCGGCGACGCCGAACTGCTGCGGCTGACCCTGCCGGCCATCCGCAGCGACTACAAGGCGGCCGAGACCTATGAGTACCGGCCCGGCGCCAGGCTGCGCTGCGACATCGTGGGGCTCGCCGGCGACAGCGACATCCGCGTCAGGGCCCCGGAGATGGCGGGCTGGCGGGAGCACACCTCGGGCTCCTTCCGGCTGGAGGTCTTCTCCGGCGGCCACTTCTACCTGGGTGAACAGAAGGCAGCGGTGGCCGGAGTCATCACGGACACCCTGCGGGCGGCCACCGCCCGCCCCCGACGACCTATCGACTGAGAGAGAAACCGACGATGCGTATCCTTTTCGCGACGGTGTCCGAGAAATCGCACCTGTTCACCATGGTCCCGCTCGCCTGGTCGCTGGCCGCGGCCGGCCACGAGGTGCATGTCGCCAGCAACCCCGCGCTGACCGAGCACATCAAGAGCACCGGTCTGACGGCCGTCTCCGTCGGCACCGACCACAATCTCCACGAGATGCTGACGCAGAACCGCGACTCGCTGGAGAACCCGCTGTCCGACTGGTCCACTCCGGACCTCGATCAGCACTCCTGGGAACAGGTGCTGATGAAGTTCAAGGTCAGCGTGATGTTCGCGTACCAGACCTACAACGACTGCATGGTGCACGAGCTGGTGGCCTACGCCCGCGACTGGCAGCCCGACCTGGTCATCTGGGACCCGGTCACCTACGCGGGCCCGGTGGCCGCCCGGGTCGTGGGCGCCGCCCACGCCCGGCTGCTGTGGTGTATCGACATCTACTCCAAGATGCGCGAGGTGTTCCTGACCCGCCTCGCGGAGCAGCCCGAGGAGCGCCGCGAGGATCCGCTGGCCGACTGGCTCGGCGGCATCCTCGCCCGCTACGACCGCACCTTCGACGAGGAGGTCGTGGTTGGCCAGTGGACCATCGACCAGATCCCCACCAGCCTCCAGCTTCCGCTCTCGGTCCAGCGGGTCCCGGTCCGCTATCTGCCCTACAACGGCCCCTGTGAGATCCCGGACTGGCTGCGCGAGGTCCCCGAGCGGCCGCGGGTCGTGCTGACCTCCGGCGTCTCCGCACGGGCGGCCCTGGGCGGCACCTTCATGCCGGTCACCGACATCATCGACACCCTCGGGACCATGGACATCGACGTGGTGGCCGCGCTGCCGCCCGAGGACGTCGAGGCCCTGGAGAAGATCCCCGCCAACACCCGCATCGTCGACTTCGTCCCGCTGCACGCCCTGCTGCCCGGCGCCGCGGTCCTCATCCACCACGGCGGCTTCGGCTCCTGGGGCACCGCACTGGTCAACGGCGTACCGCAGTTCATCCCCACCATCCGCTACGGCGACTGGTGGAACAAGGCCACCAGTCTGCACGAGGCCGGTGCCGGACTGGCCGTGCACGCCTCCGAGCTGACCGCAGAGGTGCTGCGGGAGAGCGTCGAACGGCTGCTGGGGGACGCCACGTACCAGGAGACCGCCGAGCGGCTGCGCGAGGAGAACCTGCACACGCCCACCCCGCACGATGTGGTGCCGGTGCTGGAGAAGCTCACCATGGAGCACGGCCGATGAAGGTACGTGAGCTGGCGGTCTCCGGCGCCTACGAGTTCAGCCCGGACGTCCACCGTGACGAGCGTGGCGCGTTCGTCGCCCACTACACCGAAGCGGCCTTCGCCGCGGCCGTCGGCCATCCGCTGCGCCTGGGCCAGAACCACCACAGTGTCTCCCGGCGCGGCACGGTCCGCGGGGTGCACTACGCGGACGTACCTCCGGGCCAGGCCAAGATGGTGACCTGCACCAGCGGTGAACTCCTCGATGTGGTGGTGGACTTGCGGGTGGGCTCGCCCACCTTCGGCCACTGGGACAGTGTGCGCCTGGATGCCGTCTCGTACCGGGCGGTGTATCTGGAGGAGGGCCTCGGCCACGCCTTCATCGCCCTGCGGGACGACACCGTGGCGGCCTATCTGAACTCGGCGGAGTACAACCCGGGCGCCGAGCACGAGATCGACCCCTTCGACCCGGCGCTCGGCCTGCCCTGGCCCACGGACCTGGAGTATCTGGTCTCCCAGCGCGACCGGAACGCCCCCGGGCTGGCCGAGGCCGAGCGGGCGGGCCTGCTGCCGTCCTACGAGGTCTGCCGGGCGCTGCACCCCCGGCGTGACTGACCCGGCCGTGGCGTACCCCTCTCCACCGATCGGTTGATGCGGCCGGTCAGCCGGTGGGTGGAGGGAGGATCAGCCCGGTGGGCAGCCGATGGGCCGATCCGCGGGGGATACCCGCTTCCTACGGTGGAAGAGTGAAGGAACCGAGCGAGGAGGACCCGGGCCGATGCCGCTGATCGAGGTCAGTAACCTGCGGAAGGAATACCGCAATCACGTCGCGGTACAAGACGTGTCCTTCTCCGTGGAGGAGGGTGAGATCTTCGGCATCCTGGGCCCCAACGGCGCGGGCAAGACCACCGCCGTGGAGTGCATCGAGGGGATGCGCAAACGGGACGGTGGCGAGATCTCCGTGATGGGCCTGGACCCGCTGAAGGACCTCGCCGAGCTGCGCGAGTCCATCGGGATCCAGCTCCAGCAGAGCGAACTGCCCCCCAAGATGAAGGTGTGGGAGGCGCTCGAGCTCTACAGCACCTTCTACCGCGACCCCGTCGACTGGCGCGAGCTCATCAAGGACTGGGGCCTCTCGGGCAAGGCCGACACGCCCTACGGATCGCTGTCCGGCGGACAGCAGCAGCGGCTGTCCATCGCGCTCGCCCTGGTCGGCAACCCCAGGATCGCCGTTTTCGACGAGCTGACCACCGCACTCGACCCTCACGCCCGGCGCGAGACCTGGAAGCTGATCGAGAAGGTCAGGGAGCAGGACGTGACCGTGCTGCTGGTCACCCACTTCATGGAGGAGGCCGAGCGGCTCTGCGACCGGATCGCCATCATCGAATCCGGCCGGGTCGTGGCCCTGGACACCCCCTCCGGACTGGTGTCCCGGGTCGATGAGCAGCAGATCATCCGGTTCAAGCCGTCCGTGCCGATGGACGACGAACTGCTGACCTCGCTGCCCGAGGTGAGCAGCGTGACCCGGTCCAAGTCGCAGGTGACGGTGGTCGGCAAGGGCAATGTCGTCTACGCGGTGATCTCCGTCCTGGCCCGCAATCAGATCGTGGCGAACGAACTCCGCCTGGAGCAGGCGAGTCTCGATGACGCCTTCGTCGCCCTGACCGGCTCCAAGCCCGCCAACTGAACCGCCGAGGAGATCTCTGCCATGTCCGGGCGCACCAAGCTCACCTTCGTCGAGAGCAAGCTGTTCCTGCGCGATCCCACCGCGGTGTTCTTCGTCATCGCGCTGCCCATCATGCTGCTGGCCATCTTCCACTTCGTCACCACCAAGTCCAACGACGACGCCGCCACCAAGGAGTCGATGGCCGCGTTCGTCCCCGCGATGGCCATGTCGCTGTGTCTGACGATGCTGGCCCTCAACCTGCTGCCCACGACGCTGGCGACCTACCGGGAGAAGGGCATTCTGCGGCGCCTGGCCGCGAGCCCCGTCCACCCGGGGAACCTGCTGATCGCCCAGCTCTTCATCAACCTGGTCACGGCGGCGGTCTCCGCGGTGCTGGTGCTGATCGTCGGCAAGGCCGCCTTCGACACCAAGCTGCCCGGTGACGTCCCGGCCTTCCTGGTGAGCTTCGCCCTGGGCACCTGGGCGCTGTTCTCCATCGGCCTGGTCATCGCGGCCATCGCGCCGAGCAGCAAGTCGGCCACCGCGATGGGCCTTTCCCTGCTCTTCCCCAGCCTCTTCTTCGGCGGGGCGTTCCTCCCCAAGGAGGATCTGCCCGAGACCGTGTCCACCATCGGCGACTACACCCCGCTGGGCGCCGCGCTGCAGGCCCTGCGCGACTCCTGGGAGAACCAGTGGCCGCAGGCGCTGCATCTGACCGTCCTCGGGGTGATCTCGGTGGCCGCCACCGCGGCCGCGGCCAAGCTGTTCCGCTGGGAGTGAGGTGAGCGCGTCCAAGGACGACGGCGGACGGTGGGAGCGGCACTCCGACATCCTGTTCGGAGGGCTGCCCTACCTTCTGCTGTTTCTGTCCACGGCCCTGAGCGTGGTCCACGGCCCGCCGCCGGCCCGGGAGCTGCTCACCACGCTCGGCCTGGCGGCGCTGGCCGCCCTCTGGATCCTGGGCACCTACACCCTGCCGACGGGCCGCCGCAGCAGACAGCCGTACGGCATGGCGCCGACAGCCGTCTACTTCACCGGGCTGCTCGCCCTCTCTGCCGCGCTGATGGCGCGGGACCAGGTGTTCATGGTCTTCGCCGCCACCGGGTTCCTGCAGGCGCTGGTGCTGCTGCCGACGGTCTGGGCGCTGGTGTCCGTGGCGGCCACCTCGTTCGTCGTCAACACCGTGCCGGACGGCTTCCCGCGCCCCACGACCGGCGCGGTGGTCGGCTATATCGCCGCCATCGCCTTCCAGACCGTGGTGATCGGCTGGATCAATCTGCTGTCGAGCCGGCTGAACGAACAGCATCAGCGGCGTAAACGGACCGTGGCCGAACTCCGGTCGGCGCTCAACGAGAACGCCGGGCTGCACGCCCAGCTCATCACCCAGGCGCGGGAGGCCGGAGTGCTGGACGAGCGCCAGCGGATGGCGGGGGAGATCCATGACACCCTCGCCCAGGGGCTGGCCGGCATCATCCGGCAGCTGGAAGCCGCCGAACACGCCGAAGGCGACCGCGAGGTGTGGCGCCGCCATCTCGGCGCGGCCAAGGACCTGGCCCGGGACAGCCTGGCCGAGGCGCGCCGGTCGGTCCAGGCGCTCCGCCCCGAGCAACTGGAGTCCCGGACGCTGCCCGACGCCCTGGAGTGCCTGGCCGAGGGCTGGTCACGGGGGCGGGGGGCGAAGGTCGCGTTCGCGACGACCGGGACCGCCACCCCCGTCCACGCCGAACTGGAGGCCACGCTCTACCGGGTGGCGCAGGAGGCCCTCGCCAACATCGCCAAGCATGCCGAGGCGTCGAAGGTGGGCATCACGCTGTCGTACATGGAGGACGTGGTCGTCCTCGATGTGCTCGACGACGGCGTCGGATTCGACCCCGTGGCCGCGGAGGCCGCGGCCGGCACCTCCGGTGACCACGGGCTGGGGCTTGTGGCGATGCGGCGCCGGCTGAGCCGGGTCGCCGGTACGTTGGACATCGAAAGCGCCCGTGGCGAGGGCACCGCCATCAGCGCGGCCGTCCCCGTCATCCCCCAGGAAGCCGGTGCATGAGCGGAATCACCCCCAGCGGTCACACCCACGGCGGTAACGCCCACGACGGCGGCGACGCCCACCGCGCCACCGCCGCGCCCATCCGCATCCTCATCGTGGACGACCACCCCGTGGTCCGCGACGGGCTGCGCGGGGTGCTGGAGCGGGACCCCGACTTCACGGTGATCGGCGAGGCCGGTGACGGTGCCGAGGCCGTCGAACTGTACGAGCGGCGGCCGGCCGATGTGGTCCTGATGGATCTGCGCATGCCCCGGATGGGCGGGGTCGAGGCCATCAAACGGCTGCTGCGCGGCGACCCGGAGGCCCGGATCCTGGTGCTGACCACCTATGACACCGACAGCGACGTCATGGGCGCCCTGGCCGCCGGGGCGACCGGCTATCTCCTCAAGGACACCCCGCGCGAGGAGCTGACCCGTGCCGTGCGGTCCGCCTCCTCGGGCCAGTCCGTCCTCTCGCCCGCGGTCACCGGACGAGTTCTCGGCCAGGTCCGCAAACCCACCCAGGGACCGTTGAGTGACCGAGAACTCCAAGTGCTCAGGCTTATCGCGGACGGGGCCACGAATCGACAGGCCGCGGCGGCGTTGTTCATCAGTCAGGCGACCGTGAAGACACATCTGTTGCATGTCTACGAGAAACTCGGGGTGAAGGATCGCGCGGCAGCCGTCAGCGAGGCCCATAAACGACATCTATTCCAATGACATCGCAGGTCGGAGCCGTGATAGGGGTGGCAGATAGGGGTGGATGAGGGTAGGGGTTGTTCCGCTCGAAGCGGCGCCAATACGGTGGCGATATGGCCCACATGCGAGATCGGCAGGCCGTTGTGATCGGCGGCACCGGATTCATCGGGCGACATATCTGCAGGGCTCTCGCCAAACGCGGATATGAAGTCCTGGCAATAGCGAGAAAACCCGCTGAACCCATTCCCGGAGTCGCATTTCTGCCCCTTGACGCGGTATCCGCGCCGAGCGACGACATCGCCCGGGCCGCGAAGTCCGCCGATCTCGTCGTCAACGCCGCGGGCGACAGCTGGGAAGGCGACGAGGCGAGCATGACGGCCTCGCACATCCCGCTCGTCGACCGGCTGGTGGACGCCGTGGCGACCCTCCCCAGGCGGCCGCGGCTGGTGCATCTGGGCTCGGTGCACGAGTACGGCCCCGTCCCCGACGGCACGGCCATCACCGAGGACCACCCCACCGCCCCCCACACCCCCTACGCCCGCACCAAGCTCGTCGGCAGCCGGATCGTCCTGGGCGCGGCGGACGCGGGCCGTATCGACGGCTGTGTCCTGCGCGTCACCAACGTCTGCGGACCGGGCACCCCCCGGGGCAGCTTCCTCGGCGGACTCGCCCACCG
This sequence comes from Streptomyces sp. 11-1-2, assembly GCF_003595545.1. Taxonomy (NCBI): domain Bacteria; kingdom Bacillati; phylum Actinomycetota; class Actinomycetes; order Kitasatosporales; family Streptomycetaceae; genus Streptomyces; species Streptomyces sp. 11-1-2. The sequence goes on from NZ_CP022545.1 coordinate 9,934,908, forward strand.
GCTGCGCCGGACCACCAAGGACGCTCCGCTCTCCCTCACCCTCGTCGACGACCAGCGCGACTTCATCGACGTCCGCGACGTCGCCGAGGCCGTGGCGCTGGCCGCGAGCAGCCCGGTGACCGGCCGGGCGATCAACATCGGGCAGGGCGACGCCTCCAGCATGCGCGAACTGGCCTGGCTGCTGATCTCCGCCTCCCAGGTCCCCGCGGATCTGGTGCGCGAGGAGAGCGGTGCCGTGCACAGCAAGGGCGGCAGCTGGACCCAGGCCGACATCCGCCTCGCCCGGCGGCTCATGGGCTGGTCCCCGAAGGTGGCCATGAAGGAATCCCTCCACGACCTGTGGGCCGCCTCCGCCACCTCGAGCCGACCGGCTGCCGCGGCGGCCCGTACCGAAGGACACTGATGGAGTACACCTATCTCGGACGCACCGGCCTCAAGGTGAGCCGGGTGTGCCTGGGCACCTTGAACCTCGGGGTCAGGGCGAGCGACGAGGAGAGCCACGCGATCCTGGACACCGCACTGGACCGCGGGGTCAACTTCGTCGACACCGCCAACCAGTACGGTTGGCAGAAGCACAAGGGCTACACCGAGGAGTTCCTCGGCGGCTGGTTCGCCCAGGGAGGCGGCCGGCGCGAGAAGGTCGTGCTGGGCACGAAGGTGTTCAACCCGATGAGCGACTGGCCCAATGACTCGGGGCTGTCCGCCCGGCACATCATCGCCTCCTGCGAGGACTCGCTGCGCCGGCTGGGCACCGACTGGATCGACCTGTTCCAGATGCACCACATCGACCGCCACGCCCCCTGGGAGGAGGTGTGGCAGGCGATGGAGACGCTGACCCGGCAGGGCAAGGTGCGCTACGTCGGCTCGTCCAACTTCGCCGGCTGGCATATCGCCGAGGCCCAGGAGACCGCCGCCCGCCGCCACTTCCTCGGCATCGTCTCCGAGCAGAGCGTCTACAACCTCGTCACCCGCCATATCGAACTGGAGCTGATCCCCGCCGCCCAGCGGTACGGGGTCGGGGTGCTCGCCTGGTCCCCGCTGCACGGCGGACTGCTCAGCGGGGCGCTGCGCAAGCTGGCCGAGGGCACCGCGATGAAGACCGCCCAGGGCCGGGCGGCCCAGGCGCTGGAGGTCCACCGGGACGCCGTCGCCGCGTACGAGAAGCTGTGCGACGGCCTCGGCGCCGACCCGGCCGAGGTGGGCCTGGCCTGGGTGATGGGCCGCCCCGGCATCACCGCGCCGGTCATCGGGCCGCGCAGCCTGCAGCAGCTCGAAGGGGCCTTCAAGGCCATGGAGCTGACGCTGTCCGACGAGGTGCTGACCGAACTGGACCGGCTGTTCCCGCCGATCGGCAACGGCGGCCCCGGACCGGAGGCGTGGGCGTGGTGAAAACGCTCCAGGAGCGGCTGGTCCGCTCGGCCGCCACCGTCGACAGCTCGGTGACCCTGCTCGCCGACTTCCAGCGCTGGTTCCGGGAGCGCGTCGACGCCGACGAGTCCCGGGTCGAGATCATTCCGTTCGAGAAGCTGCGCGGCTGGGACTTCGCGCCGGACACCCACAACCTCGTCCATGAGACCGGCCGGTTCTTCAGCGTCGAGGGCATCCGGGTACGGATGCCCGGGGCGCCGGTGGAGGAGTGGCGCCAGCCGATCCTCCACCAGCCGGAGATCGGCATCCTCGGCATCCTGGTCAAGGACTTCGACGGCGTACCGCACTTCCTGATGCAGGCCAAGATGGAGCCGGGCAACCACGGCGGACTGCAGCTCTCGCCCACCGTCCAGGCGACCCGCAGCAACTACACCCGGGTGCACAAGGGCCGGGCCGTGCCGTATGTGGAGTACTTCCAGCGGGCGGACCGGCACCGGGTGCTCGCCGACGTCCGCCAGTCGGAGCAGGGGAGCTGGTTCTTCCACAAGCGCAACCGCAACATGCTGGTCGAGGTCGCACCGGAGACGGACGTCGAGGTGCGCGACGGCTTCCGCTGGCTGACGCTGGGCCAGCTGCACCATCTGCTGGCCGTGGAGGACCTGGTGAACATGGACGCGCGCAGCGTCCTGGCCTGTCTGCCGCACTCCCCGCTGGACCCCGAGGAGACCTTCCCGGCCCTCAAGGCCCACAGCCGCCACCGTGACGCCGACATCCTGAGCTGGATCACCGGGCTGCGCACCGAGCGCGAGGTGTTCACCGAGCGGATACCACTGCGGGAGACGGCCGGCTGGCACCGCAGCGCCCATCGGATCTCCCATGAGAGCGGGCGCTTCTTCAGCGTGATGGCCGTGGACGTGACCGCGGGCGGCCGTGAGGTGGGCGGCTGGACCCAGCCCATGATCGAGCCCCATGGCCCGGGCGTGGCGGCTTTTTTGCTGGCCTACGCCGACCAGGTGCCGCATGTGCTGGTGCAGGCCCGCGCCGAACCCGGCTACACGGATGTGGTGGAGCTGGCCCCCACCGTGCAGTGCATCCCGCGCAACTACACCCACCTGCCCGAGGGGGCCACCCCGCCGTTTCTCCGGGAGGTGGTGGAGGCGCCTGCCGACCGGGTGCGGTTCGACACCGTGCTCTCCGAGGAGGGCGGCCGTTTCTTCCACGCCTTCAACCGCTATCTCGTCGTGGAGACCGAGATGAGCGCCGTCCCCGAGGAGCCGTCGCACTACCGCTGGATGGCGGTGCGTCAGCTGCTCGACCTGATACGCCACAGCCATTACGTCAATGTCGAGGCCCGCACGCTCATCGCCTGTCTGCACTCCCTGGCGGTATAGGGGGGCGCCTAGGGGGGCCGGACCTGGGCGGACGTAGGGGTTATTCGGATCGTGGCCGCTGCCATAGCCTCCGGGACACAGGCTGCCCGGGGCGGTACATCGGAGGACATGTCATGCAGGACATCATCAGCGCCGTGCTGGCAGAAGATGCGGTGGCCGCGGATTTCGCCGCCTTGAACGTGCCCGAGTCCTATCGGGGCGCGGTGATCCTCAAAGAGGAATCCGGGATGTTCGAGGGCATGGCCACCAAGGACAAGGACCCTCAGAAGTCGCTCCACATCCGTGAGGTGCCCACGCCCGAACCGGGCCCGGGCGAGGCGGTGATCGCGGTCATGGCCAGCGCGATCAACTACAACACCGTGTGGAGCGCCATCTTCGAGCCGCTGCCGACCTTCGGTTTCCTGGAGCGGTACGCACGGACCGACGACCCCGGAGCGGCCCGCCACGACCAGCCCTACCACGTCCTCGGCTCCGATCTGGCCGGTGTGGTGCTGCGCACCGGGCCGGGGGTGCGCCACTGGAAGCCCGGCGACCGGGTGGTGGCCCACTGCCTGTCCATCGAACTGCGCTCACCGGACGGCCACGACGACAGCATGCTCGACCCCGAGCAGCGCATCTGGGGCTTCGAGACCAACTTCGGCGGGCTCGCCGAGCTCTCGCTGGTCAAGGCCAACCAGCTGATGCCGATGCCCGCCCACCTCACCTGGGAGGAGGCCGCGTCCTCCGGCCTGGTCAACTCCACGGCGTACCGGCAGCTCGTCTCCCGCAACGGCGCCCAGATGAAACAGGGCGATGTGACCCTCATCTGGGGCGCGGCCGGTGGCCTCGGCTCGTACGCCACCCAACTGGCCGTCAACGGCGGGTCCATCCCGGTGTGCGTGGTCTCCGGGCAGCGCAAGGCCGAACTCGTCCGCTCCATGGGGGCCGAGCTGGTCATCGACCGGGCCGCGGAGGGCTATCGGTTCTGGAAGGACGCGACCACGCCCGACCCCAAGGAGTGGAAGCGCTTCGGCGCCCGGATCCGCGAACTGACCGGCGGCGACGATCCGGACATCGTCCTGGAGCACCCCGGCCGGGAGACCTTCGGCGCCAGTGTGTACGTGGCGCGGCGCGGCGGAACGATCGTCACCTGCGCCTCGACGTCCGGCTACCGCCATGAGTACGACAACCGCTATCTGTGGATGGCGCTCAAGCGGATCATCGGCACCCACTTCGCCAACTACCGTGAGGCATGGGCGGCCAACCGGCTGATCGAGAAGGGGATGGTGCACCCCACGCTCTCCAAGGTCTATCCGCTCGCCGCGGTCGGCACGGCCACCCAGGACGTCCACCGCAACCGCCACTCCGGGAAGGTCGGCGTCCTGTGCATGGCCCCGGAGGAGGGCCTGGGGGTGCGCGATCCGGAGCTGCGCGAGCGCCATCTGCCGTCCATCAACCGCTTCCGCAGCCAGGACTGAACCTGAACCGGTCCACGGCCGCGGTCAGGACAGCGACGGCACCACCGGCCGCCAGGGCGCGAACGGACTCGCCCCGCGGGGCAGCACTCCGGCCAGCTCCGGGCAGTGCCGCAGGACCACCGAGGTCATGCTGGACTTCTCCACCCAGTCCAGCCCCAGCGGCGTGTACACCTCGGGCCGGAAATCCACGGTCAGAAGGCGATCGTCCTGAATCCGCCGGGTGGCCATGAGCAGCAGGACATGGCACGCCGTCTCGCTGAAGCCGGCCCCCTCGGGCCGGTTCTCCGCGAACAGCCCGACCATGGTGTCGATCTCATTGACCGAGGCGTAGACCTCCTCGAGCCGCGCGACCGTGTCCGGGTCGGGGGACAGCTCCTCGAAGGAGCGGATCCGCGCTCTGCCCAGCCGGGCCCGGAAGTCGTTGTACCGCGGTACGCCCCGCCGCCGGGCCCGCATCAGATCCGCCACCGGCAGATCGAGGAGCTCGCCGTCCCGCTCACAACGCCGCAGTGCGCGCGGGTAGTTGCCCAGGGTGATCGCGCCCGGACGGGCGATGCCGAAGGAGTAGAGGGCGTCCGCGAGCCCCGTCTTGCGCATCACCGCCTCGGCCGCCGCGCCCCGAACCTCGTCGAAGCCGAGCGACCGCGACCGCCGCCCGAAGCGGTGGTCGCACAGCTCGACGTCGTCCGGGACCAGCGGATGCGTCCGGTAGACCGTCATGAACTCCTCGGCGAGGGCGAACGGCACCCCGGGATGGTCCGGCACACCGCGGGGGCCGCCCGCCGCCGCGCTCGCCTCGAACAGCCACAGGCCGAGCCGGGACAGCCAATGGGCGGGCGGGCCCTGCCAGTTGGTCTTCGAGCCGAGGTCGATCACCTCGGTGGTGAGGATCGCCGGAATCCACTCCACCGTATGGATCTTGGCGATGAGCGCGGAGACCACCAGCCGGGCCGTGTGACGCACCGACTCCTCGTCCATCGCCGGATGGGTGCGGCGCAGCGCCTCGCACACCGCCTCGTGCTCACGGGCGAAGAGCGTGTGCATCGCGCTGAGCCCCAGCCACCAGGCGCCGGCCGAGCCGATCGGCGGCACTCCGCCCGGGCCCAGCGGCAGATGGCCCTCCTCCAGGCGCGGCCCGGTGCCGCCGTGCACCTGCGAGCCGTCCCACCGGTGGGAGGTGGCGTCGACCCAGTCCGGGGACTGGAAGTGGGTCCAGGCGGCCGCCAGGACATTGAGCGAGGTGGCGGGCCGGAAACGCTCCCGGTGCAGCAGCCGTCCGCTGACCGTGGCGGGGTGGGGCACATGGATCAGTTCGGGCCGGCGGACCGGTGACAGACGACGGCCGACGGCGGCCCCGGCCACGTCTCTTCGCGCCATGCCCGGATCGCCGGCCGGGCCGTCGTACGGGCGCGCCACCCGCGGCCTCTCCCCGGCCGGGGCGGGAGCCGGATCGGGGCGCGGCGGCGCCTCGGGCGGGGCCGCGTCGAGGAGGCCGAGCCGGTGCAGCGTCCGGCCCAGCGCGACCGGGTTGAGCAGCCCCAGCGGGTCCGGCAGCCGATGCCAGGGCGCACAGCGGTTGACCAGGCCGAAGGCCGCGCGCACCGGCAGGCCGAAGGCGGCGCGCACCGGAACGGGCAGCAGTGCGGTGGGACGCGGTTCGCAGGAGGGGCCCGGCTCGGCGGCAGGGCCCGGCCCGGCGGTGGGGCCCGGCCCCGCGGTGGGGAAGCGCAGGCCGAGGCGGTGCGCCGCGGCGACCTCGTACGCGGCCTTGCGCGCCCGGTTGAGATTGCCCAGCGGACGGAACTCCTCGGTGGTGTGCCAGGGGTTGAACGCCAGCAGCTCGACCCGGCGGGCCGCGGCCCGGGCCCGGGCGCTGTCCAGGTCCTGGCACGGCACGGTGAGCACCGCGACCGGGACGACCGGGGCGTCGCCCTCCCGCCACTCCACCGAGCCGTCCTCGACCGGGGTGCGGCGGTCGTCCAGATAGCGCTGCACACACAGCTCGAAGGCGATGTCGCCGGTGGACAGCCGCATCGCCAGCTCACGGTCGAGATACTCGGGGTCGCCGCGGTCGGGCGGGGGAGCGGCGGTGCCGCCGGGCGCCGGACGGAGTTGATACCGCACCGGACCGGCCGGGCCCCACAGGATCGCGCCCCGGCTCCAGAAGGTCTCGCGGGCCAGCGAGCCCACCGTATGGCGGGTGGCGATCCGCACATTGCGGCGCATCCGGTCGGCGGTGGCCCAGCCCACCGCCAGCGGCAGCCGGACGAAGAGCCCGAACGCCTTCTCCACGGTGCTCCCCGCGCCCGCCGTGGCCTTGGCGAAGGCGACGAACTCGTGTACATCGGCGGCATGGGACACCGGGAAGCTGGTGGCCAGCAGATCGTGGGTCTCCTCAGGACCGGCCTGGACCCGCACCGCCATCCGGCGCAGATCGGGTGTGGTGTCGTGCCGCTCGGTGCCGCTCGCGCTGGACAGCCGCACCACGGCCGGGTACTCGGCGCCCGGCCGGGCGTATCCCACGCACAGCTCCGGCGGAAGGTCGTCACGGAACCGCAGCCGGGCGTTCTCCACACCCAGCGCCGCCTTGGCCCGGAAGGGGCGCAGGAGCTGCGGGGCGCCCAGGCCGTCCGCGCCGCCGGGGCGTGCCCGCTGCGTCCGCATCAGCTCGCGGGTCAGCTTCTCGAAGCGCCGCCGCTCGGCCTCGGGGCTGCCGCCCTCGTACGCCTCATAGCCCTCGTACGTCGCGCCTCGCGTCCCGCCCGTCGCCTCGTGCCGTGCCGCCTCGCCGACGCGTGCCGCCGCACCGCCGCGTACTGCCTCGCTTCGTACGGACTGCTGTCCGGTGTCGACCATGAGGAACGCTCCGTACGGGGCAGGCTGGGACGAGAGGGGACAAAAGAGACGGTAAGGGAGCGCCCGCGAGGCCGCAGCCCGGAGCGGTGCGCCGGTGGTAACCGGCCCCCTCCGGGGCGCCCCGGGTGAATCACCTCCGCCCTGCGGCACACTGGTGGCATGCCGGAGCTGCCCGAGGTGGAGGCCCTCACCGCGATCCTGGCCGAGCGCGCCGCCGGCCGGGAGATCGCCCGTGTCCTCCCCGTCGCGGTGAGCGTCCTGAAGACCTACGACCCGCCGCCGAGCGCGCTCGAAGGCCACACCATCACGGCGGCGGCCCGCCACGGCAAGTTCCTCGACCTGGCCACCGACGGCCCCCATCTGGTCGTCCACCTCGCCAAGGCGGGCTGGCTGCGCTGGCGGGACGGACTCCCCGAGGCCCCGCCCCGCCCCGGCAAGGGCCCGCTCGCGCTGCGGCTGCTCCTGGCCGGTCCGGAGCGCTCCGGGTTCGACCTCACCGAGGCCGGGACGCGCAAGGGGCTCGCGGTGTACGTGGTCCGCGACCCGCGGGAGGTCCCCGGGATCGCCCGGCTGGGCCCGGACCCGCTCGACGACTCCTTCACCCTGGAGGCGTTCGCCGGGCTGCTGCGCGGCGTACGCCACCGGATCAAGGGGGTGCTGCGCGACCAGAGCGTCATCGCCGGGATCGGCAACGCCTACTCCGACGAGATCCTGCACGCCGCCCGGATGTCGCCCTACCGGCTCGCCTCGGACCTCACCGAAGAGGAGATCGCCTGGGTGTACGAGGCGATGGGCGCCACGCTGCGCTCCGCCGTCGAGCGCTCCCGCGGTCTGGCCGCCACCGACCTCAAGGGGGAGAAGCGCGGCGGCATGCGGGTGCACGGCCGCACCGGGCAGCCGTGCCCGGTGTGCGGGGACACCGTCCGCGAGGTGTCCTTCCGCGACTCCTCGCTGCAGTACTGCCCCACCTGCCAGACCGGCGGCAAGCCGCTCGCCGACCGGCGGCTGTCCCGGCTGCTCAAGTAAGCGGGACCGCTGACGTGGCGGAGCCGCTGATGTGGCGGATCCGCTCAAGTAGCGGGGCGGCTCAGGTAGCGGGGCGGCTCAGGTAGCGGGCCGCTCACGTGGCGGGTTGCCGGAGCTGTCCCAAATGCCGCCCGCCGCAGGGCAGTTGAACTGCCGGTCTTGACCCGGGGGGCTCCGGTCCGCCATATGGTGCTGTCGCAACCCCATGACACGACCACCCCACGCCACGTCACGGAGCACCATGACCACAGCCCTGATCATCGGTGGCGGCATCGCCGGCACGGTGACCGCGATGGCCCTGCGGAAAGCCGGGATCGACGCGGTCGTCTACGAGACGTACCCCACGGACGCCACCGACGCGGGTGCGTTCCTCGTCGTCGCCGCCAACGGCCTGGAGGCATTGCGCACCATCGACGCCCATGAACCGGTGCTGGAGAACTCCTTCCCGGTCGGCCGCGTCGAGTTCATCAGCAACACCGGCAAGCGGCTCGGCAACCGGCCCATGTCCGGATCGCAGGACGGTGGCCTCGGCTCCGTCACCCTCAAACGCGCCACCCTCGCCCGGGTGCTGCGCGAGGAGGCGGTGCGCCGCGGAGTGCGCATCGAGCACGGCAAGCGGCTGCTGGCCGCACACACCAGCCCCGACGGCCGGATCGTCGGCTCCTTCGCCGACGGCGGGCGCGCCGTGGGCGATGTGCTGATCGGCGCCGACGGCATCCACTCGCTCGTCCGCAGGTCCATCGACGCGGCCGCGCCCCGGCCCCGCTACACCGGACAGCACACCGTCTGCGGCTACACCCGTGACGCCGAGACGCCCCCGGACCCGGACGCCTACACCATGATCTTCGGCAAGCAGGCGTTCTTCGGCTGCACCACCGCCCCGGACGGCGAGGTGTGGTGGTTCTGCAACGCTCCCGCCGAGGAGATGTCCAAGGGTGAGCTCGCCGCCATCACCGCCGAGGAGTGGCGGGAGCGGCTGCTGAAGCTCTTCGCCGAGGACAACACCCCCGCCGCCGACCTGGTCCGCGCCACCAGCGACGCCATCGTGGCCACCGCCGCCTACGACATCGTCTCCACCCCCACCTGGTCCGAGGAGGCCATGGTCATCGTCGGCGATGCCGCACACGCCTGCGCGCCCAACGCCGCCCAGGGCGCGTCGATGGCCATCGAGGACGGTGTCGTGCTCGCCAAATGCCTGCGCGATCTGCGCTCGCCCCAGTCGGCCTTCGCCGCGTACGAGGCGCTGCGCCGGGAGCGGGTCGAGAAGGTCGCCGCGGGCAGCGCGGGCATGGCCCGCCGCACGGCGCCGGGACCCGTGGCGCGGGCCCTGCGCGATGCCACCATGCCGCGCAAGCTGGACCGGGCCGGCAACGGCGCCCCCGACTGGCTGACCGGCTACCGCATCGACTGGGACGAGCCGGTCGACGCGCAGACGGCCCGCCGGCGCCGCTGACCCACCGCGGCCCCGCCCCCGGACCGTACCGGGACCCTCCGGAACGCGGTCCCGGGGGCGGGGCCGCGTGGGCCCGACGTTTGGTCCGGACTCTCACGGGCACTTGGTGCTCCCTGGCCCCGTATGCCCGGGAGATTCGTGTGAGCCCAGTACGCATAGTGATCGTCGGTGCCGGTTTCGCCGGTTATCAGGCCGCCCGTGACCTCTCCCGCACTCTGCGGGGCGCCGCGGACATCGTCCTGATCAACCCCAATGACTACTTCCTGTATCTGCCGCTGTTGCCCGAAGTGGCGGCCGGGGTCCTGGAGCCCCGCCGGATCTCGGTCTCTCTCACCGGCACCCTGCCGCATGTCCGGCTGGTGCTGGGCGAGGTTCACGGCGTGGACCTGGACGCCCGCCGGATCTCCTGGCGGGACCCGGACGGACGGACCGCCGAGATGGCGTACGACCGCCTCATCCTCTCCGTGGGCAGCGTCAACAAGCTGCTGCCGATTCCCGGTGTGGCCGAGCACGCCCATGGCTTCCGCGGCATGCCGGAGGCGCTCTACCTGCGCGACCACGTCACCCGGCAGATCGAGATGTCCGGCACCAGTGAGGACCCGCGGGAGCGGGCCGCCCGCCGCACCTTCGTGGTGGTCGGCGCCGGCTACACCGGCACCGAGGTGGCCGCCCACGGGGTGCTCTTCACCGACTCGCTCGCGCGCGAGAACACCACGCTGCGCGACGCGCCGCGGCCCCGCTGGCTGCTGGTCGACATCGCGCCCCGGGTGCTGCCGGAGCTGGACAAGAAGCTGTCCCGCACGGCCGACCGGGTGCTGCGCAAACGGGGCGTGGAGATCCGCACCCGTACCACGGTCAAGGAGGCCACCTCGGAGGGCGTTCGGCTGGACGACGGCGAGTTCATCGACACCCGGTCGCTGATCTGGTGTGTCGGGGTGCGCCCCGACCCGCTGGTGGAGCAGCTCGGGCTGCCGACCGAACGCGGCCGGCTGAGGGTCGACCAGTATCTGGCCGTGCCCGGCCATCCGGAGGTGCTGGCCTGCGGGGACGCCGCCGCGGTACCCGATCTGACCCGGCCGGGCCAGTTCACCCCGATGACCGCACAGCACGCCCACCGGCAGGGAAAGGTCGCGGCCCACAACGTCCTGGCCTCCCTCGGGCGCGGCGACCCCAAACCGTACAAACACCATGACCTCGGGTTCACCGTCGACCTCGGCGGGGTGCAGGCCGCCGCGGACCCGCTGCACATACCGCTGTCCGGGCCGATCGCGAACGCGGTCACCCGCGGCTATCACCTGATGGCGATGCCGGGGAACCGGGTCCGGGTCGCCGCCGACTGGCTGCTCGACGCGGTGCTGCCACGTCAGGCGGTGCAGCTCGGGGTGATCCCGCCGTGGGCGGTGCCGCTGGACACCGAATCGCCCGAGGTCGCGCAGACGGTACGGGCGGGTCGCGGCTGACCGTCGGCGAAACCTGGAAGGAGAACAATGCGACACGAACAACTCAGCGAGCTCGGCCAGCAGCTCCGTGTGGACTCGGTGCGCGCCGCCGATGCCGCCGGGTCCGGCCATCCCACGTCGTCGATGTCGGCGGCGGACCTGATGGCCGTCCTGATGGGAAACCATCTGCGCTATGACTTCGAGCAGCCCGAGCGTCCGGGCAATGACCACCTGATCTTCTCCAAGGGCCATGCCTCCCCGCTGCTCTACTCGGTCTACAAGGCGGCCGGGGCCCTCCGCGACGAGGAGTTCATCACCTTCCGCAAGCGTGGCAGCAGGCTGGAGGGCCACCCCACCCCGCGGCTGCCGTGGGTGGACGTGGCCACCGGATCGCTCGGGCAGGGCCTGCCCTACGGCGTGGGCATGGCGCTGAGCGGCAAGCGGCTCGACCACCTGCCGTACCGCGTCTGGGTGCTGTGCGGCGACAGCGAGATGGCCGAGGGTTCGATGTGGGAGGCGTTCGAGCACGCGGGCTATGAGCGGCTGGACAACCTCACCGCCATCATCGATGTGAACCGGCTCGGCCAGCGCGGCCCCACCCGCCATGAATGGGACCTGGACGCCTACGCGCGGCGCATCCGCGCCTTCGACTGGCACACCATCGAGATCGACGGCCATGACATCGAGGCCATCGACCGCGCCTACGCCGAGGCGCTGTCCACGGTCGGCCGCCCCACCGCCATCATCGCCCGCACCATGAAGGGCCGCGGCGTCGCCTCGGTGGAGAACCGCGAGGGCATGCACGGCAAGCCGCTGAAGAACCCGGAGGAGGCCATCGCCGAACTCGGCGGCGTACGCAACCTGGCCGTGCCGGTGCTCGGCCCGCCCTCGGTCTCTCCCACCCGGCCCTTCGCCGAGGGCCCGCTGGTCCTGCCGCGCTACAACACCGGCGACTCGGTCCCCACCCGTGACGCGTTCGGCGAGGCGGTGGCCGCCGTCGGCACCGCCCGCGGCGATGTGGTGGCGCTCGACGGCGAGGTGGGCGACTCCACCCGCCTGGAGTACTTCCACAAGGAACACCCCGAGCGGTACTTCGAGTTCTTCATCGCCGAGCAGCAACTGGTGGCCGCCGCCGTCGGCATGCAGGCCCGCGGCTGGAACCCGTACGTCTCCACCTTCGCGGCCTTCTTCACCCGCGCCTACGACTTCATCCGGATGGCCGCCATCAGCGACGCGGACCTCAACCTCATCGGCTCCCACGCCGGGGTGGCCATCGGTGAGGACGGCCCCTCGCAGATGGGCGTGGAGGACCTGGCGGCCATGCGGGCGGTGCACGGCAGCACGGTGCTCTACCCATGCGACGCCAACCAGACCGCCCAGCTGACCGCGGCCATGGCCGCGGAGTCCGGCATCCGCTATCTGCGCACCACCCGCGGCGGAACGCCGGTCATCTACCCGCCCACCGAGAGCTTCCCCATCGGCGGCTCCAAGGTCGTCCGCGCCACCGACGACGACCAGGTCACCCTCATCGGCGCGGGGGTCACCCTGCACGAGGCCATCGAGGCCGCCGACCGGCTCGCCCAGGAGGGCATCCCCGCCCGCGTCATCGACCTGTACTCGGTCAAGCCGGTGGACGCCGAGACGCTGCGCACCGCCGCCGAGGTGACGGGCCGGCTGATCACCGTGGAGGACCACCACCCCGAGGGCGGACTGGGCGACGCGGTGCTCGGGGCGTTCGGCGACGGCCGCCCGGCGCCCCGGACGATCCGGCTCGCACTGCGCACGATGCCGGGCTCCTCGACCCCCGACGAGCAACTGAGCGACGCGGGGATCGACGCGGACGCGATCGTCGCGGCCGCGCGCGAGCTGGTCGGCCGGGCCGGCTGAGGAGGCGGACGGCCGAGGACCCCGGGACGGCCGAGGACACGACGCGGCCGGAAGGAGCGGACACATGGGCATCAAGCAGGGCATGCGCGTGGTGGTGGTCGGAGCCACCGGTAACGCCGGTACGAGCGTCGTCCGTGCGCTCGGCGAGGCCCCGGACATCGAGTCGATCGTGGGCGTCGCCCGCCGGGTGCCCAACTGGTCGCCGCCGAAGACCACCTGGGTACGGGCGGACATCGGCCGGGACGCCGGTGCCCAGGCCGATCTCGTACGGCACTTCGAGGGCGCCGACGCGGTCGTCCACCTCGCCTGGCTGATCCAGCCCAGCCACCGGCCCGCCGTCACCTGGGACACCAATGTCCTCGGCAGCATCCGCGTGTTCGAGGCGGTGGCGCGGGCCGAGGTGCCGGTGCTGGTGTACGCCTCCTCGGTGGGCGCCTACTCACCCGGCCCCGAGGACGGCCGCCCGGTGGACGAGTCCTGGCCCACCCACGGCTGGCCGGAGGCCGCGTACTGCCGTGAGAAGGCGTATGTGGAGCGGGTGCTCGACACCTTCGAACGGGAGCATCCGCAGATCCGGGTGGTGCGGATGCGGCCGGGCTTCCTCTTCAAGGAGGAGGCGGCGGCCGAGCAGCGCCGGCTGTTCATGGGGCCGTTCCTGCCCCGGCGGCTGATCCGCGCCGGCTTCCTGCCCGCGGTCTTCGACCTGCCCGGGCTGCGCCTCCAGGTCCTGCACACCGACGACGCCGCCGAGGCGTACCGCCTGGCGCTCGGTCGGCAGGTGCGCGGCGCCTTCAACCTCGCGGCCGAACCGCCGGTCGACGGCGAGACCCTGGCCGGCCTCCTCGACGCACGGACGGTGCGGATCCCGCGCGTCGCCGCCCGCTCGGCCATGGCCACGGCCTGGCATCTGCGTCTGCTGCCTCCCTCGCCCCAGCTCTTCGACGCGGCCCTGCGGCTCCCGCTGATGGACACCACCCGTGCCCAGGAGGAACTGGGCTGGCGGCCCCGGCACACCGCCGTCGAGACGCTCCGGGAGTTCCTCACCGGGCTGCGGCGCGGCACCGGTATGGATCAGACCGCCCCGCTGGCCGCCAAGCTGCCCGGCGGACGGCCGCGCGAGGCCGCGACGACCGGTGTGGGGGAGCGACCCTGACCCCGAGCCCCTTACCCCGCCGATCCCCTGACCCCGAAAAGGGCCCCGGCCGGGGCGTCGGCCGGGTGGGGAACGGCCCCCAGCCGTGTGAGACGCGGCACATGAGACGGGCTCAGCGGCAGCACCGCCGCGGGGCCCGTCCCGCTGTGACCCATAGCCCCTCGTAACCCGTGACGCGACTCCCGTACGCTTCTGCCCAGTTGGTCGGGTTGTCGACGAGGGTGGGGACACATGGGCAGGGTGGGGAATCCGGCGCGCGGTCATGCCCGGCGCACGGGGACGGTGGCGGTCGCCGCGGCGGCCGCCGCACTGTGTCTGACGGCACCGGCGGAGGCCCGGCCCGCCGCCGCGGACGATCCGTCCTATTCCGCCACCACTTCGGTAGGGGTGCACAACGCGTACGAAAAGGGCAAGTATCCGTACTTCGCCGACGCGCTGGACTCCGGCGCCTCGCTCCTGGAACTCGATGTGTGGACCAATGCGTTCGGCGCCGGCTGGCGGGTCTCGCACGGCAATCCGCTCGGCAACGACAACAACTGCGAGAACGCCGCCGGCCCCGACGAGCTGCGCACCAAGCCCCGTGACCAGAGCCTGACCGGCTGCCTCGCCGACATGCGGGCCTGGCACCAGGCCCATCCGGGCCACCGTCCCGTCTTCATCAAGGTCGAGATGAAGGACGGCTTCTACGGCAAGAGCGGACGCGGCCCGGGCGACCTCGATGCCCTCCTCAGCGCCACCCTGGGCGACGCGCTGCTGCGCCCGGCGGATGTGGTGGGCGGCCACGCCAACCTCGACGAGGCGGTGCGGGCGGACGGCTGGCCGTCCCGCTCCGCGCTCGCGGGCAAGTTCGTCGTCGAGCTGATCCCGGGCACCGTCGAGGAGAACAACCCGCTGGACTCGCTGTGGACCGACCGTGAGTACGCCACCCATCTGCGGGACCTGTCCGCCGCCGGGAAGCTCGGTCAGGCCGCAGCCTTCCCCGCCGTCCACGGCGCCGCCTCGGGCGACCCGCGCACCCGCTACACCGACGCCACCCTCCGGCCGTGGTTCGTGGTCTTCGACGGGGACGCGTCGACGTATGTCACCAGCGGTGTGGACACCGCCTGGTACGACGACCGCCACTACCTGCTGATCATGACGGACGCGCACAACGTGGCGCCCGCGATCGACGGCACCAGCCCCACCGAGGACCAGGCGCGCACGCGGGTGTCCGAACTCGCCGCCCGGCACGCCAGCTTCGCGACCGCCGACTGGTATCCGCTGCCGTCCGTGCTCTCCACCGTCGTGCCCCGTGGCTGAGCACGCGACCGCCGAGGCCGTGCCCGCTGTGCCGCGGGCCCGGCCGGGGTCAGTCGGGGTCCTCGAGCCGGAATCCGACCTTCAGCCCCACCTGGTAGTGCGCGATCCGGCCGTCCTCGATATGCCCGCGCACTTGACCGACCTCGAACCAGTCAAGATTGCGCAACGTCTTGGAGGCACGGCCGATGGCGGTGCGGATCGCGTCGTCGACGCTCTCGGTGGACGAGCCGACGATCTCGCTCACCCGGTAGGTGTGGGCCATGGCAGTCTCCCCGGTCCCTGGGGTGGTCCGTTCGTTTCTCCCACCGTGCCTCACCGCGCCGGGCTCCGCGAGCCGGCAGGGGCCCTACGGCACCACCGTGACCGGCCAGCGGCCCGCCTTGACCAGCCGTACGGCCACCGAGCCGATGAAGCGGTGCCCGGCCTGCTCGGACGCGCCCACCACCACGGCGTCGGCCTTCAGCTCATCGGCCGCCTGGGCCAGGCCGTTGTACGGATCGCCCCGGAAGGTGTGGAACTCCCAGCGCACGTCGAAGACCCCGCGCAGCCGCTCGGTGGCCTCCCGCATCTCCGTCATCAGCTCCTCGGCCACCTCGCCCGTGGTGTCGGCCACCGAGGCACCCAGCGCCGCCCCGGCGGCCAGCACCGGCTGGATATAGACCACGACGAGCAGCGCCTTCTGGCGTCTGGCCAGTCCGGCGGCGTAGGCCGTGGCACGCCAGGAAGATTCGGAACCGTCCAGTCCGGCGACGATGACCTTGGGTCCGTCGGTTCCCCGTTCAAAAGACGGAGGGAGTTTGTCCACCACATCTGCGAGGCTAGCGCCAGGGACGGTCCGGTGATCACCCGGCCCGTCCCGCGGCGCGTGAGCACCGCGACCGCGTCATGACCGCCACCGTACGACAGGAGAGACAATGGGTGGCACCCACGGGGGCGAACTCCTCGCAATCAGCGACCTGCATGTGGCCTATTCGGAGAACCGGGCGATCGTGGAGCGGCTGCGGCCCGGCTCCGACGACGACTGGCTGATCGTCGCGGGGGACGTCGGCGAGGTCTTCTCCGAGATCGAGGAGGTCCTCGGCCTGCTGAGCGAGCGCTTCGCCAAAGTCATCTGGTCACCGGGAAACCACGAGCTGTGGACCCATCCCAAGGACCCCTTGGAAGTCCGGGGGGTGGCGCGCTACGAGGCGCTGGTGGAGATGTGCCGGGCCAAGGGCATCGTCACCCCCGAGGACCCCTACCCCCTCTGGGAAGGCATCGGCGGACCGCTGGTCATCGCCCCGCTGTTCCTGCTCTACGACTACACCTTCCGCCTCGACGGCATGGCCACCAAGGAGGCCGCGCTGGCTCACGCCCATGAGGTGGGCGTGGTCTGCACCGACGAGCACTTCCTGCACCCCGACCCGTACCCCACCCGCGACGCGTGGTGCCGGGCCCGGGTGGCCGAGACCGAGGCCCGGCTGTCGGCCGTCGACCCGGGGCTGCGGACCGTGCTCATCAACCACTGGCCGATGACCCGGCTGCCCACCCGGGTGCTGCGCTACCCCGACTTCGCGCTGTGGTGCGGCACCGAGCTGACCGCCGACTGGCATGTGCGGTTCCGGGCCGAGACCGTCGTCTACGGCCATCTGCACATCCCCCGGACCACGGTGGAGGACGGGGTGAAGTTCCAGGAGGTCTCGGTCGGATACCCCCGGGAGTGGAAGGCCCACGGCCGGCTGCCGGAGGATCCGCTGCGCCGGATCCTCCCGGTGCCGGTGCCGTAGGGGCCGCACGGCGTCCGACGGGCTCACGGTCTCCGGCGGGCCCGGGGCGTCCGGTGGGGTCGCGGGGTCCGGTGGGCCCACGGGGTCCGGTGGGGTCGAGGCGTCTGATGGGCTCAGGGGGTCTCTGGTGGGCTCAGGGGGCCGGTGGGCTCCGGGCGTCTTGACGGGCCCGGAGGGTGGCGCCGTACGGTCTCGGCTGTGAACCCTGTCGAGGCGTTCCTTCCCGAGACCTACACCGCCGGTGTCCCCTACGCGCTCTTCGCCGAACTGCGCACCACCCGCCCGGTCTGCCGGATCGAGGAGCCCGCGGTCGGGGCCTGGCCGGCCGGCCCCGGCTTCTGGACGGTGTTCCGGCACGCCGACGTCAAACACGTCCTGCGCACCCCCGAGGTCTTCTCCTCCCACCTCGGGGCCACTCAGATCCGCGACCCCGACACCCCCGCCGATCTGGAGTTCGTGCGGGCGATGATGCTCAACCAGGACCCGCCCGACCACTCCCGCACCCGCCGTATCGTCGCCGCGGCCTTCACCCCGCGCGCCGTACGGGAGCTGGAGGAGGTCATCGAGGAGCGCGCGGTGGCGCTCGTGGACTCCGTGGCCGGGCGCGGCGAGACCGACTTCGTCGAGCTCGCCGCCGATCTGCCGGTCTGGACCCTCGCCCATGTGATGGGTATCCCAGAGGGCGACCGGCGGTTGCTGTTCGACTGGGCCGGCAGGGTCATCGGCTACCAGGACGCCGACTACGCCGGATCGTCCACCGTGGCCATCGAGGAGCTGAGCCCCATGGGGCGCGCCGCCCTCGCCCGCAGACCGGCCCCGGCGGCCCGACGCCCCGACGGCCGGCCGATGAACCCGCGCTCCCGCGAGGCCCTGGCCGACATGTTCGCCTACGCCCACGCGCTCGCCGAGCGGCCCCGTCCGGGCAGTGTGATGGCGCGGATGCGCGAGGGCGGGCTGAGCCGGGACGAGTTCGAGAACATGTTCTTCCTCTTCGCCGTGGCGGGCAACGAGACGCTGCGCAACGGCATCCCCGGCGGGCTGCTCACCCTGCTCGACCACCCCGAGAGCCTGCGGCTGCTGCGCGACCGGCCCGAGCTGACCGGCCCGGCAGTGGAGGAGATGCTGCGCTTCTGGCCACCCGTCATCGACTTCCGGCGCACCGCCACCCGCGATGTGGAACTGGGCGGACAGCTCATCCGGCGCGGTGAGAAGGTCGTCGTCTTCCACGCCTCGGCCAACCGCGACGAGACGGTCTTCACCGACCCCGACCGGTTCGACATCACCCGCACCCCCAACGACCATCTGAGCTTCGGCTTCGGACCGCATGTCTGCCTGGGCGCGCATCTGGCCCGCGTCCAGATGCGGGCCATGCTGCGCGCCACCCTGGACCGGCTGCCGGGGCTACGCCGGGCAGGTGAGCCGGTGCGGCTCACCTCCAACTTCCAGAACGGGCTCAAGACCCTCCCCGTGCGCTGGGGAACAAGTCGGTGAAGGCCGTGGTCGAATCGCCGACCGACCGGCCGAAAGGCGCGTCGAAGTCCCACACCAGGAAGAGCAGGAAGACGATGAGCGCGGTGAACATCACCGCGAGCATCAGCTCCCGGGGCGAGCGGCGGATCTGCAGGGTGAAGACCAGCCCGACCACCAGCGCCGCGCCCAGCACCAGGCCGAACCAGACCAGATGGGGCATCGTGGGCCCCGCGCTCTGCTGCCGGGCGTTCCGCGCGTCGTCCACGGCGGCCACCTGATCCACCAGCGGCTGATACGCCTGCGACTGGAGATCGCTGTGCGGTGTCGCGAGGGTGACGTCGCGGCGCAGGGTGGCCAGCAGCTCGCCGCCGCGGTCGGTGAGCTCGCCCTTGTCGATCATCACCTTCCACTCCGTGTGCACCACATGGTCCACATACGCGTCCACGTCGTCGCGGATGCGGTCGCGCACCGGGCCGGGGTAGACGCTCGACCGCTCGACCACCTCATGCAGCGCCTGCGCCTCCGTACGGACCCCGTCCTGCGCGGCGGAACGGCCCTCCCAGACACCGGCGATCGCCAGGCCCAGCACGATCGCGTAGACCACGCCGATCATCATGATCATGTAGTCGAGGACATCGGGGGTCTCGTCCGGATCGTCCTCGTCCCCGAGCCGGCGGGCGTTGAGGACCGCCCCGGTGACCACGACCGCGCAGGTCCCGGCCATCACCAGGACCATAATCAGCCATTCGGGCATGCATAACCTCCCAAGCGGTTCGACAGTGAGCCCTCAGCCGCGCCGCCCGCCGCGCCCGGCGGAGCGCGAACGGGGACGGAGAGCGGCGGCCGCGAGGACCGCGGGCGCGGTGAGCAGCAGGGTGAAGGTGACCAGGGAGGTGCCGTTGTCGGGTTTTTGGTGCGTGGGCTTCTGATACGCGTGCACCTCGACGGCACGGGTCCTGGTCGGTGTGGGAACCGGCGTGGGGGGTGAGGCCGGAGGCTTGGTGCGCAGGGGCGGGGACGGCAGCGGAAGCGCGGGCTCGGGTGTGGGCCCCGGCGTGGGAAGCCGCGGAGAGGGCGTGAGGGAAGGGACCCGCGGCGTCCGGGTGGGTGTGGGAGTGGGGCTCGGGGTCCGCGTGGGCGTGGGCGTAGGGGTCGGTGTGGCGGACGGGCTGGGGGTGGGCGTCGGGGTCGGTGTCGGCGTCGGGGTGGGCGTGGGTGTTGGGGTAGGCGTAGGCGTCGGCGTGGGCTTCGGCTTGGGGCACCAGCCGTAGTGGGCGAAGAAGCCGACCGGGCCCGCCGAGGCGGCGACGCAGACGCACAGGCCCGGACCGATCCGGATCTTCACCCAGACGTGCGGTCCGTGGTCCGGGCCCCCGGTCCCGGGCCGGGCACCGGCCGTCGGCCGTGGGGAGGCGGACGCGGCCGCCGGACCGTCACCGTCCTGGTCGGCCAGGGCTGTCGCCCCCGCCGAGGCGAGGACAAGGGCAGTGGTCAGGACCCCCGCACGCCATACGCGCTGCCATCGCTTCACGAGGAGATGTTCCGCCGAACAGGCGCCCGCCAGCCGTGTGAACACCGGGATTCCCCCGAATAGGGGAATGGACCCGGATATTGGCGCTTCGAGGTTTACCGGAGGACATTTACCTCATGGCGTTCGGCTCGCCCCGCGGCGGCCCCGCCCCTGGTCACGGCGCGCCGAAGCTCCCATGCCGACCCGCGCCCGCCGCGAACCGCGCCGCGCCGTCCAGCCCCTCGGCCAGCGTGGCCTGACCGTGGCGCAGCTCCCGCGCCATGGCCTCGTCCTCCGGCAGCCCCTCCTGTTCCAGCAGCGAGGCCCGGTCCGAGCGCAGACACGTCTGCGGAAAGCCGGCGATCCGGGCCGCCAGCCGTTCCGCCTCCGCGCGCGCCCGTCCCGGTGGTACGAGGCGGTTGGCGAGCCCGATGGCGTACGCCTCGTCGGCCGGCACCGGCCGGCCCGTCAGCACCAGGTCCATCGCCCGGCTCGCGCCGATCAGCCCTGGCAGCCGTACCGTTCCGCCGTCGATCAGCGGGACGCCCCAGCGGCGGCAGAACACCCCGAAGACCGCGTCCTCCTCGGCGACGCGCAGATCGCACCAGAGCGCCAACTCCAGCCCGCCCGCCACGGCGTGGCCGCTGACCGCCGCGATCACCGGCTTGGACAGCCGCAGCCGGGTGGGTCCCATCGGGCCGTCGCCGTCCTCGGCCACCCGATTGCCGCGCGCTGTGCCGACCGCCTTCAGATCGGCGCCGGAGCAGAAGGTGCCGCCCTCGCCCCACAGCACCGCGACCCGCGCCGCCGGGTCGGCGTCGAAGGCGCGGAAGGCGTCGGCCAGCGCCGTGGCGGTCGCGCCGTCGACGGCGTTGCGCACCTCGGGGCGGGAGAGCACGACCGTGGTGACCGGGCCCTCCCGCTCCGTGCGAACCGTAAGGGGCGCACCGGCCGCGTCCACGGCTTTCCCCGCGTCCTCCGTGGGCGTCACCGCGCGTCCTTCGGGCGGGCGCGCTCCAGGATCGGGCCGGTGTCCGTACCGGGCGGCAGGGTGCCGAAGGCATGCCCCCAGTCCCCGTCCAGCCGCGAGGCGCAGAACGCGTCGGCGACCGCCGGATGGCTGTACCGCACCAGCAGGCTGCCCTGCAGCACCAGCGTCATCTGCTCGGCCAGGCGGCGCGCCATCAGCTGCGCCCGCTCGGGGTCGGCGAGCCGCGGCAGCAGTCCGCGCAGCCGGTCCACGGCCGCGTCCAGCCGGGCGTCGGCCCCGGCCGCGGTGTCGACCTCGGCCAGGAACGCCTCCAGCGCACCCGACTCCCGGCCCAGCGCGCGCAGCACATCGAGCGCCGCGACATTCCCCGAGCCCTCCCAGATCGACAGCAGCGGCGCCTCGCGATACAGGCGCGGCATGCCGGACTCCTCCACATAGCCGTTGCCGCCCAGGCACTCCAGGGCCTCGGCGGCGTGGGTGGAGCCGCGCTTGCACACCCAGTACTTGCTCACCGCGAGCCCCAGCCTGCGCAGCGCCGCCTCGCCCTCGTCCCCCGCCTCCGCGCGGTCCAGGGCGGTCGCGAGCCGCATCGCGAGCGTCGTGGCCGCCTCCGACTCCACCGCCAGATCGGCGAGCACATTGCGCATCAGCGGCTGATCGACCAGCTCGGCCCCGAACGCCCGGCGGTGCTCGGCGTGGTGCAGCGCCTGACGCAGCCCGGCCCGCATGCCCGCCGCCGAGCCGATGACACAGTCCAGCCGGGTGACGTTGACCATCTCCACGATGGTCCGCACCCCGCGGCCCGGTTCGCCGACCCGCCAGGCCATGGCGGACTCGTACTCGATCTCGGCCGACGCGTTCGAGCGGTTGCCCAGCTTGTTCTTGAGCCGCATCAGCCGCAGCGGGTTGCGGCTGCCGTCCGGCAGCACCCGGGGCACCAGGAAGCAGGTGAGCCCCTCCTCCGTCTGGGCCAGCGTCAGGAAGACATCGCTCATCGGAGCGGAGGTGAACCACTTGTGGCCGGTGAGGACGTACCCGCCGACACCGTCCGGTACGGCCTGGGTGGTGTTGGCGCGGACGTCCGAGCCGCCCTGCTTCTCTGTCATCGACATGCCCGCGATCAGGCCCCGCTTGGCGAGCGGCGGCCGCAGCCCGAAGTCGTACGTGCGGGCGGCCAGCAGCGGTTCGTACACGGCGGCGAGCTCCGGTTCGGCGCGCAGCGCCGGGACCGCGGCGTACGTCATGGAGATCGGGCAGCCATGGCCGGGCTCGGCCTGCGCGAAGGCGTAGAACTTGGCCGCGCGCACCAGATGGGCGCCCGGGCGGGTCTCGCTCCACGCCGCCGCGTGCTGGCCGCTCTCCACGGCGACGTCCATCAGCCGGTGGTAGGCGGGGTGGTACTCGACCTCGTCGATGCGATGGCCGTAACGGTCATGGGTCTGCAGCACCGGGGAGTGCTCCTCGGCCATCCGCGCCCAGTCCTGGACCTCCGCGGAACCGGCCCGCGCGCCCAGGTCCCGCACCTCCGGCTCGCCCCAGCCGCCGCCGTCCCGCCGCAGGGCCTCCAGTAGGGCGGGGTCGTCCGCCGTGCTGAAGCCGACGAGCGGCGGGGCCTGGTTGAGGACCTCGTGCGTAGCGCTCATGGCAGACATCTCCTCGTTCGCGGCGGTCTCCCGGGACCGGGCGGCCGGTGGGGCGGGCGGGCAGGCGGGAGTCTTACACTTCCATCATGCGCGATTCGGAACTGTAATGGATAGGGTTTCGCGTAGCCATGGACGACACCGACACCGACACCGGAACGCTCACCCTGCGGCCGCTGACCGCGCGCTCGATCGTGCTCAGCACCCTGCTGGGCCATCACCCGCCCCAGCTTCCCGCCCGCGCGCTGGTGCGCGTCGGCGCGCTCTTCGGCACCGCCGAGGGCACCGTCCGGGTCGCGCTCACCCGTATGGTCGCGGCCGGTGACCTGGAGCAGAACGACGGCACCTACCGGCTCAGCGACCGCCTGCTGGCCCGCCAGGCACGGCAGGACGACAGCCGCGCCCCCCGCACCCGGCGCTGGGACGGCGGCTGGGAGATCGCGATCGTCACCTCCGACCGCCGCGAGGCGGCCGAGCGCGCCGCCCTCCGCCAGGCCATGGCGGCCCTGCGCCTGGCCGAACTGCGCGAGGGCACCTGGATGCGCCCCGCCAATCTCGTCCACCCGCGCCCGGATGTCGCCGCCGAGCAGTGCGGCTGGTTCACCGGCGCGCCGGAGGGCGATCCGGCCGAGCTCGCCGCGCGCCTGTGGGACCTGGACGGCTGGGCCCGCCAGGCCAGGCTGCTCGGCGCGGCGCTGGACGACGCGGAGGAACCGGCCGAACGGTTCACTGTCGCGGCCGCGGCCCTCCGGCACCTCCTTGCCGACCCCGTCCTCCCCGCTCGGCTGCTGCCGCGGGACTGGCCCGGTGCCGAGCTGCGGCGCCGCTACGACGGGTTCGAACGGGACTTTCGCGCGTGGCTGCCGCGGTATGCGGGTGGCGGCTGAGCCGTGGCGGCGCCTCCGCCGAGGGGTGGCATGATGCGGTGCGGGGCACCCCGTCATGCCCTCGGCTACGCCGACTCGCGAATCACCAACTCGGTGGGCAACACCAGCGCCGGTTCGATCGTCTCCCCGGCCGTCAGCCGCAGCAGTTGGCGGGCCAGCCGGCGGCCGATCCCGCCGATGGGCTGGCGCACGGTGGTCAGCGGGGGTTCGGTGTAGCGCGCGGGCTCGATGTCGTCGAAGCCGACCACCGCCACGTCGTCCGGCACCCGTCGGCCGGTCCGGCGCAGCGCCCGCAGCACCCCGATCGCCATCAGGTCGGAGGCCACGAACACCCCGTCCAGCCGGGGCTCCCGGTCCAGCAGCTCCCGTATCGCGACCGCCCCGGACTCCTGAGTGAAGTCCCCGACCGCGACGTACGCCTCCAGCCGCGCCCCGGACAGCGCCGTCCGGTAGCCCGAGAGCCGGTCGATCCCGGCGACCATGTCCTGGGGGCCGGCGACCGTGGCGATACGGGTGTGCCCGGAGCGGATCAGGTGCTCCACGGCCAGCGCCGCGCCCGCCGCGTTGTCCACCCCTACGTACGGCGGTGAGGCCGGGCTCAGCACCCGCTCGTTGCAGACCACCGGGATGCCCATCCGGGCCAGCGCGGCCGGCAGCGGATCGGCGCCGTGCATCGAGGCGACCATGACCCCGTCGACATGGCGGGCCAGGGCGAACCGCTCGATGCGGTCACGGCTGGCGGGGGAGCGGGCCATCATCAGCACGAGCTGCTTGTCCGCGGACTCCAGCTCCTGGCTCACCCCGCGCACCACGCCCGGGAAGAACCGGTCGTCGGAGAAGACCCGGCCCGGCTCCTCGGGGAGGACCAGCGCGTAGGAGTCGGTGCGCTGGGTGACCAGGCTGCGGGCCGCCTGGTTGGGGACGTAGCCCAGCTCCTGGATCGCGTCCAGCACCGCTTCCCGGCTCTCCTCGGCGACCTTGGTGGAGCCGTTGACGACACGGGAGACGGTGGCGCGCGAGACACCCGCGCGCCGCGCCACGCTCTCCAGGGTGGGCCGGGGACGGTGCATCCGCGCATACCTCGCTGTGTGCTCACTGATGGTCGGTACAGCATGGATCAAGACCGGTCAGGGCGCGAGAACGCGGGCACGGCAGATCGACGGAGAGCACGTCACGACCGTCGAGCGGTTGTGGAGCCCCCCCGCCGCTGACGCGGACTCCGACCGGACGCCTTCCCGTGGCGGCCGTTCCCGGCCCCACGGATGATGGTGCTGCTGCGAGGGCCGGACCGAAGCCGGGAGGACAGTGGCATGGCGTGCGGATCGACCAAGCTCTGGAACGGCGAGGCCACCTGGTTCTGTTGTGGCAACGCCTGGGGTCCGTGCGCCTCGGCGGGCGGTGGAGCGTGCGGCACCTGCCGCTCCAGCGCCCTGCAGGCGGCCTGGCCCAACGCCTCCAAGGCGTGCTGGGACCTCACCCGGCCGGACCTGTGCGGCGAGGACATACCCCGGCGCGGCTGCGGCTCCGTGATGAAGGTGCGCCATGACTGCTCGGGCGCGAGCGTCTGTGTCACCGTCAGCGACTGCGGCCCGCGCACCCGCAGCTTCTGCTCCGAGTCCACCTGCTGCGACGGGGTCTGCCGCACCAACCGCGTCATCGACCTCACCCCCGCCGCCTTCTCCGCCATCGGCAGCCTGAGCTCCGGCACCCTGCCGGTCTCCATTTTCGAATGAGGCGGGCACGGCCATGAGCGCGTACCGAACCGGCGACCCCCTCGGCCGCCGTCGCTTCCTCACCGCCGCCGCCCTCCGCGGCGCCACCGTCATCGGCACGGGAGCCCTGAGCACGGGAGCCCTGAGCACAGGAGCCCTCGGCACCGGAGTCATCGGGGCGACCGCCCTGGGCGCCGTGGACGCCGACGCCGCCTTCGCCGCACCCATCCGCCCCCTGGACCCCGCGGTCGCCGAGAGCGCCTTCGCCGAGGGGCGGATCACCGCGATCAACCACGACGTCCTGGAGGTCGCGGGCTCCTACGGCGACCACTCCCGCGTGCGGGTCACGAACGCCACCAGCGTCTGGAAGGCCCGGGCCACCACCGCGGCCGACATCGAGACCGGCGACGGGCTCTACGCCCGCGGCCTCCCCCTGCCCGACGGCACCCTCGCCGCCGACGCCGTGTGGGTCAACATCGTGAACCTCCACGCCACCATCCGCGGTATCGAGAAGACCCGGCTGCATCTCGCTCACGGGCAGCACGAGATCGTCGGCAACCTCATGGCGCGGACCACCAGCGCCGCGTACGGCGACGCCTCGCCCACCGCCGATCTGTCCCGGCTCACCATCGGACAGAGCGCCCAGGTCCTGGGCGCGTGGCGGCCGTCCGACGGCTCTGTGGACCTCGTCCGGGTCGCGGTCGCGCCCGGTGCGGGGAGGCGGCGGTGAGCGCCCTGGTCTGCGCCCTCGCCCCGCTGGTGCTCGCCGGGGTG
This sequence comes from Streptomyces sp. 11-1-2, assembly GCF_003595545.1. NCBI lineage: Bacteria > Bacillati > Actinomycetota > Actinomycetes > Kitasatosporales > Streptomycetaceae > Streptomyces > Streptomyces sp. 11-1-2. The sequence continues at coordinate 9,960,987 of NZ_CP022545.1, forward strand.
CTCGGACCGGCCGGGGCGGGCAAGCTGTTCGGCCGGGGCACCGCCCGGCAGGCGCCCCGTACCGCGCTCGCACGGCTGCTGCGCGACGGCGGCCGGGCCGCGCTCGTCCTGCGCGCCCTCGGCGCGGTCGAACTCCTCCTCGCCGCCGCGCTGCTGGCGCCGCCCGCCACTCCGCTCCCGGGAGCGGCGGCAGCCCTCCTCGGCGCGGGCTTCCTCGGCTATCTCGGCTATGCCCACGCCGCCGCGCCCGGCTCCTCCTGCGGCTGTACGGCACGGCAGGACGCCCCCCTCACCTGGCGCGCCTTCGTCCGCGCCGCCGCGGTTCTCGCGGGCGGGGTCGCGGCGGCCCTGGCCCAGCAGCCCTGGTGGACCGCGGCGGCCCGCCGTCCGGCCGCGGCGCTGTGGCTGGTCCTGGCCGCGGCGGCGGCCCTGACGGCCCTCTCCGCCGATCCGGACCGCCGCTGGCGAATGCCGTTGCGCCGACTGCGGCTGCGGATCGCCGGACATCCGCTCGCCGCGACCGGTGCCCCGGCGGCGGTCCCGGTCGCCGCGACCGTCGAACTGCTGGAGCGCTCGCGCGCCTGGCAGAGCGCCTCCCGCGTGGTGCGCTCCGCGCTGCTGGACCACTGGGACGACGGCGGCTGGCGCATCCTCCAGTTCGCCGGGGTGCACGGTGGCGGCACGGCCGCCAGGCCCGTTCTGGTGCTCTTCGCTGTGGACGCCGCGGCCAGCCTGGACACGGTGCGCGAGCCCGCCGTCCGGGTCAGCGTCATCGACGCGGACAGCGGGGCCCCGGTCATGGCCACGGCGTGAGAGGCCGGCGCTCGGCGGGTAATCTGGATCAAACGAAAATTTCCTGGACAAAACGATCGAACCGCGGGGCGTCCAGCGCAGATGGGTGCCGAGGCGTACCAGGCATGGATGGACAAGCCCGGCCGACACCCGTACCCGTACTGACCGACACCCCTGCCGAGGGGGGCCCGCGGCGCGCGCGCCGCCCGGCGCGCGTTCCCGCCTGCCGGGGGCTGAGCCGGTGGCGCCGGTAGGGGAGTGGGTGTATGTCCGAGCATCGGTCCGCGTCCGGCTCCCGGGGGCCCAGATGGTGGCGGCGGATGGAGGACGCGTTCCACCGGTCCGCGATCGGACGCGGATGGCGGCGGGGCAGCGATTTCGAGCTGCTGCACCGCGCGATGGGCTTCGCCGCCCTGGGCTTTCTCACCCTGGTGCCCCTGCTGATCGTGGTCGCGGCGGCCGATCCGGTGAACCGGCTCGGTTTCGCCCAGTGGCTGGCCGAGGGCCTCGGGCTCTCCTCGACCTCGCGGGACGAGGTGCAGCATCTGTTCGCCCCGCCCAAGCAGGCGCTGGAGTCCACCACCGCCTTCGGTCTGGCCACGCTGGCCGTCTTCAGCCTGCGCTTCGGCACGGTGCTCCAGGTCGGCTACGAGAAGGTGTGGGAGCTTCCGGCCGGCCGCTGGCACACCGCCTGGCGCCATCTGGTGTGGTTCGTGGGGCTGATCTGCTATCTGCTGCTCTCCGCACATCTGGAGCCCGGCATCTCGCGGGTGCTGGTGGCGGTGCTGGGCACAGTGCTGTTCTTCTGGTGGTCGCAGCGGCTGCTGCTCGGTGGGCGGATCAGCTGGGGCGCCCTGCTGCCCGGCGCGCTGGCCACCGGCGTCGGGCTGCTGGGGCTGCGGGTCTTCTCCCAGCTGGTGTTCTCCCCGCTGATCGCCTCCAACGCCGTCTCCTACGGCCCGGTCGGCACCGTCCTGGTCGTCCAGTCCTGGCTGGTCGGAGTCGGATTCGTGGTCTTCGGCGGTGCGCTGCTGGGCCGGGTGCTGTACGAGGAGTATCTGCGGATGGTGGCATGGCGCCGCAAGCGGCGGCGCGACCGGGCCAAAGCGGCGCCACCGGCGGACTGACGCCCTGGCCGACGATCACGCGGGAGTGGCCCGCGAACCCTGGCGCGACGCCTCCCGCCGGTGGTCGCTTCCATGATCGTCAAGCCCGGGGCCGGACCCGAAACGCCGTCGCCCCGGGCCGGGCGCGCCTGGCATGCTGGCGGTGTGAACGGACCCGAGATCCATCTCAGTCTCGCTCCTGAACTGCGATTCTTCGCCGTCCAGGAGCGGCGCCGGCCCTGGACGGCCGTGGTCACCGACGGCGCCTCCACCCTCGGCCATGTCGTCGAGTCGCTCGGGGTCCCGCTCACCGAGGTCGGCCGGCTGGTGGTGAACGGCGAGGAGACCGCCGTCTCGCATGTGCCGAGCGCGGGGGAGACCGTGGAGGTCCATCCGGTCGTCCGCCCGCAGCGGGTGCCGGGCGCCCCGCTGCGCTTTCTGCTCGATGTGCACCTGGGCACGCTCGCGCGCCGGCTGCGGCTGCTGGGTGTGGACGCCGCGTACGAGAGCGAGGACATCGGCGACCCCGAGCTCGCCGCGCGCTCCGCCGCCCAGCGCCGGGTGCTGCTCTCCCGCGACCGGGGGCTGTTGCGCCGCCGTGAGCTGTGGGCCGGGGCGTATGTCTACAGCGACCGCCCCGATGAGCAACTGGGGGACGTCCTCGGCCGGTTCACCCCGAGCCTCGCGCCCTGGACCCGCTGCACCGCCTGCAACGGCCCGCTGGAGGACGCCGACAAGGAGTCGGTCCGGGAGCTGCTCCAGCACGGCACCCGGCGCACGTACGAGGTCTTCGCCCGCTGCACGGTCTGCGAGCGGGTCTACTGGCGTGGCGCCCACCACGCCCGGCTGGAGGCCATTGTGGCCGGGGCGATGGACGAGTTCGGCGACGCCCGGCCCGCCCTGCCCTGAGCGGAGCCGCCGGGCAGGGCGCCTGGTCCTGGGCGCGAACTCAGGACACGTCGTCCTGGAGGGCCTCCGGAATCGTGGTGTGAAAGGCCGGATGGGCGTGCAGCCGCCGCACATAGGCGCGCAGCCGCCCATGGCGGGAGACCCGCTGGGCGGCGTCGGCGTCCGGGCGGAGCCGGTGCTCGGTGTCGAGCTGGACGAGGGCCACCCACAGGTCCACATCGGCGGCGGTCAGCTCGTCCCCCAGTGCGTACGGCGCGGTCGCGAGCCTGCGGTCGAGTCGGCCGAGGGCGGTCAGCAGCCGCTCCAGCGCGGCGTCCCGGCACTCCGCCTCGCGCGCCGTCCCGGCCTGCCGCGCCGCGTGGGTGACATCCTCGTCGAGGAGTTCACGGAGGGCGTCGATGTCCGCGGCGCGGGGCGCCGGGCGCAACCGGGGACGTCCCGGTCCGCCGTGGTCGCTCAGGTGGCCGGCGAGGTCGCGCAGGATGTCGGGCGTGTGGTTGCTGACGACACGTCCGGTCCAGCCGTCGCACAGCGCGGGCGCGTCCACCGGTCCGCCGTAGCGGTGCCAGGTGGCCTCGTAGGCCCCGCGCAGTGCGGCGAACGCTTCGGGGGTGTCGTCCGGGAGCCCGACGAGGGTGGTGGCGACGGTGTCCCGCAGCCCGAGCAGATCGAGGGTGATGGAGACGCGCAGCGAGAGCGGACAGCTCGCGGAGAGATAGAGCCGATAGCGATGCGGCACCGGATAGAAACCACCGGCGAGGTCGACGCCGATGCGGCTGCGGAAGCGGTGCGGCGGAGTGGGCGGGGCGATCCGGGGGCGGGGCGAGCAGGGGTGGGGGTCGAGAAGAGCGGCAGGACCTGAACTGACCGGAAACGTCTCGGACATGGCTCTCCAAGGCAAGGACGGAGCCCCGGCCCGCCGGTCTGGGCGGCGCCGATGGCGCAACGGAAGGGAAGCCCGCGCGGGGCGTTCGCCGGGACGGTGCCGGGACACACCCGATCCCGGCGCGGTGGGCCGCGCTCGGTGACCGCGTCGATTCAGCCGGCTGGACTGGCGGCGCTGCAGATGCGCAGCAGATCGATGTGCAGACGCCTGGTCAGGAGGTGGCGACGGCGTAGCGGGGACCACGGCCGGGGACGCCGACGGGCGCAGTCCTCGTCGCTGTCGGTCCTGGGCATCTCACCGATCCCATCATCGGGGGCTCGCGAGGCAGCGAGACCGCGCTTGTCCCGTCCACACCGACGGAACCTGGTCGTCACCCGGGGGCACCCCGTCGCGGGAGAAGGGTTGCCTGTCAGCGAGCCGGGGCCGATGACCCACCTGAGCGGGGATTCCGCACGGTGGGCACTGACAATCGTGACCGTCCCTGACAGTGTCGTCGCGCTCCGCGACGGCGTCAACCCATGCCGGGATGGCCAACGCGGGCCGATGGCACGGTGGATGTCCGCTCAGCGGAACGGCCGCCGCGCGCCGCCGGTGGCCCGCTCGATGAGGACCATGGCCGCGTCGTCCGCCAGCCGTCCCTCGGCATGCCGGACCAGGGCGTGGCGCAGCCGGTCCAGGTACTCGCCCGGGGTGGCGCCGTCCAGCGTCTCCATGGTCCGGTGCAGCGGAAAGAACTCGTTGTAGTGGTTGCGGGCCTCGACCACGCCGTCGGTGTGCAGCAACAGCCGGTCACCGGGCAGGAACGGAAAGGTCTCGACGCAGATCGGGGGAGGGCTGAGGAACTCCTCGAGGCCGAGCGGCGGCAGCGGGCGCGCCGGGTCCAGGGAGCGCACCTTGCGCTCGCGCATCACCAGGGGCGGCGGATGCCCGCGGTTGATCAGCTCGACCAGCGACTCGTCCGACACCTGGGCGAGGAGCACGGTGACGAACTGCTCCGCCAACTCCTGCGGGTCCTGGAGCTGGGAGCGGTCCAGCAGCTCGTACTCGCGCGCCAGCGCGGCCGCACAGCGGTGCATCACCTCGGCCAGGTCCTGCTCGTAGTGCACCGCCTCCCGGAAGGCGCCCACCACGGCCGCGGCGGACCGTACCGCGGCCAGCCCCTTTCCCCGCACATCGCCGACGATCAGCCGCACTCCGTAGCGGGTGCACATCGCCTCGTAGAGGTCCCCGCCGATCTGCGCGTCGCGCTCGGCCGCCAAATAGACGCTGGCGGTGTTCACGACACCGATCCGGGCGGGCAGCGGCCGCAGCACCACGTTCTGGGACACCTGGGCGATCCGGCGGATTTGGGCCAGCTCGCGGTCCCGGCGCACCCGCACCGCGCTGGTCGCCACGCTCGCGAGCGCCACCACCAGCAGGGCCAGCAGATTCGCGTACACCATCTCGCTGCCCCAGACATTGTTGTGGGTGGCGGTGATCGCGCTCACCGCGGTGGCCAGCAGCGCCACCCCGCCGGTGCCGAACGGCCCCATGGTCACCGCCGCCAGCGCCGGCGCCGGGGAGAGCAGGGGGCCGGTGTAGAGGGTGTGCACGGGGGAGAGCTCAATGCTGAGCACCGCCGCCAGGACCAGGAACGGCAGACACCGTGTGACCGCGAACAGCGTATGGCTGCGACCGCTCGCCCCCGGGGCGAAGCGCATGAATCGCATAACTTGGACCTTATCTGATGAAAGCCGCTAAGGGGGTGGTTCTCCGTAACGCGCGACGGAGGCCCCGGGCGTAGCCTGACGCTATGCCCGAGCTACCGGATGTCGAGGGGTTCCGGCGAACGCTGGCCTCCTGCGCCCAGGGCCACCGCGTCGAGCGGGCGGAGGTCGCCGACGCGGGCGTGCTGCACGGGGTGACCGCGCAGCGGCTGAAGCGCGATCTCAAGGGCCGCCGCTTCGCCGCGCCGCGCCGCCACGGCAAGTGGCTGATCGCCCCCACCGACGGGCCCACGGTCGTGGTGCACTTCGGCATGACCGGGCGGCTGGTCTGCGGGGCGGACTCCGAACCGGGCGGCCGGTTCGAGCGCGTCGCCTTCGACCTCGACGACGGCCACCGCCTCGGCTACGAGGACCAGCGCAAACTCCAGGGCATCTGGCTCGCCGCCACCGACGCCGACGTCGACCGGATCCTCGGCGATCAGGGCCCGGACGCGCTCTCCCTGAGCCGGGCCGATCTCGACCGGCTGCTGGCGGGGCGGCGCGGACGCGTCAAGACCACGCTGACCGACCAGACCGTGATCGCCGGGCTCGGCAACCTGCTCGGCGACGAGATCCTGTGGCGGGCCCGGATCCATCCGCAGCGGCCGGCCAACGCGCTGACCGACGACGAGCACGAACGGCTCCACACCGCGATACGCGAGGTCCTGCGCGCCTCGGTGCGGGCGGGGCGGGTGCCGGACGACCCGGACTGGCTCACCGGACAGCGCGACGACCCGGACCCGCACTGCCCCCGCTGTGGCCATCCGCTGCGGCGCGGCCGGATCGCGGGGCGGACCAGCCTGTGGTGCCCCCACTGCCAGCGGGACGGCGGCTGACGCCCGCCCGGGGCGACCCGCGGCCCGCTCGGCGCCCTCGCGCCCGATCGATCAGGACACCCACGCCTTGTACGACATCACGTCGCCCGCCTTCAGCTTGTACTCCGGATCGTCCCGGGTGACGGTCTCCTCGACGTCCAGCACGTTGCCGTCGTCCGGATCGAGGACGATCAGGTACCGCATCCCGGAGGAAGCGGGGGTGAACCGGAACGCCTGCCCCACCCGGCCGAGCCGGTCGGTGACCTTGCCCGCCGGGCGCAGCCCCTCGATCCGGGACAGCAGGGCCACGATGTCCGCCCGCTGGCGCGGACCGGGAGTCCACACCTCGAGAAACGCCTCGATGGCCGAGATCAGCTCCGCCGAGTCGTCGTCCGCGCCCGGGGACCAGGCGGCGAGATAGGCGCGCAGTGCCGAGGCCCCGGCCGGAGGATCCTCGAAGTAGCTCTCGTTGGCCCCGTTGATACCGGCCGGATACTTCGCCTCGCGCAGCACCTTGCCGTCGTGGACCGCACGTGGCGGCGTACCGTCGGCGATCACCGGGCGGTCCGGGTGGCGCGGATCGACGGCCACTTCCAGGAGCGAACCGCTGCCGTCGGCGTTCCAGCGGGTCAGGGACTCCTGCGGAAAAGTCACCGCGTCCTTCCCCGACTTCATGCTCAGCGACCAGGTCCGCAGATGGCTGCCCCTCCTGCTCTTCTCGGCGGAGCTCTCGGCCGCGGCCCGCGCCCGCCGGACGATCTCGGTCAGCGATACGTCCGCCCGGGAGGCATGCGCCACCAGCGGCAGCGGCCTGGACGCGGCCACGGCGGAGGGGGAGCCGGTGCCCGAGACGGTCAGCGCGAGGGCGAGGATCGTCGCGGCCGCCACGGCCTCCAGGCTCCAGACCGCGCGCCGGACGGTACGGCGCCCCCGGTCCCGGGACGGCAGCCGCCGCAGCAGCAGCTCGGCGCGCGCGTCCAGCGGCCGGTCCCGCCAGGGGCCGGTGTCGGCGGACACGGGGTTGGCCTCGCGGAGCAGATCCAGTTCGTCGGTCATGCGTGTCCATCCTTGTGGGCCTTGTCGGCCCTGTCAGCCCAGCCGGCCATGTCGCCCTTGCCGCTCGTGCACCCCAGCGAGACCCGGTCGTCCCGGCGCGGGGTCTCTATCTGCTCCCGCAGCCGCCGCCGTGCCCGGTGCAGCCGCATCGCCGCGGCGGACCGGCCGCACCCCAGCACGATGGCGAGCTCCTCGACGGTCAGCTCCTCCCACGCCGTCAGCCGCAGCACCTCCTGGTCGGCCTCGGCGAGCCGGGACAGCGCCTCCAGCACCCAGGAGCCCGGCCGTTCCGCGTCCGGGCTCGCCACGGTGCGCCCGCCGCGCGTCACCTCGTGGTGGCCCAGCTTGGCCAGCAGCCTGCGGTAACGGCCCTTGCCGCGCACGGTGTTGGCCAGACAGTGCCGGGCCACCCCGTACAGCCAAGGCAGTGGTGACTCGGGCAGTTCGGCCCGGCGCCGCCAGGCCACCGCGAAGACCTCGGCGACGACTTCCTCGACCTCCCATGCCTGGTCGTCCAGCCGCCGTGCCACAAAACGGCTGACCGCCCAGTAATGCTCACGGTAGGCGGCGTCGAAGGCGTCGTCGGTGCTCATGATCCGAAGGTGTCCGGCACACCTCGGATCATCACACCCCGGAGCGAGAAATAGGCAACAGCTGTCGGAGTGACGGTTCGAGGGGCGCCGGACACCTAGCGGTCATGAGGAACAACACCGTTGTCGCGGCGGGACCGGCCGCCCCGCCGTCGCGCCGTCCCGGCCCAGGGTCCACGGCCGTCAGATGGCTGACCACCACCGATCACAAGACGATCGGGACGCTCTACCTGATCACGTCGTTCGCCTTCTTCTGCATCGGCGGGGTGATGGCGCTGCTGATGCGCGCCGAGCTGGCCCGGCCGGGCACGCAGATCATGTCGAACGAGCAGTTCAACCAGGCGTTCACCATGCATGGCACGATCATGCTGCTGATGTTCGCCACCCCGCTGTTCGCGGGGTTCGCCAACTGGATCATGCCGCTGCAGATCGGTGCGCCCGATGTGGCGTTCCCGCGGCTGAACATGTTCGCGTACTGGCTGTATCTCTTCGGCTCGCTGATAGCGGTGGGCGGGTTCCTGACCCCGCAGGGCGCGGCCGACTTCGGCTGGTTCGCCTACTCCCCGCTGTCGGACGCGGTGCGTTCCCCCGGGGCGGGCGCGGACATGTGGATCATGGGTCTGGCCCTTTCGGGCTTCGGCACCATCCTCGGCTCGGTCAACTTCATCACCACGATCATCTGCATGCGCGCTCCGGGCATGACGATGTTCCGCATGCCGATTTTCACCTGGAATGTGCTGCTGACCGGTGTGCTGGTGCTGCTGGCCTTCCCGGTGCTGGCCGCCGCGCTGTTCGCCCTGGAGGCGGACCGCCAATTCGGCGCGCAGGTCTTCGACGCGGCCAATGGCGGTGCGCTGCTCTGGCAGCATCTCTTCTGGTTCTTCGGTCATCCGGAGGTCTATATCATCGCGCTGCCGTTCTTCGGCATCATCTCCGAGGTCATTCCGGTCTTCTCCCGGAAGCCGATGTTCGGCTATATCTCGCTCATCGCGGCGACGGTTTCCATCGCGGGCCTTTCGGTCACCGTCTGGGCGCACCATATGTATGTCACCGGCGGTGTGCTGCTGCCGTTCTTCTCCTTCATGACGTTCCTGATCGCGGTGCCGACCGGTATCAAGTTCTTCAACTGGATCGGCACGATGTGGAAGGGGTCGCTGAGCTTCGAGACCCCGATGCTCTGGGCGATCGGATTCCTCATCACCTTCGTCTTCGGCGGTCTGACCGGTGTGCTCCTGGCCTCGCCGCCGGTGGACTTCCATGTCTCGGAGACCTACTTCGTGGTGGCCCACTTCCACTACGTCATCTTCGGCACCGTGGTCTTCGCGATGTTCGCCGGATTCCACTTCTGGTGGCCCAAGTTCACCGGCAAGATGCTCGACGAGCGGCTGGGAAAGATCACCTTCTGGACCCTCTTCCTCGGCTTCCACGGCACGTTCCTGGTGCAGCACTGGCTGGGCGCCGAGGGAATGCTCCGCAGAATTCCCGACTACCTGGCGGCCGATGGCTTCACCACCTTGAACACCATCTCGACCATCAGCTCCTTCGTCCTCGGCCTGTCGTTCCTGCCGTTCCTCTACAACGTCTGGAAGACTGCCAAGTACGGCGAGAAGGTCGTCACCGACGACCCCTGGGGATATGGCCGTTCCCTGGAATGGGCGACCTCCTGCCCGCCGCCGCGCCATAACTTCGTCAGCCTGCCGAAGATCCGTTCCGAATCCCCCGCGTTCGACCTGCACCATCCCGATGTCGGCCAGAAGGAGAGTGTGGCGTGAGTATGGCCAGAGCCGCCGAGCCCCCCGGTATCGCCGCCGGAATCAACCAGATCGAGGGCTATCTGCTGCTGCAGACGGAGCGGGACGCGGCCCGGGAGCGGGCCCGCCGCCTCACCGCCCGGCTCGACTGGCTGACCTCCGGCCAGCGGGCGGAGGTCGAGCGGCTCTACATCCAGGACCAGCTGGCCGTCACCGAGCAGACCCTGCGCAAGGTGGTGCGGCGCTGTGAGGAGCTGCGGGCGGAGTACCAGGAGGTCTACCGCACGCTGCGCCGCCGGCTGCTCCTGGTCTGCCTCCTCGGGGCCGCGGCCCTGGCCGGCGGCTTCGCCGCCGCCCTCACCGTCCGGTAGGCGCCATCTGGGTCGGGTTCGGAATCGCCCCGGTCCCGGAGCCGGAGTCGAACCAGACCGCGGGCACATTGCGCAGCGCCTGGTCGGTGTAGTCGGTCCAGAGGTCGGCGACCCGCTGGGCACTGGCGTTCTTGAGCGGGATCTGCTTGCGCTTCTCGGCATCCTCGCCGAAGAGGGCGACCGCGGTGACCAGGTCCGGGGTGTAACCGACGTACCAGGCCGCCCTCTTGTCGTCGGAGACCCCGCCCTTGCCCGCCGCGGGCCGTTTGACGGCGCGTACCGCGTCCTTACCGCCGTCCGTGATGAGACTCCGGGTGACCAGCTCGGCCGCCGCGGGGGCGATCGCCTGATCGCCCACGGCCTTCGGCGGCCCGGCCGTTTCGTCGCCGCGCCGTGCGGACTTCACGATGCTCGGGGTGACCCGCTTGCCCTGGTGGTTGAACGAGGCGTAGACACCGGCCATCTTCAGCGGGCTGGAGCCCATCAGACCCAGCCCGACCGACTCCTTGGTGCCGAAGCCGCGGTCGGTGTCCATGCCGAGGGCCCGGGCGGTGCGCTTGATCTCCGGCAGTCCGCCGGCGTCGGGCCCGTTGCGCATCTTGGCGTCCATGGAGGCGGCTTCGGTGACCGGCTGGAAGGCGGAGCCCACCTGGTAGTCGCCGCGCGTCGCGTTGGACAGATAGTGCCGGGTGTAGTCCCGGCCGCCGTAGAGCGCGAGGATCCGACCGTTCTTCGGGTCCAGCGAGACCGCGCCGCCCTGGGTGGCGGCGGCGTCCGCACGAGCCTGCTTCTTCTCGGCGGAACCGTCCGCCCGGGGCTTCCCCTTGGCGGAGCCGTCGAGGCCCTGCCGCATCGTCTTCTCCAGCGCCCGCTGTTTGGCCGGGTCGACGTTGAGGGTGATGGTCCAGCCGCCCGCGGCGAGTTCCTGTTCGCTGACGCCCGAGGCGATCAGCTCATTGCGGGCCGCGTCCACGAGATAGCCGGTCTGGCCGTCGAGACCGGGGGCGGGCTTGGGGTCGACCGGCACGGGGAAGCGCATGTGCTTCCGCTGCGCGGGGTCCAGCCAGTGCACGTCGACCATGTTGTCCAGCACATAGTTCCAGCGCCGGGTGACCAGACGCTTCGCCTTGGGGCTCGCGACGGCCCAGTCGTACTGGCTGGGGGCCTGCACCAGCGCCGCCAGATACGCGCCCTCCTCGACCGTGAGGTCGTCGACGTCCTTGTCGTAGTACGCGCGGGCGGCGGCCTGGATGCCGTAGGCCACGCGGCCGAAGAAGCTGGTGTTCAGATACCCCGCGAGGATGTCCTCCTTGGAGTTGCGCTGGTCGACCTTGAGGGAGATCACCAGCTCCTTGATCTTGCGGCTGGCGGTCTGTTCCTGGCTCAGGTAGTAGTTCTTGACGTACTGCTGGGTGATGGTCGAGCCGCCCTGAGTGCCCTTGCCGGCCACGGTGTTGACCAATCCCCGCAGAAGGCCCATCGGGTCCACGCCCCGGTCCTTGTAGAAGGACTTGTTCTCCGCCGCGACGAACGCGTGCTGCACGCCCGTGGGTATCCGGTCGAGGGTGACCATCTCGCGGTTGATCTCGCCGGTGCGGGCGAGGATCGTGCCGTCGCTGTACTTGTAGACGTTGCTCTGCGCCTTCGCCTGGGCGTTGGCCTTGGGAACGTCGATGGAGTAGTAGAGCACGGTGAACGCCCCGATCAGCAGGGCGCACAGGCAGGCCACATAGGCGATCAGCTTCTGCCAGGTGAAGAACCGCCGGATGCCGGTCCGCTTCGGCCTTCCGTGTCTCTTCGCACCGCGCTGTCGGCTCGGGGGTCTGGTGTCCCGCGGCGTCTGCTCCGAGTCCGGGGTGAACCGTTCGCGTAGTGCCGTGAGGGGACCTGCCATGCCGATTGCTCCTCCATCGATCCCGGCCGCGAGGATTCGCGGGGGTCGGCGCCATCCTCCTCAGCGAAGATCTTCGGAACGGCAACGGGCGATCTCGGGCGGGGCTCGACCGCTTCTCGACTTCCGCTCGACGGTGTATCAGCCGTGTATCGGTCCGGGCTCGGGCCGCTCCGGCAGGTGCAGCGTGGCGACCGCGCCGCCGTCCGGTGCGTTGCCGAACGTGAGCGTGGCGCCGAGGACCTGAGCCTGTCCCGCCGCGATGGTCAGTCCGAGACCGTGGCCCCGGCCCCGCTCCCGGACCCCGGTGCGGAACCGCTGCGGACCCTTCTCCAGCAGATCGTCCGGATAGCCGGTTCCATGGTCGCGGACGGTCACGGTCCGGCCGTCCGCCGCCACCGTCACCTCGACCGGTTCACGGCCGTGGCGATGGGCGTTGACCACGAGATTGGTGACGATGCGGGTCAGCCGGCGGGGATCCGTCCACACCTTCGGGCCGTCCTCGGGGGCCTGAGGCTCGCTGTCCTCCGCGTCGGCGGTGCGCAGGCATGCCGACAGCCCGGTGCCGGCGATGGCATCGTCGAGCACGGGTCCCAGCGGGCAGGGCGACAGATCGGCCTCCTCGGCCCCCGCGTCCAGCCGGGAGATCTCCAGCAGATCCTCGACCAGTGTGCTCAACACCCGCACCCGGTCGCGCACATAACCGGCCGCCTCCCCCGGCGGGAGCAGCTCGGCGGCGGTGACCAGGCCCATCAGCGGAGTGCGCAGCTCATGCGCCACATCGGCGGTGAACCGCTGCTCGTCGAGCAGCCGCTCCTGCAGCGCGGCGGCCATCGAGTCCACGGCCCCGGAGATCTCGGCGATCTCGTCGTGCGGGCGGGCGGCGGCGGAGATCCGGGCGTCCAGGTCCCCGGCCGCGATCCGCCGCGCGGTGGCCGCCGCGAGCCGCAGCCGCCGGCTCATCCGCTCGGCGGTCAGTACGCCCAGCGGCAGCACCACGGCGGTGGTCATCAGTCCGGCCAGGATGATGTTGGTGTCCAGCGCGCCGATGTTGCGCATCGCGGTGCTCATGTCGACGCGTACGGACAGGACCTGGCCATCGGCGGGCCGGGCCGCCCACATCGCGGGCCCGTCCGGGCCGGTGGTGAACTCGGTGCCCTGATGCCCCTTCTTCACCAGCCGCCGCAGACCCTGCGGCAGCCCGGGTGCGTCCATCACCGCACCGGAGCCCTGGACGCCGCCGGTGCGGGCGTAGCTGAGCGCGGCACGGTCGAGCGTGGTCCGTGCCCCTTCGCGCGCCTGGGACAGTTCGCGGTCGCGTGAGGCATGGTGCACCAGCACCCCCACCGCGGCCGCGGCGGCACAGGTCGCCGCCGCCACCAGGGCCACGATCCGCCATCTCAGCGTCATATCAGCGCCGCAGCTTGTATCCGAAGCCGCGGACCGTCTCGATCCGTTCGGCGCCTATCTTCGCCCGCAGCCGCTGCACATGGAGGTCGACCACCCGGGTGTCGCCCTGCCAGGCGTGGTCCCAGACCCGGCTGAGCAGCGTACGGCGCTCCAGCACCACACCGGGTGAGCCGGCGAACTCCAGCAGCATCCGTAGTTCGGTGGGGGTCAGGGCGAGCGGCTCTCCCGCGCGGCGCACCTCCATGCCGAGGGTGTCGATGGTCAGATCGCCGAAGACGAGGGTGTCCGGCCCGGCCGCGCCGTCCGGCTCCGCGGCCCCGTTCCGCGTCTCGGCGTGCGGGGCGCGGGCCGCGGGGGTGAAGGAGGCGCGGCGCAGCAGCGAGCGGATACGGGCCACCAGGACCGCGCTCTCGCACGGCTTGATCACATAGTCGTCGGCACCCGCTTCGAGACCGGAGACGACGTCCAGGGCGTCCCCGCGGGCGGACATCATCAGGATCGGCGCCAGGCTGAACTCGCGGACCCTGCGGCACAGTCCGATGCCGTCCAGCTCGGGCAGCATCACATCCAGGAGGAGCAGATCGGGCTGCTTCTCACGGAAGATCTCCAGGCCGGTGAGACCGTCGCCCGCGGTGAACACCGTGAAGCCGTACCGCTCCAGGGCCATCCGCACCGTATTGCGGATCACCTCGTCGTCCTCGACGAGCAGCAGATGTGCCTCGGTCGGGGAGCCGGTGCCCGGGACGGGACCGGGCGGGAGGAAGCCGGTGGTCATCGCGTCGCCCTCGTCTCCGTACGGGGGCCCGGGGCCGCCGTGCTGCTGCTGTCCGGCGTTGGTTCCGGTACGACAGCCGGGTCGGCCCCCGGCTCGTTCGCCCGGGGGTCCGCGTCACCCTCGGGCGTCACGGCCGCCATGACGCGGCCGTTCCAGCGGAAGCGCGTGGTGACCCGCCCGTCCTGGCCGGTCGCGCTGATCAGCAGATCGCGGCCGAAGGTTTCGCCGGTGAGCCCCGGCGGGCCCCAGTAGATCAGCACGGGGCGGACCGTGCGGCCCGAGGCCGTGTAGACCTGAAGCAGCGTCCGCTCGAGTCTCGGCAGATCGACCGCCACCACCAGTTCGTCCTTGCCGTCGCCGGTCAGATCGCGGTGGACGGGGCCCCGCAGCGGGCAGTCGCCACTGCCCGGGCACACGGAGATCTCTTTTTGCACCAGCGATGGCACATTGGGGTCGTTGACCAGCAGGTCCTGCGCCGAGACGGCGGTCAGTCCGCCCGAGGGCAGCCGGAGTCTGCTCACCGGCAGATAGCGGTCGAAGTCCGGCTTCTGACGGGGCGACGACGTGGCCGAGGGAGTGTACTGGGGCCACAGCGGAACCGCGCTCTCCGGCGCCGACAGTGTGGGCGCCGCGCCGTCGTCCCGCGCCCCGGACTGGGCCGCGCACCCCGCGGCGGTCACGATGGCGCACGCGGCCGCCACGGCGGACAGAAGGCCGCGTGGCAGCCGAGGGCGGGGGCGTCGTCGCGCGGTGCGCGACGCGTGGGGGAGTGAACGCATGGCCGTCCCAGACTACTGAGCGGCGGACGCGTTTCACGCCGGGCCCGTGGAGTACCGGCCGGTAGGGGTGGGGGCGGCCGAAGGCGACAGGCCCGGGGCATGCCGCCCCGGGCCTGTTCGGAGTGACGTGGTGTCACATGACCGGCCTTATTTGACGAATTCCGGCCGCACCCGGGCCGGCCAGGTGCCCACGGTCAGCATGCCTGCCGCGTAGGCGCGCGAGACCAAGGCGGCCCGGTTGGGTGCCTTCATCTTCCGCAGCATCGATCCCACGTGGTATTCGACGCCCTGTCTGCTCAGGTAGAGCTTGGCGGCCATCTGCACGGTCGACGCGCCGGTGGCCACTCCCTCGAGTATCCGGGCCTCCAGCGGCGAGAGCAGCTTCTGGCTGGTGGGGGCGGGTGCCTCCTCGGGTCGTTCGTCATCCGGTTTGACCATGACGACGATGGCCGAGAGCCGGTCGGACCGGCCCTGGATGGCTGTGCCGGTCAGCTTGCCCGAGAACACCTGGCCGCGTGAGTGGCAGCCGAGGACGCGCTCGGTGAAGCGGGTGCGCCGTCCGTCGTGCAGCCGCGAGAAGTGTTCCCGCAGGACGGAGGAGGTGCTGGGGTGCAGCAGGTCGAACAGGCTGCGGCCGCACAACTCAGCGGAGGATGCGCCGAAATGTCGGCAGAAGTCCTCGTCCCCGGCCACCACATGGAGGTCGGGGGCGAGTGTGGCCATTCCGGTGGCGTGCCGCGAGGCGGCGGCGGGCACTGCCTGTCCGGGCACCCGAGGGGCACTCTGAGCGCTGTGGGGGAGGGCCAAGAGGAGTCACCGCTTTCAGTCGGTTCGTGACGGAGTGGTCAGTCCGTCTCGGGTCAACCCCCAGGTGACGGAGGGTCGGCGCACAGCGGGCCACGCAATGCGCCGTACCCCAGGGGGAATTCAGTGACGGGTGTTAGATCCGCTTCCTGGTGTATACCAACGCTACAGTGACTGTGGGGTGCCCGTTTTCAACAGAGTCGTGCCCGCTTTCTGCCCGCTTTGCTGATGGAACCGGCGGGAGGCGGGAGCCGCTGGTGGGAGCGCTACGCCGCGGCCTTGGCCGACTTGCGCGTCTTGGCGCGACTCCCCGAGCGGCTGCTCTTCGAATTGGCGCGACTCCCCGAGCGGCTGCTCTTCGAGCGGCCCTTGCTGCGGCCTTCGGTGCCCTTCTCGGCCGGCGGGGCCATGATGCCGCCCTTGCGCAGCACCGCATAACCTACCCCGATGCCGACGGCCACCGGCCATTCGATGACCTCCACGGCACCCAGCGCGCCGAGCCCCACGTACAGCGGGAGTCCGCCCTTGGCGGGCAGTACCCGGCGGGCCATCTCGACCGGCTTCAGGGCCGCCCTCGCCGCGCCCCCGGTCGCACGGGTGGTGGCGTGGCCGACTGTGTCGAAGGTCTCCTTCGTGGCGTGACCGACGGTGTCGAGGGTGCCCCTGGTGGCCTGACCGACGGTGTCGAGGGTGCCCCTGGTGGCGTGGCCGACGGTGCCGAGGGTTTCCTTCGTGGCGTGGCCCATGGTGTCGAACGTGGGCATCGTGAGGGTCAGGCTGCGCCTGCCGTCACTGCGCGACGTCTCCATGGCGCCCTTGGTGCCCTTGGCGGCCTTCGCCGTCCGCTGTCGCTGCGTGGTCTTCGATGGCCTGGTGGTCTTCGTCGCCTTCTTCGGCTGCGAAGACTTCGACGTGGCCGACGTGGCTGCCGCGGCCTGGGACTTCGTCGACTTGCCGCCGCGCCCCGGTGCCGTCTTCTTCGCGGCTGTCGAGGAGCTGCGCTTGCGTGAAGTAGCGGGAGTGGTCACTGGTCTCACGTCCACACGGTGATGACGAATTGAATCTTCTTCCTATTTAAGGGTAATAGGGATGAACCGGGCAGGCCGCCCGGGGAGCGGAGGTTCCCTCGATGTCACCGCTGTCACCGCTGCATCTGTCCCTGGCGACGCTGAAGCTGCTGCCCTTGCCACCCCTGCAGCTCCTCGCGCCCGTCAAGGCCGGTGTGGCCGCGGGTGTGCGGGATGCCGCCGGAGCCGTCGGGCGGCTGGTCCGGCCCTCCCAACGCGGGATCTGGTCCTACCCGGGGCGGTACTACATCGAGGTCCGCGGGGTGCACGGGATCGGGGGCGAGCAGGTGGCCCGGCGGGTGGAACGGGCCCTCGAGGAGCATCCGCGGGTGCAATGGGCACGGGTCAACGCGCCCTCCGAGCGGGTCGTGGTGGCCGTGGGCAAGCCGCCCCCGTCCGAGCAGGACCTGATCGCACGGATCGAGCGCGCGGAGGTCCAGGAGCCCGTCGCGCCCACCGAGGAGTTCGACGAGTGGGCCCCGGAGCCGCGCCATCCCTCCGGCGGTGCGAAGGACGCCCAGTCGCTGGCCGTCGTGGCGGCGGACGTCGTGGGGCTGGGCGTGGCCACCGCCCTGCGTCTCACCCCGTGGCTCAAACTGCCGAACGAGGTGGCCGCGGCCCTGTCCATCATCCAGCACCACCCCCGCCTGCGGCGGCTGGCCCTGGCCATCACCCGCGGGCAGCCCACCGAGGCGGCATTGCCGGTGCTGACCGCGCTGACCCAGGGCGTGGCCACCCGGGGCGGCGGGCTCGCGCTCGACCTCGTCCAGCGGGCGGCCCTGTGGCGGGAGGCGGAGGCGGAGGGCCGGGCCTGGGCGGCGATGGAGCCACAGCTGGTGCACGGCCCTCAGGACGTGGTGGCCGAGCCGATCGTGGTCGAGCGGCCCGGAAAGCCTCCCAAGGACACCATGGAGCGCTTCGCGGAGCGCTCCATGGCCGCCGGGGCCGCGGCCGGCGTCCTCGCGGCCCCGTTCGCCGGTCCGCGTCGCGGATTCGCGGTCGCATTCTCGTCCGTGCCCAGGGCGCCGGGGGCCGGCCGGGAGGGGTTCGCGACCAGCCTCGGCCAGTTTCTCGCCCTGCGCGGCGTCCTCGCCATGGACCGCAGCAGTCTGCGGCGGCTGGGCCAGGTCGACACCGTGGTGCTGGACGAGGCGGCGCTGCGCGGCGACCGCTACGAGCCCATCGACCTGGAACTCCTCGGCGGCGCCGACCCCGAGTCGACCGCCGAGCGGCTCTTCGACCTCTTCGACCCCGATGAGCCCCTGGAGACCCGCCACGACGACGGATGGGTACTCGGCTCCCTGGACCGGCTGGAGCTGACGGGCCGCACCGGGCAGCAGACCGCGGCGCGGCTCCGCCGCAGGGGCAGCGAGCGGGTGCTCGGTCTGGCCCGGGGAAGCACGCTCCAGGCGGTGGTGGGCCTCGCCCCGCAGACCGTGCCGGGCGCCGAGGCCGTGGCGGCCGCCGCCCGCCGGGCAGGATCCCGCATCGTCCTGGCCACCGACCGGCCCCATCCCACGGGCTTCACCTTCGCCGACGCGGTGGTGCCCTCCGGCCGCCGCCTCGTGGCCTCCGTACGGTCCCTGCAGGCCGACGGTGCCGTGGTGCTGCTGCTCTCCGGCAACCGCCGGGCCCTGGGAGCCGCCGACTGCGGCGTCGGCGTGCACCGGGACGGCGAGCCCCCGGCCTGGGGCGCCCATCTGCTCGTCGGCGCCGACCTGGAGTCGGCCGGGCTCATCGTGGACGCCGTGGGCGTGGCCGCGCGGGTCGACCGGGAGAGCGCCCTGCTGTCCGGGGGCGGCAGCGCCGTCGGCGCGGTGGCCGCCCTCCAGGCAGCCCCGAACCAGGCCACCGCCCGCGCCGCGGCGGCGGGCACCACCGCGGGGACCCTGGCCTTCGCCCTGGGCCACTGGCGGGCGCGCCAGCTCCTCGCCCGCCCCATGGACCCGCCGGTGACCACCACCCCCTGGCATCTGATGCCCGTCCCCCGGGTGCTGGAGCGCCTGGAGGCCGACCACGACGGCCTCACGCCGGAGGAGGCGACCGCCCGCACCGCGCTGGGGCCGCGCCGCGGCGAGCCCACCCGCACCACCCTGCCCGCCGCGTTCATCGAGGAGCTGGCCAACCCCCTGACCCCGGTCCTCGCCGCCGGGGCCGCCCTGGCCGCCGCCGTGGGCTCACGCACCGACGCCGCACTGGTGGCCGCCATCACCGGCATCTCCGCCCTGGTCGGCGGATTCCAGCGGGTCAGGACCGAGCGGGCCCTGGCCGAGCTGTTCGCCCGCTCGGCGATCGGCGCCCGGGTCCGCCGGGGCGGTACAGAACGCCTCGTGACCGCCGGGGACCTCGTCCCCGGCGACATCGTCATGCTGGGCCCCGAGGACGTGGTGCCCGCCGACTGCCGCCTGCTGGAGGGCGAGGGGCTCGAGGTCGACGAGTCCTCGCTGACCGGCGAATCGCTGCCCGTGAGCAAGGATCCGGCGCCGGTCGTCGGCGCGCACATCACCCAGCGCCGGTCGATGCTCTACGAGGGCACCACCGTCTCCGCGGGGCGCGCCGTGGCCGTCGTCGTGGCCACCGGACCGGCCACCGAGGTCGGCCGGAGCCTGGCCACCGCCCGCCAGGCCGCCCCCGTCACCGGTGTCGAGGCGCGGCTGACCTCGCTCACCCGGTCCAGCGTGCCCATCGCGCTCGGGTCCGCCGCCGCGGTCGCCGGCGCCGGGCTGCTGCACGGCCTCCCGCTCACCGAGAACCTCGCCTCCGCCGTCAACCTGGCCGTCGCGTCCGTCCCCGAAGGGCTCCCGTTCCTGGTCAACGCGGCCCAGCTGGCCGCCGCCCGCCGGCTGGCCGACCTCGGCGCCCTGGTCCGCAACCCCCGCACCATCGAGGCGCTCGGCCGCGCCGACGTGCTGTGCTTCGACAAGACCGGAACCCTCACCGAGGGCAACCTCCAGCTCGCGGCCGTCAGCGACAGCGGCGGCCCGCTCCCCGCCGACCGGCTCGACGCGCCCCGTAAGGCAGTGCTCGCCGCCGCCCTGCGCGCGACCCCGCCGGCCCGCCAGTCCGAGCCCATGGCGCACCAGACCGACCGCGCGGTGAGCGTCGGGGCCCGCCGGGCCGGGGTCGGGGTGCGGCGCGGAGCGCCCCGCTGGCGCCGTACCGACGCGCTGCCCTTCGAACCCTCCCGCGCCTACCACGCCACCACCGGGCGCACCGTGCACGGTCCGCTGCTCAGCGTGAAGGGCGCGCCCGAGGGCGTCCTGGACCGGGTCGCACGGCGGCGCACCCCGGGCACCGGCCAGGCCACCGAACTGGACGCGGAGGGCATCAGGAAGCTGGGCGAGACCGCGGAGGAGCTGGCCGGCGCCGGGCGCCGGGTGCTGGCGGTGGCCGAGCGGCGGATGCGGGAGGGCGAGGAGCTGTCCGACGAGGCCGTACGGGACCTGGACTTCCTCGGCTTCATCGCCATCGCCGACCCCGTGCGCACCAGCGCCGCCCCCGCCCTCGCGCGGCTGCGCGAGTCGGGTGTGCAGACCATGATGCTCACCGGCGACCACCCCGCCACCGCGGACGCCATCGCCGCCCCCATCATGGATCTCCCCGAGCCGAAGGTGTGCACCGGTCCGGAGCTGGACGAGATGGACGACGCGGAGCTGGACGAGCTGCTGCCGACGGTGGACGTGATCGCCCGGTGCAGCCCGCACCACAAGGTCCGCATCGTCCAGGCGTATCAGCGCCTCGGCCGGGTGGTGGCGATGACCGGGGACGGCGCCAACGACGCCCCCGCGATCCGGCTCGCGGACGTCGGGATCGCCCTGGGGCGGCGCGGCACCCCCGCCGCGACCGCCGCGGCGGACCTGGTCGTCACCGACGACCGTCTGGAGACGATCGTCTCGGCCCTGATGGAGGGGCGCGCCATGTGGGCCTCGGTCCGGGCGGCCCTCGCCATCCTCATCGGCGGCAACTTCGGCGAGGTCACCTTCAGCGTGGCCACCTCCGCCCTGACCGGCACCACACCCCTGAGCGCCCGTCAGATCATGCTGGTCAACCTGCTGACCGACCTCGCGCCCGCGCTCGCCATCGCGGTGCGTGAGCCGACCGGGCACACCGGCGAACGGCTGCTCAAGGAGGGCCCGAGCCGCTCCCTGGGCGCGGCGCTGACCAAGGAGATGCTGCTGCGGGGCGTCATCACGGCCGCCGGGGCCGGACTGGCGTGGACCGGCGCCCGGGTCACCGGCAGAAGCCGCCGGGCCGGTACGGTGGCGCTCGCCGCCCTGGTCGGCACCCAGCTCGCGCAGACCCTGACCACGGGCGGCCTGGACCGGCACGTCCTGGTCGCGGGCCTTGGCTCCGCCGCGGTGCTCGCCGCCATCATCCAGACCCCGGGCGTCAGCCAGTTCTTCGACTGTACCCCGCTCGGCCCGGTCGCCTGGGCCATCACCCTGGGGTCCATCACCGCGGCCACCCTCTTCGGCCCCATCCTGGCGCCGCTGCTGCGCCTCGATAACACGCCCCATGAAACGGATCAGGCGGAGGGCTCGGCGGAGAGCGCGGACGCCGCCGACGGGGCGGAGGTCGCCGCCCCATCGCGGTGACCACCGAACCTCTTGCGCTACCCGGCCCGAGCGATAGTGTTGAATGTCCCGGTTTGAGATGACGAGGGCGGGTCGGTGCTGAGGAGGGCGTGATGCGGAGCCCGGAGAGGTATGAGCTGATCTTCGCGGATGCGGCCGTCCCGGGGGCCGAGGACGTCGTGGTGGTGCACCGTACGGACAGCAGCGGTCCGGGCGGGCACCCCGTGTACGCGGACGACACCGGCATCGTGCGGGCGGAGATCAGCGACCGTGCGGAGGTGCGGATGATCGCCAGTGGCGGCCAACAGGTGCACGCCGCCGCGGTCAGCGCCCGCCCGGTGGCCTGAATCACCCGTCCGATGCCCGATGCGTCTGTCGTCTCCGCAGGTCGGCGCCATTGTCAGTGGTGCCCGCTACGTTTGCCCCATGGGAGTCCGAAGAGCGATGAGGTGCGGCGATGAGTGATGTGGCGGCGGTGGACGGCGCGACCGGTGTCGAGCTCCAGTTGGAGCCGTACCGCACGCAGCTGACCGGTTACTGCTATCGGATGCTGGGCTCGGCCTTCGAGGCCGAGGACGCCGTCCAGGAGACCATGGTGCGCGCCTGGCGGGGCCTGGACCGCTTCGAGGGCCGCTCCGCGCTGCGGTCCTGGCTCTACCGCATCGCCACCAATGTCTGCCTGGACATGCTCAACGGGAGCAAGCGCCGGGCCCGGCCCATGGATCTGACCTCCGCGGCCACCCCGTTCCCGGCCGCGCTCGCCGAGCAGCCGGAGGCCACCTGGATCGGGCCGGTCCCGGACGGCCAGGTGCTGCCGGCCGGGGGAGACCCCGCCGAGGTGGCGGCCCAGCGGGACGCGGTGCGGCTGGCGTTCATCGCCGCGCTGCAGCATCTGGCGCCCCGCCAGCGGGCGGTGCTGATCCTGCGCGAGGTGCTGGCGTGGAAGGCGAGCGAGGTCGCCGAGCTGCTGGGCACCACCGTCGCGTCCGTCAACAGCGCGTTGCAGCGCGCCCGGGCCACCCTCGCCGCGAGCGAGCTCAGCGACTCCGACCCGGTCAAGCCGCTGGACGAGGAGCAGCGCGCCCTGCTGGCCCGCTATGTGGACGCCTTCGAGCGCTATGACCTGGACTCCCTCACCGCCCTGCTGCACGAGGACGCCACGCTCTCCATGCCGCCGTACGAGCTGTGGCTGCGCGGCCACGAGGACATCCGCCAGTGGCTGCTGGGCCATGGCATCGGCTGCCGCGGCTCCCGTCTGGTCCCGACCGTGGCCAACGGCCTGCCCGCCTTCGGCCAGTACCGTCCGAGCGGCGCCGACGGCGGTCATGAGGCCTGGGCGCTTCAGGTCCTCGAGATATCAGGGGGCCGGATCACCGGGCTCAACTCCTTCCTGGACACCGAGCGCCTCTTCCCGCTGTTCGGCCTCCCCGCCCAGCTCGAGCCCCAGGGCGTGGCCTGACGCCAGGGCGGGCCCTGACGCCGCGGGGGTCGTCAGGGCCTCGTCCAGCCCCGTCCAGGCGAGCAGCCGCCGCAGTTCGCCGCAGGCGTTGCGGAGCTGGATCCCGCGCCCCAGCCGGCCGGCGGTCAGCCGCAGCCGGGCCAGGGCCTCGACCACGGCCAGGTCCGGCCGGCCCACCCCGCCCACGTCCACGGTGACCGGTCCAGGACCGGCCCGGCGCGCCAGCGCGGACAGCCGTTCGCACAGCCGCTCCACCTCGGCGCGGGTGACCGGCCGCCCCAGGACCAGCACGGCCGGGGACGGCACGGCCGGGGACGGCGTGGGCGGCTTCTCGGGCTCGGGACGGGCCAACGTCCACCTCCTGTCGTGGTGTTCACCGGTGAAGACCGCCCGGCCGGGGAAAAGTCATCGGCCGCGTCCCTCCGGCCGCGCCCCGCGATGCCGCCGCCCGGCGGACGCACAACTGTGGTGCACGGCCGTCAGGGGCCGTGCACCACAGTCCGTTCGCCGCCGGGGTGGCGGGGTCAGTTGTTCTGGATGAACTGCTTCGCCAGGCCGTCGCCGACCGACACGGCCTTGTCGTGGTTCTCGATGGGGGAGACGGAGGAGTTCTTGAAGACGATGTACGTCACCCCCGATTCGGTGCCGCCGGTCTCCGGGTCGGGGTCGATGCCGAGGGCGTTGGCCGTGGCGTAGGACGCCTCACCGATGATGTTCGTCGGCCCGGTGTCGCCCACCACCGCGTACTGCACCTTGCTGTTGTAGATGACCGCGACCACACCGCCGCCCTTGATGCCGGACTTGGTGTAGTCCCAGGTGGAACTCGGGCTCGGCACCACGACATACGGCAGCTTGTCGGCGATGAGGGGCTTGCCGTCCGACTGGTGGAAGGCGGTGTCGTCCTGGAACCACGGGTCGGTGTCCCCGTTGCACCGGGAGGTCACCTGGCCATCGCAGTCGATGTCCATGTCGGCCTTCCAGAAGACCGCCCCATTGGCACCGCAGACCGGGATGTTGGCCGATGTCTCGTCGTCGGTGCGGTACTTGCCACTGGATATCTGTGAACAGCCCTGCACCTTGGCGAGCAGCTGCGCCGCGGTGACCGTGCCCTCCTTGGTGGACGCGGGGGCCGGCGCGGGGCCCCGGGTGGTGGCATGGGCGCCGGCGGTGACGGAGCCGGCCAGCAGTCCGGCCGCGGCGAGTACGAAAGCGAAACGCTTGCGCATAGGACACCCCTTTGTTAGGAACCTTTCCTAACCTCGTCGGGCATCCTGGCGAGTTGATAGGCTCATGTCAATACACCCGCCGGGGGAAAGTCGATGCGTGATACCGCGTGAATCGGCGGCGTTCGGAACATTTACCGGCAGGCGCCCTCAGTGCGTGGCCCGCACCAGCTTCAGCAGCCGGGTCACCTCGCGCGCCACCGCGTCACGCGCGGCCGCGACATAGCGGCGGGGGTCGACCACCTCGGGGTGGCCCGCGAGATGGTCGCGGATCGCCCGGGTGAAGGCCACGTTCAGATGGGTGGCGATGTTCACCTTCGTCAGCCCCGCCTCCACGGCCCGGGTCAGATCCGCCTCGGGCACCCCGGAGGAGCCGTGCAGCACCAGCGGTACGGGCACGGCCGCGCGCAGCGCCGCGACCAGCGGCAGATCCACCACCGCGGCCTTGACGACCATGGCGTGCGAGGTGCCCACCGCGACCGCGAGCGCGTCCACACCCGTCGCCGCCACATAGGCGGCGGCCTCGGCCGGATCGGTCCTCGCCCCCGGTGCGTGGACGCCGTCCTTGCCCCCCACCTCGCCCAACTCGGCCTCCACCCACACCCCGTGGGCATGGCAGTCGGCCGCCACCTCGGCGGTCGCCGCCACATTGCCGTCGTACTCCAGGGCCGAGGCGTCGAACATCACCGAGCCGAAGCCGAGGTCCACCGCCTCCCGCACCAGCTCCGGCCTGGTGGCGTGGTCCAGATGCACGGCCACCGGCACCCGCGCCGCGCGGGCCACCTCCACGGTCGCCCGGCCGATGGCGGCCAGGGCGCCGTGATACCGCACCGCGTTCTCGCTGATCTGCAGGATCACCGGCGCGCCCGCCGCCTCCGCCCCGGCCACGATCGCCTGGGCATGCTCGATCTGGATGACATTGAACGCACCCGCGCCGAGCCCGGCGCGTGCGGCCGTCCCGACGATCTCCCCGGTGGCCACCAGCGGCATCTACCGGCTCCTTCCGCCCGTTTCCATGTTCTGGCCGTTTCCGTGTTCGTTCGGTTCCCGTGTTTCGTCGGCCCCGGCTCAGCCGAGGATCACCGAGCGGGTGAGATGGCGCGGCTCGTCGGGGTTCAGCCCGCGCGTCGCCGCGATCGCGACCGCGAGCCGCTGCACCACCACCAGTTCGGCCAGCGGGTCGCGGCCGAAGCCGGCGACCCGGCCGCCGGTGCGGGTGATCTCCTGGTCCGCCACATCCGACGCCCCCTCGCCCAGCCACCACACCACGCTCCGCGGGCCGGTCACGCTGATCGGGCCGTGCCGGTACTCCTTGGCCGGATATGCCTCGGTCCACGCCCCCGCCGCCTCGCGCATCTTGAGCGCGGCTTCCTGGGCGACCCCGTAGGTCCAGCCCCGCCCGAGGAAGGTGAACTGCCCGGCGTCCACGAGCGCCCCGGGCAGCGGCTCGGCGAGCGCCGCCTCGCCGTCCGCCTCCAGGTGCTCCAGCGGCGCGCCCAAGTGGGCGCGGAACAGGGCGAGTTCGCTGGTGGCCCAGCGGGTCTGCACCACCGACCGCTCATCGGCGAAATCGAGCACTACCGCGGCGTCCGCGGCGCCCACGACCGGGGAGTCGGGGACCGCCGTGATGACGGTGGTGGGCACCCGGCCGCGCACCGCGCCGAGCAGCTCCAGCACCTCGGTCGTGGTGCCGGACCGGGACAGTGCCACCACCCGGTCGTAGGCGCGGCCGGGAGGCATCTCCGACGCCGCGAAGGCGTCCGTCTCGCCCTGGCCGGCCGCCTCGCGCAGCGCCGCGTACGACTGGGCGATGAACCACGAGGTGCCGCAGCCGACGACGGCGACCCGCTCACCCGGCCGGGGCAGCGCCGCCCGTACGGGTCCCTCCGGATCCCGGGCCAGGGCGATGGCGCGCCGCCAGCAGTCGGGCTGGCTCGCGATCTCGACCTCGGTGTGGCTCATGGGACTCCCCTCGTCGCACGGCTGACCCGAGCACTATTCATGCGCGGAGTTGTTTCGTACGAGCAGATAATGCGCAGGATCACGCATGAAAGTCCAGAGCCGATGTGCGCGGGGTAGGGTGATCGACGTGAAACGGCCCGAGCGCTGGAACGCCCTGCTGGATCTGCTGACCAGGGACGGCAGGATCGATGTGGAGGAGGCGGCCGCCGAACTGGCGGTGTCCGCCGCGACCATCCGCCGCGACCTGGATGAGCTCGCACAGCAGCAGATGCTGACCCGTACCCGGGGCGGCGCGGTCGCGCAGAACCTCTCGTACGACCTTCCGCTGCGCTACAAGACCGCCCGGCGCGCCTCGGAGAAGCAGCGGATCGCCGCCGCGGCGGCCCGGATGGCCGAACCGGGCTCGATCGTGGGTCTCAACGGCGGGACGACCACCACCGAGGTCGCCCGCGCCATCTCCCTGCGCGGCGATCTGTCCGCCCCGGGCGGCGGCCCGGCCGTCACGGTCGTCACCAACGCCCTGAACATCGCCAGCGAGCTGGCGGTACGCCCCCAAGTCAAGATCGTGCTCACCGGCGGGGTGGCCCGTCCGCAGTCCTTCGAGCTGATGGGGCCGCTGGCCACCGGAGTGCTGGGCCAGGTGTCGCTGGATCTGGCGATCCTCGGCGTGGACGCGCTGGACACGGTCCAGGGCGCGACCGCCCACCATGAGGGGGAGGCCAGCATCAACCACCTCATGGCCGGCCGGGCGGCCCGGGTGGTGGTCGTGGCCGACAGCTCCAAGCTGGGCCGCCGGGCGTTCGCCCGGATCTGCGCACTGGAGGAGATCGATGTGCTGATCACGGACACCGGCGCCGATGCGGAGCTGGTCGCTCCGTACACCGAGGCCGGTGTCCGCGTGATCAGGGCCTGACGCGCCGGACGGGCCCGGAGTGCCGGACGCCTACGCCTTGGCGGCGGCCAGCAGGGCGGCCACCCGCTCGACGGCGAACGCGTAGCCCTGGACACCGCATCCGGCGATCACCCCGTTGGCCAGCGCGGAGACGTAGGAGTGGTGCCGGAACGCCTCCCGCTGGTGGATGTTGGAGATGTGCACCTCCACGATCGGCAGACCGTCGCAGGTCGCCAGGGCGTCGCGCAGCGCGACGGAGGTGTGGGAGTAGCCCGCGGGGTTGATGATGACCGCCGCGTGGTGCTCACGCGCCTCATGGACCCAGTCGATCAGCTGCCCCTCGTGGTTGCTCTGCCGGCAGTCGGTCGTCAGACCGTGCGGCGCGGCTGTCACGGCGACCAGCTTCTCGATGTCGGCCAGGGTGTCCGTTCCGTAGATCTCGGGTTGCCGACGGCCCAGGAGATTCAGATTGGGCCCGTTCAGGACCATGATCGTGGAACGGTCGCGCACGGGGGTGGTCGCCATGGCGTGGTGGTCCTTCCTGGGCGGTCGGTACATCGAGGGCGGTTCACCGGGGACACCGGCCCGCGACGCATCGTAGATCAGGGATATGACACCACGGTCGACGGCACGGTGGTGGTGCCCGACGTGGGAGATCCGATGTCATTGATGACGCGTTCGTACTGGCCCTGGCCGCCGAGCGAGACGACCAGCAGATTGTGGAACTTCACCCCCGACGTGTTCGGGGCGGCGAAGCCGTGGTGCTGCACGATGCTCGGGTCGACGTTGTAGTAGCAGTAGCTGCCGAGCCCCCATCCCTCGTGCGTGGTCACCGAATCGGCCACCTTGTAGGCCGCGTAGCCCTTGATGGAGCCGTTCTGGATGGCCGCCTGGTTCGGGGCGTCGTACGCCTTCTCGTTCTGGAAGAAGATGGTGCGGCCCCGCTGCCCGTACCACTGCACGTCGTACTTGTTGAAGTGCTCCACGAACAGCCCCGTGGCGAGGACGTCGTCGCCGTTGACCCGGACTCCGTAGTCGGCGCGGTTGGTGTCCCAGCCGACCCCGTCACCGTGGTCGGCGCGCCAGACCCAGGTGTGGTCGACGATGGTGTGACGGCTGTTGATCACCATGCTGGTGGTGGCCTTGCCGGGGCCCGCGCCGCCGATGCGGATGAACACGTCCTGGACGGTGGTGGGGTTGGCGGAGTGGTCGGCCGAGGCTCCCTGCGGGCCGACCTCCAGCAGGGTGGTCGAGTTGACCGGTCCGGCGTCGATGAGGAAACCGGCCAGCCGCACCCCGTCCACATCGGCGACCTTGACCGCGGTGGCGCCGTTGTCGGGGATGAGCGTGGCGTAGCCGAGCCCGAGGACGACGGTGTTCGCCCGGTTCACCTGGATCGGCTGGTCGAGGTGGTAGATCCCCGGGGTGAGCAGCAGTTGCAGCCCCTGGGTGAGCGCCTCGTTGAGGGTGGCCGCGGTGACGCCGGGCTTGGCCACGTAGAACTGCGACAGCGGCAGCGAGGTGCCTCGGGGGGTGCCGTTGCCCCAGGTGACCCCGCGGGCGTTGGTCCGCTTCTCGGGCAGGAAGACCCGGTACTCGCTGCCGTCGAGGTACAGGAAGGGCTTCTCCCGGGAGACGGGGGTGGTGTCGAGCGTGGTGTACGGCGGGTTCGGGAAGCTCTGCCCGGGGGCGCCCTCCACACCGGAGAACACCATGTTCCACACGCCGTTGAGCCAGCTGCCGATCGCGCTGTCGCGGGTGTACCACTGCTGCTGGGAGTACGGTCCGACCTGGCCGTCGATGCGGCTGTCCGCGATGTAGCCGCCGCTCGCCCAGCCGTAGCCGTCGGGGGAGAGGTTGAGCCCGCCGCGGACGTGCATCCGGCGGAAGGGCGCCGCCTGCGCCACCGCCCAGCGGTTGGTGCCGTTGACAGGGACGACCGCGAGGTTCTCCGCCGAACGCCAGAAGTTCTGGGTGGCATTGCCGTTGAACCACCCGGCGTCCACCGTGATGTCGCCGTTGATGGTCGTGTTGTCGGGGGACAGCCCCAGCCCGGCGATGGAGGTGTAGAAGCCGATCTGGGCGTTGAGCCCGCTGTAGGAGCCGGGCTTGAACAGCAGGGCGTAGCGCCCGGTGCCGAACTGCGCCGACTCCTGCTTCTTGAACACCTCGTCCAGCTTGGCCTGGATGCCGGGCGTGGACGGGTCGAAAACGATGACGTTCGGGCCGAGGTCGCCGCCGCCCGGCAGGGCCCGCGGGCTCCTTCTCCGGCCCGAGGGGGCGGCGGACGCGGGGGTGGCCAGGCCGGCGAGGGCGGGGGCCGATGCGACGGCGGCCGCGGCGCCGAGCACCGCCCGGCGGCCGACCGGGGAGCGGCCGGAGGAAGAAGGCGTGGCAGGAGGCGTGGGGGAAGGCGTCATGGGGGCGTCTCTCCTGGTTCAGTAAATGAACGGGATGGGGGTGAGGGAGCGCTCTCTTGCCGTCGCATGCTTCAGCCATGTGAACGACTCGTCAAGAGTTGTGACCGCAGTCTGTGCGTGTTGTTGCCTTTTGAACATCAACTGGCCTGGAAATTCAGGTAGTTCGGACGCACTTGAGTCGGATTCGCGTCCGCTCGAGTCCATGGATGTTGTGTTCAAGAGGTAAGCGGAGTCGGCGTCTGATCCTTTCCGCTCGACGCCTTGACACCTTTGCCTCCTCGCCCGGACACTCCGGTCTTGGAGAGC
The DNA here is from genome assembly GCF_003595545.1 of Streptomyces sp. 11-1-2. NCBI lineage: Bacteria > Bacillati > Actinomycetota > Actinomycetes > Kitasatosporales > Streptomycetaceae > Streptomyces > Streptomyces sp. 11-1-2. The sequence goes on from NZ_CP022545.1 coordinate 9,990,570, forward strand.
GCTCTCCCACTGTTGTCGCGGGCCCATGACGGCCCGTCATGCGGGCGGCCCGGCCCGCACCCACGGCGTCGCGAGTCCTCGCCGTGTACGGCCGCCCGGCCACCTTCACCCTCTCTCCACGTGGCAGGAGTCTCCATGGCACGGAGATCGAAGATCGTTTCAGGAACCCTGATCGCAGGCGCGTTACTGCTGACCTCGCTCGGGCTCGGTGGCATCGCGATGAGCGCCGAAGCGCCACCGGCGAAGCCCACGAGCGGCGGCGTCACGGCCCCCGCGGGCGGCGGCGTCACGGCCGCCCACGCGGGACATGTCATGGCGGCGCCGTCGTCCTCCTCGCCCGAGGACCCGGACGGCGACGGCTACATTCCCGCGAACCCGCCGGTCACCGGCGTCACACCGTCCACGAAGGAGCCGCCGCACCGCTACTTCCACGAGTTCCAGGCCAACTGCTCGGTGAGCCACACCAAGGCGGACGACCCCATCGTGTACCCGCAGCAGCCGGGCGCGTCCCATGACCACACCTTCATGGGCAACACCACGACCGACGCGGCCAGCACCACGGCTTCCCTCGACGCCGGCCGCACCACCTGCAAGGCGCCGGGGGACAAGTCGGGCTACTGGATGCCCACGCTGTTCAACGACGACCGGCCGGTGCTGCCCATCGGCCCGCAGACCATCTACTACAAGGCGGGCGTGACCGACTACACCAGTGTGCGGCCGTTCCCCAAGGGGCTGCGCTTCGTGGTGGGCGACCCGATGCAGACCGCCGAGGAGTTCCGCCGCCACCCCGGCTTCGTGGAGGGGTGGGAGTGCGGCGACAGCTTCTTCAACGTCGAGTTCCCCAAGGACTGCCCGAGCCGGCCCGATGTCCAGCTCAACATCCGTTTCCAGGCGCCCAGTTGCTGGGACGGCAGGTATCTGGACACGCCCGACCACCGCAGCCATATGGCCTACCCCGTGGTGAACCCCGGCACGAACAACAACGTGTGCCCGGCCGACCACCCGGTTGCGCTGCCGATGGTCGAGTTCAAGATGGCTTTCCCGGTCAACGGTGACCTCTCGCACGCGAGGCTGGCCAGCGGCCCGAGCCGGTCGTTCCACTACGACTTCTTCAACGCCTGGGACGCGCCCACGCTGAAGGCGCTCGTCGACCACTGCGTCGTCGGGGCGCTGCAGTGCGACGCCCGCGGCTACGACCAGACCCACCCCGAGGCCGGAGCGACCCTGGACGAGAACTACGAGCTGCCGTGAACCACGGCCCGGCCGCCGGTGCGCACACCACCGCGGCCGGGCCGTTCGCACGCCACTTCCCCCGACACACCGAAAGACACCACCATGACCCGGACCCGTACCGCCCCACGCCGTATCGCGGCGCCCCTCATCGCCGGTCTGCTGGCCACCGGCGCCCTCGCGCTGCCCGGCCAGCCGGCACACGCCGCCGGAAGCGTCGTCAAGGTCACCGGCACCCAGGGCGACTGGCGGCTGACCGTGGACGGCCAGCCGTATCAGATCAAGGGCCTGACCTGGGGCCCCGCCATCGCGGACGCCGACCGCTATCTGCCCGATCTGCGGTCGATGGGCGTCAACACCCTCCGCACCTGGGGCACCGACGCCACCAGCAAACCCCTCTTCGACGCCGCGGCCGCTCACGGCATCAAGGTGATCGCCGGTTTCTGGCTGCAGCCCGGTGGCGGCCCGGGCAGCGGTGGCTGTGTGAACTACCGGACGGACACCGCCTACAAGGACCAGATGCTCGCCGAGTTCCCCAAGTGGGTCGCCACATACAAGGACCACCCGGGCGTGCTGATGTGGAACGTCGGCAACGAGTCGGTGCTCGGCCTGCAGAACTGCTACAGCGGCGATGAGCTGGAGCGGCAGCGCGATGCCTACACCACGTTCGTCAACGACATCGCCAAGAAGATCCATGGTGTCGACCCCGACCACCCGGTCACCTCCACCGACGCGTGGACCGGCGCCTGGCCGTACTACCAGCGGAACGCCCCCGACCTGGACCTGTACGCCGTCAACTCCTACAACGCCGTCTGCGACATCAAGGCCACCTGGGAGCAGGGCGGTTACACCAAGCCGTACATCGTCACCGAGACCGGCCCGCCGGGGGAGTGGGAGGTGCCCGACGACGCCAACGGCGTGCCGGAGGAGCCCACCGACCAGGCCAAGGCCGCCGGTTACACCAAGGCGTGGAACTGCGTCACCGGGCACCAGGGCGTCGCGCTCGGCGCCACGATGTTCCACTACGGCACCGAGGACGACTTCGGCGGCGTCTGGTTCAACCTGCTGCCCGCCGGCCAGAAGCGGCTGTCGTACTACGCGGTGAAGAAGGCGTACGGCGCGGACACCTCGCACGACAACACCCCGCCGGTCATCTCCTCACTGGCCGTGGACGGCGACCCCGCCAAGGTGGAGGCGGGCCGCGACCTGACGCTCATGGTCAAGGCCACCGACCCCGACGGTGACGCCCTCTCCTACCAGGTGCTGGGCAGCAGCATGTACCTCGACCAGGACAAGAAGCTCACCCCGCTGCCCGCCACCGACCTCGGCGGCGGCCGGCTGAGGGTCACCGCGCCGGACCGCCCCGGCGTGTGGAAGATCTACGTCAAGGCCACCGACGGCAAGGGCAACGTGGGCATCGAGACCCGTTCCGTACGGGTCGTCCCGCCCGCCGTGAACGGCACCAATGTGGCACTCGGCAAGCCGGCCACCGCCTCCTCGTACCAGACGGGCAGTGGCGACTGCCCTTGCCCCGCCGCCAACGCCGTGGACGGCAAGGCGGACACCCGCTGGGCGGCCGACTGGAGCGATCCGCAGTGGCTCCAGGTGGACCTCGGCGCGTCCACCCCCCTCACCCACGTCCAGCTGGTCTGGGAGGCCGCCTACGCCAAGGCGTACACCCTCCAGACCTCCGACGACGGCCAGAGCTGGCGCACCATCCGTGAGGTGACCGACGGCAACGGCGGCGTCGACGACTTCGACGTCTCCGGCACCGGCCGCTACGTCCGCGTCCACGGCACGGCCCGCGGCACCGGATACGGCTACTCGCTCTACGAGTTCGGCGTCTACCACTGATCCATGGCTGGTGGTGATGCGTCTCCCGGCGGTGGCGGGAGAGCGCTCTATGCCCTCGGGGCGCGCTGCCACTAGGGTGCGGACATGAACCGACACGCCCCGACCTTGGAGGATGTCGCCCGGGAGGCCGGTGTCTCCCGGGCGACGGTGTCCCGGGTCGTCAACGGCGTCCGCAACGTGGATCCGGCCATCCAGGACCTGGTCCGCGTCGCGATCGGGAGGACCGGCTACGTGCCCAACCGGGCGGCCAGATCGCTGGTGACCCGGCGCACGGGCACCGTGGCGCTCGTCGTCTCCGGGGCCGGGGACGGGACCGGGGACACCTCGGAGGAGGAGCAGAACGCCTTTGCCGCGCGGGTGTTCGCCGATCCGTTCTTCGGCCGGGTGGTCGGCGGAGTGGTGGGATTCCTGCGGCCGCGCTCGACGCACCCGGTGCTGATGTTCGCCGAGTCCCCCGAGGCCAGGCAGGAGGTGCTGAGGTATCTGCGGCAGGGAAACGCGGACGGGGCGCTCGTGGTGTCCACCCACCCCGACGATCCGCTGCCCGCGCTGCTGGCCGAGGCCGGACTGCCCGCCGTGCTGTTCGCCCGTCCCGTGCGGCCGGTCGCGCTGAGCCATGTCGACCTGGCGCACTGGGACGGTGGCCGCCTCGCGGCCGAGCGTCTGCTGGCCCGGGGGTGCCGGAAGGTGGCCACCGTGTCGGGGCCGTGGGCCGTGGCGGCGAGCCAGGAGCGGCTCGCCGGGTTCCGCGACACGATGGCTCGCGGCGGCCATCCGTATGTGCCGGTGGCCGAGGGGGGCTTCACGCTGGACAGGGGGGTGGCGGCGATGACCGCGCTGCTGGCCGAACATCCCGACGTGGAGGGCGTGTTCGCCGCCAACGACCTGATGGCCCAGGGGGCCTGCCAGGTGCTGCGGGAGCGTGGCCGGCGGGTGCCCGGCGATGTCGCGGTCGTCGGCTTCGACGACTCCAGCGTGGCCGCCACTTGCCGGCCGCCGCTGACCTCGGTGCGCCAGCCGGTGGAGGACATGGCGGCGGCGATGGCCCGGCTGCTCGACGAGCACGTCCGGGGCCTGCGCACCGAGCCGGCCTCGGTACTCTTCGAACCGGAGCTGGTGGTACGGGAGTCGGCGTAGCCCTCGCGCCCGTACGGTGTGTGTGGCGCCTGTGCGGGACGTGCCCGTCGCCGTGCGGGGGACGTGGGTGTGGCCCTCGCGCCCGGATGTGCCCGTAGCCTTGCGCCGGACGTGCCCGTAACCCCCGCGCTCGGACGTGCCCGTAGCCCTGCGCGGGGCGGGCGTGGAGTCCCCGCGTCCGGACGTGCGTGTGGCCCCTGCGCGGGACGCGCCCGTAACCCTGCGCGGAACGTGCGCGTAACCCCGCGTCCGAGGTTGCCCGTAGCCCTACGCCGGCCGCGCCCGTACCCCCTACGCCAGCCGTGTGCCCAGGGTGGTGCGCCACGCGGGGGACGGCTCCGGTGCGGGAGTGGGCGGCAGACGGCGCCCGCCGCGGGCGAAGAACGCGGCGAGCGGCAGGATCGCGGCGCCCACCGTGACCGCGTCCGGTCCCAGCGCGCCCAGGTCGATGCCGACCCGCCCGGAGGGGTACGGCAGCGCGTAGGACACCGCGTGGCCGCGCACCGAGTCCAGGAAACGCGCGCCGAGCTGGAGCCCGGCCCAGCCGCCGACGAGGATGCGCTCGGGCTGGAAGAGGTTGATCAGGTCGGACAGCCCGGCGCCCAGGTACTCCGCGGTCTCGGCGAGGACGGCGGCCGCCACCGGGTCCGGGGCGTCGCCGTCCGCGGGGTAGGCGGCGGCCAGCATCGCCGTCAGGGCGGTCTCCTCGTCGGTGTCGGGCGGCGGCTGCCCGCCCGCCTCCTGCCAGCGTTCCAGCAGCGCCTCCGCGCCCGCGTACGCCTCCAGACAGCCCAGTGCCCCGCAGCGGCACCGGCGGCCCCGCACCCGCACGGTGAGATGGCCCCACTCCACCGCCCGGCCGTGCTCGACCTCGTCGGTGACGACGCAGGCGCCGACGCCCGACCCGAAGAGCACGACCACCGCGTTGCGCGCACCGCGCCCGGCGCCGAACCACATCTCGGCCTGCCCCAGCGTCTTGGCGCCGTTCTCGATGAAGTACGGGACCTCGTTGGGGAGATGGCCCGATCCGCGCAGCATCCGTTCCAGCGGCACCGCCTCCCAGCCGATCGGCTGGCCGTGCACCACCGCACCGTCCTCCTCGGAGTGTTCGACGATGCCGGGGACGCCGATGCCGACGCCGAGGAGCCGCGCGGGGTCGCGCCCGGCCGCCTCCAGGACTTCGGCGATGCCGTCGCGGATGTGGCCCGCGATCAGTTCGCTGTCGTAGCGCACCCGGCGCCCGGCCCCGCGGGTGGGCAACGGCCGGTCGGCGCGCGCCCGTTCGGCCAGCGAGAGGTCGAACAGCTCAACGCGGACCCGGGTCTCGCCGACATCCACCCCGATCATGTGGCCGCTGTGCGGCGTGATCCGCAACAGGGTGCGGGGACGGCCGCCGTCGGAGTCGATGCTTCCGGCCTCCTCCACCAGCTTTTCGGTGAGCAGTTCGGCGACCACATTGCTGATGGAACCTGAACTCAGCCCGGTCGCGGGGGCCAGCGAGAAGCGGCTCATCGGCCCGTCGAAATACAACCGACGCAGGACGGCGGCGCGGTTCTCCCGCCGCAGGTCACGAACGTTACGTCCGTTGTGCGCTGCCACCTGGCCTCCTCAAGTCCCGGCTCCGCGCCGCAAGATACCTCCGCCGGATCTCTTGACGCGACCTTCTCTTGAGGTTTAACTCACGTCCTAAATTAAGCCGTGAGCGGCTTCGGGAGTTGAACGCGGTTGGCGTGCCCGGGCCCTTCTTGGCATTCACCCCTCCCGGAAGGGACACCTGGAGCCATGCGCAGGATCCGAGCCGCGGCCATAGGCGCCGTCACCTTGTCACTCGCCCTTGCCGCCTCGGCGTGCGGAGGTGGTTCCTCGACGGACGGCGGCGGTTCCAACGACTCGCCGAAGACGCTCACGTACTGGGCCTCCAACCAGGGCGCCAGCATCACGGTGGACAAGAAGGTCCTGAAGCCCGAACTCGACAAGTTCGAGAAGCAGACCGGGATCAGAATGAAGCTGGAGGTCATTCCCTGGTCCGAGCTGCTGAACCGGATCCTCACCGCGACCACCTCCGGCCAGGGCCCCGACGTCCTGAACATCGGCAACACCTGGAGCGCCTCGCTGCAGGCGTCCGGGGCGCTGCTGCCGTGGGACACCAAGAACTTCGGCAGCATCGGCGACAAGGACCGCTTCGTGGCCTCCGCCCTCGGCTCGACCGGTGCGCGGGGCGAGGACCCGGCCGCGGTGCCGCTGTACTCGATGGCGTACGCGCTCTACTACAACAAGAAGATGTTCGCCGACGCGGGCATCTCCAAGCCGCCCGCCACCTGGGACGAACTGGTCGCCGACGGCAAGAAGCTCTCCAAGGACGGCAAGTGGGGCCTCGGCGCCGAGGGCGCGAACCTCTCGGAGAACATCCACCAGGTCTTCGTCTTCGCCAAGCAGCACGGCGCGGACTTCTTCACCGCCGACGGCAAGCCCGACTTCACCTCCGACGGCGCGGTCACCGCCATCAAGCAGTACGTCGACCTGATGGCCAAGGACAAGATCATCGCCCCGGGCAACGCCGAGTACGCGCAGAACCAGTCCCTCAGCGACTTCGCCAAGGGGAAGACGGCGATGGTCCTGTGGCAGACCGCCTCCGCCACCCTCACCTCGCTGGGCATGAAGGACGACGAGTGGGGTGTGGCGCCGGCGCCCGTCCGCTCCGGCACCCCCGGCTCCGGCACCTCCGTCAACTCGATGGTCGCCGGCATCAACCTGGCCGTCTTCAAGAACACCGACAACCAGGACGGCGCCCTTAAGTTCGTGAAGTTCATGACCAGCGACGCCGAGCAGAAGATCCTCAACAAGGCGTACGGTTCCATTCCGCCGGTCAAGGCCGCCCAGTCCGACCCCGCCTTCAACACCAAGGCGACGGCCGCCCTGCGGGACACCCTCGCCAAGAGCGCCGCGGCGCTGCCGCAGGTGGCCGACGAGTCGCAGTTCGAAACTGGCGTCGGCACGGCCGTCAAGGAGCTGCTCGCCGAAGCCGCCGGCGGACGCCCGGTGACCACCGAGTCGGTGAAGGCCAAGCTGGAGAAGGCCCAGCAGCAGATGCCGGCGAAGTGAGTGCGGACACCTGATGACCACCACGACCGCGACCGCTGAGAAAGACCGGCGGACGGTGTCGGGGAGCACCCCCGGGGCGGCGCGAGGCCCGCGCCGCCCCGGGCGGATCCGCCGCATCGGACTGCCGTACCTGCTGCTCCTGCCCGCCCTCGTCCTCGAGCTCCTGGTCCATCTGGTGCCGATGGTGATCGGCATCCTGATGAGCTTCAAGGCGCTCACCCGGTTCTCCATCCGGGACTGGGGCGCCGCGCCCTGGTCCGGATTGGACAACTACAAGATCTCGGTGGACATCAACGCCCCGGCCGGGGAGGCGCTGCTCCACTCGTTCTGGGTCACCTGCGGCTTCACCGTGCTGTCGGTCGGGCTGTGCTGGCTGCTGGGCACCGCCGCCGCCATCTTCCTGCAGGACACCTTCCGCGGACGGGGGCTGCTGCGCACCCTGTTCCTGGTCCCGTACGCGCTGCCCGTCTACACGGCCGTCATCACCTGGGCGTTCATGTTCCAGCATGACAACGGGCTGGTGAACCACGTCCTCCACGACCAGCTGGGCCTCACCGACAAGCCCTCGTTCTGGCTGATCGGCGACAACAGCTTCATCGCGCTGCTGACCGTGTCGGTGTGGAAGGGCTGGCCGTTCGCGTTCCTCGTCGTCATGGCCGGTCTGCAGAACATCCCCAAGGAGCTCTACGAGGCGGCCGCCCTCGACGGCGCCGGGATGTGGCAGCAGATCCGCCGCATCACCCTGCCCTCGCTGCGCCCGGTCAACCAGGTGCTGGTGCTGGTGCTGTTCCTGTGGACGTTCAACGACTTCAACACCCCGTACGTGCTGTTCGGCAAGGCGGCGCCGGAGGCCGCGGACCTCATCTCCATCCACGTCTACCAGACGACATTCGCCACCTGGAACTTCGGCACCGGCTCCGCCATGTCCGTGCTGCTGCTGCTCTTCCTGCTCGTGGTGACGGGCCTGTACCTCCTGCTGACCTCCCGACGAAGGAAGACGGCCGATGTCTAGCACCGCTCCGGCGCCGCCCCGCTCACCGATGGCCGCTCCCCGCTCACCGATGGCTGCCCCCCGGTCCTTCCTCTGGGCCCGCCGGATCTTCCTCACCCTGCTCACCGGCTTCGTCCTGCTGCCGGTGTACGTCATGGTCTCCAGCTCCCTTAAGCCACTGCAGGACGTCTCCGGGACGTTCCGCTGGCTGCCGAGCGGACTGACCATCCGCCCCTACATCGACATCTGGTCGACGGTCCCGCTCGCCGACTACTTCGTGAACTCGGTCATCGTGGCGGGCGCCGCGACCGTCTGCTCGGTGGTGATCGCCGTCTTCGCCGCGTACGCGGTCAGCCGGTACCGCTTCCGGGGCAAGCGGGTGTTCACGGTCACCGTGCTGTCCACCCAGATGTTCCCCGGGATCCTCTTCCTGCTGCCGCTGTTCCTCATCTACGTCAACATCGGCAACGCCACCGGCATCGCCCTCTTCGGCTCCCGCGGCGGCCTCATCCTCACCTATCTCACCTTCTCGCTGCCGTTCTCGATCTGGATGCTCATCGGGTACTTCGACTCGGTGCCGCGCGATCTGGACGAGGCGGCGCTGGTGGACGGCTGCGGACCGCTCGGCGCGCTGTTCCGGGTCGTCGTCCCGGCCGCGATCCCCGGCATCGTCGCCGTCGCCGTATACGCGTTCATGACCGCCTGGGGCGAGGTGCTCTTCGCGTCCGTGATGACCAACGACACCACCCGCACCCTCGCCGTCGGCCTCCAGGGGTACGCCACCCAGACCGAGGTGTACTGGAACCAGGTCATGGCCGCCTCGCTCGTCGTCAGTGTCCCCGTGGTCGCGGGTTTCCTGCTCCTCCAGCGCTACCTCGTCGCCGGACTCACCGCCGGAGCCGTGAAGTGACCGGCCTTCCCACCTCTGAAAGGACGTACGTGTCCGAACTCCTGGACCTCACAGCCTTCCCGCACGACTTCCTGTGGGGCACGGCCACCTCGGCCTACCAGATCGAGGGAGCCGTTGCCGAGGACGGACGGTCGCCCTCGATCTGGGACACCTTCTCGCACACCCCCGGCAGAGTCGCGGGCGACGACCACGGCGACGTGGCCTGTGACCACTACCACCGCTGGCGCGCGGACATCGGGCTGATGAAGCGGCTGGGCACCAACGCCTACCGGCTCTCCATCGCGTGGCCACGGGTGATGCCGGGCGGCGACGGGCCGGTCAACGCCAAGGGCCTGGCCTTCTACGACGAGCTGATCGACGGTCTGCTGGAGGCGGGTATCACCCCGTCCGTCACCCTGTACCACTGGGACCTGCCGCAGGTGCTCCAGGACCGGGGCGGCTGGCCCGTGCGCGACACCGCGGAACACTTCGCCGCGTACGCCTCGGTGGTGGCCGACCGCCTCGGCGACCGGGTGCACCACTGGACCACCCTCAACGAGCCGCTGTGCTCGGCCTGGATCGGCCACCTCGAGGGCGTGATGGCGCCCGGGCTCACGGATCTGACCGCGGCGGTCCGCGCCTCGTACCATCTGCTGCTCGGCCACGGCCTGGCCGCCCAGGCGATCCGGGCCGCCGCACCGGGCGCCGAGATCGGCATCGTCAACAACCTCAACACCGTCGAGGCCGCGAGCGACCGGCCGCAGGACCTGGCAGCCGCCCGGCGCATGGACGGCCACACCAACCGCTGGTGGCTGGACCCGGTCCACGGCCGCGGCTTCCCCGCGGACATGCGCGAGGTGTACGGCGTCGAGCTGCCGGAGCGCCCCGGCGACCTGGAGACCATCGCCGCACCCCTGGACTGGCTGGGCCTGAACTACTACTTCCCGGCCACCGTCACCGACGACCCCACCGGCCCGGCCCCCCACGCCCACGCCGTCCGCCGCCCGGACGTACCCCGCACGGGCATGGACTGGGAGATCGACGCCACCGGCATCGAAACCCTCCTGCTGCGCCTGACCGGCGAATACGGCGCCCGCAAGCTGTACGTCACCGAGAACGGCTGCGCCTACCCCGACGTCGTACGCCCGGACGGGACCATCGACGACCCCGAGCGCCAGGACTACCTCGTCCAGCACCTCGCGGCCTGCGCCTCGGCGGCCCGCAAGGGCGCCCCGCTGGCCGGCTACTTCGCATGGTCGCTGCTCGACAACTTCGAGTGGGCCTACGGATACGACAAGCGCTTCGGCCTCGTCCACGTCGACTACCGCACGCAGACCCGCACCATCAAGGGCTCCGGCCACCGCTACGCGGAGATCATCCGCGACCACCGGGGCCGAGCCCGCCGCGCGGCGTAGGAGGTGTCCGACGGCTCTTGACGCCTGCGGCGGGCCGCTCCCTTCCCGCGGCATCGATGTGCGGCTCCGCCGCGCGGTGGGGCTTCGCCCCAGACCTCGGGGTCCGGGGGCGGAGCCCCGGTAAGGGGAAGGGCCGGGCAGGCTGTTCGCCTCCCCGCCCCGCCCTGCGGCATCGATATGCGGCTCCGCCGCGTGGCAGGGCTCCGCCCCGGATCTCCGGCCCCGGCCCGCGTCCCGAGGACGACCAAGTGGTCGACCTCGGGGTCCAGGGGCGGAGCCCCTGGTATCGGGAAGGGGCGGGGAGGGGAAAGACCCGCCGGACACCCCCAGGGCCCGTCGCCACCCGACGCACACCGCACAGACGGCACCACACGCACCACGGCACGCAGGCACATCGGCACATCGGCACATCGGTATTACGGCACACGGCACATCGGCACACGGCACGAAGGCACCACCGCACTTCGGCACCACACGTGTACCCCCACGACCTCCTCGAGGAGAGTCGCATGCCATCCCGTACCCAACGCCAACGCCACCGCACACTGCTGAGCGCCCTCGCCACCCTCGCCACCGTGGCGCTGCTGTCCACGGGCCCGGCCCTCGCCACGCCCGCGTCCCACTCCGCCAAGGCCGCCGCCGAGGCGACGTGGGACACCGACCGCGCGGCGGCCTCGTACGCCGCCAATCACGACGCCGTCACCGCCTCCGGCAGCGAGAACGACGGCACCGCGCCGGGCCTGGCCTTCGACGGCAACGGGTCGACCCGCTGGGCCAGCCCGTTCAGCGACGACGCGTGGATACGTGTCGACCTCGGCGCCACCATCCGGATCGACCGGGTCGTCCTGGACTGGGAGGCCGCCTACGGCAAGAAGTACGTCCTGGAGGTGTCGAAGAACGGCACCGACTGGACCCCCTTCTACACCGAGAACGCCGGCACCGGAGGATCCCTCACCGCCCACACCTATCCGCAGGACGTCACCGGCCGCTACGTACGGATGCGTGGCATCGAGCGTGGCACGCCCTACGGCTATTCGCTGTACTCGTTCAAGGTCTACGGCGGAGAGCCCGCCCCGGCGTCCACGACCCGCACCAACCTCGCCCTGAACCACCCCGCCTACTCCAACTACTACCAGCACGCGGGCAACTCACCCGCCTTCCTCACCGACGGCGGCTGGCCCGCCAACCTCAAGGACGACCAGACCCGCTGGTCCAGCGACTGGAACGCCGACCGCTGGGTCTCGGTGGACCTCGGCGCCACCTCCACGATCGACACCGTCGACCTCTACTGGGAGGCGGCCTACGCCGTCGACTACCAGCTGCAAGTGTCCGACGACAACCGCACCTGGCGCACGGTGTACCAGCCCTCCGCCGCCGAGGTGGCCGCCCGTCGCGCGGACGTCAAGTCGCCCGCCGACGCGGTGGGCCGCCGTGACACCGTGAAGTTGTCGCAGCCCGCCACCGGCCGCTATGTGCGGATGCTCGGCAAGGAGCGCCGCTCCTTCTACAACCCGGCCCCGGCCACGGCCCAGTTCGGCTACTCCCTCTACGAGTTCCAGGTCTGGGGCACCGGCGGGAGCGCCTCCGCCGCCTACCCCGCCCTCCCGGGTGAACAGTCCGGTGCGTACCGGACGACGTTCCTCGATGACTTCACCGGTGGCACCCTCGACCGCTCCAAGTGGCGTGTGGTGCGGACCGGCCAGGAGATGGGGTCGGTCAACGGCGAGTCGCAGGCGTATGTCGACTCCTCCGACACCATCCGCACCGAGAACGGCAGTCTCGTCATCAGGGCGAAGTACTGCAAGGGCTGCACTCAGGCGGGCGGCGGCACCTACGACTTCACCTCCGGGCGCATCGACACTCACACCAAAATGGACTTCACCTACGGGCGGGTCAGCGCCCGGATGAAGCTGCCGGTCGGCGATGGGTTCTGGCCCGCGTTCTGGCTGCTGGGCAGCGATGTGGATGATCCGTCGGTGTCCTGGCCGTCCTCCGGCGAGACCGACATCATGGAGAACATCGGCTACGCGGACTGGACCAGCACCGCCCTGCACGGCCCCGGCTATTCGGCGGACGGCAACATCGGCGCCCGCCAGATCTACGAGGGCGGCGGCCGCGCCGACCAGTGGCACACCTACGCGGTGGAGTGGACACCCACCGTGATGCGCTTCTACGTCGACGCCCGGGTGGTCCAGGAGACGACGCGCAACAAGCTCGAATCCACCCGTGGCCAATGGGTCTTCGGCCACAACCAGTACGTCATCCTCAACCTCGCCCTGGGCGGGGCGTATCCGGCGGGGTGGAACAAGGTCACCACCCCCTACTGGGGCCTGCCGCAATCCAGCGTCGACCGGATCGCGGCGGGCGGAGTGCAGGCGGAGGTGGACTGGGTGCGCGTCGAACAGAAGGGCTGAGCGCTGCATTATGGGACGTTGACGGGCGGCCACCGTGGCCGCCCGGCAACGGAAGCGGCAGCGGAAGAAGGAGGAGCGTCCATGCGGGTGGCGTTGCACTCGGTTCTCAAGGAGGGCCAGGAGTCCGGTTATGAGCAGGCGCACGCCACGGTCCCGGAGGACCTGCTGGAGGCACTGCGACGGGCCGGGATCACCAATTGGCGGATCTGGCGCAGCGGCCGCCACCTCTTCCACCTCGTGGACTGCGAGGACTTCGCGGCCGCGATGGCGGCGCTGGACAAGGATCCGGCCAACCAGCGCTGGCAGGAGTTCATCGGCGCCTATGTCGACCACTTCGAGGACACCGGCGGTTCCCCCGCCGAGCCGGAGCGGATGACGCTCGGCGAGGTATGGGAGCTGAGCGCCCAGGCCGAGGCCGCCGAGCGCGGATAAGGGGGTGTCCCCGGCTGCGGGGAGGGGAACAGCCCGCCGCAGGCGTCGAGACGACCGGCCGAACCGGCGGAGCCTACCCATCCGGATCGTTCGGCGCAGCTATTCATCAGACCTTGAGTACGGGTGAGAACGGGGCGAACGCGTCCGCGTACGACGTGGTGGCCCCGCGCGGGGGCGTGGCGGAACGCGACAAGCGCTCCGTACGCGCCTGCCGCGCATCCCCGACTGGAGGTCAGTGAGTTGAGCCACCGACGTGTGAACAAGCGGACCCTCGCCATTTCCGGAGCCGCCGTCGCCGCGCTCGGAGCAGCGGCCATTCTGCTGCCCAACGCGAATGCGAACCCGGACGAGACGTCGGGCGCCAAGACCTTCTCGTCCCCGGTCGCGGTGAAGCTCGCGAGGAGCCTCGCCGCGGACCTCGGTGACAACGGCGCGGGCTGGTACTACGACAACGCCAACCGCCAGCTGGTCATGAACGTGGTGGACGAGGACTCCGCCGAGGGCGTCCGGGCCAAGGGCGCCGTGGCGAAGATCGTGACCAACAGCATGGAAGACCTGAAGGCCGCCACCAAGACGCTGAGCAGCGACGCGTCGGTGCCCGGCACCGCCTGGTCCATCGACCCGGTCACCAACAAGGTCCAGGTGACCGCCGACCGGACGGTGACCGGCGCCAAGTGGGCCACGCTGACCAAGGCCACGGACCAGATGGAGGGCACGGTCAGCGTCAAGCGCAGCCAGGGCGAGTTCAAGAAGTTCGACGGCGAGGAGGCGGCCCAGCCCGGCGACAACGGCGGCGCGGGCGCGGGGGACGCCGCGGGCGACGCGGGGGCCGGGGATGCCGCGGGCGACGCGGGGGCCGGGGATGCCGCGGGTGACGCGGGTGCGGCGGGCGGTGCGGGCGACGCGGGCGCGGGCGGTGCCGGTGATGCCGGTGCCGGAGGCGCCGCCGGCGGGGAGCAGGGCGCGGGTGGCGCCGGTGACGCCGGTGGTGCGGGTGACGCCGGTGGCGGCGGTGACGCCGCGGCCGGAGGGCTCGACGGCGGCGATGCCATCTTCGGCGGTGGCGCCCGCTGTTCGCTGGGCTTCAACGTCAGCGTCGACGGCGCGCCGGGTTTCCTGACCGCCGGCCACTGTGGCAACGCATCCCAGACCTGGACCTCGGACGAGGCCGGCGCCCAGCAGGTGGGCACCGTGCAGGACTCCCAGTTCCCCGCGAGCGACTTCGCGCTGGTGATGTACGACGACGCCACCACCCAGGCGTCCAGCACGGTCGACCTCCAGGACGGCAGCACCCAGGAGATCGGGCGTGCCGTCGAGGCGAGCGTGGGCCTGAAGGTGCAGCGCTCCGGCTCCACGACCGGGGTCACCGACGGTACGGTCACCGGCCTCAACGCCACGGTGAACTACGGCAACGGCGACATCGTCAACGGCCTCATCCAGACCGATGTGTGCGCCGAGCCCGGCGACAGCGGCGGTGCGATGTTCGCCGAGGACGCGGCGGTCGGGCTGACGTCCGGCGGCAGCGGCGACTGCACCCAGGGCGGCGAGACGTTCTTCCAGCCGGTGACCGGCGCGCTGGAAGCCACCGGCGCGGTCATCGGCGCAGGCGACGGCGGCGCCGGTGGCGGCGACGCGGCGGGCGGCGCTGGCGACGCGGCCGGTGGTGCTGGCGACGCGGCGGGCGGCGCTGGCGACGCGGCTGGTGGTGCCGGTGATGCGGCCGGTGGCGCCGGTGACGCCGCCGGTGCGGGCAACGCCGGAGCGGGTGACGCGGGTGACGCGGGCAATGCGGGTGCCGGTGCCGCCGCCGGGGCCGGTGACACCGGCAGCGATGCGGGCCAGGGTCTCAACTGATCCGGCCCACCCCATGATCGGAGGCCCCGGGCGCCCTCCTGCCCCAGTGCCCGGGGCCTCCCCTTCCCTCCGCCCGCTGATGGCCCCTGATGGAATCCCGCCCGACGGAATCCCGCGGTGGTCAGGACGGATCCGGGCCGGAGACCGGAAGCCCGGCCGCCGCCGCCGCGGCGCCGAGCACCTCGCGCAGCATGGCCGGGGTGAGCCGTCCGGTGAAGGTGTTCTGCTGGCTCACGTGGTAGCAGCCGAAGAGCGTGAGCGGCGCCCCGCCGTCGGCCGCCCGCAGTGTGCTCCGCGCGCCGTGCCCGAACACGGGCCGCGGCCGGGGCACGGACCATCCGGCCGCCTCCAGCGCGGGCAGCACGGCCTGCCAGCCGAACGCGCCGAGCACCACGGCGGACCGTACGGTCGGCCGCAGCAGCCGCAGCTCCCGGGCCAGCCACGGGCGGCAGGTGTCCCGCTCCCCGGGGGTGGGGCGGTTGGCGGGCGGGGCGCAGTGCACCGGTGAGGTGATCCTGACCCCGCGCAGCTCCAGCCCGTCGCCGCGATGGGTGGCGGTGCGCCGGTTGGCCAGCCCCAGGTCGTACAGCGCCGAGTACAGGAAGTCGCCGGCGCGGTCGCCGGTGAACATCCGGCCGGTGCGATTTCCACCGTGGGCGGCCGGTGCGAGGCCCACGATCGCCACCGAGGCGTCCGGTGGCCCGAAGCCGGGCACCGGCCGCCCCCAGTAGTCCCAGTCGGCGTAGGCCCGGCGCTTGATGCGCGCGGTCTCCTCGCGCCACTCGACCAGCCGTGGGCAGGCACGGCAGTCGATGAGCCGTTCGTCCAGCTCGGCGAGGGTTTCGGCGCCGGGGGCCCGATGGGCGGGGTAGGAGGGCGCGGGTTCGGAAGTGGTCATGTGGAAGGCTGCTGCCCCTTGTCCTTGCGCAGAAAACGCCGCAATCGGCTCAGCGGCCAGGTGTTGATGATGTCGTCCGGGGTGAGCCAGCCCCGCTGCGCCACGCCCACCCCGTATCGCATGTTGTCCAGATCCCGGGTCGAGTGGGCGTCGCTGTCCAGGGCGAACACCACCCCGTACGACTTCGCCCGCAGGATGTTGTCGTCCGACAGATCGAGCCGGTCCGGATGTGCGTTGATCTCCAGCGCGGTGCCGGTGCGGGCGCAGGCGGCGAACACCTCGTCCAAGTCGGCGTCGATACCGGGCCGTTTGCCGATCAGCCGGGTCGTCGGATGGCCGATGACATGGACGTACGGATTCTCGCAGGCCCTCACCAGCCGCCGGGTCATGGCCTTGCGGTCCAGGCCGAACTGGGTGTGCACCGAGGCCACGCACACGTCGAAGCCCTCGAGGAACTCCGGCGGCCAGTCCACGTCTCCCTCGGTGTCGATGTTCAGCTCCACACCGTGCAGCAGCCGGGTGTGCCCGCGTCCGCGCCCCCGGTCGAGCTCGCGCACCCGCTCCCGCTGGGCCAGCATCTTCTCCTCGGTCATCTGCTGCATGTACAGCTTGGGCGCGTGATCGGTGATGGCGTAGTACGCGTATCCGCGCCGCTCCGCCTTGGTGATCATGTCCTCCAGCGGTTCCAGCCCATCGGTGAGGTTGGTGTGGGTGTGCAGATCGCCCCGTAGGTCGGACTCCGTGACCAGCTTGGGGAGTTGGCCTTCGAGGGCGGCCTTGACCTCGCCCCGGTCCTCGCGCAGCGTCGGCGGGATCCAATCCATGCCGAGCCGGGCGTAGACGTCCTCCTCGCTGCGTGAGGCGATGGTCTTGCCACTCTTGGTCTCGAAGAGGCCGTACTCGGAGAGTTTGAGGCCATGGCGCACCGCGATCGCGCGGACGCGGATGTTGTGCGCCTTCGAGCCGGTGAAGTAGAGCAGCCCCGCGCCCCATGAGTCCAGGGGCAGGACCCGCAGATCCACCTGCAGCCCCTTCGTGGTGCGGATCGATGTCTTCTTCTGGCCGTGTGCGATCACCTCGGAGGTGAGCGGAAGCCCGGTGAACGCCTCCATGAACGGGCCGGATTCCTCCGCCGCGACCAGGATGTCCACATCGCCCACGGTCTCCTTCATCCGGCGCAGCGATCCGGCGTAGGCACACCGCCGGCAGCCGCGCACCTTGGACAGGGCGGAGACGATGTCATCGGCCACGTCCATGGCCTCGTCGAGCGGGATGCGGTCGCCCGCGGCGCGCATCAGCGCGATGCCGTGGAGGATGTTCTCCTCCGACTTCGGCCCGAAGCCCTTGAGGTCGCGCAGCCGGTGCTCCTCGATCGCCTGGGCCAGCTGGTCGACCGAGGAGATCTGCAACTCCTCGTAGAGGATCATGGCCTTCTTCGGCCCGAGCGCCGGGATGGCGGTCAGCTCCCGCACCCCGGCCGGGATCGCGGCGCGCGCCTCCTCGACGGCGGGCATGGTCCCGGTGCGCAGATACTCGACCACCTTGTCGGCGATCGACCGGCCCACATTGGGGATGTCCCGCAGCGCCTTCGCGTCGAACTGCGAGATGTCGGCCGCATGGCCACCGATCGCCCGGGCGGCCTTCTCGTACGCACGCGCCCGGTACGCGTCCCCGCCCGTGATCAGGAGGAGATCGGCGTACTCGCGCAGGAGGGCTTCGACCTCCTCATTGGAGCGAGCCATGCCAGCGATTCTAGCCGTCTCTGGCGAACCCGGTGAGGTCGAGGGATCCTGGTGTCAGGAGCAAACGGCGATCCGCGGAATTCGGGTCGGCCGGTTCCTGCCCTGCGTGTCCCCGGGTTTGGGGGAGGTCATGGACGTTGGATTCCTGAAGCCGTTGTTCGACCGTCCCGGTCCATGGGCCGGTGTGTACATGGACACCTCCCGCAGTACGGAGGACGCGCCCAGACGGCGCATGCTGCGGGAGCGGTTCGTGGCGGATCAGCTCGCCGAGCAGGGCGCCGACCGCGCCACCTGTGACGCGGTGATCGAGCGGCTGGCCGGTGAGCAGGTGGCCAGGGCGTCCGCGGGGCGGGCGCTGTTCGCGGCGGATGGCGAGGTGGTGCTCGACCTGCCGCTCGCCACTTCCCCGATCGATGTGGTGACGTCCTGGTCGATGCTGCCGCGGGTGGCGCCACTGGCCGCGTTCCGTGGCGAGTGGCCGGCCTGTCTGGTGGCCATCGTCGACCAGGCGGGCGCCGATCTGGAGCTGCGGGACGACACCGGGAGCCGCCCGGCGGGCCGCGCCGCGGGGAGGAGAGCGCATGGCCGGGGCCACCGCTCGGTGCCCGCCGACCGCCACGAGTGGCACTACCGCAACCGGGTCGGGAACACCTGGGAGCTGACCGCCGATCGCGTGGCCGACGAGCTGGTGCGGCAGTGGTCGGACGGCGACGCCGAGCTGCTGATCCTGGCCGGTGATCCGCGCGAGCGCCGGGCCGTACGCGACCGGCTGCCCGAGCCGCTACGGGCCACGACGGAGGAAATGCGCCACGGCAGCAGGGCCTCCCGTTGCTCCGAGCTGCTGAACGCGGAGATCGACCATGCCCGGGCGGAGTACGCCCGCGCCCATCTGGAGTCGGTCCTCGATCTCTTCCGCGCCGGTCGGGGCCGCCCCGGCGGGCCGGGCCCGGGCGGGCACGACGGCAACGGACCGTCGAGCAGCGGGGCCGCGGAGGGGGTGCCCGCGGTCGTGGACGCCATGCGCAGCCATCAGGCGGCCACGCTGCTGCTGGGGACCGCGGGGGGCGATATGCGCCATGAGGTGTGGATCGGCCCCGACGCCGATCAGGTGGCCGTGCAGCGCTCCCAGGCGCGTGCCATGGGCGTCAGAACACCCGAGGCCGCCCGCGCGGACGACGCGCTGATGCGGTCCGCGGCGGTGGCCGACACCGAGGTGCTGGTGGTGCCCGAGGGACTCCAGGGACCGGCGGGGGGCCTGGGCGCGGTGCTGCGCTGGCACGCCTGAACGAGGGCGCGGGGGCCAGACACGGAGCGTCAGCGCTCCGGGCTGGCTGCTCCGGGCTGGCTGCTCCGCGCTGGCCGTGACGGACGATCGCGCCGCGCTCGGCCACGCCGTGTCGGCTGCTCTGCGCCTGGCCGGGTCACACCCCGATGGCCGTGCCGTGGTGACCGTGACGACCGCGCCGCGCCGGCTACTCCGCGTCTGGCGGTCTGGCCGTGCCGGGCGCTGACCGCGTCGCGCATCACCGTGCCGCGCGTGACCGCCGCGCATCACCGCGGCTCCGCACCCCACCGCGCTATCCGCCGGAAGGGCCATTTCTCGGCGGGGCCGGTTGACATGCCTCCCTCAGCTCTCTACCGTCCCTAGATTGTTAGGAAACCTACTTAACCAATGCTCTGCCTGCCTTCAGGGAGACATCCGTGGTCCTCCGTCCGGCACCATCCCGGCGGCGGGCGCGAGCCCGCGTCCGACGCGCCCTGACCGCCTCGCTCGCCGTCGGCGGCCTCCTCCTCACCGTCTCCCTGACCACGGGCGCCGCGCCCCCGCGCCCCGGGACGGCGGCGGGCGCCCCGGCCCCGGTGACCCGGGTGGGCGGGGCGCCGGGCACCGCGACTCCGCTCGCGGGCTTCGCCACGCAGTCCTCGGCCAAGGTGTCGGACAGCCCCGCGGCCATCTCCACGCCCGGTTACCCCACGTCCGGCTGGCACCCCGTGGGGCCTCGGTCGACGGTGCTCGCCGGGCTGCTCAACGCCGGCACCTACCCGGATCCGTTCTACTCGACCAACCTCAAGAAGATCCCGGCCGCCGACTTCGCCGTCCCGTGGTGGTACCGAAGCGACTTCACCGTGGCCGACCCCTCCCGCCGCACCTATCTGGACGTCAGCGGTGTGGTGTCCGCCGCCGATGTGTACGTCAACGGCGTCCAGGCCGCCACCAAGGATCAGATCGCCGGCGCGTACACCCACCATGAGCTGGACGTCACCGACCTGGTCAAGGCGGGCACCAACGCCGTGGCGTTCCGCGTCCAGCCCAACGATCCGCGCAAGAACCTCACGATGGGCTGGATCGACTGGCTGCAGCCCCCACCGGACGAGAACATGGGCATCGTCCGCGATGTGCTGATCCGCCGCGGCGGCCCGGTGGCCCTGCGCGACGCGCATGTGACGACCCGGCTGGACACCGACTCGCTCGCCTCCGCCGAACTCACCGTCAAGGCCCAGGTCCGCAACGACTCCGGCTCCACGGTCACCGCCACGGTCTCCGGTACGGCCGGCCCCGCGGCCATCAGCCGCACGGTTTCGCTCGCCCCGCACGAGACCAAGGCCGTCACCTTCACCCCCGACGACGTTCCGGAGCTGCGACTGGACCGGCCCAAGGTCTGGTGGCCCGCCGGGATGGGCGATCAGCCGCTGTACGACCTCGACCTGACCGCCACGGTCTCGGGCACTCCCTCCGACACCGCTCACCACAGCTTCGGCATCCGCGACGTCAAGGCGCCGCTGAACGCCGACGGCGCCCGCCAGTACCGCATCAACGGACGCCCGCTGCTGATCAAGGCCGGTGGCTGGTCGCCCGATGTGTTTCTGCGCTGGGACGCCCGCTCGGTGGAGGACCGGCTGAAGTACACCCTCGACCTGGGGCTGAACACCGTCCGCCTCGAAGGCCATATCGAGCCGGACGAGTTCTTCGACCTCACTGACCGCTACGGCATTCTGACCCTCCCCGGCTGGGAGTGCTGCGACAAGTGGGAGGGCCAGGTCAACGGCGATGAGACGGGGGAGAAGTGGAGCGCCGCCGACTACCCGGTCGCCAAGGACTCGATGGCCGCCGAGGCCGCGCGGCTGCGCGACCACCCCAGCGTCATCTCCTTCCTCATCGGCAGCGACTTCGCCCCCGACGCCACCATCGAGAAGAACTACCTCGACGCCCTCGAGGCGGCGGACTGGCCGAACCCGGTGATCCCCGCCGCCTCCGCCAAGTCCTCCCCGAAGCTCGGCAAGTCCGGCATGAAGATGACCGGCCCCTACGACTGGGTCCCGCCGGACTACTGGTACGCCAAACGCGAGGGCGGGGCCACCGGCTTCAACTCCGAGACCAGCGCCGGACCCGACATCCCCACCCTGGACACGCTCCGGCGCATGATGTCCCCCAGCGAGCTGGAGACCCTGTGGCGGGATCCGTCGGCCAAGCAGTACCACCGGTCCCCGTCGGACACCTTCGGTGACCTCAAGCTCTTCGACAACGCGCTGATCGGCCGCTATGGACCGCCGACCGGGCTGACGGACTATGTGCGCAAGGCGCGGCTCGCACGCTACGAGGCGGTGCGCGCCCAGTTCGAGGCGTACGCGCGCAACTTCTCCGACGCCTCCCGGCCCGCCACCGGTGTCGTCCACTGGATGCTGAACAGCGGCTGGACCTCGCTCCACTGGCAGCTCTTCGACCGTTATCTGGACCAGGGCGGGGCCTACTACGGCGCCAAGAAGGCCAATGAGCCGCTGCACATCCAGTATTCGTACGACTCCCGTTCGGTGGTCGTGGTCAACAACCGGCACACCGCCGCCACCGGTCTCACCGCCCGGGTCAGCCTCTACACCCCCGACGGCACCCGGAAGTTCGACAAGAGCGCCACCGGTCTTCGGGTGCCGGGCGACAGCGGCAAGGCCACCGCGCTCACCGTCCCGGCCAATGTGAGCGGAGTGTCCGGCACCTATCTGGCCAAGCTCCAGCTCACCGATGGCGCGGGCAAGGAGATCGGCCGCAATGTGTACTGGCTCTCCACGGAGCGGGACGTGCTCGACTGGGACAACACCGACTGGTACTACACCCCCACCACCTCGTACGCGGATCTGACCGGGCTCGACGACATGGCCGAGGCACCCGTGTCCGCCACCGCCACCACGACCGGCGGGCCGGACTCCACCGCCACCACGACCGTCACCCTGCGCAACACCGCGAGCCGCGGCACACCGGCGCTGCTCGTGGACGCCCATCTGGTGAACGGCTCGGACACGCCCGTCCTGCCTGTGCGCTGGTCGGACAACGAGGTGAGCCTGTGGCCGGGGGAGTCGGTGACGCTCACCGCCACCTATCGCACGGCGGATCTGGGCGGTTCGGCCCCCTCGGTCCGGATCTCGGGCTGGAACACCGCCACCCGCACCGTCCCCGCGGCGGCCAAATCCCGCTGATCGGCCCCGTCCTGAAATCGTGTCGAAAGGAATTTTTTCGGCGAGTCCGATGCATGGAGCAAGTTCACACTTTTGTATGCTTTCTCCAGCGCGTCGTTCCCCCGTGTCGGACAGTCACTGTCCGTACGTTCACGAAAGGGGCTCCATATGCACACCATGGAGGTTCGCCCACCGGTACCCAGCCGTTCCACCAGCAGATGGCGTCGATACGGCCGACTCGCGGCCGCCAACTTCGTCCGCGGCGCGTCGTACGCCTGCGGCACCGCGGCCATCGGCCTGATGGCGTGGTGGGTGCAGACCCGCTGACCCGCCCCGCCACCCCGTCCCGAGCCGGAGCCCCTGACCGTCCCGCACCGTCGCGGCGGCCGTGAGCGGCCATCGCGACGGCCCGGCTACGCCTGAGGATGCGGCTGTGAGCGGAAGCGGGGGAAGTGCAGACCCCGGTGCTCCGCGCGGGGGCACCGCCGCCGAGATGGGTGCGCATCTGGATGCCGTGCATGATCTCGATGATGCCCAGGGCGAGCAGCCAGATGCCGGCCACCACGGTGAGCGCCGTGATCGAGCCGAAGGGCGCCACGATCAGGATGATCCCGCCCAGGATGGTGAGCACACCGAGGAACAGCTGCCAGCCGCGGGCGGGCATGCCCTCGGCGGAGATCGCCGTGGCGGTCTGCATCACGCCCCGGAGCAGCCACGCGAAGCCGATCCACAGCGCGAGCAGCAGGATCGACTGGGCCGGACCCCGGAAGCAGAGCAGTCCGAGCAGCACGCTCAGCGCCCCGGTGACGAAGCTCAGCACCCGCAGATGCCTCGGTATATGCGCGCCGAAGGCCCCGACAAGCTGGAAGATCCCGCTGATCAGCAGATAGGCGCCGAACAGGGCGCCGACCACCACCAGCGTGGCTCCCGGCCACACCAGCACCATGATGCCCAGCGCGATCGCCACCACACCCGCGGCCACCAGGACCTGCCATGCGGTGTCGGACAGCATGTTCTGCAACGTGGTGTACGGGGTGCCCTCGCCGGGCCGCTCTCCCGGCCGGCCGGAGGGTTCCCCTCTCGGCTGCTCGGCACCATGCGGACTGTCGGAGGAGTAGGTCATGATCGTCCACCTCCTGGGGGAACAGGATGGCCGTAGCCCCACACAACCATCGTCCCCCCGCACCCGTCCCCGCGCCTGATGAGACCGGGTAGTGCCTCGCGGGCGGCGGTCACGCATGGCAAGGTGGTTGATGGAGCCGTGTCCTGGGCGCGTCATAGGGAGGCCCGCATGGACGACAGGGAGTTCTTCCGGATAGTGGCGGACCGCACCCAGCTCTCGCGGCAGGAAGCGGCCGATGTCACCCGTGCCACGCTCGAGACCGTGGCGGCCCGCCTCAGCGCGGGCGAGGCCCGTGATCTCGCCCTGGAGCTGCCCGAACACCTCCGGGAGTCCCTTCAGCGCGGGGAGGGGGACATGGAGATCTTCGACCCCGACGAGTCGATCCGCAGGGTGCATGAGCGCACCGGGCTGTCCGAGCCGGAGGCCGACCGAGGCGTCCGGGCGGTCCTCGCCACCCTCCGGGAGGCCGTCTCCGCCGAGGAGTACGACCACGCCATGTCCCAGCTGGGCAGCGAGTTCGCGAGGATGGCGGAATCCGCGCGCTGACCCGCCCACGGGCGCCGCGGCTCATCCGGCCCGCCAGCCGCTCCACCGCCCGACGGTGATCTCCACGACCGGCCCGCGCGGCGGCCGGTCCTCGTACTGGACCGGGTAGGTGTCCACGAGCAGCCGGACGTAGTCCGAGGACAGCGCCGATTCGTCGGCCGGGGGCAGGACGCGGGCCGTGCCGTCGCCCCGCGCCCACCACAGGTGGTCCCAGTTCTCGTCGTAGTCGTCCACCAGGAGGCATACGGCGGGGTGGGCGCGGATGTTGTCCAGGCGCCTCAGCCGCATTGTCCGCTTCGGCTTGTGGTCGACGGCCGTCACCACCGTGTCGCCGGTCAGCGCGAAGACCACCGGCACCAGATGCGGGCGGTCCTCGGCGCCGACGGTCGCCAGCCGGGCCAGCCTGGCCCGCGCGAAACGCTCGCGCGCCTGCGCGCTCGTCAGCTCCGGCATCGCGGCCCCCGGCGGCTCACCGGAACCGGGCGGCGACCTGGGACATCGCGTCCAGCCGTGTGAGCGTCTCCGCCTCCGGCATCGGCGGCAGATAGAACAGCACCCGCTCCACCCCGATGCGCTGATACCCCTCGACCGCGTCGGCGTCCTCCGGCATCGCGTACACCGTCACCGGCACCTCGCGGCCGACCACCTCGCGCATCCGCTCGATCTGCGGGCGCAGCTCCTCGGGGATCCGCTGTTGGCCAGCCAGGCGTCGCCGAGGTCCGCGATCCGCCGGAACGCGGCGTCGCCGCCACCACCCACATAGATCGGCGGATGCGGCCGCTGGACGGGCTTGGGCCACTGGAAGACGGGGTCGAAGTTCACGAACTCCCCGTGGAATTCGGCCTTCTCCTTTGTCCACAGCTCAAGGATGGCCCGCAGCCGCTCGTTCATCAGCCGGCCCCGGGTGGACGGATCCGTCCCGTGGTTCTCCATCTCCTCACGGTTCCATCCGGCGCCGACCCCGAAGACGGCTCTTCCGTCGGAGACCAGGTCGAGAGAGGCCACTTCCTTGGCGGTGGTGATCGGGTCCCGTTGCACCACCAGGAGGATCCCGGTGCCCAGCAGCAGACGCTGGGTGACCGCGGCGATCGCGGCCAGCGTCACGAAGGGGTCGAGAGTGCGGTAGTACACCTCTGGCAGATCTCCGCCACCCGGATAGGGGGTCCGGCGGTCCACCGGGATATGGCTGTGCTCCGCGATGAAGAGCGAGTCGAAACCGCGCTCCTCCAGGGCCCGCCCCAGCGGGGCGGGCCGGATGCCCTGGTCGGTGACGAACGTGGATACGCCGATTTTCACTGCGGCTCCCTGGGAAGGTGCGTCGATGATCTACGGGAACCACATGGGTACCCGGCCCGGCGGAAACCACAACGGTGCGCACGAGTGACACGGTGTGCCCGCGGCCAGGACCCCGGGACGGCGAGTGCCTTGCGACCGGCGCGAGCCCTCGGCCCTACGACCGGCGCTCACCCGGGCCGAGCAGGACACCCCGCTCCGCGTAGAACCGCCCGAGGTCGGCCCAGGGGACCTCGGCGAAGCGCTGCGAGCCGTCCGGGAAGCCCGACGGGTTGTGTACGAGGAGATGGTCCGGGGTGGCGCCGACGGCCAGCACCAGATGGCCGCCCTGGTGCGGCGGCCGCGGGTCAAGGGTGCGCAGCGAGGGATGGACGGACAGCATCGCGAGCCGCCCGGCCGCGAGATGTTCCGGCAGCTCCTCGGCCGGCAGCCGCGGCCGGGACTCGGCGAACAGCCCCCAGCGCCGTCGCGCGTAGGCGGCGAACGGAGCGTAGACGAGCCCGTCCACCCGGTCCGGGTGGCGCACATAGGCCCCCGCCTCGACACACTCCTCGGCGAGCGTCACCGCGGGTGGCGCGGTGCCACGCCAGTGGTCCAGGGCCATGCGCAGACACGCCATCCCGCACAGCCGCCACGACCAGAACGCGTACTCCTCCCGGCTCGCCGCCCCGGACTTCTGCCACAGCGGGTCGTCGGCCGCCGACAGGGTGCCCGCGATGATGTCGGGCACCAGGGCGGCCGACTCCCACTGGGCGTAGTAGGGGACGGGATGGGTGAGGGAAACAAGGGCCTCGGACATGTGCGCCAGTCTTCCCGAAATCCGCCCGCCGCGCCGTGGCTCCTGGTCAGCCGCCGGTGGCGAAACCCGGGAAGAGGGTCATGCCGCCGTCGACGTAGATGGTGGTGCCCACCACGTAGTCGCACAGGTCGGAGGCCAGGACCACGGCGGCGTTGGCGATGTCCAGGGGGTCGCCGATCCGGCCGTACGGGATGAGCTCCAGGAGGGCGGCCCGCGCCTCGGGGGTCTGCCAGGCACTGCGGTTGATCGGGGTCTTGATGGCGCCCGGCGCGATCGCGTTCACCCTGATCTTCTGGGGCGCGAACTCCTGGGCCAGGGTCTGCGTCAGCATCGCCACGCCGCCCTTGGACGACGCGTAGTTCACATGGCCCGCCCACGGGATGATCTGGTGGACCGAGCTCATGCAGATGATTTTCCCGGCCGCCCGCGACACCTCCGGGACCACACCGCGCCGCAGGAACTCCTTGATCGCCTCCCTGGCGCACAGGAACTGGCCGGTGAGGTTGACGGAGATGACCTTCTCCCACTGCTCGAGTGTCATCTCGACCGTGGGGGCGTCGCGCTGGAGCCCCGCGTTGGCGACGAGGATGTCGATCGTGCCCAGGCGGTCGACCACCGTGGACACCAGGTCGATGACCTGGTCCTCCTGGGACACATCCGCCTGATGGGCGTAGGAGTGCACACCGTGGCTCTGGATCTCGGTGACGACGGCCTCGGCGGCCGGCCGGTCACTGGCGTAGTTGACCACCACATCCGCGCCGGCCCGTCCCAGGGCGATCGCGGTCGCCTTGCCGATCCCCGAGTTCGCCCCGGTCACCAGCGCCTTCTGCCCTTTGAGGAGTTCCGGGACATGCACCGGAGGAGGACGCTCGGGATTGGTGTTCACTGGCTTTCGTCTCCTTCGCTTGGGCGTCCGTCACCCGCCGCACCGACCCTCGCAGTCCGTGGGGGGAGCCGCCGCTCCCCACGGCGCCACGGTCACCCACTAAGGCGATGCACATCGTTCCAGCGGCGCAACGCGCGCCCGGCCCGGCCGGCGCCCGCTCAGTGGACCTCGGCCAGCGCCTGGTCGCGCAGTGCCGAGCAGGTGCGGTTGATGAGCCGCGAGACGTGCATCTGCGATATGCCGAGCTGCTCGGCGATCCGGCTCTGTGTCATATCGCAGAAGAAGCGCATGTAGAGGATCTGCCGCTCCCGGTCGGGGAGCCGGCTGAGACCGGGCCGCACGGCCTCGCGGTCCACCACCCGGTCGTACGCGGTCTCCTGGGTGCCGAGCGTGTCGGCCAGGGAGTAGCCGTCGTCGGAGCCGGCCAGCTGGGCGTCCAGGGAGAGCGGGGTGAAGCTGCCCATGGCCTCCATACCGGCCCGCACTTCCTTCTCGGTCAGCCCGGTGCGCTCGGCGATGTCCTGGGTCCGCGGCGGCCGGTCGTCCGCTGAATGGGACAGCTCCCGGTGGGCGGCCCGCACCCGGTTGCGCAGGTCCTGGACCCGGCGGGGGACGTGCAGCACCCACAGATGGTCCCTGAAGTGGCGCTTGATCTCGCCGACGATGGTGGGCACCGCGAACCCGGCGAAGGCGGTGCCGTGTTCCGGGTCGTACCGCTTGACGGCCTTCACCAGACCGAGCGCGGCCACCTGCTGCAGGTCCTCCAGGGATTCGCCGCGGTTGCGGTACTGCCGGGCCAGCCGCTCGGCCATCGGCATCCACGCCTCCACCACCCGACGGCGCAATGCCTCCTTCTCCGGCCCGTCGGGGAGACGGGCCATTTCCGCGAACTCGGCGCTGGTGTCGGGCGCGTCGTCATGCGGGTGCTTCGTGGGGCCGGTCTGGGGCCGTGCCATGTCCTGCGTCGCGGTCGTCACGGAACACACCTCCTGCGATGGGCTGACGGGTCACCTGGGACCGGGGGTGCATCGCGGGAGGTTCACGGGGACGTGCTGACCGGCGCGCCGCCGCGGTGTGGAGCAATGCAGACTGCTCCCGCGGTGCGTGCCTACGGTCCGAAGCACGAGTATCCGCCTGCCCTGGGCCCCGAGGGGCAAACAAAGTTCTTCCGGACGGATCCGCGCGGCGGCACAGCGAGGCGAACACCTGCCCCGAGCGGCCGGCGTGGGGCCGGGCTCAGCCCAGCAGCGCGGCGACCGTCATCAGCACCGGTGGTGCGAGCAGCGTGGACAGCAGGATCGACTCACGGGCCAGGATGGTGGCGGTCTCGTAGCGCGATGCGTAGGTGAACAGGTTCTGAGCCGCCGGCAGCGCGGAGGTGACGACGGCGGCGAAGAGCGCCGGGCCGCTCAGCCCGAACACGCCCGCCGCGATGGCCCAGGCCACCACCGGCTGGGCGAAGGACTTCAGCGCCACCGACAGCAGCACCGGCCCGCGTTCCGCGCCGCGCCCGGGGAGTTGAGTGCCCGGCAGCGAGATGCCGAACGCCAGCAGGACGGCGGGAACGGCCATGCCGCCCAGCAGCGAGAGCGGTTCGGTGACGGGCCCGGGGATCCGCCAGCCCGCCGCGGACACGAGGACGCCGGACAGTGAGCCGATCACGATGGGGTTGCGGAAGGGCGAGGTCAGCCTGCGGATCAGCGAGGGCCGCCGGTCGGGACGGCTGAGATCGATGACCGTCAGGGCGATCGGGGTCATGACGAGCTGCTGGAAGAGCAGCACCGGGGCGATCAGGCTCGCGTCGCCGAGGACGTACATCGCGATGGGGATGCCGAGGTTGCCCGCGTTCACATAGCTCGCGCACAGCGCGCCGATCGTCGTCCGGCCCACGCTCCACCGCCGTACGGCGCCGACGGCGACGAACGTGCCCGCCACGACGAAGGTGCTCAGGGCGGTCACCAGCAGCGGGGTGGAGATGATGGCGGAGAGGTCGGCCTTGGAGAGCGTGGTGAACAGCAGCGCGGGGGAGGCGATATCGAACGAGAGCTTGGTGAGCACCTCCCGGCCGTGGTCGCCGAGAGAGCGGCGGAGCCCGATGACATAGCCGGTGACGATGATGGCCGCGATGACACCGAAGCCGGTGATCACACCGCCCACTGGGCCTCCACCCCACCATGGCCCGCGCGGTGTGCCGCGGGGTCTCGTCCGCTCGTCGTGGTGGTCGAGGGCCAGGGCGGGGCGGTCATCAAGGGCGTCTTCCGGGTGCGTGGCGGTCAGCATGCACCCTACAAGTAATTCGGCCGCGGCGCTGGTGAAGTCGGTTACAGGCCGCTGGTCAGGGGTCAGGTGATGGTGAGCGTGCGTCCCCGCTTCGCCAGGGAGCTGTTGCCCGCGAAGACCCGGATCTCGCCCTTCTGCAGCAGGAACCTGCCGTGCGGGTCCTGGGTCCAGAAGCCCAGCTCCTCGGCGCTCAGCCGGAAGCGGACGGTGGTGGCCTTCCCGGCGCCGAGGCTGACCCGGCGGAAACCGCTGAGCCTGCGCACCGGTTGCACGATGCTCGCCACCGGATCGCGGATGTACAACTGCACCACCTCATCGCCCTTGCGGCGCCCGGTGTTGCGCACCGCGACCGCGACCTCGACGGTGTCGCCCTTGCGCAGTGCCTCGGCCCGGACGCGGCTGACGCTGAGCCGGGGTTCGCCGATGTCGAAGGTGGTGTAGCTGAGGCCGTGGCCGAAGGGGAACTGGGGCCCGTAGGCCAGGTCCAGATACTTGGAGGTGTAGTGGTTGGCCCGGTCGTAGGGCCGTCCGGTGTTCTCGTGGTTGTAGTAGATGGGGATCTGCCCGACCGCGCGCGGGAAGGTCACCGGGAGCTTGCCACCGGGGTTCACGGTGCCGAAGAGCACGTCCGCGATGGCGTTGCCGCCCTCGAGCCCCGGATGCCATGCCTGCAGCACGGCGGGGGTGCGGTCCAGCCAGCCGCCCATCGTCAGCGGACGTCCGCTGAGCAGCACCACCACGAACGGCGCACCGGTGTCCGCGATCGCGGTGATCAGCCGCTCCTGCCGGCCGGGCAGTCCGAGGTCGCTGCGTACCGCCGCCTCCCCGCTGAGCGTCGCCGCCTCCCCGACCACCACCACGGTCACATCGGTCGCCCTGGCCGCCGAGGCCGCCCGGGCGATGCCCCGCGTGCTCCGGCCGGACGCGTCCACGCCTTCGACATGGCTGACACTGGCCTTCGGCGCCGCGTCCTTGACCGCGTCCAGGACGGTGACCGGGCGGAACGCGTCGGCCCACGTCCCGGCCCAGGAGCCGCGCAGGTCGGTGGAGTCGGCGAAGGGCCCGACGACGGCGATGGAGCCCGATCGGTCCAGGGGGAGCGTGGACTTCTCGTTCTTGAGCAGCACCATGGTGCGCCCGGCCGCCTCGCGCGCCGCCGCCCGGGATGCCTTCGTGGGCCCGGCGATCGCCGTCTCCTCGTCCGCGTAGGGGTGCTCGAAGAGCCCGAGCCGGAACTTCAGGCGCAGGATGCGGGCCACCGCGTCGTCCAGCCGGTCGGTGGTGATCTGCCCGCTGCGCAGCAGCCGCTTGCCGTACTCGTTGATGGTGGTGCTGGCCATCTCCATGTCGATCCCGGCGTTGAAGGCCAGCCGGGCCGCGTCGGAGCGGTCGGCGGCATAGCCGTGGACGATCATTTCCTGGACGCCGTTGTAGTCGCTGACGACGAAGCCGCGGAAGGCCCACTCCTCCTTGAGGATCTCGGTCAGCGCATGCCGGTAGCCATGCGCGGGGACCCCGCTGACAGTGTTGAAACTCGCCATGACGGTGGCCACCCCGGCGTCCAGGGCCGCCCTGAACGGGGGCAGGTAGAAGTTGCGCAGCCGGGCCTCGGAGACGTCCACCGTGTTGTAGTCGCGGCCGCCCTCGACGCCCCCGTAGGCGATCATGTGCTTGGCGCAGGCCGCGAGGCGGTGCCGGGAGCGGAGGTCGTCGCCCTGGTAGCCGCGGGTCTTGGCGGCCGCGAGCGCCGCCGCCAGATACGGGTCCTCGCCGTCGCCCTCGGCGATCCGCCCCCAGCGCGGTTCATGGGTGACGTCCATCATCGGGGAGAACGCCCAGTGCACACCGTTGGAGCGGGCCTCCCTCGCCGACACCTCCGCATCCCACTCGGCCACCGCGGGGTCGAAGGCGGCGGCCTGGCCGAGGGGGATGGGGAAGGTGGTCCACATGCCATGGATGACATCGAGGCCGAAGATCAGCGGAATGCCCAGCCGGGACTTCTCGACGGCCATCCGCTGCAGGGTGTTGGTGGTGCGGGCCCCGTAGATGTTGAGCACGGAGCCGAGCCTGCCCCTGCGGGCGGCCTTCTCCGCGGCGGCGGTCTGCCCGCCGCCGGGTCCGGTGTCGCCGGTCCAGGCGAACTGCTGGAGCTGGCCGAGCTTCTCGTCGATGGTCATCCGCGCCATCAGGGCCCGGATCCTGGTCTCGTACGGGCCGGATTCCGGACCCGGCCGGGGCGCGTCGGAGGAGGGGGCGGGCGGGGCCTGGGCACGGGCGGTCGCGGCCTTGCCCGCGATGGCCGTCCCTCCGGCCGCGGCGAGCACCGTACGTCTGCGCACATCATTCATGGTCTTCGTCCTGGCCTTCGGCGATCTGTTGTCCCCGAGTCCGAGTTCCTCAAGACCATGCTGGTCACGACCCTGTGCGGGATGCGGGCCGCCACCTTTGCCGTGGGTCTTCTGCCAACGTACGACAGGATCGGCGTCCGGGCTCCCGGTGCGTCCGGGGCCGTGCGCGCGGGCGCCCTGCCGTCCGCACTGTCTCCGGGACTGTTCCGGGCGAGGCGCCGGAGGGCGACAATGAGGTCAACGGTTAACCGTTGACCAGTGCCGATCCACTCGCCAGAAGGAGCCCGCCGGTGCCCATCACCTCGCTGCAGCGGCAGTCCCTCGGCGATCTGGTCGCGCATGAGCTGCGTGTCCTCATCATTTCAGGACGGCTGCGCACCGGCACGCATCTTGTCGAAGGTGCCCTCGCCGAGCAGTACGACGTCAGCCGCGGCCCGGTGCGGGACGCGCTGCGTCTGCTGGGGGCCGAGGGGCTGGTCGAGGCGCGCCGCCGCGGGGTCTTCGTCACCGGGCTCACCGAGGACGACGTCGACGAGCTCTACACCCTGCGGGAGTCCCTGGAGACGCTCGCCCTCACCCTCGCCATCGGCCGGGCGGGGCCCGGTGACTGGGAGCCCGCCGAGCGCTTCGTGCGGGACATGCGCGACGCCGCGGACCGCTCCGCCGCCGGTGACTTCGCCCTCGCCGACCTGGAGTTCCACTCCCAGTTCTATATGCTCTCCGGACACCGCAGGCTGCTGGCGGTCTGGGAGCAGTACAGCCCCACCTTCGGTGTCATCCTCGACGTCACCAACGCCCGGGACGTCGATCTGCGCCCCTCCGCCGAGGCCCATGTCGACCTGCTGGCGACCGTGCGCGCCGGTGACGTCGAGCACGCCGCCACCACCCTGCGCGAACACCTCCTCGGCGCCAGGAACCGGCTCCGCGCCGCGCTGTGCTCCGCACGCGCGGCGGCCGACCAGGAATGAACCGCCCGTCCCCGGAGGGGCATCGCCACCGTGTCGGCCAAGGGCGCCGCGGCCCGCGTCAGGCCCGGCGCTCGTCCATGCCCGCCATCAGGGCCTGGTGGCTCATCCGCACATGCTCCCGCATCACCCGCTCCGCGCCGTCGCCGTCCTTGGCCTGGATCAGGTTGAGGACGCGATGGTGCTCATCGTCGGACTCGTCCAGCCGGCCGGGCCGGGACAGCGAGGTGCGCACCAGCCGGGCGTAGGCGAGCTGGTTCATCAGGGTGCGGTAGTGCGCCTCCAGCTTGCTGTTGTCCGCGCCCACCACGATCAGATCGTGGAACTCGTGGACCAGCGCCGCGTATTGCTCGGCGTCACCGTCCCGCACTGCCGCGTCGGCCGCCTTCATATTGGCCTCCAGCCGCTCCACTTCCGGTACGTTCCCGCGGAAGGCGAGCAGCCGGGCGGCGGCGCCCTCCAGCAGCTCCTTCATCTGGAACAGCTCGGTCAGCTCCCGCCGGGACGGTACGGCGACAAACGTTCCGACCCGTGGCCGCACCTCGACCAGCCCCTCGATCTGGAGCTGCTTGAGGGCCTCGCGGATGGGTGTCCGGCTGACGCCGAAGGTCTCGGACAGCGCCATCTCGGAGAGGCTGGAGCGGGGCGGCAGTTCACCACTGATGATCATCTGCCGCAGCTCTTCGGCGACCCTCGCCTGCATGCTGGTCTGCTGAAGCCGCTTACCGGTGGGTTGTTGCATGGCACGTGACCCTAGGGGTGGCCGTCGCCTTCCGTCAACTGAGGGGCCAGCCGGGGGCGCACTCGGGCGTTGTGCCATACAAGAACCCTTCCCTCGGCCCAAGCCCGGCTCAGGACCTCAGGATGAAGGGATCCCCGGCGGGCTCCTCACTGGTGTTGATCCAGACGCTCTTCAGCCGGGTGTACTCCCGGATCACCTCCGTGCCGTGCTCGGTCCCCATCCCACTGGTCTTGAACCCGGCCCGTGGCGACATCGGTGACATCGAGCGATAGGTGTTGGCCCACACCGTCCCGGCCTCCAGCCGGGCGGCCATCCGGTGCACCCGGTTCACATCCCGGGTCCACACACCCGCCGCCAGGCCGTACGCGGAGTCGTTGGCGATCGCCAGGGCCTCCTCCTCGGAGCCGAAGGGCATGACGGTCGCGACCGGCCCGAAGATCTCCTCCTGGCAGATCCGCATCCCGTTGTCGGTGCCGGTGAAGACGGTGGGGGAGTAGAAGTACCCGTCGAGGCCCGTTTCCGGCCGCCTGCCGCCGCAGACCACCTTTCCGCCCTCGGCCTGCCCCAGCTCGACATACGACTCGACCTTCGCCAGTTGCTCGGCGAGGGCGAGCGGGCCGAGCTCGGTGGTCTCCTCCAGCGGATCGCCGAC
This sequence comes from Streptomyces sp. 11-1-2, assembly GCF_003595545.1. Taxonomy (NCBI): domain Bacteria; kingdom Bacillati; phylum Actinomycetota; class Actinomycetes; order Kitasatosporales; family Streptomycetaceae; genus Streptomyces; species Streptomyces sp. 11-1-2. The sequence continues at coordinate 10,024,608 of NZ_CP022545.1, forward strand.
GCGGATCGTGGCCGCCCGCGCCGTCACCCGCTCCAGGACCTCGTCGTATGCCTCCCGGTGCACCAGCACCCGGCTCCCCGCCACACAGGTCTGGCCCGCGGCCGCGAAGATGCCCGCGATCACCCCCATGGCGGCCGACCCCAGATCGGCGTCCGGGAAGATGATGTTGGGCGACTTCCCGCCCAGCTCCAGCGTGCAGCCGATCAGCCGGTCGGCACAGGTACGGGCGATCCGGCGGCCGGTCCCGCTGGAGCCGGTGAAGGTCACCTTGGCCACGGTCTCGTGCTCGGTCAGCGGCGCGCCCGCCTCTGCGCCGTACCCTGTGACCACATTGACCACGCCCGGCGGGAACCCCGCCTCTTCGAAGAGCGGTGCGAGCGCCAGCAGCGAGGCCGAGGTGTGTTCCGAGGGCTTGACCACCACCGTGTTCCCCGCGGCCAGGGCCGGGGCCAGCTTGGTGGCGGTGAGCAGCAGCGGGGAGTTCCAGGGGGTGATGGCGCCGACCACGCCCACCGGTTCGCGCAGGGTGTAGTTGAGCAGCTCCCGGCTCGCCCCGGGGATCACCTCGCCCTGGATCTTGTCGGCGAGTCCCGCGTAGTAGTAGAAGTACTCGGGCAGCCCGGCGAGTTGGGCCCGCATCTCCCGCAACAGCTTGCCGTTGTCGAGGGTCTCGGTACGGGCCAGCCGCTCCGCGTGCTCACCGATCAGATCGCCCAGATTCCGCAGCAGCCGCCCGCGCCGGGTCTGGCTCAGATCGCGCCAGCGCGGATCCTCGAAGGCGGTACGGGCGGCGCCCACCGCACGGTCCACATCGGCGGCGGTGCCGCGCGCCGCCTCGTACCAGGGCTCGGCGGTGGCCGGGTTGACGCTGGTGAAGTAGCCGCCGTCGGCGGGGGCGGTCCACTCGCCCGCGATGTAGTGGTCATGGCGCGGCAGAGGGTTCATGAGCGGTGGGACTCCTGTCCGGTGTGGGCTCCGGTGCCGGTTCCGGGGTGGGCTCCGGTGTCGGTTCCGGTATGGCTTCCGGGGTGGGCTCCGGTGTGGGTGAGGATCACGTCGGCGAGTTCCTGGGGGCACTCCAGCGGCAGCAGATGGCGGGCGCCCGGCACGATCACCGCCCGGCCGCCGGGGATCCGCCCCGCCAGCCGGTGCGACATGGCCGGGGTCGAGCCGGGGTCCCGCTCGCCGGTCACCGCCACGGTGGGGGCGGCGATCCGGGGCAGCCACCGCCACAGCCCGGTGTCGGCCGTCGCGAAGACCCGGTAACACGCGAGGTAGGAGGCCCGGTCGTTGGCCAGCAGCGTGTCGAGCACCCGCTGCGCCAGACCGGGGTCCTGGGCCCGCCAGGCGGGCGAGAACCAGCGGTCGACCGCCGCCCACGCGGACGCCCCGAAGTCCTCGGCGGCCAGCTCCTGGCGGCGGGCCACCGCCGCCCGCTCCTCCTCCGACCGGCCCGCGACCGAGCTGACCAGGGCGAGCGAGGCGGTGAGGTCCGGCCGGTCCAGCCCCAGCCGCTGGGCGACCAGGGCCCCGAGCGAGAAGCCGACGACATGCGTGGGGCCGCTCAGCAGCGCCCCGACATCCGCGGCCAGTTCGGCGAGGGACACCCCGGCCGCCGCGGCCGGGGAGGCGCCGTGGCCGCGCAGATCGACCAGCGTCACACGGTGCCGGGCGGCCAGCGCGGGCAGACAGCGGTCCCACATGCGGCGGTCGAGGCCCACGCCGTGCAGCAGCACCATGGGCGCTCCCGTGCCATGGGACTCATGGGCGAGCGCCACCGGCGGCCGGGCCCCCGCCGGGTCGGGACGGCCGGGAGCGCCCGCCCCCGGCGCCCCGTCGGGAGCCCGCACCGCGTCCATGCCGCTCACCGCTCCGTCGACAGCGGGGCCAGCCGGGCCTGTGGGCGGCCCTGGGCGGCCGCCGCGAGCCCGATGACGATCTCGTCGGCGCGCGGTCCGTCCGCCACCCGGACCTCGATGCTCTGGTGGTGCGAGCGGATGGTGGCGTCGGTGATGTGCTTGAGCGGAATGTCGAAGACCGTCCCCGCGGCGGCCCGCTTCTCCACGGCCGGCAGCAGGGTGGTCGCGCTCGCCGCCCGGCGGAAGTGGTCGCCGAACTTCAGGGTGTGGATCAGCGCGGAGCCGTGCTCGATCTCCCCGTCAAGACCCACGATCGCGGCCTTGCCGTACGCCTCCACCGGCGCGTCCAGCGCCTCGACCACGCGGGGCGCCAGCAACTCGCCCAGCTTCGGCGCCGCCTCGTCGATCCCGGGCAGCAGATCCGCCACAAAGCCCTGACCGGCCCAGGGGTTCTCGATGACGGCGAGCACCACCGCCGTACGGGCCGGCGGGTCCACCGGGCGGCCGCCCTCGCTGTGGATGTCCTCGGTGAAGGTGATGATCTTGCGGATGTTCACGTCACAGTCTCCAGGTCGACGTCGTCGTCCAGATCGGCGAGGCGGATGAGGGGGTCGGTGGCGCGGTCCCCGATCCGGGCGTTCGGGCGGGGGCCGGACGCCCCGGCCGCGATGACGACGATCTCGTCCGGGCGGGGCGCGTCGGGGATGCGGATCTGGCAGGTCTGGTAGTGCGAGCGGGTCGCGGCCGCGGTCTTGTGCCACAGCGGCACGGTCAGCGGCTCACCGGCCGGAAGCCGGTCGTCGCTGAAGACGATGATCGAGGTGCCCTCGGTCAGCTCGCGGAAGACATTGCCGAAGAAGGGGGTGTGGATCAGCGCGCCGCCGTGCTCGATCTCCCCGTCGAGCCCCACGATCGCGGCCTTGCCGAAGGACTCGATCCGGTCGACCCCGCCCAGCGCCTCGCTGATCCGGCCGGTGAGCAGCCGGGCCAGCCCCGGTGCGATCCGCTCGACCTCGGGCCCCAGATCGGCGACGACACCGCCGCCGGCCCAGGGGTTGTGGATCACCGCGGCCGCCGCGACCCGGCGGACCGGCACCGCGACCGGGCGGCCGAGCTCCAGCAGCAGCTCATCGGCGACGGTGACGACCTTGCGCAGCCGCGCCTCAGCCATGACCGCCACCGGTGGTGAACTGCGGCATGACCTTCTCCGCGAACAGCTCCAGGCTGCGCATCGCGTTGCGGTGCGGCAGACCGGGGTGGGTGGTCCACAGCAGCAGATGCTCCAGGCCCACCTCGTCGCGCAGCTCGGCGATCTTCTCCGAGACGTACTCGGGGGTGCCGACCAGCAGATTGCGCCGCTGGAGGAAGTCGAAGGACAGCTCATGGGCGTCGGTGAGCTCTTCGCCCGTCTCCATGAGGTTGCCCAGCCCCCGCCAGTGCATGATCCACCGGTAGGTGGTCATCAGCGCCTCTTCGAATTCGGCGCGCGCCTGCTCCATGGTGTCGGCGACATACACATCGCGCACCAGACCGATGCCCTCGCCCAGCGCGTACTCGCGCCCCGCCGCCTGGCTCGCGGTGTCCCGGTAGAGCTCGAACCGCTCCTTGAGCGCGGAGACCGGCGGCAGCCAGAAGAGCCCCTGGACGCCGTCCGCCGCCGCGGCCTTGATCGAGCGGGGGCTGTCGATGACCTGCCATAGCGGAGGATGTGGCCGTTGCAGCGGAAACGGCGTGACCTGCATCTTCGTGATGACACCGGCCTCGGTGTACTCCGGGGTGGCGGGGGAGAGGGGGTGGTTCCACCTCACCCCGGGGGCGGGGAACTCGTAGAACCGGCCCTGGTGGGAGAAGAACTCGCCGCTCCACGCCTTGCGCAGGACCTCCACGGTCTCGTCGTACAGCGCGCGGTTCTGCTCCTGGTCGCGCGGATCGGCCAGGGCGTTGAGGTTGAGCGCCTCGCGGCCGTACAGCCCCCGGCCGAGACCGACCTCGACCCGGCCCCCGAGAGCTGGTCGAGCATCGCGATGTCCTCGGCGAGCCGCAGCGGATGCCAGAACGTGGCGATGGAGGCCGCCTGGCCGATCCGGATATCTGTCGTACGGGCGGCGATGTCCGCCCCCATCAGCACCGGGTTCGGGGTGATCTCGATCGCCTCGTGCCCGAAGTGGTGCTCGGTGTACCAGGTGGACCAGAAGCCCGCCCGGTCCGCGGTGACCGCGAACTCCCGGGCCTCCGCCATGACGTCGGCGTACTCGCCGAGGCGGCCCGGGGCACCGAGATTGTGGAATATCGAAAAGCGCATGCAGCGTCCGTCCTGTTCTTCCGGCTCACGCTGTGCCATGGCAGGGAGGCTAGGAGTCCGATTCTGGCTCCGTCAAGGGCTGCGGTCGAGGTAACTACTATTGACCTGTGTCTTTGCTGTTCGGCCGGGCCTCGCTGGCCCTTTTCCACTTCATTCATCCCTAGGTGTTGACAGCGACTGATACCCCTTCCTACGGTCCTCTGCCATACAAGAGCTGAGTGAGGGAAGACGTCATGACGCACACTCTTGACCGCACCGCCCGCATCCGCTCCACCTGGCAGGCCGTCTGGGACCGGGGCCAGGTCGACGCGCTCGACCAGTTGCTCAGCCCCGGCTATGTACGCCGACGCGGTCCCGCCGCGGCCCCCCAGGACCGAGAGCAGTTCAAGGAGTCAGTCCGCGCCATCCGCCGGGCCTTTCCCGATCTCCATACCGAGATCGAGGAGATCGTCGAGGAGGGCGAATCGCTGGCGATCCGCTGGCGCAGCACCGGCAGTCACACCGGCGACTTCCTCGGCGTGCCGGCCACCGGCAGGCCGGTGGAAGTCTCCGGCGCCACCTTCACCCGCTTCGACCACGGTGTGGTCAGCGAGGAGTGGGTGACCTGGGATCCCCGCCAGTTGCTGGAGGCGCTCGGGATCATCACCACCACCCGGCGAGCGGCCGTCGACGCCGATCTGGTCCGTGGGGTGCACCGTAAGTTCATCACCGGTGTCACCGTCGTGACCTGCCAGGACGACGGCAGGCCGCGGGGTCTCGCGGTGAACGCGTTCGCCAGCATCTCGCTGGATCCGCCGATGGTGCTGGTCTGCGTGCAGCGCACCTCCACCACCCACCCCGCGCTGCACCGGGCCACCCATCTGGGGATCAATATCCTCGCCGCCGGCCAGCTCGATGTGGCCAAGACCTTCGCCTCCAAGGCGGACGACAAGTTCGCCGGGCTGGCCTGGACCCCCGGCGAATTCGGCGCCCCGCTGATCGACGGGTCCTGCGCCCAGCTCGAGGTGGAGATCGGCGAGCGGCTGGAGGCCGGCAGCCACACCGTCTTCACCGGCCGGGTGGTCTCCGCCCGCCATGCGGAGCTGGCCCCGCTCGTCTACAGCGGCGGCGGTTTCTTCGACATCTCGCAGACCGCGCCGCTGCCGTGGTGAGAGGCCGCCGCCCGGATCCGTACGCCCACCGGTCCCCCCTGACGTCCACTCCTCCCGTCCCAGGAGCACGCCCATGACCCACGACGACACGGCGCCGGTGTACGGCAGCGCGGTCACCAAGGTGGAGCCCTTCGGGGTCGACCACATCCCCGACAACGAGCGGCACGGCAAGCCCAGTTCGCAGTTCTTCGTCTGGTTCGCCGCCGGTCTCAACTTCCCCATCATCCTGCTCGGGTTCAGCGCGGTCGGGCTCGGTCTCAGCTTCGGCGCGGCCGTCGCCGCGATCGTGGCCGGCGCGGGTCTCGGCTCGCTGCTGATGGCCGTGATGTCCCGGATGGGCGTACGGCTGGGGGTGCCCCAGCAGATCCAGGCGCGTGGTCCGCTCGGCTTCTTCGGCAACTTCCTGCCGGTGGCGTACATCAATGTGTTCGCCGGGGTCGGCTGGGCCGCCGTGACCGTGATCCTCGGCGGCAAGGCCATCGCCGAGCTGACCCATCTGCCCTTCTGGGTCTGTGGATTGGCGCTCACCCTGGTCGAGCTGGTGGTGTCCATCTACGGCTACAACATGATCAATTTCCTGCAGCGGGTGCTGACCTATGTGCTCACCCCGCTGTTCGTCATGATCACGGTGGTGGCCCTGGTCCGGGGCGCGGGCACCTTCGGCGCCGATCCGAAGGCACCGGACTACGTGGGCTCCACCGGCGGCTGGATCACCTTCGGCGGCTGGTTCCTCTCCTTCCTGGTCGCCTGGGCGCCGTTCGCCTCGGACTACTCGCGCTATCTGCCCGACTCGCCACGCGTGGTGAGCCGCACCGCCTGGTACACCGGGCTCGGCAACTTCGTCACCATCTGCTGGCTCGGCATCCTCGGCGTGCTCCTCGGCTCCAACGCCACCAGCACCGACTCCATCACCGCCCTGCACCAGTTGACCGGGCCGTTCGCCATCCCCGCCCTGATCGCCATCGGACTCTCGGCGCTGGCGCAGAACTTCCTCAACGTCTACGGCGGCGCGATCTCCGTCCAGACGCTGAAGGTGCCGGTCACCCGGACCCAGGCCGTGACCCTCATCTGCGCCCTGGCGTACGGGATCAGCCTGTGGGGACACTCGGGGATCGAGAACAAGTTCTCGGTGTTCCTCAACCTCACCGCGTACTTCATCGCGCCGTTCGCCACCGTGCTGCTGCTCGACTACCACCTGGGCGGCCGCTCCGACCCCGGCCGGATCGCGGAGCTGTACGACCGCGGACGGGTGCTCTCCTGGGGCTTCGTCGCCTGGGCCGGAGGTGTGGTGGCCTCGGTGCCGTTCTGGCAATCCGACCTCTACACCGGGGCGTTCGCCTCGGCGTATCCGCATGCGGGCGATCTGAGCATGTTCGTCGCGGCGGCCGCCGCCGCGGTGCTCTATCTGCTGACCTACCGGCTGCGGCCGCTGTGGACGCGCGATGTCCCCGCCACGCCCGGGCCGCGGCCGGAGAAGACGACGGCGGTGGCGGGCTCCTGACCCCCCGGCAGTGCACGGCCCGGGGCGGGCGGCGTCGTGACGGCGCCGCCCGCCGCCGAGGTGAGGCCATCATCCGGCACTAGTACTGCAGCAGCGTTTCGCTATCTGGCCTGGTCAGGAGTGTCGTCCGGAGTGTAGTGGGCTGGTGGTGTGTCAGGGGCGGTCTTGCCGGAGTGCCCCTCCAACGAGTGGATCGGGGAAATGGCCGGGCTGTGATACGGACAGCCTCCCAACGTGATCGACGAACATGCGGACGCGGCCTGGGAACGAGAACTCGACGACCTCTTCCTCTGCATCGGCCACCGGTTTGGCCGTGCCGACCTGCGGCGCCGGATGCGGGACTATGTGCGGGGCCTGCTCGCCCCTGTCGGCCGCAAGAACGGCTGGCAACTGGCCGAGTTCGCCGGGCATCGCACCCCCGATGGCCTCCAGCGGTTGCTGAATGGAGCAACCTGGAACGCCGCCGACGTCCGCGACGACCTGCAGTCATATGTCGCCAGGCACCTCGGCGATGACGGCGGGGTGCTCGTCATCGATGACACCGGCTTCATCAAGAAGGGCACCACCTCGGCCGGAGTGCGGCGCCAATACTCCGGCACCGCCGGCCGCACCGAGAACTGCCAGATCGGTGTCTTCGCCGCCTACGCCACCAGCACCGGACGGGCGTTGGTGGACCGGGAGCTGTACTTGCCCAGGTCGTGGACGGACGACCGCGAGCGCTGCCGGGCGGCGAAAGTCCCCGACGAACGCGGCTTCGCCACCAAGGGAGAGCTGGCCAAGCGCCTCGTACTGCGTGCCCTGGCCTCCGATCTCCCCCTCGCCTGGGTGGCCGCGGACGCCGCCTACGGGCAAGAGGGACGCTTCCGCCGTCTGCTGGAGCAGTCCGGTCTCGGCTATGTGCTCGCAGTGCCCAAGTCACAGCAGGTCTTCGGCCCGCGCATCGACCACCTCTTCGCTCAGGCTCCCGTGGAGGCATGGGAGCCGATCTCGTGCGGCGACGGGGCCAAGGGGCCGCGGCTCTACCACTGGGCGGCACTGGAATTGCCCACGGTGGCCGAGTTCGACTACCAGGGCGATGTTCCCGTCCGTCGGCGGTGGGCACTGGCCCGCCGCAGTCCCAGCAAGCCCGAGGAGATCGCGTATTTCCTCGCCTACGCCCCACGGGAGGCCGCGGTGGCCGACCTGGTGCGGATCGCCGGGATGCGCTGGCAGATCGAGGAGTGCTTCCAGGCCGCGAAGAACGAGTGCGGCCTGGACCAGTACGAGGTCCGCCGTTACATCGGCTGGTACCGGCACATCACCCTGGCCATGCTTGCCCATGCCTACCTCGCGGTCATGGCGGCCGACGCGGGAGCAAAGCGGGGTGCAGAAACGCTTCCGGCCCCCTGGCTCCGCTCACCGTGGCAGAAGTCCGGCGGCTCCTGGCGCCTCGCCTCACCGGGAACCGCCGACCCGACCGGTCGCTTCGCGCGCACATGCTGAACTGGTCACGCTGGCGCCGCAGGCGCCAGCTCGTCGCCCGCCACTGCCACTACCGGCGACGACTCCACTCGTTGGAGGGGCACTCCGGCAAGACCGCCCCTGACACACCACCAGCCCACTACACTCCGGACGACACCCCTGACCAGGCCAGATAGCGAAACGCTGCTGCAGTACTAGGCGTCGGCGGAGCCCTCCTCGCCGGGGGCGAGGTTCTTCTCGACCTTGGAGAGGATCCTGGCGAAGGCTTCGCGCTCCGCGTCGTCCAGCCCGTCCAGGATGTGCTCCTCCAACTGTCCCCAGACTTCCGCGACCTTGGGCCGCAGGGCGTAGCTCTCCTCCGAGGCCCGGACGAGCATGACGCGCCGGTCGTGCGGATCGCGTGCGCGGGTGACATACCCGCCCTGCTCCAGTCGCCGCAGCATCAGGGTCACGGTCGACGGGTCCAGGTCGAGCGACCTCGCCAGCTCCGACTGCCGGACCGGTCCGGCATCCCACAGGGTCATCATCAGGAATTCCTGGCCGGAACAGAGACCGGTCGGGCGCAGCAGCCTGCTGCCGGCGAGGCGGTGCAGGCGGGAAACGCGCGCCAGGGTCTGGCTGACGGCGCCGCCGTATCCGCCCTCCGTCGCGTCGGTGTGCGGGAGCTCTGTGGTCATGGTGGCAAGACTATCGTGGCCGCCCAATCATTGGTCGCCCCAATGAATGAGTTATGGTGGCTCTCCGGCGAGATCGTTGGCCGACCAATGATCTCGTTGTCCGCCGTCATGTCCAGCAACCCGCGGGAGCCGTTGTGACCACACCCTTCGATCCGATCGACCTTGCCGGACTGCGCCTCCGCAATCGCCTGGTCATGCCCGCCATGGGGCGTGCCCGTGCCTTCGGGCCCGGCGGTACGGCCACCGACTCGATGGCCACGTACTACGCGCAGCGGGCCACCGCCGGCCTGATCATCACGGAGGGGTCGCAGCCCTCACTGGTTGGCCAGGGCTTCCCCAATACCCCGGGGCTGCACAGCGCCGAGCAGATTGCCGCCTGGCGCCGCGTCACCGACGCGGTGCACGCCGCGGGCGGCACGGTCTTCGCCCAGCTCGCGCACGTCGGCAGGATCGGCGACCCCGATCTTCTGCCCGAGGGGCTGGTCCACGTCGCCCCGTCGGCCATCGCCGCACCCGGCCAGTTGTTCACCGTCCACGGAATGAAGGACTTCAGCACCCCCCGCGCGCTGACCTCCCAGGAGGTGCGGGAGACGATCGCCGATTTCGCCCGGGCCGCGCGCAACGCCATGGAGGCAGGGTTCGACGGGGTCGAAGTGCACGCCGCGTACGGCTACTTGGTCCACCAGTTCCTGGCTCCCAGCTCCAATCTGCGCACCGATGAGTGGGGCGGCTCGGCCGAAGGCCGGGTCCGGTTCGCGGCGGAGGTGGTCGCGGCCGTGTCAGCGGTCATCGGGGCACAGCGCACGGGGATACGCGTCTCGCCCGGCATTCGCTACAACGGAATCGAGGAGCCCGACCTCGAGCCCACGTACGCCCACCTCGTCCGGCGGCTGAACGAGACCGGCCCCGCCTATCTGCACGTCGTCGAAAGCTCCCGCGATCTGACCAACCTCCTCCGCAAGGAGTTCTCCGGAACCTTCATCCTCAACCCCGCGACAGACGGGTTCACCAGCGCGGCGGACCTGGCGCTCATCGAGGACGGCACGGCCGACATGCTGTCCTTCGGCGCGCTCTTCCTGGCCAACCCCGACCTGCCGGCCCGGCTGCGAGTGGGCGGACCGTACAACGCACCCGATACGACCACCTACTACGGCGGCACCGACGAGGGATACATCGACTACCCCTCCCTGGACGCCTGAGGGACGGAACGCCGGCCTGCCCTGTCCGCACCGGCCATCGGTATGCTCGATGTGGTGTGCGACGCTCCAGACTTCGACCTCGAGCCGTATACCGGATTCGACGCGAACCCCTATGTCGAGCGGACGTTCAGTAGCTGTCCGCTCGAGCCACCCCGTTGCTGCTTCTGCACGGCAATTGGCATGGGGCCTGGTGCTGGACCGAGGTGATCGCCGCTCTGGCGGGGTCCGGCCGCTCGGCTGTCGCTGTGGACATGGCGGGGCACGGGCTGCGCGCACGCCGGCCCGCCTGCCTCACCAGCCGCCCGTTCGATACCGAGGCACTGGCCACCGAGGTCTCGCCGGTGGCGGACGTGGATCTCGACCAGGCGGGTGACCTCCTCGTTTCGCAGATCAAGCGGGTCGGCCGGGGCGGCCCGGTCACGGTGATCGCCCACAGCATGGGCGGCACCGTCCTGACGCGAGCCGCGGAGCAGGCACCCGAGTCGGTGGCCCACGCGGTGTATCTGAGCGGGCTCATGCCCGCGTCGGACGTTCCCGCCCTCGCCTACCTCCGGATGCCCGAGAACGCGGGCGCCCTCGTCCAGTCCTGCCTCCGCGCCGATCCCGCCGCGATCGGGGCGCTGCGGCTGGACCTCGCCTCGGGCGACGCGGCGTACCGCAGGCAGTTGCTGGACGCGCTCTACGGCGACGTCGACCGGGCCGTGGCCCAGGCCGCCTTCGGACTGCTGACGCCCGACGCTCCGATCGGCATCGTGCGCGGCACCACCACCCTCACCCGCCATGGCTGGGGCTCGGTTCCCCGTACCTACATCACCTGCGCACGGGACATGGCGGTGCGCCCGGCCCTCCAGAAGAAGTTCATCAGCGACGCCACGGTGGCCTTCCCGGACAACCCGACCGCGGTCGCGGCGCTCCACTCCTCCCACTCGCCGTTCTTGTCCATGCCGGGCCAAGTGACGGATCTCATCGCGGAGTTGGGCTGATCCGGTCGGGACCCGGTTTCCGCGGAATGGCCATACCTCCAGAGGTCAGGCCGCGTGCGCCACGGTGAACCGTTCGACGGCGTCCCAGAGTTCGCGCTCGCGCAGCGGGTCGTAGGACTCCTGCGACGAGCGCGCCACCCGGGCGCGGTCGACGTAGGAGCCGGTCGGTGCGGCGGTCGTGCCCAGGACGGCATCGGCGAGGTGGCGGCCCGCGGTGCCGCGGCCGATGGCGAACGGCGTGAGGGTCATCACCGGCAGGACGCGCCGCATGGCGAACCGGGAGACGGGACCCGCGTTGCGGGCGAGACCGGTGCCGGGGACGAAGCCCGGGTTGTAGGCGATGGCGTCGATCCCGGCCGGAAGCCGGCGCGCGTACTCGTGCACGAGGTAGATCGCGGCCAGCTTGCTCGTCGAGTACGCGGTGCGGCCACCGGCCGTGCTGCCCGGCTTGGGGAAGGCGCCCGGGCGGGCGAGGACGTCGGGGGAGTTCCAGACCGGGCCCGGCACCATGCCCAGGTTGTGCTTGACGTCGCCGAAGTGGGTGTCGCTGACGGTGATCACGATCCGGGCAGGGGCGGCGAAGTGGTCCTGGAGCAGGCGGACGAAGAGGTGGTTGGCGAGTACGTTGATGGCGAAGGTGGCCTCGAACCCCTCGGGGGACTCGGTCAGCGCGTTGGTGTACTGCATGCCCGCGTTGCCCACGAACCCGCGCAGCGGTGGCAGATCACCACGCTCCAGCCGGTCACGGATCTCGACGGCGGCGGAGCGGACACTCCGCAGCGAGGCGAGGTCCGCCGAGACGTGCGAGACCGTGTGCCCGCCCATGGCGAGTTCCTCGGCGAGCCGGGCGCCGGAGGATGCGCGGGCCACGACGACGAGGTGCGCATGGGGCGACTGGCGCAGGATGTGCTCCGCGGCGACACGGCCGATCCCACGGCTCGCGCCCGTCATCACCAGGGTGTGCTTCATGAAAGGGTCCTTCACTGGTCGGCCGATGGCGCCCGGCTCGGGCGCGGCGGCTCCACGCTCGCCGCCTCCGCGCCCGCCGGCCAGTGCCGTCCGCGTCACTAGGACTGGCAGTACCCAGGCTCATCCGGCGCCGCGCGGCGAGAATGAAGCCATGGCTTCCTCCGGCTCCGACTTCGCCGCGCTCCTGCGCGCCTGGCGCGACCGCCTCTCCCCGGCCGACGCCGGCTTCGCCCCGACGGCCGGCCGCCGCGCCCCGGGGCTGCGCCGCGAGGAGCTCGCACAGCTGGCCGGGCTCTCCGTCGACTACATCCTGCGCCTGGAACAGGGGCGCGCGAAGAACCCCTCGGACCAGGTCGTCGGCGCCCTCGCCCGCGCCCTCCAGCTCTCCCGCGCCGAGCGCGACCAGTTCTACCGGAGCGCCGGGCTCCTGCCGCCGCGCGACGGGACGGTCAACGCCCATGTGCCCCCGGGCATCCAACGGCTCGCCGCGCGCCTGGGCGACGTCCCGATCGGGGTGTTCACCGCCGACTGGACCCTGGTGTGGTGGAACGCCATGTGGAGCGCCCTGCACGGCGACCCCGCCGTCCTCCCGGCCGCCGAACGCAACCTGGCCCGCGCCCTGTTCGGCAGCGGCGCCGCCCGCGCCGCGACACTTCACATCCGGCCCGCGCGCGGGCAGGACACCTTCGAAGCCTCGATCGTCGCCGACCTCAAGGACGCCACCTCCCGCTACCCCGCCGACGGCCGGCTCCAGCGCCTGGTGGGGGAACTGCGGGCGGAGTCCGAAGCTTTCGCGCACTACTGGGCCACCAGGACGACCGCCGCCCAGCACACGAGCGACCGGAAGACGATCCGGCATCCGGAGGCCGGCGACATCCACCTGGACTGCGATGTCCTCGTCGTCCCCGGCGCGGACCTGCGCATGGTCACCTACACGGCGGCGACCGGAAGCAGCGATGCGGGCAAGCTCGACCTCCTGCGCGTCACCGGCGCCCGCACCGCCGCTCCGCGCCCATGACCCGTGCCTTTGTGGCCGTACGTGGTCAGTGGCTGATGACGACCTTGCCGAAGCGTGGCCCCTTCTCGAAGTGGGCGAACGCCTCCGGCGCCTGGTCGAAGGGGACGACACGGTCGATGACGGGCCGCAGCCGGTGCTGGCCGATGACCTTGTTCATCCGCTCGAAGTCGCTCCGGCTGCCGACGCTGATCGACCTGAGCGTGGCGGCGCGGCGGAAGAATCGCATCACATCCATCCCGCTGCCCGACGCGAGATTGCCGACGAGGGCGATCTGCCCGCCGTGGGCGACGGCCTCGATGGACTGAGCGAGCGTTCCGGCGCCGCCGATCTCGACGACACGGTCGGCACCGCCGCCGGTGAGCGCCCGCACCTGTGCGCCCCACTCCGGTGTGCTGACGTAGTTGACGACATCGGAGGCGCCGAGCGTGCCGAGCCGTCGGGCCTTCTCATCGCTGGAGGTCGTGGCGAGCACACGCGCGCCGGCCAGACGGGCGAACTGCAGCGCGAAGACCGACACCCCGCCCGAGCCCTGGACCAGGAGCGCATCGCCCGGGCCGACTCCGCTCACCGCCGACCACGCGGTGAGCGCGGCGCACGGAAGCGTGGCCGCTTCCTCGAAGGAGAGCTGGTCCGGCACGGCGACCAGGCTCTGCTCGTCGAGGGCGATGTATTCGGTGAGCCATCCATCGCGCTGCGTCCCGTGGAGCTCCCCCCACTCGGGGAACCGACCGTACAGCCAGGTCGGATGGAAGGTGCTCACGACGCGATCCCCCACCCGGAACCGCGAAACCCCGTCCCCGACCGCCTCCACGACGCCCGCGCCGTCGGAGAGCGGGATACGCCCCGGCGGAACCTCGATGGGATACCTGCCGGAGACGATGAGCAGGTCGCGCGCGTTGATGGAGCTGGCTTTCACGCGGACCAGAACTTCACCCGCCGACGGAGTCGGCACCGGACGCGTGGCCGGGGCGATCAGGTCGCCGCCCGTATCAATCTGAAACGTTCGCATTTCCCCTCCTTTGTTCTCGGGTCATCTCCACGATAGGGCGGCCCGGCTGGACGATATGTATCCTGGCGTCCGCGGTTTAGCGCAGATCGTCCAGGAGGGTGGAGATGGATCCCGTCGACGACCTTCTCGCCACCATGAAGATCGAGGACGCGCGGTATGTGCGGGTGGACGCCCATGCGCCGTGGGGCATCTCGTTCCCTCCCCGGGACCTCGCCCGGCTGGTGCTGATCTCCAGTGGTTCCTGCCGGCTCGTCGCGGACACGCTCGCCGGGCCGCAATGGCTGGAGGCCAACGACTGCTTCCTGGTCCGCGCGGGCATGAGATTCACCCTTCAGGACACCACGGGCAGCGAGGTCGTCGACTGCGACGGACTGGTCTCCCAGGCTCCCGGCAACGCGGCGCGGGTCGGGGGCGACGGTGAGCTGACGCAGATCGTGTCCAGCCGGTTCGCCTTCGACGCCGTGGCGGCCGAACCGCTCTTCGCGCTGCTGCCGCCGTTGTTCCGGCTGAACCTGGACCACGCCTCCAGCCACCTCCTGCGCACCACGTTCGACCTCATCGCGAGGGAGAGCGCGGCAGGCGGGCTCGGCGGTGGCTTCATCATGAGCCGGCTGTCCGACGTGCTCTTCGTCCAGGCACTACGGACCTGTTGCGCCGATGTCGGGGGCGGCACCGTCGGCTGGATCGCCGCACTGCGAGACCCCCGGCTGGCCGTCGCCATGCGGGAGTTGCACGCGGATCTGGCCCATCCGTGGACGGTCGACGAACTCGCCCGCAAGGCGGGGATGTCACGCTCGGCGTTCGCCGCCTCGTTCAAGGAGAAAACGGGGGATACCCCGCTCGGCTACCTCACCTCATGGCGCATGTACCGGGTGAAGGTGCTGCTCCGGGAGACGCCGCTGAGTGTCCAGGAGATCGCGGTCAGGGTCGGCTACGACACCGGGAGCGCGTTGAGTCGTGCCTTTTCGGCCAGGGAAGGCGTCACGCCCGGGGCCTGGCGGAAGGACGAGGCCCACCGTCGGCGTCCCCTGTCCGGTGTGACAGCCGCCTGACCACGTCCGGCGTCGGCGTTCGGCGTTCGGCACCGGGGCCGGAGCGCGCGGCGCTCCGGCCCCGGCCGGTCGTCCGGGTCAGGACGCGGGCAGCTCACCGCGGACCGTACGGGCCGCCGTGACCAGGTTCCGCAGTGAGGAGCGGGTCTCGGGCCAGCCGCGGGTCTTCAGGCCGCAGTCGGGGTTGACCCACAGCCGCTCGGCGGGGATGGCCTTGAGGCCGGTGCGCAGCAGTTCCGCCGCCTCCAGCGCGCTGGGCACGCGGGGGGAGTGGATGTCGTACACACCGGGCCCGGCCTCGCGCGGATAGCCATGGGCGGCGAGCTCGCGGGCCACCTGCATATGGGAGCGGGCGGCCTCCAGGCTGATGACATCGGCGTCGAGGTCGTCGATCGCCTGGACGATGTCGCCGAACTCGGCGTAGCACATATGGGTGTGGATCTGGGTGCCGGGCCGTACGCCTCCGGTGGTGAGGCGGAAGGCTTCGGTCGCCCAGGACAGATAGCCGGGCCGGTCCTCGGCGCGCAGCGGAAGGGTCTCGCGCAGAGCGGGTTCGTCCACCTGGATGACCGAGGTCCCGGCCGCCTCCAGGTCGCCCACCTCGTCGCGCAGGGCGAGGGCGACCTGGCGGGCGGTGTCGCCGAGGGGCTGGTCGTCGCGGACGAAGGACCAGGCGAGCATGGTGACCGGGCCGGTGAGCATGCCCTTGACCGGGCGGTCGGTGAGGGACTGGGCATAGGCCGTCCAGCGCACCGTCATCGGCTCGGGGCGCGAGATGTCACCGGCCAGGATCGGCGGGCGGACGTAGCGGGTGCCGTAGGACTGCACCCAGCCGTGCTGCGTGGCGAGATAGCCGGTGAGCTGCTCGGCGAAGTACTGGACCATGTCGTTGCGCTCGGCCTCGCCGTGCACCAGCACATCCAGGCCGGTCTTCTCCTGGAAGGAGATCACCTCCTGGATCTCGGCCTTGACGCGCTCCTCGTACCCGGCCGTGTCGATCCGGCCCCCGCGCAGGTCGGCGCGGGCGGTGCGCAGTTCGCCGGTCTGGGGGAAGGAGCCGATGGTGGTGGTCGGCAGCAGCGGCAGGCGGAGGTGGGCGCGCTGGGCCGCGGCGCGTTCGGCGTACGGCTGGGAGCGGCGGGCGTCGGCCTCGGTGACCGCGCCGGTGCGGGCGCGGACGGCCGGGTCGCGGGTGATGGGGGAGTTGGCGCGGGAGGCGAGGGCGGCCCGGTTCGCGGCCAGTTCGGCGGTGATCGCATCGGTGCCGCGGGCCAGGCCCCTGGCGAGGGTGACGATCTCCGTGGTCTTCTGCCGGGCGAAGGCCAGCCAGCGCTGGATCTGCGGTTCGATGTCCCGCTCGGCCGCCGCGTCGAGGGGGACGTGCAGCAGCGAGCAGGAGGCGGCCACATCGACCCGGTCGGCAAGACCCAGCAGGGTGCCGAGCCTGGCCAGGGACTTCTCCAGATCGTTGACCCAGATGTTGCGGCCGTTGACGACACCGGCGATCAGCCGCTTGCGGGGCAGCCCGCCGACGGCGGCCAGCGCGTCCAGATTCGCGGCGGCGGCCTCCGTGAAGTCCAGCGCCAGCCCCTCGACCGGGGCCTTGGCCAGCATGGGCAGGGCCTCGCCGAGGCGGTCGAAGTACGTCGCGACCAGCAGCTTCGGGCGGTCGGTGAGGGCGCCGAGATCGCGGTAGGCGCGGCCGGCGGAGTTCAGTTCGGCCGGCGTGCGGTCCTGGACCAGGGCGGGCTCGTCGAGCTGCACCCACTCGGCACCCGCCGCCCGCAGATCGGCCAGGACCTCGGCGTACACCGGAAGCAGGCGGTCCAGGAGGGTGAGCGGCTCGAAGTCCGCGGGCGCGCCGGGGGCGGGCTTGGCGAGCAGGAGATAGGTGACGGGCCCGACCAGGACCGGCCGTGCCGCCAGGCCGAGGCCGAGGGCTTCCGTCAGCTCCGCGACCTGCTTGGCGGAGTCGGCCGCGAACACCGTGTCCGGACCCAGCTCCGGAACCAGATAGTGGTAGTTGGTGTCGAACCACTTGGTCATCTCCAGCGGCGCGACGTCCTGCGTGCCCCGCGCCATGGCGAAGTAGCCGTCGAGCGGATCGGCCGCGACGGCGTCCCGGTGGCGGTCGGGGATCGCCCCGACCATGACGGTGGTGTCCAGCACGTGGTCGTAGTACGAGAAGTCACCCGTGGGAACTTCGTCGATACCCGCCCCGGCCAGCTGCCGCCAGGTGGTGCTGCGCAGTTGGGCGGCGGTGGCCCTGAGCGCGTCGGCGGTGACGCGGCCCTTCCAGTAGCCCTCGATCGCCCTCTTCAGTTCCCGGTTGGGGCCCTGGCGGGGGTAGCCGTACACGGTGGCTCGTGCTGCCGCGGCTGCGGACTTCGGTGTCACGGAGATCTCCTTCGCGAGATGAATCCCTGAGATCCCGGCGACGGGAGGAGAGCGCGAAGGGTGACACACCGGGCTTTCGGTCTCGCGCGGCAAAAGCGCGGCCAACTGCCTGGTATGTACGCCGACCCGCCCTCGAGGTCACCGAGATGTCCGCGCACGAATCGTCCGTACGCGGGCAGATGGCAGGTCTTCGGACTCACGGGCGCGTCCTCTTGGAGGAGGACACCTAGTGGCCGTCGCTTCCCAGGCCCTCTCACCGGACCCAGTGCGTATGACGGCGGTCGTTCCCGCTCACCGCTGCGGGGCAGTCCCGGATTCCCACCGGGTTCCCTCTTACGACGCATCCCGCCTGGCGGACGGGGCGAACCAGCTGCACCAGCCAGCCTACGGGGCCGTCCGGCGGTGTGCAGGGGGCGGTCCGGTATTCGGGATGGTGAATTGGAACACGCGATGGCCGAGGGTACGACCGGTGCCGCCCGGGCCGTGCACCGGCCGCACCCCGTCCATCAGCGAGCTCAGGGGGTCAGCACGCGCCGGAGTCCGACCCGCCCGCCAGATTGACCGGGACGGTGACGAAGGAGAACTGGTTGCTGGCGCACACGCCGGGGAAGGCCGTGCTGCTGGAGTTGTTGACTGTGACATCGGGCGCGTCGTCCGCGATGGCGCCGCCCGCGCCGACGGCGAGGGACGCGGCGGTGAGGGCGAGCGTGGACAGGGCGGTCCGGATACGCATGGGAACTCCTTGCTGAGAATCTGCCGCCGGATATGACCGGCTTCGCATGCATGGTGCCCCTTTGGCAGGGCAATCGCGGCCTACCGTCCCCCCAATGGCGGAAGCCGCTCCTCGCAGCCGTCCGGCCGGCCCAAGGCCGCGTCCGGTCATCCGCCGCCGCGCCGACCGTCGTCCGCCGGTGCGGACAGCGGGATCGTCGGTGGACGGCTGGGGTCGGGGATGCGGTCGGTGAAGCCGCCGGGGACCGAGCGGCACTGCTGCTCGCGGAAGTGGACCGGTGCGGTGCCCACTCGGCGGGCGAACAGTCTGCTGAAGTAGGCGGGATCGTCGTAGCCGACGCGGCGGGCGATGGCGGCCACCGGCAGTTCGGTGCCGACGAGGAGTTCCTTGGCGCGGCCCAGCCGGATGCCGAGGAGGTAGTCCTTGGGGCTGCACCCCGCGCCGCGGCGTACCGCGGTGCGCAGTTCGGCCGGTGTCATGCCGTGCCGGGCGGCGTGTTCGGTCACCGAGAGCGGCTGGAAGGCGTCCCGGGCCAGGGCCTGGAGCACCGGATGTCCGTCGGCGCCGGTGTCGGCGCGGACGCGGCGGAGGGCGACGAGGAGTTCATGGACGGCGGCCGCGGTCTCGACCTCCAGGAACGGATTGCCCTGGCGCGCGGCGCGGGCGATCCGGCCGATGGCGCTACGGGCGGTGGCGGTGTCGGTGAGCGCGACCACGGGGCCGTCCGCGTCGAGATAGCCCAGGTCGGCGTAGGCGGCGGTGGCCGGTCCGGTGAAGTCGACGAACGCCTCGTCCCATCCGGTGTCCGGGTCCGGGGCGTAGTGGTGGGTGACACCCGGGGTGAGCCAGAGCAGCGCGGGCGCCGTGACGGTGCGGCGGCGGCCGTCCGCGCCGCGGAACCATCCGCGGCCCGCGCTGATGACCACCGCCACATGGTGGTCCAGGATGCGCGGGCCGACGACGGGCAGGGCGCCGTGCTGGAGGCCGACACCCAGACACACCAGGCCGAGCCGGTGATGGGCCGGGCTGGGCGTGAAGTACCGCATCCAGGTGTGATACATCCGCGGTCCCCTCCGGTCGGCTGCTCCCATCACACGCCGATCTTTGTCCACGGACTGCCCGGCCGCCAAGGGAAGGGTGGCCCTGGCGCGAGGGGGAGGGGCTTACCGGAGGTGGGGGTTGGCGGAGGGAGCCGGGTCGCGGAGGTGTGTCCGCGCGCTCGCTCCCTCCGCCGTGTCAGTCCAGTTCCTCCACCGTGAAGGAGTCGAGCGTGAACTCCGCGGTACCGCTGTCACCGGTCTTGCGCAGCCCCACCCACATCTCGCCGCCCGCGGGCGCGGTGACGGTGTAGCTGTGGGTGGCCCGCCCTGTGGCGGCGGGCAGGGGGGTGCGCTCCAGCTCGCGTGGTTCGGGTTCGTCCACGGCCGTGATCCAGGCGTACTGACCGGCCGCCTCGTTGGCGTACGTCAGGCTCACGCGGTAGCGCCGCCCCGGGTGGAAGCGGGCGGTGTGCGGCACCGTGCGGTAGACGAGGCCCGCGTTCTCGCCGCGTGACTTGAGGGACTGGCCGCCTTCGAGCACATCGTCGATCACCTTGCCGTTCCATCCGGCCTGGGTGAACGGGGCGTGCCGCTGGGCGATATGGGTGCGGGGGTCGGTCACCCCGCCCGCGTCGCCCTTGACGAACGGGCCCCAGCCCTGTGGCACCCGCTCGAAGTCCTCGTACACCAGGGTGCCGGGCTTCGTCGTGCGCTGGGCCCGCACCACTCGCAGCCGGTCGAAGCGGACGCGGGCGCTGCCCTCGGCCACCGCCAGGGTGAGGGTGACCGGGCCGCCGCCGTCGGGGACGGTGAAGGAGGTGAACATCCGCTGGAAACGGGTGCCGTGTTTGCGGTCGGCTGCCATGTGGTTGACGGCGGTCGAGGTCTCCGTCCAGTTCTCCGCGGTGACGCCGTCGGCGGTGTGCACCCGCAGCGCGGCCCGCCGCCGCTCACCGGCCTTCGCGCCCACTTCCACCTGGACGGAGGCCATATAGCCGCCGGGGGCCAGCCGGTCGAGTCGCTGGCCGACGGTGGCGGCCGCGCCCTCACCGATGACCAGTTCGTAGTCGCCCAGCGCGCTGCGTTCGACGGTGGCCGGGCCGGTGGTCTGCCGGCCGCGCAGCGATCCGGAGTGGAAGCCTGGGTCGTACAGCGGGGTGCCCTCGCCCCAGCCGGGGGCCGCCTGGGCACGGGCCCGGGAGCGCAGCACCACGTACGGGACGTCAGGGTCGGCCGTGATGCTGACGTGGCCGTCGCGCACCGGCAGGGTGACCGGCTCGGCACGCCCCTGGTCGGTGAGGCGGTACAGCACCACGGACCGCTGCCCCGACCAGCCGCGCGGCAGCCGCCAACGGGTGGTGCCACCCGCGGGGTTGTAGTGGTAGAGCTTGGCCGGGTCGGTGGCCTCGCGCGGCTCCCACGGCAGCAGATACCCGCCGCCGTCGTAGACCAGCCGTCCGTCGGTGGTGATGCGGCGGACGCCACCGGTGTCGGTGACCGAGGTGTGGCCGGGCCCCTCGAAGGTGATCTCGTGGTCGTCCCAGGTGCGGATGGGGTACGCCTGGAGGTATTTGGCGGGCAGGCTGTGGGTCCAGATGAGCCGGTAGAAGGCGGTCCAGTCGGTTTTGCCGGTCCAGCCCTCGAAGTTGCCCATCCGGGGGATGCCCAGCAGGGTCGGCCACTTGTCGGCGAAGACGTCCTTCTGGTGGTTGCGGATGAAGCGGATGAGCCGGGAGTTGATACCGCGCGAGGTGTCCGGGCCGTAGTCGGTCTCCGTGGCCCAGTGCGACCACAGCGAGGAGCGCTCCAGCCCGTGGCCCCATTCGGTGGTCAGTCGCCAGCCCTGGTCGCGCAGGGCCCGCTGGAGCCGGTCGGAGTTCCAGCCGGACTCGCGGAAGACGTCGATATAGAGCGCGGCGAGGGCCGGGTCGGTGTCGTTCCGCAGGTTCTGGAAGCGCCGGATGATATCGCCGGAGACCAGGTCGCGGCGGGGGTCGATGCGGTAGGACTGGTCCAGCCAGTCCCACTGCTTGTCGTTTTTGTCGACCAGCGTCTCGGAGAAGGCGTTGGCCACCGGATAGGACTCGGTGGCGTTGACGTGCACCGCGAAGTCGCTGTTCCAGTGGCGCCCGGAGCGCAGCAGGGTGTTGAGGTCGGCCAGGCCACCGGCGCGGGTGTTGTAGTTGCCCGCGTAGTCGGGGTGGGCGGAGTCATGGCCTTCCGACTGGTAGCCCTTGAGCAGGGTGTACTGCCGCAGTCCGTCGGTGGCCAGCGCGATCCGCTTGACGTTGTCGAGGGTGTCGAGGAAGGGGTTGGTGGCCTGGCTGGCGAAGTTGAACGGGATGTGCGGGACGACCCGCAGATGCTGTTCGTCGGCGCCGAGCGGGTTCACCATGATGTCGCGGAAGGCGATGGCGGCGTCCTGCCAGTCGACCATGCCGTCGCCGTTGCGGTCCCGGGTGAGGACCACGGTGGCCCAGGGCAGCGGTTCGGTGGCGCCGACGGCCGCGGTGGCGGCCCGGTGGGTCCACTCACCGCAGGTGAGCCGGGCGGTGATCTGGCCGTCCTCCCGTACCGTCTGCCGCCACAGCCGTCCGTTGTCCCAGGTGGTGCCCGCGGCGGAGGAGGGCTTGTCCCAGACCGTGTTGGTCTCGACGGCGGCCCCGAGCCGGTCGGTGCTGACGACGGCGTAGGCGCAGCCGATGGGCGCGCCGTCGGTGGGGGTGTCGGCCGTGAACCGGACGGCGGTGTCACCGCTCTTGGCCTGGTCGAGGTCGATCCGGGCGGCCAGCAGGGTGGCGCCCGGCTGGTCGGCGCGGACGCTGAGGAACGCCAGTTGGGGGATGCGCAGGGTGCCCACGCGCAGCGCGTCGGTGTCGGCGATCCGGGTGACCCGCCAGTCGACCTGCCATTCGCTGACCCGGATCCGGATGTCGATCTCGGCGTCCGCGCTGGAGGTGGACGCGTTGGCGGTGTCCGCGCCGGAGGTGGCCGTTGTCGTGCCGAAGGCGAGGGTGTAGGTGATGTGGTCGGGGCCGCTGGTGACGGCGGTGGTGCGCGGGGTGCGTTCGACGCCGTCGATGAGCACCGAACGGACCGGCTCCCGCTGGCCGTGCAGCACCGCGCCGGTCTCGCGGTCGATGTACGCGACGATGCGCGGGAACTCCGGGTCCACTCGGACCTCCAGCCGCTTCGACCGCAGCGTGCGCTCGGTGGCGCGGGCGTGTGCGGCTCCACGGCCGGGTGCGGTGTCACGGGCGTGCGCGGTGCCACCGCCCGTGCCGATGGCCGTTCCGATTCCGGCCAGTGTGGTGGTGACCACGACCGCTCTGCGGCCGGGCCATCCCTCCTTCGGCCGCCCGTCCTCTGCGTAGGTCAACGCGCCGGCTCCTCCCTCGCTGGTGAGAATGGTGCTCCACCTTGGGACGGCGGCGGGGCGGGCGCCCATGGACAAGTGCGCGGGGGTGTTGGACTAACGGGCCGTACCGTCGGCGCCCAACGGGCCGTGGTGCGTGCCGGTCACCACAGCCGGTCGATCTCGCCGGGGTACAGCCCGATCCGGGCGGCGAGGAAGTCGGCGCGGTGGCGCCGGGCCGTGGCGGAGAAGAAATGCGCCATCGTGACCTTGTCGAAGGAGGGCTGGTCGCTCGGGAAGGGGGCGTCCGGGGTGCCTCCGACGAGCACCGTGCCGGGCAGCGGCTGCCATCCGGCGCCCGTGTAGAAGTCCCGCAGCGGCCGGTCGCAGGTGAACAGGCCCAGGTCGAGACCGGAGTCGGCCATCGCCCGGTGGGCGGCGGCGACGAGGCGCGCGCCGTGCCCCCGGCCGCGTACCGCCCGCCGGGTGACCACGGTGCTCAGTCCTCCGGCCCGGTAGGACCGGCCCGCGTGGGTGAGGGTCGTGGTGAGGATGTCCAGGGCGGCCAGCACGGTGCCGTGGCCGTGGCCGTCGTCCACGAGCAGCATCGACACCGGGCGCAGCGCCGGGTCATGAGTGGGTCCGGGTTCGCCCGTGGTGCCGGGAGCCGTCGCGGGCCACGCCTCCTGCTGCAACTCCCACACCTGGGCGCGGAGCGGGGCCGGTGTCTCGGCTTCGGGGTAGGACAGGATCCGCACGTGCCCATTGTGGCCGATGCCGTTAAGAGTGTTCTAAGAGCGTGTTCTGCCAGGGTGGGGACTGACCTGTGCCCATCCGAAAGGCCCGTGATGTCCGCTGCCGCGTCCTCCCCGTCCGGCCGGGGAAAGCCCACCGACCCCCGGACGGCGGCCGTGCTGGTGGTGGACGACGATCCGGAGGTCCGCGCCGCCCTGGTGGACGGTCTTGCCGTGGAGGGGTACGAGGTGCGGGTGGCCGGGGACGGGCTGGCGGCCCTCAGCGCGATCGCCGCCGAACCGCCGGACGCCATCGTGCTGGACCTGGCCATGCCGGTGATGGACGGGCTGGCGGTGTGCCGCCGGCTGCGCGGCCTCGGCGACCGTACGCCGGTCCTGGTGCTCACCGCCCGGGACGAGATCAGCGAGCGGGTGGCGGGGCTGGATGCGGGGGCCGACGACTACCTGGTCAAGCCGTTCGCGCTGGACGAGCTGCTGGCCCGGCTGCGGGCGCTGCTGCGACGTGCCGCGCCCGTCGAGGCGCCCGACGAGAACGTGTCCGGTGTGCTCTCCTTCGCCGATCTGACCGTCGATCCGGAGAGCCGCACCGGAATGCGTGGCGGACGGCGGATGGAGTTCACCCGTACCGAGTTCGCGCTGCTGGAGGTGTTCCTGCGCCATCCGGGCCAGGTGCTGCCGCGGGAGCTGATCCAGGAGCTGGTGTGGGGCACCGAGTTCGCCTCGGACTCCAACTCGCTGGCGGTCTACATCGGCTATCTGCGCCGCAAACTGGAGGCGGAGGGCGCCTCGCGGCTGGTCCACACGGTGCACGGCATCGGTTACGAACTGGGCGAGCGATGAGCGCCGCCGGCCGGTCTGGAGAAGGTGGGTCTGGAGAACGCCGGGCCGGGGACCGCCCAGCGGGCAACCGTCGATCCGGGGAGCGCCGAGCCGGGAGCCGCCTGACGGGCCGTCTGCCGCTGCGCACCCGGATGGCGCTGATCACCTCGGCCGCGGTGGCGCTGGTCACGGTCGGGGTGTGCGCCGCCGCGTATGTGGTCATCCGCTACGAACTGGTGCGTCAGCTCGACCTCCAGCTCACTCAGCAGGCCACCCTGCTCGCCCAGGAGCGGCGTGACGAGGGCACCGGGACGCTGTACGGCGAATGCCGGTGGCTGGCCGCCCCGGCCTGCGCGCAGGTCGTCACCCCGCGGACGGGCACACCGGGGCATCCGGCGGGCAAGGATCTGCTGATCCCGGTCACCGACGCCACCCGCCAGGTGGCCGCGGGCACTCGCGGCGCGTACTACAGCGAGGTCACCGTGCGCGGACACCGGATGCGCACGCTGACCACCCCACTCCGCGGCCCTCGCGCGCTCCAGCTCGCCGTGCGCTCCGACACCGTCGAGCAGGGCGAACGCCAGGCCGCGCGGCTGCTCGCCGCCATCGGCGCGGCGGGGGCGCTGCTCGCCGCCGGGCTCGGCTATCTCGCCTCCCGTCGCGCGTTGGCGCCCGTCACCCGGCTCACCGCCACCGCCGAACGGATCGCCGCCACCCGCGATCCGGCCCATCGCATCGAACTGCCGCCGGAGGAGGGGCGGCGGCGCGGGGACGAGATCTCCCGGCTGGCCGGGAGCTTCAACACCATGCTCGGCGAGCTGGAGGAGTCGGTGGCCGCCCAGCGCCGTCTGGTGGCCGACGCCTCCCATGAGCTGCGCACCCCGCTGACCGCGCTGCGCACCAACGCCGAGTTGCTGGCCCGTGCCGACCGGCTGTCCCCCGCCCAGCGGGACCGGGCCGCGTCGGCGCTGGGCGGCCAGTTGCGCGAGGTGACCGGCCTGGTCAACGACCTGATCGAGCTGGCGCGGGACGAGGAGCCGCTGCCGCTGGTGGAGCCGGTGCGACTGGACCTGCTGGCCGCGCGCTGTGTCGAGGAGGCCCGCTCGCACTGGGCGCACACCGCCTTCACCACGGAGCTGGCCGAGGTCACGGTGGACGGGGTGCCCGCGCGGCTGGCCCGGCTGCTGACCAATCTGCTGGACAACGCCGCGAAGTTCAGCCCGCCCGGCGCCGAGGTGGAGGTCCGGTTGACCTCTGGCGCACACGCCATCGACCTCACCGTCCGTGACCACGGGCCCGGTATCGCCGCCGAGGACCTGCCGTACGTCTTCGACCGCTTCTACCGCTCCCGGCAGGCACGTGCGCTGCCCGGTTCCGGGCTGGGGCTGGCCATGGCCCGGCAGATCGCCCGGGCGCACGGCTCCGCGCTCACCGCGGCGGCGGCCGACGGCGGCGGTGCGCTCTTCCGGCTGCGCATCCCGCGCCACCGGTCCGGCGGTCCGGCTCCGGAGGCGTGAGAACGGGCGCTTCCAGAAGCTGTTCCCGGAAGCCCTCCGGGGCCGCTTCTTAGAGGTCGCGCAGATAGGCGCTGTGGGGGTCTCGGCGGCTCCGCACGGCTGAGCGTGGACACCGTCCGCTTCGGCCGGATCGACACCCCACTCCTGCACTCGCGGCCGGGGCTGGACTCCGACGACGCGATCACCGCCGCCGGGTCGACCACTCCTTTCAGCTGCTTCGGCACCGCCGAGGAAGCCGCCGCCTCGGCCCTTTACAACGGAGCGTCCGTCTGCTGGCATGCCGGGGTCGAGAAGGCGGCGAACGCAGCGTCCAGCAGTTTGCCGAGGTCCTCTTGGCCGTCGCTCGCACTCCATTGCCCGAGGACGATCCACAAGATTTCGAGCGCCGCCGCTACGCGAACGTTGGCGATGACCGATGGCCCGTCGGTCGGGGAGGTTGTCTTCTGCAGTCGGGCGACGATCTCTGGTCGCCATTCAGCCTGCTTCTCGCGGAGGCGTGCGCACAGGGCTGGGGTCTGCTCGATGAGGCCGAGGATCGTCACGAGTTCCTGGACGTCGCGCACGAGGAACCTCATGGCTGACTCCAGGGCGTTGCGCAGCCTGCTCCAGTCGTCCTGGTTGGCCCGCTCGGCATCGAGCGCGTCAGTGATGACGTCACCGACAGGGTCGAAGACGAACAGGACCACGTCTTCCTTGGTGCCGAAGTAGCGCAGGAAGGTGCTCCGCGACACTCCGGCGGCTTCGGAGAGGTCGGCGAAGGTGACCTGGTCAAAGCCGGTGAGGCAGAACCGGTTGAACGCGACGCGGGCCAGCTCTGCTCGCACCGCGTGGCGGCTGATCTCACGGGTACCGACTGGCGCTGCGCTCATGGGGACGAGTGTACTCCGACACACTCGTTTGCTTCCCCGGATACAGGTTTCTAACCTGATACTCAGTGTCAGTCGCGATGCTGAGATTCGCGACGCTGTCCCCAGCCGGCGGCCCGGTCACGGGCCGTCCCTTACCGCGATATGGAGCCACCTCATGAGCTACGAAGACCTTCCCGCCCTGACGATCGACGTCTCGGACGGGGTCGCGACGGTGACAATCGATCACCCGCCGCTCAATCTGATGGACGCGGTCCTCCTGCCGTCACTCCGGGCATTCGTCGCGCGTGTGCGGGACGACGCCGACGTCCGCGTCATTGTCTTCGAGAGCGCTGACCCGGAGTTCTTCGTTGCGCACGGTGACATGGCCTACCTCACCGACCCTGACGCGCTGCCTGCAGCCACTCGCGCTGCGATCGCGGCCGCGCCGGGCTCGACCGTCCCGGAAGGCCTGAACATCCTCCAGGCGATGAGCGAGGAGGTCCGCTCGCTGCCGCAGGTCACCATCGGCAAGCTGGCGGGCTTCGCGCGCGGCGCGGGCAACGAGTTCTTCATGTACCTGGACATGCGATTCGCGGCGATCGGCAAATCGGGGCAGGGGCAGCCGGAGTCCTTGATGGGGATCCTCCCCGGAGGCGGAGGCACGGTGAACATGACGCGCCTGGCAGGAAGGGCCCGAGCGCTGGAGCTCATCCTCGGCGCCGAACTCGTGGGCGCGGAGCTCGCGGAACGGTATGGCCTGATCAACCGTGCCCTGCCCGCCGCAGAACTCGATTCCTTCGTCGACACCCTCGCCCGACGGATCGCCGGCCTCCGGCCGGAGGTGATCTCCATCACGAAGGCTGCGGTCGACGCGGTCGCGCAGCCGATTCCGCGTGCGGCGTACGCCGTTGAGAACGAGGGCCTGTTCGCGGCGTTCGGCGATGAGGTCACCGAGCTCGCCCACAAGCTGCTCGCCGCTGGTATCCAGACCCGCGAGGGCGAACGGGACCACGAGCGCATCGCCAACAGCATCTGAGTGCCCAAGCTCTCGCCATCCGTGCGCAGAGGCTCCGTGGGAAGAGTTCCTCAGGCCATTGCCGGCACGCGCGTTGTCGAGTGGTCAGGTCGACCACCCTGGTTCGCCGGGCCTGTCGGGAACACGACCGGCTGAAGCGCCGGAAACGGCGGGCAGGGGAGTGGATGGCGCAAAGCCGTAAGCTTGACAACGCTGTTCGGCCGCGCGGACAGGCGCGGTTGGGAAGGTAGGTAGCCGAGCGGGCACAGGTCCCGTTGATCATGGAGTTGCTGACGCTCTGTGATCACCGAGGAGACCTGTGCCTGCGCTTCCATCATGGCTGACCGAGCCGCTCTGGGACCCATTCGCGGTCCTGCTGCCCGAGCGGCCGGAATACCACCCGGGCCATCCACTTGGCTGCCACCGCCGACGCATCAGCGACCGGATCATCTTCGACAAGATGCTGCAACTGTTGCGCTTCGGCTGTTCTTACGAGGCGATCGCCGACACAACCTGCTCGGCCACCACGATCCGCAGCCGCCGCAACGAATGGATACGACTGGGCGTCTTCGCCCGACTCAAGCAGATCGCGCTCGACGCCTACGACCGGATCGTCGGTCTCGTCCTCGACCAGATCGCCGTAGACGGCTCCATCACCAAAGCTCCAGGAGGCGGTGAGGTGGCCGGGCGTTCCCCGGTCGACCGCGGCAAACAGGGCCTGAAACGCTCGGGCATGATGGACGGATACGGCATTCCACCGGCTCGCCCGCTGCTACGAGCGGCGCGCCCCCGTCGTCAACGCATTCTTCGACCTCACCGACACGATCATCACCGTGCGCAGCCTGATCCGGCGAGCATGGATGACTCACCGCTGGGACGAACACCCGAACCGCCGACCATGACCGCACCCCTTTCCGCGCCACCTCTTAGAAGCCCTCTTATATCGGCTCGCTATCAACGTCCCATGAAACGCAACCACTTCACCTCGCCGCGGGTGACCGCCGCCGTGGCGCTCGCGGGCGCGGTGTCCTGCCTCGCCCTCGCCTCGACCACCCTCGCCTCCACCACCCACTCCGGCACCACCCGCTCCGGGAAGGACGCACCCCGGCCGGTCGTGGTCGGTGGCCACCGTGTGGAGGTCCCGGTGTCGGGCGGCACCGCCACCGTCGACACCACCTCACTGCGGGTCACGGCCCGTACGTGGCAGGGGACCATGGAACTGTCCGCGCCCGCCGCCACCGCTCCCGGGAAGCCTGGCTCGGTGACCACCTCCCCGGGCACCGCCCGCTGGAGCTATCCGGACACCGGACTGGATGTCACGGCCCGCGCCGGTGACAACGGCCGTCTGGTGCTGTCGGTGACGGCCACGGGCGAGGCGACTGGCACAGCCACCGGGACGGCCGCCCGCACCCTGTCGTGGCCGGTCACCGGCACCGACCGGCGCGCCACCGCCGTACAGCTGCCGCGCGGCGAGGGGCTGTCGCTGCCGGTGGCCGACCGCTTCTGGAACTCCTCCCGGGGCGATCTGGTCGACACCGACATGGCCATGGAGTCGGATCTGTCGATGCCGCTGTGGGGCTACACACTTGGCGACCGCCAGGGTGTGAGCTATCTCGTGCCCAGTGACATCGGCACCTCGCTGCGCGTCACCTCCGACGCGGGCAAGCTGCGCACTGCCGCCACCCACCGGTTCTCGCGCGCCGACGGCACCACGCGGTACACCGTGGCCTTCTCCCTCACCGACGGCTCCCCGGTGGCCGCCGCCCGCGACTACCGTGCCTGGCTCGGCGAGCACGGGCAGCTGAAGAGCCTGCGGGAGAAGATCCGGGAGACACCGGCCACCAGGAAGCTGCTCGGCGCCTTCCACGCCTATCTGTGGGGCGACGCCCGCAAGGCCGACTTCATGGGCAGGCTGCACGGCCTCGGCGTGGACCGGATGTGGCTCGGCTACGACGCCGACGACCGGCCGATGGACGCCGCGGCCACCGCGGCCGCGAAGAAGGCGGGCTATCTCGTCGGCCCGTACGACTCGTTCGCCAACGGCCAGGACCCGGCCACCTCCGACGCGCCGACGTCCACCTGGCCCGGCACGGTGTACCCGGACTTCTGCGTCCGGGACGCCGACGGCAAGCCCGTCCCCGGTTTCCACGACCGCGGCTGCTACCTCTCCTCCGAGGCGTTCGAGAAGGCCGAGCCGCGCCACCACTACCTCGCCGACCGCACCCGCGAGATGACCAAGGCGGGCGCCGACAGCTACTTCCTCGATGTGGACGCGGCCGGTGAGCTGTTCCGCGACCACAGCCCCGCTCACCCCATGACCAAGGCGCAGGACCGCGCCAACCGGCAGGCCCGGATGCAGCGGCTGTCCGACCGTGGGCTGGTCCTGGGCTCGGAGTCCGCCGGGGCCTGGGCCAACCGGGACCTCGCCTTCGACCATGGCTCGGGCACGCCGGTGGCGGGCGGTCTGTGGACGGCGCAGCGCGACAAGGAGACCTGGGGCGGCTACGCCCCCGCCGACGCACCGGGCGTCTTCTTCAAGCCCGCGGAGCTGCCCGCCGATGTGGCGAAGGCGATGTACGACCCGGTGTACCGCGTGCCGCTGTACGAGACCGCGCTCCATGACTCCGTGGTGAACACCGAGCGCTGGGAGCTGTCGTACGACAAGCTGCCACGGCAGAAGACCGACCGCGCGCTGCTCGGCATGCTGTACAACACCCCGCTCAACTTCGTGCTCACCGGCGACTCGCTGAAGAAGAACGGTCGCGAACTCGCCACCCTCCAGAAGTACTTCGCGCCCCTGCACAAGGCGGCCGGTACCGAGCCGCTGACCGATTTCCGGGCGCTGACCGCCGATCGCACCGTGCAACGCACCGTCTTCGGCGACGGCACCCTCACCGTGACCGCCAACTTCGGCAGCACACCCCACAAGGGCCTGCCCGGTGGCTGTGTGGACGCGGGGCTCCGCGGCGACACCACGCCGCGGCGGCTGTGCCCGGCCACGGTGGCGAGCGGGTCCTAGGACGGGCCCGGGGTCCTCAAACGCACTTACGTGCTGAGCTCGTCGAACATATTCCGTTGACCGAGGAACGGCCGAGGCACAAGACTGTCGCCCTGGTCGGGATCAACGGCATACGTGGGACGGTGTGCGGTGGCTGGCTCGGACATGGCCCGTGACCTGCAAGTCAAGGAGACTTTGTCTGATCGGCCGCTGTGGACAGCGGACTTCCGGCTGTTCTTCACCGCCCGCACCACCTCTCTGCTGGGCGACGCGATGCTCCCCGTCGCGATCACGGCCGCCGTGATCCGGGCGGGATACGGGGCGAGTGGGGTCGGCTACGCGCTCGCCGCGCTCGTAGCGCCGTTCGCAGCACTGATCATCTTTGGCGGGGTGCTGTCCGACCGCTTCGGCGCCCGGCGGCTGATGGTTGTCTCGGACACAGCTCGGCTGTGCTCTCAGGCGGTGCTCGCGCTGCTGTTCCTGCTGGGCACGCCGCGGCTGTGGCAGATCCTGGTGCTGCTGGCCCTGATCGGGGCGGGCAGCGCAATCTTCCAGCCGGGAGTCGCCAGCATCACCCCGCGGATAGCTCAGGACGTACAGAAGGCCAACGCCACCCTCCGCATCTCGGAGTCCGTCACCGCCGTGATCGGCCCGTCGCTGGCCGGCCTGCTGCTGGCGGTCTCCTCACCGGCAACGGTGGTCGCCCTCGACGCCTTGACCTACGGGGTCAGCGGCGCCTGCCTGCTCCTCCTCCGCTCGGTCCCGATGGGCCCGGCCGCGCGGGACGGCGAATCGTCGTTCCGGGCCGATCTCGTCGAGGGATGGCGGGAGTTCCGGGCCAGGACCTGGCTGTGGAGCGTCATCGTCGTCTTCATGCTCTGGCAGCTGGCCGGCGCCGGCCCCACCATGACCCTCGGCAACAGCACGCTCGTCACCGACTACGGAGCATCGACGTTCGGCTTGGTCATGTCGTCCCTCGGGGCGGGAAGTGTGCTGGGCGGGATCGTCGCGATCAGGCTCCGCCCGCGGTATCCGCTCCGGGCCGGCGCCCTCTCCATGATCCTTTGGGCGCTCATGCCGTTGGGGGTCGCTCTCGGCTTTCCCCCGCCGCTCATTGCCGGGTGCTACGGGGTGAGCGGCGTGGGCATGGCGTTCTGGATCGTCATGTTCCACACGAGCGTGCAGACGCACATCCCGCAGGAGGTCCTCGGCAGGGTGCACGCGTACGACGCGGCCGGCTCGCTGGTGATGAAGCCAGTCGGGCAGGCCGTGGCGGGGCCGCTCGCGGTCGTCACGGGGACGGCGCCGCTGCTGTGCGTGTCCGCGTCGATGGCGCTCGTCGCCTGCGCCCTGCTGCTGGCGATCCCGGCCGTGCGCGGCCTGAAGCGCGTAGCGGGCTAGCCGCCCGTACCCCTTCTCATCGGCTGGCCGGTTGTTGCGGGCGGGCGGGCCATGTCGAGTCCTGACGCCGCCGACGCCACGGTGCACCGAAGCCGAAGCCGAAGCCGAAGCCGAAGCCGCAGCCGAAGCCGGCAGGCGTTCGGCTCAGCGCCGTGCCGACGCCAGCGCCGCGCGGACCTCGGCGGCAGAGGCGGGAGCGGCCGGCTGGTTCCTGTACTGATCGTCCTTGGTCACCGCGTAGGGCGCGCAGAAGTTACCGGTGTCGATGACCGTCTCGCCGACGAGGGGCTCCTGGGGAACCGTCCCAATAGCGCCGACCGGGATCGTCACGACGACCCAGTCCCCGGCCGCCGCCTGCGTGGGAGTGGCCGCACGGGCCTGCGGTCCCAGTTCGTCCACGAGGCCGGAAAGCGTCTGCGGCCCCCGCGAGTTGCTGAGCACGACGTCCAGGCCGGCGTCGACCGCCAGCCGGGCGAGCGTGCTACCGATGTGTCCGGTTCGGCGGCTCCCCTGCGCAGCCCGCTGTGCGGGCGTCGGGGACGGGCCGCAGGGTGATCAGAAGACGTAGGGGATGTCGTGTATGACGTCCTGGTGACGGATGCGCCAGACGCCGTCGGTTCGGCGGAAGGTGAAGCGGTAGTACCCGGACTCGATGGGCTTGATGGCGCCCTGGGCGCCGAAGGTGCCGGCGGGCCACCCGCCCTCGGGCTTCCTGGTTCCGACGACGTCGTAGGTGATGAACTGGGTATCGATGCCGGCCTCGTCGCCGTCGACGGAGACCAGATGGTCGTAGGTGGTGTGGTGGCTCCAGCCCAGGGGCGGGTGCGGCGCCATGGCCGTGGACATGGCCGCTGCGATCTGCGCTCCTCCGGAGAGGGTTCCCAGCAACTCCATCCCATCGGGACCGCGGTGGTAGTGGACCTCGACGACCGCGTCGGCCTCGTAGAGCTGTGCCAGCGCCTCGCCGTCGCGCCGGTCCGCAGCCCGGGTGTATCGGGAAACGATCTCTCTGATCTCGTTCTCGGTGCTCATGACATTCTCCGGATCTCTCTGTGGTGCCTGTCGGTGTCCGGGCTTGTACGGCAGACGGGCGACCGGTCGCTTGTGTGCCGCAGGTGGTCACCTTGGGTCATCGCAATCTGCATGTGTGAAAAGTGCATATCCTTCGACGGAAATGCAACTGTAAGAGTTGCTAATATGGGGGCGTCGGGAGCCGCCCGTACCAAGCGGCGGAAGAAGGGGGTGCGAGCATGCTGGACGTGAGGTTCTCCAGTGCGCTGAAGGTCATGCTCCTGCTGGGCCATGCCGAGGAAGAGGGCAGTCCCGTCCTCAGCTCGACCCAGCTCGCCAGGAGTCTGGACACGAACCCGAGCCTGGTGCGCAAGCTGATGGTCCCGCTGGTGCGGGACGCTCTCGTCGCGTCCATCAAGGGCCGCAGCGGGGGTGTCCGCCTCGGCCGGCCCGCAGACCAGATCACGCTGGGAGAGATCTACCGCTCATCCATCGGCGACAAGCCGCTGTGGGCCCCCCGGACGGAGGGGCCCCGGGAGTGCCTGGTCACCAACCACTCCGCTGAGTACTTCGTCAGGCTCACCGATGAGACCGAGGCGGCCGTCCTCGGCGCATTGGCGGGCCGCACGCTCGCCGACAGCCTCGACGAGTTGCGCGCCATCGACCGGGCCGGCGGTGCCCCCGCCGCGGAACGGCCGCTCCCCGCGCCCCGTCATTAGCTCGACTGGGACATCCCGGTCGACTCGACCATCGTGCGCTTCGCCGGGGCGGGCTCTGTACATGGTCTATTGGCAATAGGGAATTACGCGCCTGGGATCGCGTGTGCTACGTAAGCGTCTAAATCACAAAGACGATTACGTCGATGTCCAGCACACCCTGCCCGCGGGCCGGGCTCCTTGCCGAAGAACGGGATGCCCCATGACCACCACCTACCCCGCCTTGACCGAGACCGACGCCGCCGCCCTCGTGGCGCGGTTGCGCGAGACCCACCGCAGTGGCCGCACCAAGTCTCTCGCCTGGCGCCGCGAGCAGCTCACCCGGCTGCGCGCGCTGCTGACCGACAACCGCGCGGTCATCGCCGACGCCCTCTGGGTCGACCTGCGCAAGAACCCCGCCGAGGTCGACCGCGCGGAGATCGACATCACGGTCCGCGAGATCGACGACTACCTCGAGCATCTGGAGGAGTGGCTCGCCCCGCAGCCCGCGGAGGTCACCGTCTCCCACCTGCCGGAGGGGACCACCGCCCGCACCGAGCTCGACCCCCTCGGTGTCGCCCTGATCCTCTCGGCCTGGAACTATCCGATCTATCTGCTGCTGACCCCCGTCGCCGCCGCGCTGGCGGCCGGCAACGCGGTGGTCATCAAGCCCTCCGAGCTCGCCGAGCAGACCTCCGCCCTGCTGGCCCGGCTCCTTCCGGCCTACCTCGACAACGAGGCCACCGCCGTGGTCGAGGGCGGCGTCGCCCAGACGACATCGCTGCTGGCCCAGCGCTTCGACCACGTCTTCTACACCGGCAACGGCACCGTGGGCCGGATCGTGATGCGCGCGGCCGCCGAGCATCTGACCCCCGTCACCCTCGAACTCGGTGGCAAGTCCCCGGTCTTCGTCGACCGCGACGCCGACCTCGCCGCGGTCGCCGCCCGCATCGCGTCCACCAAGTTCTCCAACGCCGGACAGACCTGCGTCGCCCCCGACTACGTCCTCACCGACCCGGACACCGCCGAGGCGCTGGCGGTCGCCCTGACCCAGGCGATCGAGCAGCTGTACGGCACCGACCCGCGCTCCGCCGACCACTACGGACGCATCGTCAACGAGCGCCACTTCGACCGCCTGTCCGCGCTGCTCGGCTCCGGCCGCACCGTGACCGGCGGACAGAGCGACCGCGCCGAGAAGTACATCGCCCCGACCGTGCTGGTGGACGTGAAGCCCGACGAGGCGGTGATGCGGGAGGAGATCTTCGGCCCCATCCTGCCGATCCTGACCGTCGCCGACCTCACCGAGGCCATCGCCTTCATCAACGACCGCGACAAGCCGCTCGCGCTCTACGCCTTCACCGAGAACGACACCACCCGGGCCCGGCTGATCGCCGAAACCTCCTCGGGCGCCGTCAACTTCGGCTTCCCGATCTTCCATCTGACCGTGCCGACCCTGCCGTTCGGCGGCGTCGGGGAGAGCGGCATGGGCAGCTACCACGGCCGCTACTCGCTGGAGACGTTCAGCCACCGCAAGGCGGTCCTCGACGTCCCGCTGACCTGACCGGCCCGGTCATCCACGGATCGCGAGAGAACGAGGACACGAGCGAGATCAAGACCCGGTTCCGGTGTCAGCTTCCGGGCCGGGTCTTCTGCCGGGCCCGGTACGCGGCCACATTGCTCTTGTTGCCGCAGACTTCGTACGAGTGCCAGCGCTGGGTGCGGCTGCGCGTGGTGTCGTAGAACACGTGGCCGCAGAGCTCGTTGGCGCAGATGCGGAGACGGGGCCAGGTGCCGTCGGAGACGAGCTCCGCCACTGCCAGGGTGATGCCACCCACCACGGGGTCGCCACCGATCTGCCGCAGCCGCACCGCCCCGGGCTCCGAGAAATCCTGCCGCAGCGTGACAGCGGACGCCCGCTCGGCGAGCTGTGCCCAGCCGGGTGCCGCCCCGGCGGTGTCGGGCGCGGACGCGATGTCCATGAGGGTCGTGCGCAGCCCGCGGATCTTGGCGATGCGCTGCGGTGACGGCGCCTCCGCCGCGGGCTGGCCGAACGGGCGCAGGACGGCGCTCGCCGCCTCCGGGGTCTGGAGCGTGTCCGGAAAACCGGGACCGTGCGGCCGGGAGTTGAGCAGGTCCACCATCGCCGCCGCGGTCGCGGGAATCCGTCGCGCTGAGTCCGATTCTTCGCTGGCCACCCAACCACCCTAGCACATGGTCTATTGGTGAATGGGGCTTACATTTCGGTGGCCGTGCATGCTATAAGTAAGCGCCTAAAATTAAACATCCATTACAAGGTCATCTTCCGGGATCAACCTCGAGGACACAGCTCATGACTGCCAAGAACGGCTCGGACCTCCGGCCGGAGCGGGGCCAGGGCCCGCCGATCCTGTCCGGTTCCGCCGCTTCGGCCGGACCCGCGCCGTACGCGGCCCCCGCCTCCCATGGCTCGCGGAGCGCGCGCATCAGCCTGCTGGCGATCTCGCTGGGCTCCGCGGGGCTGGGCGGAGCCTGGCAGGCGGCGACCTCCGTCGCCTCGGCGTGGATCCAGATCAGCGATGTGCTGTTCGTGATCAGCGGACTGGTCTGGGTCGTGCTCCTGGCCGCATACGTGCGGCACGGCGGAGCCCGGTGGCACAACCTGCGCGAGGATCTGCGCCACCCGGGCCAGGGGTTCGCCCTCGCGTACGTCCCCATCATCGGCATGCTGATCACCGGTCACTTCTCGCGCTTCGGCGAGGAGGGCGCCCGCTGGGCCTACGCCGTCTTCGTCGTGGCGGCCGCGCTGGTCGCCGCGCGTCTGCTCGCCCACTGGTTCACCGGCGGGCTCAGCGAGACCACCCTGCACCCCGGCTATCTGCTGCCGGTCTCGTCCGCACCGTTCATCGCGAGCATCACCGCGTCGACGCTGCACCTGCCCGAGATCGCGGCAGCGTCCTTCGCCGTGGGGGTTCTGTACTGGCTGGCCTTCGGCACGGTCATCCTCGGCAGCCTGGTCGCCGGCAGTCCGCTTCCGCCACCGGCCCGGCCCACCCTCACCGTCCTGGTCATCCCGCCCGCCGTCGGCAGCAACGCCTGGCTCGCCGCCCACGGGGGCCGTCCGGACGGGGTCGGCTACGGGTTCTCCGGCATCCTGTTCTTCACCCTCGCCCTGGTCGCCTTCATGCTTCCGACCCTCCGCGAGCGGTCCTTCCACACCGGGCTGTGGATCTACAGCTTTCCGGTGGCCGCCACCACGAACTTCCTGGTGCGGTGGATATACGCGGCGGACGTGCCGGGCCGGGAGATGGTCGTCCGGACACTGCTGGCGGTGGCGAGCGGTGGCTTCCTCCTCCTGGGCGCCGCGACGCTTGTCCACGGTGGCCGGCACTGGCGCCTGCGGACCGGGAACCCGGACCTCGGGTGAGTCGGGCGCAACGCCGCAGATGCGAGGAGAAAGACTCCTTCCACCTCGCACCAGCCGGATCTTTGATCCCTCGGCATGGCATGTGCGTTTGCGTGGGACGCGGGGTCGGGTAACGGTCCTCCAGGAGGTGGTAGCCCGTGAGTGACTCCCTCGTAGCTGCCAGCACGGCTGCCGGTCCGGTGGCGGAACTCGCCCTCACCGGCGATGTGACCCGTCCGGCCCGGCTGACGGTGTCCGAACTGCTCTCCTGGCCCCAGCACCGGGCACAGGTCAGCTTCGACTGCGCCACCAGCGGCATCCAGCAGCACCGCTTCACCGGACCGTACCTGCACGACGTCCTGGTCTCCGCCGGTCCCGCCTTCGACGCCGCCCGGCGCAAGGACCGGCTGCGCTTCCTGATCGCCGTACGCGGCGCGGACGGCCACCGCGCGCTGCTGTCCTGGGCCGAGATCGACCCGGACTTCGGCCGTGCCCCCGTCCTGCTCGCGGTCACCATCGACGGCACCTCGCTCGACCGCGCGGGCCCGCAGCTCGTCCTGCCCCAGGACCGCTGCGGCGCCCGCTACATCAGCGGCATCGAGGCGATCCGCGTGGACGGCGGATACACCGTCTGGACCTGACCGGCGCCGGGCGCGGCCCGGCGGGCCGGGGCGTCTCCGCGGTGGCGTCAGACCAGCGGACGGTAGGCGGTGAGCGTGACGGACAGCGTCACGTCGCAGGGCTCGGGCAGCAGCGCGACGCGCTCCCTCAGCCGCTCGCCGTGCTGGTGCCAGGCGTTGGGCCCCATCCCCACCAGCCGCGGCACGGCTTGGTGGTCCAGCGTCATGGTGCTCCGCGAACGCTCCCGGGCCACCTCGGTGAAATGCGCCGAGAACCGGTCCGCCAGCCGCTCGTCCTTCTGCTCGTCCACCCGCAGCAGTCCCAGGGCCTCCACCAGTTCCCGTAGATGATCCGGCCGGGGCGTCACCACCAGCAGCACACCCTCAGGGCGCAGCATCCGGCGCAGCTCGGCCGGATTGCGCGGCGCGAAGACGTTGAGGACCACCGACGCGGCCCCGTCGGCGAACGGCAGCCCGTCCCAGGCGTCGGCCACCACCGCGCTGATACGGGGATGCGCCCGCGCGGCCCGGCGGGCGGCGAACTTGGAGATGTCGAGCAGGACACCCTCGGAGCCCGGGAACTCCGACATCACCCGGGCGAGGTGGTAGCCCGTGCCGCCGCCGATGTCCACGACGCAGCCGGGGTCCCCGCCCGTGGGTGCCGGTGCCGTCTCGCGCGCCAGCGCGGCCAGTGCCCCGGCGATCGGTGCGAAGTGACCGGCGGCCAGGAAGTCCGCGCGGGCCGCCACCATCTCGGCGGTGTCCGCGCTGAACTTGGCGGCCCCGCGCAGCAGATTCACATATCCCTGCTTCGCCACGTCGAAGCTGTGCCCCTGGGAACACCGCAGCGCGCCGTCGGCCATCGTCATGGCGTCGTCGCAGCAGTGCGGACACCGAAGGTACCGAACCGCCTCTTTCCGCATCGTGTCCCCCGTGCCGCTGTTGTCCTGACAGGAGCTCAGCCTATGCACATCTCGGCGGGGCGGTGCGGCCGGGTCAGTCGGCCGGTGACGCGGACAGGGCGTGGCGGGGTCCGTGAAGAGGATGCGGACATAGTTCCGGCGCCTTTCCGGAACCTGCCCGAAGTCGGTGATGAGTGCGGTGGCGAGGGAATTCCACGCGATGACGTCCATGCGCCGCCCCATGACGACCACCTGGCTGGAAAGGTCATGGACGAGCAGTACGGCGGCGTCCGGACCCGCGGCCACTGACGACCGCTGGTCCTCGATCCTTGATCGCGGAATGAGGGAATGACGCATAAACGACGAAAAGCGTTTCCGTCTGAATTCGGCAAACCGTCCATTAAATTGCGGAATCATGAATGCGTGATTACGATCCGCCGCAGCGAGCACCCCCACTCAAGCCGCTCACTGCCGGAAAGGCAGGCCCTCATGGGTATTTCACGCCGCCATCTCATCGGTTCCGCGCTCGGCGCGACGGCGCTCGGTGCCCTGGGCGCCGCCAAGCTGACGACGGGCACCGCCGCCGCGGCCAGCCCGCCCGGTGACGTCGTCGGCAAGGTCACCGTCGGCTATCAGGGCTGGTTCGCCTGCGCGGGGGACGGCGCCCCGATCAACGGCTGGTGGCACTGGGCCGCCAACATGTCCCAGCCGCCGTCGCCGGGCAACACGGGCATTCACAGCTGGCCGGATATGCGCGACTACACCAAGGGCTACCGGACCAACTACAGCAACCTCAACAACGGCCAGCCGGCCACCTTGTTCTCCTCCTACGACCAGCAGACCGTCGACACCCACTTCCGCTGGATGCAGCAGTACGCCATCGACACCGCCGCCCTCCAGCGTTTCAACCCCTTCAGCCCCGAGGGGCCGACGCGCGACGCCATGGCCATCAAAGTCCGGTCGGCGGCGGAGAGGTACGGCCGGAAGTTCTACATCATGTACGACGCCACCGGCTGGCTCGACATGAAGAGCCAGTTGAAGCAGGACTGGACGGACAAGATGAAGGCCCATACGGCGTCCTCCGCCTACGCCAGACAGAACGGCAAGCCGGTGGTGGGCATCTGGGGATTCGGCTTCAACGAGGCCAACAAGCCCTGGTCGGCCGCGGACTGCCTGGACGTCGTCAACTGGTTCAAGGCCCAGGGCTGTTATGTGATGGGCGGGGTTCCGACCCACTGGCGGTCCGGCAACGAGGACTCACGCCCCGGCTACATGGGCGTCTACCACGCCTTCAACATGCTCTCGCCGTGGATGGTGGGACGCATCGGCAACATCGCCGACACCGACCGCTTCTTCTCCGGCGTCAACACCCCGGACCAGGCCGACTGCAACGCCAACGGGATCGACTACCAGCCCTGTGTGCTCCCCGGGGACACCCAGTCGCGGCAGCGCGCGCACGGCGACTTCATGTGGCGGCAGTTCTACAACATGGTGCGGGTGGGCGCGCAAGGCATCTACATCTCCATGTTCGACGAGTACAACGAGGGCAATCAGATAGCCAAGACGGCGGAGAACGCGTCCATGGTCCCGGCCGGTTCGGGGATCTGGGCGCTCGACGAGGACGGCACCGTCTGCTCCTCGGACTACTACCTCCGCCTCACCGGAGACGGGGGCCGGATGCTCAAGAAGGAGATCGCGCTGACCCCCGACCGGCCCACGAAACCGGTCGCCTAGCGCGGTTCGCCGGGGCCCCGGCCGGGACCCCGGCGAACCACGGCTCAGCGGCGGCGAGCGGCCTCGAACCGGGCCACCCAGTACGCGGTGCGGTCGAGATACGCGGTCTCGGCCGCGGCGCCCGTCCTCTCGTACGCCCCGCTGTAGGTCCGGTAGCTCTGCGCGGTGGGCGGGGCGGAGGCCGCGGGCTCGATCTGGCTGCCCTCGTGCCACTCGTTGAACGAGGTGATCGAGACCCAGGCGGGCGGGCCCCCGTTGGCGGGGGAGAGTGCGTTGTTCCACTCCAGGTCGTAGGTGGCGCCGTCGTCGCGCTCCAGGGTGGGTGTGGTGTTCCCGGGCACGGCGCGGTCGTCGAGGTAGCCGGGGCCGATGGACGGCGCCCAGACCATGCCGTGGTCACGGCAGTACGCGGCCGGGCCGGCCCACTGCGGGTTGTTGCCCGCGGCGATGGCGTCATAGGTGTACATGCCGCCGAAGTGCGCGACCTTCGATACGTCCGTGGTCTGGGCCAGCACGATGGCGCGGTCGGCCACCTGGTCCAGCGGGGCCCAGTCGACGATCCGCAGGGACTCGAAGACGTAGTACGCGCCGCGGTCGCCGTGCGCCGCGTCCCGGTAGAAGGCCGGGTGGCCGCCGTACCGCTGGATGAGATAGCCGACGTCGTCCACCACGGACTGCGCCGTGCGGCCGGCGTAGGGCTCGATATGCCAGGCCACCTTCAGCCCGCGCGCGGCCGCCGCGTCCAGGAGCAGCGGCACCCGCTGGTCCTCGTAACCGCCCTGCCCCCACCAGCTGGTGACGAGCACACCGGTTCCGGCCTGGGCCAGCCACCCCATGTGGCGGTCGACCACGGCGCGGTCGCCGGAGTCGTAGGCACCGGCCGCCGGGTAGAAGTCGGAGCCGATCCGGTCGGGCGGGGTGAGGCCGCCCTGCGGCCAGTGGCGCCAGGAGCCGTTGACCTCCGGGCTGCCGTACCAGGGGTAGTAGAAGATGTGCACGTTTGGCGAGAGGGCGAGACGGGTCGCGGTGGCGGGTGTCCTGGGGTCGTCGGCGGGTGCCGCGGCGGCCGCCCGGCCTCCCGCCGCGGCGAGCGCGCCGGCGCCGAGGGCGCCCGCGGCCGTGGCCGCCAGAAAGGTCCGGCGACTGGTGCCGGGGCTCTGTGCCATCTCATGTTCCTTCCGTGGGGGAGGAGCGGTGGGGACCCTCGGCGACGGCGTCGGCGGTAGGCCGGGCGTGGGCGGGGGCGAAGCCCAGCAGCCGGGTGCAGCGAGAGGTGTCGTACAGCCCCGCGAAGCGGGACAGCGGCGCCACGATCCTGGCGGTGGGGTGGTAGCGGGCGAGCAGTTCGGCCGTGGGGATGTCCGATGAGGTGTCGGGGGCCGCCACGTACAGCACATGGCTGCCGCGCGACTCGGCGGCGAGCGCGGCTCGCACCGCGGCGGCGGCGTCGCGGGTGTCCAGCCACCCCCACAGGTCGCTCGCGTGGTGTCCGGGGTCCGCGCGCACGGCGGCGAGCTGGCGCGTCAGCCGTGGGCCGGTGCCGGTGAAGGGGAAGCGCAGACACACGGTGTCGGTGCCCCAGCGCCGGTGGGTGCCCTCGGCGACCTGTTCGAGGACCAGCTTGGAGAGTCCGTACGGGTCCTCGGCGAGCGTGGCGTGTGACTCGTCGACCGGTACATAGCCGGGTGAGCGCGGGTGGGTCGACCACGCCAGTCCCAGCGCGCCGATGCTGGAGGCGGCCACCACACGGCGCACCCCGGCGCGCCCGGCCTCGTCCAGCGCCAGGTAGGCGGTGTGGCAGTTGGCGGTGAACTGGCCCGCCGGATCCCGGGTGTCGGGGTGCGGGATGGCCGCGAGATGGACGAGCGCCGCCACCCCGCGCAGCGCCTCCCGCACCAGCTCGCGGTCGCGCAGATCCCCGGCGAGGCTGCGCTCCAGACGCGGGTCGTGGACGGGGTTACGGTCGGTCGCGGTCACGCGGTAGCCGTGGTTCAGCAGGTCGTCGACGACATGGCGCCCGATGTGGCCCGCGGCGCCCGTCACCAGCACGTGGGTCATCCCTTCACCGCCCCGACGAGTCCGTTCACGAAGTACCGCTGCAGCGCGAGGAAGAGCAGGATCACCGGGATCACCACGATCAGCGCACCGGCCATCAGGCTGTTGTACTGCGGCACGTTCTGCGCGGAGAGCTGTTGCAGGCCGAGGGAGAGCGTGTACGCGGACTCGTCGTTGAGCGAGACCTTGGTGAGCAGATACTCGTTCCAGGTCGGGATCGCCGTCAGCAGCGCCACGGTGATCAGCGCCGGCCGGGCGAGCGGCAGGTAGACACGGGCGAAGATGTGCGGCTCCCCGGCCCCGTCGACCCGGGCGGAGTCCCGCAGCTCCTTCGGTACGGCCGTGAAGGCGCCGGTCAGCAGCATCACCGACAGTGGCGCGGTGCCGTTGACGAACGGCAGGACGAGCCCGTAGTGCGTGCCGAGGATGCCGAGGTTGTGCTCCAGCAGGATGATCGGAAGGCGTATCCGGCGGCGGCGTAGATCAGCAGCGTCAGCACCACGGTCAGGGCGGTGACCTTGAGGCTGTTGAGGAAGTAGTCGAGGAAGTGGAGCCGGTTCCAGGTGTCGGTGAGGGTGTGCGTCCGCGGAGCCCGCCCCCGACGCGCTGCCGCAGCCGCTCAAGCCCGAGGCCGACAGCACGGCGGCGAGGCCCAGCGCCGCGAGGCGGGCGCGTCGCGGCGACGGGGAGAAACGTGCCGAGGGAGGAGAAAGCGGATATCTGGCATGCATACGAGCCCCTGCCTCATGCCGATGCGTTCAGAAGACCGAATGACGTTGGAGTAACGGAACATAGGCTTGCCGTGATATAGCGTCAAGACAAGCTGCGTAAGGTGTCGGCAACCGGGGCCAGCGGGGCGCCGGGCCGGGGAGCGGAGGCTGGCGTGGAATCGGTGTCGGGAGCAGCGCGGGGCCGGCGTCACGAGGACGTCAAGTCCGCAGCGCGCGTCCTGGAAGTGCTCGAACTCCTGGGTGCCGAGGGCGCCCGGCTCTCGCTCGCCGACATGGCGAGCACCCTGGCCGTGCCCAAGAGCAGCCTGCATGCCGTGTTGCGCACCATGGAGTCCCGCCGCTGGGTGGAGACGGACCCGTCGGGAACGCTGTACAGCCTCGGTCTCAAGGCGCTGCTGACCGGCACCGCCTATCTGGAGAGCGACGACCTCGCCGGGATCGCCGGGCCCGTGCTCGACCTGCTGGCCGAGGAGACCGGCGAGGCCGTCCACCTCGGCCGGCTGGACGATACGGACGTCGTCTACCTGGCCAAACGTGAATCCCGTCATGCCCTGCGGATGTACTCGGCGGTGGGCCGCCGGCTGCCCGCGCATGCCACCGCGCTCGGCAAGGCGATCCTGTCCCAGTACGACGCGGCCGAGATCCAGCGCCGGCTCAACTGGCCGTTGACGGCGCTGACTCCGAGCACCGTCACCGACCCGGACGAGCTGCTCGCCCAGCTCGCCGACGCCCGCAAACGCGGCTGGGCGGAGGACGAGGGCGAGAGTTCGGTGGACATCCGCTGTGTGGCGGTCCCGCTCGGTACCGGGCACGGCGGCGGCGACGCGATCAGCTGCTCGGCGCCGCGCAGCCGGATGGACGACGCCCGGCTGAGCGAGATCGCCGCCCATGTCACCGAGGCGGCCCACTCATTGCGGACCCTGCTGAAGCGCCTCGGCGAGCACTGAGCCCCGCACACCGCCGCGCGCCCCGAGCCCGACCGTATCCCGGTACGGTCATTGACACCGCTCCTGAACCCTCCTTACGTTCGAATGGACGATTGCCATTCGGCTACCGGAATGGGAGCGCATGTCCGCACCCCATGAGCCGCACCTCCCGCTGGC
Source organism: Streptomyces sp. 11-1-2 (assembly GCF_003595545.1). Taxonomy (NCBI): domain Bacteria; kingdom Bacillati; phylum Actinomycetota; class Actinomycetes; order Kitasatosporales; family Streptomycetaceae; genus Streptomyces; species Streptomyces sp. 11-1-2. The sequence goes on from NZ_CP022545.1 coordinate 10,068,900, forward strand.
CCAGGCCCCCTGGGTGGAGGAGCGCGGCGACAAGCTCCGCATCACCGCCGTACGCACGTTCCTGACGGCCCCGCAGGGCTGCCCGTACCTCATCGTGAGGATCGAGACCAACGACCCCGGGCTGTACGGCCTCGGATGTGCCAGCGACCCTCAGCGCACCCTGGCCGTCCGCAGCGTGATCGACGACTACCTCGCGCCGCTGCTGCGCGGCCGCGACCCCGGCGACATCGAGGACCTGCACCGCCTGGCCCTCAACAGCGCCTACTGGCGCGGTGGTTCGATCACCGGCAACGCCCTCGGCGGCGTCGATGTCGCCCTGTGGGACCTGAAGGCCAAGCGGCTCGGCGCCCCGCTGTACGCCCTCCTCGGCGGCCGCTTCCGGCACCGCGCCGCCGCCTACACCCACGTGGACGGCCGGGACGCCGAAGAACTCGCCGACAAGGTCGCCGCCGCGCGCGAACGGGGCTTCGGGCACGTCCGCGTCCAGACCGCCGTCCCCGGTTCCGACACCTACGGCGCCGCCCCCTCCGGCGCCGAGGAGGCCCGGGCCCGACACGACCGCTCCGGTCGCTGGGACAGCGCCGCCTATCTGCGCGCGGTGCCCCCGGTGCTGCGCCGCACCCGCGAACTGGTCGGCGACGGCGTCGAGTTGCTGCACGACGCGCATGAGCGCCTCGACCCGCGCCAGGCCGTGGAGTTCCTGCGCCGGGTGGCCGACGCCGGGCTCTACTTCGTGGAGGATGTGCTCGCCCCGGAGGACGCCGCGCACTTCGCGCGGCTGCGCGCCGCGTCCCCGGTGCCCCTCGCGATGGGCGAGCTGTTCAGCGATCTCACCCAGTTCCTGCCGCTGCTGGCCGGGCCGGTGATCGACTTCGCGCGGATCCGGATCCCCACGCTCGGCGGCCTCACTCCGGCCCGTAAGCTCGCCGCCGCATGTGAGCTGCACGGCGTCCGGCTCGCCCCGCACGGGCCGGGCGACGTCAGCCCGCTCGCGCAGGCGGCCACCGTCGCCCTCGACATCTCCAGCCCCGCCTTCGGCGTCCAGGAGGCGGCGACCTTCCGCGAGGCGGTTCTGGAGGTCTTCCCCGGGACGATCGTGCCGCGCCTGGGAGCGATGGAGCCCCGGGAGGCCCCGGGGCTCGGAGTCGACTTCGACGAGAGCGTCGCACGCCGCTATCCCGCCCCCGAGCCCCTGGCCCACGACCGCTGGGCCCTGCTGCGGACCACCGATGGGAGCGTGCAGAGGCCGTGAGACCGAACGCGACGAGCGCCACCCCAGCGGAGGCTGACCGAGAGGGGACCGCTGTGGGCGAGCCGCTGAGGACAGGGCTGGTCGGCGAGGAGGCCGACGCCATCATGGGCGCGGCACAGCGGGCCGGGCCGCGGGTCGGCCGCGCGCCGGACACGGTGCTCGGCCCGGGTACCCGGACCGCGCGCAAGGCCGTGGACGCGCACGGCAGCGAGGGCTCGCGGTCCGTACCGGATCCCGACACCTTCGACGGTCCCGTGGAGCTTTGGCGCGGTAGCGCCCGGGAGCGGACCTCGCTCCCGGTCGGCACCACATGTTCCCGTCCCGAGCCCGTGCCCTTCGTGGGCGAGCTGTCCGCGTCGGCGGGCCACGGCTAGGGCGGTGTCGAGTACGGGCACAAGGGTCCCCTCCACCCTGCCCAAGGCCCGTACCGCGGCGCGACGGCGCGCGCCTGTGCTCAGCACTTCCGCGAGTATCCCCACTGCATACGGAGGACCTTCGTGCACAGGAAACGCCTCGGACTGCGCAGATCCCTCGCGCTGTTCGCCGGAACACTGCTCACCGGCGCCACCCTGACGCTCACCGCCCCGGCGGCGGACGCCGAGCCCGACTCCGGCCGGACGGCCGCCGCCCCCGCCGCTGCCCCCGTGTTCCAGCAGGTCACCCTGGCCAAGGGGGTGGCCGAGACGGGTGAGCCGATGTCGCTGGCCGTGTTGCCCGACCGCTCGGTGCTGCACACCTCGCGCGATGGCACGCTGCGGCTCACCGACGCCGCCGGCACCACCAAGGTCGCCGGCACCCTGCCGGTGTACAGCCACGACGAGGAGGGGCTGCAGGGCGTCGGGGTCGACCCGGGCTTCAGCGCCAACCGCTTCATCTACCTCTACTACGCGCCGCCGCTGAACACCCCGGGCGGTGACGCCCCGGAGAACGGCACGGCCGCGGACTTCACCAAGTTCGACGGCGTCAACCGGCTCTCCCGGTTCGTGCTCAAGACCGACGGCACCCTGGACCGGGCCAGCGAGAAGACGGTGCTGGAGGTCAAGACCTCCCGTGGCATGTGCTGCCACGTCGGCGGCGACATCGACTTCGACGCACAGGGCAATCTGTATCTGTCGACCGGCGACGACTCCAACCCCTTCGCCTCCGACGGCTACACGCCCATCGACGAGCGGGCGAGCCGCAATCCGGCCTTCGACGCCCAGCGCAGCGCGGGCAACACCAACGACCTGCGCGGCAAGATCCTGCGCATCAAGGTCAAGGCCGACGGCTCGTACGACATCCCGGCGGGCAACCTCTTCGCCCCCGGCACCGCCAAGACCCGCCCCGAGATCTACGCGATGGGATTCCGCAACCCGTTCCGGATGAGCGTCGACAAGGCCACCGGCGTGGTCTACGTGGGCGACTACGGGCCCGACGCGGGCAACGCCAGCTCCACCCGCGGTCCGCAGGGCATGGTGGAGTTCGCCCGGGTCACCAAGGCCGGTAATTTCGGCTGGCCCTACTGCGTCGGCAAGAACCAGCCGTACATCGACTACGACTTCGCCACCGGCACCTCCGGCTCCGCCTTCAACTGCGCCGCGCCGAAGAACACCTCCCCGAACAACACCGGCCTCACCGACCTGCCCCCGGCCCAGGCCGCCTGGATCCCCTACGACGGCGGGTCGGTGCCCGAGTTCGGCTCCGGCTCGGAATCCCCGATGGCCGGACCGGTCTACCGCTACGACGCCAACCTCAACTCGCCGGTGAAGTTCCCGCAGGAGTACGACGGCGACTTCTTCGCGGGGGAGTTCGGCCGCAAGTGGATCAAGCGGATCGACCAGGGCGCGGACGGCACGGTCAGCTCCATCAACGCCTTCCCCTGGACCGGCACCCAGGTGATGGACATGGCCTTCGGCCCGGATGGCGCGCTGTACGTCCTGGACTACGGCACCGGATGGGGCGCGGGTGACGCCAACTCGGCGCTGTACCGCATCGAGAACGTCGTCGGAGGCCGGGCGCCGGTCGCCCAGGCGGCGGGCGACAAGACCTCGGGGCAGGCGCCGCTGCGGGTCGGCTTCTCCTCGTCCGGCACCAGCGATCCCGACGGCGACGCCATCAGCTATAGCTGGGACTTCGGCGACGGGGGTAATTCCACCGAGGCCAACCCGGCGCACACCTACACCGCCAACGGCACCTACACCGCCACCCTGACCGCCCGGGACCCCGGCGGCCTGACCGGCACGGCGAGCGTCCACATCACGGTCGGCAACACCGCGCCGACGGTCACCCTGGAACTGCCCGGGGACGGCCAGCTGTTCACCTTCGGCGACAAGGTGCCCTTCCGCATCAAGGTCAGCGACCCGGAAGACGGCACCATCGACTGCGCCAAGGTGAAGATCACCCACCTGCTCGGGCACGACAGCCACGCCCACCCCATCACCTCGGCCACCGGCTGTGAGGGCACCCTGCAGACGCTGGCGGACGGAGAACACGACGAGAACGCCAATATCTTCGGGGTCTTCGACGCCGAATACACCGACAAGGGAGCGGGCGGCCAGCCCGCGCTGACCACCCACACCCAGCATGTCGCTCAGCCGAAGCACCGCCAGGCCGAGCACTACACCGCGTTCCAGGGCATCGAGCAGGCGAGCCACTCCACCGCGCACGGTGGCAAGACCGTCGGCTTCACCGACAACGGCGACTGGATCTCCTTCAAGCCGTACCTCCTGAACAACGCCACCAAGCTGACGGCCCGCATCTCCTCCGGCGGACCCGGCGGCACCATCGAGGTCCGCGCGGGCGGCCCCACCGGGACGCTGCTGGGAACCGCGACCGTGCCCGCCACCGGCGGCTGGGAGAACTTCCAGGACGTGAGCGCCACGCTCGGCGGCGCCCCCTCGGGGACGACGACGCTCTGCTTCGTCTTCAAGGGCGTCACCGGCCAGGGCAACCTCTTCGACCTGGACGACTTCACCTTCACCACCGGCTGAGCCGGGACCGAGCCGGGCCGCGCCGGACAACCCGAGGGGAACCGCCGGACGGCCCACGCGGCGGGGAGGAGAACGCCGACTCCTCCCCGCCGCATTTCTGTGCCCGGTGTCAATTCTCTTATCTGACACAGTCGATGGAGGGCCGCTTATTTTCCTCCTGACAGGGTGTCGGATCGCTTCTTTTACCCAGTAAATTCGCAGGTCAGAGGAGCAGCTCACGGCAACGGGAGGGTAATTGGGCCGAAGCGTTGACGTGATAACACACATGGTTTTACATAAGCGTCACGCGCACTTTCCCGGGGGCAGGCAGGAGGAAGGGCCGACCATGCACGACGACCGCCACGCCGTGGAGGAGCGCATCGCGAAGTTCATCGCCGAGCGCCTGCGCCCGGCGCTGTACGGCGACCGCGTCCCGCTGGAGGTCGCCGCCTGGCACCTCCCGGGGGAGCCGGTGCCGGTGGCCGACGCGCTGCGCGCCGAGTACCGGCCGTTCGTCATCGGTGGCAGCTGGGGCGGCCCGTGGTCGACCACCTGGTTCCGCGCCACCGCCACGGTCCCCGAACGGTGGGCGGGCCGCCGGGTGGAGGCCCTGTTCGACCTCGGCTTCGATCTCTCCCGCGGACCCGGAGGCCAGGCCGAGGGCCTGGTCCACGACGCCGACGGCACCCCGCTGCAGGGCCTGCACCGTCACAACCGCTCGGTGCCGCTGACCCCCCGCGCCGTCGGCGGCGAGAGCGTGTGCCTGCTCGTCGAGGCCGCCGCCAATCCGCCCATCGTCGGCAGCGCGGGTATCGGCACCCGCTACGGCCACCGGCTCACCGCGGGCGAGGAGGACCTGTACCAGTTGCGCCGCGCCGACCTCGTGGTCCGCGAGGAGGACGTCTGGCAGCTCCTCCACGACATGGAGGTGCTGGACGAGCTGATGCGCGAACTGCCCCTCGGACTGCCGCGCCGCCACGAGATCCTGCGCGCGCTCCAGCGGGCCGTGGACAGCGTGCCCCCGCGCCGCGTCGCCGCGGGCGCCGCGGCGGCCCGGGCGATCCTGCGCCCGGTCCTGGACCGGCGCGCCCACGACACCGCGCACACCATCGCCGCCGTGGGACACGCCCATATCGACTCCGCCTGGCTGTGGCCGCCGCGCGAGACCGTGCGCAAGTGCGCCCGGACGTTCTCCACCATGGCCGCGCTGGCCGAGGAGTACCCGGAGCTGGTCTTCGCCTGCTCCTCCGCCCAGAGTTACGCGTGGATGCGCGACCAAAAGCCGTACGTCTTCGAGCGGATCAAGAAGGCGGTGGCCGACGGCAACTGGGCGCCGGTCGGCGGCATGTGGGTCGAGGCCGACGGCAATCTGCCCGGCGGCGAGGCCCTGGCACGTCAGCTCGTCCACGGTCGCCGCTTCTTCTCCCAGGAACTCGGCGTGGAGACCGATGGCGTCTGGCTGCCCGACTCCTTCGGCCACACCGCCGCCTACCCGCAGCTCGCCGCGCTCGCGGGCGCCCGCTGGTTCCTCACCCAGAAGCTGTCCTGGAACGAGACCAACAAGCTGCCCCACCACACCTTCTGGTGGGAGGGGATCGACGGCACCCGGATCTTCACCCACTTCCCGCCCGTGGACACCTGCGACGCCACCCTGTCCGGCGCCGAGCTGGCCCACGCCGTCGCCACGTACGCCGAGAAGGGCGCGGGCACCCGCTCCCTGGCCCCCTTCGGCTTCGGCGACGGCGGGGGCGGGCCCACCCGCGAGATGCTGGAGAAGGCCCGGCGCCTGGCCGACCTCGAAGGCTCGCCACGGGTCAGGGTCCAGTCGCCGTCGGACTTCTTCCGCGAGGCCCGCGAGGAGTACCCCGACGCGCCCGTGTGGCGCGGCGAGCTGTATCTGGAGACCCACCGCGGCACCTACACCAGCCAGGCCCGCACCAAGCGCGGCAACCGGCGCAGCGAGGCCCTGCTGCGCGAGGCCGAGCTGTGGGCGGCGACGGCCGCCGTCCGCACCGGCGAGCCCTATCCGTACGAGACGCTCGACGCGCTGTGGAAGCAGGTGCTGCTCCACCAGTGCCACGGCATCCTCCCCGGGACCTCCATCTCCTGGGTCCACCAGGAGGCCGAGCAGACCTACCGCGCCATCCACCGCGGCCTGGAGCGCATCGTGGCCCGCGTCGCGGGCACCCCGGACACCGCGGAACCACTCGCCGTCCTCAACGCCGCCCCCCACGCGCGGCGCGAGGTGGTCCGCCTGGATGCGCCGCCCGCCGCCGGCGGCCCGGTGCAGAAGCTGTCCGACGGCCGGTACGCCGTGCTCGCCCAGGCCCCCGCGCTCGGCGCCGCCGTCCTCGGCACCGGCACCGCCGACCAGCCGCCGGTCACCGCCCGTCCCGCCGACGGGGGCGGATACGTCCTGGACAACGGCGCGCTGACGGTCCGTATCGACAGCGACGGGCTGGTCCGCTCGGTGTACGACCACGACCGTGGCAGGGAGGCCATCGCGCCCGGTGGCGCCGGGAACCTGCTGCAGCTCCACCCCGACGATCCGGTGCGCTGGAGCGCCTGGAACCTGGACGCCCAGTACCGCAACGCCCATCGCGACCTGGACACCGCGACCGCCGTCCGGCTCGACGACGAAGGGCCGCTGCTGGCCTGTGTCCGAGTGGAGCGCACCACCGGCCGGTCCGTCGTCGTACAGCGCCTCGGCCTGGCCGCGGGCAGTCGGATCCTGGAGGTCGACACGGACATCGACTGGCGGGAGGAGGACACCGTCCTCAAGGCCGCCTGGCCGCTGGACGTGCACGCCGAACGCGTCGCGTCCGAGATCCAGTTCGGCCATGTCGAGCGGCCCACCCACGAGAACACGAGCTGGGACGCCGCCCGCTTCGAGGCGTGGGCGCACCGCTGGATCCACATCGGCGAACACGGCTGGGGCGCGGCCCTGCTCACCGACTCCACCTACGGGCACGACGTCGCCCGCCTCACCCGCGAGGACGGCGGAACGACCACCACCCTCCGGCTCACCCTGCTGCGCGGCCCCCACAGCCCCGACCCCCATGCCGACCGGGGCCGGCACCGTTTCCGCTACGCGCTGTACCCCGGTGCCGACATCGGCGACGCCGTGGCCGGGGGATACGCGTTCAGCCTCCCCTTGCGCCCCGCCGCGCCCCGGCTCACCGGACCGCCACTGGTCGCGGTGGGCGATCCGGGCGTCGTGGTGGAGGCGGTCAAGCTCGCCGACGACCGCTCCGGCGACGTCGTGGTCCGGCTCTACGAGTCGCGAGGCGGCCGGGTGCGCACCACCCTGGCGGCCGGATTCGCCGTCGACCGCGTCCAGGTCACCGACCTGATGGAGAATCCAACGGTCGAACTGGCCCATGCCCAGGGCGTGTTGGGCCTGGACTTGCGCCCGTTCCAGATCCTGACCCTCCGGCTGGCGCGCGGGGCGTCGTGAACCCGCCCTACCAGGACGCCCCGGGGCTGCCCGAGGAGGACCGCAGGCTGCTGCGGCACTGGGTGGCGGAGGGCGGTTCGCGTGCCGTCCGCGCCGCCGTCGTCCTGCTCGCCGCCCAGGGGCTGCGCAACGCCGAGATCGCCCGGCGGCTCGATGTCTCCCGGCAGACGGTGGGCAACTGGCGGCAGCGTTTCGACGTCTCCGGCGTGGCGGGCCTGCGGGAGCGTCCACGGCCCGGGCGGCCCAGCATCATCGACGAGGCCGAGGTCATCACCCGTACGGTGCTGGCGCCCGACGGCGCCGGCGCCTCTCGCGCGGTCGCCCGCGAACTCGGCTACAGCCATGCGGCCGTCGCCGCGATCCGCCAGCGCTGGCGGGTCACGCCCGGCAACGCCACCGTCCCCGCCGTGCCCACCCGCCCCCCGCTTCCGCAGGCCGAGGTGTGGGTGCTCGGCCTGTATCTGGACACCGACCGGGCGCTGCTGCTCGTCGGCACCCGCCCGGCCGCCCACGAACGGCACCACGGCGGCTCGCCGGGCGCCTCTCCCGGTGCCGATGTCATCGCCGCGGTCGACGCGGCGGTGGAGGCCGCGCTGAAGGTCCCGCCGTCCCCGGCCCCGGGGGAGCGGCGTGGCCAGGACCGGCCGGCCGGATACCTGGCCGAGGCCCGGCGCCGCCACCCCGGCGCCTCCCTGCACGCCATCACCCTGTGGGATACGGGGGAGGGCGGGCCGTCGTCCCAGCGGTGGGCCCGGGGCGGGGTGGTCCACCACGCCCTTCCGGTGCGCACCACCTGGCGCACCTTCCTGCGGGCCATGGTCGGCCTGGACTGCACCCGGCACCCGGAGTCCTCGCACCGTGTCTACCTCGACCTGGCCGCCGCCCTCACGCGCTACGCGGACCGGCCCGGCAGCGCCCGCGAGCGGCAGCCCGTGCGCTGGCTCCGGGAACCCATCGCCACCCACTTCGCCGGGGCCTCCCGGGCCGGTGGTGGCGAGCAGCGCCGGGAGTCCTGGGGCGGCGCGAACCAGATCGACCTCGGCTCCTTCAACGAGTGCGTGGTCATCGAGGCGGTACGGCTGGCCGGGACCATCACCCGCGGGGAGATCTCGCACCGCACCGGCCTCACCCAGCAGTCGGTCTCCCGGATCTCCCGCTCGCTGCTGCACCGCGGCATCCTGGTCGAGGACGACCGGCGGCAGGCCACCTCGGGCAAGCCGCGCACACCGGTGCGGCTGCGCGGTGACGCCGGGCACGCGCTGGGCATCCATGTCGACCCCGAGGTGCTGACGGCGGTCGTGGTCGACCTCGACGGCGCCATCGTCCGTAGCCGTACGGAACCCGTCGCGCAGACCGCGAGCCCCGACCAGCTCGTCGACCACATCGCCCGGCTGGGCCGCGGGGTCCTGTCCGCCGCCGGTGGCGCGGTGCGGCCCGGGGGATTCCTCGGCATCGGCGTGGCCACCCCTGGCCCCGTCGACGTGGCCTCCGGCACCGTCCTCGACCCGCCGCTGCTGTCGGTGTGGCGGGATGTGCCGCTGCTGTACATGCTCAAGGACCGCTTCCCCTGCCCCATCGTCATGGAGAAGGACTCCTCGGCCGCTGCTATCGGGGAGCGGTGGATCGGGCGCGACCGGCGCGCCCGTGACTTCGTGTACCTGTACCTGGGCACCGGGGTCGGCGCCGGACTGTTCCTGGGCGGCGACATCCACCGCGGAGTCAGCGCCAACGCGGGGGAGTTCGGCCAGCTGTGCGCCGTCGCCCTGGAACGGGTCGGCGCGGACGGCAGACCGGAGATCCTGCCCGAGTGCAATCCGCCGGTGTCCATCCCGGAGACGGCCGCCCGGCTCGGCATGGTCCTCGGCCCGCGCGCCGCGCACGACCCGCGCGAGGCCCACCGGGTGGTGAGCGCGGCGGCCGGGGCCGGCGACCCGGTCGCCGAGAAGGCCGTGCGCCAGGTCGCCGGGGCGATCGGCAGAGGCGCCCTGTCCCTGGTGGACCTGCTGGACATCGACCTGGTCGTGCTCGGCGGGCCGTTCTTCACCGACGGGGTCGCCGACCTCTACACGGCCGAGATCTCCCGTATCGTCAACGACTTCCCGACCGCCAGACGGCTGCGCCGGGTCGATGTCGAGCGGTCCGTGCTCAGCCGCGAGGCCGCCGCCGTCGGCGCCGCGTCGACCATCTTCCACGCCACGTTCACACCACGGCTGGCGGGCCGTCCCGCGCCCACGAGGCGGTGACCGGATGGCCGGCCAGAGCTTTTTGTCAACGGGCTTTGCAAAGTGGGGCCGACTCGGTACGGTCCCCTTACGCTCACGGAGGCAGCCCCTCCCCTCACCGAGGCTCGCAGCCGTGCGGCGCCCTGGGCGCGACGGCGCGCGCCTGTGCCCAACCCCCTTTGAGAATCACACTTCTCCCCGGAGGTTCCCCGTGCACAGGAAACGTCCCGATCTGCCCGCCCCCACCCGGCGCCGCTCCGTGATCAAGGCCGCGGCCGGTGCCGTGCTGCTCACCGGCGCGGCGTCCGCGCCCGCCTGGGCCACGTCCGCCCGCAGGCGGCCGAGGGCGGGCCGGGTGCTGGTGTTCTCCAAGACGGCGGGCTTCCGCCACGACTCCATCCCCGACGGCATCGCCGCCATCAAGGACCTCGGCGCGCAGGGCGGCTTCGCCGTCGACGCCACCGAGGACGCCGCCGCCTTCACCCCCGGCAACCTCGCCCGCTACGCCGCGGTGGTCTTCCTGTCCACCACCGGCGACGTCCTCGACACGGGCGGGCAGACGGCCTTCGAGGGCTATGTCGCGGCGGGCGGCGGCTACGCGGGGGTGCACGCCGCCGCCGACACCGAATACGACTGGCCGTTCTACGGCGGGCTGTGCGGTGCGTGGTTCCAGTCCCACCCGGCGATCCAGCAGGCCACGGTGAAGGTCGAGGACCACGCCCACCCGGCGACGGGCCACCTCGGGGACACCTGGGTGCGCACCGACGAGTGGTACAACTACCGCACCAATCCCCGCGATACGGCCACCGTGCACGTGCTCGCCGCGCTGGACGAGTCCTCGTACACCGGCGGCACCATGAACGGGGACCACCCCATCAGCTGGTACCAGAAGTACAAGGGCGGCCGGGCCTTTTACACCGGCCTCGGCCACACCAAGGAGTCCTACACCGAGCCCGCCTTCCGGCAGCACCTCCTCGGTGGTATCACGTACGCCATGGGCGTGGCCACAACCGGCCACGGCCGCTGACCCGGCACCCGGGCCGCGGGGCAGCGGCCCGCCGGGACGGCCGGACGGATCCCGGACCAAGGCAGATCCCGGACCGAGGCAGACCCCCACTCACCCCTTCCTGGAGTCGCAGTGACCCCTGATGTGCCGCGCCGACACTTCATGGCCCTCGCCGCCACGACCACCACGGGCCTCGCGGCCGCCGGCCTGCCCGCCGGGACGGCCCACGCCGCGGAGGCCGCCGGGCGCGAGAAGGCGGACCGGCCGCTGGCGCTGTGGTACCGCGAGCCCGCCGCCGACTGGCTGAGCGCCCTGCCACTGGGCAACGGGCGGCTCGGCGCGATGGTGTTCGGGGCCACGGAGACCGAGCGGCTGCAGCTCAACGCGGACACCCTCTGGGCAGGCGGGCCGCACAGCTACGACAACCACAAGGGCCTGGCCGCCCTGCCCCGCATCCGGCAGCTCGTCTTCGACGGAAAGTGGCCCGAGGCCGAGACGCTGATCAACTCCGATTTCCTCGGGGTGCCCGGCGGCCAGGCGCAGTACCAGACGGTCGGCAGCCTCCTGCTGAGCCTGCCGACGGCCGGTACGGTGACCGGCTACCGGCGGGAGCTGGACCTGGATTCGGCGGTGGCCACCACCACGTACACCCGCGACGGTGTGACCTTCACCCGTGAGGCGTTCGCCAGCGCTCCCGACCGCGTCATCGTCGTCCGGCTGTCCGCGTCGAAGAAGGGCGCGCTGTCCTTCGGCGCCACGTTCGAAAGCCCGCTGCGCACCTCCCTGTCCTCGCCCGACCCGCTCACCGCCGCGCTCGACGGTAGGGGGGACGCCACGGGCGGGGTGGACGGCGCGGTGGGGTTCCGCGCGCTGGTGCGGGTGCTCGCCGAGGGTGGCACCACCACCAGCGCGGGCGGGACCGTCACCGTCCGGGGAGCCGACGCGGCGACGGTCCTGGTCGCCATCGGCACCACCTATGTGAACTGGGAGAACGCGAACGGTGACGCGGCGGGCCAGGCGGCCGGAGACCTCAACCCGGCGGCGAACCGCCCGTACGGCCAACTGCGCGGCCGCCATGTCGACGATCACCGCGCGCTGTTCCGCCGTACCTCGCTGGACGTGGGCAGCAGCGACGCGGCGGCCCTGCCCACCGACGAGCGCGTCTCCCGCTTCGCCTCCGGCGGCGATCCGCAACTGGTCGAGCTGCACTTCCAGTACGGCCGCTATCTGCTCATCGCGGCATCCCGCCCCGACACCCAGCCGGCCACCCTCCAGGGCATCTGGAACGACCTGACGAGCCCGTCCTGGGGCTCGAAGTACACCATCAACATCAATACCGAGATGAACTACTGGCCGGCCGCCCCCGCCAACCTCCTGGAGTGCTGGGAACCGGTCTTCGCCCTGCTCGACGAGCTGGCCGTGGCCGGGCGGTCGACGGCGCGCAGCCAGTACGGCGCGGACGGCTGGGTCACCCACCACAACACCGACGCCTGGCGCGGCACGGCCCCCGTCGACGGCGCCTTCTGGGGCATGTGGCCCATGGGCGGCGCCTGGATGTCCATGGCCATCTGGGAGCACTACCGATACACGCGCGACACGGAGAAACTGCGGGCGCGCTACCCCGTCCTCAAGGGCGCGGCCCAGTTCTTCCTCGACGCGCTGGTGACCGACCCGGCCACCGGCGCGCTGGTCACCTGCCCCTCCGTCTCCCCGGAGAACGCCCACCACAGCGGAGGCGGCGGCTCGCTGTGCGCCGGGCCCACGATGGACATGCAGTTGCTGCGCGACCTGTTCGGCGCCGTGGCCTCGTCCGCCGACACCCTCGGCACCGACGCCGCCTTCCGGGACCAGGTGCTCGCCGCGCGCGGACGGCTCGCCCCCATGAAGGTCGGCGCGCAGGGCCAGCTCCAGGAGTGGCAGCAGGACTGGGACGCGGGCGCCCCCGAACAGGAGCACCGCCATGTCTCCCATCTGTACGGGCTGCATCCGAGCAACCAGATCAGCCGGACCCGCACCCCGGACCTCTTCAGCGCGGCGCGCACCACCTTGGTGCGGCGCGGTGACGCGGGCACCGGGTGGTCGCTCGCCTGGAAGGTCAACTTCTGGGCGCGGCTTCAGGAGGGGGACCGTTCGTACAAGCTGCTCGCCGATCTGCTCACGCCCGAGCGCACCGCCCCCAACCTCTTCGACCTGCACCCGCCGTTCCAGATCGACGGCAACTTCGGCGCCTGCGCCGGAGTGACCGAGTGGCTGCTGCAGAGCCAGCACGACGAGCTGCATCTGCTGCCCGCCCTCCCGTCGCAACTGCCGGACGGGAGCGTGCGGGGCCTGCTGGCGCGGGGCGGTTTCGAGGTGGACATCAGCTGGCGGGCCGGTGCGCTGAACGAGGCGCGGCTGACGGCCCGGGCGGGCGGCCCGGCGCGGCTGCGCACGGCGAAGGACGTGCGGGTGACCTCCGGGGACGCGCCCGTCCCCACGACCCGGCCGGAGCCGGGTGTCACGGCCTTCACCGCGAACGCGGGCGCCGTGTACGTGGTGCGTCCCGCCTGAGCCGGGGCTCAGCTGTCGGTGGCCGACTTCCAGGCGTCGATGTAGGACGGGAGGTTCTTCTGGATGTCGTTCCAGTCGGGCTGGAAGACCTCCACGCCGTCCATCAGCTTGGTGAGCGCGGTGGCGTTGGCGTCGGTGGCCTTGATGTCCTTACGGGCCGTGAAGCCGCCACCGACCTCGCTGACCTGGTTCTGGGCCGTGCGGCTCAGCATGTAGTCCAGGAGCTTCTCGCCGTTCGCGGTGTGCGGGGCCTTGGTGACCAGGCCGGCCGCGTACGGCAGGGCGAAAGTGGTGGGCTTGCCGCCGCGGCGGGCCGGGAACCAGATGCCGAGGTTCGGCATGGACTTGGACTGGGCGTAGTTCATCTGGACATCGCCGTTGGCGACGAGCAGTTCGCCCTTGTCGACCTTGGGCGCCAGCTTGCCGGTGGACGCGGCCGGGCCGACGTTGTTCTTCTGCAGCTTGGCCAGGTACTCCATGGCGGGCTTCTCGCCGCCGAAGTCGTGCATCGCCTTGATGAGGACGGCGGTGCCGTCCCCGGCGACGCCCGGGGTGGAGTACTGGAGCTTGTTCTTGTAGCTCCCGTCGAGGAGGTCCTCCCAGGTGGCGGGGGCCCGCTTCACCTTCTTGGTGTGGTGGACGAAGCCGAAGTAGTTGTTGACCACGGCCGTCCAGGTGCCGTCCGCGGCCTTGTCGGCGCCGCCGACCTGATCGGCGCCCTTCGGGGTGTACTTCCGCAGCAGGCCCTTGGCGTCGGCCTGCTGGATGAACGGCGGGAGGGTGACGAGGACGTCGGCCTGCGGATTGAACTTCTCGCGGGTGGCGCGCTGCACCATCTCCCCGGAGCCGCCCTCGACGTACTCGACCTTGATGCCGGTCTCCTTCTGGAAGTCCTTGAAGATCCGGTCGTACCAGCCGTCGCCCTTCTCGCCCTTGAGGCCGTCGGCGCTGTAGACGGTGACGACCTTCTCGTCGGAGGCGGCGGTGTTGCCGCCGCAGGCGGTCAGCGGGAGGGCGAGGACGCAGAGGGCGGCGAGCGGCTTGCGGATGTTCGTGGGCATGGCGAGGTGAACTCCTTGCGGTGGGAGGGGAATCGCGGGGTCAGCGGTAGGAGGCCCGGGTGCGGATCCGGGAGACGGCGAGCAGCACCAGCAGGGTCGCCGCCATCAGGACCACGGCGATCGCGGAGCCGGTGAACAGGGCGCCGCGGTCGGTGGCGGCGTAGATCAGGACCGGCAGCGGGGTCCAGTCGGGCGGGTAGAGCATCATCGTGGCGCTCAACTCGCCCATGGACAGGGCGAAACAGAGGCCGACGGCCGCGGTCAGGGACGGCAGCAGCAGCGGCAGCCTGACCCGCCAGAGCACGGCGGCGGGGCGGGCGCCGAGCGAGGCCGCCGCCTGCTCGTACGCCGGGTCCAGACGGGTGATCGCCGCGGACACCGACTGGTGGGCGAAGGCGGTGACCAGGACGGTGTGGGCGGTGATCACGATCCAGCGGGTGCCGTTGAGGAGCACCGGCGGCTGGGAGAAGGCCACCAGGATCGCCAGGCCGACGACGACGGAGGGGACGGCGACCGGCAGCACGAACAGGGCGTCCAGGACCTTGCGCGACCGCCTCTTCAGGCCCGCCGCCGCGAGCGCGGCCCAGGTGCCCACGGCCAGCGCCAGCAGGCTCGCGGTGACCGCCGTGACCAGGCTGGTGGTGAGCGCCTGGAGGGCCTCGCCACGGGTGGCGGCCTGGTAGTTGGCGGTGGTCATTCCCGAGGGCAGGACGCCGGACCAGTGGGTGGCGAAGGAGGCGCCGAGGACGACGAGGAGCGGGAGGGCGAAGAGGGGCAGGAAGAGGATCAGGAAGACGCCCCACACGGCCCATCTCGCCTTGCGGCTATGCACCAGCACGGCGGCTCACCACCCGGTAGAGGCCGTAGAGGCCCACGGAGATCAGGACGTTGACGACGGCGACCACGCAGGCGCCCGGGTAGTCGGACTCCAGGATGGCCTTGCCGTAGACGAGCATCGGCAGGGTCGTGACGCCCTTGGCGCCGGTGAAGAGCACGATGCCGAACTCGTTGAGGCACAGCACCAGGACCAGGCTGCCGCCCGCCGCGAGGGCGGGCAGTGCCTCGGGCAGGATGAGCTGCCGGATGATCCGGGGCGCCCGGGCGCCGAGCGAACTGGCCGCCTCCAGCTGCGCGGTGTCGAGCTGGGAGAACGCGGCGAGCAGCGGACGCACCACGAACGGCGTGAAGTACGTGATCTCGGCGAGCAGTACGCCCCAGGGTGTGGTGAGGAACTGGAAGGGCCCCTCACCGGCGCCGGTGACATCCGTCCACAGACCGTTGGCCATGCCGGTCGAGCCGTAGACGAACAGCAGGGCGAGGGTGATCAGGAAGGATGGGAAGGACAGGAAGACATCGATGAAGCGTGCGGCGGCCCGTGCCCCCGGGAAGGGCACGAAGGCGATGATCAGCGCCAGCACGAAGCCGAGCACCAGGCATCCGGCGGTCGAGGCCGCCGCCAGCCACACGGTGGTCCACAGCGCCTCGCGGAACGCCTCCGAGGCGAAGACGTCGGCGTACGCCTGGACGGAGGTGCCACCGGTGTCGGGCCGTACGGACTGCTGGACGACGAGGGCCAGCGGATAGAGGAAGACCAGGGCGAGGAGGCCGACGGGCGGCAGCGCCCACGCCCAGGCCCAGGCCGCCGCGCGGGGCCGGGCCTTGGCCGGAGTGCTCAGGGTCGCGCTAGCCATGGCCGCTCACCCCGGCGGTCAGCAGCACGGCGTCCTCGGGCGCGAAGTGCACGGTCACGGGGTCGCCATGGGCCGGTGGCTCGCGCAGCTCCCACACGTCGGCCATCACCCGGTGCCCTGCCACATCGACGTACAGCCGGTGGGTGGCGCCCCGCCACTGGATCTCCGCCACCGTGCCGGTGAGCCGGTTGGGGCCCGCACCGATGCCGACCAGATGGGGGCGTACGCACAGGGTGGCGGTCGCGCCCGGTACGGCCCCCGCCGTGTCGACCGCGATCTCGGCGTCGGCGAAGGACACGCCCGCGGAACCGACCGTCACCGGCAGCAGATTGGCGTTGCCGACGAAGGAGGCGGTGAACGCGTCGGCCGGGGCCCGGTACAGCTCCCGCGGGGTGCCGCACGCCTGGAGCCGGGCCTTGTCCATCACCGCCATCCGGTCGGCGAGGGTGAGCGCCTCGACCTGGTCATGGGTGACGTACAGGATCGACACCTCGGGCAACTCCCGGTGCAGCCGGGCGAGTTCGGCCAGCATGCCGGAGCGGAGCCGGGCGTCGAGCGCGGACAGCGGCTCGTCGAGGAGGAGGACGTCCGGGCGGATGGCGAGCGCGCGGGCGATGGCCACGCGCTGCTGCTGGCCGCCGGACAGCTCGCGCGGGTGGCGGCGGGCGTAGGCGGCCATGCCGGTCATCTCCAGCGCCTCGGCGACCCGGGCCCGGATCTCGGCCTTGGGCACCTTGCGGGCCTTGAGGCCGAACGCGACGTTGTCCTCGACCCGCAGATGCGGGAAGAGCGCGTAACTCTGGACGACCATCCCGATGCCCCGCCGGTGCGGTGGCAGGTCGGTGACGTCGCGGTCGCCGAGGAAGACCCGCCCGGAGGCGGGCCGTACGAACCCGGCGACCGCCCGCAGCGCGGTGGTCTTGCCGGATCCGGACGGCCCGAGCAGCGCCATGACCTCGCCGGGTGCCACCGTGAGGTCGAGGGCGTCCAGGACGACGTTCCCGTCGTAGGCGACGGTGACCGCGTCGAAGCGGATGCCCATCAGCCGACTCCCCGCAGCAGGGCGGGCAGGTCGGCGACCGAGTCCAGTACGTGGGTCGCCCCGGCCGCGCGGAACGCCTCGTCGCCGTGGGCCCCGGTGCGCACCCCGGCGACCAGCCCCGCCCCGGCCCGGACGCCGCTGAGCATGTCGTAGGAGGTGTCGCCGACGACGGCCACCTGGGCCACGTCCTCGGCGGCCCTGGTCCGCAGGAACGCCTCCAGCACCATGTCCGGGTACGGCCGCCCGCGCCCGCCCGCGTCGGCGGGGCACAGGGTGAGCGGCACCAGGCCGCGCCAGCCGAGCGCGTCCAGGATGGCGTCCTGGGTGACGCGGGCGAAGCCGGTGGTGAGGACGACGGTACGGCCGTCGGCGGCCAGCTCCTCGATGGCCTCGCGGGCCCCGGGCACGGGTGCGATCAGACCGCCGTCGACGAGTTCGCCGTACGCCCGCTCGAAGGCGGCGTTGGCGCGCTGCGCCAGCTCCTCGGCGCCGAACAGATGGCGGAAGACGGAGATCTTGGACTCACCCATGGTGGCGCGGACATAGGCGAGCTTCTCGGCGTGGTCGGGGGTGCCGGGCCGGACGCCCAGCTCGCCGGAGGCGGCGTCGAAGGCGCGCTCGACCAGGCCGCCGTCGGCGACGGTGGTGCCGGCCATGTCGAGGGCCACCAGGCGCATCGTGCCGGTGGTATCGGTGGTGTCGGTCGGGGTAGTCATGTGCGTCACCAGCCCAGTTCGTTCGCGGTGGTTTCGGCTATCGCGGGCGAGCAGGTCATACCGCGCCCGCCGGGCCCGGTGACCAGCCAGACACCGTCGCGCACCCGCTGGCGGTGCACGACCCGGCTGGTGTCGGTGCACTGTGCGTACACCCCGGCCCAGCGGCGCCGGATCTTCGGCAGCGGGCGGCCGAGGAGGGACTCCACGACGCCGGTGAGGTGGTCGTAGGGGTCCTCGAGGGTGTCGAAGGCGAAGGGGTGCTCGTACTCGTGGGTGTCGCCGATGGTCAGTCCGCCGTCGGCGCGCTGCACCATCAGCAGCTGCATACGGTGCTCCTCGGCCGTGTCGGCCTGCGGCTGCCGCGCGTTCAGCTCCTCCAGGGCGGGGGAGGCGTACGCCGGGTAGTAGCGGAAGCTGTCGGCGTCGGCGACGGAGGTGGTCAGCGGCTCGCCCAGGGGGTCGGTCTGCATCATCTGGAGCCGGACGCGGCGCACCGGCAGATCCGGACCGGCCAGCTCGCGGACCAGGCCGCCGAGCCAGGCGCCGGTGCACAGGACGACGGCGTCACCGGTGTGCACCTCGCCGTGGTCGTCGCGGACGGCCCGCTCGCCGATCACCTCCCGGACCTCGCGGCCGGGCAGGAATGTGTACCGCGGCGAGTTCAGCAACTCGGCGCGCAGGGCGAGCTGGGCGGTGCGCGGCTCGACGGCCGCGTCCCGCTCGCAGTACAGGGCGGCGTCGAACTCCCCGCGCAGGGCGGGGTTGAGGGCCCGTGCCTCGCCCGCGGTCAGCAGCTTGTAGCCGCGCACGGCGGCGTCCGCGCGGGCGACGGCGGCCTCGGCGACGGCCAGCTCCAGCTCGCCGCGGACCGGGGTCAGGGAGCCGTTCGGACGGAAGCCCAGCGCCGGAACGCGACCGCCGATGTCCTCCCACAGTTCCCGGGCCCGCAGCGCGGTGTCCAGCTCCTCGCCCCCCGCTCGGCCGCTCACCCAGATCTGGCCGAAATTGCGTAGCGAGGCGCCGCGAGCCTCCGTCTCGCGCTCGATCTGTACGACCTCATGGCCGCGTTCCACTGCGTGCCAGGCGTGCATGGTGCCCACCACGCCGGCTCCGACGACTATCACTCTCACGACCGTCACGCTCCATGCGTTTGGGGAACCGGAGGAATCCGGCTGTCAACGAGAGCGTGAACCGGGCATCACATTTGGGCTAGACCCGTTATCTTTTTGTGATGTCGCAAATAGGAGCAAAGGGGTATTTTTCAGCCGCTCAGATGTGTCGTGAAGGAGAACCGGTCGCCCCGGTACAGCGTCCGCACCCGCTCCAGCGGACGCCCGGCGGTGTCCCGCGAAACACGGTGGATGAGCAGCATCGGCAGGGCCGGCGGGGTGCCGATGAGCAGGGCCTCGCGCGGTGTGGCGAGCACGGTCTCGATCCGCTCGTCGGCGTCGCCGAAGACGATGTCCCGCTCGGCGAGGTAGGCGTAGAAGGACGAGTCCGGATCGAAGGCGGTGTCCAGATCGGGCACGCGGGCCTCGGCCACATACGTGCTCTCCAGGCCGACCCGCTCGTCATCCGCGAGCAGCACCCGTTCCAGATGCCAGACGGGCTCGCCGCGGGTCAGGCCGGTCTCGGCGGCGAGTGCGTCGGGGCAGGGGAAGCGGTCGAGGGTGACCAGCGCACGGCCGGGGGTGCGCCCCTGGCGCCGTACGCCCTCGGTGTAGCTGGCCAGCGACAGCGGCTGCGCCAGCTTGGGGCCCGCGACCACCGTGCCGCGGCCCTGCCGCCGCAGCTTGCCCTCCAGCACCAGCTCGCGCAGCGCCTGGCGCACCGTCTCCCGGGCGACCTCGAACCGCTCGGAGAGATCACGCTCGGTGGGGATGGGGGAGCCCTCTCCCAACTCGTCCACGAGCCGGTCGATCTGGGCCTTGACGGCGTAGTACTTGGGCACGCGGCCGTGCTCCGGGATGCCGGAGCGGACGGGGGCGCCGGGGGCCTGGTCGTTCGGGTAGTCCACGCGGAGATCGTCGCAGACGGGTTTTCTACCGGGCCCCGGAGGTGCCGGACTCCAGCAGCCGGCCGCCGTCCCAGACCACGCCGACCTGGCGGTAGTACGCGGCGATCGGCTCGTGGATCTCCAGCCGGGCCAGCTCCTCGGTGGGCGCCTCGAACAGCTCCAGCTCGGCGTCGCCGACCCATGGCCGCCCGCCCTCGAAGGAGGCGGCGCCGGACTCGACCAGCTCGTCGAGGGCGAGCCCCTTGCCGTTCTCGATCGAGGGCAGCCAGCGGTGGTGGGCCATGGGATGACCGTTGACGAAGCCGCCGGTCTCCGACGGCTCGCGCAGGGTCACCACGGCCTGGGCGAGGCGCCGGTCGGCCGCGGCGAGGGTCGCGCCGAACCGGGCTCCCGCCTCGATGCGCGGGGCGGGCCCGTACGGGTGCGGGCGGGTCTGATGGATGGAGCCGAGCTTCTTCGGATATCCCTGATGCAGTCCGCGGGCGATCGCGAAGTCCTTGTCGACCCAGATGTAGACACAGCGGGAGTACGTCCGGCCCCGGTAGGCGCAGCGGACGACCGCGAAGGTCTCCTTGTACTGGGAGAGCACCGGGTCCAGCAGCTCCCGCCCGCCGGTCGCGCAGGACTGCCAGTCGGCCCAGATCAGCGCGACCGCTCCCGGATCCTCGGCGGCCGGCTCCAACGGCTCGGGCAGCAGTTCGCGTACGCGCGCCGGGTCGGTGCGGTACTCGATGGTGAGCAGGTCGCCGGAGTAGCGCCACGGCGGGGAGGGGATGAGGGCCGAGGTGCCGGTGGCGGTCTTGGGCGGGAAGTAGCCGTGGACGCCGGTCATGCCGTCACGCTCCTGACGCGGATGGGCTGAGAGAGGGGCAAGGGCGAGCGTTCACCCACGCGCGAGCCGCTCCAGGCGGGCGTGGAGCTGGTCGACGTAGCTCTCGGACTCCGGCTTCATCAGCACACTGCGCAGGATGCGCGCACCGTCCGCGTCCCGGATGAGCTTCGGATGGAGGGCCGCCAGGCGATCGGCGCCGAGGCGGACCGTGCTCACGAAGACCGGGTCGCCGTCCGTCATCCCCTCCCGCAGGATCCGGGCGCTGGCCGCGTCGATCTGCGACAGCGCGGCGGCCTCGGTCACCGGGAAGTAGCTGACGATGTCCAGTTCCGGGGCCTGGTACAGCTCCAAGTGCTCGGAATTCTCGATGAGTTCCGCCCAGCGCAGGGCCGCGCGCCGACCCGCCGCGAGCGACTGCCCCAGCCCCTCGCGCGTGGGCGGTATCAGCTGGAAGGTGAGCCACAGGGCGGCGGCGGCCGCGCCCGCGCGCGAACACTCCAGGCTGATCTCACCGAGGTGCAGCTCCTCGGAGGTGAAGTAGGTGTACGGAGAGTCGTGCAGATAGAACCGGCCGACCGAGGGGTCACGGAACAGGACGGCGCCGCAGCCGTACGGCTGGAGGCCGTGTTTATGCGGGTCCACGACGATGGAATCGGCCTCGGCGATGGCCCGCCACGGCTCCTCGGGCAGGCCCTCGGGACCCTCCGCCCCGGCCAGCAGGGTGAAGAAACCGCCGTAGGCGGCGTCGACGTGGATGCGCACACCGTAGCGCTCGCGCAGCGCCAGTGCCTCGTGGATCGGCTCGACGGCGCCGAACCCGGTGGTGCCGGCCGTGAGCACGACGGTGCCGACGCTGCCGGTCCGCAGAAGCTCCTCCAGCGCGTCGAGATCCATACGGCCGAGGTCGTCGATCGGGACCGGATGGCCCTCCACGCCCAGGACACCGCACATCCGGCCGTGGGTGTAATGGGCCTCGGTGCTGTACGCGACGCCCTTGCCGGGGTGCAGCTCGCGCGCCACGAAGAGCGCCTCGAGGTTGGCGATGGTGCCGCTGGTGGTCAGGTGTCCGAGATGGGTGTCGTAGCCGAACATCGTGGCGAGCTGCTGGACGGCTTCCCGCTCCATGTCGGCGGTGGCCGGGCCGCCGTCCAGGGCGTGGTTGTTGGGGTTGATCAGCATCGCCGTGAGGTAGCCCACGACCGCCGCCGGATGCGGCGGCTTGAGCATCTGGCCCGCGTAACGGGGGTGGAAGAAGGGGTAGTTGTCCTTGAGCCGCTCGGTGAAGACCTCGAACGCGGCGGCGAACCGGTCGTCGTCCACCGCCAGCGCCGGATGGGCCTGGTAGGGGCCGAAGGTCTTCGCCCAATCGGCGTTCGACGCGAGGGCCGTGGCGAGCCAGCCGTTCAGATCCATATGGTCCACTCCTTGGTCACGACGAGCTTTTGTTCAGGGCCGCTTGGGCGGGCGGATGCCGCGGAACTCCCAGTCGCCGCCGAGGGCGGTGGACCGGACCTCCTCCGACTCGGTGGGCTGCGCGCCGATGTCGGTGCGGATGGGGGTCGGGCCGGTGACGATGTGGTTGGTGAGCCGGCCCAGGCCCTCCACCTCCACCTCCACGACGTCGCCGGGCTGTACGGGGCGGGAGTTGGCGGGCGTCCCGGAGAGCAGGACGTCGCCGGGGTAGAGCGTGATGGTGCGGGCGATGTCGGCGACGAGGTAGTGCATGTCCCACTTCATCTCGTCGGTGGAGCCGTCCTGCGCCGGCCTGCCGTTGACGTAGGTGCGCAGGTACTTGCCGTGGAAGTCCCAGTCGGTGACCAGCCCCGGACCCAGCGGGCACAGGGTGTCGGACCCCTTGACGCGGAGCATCGAACCGGCGTCGGTGTCCCGGAAGTCGTGCAGGCCGAAGTCATTGGCGATCGTATAACCGGCGATGTGCTCCGCCGCCTGCTGGGGCGCGATGTTCCGGGTGGTCTTCCCGATGACGATGGCGACCTCGCCCTCGTAGTTGAGCCACGCGCAGCCCTCGGGGCGGACGACGGCGCCCTGGTGGGAGTTGAGCGCCGAGGTCGGCTTGTGGAAGTACGTGGGGGCCGCGGGGAGCCGGCTCTGGAACTCGGCGACGCGGCTGAGGTGGTTGAGGTGGACGGCGATCACCTTGGAGGGGACCACGGGCGGCAGATGCCGGGCCTCCTGGGCCGTGACGCGGCGACCGTCGCCCGTGACGAGTGCGTCGCCCTCGCGGACGGTCTCCACCACGGCGCCGTCGAGGAGGATGCGGCGGTATTCGGGCATGTCGGCTCTCCTCAGACGGGGCTGTGCGGGGTGCGCGCGGTGGCGGAGGCGGGCGAGCCGGCGCCGGTCCAGCCGTCGGCCGGGCGGTCGAACCAGAGGTGGGCCTGACCGGTGCCGACGGCGTTCTCGTACGCGCCGTACTGGCGGGCCCGGGCGACGCACGCCCGCTCGCCGAGCGCACCGGCCATCATCAGGTAGTGGAAGAACTTCGCCTCGGGCCGGTACGTCCAGAACGTGTCCATGGTGTCGAGGACCTTGTCGTGGCGGCCCTCCTTGAACCAGGCGATGCGCTCCTCGTCGGCCGCCCTCGCCTCGGGGGTGAAGATATGGCGCGGGTCGCTGGACTCGTGGTCCCGGATCTCGCGCAGCGGCCAGAAGGTGTGCGAGAGGGCGCCGGAGGCGATCAGGAGAACACGGCGGCCGGGTGTGGCGGCGATGCCGTCGGCGAGCGCCCGGCCCAGCCGGAAGTGGTCCTCCATGTCGCCGGTCTGGCAGACCCCGATCGTCAGCCACCGCTTGCCGGGCAGGCCCTCGCCCAGGAACTTCCACAGGTTGACGGTGGCGTACTGGATCGGCAGATAGGCGTCGTCGATCGCGGTGATGAAGGTGGCGTGCGCGTCGGCGAAGTGCGTGATGGCGTGGGCGAGTTCGGGGTAGCCGGGGATGTCGTACGGCATCCGGCACATGCCGCGCGGCAGCTCCTCGGAGGTGTACAGCCCGGCGCGCCGCGGCTGGGCCGTCACGACGAACTCGACCGTGGTGGCCCAGTGGGAGTCCAGGACGACGACGGTGTCGTAGTCGTCGCGCTCGAAGACGTCCTCGCGGAGCTGCCGGAGGCCGGTGACGAGGGAGATCTCCTTGCCGTCGTTGAGCTCGCGCCGGGTCTCCTCCGGGAGCACGATGGTGGGGACATGGGCGAGCAGGCCGGCCCCGACGATCTCACCCATGGTCGTGGAATCCCTTCGGGGCCAGCACGCGGTTCTTCAGGTCGCAGTAGAAGTCGAAGCTCCAGGTGCCGCCCTCGCGGCCGACGCCCGAGAGGCGGGAGCCGCCGAAGGGCGCCCGCAGGTCGCGTACGAAGAAGCAGTTGACCCAGACCGTGCCCGCCACCAACTGGGCGGTGACGCGCTCGGCACGCCGGTGGTCGCCGGTGGCGACGGTGGCGGCCAGCCCGAAGCGGGTGTCGTTGGCGAGGTGGATCGCCTCCGCCTCGTCCACGAAGGTCTGCAGGGTCAGGACCGGGCCGAAGACCTCCTCCTGGACGACCTCCGAGTCCTGGGCGACATCGGTGAGGAGCGTGGGCCGGTAGTACAGACCGCCGAGCCGGGCGTGGGAGCCGCCGCCGAAGACCACGCGGGCACCGGCCGCGACCGCCCGCCGCACGAAGCCGTCGATCCGCTCGATCTGGCGGGGGTGGATGGTGGGCCCGATGTCGGTGGCCTCCTCGCGCGGATCGCCCTGCCGCAACCGGGCGACCTTCGCCACGAAGCGCTCGGTGAACTCGTCCGCGATCGACTCCTCGACAAGGAGGCGGGTGGCGGCAAGACACACCTGCCCGGCGTTGTCGAACTGCTCCACGGCCAGGTCGACGGCCAGCTCCAGATCCGCGTCCGCGAAGACCAACAGCGGTGATTTGCCGCCGAGTTCCAGGCTCAGCGGGGTCAGGTTCGGTGCGGCCGAGGCGGCGATGCGCCGGGCGGTCGCCACCGAGCCGGTGAAACTGATCCGGCGGACGTCCGGGTGGGAGGTGAGGTCGTCGCCGATCTCGGCCCCGTGGCCCTGGACGATGTTGAGCACACCGGGTGGCAGTCCCGCCTCGGCCGCGATGTCCGCGAGCAGCGAGGCGGTCAGCGGGGACCACTCCGCGGGCTTGAGGACCACCGTGTTCCCGGCGGCAAGGGCCGGGGCGACCTTCCACGTGGCCAGCATCAGCGGCGCGTTCCACGGGGTGATCAGCACACACGGGCCCGCCGGGTCCCAGCTGACGTGGTTGGTGTGGCCGGGCGCGGTGGGGCCGCCGGTGTGCGTGGCGAAGTCCTCGTGGCCCAGAGCCAGCAGCCAGTCCGCGAAGAAGCGGAAGTTGCGGGCGACGCGTGGCATCACACCCCGGCGGTGCGAGCGCAGAAGCGCGCCGTTGTCGGTGGTCTCGACGATCGCCAGCTCTTCGAGGCGCTTTTCCACCCCGTCGGCGATGGCGTGGAGGATGCGGGCGCGCTCGGCCCAGGGAGTGGCCGCCCAGCCGGGGAAGGCGGCCTTCGCGGCGGCCACGGCGGCCTCGGCCTCGGCGGGGCCGCCGCGGGCGATGCGGGCGAGGGTGCTGCCGTCGATCGGCGAGACGTCGGGGAAGGTGTCGGCGGACGCCACGCGCCGGCCGCCGATCCAGTGCCGGGTGTCGACGGCGACGCCGGCGACCCGCGCCTCGTGCACAGCTGTGTCCGGCTGTTGGGGCATGTCCCGATCCTCCAGCTTGTTTGGCCCCAAACAAGCTAACTCTGCCACGAGGCGGGGTCAAGGTTGCCGTGGTGGCCTTCGGCGGCCGGGTGCCGCGCCGGGAGGCCGCGCCGAGGTGCCGCCCCCGGGCGTGGTCACTGGCGGGAGCGGCGGCCCGAACGGCGCGGGGCCAGATCCCTTCCGTCGAGGAGCTGCCGTCGGCGCTCTTCGCCGTGCTCCTCCAGCTGGGCCACGATGGCGCGCAGCCCGTTGGCGAGCCGCAGACAGTCCTCGGCGCTGAGCGCGGTGGCGACGAACGCCTCTTCGGCGTTGAACGCGGGGAAGAGGCGCTCCATGAGCTCCTCGCCCTCGGGGGTCAGCGAGAGCAGGACGCGCCGGCCGTCGTCGGGGTGGGGCGCGCGGGCCACCAGGTGGCGTGACTCGAGAGTGCGCGCGATCCCGGTCAGTGTCCCCTTGGAAACGCCCGCCTCCTCCGCGACCGACCAGGTCTCTGCCTCGCCCCAGATCCACAGCACCCACATGACCACGAAGCCGGTCCAGGTCAGATCGTGCGGGCGCAGCACGGAGTTCTCCAGGTGCTGGCGAACGGCCGCGGCGGCGCGGTGGATGTTGGCGACGGCGGCCATCTGTTCGCGCTGCAACTCGAAGCCGCCGAGCCGTTCCTGGACGGCCTGTTCGGTCTCGGTGATGGATCGGCGGCGCCCGGGCACGATGGCATCCTCCTCGGCTGCGGGCGGCAAGGGCCGCCGTGTCATTCGTTCGCGATCAAATGTAGCCCCGGGTGCGCCGGTCGCCGGGGCGTTCGCGCCCAGGTCGCATCGCGGCGATCCCTTGTGGACGGCCCGGCCGCCTCGTATCGTGTGGGCCCTCCCGTTTGGCATCAAATAACTTTGCGGAGCGACCATTGAGCGCCGAGACAGCCGACCGCGTCCGCCGGCGGACCGAGGCACTCGCCGCCGAGGGCATCGACGTCGTACGGGTCGCCTATCCCGACATGATGGGCTCCGACCGCGGCCGGGACATCCTGCTGCACCACCTGCCCCATGCGGTCGGCCATGGACTCGCCTTCAGCCGGGCCGTGTACCACACGGGCGCACTGGGCGATCACTCGCACATCCCGGGTGGTCTCGAAGCCGGTATGCCGGACATCCTCGTACGCCCCGACCTCACCACGCTCGTCGCGCTGCCGTGGGAACCGGGTGTGGCCGGATGCATCGGCGACGTCCGGGACCCGGCCACCGGACTGCCCGTGCCCGAATCGCCACGGGATCTGCTGCGGCAGGTCATCGGCCTGCTGATCGACGGGGACCTGACCGCGGTCGTGGGCCCGGAGCTGGAGTACGTCCTGCTCGACCCGGACCCGGACCCGGCCTCGCCCGTCGGCTGGCGGCGCTACGCCCCCGCCCCGGGTCACGTATATACGACCGGCCGCACGGGCGACCCGGACGGGCACCTTCTGCGGACCGTCCGGGCGCTGCACGCCCTCGGGCTCGACGTCAGCGGCGGCAACCGCGAGTTCGACAGCGGCCAGTTCGAAATCAACCTCAGCCACTGCGAGGCGCTGGACGCCGCCGACCGGGCCTTTCGCTTCAAGGCCGCCATCAAGGAACTCGCCCATGCGGAGGGCAGGTTGGCCACGTTCATGGCCAAGCCGTTCAACGACGGAGGCGGCTCGGGTTTCCACCTCCACCTCTCCCTCGTCGACGCGGAGGGCCGGAACGTGTTCGACGCGCCCCGGGGCGCCTACGGCCTGTCCGCCACGGCTCGCCACGCCCTGGCCGGGGTGCTCGCCCACGCCCCCGCGCTCTCCGCGCTCCTCAACCCCACCGTCAACTCGTACAAGCGCTTCGGCCCGGACACGACGGCCCCGTGGCTGATCAACTGGGGGCTGGACAACCGCAACGCCCTGGTGCGCATCCCGCCCGAGCGTGGCGGGGCCACCCGTCTGGAAGTGCGCCTCGGCGATGCCACCGCCAATCCCTACCTCGCCATCGCCGGTGTGCTCGCCGCGGCCCATCTGGGCATCGCCGCCGCCGAGGAGCCCCCGGCGCCGATGACCGGCCAAGGCCACGACCTGGGCACCGCCGCCGCGCTGCCGAGCGGCCTCGGCCGGGCACTCGACGCGCTCGAAGCCGACGACCGGCTCACCGATGTGCTCGGCAAGCCCTTCGTGAACGCCTTCCTCACCTTCAAGCGCGATGAGCTGGCCAGGTTCCAGCGATACGTCACCGACTGGGAGTTCCGCGAATACGCCCGGATCACCTGAGTGCCCCGGCACAGCCGCGCCCCGATCGGCGCGGCTGTGCCGGGGGGCGCTATCAGCCGAGGTGCCGGGCGAAGAACCGCAGCGCGCTGTCCAGCTCGAAGGCCGGGACGTCCCCGTGCCTGCCCGGGGTGGCGTGCAGCGTCTTCTCGGCCGAGGCCAGGGCGTCGAACAGCGCCAAGCTCTCGGCCCGCGGCACTCGTTCATCGTCCCACTGCACCAGGAACTCCACCGGGACGGTGATCCGCGCGGCGTCCCCGGCCGAGGCCAGAGCCCCACCCAGGCCCAGCACCGCCGCGCGGACCCGGGGTTCGGCGGCAACGAACGGAACGCCGAGTCCGCACCCCAGCGAGACCCCCCAGTAGCCCACCGGCCCGGCGCCGACGTGTTCGAGTCGCTGAACCGCGTCCAGGACCGCCCGCCATTCCGGGACGGTCCGGCGGGCCACGAGCGCCTGGAAGTCGGCGATGAGCTGGGCCAGTTCTTCTCCGGCCGCCACCCGGGCCTGGTTCTCGGTCGCGATCCGGTCGTACTCCTCGACCACCGGACGGTCGCCATGCCCGGGTACGTCGACCGCCACCACCGCGAAACCGCAGTCGGCCACGTAGCGGCGCGCGCGGGCCAGGATGTCGGGGGCCTTCTTGTGCTGACCGCCACCGTGCCCCATCAGGATCAGGGGACGCGTACCGGCGGCACCTTCCGGTGTCCACAGCACACCGGGAATCTCACCAAGGGTGAAGAGCTGTTCGCGGACACCGTCGGACGATGTCTCGGAGATGAAGCGCATGGCGTTTCAAGCCTTTCGGGATGCCTTCCGCGGGCACTCCCTGGACCATGCGGGGGAGGGAGGCCCGACCTGTCACAGCGTTGATCGGTCTCACCTCCTCGGTTCGCAGCAGCGCACGGCGGCACCGAAAATATCACGCACCGAAGCCACCCTGTTCCCGGCCGGGGCGCTGGTGCGGTGCGGACAGGGCCGGGAGTTCGGGGTGGTCGCGCAGCGCCGCGACGACCGCGTGCACCGCCGCGCGCTGCGTAGTGCCGCGGCGCACCGCGATGGCGACGTTGCGGTGCACCGGTGTGCTCAGCTCCCGGGTGGCGACGGCGTGGTCCGGTGTGATGGCGAGAGCGGGCAGCAGGGCGATCGACCGGCCCGACTCGACGTGTTGCAGCAGCATCAGATAGTTGCTGAACCGGCAGGCCACCCGGGGTTCGAAGCCCGACTCGCGGCACAGCCGTACGGTCAGATCCGCCATATACGACTGCGGTCGGTCACACGCCCAGATCTCCTCCGCGCATGCCGCGAGATTCACCGTCGTGCGGCCGGTGAGGGGGTGGTCAGGTGGCAGCACCAACACGATCGGGTCGGTTCCCAGGGGAATGATCTCGAGGTCCGCGCCCCATGAGAGGCCGACGTAGTCGGTGGTCGTGACGATGACGTCCGCCTCCCCCGAGCGGAGGGCCGGTCCGCTCTCGTGCGGCTCCAGCTCGATCAGTTCCATGTGCAGCCGCGGGTGGGTGGTGGCCAGGCGGGTCGCCGCCGGGACCGCGAGGGTGTAGATGGCGCTCTGGAACGCCCCGAGCCGTACGGTGCCGATGGGCTCGTCGTTCAGGGCGTGCAACTCGGCCTCGGCCTCGGCCATCTGGTCCAGGATCTCCCGGCCGCGACGGGCCAGCAGAAGACCGGCCGGGGTCAGCCGCACCTTCCGCCCGGTCCGTTCCAGCAGCCGGCATCGGGTCTCGGTCTCGAGGACCGCCAGTTGCTGGGACACCGTCGAGGCGCTCAGATGCAGCGTCTCGGCGACCGCGCGGACGGTCCCCAGGGTTTCCAGCAGGCTGAGCAGCCGCAGCCGGCCCGAGTTGAGCATGGGCCCGATTGTAGGTTCGGCCGTACGATCTCGCTGTACGGTTCCACCTGACAGAGCGGTCGGATCTGTGCGATGGACGCGCGCAGCGGCGCATCCCTACCGTCGTTCATATGCCTTCCGAGACTGCCGGTGCCGCCCCGGAGCGCCACCTCATCCGCTACAGCGGCCACGCCCCGTTCACCCCCGAGATCATCGCCCGCGCCGCGGGCACATCGGTGTTCACCGAGAGCGGTCGCGAGCTGCTCGATTTCACCTCCGGCCAGATGAGCGCGATCCTCGGCCACTCCCACCCGGCGATCGTCGCGACGGTTCGCGAGCAGATCGCCCTCCTCGATCACCTGCACAGCGGCATGCTCAGCCGCCCGGTCGTCGACCTCACCCGCCGGCTCGCCGAGACCCTGCCCGAGCCGCTGGAGAAGGTGCTGCTCCTGACCACGGGGGCGGAGGCGAACGAGGCCGCGGTGCGGATGGCGAAGCTCGTCACCGGCCGCCATGAGATCGTCTCGTTCGCCCGGTCCTGGCACGGGATGACCCAGGCCGCCGCGAACGCCACCTACAGCGCCGGCCGCAAGGGCTACGGACCCGCCGCGCCGGGCAACTTCGCACTGCCGGTCCCGGACCGCTTCCACCCCGACATCGTCGACGCCGAGGGCGCGCTCGACTGGCGCCGCCAGCTCGACCTGGGCTTCGACCTGATCGACGCCCAGTCGGTCGGCAGCCTCGCCGCCTGCCTGGTCGAACCGATCCTCAGCTCCGGCGGCGTCATCGAACTCCCGCCGGGCTATCTCGCCGCCCTGGCGCAGAAGTGCCGTGAGCGGGACATGCTGTTGATCCTCGACGAGGCGCAGACCGGGCTGTGCCGCACCGGCGACTGGTACGCCTTCGAGCACGAGGGCGTCGTCCCGGACATCCTCACGCTGTCCAAGACGCTCGGCGCGGGGCTGCCGCTGGCCGCCGTGGTCACCAGCCCGGAGATCGAGCAGCGGGCGCATGAGCGGGGGTTCTTGTTCTTCACCACCCACGTCAGCGACCCGCTGCCGGCCGCCGTCGGCAACACCGTCCTCGAGGTGCTGGTCCGCGACCGCCTCGATGAGCGTGCGCGCGGGCTCGGCACGACACTGCGCGGTCATCTCGACGCGCTCGCCACCCGCCACGACGCCGTCGGCGATGTCCGCGGCCGTGGGCTGCTGCTGGGAATGGAACTGGCCGGCGATCAGATCCTGGGCACCGGTGGCGCCGACCGGCTCGGCGCGGCCGTCACCCGGCGCTGCTTCGAACTCGGGCTGCACATGAACATCGTCCAGTTGCCCGGCATGGGAGGCATCTTCCGGATCGCGCCCCCGCTGACCGCGAGCGACAACGAGCTCGCCCACGGTGCCGCCATCCTCGACCAGGCGCTCACCGACGCCGTCAAAGACCTCTGACGGCATCTCCGGTGACGTATCTCCAGGGTTCGCATGACAGATGTCAGATGGACGCATGACAGACCGCACTGCCACCGGGTCCGCCGCGCCGGGAGTCTGGAATGCATGGACACTGTGATCGAAACCGCCGACCTACGGCGGCACTATCGGGGCTTCGAGGCCGTGCGTGGCATCGACCTCACGGTCGCCCGCGGTGAGCTCTTCGCGCTGCTGGGGACCAACGGGGCCGGTAAGACCTCCACCCTCGAGGTCTTGGAGGGGCAGGCCACCCCCACCGCCGGAACCGTCCGGGTGCTCGGCCGCGACCCGTACCGCGAACGCGCCGCCGTCCGCCCCCGTATCGGGGTGATGCTCCAGGAGGGCGGCTTCCCGACGGAGCTGACGGTCACGGAGACCGCACGCATGTGGGCGGGGTGCACCAGCGGCGCCCGCCCCGTGGCCGAGGCCCTGGAACTGACCCGGCTGTCCAAGCGGGGGGCGGTGCGGGTCAAGCAGCTCTCCGGCGGCGAGCGCCGGCGCCTCGATCTCGCGCTGGCCCTGCTGGGACGGCCCGAGGTGCTGTTCCTCGACGAGCCGACGACCGGCCTGGACGCGCAGTCCCGCCGCGAGACCTGGGAGCTGATCCGGGAGCTGAAGCAGCAGGGCACGACGGTGCTGCTCACCACCCACTATCTGGAAGAGGCCGAGCAGCTTGCCGACCGGCTGGCCATCATGCACGCGGGGCGGATCGCCACCTCGGGGCGGGTTGCCGACGTGGTCGCCGAGCGGCCCTCGCGGATGAGCTTCGAGCTGCCCCGGGACCACTTCCTGGGCGATGTGCCGCCGCTCGCACCGCTGGGTGTGACCAGCTACGAGGAGGCCGGCGGGACGGTCCGGCTGGAGACCACCGATCTGCAGCTCACGGCCACGGCGCTGCTGGTGTGGGCCCGGGACAGGGGTGTGGAGTTGCGCGGTCTCGACGCCCGGTCGGCCACCTTGGAGGAGGCGTTCATGGAGATCGCGAAGGGCCTGGACAGCGAGGAGGCACGATGACGACGTCAGCAGCCCGTACGGCACGTACGTCCGTGGCCACGGCCACCCGGCGCACCGCCGCCGACCGCATGACCGCCCTGGGCCGCGCCGAGCTGACGCTGCTGCTGCGCAGCAAGGCGTCCCTGGTCACCGCGGTGATCCTGCCCAGCGTGATGGCCTTCGCGATGCGCGGCACGGTCGAGGAGCTGGACCTGGGCGGCACCGGCCTGTCGGTGGCCACCGTCATGCTGCCCGCCGCACTGGCCACGGCACTGCTCTTCTCCGTCTACACCTACCTGGTCGGCGTGTACGTGGTGCGTCGCGAGGGCCTCGTGCTCAAGCGGCTGCGCAGTGGCGAGGTACGCGACTGGGAGATCCTCGTCGGCAGCGCGCTCCCGGCGTTCGTGCTGGCGGTCGTGCAGTCACTGCTGCTGACGGTCGGGATGACCGCGTTCCTCGACGCGGACGCACCGGCCGCGCCGCACCTGGCGGTGCTCGGACTGCTCGGCGGAGTGGCGATGATGGTCGCCGGGGCGGCGCTGACGGCGGCTTTCACCCGGACATCGGAGAGTGCCCAGATGACGTTCCTGCCGTTCTTGCTGGTGACCATGGCCGGCTCCGGGGTCTTCGCGCCGCGTGAGGTGATGCCGGACACGATGGCCGACATCGCCGCCTGGCTGCCGTTCTCGCCGGTGATGGACCTGCTGCGGGGTGGCTGGACGGATGACCTGGCCGCTATGGATCAGCTCCGGGCGGTGATCCTCACGCTGGCATGGACGGGCCTGGCGGTGTTTGCTGTGCGTCGGCGGTTCCGCTGGGGACCGCGGAATTGAGAAGGGCGGGAGCCTGAGGTGGCGGAGCCCGAGGTGATGGAGCCAGAAGTGGCGGAGCCCGTGATGACAGGGTCCGAGGTGGCGGAGCCCGAGGTGTCGCGGCCCGCGGTGACGGGGCCGGGGAGCCTGAGCGTGGAGACCTGGGTGGAGCGGCTCGGGGGCCCGGACGGCCCCGAGCGCTACCGCCGCTACACCCTCGGCACCCTGGCCGCCTTCGCCGCCGCCGAGGCCGCGCTGTGGGCGTTCTGGATCAAGACGTCGGACGTCGGCACGCTCGGGTCGGCCCTGGTGGCGGCGGTGGGCGCGGCACACGTCGGCGCCCATCTGCTGCTCTCCCGCGCGGCCCTGCGCCGCTACCTCGGTGCCGGACCCCGCCCGGTCGGGCTGGTCGCGCTGTACGTCGTCGCCACCGTGGCCATGGCCGCGGTGGGCTGCGCGCTGCTGGCCGCCGGCCGCATCGGGGACCGGGACCTGGTGACCTACCTGGTCTGGCTGATGATGTTCTACGCGGGCCCGCCGATGCTGGCACTGCCGACCCGCACCGGGGTGGTGCTGGTCGGGGCGGTGCCGGCGGCGGCGCTCGGCGCGGCGGCGGCGAGCGGGCTGTCGGGGGAGCTGCTGGCCTTCGCGGTCGGCGGGATCCTGTTCATGGTTCCGTTCATGGCCACGGGGATGCGGGTCACCGGCTGGAGCGTGCGGCTGATCGAGGAGCTCGCCAGGGCGCGGGCGACACAGGCACGGCTGGCCGTCGCGGAGGAGCGGCTGCGCTTCGGCCGTGATCTGCACGATGTGCTCGGCCGCAACCTCGCGGTGGTGGCGCTGAAGAGCGAGCTCGCGGTGCGGCTGGCGCGGCGGGGCCGGGAAGAGGCGGTGGCCCAGATGGAGGAGGTGCAGCACATCGCGCAGGAGTCACAGCGGGAGATCCGCGCGGTGGTACGCGGCTACCGCACCGCCGACCTGCTCACCGAGCTGGCCGGGGCCCGATCCGTACTGGAGGCGGCCGGGATCGACTGCCGGATCGAGAACGGCCCGGCGGCGCGGCTGCCCGCGCACACGCAGGCGGCGCTCGGCTGGGTGGTCCGCGAGGGCACGACGAACATACTCCGCCATGCGCAGGGCGCTTCGCGCTGCGAGGTGTCGGCGCGCGCGACGGTCTCGGGCTGGGTGGCGCTCGTGATGGAGAACGACGGGGCGGGCACGGCCCCCCGGCCCGGCACCGGCAGCGGCCTGCCAGGACTGCGCGAGCGCCTGGCCGAGGTGGACGGCACGCTGACCACCGAACTGCGACCGGGCGGGATCTTCCGCCTGACCGCGAGGATTCCCTGGGAGACGGCCGAATGATCAGGGTTCTGCTCGCGGACGACGAACACCTCATCCGAGGCGCCCTCGCCTCGCTCCTCGCGCTGGAGGACGACATCACCGTCGTGGCGGAGGCCGGAACCGGCGACGAGGCGCTGGCCATGGCCCGGGCACACCGCCCCGACGTGGCCGTCCTGGACCTGCGGATGCCCGGATGCGACGGGGTGTCGGTGGCGGCGACGCTGCGGGACGCGGTGCCCGAGTGCACGTCGATGATCGTCACCAGCCACGCCCGGGGCGGGGCGCTGAAACAAGCGCTGGGCGCGGGCGTGCGCGGCTTCGTGCCGAAGACGGTGTCCGCGCGGCGGCTGGCGGAGATCATCCGTACGGTGCACACGGACGGCCGCTACGTCGACCACGAGCTGGCGGCGGACGCCATCGCCGCGGGCGAGTCGCCACTCACTCACCGCGAGGCGGAAATGCTGTCGCTGGCCGAGGACGGGGCACCGGTGGCGGAGATCGCCTCCCGCGCCGCGCTGTCCCCCGGGACGGTGCGCAACTACCTGTCGGCAGCCGCGGCCAAACTCGGCACGGAAAACCGCCACGTGGCGGCTCGCACCGCCCGCGAGCACGGCTGGCTGTAGCCGCCCTACCTGAGCGAAGAACGCGACCGCCGACGTCGGCGGTGGCCGAGGACGAGGGCTCCACCGCCCAGCAGAAGGGCCGCCGCGCCCCCGGTCACCCACGCGGCGGCCGTGTCGGCGGGCCGGGACTCCTCATTGGCGCGGGAATCGGAAGGCTTGGCGGCGGGCGACGGCCGGGCCGAGCCGGTGGCCGTGGCGGCCTTGATGATGAGGTCGGTGACCTCCTGGGGGTGGGCGATCATGGCCACGTGGGAGGAGTTGATCTCCACCGTGTGAGAGTGGGCGCGCTTGGCCTGGAAACGCTCCTGCCGGGGGTTGATGGTCTTGTCCTGCTTGGCCACGAGGACCCAGGACGGGATCTGCCGCCACGCGGCCACCTTGGCCTTCTCCGAGAACGCGGTCGTAGCGGCGGGCCGTTGGGTCGCCGCCAGCAGCTTCGCCGTACTGGCCGGGAGGTCCGCGGCGAAGACCCGGTGGACCTTGTCCCGCTTGAGGTAGAGGTCCGTGCCCCGCATGCCGTCACCGGCCCGGTAGGGGACCGCCCTGGTGGCGGTGGCGAGCTCGCTGGGGAACCGGGTGGCCAGCGACTGGCCGCTCTCGCCCTTGTCGGGCATCAGGGAGGACACGTACACCAGCGACTTGACCCGGGGGTGGCCCGCCGCGGCCGAGCTGATGACCGCGCCGCCGTAGGAGTGGCCCACCAGCACGATCGGGCCCTTGACGCTGTCCAGGACGGAGGCGATGTAGGTGGAGTCGGTGTACAGACCGCGCAGCGGATTGGCGGGGGCGATGACGGGGTAGCCGTGGCGCTCCAGGCGTTGGATGACACCGTTCCAGCTCGAGCCGTCCGCGTACGCGCCGTGGATCAGCACCACCGTGGGCTTGCCGCGGGACGTGTCGTCCGCCGCGGCGGACGGGGCCGCCACGGTCGCGCACACCGCTACGGCGCACCCGGCCGCCGCGACGCGTGCGCGGGTCAGTCCGCGTCCGGAGCCGAGAGCCGGAGACGCCACCATGGTGTTCTCGCTTCCCTTGAGGTCTTCCTTCGAGGTGTTCCTTTGACGTGTTCTGAGAGCTTCGCCAGAGGTCTTCGCATGGGCTCGCCCTTGGGGCCATGCCTCCTCAACGTTCGCCGGACCCGTGGCACCGGGCCGCGCGGCAGGGTCCGACCGGGTGAGACGGGTGATCCACCGGGGTGACACCGCGCCGCGCCGCCGTACCCCCGTGGCCATGAGCGGCGCGCCGCTCGCCGCTCGCTCCGGCGGGCAGCGAAAGTACCTGCCGCCGGCACTGCGGCACGTCACCGAGCACACCATCGCGCTCAAGGACTTCCAGGTGCGGGGCGACGCGGTAAAGACCGAGGGACTGAAGATCGGAGCCCCCACCAACCGGACCGTCAACGGCCAGCTCAAGCCCACCATCCACATCCGGCCCGGCGAGACCCAGCTGTGGCGGCCGGCCAACATCAGCGCGAACATCTACTACAAGCTCCGCCTGCGGGGGCAACGGTTCAGGGTGATCGGACGCGACGGATTCCCCGTCGACCGCACCTTCACCTCCGACACCCTCCTCCTCGAAGCCGGCAGTCGCTTCGACGTGCTGGTCACCGGCGGCCGGGCCGGCCGCACCGTGCTGGAAACACTCCCCTACGACACCGGCCCGGCCGGCAACCAGTTCCCCCGGGCGAACCTGGCCACCCTGATCTCCTCGGGGAAGCCGGTGGCACGCGTGGCCCCGCCCTCGGCCTTCGCTCCGCCGGAGGATCTGAGCGATCTGCCGCTCGCCCGCCGGCGCACCGTCGTGTTCTCCGAGAACAAGGCGGGGACCAAGTACTACATCGACGGCAAGCAGTTCGACGCGCACCGGGTGGACCTCAGATCGAAGCTGAACACCACCGAGGAGTGGACCGTCGTCAACACCAGCGACGAGCAGCACTCCTTCCATGTGCACACCAACCACTTCCAGTTGATGAGCATCAACGGCGTACCCCACCACGGCCACAGCCTGCAGGACATCGCCAATGTGCCGGCCAAGGGCAGGCTCGTCATCCGGATCCGCTTCACCAACTACACCGGAAAGACGGTCCTGCACTGCCACATCCTCAACCATGAGGACATGGGCATGATGGCCATCCTGGACATCGTCAAGTAACCGGGCGGGCGCGCACGGCTTCCTCATTCGCCGGTGGTTTCCCATGAACTACGTGCACTGTTCTGGTACTGCCTTTGCCTCGAGTTCGCCGAGCATTGGCCTGAGCTTGTTTCCATGCAGGAATGGACCACATCACCTTCTTGGTGGCGGTCGTCATCATCACGGCCCTCGCCTTCGACTTCACCAACGGCTTCCACGACACGGCCAACGCGATGGCCACATCCATCGCCACCGGCGCGCTCACGCCCAGAACGGCGGTTCTGGTGAGCGGGATCCTCAACATCGTCGGCGCCTTCCTCTCCACCGA
The DNA here is from genome assembly GCF_003595545.1 of Streptomyces sp. 11-1-2. NCBI lineage: Bacteria > Bacillati > Actinomycetota > Actinomycetes > Kitasatosporales > Streptomycetaceae > Streptomyces > Streptomyces sp. 11-1-2. The sequence goes on from NZ_CP022545.1 coordinate 10,106,240, forward strand.
GGTCGCCAAGACCATCTCCGGTGGCATCGTCGATGACACCTTGGTCACCCCAGGCATGATCTTCGCGGGGCTGGTCGGGGCGATCCTCTGGAATCTGCTGACCTGGCTGGTCGGGCTGCCGTCGAGTTCGTCGCACGCGCTGTTCGGCGGACTGATCGGGGCCGTGTGGGTCGGTGCGGGCTCGCACGGCGTGCACTTCGACAAGGTTGTCGAGAAGGTGCTGATACCCGCGGTGGCCTCGCCGATCGTGGCCGGTGTCGCCGCGCTGCTGGCCACCTACCTCGCCTACCGGCTCACCGACCGCGCCCGCAAGAAGTCGGTGACCAAGGGCTTCCGGATCGGCCAGATCGCCTCGGCCTCGCTCGTCTCCCTGGCGCATGGCACGAATGACGCGCAGAAGACCATGGGTGTCATCACGCTGACCCTGATCTCGACGGGCTCTCTCGGCCACGACGCCGGTCCGCCGCTGTGGGTGATCGCCTCCGCGGGGCTCGCCATCGGCCTCGGCACCTACCTGGGCGGCTGGCGGATCATCCGCACCATGGGCAAGGGTCTGACCGAGATCCAGTCGCCGCAGGGCTTCGCCGCCGAAACCGCCTCCACCACCGTCATCCTCACCTCCGCGCACCTGGGCTTCGCCCTGTCCACCACGCAGGTCGCATCCGGCAGCATCCTGGGTGCCGGGCTCGGCCGACGGCTGGCGGAGGTGCGTTGGGGTGTCGCGGGCCGCATGGTGATCGCCTGGATGGTCACGCTGCCCGCCGCCGCGCTGGTCGGCGGCGTCTCCGCGAGCGTGGTCACCAACGGCGGCAACATCGGCGCGGCGGTCGTCGCCCTGGTCGGTGCGGCCCTCGCCGGGGGCATCGTGCTCCTCTCGCGCCGGAACCCGGTGGACGCGAAGAACGTCAACGACGCCCACGAGGTCACCATCCGCACCGAGCCGCCGACCAAGGTCGGCACGGCCGCGTAAGTCCCCCTGAATCACGGAGAGTTGAAAGCGATGCATCTCGACTGGACCGCACTCGGCCAGGTCGCCGCGGTGAGCATCGGCGTCACCGTCGCCGTGGTCGTCGTCTTCGCCCTCGGCGTCCTGGGCCTCGCCCGCGTGGAGACAGCCCGTGAGGAGAACGGCACCGGCTCCACCGTCGGCCTCACCCAGGCCGGCCTGTGCTTTGTGGCGTGCGCCGCGGTGGTGGCGTACGGAATCTATCTGATCGTGCCGCAGTTCCACTGAGAGCCGAAAGGAAGGACCGGATGACAACGCCGCCCTTGCTGTCCGAGCTGTCCGACCTGCGGGTCGACTACAGCGACCACGACGACCCCGTGCTCATCCGGCCGGACGGAAGCCCGGTCGACACCTGGCGGGAGAACTACCCGTACCCGCAGCGCATGGAGCGCAAGGAGTACGAGTGGCACAAGCGGCTGCAGCAGATCGAACTGCTGAAGCTGCAGAGCTGGATCAAGGAGACCGGACGCCGGCTCGTCATCGTCTTCGAGGGTCGGGACGCGGCCGGCAAGGGCGGCACGATCAAGCGCTTCACCGAGCACCTCAACCCGCGTGGCGCACGGGTCGTCGCGCTGGAGAAGCCCACCGAGCGCGAACGTGGCCAGTGGTACTTCCAGCGGTACGTGGAGCATCTGCCGACCGCGGGTGAGATCGTGCTCTTCGACCGGTCCTGGTACAACCGGGCCGGTGTCGAGCGGGTCATGGGCTTCTGCTCGCAGGACGAGTACCAGCGCTTCACCCGGCAGGCGCCGCTGTTCGAGCGGATGCTCGTGGACGACGGCGTCGACCTGGTGAAGTTCTGGTTCTCGGTGTCCCAGAGCGAGCAGCGCACCCGCTTCACCATCCGCCAGGTGGATCCCGTACGGCAGTGGAAGCTCAGCCCGATGGACCTGGCCTCGCTGGACCGCTGGGACGACTACACCGCCGCGAAGGTCGCCATGTTCCGGGAGACGGACACGGAGTACGCGCCCTGGACGGTGGTCAAGAGCAACGACAAGAAGCGGGCCCGCGTCGAGGCCATGCGCAGTGTGCTCGCCCGCTTCGACTACACCGGCAAGGACGAGGAGGTCGTCGGCGTCGCCGACCCGCGCATCGTGGGCGCTGCGGCGGGCCTGCTGGAGGCGGGCGAGGACGACACCAACGACACGAACGACAGCAACGACACGAACGACAGCACCGACGGCACCACCAACGACAGCGGTGACGTCGGACGGCGCTGACGCGTACAAAGCGAAACCAGGCAACCCGGGGGTCCGGCACGACCGTGCCGGACCCCCGGGTTGTCCGGTCAAGCCATCCGTTGTCTCCCGCATCGTTCAGACAGCCGTAACCGACGGCGAGGGGCGTGCACACCTGTTCTCCGCAAGGTGGGCGTTATCGCCGGTGCCCTCACCTCCCCGAGAGGCCCGAATCGCCCCACCGCTCGAAGGACGACCATGCCTCGCCACCTCCGCCTTCCCCTCGCCGCCGCGCTGCTGCCGCTCGTGCTCACGGCCTGCGGCGCCAGTGCCTCGGACAACGGCTCCACGTCGGAAGGACGGGATCCCGACTCTCTGGTGGTCGCGGCGATCCCGTCCGAGAACTCCACCTCCCTCGCCCAGCAGTACGCCCCGCTCGTCAAGCTGCTGGAGGCCGAGACCGGCAAGAAGGTCCAGATGCAGAAGGCGACCAGCTACGCCGCCGTCATCGAGGCGCAGCGGGCGCACAAGGCGGACGTCGCGCTCTACGGTCCGCTCTCCTACGTCGTCGCCAAGGACAGTGGAGTGGGTGTGAAGTTGGCCGGAGCGCTGGTCACCGCGAAGGGCGCCAAGCCGGGCTACAAGTCGTACGGCATCACCCGCAGTGGCTCCAAGGACATCAACAGCCTCGCCGATTTCAAGGGCCACAAGGTCTGCTTCGTGGACCCGACCTCGACGTCCGGCTACCTCTATCCGCAGGCCGGTCTGCTGAAGGCGGGCGTGAAGGCCGCCGACTACACCAAGGTCATGGCGGGCGGTCACGACGCTTCGGCGCTGTCGGTCGCCTCCGGCGACTGCGACGCGGGTTTCGCCTTCGACACCATGGTGGACAGCGACCTGATCAAGCAGGGCAAGCTCAAGAAGGGCGAGCTGAAGACCGTCTGGAAGTCCTCCGAGATCCCCGGCTCGCCCGCCGCGGTCTCCACCGACCTCACCGCGAGCCTGCGGAAGAAGATCATCGACGCGTTCCTGACCAAGGGCAACGCCGACTACATGGAGTCCAAGGGCTACTGCTCCGGCGACGGCTGCAAGATCGACGACAACTGGGGCTTCGCCGCGGTCAATGACTCCGACTACGACAGCGTCCGCGCGGTCTGCGACGCGACCAAGGACGCGCAGTGCAAGGACGGCTCGTGACGGCCCCGGCCCCCACCGCCACCGCGGCCACTGCCGCCACCGCCACCGCCTCCCCGGTCACCGCCGGGGAGCCGGTGATCCGGCTGGACGGGCTGACGAAGCGGTTCGGCACCGGCGCCGGCTCCCTGCTCGCCGTGGACGATGTGTCGTTCGAGGTGCGGCCCGGCGAGGTCGTGGCGCTGCTGGGGCTCTCCGGCTCCGGCAAGTCGACGTTGCTCTCGCTGCTCGACGGCCTCCAGGCGCCGACCTCCGACGACGGCACCGTCCTCGGCACCGCGCTGGCCCGGGCCGACCGGTCCGAGCTGCGCGCGCTGCGCCGCCGGATCGGCTTCGTCTTCCAGCAGTTCCACCTGGTCGGGCGGCTCAGCGTGCTGGAGAACGTGTGCACCGGCGTCCTCGGGTCGCTGCGCGGACCCCGGCTGGGGCTGCTGAGCTACCCGCGTGCGGTGCGGGAACGCGCACTGGACGGGCTGGAACAGGTGGGCCTGGCAGCACACGCCTTCCAGCGGGCGGACACCCTGTCCGGCGGCCAGCAGCAGCGCGTCGCCGTGGCCCGCGCCCTGATGCAGGAACCGGGCCTGCTGCTCGCCGACGAGCCGGTCGCCTCCCTCGACCCCGAGTCCTCGGCATGCGGCTGCTGACGCGCGTCGCCCGGGAGCGGGAACTGACCGTGCTGTGCAGCCTGCACCAGGTCGACCTGGCCCTGTCCTGGGCGCACCGGATCATCGGCCTGCGGTCGGGCCGGGTCGTCATGGACGTGGCCACGGAGGGCATCGACCGCGCGACGGTGATGCGGCTGTACGAGGAGGTGGCCGCCGGGAGCGCCGAGGGCGTGGCCGCCGCCGTCGCGGCCGGTTCGGCCGTCGCCCCCAGCCCCGCCTTGGCCACTGCTCCTGTCCCGGTCACCGCGTCGGCGGCGTTCACGAAGGGGGACTGAGTGTCCGTAGTCGACCATCATCCCCCGACCGCGCCCCCCGCCGCCCCCGGTCCTGGCCCCGGCGCCACGCGCCCGCACCGGCGGACCCTGGCCCGCCCCACCGCGGCCGGGCTCAGCGCGGCCACGGCCCTCATGCTGTGTGTGATCGGCGGGGTGTGGGCGTTCATCGCGCTCCGGCTCAATATCGCCACGCTCACCGACAGCGCCGACAACGCGGTGGCCTTCCTGTCTCACACGTTGCCACTGGACTTCCCGCCGGCCGGTGAACTGTTCTCGCTGATCTGGCAGACGCTGGCCATCGTGGTCTCCGCCACCGTGCTCTCGGTGGTGCTCAGTGTGCCGCTGGCCCTGCTGGCGGCCCGCAACACCACCCCGGGGACAGCCGCCCGTCTCGCCTCGCGCGGCGTGATCGTGCTCTGCCGCGCGGTTCCCGAGGTGGTCTTCGCCATCGCCGCCTTCCGTGTCTTCGGGCTGGGCGGGATGACCGGTGTGGTGGCGCTCGGTGTCCACTCCGTCGGCATGGTGGGCAAGCTGTACGCCGACGCCGTCGAGCAGACCGACGAGGGGCCGCGCACCGCACTGCGCGCGACCGGCGCCGGACGGCTGCAGCAGATCACCGCCGCGGTGCTGCCGCAGGCGCTGCCGTCCCTGGTGGCGACCGCGCTGCACCGCCTCGACATCAACCTGCGCGCCTCTGCCGTGCTCGGCTTCGTCGGCGTCAACGGTCTGGGGTACGCGCTGTCCACGGCGATCACCACCCTCGACTACCAGCGGGCGATGGCCATCGCCGTGGTCCTGCTGCTGCTCTGCTTCGTCGCCGAGTCGATCTCCGGCGCCATCCGGCGCACACTGCTCCAGGACGTCACCGCCGCGCGGCGGCCCCGCCGCCGGCGGCCGGAGCGCCAGGGTGCGCGCCGCGCCGAGCGGCCGGGCGGCACGGCTCCGGCCCGCCCGTCCTCCGGCGCCACCCCGGCCACCGCCGCTGGTGCCGACGGCATCACCGCCGCCATGGGCACCGAGGCACAGGCGGCCGACGGTGGCACGGCCGTACGCCGCGGCCTGCCACGCTGGGACGCCCGGCGGATCCGCCGGACCACCTGGCTGGTGCTCACCGTCGCCCTGGTCGTGGCCTCGGCCGTACGCTCCGGCCTGTCCTGGAACACGTTGCGGCGCGGCGCCGAGTCGTTCTTCCCGACGGTGGGCGACTTCCTGCCGCCCGGCACCGGTGGGATCGGCGGCCAGCTCTGGGCCGATCTGTGGGCCACCCTGCAGATCGCGCTCGCGGGCACCCTCATCGGGCTGGTCCTGGCGCTGCCGCTGGGCACCCTCGCGGCGCGGAACGTGGGGGGGTCGCCCCGGGTGGCCCGGTTCTTCCGTACGGTCATCCTCCTGGTGCGGGCCATCCCGGAACTCGTCCTGGCGATCGTCTTCGTCGTCGTGACCGGCCTGGGCGCGGTCTCCGGCGCGCTCGCCCTCGGCGTCGGTTCGGTCGGCCTGCTCGGCAAGCTGGTGGCCGACTCCCTGGAGGAGACCGACCCGGGCCCGGCCCGGGCCCTGGTCGCCACCGGTGCCCGCAGGCACCAGGTGTTCTTCGGATCCGTCCTGCCCCGGGCCTGGCCGGCGGTGGTGGGACACCTGCTGTACCAGCTGGACGTCAATCTGCGCTCGGCGACGCTGCTCGGCATCGTCGGCGCCGGTGGCATCGGCTACGACCTGCTGAACGCGGCCCGGGTCCTGCAGTTCCCGGTGGTCACCACCATCGTCCTGATGGAGCTGGCGCTGGTGCTGCTCATCGAGGGGCTGGCCGTCTGGGTACGCAAGGTGTACGCCTGACACCCGGCACCGGTGCCGGGCGCGACGCTGGTACCGCGCACGACCGCTCGCGCGAGGCCGCCGTCGCCCCCCAGGCGGCGGCCTTCGCCGTCCCGCCGACGGCATCCCGAGGACACAAGACCTGTCCCCAGCGTTCACCAGCTAGATGCGGAATGGTCCATTTCGCTGACTTGTCCGGACAACTCGCCGGGGTTCAGGGTGGCCAGGTGCCCAGTAGAAGTCGATATACCGAGATTGCCGAGGTGCTCGCCGCCGAGATCGCGGACCAGCCGGCTGATGTCCGGGTCGCCAGCGAGCACGAGATCGCCGCCCGCTTCGGCGTCAGCCGGGCGGCCGCCCGGTCCGCCCTGCAGGAGCTGGAGGGCCGCCATCTGGTCCGCCGGGTCCGGGGCGCGGGCACCTTCGTCAGCCGTCCGCTGGACTACGTGCTCTCCCAGAGCCGTGTCCCCTCGATGCACCAGACGATCCGCGAGGCGGGCGGTGAACCGCGCACGGTGGTGCGCGACGTGACCACCGTCCCGGTCACCGGCGCCATCGCCGAGCGGCTGGAACGTGCCGAAGGTAGCGCGGTCCACCTGCTGACCCGGCAGTCGTACATCGACGGCCTGCTCAGCGGCTGGTCCCAGGAGTGGATCCCGGTCGACATGCTGCCGGAGCTGGACGCGGCCGTGCACGCCGTGGAGTCGTTGGACACGATCCTGCGGCAGATGTGCGGGGTGACCCCGGTCCGCGCCTGGTGCCGGGTGAGCGGCGTGCTGCCCGACCGGCGGGTGGCGGAGGGGCTGGAGGCGGCGCACAACCGGCCGGTGTGGCTGGTGGAGAGCCTGAGCCGGGACGCGGCCTCCGGGCGTGCGGTGATGTGCAGCTCCACCTGGTCCCGCCCGGACAGTGTCCGGATCATCGTCGAGCTCGACGGCCCGGTCATCCCCTGACCCGATCCCGCTTCCGGCGCTGGACATACAGACGGTTGCCCTCCGGGCCGGTCCATTCCAGTCGCACCACACCGGGGACGGCGGCGTCGGCGATGCGTGACGGGTGCGACCAGTAGCCGAAGTTCGGATTGCGGAAGAACGTCGCCCACAGATGGCCGCCGTGATCCACGAAGAAGTTGTTGTGGCCCGCCCCGACACCCGCGGTCCAGCGCTGGGAATACGGCCCCTCGAAGGTGTCCGAGACGGCCACGACGGCGTCGTACTGATACTGCACATGGCCGGGGCCCGGTGGGTCGTAGGCGTAGCGCGTGCTGCCGTCGGAATCGATCGACGTACGGTCCCACGCGGCCTGGACGAGGTAGTACTTGCTCCGGTACTTGAACACGTACGCGCCCTCGAGATACGGCTCGGGGGAGTATGGCATCTGCCGGAACGTGGGGAGCTTGGTCGTCGGGTTGATGTCCTCCATGTCGTTCCGGAACGGTGCGTACAGGTCGTTGTGGAGCACCAGCCACGCGTCGTCGCCCTCGGTGTAGAGGCTGCCGTCGATGTGGTGGTAGGCGCCGGGCTCGATGAAATCCGGGCCTCCGATGAACGATTCGCCGAAGGGCTTGTCGAGGTTGCCCTCGACGAGCCGGTACGGGCCCTCGACCCCGCCCTCGCTCACCAGCAGGAACGAACCCACCTTCCGGGAGTGGTCGCCCATGCACGCGACGAGGTACCAGGTGCCGCGGAAGTAGTGCAGCTCCGGGGCCCAGACCTGGCCGCGCTTGCCGAACTGGTCGTCGTACCAGTACTCCTGCCACGGAGCGACGACCGTGCGCCCGGGCCGGTTCTCGCCGACGAACTCGGGCGACCACACCTTGCCCCGCTCGGCGCCGGGCCGGATGCCGGTCGTGTCCACCAGCCGCCATGGCCCGCGAAGCGACGGGGACACCCACACGAAGATGCCGTCGTTCCACGGGGCGGCCGCGCTGAGCCCGGGCACGCGGGTGGTGCCGGTGGCCACGTACATCGGACGGCCGTCCACGACAAAGCAGTTGACGTAGGTGTCCCGCATCCAGACCACGCCGCGCTCCCGGTCGCGGGGCCGCCGTTCGAGCGGGAGGACGAAGGAGTTGTCCTGGCGCGGCCACAGGTCCAGCCGGGTGTCCGCGAGGCCGTAGGGCTCGAGTTGGGGCCAGTTCGACGGGTGTCGCCCTATCGGCGGGGCCCCCGTGGGTGATGCCTGGGCCGCGGTCGCGGGCAGTCCCGCCGCGATTCCCAGGGTTCCGGCGACTCCGGTCAACAACGTCCGTCTGTCGATGTGCAACCTGTTCTCGGAGTTGGTCGGCATGGAGCACAGCATGCGAACGCCCGCTGATTTTCGTCAAGAGTCAGTACAAAAATGATCCGGAGGGGGCCGAATGGTGAGAGGCGGCTGCCGGCCGCGCATCCGCACCGCCGGGCCATGACCGTGGCCCCCCTGTGATGGGTGCAGTATGGGGGTATATGGCGGTATCTGGCGGGAACCCGCTGCGGGGCGCCCGGAGGGCCCGGACACTCCGCCCGGAAAGGCGGTGGATCTATGGATCTGCCCCGTGCTCGCGCGCACGGCACCGTGACGCAGCGACTGATCGGCGATCACCTGTTGTCCGGCCGCATGGAGCCGGGGGAGGAGATCGCGCTGCGCGTGGACCAGACGCTGACGCAGGATGCCACCGGCACGCTGGTGATGCAGGAGCTGGAGGCGCTGGCCCTGGACCGGGTCCGGACCGAGGCCAGTGTGCAGTACGTGGACCACAACATCCTGCAGGCCGACGAGCGCAACGCCGAGGACCATCTCTTCCTGCGCTCGGCCGCCCGCCGCTTCGGCCTGTGGTTCTCCAAGCCCGGCAACGGCGTCTCACACCCCACACACATGCACCACTTCGGCGCTCCCGGCAAAACCCTCGCCGGTTCGGACTCGCACACCTGCGCCGGCGGCTCTCTGGGCATGCTCGCGATCGGCACCGGCGGCCTGGAAGTGGCACTCGCCATCGCCGGACGGCCCCTCCACCTCACCATGCCCAAGGTCTGGGGCATTCGGCTGACCGGGGAGCTTCCTCCCTGGGTGAGCGCCAAGGACGTGATCCTGGAGCTGCTGCGCCGTCACGGAGTGCAAGGAGGCGTCCAACGTGTCCTGGAGTACCACGGACCCGGTCTGGCCTCCCTCACCGCGATGGACCGGCACGTCATCGCGAACATGGGGGCGGAACTCGGCGCCACCACCACCGTCTTCCCCTCGGACGAGGCGGTGCGCGGCTTCCTCGACGGGGTGGGGCGTGGCGATGACTTCGTCGAGATCGCCGCGGAACAGGACGCGTCCTATGACCTCGACGAGGAGATCGACCTGTCGTCCTTGGAGCCGCTCATCGCACGGCCCACCTCTCCGGGAAACGTCGTGCCGGTCAGGGAGGTGGCCGGAGAGCCCATCGCCCAGGTCGTCATCGGCTCCTCCGCCAACCCCGGATTCCGCGACTTCGCCGTCCCGGCCGCCATGGTGGCCCGGCGGCAGGTCCCGGCCGGGGTGAGCTTCGACATCAACCCGACATCCCGCGAGATCCTCCAGGACCTGACGCGCCGCGGCGCGACGTTCGACCTGATCGCCGCCGGTGCCCGGATCCACCAGTCGGGCTGTCTGGGCTGCATCGGCATGGGACAGGCACCGGCCTCCGGACGCAATTCCCTGCGCACCTTCCCGCGCAACTTCCCCGGCCGTTCCGGCACCGAGGACGACGCGGTGTGGCTGTGCTCACCGGAGACCGCCACGGCCTCCGCGCTGACCGGCGTCATCACGGATCCGCGCGACTGGGCCGACCGCCTCTCGGCGGCTCCTCCCGCGCCGGACCTACCCGACCCGCCCGCGAACAACGACGCCATGCTGGAGCCGCCGTTGCCACCGGACGAGGCCGCGCGCGTATCGCTGGAACGCGGCCCCAACATTTCCGCACTGCCGGAGCTGGATCCGCTGCCGGACAGCCTGCACGGCCCCGTCCTCCTCAAGGCCGGCGACGATGTCTCGACCGACGAGATCTCCCCGGCCGGAGCGGCCGCCCTGCCCTACCGCTCCAACATCCCCAAGCTGGCGGGATTCACCCTCACCCGGCTGGACCCCGACTACCCGCGGCGTGCCGAGGCGGTCCGGGAGGACGGCGGGCATCTCATCGTCGCCGGTGCGAACTACGGCCAGGGCTCTTCCCGCGAACACGCCGCCATCACACCGCGCTACCTCGGGCTGCGAGCGGTCATCGCCAAGTCCTACGCCCGCATCCACTGGCAGAACCTCGTCAACTTCGGTGTCCTGCCATTGGAGTTCGTGGATCCCGCCGACTACGAGCGCATCGAGACCGACGACCGGCTGCATCTGTCCGGGCTGCGCGGGGCCCTCTCCCCGGGCGGTGCCCCGACTCTTCGCGTCCGCAACGCGACCCGGGACGAGGAGTACGCCGTCCGTCACCGTCTCTCCCCCCGGCAGCGGGAAGCGGTTCTCGCCGGTGGCGTCATCCCCGCCATGACACGGCCTTCCGGAGCGGGACCGTCGGCGTCACACCGCCCCGGCGCCTGAGAGGTCGTCGGGCCGCTCGGCGGAGCGCCCCGCGGGGGTGTGCGACACATACCGGGAAAGCCCCTGGCCGTCGCGTACGGTGAGTGCTGTGACACTGAGTGAGGGAAACCATCGCCTCGGGCCGCCGGGCGGACGACTGCTGATCAAGACCAGCCGTACCGGGCTCGGGCGGAGGGCGGGGCACGATCTGACGATCGAGGCCACCCGCTGGTCCGGGGAGGCGACGGTGGTCGGCGGTGCCCCCGAGGAGTCGTCGGTGACCGTGACGGTCGAGACGGACTCGTTGAGCGTCCGGGAGGCGACCGGCGGGCTGAAGCCGCTCAGCGAGGGCGACCGGGCCGAGATCGAGCGGACGCTGGAGGGCAAGGGACTGCTGCACACCACGGAGCACCCCACGATCACCTTCCGCTCCACGCGGATCACCGGAACGCCCGAGTCCTTCGAGATCACGGGCGACCTCACCATCAAGGGCCGGACCCACCCGGTGACGGTGCACGGGAGCGGCGATCCCAAGGGAACGCTGCGCGGCTGGGCGTCCGTCACCCAATCCACCTGGGGCATCAAGCCGTACAGCGCGTTCCTGGGCGCGCTGAAGCTCTCCGACGAGGTCCGTATCGAGTTCGAAGCGACCGGGCCGGAGCCGGCACCCGGCCCCGGATAGTCGCCGGGGCCGGGCCGCGGGCGCCGCTAGGTCTGCGTCCGGGACGCGGCTTGGCAGCTTTCCGCGCCCTTGCATTGCTGGAGCGCGGTGAGGGTGTGGTGCAGGGCGGCCCGTTGTGCGGCCGAGAGCGACGCCGCCCGGTTGGTCAACTGGTCGGGATCGGAGCCCAGCGCATAGAACTCGCGCTCCCCATCGGCGTATTCGACGTAGAGGGAGTCGTCGGTCCTCATCGCCGCGTAGGTCGGCGGGTCGCCGCTGTCCTTGGGCGCCGCGTCGGGGTCACCCTCCTTGGACGTCGCGTGATGGTGTTCGACCAGGACGGCCTGGCGCCATTCGTCCTCCGTCCGGCCGTGCATCAGGTCGCTGAGGCTGCGCCCGTCCACGGTCGACGGCGGCTTCACGCCGGCCAGGTCCAGGAAGGTCGGGTTGATGTCGACGTTCTCCGCGAGCCGCGACACCTCCGCACTGGCCGGAACGCCGGGTCCGGTGACCATCATCGGCACCTTGACGTCGGTGTCGTAGGCGGTCTGCTTTCCCGGGCGGAGCCGGTGTTCGCCCATGTGGAAGCCGTTGTCGGAGCCGAACACGAGGTAGGTGTCGTCCGCCAGGCCCTTCTCCTGGAGTGTCTTCTCCAGCTGACCGATCATGGCGTCGACCGCCTGGACGGAGCGCACCCGCTTGGCGAACCTCTGGTCGGTCTCCTCCTTCTCCTTCGCCGTCAGTGGCGACAAGGAGCGCTGCCACTTCGGCGCGTTGCGGGTGGCCTTGTCGTAGGCGTCGGTCCGGGGCGCCTTGAGCCCGGGGAACGTGTCCTTGTCGCGCGGCGCGGGTGTGGCGGGGCCGTGCGGCGCGAACGTGGCCACCTCCAGCATGAACGGCTTCTTCGCATCCGCCGAGGAGCCGATGAAGGAGGTCGCCTTCGTTGACAACACATCCGTCAGATAGTCCTGGGGGGCCTTCCCATAGGGCACGACCTTGCCGTTCTCGTTCAGGTCGTACTTGTACTCCTTGTAGCCGTCCCCGGCCACGTCCCACTCGTCCCAGCCGGAGGGGACATACGGCTTGGAGGTGCCGTTCTTGTCGGCCGGCTGGTACCCGTTGAGGTACTTGCCCATGAACCCGGTGCGGTAGCCGGCGCGCTGCAGCGCGGGCCCGAAGGTCTTCTCCTCGTTGCGGTTCTTCAGGAACGCGCCGTAGCCGCCGTCGTCGCCGGTGTTGGTGAAGACCCCGGTGTTGTGCGGGTACTGACCGGTGAGGAGGGACGTACGCGACGGACAGCACAGCGAGTCCGTGGCGAAGAAGTTCGTGAAGGTGGTGCCCTTCTTCTGGAGCTGCCGCACATGCGGCATGTACTCCACGAGGTTCCACGCCAGGTCGTCCGTGAGGACGTACACGATGTTGGGCTTCTTGCCCGAGCTCGAGGTGTCGGCCGCGGGGGAGTCACCTTCGGTGGCCGCGCTCACCACTCTCGCGCACGAGGCCAGCAAGGCGATGGCCAGAGCCGCACACAAGGCGGCGAGGACACGTGGACGGCGACTGCCGAACATGGCGCAACCTCCTACGAGTTGGGCGTCTTCGTCGCTCGGACCTTAGGAGAGGGCTTTGTGTGTTTCTTGTGAGGCACCCGCCGGGCCCATGGGCGGCCCGGCGTGCCTGTCGTGGATATGCGGTCAGTGCTGCGGCGTCGTGGCCGACGGCGCGGCGGCGTGTTCCTTGACGAGTTCGTACGAGCGCAGGCGGGCCGCCAGCGCGTAGACCGGCGTGACCAGCATCAGCTCATCCGCCCCGGTCGCGTCCGCCACTTCCGCCAGCCGCCGCACGACGGTCGCGGGCGTGCCGTAAGCCTGCTGGGACCGGAAGGCCGCCAGCGCCTGCCGATCCTCCGCCGTGAACGGGTGCGCGGACGCTTCTTCGGGCGAGGGGAACGGAACCTCGCTGTGCCCCTTGAGGAGCCCGGCCTTGACCACATCCATCGGGCCGGACAGCCGCGCCGCCTCCTCCTGGGTCTCGGCGCAGATCGTTTCCACGCACACCAGCACCCGGGGGCTCGCACACCACGGGGACGGCGCGAAGTGCGCACGGTAGTGGCCGAGCGCGGCGAGGGTGTTGTCGGGGCGGATGTGATGGGCGAAGGCGAGAGGCAGGCCGAGCTCCGCGGCGAGCGCGGCACCGGCGGTGCTGGAGGCCAGCAGCCACGGCTCAGGCAGCGGACCGAGCGCGACCTCCTCGACCAGGAACCGCAGCGTCGCCGCCACGTCGTCCCGGTACTCGTCGTCCGTCGTCGGCCCGGCGCCGCGCCGCAGCGCCCGGGCCGTGGACTCGTCGAAGGTGCCGGGGCCGCGGCCGATGCCCAGGTCGATCCGGTCGGGGTGCAGCGCGGCGAGGGTGCCGAACTGCTCCGCCAGCATGATGGGGGCGTGGTTGGGGGCGAGTACGCCTCCGGAGCCCAGGCGGATGGCCGATGTCGACGCGGCCGCGTGGGCGGTCAGGACCACGGGTGGGAAGGCGCCGATGGCGGGGGAGTGGTGGTGCTCGGCATACCAGAGTCGGTGGTAGCCGAGGGCGTCGAGACGCAGGGCGAAGGCGGTGGTGTCACGTAGCGTGTCCACGGCTCGCGTACCAGTCTGGACCATGGCGACTTCCAGCGCGGAGAGCGGCACATCGATCATGCAGTGAGCATACGGAGTGCAGGTAGCCTCAGGCAGCCGTTCACCCAACGACCGGTGACCGGGTCACCCACGCCGGGGGCGCGTCGCCCGGAGCCCGGGCCCCGGCGCGTCGGCGAGGGCGTCATCATGGCCAACGACATCGGCAGCCGCGACCCCGACGCCTTCAGTGGCGACCCCGAGCGGCTGGACCTCCGGCGCGACGCCCGCCGCCACCTGGCCTTCAGCTTCGGGGTGCACCAGTGCCTGGGCCAAACCCTCGCGCGCATGGAGCTCAAGGTCATCTACAGCACCCTCTACCGGCGCATTCCCACACTGAAACTGGCGACCGAACTGGAGAAGATCCCGTTCAAGCACGACGGGATCGTCTACGGCGTCTATGAGCTTCCCGTGGCCTGGTGATGTCCCTCGGACATGCACGTCCGAGCCGCGGGTGGACCAGACAGAGGATCCATCGATCAGGAAGGCAGTGCTCATGCCCGAGTCCACCCTGCCCGTGCCGGTGCCGGAAGCCGTCGGCAAGCTCTACGACGAGATCCCCCACGAAGAGCTGAGCTACGGCTTCGTCAACCGCCGGCTCCACATCGGCTTCTGGGACGACCCGGAGTCCGACACTCCGTACGAGGAAGCGGCCGTACGGTTCACCGACGTCGTCATCGAGCGCCTCAAGGTGGACGCCAACGCCCATGTCCTCGACCTCGGCCGCGGGGTGGGCGGGCCGGGCCTGCGGATCGTGGAGCGCACCGGTGCCAGGGTCACCGGCATCAGCATCAGCGAGGAGCAGATCAAGGCAGGTGCTCAGCGAGGTCTACCGGGTGCTGCGCCCCAGCGGCCGGCTCGTCCTCACCGAGTTCTTCGAGCGCGGCCCGCGCAAGGCCGAGCGGAACCCGGCCATCGACGGCTTCTGCCGGGTCTCCATGGTGACCCTGCCCGACGTCGACGACTACGTGCCGATGATGCACCGCACCGGACTGCGGCTGCGCGAGCTGCTGGACATCACCGAGAACACCATGCAGCGCACCTTCCGGGAAATGTCCAACGCCCTCACCGAGATCGACCGCCCCGTCCGCTTTCAGCTGTCCGACCCGCTCGGGGTGGACGAGTTCGGCTGCCTCCTGGCCGTGGCCGGGCGTCCCTGTTCAGTCCTCCCCGGCACGACTGAACCTCACCGGCCGACGCCGAGGCAGGCCGCCTCGGCGTCGGCCGGTGTGCGTTTGTTCGCGGTCGGGGCGGCAGGCAGTTCGGAACCCTGGTGGCCGGGTAGGCGTTGGACCGCTTGAACGATGAGTAAGGAGCGGAACCGCATGGCTGCCACCCTGGACGAGATCACCCGCGCTTGGCTTCAGGAACCCAGGTTCTGGCAAGTGGCCACCCTGAACCCGGACGGGTCGCCGCAGTTGACCCCGATGTGGGCCGACCTGGAGGACGGCCTGGTGGTGATCAACACCTCGGCGGGGCGCATCAAGGAGGAGAACCTTCGGCGCGATCCCCGGGTGTCACTGTGCTGTATGGACACCGAGGATCCGTATCACCGGGTGGAGATCCGGGGCCGCGCCGTCCGCTTCGTCGAGGGGGAGCCGGGCGTACACGTCATGGACCGTCTCGCACAGAAGTACCTCGGCACGGAGACGTTCCCCTGGCTGGCCCCCGGCGAGGTGCGCGTGGCGGTGTACATCGAGCCGCACCATGTCCACCGCGTCGTAGGCGTCGAGAAGTTCCGGCCCGGAGTGCTGCCGGACGCCTGAGCACACCCCCCGCGGGGCCGCTCGGGTGCTACAGCCCTTTTCCGCCACGTGGGAGGCTGGTCGTCAGCGGGTACGTGTCCGGGCACCGGGGGGAGTGCGGCATGGAGGACGAGCAACGGCGCCACGACGAAGGCGAGGACGGTGCGCGGGCGCTGCGAGCGTGGACCGCAACCGCCGCCCGCCAGGCCAGTGAGGTGTTGCGACGAGCGGGGGACGACCCGGGGCGGACCGTCGCGCTGGCCCATACGATCGAGCATATTGCCGCCATCGAGCGGGTGTTACCCGAGGACGATCCGCTCCGGGACGGTTTCGTCCCCTTGCTCGGCATACTGCTGTGCGTCCGGATCGGCAGCCGTGGGACGGACGACACGTCCGACGCCGCCCGGCGCGAACGGGAGTACGCGCTGCGTCATCTGCGCTGGGCCGACCGCACCAGACCGCTGACCGACCCGATCGCCGCGAAAGCCCGGGGAGCGCTGCTCCGGCTGCTCGTCCCCGCGCACTACGCGCGGGCCGTGCGGGCGGAGCGGCAAGACCCCCGCCAGGAGCCACGGCTTCGGGCCTCCGGCCCGCGGCCGCTGACCGCGTCCCTGCGGGAGGACCTGGCGGAGGCCAGGGAGGTCATCGAGCGCCTCGCCGGTGGCCCGAAAGATCCAGAGGTGCGTCGGCTCCTCGGGTTCCTCGTGTCGGAGATCGAGCTGACGCTGTCGTCCGCCTCCGGCTTCTCTGCCCGGTCCGGGGAGAGTTCCCCGGCCGCCGCCGAGCAGTCCGATGTGGCGGCGCCGCAGGAGGAGGGCACACCGGAGCCGACGGGCACAGCCACCCTCGGGGAAGCCGGGGAACACTCCGGTGACCCGCTGGCCGACGCCGTCCAGAGCGTGCTGCGCTGGGCCTCCGACGACCTGGCGCGGTTCACGGAACTCCTGGTGTGGCTGTACAGGACCGCGGACCGCCTCACGGTCTCCCCCGAGGAGGCCGACGGGGAAGTGGTGGCCCTGGGCCTGGACCGACCGGTCCTCGCGCCGCTGCGCGCGCTGCTGACCGGGCTCAGGTCGGGCGAGGGCGACCCCCGGATGCTGGCCCAGCGGGTCCGTCACGGAGCGGACGTCGCCCGGCGGGCCCTGTGCGAGCTGCCTGCGCGCGCACCCGAACGGGCCCGCATCGCCAAGCTGCACGCCGTCCTGCTGGTGCACGCCAACCTCCTGGTGCCCGGCACGATGGACTTCGACGAGGTGGACGAGGCCATGTCGGAGCCGGGGCCGGACCCCGATGACCTCCCCGGCGGCCCGGGGTACGTCGGCCTGGGGCCGCGGCTGGGCGCACTGGTCGATGCCGTACGGGTCTCCCAGACCGGGGATCTGGCACACCTGGAGACCAGCGCCGCCCGGCTTCGGGAGATGATGGACACGTTGCCCGGGGACGGTGAGAAGGCCATGGCCAACCGTCGTGCCCTGGCCATCGGCCTGGCCGGACGCCTCCATGAGGCGGCGACACTCGGGGGCAGCCTTCGGGCCGCCGACGCCGCCCGGACGCTGGCCGGCGAATTGCGCGCCGCACACGAGCGCGAGGGCTCACCGCCGTCCACGGACACGCTCACCTTGATGGTGTTCACCGCCCAGCATGAACTGGCTCTGGCCCGCCGCAGCGGGGATCCCACCGTGCTGCCGCGCCTGGTCGAGGAGCTGACCGGCCTGTACGCCACCCTGCCGCCCGACCAGGAGAACCGCTTCGCGCTCGCCGCCACTCTGGCCGAGGTGCATCAGGAACAGGCCGCCCGCAACCAGGATCCGGAGGAACTCCGCGCCGCGGCCTGGTACCTGAGGGAGGTCGTGGGGACCGACTCCCGGCGGATCGCCCCCATGCTCAGACCGTACTTCCCAACGGTGCGCACCTCCGCGCTGATCCAGCTGATCAGGATCGAGCCCAGCCGGGACGCCGCCGACGCGGCCATCGCGGAGGTCCACCGGATCCTCGACGGACCGCAGCCCACCCCTCACGAGGAACTCCGGCTGCGGTATCAGCTCGGCCGGGCCCTGCTGCACGCGGCACGCCACCTCGATGATCCGGACCTGCTCGACGTGTGCATCACCGAGCTGTCCCAGGTCCGCGAGATGTTCGCCCGGGGACACGGTTTGCCGCACTCCGCCGACACCCTGACCCAGCTCTCCGAAGCCCACTGGCTGCGCCGTCAGCGCGGCGGTCCGAGCGCCGACGAGGACCGGGAGGCCGCCCTGGCCGCCAGAAGCGAGGCGCTGGTCAGGCTGTCCGCCGACGTTCTCCTCCAACTCGGCTCCGAACACGGCCTGACCGTGGCCCGCTTCGGGTCGGCACAGGCGCTGTGGCTGGCCTACTGGACCACCGTGTGCGGCCGCCCGGCCGATGCGGTGCACGCGCTGGAACGGGGCCGGGCCCTGGTGCTGCGGGCCGCGGCCGCGTCCCGTGGCATTCCCGAGCTCCTCGAAGCCCGGGGACACCCGGACCTGGCCCGGCAGTGGCGCGCCGAGGTCGCCGCGGACGCGCCCCGGCCCGACACCGCGGGCCCGCTCGAGCCCGACACCGCGGCCACGCCGAGCGGTCAGTCCACCGGGCCCCGGATCCCGGGCACCCTGCGGCGCAGGGCACTGGAAGCGCTGGGCGCGGGCAGCGGCGCGGACGCCTGGAAACTGCTCGGCCCCCCGGACCTGCCGTCACTGACGGCCGGTCTCACCGCCGCCGGGGCCGACGCACTCGTCTACCTCGTCCCCGGGGAGCGCCCCGGCATGCCCGGCTTCGCACTGATCCTCCGCCCCGGCACCGGCGACGCGCGGCCCACCGTCCTGAAGCTGCCGCTGCTGACCCCCGGCAGCCCGCCACTGGAGCGCTACCTCGACGCCACCGCCCGGCGCTCCCGGGCAGCCGCCGACGCCCCGGCCGACATGGGCCCGCGGATGGCGCGGGACGGGCAGTGGGAAGCGGCGTTGCGCGATCTGTGCGACTGGGCCTGGCCCGCCGCGATGGGCCCCGTCCTGGCAGCCGTAGGCCCGCTCCACCAGCCGCCGCGGATCGTGCTGGTGCCCTGCGGGCCACTCGGCGCGGTCGCCTGGCACGCGGCCCGCACCCCGTACGGGACCGACGGGCGCGAGCACCGGTACGCCTGCGAGGAAGCGGTGCTCAGCTACGCGCCCTCCGGCGGCGAGTTCCTGCGGGCCGCGACCCGGGACCGGCTGCCCACCACCGCCGGGCAGGTGCTGGTCGCCGACCCCGAACTCAGCCTGGTATGGGCCGAGATCGAGGCGGAGGCGCTGCGCGCGGCCTGCTACCCCGACGGCCTCCGCTACGGCGAGTTCCCCACGGCCACCGCCATCGACGCGCCGGGCACCCCCGAGGACATTCTCGCCGTCCTGCCCGGCGGCGGCTCCCCGGTCGCCGTCCTGCACATCTCCTGCCACGCCCTGGCCGGCCCGGATCCCACGCGTTCGGCACTGTGGCTCGCCGCCCCACCGGCCGGTCCCGAGGACGCCGGACGCCTGACCGTGGCCCGCATCCTGGACGGCGCCGCCACCGGGCAGCCGGACACCGCGGGCCCGTTGGTGGTGCTCAGCGCCTGCGAGACGGACCTGAGCACCCGCGACCACGACGAGGCCCTGACCCTGTCCACCGCCCTGATCGCCCGTGGTGCGGCCGATGTCATCGGCTCGCGCTGGGCCGTCCACGACGCCACGACCGCCCTGATGATGGCCGTCTTCCACGACTTCGTCACCAGGCAGGGCCTCGCCCCGGTGGACGCCCTGCGCGCGGCCCAGCTCTGGATGCTCGACCCGAGGCGCGAGCCACCGCCCACCCTCCACGGCGAGCTGTGCGACGAAGCCGTCCGCACCGACCTCGACCGCATCCACCTCTGGGCCGCCTTCACCCACCAGGGCAACCCGGCTGCCCGGCGCGCGGGATGACGCGGATGGCAGGGGGCGCGGGACAGCAGGGCGCGGGCCACCAGGCGGGAGGGGGCCACGACGGAGGCCGGCGGACTATCCGAGGAAGAGCGGGAATTTCGCGGCCGACTCGCCCAGTTCGGCCTGCTCCGCGTCGGTCGGGGCTCTCCGGCCGCTGCCGACCAGCAGTGCGTCCGTGTCGGACCACGACGCGGGGAACGCCGCCCCGGCGATCCGCTCCAGCATCTCGCGTGCCCCGGCGAGGCTCTCGGCGGGCGGTTCCGCCGCGCCCGGGAGGTGTGCGATCAGGTCGAGGTGGTGCAGGGTCCACTCCAGCACGTACACGGAGAGGTAGTCGCCCGCGGTGAACACCTCGTCGCGGGTGCTGACCCACAGGCCCGGGTCGGCGAGCTCGGCCGCGCGCCCGGCGGCGGAGCCGACGTCGTCGAGGTGGAATTTCAGCAGCCACGGCTCCTCGTACGCGGCGGCCATCCGGACGGTCAGCGCGTCGAGCGGGTCGTCGCCGGTCGGTGGCGTTTCGGCGACCTCCCAGTAGGTCACCGCGTTGCGCGTCGGTTCCGTCTCGGCGGGCGTCACGAGGGTGATCAGGACGTCCTGGGCGTCGATGATCAGGTGGCACACCAGGTCCCGTACGAGCCAGCCGGCACAGCCGGACGGCCGGGCGAAGTCCTCGTCCGGGAGCTCGGCGACCGCCGTGCGCAACGCCGTCCACGAGCGTGAGAAGAGATCCACGGCCGCAAGCTAGCAGCGCGCGGCCCGCCCGGCGAGCGATTTCTCCCCCCGGCCACGAACGCTGAGTCCGGGCCCGCGAATGGGGGGCCGCGGGGCGTCGGTGGGTTCCGCCGGGCCGGCCGCGTCCCGAATCGTCGAGGCCGTCGGCCCCGGGCCGTCATGTGTCGTAGTGGCGGACGTCGTCGAGGTATTCGCGTGCCCGCGCCTGGACCAGCGGGGGCAGTTCACCGGCGGCCAGATCCGCGAAGGTGGTCTTCTCCAGCACCTGCCGCAGACTCGCCCGCACCGCGCGCCACACATCCGGGAGCACCGCCGCGGCTCCCGGGTACTCCAGACCGCTGAGGCCCACATCCCGTACGTTGGCCAGCGGGCCGTCCATGGCGCGGATCGCGTCGGCGAGGGTGATCTCCTTCGCCGGGCGCGCCAGCAGATATCCCCCTTCCGGACCCCGGACACTGCGCACCAGATGGGCCAGGCGCAGCTCCCGCAGGATGCCGAAGAGGAAACGCAGTGGAATGTCCTGCCGGGTCGCCACCTGCTCGGCGGTCAGGGGTGAGCCCTCCGCGGCCGCCAGTTCGGCCATCGCCCGGACGGCATAGTCCGACTTGGCTGTGATCCGCACCTGGGGAAGTTATCACGCACGTCCGTTTCATGGGCCGAGGCACCATACCGCCGGCTTGGGCACCGGCCTCCGGCCAAGTACTCACCGCTGTTCAGCCATCAGTTCACCAAGTTCATTGAATTGGTGCACTTAGCTGGCTACCGTACCGGTTGCGTGAGCGGGGCACCGGTTCTGCTCGGCCGCCGGTTCCCGGGAAGCAGGAGGTATCACATGGCATCGCCAGAGCCGTGTACGACGTCAGGGCCGTGTACGAGGACCGTCGCCATCGTGGGGGCGGGCGCCGCCGGTGCGCTGGTGGCGATCCAGCTCTGCGAGACCGCGGCACGCCGCCGTACCCCGTTCGAACTCCTGCTGATCGACCCGGCCCCGGAGGCGGGGCGCGGCATCGCCTATTCCACCCTTGACTCGCGCCACCGCCTCAATGTGCCGGCCGGCAAGATGAGCTGTTACCCCGACGACCCGGGACACTTCGTGCGGTGGCTGTGCCACCACGGTGAACCGGGCGTGCGCGGCGGCGACTTCGCGGAGCGCTACCGCTACGGCGCCTACCTCGCCGACACCCTCGGGCGAGCGATCATGGCGGCGCAGGGTGTCGTCACCGTCCGCCGGCTGCGCACCCGGGCCACCGGCTGCCACTGGACCACCCTCCCCGGCGGGGACCCGACGGCCCGGCTGGAGCTCGCCGATGGCCGGACCGTCGACGCGCACCGTGTGGTGCTGGCGACCGGGCCGTCCCGTGCGAACGCCGAATGGGCGCCCGAGGCACTGCGCGGCAACGACCGCTTCATCGCCGACCCTTGGGCGCCGGGCGCCCTGGACGCCGCCCTCGGACAGGGCGACAAGGAGGATGTCCTCCTCGTCGGCACCGGGCTGACCTCGGTGGACATCGCCATGACGCTCGACCGCCCCGGCCGCACGGTGCACGCCGTCTCCCGTGGCGGAAGGGTGCCGCAGGCGCATGCGGTGGACCCGCTGCCCGCCGCCGCGTGTACGACACCACTGCACGGCCTGCCCCTGCCCGCGCTGCGCGCCGCGGTACGTCAGCACATCGGCCGCGTCATGCGAACCCACGGCGACTGGCGGCCCGCGGTGGACGGGCTGCGCCCGGTCACGGCCGAGATCTGGGCATCGATGTCCACCGAGGAGCGAGCCGAGTTCGTGGCACAGTACGGCTCCCTGTGGAACACCCACCGCCACCGTATGCCTCCGGCCACCGCGGAGGCGGTGGGGCGCATGCGCCGCTCCCGGCGGATGCGGACGTACCAGGGGCGACTCGCTTCCACTTCGGCGCGGCCCGACGGCTCCCTGACGGTCTCCCTCACCACCGGCGACGGCCCGCGAACACTGCCCGTGGGCTGGGTGGTGGACTGTACGGGGCCGGGCCTGCGGCTGTCGGACACGGCCGACCCGCTGTGGCGGAGCCTGCTCGACCAGGGCGCCGCGCTGCCCGGCCCGCTGAGCATGGGCGTGGCCACCGACGACGGACGGTTGCACGGTGCCGACGACAGCAGCACACGCCCGCTGTGGACCCTCGGCGCTCCCCGCCGTGGCGAGTTGTGGGAAACGACCGCCATCCCGGAGATCCGCGCCCAGGCCGCCACCATCGCCGAGGCGGTCCTCGACTCGTGGACGGCGCCCGCCCTCCCCGCCGGTGGCGGCCCTGTCCGGCGCCGGACACGCCGACCCACGGATGCCTCCGGTTTCCCCCTCAGCACGCACGCGGCCGCCGCCACCGCCTACCGCCTCGGGGTGGACCGGCTGCTGAAGGTCCGGGCCGGGGCCCCGCAGGCGCTCCGCCGCTCCGTGGCGCTCGACCCCGGGTTCGCCCTCGCCCATGCCGCGCTCGCGCTCATCGGCCATGAGTGCGGGGCCGACGTGGACGTTTCCCGGGCGCTGGCCGATGCCCGGCGCGCGGTGCGCGAGCGGGCCGACGACTACGAGCGTTCCTTCGTGGACGTCGTCTCCCGCCGTGTCCTGCACACGCCCGCGGACGGTGACACCGCCCTCCTGCGCCACCTGGAGGAGTACCCGGGCGATGCGCTGGCGCTCGCCGTCGCGGTGCCCACCATCGCGTTCTCCGGTCTGCGCGATCTCGACGGCACTACCGCACTGCGCGTGGTCGAGCGGACCGCCCCGGCGCACGGGGGAAGCTGGTTCCACACGTCCCTGCTCGCCTTCATGCGCCAGGAGGAGGGGCGTTACGACGAGGCCGGAGCCCTGGCCGAGCAGGCGCTGGCCGCCGAGCCCGCCTCCGGACACGCGATGCACGCCCTGGCCCATGTGCACTATGAGCGCGGCGACCACGAGGCGGGCCGTGAGCGACTCGGACGATGGCTGGCCCACCAGGGCCGGGGCGGTACCCACCGCGCCCACTTCTCCTGGCACGCCGCCCTGCATGAACTCGCCCTCGAGGACACGGCGGCGGTCCGCCGCCGGTGGGCGGAGCAGTTGTCCCCCGGGAAGGTGGACGGGGTCCGCGCGCTGGTCGACTCCGGTTCGCTGCTGTGGCGGGCCCGGCTGGCGGGCGCGTGGCAGGGGCCGTTCCCGATCGGCGATGTCCTGGACACGGCTCCCGTGGACGTCCTGGAGCGTCCGGCCACCGCGTTCGTCGCCCTGCACGCCGCCATCGCCCTCACCGCCGCGGGCGACCTGCCGGGGCTGCGGCGGCTGCGGGTCCACGCCCTGCGCGCGGATGAGGTGCAGCGGAGTGTCATCGCCCCGTTGTGCGCGGCGTTCGAGGACATCCTCGAGGAGCGCTGGACCGAGGCGGCACGCGGTTTGGAGCGGCTGCTGCCGCGGCTCCCCGGTGTCGGTGGCAGCGCGGCGCAGCGCGAGATTGTCGAGGAGACGCTGCTGTTCGCGCTCGTGTCCGCAGGGCGTTGCGATGCGGTCCGGGGGCGTCTGGAAGAGCGGCTGGACCGCCGTTCGTCCCCCCACGACCGGCGACGGCTGATTGCTCTCTCGTCCTGACCGCCGTCGTGCACCGATGTCCTGGCTCCCGGACGCCGTGGCCCGGGGCCGGTCGGTGCGGGCGATGACGTATCGGTGGACGATGACGGCTCGGTGAGGGGTATGACATCGGCGGGGATGACAGTGGACCAGACCACATCCGTCTGATGTCTTGACCGTGAACTGACAGACGGTATGGTCTAGACCTAGTGCGGGCGTAGATTCGCGACCGCCTTCGCGGCCCGTCAAGCGTTCCGTACAGCCACCCCCCACATCCCCCCACATCCTGACCTTCGGTAAGGGCTTCCCGTCCGGCGTGGCGCCCTCACCGCTAAGGAGTTGGCATGAACATGAAACGCAGGGTGTCCGTTTTCGTCGGCGCGGGTATAGCGCCCCTGATCGCGCTGAGCCTCCCGGCGGGCGAGGCAAGCGCGCACGGCTACATCTCGAACCCGCCGAGCCGCCAGGCGCAGTGCGCCGCCGGGACCGTGGCCTGTGGCGACATCAAGTACGAGCCGCAGAGCGTCGAAGGCCCCAAGGGGCTGACGAGCTGCAGCGGTGGCAATGCGCGGTTCGCCGAACTCGACGACGACAGCAAGGGCTGGGCCGTCACGCCCGTCCCGTCCAAGGCGAGCTTCACCTGGAAACTGACCGCGCGTCACGCGACCAACACCTGGCAGTACTTCGTCGGTGGTCAGAAGATCGCGGAGGTCAACGACGGCGGGGCGCAGCCGGGCGAGACCGTCACCCACCAGGTCGACTTCGGCGGTCTGAAGGGCAAGCAGAAGGTTCTCGCGGTCTGGAACATCGCGGACACCTCCAACGCCTTCTACGCCTGCATCGATGTGAACGTCGGCGGCTGAACGTACGCCATTGAACGCCGGGCCGGTCGCCACCGAGGCGGCCGGCCTTCGCCGTGCGCACGGCGTATGCGCAGGAGCGGTGACGGGCGGCTCAGGGGCGCGGCCGGGTCGTGGCATGGGCGTCGGCGAAGTCCCAGACCACCGGGAGCAGTTGGTCGGGTGTCTCGGACTGGGGCATATGGCCGGTGCCGGGCAGCAGACGGAACTCCGCGTCCGGTATGGCCTGCGCGTACGCACGTCCGTAGTCGGCGTCCACGACCTGGTCGCTCGCGCCCCATGCCACGAGGGTCGGGTGGGCGGCCTTGGTCAGGCGCTCGGCCAGGGTGGGATCGGCCATGGCATGTGGGCCCGAATACACCCGGAGCGTGGCGCGGTTGGCGGCCATGACCGCGCGCTGCGCCTCGGAGAGCGCGCTGGGGTCGAAGCGGAACTTCGAGGGGTCGTGGAAGGAGAGGCGGGACAGCTCGATGGGCGTCAGTCCGAAGGTGTCGGCGATCGGGTGGCCGGGGACGTCGATCCCGACCGCGTTGACGAGGGTGACGCTGCTGATCCGGTCGCTGCCCAGTGCCGCCAGTTCGGCGGCGATCCAGCCGCCGATGGAGTTGCCGACGACGGCTACGTCCCGCAGGTCGAGTGCGTCGAGCAGTTGCGCGTAGACCTGGGCCAGGGTTTTGGCGTCGGCCAGCCAGTCGGGGCGGGCGGTGCCGTCGAAGCCGGGGTGGACGGGGGAGAACACCCTGGCCGACCGCTGCTCGGCGAGGAGGCCGGCGAACGGGGCGACGGTCTGCGGGCCGCCGCCTCCGTGCAGGAGCAGGAAGGGATGCCCCTGCCGGCCGTGGAGGTCGACCGTGACATCGAGGGTGCCCTGGTCGAGAGTGAGGGTGTGGGTGGTGCGGGTCACGTGGGTGCTCCTCAAGTGGCTTGTCTTCCAGTGGAGTTGGCCGGGTTCGGCCATCAGGCGAAGTCGGTCGCGGGGACCGTGGCGTAGTCGCTCATGGCCGCGACGGTCGCCTCCGGGGCCAGTTCCGACACCCCTGTTCATCGCTGCCTCCATCGTGAGAGCTGACTCTCATGAGAGTAGAGAGGGCAAGCCTCGTTATGCAAGTCCACTCTCGCGATGAGAGCGTGTTGCTACGATGGAGGCTGGAGCGAACAGGAGGAGGGGTTCTGCGATGACTGCGCAGGCGGGTACCGGCCGCATCAACCAAAAACAGCGCACCCGCACGGCGATCGTGGCGGCGGCCCGCGAACTCATCGGCACGGGCGCCGAGGTGACCATGCCACTGGTGGCCCGCGCGGCACTGGTGTCGGAGGCCACCGCCTACCGGTACTTCCCCGACCTCCACTCGCTGATCAGCGAGGCGTTGGCGGGCGTCTGGCCGCCGCCCGCCGAGGCGCTCGCGCCGGTCGCGGACTCCGCCGACCCCGTCGAGCGCACCGCCTTCGCCTGCGAGTTCCTGCTCCGCGGCGTGCTCGCCCGCGAGGGGGCGGTACGGGCGATGATCGCGGCCACCATCACCAGGCCCGCCACCGCGACCGCGCGGCCCGGAATCCGTTTCGGGCTCATCGACCATGCGCTCCGGCCGCTCGACGGCACCCTCGGGGCGACGGATCCGGAAGCGTTCGCCCAGCTCAAACGGGATCTCGCGGTGACCGTGAGCGCCGAGGCGCTCTTCACCCTCATGGATCTGTGCGGGCTCGATCCGCAGGCCGCCGTGGCCAGCGCCGTGCGCACCGCGACCAGCTTGACGCAGGCCGCGGTGCGCACGATCGAGTAGCGGTTCGGGGAGCCGTCAACCAGCGCGGAGCGCTTGGCTACCGGGGTCCGTACGTAAGCCTCCGCAGCAGCTTCTCGGCGGGTCCCGGAAGCGAACGGCGCTGCAGGAGATAGGCCCCGGCCACCGTGGCGAGCCAGACCAGGACGGCGCTCAGGCAAGCGGTGAGCGTCGGGCTGCCGGTGCGCTCTCCGAGCGCGAGGGCGAAGGGGGAGAGCAGCACCACCCATGCGAGCGACTGGAACAGGTAGCCGCTCAGCGACCGCTGGCCCAGGGCCGCCAGCGCCGCCACAGGGAGCTTCGGCCGCGCGTCCGAGCGGGCCTTCGACAGCCGCAGGGCGAGGAGCCCGAACAGCGCCACGTATCCGAGACCGCCGAACTGGCCGCTCACTTCGTACAGCAACAGGAACGCGTCCGCGGTGGCGCCGTCGACATGCACGAATCCCGCGCTGACGAGGCCGATCGGCGCCCCGCCCGCGAAGGCGATGCCGAGGGCGATCACGGCGGTGCGGATCAGCAGGCGCCGGTGCCGGGCCGGGTCCTCCAGTACGCCCCGGCGCGCGGCCCACGCGCCCAGCCAGACGATCACGATGATCGGCACGACGGTCAGCGTGTGGATCGGCCACTCGCCGAGCCGGTCGGCCACGGACGCGGCGTAGTCGGGGGCCGAGAGCGAATCGACAGCGTCCGTCGGCACGGCGGCGGACCCTGATGTGCTGTTCGTGGCGTGATACACGGCGATGGCCGCCACAACGGCGACGTAGACCACCATCCAGCCCCATAGCCACAGCACGACGCGCTGCACCCGCTCACCGCGGCGCAGCAGCAACAGGGTGAAGAGGATGCCGACGATGCCGTAGGCCCCGAGGAAGTCACCGAAGTTGAGCAGCGCGGCGTGCACGAGGCCGAAGGCGACGAGCCACGCGTTGCGCCTCAGCAGCACCGAGTGCGCCGCGCCGGGCCCGGTGCCCTGAGCGTCCTGCCTGCGGGTGAGCTGCACCAGCCCGTAGCCGAACATCACGGCGAACATCGGATAGGCGCGAGCGTGCACGAAGACGAACATGGCGAGGTTGAACCCGCGCTCCCAGCCGTGGGGGGACGCCTCGGCGCCCGGCTGGTTGCCGAAGGTGAACACCGCGGAGTTCGCGAGCGCGATGAACAACAGCATGGCGCCCCGGGCCAGGTCGGGCGCCAGGGCCCGTTCGGTCCGGCGCACAGGGCCCCGTGCGGGGCCCGGGGCATGGGACTGCGTTATGGCTGTCACCTGGAACTCTCTCCGTCCTGACGTGAGGGCCCATGGGGCAACGGGACATGAGCGAGCCCTCGGCACCGGCTTAGTATAAGAGATAATCTATATGTAGAAAACTAAGTAGCCGTGCGTCATGATGTACCTGGTGAGCAACCGAGGTACGAGAAGGAGAAGCGCCATGTCGGCCGACCAGGAGGAGGCGCCCGCCGAGCTGGCCCGCCTGTGGAGGCTCCCGGTATCGGCCTCGGGCCTCGGCCGGCCCGCCGCGCTCGACACCGAGCGCGTGGTGCGTACGGGGGTGGAACTGGCGGACCGCGACGGGCTGCCGGGCGCGACGCTGCCGAAGATCGCGAAGGAGCTGGGCGTCTCCCCGATGTCCCTCTACCGCCATGTCGGATCCAAGGACGAGCTCCTCGTCCTCATGCGGGACCTGGCACTCGGCGCTCCGCCCGACGTCGAGACCGCTCCCGACCGATGGCGTGCGGGGCTACGGCAGTGGACCGTCGCCCAGCGGCTGGTCAACCACGACCGGCCCTGGCTTCCCCGGCTCCCCATCGCGGGGCCGCCGATGGGACCTCATGAGATCGCGTGGATGGAAGCGGGCCTGAGCGCGCTGAGCGGCACGGAACTCGACTGGGCCGCCAAGGTCGGCAGTCTGACCCTGCTCAGCGGCTATGTGCGCCACGCCTCCCTGCTCGCCCAGGAACACGCGCAGGGCAGGAGCGAGACGGGTCTGAGTCAGGAGGAGGCCGAACGGGCCTACGGCAGGACCCTGGCGCGGCTCATCACCCCGGACCGCTTTCCGCAGGTGGCGCTGCTTTTCTCCTCGGGCCTGTTCGAGGCGGCGCCCGATGGCGCGTACGACGACCCGGCGACCGACCACGACTTCGTCTTCGGCCTCGAACGCGTCCTCGACGGGATCGCCGTCGCCGTCGACCGTGCGCGGACGGCGACGGGGGAGGGGGCGGCGACGAGGGAGGGGGCGACGCCGTAACGTGGGGGCTCGCGCAGCTCCCCGGCTCGGGCCCGGCGGCCCGGACGGAGCGTCGTCAGGTGGGTGACGGAGCAGGTCAACTCGGTGTCGGGGCAGCGGCGTGCCCCCTCGCCCGCCCTCGCCGGGCGACGATCGCGTTCACGGTCTTGCCGCCCGGCTCCTCGCTGACGGCCGTGGCCGTGGCCATGTCGCAGATCATCGCCCAGCCGAATCCGCCGCCCTCCCCGCGGACATCCGGGGTGCGCCGCTGGGGCGGTACGCGGCTGGCGTCACCGACGGCGATGGCGATGGCGTCGGGCTGGGCCGACAGGCGCAGCGAGCAGAACCGGCCGCCCGAGTGCCGTACGGCATTGGTGACAAGCTCCGAGACGACCAGCACCACCGCCTCGGCGGCGCCCTGATCGGGCGCCGGATCCAGGCTTTCCAGGAAGGTGCCGGTGAGATGCCGTGCGTGCGAGGCCGCTTCGGGGCGGCAATCCAGGGTTGCCCGCAGCGCGGACGGCGGGGTAGCCGTCCGCAGGGCCGTGGCGGTGTGCATGACGCTCACCTCGTTTCATCGGGTGCGTTTCGCGCGGTTTTGACGATGCAGACGCGCTTACCCGATGCGACGCTTCCGAAAAGGGGTGTCTCAGGATCCCTTTCCATAGGTGCGCGGTGCGGAGGTGGACGGCGGCAGATCGCCGTTGAAACGGGTGTCCACGTAATCGGCGAACTGGAACCGGCGCGGGGTGAGCTTCAGCTTCGCGAAGGTATCCGCGATCTCCTGCTCGGAGGCGACTGCGCGCTTGTCGACCGCGACGTACACCCGGGTGCCGTTGGTCCGCTTCACGGAGTCCAGCGCCACCTGGTACGGCAGCCCGGTCTCCTTGCCCCACACCTTGGCCCACTCCTCGGGGTGCTTGTAGACCCAGTCCTGGGCCCGCCGCAGTCGCCCGAGATAGTCCTTGATGACCTTCGCCTTCTTCTTGTCCCCAAGGGAGGAGGGGTTGGCGACCTGGAAGTTGAGGCCGTTGACCACGCCCTTGCCCGTGGTGAGGACCCGCCCGTCCGACTGGCGCAGCGCCTGGGAGGTGTACGGGTCCCAGACGGCCCAGGCGTCCACCTTGCCGCGGGTGAAGGCGGCCAGGGCGTCGGCGGGCTGCAGGAACTTGACCTGCACGTCCTTGATCGAGAGCCCGGCCTTGGCGAGCGAGGCGACCAGCTGGTAGTGAGCCGAACTGCCCTGAGCGACCGCCACCGACTTGCCCTTGAGGTCGGTGGTCTTCTTCAGCGGCGACCCCTTCTTGACCAGGATCGCCTCGCCGTCGGCCGTGCCGCGCTTGGCGGCCACGACCTTGATGTCCGACTTGGCTGCCGCGGCGAAGACGGGCGGGGTGTTGCCCACCCCGCCGATGTCCACGGCCTTGGCGCTCACGGCCTCCAGGATCGGCGGGCCGGAGGTGAACGTGGACCACTTGATCTTGTAGGGGAGGTTGTCGAGCTGCCCGGCGGCGCGCAGCAGCGCCTCGTCGTTGCCCTTCTGGTCACCGACGTCGAGGGTCACATCGCCCTTGCCGTCGGTGTTGCCGGAGGAGCCGGAGCCGTTGTGCGGCGACGAGCTGACACATGCGGACAGCAGCAGGGCGAGGGGGAGGGACAGGGCGGGGAGGATGCGCCGTCTCATGTCAGCAGGGTCCGTTCAAGAAGGTCGGGAAGTTCGGGAAGCACGAGAAGTCCGGGGGAGATCGCGAGAGGGCGCGATCGGTTGAAGACGTGCGGGCCGGTAGGGGAAGAACCAAGCGGCCCTCAGGCGACCTTGTGGACGGCCGGCTCGGGCGCCTTCACACCCAGCCGGTCCAGGAGCTCGGTGCGCAGCTCGGCGAGGAGCGGATCGGCGATGTCGCGCGGCCGGTCCCGGTCCACCCGGATCTGATGCGCGATGACGCCCCCGTCCATCACCAGGACGCGATCGGCGAGCAGCAGCGCCTCCTCCACGTCATGCGTGACCAGCAGCACCGCGCAGCCGCGCCGCTGCCACAACTCGGCGACCAGCTGCTGGGCCGTGATCCGGGTGAGCGCGTCCAGCGCGCCGAACGGCTCGTCCAGCAACAGCAGATCGGGCTCGCGCACCAGCGCACGGGCGAGCGAGGCGCGCTGGGCCTCACCGCCGGAGAGGGTCTTGGGCCAGGCGTCGACGCGGTGGCCGAGGCCGACCTCCTTGAGCGCCTGCTCGGCCACGGCCCGCCCCGGGCGGCCGGGCAGCCCGAGCAGCACATTGCGCCAGACCCGCTTCCAGGGCATCAGCCGTGGCGCCTGGAAGGCGACGGCCTTGCGGCGCGGCACCAGCACCTCGCCCTCGATCTCCCGGTCGAGCCCGGCGAGCACCCGCAGCAGCGTGGACTTGCCGCAGCCGCTGCGGCCGAGCAGTGCCACGAACTCGCCTGCCTCCACGTCGAGTTGGAGGTTGTCGGTGACCGGGCGGCCGTCGAACGAGCGAGTCAGCGAGCGAACCCGCACCGCCGCATCGCCGCCCTCGCCCCCAGCCTTCCCCTTCTCCAACTCCTTCTCCAGGGAGTTCACTTGCCGGTGAAGTTCGGTCGCCATTGCAGCAGCAGCCTCTCCAGAGTGCGGACGATGAAATCGGCGAGCAGGCCGAGGGCGGCGTAGACGACCAGGCAGACCACGATCACATCGGTCTGGAAGAACTCCCGCGCGCGGTTGAGCAGAAAGCCGATCCCGTCATCGGCGTTGATGGTCTCGCCGAAGACCAGCGCCAGCCAGGCGGTGGCGAGCGAGTAGCGCAGCCCGGTCATCGCGCCGGGGAGCGCCCCGGGCAGCACCACATGGCGGATCAGCCCCCAGCGGCCGAGCCCCAGGGCGGTCCCGGCCTCGATGAGCTGGGCGTCCACGCCCCGGATGCCCGCGTAGACGTTCAGATAGAGATGGAAGGTGACGCCCAGTGCGATGAGCGCGATCTTCGGGGCCTCGCCGATGCCCATCCAGATGATGAACAGCGGGATCATGCCGACCCAGGGGATGCTGCGCAGCATCTGCACGCTCGCGTCGACGAGGTCCTCGCCGAGCCGGGAGAGCCCGGAGATCAGCGCGAGCGCGACACCGATCACCCCGCCGATCACCAGCCCGATCAGCACCCGCTGCACCGACACCAGCATGGCGTGCGGGAGGGTGCCGTCCTTGAGCAGGTCGGAGGCGGTACCGGCGATGGTGCCGGGCGAGGCCAGGATGTCGGAGGGCAACACACCGGTGGCGCTGGACACTTGCCAGAGCACCAGCAGCAGAAGGGGTCCGGTCGTGCGGCGCAGCCAGCGCGGCACGGGGCGGCGGCGCGCGGAGAGCGGCAGGACCGGTTCGAGAACCGGGGACATGGGGGCTCCACAAAAGGGGTACGCCTCGATGCCCGTAGGCCACGGCGGTCAGCGTGGTACGGCGGAACGAGACAGCGGCGAGCGGAAGAAGTGGGGAGGGAGAAGAAAAGTCAGCGGAGGCCGGGACACGCGGCGGACGCCACCCGCAGCAGGTCGATATGACCGCGCGTGGTGAGCAGGGCTGACGTAGACATGCCCTTGAAGTTAGCGGCGGCGTCCGGAACCGGTCAACGGTGTCTTGCCCCTCGGACCTTTGTTGCGGGAGTTTTACGCGGTGGCGCACCAGGATGGTTCCATGAGCACATTCCGTACCCACACCATCAACGTCACCACCGGCTCCACCGAGACCGTCGCCGACCTCACCGCCGACTGCGAGGCGTATCTACGGGAGGTGGCGGGCGGCGGCGACGGCCTGCTCAATGTCTTCGTCCCGCATGCCACGGCCGGGATCGCGATCCTGGAGACGGGCGCCGGCAGCGACACCGATCTGCTCCTCGCACTGCGCGATCTGCTCCCCGCCGACGACCGCTGGCGCCACCGCCACGGCAGCCCCGGCCACGGCCGCGACCACGTCCTCCCGGCCCTCGTCCCCCCACACGCCACCCTCCCGGTCATCGGCGGCGGGCTGGCGCTGGGCACCTGGCAGTCGGTGTGCCTGGTCGACACGAACGTCGACAACCCGGACCGCCAGGTCCGGTTGAGCTTCCTGGGCTAGGCGGCCCGGTCCGGATGCCGCCTCGGCGTGCTGAAGGGGCCCGTGGATGACCGGGATAGTCTGGGCCCGTCAGCGAAGATCGCACATAGGCGGAGCACATGACAGACATCATGGAGACAGCGGCGCGCACGGTGTTCGAGCGCTACGACATCGACGGGGACGGTCTGGTCACCGCGGATGAATTCCGGCAGGTCGTCGCGGAGCTGGAGGGCTCGGAGATCACCGCGGCGGCGGCCCAGGCGCTGATCGACTCGCTCGACACCAACGGCGACCGCCAGATGTCCTTCGAGGAGTTCTGGGCGGCCATGAACCGCTGACACTGCCGCCTCCGGCACGTGAGCGTGCCGGAGGCGACGGGGGTCGGGCAGCGGGCTACGCCCAGCAGCCGTTGACCGTGGCGGCGAGGCCGTCGAGGGTGTCCTTGGTGGCGGCCGGGTCGGCGGAGGACTGGTTCTCGATGAAGGAGAAGACCTTCCACCGGCCGTCCGCCGCCTTCGTCAGGCCGCTCAGGGCGATGGCGCCGGTCAGGGTGCCCGTCTTGGCCTTGACCTGGCCGACGGCGCACTGGGAGTCAGGGGTGTCGAAGCGGCCCCACTCGGGCCCCAGGGTGCTGCCCGCCTCGCCCGCCACCGGCAGGCCCTCGTCGATGGAGCGCAGCAGGCCGCCGTAGCGCGGATCGGTGAGCAGATCGAGGATGTCCGCGACGGTCCGCGCCGGGATGCGGTCCGCGCGGGAGAGCCCGCTGCCGTCGTAGATCTCGAAGTTCTCCATCGAGACGCCGTAGCGCCGGCTGAGGACGTCCCGCACCACGGCCGTGCCGTCCTCGTAGGTGGCGGGCTTGCCGGCGGCGATCGCGGTCATGCGCAGCATCGTCTCGGCGATGTCGTTGTCGCTCGTCTTGAGCATCTTCTTGACCGTCTCGGCCAGCGTCGGGGACAGATGCTGTCCCACCGGCACATCCGTGGCCGACGCCGTGCCGCGGGTGACCTCACCGTCGACGGTGACACCCTGGTCGGCGAGTTGCTTGGCGAAGACCTTCCCCGCGTCGATGGAAGTGTCCGCGGACAGCTTTCCGTCCACCACCAGGGAGCGCACCGGCGAGACCTGGTCGTCGTAGTACGAGTCGTTCCAGCCGTTGGCCAGGGTCGGCTCGGCGAAGAGGCTGTCGTCGATACGGATCTTCACCGAGCCCAGGCCCGCGCTCTTGACCCCGGCGGCGGCGGACTTGGCGAGCTCGGTGACGTCGGCGGTGGTCAGCAGCCGGTCGCCGCCGCCTATGAGGGTGAGCGTGCCATCGCCGTAGACCACCTTGGTGGTGAACCGGTGCTCGGGGCCGAGCACGGTCAGCGCCGCCGTGGCGGTGGCCAGCTTGGCGTTGGACGCGGGCATCAGCGCGGTGTCGGCGTCATGTCCCCAGATCACCTTGTCGGACGCGGAGTCCAGCACGATGCCGCTGAAGGAGTCGCCGAGGTTCGGGTTCTGGGCGCGGGTGTTGAGGTTGTCCGCGATCTTCTGCTCGGCGGGGTCGAGCCCGTCGGCGGCCACGGACTGGGCGGTCGTCGCGGTGCTCTTGGTGCTCTTGTCGGCGGCGAGCGCCGACGGAGCGGACAGCAACGCACCGGTGACCGGGACGGCGGCGATGATGAACGCGCGGCGGACCGCGAGGCTCATGGGCTTGGCTTTGCGATGACGCCCACTGGACGAGTTCGCGCTGGACATGTGGGGGGCTCCGCGGGCGCGTAGAAGGATTAACGGGGAGACAGCGAAGTAAACATTTTAGCCGCAACTGATCAACTTCATTCCGCAGGGCGGTGGACATGTGGTGAACCCCCTAGGGAGATACGCCGGTGCACCGACTCCTCCGGCTATTCACGAGATGTTGCGACCACCGTTGAGAACGATCGCCTCGCTGTCCGTATCCATCGGCGTAGCGCTGTGCTTTCCGCCCCGGGACGGGGGTGCTGGGGGCGCGGCGCGATGTGGCCGAGGGCAACACGTCCCCGGCGTATGAAGGCTGCCGATGAGGGGCGAAGGATGAGGAACAAGAAGAGACACAAGCGATCCAGGGTCATCGGGCTGACCGTGGTCGGAGTGACCGCACTGGCCGTGGGCGGCGGGGCGCTCCTGATGACCGACAACGATGCTTCCGCCGCCCGCCGATCGGCCGGGCAGCGGGCACCGGCGCGGGCGGCGATGACCGTCAAGTGCCCTGATGCCGCGACCCGGCTGTCGAGTGTGCCGCAGCAGGCGCGGCCCGCCGTGGACAAGGAACTGGCGACGATGGACAGCCAGGTGGCCGACGCCTACCAGCAGCTTGCCACGCGCGGCGCGAGCGCCGACCAGGACTGGGTGCGTACCCGGGTGCTGGAGCCGCTGACCACCCAGCGGCGTGGCGCGCTGAACCGCATCGGGAACGAGATCGGGCGCGTGGCGAGCCGCCCGTCCGGCCTGGACACGCTGGCATCCTGCACCGTGCAGCAAGCGGCCCCGGCCGCCGCACCGGCGGGCGCCACCTCCGCACCGGCGGGCGCCACCCCCGCCGCGGGAACGGCCGCCCCCGCCGCTCCGGCCGCGGCTGGCCAGGCGCAGTCCGGCCCGGTGAAGGCGGACTTCGTGGACATCCGCAGGGTGCGGCCGAACGTCAAGAACCCCCGTACGCGGGGCAACGCCTCCCGCGGCACCTTCTCATCGCGCTGCGGCCGCAATGAGAACAAGCACTTCAACTCGGACAACGTGATCGTCGCCCCCGGTGTGAGCAACGGCGCCCACCATATGCACGACTACGTCGGCAACCGCGACACCGACGCCTTCTCCACCAACGACGGTCTCGCCGCCGCCGGGACCACCTGCACCAACGGTGACCGCTCCACCCACTACTGGCCGGTCCTGCGGCAACAGGACGGGACGAAGGAGGCCGACGCCGACCAGCCCGGCGGCGGCACCGAGGGCAATGTGGGGCGGATCCTGCGCCCGGAGACCGCGTCGATCAGCTTCCGTGGCAGCGCGGTGTCCAAGGTCGTCGAGATGCCCAAGTTCCTGCGCATCATCACCGGCGACGCCAAGGCGTTCACCAACGGCACGGCCAATGCCAACGCCTCCTGGAGCTGCACCGGATTCGAGAACCGGCAGTTGAAGGACAAGTACCCGCTGTGCCCGAAGGGCAGCAAGGTGGTCCGTACCTTCAAGTTCCAGAGCTGCTGGGACGGCAAGAACGCCGACAGCGCGAACCACCGCACCCATGTGGCCTTCGCGGACGCCAAGGGCGCGTGCGCCAAGGGGTTCAAGGCCATCCCGCAGTTGGTCCAGCGGATCACCTACAAGGTGGCGCCCGGTTCGCTCTTCGCGGTCGACAGCTTCCCCGAGCAGTTGCACAAGCCGGTGACCGACCACGGCGACTTCATCAACGTGATGTCCAACTCGCTGATGAAGAAGGCCGTGAAGTGCATCAACACCGGGCGTAAGTGCGGCTGACCGCCGCCCCTACGGCCCGGTGCCCCGGCCGGATGGCCATCCGGCCGGGGCACCACCCGCGTGGAAAGCGGGCCGTGGATCACTCCTGCGATCTGTCTGGGATCTGTCCTGGGATCAGTCCCGCGGTGTGCCCTTGGGCAGCTGGCGCCAGGTCACCTTGGTGTGGGACCGGAAGGCCCAGTCGAGCATCTTCTTCGCGTCCGGGTAGCGCTTGGGAGCGTTGAGGATCACGCCCACGACGGTGCGTCCGTCACGCTTCGCGGCGAAGACGAGACACCTGCCGGGCGCGGTGCCGGTGCCCGTCTTGATGCCGATCGCGCCGCTGTACGAGCCCAGCAGCCTGTTGGTGTTGTTCCAGTAGTACGTCCTGGTCCCGCCATTGGCGGCCGGGGCCTTCTGGATGGTGTCGACCGACTTGACGACCGTGCCGAGGGTGGAGTTACCCAGCGCGTGCCTGGCCAGCTTGGCCATGTCGCGGGGCGTGGTGTAGTTCTGTCCGCCCTCCGAGATGCCGTCGAAGGTGTCGTAGTGGGATTTGGTCATCCCCAGCGCGGACGCCTTCTTGTTCATCTGCGCGATGAACGACTTGGTGCGCTTGGCGGTGGTGTCACCGGTGCCGAACGTGTCCGCGAGCGCCATGGCCGCGTCACAGCCGGACGGCAGCAGCAGGCCGTACAGGAGCTGCTTGACGGTGAGCTTGTCCCCCTTCTTCAGGTCCGCCTTGCTGCCGCCGACGCGGGCGGTGTAGTCGATGTACGACTGCTTGACGGTGACCTTCTTGCCGAGATTGAGCCCCCGGGTGTCGAGCACCACGACCGCCGTCATGAGCTTGGTGGTGCTCGCCATCGGCCGCTTGGTGTCGGCCGCCTTGGCCCAGAGCTGCTTGTTGGTGTTGTTGTCCAGCAGATACGCGCCCTTGGCGCTGACCCCCGACGGGCCGCTCCTGGCCTCGGTGGCCTGGGCCGCGTTCGCCGGTACGGCGACCGTCAAGGCAGCCGCCGAGGCGATGACCGCCGTCCCCCAACGGCGGATCGCCTTACCCCCACGTCTTTCCATACGCCCTCCGTCTCTCCTACGACATGCCCGTGAATATCCGGGCATGCGACGCATGGTCTCACGGCCTCAACTGTGCGCCGCGACCCACTCGTAGGCCCGCTCGGCGTCGAACTCCGGCTGCCCGCCCCGGAAGAGCAGCCCGGCGGAGGCGAACTGCTCACCGTCCGGCGACGGCCCGGCCACGTACGGAACGGCTATACAGCCCATCCCGGCCCGCCGCGCCGCCTCCACCCCGGGACCGGCGTCCTCGACCACCACACACCCGCCCGGATCGACGGACAGCAGCCGCGCGGCGGCCAGGAACACATCCGGCTCCGGCTTGCCACGGCCGACATCCTCCGCGGACACGTAGACGGGCAGCAGCGTGTCCAGCCCCGTGGCCTTGAGCGCGGTCTCGATCGCCGAACGGGACGAGCCGGAGGCGACGGCCAGCGGATGCCCGGCGGCGCTCAGCCGCTCCACGAAGGTGCGCATCGCGGGAAAGATCTCGGTCGTGGTGGCGGCCAGCTCCAGAAAATGCCGGTTCTTGACGGCCAGCAGCTCCTCCACGGACGCCCCGATGCCGTACCGGCCGCGCAGGGTCTCCAGGGTCTCGCGGGTGCCGATCCCGATGAACTGGGAGTGCTCCTCCCAGGTGAAGCCGGTGATCCCGTACCGCTCGAGGGTCCGCCGCCCCGCCTCGTAGTAGAGGGGCTCGGTGTCCACGAGAGTGCCGTCCAGGTCGAAGATCACGGCGGGCATGGTGTTCATGGGGACAGCATGCCAAGAGTCCGGCCCGCGGTGCTCGCGGGAGATCCTCAGGGGCCCGGTGTGAGCGGGAGATGACGGCGTGTTGGTCTAGACCGCTCTGTTACCGTCGGCGCCGAGCGGGTAACGGAACCGGAATCGGCGGAAGGGTAGTGCGGTGGGCGCGAGTGGGAACGGGCTTCGGGCGTATATCGGGTCCTTCACTGTGGCGGGCGGTGCCGGGATCACCGTCGCGGATGTCGACGACGAGACCGGCGCGCTGCGGATCCGGAACTCCACGGATGTGGTCGTCAACCCGTCCTATCTGGTGCTCGCTCCCGGCGGGCGCGTGCTGTATGCGGTGAGCGAGGCCGAGGAGGGGGCGGCCGCCGCGCTGGATGTCACGCAGGATCCGCCCGCGCTGCTCGGTGAGCCCGTGCCGGTGCTGGGCGCGGGGCCCACCCATCTCGCGCTCGCCGGTGGGCGGCTGCTGACCGCCAATTACGGTTCCGGCAGCGTCAGCGCGCTGCCGGTGCTGGAGGACGGCCGGCTCGGGGAGCCGGTGGCCGTGCTGCGGCACGAGGGCAGCGGACCGCATCCGGAGCGGCAGGAGGGGCCGCATGCCCATGCCGTGGCGCCCGATCCGTCGGGCGGCTGGCTGCTCGCCGTCGACCTGGGGATCGACGCGGTCCAGGTGTACGCGCTGCCGGGGCCGCGTCCGCACCACGAGGTCCGGCTGCGTCCGGGGAGCGGTCCGCGCCATCTGGCGTTCCATCCGCGCGCCGACCGTGTGTATGTCATCAACGAGCTCGATCCGACGATCACGGCCTGCCGCTGGGACGCGGCGTCCGGCGTTCTCGAACCGCTGGGCGAGACCCGTCTGGTCCCCGAGGGTACGGACGTCGAGTCCTACCCGGCCGAGCTCGTGGTCTCCGGGGACGGCCGTTTCGTATGGGCCGCCAACCGCGGCCACGACAGCATCGCGACGCTCGCCCTCGACGCGCCCGGCGACCGCATGGAGCTGGTCACCA
Organism: Streptomyces sp. 11-1-2; assembly: GCF_003595545.1. Taxonomy (NCBI): domain Bacteria; kingdom Bacillati; phylum Actinomycetota; class Actinomycetes; order Kitasatosporales; family Streptomycetaceae; genus Streptomyces; species Streptomyces sp. 11-1-2. The sequence continues at coordinate 10,145,458 of NZ_CP022545.1, forward strand.
CCACGCCCTGTGGCGGCCATTGGCCCCGCGATCTGACGCTCGACCCGTCGGGACGGCGACTCTACGTGTCCAATGAGCGCTCGGGGGATGTCACCTGGTTCGACATCGACCCCTCGACGGGGGTGCCGCGTCGAGGGGGTTCGGTCCCGGCACCGGCGGCGTCCTGCGTGGTCTTCGGCTGACGTATGCCGGGCGGATACGGGGCCCAGAGGATACGGGCCCCTCGAATACGAGCGGGGCGGTGACCTTGACGGTCACCGCCCCCGCTTTCTCGTGCTTTGCTTCGTCGTGCGTTGGTTCGTCGCGCGTTGCCTCAGCGCATCGCCGGCGACGCCTGCTGCAGTGTGATGCCCAGCGCGGCCGCGTACTTCGCCAGCACCAGCTTGCCCACGGCCGGGTAGTCGCCCAGCGCCTCGGCCGCCGCACAGCCCGCCTCCTCGGCCGCCGCCGAGATCAGCTCGGCGGAGACCTCCGGGCCGATCAGGTACGGCGCGAGGGCGAGCCGGGCGGAGCCGGCCGAGCGCAGCTGCTCGGCGACGCGGAGGACGGCACCGTCCACGTCCAGCGCGGCCGCCATCACCGGCACCGCGAGGCGCGCGGAGAGCAGCATGCCGGTGATGCCACCGGCCTGGGCCGCCTCCTCGCCGCCGACCGTCGCGAGGATGATGCCGTCCGCCGCGGTCGCGACCGTGAAGAGACGGGCGCGGTCGGCGCGGGCCAGACCCGCCTCCGACAGACGCACGTGCAGGGCCTCGGCGAGCAGCGGATGGGGGCCGAGGACGTCGGTGAGTTCGGCCGCCGAGCCGCTGCTCATGACGGCCTGGCGTATCCGGCGCAGCTGTGCGCTGTCCGGGCCCGCGAGCAGCGGGACCACGACGGCCGCCGGACCGTCCGTGGGGACCCTGGGGAAGGGCGGGACCTCGTCGACGACCTCGCCCGCGGCCTCGGCCGCGGCGATCGCCTCCGCCGCCTCGTCGGCGAGGGCCTTGGCGGCCTCGGCCGCCTGTCGCAGACGCTCGGGGTTCTCCTGGGCGGCGCGGGTGAGCACGGCCTCGAGCTGCGGGTACTCCTGTCCGTCCCCGTCCAGGAAACCGATCTGAGCGTCGAGCCCCGGCATCTCGGAGCGGGCGATGCTCACCAGGTCCTCGGCAAGGCGCCGGGCACCGTCGCTCGGGGCACCCGGGATGGCCAGCACCAGCGGAGGCGCGCCGAGAGGCGCGGCGGCGGCCTCCGGTCGGCGGTGCCGTCCGGGCTGGCGGGGACGCGGCATTCGTACAGGCAGGCCGGACGCGGGCCCTGTGGGGGAGCTCATGGCGCCGCATGTTAGTCGCTCGATGGGCTCGGCTGTTCGGGAGGGTGTGACTGGGCGTATCTGTCCCACTTTGTCGACTGGTGTTGTGTGGTGATGTGCGCTCAGCGGCCATACTTGCTCGAAGAATCGACCATGTGTCCGGAATTGCCGGTCATGGAATCCCATACTGGGCACCTATGCTGAGCGCCCATATGGGACACCCGCGTCGGGAGCCGTGCGTCATGGCTACGGGTTGGGGCTGTGCGCCGTGGCCAAGGGGTGAGACCCCGCATCGGAAGCCCTGCGGCGTGCCCGCACCGGCGTGCCCGCACGGGGGCGGCGCTCAGACGATGCTGAGCAGCGCAGGGTCCCGGGGCAGCCGCAGTCCGTCGGCCGCCAGCGCCGCCGCGACGCACAGCGCCCCGTCCAGGGGATCCCCGGCCGCCTCCGTGACCCGGACCCCGGGCAGCCGCGCCGCCAGCTCCTCGCGTACGGGCGTCAGCAGTGGCGCGCCCATGCGGAACAGCCCGCCGGTGAGCGCCACCTCGCTCGACTCCAGCCGAGGGCAGACCGCCTCCGCGGCCTCGGCGATATGGCGGGCGGCTGCCCGCAGAATCGCCTCCGCGACCGGATCCTCCCTGGCGCACCGGCCCACCTCGGGGGCGAACGACGCCAGGACGGCGGGGCGGTCGGGGCGCGGGTACAGCCGCCCCGGCAGCCCGGTCGCGGGGCCGAACACAGCCTCCAGACGGGCCAGCAGCGGCTTCGAGCCGCCCTCGCGTCCGTCGTACGCGCGCATGGCCGCCTCCAGGCCCGCCCGGCCGATCCACGCGCCGCCGCCGCAGTCGCCCAGCAGATGGCCCCAGCCGTCGGCGCGCCGCCAGCCGCCGGTGGCCCGGCGGATGTCGCCGCCCGTGGCCGTGGCGTCCGTACCGGATGAGCCGTGCGCATCGCCCGGGCCGTCCGTACGGGATACACCGTCTGCGGCAGATTCGACGTCCGTACCGCCCAGCCCACCGACAAAGCCCTCGGGCACCGCGCCCAGCGCGATCAGGCCCGTGCCCGCCGCGACCACCGCGCCGGGACGCTGTCCCAAGGCCCCGGCGTACGCGGTCACCGCGTCGGCAGCCAGGGCGAGTCGCCGTACGCCGAAGGCGTCGGCCAGCGCGTCCGGAAGCCTGGCGCGCAGATCGTCGCCGAGTGTGGCCATGCCCGCCGCGCCGACACAGACCGCGCCGAGGTGTCGGGCCCCGGCCTCGCGCAGCAGCTCCCGGGCCGCGGGCAGGACCCGGGCCAGGAGGCTCTCCGCGTCGATGCCCCGGTCGCCGACGGCGGCGGGCGTGGACGAGGACCAGGTCAGTGGCGAGGACCAAGTCGGTGGCGAGGGCCAGGTCGGTGGCTGCTCCGCGGAGCCGCCGGGAGCGTCTGCGCGTGCCCCCGCACCCCGTACGCCGGGAGCGTCCGCGCGCGCCACCGCCACCCGCACGCCGGAACCGCCCGAATCGATCCCGAGCACATGCGTCACCGCATCGTCGGGCACCGTGTCGCCCACCGGCTCAGCCGAATCCGCGCGAGTCCTGCTTGAGCGCGGTGTCCACGGTGAGGGCCGTGGCGATCACCAGGCTCAGCAGCGGATCGGCCAGCTGGCGGTGGATCTGCAGCACGTAGTTGTCCGCCGTCGTGAACATGGTCTTCGCCAGGCCCTCAAAGGTCTTGGTGATCCGGGCGACCTCGCTGTCCGTGTGGTCGACGATGGCGAAGTTCCAGGCCCGCCAGTTCTCCGCCTTGATGGCGCCGACCTGCTGGCCGTTGACGAGCATGCCGAAGTTGATCTTGCCGATGACGTTCTGCTGGACGATCTCGCCGACCGGCTGTCCGTCCGGGCGGGTCACCACCACCTTGGACTTGATGAACTTCGCGGGCCGGGTGAGCACCAGATGCGGCTGCCCGTTGGCGTCGCGGATCTCCAGCTTGTGCGTCATGAACTGGTCGAGGCTCGAGACGAACCGCGCGACCTTCTTCAGCGTGCTCTGGCCGACCTGGACCACCGAACCGAGAGTGCGCCCCTGCTGGTCGAAGACGCTGTACTCATTGGTGAGCTCGATCAGCTTGGCCTTCTGGTTCACCACCAGCACCGGTTCGCTGAACAGCGTGCCGCCGCCGCCCATCGTGGGCCCCACATGCGCCTGCTGCTGCACCTGGTGCTGGACCCTGGCGGGGTTGGGGTTGGGCGGGGCGGCCTGCGTCGGAGGGGCCTGGCCGGGCTGGTCCTGGTGTGTATGCGCGGTCCACTGGGCACCGTCCCACCAGCGCAGCTGGTTCGGCGTGCCCTGGGGGTCCGCGTACCAGCCCGCAGGGGTGTTCGGATGTGATGTCATGGCGGGCAGACTACCCCTCGCCCACCTGGAACGATGGGGTCAGGGAAGGCGCCAGTCCACGGGTTGGGCCCCCTGCTGTACGAGCAGGTCGTTGGCGCGGCTGAACGGACGTGAGCCGAAGAACCCCCGGTCGGCGGACATGGGGGAGGGGTGTGCGGACTCGACCGCCGGAAGGCTGCCCAGTAGCGGCCGTACGTTGCGGGCGTCGCGGCCCCACAGGATGGACACCAGGGGGCGGCCGCGCCCGGCCAGCGCCCGGATCGCCTGCTCGGTGACGTCCTCCCAGCCCTTGCCGCGGTGGGCGGCGGGCCGGCGCGGGGCCGTGGTGAGCGCCTTGTTGAGCAGCAGGACGCCCTGCTGGGTCCAGGGCGTCAGATCGCCGTTGGACGGGCGCGGCAGACCGAGGTCGGTGTGCAGCTCGCGGTAGATGTTCTCCAGGCTGCCGGGAAGCGGCCGGACCTCGGGCGCCACCGAGAAGCTGAGCCCCACCGCGTGTCCGGGCGTCGGATACGGATCCTGACCCACGATCAGCACCTTCACCTCGTCGAAGGGCTGCTGGAAGGCGCGCAGCACATTCGGCCCGGCGGGCAGATAGGTACGGCCTGCCGCGATCTCGGCCCGCAGGAAGTCGCCCATCGCCGCGATGCGTTCCTCGACGGGCTCAAGTGCCTTGGCCCAGCCCGCTTCCACAATTTCATTCAAGGGTCGTGCTGCCACACCGCGTCACTCTAGTGGCTCAGCGGGTGGCCGAGTGCCGCCTCGCGATCACTCTCAGCCGATCCCGCTCGCGATCACTCTCAGCCGATCACGGCGGCCCGGACGCACAGCACATCGGGGAGATGGCGGGCGATCTGCCGCCAGCTCTCGCCCTCGTCGGCGCTCGCGTACACCTCGCCGTTGCGATTGCCGAGGTAGACCCCGACCGGGTCGGCGTCATCGGTGCGCAGCGCGTCCCTCAGCACCACTCCGTAGTGGAGCTCGTCCGGCATCCCGGCGGAGCGCTCCTCCCAGGTGGCGCCCGCGTCCTCGGTGCGGAAGACCCGGCAGCGGTAGCCCGGGGGGTAGCGGTCCGAGCCGTCGTTGACGGGGAAGACGTACGCGACGCCGCCGCGGCGCGGATGGACGGCGACCGCGAAGCCGAAGTCCGCCGGGAGGTCCTTGCCGATCTCGGCCCAGTGCGCCCCGCCGTCGTCGCTGCGGTACACCCCGCCGTGGTTCTGCAGATAGAGCCGGTCGAGATCGACCGGGTCCCGGGCGACCTTGTGGACGCACTGCCCGAACTCCGGGTACTGATCCGGCAGGAAATCCGCCTTGAGTCCGCTGTTGGACGGTGCCCAGCTCTCCCCGCCGTCCGCGGAGCGGTACACCCCGCCGGAGGACACGGCGACCATGAGCGCCCGCGGGTCCCTCGGATCGGGGACGACCGTGTGCACGGCCTGCCCGCCGAACCCCTCGCCCCACTCCGGCCGCTGCGGGTGGTCCCACAGGCCGCGCACGAACGCGAAGGTCTCCCCGCCGTCCTCGGAGCGGAACAGCGCACCCGGCTGGGTGCCCGCGTAGACCACCCCCGGCTCGTCGGGCCCGGCGGGCTGGAGCTGCCACACCCGCTCCAGCGAGGTGCCGGTGCCTTCGGGGAACTTCACCGCGGGCTTGGCGGGCTCGTGCCAGCTGCCCCCGAGGTCGTCGGAGCGGAAGACCGAGGGGCCCCAGTGCGAGCTGTGCGCACCGGCCAGCAGCCGGGGGCGGTCGCCCCGGGTGTCGATGCCGACGGAGTACACCGCCTGCATGGGGAAGTGGGGGCCGGTGAAGTCCCAGCCCGCTTGGCCGCCGCGGCGGCCGAGGAAGAGACCCTTGCGGGTGCCGACGGCGAGCAGGACATCGTTCATGACGGCTCACTCCTTGGAGTGCGGGCGCGGGCGCGGGTGCGGGTGCGGGCGCGGGAAGGGCGGCGGAACGAACGGCGAGCGGATCGGTGAAGGAGAAGGCAGTGTGTCCGGCATCACAGAGTCTGCACCTGACCACCGACAACCGGAGGGGGCGCGTCCGCATTTATCTGAGGGCGTCCGCGTCATCCCAGGTCATGGGTGTGTGTGCCGACGGAGACCGGGCGTGCTCGTACGAGGGGCTTCGTAATTTGACGATCGTCGTACTACGATGGTTACCGTACTACCGCGCGGTCCGGCCGGGCCCCGCGAGGAGAAACGGAGACGTTGATGAGTGCCCTCTTCGAGCCCTTCACCCTGCGGTCGCTGACCATCCCCAACCGCCTCTGGATGTCGCCCATGTGCCAGTACAGCGCGGATGGGGACGAGGGCGCCGGGGTCCCGCACGACTGGCACTTCGTCCACTACGGCGCCCGCGCCACCGGTGGCACCGGGCTGATCCTGGTCGAGGCGACGGCCGTCTCCCCCGAGGGCCGCATCACCCCCGGAGACCTCGGCATCTGGAACGACACCCAGGTCGAGGCGTTCCGTAAGCTCGTCGGCTTCCTCAAGGGGCAGGGCACCGTCCCGGGCATCCAGCTCGCCCATGCCGGCCGTAAGGCGTCCACCGACGCCCCCTGGCGGGGCGGTGCGCCGCTCGGCGCCGACCAGGGGAGCTGGCAGCCGCTGGCGCCGAGCGCGATTCCGTTCGACGAGGGCCATCCGGTGCCGGACGAGCTGTCCGCGGAGCGGATCGGCGAGATCACCCGCCAGTTCGCGGACGCCGCCCGGCGCGCGCTCGCGGCCGGGTTCGAGGTGGCCGAGATTCACGGTGCCCATGGCTACCTCATCGGCGAGTTCCTCTCCCCGCACAGCAACCACCGCACCGACGGCTACGGCGGCTCCTTCGAGAACCGCGTCCGCTTCGCCCTGGAGGTCGTCGACGCGGTCCGCGAGGTCTGGCCGGAGGACCTGCCGCTGTTCTTCCGTATCTCGGCCACCGACTGGCTGGAGGAGAACGGCTGGACCCCGGAGGACACCGTCCGGCTCGCCGCCCTGCTCAAGGACCATGGAGTGGACCTCCTCGACGTCTCCAGCGGTGGCAACGCCGCCGGAGTGCGCATTCCGACGGGGCCGGGCTACCAGGTGCGGTTCGCCGAGCGGGTGCGCCGGGAGACCGGGCTGCCGGTGGCCGCGGTCGGGCTGATCACCGAGGCGGAGCAGGCCGAGAAGATCGTCACCAACGGTGAGGCGGACGCCGTCCTGCTGGGCCGCGAGCTGCTCCGGGACCCCTACTTCGCCCGCCGCGCGGCGACCGAGCTGGGCGGCCAGGTGCGCAACCCGGACCAGTACCACCGCGCCGGTCGGTAACCCGGATCGCTCCCGTTCCCTCCTGGCCTGAAGTAGTACGGCGATCGTCAAACTACACTGGGGGTCACGGAACGAGGCGATGAGGAGCAGCCGTGCAGACGCAGACCACGTCGACCGGGCCCCAGCCACAAGCGACGGGGCGCTCGCTGGAGCACCCACGGCGCGAGGCGATCCGCCTCGAGGATGTGCTGCACGCGCTCTCCGACCCCATGCGGATGCGGGTGGTGCGGACGCTCGCCGAGGAGTCCGCCGAGCTGACCTGCTCGGTCATCGACCTGCCGGTCAGCAAGTCCACCAGCACCCACCACTTCCGGGTGCTGCGCGAATCCGGGGTGATCCACCAGATCTACCGGGGCACCGCCAAGATGAACGCGCTGCGCCGGGAGGACCTAGACGCGCTGTTCCCCGGTCTGCTCGACAGCGTCCTCGCCGCCGCGGCCCTCCAGGAGGGGCGCCTCGGCGGCGACCGGGGCTGAAGCCCGCCCGCCCGGCAGGTGGTTGAAGAGCAGATTGAGCGCGATCGCGGTGACGCACCCGGCGCTGATCCCGCTGTCCATCACCGTCTGGAACCAGTTCGGGAACTCCTTGTAGATCCCCGGTACGCCGACCGGCAGCAGCCCCACGGCGACCGACACCGCGACCACGGTGAGGTTGTGGTTGTCCCGGAAGTCCACCCCGGCCAGCGTGCGCAGCCCGCTCGCCGCGACCGTACCGAACATCACCAGACCCGCCCCGCCCAGCACCGGGGCCGGGATCGCCGCCACCACCGCGCCCAGCTTCGGGGCCAGCCCGAGCAGCACCAGCATGCCGCCCGCGGCCGCCACCACCCAGCGGCTGCGCACCCGGGTCATCCCCACCAGGCCGACGTTCTGCGCGAAGGCGGTGTACGGGAAGGTGTTGAAGACCCCGCCGAGCACGGTCGCGGTGCCGTCCGCGCGCAGTCCGTCCGCCAGCCGCCGCCGGTCGACCGGGCGCCCGGTCATCTCGCCCACCGCGATGAAGTCGCCGGTGGTCTCGGTCATCGTCACCAGCGCGACGACCAGCATCGACACCACGGCCGGCGTCTCGAAAGTGGGGGAGCCGAAATGGAACGGGGTGGAGACCCCGACCCAGTCGGAATCGCCCACCCCGGAGAAGTCGGTGAAGCCCAGCGGTATCGCGGCCGCCGTCCCGGCCACGATCCCCACCAGCACCGCGACCCGGCTCAGAAAGCCGGGCGCGAAGCGCTGGACGGCCAGGACCACGACCAGCACCCCGGCGGCCAGGCCCAGGTTCTTCGGCGCGCCGAAGTCCGCCGCGCCCTGGCCGCCCGCCGCCCAGTTGCCCGCGACCGGCAGCAGCGACAGGCCGATGATCAGTATCACCGTGCCGGTCACCAGCGGCGGGAAGAACCGCAGCAGCCGCCCGAAGACCGGCGCCAGCAGGATCATCGCCACCCCGGCCACGATCACCGAACCGTAGATCGCGCGCAGCCCACCGCCCTCGGTGCCGATCAGCACCATCGGGGTGACCGCCGCGAAGGTGCAGCCCTGCATGATCGGCAGCCGGACGCCGAACCGCCACAGCCCCACGCACTGCAGGACCGTGGCGATACCGCACAGCAGCAGATCGGCGTTGATGAGATACGCCAGATCGGCGGGGGACAGCTTCATCGCGCCGCCGACGATCAGCGGCACGGCCACCGCGCCCGCGTACATGGCCAGCACATGCTGCAGTCCGAAGGCGGCGAGCCGGCCGGGCGGCGGCACCTCGTCCACGGGATGGCGTATGGACACGGGAGGACGTACGGACGTCATGGCGGCTCCTCGCGCGGCGACGGGATGGGCGGCGGATCAGGGTGACGCAACCGTAGAGGGATTCAACAATCTGTTGATTTCAGGGGCGTTGCCGCCGTGTGTCAACCCCTCTGACTGCGCGGACCCGGGGACCGCCGACGGAGCCCGACCGGCGCCCCGCCCGGTTCACTCCTGCTCGCGCGCCGCGCCCAGCAGCCCCATCCAGTCCGGAATCTTCACCTTCGTACGCCCCAGCGCCGCCCCGAGTGCCTCCTCGGCCGCCTCGATCCGCAGCCAGCCGGTCCACTCCACCGGTTCCACTCCCGCCTCGCGCAGCGCCCGCAGCGGATCCGCCACTACCGGGCGGGCGGCGAGCGCCTCCGCGTCGGCCAGCAGCGAGGCCACGGTCTCCTTCGCGCACGGCCGGTTGGTGCCGATCACCCCGGTCGGCCCGCGCTTGATCCACCCCGCCACGTACTCCCCGGACGAGGGCTCGCCGCCGCGCAGCACCCGCCCCGCCGCGTTGGGGACCGTGCCGCGCTCCTCGTCGAACGGCAGCCCCGGCAGCGGCACCCCCCGATAGCCCACCGACCGCAGCACCAGCGGCGCCTCGATGTCCTCGAAAACCCCGGTGCCCGCGACCCCGCCGCGCCCGTCCGGCGCGGTCCGCTCGAAGCGCACCGCGCGCACCGCGCCCTCGCCCAGCAGCGCCACCGGCCGCAGGAAGAACCGCAGATGGATCCGGCGCGGCCGGCCCACGGGCGCACGCCGCGCCCAGTCGCGCAGCACCTCGACATTGCGCCGGTTGACCCCCGGCAGCCCCGACGGGTCCTCGTACCCCGGGTCCAGCGCCAGCTCCTCGGGGCGCACCAGCACCTCGGCGCCGGTCAGCGAGCCCAGCTCACGCAGCTCCTTGGTGGTGAACTTCGCCTGCGACGGCCCGCGCCTGCCGACCATATGGATGTCCGAGACCCGGCTTTCGGACAGTGCCCCGAGGGCGGCGTGCGGCACATCGGTGGGCCGCAGCTCCTCCGCCCCGCGGGCCAGGATGCGCGCCACGTCCACCGCGACATTGCCCACCCCGACGACGACGGCGGAGTCCGCCCCGAGCGCGAAGGCGTCGCCGGTCGCGTCGGGATGGGCGCTGTACCAGGAGACGAAGTCGGTCGCGGAGAAGCTGCCCGCCAGCTCCTCGCCCGGAACGCCGAGCCGCCGGTCGGTCGCCGCCCCCACGCAGTAGACCACCGCGTGGTAGAGCTCCAGCAGCCGCTCGGGCAGCAGCGGGGGCGGGCCCACATGCACATGGCCGAGAAAGCTGACCCGGGGATGTTCCAGGACCGCGCGCAGGGTGTGCTGCAGCGACTTGATCTTCTCATGGTCGGGCGCGACACCGTAGCGCACCAGCCCGTACGGACAGGGCAGCCGGTCCAGCACATGCACCGACACCTCGGGGACAGCCTGCTGCTGGACGAGCGCTTGGGCGGCGTACACCCCACTCGGCCCGGATCCGACGACCGCGACGCGAAGCACGAAGGAGCCCCTTCCGCAGGATGTCTCCAGCATCCCACCCGGCGGGGCGTCGTGTCCGGCACTACGCGCCGGGGGACCGGCCCGGATGACGCCTCCCGGCCACCGGTCCACGGGCCCGCGACCGCGCCGCGAGCCCGGCTCGACGAGATCGGTTCAACGGGCCCCGTACGCCCCTGTGGCGCCCCTCTACGAGATCCGCCTACGAATATCCGCCTACCGCTGTCCGCCTACGACGTCCGCAGCATCCGCCGGATCTCGCTGCTCTGCTGCGCGATCACATCGCCCGCCATCTCCTCCACCTGGATGTTGTTCCCCTGGGCCAGCACATCCGTGGCCATGGAGACCGCGCCCCGGTGATGGGCGATCATCAGCTTGAGGAAGAGCGCGTCGAAGTCGGCGCCCTCGGCGCCGCGCAGCCGCTTGAGCTCGGCCGCGGTGGCCATTCCCGGCATCTTCGCGTCATGGCCCTCATGGGCGCTGTCGTCGCCCTTCGGCGCGCCGCCGTTGGTCTTCTGCCAGCCGCGCATCGCCTCGATCTCCGGCTTCTGCCCGGCCGCGATGCGGTCCGCGAGCCGCTTGACCTTCGCCGACTTGGCCCGGTCGGTGGCGAGGTCGGTCATCACCAGGGCCTGCGCATGGTGCTCGATCATCATGCGGACGTAGGAGCGGTCGGCCGTGTTGGGGGAGTCGTCGTCCCCCGCCTTCGCCGCCTCCTCGGCCGACAGCTTCTTCGCCGCCTCGCCGGGCTTGCCCGGCGCGATCACCGCGGGCTTCCCGTCCTTGCCCTTTCCGGCGTCGGCCCCGCCGCCGCTCTCCGCGTCACAGCCGGTCAGGACGAGTGCCAGGGCTGCCGCCACGGCGGCCGCGAGGGATGCGGTGTGGAGCGTCGTACGGCGGTTCAACACCGTGGCCTCCTGGGGCGCTTGGGATCCGCAGACCGTCTTAGCACGTCAGCGGCGCGACCGTGCCGGGCGCGTTGGGAAATTCTCTTTACGAACATGTTGCTACCTGTTGTGGTGTACATGGATAGAGCGATACTTCCTCCGGTCCGTCAACCGTTCAACTCCGAACGGGGACGGCGAAAAAGGGAGGACGCAGTGAAGCCGTGGGAAAGACCTCCGCAGCGGCGCAGATATCTCGGCGCGGCCGCGGCCGCCTTCGGTCTGGTGGCCACCTTGCTGGCCGCGGGCCCGGCGGCAGCGACGCCCGACCCCGGTGACGCCCCGCACAAGGAGCGGGTGACGAAGGGGCAGCAGTCGGAAGCCAGGGCCGCCATCGAGGACGGCGACATCCCCGGCGTGGACCAGGTGGTCCACAGCGACAATGTCAGCCACCTCACCAACATCCCCAAGCAGGACCTCAAGGGCATCAACACCGACCTGGCCTTCCAGGGCAAGTACGCCTTCGCGGGCAACTACGACGGCTTTGTCATCTACGACATCAGCCGGCCGAAGAGCCCGAAGATGGTGAGCCAGGTGCTCTGCCCGGGCTCGCAGAACGATGTTTCGGTCTCGGGAGACCTGCTCTTCCTCTCCACCGACTCCTCGCGCAGCGACAACTCCTGCACCAGCACCACCCAGCCCGCGACCGAGAAGTCCTCCTGGGAGGGCATGAAGGTCTTCGACATCAGCGACAAGCGGAACCCTCAGTACGTCGCCGCCGTCGAGACCTCCTGCGGTTCGCACACCCACACCCTGGTGCCCGAGCGCAAGGACGTGTACATCTACGTCTCCTCGTACGCGCCCAGCGCCACCTTCCCGGACTGCCAGCCCCCGCATGACGGCATCTCCGTCATCAAGGTGCCCCGTAAGGCGCCCGAAAAGGCCGCGGTCATCGACTTCCCCGTGCTCTTCCCGGACGGCGGAAACCCCGGCGGGTCCACCAACCCCGGCGTCTCGCAGACCACCGGCTGCCATGACCTCACCACGTTCCCCAAGCTGAAGCTGGCGGCGGGCGCGTGCATGGGCGACGGCGTCCTGCTCGACATCGCCGACCCCGCGAAGCCGAGGGTCATCGACCGGGTCGAGGACAACGTCAACTTCGCCTTCTGGCACTCGGCGACCTTCAACGAGCGCGGCACCAAGGTCGTGTTCACCGATGAGCTGGGCGGCGGCGTCGCCGCGACCTGCAACACCGAGGTGGGCCAGGACCGCGGCGCCGACGGCATCTACGACATCGTCGGCAAGGGCGACAAGCGCAAGCTGGTCTTCCGGAGCTACTACAAGATCCCGCGCCACCAGGCCGACACCGAGAACTGCGTCGCCCACAACGGCTCGCTGATCCCGGCCAAGGGCCGCGACATCATGGTCCAGGCGTGGTACCAGGGCGGCGTCTCCGTCTGGGACTTCACCAACTCCGACAAGCCCGAGGAGATCGGCTACTTCGAGCGCGGGCCGCTCTCCAGCGACACGCTCGTCACCGGCGGCTCCTGGTCCGCGTACTACTACAACGGCTACATCTACTCCAACGACATCGAGAAGGGCTTCGATGTCCTGAAGATCCACGACCGGCGCACCGACAGCGCCGCGTCGGTCCGGCTGCGCGAGCTGAACACGCAGACGCAGCCCGACTACCGCTGAGAGCCCGTCCGTTCACTCCGGCGTGCTCATCCGGCTCCCGTCGGGCGGTTCCTCGCCCGGCGGGAGCCCGAGCTCCCAGTCCAGTCCGTAGCGGTGGAACAGCTCCGCCCGCAGCCGCTCGGGCGGCATCGGCGCGCCCGGCAGCAGCACCGCGACCACCGCGCCCATCAGCAGGGCGCGCAGCAGCCGGTAGTCGGTCTCGGGGTCCTCGGAGCCGTACCGCGTGACGGTGTCCCGCAGCAGACCGGCCAGCCGCTGCTGCTCGGGGCACTGGATGAAGCCCTCGGCCGTGAGGATCCCCGCCATATGCGTCCGCATCAGCCGCGGCCGGTCCCGGGCCAGCCCCAGGATCGCGTCGATCGCCCGCGCCATCAGCTCCCGCCCGGACTCCTCGCCCTCCGGGCGCGGCTCCCGCTCGAGCCCCCGGGTCAACTCCATGTGCATCAGCCGGTGGACGGCCGTCTGCAGTAGCTGCCGCTTGCCCGGGAAGTAGTACGAGACCAGGCCGCGGGCCGCCCCGGCCCGGTCGGCGATATGGGCGAGGGTGGTCGCCTCGTAGCCGTGCTCGTCGATCAGCTCGACCGTCGCCTCCAGCAGACGGGCCTGGGATCGGCGGCGCAACTCCTCATTGACCGACGGGCTTCGGGGGACCATGCTGTAACTCCTGCGTTGGCTGGCTGTCAGCCAATATACTCAGGCGACGTTCGGTTGTCCGCCGATCCTTCGAGGGCCGCCGTATGTCTCCGCCGGTTCGGGCGGCATGGGGGGATCGCCCGAACCGGTGGGTTCGCCCCGTGGGATCCCTTTCGGGCTTCGTTCCGCGGGGCCTAGGGGGCCGTGGCGGCGTCCGGCGGCAGGCCGAGAACCGCGCGCAGGGCGTCCGGACGCCGGTCCACCGGGAGATGGTCCACCAGGTGGACCCGGCAGCCCAGGGCCGCCGCTCCCGCGTCCGCCCGGCGGTCGTCGCCCACCATCACCGTGTCGCCCGGGGCCACGCCCAGCGCGTCGCACGCGGCCTGGAACAGCCTCGGGTCCGGCTTCTGCACCCCGTGCTCGTACGAGAGCGCATAGGCGTCCACCAGCGGGTCCAGGCCGTGGGCGCGGAAGACCGGGCGCAAATCCCAGCCGATGTTGCTGACCACCGCGATCCGCACCCCGCGCCGGCGCAGCTCGCCCAGCACCTCGCGGGCGTCGGGGTAGGGCCGCCAGGCCGCGGGCTCCATATGGCGGTCATAGAGGGCGTCGTAGAGCTCGGGGCGGGGCAGCGGCACCTCGCGGGCCATACCGGTGAAGGCGGCCCGGTGCGGCTCGGCGCCGCGGTCCCGTACGGCCCACACCTCCTCCAGGTGCGGCGGCACCGCGAGCGGTGGGGCGCCGCCGGGCAGCGCACCGGCCTCCTCCAGGTTCCGCGCGTACCGTAGGACATCCTCGTCCGGGGCCGCGGTCCCGCTCCGCTCCAGCACGGTACGGAGCCAGGACTCGGCGGACTCGATTCGGAACAGCGTCCCGGAGAAGTCGAACAACGCGCCCTTGACGGTCACAGTTCACGCTCCCTCGTCTCTGAAGTGGCCAGGAGCCAGGACTTCCGGCGTCGTATGCCGCGGGTCCGGCCCCGGGCTCGGTCCACGGCGCACCCGTTTCGGCCGTTTTGCAGGCAGATAAATCCCGGCCAAATCACGGCGAAGAGTTTAGGGGAATCATGGGGCGGCGGCCGTTTATGGTCGCGCTGTCGCGGTGATCATATAGGGGTCAATCCCCGTATCTCCGTCGCGAGTCGGGGGGCAGACATATCTGCTGAGGGGCGAGGAGGTTGCCGGGAATGGTACGCGACATGACTTTGAGGCAACCGGGGGATGACCGCAGGTGGGGCACTTGCCGCTCCGGAGCCCGCTGGGACGGGCGTGGAGCGGCGACCGGCCGGGGCGGCTGCTGGTAAACCGCCAGCTTTGCACAGGGCAAGGAATGCTGCCGGGTCCATAACCGGTTCAGAGTCCGAGGTGCATTCGCGTCGGCATGCCGTACATCGCCTTTCTCCTGCGCGCCGGCACCGGTGGCGCCCCGCCCTTCTCGGGGGTGCGAGGAAGGGGGCCGCCCGCTCGGGCAGGCACGTTCACGCGGGGGTCGGAAACCGTGGTTCATCATGATCGGTGGAAGGTTTCGCTCCGGTTGTGACTCTGCTTGTATGAACGTCAAGGACATGGGCTCCCACCGGAGGTGATCCAGATCAGGGAATCGTCCGCCGTCGGCGCAGCGGTTATCTGTCTCGTCAGAGAAGCCTTCTTCCGCAGGGTGGGATGACTGCGGAGATCAACTCATCGCTCAGACGCACACCCCCACAGCGAGGACTGATGAGTATGGGACTGACAGATTATCAATTCGAGCTTCGCGACGTCCTCGACGCGGCAGCACGAGGCAACGGCGGGCTTCTCCAAGTGACCGGGGGGCCCGGCGTCGGAAAGACCTCCTTATTGGGCTGTCTGAAGGAACAGGCGGCCGAGTCGGGTGCGGTCTGTCTTACGGCGTCCGGATTCGCGGACGACACCGCCATCCCGTTCAACATAGTGGAACAGCTGATCTGGTCCTCCGCGTTCATGGGCGAATTGGACGTCGTGGCGCGCTGGAGGACTGCCGGAGAGCGGTATTCGGAGGCCGAACCCGGCATGCTGAGAAGCCTGGTCCGTGAAATATCCGATGTGCTGCACCGTATCGCGGGCGGCAAGCAGCTGATCATCGCGATTGACGATGCCGAGCATGCCGACTACCCCTCCCTCATGTGCCTTCTGTATATCGCCAGGCATGCGTCCGGCACCCGCACACTCGTCGTGATGACCGGCGGGCAGACACATCCGTTGTGCGCCCCGACTCACGGCTTCCACGAGTTCTACAAGATCAAGATCGATACACTCCCGGAATCCGGGGTCGGACACCTGCTGGAGCGGCACAGCGACGCCGACCTGGCCGACCGGATCCGCGCCTCCTGCCACGCCGTCAGCGGTGGCAATCCCAGACTGGTCAAGGCCCTGCTGCGCGACCATCTCCAAGCCGCTCCGGGCGGGCCGGAGACTGCTGTCACCGTCGGCGCGGAGTTCCAGGAGGCCTATCGCGGGTGTCTGTTATCCCATCCGGCGTTGCTCCAGGTGGCACAGGCCCTCGCGGTGCTGGACCGGTACGGCAGCCCGTGGCGGGTGGCCAATCTGCTCGAATGCGGCCAGGAACGCGTGGCCCGGGTCATCACCATCATGAACTCCGCGGGACTGCTGGAGGACGGACGTTTCCGGCACCCCGCGGCGCGATACGCCACGCTGGAGACGCTGCCCGCGGAGGACCGGGCCCGCCTCAGCGCGAAAGCGGCCGAACTTTTGTATGCCGACGGGGCCGACCCGATCGCGGTGGCGGAACTCCTGGTCACCGCCGATAAAACGCCCGACCAAAAAGGCGTCACAGTGCTCTGGCACGCGGCCCAGAAGAATCTCGACCACGGCCGTACGGAGGAAGCGATCGCCGGCCTGCGGCTCGCCGCCCGCGCGGACCTCGGCCGACGGGAGCACATGGACATTCTCATGGCGCTGGTCGGGGCGTTATGGTCCAGCAATCCGGCGACCGCCGAACCCGAACTGGACCGCCTGTTGGCCGCGATACGGGAGGAATTCCCCGCCGACATCCCCGAGCGGTATCTGTGCTTTCTGCTCTTCATGGTGCTGTGGTTCGGCCGGTTCAGCGATGGGGAAGAAGCCTTCAAGTGGCTGTCGGGCGGTGGTGACACCGATAACGCGTCCAGCATGGCCGCTCTGCGGGTGACCCGGCAGTGGGCCACCTTCCTCAAACCGACCCTGATCCATGACTTCCCCGACCACGCTCTCTCGGACGGGGAAGTCGACGGACTGTGGGCGGCCAACCTGGAGCACGGTCTGCAGCTGTCCGTCGGCGAACTGGGCATGGAGATCGGGCATTTCCAGGATCCCCGGCAGGTGGCGGACTTCTTTCCCGATGCCATGCATCTGTTGTCGCCCTCCAATCACTTCTGGTTCGCGTACGCATACGCCTGCCGGATGGTCTGGGCATTGACCGCGAGAGGAGAAGCGGAAACGGCGGACCGGCTGTGCGGCGCGCTTTTCACCGCGGCCGACAAGCTGAACATGAAGACGCCCGGCGCCGTCGCTCTGTCCATGCGCGCCTACATCAGATGCCGCCGTGGGGACTTCACCTCGGCCATCGATTTCGCCGGCACCGCACTGAATTCCATCCCCCCGCGCGGCTGGGGCGTCGCCATCGGATTGCCGCTCTCCGTTCTGGTGGCGGCCCACACCGCCATCGGCAGACTCGATGATGCCGAGCGATATCTGCGTTACTGGGTGCCGAAGGAAATGTTCGACAGCGTTGTGGGATTGGAGTACCTCCGGGCTCGCGGACAGTACTGTCTGGCCACCAACCGCCCCTATGCCGCGCTGAGCGATTTCATGGTGAGCGGGATGCTGATGGACCAGTGGCCCGTGGACTTCGGCGACCTGGCGCCCTGGCGCATCGACGCCGCCGAGGCGTATCTGCATGTCCAGGAGCCGGCGGAGGCCAAAAGACTCGCCCTGGAAGAGCTCAAGCTCTCGCCCGACCGCCCCTTGAGCACCCGTGGCCGAGCGCTGCGCGTTCTGGCCATGGCCGAGGACCCGGACAAGCGCAGGCTGCTCCTCTATCAGTCCGCCAAGTGTCTGCGTGAGCACGGCGACCGTTTCGAACTCGCCCGTACGCTCGCCGAGCTCAGCCAGGACTTCCTCAGCACCGGAGAGACCCAACAGGCTCGCACCACCTGGCATGAGGCGCAGAAGCTGATGGACGAGTGCGGGATCAGCGCCCAGCACGAGAGCCGCAGGGACCTGGTCGTGGACGGCGCCGAGAGCCCCGTGGACGCTCGACTGTCGGAAGCCGCCGGGGAGTCCGAGGAGAGAGAGCCCGGCGCGTCGGCCGAAGGCGCAGAGCAGCCCGTTATCTCGGAGGCCGAGTGGCGCGTGGCGACCCTGGCCGCGTCGGGGATGTCCAACCGGCAGATCGCCAAGAGCCTCTACATCACGGTCAGCACCGTGGAGCAGCATCTGACGCGCATCTACCGCAAGCTCTCAGTGGGAAATCGGCAGGAGCTGTCGCGCCGTCTGTGGCTGCTCATCGGAGCCACCGGATCGTCCTCCTGCTGAGTGTCCTGCCGCCGAGGCAAGGGGGGATACCTGCCCTCAAGCCAAGGGGGCATAGGGGAGTGGTTAGGGGAGTGGGGAGCGGGTGCGCGGACCAGACTTGTCCATCCGTAGGGCGGCGCAGTGGTGGCGACGAAGCGACGGACAGGACGGACAGGCATGGACGAGATACGCGACTACCCCGAATCGCGGGCTGCTGCATGCCCGTTCTCACCCCCGCTGGGATACGAGGAGTTGCGCGAGCGGTCCGCCGTCACGCGGGTGCGGATGTGGGATGGCAGCACCCCGTTTCTCGTCACCGGCTATCACGAGGCGCGGGCCGCGCTCGGCGACAGCAGGTTCAGCGCCGACGGCACGCACAAGGCGATGCCGCGCTTCGTGAAGTTCGAGGTGCCGGCCGAGGTGTTCAACCTCGGGAGGATGGACGATCCGGAGCACGCCCGGATCCGCCGCATGCTCACCGCGAACTTCACCATCCGGCGCACCGAGGCGATGCGGCCGATGATCCAGGGCATCGTGGACGGCCTCCTGGACCGGCTGATCGCCCAGGGGCCGCCGGCCGACCTGGTGGCCGACTTCGCCTTCCCCCTGCCGTCCCAGGTGATCGGTGTGATGCTGGGGGTCTCGGACGCCGACTTCGCGGAGTTCCAGCAGGCGTCGCAGGGCGTCATGGACTTCACCGCGTCGGCCGAGGAGATGGGCGCCGCGCTCGGCGTCATGGTGGACTACGTCGCCCGGATGTGCGCGGCCAAGCGCGCCGACCCGGGAGACGATCTCCTCAGCCGGCTCATCGTCGACCAGGAGCTGACGGGCGGGCTCACCCAGCAGCAGGTGGTCGCCACCGCCCTGGTGCTGCTGCTGGCCGGGCACGAGACCACCGCCAACATGATCGCCCTGTCCACCGTCCTGTTGCTGAGCCACCCCGAACAGCTCGCCCGGCTGCGGGCGGACGCCGGGCTGATGGGCAACGCGGTGGACGAACTGCTCCGGTACATCACGATCGTCCAGGAAGGTACCGGACGGGTGGCCACCGAGGACGTCGAGGTCGGCGGGGTGCTCATCCCGGCCGGTGAAGGGGTGATCATCAATCTGCCCAGCGCCAACCGCGACCCCCACTTCGCGGACGCCCACGAACTGGACCTGAGCCGGCCGAACGCCCGCGAACATGTCGCGTTCGGCTTTGGAGTGCACCAGTGCCTGGGGCAGACCCTCGCCCGGGTCGAGCTCCAGATCGCCCTGGAGACCCTGCTGCGCCGGCTGCCGACGCTGCGCCTGGAGGTCCCCTTCGACGACCTGGCGTTTTTGTACGAGTCGATGAACTTCGGCGTCGCCCGTGTGCCCGTCGCCTGGTGACCGCGGAACGGATGACAGAAGGATGATGAGGGGAACACGATGGTGAAGGTCTCGGTGGATCAGGAGAAGTGCTGCGCGGCCGGGCATTGCGCGCTGGCGGCGCCGGAGGTTTTCGACCAGCGGGAGGAGGACGGGACAGTGGTCCTGCTGGACCCGCGGCCGCCGCTCGCGCTGCGCGACAGCGTCGCCGAGGCCTCGTTCCTGTGCCCGGCCGCCGCGATCACGGTCGAGGACTGAAAAGGGCTCCGCACGCACCCGATTCCGGCCCCGGCGAGACGGCTTCTCGCCGGGGCCGCGCCAGCGATGGGAAAGCAGTCTTGACCACGTCGACTTCCAGTCCGGCCGCCAGTTCCGCTTCCCCCGCCCGACAGGTCGACGTCGGGCTGGCCGAACGCTCCTACACCGTGCACATCGGACACGGTGTGCAGCGGCTGCTCCCACAGGTGGTGGCCGCCCTGGGCGCGCGCAGGGCGGTGGTGGTCACCGCGCGGCCCGCCGAGCAGACCCCCGACCCAGGAGTGCCCTCGCTCGTCGTACCCGCCCGCGACGGGGAGGCGGCCAAGGACCTGGCCGCCGTGACCGATCTGTGCCGCCGGTTCGTCGGATTCGGACTGACCCGCTCGGATGTGGTGGTGTCCTGTGGCGGCGGCACCACGACCGACACGGTGGGCCTGGCCGCCGCCCTCTACCACCGGGGCACCCCGGTCGTACACGTGCCGACCTCGCTGCTCGCCCAGGTGGACGCGAGCGTCGGCGGGAAGACCGCGGTGAATCTGCCCGAGGGCAAGAATCTGGTCGGCGCCTACTGGCAGCCCGCGGCCGTGCTCTGCGACCTCGAACATCTGAAGACCCTGCCCGAACGGGAATGGCGCAACGGCCTCGGTGAGATCGCCCGCTGCCACTTCATCGGCGCGCCCGATCTCGACGGGCTGCCGCTGCTCGACCAGATCTCGGCCAGTGTGACGCTCAAGGCGGGCATCGTCGCCGCGGACGAGCGCGACTCGGGCCTGCGCCACCTCCTCAACTACGGACACACGTTGGGGCATGCGCTGGAACGTGCCACCGGGTTCGCGCTGCGGCACGGGGAGGGCGTGGCCATCGGCACGGTTTTCGCCGGCCGGCTCGCCGGCGCGCTGGGGCGCATCGGCCCGGAGCGCGTGGCCGAGCATCATGACGTGGTCGCCCGCTACGGCCTGCCGACCGCGCTGCCCCCGCATGTCTCCGTGTCCGAGCTGGTGGAGCTGATGCGCCTGGACAAGAAGGCCACCGACGGGCTGACGTTCGTCCTGGATAGCCCCGCGGGGCCCGGACTGGTGCGCGGGATCCCCGAGGACACCGTCGGCGCCACCCTCGCGGCGATGCCCCGCGCGCCCGCATGGTGATGCGTCACGGTATCCGAGCCGCCTGGACGTTTCTCCGCATACGTTTTAGGGGCGCACGGACTCGATAGGGGGTTGACCGTGCGGCGCCCGCCACGGATAACTGACGGCGCGATGAAGGGAACGAGATGTGGTGGCGCCGGTTAGGGGGCGGAGGTTCCGGTAGGGGTTGAGGCGGGCGGGGGCGTGCTGATGGAATCGTGTCCCGATCAACAATTTGGTCTGACTCAAGGGCCGCGAGTCCGTATTCCGTCGACCTCGATCGGGGACCATCACCATGCCCTACAGCTATGCCATGCCGTTGAATACCGAGCCGAATTCCCGTCCGATGGGCGGGGTATTGCATACCGCGGCGTACCTCGGACATCCATTCGGTGACTCTTTGGTGCGGCCCGGGCAGGCTCTTCTCGTGGACGGACCGCTGGCATGCGGGAAGACGACCCTGCTCCGGTCGTTCGCCGAGCGAGCCTCCGAGGCCGGCTATCTCACCGTCACAGCGACGTGTTCCCCCAGCGAGCGGGACCTTCCCTTCGGGGTCGTCTCACAATTGGCCCGCGGCGCCTGGAAGTCACCGGGCGGGCTGCCCGAGGTACCGGGGCTGCCGGACATCCTCCGCGCGGCCGGCGATCCGCTGGACCAGGCCGGGATCGCCCGGCTGTGCCACCGGCTGTGCACCTCGCTGATCGACCACGCGGAACACACGCCGCTGCTCGTCGCCGTGGACGATGTCCGGCACAGCGACGCGGCCTCCGCACACTTCCTCCTGCAACTGGTGCGGCGCCTGGACTCGGCGCGCATCGCGGCCGTATTCACCGACGACTTGAGCCTGCCGTCGTCCCTGCCGCTCCGCTACGAACTGCTGCGCGCCCAGCACCTGCGCCGCATCGGCCTGGGCCCGCTCTCCCCCGGCCAGGTGGCCGAAGTGGTCGTGGCGGAGCTGGGGGAGACCGCTCGCGCCCACGTCGGCGACATCTGCGCCGCCACCGGTGGCAACCGGCTGCTGCTGCACACTCTGCTGTCCGACTACCGCGAACACGGCGAGGCCAGCCAGGCCGGCTACGGCCAGTCCTTCCTGAGCTGCCTGCACCGCAATGAGCCGATCTTCCTGGACGTGGTGCGCGCGCTGGCCGTGGTGGGATCCGCCCTGCCCGCCGCCGACCTCGCCTGGATGACCGGACACGAGCCCGAGCCCATCAGCCAGGTGCTCGCGGCGCTGACCGGGGCCGGGCTGATGGACGAGGGCGAGTTCCGGCAGGAGGCGGCGCGGTTGAGCGTGCTCAACGACATGCCGGCACAGGCCCGCAGGACCCTGCACCAGCGGGCCGCGCGGCTGCTGCACGACCAGGGCAGGCCCGCCACCACGATCGCCCGTCATCTGGTGCGGGCCGGGCAGATCCCCGACTCGTGGTCGGCCGAGGTGCTTCTGGAAGTGGCCGAGCAGGTGGCGGTGGGCGAAGAGGCGTCCATCGCCGTCGACTTACTGGAGCAGTCCTTCGAGCAATGCCCGCACGAAGAGCGCCGTGCAGCCCTGCAGGCGAAGCTCGCCGGGGCGGAATGGAAGATCAATCCGTCCACCGCCACGCGGCACCACGCACCGCTGTACGACGCCGTCCGCGCCGGCCGGCTCGGCCTCCCCGACAGCGTCACCCTGCTCATGCAGCTCCTGTGGAAGGGGGGACTGGGCGAGGTGGAGGGGCTGCTCGCCCACCTGCGCGAGGACCCCGCGGCCACGGACCAGCTCCATGCCATCGAGGCGGCACTCACCTGCACCTATCCCTGGCTGGCGGAGCGGCGGGCGGCCCCGGCACACCACGGTGGCTCCGCGGCGACACGGGCGGCGGTGTGGCCCCGGGCCGGCACCGTCCTGGCCGACGTGCTCACCGGCGGGCAGACCCATGACACCGTCCGGCGGGCCGAGGAGGTGCTGCGCGAACTGCAGCTCGGGCACGACCCGGCATGCCACGAGCAGGCGGGGCTGTTCGCCCTGCTCGCCCTGGTCTACGGCGGCCGGAACGACCTGGCGTCCGCCTGGTGCGAGGGTGCGCTCGGCGAGACCGGTGGGGGACCGCACGTCCCGATGCGGCAGGCGGTGCTGTCGGCGGCCAGGTCGGAGATCGCACTGCGCCGCGGTGACCTCGCCGAGGCCGCGGAGCAGTCCCGCGCCGCCCTCACCCACGCCTCCCCCGGCGCCTGGGGTGTCGCGATCGGGCTGCCGCTCGGCGCCCTCATCCTGGCGTGTACGCGGATGGGGCGGCACGAGGAGGCGGGGTTCCATGTCGCGCAGACCGTGCCCAACGCCATGTTCAAAAGCTCCTACGGGCTGCACTACCTGTACGCGCGCGGCCACTACTTCCTGGCGGCTGGCCGGCACCAGGCCGCGCTCGCGGACTTCCTGCTGTGCGGTGAACTGCTCACCGACTGGGGGCTGAGCAGCGGCTGCGACCCGGTGCCGTGGCGGATCGGGGCGGCGGAGGCATGGCTGGCGCAGGGCAACCACGACCAGGCCCGGATCCTGGTGTACCAGCAGCTCAGCCGTCCGCACACGGACGGCGCCCGGGCCCGCGGGCAGTCGTTGCGTCTTCTGGCGGCCACCAGTTCGGCGAAGCGGCGGCCGCAGTTGCTCAACGAGGCGGTGGGCCTGTTCACCGAGCAGGAGGACAAGTACGAGCTGGCCCGCACGCTGTGGGACCTCAGCCAGGCGTACCACGCGCTCGGTGAGAAGAAGCAGGCCCGCCGGACCATGCGCCGGGCCTGGCATGTGGCGAAGATGTGCGACGCGGCGTCGCTGTACGAGGAGTGGCTGCCGGCCGACGACCAGCACCATGCCACCGCACCAACGCCGAAGTCGGACACCGCGATCGAGCGGCTGACGCACTCCGAACGGCGTGTCGCGTCGCTGGCCGCGATGGGCTACACCAACCGGGAGATCGCCGGGAAGCTGTACGTCACGGCCAGCACGGTGGAGCAGCATCTGACCCGGGTGTTCCGCAAGCTGGACATCAAGCACCGGGAGCAACTGCCCACCGAACTGTACGTCGACCGGACGGAGTTGGCGTGACCGCGGCGCGGCGCGCCTGACAGCGGAGCCGCGCGGACGGCCATGTCCCGGGAGCCCCCCGGAACATGGCCGTCAGACGTTCAGACGCTCAGCCGCGCAGGCGCTCAGCCGCGGAGTCAGCGTTTGACCGCGAGCGTGATGCCGTCCCCCACGGTGAGCATGCTGATCTCGACGCGGCCATCCTCCCGGAGCAGCTTGTTCACCTCACGCAGGGCGGCGGTGTCGGCGTCCTGCGCGGCGGGGTCGGTCACCCGGCCGAAGAAGAGGGTGTTGTCCAGGACGATGAGCCCGCCACGCCGCAGCATCGCCAGCGACTCCTCGTAATAGTGCGCGTATCCGGTCTTGTCCGCGTCGATGAAGACCAGGTCGAACTCCCGGCCCTCCCGCCGCAGTCCGGCCAGTGTCTCCTTGGCGTCGCCGATGCGCACGTCGATGCGGTCCGCCACGTCGGCGCGCTCCCAGAACGGGCCGCCGAGCCCCGGCCACTTCGCCGTGATGTCGCAGGTCACCAGCGTGCCGTCGGCCGGCAGGGCCCGCGCCATGCACAGCGTGCTGTATCCGGTGAAGGTGCCGATCTCCAACACCGAACGGGCGCCGACGAGCCTGACCAGCAGCCCGAGGAGCTGGCCCTCCTCGGGCATCACCTGCATGGCCTGCGCGGCGGGCAGACCCGCGGTCTGTGCCCGCAGCCCGGCCAGAATATCGTCATCGCGCAGGGACAGTTCCCGGACATATCCGAGAATTTCTTCGGTCACATCGACTTGCTGAGCCATCGGATTTCCGCACCCCGCAAAGCTGAAAAGGGAAGGTTCAGGGAAAGGCAATGCGGCCCATGCTAAGAATCCGTCGACGCGCCGCGCAATGGGGTCTTCCAGAATGCTGGAACTCATATTCCGGCTGAGGGGGGTATAGGGGGGATCCTTAGGGGATTTGGGTGACCGCCCGGAGAATACCGTGAACGCGGAAGCGCGTGTCATGGTCGGCACGTTGTTCACAACGCGCTGCGGAGGCGATTGATGAGCGGAGATGCGGAGGCGCCGCGGCTCACGGTGCTGGGCGCAGGAACGATGGGACTGGGAATCACCTCTCTCGTCGTCGGGCACGGAATCCCGGTGACGGTCGTCGAGGTGGATGAGGCCAAGGCCGGCCGAACACGGGCCGCGGTCACCGAACGGCTCCGCATGGCGCAGCTCATGGGAGCCCTGCCGGCCGGTCGCCCGCAGGGCGAGCTGACGGTCACCGCGTCCCTGGCCGACGGCCGGAACGCCACCGCCGTGGTGGAGGCCGTCACCGAGGACACCCCCACCAAGGCCAAGGTGCTCGAAGCGGTCGCCGGGCTCACCGGAGCGCGGGTGCCGCTGATCTCGAACACCTCCTCCATCCCGATCGACGAACTGGCCGGTCATATCGCCGATCCGGCACGGCTGGTCGGCACCCACTTCATGAACCCGCCCTATCTGATCCCCACGGTGGAGGTGATCCGCGGCCCCCGTACCGGGGAAGCGGTGATGACCGCCGTGACGGATCTGCTGCGTGCGCTGGAGCGCAAGCCGGTCGTCGTCGGCGACGGGCCGGGGTTCGTCACCAGCCGGGTGCTGCACCCGATGATCAACGACGCGATCCGGGTGGTGCAGGAGGGCACGGCGACGGTGGAGGCCGTGGACGTACTCATGCGGGACTGCCTGGGCCACCGCACCGGGCCGCTGCGCACCGCGGACCTGATCGGCCTGGACAACCTCGCCGACTCGCTGCGCGTGCTGCAGCTACGCACCGGCGACGCCCGGTGCGCGCCATGCGAACTGCTGCTGAAGAAGGTCCGCGACGGCCACCTGGGCCGCAAGTCGGGCCGCGGGTTCTACGCATACGGGAAGGAACTGGCGTGACCATCTCATCCGAGCCGGGCAGCCACACCGCCGAGACGGTGGCGCAGGAGGTGCAGCAGTTCCTCGAACAGCGCACCAAGCAGACCTGGGACCCGGACACCGATCTGTTCAGCACCGGCGCCGTGTCCTCGATGTTCGCCATGGAACTGGTCGTGCACCTGGAGTCGACCTTCGACGTGGTGATCACCGGCCCCGACCTGGCGCTGGACAACTTCCGCACGGTCAACGCGATGACCGCGATGGTCCTGCGGCTGCGCGGGGCACAGCCGTGACCGACGCCGCCACCAGCCATACGGAGCTGGTCAGCGGGTTGATCGGGGACCGGGCGGACGCCTGGGACCTGGCCGGGGAGCTGCCCCGCGACCTCCTGGTCGAACTCGGCGCCTCCGGTGTGCTGTGCGCGCAGGTCGGCGCCGAGCACGGCGGCACCGGACTGGACAGCCATGCCAACGGGGAGCTCACCGCGGCGGTCGGCGCCCGGTGCAGCTCGCTGCGCAGCGTGATGACGTCCCAGGGCATGGCGGCATGGACCGTACGGCGGCTGGGCGGCGCGGAACAGTGGGGCACCTTTCTGCCCCGGCTGACCTCCGGTGACCTGGCGGCGGTCGGATTCAGCGAGCCCGGGGCGGGCAGCGACCTGGCGGCGATGGAGACCGAGATCGCCGACGACGGCACACACGTGGTCGTCACCGGGCGCAAGGTGTGGATCACCGCCGCCCACTACGCCGACCTGCTGGTGGTGTTCGGGAAGTACCGCGGCGGCGCCGCGGCCGTGGTCGTGCCCGCCCGGGCCCCCGGCGTCCGCGTCACGCGGGTGCCGGACCCGCTGGGCTGCCGCGCCGCCGGCCACGCGGACATCACCCTGGACGCGGTCCGGGTACCCGTCGGCCATGTACTCGGTGGCACCGGACTGCCGCTGCCCCTGGCGACCACCGCGGCGCTCACATACGGGCGCATGTCCGTGGCGTGGGGGTGCGTCGGCATCCTGCGCGCCTGCCTGGACGCCGCCGCCACGCACACCGCCACCCGGGAACAGTCCGGCCGCAAACTCGCCGAGCACCAGCTGGTGGCCCGGCACCTGGCCGAACTGTACGTCGCGGAGCGGCACGCCACCCGGGCCTGCGAACACGCCAGCGCCTCCTGGGACACCGGCTCGCCCGACATGGCGGTCGACGCGGTGCACGCCAAGTACGTCGCGTCCCGCGAGGCCGCCGAGGGCGCGGCACGCGCCGTACAGCTCCTGGCGTCGGCCGCGGCATCCGACGGCCATGTGGTGGCCCGGGCCTACCGCGACGCGAAGCTGATGGAAGTCATCGAGGGCACCAGCGAGATCTGCCAGCTCGTCCTCGCCCAGCACACGCGGAAGAAGGTGCAAGCATGACGGAGGGGAAGCCCGTGAGCGAGCCGCCGACGGCCGTCAAATGTCTCGTCTGGGACCTGGACAACACACTGTGGCGCGGCACCCTGCTCGAAGACGGCGAGGTGCTGCCGTTCGAGTGGGTGCGCGATGTCATCACCACCCTCGACGAACGCGGCATTCTCCAGTCGATCGCCAGCAAGAACGACCACGACCACGCCTGGGAGCGCCTGGAAGCGCTGGGCCTGGCCGAGTACTTCGTACTGCCGCACATCGGCTGGGGCCCCAAGTCCGCATCGCTGCGCGCCATCGCCGATGGGCTGAACTTCGCCGACCGCGCCATGGCGTTCGTCGACGACCAGCCCGCCGAACGGGCCGAGGTCACCTACCGGCTCCCCGAAGTGCGCTGCTACGCGGCCGAGGACCTGGCCGGGCTCACCCGGCTGCCCGAGTTCAGCCCCGCCGTGGTCACCGTGGACTCGCGGCAGCGCCGGAACATGTACCAGTCCGGGTTCCGCCGTGACGCCGAGCGGGCCGAGTTCAGCGGCCCCGACGAGGACTTTCTGCGCACCCTGGACATACGCATGGGCATCTCCCGCGCCACGGAGCGGGAGCTGTCCCGGGTCGAGGAACTGACCCTGCGCACCAGCCAGATGAACGCCACCGGTGTGCATTACCCCGACTCCGCACTGCGCGGACTGCTCACCGACCCCGCACACGAGGTGCTGGTCATCACGATGGCCGACCGGTTCGGCCCGCACGGGGCCGTCGGCATCGTGCTGCTGGAACGGCACCCCGCGGTGTGGCATCTGAAACTGCTCGCCACCTCGTGCCGCGTGGTCTCCTACGGCGCCGGGTCCACCCTGCTGAGCTGGCTGGCCGATCAGGCGGCGCAGGCCGGGGTGCACCTGGCCGCCGACTTCCGGCGCACCGATCGCAACCGGATGATGGAGGTCGCCTACCGCTTCGCCGGGTTCGCCGACACCACCTGCGCCTGCACCGCCGCCCTCGCGGTCCCCGACGAGGAGGGGGTCGAACGCCTCCACCTCACCCCCGCGTTCCAGCCGGCTCCGACGACGCTGCGGCTGACGGCGCCTGAGCTCGCCGACGCGGCGCTGCCGCGCTCCCGGTGACCGGCGGGCGTCTTCCGCCCCGCATCCTCGCGTTCGCCTCCGACTGGTTTGGGTGATCACTGTGCTTGTGCTCGGGCTCAACGGCAACTTCTCCGCCGCGGACACCGATGTGGTGCCGCAGCTCGGAGAGGTGTTCTTTCACGACTCGGCGGCTTCCTTGATCCGCGACGGCGAACTCGTGGCCGCCGTGGAGGAGGAGCGGCTCAACCGGATCAAGAAGACAACCAAATTTCCCCTCAACGCGGTCCGTGAGTGCCTGGCCCTGGCCGGTGCGCGGCCCGAGGACGTCGACGCGGTGGGCTACTACTTTCCCGAGAACCACATCGACACCGTCCTCAACCACCTCTACACCGAATATCCGCGGGCACCCCTGCGCTACTCCCGGGAGCTGATCCGGCAGCGGCTGAAGGAGGGCCTGGGCTGGGACCTGCCGGACGAGAAGCTGGTGTACGTGCCGCACCACGAGGCGCACGCGTACTCCTCGTATCTGCACTCCGGCATGGACTCCGCACTGGTCCTGGTGCTGGACGGCCGTGGCGAACTGCACTCCGGCACCGTCTACCGCGCCGAGGGCACGCGGCTGGAGAAGCTGGCCGACTACCCGGTGCCCAAGTCGCTCGGCGGGCTCTACCTGAACGCCACCTATCTGCTCGGCTACGGCTTCGGCGACGAGTACAAGGTGATGGGTCTGGCCCCCTGGGGCAACCCGGAGACCTACCGCGACACCTTCGCCAAGCTCTACACCCTCCAGGAAAACGGCGAGTACGAGCTGCACGGCAACATCATGGTGCCGAACCTGGTCAGCCCGCTGTTCTACGCCGAGGGCTTCCGGCCGCGCCGCAAGGGCGAGCCGTTCACCCAAGCGCACCGCGACTTCGCCGCCGCGCTCCAGGAGACGGTCGAGAAGATCGTGCTGCACATCCTCGAATACTGGGCGAAGACCAGCGGCCACTCCCGCCTGTGCTTCGGCGGTGGCGTCGCCCACAACTCCAGCCTCAACGGGCTGATCCTCAAGTCCGGACTCTTCGACGAGGTGTTCGTGCACCCCGCCTCGCACGACGCGGGCGCGGGCGAGGGCGCCGCCTACGCCGCGGCGGCGAGCCTTGGCACGCTGGAGCGCCCGGGGAAGCGGCTGCTCAGCGCGAGCCTCGGCCCGGCGCTGGGCCGCGGGGAGCAGATCAGGGCACGGTTGGCCGACTGGGCGCCGCTGATCGATGTGGAGTTCCCGGACGACGCCGTGGAGACCGCGGCCGGACTCCTCGCCGAGGGGCAGGTGCTCGGCTGGGCGTACGGCCGCTCCGAGTTCGGCCCCCGCGCCCTGGGCCACCGCAGCATCGTCGCGGACGCACGCCCCGAGGAGAACCGGACCCGCATCAACGCGATGGTGAAGAAGCGCGAGGGCTTCCGGCCGTTCGCCCCGGTGGTCACCGCCGAAGCCGCCCGCGACTACTTCGACCTCTCCGGCGCGGACGGCAACCACGAGTTCATGTCCTTCGTGGTGCCGGTGCTGCCGGAGCGGCGTACGGAACTCGGCGCGGTCACCCACGTGGACGGCACCGCCCGGGTACAGGTCGTCTCCGCCGAGTCCGGCGAGCGGTTCCACCGCCTGGTGCGGCGGTTCGGCGAACTGACCGGCACCCCCGTGCTCCTCAACACCTCCTTCAACAACAACGCCGAACCCATCGTGCAGAGCCTCGACGACGTGGTCACCAGCTTCCTGACCACCGACCTGGACGTTCTGGTGGTGGAGGACTGCCTGGTACGCGGCAAAGCCTCGCCCGACCTGGGCGTTCTGGTGCCGCGGTTCCGCCCGGTGACCCGGCTGGTCGAGCGCAGGACGGCCGGTCCGGACGCCTCGGCGGGAGCCAAGACCCACGAGATCCACCTCGACTACGACGGCGGCCCGTCCGCGAAGGTGTCGCCCGAGCTGTACGAACTGCTCGGCGCGGTCGACGGCACTACCACCCTCGGGGATCTGGCCAAGACCGTGGGCGGGCTGTCGGACGCACTGGCCACCGAGGTGTTCGCCCTGTGGGAGCAGCGGTTCCTCACCCTGTCCCCGGCCGGGGACATAGGGCCGTTGGCCGACGACGGTACGCGGGGGCACTGACCCGATGGCGGCGGACCCGATCACCGAAGCGCACCGGGATATCACCCGGCTGCTGACGAAACTGGGCCGATCCTCCGGCACACGTCCGGACGCCCTCGTGGAGGCGTGCGTCGCCTGCCTGGAGGCCGCCCAGTGCACCTCGGCCGCCGTCACCGGCCAGATACACCCTGACACCGGCGCGCAGGAAGCGTTGCACGCGGTCAACGCGGCGGCCCTGGCCATCAGATACGCCCTGGTCAAGGCGGGCGACGAACGCCGCCGCGCGGCGGGGACGGGAGAGAGCGTCACCTCGGACACCTAATCGCTCCGGTGGATATGCCCTGACCTGCCGTCGATTCTCCGCGGCGCCGTCGTGGCCGGTCGCGCCCACGCGGCGGAGCCGCACATCGACACAGCCCAGCGCCCCTTGATGGCGCCTCACCCGAGGTGCCATCAGACCCCGCCCCCGGCCGCGAAGCCGGGTGCGGGGTCTTCGCACGCCACCGCGTGTGCTTCTGGTGCGCCGAGCTGCCGCGAAACGCCGAGCGACCCGGCGATGTCGCCCCAGGGCCAGCCGAGTTCACGCGCCCGGTCGACCTGAAGCGCCTCCATCTCGTCGACGAGCCTCCGCAGCGCTCGTACGGCGGCCGGCGCCATCAGCCCGGAGGCCGTGCGCCGCATACCGGAAGCCGCGCGGGGCTCCTTGAGGCTTCGACGGCCGCAGGGCCGTGAAAGCAACTGGTCCCTTCCCCCACGGCACTTGGGGGAAGGGACCAGCCATGCCCAGGCAGGGGAGCCTTACGAAGGGGTGGGTGACGGGCTCAGCTGGGTGGCCAAGTCGTCTACGAGAGAGAGGAGTTCGCCCTCGTCCTCCGCGATACCGAACAGGTAGAAGTCCGGGCGTACCAGTACCGCCAGCGCGTCCATCTCCGACAGATAGGACAGGTACCGGTCCTCCACGTCCAGCGCGTCCCGTGGCCCCAGGGCGGCCGGGGGCGTGTCCGCGGGGACCATGCGCACCAGTCGGGTGCCGATGCTGTCGAGGAATGTCAGCCGCCGCGCGTCCAGCGCGGGGAACACGTCCTCGGCGTAGAGGAGGACGAAACCGGTGCCCACCACGTCGTCGAACAGGCCGGTGGTTCCCGCGCGGCACACTCGCCACTGGGGGCCCGCCTGGCCGGCGTACGGTGCCGGGCGGCCCTGACCGTCCTGCCGTAGCAGCCCGTCCACGAGCGGCCTCACCACGGAACGGCGGGCGGCACTCGGGCCGATGTTGCGTTTGCGCGCGGCCAGCATCGCCGCGTCACGGTCCGCCGCCGCGGCCGGGTCCGCCATGCACACCACCCGGCCCAGGCCCACCGACATCTCCACCGCGTGCCGCACGTGTGCCCGCCGCTCGGTGGTGTAGGTGTCCAGCAGCGTCGGCGCCGCGTGTCCGCCCAGGACCAGGTCCAGTTTCCAGGCCAGATTGGCCGCGTCACGGAATCCGGAGCACATGCCCTGCCCCGCGAACGGCGGCATGAGGTGTGCCGAGTCCCCGGCCAGCACCATCCGTCCGGTCCGCCAGCGCTCCGCCCAGCGGGCCTGGAAGGTGTAGACCGCGTGCCGGTCCAGAACGCCGTTCTCGGGCGTCACATCGAACAGCCGCAGCAGCTCCCAGGCGCTCTCCACGGTGCCGAAGTGTTCGGGGTCGTCCGCGGGCACCCGCATGAACTCGTACCGCCGATGGCCAGGACCCGCGGACACCGCCGTCCGGGGGCGCGCCGGATCGCAGATCTCCAGGTTGTTCGGCCGGAACTCGCGGTGCTCGTGCAACCGCACATCGCAGATCAGCCAGTCGTACGAGAAGTCGAGGTCCGTCATGGTGGTGCCGACGCCCGTCCTTACCAGGCTGTTCGCGCCGTCGCAGCCGACCACCCACAGCGCGGTGAGGTCCGTCTTCTCCCCGTCCGGGCCGACCACGGTCAAGGTCACATGGTCGCCGTCGTCCGCGAGTCCCACCGCCTCGTATCCGCGCAGGATCCGCAGCGGCGGCAGCGTCTCCCCGTGCTCGATCAGCGCGGACTCCAGGGCGGGCTGATACGCCGACAAAGCCTCCGGCCAGGTGCAGTGCCCCCGGTCGGCCACCTCGTGGTCGATCAGCGTCTCGCCCTTCGTGTTCTGCCAGGCGTGGTCCCGCGCGGGTTCGGTGAACTTGTCGAGCGAGTCGCCGATCCCGGCCGAGGCCAGAAGGCGCGCGGCCTCACTGTCGAACCCGACCGCCCGGGGGTGCCGGTACGGCTCCGGCCAGCGCTCCACGACCGTCACGCGCCGCCCGCGCTGGGCCAGTAGCACCGACAGTAGCTGGCCCACCGGTCCGTAGCCGACGATCAGCACCTCGGCCTCGAGGCTGTCCGTTTCCCGCGCGGTGTCCACTGCCGCCTCCTTCCCGCTCATGCGCCCGCCAGGATCAGGTCGACCACGTCCTGGAATTCGTCCGCCTTCACCAGCACCTTGGTGCGCTCCACCCCGTCCTCGACGGTGAAGTAGCGCCTGCCGATCAGCACGATCTTCCCGTTGTCC
The DNA here is from genome assembly GCF_003595545.1 of Streptomyces sp. 11-1-2. Lineage (NCBI taxonomy): Bacteria > Bacillati > Actinomycetota > Actinomycetes > Kitasatosporales > Streptomycetaceae > Streptomyces > Streptomyces sp. 11-1-2. The sequence goes on from NZ_CP022545.1 coordinate 10,178,298, forward strand.
GTGGCCCGGCTGCGGAAGGTGGTCCCGGCGAGCACCGAGTCCTGTGCGTAGTCGTCCAGGCTGTCCAGCCGCACCGCGTCCCAGCCGGACGGATCGGCAAGCTCCGGCCGGAACCGGTACAGCGGCTGCCAGTCGCTCCCCTTGGGCCGCCGTTCCACCACCCGGTAGCCGTCGTGTTCGGTCACGCGGTACGAGCAGCCGTACTGGTGCTGCTCTTCATGGGACAGGTACAACGGCTCCGAATAGGACGGCCCGGGGAAGCCGACGTCCACGAGGTGGGTCCGGCCATCGAGGTGGACCAGGTCGAAGGTGTGCTCCCGCTCCGGGCCGAAGGTCCCGTTCGCCTGCCGCACCGCCGCCGCCACCATACGCACGTCGTAGCCGAGCTCCGCCAGCAGCGTGTGGAACAACCGGTTGAGCTCGTAGCACACTCCGCCATGGCCCTCGGTCACCACATGCCCGAACACCAGGTCCAGCGGGACGTTCGTCAGATGCCGCGAGGCCGGGAGCCGGTCGGGGGCTGTGGAGTTGTCGTACGGGACCGCCATGAGATGCCGTTTGTGCAGATGACGGAGGGTGTCGAGGGTCGGTTTGGGCGTCCCCTCCACCCCGATGCGCCGCAGATACTTCGCCACGTCGAACATGCTTTGTCTCACCTCTCCGTGCTCTGGTCGTCGTGTTCCGCCGCTTCCCGGGCCGCCACGTGTGTGTCCGTGGTGGCCGCGTCCAGCGCGAGCTGTTCCTGGAGGTGCTCGGCGGCCATCGACGGGGTTGGGTAGTCGAACAGCATCGCCGCGGCGAGCTGGAGGCCGGTGGCCGCGTTGAGGCGGTTGCGCAGTTCCACCGCGGTCAGCGAGTCGAACCCGATCTCGAAGAGGGCGTCGTCCGGCCCCACCGCGTCCGGGGTGGGGTGGCCGAGGACGGCCGCGGCTTCGGCGCGGACAAGCGCGGTGAGGCGCTGGTGCCGCTGGGTCGGGTCGAGGGCGGCCAGCTGCTCGGCCAGGGACGGGGCGTCGTCCTCGGGCTGGGCTGTGGTGTGGGCGGTGGGGCGGTGGTGGCCGCGTATGAGGGTGCGCAGCAGGGGCGGGAGGGTGCGCGGGCCGGTGTTGTTCTGGAGGGCGGCGAGGTCGAGTTCGAGGGGGACGAGATGGGGGTGGCGGGTGGCGAGCGCGGTGTCGAGGAGCCGCATGCCGTCGGCGTCGGTCAGGGGAACGACGCCGCTGTCGCGGGTGCGTTGCTGCTGGGTGGCGGTCATGCCGGCGGTGAGGCTGCTGGTGGTTTCCCATAGGCCCCAGGCGAGGGAGGTGGCGGGGAGTCCGGCGGCGTGGCGCTGGTGGGCGAGGGCGTCGGCGTAGGTGTTGGCGGCGGCGTAGTTGGCCTGGCCGGGGGTGCCGAGGGTGCCGGTGGCGGAGGAGTAGATGACGAAGGCGGTCAGGTCGTGGTCGCGGGTGAGGTCGTGGAGATGGGTGAGGGCGTCCACCTTGGGGCGGAAGACGGTGTCGAGGCGCTGCGGGGTGAGGTCGGTGAGCAGGGCGTCGTCGAGGGTTCCGGCGGTGTGGATGACGGCGGTGAGGGGGTGGTCGGCGGGGATGTCGGCGAGGAGGGCGGCGAGTTGGTCGCGGTCGGCGGTGTCGCAGGCGGCGATGCGGACGGTGGCGCCGAGTTCGGTGAGCTCGGTGGCGAGGTCCGTGGCGCCGGGCGCGTCGGGGCCCTGGCGGCTGACCAGGAGGAGATGGCGTGCGTGATGGTGGGTGATGAGGTGGCGGGCGGTGAGGGCGCCGAGGGTGCCGGTGCCGCCGGTGATGAGAACGGTGCCCTCGGGGGCGAGGGTGAGGGGCTCGGGCGCGGTGGCGGGTGCGGGCGTCAGATGGGGGGTGTAGGCGGTGGCGTCGCGGAGGGCGAGTTGGGCCTCGGTGGTGGCGAGTGCGGTGGGCAGGGCCTGGTGGGAGTGGTCGTCGATGTCGATGAGCCGGATACGGCCGGGGTGCTCGGACTGGGCCGAGCGGACCAAGCCCCAGACGGCGGCCGCGGCCGGGTCGGTGACCTCGGCGGTGTCGTGGGCGGCCATGGCGCCGTGGGTGAGGACGACCAGGTGGGTGTCCGCGAGCTCGCGCCGGTCCACCCATTGCCGCAGCAGATCCAGGACCCGGGCACAGAGCGCGTGCGTACGGTCGATGGGTCCGGTCTTCTCCGGAACCCAGGCGGACACGTCGGCGACGAGCACGGCGGGCCGCTCTCCGGCCTCCGCGCTTTCCACGGCCTCCACAGCCGCGGAGAGATCGGGGTAGCTCGGCGGGGAATCCGGGAGCCGACTCTCCCCGAGGGTGGCCCACCGCGCTTCCGTGGCATCGAGCCCGCACTCGGCCCAGTCGACCGCCCACAGCGCATTGCCGCCCGATGCGGCGGACAGGGCGCGCAACTGGTCGGGTGTGGTCTCCCGGAGCTGGAGGGAGCCGATCGTGGCGACCGGTACGCCCTGCGGATCGGAGATCCGTACGCACAGCCCGTCCCCGTCGGACACCCTCGCCCGCACCCGCACGGTGGTTGCGCCCACGGCGTGGAGCTGCACATCGGTCCATGCGAACGGCAGCATCGTGGGCCGCTCACCATCGGACTGGAAGCAGAAGTTCCCGGCGTGCAGGGTGGCGTCCAGCAGCGCCGGGTGGATGCCGAACCGCCCGGCGACCCCGGTCTGCTCCTCCGGCACGGACACGTCGGCGAACACCTCGTCGTCCCGCTTCCACACCGCCCTCAGACCGCGGAAAGCCGGGCCGTACTCGTACCCGACCTCGGCCAGATGCTCGTAGAATCCCTCGAGGGCGACGGGCTCCGAGCCCTCGGGCGGCCACGGCTGAGCGGCCTCGGGCGGCGGGGCCGTGGCCCCTGCGGTCAGGGTGCCGGTAGCCCGTCCGGTCAGGGTGCCGGTGGCGTGCTCGGTCCACTGCCGTGTGCCCTCCGGGCGCGAGTAGACCCCCACCTTGCGGCGCCCGCGGTCCTCGCCACCGACGAGGACCTGGACGTGCAGAGTGCCCTCGTCCGGCACCGTCATCGGCCGGCTGATGACCAGCTCTTCCAGGGTGGAGGTGTCCGCCTCGTCCCCGGCGCGCACCGCCAGCTCGACCATCGCCGTACCCGGGAGCAGGACGGTGCCGGAGACGGCGTGGTCGGCCAGCCAGGGGTGGCTGCGCAGGGAGAGACGTCCGGTGAGCAGCACACCTCCGGTGTCGGGCACGCTCACCACGGCCCCGACCAGCGGATGGCCGGTGTCCTCCAGCCCCACGGCACGGACGTCGCCCGGACCGCCGCGGTCCAGCCAGAACGTCTCGTGCTCGAAGGGGTAGGTGGGGAGCGGGATTTGGGAGGGTTGTGATCCGGTGTACGCGGTGGGCCAGTCCATTGGTGTTCCCCTGGTGGACAGTTCGGCGAGGTTGGTGAGGAAGCGGGTGGGGGTGTCGTCGTCGCGGCGGAGGGTGCCGGTGATGGTGGTGTGGGGTGTGTTGGTGTTTTCGAGGGTTTCTTGGATGGCGGTCGTGAGGACGGGGTGGGGGCTGATTTCGATGAAGGTGCGGTAGCCCTGGTCGGCGAGGGTGGTGATGGTGGTGTGGAACTGCACGGTCTGGCGGAGGTTGCGGTACCAGTAGCTGTCGTCGACGGTGTTGGGTTCGATCCACTGTCCGGTGACGGTGGAGAGCCAGGGGATGGTGCCGGGCTCGGTCGTGGTGTGGGCCAGGGTCTGGTGGAGTTGGTTCTTGATGGTGTCGACGTGTCCGGTGTGGGAGGCGTAGTCGACGGGGATGATGCGGGCCCGGATGCCCTGGTCGGTGTAGTGGGCGTGGAGTTCGTGCAGGGCGTCGATGTCGCCTGCGATGACGGTGGCGTTGGGGCTGTTGTGTGCGGCGATCCAGAGCTTGCCGTGCCAGTTGGTGAGGTCGATGGTGTCGGCGGGAGCGGCGAGGGACATCATGCCGCCGTGTCCGGCGAGGTGATCGGCGATGATCTGGCTGCGCAGGGCGACGATTTTGGCGGCGTTGGTGAGGGTGAGGTGTCCGGCGACGCAGGCGGCGGCGATTTCGCCTTGGGAGTGGCCGATGACGGCGTCGGGGCGGATGCCCACGGATTGCCAGAGTGCGGCGAGGGAGACGACGACGGCGAAGGTGGCGGGCTGTACGACGTCGACACGCTCGAGCGAGGGAGCGTCGGGTGCATCGGTGATGACGTCGATGAGCGACCAGTCGGTGTACGGGGCCAGGGCCGCGGCGCACTCGCGCAGCCGGGCGGCGAAGACGGGGGAGGTCTTGAGGAGTTGGGCTCCCATGCCCACCCATTGGGCGCCTTGGCCAGGGAACACGAACACTGTTTTGCCGTGGGTGGTGGCGTGGCCGGTGGTGAGGCGGGGGTGGGGTTGTCCGGTCGCGAGGGCGGTGAGAGCAGCCGCCGCTTCGTCGCTATCGGCTTCGGTGTCGGTGATGACGACGGCGCGGTGGTCGTGGAGGGTGCGGGTGGTGGCGAGTGACCAGCCGATGTCCACTGGGTGTGCGTCCACGTCGGATTCCAGATGGTCCAGCAGGCGTCGGGCCTGAGCCCGCAGAGCTGCCGGGGTCTTGGCGGACAGCACCCAGGGGGCGGTTCCGCCGGTGGTGACCAGCCCAGGGGTGTCCGTGCCCTCGTCCGCCTTCGATGCGGGCTCGGGCTCGGGCTGAGGTGCTTGCTCCAGGATGAGATGGGCGTTGGTGCCGCTGACTCCGAAGGAGGAGATCCCGGCACGGCGGGGGTGGCCGGTCTCCGGCCAGGGGCGGGCATCGGTGAGCAGGCACACCGCACCGGACGTCCAGTCCACCTGGGTGGTGGGTTCGTTGATGTGCAAGGACCGCGGAAGCGTGCCCTGCCGTATCGCCAGCACCATCTTGATGACGCTGGCCACGCCTGCGGCCGCTTGGGCATGCCCGATGTTGGACTTCAGCGAACCGAGCCACAGCGGCTCGTCCCCCGGCCGGTCCTGGCCGTAAGTGGCCAGGAGCGCCTGGGCCTCGATGGGGTCGCCGAGGGCGGTGCCGGTGCCGTGGGCCTCGACCGCGTCCACGTCGGCCACCGTCAGCCCGGCGTTCGCCAGCGCCTGCCGTATCACTCGCTGCTGGGAGGGTCCGTTCGGCGCGGTGAGGCCGTTGCTCGCCCCGTCCTGGTTCACCGCCGTGCCACGGATCACGGCCAGCACCTCGTGGCCGTTGCGGCGGGCGTCGGACAGTCGTTCCAACAGCACCAGACCAACACCTTCGGACCAGTTGGTGCCGTCGGCGCCCTCGCCGAAGGACTTGCAGCGGCCGTCGGACGCGAGACCGCGCTGGCGCGAGAACTCGACGAAGGCGCCGGGCTGGCCCATGACGGCGACGCCGCCGGCGAGTGCCATCGTGCATTCGCCGGAGCGCAGGGCTTGCGCGGCGAGGTGCAGGGCCACCAGCGAGGAGGAGCACGCCGTGTCCACCGTGACCGCCGGACCGGTCAGGCCGAAGGTGTACGACACCCGGCCCGACGCCACGCTCGTCGCACCGCCTACCCCGAGATAGCCCTCCAAGCCTTCCGGCGCCGCGCCCGGGCCGGTGCCGTACCCCTGGCCACTGGCCCCGACGAAGACCCCGACCTCCTGCCCGCGCAGTGACGTGGGAACGATCCCGGAGCGTTCCAGGGTCTCCCACGCGGTCTCCAGCAGGACGCGCTGTTGCGGGTCCATCGACAGGGCCTCGCGTGGGGAGATGCCGAAGAAGGTGGCGTCGAATCCGCCCGCGTCGGTGAGGAAACCGCCCTCGCGTACGTAGGACTTGCCCTGGGCGTCCGGGTCGGAGTCGAAGAGCCCGGCCAGGTCCCAGCCCCGGTCCTGCGGGAACGGCCCGATCGCGTCGGTTCCGGTGGCGATCAGCCGCCACAGGTCCTCGGGGGTGCGGACGTCGCCGGGCAGGCGGCAGCCCATGCCGACCACGACGACCGGATCCTCGGCCCCGTCCGGAGCCGACCGGTCGCGCCGGGCCGGGCGGGGCGCCGCCTCGACCGCGCGCCCGCCCAGTTGATCCCGCAGGAACTCGGCGGTGGCCAAGGGGCTCGGGTGGTCGAAGACCAGCGTCGCGGGGAGCCGTAGCCCGGTGGCCGTGTTGAGGCGGTTGCGCAGCTCCACCGCGGTCAGCGAGTCGAACCCCATGTCGCGGAACGCCTGCTCCGGCCCGATCGGGTCGACCGTGGGGAACCCGAGCACCGAAGCGGCCTGTTCGCGGATCAACTCGATGAGCAGACGCTCCTGTTCGGCCGCCGACAGCCCGGCCAGCCGTTCGGCGAGGCCGCCCTCACCGGCCTTCGGCACCGGCCGGGCCGTACGCCGGGCCGGCCGGACCAGACCCCGCAGCAGCGGCGGCGGTTCCGCGGCCTCCGCACCGAGGGCGGCGATGTCCAACCGCAACGGCACCAGCAGGGACAGCCCGGACGCCACCGACCGGTCGAACAGGTCCAGGGCCTCCGCCGTGGACAGCCCGACGATGCCGCCGCGCCGTACCCGGTGCAGATCGCCGGAGCCGAGCCCGGCCGTCATGCCACTGGTCTGCGCCCACATGCCCCACGCCAGCGAGGTGGCGGGGAGCCCGTGCGCACGCCGCCACTGTGCGAGTCCGTCCAGATAGGCGTTGGCGGCGGAGTAGTTGCCCTGGCCGGGCCCGCCGAGGACTCCGGCGGCGGACGAGTACACCACGAACGCGGCCAGGTCGTGGTCGCGGGTGAGGTCGTGGAGATGGGTGACGGCGTCGGCCTTGGGGCGGAAGACGGTGTCGAGGCGGTCCGGGGTGAGTGCGGTCAGGATGCCGTCGTCGAGGGTCCCGGCCGTGTGGACCACGGCGGTGAGGGGGTGGTCGGCGGGGATGTCGGCGAGGAGCGCGGCGAGTTGGTCGCGGTCGGCGGTGTCGCAGGCGGTGATGCGGACGGTGGCGCCGAGTTCGGTGAGTTCGGTGGTCAGGTCTGTGGCGCCAGGTGCGTCCGGTCCCCGGCGGCTGACCAGCAGCAGATGGCGTGCGCCGTGCTGGGTGAGAAGGTGGCGGGCGATCGTGGCGCCGAGGGTGCCCGTGCCACCGGTGACCAGGACGGTGCCGTCCGGGTCCAGGGCGCGTGGCAGGGTGAGCACGATCTTGCCGGTATGCCGCCCCTGACTCATCCAGCGGAACGCCTCGGGGGCGCGGGTGATGTCCCACTGCCGTACCGGCAGCGGCTCGATCCGGCCCGCCTCGAACAGCTCCACCAACTGGTGCAGCAACTCCCGCACCCGCTCCGCGGGGGCCTCTCCGCCGAGGTCGAACGCCCGGTAGGTGACCTCCGGATGCCGCACCCCGACCTCGCCGGGCTCCCGCAGGTCGGTCTTCCCCATCTCCAGGAACCGGCCGCCGGGGTTGAGAAGTCCGAGAGAGGCGTCGATGTGCTCGCCGGTGAGGGAGTTGAGGACGACGTCGGCGGTGGGGAAGGTGTCGGCGTAGGCGAGGTCGCGGCTGGAGGCGAGCCGTTCGGCGGGAACGCCCAGCCGGTGGAGTGCGTGGTGCTTGGAGGGGTGGGCGGTGCCCAGGACGGTGGCGCCGAAGTGCTGTGCGAGCTGGACGGCGGCCATGCCCACACCGCCCGCGGCGGCGTGCACCAGGACCGTCTCGCCCGGCTGGACCCTCCCGAGGTCCTGCAACGCGTACAGCGCCGTCAGATAGGCCACCGGCACCCCGGCCGCCGTGCCGAACGACCAGCCCTCCGGCATCCGGATCACCGTGTGCGCGTCGGCGGTGGCCAGCGGTCCGAACGAGCCGGAGAACAGGCCCATCACCCGGTCGCCCACGGCCAGGCCCGTGACGCCCGGACCGATCTCGGTCACCACACCGGCGCCCTCCGTGCCGATCACCGACCGGCCCGGATACATGCCGAGAGCCACCAGGACATCCCGGAAGTTGAGCCCGGCGGCGCGGACCTCGATCCGCACCTGACCGGCCGCCGGCGGTGCGGGCTCGGCCTCGTCGGGCAGCAGCGCCAGACTGTCCAGGGTGCCGTACTGGGCCGAGTCCAGATGCCACGACGCCTGCGCGGGCACGCGCAGGCCGGGCTCGACCCGGGTCAGGCGTGGCACCCACACGGTGCCACCGCGCACCGCCAGTTGGGGCTCGTCCCCGGACCACACCCCGGCGGGCAGTTCCTCGCACGCTCCGTCGGCATCTACCAGGGCCACCCGCCCCGGGTGTTCGGCCTGGGCCGAGCGGACCAGGCCCCAGAGCGCGGTGGCGGCCGGGTCGGTGACCTCGGTGTCGTCATGGACCGCGACCGCGCCGCGGGTGACCACGGCGAGCCGCGTCCCGGCCATGGCGTCGTCGGCGACCCACCGCTGGATCTCCTCCAGCAGGCGGCCGGTGAGCCCCCGGGCCCGCGCGGTCGGCGGCCCGGTGAGGTCTTCGGCCCAGGCGCGCGTATCGGCCACGAGGACGTCGGGAAGCGCGCCCCCTGGGCCTCCGCCGTCCCCTGTGGCGCCGTAGCCCCCGGTTGCCCCGGTGGCCGACTCGCCGAGCGGGGCCCAGGAGACCGCGCCGTCCGGCAGCGAGGTCTCGCTCCAGCGGACCGTCCACAGCGCGTCGTCGGCCGTGCCGATCTTGAGCTGGGCCGGGTCCACCGCCCGCAGGGTGAGCGAGTCCACCGAGGCCACCGTCTGGCCCGAGCCGTCGGTCAGGCGTACCGAGAAGGCGTCGTCGCCGACCGGGCGGACATGCACCCGGACCGCGGACGCGCCGCCCGCGTGCAGACGCACGGTGTTCCAGGCGAACGGCAGCAGGGTCACCTGTCGCGCCGGGTCGGAGGGCAGACAGAAGCTGCCCGCGTGCAGTGCGGCGTCCAGCAGCGCCGGGTGGATGCCGAACCGCTCGGCCTCCGCGACGGACGCCTCCGGCAGCGCCACATCGCCGAAGATCTCACCGTCCCGGCGCCACGCGGCGACGAGCCCGCGGAACGCCGGTCCGTACGCGTATCCGGCGTCGACGAGCGAGCGGTAGAAGTCCTCCACGGGGATCGGCTCGGCTTCCGCGGGCGGCCACTCGACGGCGGCCCCGTCCGCGGCCCCGTCCAGCGGTGCCGGGCCCTGCGCCGCGAGCGTGCCGGTGGCGTGCTCGGTCCAGTCGGTGCCCCCGTCGGTACGGGAGTAGATCCGCACCGTACGCCGCCCGCCCTCGTCCGCGCCCACGACGACCTGGACACTGAGGGCGGTGTCGCCGGGCAGCACCATCGGCTGCCCGATCACCAGCTCCTCCAGCACCGGGGTGCCGGTCTCGTCCCCGGCGCGGACGGCCAGTTCCACCATGGCGGTGCCGGGCACCAGCACCGCCCCGGAGATGACGTGTTCGCCCAGCCAGGGCTGGGCCCGTACCGACAGCCGCCCGCTGAGCTGCACCCCGCCCGTCTCCGGGAGCTGCACCACCGCGCCCAGCAGCGGATGGCCCGCCTCGCCGAGCCCCACCGCGCCCACGTCGCCGGAGCCGGCGGCCCGCTCCAGCCAGTAGTGCTCGTGCTGGAAGGCGTACGTGGGAAGGGCGACGCGCCGGGCGCCGGACCCGGCGAACATCGCGTCCCAGTCCACCCGCACACCCCGTACGTACAGGCCGGCGAGCCCGGCCAGCACCGCGTGCGGCTCCTGGACGCCCGGACGCAGGGACGGCACGAACGCCGCGTCCGCCTCGGGCAGACAGTCCTGCCCCATCGCGGTCAGCACCCCGTCCGGGCCGAGTTCCAGATGGGTGCGCACGCCCTCGTCGGCCAGTGTGCGGACACCGTCGAGGAACCGCACCGCGCCACGTGCATGCCGTACCCAGTACTCGGGGGAGCACAGCTCCTCGGGATCGGCGACCGCGCCGGTGAGGTTCGACACCACGGGTATCCGGGGTGGCGCGTAGGCCAGCCGCGACGCCACCTCGCGGAACGCGTCCAGCATCCCGTCCATGTGGGGGGAGTGGAAGGCGTGCGAGACCACGAGCCGCTTGGTCTTGCGGCCCTGCCGCGCCAGCGTCTCCGCCACCGCCGTGACCACGTCCTCGTCACCGGAGACGACCACGGAGGCCGGGCCGTTGACCGCGGCGATGGAGACCTTGTGCTCCTTCCCCGCGAGCAGCGGCGCCACCTCGTCCTCGGCCGCCTCCACCGCCACCATCGCCCCGGTCGCGGTGAGTTGCTGCATCAGCCGCCCGCGCGCCCGCACCAATGTGCAGGCGTCCGGCAGGGACAGGACCCCGGCCACATGGGCCGCCGCCACTTCGCCGATCGAGTGGCCCAGCACATACGCGGGGCGCACTCCCCACGACTCCACGAGCCGGAACAGCGCCACCTCCAGCGCGAACAGCGCGGGCTGGGTGAACTCGGTCCGGTCCAGCAGCGCTGCCGTCGCCGACCCCTCCTCGGCGAAGACCACCTCGGCCAGCGAGACCTTGTCGTCCCCGTCGCGCAGGTCGCCGAACTGGGCGCACACGGCGTCGAAGGCCCGCGCGAACACCGGGTGGCCGCCGTGCAGTTCGCGGCCCATTCCGGCCCGCTGGCTGCCCTGCCCGGTGAACAGCACCGCCACCTTTCCGGAGGCCACGGACCCGGTGACCGCCGACCGGGCGGACGTGCCCGAGGCCACCGCCTCCAGCCCCGCGACGGCCTGCTCGGCATCGGCGCACAGTACGACCGCGCGGTGGTCCAGCCGGGTCCGGGTGGTGGCCAGTGACCAGCCCACGTCCCGCGGGCTGTCGGAGGGCGTGTCGCGCACCTGGGTCAGCAGCCGGGCGGCCTGGGCACGCAGCGCCTCCTGCGTATGGCCCGAGAGCAGCCACGGCACCACGTGGCCGGTGGCGACCGGGCCGGGGCCGGCGGACTCCGCCGAGCGTACGGGCGGTTCCTGATCGGCGGTGTTCTCCCCGGTCGCCTCGGCTTCCTCAGGGGCCTGTTCCAGGATGACATGGGCGTTCGTCCCGCTGACGCCGAAGGAGGAGATCCCGGCGCGGCGGGCGTGTCCGGTCTCCGGCCACGCCCGCGCCTCGGCGAGCAGGGACACCGCGCCCGACGTCCAGTTCACCTGGGAGGTGGGCTGTTCGGCGTGGAGGGTCTTCGGCAACCGGCCGTGGCGTAAGGCCATGACGGTCTTGATGACGCTGGCGATGCCCGCTGCGGCCTGCGCGTGGCCGATGTTGGACTTGAGGGAGCCGAGCCACAGCGGCCGGCCCTCCGGGCGGCTTTGGCCGTAGGTGGCGAGAACGGCCTGGGCTTCGATGGGGTCGCCGAGGGCGGTGCCGGTGCCGTGGGCCTCGACCGCGTCCACATCGGCCACCGTCAGCCCGGCGTTGGACAGGGCCTGGCGGATCACCCGCTCCTGGGAGGGGCCGTTGGGCGCGGTGAGTCCGTTGGAGGCGCCGTCCTGGTTGACCGCGGTGCCCCGGATCACGGCCAGCACTTCGTGGCCGTTGCGGCGGGCGTCCGACAGCCGCTCCAGCAGAACGAGCCCGACACCTTCGGACCAGGTGGTGCCGTCGGCACCCGCGCCGAAGGACTTGCAGCGCCCGTCGGGCGCCAGGCCACGCTGCCGGGAGAACTCGACGAAAGCGGTGGGCTGGCCCATCACGGCGACACCACCGGCCAGCGCCATGGAACATTCGCCGGACCGCAGCGCCTGCACGGCGAGATGGGCGGCCACCAGCGAGGACGAGCAGGCGGTGTCCACCGTCACGGCGGGACCGGTCAGCCCGAGCGTGTACGACACGCGCCCGGAGATGACACTGCCGGAAGCGCCGACCCCCAGATAGCCCTCCAGGCCCTTGGGCGCCTCACCCGGACCGCCGCCGTACCCCTGGCCGCTGCCCCCGGCGAACACCGCGATGTCCCGGCCCTCCACCGACCGCGGATCCATCCCCGCCCGCTCGAAGGTCTCCCACGCGGTCTCCAGCAGCAGCCGCTGCTGCGGGTCCAGCGACAGGGCCTCGCGCGGCGAGATGCCGAAGAAGGCGGCGTCGAATCCGCCCGCCCCCTCCAGGAACCCCGCCTCGCGTACGTAGGACTTGCCCACGGCGTCCGGATCGGAGTCGAACAGGGTCTCCAGGTCCCAGCCGCGATCCGTGGGGAACGGCCCGATCGCGTCCCGCCCCTCGTCCACCAGCTCCCACAGCGACTCCGGGTCGGTCACCCCACCCGGCAGCCGGCACGCCATCGCCACGATCGCCACCGGTTCGGTGGACTCGGCGATCAGCCGGTCGTTCTCCCGCTTCAGCCGCTCGGCGTCCATCAGCGAGGTACGCAGCGCCTTGACCAGGTCTTCCCGGGACGCAGCCATATGTACTCCTCTCCGCAACCGCGGCGTCAGTCGTTTCCGAAGGTCGTGCCGCGCATCGCCCGGCTCACCAGCTCGTCGGCATCCAGCTCCGCGAGCGCGGAGGTCTCCGCCTCCGCGGCGGTGCCCAGGTCGCCCAGGTCGCCCAGGTCGCGCAGACCGCTCAGGTCGCCGGCCGCGGAGTCCGCGAGGCGCACCAGCGCGTCCAGCACCCCCAGTTCGTGGAAGCGGCGCAGTGGCACCGAAGCCAGCACCCGCCGGATCTCCCGCTCGCGGCCGTCCGCGCCGGCGGCCCCGCCGTCCGCGGTCCCGTCCCCGTCCACGTCCACGTCCCCGTTCACGTCCCCGTTCACCGTGGGGACCAACTCCGTACGCAGCCTCCTCGCCAGCGTGGTCGGCTTCGGATAGTCGAACACCACCGTGGGGGAGAGCTGGAGACCGGTGGCCGTGTTGATCCGGTTGCGCAGCTCCACCGCGGTCAGCGAGTCGAACCCGGTGTCCTTGAACGCACGCTCCGGCTCCACCGCGTCCCCGTCCGCATGCCCGAGCACGGCCGCCGCCTCACGCCGCACCAGGTCGGTAAGGAACACCTCCTGCTCCGGGCCGGTCAGCTCGGCCAGGCTGCCCAGGAGCACCTCCCGCCGCGATGCGCCCCCGCCCTGCGTGTCCGCCGCCAGGATCTCGGCGACCTCGGGCAACTGCCGCAGCAGCGGCCGCTCCCGGGCCATCGTGTAGCCCGGCACGAACCGCGCCCAGTCGACATCCGCGACGATCACATTCGGCAGACCACCCCCAACGGCCCGCGCCAGCGCACGCAGCGCGGGTGCCGGATCCATCGGCAGGATGCCGATACGGCGCCACTGGTCGCCGCCGTCGGCGTCGATCATGCCGAGCCCGCCGCCCCAGCCGCCCCACGCCACCGACGTGGCCGCGAGCCCGTGCGCCCGCCGCCGGGCCGCCAGCCCGTCCAGGAAGGCATTGCCCGCCGCGTACGGGGCCTGCCCGCCGCTGCCCCAGACACCGGCGCCGGAGGAGAACAGCACGAACGCGTCGAGCTCCCGGTCGCCGACGAGCTCGTCCAGCACCAGCGCGCCGCGCACCTTCGCCCCCGTGACGGCGGCGAACTCCTCGGCGGTCACCTCGGTGACCGGAGCCGAGGGCAGCCCGGCACCGGCGGTGTGCACCACCGCGGTCAGCGGATGGGTCCGCTCCGTCTCGGCCAGCACCGCGGCCACGGCGTCCCGGTCGGTCACATCACACGCGGCGAGCGTGACCTCCACCCCCGCCAGGTCCGCCACCAGTTCGGCCGCGCCCGGCGCGTCACCACCCTGCCTGCTGAGCAGCACCACATGGTCCGCCCCGCTCGTGGCGAGCCAGCGCGCCACATGCGAACCGAGCCCGCCGGTGCCGCCCGTGACCAGCACGGTGCCGCGCGGCTTCCAGGGGCTGCCGGAGCCGTCCCGGTCGCGCACCATCCGGCGTGCGAACAGCCCGTCGGCGCGCACCGCGAGCTGGTCCTCCCCTTCGGGGGACGACAACGCCGCGAACAGCCCGTCCGGCAACGCCTCGTCGTCACCCTCCCCTTCGGCCGGCAGATCGATCAGGCCGCCGAAGGTGTCCGGGTGGTCGAGCCCGAGCACGGCGCCGAATCCCCACACCGCGGACTGCACCGGGTCGGCCGCCTCACCGGCCACCGCGACCCCGCCACTGGTGACGCACCACAGCGGAGCGGTGACGCCGTGGTCCCGCAACGCCTGCGCCACCGCGAGCGTCGCGGCGGTGCCCGTGGACACGGTGCCGTACTCGGTGTCGGCGCGGTCGTCCCACGAGAGCAGGGACACCACCCCGGCACCGCCGTCCGCCGACTTGACCTGGTCGCCCAGTGCCTCCCGGCCGGTTTCGGAGACCTCGGCGGCCACCACCTCGGCGCCCCGCGCGGCCAGCCCGTCCAGCACCGCACGGACCCGCGCCGAGCCCGCCCGCACGGCCGGGACCAGCACCAGCCACCGGCCCGACAACTGCGGGTCGGCCGTGGCCACCCGGGACCAGCCGATCCGGTACCGCCATGCGTCCGTGAGGGAGTCCTCCCGGCTGCGCCGACGCCATGAGGCGAGCGCGGGCAGCACCGTGCCGAGGGCCGCCGCGTCCACCTCGAGATCCCGCGCGAGGGACTGCGCGTCTCCGTCCTCGATGGCCGCCCACAGGGAGCCGTCGGCGCTCTCGGCCCGCGTTGGTGTCCTGGCGGGCTCCAGCCAGTAGTGCCGGTGCTGGAAGGCATACGTGGGCAGCGGCACCCGACGGGCCCCGGTACCGGCGAACAGGGCGCCCCAGTCCACCGGCACCCCGGCCGCGAACAGCCCTCCCAGCCCCGCGAGGACGCGGTCGGGGCCACCGTCGTCGCGGCGGAGGGTGCCGGTGATGGTGGCCCGGACCTCGGGGAGGGTTTCGGTGGTGTCCTGGATGGCGGTGGTCAGGACGGGGTGGGTGCTGACTTCGATGAAGGTGCGGTGGCCCTGGGTGAGGAGGGCTCGGGTGGCTTCTTCGAAGCGGACGGTGTCGCGGAGGTTGCGGTACCAGTAGTGGGGGTCGATGTGTGTGGGGTTGGTCCAGTCGGCGTCGACGGTGGACATCCAGGCGATGTGGCCGGGGGAGGCGGTGACGCCGTCGAGTATGTGGTGTAGCTGGTCTTTGATGGTGTCGACGTGTCCGGAGTGTCCGGCGAAGTCGACGCCGGGCAATTGCCAGCGGTAGACCTTGGCTTTGGAGAGGGTGATGCCGAATTCGGCGAGTGCGTCGGGGTCTCCGGAGACGGATACGGAGGCGGGGCCGTTGACGGCTGCGATCCACAGGTGTCCGTGCCAGGGAGCCAGTGTTTCTTGGACCCAGGTGTGGGGGGCGAGGACGGACATCATGGCGCCGTGTCCGGTGAGGTGGTGGGCGATGGTCTGGCTGCGGAGGGTGACGATTTTGGCGGCGTTGGTGAGGGTGAGGTGTCCGGCGATGTGGGCGGCGGCGATTTCGCCTTGGGAGTGGCCGATGACGGCGTCGGGGTGGATGCCGTTGGCCTGCCAGAGTGCGGCGAGGGAGACCATGATGGCGAAGGTGGTGGGCTGCAGGACATCGACACGGTCGAGCGAAGGGGCGTGGGGTGCGCCGGTGATGACGTCGATGAGCGACCAGTCGGTATACGGGGCCAGGGCGTCGGCGCATTCGTGGAGGCGGGTGGCGAAGACGGGTGAGGTGTCGAGGAGTTGGGCTCCCATGCCTTGCCATTGGGCGCCCTGGCCGGGGAAGACGAAGACGGTCTTGCCGTCGCTGCCCGTCTCCCCGGTGACCAGGCCGGGGTGCGGCTGCCCCTCGCTGAGAGCGGTGAGGGCGGCGGTCGCCTGGTCGAGATCGGTGGCGAGGACGACCGCGCGGTGTTCCAGGGCGGCGCGGCTGGTGGCCAGTGACCAGCCCACGTCCACCGGGTCGGTCTCGGGGTGGGCGTGAAGGTGGGCGATCAGGCGTTCGGCCTGCGCCCGCAGGGCCGTGGGGCTCTTGGCGGACAGCACCCACGGCACCGCGCCGCCCGTGGCCACCAGCCCGGGAGCCTCCGGTTCCGTGATTTCTGGTGCGGTGGCCGCGTCTTCCGGGGCCTGTTCGAGGACGAGATGGGCGTTGGTGCCGCTGACGCCGAAGGAGGAGATCCCGGCGCGGCGTGGGTGGCCGGTCTCCGGCCAGGGGCGGGCCTCCGTCAGCAGGGACACCGCGCCCGATGTCCAGTCGACCTTGGTGGTGGGCTCGTCGGCGTGGAGTGTCCTGGGCAGCATGCCGTGCCGCATGGCCTGGATCATCTTGATGACGCCCGCGATGCCCGCGGCGGCCTGGGTGTGGCCGATGTTGGACTTCAGCGAGCCCAGCCAGAGGGGCTGGTCGGCGGGGCGGTTCTGGCCGTAGGTGGCCAGGAGTGCCTGGGCTTCGATGGGGTCGCCGAGGGCGGTGCCGGTGCCGTGGGCTTCGACGGCGTCGATGTCGGTGGCCGACAGCCCGGCGTTCGCGAGTGCTTGCCGGATCACCCGCTGTTGGGAGGGTCCGTTGGGGGCGGTGAGGCCGTTGCTGGCGCCGTCCTGGTTGACCGCCGTACCGCGGATCACGGCCAGCACCTCGTGACCGTTGCGCCGGGCCTCGGAGAGCCGCTCCAGCAGCACGAGCCCGACACCCTCGCTGAAGGTGGTGCCGTCGGCGCCCTCGCCGAAGGACTTGCTGCGGCCATCGGGGGCGAGCCCGCGCTGGTGCGAGAAGCTCACGAACCCCTCCGGGGTCGACATCACCGTCACGCCCCCGGCCAGGGCCATCGAGCACTCGCCCTCCCGCACCGCCTTGGCCGCCCAGTGGATGGCCACCAGCGAGGAGGAGCACGCCGTGTCGACCGTCACCGCGGGACCGGTCAGGCCCAGTGCGTAGGCGACCCGCCCGGACACCACGCTCCCCGATTTGCCCGTGCTCAGATAGGTCTCCGAGCCCTCGGGCAGCTCACCGGCGTTCGTCCCGTAGTCGTGGTAGATGACCCCGGCGAACACGCCGGTGTCGGTGCCCTGCACCGACCGCGGGGCGATACCGGCCTGCTCGAAGGTCTCCCACGCGGTCTCCAGCAGCAGCCGTTGCTGCGGGTCCATCGCCACGGCCTCACGCGGGGAGATGCCGAAGAAGTCCGCGTCGAACTCGGTGGCACCCGCCACGAACCCGCCCTCGCGGACGTAGGTCGCGCCCACCCGGTCCGGGTCGGGGTCGAACAGCGTGTCCAGATCCCAACCGCGATCGGTGGGGAACGCCCCGATGCCGTCCTCCCCGTCGGCCACCAGCTGCCACAGCCCGTCCGGGTCGGTCACCCGTCCGGGGAGTCGGCAGGCCATGCCGACGACGACCACGGGGTCGTCCGCGTCGGCCCCCCGCCCGGCGACGGCGGCCGGAGCCGCCTCCGTCGAGCCGAACAGCTCGTCCCGCAGATACCCGGCGGTGATCGCCGAGGTGGGGTAGTCGAACACCACGGTCGCGGGGAGCCGCAGTCCCGTGGCCGTATTGAGGCGGTTGCGCAGTTCCACCGCCGTCAGCGAGTCGAACCCGGCGTCCCGGAAGGGCTGGTCCGGTCCGATGCTGTCGATCGTCGGGTGTCCGAGCACGGCTGCCGCCTCGGTGCGGACGAGCTCGATGAGGTGCCGTAGCCGTTCGCCGTGGTCGAGGGCGGCGAGCCGTCGGGTGAGCGACAGGGTGTCCGCTGGGGCCGGTGTGTGGGCCGTGCGGCGCGTGGGGCGTCGTACGAGGTGGCGGAGGAGCGGGGGAACGGGCCGCGCCGTGTCATCGGCCCGCAGGGAGGCCGGGCTGATCTTGATCGGGACGAGGTGGGGGTGGTGGGTGGCGGTGAGGGCCGTGTCGAGGAGGACGAGCCCCTCGTCGTCGGTGAGGGGGGCCACGCCGCCGCGGTGGGTGCGCCGGCGGTCCTCGGTGTTCATGGTGGCGGTGAGGGCGCTGGTGGTTTCCCATAGGCCCCAGGCGAGGGAGGTGGCGGGGAGTCCGGCGGCGTGGCGCTGGTGGGCGAGGGCGTCGGCGTAGGTGTTGGCGGCGGCGTAGTTGGCCTGGCCGGGGGTGCCGAGGGTGCCGGTGGCGGAGGAGTAGATGACGAAGGCGGTCAGGTCGTGGTCGCGGGTGAGGTCGTGGAGGTGGGTGACGGCGTCGACCTTGGGGCGGAAGACGGTGTCGAGGCGGTCCGGGGTGAGGTCGGTGAGCAGGGCGTCGTCGAGGGTTCCGGCGGTGTGGATGACGGCGGTGAGGGGGTGGTCGGCCGGGATGTCGGCGAGGAGGGAGGCGAGTTGGCCGCGGTCGGCGGTGTCGCAGGCGGTGATGCGGACGTGTGCGCCGAGTTCGGTGAGTTCGGTGGTGAGGTCTGTGGCGCCGGGGGCGTCGGGACCCTGGCGGCTGGTGAGCAGCAGGTGCCGGGCGCCGTGGTGGGTGATGAGGTGGCGGGCGGTGAGGGCGCCGAGGGTGCCGGTGCCGCCGGTGATGAGAACGGTGCCCTCGGGATTGAGGGGGAGCGGCTGGGCCGGTGTGCCGACGGGTGCCGCGGCGGTGAGCCGGGGCGCCCAGAGCGTGTTGTCGCGGAGGGCCAGTTGGGGCTGGTCGGTGGCGAGTGCGGTGGGCAGTGCGCTGCGCAGTGCGTGGTCCGAGTGGCCGTCGGTGTCGATGAGGTGGACGCGGCCGGGGTGTTCGGACTGGGCCGAGCGGACCAGACCCCAGATCGCCGCCGCGGCGGGGTCGGTGACCTCGGACGAGTCGTGTACGGCCATCGCACCGCGCGTGAGGACCGCCAGCCGTGTTTCCGACAGCTCAGGCAGCGTCACCCACCGCTGCAACAGGTCCAGTGCCCGCGTGGCCAGCTCCCGCGCCCGCGTGATGGGGTCGGCGTCCCGGGACTCCCATGCGGTGGTGTCGGCGACGACCAGCGCGGGCCGCTCCTCGGCCCCGGCGATCTCCGTGCCCATCCCCGTGGCGATCTCTGTGACATCGGCGAAGGCCGGGGCTTCGGCGGCGGCGAGGACGGGTGAGACGTCCCCGACGGTGCCCCACCGGATCTCGTCCGTGGTGGCGGTGTGTTCGGTCCAAGTGACCGTCCAGAGTGAGTCGTTCACCGACGTGGAGGTCAGTGCTTCGAGCTGCGCCGCGTCGACCTCCCGCAGAACCAGCGAACCGATCGACGCGACCAGCCCGCCGGCCGCGTCGACCAGGACCACGGAGAGCCCGCCGTCCTCGGTGTAACGGGCGTGCACGCGCACCGACGTGGCACCGGTGGCGTGCAGGCGTATGCCGTTCCACGCGAACGGCAGCAGCATGCGGCTACCGGGCTCCCCGGGCAGGCAGTAGTTGCTCGCGTGCAATGCGGCGTCCAGCAGTGCCGGGTGGATGCCGAACCGGCCGGCGGCCTCCGTCTGTTCCTCCGGCAGCGCGGCCTCCGCGAACACCTCGCCCACTTCGCCGTCGCGGGTCCATACCGCCTTCAGGCCCTGGAAGGTCGGACCGTAGTCGTAGCCCCCCTCGGCCATCTGCTCGTACAGCCCCTCGACGGCCACTGGCTCGGTGCCTGCGGGTGGCCATTCGGCCCTGGCGGGCGACGGCGGAGCCGTGGTGTCCTTGGCCAGCGTGCCGGTGGCGTGCTCCGTCCACTGCGCGGTTTGTTCTTCGGCGCGGGAATAGATGCGTACGTCCCGACGCCCGGACTCGTCAGGGCCGCCCACGACCACCCGGATGTCCAGGAAGCCACTGTCCGGCAGCGCCAGTGGCTGCTCGATGACCAGCTCATCCAGGGTGGGGGTGTCGGTCTCGTCTCCGGCGCGGATGGCGAGTTCGGCCATCGCGGCGCCGGGGAGGAGGACGGCGCCGGACACGGTGTGGTCGGCCAGCCAGGGGTGGGTGGTCAGGGAGAGGCGCCCGGTGAGAACGGTGCCACCGGTGTCGGGGAGGTGGACGGCGGCGGTGAGCAGCGGGTGCCCGGGGTCGTGGAGACCGGCCGAGGCGATGTCGCCTGTGTTGGTGTTGCGGGGGAGCCAGTAGTGGTGGTGTTGGAAGGGGTAGGTGGGGAGGGGGATGCGGGTGGGTTGGGTGCCTGTGAAGAGGGTGGGCCAGTTGACTGGTGTTCCGTTGGTGGTGAGGTGGGCGAGGTTGGTGAGGAGGCGGGTGGGGGTGTCGTCGTCGCGGCGGAGGGTGCCGGTGACGATGGTGCTGGAGGTGTCGTTGGCTTCGAGGGTTTCTTGGATGGCGGTGGTGAGGACGGGGTGGGGGCTGATTTCGATGTAGGTGCGGTAGCCCTGGTCGGCGAGGGTGGTGATGGTGGTGTGGAACTGCACGGTTTGGCGGAGGTTGCGGTACCAGTAGCTGTCGTCGACGGTGTTGGGTTCGATCCACTGTCCGGTGACGGTGGAGAGCCAGGGGATGGTGCCGGGTTCGAGGGTGATGCCGTCGAGTGCGTGTTGTAGCTGGTTTTTGATGGTGTCGACGTGTCCGGTGTGGGAGGCGTAGTCGACGGGGATGATGCGGGCTCTGATGCCCTGGTCGGTGTAGTGGGTGTGGAGTTGGTGCAGGGCGTCGGTGTCGCCTGCGATGACGGTGGCGTTGGGGCTGTTGTGTGCGGCGATCCAGAGTTTGCCGTGCCAGTTGGTGAGGTCGATGGTGTCGGCGGGGGTGGCGAGGGACATCATGCCGCCGTGTCCGGCGAGGTGAGCGGCGATGGTCTGGCTGCGGAGGGTGACGATTTTGGCGGCGTTGGTGAGGGTGAGGTGTCCGGCGACGCAGGCGGCGGCGATTTCGCCTTGGGAGTGGCCGATGACGGCGTCGGGGTGGATGCCGTTGGATTGCCAGAGTGCGGCGAGGGAGACGACGACGGCGAAGGTGGCGGGCTGGACGACGTCGACACGGTCGAGCGAGGGAGCGTCGGGTGCGCCGGTGATGACGTCGATCAGCGACCAGTCGGTGTACGGGGCCAGGGCATCAGCGCACTCGCGCAGGCGGGCGGCGAAGACGGGGGAAGTGTCGAGGAGCTGTGCCCCCATCCCCACCCACTGAGCGCCTTGGCCGGGGAAGACGAACACGGTTTTGCCGTCTGTTCCGGTCTGTCCGGTGACCAGGAGCGGGTCAGGCCGCCCCTCCGCCAGAGCCCGCGCCGTCGCCATGCCCCCTTCGGTATCCGTGGCGAGGATGACCGCGCGGTGTTCCAAAGTCGCCCGGGTGGTGGCCAGCGACCAGCCCACATCGACCGGGTTGGTGTCGCTCCCGGATTCCAGGTGGCTGACCAGACGCTTCGCCTGAGCGCGCAGCGCCGCAGGAGTCTTGGCGGACAGTACCCACGGCACCACGCCGCCCGTGGCCACCAGTCCAGGAGCGCCCGCGTCGTCTACGTCTACTTCGGGTGCAGCCGCTTCCAGGGGTGCCTGTTCCAGGACCACGTGTGCGTTCGTCCCGCTGACGCCGAAGGAGGAGATTCCGGCGCGGCGGGGGTGTCCCGTCTCCGGCCAGGGCCGGGCCTCGGACAGCAGGGACACCGCACCTGACGTCCAGTCGACCTTGCTGGTGGGCTCGTCGGCGTGGAGCGTTTTGGGCAGTACGCCGTGCCGCATGGCCTGGACCATCTTGATGACACCCGCGACACCCGCGGCGGCCTGGGTATGGCCGATGTTGGACTTGATGGAGCCCAGCCACAGCGGCTGATCCTCCGGGCGATTCTGCCCGTAGGTGGCCAGGAGTGCCTGGGCCTCGATCGGGTCGCCGAGACTCGTGCCCGTGCCGTGGGCCTCGACCGCGTCCACATCGGCCAGCGACAGTCCGGCGTTCGCCAGCGCCTGCCGGATCACCCGTTCCTGGGACGGGCCGTTGGGCGCGGTGATGCCGTTGGAGGCGCCGTCCTGGTTGACGGCCGTGCCACGGATGACCGCGAGTACCGGGTGGCCGTTGCGGTGGGCTTCGGACAGCCGCTCCAGCAGCACAAGACCGACGCCCTCGGACCAGTTGGTGCCGTCGGCGCCCTCACCGAAGGACTTGCAGCGCCCGTCGCGCGCCAGCCCCCGCTGCCGGGAGAATCCGACGAAGCCGCCAGGGGTCGCCATCACCATCACCCCACCGGCGAGCGCCATGGAACACTCCCCGGACCGGAGCGCATAACTGGCCAAGTGCATCGCCACGAGGGACGAGGAGCACCCGGTGTCCAGAGTGACCGCCGGGCCGAGCAGACCGAGCGAGTACGAGATACGGCCGGACGCGATACTGCCCGCGCCACCAAGGCCCAGATACCCCTCGAAGCCTTCCGGCACCTGGTCCACGGTCAGCGCGTAGTCGCCGTTGGCCAGGCCGGTGAACACGCCGACGTCGCTGTCCTCCAGCGAACTCGGGTCGATTCCCGCGTGCTCGAGGGTCTCCCACGCGGTCTCCAGCAGCAGCCGCTGTTGCGGGTCGGTGGCCAGCGCCTCACGCGGGGAGATGCCGAAGAACTCGGCGTCGAACTCCGCCGCGTCGGTGAGGAAGCCGCCCTCCCGCACATAGGAGGTGCCGACGGAGTCGGGGTCGGCGTCGAAGAGGTTCTCCAGGTTCCAGCCGCGGTCCTCCGGAAACCCGGCGATCGCGTCCCGGCCGTCGGCCACCAGATCCCACAGCCCGTCCGGGGTGGTCACGCCGCCCGGGAAGCGGCAGCCCATGCCGACGATCGCGATCGGCTCCTCCGTCGCAGCCTCGGCCTTGCGCAACCGTTCCCGCGTCTGGTGCAGGTCGGCGGTAACCCGCTTGAGGTAGTTGAGGAGCTTTTCGTCATTCGCCATCTGGACCTCGCCAAGAGCCTCGTGGGTGAAATCGGTGAGCGGAGACGAGACGGGGAATCAGTCCACGCCGAACTCCTGGTCGATGAAGGCGAACACGTCGTCGGCGTTCGCCGTGTCGAGTCGTTCGGTGACGGTTTCGCCGCCCGCGCCGACGGCCTCGATCTCGGCGACCTTGGTGGTCATCCGCTGGAGCCGCGAGGTGATCCGGGCGCGTTCGATCTTCTCCTTCGGCAGCGCCGCCAAATGTGCTTCCAGCCGCTCCAGCTCGGCCAGCACCGAGTCCACCGACGAGGTGTCGGTATGGCCGAGTTCGGTGCGGATACGGCGTGCCAGCACACTGGGCCGCGGGTGGTCGAACACCATCGTCGCGGGCAGCCTCAGCCCCGTGCTGGCATTGAGGCGGTTGCGCAGCTCCACCGCCGTCAGCGAGTCGAATCCGATCTCGCTGAACGGACGGTCCCCGGTGGCGTCGGCGCTCACGTGTCCGAGTACGGCCGCGGCCTCGGCCTGCACCAGCTCGGTGAGCAGCCGCTCCTGATCCTCGGGGCTCAGCCCGGCCAGCCGTGCGATCAGCTCCGTCTGTCCCGCGCCGCCCTCGTGTGTGTCCTCGGTCAGCAGGTCGATGACATCGGGCAGTCCCCGCAGCAGGGGCCGGAACCGGGCCATGGTGTAGCCGGGGGCGAACCGTTCCCAGTCGATGTCGGCCACCACACCGTGGGCGGTGCCGCTGCCCACGGTGTGTGCCATCGCCAGCGCCGCCAGCCGCGGGTCCATGGTCATCAGACCCGTACGGCGCCACTGCGCGCCCATCATCTCGTCGATCGTGCCAAGGCCACCGCCCCAGGCGCCCCACGCCACCGACGTGGCCGCCAGCCCCCGTGCGCGGCGACGCTGCGCCAGCCCGTCGAGGTAGGCGTTGCCGGCGGCGTAGGCGCTCTGGCCGCCGCTGCCCCAGGCCGCCGCTCCGGACGAGAACAGGACGAAGGCGTCCAACTCCCGCTCCCCCAACAGGTCGTCGAGATGCCGCGCACCGGCGATCTTCGCCTGGCCGATGTCGGCGAACTCGGCGAGTGTCATCTTCGACAGCGGCTTCTCCGGCAGCGCCAGCCCCGCGGCGTGGACCACGGCCGACAGTGGCGCGTCATCCGGGATCTCCGCGAGGACGGCCGCTAGCTGGTCCCGGTCGGTCACATCACACGCCGCGATGGTCACATCCGCGCCCAGTGCGGTCAGCTCGGCCTCCAGCTCCGCCGCGCCCGGCGCCTGCGCACCCTGACGGCTGAGCAGCACCACACGCCGGGCGCCGTGACCCGCGGCCCAACGGCCCACGTACGAACCGAGCCCGCCGGTGCCACCGGTGATCAGCACCGTGTCCCGTGGCTGCCACGCCGGTGCCGACGTCACCGGTTCGCGCCGCATCCGCCGGGCGAACACCCCCGACGCGCGCACCGCGACCTGGTCCTCCGCGTCCACTCCGGCAAGCACCGAGCACAACCGGACAAGGGCCGTCTCGTCCGGCGTTCGCGGCAGATCCACGATCCCGCCCCAGGTGGACGGCTGATCCAGCCCCTGCACCACGCCCATTCCCCAGGCCAGCGGCTGGAACTCGCTGGTCACCTCGGAGGGCTCACGCACGGCGACCGCGCCACGCGTCAGGCACCACAGGGGAGCGGCGAGCCCGATCTCCTCCACGGCCTGTATCAGCGCCATCGTGGCCGCCACGCCCCGGGAGAGCGTGCCGGGTTCGTAGCTCCGCTCGTCCCACGCCAGCAGGGACACCACTCCGGCGTACTCGTCATCGGAATCGGATATCCGCTCCCGCAGGCGCGCGGTCACCTCCGCCTGTTCCACCGTGTCGACCTCGACCACCACGGGATCGGCACCGTGCGCGGCCAGTGCGGCCACCACGTCCGTCACCGCGGCGTCGCTCGCCTGCGGTGAGGCCACGGCCACCAGCCACGCTCCCGGCAGTACGGGCGCCTCTCCGGTCGCCACCGGATCCCAGGCGATGCGATACGACCAGGTGTCCACGGTGGACTGGTCCTGATTGCGGCGCCGCCACGACGTCAACCCCGGCAGCACGGGCTCCAGCGTCTTCTCCTCGACGCCGAGTGAATCGGCCAGGGAGGCGAGGTCGCCCCGCTCCACGGCGTCCCAGAACACACCGTCGGCCACCGCCTCCGGTACCTCGGACGGCGTGAGCCAGTAGTGGTGGTGTTGGAAGGCGTAGGTGGGGAGGGGCGTGGGGCGGGGGTGGGTAGCGGAATAGAGGGCGGTCCAGTTGGGAGTGTGGCCGTGAGTGGTGAGGTGGGCGAGGTGGGTGAGGAAGCGGGTGGGGGTGTCGTCGTCGCGGCGGAGGGTGCCGGTGATGGTGGTGTTGGGGGTGTCGTTGGCTTCGAGGGTTTCTTGGATGGCGGTCGTGAGGACGGGGTGGGGGCTGATTTCGATGAAGGTGCGGTAGCCCTCATGGGCGAGGGCGGTGATGGCGGTGTGGAACTGCACGGTCTGGCGGAGGTTGCGGTACCAGTAGCCGCTGTCGACGGTGTCGGGTTCGATCCACTGTCCGGTGACGGTGGAGAGCCAGGGGATGGTGCCGGGCTCGGTCGTGGTGTCGGCCAGGGTCTGGTGGAGTTGGTTCTTGATGGTGTCGACGTGTCCGGTGTGGGAGGCGTAGTCGACGGGGATGATGCGGGCCCTGATGCCCTGGCCGGTGTAGTGGGTGTGGAGTTGGTGCAGGGCGTCGGTGTCGCCTGCGATGACGGTGGCGTTGGGGCTGTTGTGTGCGGCGATCCAGAGTTTGCCGTGCCACGGGGTGAGGGCTTCCTCGACCTGTTCCCGCGAGGTGAGGACGGACATCATGCCGCCGTGTCCGGCGAGGTGGTGGGCGATGGTCTGGCTGCGGAGGGTGACGATTTTGGCGGCGTTGGTGAGGGTGAGGTGTCCGGCGACGCAGGCGGCGGCGATTTCGCCTTGGGAGTGGCCGATGACGGCGTCGGGGTGGATGCCGGTGGATTGCCAGAGTGCGGCGAGGGAGACGACGACGGCGAAGGTGGCGGGCTGTACGACATCGACACGCTCGAGCGAAGGGGCGCCGGGAGCGCCGGTGATGACGTCGATGAGCGACCAGTCGGTATACGAGGAGAGGGCCTCGGCACATTCGTTCAAGCGAGCCGCGAAGACGGGGGAGGTGTCGAGGAGTTGGGCTCCCATGCCCACCCACTGGGCCCCCTGACCAGGGAAGACGAACACGGTCTTGCCGTCCGTCCCGGTCTGCCCGGTGACCAGGAGCGGGTCAGGCCGTCCCTCCGCCAGGGCGCGGGCGGTGGCGATGCCGTCTTCGGTGTCGGTGGCGAGGATGACCGCGCGGTGTTCCAACGCCGCCCGGGTGGTGGCCAGCGTCCAGCCCACGTCCACCGCATTCGGAGCGTCCCCGGATTCCAGGTGGCTGACCAGACGCTCGGCCTGGGCCCGCAGCGCCGCAGGGCTCTTGGCGGACAGCGCCCACGGCACCACGCCGCCCGTGGCCACCAGCCCAGGAGCGCCCGCGTCGCGCGCCTCCGTTGCGGGCACAGCCACCTCCGGCCCCTGCTCGAGGATCACGTGTGCGTTCGTCCCGCTGATGCCGAAGGAGGAGATTCCGGCGCGGCGGGGGTGTCCCGTCTCCGGCCAGGGCCGGGCCTCGGACAGCAGCGACACCGCGCCCGACGTCCAGTCGACCTTGGTGGTGGGTTCGCCGGCGTGCAGGGACCGCGGAAGCGTGCCATGCCGCATCGCCAGCACCATCTTGATGAGGCCCGCGATGCCCGCGGCGGCCTGGGTGTGCCCGATGTTGGACTTCAGCGAACCGAGCCACAGCGGTTCGTCCCCCGGCCGGTCCTGGCCGTAGGTGGCCAGGAGTGCCTGGGCCTCGATGGGGTCGCCGAGGGCGGTGCCGGTGCCGTGGGCCTCGACCGCGTCCACGTCGGCCACCGTCAGCCCGGCGTTCGCCAGCGCCTGCCGTATCACTCGCTGCTGGGAGGGTCCGTTGGGCGCGGTGAGGCCGTTGCTCGCGCCGTCCTGGTTCACCGCCGTGCCACGGATCACGGCCAGCACCTCGTGGCCGTTGCGGCGGGCGTCGGAGAGCCGTTCCAGCAACACCAGACCGATGCCCTCGCTGAAGGTGGTGCCGTCGGCGCCCTCGCTGAAGGACTTGCTGCGGCCATCCGGCGCGAGCCCGCGCTGGCGGGAGAAGCTGATGAAACCGCCGGGCTTGGCGATCACCGTCACGCCACCGGTGATGGCCATCGAGCACTCGCCCGCCCGCAGCGCCTGCACGGCCAGATGCAGCGCCACCAGCGACGACGAGCACGCCGTGTCCACCGTCACCGCGGGGCCTTCGAGGCCCAGCAGGTAGGCCACTCGGCCGGAGGCCACACTCGTGGTGCTGCCGGTCATCAGGTAGCCCTCCAACTCCGGCGGAGGGGCCTCGGAGTGGGCGATGTATCCCTGGTCGATGACCCCGGCGAACACCCCGATGGCCTGTCCGCGCACGGACACCGGGTCGATGCCCGCCCGCTCGAACAGCTCCCATGAGGTCTCGGCGAGCAGTCGCTGCTGCGGATCCATCGCCAGCGCCTCACGCGGCGAGATGCCGAAGAACTCGGCGTCGAAGTCGCCGGCGCCGGTGAGGAAACCGCCCTCGCGTACGTAGGACTTGCCCACGGCGTCCGGATCGAGGTCGAACAGCGTCTCCACGTCCCAGCCGCGGTCCGTGGGGAACGGGCCGATCGCGTCCCGGCCCTGGGACACCAGATCCCACAGTTCCCCGGGGCCGGTGACCTTGCCGGGCAGCCGGCAGTTCATCGACACGATGGCCACCGGGTCGTCCGCCGGGGCCACCGCGGAAGCGGGCGCCACCGCCGACGTCGACGGGGAGGCAGGGGCGGCCGTGTCTCCGGCCACCACGGACCGCAGATGCCCGGCCATCGCCTCCGGTGTCGCGTAGTCGAACACGACCGTCGCGGGCAGGCGCAGCCCGGTCGCGCCGGCGAGCCGGTTGCGCAGTTCCACCGCGATGAGCGAGTCGACCCCGATCTCGCTGAACGCGCGCCTGGCGTCCACGGCGTCCTTCCCGGCGTGCCCGAGCACGGTCGCCGTATGGTCCCGTACCAGGTCCAGCAGCAGCCGGTGCTGGTCGGCCTCGGACAGCGCCGCCAGCCGGGCCGTGAGACCACCTTCGCCGGATTGGCCCGCCGTGGACCGCAAGGTGCGCCGGGTCGGCCGGAGGAGGCCGGTGAGCAGCGGCGACACAGCGCCCGCGGCGGACTCGTGCGCGCCCGGGTCCAGCTTCGCCGGTACCACCAGGGACAGCCCCAGACCGAGCGCGGAGTCGAAGAGGCTCAGGGCGTGCTCGGTGGCCATCGGGCGGACGACACCGTGTTGGGTGCGATCCCGGTTGGCCGTGATCAGCGCGGCCGACAGGTCGCTGGTCTCCGCCCACAGGCCCCAGGCCAGTGACAGCCCGGCGAGCCCCGCCGCGCGCCGCCGCTGTACGAAGGCATCGAGGAAGGTGTTGGCGGCGGCGTAGTTGGCCTGACCCGCGTTCCCGAGGATTCCGGCGGCGGAGGAGTACACGGCGAAGAGGGCCAGGTCCTGGTCGCGGGTGAGGTCGTGCAGGTGGGTGACGGCGTCGACCTTGGGGCGGAAGACGGTGTCGATGCGGTCGGGGTCGAGTGTGGTGAGGGTGCCGTCGGCGAGGGCGCCGGCGGTGTGCACGATGCCGGTGAGGGGGTGGTCGGACGGGATGTCGGCGAGGAGCGCGGCGAGTTGGCCGCGGTCGGCGATATCGCAGGCGGTGATGCGTACCTGTGCGCCCAGTGCGGTCAGTTCGTCGTGGAGGTCGGCCGCGCCGGGGGCGTTCGGCCCCTGGCGGCTGGCGAGGACCAGGTTGCGCACGCCGTGGTGGGTGACGAGGTGGCGGGTGATGGCGGTACCGAGGGTGCCGGTGCCGCCGGTGATCAGTACGGTGCCCTCGGGGTCGGGGATGCGGGGGAGGGTGAGCACGATCTTGCCGGTGTGGCGGCCCTGGCTCATCCAGCGGAATGCGTCGGGGGCGCGGGTGATCTCCCACGGCCGGGTGGGCAGCGGAGGGATCAGGCCCTGCTCGAACAGGTCCACCAGCTCGACCAGCAGCTCCTGGACGCGGTCCGGCCCAGCGTCCGCGCCCAGGTCGAACGCGCGATATGTCCGGTCCGGATGGGACGCGCGCACCTCGTCCACGTCCCGGATGTCGGTGCGTCCCATCTCGATGAAACGGCCGCCGGGGGCCAGGAGCCCGAGGGAGGCATCGATGTGTTCGCCGGTGAGGGAGTTGAGGACGATGTCGGCGGTCGGGAAGGTGCGGGCGTAGGCGAGGTCGCGGCTGGAGGCGCGTCGTTCCGTGGGCACCCCGAGCTGTTCCAGGCTGTGGTGTTTGGCCGGGTGGGCGGTGGCGAGGACGGTGGCGCCGAAGTGGTGGGCGAGGTGTACGGCGGCCATGCCGACACCACCGGCGGCGGCGTGCACCAGCACCGTCTCACCCGGCTGGACATCGCCCAGATCCCGCAACGCGTACAACGCGGTGAGATAGGCGACCGGCACCCCGGCCGCAGCCGTGAACGACCAGCCGCGCGGCATCCGCACCACCGTCCGCCGGTCCGCCACCACCAGCGGCCCGAACGAACCGGGCAACATGCCCATCACGCGGTCGCCCACGGTCAGGTCCGCCACGCCCGGGCCGACCTCGGTCACCACGCCGGCGCCCTCGGTGCCGATCTCCGCCTCGTACATGCCGAGGGCGATGAGCACATCGCGGAAGTTCTGGCCGGCGGCGCGCACCGCGATCCGCACCTGGCCCGCCTCCAGCGGCGCCTCCGCCCGAGGATGGGGCACCAGGGCGAGGTTCTCCAGCGTGCCGTGTTCGGTGACGTCCAGATGCCACGCCACGGCCGCCGGGACCGCCAGTCCCGGGCGCGCTCGCACCAGGCGGGGCACCCACGCGGTTCCGCCACGCAGCGCGAGCTGGGGTTCCTCCGTAGCCAGCGCGGCGGTCAGGGCCTCGGCCGACCGGTCGTCGATGTCGATCACGCACACCCGGCCCGGGTGCTCGGCCTGCGCGGCGCGCACCAGGCCCCACACCGCGGCGGCGGCCGGGTCGGTGACCTCGGTGTCGTCATGCACTGCCATGCCACCCCGGGTGAGCAGCGTCAGGCGGCTGTCGGCGAGTCCGTCGTCGCTGATCAGACGCTGTATCGCGGCCAGTGCCCGGCCGGTCAGCTCACGGGCGCGCTCCGGTAGTTCGCCGTCCTCCGGCAGTCCGCCCTCGTCCGGCAGTCCGCCGTCCTGCGCGGCGTACGCCCGGGTGTCGGCGACGACCACCGGCGGCCACGTATCGTCGTCACGCACGGCCTCCAGCGCCGCCCACGCCACCTCGTCCCGGGCCAGGGGATGTTCGGTCCACTCCACGGTGAACTGGGAGTCCGCGGCGGACGTGGCCGATGTGGTGCGGAGCTGCTCCGCGGTGGTCTCCCTGAGCACCAGCGAGCCGACGGTCACCACGGGCACCCCGTGCGGATCGGTCGCGTGCAGGGACAGATTGTCCGGCCCGGTGGAGGTGACCCGCACCCGCAGGGCGGTGGCGCCGTCGGCGTGCAACTGCACGCCGTTCCAGGAGAACGGCAGATACGTCCCGCCGCCGGGCTCGTTGCCCGGGCAGAAGTTGCTCGCGTGCAGTGCCGCGTCCAGCAACGCCGGATGGATCCCGAAGCGGCCCGCGAGGTCGTGCTGGTCCTCGCCGAGGGTGATCTCGGCGAACACATCATCGCCGTGGGTCCACGCTGCGGTGAGCCCGCGGAACACCGGACCGTACTCGTAGCCTGCCTGGGCCAGGCGGTCGTAAAAGCCCTCCAGGACAACGGGCTCCGCCCCGGTGGGCGGCCACTGCCGCTCTGCCTCGACAGGAACGAGCGCGTGCGCGGACAGGACGCCGGACGCGTGCTCGACCCAGGGCTCGGACTCGTCGCCGCGGGAGTAGACACGCACCGCACGGCGCTCGTCGTCCTCGGCAGCGCCGACCAGGACCTGCACCTGAAGCGAGCCGTCCTCGGGGAGAAGCATCGGCTGGCCGAGGACCAGCTCCTCCAGCACCGGCGTGCCCGTCTCGTCCCCGGCCCGTACGGCCAGTTCCACGATCGCCGTACCCGGCACCAGGGCGACGCCGGACAGCATGTGGTCGGCCAGCCAGGACTGCGCCGACGGTGCCAGCCGCCCGGTGAGCAGCACCCCTCCGGTGTCCGGCACGCTGACCACGGCCCCCAGCAGCGGGTGCGCCGCGTCGCGCAATCCCACGGAGCCGACATCCCCGTGGTGGCCGGTGGCGGCCAGCCAGTAGTGCTGGTGCTGGAAGGGGTAGGTGGGCAGGGGGACTTGGGAGGGTGTGGTTCCGGCGTACGCGGTGGGCCAGTGGACCGGAATTCCGGCGGTGGAGAGCTCCGCGAGGCTTGTGAGGACGCGGTCGGCGGCGCCGTCGTCGCGGCGGAGGGTGCCGGTGATGGTGGCCCGGACCTCGGGGAGGGTTTCGGTGGTGTCCTGGATGGCGGTGGTCAGGACGGGGTGGGTGCTGACTTCGATGAAGGTGCGGTGGCCCTGGGTGAGGAGGGCTCGGGTGGCTTCTTCGAAGCGGACGGTGTCGCGGAGGTTGCGGTACCAGTAGTGGGCGTCGATGTGTGTGGGGTTGGTCCAGTCGGCGTCGACGGTGGACATCCAGGCGATGTGGCCGGGGGAGGCGGTGACGCCGTCGAGTATGTGGTGTAGCTGGTCTTTGATGGTGTCGACGTGTCCGGAGTGTCCGGCGAAGTCGACGCCGGGCAATTGCCAGCGGTAGACCTTGGCTTTGGAGAGGGTGATGCCGAATTCGGCGAGTGCGTCGGGGTCTCCGGAGACGGATACGGAGGCGGGGCCGTTGACGGCGGCGATCCACAGGTGTCCGTGCCAGGGAGCCAGTGTTTCTTGGACCCAGGTGTGGGGGGCGAGGACGGACATCATGGCGCCGTGTCCGGTGAGGTGGTGGGCGATGGTCTGGCTGCGGAGGGTGACGATTTTGGCGGCGTTGGTGAGGGTGAGGTGTCCGGCGACGCAGGCGGCGGCGATTTCGCCTTGGGAGTGGCCGATGACGGCGTCGGGGTGGATGCCGTTGGCCTGCCAGAGTGCGGCGAGGGAGACCATGATGGCGAAGGTGGTGGGCTGCAGGACATCGACACGGTCGAGCGAAGGGGCGTGGGGTGCGCCGGTGATGACGTCGATGAGGTTCCAGTCGGTGTAGGGGGCGAGGGCGTCGGCGCATTCGTGGAGGCGGGTGGCGAAGGCGGGTGAGGTGTCGAGGAGTTGGGCTCCCATGCCTTGCCATTGGGCGCCCTGGCCGGGGAAGACGAAGACGGTCTTGCCGTGGGTGGTGGCGTGGCCGGTGGTGAGGCGGGGGTGGGGTTGTCCGGTCGCGAGGGCGGTGAGGGCGGCTGTGGCGTCACCGCCCTCGGTGTCGGTGAGGATGATGGCGCGGTGGTCGTGGAGGGTGCGGGTGGTGGCCAGGGACCAGCCGATGTCGAGGGGGCGGTCGGTCACCCCGGATTCCAGTTGGTCCAGGAGCCGTTGAGCCTGATTGCGCAGGGCTGCGGCGGTCTTGGCGGACAGCACCCAGGGCACGCTCCCGCCGGTCGCCACGAGCCCTGGGGTGTCCATGCCGCCGTCCGCCTTCGGCGCGGCTTCGGGCTCGGTCTCGGACTGGGGCGCCTGCTCCAGGATGAGGTGGGCGTTGGTGCCGCTGATGCCGAAGGAGGAGATCCCGGCGCGGCGTGGGTGGCTCGTCTCCGGCCAGGGCCGGGCCTCCGTGAGCAGGGACACCGCGCCCTGGGACCAATCCACTTCCGGCGTGGGCTCGTCGGCGTACAGGGAGCGCGGAAGCGTACCGTTCCGCATCGCCAGCACCATCTTGATGACGCTGGACACGCCCGCCGCGGCCAGCGTGTGCCCGGTGTTCGACTTCAGCGAGCCGAGCCATACGGGCTCGTCCCCCGGCCGGTCCTGGCCGTAGGTGGCCAGCAGTGCCTGGGCTTCGATGGGGTCGCCGAGGGCGGTGCCGGTGCCGTGGGCTTCGACGGCGTCGATGTCGGTGGCCGACAGCCCGGCGTTCGCGAGTGCTTGCCGGATCACCCGCTGTTGGGAAGGTCCGTTGGGGGCGGTGAGGCCGTTGCTGGCGCCGTCCTGGTTGACCGCCGTACCGCGGATCACGGCCAGCACCTCGTGACCGTTGCGGCGGGCGTCGGAGAGCCGCTCCAGCAGCAGTACCCCGACACCCTCACTGAAGGTGGTGCCGTCGGCACCCGCGCCGAACGCCTTGCACAGGCCGTCCGGCGCCAGGCCACGCTGGCGCGAGAACTCCACGAACGCCGACGGCCGCCCCATCACCGTGGCACCCCCGGCCAGCGCCATCGAGCACTCGCCCTGGCGCAGCGCCTGTACGGCCCAGTGCATGGCCACCAGTGAGGAGGAGCACGCCGTGTCCACCGTCACCGCCGGGCCCTCCAGGCCCAGCACATAGGCCACCCGGCCGGAGGCGACACTCGTTGCCGAGCCGGTGAGCATATAGCCCTCAAGGTCCTCGGGAGCGGGCCCGCTCCGCACGCCGTAGTCCTGGTTGATGACGCCGGCGAACACGCCGATGTCGCCGCCTCCCACCGTCGTCGGGTCCATGCCCGCCCGCTCGAACACCTCCCAGCAGGCTTCCAGGAACAGCCGTTGCTGCGGGTCCATCGCCAGCGCCTCACGTGGCGAGATGCCGAAGAAGTCCGCGTCGAAACCGGCCGCGTCCTCGAGGAACCCGCCGCGCAGCACATAGGAGGTGCCACTCCGGTCCGGGTCGGCGTCGAACAGCGCCTCCAAGTCCCAGCCCCGGTCGCGGGGGAAGTCGGTGATGCCGTCGCGCTCTTCGAGCAGCAGGTTCCAGAGCCCGTCCGGGTCGGTCACCCCGCCCGGCAGACGGCAGCTCATCGCCACTACGGCGATCGGCTCGTCAGCGGCGGCGCGCACGGTCACCGGGGCCGCCGCGGCGGGTGCCGGGCCGCCGCCCAGCTCGGTATGGAACAGCTCGGTGAGAAGAGCCGGAGTGGGGTGGTCGAAGAGCAACGTGGCGGGGAGCCGCAGCCCGGTCGCCGCATTCAGCCGGTTGCGCAGTTCGACCGCCGTCAGCGAGTCGAAACCCATCTCCTTGAACGCCACGGTCGGCTCGATCGCCTCAGGACCGGCGTGGCCGAGGACCACCGCGGCCTCCGCCCGCACCAGGTTGAGCAGGAACTCCCGCTGCCCGGCGGGGGACAGCCCGGCCAGCTGCCCCGACAGACCACCGGCCGCCGGGGCCGCGGTGCGCGCGGTGCGGCGCGCCGGACGGGCAAGACCGCGCAGCAGCGGCGACAACTCGGCGTCCGGCGCGCGCAGGGCGGTGAGGTCGATCTTCGCGGCCACCAGCGCGGGCCGCCCGGACCGCAACCCGGTGTCGAACACCCGCAGCGCCTCGGCGTTGTCCATGCCCAGCACCCCCGCCCGCCGTGTGCGGCGTACGTCGGTGGCGTCCATCGTCGAGGTGAGCGTGCTGGTGTCGCTCCACAGCCCCCACGCCAGCGAAGTGGCGGGCCGGTGGCGGGCGTGCCGCCACTGGGCGAAGGCGTCGAGGAAGGCGTTGGCGGCGGCGTAGTTGGCCTGACCCGCGTTGCCGAGCGTTCCGGCGGCGGACGAGTAGATGACGAACGCGGCCAGGTCCTGGTCGCGGGTGAGGTCGTGGAGGTGGGTGACGGCGTCGACCTTGGGGCGGAAGACGGTGTCGAGGCGGTCCGGGGTGAGCGCGGTCAGGACACCGTCGTCCAGGGCGCCGGCGGTGTGGATCACGGCGGTGAGGGGGTGGGCGGCCGGGATGTCGGCGAGGAGCGCGGCGAGTTGGTCGCGGTCGGCGGTGTCGCAGGCGGTTATGCGGACGGTGGCGCCGAGTTCGGTGAGTTCGGTGGTGAGATCGGTGGCGCCGGGGGCGTCGGGACCCTGACGGCTGATGAGGAGCAACTGGCGTGCGCCGTGTTGGGTGACGACGTGGCGGGCGATGGTGGCGCCCAGGGTTCCGGTGCCACCGGTGATCAGGACGGTGCCGTCCGGGTCCAGGGCTCGGGGGAGGGTGAGCACGATCTTGCCGGTGTGCCGCCCCTGGCTCATCCACCGGAAGGCCGTCGGCGCCTGGGTGACGTCCCAGTGCCGTATCGGAAGCGGCTCGATCCGGCCCGCCTCGAACAGTTCCACCAGCTCCGCGAGCAGCTCCCGGATCCGGTCAGGGCCCGCGTCACCTCCCAGGTCGAACGCCTGATAACCCACACCGGGATGCGCTGCGGCGACCGAGGCGGGATCGCGGATGTCGTTCTTGCCCATCTCCACGAACCGGCCACCCGTGCCGAGCAGCCCCAGCGAGGCGTCCACATACTCGCCGGTGAGGGAGTTCAGCACCACATCCAGCGCGGGAAACGCCGAGGCGAAACCGAGGTCGCGGCTGGACGCCAGATGCCCCTCCGGCACCCCCAACGCGGTCAGCACATGGTGCTTCGACGGGTGGGCGGTGGCGTACACGGTGGCGCCGAAATGCCGCGCCAACTGGACGGCGGCCATGCCCACACCGCCCGCGGCAGCGTGCACCAGCACCGTCTCACCCGGCTGGACATTGCCCAGGTCCCGCAGCCCGTACAGCGCCGTCAGATAGGCCACCGGCACCCCGGCGGCCGTGGCGTACGACCAGCCCTCGGGAATCGGCGCGACCGTGCGCGCGTCCGCGATGGCCAGCGGGCCGAACGAGCGCGGGAACAGGCCCATCACCCGGTCGCCCACCGCCAGGCCCTCGACCCCGGGCCCGACCTCGGTCACCACACCGGCACCCTCGCCGCCCAGACCCTCCTGACCCGCCACGCCGCCGAGCGCGACGAGTACGTCCCGGAAGTTCTGACCGGCGGCGCGGACCTCGATCCGGACCTGACCGGTGGCCAGCGGCGCGGTGGCCTCCGGATCCGGCCGCAGCACCAGGTTCTCCAGACTGCCCTTCTCCGAGACGTCGAGGTACCAGTGCTCGTGCGCGGGTACGGCGAGACCCTGCGGCGACCGCACCAGACGAGGCACCCACAGCAGCCCACGGCGCAGCGCCACCTGCGGTTCGCCGGACGCCACCGCCTTGGGCAGCGCCCCCCGCGACACGTCGTCGGTGTCCACCAGGGCGATCCGGCCCGGGTGTTCGGACTGGGCGGAGCGGACCAGGCCCCAGATCGCGGCGGCGGCCGGATCGGTGACCTCCGCGGTGTCGTGCACGGACACCGCCCCACGGGTGAGCAACACGAGCCGGACGTCGGCGAGTTCGGGTCGGCCGACCCACCGCTGCACCAGGTCCAGCGCGCGGGCGGCCAGATCCCGGGCCCGCGCGGGCTGGCCGGTGTCCCCGGCGGCCCAGGCCGCGGTGTCGGCGACCACGGCCCCGGGCCGGTCCCCTCCCGCGATGAGAGCGTCCACGTGGGCGTCCGCGTCGGCGTGGGCATCGCCGAGGGTGGCCCAGGAAACCTCGGTCCCCAGGGCAGTGGGGTGCTCGGTCCAGTCCAGCGTGAACAGCGCATCAGCGGACCGACCGGCACCGCCGGAAGCGGCGGCGAGCTGCTCGGGACTGATCGCCCGGAGCACCAGGGAGTCCACCGAGGCGACAGGGGAGCCGGTGCTGTCGAACAAGCTGATCGTGAACGAGTCCGTGCCGGTGGCGCGGGCGCGCACACGGACGGCCGTGGCTCCCGCCGCCAGCAGCCGTACGCCGTTCCACACGAAGGGGAGGAGCGTTTGGCCCGGGGCCGGAGGCACACAGAAGTTGCTCGCGTGCAACGCGGCGTCCAGCAGCGCCGGATGGATACCGAACCGGCCGGCGACGTCCGTCTGCTCCTCCGGCAGCGCGGCCTCCGCGAACACCTCGCCATCGCGCTTCCAGACCGCCTTCAGTCCGCGGAAGGCGGGCCCGTACTCATACCCGGCCTGGGCGAGGTCGTCGTAGAAGTCATCCAGAGCGATCGGCTCGACACCGGGCGGCGGCCACTCGGGCATGCCGTTCTCCATGCCGCCCTCGGCCGAACCGTCCGGCTGCGTGGCGAGTGTGCCCGAGGCGTGCTCCAGCCATTCCTGTTCCTGGGCCGCCTCGGGGCGAGAGTAGATCCGCACCCCTCGGCGCCCGTCCTCCACGCCGCCGACCAGTACCTGGACATGTAGTGCACCGTCTTCGGGCAGTGTCATCGGCTGGCCGATGACCAGCTCTTCCAGGGTGGGGGTATCGGTCTCGTCTCCGGCGCGGATGGCGAGTTCGGCCATTGCGGTGCCCGGCAGCAGCACCGTTCCGGAGACGGCGTGGTCGGCCAGCCAGGGGTGGGTGGCCACCGACAGTTGCCCGGTGAGCAGCACACCCCCGGTGTCGGGCACGCTCACCACGGCCCCGGCCAGCGGGTGGCCCGTGCCCTGGAGGCCCACGGCACTCACATCGCCTGCGTTGGTGTTGCGGGGGAGCCAGTAGTGGTGGTGTTGGAAGGGGTAGGTGGGGAGGGGGATGCGGGTGGGTTGGGTGCCTGTGAAGAGGGTGGGCCAGTTGACTGGTGTTCCGTTGGTGGTGAGGTGGGCGAGGTTGGTGAGGAGGCGGGTGGGGGTGTCGTCGTCGCGGCGGAGGGTGCCGGTGATGGTGGTGTGGGGTGTGTCGTTGGCTTCGAGGGTTTCTTGGATGGCGGTGGTGAGGACGGGGTGGGGGCTGATTTCGATATAGGTGCGGTAGCCCTGGTCGGCGAGGGTGGTGATGGTGGCGTCGAACTGCACGGTCTGGCGCAGGTTCCGGTACCAGTAGCTGTCGCCGACCGTGCTGGGCTCGATCCACTGTCCGTCGACCGTGGAGAGCCAGGGGATGGTGCCGGGCTCGAGGGTGACGCCGTCGAGTACGTCTTGTAGCTGGTTTTTGATGGTGTCGACGTGTCCGGTGTGGGAGGCGTAGTCGACGGGGATGATGCGGGCTCTGATGCCCTGGTCGGTGTAGTGGGTGTGGAGTTGGTGCAGGGCGTCGGTGTCGCCTGCGATGACGGTGGCGTTGGGGCTGTTGTGTGCGGCGATCCAGAGTTTGCCGTGCCAGTTGGTGAGGTCGATGGTGTCGGCGGGGGTGGCGAGGGACATCATGCCGCCGTGTCCGGCGAGGTGAGCGGCGATGGTCTGGCTGCGGAGGGTGACGATTTTGGCGGCGTTGGTGAGGGTGAGGTGTCCGGCGACGCAGGCGGCGGCGATTTCGCCTTGGGAGTGGCCGATGACGGCGTCGGGGTGGATGCCCACGGATTGCCAGAGTGCGGCGAGGGAGACGACGACGGCGAAGGTGGCGGGCTGTACGACATCGACACGGTCGAGCGAGGGAGCGTCGGGCGTGCCGGTGATGACGTCGATCAGCGACCAGTCGGTGTACGGGGCCAGGGCATCAGCGCACTCGCGCAGCCGGGCGGCGAAGACGGGGGAAGTGTCGAGGAGCTGTGCCCCCATCCCCACCCACTGAGCGCCTTGGCCGGGGAAGACGAACACGGTTTTGCCGTCTGTTCCGGTCTGTCCGGTGACCAGGAGCGGGTCAGGCCGCCCCTCCGCCAGAGCCCGCGCCGTCGCCATGCCCCCTTCGGTATCCGTGGCCAGGATGACCGCGCGGTGATCGAGGGTGGCCCGGGTGGTGGCCAGTGACCAGCCCACGTCCACCGCACGCGGAGCATCCCCCGATTCCAGATGGCTGACCAGACGCTCCGCCTGAGCCCGCAGCGCCGCAGGAGTCTTACCAGACAGTACCCACGGCACCACGCCGCCCGTGGCCACGAGCCCAGGAGCGCCCGCCTCGTCTACGTCTACTTCGGGTGCAGCCGCTTCCAGGGGTGCCTGTTCCAGGACCACGTGTGCGTTCGTCCCGCTGACGCCGAAGGAGGAGATTCCGGCGCGGCGGGGGTGTCCCGTCTCCGGCCAGGGCCGGGCCTCGGACAGCAGCGACACCGCACCTGACGTCCAGTCGACCTTGCTGGTGGGCTCGTCGGCGTGCAGCGTTTTGGGCAGTACGCCGTGCCGCATGGCCAGCACCATCTTGATGACACCGGCCGCGCCCGCCGCCGCCTGCGCATGCCCGATGTTCGACTTCAACGACCCCAGCCACAGCGGCTGATCCTCCGGCCGCTCCTGCCCGTAGGTGGCCAGGAGTGCCTGGGCCTCGATCGGGTCGCCGAGACTCGTGCCCGTGCCGTGGGCCTCGACCGCGTCCACATCGGCCACCGTCAGTCCGGCGTTCGCCAGCGCCTGCCGGATCACCCGTTCCTGGGACGGGCCGTTGGGCGCGGTCAGGCCGTTGCTGGCGCCGTCCTGGTTCACGGCGGTGCCACGGACGACGGCGAGCACCTCATGCCCATTGCGGCGGGCTTCGGACAGCCGCTCCAGCAACACCAACCCGACACCCTCGGACCAGTTGGTGCCGTCGGCGCCCTCCGCGAAGGACTTGCAGCGGCCGTCGGGGGCGAGGCCACGCTGGCGGGAGAACTCGATGAACGACGTCGGCCTGCTCATCACCGCGACACCCCCGGCGAGCGCCAGCGAGCATTCGCCCGTGCGCACCGCCTGAACCGCCAGGTGCAGCGCCACCAGGGAGGACGAGCAGGCGGTGTCCACGGTCACCGCGGGCCCGGTCAGCCCCAGTGCGTAGGCCACCCGCCCGGAGACGACGCTCCCCGCGCTGCCCACGCCGAGATGCCCCTCCAGGCCCTCCGCCGCCGTCCCGGCGTCGGCCCCGTAATCGTGGTACATCACTCCGCTGAACACACCGACGTCGGTGCCGTGCAGTGAACCCGGGTCGATTCCGGCGTTCTCGAAGGTCTCCCACGCGGTCTCCAGCAGCAACCGCTGCTGCGGGTCCATTGCCAGCGCCTCACGGGGCGAGATGCCGAAGAATGCGGCGTCGAATCCGCCCGCGTCGGTGAGGAAACCGCCCTCGCGCACATAGGACTTGCCTACGGAGTCCGGGTCGGAGTCGAAGAGCCCGGCCAGGTCCCAGCCCCGGTCCTCCGGGAACCTGGCGATCGCGTCCCGCCCGTCGGCCACCAACCGCCACAGGTCCTCGGGCGTCGCGACCTCGCCCGGCAGGTGGCAGCCCATCGCCACGATCGCCACCGGCTCGTCGGACACGCCGCGCGCTCGCACCGGCGCCTGCACGCCTCGCCTCCCGGTGATCTCCCGCACCAGATGCCGCGCCAGCCCGGCGGGAGTCGGATGGTCGAAGACCACCGTGGCGGCGAGCCGTGCCCCGGTGGCCGCGTTCAGCCGGTTCCTCAGCGCGACCGCGGTCAGTGAGGTGAAGCCGAACGCGCTGAACGCCTGGCCTGCCTCGACCGGGTCGGCCGAGGCCAGCCCCAACGTCGCCGCGGCGTGCTCGCGCACCAGCGCCAGCGCCATGCGCTGTCGGCCGGACTCGCTCTCGGCGGCCAGCCGCCGCCGGAACTCCGCGACGGCGGGTTCGTCCGATGCCGGTACGCCGGACGGCGCGTCCACCAGATGACGCAGCACCGCGGGCACCGGCTCGCCACCCGGCAGCCCCGTCGTGCTCGGCCTGAGCAGCACGAGTGGCCCCTGACCAGCCGTCAGCGCCGCGTCGAACAGGGCCAGCGCCTCGGGCAGGGGAACGGCACCGGCCACCGGCGCCGTGCCATGCTCGCCCGGCAGCGGGCCCCAGGCCAGAGCCAGCCCGCCAAGGCCAAGCGCCCGGCGCCGCCGCACCAGGGCTTCGCCGAACTGGTCGGCGGCCGCCCGGTCCGGGCGGCCCGGCGAGCCCAGCACCCCGGCGGCGGAGGTGACGACGACGAACAGCGCCGGGGCGGCCCCCCGGGTCCGTTCTTCCAGGTGTGTCATGGCGCGCAGTGACGTGTCGAGCGACCGTTCCGGGCTCGGCTCCTCGATGTGTACGGCAGCGGTCACCGGCCGGTCCTGTGAGTCCAGCACCGAGTCCAGCGCCGTCCGGTCGGCCGGGTCGCATACGGCCATCGAGACCTGGGCCCCGTCCCGCGCCAACTCGGTCCGCAACGGGGCCGCCGCCTCTTCCGGCAGGCCATTCGCGCTGAGCAGCAGCAGGTTACGGGCGCCGTACGCGGTCACCAGATGGCGGGCCAGCGCGGTGCCGCGGGTGGTGTCGCCACCGGTGATCACGACCAGTCCGCCCGCATCCAGGGCTGGGGCGGGCCCCGGCTCCGCGGGGACCGAGATCCGGGTCAGGCGCGGGACCAGCAGTACTCCGCCACGGATCGCCGCCTGGTCGTGCCCGCCCTGGACGGCCCGCAACAGCGCGGCCTCCCGACCGTCCTCCCCGTCTCCGGCCCCGTCCCCGTCTCCGGCCACGTCCAGGTCCACGTCCACCAGCGTCAGTCGGCCGGGGTAGGCGGCCTGCAGCGAGCGCACCACACCCCACAGCGCGGCCGACAGCGGCTCCGGTGCGTCCTCCTCGGCGCCGGTGGCCACCGCGCCCGTGGTGGCCACCACGAACGTCGTCCCGGCCAGCCGGTCGTCGGCCAGCCAGGCGCCAAGGCGGGCCGCCAGCCGGTCGGCGCGCTCGCCAACCGTGACCCCGGCCTCGTCAGAGGCCCCGGTCTCATCCGGGAGGCCCGCCACCGGAGGCGCCACCACGACCACATCCGGGGCCGCACCGTCATCTCCAGCGAGGTCGGTCACGGGGTCGGTCGCGGGGTCGGCCACGAGATCGGCCCCGGAGCCTGCCACAAGACCGGCCACGGAGTCGGCCACCGGCTCGCCCACCACCCGCGCGTCCACTCCGGCCGCCCGCAGCCCCACCGCGAGCCCGAGCGCGTCGGCGTCCGCCAGTGCCCAGGTACCGGTCCCGGCCGGGGCGTCCGGCAGCGCGGACTGCGGCACCCAATCCAGTCGCAGCAGCGAGTCGTACTGGCCGTCTCCGGCGGCCCGCAGTCGTGCGGGCAGCTCCAGCAGTACGTGCCGGGTGATCTTCCCCGAGGCGGTGCGCGGCACCCGCGCGATCTCGTAGATCTCCTCCGGGACCTTGAAGTACGACAGCCGCTCGCGACACGTGGCCAGCAGCGCCGACGGGTCGAAGCCGTCCGGGCCGGGCACCACGAAGGCCACCGGAACCTCGCCGAGCACCGCATGCGGCTTGCCCACCACGGCCGCGTCCGCCACACCGGGCACGGTGCGCAGCACGGCCTCGACCTCACCGGGGTGGATGTTCTCCCCGGCCCGGATGACGAGTTCCTTGATCCGGCCGGTCACCGTGCAGAATCCGGCCTCGTCGCGGCGGCCGAGGTCCCCGGTGCGGTACCAGCCGTCGCGCAGCGCCGAGGCCGTCGCCTCCGGCTGGTTGTGGTACCCGGCCATGATGTTCGGCCCGGACACCCAGAACTCGCCTTCCCGCCCGGCCGGAACGTCGACACCGGTGTCCGGGTCCACCAGCCGCACCGTCAGCCCCGGCACCGGCAGCCCGCACGACCCCTCGACCCGCGGGCCGGTGGGCCAGTTCACCGCGATCGCGCCACAGGTCTCGGTGGAGCCGTAGGCGTCGACGAGTGGCACTCCGAAGGCGGTCTCGAACGACCTGACCAGGTCCGCCGTGGCCACCGCCCCGCCCACGAGCGCGATCCGCAGCTCGGGCGTGGCGAAGTCGCGCTCGCGGGCCGCCTCGATCAGGTGGTGGTAGAGCGTCGGCACTCCGGCGATGAAGGTCGACCGCTCCTCACGCAGTGCGTCCAGCACATCGGCCGTCGACACCCCGTCCACGATCCGGGTGCTGGCCCCGACGGCGGTGGCCGCCAGCAGACACACGATGTGCGAAAGGCTGTGGAACAGCGGCAGCGGCCACAGCACGCGGTCCTCGGCGGTCAGCCCCGTCACGGGTACGTAGCAGGCGGCCAGGGACCACAGGCAGTTCCGCTGTGTGGACAGCACGCCTTTCGGCAGGCCCGTGGTGCCCGAGGTGTAGAGCATCCAGGTGATTTCGTCCAGGCCCAGGTCGTCGCGGGCTGCCAGCTGCGGCTCCGTGTCCGGCAGCGGCTCGAACGCGATGAAGCCCTTCGGCAGCGGGCCGTCCCCGCTGACCACCACCCTCAGCTCCGGGAACTGTTCCCGCAGCCGGTCGAACTGGTCGGCGTGGGCGACATCGGTGAGCACCAGCCGGGCGCCGCTGTCGGCGAGCAGATAGGAGAGTTCCGCATCGGTCGAACGCGGGTTGACCGGCACCGCCACGCCGTTCGCCCGCAGGACGCCGAAGTAACTCTCCACCATCTCGACGCGGTTGCCCAGGCAGATCATGGCGCGGTCGCCGGGGTGCAGCCGCAGCCCGGCGAGATGACCGGCCAGCCGCCGGGTACGGCGTTCGAGTTCGGCATGGCTGACCGTGCGGTGTCCGTCGGAACAGGCCGGCTTGTCACCGAAGCGATCCGCGTTGGCCCGGAGCAGTTCGGGCACCGGCCGGATCAGGTCAGTCCGTAGCATGCCGCCACACCTCTCGGTTCGAAGCAGGGCGCGCGGGAGGAGCGACCGACCCGCGCGGGATCGCCCCTTGCGCGGGACAGCCGCGCTCCGGTTGCGCGGCCCAAGGGAAAGAAGGCCCGGGAGAGAAAGCTCGAACGAGCTTGAGAAAGCTCGCTGCTGTTGTTGTGATTCTTGTTCCGGCAGCGAGCGGGCCGTCCCCTAAACATCCCCCTCATTCCCCCTGACCACGGCGGCGGCAGCGGCTGACAGCGGGAACAAGGGGTCTTCGGCCGCTCCGGCCGCCCGATGGCGTGCGGCGGCCACGTCGCCTCGTCCGGCGGATTTACGGTGGATCGGGCACACGGTTCCGGTACGACACGACCCAGGCCGGCGCACCGGGATCGCTACCACCACGAGCAGGGCCTGACCACACACCGCTGGACGAGCGAGGAGATCTTCCCCCCGACCTGCTGGAGACATGACCGGCCGGGGTCGGCTCACCCCTGGCCGTGCCCAACTGCCCTCCATAAGGCCGTCGGTGTGCCGCCTGGGTGCGGTGCTCCTAGGCGGCGTTCGGCCTGGTCGGCGGTCTTCGACCGGTCCAGACTCGGTCGGGCAGGACAGATCCCCACCCATGGACGAAAGAGGCCCGTCATGACAGCGACAGCCGACTACGACAGCCTGGCCCGCCGGCTGCAGGCCCTGGAGGACAAGGAAGCCCTGCGCGCCCTCATGATCCGCGGATGGCGTGCGCTGGACCGCAAGGACTGGCAGACCTGGATCGAATGCTGGGCCGAGGACGCGGTGCTGGAGTTCGGGCCGTGGGAGAAGATCCACGGAAAAGAGGCGGTCCGGGCCAAGGTGG
Source organism: Streptomyces sp. 11-1-2 (assembly GCF_003595545.1). NCBI lineage: Bacteria > Bacillati > Actinomycetota > Actinomycetes > Kitasatosporales > Streptomycetaceae > Streptomyces > Streptomyces sp. 11-1-2. Next base: position 10,222,417 of record NZ_CP022545.1, read on the forward strand.
AGGAGGTGGAAGCACCCTACGCGAGCATGCAGCATCACATCCTCAACATGCACGTCGACGTGGCGGGCGACCGGGCGACGGGGATCGGCTACATGTGGTTCGTCGCCGTCACCGCGCCCGGGAGCACCTCCTCTCCCTACTCCATGGGCGGCCCTTACGACTGGGAATTCCGCCGGGGCCCGGACGGCTGGCTCCTGGTCCGCCAACGGCTCGGCGTCTGGTGGACCGACGGCGAGGACACTCTGAGGGCCTTCGCGTAGGCGTCCTCTTTGTCACCCCGCTCAGCGCATTGTCACCCGGCTCAGCGCACCCTCGCGAGGTCGCCGGTGAGCGCGGCCAGCAGGGTGTCGCCGCAGGCGGCGGAGGTGTCCGTGGCCCAGCAGACATAGCCGTCGGGACGGATGAGCAGGGCGGCGGCGCCCATGTCGGCGGCGCATGTGGCGCGGACGAGGTCGACTCGTGGCGGGAGCGGGAGGTCGGCCGGGACGGCTCCGGTCAGATCGAGCAGGACGGCGTGCCCGGAGCCGAAGAGCGTCGACAGCCGGGTGGTGCCGGTTTCGGTCACCAGATCGGCGTCCGGTATGCGCTGTCCGGTGAGCGGGTGATCGCCGGGCAGGTCGTAGCGCAGCGAGAGGCCGGACATCAGCCCCGCGAGATGGCGGTTGGTGTCGGGCAGGCGCAGCAGGTCGGTGAAGATGTCGCGCAGGGCGGCCACGTCCTCGCTCGGGTTCGAAACCGCCAGGACGCGCTGCGCCGAGGTGTGATGCAGGACCTGGGCCGCGACTGGATGCCGTTCGGCGTGATAGCTGTCCAGCAAGCCGTTCGGCGCCCGGTCCTGGAGGACCGCGGCCAGTTTCCACCCGAGGTTGAGCGCGTCCTGTACGCCGAGGTTGAGGCCCTGGCCGCCCAGTGGCGGGTGGATATGCGCGGCGTCCCCGGCGAAGAGGACACGGCCCGTGCGGTAGTGCTCCAGTTGTCGCGTGGCGTCGGAGAACCGCGAGGAGTTGTCCACGGCGCCGAGGGTGGTCTCAGGGCCGTACACGGCCTGCAGCGCGGCCGCGATCTCCTCGTGGGTGACGGAGGTGTCGCGTGCGGTGTCCGCCTGGTCCGCGTGCCCGAAGGTGAACCGGTACCGGTCGCCGCCGAGAGGGACCAGCATGGACCAGTAGCCGCGCGCATGACGGGTCAGGGTGCTCATATGCCCCATCTGCCGCGGCACCAGCGAGGAAACGGCGGATAGACGGATATCGGCCAGCACCGCCGGATGCGTTCCGGCCCTGCCGGGAAACGGCAGCCCGAGCAGTTTGCGCACCGTACTGTGGCCGCCGTCGCACGCCACCAGATAGTGAGCCCGCGCCCGCAGGCCGTCCGCCGTGACGACCATACCGTCGTCCTCCGGCGCGACCGCTGAGACGGCGGTGCCGCGCAGCACCCGCGCGCCGGCGGCGGTCGCCCGCTCTTCGAGCACCTCCTCGATCTCCCACTGAGGGATCCCGATCGGGAAGGGGTGCTCGGTCCGCCAGGGGGCGCAGTCCAAGGGCACGGGCAGGGCCGCGAAATGGCCGCCCACCGGATCACGCGCAATGGCCCGCCGCAGCAGCGGCTCCAGCAGGCCGCGGGACTCCAGCAGCTCGGCGGTGCGGGGCTGAATCGTGCCGCCCTTCACCTGCTGGATCCGCTGGGGCAGCTTCTCCAGCACCAGGGTCTCGACCCCGGCCAGAGCCAGTTCGTACGCCAGCATCAGTCCGGTCGGGCCCGCACCCGCGACAACGACCTCGGTCGTGCTCTCCGTCAACACCGTCACTCCATCTCATCTCAACGCTCTGACTCGGCTCACTCAGGATAAATATATACCCGGTGCAGAAATTTACCAGGGGCAGTTTTCTGCTACCGTGGACGCCGTGGACGGCAAGCCAGGGCTACGGGAACGAAAGAAGCAGCGGACCCACGCGGCGATCTCCGACGCGGCGATCTCGCTGTTTCTCGAACACGGCTTCAACCAGGTCTCGGTGGCCCAAGTGGCCGAAGCGGCCGAGGTGTCCAAGCGCACCCTTTTCGCCTACTTCCCGACGAAGGAAGACCTCGTGGTGCACCGCCTGGCGGACCACGAGACCGAATCCGCACGCGTCGTGCGGGCCCGCCCGCCCCGTACCGCCCCGCTGACCGCACTGCGCGAGCACTTCCTCAAGGGGCTGCGCGAGCGGGATCCGATCACCGGGCTCAACGACCAGCCCGAGGTACGCAGGCTCCACCGCATGATCCTCGACGCGCCCTCGCTGGTGGCCCGGATGGCAGGGTTCAAGACCGGCGCCGAGCGCGCACTGACTGAGGCACTGCGGGAAACGGCGGACACTCCGGAACTCACCGCGCGGCTCGCCGCCGTCCAAATCGTCGCGGTCCACTGGGCGTTGGCGCAGGACAACGCCGAACGCCTGGCGTACGGGGAGCCGGCCGACGAGCGCTATGCGGGTGCGGTGGCCGACATGGAACACGCCTTCGCCCTGCTGGAGAACGGATTGCGGCACCTGCCCCCGCGACAGTGAACCTGCCCCGCAACAGTGAGCCTGCCCCCGCGACAGTGACTCGCCAGGCCCCCGGCCGCTGAGGGTGGGTCAGCCGCCGTGTGTGCCTGCGGTGCTGTATGCGGCGCGCCACGCGGCGGGGGGCAGGCCGGCCTGGCGACGGAAGAACGTGGTGAAGTTGCCGACGTCCCGGAAGCCGAGGCGTCGGGCGCAGCCGCTGACCGGCAGGTCGGTGTGGGCGAGCAGCCGTTTCGCCTCCAGCAGGATGCGCTGGTCGAGGAATGTCTTGGCGCCCGTGCCAGTGGCGGCACGCGTCGTCCGGGTGAGGGTGCGTACGTCGTAGCCCAATGCCCGCGCGTAGTCGGCCACATGGTGCCAGTCGGTGAAGCGCTCTTCGACGGCGGCCCGATAGGCGCGGAACACTTCGGTAGGTCGGCTGCCGGGGCTTGCCGGGCCGGCTGAGGGCGGTGTGCCGGGGAGTGCGCGCAGGATCAGTGCCGCCAGCAGGTGGGACAGCAGGGCGGGGGATGCCAGGCGTGGTGTGTGCACTGCCGTGCTGTGCTCGCGGCCGAGATGTTCGGCCGCGAGCAGGGCGAGGGACAGGCGCTGCCGGTCCAGGTGCCAGCACGCCGGCGCGGTGGCCTCCGACGCTGTGAAGCCGGAAAGGAAGCCGGGCCGGAAGAGGACCAGCGGGCCGTCGCAGGCGTCGATATCGCTCCAGCGGTGCACCATGCCCGGCCGGATCCACACGGCGCCGCCTTCCCTCAGCCGGTAGTTGTGGAAGTCCGCTTCGTGGCTGCCGGTTCCGGAACCGACCAGCGCGAACACATGGAAGTCGGGGCGTTGCGGCTGGGTACGACGGCGCTGGGTGTCCATCGAACGCAGCGCCGCGAAATCGAGGACCTCCACCCCGTACACCGATCCCACGGCAGGCAGGTAGCGCAGTTGCCGCACCGCACTGTGTCCGTTTTCCACAATGAACGTGTTCCTTTCCGTCAAGGAGTGGACACCCCCTCGCCTACGGTCGATTCCGAGCCTGATCGGCAGGTCAGGTTACTGGTTCAGAGCTGCGGCAGGATGACGGAGTCGCCTTCCGTGGCCGACAGGGAAGGCGCGAAGATGATGGAAATGACAACGAGAGTTCCCGTGGCGGGCGGGTCGCTCGACGTGCGAGTCGGGGGCGATACCGGCCCGACGCTGGTGTTCGCCCACTACTGGGGCGGCTCCGCCGACACCTGGAACGGTGTGATCGGCCACCTGCCGCCCGGGCAGGCGACGGTCCGCTTCGACCAGCGCGGCTGGGGCACCTCGCGGGCGCTGCCCGGCCCCTATCACCTCGACCAGCTCGCCGACGATCTCGTCCGTGTGATCGAGGAGCGCGTGTCGGGGCCGTTCGTCCTCGTCGGCCATTCGATGGGCGGCAAGGCGGGCCAGCTCGTCGCGGCCCGCCGACCGGCCGGCCTGGTCGGCCTGGTGCTCGTCGCGCCCGCGCCGCCCCAGCCGCCCGCCATGGTGACCGAGGAGTACCGGCAGGGCCTGTCACACGCCTATGACTCGGCCGAGACGGTGGGGCACGCCCTCGACCACGTCCTGACCGCCACACCGCTGCCCGAGGCAGTGCGGGCCACCGCGGAGCGCGACAGCCTCGCCGCCGGTGCCGAGGCCCGGCAGGAGTGGCCCCTGCACGGAATCGCGCGGGACATCACCGATGCCGCACGGCGTATCGAGGTCCCGGTGACGGTGCTGGCCGCGGAGAACGACGTGGTTGAGCCGCCGCACATCTTGCGCGAACACCTCTTGCCCCACATCCCGCACGCGACCCTGACGACTGTCCCGGACGCCGGCCACCTGCTCCCCGCGGAAGCCCCCGGCGCCGTCGCGCGAGCCCTCGGAGACTTCCTCACGGCCATTCAGCGCTGACCGGGTCCCGGGTCGGCAGTGGAAGCCGGGCCGGGGTCGGCTGTGGAAGCCGGGCGGCTCGATGTTCTTCGCCGTCCTGGCCGTCGCCGCCCAGTTCGTCTGCCGCACCGCGCCCGGCCCGCCCGGGCGCGGTGCCTATTGTGGAGCGATCTTGTGAGACTCGGACGCGTTCGTGAACCTCACCCGCCTCCGGCTCGTCATCCAGGGTCGGAGCACCGGATGTCTTCGCAACGGAGCGCAGGCACCGCGTGTCCAACTGCCCCACGAACGAATGGACAAGCGCACCATGGGTCGACACCGACGAATAACCCAGCCTCCCCGTACCACCCTGGCGACAAGAGCGGTGCTGGCCGCCGGGGTGCTCGTGCCGACGATCGCCTCGGTGGGGTCGGCTCACGCGGCCACCCCGCAGGCGGCGATCTGCACCTCGGACCGGCCGGAACTCGCCGACAAGCTCTCCGAGGACATCAATTCGGCGCTGGAGGGCTCCGCCGCCACCACGGCGATCAGCCTCCACGACCGCACCACGAACACCACCTGCACTCTGGATGCGGACCGGCACTTCGACTCCGCGAGCACGGTCAAGGTGACCGTGCTCAGCACCCTGCTGTGGGACGCGCAGAAGGACAATCGCGCCCTGACACAGGAGGAGAAGGATCATGCCACCGCCATGATCACAGAGTCCGACAACGACGCCACCACCGCGCTGTGGAAGCAGCTCGGGGCGGACAAGATCAACGGGTTCCTGCAGGCCGCGGGAATGACCAACACCACCCTCGACAGCGAGGGCCACTGGGGGCTCACCCAGATCACCGCGAACGACGAGGAAAAGCTCCTCCAACTGGTGACCCACACCAACCCGGTGCTCAGCGATGACTCCCGCGCCTACATCCTGAAGCTGACGGCCGAGGTCATCCCCTCGCAGCGCTGGGGCACCCCGGCCGGCGCGCCGAGCGACGCCCAGGTGCATGTGAAGAACGGCTGGCTGGAGCGGGCCACGAACGGCTGGCGTGTGCACAGCCTCGGCGCCTTCACCGGCGGCGACCACGACTACACGATCACGGTGCTCTCGCAGGACAACGCCACGATGGACGATGGCATCGCCAACATCGAGGGCATCGCCCGCGCGGTCCACGAGAACCTCAACGCGCCCGTGTCCAGCGCTCAGCCGTAAGCAGCCGGCTCGCCGGCCGGGGCCCCTTTCTTGCGAGCCCCGGCCGGGGGCCTGAGTCTGGAGCGGACAACCCACCATCTGTTTGTATGTCCCCTGGACGGAGCGATTCAGGAGGTGGCGGACACGTGGTGTCCACGGAGAGTGTTCTCACGTTCGCGGCGATGTCGCTCTTGGTGATCGTGATCCCGGGGCCGAGTGTGCTGTTCGTGGTCGGCAGGGCCCTCGCACACGGCCGCCGCACGGCGCTCGCGACGGTCCTCGGCAATGTGATCGGCTGCTACGCCCTGGTGATCGCCGTGGCCTGGGGCCTCGGCGCGCTGGTGGAGAGCTCGGTGGCGCTGTTCATGGGCGTGAAGCTGGCGGGAGCGGCGTATCTCGTCTACCTGGGTGTGCAGGCGTTCCGGCACCGCAGGGAGATGCGCGTGGCGAACATGGACGCTCCGGCCGGTGAGCGGCGTGGTGATCTGCGTTCGATTCTGGACGGCATTTTGGTGGGCGTCACCAACCCGAAGGGCATCGTCTTCTTCGCGGCGGTGCTACCGCAGTTCGTCGACCACTCGGTGGGTCATGTTCCCGTCCAGATGATGGTGTTGGGCCTGGTCCCGATCACCATCGGCCTGGTCACGGACACCCTGTGGGGTCTGGGCGCCTCGGCGGCCCGCTCCTGGTTCGCCCGCTCGGACCGCCGCCTTTCGATGGTCGGCGGGGCGGGCGGCCTCGCGATGATCGGCCTGGGCGTGACGGTGGCGGCGACTGGCCGGGCCGACTGAGGACTGCCTAATTCGGTTGCCGGGAAACGATCTAGCGGCCTACCGTCGGGCCCATGGCGGACGACGAACCCACGCGCGCGGAACGGTTGCTGGATGCCCAGGCGAAGGCCGTACGGCTCTTCGCGGAGATCGAGGGGCGCGGGCTGGTGGCGCCGGGCGAGGGGGAGCGGGCGGTCAGCGACCGGATCCGGGACCTGGCGAACGAGCTGTTCGGCACGACCCGGCACTGGCACAAGCGGATCGTGCGCTCGGGGCCGAACACGCTCCTGCCATACCGGGAGAATCCGCCGGACCGGGTGATCGGCACGGACGACATCGTATTCGCCGACCTCGGGCCGATCTTCGAAGAGTACGAGGCCGACTTCGGCCGGACCTTCGTCCTCGGCGACGACCCGGTCAAGCACCGGCTGCGGGACGATCTGCCCAAGGTCTTCGACGCAGGCAAGCGGTTCTTCGAGAGCGACCCGGAGATCACCGGGAAGCGGTTGCACGCCGAGGTCGAGCGGCTGGCCACCGAGGCCGGATGGGAGCTGGGCGGCTGGCACGCCGGCCACCTGGTCGGGGAGTTCCCGCACGAGACGATCGACGGCGCGCGCGTGGAGTCGTACATCACGCCCGACAACGACACCCCGCTGCGGCGCACCGACAAGGCCGGACGCCGCTGCCACTGGATCCAGGAGATCCACCTCGTCGACCGGGAACGGGAGTTCGGCGGCTTCTACGAGGAACTGCTCACCCTGGGCTGATTCGGGCGGCGGGGCAGCAGTGTCACCGCGAGGGCCGGGACGGCCGCGAGGACGAGCCAGGGGGCGGCGGGCGGGAGGCCCAGGTCGAGCAGGGCGCCGGTGGCCGAGCTGCCGATGAGGACGATCAGGCCGGAGACGGAGGACAGCGCGCCGGTGTAGAGGCTGAGCCGACCGTTCTCGGCGAGGTCGGGCACCCAGGCGCGGGCGGCCGGGACGACCAGCATCTGGCCGAGGGTGAGCAGCACGACGTAGCCCGCGGCGGGCAGCAATCCGACCGTGCCCGTCCAGGCGGCAGGGCGCGCGGCGGCCACCACCGCGAAACCGGCGGCGATGAGAAGCAGCCCGATGGTCATCGAGCGGCGCAGATCGAGCCGGTTGCCCGCCCAGTGGGTGACCGGGAGCTGGGCGCAGACGACCAGCAGCGGCGTGGTCCGGGCGGCTCGGCCGGTCAGGGCTCGGCGGATCACGTCCGTCACGGGGTGTCGTCCGGGAGGGAGCCAAGACCGGTGCGCATCACCTGCATCAGCACATCGTGGGCAAGACGTGTCGAGCACCCGCTCATGCGCCGGTCATCGCAGCGGTGGGGGCGTCCGCCGCGCGGGCCTGCCGCTTTTCGGCGGACGGACGCATGCCGCGACTTTAGGGCCTGCCCGGGGGCAGGCCCCGGCTCCCGCACCGTCCTCAGGCACCCCAGCGCAGCGTCTCGCCAGGTGGCTGGTCTTGGCCATGAACCCGACACGCGGTACGGTCGGTGCGATATCGACGACGGTAAGACGGAAGCCGGTGGGAATCCGGCACGGTCGCGCCACTGTGAGCGAGAGGTCCCGGACGGGGTCTCTCGTGAGTCAGACCCGTAGCCGTCGTCCTGTGCTCCACCGAGATGGGACGCGAACTCCCTTAAGGAGGCCCTGGCCATGGCGCAGCATGTCGCGCAGCCCACAGCCACCACGCCCGAACTGCCTGCCACGCTGCCGCTGAAGGCGATAGCTCCGTGGGCGGTTTTCTTCGGCATTCTGATGCTGGTCCTGCTGTATTTCGTCGGTGCCGAGCAGGGCGCCACCGCGGTCGTCTCCGGTGAGAACGTCCATGAGTGGGTGCATGACGCCCGTCATCTGCTCGGCTTCCCCTGCCACTGACGCGAGGGACGCCGCACACTCATGAACTCCGCAATGGTAAGAAATCTGCTCGTCCGGGGCATGCTCGCCGGTCTGGGGGCCGGCGTGCTCGCCCTGGTCGCCGCCTACTTCCTCGGTGAGCCGAGCGTCGACCGCGCGATCAGTTTCGAGGGGGCCCACGCCCCCGCGCATGAGCACGAGGTCGAGCTGGTCTCGCGTGGTGTGCAGTCCACGGCCGGGCTGGCCACCGGTGTCCTGGTCTACGGGATCGCCTTCGGCGGTATCGCCGCCCTCGCGTACTGCGTCGCCCTGGGCCGCGTCGGCCGCTTCACCCCGCGGGCCACCGCGCTGCTGCTGTCCGGCTGCGCGCTGCTCGCGGTCTACGTGGTGCCGTTCCTGAAGTACCCGGCCAACCCGCCCGCGGTCGGCAACGGCGACACCATCGGCAAGCGCACGACGCTGTACTTCCTGATGATGCTGCTCAGCGTGCTCCTCGCGGTGGGCGCCACCATTGTGGGCAAGCGGCTCGCCCCGAGGCTGGGTACCTGGTACGCGACCGTGGCCGCGGTGGCCGCTTTCGCCGTGGTGATCGGGCTGGCGTATGCCTTCCTTCCCGTGGTCAACGAGGTGCCGGGGGACTTCCCCGCCACCGTGTTGTGGCGATTCCGGTTGTCCGCTCTGGCCATGCAGGTCGTCCTGTGGGGTGGTTTCGGTCTCCTGTTCGGCGAGCTTGCCGAGCGGTTGCTGAATCCCAAGCCCGCGACGGCCGATGAGGGCCGGGCGGTGGCGACCGCCACGCACTGACGATGCCTCAGGCGCACGAGGGCCCGCGGAACCATCCGGGGGCCCTCTCGCATTCCAGGACATCCGACCCGGACCACCGGGTGGAGCACGGCATGAGCATGGCGCCCGCGAAGACGTGCGGCGGATCACGGCGTGTGGCGCACGTCTACACCACGCCGTCGATGAACGCGGCGCGGATGCCGTCGACGTCGGAGCCGAGCAGGCCCAGTTTCTGCGCTGTGCGGCCGCCGGCCACGAAGTCCTGTCCGCGCAGGGGCCCGCTCAAGGCGATGAACGAGTCGGTCAGGGGCAGGGCGAGTCCGATCTGCGCGGCCAGCGAACTCCAGATGACCAGTCCGAAGGGGATGTCTTCGGTGAAGTACCGGTGCTTGATCGAGTCGGGTTCGGGGAATCCCTGACGGCCATAGCCCTGCACGATGCGCTCCACGAAGCTGCCCTCGGTCACCTCGTAGGCGGTGTTGAGGAAGTCCCAGAAGCTGGCCGCCTTCACTCCGAGGGCGTCCGCCAGGGCAAGGCGTTCGCGGTCCAGCGCGTCGATGACCTCGGCGATGCGCGGGGTCACCAGGCTGTGCAGCGGGTGGCAGTCGGCGTCTTCGACCGTCTTGAAGTTCAGCACCGCCGGCGGAACGTGGTAGATGGGGTTGCAGTTGTTGAGCCCGACAGTCAGCGCGTCCTCGTCCGGCACGTACCGGTCGCCGAAGTACGTCCGCAGGATGTCGAGGGCCCGGGGCGTGTCCGCACTGGGTACGGCGGCCAGCGGGACGGCGTGCTTGATCGCCCCGATGTAGACATGCGCGGGACGGCGCAGCCGGCAGGTGTACAGACTGGTCGGCGTCTCCGCGATGAGGCAGGGCTGCCGGCCGGCGAGCGCGAACATGCGCGCGAGCTCGACGCCGCTGCCGAGCACGCCCGGCTGGAAGAGGACGAGTTGGTCCGGCTCGAGGACGGACGCGAGTTCCTTGGACAGGTAGGCGTGGGCGAAGGCGGGCGCGGCGACGATGACCACCTCGGCGCCGCTGACGGCGTGCCCGGGGTCGGTCGTCAGCACCGAGGGTGTGCCGTGGCCCTCCACGTCGCCGGTCATGTCGATGCCGTCGTTGGCCTTGATCGGTTCAAGGTCGCGGCCCCACCTGTCGAAGATCCGTACGTCATCTCCCTTGAAGGACATATGACCGGCGATTGCCTGGCCGACGTTTCCTGCGCCAATGATGGCGATGCTGCCCATAGTGCGTGACTCTTCCGTTCTGACGTGATGCGGGGGTGGGCTCGGTGTTGCCGAGCCGTGCGAGGAGCTGAAGCCGTCATGTCGTGACAGCCGTTCGCGGCTTCCTTTCGGTCATCGGGCGCCCGTTGTCCGCGGGGAATCGGCGGGACGGGCGGCAGGGGCTCATCTGACGGGCACCCCTGGGCCGAGCGGAATTCCGAGGGCGTACCAGAGGGCGAAGAAGGACGACCACGAGACCAGTACGGCGAGAGCCACGGGAACCGTGAAGGAGAGCATGGTGCCGATGCCCGCGCTCTTCCGGAACTGCTGGAGGAATCCCAGGTCCAGGACGAAGTAGGCGTTGATGGGCGTGGTGTTGGTGACCGAGTCCCCGATCATGAAGGAGACCATCGCCGCCTGGGGGGAGAGTCCGATGTACATCGCCAGGGGGACCACGACGGGGGCGAGGATCGCCTGGACGCACTCAGCGCGGCGACCGTAGCGGCGAACACCTCACGTCCCGACCTGAACGAAGCGAACCGGCTGCTGCACGTGGCGATCGCCGAAGTCGCGCGCGTGTCGCTGATGATTCCGATGATCAACACGCTGCACGAGGAGATCGAACGCTTCCTCAACCTCCGGGGTGAACTCGGCCGGCCCTCTTACACAAGCGTCAACCACGGGCGGTTGGTCGAGACCATCAGAAGGGGCTCGGAGGAGGAGATCAGACAGGTCGTCCTCGAAGGCATCGAACGCTCGCGTCAGTACATGCTGGGCACCCTGCTGTCCGGAGGGAACGAGACGAGCGGCGCGGGGAAGCCGGGGTAAGGCTCCTGTCCCCTCGCACGCCTGCGGCCACGCTCGTTCTCGTGATGATGTCCTGTGGCGGTGGGGTTGGCTGCGTGTCTCCGCGGTGGCCGTACTCGGCCGTCCACGACGCTGATGGCCGGCCGCGCCGATGCTGCTCATTGCCCACTCGTCCGCCGAGGCCGTCCGCCCCAGCTCCAGCCCTAGCCCCAGTCCTGACGAGCGTCCCGACGGAGACAGGCAGGCGAGGGCGTGAAATCCATTCGCCACTGCTCGCCTGGCCCGGTACGGTCCCGAGAGTCCTCACTGCGGGGAGCCCCTGAGATCTGCGTGCGGCCACCCCCGGCAGTTCCCGCGCCGAGAGTAGGTTTCGTCAATGGCATGTCGTATCAGTGAACTCGTGCTCGGTTGCCGCGACCCCGAGGTGCTGGCGCAATTCTGGTGCGAGGTCCTGGACTTCGTGGTGCTCGATCGCGAGGACGACGGAACCCTCGAGATCGGGCCGCGCGAAGGGTTCGGCGGTCCGCAGCCGACGATCATCCTCAGCCGTAGAGACGAGCCGGAGCCCGGGAAACCCCGGCTGCACATCGACGTCAACGCCACCGACCGCGATCAGGACGCCGAGCTCGAACGTCTCCTGAAGCTCGGTGCGCGCCCGGCCGACATCGGCCAGACCGGGGAGGAGCAGTGGCACGTCCTCGCCGATCCCGAAGGCAACGAGTTCTGCCTGCTCAAGGCCCGCCTCGCGCCACTGTGACGGCCCTCGTCGTCAGCTCACCTCCGTCAGCCCCACCGCCCGGCCTTCCGAGTCCCATGCGACCTCCTGGATCCGCGCCACCGCGTCGCGGTTGAGCGGCCCGAAGACATGGGGAAACAGACTGTTCTCGGCGACGCCGGGCGGCGGGGCGGGGTCAGCGGCCTCCCATTCACATCTCGCGGTGAGCCGGTCCTCGTCGAGGAGCAGCGCCAGCAGTGGCCTCGGCGCATCGCGGTAGAAGGCGTTGACGACGGCCAGCGTGGTCTCCTCGTCGGGAGAGCAGTGGATGAAACCGTCCTCCGTGAGGGATGCGGGGCTGTAGGGGCGGTCGGGAGCAGCGTTCCACTCGGCAAGCGGTACGACGTGGTAGATCATGACTCGATTAAACCGCCATCACCTGCCGCAAGGTGAAAGGACCGCGCTACCGCAGCCCCCGCTTCGGTGGCGGTGCCACAACCTTCGGATCCGGGTATTCGGGAGTTTCCCGGCACTTCAACTGCGACGTTATCTTCTTCGCCGAGGCGATGAGCAGTTTGGCGTGGGAGTGGTCGCTGACGGTGAAGTAGTCGCGCATGGCGAACTCCAGGGAACGATCGCCTCCCGATTCCGTCCCGCCTCCCGATTCCGTCCCGCCGCCGCTGCCGATGTCACACGTGACGAGGAGCCTGCCGGCGTCCTCCGGACCGACGGTGGTCGTGTAGCGCGCCGACTGGCCCGACGGGGGTGAGTGGGGAGTCCACGCCACGGTGATGGCGAGCAGTTCCTTCCCCTCAGCCTTGTCCGTCAAGGTGCAGAGGTCCTCGGGCGTGCTTCTCCTGGCCGACTCCTCCCGCAGCGCCTTCGCCACGTGACCGGTGCTCCCGGTCTTGACCGGATAGACCTTGCCGGGCCCGTTCGGCTCCCGGGCCTCCTTCGCGATGGCCTCGTCGAACAGGCCATCGCAGGCCTGGGCGACAGGTACGAGCCCGGAGTTGGCGGTCGGCTTCGAGGTCGGCTTCGGAGCCCCGGATTCGTCGTCGCCGCCGCCACAGCCCGTGACGGCGACGACAGACGCGCAGACGAGGGCTGCCAGTCGCCCCAGAGCCAGGCGAAAATTGCGGTGCACGATCTCTCCTGTCGACTCCATCAACTGCCGCTCCCGATCAGCCGGGCGTCACCGACGCCACGTACGTAGTCTGCCTCTACGCGCTTACTGGTCTGGTTGTACCCCCGGCCGAGCCGAGGGGCCGGGCGCGGTGACCATGGCTCTCGCCGGCTCCCGACGAGCGGGAACCGATGCCGCATTCGCCACGACTACTGATCCGGGGCAACCCGTGTATCAAGTGGATCCAGGAGAGTTTCGATGCGTTCTCGTGTGTGGTGGGGTACGACGGCCGCCGTGCTGGGCGGCCTCCTCGTGGCGGGCTGCGGCGACGGAGGCGGCAGTGGCGACGGTGACAAGGCGGGCCCCGCTGACGAGAAGTCGGCCACCGGCGACTACCCGGTCACCGTCACCGATTGCATGGGCGCCAAAACCATATTCTCCAACGCCCCCAAGAAGATCGTCACCAGTAACGCCTCCAGCCTGGAGCTGCTGCTCCGCCTCGGCGCCGGTGGCAACGTCATCGGCACCGGCTTCCCGCCCGGCAAGGGCTCACTGCCCGCTGAACTCGACGCGCAGGCGCGGAAGGTGAAGGTGCTCGGCCAATCGGTGATCCCGAAGGAGAAGCTCCTCGGCTCCGGCGCGGATCTGTACATCGACACCTTCGCCTCGATGAACATGGGCGGCGGCATGGGCGACGCGCCGACCGAGGAGGAGTTCAAGGCGGCCGGGATCAAGCACATCTACCTCAAGTCCACCGCCTGTGCGGCGCGGAACACACGCGCGGTGACCGACCTGTCCGCGGTGGAGGCCGACATCACCTCCCTCGGCGCGGTCACCGGCACCAGCGCGAAGGCGAAGGAACTCGTCGACGGAATGAAGGGGAAGGTGGACGCCGTCCACAAGGCCGTCGGCCGGACGGCGGAGGGCGAGCGGCCGACGTACTTCTTCTTCGACTACGACGCCGGCACCAAGCAGCCCACCGTCGTCTGCAACCGCCAGGTCGCCAACGCGGTGATCACTCTGGCCGGTGCCCGCAATGTCTTCGCCGACTGCGACGGCGACTACAAGCAGGTCGGCTGGGAGGACGTCATTTCCAGGAACCCGGACTGGATCCAGTTGGGCGTCCGTGATCGGGGCAGCGAGGTGGCGAACGAGAAGGCGTTCGACGAGGCGCGGAAGTGGCTGGAGTCGAACCCCGCCACCAAGGGCCTGAGGGCCGTCAAGGAGGGCCACTTCCTGCGCATCGGCTCCGAGCGGATCACCATCGCCGGAGTCGAGAACGCCGACACCGTCCAGAAGATCGCCAAGGCCCTCTACCCGGGCAAGGTCGGCTGATGGCGCTCGACGCCACGGTGAGAGGGAAGGGCACCGATGCCCGTGCACGCACGCGGCGTTCCGTGCCCGCCGGGCCGCTGGCGCTGCTCCTGGCGGTCGCGTTGCTCGCGGCCCTCACAGCGGCGGTCGCCTGGGGTTCCACGTCGATCCCGCCGGGCGAGGTGTGGAGCGTGGTCTGGCGCAGACTGACCGGCGATGCCCCCCGGCCCGGCACCAATGACCTGATCGTGTGGCAACTACGCCTGTCTCGCGCCCTGTTGGCCGCTCTGGTGGGTGCCGGGCTCGGCCTGGTCGGTACGGCGATGCAGGCCCTCGTCCGCAACCCGCTGGCCGACCCGTACTTCCTGGGCGTCTCCAACGGCGCCTCCCTCGGTGCCGTCGCCGCCATCGTCCTCGGCCTCGGCACCGGGGGAGCGCTGGGCCTCGGTCTGTCCGGTGCCGCTTTCGCGGGAGCCCTGGCCACCTTCGCTCTCGTCTGGGCGGTGGCACGACGTGGCGGCGGATTCGCACCGCTCAGGCTGGTGCTCGCCGGGGTGGCCATCGGGCAGTTCCTGTCCGGCTTCACCAGCTACCTCGTCCTCCAGGCCGGGGACGAGCAGCAGACCCACAGTGTGCTGTTCTGGCTGATGGGCAGCCTGAGCGGCGCGAGCTGGGCGCTGCTGGCCGCCCCGGCGGTGGCGGTTCCGGCGGTCCTGCTGCTGCTCCAGGCCCGGGCCCGGGGCCTGAACGCGCTGCTGATGGGCGATGAGACGGCGGCCGGGCTCGGCATCGACGTCGTACGGCTGCGCCGTGAGCTGTTCGCGGTCACCAGCCTGCTCACCGGCGTCCTCGTCGCGGTCTCCGGGGCCATCGCCTTCGTCGCCCTCATGGTCCCCCACGTCTGCCGTCTGGTCGTCGGCGGCGACCACCGTCGGCTGTTGCCCGTGTCGGCGCTCTTCGGTGCGCTGCTGCTGGTGGTGGTCGACATCGTGTGCCGCACGGCCATGGACACGCAGGAACTGCCGGTCGGGGTCGTCACCTCGCTGATCGGCGCTCCGGCGCTGCTGTATCTGCTGGACCGGCGCTTGGGGAGCGGGAGTTGAGGATCGACATCGAGGACCTGCGGGTCGCGTATGCCGGACGTACGGTCGTGGCCGATGCCCACCTCATCGCGGCCGAAGGCGAGATCACTGGCCTGGTGGGACCCAACGGCAGTGGCAAGTCCACTCTTCTGCGGACCGTGTACCGGCATCTGAAGCCCGCCGCCGGACGTGTCCTGCTCGACGGCGCCGACATCCGCGAGCTGAGCCCCGCGCGGTCGGCCCGGCACGTCGCCGCGCTCCCGCAGGAGCGGGGCGGGGACTTCGAGCTGACCGTACGTGAGGTCGTCGCCATGGGCCGCACCCCCTACAAGCGGGCGTTCGCCGGGGAGGACGCCGCCGACCGGGACATCGTCGAGCGCTCCCTCGCGGACGTCGGCATGGGGGACCACGCCGACCGCCACTTCACCGAGCTGTCCGGCGGCGAGCGCCAACGCGTGCTGCTGGCCCGTGCGTTCGCCCAGCGGACGGACGTCCTGGTCCTGGACGAGCCGACGAACCACCTCGACGTCCGCCACCAGGTCGAACTCCTCGCCCTGCTGCGTGGCCGACGCCGTACGACCCTGGTGTCGCTGCATGACCTCAACGCCGCCGCCTCCGTGTGCGACCGGCTGCATGTCCTGGACGAGGGCCGCGTGGTCGCCTCCGGAACGCCCCGCGAGGTGCTGCGACCGGCCCTGCTGGCCGAGGTGTTCGGCGTGCGCGCCGCCGTGGTCGAGCACCCGCTGACCGGGGACCCGCTGATCGCCTTCGACCACCGGGAACTATGAAATCCTGCCGTTTTTCCTGATACATCCGGGAACTCACTCCGCGGTTCGCCCGACTTCTACAGCGAGGCCGTCGCTCGGCGGCCGACCTGCCAGAGGGAGGGGCGTATGACCGACGACGCTTCCGGTGCGGATCAGCCCGGGGACGTTACCGAGCGTCCGGCGGATCCACCCGAAGTCCACGACCGCTGGCTCCTGGTGGCGGTGGCGGGCGCGCTGGCGTTCGTGGCGATGCTCGACATGAACATCGTCAACGTGGCGCTCGCGGACATCTCCCAGGGCCTGCGGGTACCGGCGGCGACAGCCCAGTGGGCGGTACTGGGCTACCAACTTCCCGTCGTCGCACTCCTGTTGCCCGTCGGCCGCTGGCTCGACGGCGTGGGCACCCGCCCCGCGCTGATGGCCGCCACCGGCGGCTTCGCGCTGTGCAGCGCGCTTGCCGCCGCGTCCCCCTGGGCCGCCTGGCTGATCGCCGCCCGGATCGGGCAGGGCGCGTGCGGTGCGGTGCTGTTCGTGTTGATGCCGGTGCTGGCGATCCGCTCGGTGCGGCCCGAGTTGCGCGGGCGGGCGATGAGCGTGCCCGCGACCCTCGGCCCCCTGGGCGCCGTCACCGGACCGGCGGTCGGCGGTCTGCTCCTGGACCAGCTCGGCTGGCGCTGGATCTTCCTGGTCAAGATCCCGTTCTGTCTGCTGGCGCTGGCCGTGGTGTGGCGGGCGATGCCCCGGGACGGCCGCCTGCGCGGCGCGGACCGGCGCTTCCTCGGCGACACCGCCCTGATAGCCACCGGAGTAACGATCCTGCTGCTGTCCCTGACCCTGGCCTCCGACACACCCGCCTGGCTGCCGCTCGCCCTCGTCGCCGCACCGCCGCTGTGGTGGTGGCTGCGGGGTCCGGGCGGCCGTCCGGTGGCCGGTGTGCTGCGGGCGGCGGGGCTGCTGCGGGCGCACGGCGCGGTGCTGGCGCTGGCGGTGGGTTTCGCCGCCATGCACTACGTGGTCGCCCTGCACCTCCAGCGCGACGAGGACGTCAGCGCCACCACCACCGGCCTGACGGTGCTCGCCTTCCCCCTCGGCATGGGGCTGGCGGGCCCGCTCGGCGGACGGCTCGCCGACCGGTACGGGGCCCGGCCCGTCGCGGTCACCGGCGCCGCGCTCACCGCCGGCGGCCTGTTGCTGCTCGTCCCGCTGGGCGACGGCTGGTCCCCTCCCGACGTGGCCTGGCGGCTCGTCCTGGCCGGACTCGGCATGGGCCTGAACGGCGGCCCGGCGCAGGCCCTGGTCATGGGCGCCGCCCCGCCGGGCCGCGCCGCCACGGTCGGCTCGACCGTCCAGCTCGCCCGCAGCCTCGGCTTCACGCTCGGACCGGCCCTGGCCACGGCGGCCTGGGGCCCGGCCGGCCAGGACGACGGCGTACGGGCGGGTCTGGTCCTCGCCGCCCTCGCCGCCTGCCTCGCCGTACCGCTGCTCGCCCGGCCCGCCCGCTATCCCGCGAACCTCACCGAGAAGACCACCGACGCGGCGCCCGCCGCACCCCGCTGAGCCACCGCCCCACCCTCACCGAGGAGTCGTACCCATGTGCGGAATCACCGGCTGGGTGTCCTTCCATCAGGACCCCCGCACCCAGGCCCCGGTCATCGACGCCATGACCGCCACCCTGGCCCCGCGCGGCCCCGACGCGGACGGAGTCTGGCTCGGCCCGCGTGCCGCGATCGGCCACCGCCGCCTGGCCGTCATCGACGTCGCCGGTGGCGTCCAGCCGATGACCGACCGGCCCGATGCCCCGACGACCGTGCTCACCTACAGCGGCGAGATCTACAACCACCACGAACTCCGCTCACAACTGAAGGGCCGGGGACATGAGTTCCGCACCCGCAGTGACACCGAGGTGGTGCTGCGCGGCTACGCCGAGTGGGGCGAGGAGGTGGCCGACCACCTGGACGGCATGTTCGCGTTCGCCGTCTGGGACGAGCGGGCACAGCGGCTGCTCCTGGTCCGTGACAGGCTCGGCGTCAAGCCCCTCTTCTGGGCGGCCGTGGACGGCGGTCTGGCCTTCGCCTCCGAACCCAAGGCGCTCTTCGCCCACCCGGAGATACGGCCCCGGGTGGCCGCGGACGGGCTGCGCGAGGCGTACGGCCTGCTGTTCAACACCGGTCCGACGGTGTGGTCCGGCGTGCGGGAGGTCGAGCCCGGCGGTCTGCTCCTCCTGGACCGGGACGGCATCCGCGAGCGCCGCTACTGGCGGCTGGCGGCCGACGCCCACCCGGACGACCGGGACGCGACCGTCGCCCGCGTGCACGACCTGGTGAGCGCCGCCGCCCGCGCTCAGCTGGAGGCCGACGTCCCCCTGTGCTCCCTGCTGTCGGGTGGCATCGACTCCACCGTCCTGACCGCCCTGCTCGCCGACGAACTGCGGCTGCGCGAGGGCCCGGGCGCCCGTATCCGCTCCTACGCCGTCGACTACAGCGACCAGGCCGAGAGCTTCACCGGTGATGTTCTGCGCACCGGCCACGACACCCCGTACGCCACGGAAGCGGGCGCGTTCATCGGCACCGACCACAGCACGGTCGTGCTGGACCCGCATGCCCTGCTCGACCCCGAGCACCGCAAGGCCGTGGTCGTGGCCCGCGACTCGCCGATCGGCGTCGGCGACATGGACACCTCGCTCTACCTCCTCTTCGGGGAGATCCGGAAGCACTCCACGGTCGCCCTGTCCGGCGAGGCGGCCGACGAGGTCTTCGGCGGCTACCCGTGGTTCCACAACCCCAAGGCGCTCGCCGCGTCCACGTTCCCCTGGCTGCTGGTGACCGGCGACGAGGCCGCGATGCCGCTCAACCCCGAACTGGACCTGCGCATCGGCGAGTTCCGTGCCGACACCTATCGCACCGCCCTGGCCGCCGTACCGCACCTCGACGGCGAGACGCCCACCGAGCACCGGCAGCGCGAGATGCAGCACCTGTCGCTCACCCGCTGGCTGCGTCAACTCCTCCACCGCAAGGACCGGTTGAGCATGGCGCAGGGCCTGGAGGTCCGCGTCCCCTACTGCGATCACCGGCTCGTCGAGTACGCCTTCACCACCCCCTGGACCCTGAAGAACTTCGACGGCCGGGAGAAGAGCCTGCTGCGCGCCGCGGGTACCGGACTGGCCCCCGACTCGGTGCTGCACCGCCCCAAGAACCACTACCCGGCCACCCATCACCCCGACTACAACCGCGGCCTGCAGAACATGGCCCGCGACGCCCTCGCCGACGACACCGTCCGCTCCCTCGTCGACGAGACCCGCGTCAAACCCTGCCTCGACACCCCGCCCGGCCAACTGGAGTGGGGCCACCGCCTCCGTCTCGAACGCGTCGTCGACCTCGCCCTGTGGCTGGACCACTACCAGCCCGAACTCGCCCTCTGAGGAGCACCTTCCATGACCCTCCAGGAATCCGGGACGACCCCCGAGGCCCTGCCCGAGCCCGTGCCGCTGATGGGCTGCCCCTACAAGAGCAACCCGTATCCCCTCTACGAGCGGATGCGCGAGACCGGCCCGGTGCACCGCGTCCGCTTTCCCAGTGGCGTATCCGCCTGGCTCGTCACCGGCTACGACGCCGCGCACTCCGCGCTGGGCGACGACCGCCTCGGCAAGAACCACGACCGGGGCAACGACCGCTGGCGCGCCCGCGCCTCGATCATGCCCGAGCCCCAGCACTCCCAGCTCCAGGTCCACCTCCTCCACCAGGACCCGCCGGACCACACCCGCATGCGGCGCCTCGTCACCGACGCCTTCACTCCGCGCCGCGTCGAGCACCTGAGGCCCCGCCTCCAGGAGCTGGCCGACACCCTCGTCGACGCCCTCCCGGAAACCGGCCCCGCGGACCTGGTCACCGGCTTCGCCGCCCGCTTCCCCTTCCAGGTCCTCGCCGAAGTCATCGGCCTGCCATCGGAGTTGGCGGCCCGCTTCGACCGCGACTGGGGCAAGGTCGTCCAGCCGGTCGGACCGACCGACCCCGGACGCCCGCTGTACGAGGCCCGCCTGCACGGGCTCCAGAGCTACATAGCCGAGGTCGTCGCCCATAAGCGCGAACACGGGGCGGACGACCTGCTCAGCCGCCTGGCCGTGGCCCGTGACCGCCGCGAACTCTCCCAGGAGGAGCTGGACTCGATGATCTTCCAGCTCCTCGTGGCGGGCCAGGAACCGGTCACCAACCAGATCACCACCGCCCTGATCGCCCTCTTCCGCCACCCCGCCGAACTCGCCCGGCTGCGCGACAACCCGGAGCTGATGCCCCGCGCCGTCGACGAACTCCTCCGCTACGACAGCGCCTTCGAGCTGACCACCTGGCGCTTCTTCGACCAGGACAGCGACCTGCACGGCACGGACGTCCCGGCCGGGGACTCGGTGATCATCTCCCTGTGCGCCGCCAACCGCGACCCACGCCGCTTCCCCGACCCCGACACCCTCGACCTGGACCGCTCACCCAACCCCCACCTGGCCTTCGGCCACGGCATCCACTTCTGCCCCGGCGCGGCCCTGGCCCGCGCCGAACTCCAGATCGCGCTGGGCACCCTCCTGGCCCGCCTCCCCGGAGCGCACCTGGCCATCGAAGACGGGGACATCGAGTGGATCCCGGCCGTCCTCGGCCGGGGGACCAACCACCTGCCGGTCGGCTACGACCGACGCGTCTGACGCATGCCCGCATGCCCGCGTCGCGCACACCTTCACGGAGGAACCCACCTCATGCCGCTGACGACCGCACCGGACACCCGCTCCACGAGCAGCATGAGCGCCGCCATCCTGGACCTGCTGCTGCCGTACCACCGCACGACCGACCCCTCGCCCGCGGCGGCGGAGGCGTTCGCGCAGCAGCGGCGCCAGATCGCCGGGTTCGTACGCGCCGGAGAACCCGTGGTCTTCACCCTGCCCGGCTTCCCCTGCAAGTCCCCCAACCCCGCCAAGGTCCTCGGCCACCTCCCCGACCAGGGCGAACGACTCTCCCTCGGCTTCCTGAACACCCTGTGCGAGGAGATCGAGCGGGTCCACCCGCCGGGCGCCCGCGTGATCATCTGCTCCGACGGCCATGTCTTCGGCGACCTGATCCGCGTCCCGGACGACCACATAGACGCCTACGCGGACGGACTCAGACGCCTCATAAGGGAGCTGGACCTGCACCGCCTCGCCGTCTTCGACCTGCGCGACGTCCTGGGCGACCTGCCCCACCACACCAAGCGCGCCCAGGTGCACGAGCGGTACGCGCCCACCCTGGAGGCGCTGCGAGCCGAGGTCCGCTCCGAGGACCACACCCTCGCCCTCTACCGGGGCATCACCCGGTTCCTCGTCGAGGACACCGCCGACTTCACCGGCACCCGCTCCGCCCTCCAACGCGCATGCCGCACACGTGCCTACGGCGTCATCCAGCGCAGCCGGGCCTGGGGCGACCTGATCGCCGAGCACCACCCTGGCTCCGTACGGCTGTCCATCCACCCCCAGCCCATCGGCGCCCCCAAATTCGGCATCCGCCTCCTCGACGCCGCCGACGTCTGGACCACCCCCTGGCACTCGGCCGCCCTGCACCGCACCGACGGCACCTGGACTCTCATGCCCCGCGCCCGCGCGGAGCAGCTCGGCCGTCTCGTCCACCGTGACGGCAGTCCGAGCCACTATGAACAGGGCTGAGCAGGTCACGCGTTCGCCAGGCGAGCCTGGTGTCGTGACGCGCATCACGGCAAGGCGTCGGAACTCGGGTGCCGGTCGTCCCGACTCCTCTACCGGTACGGCCGGATCCGCTGAAGCCGTACGGAGCGATCGGGAGTTTCCTCATATGGCGCAGCCCCGCCCATCTGCCCGCCGGACGCCGGGTGCGTTCCTGACCAGGGCATTGCCCCCGCCGGCGCTGTGCGGATTCCTTCTGCTGCTGGTGATGGCGTTCGCCGCTTCCTACGCCGTCGGCGCGGGCGCCGGGCCCGTCGCCCCCGGCATGCACGGCACCAGTACGACAGACGGCGGCACGGGAGACGGCGGCTCGGGAGACGGCCACGGCGGTGGCGGCATGGACATGGGTGGCATGGACACGGACCAGGGGAGTGGACGCTGATGGCCGGCGAACCGGCAGCGGCGGCCGTCGTGACCGATCTCGCCATCGGCGGCATGACATGCGCGGCCTGTGTGAAGCGTGTCGAGAAGAAGCTGGCCAGGCTGGACGGGGTCACGGCCAGCGTGAACCTCGCCACCGGCCGGGCCCGGGTGAACCACCCGCCCGAGGTCGGCCCGGACCAGCTCATCGCCACCGTCGAGCAGGCCGGCTACACCGCCGCGCTGCCCGAGCCGCCAGCGAAGGAACGGCGCGAGGACGGGGACGAGGCGCGGGACGCCCGGCAGGAACGCGACCGGCTGGTGAGCACGGCCTTGCTCGCGGTCCCGGTGCTGGTCCTGTCGATGGTCCCCGGTCTGCAGTTCCGCAACTGGCAGTGGCTGTGCTTCGTGCTCGCCGCGCCCGTCGCCGTCTGGGGAGCCTGGCCCTTCCACCTGCGGGCGGCGCGCGGCCTGCGACACTCGGCGGCGACCATGGACACCCTGGTCTCGCTGGGTGTCGCGGCCTCCTTCGCCTGGTCCTCCTACGCGCTGTTCTTCGGCGGGGCCGGTGATCCCGGCATGCGGATGCCCTTCAGCCTGGTGCCCACCGCCTCGGACGGCGTCGTCCATATCTATCTGGAAGCCGCCGTCGGCGTACCGCTGTTCGTCCTCGCCGGCCGCTTCCTGGAAACACGGGCCCGGCGGGGGACCGGCGTGGCACTGCGCGCCCTGGCCCGGCTGGCGGCGAAGGAGGTGTCGGTACGCGATGGCGACGGCGAGCGCCTGGTCCCGATCGAGGAACTGCGGGTCGGCCAGGTCTTCGTCGCCCGGCCCGGGGAGCGTCTGGCCACCGACGGCACGGTGGTGGAGGGCAGCTCGGCCGTCGATCTCTCCCTGGTCACCGGGGAGAGCGAGCCGGTGGAAGTCGGCCCCGGTACGCCCGTGATCGGCGGCGCCGTCAACGCAGGGGGCCTGCTCCTGGTACGGGCCACCGCGGTGGGCGCCGATACGCAACTGTCCCGGATCACCCGGCTGGTGACCGAGGCCCAGGCGGGCAAGGCACGGGCGCAGCGGCTCGCGGACAAGGCCGCGGGCGTCTTCGTCCCGGTCGTGCTCACCGTGGCCGTCACGGTCCTCGGATTCTGGCTCGGGGCCGGTGCCGAGCCGCAGGCGGCGATCACCGCGAGCGTGGCCGTCCTGGTCGTGGCGTGCCCCTGCGCGCTGGGCCTGGCGACCCCCACCGCGCTGATGGCGGCGACCGGCCGGGGCGCTCAACTGGGCGTCCTGGTCAGCGGACCGCAGGCGCTGGAGGGGCTGCGGCACATCGACGCCGTCGTCCTGGACAAGACCGGCACCCTCACCTCCGGGCACATGAGCGTCGCCCGGGTCACGGCTGCACCGGGCGGACTCGGCGAGGAGGAACTGGTCCGGCTGGCGGGCGCGGTCGAACAGGGATCGGAACACCCGCTGGGGCGTGCCATCACCGCCTACGCCCGGCGCACCGATCCCGGAGACCCCCTCCCGGCCGTGGCCGACTTCGTCGCACTGCCGGGCAAGGGCGTGCGCGGGCGGGTGGCGGACCGGGTGATCGAAGTCCTGGCCCCGGACGACGCGTTGCCCCCGGCACTGGCTCAAGCGCTGTCGGCCTCCGAGACCGCCGCCCGTACACCGGTCGTGGTCCGCGTCGACGGTGAGGCCGAGGCACTGATCGAGGTCGCAGACGTGCTGCGCCCGGGAAGCTACCGGGCCGTGGAGCGGCTCCGCCGCCTGGGCGTGCGGCCGGTGCTCGCCACCGGCGACCGCGAGGCGCCCGCCCGCGCCGTCGCCGCCGACCTCCGTATCGAGGAGGTGCGGGCCCGTTGCACCCCGGAGGACAAGGCCGCCCTCGTCCGGGAGCTGCGGGAGCAGGGCTACCGGGTCGCCGTCGTCGGTGACGGGGTCAACGACGCGGCCGCCCTGGCCGGCGCCGACCTCGGCATCGCCATGGGCACGGGCACGGATGTGGCGATCGGGGCGGCCGACGTGACGCTGGTACGCGGTGACATCGAGACGCTGGCGGACGCGGTCCGCCTCGCCCGCAGTGCGCTCGGCACGATCCGCGTCAATCTGCTCTGGGCGTTCGGCTACAACGTCGTGACCGTACCCCTGGCCATGGTCGGCCTGCTCAACCCCATGCTCGCGGCGGCCGCGATGTCGGTCAGCTCGCTGCTCGTGGTCGGCAACAGCCTGCGACTACGCGCCTGGCAGCCGTCGCCGACCGGCCCACGCCCCTCCCGGCCCGCCGCGCCTGCCGCCCGGAAGCCACTGTGACGCCCATGTACGCCGCTGATGGACTGCCCGCCCGTATCTGCGACCCGACACCGAGGTGGAGACCCGCCCGATGACGACCCCCTCCTGGACGCCCACCCGCCGTCGCCTCACGGACTCCCTGCGGGCCGCGGCCGCTCCGTTCTGCGCCTGTGTCCTCGCACTGGGCGGTCTCGCCACGTGGACCGCCTCGGGCAGCGCGGGCAGGCCCCCGCGTATCGGCGTCACCGACGCACAGCTCTTCCTCCCCGCCCCGGGAGTGCCCCGGACCGCCGCGTTCTTCCGCATCACCAACACGGGCGGTGGGCAGGACCGGTTGGTCGAGGTGACCTCCTCCGCGGTCGCCGAGGGGATCTCGCTCAGCCGTCACCGGATGACCGGGCGGGGAGCCGCCTCCCGGCAGGTCGCGGACTCCCTGCCGGTTCCGGCGGGCGGCACGCTCGACATGTCACCGTTCACCAGCGATGTGACCGTCCCGGCCACGGCCCGCTGGCGGGCCGGAGACCTGGTGCCCTTCACCCTCCGCTTCGAACACAGCGGACGTGTCGAGGCCAACGCCGTCGTCGTGCGCCCCGGCGACAGGTGATCACGCCCGGGTGGCACCCGGATCGGCATGCTGGTGAGTCCTGGCGAGGACGACGCTGAAGATGATGACCGGGAGCACGAGCGTCCCGGCGAAGGCATGGGCATTCTGTGCCGAGGCGCTGCCCAGCGACGAGTCCAGCCGCGCCTTTCACCTGGTGCGGACCTCGTACGCGGTGCTGGCGATGACCGATCCGGACCCGGCCGCGCAGCCATTCGTCGAGGGCCCCGATCGCCTGGAGCGGCAGTGCTCACGCTGGACCTCGGCCAGCTCGTGCTCGGACTCCGACATGCTGACGTCCTTCCGGCCGCACCGGCAGCCTGCGGAGTGGTGAACGAGCAAACGCTGCAGCCCCGTCGTCAGGGATGCTGCGCCGAGGTGAGACGCTCGCCCAGTGTGGCGGCGAACTCTTCCGCTCGCGCCAGTTGGGTCCGCAGGTCCGCCACCCGCTGTCGCGCGGCCTCCTGGAAGCCGCGTACTCGCTCCAGCAGATCCTCCCGCTCATCGGGTGGCAGCTCGGCGCCGGAGTCGAGGCGGTCGGTGGCCTCCAGCAGGTCGCGCATCTGATCCAGGGTGAAGCCGAGCGGTTTCATGCGGCGGATGACCATCAGACGGGCGACATCGGCCTCGGTGTAGAGGCGGAAGCCGCCCTGGGAGCGGGCCGAGGGGACCACGAGGCCGGTCTCCTCGTAGTGCCGGATGGTGCGCAAGGACAGTTCGGTCCGCGCGGCGACTTCGCCGATCTGCATGTGCTTGCCGTCCACGCTCGTGACCCTTCGGCTCTTCTCATCCCCGGCCCGCGTCCCCTCGCGGCCCGGCTGATCTCTACCCTAACGTTAGGGTAGAGTCGCTGGTGGCGAGGGCGAGGTACTGCTGCCCTGCCGTTGCTGTCGGGGCCGACGTCGCCCCCGGCGAAGATCCGATTCGCCGGCCCGGCACTCCGCGCCGTTCCCGCACGCCCTGGCATTGCCGGAAGGGCTGTGCCCGAGTACAAGGTTCATATTCCCTTTGTCTGGTTCCGCTGTGTCCCCAGCCGCGCGCCTGCGTGACCTGAAGCCCGATTGGCTGAACGATCCGAAGGTCTGGCGCACCGAGGTCCTGGGCGGCCTGGTGGTCGCGCTCGCGCTGATCCCCGAGGCGATCTCGTTCTCGATCATCGCCGGGGTCGATCCGGCCATCGGCCTGTTCGCCTCCTTCACCATGGCCGTCACCATCGCGATCGTCGGCGGGCGCCGGGCGATGATCTCCGCCGCGACCGGTGCCGTCGCGCTCGTGACCGCGCCGATGAACCGTGAACACGGCCTGGGCTACCTGGTCGCCACCGTGATCCTGGCCGGTGTCTTCCAGGTGGCGCTGGGCGCGCTGGGGGTGGCGAAGCTGATGCGGTTCGTCCCCCGCTCGGTGATGGTCGGCTTCGTCAACGCCCTCGCCATCCTGATCTTCATGGCCCAGGTCCCCGAGATGAGCGATGTGCCCTGGGCCGTCTACCCGCTGATCGCGGCCGGGCTGGCACTGATGGTGTTCTTCCCGAAGGTCACCACCGTGATCCCCGCGCCCTTGGTGTCGATCGTGATTCTCACCGTCGTCACGGTCGCGGCCGGGATCGCGGTGCCCACTGTCGGCGACAAGGGCGAGTTGCCGTCCTCCCTGCCGGTTCCCGGCCTGCCCGATGTGCCGTTCACCCTGGACACCCTGACCACCATCGCGCCCTACGCCTTCGCCATGGCCCTGGTCGGCCTGATGGAGTCGCTGATGACGGCCAAGCTGGTGGACGAGATCACCGACACCCGCTCCAACAAGACCCGTGAGTCCATCGGTCAGGGCATCGCCAACATCGTCACCGGCTTCTTCGGTGGCATGGGCGGCTGCGCGATGATCGGCCAGACGATGATCAACGTGAAGGTCTCCGGTGCCCGCACCCGTCTGTCGACGTTCCTGGCGGGCTCGTTCCTGATGGTGCTGTGCATCGTCTTCGGCCCGGTCGTCTCGGACATTCCCATGGGCGCCCTGGTGGCCGTGATGGTCATGGTGTCGTTCGCGACCTTCGACTGGCACTCCATCGCCCCTAAGACGCTGAGGCGGATGCCTGCCGGGGAGATCACCGTCATGGCGATCACCGTCGTGGTCGTCGTGGTCACCCACAACCTGGCCATCGGTGTGGTCGTCGGCTCGGTCACCGCGATGGTCGTCTTCGCCAGGCGCGTCGCCCACCTCGCCCAGGTCACCGCCGTCACGGACCCCGACCACGCCACCGTGGTCTACCGGGTCACCGGCGAGCTGTTCTTCGCCTCCTCCAACGATCTCGTCGGCCAGTTCGACTACACAACCGACCCCGACAAGGTCGTCATCGACCTGTCCGCCGCCCACATCTGGGACGCCTCCTCCGTCGCCGCCCTCGACGCGATCGAGACCAAGTACGCCCAGCGCGGCAAGAGCGTCCGGATCACCGGCCTGAACGAGCCGAGCGCCTACCTCCACGGCAAGCTCAGTGGCGAACTCACACCCAGCCGCTGACCCGACCATCCCACCCCGAAAGGCTGCCTCGGCAGCACAGCAGCCCAGGCGGCCATTGCAGCGCGATCGCGATACGGGCGACGTCCAGCAGCTGTGAGGTGATCCTTTTCCCCTGTAGGCCGAACGCGATGACCTCGAAGGCTGAGTTCAGGGCGACCATAACGGCCGCGCCCGCACACACAGGGACTGATTCGCTGAACGATGCGCTCTCCGGTGGCCGGAGGACACTCCCCGGCCGGAGAGTGGAAGTGGTGGGGCGTCGGGGCGCCGCGGGGCGGACGAGGCAGAAGGAGGATGGTCGTGTGTCCGAGACTCCGCACATCGTGAGTGATGTGATGACCCGGACGGTGGTGGCTGTCGGGCGTGAGGCGCCGTTCAAGGAGATGGTGCAGACG
The DNA here is from genome assembly GCF_003595545.1 of Streptomyces sp. 11-1-2. NCBI lineage: Bacteria > Bacillati > Actinomycetota > Actinomycetes > Kitasatosporales > Streptomycetaceae > Streptomyces > Streptomyces sp. 11-1-2. The sequence goes on from NZ_CP022545.1 coordinate 10,250,352, forward strand.
CTGGGGCAGTGGCGGGTGAGCGCCATGCCGGTGCTGGAGGGTGAGGGGCGTGTCATCGGCGTCGTCTCCGAGGCGGATCTGCTGCCCAAGGAGGAGTTCCGGGACAGTGACCCGGACCGCCTCGAGCAGTTGCGGCGCCTCCCTGACCTCGCCAAAGCGGGGGCGGTGACGGCGGAGGGGCTGATGAGTTCCCCGGCGGTGAGCGTGCACCCGGACGCCACGTTGGCCGAGGCGGCCCGGATCATGGCCGTCAGAGGGGTCAAGCGGCTTCCCGTGGTCGATGCCGAGGGGATGTTGCTGGGAATTGTCAGCCGGGGTGATCTGCTGAAGGTCTTCCTCCGTCCGGACGAGGACATCGAGGAGGAGGTCCGCCGCACGGTGGTGGCCTATCTCTTTCCTGGCGACAGCGGCATCCACGTCCGGGTGGACGAGGGAGTTGTCACGCTCAGCGGGCAGCTCCGCGACACCGCGCCGATCCCTGTGGCCGCGCGCCTCGCCCGGGCCGTGGAGGGCGTGGTGGATGTCGAGTGCCATTTCCGGGGTGTCGGACGCGGGGAGACGGCGGGCACCTCCTGACGGGGTGCTCCGGATCGTGCCGGTGTGGCTATGGCTCGATGTCCAGCACATCGTGGACCGGCCGCCTGGGGGTCTGGGAGCCGGGCCGGCCATATCCCAGCCGCAGCACCATCTGCACATACGCGTTGCCCGACATCGGGTCGCGCAGCGGCCGGCGCAGGTCGTGCCATTCGAGGGCCTGGGTGATGAACGAGGTCGAGACGCCCTCGACGGTGGCGCGCAGCAGGACCCGTTCCATCGCCTGGCCGGTGCGCAGCCAGTCCAGGGGCTGGTCGCGTGCGGTGCTCAGCAGCGCCAGGTGGGGGGCGGTTTCGAAATCGACGGTCGGCCGACCGGGGATCGGTTTGCCGCCGGCGAAGTCCCGCATGGGGGCTTTGCCGATGCGGCGGCGGGGCCCGAAGGCGTATTCCGGGACTCCTTCGGTGGCCGGCCGCGTATCGCCCGCCCTGCGGGTGAAGCGGGCCAGGTCCGCGGTGGCGCCGGCATCGGTGAGGTTGCGGGCCTCGGCTTCCAGCGCCAGGTCCATAACGGACTGCAAATGCAAGCCGGAGGCGAAGGACAGCGAAACGTACTCCCGGTGTGCGGCCTCGGCGAGGGCGGTCAGCACCGTGTCGGGCAGCGGCGTCTCGGCGAAGGGGTACCGGCTGGTGTGCCGGGTGTGCACGGCGGGGTACAGGGCGGCCGGATCGTCCTCGTCGCCGAGCGGGCCGGTCAGTGTCACGGAGGCCAGCAGCATCGGGTCGCTGGGGTCGGGCAGCACCCGGGTGGTCGCCTGCCAGCCCTCGTGCGCGACCGCGACCCGCAGGTTCATCAGGGCGGCGCCACAGCCGATGTGCAGGGCCCGGAGTACGGGGTCGCTGTGCGGCAGAGCGCCCCGGAGGTCGGCCCGCAGATGGAAGACGCGGTTGCGCCGGGAGTACTGGAATCGCCAGGGCTGGGCGTTGTGCATCGACGGGGCGGCCGCGGCGTCCTGCACCAGAGCCATGACCACCGGTTCGGAGAGCGCTCGAGTGGTCCTGCGCGCTGTTCCTGTTCCTCGATGGCCGGTCTCCTCCAGGTGTCCTTCCGGCCCGTGCTCGATGTGGTGAATGTGTGCGTCCGGTCCGGGGAACACAAGGGTGATCTGGTCCGAGTCCGACCACCGCACGTCATAGGGCGGTGTTCCGTCGTCATGGCGGAGCCCGACGATCTCACCGTCCCGTTGGGTGGCACCGGTAGTGGGGCTTTCGACAACCAGTTGGTCGCCGACTTGGGCACGCATCGACATCCCACCTCTCTGCCTCAACTCCAACGTGCCACGGTCGGCGAGCGGCGTCCTGGGACGGCCAGCTCTTGAGCCAGGGCCGGATGGCCCCGTTGTGGGCCGTGCCCCGTTGTGGGCCGTGCGGCCGGGAGAGGGAGCCATGAGGCTCATCCGGCGGTGGGGACGAGCTGGCAGGCTCGACAAGGAAACACCGGCCGACCCCGCCGCGAGTCTCCGAAAGGAGTCGGGACATGCACCACAGAACGGTCGGAGAGCTCATGACACGTCCGGTGGTCCAGGCACCACGCGAATTGCCGTTCAAGGAACTCGTGGGGCTCCTCACTGAGTACGACGTCACCGCCGTGCCGGTCGTGGACGGTTCCGGGCGCCCGATCGGCGTGGTGTCCGAGGCCGATCTGCTGCGCAAGTCGTCCGGCCAGACCGACCCGTCCGGTCGGCTGCCCCTCCCGCATCTGGAGGCGTGGGAGCGCGCGAAGGCGGAGGGGGCGAGGGCGGAGGAGCTGATGTCGGCGCCCGCGGTGTGCGCGCGTCCGGAGTGGACGGTCGTCGAGGCGGCTCGCGTGATGTCGGACGGGAACATCAAGCGGCTTCCCGTGGTGGACGAGACCGACCAACTGCTCGGCATTATCAGCCGTGGTGACCTGCTGCGGGTATTCCTGCGCCACGACGACGCGATTCGCGACGAGATCGAGGGGGATCTGCTGCGACGGACCCTGCGTCTGGCGCCCTCGGCCGTGACGGTCGAGGTACGGGAGGGCGAGGTCACACTGGACGGATCGGTCGAGGCCAGGAGTCTGGTCCCGGTCATCGTGCGGCTGTGCCGGGGCGTGGACGGAGTGGTGTCGGTCACCGAGCGCATCGCCTACGGAACCGATGACACCGAGGGTTCCGCCGCCGCGGCCTGAGATGCCCCCGACATGCGGTGGGGATGCCGCATGTCCGAGGCGTCGACCCCGCGATCGCCTGCGCGCTCTCCGGCCTCGGGCACATCGTCATGCGCGTACAGAGGCAGCTCGCTTCCCGGAGCGCCCGCCCCATGGGCGCGCAGCGCCCGGCCCGGCCCATGGCTGAACCAGCCGACGGCTGCCTCGTGGCTGAACCGGCCGACGGCCGCGCCGCTTCGGGACCGGCCGGTGCGGACGCCGCCCGTCATGGCCCGGCTTCGGCCAGGACCGCCCCGGGGAAGTCCGGGGTGCGCCAGATCTCACCCGCCGTGGTGATGCCCAGCGCCTCGTGGCCGTCCAGTGCCTCGACCCAGCCACGGGCTCCGGCGCCCATGGCGAACGCGGCCGTGGCGTAGGCGTCGGTCCGGGTGAGGTGGTGGCCGGTCAGGGTGAGCGAGAGCAGACCGGTGGCGGGCCGTCCGGTGTGCGGGTCCAGCACGTGCGCACCGCGCTCGGCCGTGCCCGAGGTGGCGACGGCCAGATCGTGCCCGGTGACGACGGCCGCCAGTTCCCCGGGGCGGGTGGGGTGGGCGATGCCGATCCGCCAGGGGGTGCCCGGGGCGGCCTCGCCGCGGAGCTGGATGTCGCCGCCGCCGTTGACGCAGGTGTTGTGAGCGCCCGCCGCGTGGAGGATCCGCGAGGCTCGCTCGATCGCCCAGCCCTTGACCATTCCGGAGGGATCGAGCCGGCCGCCGGGAGTGGGACTGAACCAGCCGCCGGTGGCGTGTGCCGCCTCTTCACACAGGTCGAGCACCTCGGCCACCTCGGGGCCGCACCGTTCCGGGGTGAGTTCGCCCCGGTCCAGGCGGCTGATCACGCTGCCGGGGCGGTACGGGGAGAAGACCTCGTCCACCCGGTGCAGCCACGCCACGGCGGCGTCGAGGGCGCGGTGGATGGCGGGGGTGGCCGGATCGCGGATGTCGAAGGAGACGACCGTCCCCATGACGTGCTCGGCGCGGCGCGTTCCGCGCCCGGGGGCGGGCTCAGCCACTGGCCTTGTCCAGCGCGCTCTGCAGCGACCGTGTGTAGCCCTCGCTGGTGTAGGTGGCGCCGGAGACCGCGTCGATGTGGGCACTTTGGGCGCTCAGCGCCTCCTGGGTGAGCTGCGGTACGGCGTAGGACGCGATCTGCTGGGACCGGGGCCGGTCCGAGGGCGTCTGGAGTGCTTTGACAGCCGTGATCCGGCCGTGCGCGAGGGTGACGGCGACCTGCGTCGGCCCGTAAGTGGTGTCGATCACGCTGCCGGTGAACGTGCCGGACGCGCCGCCTTGGGACTGGTCGCCGCCCGAGGACTGGCCGCCGGTCGGGGTGGGGGGCCTCCCCGCGGACGCGGTGGCGCGGGGCGGTGGCGCGGCGGCCGTGGCGGGGGCCTGGTGCGGTTTGAGCGAGAGCAGCAGGACGATGCCCGCCACGGTCGAGACGGTGGTGATGGCGGCCTTGCGCACAGCGGGTCTCCTTCGGATGCGGAGCGGATCGGAGTCAGAGCGCGAACGACTCGTGGTGGACGCGGCGGCGCGGCACCCCGGCGTCGCGCAGGGCGCGCCGGGCGGCCTCCGTCATGCCGGGCGGACCGCACAGGTAGACGTCACGTTCGCCGAGGTCGGGCACCAGGCCGCGGAGCGCCTCGGCGGTCAGCGGGGAGGAGTGGACAGCGGGCTCGTCGACGACATAGTGGACGATCGCCCCGCGCGCGGCGGCCATGTTGTCCAGTTCGGCGCGGAGCGCCAGGTCCTCGGGGCGCCGGGCCCGGTAGATGAGCATGACCTCGCCCGGCAGCGTCTCGAAGAGGCTCCGCAGCGGGGTGATCCCGACGCCACCACCCAGCAGGAGGGTCTTGCGGGTGCGGCGACGGCGTGCCGTGAAGGCCCCGTACGGGCCCTCGGCGAGCACCCGGGTGCCGGGTTGGAGGTGGGCGAGCGCCGCGCTGTGGCCGCCGGACGCCTTGACGGTGATCCGCAGGTACGCGGGGTGCGGCGCGGCCGACAGGGAGTAGGGGTTGGCGGCCCACCACAGGCCGCGGGTGAGGAACCGCCAGCGGAAGAACTGGCCGGGCTCGGCCCCCAGCTCGTCCAGCCGGTCGCCGGAGAGGTAGACCGATATGACGCCCGGAGCCTCGGGCCGGACCTCGGTGACGTACAGCCGGTGGCGCAGCGCCCGGCGTACCGGAACGGCGAACCGGTACCAGGCCAGCAGTGCCGCCGCGCCGATGTAGAGGGTGTACCAGGCCAGCTGGGCGGGTCGGTTTCCGGTGAAGTCGGCTCCGTCGGAGAGCTGGTGCCCGAAGGCCAGGAAGACCGCGAGATAGGTCGCGAAGTGCAGAAGGTGCCAGGTCTCGTAGGAGATGCGACGGCGCACGGCGCGCGCGGACACGATCGCGGTGAGGAGAAACAGCAGAAAGCCGATCGTCCCCTTGAGCAGGTCCGGGTAGTGGAGGACCAGGGTGGTGGTCTGGTCCACCACACCGGTGTGCGATTCCAGCGAGTACCCCCAGATGATCAGCAGGACGTGGGCGCAGGCCAGCGAGATCGTGTAGCGGCCGCCCAGGGCGTGCCAGCGGGCCAGCCGGTCGGAGCCGATGGCGCGGTCCAGCAGCGGTACGCGCGCCATCAGCAGCAGGAGGATCGCGCAGGTGTAACCGGCGAGCAGCCCGGTGATCCGCCCCGCGCCGGTCAGCCAGCCGGCGGCGCCGACGACCGAGGGGGTGTCGCTCCACCACAGCGCCAGGACGGTGGCGGCCCCGCCCCAGATCATCAGGTGTGCGAGCGCCGGGACGGGGCTGGGCGGGCGCGGTGCCGACCGGGACGGGCGAGTCCTGGCCGGGGTCGGTGGCGTCGTGCTGGTCATAGGAGTCCTCTCGGCGACGTGCCTGGTCAGCGTCACCCGCGAAGCTCTGAGGACCCTCTGAACCCGAGCGGAACGCGTTCGGATTCAGAGGAAACTCAGAGGAAGGGCGGGTCTCGGCAGCGCGCACCGCGAGGGATGCTGGAGGCATCATGGATACGCACTCCACCAGCCGTTTTCTGCTGCGGCCCGACGGCGACCGGGTCCGCGTCCTCGTCGTCGACGACGAACCCGATCTGACCGAGGTGCTGTCGGGTGCGCTGCGCTACGAGGGCTGGGATGTTCGCACCGCCGCCGACGGCGGGTCCGCGCTGGACGCCGTGCGGGCGTTCCGCCCGGACGCGGTGGTGCTCGACTGGATGCTGCCGGACACCGACGGGCTCACGGTGCTGCGTGCGATGCGGACGCAGCTGCCGGACGTCTGCGTGCTGTTCCTGACCGCGCGCGACGCGGTGGAGGACCGGATCACGGGCATCACGGCGGGCGGCGACGACTATGTGACCAAGCCGTTCAGCCTGGAGGAGGTGCTGGCCCGGCTGCGCGGGCTGCTGCGCCGGGCCGGGATGGCGCGGGAGCCGGGCGACGACCGGCTGGTGGTCGCCGATCTGGTGATGGACGAGCAGGCGCGGGAGGTGACCCGTGGAGGTGTGGCCGTGGAGCTGTCCCGCACCGAGTTCGAACTGCTGCGGTTCCTGATGCGCAACCCGCGGCGGGTGCTGTCCAAGGCGCAGATCCTGGACCGGGTGTGGAGCTATGACTTCGGCGGCCAGGCCCATGTGGTCGAGTTGTACATCAGCTATCTGCGCAAGAAGGTCGACGCCGGGAGGGCACCGCTGATCCACACGGTGCGCGGGGTCGGCTATGTGCTCAAGGCGGAGGTTTCATGAGGCGGTGGCTGCCCGGGCGGCTGCCCCGTACGCTGCGTGCCCGGCTGACCGCCGGGCTGGTGGTGCTGCTGGCGGTGGCGAGTCTGGCGGTGGGGCTGACCACGGTGTTCGCGCTGGAGGGGTTTCTGGTGCGCCGGCTGGACCAGCAGCTCACGGCGGCCGGCGGCCGGTTCCCGGCCAGCCTGGAGCACGGTGAGCGGCGCCCGGACGCCGACAACGCGCCCGACACCCGTGGACAGTCGGACCGCACCTTCGGCGCCCGGCTGCTGCGCGGTACGACGACGGATGCCGCGGTGGTACGCGACCAGACGGACGCCGCCGTACCCCTGACCGGCGCTGACCGGAGGGTCCTGGCGGCAGTGCCGGTGGACGGCGACGGCCACAGCGTGCGGCTGTCCGCGCTCAGCGGCTACCGAGTGGTCGCGGTCCACGGGGACGACGGGGATGTTCTGGTCACCGGGCTGCCGCTGCGTCCGGTGGAGGAGACCGTGCACCGGCTGGAGATCGTGGAGACCGTGGTGTTCGGCAGCGCGCTGCTGGTCACCGGGGTGGCCGGGGCACTGTGGGTGCGGCTGTCGCTGCGGCCGCTGCGGCAGGTGACCATGACCGCCGCCGGGGTGGCGGAGCTGCCGCTGGCCAGCGGTGAGGTGGCCATGCCACCGCCGGTGCCGGACACCGATCCGCGTACCGAGGTGGGCCAGGTGGGCACCGCGCTCAACCGGATGCTCGGCCACGTCGGGGACGCGCTGGCCCGCCGTCAGGCGAGCGAGGAGCGGCTGCGGCACTTCGCCGCCGACGCCAGCCATGAGCTGCGGACGCCGGTGGCCTCCGTCCGCGGACACGCCGAGCTGGCGCTGCGCCATCCGGATCCGGTGCCGGATGAGGTGCGGCACGCGCTGGAGAGGATCCAGGCCGAGTCGCAGCGGATGTCCACGCTGGTGGACGATCTGCTGCTGCTCGCCCGGCTCGACGCGGGACGGCCGCTGGCCCGCCGAACAGTCGATCTGACCCGGCTGGTGCTGGACGCGACGGGCGACGCACGGGCCGCGGGGCCCGGCCACCGCTGGAGGCTGGAGCTGGCCGAGGAGCCGGTGACGGTGCTCGGCGACGAGCACCGTCTCCAGCAGGTGGTGGGAAACCTGCTGGCCAACGCCCGTACCCACACCCCGCCCGGCACCCGGGTCACCGTACGGCTCGCGACGGCCGGTGCCGACTGGGCCGAGCTGACGGTGTCCGACGACGGACCGGGCGTCCCGGACGCCCTCCAGGACGAGGTGTTCGAGCGGTTCGCCCGCGCCGATCCCGGCCGGTCCCGGGCGGCGGGCGGCACCGGGCTGGGGCTGGCGATCGTCCGGGCCGTGGTCGCGGCGCACGGCGGCACGGTCACGCTGACCAGCAAGCCGGGCGCCACCGTCTTCCGGGCCCGGCTTCCCCGCCGTACCGCGGCGCTCGATCCGGGCTGAACGGGAGACGGATGGCGACCGTGCGCCGCCACCCCGGTGAGCCCCGCGAAGGCCGGTCCCAGCGACACGAGAGGCAGAAGTCCCACCCCCGGCCCCGAGGTGAGGTCCAGCACGGCCACGACCGCCATCACCGCGAAGGGCAGAACGGACAGGAGCAGGGAGTCCTTCGGATCGTTCTCCTGAGCCAATGAACACTCCCGAGGGCGTCGCGTGGAGCATGCGCCGCCGCCACCAGAGCGCGGCACAGGGCGTGCGACCTGCGGAGATCCATTCCGCCGGTGGGGGCGACTCGGCAACGTTCTGTGTCACATCGCCGGAGGCGCCGCACCGTGTCCGTGATCCCCCCTCCCGCGCAGCGGGAGCACGGTTCCGCTCGCGGCCGCCGTGGACCGGTTCCTCGACCGCTTCCGCGACGACCCCGGCACCGCACCACCCTACGCCGAGACCCTGGTCCGGCTCCGCGCGCTCGTCGGCGACCAGTTCGCCACCGGCGACCTCATCCCCGAGGTCTACGAGGCGGTCATGGCCCGCTGGGACGAGGGGGCGGCGAACACCTGGAACAAGCACCTGTCCGCGCTCAACTCCTTCGCCGCGTACACGCGGCGGCAGGACTGGCTGGCCGCCGACCCGGGCGGGCGGCTGGAGCGCCGTAAGGTGACCCGCGACCGTGACAAGGCCGTTCCCTGGACCCGGCTGGAACGGCTGTTCACCGACGACCGCTTCGGCTTGCGTGAACGGGTCTTGTGGCGCATGGCCTACGAGACGTGCGCCCGAGCGGACGAACTGCTTGAGCTCGACGTGCCCGACATCGACATGGAGTTCCGCCGCGGCCGGGTCGGGGAGAAGGGCGGCGACACGCGTACGTGCACTGGGAGACCCCCACCGCCCGGCTGTTGCCGCGCCTGCTCCAGGGACGGGCGACCGGTCCGATGTTCCTCGCCGACCGCCGACCGCCGACCGCCGACCGCCGACCGCCGACCGCCGTGCGCCAGGTACCGGCCGCCGACCGCCCGCGCTGGCGGACATCGACCCCATCACGGGCCGGAGCCGACTGTCCTATCCGCGCGCGGAGTACCTGTTCAAGCAGGCATCCGAACTGCACGCCCCGCACGGCAAGGGCTACACGCTGCACCAGCTGCGGCACTCCGGGCTCAAACACCTCGCTGAGAAGGGCCGCTCTGCTCCGGAACTGCAGGCCAAGTCCCGCCACAAGCACCTGGGCACCCTCGGCCGCCACGTCAAGCTCGGCGAGGAGACCTCGGCCCGCATCACCGCCGTAAACAACGAACAGGCACAACCCGAAGAAAGGCAGGCAGTCCTCGCCGCCTGGGTGCCGCCGAATATGAAGATCAAGTCCTGCGAAACACGAGCGGACTGGCGGCGGGTGCAGCGTTACGGCTGTCCCCGTTGGGGAGAACGGGAGTTGTGCCGTCGGATCAGGTAACGCCGGAGTTCGTCGGCGCCCCAGACGATGAAGGGGTAGGGGAGCAGGAACAGAAGATCACCCGCCGGGAGTGCGGCGGTTCCCAGCAGTTTCTGGAACGGCGGGGCGTAGACGAAGACGCCTGCGAGCAGGAGTTCGCCGGCGATGGCGGCGAGGAGGTAGCGGTTGGACAGGACGCCTACGGAGCGGAGCGAGGCGTGGGTTGTGCGGACGGCGAAGGCGGTGCCGATCTGTCCGGCGATCATGCCAAGGAAGGACATGGTCGTGGCCTGCTGGTAGGCGTGGTGCAGGGGCTGCCCTGGCCCGGTCGGGTCACCGAGACTCCAGCCGGCCTTGGTGAGGACGTAGAAGAAGCCTGTCATCTGGAGTGCCGCGACGAGCGCGCCGAGGAAGAGCCAGGCGCGGATGAGCATCGGAGCCTGGATGACGCCCTCGGATCGGGGCCGGGGCGGGCGGTCCATGAGCCCGGGTTCGGCGGGTTCGCGGCTGAGGGCGAGAGCGGGGAGCGTCTCGCTGCCGACGTCGAAGGCGAGGAGCTGCAGGATCGTCAGGGGGAGTGGAATGAGGCCGCCGCCGAGCGCGAAGAAGAGGAACGGCGTCACCTCGGGGGTTGCGTGGGCGAAGATGTAGATGATGAATTTGCGGACGTTGTCGTAGATCCGACGGCCGTCGCGTACCGCGGTGGCGATCGAGGCGAAGTTGTCGTCGGTGAGGACCATGGTGGAGGCTTCGCGGGCGACGTCGGTGCCGGAGCGGCCCATGGCGACGCCGATGTCGGCGCGGCGTAGCGCGGGGGCGTCGTTGACCCCGTCGCCGGTCATGGCGACGACGTGTCCCTCCTCGCGCAGTGCGTCGGCGATGCGGAGCTTGGCCTCCGGGGAGGCGCGGGCGAAGACGATGTCGTGCGTCCGGCTGACGAGGGTGCGTAGCTCGCTCTCGCCGAGCTTTTCCAGTTGCTGGCCGCTGACCACGGTGGGGTTGCTGCCGGTGATGGCGACACGTTGGGCGATCGCGGTGGCGGTGAGCGGGTGGTCGCCGGTGATCATGATGATGCGGATGCCGGCGGTGTGGCAGTCGCCTACGGCTTCGGCGACTTCGGGGCGCGGCGGGTCGAGCATGGCGATCAGTCCGGCGAAGCAAAGTTCGGTCTCGGCGTCGCCTCGTCGGTGCGGCGGCCTGCGGTCGGGGGGCAGTTCCCGTTCGGCCAGGGCAAGTACGCGCAGGCCGTCGGCCGCGAACGCGTCGACCTGAGAGGTGATGCGCTGACGGTCGGGATCGGTGAGCGACAGTTGCTGCCCCCGGGGGCCGAGAAAGGTGGTGCAGTGCGGCAGGAGTGCCTCGGGTGCTCCCTTGGTACGGATGGCGAGACGGCCGTGGTGCCGGTCGATGGTCGACATCAGCTTGAGTTCGGGGTCGAAGTGGAACTGCCAGGCGCGGTCGGCCTCCCGCTCGGTGGCTGCGAGCCTGGCACCCAGCTCTCGGGCGGCGAGCAGGACAGCGATCTCGGTGGGATCGCCGCTGGGTTCCTCACCGGGTTCGAGGCGGGCGTTGTTGCAGGTGGCGGCGATCCGCCCGACCGTGGCCTGAACCGGGTCGGCCGGGGTGCCGTGCTGGCGCACCGAGGTGTTGTCCAGTTCGAGGAGGCATGAGGCGGTCCACACGTGGGTGGGGCGCATGCGGTTCTCGGTGATGGTGCCTGTCTTGTCGGTGCAGATGACGTCCGTCGAGCCGAGTGTTTCCACGGCGCTGAGCCGTTTGACGAGGGCGCCGCGTGTGGCGAGCGCGCGGACGGCCACGGCGAGGGCGAGGGTGATGACGGGCAGGAGTCCCTCGGGGACCATGCCGGCCAGCAGGCCGGCGGCGAAGACCACGGAGTTGACCAGGGACAGTCCGATGCCGAGCGTGGCCAGGGGGATGAAGGCAAGGGCCAGGGCCACCGAGACGATCGCGATCAGCCAGGCGACCCGCCGCACCTGGCGCTCGAGGGGGCTGGGATCCTGCTTGACTTGCTCGGAGAGCGCGGCGATGCGGCCGAGCTCGGTGTTCATACCGGTGGCGAAGACCACGCCGTGGGCCTCGCCGCCCGTACAGCTGGTGCCGCTGAAGACAAGATCGTGCGCCGTGAGCACGGGGACATCCACGTCCAGGATCGAGGCCGAGCGCAGGGTGGTCACAGATTCCCCGGTCAGCGCCGACATGTCGACCTCGATGGCCCCTTTCAGGAGGCGGATGTCGGCGGCGATCCGGTCACCCGCCTCGATGGCGATGATGTCGCCCGGGACCAGTTCGGTGGCATCGATCTCTCGCAGGACACCGTCGCGGCGAGCCTTCGCCCGTTGGGGGATATAGGCGGCCAGTGCCTCGACCGCGTGTTCGGCGTGTACCTCCTGGACGAACGCGAACGCGGCGTTGAGGAAGATGATGAGGACGACTGCGGCGGCCACGACGTTCGAGCCCACGGCGACGAGCAGCGCTGCGGCTAGCCACAGCAGCAGGGCGAGCGGGTGCGTGAACTGGAGCGCCAGTTCACGAGGCCAGCGTCGGCCGCCGCGTCTGCGCAGCTCGTTGCGGCCGTACTGCAGCAGTCGCCGCCCGGCCTCGACGGAGGTCAAACCGGCTCGCGAACTGTGCAGATCGCGCAGGAGCAGCTCCGCCGCCTCCTCGGGGTCGAGCCCCGCCGGCCTCACCCACGCCTCGTGTCGACTCTTCACTCAGCAGACGTTAGGGCCGGTTCGGAGTCCGCCGGCGGAACGACACCTCGGCTGGGGCCCGTGCCTGCCCGCGCGCCCCGGGGCAGGCAGGTCGCTGCACTTTCCGACCGCACGTTCGACAGATGAGTGGTCCGTCCCGGCTCCGCTTCCCGCGGACAGTTGCGCGCACGACGGGGGACCGCCGGCGGCCCCGGTACAAGGACGGTTCGCTTACGCCTCATCTCGTAGGGCGGTGTGGCGCCGTACGGTGGCCGACATGGACGGCGCGGACAAGGACCCCGAGCATGGTGAGGACTTCGCCACCGCACCCTTCAGGAAGCCACGTCGGCTGTGGTGGCTCGCCTCCGTCGCCCTGGTGGTGATCGCGGCGGTCGTCGCGGTGTACCGGCGGCACGATCTGGCTGCGGCCTCGCGCTTGATCGCCGCGGTCCGGATGCCCCGGCTGGTCCTGGTCGCCGGGTTCGAGGCAGCGTCTCTCGGCGCTCTGATCGCACTGCAGCAGTGGCTGCTGCGGATGGGCGGGGAGCGCTTGCGCCTCAGGGTCGTCGGGACCATCGTGCTGGCGGCCAACGCCGTCGCCGGCGCACTGCCGGGCGGGGCGGCGTTCGCGGCCGCATGGATGTTCACGCAGTTCCGGCGCAGGGGTGTGGGACAGGTACTCGCGGGAGCGGTGCTGGCCGTCTCGGGAGTGCTGTCGGCGGCCGCGCTCTTTGCGCTGCTGGTGGCCGGTGCGCTGGCGAGTGGCTCCGCGGGGCTCGGCGCGCTGCGGCCCGTGGTGCTCGGGCTCGCGGCGGTCCTCGGCGTGACGGTGGGCGCTGTGGCCGGCCTCTCCCGTTGCGCGCCGGTACGCCGCCGCGTCTGGCGGTTCTGGCGGCGGCTCGGGGTACGTTCCCAGCAGCTGCGGGACATCCAGGACAGCCTGCTTGCCCTCGTCCGGCACGTCCATGCCGTTCGACCGGGGCTGCGCCCATGGTGGCGGCCCTTCACCCTTGCGCTACTCAACTGGGGGTGCGACGCGGCCTGCCTCCTCGCCTGCGCGTGGGGGCTGGGCATCGGCGTTCCCTGGCGCGGGATCCTCGTGGCGTACACGCTCACCCAGATGACGGGCAGCCTGCGGCTGACGCCGGGCGGTCTCGGTGTGGTGGAGGCCAGTCTGACAGCGATGCTCGTGCTGTACGGGCTGCGCACCGAGCAGGCAATCGCGCTCACGCTGCTCTACAGGATCGCGAGCTACTGGGCGCTGCAACCCATCGGCTGGGCGTGCTGGCTCGGCCTGACCTTCAGCTCACGACGCGCGGACCACCAAGCCGGATCTGACCGGCGTACCGGATGAGAGCGCCGCTGGGTCGTCGTCATGGGGCGCCACGAGAACCTCGTCCGCCCTGGTTACCCCAGGCACACGACCGGCCCCCCGTCGCCTGGCGCCGGCGGCTCACCCGGGCACGGACCCGGTGAGCCACCAGCGAGCGGTGCTGATCACACGGTCTCGACCACTCCGTTCGACGCCGGGCCGGGGACCGTGGATATCCCAGGTCAGTGGGTGCGGCCGCGGGGTTTGAGGGGCAGCGGGGGGAGTTCGGGGGCGTGCAGTGGGTCGCCGTCGAAGCCGTGCACCTCACCGAAGCGAGTGCCCGCCTCCCAGTCCGCGCGGGCCTGTGCGATGTCCTCATGGGACCGGCCGATGAAGTTCCACCACATCACGATCTTCTCCTCGAAGGGCTCCCCGCCCAGCAGCATGAACGCGCTGTCCACATCCGCGCGCAGCGGCAGTTCGGTGCGCCCGCAGCCGAGGTAGAGGAGGGAGCCGGGGGCGAGGCGGACCCCGTCGACCTCGGCCTCACCGGACATGGTGAGCGCCGCGTACTCGAAGTCGGGACGCACCGGCAGCCGGGTGTCGGTGCCGGCCGCGAGGGCGATGTCCGCGCCCATCAGCGGGGTGAACGTGGTGCCGGGCGAGGCCGCGCCGTCCAGTTCGCCGAGGACGACCGTCGCCCGCAGCCCTCCGCCGCCGGTCACCCGGGGCAGCTCGGCGTGGTGCTCCCACCTGGGGGCGATATGGCGGTCGCCGTCGGGGAGCGCGACCCACAGCTGTGCCCCGTGCAGCAGGCGGGCGTGCTCGCGCGGGGACTCCTCGGAGTGTGCGATGGCCCGGCCCGAGGTCATCAGCCCCAACTCGCCGGGGCGCACCGTCTGCAGACTGCCGACGCTGTCGCGGTGCAGCACCTCGCCGTCGTGCAGCCAGCTGACCGTCTGCAGCCCCATATGCGGATGCGGAGGGACCTGCATGCCCGGCTCCTGGGCGATGTCGTCCGGGCCGTAGTGGTCGATGAAGCACCAGGCGCCGACCATGCGCCGCCCGAGGCTGGGCAGCAGCCGACGCACCATCGTGGATTCGCCCAGCGGGACCTGCTTGGCGGCCAGCAGTTCGCGAACCGGCTGGGCGGTGACGTCATCGCGGCCGCCGCATACGGTCGCCGCGGGCCTCAGGTCGAGATTGCTCATGACCGCACTCTCCCATGGCCGCGGGCAGCTCAGGGGGAGCCAGGGGGATGTTTAGGGGGCCGTCGGACCGCCGCCGGAAGAAGAATCTATCCGGTGACCGCACCGACCCTGAAGGAGATCGCATGCCGTCCACACTGCACACCGAGCTCGTGGCGACCGTCCTGGACGGACTGCTGGAGGCCGAGCGCGAAGGCGATGAGCGCGCGTTCGCCGAGACCGGTGTGACCGACCCCAAGTCGGCCTGGGCCGAGCTGGACGCCAGTCAGATGGCCGAGACGTTCAAGGACGCCTCCATGTCGGTGTCCAAGGAGGGCGGTGAGCTGCTCTACCTGCTCACCCGTGCGACCGGCGCGCGGACCGTCGTCGAGTACGGAACCTCCTTCGGCGTGTCCACCCTCTACCTGGCCAGCGCGGTGCGGGACAACGGCGGCGGGCAGGTGATCGGCACCGAGCTGCAGGCGGACAAGGTGGCCAAGGCCACGGAGGCCATCGCCGCCGCCGGGCTCTCCGACATCGCCACCGTCCGCGTCGGCGACGCGCGGGAGACGTTGCGGGACCTGCCCGGGTCGGTGGACCTGCTGCTGATGGACGGCTGGCCGAACCTCAACCGGACGGTGCTCGAGGTGGTGGAGCCCCGGCTGCGCCGGGGCGCGCTGGTGCTCGTGGACGACATGGACATGGACTTCGGCTTCGACATGCACCGGGAGATGCGGGAGTACCTCTCCGACCCCGCGAGCGGCTACCTCTCGCTGCGCCTGCCGGTCGCGCACGGGATCCTGGCAGGGGTGCGGCTCGGCTAGCACCCGGGTGCGGCTACCGTTCCCGCTGGTCGGACGGGGTTTCGGGGGTCACGAGCGCACTCTTCCCTCGGGGGACGCCTCGCGCTCGCTCGTACGGCTGCGGGCGTAGCCGTACGAGGCGATCGCCCCGTACACCAGCGCCGCGCCCAGCAGCCAGCCGCCCAGCACGTCGCTGGGCCAGTGGACGCCCAGATACAGGCGGGTGAAGCCGACGCCCAGCACGGACACGGCGGCGACGGCGGCCATGAGCCGCAGCCACTTCGCCGACGCCCTGTGGAGCGTCATCAGCCACAGCAGCAGCCCGAAGGCGACGGTCGCGGTCAGAGCGTGGCCGGAGGGGAAGGCCGCGTAGTGCGCCGAGTCCACTGGATCCGGCCACCGGGGGCGCTCCCGGTCGACGGCGGCCTTCACCGCCTGTTGCAGGGCCGTGCCCGCCGCCGCCGTGACGGCGACCCACAGGGCGAGCCGCCGCTCCCGCCGCCACAGCAGCCACCCCACGGCCACGGCCAGCAGCGCACGCATCGCCCAGGGGTCCCAGATCCAGTCCGTGAGCACTCTGTTGGCCCGGGTCCAGCCATGGTGTTCCACGGCGGAGCGGTGCAGGGCGACGACGATCTCCCGGTCGACGCTCCCCAGGGGCCCCCAATGGGCGGCCACCAGGGCGAGCAGCACCAGGAAGAGCGCGGTGAACACGGCCGCGGTGCGGGCGGCTCGGTGGTGAAGGGTTGCCGACTGCATGGGTCGATGATCGCCGACGGGCGGGCCTCGGGGCCAGGAGGCCCCTGTGACGGCTGAGAGCTGGGAGACTCCTGTGGCGGCCGAGGGCCAGGAGCCCTGTGCCGGAACGGCTACCCCAGCACCCGCAGTGCCGGGACGAGGGTGACCATGAGCGGGACGACCGGGACGAGCGCCGCGGTGGCCGTAAGGCGCCAGCGGCGCCCCACCGAGAGTCGGGAGGCCGGGGCCAGGAGTCGGTCCACCCGCTGCGGGACCTGGGCGAGCGCGCTGGGGCCGGGGCCGAACACCCCGCGGTCCTCGTTGAGTTCGACCAGGGCGAGCGCGGTGGTCGTCCGCCCGAAGCGCCGGGACGCGGAGTCGTCGGCGGCCAGCTCGACCAGCCGGTGCACCTCGTCGCGGAACGCCGCGAACATGGTCACCTGCGGAAAGCCGGTGGCCAGCGCGCCCGAGCAGTGCAGCAGCCAGTGATGGCGGGCGCGGGCGTGGCCCTGCTCATGGGCGATGACGGCGTCCAGCCGACGGCCCTTGAGGCGGCGCAGCGCCGCCGTGGTGATGACGAGCTGGGGTGTGGTGCCCGGCAGCAACCAGGCGTCCGGCTTGTCGCCCTCCAGGACGACCAGACGCTCCCCGCTGGGCTCCTCACCGGGCAAGACGGGGGAGCGGACGAGGAGTTCGGCCCGGTGTTGCCTGCGCCAGGCGCGGGCGCGGCCGATCTCGCGGGTGAGCATCACCGCGCTCCAGACGGCCCCGAGGGCGAGCACGAGGGCGATGGGCGCGGCCAGCGGCCCGTAGCCGGAGAGCGCGTACGCCTCCACCACGCCCTTGGGCGCGGGGGCGAAGACATTGCCGCGCACGGCCTCCCAGGCGGCCGCGGCGGTCAGCGCCATGGTCAGCGCGCAGCACAACAGCACCCCGACGACCACGCACTGCCACACCCACAGGGCGAGGACAGGTTCGCGGTCGATCCAGTCGGAGCGGGACAGCAGGCGCGGCGCCATTGCCGCCGCCAGTGCGCCGAGGCCCATCAGCGCGAACGGGACCAACATGGCGGTCACCCTATGATCGCGAAGCTCGGGCCGGGTACGTTCACGACGGGGAAGTGACGCATACCACGGTGCGGCTACGGGCGTGGCTACGGCCCGGCCCGCCGCCCGTTCACACGGCCAGCAGCATGGCGCACATCCCTATCCCCATCGACAGCCTGCAGGCATGCCGCAGCTCGGGCCGCCGTGACCAGCCGGTACCGGACGAGCCCGCCCCCGCGCGGGCCCCGGCGCCGGCGTCCGCATCGTCCACGGCTCGGACCCCGGCGCCGTCCAGTGCGCCGTCCGTCATCGGTACGAGCCGCAGCCCGGACCGTACGACGTAGACCGCGAAGTACACGAGCAGCACCCCGGTCAGCAGCGGCACTCCGCCCGCCATCCGGCCCGGTGCCGTCTGGCCGGTGTGATGGTGGCCGCCCGTGGTGCCTGCCATCATCGCGAGCGCCATATAGACCATCGCGAGCGCCCCGATGGCGTGATGCAGACGGTGCCCCGGAAGCCCCGCGCCGCGCACCGGCAGCAGAGCCCTTACTGCGGCCACGGCGAAGACCGCCGCGAACGCGGCTGGACCCCATGGCCGCGGGTCCAGCACGGTGGAGGGCACCGCCATCGCCGCCATCCCCCACCCCATGAGCGCCTCGGCGCCCGCTATCCGCCGCCCCGGCCCGGGCGGCTCACCGCGCATCTGAAGCAGACAGTAGGCACCCGTGGCCGCGCACAGCGCGACCAGCAGCCAGCCGACGAGCGGAGCTCCGTGCACGGCACACCTCCCGAAGGGGGACGTAACACCAGGAGACATCCCCTGCCGCGGCGCCACACATGGGAGCGCATGGACGCAGTGGGGGAGCGCGAGGCGCGCGGAGTGGCAAGGAGCGCGAGGCGCGGTATGGCACCGTGAGAGGTGCGGCCCGTGGATCAAGCTGCCCCCGCCGCACCACGGGACGTGAACAGCCGTTCTACGAGGAGGAGAGCCCGTGTCGAATCCACCGCTTCCCGAGGCCGCGGTCGCCATGCTCGAGAAGCCCAACCCGGCCGTGATCGCGACGATCCGGTCCGACGGCCAGCCGGTGTCCACGGCCACCTGGTACCTCTGGGACGACGGCCGGATCCTGGTCAACCTGGACGAGGGCCGCAAGCGGCTCAGCCATATCCGCAACGACCCCAGGGTCACGCTCACCGTGCTCGACGAGGCGAACTGGTACAACCACATCAGCCTCATCGGCCGGGTCGTCGAGCTTCAGGACGACGAGGACCTGTCCGGAATCGACCGGCTGTCCCGGCAATACCTCGGCAAGGACTACCCGCAGCGGGACCGCGGCAGGGTCAGCGCCTGGATCGAGATCGACCGCTGGCACGGCTGGGGCGAGCACAAGGAGAACAGCCAGCCCGGCTGATCCCCCGGGACCGCCCGCCGTCCGCCCCACCACCCCCGGCCACCGCGAGCCGGGGAGGGCGGGCGGACGGCGCCGGGGCGGCCGCACGCCGTCCGGATCCGCGATCCACGTGGCGCCGGGCGGGTGCTTTGTCGTGTCTGCCGCTAGATCCCCGGACGGTAGCGAATCGGATGGTCCTGCGGCACTTCCACGATCACGATTTTGAGTCCGTCCGGATCCGCGATCCACATCTCCACCAGCCCCCACGGCTCCTTCTTCGGCGGGCGCAGCACCTCGACCCCCTGCGCGGTGAGCTCCTTGTGCGCCGCCGCCGCGTCCGCGACCTGGAGCCATAGCTGGAGGCCCGGGGCGGGCGGGGTGTCGGAGCGGCCGGAGACCTCCAGGAAGCCCCCGCCGAGGAAGTAGACCGTGCCCCGCTCGGGGCCCGTCCCGAACTCCCGGAAGACCGCGAGACCCAGCGCCTCGCCGTAGAACGCCCGGGAGCGCTCGGGGTCCGTCGGCCGCAGCAGAACGCGGCTGCTCAGTACGTGAACCATGCCGCGACCTTACGCAACCCGACCCGCTTGGGGCAGGTTAAGGTCACTTTGCCGCCACCACCGCCGACCGATCCCCCGCCCCCGCCCCCGAAGGGACCCTTCCGACGCCATGGACACCGCGGACGCCACTGTACGAGCCATCGCCCCGCTCGCCTTCCGCCCGGCCACCGAGGCCGATGTGGAGGCGCTGGTGCCGCTGATCGAGTCGGCCTACCGCGGAGACGCCAGCCGCGCCGGATGGACCACGGAGGCGGATCTCCTGGCCGGGCGGCGCACCGACCCGGAGGGCGTCGCGGCCGTGGTGCGGGACGAGAACAGTCGCATGGTGATCGTCGAGCGGGGCGGTGAGCTGATCGCCTGCTGCCAGCTCGAGCACCGTGGTGACCACGCCTACTTCGGCATGTTCGCGGTCCGGCCCGCGCTGCAGGGCGGGGGCCTGGGCAAGGCGATCCTCGCCGAGGCCGAGCGGTTCGCGCGGGCGGAGTGGGGTGCGACGCGGATGCATATGACGGTGATCACCGCCCGTGCGGAGCTGATCGCCTGGTACGAGCGGCGCGGCTACGCCCGTACCGGCGAGATGACCCCGTTCCCGTACGGCGATGAGCGGGTCGGTGTGCCGCGCCGCGCCGACCTCGAGTTCGAGCTGCTGGTCAAGCCCCTCGACTGAGCGCCGCTTACGCCGTACGGGTGAAGGTGGCCGGTGAGGGCGTCACGCCGTGAAGCGCGCCGCCCGCCGGATCTCCGGGAAGTCGGTGGTGGCGCCGTCCAGGCGGAGGCCGCGGACCAGCTTCAGCTGGTCGGGGGTGTTCACGGTCCAGCCGATCACCCTGAGGCCGGCGGCGTGCGCCCGCTCCACCAGCTCCAGGGTCACCCTGCGGATGTTGAGCACCAGCATCCCGGCGCCGACGGCGTGCGCCCGGTCGATCACATCGAGGCCGTAGCGGCTGGCCACGAGGGCGGTGCGGGCGGTCGGGAGCAGGGTGCGGATCTCGGCGAGCGCCTCGTCGTGGAAGGACAGGACGTCCACCCGGTCCAGCAGATCGCGGCCGGTCAGCACCTCCGCCAGCGCCCGGGCGGCCGCCGTGTCCTTGATCTCGGCCTGGAGCGGTGCCTTGACGGCGTCCACGACCTCCTCGAAGACCGGGATCCGCTCACCCTCCCCGGCGTCCAGCTCACGCAGCTCCGCGAGGGTGAAGTCGCCGATCGGGCCCTTGCCGTCGGTGGTGCGGTCGACGTCCGCGTCGTGCATCACCACGAGCGCGCCGTCCTTGCTGAGGTGCAGGTCCAGTTCGATGACGTCCATGCCCTCGTGCTCGGCGCGGACAAAGGATCGGAGGGTGTTCTCCGGCTCGACGCCCATCACTCCGCGGTGTCCGATGGTGAGAAAAGTCAACGCTGTCTCGCTCTTCTGACGGCCCTTGACGGCCTTCGTCGGGTCGTCTCGTCGGGTCGGGGGGAGGCAGTGGGGAGGCAGATTCGTCGGCTCTCGGCGGGCGGGCCGCCGGACCGGCGCACACCATACCGGCCGCTCATGACAGGACTGCTCAAGCGGGGCCGTGGCATGAGCCGGGCCGATGGGGGCAGGAAAAACTGCGGTGGTGCGGGTGTGGCGCAGGATGATTTCCCGTACCGTCGCTTGAGCGAAGGAGGCTCCGATGGATACGGTGGTTGTACGCAAGTTTCTCCGGTGAAGGAGTGGTCATGACGGAAATTCTTTCGTCCCCGATAGCTGAAGGTGGCGTTCTGTCAGCAGAGCGTGTGGTCGAACATCCGGCCTGGCCGACCCTCAAGGACGCCGTCGAAACGTTTCGCCCGTGGCAGTCCAAGGACGGCTCCATCGACTTCGACGCCGAGGGCGCACCCACCCGCGAGACCGCCGCGGCGACCATCGCCCGGGTGATCGAGGCCATCGAGAGGCTTGCCCCGCTGCTGCCGCACGACGCCGACTACCACCGGGCGGTCGTCGCGGATCTGCGCCGCTGGGCCGAGGGCGGCTTCGGCGTCCCCGACTTCCTCGACTCGCTGCTCGCCTTCCAGCCCGCCCGCACCCGCGCCGACGGCCTCCAGCACCTCGTGGTCTTCCCCATGTACACGCAGAACGGCAACCCGGACCGCAACCTGGAAGCCGTGGTGCTGCGCATGGTCTGGCCGGACTGGCTGGCCGAGCTGGAGCGCACCCGCTATGACAACCCGCTCTACTGCGGCCTGGCCTTCGAGGACTTCACCTCCGGCTACGACACCAACTCCGCGGTGCTCTTCCCGGAGACCATCGCCGTCCGCGAGGCCCCCGAGCGGTTCACCTGGGGCGGCATCTTCTGCGACCGCGAGGCGGCCCGCTTCCGCCGGGTCAGCGATGCCGCCGTCCAGACGCTCGGGCTCGAACTCCCCGAGGACATCGGGGACATGCTCGCCGACCAGCGCCGCTGCCAGGAGGCGTTCGCCCTGTGGGACATGGTCCACGACCGTACCCACAGCCATGGCGACCTGCCGTTCGACCCCTTCATGATCAAGCAGCGGCAGCCGTTCTGGATGTACGGGCTGGAGGAGCTGCGCTGCGACCTCACGGCCTTCAAGGAGGCCGTGAAGCTGGAGGCCGAGGGGGTCCCCCAGGGCCGCGACGTCCAGTACGCCGTGATCTTCGACCGGATGTTCCGGTTCCCCGTCACCGGCGCGCGGGTCCGCAACTACGACGGGCTCGGCGGCCAGTTGCTCTTCGCCTACCTCCACCAGCACGACGTCGTACGCTGGACGGACAACACCCTGCATATTGACTGGTCCCGCGCCTCGCAGGTCACCAACCAGCTGTGCGGCGAGATCGAGAAGCTCTACCGCGACGGCATCGACCGCCCCAAACTGGTCCACTGGTTCAAGGCGTACGAGCTGGTGTCGACGTATCTCGCACCTCACCCCGGCTCGGTCTGGGCCAAGGGCCCGGAAGCCCTGGACCTGACCCAGCTGCCGCGCAAGCTCGTCGACGACGTGCTCCCCGACGAGTTTCCGCTGAGCATGTTCTACGAGGCGCTCGCGAAGAAGCTGCGTGACGTGGTCGCCTCCACCAAGGGGATCACGGCCGACAGCGACCTACCGGCGGCGGCATGAGCCCCGCGACGGCGGACAGCCGCCGAGCGGGGAAGGACGAGGAGGCAGCGAGCATGACCACACCGACGTCGAGCCCCAGCCCGAACGAACCGGGCGAGCGGCCGCTGGACGGTGCGGTGGTGGCGGTGGCCGGCGCGGCTGGCCCCGCGGGCCGGGCCACGCTGCTCCGCCTCGCCGAGGCCGGCGCCACCGTCGTCGCCTCCGACTCCGACCCGGCGCGGCTGGCCGAGGCCGTGGACGCGGCGCGCTACGCGCACGGCGGCGCCAGCGTCACCGGCGAGACGGTCGACCTGCTCGACCTCGACGCCGCCCGCGCCTGGGCCAATCGCACCGAGAAGGAGTTCGGCCGGGTCGACGGGCTGATCCACCTGGTCGGCGGCTGGCGCGGCAGCAAGACCTTCGCCGACGCCCCGCTCGCCGACTGGGACACCCTGCACAATCTGCTGATCCGGACCGCCCAGCACACCTCCCTCGCCTTCCACGACGCCCTGCTGCGCAGCGGCAAGGGCCGCTATGTGCTGATCAGTGCGGGGGGCGCGGCCAAGCCCACCGCGGGCAACGCCGCGTACGCCGCCGCCAAGGCCGCCGCCGAGGCGTGGACGCTCGCGCTCGCCGACTCCTTCCGCAAACTGGGGGGCGAGGGCGGCCCCTCGGCGGCCGCTGCCATCCTGGTGGTCAAGGCACTGGTGCACGACGCCATGCGGGCGGAGCGCCCCAACGCGAAGTTCGCGGGCTTCACGGACGTCAAGGAGCTGGCCGAGGCCATCACCGGACTCTGGGACCGGCCCGCCCAGGAAGTGAACGGAACCCGCCTGTGGCTGACCCCCAAGCCGTGAGGACCGACGCCCGTCGCCACCACGACCCCGAGGTGAGCGGCTTCGCCAGCGACAACTACGCCGGCGCCCACCCGGAGATCCTCGCCGCACTCGCGCTCGCCAATGGAGGCCATCAGGTCTCCTACGGCGAGGACGACTACACCGCGCATCTGCAGTTCGTCATGCGCAGCCACTTCGGCCCGCACGCACAGGCGTTCCCGGTCTTCAACGGAACCGGCGCCAATGTCGTCGCCCTGCAGGCGCTCACCGACCGATGGGGCGCGGTCATCTGCGCCGACACGGCCCATATCAATGTCGACGAGTGCGGGGCGCCCGAGCGCGTCGGAGGGCTCAAACTGCTCACCGTCCCCACCGAGGACGGCAAGCTCACCCCCGAGCTCATCGACCGCCAGGCATGGGGCTGGGACGATGAGCACCGGGCGATGCCGCAGGTCGTCTCGATCGCGCAGAACACCGAGCTCGGCACCGTCTACACGGTGGACGAGATCCGCGCCATCTGTGATCACGCCCACGAGCGCGGGATGAAGGTCCACCTCGACGGCGCCCGGATAGCCAACGCGGCCGCGTCCCTGGACGTGCCGATGCGCTCGTTCACCAACGCGGCGGGCGTCGACATCCTGTCCTTCGGCGGCACCAAGAACGGGATGCTCTTCGGCGAGGCCGTCGTCGTCCTCGACCCGGACGCGATGAGCGCCATGAAGCATCTGCGCAAGCTGTCCATGCAGCTGGCATCCAAGATGCGGTTCATCTCCGTCCAGCTGGAGGCCCTGCTCGCCCGCGACCTGTGGCTGCGCAACGCACGCCACGCCAACACCATGGCTCAGCGGCTGGCCGACGGCGTGCGCGCGGTGGACGGAGTGAAGATCCTCCACCCGGTCCAGGCCAACGCGGTCTTCGCCCGCCTCCCGCACGAGGTGAGCGAGCGCCTCCAGAAGCGCTACCGCTTCTACTTCTGGGACGAGGCCGCGGGCGATGTGCGCTGGATGTGCTCCTTCGACACCACGGAGGAGGACGTGGACGGCTTCATCACCGCCGTCAAGGAGGAGATGGGCCGCTAGGGCCCTGGGTGCGGTACGGGCGGGCCGCCGGGGCCCGCCCGCAGGGGTTTCGTTACCGGCCCCGGTCCAGGGCCAGCGCCTCGGCCGGGGTGGGAGCGGTGCCGCCCAGATGGGCCGGGACCCACCAGGTGTCGTCCGGGCCCTTGGGGCGCACCGGATATGCCCGCTGCGCCGCCTCCAGCAGCTCCTGCACCCGGCCGCGCAGCCGCTCCGTCAGGGTGTCCGAGGGCTCGGTCGGGTCGGCCTCCATCGGCTCGCCGACCCGCATCGTGATCGGGAAGTGATGGCGGCCCAGCGCCCGCTTCTGACCCTTGGTCCACAGCCGCTGCGTGCCCCACAGCGCCATCGGCAGCAGCGGGACGCCCGCCTCCTGGGCCAGCCGGGCCGCGCCCGACTTGAAGTTCTTGAGGGCGAACGACCGCGAGATCGTCGCCTCCGGGAAGACCCCGATGATCTCGCCGGAGCGCAGCGCCTTCAGCGCGTGCTTGTACGCGTCCATGCCCGCCGCGCGGTCCACCGGAATGTGCTTCATCGCGCGCATCAGCGGCCCGGAGACCTTGTGCCGGAAGACCGACTCCTTCGCCATGAACCGCACCAGCCGCTTCGCCGGACGGGCGGTCAGCCCGCAGAAGACAAAGTCGAGATAGCCGATATGGTTGCTCACCAGAACCGCGCCGCCCGCCTGCGGGACATTCTCTGTGCCCTTGATGTCGAAGCGCAGATCGAGCGCCTTGAACATGGTGCGGGCCATGCCGATCACCGGCGGGTAGACGAGCTCTGCCATTGAGGACCCTTCGTCGTATGCCCTGGGAGGGTTCTCCCGGCGGAAGTTACGCGGCCGTAGGTTTCCGGCTTCTGGCAGATGGTGCCCGATGTCGTCTCGATGTGCTACCGGACGGCGCCGCCCGGCCGGGAGATCCTCATCACGTCGGGGGCCTCCGGGGAATCTCCGGGCCGCCCGTAACGCTGCACGGGGGAGGTCCGATCGGGAGGAGACAGGTGCGAGACGGCGACGGAGGCCGGCGGCTGGGCGCCGCCGAGCTGGGCGCGGAGCTGGGGAAGCGGGCGACGCTGCTCCAGTTCTCCAGCGCCTTCTGCCAGCCCTGCCGGGCCACCCGGCGGACGCTGTCCGAGGTGGCCGCGATGGTGGACGGGGTGGCGCACGTCGAGGTCGACGCCGAGTCGCGGCTGGAGCTCGTCAGGGCCCTGGGCATCGCCCGTACCCCCACCGTGCTGGTGCTCGACGCGGCCGGGCGGATCGTGCGGCGGGCCTCCGGGCAGCCGCGCCGGGCCGATGTCATCGCCGCTCTGGGTGATGCCGTGTGAGCCACCGCGCCCCGGACCCACTTGACGCTCCGCACCCGACGTGGCCAGGGTGAACATCATGCGGCCTGGACTCCTTCTCTGCGGACGTGTGCACGAGACCCCGGTGCGGACCGTCGGCGCACGGTGTCCGGGCGGGTGAGCGAACGACGACAAGCACCGCTTCCCGCCCGTACCTCCGGCAGAAGGACAACTCCATGACGGCAACGCACGACCTCGGTACGTCCTCGCTCGCGACATCCGACCTCTTCCGCTCCGTCTTCCGCCGGCACGCCTCCGGCGTCGCCGTGATCACCGCCCAGGGCACCCGCCCCGTCGGCTTCACCGCCACCTCCCTCGCCTCCGTCGCCGCCGAGCCGCCGCTGCTCTCCTTCGGCGTGGGCAGCGGCTCCTCGAGCTGGCCGGTGCTCTCCGAGGCCGAGCACGTCGGTGTCCACATCCTGGGCGAGCACCAGCGGGAGCTGGCCGCGACCTTCGCGCGCAGCGGCGCCGACCGCTTCGGACCGGCCACCGGATGGCGCTCGGGACCGGAGGGCGTACCGGTGCTCGACGGCGTGCTGGCGTGGCTGGTGTGCCGGGTGGTGGCCCGCATACCCGCCGGAGACCACCGGGTGGTGATCGGCGAGGTGACCACGGGCACCGCGGCCGGGGCAGGCCGTCCGCTGCTGTACCACCAGGGGCGCTTCAACGCGCTGCGCGACTGAGCCGCGCCCTCCCGCCGGCGTGCGCTCCTCCCGCTGATCGCCGCGTTGGCAAGGTCACAGTTCACGCGGCTTGCATCCGGGGAATGAGCTGGGTGTACTGACGAGTAATATTTTGCTGCGGTGCATGGGCCGCCCCGGCAGGAAACCGCCCGCGGTACCGCCCGGGTCCCGCCCCCGAAGGCGCCTATGCTGCCAGCAACAAGGCAGCTTGGTAGAGACGATGCAGTAGGAGAGCCGGCGTGAGCTTGAGGATCGTTGTCTGTGTGAAGTATGTGCCCGATGCCACCGGCGATCGGCACTTCGCCGAGGATCTGACCGTCGATCGTGACGATGTGGACGGCCTGCTCTCGGAGCTGGACGAGTATGCGGTCGAGCAGGCGCTCCAGATCGCCGATGAGGCTGACGACGCCGAGATCACTGTGCTGACCGTCGGTCCGGAGGATGCCAGGGACGCGTTGCGCAAGGCGTTGTCGATGGGTGCGGACAAGGCCGTGCATGTCGAGGACGACGGTCTGCACGGTACCGATGCGCTGGGTACCTCGCTGGTGCTGGCCAGGGCCGTTGAGAAGACCGGTTATGACCTGGTGGTCTGTGGTATGGCGTCCACGGACGGCACGATGGGTGTGCTTCCGGCGATGCTGGCGGAGCGGCTGGGTGTGCCGCAGGTGTCGTTGCTGTCGGAGGTGTCGGTCGAGGACGGCACGGTCAAGGGGCGCCGTGATGGTGACACCGCGACGGAGTTGCTGGAGGCGCGGCTTCCGGCGGTGGTGTCGGTGACGGACCAGTCGGGTGAGGCGCGTTACCCGTCGTTCAAGGGCATCATGGCGGCGAAGAAGAAGCCGGTGGAGTCCTGGGACCTGGAGGACCTGGAGATCGAGTCGGACGAGGTCGGTCTCGAGGGTGCCTGGACCGCGGTGGACGGTGCCACGGAGCGTCCGGCCCGTACCGCGGGCACGATCGTCAAGGACGAGGGCGAGGGCGGCAAGCAGCTCGCCGAGTTCCTGGCGGGTCAGAAGTTCATCTGAGCCCTTCCCTCGCCCCCATTTCTTTCGCATTTCGCATGTCGCAGGAGAGCGATTCCCATGGCTGAAGTCCTTGTCTATGTCGATCACGTGGACGGTGCCGTCCGCAAGCCCACTCTGGAGCTGCTGACCCTGGCCCGCCGCGTCGGTGAGCCCGTCGCCGTCGCCCTGGGTGCGGGTGCGGAGAACACGGCGTCCGCCCTTGCCGAGCATGGCGCCGTGAAGGTGCTGACCGCTGACGCGCCCGAGTTCGCCGACTACCTTGTGGTGCCGAAGGTGGACGCGCTCCAGGCGGCGTATGAGGCGGTGTCCCCGGCCGCGGTGCTGTTCCCGTCCTCCGCGGAGGGCAAGGAGATCGCGGCGCGGCTCGCGGTCCGTATCGGGTCGGGCATCATCACCGATGCGGTGGATGTGGAGGCGGGTGGGGAGGGTCCGGTGGCCACGCAGTCGGTGTTCGCCGCCGCCTTCACGACCAGGTCCCGGGTGTCCAAGGGCACGCCGGTGATCACGGTGAAGCCGAATTCGGCGGCTGTGGAGGCTGCTCCGGCCGCGGGTGTGGTCGAGGCGTTGTCGGTGTCGTTCTCGGAGCAGGCGACGGGGACGAGGGTGGTGTCGCGTACGCCGCGTGAGTCGACGGGGCGTCCGGAGTTGACCGAGGCGGCGATCGTGGTTTCCGGTGGCCGTGGTGTGGGGGGTGCGGAGAACTTCCCCGTCGTGGAGGCGCTGGCCGACTCGCTGGGTGCGGCGGTGGGTGCTTCGCGTGCGGCGGTGGACGCGGGCTGGTATCCGCATACCAATCAGGTCGGTCAGACGGGTAAGACGGTTTCGCCGCAGTTGTATGTGGCGGCGGGTATCTCGGGTGCGATTCAGCACCGGGCCGGTATGCAGACGTCGAAGACGATCGTGGCGGTCAACAAGGACGCGGAGGCTCCGATCTTCGATCTGGTCGATTACGGCGTGGTCGGTGACCTCTTCGAGGTCGTCCCGCAGCTGACCGAAGAGGTCAAGACCCGCAAGGGCTGATCCTCCGCGATCCCCGCAGGACATTCCGTGAGGCCCTGTACGCGATGCGCGTACAGGGCCTCACGTCCGCCGAAGGGGGTGTTGACCAGCCGTCGAGCGCCCGGATAACTTCGCCCTACGGATCATTCTTTCCGTAACGTGGAAACAAGCTGGATGCGGTGGGAAGGGCGGAGGAGCGGACATGAAGCCTCAGGAGACCGTGCCGACCAGCCTGCCCGGTGCCGTACGGGCGTCCATCGCCGACTCCCTCGCCGACGTCGACGCCGAGCTCGCCCGCCGCTATCCCGGCGACCCGGGCACCCGCCAGCCCGTCCACACGGTCTACGTGCCCGCCGACCTCCTTACCGCCGCCACCGTGCGCGATTGGGGCGACCAGGCGCTGGCGGCCCTCGACCAGCACGCCCCCGACGCCGACTCCTTCGCCGCCGTCCTCGGCCTCCCCGACGACCTCGCCGAACCCGTCCACACCCGGGTGCGGGCCAAGCTGGAGCGCGAGCCCGTGGAGGACCTGCGCATCGACTTCGAGGACGGCTACGGCGCGCGCCCCGACGCCGAGGAGGACGCCGCGGCCGCCCGCGCCGCCTCGCTCCTCGCGGCCGCCTGCGCGGAGGGCAGCGCGCCGCCCTATGCGGGCATCCGCATGAAGTGCATGGAGGCCGCCGTACGCGACCGGGGCATCCGCACCCTCGACATCTTCCTTACCGGGCTCATGGCGGCCGGCGGACTGCCGGACGGCCTGGTGCTCACCCTCCCCAAGGTGACGTACGCCGAGCAGGTCACCGCGATGGTCCGGCTGTGCGAGGAGTTCGAGAAGGCGCGCGGGCTCGCCCAGGGCCGCATCGGCTTCGAGATCCAGATCGAGACCACCCAGGCCATCCTCGGCTCCGACGGCCGGGCCACCGTCGCCCGAATGATCGACGCGGCCGAGGGGCGGGCCACCGGGCTGCACTACGGCACCTTCGACTACAGCGCCTCCTGCGGGGTCGGTGCCGCCCACCAGTCCATGGACCACCCCGTCGCCGACCACGCCAAGGCCGTGATGCAAGTCGCCGCCGCCGGCACCGGCGTACGGCTCTCCGACGGCTCGACCAACATCCTGCCCGTCGGCCCCACCGAGCGGGTCCACGACGCCTGGCGGCTCCACCACCGCCTGGTCCGGCGGTCCTTGGCGCGCGCGTACTACCAGGGCTGGGACATGCACCCCGGCCACCTCCCCACCCGCTACGCCGCCGTCTACGCGTTCTACCGCGAGGGCCTGGAGGCCGCGGCGGAGCGGCTCGCCGCGTATGTGGACCGTACGGCCGGAGGCACCGGCATCGCCGACGAACCGGCCACCGCCAAGGCGCTCAGCGGCCATCTGGTGCGCGGGCTGGACTGCGGGGCCCTCGACGGCGCCGAGGTCGAGCGGCTGACCGGCCTGGGCCGCGCCGAACTCGACGCGCTGGCGGGGCGGGCCCCGGCCGCATCCTGACCTCGGCAGTCGGCCGGTCCGCCGGGAGCCGCAGATCGGCGGGAGCCCGCAGATCTGCCGGAGCCTGCGGGTCTGTTGGAGCCTGCCGGTCCGTTGGAGATCGCAGATCGGTAGGTGCCTGCTGATCGGTGGAAGCCTGCCAGTCCGCTGGAGCCCGCAGACCGGTGGGCACTTGTCGACTCACAGGTGCCCATAGACCCGACTGAGCCCGTCCGTCCGCTGGAGACCGTCGCGCCGGAGCCCACAGTTCCACCCGGGCCGCCGGGCCCGCTGATCCGCTTGGCCAGATCCGCTCACCCGCACGTGTCACCCGGGATGCGGCCCCGCCGGGGAAGGCGGGAGATGGGTTCATGGCCAGAAGCGCCGTGTCGGCCCTGCTGATCCTGCTCGGTTGCCTGCTCGTACCGGTGTCCGTGCTGACGGTGTGGGTCCACGACATCGTCCTGGACACCGACCGCTACGTGGCGACGGTCGCCCCGCTGGCGAAGGACCCGGCGATCCAGGACACCGCCGTGGACCAGGTCAGCCAGGCCGTCGACATCCGCCACAACAGCCGCGAGGTCACCGCCGACATCGCCTCCTGGCTGCGCGCCCACGGCCTCCCGGAACAGGCCGCCGACACCATCGAGGGGCTGGCCCCGCAGCTTGACTCGGCCCTGGACCAGGCGGTGCGGAAGGTGGCGGCCCACATCGTGCGCAGTGAGCAGTTCCCCGCCGTGTGGACCGGCGCCAACCGGGCCGCCCACACCGCCGTCGTGGGCGCCCTCACCGGCAAGGGCGGCGGGCCGGTCGGCGTCGAGGGCCACACCGTCACCCTCAACGTCGGCGCCGCCGTGGAGCGGGTCAGACAGCAACTGGTGGACGCCGGACTCCCCGCGGTGACCGGCATCCCCGACATCCACCAGCGGCTCGTCCTCTTCCACTCCGACCGGCTCGACACCATCAGACGGTCGGCGCGCTTCCTCGACCTGGCGGGCAACTGGCTGCCCGCGCTGACGGTGACCCTCGGCGGCACCGGAGTGCTGCTCGCCCACCGGCGCCGCCGGGCGCTCGCCCGCGCGGCCCTGGGCACCGCGCTCGCCTCCCTCGCCCTGGCGCTGGCCCTCACGGTGGGTCGTAGCTACTACCTCGACCATGTGCCGGTGAGCGTGCTGTCCAGGGAGGCTGCCTCGGTCCTCTTCGACACGGTGGTGCGCTTTCTGCGGGTCACCGTGCTCACCGTGCTGGTGCTCGGCGTCGTGGTCGCGCTCGGCGCCTATCTGACCGGCCCGGGGCGGCTGCCGAGCACGGTACGCGGCACGGCCGAGGTCCTCGCCGACAGCGCGGCCCGCTGGGGCGCGTCCCACGGGATGCGTACCGGCCGGGCCGGTATCTGGACCGCGGACCACCGGCGGGGGCTGACGACGGCGGCCCTGCTGGTGCCGGTCGCGGTGTTCGCCCTGTGGAACCACCCCACCGTGCTGACGGTGCTCTTCCTGGTGCTGATCCTGCTGGCCGCCCTCGCGGTGATCGCCCTCCTGTCCGCCACGGGCCGCACGGGGGCGCACGGCAGGGGCCGTTAGGGGCCACAGGCTGTCAGGGGGCAGAGGGCCAGAGTGCCAGGCCGTCAGGGGGTCAGGATGAGCACGATGAAGATCAGGCATGCGGCGACATTGACCACCCAGCTATGGGTGGCGAGCCACTCCCGGAGCCGGGGCATCGCGCGTTGCGCCCGGTCGCCGAGGAGGAGGTAGACCAGCAGCGGCAGCGCCGCGATCAGTACGGTGGCGGCGATGAACGGCAGCGCCGCCGCCAGCCCCGCCTGGTGCTGCTCCAGATTCGCCCCTACGGTCAGCATGACCACGATGTCGGACGGCATGAACAGGATGATCAGAAACCCGGTCGTGAGCGCCTTACGGGCATCGGCTTCCATCAGCGCGCCCAGCCACTTCGGCGGCTCGACCGTCCGCCGCTTCACCACGTTCTTGACGGCGACCAGTGCCAACAGCCCCACCAGCACGAGCTGTACGACCGACGCGGCCGATCCCCGATCGTCCGGGCTGCCCGGCGCGACCACCTGCCCCAGCAGCCCGCACAGCCCCCGGGCGAGAGCGACTCCCGCCGCGGTCGCGACCGCCACCCCGAGCAGAAACGCCAGGGACACCCGCACCGGCCGCGCGGTGGTCACCAGGATGACCGCGGCCACGATCTGAGGGCCGGCCATCATGGTGACGGCCAGGGGGAGAATCTGGAGATCCATGGCCGCCTGCCCCTTCCCGCCCGCGTCGCCCGATCACCCTCCCGACTCCCCTTTTTACGCACGGCCCGCCGCCACGGCATCCGGTGCTGCGCCGACCGTGGCGCCGTAAGCTGAAGGTGTGGGCTCCGGCGGGGCGCTCAAGGCCGCGCCGGGCGTGGCCGACGGGAGGCTGACGATGGACTACCCACTGCTGAATGTTTTCCTGACCACGATGTGGGTCTTTCTCTGGATCCTCTGGCTGGCGCTTCTGTTCCGTGTCTTCACCGACCTCTTCCGTGACGACTCGCTGAGCGGCTGGGCCAAGGCGGGCTGGACCGTCTTCGCCCTCGTGCTGCCGTTCCTCGGGGTCTTCGTGTACCTGGTGGCGCGGGGGCGGGGGATGGGCATGCGCGAGATGAAGCGTGCCGAGCAGGCGGAGAAGGACTTCCGGGAGTACGTGCGCACGACCGCCACCACCGGCCGGGCGGAGGAGCTCGAGCACCTCGTGGAGCTCAAGAACCACGGCGACCTCACGCCCGAGGAGTACGAGCGGGCCAAGGCCAAGGTCCTGGCCGCTTGAACGAACCATCGGCACCGCGGTGATCAGTACCGCACCGCGGTGCCCACCTGTGCCGTGATGTGGCCGGTGAGCTTGCGGTGGCTGTGGGCGGTGGCCTTGGTGGGCTGGTGCGGGGGCACCTTGGACAGATGCAGGACGACGGCGTCGACCAAGTCCCCGCCCGCGTTGCGGAAGTTGACCTCAATGGCGTAGTTGGCCGTGTGCTTGCCCCCGTTGGTCACGGTCAGCGGTGCCACGGACCGTCCCGCGCCGTTGCGGGTCACCCGGCCGGCCCTCACCTCGCGCTTGGCCTGGGAGCCGCCCTTGATCTTGTCCAGCTGGGCCTGGGCCGACGACCTCGCGGAGGCGATCGCGGCGGAGGCCCGGGACACTTCGGACGACGGGGTGCCCCCGTCGTCCGAACAGCCGACGGCGGCCGGCGCCAGCACGGCCATGAGGCTCACCGCGCAGATCGTCCGCGTTCGGCGCCCGCTCATCGCATCTCCCTCGTTCCGCCGGCCGGGGTCCCGGGCCCTCCGCATCCACCCTCGGGGCGGTGGGGGGCCGGGGCAACCGGAGCGGGGCCGTTCAGGCGTCCGGGGGAAACGGGCCGTTCGGGGATGGGCTCAGCCGCGCGGGAAAGCGCGGCCGTTCGCGAAAGCAGGCCGTACGGGGTCGGCCGGTCAGGGTGTGGATGTCGCGGGCGGGGGCAGTTCGCCCGAGCCGCGCGGGATCAGCCGGGTCGGCAGGACGACCCGCTGGGGGTCCCCGCCCGCGCCGTCGAGGCGGCGGAAGAGCAGATCGGCGGCGGTACGGCCGAGCTGGGCCGAGTCCTGGGCTATGACGGTGATCCCGGGGGAGAGCAGATCGGCGAGCTCGAAGTCGTCGAAGCCGACGAGGGCCACCGGCGCTGCGGGCGTGGGGCGCTCGGCCAGGACCCGTACGACTGTGACCGTGACCCGGTTGTTGCCCGCGAAGAGCGCGGTGACCGGCTCAGTGGCGTTCAGCATCGCGGTGGCCGCGGCCCGGACCCGCTCCGGATCGGTGGCGCCGGGCGAGACCCAGGCGTCATGGACCGGCAGCCCGGCCTCGCTCATCGCCGCGTGGTAGCCGCGCAGCCGCTCGGCGGCGGTGTGGATGCCCGGCAGGTCGCCGAGGAAGCCGATCCGGCGGTGGCCGTGGGCGATGAGATGGGCGACGGCGTCGCGGGAACCGCCGAAGCTGTCGGAGAGGACGGCGTCGGCGTCGACACGGCCCGCCGGCCGGTCGACGAAGACGGTGGCGACCCCGGCTGCCATCTCGGGGGCCAGATAGCGGTGGTCATGGCCGGCCGGGATGATGACGAGGCCGTCGACCCGGCGCGCGCACAGGGCGAGCACCAGTTCCTGCTCGCGCTCGGGGTCCTCCGCGCTGGAGCCGTTGATCAGCAGTGCGCCATGGGCCCGGGCGATCTCCTCGACGGCGCGGCTCAGCGGACCGTAGAAGGGGTCGGCCAGATCTTCCAGGACCAGTCCGATGCTCGCCGTACGGCCCTTGCGCAGGATGCGGGCGCTGTCGTTGCGGCGGAAGCCGAGTGCGGTGATGGCCTCCTGGACGCGGCGCTCGGTGTCGGGGGTGACGCCCGGTTCGCCGTTGACCACTCTGGAGACGGTTTTGAGACCGACCCCGGCCCGTGCGGCGACGTCCTTCATAGTGGGCCGGGTGCCGTAACGGCGTGTGGCGGTGCCCGGGGCGGTGTCGGTCACAGTGCGCTCGTCCCGTCGCTGGTCGTCGTGGGGGAGGGAGTGACGAGCATAGCCCCTGGACAACGTTGTCAGCGGCGGGAAGACTGTTGTCGCACACCGAACACGTCCATGCCCACCAGCGTGCCCACCAGGAGAGTCGACACCTATGCCACGTGACCTCATCGCCGCACTGGACATCGGCGGGACCAAGATCGCGGGCGCTCTGGTGGACGGGAGCGGAAAACTGGTCGTACGGGCCCGCCGCGCCACCCGAGCCCAGGAAGCCGGCGCGACGGTCATGCGGCAGGTCACCGCCGTGCTCAAGGAGCTCGCGGCCACCGCGCACTGGTCACGGGTCGCCGCCGTCGGCATCGGCAGCGCGGGCCCGGTGGACGCCTCCGTGGGCACCGTCAGCCCCGTCAACATCCCCGGCTGGCGTGACTTCCCGCTGGTCGCCGGGGTCCGGGAGACCACCGGCGCACTGCCGCTGTCGCTGGTCGGCGACGGGCCGGCGATGACGGCCGCCGAGCACTGGCAGGGCGCGGCGCGCGGCCGTAAGAACGCGCTGTGCATGGTGGTCTCCACCGGCGTCGGCGGCGGGCTGGTTCTGGGCGGTCGGCTGCACCCGGGTCCGACCGGCAACGCCGGGCACATCGGCCACATCAGCGTGGAGCTGAACGGCGACCTGTGTCCCTGTGGCGGACGCGGCTGCGTGGAGCGGATCGCCAGCGGTCCCAACATCGCCCGCCGCGCCCTGGACGGGGGCTGGCGCCCGGGTCCGGACGGCGACACCAGCGCCCAGGCCGTCGCCGCCTCGGCGCGGAACGGCGACCCGGTCGCGCGGGCCTCCTTCGAACGGGCCGCCCAGGCCCTGGCCGCCGGAATCGCCGCGACCGCCGCGCTCGTCGAGATCGAGGTGGCGGTCATCGGCGGCGGGGTGGCGGGCGCCGGGGACGTGCTCTTCACGCCCCTGCGGCGCGCCCTGCGCGACTACGCGACCCTGTCGTTCGTCCAGGGACTGGAGGTCGTCCCGGCACAGATGGGTACCGACGCGGGGCTGGTGGGCGCGGCCGCCGCGGCGGCGCAGGAGGCGAGCCTGGAGGGGTTCGGCCCGGTGGCGGGCACGCATCCGACCGGCGATTGAGCCCGCTGTCACCGTCTCCCCCTAAGCTGTTCGCCCTCAGCCCGAAGCCCTGAAGCCCGGCAGCGGCCAGACGGGGCCGAGGAGAGCGCGAGGGGGAGCGGAGCGGTGGCACCGGTGGACATGGGCGGCGATCTGTCCGGCAGGCTCCTGGGCGGGCGGTACCGGGTGACGGGCCGGCTCGGCCGGGGCGGCATGGGCGTGGTCTGCAGGGCAGCGGACGCGGTGCTCGGCCGGGAGGTCGCGGTCAAGGTGCTGCGCGCCCATACCGACGCGTCCAGTGCCGAACTGGCCGATCTGCGCACCCGGATGCAGCGGGAGGCGCGGGCAGCGGCCCGGATCCGGCACCCCGGGGTGATCACGGTCCACGATGTGGCCGAGGAGGACGGGCTGCCGCTCATCGTCATGGAGCTGATCGACGGCCCGTCGCTCGACGATGTGATCGACGAACGGGGCGCCATCGACCCCCGGGAGGCCGCGGGGATCGGCGCCGAGGTCGCGGACGCGCTCGGCGCGGCCCATGACGCCGGGGTGCTGCACCGGGATGTGAAGCCCGGCAATGTGCTGCTGGACCGGCGCGGGCCGTGTCGTCCTTACGGACTTCGGCATCGCGAGCCTGGAGGCGCCCGAGGACGGCGCGACCACCAAGCTGACCCGCAGCGGCGAGCTGATCGGCTCCCTGGACTACCTCGCACCGGAGCGCGCCCAGGGGCAGGACCCGAGCCCGGCCTCGGACATCTGGGCGCTGGGGATGACGCTGTACGCGGCGGTGGAGGGCTCGTCGCCGTTCCGCCGCACCTCCGTATGGTCGACGCTCACCGCGATCGTCACCGAACCGATGCCCGAGCCGCGGCTGGCCGGGCCGCTGGCGCCCGTGTTGCACGCGCTGATGGACAAGGATCCGCGGGGGCGGCCGTCCGCCGCCGAGGCGCGCCGGATGCTGGCGGACGTGGCCGCCGGGCGGACGCCCCAGGGCGTGCGGCCCCCGTCCACACCGGACGCTGCGGCCGTCCCGTCGCCGGGCTTCGGCCCGCCGCCCGCCGTGGAGCCGCTGGTGAGCGGGGAGCCGGGCGCGGGGGACGGGGCCGATGTGCGGGGCGCAAGGCGCAGGCCCCGCGGAGCGCTCATCGCGGCTGCCGCCGCCACCGTCGTGCTCATCGCCGGCGGGCTGGTCGCAGGGGATGACCACACCACAGCGTCGGGGCCGACGAAGGATCCGGGGTCGGAGCCGGGCAAGGACCTGCCGAGCGACCCGGCGGGGCCTGGGAAGACCGCCTCACCGGGCGGCGGAAGGGTGAGCGGCACGACCGGGCAGGATGGCGCCCAGCCGGGTGACACGGCCTCACCGTCCGGGTCCCGCACCCCGGACGGCGGCAACGGCGACCGGGGCGGCCCGGCGGCTTCATCGGCCCCGCCCTCGGAGGCCGCGCCCGTCTGCCACGGCAGTGGCGGCGGGCGGTAAGACTGCGAGGTGTGGCGGGACGCGACCTCGTACACCCATGGCGGTGAGCCGGTCGGCACTCTCGAGCACGGCGTGAACTACTTCTTCTGCCAGGAGAACCTGGGCCGCCGGGAGACCTACGGCAAGTGGTCGAACGTGTGGTGGGCCAGGACCGACGACGACAACGGCCATCGCGATGTCTATGTGAGCGTCGTCTACGTCAAGGGCGGGAACAACGACGAGCCCCTCCCCGGGCTGCCCGAGTGCTGAGCCCGGGCGGCCGCGGGAAGGGGCGGATCTCCGTGGGGTGATGAGGTTTCAGCCTGGGGTGGAGAGATCTCAGCAGGTGAAGGACGCGTCGGCCCAGTCCCCGTGGTCGCTGGTGACCCCGTCCCCGCCGTCGGTGACGACGAGCCGGACCGTGTTCGCCTCGCCGATGGCGGCCGTAAGAGCGGTGGCCGGATCGGCGTTCGTCAGCGTCTTGGACGACGCCACCTTGGTGTCGCCCGCCCAGACCTCGAAGGCCACCGATCCCTCGGTGCCCTCTTCGTCGTCC
Source organism: Streptomyces sp. 11-1-2 (assembly GCF_003595545.1). NCBI lineage: Bacteria > Bacillati > Actinomycetota > Actinomycetes > Kitasatosporales > Streptomycetaceae > Streptomyces > Streptomyces sp. 11-1-2. The sequence goes on from NZ_CP022545.1 coordinate 10,287,670, forward strand.
ACGCCGACCTGTGCGGTGAAGCGCGAGCACCGGCCCCCGGTGTAGTAGGTGACCTCGCTGGGCGCGTGCACGCCCAGGCCCTTGTCGTACGTGGTGCCGCCGAGGGTGAGCGGATGGCCGTCACCCGCCCCGCTCTCGCCGACGCTGGTGTTCTTCTCCACCGGGCCCCAGCCGTTGAGCGCGCTCAGCCAGGACAGATCGCTCGCGTACGAGCTGCCGGAGGGCGGTGCGACCACCACATGGACCGCCGAGACCAGCCGCGCGGCGGCCTTGGCGCCCTTCGGTGAGCGGTAGTCGGCGGCGACCGTCAGATCGTACGCACCGGGTGTGGCCCCGGCGGGCGCGGTGACCTGCCAGCGTGTGGCCAGCTTCGAGCCGGTGGGCAGCGAGGCGGCCCGGGTCGGCGAGGTGGCCTTGATCCGCCAGCCGTCGGGGCCGGTGAGGCGGACCGAGACCTGATGGGCCGGGGTGCGGCCGAGGTCGGTGAGGGCGGTGACGACCTGGGCGGTGTCTCCGGCCTCGGTCAGCGCGGTGCCGTCGATGCCGAGTTCGGCGAGGGGCGGGTAAGAGGCCCAGCGCGCGTCGGCCGAGGCCCGGTAGAGCACGGTGCCATGGGCCGGGACGGTGGCCGAAATGGCTCCGGCGGTGTTGTAGTCCTTGTGCGACCACAGGTCGCGCAGCCGGTACGCGGTCGCCTTCGGCAGCCCGGCCCCGGTCGCCGTTGTGGCGATGTGCTGCGGCCGGTCGGTCTCGTTGAACAGCGCGACGGCGCGGCTGCCGTCCGCCATCTCCTTGGCGATGACCCAGCGCCCGCCCTCGGAGGAGACCACGGTGCCCTGCTTGCCGAGCGGGTCCTGATCGACGCCGATGACCTCGCGATTGCCGAGGATCTCATAGGTCTCGTCGGTGGCCTTGCGCAGATCGGTGCCGATCAGCAGCGGTGCGGCCATGATCGACCACAGCGAGAAGTGGCTGCGGTACTCGGTGTCCGTCATCCCGCCGTTGCCGACCTCCAGCATGTCGGGGTCGTTCCAGCGGCCGGGTCCGGCGTACTGCGCGAGCGGCAGGTTCTGCTTGGCGATCGACAGCATGCTGCCCCAGCTGTCGCTGATGTCGCCCGTCGTCCGCCACAGTTGGCCGAATTCACCGGCCCACTCCCATGGCTTGTTCTCGCCCCATTCGCAGATGCTGTAGACGATGGGGTGGCCGGTGGACTCGGACGCGGCCTTCAGCGCGTCGCGCATGGCGCGGTAGCGCTGCTTGGCGTCGACACCCTGGTTATTGCAGTTGTCGTACTTGAGGTAGTCGATGCCCCAGTCGGCGAACTGCTGGGCGTCGGACTTCTCATGGCCGAGCGCCCCGGGGAAGCCGGCGCTGTTGCAGGTCTTGGTGCCCGCGCTGGTGTAGATGCCGATCTTCAGTCCCTTGGAGTGGACATAGTCGGCGACGGCCTTGATGCCGTTCGGAAAGCGGACCGGGTCGGGGACCAGCTTGCCGTCCGCGTCGCGCTGCGGCAGCGCCCAGCAGTCGTCGAGGTTGACGTACTGGTATCCGGCGTCCTTCAGCCCCTTCGCCACGAAGATATCGGCGATGCCCTTGACCATCGCCTCGTTGAACTCGGCGCGGCAGTGGGTGGAGTTCCAGTTGTTGAAGCCCATCGGAGGGGTGAGGGCGAGCCCGTCAGCGGGCGCGGCGCCCGGCCCGGAGGCCGGTGTGGTGACCTCGGCGGGGTGCGACGGCTGGGCGACGGCCGGGAGGGCCAGACCGGCGGTTGCCAGCAGGCCGGCGCTCAATGCTCCGATGACTCTTCGCTTCGAGGGGCGAAAAAAGCGGTGGCGCACGATGCGGGTCCTCCGTTCTCAACGGGGGTGACGCAGTGTCATGGCTGCGTCACATGCGAGCGTTTACGGTAGACCCTGTTGAAGTCTGTTGGAAGAGATGCGATAACAGTTGTTCGATATCTCGTCAAAACCCTTGACGTTCCGCCTGGGTGCCGGGTGAGATCCCCTCACTCGCGTTCGGTTGTGTTTGATTGGACCTCTGTGGAGGGGCACATGGCACCGTCATTGTCAGGACATCGGATCTCCCGCCGTGCGCTGCTACGAGGTACCGCGGCCGGAGCGGGCGCGGTCACCCTCCCGACGCTGCTGACCGCCTGCGGTGGTCCGGGCAACGAAGTGAAGATCGGCTCCAACGCCTCCGACGCAGTGCCCCGGAAGGCGTTCGCCGAGGTGTTCAACGCGTACGAGAAGAAGTCGGACAAGAAGGTCAAGGTCAACACCGTCAACCACGAAGCCTTTCAGGAAGGCATCAACCGCTATCTGAAGGGCACCCCCGACGACGTCTTCATGTGGTTCGCCGGGTACCGCATGCAGTTCTTCGCCGAACAGGGTCAGCTCGCCGAGATCAGCGATCTGTGGAAGGGCTTCGACGGCTTCTCCGACGCGCTCAAGGCGCAGTCCACCGGCAAGGACGGCAAGCAGTACCTCGTGCCGTACTACTACTACCCCTGGGCGGTCTTCTACCGGAAGAGCGTCTTCGCCCAGCGCGGCTATGAGATCCCGAAGACCTTCGACGAGTTCCGGGCCCTCGCCAAGCGCATGGACAAGGACGGGCTCGACGCCATCGCCTTCGGTGACAAGGACGGCTGGCCCGCCATGGGGACCTTCGACTATCTCAATATGCGGGCCAACGGCTACGACTTCCATGTCTCCCTGATGGGCGGCAAGGAGTCCTGGACCGATCCCCGGGTCAAGCACGTCTTTGACCTGTGGCGCGGTCTGATGCCTTACCACCAGAAGGGCGCCAACGGACGGACCTGGCAGGAGGCCGCCCAGAGCCTGGCGCAGAAGAAGTCCGGTATGGCGGTCTTCGGACTGCCCCACCCCGGACAGCAGTTCCCCGACGCCGACCGCGACGATCTGGACTTCTTCGCGTTCCCCGAGATCGACTCCGCCTATGGCCAGGACGCGGTCGAGGCGCCCATCGACGGCTTTCTGCTGGCGAAGAAGTCCAAGCGGCAGAAGGAGGGCAAGGAGCTGCTCAAGTACCTCGCCACACCTGCCGCCGAGGAGATCTACCTGAAGCGGGACCCGAACAACATCGCGGTCAACGACGGCGCGTCCACCTCCTCGTACAACGCGCTGCAGAAGAAGGCCGTCGACCTCATTTCGAACGCCAAGCAGATATCCCAGTTCATGGACCGCGACACCCGGCCGGACTTCGCGTCACAGGTGATGATCCGGGCCATTCAGCAGTTCATCAACAAGCCGGACGACATTGACTCCCTGACCAAGGATATCGAGTCCCAGAAGAAGACCATCTTCGCCGGCAACTAGGAGATTCGCGCCGTGCCGCTCATCAACGCGCGGCGTGCCAAACGGCGGGGTCCACGGAGGTTCACCTCCCGCGACCTCGCCGTTATCGGCGTGCTGCTGGGTATACCCATCCTGCTCGACCTGGCCCTGGTCTGGGGCCCGACCCTCGCCTCCATCGGCCTGTCCTTCACCAACTGGGACGGGATCGGCGATATCCAATGGGTCGGCATCGACAACTACAAAACCCTCTTCACCGACTATCCGCCGTTCTGGCCCGCCGTCCGCAACAATCTGCTCTGGGTGGCCTTCCTCGGCTGTGTCGCGACCCCCTTCGGACTGCTGCTGGCCGTGCTGCTGGACAAGGGCGTCCGGTTCAGCCGGTTCTACCAGTCCACCCTCTATATGCCGGTGGTGCTCTCCCTCGCCATCGTCGGCTTCATCGCGCAGCTGATCTTCTCCCGTGACCAGGGCGCGCTGAACGCGATTCTGGCCAACAAGGACAACCCGGTGGACTGGCTGGGAGACCCGGAGCTCAATATCTGGATGGTGCTGCTGGCAGCCGCCTGGCGGCACACCGGGTATGTGATGATCCTCTATCTGGCCGGGCTGAAATCCGTCGATCCCTCGCTCAAGGAAGCGGCCGCGATCGACGGCGCCAGCGAGACCCAGACCTTCTTCCGGGTCGTGCTGCCCACTCTGCGGCCGGTCAATGTCATCGTCGGTGTCATCACCGTGATCGAGGCATTGCGCGCGTTCGACATCGTCTACGCCATCAACCATGGCCGTAACGGGCTCGAACTGCTCTCGGTGCTGGTCACCGACAACATCATCGGCGAGGCCAGCCGGATCGGCTTCGGCTCCGCGATCGCCGTCGTCCTGCTGGCCGTGTCCATGGGATTCATCGTGACCTATCTGGTGCAGGAACTGCGAGGGGGGAAGAAGGGATGACCATCACCCGGACCGCCCCCGTACGGACCGTGGCGCCGGTGACCGGCACCGGCAAGCGCCGGGTGAGCCGTGGACGGCTCGGGCTGCACGCGTTCTTGATGACCGTGTCGCTCGCCTTTCTCGCCCCGCTGCTGCTCGCCATCTACGCCTCGCTGCGGCCCTACGAGGAGACCGCCAAATACGGCTATTTCTCGCTGCCGCGCCATCTGTCGTTCGACTACTACGCGCAGGCGTTCAACGACTCCGGAATGGGCAAGTACTTCATCAACTCGCTCATCATCGCGGTGCCCGGAGTGCTGTTGACGCTGTTTCTCGCCTCGTTCGTCGCTTTCTGCGTGACCCGGCTGAGAATGCGCGGCGGGCTCGTGCTGCTGATGGTGTTCACGGCGGGCAATCTGCTGCCGCAGCAGGTCATCGTCACCCCGCTCTATGTGCTCTTCACCAAGATCAATCTGCCCTACTGGATGTCGGACTCGATGACGATGTACGACTCCTACTGGGCCGTGCTCGCCGTCCAGGTCGCCTTCCAGGTGGGTTTCTGCGTCTTCGTCCTCGCCAACTTCATGCGCACCCTTCCCGAGGAGATCACGGAAGCGGCGCGGGTGGATGGCGCGGGGGTGTGGACGCAGTACTGGAACATCACGCTTCCGTTGTGTCGGCCGGCGCTCGCCGCGCTCGCCACATTGCAATTCACCTGGATGTACAACGATTTCCTGTGGGCGCTCGTCTTCATCTCCGACGGTGACAAGCTGCCCATCACCTCCGCGCTCAACAATCTGCGCGGCCAGTTCTTCACCGACTACAACCTGCTCGCGGCGGGCTCGGTGATCGTGGCGCTGCCCACGGTGCTGGTCTTCCTGCTGTTGCAGCGCCACTTCATCGCCGGACTCACCCTCGGCGCCAGCAAAGGCTGATACGGCAGGGGTCACCGCGGTCCATGTGGCCGCGGTGACCCCTGTGGCACAAGGGCCCCACGACCCCCGGCCGCGCCTCACCGCACCACCCCGCGTCATGCGCCCATACGGTCCGGAGGGGCGCGATCCGTCACTCGGTCGTCTTCGGGCGTTTCCGTGGCAGGGTGATGCGGGCAACTGTCAGGAGGCGATGGAATAGGGGGAAATGTGATCGTCTGGCTGAACGGTGCGTTCGGTGCGGGTAAAACCGCCACGGCCCGTGAGTTGGTGGACTTCATGCCCGGCAGCACGTTCTACGACCCGGAGCTGGTCGGCAACGGTCTGCGGATGATGCTTCCGCGTAAACGTCTTGAACAGGTGTCCGACTACCAGGATCTGCCCTCCTGGCGCCGGCTGGTCGTGGACACCGGAGCGGCGCTGATCGCGGAGGTCGGCGGTCCGCTCGTGGTGGCGATGACGGTCCTCAGACAGGAGTACCGGGATGAGATCTTCGGTGGTTTCGCGGCCCGTCGCATCCCCGTGCGGCATGTTCTGCTCCACACCGATGAAACGATCCTTCGCGAGCGGATAGCCGGGCGCGAGGAGATACCCGGGGACCCGGAGGCGAACGAGTCCGTACGTCAGTGGTGCCTGGCCCATCTCGCCCCCTACCGGGCGGCCCTGCCCTGGCTGACCGCCGATGCCCATGTCGTGGACACCACCGGCATCACCCCGCGCCAGACCGCCCAGCACATCGCCGACGCCGTCCGCGACGGCGCCGGGAGCTGCGACATCGTGCAGACTCCGGAGCCGACGGCGGAGACGCTGGCCGCCGGGGTGCTGCTCTTCGACGAGGAGGACCGCGTGCTGCTCGTCGACCCCACCTACAAACCCGGCTGGGAGTTCCCCGGCGGCGTCGTCGAACCGGGCGAACCCCCGATGTGCGCCGGGGTGCGCGAGGTCACCGAGGAGCTGGGCGTACGGCTCGACGAACCGCTGCGGCTGCTGGTCGCCGACTGGGAACGCCCCCAGCCGCCCGGCTACGGGGGCCTGCGGCTGCTCTTTGACGGCGGCAAGCTCTCCAGCGCGGCCGCCCGGGAGGTGCTGCTGCCCGGCTCCGAACTGCGCGGCTGGCGCTTCGTCACCGAGAGCGAGGCGGCCGCGCTGCTGCCGCCGGTGCGGCTGAGCCGACTGCGCTGGGCGCTGCGCGCCCGCGAGCAGGGCCGCCCGCTCTATCTCGAAGCGGGCGTCCCGACCGGCTGACCCACCGGCCCGCTCGTACCTCGTCCACCCACCCGTGCCCCACCGGCCTGCCGCGTCCCATAGCGGGACCGGGCCGTCGCCCCACGGTCCGGAACCGGCCGCGGGGCGATGGCAGGAGGGGGGAAGCTCAGCCCTTGCCCGCCGCGTACATCCCCAGGAACAGCGCCTCGGTCAGCGAGAGCTTCTCCAACTCCTGCGGTGAGACGCTCTCGTTGACCGCGTGGATCTGCGCATCCGGCTCGCTCAGCCCGATCAGCAGGATCTCCGCCTCCGGGTAGAGCGAGGCCAGCGTGTTGCACAGCGGGATCGAGCCGCCCTGCCCGGCGATCGCCATCTCCTGGCCGTCGTACGCCAGGCGCATCGCCTCCCGCATCGCCGCGTACGCCGGGCTCGTGGTGTCCGCGCGGAACGGCTGGCCCTGGCCGACCTGCTCCAGCGAGAGCCGCGCGCCCCACGGCACCGAGGACCGGAGGTGCTCGGCGAGCAGCCGGTTGGCCTCGGCCGCGTCCACGCCCGGCGGCACCCGCAGGCTGATCAGCGCCCGCGCGCTCGACTGGACGGACGGGGTGGCGCCGACCACCGGCGGGCAGTCGATGCCGATCACGGTGACCGCGGGGCGCGCCCAGATGCGGTCGGCGACCGTACCAGAGCCGACCAGCCCGACCCCGTCGAGCACCTTGGCGTCCTTGCGGAACGCCTCCTCCGGATACTGCAGCCCGTCCCACTCCGCGTCCGCCTCGAGGCCCTTGACGGTGGTCGAGCCGTCCTCGGCGCGCAGCGAGTCCAGGACGCGGATCAGCGCGGCGAGCGCGTCCGGGGCCGCCCCGCCGAACTGGCCGGAGTGCAGATTGCCCTCCAGGGTCTCCACCGAGACCCGCAGCAGCGTCATACCGCGCAGCGTGGCCGTGACCGTCGGCAGCCCGACCCGGAAGTTGCCCGCGTCGCCGATCACGATCGTGTCGGCGGTCAGCAGCTCCGGATGGGCCTCGGCATAGCGCTCCAGGCCGCCCGTGCCCTGCTCCTCCGAACCCTCCACGATCATCTTGACGTTGACCGGGACCCCGCCCTGCTCCTTGAGCGCCCGCAGGGCGGTGAGATGCATGATCACGCCACCCTTGCAGTCCGCGGCGCCCCGCCCGTACCAGCGGCCGTCGCGCTCGGTCAGCTCGAAGGGCGGGGTGTGCCAGGCGGCCTCGTCCAGCGGGGGCTGCACGTCGTAATGCGCGTAGAGCAGCACGGTCGGGGCACCGGCCGGACCGGGCAGAAAGCCGTAGACGGACTGGGTGCCGTCGGGGGTGTCCAGCAGCGCCACGTCCTCGAACCCCTCGGCGCGCAGGGCGTCGGCGACCCACCGGGCGGCGGCCTCGCATTCGTCGCGCGGGAACTGCGCCGGGTCCGCGACCGACTTGAAGGCCACCAGCTCGGCCAGCTCGGTCCTCGCGCGCGGCTGCAGGGCGGCTACGGTAGCGGCGAGAGGCGCCTTCTCCATGGGGGTCACTCCTGGGGTGCGACGGGCAGGCGGCGGGATGCGCCGCGATGGGCACGTATGTACGGCTTGATGCCGCGTGGCCGATCATCCCACAGCGGGGTCATCCGTCGGGGAGCCGTAGGATGCCGGGAAGGCGCATCAGGTCGGTCGATTGGGAGCGGATCCACACGTGAGCAGCGACAACGCAGCCCCGGACAATGAGACGGTATGGGACGTCGTCGTGGTGGGCGCGGGCCCTGCGGGTGCCTCCGCGGCCCATGCCGCCGCCTGCGCCGGACGCCGGGTGCTGTTGTTGGAGAAGGCCGAACTGCCGCGCTACAAGACGTGCGGCGGCGGCATCATCGGTCCCTCGCGCGACGCACTCCCGCCGGGCTTCGAACTGCCGCTGCGGGAGCGGGTGCACGCGGTGACCTTCTCGCTCAACGGCAAGCTGGCCCGCACCCGCCGCTCCAAGCACGCGCTCTTCGGGCTGATCAACCGGCCGGAGTTCGACGCGGCCCTGGTCGAGGCCGCCAAGGACGCGGGCGCCGAGGTCCGTACGGGCGTCGCGGTCACCCGCGTCGAACAGCACGGCCCGGCCGTGCCCGACCGGCGCACGGTCGCCGTGGTGCTCGCCGACGGTGAGACGGTGCTGGCGCGGGCCGTGGTCGGCGCGGACGGCAGCGCGAGCCGCATAGGCGCGCATGTCGGCGTGAAGCTGGACCAGGTGGATCTCGGCCTGGAGGCCGAAATTCCCGTTCCGGAGACCGTCGCGGAGGACTGGGCGGGCCGGGTGCTCATCGACTGGGGCCCGATGCCGGGGAGTTACGGCTGGGTCTTCCCCAAGGGCGACACCCTGACCGTCGGCGTCATCTCGGCGCGCGGCGAGGGCGCCGGGACCAAGCGCTATCTGGAGGACTTCATCGCTCGGCTCGGCCTCGCCGGATTCGAGCCGAGCATCTCCTCCGGCCATCTGACCCGCTGCCGCGCCGACGACTCGCCGCTGTCGCGCGGCCGGGTCCTGGTGTGCGGGGACGCGGCCGGGCTGCTGGAGCCGTGGACGCGCGAGGGCATCTCCTACGCGCTGCGCTCGGGCCGGCTCGCGGGCGAGTGGGCGGTGCGCGTCGCGGAGGCGCATGACGCGGTGGACGCCCGTCGCCAGGCCCTGAACTACGCCTTCGCGATCAAGGCGGGGCTCGGCGTGGAGATGGGCGTCGGCCGCCGTCTGTACACGATCTTCGCCCGCCGCCCCGGGATGTTCCACGCGGCTCTCACCGGCTTCCGCCCGGCGTGGCGTACTTTTACGAAGATCACCCGCGGTACCACCACCCTGGGCGACCTCGTCCGCACTCACCCGGCCGCCCGCCGGGCCCTGGCGGCGATGGACCGGGGCTAGCCGCTTTCTCTCGGGCGCCGCGCGGCGGTGATGCGTCGCGCGGCGGTCCCGCGTCTTCGTCGGTAGTGCGTTGCGCGACGGTCCCGAGCCTTCGCCGGTGATGCGTTGCGCGACGGTCCCGAGCCTTCGCCGGTGATGCGTCGCGCGGCGGTCCCGAGCCTTCGGCCGGTGATGCGTCGCGCGGCCTCGCCAATGACGCGGAAGACCGGGCGCATCCCGGCGATCCGGGCTCGGCCGGCGCGACGTACTCCGCCGGGAGTACGCGCGGGCACCGCGTAAGGGGGACGCCGGGCCCGCCCGGCCGGTTTAGCGTTGCCGTATGCACGGATTCACGGGGGAGCCCGGGCCCTGGCACCGGCCGGGCGGACGCCGGCGCGAGATGCCCTTCGGCCCACCGCGCTCGGCCGTACCCTGGCCCTCCTCACTCGCCATCGCCGTCGTCCAGCTGATGGGCACCGGGTTCGCCGCGCATGACCAGCCCGCCCGGGTGGGCCTCGGGCCCGGGGCCGGTGCGCTGCTGCTCGCCGGGCCCGCGCTGCTGCTCCTGCGCCATCGCCACCCCGGGACCGTCGTGGTCGGCACGTCGGCGGTGACCGTGGTCTACATCGCCGCCGGATATCCGTACGGGCCCGTCTTCCTCAGCGTCGTCGTCGCCTGTGTGGCGGCCGTCGCCGCCGGGCGGCGGATCGCCGCGTGGAGCGCGCTCGGGCTGCTGTGGGGCAGCCATCTGCTCATCGGCCACTGGCTCTACCGCCGACTGCCGCCGGGCGGTGACGGGCCCGTCGGATGGGGGCAGGAGCTGGGGATCACCGCCTGGGCGCTGGCGATCGTCGCCGCGTCCGAACTCGTCCGCGTACGGCGTGAGCGGTGGGTCCGCGAACGGGCCGAACGGGAGGCGGCGGCGCGGCGCCGGGCGGATGAGGAGCGGCTGCGGATCGCCCGCGAACTGCATGACGTCCTCGCCCACAGCATCTCGGTCATCAACGTCCAGGCGGGCGTCGGCCTCGCCCTCCTCGACCAGGACCCCGAGGAGGCCCGCACCGCGCTGACCACCATCAAGGCGGCCAGCAAGGAGGCGCTGGGCGAGGTCCGCCAGGTCCTCGACACGCTGCGGACCTCCGGCGCGTCCGGCGCCGCGCCGCGCTCGCCCGCGCCCGGCCTGGACCGCCTGGAGGAGCTGACCGGGCAGGCGGCGGACGCGGGCCTCGCGGTGCGGGTGGAGGTGGAGGGCGTACGGACGGCCCTGCCGCCCGGCGCCGACCTCGCGGCGTTCCGTATCGTGCAGGAGGCCCTGACCAACATCGTCCGCCACTCCAGCTCCCGGAACGCCCATGTCCTGTTGTGCTACGCCCCCGGTGAGTTGGAGCTGCGGGTGGACGACGACGGTCCGGCGGCCGGGGGCGAGGTGACGGGCGGTGGCAACGGTCTGGTCGGCATGCGCGAACGGGCCGCCGCGCTCGGCGGCACGGTGGCGGCGGGCCCCCGTTCGGACGGCGGTTTCCGCGTCCGGGCCCGGATCCCGTTCAGGGGCGGGAGGGAGACGCCATGAGTGAGGGGGACAGGGAAGATGCCGTGATCCGTGTCGCGCTCGCCGATGACCAGATCCTCGTCCGCGCGGGCTTCCGCGCCCTGCTGGCCGCACAGCCGGATATCGAGGTGGTCGGCGAGGCGGCCGACGGGGAGCAGGCGCTGGCGCTCGTGCGGGAGCAACACCCCGACGTCGTCCTCATGGACATCCGCATGCCGGTGCTCGACGGCCTCGCCGCCACCCGCCGGATCACCGGGGACCCGGCCCTCGGCGAGGTGAAGGTGGTCATGCTGACCACTTTCGAACTCGATGAGTACGTCTTCGAGGCGATCCGCTCCGGCGCCTCCGGCTTCCTGGTCAAGGACACCGAACCGGAAGAGCTGCTGCGGGCGGTGCGCGCGGTCGTCGGCGGCGATGCGCTGCTGTCGCCAGGGGTGACCCGCCGCCTCATCGCCGAGTTCGCGGCCCGTTCCAGGGAACCCGCGCCCGCGGCGGCGCTGGCGGAGCTGACCGAGCGGGAGCGGGAGGTGATGGCCCTGGTCGGCATGGGGCTGTCGAACCAGGAGATCGCCCGGCGGCTCGTGGTCAGCCCGCTCACCGCCAAGACCCATGTGAGCCGCACGATGGTCAAACTGGGCGTCCGGGACCGCGCCCAACTCGTCGTGCTCGCCTATGAGTCGGGCCTGGTCCGGCCCGGCTGGCTGGGCTGAGGAAGGCCCCGTGCTCGGGGGTGGTGGCGAGGGTGCCCCGTGCTCGGGGGGTGGTGGCGAGGGTGCCCCGCGTTCGGGAGGGGTGGCGAGGGAGCCGTGCCCGGTGCCCGGCGCTTCGGGGCCCGCTCAGAACAGCCCCTCCGGGGCCTCCGCTTCCCGCGCCCGCGCCGCAACCGGCGCCGTCGTCGGGGCATCCGCCGCGGCCGCCGTCAGCGGCCAGCCCGCCAGTTGGCGGGTGTCCAGCAGCAGGATCCGGCCGTCCGTCGAGGTCAGGTGGATGTCCGGGCCCGCCACGGCGTCGATCCGACCGGCCACGGTGGTCTCGGGGACGAGCTGGATCAGCCCCAGCGCGGGGCGCACCCGGTCCAGATGGAACGCCGCGTCATGGTGCACCGGCTCGAACGGCGCCAGGGCCAGCGACTCCGGCAGACCGGCCAGGCCGCGCGCCCGCTGGTGGAGCGCGGCGAGGTCGGCGGCCCGCCGCTCCGGGCGCGGCGCGGCCTCGCGGGCGGTGCGCTTGGCGGCGTAGGGGAAGCGGTCCGGGACGCCGAGCGCTGTGCCCAGCACGGCCTCGGCGCGGCGCGCGGCCATCAGCGGGCCACGGCCCAGCAGGCAGTAGGAGAGCGCGGCCTGCTCCAGCAGCCGTACCCCCTCCCGCTCGGCCGCGGTGATCCCGACCTTGAGCAGATCCGGACCGAACCAGGCGAGATAGACGTCGTAAGGGCGCGGGTCGTCCGTACGGGTGTCGGCGGCCACGGAGTACGAGCGGTCCAGTCGGGCGCAGTCCGGGCACTGCGCCGATACGGCGGTGGCCGGTACCTCGGCCCCGGCCGGGCACGGGGTGTGCCGGGCGCCCCTGCGGACGCCGACGCAGTCGCGCCGTGGCCCGGTGGTGAAGGAGAGCGGGCGGTCCGGCGTCAGCGGGGAGAGCCGTTCACCCTGGGCCGGATGGCGCCAGACGAGCGCGGGCCCGCGGTGGCCCCAGCGCGATCCCGCGCACTGCCACCGTGCCGGCCGCGGGCCCTGGGCCATCAGCGACGCTGCCGGGAGAAGAGCCACAGCGCCCGCACCAGGCGGACGGCGAATCCGACGGTGGCCACCACGAAGGCGGCGCCCTTCCAGGCCGTCTCCTGGGCCCGGCCCAGATCGCCGAAAAGCGCGGGGCTCGCGACCGCGACATAGAGCACGGCCGCCAGCAGACCGGCCGTGACCAGGGCGAACACTATCTCGACGGTGAGCGTGTCCCGCTCGTCCTGGGGACGGGGTCCGGCCATCTCGAATCAGTCCTCCGCCTGCTGTCCGGTGGCTGCCGCCGAGTCGGTCCTCCCCGGCTCGCGCTGCCCGTCACGCTGCTTGTGGCGCACATAGAGCTGCTTCCGTACGCGTGCCACGACCGTACCGTCCGCGGCGACCACGTCGTTCTCGAACCACGGCAGTGCCTTGCCGCCGTCCGCCGTGGCCTCGCGGATCTCCTCCAGCCGCTCCTCGGTGAGCTTGAAGTCGGCGAACACGTCGCCGCGGCCGGGTGAGACGAAGTCGATCTCGCCGGCCTTGTCCCAGACGATGTAGTCCCGGCCGAGCCGGTTCATCACCAGCAGCATCCAGAACGGGTCGCTCATCGCGAACAGCGAACCGCCGAAATGGGTCCCCACGTAGTTGGAGTTGAAGCGGTGCAGCCGCAGCCTGACCCGGACACTGTTCCAGTCCTCCGCGAGGTGGACCACCCGCACTCCGGCGAAGAGATAGGGCGGCCACCAGTTCATCGCGCGGCGCAGGCGGCGCGCGGACATCGATCGACGTGACATGTCAGGAAGCTAGCACGTGATATTACTCGCTGGTAACTCAAAGGGCTCGGCGTATCAGATGCCCGAGCGCTCCCGCCACAGCTCGGCCAGCTTCTCGTCCCCCTCCGTGTGCAGCGCGGTGATCGGCAGCCGGTTCCAGAGCGCGAGATAGAGGTCGCCGGCCGGGCCGCTCAGCTCGCAGTCGGCCGCCCCCTCGCCGTCGCGCACGGTCCGCGGAACGTCCTGTGACAGCCGCATCGTCCACACCGCGTCATGGTCCGTGGCCCTCACCCGGAGCGTGCGCGGGGTGTCCGTGCGCACCCGGGACCGGTCCAGGCTGTGGAAACCGGCCAGCAGCTCATCGACCCCGTCGGCCGCGAACTCCGGGGTGAACGGGGAGAGGTCCCCGCCGCGTGCCGACTCCGCGTCGACCCGATGGATGGCCGTCTCATGAGCCTGGCGGCGCGCCCAGAAGCCCAGCGGGAACTCCGAGGGCAGGAAGGTGAAGTACTTCAGCTCGGGGTCGGCATCGGTGAGGGCGTCGACCAGCCGTCCATGGACCTCGCGGTACCAGGACACGAGCTCGGCGTCGGCCGGTGCCGGCTCGAGCGTCGGCCGGACCGGGTCCGTCAGGCCCTCGCCGACGATCCGGGCGACCCAGCCGTGCACCTGGCCGATGTGGGACAACAGGTCACGGACGCGCCAGTCGGGGCAGGTGGGCACCGGGGCGTCCACTCCGGCCTCGGCCGCGGCGGTGGCCAGCAACTGGCCCTCGCGGTTTACGATTTCGATCAACTCGGCAGTATCCATGGCGGAATCATGCCAGCCGCCTCCGACATCCGCCGGGGCCGGGGCGGCGAGGGCGTCAGGTTCCGGCCGGGCGCACGGCGTTCCGCGTGCCGTACGCGACCACCGCCGCCACGGCCGCCAGCGCCGCGACCGTGGTGAGCGCGATCGGCAGCGAGTACCAGTCGGCGAGGAAGCCGATCGTGGGCGGGCCCAGCAGCATGCCGCCGTAGCCGAGCGTGGAGGCCGCGGCGACCCCGCCCGGCCCCGTCAGCGCGCCCGCCCGCGCGATGGCGACGGGGAAGAGGTTGGCCAGCCCCAGCCCGGTGACCGCGAAGCCCAGGAGCGCGAGCCAGACCGTGGGCGCGAGCGAGCCCAGCAGCATGCCGGCCGCGGCCGTGGTGCCGCCCGCGATCAACGCCCTGGTCTGGCCGAGCCGTTCGAGCAGCGCGGTGCCGGTCAGCCGGCCGACGGCCATCATCAGGGCGAAGACGGAGTAGCCCGCGGCGGCGAGTCCGGCGGACGCGTCGAGGTCCTGGTGCAGATGGAGGGCTGCCCAGTCGGCCATCGCGCCCTCGCCGTACGCCGTGCAGAGCGCGATCAGGCCGAAGACGGCGACGAGCCACCGGGCGCGGCCCGGCCGCTCTGCGCCGGGGGACGGCTCGGGGACGGCGGCGGCGTTCTCGGACTCGGCCGCGGGCTCGGCGCCGTCCCGCGGCGCGGGCACCGGCAGCGAGATCAGCGTCCGGCCGGCGGCCGCCGCGAGCAGCAGCCCGAAGACCGCGAGCAGCGACAGATGGCGAGTGGGGGAGAGGTGGTCGGCGATCAGCCCGCCCAGCCCGGCCCCGGCCATCCCGCCCAGGCTGAAGGCGGCGTGGAAACCTGGCATGACCGGGCGGCGCAGGGCGGCGATGAGGTCGACCGCCGCGCTGTTCATGGCCACGTTGAGCGCGCCGAACCCGGTGCCGAAGACCAGCAGCACCAGGCCGAGGGCGAGCGCGGAGTGGGTCAGCGGCGGCAGCGCGACGGAGCCCGCGAACAGCACACCGGCGGCCACCGTCGTCGGGTGGTTGCCGAAGCGGCGGCACAGACGTCCGGTGGCCATCATCGTGGCCGTCCCGCCCGCGGACACGCCGAGCAGGGCCAGCCCCAGCGCGCCCTCCGAGGCGCTCGTCTGGTCCTTGATCGCGGGGATCCGGGCGACCCATCCGGCGAACACGAAGCCGTCGAGGAAGAAGAACGCGGTGATGGCGGCGCGGAGTCGGGCGAGGTCGCGATCCGCGGTGACGGAGCGGCGCGCGCCCAGGATGGCCGTCCGTGTTTTGTTTGGAGTCGGCACAAAGTGAGAATAGGGGCGTGACCCAGACACGGACAAGGCTCGAGCGCGGCCGAAGCGCTCTTGGCCCGGCACTGGCACTCGTCCACACCGGCCGCGCGCCCACCCGCGCGGTGCTCACGGCCGAGCTCGGGGTGACCCGCGCGACCGCGGGCGCCGTCGCCGCCGAGCTGGAGGCGCTCGGCCTGATCCAGGTCGACTCGCGGCCGCTCGGGGCCGCCGGGGCGCAGGGCCGTCCCTCGCACCGGCTGTCGATCGCCCCCCGAGGGCCGGTCGCGCTCGCCGCCCAGGTGCACGCCGACGGCTTCCGCGCGGCGCTCGTCGGGCTCGGCGGCCGGACCGTGGCCACCGCCCCGGGCAGCATGACCGTGCCCGCGGACCCGGCGCATGTCATCGACGCGGTCGTGGAGGCCGGTGCCCGGCTGCTACGGGAGACCGGCCGCCGCTGTGTCGGCGCGGGGCTCGCCGTCCCGTCCGCGGTCGCCGAACCGGAGGGCACCGCCCTGAACCCGCTGCACGTCGCCTGGCCCGCGGGCGCTCCGGTGCGCGAGCTGTTCAACCGCAGCCTGGCCGCGGCCGGTATCCGCGGCGACGACGGGGAGCCGGTCACGGGTTTCGCGGGCAATGACGTCAACCTGGCCGCGCTCGCCGAGCACCGCCATGGCGCGGGCGGCGGCGCCCAGCATCTGCTCTGTGTCGCCACCGGGCACCGGGGCGTCGGTGGTGCGCTGGTGCTCGACGGAAGGCTGCACACGGGCAGCGCGGGGCTCGCCCTCGAGGTGGGCCATCTGACCGTCAACCCCGAGGGCCCGCCCTGCCACTGCGGCAGCCGCGGCTGTCTGGACATCGAGGCCGATCCGCTCGCCTTCCTCACGGCGGCCGGGCGCGACCCGGGCCCGGAGGTGTCCCTGCTGCAGCAGGCCCGCGATCTGCTGCGCGAGGAGTACGCCACGGAGCCGTCCGTACGGGCCGCCACCTGCCAGCTCATCGACCGCCTCGGTCTCGGGCTCGCCGGGCTGGTCAACATCCTCAATCCGGACCGCATCATCCTCGGCGGGCTGCACCGCGAACTCCTGGAGGCCGACCCGGAGCGGCTGCGCGCGGTGGTGGCGGAGCGGAGCCTGTGGGGCCGGAGCGGTGGCGTGCCGATTCTGCCGTGCACGCTGGACCACAACAGCCTGGTGGGTGCGGCGGAGTTGGCGTGGCAGCCGGTGCTGGACGACCCCTTGGCGGCCCTGGGCGTGAGCTGACCACCGCGCGGTCCTTACGGCGGTCACCACTGGCGGCCCCGGGGGAGCGCGTCCAGGTCCGGGGTCGACAGATGGAGCACCTGGTAGCGGTCGCCGGGCTCCGAGGGCGGTGCGGAGTCCTCCCAGAGCGTGAAGTGGACCAGCTCCCAGCCGCGCGGGTCGATGCCGAGGGCCGTCGCGTGGACGCCGTCCGTACGGGCGCGCTCGGCCAGCCGCGCCAGCGCGTCCTCGACAACGGAGGCGGGATCGGCGGCGGCCGGGACCGGCGCGGCGTGGCGGGTGGCGGCGCGCGGCACGGCGCCCGCGGCCGGGCCCCGTTCGAAGGCGAGCCCCTGCCAGTGCTCGACCGTGGGCCTGCCGAAGTCCCGGACGACGCCCTGGAATCCGGGGCCCCACAGAAAGCGGTTCATGGCCTCGGGCGCGGTCCACAGATAGAACGGGGCGTACTGATGGACCGGCGAGCCGTCCACCCCCCGCTCCCGGATGCCGTACGCCTTGAGGCCCAGCCCCGAGAGGTCGTCGAGCAGCGGCCCCTTCGTCGCCACCCGGTCCCGGATGATCCTCATGTCGTAGTCGGCGGGCAGGGTGATCCGGTACTGCATGACGAGCATCGGTGAACTCCTGTCGGCGGGGCGTGCGTTCGTGTCCGTTCGCTGCTTCGATTCGATCGTACACACTAGTAGGTACAGAACGGGTCGCCCCCGGCGCGCGTACTCCCCGGGAGGTACCGGGAGTGTCGTCGGCCGTACGACGACCGGGGCACCGTAAGGGAGTGATCCTCGAAGTGGCCATGAGAAAGGGCCATGAGAAGTGGCCATGAGACAACCACTCCCGAGGAGCGCGATCATCATGAACACCCTGGCGCACGGCTTCGCCGACGGCGACGGCCCCGGACCGTGGATTCCGCTCTTCCCGCTGATGTGGGCGCTGGTCGTCGGCGGTGCGGTCTTCCTGTTGAGGCGCGCCGGGCGGCGCGGACGCGCCCCCTGGCGGCAGGGGCCCGTGGACTTCGGCGAGCGATCGCCGATCGCGGTGCTGGGCCGTCGCTTCGCGGCCGGTGAGATCGACGAGGACGAGTACTGGCGCCGACTGTCCGTCCTGGACGAGCAGTTCGGACGCCATGCGAAGGGCGGGGCCCTCTGACCGCTGACGGTGTGGGGGCGCTGACGCGGGGCGCTCAGGCCGTCAGAGCGGTCGGGGCTGTCCGGACTGTCAGGGCGGTCGGGGCCGTCCGGACCGTCCCGCCTCGCGGGAGGCGGGACGCCTACGTGCTCAGCGGGCGGCTGCCGACCGGGCGGCCGCGGGAGCCCGCTCGCGCACCGCAGGCGCCGGGGCTGCGGCAGCGGCCGGTGCCGGGGCCTGGGCGACGGGCGCGGGGGCCGGAGCCGGGGTGACGGGTACGGGGGTGGGCGCCGGCGCGACCGGTGCCGGGGCGGTGACGGGTCCGGGTGTGGACGCGGGGCCGGTGATGGGCGTGGTGGGCGCCGGTGCCGGGCGGGAGGCGTCCGTGCGATGGGGCGGTGCGGTGCGGCCCGCTCCATGCGCCGTGAGGGGCGACTTGGCGGTGGCGGTGGGTCGCGGCACGGCCAGCGTGAACCAGACGACCTTCCCGCTGCCGTCGTCCCGCGCGTGCATCCCCCAGCTCTGGCTGACGGCCGCGACCAGCGCGAGCCCCCTGCCATGCGTGGCGACGGGATCGCATGCCCGAAGGCGGGGCAGTCGCGGATCCTGGTCGCGGACCGAAACAGTCAACCGGTCCAGCATGAGAACGATCTCCACCGCGCACTGCTTGTCCGGCTCGGCGTGCCGATGCACATTGGTGAGCAGTTCGGTGACGCCGAGCGCCGCCGGGTCGATGAGCGGATCCAGATGCCAGTAGCGCAACTGCGCCGACACGATTCTGCGGACCTGTCCGATCCGCGACGGCAGGGCCTGCAGCTCCACCGTGCACTGCCTGCTAGGACGACTGATCACGGCTGCGACTCCCTGAAGAAGTTGGGGCTAGCCTGATTCAGATGCGGGCGACGAACACGTTCAGCAGTGGTGGCTGCTGGGCGCGACCGGTGGGACGGTTCTCAGCGTCACCGCTTGTTGACCCTCAGTGATACTGATACTCGTCCAGGGTCGGTCCCACCGCGCGCACGCGCAACTCGGCCACTTCACCGCTTCTGGGAGTGCCCCCGAGCGGACCGGACGGCGTCGAGGAAGCGGCTGGCGGCCCCCGAGCCGGACTTGGCCGAGGTGGACTTGGTGTCCTGCGAGCCAAGGGTGAGACGGTAGCGAGTGCCGTTCACGGTGGCCATGGCCTGATCCCCGTCGACGAACCAGGGCTTGCTGGCGCGCACCGACTGCACCGGCGCGCTGTCGATCTCGCGACCGTAGCTGGTGAGCAACTCCAGCCTGCCGTCCTTGATCAAGACCTGTCCGGCGCGGGTGACCGAGCGCAGGAACCGCTCGATCCGCACTCCCCTGGCGTTGAACTCGTTATCGGCCATCACAACCGCCTCCCCGATGGCTCCGACTGGCGCTTCTGTCGCCGTCTCTCATTTTCCCTGCTGCGCAGTGTGCCCGGGACCGGCCCCGGGCACCAGGGCGCACTGGGGGACAATGAGGATCGAAACGGCACGAGTATGCCACTTGGGCTGGGCGTGGGCGCGAGCAGGAGGAGTGGGCGTTGGACGGCACGGCGCGCGGGATCATCAAGACGATCGACGTGGACCGCAGCGACCACGGCTATCGCGGGTGGCTGAAGGAGGCCGTCCGAAAGGTGCAAGCGGACGCCCAGCGGTCCGCGGACACCCATCTGCTGAGCTTCCCGCTGCCCGAGCGCTGGGGGATCGACCTCTACCTCAAGGACGAGTCCACCCACCCCACAGGGAGTCTCAAGCACCGTCTGGCACGCTCGCTGTTCCTCTATGGGCTGTGCAACGGCTGGATCCGGCCGGGCAAGCCCGTGATCGAGGCGTCCAGCGGCTCGACCGCCGTTTCCGAGGCGTACTTCGCCAAGCTGATCGGGGTGCCCTTCATCGCGGTGATGCCCCGCACGACCAGCCGGGAGAAGTGCCGCCTGATCGAATTCCATGGCGGCCAGTGCCATTTCGTGGACGACCCGCGGACCATGTACGAGGAGTCCGCCGCCCTCGCGGCGGAGTCCGGGGGTCACTACATGGACCAGTTCACTTACGCCGAGCGGGCCACGGACTGGCGGGGCAACAACAACATCGCCGAGTCGATCTATCAGCAGATGCGTCTGGAGCGCTATCCCGAACCGGCATGGGTCGTCGCCACGGCGGGCACCGGAGGCACCTCGGCGACCCTCGCCCGCTATGTCCACTACATGCAGTACGACACCCGGGTGTGCGTCGCCGACCCGGAGAACTCCTGCTTCTTCGACGGCTGGGTCCACCATGACGACGACGCCTCCAGCGACCACGGTTCACGCATCGAAGGCATCGGCCGCCCCCGGATGGAACCCAGCTTCGTACCGGGCGCGATCGACCGGATGATGAAGGTCCCGGACGCGGCGAGCGTCGCGGCCGTCCGCGCCCTGGAGCGGGCCATCGGCCGTAAGGCGGGCGGCTCCACCGGGACGGGGCTGTGGAGCGCGCTGCGGATCGTCGCGGAGATGGTCGCCGCGGGGCGGACCGGGAGCGTGGTGACGCTGCTGTGCGATCCGGGGGAGCGGTATCTGGACAAGTACTACTCGGACGCGTGGCTCGAGGAGCAGGGGCTGGACATCGAGCCGTATGTGCAGACGCTCGACATCTTCCTCACCACGGGCAACTGGACCGACTGACGGCGCTCACGGCCGGACCGGCCGATTTGCGCCCGTACGGCCGTCAGGCCGCCGCCACCATCCGGTCCAGGTTCCGCACCGCCTGGTGGAACGCGCGCCGCAGACCCGGCCGCATCGCCCGCACGACAGCGCGCAGCAGTACCGTGCCGTCCACCGCGAACACATAGCGCACCACGGTCCCGCCGCCGTCCGAGGGCCGCAGCGTCCACTCCTCCAACAGCGCCCGCAGCCCCGGTGCGTTGGTCTCGTCGACGCGGTAGGCATAGCGCTCGTGCGGATCGACCGCCATGACCGTCTCGCGGAAGCGGCCGCCGCCCACGAGGCGGATCGCCCTGCGCTTGCCGCCGTCCGTGGAGCGGGCTTCCTTCACCGCCCGGAACCACCGCGGCCAGCCCTCGACATCGGTGAACGCCTCGAACACCGCCTCAGGGGAGGCCGAGACCTCGGCGACGAAGGCGAGCCGCAATGGTGCGGTCTCGACGTACTCCAGTCCGACGGCACGCAACCGGTGTGTCATGGACACACGATAACTGCCGGGGTGTCAGATGTCTGCGGTGCGGGACGGCTCGCCCGCCACCACCAGCTCCGGCAGATACTCGGAGATCTCCGCCCGCGCCTCCTCCGGCAGCCCCGGGTCCGTGACCAGCGCGTTCACCTGATCCAGCGAGGCGAAGGAACTCAGCCCCACCGTGCCCCACTTGGTGTGGTCCGCGACCACCACGACCCGTCGCGCGGCCCTGACGAAGTGGCGGTTGGTCTCCGCCTCCGCGAGATTCGGCGTCGACAGACCCGCCTCCACCGATATGCCGTGCACTCCGAGGAAGAGCACATCGAAGTGGAGCGAGCGCACCGCCGCGTCCGCGACCGGCCCCACCAGCGTGTCCGACGGCGTGCGCACCCCGCCGGTGAGTACGACGGTGGCCGCACCCGGGCGCGGGCCCACCCCGCCGAGCGCCGCCGACCGCTGGGCGTTGTAGAACACATCGGCCACCCGGACCGAGTTCGTCACCACGGTCAGATCCGGCACCTCCAGCAGCTGCTGGGCCAGCGCGAAGGCCGTGGTGCCCCCGGCCAGACCGATCGCGGTGCCCGGCGTGGCCATCGCGGCCGCCGCCTTCGCGATGTCCTCCTTGGCGCTCAGCTCGAGGCCCGACTTGGCCTCGAACCCGGGCTCGTACGTGCTCGCCTCGGCCACCGGCACGGCCCCGCCGTGCACCTTCTCCACCACGCCCAGCCGGGCCAGCGCGTCCAGATCGCGACGAACCGTCATGTCCGAGACATTGAGCTTGCGCGTCAGCTCGTTGACCCGCACCCCACCGCGCCGTCTGACCTCGTCGAGGATCAGGGCGCGCCGCTGCTCCGCGAGGAGGTTCTGGTTGTCGCTCACCCTGCCTCGTCTCCCTCCGGTCGGCCCTCGTCGCCCGCGCGTTCATCTTCGCATGAGGTGAGGACAGCCGGTCGCCACAGCACCCGGGGTTACGATTTCGCCACGCCCGCCCTGTCAGGATCGGGGGAGGTGGCCGATGGGCACAATCCTGGAGCAGAACGACCGCACCACACCGGAATCGGGGGACACGGTGCCAGCGACCATGCCTACGGACACGCCGGCCGACGGGGCGCAACGGGCGACGGCAGCCCATAAGGGCGGAGCGCCGCCGCCCGATCTCGAACTCCTCGTCCACGGAGTGGGCGGCACCACCCCCGAGGAGATGCTGCGCGATCCGCGCACCTGCCGGGTCACCGGCGACGAGACCGCGGCCGTCTACCGCAGGGCGGACGAGGTCGACGCCGAGCAGCGCCCGCCGGAGGACCGGGAGGGCCCGGACCGTGAGGGCCCGATCCGCGAGGCATACGTATGGTGCAACCTCACCTCGGGCAACAGCTCACGCGCCCTGTGGCTGCTTTTACTGCCGTTCATGGTCGCCAACCTCGCCCACTGGATGCGGCCCCCGGCCGACCGGCGCGAGCGGACCGTGCGCACCTACGGCCTGTTCGTCCGGCTCGTGGCGCTCACCTTGACCGTGCTGCTGATCGCCGGGGCCTGCGAGGTGGCCCTGGACCTGATCGCCTGGCAGTGTGCCGGTTCGGCCGACTGCGCCGGGGGCAAGTCCTGGCTGGGCTTCCTGTCCCCGGAGAACCACGGCTGGTGGAGCCAGCCCGGCCGCAGGCTCGCGCTCGCCGCGGTGCTGCCCGGCGCGCTCACCGGACTGCTGTGGTACCTGTCCAACCGCACCTGGAGCGCGTACGAGTCCTCCCCGCCGCTGGAGCGCCCGGTCGACGAGTCCGCCCCCGAGGCGGGCAACCGCCCCGCGCTGTGCCTGCCCGGCTTCTGGTACGGCCGCAGGATCGTCGCCCGGCTGCGCGCCGCGCACACCGCCGCCGGCTTCCTCACCATCGCGGCGGGCCTGACCCTGCCCACCACCACCTACGACCGCAAGCCGGGCGGCGGCGGGCCGCAGGACGCCGCGGGCTGGGCGCTGCTGACGCTGCTCGCCGCGGGCGCGGTCGCGGTGGTGGCGGTGGTGTGCTACCGCGGCCGCAGTGAGACCAAGGTCGACGGGGAGCTGGATCGCATCACCGTCACCGCGCTGCCCGGCGCGGCCCTCGCGGTGCTGGCGCTCTCCGTGCTGTATGCCGGGTGGTCCCGCCCCGGCTGGGCCTCCACCGGCAAGCTGCCGGGCAACCAGGCGTTCTGCGCCATCGCCATAGGGGAGGGCGCCCTGATCGTGACCATGGCGGTGTGCGCCCTGGTCCTCCACCGCTCCGCTCCCGGCCGCACGCCGCTGTACGGGCTCGCCGGACCCGCCGTCGCCGTGCTCGCCTGCGGGCTCGGCGCGGTGCTCGCGGGCGGTATCGCCCAGCGCTTCGCCGACTGGCTGGACGGCGGCGCCACCCCCGGTGAGGGGCCGGGCATCGCCCCGCCGGTTCTGCTGACCTGGCTGGCCACGGCCATCCCCGCGCTGCTGCTCGCCCTGGTCGGGCTGCTGCTGATCTTCACCGTAAGAGTGTGGCGGGTGCGCAATCAGCTGCTGCCGACCATCATGGACGGCTATCCGGGGGAGCGGCCCGACCGGGTGCGCACCCGGCGGATCGCGCGCACGATCGCCCGCGCCGGACTTACCGACTCCGCTCCGTGGATCGTCGGCCCCGTCGCGCTGCTGACCCTGCTGTTCGGCGCCGCCGCCGTCACCGGGGCCTGGGTCACGGACCAGGTGCCGGGGCGGGCCGCCGACGACGCGCCCGGGGCCGTGGACGCCGCCGCCCAGACCGCGCAGGCGCTGGGCTCCTGGCTGATGGGCCTGGCCTTCCTGATGCTGGTCACCTGGGCCCGCCGCGCCTACCGCAGCCCCTCCGCCCGCCGCACCATCGGCATCCTGTGGGACGTGGGCACCTTCTGGCCGCGCGCCGCCCACCCCTTCGCGCCTCCGTGCTACGCCGAGCGGGCAGTGCCCGATCTGACCTGGCGGATGGAGACCTGGACCCGCCGGTACGGTGGCCGGCTGGTCATCTCCGGCCACTCCCAGGGCAGTGTGCTGGCCGCCGCGTCGGTCTGGCAGCTGGACCACCGCACCCGCGGCCAGGTCGCGCTGCTCACCTACGGCTCACCGCTGGAGCGGCTCTACGGGCGCTGGTTCCCCGCCTACTTCGGCCCCACGCAGCTGCTCTCGCTCCACGGCGAGGTGCGCTACTGGCGCAATCTGTGGCGCTACACCGACCCGATCGGCGGCCCCATCCGGCTGCCCGACGGCAGCGGGCCCGAGGTCGACTGCGACGCGCTCAAGGACCCGCTGGTCTATGGCCGTACGCCCGAACACCCGCTGCCCGCGCCGATCCTGGGGCATGGGGACTACCAGGCCGACCCCGTCTTCGACCGGGAGCGGGCCGGGCTGCTGGCCCGGCTCCCGGAGCAGACGCCGCCGCCTCCGCAGGAGGGGGCCGCCGGTCAGATGAGCTCCGGCAGATCCTCGGGGTAGAGCAGCGTGAGGTCGTCCGTGGTCGGGTCACTCAGCTGGGCGACCCGACCCGCATGCCGCTCCACCATCGCCTCGAAGGTCTGCCGGGCGGTGCGCCCGTTGCCGAACGCCGGGCCCTTGGGAATGGCCGTGAAGTACTTCAGCAGCGCCTCCGCCGCCCCCTCGCCGATCCGGTACTCATGCTCCTCGGCCTGCTGCTCCACGATCCGCAGCAGCTCCTCCGGGGCGTAGTCGCCGAAGGTGATGGTGCGCGAGAAGCGGGAGGCCACACCGGGGTTGACGGACAGAAAGCGCTCCATCTCGGCGGTGTATCCCGCGACGATGACCACGACCGCTTCCCGGTGGTCCTCCATCAGCTTGACCAGGGTGTCTATCGCCTCCCGGCCGAAGTCCCGGCCGGAGTCCTCCGGCGAGAGGGCGTACGCCTCGTCGATGAACAGCACCCCGCCGCGCGCCCGGTCGAACGCCTCCTGGGTGCGTATGGCCGTGGAGCCGATGTGCTCACCCACCAGGTCCACCCGGGAGACCTCCACCAGATGGCCGCGCTCCAGCACCCCGAGGGAGGCCAGGATCTCCCCGTAGAGCCGGGCGACCGTCGTCTTACCGGTGCCCGGGGAGCCGGTGAAGACCAGATGGCGGCGGGCGGAGGCGGCCTTGAGCCCGGCCTCCTGACGCCGTCGGCCCACCTCGATCATGTCGGTAAGAGCGCGCACCTCGCGCTTGACGCTCTCCAGCCCGACCAGTGTGTCGAGTTCGCCCAGCACCGCCGAGGAGGGCCGGACGGAGACCGGGGGCTCGACGGCGGGCGCGGAGGTCTGGCCGGACCGCTGCGACGGGACGCCGCCCAGCAGCCCGCCCGTCGAGGTGGCGGTCTCCACGGCGGGCGCGGTGAGCGGGGGCCGGCCGGGCGTGGTCGGGGAGCCCAGCGCCGTGGTGGCGCTCTCGTCGCTGGTGCAGTCCTCGACGAGCGGCCCCGCCTCGGAGAACTCGTACCCGCCGCGCGCACACCGCTCCGTACGGCACCGGGTCAAGGTGGTGCGGCAGCCGTCGATGATGTGGAAGCCGTAGCCCCCGCTGCCGGTCACCCGGCAGCCGGTGAACGTGCCCCGGCCCTCGGCGGACACATAGAACCCGGCCTCCGTCGGCCCGGAGACCGTGGTGCGCTCGACCGTCGGATCGGCGCCCTTGGTGACGATCACTCCGGTGGCGGCCCCGTCTATCGTGCAGTTGGCGAGCGTGCCGCCGCTGCCGTGGTCGCGGAACCACGCCCCGGTGGCCGCCTCCCGGATGCGGCAGTCGTCCAGCTGGACGATGGCCCCGTCGCTGACCGAGACCGCGGTGGAGCGCACCTGCGACAGATCGCTGTCGACCACATCGACCCGCGACCCGCGGTCCAGGACGAACAGGGCGTCCGGCACCTCGCGCACCCGGCACGAGTCGAGCACGGCGGTCGCCCCGTCGCTCACCCACACCGCCGGATAGTCGCCGGTGCTCTCGTGCAGCTCGCACTGGTTGGCGTCCACCCGGGTGCCCGGGTCCCACACCGACAGGCCGTTGCGCCCGAACCGGCGCACCGTGGAGCGGGTCAGCGTCAGCACCGAACGCGACCTCAGGTCGATCGCGTTCTCCGGGATGTCGTGGATCTCGCAGTCGGCGAGCGTGAGCACCGCGTCCGTGTCCAGGTTGACCCCGTCGGACGTCGTACGGTGCACTCGGCAGTCGGTGAGATGCCCGGTCGCGCGCCCGGATACCTGCACCCCGGCGCCCCTGATCTCGTACACCTCGCAGCCGACGGCCTCCAGCGAGGAGCCCTCGCCGGTCAGCGAGAAGCCCGCCCCGGACGCATGGTGGACCCGGCAGCGGTCCAGACGCGGACGGGCACCGCCGCGCACCGCCACCCCGGACTGCCCGGCGGCCACCACCTCGCACTCCTCGAACACCCCGCCCGCGCCGTCCAGCACGCTGAGCCCGACGCCCGCGGGGTTGTCCACGGTGCAGCGCCGCACGGTCGGACGGGCGCCGCCGCGCACCTCGATGCCGACCGCCGAGCGCGTGGCGACCCGTACGTCGGACACCTCCGGGGTGGCGTCCTCGATCAGCAGCGCGGGGGCGGCCGAGTCCTGGCCCTCGACGTGCAGATCCTGGACCACGGCGGAGGCACGTATCGTCAGCGCGACTCCGTCCACCGGCGCGATGCGCACCGAACCGCGTGCCGAGCCCTCGGGGCCGCGCAGTGTGACGGCCCGGACCACCACCAGATTCTCGCGGTAGGTGCCGGGCGAGATGGAGAGCACATCACCGTCCCCGGCGGCCTCCAGGGCCGCCGTGAGGGAGGCGTACTCTCCGGTGCGGCGCCGCCACCGCGACGTTCCGCTGTGCGTCACCTGGACGACCGAGCCCTGTGCCATGGTGCTGCTGTGCCCCCACCTCGTGCGTTGCCGGTGTGCGCGCGCCTGACTGCCGCTGCTGACTGTCGCTGCGCATATGGAATGCCCCACCGTAGCGTGCGCACGGCGCCATGAGATGACCTGCCTGTGGAGCACGGGCGGAGTTGGCGTTCATATGACAACTCCCGCCCGTGCACGGCCCACTCGCAGGGGCCAATGGCCCACTCGCCGGGGCTAGCTGTCGGCGTCCGCCCGGCCCCAGTCCTGACCGGCTCGCTCCCAGGCGATGTCCCACTGTGTGTAGCGCCGGCGCATGAGCCGCCATACGACCAGCCGCCGGGCGCCGTCCACCAGGACCGCCGTCGCCCCGGCCGCGCCGATCCCGGCCAGCACGGCGTGGGTGGTGGCCGTCGCGGCGTCCAGCGGGCGGCCCACCGGGCGGCCGTGGCCGTCGGTCCAGATCCGGAACCGCTCACCGGGATCGGCACCGGGATGGGCCCCCAGCGTGCCCTGGTGTCTGCTGCCGTCCGGCCCCGTCCAGCGCGCGAGGACGCGACGGTGCGCGTCTGTCGCGGAAGCGGTCTCGGGATCGGAGTCGATGGGCGGATGCGGCAGCACCTTCAGCACGGTGGCCGAGAGTGGATGACGCTCGGCCCGCTGTTCGTGCGCGGCCCTCACCAGCGCCCCGTGCGCCAAGGACCCCGATGCCCAGCCGGCGACGGGGGCGACGAGCAGGATGAGCGCCGCGGCGATCATCGCCGCGCACGCCTCCACGACGTCGGTCTTACGGCGCAGCGGATTACGCCGCCAGCGCCACAGCCCCCAGATCATTCGCATGGATCACATACCCCCTTCCCCGTTCGTGGGTACCGCATGGCGGGCCGGATATGCGCGGATTCGGTGAAGAGAGAGCAATATCACGGGGCCAGCCCTTTCGCTGTTCCGGCGGGCCGTCGGCGGTTCAGAGGGACACACCAGACCAGCCGGGTGCCGCCCGCCTCGGGCGCCTCGATGTCCAATGTGCCGCCCAGGAGTTCGGCCCTTGACCGCATGTTGACCAGCCCTCCGCTGGGGGCGGCGCCCCCGATGCCCACCCCGTTGTCCGCGACCACCAAGGTGATGTCGGCGCCGACGGTCAGCCGCACCTCCACCCGCTGGGCATGGGCGTGCCGCACGGTGTTGCTGAGTGCCTCGGCGAGCACCGCCAGCACATGGTCACCGGTCGTGTCCGGCACATCGGTGTCCACCGGGCCGTCCATCAGCAGCGACGGTGCGAAGCCCAGGGTGTCGGAGGCCGACCGGACGGCCTTGACCAGCCGGCGCCGCAGCGTGGCGGGCTCGCCGCCGTCGTCCCCGACCGTGCGCAGGGCGAAGATGGTGGAACGGATGATCTTGATGGTCTCGTCCAGGTCGTCGACGGCCCGCCCCACCCGTTCGGCCGCCTCCGGGCGTTCGATCAGCCGGCCCGCGCTCTGCAGGGTGAGACCGGTCGCGAAGAGCCGCTGAATGGCCAGATCATGGAGGTCCCGGGCGATCCGGTCACGGTCCTGGAGCAACGCCATGTGCTCGGACTCGGCGCGGTGCCGGGCCAGTTCCAGCGCGAGCGCCGCCTGCGCCGCGAACCCCGAGAGCAGCTCCACCTCATGGTCGTCGAAGGGCTGCCGCCCGGCGAGCCGGCACAGCCGCAGCGCACCGGAGGCCCGCGCGCCCGCGACCAGCGGTACGGCCACCACCGGGCCGAACTCGCTCTCCGGAGCCGGCAGCGGCCAGGACCGGGCCCGGGAGTCCACCCGTACGTCCGAGGCGACCGCGGGGCGCCCGGTGCGGGCGGCGAGCCCGGCCAGCGAGCCGTCGGAGGGCACCACGAGCCCGCCGATGGTCTCCGCGTCATGCCCCTCGGCCACCTCGACCACCAGGGAGTCGGTGCCCGTGGCCGGCAGCAGGATCGCCGCCGAGTCGGCGAGGGCCACCTGCAGGGCGAGCCGGGCGATCAGGCTCAGCGCCTCGCCCGCCGCGGTGCCCGCCAGCAGCGTACGGGTGATGACGCCGAGCGCCTCCAGCCACTGCTCGCGGCGCCGGCTCTCGTGGTACAGCCGGGCGTTGTCGATGGCCACCCCGGCGGCGACCGACAGGGTGGTCAGCACCGCCTCGTCATCGGCGTCGAACTGGGCGCCGCCGCGCTTCTCGGTCAGATAGAGATTCCCGAAGACCTCGTCACGGACCCGGATCGGCACGCCGAGGAACGAGCGCATCGGCGGATGGTGCTCGGGGAAGCCATAGCTCGCCGGATGCTCCGACAGATCGGTGAGACGCAGTGACTGAGGATGGCGGATCAGTTCGCCGAGCAGTCCGTGACCACTGGGCAACGGGCCGATGCGGTGGGCTCGTTCCTCGGATATGCCCACCGGCAGAAACTGCGAGAGCCGATGCCGGTCGATCACGCCCAGCGCGCCGTACTCCGCGTCGGCAAGTACCACCGCGGACTCCACGATCCGGCGCAGCACCTGCTCCAGATCCAGCTCGCGGCCCACGCTGAGCACGGCCTCCAGCAGGTTGTGCATCCGGTCCTGGGTGGACCGGGCGGCGTCCAACCGCGCCTGGAGCTCATCGAGAAGCTGGTCGAGCCGGAGTTGGGGGAGGGCCGGATGGCGTCCCTGATCCGCACTGCCCGACACCTGGCCACCGTCCCCCCATGAGCCTCTCACCAGCAGGGTAGCCGGGGCAGGGGCCGGTGGTGGCGGCGATGGAAGGAACTCGGCCAGGGTCAGGAGCCGCTGAGGGACGAGAGCCTAGGAAACCGGCACCACGGCGACCGGGCACTTGGCGTGATGCAGTACGGCGTGGTTGACAAGCCCGAGCTGCATGCCGAAGTGCCCCTGCCGTCGCCGGGCCCCCACCACCAGCAGATCGGCGTGCGCGGAGGCGACCAGCAGCGCCTTGCGAGCCGAGCCCTCGACCGGGCGGTGTGCCACCGGCACCGGCGGCAGCCCGGCCGCCGTGGCGCCGCCCAGCGTCTCGTCCAGGAGCTCGGCGGCGCGCCGTGCGTGGTCCTGGCGCGCTCCGTGGCTCTCATGTCCTCCGTGGTTCTCGCGTGCCCTGTGGTTCTCGTGTGCCCCGTGGCTCTCGCGCGTTCCGTGGTCCTCGGGGCCCGCGCAGCGCCATGCGTGCACCGCCTCCAGTTCCCCGCCGCGCAGCCGCGCCTCGCGCAGGGCGAACGCGACGGCCGGGGAGGGTGGCGCGGGCTCCCGCTCGCTCGGGCGCTCGCGCTCGGCGATTCCCACCACCACCCGGTTCATCCCGCCGTGCACGTTCTCCGGGCGGCCGCGCACCACGACCACCGGGCACTGGGCGCGGGCCGCGATGCCCAGTCCGACCGAGCCGAGCAGCAGGGAGGCGAACTCGCCGCGGCCGCACGAGCCGACGACCAGCGCCTCGGCGCTCTGCCCGGCGCGCAGCAGGGCGGTGACCGCGTCGTCGGCCGCCAGGTCGGTCATCACCTTCAGGGCGGGCACCCGCCGCCCGGCCCGCTCGGCCGCGGTGGCCAGCACCGCCTCGCTGTGGAGCCGCTCGGCGGGGCGGTCGGCGGCTGTTCCGGCGACGTAGCCCTCGTACCGCTCCCACAGGGAGGCGTGGACGACGCGCAGCGGCAACCCGCGGCGCCCGGCCAGCTCGGCCGCCCAGTCCAGTGCGTCCGAGGCGGCGTCCGAACCGTCGACCCCGACGACCACGGGAAGCTCCACCGTGCCCACCGCCTCTCCTGCCGGCACATGGGTGTGTCCCCTCCCATTGTCCCGCCGAAGCGGTCGCCGAGGGAGTCCGGCGGCTCACTCAGCGCAGTCGCATGGCCAGCGTCACCACGGCGCCCACCGCCCCCGCGCTGATCACCAGCCGGTCGGTGACCAGCTGGGTCAGCCACAGTCCGCGGCCGCTGGTGGCGCCGTCCAGCCCCGGCAGGATCCGGGGGATGACGTCCTCGGAGAAGCCGGGGCCGGAGTCGCTGATCCGGCACTCCAACTCGTCGCCGACCCGCCGCAGCAGCAGGGAGCCGGTGCCGCCCGCATGCTCGATGGCGTTGTTGGCGATCTCGTCCACGGCCAGCACGAAGTCCCCGCGGCGGGCCTCGCAGAGCCCGGCCCAGGCCGCGCACTCCTCGATCTGCACCCGCAGCCGGGGCAGCTCGTCGGCGGTGAAATGGCGGTGGAGCAGGTGTTCTCCGGCTCGATCGGCGGACCGACGAGGGTCGGCTAGCACCAGTGCCTCCCGTTTGGTGACGAGTACGAGCGACATCGCAGGGTCGGTGAAGCAGCCGAGGGTACGGGGAGCGGGGCCTCATCGGTCATCACGACCACGAATGACGTGTCATATCGGAAACGTGACCGGAAATGGGTAAGGGTTAAGCGGTACCCGATCGTCGGCGTATCGCTTTGGATCGCTGCCTCTCGTCGTCTCGTAAGCACAGTGACCGCCGAGGGGCGAGGGGGGAGAGGAAACGGCAGAGTGAGGTCATGATGGGACTTCTGAGCGCGCTGAAGACCGAACATCGTGAGCGGGTGATGGCGCTTGCCCACGATGTGTCCTTCCCCGCGGGCGGCCGCATCTTCGAGGAGGGCCGTAAGGCCGATCGCTTCTGGATCATCCGCACCGGCGCGGTCACCCTCGATCTGCATGTCCCGGGGCGGCGGGCCGCGGTGATCGAGACCCTCGGCCCCGGAGAGCTCATCGGCTGGTCCTGGCTCTTCCCGCCGGACACCTGGCATCTGGGCGCGGAGGCGCTCAGCCCGGTGCGCGCGCACGAATTCAACGCGGCGGCGGTGCGCCGGCTGTGCGACGAGGACCCGGAGCTCGGCTATGCCCTCGCGCTGGCCTGCGCCCAGGTGATCGGGGGCCGGCTGCAGAGCGCCCGCACCCGGCTGCTGGATCTGTACGGGCCGTACGCGGGCGGGATCTCGCCATGATCGGGCCGGAGGGCGCGGAGAGCGGCCCGGGGGCCGAATGGCCCCTTACGCTGCCCTGCGGCAGAACGTAAAGCTGGGCAGCCGGATCGCGACCGGCGACCCGTGCGCCATGGATGGAGAGGCCGTGCCCCAGACAGCCGACCCCGACGGCCCCATCAGGGTCTTTCTGCTCGACGACCACGAGGTGGTGCGGCGCGGACTGCGTGACCTGCTCGACGCCGAGTCCGATCTGAAGGTGGTCGGCGAGGCGGCCAACGCCCGCGAGGCCATCGCCCGCGCCCCCGCCGTACGGCCACGGGTCGCGGTGCTCGACGTACGGCTCGGCTCCTCGGGCAGCGGCGGGGACCACGAAGGGATCGAGGTCTGCCGGGAGTTGCGGGCCCGCCTCCCCGGCCTCGCCTGTCTGATGCTGACGTCCTTCGACGACGACGAGGCGCTGTTCGACGCCATCATGGCCGGGGCCGCGGGCTATGTGCTCAAGCAGATCAACGGGTCCGACCTGGTGTCGGCGGTGCGTACCGTGGCCGACGGCCGCTCCATGCTCGACCCCGGCGCCACCGCCCGGGTGATGGCCCGGCTGCGCGGCCCCGCGCCCAGCGGGCCCGTGGAGCTGGAGAACCTGTCACCGCGGGAGCGGGAGATCCTCCAGCTCATCGGCGACGGGCTGACCAACCGGCAGATCGCCGAGCGGCTGTTCCTGGCCGAGAAGACCGTCAAGAACCGCATCTCCGCGATCCTGTCCAAGCTGGGCGTGGGGCGGCGCATTCAGGCCGCGGTGATCGCCGAGCGGATCAAGGAGCGCGAAACGGGTCAGTGAGCCCGTGAGCGGTACGGCCAGGAGCCGATGACGTCCTTACGGCGGGCCGGATGACGCCCCTACGGTGGTCCTGGTGACGTCCTTACGGTGGGCCGGGCGCGCGCTTCGCATGGAGCGCGAGACCGGCTCCCCTGCCGGCCCCGCGCCCCACACCGAACGAGGCGGACCGGCCGAGATGCCCTTCACCGCAGTGGAGTGAGAGCCCGGTCCGCCCCCGTGATGGAGATGGCTCGCGGAATTGCTCGGTCCAGCATCGCGATGCGTTCCGCCGCCCGGGAGGGGCCGAACGGCCCCTCGAGAGACAGGACCGTCCCGGCCCCCGGAAATCCAGAGACCGGACGGCCCGCACAAAAATCAGGGGCCGGACGGGGATGCCCCATCCGGCCCGATCCTTCCCGCGACCGGGCACCGGCCCGGTCGCATCACCTCCCGACACGTGTCAGTAGCCGCCTCCCGGCTGCGGCGACCGGCCGCCCGGGTACTGCTGGCGCCCGTAAGGGTCCTCGTAGGGAGACGGCGCGGGGGCCGCCGGACGCGGCGCGGCCGGACGCGCCATGGCCGGGCGCATCGCCTCGTACCCCATCGGCGCGGCCGGGCCGGGGCGCTGCATCTGCGGCTGCTGAGCGCCCGGGTAGCCCCGCGGGCCGGTCGGCTGCGGCGGGATGTAGGGCGCGTGCGCCTGCTGCAGCCCGGTGGGCTGCGGCTGCTGCTGGTAGCCCTGGTACATGGGCTGCGGCGAGGGCGCGGCCGGCAGCGCGGGAAGCGCTGAGGGCAGGGCCGGAAGATGACTTCCGGTGTCGTAGGCGGACGGCACCCTGATGGGTGCGATCTGTGGTGTGCCCCGCTCGGCGACAAGGCTGTCGTAGATGGGGGTGTCCGGGAAGGACGGCGAGGAGTAGTAGCCGCCACCGTAAGTGCTGCGGGGGGAGGTCATAGACCATAAGTTAAGCCCACCATGTGCTGATTGGGGAGTCCGGTAGGAGGGTTGTTTTCAGTGTTCGGAGTGGCCGTGGATCCCCAATCCGAGCGAACCCGGGAAAATCGGTCGTCAGGGTACGTTGAGATCGTGTAAAGAGCGCGTTTTCAGCGGGTAACCACCGGTGGTCCGCGGTATGCGGCGGCCGAGCGGCCCGGTGACCGAGCGAACAGAGAGGCAGGGGGACGGAAATGGCGATGCGCAAGGGCGGTAACACGCCAGTACCGGCAAGCGCGGTACGGATCGAGCTCGGCTGGCGCGCCGGACCGGGGGCACCGGACGTGGACGCCTCGGCACTGCTGCTGATGTCCGGAAAGGTCAGATCCGACGGGGACTTCGTGTTCTACAACCAGGCGGCGCACTCCTCCGGCGCGGTGCGCCACGACGGGAAGCGGACCACGGGTGACACCGTGACCGACACCCTTTCGGTGGACCTCGCCCGCGTGGAGCCCGCCATCGACACCGTGGTCCTCGCGGGCTCGGTCGATGGCGGAACGTTCGGTCAGGTCCCCGGTCTGCACATCCGGGTGCTGGACGCCGCGGGCGGCGCGGAGATCGCCCGCTTCGACAGCGAGGACGCCACCGTCGAGACCGCCTTCGTCCTCGGCGAGCTGTACCGCAGGCAGGGCGCCTGGAAGTTCCGCGCGGTGGGCCAGGGGTACGAGAGCGGGCTGGCGGGGCTCGCCACGGACTTCGGCATCAGCGTCGACGAACCGCAGCAGACGCCCGCTCGGCCCGCCGCCCCCGTTCCTGCCCCTGCCGCGCCGCCGAACGCCGGGCAGAACCCGTACGCGGCGCAGACCCCGTACGCGGCCGCGCAGAACCCGTACGCCGCCCCCGCGCCGCCGTCCGGCCCTCCGGCCGGGGCGTACCCGCCTCCGCCGCCCACCGTCGCCTCCACACCCCTTCCGCCGCCCCCGCCCACCGCCCCGGCCCCCGCGGCCGCCTCGGCGCCGGTGAGCCTCAGCAAGGTCACTCTGA
This sequence comes from Streptomyces sp. 11-1-2, assembly GCF_003595545.1. Taxonomy (NCBI): domain Bacteria; kingdom Bacillati; phylum Actinomycetota; class Actinomycetes; order Kitasatosporales; family Streptomycetaceae; genus Streptomyces; species Streptomyces sp. 11-1-2. Next base: position 10,322,235 of record NZ_CP022545.1, read on the forward strand.
CGAAGGAGGCGCCCGCGGTCTCGCTCACCAAGCAGGGCGGCACCTCCGGCACCATGCGGGTCAACCTCAACTGGCAGGTGCACAAGCAGTTCTCGGGGTGGGCCTCCAAGCTGGGCAAGGCCATGGCCATGCACAACGAGCTCGATCTCGACCTGGGGGCGCTGTTCGAACTCTCCGACGGCAGCAAGGGCGTGGTCCAGGCGCTCGGCAACTCGTTCGGCTCGCTGCACCAGCCGCCCTTCATTCACCTGGACGCCGACGACCGGACCGGTGCCCGGGCGGCCGGTGAGAACCTCTCCATCAACCTCGACCACCTGCGGTCGTTCCGCCGGATCCTGGTCTTCGTGACCATTTACGAGGGCGCCCGCAGCTTCGCCAACCTCCACGCCACGGTCACCCTGCAGCCGCAGTTCGGCGCCCCGATCGACTTCTCGCTCGACGAGTGCACCGTCCCGTCCCCGGTCTGCGCGCTCGCGCTCATCACCAACACCGGCAGCGATCTCGTCGTACAGCGCGAGGCCCGCTATCTGGTGCCGCAGCGCGGCGTCAGCCCGCAGCGCACCCTCGACCACGCCTACGGCTGGGGCATGAACTGGACACCCGGCCGCAAGTGAAGACCCGGTGCACGGGGCGCGGCCGTCAGGGCGCGGCGCTGGGGCGGGCGTAGGTGCGTCCCTTCCAGGCCGCGCCCTGTCCGAGGTGGTGCCGCACCGCCGAGTCCACGGTCATCAGGAGGTAGAGAAGGGCCGTCAGGGGCAGCAGCGGCGCCAGCCACAGGGTCTGCCGGTAATAGCGCAGCATCGGGATGTAGCTGCCCGCCATCAGGACCCAGGCGGCGGCGCCCAGCGACAGTAGTGCGGGACGCCCCGTCAACACCCCGGCGCCCACGGCCGTGGGCGGCACGAGATACACCACCGCCAGCCCCGCGACCGTCATCAGCAACAGCAGGGGATTGTGGCGCAGCTGGGTGTACGCGCTGCGCGAGACCATCCGCCACAGCTCGCCCAGCCGCGGATACGGCCGCACGCTGTCGACCCGGTCGGCCAGCCCCAGCCAGATCCGCCCGCCGGACCGTTTCACCGTGCGGGCCAGCGCCACGTCGTCGATGACCGACTGCCGGATCGTCTCCGGGATCCCGGCCCGCTCGGCCGCCTCCCGGCGCAGCAGCACACAGCCGCCCGCGGCCGCCGCGGTGCGCCCCCGGGGCCGGTTGACCCACCGAAAGGGGTACAGCTGGGCGAAGAAGTAGACGAAGGCGGGCACGATCAGCCGCTCCCAGCAGGTCGCCACCCGCAGCCGCGCCATCTGGGAGACGAGGTCCAGTCCGTTCGCCTCGGCCGCGCGCACCAACTCCCGCAGGGAGTCCGGTTCATGTGCGATATCCGCGTCCGTCAGCAGCAGGTAGTCGACGCCGACGTCGTCCTTACGGTCGCCCTCGCCCTCACGGTCCGCGGCGATACGGGTCGTCGCGAGCGCCATGCCGTGCCGCACCGCCCACAGCTTGCCGGTCCAGCCGGGGCCGGGTTCGCCGGGGGAGTCGACGGTCAGCGGCAGCCCTCCGTACTCCTCGGCCAGTTCACGGGCGAGCTTTCCGGTGCCGTCCGAGCTGCCGTCGTCGATCAGGAAGATCTCCGCCGGTCCCGGATAGTCCTGGGCGAGCAGCGAGGGCAGGCTGGCCGGAAGCACGCCGGACTCGTCCCGGGCGGGCACCACGACGGCCACCGAGGGCCATGCCGCGGGCTCCGGCGGCCCGGAGCCGTCCGGGCCCCTCCGGGGCAGCCGGACGTCCGTACGCCAGAAGAAGCCCTGGCCCAGCAGCAGCCACAGCCATGCGGCCAACGACCCGGCGGCGATCCACATCAGCGCGCTCACCCGCCGAAGTCTGCCCGAAGGTGTGCCCGGCCGTCGGGCGCACCGGACCGATCCATTAAAGTGACCGGGTGAAGATCGCGCTTATGGACTCCGGAATCGGGCTCTTGCCCACCGCCGCCGCGATGCGCCGACTGCGGCCGGACGCCGATCTCCTTCTCTCCTCCGACCCCGCCACCATGCCGTGGGGACCGCGCACGCCCGAGGAGGTCACCCAGCTCGCCCTGGGCTGCGCTCGGGCCGCCGCCGCGCACCGCCCCGACGCGCTGATCGTCGCCTGCAACACCGCCTCCGTCCACGCCCTGCCCGCGCTGCGGGCCGAGCTGGAGCCCGTGCTGCCGGTCGTCGGGACCGTACCCGCCATCAAGCCCGCGGCGGCCGGGGGAGGGCCGATCGCGATCTGGGCCACTCCGGCCACCACCGGCAGCCCGTACCAGCGCGGACTGATCCGCGACTTCGCGGACGGCGTCGAGGTGACCGAGGTGCCGTGCCCGGGGCTCGCGGACGCGGTGCAGCATGCCGACACCGAGGGGATCGACGCCGCGGTGGCCGCCGCGGCGGCCCGCACCCCGCGCGAGGTAACAACCGTCGTCCTGGGCTGCACCCATTACGAACTGGTCGCCGACCGCATCCGGGCCGCCGTGCAGCAGCCGGACGCGCCGCCGATCGCCCTCCATGGCTCGGCCGGGGCCGTCGCCGCCCAGGCCCTGCGCCGGATCGGCGCCGACCCCTTTCCGCCGGACGGCGTGGCCGCCCCCGGGGGTCTGACCGTCATCCTCGGCGGGTGCGAGGCCCCCTTGCCGGAGGTCGCCCTGACCTACGCCGAAGGAGTGCTGCTGGCACCCGTCGCCCCGGCGCGCGGTTGACAGCGGCGCCTCGTGCGGTGAGCTGACCGCAACGCTGTTCACCAGCGGAATCACTGTCCCCGCTGCCGTGTGGCCGGAACGTGGGTACGCTGCCAACCATGAGGCACCACGACCACGGAACGCCGAGCGCCCACGGGCAGCCGCCCGCGGTCTGGACCGGACGAGCCCACAACCGCGTGCAGTGGGTGCTGGCCGTGGCGGGCGCCGCGTGCCTGGCGCTCGGTGTCGACCTCGCCGTCGACTCACCATGGGGCTCGGGCCTCGCCCCGCTGCTGATGTCCGTCATCGGCTGTGTCACCGCCGGGCTGCTGATGCTCTTCGGCACCCTCGCCTTTGTCCATGTGGCGGTGCGGGTCGACGACGAAGTGCTGGAGATCCGCTGCGGCCATATGGGGCTCCCGCGCCGCCGCATCCCGCTCAGCGACGTGGTCCACGCCGATGTGGCCCGCAAGGTCACCCCCTGCCAGTGGGGCGGCTGGGGCTACCGCTGGCGTCCCGACAAGGGCACGGCGGTGGTGGTGCGCCGAGGCGAGGGCGTGGTGGTCCGCCTCGGGGACGGGCGCGTCTTCACGGTCACGGTCGACGACGCGGAGGCGGCGGTCCGGGTCATCCGTGACCGGGTGCGGCTGATCGCGGCGCGCACCTCCCAGGTCTAGCCGGTCCCCGTCCCCCTCTTTCGGGGGACGCGGATGACTTTCGGGGGACGCGCTGTCCGCCGCGGCCATCAGGGGCCCGCATCTTCTCTGTCGTCGGACGCGTCTGAGGGCGCCCGCCGTGCCGGGTCTCATGGCACCGCTCCCGGGCCGTCGTTCAGGCGGGCGGTCGCCAGTCCGGCGAGGAGGCCCGCTCCCGCGGTGATCTGGGAGAAGCTCAGGGCGTTGTCCAGACAGGACACGACGGCCAGGGCCGTGAGCGTCGCGGCCGCCGTAAGGACCACCGGAGTCGGGCGCGGAGAGCGCCACAGGGCGTGGAGCATCCAGCCGAAGGCGGCGCCCAGCAGGACCACCCCCGGCAGCCCCTGACCGGCCGCCTGCTGCAGCGGCGCCGAATGGGGTTTGGCCTCCGGGCCCTGCGGCTGGGCCGCCGCGGGGCTCAGCTCGCCGAAGCGGTCCGGGCCCGCACCGCGCAGCGGGTCCGTCTCCCCGATGCGGGCCGCGTCCTGCCACAGCCGGATCCGGTGCTCGGTGAGATGGGCGCGCAGGGCCGGCTGGAGCCCGCCCGGGACCGCGTCCTTGGCCACCGCCCAGGTGCCGCCGACCGCGACCGCCGCGATCAGCGCGCACGCGGCGAGCGCTGGCAGCCGGTGCCGGTGCCGGGCGGCGGTGAGCGAGCACACCAGGACGGCGCCGCTCGCGACCGAGCCCGCCGTCGGGCCGGCCACCACGGCTGTCAGCGTGATCGCCGTGGCCAGCAGCCACAGCGCCGGGCGCAGCGCCCGCGGGGCGGCCCAGGCCGCACAGCAGATCGCGCCCGTGGCCAGGGTGAGCTGGCCCGCGCCCGCCCCCTCATGACCGGTGAGCCCGTACGGCGAGGCGCAGGCCAGGCCGAACCCCGCGAGCCCGGCTGCCGCCGTCGCGGCGACCGGCAGCAGCGATCCGGCGATCCGGCCGCAGGCGTAACCGGCGGCCACCGCCAGTACCGCGAGCAGCACCCCCTCGGGGCGGGCCGGCCGCCCCATGGCCGCGATCAGGGCCCAGACGGCGCAGCCGGCCAGGATCAGGACCCCCGCGATATCGGACGCGCCGGCGCCTCCGTCGGCCGGTCTGCCGTGGTCCTGCACGACAGGCTCCACCACTGATGACGTCATCCCGCCGACCCCCCGTCGTGACGGGCACCGCACCGACACGCCTTACGGCCGTCGTGCGGGCCATGACACCCGAAACCGTAGCGCTTGTCGTAAGGAATGTGTATATGGTGCGCAGAAACGATGAGTCGGTCGTGAAACGCCCGCCGTGGAGGGCGCCGTTCGGCCGCCGTGCGCGCCCCCTTTTCCGCCCGATACCCTCGGCCCATGCCGACCCCCGACTTCATCCGTGACCTCAGGGCCTCCATCGGTCACCAGCTGCTCTATCTGCCGGGCGTGAGCGCCGTGGTCTTCGACGACCAGGGACGGGTGCTGCTGGGCCGCCGGGCCGACAACGGCCGCTGGACGATCATCTGCGGCATCCCCGAACCCGGTGAGCAGCCGGCCACGGCGGTGGTCCGCGAGGTGGAGGAGGAGACCGCGGTGCGCTGTGTCCCCGAACGCATCGTGCTCGTACGGACCCTGGCGCCGGTGACCTACCCCAACGACGACCGGTGCCAGTTCGTGGACGTCTGCTTCCGCTGCCGTGCGGTGGGTGGCGAGGCGCGGGTGAACGACGACGAGTCACTGGACGTCGGCTGGTTCCCGCTCGACGCGCTGCCCGAGATGGAGGACTTCTCCCTGTCCCGGATCAAGCAGGCGCTCCAGGACGGCCCGACATGGTTCGAGCCCACCGTCGCGGAGTGAAGTATGTGCCGCCCCCACATCGGACCGGGCCCGGCGGCTGCCTAGTGTGCCCCTCATGAGCGCGTCCACCACACCAGGCCCGGGCCCCCGGCCGTCCGACGGCCTCGATCTGTCCCGCCGTACCGCACTCGTCACGGGCGCCGCCGGGGGCATCGGCCGGGCCTGCACGCTGCGGCTGGCCGCCGCCGGGGCGCGGGTGCGGGCCGTCGATCTGGACGCCGAGGGCCTCACCGACCTGCTCGCCGCGGCCGCTGGACTGCCCGGCCCGGTCGAGGCCCACCCCTCGACCTCACCGACCTCGACGCCGCCGAACGGGCCGCCGCCGGCGTCGACATCCTGGTCAACAACGCCGGGCTCCAACTCGTCCGGCCCATCGAGGACTTTCCGCCCGAGGTCTTCTCCCGGGTGCTCACCGTGATGCTCGAGGCCCCGTTCCGGCTGGTGCGCGGCGCGCTGCCGCATATGTACGCGCGGGGCTGGGGCCGGATCGTCAACATCTCCTCCGTGCACGGACTGCGCGCCTCCCCGTACAAGTCGGCCTATGTGGCCGCCAAACACGGTCTGGAGGGGCTCTCCAAGGTCGCCGCCCTGGAGGGCGCGGCGCACGGGGTGACCTCCAACTGCGTCAACCCCGGCTATGTGCGCACCCCGCTCGTCGAACGGCAGATCGCCGACCAGGCCGAGGCCCACGGGATCTCGCCGGAGCGGGTCGTCGCCGAGGTGATGCTGGCCGATACGGCGGTCAAGCGGCTGGTCGAACCCGAGGAGGTCGCCGAGGCCGTCGCGTATCTCTGCGGTCCGCACACGTCCTTCGTCACCGGTGCCTCACTCAGCATGGACGGCGGATGGACCGCCCACTGAGCGGCCCATCGGATCGGTCACCGGGCGACGACGGCCGATCGGATCAGCCACCGGGCCACGAAAACGGATTGGCTCAGCCGTCGGCGGACAGTGGCCGATTGGCTCAGCCACTGGCGGACGGATTGGCGCAGCCATCGACGGACGGTGGCCCATTGGCTCAGCCACTGGACCGCGTACTGCCCGGCCGCCCCGTCGAAGGAGCACTGGGCCGCCTTACGGCTGGCGCCGCCGGGCCCGGCGGGAGTATGCCTGTGCCCATGTCCGACGACCGGCCGGAGGCCCCCTACCTGGAACTGCTCGTACGCGGCGCGCCCGCCGAGGCGTACGAGCGCCCGGTGCTGCGCGCCCGCGCCGACAAGGCCCCGGCCGACCGGCTGGCGGCCCTGGAGCGCGCCAAGCTGCTCGCGCTGCGGGTGCGCGGTGAGCTGGAGGGGCGACGGCGGCGCGAGGCCGAGCTGTCCGCCCTCTACGAGACCGCCCACGACCTGGCGGGGCTGCGCGATCTGGACGCGGTGCTCCAGGCCATCGTGCAGCGCGCCCGCTCCCTGCTGGGCACCGAGGTCGCCTATTTGACGCTGAACGATCCGACGGCCGGTGACACCTATATGAGGGTCACCGACGGTTCGGTCTCGGCCCGTTTCCAGCAGCTTCGGCTCGGCATGGGGGAGGGGCTCGGCGGTCTGGTGGCCCAGACCGCCCGCCCCTATGTGACCGAGAGCTACTTCCACGATCCGCGATTCCAGCACACCCACACCATCGACGCGGGGGTCAGGGACGAGGGACTCGTCGCTATCCTCGGGGTGCCGCTGCTGCTCGGCAGCGGGGTCATCGGTGTGCTGTTCGCGGCCGACCGCCGGGCCCGGGTGTTCGAACGCGAGCAGACGGCCCTGCTCGGTTCGTTCGCCGCCCACGCGGCCGTGGCCATCGACACCGCCCATCTGCTCGCCGAGACCCGTACGGCGCTCGCCGAGCTGGAGGCGGCCAACGAGATCATCCGGGACCGCAGCCGGGTCATCGAGCGCGCCTCCGAGGTCCACGACCGGCTCACCGAGCTGGTGCTGCGCGGTGGCGGGGTGCACGACGTGGCCGATGCCGTGGCCGAGGTGCTCAGCGGCTCCGTGGAGTTCCTCGAGGTCGACGAGGCGTCCGCGGCGGCCGTCGACCGGTCCCGGGTCGACGGCCACGCGGTGCGCGACGGCGAGGAGGACTGGGTCGCCGCCGTCTCTGCGGGTGGTGAGCTGCTCGGCGCGCTCGTACTGCGCGGCCACCCCCGGCTCGACCCCATGGACCAGCGCACCCTGGAGCGCGCCGCGATGGTCACCTCACTGCTGCAGCTCGCCCGCCGCTCGGCGGGCGAGGCCGAACAGCGGGTGCGCGGTGAGCTCCTGGACGACCTCCTCGATACCCCCGACCGCGAGCCCCGGCTGCTGCGCGAGCGCGCCGCGCGGCTCCGGGCGGACCTGGACACGCCCCATGTGGTGCTCGCCGCGGGCATCGAGGCTCCGGACACCGGCACCCCCGCCGCCGGTCCCGGCGGCACACCCGGAAGCGGCCCCGGCGCCACACCCGGAAGCAGGTCAGGCGGCGCACCCGGCGGCGGCTCCGGTAGCGCGCCCGCCGAGGACGCCGAGGGCCGTCGGCGGCTGTGGTCCGCCGCCTCCCATCTGGCGGTCACCCGGCACGGTCTGGCCGCCGCCCGCGACGGCGGCACGGTTCTGCTGCTGCCGCTGGCCGACGGCGACACGGCCGACGCCCTCGCCCGCCGCACCGCCCGGCAGCTGGGCACCGCCGTACACGCCGCGGTCACCGTCGGCGCCTCCGCACCCGTCCCCGCGCCCGCCGCACGGCCCGGGGAGGTCGCCGCGGGCTATGCCGAGGCGCGGCGCTGTCTGGCCGCCCTGCGGGTGCTGGGCCGGGCCGGACAGGGCGCCGCCGCCGAGGACTTCGGCTTTCTCGGCCTGCTGCTGGCCGGTACCCGCGAGAGCGCCCCGGACGGCACCGGCGTCCAGGACTTCGTGACCCGCACCGTGGGCGCGGTCATCGACTACGACGAGCGGCGCGGCACCGAACTGATCCGCACCCTCGACGCGTACTTCGCGGGCGGGATGAGCCCGGCCCGTACGAAGGACGCCCTCCACGTACACGTCAATACGGTGGCGCAGCGGCTGGAGCGGGTCGGGCGGCTGCTCGGCCCCGACTGGCAGTCGCCCGCCCGCTCCCTGGAGATCCAGCTCGCCCTGCGGCTGCACCGCCTGGCCTCGGCCGTGGGCTACTGAGCCGAGGCCGAACGGGCCGTTCGCTCCGCCGCATCCGGTGCGGGGCGCGGGGACGGGGCCGAGGTCGGTTCGACGGCGGCCAGATCGCGGTCCCGGGTCTCCTTGGCGACGCCCACGGCCACCAGGGTGAGCAGGGCCGCCGCGATCACATAGAGCGCGATCGGGGTGGCGCTGTCGTAGTCGGCCAGGAGCGCGGTGGCGATCAGCGGGGCGGGCGCACCGGCCGCGACGGACGAGAACTGCGCGCCGATCGACGCCCCCGAATACCGCATCCGGGTGGCGAACATCTCGGAGAAGAAAGCCGCCTGGGGTGCGTACATCGCGCCGTGGAAGATCAGCCCGACCGTCACGGCGAGCAGCAGCGCCGGGAAGCTCTTGGTGTCGATGAGGAGGAAGAAGGGGAAGGCCCACGCGCCCACGCCGACCGCGCCCAGGAGATACACCGGGCGGCGCCCGATCCGGTCCGACAGCGCGCCCCATGCCGGGATGACCGCGAAGTGCACGGCCGAGGCGATCAGTACGGCGTTGAGCGCGGTCTGCTTGCCGAGGTCCACATGGTCGGAGGTCGCGTAGACGAGGACGAAGGCGGTGATGACGTAGTAGCTGATGTTCTCGGCCATCCGCGCGCCCATCGCGATCAGCACATCCCGCCAGTGGTGGCGCAGGACCGCCACCAGCGGCATCTTCTCGGTGGCCGCCTCGCCCGCGGCCGCCTTACGGGCCTCGGCCCGGGCCTGCGCCGCCTTGAACACCGGCGATTCATCGACAGAGAGACGAATCCACAAGCCGACCAGTACCAGCACCCCCGAGAGCAGGAACGGCACCCGCCATCCCCACGCCTCGAAGGCGTTGTCGGAGAGCAGGGCGGTGAGCGCGGAGAGCACCCCCGTGGCCAGCAGCTGCCCGGCCGGGGCGCCGGTCTGCGGCCAGGACGCCCAGAACCCGCGCCGCCGCGGGTCCCCGTGCTCCGACACCAGCAGCACCGCCCCGCCCCATTCGCCGCCGAGCGCGAACCCCTGGATCAGACGCAGCGCGGTGAGCAGTACGGGCGCCGCCGAACCGACCGTGGCGTGGGTGGGCAGCAGCCCGATGGCGCAGGTCGCGCCGCCCATCAGCAGCAGACTCAGGATCAGCAGCTTCTTACGGCCGAGCCGGTCGCCGTAATGGCCGAAGACCAGGGCGCCGACCGGCCGGGCGGCGAAGCCGACCGCGTAGGTCAGGAACGACAGCAGCGTGCCGACGAGCGGATCGGAGTCCGGGAAGAAGAGCTTGTTGAAGACCAGGGCGGCGGCCGAGCCGTAGAGGAAGAAGTCGTACCACTCGATGGTGGTGCCGATGAGGCTCGCGGCGACGATGCGGCGCAGTGAGCCGGGCGGGGTCGGGGGAGCGGAGGCCGGAGAATCCGGGGTGGTCATGGGTCACCACTTCCGAGCGGGGTGCGGGGACGATTTTGTGTTGCCACACCGTAGAAATGCGCACTTCGGCTCGGATATGTAGGCGGGCGACACACTTCGCCCGGCCACTGTGGTGACGCGCCCCGCCCAGGGTGCCCCCGAGTCGGCACGGCCCCGTCCAACATGCCCCGGGTCGGCGCCTCTCGCCCCGAATGCCCCCTAGTCGGCCCGCCCCGTACGAGGCCGCCGCACCTTGCCGAGCTGGAGCATGGCGGCGCCGAGCTGGTCCCCGGTGAGCGAGGGGGCCGGGAGCGGGTGGGACCCCTCGGGGCGCAGCCCGTCGAGCAGCAGGGCCAGATAGCGGCGCCAGGCCAGCGGTGCGGCGACGGTCGAGCCCGGGACCGCGCGGCCGAGCGCGGCCAGCAGGAACAGCAGGTCCTCCGCCGTGGTGTCCTTCCGGGCCGCGCCCTGCTCCTGAGCGCGGCGCAGAAGGACGTCGAGCGTCTTGTGGTTCTCCTTACGGAGCGCGTCGAGCGAGGGGACGCCCTGGATGCCGGTGGTCATCAGGTCGTTGGTGCCCCGGTCGGCGGCGAGCAGTCCGAATATGCGCTCCAGATAGGCTGTCAGGCCGCCCCAGGCGTCCGGCGCCGAGCGGGCTTCTTCGGCGGCCCGCAGGATTTCCCGTAGGGATTCGCCGAATACCGCCTCGATGAGTTCCGCCCGGCCGGCGAACCGCCGGTAGAGAGTGGCACTGCCGACTCCGGCCCGACGGGCGATGTCGTCGAGCGGGGCGTCCACACCCTGATCCGTGTAGATCTCCCGGGCGGCAGCTATCAGCATCTCGCGGTTGCGCCGTGCGTCTCGGCGCAACGGTGTCTCTTTCTCCACACGGCTGCCCATGGCCCGCAACCCTAACACTAACCGGGGGAATCTCTCCGGTTAGGTGTTAAGATCATCGAAGGAGCGGGGAACTGTCCCCGATTCTGGCTTCGGGGGAAGCCGCCGTCCGACTGAGGGGATCGCATGCCCCAGGATCTGTCCGCGCTCGGCGCGGATTTCGTCGTCAATCCGTATCCGGTCTACGCACGCCTGCGGGAACGGGGCCCGGTCCACCGGGTGCGCACCGACGCCTCCGGTGAGTTCTGGCTCGTCGTCGGCCATGAAGAGGCCCGCGCCGCGCTGACCGATCCCCGGCTGAGCAACGATGTCCGGCACTCGGCGGCGTGGCAGGACGACGGCGGCAACGCCATCGGGCGGAACATGGTACAGACCGACCCGCCTCACCACACCCGGCTGCGGGGGCTGGTGGCCCGCGCGTTCACCCCGGGGCGGATCGAGGCACTGCGCCCGCGGGTGCGGCAGATCGCGGACGAACTCCTGGACGCCATGGTCCCGTTGGGCCGGGCCGATCTCGTCGAGGACTACGCGCTGCCGCTGCCCCTGGCCGTCATATGCGAGCTGCTCGGCGTCCCGGAGACGGATCACAAGGCGTTCCACGACTGGTACCTCGAGAGCACCGACATGACCCGCCCGGAGGCCGCCGGTGCCGCCGCCCAGGCCCTTACGGGGTACTTCGCGGAGCTCATCGAGTCCAAGCGCGGCGCTCCCGGCGGCGATCTGCTCAGCGCCCTGGTCCGCACCATGGACGAGGACGGTGACGCCCTCTGTGACGAGGAAATGCTCGGCATGACGTTCGTGCTGCTGGTCGCCGGTTACGAGACCTCCGCGAACCTGATCTCCAGCGGCACCCTCGCCCTGCTCCGCCACCCCGAGCAGCTGGCCGCGCTGCGCGCCGACTGGTCGCTGCTGGAGGGCGCGATCGAGGAGATGCTGCGCTACGACGGCCCGGTGGAGAGCGCCGCGTTCCGCTTCACCAAGGAGCCGGTGGAGATCGCCGGTACCGCCATTCCGGCCGGGGAGCCGGTCGCGGTCGCCCTGGCCGCCGGGTCGCGCGACCCCCATCGCTTCGCCGAGCCGGACCACTTCGACATCCGGCGCTCGTCGCGCGGCCATCTCGCCTTCGGGCACGGGGTCCACCACTGCCTGGGCGCCCCGCTGGCCCGGCTCGAAGGAGCCGTCGCCTTCCGGGCCCTGCTGGAGCGCTGCCCCGATCTCGCGCTGGACGCCGATCCGGCCGAACTCGCCTGGCGGCCCAGCCTGATGCTGCGCGGACTGCGCCGGCTGCCGGTACGGTTCACGCCCACTCCTGACGCCTGAACTCCGGCTCCGGACGCCTGAGCCCCCGCCCGCCCCGGCCGGATACGCTCGACGGGCCGCCCCGGCCCGGCACGCTCGACGGACCGCGGTGAGCGCCCACCGCGGTCCGAGGGCCAGGGCGTTCAGCGTGGTTCCGGAATCATGCGCAGCGGACCGGTGGTGAGGCTCATCTGCGCCCTCGGCCGGATCTTCGTCCCCGGAATCGGGCGCATCCGCCAGCGGCCCGCGATCGCGGCCAGGGCCAGTGTCGCCTCCGTCATGCCGAAGACATCGCCGATGCACTTGCGGCTGCCACCGCCGAACGGCAGATACGAACCGCGCGCCACATCCTTGGCCCGCTCGGGGAGCCAGCGGTCGGGGTCGAAGGACTCCGGGTCGGGGAAGAGGGCCGGATCGCGGTGCAGCACATACGGGCTGATCAGCACGTCCGACGCCGGGGGCAGCCGCCGCCCGCCGAGCTCGGTGGACTCGGTGGTGGTCCGGGTGAACAGCCATGCGGGCGGGAAGAGCCGCAGCGCCTCGCTGAACACCCGCTGGGTGTAGGCGAGCCGGGGGACGTCGGCGTAGCGCGGGGCCCGCCCGCCCAGCACCTCGTCGACCTCGGCGTGCAGCGCGGCCTCGGCCCGGGGATTGCGGCCGAGCAGGAACCAGGCCCAGGTCAGCGCGGAGGCGGTGGTCTCGATCCCGGCCAGCAGCAGGGTCATGACCTGGTCGTGGATCTCCTGGTCCGACATCGTGCCGCCGGTCTCGTCGTCCTGTGCGGCGAAGAGAGCGGACAGCACATCGCCGCGGTCGCCGTCGTCCGCCGCCTTGTAGTCGTCGATCATGCGGTCGATGAGCTGGTTGAGCCGGGTGAGCGCGTCGTCGAAGCGCCGGTTCGCCGCGAGCGGAAGCTTGGCCAGCAGCCCGGTGGGGTCGATCGCCTGCCGGTAGGCGCCCTCCACGACGATGGGCAGACAGTGCTGGATCTCGGCCACGGCATGCGGCGCCATATCGGTCGAGAAGAGCGCACGGGCCGTCACCCGCGCGGTGAGCGCGAGCATCTCATGGCTGACGTCGATGGGACGGCCCGCCGTCCACGCCGTCGACTCGGCCTCGCACTCCCGCTCCATCACCTCGGCGTACCTGGCGATCCGGGCGGCCTGGAAGGCGGGCTGTACCAGCCGGCGCTGCCGTCTGTGGTCCGCCCAGTCGGAGGTGATCAGGCCGTTGCCCAGGATGGGCTTCGCCTTCTCCTTGACCGGCCCGCCGGTGTCGTAGATCCGCGCGTTCACCAGCACCTGCTGGACCAGCTCCGGATGACAGGGCAGAAAGACGGGCCGGGGCCCCAGCCGGAGCTCGACCAGATCGCCGTAGGCGGGCAGGGAAGCCAGGAACTGAAGCGGCTTGCGGCCCATCAGCAGGGCATGGCCGGCCAGCGGAAGCCCGCCGGGGGCGAGGGCGTGCCGCCAGTGGCGCGTCGCCGGTTGCTGCGCGGTCCTCATGCGGAAGAAGTCCTTCGCTCGCGAGGTGGGGTAGGGAAGGTATGGGCGTCCGGTCCGGGGCGGACCCCGGACCGGACGTCGTCAGCGCGGCTCGCACACCATCGGCAGCGGGCCGGGTTCGAGCGTCGCCTTCGGCTCGGGGCGCAACGTCGTCCCGGGCACCGGGCGAAGACGCCACCGGCTCGCGATCGTCGCCACGATGAGGGCGGTCTCGGTCAGCGCCAAGACGTCGCCGATGCATTTGTGGCTGCCCGCGCCGAACGGGAGCAGGGCCCCGCGGGGCACCTCCTTGGCACGGTCGGGGAGCCAGCGCTCTGGGTCGAACCGCTCGGGGTCGGGGAACAGTTCGGGGTTGTGGTGCAGCGCCTGGGCGCTGTACAGGATCATCGTGCCCGCCGGGATGGTGCGGCCGCCGAGGTCCGTCTCGGCCGCCGTCACCCGCATCGCCATCCAGGACGGCGGATACAGCCGCAGCGACTCGGTGATGACCCCGCGGGTGTACTCCAGGGACGGCAGGTCCTCGAAGGTGGGCGAACGGCCCTCGAGGGCCTCGTCGATCTCGGCGTGCACCCGCTTCTCCACCTCCGGGTGGGCGCCCAGCAGATGGAAGACGAAGGCGAGCGTCGAGGCTGTGGTCTCGCTCCCGGCGACCAGGAAGGTGACCACCTGGTCGAGGACCTCGCCGTCGTCCAGCCCCTCGCCGGTCTCGGGGTGTTCGGCGCGCAGCAGCGTGGAGAGCAGATCGCCGTGGTCGGCGCCGGAGCGCCGGCGGTCGCGGATCATCTCTTCCACGATTTCCCGCAACCGGGCATTGGCCCGGTCATAGCGGCGGTTGCCCGGGGTGGGGAGCTTCTCCATGATCCCCAAAGGCGCCATGGTGCGCTTGTAGATGCCGTGCGAGACGATGCGCAGACAGTGGCGCGCCTCGTCGATCGTCGCCTCGTCGATCCCGGTGGAGAACAGCGTCCGCGCGGCGACCCGCATCAGCAGGGCGTGCATGGTGTCGCTGAGGTCCAGGGTCCGCCCCGGCTCCCAGGAGCCGATCGCGGCGCGGGTGTCATCGGCGACCGCGGCGGTGTAGTCGGCGATCTTCGGGGTGTGGAACGCGGGCTGGATCATCCGCCGCTGAGTGCGGTGATCCTCGCCCCGGGAGACCGAGAGGCTGTTCCCGAGCAGCTGCCGCGCCTTGTCGAAGACCCCGCCCTTGTCGAACACACGGGGATTGAGCAGCACATGGCGGACCAGCTCGGGATGACAGGCCAGATAAGCGCGGCTGGGCCCCAGCCTGACCTCCACCAGATCGCCGTGGGCGGGCAGGGAGGCCAGGAACTGCAGCGGACGGCGCCAGAGCGCCAGAGTGTGCCCCAGCAGCGGCACCGAGCCGGGCGCCGTGCCGGTGGTCCAGGAGCGCTCCGGCTGTGCGGAGCTCTTCGTGGAAGTCACGGTTCCCCGTTCCCTTACTGAATGCGCGAGTTGACGTCGTTGACGGCCGTCTTGTAGCGCTTGTTGCTGATGGTCCAGACGAAGTTGCCGTAGATCAGATCGAGGAAGACGTCCTGCGTCAGCTGGTCGAACACCTTGATGCACTCGATGTCCTCGATCATGTCGTCGAGCCGGGCCTGGAAGAACTCCTTGAACGTCGTCTCATCGCTCACATCGCAGAGCCGGAAACAGTTGGTGATCTGGCCCAGCGAGACCTCGCGGTCATAGGAGTAGAAGTCGTTGACGATGGTGAGGCCGCGGGTGGTCATGCGCGCGGCCAGGCTTGTCTTGGCGTGTTCGGTGAACTCCGGATGCCGGTAGATCGGATACGACATCTTCATCCAGAAGTCGACGCCGATGTCCGTGACCCGGAAACGGAAATACTGCTCCGGGGACGTGGTGCACAGCGCCGCCTTGATGGGCGAGTCGCGGAACATGTGGTCGCTGGTGACGAAGGCGCGCGCGGCCTCGTACGCGACCTCCGCGTCCTCGGGGCTGTAGTACTTCTCGCAGATCGCGCGCAGCCGCGGCAGGAAGAGATCGAAGTCGTGCAGTGCGGGATCCATGTCGTCCCACACGAACGTCACGCAGTTCAGGACGCAGACGGCCTTGAACGCCTCCATGTCCTTGATATGGCGGGGGCTCTGGGACCAGAGCACCACCCCCATATAGGAGATCCAGCGCTCATCGGAAACCGATTTACCGAGGGGGGCCACCGCCGCGTTGCAGTCGTCTATGACCTCGCGCAGTTCGGCGTCGGTCAATTCGACCTTGGTGGGCCGGGTGACGACATAGCGGTCGAACATCTCCTGGAAGCGCCCGGTGCACTCCTCCAGGTACGGGCGGACGCTGCTCCGGCTGATGTCCTGGGCCCCGGCCGTGGAAAGTCCTGTCGTCATGAGTTCCTCACAGTGGCCATGCGGGCGATCAGCTTCAGCGCGTTGACCGCGTCCGCGGTGAATGGGGCGTCGTCGAGGGCCCGCAGGGCCTGTGTCCGGCGGTCGTCGATCATCTGCTCGACGGCCTCCCGGGCGGTGGTGGCGGCGAAGATCTCCTGAATGGTCACGGCGTCCGACTCGTCGAGCAGCGGATTGCCGATGAGGCTGCGCAACCGCGCCGCCTGGGCGCTGTCGGAGCCGCGCAGGGCGAGCGCGATCAGGGTGGTGTTCTTCCCGGCCCGCAGATCGTCCAGCTGGGACTTGCCGGTGGACTCCGGATCGCCGTACACGCCCAGCAGATCGTCGCGGAGCTGGAACGCCTCGCCGAGCGGCAGGGCGTAGGCGGTGAACGCCTCCATGGCCTCCGGGGCGGCGCCCGCGATGGCGGCTCCGACGTGCAGCGGACGCTCGATGGTGTACTTGGCGGTCTTGTACCGGTTGACGGTGAGGGTGGCCTCGACGTCGTCCGTCAGCTCCCCGGTGGCCTGCAGATCGAGGTACTGGCCCAGCATCACCTCGGTGCGCATCTCCGACAGCAGCGGCAGCACGGCGTCGAACTGGGCGGGGGTGAGACCGGCCGAGTGCAGCAGCTCGTCCGACCAGGTGAGCGCGAGGTCGCCGAGCAGCACCGCCCCGCTGACCCCGAACCGCTCGATCTGATCCGGCCTGCGGTCGGCGGCGCACAGCGCGGCCAGGGTGCGATGGATGGTCGGCCGGCCGCGGCGGGTGTCGCTGTCGTCCATGACGTCGTCGTGGATCAGCGCGAAGGCGTGGAACATCTCCAGGCAGGCGGCCACCCGGAACACCGCGTCGGTGTCCTCACCGCCGCCGACGGCCTGCCAGCCGGTGACACACAACAGGGGCCGTATGCGCTTTCCGCCGGACAGGAAATCCTTGAGCAGTCCGGAGAGATACGGCAGATGGTGTTGCGGAGTGGTGCGGGCCTTGGCTGTCAGAAAGTCTTCGAGTACGACGTCCACCGACTCGCGGACGGTATCCGCATCCAAGCGACCGGGGCTGAGCGTGGGTGTGGTCATGCGACTGACTCCTCCACGTCGAAATGTCGAAATCCGTTGATTAAGGAGAAGAAAACAGGCACGCGGAAACCCTTGTTTCTCTGGAAAAGATGGATTGCCGTGTGTGCTGTGTACGGCACCATGAAGGCAGAAGCGGGATGTGACCGCTGCCCCATGGTCGATGGGTCGAACGCGCCGCGACGGGCGCGAAGATCAGACGCTCAGGGGACCATGAGATCGGCGCGGTCGGGTCATTTCCGCGCGTGGAATCCAAGCCAGCCCGCAATGGGGCCCCGGCCGGTGCGACACCCGCGTCGGCATCATCGGTTCGATGGATGCCAGATGTGCGCGGGCACACTCAATTACGCCCATTTATTCCCCCTGAGTGCCGCCGGTCCCCCCACTCGGACATCAGCAGTCTAGACGCAAGATCGACGGATTCGGAAGCCCGTTCTGGTATCGCGCCTATCACTTGACGGCGGGGGGCCGGGGAGGTCTCGCCGCGCCGGGTGCGGTCCGAAACGGGCAACTCGCCCCGTACGCGGCGAGTATCAGCGGAATAAGCGGCCGCGCAATATTGCGGCAGAGGGTTCGTTGAAGATCGAACGAGGCTCCGCCTTCCCCGGCGGAGCCCCGTTCAATAGCCTTGTGGAGCCCGATCTTGTGGGGTCGGACCTCGCGGTGTCAGACCTTGCGGTAGTCGTACGCCTCCGAGGCCGCCTGGAGCACCCCGTCCACATCCGCCCCGGTGGAGGCGGTGACGAGCGCCGCGACCGCCCCCTCCACGAGCGGGGCGTCCACCAATCGGGTGCCCTCCGGCAGTTCATCGCCCTCGGCCAGCAGCGCCTTGACGGCCAGGACCGCGCTGCCCAGGTCCACCAGGACCGCCACTCCGGCGCCCCGGTCGACCGCGTGGGCCGCCTCCGCTATGAGCTCCGGACTGGTGCCGAACCCGCCGTCCGCGGTGCCGCCCGCCGCGCGGACCGGCGCCGCGCCACCGCCGGACAGCCCCTTCGCCATCTCGGCCACCGAGTCCGCCACCGCCGCGCTGTGCGACACCAGCACTATGCCGACCAGCTTCTTCTCGCCCTCGTCGGTCATCGGGCCGCCTCCGCCAGTGCCGCGATGAGCAGCGCCGACGAGGTGGCGCCCGGGTCCTGATGGCCGACGCTGCGCTCACCCAGATAGCTGGCCCTGCCCTTGCGCGCCAGCATGGGCGCGGTGGCCAGCGCGCCCTTCTCGGCGGCCTCGCCCGCGGCCGCGAACGACCCGGTGGCCCCGCCCAGCGCCTCGACGGCGGGGAGCAGCGCGTCCAGCATCGTCTTGTCGCCGGGCGCGGCGCCGCCGAGCTGCGCCACCGCGTCCACCCCGGCCCGCAGCGCGTCCGCCAGCTGCTGCGGGGTGATCTGCTCGGCGTCGCCGAGCGCCTTGCCGGCCCGCCGCAGCAGCGTTCCGTACAGCGGTCCGGAGGCGCCGCCCACCTTGGAGATCAGCTGGCGCCCGGCCAGGATGAGCGTGGCCCCGGGCGAGCCCGGCGGCTCCTTCTCCAGCGCCTCGGCCACGGCGGCGAAGCCGCGCTGCATATTGGTGCCGTGGTCGGCGTCGCCGATCGCGGAGTCCAGGTCGGTGAGGCGGGTCGCCTCACGGCTCACGGACGTGGCCGCGGCGGTGAGCCATCGGAGGAAGAAGGGGGTGTCGAGCGTGTCATCGACGGCGGGTTCACTGCTGGACACAGGCGCCTCCTCGGTCGTAGCCAACGGCGACAGCGTACGTATCGGGGGCCGGCCGGCCTCAGGCACCCCAGCGCAGCCCGGCGGTCCGCACGGGCGCGTCCCACAGCCGCAGGAGGTCCTCGTCGACCTGGCACAGCGTGATCGAAGCGCCCGCCATGTCGAGTGACGTGACGTAGTTGCCGACGAGCGTACGCGCCACCGCCACCTGCCGCTCGCCGAGCACCCGGTGCACCTCGGCGGCGAAGCCGTACAGCTCCAGCTGCGGGGTCGCCCCCATGCCGTTGACCAGGAGCAGCACCGGGTTCTCCGGGCGCAGGTCCTCGACCACCACCTGCACGGCGTAGTCGGCGATCTCGCGGGAGGTCATCATCGCCCGCCGCTCACGCCCCGGCTCGCCGTGGATGCCCACGCCCAACTCCAGCTCCCCGGCGGGCAGTTCGAAGGTGGGGCCGCCCTTGGACGGGGTGGAACAGGGGCTGAGCGCGACGCCGAAGCTCCGCGAGAGCTCGTTCACCCGCCGGGCGATCGACTCCACCCGCTCCAGTGGTGCGCCCTCGGCGGCCGCCGCACCCGCGATCTTCTCCACGAACAGGGTGGCCCCGGTGCCGCGCCGGCCCGCCGTGTAGAGGCTGTCGGTCACCGCCACATCGTCGTTGACCAGGACCTTCGCGACCTGGATGCCCTCGTCCTCGGCGAGCTCGGCGGCCATGTCGAAGTTGAGCACATCGCCCGTGTAGTTCTTGATGATGAACAGCACGCCGTTGCCGCTGTCCACCGCCGCCGCGGCGCGCACCATCTGATCCGGCACGGGGGAGGTGAACACCTCGCCGGGGCAGGCGGCGTCGAGCATGCCGCTCCCCACGAAACTGCCGTGCAGCGGCTCGTGTCCCGATCCGCCGCCGGAGACCAGCCCCACCTTGCCCTCGACCGGCGCGTCCCGCCGGACGATCACCCGGTTCTCGACGTCGACGATCAGTTCGGGGTGGCAGGCGGCCATTCCGCGCAGCGCGTCGGCGACCACCGTCTCGGGGACGTTGATGAGCATCTTCATGGGTGTGTCCGTCCTCCGCCGGATGGGGGCTGTGCACCGCTGCAACAGCCTACGGATCCGTCGCGTCCATGGCACCCCTTGGACACTGAGCCGGATGGCCTAATAGGACGAAAAAGGTACATAGATATCATATGGTGCGCGCATGGAGAATACTGCCGCACCGGCGGCCGCCGTCCTGCCCCCGCGCCCCCAGCCACGCCAGCCGCGGCGGTACCGTCGCCCGGCCCCCTGGCTCGGGCTGGTGGCCATCGGATACGCCGTGGTCCAGCTCGCCATGGTGATCCCGCACACCGGCCACGCGCTGGGCTGGGACGAGTCCGTGTACGTCTCCCAGGTCGATCCGCGCACCCCGCCCGCGTACTTCAGCGCACCCCGCTCGCGCGGCGTCAGTCTCCTGGTCGCGCCCCTCGTCGCCGCGACCGACTCCATTCCGGCGCTGCGGATCCTGCTCATGCTGGTCTCCGCGGGCGCGCTCTACGCCGCCTTCCGGGTCTGGACCCGGCTGCTGCCCCCGGCCCAGGTCGCCCTGGCCGCGCTGCTCTTCTCCGGACTGTGGATCACCCAGATCAGCGGGCCCGCGGTGATGCCCAACCTCTGGGTGGCGATCGGGGCCGTCGCCGCCGTCGGCTGGTTCCTCCGTGCGCCCCACGAGCCCAACGCCCGCTGGTGGCTGGCCGCCGTCCTCGCGGGCGTCACACTGGTGCGCACCCCCGACGGGGGATGGCTCACCCTGCCGCTGCTGATCGGCGCGATCGGGGTGCGCACCTGGCGGCCCGCCCTCCCCGCGCTGATCGGCGGGCCGCTGCTCGGCGCCGCCCAGTGGATCGGCGAGGCGTACGACCGCTTCGGCGGCATCGGCGAGCGGCTGAACGTCTCCAGCGACGTCGAGGGCGGCATGGGCCTCCACTTCAGCGTGGGGGCCGCGCTGCGCAGCCTCAACGGACCTCAGCTGTGCCGCCCCTGCGAGGTGCCGCTGCGCCACCCGGAGCTGACCGTATGGTGGCTGGCGCTGCCCGTGCTGACCCTCCTGTGCGTCCATGGCGCGCTGCGCGACCGCCAAGAGCTGCGCCGGGTGCGGGTGGGGCTGGGCAGACCGGCCGCCCGGCTCCCCGCCGTACCGCTGACCATGCTGCCCATTGTCTGCGCGGCCACCCTCGCCCTGCCGTATCTGCTGCTCATCGGCTATTCCGCACCGCGCTTCCTGATGCCCTCCTACGCGCTGCTGGCGCTGCCGATCGCCGGGCTGGTGTTCCGCGCCGTACGGGCCGCGCGCTCACCGCAGCACCTGGCGGTCGCCCTCGGGGTGGTCATCACACTCCATCTGGCCAGCCAGTTCGTCATCCTCAACCACACCGCCGAGCAGTCCGACCACACCACCGGGCGCTATCGCACCGCCGCGCAGGGGCTGCAGCGGCTGGGGCTGCGGCCGCCCTGTCTGGTGACCGGCGACCGCGCCCTGCCCGTCGCGTACCACGCGGGCTGCTCCTCCGCGCAGACCAGCGGCAACAACCGGTCCACCACCCTGCCCACGCTGCTGCGCCGCGCCGCCCGTGAACCCACCGCGCTGCTGCTGCGCCGCGGTCAGACCCGGCCGCCGTCCTACGCCCGGACCTGGGTCGGCTATCCGCTGCCGGGCACCGAGTGGAACGCGTATCTGCCACCGGATCAGGCACGGGAGTGGGAAGCGGGGAAACCCCGACAGGAGATGTCCGGAAACGGCCCGAGCATGGGCGCCATGACGATGACCTACCCGACCACCAGCTGGGCCGGATTCGCGGCGGCCGAGCCCGCCTTCGCCGACTACGCCCAGGACCGCTTCGGCCGCTACCGCCACCATGTGCTGGCCACCCTGCGCCAGGACGGCTCCCCGCGGGTGACACCGCTCGAAGTCAACTTCCTCTCCGGCGAGTTGTGGCTGGGCATGATGCCCGACTCGCGCAAGGCGCTGGACCTGCGCCGCGATCCGCGGTTCTCGGTGCAGGCCAACCCGGGTCCCGGCGAGGGGCTGACCGAGGGCGATGTGCGGGTGAGCGGCCGGGCGGTCGAGGTGACCGACCCCGAGACGGTCGCCCGCTTCGCTGAGGAGGTCCGGCCGCCCGAGCCCTTCCATCTCTACCGCGCCGAGCTGACCGAGGTGGTGCACACCGCCCTGGAGAACGGGGAGATGGTGCTGCGAACCTGGCGTCCGGGCCAGCCGGTACAGGTCGTACGGCGCGGCACCGACGACAGCCCGCCCCGGGTGGCGAGCTGAGGCCCGGGTCGTGGACCGGGTCGACGGGCCCGGTCCATGGCCCTTCCGTATTGTTGGAACACGTTCTACCGTGCCCCTCGATCCCAGGACGCTCCCAGACCGCCGTCACGGCGCACGCGAGACTCCAGGAGGGGCCGTGGACCTCGAATACACCCCTGATCAGCGGCGGTTGCGCGATGAGCTGCGCGCGTACTTCGCCGAACTGGTCCCCGACGACGCCTACGCCCGCTACGCCGACTCCACCGGGCAGAAGCGGTTCTACCGCGAGACCATCCGCCGGCTCGGCACCGACGGCTGGCTGGGGGTCGGCTGGCCCCAGGAGTACGGCGGGCGCGGGCTCGGCCCGGCCGAGCAGTTCATCTTCTTCGACGAGGCGGCCCAGGCCGGCGTGCCGCTGCCGCTGATGGCGCTCAACACGGTCGGGCCCACCATCATGCGGTTCGGCACCGAGGAGCAGAAGGCGTACTTCCTGCCCAAGGTCCTCTCCGGCGAGATCGACTTCGCGATCGGCTACAGCGAGCCCGACGCCGGTACCGACCTCGCCTCCCTCAAGACCCGCGCGGTGCGCGACGGCGACACCGCCTCCGGCTACTACACCGTGAACGGCCAGAAGACCTGGACGACCAACGGCGACACCGCCGACTGGGTCTGGCTCGCGGTCCGCACCGACCCCGACGCCAAACCCCACAAGGGCATCAGCATCCTGCTGGTCCCGACCGACGACCCCGGCTACTCCGCCACCCTCATCAAGACCCTCGCCTCCCACGACACCACCGCCAGCTACTACGAGAACATCCGCGTCCCGGCCACCCGCCGCGTCGGCCCCGAGAACGAGGGCTGGCGCATGATCACCACCCAGCTCAACTATGAGCGGGTCACCCTCGCCGCCCACGGCACCATGGCCATCCGCGCCCTGCGCGGCGTCCGCCAGTGGGCCGCCGACACCAAGCTCCCCGACGGCCGCCGGGTGATCGACCTCGCCTGGGTGCGCGGCCGGCTGGCCCGTACGCACGCCCGGCTGGACGCCATGAAGCTGCTCAACTGGCAGATGGTGGACGCCCTCCAGCGCGACACCCTGACCCCGCAGGACGCCTCCGCCGTCAAGGTGTACGGCTCCGAGGCGCGCCGCGACGCCTACGCCTGGCTGATGGAGATCGTCGGCGCCGCCGGTCCGCTCAAGGAGGGCTCGGCGGGCGAGGTCCTCCACGGCGAGCTGGAGCGCGGCTACCGCAGCAGCGTCGTCTTCACCTTCGGCGGCGGCAACAACGAGATCCAGCGGGAGATCATCTCCTGGATCGGCCTGGGGATGCCACGGGTGCGCCGCTGAGCCGCCGCGGCGGCCTCGCGGAACTGCCAGTCGACAGGGCGACCTCGGTCATCGAAGCAGGACGGACTCCCGTCGGATGGCCCGGTCGCAGGGGCGGTGGGGGACGCGGTTTCGTCCTCCACACGCCCACGACATGCGGTGACGGCACGGGATTCTTATCGTGGGTTGGGAAGCGAGCGCCGGACATCCACCAGGGACCGGACCTGTCAGCGGCCACGACCCCGGTCGTCGAGCGGCTGCGGAGGCTTTGTCGCCCTGGTCGACGGCTGCACCGCGCCGTGTGGCGAGGCGCCCGAAAGCAGGTCCGGGCTACTACCCGGGGACGTATGGGCGGGGCTCCCCCGAGGGGCTTGCGCTCTGAAGCCCAGGCTCGAGAACGAGGACATGATCGACCTGCATAACGGGTCGCACTCGGCGATTGCCCGGCTCTCTGGCTGGCGCGCGGCCAGTGCTGCACCGGTTCGTCCATGGACCACTCGGTCGCCGGTGTGGATTGGTGCTCCATGGGGTGAGGGCGGCGTACCGGAGAGCGTGGATACGGTGCGGTCGCCTGACGCCCGGCGCCAGAGGAGGCACCGATGGTGCGAGCTGTAACCGTGGGACTCGACGGTTCAGTCGAGAGCCTGGTCGCGGCCGGTTGGGCGGCCCGTGAGGCGCGGTTGCGCGACGCGCCACTGCGCATGGTGAACGCGTGGCCGGGCCCCGATCAGCCGGCGCTGACCCCGGGCCGGAAGGTGGCCTGGCAGTACTGGGCCGAACAAGCCCTGAGGGCTGTGCGGGCCGAGTTGGGCACCGATGATCCGGAGTTGGAGATTCTCACCGCGCAGATTTCCGGCTACCCCGCGCGTGTGCTGCTGGCCGAGGCGGAAAGCTCCCAAGTGTTGGTGGTCGGCTCCCACGCGATCGGGCCGGTCGCCGGGTTTTTTCTCGGCTCCGTCGGCCTGGAGGTCGCTGTCCGCGCCGCCTGTCCTGTCACTTTGGTCCGGGCAGAGGGCGTCGCCACTCGGCACGGTGATGTGGTTGCGGGTGTCCAGCTCGAGGGCCGATACGACCATGTGCTGGCGTTCGCATTCGAGGCTGCCACCCGGCGTGGCGCGGCGCTTCGGGCCGTGTACGCCAGCAGATGCCTTGCCATCCGGGACTCGGTGCCCTGGGAGGTCGAGGTGGGGATGAGCGGCGTGGGGGAGGGGGCGGAGTGGGCGCTGGGCGAGGTGCTGGCGCGGTGGCGGCACAAGTTCCCCGATGTGCGGGTGTTCGCGGAGGTCACGGCGGACAGCCCGCCCCGGCGACTGGTGGGCGCCGCGGCAGGGGCGGCACTGATCGTTGTTGGCCGGGGTCGGCGCCAGCTGGGCTTCGGGCCCCGGCTGGGGCCTGTCGGACAGGCTGTGGTGCACCACGCGGCCTGCCCGGTCGCGGTTGTTCCCCGCGATTGACTTCTTCGCCCCGTTTCAGGCGCGGAATCACCCAGGAAGACCCGTTTTCGGTAGGCGGTAGCCGCCCGGCCGTCTAGTGGGACCCGCCGCTCAAGGGGGAGTTCGCGGGGGATGTGGGCGCTCTCGTATGGAGTGCCGCGCCTCCGGCGTGGGCGCTCTGCTTGAGGACTGCCTCAACTTCGAAGTGGGCCGCCGCCGACGTGAGCGTCCGGCCGCTCGCCGACATACGTGGTCAGAGGGATGCTCGCCGGCGTCACGACGGCCCGTATCGGTAGCGGGAGGCTCAGCCGTGGGCGGCCTTCTGCCACAGGGATCGTGACCGTACCGGCATCTGGGCACGGCGATTCGACGCTGTGGGGTGCTGTCGCCCGATTAGGCTTCGAGAGCTGGGTCAGCGTGGTCGGTAGGAGCTGCTGACGGTGGCCCAGGCTGCCTGAGGCCGTCGAGATGGCCTCAGGCGACAGGGCCATGGGAGCCATGTATGGAGTGGTTGGTCTCGCTGGTTGGCGTCGGGCTGGTCATGGCTGCTCTGCGAGACCTGTTCCACACCCTCTGGCACCCCACCCGCCATGGCGGTCTGAGCCGCCTCGTCATGACGGCCCTGTGGAGGCTGGCGCGGCATGTCCGGGCACGCAGGCGTGTGGTTGGGCTCGTCGGGCCGCTCGCCATGGTGACGGTGATTGGCATGTGGGCCGTCATCATCATCCTGGGATGGGCCATCGTCTATTGGCCTTACATGCCAGAGGCATTCACCTTCACGCCTGGTTCCAAGGCGGCGCAGCAGTCGGCGCTGCTCGACTCCGTGTACCTGTCGCTTGTCACCATCGCTACTCTGGGGCTGGGGGACGTCGTGCCCACCGAAGGCTGGCTTCGACTGGTTTCGCCGTTGGAAGCGCTCATCGGCTTCGTTCTCCTGACCGCCACGGTCTCCTGGATGCTCGAGATCTACCCGGCGCTGACTCGCAGGAGGGTCCTGGCCATCCGGCTGGCGCTACTGCGTGGCTCGAACCCGACGGCCGGGCAGCTCGACTGCGCTGTGGGGGCTCTGCTGCTGGACAGTCTGGCCACTGACATCGTGCGCGTCCGCATCGACTTCACCCAGTACGCCGAGGCCTACTACTTCCATGATGGGGAGGACCACGCGTCTCTCGCGGCCATGGTGGGCTATGCCGCTGCCCTCGCTGAGCGCGGGCAGGCAGCTCGGCGTCCGGACGCGTCTCTGGCCGGTGACCTGCTCGCTCGTGCGCTGGAAGACCTCGCCACTACCCTTGACCAGCGTTTTCTCCATACGGGGGGCACACCGACGGAGGTTTTCGCCGCCTACGCCGCTGACCACGGCCGCTGCCGCCGTCCTGATGACTCTGCCCAGGCGGCCTCCTCGGTGCCGCCTGGCGCGGATGGTCCACAAGGATGAGCGGAGCGCTCTCGCTTCCGCCCGTCGTCGTGAGGGACTCCCTCGGTCTGTCGTTCATCGGCTCGGCTCCTCGGCGTCAGCACCTTGAGAAGTGGGCCCGGCCTTGCACGGCGGCGGGATGAGCCGCGTCTCGGCCTGAGCCTCCTTCAGCGCGACTGGCAGCGGCTCCAGCTCAGCCGCGAGTTCCGCTGTGCGATCCGCGGGTACGTCCCCGGACCGGAGAGGTACCCGCTGCCCGGCAGCGATGTCCGGCCCGCATACGCCCGCACAGCGGTGCGGGTGTGCGCATTCGGTCGACCACCCCCGTGTCGGGGCCGGAATTCCCACCCTCACGACCGGATGTGTGCACAGAGTGGGCCCAGTGCCAGGCCGATGACCGGGGTGAGCTGTGTGAGCGCGGAGACTCTTCCTTCGGCCGAGGGATCCATCATCGGCAAGGCTGGTCTGGCCGCCCTGGTCGATGTTCTGCGGGTGCGCGGATACACGGTGGTCGGCCCCACGGTGCGGGACGGTGCCATCGTCCTGGAGGAGCTGGAATCCGCGGCTCAGCTGCCGTACGGATGGGGCGTCGATCTGGAAGCTGGACAGTACCGGCTGCGGTCGCGTACGGATGGTGCGGCCTTCGCCAATGCGGCCGGCCCGCAGTCGTGGAAGACGTTTCTGCACCCCGCTAGGGTCCGCCAGTGGACGGCCGAACGAGCGGGTGGAGAGCTGGTCATCGAGCCGGACGTCACCCCGCCTCCCCGCTTCGCGTTCCTCGGTGTCCGCTCCTGCGATCTGCGGGCCATCGCCGTCCAGGACCGGGTGCTCACCGCCGGGCCGCACTCCGACCCGGTCTATCGGGGCAGGAGGTCCGGGGCGTTTCTGGTGGCGGTGGAGTGTACGGAGCCCGGTGGGACCTGCTTCTGTGTCTCAATGGGCACGGGCCCGGCCGCCGGGCCCGGGTACGACCTGGTGCTGACCGAGCTGGTCGACGACGAGGGGCACCGGTTCTGGATCCGCAGTGGCAGCTCCGAGGGGGCCGAGATCCTGGCGGAGCTGCCGGGCGAACCGGCTTCCGAGGCCGTCTGCCGGGCCGCCGCGGGCGCCGTCGCGTCCGCCGCCGACCGGATGGGCCGCACGATGCCGGACACCGACCTGCAGCGGCTGATGGCGGAGACGCTGGAAGCGCCCCGTTGGGACGATGTCGCCTCTCGGTGCCTGACCTGCGGCAACTGCACCATGGTGTGTCCGACCTGCTTCTGCACCACCACCGAGGATGTCACCGACCTGACGGGGGACCACGCCGAGCGCTGGCGGGTCTGGGACGTCTGCTTCGACCTGGACTTCTCCTATCTGCCGGGCGGACCCGTACGCGCCTCGCCGCGCAGCCGCTACCGGCAGTGGCTCACCCACAAACTGGGCACCTGGTACGACCAGTTCGGGTCCTCGGGATGTGTGGGCTGCGGGCGGTGCATCGTCTGGTGTCCGGTCGCCATCGACATCACCGAGGAGGCCGCGGCCCTGCACGACTGGACCCGGCGTGCTGAGGACGAGCCACGATGACCGGGTGGCCACTGCTGCTGGAGAGCCTTCCGCGGGTCCAGCGCGACAGGCTGTTCACGCTCGCCGACGAGCGGGACTTCTCTGCGGGCAGCACGCTGTTCGACGAGGGCGGCATCGCCGACCGGTTCTGGCTGATCCGTTCCGGTGAGGTCGCCCTGGATGTGTACGTCCCCGGCCGTCGGGCTCAGGTGGTGGAGACCCTCGGGTCGCGGCAGCAGCTCGGATGGTCGTGGATCTTCCCGCCGTACCGCTGGCATCTGGGCGCCCGCGCCTTGGGGGCCGTGCGGACGTGGGAGTTTCCCGCTGCCGAGGTGCGTGAGCTGTGCATGGCCGATACGGAGCTCGGATACGAGCTGATGCTGCGCTGCGCGGCGCTGATCGCAGACCGACTCCAGGCCACCCGGTTGCGGCTGCTCGACCTGTACACACCGCATGGAAGTGTCCCGTCGTGACCACCGTGCCCTTGCCATACCGGGTGACCGCCGTCTCGGAGGAGACCGCGGACTGCGTGTCGCTCGAGGTGACACCGGTGGGACGGGCGCTGCCGGAGTTTTCGCCAGGCCGGTTCGCCATGGTGTACGCCTTCGGCGTCGGTGAGGTGCCGATCTCGGTCAGTGCGATCCGTGA
The DNA here is from genome assembly GCF_003595545.1 of Streptomyces sp. 11-1-2. Taxonomy (NCBI): domain Bacteria; kingdom Bacillati; phylum Actinomycetota; class Actinomycetes; order Kitasatosporales; family Streptomycetaceae; genus Streptomyces; species Streptomyces sp. 11-1-2. Next base: position 10,350,510 of record NZ_CP022545.1, read on the forward strand.
CGGCCACCGTCTGGTGCACACCGTGCGCGCGATCGGGGCGGTCACCGGCGCGCTGTGCCGGCTCAGGGCGGGGGACGCGGTCGGCCTGCGGGGCCCCTACGGCATCGGCTGGGACCTCGACGCAGCGGCCGGATCCGACGTCCTGGTGGTCGCCGGCGGCATCGGGCTCGCCCCGCTGCGCCCGGTGGTGCGCCATGTGCTCAACCACCCCGGCCACTACGGCCGCCTTCACGTGCTGATCGGGGCCCGCACCCCTGCGGATCTGCTCTTCGGCGAGGAACTGGAGCACTGGCGGCGCGCCTCGGCACAGGTGGAGGTGACCGTCGACCGGCCCGGCCCGGGCTGGTGTGGCAGCGTGGGCGTGGTCACCACTCTGCTGGACCGGGCCGACTGGCGCCCGGCTCGGACCACCGCGCTGATCTGCGGTCCCGAGGTGATGATCCGGCACACGGCCCGGGCGCTGCTCGCCCGCGGCCTGCCCGCGCATCGGATCCAGGTGTCATTGGAGCGGAACATGCGCTGCGGTACCGGCCACTGCGGGCACTGCCAGCTCGGGCCGCTCCTGCTGTGCCGGGACGGCCCGGTGGTCGGCTACGACCGTACCCGGTCCCTGCTCGCCGTGAGGGAGCTGTGAGATGGACTCCGACGCCCGCCCCTCCCTCGCCGTGTGGAAGTTCGCCTCATGCGACGGCTGCCAGCTGACCCTGCTCGACTGCGAGGACGAGCTGCTGCCGCTCACCGGCCGGCTGCGCATCGCACACTTTCTGGAGATGTCCACTGCTGAGGACTCGCAGGAGCCGGCCACTCTGGCGGGGACCGGACCGTACGACCTCTCCCTGGTCGAGGGATCCGTCACCACCGCCGAGGACGTCCAGCGCATCCACCACATCCGGCGGATCTCCCGCCGCCTGGTCACCATCGGGGCCTGTGCCACCGCGGGCGGCGTCCAGGCGCTGCGCAACTTCGCGGACGTCGAGGCGTTCCGCGCCGCGGTCTACGCCAGCCCGGAGTACATCGCGACCCTGGACACCTCCACCCCGATCTCGACGCATGTACCGGTCGACTTCGAGCTGCGTGGGTGCCCGATCGACCGCGGCCAGCTGCTGGAGGTGATCACGGCGTTTCTGGCCGGGCGCAGGCCGAACATCTCCGGTCACAGCGTCTGCTTCGAGTGCAAGCGACGCGGCACGACCTGTATCACCGTCGCGCACGGCACTCCCTGCCTGGGGCCGGTCACCCACGCCGGGTGCGGTGCCCTCTGTCCCGCCTACGGGCGTGGCTGTTACGGCTGCTTCGGGCCGGTCGCGCAGCCCAACCTGGAATCCATGGTGAGCCAGCTGCGGCATGACGGCATGTCCGAGCGGGATGTCCTACGCGTCTTCCGCACCTTCAACGCGGCCTCGCCCGAATACGCCCCCGTACCCGGGCTCGCCGCCCAGGGGTCCACCGAGCCCCCGGCGGAGGAAGAGCCCCGATGAGCCACCGCGGATCCCGCGTCCTGCGCCTGGACGCACTCGCCCGGGTGGAGGGCGAGGCCGGCCTCCATCTGACCGTGCACGACGGGACGGTGGCCGAGGCGCGGCTGCGGATCTACGAGCCACCCCGCTTCTTCGAGGCGTTCCTCGTCGGGCGCGGGCACGGCGAGCCACCCGACATCACCTCACGGATCTGCGGAATCTGCCCGGTCGCTTACCAGATGACCGCATGCCAGGCCGTTGAGCGGGCCTGCGGGGTGACCGTCGGCGGACCGCTCGCGGAACTGCGGCGGCTGCTCTACTACGGCGAATGGATCGAGAGCCAGTCCCTGCACATCCATCTGCTGCACGCCCCCGACTTCTTCGGCCACCCCAGCGCGGTCGAACTCGCCCGCGACGAACGCGGGGCCGTGGAACGCGGCCTGCGGATCAAACAAGCGGGCAACGCCATCATGGAACAACTCGGCGGCCGTGCCATCCACCCGATCAACGTCCGCATCGGCGGCTTCTACCGCGCACCCGCTCCGGCGGAACTCGTCCCGCTGGCAGAGCGGCTGCGCCGGGCCCATGACGACGCGCTGGAGACCGTGCGCTGGGTGTCCGGCTTCGACTTCCCAGATGCCGCCTACGACGGCCCGCTGCTGGCGATGCGGGACCCCGGCCGGTACGCCATCGACTCCGGAACCCCCGCCGTCATGGCCGCGGGGGCGGGCTCAAACGGGGCCACCTCCGTAGGAGCGCTTCCGGTGGAGGAGTTCGAGCACCACGTGGTGGAACGGCAGGTCCCCCACTCGACCGCCCTGGTGTCCGAGCTGGACGGCCACCACTACCTGACCGGCTCACTGGCCCGGTACGCGATCAGCGGACAGTGGCTCCACCCTTCGGCCCTCGAAGCCGCGCGGGAGGCGGGGCTCGGCGATCCGGCCACCGGGGCGGTGTGCCGCAATCCGTTCCGGAGCATCATCGTCCGCGCCGTCGAGGTGGCCCACGCCGTGGCCGAGGCACTGCGGATCATCGACGCCTACGAGCCGCCCTCCCGGCCGTACGTCGAAGTGCCACCGCGCCCGGCGACCGGTTGCGCGGCCACCGAGGCGCCGCGCGGGCTGCTCTACCACCGCTACGCCATGGACGCGGACGGCACCCTCACCCTCGCCCGTATCGTGCCACCCACCGCGCAGAACCAGGCCGCCATCGAGGACGACCTCCGCCGCCAGGTGCAGTCCCGCCTGGATGGGCCGGGCGAGCCGGCCGACGACGAGGAGCTGACCGCGCTGTGCGAGCGGGCCGTTCGCAACCATGACCCGTGCATCTCCTGTTCGGCGCACTTCCTGGACCTGACGGTGGAGCGCGGATGACGGGCCGGGTGGTGGTCATCGGCGTGGGCAATCCGTTCCGCCGGGACGACGGAGCCGGCCCGGCCGTCATCGAGGCACTGCGCGCCAACCCGCCGGAGGACACGCCGCTGCTCGACAGCGACGGCGAGCCCGGGAGGATGCTCGGCCTCTGGCACCGTCAGGACGCCGTCGTCGTGGTCGAGGTGGTGCACGCGCATCCCGGGCAGCCGGGGCGGCTGCACACCCTGACGGCAGAGCAGGCCGCGCGTTCGGCGGCGCGCCCGGCCAGTACGCACGCCCTGGGCCTCGGCGAGACATTCGCCCTGGCCGCGGCGCTCGACCGGATGCCCCGGGAGCTCACGGTGCACGCCGTCGAAGGGGCCGATTTCAGCCTCGGGCGCGGGCTCAGCCCGCCGGTGGCCGACGCGCTCCCCGCATTGCTCCGCCAGGTGGCCAGGGCCATCGCCGACGCTCACGACCGCCTTCGGCACACAGCCGATCAACTGATGGGACATCAGGAGATCGCATAGCCGATGGTCTCGGCGGCGTTGCGCCTGGCTTGAGCCGTTCGGGGTGTTGGGGGCGACCGCCCGCGCGTGGTTTCCCACGGTGGCCGATCCGGTTCCTAGCATGACCGAGGGCCCGGCCAGGCGGCTTCCGCCCCACGGCCGGGCCCGGGCTCTGCGCACAGGCTCACGACCACACCGGATGGAAGTGCCGCCCCCATGGATCAGCCAGCCATCACTCCCCGTTCCGCCCCACCGGGGCGGGCGTGAGGGCTGTCGACCATCAGCGGCCGGTCCGCCGCCTGGTGGCCGTCGGCGGCGTGGTGCAGGGTGTCGGTTTCCGTCCCTTCGTCCATGCCTTGGCCACCGAACTGGGCCTGTCCGGACGAGTGGCCAACGGACCGGCCGGGGCCCGCATCGAGATCGAGGGCGGCCCCGACGCGGTGGCCGCCTTCTGCCATCGGCTGACGGCGGACGCACCCCCGCTGGCGGACATCGTCTCGGTGGCCACCTCCGAGATGCCCTCGACCGGCGGCACCGGCTTCGCGATCGTGCCCTCCACGACGGGCCACGGCCGCACCCTGGTCCCGCCCGACGCCGCCACCTGCGACGCCTGTCTGACGGAGCTTGCCGATCCGGCCGACCGCCGCCACCGGCACCCGTTCATCGCCTGCACCGGCTGCGGCCCGCGCTTCACCATCACCACCGTCATGCCGTACGACCGGGCCATGACCACCATGGCGGCGTTCCCGATGTGCCCGGATTGCGCGGCGGAATACACGGACCCGTCCGACCGGAGGTTCCACGCCCAGCCCATCGCCTGCTGGGCCTGCGGGCCACGCTTGAGACTCACCGGCGCCGTACGACGGGAGGACGGGGCCGCGTTGGCCGAAGCCCGGCGGATGCTGGAGGCCGGGGCGATCCTGGCGGTCAAGGGCATCGGCGGCTATCACCTGGTCTGCGACGCCACCGCTCCGAGGACCGTGGGCGAACTGCGACGCCGCAAGGCCCGTGGCGACAAGCCGTTCGCCGTCATGGCGCCTGATCCCGACACCGTCGCCCGGCTCGGCCACCTCGGCCCGGCGGAGCGCCGCGTGCTCACGGGGCGGTCCCGTCCCATCGTGCTGTTGCGCCGCCGAACTCCGTCTCCGCTCGCGCCGCAGGTGTGCCCGGGGAGCCCGGACATCGGGGTGATGTTGCCCTACACCCCGTTGCACCGGCTCTTGTTCGGCCTTCCGGGCGATCCACCTGGTCCCGGCGTCTTGGTGGTGACCAGTGGGAACATCTCCGGCGAGCCGCTGGTGACCGACGACCGGGAGGCGCTGCGCCGTCTGGACGGGCTGGCCGATGCCTGGCTCTCGCATGACCGGCCCATTGTGGTCGCCTGTGACGACTCAGTGGTCCGGGTCCGTGCGGACGGTTCGCCGCTGCCGGTCCGCCGCTCGCGCGGCTTCGCCCCGGTGCGCATCCGTCTTCCGGTGGCCGTCCGTCCGGTTCTCGCGGTCGGTGGGGATCTGAAGAACACCCTGTGCTTGGCAGAAGGCGACTCCGCCTGGCTGTCCGCCCACATCGGGGACATGGACAGCCTGGCCGCCCAGCGGGCCTTCGAGCGCGCCGAGGGGCATCTGCGCGCGCTCACCCGCGTCGAGCCGGTCCGCGTCGCGGCTGATCGCCACCCCGGCTACCGGACCGCGCGATGGGCACGGCGTGACGGACGGCCGCTCACCCTGGTCCAGCACCACCACGCCCACATCGCTTCCGCCATGGTGGAGCACGGACTGGACGAGCCGGTGCTCGGCATCGCCTTCGACGGCACCGGTTACGGCGACGACGGCGCCGTCTGGGGCGGCGAGGTGCTGCTGGCCGACTACGCGGGCTACCGCCGCCTGGCACACCTGGCGTACGCACCCCTGCCGGGCGGTGACGCGGCGGTGCGCAAGCCGTATCGGATGGCACTCGCGCATCTGCGCGCGGCCGGTCTCGCCTGGTCGCCCGACCTGCCGTGCGCGGCCGCCTGTCCACCCGAAGAACTTCGGCTGCTGGACAGCCAGTTGGTGCGCGGTATCGCGTGTGTGCCGACCTCCAGCATGGGGCGGCTGTTCGATGCCGTGTCCTCGCTGGTCGGCGTCTGTCACCGGGCGGGGTACGAGGCTCAGGCCGCCGTGGAACTGGAAGCCGCGGCGGTGACCGCCGGCCGGGTACGGGAGGGCTACGCCTTCGAACTCGGTGCGCCCGCGCCGCTGCTGGCGGCGATCGTGGCCGATCTCCGCGCGGGTACGGCGGTCCCGCTGATCGCAAACCGCTTCCATCTGGCGGTCGCCGGAGCGGTCCGCACGGCCTGCCGGAAGGCACGCCAGAGCACGGGAGCGCGGACGGTCGTCCTTACCGGCGGGGTGTTCGCCAACGCCCTCCTGGACGAGATGTGCACCGCCGGGCTGGGCGAGGACGGTTTCACCGTCCTCGGGCACACGGTCGTGCCGCCCGGCGACGGCGGCCTGGCCCTGGGACAGGCGGTCATCGCCGGCCGCGTCGCCGACGACTGAGGAACCGAGGAGGAGCACATGTGCCTGGCGGTACCCGGCCGCGTGGTCGGCATCGAGGAACGGGACGGCACGCCGATGGCGCGGGTCGACTTCGGCGGGGTGGTCAAGGACGTCTGCCTCGCCTATCTGCCGGAGATCCAGGTCGGTGAGTACGCGATCGTCCACGTCGGCTTCGCCATCCAGCGGCTCGACGAGGAATCCGCCCTGGCCACCCTCCGGCTCTTCGAGCGGATCGGGGCACTGGACGAAGAGTTCGGCGATGCCTGGGAACGTGCGGCGGCCGAGGTGGAAAGGGCGCCCGAGGAGGAGAACCGGTGAAATACATCGACGAATTCCAGGATCCTGCCCTGGCCCGACGGCTCCTGGACGACATCGCCCGGACGGTCACCCGGCCCTGGGCGATGATGGAGGTCTGTGGTGGTCAGACCCACTCGATCATCCGGCACGGCATCGACCAACTGCTGCCCGAGAACATCGAGCTGATCCACGGGCCGGGCTGTCCGGTCTGCGTCACACCGCTGGAAGTGATCGACAAGGCGCTGGACATCGCCTCGCGCCCGGGCGTGGTCTTCTGCTCGTTCGGCGACATGCTCCGGGTGCCGGGAAGCGACCGCGACCTGTTCCGGATCAAGAGCGACGGCGGTGACGTCCGTGTCGTCTACTCACCGCTGGACGCGCTGCGGATCGCCCAGCAGACTCCGGGCCGGCAGGTGGTGTTCTTCGGCGTCGGCTTCGAGACCACCGCGCCCGCCATCGCCATGGCGGTCCACCAGGCCAAACGGCTCGAGGTCCGAAACTTCAGCCTGCTGGTCTCGCATGTCCGGGTGCCGCCGGCCATCGAGGCGGTCATGCGATCACCGGACTGCCGCGTCCAGGCGTTCCTCGCCGCCGGGCACGTATGCAGCGTGATGGGCACCACCGAGTACCCCGACCTCGCCGACACCTACAAGGTGCCCATTGTGGTGACCGGATTCGAGCCGCTGGACATCCTGGAGGGCATCCGGCGGGCGGCCCGCCAACTCGAGCGAGGAGAACACCGCGTCGAGAATGCCTACCCACGCGCCGTGCGCCCGCAGGGCAATCCGGTCGCCCTGAGCGTGCTGAGAGAGGTGTTCACCACCACCGACCGCGCCTGGCGTGGCATCGGCATCATCGCGGGCAGTGGCTGGCGGCTGTCGGACGCCTACCGTGACTACGACGCCGAGCACCGGTTCGATGTCACCTGTCCGGTCACCGAAGAGCCCGCGGTGTGCCGCAGCGGAGAGGTGCTCCAGGGCCTGATCAAGCCCCACGAGTGCGCGGCCTTCGGCACCACCTGCACTCCGCGCACACCGCTCGGCGCGACCATGGTCTCCAGCGAGGGCACGTGCGCCGCCTACTACCTGTACCGGCGTCTGGCCACGCCCCGCATGGAGGAGACGGCTTCCGTTGACTGACATCACCGCCGACACCGAAGGCTGGTCCTGCCCGACGCCGCCGCGCGACCACCCGGTGGTGGTGATGGGCCACGGCGGCGGGGGAGCGCTTTCCGCGGAGCTGACCCGGCACCTCTTCCTCCCGGCCTACGGCAGCGAGGCGCTGCGAGGACTCACCGACTCGGCCGCCGTCACGCTCGGCGGTGCCCGGCTGGCCTTCTCGACCGACTCCTACGTCGTCCGCCCGCTGTTCTTCCCCGGCGGCAACATCGGGGATCTGGCGGTCAATGGCACCGTCAACGACCTCGCCATGAGCGGAGCCGTCCCCGCGTACCTGTCCTGCGCGTTCATTCTGGAGGAGGGCACCAAGCTGAGCACCGTCGGCCGGATCGCCCAGGCGCTGGGCGCGGCCGCCCGAGCTGCGGACGTCACCGTGGTGACCGGCGACACCAAGGTGGTCGACGCCGGCCACGGCGACGGTGTGTACGTGAACACGGCGGGGATCGGGCTGATCCCCGAGGGCGTGGACATCCGTCCGCAACGTGCCCGGCCCGGTGACGTCGTGATCGTCAGCGGGCCGATCGGACAGCACGGCATCGCCATCCTCAGCGTCCGCGAAGGGCTGACGTTCGGCACCGAGATGGTCAGTGACACCGCGCCTCTGGCCGGACTGGTCCAGGCGATGCTCGCCGTCACCCCCGAGATCCACGTCCTGCGCGACCCGACGCGCGGCGGCCTGGCCACCGCGCTCAACGAGATCGCGACCGCCTCGGACACCGGAGTCATCCTGGACGAGGGGGCGGTGCCTGTCCCGGAGGCGGTGGCCACAGCCTGTGCCCTGCTGGGCCTGGACCCTGTGTACATGGCCAACGAGGGCCGCCTGGTGGCCTTCGTGCCCAGGAAACATGCCGACGCGGTACTGGACGCGATGCGTGCCCATCCGCTGGGACGTGAGACGGCCGTGATCGGCACGTGTGTGGCCGAGCACCCCGGCATGGTCGTGGCCCGCACCGGACTCGGCGGGACCCGGATCGTCGATCTGCCGCTGGGCGAGCAACTGCCCCGGATCTGCTGAACGGCACGGTCTCCAGGTGGCAGGAAGACAGCGGCGGACCGGACACTGGAAGTGGAAGAGCCGCCGAGCGCCGTGCGGAGGGAGGAACTCAGTGTCCGAGACCCCGCACATCGTGAGCGATGTGATGACCCGGACGGTGGTCGCCGTCGGGCGTGACGCGTCGTTCAAGGAACTGGTGCAGACGCTGGGGCAGTGGCGGGTGAGCGCCATGCCGGTGCTGGAGGGTGAGGGGCGTGTCATCGGCGTCGTCTCCGAGGCGGATCTGCTGCCCAAGGAGGAATTCCGGGACAGTGACCCGGACCGCTTCGAGCAGCTGCGCCGGCTCCCCGACCTCGCGAAGGCGGGGGCGGTGACGGCGGAGGAGTTGATGAGCTCCCCGGCGGTGAGCGTGCACCCGGACGCCACGTTGGCCGAGGCGGCTCGGATCATGGCCGTCAGAGGGGTCAAACGGCTTCCCGTGGTCGACGCCGAGAGCAAGTTGCAGGGAATCGTCAGCCGGGGGATCTGCTGAAGGTCTTCCTCCGCTCGGACCTGGACATCGAGGAAGAGGTCCGTCGCACGGTGGTGTCCTACCTGCTCCCTGGCAGCAGTGTCCATGTGCAGGTGCGGGAGGGAGTCGTGACGCTCAGCGGGCAGCTCCGCGATACCTCGCTGATCCCCGTGGCCGCTCGCCTTGCTCGGGCCGTGGAAGGTGTCGTGGACGTGGAATGCCACTTCCGGGGCGTCGGACCGGACGAGGCGGAGCGCACGACCTGAGGGCGATTCCTCCGGGACACGCGACCGGTACTACGGCTCAATGTCCAGCACATCCTGGACCGGCCGCCGAGGGGTCCGCGTACCCGGAGGGCCGTATCCAAGCCGCAGCACCATCTGCATATAGGCCATGCCCGCCATCGGGTCGCGCAGTGGCCAGCGCAGGTCGTGCCATTCGAGGGCCTGAGTGACGAACGAGGCGGCCAGTCCCTCCAGCGTGGCCCGCAGCAGCACCCGCTCCACCGCCTGGCCGGTGCGCAGCCACTCCACGGGGCGGTCGCGTGAGGTGCTCAGCAACGCCAGGTGAGGGGAGGTCTCGAAATCGGCGGTCGCGCGGCCGGGGATCGACTTGCCGCCGGCGAAGTCCCGCATGGGGGCCTTGCCGATGCGGCGGCGGGGACCGAAGGCGTACTCCGGGACCCCTTCGGTGGCCGGCCGCGTATCGCCCGCCCTGCGGGTGAAGCGGGCCAGGTCCGCGGCGGCGCCCGCATCGGTGAGGTTGCGGGCCTCACCCTCTCGCGCCAGGTCCAGGACGGACTGCAGATGCCAGCCGGAGGCGAAGGACAGTGAAACGTGCTCCTGGTCCGCTGCGTCGACCAGGGCGGTCCGCACGGACATGGGGATCTCTGTCTCGGCGAAGGGATACCGGCTGCTGTGCCGGGTGTGCACGGCGGGGTACAAAGCGGCCGGATCGTCTTCATCGCCGAGCGGGCCGGTCAGTGTCACGGAGGCCAGCAGCATCGGGTCGCTGGGGTCGGGCAGCACCCGGGTGGTCGCCTGCCAGCCTTCATGGGCGACCGCGACCCGCAGGTTCATCAGGGCGGCGCCACAGCCGATGTGCAGGGCCCGGAGTACGGGGTCGCTGTGCGGCAGAGCGCCCCGGAGGTCGGCCCGCAGATGGAAGACGCGGTTGCGCCGGGAGTACTGGAATCGCCAGGGCTGGGCGTTGTGCATCGACGGGGCGGCCGTGGCGTCCCGTACCAGAGCCATGACCACCGCTTCGGAGAGCGAACGCGCACTGCGGTGCGTCGCTGCGGACCCGCGGGGGCCGGTCGCCTCCCGTTGCCCTTCCGGCCTGTGCCCGCTGGGGTGAATGTGTGCGTCCGGTCCGGGGAACACCAGGGTGACCTGGTCCGAGTCCGACCACCGCACGTCATAGGGCGGTGTTCCGTCGTCGTGGTGGAGCCCGACGATTTCACCATCCCGTTGGGTGGCACCGCTGGTGGGGCTTTCGACAATCAGTTGGTCGCCGACTTGGGCACGCATCGACATCCCGCCTCTCTGCCTGACTTCCAATGTGTCACTGCCGGTGAGCGGTGTCCTGGGGGCGGAGAGCCCTCGAGCGAGGGGCCGAACGGCCCCTTTGTGGGCCGTGTGGCCACGAGAAGGAGCCATGAGGCTCATTCGGCGGCGGGGACGAGCCGACAGGCTGTATAGCTGGCAAGCTCTATAAGGGAACACCGGCCGACCCACCGCGAGTCTGCGAGAGGAGTCGGGACATGCGCCACAGAACGGTCGCAGACCTCATGACACGTCCGGTGGTCCAGGCACCGCGTGACATGCCGTTCAAGGAACTCGTACAACTGCTCACGGAGCACGATGTCACCGCCGTGCCGGTCGTGGACGGTTCGGGACGTCCGGTCGGCGTCGTGTCCGAGGGTGATCTGCTACGCAAGTCGTCCGGCCAGGCGGACCCGTCCGGTCTCCTCCCGGTCCCGCATCTGGAGGCGTGGGAACGGGCGAAGGCGCAGGGCGCGAAGGCGGAGGAGCTGATGTCGGCACCCGCGGTGTGCGCGCGCCCGGAGTGGACGGTCGTCGAGGCGGCCCGTGTGATGTCGGACGGGAACATCAAGCGGCTTCCCGTGGTGGACGAGACCGACAAGCTGCTCGGCATCATCAGCCGTGGCGACCTGCTGCGGGTCTTCCTGCGCCACGACGACGCGATCCTCCACGAGATCGAAAGGGATCTGCTGCGACGGACCCTGCGACTGGCTCCCTCGGCCGTGACAGTCGATGTGCGGGAGGGCGAGGTCACACTGGACGGATCGGTCGAGGCCAGGAGCCTGGTCCCGGTCATCGTGCGGTTGTGCCGGGGCGTGGACGGAGTGGTGTCGGTCACCGAGCACATCGCCTACGGCACCGATGACACCGGCGGCTCCGCCGCCGCCGCGTGAAACCCGGCACCCCAGCACCAGGCAGGAGGCACTGCCATGGAACAAGTGGTCACCGTGGGTCTCGACGGCTCGGCCGAGAGCCTGGCCGCCGCTCGCTGGGCCGCCGACGAGGCGGAGCGGCGTGAGCTGGCGCTGTGCCTGACGCATGCGTGGATCCTGCTGTGCCCGCCCACGCCCGACAGCCCAGCGGCGGAAGAACAGAACTACTGGGCGAAGCGGATCGTGCACGACGCGCACACTGAACTGGCCAGCGGCCATCCGAAGCTGACCATCATCGAGGACCTGGTCGCGGACGAGGCCGAGACGGCCCTGCTCGACGCGGCGACGCGGTCCCGCATGCTGGTGCTCGGGTCGCGGGGGCTGGACCGGGTGGCGAGCTTCTTCCTGGGTGACATCGGGTTGCACACCATCGCCCGGGCCGAGCGGCCGGTGGTGCTGATGCGCGCGGGGCGGGAAGCGGACGGACGCCGGCGACGCGTGGTCGTGGGCCTGAGTTTGCACGGTCCGCAGGACAACCTGCTGGAGTTCGCCTATGTCACCGCCTTCACTCGCGATGTGCCACTGCACGCCGTCCACGGAAGAAGGCCCGACCGGGTCCACACCGCCCGGGGCGGGGAATCCGACGTGGCTCAGGACACCGTGGAGCAGGCGCGCCGGGAGCTGGATGAGGTACTGCGCCCCTGGCGGGAGAAGTTCCCCCGGGTGCGGGTCGTCGACGAGGTCCGGCTGGAGAGCCCGGCCCAGGCCGTCGTACAGGCCGCGACCGACAGCGATCTGCTGATGGTCGGGCGGCGGAAGCACCCACCCGCGCTGGGTCCCCGCCTGGGGCCCGTGGTGCAGGCGGCGGTGCACCACGCGGACTGTCCGGTCGCCGTCGTCCCCCACGAATGACCGGGACGCGGCATTGGCGGGACGGATGACCATCCGCATTCCCGACGACGGAGATCCCACATGGTTCACCCCATCACCGCAGGCTTGGACGGGTCACCCGAAAGCCTGGCCGCCACCGACTGGGCGGCGCGGGAGGCACAGTGCCGTCGTGCACCGCTGCGGCTGATCCACGCCTGGATGCTGCCGCCGCAGACTGCCCGTACCGCGCAGGCACCCGAGATGCGCAAGCTCTGGGCGCAGGAGGCCCTGGAGCATGCCAAGGCACGTGTGCTGGCCACCTACCCGGAGGTGCCGGTCTCCACCGAACTGCTCCCCGAGACGGCCGTCGAGGCCCTGCCGGCCCAGGGTGCGGCCTCCGAGATGCTGGTGCTCGGCTCACACGGACGCGGCGCCATGGGTGGCTTTCTGCTCGGGTCGGTCGGCCTGCGGGTACTCGCGCTGTCCACGAACCCCGTTGTGATGGTGCGAAGGGATGACGGGAAGCGAACCGGGTCTCACACCGGCGATGTCGTCGTAGGCATCCAGGATCCACCGGAGTCTGCCGCGCCGATCGAGTTCGCCTTCGCCTCCGCCGCGGCGCACGGAGTGGGGGTGGGGGCGGTACGGGCTTGGGCGCCGGCGCCCCTGTTCGCCTACAGCCTGCCGTCACGGCCGCCTCACGACGAGACGCGGAGCTCCGAGCCCGGCGAACGGGATCGGGGACGGTTGGCAGAAGCCGTCGAGCTGTGGCGGGAGAAGTATCCGGACGTCCCGGTCACCGAGCGGGTCGAGCACGGCCACGCGGCGGAGGTCCTGCTGGGAGCTGCGTCGCAGGCCGGGCTGATGGTGGTCGGCCGCCCCATCAACCGGCCCACCGTGGGCCCACGCCTCGGCCATGTCGCTCACGCACTCCTCCACCACGCCGCGTGCCCCGTCGCTGTCGTGCCTCACCCATGACTTCACTGCTCAGCCGGTCCGGAAGGGAGCACCGATGGCACGCCGCTCACCGCAGGACGAAGACGGACCAGGACGGCTGCCGCGTGCCCGGTACGAGGAGGAACTGCGGCGTCTGCAGATCGAACTGGTGAAGCTCCAGGAGTGGGTGCAGGCCGAGGGACAGCGCGTCGTGGTGGTCTTCGAGGGACGGGACGCGGCTGGGAAGGGCGGCGCGATCAAACGGGTCACCGCACGCCTCAACCCGCGCGTCGTACGCACCGTGGCCCTGCCCGTGCCCACGGACCGCGAACGCACCCAGTGGTACTTCCAGCGCTATACCGAGCAGTTTCCCGCCGCGGGGGAGATCGTGCTCTTCGACCGCAGCTGGTACAACCGGGCCGGCGTCGAGCGCGTCATGGGCTTTTGCACCGAGGAGGAGCACCAGCGCTTCCTCCGCCAGTGCCCGGTCTTCGAGCGGATGCTGGTCGAGGACGGGATCCTGCTGCGCAAGTACTGGTTCTCCGTGAGCGACGCCGAGCAGGAACAGCGGTTCCACCAGCGGCTGAGCGACCCCACGCGGCGCTGGAAGATCTCCGCGATGGACCTGGAATCCGTCACTCGCTGGGAGGCGTACTCCCGCGCCAAGGACGAGATGTTCGCGTGCACCGACATCCCCGAGGCCCCGTGGTACGTCGTCGACAGCGACGACAAGCGCGCCGCCCGGATCAACATGATCGCCCACCTGCTGTCCACCGTGCCGTACGGCGACGTGAGGCTCCCGGAATTGCGCCTGCCGTCCCGCCCCGCGTCCACCGGCTACCGGCGGCCGCCCAAGGACCTGCAGACCTTCGTGCCCGACCATGCGGCCTCACTCCTGGCGCCGGGCCATGGACCGGCCCCCGACACGGACAAGGCCGACGCAAGGGGACACGGATGACGGACACCACGCACCGTCCCGATACGGTCCACGCCCTGCTCGCCGACGGCAGCACCGTCGAGATACGCCCCGCGCGACCACAGGACCGGGACGAAGTACTGCGCATGCATCAGGAGATGTCTCCCGAGGCCATGCGGCTGCGCTTCTTCGCCGTCAACCCGCGCTACGCACAGGAGGCGGCGGAGCGCATCTGCGCACCGGGACACCGTGGCTACCGTGCGCTCGTCGCCTTGGCCGACGGCCGGGTGGTCGGGGTGGCCGAGTACACCATGCTGCCCACAGCCCCTGGCCAACCGGTGTCCGCGGACATCGCCCTGGCCGTCGCCGAGGGCCGCCACGGCCAAGGCATAGGCACCCTGCTGCTCGAACACCTCGTCCACGCTGCCCGGGAGGCGGGCATCTCCGGCTTCACCGCCGAAGCGCTCGCAGACAATCACGAGGTGCTGAAGGTCTTCGCCGATCTGGGGCTGCGCACCTCCCGCCACTTCGACGGCACCGACGTCCGCTGCACCGTCCACCTGGAGGAGGACGAGCACTACCTGGCGGCGGTGGACCGACGGGGCCGGATCGCCGATGTGGCCAGCCTGCGGCCACTGCTGCGACCACGCTCGGTGGCCGTCGCGGGGGCGGGCCGGCGGCCAGGATCGGTCGGGCGGGCGGTGCTGAGAAACCTGCGGGCAGGTGGTTTCACCGGGGCGCTGTACGCGGTCAACCCGCACGCCCGGGTCATCGAGGGGACACCGGCGTTCCCCTCCGTGGCGGCCCTCCCGCTCGTACCGGATCTCGTCGTGCTCGCCGTACCGGCACCCGTGGTGCCCAACGTCGCCGGGCAGTGCGGCACGGCGGGTGTGCGGGCGCTGGTCGTCCTGACGGCGGGGCTCGACACCGGCCAGGCGGAGGCGCTGTTCACCTGCTGCCGACGCCACGGGATGCGGCTGGTGGGCCCCAACTGCCTGGGCATCGCCGACACGGCAGACGAGGCGAGCCTGAACGCCACGTTCGCCGCGCATCCTCCGCTGCCAGGGTGCGCGGGGGTCGCCGTGCAGTCCGGGGGCGTCGGCATCGCGCTGCTCGAACGGTTCGGCCGTCTCGGCGTCGGCGTTTCCAGCTTCGTCTCGCTCGGCGACAAGTACGACGTCAGCGGCAACGACATGCTCCAGTGGTGGGAGGCGGACCCCGGCACCCGGCTCGCCGTACTCCACCTGGAGTCCTTCGGTAATCCCCGGGCCTTCTCGCGCACCGCGCGCCGCGTCGCCCGCACCATGCCCGTGCTCACCGTGGACGCGGGCCGCTCGGAAGCCGGACGGCGGGCCGCCGCCTCGCACACCGCCGCCGCGGCCACCCCCACCATGACCCGCGGTGCCCTGTTCACCCAGGCGGGAATCATCGCCACCCGGAGTATCGCCGAACTGGTCGACACCACGGCCCTGTTGCACGCCCAGCCGCTGCCCACGGGCATCCGGGTCGCGGTGGTGAGCAACGCGGGAGGCGCCGGTGTGCTCGCCGCCGACGCCTGCGCCGACGCGGGACTCACCGTCCCCGCCTTGGACGTCGGCCTGGCCGGTGAACTGCGGGCGGTCCTGCCGCCCGGCGCTGCCACCAGTAACCCCGTGGACACCACGGCCGCCGTCACCGCCGACCGGATGCGCTCCTGCGTGGACCGGCTGGCGGCGCACGGAACCGTGGACGCCGTGCTGGTGGTGCTCGTGCCCACCGCGCTCGCCACCGGAACGCGGGACGACCCGCTGCTGGCCCTCACCGACGCACCGGGACAGCGGCCCCGGCCGGTGGCCGCGGTCCTCCTCGACCAGGAGGCCCCCGTACGGCTCCTCGCAAGCGCCGACGACCGCCCCGTACCCGCCTATGCCGAGCCGCAGTCGGCGGCGCGCGCACTGGCCCATGCCGCCCGCTACGCGCGCTGGCGAGCCGAACCACCGGGCACCCTGCCACCGCTGTCGGGCATCGACCCCGCCGGTGCAACGGCCCTCGTGGAGGACTTCCTCACCCGTCACCCCGACGGGGGCTGGCCCGACCCCCGTGACTGCGCCGCGCTGCTCGATTGCTATCGCATCCCCCAGCTGCCCTGGGCCTGGGCCGAGGACGAGGACACCGCCGTGGCCGCCGCACGGCACCTGGTGGCAGACGAGCGCGACCGGGTGGCCATCAAGGCGTACTGGCCAGGACTGGTGCACAAGAGCGACCAGGGAGCGCTGCGGCTCGACCTGGAGGGACCGGGCCAGGTACGCCACGCCTACCGCGACCTGCGGGCGCACTTCGGGGACCGGATGGCCGGTGTGTTCCTCCAGCCCATGGCCCGCCGCGGCGTGGAGCTGTTCGCGGGTGTCATCCAGGACGAGGTGTTCGGCCCTCTGGTGCTCTTCGGTCTCGGCGGCACCGCCACCGAACTCCTCGCCGACCACGCCGCCAGGCTCGCCCCGCTCACCGACCGCGATGCGCACAGCCTCCTCACCGCCCCGCGCTGCGCCCCGCTGCTCTTCGGCTACCGGGGCGGCGGGCCGGTGGACCTGGAGGGGCTGGAGCAACTGCTGCTGAGGCTGTCCCGGATGGCCTGCGACCTGCCCCAGCTCGCCGAGACCGACCTCAACCCGGTGGTGGCCAGACCCGACGGAGCCGTCGCCCTGGACGTCCGGCTGCGCATCCTGCCACGCCACGCGCACGACCCCTACTTGCGGCGGCTGCGCGCCGCCCGGCGGTGGCGATCCTGAGCACGCACGCCCCGTGCTGTGCGCGGTCACACCTGCTGCGGGACAATCACGACCGGGCATGCGGAGCGGTGGAGTACGGCGTGGCTGACCCGGCCGAGCTGCATACCCGTGTGGTCACGCCGCTGGAGGGCGCCGACCACCAGCAGATCGGCCTGCTCCGACACGTCCAGCAGCACCCGGTGCGCCGGCCCCTCGATGACTTCGCGGTGGACCGCGATGTCATCGTGCTCGCGCTCGACCTGATCCAGCACCTCGCTGAGGACGCCCGCCGCCTGCTCCTCGTAGATCAGGCCGGTCGCCTCACGCTCGAGCAGCGACTGGCCCGCATGGGGGTGCGCGGGGCGCCGCCAGGAGCGTACGGCGTGCAGTGCGGCGTCCCGCGCCCGCGCCTCACGGAAGGCGAACCGGATGGCCACCGACCCCTCCACCAGGTCGCCGACCGCGAGAATCACGCGCCCGAGGGCGCCCGCGCGGTTGCTCTCCCCACCACGGACCACGACCACCGGGGAGACAGCACGTGCCGCCACCGCCAGACTGACCGACCCCAGCAGCGTCTCCGCGAGCGCACCTCTGCCACGGGGCCCTGTGACCACGGCGAACGCCTCACGGCTCTGCTCCAGCAGCGCCGTCACGGTGTCTTCGGGCAGGACCTCGGCGGACACCTTCACATCAGGGTGGAGCAACGTCGCGCGTTCCGCGCAGGAGGCGACGATGTTCTCGGCCGTTATCTCCCCCGAGGGGCGGTCGGTGCCGAACGAGGGGAGACGTTCCTCGTACCGCTCCCATCGGGAAGCATGGACCAGATGCAAGGGCAGCCCATGGCGTGCCGCCTCGTCCACGGCCCAGTCCACGGCCTGAAGGCTGGACTCCGATCCATCGACACCCACGACCAGCGGAAGCGCCATCTTCCCCACCGCCTTTCCTGCGGTCGGCTCGTCCGCATGTGGGTACCCCGTGACCACGGACACACCGCCCCGCTTCCTGGTTGAACCGCTCAGTTCTGATGGCGGAGTGGTCGGTCTGCTTGGTTCTCCCCGCCGGTCCCGCAGGCGCCGGATGCGATCCGGGAACATCGGCCACACGATGAAGGCATGCCGACCCTTCGCCCAGCCGAGAGCCTTGGCTCCTCGCGGGCCCTGGCCGCCCGGCGAGGGCGGCCAGGGAACCCGCCCCACGCGCAGACCACGACAGCTCACCATCCGCAGACCTGGGCGCCCGAGCACAAGGTATTCGCGGTGCTGCTCGTAGCGGAGGACGACCCCTGGTGACGGCGGGGCTGTCTAGGGAGGAGGCGGCGCGGCGGCTGGGGGAGTACGGGGCCAACGTCGTCGCTCAGGAGCGGCGCACCCCGGTGTGGCGCCATGTGCTCCAGCAGCTGCGCGACCCGCTGATCGTGGTGCTGCTCGTGGCCGCCGCGCTGACCCTGGCCACCGGAGATCTCCCGGACAGTGCCGTGATCCTGCTCGTCATCACGGTGAACACCGTGGTCGGCATCGTCCAGGAGGTACGGGCGGAACGGGCCGTGGCCGCACTGACGGCCCTGAGCGCGCCCGCCGCCCGGGTGGTGCGCGACGGCGCGGAGTCTTCCGTACCGGCCGCCGACGTGGTGCCGGGAGACCTGATCCTGTTGGGCGAGGGGGACATCGTGCCCGCCGACGGTGAGATCCTCGACGCGGCCCTGCTTCTGGTCGACGAGTCGGCGCTGACGGGCGAGTCCGTCCCGGTGGAGAAGACCCTCGGCGCGGACCGGTCGCTCTCCACGGTGTCTGCGGGCACGGTGGTTGTCCGCGGCCGCGGACGTGTCGAGGTCACCGGTACAGGGTCGGACAGTGCGCTCGGCCGGATCGCCGCGCTGATGGGCACCGCGCCCGGGCTGACCCCGTTGCAGCGACGACTGGCCCGGTTCGGCCGGGTGCTGGCGGCCGTCACCGTGGCACTGTGCGCGGTGGTGCTCGCCTTGGGGCTGGCACGCGGGCAGCCGGTCGAGCTGATGGTCGTGACCGCGATCAGTCTCGCCGTGGCTGCCGTACCCGAGTCCCTGCCCGCCGTGATCACCCTCGCCCTCGCCCTGGGGGCACGGCGGATGGCGGAGCGGCACGCCATCGTCCGCCGGCTGCCCGCGGTGGAGACCCTGGGTTCGGTCACGGTGCTCGCCACCGACAAGACCGGCACCCTGACCGAGGGCCGGATGGCCGCGGAGAGGCTGTGGACGCCCCAGGGCGAGGCCACCGTCAGCGGCATCGGCTACGGACCCGAGGGCCGCGTCGCACGCGACGACCGCACGGTGACCGCGGGCGACGCCCCCGATCTGGCCGCGCTGCTGCGCGCCGCGGTCTTGTGCAACGACGCCGCGCTGGAACCTCCTGCGGACGGTGACGGACAGTGGCGCGCGATGGGCGACCCCACGGAGGCCGCCCTGCTCGCGGCCGGAGCCAGGCTCGGTCTGGACCGGCCGGAGCTGGAACGCGCACTGCCACGGGTCGACGAGATCCCTTTCGACAGCGCACGCAAGCGCATGACGACAGTGCACCACGCACCGGGCGGCGGACTGCGGGTCGTATGCAAGGGAGCCCCCGAGGTCATGCTCCGGCCGCCGGTCCTCACCGATCCCCCAGGGACGCGGACCCGGGCCGCCGCCCAGGCCGAGGAACTGGCCCGGAACGGATACCGGGTCCTCGCCGTCGCCTCCGCCGACCACGACGAGATACGGTCCCCGAGCCCCGACGTCCGGGAGTCGGGGCTGTCGCTGCTCGGCCTCGTCGGCATCCTCGATCCACCCCGAGACACCTCCCGGACCACCATCGCCGCGTGCGAACACGCCGGCATCATCCCCGTCCTCATCACCGGCGACCACCCCCTCACGGCACGGGCGGTGGCCGCGCGTTCGGGCATCATCGCTCGGGAGGACGAGGTCACCACGGGGACGCGGATCCGCCAAGGCACCGCGGGCGAGTTGACCGCACTGCGCGTCTACGCCCGGACCACGCCTGATCAGAAGCTCGACATCGTCCAGGCGTGGCGCGCCTCGGGCCATGTGGTGGCGATGACCGGTGACGGCGTCAACGACGGCCCCGCGCTGCGCCGGGCGGACATCGGCGTGGCCATGGGGCAACGCGGCACCGAAGTGGCCCGCCAAGCGGCTGACCTCGTGCTCGCCGACGACAACCTGGCCACCGTCGTCGCCGCCGTCGAGGAAGGCCGCCGGGTCTATGCCAACGTGCGTCGGTTCCTGCTCTACGCCCTCGCCGGAGGAACGGCGGAAATCCTGGTCATGCTCCTGGGCCCGTTCCTGGGCATGCCCCTGCCCCTGCTCCCTGCCCAGATCCTGTGGATCAACCTGCTCACCCATGGTCTCCCCGGCGTGGCGCTCGGAGCCGAACCCGTGGCCCCGGACGTGATGCGCCACCCGCCACGCCCACCCGACGAGAGCGTCCTGGGCGCCGGACTCTGGCCCCGCATCCTGACCATGGGGGCCTTCGTCGCTGGTGTCACTCTGGTCGCGGGCGTCTGGGCGCGGGAAACCGGCCGCCCCTGGCAGTCCATGATGTTCCTGGTCCTCGGTGCCACCCAACTCGGCGTCGCGCTGGGCTCCCGCGCCCGCCCGGGCAGCCTTGCCAATCCGTTCCTGCTGCTGGCCGTGGCCACAGCCCTGGCCCTGCAAGCGGCGGGCATCTATCTGCCGCCCCTGCGCGCCCTGTTGGGCACCGAATCGCTACCACTCGTCGACCTCGCGATCGCCTGTGCACTCTCCGGCCTCGGGCACGTCGCCATGCGCGTACAGAGGCGGCTCTTCCCGGGGCGCCCACCCCGCGCCCGCTCAGCGCCCGGCCCAGCCCCTGGCTGAGTCGGGATGCCTGGGCGTGCGCAAGGACGTATGGACACCGCGTCCGAGGAGACGGCCAAGAGATCCTGACCGGACGCCGTCCATCACGGCTTCGCCCCGGTGGCCCCGGGAAGACCCGGGGTGCGCCACACCTCACCCGCCGCGGTGATCCCCAGCGCCTCGTGGCCGTCGAGCGCCTCGACCCAGTCACGGGCTCCGGCGCCCATGGCGAACGCGGCCGTGGCGTAGGCGTCGGTCCTGGTGAGGTGGTGGCCGGTCAGGGTGAGCGAGAGCAGGGCGGTCGCGGGCTGGTCGGTGTGCGGGTCCCGGCGGACGGGCCGGGTGACCGGGGCACGGAGGTCGAAGGAGAACACCGTGCCCATGGCATGCTCGACGTGACGCGGCCCGGCGGTGATCCTGCCGTGCGAGAGCGTGACGGCCACCTGGACCGGTCCGTACGCGGTGTCGCTCACGTCGCCGGTATACGTGCCGGAGGTGCCGCCCGAGGACGTGTGCCCGGCCGGTGCGCGGGACGACGCCCCCGACGGGCGACGGGGACGACGACGCGCCCGGCGCCCCGCACCGGGCTGGGGCTGGCGATCGTCCGGGCCGTCATCGCGGCGCACGGGGGCACGGTCACGCTTGCCGGCGTGCCGGGCGACACCGCGTTCCACACCCGGCTTCCCCTCCGTACCGCGGCGCCCGGTCCGGGTTGATCCGGATGGACACCCGGCAGGCTCTCCGCAAGGCTCCGGCCCTCCGCCGACAAACCACCGGTCCCGCGCCGACAAGCCACCGGCAGCGGACCGACAGCCCCGGAACTTCACCGACACCGCGGCTCCGGCGGCCCTCGTGGCACACGCCGGCCACCTCGGTCAGGCGCCGATGTACTCCGCGAGGTGTTCGCCGGTGAGGGTGGAGCGCTCGGCGACGAGATCGGCGGGGGTGCCCTCGAAGACGATGTGGCCACCGTCGTGACCGGCACCGGGGCCGAGGTCGATGATCCAGTCGGCGTGTGCCATGACCGCTTGGTGGTGCTCGATGACGATGACCGACTTGCCGGAGTCGACGAGCCGGTCGAGCAGGCCGAGCAGCTGCTCGACGTCGGCGAGGTGCAGACCGGTGGTCGGCTCGTCGAGTACGAAGACCTGGCGGTCGCCGCCCTTGTCGGCCATGTGGACGGCCAGCTTGAGCCGCTGCCGCTCGCCACCGGAGAGCGTGGTGAGCGGCTGGCCGAGGGTGAGGTAGCCGAGTCCGACGTCCGACATCCGCTGGAGGATCTTGTGGGCCGCCGGTGTGCGTGCCTCGCCGCTGCCGAAGAACTCCTCGGCCTCGGCCACCGACATCGCGAGCACCTCGCTGATGTCACGGCCGCCGAGGTGGTACTCCAGCACCGATGCGTCGAACCGCTTGCCCTCGCAATCCTCGCAGGTGGTGGCGGTGCTCTGCATGATCGCCAGGTCGGTGTAGATCACGCCGGCGCCGTTGCAGGTGGGGCAGGCGCCCTCGGAGTTGGCGCTGAACATCGCCGGCTTGACGCCGTTGACCTTCGCGAACGCCTTGCGGATCGGGTCGAGCAGTCCGGTGTACGTCGCCGGGTTGCTCCGGCGCGAGCCGCGGATCGGGGTCTGGTCCACCGAGACCACACCCTCCGGGGCCGGAATGGAACCGTGGAGGAGTGAGCTCTTGCCGGAGCCGGCGACGCCGGTGACGACGCAGAGCACGCCGAGCGGGATGTCGACGTCGACGTTCCGCAGGTTGTTCGCCGTCGCGCCACGGATCTCCAGGGTGCCGTTGGCCTTGCGGACCGTCTCCTTGAGCCCGGCCCGGTCGTCGAGATGGCGGCCGGTGACGGTCTCGCTCGCCCGCAGCCCCTCGACGGTGCCCTCGAAGCAGACGGTGCCGCCCGCCGTGCCGGCGCCCGGGCCGAGGTCCACGACATGGTCGGCGATGGCGATCGTCTCCGGCTTGTGCTCCACCACGAGCACCGTGTTGCCCTTGTCCCGCAGCCGCAGCAGCAGGTCGTTCATCCGCTGGATGTCATGCGGGTGCAGGCCGATGGTGGGCTCGTCGAAGACGTAGGTGACATCGGTGAGCGAGGAGCCGAGGTGGCGGATCATCTTGATGCGCTGGGCCTCGCCGCCGGAGAGCGTGCCCGAGGCGCGGTCGAGCGAGAGGTAGCCGAGGCCGATCTCCACGAACGAGTCGAGGGTGTGTCGCACCTTGGCGAGCAGCGGCGCCACCGATGGCTCGTCCAGTCCGCGGACCCATTCGGCCAGGTCGCGGATCTCCATCGCGCACGCGTCGGCGATGTTGATCTTGCCGATCCGGGAGGAGCGGGCCAGCTCGCTGAGCCTGCTGCCGCCGCATTCGGAACACTCGGCGAAGGTGACCGCCCGGTCCACGAACGCCCGGATATGGGGCTGCATCGACTCGCGGTCCTTGGCGAGGAACGACTTCTGGATCTTCGGGATCAGCCCTTCGTAGGTGAGGTTGACCCCGTTGATCTTCACCTTGGTGGGCTCGCGGTAGAGGAAGTCGTGCCGCTCCTTCTTGGTGTACTCCCGGATCGGCTTGTCCTTGTCGAAGAAGCCCGACTCGGTGATGACCCGCACGACCCAGCCGCCACCGGTGTAGGTGGGGATGGTGAACGGGTCCTCGGCGAGCGACTTGGAGTCGTCGTACAGCTGGGTGAGGTCGATGTCGGAGACCGAGCCCCGGCCCTCGCAGTGTGTGCACATGCCGCCGGTGCGGCTGAAGCTCACCTTCTCGGTCTTGCTCTTCTCGGCACCGCGGTCGACCGTGAACCCACCGCTCGCCGAGACCGAGGCCACATTGAAGGAGAACGCGCCGGGCGGGCCGATGTGCGGCTCGCCGAGCCGGCTGAAGAGGATGCGCAGCATCGCGTTGGCGTCGGTGGCGGTGCCGACGGTGGAGCGGGGGTCGGACCCCATCCGCTGCTGGTCGACGATGATCGCGCCGGTCAGCCCGTCGAGTACGTCCACCTCGGGCCGGGCCAGTGTCGGCATGAAGCCCTGCACGAAGGTGCTGTAGGTCTCGTTGATCAGCCGCTGCGACTCCGCGGCGATCGTGGTGAACACCAGTGAGCTCTTGCCCGAGCCGGAGACGCCGGTGAACACCGTCAGCCGGCGCTTCGGGATCTCGATGCTGACGTCCTTGAGGTTGTTCTCGCGCGCGCCGTGCACCCGGATCAGATCGTGGCTGTCGGCGGCGTGGGGCACAGGCGACCGCTGGTCCGTGTCCGTGGCCATGCTCATCGTGTCTCCATCTGGTTCGGGCGGGGCCGCCTTCGCGGTATCCAGCGGTGTCGCCTGGCTCGATCTGACCAGGTTCGAACAATACGTCCGGTTCGCAGGCCGTGGCTGCCGGGGCCGGACGGCTCAGCGCAGCTCGTTGATGCGGATCAGGTTGCCCGCGGGATCGCGGAAGGCGCAGTCGCGGATCCCGTACGGCTGCTCGGTCGGCTCCTGGACGACCTCGGCGCCGCCGGTCCGCACCCGCGCGAAGACGCCGTCGAGGTCGGTGGTGGCCAGGGTGATGCGGGCGTAGCTGCCCTTGGCCATCATCTCGACGACGGTGCGGCGCTCGTCGTCGGTGATACCGGGGCCGAGGGCCGGGGGCTCCAGGACGATGGAGGTTCCGGGCTGCCCGGCGGGGCCGACCGTGATCCAGCGCATCCCGTCGTAGCCGACGTCCTTGCGGATCTCGAAGCCGAGGGTGTCGCGGTAGAAGGCCAGTGAGGCCTCCGGGTCGTCATGCGGGAGGAAGGTCCAGTGAATGGTGAGGTCCATGGCGATGAAACTAGCCGCGCCCGCGTGACCGGGGCTTCTCCATTCCTGACCGGTCCGGGCGGCCGTTTCTCCCGGCCGGTCGCTCCTCATCCCCGGCCCCCGGCGCTGTGGGAAACTGAGCCGGTGAAACGGCAGGATCTCGATGACCTCGTCCGGCTGCGGCGGGCCCGCGACCGGATGGACCGCGACTACGCCGAGCCGCTCGACGTCCCGGCGCTGGCGCAGGGCGCCCTGATGTCGCCGGGCCATTTCTCCCGCAGCTTCCGCGCCGCCTTCGGCGAGACGCCGTACAGCTACCTGATGACCCGCCGCATCGAGCGGGCCAAGGCGCTGCTGCGGCGCGGCGACCTTACGGTGACCGAGGTCTGCATAGCGGTCGGCTGTACGTCGCTCGGGTCGTTCAGCTCGCGCTTCACACAGCTGGTCGGCGAGAGCCCGAGCAGCTACCGGGCCCGGAGCCATGACCATGGCGCCGCCATCCCGGCCTGCATGGCCAAGATCCACACGCGACCGGTCAGGAACGGAGAAGCGAGCCCCGCCGCCCGGCCGTAGCGTGAGTCCCATGGACATCACACTTTCCAGTTGCTTCATCGCCGTCGACGACCACGACAAGGCGCTCGCCTTCTACCGCGATGCCCTCGGCCTCGAGGTCCGCAACGACGTCGGGTTCGAGGGAATGCGCTGGGTGACCGTCGGGGCGCCCTCGCAGCCGGACGTGAACATCGTCCTGGAACCGCCGCTGGCCGACCCCAACGCCTCGCCCGACGACAGACAGGTCATGGCGGAGCTGATGGCCAAGGGCCTGTTGCGCGGTGTCATCTTCGCGACGGACGACTGCGACGCCACCTTCGAGCGCGTCAGCGCCGCGGGCGGCGAGGTGCTGCAGGAGCCCCTGGACCAGCCTTACGGCGTCCGCGACTGCGCGTTCCGCGACCCCTCCGGCAACATGTTGCGCTTCACCCAGCCTCTGAAGAAGTGAGCCCTTCAGGGGGTCCCGCCCAGGGGTCCGGTGCCGCCTAGGCTGGCCGTCGGGAGGTGGTGGCCATGGCGGCGGCCATACGGCAGGGCGGATCGGACGCCGACCCGGGGCTCTACGGCCCCAGGTCGGTCACCTGGCAGATGCACGGCGACCCGGTGATGTGGATCGCGGGGGTGCGCGCCCTGTACCTCCAGGCCCTGCATCCGCTCGCGGTGCGCGGCGTCACCCAGAACTCCGACTTCCGCAAGGACGCCTGGGGGAGACTGCTGCGCACCGCGCGGTTCGTCGCCACCATCACCTACGGCACCACCGAGGCCGCCGAGCGGGCGGGCGCCAAGGTCCGGGGCATTCACCGCAGGCTCTCCCTCACCGACCCCGGCACCGGCGTCCGGTACGGCGTCGACGAGCCCGAGCTGCTGCTGTGGGTGCACTGCGCCGAGATCGACTCGTACCTCCATGTGATGCGGCGCTCGGGCTATCCGCTCACCGACGCCCAGGCGGACGCCTATGTCGCCGAGAACGTGGTGTCCGCCCGGCTGGTCGGCCTCGACCCCGCCGACGTACCGGCCGATACGGCGGCGCTCGCCGCGTACTTCGCGAAGGTGCGCCCCCAACTCGCCAACACCCCCGAGGCCCGCGAGGTGGACGCCTTTCTGCGGCGGCCCCCAGTCCATGCCCTGCTCGTCCCGGCGCGTGAGGCGATCTGGGGGCGCTTCGCCGCGCTCGCCTACGGGTCCCTGCCCCCGTACGCCCACGAACTGTACGGGCGCCCCGCACCCCCGCCCCCCGTGGTCACCCGCCGATTGCGGGCGATGGGCAGGGCGCTGCGCTGCATCCCGCCCACGGCCCGCTGGCAGCTGCCGCCGAAGCACATCATGCGGGCGGTCGAGCGGCTCGGACCGGGCAGCCGCCCCTCGCCCTACAAACTGCGCAGAAACGCGGCCATACTGGACAGCGGGGATGCGACGGGGGCTCGGCCGCACGCGGCCGCTCTCCACGGGGGCGGCGGGAGCTGACTTCCGCCAAGGCAGGGGGAGCATGGCGGACATCAGGCTGATCCAGGGCCGGTACCGGCTGCTGGACCGGATCGGGCGCGGGGGAATGGGCGAGGTGTGGCGGGCGCGGGATGAGTCGCTCGGCCGGCGCGTCGCCGTCAAATGCCTCAAACCGCTGGGGTCGCGCCACGACCCCTCGTTCACCGGTGTGGTGCGGGAGCGCTTCCGCCGGGAGGCGCGGGTGGCCGCCGCGCTGCAGCACCGCGGGGTCACCGTGGTACATGACTTCGGCGAGTACGAGGGCGCGCTGTACCTGGTCATGGAGCTGCTGGAGGGCCGCAACCTCAGCCAGCTGCTGAAGGACAACGAGCGCCGCCCGCTGCCGGTCCCCGAGGTGCTGGACATCGCGGAGCAGGTCGCCGCGGCCCTCGCCTACACCCATGACCAGGGCGTGGTGCACCGCGATCTGAAGCCGGCCAACATCATGCGGCTCACCGACGGCACTGTGAAGCTCTGCGACTTCGGCATCGCCCGCCTGGGCCATGACGTCGGCTTCACCTCCCGGCTCACCGGCACCGGCGTCGCCATGGGCACCCCGCACTACATGTCGCCCGAGCAGATCGCGGGTGGCCCGGTCGACCACCGCAGCGATCTGTACTCCCTGGGCTGTGTGCTCTACGAACTGGCCACGGGCGCGCCGCCGTTCGCCCTCGACGACGCATGGGCGGTCCTCGTCGGCCACCGCCACACCCCGCCCGTCCCGCCGCGCGGCCACCGGCCCGAACTCCCCGAGCGGTTCGAGCGCGCCGTCCTCGACCTGCTGGCCAAGACCCCGGAGGGCCGTCCACACGACGCCGCCGAGCTCGCCCGGCGGATCGCCCCGGCCCGCGCGTCCCGGTGGCCGACGGCGCCGCCGGTCCCCGCGCCGCGCGGCGCGCTTCCGGCCGCCGGACCACGGGCTCCCCGACTTCCGGCCTGGGCCCTGGACATGACCACCGGGTCCAAGGCGCACACCGGCGGCGTGGGACTGCTGTCGGCGACCCCGCCCGACGCGACGGCCGCGCTCACCGGTGCCTGGACCGGACGCCGCGACGCCGCTCAGCCCGCCCCGCCACCCCCGCCCGGGGTCCGGGCGCGGCTCGCCGACCGGCACCGCGCCGCGCTGGACCTGGGGCGGCTGGGCCGCTGGGAGGAGGCCGTGGCAATACACCGCGCGGTGGCCGCCGAGCGCGAGCGCGCGCTGGGCGCCGACCACCCCGACACCCTCGCCAGCCGCTACGAGACCGCTTTCGCCCTCGGGATCCTGGGCCGCCCCGGCGACGCGCTGCGCGAGTACGAGCGGGTCGCGGTGGGCCGCGGGCGCGTCCTGGGCCCCGACCACGCGGAGACCCTCGCCGCCCGCCAGGAGACCGCGTTCACCCTGGGCCGCCTCGGCCGCTTCACCGAGGCCCAGCACCTCTACACGGCCGTGCTCGCCGCCCGCGAGCGCACCATGGGCGCCGACCACCCCGACACCCTGCGCTGCCGCCACAACCTCGCCTTCAATCTGGGCTGTCTGGGGCGCCTGGAGGAGGCGTACCGCATGGCGGAGGGGGTGGCCGCCGACCGCGCCCGGGTGCTGGGCGCCGACCACCCCGACACGCTGGTCACCCGCTACGAGGTGGCGTACGCCCTCGGCCGCCTCGACCGCTGGCGGGAGGCCCTGGACATCTTCCGCGAGGTGGCCGCCGACCGCGCCCGCACCCTCGGCCCCGACCATCCCGACACCCTCGCCGCCCGCTTTGAGATCGGCGTCGGCCTGGGGCGGCTGGACCGGGGCGCGGAGGCCCTCGCGGTCTACCGCGCCCTCGTCGAGGACCGCGCCCGCGCCCACGGCGCGGCCGATCCGGAGACCCTGCGCGCCCGGCACGGCCTCGGCGTCAGCCTCGGCCGGCTGGGCCGCTGGGAGGAGGGGCTCGCCGAGGCGCGGGAGGTCTGCGACCTCCGCGAGCGCACCCTGGGTCCCGACCATCCGGACACCCTGGTCAGCCGCCGTGAGGTGGCCGTCGCCCTGGGCTGGCTCGGTCGCTGGTCCGACGCGCTGGACGGCTACCGCCGGGTGACCCGCGCCCGCGCCCGCGTCCTGGGTCCCGGCCATCCCGACACCCTCGTCAGCCGCGGCGACGAGGCCCACTGCCTGGAGCGGCTGGGCCGGCGCGCCGAGACGGCCGAGACTCCCGAGACGGCCGAGACTCCCGAGACTCCCGAGAGGGCCTAGGCGGCGGACACGGCCCAGGCGTCGGGGCGGCGGGCGCGGCGGGGGTGACCCGCGGCGCCCTGGCCCCGGCGATCAGCGCGTGCTAACCAGAGGGCATGTCTCACAGCGATGCGTACGACGTCGTCATCGTCGGCGGCGGTCACAACGGTCTGGTCGCCGCCGCGTATCTCGCCCGCGCCGGGCGGAGCGTGCTGGTGCTCGAACGCCTCGGCCACACCGGTGGCGCCGCCGTGTCCACACGGCCCTACCCCGGCGTGGACGCACGGCTCTCGCGGTACTCCTACCTGGTCAGCCTGTTGCCGCGGCGGATTGTCGACGACCTCGGACTGCGCTTCGCGGTGCGCAAGCGCGCGGTCTCCTCGTACACCCCCGAGGTCCGGGGCGGGCGCCACACCGGGCTGCTGGTGGACTCCGGCTCCTCCGCCCGGACGCGCGCCGCGTTCGCGCGGCTGACCGGCTCGGAGCGGGAGTACGAGTCCTGGCAGCGCTTCTACGGCATGACCCAACGCGTCGCCGAGCGCGTCTTCCCCACGCTGACCGAGCCGCTGCCCACCCGGGAGGAACTGCGGACGCGGATCGGGGACGACGCGGCGTGGCAGGCGCTGTTCGAGCGGCCGCTGGGGGAGGCGGTCGAGGCGGCGTTCGACGACGACCTCATCCGGGGCGTGGTCCTCACCGACGCGCTCATCGGCACCTTCGCCCGGGCCCACGACCCGTCGCTGCGGCAGAACCGCTGCTTCCTCTACCACGTGATCGGCGGCGGCACCGGCGACTGGGACGTCCCCGTAGGCGGCATGGGCGCGCTCACCGATGCCCTGGCCGGCGCAGCCCGCGCGGCGGGCGCGCGGATCGCGACCGGGCGCGAGGTCACCGCGATCGCCACCGACGGCACCTCGGCCGAGGTGCGGTACGAGGGCGAGGCGGGGGAGTCCACCGCGGCCGCCCGGTACGTGCTCGTCGGGGCCGCGCCGCGCGAGCTGGCCCGGCTGCTGGGCGAGGAGCCGCCCGCCCCGCCCGCGGAAGGTGCCCAGCTCAAGGTGAACATGCTGCTGCGCAGGCTGCCCGCGCTGCGCGACCGCGAGGTGGACCCGCGCGAGGCGTTCTCCGGGACCTTCCACATCGCCGAGGGGTACGGCGCCCTGGAGGACGCGTACCGCCAGGCGGCCGCGGGGGAGCTGCCGCACCGGCCGCCGTCGGAGATCTACTGCCACTCGCTGACCGATCCGTCGATCCTCGGCCCGGAGCCGGCACGCGAGGGCTATCAGACCTTGACCCTGTTCGGACTGCACACCCCCGCCCGGCTGTTCACCGAGGACAACGACGCGGCGCGCACCGCGCTGCTGCGCGCCACCCTCGCGGAGCTGGACGCGCATCTCGCCGAGCCGATCACCGACTGTCTCGCCCATGACGCCGACGGCCGGCCGTGCATCGAGGCCAAGACCCCGCTGGACCTGGACGCCGAGCTGCGGCTGCCCGGCGGCAACATCTTCCACCGGGACCTGGCCTTCCCATACGCCCAGGAGGGCACCGGCCGCTGGGGCGTGGAGACGCGCCACGCCAATGTGCTGCTGTGCGGCGCGGGGGCGGTACGCGGCGGCGGGGTGAGCGGAATTCCGGGGCACAACGCGGCCATGGCGGTGTTGGGGAAGTGACGCCCGAAAGTCCTCAGAGAGTCCTCCCGACGGCCCGGGGAGCGCTTTTCTTCTATCGAATCTGACGTAGCGTCAGAAAAACTCTTCCTTCGTCCGCCGCCCTGCGGCATCCTGCCGACCATGCAGACGGAGCTGAGCACAAGGCTGGGTGTCGAGCACGCCGTCTTCGGCTTCACGCCGTTCCCCGCCGTGGCCGCGGCGATCAGCCGGGCCGGCGGCTTCGGTGTGCTCGGCGCGGTCCGCTACGGCGCGGGCGAGGAGCTGGCCCGCGACCTCGACTGGATGGAGGAGCACGCCGACGGCAAGCCCTATGGCGTGGACGTCGTGATGCCCGCGAAGAAGGTGGAGGGGGTCACCGAGGCCGATATCGAGGCGATGATCCCCGAAGGCCACCGCGCGTTCGTCCGGGACACCCTCGCCAAGCACGGCGTCCCCGGGCTCGCCGAGGGCGAGGCGTCCGGCTGGCGGATCACCGGCTGGCTCGAGGAGGTGGCCCGCAGCCAGCTCGACGTCGCCTTCGACTACCCCGTGAAACTCCTGGCCAACGCCCTGGGCTCACCCCCGGCCGATGTCGTCGCCCGCGCCCATGACCACGGCATCCTCGTGGCCGCCCTCGCGGGCAGCGCCCGCCACGCCCTCCACCACAAGGAGGCGGGGCTCGATGTCATCGTCGCCCAGGGATACGAGGCGGGCGGCCACACCGGCGAGATCGCCTCCATGGTGCTCACCCCCGAGGTGGTACGGGCCGTGGACCCGCTGCCCGTGCTCGCCGCGGGCGGCATCGGCAGCGGTGAGCAGATCGCCGCCGGGCTGGCGCTGGGCGCCCAGGGCGTCTGGATCGGCTCCCTCTGGCTCACCACCGAGGAGGCCGAACTGCATTCGGCGGCCCTCATCCGCAAGCTGCTGGCGGCCGGATCCGGGGACACCGTGCGCTCCCGCGCCCTCACCGGCAAACCCGCCCGCCAGCTGCGCACCGAGTGGACCGACGCCTGGGAGGACCCGGACGGCCCGGACCCGCTGCCCATGCCGCTCCAGGGGCTGCTGGTCGCCGAGGCCGTCTCCCGCATCCAGAAGCACGAGGTGGAACCGCTGCTCGGCACGCCGGTCGGCCAGATCGTCGGCCGGATGGACGAGGTCCGCCCGGTCCAGGCCGTCTTCGACGATCTGACCCGGGGCTTCGAGCGCGCCATCGACCGCGTCATCCGCATCGCCAAGCGCGCCTGACCGCGCCCGCCCAACCCGCCTGACCGTGCCTGCCACAGCCCGCCTGACCTCGCCTGATCCCGCCCGACCTCGCCTGACCCCCGCTCCACCTCGTCTGATCTCGTCCCACACCGCCTGACATCGCCGTCAGAAGGAGGACCGGACCGCCATGTCCCCTACACCCAACGGCTTCTGGGCCCAGGCCGCGCTCGAGCCCGACCGCACCGTGCTCATCGCCCCGGACGGTGAGGAGTGGACCGCCGGACGGCTGCACAGCGCGTGCAACCGGCTCGTCGCCGGGATGCGCGCCGCCGGGCTGCGACGCGGCGACGCCCTGGCGGTCGTCCTGCCCAACGGGGTGGAGTTCTTCGTCGCCGCCCTCGCCGCCACGCAGGCCGGGCTCTATCTGGTGCCGGTCAACCACCATCTGGTGGGTCCCGAGATCGCCTGGATCGTCTCCGACTCCGGCGCCAAGGTGCTGATCGCCCATGAGCGCTACGGCGGGCAGGCGTCGGCCGCCGCCGACGAGGCGGGGCTGTCCGCGACCCACCGTTACGCGGTCGGCGCCATCGACGGCTTCCGCCCGTACGCCGAACTCGTCGAGGGGCAGCCGGAGGAGCCGCCCGCCGACCGCGAGCTGGGCTGGGTGATGAACTACACCTCCGGCACCACGGGCCGTCCGCGCGGCATCCGCCGTGCGCTGACCGGAAAGCTCCCCGAGAAGAGCCACCTCGGCGGCTTTCTGCGCTTCTTCGGCATCACACCGCGCTACGAGGAGCCCGACCACGTCCATCTGGTGTGCTCGCCGCTCTACCACACCGCCGTACTGCAGTTCGCGAGCTCGTCGCTGCACATCGGTCATCCCCTGGTGCTCATGGACAAGTGGACGCCTCAGGAGATGCTGCGCCTCATCGACACCTACCGCTGTACGCACACCCATATGGTGCCGACCCAGTTCCACCGGCTGCTCGCCCTCCCCGACGAGGTCAGGCGGTCCTACGACGTCTCCTCGATGCGCCATGCCATCCATGGGGCCGCACCCTGCCCCGATCATGTCAAACGCGCGATGATCGAGTGGTGGGGCGGCTGTGTCGAGGAGTACTACGCGGCCAGCGAGGGCGGCGGCGCCTTCGCCACCGCCGAGGACTGGCTGAAGAAGCCGGGGACCGTCGGCCGCCCCTGGCCCATCAGCGAGCTGGCCATCTTCGACGACGAGGGCACCCGGCTCCCGGCCGGTGAACTCGGCACCGTCTACATGAAGATGAGCACCGGGGGCTTCGCCTACCACAAGGACAAGAGCAAGACCGAGAAGAACCGCATCGGCGACTTCTTCACCGTCGGCGACCTCGGCCTCCTGGACGACGACGGCTATCTCTACCTCCGCGACCGCAAGATCGACCTGATCATCTCGGGCGGGGTCAACATCTACCCCGCCGAGATCGAGGCCGCGCTGCTCACCCACCCGGCCGTCGCCGACGCCGCCGCCTTCGGGATCCCCCACGAGGACTGGGGCGAGCAGGTCATCGCGGTCGTGGAACCCGCCGAGGGGCATGCGCCGGGCCTCGACCTGGCCGCCGAGATCCTCGCCCATTGCACCACCCGGCTGGCGGGCTACAAATGCCCCAAGTCGGTGGATTTCATTGCGGAGATGCCGCGGGACCCCAACGGCAAGCTCTACAAGCGGCGGCTGCGGGCGCCGTACTGGGAGGGTGCGGAATCGCAGTGAGCCTGTGGCGGGACGGCCCGTTGAGTGCCAGTAGTGCCAAGTAGTGCCAGTGCCGCCTGATCCGGCCATCGCGCCACGGGGCCGGTCCCGCTTTCCCGGGGGACCGGCCCCGTGGCGTGCCGACGGTGCGGCGTCCTATCGTTCCAGAACCCGTCGGACGCCCCCGGGCCGCCGGGGCGACGCCTCGGGCCGCCCGTCCCGCCGAGAGAGGAACCCCCCGCCCATGCGACCGCATCTGTCCCCGCGTCATGCGCTGATCGCCGCGCTGGCCACCGCCGTGCTGGCCACGGGGGCCACCGCCGCCTTCGCCGCGCCGACGGGTCCGGCCCGTGTCCACGGCACCCTGCGGCCGCTGGTCGAGCTGTCCGCGCAGCGGGTTCTGGTGGCCGATGAGGTCGCCGCCGCGAAGTGGGGCACGGACAGCCCGATCGACGACCCGGCGCGGGAGCGGGAGGTGCTGGACGCGGTGGCGCGGCAGGCCGAGGAGCTGGGCGCCGACCCCGTGGCGACGTCGAGGATCTTCCGCGACCAGATCGAGGCCAGCAAGGTCGTCCAGCGCGGCCTCTACCGGCGCTGGGACGCCGACCCCGCACAAGCGCCCACCGAACGCCCCGACCTCGGGCGGATCCGGCTGGAGATCAACCGGATCAACGGCGAACTCGTGCGCGCCATCGCGGATTCGGCGGCCGTGCGGGAGGCCCCCTCCTGCGTGGGACGGCTCACGGCCGGGGCCGCGGCGGTGATCCATGGGCGGCACTTGGACGCGCTGCACAGTGTGGCGCTGGGCCGGTCGCTGCCGTCGGTGTGCGAGCGGGCGGCGCCGTGAGGCTGCGGTAGGGCTGCGGTTCGGGCGCTCGGTCAGCCTTGCGGGGTGTCCGGCGGATCTTTCCCCTCCCCGCCCCTCCCCGAACCCGGGGCCCGACCCCCGGCCCGGCCGGGGCTCCGCCCCAGGACCCCGCTCCTCAAACGCCGGAGGGGCTGGATTGGCGCCCCCTCCCAGGCGTCACCATCCGTCGGACGGGCCCTGACCGCGTCGCGGAACGGTTCAGCCGCCGTGCGGGGTGTCCCGGTCCGCCTCTTGCGCGACCGCTCGCGCCCAGCGGTAGTCCGCCTTGCCGCTGGGGGAGCGCTGGATGCGGTCGGTGAAGACGACCGTACGTGGGGTCTTGTAGCCCGCGAGCCGCTCCCGGCAGTGGTCGCGGACCGCGTCGGCGGTGAGCCCGGATGCCTGTGTCCGGGGCTGGACGACGGCCGCGACGCGATGACCCCAGCGGGGGTCGGGGACGCCCGCCACCAGCGCGTCGTACACGTCCGGATGGGCCTTCAGGGCCTGTTCGACCTCTTCCGGATAGACCTTCTCACCGCCGGTGTTGATGCACTGCGAACCGCGCCCGAGGACGGTGATCACGCCCTGCTCGTCGACGGTGGCCATGTCGCCGAGCAGCACCCAGCGCTCCCCGTCCGCCTCGAAGAACGTCTCGGCGGTCTTCTTCGCGTCGTTGTAGTAGCCGAGCGGCACATGGCCGCGCTGGGCGATCCGGCCGGGCTCGCCGGGTGCCACCGGGGCGAGGGTCGCCGGGTCCACCACCGTCGTACGGGCGTTGACGTGCAGCCGGAAGCCCTTCTCGGGGCCGGAGTCGTCGGTGGCCGTGCCGTTGAACCCGGACTCCGAGGAGCCGAAGTTGTTCAGCAGCAGGGTGTGCGGGGCGAGTTCGGCGAACTGGGCGCGTACGGTCTCCGACAGGATCGCGCCCGAGCTGCTGACGCTGAGCAGGGAGGAGAGGTCGGTGCCCTTGAGGGGGCCGGTCAGGGCGTCCACCAGTGGCCGCAGCATCGCGTCGCCGACCAGCGAGACGGTGGTGACCTTCTCCTTCTCGACCGTCCTCAGCACATCCTGGGGGACGAACTTCCGGTGCAGCACCACTTTCTGGCCGAAGTTGAACCCGATGAAGGCCGTAAGGGTGGAGGTGCCGTGCATCAGCGGCGGCGTGGGGAAGAAGACCAGCCCCTCGCCGCCCGCGGCCACCCGCTCGGCCAGCTCCTCCGGGCGCCCGACGGGCCGGCCGGTCGGAGCGCCGCCGCCCAGCCCGGAGAAGAAGAGGTCCTCCTGCCGCCACATCACGCCCTTGGGCATTCCGGTGGTGCCGCCGGTGTAGATGATGAAGCGGTCGTCGGCGGACCGCGCCGGGAAGCCGCGCTCGGGTGACCCGGACGCCTCGGCGTCGGCGAACGCCACGGACGTACGGGGGCCGTCCCCGGTGCCGACCCGCACCAGATGGCGCAGGCGGTCGGTGTGCGGCAGCGCGGCGGCCACCCGCTCGCCGAACTCGGCGTCGTAGACCAGCGCGGCCAGGTCCGCGTCGCGGTAGAGGTAGACCAACTCGTCTTCCACATAGCGGTAGTTGACGTTCACCGGCACCGCCCGGATCTTCACGCAGGCCAGAGCCGTCTGGAGATACTCGACGCCGTTGCACAGATGCAGTCCGACATGCTCGCCCGGGGCGATACCGCTGTCCCGCAGATGGTGGGCGAGCCGGTTGGCGGCCGCGTCGAGCTGGGCGTAGGTGAGCCGCCGCTCGGCTCCGGTGCCGGGGTGGTCCAGGTACACCAGCGCCTCTCTGTCGGGCACTGTGTCGACGATCGACTCGAACAGGTCGGCAAGGTTGTACTCCATGGCTCCTCCTGACCCCTCGATCCGGCGGCTCGGCGCTCATTAGAGCCGCGCGGGGATGAGGTGGGAAGGCCCCCGGTACAAGAAATCTGACTGAGCATCAGATTTCTCTTGAAGTCGGCCTTCCCCTGCTGCAACCTGTTCTAGGTCTTGAGACGGGAGGACGTCGTGACAAGCGGGACCGAACACCTCATCGTCGAGCGCGTCGGCGCGACCCTGGTACTCACCTTGAACCGGCCCGAGGCCAGGAACGCGCTCTCGCTGCCGATGCTGGTCGGGCTGTACGACGGCTGGACCGAGGCCGACGAGGACGATGCCGTGCGCTCCGTGGTGCTCACCGGCGCCGGTGGGGCCTTCTGCGCGGGAATGGACCTCAAGGCGCTCGCGGGCGGCGGCCGGATGGACGGACAGCACGTCCGCGACCGCCTCGCGGCCGACCCCGATCTGCACTGGAAGGCAATGCTCCGCCACCATCGGCCGCGCAAGCCGGTGATCGCCGCCGTCGAGGGCCCCTGTGTCGCGGGCGGCACCGAGATCCTGCAGGGCACCGACATCCGGGTCGCCGGGCGCGGCGCCACCTTCGGGCTCTTCGAGGTCCGGCGCGGGCTGTTCCCCATCGGCGGCTCCACCGTACGGCTGGCCCGCCAGCTGCCCCGCACCCACGCCCTGGAGATGCTGCTGACGGGGCGCCCCTATCCGGCCGAGGAGGCGGCGCGGATCGGGCTGATCGGCCATGTCGTCCCGGACGGCACGGCGCTGGAGAAGGCCCTGGAGATCGCCGAGCTGATCAACGCCAACGGCCCGCTCGCCGTCGAGGCGGTCAAGGCGTCCGTCTACGAGACCGCCGAGATGACCGAGTCCGACGGCCTGAAGTCCGAACTCGAACGCGGCTGGCCGGTCTTCGACACCGCCGACGCCAAGGAGGGTTCGAAAGCCTTCGCGGAAAAACGGCCGCCGGTCTACCGCCGGGCGTGATCCCCCAACACCTCAGGCCGCCGCCCCACGCCGGCCGCGCGGAAGGAGACGCACCCCCCATGACCCCGGCTCCCTCACCCGAGGTGCTCCAGGCGCCTTTGGTCGTCGAGTTCCCCTTCACCCGCTCCCTCGGACCGGTGCAGAGCGCCTTCCTCACCGGACTGCGCGAACGCACCGTGCTCGGCGTGCGCACCACCGACGGCCGGGTGCTGATGCCGCCCGTCGAATACGACCCGGTCACCGCCGACGAGCTGTCCGACCTGGTCGAGGTCGCCCCCACCGGCACCGTCACCACCTGGGCCTGGAACCCCTCACCGCGCCGCGGCCAGCCCCTGGACACCCCCTTCGCCTGGGTGCTGGTGCGGCTGGACGGCGCGGACACCGCCCTCCTCCACGCCCTCGACGCACCCGGGCCCGACGCGGTGCGCACCGGTATGCGGGTGCGGATCCGCTGGGCCGGGGAGCGCGTGGGCGCCATCACCGACATCGCCTGCTTCGAGCCGTACGACGGCGCCGAGGGCGGCGAAGCCGTGCCGCACAGCGGGGAGTTCACCGACCCCGTCACCGGCATCGTGGCCCCCGCCCGCCTCGACTACACCTACGCACCCGGCCGCGCCCAGTCGCGCTATCTGAAGGCCCTCGCCGACCGGACCACCCGCGGGGAGCGCTGTCCGTCCTGCCGCAAGGTGTACGTCCCGCCCCGGGGTGCCTGCCCCACCTGCGGGGTCGCCACCGACGAGCAGGTGGAGGTCGGCCCGCGCGGCACGGTCACCACCTTCTGCATCGTGAACATCAAGGCCCGCAACCTCGATATCGAAGTGCCGTACGTCTACGCCCATATCGCCCTGGACGGCGCGGGTCTGGCCCTGCACGGGCGGGTCGGCGGCATCCCCTACGACCAGGTGCGCATGGGGCTGCGCGTGGAGCCCGTATGGAGCGAGGACAGCCGCTACCCCGACCACTACCGGCCCACCGGCGAACCCGACGCCGACTACGACACCTACAAGGAGCTGTTGTAGATGCGAGAGGTTGCCATCGTCGCCTTCGGCCAGAGCGACCACCGGCGGGACAGCGCGGAGGTCTCCGAGGTCGAGATGCTGATGCCCGTCCTCCATGAGGTGCTCGACGCCGTCGGACTCCGGGCGGGCGAGATCGACTTCACCTGCTCCGGCTCCTCCGACTATCTGGCGGGCCGGGCCTTCTCCTTCACCATGGCCCTCGACGGCGTCGGCGCCTGGCCGCCGATCTCGGAGTCCCATGTGGAGATGGACGGCGCCTGGGCGCTGTACGAGGCATGGACGAGGCTGCTGACGGGCGAGGCGGAGACCGCGCTCGTCTACTCCTACGGCAAGTCCTCACCCGGCGATCTCCGGGAGGTCCTGACCCGTCAGCTCGACCCGTACTACGTGGCGCCCCTGTGGCCGGACTCGGTCTCCCTCGCCGCCCTCCAGGCCCAGGCACTGCTCGACGCGGAAGACGCCGAGGACAGTGGCGCCGACGAGCGGGCGCTGGCCGCGGTCGCCGCGCGCAGCCGGACCGCGGCCGAGGACAACCCGCATGCGCAGGTGACCGGTTCACCGCCGCCCGAGGCCCTCCTGAACGAGCCGTATCTGGTGCGGCCGCTGCGCCGCCACGACTGCCCGCCGGTCGGCGACGGCGCGGCGGCCGTCGTGCTCGCCGCCGGGGACACGGCGCGCCGGCTCTGCCGCCGCCCGGCCTGGATCCGCGGCATGGACCACCGGACGGAGGCACACAGCCTCGGCGTACGGGACCTCACCCGCTCCCCGTCCACCCGGCTCGCCGCCGAGCGCGCGGGCGCCTTCGAGGCCCCCGTCGACCTGGCCGAGCTGCATGCGCCGTTCACCTCACAGGAGCTGATCCTCCGCCGTGAGCTGGGGCTGGGGGAGGGCGTACGCGTCAATCCGTCCGGCGGGGCGCTGGCCGCCAACCCCATGATGGCCGCCGGGCTGATCCGCCTCGGCGAGGCCGCCGCCGCCATCCACCGCGGCGCCGCCGACCGGGCCCTCGCCCATGCCACCTCGGGCCCGTGTCTGCAGCAGAACCTGGTGGCGGTGCTGGAAGGGGATGTCCTGTGACCAAGGAGCCGGTGGCCGTCGTCGGAATCGGCCAGACCAAGCACACCGCCGCACGCCGGGACGTCTCCCTCGCCGGGCTGGTCCGGGAGGCCGCCGTACGGGCCTTGGAGGACGCCCAGCTGACCTGGGCGGACATCGACGCCGTCGTCATCGGCAAGGCGCCCGACTTCTTCGAGGGCGTCATGATGCCCGAGCTGTACCTCGCCGACGCGCTCGGCGCGGTCGGCAAGCCGATGCTGCGCGTGCACACCGCCGGCTCGGTCGGCGGCTCCACCGCGCTGGTGGCCTCGGGCCTGGTCGCCGCCCGTGTCCACCGGACCGTGCTCACCCTCGCCTTCGAGAAGCAGTCGGAGTCGAACGCCATGTGGGGGCTGTCCCTGCCCATCCCGTTCCAGCAGCCGCTGCTGGCCGGGGCGGGCGGCTTCTTCGCCCCGCACGTACGGGCGTACATGCGGCGCACCGGCGCGCCCTCCGGTATCGGCGCCCTCGTGGCCTACAAGGATCGCCGCAACGCCCTGCGCAACCCCTACGCGCATCTGCATGAGCACGATCTGACGCTGGAGAAGGTGCGGTCGTCCCCGATGCTGTGGGACCCCATCCGTTACTCGGAGACCTGCCCCTCCTCGGACGGCGCCTGCGCCATGGTGCTCACCGACCGGGCCGGCGCGGACCGTGCCCCGTACCCGCCCGCCTGGATGCACGGCGGCGCCATGCGCAGCGAGCCGACGCTCTTCGCGGGGAAGGACTGCGTCTCGCCGAGGGCGGGCCGGGACTGCGCGGCCGACGTCTACCGCCAGGCCGGGATCACCGATCCGCGCCGGGAGATCGACGTGGTGGAGATGTATGTGCCCTTCAGCTGGTACGAACCCATGTGGCTGGAGAACCTGGGCTTCGCGGACGAGGGCGAGGGCTGGAAGCTCACCGAGTCGGGGGTGACCGAGATCGACGGCGAGCTCCCGGTCAACCCCTCGGGCGGGGTGCTGTCCACCAACCCCATCGGCGCGTCCGGCATGCTGCGGTTCGCCGAGGCCGCGCTCCAGGTGCGCGGGCGGGCGGGCGAACACCAGGTCGACGGCGCCCGTAAGGCGCTCGGCCACGCCTATGGCGGGGGCTCGCAGTTCTTCTCGATGTGGGTGGTCGCGGACACGCCGCCCGCCGATTGAGTCTCCTCCTTAGTCCTTCTTTCGTGGCCTGTGCGGCACCGGTCACGATCGCTAGGGTGGGGCGCGGACGACGATCCGGGAGGATGAGCTGACGTGGCCGACACCACCACCACCGCACAGCCACTGGCAGGAAGCGCAGAGAAGCCCGATCTCGATCTCTCGGGCGCCCAGTGGCAGTCGAGTAGCCAGGGTGTGGGCGATGTGGAGATCGCCTTCGTCGAGGGCTTCATCGTGATGCGCCACGGCCGTCGTCCCGAGGGCCCGGCGCTGATCTTCACCCCGGCCGAGTGGCGTGCCTTCGTCCTGGGCGCGCGTGAGGGCGAGTTCGACCTCACCTGAACCGGGACCGCCGATCAGGGGCGGGCGGGTCCGGCCGGACCCGCCCGCCCCTGGCATGTCGCCTCTCGGAAGAGCACGCCGTGGTCCCGGCCCCGCGGCGCCCGGCCCCACGGCGGTGCGTGCGGTATCGGCCAGAATCAGGACGCGGAACGCCCTGGCGGATCCGCGCGTCGCCGGACACGGCACCGAGGTCTGTCTTCCCATGCGTTCACCGGAGGTTCACAGCCCATCACTTCCCGTGTGGAAACGTGAGGGTGACTCACGGTAACAGCAGCAGGTCGCAGTAGGTCTCCGCGGGCGGGAACAGAATCGTCCAGCGCTCTATGCAGCCCCGGCCATGGCGGGTAGTTTTCCCTCCCACTTCCCCGTTGCGCGGGGCGGCAAGTCGGCCGAAAACAGGGGGTGCCGTGCGCGAATTCAGTCTCCCTCACATGGTGGAACCGCTGCGCGCGGGCGGGCTCGCGGACTCGGTCTACGAACTGGCGGACCGCGAACCGGACAGGGCCCAGCTCGCCCGGCGGGATGCCACCGACCGCGGCCGGTGGACTCCGGTGACCGCCGGGACCTTCCGGGACGAGGTCCTGGCGCTGGCGAAGGGCCTGCTGGCCGAGGGCGTGCGGTTCGGGGACCGGGTGGCCCTGATGGCGCGGACGCGGTACGAGTGGACGCTGTTCAGCTATGCCCTGTGGTCGGTCGGCGCCCAGGTGGTGACCGTCTACCCCACGTCCTCCGCGGAGCAGGTGCGCTGGATCCTGGCCCAGACGCGGGCCGTGGCCGTGGTGGTCGAGGGCGAGGACCACGCCATGACGGTCGGAGCCGTCTGCGATGCCCTTCCCGGGCTGCGCTCCATCTGGCAGATGGACCAGGGGTGCGTGGCGGAGCTGTGGCGGCGGGGCGCCGATGTCCACGAGGAACTGGTCACCGAGCGGCGCTGGCTCGTGGAACCGCGCTGCACGGCGGTCATCTGCTACACCTCGGGCACCACCGGACAGCCCCTGGGGTGCATGATCACCCACGCCAATCTCGCCGCCGAATGCGACACCG
This sequence comes from Streptomyces sp. 11-1-2, assembly GCF_003595545.1. Classification (NCBI taxonomy): domain Bacteria; kingdom Bacillati; phylum Actinomycetota; class Actinomycetes; order Kitasatosporales; family Streptomycetaceae; genus Streptomyces; species Streptomyces sp. 11-1-2. Next base: position 10,391,989 of record NZ_CP022545.1, read on the forward strand.
TGTTCGCGGGCTGGAGCGGGCTGTTCGCCGAGCCCGGGGTGCGGCCCGCCATCCTCGCCTTCCTCCCGCTGGCGCATATCTACGGACTGATGGTCCAAGTGCTCTGTGTGCGGGGCGGCATCCTCATGGGGCATGAACCCGAACTCACTCCGTCCGCCCTGCTGCCGTCCTTCCAGAGCTTCCGCCCGACCTGCGTCTTCGCGGTGCCCTACATCTTCGAGAAGATCCTGGGAGCCGTGCGGACCGCCGCCCAGGACGCGGGCCGGGGCGTGGTCTTCCAGAAGGCCATGGCCACGGCGGTGCGCTACGCCGCGGCCGTCGAGCAGCAGTCACAGGACGGCGGAAAGGGACCGGGCCCGGGGCGCAGGGCCACGCATGCCGTCTTCGACCGGATGGTCTACCGGCGGCTGAGAGCCGTCCTCGGCGGCCGGGTGCGCTACGCGGTCACCGGTGGCTCACCGTTCAGCCGGGAGCTGGGGCTGACGTTCGCCGGCGCCGGGATCACCGTCTACAACGGCTACGGCCTCACCGAGACCACGGCGGCGATCACCGCGCAGCCGCCCGGCCGTCCCCGGCACGGCACGGTGGGCCGCCCGATGCCGGGCACGACGGTGCGCATCGCGCCGGACGGCGAGGTATGGGTGCGCGGCGGCACCGTCTTCGAGGGCTATCTGGACGATCCGAAGGCCACCGGGGCCGCGCTGCGCGACGGCTGGCTGCACACCGGAGACGTCGGATTCCTCGACGGCGAGGGCTATCTCACCATCACCGGCCGTAAGAAGGACATCATCATCACCAGCGGCGGTAAGAGCGTCTCCCCCCTGCCGCTGGAGGAGCGGCTGCGGGCGCATCCGCTGATCTCGCAGTGCGTCCTGGTGGGCGACAACCGCCCCTTCGTGGGGGCGCTGATCACCCTGGACGCCGAGATGCTGGCCCGCTGGCACCAGGTCGTCGGCGCGCGGCTTCCCGTCGGCCGGGAGCACGCGTCGGCGAACAAGGCGCTGCACGCGGAGATCCAGCAGGCGGTCTCCACGGCGAACCTCTCGGTGTCCAGAGCGGAGTCGATCAGGGCCTTCCGTATCCTCCCGAAGGAATTCACCGTGGCGGACGGGCTGTTGACGCCCTCGCTCAAACTGCGGCGCGACGCGGTCTACAAGGTGTGCGCCGCGCAGATCGAGCAGCTCTACGCGAGCTGAGTGCCCGACGCGAGCCGAGCGCTCCATACGAGCTGAGCGCTGCACGCGAGCTGAGCGCCGCGCCACGCGAACTGAGCGCCGCGCCACGCGAGCTGAGCGCCCCACATGAGCTGAGAGCGCTCCGAACGCGTCGGCTTCCGCACGCCGGCTAACGGGAGCCCGAGCCGCTGCCCGGCGGCGGCAGCGGCGCGCCCCGCCCCGCGCGGATCAGCTCCTCCGCGCCCGTCAGCTGGGCCCAGGGCCGCTGCCGTCCCCCGCTGACCGCCTCGGTGCCCCGCTCGTCGTAGCGTGCCGTCCGCACCGACCAGCCCAGATTGCCGGTCATTACATGCCGCATGCCGTCCACATAGCGCCCCACGGCGCGGTGGGTGCCCGGGTCCGCCCCCGCCTCGGTGAGCAGCGCCGGCAGCCTGGCCGCCGTCTCCTCGAACCAGCGGTAGCGTGCGTTGGCGAGGTCGGCGATATGGCGTACCGCGTCCTCCAGTTCACCACCCGCGCGCTCCCACTGGACGATGACGCTGTTGTGGACGTCGCCGACGGCCAGTTCCTTGTCCAGGGAAGCGATGTCATTGGTGAAGACCACCACATCGTCCGTAGCCTCCCGCATCCGCGCCATCGGGAAGCCGCCGTGCAGCGCGGGCGGCAGGGTGTAGCCGCCGAATGGCTCGTTCAGGTCGAGACAGGGCTGTACGCCTATCGAGTGACGCCGCAGCGCCAGCACGGCCTCCACCGAGCGCGGTGCGTCCCTGCCGGCCCCGGGCAGGGCGCCGGTCCGCTCCAGGGCCTCCCGGTGGTAGGAGTGCAGGTACTCCAGCCAGTGGTGGCGGAAACGGTCCCGCCACACCTGCGGCCGCCCGGAGTTGATCCGGCGCCACAGGTCGCGGAAGCTCTCCAGGAGCGGCCCCTCGCCGTCCTGTGCCCTGCCGTGCGCCGCGTCCTCCTCGGTGATCCGGATGACGTCCGCCACCAGCCGCGCCACGGCCTCCGGACGGGAGCCCATCTCCCCGTCGAACTGATCGTCGAAGACGAAGTACCAGCCCACGAGGTCACTGCCCAGGTTCAGATCGGCGCCGGTCGCCCGGGGGTAGAACAGGCCCGCCAGCACGTCGAAGCGGAGCGCGTCGTACTCCGCGACGGACTCATGGTCCTCGAAGACGCCGAACCGTGAAAGCCATTGGATGGTGTGGTGCCTGGCCACCTCGGTGCCGGGACTGAGGTCCGCCGAGGCCGGAAAGTCGAACAGGGCCGCCCGTCGCAGCAGTGTCGTCTGCCGGGCCTGTGGTCGCGAAGCGTGCGCGTGCATGAGTCGTGTCCGCCCCCTTCGTTGGTCGGGCGGCCGAGGCCGCATATACCACAGGCTTGCGCGGCGTCTGTCCAACCCGGTGAATCCGGTCATCCTCGCGTGCGGAACGTGGCATCGATAGAGGAGGCAGTGAATTGGCGTGTGCCACTGGCAATGCCCGGCGGAAATCCCCCCATTGAGGGGCTACGGAGCGTGCCATCCGCGCTACGCTCGGCGTCACCTGCCGGAGGGGAAGAACGTGGCGGAGGACATGAGCCAACAGGACCGGACGCGCCGGACACTGCTGGAGCGGGATCGGGAGCTGCGCGCGGTGGACGCCGCGCTGACCGAGCTGTGCGGGACGGATCCCGCCGATCGGGCCGAGACCCGCGGCGGCGGAGTGATCGCCTTCGAGGGCCCCGGCGGCGTCGGCAAGACCGCGCTGCTCGGCGAGGCGCGCCGGAGGGCCGCCGCACGCGGCTGCACCGTGCTCCGGGCCCGTGGCGGTGAGCATGAACAGGGCGCGGCCTTCCATGTGGTGCGCCAGCTCTTCCAGCCGGTGCTCGCGGCGACCGGCGAGGACGAGCACCGCAGGATCCTCGGCGGCTGGTACGACATCGTCGCGCCCGCGGTCGGCCTGGTGGTCTCGGGCAACGGCGGCGCACCCGATCCGCAGGGCGTCCGCGACGGCCTCGACTGGCTGGTGACCCGCTTCGCCGTGGAACACGCCCCGGTCGTCATGATCCTCGACGATGTCCACTGGGCCGACCCCGAATCGCTGGACTGGCTGACCCGGTTCGCCTCGCGCACCGCGGACCTGCCCCTGCTGCTCGCCGTCGGCTACCGCCCGGAGGGCCTGACCGCCGACGTCGCCGTGATACGGGCTCTTGTCGAGCGCCAGGGATCACGTCCCCATGTGCTGGCGCCGCTGACCCCGAGCGGAGTCGGGCGGATCGTCCGGGAGGTCCTCGGGGACCACGCCGACGAGGCGTTCTGCCGCGAGTGCTGGGCGATGACCGGCGGCAACCCCTGGGAGATCACCGAGCTCACCGCCAAGATCCGCGACCGGCGGCTGAAACCGCAGTCGGAGAACCTGCCCGCGCTGCGCGAACTGGTCTCCTCGGCCAAGGACAGCGGGCTCAACGACCGGCTGACCCGCCTCGGCACCGCCGCCGTCCGCCTCGCTTGGGCCGTCGCCGTCCTCGGCATCGAGGCCACCCCGGCGCTGACCGCCAATGTCGCCGGGCTCAGCGAGACCGAGGCCGTCGACGTGGTGGCGCGGCTCGTCGACGCGCGGATCCTGGCCCCGCCGCGCCCCGGAAACGGCACCCGGCCCCTCGAATACCTCCACCCGCTCATCGCCACCGCCGTCTACCAGGCCATCCCCGGCGCCCTGCGGGTGGCCATGCACGGCCAGGCCGCCAACGTGGTGCTCGGCGCGGGCCTGGGCTCCGCGGCCGCCGGCCGGCATCTGCTGGAGATGCACCCCGAGGGCGACCCCTGGGTGGTGCACCATCTGCGGGCCGCCGCCCGGGAGTATCTGCGCGCCGGAGCCCCCGACGCCGGGCGCCGCTGTCTGGCCCGGGCGCTGCGCGAACCACCCGCCCTGGAGGAGCGCCCCGCCGTGCTGTACGAGCTGGGCTGCGCCGCCCAGCTCACCGAGCCCGACGTCACCGTCAACCATCTGCGGGCCGCGCTCGAAGAGCCCGCGCTCGGCCCCGACCTGCGCGAGGCGATCACCTACCGGCTCGCCCAGGCATACGGGCACAGCGGCCGTATGGAGGAGGCCGCCCAGGTCGTCGCCGCCGAGATCGGGCGGGCCACCAGCGCCCGCACCCGGCTGCGGATGCAGACCGAGCAGCTGATGTGGAACATGTTCCGCGCCGACGAGAAGGAGTCGCCCGCCCGCTCCCGGCGGCTCGCCCGGCTCGCGGACCACCTCACCGGCCGCGGCATGGCCGAGCGCTATCTGCTGGGGCTGCGCGCCTGGGACGCGATGACGCGCGGAGAGCCGGTCGCCACCGCGCTGCACTACGCGGAGGAGGCCCTCGGCGACGGCCTCAGCTGGACCGATGACGACTGGGGCTTCGAGGTGCCGATCCTGGTCGCCCTGGTCTTCCTCCACTGCGACCAGCCCGGGCGCGCCGAGGAACTGTTCAACAAGGGCATCGCCGAATGCGAGCGCAAGGGCTGGCGCGGCTCCCATCTGGCGTTCGGCTTCACTCTTCTCGGCTACGCCCGTCTGCGCCGCGGCGCGCTCACCGAGGCGGAGGAGCTGGCCCGGGAGGGGATGCGGATCGCCGATCTGGTGGGCTCCTCGACACCCGCGCACTGGACCGCGGTCGGCACCCTCATCGGAACGCTGATCTGCCAGGGCCGGGTCCGCGAGGCGCAGGAGTTCGCGGCCGGGCACCGCGGCGAGACCCTTCCGCAGGCCACGCTCTGCCCCGACGTACCGGCGGTCCGCGGTGAGCTGCTGCTGGCCGCCAATCTCCACCGCGAGGCCCGGCACCAGCTCACCGAGGTCGGCCGCCGCATGGACGGGCGCGGGATGCGCAACCCCGCCTGGTGCCCCTGGCAGCTCCACCTCGCCCAGACCCTCGCGCTGACCGATCCCGCGCAGGCCGTCGAGGTCGTCGACGACGCGGTGCGCCGCGCCCGTCAGTTCGGCACCCCCTCCGCGATCGGCAAGGCGCTGCACACCGCGGCCACCGTGACCCAGGGCCCTGACCGGATCAAGCTGCTGGCCGAGGCCGTCAGCCATCTGATGCGGTCACCGGCCGCCTACGACCTGGCCGTGGCGCTGGTCGACCACGGCGCCGCGCTGCGCCGCATCGGCCTGCCCCAGGAGGCCGGCGACCGGCTCTACCGCGGTCTGGAGGGAGCGGTGCGCTGCGGGGCCGACGCCCTCGCCGCCCGGGCCCGCGATGAGCTGTCCGCGGCCGGACTGCGCCCCATGCAACTGCGGGTCGATCACACCAGCCCGCTGACCTCGCAGGAGCAGACCGTCGCCGAGCGGGCCGCCGAGGGCTGGCCGGACGCCCGGATCGGCGAGGCGACGGGGCTGGAGGAGCGTGAGGTCGCCCGGCTGCTCTCCGATGTCTACCGTAAGGTCGGCACCGACCGGGCCGGGCTGGCGAAGCGGCTGATCACCCCCACCGTCGGCCTTCCCCAGCGCCCGGCGCCGGACCCCGGATGAGGGGTGCGGCCCGCCCGCTCCCCGGCACGGTAACCGGCACGCGGCCACGTACCATGTCCGCATGTCCTTCCTCCGCCGCCGCAGCGCCGCCACGCCCACCGGGCCGGACTTCGACGTCCTCGCCATGGACCCGGGAGACTGGCCCGGCGACCTCGGGGCGGGGCTGCTGCCCGCTCCGGACGGCACCTGCCAGGGCGTCTTCCTGCGCTACGACCTGTTCGGCGGCCGCGGCCCGGCGATGATCATCGGCAATCTGCCCGCGGGATCCCCGGCCCGGGAGGTCGCGGAGGGCCAGCCGCCGTTCGAGGTCACCCAGCTGCTGGCGGCGCTCGGGAACGATGAGCCGGTCCATGTGGTGGACACCGAGGACAGCCCGGTCATGCATGAGGACAACCTCCTCATCGTCCGCCGGATCAAGCTCTCCGAGGGCCGGATCTCCTGCGCCCAGTTCGACCGCAGCGACGGTGTGCTCGTCACCATCGCCAGCTGGGACCGGCCGATCACCGACGATCTGTACCGGCTGCTCAAGCCGCTGCCCGCGGAGATGTTCCAGCAGCGCTGAGGAGTGCCGCCGAGGGCCGTGAGACGCCCGTACGGCACACAGCCGACACGGTCGCTCACGGCCCCCGGATGGCCCGTCTACCAGTCTCCCGGGGCGGACTGACGGCCCGCCGGGCTCACTTCCCCGAGCGCCGGACCGTCACATCGGCGGCCCGGACGAACGCCACCCGGTGCCCGAACTGGATCTGGTAGTACACGTCCTGGCCGCGCACCACCTTGTGACCGGCCGGATCGAAGGTGGTCGCCCACAGATACTCGCCCCGCGTCCTCAGCCCCAGCGGATAGGACTGCCCGGCGAGCAGCTTGTACGGCAGCGGCGAAACCGCCTGCACCGGCACACCCTCCGGATACGCCCCCTCCTCCGGATAGGCGCGGCCGTACACCGGAACCTCCTTCGCCCCGGCCTTGGGCGTCACGACAAGCCCCTTGGCGCTCACCGCCGTCGGCCGCCGCTTGGGGTCCTGGAACCAGGCCCGCTGACCGAGGTACCAGATCGCCGTCCAGTCGCCCTCACGGCCCGCGACCGCGAACTGCTGCCCGGTGGTGGCGCGGGCGCCGGTGTCATTGACCCCGGTCGTCGAGTCGGAGCCGTCGGGCCGCAGCCCGATGTCCTTGACCAGCGGGGCATCCGCACGCGGCGCGGTGTGCAGTCGCACCGCGGCCGAGCCGTGCGGGGCACACGCCTGGCCCGCCGTCTCACAGCCGGTGTAGACGGGCCGGTTGGTGTCGTAGTCGGGGCGGATGGTGACCAGGCCGCCGGAGGAGCCCGCGGTGCGCCGGAAGGGCGCGCCGAGCAGGGTGAAGTAGTGCGCCCAGTCCCAGTAGGGGCCGGGGTCGGTGTGCATGCCCGCGATGGTGGCGGTGGTGGTGCCCGGCACATTGTCATGGCCCAGGATGTGCTGGCGGTCCAGCGGAATGTCGAACCGCTTGGCGAGATAGCGCACCAGCCGCGCCGAGGAGCGGTACATCGCCTCCGTGTACCAGGCGTCCGGAGCGGTCAGGAACCCCTCGTGCTCCAGGCCGATGGACTTGGCGTTGACGTACCAGTTGCCCGCGTGCCAGGCCACGTCCTTGAGCGGCACATGCTGGGCGATATGCCCGTCGGAGGAGCGCAGGGTGTACTGCCAGGACACATAGGTGGGGTCCTGGACCAGCTTGATGGTGGTGTCCCAGGAGCCCTCGGTGTCATGGATGACGATGTAGTCGATGGACTGCGAGGCGGGACGGTCGCCCAGGTCGTGGTTGCCGTAGTCGTTGTCCCCGAACTCCTCGTAGGGCGCCGGGATCCACTCGCAGGACACATCCTTGGGGGCCTCGACATGCGGATCCCGGGCACGGGACGGCAGACCGAGCGTCCGCAGCTGCCGGGTGTCCGGGGCGAGAGCGGGCGCCGCGTCGAGGGAGACCCGTTCGCCGTCGGCGGTCGTCCGTGTGGCACCGCCGCGGAGCACCTCGTACACCTCGTCGGCGAAGGCGGCCGCGGCCGTGGCGTCATCGGCGCCGGAGTAGGCCGCCACCGCCGCGTACCAGCCGGCGGGGTCCTTGCTCGGCGGCAGCCCCAGCCGCTTCTGTGTGGCGGCCAGCAGGGCCGCGCCACCGCGCACATTGGCGCTCGCATCGCCGCGCAGCGCCGCCGCGGACAGCCCGGTGAGCTCCGCGGCCCGGCCGAGGGTGCGCAGCCGGGCGGGCAGCTGCCGGGGCTCGGGAACGGTGGCCTTGGGAACCCTCAGGGGCCGGGCGAGATCGCCGCGCGCGTCCTCGGTGCCCTGGCTGTGGTGCGGGGCGGTGAGCAGGGCGGTGTGGGCGTCGGTGAGATGCATGGGCCCATAGCCGCCGGTGACGCTGGGCGCGCCGCGGTGGCCGTCCCAGCGTGACTGGAGATACGAGACGCCCAGGAGCACGCCGAGCGGAACGCCGTACTCGGCGGCCGCGGCCGCGAAGGCGCGCTGCAGGGCGCCGCCGTCGGCAGGAGGACCGTCGGCCCGCGGCTGGTCGGCATGGGCGGCGGGTGTCGCCGAGACCAGCGGGAGCAGAAGGGCGGCGGACGCCGCGGCTCCCGCGGTCCGCAGTGTGGTTCTCCGAGTGGGGCCGGACGGGGTTCTGTTCGCGTCGTGGGCGCTGTCCTGTGCGGATTCTGGCATTGCAGCCTCCTCAAGCGGGCCGGGCCGAGCCACTTAGAGATATGCGCTGCCAGGCGTGACGTCAATCGCCGTCACCCAGACGCGTGTTCGCATGTCAGCCCGACTGCGGCGCGTCACCGGTCCAGACCGGTGACGCGCGCCTGCCGCCATCCGCCTCCGCTCAGTGGGTGCCGACCGCCGCCCGCACCGCGCGCCGAGCCAGCGCGCAGTCGTCATGCAGCCGGCGCAGCAGCAGCCGCTGCTCCTCACCGGCGGGGACCGCGCCCGGCACCACGGGGGCGGGATCGTGCATGGTGCGCTGCACCGCGGTCTCGTACTGGCGGATCTCCCGCGTCAGCACCAGCATCAGATTCACCAGGAAGGAGTCCCGCGCGGCCGGACCCGCGGCCTGCGCCAGCTGGCTGATCTGGCGCCGGGTGACGGGGGCGTCGCCCAGCACCGTCCACAGCGTGGCCAGGTCATAGCCGGGCAGATACCAGCCCGCGTGGTCCCAGTCGAGGAGCACCGGGCCCGCGGGGGACAGCAGGACATTGTTCAACAGAGCGTCGCCATGGCAGAACTGCGCCGGGGTCTGCCGCCCCCAGGCGTGCGAGACGCCGCGCAACAGCTTCTGCAGATCGCCCATGTCCCGGTCGGTCAGCAGCCCGAGCTCGTGATAGCGGGTCAGCCGGGCGGCGTAGTCGATGGGGGCGTCGAACATTTCGGCGGGCGGCCGCCACTGGTTGACCCTGCGGATCGCGCCCAGCACCGCCCCCAGATCGGCGCGCGGCGGAGGTTCGGTGGGGTGGCGCTGCGCGGCCGCGATCCGCCCGGGCATCCGCTCGATGATCAGCGCGCAGTTGTCCGGGTCGGCGGCGATCAGCCGGGGCACCCGCACCGGCGGACGCTGGCGGACGAACGTGCGGTACATCGCTATTTCCCGGCGGAACCGCTCGGCCCACGCGGGGGAGTGGTCCAGCAGGCACTTGGCCACCGCGGTGCTGCGCCCGGTCGCCCCGATCAGGAGCACGGACCGTCCGCTGCGCCGCAGCACCTGCACCGGGTTGAACTCCGGACAGATGCGATGGACCGAGGTGATCGCGGTGCGCAGCTGCGCACCCTGTGGACCGGACAAGTCGAGTCTCCCGCGAGGCGGCACAGTGCCGGGGGCGGCGGTCCGCCGGGCCCGGCCGCCGTGGGCGGGATCGAGGTACGGCCCAGAGCCGGGCAGCTGCCGCCGGTACGGCCGGGGCGGGGCGGACACGGAGGACGACGCTGCGTACATGGGCGATACAGATCCCTTCGTGTGCCGACGAGTTGCGTACGCACCCGGCCCCGAGGCGGGGCCGCACCCTGGGGAATGCGGTCGGTTCAGCTCGATCCGCCACGGGGCCGGGTAACGCACTCCAACATCACACCCCTGCGCGGGTGGCACACCATGTGGCGGACCCTGGCGAACCCTGGCGAATAGTCGCACGGCTCGTGACGGGACCGTTACTGTCAAGTCAGCCGAGGAACCTGGGGGCTTGACGTGACGAGGGAACCCAACACCCGTCTTGCGGACCTGTTCGGCCTCGCCGGATGGTCCAAGGGGGAGCTCGCGAGGCTCGTGAACCGGAAGGCGGCGGCCATGGGCCATCCGCAGCTGGCGACCGACACCTCGCGGGTGCGGCGTTGGATCGACACCGGCGAGACGCCGCGCGATCCCGTGCCCAAGGTGCTGGCGGCCCTGTTCACCGAGCGTCTCGGTCGAGTCGTGACCACTGAGGATCTCGGGTTCGGACGAGGGGGGCGCTCGGGAAAGGGGCAGTCCGCCGACGGGCTGCTCTGGCCGCCCGAGTCCACGGCCGCGGTCCTCACCGAATTCACGGGAATGGACCTTATGTTCAACCGACGCGGCTTGGTGGGTGCGGGCGCCGCGCTCGCCGCAGGATCCGCCATCACCGGTGCCATGAGCGAGTTTCTGCTCTCCGACCCCACCCTCGCCACCGACGCGCCCCGTATCGACAATCCCCTGTCCCTCGACCCCGTGGGCTTCGACCGCTATGAGGCCGCCCCCGTGGGCTCCCAGGAGATCGACGCACTGGAGACCTCGGTCGAGGTCTTCCGCGCCTGGGACGCCGCCCGCGGCGGCGGGCTCCAGCGCAAGGCCGTGGTCGGCCAGCTCAACGAGGTGGGCGGCATGCTCGCCTACCGCCACCCCGAGCATCTGCAGCGCAGGCTGTGGGGGGTGGCGGCCAACCTGGCGGTGCTCGCCGGCTGGATGTCCCATGACGTCGGCCTGGAGCCCACCGCCCAGAAGTACTTCGTCATCGCCGCCCACGCGGCCCGCGAGGGCGGCGACCGGCCACGGGCGAGCGAGGCGCTCTCCCGGGCCGCCCGGCAGATGGTCCACCTGGGCCGCCCGGACGACGCCCTGGATCTGATGAAGCTGGCCAAGACCGGTGCGGGCGAGGCGGCGCTGCCGTGCACCCGGGCCATGTTCTGCACCATCGAGGCATGGGCGCAGGCGTCCAAGGGCCACGGCCAGGCGGTGCGCCGCGCCCTGGGCGAGGCGGAGGAGCTGTTCGTCTCGGCCCGGGACGACGGACCGGCGCCGAGCTGGATGCAGCTGTTCAACGAGGCGGATCTGTACGGGATGCAGGGGCTGGTCTACCGCACCCTCGCCGAGCACGAGCCGGGGGCGGCGGGCATCGCCGAGAGCCATGCCAAGAAGGCGCTGCGGATGCGGGAGGGCGGGCGCCAGCGGTCCCAGATCTTCGACCACATCTCCATCGCCTCGGCCTGTTTCATCGGCGACGATCCCGAGCAGGCCGACCGCTATGCCCGGCTGGCCCTGCTGACGATCGAGCAGAACTCCTCGCATCGCACCTGGGACCGGCTGCGCGAGATGTACCGGCTCACCGGGCGGTACTCCACGACACCGGCCATCCGGGAGCTGCGTGAGGAGATCCAGCAGGTGATGCCGAAGAGTGGCGCGGGGAAGGGCGGCCCGGGGCTGAAAGGGTCCGGCTCCATCGCCACGAGCGCGGCCGTCTAGCGGCCGGGCCACGCCTCATAACGGGCCACGCCTCATAACGGGCCACGCCTCATAGCGGGCCACGCCTCATAAGGGGCCTGACGAGGGGGCAACGCCTTACGACGAGTCAACCATTAAGAAACAAGTCAACCGTACGGGAAGCCAACGCCTTACGAGGGCCGATCACCGCGCCAATGCGGGAAGCCGCGTCATGCGCGGACACCGGTGACCCTGGCGATCAGCACACAGGCGTCGTTCCCGCGCGGCTCGTCGCCGAACGTCTCGGCCACGGTCCGTACGCACTCCTGGGCGCCATGGGCGGCGGTCAGCCGTGGCGCGAGCGCGAGCAGCCGCTCGGTGGCGCCCTCGGCGTCCCGGGCGAGCCGTCCGGTGTACAGCACCAGCAGATCGCCCGGCTCCAGCCGCTCCTCGGACTGGGTATACGCGGCGCCCGTCGTGGCGCCGAGCAGCACGCCGTCGGGAGAGCGCAGCGGGCGCCCCGTCCCGTCGCGGAAGAGCAGCGGGGCGGGGTGTCCGGCCTGCGCCCACACCAGGGTGCGGGTGCGCGGGTCGTACTGCCCGCAGGCGGCGCCGACCAGCGCGGGCTGGGAGGAGACGGCGAGCAGCTGGTTGAGCCGCCCCATCAGCGGGCCCGGCTCGATCCCGGCCACCGCCATGCCGCGCACCGCGCCCAGCAGCATGGCCATACCGCAGGTCGCGGTCACACCGTGGCCGGTGAGGCCGCCGACGCTCAGCAGGGTCCGTCCGTCCGGCAGTTCGAGCGCGTCGTACCAGTCGCCGCCGATCTGGGCGCTGGACTCGGAGGGGAGGTAGTGGGCGGCGAGGTCGAGGGCGGCGCCGTCGGCCGCCGGGCCGGCGCCCGGAAAGCCGTCACCGGCCGGAAGCCGGAGGGAGCCGCGCCATGGCGGCAGCACGGCCTCCTGCACCTCCACCGCCAGCCGGCGCTCGGTCCGCGCGATCCGCCGCTGGTGGCTGAGGGTGTCCCGGCTTTCGCGCACCGCCCGTTCGCTGCGGCGCAGCTCGCTCACGTCCCGGAGCACGGCCCACATGGAGGCGGTGCTGCCGTCGGTGTCGAGCACCGGCTCGCCCGCCATATGGATGGTGCGCACCACCTCGTCCGCGCGCACCACGCGGAACTCGCCGTCGATCGGCTTTCCGTCCACCAGGCAGTCCGTGACCATCGTGGTCAGGATCGGCTGGTCCTCGGAGAAGACCCAGGAGGGCAGCTCGTCAAGAGTGAGCCCGCCGTCCCCGGGGTCGCGGCCGAAGATCCGGCACAGCTCGTCGGACCAGGTCACCTCGTCGGAGAGGAGGTTCCACTCGGCGCTGCCGACCCGGCTCAGCAGCGAACCGCGGCCGGTGGCATCGCTCCCGGCCGGGGCCTCGGCCGTCACCCCCGCGTCGGCTTCCGTCCCCCCGTCCGTCCCCGTCGCGTCGGCTTCGGCTTTGGTCCCCTCGTCCGTTCTGGGGGGATCGGCGAGCAGTCCCTCGCGCAGCTCGCCCAGATGCCGGTCCAGGTCGTCCAGCTGGTGGACGGCGAGCTCGCACAGCGCGCGCTGCCAGCGCACCTGCGCGTCGTCCGTACCGCCCAGGTCCGCGACGGTGTCGCGGCGGACGGCGTCGAGCCCGCCGCGGAGCCGCTGGGTCTGCGAGATGAGGGCGTCGACCGTGTCACGCTGGGGAGGTGGAACGGCGGGATGGTCCGCGGAGCGGGGGGACGGCATGACGTTCTCCGATACGGGCGCGGCGCGGCCGGGTCTTGAGGGGAGGGACCGGTAACGACTCTTGCACAGGCTGCGACATCCCGTAAGCGGTTTGGCAATACCCGATCCGGTGGTGCTTGCGGCATATGCCGATGGCCTTCCGGGGGCATATCGGGCGGGAATCGGCGGAGGGCGCGATTCCGGGTAGGCTGCGGCGCTTGGGAGTCCCTCAGTCCCACGCCGTTCATCAGGCATACGGCGCCAGGACATCGGCAAGAATGCCGATCGACGGAAATCCCGTTGCCAGCGAACCTCCCGCACCGGATGCTGACCTCATGTTCGATCCAGACATAGCGCCCAGCGGCACCCTGCTCGGCCTCCTTCAGCGAGGCCGCGGCGACGGGACCCTGCATGCCCTCGCCGCGCCGCGGGCCGAGGCGCTCGCGGCACTGCACCACTGTGTGCTGCGCGACCCCCGCCGTGACTGGCAGGTCGAGAACCGCTCGCTCTATTACGCCAGGCTCTGCCTGGACCTCGACGCCGAGCTCGACGAAATCGAACAGCATCTGTTCCATCCCGACGACCTGGTCAACGACGACGAGGCGCGCACCGGGCTCGCCCTCTCCGTCCTCGGCCACCTCGCCGCCTACGGCAGGGCCGACGCCCTGCGGCTGCTGCGACGCTACACCGCGGCGGGCAGCAACTGGCAATGGGCCCTGGACGAGCTGGCCCTGCGCGACGACGACTCCGGGCTGCGCGGCCTGGCCCCCGCGGTCCTGGCCCGCTTCCCCGAGACCTCCGAGGGCGACGCCGAGCTGGCCACCGTCGTACGCGGCGCCTACGAACCCCGGCCCTGGCGGCTGTGGGCCGGCGATCCGCACCACGGGCCGCGGGTGCGCGCGGCGGCGGAGCAGGGCGCCTTCGACCGGTGGCAGCGCCAGATGCGGCCCTCGGGACCGCGCCCCGGATGGAGCGTCCACGACATCCTGCTGTGGGCCCAGCGGGAGCACGATCTGAAGCCGGACGCCCGCCGCCCCGACGCGGCGGCCCGCTGCCTGGCCGCCGTGGCCGGTCCCGAGGACCGGCCCGAACTCCTCGCCGCCGCCGCGTCGGCCCCCGACGCCGCCCGCGCCGCCGCGCTGCGGCATCTCGCGGAGATCGGCGACCCCGAGGTGCTCGACCTGATCGAGGCGGCCGTGGCCGAGCCGGACGCCTCGGAGCTGGTCTCCCAGGCGGCCCTCTCCGCCTTCGAACGCATGCGTAGCATCTCCGCCCTCGACCGGGCCCGCGTCTGGGCCCACCGCCCCGACGCCCTCGGTGACGCGGCGGCCGCGATGCTCTCCTGCCGCGGCGGTCAGTACGACACCCCGCTCGTGCTCGCCGCCCTCCGCCGCACGGTCCGGGCCGAGGGCCCGGACGCCCAGATCCTGTGGACGCTCGTCGACGGCGCCGGACGCCTGGCGATCTCCTGCGCCGCGCCCGTACTGCGCCATGTCTACCGCGAGACGGCCTCCTCCCACCTGCGTGGCCGCGCCGCCCGCGCGCTGGCCGCCACCGATCCGTCCTTCGCGGCGGGCTTCGCCGTCGAATGCCTCTGGGACTGCGAGGAGAGCACCCGCGAACTCGCCGCCCGGCACGCCGCCACCGCCGACACCCGCGTCGTCGAACAACTCCGCCGGCTGGCCGCCGACCCGGCGGAGGAGGCCGAGGTCCAGACGGCGGTCCGCAGCCGCATCGGGCCCGAAACCCCGGACTTCTGATCCCGCCGGCCGCCCCGGAGCGCGATCTCGCGCCGGGGCGCGCAACCTCGGAGGCGGCAGGCGCGTCTTCCCCGGCAGGGTGAAGGGATCGTCACCCTCCGTACCTCCGCGCCACCCGAACAGGATGTTCACCCAGGCGACAGTTTCACGCCGGGTGACCGGTCGGTCATTGAGGCGGGTTCATGCGGGTTTGATGTGATCTCGCCGGGGTGCTGAGGAGGGCCCGGGGAGCGCGAAGGCCAACGCTCACGGGACGTTCTACGGCGCGAAACGTGCACGATGCCGCAGCCACCCTTCGTACGCCGACAACACCGGTATGCGTGTCGCCATCGTGACTGAATCCTTCCCACCCGACATCAACGGCGTCGCTCACTGCACGCTGCAGACGGCCGACCATCTCCACCGCCGTGGTCATCACCCCTTGGTCATCGCACCGGCGGGTCCCCCCGGAGGCGCACCGCCCGCCGCGGCCGGCGGGCCACCCGAGAGCCAAGGGGAGCTCGACCGGTCGCATCCGTACCCCGTCATCCGTATCCCCTCCCTGCCCCTGCCCGGCTATCCGCAGGTCCGGGTCGCGCTGCCCAGCCGTAAGCTCGCCGCCGCCATCACCTCCCACCACAGCGACGTCGTCCACCTCGCCAGCCCCTTCGTGCTGGGCGCGCGCGGGATGACGGCCGCGCTCCGGCTGCGGATACCGGCGCTGGCCGTTTACCAGACCGACCTCGGCTCCTACGCCCGCACCTACCTCGGCGCGGGCGAGAACGCGGCCTGGCGGCGCATCCGCGCCGTGCACACCGCCGCCGACCGCACCCTGGCTCCTTCCACCGCCTCCGCCCGCGACCTCGAGGAGCACGGCGTGCCGCGGATCCGGCTGTGGCCGCGCGGGGTCGACACCGAGCGCTTCCACCCCTCGCGCCGCGACCCGGAGCTGCGCCGCTCCCTCGCCCCCGGCGGTGAGCTGATCGTCGGATACATCGGCCGCCTCGCCCCGGAGAAGAACGTCGAGCTGCTCGCGCCGCTGAGCCGGCTTCCCGGCGTCCAGGTGGTCGTGGTCGGGGACGGGCCGAGCGAGCCCGCGCTGCGGGCGGCCATGCCGACGGCCCGCTTCCTCGGCCGCCGCACCGGCAACGACCTGGCCCGCGTCTTCGCCTCCCTGGACGTCTTCGCCCACACGGGGCCCCAGGAGACCTTCTGCCAGACCGTGCAGGAGGCCCAGGCCAGCGGCGTCCCGGTGGTCGCGCCCGCGGCGGGCGGCCCGCTCGACCTAATCGACCACGGGCGTACGGGGCTGCTGGTGCCGCCCGGGGACGCGACCGAGGTGACCGACGCCGTATCGCTGCTCTCGGCCGACGCGAAGCTGCGCGCGGCTCTGGGGCACGCCGGCCGGGAGGCGGTCGAGGGCCGCACCTGGGCGGCGATCGGCGACCAGCTGATCGACCACTACACCGAGGTCCTGGCGGCCCGTACGGCGGTCGCGGCATGACCGCCGGGCGGCAGTCGGGGCCGATACCCGCGCCTCTGTGCCGCGTGGGCGGAGAAGCGAATGAAAGGCGCACAGCATGAGTGCCGTGGGAGGAAAGAGCAGCATGAGCGACGGCAAGGGCCTGCGCATCGTCCGGCTGGCCAACTTCGTCACCCCCGCCTCCGGCGGCCTCCGCACCGCGCTGCGCGAGCTCGGGGCCGGTTATCAGGCGGCCGGGCACGAGGCCGTCCTGGTGGTGCCGGGCGAGCGGGTCTCGGACGAGCGGACCCGGCAGGGGCGGGTGATCACGCTCCCCGGGCCGACCATCCCCGGTACCGGCGGCTACCGCGTCCTGACCGACCGGCGGCGGCTGACCCGGCTGCTCGACGGCCTGGCACCGGACCGGCTCGAGGTGTCGGACCGCACCACCCTCCGCTGGACGGGGGAGTGGGCGCGGCGCGCCCGCGTACCGGCCGTGATGGTCTCCCACGAGAGCGCGGACGCCGTGCTGCGCACCTGGGGTGTGCCGGACGGGTTCGCCCAGGGCGCCGCGGACCGGCTCAACCTCCGTACCGCGCGGGCGTACTCGCGGATCGTCTGCACCACCGAGTGGGCGGCGCGCGAGTTTGTGCGGATCGGCGCGCGGAATGTCGTACGCGCCCCTCTGGGCGTGGATCTCGGCCACTTCCACCCCTCCCACTACGACGCCGCGCTGCGGGACCACCACCGCGGCGAGGCGGCCGTTCTCCTCGCCATGTGCTCGCGGCTCTCGCCCGAGAAGCGGCCGGGCCGGGCGCTCGACGCGCTCGCCGAGCTGCGGCGGCGGGGCGTCTCCGCGGCGCTCGTGGTCGCCGGGGACGGGCCGCTGCGGCCGCGCCTGGAGGCCCGCGCCCACGCCGAGGGGCTTCCGGCCGTCTTCCTCGGCCATGTGGCGGAGCGGGCGGGGCTCGCCGCCATCCAGGCCAGTGCCGATGTCGTGCTGGCGCCGGGCCCGGCGGAGACCTTCGGCCTCGCGGCGCTGGAGGCGCTGGCGTGCGGTTCGCCCGTCGTCGTCAGCGCGCTCTCCGCGCTGCCCGACATCGTCGGCGCCGCGGGCGAGACCGCCGCGGACAACGGAACGGCCTTCGCGGACGCCGTGGAGCGCGTTCTGGCCCGCTCGGAGCCCCTCCGCCGGGCGGCGGCCCGGGCACGCGCCGAGCGCTACGGCTGGCCCGCCGCGGTCGCCTCCTTCCTGACCGCCCATGACGCGTGCACCGAGGGCGTCCGTTGCGCCGACGGCGGCCGGGTCCCGGCCGCAGCGCTTCCGGCCGCCACGGCGGTCTCCGAGCACCGGGCAGTCGGCGGTGTGCGGTGAGCGCAGCCGGCGCTCACACGGGGGACCGCGCTGGTACGGAACCGTCTCGTACGGAGAACGCCCTTACGGAGGCCGTCCTTACGGAGGCCGTCCTTACGAAGACGGAGACGGAGGGTGCGGGGCAGGGTTCCACCACTGCCCCGCGCCCGGCGGCCGGGCGGACGCCCGGCCCGGCGCCGGGCCCGGGCGACGGCGCGGAGCCGCGCAGGCTGCGGTTCGCCGCCCTCGGCGACTCGCTCACCGAGGGGCTCGGCGACCCGGCGCCCGGCGGCGGATGGCGTGGCTGGGCCGCACTTCTGGCGGCCGCCACCGGGCCGCATCCCGATGAGCCCGTGGAGTTCGTCAATGTGTCCCGCAGCGGGGCGCTGGCCGCCGATGTCGCCGGTGAGCAACTGGCCGAAGCCCGCCGCGCCCGCCCGCATCTGGCCTCGGTCGTGGTCGGCGGGAACGACACGCTGCGCGACTCGTTCGACATCCACCGGGTCGCCGAGGCCCTCGACCGTACGATCGGCGCGCTGCGCGCCGACGGCGCCGTGGTGCTCACCGCCTGCCTGCCCGACCCCGGGTGGATGCTGGGGCTGCCCTCCGCGCTCGCGCGCCCCCTGGGACGCCGGATGCGCGCGGTGAACACCGTGGTGCACGCGCTGTCCCAGCGGTACGAGGCGGTCCATGTGGAGCTCGGCTACCACAGCTGGGTCGCCGAGCGGCGGGCGTGGAGCGTGGACCGGCTGCATCCCAGCGAGCTCGGGCACCGGCTGCTGGCCAGGGAGTTCCACAGCGCCCTGCGTGCCCGGTCCATCGCGACCGGCGCTCCGCCGTCCCTGGAGCTCGACGGTATCGCGCCCTCGCGCGCCGCCTCCGCGTGGTGGATGGCGACCCGCGGCACCCGCTGGATCGCGGACCGCTGCACCGACCTCCTGCCCGGCCTGGTCGCGCTGGCGGCCCTGGAGTGGAGGCACCGCCTCCGGGGCACCGCGCAGCTGCTGGAGGAGCGGGACCGGCGGGCGACTCTCGCCGCGCTCACCGCGGTGACCAGCGGCCCGGCCCCCGCCCTGCTCCCTCACCCGCCCGCCGGCTCCCTCACCGAGCGGCCCACGCCCTCGTCCGCCGACCCGCTCGCCCAGCGGTCCGCACCCGCGCCCGCCGCCCCGCCGGCTCACCCGCCCGCCGATCCGTTCATCGCCGACACACCGCCGCCCGCTGCGACAATGGCGGGGTGACGGGTCGCTGGGAATTCTGGATCGACCGGGGCGGAACCTTCACGGACGTCGTCGGCAAGCGTCCGGACGGCCGCCTGGTCACCCGCAAGCTGCTCTCCCACCACCCCGAGCGCTATACCGACGCCGCCGTCGCCGGGATCCGGCAGACGCTGGGGCTCGGCCCCGGTGAACCGGTCCCGGCCGACCGGATCGACGTCGTCAAGATGGGCACCACGGTCGCCACCAACGCCCTGCTGGAGCGCAAGGGCGAGCCGACCGTCCTCGTCGTCACCGAAGGCTTCCGGGACGCGCTGCGCATCGCGTACCAGAACCGGCCCCGCCTCTTCGACCGCCGGATCCTGCTCCCCGAGGCGCTGTACGACCGCGTGGTGGAGATCCCCGAGCGGGTGGACGCCCACGGCGAGATCGTCCGCCCCCTGGACCTCGACGCCGCCGCCGAGGCGCTGCGCACCGCCCACCGCGACGGCTTCCGCAGCGCGGCCGTCGTCCTGCTGCACGGCTATCGGCACGCCGCCCACGAACAGGCCATTGCCGCGGTGGCGCGCGACCTCGGCTTCCCGCAGGTGAGCTGCTCCCACGAGGTCAGCCCGCTGATGAAACTGGTGTCACGCGGCGACACCACCGTGGTCGACGCGTATCTCTCGCCCATCCTGCGCCGCTATGTGGAGGACGTGGCCGCCGAACTGCGCGGTATCCGGCTGATGTTCATGCAGTCCAACGGAGGGCTCCGGGAGGCCGCGCACTTCCGGGGCAAGGACGCGGTGCTGTCCGGACCGGCGGGCGGTGTGGTGGGCATGGCGCGCTCCTCCAGCGAGGCCGGACACGACCGCGTCATCGGCTTCGACATGGGCGGCACCTCGACCGATGTCTCGCACTACGCGGGCGAGTTCGAGCGCGTCTTCGGCACCGAGGTCGCAGGGGTGCGGATGCGCGCCCCGATGATGAACATCCACACCGTGGCGGCGGGCGGCGGTTCGGTGCTCCACTTCGACGGCCGGCGCTACCGCGTGGGGCCGGACTCGGCAGGCGCCCT
Source organism: Streptomyces sp. 11-1-2 (assembly GCF_003595545.1). Lineage (NCBI taxonomy): Bacteria > Bacillati > Actinomycetota > Actinomycetes > Kitasatosporales > Streptomycetaceae > Streptomyces > Streptomyces sp. 11-1-2. The sequence goes on from NZ_CP022545.1 coordinate 10,411,919, forward strand.
CCCCGGCCCCGCCTGCTACCGGCGCGGCGGCCCGCTGACCGTGACCGACGCGAATGTGATGCTCGGCCGGATCCAGCCGGACCACTTCCCGGCGGTCTTCGGCCCGCACGCCGACCAGCCGCTGGACGCGGCGACGGTCCGGGAGCGCTTCGCGGCGCTCGCCGAGGAGATCGCGGAGGCGACCGGCGACCGGCGCGGACCGGAGGAGGCCGCGGCGGGCTTCCTGGACATCGCGGTGCTCAATATGGCCAACGCGGTCAAGAAGACCTCCGTGCAGCGCGGCCGTGACGTCACCCGTTACGCGCTCACCAGCTTCGGCGGCGCGGGCGGCCAGCACGCCTGCGCGGTCGCCGACGCGCTCGGCATCGGCACGGTGATCGTGCCGCCGCTCGCGGGGGTGCTCTCCGCGTACGGCATCGGGGTGGCCGACGCCACCGCCATGCGCGAGCAGGCCGTCGAGGCGGAGCTGGGCGAGGAGACGCTGGCGCGCGTGCGCGAGCTGTGCGCACGGCTGGCCGGCCAGACCCGGGACGAACTGCTCGCGGACGGTGTCCCGGAGGACACCCTGGACACCGTCGCCCGCGGCCATCTGCGGTACGCGGGCACGGACTCCAGCATCCCCGTCCCGCTGGGCTCCGTCCCCGCGATGACCGAGGACTTCGTCCGGGCACACCGCGCGCGCTACGCCTTCACCATGGACAAGCCGCTGGTCGTGGAGGCGGTGTCGGTCGAGGCGGTCGGCGCCTCCGGGCCCACCGGCGGCCATGCCGTGGAACGGCCGCCCAGAAAGGGCGAACTGGCGCCCGTGACGACCGTAAGGATGTTCGCGGAAGGGCGATGGCAGCGGACGGCACTGTATGAACGCGACCGTATGCGCCCACCGGACCGGGTCACCGGGCCCGCGATCATCGCCGAGGAGGACGCCACCACCGTGGTCGACCCCGGGTGGCAGGCCACCGCGGGCGAAGGCGGCCATCTGCTGCTCACCCGGGTCCGGCCGCGGCCGAGCACCACCGCGGTCGGCACCGAGGCGGACCCCGTGATGCTGGAGGTCTTCAACAGCCTCTTCATGGCCATCGCCGAACAGATGGGCGTGCGCCTGGAGCACACCGCCCACTCCGTCAACATCAAGGAGCGGCTCGACTTCTCCTGTGCCCTCTTCGACGCCGAGGGCAATCTCATCGCCAACGCCCCGCACATCCCGGTGCACTTGGGCTCCATGGGCGAGTCCATCAAGGAGGTGCTGCGGCGCAACGGGGACACGATGCGGCCCGGTGATGTGTACGCGATCAACGACCCGTACCACGGAGGCACCCACCTGCCCGATGTCACCGTGGTCAGCCCGGTCTTCGACGAGGCGGGAGACGAACTGCTCTTCCTTGTCGCCTCGCGCGGCCACCACGCCGAGATCGGCGGGATCACCCCCGGCTCCATGCCCGCCTTCAGCCGCACCATCCAGGAGGAGGGCGTCCTCTTCGACAACTGGCCGCTGGTACGGGACGGGGCGCTGCGCGAGCCGGAGACCCGTGAACTGCTGACCTGCGGTCCGTACCCGTCCCGCGCCCCGGACGCCAACCTCGCCGATCTGCGTGCCCAGATCGCCGCCAACGAGAAGGGCATCCAGGAACTGCGCCGGATGATCGGGCAGTTCGGCCTCGATGTCGTGCACGCCTATATGGGGCACGTCCAGGACAACGCCGAGGAGTCCGTGCGCCGCATCGTGACCGGCCTCAGCGACGGCTCGTACCGCTACGAGACCGACAGCGGGGCGGTCATCCATGTCACCCTTACGGTGGACCGCGCGGCGCGCGGCGCCCTCCTGGACTTCACCGGCACCTCGCCCCAGCGGCCGGGCAACGACAACGCGCCCAGCTCGGTGGTGATGGCGGCCGTGCTCTATGTCTTCCGGACGCTGGTCGCCGAGGACATCCCGCTCAACAGCGGCTGCCTGAAGCCCCTCGAGGTCCGCATCCCCGAGGGCTCGATGCTGGCGCCCGTCTTCCCGGCCGCCACGGTCGCCGGGAACGTCGAGACCTCCCAGGCCGTCACGGGCGCCCTGTACGCCGCCCTGGGCGTCCAGGCCGAGGGCTCGGGCACGATGAACAACGTCACCTTCGGCAATGACCGCGTCCAGTATTACGAGACGGTCGCCAGCGGTTCCGGCGCGGGAGACGGTTTCGACGGCGCGGACGCCGTACAGACCCATATGACCAACTCCCGGCTGACCGACCCCGAGGTGCTGGAGTGGCGCTATCCGGTGCGGGTGGAGAGCTTCGCGATCCGCCGGGACAGCGGCGGCCGCGGCCACTGGCGCGGCGGCCACGGCGTCACCCGCCGCATCCGCTTCCTGGAACCGATGACCGTCGCCCTGCTCACCGGCCACCGGCGGGTGCCCCCGTACGGCATGGCGGGTGGCGAACCGGGTGCGCTGGGCGCGAACCTGATCGAGCGCGCCGACGGTTCGGTGGACCGCCTGGAGGGCCGCGACACGGCGGACGTCGGGGTGGGGGACATCCTGGTCGTCCACACGCCGGGCGGCGGCGGTTACGGCCCGGCGGAGGGGGCCGGGGACTGATTGCCGGTGGCCGGTGCCGGATTGGACGCATGACCGCTCACCGTCGCGTGGCGGGGCTGACGCCCCCGGGGACGGGCCGAGGCGGCCCCGGGGCTCACCGAGGAAGCCCGGTGTGAGCCATGGCGCATTCGGATCCGTTTGCCGCCGCCACGATCGGAAACCCGACCCTTATCGAAGCCCGCCAGGACGCGCCCGCATGATTCCCGGGCGGCGCCCGCTCGCGAACCATGCGTGTGTGCCCGACGGCGGGCGTTTACAGCACCGTCGTTCACGGAAGGGGCAGCCATGGCCTGGTGGCAGAAGGCCGAATGCACGCACGAGGACCCGGAGCTGTTCTTCCCGGTGGGGGTGGCGGGCCCGGCCGCCCAGCAGCAGGAGGCGCGGGCCAAGGAGGTCTGCCACCGCTGTCCGGTGATCCAGGAGTGCCTGGAGTACGCGCTGGAGACCGGGATGACCCACGGGGTCTGGGGCGGAGTCGGTGAGGAGGAGCGCCGCGCCCTGCGCCGCAAGGTGCAGCGCAGGGAGCGGGTCGGCGCACGGCGGGCCCGCTAGGGGTTGCCGGGGCTGGGTCCTATCCGGGCCAGGGCCGGTTACGGGGTGTCCGGCGGACCACGCGGAGGCTCCGCCCCGGGACCCGGGGCGGAGCCCCAGTTGAGGGAAGGGGAGCAGCCTGCCGCAGGCGTCAGGATCCGTCGTCGGACACCTCCTGGCGCAAGGGCCTGTCAATAGCTGAGCCCGCCCGCGACGTTGCGCCGCGCAGGCGGCCCCCAGGAGGCCCGGCCCAGCGGGGTGAACCGCACCGGGGTGCCGGGGACGGCCTGCGCGGCGGCGGCCAGATACGGCTCCGGCACGACGCCCACGACCGGGTAGCCGCCGGTCGTCGGATGGTCGGCGAGGAAGAGCACCGGCCGTCCGTCCGGCGGGACTTGGAGCGCGCCGAGCGCCATCCCCTCACTGGCCAGCTCACCGTCCTTCGCCCGTTCCAGCGAGGGGCCCTCGGTCCGCAGGCCGATCCGGTTGCTCGCGGCCGAGACCCGGAAGTCCCCGGTGATGAGGGTGCGCAGCCCCGCCGGGGTGAACCAGTCGTCGCGCGGGCCGAGCACCACGGGAAGCACCAGCTCCGGTGCGACGCCCCGATGCGGTACCCCGTCCACACCGGGCGCGGGCCTGCCCGGCGGCCCGAGCCGCAGCACCGCGCCGTCCGCGAGCGGGGCCGGGCCCAGCCCGGAGAGCACATCCGTGGCCCGGCTGCCGAGCACCGGCTCGGCCTCGACACCACCGTCGAACGCCACATAGCTGCGCACCCCGTGGGCGGCGGCCCCGGCCTCCAGGAGCGCGCCCGCGGCCACCCGTACGGCCGCTCCCCACGCCGCGGGGCGGCCGTCGACCGTGACCGGGCAGGGCGCGCCGGTGACCGCGACCGTCGCCGGGCGGCGCAGCCGCACCGCACAGCCGGCCAGCGTGGTCTCCAGGGTGGCGGCCCCTTCGGCGTTGCCCACCAGGCGGTTGGCGAGCCGGTGGGCGGGCTGGTCGAGCGCACCCGAGCGGGGCACCCCGAGATGGGCATGGCCGACGCGGCCCAGGTCCTGGACCGTGGTCAGGGCTCCCGGGCGTACGACGACGAAGGCGCTGTCGGTCATGGCGCAGTCCCTCCCGGAGCGGGGCCCGGTGCCGGGCCCGCCGCACCCCGTGCCGGGATGAAGCGGACGCGGGTGCCGGGGGTGAAGAGGGCCGCCGGGTTCCGTGCGGTGTCCCACAGCACGGCGTCCGTGGTGCCGATGAGCTGCCAGCCGCCGGGGGACGAGTGCGGATAGACGCCCGTGTACCCGCCCGCGAGGGCCACCGAGCCGACCGGTACCCGGGTCCTGGGCGTCGCGTGGCGCGGCACATGGAACCGCTCGGGCAGCCCCGTCAGATAGCCGAAGCCGGGCGCGAAGCCGCAGAAGGCCACCCGGAACTCGGTGCCGGAGTGGATCCTTACGGCTTCCTCGGGCGTCACCCCCCACCGCTTCGCGACCTCGGCCAGATCGGGCCCGTCGTAGCGCACGGACACCTCGACGATGTCGCTGTCGCCGCGGTCCAGCGGCGGTATCCGCCAGCCGGGCAGCTCGGTGGCGAGCCGCCCGGGGTCGGCGAGCCCGTCGAGGAACACGGTGCGGGCGGCGGGCACGATCTCGCGTACGGCGGGCAGCTCCCGCGCGGCGGCGCGGCGCAGCAGCTCGGCGTGGAGCGCCTCGGCCGCCTCGCCGCTGTCGACCTCGATGAGCAGCCCGTGCTCGCCGACGGGCAGGGACCGCAGAGTCATGCGAACGCCGCCACGCGCACTCCGGCGGCCGTCAGCTCGCCCCGCACCCGGCGGGCCAGGTCGGCGGCGCCGGGGGTGTCGCCGTGGACGCACAGCGAGCGCACGTCGACCTCGATGCGCTGTCCGTCGATCGAGGTCACCGCGCGGTCCCGGGCGAAGCCGAGGGCGCGCTTGACCACCGTGTCCGGGTCGGAGACCACGGCGCCGGGCTCGCCGCGCGGGACGAGGGTCCCGGCGGCGGTGTAGGCGCGGTCGGCGAAGGCCTCTGCGATCACCGGCAGCCCGGCCGCTCGGGCCGCCTCGTGCAGCCGGGACCCGGGCAGCCCCAGCACCGGCAGCGGACCACCCGCGGCCAGCCGGACGCCCTCGACCACGGCGGCGGCCTGCGCCTCGTCGTGCACGCTGCGGTTGTAGAGCGCGCCATGCGGCTTGACGTAGTGCACCCGCGCCCCGGCGGCGCGGGCGAAGATCTCCAGCGCGCCGATCTGATAGGCGATCTCGTCGGTCAGCTCCCGCGGCGGGACGTCCATGCTGCGCCGACCGAAGCCGGCCAGGTCACGGTAGGAGACCTGGGCCCCGATGCGCACCCCGTGCTCGGCGGCCAGCTCGCACACCCGGCGCATGGTCGAGGGGTCCCCGGCGTGGAAGCCACAAGCGACATTGGCGCTGGTGACGATGGACAGCAGGGCCTCGTCGTCGGTGAGCTCCCAGCGGCCGAACCCCTCGCCGAGGTCGGCGTTGAGATCGATGGACAGGTTCGCCAAGGATGCGGTCATATCCGTCCGTTCGGGGCGTGGGGGATACGTGAGGGGCTGTGGATGGCACCACAAGGTAAGCGATCGTTGAACGATCCGACAAGATGGTTGTTGTCCGGTGACGGTTTCTGGGCTTGACTTCTCGCTATACGGGACGAACGAGACATCGAACAGGGGCTGATGTGGCGAACGGGACAAAAGGCGTAAACCGCCGGTCCGGCGAGTCGTCGGAGGAATCGTCGGACGAGTCGCCGGGGATGCCGGAGACGCCGGAGGCGGTGGAGACGGCCGGGTTCCCCCAGGTCTCCGGTCTCGTCGCCGGGCTCGAGGCCGACCGGGCCCTGCTGGGGCGCACCAGCACGGCGGAGCGCGTCGCCGACATTCTGCGCGACCGCATCGCCGAGGGGTTCTTCCCGCCCGGCACCCGGCTGTCCGAGGACAGCGTGGGCGGTGCGCTCGGCGTCTCGCGCAACACCCTCCGTGAAGCGTTCCGCCTGCTGACCCATGAGCGGCTGCTGGTGCACGAGCTGAACCGCGGAGTGTTCGTCCGCGTCGTCACGGTCGACGACCTCAATGACATCTACCGCGTGCGCCGGCTCGTCGAATGCGCGACGGTGCGCGGCCTGGGGGAGCCGCCCTACGCGGTCCAGGCGGTCGAGGCGGCGGTCCTGGCGGGCGAGCGCGCCGCGCGGGACCGGGCCTGGCAGGACCTGTCCACCGCCAATATCCGCTTCCATCAGGCGATCGTCTCCCTCGCCGGAAGTCCCCGCGCGGACGAACTCATGCGCGGGGTGCTGGCCGAGCTCCGGCTGGTCTTCCATGTCATGGCCGACCCCCGCCGCTTCCACGCCCCCTATCTGGTGCGCAATCGCCAGATCCTGGAGGTGCTGCAGAGCGGCGACGCGGTGGAGGCGGAGCGGCTGCTCGCCTCCTACCTGGACGATTCCCAGGGGCAGTTGGCCGATGCCTACGGACGGAAGATGTCCCGGCGATAGAGGTTTCCCAGCGGTAAACGATCCGACGGAGCCGGAACAAGTTCGTTTCAGGCTCTTGTCGGATCGTTGAACGAACGCCTAGCCTCCGGTGCACTCTCCTCACGCCCCCGTGAGGTCCTTCTGCGCGGAAGGCTGGACGCATGATCGTTCTCCTCGGCGTCCTCGTGGTGATCCTCGGCTTCGCCACACGACGCAACCCGTTGCTGGTGGTGGGGGTCGCCGGCATCGCCACCGGACTGCTGGCCAAGCTCTCGCCCCAGGAGATCCTGGCGGCCTTCGGCGACGGCTTCGCCTCCAGCCGCTCGGTGACGATCTTCGTCATCACCCTGCCCGTGATCGGCCTCCTCGAGCGCAACGGCCTCCAGGAGCAGGCCCGGACCCTCATCGGGCGGCTCGGCAAGCTCACCACCGGCCGGTTCCTCGCCCTCTACCTGGCCCTGCGCCAGCTCACCGCCGCGCTCGGCCTCACCAGCATCGGCGGCCCCGCCCAGAGCGTCCGGCCCATGGTCGCGCCGATGGCCGAGGGCGCCGCGGAACGCCGCCACGGTCCGCTGCCCGAGCGGGTCCGCGAGCGCGTCCGCTCGTACTCCGCCAGCGCCGACACGGTCGGGCTGTTCTTCGGCGAGGACTGCTTCCTGGCCATCGGCTCGATCCTGCTGATCACCGGGTTCGTCAACACCACGTACCACACCCATCTGGAGCCGCTGCAGCTTGCGCTGTGGGCCATCCCCACCGCCGTCTGCGCGTTCCTCATCCACGGCTTCCGGCTGCTGCGCCTGGACCGCTCCCTGGACCACGACCTCGCCGCCCCCGGCGGCCGATCCGCTGCCGAGGGCAGCCGCACCGCGGAGGAAGCCAAGTGATCAAGGCGGAGTGGTTCTACTGGCTCGTCGGCGCCGTCTTCCTCGCCATGGCCGCCCAGATGGCCGTCGACCGCAGCAACCCCAAGCGCCTTGGCTCGGCCGCCTTCTGGGGGCTGCTCGGCGGCTGCTTCTTCTACAGCAGCTGGGTGGTGGAGAAGAAGGCCCCGGCCGAACCGCTGGGCGTCGCCGTCCTCGCCATGGTCTGCCTCGGCGGCTTCCAGCTCACCGGGCGTGGCGTGCCGAACACGACCACCCCCGAGCAGCGCACCGCCACGGCCGCCCGGCTCGGCAGCAAACTGTTCGTCCCGGCGCTCACCATCCCGCTGGTCGCCGTCGTCTGCGCCTCGGCCGTCAAGCACTGGCACATCGGGGGCGAGCCGGTCCTGGAGGAGGGCAGCGAGACCATCCTCGGCCTCGGCTTCGGCGCGATCGCCGGGCTGCTGGTCGCCATGGTCGTGGTGCGCGAGCGGCGGCCCTCGGTGCCCCTGCATGCCGGCCGGAGCCTGCTGGAGTCCATGGGCTGGGCGCTGCTGCTGCCCCAACTGCTCGCCGTGCTCGGCTCCATCTTCCAGGTGGCCGGGGTCGGCACCCAGGTCGGCAAGATCACCGAGCAGCTGCTGCCGGACGGCCAGAAGTACATCGCCGTGGCCGTCTACTGCGTCGGAATGGCCCTGTTCACCATCATCATGGGCAACGCCTTCGCCGCCTTCCCGGTGATGACCGCCGCCATCGGCTGGCCCGTGCTCATCCAGCAGATGCACGGGGATCCGCCCGTCGTCCTCGCCGTCGGCATGCTGGCCGGATTCTGCGGCACGCTCGTGACCCCCATGGCCGCCAACTTCAACCTGGTGCCCGCCGCGCTGCTGGAACTCAAGGACCAGTACGGGCCCATCAAGGCGCAGATCCCCACCGCCGGTGCGCTGCTGGTCTGCAACATCGCCATCATCTCGCTCTTCGCCTTCTGAAGGGGGCCGCTGTGACCCGAGTTCTTCTCACCGGCTTCGAGCCCTTCGCGGGCTCGGACGTCAACCCGTCGTGGCAGGCCGTCTCCCTCGTCGCCGCCGATCCGCCGCCCGGCACCGAGGTCACGGCCGTACAGCTCGCATGCGTCTTCGGCACCGCCCTGGAGGAACTGGCCGCCGCCGTGGAGGAGGCCGACCCCGACCTGGTGCTGTGCGTGGGCCAGGCCGGCGGCCGTCCCGGTGTCACCGTCGAGCGGGTCGCGATCAACGTGGACGACGCCCGCATACCCGACAACGCCGGACGGCGGCCCATCGACGAACCGGTTGTCGAGGGCGGCCCCGCCGCCTACTTCGCCTCCCTGCCCGTCAAGGCGTGTGTCGCGGCCGTCCGCGAGGCCGGGATTCCGGCCGCCGTCTCGCAGACGGCCGGAACCTTCGTGTGCAACCACGTCTTCTACGGCCTGGCCCATCTCATCGCCACCGAGCGGCCCGCGCTGCGCGGCGGCTTCGTCCACCTCCCGTACGCGCCCGAACAGGTCGTGGACCGCGCTGAACCCGCACTGCCCGCCGCGATGTCCGCCGACGCACTGCGGGCGATCATCGGGGCGGCCGTGCACAACCGGACCGACCTGCGCATCGCCGAGGGAGCAACGCATTGAACGAGCCGCACGAGCCGCACGAGCCCGACGAATCCGACGGGCCGGACGAGAGGGGGAGCGAACTCGGCCGGTACGCGGCCCGGTTCGCCGCCCTGGCCACCGCCAACGTCACCCGGGCCTACCCCAACGCCCCGGGGCATCTGCTGCGCGGACCGGAGGACTTGGTGGAGCCGCGCCGGTACCACCCCGCCTTCTACGGCTCCTACGACTGGCACTCCGCGGTCCATATGCACTGGCTGTTGGCCCGGCTGCTGCGCCGCTGCCCGGACCTCATCCGCGCCGACGAGGTCACCGCCGTACTGGACGGGCACCTTACGGCCGATGCCCTGGCCGCCGAGGCGGACTATCTCCGTGCCCATCCCTCCTTCGAGCGCCCTTACGGATGGGCCTGGCTGCTCGCGCTGACCGCCGAGTGCCGGAGCCTCCCGGGAGCCGCGGGCGAGCGCTGGGCGAAGGCCCTGGAACCGGCCGCCGACGCCGTCTGCGCGCTGCTGGGCGGATGGCTGGCACGCGCCACCTACCCGGTGCGGCACGGCGTCCACACCAACAGCGCCTTCGCCCTCGGCCTGGTCCTGGACAGCGCGGCCGCCGCCGGCGTCAAGACGATCGTCGAACCGGTCACCGAGGCCGTCCTCGGCTGGTTCGCCGATGACCACGACGCCCCCGTCCACTGGGAGCCCTCCGGGCAGGACTTCCTCTCGCCCGCGCTCACCGAGGCCGAGGCGATGAGCCGGGTGCTGCCGGAAGAGGAGTTCGCGCGCTGGCTGGAACGCTTCCTCCCCGGCGTCGAATGGGGTGAGCCCGTCACCGTGCTCACCCCGCCCGTCGTCTCCGACCCGGCCGATCCCCAGATCGGTCATCTCCTCGGCCTCATCCTCAGCCGGGCCGCCGCGCTCCGCCGCCTGGCCGCCGCCCTGCCGCACGGCGATCCGCGGGCGGATGTGCTGCGGACGGCGGCCCGTGACCATCTGGCCGCCGGGCTCCCCGCCACCGACTCCGGGGACTTCACCGGCGACCACTGGCTGGCCACCTTCGCGGTGCTCGCCCTGGACGGACCACCGGCCGGTGAGCCGTAGACTGACGGATCGGTGAGGTGCGGGGGACGCGCCGGTGTACGCGCGTGCACGCCCGGGGGATCTGGTGCCTCATACCGGGATCTCCGTGCCGTTTCGTACGTTGTCGGTGCGACGGCCTACTCTGTGCGACGTGACATCTCCACCCCCCGGGGCCGCCGCGCCCCAGCTCAACACCGCTGAAGGGGCTGCCCGGCCGGCCCCGGGCCCGGCCGCCGACGAGGGCCTGGCCCGGCGGCTGCGCGCGCTCGCGTGCACCGCGCCGCTGCACGACCTCGACGCGCGCAAGGCCAACCTGGCGGGGGAGTACGGGGTGTACGCGATGGCGGAGGTCGCCCTCGCCGCCATCGACCTCGTCACGCTCCACATGGACTTCGACACCGGCGCCGACCACGAGCAGATAGTGGCCAGGCTGCTGCCCCGCGTCGCGGCCCAGGCCCCCGGGCGCCCCGCCGCCGAGCACGACCGGGTCGCCCGCTGGGTGGTGGAGAACCTGATCAACGTCGGCAGTGTGGACCGCGGCTTCCGTGCCGTTTACGGCACCTTCGGGCCCGATGGGGTGTATGTCCGCAGAGATTATGACTTCAAGCTGATCGAAGAGGTGCCCGGCCCCGGCGGCAGCGTCTATCTGCGCACCACCGACGAGGCGGTCAACGTCCTGGTCGGCGCCCTCGACACGGATGTCACCAGCGCCCAGATCGCCGCCGAGGTCAAGCTGGAGGTCCTCATCAGCCGGGGCCGGCTCGCCGACGCCCAACTCGCCGCCGAGCAGGCCCGCTATCGCACCGTGCAGTACTCGGAGACGCTGCGCCGCACCCTCGACGCCACCCGGCGCAACGTCCGCGCCGTCGACTGGCTGAGCACCGTCCCCGAGCTGATCAGCGAGGCGCTCGACCACGTCGCCGACCGCTACCGCCATGAGAACGCGATCCTCACCAACATCCGTAAGGCGCGCGACGAGGCAGAGAGCGCCGAGCACAAGCGGCGCGCCGCCGAGCTCGTCGACATCGTCAAGGACTGCATCCGGCGCCACACCCAGCTCCAGTCCCGGCTGCTGGAGGCCGGTCCGCTGTTCCGCGCCGAGCAGGACCGACAAGCCTTCGCACCCCCCGCCCCACGCTCCGGATACGACCTGTACGGACAGCTGCTGGCGCCCGTCCTTCCGCTTCCCCTCGATCGCGCGGGCCGGGTCACCGACGCGTTCTTCGCCCGCGGCACCGGCCTGCGCACCCCGACCTCGGTGCGCATGGGCGACCTGGTCGAGATGCTGCTCACCCCGCCGGTGGAACGGGAGCACCTCGGCGCCGAGATGCCCGAGCCTGACCTCATCGCCACCCCCGACGACAGCCGCTTCAGCGAGGAGCAGCTGGCAGTGGCCATGGAGCTGCTCGAGCTGCCCGCCGACGCCCCCCGCCGGCTGTCCGGGCTGCTCGCCGACGCCCGCCGCCGCGACCCCGAACTGCCCTATCTGATCGCCCTCCTCGCCGTCCACGCCGCCAGCCCCCCGGTCGGCACCGCCTACCGCCAGGGCGAGCAGCGGCTGCTGTTCGCCGTGGACGACGGCACCGAGCTGGACGACGCCGAGTTCGGCGGCGCCGACCTGATAGTAGGTACCGCCCTGCTGGACGCGGCCGGTATGGCGGCCGACCGGGCGGAGGTGGCCTGATGGCCATGACCAGTGCATACGCCCCGCGCGAGGAGGTTCAGCCGTGACCGAGTACGACATCGACGACATGACACCGCCGGATGCGGCACCCGCCCCGGCGGCGCCCGGGATCACGCCCGCCGACGCGGCCGACGCCGCACGGCTGGTGGCCTTCGGACTCCAGCCCAAGCTGCTGCCCGCGCGGGACGTGGAATACGCCGAGCTGCTGCGCCGCCACCGCGACGAACCGGCGTTCGCGCGCCTCGCCGACGCCGTCGCCGCCGGGCTCGGGCTCATCGTGCTGGAGGTCTCGACCCGCGCCGGAATGGCCGTGACCGCCGCCGAGGACTCCGTCTTCGCCGTCCGCATGGGCGACTACGCCCGCCGGGCCGCCACCGACTCCGCCGACCGCTTTCTGCACGGCCTCGCCCATCTTGCCGTCGCCGCCCTGGCGTTCCCCCGCCCCGAGGACCTCGCCGACGACGGCTACATCGGCCGGGTCACCGTCAACGGCGTCGACGCCTTCGTCCGCCAGGCGTGCCGGCGGCTGGAGGAGCGGGCCGAGGAGCAGGGGGAGAACACCGACCCCGCCACCGGTGCGCCCGGGCTGGAATCCGCCTGGCGGGTGTACGCCCGGCGCAGCGCGACCGGCGCCACCAAGGACGCCCGCAGGCTCGCCGGATCCACCACCGGCATCGTCGGCAAGGCCCTCGCCTTCCTGGTCGACTCCGGCTTTCTGCAGCGCACCGGGGACGAGTCCGGCGGCACCTACCGCACGACCGCCCGCTATCAGCTCCAGGTGCGCGACATGGCGGCCACCGCCGCCATGGCCGAGCTGCTGGAACTCGGTGTCGTCCCCGTCAGCGACGGCAGCGCGACCCTGCTGCCCCCCGACGAGGGCGACGACCTCGATCTGGTGGCCGACGCCGGTCTCCCCTTCCACTCCTGAACGCTGCCCCTGCCCCCGTCGTCGCCTGCCGGCCCGATATCACCGTCCCTTCCGACAACGAGAGTCCGCCGCCATGTACGAGCTGTCCCGGATCCGCCTCTACTCCATCGGGCCGGCCGGTGCGCGTTACGCCGACACCGTGCTGGACCTGCGCGGAGTCGGCGAGCCGGTGCCCAGCCCCGCGCCCACCCAGGCGGAGTTCTTCGAGGAGGAGCCGGTCGGCCCGCCGCGCCGCCCGGCCCCCGCCGGTGTGCTCTTCCTGGAGAACGGCGGCGGCAAGTCCGTCCTGCTCAAGCTGATCTTCTCGGTGATGCTGCCCGGCCATCGCAACACCCTGGGCGGCGCCAGCTCCGGTGTGCTGCGCAAGTTCCTGCTCGCCGACGACTGCGGGCATGTCGCGCTGGAGTGGCAGCACACCATCACCGGTGAGACCGTCGTCGTCGGCAAGGTCAGCGAATGGCGCGGCCGTCAGGTCTCCAACGACCCGCGGAAGTTCGCCGAGGCGTGGTACTCCTTCCGGCCCGGCCCCGGGATGAGCCTGGACTCGCTGCCGGTCGCCGAGTCCGTGGCGGTGCGGCCCGCCGTCGAGGGCGCCTCCACCGCACGCGGCCGCCGCCGCACCATGAAGGGCTTCCGTGACGCCCTTACGGAGGCCGGCAAGGCGTATCCGCATCTCGACGTGGTCTGGGTGGAGATCCACGAGCGCTGGAACGAACACCTCGGCGAACTCGGCCTCGACCCCGAGCTCTTCCGCTACCAGCGGGAGATGAACGCCGACGAGGGCGAGGCCGCCGGGCTCTTCGCGGTCAAGAACGACTCCGACTTCACCGACCTGCTGCTGCGCGCCGTCACCGACACCCGCGACACCGACGGCCTCGCCGACCTCGTCCACGGCTTCGCCCACAAGCTGGGCCGCCGCGCCGAACTGACCGCCGAGCGCGACTTCACCGCCGGTTCGCTCGATCTGCTCCAGCGCATCGCGGAGGCCGCGGAGCGGCGTGAGCAGGCCCGCGGGGTGCACGCGGGCGCCGAGCGCCGCACCCGTACGCTCGCCCGGAGGCTGTCCGCACGCGGCGGGGAGGAGCGGGCGCGCGCCGCCGAACTCGCCGAGCGGGTCGGCTCCGCCGCCCAGGCCGTCACCGACGCCGAGGGAGCCCGCAGCCGCAGCGACCTCGTCGCCGCCGAACTCGCCTACCGCCACGCCTCCTTGGCGCTCGCCGCCGCCGAGAAGGGCGCCGCGGCGCAGCGCCGCGAACTCAACGACGCCCGCACCCTGCACTCCGCCTGGCAGGCCGCCGAGACCGTGCTGCGCCACCGCGCCGCCGCCGACCGCTCCGCGCGCGTGGCCGCCGCCATCCGCGAGGCCGAGCGGGACGCCGCCCCCGCGCTCGCCGCCCGCGCCAAGGCCGCCGGCGACCTCGTCCGCGCCCTGCACGCGGCGGCGGCCGACGGAGAGCGGGTCGCGGGCGAGGAGGAAGAGCGCTCCGCCGCCCTCCAGGAGGCCGGCGAGGCCGCCCACCGCGACGCCACCTCCGCCGCCACGGCGGCCCAGCGCGCCCGCAGCGACGCCGAGCATCTGCGCCAGCGGCTCGCCGAGGTCGAGCAGGAGACCGCCGAGGCCGTCCGCGCGGGCTGGCTCGACGACTCGGCCCCCGACGCCGATCCGGCCCGCGCCGCCCTCGCCGCGAGCGACGCCGAGAAGACCACGGTCGCCGCCTTCGACGAGGCCCGCGAGACCGCTCGGCGCACCGCCGACCACGCGAAGTCGGCCGCCGCCGAGGAGGCCCGCGCCGATTTGGCCGCGGCGCGAGCGGTGGACGCGACGCGGGCCGCGGAGTCCGCGTACGACGCGGAGCGGCGCGCCGCGGAGGCGCTGGGCGCGGAGCAGCGCCTGGTCGAACTGCTGGGCCTGCCGCAGCCCTCCGCCGCCGTCCCCGCTCCGCGCGCCGCCGCCCGCCCCTCGGCGGCGGACGCGCGCGCGGCGGGCGGGGTGACGGTGCGCATTCCGGACGCGGGCGCCCCGCGTCGGCGGGGCGCCCGCGCCCTGCCGACGGACTCCGGCCGGGCCGGGTGGATCACGGTCCGCGTGGACGAGGAGGACGCGGACGACATCGGCCTCTCCCAACTCCCGGCCGCCTTCCGCGCCTCCACCCGCACCATCCCCCTGGACGGCGAGCCCGCGTACCCCGACCACGCCTACGCCTTTGAGGAGCCACCCGCCGACACTCGCGAACACCTCCCGGGCGAGGCGGGCGAGGCGGGCGAGGAGCCGGGTGCCGACCTGGCGTACGCCACGGGCGAGTTGACGGCCACCCCGGAGATCGAGGACGCCGCTCCAGGCTGGGCCGCGACCGGCCCGGCGGCACGGTGGACGGCCGGCGTCGCGGGCGCGGCGGACGCTGCCGCAGGCGTCGAGTACGGACAGCCGCACGTCGGCCCGGCGCACGAGGCGCGCCCGGGTGCGGGCGCGAAGGGCGCCCCCGCATTCGCGGGCGGCGGGCTCTTGGGCACCGGCTCGGTGGGCGAGGCAGGTCCTGCCGAGCCCATGGATGATGCCGCTTCCGTGGGCGACTGGAGGGTGGATGCCGGGCCGGCGCGCGGAGATGGCGCTTCCGTGTCGCGTACGGTCGGTGAGCCGCGCCATGGGGACCAGACGGCGGGGCGGGTTGAGGAGGCGGGGTACGACCCAACTTCCGTGGGCGACCGGCGGGCCGATGCCGGACCGGGGGGTGAGGCGGAGGAGACGCGCTCGGCTCCGCAGGGGACGGCCCTTGGCGAGGACGTGGAGGCGGGCCCGGGGGAGGCCCATCGGCGTCGTCCGCTCGCGGCGGAGTCGCGGCCCGCGGGGCGGGTGACGGTGCGGATCGATGACGTCGAGGACGCACTGCTGGGCGACGGCGGCTCGTGTCCGGATGGCCCGCGCGACGGCGCCCGGGCCGTGGCAGCCGACTCCCGGCCGCCCGGGGAGGTATCGGCTCGGGTCGGGGACGGCGACGAGAGTCGGGCCGAGTCGCGAGCCGCCGCCGATGCCGCCCACAGCGCTCGGGCCGGGACAGAAGCTGGCGCTGATGCCGCCCGCGGCGGTGGGGCCGGGATGGAGGCTGGCGCTGATGCCGCCCGCGGCGGTCGGGCCGGGGCGGAGGCCGCTGCCGAGGCCGCCGACGGCGGTCGGGCCGAGTCGGAGGCCGCCACCGATACCGCCGACGTCACCCACGCCGACACCGGCATCGACGACGCCGACGACCCCGACGCCACCAACACCGAC
Source organism: Streptomyces sp. 11-1-2 (assembly GCF_003595545.1). Taxonomy (NCBI): domain Bacteria; kingdom Bacillati; phylum Actinomycetota; class Actinomycetes; order Kitasatosporales; family Streptomycetaceae; genus Streptomyces; species Streptomyces sp. 11-1-2. Next base: position 10,427,965 of record NZ_CP022545.1, read on the forward strand.
GCCCCCGACGACTCCGATTGCTGGACCCCCGAGCCCGGTGGTGTCCCCGGCCGGGACCGCAGCGACCGTGCCCGCCCCGCCCAGCGGCCCCCCGGTGACGGGCCGCTGACCGCCGAGGAGTTGGACCGCAACGCCGAGGCGCTGCGTGAGCTCCTCGAGGAGAGCGTGGCCTCCGCCGAGCGGCAGCTCTTCGAGCTGCGGACCGCCGCCGCCGAGGACTCGCGGATCCTGGGCGCGCTCGGTGACGGGGGGCTGCTGCCGCCCAGCCCCGATGTGCTGGCGGCCGTCGAATTCCTCGGCGAGCACGGCATCCCCGCCCTCCCCGGCTGGCGTTACCTCGCCCAGGCCGTGGACCCCGTCGACCACGCCGCCGTGCTCGCGGCCCGCCCCGAGCTGGTGGACGGCGTCGTCATCACCGACCCCGACACCCACGCCCGCGCCCGCGCGGTGCTCGCGCAGGCGTCGCTGCTGCCGCGGTCCGCCGTGGCCGTCGGGACGTCCGCCGCGCTGCTCGCGCCGACGCCCGCACCCGGCACCGAGGACAGCGGGGTCTTCCTCGTGCCGCCGAACCCGGCGATGCACGACGAGCGCGCCGCCGACGACGAGCGGCGCGAGCTGCGGGCCCGCGCCACCGAGCGGGACGAGGAGATCAGGGCGCTCGCCGCCAGGCTGGCCGGGGACCGGGCGCTGTCCGCGCGGCTCGCCTCCTGGCGCACCGGCTGCCCGCCCGGGCGGCTCGCGGAGCTCGCGGCGGCGGCGGAGACCGGCCGGGAGACCGCCGAGACCGCGCAGCGCGAGCTGGTGGAGGCGCGTACGGTACGGGCGGAGGCCGACGAGGCAGCCACCGAGGCCGCCCGCGTCCGGGACGAGCGCCAGGAGGCGGCGCAGCGGGCCCGCCGGGTGGCGGACGCGCTGGCCGGTCTGGCGTACCGGCTGCGGGAGCGCGCCACCTGGCAGACCCGGCTGCGCGAACTGGCGGAGGAGGCCGCCGAGTACGAGGAGCGCGCCGCGGGCTGCGTGGACCGGGCCCGCTCCGCCGACGAGGACCGGCGCGCCGCCCAGCGCGCGGCCGACGACGCGCACCGTACCGCCCGCGCCCTGCGCGCCGAGCGTGCGGAGATCGCGGGCGCCCCCGACGACCTCGGCGAGGACACCGAGCCGCCGACCACCTCGCTGCCCGCGCTCCGCGAGGCGTACCGCGCCGCCTCCCAGGTGTACGAGAAGGTCGGCGTCGGCGCCGATCTGCGCGCTGAACAGGCCCGCGCCGAAAGCGACGAGAGCGCGGCCCTCGCCTCCCTCGACCGGCTCACCAACAAGGTCCGCACCCGCGCCGCCCAGCTCCTGGAGGGCACCGACGGCGCCGACGGACCCTCCCGGCAGGCCGCCGCCGCCCGCGCCGAATCGCTGGTCCAGATGCTGGAGGGCCGTGCGTCGGCGGCGAGCGAGCAGCTCGGGCGGCTGCGCGGCGAGGCCGAGCGGCTCGCCCCCGCCGACGGCGCCGCCCACACCGAGCTGCCGGAGGAGACGGTCCCGGCCGACGCCGAGCAGGCGAAGGAGCTGCTGCGCACCGCCAACGGCGAACTGGCCGCCCGTACGGATGCCCTGGACACCGCCCGTACCGCCCACGCCGACATGGTGCGCGCCCACCGCTCCGCCGAGGACGCGGCGGGCGGCTTCGACGAGACCGCCGCCCTGCTGCGGGATCTGCTGCGCGAGGGCCCCGGCGCGGAGGACGACGGCGAGCGGCCCGAGCCGTACGCCGGCGATCTCGCCGAGGCCCGGCAGGCCGCCGCCGAGACCCGCCGTTCACTGCGCGGCTGCGCCGCCGATCTGTCGGGGGCCGAGTCGGCGGTGCGGGAAGCCGGCGATGTGCTGGTGCGGCACGCCAACTCCACCCGCTACGAGCAGGTGCGCACCCCCGCCCGCCAGCAGATCCGCGAACTCCCCGCGGCCGCGCTGCCCGAGCACGCCGCCGCCTGGGCCGACGCGTTCGCGCCCCGGCTGCGCGTGCTCACCGACGAGCTGGAGCAGCTCGAGCGCAACCGCGACTCCATCGTGGACCGGCTGCGCGGCCTGGTCGAGTCCTGCCTGGCCACCCTGCGCTCGGCGCAGCGGCTCTCCCGGCTCCCGGAGGGGCTCGGCGAATGGTCGGGGCAGGAGTTCCTGCGGATCCGCTTCGAGGACCCCGACCAGGCCACGCTCGCCGAGCGGCTCGGCGAGGTCATCGACGAGGCGACCCGCTCCGCCGTCCGGAAGAACTCCGATCTGCGGCGGGACGGCATGTCGCTGCTGCTGCGCGGGGTCCAAGCCGCGCTCCAGCCGCGCGGGGTGGCCGTCGAGATCCTCAAGCCGGACGCGGTGCTGCGGGCCGAGCGGGTGCCGGTGGGACAGATGGGCGATGTGTTCTCCGGCGGCCAGCTGCTGACCGCCGCCATCGCGCTGTACTGCACGATGGCGGCCCTGCGCAGCAACGACCGGGGCCGCGACAAGCACCGCCACGCGGGCACCCTCTTCCTCGACAACCCCATCGGCCGGGCCAACGCCACCTATCTGCTGGAGCTTCAGCGGGCGGTCGCGGACGCGCTCGGGGTCCAGCTCCTCTATACGACGGGGCTGTTCGACACCACGGCGCTGGCAGAGTTCCCGCTGGTGATCCGGTTGCGCAATGACGCGGATCTGCGGGCCGGCCTGAAGTACATCAGCGTCGAGGAGCATCTGCGGCCCGGCCTGCCGGTCCGGGAGCCGGAGGAGGAGCAGCAGGTGCACGGCCAGATCACCGCGACACGGATGTACCGCCGCCCCGAGGCGGGCGCGGATGCGCCCGTCGAGGCGGCGGACCGGCCGTGAACCGGCGGACTACGCCTGACCCGGTGTCACCGTCTGGATGATGCTCGCCGAGGAGGTCGCGTAGTTGACGTCGCCGTTGTAGTTGGCGGTGACGGTGAGCGTCCCCTTCGGCAGGGGGCTGAACGTCGCGGAGGCGGTGCCGTTCACCAGTGTCACCACCTGGGGGGTGCGATCGGTAATGGCCAGGGTGACGGTCCCGGTGGGTGTCCCGGTGCCGGGGGCGACGGGGGATACGGTCGCGCTAACAGTCACCGGATCGCTCACCAACGAGGGGTTCGGGGAGGAGACCGCGGAGGTCGTGGTGGCCGTCTTGTTGACGGTCTGGGTGTCGGTGCCGCTGGACGCGCTGAAGTTGGTGTCCCCGTTGTAGGTGGCCGTGATGGGGAAGGGGCTGCCGGTCTTGGTGGTGTAGGTGTGGGCGATGGTCGCGACGCCGCCGGAGAGGGGCGCGGTGACGGTCGGTGTGCCGTCGCCGAAGGAGAAGGTGACGGTGCCGGTCGGGGTTCCGGCGCCGGGGGAGACGGATGCCACGGTGGCGGTCAGTGTCACGGACTGCCCGATCGACGAGGGGTCCGGGGCGGAGACCACGGCCGTGGTCGTGGCCGCCCGGCCCACGGTCTGGGTGTCCGTGCCGGTGGAGGGGGTGAAGTCGGCGTCGCCGCTGTAGACGGCGGTGATGGTGTAGGGGCTTCCGGAGGTGCCGGCGTAGGTGTGGGTGATGCTCGCCGACCCCGCGGTGAGCGGCGCGGTGACCGGTGGGGTGCCGTCGCCGGGGTCGAAGGTGACGCTCCCGGTGGGGATTCCGCTTCCGGGCGCGGCCGGTGCGACGGTGGCGCCGATGGTCACCGGCCGGCCCGGCACCGACGGGCCAGGGCGGATGCCCCGTCAGGCGAACCAGCCCTGCGGACGCGGACGCGTATTGCGCCAGATGTGCTTGGCCTCCCGGTACTCCGCGAGCCCGCAGGGCCCCAGCTCTCGTCCGCTCCCCGACTGTTTGAACCCGCCCCATTCCGCCTGCGGCAGATAGGGGTGGTAGTCGTTGATCCATACGGTGCCCAGCCGCAGCAGGGAGGCCACCCGCTGCGCCCGCCCCTCGTCGCCGGACCATACGGCCCCGGCGAGGCCGTACACGGTGTCGTTGGCCAGCCGCACCGCCTCGTCCTCGCCGGTGAAACGTTCCACCGTGAGCACCGGCCCGAAGGACTCGTCGGCCAGTACCGACATACCGCTGTGGCAGCGGTCGAGGACGGTCGGCAGAAAGTAGTAGCCGTCGGCCAGGGCCGGATCGTCCGGACGGGCGCCGCCGCAGCGCAGCCGGGCGCCCTCCGCGAGCCCCGTCGCCACATACGCCTCGACCTTGGCCCGGTGCGCGGCGGAGATCAGCGGGCCGGTCTGAGCCCGCTCGTCGAACGGCCCGCCCAGCCGGATCCCGCGGGCGCGGCGCACGACCTCCTCGACGAAGGCGTCGTGCACGGGGTCCTCCACCAGCAGCCGGGCCCCGGCCGAGCAGACCTGCCCGGAGTGGAGGAAGACCGCGGTGAGCGCGTAGTCCACGGCGGTCTCGAAGTCCGCGTCGGCGAAGACGATATTGGGGTTCTTACCGCCCAGCTCCAGCGAGGTCCGCTTGACCGTGCCCGAGGCGGCGGCCATGATCCGGCGCCCGGTCCGCAGGCCGCCGGTGAAGGACACCATGTCCACATCGGGGTTGTCGGTGAGCGGGGCCCCGGCCTCGGCGCCCGGGCCGAGCACCAGATTGGCCACCCCGTCCGGCAGCCCGGCCTCCGCCAGCAGCCGCATCAGGGCGATCGCCGTGCTCGGGGTCAGCTCACTGGGCTTCAGTACGAAGGTGTTGCCCGCGGCGAGCGCGGGCGCGACCTTCCACGAGGTCTGCAGCAGCGGATAGTTCCACGGGGTGATCAGCGCGCAGACCCCGACCGGTTCATAGACCACCCGGCTGACGGTGTGCTCGGTGCCGGTGTCCACGACCCGGTCCGCCTCGGTGCGCACGAGCTGCCCGTAGTAGCGGAAGCACGCCACCACACCGTCGATGTCCAGCTCGCTCTCGGCCAGTCGCTTCCCGGTGTCCAGCGATTCCGCCCGGGCCAGCGCGGCCTTGTCGCGCTCCAGCAGGTCGGCGACGCGCAGCAGCAGATCGCCGCGCGCCCCGACCGGGGTTCGGGGCCAGGGCCCCTGGTCGAACGCCTGCCGGGCGGCGGCCACCGCCTCGGCCGCGTCCTTGCCGCCGCCCTCGTCGACGACCGCCACCAGCGATCCGTCGGCCGGGCAGCGGATCTCACGGGTGCGTTCGTCGATCGCTTCGGTCCACTGGCCACCGATGAAGAGGTCTGTCACGGGCATTCCTCCGCGTCGGGGGTCGGGACATGGTCGGTCACCCATCGGTGAAAGGCGCCGATGTGGTGTTCGCTGGGGACGAGCACCCCGCCGTCGCGGTAGGCGCGGGAGTCCATGGCGGGCTGGGTGCGCTCACAGGCGTCGAAGTCCTGGGCGTTGACCCGGTGGAACAGCTCCACCGACTTCGACAGATCCCGCTCGGACGCCACCACCTCGGGTGCGTAGAGCCAGTCGCATTCGACCAGTGTGCGATTGGGGGCGAGCGGAAACATCCGGTGCATGATCACGTGGTCGGGGACCAGGTTGAGGAAGACCTGCGGCGGTACCGTGATCGCGTAGTAGCGGCGGTCCTGTTCCTCGGCGATCCCTGCGATGCGGCCGAACCCTTCGCTGCCGTCCACCGTGAACCCCTGGGCCTCCTCGGCGAACTCGGCGCCGTGCCCCACGAAGTACTGCGCCGCGAGCCCGTCGGCGAACTCCGGCAGCACTTCGGTGAGTTCGGGATGGATCGTCGCGCAGTGGTAGCACTCCATGAAGTTCTCGACGATCAGCTTCCAGTTGGCCCGGACGTCATAGGAGATCCGGCGGCCCAGCGCCAGCCCCGCCACGCCGTAGCGCTCCACGGACGCCGCGTCGCCGAGCCGGTCGGCCACCGCCCCGATGACCGTCTCCTCGAACGATGGTGGGTCCTCGGCCAGGCAGACCCAGACATAGCCGAGCCATTCGCGAAGCCGCACCGGCACCAGTCCGCGCTCGACCCGGTCGATATCGGGCATCTTCTGAAGGTTGGGGGCGGCGGTGAGCCTGCCGTCCAGATCGTAGGTCCAGGCGTGGTACGGGCACTGCAGCGAGCGCCGCACCGTCCCGGACTCCTCGGTGCACAGCCGGGCGCCGCGGTGACGGCAGATGTTGAGGAACGCCCGCAGCTCACCCCGCCGGTTGCGGGTGATCAGCACGCTCTCCCGGCCGATGTGCACGGTGCGGAACGCACCCGGCCGGTCCAGATCGGCCCCGCGCACCGCGCAGAACCACATGGCCTCGAACAGGTGCTCCTGCTCCCGCCGGAAGATCCCGGGAGCGGTGTACCAGTGGCCGGGGAGAGTGGCGAGCAGACTGGGGGTCGTGGCGGCGGGGGACTCGGGAGCCACAGTCATGGGGTTCTCCTCAGGCGGGCGCGGCGAACAGCCGGCGGGGGTCGAAGAGTTCGAGGGGATGGGCGGCGGCACGGCCCATGCCGCCGGGGCCCGGGACGATCACAGCGTGGGTGGGGGCCATCAGGGGTCCTCCAAGCGGTCGCTTCCCGCGCTCGCGGACGCTCTCGGCACGCGCGCTCGGCACGCGCTCGCGTCAGCGGCGGATACGCTCCATGCGCGGGTCGAAGAGGGGCTCGGCGGCGACGGTCGCGGGGACCTTCTCGCCGAAGTACTCGATGTGGACGGCGGTGCCGGGGACGGCGGCCGAGGCGGGCAGCCAGGCGTAGGCGACGGTCCGGCCGATGGTGTAGCCGTAGGACGCGCTGGTCACATAGCCGGCCGGGACGCCATCGGCGTACACCGGCTCCTTGCCCATCACGACCGCGGCCGGGTCGTCCAGGGTGAGGCAGGTCAGCCTGCGGGCCGCCGTCTCCTCGCCGCGGCCCTCGAGCGCCGCACGCCCGATGAAGTCGCCCTTGTTCATCCGGACGGCGAAGCCGACCCCGGCCTCGTAGGGATCGTGCTCCGTGGTCATGTCATGGCCCCAGGCGCGATAGCCCTTCTCCAGCCGCAGGCTGTTGAAGGCCGAGCGCCCGGCGGCGATCACCCCGTGGCGCCGGCCCGCCTCCCACAGGGTGTCCCACAGCCGCAGCCCCATGTCGGCGGTGGTGTACAGCTCCCAGCCCAGCTCGCCGACGTAGGACAGCCGCATCGCGGTCACCGGTACATGGCCGATATACGTCTGCTGGGCCTTGAAGTAGCCGAACGCCTCATGCGAGAAGTCGTCGCGGGTCAGCGGCTGGACCAGATCCCGGGCCAGTGGGCCCCAGACGCCGATGCAGCAGGTGCCCGGCGTGATGTCGGCGATATGGATGTCATCGGGCGCATGGCGCAGCAGCCAGTCCAGGTCCAGTCCGCCGTTGGCGCCGACCTGGAAGTGGCGCTCCGACAGCCGGGCGACGGTGAGGTCGCTGCGGATGCCCCCGGCCTCGTCCAGCAGCAGGGTGTAGGTGACCGCACCGGGCTTCTTCGCCAGCTGATTGGTGGTCATGCGCTGCAGGAAGTCCAGCGCCCCGGGCCCGGTGACCGTCAGCCGCTTGAGCGGGGTCATGTCGTACAGCGCGACCCGCTCCCGGGTGACCCTGGCCTCGGCGGCGGCGATGGGCGACCAGAAGCGGGCCGACCAGGCGTCGCGCGGGGGCAGGTCGATCGACTCGGCGAGCGAGGCGTTCGCCTCGTACCAGTGCGGCCGCTCCCAGCCCGCGGCCTCCAGGAAGTACCCGCCCAGCTCCCGCTGCCGGACGTGGAAGGGGCTGACCCGCAGCGGACGGGGCTGCTCCATCGGCTGCAGCGGATGGATGACGTCATAGACCTCGACGAAGTTCCGGGCCCCGCGCTCGGCGATGTAGGCGGGGGAGGCTTGCGCGTCCTCGAAGCGGTACAGATCGCATTCGTGGACGTCCATGCCCGGCCGCCCGTCCGTCATCCACTCGGCCACGGCCCGGGCGACGCCCGCGGAGTGGGTCACCCACACTGCCTCGGCCAGCCAGAAGCCGCGCACCTCGCGGGACTCGCCGATGACCGGCATACCGTCGGGGGTGAAGGAGAAGACGCCGTTGAAGCCCTCCTCGACCCCGCTCGCGCCGAGCGCGGGGAGCAATTCGACGCTGTCCTCCCAGCTTGGGGCGAAGTCTTCGGCGGTGAACGGCAGCGAGGACGGCATCACCGGGGCCTCGTCGTACGCGGGCAGCCGCGCCGGGTCGACGGGGAGCGGGCGGTGGGCGTAGCTGCCGATGCCGATGCGGTCGGTGTGCTCGCGGAAGTAGAGATCGCGGTCCTGGAAGCGCAGGATCGGCCGGCTCGCCTCCGTACGGGGGTCGTTGAGCCCAGCGAGCTCGGGCAGCGGCCCGGTCCTGGCGTACTGGTGGGCCAGCGGCTGCAGGGGGACGGGGACCCCCGCCATCGCGCCGATCAGCGGGCCCCAGAATCCGGCGGCGGAGACCACGATGTCGGCGGGGAAGGTGCCCCGGTCGGTGACGACCGCGGTGACCCGGCCGTCCTCCCGCTCGATGGCGGTGACGGTGTGCCGGTCCAGGAAGCGGGCGCCGTGCGCGGTGGCCCGTTCCAGCTGGGCGCGGGAGGCGAGCAGTGCCCGGGCCAGCCCGTCGTCCGGGGTGTGGAAACCGCCGAGGATCCGCTCCGCGTCCAGCAGCGGCCACAGCTCGGCGCACTGGGCCGGGCCGAGCAGCTCGCCCCGTACGCCCCAGGAGGCCGCCAGCCCGGCCTTGCGGTGCAGCTCGGCCCAGCGCTCCTCGCTGGTGGCGATCTCCAGACCCCCCACCGGGTTGAAGCAGGACAGCCCGTCGACCTCGAGGGAGGAGAACTTCTCGACGGTGTAGGTGGCGAAGTCGGTCAGGGTCTTGGAGGGGCTGGTCCGGAAGACCAGGCCGGGGGCGTGCGAGGTCGAGCCGCCGGGGGCGAGCAGCGGGCCCTGCTCCAGGACGGTGACGTCCCGCCAGCCGCGGGCGGTCAGCTCATCGGCGAGCGAGCAGCCGACGATCCCGGCACCGACGATGACCACGCGCTTGTCCGGGCCGTATGCCTCGGTAGTCACAGGACCACCACCGACCGCAGCACCTCGCCGCGCTGCATCTTGGTGAACGCGGTCTCGACCTCGTCCAGCGTGATCGTCTCGCTGACGAACGCGTCCAGATCCAGCTTGCGGCTGAGGTGGAGGTCGACCAGGACCGGGAAGTCACGGCTGGGCAGGCAGTCGCCGTACCAGGACGACTTGAGCGCACCGCCCCGCGAGAACAGATCGATCAGCGGCAGATCGATGCGCATCTCCGGATCCGGCACCCCGACCTGCACCAGCACCCCGGCCAGGTCGCGCATGTAGAAGCCCTGGGAGTAGGTCTCGGGGCGGCCCACCGCGTCGATCACCACATTCGCGCCGAAGCCCCCGGTCAGCTCGCGTACCGCCTCGACCGGATCCGTACCACGGGAGTTGACGGTGTCGGTGGCGCCGAAGCGGGTCGCCGCGTCCAGCTTGGCGTCGTCGATGTCCACGGCGATCACCCTGCGCGCCCCGGACAGCGAGGCCCCGGCGATCGCGGCGTTGCCGACGCCGCCGCAGCCGATGACCGCGACCGTGTCGCCGTTGGACACCCCGCCGGTGTGCACGGCCGCGCCGTAGCCGGCCATCACCCCACAGCCGATCAGGCCCGCCGCCTCGGGGCGTGCCGAGGGGTCGATCTTCACCGCCTGCCCCGCCGCGACCAGCGTCTTCTCGGCGAACGCGCCGATGCCCAGCGCCGGGTTGAGCGGGGTGCCGTCGGTCAGGGTCATCGGCTGGGCGGCATTGCGGCTGTCGAAGCAGTACCACGGGCGGCCCCGGCGGCAGGAGCGGCAGCCGCCGCACGGCGCCCGCCAGGCCAGGACCACATAGTCACCGGGTGCGAGTCCGGTGACGCCGGGGCCCACGGCCTCGACCATTCCGGCCGCCTCGTGCCCGAGCAGATACGGAAATTCGTCTCCGATCGCGCCGTCCCGGTAGTGCAGGTCGGTGTGGCACACGCCGCACGCCTGGACTCCCACCAGCACCTCACCGGGGCCGGGTTCGGGCACGAGAACGGGCAGCACCTCCACGGGGGCGCCCTTTTTGACCGCGACGACGGCGCGGGCTTCTTGTGGCATGGCTCACTCCTCTGTTCTCCTGCGATCGCAGGGACCGGTGCACGGGAGCTGGCATGACTGCCTCGATGGAGGGTGAGGCCGAGGCCGTTTCAACGGCCGCCGGTTACCACCCAGTTGCGTATAGCGCGGCATGTTGCGCGATGAGAGACATCCTGAAAGTCGTCGCCCCGTGCGGTCAAGGGGTTCGCGAAAACCGCCTGTAAGCCAGCGCTGACTGGGGTTTCGCGTCGGTCACACGCCCCTGGGTCCTGGCCGCGGACGCGACGAGGGGGCCGGAGTCGTCCGGCCCCCTCGTCGGGTGGGTGGGGTGATGTGGCGGCTCAGCCGGGGAAGCCCATCCGCCGGGACAACTCCTCGGCGGTCTTCACGGCGTACTCGGCCAGATCGGGCAGCCGGCTCTGCGCCATCCGGTACGCCGGGCCCGAGACGCCGATCGCCCCGATGAGCGCGCCGTCGTGGGCGCGCACCGGCGCCGCCACCGCGTTCAGCCCGATCTCCAACTCCTCGCAGGAGTAGGCGTAGCCGCGCTCGGCCGCCGTCTCCAGCTGCTGCCGCAGCTCGGCGGAGGTGGTGATGGTGTGCTCGGTGAACCGCGGCAGCTTCCGCGTCACCAGCCGCTCCCGGCGTTCGCCCGACAGATGTGCGAGCAGCACCTTGCCGCTCGCGGTCGCGTGCAGCGCGGTGCGCCGCCCCAGCCAGTTGAAGGCGGTCACCGCCGCGGCACCGCGCGCCTGCATGATGTTGACCGCCGCGTCCCCGTCCAGGACGGCGATATTGGCCGTCTCACCGGTCTCGTCGGCCAGCGCCCGGCACACCGGGGCGCCCTCCTGCGAGATGTCCAGGCGGATGGCGGCGGCGCCGGCGAGTCTGAGCACCCCGGCGCCCAGGTAGTACTTCCCCCGGTCGCGTTCCTGCCCGACGAGTCCGCGGTTCTCCAGAACGCCGAGCAGCCGGAAGGCGGTCGACTTGTGGACCCCCAGCTCGTCGGCGATCTCGGTCACTCCGGCTTCGCCGAGCCTGGCAAGGATCTCCAGGACGCTGACCGCCCTGTCCACCGACTGCACTGCCCCGGAGGCCCCCCGCTTGTCCTCGGCCCGTTCCTCGGTCGTGTTCGTCATGGTTCTGATCTCACCATCCGGTGGCTCTGCGTGGGGCCCCTCGGTCCGGGGAACTCTTGACGGCTGCCTTCCCGATCTGGATTCTGTTGCGCATCGCGCTTTTCAGTGCACTATCCACAACGCATGATACCGATCAACGTGAGGGGGGCCAATGATTCCCGTCTGCCGTATCGAGAACTTGCCGGAGGGCGAGTCGATGCGTGTCGAGGCCGGCGACGCCGCCGCGACGATCGCGGTGTTCCACACCGACGGAGCGTTCTACGCCATCGATGACACCTGCAGCCACCAGGACGCCTCCCTCTCCGAAGGGTGGCTGGAAGGCTGCTACGTCGAATGCCCGCTGCATGCCGCGCTGTTCGATCTGCGGTCCGGCGAGCCGACCTGTCTGCCCGCCCGCAAGCCCGTACGGACCCACGCTGTCACGGTCGTGGACGGAATGCTGTATGTCCACCCCGCGGTGCGCACCGTTCCCGGCGAGCCCGTGCACGCGGCACCGGAAGAAGCCGTGGCATGACGACGCTCACCACGGTCACGGTGGTCGGGGCCGCGCTCGCGGGACTGCACGCGGCGCGGGGCCTGCGCTCCCTGGGATACGACGGGCGGCTGGTCGTCGTCGGGGAGGAGTGCCACCGCCCCTACGACCGCCCGCCGCTGTCCAAGGAGTTCCTGACCGGGGACGGCGATCCGGGCGAGGGGCCGGGCCGCCTCGCCCTGACCGACCCCGAGGAGGAGGCCGAACTCGACGCCGAATGGCTGCTCGGCGTCCGGGCCGAGGCACTGGACACCGCCGCCGGGGAGATCCGCCTCACCGGCGGCCGCGCCCTGCGCACCGACGGCGTCGTCATCGCCACCGGGGCCACGCCCAGAACCCTGCCCCTTCCGCGGCTGGACGGGGTGCACACCCTGCGCACCCTCGACGACGCGACCCGGCTCCGCGCCGCGCTGCGCGCGGATGCCGCACGGGTGGTGGTGATCGGCGCGGGCTTCATCGGCGCCGAAGTGGCCTCCTCCTGTGCCGCCCTCGGGCTCGATGTCACCGTCGTGGAGGCCGCGCCGCTGCCGCTGGTGCCCCAACTGGGCGAGGAGATGGCCCGGGTGTGCGCCGGGCTGCACGCGAGGGGCGGGGCCACCCTGCTGTGCGGCACCGGCGTCGAGGGCTTGCGCGGCAGCGGCCGGGTCACCGGCGTGGAGCTCACGGATGGGCGGGTGCTGCCCACCGATGTGGTGGTCGTCGGCGTCGGGGTGCGCCCCGCCACCGGGTGGCTGGAAGGCTCCGGTCTGGCCCTGGACGACGGGGTGCGGTGCGACGCGGGCTGTGTCACCGCGCTGCCCAATGTCGTGGCCGTCGGGGACGTGGCCCGGCTGGCCCAGCCGGGCACCGCGCGCACCGTCCGGGCCGAGCACTGGACCAGCGGAATGCTGCAGGGCGCCGTCGCCGCCCGCAATCTGCTCGCCGGGTCCACCGTCGAACCCTTCGAGGCGCTGCCCTACTTCTGGTCCGACCAGTACGGCGCCCGTATCCAGTACGCCGGGCGGCGCGCACCCGGTGACACCGTCCGGATCCTCGAGGGCGACCCGGCCGACGGCGGCGGCTTCCTCGCCGTCTACGAACATGGCGGGATCTCCACCGCCGCCCTCGGCGTCGACCGGCCCAGGCCCTTTATGCGGCTGCGCCGCGAGCTGGCCCGTGCTCCGCAGCCGGCCGGGAGGTGACCGGCTCCGCCTCACCGGCCCGGCGGCGCTGCCGGCGCATCTCCCGGGCCGTGCTGCTGGGCCGGGACACCACTCCGTACCGCTGGCGCCAGACCTGCCGGGTCACCCATACGTCCAGCACGCCCCAGGTCGCCACCACCGTGCTCGCCACCGTGGCGAGCACGGTGGGGAAGGCGGACCATGAGCCCGCCAGGGTGCACAGGAGCGCGACCATCGTCTGAACCAGCGTCACGGCGATGATGATGACCGCCCGCACCGCCGCGGCGCGGACCGGATCGGGCAGCCGCCGCCTGCGCGCCGGCTCCTCGGTCCACAACGGCCGGGCCCCGAGTGCCGGGATGTCGCGATCCTTGTCCATCGCGTCCATGACGCTCCCACCCCTTTCCAAGGCTGCCCCGGTGCGGCCGAGTCAGATAGCGGGACTTGGGTTGTATGCCCCCCTAGTGTGCCCCTTTGGATCACGAATGGCACCGACCGGAGGTTCCCCTGGGGAGGGGAAAACCAGCCAACCGCGGCCGAATGGCCGCATGCGGTGCCCGGGAGAACAGCCCCGAGCGCGGGGGGTAAGTCGGGGAATCGCCCGACAACTCCTGATCACGCAGTGTAAGGAGTTCCCTGCATCAAGTGGACATGCCTTCGATATGTCCAACTGGCAGTAGTAGGCTCGCGCCGCTCGTTGTCGGAACTCGGAACACCGCCCCCGCAATTCGGGGTTGACGTTAGGGAGGCCATGCGCTTTCGCGGTAAGTCCATCCGCAGGAAGATCGTGGCGCTGTTGCTGGTGCCGCTCGTGTCGCTGACGGCGATATGGGCCTTCGCCACGGTGATCACCGGTCGCGAGGCGATCCAACTGCTGGACGCGGCCGACATCATCGACAAGGCGGGCCAGCCGGCCGAGGACGCGGTGCACGCCGTCCAGAAGGAACGCCGGCAGACGCTCGTCCTGCTGGCCGATCCGCGGCAGTCGGACGCCCTGCCCGTGCTCCACTCCCTGCAGCGCAAAACCGACCAGTCGATCGACAAGCTGCGGGCCGCCGACTCGGACGGCACTATGCACGGCAAGATGAACGACGACTCCGAGGAACAGCTCGACAACATCCTCAAGGCCGCCGACGGGCTGGACAGCCTGCGCCGCAAGGTCGAGGACGACGCCATTTCCTCCACCCAGGCATATGAGTATTACAACAAGCTTGTCGACCTCTGCTACACCTTCCGCAGCTCCCTCCACGCGGTGCCCGACACCGACCTCGACAAACAGGGCCGCGCGCTGGTCGCCATGATCCGCGCCCGGGAGGCGCTCTCCCGCGAGGACGCGCTGTATGTCTCGGCGCTGACGGCGCGCAAGATGACGATGGCGGACCTCCAGGCGATGTCCGACCTCATCGCCGAGCGCACCCTGCTCTACGAGATCAACCTGCCGATCCTCCCCGACTCCGAGCAGAAGGTCTTCGCCGACTACCGGCGCACCAACGCCGCCCCCGCCGCCCTGCGCGTGGCCGAGGGCAAGGTCCTGTCCTCGATGGATCCCGCCACGGCCATCAGGGCGCTGGACCAGGAGCACTGGGAGGCCGCGGCCCACCCCGTCCTCAGCGACTACGACCGGCTGGGCGACGAGGCCACCGACCGGCTCAAGAAGCGCATCGACCCGGTGGCCAGCAGCGTGCTGCTCAAGGCGGGCATCGCCGGTGTCCTCGGCCTGATCGCGCTCATCGTCTCCATCTTCGTCTCGTTCCGGATCGGCCGGAGCCTGGTCCGCGATCTGTCCCGGCTGCGCAGGGACGCCCAGGAGGTCTCCAGCGTCCGGCTGCCGAGCGTGATGCGCCGCCTCGGCGCGGGCGAGCAGATCGACGTGGAGACCGAGGCGCCCCGGCTGGACTACGGCCCCGATGAGATGGGCCAGGTGGGCCTGGCCCTCAACACCCTCCAGCGGGCCGCCGTCGAGGCCGCGGTCAAGCAGGCCGAGCTCCGCCAGGGCGTCTCCGAGGTCTTCGTCAATCTCGCCCGCCGGAGCCAGGTGCTGCTGCACCGTCAGCTCACCCTCCTCGACACCATGGAGCGGCGCACCGAGGACACCGACGAGCTCGCCGACCTGTTCCGCCTGGACCATATGACCACCCGTATGCGGCGGCACGCCGAGGGCCTGGTCATCCTCTCCGGCGCCGCCCCCTCCCGGCAGTGGCGCAAGCCGATCCAGCTGATGGACGTCGTGCGCGCGGCCGTCGCCGAGGTGGAGGACTACGAGCGGATCGAGGTCCGCCGGCTGCCCCGGATCGCGGCCGTCGGCCCGGCCGTCGGCGACCTCACCCATCTGATCGCCGAACTCCTGGAGAACGCGACCGTCTTCTCGCCGCCGCACACCGCCGTCCAGGTGCACGGCGAGCGGGTCGCCAAGGGCTTCACCCTGGAGATCCACGACCGGGGCCTCGGCATGACGCCCGACGCGCTGCTGGAGGCCAACCTCCGGCTCGCCGAGACCCCCGAGTTCCAGCTCTCCGACACCGACCGGCTCGGGCTGTTCGTGGTCAGCCGGCTCGCCCAGCGGCAGGGGGCGCGGGTCTCGCTGCAGCCCTCCCCGTACGGCGGCACCACGGCCATCGTGCTCATCCCCTCCAACCTGCTCACCGACGAGGGCGGCCGGGGGGAGACCGACGGCCGCGACGACCGGGACACCGGCGGGCGCTTCGCCGACACCGCGCGGCGGGGCGTGGGCGACGTCCGGCTCGGACCCGTGGACGAGGCCGAGCCGGCCTCGCAGCTCGCGTCCCTGACCTCATCCCTCGCACATGAGGGTCACGAAGGCGCCGACGATGACGAGGAAGTGGGCGGGATCTTCCGGGCCCGCGGCCTGAAGGCGCGTCAGTCCGTACGCACCGGACCCGCCCCGTCCACCGTGGAGCAGCATCAGCAGACTTCGGACGGCCCGGACCCGGCACCGGGCGGCGGCCCCGCGCCGCTGCCCCGCCGTGTCCCGCCGGTACTGGTCGCCGACCACGGCCGGCCGGTCGAGGGCACGTCCGGCGGACGGCCCACCCGTTCGCAGGGCCCGGGGCAGCCGTCCTGGGCCGACCGCTCCGAACGCCAGGGCCAGGACCAGGCCCAGGGTCGGAGCCAGGGCCCGCGGCGCACGGGGACGGAGCGCAAAGGCCCGGAGCAGAGCCCGGTGCCCACCCAGCGGGCGGCCTCCGGCCTCCCCAAGCGGGTACGGCAGGCCAGCCTGGCCCCGCAGTTGAAGAACGACCCCGCACCCCCGGACGAGGCGGACCGAACCGCTGCCGAGATCGATCCCGAGCGCGAAGCCGAGCAGGCGAGGGCCACCATGGCCTCGCTCCAACGGGGTTGGCAGCGCGGTCGGCGGCAGTCGGCCACCGGATCCGGCGATGCGGACGTAAGCCCTGGAACGACACATGAGGGGGACGGTCGATGACCGCATCGAACGCCGCAGCATCCAATGGCTCGCCGAACGGATCGGGCGAACTCAACTGGCTGCTCGATGAACTGGTCGGCAGAGTGGGCAGCATCCGCAAGGCGCTGGTGCTCTCCGGGGACGGGCTCGCCACCGGCGGCTCACGCGATCTGTCCCGGGAGGACGGTGAGCATCTGGCCGCCGTGGCCTCCGGCTTCCACAGCCTCGCCAAGGGCGTCGGCCGCCACTTCGACGTCGGCCGGGTCCGTCAGACCATCGTCGAACTCGACGACGCCTTCCTGTTCGTCACCGCGGCGGGGGACGGTAGCTGTCTTGCCGTCCTCGCCGACGCCGACTCCGATGTGGGCCAGATAGCATACGAGATGACGCTGCTGGTCAAGCGGGTGGGCGTGCATCTGGGCTCGGCTCCGCGCTCCAGCGGGTGACGGAGGCCGGGGGACGATGAGCGGAGACCCGGAAGGCGTCGCCCGGTGGTTCGACGACGCGGCGGGACCGGTGGTCAGACCTTATGCGATGACGCGGGGACGCACCCGCAGCGCCGCGGAGGAGAAGCTGGATCTGATCGCGGTCGTCGTCGCCGACAGCGCGAACCACCGGACCGTCGCCGACCAGATGTTGTCCCCGGAGCACATCGACATCGTCGAGCTGAGCCGGGACAGTCCGCAGTCCGTCGCCGAACTGGCGGCGGAGCTCGACCTTCCGATCGGCGTGATCCGTGTGCTCATCGGCGATCTGCTCCACGCCGCACTCGTCCGAGTGTCTCGGCCCGTACCTCCGGCGGAACTGCCGGACGAGAGGATTCTGCGCGAGGTGATCAATGGGCTACGGGCACTCTGACCTGGTTCGCCCTCATGTCGTCGAACCGGTCACGCTGAAGATACTGGTGGCGGGCGGCTTCGGGGTGGGCAAGACGACCCTGGTGGGGGCGGTCAGCGAGATCAGGCCGCTGCGCACCGAGGAGCTGCTCACCGAGGCGGGCCGGCCGGTCGACGACATCGCGGGGGTGGAGTCCAAGACGACCACCACCGTCGCCATGGACTTCGGGCGCATCACGCTCCGCGAGGACCTGGTGCTGTATCTCTTCGGCACACCGGGACAGGACCGGTTCTGGTTCCTGTGGGACGAGCTGGCCACCGGCGCGCTGGGCGCGGTGGTGCTGGCCGACACCCGCCGTCTCGAGGACTGCTTCGCCGCCATCGACTACTTCGAACGGCGGGACATCGCCTTCACGGTGGCGGTCAACTGCTTCCAGGACGCCGACCGCTATCCGGAGGACTCGGTGCGCGACGCGCTCGACCTCGACCCGGGCACCCCGGTCGTCCTGTGTGACGCCCGGGAGCGCGAGTCGGTCAAGCATGTGCTGATCTCGGTGGTCGAGCACGCGATGCTGGCCACCGCGCCCCGGGCCTGACCGCACGGCACGGCCCGTACCCCGCCGTCCGGGGTACGGGCCGCCGTTCGCGAGCGATGGCACCGTATGCGGCTCAGGAGCCTTCGGCCCGCTGCCCTTCCTTGTGCCAGCCGAAGCTGCGCTCCACCGCCATGCGCCAGTTGCCGTACTCGCGCGTCCTCTCCTCCTCGGACATCCCCGGGGTCCACTCGGTGTCCCGCTTCCAGTGGGCCCGCAGCTCGTCGAGGTCCTGCCAGGCGCCGGTGGCGAGCCCCGCCGCGTACGCCGCGCCCAGGCAGGTGGTCTCGGCGACCACCGGACGGATCACCGGGACGCCCAGCACATCGGCCTGGTGCTGCATCAGCAGGCCGTTGGCCGTCATTCCGCCGTCGACCTTGAGCGAGCTGATCCGTACCCCGGAGTCCTGGTACATCGCGTCGACCACCTCACGCGTCTGCCAGCTGGTCGACTCCAGGACGGCACGGGCCAGATGCGCCTTGGTGACATAGCGGGTGAGGCCGGTGATCACGCCGCGGGCGTCCGAGCGCCAGTACGGGGCGAACAGACCCGAGAAGGCCGGGACGATATACGCCCCGCCGTTGTCGTCCACGCTCGCGGCGAGCGGCTCGATCTCGTCGGCGGAGCGGATGATGCCCAGCTGATCGCGGAACCACTGCACCAGCGCGCCGGTGATCGCGATCGAACCCTCCAGGCAGTAGACGGGCCGCTCACCCCCGAGTTGGTAGCCCATCGTGGTCAGCAGCCCGCTCTTGGACGGCACCGGGCGGTCACCGGTGTTCAGCAGCAGGAAGCTGCCGGTGCCATAGGTGTTCTTGGCCTCGCCGACGCCGTAGCAGGTCTGGCCGAAGACGGCGGCCTGCTGATCGCCGAGCGCGGAGGCCACCGGCACACCGGCCAGTTGCCCGACCGCCGTGCCGTACACCTCGGCGGAGGAGCGGATCTCCGGCAGCATCGCCTCGGGCAGGCCCATGGCGGCCAGGATCGAGGGGTCCCACTGGAGGGCCCGCAGATCCATCAGCAGCGTGCGTCCGGCGTTGGTCACATCGGTGACGTGCACTCCGCCGTCGGTGCCGCCGGTGAGGTTCCAGATCAGCCAGGAGTCGATGGTGCCGAAGGCGATCTCGCCCAGCTCGGCACGGTGGCGCAGCCCGGGAACGTGTTCCAGCAGCCAGGCGGCCTTGGGCCCGGAGAAGTAGCTGGCGAGCGGCAGTCCGGTGGTGTCCCGGAAGCGGTCCTGTCCCACCTCGCCGCCGAGTTCGTCGCACAGGCCGGAGGTGCGGGTGTCCTGCCAGACGATCGCGTTGTGCACCGGTTTGCCGGTGCGGCGGTCCCACAGGACCGTCGTCTCGCGCTGATTGGTGATGCCCAGCGCGGTGAGCTGGTCGGCCCGCAGCCCCGCCTTGGCCAGCGCACCGGCCACCACGGCCTGCACCTTGGCCCAGATCTCGGTGGCGTCGTGCTCGACCCAGCCGGGTTTGGGAAAGATCTGACGGTGCTCGCGCTGGTCGACGGCGACGATCGCGCCGTCGTGGTCGAAGATGATGCAGCGGCTGGAGGTGGTGCCCTGGTCGATCGCGGCGACGTAGGTGTCCGTCGGATGCGGCATGGCGTCTCCTTCGGTCAGAAGGCTGCGTTGAAGACGAGACCCGCCAGCACGGCCCCGATCAGCGGGCCCACCACCGGGACCCAGGCATAACCCCAGTCCGAGGTCCCCTTGTTGGGGATGGGCAGCAGGGCGTGGGCGAGGCGTGGCCCGAGGTCGCGCGCCGGGTTGATGGCATAGCCGGTGGGCCCGCCCAGGGAGAGGCCGATGCCGACCACCAGGAACGCGACGAGCAGGACGGAGATGCCCGAGCCGAGGACCACGGTGCCGCCGCCGTCGGCGACCGGGCCGATCCCGATGCCGTCGACCTTGCCGAACGCGAGCAGCGGCAGCACCAGCGCGGCCGTCGCGATGATTTCGGTGACGAGGTTGGCCACCGGATTCCGGATCTCCGGAACGGTGGAGAAGACCCCGAGCGTGGGAAGGGCGTTCTTCTCGTCCGCGTTGGCGGCGAACTGCGCGTAGTACAGCGCCCAGGCCAGCACCGCGCCGATCACGGCGCCGATGAGCTGCCCGAGGATGTAGAGCGGCACCTTGTCCCAGTCGCCGGTGTCCACGGCGACGCCCACGGTCACCGCCGGATTGAGATGGGCTCCGGACAGCGGGGCGGCGGTGTAGGCGCCGGCCATGACGCCGAAGCCCCAGCCGAAGGCGATGACGATCCACCCCGACGCCTTGGCCTTGGAGTGGTTCAGCGTGACGGCGGCGCAGACGCCCGCCCCGAAGAGAATCAGTATCGCGGTGCCGATGACCTCACCGGTGAAGATGTCCCCATTGCTCATGTCGGCTCCTAGGACCTCGCCCGGGGCGGGTGGCCCCGGTCCTCCGTGCTGGGTCGTTTCGAGCGTGCGGGTGCATCGGAATCGCCCATGGGGGGTGAACGTCACAAGAGCCTGCGTGCGGCGACGCCGACTGACACCGCAGCAGTGTTCACCGGTGGTCAGGGGGCGTCAAGGTGATGGACGGCAACGGTGTTCGTGACAACCGTAAGGACGTCGCCCTGGTACCGGCGGACGCTCGGGCACCGCTCAGCGCACCGCGACGACCGACGAGCCATGCCCGAACAGCCCCTGGTTCACGGTGATTCCCGCGCTCGCCCCCGCCACCTGCCGCTCGCCCGCCTGCCCCCGCAACTGCTGGGTCAGCTCGCATACCTGGGCGATGGCCTGCGCCGGAACCGCCTCGCCGAAGGACGCCAGCCCGCCGCTCGGATTGACCGGAATCCGCCCGCCCAGTGCCGTCGCCCCCTCGCGCAGCAGCTTCGCGCCCTCCCCGGGCCCGCACAGTCCGAGGTCCTCGTACCACTCCAGCTCCAGGGCGGTGGACAGGTCGTACACCTCGGCCAGCGACAGATCCTCCGGCCCCAGCCCCGCCTCCTCGTACGCGGCCCGGGCGATGGAGGGCCGGAACGGATCGGACGCGGGGGAGCCCGGCGGGGCCGAGTCGGTGGCGATGTCCGGCAGATCCAGCGCGGTGCGCGGATGGCTGGGGGAGACGGACGAGACGGCGCGGATCCGCACCGGGCGGCTCATCCCGAGCCGTCGCGCCGTCTCCATGCTGCCGAGCACCAGCGCCGCCGCCCCGTCGGAGGTGGCGCAGATGTCCAGCAGCCGCAGGGGATCGGCGACCACCGGGGACGCGGCGACCTCCTCGGCGGTGACGGGGGAGCGGTAGCGGGCGTACGGATTGGCGGCGCCGGCGGCCGCGTTCTTCACCTTCACCCGCGCGAAGTCCTCGGCCGTGTCGCCGTACATCGCCATCCGGCGGCGGGCCCAGAGCGCGAAATAGGCGGGGTTGGTGGCGCCCAGCACCCGGAAGCGCAGCCAGTCCGGATCGTCCGGCCGCTCACCGCCCGCCGGGGCGAAGAAGCCCTTGGGCGCCGCGTCGGAGCCCACCACCAAAACCGTGTCCGCCATGCCGGACAGGATCTGGGCGCGGGCCGTGTCGATGGCCCGCGCGCCGGACGCACAGGCCGCGTACACGCTGGTGACCCGGGCGCCCTGCCAGCCCAGCGCCCGGGCGAAGGTCGCGCCCGCGACCTGCCCGGGATAGCCGCAGCGCACGGTATTGGCACCCACCACGGACTGGATCGCGGACCACTGGAGCCCGGCGTCCCCGAGCGCGGCCCGCGCCGCCTTCGTGCCGTACTCCACGAAGCTGCGGCCCCACTTCCCCCAGGGGTGCATCCCGGCGCCGAGCACCGCCACCTCACCGGTCATGACGCCTCCCCGGAGATGGGCCGCCAGTGCCAGGTGGTGAGGGTGCGCCCGCCCTCCTCGCCCAGCACCCCGGGCACCACCTCGACCGCCATCCCGACGGCCAGATCGGCCACGGTCACCCCGGGGGCGCCCTGCCCCAGCACCACCATCCGCTCGGCGGCCAGCTCCACGGCGATCAGTGTGTACGGCCGCCACTCGCCGTCGGGGCCGGACGGGTAGGGGGCGGGCGGCCGGTAGCGGCCGTCGGTGTAGGACCACACCCGGCCGCGCCGGGACAGCGGCACCTCCGTCAGCTCGGTGCCCGCGCAGCCCGGGGCGCGGCAGAAGACGTCCTCCCGCGGGAAATACACCGCCCCGCAGCCCCGGCAGCACGTCCCCAGCAGCCGGAACTCCCCGCCCTCGGAGCTGAACCACCCGTCGACCACGGGCACACGCGTGGGGGACACGACCCCTCCCGATACCTGGAAACTGACGATGTGTCAGAAGTGTGGCACGGGGACCGTAGCGCGCGTAACCCCGGTACAGTGACCGCGATCACGGTCCTGATCAGCCGAAGGGCGAGGGGAGCGGTCGGTGGCGGAGACACGGACGCAAGCCCGGGCCACGACGCGGACCGGCACGGCCGTCCGGCTCGAGGCCGTCACCAAGGACTTCGGCACGGTGCGCGCGGTGGACGCCGTCGACCTCACCGTCCACGAGGGCGAGTTCTTCACCCTGCTCGGCCCCTCCGGCTCGGGGAAGTCCACTCTGCTGCGCCTGGTCGCGGGGTTCGAACAGCCCACCGGCGGCCGTATCGAACTCGCCGGAGACGACGTCACCGCGACCCCGCCCAACCGCCGCGATGTGCACACCGTCTTCCAGGACTACGCGCTCTTCCCGCAGATGAGCGTCGAGCAGAACGTGGCCTACGCCCTGACCGTGCGCGGCGTCCGCA
This sequence comes from Streptomyces sp. 11-1-2, assembly GCF_003595545.1. Classification (NCBI taxonomy): domain Bacteria; kingdom Bacillati; phylum Actinomycetota; class Actinomycetes; order Kitasatosporales; family Streptomycetaceae; genus Streptomyces; species Streptomyces sp. 11-1-2. The sequence goes on from NZ_CP022545.1 coordinate 10,450,475, forward strand.
AGGCCGAGCGGCTCGCCCGCGCCCGCGAGGCGCTGACCACCGTACGGCTGGACGGCTTCGCCTCCCGCCGCCCCGCCGAGCTCTCCGGCGGCCAGCGCCAGCGCGTCGCCCTCGCCCGCGCCCTCGTCGACCAGCCCGCCGTGCTGCTGCTCGACGAACCGCTCGGCGCGCTCGACCTGGCGCTCCGGCAGGAGATGCAGACCGAGCTGAAGGAACTGCAGCGCACCACCGGCATCACCTTCCTCCTGGTCACCCATGACCAGGACGAGGCGCTGACCATGAGCGACCGCATCGCCGTCGTCCGCGACGGCCGCATCGAACAGACCGGTCCGCCGGTCGAGGTGTACGAACGCCCCGCCACCGCCTTCGTCGCGGGCTTCGTCGGCACTACCAACCTGCTGCGCGGCGAGGCCGCGGTCCGCGTCGTGGGCCGCCCCGGCACCTACTCCATCCGGCCCGAGCGGATCCTGCTCACCGACCCCGCAGAACCATCCGCCCGGCAGTCCGCCGAAGCGTCCGCCCGGCAGCCTGCCGAACTGTCCGCCGACGGCCGGCGGACCGTCACGGGGCGCATCACCGATATCGTGCACGCCGGGGCGCACACCCGCTTCACCATCGTGCTTCCGCACGGCGACCGGCTCACCGTGCACCGCCAGAACCTCACCGGACTCCCCGAATCCGCCCGCCCGGACGGCGAGATCGGGCTCTCCTGGGACGAACGGGACGCCTTCCCCGTACCGAGTTGACCTTGTCATTGCCGACGGCACCCTGGCGGGGGCATACCGCCCGCCTGATACTGGCCGAGCCTCAAGTGCCAAGCGGGACGAGGAGGACCGGATGCGGAAACGGAAGATGTCTGCGTGGAGGTCCGCGGCCGCCATCTGCGCGCTGCTGCTGACCGCCGCCGGATGCGGCTCCGGAAACGACGACGACAAAGGCGGCCACGCACCCGACAAGCTCGGTAAGGGCGAAGGCAAGGTCAACATCATCGCCTGGGCCGGCTATGCCGAGGACGGCTCCAACGACCCCAAGGTCGACTGGGTCCACCCGTTCGAGAAGAAGACCGGCTGCCAGGTGAACACCAAGACGGCCGGTACCTCCGACGAGATGGTCTCGCTGATGAAGACCGGGCAGTACGACACGGTCTCCGCCTCCGGCGACGCCACCCTGCGCCTCATCGCCTCCGGCGACGCGGCCCCCGTCAACACCAAGCTGGTCCCGAACTACAGGGACATCTTCCCGGCCCTCAAACAGCAGCCGTTCAACTCCAAGGACGGCCGGATGTACGGCATTCCGCACGGCCGGGGCGCCAATCTCCTCATGTACCGCACCGACAAGGTCACCTCGGCCCCCGACTCCTGGCGCGCCGTCTTCGACGACGCCGCGCGGTACGACGGCCATGTCACCGCCTACGACTCGCCCATCTACATCGCCGACGCCGCGCTCTATCTGATGCAGGCCAAGCCCTCGCTCGGCATCAAGAACCCCTACGCGCTCGACCAGAAGCAACTCGACGCCGCAGTCGCCCTGCTGAAGAAGCAGCACAAGGCGGTGGGGGAGTACTGGAGCGACTACCAGAAGGAGATCACCGCCTTCAAGGGCGGCGACAGCGTCATCGGCACCACCTGGCAGGTCATCGCCAACCTCACCAAGGCCGAGAAGGCCCCCGTCAAGGCGGTGCTCCCCAAGGAGGGCGCCACCGGCTGGTCCGACACCTGGATGGTCTCCGCCAAGGCCGAGCACCCCAACTGCGCCTACAAGTGGCTGGACTGGATCGTCTCGCCCAAGGTCAACGCCCAGGTCGCCGAGTACTTCGGCGAGGCTCCGTCCAACCGTAAGGCGTGCGCCGAGACCTCCGCCCCCGACCACTGCGCGATCTTCCACGCGGACGACGAGAAGTACTTCCAGCGCGTCCACTTCTGGACCACACCCATCAAACAGTGCCTTGACGGCCGTAAGGACGCCGACTGCACCGACTACGCCCAGTGGACCAGGGCCTGGACGGAGCTCAAGGGCTGAGATGCCCGCCGCGCCCACCCCAGGCTCGCGGCTGCGGCTGACCGCGCTCCTCGCCCCGCCCCTGCTCTGGCTGACCCTGGCCTATCTGGGCTCGCTCGCCGTCCTGCTGCTGTCGGCCTTCTGGGCCACCGACTCCTTCACCTCCGATGTCGTCCGCACGTGGAACACCGACAACTTCCACGAGCTGCTGACCACCCCCGTCTACCGCACCATCGCCCTGCGCACCCTGTCCATCGCGGCCGCCGTCACCGTCGTCGACGCGCTCCTCGCCCTGCCCATGGCCTTCTTCATGGCGCGGGTCGCGGGCCGGGGCTGGCGGCGGCCGCTGCTGGTCGCCGTGCTCACCCCGCTGTGGGCCGGCTATCTGGTCAAGGCGTACGCCTGGCGGGTCATGCTCGGCGAGAACGGCGTGGTGGGCGCCGCCCTCGCCCCGTTCGGGCTGCACGGACCCGGCTACGGCACCACCGCCGTCGTCATCGTGCTCGCCTACCTCTGGCTGCCCTACATGATCCTGCCGGTGTACGCGGCCCTCGAACGGCTCCCCGAGCGGATGCTGGAAGCCTCCGCCGACCTCGGCGCCGGCACCTGGCGCACCCTGCGCTCCGTCGTCCTGCCCGCCGTACGCCCCGCCGTGCTCGCCGGATCCGTCTTCACCTTCTCGCTCAGCCTGGGCGACTACCTCACCGTGCAGATCGTCGGCGGCAAGACCCAGTTGCTGGGCAATGTCATCGCCTCGCAGGTCACCCTGGACCTGCCGATGGCCGCAGCGCTCTCCGCCGTGCCCGTGGTCCTCATCGTCTGCTATCTGGCCGCCGTACGCCGTGCGGGCGCCCTCGACTCGCTCTAGTCGCTCTAGTCGCTCCCGTCGCTCCAGGAGGTGGACCCATGCGCATCTCGCGCACCGCCCGCGTGGCCCTCTGCTGTGTCACCGCGGCCGGCCTCGCGATCGTCTACGTCCCGCTGCTGCTGGTGCTGCTCAACTCCGTCAACACCGACCGCTCCTTCGGCTGGCCGCCCAGCGGCTTCACCGGCCGCTGGTGGCGGGCCGCCCTGCACAGCGAGGGCGCCCGCCAGGCCCTGCTCACCTCGCTCAAGGCCGGGCTCGCCGCCACCGCGATCGCCCTGGTGCTCGGCACCCTGGCCGCGTACGCCGTCCACCGCCACCGCTTCTTCGGCCGGCGGACCGTGTCCTTCCTGCTCGTCCTGCCGATCGCGCTGCCCGGCATCGTCAGCGGCATCGCCCTCAACGCCGCCTTCCGCACCGTCCTCGACCCGATCGGCATCGGCTTCGGCCTGTTCACGGTGGTCGTCGGGCACGCCACCTTCTGCGTCGTCATCGTCTTCAACAACGTCGGCGCCCGGCTGCGCCGTATCGCGCCCTCCCTGGCCGAGGCGTCCGCGGACCTCGGGGCGCGCCCCTGGCAGACCTTCCGGTACGTCACCTTCCCCGCCATGCGCTCGGCGCTCTTCGCGGGCGGGCTGCTGGCCTTCGCGCTCTCCTTCGACGAGATCGTCGTCACGACCTTCACCGCCGGGCCCGGCACCCGCACCCTGCCCATCTGGATCTACGAGAACCTGGCCCGCCCCCACCAGGCCCCCGTCGTCAACGTCGTCGCCGCGCTCCTCATCCTGGCGTCCGTGATCCCCGTGTACATCGCCCAGCGGCTGTCCTCGGACACCGCGGGGGGACGGCTGTGAGGCTCAGCCGGTCAGCGAGCGGCGCGAGACCGGAAAGTCGAAGTAGGTGTCCGGGAACAGCTCCGGCTGGTACGTGTAGTGCCACCACTCCTCGGCCAGATTGACGAAACCGAGCTTCTCCAACGTCCCCTTGAGCAGCAGCCGGTTGGCCCGCTGCACGCCCTTGATCCGCGGATCGAGCGTATGCGAGAGCGTGTCGAAACAGTCGTACCCGGTCCCCATGTCCACCGAGTTGTCCGGGAAGCGGTCCTTCTTGGCCGCGTAGCACGGCACCAGCTTCTCGCCCGGCACATAGGGCCGGGTGGGCAGCGCGGGCAGCCGCACGATCGTCAGGTCCATGGTGCTGCCCCGGCTGTGCCCCGACTTCTCCGCGATATAGCCGTCCTCGAACAGCCGGGTCTTGTCGACCTCCGGATAGAACTCGCCCTTCATCCGCTGATCGCCGAGGTCCTTGGCCCACTCCACGAAGTCGTTCACCGCGCGCTGCGGCCGATAGCAGTCGTACACCTTCAACGTATAGCCGCGCCGCAGGAGTTGCCGCTGCGCCCGGTGCAGCGCCACGGCGGCCGGGCGGGTCAGAATGCACATCGGCCGGCGGTAGCCATCCACCGGATCGCCGGTGAAGTTATGCGGCGTGAAGTAGCGGAACTCCTGCAGGATCGTCGGATCCACGTCGCTGAGGGCCACGAACTCCTTCGGAGCCTTCGGCTCCGGCTTCGCCTGCGCCGGAGCGGACGGAGCGACGGCCAGCAGAGCGGCAACGGGCAGAGCGAGCGCACGCAGCGCGACGGCGAGTCTTGGCATGCCCATCACTTATCCCACCCCCCGAAGCGAAAACAAGCCCGCGGCCACAAGCCCGCCTCGCGGGGGATCCGCCGGCGCCCGTGGCGCGGGGCCTCCGCGCGGATCGCCCACGCCCCCTCAACTCATGCGACGCGGCGGCTTGCCCTCCTCCGGCGGTGCCTCACCCCGTATCCGCACCGGATATCCCACCTCGCCACCGCCCTCCCGCTCTATCGTCAGCGCACCGTCCCGCAGCCGGGTGGCGAACCGCAGCAGTTCCGGCTTCTCCCAGCCGTCGCCCGTCTCCACGGCCAGCGCGCCCGCCCCCGCGCCCTTACGGCCCTGGCACGGTGTCCATACCTCGAGCTCCACCTCGCCGTCCGGCCCCGCCACCGGAACCACCGAACCGGCCCGGGCCAGTACCGGGATGCCCGACAGCGGGGCGTCCAGCACCACCTTGCCCGGGCCGTCGTACGCCCGGCCGGTCACCGTGTCGTACCAGCGGCCGCGCGGCAGCCGTACCGGCCGCCGGCGGGCGCCCTCCTCCAGGGCCGGCGCCACCAGCAGCGCGTCGCCCAGCAGAAAGGCGTCCTCGCAGTCGCGCAGCGCGCGGTCCTTGGGTGTCCGCCACCATACGGGGCGGACATACGGGGCGCCGGTGCGCGCGGCCAGCTGCGCCAGCGTTGTGAAGTAGGGCATCAGCCGCTGCCGTTCGCGCAGCGCCGCCGCCGCGTGCTCCAGCACCTCCGAGCCGAACTCCCACGGCTCCCGCCGCCCCGCCGAGATCGCCGAATGGGTGCGGAACAGCGGCAGATACGCACCCAGTTGGAACCAGCGCAGATACAGCTCCGGCGACGGAAAGCCGGTGAAGCCGCCGATGTCGGGCCCCGAATACGGCACCCCGGACAGGCCCAGCCCGATCACCAGCGACAGCGAGGCCCGCAGCCCCGCCCAGTCCGTGGCCACGTCGCCGGACCAACTGCCCCCGTACCGCTGCAGCCCCGCCCACCCCGAGCGCGAGAAGAGAAACGGCCGCTCGTCGGGGCGCAGCTCGCACAGCCCCTCGTAGCCGGCCCGCGCCATGGCCAGCGCGTAGACGTTGTGCGCCTCGCGGTGGTCGCCGCCCCGGCCCTCCAGGACGTGCCGGGCCGAGCGCGGCAGGGTGGTCTCCCCGAAGGCGGCGAACGACACCGGTTCGTTCATGTCGTGCCACACCCCGGAGAAGCCCTGCGCCAGCCGCTCCGCGTACAGCCCGCCCCACCACTTGCGCACCCGCGGATCGGTGAAGTCGGGGAACACCGATTCGCCCGGCCACACCACTCCGCGCACCTCACGGCCCCGGGTGTCGCGCACGAAGACGTCCTCCGCCGCCCCGCTCGCGTACACCGCGTTGCCCGGCTCCGCCTTCACCGCCGGGTCGACGATCGACACCAGCCGCACCCCGTCCTCGAGCAGCTCGGCGGCGAGCCCCGGCAGATCGGCGAAGCGCGCGCCGTCCACCGTGAACACCCGGTGCCCAGCGAAGTGGTCGATGTCCAGATGCAGCGCGGACAGCGGCAGATCCCGCTCCCGGTAGCCCGCCACCACCCGCCGTACCTCCGCCGCGTCGCCGAACCCCCAGCGCGCGTGGTGGTGGCCGAGCGCCCACCGCGGCGGGACGGCCGGGGCGCCCGTCAGCGCCGTCCAGCCGTGCAGCACCCGCGCCGGGGTGCCCACGATCACCCAGTAGCGCAGCGGGCCGCCCTCCATCCGCGTCCGGCAGCTGCCGGGCCGGTCGTGGCCCGAGCCCGCGCCCTCCTCGCCCTCCCGCAGGGTGACCGAGCCGTCCCAGGAGTTGTCGTGAAACACCAGATGGGTGCCCGCGTCGGCCACCACCAGCTGTACCGGCATGGTGAGATACAGCGGATCGTCCCCCGGCTCGAAGCTGCCGCCCGGATCGGTGTTCCACAGCCGGTACACACCGTCCCGCAGCCGCGGCCCGGACGCCCGTCCACCGAGCCCGAAGAACCGAGCGTCCGCCGCCACTTCGGACCGCTGCAGCCAGCGCGCGCCCTCCCCGCCCACCCCCGCCCCCGGCTCCGCGGGCCCGGGCGCCCCGGCCGGCTCCCACCAGCGCGGCGGCAGATCCCGCCGCAGCACCACCCCGCCCGGGGTGCGCACCTCCACCGTGCCGGTCCGCGACACCATCACCGTGACCCGCTCGGACACCACCCGCCAGCCGCCGCCGGTGTCCGGCTCCAGCTCCGCCCGCTCGTCGGCCTCAGGACAGGGTCCGTCCAGCGCGTACGACGGCTCCGGCTCGGCCCCGTCCCAGCCGCAGAACACCGCGCCACCCGTGGTCACCCGCACCCGCAGCGAGGACCTGGCGAACCGCACCACCCCGCCCCCCGGCTCCGGATCGGCCCCCTCCACCTCACCCGGCACCCGGGCCAGCTCGGTGCCCCGGCGGGGCAGCCCGACCGCGTCGGAACGCCGACGCCGCCACGCCGAGCGCAGTGACCGCAGCCCCTGCGCCGTGCAGATCACCTTCACCGACCGCACCAGCTTTTCCGACCGCACCAGGTCACGCGCATCCATACTGATCAGCCTGCCATTGCCGACGCCCGGCAGAGATATGGTTCAACTGCCGTTCACCCGTGGTCCTCCCACATGATCCCGCCCTGTGATGTGGAGTGGCGCCCCTGGTGTGGGAGTCGATCACATGGCATCGTCCTGACCGGACGCATACGAGGCGGATGCACCAGCCACGGACACATCCGACGCGGACAGCCCGGGAGCCGACACCCATGACCACCGCAGCGCACTCCGACCATCGGCCACAGCCCCTGTGGCAGCCCGGCGCGGACCGGATCGACCGGTCCCGGCTGACCGCCTTCCACGCCTGGGCGGCCGAGCGTCACGGCGCGCCCGCGCCCACCAAGGACGACCCGGCCGCGAGCTACGCCGCGCTGCACCGCTGGTCGGTGGAGGAGCTGGAGACCTTCTGGCAGGCGGTCGCCGAATGGTTCGAGGTGCGCTTCACCACCCCGTACGAACGGGTGCTCGCCGACGCCGCCATGCCCGGCGCCCGCTGGTTCCCCGGCGCCACCCTCAACTACGCCGAGCACGCCCTGCGCGCCGCCGAGGACCCCGCCCGCGCCGACGAGCCCGCGCTGCTCCACGTCGACGAGACCAATGACCCGCGCCCGGTCAGCTGGGCCGAACTGCGCGGCCAGGTCGGCGCCGTCGCCGCCGAGCTGCGCCGCCTCGGCGTCCGCCCGGGCGACCGGGTCAGCGGCTACGTCCCCAACATCCCCCAGGCCACCGTCGCCCTCCTGGCCACCGCCGCCGTCGGCGCCGTATGGACCTCCTGCGCCCCCGACTTCGGCGCCCGCAGCGTCCTGGACCGCTTCCAGCAGGTCGAACCGGTGGTGCTCTTCACCATCGACGGCTACCGCTACGGCGGAAAGACCCACGACCGCACCAAGACCGTGGCCGAGCTCCGCGCCGAGCTGCCCACCCTGCGCGCCGTCGTCCACATCCCGCTGCTGGGCACCCCCGCCCCCGAGGGCGCGCTCGTCTGGGACGACGTCGTGCGCGAACCGGCGGAGCCGGTCTTCGAGCCGCTGCCCTTCGACCACCCCCTGTGGGTGCTCTACTCCTCCGGCACCACCGGCCTGCCCAAGGCGATCGTCCAGTCCCAGGGCGGCATCCTGCTCGAACACCTCAAGCAGCTCGGCCTCCACTGCGACCTCGGCCCCGGCGACCGCTTCTTCTGGTACACCTCCACCGGCTGGATGATGTGGAACTTCCTGGTGTCCGGGCTGCTGGTCGGCGCCACCGTGGTCCTCTACGACGGCAGCCCCGGCCATCCGGACACCGCCGCCCAGTGGCGCGTCGCCGAGCGCACCGGGACCACGCTCTACGGCACCTCCGCCGCGTACGTCATGGCCTGCCGCAAGGCCGATGTCCACCCGGGCCGCGACTTCGACCTCTCCCGCATCAAATGCGTCGCCACCACCGGCTCCCCGCTGCCGCCCGACGGCTTCCGGTGGATCCACGACGAGGTGGCCGAGGACATGTGGATCGCCTCCGTCAGCGGCGGCACCGATGTGTGCAGCTGCTTCGCGGGCGCCGTGCCCACCCTCCCCGTCTACATCGGCGAGCTGCAGGCCCCCGGCCTCGGCACCGACCTCCAGGCATGGGACCCACAGGGCGAATCAGTGGTCGACGAGGTCGGCGAGCTCATCGTGGCCCGCCCCATGCCGTCGATGCCGGTCCGCTTCTGGAACGACCCCGACGGCAGCCGCTACCGCGACAGCTACTTCGAGATGTTCCCCGGCGCGTGGCGCCACGGCGACTGGATCACCCTGACCTCCCGTGGCACCGTGGTCATCCACGGCCGCTCCGACTCCACCCTCAACCGGCAGGGCGTCCGAATGGGCTCCGCCGACATCTACGAGGCGGTCGAACGGCTCCCGGAGATCCGCGAATCCCTCGTCATCGGCGTCGAACAACCCGACGGCGGCTACTGGATGCCACTCTTCGTCCACCTCGCCCCCGGCGCCGCACTGGACGAGGAGCTCCTGAGCCGCATCAAGACCACCATCCGCACCCAGCTCTCCCCACGCCACGTCCCGGACGAGATCATCGAGGTCCCCGGCGTCCCCCACACCCTGACCGGCAAACGCATCGAGGTCCCGGTCAAGCGCCTCCTCCAGGGCACCTCCCTGGACAAGGCGGTCAACCCGGGCTCGGTGGACGACGTGGAGCTCCTGCGGTACTACGAACGCCTGGCGGAGGAGAAGCGGGGCTCGGCTCCGTCGGAGGGCGCGGCTGGGGCTTGAGGGAGCGGGTATCCGGGGAAGCCCCGACCTTCGGCCGGGCGGAGCTCCACCCTCCGGCTCCCTCCGGCCCTCCGGCTCCCTCCGGCCCTCCGGCTCCCTCCGGCCCTCCGGCTCCCTCCGGCCCTCCGGCTCCCTCCGGACTTCCGGCTCCCTTTGGACCTCCGGCCCCCTCTGGACCTCCGGCTCTCTCTGGACCTCCGGCCTCCTCCGGGACCTCCAGCTCCCTCTGGACTCCCAGCTCCCTCCGGACCCCCAGCCCATCCGGACCCCCAGCCCCTCCGGGCCCCCAGCCCCTCCGGACCCTCCGCACCCTCCAGCCCCTCCGGCGTTTGAGGAGCGGGGCCCAGGGGCGGAGCCCCGGCGGGGGTCCGGGGGCGGAGCCCCCGAAACGGGGTCTGGGGCGCAGCCCCAGCGGGGCCCGGGGCAGCGCCCCGGTTCGGGAAGGGAAGGGGAGGGGAGGGGTGGGGAAAACCCCCGCCTACCCCCCATACGTGGCCTGAGCCTCCCCCAACACCCCCACCAAATCCCCCGCCAACACCCCCGCATCTGCCTCCCCCAACCCCGCCGTCGTAATGCGCACCCCCGCCCCGGCACCCAGCCGAAACCTCGCACCGGCCGCCACCCACCACCCTCGCGTCCGCAACCCGTTCACGACCGCCGCCTCGTCCCGCACCGGCACCCACGCATTCATCCCGCTCGCCCCGTGCGCGGCGACCCCCCGAGCCGACAGCGCGGCCAGCAGGGCCTCACGCCGTCGCGCGTAGGCGGTCCGCGCCGCGGCCACCAGGCCCTGGGTCTCGGGGTCGGTCATCAGCCGCGTCACCGTCTCCTGCAGCACATGGCTGACCCAGCCCGAGGTCAGCACCATCCGGCCGTCATGCCGCGCCAGCGTCGTACGGTCGCAGGCGAGCGCACCCCACCGCAGGTCCGTCCCCAGGTGCTTGGAGACCGTGCGCACCTGCGCCCAGCGCGCCAGGCCGCCCGTGGCGAGGCTGTGCAGCGGCACTCCCGCGATGTCCGCGGCGTGGTCGTCCTCGATCACCAGCACTTCGGACGGGGCTGCACCCAGCACCTCCAGCAGCGCCTCCCGGCGCCCCGCCGAGAACCAGCCGCCGTAAGGGTTCTGCGCACGCGGGCTGCAGACCAGCGCACGCGCCCCGGACCGCAGCGCCGCCCGCAGCGCGTCCGGCCGGATCCCCTCGTCGTCCACCGCCACTGGCACGGTCCGCAGCCCCAGCGCCGGGACGAGGTCCAGCAGGTGGTGGTAGCCGGGGTCCTCCATCGCCACCGCGTCACCCGGCCTGAGCTCGACCGACAGCAGCCGGGCCACGCAGTCCAGCGCGCCATGGGCGAAGGTGAGGTGCTCGGCCGGCACGCCATCGCGCTCGTACCAGGCGCGGGCCAGGTCCTCCAGACCGGCCAGCCGGGGCTGGGCGCGGTGTGACCGGATTCCGGGGGAGAGGCGGGCGGCCGGGAGCAGCGCGGGGAGGAAGGCCGGATCGGGGTGACCGCCCGCCAGATCGCGCACCCCCTCCGGCACCGGCGGCGGGCGCCGCGAGGCGACCGCGGGCGTCGGGGCGACCACCGTGCCGCCCCGCCCGTGGGTCACCACGATTCCGCGCCGCCGCAGCTCCTTGTAGGCGGTCGCGACGGTGCCGGGGCTGATGCCCAGCCGCTCGGCCAGCCGGCGCACCGGAGGCAGCGCGGTGCCGGGCGCCAACGCCCCCTCCACCACGCCCTGTTCGACGGACGCGGCAATCCCCTTGGCCGACGCACCGGTGATCTCATATTGTGTCGCCACAGAAAATATTCTGTATCAATACAAAATCGAATGTCAAGGGGGACCAGGGTGGGCAAGCCAACGTGGCGCACCGCGCTGAGCGACCGCATCCCCGGCGGCCGGGACGGCCGGCGCATGCTGACCGTCACCTTCGTCGACCGGATCGGCTCGGGCCTGTGGGGCGCGACCGCGACGCTCTACTTCACCTACGCCGCCGGGCTCGGCACCGCCGAAATCGGCGTGCTGCTCGCCGTGTCAGGAAGCGTGGGCATCGCCGGGCCGCCCCTCGGCGGCCTCCTCGCCGACCGCGTCCCGCTGCGCCCGCTCCTGATCATCGTCCAACTGGTCCGCGCCGTCGCCTCACTGGCCCTCCTCACCACCACCGACCTCGGGCTCCTGCTCGCCATCACCTCGGTGGGCAGCCTCGGCGACCGCGCGGCCTCCGTACTGACCAAGCTGTACGCGACCCGCGTCGCGGGCCCCGAGCGCGTCCGCTACCAGGCCATCAGCCGCACCGCCATGAACGTGGGCTGGGCCGTCGGCGGCCTCGCGGCGGCAGCGGCACTCACCGGCGGTACCGTCACCGTCTACCGCTGGCTCCTCGTCGGCGACGCGCTCTCCTTCCTCGCCTCCGCGCTGTTCACGCTCGGCTGCGCCGAACCGCCCTCGGCCGCCCGCATCGCGGCCAAGTCCACTTCCGCACCCGGGGAACCCGCGGCATCCGCGCCCGGCGAACCCACGCCCGACGAGACCGCACCCAGCGAATCCGCACCCAGCGACCCCGCCCCCGCACCCGGGAGGACCACCGCCCCCAACCCCTGGCGCGACCGCCGCTATCTCACCTACACCGCCGGCGAGGCCGTCCTCTTCCTCGACGACTCCGTCTTCAAGGTCGGCCTGCCGCTGTGGGCCGTGACGGCCACCAGCGCACCGCATCAACTCGTCCCCCTGCTGCTCGTCCTGAACAACGTGCTCGTGGTGCTCTTCCAGGTCCCGTTCGCCCGCTTCGGCGCCACCCCGCACACCGCACGCACCTCGCTGTGGCCGCTGGCCGGCGCGTTCCTCCTCGGCGGGGCCGCGCTGGCCGCCTCGACCGTCGGCGCGCCCTGGCTCGCGGCCGTCATGCTGGTGCTGGCCGCCACCGCCTTCACCGTCGCGGAGATGCTGCACGCCACGATCTCCTGGGAGCTGTCCGTCGTCCTCGCCCCGCCCACCGCACAGGGCGCCTACCTCGGCGTGCACGGCCTGGCCCAGGCCGTGCAGCGCAGCGCGGGGCCGCTCGCGGTGACGGCGGCGATCGCGGCGGGCCCTCTCGGCTGGCTCGGCCTCGGCGCCGGGCTCGCCGCGATGTGCGGCGCCCAGCACCACCTGGTACGGGACCGCGGCGACGGAGCGTTGTCAGTGGCCCCGGTTACGGTGAGTGAGCACTGAACATCCGCGCTGAGGGGGAGTCATGGCGCACACCGGACAGCGGAGCGAGGACTGGAGCCGCCCCGGCAGGCACCGGGGCAAGCACGGCAAGCCGAAGCCACATCCGAAGACGACGAAGCCGAAGACAGCGAAGGCGAATACGAGGACGCGGCACCGGACGAGGAGCCAGACCGCCCGTCGCGCCCTGCGCAGAGAGGTGCCCAGCACGGTGGCCCTGCTCGCCGACGAGCGGGACTTCGCGGCCATGCGGCACTACGCATCGTTCGCCTTCGACGACCACGGTGCGTATCTACGGCAGATGGAAGGGCTGCTGAAGGCGCTCGCGGCCAAGGGCGTCCACACCACCGTCGCCCTCTTCGACCCCGTCGCCTACGAGGAGTTCTGCGCGGACACCCGGCTCGACCCGGACACCTCCGCGAGCCGCACTCGCTATACGGCGGAGCTGGCCGCCGCGGGCGGCACCGTCATCTATGAGGGCCAGCCGATCGACCGTCTGGTTCCACGGCTCATCGGCGTGGCCGACGAGCAGGCCACCTGGGAGTACGCCACGGCGCTGCTCTCCCGCGCCGGCCACCGCGGGGAGTGCCGCGACGACACCACCGCCCGCGCCGCGTTCGACCGCGCCGGGGCCGCGTTGCGCAAGGTCGTCGAGGCGGCCGGGCCAGGCGTCCACCATCTGGTCTGCAGCGTCCCGGCGGACGGCACCTCGCTGGTCGCCGTGCTCCACGCCGACGCCCGGGAAGCGGGCCCGCCGAAGCTGCCCGAGCCCTCGGGGCTGGTCTTCCGCACCGTCCTGGCCTGCGGCTTCGCCCTGCGCAGCCCAGGCGGCCTGGTGCTGCGCACCATCGTGGTGGACAGCCCCGAGACGGTCCGCGGCTGGGCGCTGCACGATGGCTGGCTGCGCCCGCTGAGCGAGGCGGAGGTGTTCACCGCGTACTGCACCGACGCCCGGACCGGTGAACCCATCCCACCGGAGCACGGCGTCGAATACCGGGCGGGCATCCCGCTCGGCAGCCCGGAATGACCGAAGGCGTCCCGCCACACGGCGGGACGCCTTCACCATCAGCTCATCAGCTCGCGGTCACGAGCTCACCGGCTCATTCGCCGGACAGCACCGCCTGCGCCGCCCGGCGGGCATCCTCGGCGGTGTCCGCCGCGCGCGCCGCGGAGGCGGCCCGCTCGCACTGCGCGAGCGTGTGCTTGGCCAGCGTCGCGCGCACATACGGAATGGAGGCCGCACCCATGGAGAGGCTGGTGACCCCCAGACCGGCCAGCACACACGCCAGCAGCGGATCGGAGGCGGCCTCACCGCAGACACCACAGCTCTTGCCCTCGGCCTGCGCGGCCTCCGCCGACGCCGCCACCAGGTCGAGCAGCGCGGGCTGCCACGGGTCCTGCAGCCGTGAGACCGCACCCACCTGACGGTCGGCCGCGAAGGTGTACTGCGCCAGGTCGTTGGTGCCCAGCGACAGGAACTCGACCTCCTGAAGGATCGAGCGCGCCCGCAGCGCGGCGGACGGAATCTCCACCATCGCGCCGAACTTGGCCCGCAGCCCCGCCTCACGGCACGCGTCCGCGAACGCCTTGGCGTCCAGCCGGTCGGCCACCATCGGGGCCATGACCTCGAGATAGACCGGCAGCCCCTCCGACGCCTTGGCCAGCGCCGTGAGCTGCGTCCGGAGCACCTCGGGGTGGTCGAGCAGGGTACGCAGACCGCGGACACCCAGCGCCGGGTTGGGCTCATCGGCCGGGGTGAGGAAGGCCAGCGGCTTGTCCGCGCCCGCGTCCAGGACCCGCACCACCACCCGACCCTCGGGGAACGCCTCCAGCACCTGGCGGTACGCCTCGACCTGCTTCTCCTCCGACGGCGCCTGGGTGCTGTCGTCGAGGAAGAGGAACTCGGTGCGGAACAGCCCCACACCCTCGGCGCCCGCCTCGACCGCCGCCGGCACATCGGCCGGTCCGCCGACGTTCGCCAGCAGCGGCACCTTGTGTCCGTCAGACGTCGCACCCGGACCGGAGGAGGCGGCCAGCGCGGCCCGGCGCTCCTCGGCGGCCCGCGTCAGCTCGGCCCGCTTCTCCTCGCTCGGGGACACGAAGATCTCACCCGTGCTGCCGTCCACGGCGATCAGGGTTCCCTCGACCAGATCCCCGGCACCGGGCAGCGCGACCACGGCCGGCACCCCCAGGGCACGGGCGAGGATCGCGCTGTGGCTCGTCGGCCCGCCCTCCTCGGTCACGAACCCCAGCACCAGCGTCGGGTCGAGCAGCGCGGTGTCGGCGGGAGCGAGGTCCCGCGCGATCAGCACATACGGCTCATCACTGTCCGGCACACCCGGCATCGGCACACCCAGCAGCCGCGCCACGATCCGGTTCCGCACATCATCGAGGTCGGCCACCCGGCCCGCCAGATAGTCCCCTGCCCCCGCGAGCAGCGCCCGGTAGGCGGCAAAGGCGTCGTACACCGCGCGCTCGGCGGTGCTGCCCACGGCGATACGCCGCTCGACATCGGCCATCAGCTCCGGGTCCTGCGCCATCATGGCCTGCGCCTCGAGTACGGCCTGGGCCTCGCCGCCCGCCAGATTGCCGCGCGCGACCAGATCGGCCGCCACGGCCTCCACGGCCTGGCGCGCTCGCCCCTGCTCACGTGGCGCCTCATCGGCCGGAATCTGCCTCGCCGGCGGCTCCAGGACCGCCGTCCCCATATGGCGCACCTCGCCGATGGCCACCCCGTGGCTCACGCCGACGCCTCGCAGCGTTGTCTCCATGTCACCCGTCCCCGGTCGATACGGCGGAACCCCGCCATGGTGGATGTCGTACCAGCAGTGCGCGCCACCCGGCCCCGGTCCCCACCGGCCGCCGAGCGTACGCGCGGCTCACCAGTTGAAGAGGGTGTCGCCCGGCTTCACGTCGACGCCTTCCTTGACGTCGGACAGGGCATCGGCCGTGGCCTCGAGCGCCACGATCGGACAGATCGGCGACTTGCCCGCGGCCACGGCGGTGGCCGGGTCCCAACGCACGATCGCGTCGCCCCGCTTGACGGTGTCCCCCTTGTTGATGAGCACCTCGAAGCCCTCACCGTTCAATTGCACGGTGTCGATGCCGAGGTGGGTGAGCACACCATGTCCCTCCCCGTCCACGACGACGAACGCGTGCGGGTGCAGAGAGACGACGATGCCGTCGACCGGAGCCACGGCCACAACCGGCTCGAGCACCGGGTCGATCGCCGTGCCCGGACCGACCATGGCGCCGGAGAACACCGGATCGGGAACCGCTTCGAGTCCGATCACGCGGCCGGTGACCGGTGAGGTCACGCTGGTCATGGGGCCTCCCGGGGTGAAGAATCATTACGCGCCGTCACCGTCTGTCCCGGACAGCGCACTGCCCAGAAGAGTAAGTCATAGGAACTTCGGATTCCGCACACGTGGCGCTGGAAGAGTGGACGCTCGGGCCTGGAATCGATTTGCCACGGCCGCGCGAGGCGCTGTACTGTCGTACTCCTGCCCACCGGATGAAGCACTGCGGTCATCTGCGTGTACATCCAGGTTCAGGGCGGCGCCATCAGCTACTTGATCCAAATCTCGGATCCGCTTTCGCGTGCCTTGCGAAAGACACCGGTTCGGAGAGCGGGAAATGGTCTGATAGCGTGTGAAACACCGAAGGGAAGCGCCCGGAGAGACCGGTGAAACGGTTTCAAAGGAAGCGTCCGTTCCTTGAGAACTCAACAGCGTGCCAAAAGTCAACGCCAGATATGTTGATACCCCGTCCATCTCGGACGAGGTTCCTTTGGAAAAATACACAGCGAGGACGCTGTGAGCGGACTGGATTATTCCTCCGGTCTGCTCCGCTCTCGTGACTGTGTGACCGGGATATCCCGGAAGCATTCACGGAGAGTTTGATCCTGGCTCAGGACGAACGCTGGCGGCGTGCTTAACACATGCAAGTCGAACGATGAACCGGTTTCGGCCGGGGATTAGTGGCGAACGGGTGAGTAACACGTGGGCAATCTGCCCTGCACTCTGGGACAAGCCCTGGAAACGGGGTCTAATACCGGATATGACACGCTCCCGCATGGGATGCGTGTGGAAAGCTCCGGCGGTGCAGGATGAGCCCGCGGCCTATCAGCTTGTTGGTGGGGTGATGGCCTACCAAGGCGACGACGGGTAGCCGGCCTGAGAGGGCGACCGGCCACACTGGGACTGAGACACGGCCCAGACTCCTACGGGAGGCAGCAGTGGGGAATATTGCACAATGGGCGAAAGCCTGATGCAGCGACGCCGCGTGAGGGATGACGGCCTTCGGGTTGTAAACCTCTTTCAGCAGGGAAGAAGCGAGAGTGACGGTACCTGCAGAAGAAGCGCCGGCTAACTACGTGCCAGCAGCCGCGGTAATACGTAGGGCGCAAGCGTTGTCCGGAATTATTGGGCGTAAAGAGCTCGTAGGCGGCTTGTCGCGTCGGATGTGAAAGCCCGGAGCTTAACTCCGGGTCTGCATTCGATACGGGCAGGCTAGAGTTCGGTAGGGGAGATCGGAATTCCTGGTGTAGCGGTGAAATGCGCAGATATCAGGAGGAACACCGGTGGCGAAGGCGGATCTCTGGGCCGACACTGACGCTGAGGAGCGAAAGCGTGGGGAGCGAACAGGATTAGATACCCTGGTAGTCCACGCCGTAAACGTTGGGAACTAGGTGTGGGCGACATTCCACGTTGTCCGCGCCGCAGCTAACGCATTAAGTTCCCCGCCTGGGGAGTACGGCCGCAAGGCTAAAACTCAAAGGAATTGACGGGGGCCCGCACAAGCGGCGGAGCATGTGGCTTAATTCGACGCAACGCGAAGAACCTTACCAAGGCTTGACATACACCGGAAACCTCTGGAGACAGGGGCCCCCTTGTGGTCGGTGTACAGGTGGTGCATGGCTGTCGTCAGCTCGTGTCGTGAGATGTTGGGTTAAGTCCCGCAACGAGCGCAACCCTTGTTCTGTGTTGCCAGCATGCCTTTCGGGGTGATGGGGACTCACAGGAGACTGCCGGGGTCAACTCGGAGGAAGGTGGGGACGACGTCAAGTCATCATGCCCCTTATGTCTTGGGCTGCACACGTGCTACAATGGCCGGTACAATGAGCTGCGAAGCCGTGAGGTGGAGCGAATCTCAAAAAGCCGGTCTCAGTTCGGATTGGGGTCTGCAACTCGACCCCATGAAGTCGGAGTCGCTAGTAATCGCAGATCAGCATTGCTGCGGTGAATACGTTCCCGGGCCTTGTACACACCGCCCGTCACGTCACGAAAGTCGGTAACACCCGAAGCCGGTGGCCCAACCCTTGTGGGGGGAGCCGTCGAAGGTGGGACTGGCGATTGGGACGAAGTCGTAACAAGGTAGCCGTACCGGAAGGTGCGGCTGGATCACCTCCTTTCTAAGGAGCACATAGCCGACTGCGAGCGCATGTCTCGCACGGTTTGCTCATGGGTGGAACGTTGACTATTCGGCACGGCCGTCTGGTCCGCTGTTTCTAGTACTGCCCCTTCGGGGCGTGGAACGAGACTGCTGGATCCGGGGGTCGGGCCGGGCACGCTGTTGGGTGTCTGAGGGTACGGGCTATGACGCTCGTCCTTCGGCCGGTCCCGGTGAACCGCACGGTGAGTGTGGGTGACGGGGTACGGGTCGTTGTTTGAGAACTGCACAGTGGACGCGAGCATCTGTGGCCAAGTTTTTAAGGGCGCACGGTGGATGCCTTGGCACCAGGAACCGATGAAGGACGTGGGAGGCCGCGATAGGCCCCGGGGAGCTGTCAACCGAGCTTTGATCCGGGGGTGTCCGAATGGGGAAACCCGGCAGTCGTCATGGGCTGTCACCCATACCTGAACACATAGGGTATGTGGAGGGAACGCGGGGAAGTGAAACATCTCAGTACCCGCAGGAAGAGAAAACAACCGTGATTCCGGGAGTAGTGGCGAGCGAAACTGGATGAGGCTAAACCGTATGTGTGTGATACCCGGCAGGGGTTGCGCATACGGGGTTGTGGGAGTGCTTTTGATCGGTCTGCCGGCCGGTCGGTGAGTCAGAAATTGTTGATGTAGGCGAAGGGCATGCGAAAGGCCCGGCGTAGAGGGTAAGACCCCCGTAGCTGAAACGTCAGCAACTTGCTTGAGTATTTCCCAAGTAGCACGGGGCCCGAGAAATCCTGTGTGAATCTGGCGGGACCACCCGCTAAGCCTAAATATTCCCTGGTGACCGATAGCGGATAGTACCGTGAGGGAATGGTGAAAAGTACCGCGGGAGCGGAGTGAAATAGTACCTGAAACCGTGTGCCTACAAGCCGTGGGAGCGTCGCCGTGTTCTTCGGAGCACGGTCGTGACTGCGTGCCTTTTGAAGAATGAGCCTGCGAGTTTGCGGTGTGTTGCGAGGTTAACCCGTGTGGGGAAGCCGTAGCGAAAGCGAGTCCGAATAGGGCGGTTTAGTAGCGCGCTCAAGACCCGAAGCGGAGTGATCTAGCCATGGGCAGGTTGAAGCGGAGGTAAGACTTCGTGGAGGACCGAACCCACCAGGGTTGAAAACCTGGGGGATGACCTGTGGTTAGGGGTGAAAGGCCAATCAAACTCCGTGATAGCTGGTTCTCCCCGAAATGCATTTAGGTGCAGCGTCGTGTGTTTCTTGCCGGAGGTAGAGCACTGGATAGGCGATGGGCCCTACCGGGTTACTGACCTTAGCCAAACTCCGAATGCCGGTAAGTGAGAGCGCGGCAGTGAGACTGTGGGGGATAAGCTCCATGGTCGAGAGGGAAACAGCCCAGAGCATCGACTAAGGCCCCTAAGCGTACGCTAAGTGGGAAAGGATGTGGAGTCGCAGAGACAACCAGGAGGTTGGCTTAGAAGCAGCCATCCTTGAAAGAGTGCGTAATAGCTCACTGGTCAAGTGATTCCGCGCCGACAATGTAGCGGGGCTCAAGCGTACCGCCGAAGTCGTGTCATTGCAGCATGTGGTCTAACGATCGCTGTGATGGGTAGGGGAGCGTCGTGTGCCGGGTGAAGCAGCCGTGTAAGCGAGTTGTGGATGGTTCACGAGTGAGAATGCAGGCATGAGTAGCGATACACACGTGGGAAACGTGTGCGCCGATTGACTAAGGGTTCCTGGGTCAAGCTGATCTGCCCAGGGTAAGTCGGGACCTAAGGCGAGGCCGACAGGCGTAGTCGATGGACAACCGGTTGATATTCCGGTACCCGCTTTGAAGCGCCAACGTCGAACCAGGCGATGCTAAGTCCGTGAAGCCGCCCTGATCTCTTCGGAGTTGAGGGGAGTGGTGGAGCCGACGGTCCAGACCTGTAGTAGGTGAGTGATGGGGTGACGCAGGAAGGTAGTCCAGCCCGGGCGGTGGTTGTCCCGGGGTAAGGGTGTAGCCCGAGGAGTAGGTAAATCCGTTCCTCATTGAAGGGTGAGACCTGATGCCGAGCCGATTGTGGTGAAGTGGATGATCCTATGCTGTCGAGAAAAGCCTCTAGCGAGTTTCATGGCGGCCCGTACCCTAAACCGACTCAGGTGGTCAGGTAGAGAATACCGAGGCGTTCGGGTGAACTATGGTTAAGGAACTCGGCAAAATGCCCCCGTAACTTCGGGAGAAGGGGGGCCATTGCTGGTGATGGGATTTTCTCCTTGAGCTGGTGGTGGCCGCAGAGACCAGCGAGAAGCGACTGTTTACTAAAAACACAGGTCCGTGCGAAGCCGTAAGGCGATGTATACGGACTGACGCCTGCCCGGTGCTGGAACGTTAAGGGGACCGGTTAGTCACATTTCGGTGTGGCGAAGCTGAGAACTTAAGCGCCAGTAAACGGCGGTGGTAACTATAACCATCCTAAGGTAGCGAAATTCCTTGTCGGGTAAGTTCCGACCTGCACGAATGGCGTAACGACTTCTCGACTGTCTCAACCATAGGCCCGGTGAAATTGCACTACGAGTAAAGATGCTCGTTTCGCGCAGCAGGACGGAAAGACCCCGGGACCTTTACTATAGCTTGATATTGGTGTTCGGTTCGGCTTGTGTAGGATAGGTGGGAGACTGTGAAGCCGCAACGCCAGTTGTGGTGGAGTCATTGTTGAAATACCACTCTGGTCGTGCTGGATGTCTAACCTGGGTCCGTGATCCGGATCAGGGACAGTGTCTGGTGGGTAGTTTAACTGGGGCGGTTGCCTCCTAAAGGGTAACGGAGGCGCCCAAAGGTTCCCTCAGCCTGGTTGGCAATCAGGTGTTGAGTGTAAGTGCACAAGGGAGCTTGACTGTGAGACCGACGGGTCGAGCAGGGACGAAAGTCGGGACTAGTGATCCGGCGGTGGCTTGTGGAAGCGCCGTCGCTCAACGGATAAAAGGTACCCCGGGGATAACAGGCTGATCTTCCCCAAGAGTCCATATCGACGGGATGGTTTGGCACCTCGATGTCGGCTCGTCGCATCCTGGGGCTGGAGTCGGTCCCAAGGGTTGGGCTGTTCGCCCATTAAAGCGGTACGCGAGCTGGGTTTAGAACGTCGTGAGACAGTTCGGTCCCTATCCGCTGTGCGCGTAGGAGTCTTGAGAAGGGCTGTCCCTAGTACGAGAGGACCGGGACGGACGAACCTCTGGTGTGCCAGTTGTCCTGCCAAGGGCATGGCTGGTTGGCTACGTTCGGGAGGGATAACCGCTGAAAGCATCTAAGCGGGAAGCCTGCTTCGAGATGAGGACTCCCACCCACTTGATGGGTTAAGGCTCCCAGTAGACGACTGGGTTGATAGGCCAGATATGGAAGCCGGGTAACTGGTGGAGTTGACTGGTACTAATAGGCCGAGGGCTTGTCCTCAGGTGCTCGCGTCCACTGTGTTGGTTCTGAAGCAATGAACCGTATTGAACCCCCCTTTTGTTTTGGGGTGTGGTTCCGGTTCAGTTTCATAGTGTTTCGGTGGTCATAGCGTTAGGGAAACGCCCGGTTACATTTCGAACCCGGAAGCTAAGCCTTTCAGCGCCGATGGTACTGCAGGGGGGACCCTGTGGGAGAGTAGGACACCGCCGAACAATCTTTAAGAAAGACCCCGATGGGAATTTACTTCCGCCGGGGTCTTTTTTATGTCCATGTCCGGTACGCCCCGGTGCGGAACCCATGCGGGCCTACCGGTAGAGTCATGGGGCATCATCGGCCTGTTTCTCACGGGAGGCTCCCGGGTGGAGGTACAGGAGACACGAGTTCAGACGGACCGTGTGCTCACCATCCCGAACATCCTCAGCGCGGCGCGCCTCGTCGGCGTGCCGCTTTTCCTGTGGTTGATCCTCCGGCCCGAGTTCGGCGGGCCCAACAGCGACGGCTGGGCACTGCTGGTGCTGGCGTTCAGCGGTGTCAGCGACTATCTCGACGGGAAGCTGGCCCGTCGCTGGAACCAGATCAGCAGCCTCGGCCGGCTTCTCGACCCGGCTGCCGACCGGCTCTACATACTGTCGACGCTTGTCGGTCTCACCTGGCGCGAGATCCTGCCCCTCTGGCTGACCGCGGTCCTTCTCGCCCGAGAGCTGGTCCTGCTGGTGATGGTGGGCATCCTCCGGCGCCACGGCTATCCGCCGCCCCAGGTGAACTTCCTCGGCAAGGCGGCGACCTTCAACCTGATGTATGCCTTCCCCTTGCTCCTTCTGAGTGAGGGAAGTGGCGTGCTTCACACGACCGCCGCAATTTTCGGATGGGCGTTCGCCGGATGGGGTACAACACTCTATTGGTGGGCAGGAGTCCTCTACGTGGTTCAGGTCCGCCGACTTGTGAAGGCGGACACCGCGGCCGACTGAGTTCGCCGTAGCGGCGTCCATGGAGGCCGGGGCCCGTAGTGCGGTAGATGCAAGGGCCATCCGGCGTGCACGGTCGGCATGACCGTCGTCTCTTCAAGGAGGACGCTTCCGACATGAAGGCCGTCGTGATGGCAGGGGGCGAGGGAACTCGTCTGCGCCCGATGACCTCGACCATGCCCAAACCGCTGCTGCCCGTGGCCAATCGGCCGATCATGGAGCATGTGCTGCGGCTGCTCAAGCGGCATGGGCTCAGCGAGACCGTGGTGACCGTCCAGTTCCTCGCGTCCCTGGTCAAGAACTACTTCGGTGACGGCGAGGAGCTCGGTATGGAGCTCACGTACGCGAATGAGGAGAAGCCACTCGGCACCGCCGGTAGCGTCAAGAACGCGGAGGAAGCACTCAAGGACGACACCTTCCTTGTGATCTCGGGCGACGCCCTGACGGATTTCGACCTTACGGATCTGATCAATTTCCATAAGGAAAACGGAGCCCTTGTCACCGTCTGTCTGACGCGCGTCCCCAATCCCCTCGAATTCGGTATCACCATCGTCGACGAGGCCGGAAAGGTCGAGCGTTTCCTGGAGAAGCCCACCTGGGGTCAGGTCTTCTCCGATACGGTCAACACCGGCATCTACGTCATGGAGCCGGAGGTCTTCGACTATGTCGAGCCCGATGTTCCGGTCGACTGGTCCGGAGATGTCTTCCCTCAGTTGATGAAGGAAGGCAAGCCCATCTTCGGGTATGTCGCCGAGGGCTACTGGGAGGATGTCGGCACCCATGAGAGCTATGTGAAGGCCCAGGCCGACGTTCTAGAGGGCAAGGTCGACGTCGAACTCGACGGATTCGAGATCTCACCCGGCGTATGGGTCGCCGAAGGGGCGGATGTGGATCCGGAGGCCGTGCTCCGCGGTCCGCTCTATATCGGCGACTACGCCAAGGTGGAGGCCGGTACCGAGATCCGTGAGCACACCGTCGTCGGCTCCAATGTCGTGGTGAAGAGCGGCGCCTTTCTTCACAAGGCGGTGGTGCACGACAACGTGTACGTCGGCCAGCAGAGCAATCTGCGCGGCTGTGTCATCGGCAAGAACACCGACATCATGCGCGCCGCCCGTATCGAGGACGGGGCCGTCATCGGCGATGAGTGCCTGATCGGCGAGGAATCGATCGTCCAGGGCAATGTCCGGGTCTACCCGTTCAAGACCATCGAGGCGGGCGCGTTCGTCAACACCTCGGTGATCTGGGAGTCGCGGGGGCAGGCCCATCTGTTCGGCGCCCGCGGTGTCTCCGGCATCCTCAATGTGGAGATCACCCCGGAGCTCGCGGTGCGGCTTGCCGGAGCCTATGCGACGACCCTCAAGAAGGGCTCCACGGTCACCACTGCGCGTGACCACTCCAGGGGCGCGCGGGCGCTCAAACGGGCGATGATCTCCGCCCTGCAGACCAGCGCCATCGACGTACGGGACCTGGAGAACGTACCGCTGCCGGTGGCCCGGCAGCAGACCGCGCGCGGCAGCGCCGGCGGCTTTATGATCCGGACCTCGCCCGGGGTGCCGGATTCGGTGGACATCATGTTCTTCGACGAGCGGGGCGCCGATCTGTCCGCGGCCGGTCAGCGGAAGCTGGACCGGGTGTATGCCCGCCAGGAGTACCGCCGGGCCTTCCCGGGCGAGATCGGTGACCTCAGCTTCCCGTCGAGCGTCTTCGACTCGTACACGGGCTCGCTGCTGCGCGCCGTGAACATCAGCGGCATCGCCGAATCCGGTCTCAAGGTCGTCGTGGACGCCGCCAACGGAAGCTCCGGGCTGGTGCTCCCGAGCCTGCTGGGACGGCTCGGGGTGGACGCGCTGACCATCAACCCCGGCCTGAACGAGGCGCGTCCGACGGAGACCGCCGACGCCCGCCGGTCGGGGCTGGCCCGGCTCGGCGAGATGGTGGCCTCGGCGCGTGCCGCGTTCGGGGTGCGGTTCGACCCGGTCGGTGAGCGGTTCTCGCTCGTGGACGAGCGGGGCCGCATCGTGGAGGACGACCGGACGCTGCTGGTGATGCTGGACCTGGTGGCCGCGGAGCGGCGCAGCGGGCGGGTGGCCCTTCCGGTGACCACGACCCGTATCGCCGAGCAGGTGGCGGCGTATCACGGCACGCAGGTGGAGTGGACGACCACCGCGGCGGACGATCTGACCCGGGTCGCCCGGTCGGAGACCACCATCTTCGGCGGTGACGGGCGCGGCGGATTCATCATCCCCGAGTTCAGCAGCGTCTTCGACGGTACGGCCGCCTTCGTCCGGCTGATCGGGCTGGTGGCGCGCACTCAGCTGACGTTGAGTCAGATCGATGCGCGGATCCCGCGGGCGCATGTCCAGCGGCGCGATCTGGCCACCCCCTGGGCGGTCAAGGGCCTGGTCATGCGGCATGTGGTGGAGGCCGCGGGCGACCGCAGCGTGGACACCACCGACGGGGTGCGGGTCGTGGAGGCCGATGGGCGGTGGGTCATGGTGCTGCCCGACCCGGCCGAGGCGGTCACCCATCTGTGGGCGGAGGGCCCGGACGACGCGTCCGCGCAGGCCCTGCTGGACGAGTGGTCGAGCGTCGTGGACAGCGCGGGGCGCTGACCCCGAGGCCGTCTGCGCACGTCTGAGCGTGTGGGGGCGCCGCCCCGAGGTCCCCGATCCGGCACGCCGGAGGGGCCATTCGGTGGCGGCGGCCCCCACGTGCGACGATGTGCGGCATGTCGCAGCCGCCCCCCGTTCGGAGCACAGCATCGCCGCGCCCTCGCCCGCGCCTCGACGCGTCCATGTCGCTGCTGACCAATGTGATGGACCACAGCCTCGACGACGGTTACGCCGAGGCCGCCGCGCGGCGCGGTGAGACCGGTCGCTCGGGCCTGCCGCGCACCATGCGGGCCAAACTGGGGCTGGCTCTCGGCCTTGTCCTGGTCGCGGTGGTCATCACCGTCGGCGCCGCCGAGGCGCGGATATCGGCGCCCACGCTGGCCAAGGAGCGGGGAGAACTGATCGACCGTATCGAGACGGGGAACTCGAACGCGGACGACCTCGCCAGGAGCGTGGACAAGCTCCGCGGCGAAGTCGGGGAGAAGCAGCGGCAGGCACTGGAGAAGCACGGCGGAGCCAAGGCCGATCTGGTGGCGCTGCTCTCGGGGGCCAACGAGGTGACGGGCCCCGGGGTGAAGCTGGTGGTCGACGATGCCAAGGGCGCGGCCGGCGGCGGCGGGGGACCACGGGAGAGCGCCGACTTCTCCGATACCGGCCGGGTGCGCGACCACGACATGCAGCGCGTCGTCAACGGCCTGTGGGAGTCGGGCGCGGAGGCCATCTCGATCAACGGACAGCGGCTGACGGCGCTCTCGGCGATCAGGGCTGCGGGAGACGCCATACTGGTCGACAACAAGCCGCTGGCGCCGCCGTATACGGTGCTCGCGGTGGGGGACGGGCAGCGGCTGAGCACCGCTTTCCAGAACAGCGCGGACGGTCAGTATCTGCATGTGCTGCAGCAGAACTATGACATCCGCACGAGCATTTCCGCCCAGGACTCGCTCCGGCTTCCGGCCGCGCCGAGCCTGATCGTACGCACCGCGGAACCGATAGCCGGTGGCTCCGGCAAGGGTGACGCCGACACAGGGAAGGGCACATCGTGATCGCCGTATTGGGGCTCATCGTGGGAGTCGTGGTCGGGCTTGTGGTCCGACCCGTGGTGCCGACGGTGGTCGAGCCCTATCTGCCGATCGCCGTCGTGGCGGCACTCGACGCGGTCTTCGGGGGCTTCCGGGCGATGCTGGACGGGATCTTCGACGACAAGGTCTTCGTCGTATCGTTCCTGTCCAATGTGGTGGTGGCCGCACTGATCGTCTTCCTCGGTGACAAGCTGGGCGTCGGTGCTCAGCTGTCGACGGGAGTCGTGGTCGTGCTCGGTATCCGGATCTTCTCCAACGCGGCCGCGATCCGCCGCCATGTCTTCCGGGCGTGAGGCCGATGACGACCGACGACACCCCTGAGAAGCCCGAGCGGCCAGAGTCGGCCGAAAACCGACGGCCGGCCGAAACGCCGCGACTGGCCGAGAGGGACGCGAAGCCCGAAAGGCCCGAGCAGGCAGCGAAGGCCGAAAAGACCGAACCGGGCGCTGAGCAGCCGCGGCGGTCGCCCGAGCCGCCGCGACGGCCGGAGACGGCCGAGAAGCCCGTGCCCTCCGGGGAGCCGTGCGAGCGGGCACAGCCGGAGCGGCCGTCGGCGGCCGAAACGCCGCGGCCGGGTGCCCCGTCGCCCGCCCGGAAGCCCGAGCAGCGTGACGTACGGCAGCAGCCGGGCAGGCCGTCCACGCCCCCGCGGGGTGAGCCGGGCAGGCCCGCCGGGCCCGCGCGAGGCGAGCCGGGCAGAGCTGCCGGGCCCCCGCCGGGCGGCCTCAAGGACGTCGCTCTCAGGACGCCCTTGCCCAAGGCCGTGCTGCCCGAGGCCCTGCCGCCGCAGGCCCAGGGCCGGCCCGTGAAGGCGGGCGACACGCCCACGCCGGGCGCCGAGGGCACCAGGCCCCCCGGCGGGCCCAGGAGCGGCCCCGGAGAGCGTGTGGGGCCCGTCCCCGGCCCCGGAGCCGGGCAAGGCGGCCCTGGGACTGGACAGAGGTCGGAAGAGGCCCAGACCGGCCGCCAGCGGCTGCTGAAGGGCGTATGGCCGCCGCGGCTGACCCGTGCGCAGCTCATCGTCGCCCTGCTGCTCTTCGGCCTCGGCCTGGGCCTCGCCATCCAGGTGCGCTCGACCAACGAGAACAGCGTGCTGCGCGGAGCCCGGCAGGAGGACCTGGTCCGGATCCTCGACGAGCTGGACTCCCGCACTCAGCGGCTCCAGGACGAGAAGCGCCGGCTGGAGAACCAGCGCACCGAGCTGGAGAACAGCTCGGACCAGGCCGAGGAGGCCCGCAAGCAGACGCTCCAGAAGGAGCAGCAGCTGGGCGTGCTCGCGGGTACGGTGGCAGCACAGGGTCCCGGTATCACGATCACGATCGACGACTCCCGGGGCTCCGTGGAGTCGGACATGCTGCTCGACACGGTGCAGGAGCTGCGCGCGGCGGGTGCCGAGGCGATCCAGATCGGCAAGGTGCGGGTGGTCGCCGGCACCTACTTCGCGGACAGCGGTGGCGCGATCCAGATCGATGGACAGAAAGTGACGCGACCGTATGTTGTGAAGGTGATCGGCAAGCCGGAGGATCTGGAGCCGGCGCTGAACATTCCCGGCGGGGTGGTGCAGAGCCTGGAGAAGGAGCAGGCCACTGTGTCCGTGCGGCGGGAGAAGAAGGTCGTTGTGGATGCCTTGCGATCGGCGAAGCCGCCTGACTACGCTCGGTCGTCATCACGGTGAGGCGGTTCGAAATGAGGGTCTCTCGGGGAGACCATGTGGACGCGGGGGGTCAACGCACCAGAAGATCCGAGCGTGATGGAAACTGTCTGGTGGCCACGGACGTTGTGAGGATGTCCGGACCGTCTGGTGTGTGCATCGAGGGTTTGTCCTGCCCCACGGGCGGGTCTGTTTCAGTCAAGGGGAATCGCCCGTGAAGTTGTTCGGGAAGTTGTTCGGCAAGAGTGCCCGCCAGGATGGCGGCAGCAGCACCGCTCGCCACCGCGCCTCGCGTGCCGCGGAGGAGAGCGGAGGGGGGACCGAGGAGCGCCCGCTGTTCCGGGACCAGGTCGGCGCGCAGGGCGCGTCTGTTGACCCCTCCGCGACCGGCCCCATAGGTTTCCAGGAGCCATCGGCCGCTCACAGTGGTGGAGGGTTCGGCTTGCCTGTCTGTCAGCGGTGCGGTCACCGGAACGCGGAGGCCAGCCGGTTCTGCTCCAATTGCGGCGCCCCGCTGCGGGGCGGCGCGCCCTCCGAGCGTGCCTCGGAGACCACCTCCACCATTTCGATCTCGGGTCTCGAGGCGTACGACTCCGAGGTGACCGGGCAGACGCCGCTGCCGTCGCTCAGCCCGGAGGCGCAGGCCGCCGTCGAGGCGCTGCCGATGGGATCGGCGCTGCTGGTGGTCCGGCGCGGGCCGAACTCGGGCAGCCGTTTCCTGCTGGACAGTGATGTCACCACGGCGGGCCGTCACCCGCAGAGCGACATCTTCCTGGACGATGTGACGGTCTCCCGCCGCCATGTGGAGTTCCGGCGCGGCCAGGACGGCAGCTTCACCGTCTCGGACGTCGGCAGCCTCAACGGGACGTATCTCAACCGGGAGCAGATCGACGCGCCGGTGGTGCTGGCCAGCGGCGACGAGGTGCAGATCGGTAAGTACCGGCTGGTCTTCTACCCGAGCCAGCGGGGCGTCGGCATCTGACCCGTCAGGGGAGGTCCATGCTTCAGACACCGTCGGGCGGTGCCGGTACCGGCACCGCCCCCACGGGCAGCCGGTCGATGAGCATCGGCACCGTGCTGAATCTGTTGCGGGACGAGTTCCCCGAGGTCACCACCTCCAAGATCCGCTTCTTGGAGTCGGAAGGTCTGGTCGAGCCGCGCCGGACGCCCTCCGGCTATCGCAAATTCAGCCGGCGGGATGTGGAGCGGCTCGGCCGTATCCTCCGGATGCAGCGTGACCACTACCTGCCGCTCAAGGTCATCCGGGAGCATCTGGACGCCCTGGAGCGGGGCGAGCCGTTGCAGCTTCCTGCCGTTTCGCAGGGAGCGCGGCAGCCCGGTGTGCTCGACGGCGGTACCGGGGCGGCCGCGGACGGCCCCACGGCCGCCCGGCTGGGCCGTGCCGAGCTGCTGGCAACGGCCGAGGTCAGCGAGGTGCAGCTGGCCGAATGGGAGTCGTACGGGCTGCTCGCGCCGAGCGCGGACGGCGGGTACGACATCGAGGCGGTGACCGTCGCCCGGCTCATCGCCGAACTCGGTCGTTTCGGCCTGGAACCACGTCATCTGCGAATCATGAAAGCCTCCGCCGAACGCGAGGCCGGAATGGTCGAGCAGGTGGTCGCTCCGCTGCGGTTGCATAGAAACCCGCAGACCAGAGCGCATGCGGAGGCCAGTGTGCGGGAGCTCGCCACGCTCTCCGTAGAGCTGCACGCGGCCCTGGTGCGGTCGGCTCTGAGGGTCCAGGAGCGGTGACCGGCCGGGCCCCGACTATCCAAACCGGCCGGGCACGTCCTAGGGTTGCTGTGTGAACGAGCTCGACGTCGTGGGTGTCCGGGTGGAAATGCCCTCCAACCAACCGATCGTGCTCCTGCGTGAAGTGGGAGGCGACCGGTACCTCCCCATCTGGATCGGACCAGGTGAGGCGACCGCGATCGCCTTCGCTCAGCAGGGCATGGCTCCGGCGCGCCCGCTGACCCATGATCTTTTCAAAGACGTACTCGAAGCGGTCGGCCAGCAGCTCACGGAGGTCCGGATCACGGATCTGCGCGAGGGGGTCTTCTACGCGGAGCTGGTCTTCGCCAGCGGCGTGGAGGTCAGTGCCCGGCCGTCCGACGCCATAGCGCTCGCGCTGCGCACCGGAACGCCGATCTACGGCAGCGACGGCGTGCTGGACGACGCCGGTATCGCGATCCCGGATGAGCAGGAGGACGAGGTGGAGAAGTTCCGCGAGTTCCTCGACCAGATCTCGCCCGAGGACTTCGGAACCAGCAGCCAGTGAGCGGTATGCCGGTCCTAGCTCGCGCATTCGAGTAGCCTTTCCCGGACGAGGGACACGGGAAACCACCCTTAGGGTGATTATCACTCGGCGTGCCGAGTGTGGCGATCGTTGACGCACCCCGGGTGACTGCCTACCTTCAAGGTGGCAGGTCGAGGACGGAGGTCGGCGTGAGAAGCACCGGCGACGGCACGGCAGCCGGCGGTCCGTATACGCTCCAGGGGAGCGCACCGGCCGATCCGGCGTTGAAGGCTCGGGTCGCGGCACAGGCAGCACCGCCGCGTGAGCCCGCCGCGGGGGAGACGGGGCGGGTCGGGTACCGCGGACCGACCGCATGCGCGGCCGCGGGCATCACCTACCGCCAGCTCGACTACTGGGCCCGCACCGGGCTGGTGGAGCCGAGCGTCCGGCCCGCGTACGGCTCGGGCAGCCAGCGGCTCTACAGCTTTCGGGACGTGGTCGTCCTCAAGATCGTGAAGCGGCTGCTGGACACCGGCGTATCGCTGCAGAACATCCGGGCGGCGGTGACCCATCTGCGGGCCCGGGAGCTCGACGACCTGGCCCAGATGACGCTGATGAGCGACGGCGCGACCGTCTACGAGTGCACCTCGCCCGATGAGGTCGTGGACCTCCTCCAGGGCGGTCAGGGTGTCTTCGGGATCGCCGTGGGCGTCGTCTGGCGGGATGTCGAGAGCGCGCTGTCCCAGCTGCACGGCGAGCGGGTGGACACCGGGGAGACGCTGATCCGGCCCAACCCCACCGATGAGCTCGCGGCGCGTCGCAACCGGGCCGGTTGAGCGCTCGCCCTTTCGTCAGGCACCTTTCGCTAGGCGCCGCCCCGGACGCGAGCCGAGCGGCGCCCCCGGCCCGCCTCCGGGCCGTCGTGCCGCCCATTGTCAGTGGTGTGCGGCAGCATCGTAGGTGTGAGGGGTGCGCCGACGATTCTCCATCTGGACATGGATGCCTTCTACGCCTCGGCGGAGCAGGCATCCAAGCCCAGCCTGCGCGGTAAGCCGGTGATCGTGGGGGGTCTGGGGCCGCGTGGCGTGGTCGCCACGGCCTCCTATGAGGCCCGGGTGTTCGGGGTGCACTCGGCCATGGCGATGGCCCAGGCCCGCCGCCTGTGTCCGAACGCGGCGTTCCTCATCCCCCGCTTCACCCTCTACCGCGCCGTGAGCGACGTGGTCATGACCCTGCTGCACACGCTCTCGCCCCTGGTGGAGCCGCTCAGTCTGGACGAGGCGTTCGTTGATCTGGAGGCGGGCGGCACCGAGCCCACCGTGGGGGCGGCGCGCGCCGTGGGGGAGCGGCTGCGGACCGACATCAGGGCGGTCACCGGGCTGACCGGTTCGGTGGGGCTCGCCGGATCCAAGATGCTCGCCAAGATCGCTTCGGAGCAGGCCAAGCCCGACGGCCTGGTGGTCATCGACCCCGGGACGGAGCGCGAGTTGCTCGGCCCCATGTCGGTGCGGACACTCCCGGGAGTCGGCCCCGCCACGGCGGAGACGCTGCGCCGGGCCGGGATCCACACCGTGGCCGAGACGCGGGAGGCGGGCGAGGCCGAGCTGGTGCGGCTGCTGGGCCGGGCCCACGGCGCGTCGCTGTTTCTGATGGCGGAGGGCCGGGACGAGCGGCCCGTCGTCGCCGAGCGGGACGCCAAGTCCATCTCGGTGGAGGACACCTTCGACGTCGACCTCACCGACCGCACCCGGGTGCAGCTGGAGATCGCGCGGCTCGCCGACCGCTGCGTGCGGCGGCTGCGCGAGGCGGGTCGCTCGGGGCGGACGGTCGTGATCAAGGTGCGGCGGTACGACTTCTCCACGCTGACCCGTTCGGAGACCCTGCGCGGGCCGACCGACGATCCGGGGGTGGTGCGGGAGGCCGCGGCGCGGCTGATCGACGGTGTGGACACCACGGCGGGTGTGCGGTTGCTCGGGGTCGGGGTCAGCGGTCTGGCGGACTACACCCAAGAGGATCTCTTCGCCCAGGCCGCGCAGGCCGCGCAGGCCGCGCAGGCCGCCCATGAGGCACTGGGGGACGCCCGGCGCGTGCCGGGCCCCGAGAGGCCGGAGCCTGTGGGAGAGGGCGCGGGAGAGGCCCCTGAGGACGCTGGGAAGCCGCGGCGCTGGCTGCCGGGCTCCGATGTGCGGCACGCCGAGTACGGGGCGGGCTGGGTGCAGGGGAGCGGGGTGGGCCGGGTGACCGTGCGCTTCGAGGAGCCGTGGTCGCGGCCGGGGCGGGTGCGGACGTTCGCCGTGGACGACCCGGCACTGGAGCCGACCGAACCGCTGCCGCTGCTACGACCGCACGAGGACGGGACCCCGGGCTCGGACGCGATCCCGGACGCGGACGGGGCTCCGGACGTGGACCCGGGCCCGGAGGCGCATCTGGTCCCGGAGGACGCCGTGAACCCGGACCCGTACGCGGGGAAGGTCGCAGGCTCGGTCCCGGAGAACGCCGCGGGCCCGTGCCCGGACGTGGCCGGGGAGGCGGACCCGGACCTGGGCCCGGGGGAGGCCGCGGGCCCGGGCCCCGATGTGGCCGGGGAGGCGGGTTCGGACCTGGACCCGGTCCCGGGAGTGGCCCGGGAAGCGGTCACGAACCCGGACCTGGACGCGGACCCGGCCGCGGAGGAGGTCGCAGGCTCGGCCCCGGAAGACGCCGCTGGCCCGGAGCCCGATGTGGCCCGGGAGGCGGTCACGGACCTGGCCGTAGAGGGGACTACGGGCCGGGAGGGGACCACGGGCATGACCCCGGGGGAGGCCATAGCCCCGGATCCAGAGCAGATCGAGGGCCCGGATGACCTGGCCGCGAGACCAGGCGGCCTGGCCGCGGGCCCGGATGGGCTGGCCCCAGGACCGGGTGGCGGACCCGAGCAGGGTCAGGCCCCAGGCCAGATGCAGGGCCACGGCCTGGGCCGCGAGCAGCTCCCGGGCCACATGCAGGGCCACATGCAGCCCCCGGCCCCAGGCCAGGGCCAGGGCCAGCCCCAGCCTCAGGGGCAAGGTCAGCCCGTGACGTCCAGTCCGTAGTGGTGGTAGAGCTGCAACTCCTGTTCGGGGGAGAGGTGGCGGCCGACTCCGAAGTCCGGGGCGTCCTTGATCAGCGCCCGGTCGTACGGCACCCGCAGGGTGTCGCCGACGACCTCGCTCGGTTCGAGCGGTACGAAGACGTCCCGGCTGAACAGCCCGGTGCGTACCGCCGCCCATTCGGGCTCGCCGGTCGCGTCGTCGAGATAGACCTCGTCCACGGTGCCGATCTTGGAGCCCTCGCGGTCGAATGCCTTGCGGCCGATCAGGGTCCGCGGGTCGATATCGGTCTGCACGCTCTCTCCCACAGGTGGCAAGTGACCATTGATACCTACAAAAAGCCACATCGCCGCGCTCGGCCACTCGAACGCCGGCGACCGTCCCCCACGGTAGAACCGCTGGTACGCTGACTGTGGCTGTAAACCCCGTGCGGGAGAGTCCTCCGCCGACGCTGTCGGAGGCGCCGAAGGAGCAAACCCTCCCCGGAATCTCTCAGGCACACGTACCGTGCGGGTGAGGTCACTCTGGAAAGCAGGGCGGGCCACGGGCGAGCAGAGCTCCGGAACCCCTCCTCACCGACGGTGAAAACCGGTCAGGCGGTATGTGGCCGGTGAAGCTCTCAGGTTGAGATGACAGAGGGGGAGGCCGTCCGGGCACCCGCGCCGTGGTGCCCCTCGCCGGTCGTTACAGACCAGGAGGCCCCCGCAGATGACCGCCAATCGCATCGCACTCTCCGACTTGGAACGCGGTACTCCGTTCGAGCAGCGCCATATCGGCCCCGACGGCGAGGCGCAGGCCAAGATGCTCGCCCAGGTCGGCTTCGGCTCGCTGGACGAGCTCACCGAGGCCGCCGTACCGGAGGTCATAAAGAGCACCGAGGCGCTGCATGCCCTGCCCCCGGCCCGCAGTGAGCCGGAGGTCATCGCCGAGCTGCGCGGACTCGCCGACCGCAACCAGGTGCTGCCGTCGATGATCGGCCTCGGCTACTACGGCACCCACACCCCGCCGGTGATCCTGCGCAATGTGCTGGAGAACCCTGCCTGGTACACCGCGTACACGCCCTACCAGCCGGAGATCTCCCAGGGCCGGCTCGAGGCCCTGCTCAACTTCCAGACGGTCGTCGCCGATCTGACCGGGCTGCCCACGGCCGGCTCCTCGCTGCTGGACGAGGCCACCGCGGCCGCCGAGGCGATGGCGCTGTCGCGGCGTGTCGGCAAGGTCAAGGAGGGCGTCTTCCTGGTCGACGTCGACTGCCTGCCGCAGACCGTCGCGGTCCTGCGGACCCGCGCCGAGCCGACCGGTGTCGAGGTCGTCGTCGCCGATCTGGCCGAGGGCATTCCGGACGAGATCGCCGAGCGCGGGGTCTTCGGTGTGCTGCTGCAGTACCCGGGCGCCTCCGGCGTGGTGCGCGATCCGCGCCCGGTCATCGAGCGCGCTCATGAGCTGGGCGCCGTCGTCACTGTCGCCGCCGATCTGCTCGCGCTCACCCTGCTCACCTCGCCCGGTGAGCTGGGCGCGGACATCGCGGTGGGCAACAGCCAGCGGTTCGGCGTCCCGATGGGCTTCGGCGGACCGCACGCCGGTTTCATGGCGGTGCGCGACGCCTACGCCCGCAACCTTCCCGGCCGGCTGGTCGGGGTCTCCGTGGACGCCGACGGCGACAAGGCGTACCGGCTGGCGCTGCAGACCCGTGAGCAGCACATCCGCCGGGAGAAGGCCACCAGCAACATCTGCACCGCCCAGGTGCTGCTGGCCGTGATGGCCGGGATGTACGCCGTCTACCACGGCCCGGACGGGCTCGCGGCGATCGCCCGCCGCACCCACCGCTACGCCTCCGTGCTCGCCGAGGGGCTGCGGGCCGGCGGTGTCGAGGTGGTGCACGGCGCGTTCTTCGACACCCTCACCGCACGGGTGCCGGGCCGGGCCGCCGAGGTCGTCGCCGCGGGCCGGGAGGCCGGGGTCAACCTTCGCCTGACCGACGCCGACCACGTCGGCATCGCCTGCGACGAGACCACCGCCCGTGCGCAGCTTGCGGCCGTGTGGTCCGCCTTCGGAGTGGACGGCGGAAACGGCGACGCCGCCGGGATCCCCGGCGTCGACGAGCTGGACGCCGCGGCGCCGGACGCGCTGCCCGCGGCCCTGCTGCGCCACGACGGCTATCTGGCCCACCCGGTCTTCCACCAGCACCGCTCCGAGACGGCGATGCTGCGCTATCTGCGGCGGCTGGCCGACCGGGACTACGCCCTGGACCGGGGCATGATCCCGCTCGGCTCCTGCACCATGAAGCTCAACGCGACCACCGAGATGGAGCCGGTCACCTGGCCCGAGTTCGGCGCGCTGCACCCCTTCGCACCGGCCGAGCAGGCCCAGGGCTATCTGACCCTGATCCGTGAGCTGGAGGAGCGGCTGGCCGAGGTCACCGGCTATGACAAGGTCTCCCTGCAGCCGAACGCCGGATCCCAGGGCGAGCTCGCCGGGCTGCTCGCGGTGCGCGCCTACCACCGGGCCAACGGGGACACCCGGCGCACCGTCTGCCTGATCCCGTCCTCCGCGCACGGCACCAACGCCGCCAGCGCCGTGATGGCCGGCATGAAGGTCGTCGTGGTCAAGACCGGTGAGGACGGCGAGATCGACACCGGCGACCTGCGCGCCAAGATCGAGAAGCACGGTGCCGAACTGGCCGTGCTGATGGTCACCTACCCCTCCACCCACGGTGTGTTCGAGGGGCACATCACCGAGATCTGCGCGGCCGTGCACGACGCGGGCGGCCAGGTCTACGTGGACGGCGCCAACCTCAACGCGCTGGTCGGGCTCGCCGAGCCGGGCCGGTTCGGCGGCGATGTCTCGCATCTGAACCTGCACAAGACCTTCTGCATCCCGCACGGCGGTGGCGGCCCCGGCGTCGGCCCGGTCGCGGTGCGCGAGCACCTGGCGCCCTATCTGCCCAACCATCCGCTGCAGCCCGCCGCGGGCCCGGCCACCGGCGTCGGCCCGGTCTCGGCCGCGCCGTGGGGCTCCGCGGGGATCCTGCCGATCTCCTGGGCGTACATCCGGCTGATGGGCGCCGAGGGGCTGCGCCGCGCGACCCAGGTCGCGGTGCTCGGCGCCAACTATGTCGCCAAGCGTCTGGAGCCGCACTACCCGGTGCTCTACACCGGCCCCGGCGGCCTGGTGGCCCATGAGTGCATCGTGGATCTGCGACCGCTGACGAAGGCCACCGGCGTGACGGTCGACGATGTGGCCAAGCGCCTGATCGACTACGGCTTCCACGCGCCGACGATGTCGTTCCCCGTCGCGGGGACGCTGATGATCGAGCCGACCGAGAGCGAGGATCTGGCGGAGCTGGACCGGTTCTGCCAGGCGATGATCGCCATCCGGGCCGAGATCGAGAAGGTCGGCTCCGGCGAGTGGGCCAAGGAGGACAACCCGCTGCGGAACGCCCCGCATACGGCGGCGTCGCTGACCGGGGAGTGGGACCGCCCGTACTCCCGGGAGGAAGCGGTCTTCCCGGCCGGGGTCTCGGCGGCCGACAAGTACTGGCCGCCGGTGCGGCGGATCGACGGGGCCTACGGGGACCGTAACCTCGTCTGCTCCTGCCCGCCGCTGGAGTCCTACGAGGGCTGAGGGCTTCCCCTCGGCAAACGCGTCAATGGGGCCGGTGCGGCGGATGCGCCGGGCCGGCCCCTGCGGGTACGTGCCGTCGATGGTGGGTCAGACCGTGGTGACGGCGTGGGCGGCGGTCAGGCCGCGGTGACGATGTGCTCGGAACCCCGCGGCCGGCACGGTGCGATGACGCGCCCGTCCGGCAGCAGCTCACCGGTGTCCTCGAAGAGCAGGACGCCGTTGCACAGCAGGCTCCATCCCTGCTCCGGGTGGTGCGCCACCAGATGGGCGGCCTCCCGGTCGGCGGAGTCGGCTGACGGGCAGGGTGGTTGATGCTGGCACATGACAGGGTTCTTTCGCTGCGGAGTGGTGAATGTCCTGCGGCTCGCTGCGGCGTTCATGGCCGCCCCCCCGTGGTTTGAGTCGGTCGATTGCTCCAGTGTTGCCCTGCGGCCTGGAATCCGCAGGGATTTCGCGGTACCGGTCTCGCTAGATAATGACGCATCACCCGTCCGGACGGTTCATCGGCGCCGGACTGTTACGAGGATGCTGCGGAGCGCCCCGTGACCCGGCGGTCACGGGGCGCTCCCAATCTGATGGAGGCCCAGGTCAGGCGGGTGAGCCAAGCAAGGGAGCCCGGGTGAGCCGGTGGGTGAGAACCGGCAGCAGGTCGGTTGCGCGATGCGCCCGGTGGGGCGCGATACCCGGCGGGGCCGGGGCGAGCGGCACCAACAGGTCCCCCGCGCCGAGGCCGCCTTCGGCGCCGTCCGCCGTCAGGTCGCCGTGCAGCCAGAGCGTGACCATGTAGAGCTCGGGGATGGACAGCAGCCGCGGTTGGTACGCGGAGGGCAGCGACTCGGCCTGGCTCAGGGCGAGTTCGGCCGAGCTGACATAGGGACCCTCGGAGAAGTGTGAGAAGGCCCAGCCGTCGGCGGTGAGCATCGCCTCGGCGGCGGCCACCGTGCGGTCGCCGTCGCGGATCAGGAAGCGCCAGCCGGTGAGCCGGGTGCTTGGCGGGCCGTCGGCGGTGGTGATGTCGTCCAGGACATGGACGGGGAGCGGGAGTTCGGGTTCGAAGGGGCCGGTGAGCGTGGAGAGTACCGGGGTGCGCGCCTCGCGGACGGCGGTGGGGGAGTCAAGGGCCGTGAGGACGCTGCGCAGGGCGGGCGCGGGGGCCTGGGGCACATGCAGCGGCATGGTGGGTCGCCTCTCGCTTGGAGACACGGTGAAGCGATAGCGGGCCGGGTTTGGGCGGCGCTGTCGGTGGAACACGGGTCAGAGGGGAACCGGAACAGACTGTTCGGGCCTTATCTCTCTGCCTCGTTAGCCGAGTTTATACGACAAGTGTTCCCGTTGTGTTTCATCTAGCCGCTGCCCGCATTGCCGACAAGAGGTTATCCAGGCCGTGAGAAGGCGGGGATTTTCCCCGATTCTGTGCTAGATGAACGGATATGACCTGGCATTTTGGGGCCGACGCGGTAGGCTGGAACTCGCCGGTCCAATTTTCCGGCGCAATGAGCAGTTCCAGAGAGCCTACTGGCTGGGTGGGGATCGCGGGGCGTTATCGATCACATTGGTGGGCATCATCGAGCGTGGTGTGCAGACGGCTGGCACCGATGATCCACTCGAGGAGGGACGCTTCGATGGGGGACAAGCTCATAGCCGGTGAGTTCGACCCGTCCGGCCGGCGACGGCAGCGCGTCCGGTTGCGGCAGTGCCTCGACGGGCTGAGCCGGCTTCTGGCCGACAAGCGATTCGACCGCCCGAAGAATCTGATGGGGCTGGAGATCGAGCTGAATCTCGCCGGGGCCGACGGACTGCCGAGGATGATGAACGCCGAGGTTCTGGAGCGCATCGGGAGTCATGATTTCCAGACCGAACTCGGGCAGTGCAACCTTGAAGTAAACATCGTGCCCCACCGTTTGCGCGGACGCGTTCTCGATCAGCTGTCGGAAGAGCTCCGAACCGGTTTGTCATATGCCGATCGCAAGGCGCGGGAAGTGTCCTCCGAGATCGTGATGATCGGAATTCTGCCGACCCTCGCCGCGGACGATCTGGGATCCACGAGCCTCTCCTATGACGACCGTTACAAACTCCTCAACGAGCAGATGCTGGCCGCCCGCGGCGAGGATTTCCTCATCGACATCGAGGGCCGTGAGCGGTTCACCTACGCCAGCGCCTCCATCGCGCCCGAGGCGGCCTGCACCTCCGTCCAGCTCCATCTTCAGGTCACCCCGGGGCGCTTCGCGGACGCGTGGAACGCGGCGCAGGCGGTGGCCGCCGTGCAGATCGCCGTGGGCGCCAACTCCCCCTTCGTCTTCGGCCATGAGGCCTGGCGCGAATCCCGGCCGCCGCTGTTCCTCCAGGCCACCGATGTGCGTCCGCCGGAGATCGCCGCCCAGGGGGCGCGTCCGCGCACCTGGTTCGGCGAGCGCTGGATCGATTCCGCCTACGAGCTGTTCGAGGAGAACCTGCGCTATTTCCCGCCTCTGCTCTCCACCGGCGAGGACGAGGACCCGCTGCGGGTGCTGGACGAGGGCGGGGTGCCCGAGCTCCAGGAACTGGCGCTGCACAACGGCACGATCTACCGCTGGAACCGGCCCGTCTACGACGTCGTGGACGGTGTGCCGCATCTGCGCGTGGAGAACCGCGTGCTCCCGGCGGGGCCCACCGTCACCGATGTCATAGCCAACGCCGCCTTCTACTACGGACTGGTCAGGGCGCTCGCCGAGGAGTCCCGCCCGGTGTGGACCCGGCTGCCGTTCGCGGCCGCCGCCGCCAACTTCGACGCGGCCTGCCGGCACGGCATCGACGCGGTCCTGCAGTGGCCCAAATCCGGCCGGTCGGCCTCCCTGGCCCGCACCTCCGCCGTACGGCTGGTCCGCGAGGAACTGCTGCCGCTCGCGGCGTCCGGCCTCGACTCCTGGGGCGTGGAGCCCGCCGACCGCGACCGCTACCTCGGCGTGATCGAGGAGCGCTGCAAGCTGCGGGTCAACGGCGCGTCCTGGCAGACGGCCACCTACCGCCGCGCGCTGGCCGGCGGGCTGGACCGGGACGCCGCGCTCGCGGCCATGACCCGCCGCTACTGTGCCCTGATGCGGACCGACGCGCCGGTGCACACCTGGCCCACCGATCTCTCCGGGTGACGCCCACACCGTCGACCATGACACCGTATTGTCCGGTGAGCGGGGCGAGTGCACCCGATGAGACGGACAAGCGGAAGTGGGGACAGGAGTGCGGTCACAGGCGCGGGGCGCGGATGCCCCGGTCGAGGACGGGCTCTCGCGGCGGACGTTGCGCAATGAGACGCTGCTCGTGCTGGCGCTTTCCCTCGGCGCAAGCGGGCTGTCCGCACTGATCAGCTTTATCGGCTCGGTGACCAAACCCGGCGGGCTCAAGGACCAGGCGGCCAATCTCAACTCCTCCGCCGCGCCGGGGCGGCCCTGGCTGGATCTCGCCTGGCAGCTCTTCGGCATCTCGACCGCGCTGGTGCCGGTCGTGCTCGTGGCCCATCTGCTGCTGCGCGAGGGCGCCGGGCTGCGGGCGATCGGCTTCGACCGCGACCGGCCGCGGTTCGATCTGGCGTGGGGCGCCGCGGTCGCGGCCGCGATCGGCGGCACCGGGCTGCTGCTGTATCTGGGGGCGCGGGCGGCCGGGGGCAATTTGACGGTGGTGCCCGAGTCGCTGCCCGATGTGTGGTGGAAGATCCCCGTACTGATCGCCTCCGCCGTGCAGAACGCGGTGCTGGAGGAGGTGATCGTGGTCGGCTATCTGCTGCGCAGGCTCGGGCAGTTGGGCTGGACCCCGATGGCCGCCCTGCTGGCAAGCTCGGTGCTGCGCGGTTCGTACCACCTCTACCAGGGGATCGGCGGCTTCTTCGGCAACCTGGCGATGGGCGTGATCTTCGTGCTGCTCTACCGCCGCTGGGGGCGGGTCGGGCCGCTGGTCGCCGCGCATGCGCTGATCGACATCGTGGCCTTCGTCGGATACGCCCTGCTGGCGGGCCGGGTGGACTGGCTGCCCACGGCCTGACCCGCCCGGCCGCCGCGACCGATGGGTCTCAGGCCAGCAACTCGCCGTCGATGACGGTGACGGCGCCTCCCGTCAGCAGCGTACGGTCGCCGCGCAGCACGGTGCGGACCAGGCCGGTGCGCGCGGACACCTGCAGCCCGGTCAGCTCGTCGCGGCCGAACCGGGCCGACCAGTAGGGCGCGAGCGCGGTGTGGGCGCTGCCGGTGACCGGGTCCTCGTCGATGCCGACGGCCGGGGCGAACATCCGCGAGACGAAGTCGTAGCCGCGCGTGGGGTCCTCGGCGGCCGCGGTCACGATGACGCCCCGGTGGCTGATCCGCTTGAGCGCGGCGAGGTCGGGGGCCAGGGCGCGCACCGTCTTCTCGTCGGTCAGCTCGATCAGCAGATCGTCGATATGCGGGCCCGCGTGATGGGCGGACACGATCTCGGCGCCGAGGGCTCCGGCGACCTCGGCCGTCTGCTGGGAGACCGGCAGCGCGGTCAGTGAGGCCGTGGGGAAATCCAGCGTGATCGAGCCGCCGTCGTCGGCCGTCGCCGACAGGACTCCGCTGAGGGTGGCGAAGCGGACCGTGCCGGTCGCGGCCCCTGCGGTCTTCAGGACATGGGTGGTGGCGAGCGTGGCATGGCCGCACATGGGCGCCTCGGTGACCGGGGTGAACCAGCGCAGCGCCCAGTCCGCCTCCGCGGCCTCGGGGAGTGGGTGGGCGAAGGCGGTCTCGGCGAGATTGACCTCGGAGGCGACCCGCTGCAGCCAGTCGTCGTCCGGGAAGGCGTTGGTGTCGAGGAGGACGACCCCGGCCGGGTTGCCGGCGAAGGGGCGCTCGGTGAACGCGTCGACGATACGTATC
Source organism: Streptomyces sp. 11-1-2 (assembly GCF_003595545.1). Taxonomy (NCBI): domain Bacteria; kingdom Bacillati; phylum Actinomycetota; class Actinomycetes; order Kitasatosporales; family Streptomycetaceae; genus Streptomyces; species Streptomyces sp. 11-1-2. Next base: position 10,491,925 of record NZ_CP022545.1, read on the forward strand.
CGCATGGCGGCGACCGTAGGCGGCGGGCGGCGGGGCGGCCATGGCCAATCCGTCAGGCGTGGCACCTCCCGGGGAGCGGGGTGGGGCCGGGTGGTGCGGGCCGGGACCGGTGGTGCGGGGAGCGGCGGTCGGGGCCGGCGGGTGAGGGTGCGGGGCGGTATCGGCGAGCCAAAGGGGTTGGCATCCGATCGGTTCCGATATATCGTTGAAGTGTCGTGATGGATCGACGATAGAAAGGAGCGTCACGATGCGTTCTCAAGGACATGGACGTGAACACTGCGGACCCGGCCACCGCGGCCGGGGCGAAGGTGAGGGGCGGCGCGCGGCATTCGGCCCGTTCGGCCCCGGTTTCGACGGCCCGCCCTTCGGTGGGCCCCCGTTCGGCGGCCGTGGCCGCGGCGGCCCCGGCGGCCGCGGGCCGCGTGGGCGGGCGCGGCGCGGCGATGTGCGCGCCTCGATCCTGGCCCTGCTGAAGGACCGCCCGATGCACGGCTACGAGATGATCCAGGAGATCGCCGAGCGCAGCGGGGGAGCCTGGCGGCCCAGCCCCGGCTCGGTGTACCCCACGCTTCAGCTGCTCGAGGACGAGGGGCTGATCGGCAGCGAGAGTGAGGGCGGCAAGAAGCTGTTCGCGCTCACCGACACCGGCCGCACCGAGGCCGAGGCGGGGCCCGCGGCTCCCTGGGAAGAGGCCGGGCGCGGTATCGACTGGGAGGCCATGCACGAGGTCCGCCAGGCGGGCTTCGGGCTGATGGAGGCGTTTTCCCAGGTCTGGCGCACCGGCAGCGCGGAGCAGCGGCAGAAGGCCGTCTCCGTCATCAATGAGTCGCGCAAGCGGCTGTATCTCATCCTCGCCGAGCAGGACGAGGAGAAGGGCGGCACCGAGCGGGGCGGCGAGAGCTGAGCCCGATCGGACGGGGGAACGGCCGCACGGGGGCGGCGGGGCGGGATGCGGGGCCAGGTGCCTGTCCGGCGCTAGACGACCAGCGCGCTCAGCTTGCGCAGCGACTCATTGAGCGCGCTGGTCGCCGAGTCCTTCAGCTTCCCGGCCATCAAAGAGACCGCCGCCCCCGTGAACTCCCCGTCCAGGCGCACCGTCGTGGCATCGCCGTCCGGTGTGAGCGAATAGCGCATGGCGAGGTTCACGCCCATCGGGCCCTTACCCCGGGTGGCCAGCAGCCGGGCGGGTTCGCACTCCTCGACGGTCCAGGTCACCTCGGCCGGAAAGCCCATCAGTTTCATGTTCTCCTCATAGGTCGCCGCCACTTCCAGCGTGGCCGGGCCGCCCCGCGGAAAGCTGGTGTGGGTGGCGTTCCAGTCGCCGTACGTGGAGAAGTCCGTCAGCCGGGCCCAGACCTTCTCGGCCGGTGCCTCGATGCGTGTCTGCGCGCTGACCTCGGCCATGGGGGAGTCCCTTCGGCGGGTTCCTGCGGTGTGTGGTGCGACGGTGCCGGGCAACGTAGCCCCGGGGTCCGGAACATTCAATACTGACGAGTCGTCAGTTCCCGTGTTTCCCCTTCCCCTCCTCCCCGAGGATGAGAACCGGTCAACCACGCACAACCACGGTGGGATGCGCACATGCTTCCCGGCGAGGATGCTCCGGCCTCAAGGGACTGATGGGGTGAGAGCGTGCGAAGTCCTACCCTTTCCGCCGGCCCGGACGACGCCGGATGCGAGGACCGGGTCAGCGAAGTGGTGGCCGCCGTGATCGCGGGGGCTCGCCGGCGCGCCGTACGCGATGGTGACGCGCAGATCGACACCGCCCATCTGCTGCACGGCCTCCTGGAGTCCGACCCGGAGGTACAGGAGGTGTTTCCCGGTGGCCCGCCCCAGGTGATACGGCTGCTGGGGTATCTGGTGCAGCGCGTCATCGGCTACGGGCTCCGGTGGAGCGGCACCGTCGAGGTCTCGGGGGCGGCGCTGTCGGTGGGGAGCGGGATGGCCGGATGGTCGCCCGCCGCGGCGGCCGCCCTCGATGCGGCGGTCCGCCGCGCCGCCTCCCGTGGCGGGGCCCGCGCCGGTGGCCTCGATCTCCTCGCCGCGTTCGTCCGTGACCGGGAGTGCCGTGCCATGGAGGTGCTGCGGCGCGCGGGCGTCTCCGTCGAACCGCTGGTCACCGCCCTGGCCGTGGAGACCTGCCAGCAGTCAACGGGGTGACGGTACTGACATGAGCTGACATGATGGCCCGGTGCAGATATCCGGAGGCCACTCACAGCAAAGGAAAGTCGGCCTGGGGCTCGCCCTGGTGTCGGCGCTCACGTTCGGCGGATCGGGCGTCGCCGCCAAACCGCTGATCGAGGCGGGGCTCGCACCGCTCGAGGTCACCTGGCTGCGAGTGACCGGCGCGGCCCTGATCCTGCTGCCCCTGGCCTGGCGCCATCGCCGGCTGCTGACCCGCCGCCCCGCCCTGCTGGTGGGATTCGGTCTGCTGGCCGTCGCGGGGGTGCAGGCGTGCTACTTCGCGGCGCTCTCCCGGATCCCCGTCGGTGTCGCGCTGCTCGTCGAATACCTGGCGCCCGCGCTGGTGCTGGGATGGGTGCGGTTCGTCCAGCGCCGGCCGGTGAGCCGGGCCGCGGCGATCGGCGTCGTCCTGGCCGTCGGCGGGCTCGCATGTGTGGTGGAGGTCTGGTCCGGGCTGAGCTTCAACCCCCTCGGACTGCTGCTCGCCTTCGGCGCGGCCTTCTGTCAGGTGGGCTACTTCGTCCTCTCCGACCACGGCAGCGACGGCCAGGACCCGGCGGATCCGCTCGGCGTCATCGCCTACGGACTGCTGATCGGAGCCGTGGCGCTGACCGTGGTCGGCCGCCCCTGGGGAATGGACTGGACGGTCCTCACCGGCGGCGCCGACCTGGCGGGCGCCCGTGTTCCCGCCCTGGTGCTGCTCGCCTGGATCGTGCTGGTGGCGACGGTGATCGCGTATCTCACCGGGGTGTTGTCGGTGCGTCGGCTCTCACCGCAGGTGGCCGGGGTGCTCGCCTGTCTGGAGGCGGTCATCGCGACCGTTCTGGCGTGGGTGCTGCTGGATGAGCACCTGGGCGTGGCGCAGGTCGTCGGCGGTGCGGTGGTGCTGACCGGCGCCCTGATCGCCCAGACCTCCACCCCGAAGGCCGCCGCGGCCGAGCCGGTGGCGGCCTCGGCGCCGGTGGAGGGGGAGCGGGAGTACACGGCGGGAGGGTGGCCGCCCCCGTCCCCGGCGTGCGACGACCCGGAGGGCGCCGGGGTGCCCCCGGTCAGAGCCGGGTGAGGTAGCCGGGCACCGGCGTGTCGGGCGCGAGGTCATCGGCGGGGTCCGGCGCGCCGTACGCGCGGGCGACGGGCACCACGCCGCTCCAGTGGGGGAGGCCCAGATCCTCGGCGTCGTCGTTGGGCCCGCCGGTGCGGATCTTCGCGGAGACCTCTTCGAGGTCGAGGCTGAGCACGGCGGTGGCGGCCAGCTCCTTGCCGTTGGCGGGCCGGGAGTCGGCGGCACGGCCCGGCACCACATGGTCCACCAGGGCGTCCAGGGCCGCGGTGCGCTCGGCCGGATCGGTCACCGGGCGGGCGATGCCGTGCACCACCACCGAGCGGTAGTTGATGGAGTGGTGAAACGCCGAACGGGCCAGGACCAGCCCGTCGACATGGGTGACGGTGAGACACACCGGCAGCCCCGGCTCCTCGCCGGCCGGCGCGCCCGCCATGCGCAGGGGGCGCGCCCCCGTCGAGCCGTGGAGGTACAGCCGCTCCCCGACCCGGCCGTAGAGGGTCGGCAGGACGACGGGGGCGCCATCGCGTATGAAGCCCAGATGGCAGACGTAGCCCTCGTCGAGGATCGCGTGCACCACCTCCCGGTCGTACGACGCGCGCTCGCGGGAGCGGGTGGGCACGGTGCGGTCGGTCGGTGTGTAGGCGTTGTCGGGCGCGTTGGTCGCGGCGGTGGCGTCCGGGGCGGGCATTTGCGTCCTCCATTGCATTAGTGCAAAATAGCGTTTGTGCTAGGAGAATATCCGATCGTTGGCCGACGCGCAGCCGAGATCGCGGCCAGTGTGGAGCGCGCGGTCGGCACCGGTGAGCTGCCGCCGGGCCAACTGCTGCCTCCTCTGCGGGAGTTGGCGCAGCGGCTGGGCGTGAACGCCAATACAGTCGCGGCCGCCTATCGCGTGCTGCGCGAACGAGGCGTGATCGAGACGGCGGGGCGCCGGGGGAGCCGAGTGCGCTCCCGCCCCTCCAGTACGCCCCGCGAGTGGATCGGGGTCGACGCCAGCGGCGCGCGCGACCTGTCGAGCGGCAACCCCGACCCCGCGCTGCTGCCCCCGCTCGGCGCGCCGCTCGCGGCGGCCGCGGCCCGCGCGGCGGAGCGCCCCACGTTGTACGGCGCGCCGGACGTCGTCCCCGAGGTGGCCGAGCTCGCCCGGGCCGCCCTCGACGCGGACGGGGTGCCGGCCGGGCCGGTCGCCGTCACCTCGGGCGCGCTCGACGCGATCGAGCGAGTACTGGCCGCGCATCTGCGTCCCGGTGACGCGGTCGCGGTCGAGGACCCCGGCTGGGGCAGTCTGCTCGACCTGATCCCGGCGCTCGGACTGCGCGCCGTCCCGGTCGGGGTCGACGACGACGGACCGCTGCCCGAGCGGGTGGAGCAGGCGCTGGCCCAGGGGGCGCGGGCGCTGATGGTGACCGACCGGGCGCAGAACCCGACGGGCGCGGTGGTGAGCGCGACACGCGCCCGCGAGCTGCGGACAGTCCTCGCCGCCCACCCCTCCGTGCTGCTGATCGAGGACGACCACGGGCACGGCATCGTGGACCTCCCGCTGCGTCCGCTGGCCGGGGGCACGGACCACTGGGCGCTGGTCCGCTCCACCGCCAAGGCGTACGGCCCCGATCTGCGGCTCGCCGTGCTCACCGGCGACCCCGTCACCCTGGACCGGGTGCGTGGCCGCCAGCGGCTGGGGCCGGGCTGGGTCAGCCATCTGCTGCAGGAGGCGGTCGGCGGGCTGTGGCGGGCGGGCGCGGTCGACGCGGCGGCGGTGGCGGCGTCGTACGACACGCGGCGCGCCGCGCTGGTGCGGGCGCTGCGGGAGCGGGGGATCGCCGCGCACGGGCGGAGCGGGATGAATGTGTGGGTGCCGGTCCCGGACGAGACCGGCGCGGTCGCCCGGCTGCTGGCGTCGGGCTGGGCCGTCGCCCCGGGGGCGCGCTTCCGCGTTGCCTCGCCACCGGGGATCCGGCTGACGGTTTCGCCGCTGGCCGCCGACGAGATCGAGACGGTGGCCGCCGCGGTGGCCGCGGCGGCGGGGGCGACGGTCTCGGGGCGGCTGGACTAGTGTCCGTGATTCCGTACGCCGACCACGGGGGCACGGGCTCAACGCCAACCGGCAGGCGCGTCCGCGACCTGTCGGTTGGCGCTCGACACTCTGATGTGACGGCCGGTGCGCTCGATCGGCCAACGGGCGGCCGATCGGCTGACGGGCGGCGGGGCGGCTATCGGGCGGTCGATGGGCTATCGCGCGGTGGAGCGCCGCTGGGTCAGGGCCGCGCCGATGAGGACGACGGCCGCGCCCACCGGTGTGTTCCAGGTGAGGTGTTCCCCGAGGATCGCCACGCCCGCGGTGGTGGCGATCACCGGAACGAAGTAGGTGACCATCATCGCCGTCGTCGGGCCGACCTCGTCGACGAGCCCGTACTGGACCAGGAACGCCACTCCGGTGCCCAGCGCGCCCAGGGCGAGCACGGAGAGCAGGGGCAGGACCGGGAAGGAGGTGGGCGTCGTCGCGAACACCGGTGCGACGAGGGCGAGTTGCACCGTGCCGAGCAGCAGCTGACCGCCGGACATCGACAGATGGGAGTGGCCCGTGTCGCTCAGCGTGCGCCGGACGTACTGCCAGCCGACCGCGTAGCTGGCCGAGGCGATCAGCGCCAGCACCGTGCCCCGCGGGTCCTGGCCGGAGAAGCCCTGCCAGGCGCCCAGCACGACCAACACGCCGATGAAGCCGAGCCCGAGACCCGCGACACGCTGACGGCTCGGCCGGTCGTCGGAGACCACGACCACCGCGAGCAGCATCCCCCACAGCGGCGAGGCGGCGTTGCAGATACCGGCCAGGGTCGAGGGGATCGTCAGCTCGGCGTAGGCGAACAGCGAGAACGGCAGCGCGTTGAGGAAGAACGCGGCCACCGCCAGATGGCCCCAGACCCGCGCCCCGCGCGGCAGCCGCTCCCGCTTGACCACCAGCGTCACGAGCAGTACGGCGGTGCCGAACAGCATCCGCCCGAGCGTGACGTACAAGGGGGCGAACGCCTCATTGCCCACCTTGATGAAGAGAAAGCTGAAACCCCAGATCAGGGACAGCACGCCGAAGCGGATCCGCCAGTCGAGGAGCGGTCGGCGGGCGGGGGAGGAGGAGGTCTCCGCCGTGGAGGCGGCGGCAGGGGGCGCCGAGGCGGTCGCTGAGGTCATGGCTTTACGATGTGGGCTACAACCTCTTAGGACAAGCGAGATTTCGTTCGCGGTATCGCGTAGGATTCCTTATATGTTGAACCTGGATCGCCTACGGACCTTGCACGCCGTGGCCCGCCACGGCTCCGTGAGCGGCGCCGCCGAGGGGCTGCATGTCACCACCTCCGCCGTCTCCCAGCAACTCGCCAAGCTGGAGCGGGAGACCGGTCAGCAGCTCCTCGCCAAGAACGGGCGCGGGATCCGCCTCACCGACGCCGGACGGCTGCTCTCCGATCACGCGGCGCGCATCCTCTCCCAGGTGGAGCTGGCCCAGGCGGATCTGGAGGCGCAGCGTGGCCATGCCGTCGGCGAGCTGCTGCTGGGCGCGTTCCCGACCGCCGTCCGCGGTCTCTTCCCGGACGCGCTGGGCCGGCTGCGCACCGAGCATCCGCAGCTGAACGTGCGGTTGCAGGAGATGGAGCCCGATGAGTCGGTGCCCTCGGTGGTGCGCGGCGACATCGATCTGGCCGTGGTCCTGGACTGGTACAACAAACCCCTGCCGATGCCCGGCGGGCTGGTGAAGGCCGCCCTGCTGGACGACCCGGTGGATGTGGCGATGCCCGCCGACCACCCCCTCGCCGACCGCCACGCGGTCGAGCCGGAGGACTTCGTGGACGACGAGTGGGTCTCCTGGCCCAAGGGCGGGTTCTGCTACGACTGGCTGATGGTCACCCTGCGCGGCAAGGGCATCGAGCCGAGGATCCGGCACACCGCGCATGAGCACCACACCCAGCTCTCGCTGATCGCCGCCGGGCTGGGCATCGCCGTGGTGCCCCGGCTGGGCCGCGGCCCGGTGCCCGAGGGGGTGCGGATGGTGCCCGTCAGCCAGCCCACGATGCGGCGGCACATCTACGCGATCTGGCGCGCGGACGCCGATCGCCGGCCCTCGATCCGCGCGGCGGTCGAGGTGCTGCGGTCCGTCGGCGAGAAGATCGTCGACTGACCGCCGACTGACCGGGAGCCGGGCCCGGAGCCCGGTCCGGGCCCCGCTCCCCGGGCTCCGGGTCAGCCCTGCGGCATCTTGCGGAAGTCCCAGGAGCGGATCGCCTCGGGGGCCAGGCGCAGCCATGCGTGGCGCCCGTCGTGCGGCATGGCGTCCAGGCCGAAGTACTTCGCCGCGAACATCCGCTCCGGCGTGTCGAGTTCCGGGCACGACACGCCGGTGCGCGGCGCCTCGCCGACCAGGACCGCCTCGCCGGAGAGTTCCACCCCGCGCAGCTCGCCGTAGTCGTGCCCGTCGTCGACCACCACCGCGATCCGCGGATCGCGGCGCACCTCGGCCCAGCGGCGGCTGCGGGTCAGGGAGTACAGCCACAGCGCGGCGCCGTCCCAGCAGAACCACAGCGGGCTGACATGCGGCCGCCCGTCCGCGGCCACGGTCGCCACCCGGCAGGTGCGCTGTTCGGCGAGGAAGGCGTCCAGCTCGTCCTGAGCCATCATGATGCGGCGTCCCCGCCGCTGGGTGACGGTCATCCGACCCCGTGCCTCCCGGTAACTGGATGTCCGGCACAGGATGATGGCTCTTCCTTGATGACGCAAGGGGCGCTACTCTTCCGCGCCGTGACCCCGAGCCCCCGCGAAGACCTGGTGGAACTGCTCCGGCCGGACGGCTGTGCCCTGCTCACCGTCGAATGCCAGCGCGGTGTGGTGGGCCCGGACAGCGCGCTGCCCGAACTGGCCGCCGTGGCCCAGGAGTCCGGTGCGCTCGGGCGTGTCGCCCAGCTGGTGGCCGCCGCCCACGACACGGGCGTCCAGGTGCTGCACGCGGTGGCCGAGCGGCGCGCCGACGGACGCGGCGCGAACCGCAACGCACCGCTGTTCCGGGCCGTCGAGCGGCTGCCGGTCCGGCAGCTCACCGGAAGCGCGGCGGTGGAGATCGCCGAACCGGTTCCGGTGGCCGCCGAGGACCTGGTCGTACGGCGGCTGCACGGCCTCTCGCCGATCGCCGGGACCGAGGTGGACGCGCTGCTGCGCAATCTGGGCTGCCGCACGCTGGTCATCACCGGCGTGTCGGCCAATGTGGCGATCCCGGGCGCCGTCTTCGACGCCGTCAACCTCGGCTATACGGCCGTGGTGCCCGAGGACGCGATCGCCGGGGTGCCCGCCTCGTACACCCCGGCGATGGTCCGCCACACCCTCGCCCTCGTGGCCGCCGTCACCACGGCCGACGAGGTGGTCGCCTGCTGGCGGAGGACGGCCGTCACGCCATCCAGATCGAGCTTCCCTGCACCTTGATCTGCGCGCCCGGCAGCGGCTTCTGCGCCGGTCCGCCCTTCACACTGCCGTCGGTGATGTCGAACTTGCTCTGGTGGCACGGGCAGTTGATGGTGCCGCCGGTCACATCGCCGACCGAGCAGCCCTGGTGCGTACAGATCGACGAGAACGCCTTGAACTCACCCGCCTTGGGCTGGGTCACCACGACCTTGTGGTCCTTGAAGACCATGCCGCCGCCCTCGGGGATCTGGGAGGTCTTGGCCAGTTCCATGCCGTCCCCGCCGGCCGACTGGCCGCCCTCCGCGCTCTGCGACGGCTGCGACCCCCCGGCGTCCTGGGCGCTGCCCGCGCTGCCGCTGTCCGAATCGCCGCTGTCGTCCTTGCCGCATGCGGCAAGCGTGGCGGCCAGCCCGGCCACTCCCGCCGCGGTGACGACGGCGCGGCGGGTGGTGCCCTGCCCGTTGATTGCCGACTGCGTCATGGTGGTGCCTCCTGATCAGGGGACGTTTCTCTGCCATACGGATGGCGGGGCCCCCGCGTTCAGCCACCTGCGGGCATCCTGGGGCCCGGTCCGGGAAATCACTTTGCCGACAGGGCGGCCGGGCCGTGAGAATGCCGGACCATGGGACATCTGGAGGCCGCGCACCTCGCCTATTTCCTGCCCGACGGACGGCTGCTGCTCGGCGATGTGTCGTTCCGCGTCGCGGAGGGCACGGTGGCCGCCCTGGTCGGGCCAAACGGGGCGGGCAAGACCACGTTGCTCCGGCTGGTCTCCGGCGAGGTGGAGCCGCACGGCGGCACGGTCACGGTCAGCGGCTCGCTCGGGGTGATGCCGCAGTTCATCGGCTCCGTACGCGATGAGCGGACGGTGCGCGACCTGCTGGTGTCGGTGGCCCAGCCCCGGATCCGCGAGGCCGCCCGCGCGGTCGACGAGGCCGAGCTGGCGATCATGGAGCGGGACGACGAGGCCGCCCAGATGGCCTATGCCCAGAGCCTGAGCGACTGGGCCGAGGCGCGTGGCTACGAGGCCGAGACGGTATGGGACATGTGCACCACGGCGGCGCTCGGAGTGCCGTACGAACGGGCGCAGTGGCGCCAGGTGCGCACCCTCAGCGGGGGCGAGCAGAAGCGGCTGGTGCTGGAGGCGCTGCTGCGCGGGCCCGACGATGTGCTGCTGCTGGACGAGCCGGACAACTACCTGGACGTACCGGGCAAGCAGTGGCTGGAGGAGCGGCTGCGCGAGACCCGTAAGACCGTGCTGTTCATCAGCCACGACCGGGAACTGCTGGCCCGCGCGGCCGACCGGATCGTCAGCGTCGAGCCGAGCCCGGCGGGCAGCGATGTGTGGGTGCACGGGGCCGGTTTCGCCACCTACCACGACGCCCGCGAGGAGCGGTTCGAGCGCTTCGAGGAGCTCCGGCGGCGCTGGGACGAGAAGCATGCCCAGCTCAAACGGCTGGTGCTGGACATGCAGCGGTACGCCGCCCGCAGCGACGAGATGGCCTCCCGCTACCAGGCCGCCAAGACCCGGCTGCGGAAGTTCGAGGAGGCCGGGCCGCCACCGGAGCCCCCGCGCAAACAGGACATCACCATGCGGCTCGCGGGCGGACGCACCGGGGTGCGGGCGCTGACCTGCCGGGCGCTGGAGCTGGAGGGGCTGATGCGCCCCTTCGACCTGGAGGTCTTCTACGGTGAGCGGGTGGCCGTCCTGGGCTCCAACGGCTCGGGCAAGTCCCACTTCCTGCGGCTCCTGGCGGGCCAGAGCGTCGACCACCGGGGGGAGTGGAAGCTGGGCGCGCGGGTCGTGCCCGGTCACTTCGCCCAGACCCACGCCCATCCGGAGCTCTTCGGGCGCACGCTGGTCGACATCCTGTGGACCGAGCACGCCCGGGACCGGGGCCGCTCGATGAGCGCGCTACGGCGCTATGAGCTCGACCGGCAGGGCGACCAGACCTTCGACCGGCTCTCGGGCGGTCAGCAGGCCCGGTTCCAGATCCTGCTGCTCGAGCTGGCCGGGACGACCGCGCTGCTGCTGGACGAGCCCACGGACAACCTGGACCTGGAGTCGGCCGAAGCGCTGCAGGACGGGCTCGGCGCCTATGACGGGACGGTGCTCGCGGTCACCCATGACCGCTGGTTCGCGCGGTCCTTCGACCGCTTCCTGGTCTTCGGTTCGGACGGTGTCGTCCGCGAGACGGCGGAGCCGGTCTGGGACGAGCGCCGCGTCGAGCGGGTCCGCTAAACGCTCCGCTGGATGTGCCGCGCCGTGCCGTCGGTCGTCTGTGGCGCCATCGTGGCTGGTCGCGCCCGCGCGGCGGAGCCGCACATCGACATAGCCCGGCGCCCCTTCAGGGCACCTGCCGAACCGCAGTGGACTTCGTCCGGCCTGCCGAGTTGGGCGGCGTTCCGCCGGGTCTGCCGGATCTGCTGGAACGCCGCGGATCAACGGTGGGCGCCGTTGACCGGCACCATCTTCTTCAGCTGCTGCACCGGGTGGAGGGCCGGCGAGCGCTGGATGACCACCATGGCGGCGTCGTCGCCCAGCCGCCCACCGACATGGTCCAGCAGATCGCGGCGGAGGTGGTGCGGAAGCCCTTCGGGACCGGAGCACCTCCACTGCCCGGCCCGTTGGGCCAGCGGATAGAAGGACCCGTCGGGGCGCGGGTCTCGATCACCCCGTCCGTAGAGAGCAGCAGCGTGTCGCCGTCCTTGAAGGCGAAGGTGTCGGGCGTGCGGGAGGCGCTCGAGCCGTGGGCGGCCTCCCGGAAGGCGCCCATCAGCACCGACGCGTCGCTGATGGAGGTCAGCCCCTTGCCACGGACATCCCCGATGATCATCCGGGTGGAGTCCTCGACCCGGGTCGCCGCGTACAGATCCCCGCCGATCTGCGCCTCGTCCTCGGCCGCCATGTTCAGCGAAGCGACCCGCAGCGGGCCCAGCCGATGCGGCAACGGCCGCAGGACGACCCGCCGCGTGGCCTCGGACACCGGACCGCACCCGGGCCAGCTCACGGTGGCGCCGCCGCTGCTCCTGGAGGTGCATCGCCTGCAGCGCGCCTGTCGCGGCCGGAAGATCGCACCACTGGGGACCGGAGGATCGCCACTCGGGAGGGGTGAGGGCGCGCCGGTGGTGCCGGTGCGTGAGGCCCACGGCGGCGGGCTTTGTGTGGAGGTCAGTCCGCCTGCGCCCGTGCGGTATCGATGGCCGTGGGCTGCCCGCCCGGTGCGGGTTCCGAGCGCGCGACCGGGTGGCCGGGCGTGGGCATGTGGTGGGGGAAACCGATCCGGAGCAGGGCTGCCGCGACGGCGGACGCCAGGACGACGACGGCCGCGAGGATCAGGGCCTGGTGGTAACCGTGGTGCAGCAGAGGCGTGGCGACCAGCGGGCCGAGGATCTGGCCCACCGAGTATCCGGCCGTCAGCAGGGCGACCGCGCGGGGGAAGCGCAGATGTGCGCCGGTCGCCAGCGCGAGCGTGCTGACGCCGATGAACGTGGCGCCGAAGAGCACCGCGGAGATCAGCGCGGCGGCGACGCCACCGATCAGCGCGGGCAGGGCGATGCCGACGGCCTGGATGGCCAGGGCGGCCAGCAGGAGGCCCGGGCGGGACCAGCGCCGGCCCAGCCCCGCCCACAGTGCGGAGGACGGGATGGCCGCCAAGCCGACCAGCACCCAGGCACCACTGCCGATCCAACCGGGAGAACTCTGCTCGATCGCGGCCACCAGGAAGGTGCCCGCGATGATGTAGCCGATGCCCTCCAGCGTGTAGGACGCGAGGAGCGCGGTGAACCACCGATGGGTACGCGGGCCGGTCGCCCGCCGCTCCGCTCCGGGCGTGGCGGACGCCGACGGGGGCGCGGGTTCCGGCCGCAGGAACCATGCGGGAAGGGCGAGCAGTGCGGTCAGCCCGGCGGAGGCCCACCACGCGGCCTGCCAGTCGGCGATGGTGCGCAGGGCGAGGACGAGCAGCCCGGACAGGGCGATACCGGCCCCGACTCCTCCGAAGGCCCACCCGGGCAAATGGGCGGGGTGGTCGCGCAGATGGCTGAGCAGGGAGCTGGCGGCGATGACGAAGATCAGCGCACTGGCCACGCCCGCACACAGCCGGAGCAGCAGCCATGCACCGGGGGAGTGGGTCACTGGCATCGCGGCCAGGGACACCGTCAGCACCACCAGGCAACTCCGCAGGACGGCCGGGGAGCGCACCAGCCGAGGCAGGAAGGTGCCGGCGAGCGCGCCGATCAGATAGCCGACGTAGTTGGCGGTGGCGAGATTCGCCCCCGTCGCGGCGGACAGCCCGACCTGAGCGTGCATCAGGGGAAGAATCGGGGTGTAGACGAAACGGCCCACACCCATGCCCGCCCCCAACGCGGCGGCGGCCTGAAGGACATGGGCCCAGGGTGAGTGACGTACGCCTCGGGAGTCGGTGACGTGCTGCTGCATGGCCTCAGACTGCGCCCGCCAGCAGGGAGAATGCCAGGATCGGCTTCCTCCCTGCTGGTAGGCCCAGCCTCTTACGGGCACCGCCGCCTCAGTGATCAGCGGCGATACGGGAGACGTGGTACTGACGGATCCGCCAACTGCCGCCCTCGCGCTGAAGGACCAACGACAGATGCACCGGGGCCTCCCAGCCCGTCGGATCCCGGAAGGTGACGTCCGCGAAGCCACCGGCCACGTGTTCGCCGATCCGGTAGCCGTGGACGTTCCCCAGATGGGCCCTGCGGTAGTCCGGAACGGCCGCGTAGTAGCCGCGCACCGCGTCCCGGCCGAAGATCGTTTCGGGCCCGAATCCCTGGAAGAGGGCGTCGGGCGTGAACAGGTCGGCCATCGCGTCCGTCTGGTGGCCGTCGAAAGCGGCCTGCCAGCGGCCCAGCACCTCGTGCAGGGGGTCGTTCAGCACGTCAGTACTCATGGTGTCAGCTCCAACAGGGGGTGAGGCGTCGCTCGCCTGCCTGAGAGCCGACGCCTGAGGGTCATGGTCCGGGAAGGGTGTGCCCGGGCGGCGGGTGTGACGCCCGGGCGGTGTGTGCGGGGGGTCAGTGGCCGGCGCTCTGGCCACCGTCGACGTGGAGGATCTCGCCGGTGACGAAGGGAGCGTTCTCCAGGTACGTGACGGCGTCGACGATGTCGCTGATCTCTCCCATCCGGCCGACCGGGTGGAGGGCGGCGAGGGTGTCGTGGTAGTCCGCCGGGTGCATCGGTGTCTTGATGATGCCGAGTGACACGGCGTTGCTGCGCACCCCGCGGGTCGCGTATTCGATGGCCAGGGCCTTGGTCGCCGACTGGAGTCCGCCCTTGGTCAGGGAGGCCAGGACGGAGGCGACCGCCGAGTTGGCGTGGTCGACCAGGCTGGTGGTGATCTGGACGACGTGCCCGCCGCCCTGACGGAGCATCTGCTCGACCGCGAGCTGGGTGATGCGGAAGAAACCGCTCAGGTTGACGCCGGTGACCGTGTCGTAGTCCTGCCGCGTGTACTCGGTGAACGGCTTGGCGACGAAGATGCCGGCGTTGTTGACCAGCGTGTCGATGCGGCCGAAGCGCTCTATCGCGGCGCCGGCCACCCGCTCGGCGGTGGCCGGGTCGGCGATGTCGCCCTGGACGCTGAGGACCTGCGGGTCCGGTGAGGGAGCGATCCCGCGCGAGGTCGCGACGACGGCGTAGCCGAGCTTCCGGTACGCCTCGACCAGGCCCGCGCCGATGCCCTGGGACGCGCCGGTGATGATGGCGACCTTCTGGTCAGGAGTGCTCATGGTGACTTTCTCCAGTGGGGGTTGTCCGGCCGGTGTTCACGACCGGCTCCCCATGAACATAGACGACCGGTCGACAAAATACCAAGGAAGGCGAGGCCTCCCGCCCGCCCCGGCACCGCTGTGACCTGCGGTGGGAGGTAGCGCCTATCAGATGGGAGGAAGCCGGTCACACGGACGCCCCCGATGCGAGACCGCCCCTCCGCCCGCGCGTCGGGGCCACTGAGCGGGCGTGGACGCATGGGGGGCGAGGCGGCCGAGGGCGGGACCGGCCGGGTCCCCGGCCGCAGGTAGCATTGCGTGCGTGGAGCTGCGCCAGTTGCGGTATTTCGTCGCTGTAGCCGAAGAGCTGAACTTCGGCCGGGCCGCGGAGCGGCTCCTGATCGCCGGCCCCTCCCTGTCCCAGCAGATCAAGTCGCTGGAACGGGATCTCGGCGTCCGGCTCTTCGACCGCGACCGCCGTTCGGTGGCCCTCACTCCGGCCGGGGCGGCCCTGCTCCCGCACACCCGGGCCCTGCTCGAGCGCGCCGACGATCTCCGCAACCGCGCCGCCAGGATCGCGGGCTCGGAACCGGTCCGGCTCGGCTACGTCAACTGGCTGCCCCCGGACCTGACCGCCCGCGCCTCGTCCGTGGCGCGCCTGCATATCGACACATGGGTCGCGCCCTCCCACGCCCAGGCAGCCCGCGTCGCGGACGGCGGCCTCGACCTCGCGGTGTGCTGGATCCGTACCGACGACCTGGAGAAGCTCGGACTCAGCGCCAGACTGATCGGCGCGGAGCGGCTGTACGCCGTCTCGGCCGGGCAGGACACCGGCGAGGTCCGCGCCCGGGACATCGACGTTCTGCTGGACGACGACACCAGCACATGGCTGTCCTGGAACGACTACGCGGGGCGATTGGCCGAAGAGGCCGGCGTCCCCGCGGTGCGCATCACGGACGGCGGCATCACCGGTCCCGTGTTCTTCGACCATGTGCGTCGGAGCAGGCGGCCCATCCTCAACTCGCCCAAGGGCCAGACCACTCCACTGCCGCCCGATCTGGCCGCACGCCCCGTGGCCGAGCCGAAGGTCTACTGGACCTGGTCTCTCGTCTGGCGCCGGGACGAACTCCGCCCAGCCGTACTGAGCACCGTCGACGCCCTGACGGAAGGCGCCCGCGACTTCGGCATCCACGCGCCGGACGCATGGCTCCCTGACGGGGATCCGTACAAGCGGTAGACCGGCCGGATCCTGGTGGGAGTGGCAAGCCCGGACGGCCCCTCTCCCCCAGGAGTCCTTCACCTTCCGGACGAACCGCCCGGCGACCGGGCACGCGGGCGCCTCACGCCCTTGCCGCCGCCGTCGTCTTCGGCGAAGAGCCGCCGCCGTCGGCGAAGGCGTGTCAGCAGTGGTGGCCGTGTCGGCCGAGGGTCTCCACGGGGGTCGCGCCGGGGCGGGTCCACTGCGGCACGGGGCGGCTGGTCGGGCCCCAGGTGGCGTTCCCGTCCGCGTCCGTGCGCCAGGACCAGCAAGGGCCGCGCCCCTCGGGCCAGCCCTCGGGGTCGTCCTCCCACGCCTCGCGGCGGCCGTAGGGCGTCATGTCGAGCAGGCCGAGGGACCCGTTGACCCGCTCGTTGCCACGGCCCGTCGTGGAGTAGGTGAGGAACACGCGGTCGCCGTCGCGCAGAAAGGAGGTGAGGTACCCCATGTCCCCGCCGACCGGCGCGGCCACGTCGCGCACCGAGTACCAGGGCTCGGTGTAGCCCATGAACTCGACGTAGGCGGCCACCTCGTCCCACCGGCCCGTGGTCAGGATGGCGAACGAGACGCCGCGGGCGTTGAGGTAGGCGGCGTCCTTCAGGTGCCAGGCCGTGGTGGTGCAGCCCTCGCACTGGCCCTGGTGCGGCGCGCCGTCGTGCCACATGTGCTGGTAGACCACGAGCTCGTCGCGGCCCTGGAACAGGTCCAGGAACGGGACCGGGCCGTCCGGTCCGACGACCTCGACCGTCCCGTCGAACTCCACCATCGGCAGCCGGCGGCGGGCCGCGGCGATGGCGTCGCCCTCGCGGGTGTGAGCCTTCTCGCGGACCAGCAACGCGTCACGGGCGGCCTGCCAGGTGGCCAGGTCGACGATGGGCGGGCGGCCGGGCAGCGCGGTGGTCGGGTCGTCCGCTGCGGTCGTCATGGTGTCCTCCGTGGTGTCTCGTGCCGGGCGGCGTCGTACGGCGTCCTACGACGGTCACCAGAACAGACTCGCGTCCCGGCCGGAACTCATCGCGGCAGCAGGCACACTCGGCCGAGCCCGTACCGGCCACGTCGGGCATCACCGCCGCCCGCCGAACTCCCAGTCATGGACCTCGATGGCGGCATACCGGTCCGGGGTCAGGACGGCGCGTGCCGTGTCCGGGTCCGGGGCCCGCAGCAGCACCGCCGTACCCAGCCAGCGGGCGCCGTCGTCGGACAGCAGCGGCCCGTACGCGATCAGCTCGTCCCGGCCAGGCGGCACGACGAGGTCGGCGGCTTCCCCCGAGCCGAGGCCGAGCACCAGGTACCGATGGCCACCGGTCCGGCCGCCGGGGAAATCCCACATGGTGCGCCCCAGCACATTGCGCCACCGTCGCAACAGCACGTCCCGGTACGCGCCGGCCTGGTAGTTCGGCTCGTCGAAGGCGAACGCACGGGCGGCGGCGGGATCCGGCACGCCGAGGATGTGCACGCTGCCGGTGGGCGTATCGCCGTCGTCGGCGAGGGTCGGGCCGCGAGCGATCATCTCCGCCGCGTACCGGTCCATGTACGACCAGTGCTCTTCCGACAGCTCCTTGCGCAAGGTGACGGAGCCGGGCCGATCGCGGTGATAGCAGAAGAACTCCATGCCACCGACTCTCCCCGACATACGGCGGCGCCTCAAACGGAATTCGGCGCCGATGACGGCACGCTCCGCACGCGGCAGCACTCCGTCGGACGGCAGTGCTCAATCGGGCGGTGGCCGCGCCCAGTGCCGCGGGAATGTCCGGGCGCGACTCGTCAGCCACGTCGAAGGGCGTTGAGCCGGGCGGCCTGGCGGGTCAGGTAGTCGCGCTCGGCGAGGTTGGGTGCCTGGTGGGCCGCCTCGGCGTACAGCCGTGCCGCCGTCGCCAGGTCGCCGTCGCGCTCGTGGAGGTACGCCGCCACCGCGGTGTGGCGGGGCATGGGGTGCCCCCTGCTCGAAGAGGTCGGGGCCGAGTCGTTCAGCTCCGCGAGCGCCGCCAAACCGGCGCGCGGGCCGTCGGCCTCGCCGACGGCCACCGCGCGGTTGAGCCGGACGACCGGGCTGTCGGTCAGGCGCACGAGCTCGTCGTACCACTCCAGGATCTGCACCCAGTCGGTCTCCTCGACGGTGGGCGCGTCGGCGTGGAGTGCCGCGATGGCGGCCTGGGCCTGGAACTCGCCCAGCCGGTCGCGGGCGAGGGCCGCCTGCAGGATCTCGATGCCCTCGGCGATCGACGCGGTGTCCCACCGGCCGCGGTCCTGCTCGGCGAGCGGCACCAGACTGCCGTCCGGCGCGGTCCGGGTGGCACGCCGGGCGTGGTGGAGCAGCATGAGGGCGAGCAGCCCGGCCACTTCGGGGTGGTCGACCCGGGCCGCGAGCTGCCGGGTGAGCCGGATGGCCTCGGCGGAGAGGTCGACGTCGCCGGAGTAGCCCTCGTTGAAGACCAGGTAGAGGACGCGCAGCACGGTGGCGACGTCGCCGGGCTGGTCGAATCGCACGTCGGAGACGGTGCGCTTGGCCCGGCTGATGCGCTGCGCCATGGTCGCCTCGGGCACCAGGTACGCCTGGGCGATCTGGCGGGTGGTCAGCCCGCCCACGGCGCGCAGGGTGAGCGCGACCGCGGACGACGGCGTCAGCGACGGGTGGGCGCACAGGAAGTAGAGCTGGAGCGTGTCGTCCACGGCGGGCGCGGGCCCGGGCGCCGGCTCCTCGTCGACGCGGTCCTCCCGCCGGCGGCGGGCGGCATCAGAGCGGGTGGCGTCGAGGAACTTGCGCCAGGCCACGGTGACCAGCCAGCCCTTCGCATCCCGCGGAGGGTCGGCCGGCCAGCCGTGGACCGCCTCGACCAGTGCGTCCTGTACGGCGTCCTCAGCCGCCGCGAAGTCGGCTCCGCGGCGGACGAGGACGGCGAGCACGCTCGGCGTGAGGCTCCGGATCAGGGCCTCGTTCATCGATGAGGGCACTCCGTGATGGTGGGGTGCGGGCCCAGGAACGGGCGCAGCTCGAGCCACTCGTGGATCGGCTTGCCGCCCGCCCCGGGGGCGGCCGACAGCTCCCCGGCCAGTTCGACGGCGCGCTCGTAGCTGTCGACGTCGATGATCATCCAGCCCGCGATGAGGTCCTTGGTCTCGGCGAACGGGCCGTCGGTGACCGGCGGGCGCCCTTCACCGTCGTACCGCACCCACGTCCCCTCGGGGGCGAGTGCCTGGCCGCCGACGAACTCGCCGGTCCCCTCCAGCCGCGCCGCGAAGTCGTTCATGTACTGCACATGCGCCGAGACCTCCTCCGGCTCCCACTGGTCCATGGGTACGTCGTTGACCGCGGCCGGAGCGCCACGGTAGTGCTTGAGCAGCAAGTACTTGGCCATCGTGTTTCTCCTCGGTGCTGATGCGACCCATTGTGGTCGCGTTCACCTCGGGGACGGAGCCGGTCGCGGGTTCTCGACATCGCCACCCACATGAAGCACATCTACACCAAGCTCGATATCAACACGCGGGTCGAACTGACCCGGCTGGCGATCGAACGGGGTGCTGTCGCGGGCGGGGCGGACTGAGCGGTGCCCGCTCCCGGGGCCGGGCTCACCATGGGACGGTCTGACCGAAGCGATCCAGATACTCGAGACCAGGCTTCCCCAGCCTGGACAGGAGAACGTCCACCACCCGCGGGACGCTGTCGCCGATGGTGAGTG
Source organism: Streptomyces sp. 11-1-2 (assembly GCF_003595545.1). Classification (NCBI taxonomy): domain Bacteria; kingdom Bacillati; phylum Actinomycetota; class Actinomycetes; order Kitasatosporales; family Streptomycetaceae; genus Streptomyces; species Streptomyces sp. 11-1-2. The sequence continues at coordinate 10,511,267 of NZ_CP022545.1, forward strand.
GCGCGTCCGGTCCCCCCAGGGTGGTGCTGACCCAGCCAGGCGCCATGAGGACGAATGCGCGCCGGGTCTCGTGCTGTTGGACCTGTCGGACGGAGAAGCCGCGCATGAACATGTTCAGGGCCGCCTTGCTGCCCCGGTAGACCTCGCGCGATGCGGTCGTGTTGTTCGTGATGCTGCCTTGCCCGGAGGACATCGCCCCGATGAGTCCGGTCGGAGAAACGAGGTCTTCGAGTGATTCGATGACGCGCATCGGGCTGAGCGCGTTGGTGACCATCACTTCCACGAAGTCGGCCGTCGGAACGGCACCGATCGGCGTCGGCTCGTTGTTCGTGGTCCCCGCGTTGACGAAGAGCACGTCGAGTTCGCGTTGGGCGAGACGCTCGTGGAGGGGCGCCAGCTGTGCGGGCTCGTTGATGTCGAGATGCTCGACGCGGACGCGCCCGTCGGAGCGGTCCGCGAGGTCGTGCAAGAGGGTGCGAGCGGTCGCGTCCCGGACTGTGCCGATGACGTTCCATCCCCTGTCGAACAGTTCGGCCGCCATCGCGTGTCCGAGACCGCGCGACGCCCCGACGATGAGAGCGGTTGGCGGGTGCTGGTCCGTGTCAGTTGACGACATTCCGTGTCATCCCCTTATTTCGAGTTTCGGAGTGCCGACTGTGACGAGCGGCACCCCTCATGCGCTTCTGATGCGCCTCAAGCCTTGCCGCTCCATCGCACTCGGGGCACGTCCGGGGCGCGGATTTGTACGATTGCCCTCATGACAGGAGCGCTGATGGCTGAATCCGCCGCTCTGCAGCCCGATGATGTGCGAGTCATTCGCGCACTCCAGGTGGCTCCACGGGCCTCGTTCGCCTCGATCGCAGCGGTGCTCGGCCTCTCCGAGGGGGCCGTCGGCCGCCGATATCGTCGGTTGCTCGCCGATGGCGTCATCCGCGTAGCCGGTGTCGTCGATCCGGGGGCGCTGGGACAGAGCAGGTGGCTGGTGCGACTGCGGTGCCGCCCCGGCAGCGTTACGGCGATCGCCGACGCACTCGCGAAGCGCGACGATGTCAGCTGGGTGGCCCTCGGCGCCGCGGGCTCCGAAATCACCTGCGCGGTCCGGTCGCGGACTCGGGAACAGCGCGAGGACCTCCTCGGCCGGCGACTTCCGCGCACCGCGGCTGTCATCGACATCAACGCGTCCGCGATACTCCGTCAGTTTGTCGGAGGCCGCGGCCACTATTGGGCGGCTCTACGCGGCACGCTGACTCCACAGCAGGAGTCGATGCTCGGGAGCGATGGCGCCCCTTTCACGGAATCCCCGGTTGTCCCTCGCGTTCCCGTGCACCTCAGCCCCGAGGACGAGAAGATGCTCGACCTTCTCGCCGCAGACGGTCGCGTCGGTCTTGTCGATCTCGGCGCAGCGGCGAACCTCACGCCTGGACGTGCATCACGCCGTCTTCAAGCCTTGCTCCGGCGCCGGGTCGTCCACATCGATGTCGAGATCGCCGCAGCGGCACTGGGCTATCACGCTCGGGCGAACCTTTGGCTCCGAGCGCACCCGACGGCGGTCAAGGACATCGGACGCACACTCGCGCGGGAACCCGAAATAGCCTTCGCCGCCGCCGTCTCCGGGCCCTACAACCTCCATGCCGTTGCGCACTGCCGCGACCTCGACGAGCTGTTCGAATACACCTCGGACCGCATCGGGTCGCTGTCCGGTCTCCAGAGCATGGAGGTCTCTCCTCTGCTTCAGCAGATCAAGCAGGCCGGCACGCTCGTGTCCGGCGACCGTCTCGTCCCACCGCACAGCGCTCGAGCGCGACGCTGAAGGCGCGGGACCGGCGAGCCGGGCGATGGCTCTGTCAGCCGACGACCGATTGCGGGTGGAGCAGGAGCAGAGCGATGTCATCGCTGTGGGGATCGGTATGCGGGTCGTGGTGGATGAGGGTGTCGGCGAGGGTGTCCATGGGCTGGCCGCGGGCCTGTGTGAGCTGGTCGGCGAGGTGCGTGGTCGCGTCGTCGAGATCGACGTCGGGACTCTCGACGAGGCCGTCGGTGTAGAGGGCCAGCACGGCGCCGGGCGGCAGGGGGATCTCGGTGGCCGGGTAGTCGGCGCCGGGGTCGATGCCCAGCAGGAGGCCGGGTGGCAGGTGGAGGACCTCGGTGTGTCCGTCGGGGTGGCGCAGGAGCGGGGGCGGGTGGCCGGCTGTGGCCAGGTGGGCGACGTGGTGTGCCAGGTCGATGTGGGCGTAGAGGCAACTGGTGAACAAGCCGGGGTCGAGGTCGGTGAGCAGGCGGTTGGTGCGGGCGAGGACTTCCCCGGGATGTGCCCCGGCGGTGGCGTGGACGGCGGTGCGGACCTGTCCCATGAGGGCGGCGGCGTTCACGCTGTGGCCTTGGACGTCGCCGATGGCCGCGGCGACGGTGGTGGCGTCGCAGCGGATGAGGTCGTAGAAGTCGCCACCGATGTCCATGCCGCGAGCCGTGGGCAGATAGCGGGCCGCCACCTCCAGCCCGGGCACGGTCGGGAGGGCGGCGGGCAGCAGGCCGCTCTGCAGACCGTGGGCAAGCTGGTGTTCGGCGTCGTAGAGCCGGGCGCGGTCGAGGGCCTGGGCGATCAGTCCGGCGAGAGAGGTCAGGACGGCGCGTTCGTCAGGGGTGAAGTCGTGGGGCCGGTCGTAGGAGACCACGCAGCAGCCGACCGGGCGACCGGAGGCCAGCAGCGGCAGGAACGCCCAGGCCGCCCTTTTGGTCAGCCGTGGGATGTAGGGAGCGAGCTGATTCATCTCGTGCGGGGACGCGAAGAACAGGGGTGCTCCCGTGGTCACGGCGCGCACGGTAGGGGCCGAGTCGTCCCGGAGGGGAGGGATGTCGAGGCGGTTGATGACCTCGGGTGGGTATCCACGGTGGCCGACGACACGCAGCCGGTCGCCCTCCGCCACGGACAGGACGAAGCCCTGGGCGCCGAAGGCGGGCAGGACCAGGTCGGCGGTCAGCTCGACCACGTCCTGAACGCTGACGGCCTCGGTGAGCGCGCCGGCCAGGTGCATCAGGTCGTACAGCCTGCCGGACCGTGTCGGTGTGGCGATGTCCGCCCCGCGTCCCGGGCGGTCGATCGGGGCGGTGCTGTCGGTGGGGGAGACGCGCACACTGACACCGGAGGCATCCGGGCAGAGCTGGAAGGACAGCCACCGGTCCGGCGGGCGCAGGGCGGTGAAGGACGTGGGCCGGCGGCCGAGCACAGCGGTCCGGTAGCGGTCGTCGAAGACCGGGTCGTCCAGCCATGGCAGCGCCTCCCACAGCGGTGCGCCGAGCAGATCCGGGACGCTCCCGCCGACCAGATCGGCGGCGGTGGCGTTGATGAAAGTGATCCGGCCCGCCACGTCCAGCGCGCAACAGCCCTCCGGGAGGCGGTCGGCGAAGTCCACCGCGGCCTGTGCCTGGACCGGCCCGGCGGTCCAGGTCCGTGGCGGGGCCGCCACGTGTGGCTCTTCGGGTGCTGTCGGATGGCCGTCCGCGGCGGCATGCCGCAGGAACGCCCCCACCCGGTCGCAGGTGGAGCCGATCACGGTGCGCTCATGGGCGCTCAGGTGCGGCCGGCGCGGTCCGGGCCACAGCAGCACCAGTCCGCCCCAGGCAGTGGTGCCGGATGTGACCGGTGCGGCGGCAAGCGCCACCGGGTAGGGCCATACCAGCGCTGCCCTCGGGTAGCGGCGCGCCAGCTCCGCCTGGCTGGCGAGCCACACCAGGCGCCGCTCACGCACCGCGTCCGCCACCGGACCCGAAGCCGGAAGCCGCAACCGTTCCCAGAGCTCGGCGATCTTCGGCGGCATCCCGGTCATCACGGCCAGCCGCAGCACCTGTCCGCCGGGCGGCAGCAGATACACCAGGCCCGTGGACGCGCCCGCTTCCCGTACCGCCGTGCACAGCAACGCATCCAGCGGCTCCATACCGGAGCCGGCGACAGGTGAGGCATCCTCCCGCGCCCCCTGCCCCTCCTCCGCGATGTGCCGCACACGCCCGAAGCGGCGCCTGGCCGCCTCGGCGCTGATCCCAAAGGCGGCGCCGATCCGCGCCCAGCCGACCCCGGCCTGCCGATCGGCCAGCACCGCGTGCCGCACCAACCGCTCGGCCAGTCCGGGAACCTCCGCCACCGCGGCGCAGTGGCAGCCCACCGCGGCTTCCCGCGCCGGGGACAGCTCACCCGCCCGCTGCGCTGCCGCCTGAACCCGGTCCAGCAGATCCGCGCCGGCGAGCACCATCGCCTGCCGCGACTCGGCCGCCGCCGGCCACCGACACCGCGCCCGCCAGGCCGCCTGCCGGTGTGCCGGACTGCAATACCGCCGGTTGTGGCCGGCCCGATTCGGTAGCGGCGCATCGCACCAACCGCACCGAACATCACCCATATACATACATTACGCCCGTCAGGGGTGACGGCGGCGTCGGTACGCACATGCTCGTTGTCGGTGGCTGTCGGTCGCGTTGTCGGTGGCGTGTCGGCGGAGTCTGGAACTTTTCAAGAGATCCTGCCGAATGCCCATTCGGCAGGCGTGCGACAACAAGGAACCAGCATGACCACTGACGTCACGATCATCGGTGCCGGACTCGGCGGCCTGACGCTCGCCCGCGTCCTGCACCTCCACGGCATCCCGGCCACGGTCTACGAGGCGGAGATCTCTCCGACGGCGCGTGCGCAGGGCGGGATGCTCGACATCCACGAGGACAGCGGACAGCCCGCCTTGCGGGCGGCCGGCCTGATGAACGAGTTCCGTAGCCTCATCCTGGAGGGCCGCCAGGCGATACGGGTTCTCGACCTGGACGGGACCGTCCTGTTCGACCATGCCGACGACGGCACTCGTGGCAACCCCGAGGTGCTGCGCGGCGAGCTGCGGCAGATGCTCCTCGACTCGCTCCCGGCCGGCACCGTCCGGTGGGGCCACAAGGCCAGCGGTACCCGTGCCCTCGGTGCGGGCCGCCATGAGGTGACCTTCGCCGACGGCACCACCGTCACCACCGGCCTGCTGGTCGGCGCCGACGGCGCGTGGTCCCGAGTCCGGCCACTGCTTTCCGGTGCGGCACCCGAGTACATCGGCATGTCGTTCGTCGAGACCTACCTGTTCGACGCCGACACCCGGCATCCGGCCGGCGCGAAGGCGGTCGGCAGCGGGTCGCTGTTCGCGCTCGCGCCGGGCAAGGGATTCCTGGCTCACCGGGAGCGGGCCGGCACCCTGCACGCCTACATGATGCTCGCCCGGCCGCGGGACTGGTTCGCGGACATCGACTTCACCGATTCCGCCGCGGCCACCGTACGGATCGCGCAGGAGTTCAACGGCTGGGCACCGGAACTCACCGCGCTGATCGCCGACGGTGACACCGCACCGGTCCTGCGGCCCCTCTACGCCCTGCCCATCGAGCACCGGTGGGAGCGGCAGCCGGGGGTGACCCTGCTCGGCGACGCCGCCCACCTCTCGCTCCCGAACGGCGAGGGCGCCAACCTGGCCATGTACGACGGCGCCGAACTGGGCAAGGCCCTCGCCGCGCACCCCGAGGACGTCGAGGCCGCGCTCACCGAGTACGAGCAGGCCATGTTCCCCCGCAGCGCCGCGGCCGCCACCGAAGGAATCCAGGTCCACGAGATGTTCTACGGAGCGGGCGCACCCCACAGCCTGATCAACATGATGACCGGCCACGAGCAGACCCCGTGAGACACCGGCCGAGGGAACCCAGGGTGGCCACATCCGCCCCAGGTCAGGGGTGTTGGAGCCGGGCGTGCAGGAGGCAGAACACGTTGCCTTCCGGGTCGGCCAGGACGTGCCAGTTCTCGGTGCCGGTCTGGCCGACGTCGGCGGGCCTGGCGCCGAGAGCGAGCAGCCGCTCCAACTCGGCGTCCTGGTCGCGGTCGGTGGCGTTGACGTCGATGTGCAGGGGGAGCTTCCCGGTCCGCGGGTCGCTGTTGGGGCTGAGGACGAGGGTGGGCCGCAGGCCGCCGAAACCGGTGTCGGGCGGCCCGATCTCGATGCTTCCGTCGTCTTCCCGGCCGAGTTCGACGTAGCCGAGGACCTCGCTCCAGAACGCGGCGAGCCGCTCGGCGTCGGCACATTCGAGGACCAGTTCACTGATGCGGCAGGCCATGCCCGTCAGTGTACGTAGACAACCCGAGAGCCGGCCGGCAGCACGTCGCCCCGCCACATGGCGACGGGGCGGTGTGCCAGGAGGCGGTCAGATGCGGTCGGCCGCGATCAGGAGGTACTGGAAGGAGCCGTCCTTGTAGGAGTTGATGAACGCTTCCTCAATGCCGGTGACCAGTGAGGACGTGGCTCGCAGCTCCCAGTACGGCAGGGTGGCGGCGGTGAGGTCGATGAGGGCCTGCGGTACGAGCCGGTTGTCGGCCATGGCGCGCAGATACTCCCGGCGGGAGTGGATGTTGCACTCGAAGTGCGCGTTGATCTGGGAGACCCACTTCGAGGGCTGGCCGTAACGGGGGTTCCAGCAGCCGGTGATGGTCACATAGCGACCGCCGACCGCGAGGATGCGGGAGTGCTCGGCGAAGAGGTCGTGCAGGTCGACGTACATGCTCGACTCGTTGTTCCACGAGGCCGCGATCTGCCCGGTCTCGAAGGGCGTACCGAGCATATTGCAGACACGGGCGTGGACATGGTCCTCGATGCCGAGCTCGCGGGCGCGCTGGTTGGCGAAGTCCGCCTGCTTGGCCGACAGGGTGACGCCCTCGACCTTGCACCCGAAGCGCTGGTGGGCCATTACCATCGAGCCACCGCGGCCGCAGCCGGCGTCCACGAGCGTGTCGTCGCGCTCCATGGGGCCGAGGTGGTCCAGGAGGAGTTCGGCCTGTGCCGATTCCAGGCGGTGGAGTTCGGCGATCAGCTTCTTCTCGGATGCGCTGTCGTCCGCGTCGCCGAGGGCGGTGCGGTCGACAGCGCCGATGCCGTAGTGATGATGGTAAAGGCCGTCGACATCGCCGAGACGCAGGTTCACCGGCCTGGCCTCGCCGTCCCAGTAGCGGGCGATGTCCCCCTGGTAGGGCGTCACCGGGGCGGGGATGAACACGGAGGCGGCGCTGGTGGAGATGGCGGCGTCGGTGGTGAGGTCGGTACTGGTCACAGATAAGTCCATTCTTCTTACCAGAAGTCGGGCAGGCTGTAGCGAAAGGTGTTGGTCTGGTGCCAGTAGTGGTTGCCGTCGACCCACGCGGCCACGCCCCGTAGAAAGCGCTGCACGCTCGGGACGGGGCAGGCGGCGGCCAGAGCCGCGGCTTCGGCTTCGAAGTCGTGCATGAGGTCGTTGTGGACGTCGACCGACTTCAGATAGGCCTCGCGGTCGGAGATGCCCTCACGTTCGGCGATCACCACGGGCAGGTTCAGGTGATGCCCGGGGGAGGCGAGTTCCTTGGTGTACGAGTACAGGTCGTTCACGATGGTGGTGGCGTTCCCGGCGAGCGCGATGACGCGCTGCATGGCGGGCGTGGCGTGCAGGTCCGCCGGCAGCTCGTAGCCGCCGACGGTGTCCGTAATGGTGGGGCAGGGGCGGAAGTTGTTGAACTGGCGCATCGCCAGGTATTCCCACACCTCGGGCACGTGGTCCGTCTGGGCCCAGGCGGCCTCGGCGAGGTACCCCATGTGCAGACGGGCCATGTCGTGCCGGTACCGGTCCGCCTGGGAGGCGCTGGCCGCTTGGGCGAAGTACTCCATGGCGGAGCGGTACGCGCGCCGGGGCGCGTCCGAATGGAGCGACTCCGCCCACCGCGGCTGGTACTCCTCCGTCGTGTGCAAGGGGTCGAGGGCGGTGTGCGCCAGCAGCAGCCGTCCGCCGAGGCCGATGGGCGATCCTCCGTGGTCCTCGCAGTAGCAGTCGTCCACCGCGTTCTCGGCGACCATCAGGCGCGTGGCGAGCATCAGATGGTCGACGGTGGGAGCGTCCGGATGGCAGGCGACCATATAGCGCCCCACGGAGAAGCCGTCGAACTGGTCTTCCCAGTCCTCCGGGTACAGATCGACCTCGTCCAGCGCCCAGGTCTTGATCCTGCGGCTGACCTCCTCCACCCGCACCGGGTCGGGCTCCGGCACCGGATGGTGGTAGAGGCCCGGGACCGGGGTGCCTTCCGCCGGAGCCGTCGGCGGCTCCACCGGCTCTACCGGCTCCACCGGCGCCGACGCGCCCTCGCACCGGGCCAGGTGCAGGCCCACCGTGCCCAGGCCACTGGGGCCACGCAGGATCCGACCCAGGTCGGCGCCCGCTGTTCGCACCTCGGCGGCAGGAATGTCGGTGGGAGGTGCACCGGTGGCAGGGGCGTCGGCGGGAGGCGATGCGGGCATGGACGGCGCGGGGGATCTGCCGCCGCCGAAGGCGGTCCTGATGTCGCGGGCGCGGGCGGCGGCCTCAGCGAGGACAAACGCCCCGGAGTGCGGACCAGCCGCGGGCGGGCTCGGCTGCGGAGGGGAAGGCTCAGGCGCGGGCATCCATAGCTCCTCGGTGGGGTGGGTGGCTGTCCCGGATCACGGGCATGCTCGGCCGGCTGGGAGCGCCGGGCTCTCGTAGCCGCCGGGCAGGGCAGGACCTCTAGTCGCGGCTGCGGGCGATCTGCACGTTCTCCAACACACCGAGCGCGTCCGGCACCAGGATGGCGGCGGAGTAGTACGTAGTGACGAGGTAGGAGATGATCGCCTTTTCGTCGATGCCCATGAAGCGCACCGACAGACCCGGTTCGTACTCCTCCGGCAGACCGGTATGGCGCAGACCGATGACGCCCTGGTTGTCCTCGCCGGTGCGCATGACGAGGACCGAGCTGGTGTTCTCCTTCGTGACGGGGATCTTGTTGCAGGGCAGGATCGGGACGCCGCGCCAGGCCGGGACCTGCTGCCCGCCCAGGTCGACGTGGGTCGGGTAGAGCCCGCGGGAGTTGAACTCCCGCCCGATCGCCGCGATCGTCCTGGGGTGCGCGAGGAAGAACTTGGAGCCGCGGCGGCGGCACAGCAGCTCGTCGAGGTCATCCGGGGTGGGCGGGCCCGAGTGGGGCTGGATGCGCTGCTTGAAGTCGGCGTTGTGGAGCAGGCCGAACTCCCGGTTGTTGATCAGCTCGTGCTCCTGGCGCTCACGCAGTGCCTCGATGGTGAGCCTGAGCTGCTCCTCGGTCTGGTCCATCGGCTCGTTGTAGAGGTCGGCGACCCTCGTATGGATCCGCAGAATGGTTTGCGCGACGGAGAGTTCGTACTCGCGCGGCTTCAGTTCGTAGTCGACGAACGTGCCGGGGAGCGCGGGCTCGCCGGTGTGACCGGCCGCCATGGCGATCTCGGCCTCGCCGCGATGGTTCTGCGCGTGACCGCGCAGGGAACTGAACTCCCGGATGTGCGCCTGGAGGCTCGGCGCCGCGGACAGCACGGCGGCGAAGTCGGCGCGGGACAGGGTGAGCAGGGTGCCGGCGGTCTCGGCGGTGGCGGTGTAGTCCCACCGGGCCTCCGCGTTCAGCAGAGCGCCCTCACCAAAGCGGTCGCCATCGGCCAGTATGGCGACGGCGGTCTCATCGCCGTACGGTCCGACGGAGGTCTGGCTGACGCGGCCGTGGGCGATCAGGTGGAACTCCTCGGCGGGCCTGCCGCGCTCCACCAGCGTCTCGCCCGCGCGGAAGTCGCGCTGGACGCAGCGGTCGGCGATGGCGGTCAGCACCTCCACGTCCTCGAAGCCACGCAGCAGGGCCAGCTCGCCGAGTTCGCGGGGGATCACCCGGACGTCGGCACCGTCCTGGACGAACTCGACGCGCCCGTCGCCGACGGTGTAGCTCAGCCGGCGGTTCACCCGGTAGGTGCCGCCCTCGACCTCCACCCAGGGGAGGGTCCGCAGCAGCCAGCGGGAGGTGATCCCCTGCATCTGCGGGGCGGACTTGGTCGTGGTGGCGAGGTTGCGGGCGGCCGCCGTGCTCAGGCTGGACTGCCGAGGCGGCTCCAGAGGCGCTTCCGAGCTGGTACCAACAGTCATCGGGCGAGCTCTCCTTCGTGAGGGCGATGGCTGGCGTGCGTGCGCGTCACCGGCAAAGAGGAAAGGAGGGGGGAAACGTCCGGGAATCCGTCCAGACCTGGGGAACAGTAGCGGCCGGTGCGCCCATTCGGCCTCGGAGAGCCGCTGGCATTAACTCGATAAGATGACCGTGCCCCGCCCGTGGTTTGCCCCGGTGGCCGACGGTATTCGGACGCGGTCACGGCACGTGGGTGTCGAGACGGGCGTGAGCGTCGGCACGGGATGCGCCGCCATCGTGCGGGATCCTGCCCGCTCTCTCCCCGCCCCAGTGATCAGTCCACCCAGTCGTGACTGGCTGTTTTCCACCGGGCGGGCAGCCGCTGGGATGAAGCTTCCATGGACACGCGGGACGCCCGAAACCGCTTCGCCGCTTCCGCCACTTCGAAAGGCCCTTGATGACTACGCCACGCGCACGCTCGTTCATGCAGGTCGACGTGTTCTCCACGAGCCCCTATCTGGGCAACCCGGTCGCCGTCGTCCTCGATGGGGCGGAGATCACCGACGAGGAGATGCGGCGGCTGGCGCGCTGGACGAATCTGTCCGAGACCACGTTCGTCCTGCCCCCGACCACGCCGGAGGCCGACTACCGGCTGCGGATCTTCACCCCGGGAGGTGAACTCCCGTTCGCCGGGCACCCCACGCTCGGCTCGGCGCGCGCGTGGCTGGACAACGGGGGCGTGCCTCGGCACGCGGACCGCATCGTGCAGGAGTGCGGCGCCGGCCTGGTCACCGTGCGCCGTGGTGATGGCACCTTGTCGTTCGCCGCCCCGCCGCTGGTCCGCGGCGGCGCGCTCGACGACGCGTACCTGAACCGGATCGTCGCCGCGTTCGGTATCGAGCGGGATCGTGTCATCGCCCACCAGTGGGCCGACAACGGACCCGGCTGGGCCGTGGTCCAGTTGCCCACGGCGGAGGAGGTGCTCGCCCTCGAACCCGACCTGTCCCTCATCCCGGACGCGATGGTCGGCGCGATCGGTGCCCACCCCGAGGGATCCGAGCACGACTTCGAGATGCGCACCTTCGCTCCCGGCGTCGGCGTGGCCGAGGATCCCGTATGCGGCAGCATGAACGCCTCGGTCGGGCAGTGGCTCACCGCCACCGGTGCGGCGCCGTCCGCCTACCGAGTCTCCCAGGGCGCGCGCCTGAGCCGGGCCGGGACCGTCGACGTCATCGCCGACGAGGACGGCACCGTCTGGGTCGGCGGCGCCGCCACCAGCTACATCCGGGGCACCATCACCCTCTGACCTGCTCGGTTCTCCGCGGCGACCGCGCCTGCGCCTTCGGCCTGTTCGGTCCGGTGCCGAGCCCCGGTCACCTGCGGTATGCAGGCGGGTCTCCTCGCTCGGGAGGACCGCGGGAAGCGCACTTGACCGTCGTCTTCGCCGGCCCCATCGGAACCTGACACCAAGGAATACCCACTCATGAGCTCCACCATCGCCACCACCCCCGCCGGCCGCGCCTTCATCAGCGACAACATGGCCGGAGCATCCCCGGAGATAGTCCAGGCCGTCGCCGACGCGGCTGCCGGGCAGGTCCTGCCGTACGGCAACGACCCCTTCACCGACAGCGCCCGCCGCAAGCTGAGCGAGATCTTCGAGCGGGACGTCGATGTCTTCATGGTCTCCACCGGGTCCGCCGCCAACGGTCTGAGCCTGGCCGCCCTCACCCCGCCGTGGGGCAGCGTGCTGTCCCACCCCGACAGCCACATCAACCACGACGAATGCGGCGCACCCGAGTTCTTCACCGCCGGTGCCAAGCTCGTCGGCGTTCCCGGCGACAACAGCACGATCGACCCCGATGCGCTGTATGCGGCGGTACGTCGCAAGGCCGGTGACGTGCACAGTGTGCAGCCCTCCGCGGTGAGCATCAGCCAGGCCACCGAGCTCGGCAGCGTCTACACCGTGGCGGAGATCCGCCGCCTGTGCGCCATCGCCAAGGACGCCGGGCTGCGCGTCCACATGGACGGCGCGCGCTTCGCCAACGCCCTGGACCACCTCGGCGCCACCCCGGCCGAGATGACCTGGAAGGCCGGCATCGACGTGCTGTCCTTCGGTGCCACCAAGAACGGTGCGATGACCGCCGACGCCATCGTCTCCTTCGACCCCGAACTCGCCACCGAGCTCGGCTTCCGCGCCAAGCGCGCCGGCCAGCTCGCCTCCAAGATGCGCTTCCACGCCGCCCAGCTCGACGCCTACCTCACCGACGACCTCTGGTTGCACAACGCCCGCCAGGCCAACGCGATGTGCGCCCGGCTCGGCGACGGTCTCAAGGCCATCCCCGACATCGGCCTTCTGGTCACCCCCAGGCCAACATCCTCTTCTGCCGCCTGCCCCAGCACGTCACCGAAGGACTCCTCGCGGACGGCTACGTCTTCCACCACGACCGCTGGGAGCCGGGGACAGTCCGTTTCGTCACCACCTTCACCCACAGCGCCGACGACATCGACCAGCTCCTCGACGCGGTCCGCCGCCACGCCCTCTGACGGGCCGGGCTGGAGGCGGCGTACCGGGCTTCGGCAGGCGCGGCCCTTATCTCCCGTGCGCCGGGGCGGTCGATCAGCGCGGTCGCGTTGTCGGCCACGCCCGGGGGTACGGCACCCGGAGCGCTTCCGCCGGGACGGGGGTGTGGTCCGCGGCGGCCTGGAGGCGGCCGTCGCGCAGCACGACGGCGCCGCTGCCGAGCATGGTGTCGATCAGCTCGGTGGCGAGTGCCTCGGGTGTGCGGTCCAGGAGCCGTGCGGCGTCGGTCAGCCACGCACGCGCGGACAGGTAGGGCTCGACCTCGCCGGCCGGGATGCCGCCACGGATCATCAGGGCGAAGGCGAAGATCCGCCGCGCGCCGTACCAGACGGCTCCGTCCGGGTCGTCGACGAGGCGCTGGGCACGGCGGAGAGCGGTGGCGAAGGCCGCGCCGGGATCTGTGGGGATGGGGCCGTGGGAGGGCAGGATCACGCGGGGGCGAGGCCGGCGATCCGCTTGAGGGAGGTGAGCGCGGTGGCGGCCGCGTCTGGGCCGTCGAGGGCGAGGTTCACCCGGCCGACGTCGTAGTCCGACAGCGCGTCCCCGACCACGAGGAGCCGCACCTCGGGCTGCCACAGTGCCAGGTGGCCGGGGGTGTGCCCGGGGGTGCGGACGACCTCCCAGTCGGTGTCGCCGAGCCGGATGAGCTGTCCGTCGTCGAGCGGCATGTCGACCGTGTACGGGGCGACCGGCTGGTCGAGGTATTCGGCCGCGCAGCAGCCAGGGTCCCTGCGGGCGATGGCCTCGGCTTCCGGGACTCCGGCGGCGATGGCGGCACCGTGGGCCTGGAGGAGGGCGTTGCCGCCGACGTGGTCGGAGTGCTGGGGGCACCCCCGGACGAAGTCTGGGGGAGGGTGTTCACGACCAGGGCGATGTCTCCCGTACGGGCGCGTGCCCAGGCGGCGGTCTCCTCGGCGTGGCCGACGAAACCGCTGTCGACCAGGGCGGGTTGCCGCCCGTGGAGCAGGAGCGTGTTCGCGTCGGGAAAGGGCGTGCGCCGCCAGGTCACCCAGGCCGGGAGCCGCTCGGCGTCATCATCCATGAACAACCTCCGTGTCAGCGATCAGCGCTTTGGAACGGGCGATTCTCATCGCCCGGGCCGAGCGGGACATCCGGGCCCTGACCACAGTGGCCCGGGAACTCGGCCCCTCCTCGACGCGGCGGTGAGCAAGCACTAGTGACCGCCCGCGTTACGGAAGCGTGGCCACGAACGTCCCGAGCCGGGCGATCCCCTCGCGGAGCTCGTCGGCCGACGCCGCGTACGAGAGGCGGACGTGGCTGTCCGCCGTGTGGACGCCGAAGTCCCTGCCCGGAGTGAGGGCGACATGTGCCGATTGGAGCGCCCGTTCGCAGAACTGCCATGAGGTGAGCCCCGTGCCGCTGACGTCGAAGTAGACGTAGAAGGCGCCGTCGGGCGGGACGGGAACCGGCAGTCCGATCCGTGCCAGGCCGTCGAGGACGAGCGCGCGCCGCTCGGCGAACTCGACGCGGCGGGCCTCGCAGACCGCGAGCGACTCGGTGGTGAAGCAGGACAGAGCGGCATGCTGGGCGGGTGCGGAGGCGCAGAGGAAGTAGTTCTGTGCCAGGCGTTCCATCGCCGGTACGAGCGTCTCGGGTACGACACACCAGCCCAGCCGCCAGCCGGTCATGCCGAAGTACTTCGAGAAGCTGTTGATGACGACGGCGTCGGGGTCGTACGACAGCGCGCTGCGCGGAGACCGGCCCTGTGCGTCATGGTCACTGAGGTTGAGGTAGATCTCGTCGACGATGCGCCATGCGCCGCGCTCGCGTGCGACGTCACAGATCGCCGCGAGTTCGTCGGCCGGCACCGAAGTGCCCGTCGGGTTCGAGGGGGAGGCGATCATGATCCCGCGGGTGTGGTCCGTCCAGTGCGAGCGCATCGATTCCGCGTCCAGCTGGAAGCGGGTTCCGGCCGTGGTGGGTACGAGCGTGACGCGGGCACCGAAGCTCTCGGCGATCTGCCGGTTGCAGGGGTACGACGGGTCGCCGATGAGCACTTCGTCGCCGGGATCGACGAGCGCGGCCGTGGCCAGCACCAGGGCTGCCGAGGCCCCCGCCGTCACGACGACCCGGGAAGCAGCGACCTCGACACCGTGCTCATCCTGGTAGAACCGCGCGATGGCCCGCCTCAGCGCAGGCAGTCCGAGGGACTCGGTGTAGGGCATGGGCCGTCCGTCCATTGCCCCGCGCATCGCGTCCAGGACGGCCGGGGGCGCGCCGAAGTCCGGCTCGCCGATGCTGAGTTTAACGATGTGATGCCCCTGGGCCTCCAGCGCGGCGGCCTGCTTGCCGAACTCCATGGCGTAGAACGGGGCTACGGCCTGGGCGCGCTGCGAGATCTGTATGGTGCTCATGCCGCGACCTCCGGCTCGATGGCGGACGGAACTGCCAGGACGATGATTCCCTTGGGCTTCGGCGACTTCACCGCTCGGATCGCTGCACCCGGATCAGCGTCTGCTGCCCGTTGGCGACGAGCTTCCGCCCGCTGTCCTGGACACCGAACACCTCCAACTGGCAGACGGCCAGGGTACGTCCGGACTTCAGGACGGTCCCGACCGCCTCGATGTGGTCACCGGCGGCGGGCGCGAGGAGGTTGATCTTGTACTCGACCGTGAGCACCTCGGCGTCCTCGGGGAACAGGGTGAGGGCCGCGTAGCCGCCGGCGCTGTCCGCGATCGCGCTGGTGGCGCCCGCGTGGACGTAGCCGTGCTGCTGGGTCACCTCGGGGCGGGCCGGGAGCACGATGTGCACGCGGCCCGGCGCGATGTGCGCTATCCGGGCCCCGAGGTGGCTCATCAGCCCCTGCCGGCCGAAGCTGTCCCGGATACGCTCGCGCACCTCGGGGCTCGCCTGCTCCTGCTGCGCCTGGTCTTTCACGTACTGCTCCTTCAGCGGACATCGCATGGTTCGTACGGACAGGGCGGGTTCACGAGCCTGCCAGGCGTTCCACCAGCAGGAGACCGCCGATGGCGATCATCATGACACCGGAGACCCGGGTCACCGTCCGGGCCGCCGAGGGCCGGGTCCTGAGCACGGTACGGGCCAGAACGCCGACGGTGAGATAGACGGCCGCGCAGGCCGTCATGTGGACCGTGCCGAGCAGCCCGGTCTGCGCGGCGACGGGCCAGCCGCCCGAGGGGTGGATGAACTGCGGGAAGAGCGAGAAGTACAGCAGCAGCGCCTTCGGGTTCAGGCCGCTGATACCGGCCCCCTTGAGCGCGATCTGCCAGCGTGAGGAGGCCACGGTCTCGGTGGACGCGGTCAAAGTGGCGGGCCGCCTCAGTACGCCCCAGCCCAGCCACATCAGGTAGGCGGCCCCGGCGACGGTCAGCACGGTGAGGACCGTGGCCGAACTCGCCACGATCACGACCAGGCCCGCCACGGCGAGCAGCGTGTACCCCGCGTATCCGGCTATCAGCCCGGCGACCGCCGGGACGACCGAACGGTCTCGCAGCCCGGCCGCGATCGCATAGGCCCAGTCCGCGCCGGGGGTGAACACCAGCAGCAGGTCCACTGCCAGGAAAGCCGCCACCGTCGTCGTGTCCATCGATCGATCCCTCTCACATTCCTTGCTCTGAGAGGGAAGATTACGTGCGATCTGCCCGAAAGTGTTTGCGCTCCAGCCTCGTGATCGCGTCGAATGAGGGAGAATCTTCTCCATGGACGCCTTGGACCGGAAAATTCTTACCGAGCTGCAGCTGGACGGCCGCCTGACGATCACCGAGCTGGCCGCCCGCGTGGGGCTGAGCGTTTCGCCGTGTCACCGCCGCTTGCGGGACCTCGAACGCGAGGGCGCCATCCGCGGCTACCGCGCCGTCGTGGACCCGGCCGCCGTCGGCCTGGACTTCGAGGCCGTGGTCTTCGCCACCCTGCGCTGGGAGGACGCCGACACCGTCACCACCTTCGAAGAGGCCGTGGCCGCCATCCCGCACGTCATCCAGGCCCAGCGGCTCTTCGGCGAACCCGACTACCTGCTGCGCGTCGCCACCACCGACCTGGCCGCCTACCAGCAGCTCTACGACCAGCGGCTGGCCAAACTCCCGGGCGTTCAGCGCCTGAACTCCACCCTCGTCATGAAGAACGTCGTCCACGACCGCCCCCTGCCCCAGTAGCCGCTTGTCCCCGAAGCCCGTTGCCAGGACAGGACTGGACGGGACTGGACGGGACTGGACGGGACTGGACGGTGCAGTGCAGGGTCACAGCGCACCAACTGGTCCTAAAATGGGTTGGCTTGGGGCCGACGGGGGAGGGTGACGAGCGTGGAGTTGGCACCGAAGTTAGTTGTGATCGCCTTGCTCTGCTGGTTGATCTATGCCCTGTTCGTATGGATCCGCGGCATCGTGCACCGGCGGCGGCTGCCGGAGCTGTCGGTCGCCCCGGGCCAGGTGGAGATGTATCAGGGGCAGGCATTCCGCGAGATCTGCCGACGGGCGGCGAACCCGGGTCGGCGCGTGATGATGACCGACTACTTCGCCCGGCGAGGATGGAATCGGGCGGACGCGATGCGCGTCCTGGCCGAGCCGCTCAAGCACAAGCTGATCGATGTGGAGGGTTGGCGGTTCGGCAGTTACAGCGTGACGTACAAGGGCTGGACCGAGTACGAGGGCAAGTTCATCTGGACGGGAGGCGAAGGGGTGCACATCTCCACTGGACCGGGCGGCTTCGTCGTGGCGAACGTCAACAGCCATCATTCGGTGGTCCACGGCGGCTATGGCAACCGGGCGAACGCGTCTGACATCCCCCATCAGCAACTGATCGACGCCCTGCGTACGGACGCGGACACCGCGACGTCCGATGAGGCGGTAAGGGCGCGGGAGTACGCCGACGACCTGGCCGCGGCCGTCGACGCGCAGGATGCCGACAGGACGGCTCGCATCCTCGGAAGGATCAACGCCCTCCTGTCCACCGCCACGGCTGCCTTCACCCTGGCCCGCGGACTCCTGCCACCCGGCTCGTAGCGCAAAGGTTCTGGAACAGGGCTGCTCGCCCGGATGATCGCGAGCGCGAGGTCAACGTGTCCGAGGGCCGCACCCGCGGTGGTGATGCCGCCCGAATCGATGACCATCCGGCTCTGATCGAGCTGGACCCCCGCGTACCTTCTGCGGAAGACCGGTGCCGGCCACCAGGTCGTCGTCGCCCGCAGGCCGTCCAGGACTCAAGCCTCGGCCAGCAGGAACGTGCCGCCGCCTCGGATGCTGGTGCCTCCCTCAGTCGTGCCACGCCGAAGTGATCGCTGAACTCGCCGACTCCGAAGAGGCTTCCCGTCGCCAGGCGACGTTCAGGAGCGTGGCAAAGCCTCCGGCGCGTCCGGGCAGTGCGCCCAAGTAGCCGCCAGTCTCAGGTGTCCAAATCTGTAAATCAGATCGCCTACAGCAGAAACATCTGTTGGACAGCACTACGGCCATGCCCAAGGATCCCTCGTGCGGTAGCACCCACAGCACGGTCAACGCGACACCGGGATGCACTACCGCCTGAGTGGAGGCTGAAAGTTGAGTGAAGAGACTGAGGTAGTCGTCGTCGGCGCGGGCCAGGCGGGTGTGGCGATGAGCGAGCACCTGGGAGCCCACGGTGTGCCGCATATCGTCCTGGAGCGGCACCGTATCGCCGAGCGGTGGCGCTCGGAGCGGTGGGATTCCCTGGTGGCGAACGGGCCCGCGTGGCACGACCGGTTCCCGGGGCTGGAGTTCTCCGACGTCGACCCCGACGTCCACCCCGACGCCTTCGCCTCGAAGGAGCAGATCGCCGACTACTTCGTCAC
Source organism: Streptomyces sp. 11-1-2 (assembly GCF_003595545.1). NCBI lineage: Bacteria > Bacillati > Actinomycetota > Actinomycetes > Kitasatosporales > Streptomycetaceae > Streptomyces > Streptomyces sp. 11-1-2. Next base: position 10,529,573 of record NZ_CP022545.1, read on the forward strand.
CTACGCCGAGAAGATAGGTGCCCCGATCCGGTGCGGTGTCGAGGTGACCTCGGTACGGAAGCGGACCGGTCGGCCCGACTTCCGGGTCGAGACCTCGCAGGGCCCCATCGACGCGCGCTTCGTCGTGGCCGCGACCGGGCCGTTCCAGCGGCCCGTGATCCCGCCCATCGTCCCGGACGGCGCCGTCCCCGTGCAGCTCCACTCCAGCGGGTACCGCAACCCGGAGCAGCTCCCCGAGGGCGCGGTCCTCGTGGTCGGGGCCGGCTCCTCGGGGGTCCAGATCGCCGATGAGCTGCGCCGCTCCGGCCGCCGGGTCTTTCTCTCCGTCGGTCCGCACGACCGTCCCGCCCGTCAGTACCGCGGGCGTGACTTCTGCTGGTGGCTCGGTGTGCTCGGGCGCTGGGACGCGGAGACGCCTCCCCAGGGTGCCGAACACGTCACCATCGCGGTGAGCGGCGCCCGCGGCGGCCACACCGTGGACTTCCGGGCCCTGGCCGCCGACGGCGTCGAGCTCGTCGGTCTGACCGCGTCCTACGACGACGGTGTGCTGCGCTTCGCGCGGGATCTCGCCACGAACGTCGCACTCGGCGACGCGAAGTACCTCGAGCTCCTCCGGGCGGCCGATGCGTATGTCGAGCGCAATGGGCTCGACCTCCCCGAGGAGCCGCAGGCCCACGACCTCGGGCCGGACCCGGAAGGCGTGGCCGATCCCCGGCTGGAGCTCGACCTGGCCGCGGCCGGTGTCACCTCGATCGTCTGGGCGACGGGCTTCGCCACCGACTACAGCTGGCTCGAGGTCGACGCGTTCGACGAGAACGGCCGGCCGGACCAGCGGCGCGGTGTGTCCTGCGAGCCCGGCGTGTACTTCCTGGGCCTGCCCTGGCTGTCCCGCCGCGGATCGAGCTTCATCTGGGGCGTCTGGCACGACGCCGGATACGTCGCCGATCACATCACGACCCAGCGGGGCTATCTCGCGTACGGCACCACCGACCGGCCCGGCGCCGCGCCGGCGGCCTGGAAGAACTGAGGAGCAGATGATGACCTCCACGAACGAGGGCCGCCGGGCGAACGCCGTCAAGGCCCCGGTCGTCGCCGGCGGGCACACCCGGATCCGTCCGTTCAACACCCGCGACACCTATCCCGAGCAGAACCTCGACAACGACCTCTGCCAGGCCGTCGTCGCCGGCGACACCGTGTACGTCCGGGGCCAGATCGGCCAGGACCTCGACACCAGCGAGTCCGTGGGCATCGGCGACGCCGAGGCGCAGGCCGAACAGGCCATGGCGAACATCAAGTTGCTGCTCGAAGAGGCGGGCAGCCGGATGGAGCACCTGGTCAAGCTGACCATCTATCTGATCGACCCGCGTTACCGCGAGGCGGTGTACCGCACCGTGGGCCGCTGGACCAAGGGCGTCCACCCCATCTCCACCGGCCTGGTGGTGTCGGCCCTGGCCCGTCCGGAATGGCTGTGCGAGATCGACGCCGTCGCCGTGATCCCCGAGGAGGCGCGGGCATGACATTCTCCCTGGTGGTCCGCGACGGCGAGCGGTTCGGCATCGCGGTCAGCTCGTCCAGCCCGGCGGTCGCCGCCCGGGTCGCCCATCTGCGGTCCGGGGTCGGCGCGGCGGCTTCGCAGAACGTCACCGACCCCACGCTCGGCACCAGCCTGCTGGCGGAGCTGGCCGACCACGGCGACGCGGAACGCGCCCTGGCCGGTGTCACCGGCGCGGTGCGCAACGCGAAGTCCATCGCCCACCGTCAGCTGACCGTGCTGGGCCGCTCCGGGCCCGGGTTCGTCTACAGCGGCGCGCACACCCTGGGCAAGCACGCCTCGGCCACCGCCGAGGGCGCGGTGGCGGCCGGCAACATGCTGTGCGGCGAGCACATCCCCGGCGTCCTCCTCGACGCGTACTCCGCCGCCGCCGGGGAGCTGGAGGAGCGGCTGGTCACCGCCCTGAAGGCCGCGGTCGAGGCCGGTGGCGAGGAGGGGCCGGTGCACTCCGCGGGCCTCGCGGTCGTCGCGGACGTGGACTGGCGGGTGACCGACCTGCGCGTGGACTGGGCCGACGACCCCGTCGACCGGCTCGCCGAACTCCTCGCCGTCTGGCTGCCGCAGCGGGACGACTACGTGCGCCGTGGACTCGACCCCGCCTCCGCTCCCTCGTACGGCGTCCCGGGCGATCGGTGATGGGGACGATGGGGACCACCGGGCCGATGGGGACCACGGGGCCGACGGGGACCATGGGCACGCTCAAAGAGGCCGCCCGGCGCGAGGTGGACCGGCATGCCGAGGAGCTGATCCGGCTGTCCGAGCGGCTGCACGCCGACCCGGAGACGGCCTGGGAGGAACACCGGGCGGCGGCTGCCGTACCCGAGCCGCTGGACCGCGCCGGATTCGACATCACCACGTCCTACCTGGGCCTGGAGACCGCCTTCCACGCCCGGTTCGGCAGCGGGCCCGTCCGGATCGCGCTGTGCGCCGAGTACGACGCGCTGCCCGGCCTCGGCCACGCGTGCGGGCACAACCTCATCGCGGCGAGCTCGGTCGGCGCCGCGCTCGGCCTCGCCGCCGTCGCCGACGACGCCGGCCTCACCGTCGAGGTCTACGGCACCCCGGCGGAGGAGGGCGGCGGCGGCAAGATCGAGATGCTCGACCGGGGCGCCTTCGCCGGGATGGACCTCGCGATGATGGTGCACCCGGCGCCGGTCGACGTCGCCGAGGCCCGTCCGTTCGCGGTCAGCCACTCCAAGATCTCCTACACCGGTAGGTCCGCACACGCCGCGGCCTACCCCGAGGCCGGGATCAACGCGGCCGACGCCTTCACCGTGGCCCAGGTCGCGATCGGGCTGCTCCGCCAGCAACTGCCCACCTCCGCCCGGGTGCACGGCGTGGTGACCCACGCCGGGGACGCCCCGAACGCCATCCCGGAACGGGCCACCGGCCGCTGGTACGTCAGGGCGGAGACCCTCGCCGAACTGGCCGAGCTGGAACCACGGGTCATGCGGGCCTTCGAGGCGGGTGCCCTCGCGACCGGGTGCGAGCTGGAGATCGAACCGGAGAGCAAACCGTACGCGGAGTTCCGCACGGACGAGACCGCTCTCGCCCACTACCGCGCGAACGCCCTCGCCCTGGGACGGGAGTTCGCGCCGCCGGGACAGGCCGCCCGGATGAACCGCGCCTCCACCGACATGGGCAACGTCTCGCAGACGGTGCCCGCCATCCACCCGTACATCGGTATCGGCTCGCTGCCCGCCACCAACCACCAGCACGAGTTCGCCGCGTTCTGCGTGGGCGCGAACGCCCAGCGGGCCCTGCTCGACGGGGCGGTGGCGCTGGCCTGGACCGGTGTGGACCGGAGTTCGAGCCGCTACGCGAGCGCGAGCTCCTGACCGGGCCGACCCCCGCAGACGGCACCCGCACAGCTCCGGCTTCTCCCACCCCATTCCCAAGGAGGCGCGCATGCCCACCACTCACACCGACGTCACCACGGCCGAGGTCGAGGTGGCCACCGACGTCGTCGCACTGCGCAGAAGCGTTGCCGCGGGAGCCGTCGGCGTATTCGTGCACTGGTTCGACTGGGCCGCCTACGCCTATCTCGCGGGCACCGTCGCGACCGTGTTCTTCCCGGACGAGAACGGCACCACCGGACTGCTCGCCGTGTTCGGCGTGTTCGCCGTGTCCTTCGGCATCCGGCCCATCGGCGCCCTGGTGTTCGGACCACTCGGTGACCGGATCGGCCGCAAGCGCACACTGTCGCTGGTCATCTTCATGATGTCCGGCGCGACCCTGACGATCGGTCTGCTGCCCGGCTACGCGGCGATCGGGGTCGCCGCCCCGGTGCTCCTGGTGATCCTGCGCCTGATCCAGGGATTCGCGGCGGGCGGCGAGTTCGGCAGCGCGGCGAGCTTCCTCGCCGAGAGCGCCCCCCGGCGCCGCCGCGGATTCGGGGTGAGCTGGCTGGAGGTCGGCTCCCTGCTGGGCTTCCTCGCCGGTTCGTTCGTCTATCTGCTGCTGTCGACGGGGCTCGACGAGGAGCAGCTGACCGCCTGGGGCTGGCGCGTCCCCTTCCTCGTCTCCGCGCCGCTCGGCGTCATCGGCTTCATCATCCGCAACAAGATCGAGGACACCCCCGAGTACCGGACGCTCGAAGCCAACGACGCCGTGCCGCGCACCCCCGTACGGGAATTGTTCCGCCGCCACAAGCGGCATCTGCTCCAGGCCGCGGGCCTGATGGCCGCCATGCACGTGCCCTTCTACATGGTGCTGACGTACCTGGTCACCTACGAGACCGACCACCTGGGGCACTCGGCCGGCAGCGCCGCCCTGCTGTCCACGGTGATCTCACTGCTGGGGCTGGTGCTGGTCCCGGTGTTCGGGATGCTGTCCGACCGCGTGGGACGCAAACCGGTCTTCGTCGGGGCCACCGCGGGCCTCCTGGTCCTCGCCACCCCCGCGTTCCTCCTCATGCGGACCGGGCTCGCCGGAACCTGGATCGCCGGGCTGCTGCTCGGCGTGATCCTCGCCGCGATCCTCGGCACCTACGCGGTGTGGTCTGCGGAGATCTTCCCCACCCGCACCCGCCAGAGCGGCCTGTCCATCGCCTACAACCTCACCGCCGCCCTGTTCGCCGGCACGGTGCCGTACCTGATGACCGTGCTCATCTCCGCGACCGGCAGCACCCTGCTGCCCGGCCCCTACCTGATGGTGTTCGCCGTCGGCGGCCTCATCGCCGCCCTGTCCCTCAAGGAGACCGCCGGTTCCGCCCTGCTGCGTCCCGAGGACGTCTCCGACGCGCCCGCGGAGCGCCACCAGGCACCGCCCGCATAGGGTCCGGCCGCCGCATAGGGTCGGCATCGGCACGGACACCGATCACCAGGCGCGAGGGTCACGCATGACGTCACCGGTGGGTTTCACCCTCCTCCAGCTCCGCTACTTCCTCGTGGCCGCCGAGCGCGGTTCGATGACGGAGGCGTCGGGGGCGCTCCACATCGCGCAGTCCGCCGTGTCCGCGGCCATCCACAACCTGGAGCGCGACCTGCGGGTGCAGCTGTTCATCCGCCGCAGGGGCCGGGGACTGACCCTGACGCCCGCGGGGGAGAGGCTTCAGCAGCACGCGCGGGAGCTGCTGGCCCGTGCGCGCGAGATCGAGCGCGAAGCCCGGGGAGACGGCGAGACGATCTCCGGGCCGGTGGCCGTCGGGTGCTTCGTGACGCTGGCCCCGTACTATCTGCCGCCCCTGTTCAGCGAATGCACCGACCGCTACCCGGGCATCGAGATCGACGTGGTGGAGGGAGAGACGGATCAGCTCGTCCAGGCCCTGCGCGCGGGACGCATCGACTTCGCCCTCACCTACGACCTCGGTCTGACGGCCGAGATGGACCTGCGCAGCGAGACGATCGCGCGGGCCCCGGCCTATGTCATCGTCGCGGCCGACCACCCGCTGGCCCGGCAGGGCTCCGTGGAGCTGGCCGAACTGTCCGCGGAACCCCTCGTCCTGCTCGACCTGCCCCACAGCCGCGACTACTTCCGCTCGCTGATCGCCGCCACCGGCACCGCGCCCGATGTCCGCTACCGCACCCGGAGCTATGAAACCGTACGTTCCCTGGTGGCCCGGGGGCTCGGATACTCCGTGCTGAACCAGCGGCCGGCGACCGGCCAGACCTACGGCGGCGGCGAGATCGCGGAACTGGAGCTGCGGGACGGAAGCCCCCCGCTCGAAGTCCAGATCGCCTCGGTGAAGGGCATGACCCAGACCGCCCGCGCCCGGGCGGTGATGGAGCTGCTGCGGGAGATCGGCCCCCGCCCCGCCAGGGCCTGAAGAACACGGAACCGGACCGGGCCTTCGCGGCCGCGGCGGTGGTCAGGCGCTCGGGACGGTGATGACCGGACAGCGTGCGTGCTGCGTCACGCCCTGGCTGACGGAGCCCAGCAGCAGGCCGGTGAACCCGCCGTGTCCGCGGGTGCCCACGACCAGGCCGAGGGCGTGTTCGGACGCCTCGGTCAGGACCTGTACCGGGTGGCCCGGTACGACCTCCTGGCGCAGTTCCACCTCCGGATGGCCGGCGGTACGCCCGGCGACGGTCTCCGACAGCAGCCGACGGCACTCCTGGACGGCGGCCTCCTCGTCGGGGGTTCCGAACCGGGGAGGTTGCCATACGTAGAGGGCGCGCAGGGCCGAGCCGTGCACGGCGGCCTCGTCGAAGGCGAAGTCGACGGCGGCCGCGGAATGACGACTGCCGTCGACCCCGACCACGAAATGCGGCTGCCGCTCGGGGACGTGCTCCGGCTCGGGGGCGTGTTCCGCCTCGGAGACCTGCTCCGGCACGACCACCACGGGGCAGGGCGCGTGGGCGATGAGCGGCAGGGCGACGGCGGCGGAGGTGAAGACCTCCTGAAGAGCGCTCAGGCGCCAGGACCCGACCACCACTACCGTGGCGTTCCGCGCCTGCTCACGCAGCACCCACGCCGGATGCCCCTCCGCCAGCAGACCCGATACCCGCACCTGTGGATGCCGGGACTCGACGAAGGCCACCGCCTCCTTCAGCATGCGATCCCCCGACGTGTGCAGCGACTCGTTCCACTCCTCCCAGGACGGCCGCCCGCCCGTCGGCCGGTACCCGGGGGTCGGCAGGTTCTGCGCGAGGACCAGCAGCAGCGGCAGGCGGCGCCGGTCCGCCTCGTCGGCGGCCCAGCCGAGCGCCGCGCGTCTGCCCGGATCGGGGTCGAGGCCGACCACGATCGGTTCATCTCCGTGTGCGTGCGCCATCGCCGACCTCCTATGACTCCTCCGACCGGCACATCGCGCCGGAACGTCCCCCGGCGTCCACACCCCTCGGCCGCACGGCCTCGGCCGCTGCTTCCAGTGGGCTCAACCAGTCATGGCCTGTCACCTCGCGAAACGATGGCAGCCGGCCACTTCCATGCTGCGCGCCCCCACGCCACCCTGCGAATCGGACACCGAACGCTCGCGGCGGGGCCGGCTGCGGCCGCGCGGCAGCTCAGCCGGAGCGCCGCGTCGGACTCTCCGGGACGGCCACCGCCCGATCAGCGGTTTCCGCAGGTCGCTCGCGCCGGTCACGACCACCACCTTGCGCACTGGGGTCGGCCCTCGCGGTTCTGTGCCTGCCCCTCAGACCGTCGGGTCCCAGAGTCCGCCGGCCTCGCCGCGGGCGAGGTGTTCGGCGTAGACGCCGACCTTCCAGGCGATGACGGAGCGGCACTCCTCCAGTGCCTGGATCTGTGCGTCGACGCGCTGCCGGTGGGCGTCGAGGAGCCGCAGACGTTCCGCCTCGTTGCCCGGACCGTGCCGCACCAGTTCGGCGAACCGCTTGAGGTCGGCGAGCGGCATGCCGGATGCACGCAGCTTGACGCAGATCAGCAACCAGTCGACGTCGAACGCGGTGTACCGCCGCCGACCGCCGGAGGTGCGCTGGACCGGTCCGACCAGCAAGCCCTCGCGCTCGTAAAAGCGCAAGGCATGCACGCTGAGTCCGGTCCGCTCGGCCACCTCACCGATGCTCAGTGGCTCCGCGGAGGTCTCGCCAGTCGCCATGCGCCCCACTCCAGGATTTGATCTAGACCTCGCGCTAGATCGTAGCGTCGTCGGCGTGACCAGCACTGATCAGCAGCCGCTCGGCTCGCCCTTCTCCGCCGTCAGCACCGCCGAGGACGTCATGGCCGGCCTCAACCTCTCCGGCACGAGCGCCGTCGTCACCGGGGGCTACTCCGGGCTCGGCCTGGAAACCACCCGGGCCCTGTCGGCGGCCGGGGCCCGGGTCATCGTTCCGGCACGCAGGCCCGAAGTCGCCCGCGCCGCGCTCGCGGAGGTGGAGCGCTGCGAGGTCATCTCCATGGATTTGGCAGACCTCGACAGTGTGCGCGCCGCCGCCGCACGGATCAGCGACTCCCTCGCCCGGCTCGATCTGCTCATGGCTGTCGCCGGCATCATGGCCACCCCGGAGCGGCGCGTCGGCCCCGGCTGGGAGAGCCAGTTCACCGCCAACCACTTCGGACACTACACTCTCGCCTGCGAGCTCTATCCGCTCCTGGCCGCCGCGGGCGGTGCGCGCGTCGTCGTCAACAGCTCCGCCGGACATGCCCTGACCGATATCCGTTGGCACGACCCGCACTTTCGCACCGGCTACGACAAGTGGCTGGCCTACGGCCAGGCCAAGACCGCCAACGCCCTGTTCGCCGTGCACCTCGACGCCCTCGGACGCAACGACGGTGTCCGGGCCCTCGCGCTCCACCCGGGCAAGATCGTCACCGGCCTTCAGCGGGAGATGACACTTCGGGAGCAGATCGACCGCGGTTGGGTGGACGAGCACGGCAAGGTGATCGGCGCCGACTTCAAGACCCCCTCCCAGGGCGCCGCCACCGGCCTGTGGGCCGCCACGTCCCGACTCCTCGACGACCGAGGCGGCCTCTACCTGGAAGACTGCGAGGTCTCACGTATCTCCGCCCATGACGCTCTCATGGATGACGGCGGCGTCCGCGCGTACGCCATCGACCCCGGCGCCGCCGCACGGCTGTGGGACCTGTCCATCACCGCGACCGGTGCCACCCCGATCACCCGATGACCCTGCCCGGCACGCGCCGCTGCGGCACTCGGCCCGGTACGAGAAGCCTCCGCCTTCAAGCCAGCCGGGCCGGGCCGACTGCCCCGGCGATCGACTGCCGTCGCAGGCAGAGAGATCTGGGCATGCCGCACGGCAACACACCTCTTACCGCCGAAGGCCGGCGTCGCCTCATCGAACGCTGTCGCACCCGCCCGATGCGCGCTTCGGGCACAGCGACCTGGCGCCCTCCCGTAACGCCCACCTCCCCCCATCCGCCCATTCCGGCGCATGGTTTTTCGCCGGCGCCTCCCCGGCTGTCGCGGTGCTAGGGGAGCTCGTGGCGGACGAGCGCCTGGACGAATGGCTCCCCGGTGGTTCGGGCGTACACCATCCGTTCGCGCACCTCGTGGAGTGTGCGTGGGCGGTAACCGGGTCCTCCACAGCAGCTCTTGTGGAATCGCACGCCTGCGTGGAGCAGCACGGACAGTACCCTCCACCCCGCTTTGTCGCGTCGGCGAGGCGCGGCGAAGGCGGACCCCACGTGGATCATCGGCTTTGCGCAGCGCGGGCACAGCCGGTCCTGAGCGCCGAGGTAGGGCTGCTTGTACGAACCCCGACATGGCAAGCATACGTAGGAGGTTTTCGCGTGACGCATGCGCTCAGGCTAAGCGCAGCGGCAGTGGCGAGCGACCTATTCGATGGCCGTCTCACTTGACGGCTACATCGTCGGGCCGGACGGCGGCTTCGACTGGACGGCGCCCAGCGAGGACGTCTTTCGTTTCTCCATCGACGAGATCCGTGAGGTCGGCGTCCACCTGATGGGACGCCGACTGTACGAGACGATGCTGTACTGGGAGACCGCCGACCAGGATCCATCACTCGACGCCTCCATGCTGGAGTGGGCCGCGCTCTGGAAGCCGCTCCCCAAGGTGGTGTTCTCCACCACGCTGTCGGCGGTGCAGGGCACTGCCCGCCTGGTCTCCGGCGGGTTGGCGGAGGAGATCGAGCGGTTGCGGGTCGAGCCGGGGGAGGGCGATATCGCGATCGGCGGCGCGGCTCTCGCTGCCGAGGCGGCCGCGGTGGGTCTGATCGACGAGTACCGGGCCAGGGTCTATCCGGTGCTGGTCGGCGGTGGCATTCCGTTCTTTCCCCAGCGCGAGCGCCGGGTGGATCTCGAACTCGTTGAGACTTGCACCTTCAGCTCGGGAGTCGTCTACTTCCGCTACCGCGTGGCGCGCTAGCCGGGCCGTCCGCCGAATCTGGAAATGGTCGTCGCTGAGAGGATGTCAGCGGGCCCTCTTCATGCATGCCATGCATGCCTGTTTTCGAAGTCCTGGCAGGTCTAGGCTCGGCTGATGACCTTGGAATGGCGAAATGTAATCGTTCACTCCGCAGATCCGGTGGCCCTGGGGCAGTGGTGGGCCGAGGCTCTTGGCTGGGTTGTGGTCCACTCCTCTGATGTGGAGTTCGCGATCCGTCCGGAGCCGGATCGCGTGCCGGGGTTGGAGTTCGTCCGGCTTGATGAGCCCAAGAAGGCCAAGAGCCGACTGCATCTCGACTTCGTGCCTGATGATCAGGGCGCCGAGGTGGCTCGCCTCGAGGCTCATGGCGCACAGCGTGTTGATATTGGTCAGGGTGACCAGTCGTGGGTTGTCATGGCAGACCCCGAAGGCAACGAGTTCTGTGTCCTCGGCCGACGGCGCGAGTAACTGAGCGCAGGCTCCGCCTGCGTGCCGGCGGAGCCGGCGCTCAGGTCGCCCGTACGGCGATCGTTGGAGCCGGCGGGTGAGGTCCCGGGCGTCGGCTCGGGTCGCCTTGTCCCACGGAATCTCCAGCGTCCAGAAGCCGTGGGAATGAGTCCGCTCCCACCGCCGGGCGGCTCCGCGTATGGCGCGTTGGGCTCAGTCGGTGATGAACCAATCGTCCTTGAGGTACTCCAGGGTGTAGCTGCCGAGGTCGTCGTCGGAGAACGTGGCGGAGGCCCGTACCGCTTCGGCCGGCATCTCGATCTTGTCGGGCGTGCGCACGGCGATGCGCTGCGGGTCGACCGTCGCGGTTTGCAGGGCCTTCTTCTGTGGGGGCGAGATCATCTGGAACACGGCGGTGTACGTCGACGTGCACGGGCCGAGCCCTTGGTCCTGTGCCTTCTTCGCGGCGGGCCCGGCCACTTCGCAGACCGCGTCGATGTCCTCACGGCCGAGGGCGTGGGGGCCCGGACGAGCGGGTGTCGGGCGGCTCCTGTGCCAGATGCTGACCGGCCTCGCCGATACGCACGCCGATCTCACGTCCGCTGACAGCACCCGGCTGGGCACCACCGCGGTCGATCTCGCGACGGCCCTGCTCGCTCACCACGCCGACCGGCAGACCCTGATTCCAGCCGGGTCACGGCAGCGTGCACTGTTCGAGCAGATCAGTGCCTACATCGCCACCTACCTGCACGATCCCGGCCTCACACCAGGCGCCATAGCCGCGACGCACTTCATTTCCACGCGCTATCTGCACCGCATCTTCCAACAGCACGGTGCCACGGTCGGCGACGTCATCCGGCAGCAGCGCCTCGCCCGCTGCCGACGGGACCTGGCCGACCCTTCCCAGTGCACCGTCCCCATCGCCGCCATCGCCATGCGCTGGGGATACCCCAGGCCATCCGACTTCACCCGCGCCTTCCGCGCCGCCAGCGGCATGACTCCGAGCGAGTACCGCTCCGCCGGCCAGGACGCGAACCGGGCACAACGGTAGCTGCGCCGAGGGCGGGCCGGGGCTTCAGCTACCCAGATGCCGGGGTGAGCGGTGGTCTGCGGCGGCTTCGCGGAAGGGATGGCGGAGCCGGCCGTATCGAAGCCGAATTATCAAGATCAACATCGTGAATATTAAAGTCTGCGGATTGACTCCTTAATAATCTCAAGATAGACATGAAGTATGAAGAGGTTGCCGAGAGTAAGGAGCCGAGGATGGACTGGCAGGACCTGACGGACCTGACGCGCGGTCGGCCGTTCGCGGTCGAGCGGGTCCGCCTCGCCGACAGCGGCGTCGCGATCGAGGGGCTGTTCGAGCCGCCGCAGCTGGCCCAACTCGGCATCGACGATCAGATCTTCGTCGCCGCGTTCGTCCGGGCGCACGGATCCATCAAGGAGATGGAGCGGATCTTCGGGGTGAGCTACCCGACGATCAAGTCGCGGCTGAAGCGGATCGCCGAGCACCTCGACTTCGTCGACGTCGACCCAGCACCCACCAGCGCCGCCAATGTCGTCGACCGCCTGCACCGGGGCGAGATCACCGCCGAGGACGCCCTGGCCGAACTGGAGCGGGGCCGATGATCCCGCAGTTGGTGACGGTGCGCGTGCGCCGTTCCAACGGCCGCCGGGTGCGGCTGTACATCCCCGTGGTGCCGGTGGTGCTGGTGCTGTCGCCGCTGCTGCTGCTCGCCGTGCTGGGCGGGGTGGTCGCGTGCCTCATCTTCCGGATGAGCCCGGGAGGCGCGCTGCGCGGTGCCGGACAGGTGCTGTGGGCGTTGCCCGGCACCCGGTTCGAGATGGCGCAGGGCCGGACAGCCGTGCTGGCCAGCGTGAGATAACTCAGAGAATCAGGAGCACACGCATGAACGAGCAGCGCCGCCAGATCCTGGAGATGCTGGCCGAAGGAAAGATCACCGCGGACGAGGCCGAGCGGCTGATCGAAGCGCTCGAGCGCGAGCAGCCCGAGACGCCGCCGGGAACGACGTCCCGCCCGAAGGCCCGCGCCAAGTACCTGCGCGTGGTCATGGACGCCGAGGACGACACCGGCGGTGGCCCCACCCGGCTCAACGTCCGTATCCCGCTGCAACTGCTGCGCGCCGGCGTCCGGCTCACCACCCTGCTCCCACCGGCGGCCATCACCAAGGTCAACGCGGAGCTGGACAAGGCCGGGGTGCCGATCGACCTCGCCGAGCTCAAGCCGCAGCACCTCGATGACCTCATCGACCACCTCGACGACGTCATCGTCGACCTCGGCGACCCCGGCTCCAAGATGCAGGTCTACTGCGAGTGATACGGCCCTGGCCGGCACCGGCACCGGCGGTTCCGGCCAGGGCCGTGGTCTACCTCAACGGCCGGTTCGCCACGCAGGGATGCAGCCCACTGGGCCAGCCGGAACCCCCGGCCGGCCCGTGGCTGTCAGGTCGAAGCGACTCAGGAAGGCCACCACGCCGAAGGCGTATCCACCGGGGGGCTCGTGGAGTGCTGCTCGGTCCAGCCGGTGGCGGCCACCACCTCGCGCGCGATGTCCGCGACAGCCCGCCCGTCCGTCGCCACCCGCACTGCGTCCGCAGAGGTCTGCTGGTCCAGCAACCGCGCCTTACGGGTACTGCTCTCCCATTCCGTCTCCAGCTCCGAGCCGATTTCCCGGCGCTCCAGCCGTTCCCGCGTGGTCGTGTCGGTGGCCGTGAGAAGAACCCGCACGATCCGCACCCCGCTGCCCATGGCCCGCTCGAACATGCCGGTCGCCTCGGGCACCACGCTCAGTGTGTTCGTATAGATCAGACGCCGGTAGCCGCGGCGTGCGTAGTTCGTCCACACCGCAATCAGATTGCTTTCAGTGATCTCCGCACGGCGCGGATCTCTTTCCGGAGCTGGATGCACCTGTCCCATGAAGTCACCGTCGATGACCGCGTGAGGGACCGCCGCGCCTCGCAGCAACGCCGAAACCTCCCACCCCACCGTCGTTTTGCCGACCCCGGCCCGCCCTCCGATGAGGAGCACTTCCGCGTGATCCATGCACGCAGCCTGGCAGCCCACCTCCGTCTCACGCGATCGAATATCGAAGCGCCCCGCAGAAGCGACGACAAGACCGGCTCCCCGCTCGCCCTCCGGCGCCGGGTCAGCGGCCGCTACATCAAGGAGAACATGAACCCCGACCTGGACTGGACCTATCCCTTCATGGGCACCGAGGGAAACTGACCCGGAGCAGGATGAGCACCCGCACCGCCCCCCTACTTCCCCGGACCGAAGCCGTACCCCCGACACTCCTGCCACGGAACCCGATCGGCCAGGCCGGCCGGGATGGAGACGAACTCGACATGCAGTCACCGAAGAAGCCCACCGGAGAACCGGGAAACGGCTCGGCGGACACCGCACACATCATCCCGATGGCCACGCTCGAACCACAACGGTGGGCCAACGGACGGGGCTGGACCCGCGAGATCCATCGTGAGCTCGCCGCGGATTCCCCGGAGACGGCCACGTGGCGGCTGAGCCTCGCGGACATCGAGGACACCGGCCCCTTCTCACCCTTTCCGGGGATGGAGCGCCATCTGCTGTCGGCCGCCCCCGTGCCCCTTCAGCTGTCCATCGACGGTGCCGTCCACGATCTGCGTTACACCCAGATCGTCACGTTCGACGGGACCGCCGAAGTGGCCACGACCGCAGTTCACGGCAGGGCGCGGGCGCTCAACCTCATGGTGCGCAGCGGCATCCGCGGCAGCCTCGGCCTCCTCGGGGGCGACGCGCAGCTGTCGGTCTCGGCCGCGTTCGCCACCGCTTTGGTGGTCCTCGACGGCATCGTCACGCTCGGCGGCCGACGGCTGGAGCGTTTCGACACCATCCTTCCTGGCGCCGAAGAGACACCACTCACTCTCCAGGACGCGACCGTGGCCCGGGTGCGCGTCGAGACGTCGGCGGCGGATGCCGCGCCCGCCCCCGCCTAGCACCGCCCGAACTCGCATTCCCACCCCGCGACCCCCCACCCTCAGGAGCCACGCTTCCTCATGCCTCACCGAACAACCACCGCCACCGAGACCCGCCTTCGCCGGATCCGGAGGCGGGCCCTCGGCCTGCCTATCCGTTCTCGACGAGTGCCTTGAGCCGCGGCAGCGTCTTCTCGATGCCCTCGGCGTTCATCTTGGTCCAGCGGGTGCGCGCCAGCAGCCCGCCGATCGGCGAGGTGGAGAAGTCGCAGGTCTCGACAACCCGCGTCCCGCCCGGAACCTCCTGGAGCTCGTAGCGCAGCGGTGCCTGCCAGGGTGGGCCCAGGCGATGCGGCGGTTCTCGTCGTACTCCTTGACCGTGTTGGTGATCTGATATCTGACGCCGAACAGTTTCATCGACATCCGGAACTTCGCGCCGAGGCTCAGCCGCTCCGGCCCCGAAACCGACTTCTTCACCGTTCCGGATCCGTCGAAGCCGGCGTGCCGGTGCGGATCGGCGATCACGGCGAAGACCGCCGAGGGCGGCGCGGCGATGGTGATGCTGCGCGAGATCGTCACATCAGGCGCCATGGTGGTGGTCCTCTCGTTCGGTGATGCGGGTGATGATCGCGCCCAGGTGCTGGATCTCGATGCGGACGCTGTCTCCCGGTCCAGGTAGGGGCGGTGGCCGGACAACTCCTGGATGCAGCCGGTGCCCACGGGGCCGCTGGCGAGGATGTCACCGGCGCGCAGCGTGGTGCCGCGCGACGCGTGCGCCGGCATCTCGCCGAACGACCAGTGGATCTCGTCCCAGCTACCGCCGCCGTAATGCTCGTCGTTGACGTACCCGTCCATCCTCATCGGGCAAGCACCTCCCGGGTGTAGCCGTAGAGTCGCCGTGCGTCGGCGGGGGAGGAGGCCCGGGGGCCAGGGGAATGTGGACCCCCTCGGTCAGGGCGACGGGGTGGCCCGGGGTGCCGGAACCCGGGAAATGGCAGGATCCCCCCGACGGCGATCTCCACGGGTTTACCGCGTCCGACGCCGTCCGTGCCCCCGGTGATGACGGCCGTCTTCACGCGGCCACCGTCCGCGCGAACTTACGGATCTCCTCGACGAACAGCTCCGGCTGCTCCAGAGCGGCGAAGTGGCCGCCCGCGGGGATGTCGTCGTTGAAGTAGCGCAGGTCGTGGTAGGCGCGCTCGGCCCAGATGCGCGGGGTACGCGTCAGTTCGTCCGGGAAGACGCTGACACCGACGGGAAGGTCCAGCTCGGTCAGAGTGAGCGGCTGCCGGGCGTACTCCCAGTACAGGCGGGCGGCGGAAGCACCGGTACCGGTGAACCAGTAAAGGGAGATGTGGTCGAGGATCTCGTCGGAGGTGAGAGCGTCGGGCCGGGCCCAGTCGAGGAACTTCTCGTAGATCCACGCGGCCTGCCCGGTCGGGGAGTCGGTCAGGGCGTAGCCGATGGTCTGCGGCCGGGTGCGCTGCAAGACGTGGTATCCGGAATGGACGGTGAGGAAGCGGCTGCCTTGTTCGAGTGCGGCCTTCTCCTCAGGGGTCGGGTCGTCGCCGACCGGTGGTGCGGCGAGGAACTCGGGGAAGTTGACGTGGATCGCGCGCAGGCCCGCCGGGCGCTGCGCCCCCATGCGGGTCGCGACGACACCGCCCCAGTCGCCGCCCTGGGCCAGGTAGGAGTCATAGCCCAGGCGCTGCATGAGTACGCCGTACGCGCGGGCGATCCGGTCCGGGTCCCAGCCGGTGGAGGTGGGCTGGTCGGAAAAGCCGTAGCCGGGCATCGAGGGGATGATGAGGTGGAAGCTGTGGTCAGTCAGCGGGCCGACGGTCTTGAGGAACTCCAGGAACGAGCCCGGCCACCCGTGCAGCAGCAACAGGGGAGTGGCGTCGGGGCGTGGCGAGCGCACGTGCATGAAGTGGATGCCGAGACCGTCGATGGTGGTACGGAACTGACCCAGCTCGTTGAGCCGCCGCTCGAGCTTGCGCCAGTCGTAGCCGGTGGCCCAGTAGTCCAGGAGCTCCTCGAGCCGCTCCCGTTGCACTCCCTGGCTGCTGTCCGGCACTGTCTCCCGGCCGGCAAGGCGTACCCGGTGGAGTCGGTCCTTCAGATCCTCCAGGGCACTGTCCGGAATGTCGATGCGAAACGGAGTCACGCTGTTCGATGTCACGGTCCCTACGGTGCGACCGCACTGGGTCCCCGGTCCAATGATTGTTCCGGAAAACGTAATACGAAGCGTGCATAACACCAGCTAGAGTGGGGTGGTGTCCGATCCCTTCCCCGCGCCAGTGGACCTCGACCTGCGGCTGGTGCAGTGCTTCACGGTGGTCGCCGAGCACCAGCATTTCGGCCGTGCTGCCGAGGCGCTGCACACCACCCAGCCGTCGCTGAGCCGGCAGATTCGCCGCCTCGAACAGCAAATGGGCGTCCGCCTGCTTGACCGCACCACGCACGGCACCCGGCTCAGCGAGGCAGGCGAGATCTTCCTGCCCCAGGCCAAGGGGCTGCTGCGCGCCGCGGTCGAGGCGATGGCCCGCACCCGGGCCGCGGCCCGGCCCGGCAGCGTCACCATCGGCTACACCAAGGGGCTGATCATCACTCCGGCCGTGCGCGCCCTGCGCGACCGCGATCCCGGTGCCGAGGTCCACACCCGCCTGCTCGCCTGGAACGACTCGCGCGGCGCGTTGTTGGAGCACCGCGTCGACGCGGTGGTGACGCGCCTGCCGTTCCCCACCGACCAGTTGCGCATCACCGTCCTCTACGACGAGCCGCGCGTGCTGGTCGTGCCGCGGGACCATCGTTTGGCCGGCGAAGAGTCGGTCACCCTCGACGACATCGCCGACGAGCCGATCCCCCACGTACGCCAGTCCGACCCATTGCTGAACGCCTACTGGCGGCTCGATCCCCGGCCCGACGGGCGGCCCGCGCCCGACGGCCCCCTGGTCGAAGCCCTTGAGGACAAACACGAACTCATCGCCGCCGGGCAGGCCGTGGCCATCGGGCCGCCCCTCGACTACGCGACCGGCCTGCATCCCAGCCTCACCACCATCCCGTTGCGCGGGGTCGAACCCAGCCAGGTCGTGCTCGCCACTCGCACCGGCGACCGCAGCCGTCTGGTCACCGCTTTCCGCAAACACGCCGAAGCTCTGCTCACCGGAACCCACCAGGCTGGGCCGACACGAAAAACGTGATTCGCGACGGCTCCGCCCGCTTCCTCCTTATACGTAAACGACAGCTCGGTGACCGGCCGGGTTCTCGGCGTGCTGGATGCGTTTGCCGGAGAGCGCCGCCGGCTGATCTCGCTTCCGGGCGCCGCCGTGACCCGGCGGAGTCCAGGAGTTCCATGGGGCCGCCGTGTCCCCTTACAGTCTGCTATCCACCCGCCGCGGCACGGCGCAGCAGTGGGGTGAGGCGGTGCGGCACCAGTTCGCGCATGGCCAGGGCCGTCGTGGTGCGCTCGATGCCGGGGATGGCGAGGATCTGTCCCGCGATTCCGTACAGGGCCTCCACGTCCGTGGCGACCACCCGTATGAGCAGATCCGTCTCGCCGCTGAGGCCGAAGACCTCCACGACCTCGTCTATGCCCGCCAGCGCTTCGGACACCTCGGCCAACCGGTGCTGATGGACCCGCGCGGTGACGAACGCGGTGAGCGGATGACCCAGTGCCTTCGGGGTGATCCGGCGTTCGAAGGAGTCCAGCGCGCCGCCCTGCTCCAATCTGGCCACCCGCGCCTGGACGGTGTTGCGGGACAACCCCAGCTGCTCGGCCAGGGCGACGATGGTGGCTCGTGGATCGGCGGCAAGGGCGAGCAGGATCCGCGCGTCCGTGGCGTCCACGCCTCGCTCATCGCTCATAGTGTCCAATCGATGTCTCTCATCCGACTCGGAGTCTGAGCAGAATGCTCACTCCTACGGGGACATGTTGTGCACCCCAGGGATTATCTGTCTACTGGCAGAGCACAACGTCAAATTTTTGCGGAAGCAAGGTGCGGACAGTGGGGTGCGCTCTGTGACGGTCGTGAACTCGGAGCTGAGGTCAGTCGGCGGCGATGGCCCGGGCGTTGCCCGGGAGGCGGAGCTCGCCGTGCTCGAAGCGGTCGAACGGCGCGTGCTGTGGCTGTCCACGGCGATCATCGATCATGCCAACCGGGTGCGGCCGAACCCCTCGGGTCTGAAGGTCGGAGGTCACCAGGCGTCCAGCGCCTCGATGACGTCGATCATGACGGCGCTGTGGTTCCACGCGCTGACCTCCGAGGACCGGGTGTCGGTCAAGCCCCATGCCTCGCCCGTGCTGCATGCGATCAATTACCTGCTGGGTGAGCTGGACGAGTCCTACCTGACCACCCTGCGCGCCTTCGGGGGCCTGCAGAGCTACCCCAGCCGGTCCAAGGACCCCGATCCGGTCGACTACTCCACCGGATCGGTCGGCATCGGCGCCACCGCGCCCTTGTGGGGCGCCATCGCGCGGCGCTACGCGCAGGGGCATTTCGGCGGGGCAGGTACGGGACGGCAGTACTCCCTGCTGGGCGACGCGGAACTGGACGAGGGCGCGATCTGGGAAGCGATCCAGGACCCGATGGTGCCGGGCCTGGGCGAGGTGGTGTGGGTCGTCGACCTGAACCGGCAGTCCCTGGACCGCGTGGTGCCCGGTATCGCCGCGGAGCGGCTGCGGGGCATGTTCACCGCGGCCGGCTGGCAGGTGATCAACCTCAAGTACGGGCAGCTCCTGCAGGAGTTGTTCGCGCGGCCGGGCGGCGAGGCGCTGCGCGCCCGTATCGACGCCATGGGCAACCCCGAATACCAGCGCCTGCTGCGGTGTTCCGCCGACGAATTGCGTGAGCGCCTGCCCGGCACCGGCTCCACGGCCGGGCCGATCGCCGACCTCATCGCGCCGCTGGACGACGCCTCGCTGCTGGCGGCGGTGCGCAACCTGGGCGGCCATGACATCCGCGCCCTCATGGACGCGTACGACGCCGTCGACGACACCCGCCCGACCGTGATCTTCGCGTACACGGTCAAGGGCTGCGGGCTGCCCACCGAGGGCCATCCGCAGAACCATTCCTCGCTGCTGACCGGCGACCAGATGGAGTCACTGGCCGACCGTCTGGGGACGGACCTCGACCGCCCCTGGGCGGCCTTCGGCGACGGCTCGCCGGAAGCGGCCCTGTGCGCGGCGGCCGCCGATCGGCTGCGCCGCCCCGGACACGCGTCGCGGCGGCCCCCCGAGGTGCCCGCCGACCTGGCCCGCCCGGCACCGACCGGTACCGGCAACACCCAGCAGGCGCTCGGGCGCGTCCTGCTGGACCTCACCCGGCGGGCGCCGGAGGCGGCGGAACGGATCGTCACGGTCAGCCCCGACGTCAGTTCCAGCACCAATCTCGGTGGCTGGCTCAACAAGGTCGGGGTGTGGTCGCCGACCGAGCGCCCCAACTGGTTCGCCGACGACGCCGAGACGATCCTGCACTGGCGGGAGCGGCCCACGGGCCAGCACGTGGAGCTGGGCATAGCGGAGACCAACCTGGTCGGCCTGCTCGGCGAACTGGGCACCACCTGGAGCCGCTGGGGCCAGCCGCTGCTGCCGATCGGTGTGGTCTACGACCCCTTCGTCAACAGGGCGCTGGAGCCGTGGTCCTTCGGTATCTACGCCGGTGGCCAGTCGATCCTGGTCGGCACGCCGTCCGGCGTCACGCTCGCCCCCGAGGGCGGTGCCCACCAGTCGATCACCACTCCGTCACTCGGTATCGAGCAGCCCGGCTGTGTCACCTACGAACCCGCGTTCGCGATCGACACCGAATGGTGTCTGCTGGCCGCGCTCGGCAACCTCGGTCGGCCGGACGGGAGTTCGGCCTACCTGCGGCTGTCCACCCGGCCCGTCGACCAGTCCGCGGCCGCGGTGCCGACCGACCCGGCCGCGCGTGAGCGCCGCCGCCGGCACGCGGTCGCCGGAGCCTATCGGCTGAGGCAGCACGAGAACCCGGTGGTGACCCTCGCCGCGATGGGCGCGCTGGTCCCCGAGGCCCTGGCCGCCGCCGACCGGCTCGCCGCACTCGGCCACGGCGCCGATGTCGTGTGCGTGACCAGCCCGGATCTGCTCTTCCGCGCGCTGCAGGCCCGCCGCGGCCTGTCGGAGGACCCGACCTGGATCCTCGACCAGGTCTTCCCCGCCGAGCGGGCCACGCCTCTCGTCACCGTGCTGGACGGCCACCCGCACACCCTGTCCTTCCTGGGCACGATCCAGAACACGCCCGTCACCACCCTCGGCGTGACCCGGTTCGGCCAGTCCGGTGCGATCGAGGACGTCTACCGCTACCACGGCATCGACAGCGATGGCATCGTCGCCGCGGCGCTGGACCACCTCGAGTAAGGCGAGGGGGCCGGAGGCCCGAGTGCTGCGCACCTTCGAGGTGCCGCACATACGAGGGTGCCGTCCCGTGGGGGACGGCACCCTCGTATCCGCGGCCTTTCCAGCCGTTTCCCCGCGCCTGCGTCGGGTGTTATCTCGGCATCTCCGTCGATGTGCCGTTCACCGTTCCGGTGGCCCTCGTGGGGCGCTCCAGGATGCCCCGGGTGTCGGGCGGGGCCGGTTCCGGGGCGCCGGAGGTGTGCTGCGGGCCGGTGGACTCGGCGGCGCCGACGGTGCCGTTCGCGGTGCCGTTGTGCGGCTGCGCCGACCCGTTGATCTTCTCGATCGCCTGCCGGGCCTGCTCACCGGGGGAGCGGGCCGCCAGCGGCGGTGCGGGGTGGGGCGCCGTGGCCGCGGGCTGGGGCCGCTCCCGCTCGGGTTTGGCGTGGACGCCGATGGTGTGGGTCCCCTGGCGCAGCCGATGGCTGACCGCCTCGTCGAGGCTCACCGGCCGCTGCGTCTGGGCCGCCAGCCGGCCGGCCTCCTGGCCCAGCGCGGCGACCACTTCCCAGGGCAGATGGAGCACCAGGCGGACTTCGGCGTCGCCATCCGGCAGCGCCTGGATGGGAGGGATGAACCGGTCATTCATGGACGGGGCCTCCGGTCTCGGTATCGGTCTGTGCGGGCGGTGTGCGTCCCATGGGCAGGACGCACACAGGGCGATACGGAGAACCGGCCCCGCGCGTTCACCTGACCTACGGAGGGCTGTCAGGTCTCGCCGAGCACGATCGTCACTCACGGGGGCATCACGTACGCCGTGGCCGTGCGACAGGTGCGACGGTAAGGGCGTCGTCTCGTATTTCCGTGGCTGCCGGCGTCCCCGGATGACATGGCGAAGTCGCGGAGGCGGCCCGCGGGGGGCACAGTCGGTTGCGGTGGCTCATCAGCCGGATTTGAAAGGAGCCCGGCGATGACCGTACGGCGCGTCCCGCCCAACATTTTCAGCATGGCCTTCGGCCTGGCCGGTCTCGGCGGTACCTGGGTGGCCGCTGGTCAGGCCGGGCATGTGCCGGTGATCGTCGGAAGAGCCCTGATCGGACTGGCCACTGTCGTATGGCTGGTATCGGTGGGATGGTATCTGCGCTACGTGTGCGGCGGCAGGGGGAGGCTCCGCGCCGATCTGGAAGACCCCGTGGCGAGTCCGTTCACCTCCCTGGCGCTGATCACCCCGATGCTGTTGGCGGCCCAGGGACTGGCGCCGTACAGCCCGATGGCGGGAAAGGTTCTGGTGGACGTCTTTCTCGTGCTGACCGTGTTGTTCGGCGGATGGCTCACCGGACAGTGGGTCTGCAGGGACATGGAACTGGACCGGATGCACCCCGGCTACTTCCTGCCCACTGTGGCCGGCGGCCTCGTTTCCTGCGCCAGCGCCGCGAGGGTGGGACAGACCCGGCTGGCCGAGGTCATGTTCGGCTTAGGCATGATCTGCTGGTTCATCCTCGGTTCGATGATCACGGGAAGGCTGTTCCACCGCCCTCGACTGCCCGCGCCGCTCCTGCCGACGATGACGATCGAGGTGGCCCCCGCCGCCATCGCCAGCGTCGCCTACTTCGCACTCGACAAGGGCCGGGTGGACTTCATCGCGGCCGCGCTGGCCGGATACCTCTTGCTGATGGTCATCGTCCAGCTCCGGCTGGTCCCCCTCTACGCGCGCCTGCGGTTCACGGTCGCCACGTGGGCCTTCACCTTCTCCTGGGCCGTGGTCGCCACCACCACGCTGCACTGGATCGATGACGGCAAACCGGCGGGCCACCTCGTCTACACCTACCTCGTCCTCGTGGCCGTCACCATCCTCATCGGCGGCATCGCGGCCCGGACCGTCCTGGCCCTGGCCCGTGGCGAACTGTTTCCGCCCTCGTCGCCCACCTCCGGCGCCCACAGCCCGTAGACAAGCAGGGTTGAGTCGGTCATTTCTGTAGAAAAGCATGTCGACGCCGGGCTCGTGGGCCACGGCCGGGCCGTATCCGCGTCAGCAGCGTGATGACCAGGAGCGCGGCCCCGGCCAGACAGCAGCCCCCGGCCGTCATCAGGGCCGCGTCGACGGCCGCGGCCATGGCGGCACCGTGCGCGTCGGCGGCGGGCCCGGACAGGGCCACCCCCAGCCCCGCCGCGGTGGTGATGACCGTCTTGGTCACCCCCGACGCCTCCCCGGCGCGCTCGGGCCGCACCACCGCCTGGGTGGCGATGAGCGTCAGGGCGCCCGCGACCCCGAGCCCGGCCCCGCACCCCGTGACCGCGACGAGGAAGACCGGCAGGGTGGGCGCCGCCGCGGCGGCGCCCAGCGCCACCGCCCCCAGCACCAGAGCCCCGGCCATCGCCCGCACCGCGTCCGCCGTGCGGATCCGCCCCGCCACCGGCCCGGCCAGCGCCATCGCCGCCGCCGGGGCCAGGAAGGCCGCCCCCGCGCCCGTCGCCGACAGCCGCCACGGCCCCTGCAACGCCAGGGGCACGACGAACAGGACGACCACGGTCGCGGCATTGGCCGCCGCTCCGGCCGCCGTGAGAGCCACAAAGGGCCGGTTGCCGAACAGGGCGAGATCCACCAGCGGATGCGCCGCCGCCCGCTCATGCCGTACGAAGACGGCCCCGAGCCCGACCGCCAGCACCAGGGCCGTCGCCGAGCGGCCCGAGGCCCAGCCCCAGAACTGCCCCCGGTCCACCAGGATCGCGAGCGCCGCGAGCGCGCCGGTCGCGGTGACCAGCCCCGCCGCGTCCACGGACGCCGGTGCGGTGGTGTCCCGCGACTCCCCGGCCCGTGCCGCGCACACCACCGCGACCAGCGCGAGGGGGACGTTCAGCCAGCACACCGCCCGCCAGGACACCGCCTCGGTGAGCACCCCGCCGACGTACGGCCCGCACACCGTGGCCACGCCCCCGATGCCCAGCGCCCGGCCCATGACCCGGCCCCGCGAACCGGGCGGGCAGGCGTTCGTCAGCAGGGCGAGACCGGCCGGCATGGCCATCGCCCCGCCCGCGCCCTGCACCACCCGCGCGCCCACCAGCACCGGAAGCGACGGGGCCAGCGCACAGACCAGCGACGCCCCGCCGAACACCGCAAGACCCGCCGTCAGCAACCGGCGGCGGCCGTACAGATCGCCCAGCCGCCCCGCGCCCGCCATCAGCGCGCCGGCCGCGAGCAGATACCCGCTCACCACCCACTGCAGGCCGCCTCCCGCCGCCCCCAGATCCCGCCCGATCGCGGGCAGGGCCAGGTTCAGCGCAAACGCGTCCAGCTGGACGCAGAACACGGTCGCGGACACCGCCGCCAGCGCCCATCGCCCCGCGGACCCGCCACTTACCGCCGTCATCACACACTCCTCGGCACCCGAAAAGGACATGTCGGATACCAGGGCTGAAAGGAGAGACGAGCGAACGGAAGGAAACGGGCGCGGCCACCCCGCCCGGGGAACGGCGATCGGTCAGCGGCGGGGCGGCAGCCGGTGCAGCTCCACGGCGGTCAGCCGCCCGGCCTCGATCGCGGCCGTCATAAACGTACAGTACGGCTGTCGGCGCCGATCGGTGGGGGAGCCGGGGTTGAGCAGCCGCAGCGGCCCCTCGGCCGTGGAGTCCCACGGGATATGGCTGTGGCCGAACACCAGCACATCGAGGTCGGGGAACCGCTCGGCGCAGCGCCGCTCCCGCCCCCGCCCCGCTCCGGTCTCGTGCACCACGCCCAGCCGCACCCCCGCCAGCTCGGCCCGGGCCACCTCCGGCAGCCGCGCCCGCAGCTCGGGCCCGTCGTTGTTGCCGTACACCCCGATCAGCCGCCGCGATCGCTCCTGGAGCAGATCGAGGGTGGCGAGGTCGACCCAGTCGCCCGCGTGGACCACGACATCGGCGTGCGGCAGCCGCTCCAGCAGCTCCCCGGGGAGCGCCTTGGCGCGCCGGGGGAGATGGGTGTCGGACATCAGCAGAAGACGCACACGGACGACCGTACCGCCGTGATGCCCTTGACGAGGACATCGACGGAAGAAATAGTGTGCCAAGCGACTCGATGTCGCCTCGATGTCGCGAGGCTCCCAGGGGGTGGACATGGCAGCGCGGTCCCAGGCGCGGACGGCGAAGGAGGCGGCGCAGGACCGCTATCCGCGGCCGGTGGTCTCGACGGCGGAGGCGGAGTGGATCTGGCGGCAGCTCTCGGTGCAGGCGATGGAGGACGGCGCGAAGCCGGAGACCGTACGGCTGGCCGTGGTGGTGGGCCTGGCGCGGGCCAGTGGCGCCCGGTACGGCGGACTGCTGCGCTGCGGACTGTCGGCGCTGGACCTCGACTCCGGATGGGTGACCATCGAGCACGGCAAGCATCGCGTCCCGCGCCGGCACGGCCTGGACCGCGGCACCGTGCTGGTGCTGCGCCGCTGGCTGCGGGTGCGGCAGGAGCTCTGCGCCGAGCTGGAGGGGTCGGTGCCGGACGCGCTGCTGCTGACGGTGCACCACACCCATGACAATGGTGTGACCGTGATCGCCGGGCTGCCCATCACCCGGCAGGGGCTGGTGCTCTCCTGGCGGCGGTTCGTCCACCGTACGAACGCCCGGTACGCCGGTCGCCGTCCTCCGCTGCCCACCCGCTTCGAACAGGTCCGCCGGGTCTGGGACACCTGAGCCCGTTCCCCGCCGGGTCCCGGCCGGGCCGCTGTCGGGCCGCTGTCGGGCCGCTTGCGCAACGTGACATTGTACGCTGGCACTCCGCGCCGACTCGACGTGCCATTCGGAGGGCCGAGATGGGTGAACTCAAGCATCGGAGCCTGGCCACCGTTCAGCATCGGCTGCGCGACCAGGTCGCCCATCAGCTGCGTGCGGCCCTGATAGCGGGTGAACTCCGGCCGGGCACGGTCTACTCGGCGCCCGGTCTGGCCGCGGACTTCGGGGTCTCGGCCACACCGGTGCGGGAGGCCATGCTCGACTTGGCCCGCGAGGGTCTGGTCGAGCCGGTGCGCAACAAGGGCTTCCGGATCACCGAGGTGAGCGACCGCGACCTCGACCAGTACACCGAGATCCGGGCGCTGATCGAGGTCCCGGTCGTGGGCCGGGTCACCCGCACCGCGACCCGCGCCCAGCTCGAAGCGCTCCGCCCGATCGCCCTGGAGATCGTCGAGGCGGCGGCCGCCCATGACCTCGTCGGCTATCTGGAGGCCGACCGTCGCTTCCACCTCGAACTGCTGGGCCTCAGCGGCAATGACCGTCTCGTCGAGACCGTCGGCGACCTGCGCAAGCGCTCCCGTCTCTACGGCCTGACCTGGCTCGACGAACACGACCGGCTACTGCCGTCCGCCGAGGAGCATGTGGAACTGCTCGATGTGATGCTGGCCGGGGACGCCGAGGCGGCGGAGGCATGCATGACCCGCCACCTCGGCCATGTCCGTTCCCTGTGGGCCCAGGGCCGCGAGGAGGCCGCACGAGTGACCTGACGGGGCGTCGCCCGGCCGGGCCCCTCGGACGGGAGCGGGCCCCTTGGGCGGCAGCGCGGCGCGACCGCGGATCAGCCGGACGGGGACAGCAGCCGGTCCATCCACTCCTCCACCGCATCGGCCGTGCGGGGCAGGGCCGTTGACATCAGGCGGGCGCCGTCGGCCGTGATCACCAGATCGTCCTCGATGCGCACACCGATCCCGCGCAGTTCGGGCGGCAGGGTCGTGTCGTCGGGCTGCAGGTAGAGACCCGGTTCGACGGTGAGGACCTGGCCCTCCTCCAGGACGCCGTCCAGGTACTGCTCCGCGCGGGCCCGGGCGCAGTCGTGGACGTCGAGCCCGAGCATATGGCCGGAGCTGCACAGGGTGTAGCGCCGGTGGAGGCCGCTCTCGGCGGTGAGTGCCTGTGCGGCGGGGATGCGCAGTACGCCCCAGTCGGCGAGGCCCTCGGCGAGCACGGTGGAACAGGCCCGGTGGAAGTCGCGGAAGCTCGCGCCCGGTTTGAGGGCGGCGATCCCCGCGTCCTGCGCGGCGAGCACCAGCTCGTAGACCCGGCGCTGGACGGGGGAGAAGCGCCCGGACAGCGGGAGGGTGCGGGTGAGGTCGGCGGTGTACAGCGCGTCGGTCTCCACGCCCGCGTCGAGCAGGAGCAGTTGCCGCGGGTCGAGCGGGCCGTCGTTGCGGGTCCAGTGCAGCACACAGGCGTGGGCGCCGGCGGCGGCGATGGTCTCGTAGCCGGTGCCGTTGCCCTCGGCGCGGGCGCGCAGCTGGAAGACGCCCTCGATCCAGCGTTCGCCGCGGGGGTGCCGCAGTGCCGAGGGCAGGGCGCGGACGACATCCTCGAAGCCGGTGGCGGTGTGATCCACGGCCTGCTGGAGCTGGGCCACCTCCCACGGGTCCTTCACCAATCGCAACTCGCTGAGCGCGGAGGCGAGTTCGGGATCGCGGGAGGCGTCCCTGCCGGGGCCGAGGCGGGCGAGGTCGGCCAGGTGGGCGCAGCGGACGCCGGTCAGCCGCTCGGCCTCGGCCAGGTCGGGGCGGCGGCCGACCCAGAACTCGCCGTACTTGCGGTCCCGGTAGAACTCCCCGCCTTCGTCGCGTGGTGACCGTGGCCGCAGGTACAGCACCGGCTCGCCGTCCGGCTCCAGGACCAGCACGTGACCGGGCTGGTCCTCGCCGGTCAGCCCGGTCAGCCAGGCGTACGCGCTGTGCGGGCGGAAGCGGTGGTCGCAGTCGTGGGAGCGGACCTTCAGCTCGCCGGCCGGGATGAGCAGCCGCTCGCCGGGGAAGCGGGCGGCGAGCCGGGCCCGGCGACCGGTGAGCTGCTCGAAGCCGGGGACCCGGGAGTCAGCTGGGGGCGGCGCGGGGGCCCAGCCGTCGGCCATCGAGCGGGCGAGGGCATCCGATACGGGCAAGTCATGGCTGCCGGTGTGGAGTTGGGTGGCACGCGCGGTCACGGACACCTCCGGTGAAGGAAATCTGGATGACCTTTTCCTGACGCCTTGTCAGTGCAATTTCACATTACTATGTTACAGGTCACACCTCGTGAAGTGAAGGCCATTGCCTCGGGCCCCCACTCACCCCCCACCGCCTCTTGGAGGTTCAGGTGTTACATTCGCGCTTCTCGCGCAGACTCCTGCTGGCCGCGACCCTCGTCGCCGCGCTCGTGATGCCGCTCGGGCAGGCCGCCGCGGCCGCGCCCGGGGACCCCGCGCCATCCGCCCATCCGTGGCAGCCGAAGGCGGCACCGAAGCCCCCGCCCCGGCCCGCCGACAACCCCTTCGACCACGCCCAACGCCTCGACGCGAAACCGGAGTTCAGTGCACCTCCGGCCGCCGCGCCCGGCTCCGTCACCACCGATGGACGGATCCCCGGCCCGCTGTCCGGGCCGGCCACCCTGCACCACGACAGGAAGCCGGCCGTCGCCCCCTGCACCCTGGACGGCATCACCGGGCTGAGCCCTGATCAGCTGGCCGACTTCCTCGCCGACCCCGCGGTCACCGCCGACGGCTGTCTGCGCGGCCTCATCTGGAACTGGGACCCGCGGCTGATCCCCGTCATGTCCGACGCGCACGTCCAGACCGTGGCACGGCGCATCGCCTCCCTCGCCCCCGGCCACGACGGCGAGAACACCAGCCACCTGTACGAGATGTTCACGTACCTGCACGCGGTGGCGTACCACGACTTCTCACACGACGAGATCGACACCACCGACGCCCCCACCGTCAACGCGGTACGCGGCGCGGTCGACGCCTTCGGCGCCGCGGCCCACACCTTCGACGCCACCGGGGCCAACGCCGACACCCTGCGCGAGGCCCTGATCGGCTGCAGCGGGCCCGGCGGACGCCAGTACCAACTCGGCCTGATCAAGAAGGTCCTGGCCACCATGGACCCGGAGCACACCCCCACCAACAAGGACCAGTCCTGGGGCAACGCCGCCCTCTCCGCGCTCTCGCTGAACTACCTGGGTGTCTACTCCGGCAACCAGGACAAGGAGTTCCAGGCCGCGGTCGCCGCCGACCCCGGCTACCGTGCCGCCTTCAAGGCGTTCGCCGATTACACCCACCTGAAGGACACCCCCAACGCCTGGGTCGTACGCGACGCCCTCCTCGAGTACGGCCGCTTCGGCGAGATCGACTCCCTCAAGCAGCAGACCATCGCCGACCTCGGAGCCCTGCTGCCCGTCACGGTCAGGAACTTCGGCGAGGGCAGCGCACCCTGGGGCAAGGTCGTCTCCTGGCTCATCACCTTCGAGGCGTGCCGGCCCTACGGTGTCTGCAAGGAGGACATCGAGAAGCGGATCTTCCCGAACACGTACTCCTACGACAATGGCGGCATCAAGGTCCGTACCGCCCTCGACCGCGCCACCGTCGACCAGCTCTACTATGCGTCCAAGCAGGTCAGGGCCCAGTTCCACCGGGTGCTCGGCACCGAGGAGCCGCTCGCCGGTGACCCGAACGCCACCCTCAGCATCGTGCTGTACGCCTCACGCTCCGACTACGAGGTCTACCACCCGATGCTCACCGGCATGGCCACCGACAACGGCGGTGTCTACATCGAGAAGGGGGCGACCTTCTACACGTACCAGCGCCGCGTGCCCCAGGACTCCTCCCTCACCCTGGAAGAGCTCTTCCGGCATGAGTACACCCACTACCTCAACGGCCGGTTCGCCGTCCCCGGCTTCTTCGGCGAGGGCCCCTGGTACGAGGGTGACCGCACGACCGCCATGGACGAGGGCAGCGCCGAGTTCTTCGACGGCTCGACCCGTGACGACGGCATCCGCGTACGCCAGTCCCTGGTCCGGGACATCATCAGCGACACCCAGGGCGGCAGGCCGCGGATGACGATCAACGAGATGCTGCACGCGACCTACGACCGCGACGGCTTCCGCTTCTACTCCTACGCGGGAACCTTCTTCGAGTTCCTGTGGCGCGACCACCCGGCGAAGCTCCAGGAGATGTACCGGTTCATCCGCGCCGACGACCCCGTCGCCTTCGACAACTGGCGCAACCAGCAGGGCGCGGACACCAACCTGCAGCAGCAGTACAACGCCTTCCTCGACCAGCAGATAGCCATCGTCGACGACCTGTTCGTACCGGACACCACGTTCGTCCCCAACCAGGACCTGACGCTCACCGACGCCGCCGGGGCGCAGAGCGCCTTCTCCCAGGCCACCGGCAATCAGCCCGTCTGCAAGGACAATGGCGACGGCGAGCACGGTCGGTTCGTCTGCACCGGCGAGATCACAACGAACCTCAGCGACCCCGGCAGCCTCAACAAGGTCTTCACCGAGATGTCCGAGGCGGTCGACGCCAACCTGCTCGACCGTTCCAAGCCCGCCGCCGTCGACTTCAGCGATATGAACTGCAGCTTCGGCCGGCCCGCCGTCACGGGCAACTCCGGTACCGCGGAATTCAGTTGCGAGGGACCGCTGCGGCGGTGACCTGACTTTCGGTACCGCGCATCCGCACCTGCCCGGTGCGGATGCGCGGGCCGATGTCCCAGCGGGCCAACCGCCGGAATGGTGTTCCGCCGGACGGCCCTCAGGCCGCGGGCGCCGCGGCCGCCGCGGTGACGGTGAACCGCGCCTGCGCGGTGGCGCCGTTCACGCGCACCGCGAGGGTGGCCGTTCCCGGGCGCAGCGCGGTCAGCTTGCCGTCGGCCGGGTCGTACGCCGCCACATCACGGCGCCCGGCGTCGTCCGGGTCGCCGATGTGAACGTTTGGCGAGCCGGTCCAGTCCGCGCTCAGCGGGAAGCCGACCGGCACCCGCCGGGCGTCGATCCCCTCGCCCTGGAAGACGGTCGCCGTGATGTCGGCGGCCTGCCCGGTGTGCAGGTCGTCCGGGGCGGTGACGGTGAGCCCGTCCACATGGGCGCGGGTCTGCACGGACACCCAGTCCGGGCCGCCCTGCCACGGTGCGTGGCGCGCGGCCGCCTGGTCCCGGGCCGAGACGTGGTCCACGCCGACCATCGACCAGCCGGTGAACCCGCCCTGGTTGGGCGGGGTGGCGGGGTTCTTGCCCGAGTTGCCGTTGATCAGGTACGGGACGCCGTCCACCCGTGAGGCGTGGAAGGTGCCGACGTGGCTGCCGATGAATCCCGCGCCCTTGCCCGTCGTGCGGCGGAAGTCGGTCAGCCAGCCCTCCAGCAGCGCCGCCTCCTTGCGGTCGCCGAGCTGGCTGCCCTGCTGCGGGGTGGGGTCACGCGGCGGCACATGCTCGATCACCATCACCGAGCCGACGTCGGGGTCCTTCGCGGCCGCGTCGAGCTGGGCGCGCAACTCCTTGATCTGGTCGAAGCCACCGGCGCGCAGCCCCAGCCGTGAGGTGTCCAGGGTGAGGAAGCGGGTGCCCCGGTGGTCGAACGAGCGGTGAGCGGGCCCGAATTCGCCGGTGAAGTTGTCGATGGAGCCGCCCATCACCTCATGGTTGCCGGGCACGTAGTACCAGGGCAGCTCATCGCCCAGCTCCTCGTTCAGCACGGTGCGGGCGAAGGACAGATCGGCGGGGGAGCCCTCGTCGACCAGGTCCCCGTTGATCACCAGGAAGTCGGGCTTGGCCGCCTTGATCTCCCGCAGGGTGCGGCGGGCCTGGGCGACGATCGGGCTGCCCGGATCGCGGGCCACGAACTGCGCGTCGGACATCACCGCGAACCGCCAGTCGCGCCCCCGCACCTGCGCGGCGGTGGAGATCAGCGGATCGGGGCGCACGCTCTGCGTGGGCAGTTCGACGGAGGGCGGCACCCGCGCCGAGAGGTCGTCGATGACCACACTGCCGGTGTACTGGCGGGTGGGGGAGGTCTCGGCGAGGTAGAAGCGGTTGACCTTCAGCGGATACGCGACTCCGGCCGGGACGGCGAAGTCGACATGTCGCCATCCGGTCCAGGTCACATACGGTCCGCGGAGCAACTGGTCGGAGCCCGCCGCGTCCTTGAGGTGCAGGGTGGGCCACGCCCCCTTGCCGTCGCCCTTGATCCACAGGCCGAAGGACTGCGGCTGCCCGTCCACCTCGATCTGCTGGGGCGGGGTGACGTAGGCGGCGCGGGTGGCCGTGGACTGGGTGAAGTCGTAGTCCAGCTTCAGCCCGGTGCCGGTGTGGCCGTCGGGAGTGGCCTGCGCCGAACCCGAGGCGCGGGCCTGGCTGAAGGTCCAGCGATCGGCGTCGTCGAAGGACGCCTCCTGCCGCTCGGTCAGGCCGACGGTGACGGCGAGCACGCTGGTGGCGCCGCCGACGCGGACCGTGACCTGCCCCGCGGCCTGGTCATGGCGCGCCTTGACGGTGAAGGTGCCCGTCCGGGGGTCCGGGGCCATGTCGAACAGCGCGTGGTCGTACGAGAGCCCCACATCGGAGGGTTCGACGGGGGCGCTGGTGCCGTGCGCGTCCAGGCCGACGACGCCGAACCGGCCCGTGGCCTCGGCGTCGGCCAGGCCGACCAGCCGGCTGGTGGGCTGGATCCGGTCCAGCCGGTCCAGGACGGTGAGGCCGATGTCGCCGTGGGCGGCGCCGCGCCGGGCGGTGACGGTGGTGTCACCGCCGTGGCGGGCGGTGAAGGTGCCGTCGGAGCCGACCCGGCCGATGTGGGAATCGGCCGCCCGCCACTGCGGCGCGCCGTCGGCCGGGCCGTACGTCTCGTCGTAACCGGCGGCGGTGAGGCGGCGGGTGAGGCCGGGGAAGACCCGCTCGGGGTGGCCGCCCCGGACCGGGTCCGCGGTGGGCGCGGACGCGCGGTCCATCGCGGTGTCCACCCAGAAGCCCTTGAGCCGGCCGCTGCCGTCGGGCGCGGTGAGGGCCAGGCCGTTGGGGACGGTGCGCTCGGCGCCGTCGGACGGGCTGTTCTCCACCCGGGCGGTGTCGCTGCCGGGCTCGCGGGCGACGAGCGTGGAGGAGCCGCCGCCGTCGAGGTTGAGCGCGCTGTAGGCGCCCGCGTCCTTCATCATCAGGCCCAACTCGGTGAGGGTGACCCCGCCGCTGTCGGCCTGCCGCCCGTCCACGGTGAGGATCTGCATGGTGCGGCCGTCGCGGGAGAAGCCGACCGCGGTGCGCGGCGCCGTGGTGTTGTTGCCCTCGCCGTCGTGGCCGACCGGCTTGCCGTCCACGACCAGCAGTTCCCGGCCGCTGAGGGCCGTGCGCGGCAGGTCGCCGTCGTCGGTGCGCGGCCGGTACTCCATCGACACCGCGTCGCCGACGGCCAGTGCGGACAGCTCGTCGGCCCCGGCGTCCCGGCCGAGCAGCACGGTCGCACCGGCCGGGATCGGGCCCTTGCCGGGCGCGGTGGCCGCCTTGGTGACCTTGCCGTCCACGACCGTGACCTCGGCGGTGCGCCGTGCGCCGTCCACGGTCTGGGCGCGGTCCGCCTCGCCCCACTGGGCGGTGTACGCCCCGATCCCGGCGGCCGGGACGTTGGCGGCGTTGAGCGCCGCGAGCGGATGGGGGCCGTCGGGGAGGGTCAGGGTGCCGTCGAAGTAGAGCTGGAGGACGCGGCCCGCGTCGGCCGGGCCGATGCCGACGGCCTGGGCGGGTCCGGCCGCGGAGGCGGAGTTGACGAGGCGGCCGTCGCCGATGCCGTTGCCCTCGGGGGCGCCGGTCTGGTTGATGTCGAAGAAGTCACCGTTGATCGCCGCGACCGTGCGGCGCCCCGGCCCGGCGTCGTGCTCGGCGGCCAGTTGGGACACCGTCCGCCGCTTGGCGACCTGGTCGGGGTGGAGATAGTCGACCTTGGTTCCGCCGGCCAGGTCCACCGACAGCGCGTCGACCCGCAGCCATTTGTCGGACTCCAGCCGGTCGTACGAGGCCAGCTTCACCCCCGGGGCGACCGGCCGCGAGGAGCGGGCGGTCTGCAGCCCGTCGCCGTCGGCCACGGACCGGGTGCCCGGCGCACCGCTGGCGGCGGGCGGCGCGACCGGCCGCAGCATCTCCGTGGAGACCCGCGGCAGGGGTTCGGGCGCCGGGGCGGGGGTGGTGTCGGCGGTGGCCTGGCCGGCGGCGCCCAGCACAAGGGCGGACACCGCGGCCAGGGCCGCCAGAGGTCTGGCGAACGCGACAGGAGGCACGGCAACTCCATGGGGCCAGGGGACTCGCGTGGTTCACACGCACAGCGCCCCAGCATCGCCCCGGAGTTGACCGGGCACCAGAAGGCGTCGGCGACGACACGGGAAACAAATGACCAAGTCGGCGCGGAGGGTGGTCGCGCCGACCGCTGTGGGGCGGGGTCAGTCGCCGGTCACACCGTCGAGATAGACCCAGTCGCCCTCGTGGCGTACGAAGCGGCTGTTCTCGTGGAGCGAGCCCGCGCGGCCGCCCTCGGTGTAGTGGGCGCGGAACTCGACGGTGCCCGTGGTGTGGAACGCGCTGCCCTCGGTGGTGCCCAGGATCTCCAGGCGCACCCAGCGCAGCCCCGGGTCGAGCCCGGCGCCGGGCGGCCGGGTGGTGGGGTGCCAACTGCGCAGCAGATACGCCTGGTCCCCGACGGCGAAGGCGCTGTAGCGCGAGCGCATCAGCTGCTCGGCGGTGGTCGCGCGGGCCTGGCCGTGGTGCAGCCGGCCGCAGCAGTCGTCGTAGGCCGCGGGCAGCCCGCAGGGGCAGGAGGCCGGGGTGGGGCGGGCCGGCTGCGGGCGTCGGGTACGTCGGGACATGATCCCCATTGTGACGGGTGGGACGGACGGGGTGCCGCCCCGGCCCGGACGGCTGCTCAGGGCTCGTCTGTTCGGGCGGCCATGGCTCAGGGCCCGACCGCTCGGACGGCCATGCTCAGGGCTCGATGACGACCTTGAGCTGTGCGGGATCGGAGAGCGCCGTCTCGAGCGCGTTCGCCGTACGTTCCAGCGGGAAGCGGGCGGTGACCAGCGACTCCAGGTCGATCCGTCCGGTGGCGGCCAGGGACACCGCCGCGGGGAACTCCCCGGCGTAGCGGAAGGCGGTGACCAGGGTGAGCTCCTGACGCTGCATCCAGGCCAGCGGCAGCGTGGTGCGGGGCTGGGGCGGGTTGCCGACGGCGACCACGGTGCCGCCGGGGCGTACCGCGTGCGCGGCAGCCGCCAGGGCGGACTCGATACCGGAGCAGTCGAGCGCGATATCGAACACCGGATCCTGAGGGAGGGGCTCACGGGAGGTGTCCAGGGCGTGGTCGGCGCCCAGGCGGCGGGCGTGGGCCAGCCGGCCGGGGTTGACGTCGGTCACCACGGTCTCGCCCGCCCCCACGGCGCGGGCGGCCTGGAGGACCAGCAGGCCGATCGGCCCGGCACCGGTGATCAGCACCCGGTCCCCGGCCGCGACATCGCCGCGGCGCACCGCGTGCAGGGCGACCGCGAGGGGTTCGATGAGCGCCCCGGAGGTGAGGGGGAAGCCGTCGGGGAGCGGATGGGCGAACTCCGCGGGCACGGCCAGATGCCCGGTCAGGGCGCCGTCGGTGGGCGGGGAGCCGAAGCAGCGGCCGTGGGGGCACTGGTTGTAGCGGCCCGCGCGGCAGGCGCGGCAGCGTCCGCACGGGATGGCGGGCTCGATCGCGACCCGGGTGCCCGCGGGCAGGGGGCCGTCGCCCGCCACGACCGTTCCGGCCGCCTCGTGGCCGAGCGCGGTGGGGGAGCGCAGCACATTGGGGCCGTTCTCGCCGTGGGCGTAGTAGTGCAGGTCGGAGCCGCACAGCCCCACCGCGCCGATCTCCACCAGGACCTCGCCGACGGCGGGTCGCGGAATCGGGCGCCGCTCGATGCGCACGTCCTTGGGGCCGTGCAGGATCGCGGCGGTGGCGTCGTTCATATCGGGGTGGTTCTCCTCGTACATGAGTGGGGCTCAGGCGGCGGACAGCCGCAGCGGTTCGACGCGCTTGATGACCAGGCCGTAGGTGAGGGCGCCGATCACGCACAGCGCGCCGGACAGCATCAGCGGTGCGACGAAGGAGTGGTTGAAAGCGCCCAGCAGCAGCCCGGTGGTGGTCGAGCCGAGCACCCCGGCCAGGTTGGACGCGAAGTTCTGGATGCCGCCGAGCGAGGCGACATGGCGCGGGGTGGGTGCGACGTCGGCGGGCAGGCTGGCCACCGAGGCGGCGGAGAAGGCCAGGCTCGCGTAGCTGACGGACAACAGTGCCAGGGCCCCCGTGGCGCTGGGGACGAGCACCGCGAAGGCGATGACCGAGGAGAAGAGCATCCCGCACACCAGACAGGTCTTACGGGCCCGGGTCACCGACCAGCCGCGGCGCAGCAGCGTGTCGCTGGTCCAGCCGCCGAGCAGACTGCCGCCGATGGCGACGACGCCGGGCAGGGCGCCGTAGAAGCCCAGCTTGAGCAGGTCGAAGCCGCGGGCGTCGACGAGGTAGCTGGGGAACCAGGTGATGAAGAAGTAGATGACGTAGTTGAGGCAGAAGAAGCCGATCATCATGCCCCAGACCGTGCGGTACCGGAACAGGTCGCGCCAGCGGACGGCGGGTTCCTCCGGGGCCGTCTCCTCGGCGGGGTTCTCCTCGAGCCGGGCGCCGCCCGCCGTGACGTACGCGCGCTCCTCGGCGCTGAGCCCGTCGCGCGCCGTGGGCTCGCGGTATGCCTTCAGCCACAACGCGACCCACAGCAGACCGGCCGCGCCGGTGACCCAGAACGCCATCCGCCAGCCCTGCCAGGCGATCAGCGCGGTCACCACCGGGGCGGCGACCGCGGTGCCGGCGCGGGCGCCGTTGTCCCAGACGCTGTTGGCCAGGGCCCGTTCGCGGACCGGGAACCAGCGGGAGACGGACTTGGCGCACGAGGGGTAGGCCGGGGCCTCGCCCGCGCCGAGGGCGAGGCGGGCGAACAGCAGGCTGCCGATGCCCCGGACGAAGCCGGTGCCCACGGTGACCAGGGACCAGAGCAGCCCGCCGATGGCGAACATGCGCTTCTCGCCGTAGCGGTCGATCAGTGCCCCGGCGGGCAGTTGGCCCAGCGCGTAGGTCACGAAGAACATGCTGAGGATGACGCCCTGCCACTCGGGGCCGATGTTGAGGTCATCGGTCATATAGGGCAGGGAGAGGGAGATGGTGGCGCGGTCGACGTAGTTGACGGTCATGCCGAGGAAACAGAGGAAGACCATCAGCCAGCGGGTGTTGTGCCGCAGACCGCGTGGGCGCGGTGGCGCGGGGCTTGCCCCGTCCTGGGATGGCGTGTCGGTGGCGGGGGCGACTCTGGGCGTCTTCAAGGCGGCTCTCCTTTGAAGGGGCAATACGTGTGGTCAGCGCGGCGGCCGGGTGCCGGAGTCCAGCTCCGCCCGTACGGACGCGACGAGGGCGGTGTCGTCCGCGAGGTCCTCGGCGCCCAGCAGCCGCAGCAGCCGGCGCGGGGCCTCGGAGTGCGGGCCGTCCCAGGCCCGGCGCAGCTCCTCGGCGCGCGGATCGTCCAGGGAGTGGTCCCGGGTGCGGCGGGCCCAGGCGGCGAGGGCCGCGGCCAGGAGGGGGGTGTCCCGTCCGGCGGCGCGCAGTTCGCGCAGCGGGGCGAGCCACCGTTCGGGGATCTTCTGGGATCCGTCCATGGCGATCTGCTGGATGCGATGGTGCATCGCGGGGTTGGCGAAGCGGTCCACCAGGCTGTCGATGTAGGCGGGGAGGTCCAGCCCCTCGGTGGGCGGCAGGCTCTGGGCGGCCTCGGCGCAGTAGGCGCGTACGGTCTCCTCGCCCCAGGGGGTGGCCAGGACATCGGCGACGGTCTCGCATCCGGCGGCCAGGCCGAGATAGGCGATGAGCGAGTGGGAGCCGTTGAGCAGCCGGAGCTTGGCGAGCTGGTAGGGGGCGACGTCCGCGACGAAGCGCACCCCCGCCTCCTCCCAGCGGGGGCGGTCGGCGGCGAAGATGTCCTGGAGGACCCACTGGGTGAACGGTTCGCCGGTCACCGCGCCCTGGTCGGCCACGGTCAGCGCGCGGGCGGCGGCCTGCCGGTCGGCGTCGGTGGCGGCGGGGACGATGCGGTCGACGACGGTGGCGGGGAAGGCGACCGAGCCGGTGATCCAGTCCAGCAGGCGGTCACGGTCCTCCCACGCGGTCGCGGCGATGAACTCCCGCACCAGGCGGCGCAGTACGGCGCCGTTGTCGGCCATGTTGTCGCAGGACACCAGCGACACCGGGGCGCCGCCGGCCCGCAGCCGGGCGCGCAGCCCCGCCGCGAGCTGCCCGGCCACGCTCGCGGGTGCGGGCCGTCCCTCCAGATCGCCCCGGACGAGCGGGTCGTCCAGGGCGAGTCCGCCGGTGGCGGCGTCGCGCCGGTAGCCCTTCTCGGTGACGGTGAGGGTGACGACGGTGACCTCGGGGGAGGCGAGGAGCGCGCCGAGCCGGGCGCCGTCGTCGGCGGCGTGCAGCACCTCGGTCACGGTGCCGACCACGCGGGTGGCCGGGCCGTCGGGGCGCCGCTCGGTGAACGAGTACAGCCCGTCCTGCGGACGCAGCGCGTCCACGACGGCCCGGCTGCGCTGGGTGACACCGGCGATGCCCCAGCCGCCGCCGTGTGCCGCCTCGGCGGCCTGTGTGTAGAGGGCCTGGTGGGCGCGGTGGAAGGCGCCGATGCCCAGATGCACGATCCGGGGGCGCAGCGCCCGCGGGTCGATCGGCGGGCGGCTCTCCGCGGGGACGCCGGGCAGGGTGGCCAGGGACAGGCGCCGCGTGGGGTTGGCGCTCACCAGTCGTGCACCGACCCGTCGGTACGGCGGCTCACCGGAAGGTACTTCGCGTCGTACGGGAAGCGGGCGGCCGCCTCCTCGTCGAACTCGATGCCGAGGCCGGGCGCGGCCGAGGGGTGCAGCGCGCCGTCCCGCAGCTCGTAGGTCGGCCGGAACACCTCATGGGTGAGCGGGTCGTGCGCCATGTACTCCTGGATGCCGAAGTTGGGCACGGTGACATCGAGGTGGACGGCGGCGGACATGCTCACCGGCGACAGGTCGGTGGCGCCGTGCGAGCCGGTGCGCACCTGGTACAGCTCGGCGAGGTGGAAGATCCGCCGCAGATGGGTGATGCCGCCGGCGTGTACGACCGAGGCGCGGATGTAGTCGATGAGCCGCTCGGTGATGAGCTGTTGGCAGTCCCAGATGGAGTTGAAGACCTCGCCGACCGCGATCGGGGTGGTGGTGGAATGGCGGATCTGGCGGAAGGACTCCTGGAGCTCGGCGGGGGTGGGGTCCTCCATCCAGAACAGCCGCAGCTCCTCCAGGCTGCGGCCGAGCCGCCCCGCCTCGGTGGGGGTGAGCCGGTGGTGGACGTCGTGCAGCAGATGGAAGCCGAAGCCGAACCGCTCGCGGACCGCCTCCAGATAGCGCGGCGCGAAGTCCAGATACGCCTCGGTGGACCAGGGCTGTTCCTCGGGCAGCGCGCCGGTGGCGGGCTCGTAGACGGTGGCGACCGTACCGTGGCGGATGCCGTAGGTCCCCGGTGAGCCGGGGACGGCGGCCTGGGCGCGGATCGCGCGGTAGCCCATCTCCTGGAAGCGGGCGACGTCCTCCAGCAGCTCGGGGACGTCGCCGCCGCTGGCGTGGCCGTAGACCATGGCGCCCTCGCGGGCCTTGCCGCCCAGCAGGTCGTACACCGGAAGGCCCGCGACCTTGCCCTTGATGTCCCACAGCGCGGTGTCCACGGCCGAGATGGCGGTCATGGTCACCGGGCCGCGGCGCCAGTAGGCCCCCTTGTAGAGGTAGTGCCAGGTGTCCTCGATCCGGGCGGGGTCGCGGCCGATCAGCAGCGGTACGAGGTGGTCCTCCAGGTAGGAGGCGACCGCGAGTTCGCGGCCGTTGAGGGTCGCGTCACCGAGACCGGTCACGCCGTCGGAGGTGGTCACCTTCAGGGTCACGAAATTGCGACCCGGCGAGGTGACGATGACCTTGGCCTCCGTGATCGTGGCCATACGCATGTGCTCCTCACTGAGCGGGCTCCGGGGGGCTCCGGGGGCTCCGGGGGCTCCCGTGGAGCTCCGGGGGTGGAGTCGGGGCTGTCGGTCGGCTACCATACAAGTACGTCAGCGAGGCGAGTCAAGGGTTCGGAAGGGGTCGGATGGCACCGGCGGAAGGACTGCACACGGCACGCTCCCGGGGGCGCAACACCCGGCAACTGGTCCATGAGCTGCTGCGTTCGCGCATCGTCGGCCTGGAGCTGGAGCCCGGCTCCGCCGTCTCGGAGAACGATCTGGCGGCCGAACTCGGAGTGAGCCGCACCCCCGTCCGCGAGTCCCTGATCCTGCTCGCCGACGAGGGACTGGTCGACATCTATCCCCAGATGGGAACGTTCATCTCGCGCATCCGGGAGCGCGATGTCGCCTCCGCCCAGTTCATCCGGGAGGCGCTGGAGTGCGCCGCGCTGCGGGAGGCCGTGGAGAAGGCCACCGCGCGGGATGTGGCGGAGCTGCGGGTGCTGCTCACCGCGCAGGAGGAGGCCGACCGCCAGTCCGATATGCAGGGCTTCTTCCAGCTGGACGAGGAGTTCCACGCCCGGCTGATGGCCGTCAGCGGACACGCCTCGGCCTGGCCGGTCGTCAGCCAGGCCAAGGCCCAGCTGGACCGGGCCCGCAGGCTGTCACTGCCCATGACCCAGCAGATGTCCCTGCTCATCGGCCAGCACCGCGAAGTGGTCGACCTGCTGGAGGAGGGCGATCTGGACCGGGCCGACGGGGCGCTGCGCTCCCATCTGCGGCTGGTCTTCAGCGATGTGGAGAAGATCCGCGCCAAGCACCCGGAGCTCTTCAGCGACGAGGACGCCCCCCTCAGGCCGCGCCGCGACAGCGCCCGGCGCACCGCCTCCCGGGGAGGCGGCTGACCTGGCCGGGGGTGACCCGTTCGTCCCCACGTGATCATTGGGGTCGCGCCGGAACCGCCGGAACACCGAAGCGTTCCGGCGGCAGACCGGCCGATTCACAGACCGGCCGACTCAGCTGAACAGCGACAGGTCTATGGAGTCGGCCAGGGCCCGGTAACCCGCGTCGCTGCCGTGCAGATGGTCGCCGACGTGGAAGTCCTCCCTGATCCGGCTGGGGCGGGCCGGGTCGCGCCAGACGGCGTCGAAGTCCAGCACGGTGTCGAAGGCGCCACTGGTGCGGATCCATTCGTTGACCGCCTGGCGTGCGCTCTCGCCCTCCGGTGTGTAGACCTCCGCGCCCTCATACGGCGCGATCGTCGTGGCATAGACCCTCACGCCGTGGTCATGCGCCCGGGCGATCAGCTGGCGGTAGCCCGCGATGACGTCGTCCGTCGTCACCGGCGCGCCGGGGAACACCTTCAGGAAATCGGCCAGGGGGCCGTCGCCGTCCCGTGGGGCGAAGGAGATGGCGAGGTCGTTGCCGCCCACGGAGAGCACCACGTAACCGAGGCCGGGCGTCGCCAGCACATCCCGGTCGAAGCGGGCCGAGGCGGCGACCCCGATGCCGTTGTTGAGCATCCGGTTGCCGCTGATCCCCTGGTTGGAAACGTAGCCGGTGGCCACGGTCCGCTCGGCGAGACGCTCGGCCAGCAGCTCCGGCCAGCTGCGGTTGGTGTCCGGGGTCGAGCCGACGCCGTCGGTGCGGGAGTCACCCACCACGACGATGGCCTTGGCAGGGGCGTCGGGAAGCAGCTCCACGGCGGAGATCAGGGCCCGCACCGGCAGAACCTCGGCGTTCTCCGGCAGGGTGGGAGAGGCAACGGCGTCGCCCGGAATCGTCCAGCCGGTCTCCAGGGCGGGGTCGTGGCAGGTGCAGGTCTCCACGCGCCCTGGCAGATAGAGGCTGATGGACAGCTTGGCGAGGGCGGGCAGCCGCAGGTCGACCGGATCGCTGAGGAGCGGCGCGCCCGCCGGGACGGTGACGGCCGGCGCGCCGGAGAAGGTCAGCACGTGCTCGCCGCCCGGCCGCACCCCGCCACCGGGCGCCGCGAGGCCCACCCGCGCCGCGCCGATGGTGAAGGGCGCGGTCCCGAACTCGTTGGTGAAACGGATGCGCACCCGGCGCCCGCCGCCGCTGACGCGCACCACCTGGCGCAGGGTCACGTCGGCGAGGGGCGGGCAGTCGTTGAGCGAGCCGAGCCCGTCGTGGGCCGCCTGGGGCGAGGCGCCCCAGCTCCGGACCCAGTTGCCGGCGTTGTTTGTCGCGGTCATCTGTCGTCTCCATTGCTCGTGATGGTGGTGCGGCATGAGGAGACTGAGGCGGGTCGCTCACAGGGGGCTGATACGGCGCTGACACGGGCGCCCTGATTTGGGGCCTTGCGGGTGGGCGCGCGAAGATCGGGGAATGGAGAGGGGCGCACGGCTTCGCATCACGCTGCTCGGCCCGTTTCAGGTGTCGCGCGGTGACACCGCTCTGACCGTTTCGGGCGCGCGGTTGCGGGGTTTGCTGGTCCGGCTGGCGCTCGCCGGTGGCCACGCGGTCGAGCCCGGCGTGCTGGTCGACGCGATCTGGGCCGAGGAGCCGCCGTCCGGCCCCGCCCACGCCCTGCAGGCCCTCGTCTCCCGGCTGCGCCGCGCCCTCACCCCGACCGACCCGGCCCGTGGCGTGGTCGTGCAGGTCACGGGCGGCTACCGACTGGCGGTGGACGCGGCCGACGTGGACGCGCTGCGCTTCGAGCGGCTCACCGCTGCCGGTCGGGAGGGGCTGCGGGCAGGTGACCCGGAGGCCGCGGTCGCCGCGCTGTCCAATGCCGTGGCGTTGTGGGGCGACCATCCTGGCGCCGAACCCGCGGTCGTCGCCGCGGTCGCGCCCACGGTCGCGACACGGCTGGCGCGGGTGTCGATCGATGCGGTCACCGATCTCGCCGACGCCGAGCTGTCGCTGGGGCGGGCCGAGTTGGCCGCCGCCCGGCTGACCGGGTTGCTGGCCGAGCGGACGGTCAACGAGCGGGCGGCCGCATTGCTGATGGACGCGCTCGCCGCGCAAGGGCGTCAGGCCGAGGCGCTCGCGGTCTACGAGCGGGTCCGCGAGACGCTGGCCGACGCCCTCGGCGCCGACCCGGGCACCGCCCTGCGGGAACGCCATCTGCGCCTGCTGCGCCCCGGCCGGCCCAACCTGGTGCCGGACGCCTCGGCTGGGGGCGCTCCGGCCGGGAGCCCGGCGGCTTCCAGTGCCCCGGCCGGGCGTGCGGTGAGTTCGAGGGCCTCGGTTCCGACGACCGAGGCGACCGCCCGGGCCACCAGCGCGACGGAAGCGAGCGCGGCGGGCACGAGCGTGGCAGGCATGAGCCAGGCGGGCGCGAACTCCGAGGTCGGGAGCCCTGCGGCCGCAACCGGACGGAATGCCGGGGGACAGGCGGGGGGACGGGCGGCCACCGAACCCGATCGGATCCGGCCGACCAACCTGCCCGCGCCGCTGACCAGCTTCATCGGCCGCGACGACGACCTCACCCGCATCGGCACGCTGCTCACCACCGGACGCCTGGTCACCGTCCTCGGTCCCGGTGGCGCCGGGAAGACCCGGCTCGCGCTGGAGGCCGCCCGCCGGCACCGCCACACATGGCGCGACGGCGCCTGGCTCATCGACCTCGTGTCCGTCACCGAACCGGCGAAGATCGCCACGGCAGTGCTCACCGGGACCGGGCTGCGGGGCGGCGCGATGCTCGACGCCCGCAAGCGGATCGAGGGTGACGAGCTGGATGTCCTCGTCGGCGAGCTCGGCGGCCGGGAGAGCCTGCTGCTGGTCGACAACTGTGAGCACCTGATCGACGCCGTGGCCCGCCTCGTCTCGGCGCTACTGCCCCGCTGCCCCGGGCTGCGCGTGCTCGCCACCAGCCGCGAACCCCTCGCGGTCGACGGCGAGGCGCTCGTGCCGCTGGCCCCGCTCGCGCTGCCCGACCCGGACGACGGCGTCGAACAGGCCCGAAGGGCGGCCTCGGTGCGCCTGTTCACCGAGCGGGCCGCCGCCGTGCGACCCGGTTTCGACGTCGACGAGACCTCACTGCCCGACATCGTGCGCGTGGTGCGCGGGCTGGACGGCCTGCCGCTGGCCCTCGAGCTGGCCGCCGCCCGGTTGCGGACGCTGTCACTGCCCGACCTGGCCGACGGACTCTCCGACCGGTTCCGGCTGCTCACCACCGGCAGCCGCACCGCACCACCCCGGCACCGCACCCTGCGCGCGGTCATCGCCTGGAGCTGGGAGCTGCTGGGCGAGCGCGAGCGCACCGTCGCGGAACGGATCTCCATCCTGCCCGGCGGCGTCACCCCCGCCTCGGCCACCGCCGTCTGCGCCGGCACCACCGTGCCCACAGCCGACATCCCCGAACTGCTCGCCACCCTCGTCGACCGGTCACTGCTGCAGCTCGTGCCCGCCACCGGCCGCTACCGCATGCTCGAAACCATCCGCGAGTACGGCGCCGACCGCCTGACCGACACCGGCGACCTCGGCACGGCCCGCGATCTGGCCGCCGCCCACTTCACGCGGCTGATGGCCCGTCAGGACCCGCTGCTGCGCGGGCCCGGCCAGCTGACAGCCATGAAGGTCATCGGCGCCGAGTACGACAACACGCTCGCCGCCCTGCGCCACCTGTGCGCCACCCGCGACTCCCACGGCGCGACCACTCTCGCCCTGACCCTGGTCTGGTACTGGCAGATGTTCGGCCGCCACTCCGACGCCGCCTACTGGCTGGGCGAGGTGCTGGCGGCGACCAGTGGCGGGCCGACGCCCGAGCGCGACTGCGTCCGAGCCGCCTACCTGCTCAACCGGGCGGACATCCTGTCGGGGATCACCGCCGGGGAAGCCGCGGACGACCGGACGGAGATGCGCGAGCTGGCCGAACGGCTGCTCGCGCACCCGGAGCTGCCGAGCCACTACCGCGTGTTCGGCCCGGTCCTGCTCTTCCTGCAGAAGGAGGAGGCCGCGCTCGCGATCTTCCAGCGCCTGGCCGACGGCGACGACGTGTGGCTGTCCGGGCTGGCCCATATGTTCCAGGCCGAGATCGCCGAGAACGTGGGCGCGCTGATGCGAATGCGTGTCCATGTGAAGGCGGCCCTGGCCCGCTTCCGGCAGGCCGGCGACCGTTGGGGCCGGGCCGCCACGCTGCCGATGAGCGCCCACTTGCGGCGATACGACGACCTCGACGGCGCGCTGGCCGACCTGCGCGAGGCCCGGACGCTGGCGGGCGAGTTCGGCTCGCTCAGCCTCGGCGACCAGCTCTACAGCGACCTGCGCT
The DNA here is from genome assembly GCF_003595545.1 of Streptomyces sp. 11-1-2. NCBI lineage: Bacteria > Bacillati > Actinomycetota > Actinomycetes > Kitasatosporales > Streptomycetaceae > Streptomyces > Streptomyces sp. 11-1-2. The sequence continues at coordinate 10,574,187 of NZ_CP022545.1, forward strand.
GGATCGACGTGCACCTGCGGCGCGGCGACACCGATCGGGCGATGGCGGTGATCGACTCCGCCCGGGAGCGGGCGCTGCACGCGTCCTCGGCGGACCTGCTGGTCCTGGTCGACGTGTGCGAGGCCGACTTCCGGGTGCGGCTCGGCGACCTGGACAGAGCGGGCGACCTGATCGACGCCGCCGAACGGGGTCTGCTCGACGAGACCGCGTTCCCCACGGACCACGTCCGGACGCTGGTCGGCGGCGCACGGGCCGCGCTCTGCCTGGCGCTGGGCGACCTGCCCGGCGTGGACAAGGCGCTGCGCGAGGCGTACGCGGCCGCGCTGGCGACCCGGGATCTGCCGATCCTGTCGCTGGTGACGGTGAAGGCGGCCGCGCTTGCCGAGACGCGCGGGCGGCACCACGAGTCGGCCGTGCTGCTCGGGGCCGCCGCCCGGCTCCGCGGCACGCATGACCACACCGATCCGGAGGTCCGCGAGCTCACCCGCCGGGGTGAGGCCGCGCTGGGCGGCGAGGAGTTCGCCGCGGCGTACGCGAAAGGCTGGGAGCTGGACGGGAAGACGGCCGTGGCCGTGGCCGACCCGGCCGGGCTGTCCGGCACCGTCGACAGATAGCTGATCAGTCGGCTCGCCGCCGGGCCGCCGCCCGCACCACCGCGCCCCAGCCCGGATCCACCGCCGGGTGGCGGGCGATCCGTTAATTTCGATCCAGGTCACCCGGTCACCGCGGCGGGGCGTCAGTAGTAGCCCTTCTCGCCGTCGACGAGTTCCCGGATGGTGTCCATATGGCCGGCGTGGCGGGCGGTTTCCTCGATCATGTGGAAGAGGATCCATCGCAGGCTGGTGGAGGTGGCGTTGAAGTCCGGGTGGCGGCCGGTGTCGTCCAGGGCGTGGGCCGCGATGATCTCGTTGGACACCTCGCACTGCTGCGCGTAGTCCTTGAGGAGCTGGGCGAGCGGGACGCCCTCGACCCTCATATCGGCATCCTCGACGTCCTCGTCGAACCGGGGGCCCCCGGCCGGGCGGCCGAGGAGGACGATCTCGAACCACAGGTGTTCCACCCAGCGCATATGGGAGACGAGCCCGGCCAGGGTCATCCGGGGCGAGGTCGGAAGGAAGGACCGGTGGGCGTCCGCCTCGGACAGGCCCTCGCACTTCCACGCGATGACGGCACGCTGCATATCGAGCCAGCCCAGCAGTTGGGTGCGCTCATCGGCGGTGCGGGGAGGGCGGATGCGCGGTGGCGTCGTCATGAGCGGCGACGCTAGCCCAGTGCGTGGGCGGGGCGCACCGGATTATCGGCGGTGGCTCAGCACGTTGATCACGCGGCCGTTGGGGTCGCGGACGAAGAAGCGGCGGACGCCCCGCTCCTCGTCCCGCAGCGAGTGCACGATCCCGGCACCGCGGGCGCACATCACCGCGTAGGCCGCGTCCACGTCGTCCACCTCGACGCTCACATCGGGGACCACCGGTCCGGTCTCGTCGTGGGTCAGCTTGCGGTGTTGTTACTGAGCACGGCGTCAAGGTACTCGGAGATCGCGTCCCGGTTGCGGGTCAGGCACTCGATGCGCCGGCTCATGCGGTCCCGCTCGTTCTCCAGCGTGGCGATCATCTCCGGTGTGGCGTCGGAGAAGTGAATGCGCCGCGGCTTGTCGAGGCACGGCAGGATCTGCTTGATGATCCGGGTCGGAAGCCCCGCGTCGAGCAGCCCCCTGATCTGCAGCACCCGGTCGACGAGACGCTCGTCGTAGGAGCGGTAGCCGTTCGCACAGCGGTCGGGCAGGATCAGCTTCTGCTCCTCGTAGTAGCGCAGCAGCCGGCGCGGTGTGCCGGTGCGCTCCGAGAGCTCTCCGATACGCATGTGTCCGTCCTTGTCTCTCCGCCCGCGTGCCGCCGATCCGGCTGACTCTCACATTCATGTGAGGGTTGCAGCGTATCGTGGGGCGGGTGCACTCGCGAGCGGGCGGCGCCGGGAAAAGTGCCAGGTGATTGAACGGAGGCCCCCGGCGCGCCGTACGGATAACGGCGGGCCCGACTACCCGAGCCGGGTCCGCCGTGCCACCACCGGGCTTCGCAGGGAAGGACCTTCGGGTTGTCGCGCCAATCGAGCTCTCATCAGCGGTCGGAAACGGACAAGGGAACCACGGAGCAGGCCCCGACGGAGGGCCCGGCTCCGGAGAGTCCACCTCAGGCTGAGCCTGAGGCCACGCCGGATCTCCCCGCCCAGCGGCAGGATGACACCGGGGAGCGGGACGCGGTCCCCGACCAGGAGGTGAGCTCCGTCCACGACACGGCCGCCGCCCCCAAGGGCTGGCGGGCCAAGTACCCCGCGGTGGCGCGGACGGTGGCGTGGACGGCCACGGGGCTCTCCCTCGCCCTCGTGTTCCTCGCCCTCCTCCTGCCGACCCGGCTCAGCCTCATCGAACCCAGCGCCTTCATGCGCATCCCGGTGGAGGGGGTGTTCGGCGCCACGCTGCTGCTGATGCTGCCGTCGATGGCGCGGCGGGTGGTGGCGGTGCTCGCCGGGGTGGCCCTCGGCGCGCTGACCATATTGAACCTGCTCGACATCGGCTTCAACGAGTTCCTCGGCCGTGGGTTCAACGTGGTGCTCGACTGGATACTGCTGGACGACGCCCAGTCGTACGTCAAGGACGCGCTCGGCGACACGGCCGCCACCGCCGCCGTGATCGGTGTCGTGGTCCTCGCCGTGGTGATGCTCGTCCTGATGGGGCTCGCCGTCCTGCGGATCAGCAACGTCATGGCGAGGAACAGCGCCGTGGCGACCCGTACCACCCTGGTGCTCGGCACCGTCTGGGTCATGTGCGCGGCGCTCGGCGTGCAGGTGGCCGGGGCGCCGTTCGCGTCCCGGAGCACCACCGCGCTCGTCCAGGACCGGGCGGAGCGGGTGCGCAAGACCCTCAAGGACGAGCGGGAGTTCGCCAAGGTGGCCGCCGTCGACACCTACGGCGACACCCCCGGCGACCAGCTGCTGACCGGGTTGCGCGGCAAGGACATGATGTTCACCTTCATCGAGAGCTATGGCCGCTCGGCCATCGAGGACCCGGCGATCGCGCCCGGTGTCGACAAGACCCTCAAGAACGCCACCAAGCGGTTGAACAAGGCCGGGTTCGCCTCCAAGAGCGGCTGGCTGACCTCGGCCACGTACGGCGGCAGCAGCTGGCTGGGGCACTCGACCTTCCTCACCGGCCTGTGGATCGACAACCAGAACCGCTACCGCACCGTCACCGCGGGCGACCACATGTCCCTCACCCGCGCCTTCCAGCGCACCGGCGCCTGGCGCACGGTCGGCATCATGCCGGGAGTCACCAAGGGCTGGCCGGAGGGCAAGTTCTACGGCCTCGACCACGTCTACGACTCCCGCGACCTCGGCTACAAGGGCCCGAAGTTCAGCTGGTCGACCATGCCCGACCAGTACGCCCTCAAGGCGTTCGAGCACCTGGAGCACGGCAAGAAGCGCGACAAGCCGCTGATGTCGGAGATCATCCTGACCTCCAGCCACCAGCCCTGGGCGCCCATCCCCAAGACGGTCCCCTGGAGCCAGGTCGGCGACGGCTCGGTCTACAAGGCCATCGAGAAGGCCGGGAAGAATCCCGCGGATGTGTTCACCGACTCCGGCAAGGTGAAGGCCGAGTACGGAAAGTCCATCCAGTACTCGGTGAACAGCCTCATCGACTATGTGCTGAAGTACGGCAACAAGAACACCGTGCTCGTCTTCCTCGGCGACCACCAGCCCCTCGCCCGGGTCAGCGGCGACAACGCCAGCCGGGACGTACCGGTCGCGATCGTCGCGCACGACAAGGCGGTGCTGGACCGGATCTCCCACTGGGGCTGGGAGGACGGCCTGATGCCGGGCGCGAAGGCCCCGGTGTGGAAGATGAGCTCCTTCCGCGACCGCTTCCTGGACGCCTACGGTCCGAACCCCGGCGGCGCCACGGCCCCTTCCTCACCGTCGACCTCACCGAAAGCCTCGCCCGAAGCCGCACCGAAGGCTTCGGCAAAGCGATAGTCCTCGGCGTCTGGACGACCATTCCGGGGCGGTGGACGGCCACCGCCCCGGAATGGTCAGGGCGGTGGCCGGCCACCGGTGGGGTTTCGCGGAGGACACCGTCCGCCTGGCGGCGGCCCGGCTCAGACCCCGGAGGAGACCTCAGCCTTCTCGCTGGACCCCGTGTCCGTTCCCTCGGCCGCCGCTAGCCTGCGGTTGCGCTGGACCGAGGAGAAGAAGGACCAGGCGATCAGGACGACGCCGACGAGGCCCGTGATGACCTCGTGTATCTCGTACCGGATGGTGACGAGCAGGATCACGGCGAGGGCGCCGATCGCGTAGTGCGCGCCGTGCTCCAGGTAGACGTAGTCGTCGAGGGTGCCCTGGCGGACCAGGTAGACCGTGAGCGAGCGGACGTACATCGCGCCGATGCCGAGGCCGAGCGCCATCAGGACGATGTCGTTGGTGATCGCGAAGGCGCCGATGACGCCGTCGAAGGAGAAGGACGCGTCCAGGACCTCCAGGTAGAGGAACATGAAGAACGCGGCCTTGCCGGCCATCACGACCGCCGGGACCTTCTTGCCGCTCCTCCTGGCCTCTTCCTCGGCCTCGTGCTCGCGCTCCTCCTCTTCCTCGAGCTTGTTCTCGAAGTAGCCGGAGAGGCCGCTGACGATCAGGTAGGTGATCAAGCCCGCGACGCCGGCGATCAGGACGGTCTCCGCCTTGTCCGCATGGATGCCGCCGTGCTGGTGGGCCTTGGTGGCGAAGGTCATCGCGGAGACGAGCAGCACGATGAGCGCGATGCAGACGGAGAGCATGTCGACCTTGCCGAGCTTGGCGAGCGGACGCTCCAGCCAGCCGAGCCACTTGATCTCCCGCTCCTCGAAGATGAAGTCGAGGAAGATCATCAACAGGAACATGCCACCGAAGGCGGCGATCGACGGATGGGCGTCGGTCACCAACTGCTGGTACTTGTCCTTGTCGTCGACCGCGAGCCGCACCGCTTCGATCGGACCGATCTTGGCGCTGATGGCGACGATCACGACCGGGAAGACCAGGCGCATGCCGAAGACCGCGATCAGGACGCCGATGGTGAGGAAGATCTTCTGCCAGAAGGCATTCATCTTCTTCAGGATCCCGGCGTTGACCACGGCGTTGTCGAAGGACACCGAGATCTCGAGGATGGACAGGATCGCCACGATCCCGAAGCCGGTCCACCCCCCGTAGAACACGGCCGCGACCAGGCCGAGCGCGGTGACCGCGAACGACCAGCCGAACGTTTTCAGAAGCACTGGCTACCCAATCGTTTTGTACGGGGCTCCCCCGCACGGTACCTGACTTTGCGAAACATTGACCCCGAAGTCTAGAGCGATGCCTCGCAGCCCTGACACATGGTCCGGGCCAACAGCGCGAAACTTCCACTCGCCGCCGTGCCGGTAGAGCTCCCACTGCAAACGCCGAGTACACAACCCCCCGGATGCGGTTGCAGTGCGACGAGCGCAGATGGGTCAGCACCCCGTGGGCCGTCGCGAACCTTTCCGACGCCAGTTCATGACCGCTCGGGGAAGGCCTGCCGCTCCTGGTCCGACCACGGGGCACAGTCGGCCGCGGCTGACCGGTGAGTCGGGGTCGCCCTCGATCCTCGCCGGTCTTTTCGCGCCGTTCTGCCCCGTACCGGCCCATCGGCGTGGTCGGATGCGGCGCATGGGTTCCCGTCGCGATGCTCACACCCCGCCCGCACCCGGATGCGCCGGATCATCCGTCGTGGGGGTGGACGCCTGCCGTACCGGCTGGGTGGCCGTGACCCTGTGCGAGGAGGGCCGCTTCGCCGGGGCGGATACCGCCGGCGGGCTGCGCGAGCTGCTCGGCCGGCTTCCGGATGCCGCCGTGGTCGCGGTCGACATGCCGCTGGGGCTGCTGACGGCCGGATGGCGCGAGGCGGAGGCCCTGGCCGTGGCGATGGTGGCCCCGCACCGCTCCCGGGTCTTCTCCGTGCCGCCGCGCGAGGTCTGGGAGGCGGATGACTACGACGACGCCAATCTGCGCTGCCGGTCCCTTACCGGTCGGGGACTGAGCCGTCAGACCTGGGGGCTGGCCGCGAAGCTGCGCGAGGCCAACGCGTGCCGCGACGGGGGCGACCACCGGCTCTACGAGGTCCATCCCGAGGTCTCCTTCGCCGCCCTCAACGAGGGTCGGCCCGTGGCCTGGAGCAAGAAGAGCTGGAACGGCCAGGCCGTGCGCCGCCGGTTGCTGGAGGACCAGGGCATCGTCCTGCCCGACGACCTCGGACCGGCCGGCCGGGTGCCACCCGACGACGTCCTGGACGCCGCGGCGGCGGCCTGGAGCGCGCGGCGCATCGTGCTCGGGGCCGCCCGGAGCCTTCCCGATCCGCCTCAGACGGCGGACACCGGGCTGCCCGCCGCGATCTGGTACTGACCGATCCCCGCGCGGATGGCGGGAGGCCGCCCGAGCCGTGCCTCGGGCGGCCTCCCCTTCCCCCACCCCCTGGAGATGGACCTATGGGGTGTCCGGCGGGTCTTTCCCCTCCCCGCCCCTTTCCGTTGCCAGGGGCGGGGAGGGAGCGGCCTGCCGCAGGCGTCAAGCTCTGCCGGACACTTCCTTGAGGGGCGCCATGCGTCCGGTGTGAGCCGTCAGACGCTGACGACGCGTGAGCGCAGATAGGCGAGCGGGTCGATGTCGGACCCGTAGTGCGGGCCGGTGCGGACCTCGAAGTGGAGATGCGGTCCGGTGGCGTTCCCGGTGTTGCCGGACCGGGCGATCCGGCGGCCCGCCTCGACGGACTGCCCGGTGCGGACCGTCAGCGCCGACAGATGCGCGTAGTGGGTGTAGAGGCCGTCGGCGTGACGGATGATCACCTGGTAGCCGAAGGCGCCGTCCCACCCCGCCGCCACCACGGTGCCCGGGGCGGCCGCGCGCACCGAGGTGCCGATGGGGACCGCGAAGTCCACACCGGTGTGATGGCCGCTCGCCCACCGCGCGCCGCGGATGCCGTACGCCGCGCCGACCGTCCCGCCGACCGGGGCCATATGCGGGCGGGCGGCCGCCTTGCGGACCACCGTGTGGCTCGAGATCGCCGAGGCGCGGTGGCGGGGCGCCGCCTTGCGCACGTGCCGGGCGCCCGAGGGCAGGGCGAGCCGCTGCCCCGGGTGGATCAGATGGGGATTGGGGCCGATGGTCCCGCGGTTGGCGTGGTACAGCGCCTTCCAGCCACCGCTGACGGACGCACGCGTGGCGATGCGGGACAGCGTGTCGCCGTGGACGACCGCGTAGGAGCCGGACGCCGCGCGCCGGGCGGTGTGCTGCCGGGCCCGGGACTTCGCGGCGGACTTGGCCGACTTCTTGGCGGGCTTGGCCGGGTGCTTGGCGCGGGGTTCAGCACCGCGGCTCGCCACCTCGGCGGGCGGGCCGGACCGGGACAGCCGGCCGCGGACGGAGCAGACCGGCCACGCGCCCGGGCCCTGTTTGCGCAGGACCACCTCCGCCACGGTGATCTGCTGGGCCCTGGACGCCAGATCGGCCCGCGCGGCGTAGGTGGTGCCGCCGAACGCCGCCCAGGTGTGCTGGGAGAACTGCAGTCCGCCGTAGTAGCCGTTGCCGGTGTTGATGTGCCAGTTGCTCCCGCTCTCGCACTTGGCGACCCGGTCCCAGGTGCCGGCCGGGGCCGCGTGGGCGGGGCCGGTGCCGAGGAACGGCAGGACGATGCCGACACCGCCGGCGGTGAGGGCCGCGCACAGCGGGGAGACCCGGCTGGGCGATGCGGGGCGTCGGTGACTTCCTCGTACGGCCATGAGGCTGGTTCCTCTCGACACAACGGCTCTCGACGTGCCCTCCGGAGGACCCGGCGGGCTGTACGAGTACCGCAGCCCGGCCCCGCCGGTCACAAGGCGCAGGGGGCCTCATGGACGGCCGCGCGCCGCCCGGTGCCACCCCCGAATCGGCTGACGCTCCGTCAGTTGGGCGGCGGGAGGCGCATGGAGGGCCGGGGGCGCACGGGCGTCGGTGGGGCGGGCCGGGCGGGCCGGGGCGGATGCGGGCGATCATGCCTCGCTGGACGTCCTCGTGCGGCGGTAAATGATTCTCCGGGGCGCCGGAGGGGGCGGACGCTATTCCGCCGGATTGGTTTCCGGATGATCGGTGACCGATCCTGGGCGGCGGGCCGGGTGAATTGCGGCCGGAGCATGGCCAGTTGAAGCGCGGACGAGCGGCGGGCGGCTCAATGCGGCGCCAGGGGCGGGCCGGACATGCGGCGCGGGATCTTCCTGGGTGCTATTGCGTCGCCGCCCGGTCAAGATCGGCCGCTTGGCGGCCGGGGCGCGGCGGGCGGCCGTAACCGCGCGGCACCGCACTGGAACAGGCCGTTCCGCTCTTCCTGCCGGCAACCGGAGAATGCCGGGGAGTGGAGGAGAGAGGGGAGAGCGGGAGACAGGGCGAGGGGCGGGAAATAGGACGGCCTTGCGGGGGAGTGGGGGAAGAGGGGGACGCCTGAGTGAACGCGCCCGGCGGGCCCGGCGGCGTTTCCCTGTGTGCGGTGGGACCTTGAAACGTATCCACGGGGGCGTGCCGCCGACCGCGGCGTTCAGGCGCGGGGCCGGCCGGGAGCGGGGGCGGCCCGGGCGACGACGCGCGGGGGATGGTGGGGGACCGAGGGCGCCGGGCGCGGAACCCGGCCCCGACTCGTATCTTCTCCGACACCCGGTATGGCCCGCGGAACAGGGGCGCTGCTTGGCGCCTGGGCCAACTCGCGGGCGTACGAACGGACTTGACTTGGCGTTTACCGTATCTCTTGTCTGCATCGTCTCGCCGACCGCCCGTGCGCCGCGGCTGTTCTCCGAGAAAGAGCCGGTCGTCATGGCGGCCGGGAACTGGCGGAGAATCACGCGGTCTCTGTATGGCGGGAAGCACGCCGCCGCGCATATCATTGCCTCATATCGACTTCCCCCCTTCGAGCCGTTCTCAGGGGCGGCCCCGAAATCATCACCCTTCACCCCGCCTGTCCGGGACCCCGGGCGACGCCGGAGACCGCGCTTTTCCCGCGATCTCGTCCGCCGCTCCAGGGAAACGGTCGGATTTGGGTTCCTGCCGACGGGAGGCGCAGCGCGCCTACGTCAGGTGCCGGTGGTCACCGGCCGTGCGCGGTGGGTCATCCGGCGTACTCCGCGCTACGCCCTGCCGCCGGACGCCGGGCCGGGGGCGCATGGCGGAGCCGGGGTGTGCCATGAAACGCCGGTCGGGCACCGGGCGAGGGCGCAGGAGCGCGCCGACCGGCCGATCGGGGACACGACCCCTGGATCGGGCCCCGGGTAGGGTTGCCGCGTGGCGATCGTTGACGAGCTGACTTCCTACCCCGTCAAGGGCTGCGCGGGTGTTCCCGTATCCGAGGCGCTGCTGACGGAGGCGGGTCTGCGGCACGACCGCAGCTTCATGGTCATCGGCGAGGACGGAGAGTGCCGCACGCAGCGGCGCGATCCCCGGCTCGCCGTCATCCGCCCCGCCATCGACCCGGACGGCACCCGGCTCATCCTGTCGGCACCCGGCGAGGGTGAAGTGGCCATCGACGTCGACACCACCTCCGCCCGGCGCGAGGTCAAGCTGTTCCACAACCCCTTCCTCGGTATCGACCAGGGTGATGACGCCGCCACGTGGCTTTCGCGGGCGCTGGGCGCGCCGAGCAGGCTGGTGCGGGTGCCCCCGGAGCACGACCGGGTGACCGAAGGATGGATCCCCGGCACCTGTGGCTACGCCGACAGCGGCGCCGTGCACCTCGTCTCCCGGGCCAGCCTGGACGGGCTGAACCAGCGGATCGCCGAGGCGGGCGGCGCCGCGCTGCCCATGAACCGCTTCCGCCCCGGCATCGTGCTCGGCGGATGGGATGAACCCCATCGGGAGGACCGGATCCGCAGGATCGCCATCGGCGGCGCCGAGCTGGGCTTCGCCAAGCCCACCGCCCGGTGCGTCGTGACGACCGTCGATCAGATCAAGGGCGTCAAGGCGGGCCCGGAGCCACTGCGCACCCTGGCCGGCTACCGGCGCGGCCTGGGTGGCGCCACTCTGTTCGGCTGCCAGTTCTCCGTGACCCGCGCCGGAAAGCTGGCCGTGGGCGATGAGGTGGACGTCATCGAGTGGGACGGGCCGCCGCCGGGGGAGTGACCGGGTGGGACGGGCCGCCGCCGGGGGAATGACCGGGAGCGCTCAGACCGACGCGAGCACCTTGGCGAAGCTGTCCAGGAGCTGGGCGGCGCCCTCCTCGGCCTGGGCGCACCGCTCCTGCGGTGGGGCCGGCTGCCGGAGCACCACCCGGGTCCGGCCGTCGCCGAGCTCGGCGAAGGTGGCGGTCATCTCCATGACCCCCTGCGGAAGGTCCAGGGTCCACACCAGCCGCTCCTGGCCGACCACCTCGCGGTAGACGCCGCGCATCGGCATCTCGCCCCCGGGAGTGGCGATGTTCGCCTTCCAGGCGCCACCCGGCCGGACGTCGAGGGCGACGGACTCGGGGGCGGCGCCGAACCAGCGGGCGAAGTACTCCGGCTCGGTCCACACCCGCCACACCGTCTCGCGCGGTGCGTCCAGGTCCCGGGTGACGGTGATCTCGGTGTCGCTCATGCTCTCTCCTCGGTGCGCGGGAAGGTGTCGTCACCCATCAGACCGGCCCCCCGCGCGGAACTCATCGGTCCTGGCTCAGCAGCCTTCCGTCCTCCCGGCCGATCCAGTACCGGCGCAGCACATCGAGGACCACCGACACCTCGCAGGCGGTGATGCCGGGGAGCTTCGCCAGATCGTGGGTGAGCAGGTCGGCGAGGCCGTCCTCGTCCCGGAACACGCCGTGATGGATCACCGAGGAGGTGCCCGCGACGATCGAGACATAGCGCGCCGAGGGATGCCGGGCCAGCGCGTCGGCCACTTCCTGGATGGCCCCGGGGGCGGCATGCAGCTCGATCACGACCTCCAGCGCATGGCCGAGCAGCGCCGGTTCGATCTCCACACGGGGCCGTACCAGACCGCGCTGGAGGAGCGACTGGGTCAGCCGGTAGGCGGTGGACCGGCTGATGCCGAGCCCGCGCGCCACATCGGCGGCGCTCGCCCGTGCGTCCTGGCGCAGCAACTCCACGGCCCGCAGCTCGTCGTCGCTGAACTCGGTGACGGCGGTGGGCTCCGCCACCGGATCGGCGACCTGGCGCAGCGCCCGCACCTGGGCGCCGTCCAGCCGCCGCAGCCGCCAGGAGTCGGACTTCGCCGTCGCCCTGAGCACCAGTTCGGTACGGGCCGACCGCACACCGGGGACGGACGGGATCCGGGTCATCAGCAGCTCCCGGGCCCGGTCGCGCCGGGTCGCGTGCAGGGAGCAGTAGACATCGGTGCGGCCCGTGGTCGTGGCGACGAACGGTATCTCGGGCAGCTCCGACAGCCGCCGGGCCACCTGCCACGCCTGCCCCGGGGCCGTGGCCACCCAGACGTGCAGGGGGTTGCCCTCGGCCAGCATGGGCCACTCCACCTGCCCGATCACCCGCAGCAGCCTCTCCTCCCCGAGCCGGGTCAGCCGGCGGCCGACGGTGCTGGCCGAGCTGCCGAGCACCTCGGCCAGCGCGCTCAGCGGCGCCCTCGGCGCCACCTGGAGGGCGGCCACCAGATCGAGGTCGGCGTCGTCGAGTACCGGTGGTGTGGTGGGAACGGCTGCCATGGGTACGAATCTATCGTGCGATTGGTGCTCCATGCGTGAATCATTCCTGCGTTACAAGTCTTTTACTTGCCTCATTCCGTCATGCCTTCTCTAATGGACGACCACTACTGCGTCACCGACGAAGGAGTGCGGACGGTGAGTTCCAAAGACACCACGACCACACCCGACAACACGCCCGGGAAGACACCCGGCACCACACCCGGGCAAACGCCTCCCGAGGCGCCCGGGGAGTCCTCGGCGGCGCTGTCCGCACTGCTCCGGGTGCTCGGCGCCGTCGAGCGCGCGGGCAATAGACTTCCCCACCCCTTCTGGCTGTTCGCGATCCTCAGCGTCCTCCTCGCGCTGATCAGCTGGGGGCTCGCCACCGCGGACGTCTCCGCGGTCGATCCGGCCGGCGGCAAGACCGTGGCGGTGCGCAGCCTGATCTCGGTCGACGGGGTGCGGTCGATGATCAGCGACGCGATCACCAACTACGCCACCTTCCCACCGCTCGGCACGATCCTGGTCGTCATGCTCGGTGTCGCCGTCGCCGACCGGTCGGGGCTGCTCGCGGCAATGCTGCGGGCCGGTGTCGCCAAGGTCCCGGCGCGCTGGATGACCTTCGCCCTGGCCTTCACCGCGATGGTCGCCCACATCGCCTCCGACGCCGCCTATGTGGCGCTGGTCCCCCTGGGCGGGCTGGCCTTCCGGGCCGTCGGGCGCAGTCCGATCCTGGGGATCGTGGTGGCCTTCGTGGGCGTATCGGCGGGCTATGACGCCAGCCCGCTGATCACCCCCATGGACGCGGTCCTGTCCGGGCTGACCACGGCCGCCGCGCACACCGTGGACCCCGGCTATGTCGTCACCCCGCTGTCCAACTACTTCTTCTCCCTGGCCTCCTCGGTGGTGCTGGCCGCCGTGATCACCTTCGTCACCGAGAAGGTGCTGGTGAAGCGGGTGGCGGCGCTTCCACCCGAGCCCGAGGAGGCGGCCGGGGACACCACCGGGGAGACCGGGCAGACCACGGAGGTCGAGCTCACCCTGGCACCCGAGGAGCGCCGTGGGCTGCGCCACGCCACCATCGCCCTCTTCGTCTTCCTCGCGGTGGTCGTGGTGGCGATGATCCCCACCGGGTCACCGCTGCGCGGCGAGGGCGGCAGCATCGTCGAATCGCCCGTGCTCTCCGGCATCGCCGTGGTGCTCGGACTGCTCTTCGCCCTCCTCGGCGCGGTCTACGGACGTGCGGCCGGCACCGTGCGCGGCGGCCGTGACATCCCGGACTTCATGGCGCAGGGCATGCGGGATATGGCCCCCATCCTGGTGCTGTTCTTCGCCATCTCCCAGTTCCTCGCCTACTTCAAGTGGACCGGCGTCGGCCAGGTGCTCGCCATCCGCGGCGCCGATCTGCTCAAGGACCTCGGGGTCACCGGCCCGGTCGCCTTCGTCGGCATCGTGCTGGTGTGCACGGTGATCAATCTGGCGATGACCAGCGGTTCGGCCATGTGGGCGCTGGTGGCCCCGGTCTTCGTACCGATGCTGATGCTGTTGCACATCCCCCCGGAGGCCACCCAGGCCGTCTACCGCATCGCCGACTCCTGCACCAACGCCATCACCCCGATGAGCGCCTACTTCGTCATGGCGCTCGGCTTCCTCCAGCGCTACCGGCGCTCCGCCGGAATCGGCACCCTCGCCTCGCTGACCCTGCCGCTCTCCGTGGCCATGCTGGTGGCCTGGACCCTGCTCTTCTACGCCTGGTGGGCGCTGGGCATTCCACTCGGCCCCGGCGCGCCCGTCCGCTGATCCCCGGCCGCTCCCTCACCCACGCCACCTCGGGAAGGATCCCCTCGAATGACCCCCTCCGATCTTGCCGCCGCCACCGCCCGGGTGCTGCCCGAGATGATCGAAGACCTACGGACGCTGGTGGAGCTGGAGACGCCGAGCCATGACAAGCGGCTGCTGGACGCCGGGCTCGCCACGATCAGCGGCTGGCTCGTCGACCGGCTCGGCGAGCCGGACGGAAGGGAGCGCCACGACTGCGGGACGTACGGCGATGTGCTGGCCGTGACCTACCGCGGCACGGCACCCGGCACCGTGCTGCTGCTGTGCCACTACGACACGGTCTGGCCGGCCGGAACGCTCGCCGAATGGCCCTTCCAGGTCGAGGACGGCCGGGCGAGCGGACCCGGTGTCTTCGATATGAAGACGGGTCTGGTGCAGGCCGTCTGGACCCTGCGGCTGCTGCGCGAGCTGGAGCTTCCGCACCCCTCGGTGCGGCTGCTGCTCAACGGCGACGAGGAGATCGGCAGCCCCGCCTCCCGGCGCCATATCGAGCGGCTGAGCGAGGACGTCCTGGCCACGCTGGTCTTCGAGGCATCGCTGGACGGGGCGCTCAAGACCTCCCGCAAGGGCGTCGGGCTGTTCGATGTGACCGCCTACGGCATCGAATCGCATGCGGGACTCGACCCGTTCGCGGGCGCGAGCGCCATCCACGCGCTGGCCGAGGTCGTCCCGCAGATCGCCGCACTCAGCGCCCCGGAGCGCGGAACCACGGTGAACGTGGGGCTGATCAGCGGCGGCACCGGGCGCAATGTGATCGCCGCACAGGCGAGCTGCGGTATCGACATCCGGATCGCCGAACCGGAGGAGATGAAGCGGATCGACACCGCGCTGCACGCCCTCGCCCCCTCCGACCAGCGGGTGCGGCTGACCGTCACCGGTGAGTGGAACCGCCCGCCGATGGTCCCCAATGGTCCGTCCCGCCGACTGTTCGAGCAGGCCCACGCGGTCGCCGCGGAACACGGCTGGGAGCTGGCGGAGACCGCGGTCGGCGGGGCCAGCGACGGCAACTTCGTCTCCGCGCTCGGCCGTCCGGTCCTCGACGGGCTCGGTGCCCTCGGCTCCGGCGCCCACGCCCGCCATGAGCACACGGTGCTCGCCCCGATCCCGGCCCGTACCGCGCTCGCCATCGGTCTGCTGCGGGCGCTGGCGGCGGACGTCTCGTAACGGCCGACGCCGACGGCCGGACGGCCGGAAACCCGTGGGCCGCCGCCGTGTCCGGACACGGCGGCGGCCCACGGTGGCACCGGCGCGGCCGCGGTGTGCGGGCCGGTGCACGGGAGGCAGGTCAGGAGATGAGGAAATCGGCCTCGCCCGCCTTGGCGCCCTCGATGAACGCCATGATCTCGTTGCGGGTGTAGATCAGCGCCGGACCGTCCGGATCGGTCGACTGACGGATCGCGACCCGGCCGTCGTCCAGCCGCATGGCCTCGACGCAGTTGCCGCCGTTGCCACCGCTCCACGGCTTGTGCCAGCCCTCGCTGCCGAGGTCGCTCGCGCGCATGCCGTTGTGAATGCGATCCATTCCGATCAGAGCTCCTTGCGGAAATCACGGAGGATTTCCTTTGTGCGTCGTGCGGTTGCCGCCTGGGCCGCCATGCGGTCCAGGGCCTCCAGATGGGAGGCCACCTCGATGCGCTCATCCAGGTAGACGGCGCCGGTCAGGTACTCGACGTAGACCATGTCCGGCAGTTCGGTAACAGCGAAGCGGAAGAGGACGAAGGGCCCATAGGTGCCCGGATGGTGTCCGGAGGTGAACTCCGAGATCTGCAACGTGATGTGCGGCATCTCGACGGACTCCAGCAGCCGGTCGATCTGGTCGCGCATCACCGCCGCCGAACCCACTTGGCGGCGCAGTACCGTCTCGTCCATCACCACCCACAGACGGGGCGCGTCCCGCCGGGTGAGCAGCGCCTGCCGCTCCATGCGCAGCGCCACATGGCGCTCCGCCTGCCGGGGGGCGGACTGGCCGACCGCCCCGGTCTGCATGACCGCGTGGGCGTACTCCTCGGTCTGGAGCAGTCCGGGGACGAAATGCGGCTCGTACGCCCGGATCATCTCGGCCGCGCCCTCCAGGCTGACGTGCACGCTGAACCAGTCCGGGAGGATGTCGTGGAACCGCTGCCACCAGCCGGGCTTGTTGGCCTCCTCGGTCAGGGTGATGAAGGAATCGAGCTCCTCGCCGGTGATCCCGTAGCTGTCCAACAGCATCTGCACATACGGAACCTTCAGCGCGACCTCGGCGGTCTCCATGCGGCGGACGGTGGCGGGCGCGACCCGCAGCACTCTGGCCGCCTCGTCCCGCTTGAACCCGGCCTTTTCCCGCAGATCCTGCAGCCTCTTGCCGAGGACGACCTGACCCACGGTCGGGGCCGACCGCGGTTCGCTCACCTGAATCCCTCCCTGACCTCCCCAACGCTGATGTTCGCAGTGTGCCATGGCCAGTGCGGAACGGGCACATTGCACTTACGACTCTGCATTGTTCAGAGTGCCGCTTGCCAAGTGTGCGCGGCGGTGCGCATAGTTGCGTCATGATCCCGTTACCGCGTTCTGCCGCGGCGACCGCAGGCGCGAGCGGCCCGACCTTTGTGAAGTGCCCCTAGATGACGTACGCCTTCGCCGGTGCGCTGACCGGCCTCGTCCGCGGCCGGTTCGGCCGGCGCGGATTCCGTCCGGCGTCCGGACGCCACCGCCTTCAGCTGCCGCCGGCGCTGCGGACGGACCGGGCCTACGACGCGGTGGGGATCGCCGAGCGGCACGGCCCCGGAGTCATGGCCCTGCTGCCCCGGGCGGGATGTGTCCTCGCCCGCGCCGGGCGCTGGTGGTGGATCGTGCCGCCGCAGTCGGACATCGGGGTCAACTGGCCCGCACCGGCCGTCTACGCGGTCGGTGCCGTGGTGACCGGCCCGCCCGGGTGGCGGACCGGTCCCACCGGGCCCAAGGAGCCCGGTGTGGTGCACTGGCCGGGCGACGGAGAGCCGTACACCCATCCCCTGCTGCTGCATATCGCGGTCTGCGCGGCGGCCGGGGTCTCCCCGGTCTGGCCGTGCGACGAAGGGCTGCCACGGTCATGACCTCGGCCCGGTCATGACATCGAGTTGTCCTGGAGATACGCCGCGGGGCGCGGATAGCGCTGCAGCGCCGGAGTCTGCCCGGTCGGGTCGTCCTCCTGCTCGCTGAGGGGCACCACCGGGGCCGCGGCCGCGGCCTTCAGCTCGGCGGGGTCGTAGGTCATGGCCTGCGTCCGCTCCACCGGCGACGGCTCGGGCACACCGCCGTCGCGCTGACCGTAGACCGGGATCTGGTCGACCGTCGTCTCCTCGGGCCGGAACAAGTTGTACGCGGGCGCCGCCCCCTGCCCCTGGGCGCCCTGGACCTGGGCGCCCTGGACCTGAACCATCGGGATCTGGCCGGTCTGTGCCTGGGCGCCCTGGTACTGCGCGCTCTGCGGCTGTGGCGCCATCTGCATGAACGGCGCCTGGCCCTGCGGTGCTTGACCCTGCGGCGCCTGGCTCTGGGCCGGTTGTAACTGCGGTGCCTGGAACTGCTGCGCCGGTGCCTGCTGCGGGATCAGCGGCTGCGCGGCCTGGGCCATCTGGGGCTGGGCCATCTGGGGCTGCGGCAGCGCCGCCGGGGCCTGGTACAGGGGCGTCTGGGCCGGAGGAGTGGCGACATACGCGGGCGACAGCTCCGCGAGCGGCTGCTGCTGGGCGTACCCCGTCGAGGCGCCCGCGAAGGACGCCTGCCCGTACAGATCGCCGGAGACGCCCTGCGGGGCAGGAAGGGCGGCCGCGGAGTACATCGGCTGGGGCTCCTGCGCCATGGGCGCCGCGGGCAGCTGGGGCGGCTGCTGGTAGGAGTAGTCCAGCGACGGCGCTTGCGCGGCGGATCCCCAGGACCCCGACGCTCCCGAGTACCCCGCGTACCCCGAAGACACCGAAGGCTGCTGCTCCCAGCTCACCTGCGGGGCGTAGAAGGACGTCCCGTACAGCACCGTGCTCAGCCCGGTCAGCAGTCGCTGCACATCGGGCTGGGAGCGCACCACCAGCCGCATGAACTGGCTGCTGCTGCCCAGCTTGTTGCCGCATTCGCGCACCAGCACACCGTGCTGGGAGAGCAGTTGGTCCCGGACCCAGCCGCCGTCCGTTCCGGCCGGCAGCTTGACGAAGACGAAGTTGCCCTGGGAGGGGTAGACCGTCATCCCGGGCAGCCCGGCCAACTGGCTGGTCATCTGCTGCCGGTCGCGGCTGAGCATGCGCAGGCTGTCCACGTACTCCTGCCGGTACCGCTTCAGCATGAAGACGATGACCTCGGCGAAGGAGTTGAGGTTCCACTTCGGCAGCCGGGAGCGGATCTGCACGGCGAGCGAGGGATTGGCGACCAGATAGCCGAAGCGCACACCGTGCAGTCCGAAGTTCTTGCCGAGGCTGCGCAGCACGATCACATTCGGGCGCAGGATGGCCTCGTCGACGACGCTCGGATACGCCTCGGCGTCCGCGAACTCCAGGAAGGACTCGTCGATCACGATCAGGTCGAGGTCGGCCAGGGCGTCCATGATGCCGATGAGGGCCTGGCGGGACACCAGCCCGCCGTCGGGGTTGTTGGGGTTGCAGATCACGGCGACCCGAGAGCCCCGGGAGCGTACGAAGTTGACGAAGGCGTTCGGGTCGAGTGCGAATCCGCTCATTTCCGGAAGCTGGAACAAGTCGACCCGTTTGCCGGTCTCCATCGGCTGGTCGGTCCAGCGGCCGAAGGTGGGAATCGGCACCGCCAGGCTTTCCTTCACCAGCAGGTGGTCGATCCAGGTGATGAGCTCGGTCGAGCCATTGCCCATCGCCATGGTCTGCGGCTGCAGCCCGAGCACATCGGCCAGTTCGGCGGTGATGGTCTCGGCGGAGCTCGGGTAGTAGGTGAGGATGTCCCGCAGCCTGACCGCCATCACGGCGAACATGGCGGGGGTGGGGAAGTAGGGATTGCAGGGGATGCAGAAGTCCACGAGCTCCTGTCCGCCACCCGTGACCCCGGCGCGGTTGAGCGCGAAGAACGACGGGCTGTGGGCGGTGCCACGGAAAAGTTCCATGGCATCACCGGTATTGCCGACTGCGGCAACAGTCACGGCGGGACCTCCTCGGTCGCATGGGTCGCGTCGACGCGCTGACACGGCCGTTGCGGCTCGTCCCTCGAGCCTGACGCATGATCCCTCGAAGCCGGGCCGGGCGAGGATTTTCGTGGGGTTTGTGAAAACTTCGGGGACATGTGCGCCCGTATCGAATAGAATTCCGCCTCTTGCCCCTTGAGAATGCCGGTATGGCTCAGACCGTATCCTCCGGCGGGTGTTCGCCATCGGCCTCCGCGGTGCGGTGCTGTTCCGCTACCCAGACCGCCACCTGCGCACGCGAGGTGAAACCCAGCTTGCTCAAAATGTGCTCAATATGGCCCTCGGCCGTGCGCTGGGCGATGATCAGGGACGAGGCGATCTCCTTGTTGCTGAGCCCCTGCGCGACCAGTCGCGCGATTTCGGACTCCCGGGGCGTCAGCGGCGACGGCCGCCCGCCCACCGCCGTCTCCTCGCTGGGCAGTTCGTCCTCGAGCGCGTACACCAGTGCCTCGGCGTAGGACAGCCGGGCGCCCCGTTTGAACGCCGTGTTGAAGGCCGCTTTGCCCAGGGCCCGCCGCACCGTGGCTTCGCACTCCTCGTGGTAGTGGACGAGATGCCCGTAGCCGGAGTGCGGGGCGCCGATGGCGTGCCAGATGGTCCGCAGGGCGCCGAGCAGCCCGGCCGCCCGCGTATGGTCCCGGTCGGTGGCCGCGATCCAGGCCAGCACCTCCAGATTGACCGCGACACCCAGCGGATCGTCCAGCGAGCGGTTGAACGTGAGGCTGTCCTTCTCCAGGGCGGCCGCCCTGGCGGTGTCGCCCTGGCGCCAGACGTCCATGCCGAGCGCCATCATCGTGTAGGCCCGGTGCCAGCCCTCCCCGTACGCGTCGCACACCGCCAGCGACTCCTCGCCCAGGGCGATCGCGCGTGGTGAGTCGCCGATGAAGGAGTGGGCGAGCGAGAGCCGGATGAGCGCCAGGGCCAGCCCCACCGGATCGCCGGTCGCGCGATGGCGGGTCACGGCCTCCTCGTAGAGCGCGATCGCGGATCGGGTCTCGCCCCGGTACATGGCGACCATGCCGGAGTAGAGCGCGGTGTAGGCGAGCACCGGGTCCAGGCCCAGCCGGGTCCCGATGGACCGGCTCTCCTCGAGCATGGCCGCGGCGGCATCGGTGTCCGACTGGATGACGGCCAGCCAGCTGTCGGTCCACAGGGCCCGCGCCCGTGCCCCGGTCGGTTCGGTGCACAGCGCCAGGCCCCGGTCCAGCCAGCGGCGGCCCTCGCCGAGGTAGTAGCTGGTGATCCAGTGGTAGAGCAGATCGGACGCCATCTCCAGACCGCGGCCGGTCTGCCCTGGCTCGGCCAGGCAGCCCTCCAGCGCGGTGCGCAGATTGGCGTGCTCCAGCTGGAGCCGGGCGAACCACTGCACCTGGGCCGGTCCGAAGAGCGCCGCCCGCGCGTCCGCGGCGAGCCCGCGGTAGTAGTCGCGATGGCGCTCCAGCCGTACGGCCTCCTCCCCGGCGGCGGCCAGCCGCTCACGGCCGTAACCGCGCAGTGTGTCCAGCATCCGGTAGCGCACCGTCGTCCGGTGCTCCTCTCTGAGCAGTACCGACTTGTCCACCAGCTCGGTCACCAGGTCCAGGATCTCCTCGCGGTCGATGCCCTCGCCCGAGCAGACCGCCTCGGCCGCGTCCAGGTCCAGGCTTCCGGCGAACACCGAGACCCGGGCCCACAGCAGCCGCTCCCGCTCGGTGCACAGCTCATAGCTCCAGTCGATCAGCGCCCGCAGCGTCTGATGGCGGGGGAGGACCGTCCGGGAGCCGGTGGTCAGCAGCCGGAACCGGTCGTCGAGCCGGTCCAGCAGCTGCTGGACGGACAGGGCGCGCAGCCGTACGACCGCGATCTCGATGCCCAGCGGGATGCCGTCGAGCCGGCGGCAGATCAGCTCGATGGCGTCGCGGTTGTCCTCGGTGAGCTGGAATCCGGGCACGATGGCCGCCGCCCGCTCGGTGAACAGCCGTATCGCGTCGCACCGCGCGAGGGTGGCGAGGGTGGGCCGTGGACCTTCGAGGTCCGGCAGCCCGAGGGTGGGGACGGCCAGGCTCTGCTCACCGGCCGTGCCCAGCGCCTGACGGCTGGTGGCCAGCAGCCGCAGCCGGGGCGCCGCGCGCAGCAGCCGGTCGGCGAGCCGGGCGCACTCCTCCAGGAGGTGTTCGCAGTTGTCGAGGACGATCAGTGCCTGCCGGTCCCGCAGATGGTCGACGAGGACGTCAAGCGCCGGGCGGGGGGAGTGGTCCCGTATCTCCAGTGCTTCGGTGACGCCCTGGGCGAGCATCGCGGGGTTGTCCAGCTCGGCGAGTTCGGCCAGCCAGACGCCGTCGGGGAAGGCCCGGCGCGCCTCGTCCGCCACCCGCAGCGCCAGCCGAGTCTTGCCCACTCCGCCGACGCCGGTGAGGGTGACCAGGCGAGACGCGGACAGCATCTCCTTGACCTCGGCCGCCTCATGCCGACGTCCCACAAAACTCGTCACCTCGGCCGGCAGCCTGACTGTCTGCCGTCCGGTCGGGGTGCTCGTCGCCACCGCACCCATCGATGCCTCACACCGGGCTCGGGTGGACGGGCAGACGCCCGAGGGACCCGAGGCCCTGTTCCCAGGCTATGCCCGGGCCGCGAGCCACCGCACGCACTTCGGGCGGGCGGTCTGCCTGCCGGGGCGGTGTTTCACCGAGGGTGACCGGTGGTCGGCCGTCCGTGACCTCCCCGGGGGCCGGGGGCGGGTTCGGGTACCGATGCGGGGAGATCTCCCCTCGTCGCGCACCGCCGCGCCGACCCACCATGGTGACCTCGGATACGAGTTCCGCCAGCCCATGGCGGAAGATCGAAGGTTCGGACCATGTGCCTCCATCAACCTCCCTGTCCGTCGGCCGACGCATCGGATCATGATTCGGCGCGTCTGGTGGCCACCCACCCCGAGCAGGGGTGGAGCCTGCTCTGCAACGGAGTGGTGATCTTCGCGGACGCGGGTGAACTCCTTCCCGACGGGCGTGCCATCCCCGCCCCCCGGACCAGCCCCGACCAGTCGACATGAACGCGACCACTCCCACCATCTCGCGTGGCGCCCCGGTGAGCACCGAGCGCCGGCCCGAGGCCGCCCGGCCTCCCGCCACCCGTGGCGGGACGTCATGGCTGCTGCCCTCCGAGCCCTCGTCGGTGCCCAGGGCCCGGCGGCTGGCCATCGCCCAGCTCGGGGTATGGGGGCTGCACGACTTCTCCGACGACGCCGAGCTGCTCGTCAGCGAGCTGGTGACCAATGCCCTGCGGCACGCGGGCGGACCGATCCGCCTGACGCTCTCCTTGTGCTCCGTCGACCGCGCTTTCCGGTGCGAGGTGGCGGACGAGCACCCCGGGGAGCTCCGGGTGCGCCGCACATGCGGCGATGACGAAGGCGGCCGCGGACTCCATCTGCTGGACCTGCTCTCCCGCTGCTGGGGCTCCACCTGCACGGCGGCGGGCAAGGTCGTCTGGTTCGAGCTCCACCCGCCTGCCGTCGCCCTGGAAGCCGCCCTGGAAGAAGCGCACATGACCCCGTGAACGTGAGCCGACGAAAGGAGATGCCATAGACGACTTCATGCCTCGTACCCACACAGTGATACCGAAGGGCCCGGGGGCGGAATGGTGATCGCCCTCACCACGCCTTCCGTCTCCGGGCTTCACTGAATCGATATTGATCGTCGTCACAGCGGTCGTGTAGCCTCCTGACCGCGGCATTAGCAAACTTTTCCGGAAGATTGTTCGCGTTTTGTGGCTCTAGGAGGCTGCGTGGTGGACCGGAAAATCGATTCCGGTTTACCCGGCGAGCTTGTCGGGCGCGCTGCCGAACTCGCGGCGCTGACCGCCCACGCGGAGGCCGCCCACAACGGCCGTTCCGGTCTGGTGGTCCTGTCGGGCCCGGCCGGAATCGGCAAGACCAGCCTGCTGCGCGCCTTCCTCGACAGCGACGTCTGCCGGAAGATGACCGTTCTGCACGGCACCTGCGGTCAGGTGGTGGCCGGCGCCGGCTACAGCGGAGTGCGTGCCCTCTTCGGGGGACTCGGGCTCTCGGCCGAGGACGCCCAGGACTCCCCGCTGCTGCGCGGCAGCGCCCGCCGCGCTCTTCCCGCGCTCAGCCCCCACCCGGGCGAGGAGGGACCGCCCACGGCGGCCTCCGTCTACCCGGTGCTGCACGGCCTGTACTGGCTTGCGGCCAACCTGATGACCCAGGGCCCGCTCGTGCTGGTCCTGGACGATGTGCACTGGTGCGACGAGCGGTCCCTGCGCTGGATCGACTTCCTGCTGCGCCGGGCCGACGAGCTGCCGCTGCTGGTGGTGCTCGCCCAGCGCACCGAGGAGGAGCCGGTCGCCCCCGCGACCCTGGCGGACGTCCTCGCCCAGCCCCGCTCCTCGGTGATCCGCCTCGACCCGCTGACCGACACCGAAGTGGCCGAAATGGCCCGCCAGGTCTTCGCGGCCCCCGTCGCGCACTCCTTCGCCGGGCGCGCCGCCGCCGTCTGCGGCGGCAATCCGCTGACCGTCACCCGGCTGTTGCGCGAGCTGCGGGCCAAGGGCGTCTCACCCGACGAGACCGGCCTGCGCGAGATCGCCGAGGTCGGGCAGTACGTGGTCGCCCTCTCCGTGCGCGCCCTCTTCGACGCCCGGCCCGACTGGGTCCGGGAGGTGGCCACCGCCATCGCGGTGCTCGGCGAGGAGGACGTGGAGCACGTCGGCGCGCTGGCCGGGGTGACCGCGGCCCGTGTCGCGGAGGCCGTGGAGCTGCTGCGCGGGGCCGAGGTGATGGCGCCGGACCGGGCGGACCTGGCCCATGACGTGGTGCGCTCCGCGGTTCTGGAAGCCGCCGGGGAGGGGCCGCTGGCCGAGCTGCGTGCCCGGGCGGCACTGCTGCTGAGCGATGCCGGACGGCCCGCCGAGGAGGTCGCCAACCAGGTGCTGCTGGTGCCCGGCACCCCCCAGCCGTGGATGGGCTGGGTGCTGCGGGAGGCCGCCGTCCAGGCCGAGCACCGAGGTGCCCCGGAGGCCGCCGCCCGCTATCTCTACCGCGTCCTGGAGGCGGAGCCGGACAGCCTGTCGGCCCATGTCCCGCTCGCCAAGGCGCTCGCGGAGATCAATCCCGCCGAGGCCATCCGCCTGCTCAGGCGCGCGCTCACCCTGGCCACCGACGTCCGGACCAAGGCGCCCGTCGCCGTGCAGTTCGGCCTCACCTGCCTCACCGTCCAGCAGTCACCGACCGCCGTCCGGGTGCTCAGCGAGGTGCTCGACGAGCTCGAGGCCGAGCTGGGGCCCGACCCCGATCCGCGCGACCGTGAGCTGCGCACCCTCGTCCAATCGGCGCTGCTGATCAGCGGATCCGACGAGAAGGCCACGATCCATACGGTCCGGGAGCGCTTCGCGCGGATTCCCGAACCCTCCGGGGACACCCCCGCCCAGCGGCAGATGCTCGCCATGATGACGGTCCTGTCCGCGATGGAGGGCCGCTCGGTGCGGCGGACCGTGGAACAGGCCCACCGCGCGCTGAGCTCCTCGGACCGGCTCGACAACTGGTCGCTGCTCTTCTCCGCGTTCACCCTGGGCCTGGCCGACGAGGTCGAGGGGGCGATGGAGGCGCTGGACCACGCGCTGCGCCAGGGCCAGGACAACGCCGCGGTGTGGTCGTATGTGATCACCCTGTCCTACCGCGCCATGCTGCTGCACGGCTTCGGCGCGATCCCCGACGCGCTCGCCGACGCCCAGACCGCCGTCGAGATCATCGGCGAGGAGCGCTGGAGCGGCAATGTGACCATGCCCCAGACCGCGCTGGCGACGATCCTGATCGACCGGGGCGAACCGGAGCGGGCCGAGGAGCTGCTGGCCGCCGTCACCCGGCCGAACCTGGACGGGTTCGTCATGGAGTACCACTGGTATCTCATGGCCCGCGCCCGGGCCCGCTGGGCGCTCGGCGACGGCGCCACCGCGCTGCGGCTGCTGCTCGACTGCGGCGCCTCGCTGGAGGATTCCGGTTTCGCCAACCCGGCGTTCGTGCCCTGGTGGACCGAGGCGGCCTGTGTGCTCGCGGCGGAGAAGCGGGCGGACGAGGCGCGGGACCTGGTCGAGCACGGCGCCGAGCTGGCCCGCCGCTGGAGCACCCCGCGCGCCTTCGGGCTCGCCGCCCTCGCCCGCGGGGTGACCACCCCCGGCGAGGAGGGCATCGCGCATCTCACCGAGGCGGTCGAGCACCTCTCCGGGTCGCCCGCCCGCGCCGAGCACGCCCGGGCCGAGTTCCTGCTCGGCGGGGCGCTGTTGGACATCGGGCGGCCGCGCGACGCCCGGGAGCGGCTGCGCTCGGCCGTCGACCTCGCGCAGGGCTGCGGCGCGCTCGCGCTCGCCAAGGACGCCCGTAACCGGCTGGTCGCCGCGGGCGGCCGGATGCGTGAGATCACCGCCTCACCGGTCGACCTGCTCACCGGCACCGAGCGCAAAGTGGCCCAAATGGCCTCACTCGGGGCGGGTAACCGTGAGATCGCCGAGTCGCTGTTCGTCACCGTACGCACCGTCGAGACCCATCTCACCAGCGTCTACCGGAAGCTGAGTGTCGGTCAGCGCGGCGAGCTGGCCTCGGTGCTGAACACCCCGAGCCTTCCCGACCCACAGGCACCGGCGTGGGTCTTCGCCTCCCGCGGCCGACGCTGACGGGCAGGCGGGGCCGGGTGCCATGTCCGCCCCCCGCCCCAGGCATATAGTCACACCATGCAGCTCAACGGGCTCCCGTTCCCCGGCCGTGAACGAGAGCAGGCCATGCTTGCCCAGACCGTCGCCGATCTCGGCAGGGGCCGTTCCTCGGTGGTGACGCTGATCGGCAGACCCGGCTACGGACAGAGCCGTCTGCTGAACCTCGCCGCCCGGCTGGCCGAGGACCAGGGCTATCGCGTTCTGCGCGCCCAGGCGACGCCGGGCGAGCGCGAGGTGCGCTACGGCGTGGTGGCACAGTTGCTGACCCCGATGGACGGACTCACCGACGGCTCGCTGAAGGCCCTGACCGGACGGGGACCCGAGAGCCGCTTACCGGGCCTGACCGAGTTGCTACGAACCGCGCGTGGACAGCCCACGCTGCTGGTGGTCGATGATGTGGAATGGCTGGACCCGGCCTCGCAGCGCTGGTTCGGGGCGCTCATCCGGCGCCTGCCCGACGCCCGGATCGCCCTGCTGGTGAGCGGCACCGGCCGGCTCCGCCCGGGCGCCTGCCCCCTTTCCACCGCGCCGCAGCAGGTGATCACCCTCGAAGTCGAGCTGGCCCCGCTCGCTCCGCGCGATGTGGCCGCCACGGTCGCGCTGATCTGCGACCGCCCCGGCGAGCCCGCCTTCACCTCGGCCGCACTGGAGGCGAGCGCGGGCAACCCCGAGGTGCTGTCCGAGGCGCTGAGGCGCTTCATCAGACGCGGATACGCACCGGTGGCCGGGCGGGTGCCGGAACTGTCCACGATCGCCGAGGCCGTCAGCGGTGAACTCGCCGTCCGCGCACTCGGAGCGCTGTCCGACACGGCCGTCGCCGTCGTCCGCGCCCTCGCCGTCTGCGGCGATCTGCTGGATCTGTCCCTGCTGTACGCGCTCGCGGATCCCCGCGCCGCGAGCGAGCCCGGACTGCCCGAGGCACTCCAGGAAAGCGGGCTCGCCACCGCCACCGAGACCGGGCTCCGGCTGAGCCGGCCCGAGGCGCGGAGCTGGATCCTCGCCGAGATGCCCGGCGACGAGCGGGCCGAACTGCACGCCCGCGCCGCCGAGTTGGCCTACCGGGCGGCCGTACCCGACGAGGACATCGCCCGGCTGCTGCTCGCCGCCCGCCCGGTCGACGAGCCCTGGGTGATCCCCGTACTGCGCCGTACCTGCGCCGCCGCACTGCGCGGGGGCCGGACCACCCAGGCGATCGCCTGCCTGTCGCGGGCGCTGGAGGAACCGCTGGACCCGGCGCCGCGCGCCCAGTTGGGCCTGGAACTGGCCGCCGTCGAAGTGCTGGCCGTCCCCGAGGCCGCGGGCCGCCGGCTGGCGGAGATCATCCGCACCGGCGACGGCGGGCCCGGCCGGATCCGGGTACGCGCCGCCGACCTGGGGCTCTCCCGCGGCGACGACAAGGCCCTGCGCCGCGCGATCGCCGACGTACTGCCCTTCACCGACGGCGAGGAGCGAGGGGCCCTGGCCGGGCTGTTCTGGCTCACCGAGTCCGTCGGGCAGGAGGACACCGATCTGGTCCCGGACGGCATCCCCCCGCTGCCCGCCGACCCCACCTGCCCGGTGCAGGCCGCGGCGCTCGCCTGGCGACTGGCCCTGCGCGGCGAGGACCTGCCCACCGCCCGGGCGCTGGCCCAGCGGGTCTTCACCGTGGACGGCGCCGCGGGGGCCCTGATCCTGCCCCGGCTCACCGCCGCCCGCACCCTGCTGCTGACCGACGACCTGGACGAGGCCGAGGTCCGGCTGGACGTGCTCAACACCGATCTGCGCAGGCGGCACGCCCGCGCGGCCGCCGCCCAGGCCATGGCCGTGCGCGGCGAGCTGAACCTGCGGCGCGGCCGGCTCGACATGGCCGAACGGGACGTGGCCGCCGCGGAGCGGTCACTGCCGCGCTCCCTCTGGCATCGCTACACCGTCCCGTATCTGATGGCCATCCGGATCCTCATCGCCCTGGAGAACGGCGATGTCGGCCAGGCCAGTGCGCTCGCGGGCGCGTCCGCGCCCGCCGAGTCGCGGGAGGGCGGCTCCTGGGGCTATCTGCTCTTCGCCAGGGCGCTGGTGGCCGTCAAGGACGACCGGCTGCCCGAGGCGCTGGAGCTGTTCCGCTCCACCGGCAGGTGGGAGCTGGGCCGCGGACGGATCAACCCCGCCCTGATGCCATGGCGTTCGATGGCCGCCCGGGTCCACGACGCCCTCGGCGACCACGAGGAGGCACGGCGGCTCACCGAGGAGGAGCTCGCGCTGGCCCGGCTGTGGGGCGCCCCCAACACGATCGGCTGGGCTCAGCTGGGCGCCGGACGGGTGGCCCGCGAGGGGCAGGTCGACCGTCTCCGCGAGGCGGTGGCCACCCTGCGCGACACCCCGGCCCGACTCGCCTACGCGGGGTCCCTGATGGAGCTGGCCACGGCCGAGCTCGACGCCGGGAACCCGCGGGCCGCGGCCCCCCTGGTGGCCGAGCTGTTCACCTTCGCCATCGCCCACCGGTCCTCCAGCCGGCTGGTCGAACGGGTGCGCGCGCTGTCCGAGCGGGCCGGGCCGTCCGCCGTTCGCGGACGCGTCCCGCATCCGGCGTGGGCGAGCCTGACCGAACCCGAACAGCGCACCGCGGCCCTTGTCGGACTCGGTCATGGCAACCGGGAGATAGCGGAAACCCTCTCTGTCACCAGACGCACCGTGGAGCTGAGGCTCAGCGGCGCGTACCGGAAGCTGGGGATCAGCGGCCGAGCAGAGCTGATCGCGTTGCTGCGGGCGGCAGAGGGAGGCGGAACGGATGTTGCTTGAACGGGAGGCCGAACTGGCCCAGGTCGCGGAGGCCCTGCGGGCCGGGGCGGCGGGCGACTCGTCGCTGGTGTTACTCACCGGCCCCATGGGCATCGGCCGGACCGCGCTGCTGCAGCAGCTGCCGATGCTCGCCGAGGGCGAGGAGATCCACGTCCTGCGCGCCAACGCCGCGCCGGTGGAGCAGGACTTCGCCCTCGGCGTGGTCCGCCAGCTCTTCGACAGCCTGCTGACCGGTGTCCCGGAGGAACTCCACGAGTGCCGGCTGGGGGGAGAGGGTGACCTCTACCGGACGGTCTTCTCCGACGACGCCCCGCTGCTCGACGACGGCGGAACTCGAACAATGCCCGAGGAGGCGCTGTACGGCCTGCGCTCGGCGGTGGCAGCGGTCAGCGCCGACAGCCCGCTGCTCATCCTGGTGGACGACCTGCAGTGGGTCGACGCCCCGTCGCTGCGCTGGCTCGCCTTCCTCGTCAAGCGGTTGCACGGGCTGCGCGCCGTGGTCGTCTGCGCGCTGCGGGACGGCTACCGGCGCCCCGGGGACCCTCTGCTGCGGGAGCTCGTCGACGCGGCGCGGCGGGAGCTGCGCCCCGCGCCGCTGTCGCTGGGCGCCACCAAGGAAGTGATCCACGAGCAGTTCGGCGTGCCGGGGGACGAGGAGTTCGCCCGCGCCTGCCATGAGACCTCCGCGGGCAACCCGCTGTTCCTGAAGTCGGTGCTGGCGGACCTGGCCATGGGCGGCCTGCGGCCCACCGCCGAGCAGGTCGAGGCGGTCCGGTCGCTGCGCCCCGCCCTGCTGCGCGAGCGGCTGGCCGGCTCCCTGCGCGTCCAGCCGCGGCCGGCGCGGGACCTGGCCGCGGCCATCGCGGTCCTCGGCGGCCAGGCGGAACCGGACCTGCTGGCCCGGCTGGCCGGGCTGGACCCGATCGGCTTCCTGGCCACGCTGCGCGACCTCCACGAGGTGGGGCTGCTCGCCGCCGAGCAGGAGCCGCGCTTCCTCCACCGGGTGGTCCAGGACGCGGTCGAGTCCTCGATGACCGTGGCGGAACGGGAGCGGCTGCACGACGCCGCGGCGGCCCTGCTGTACCACGACGGACGCCCCGCCGAACTGGTCGCCGCCCAGCTCATGGCCGTCACCAGCTCGAGCCATCCCTGGGCGGTGGAGGTGCTGCGGGCCGCGGCGGACACCGCGCTGCGCCGCGGAGCGCCGCGTACCGCCGCCCGCTATCTGCGCCGCGCCCTTCTGGACGGCTCGCTGGCGGGGGAGGGCCGGGCCCGGCTGCTGATCGATCTGGCCACTGCGGAGCGCGGCTTCGACCCGGCCGCCTGCGAACGCCATATCTCCCAGGCGATACCCCTGCTGACCACGCCCAGGCTCCGGGCCGCCGCGGCCCTGCGGATCTCGCCGACCATCGTGGGCCTGGGTCCCCCGTCGGCCATCGATCTGCTGCACCAGGTCGCCGAGGACCTGGGGCCCGCGACCTCGCTGGAGGGCACGGCGCGAGATGTGGCGCTGCGGCTCGAGGCGCGGCTGCGACACGCCGGACACGAGGATCCGGCGGAGCTGGCCGCCGCGGTGGAGCGGCTGTCCGCGCTGGGGGAGGATCCGGCGCTGATCACCGCGGCCGAGCGTGAGCTGACGGCGGTGCTGCTCAACTCGGCGGTGCTCACCGCCCGATGGCCCGCGGCCGAGGTCTCCCGGCTGGCGAACCGCATCCTGGAGCGTGAACCCGCCACCTCCGAACAGGTCCACACCCCGCTGCCGCTGGTGGTGATCGGGCTGGTCGCCGCCGATTCGGTACGGGGGATCAGCTCCTGGCTCGCGATGGAACAGCAGACGCGGCGGCAGGGCGGCACGGTCGCCGACGCGCTCGTCAACGTTCAGCAGGCGATGGTGCTCAGCGCCCGGGGGCGCGCCTCCCAGGCGCGTGAGTACGCCGAGCGGGCCGTGCGGCTGGCCGAGGTGCACTGGCAGGAGGCCGGGGTCGTCTCCACCCTCGCCCTCACCCGCGTCGCCCTGGACCTTCAGGACCCCGTACTGATCGAGCGGATTCTGGACGGCCCCGGGCGGCGGCGCTCCTCGAGCCTGGCCCTGACCGCGACGCTGCAGTTCGCCAAGGCGGCGCAGGACGCCGGGAACGGACGCTGGGCCAGCGCCCTGGAAACCCTCCTGGCCTGCGGCCGGCAGCTGGAGGCATCGGGCTGGCGCAACCCCGTGCTCTTCGCCTGGCGGCCCTGGGCGGCCGAGCTTCACCGGCGCGTCGGCGACCCCGGCGCGGCCGGGGCGCTGGCCGAGGAGGAGCTGCTGCGGACGAAGGAGTGGGGCGCCCCGGTGGCGCTGGGCCGCGCGCTGCGGGTGAAGGCCCGGCTGCTCGGCGGTGACCAGGGGGTGCGGCTGCTGCGTGAATCGGTCGATGTGCTGCGCGCCTCGGCCGATGAACTGGAACTCGCCCGCACGCTCCTGTCGCTGGGCCGGCAGCTGAGACCGGGCGGCGAGGCGACGGCGGTGCTCCAGGAGGCCGGTGGCCTGGCCGCGGCGTGCGGGGTCCCATGGCTGGTCGAGCGGATCCGCGCCGCGGACGGCAGCGGTGCGTCGGCCGCCCCGCCGGAGGCGGCCCTCACCCGAACCGAGCGCACCGTGGCCTCCCTCGTGGGACGCGGCCTCACCAACCAGGAGGTCGCCGCCGAGCTGGGGGTGAGTTCCCGCGCCATCGAGAAGCATCTGACGAGTTCCTATCGCAAACTGGGCGTCTCCGGACGCCGCGAGCTCATCGAGCTGCTGCCTCGCATGGATTCGTGAACGTAGCGTTAACGGCGATAATTGGCGGGTGTTTGACGAGGATTCGTGAACCGACCGTACCGGCCCACCGAAGCGGTGGGGTGCGGACCGAACCTTCGGACCACCCCACCACGGGATTGGGCGACGACACCCCTGTTGACGTTGACTTCCGTACTCGTAGATCCCTAGTCTCAATTCTGAAATGAACATTTGGAATTGAATATTCGGTATTCGGTTCCGAATTCTGAGAATTAGGAAGGGATGGCAGTCCCTTGGCATTGCCTTTACTGACCGATTCGGCTCGGCCAACCCCCCACGAGCTTGGACACGAGCAGACCGAGTACACGGATCTATTGCGCCAGTTCGACCAGCCAGGGGCCTGTGTCGTCTGTCTTGACCCGTCGCTCACCGTCCAGCAGGCGAACCGGGAGTTCTTCCGGCAGTTCGACGACGCCTCCACGGACGTTTGCGGCCGTGACTTCTGTGACCTTCTGCACCCCAGTGTGCGGCAGGCGGTGAAGCGGCAGTTCACCCGGCTCCTCGACGGCTCCCGTCACCGGTTCACCACCCATGTGGTGGCCATCGGGGCCGAGGGGGCCGCCTTCACCAGCGGGCTCACGGCGGTCGCCGTGCGCGAGGGCTCCGCCCATGTGGCCTCGATCCTGGTGGTCCTGCGGCCCACGGCGGGTGGCGAGGAGGTGGACATGGTCACCGACCGTAAGAAGCTCCTCACCGAGACCGAGGCGCGCATTCTGGAGGGCATCGCTGCCGGGCTCTCCACGATCCCCCTGGCCTCCCGGCTCTACCTCAGCCGGCAGGGTGTCGAGTACCACGTGACACGGCTGCTGCGGAAGCTGCGGGTGCCCAACCGGGCCGCCCTCGTCTCCCGCGCCTACTCCATCGGCGTCCTCAACGTCGGCTGCTGGCCGCCAAAGGTCGTCGACGACTTCGTCAAATGACGCGCGCCCCGCGGGTGCCGACAGACGCGCCGCGGCCGGCCCGGATCCGGGCCGGCCGCGGCGCGTCGCCATGTCAGGACGGGGCCGGGCCCCGGGACAGCCGCAGCAGACGGAAGGCGGTGAGCGCCACATGGAGTTGGGTGCGCTGCTCACCCGACTCCAGATCGCAGCCGAGCACCCGCTCTATCGAGTGCAGCCGCTGGTAGAACGCCTGGCGCGACAGGTTCGCGCGCTTGGCGGCCACCGTCTTGTTGCCCGCCGCGTCCAGAAAGGTGTGCAGCACCGGCAGCAGATCGGTGCCGTGCCGCTCGTCGTAGTCCACCAGCCGTCCCAACTGCCGCTCCACGAACTCCTGGAGCCGCACATCGCCGCGCAGCGCGTACAGCAACTGCCGCAGCCCGATGTCGGACAGCTCGTGGAACGCCTTGTCCGGCGTCCCCGGAACGGCGGCGTCCGCGACCCGCGCCGCCTGCTGGAACGACCGGGCGGTCTGTGACAGCTCCGACACCTCCGAGCCGACGCTGATCATGGCCTCCGGACGGGACTCCCGCACCGACCGGCTCAGCCGCTCCACCAGCGGCCGCCAGGGCGTGGCGGCGGGCAGGGCCAGCAGAACTCCTATGTGGTCACCGGGCACCGCGCCGACCAGCACGGCGGCCCCGGCCGCCCCCAGCTCGTCCGTCAGCCGGTCCTCCAGCTCGGTCGTCTCCCCGGCGCCGGGGCCGGGGCTGACCAGTGCCACCATCAGCCGGCGGCCCGCGACCGGCACGCCCAGCGCCTCGGCCCTGGCCCGGGCCTCCCCCATCGAACGGCAGCGCTGCTCCACCAGGTCCAGCAGCAGCGTGCGCTGGGCCCGCCGCTCCCAGCGGGTGTGATGGGTGAGCCGGGCGATGGTCAGGGCCGTGGCGGTGCGCTCCAGGACCATCGCGTCCTCGGGACCGACCGCCGAGTGCCCGGCCCCGTCCGGGAGCATCAGCAGCCGCCCCCACCGCTCGCCCCGGTACTCCACCGCGGTCACCAGCCAGTCCTCCGGACCGCTCAGCCCGGTCCGGTCGGGCGAGGGCGTGGCGCGCGAGCGCCGCTCCCAGCCGGTCAGCGCCCCCTCCACGCCGCGCCCCGGCGAACCGCAGATCACGGCCTGGTGCACCAGGTTCTCCAGCACCACGGGATGCCCGCTCATCTCGGCCGCCATGTCCACCACCTCCTCGGGCCCGGCGCCCCGCAGGGTCAGCGCGGTGAAGGTGTCATGGACGTCCTGGGCCCGGCGCAGGCTCTCCACCTGACTGCCGACGATCAGGGAGTGGAGGACCTGGGTGACCTCCACGAAGTTCACGGTCCGGGAGAGCAGGACGAGCGGGAAGTCCCGCGCCAGACAGGCCCGCACCAGCTCCGACGGCGGCCGGTGGTAGCGCCGCACCAGCTCGATGACCAGCCCGGCGGCGCCGATGTCCGCGAGCTCGTCGACATACCGGCGGACCAGCGCCGGGTCCTCGGGCAGCGGCATCCCGGTGGTCAGCACCAGCTCCCCGCCCTTGAGGAAGGACGCCGGGTCGAGCAGTTCGGTGACATGTACCCAGCGGACCGGCCGGGACAGCTGCCCATGGCCGGACACCACCTCCGGCACCCCGGCGGCCAGCACCGGAAGCCGCAGCACGTCGGCGAGGCTGAGGGGGGAGCGCCCCGGGACCCGCGGGGGCCCGGCGGGGCGGGACGGCGGCCGTCCGGCGGCGTCGTACGCGGTGCCGCCGGAGCCGTTCATGCCGCTCACTCTGGCAAGCCCCCGCGCCGAGCGCAACCATCACCCCGCCCGGCATCTTGACAAGAGCCGTGTGGGAGGTCGTTGACAGATCGTCCATACCGATCACCACCCCGCGACACAGTGATCATTGTCCTGACCGGGTTCGCCCCCTCACCCTCGAAGTGTCCGAGCGCATCGCCGACCTGTGCGTGTGGGAGAGAACATGACCAATCTGTCGCCGCAGCTCCGTCAAGCCACTCCGGTGGTCGCCGTCCGAGGAGAGGGCGCCTACATCGACGGCGAGGACGGGCGGCGATACCTCGACTTCACCGCGGGCATCGGCGTCACCAGCACCGGACACTGCCATCCGCGGGTCGTCGCCGCCGCGCAGGAGCAGGTGGGCACGCTCATCCACGGCCAGTACACGACCGTCATGCACCCACCGCTGCGGCGGCTGGTCGAGAAGCTGGGCGAGGTGCTCCCCACGGGCCTCGACAGTCTGTTCTTCTCCAACTCCGGCAGTGAGGCCGTCGAGTCGGCCCTGCGCCTCGCCCGCCAGGCCACCGGCCGGCCCAACGTTCTGGTCTGCCACGGCGGATTCCACGGCCGCACCGTGGCCGCCGCCTCCATGACCACCTCCGGAACCCGTTTCCGCTCCGGCTTCTCGCCCCTGATGAGCGGCGTCGTGGTGACCCCGTTCCCCACGGCCTACCGGTACGGCTGGGACGAGGAGACCGCGACCCGGTTCGCCCTGCGGGAGCTGGACTACGTCCTGCAGACCATCTCCCCGCCCGACGACACCGCCGCGATCATCGTCGAACCGGTGCTCGGCGAGGGCGGCTACGTACCCGCCACCGAGGGCTTCCTGCAGGGCCTGCGGGAGCGGGCCGACCGCCATGGCTTCCTGCTGATCCTGGACGAGGTGCAGACCGGGGTGGGCCGCACCGGACGGTTCTGGGGCCACGACCACTTCGGCATCCGCCCCGACATCCTGGTCACCGCCAAGGGACTGGCCAGCGGCTTCCCGCTGTCCGGCATCGCCGCCTCCGAGGAGCTGATGAGCAAGGCATGGCCCGGCTCCCAGGGCGGCACCTACGGCGCCAACGCCGTGGCCTGCGCGGCCGCCGCCGCCACCCTCGACGTGGTCCGCGAGGAGAACCTGGTGGCCAACGCCGAGGCCATGGGGGCGCGGCTGCGCAGCGGTCTGGAGGACGTGGCCGCCAAGACCCCGGCCATCGGCGATGTGCGCGGCCTCGGCCTCATGCTGGCCAGCGAATTCGTCACCGAGGACGGGGAACCCGACCCGGCGACCGCGGCCCGGGTGCAGCGCGCCGCCGTGGACGAGGGACTGTTGCTGCTCCTGTGCGGGGCCTGGAACCATGTGGTCCGGATGATCCCCGCCCTCGTCGTCGACGAAGCGGCGATCGACGAGGGTCTGCGCGCCTGGTCCGCCGCCGTCAGCGCCGGAACAGCGGACTCCTGACGCGCACCGCACATCGCCCAACGGGAGCCCGATCCGCCCGCCGGTCCGAACCCCTCGGACCGGCGGCGGTCACGAAGGAGATTGCCCCTATGCCCACCCCCTCGTACCCCTCGGCCGCCGAGGTCCTCGCGGCGGTGCCCAAGCAGCTCTACATCGCCGGATCGTGGTCCGACGCGGCCGGCGGTCGGACCATGCCGGTCGACGACCCGGCCACCGGTGAGGTGCTGTGCGAGGTCGCCGACGCCGCCCCCGCCGACGGGCAGCGCGCCCTGGCCGCCGCCGAGGACGCCCAGGAGAAGTGGGCGGCCACCGCGCCCCGCGCGCGCAGCGAGATCCTGCGCCGCGCCTATGAGCTGATCACGGAGCGGGCCGACGCGCTCGCCGCGCTGATGACCGCCGAGATGGGCAAGCCGCTGGCCGAGGCACGGGGTGAGGCGGCTTACGCCGCGGAGTTCTTCCGCTGGTTCTCGGAAGAGGCCGTACGCATCGAGGGCGGGTTCTCCACGCTGCCGGACGGCAGGAACCGCATGCTGCTGATGCGCCGCCCGGTCGGCCCCTGTCTGCTCGTCACGCCGTGGAACTTCCCGCTGGCCATGGGCACCCGCAAGATCGGCCCGGCCATCGCCGCGGGCTGCACCATGGTGCTCAAGCCCGCCCCGCAGACCCCGCTGTCCAGCCTGGCGCTCGCCGGCATCCTGGCGGAGGCGGGGCTTCCGGCCGGGGTGCTCAACGTGGTCACCACCTCCCGCGCGGGCGAGGTCGTGGAGCCGCTGCTGACCGGCGGGCACGTCCGCAAGCTCTCCTTCACCGGCTCCACCCAGGTCGGCCGCACCCTGCTCGCCCAGTGCGCGCCCGCGGTGGTCCGCACCTCCATGGAGCTCGGCGGCAACGCCCCCTTCATCGTCTTCGAGGACGCCGACCTGGACGCCGCGGTCGAGGGCGCCATGACCGCCAAGATGCGCAACATGGGCGAGGCGTGCACGGCGGCCAACCGGTTCTTCGTCCACTCCTCCGCCGCGGCCGAGTTCGCCGACCGGCTCGCCCGCCGGATGGGCGCGCTGGAGGTCGGCCCCGGCAGCCGGCCCGGTGTCGACGTCGGGCCGCTCATCGACCGGGCCGGCCGTACCAAGGTCGAGGAGCTGGTCGCGGACGCCGTGGCACGCGGCGCCGAGGTCCTGGTCGGCGGCAGCACCCCCGAGGGCCCCGGCTGCTTCTATCCGCCCACGGTGCTCACCGGCGTCTCCCCGGCCAGCCGGCTGATGGGGACCGAGATCTTCGGACCGGTCGCGGCCGTCCTCACCTTCGACGACGAGGACGAGGTCGTCGCCACCGCCAACAGCACCGAATGGGGCCTGGTGGGCTATGTGTTCACCCAGGACCTGAGCCGTTCGCTGCGGGTGAGCGAGCGGCTCGAGGTCGGCATGGTCGGCCTCAACACCGGTCTGGTCTCCAACCCCGCGGCCCCCTTCGGCGGCGTCAAACAGTCCGGGCTCGGACGTGAGGGCGGCCGCGTCGGCATCGACGAGTTCCTGGAGTACAAGTACGTCGCGGTGCCGGTCTGAGGACCGGTCCCACCGCCGCAACGGCCGGGAGCACACCGTCGGAACCGGCGGGCGCGCCCGGCCGTTGCCTTCATGACGCGTTGCCTACATGAACGCGGCGGTGAGGAGCGGACATGGGCGAGTTGGTGCCCGGCGGCAACCAGGCGCTGCCCGACGGCGCGCTGACCATCCGGGTGCCGGGCCCGTTCGACCTGTCCGCGCTGATCACCGGCGAGGACGGCAAGGTCGCGGGTGACGGCGACTTCGTCTTCTTCAACCAGCCCACCGCGCCCGGTGCCCGGCTGGACGGCGACACCGTCACCCTGCGGCCCCGGGGGCTGCGGCCCGGCGCCGCCCGGGTCACCCTCGTCATCAGCCCCGCCGACCCGGGCACCCCGCTCGGGCGGCTGCCGGCGCCCGTGCTGAGCGTCCTGGACGAACGGGGAGCGCCACTGGCCCGGTTCGCCCCGCCGCGCCCCTCGGCGGAGACGGTGCTGCTGCTCGCCGAGATCTACCGCCGCGGCGGCGGATGGAAGGTGCGGGCGATCGGCCAGGGCTACGCCGACGGACTGGCCGGTGTGGCGCGGGACTTCGGCGTCGACGTCGCCGACGACGGAGCCCCGCCCCCGCCCGCCCCGACCACCCGGCCCATGCCCCCGCCGACCACTCGGGCCGGGACCGCGCCTTCCGCCCGGGCCATGCCCGCGCCTTCCGCTGCGCCGCCCGCCGACGGGGCCTCACGGCATGCCCTGGAGGTGGTGAACGCGGCGCGGGCACGGGCCGGAGCCGCCCCCGTGGCCCTCGACGGACGGCTGACCGCTGCCGCCGAGGCGCACGCCCGGGTCATGGCCGCCCACGGTGCGCTGGCGCTGGAGACCCCGGACGGCAGATCGCTCTTCCACCGGATCGCCGCGCACGGATACACCCCGCTGACCATCGCCGAGCACATCGTCTCCGGGCCGCGCACCCCGCGGGAGTTCGTGGACTACTGCCTCGAAGGCGATGAGCGCCGGGGCCCGTTCCACGATCCGGACCTCGTCCACCTGGGGATCGGCCGGGCCGACGGCCCCACCACCGGGGACGTCTACTGGACGGCGGTATGGGCCCGGCCGTTCACCCCGGACGGACTGCTGCGCCTGGTCTCCGAGGTCATCGCCCTCACCAACGCGGAGCGTGCCGCCGCCCGGCTGGCACCGCTCGCCCCGGACCCCCGGCTCACGGCCGCCGCGCAGGCGCACAGTGACGACATGGTGGCCCGCGATTTCTACTCCCACACCGGCCCCGAGGGACATCAGCCCTGGGACCGGGCGCGGACCGCCGGGGCCACACACCGCGGCATCGGCGAGAACATCGCATGCGGCCAGCGCTCCCCGGCGGAGGTGGTGCGCGGCTGGATGAACAGCCCGGGCCATCGCGCCAACATCCTGAAGCCCGACTTCACCCATATCGGCGTCGGCCACGCCACCGGCAGCCGCGCGGGCACGTACTGGACCCAGGTCTTCGGCGCCGTCTGACGACCCGGGCCGACGGTCCCCCGGCCGACGGCGGAACGGTCAGGTGCGCGACTCCAACTGCTGCCGCGTGGCGGACCCGTACACCCCGTTCGCATCGCCCCGGATCCCGTACCACACCTGGAACCGGGAGACCGCCTGGGCGAGGCTCTGGTCGTACTGCCCGTTGACCGGCCCGTCCTGATACACGTTCGGAATCCGCAGCAGACGCTTCTGGAGCTCGGTCACCTCCGGGCCGGTGGACCCGAGGGTCAGCACATCGCCCGGATCGCCCGGCGGCGGTAGCGCGTCGTCCGGCGGCTGCGAGGCGGGCGCGCTCGGCGTCCCGGGCGCGGCGGAGGTCGCGGGCGCCGTCGGCGTGGCCGACGCGCCGCCCTCGGCCGCACCGGACGCCGAGTCCCGGGGCACCATCACCACCAGCGAGAGGGCGACCCCCGCGCCGAGTCCGGCCAGCACCAGCAGGGCGGCCCTGGGGTAGCGCCGCCCGGCCGGGGCGGGCGGTTCGGCCGGACGGCGCGGCTCGGCCGGTGCGTCCTGAACCGGCCAGGCGTCGGCCGAGGTCGGACCGCCGGTCATCTCCTGGGTGTCCGCGTCCGCCATGGGCGGCGCCTCGGGCGGAAGTTCGGTGCCCGGCGGCCGGAAGAGGTCGAGCTCCTCCATCCATCCCTCGACCGGCCGCTCCGAGTCGTCGTCGTACTCCGGCGTCGCACGGAAGATCGCGGTCGGCTCGAGCACCTCGCGCCCGGCTGGTCGGTCCGGATCGGGTTCGGCTGCCATACAGACCTCCTTATGCGCCCCACACCATCACGCGGGGATACGGACGCGGGCCCAGGAGGATTCAAGCCGATCGTGATCGGGCGCACCCGCGGCGCCGGTGTGGCGTGCCGCCACGGGGTAAGCCCTCCTGAGAGGGTGCCCATGGCCTCGGGGACGTCGAAGGGAGCCGTGAGATGGAGCGGACCACATGCTGTGTGGTGGGCGGCGGGCCCGCCGGGATGGTCCTCGGGCTGCTGCTGGCCCGGGCCGGGGTGGAGGTCACCGTCCTGGAGAAGCACGGGGACTTCCTGCGCGACTTCCGCGGCGACACGGTCCATCCGAGCACGCTGCGGCTCCTGGACGAGCTGGGCCTCGCCGAGCGGTTCGCGGCCCTGCCGCAGCGGCATGTGCACTCCGTCCAGCTGCCCATCGGACGGGACGGCGATCTGTTCACGGTCGGCGACATCAGCTCGCTGCCGGGGAAGTACAACTACGTCGCGATGGTGCCGCAGTGGGATCTGCTCGATCTGCTGGCGGACGAGGCCAAGCGGGAGCCCACCTTCCAGTTGCGGATGAACACCGAGGTGACCTCCTTCCTCATGGAGCGCGGACGGGTCACCGGAGTGCGCTACCGCGACCGCGTCGCCGGCTCCACCGGAGAGCTGCGCGCCACCCTCACCGTGGCCTGCGACGGCCGGGGGTCGCTCGCCCGTGTCCTGCCCGAGCTGGGGCTGCGGGAGTTCCCCTGCCCGATGGACGTCTGGTGGTTCCGGCTGCCACGCGAGGAGCGCGACCCGCGGGGGCTGGTGGGCAACGCCGGCGAACGCTATCTCACGGCCATGATCGACCGCGGGGACTACTGGCAGTGCGCCGCCCTGATCCCCAAGGGGGCCGACGACGCCTGGCGCGCCCAGCCCCTCGACCAGTTCCTCGCCTCGTTCGCCGAGGCCACGCCATGGATACGGCAGGGCGTGGCCGACCGCGAACCCCGCCCGCGGTCCTGGGACGAGGTCAAGCTGCTGGACGTCCGGATGGACCGGCTCCGCCGCTGGCACCGCCCCGGACTGCTGTGCATCGGGGACGCGGCCCACGCGATGTCGCCCGTGTTCGGGATCGGCATCAACCTCGCCGTCGAGGACGCGGTCGCCGCCGCCCGCCATCTGGCCGGGCCGCTGCGGAAGGGCACCGTGGGCCTCGCCGACGTACGCGCCATCCAGAACCGCCGGTGGCCGACCGCCGCCGGGACGCAGATACTGCAGCGGATCGCCCACGCGCGGGTCATCGAGCCGCTGCTGCAGGGGCGTTCACCGGCCGTCGCGGGGCAGCCGCTGCGGCTGACCCAGGTGCTCACCAAGGCGCCCTGGCTGAAGCGGGGGCCCGCGTACTTCCTCGCCTACGGCGCCGGCCGCGAGCGGCCCCCGGCCGCGTCGCTGCGGCATTCCGGATGAGTCCGATCGCGCGGCACCGGGGTGCGGAATCCCTCCGCACCCCGGTTTCGGACAGACACCTTCAGACGATGCCCTCGGCGATCTCCGCCTGTTCGCGCGCCGTGCCGTACGCGGAGGGCGTGTTGTACGAGCGGCGGGCCACGAACCACCAGATCGTGGCCAGCAGCAGCACCACGGCCAGGGCGATCGAGGCGTAGTTCATCGAGTCGGCCGTCACCGGACTGGACTGCGGCAGACAGAACAGCACCGTCACCACGGCCACCCACACCACCGCGATCCAGCCCACCGGTTTGCTCCAGCGGCCCAGGTGCCACGGGCCCGGCTGGAACCGGTCCCCGGCGCGCAGCCGCAGGAAGATGGGGATGGCGTAGGCGGGGGTGATCCCGATGACGTTGATGGCGGTCACCGCGCCGTAGGCCGTCTCGGAGTACAGGGACGGCAGGGCCAGCACACACGCGACCGCCACCGACAGCCAGACCGCGTGCACCGGCGTCTGGGTGCGGGAGCTGACCCGCTGCCACAGCCGTGAGCCGGGCAGCGCGCCGTCCCGGCTGAAGGCGAACACCATCCGGCTGGCCGCCGCCACCTCGGCGTTACCGCAGAACAGCTGCGCCACGATGACGATGAGCAGCATCGCGGTGGCACCGCTCGTCCCCAGGGCGTCGATCAGGATCTGCGCCGGGGGCACTCCGGTGGCGCTCTTCTGCGCACCGGCGTAGTCCTGGATGGCGAAGGTGAGTCCGGCCAGCAGCACGAACCCGGCCACCCAGGACACCCAGATGGCGCGGACGATTCCCCGGGCGGCGAAGACGGAGGCGTTGGAGGTCTCCTCGGACAGATGCGCGGAGGCGTCGTAGCCGGAGAAGGTGTACTGGGCGAGCAGTAGTCCGATCGCGGCCACGTACAGCGGATTCGACCAGCCGGTGTCATTGACGAATTCGGTGAAGACGAACTCGGGCGACTGGTGGTGGGAGGGCACGATCGCCAGTGCGCCGACGATGATGGCGACACCGGCCAGATGCCACCACACACTGACCGAGTTGAGCACGCTGACCAGCCGCACCCCGAACAGATTCAGCGCCGCGTGCAGCAGCAGAATGCAGATGAAGATGACCATGGTCGATTCCGGTGTGGGATCGAATCCCCACTGGAGGTTGAAGAGCGCGCCGGTGAACAGGGCGGCGCCGTAGTCGATTCCGGCGATGGCCCCGAGCAGCCCCAGCAGGTTGAGCCAGCCGGTGTACCAGCCCCACCTCCGTCCGCCCAGCCGGTCGG
The DNA here is from genome assembly GCF_003595545.1 of Streptomyces sp. 11-1-2. NCBI lineage: Bacteria > Bacillati > Actinomycetota > Actinomycetes > Kitasatosporales > Streptomycetaceae > Streptomyces > Streptomyces sp. 11-1-2. The sequence goes on from NZ_CP022545.1 coordinate 10,615,822, forward strand.
CCATGTAGTACAGCGCCCCCGAGGTGGGATAGGCGCTGGTCACCTCCGCCAGGGCGAGTCCGACGCACAGGACGAAGAGCCCCACTCCGGCCCAGCCCCACATCATGACCGCGGGGCCTCCGGTGTCCAGCCCGAAGCCGTACAGCGTCATGCAGCCGGAGAGAATGGAGATGACCGAGAAACTGATGGCGAAATTGCCGAACCCGCCCATGCGGCGGGCCAGTACGGGTTGATAGCCGAGCTCACGCAGCCGCTGTTCGTCGTCCAGTTGGGGAGCGGGACCCGAACTCGACCATGCCGTGGACATGAATGTACCTCCCGAATGCTGGGGCGGGCGAGGGTGGTGGTACAGGTGGGGAAATCGGTCTGGCAGAAGGGCAGAAGGGCAGAAGGGCGGATGGGGGAGCGGTGGTCGGAAACGCCGGGGAGGACCCCGGCTCAGCCGTTGACCCCGGGTCTTGGCCCACGGGCGCCGGCCAGCGAGCGGACCCGGGCGCGAAGAAACATTTCTTCAGCTACCGCGCGGTCGCCGGGGTTGGGGGTGCGGTAGGCCCAGGGGAGCGGGGTGAAGTACGGCCCCAGCGCCTCGAAGACGCGGGCCGCGTCGGAGAATCGCAGCGCGCCCCACAGGGCGTGCGCGAGATGGTTGAGATCCAGCAGTGAACTCGTCGTGAGATCGGCGTGGTCGAACCAGCCGTGCAGCGCCTTCTGGGCGTCCCGGGTGGCGTCCTCGGTGGCCCAGTGCAGGTCGAGCGCCTTCTCGTAGCCCCGCTCCTCGCGGTACCGCTCGACGTGCACATACAGCGGCAGCACCTGCAGCGCGGACTCCCCGGGCGCGCCCGAGGACACCCACTGCACGAAGTTGACCGCCTCGGCCAGCGAACCTCCGGCCCGCCGGGCGTACACGAACTGCAGCATCCGGTGGTACGCCTCGCGGTTGTACGGATCGCGCCGGTCGGCCTCCGCCAGCAGCCCCCAGGGCCCGGGGAACAGCAGCGGACCGGGCGGGGGCACCCGGTGCTCCTCCTGCCGCTGCTCCTTGTCCAGCTGGGCCAGGGCCAGCAGACACACCCACGGCACCGGATCCGCCGGAGAGTGGTGCGCGGCCAGCTGGCAGGACTGCCACGCCTCCCGCCACAGCTCCCGGGTGCGGGGATGTCCCTCGCGGTGTGCGCGCACCGCGCGTTCCACCCCCACCCGGGCGCCCATCACCAGCGCCGCCACGCTCTGCGGCTCCTCGGCCCGCCACGCGTCCACCACGTTGGATCCGGCGGCGGCCGTGGCCAGCACCTGGGTGCGCTGGGTCCACAGCGCCCACGTGGGAGTCTCCGCGAGCAGATTGCGCATCGATATCCAGCGTCCGGTGCGCAGATCCTGCAGCGCGATGCGCAGTCCGCCGTCATACCCCGCGGGGTGGTACACGGGGCGGAACTCTTCCTCGGGCATCGGATGACTTTCGTACGGAGCTGACGTACCGGACGCGGAGAACGAGGGGCCTGGGGGGATGGTTGCAGGGATCCTATAGTCCCGCCGCGGCGACTCGGGCACGGGGGACCACGGGCGTGCCCGGACCTGCCGTCTTGACGCCCGCCCCGTGACTGCACCAGGCTTTCCGGCAAGATCTCCGCGCACCGTCCCCGAGCTGAAGCGATCCACCAGTCCCGAGCGAAGAACCGGACATGCTGCCTGCAGAGCGTCGCCCCCGCACCCCGGCCGACCCCGCGACCGGCCCGGTCCTCGCCGTCGACCAAGGCACCTCGGGCACCAAGGCGTTGGTGCTGTGTCCCGAGCGCGGGGTGATCGGCTCCGCCGAGGTCTCCGTGCGCCCCCGCTATCTGCCCGGTGGGCTGGTCGAGGTCGATCCGGCCGCGTTGCTCGCCTCGGTCCTCGAGGCCGGACGCCAGGCGCTCGCGGCCGCGGGGGAGCCGGTCGTGGCGGTCGGGCTGGCCAACCAGGGCGAGACCGTGCTGGCCTGGGACCCCGTCACGGGCGACCCACTGACCGACGCGCTGGTCTGGCAGGACCGGCGGGCGCGGACGGTGTGCGAGCAGCTCGCGCCGCACGCCGAGACACTGCGCGAACTCACCGGGCTGCCACTCGATCCGTACTTCGCCGCGCCCAAGATGGCGTGGATCCGGCGCCATCTGACCGGCGAGGGCGTGGTCACCACCAGCGACGCCTGGCTGATCCACCGGCTCACCGGCGCGTTCGTCACCGACGCCGCCACCGCGGGGCGCACCGGGCTGCTCGACCTCGACCGTGTCGCCTGGTCCCCCAAGGCGCTGGACCTCTACGGGCTGACCGCCGAACGGCTGCCGCGCGTCGTCGACGCCGCCGGGCCCGTCGGCACCACCACGGCCTTCGGCGGCGAAGTCCCGCTCACCGGGCTCCTCGTCGACCAGCAGGCCGCCCTGCTGGCGCAGCGGGTGACCGAGCCGGGCACCGCCAAGTGCACCTACGGCACCGGGGCCTTCCTCCTCGCCCAGACCGGGGACCGGCCCCGGCGCGGCCCTCATGGTCTGGTCTCCTGCGTGGCCTGGCGGTTCGGCGGGCGTACCAGCTACTGCCTGGACGGCCAGGTGTACACCGCCGCCTCCGCGGTGCGCTGGCTCAGCGACCTGGGGGTGATCCAGGGGCCCCAGGACCTCGACCCGGTCGGGTCGACCGTGCCCGACACCGGGGGAGTCACCTTCGTACCGGCGCTCGCCGGACTCGCGGCGCCGTGGTGGCGCGGCGACCTCAAGGGCTCGCTGACCGGGCTCGGTCTGGACACCACCGCCGGGCATCTGGTGCGCGCCCTGTGCGAGGGCATCGCCGCCCAGGTGGTGGAGATCGCCGAGGCGGCCGCCTCCGACCTGGGCGCGCCGCTGACCGTCCTGCGGGTCGACGGGGGACTGACCCGCTCGGCGCTGCTGATGCAGACCCAGGCCGATCTGCTGCAGCGGCCGGTGGAGGTGTCGGCGCTGCCGGATGTCACGGCGCTGGGCGTGGGCGCCGCCGCGCGGCTGGGGCTCGACCCGGGTCTGACGGTCGAGGAGGCGGTTCCGGCGTGGGAGCCCGCCGCCGTCTACGAACCGCGGATCAGCGCGGAGCGGGCCGCCGAGCGCCTGGCCGGCTTCCGCTCTGCCGTGGCCGCGCTGCTGGACCAGGCGCCGACGGCCGCCGCCCACGACTGAGGACCCCGCTGAGGACATCCGCCCAGGACCGCCGCGCCAGGAGCCGTTCGCACCACCGAGCAAGGGACCACAATGACCGTCACGACCACGGGTGACCTCCCCGGCGAGGTCTACGACGTGGCCATCATCGGCGCCGGGGTGGTCGGCACCGCCATCGCCCGCGAACTGGCCCGCCACCGGCTGCGGATCGCCCTCGTCGAGGCGTCCGACGATGTCGGGAACGGCACCTCCAAGGCCAACACCGCGATCCTGCACACCGGTTTCGACGCCACCCCGGGCACCCTGGAGGCCCGCCTGGTGCGCGAGGGCTACCAGCGGCTGACCGCCTACGCCGCCGAGACCGGCATCCCGCTCGAACCGCTCGGCGCGCTCCTCGTCGCCTGGGACGCCGAACAGCTCGCCGCACTGCCGTCACTCGCCGAGAAGGCCGTGCGCAACGGCTACGACGAGACGAGCATCCTCGACGCGGAGGCGGTCTACGCCCGCGAACCCCATCTGGGACCGGGCGCCCTCGGCGCGCTCGAAGTCCCCGGGGAGAGCATCATCTGCCCCTGGACGACGACGCTCGCCTACGCCACCCAGGCGGTGCGCGCGGGCGTCGCCCTGCATCTGAACTGCCCGGCCGGGGCCATCACCACCGGCGAGGACCACCACGAGATCGCCACCCCGCGCGGGGTGCTGCGCACCCGTCATCTGGTCAACGCCGCGGGGCTGTACTCGGACGAGATCAACCGGCGGCTCGGCCACGAGGAGTTCACCGTGACCCCGCGCCGCGGCCAGCTCATCGTCTTCGACAAGTTCGCCCGCGGCCTGGTGGACCACATCCTGCTGCCGGTGCCCACCGCGCTCGGCAAGGGCGTGCTGGTGGCGCCGACCGTGTACGGCAATGTGATGCTCGGCCCCACCGCCGAGGACCTCGGCGACAAGACCGCCACCGGATCGTCGGCGGACGGGCTGGCCTCGCTCCGGGAGAAGGGCGCGCGGATCATGCCGGAGCTGCTGGCGGAGGAGGCCACCGCGGTCTACGCCGGGCTGCGCGCCGCCACCGAGCACGGCGACTTCCAGATCCACGCCGACCCCGGCCGACGGTATGTCGCCGTGGGCGGCATCCGTTCCACCGGACTCACCGCCTCGATGGCCATCGCCGCACATGTGGCGGAGCTTCTCACCGAGTGCGGTCTCGACCCCGGGCCCGAGCGGGAGATCGAGCCGGTGCGGATGCCCACCATCGGCGAGGCGTTCCCGCGCCCCTACCAGCGCGCCGATCTCATCGCCGCCGACCCCGCGTACGGCACCGTGGTCTGCCACTGCGAACGCGTCACCCGGGGCGAGATCCGCGACGCGCTGACCGCCACCGTGCCACCGGGCTCGCTCGACGGCCTCCGGCGCCGCACCCGGGCCCTCGGCGGGCGCTGCCAGGGATTCTTCTGCGGTGCCGCGGTGCGCGCCCAGTTCGACGCGGCCACCGCGGCCCAGGACCGGACGGAGGCCCGGCGATGACCCCCACCGACCGTACCCACCGCACCGTCGACGTGCTGGTCATCGGGGCCGGACCGGCCGGACTCGCACTCGCCGCGCGGCTGGCCGCCGCCGGGGTGGACCGGGTCGAGGTCCTCGACCGCGAGCAGCACGCGGGCGGCATTCCCCGCCACTGCCACCACACCGGGTTCGGACTGCGCGATCTGCGCCGGGTGATGACCGGCCCCGACTACGCCCGCCACCACGTCGCCGCCGCCATCCGCGCCGGAGCCGTGCTGCGCACCTCGGTCACGGTCACGGGCTGGGCGGCGCCGAGGACCGTGGACATCACGGGCCCGACGGGCCTGGAGCGGGTCACCGCGACGGCCGTCGTCCTGGCCACCGGCGCCCGGGAACGCCCCCGCAGCGCCCGGCTGGTGCCCGGCACCCGGCCGGCGGGTGTCCTCACCACCGGACAGCTGCAGCAGGCCGTCCATCTGCACCATCAGAACGTCGGCCGACGCGCCGTCATCGTCGGCGCGGAACGGGTCAGCTACTCCGCGGTGGCCACCCTGCGCCGGGCCGGGGCCGAGGTCGCCGCCATGGTCACCGACCAGCCCCGCCACCAGACCCACCCGGCACGCCATCTCGGTACCCGGCTGCGTTATGGCTTTCCGCTGGTCACCGATGCCACCGTGGCCGAACTGACCGGCCAGGGGCGGCTGGAGAGCGTGCGGCTGCGGCACCGGGACGGCAGGACGGCGGCCGTCGTCTGCGACACCGTCGTGTTCACCGGCGACTGGATCCCCGACCACGAACTGGCCAGAAGCGCCGGGATCGCCCTCGACCCCGGCACCCGGGGCCCCGCGGCCGACGCCGAGTTCCGCACCGGTGAACCCGGGGTCTTCGCCGTGGGCAATCTGCTGCACCCCGTCGAGACCGCCGATATCGCCGCCCTCGACGGCCGGTTGGCCGCCGGACCCGTGCTGCGCCATCTCGCCGGCCGGCCGTGGACCCCGGGTGCGCTGCCCGTGCGGGTCGAGGCGCCGCTGCTGTGGGTCTCACCCAACCGGATCGCCCCGGACGGGCCCCGCCCGCCGCGCGGCCGGTTCACCCTGCGCACCACGCGGTTCCTGAGCCGGCCGGTGCTCACCGTCGGCCAGGACGGCCGGACGCTGCACCGTGGGCGCCTTCCCCGCACGGTGGCGCCGGGCCGGCCGTTCCACGTGCCCGCCGACTGGATCGCCGGGGCCGACGCACACGGCGGCCCCGTAAGGATCACGGTGGACTGACCGGCTCTCAGCCGGTATCGCCGGGCGTACCGCGCAGCCGCTCCATCTCGCGCCGGTCGCGCTTGGTGGGGCGGCCCGTCCCGCGGTCGCGCAGCCCGATCGGCACGGTGTGCTCGCGCGGCGGCGGAGGCGGGCTGTTGTCGACGAAGCACTCCGCGGCCACCGGCGCGCCGACCCGCTTGCGCACGATGCGCGAGACGACCACGACCCGGTCGCGCCCCGCATGGCGCAGCCGCACCTCGTCTCCGGGCCGTACCGCGTGCGCGGGCTTGACGCGCTCGCCGTTGACCCGGACGTGCCCCGCGCGGCAGGCCGAGGACGCCATGGAACGCGTCTTGGTCAGCCGCACGGACCAGATCCAGCTGTCCACCCGTACGGACCCCTCGTCTGAAGCCATACCCCGACTCTAATGTCTAAGGTGCGACGCATGAGCGCACATTTCGACGTGGTGGTTCTGGGAGCCGGCCCGGGTGGCTATGTCGCCGCGATCCGCGCCGCCCAGCTGGGCCTGACCACGGCCGTCGTCGAGGAACGCTACTGGGGCGGCGTCTGCCTGAACGTGGGCTGCATCCCGTCCAAGGCTCTGCTGCGCAACGCCGAGCTGGCCCATCTGTTCATCCATGAGGCCGAGAACTTCGGCATCCGGGTGAACGGCGATGTGACCGTGGACTACCGCGACGCGTTCGAGCGCAGCCGCAAGGTGGCCGACGGACGGGTCAAGGGCGTCCACTATCTGATGAAGAAGAACAAGATCACCAAGTACGAGGGACGGGGCACCTTCACCGGACCCCACGAACTGCGGGTCACTCTCACCGGCGGTGACACGGAGACGGTCACCTTCGACCACTGCGTCATCGCCACGGGCTCGCTCACCAATCTGCTGCCCGGCACCTCCCTCAGCGAGCGGGTGGTGACCTACGAGGAGCAGATCCTCGCCCCCACCCTGCCCGGCAGCGTCCTGATCGCGGGCGCGGGCGCCATCGGCGTGGAGTTCGCGTACATCATGCACAGCTACGGGGTGCAGGTGACGCTGGTGGAGTTCATGGACCGGATCGTGCCCCTGGAGGACGAGGAGGTCTCCGCCGAGCTCACCCGCCGCTTCCGCAGGCTCGGCATGAACATCCTGACCTCCACCCGGGTGGAGGCGATCAACGACACGGGCCCCGCGGTCAAGGTCATGGTGACCACGGGCGGCCAGCGGCAGACCCTGCAGGCCGCCCGGGTGCTGCAGGCCATCGGATTCCGGCCGCGGGTGGACGGATACGGGCTGGAGCACACCGGCGTCCGGCTGACCGAGCGGGGCGCCATCGACGTGGACGGCCTCTGCCGCACCAATGTGCCGCACATCTTCGCCATCGGCGATGTCACCGCCAAGCTGATGCTGGCGCACGCCGCCGAGGCCATGGGCATCGTCGCGGCGGAGACCATCGCCGGGGCCGAGACCATGGAGCTCGACTACGTGATGATCCCGCGCGCCACCTTCTGCCAGCCGCAGATCGCCAGCTTCGGCTGGACCGAGGCCCAGGCGCGGGAGCGCGGCTTCGACATCCGGGTGGCGAAGTTCCCGTTCACCGCCAACGGGAAGGCCCAGGGCCTCGGCGACCCCGTCGGCTTCGTGAAGCTCATCAGCGACGGCCGCCACGGCGAGCTGCTGGGCGGCCATCTCATCGGCCCCGAGGTCACCGAGCTGCTGCCCGAGCTCAGCCTCGCCCAGCAGTGGGATCTGACCGTGCACGAGGTGGCCCGCAACATCCACGCCCATCCGACCCTCAGCGAGGCGGTGAAGGAGGCCGTCCACGGGCTCTCCGGACACATGATCAATCTGTGACCGCCGATGCCCCGCCCCGGCCGCCACCGGGTGTGCGACCCGGGGATATGCGCTAGACAGAGCATGTGAAAGTGCGCTCGGCGCTGGGCTCGCGCAGTGTCGGCGGGCAGGTGTGCGCCCTGATGCTGATCATCGTGACGCTCCTGGTGCTCGCCGCGGGTGCCACGCTGTCCCTCCAGGCCCGCAGCAGCGGGGACAGCCAGGCCCGGGTCAGTGCCCTGACCGTCGCGCGGACCGTCGCCCTCGCCCCCGGCGTCCAGCGGGCGCTGGAGTCCCGCCACCCCTCCACGACCCTCCAGCCCTTCGTCGAGAAGGTCCGGCACCGGACCGACGTCGACTACATCGTGGTGACCTCCCCTCGGGGCATCCGCTGGACCCATCCGGATCCGAAGCTGCTCGGCAAGCCCATCGGCCGTACCCTCTATCCGGCCACGGCGGGCCGGACCTTCACCGACAGGCTCCCGGGCATCACCCGCTCGGTCCCCTCGATCCGTGCCGCCGTGCCGGTCACCGACGCCCGGGGCCGGGTGATCGGCATCGTCAACGCCGGGGTCTCCGTCCCCTCCGTGGCCCGGACGGTCGGCCGCCAACTGCCGATGATCTACGGCTCCACGGCGCTCGCCCTCGTCCTGGGCGGGGGCGGTGCGGCACTCGTGGCCCGGCGGCTGCGGCGCCAGACCCACCGGCTCGACCCCGCCGAGATCACCAGGATGTACGAACACCACGACGCCGTGCTGCGCAGCGTCAAGGAGGGGGTGCTGATCGTCGACGACGAGGGGCTGCTGCTGCTCGCCAACGACGAGGCGCTGCATCTGCTGGGCCTCACGCCCGACGCGCACGGACGGCAGATCACCGACGCCGGCCTGCCCTCGGAGCTCGCCGGGCTGCTCGCCTCCGGCCGTGCGGCCACCGACGCGGTGTATCAGGTCGGGGACCGGCTGCTGGCGGTCAACCAGCGCCCGGCGGAGCGGGACGGAGCGCCCTGGGGCAGCGTCGCCACCCTTCGGGACACCACCGAGCTGCGCGCCCTGACGGACAAGGCCGACCGGGCGTACGCACGCCTTCAGTTGCTCTACGAGGCCGGTGTCCGCGTGGGCAGCAGCCTCGACATGGAAGGGACCGCCCAGGAACTGGCCCGGGTCGCCGTGCCGCGCTTCGCCGACTACGCCACCGTCGATCTGCACGAGGCCGTACTGCGCGGCGAGGAGCCGGGCGACCAGGACTCGTCGTTGCGCCGGGCCGCCTTCAGCGGCATCCGGCAGGACGCCCCGCTGCGCCGTGTCGGCGAGCACGTCTCCGCCTTCCCCGTCACCCAGCGGGCCGGCGGCACCGGCCAGGCGCGCGTGTTCGCCGTGGAGCGGCTGCCGTCCGACCCCGACTGGACGCCGCAGGACCCGGAGCAGGTGGGATGGCTGGTGGCCTACGGCATCCGCTCACTGCTGACCGTGCCGCTCAGCGGGCGCGGCGTCCGCCTGGGCCAGGTGGCGTTCTGGCGCTCGGGGGACGCCCCGCCGTTCGACGAGGAGGACCGGTCCTTCGCCGAGGAGCTGGCCGGCCAGGCGGCCGTCGCCGTCGACAACGCCCGCCGCTACGCACGCGAGCACGCCACCACCCTGGCCCTCCAGGAGAGCCTGCTGCCCCGCGGCCGCCCCGAACAGCAGGCCGTCGTCGCCGCCCAGCGCTATCTGCCCGCCCCCGGCGGGGTGCGAGGCGACTGGTTCGATGTCATCCCCCTGTCGGGGGCCCGGGTCGCTCTCGTCGTCGGCGATGTCGTCGGCCACGGACTGCACGCCGCCGCGACCATGGGCCGGCTGCGCACCGCAGTGCTCAACTTCTCCGTCGTGGACCTTCCGCCCGATGAGCTGCTGGCCCGGCTCGATGACGTGGTCGACCTGGTCGACCGGGAGGAGACGGCCGTGAACGGCGGCGTCGGGGCGGCGGGGGCCACCTGTCTGTACGCGGTCTACGATCCGGTCTCCCGGCACTGCACCCTGGCGCGGGCCGGTCATCCGCCCCCGGCCCTGGTCCATCCCGACGGTTCCGTGACCTTCCTCGACCTGCCCGCAGGACCGCCGCTGGGACTTGGCGGCCGGCTCTACGAGATGACCGAGACCGAGCTGCCCGAGGGCAGCCGCCTCGTCCTCTACACCGACGGACTCGTCCGGGACCGCGAACGGGACCTCGTGACCGGGCTCGACCAGCTGCGTGACGCCCTCACCGATGCCGACCCCGATCCGGAGCGGGCCTGCGACGCCGTGATGGCCGCCCTGCTGTCGCCGCGCCGCACCGACGACGTCTGCCTGCTCATCGCCCGTACCACCGCGCTGGACGAGCGCCGGGTGGCCTCCTGGGAGCTGCCGCCGGACCCGGAGGTCGTGGCCCGGATGCGGGCGGCCGTCGCCCGCACCCTGGCCGACTGGAACCTGGAGGAGGCCGCCTTCACCACCGAGCTGGTGGTCAGCGAGCTGCTCGGCAACGCCATCCGGCACGCCGTCGGCCCCGTGCGGCTGCGTCTGATGCGCAACCGGGCGCTGATCTGCGAGGTCGCCGACGGCAGCACCACCGCACCGCATCTGCGCCGGGCGGCCATCACCGACGAGGGCGGACGCGGGCTGTTCCTCGTCGCCCAGATGGTCCAGCGCTGGGGCACCCGCTACACCAGGAACGGCAAGATCATCTGGACCGAGCAGGATCTTCCGGCCGCGGAACGCGCCCCGCGGTGACACCGGCGACGTACGGACCGCCGTCGACCGGCCCCGGCCGCCGTCCGCGGCCCCCGTCACCCGCGTTCCGCCGCGGGTGCCGTCAGGCCGAGGCCGTCGGCGCGCCCTCGCGCCGCTCCCACGCCACCTGGGCGAGGTCGGCCATGGTGGCCACGAGATCCGCCGCCTCGTCCGTGCCGTTCAGATGCCGGTACTCCGAGCCCACCGTGATCACCAGCCGCTCGGGCAGGCCCAGCGCCGGATAGGTGTTCTCGGCGATGAGGGTGCGGGCGGCCTCCAGGGCCGGTACCCCTGCCGTGTGCAGCTGCCGGGTGCGGTCCCGCAGATGCTCCAGATAGCCGATGTGGCCGCGGACCCCCTCCCGGTCGAGGACCGGCCCATGGCCGGGGACGATCACCTCGGCCCCGGTCGCGAGCACCCGCTCGCAGGCGGAGATCACATTGTCCAGGGGGCCCGCCCAGTGCACCGCGTGGTCGCCGGGGTCCTGGGGACCGGAGGCGAAGATGACATCGCCGGTGAACGCCACCTTCTGCCGCGGCAGATACGCCACCAGATCGCCCGCGGTGTGCGCGGACGGCAGACTGAACAGCCGCACCGGCACCTGGCCCACCCGCAGGTCGAGTTCGCCCACGAAGGTGAGCGTCGGCTCGACCACCTCGGTGCCGGACCAGTCGAACCGCCCGAAGTGCCGCTGGAGATACCAGCCGAGCGGGGTCGCCGGATCGCTGCCGTGCACCAGGGCGTGCAACTGCTGCGGCGAGGGCTCGTACTCGATGTGGCCGAGCGCCTCGCGGGTGGCGACGATCTCCGCGTCCGGTACGACCTCCGCGCCCCACAGGTGGTCGCCGTTGGCATGGGTGACGATCACCCGCTCGATCCTGGCCCCGCCGGGCAGCAGGGCGCGGCTGCGTTCCAGGAAGTCAGCGGCCATCCGCCGGTCGTAGGGGGTGTCGATCCAGGCGGCGGCGCCGTCGGGCGAGACGACCAGACCGCAGTTGGCCAGACCCCATCCGGCGCTCGGGGTGGGGGACCAGATGTGCACACCGTCGGCCACGGTGAGGAGGGGCGATTGCGAGATCATGGACGCACACTATTCCCGCGCCGCGCGCCCGCGGCAGGCGGCCCGCTCTCCGGGCGCCGGTGGCCGGGCGCTGATGTCCGAGCACCGGTGTCGGCCACCTGTGCCGACCACCGGAGTGCCGTCCCGTCGTCAGGCCGTCATCGGGCGGTCGGCCGCCCCGACCGGCGCCGGGAGTGTCGTCGAGCCCGCGAGATAGCGGTCCACGGCGGCCGCGGCGGAGCGGCCCTCGGCGATCGCCCAGACGATCAGCGACTGGCCACGGCCCGCGTCGCCCGCTACGAACACCCCGTCCGCGCCGGTGGCGAAGGACGCGTCACGTGCGACGGTGCCGCGCTCGTCGAGCTCCAGCCCGAGCTGGTCGAACAGCCCGCTGTCCGGCTCCGGGCCACGGAAGCCGAGGGCCAGCAGCACCAGATCCGCCCGGAGCACCCGCTCCGCGTCCGGCCCGGGCTGCCCGTCGGCCCGGGCCCCGATCAGGCGCAGCGCCCGGACGCCGCCGTGCGGCCGCTCCGCGTCCGGTGCCGTCCCCTCGAAGCGGACGGTGGTCGCGGAGAAGACCCGCGCGTCCACGTCCGCCTCCGGAGAGGCCGTCAACTCCCGCGCCTCCTCATGGGCGGCGGACATCCGGTAGATCTTGGGGTAAGTGGGCCAGGGCTCGCCGTCGGCCCGTTCGTCGCCGGGCCGGGGGTGGATGTCCAGCTGGGTCACGGAGGCGGCGCCCTGCCGCAGCACGGTGCCCAGGCAGTCCGCGCCGGTGTCCCCGCCGCCGACGATGACCACATGCTTGCCCTCGGCGGTGATCGGCGGCCGGGCGTAGTCGCCCTCGCGCACCCGGTTGGCCATCGGCAGATACTCCATCGCCTGATGGATCCCGGACAACTCCCTTCCGGGGACGGGGAGTTCGCGACAGGCCCGGGCGCCCACCGCTATCACGAGTGCGTCGTAGCGCGCTCGGAGCTCGGCGGCGTCCAGATCGGTGCCGACGTCCACGCCGGAACGGAACTTGGTGCCCTCCGCCCGCATCTGCCCCAGCCGCCGGTCCAGATGGCGCTTCTCCATCTTGAACTCGGGGATGCCGTAGCGGAGCAGCCCGCCCATCCGGTCGTCGCGCTCGTACACCGCCACGGTGTGTCCCGCGCGGGTGAGTTGCTGGGCCGCGGCCAGGCCCGCGGGCCCCGAGCCGATGACGGCGACGGTCCGGCCGGACAGCCGCTCCGGTGGCTTGGGGGTCACATATCCGCTCTCCCAGGCCCGGTCGGCGATGGCCACCTCGACGTTCTTGATGGTGACCGCCGGCTGGTTGATGGCCAGCACACAGGCGCTCTCGCAGGGGGCCGGGCACAGCCGGCCGGTGAACTCGGGAAAGTTGTTGGTCGCGTGCAGCCGCTCGCTCGCGCGCAGCCAGTCGTCACGGGAGACCAGGTCGTTCCACTCCGGGATGAGGTTCCCCAGCGGGCAGCCCTCGTGGCAGAACGGGATGCCGCAGTCCATGCAGCGGTCCGCCTGGGCGTTGATGATCGGCAGCAGGGCGCCGGGCGCCTGGACCTCGTTCCAGTCCCGCACCCGCTCGTCCACCGGACGGCGGGGCGGAAGACGACGGGGTGTGGTGAGGAAACCCTTGGGATCGGCCATGATGACCTCCCACTACCCGTGTCATGGTCTGGCCGCTTTCACCCAACTGTACGACCGCCGGTCAGCCGGGCCAGGGTCGTGGCGGCCTCGGCCATGATCCGGTCCACCGGATCCGCGCGGCAGGGCAGATCCCCGATCACCCCGGCCACCTGTCCGGAGGCCATCACCCCTCGTGTCGGTGCGGCCGTCGACCATCGACGCCTTGAGCGGCATCGGGGTGGTGGCGGCCAGCAGGACCTGGCTCCAGGTGAGGCCCTTGCCGTGCCGCATGGCGGGCCCGTCGCGCACCATCCGCGGCCGGCTCAGCCCGGCCGGCCGCCGGAAGGCGGCGGCGTGGCGCACGGCGCGCAGCAGCGCGGCGGTGCGGCAGTGCGGCCGGAGCGCTCGAGGGAGTCGACCAGTTCGCCGCGGAGCATCCGGTGCGGGAGCCCGTCCACCGCCGTGGTGACGGTGACATCGGTGACCGCCGCCGCCAGATGGCGCGCCTTCACGGCGTCCGGGACCGTGCTGTCGGAGGTGAGCGGAAACCGGGTGCCCATCGCGATCCCCGCCGCCCCGTAGGCGAGCGCGGCCGCCGGCCCCCGTGCGTCATGGGAGCCGCCCGCGGCCACGACGGGGATGTCCACCGCGTCCACGACCTGGGGAGCGGCACGGTGGTGGCCACCTGCCCGGTGTGGCCGCCGCCCTCGGCGCCCCGCACCGGCGCCGCGTCCGCGCCCCAGCCCGCGCCCTTCTCCGCATGGCGCCGGGCGTCCACGGAGGGGATGACCACCACGCCCGCGTCCTTCGGCCGGTCGCCGCCGAGATGGCCCCCGCCGAGGCCCCGTACACCGCGTCGAACGCGTTCAGCAGCCCCAGCTCGTGCAGGGCCAGCGTCATACCGGCCGACCCTGTGCCGCGCATCCCGCCGCCCTCGATCGCCAGCACCACCCGGTATCCGTCCGTACGTGCCCCGGGCAGGCTGCCGGCCTCCGTCCGGTCGGCGAGTACCTTCATCGGCCGGTGGCGGGCGGCGGCTCTCATATCGCCGTCGTAGCCGCTACTCCGCCGCGGTCATCAGTATCGGCACACAGCGGGCCCGGTGCAGCAGGGTGGTGAAGCGCGAGGCGAGGACCGGATGGCCGGCGGCCGCGGGATGCAGGCGGTCCGAGCCCTCGGGCTCCAGCATCAGCGGCGTACAGGCGGGGCCGAACACATCGGGGCCGTGGAGGTAGTGCAGCCGCGTGTCGCCGTGGTCGCGCAGCAGCGTCACGGCCCGGCGGATGTGCGCCCGGCACTCGCGCATCGTCATCCCCGAAGGGCCCGGCACCTCCTCCCGCTCGGGTGCGGTGATCGTGGACATCACGGCGAACGGGGTCGTGGGGTGGCCCTCGCGCACGGTGGGCACGAAACCGACGAGCGCCGAGACCAGCGCGTCGCGGTTATGGCTGCCGAGCGCCTGGACGTTGACCCCGACGCAGAGGGTGAGGAGATCGGCCGGCAGATCCCGCATCAGCCGCGCGGTCATGGGCTCCAGACAGCTCGACGCGCCCAGGGCCAGCGAGGTGAGATCCCACCCGGCCCGCCGGGCCACCAGGGCGGTCCAGGCCCGGCTCGGGGACGCGGCGCCGCGCCCCTGAGAGATGGAGCTGCCGCAGTGGACCCAGCGCGGCTGCCGCCCGGGGGCCTCGCCTTCCAGGGCCGCGCCCGCCTCCACGGACAGTCCGCACAACCGGAACTGATGGTAGAAGGGCAGCCACAGCTCGACCGCCGCCATCCGCCCGGGCAGGCCGTCGCACCGGAACTCCGCGTCCCCGCCGTGGGTTTCCAGCTCCACCGTGGCGGCCGGTCGCCCGTCGCACAGCACATCGAGGCGGGCCCGCTCCTCGGGCCCGTTCAGCCTGGGCGCGGGGTCGGCCTGGTAGCGGCAGACGAGCGAGGCGCTGTCGGTGCGCAGCGTCACCCGCACCCCGGACGGCATCGCCGCCCGGCCCAGCCCGCCCCCGGGGAGATACAGCGCCGCCTCCTCGCGCGGCAGCCGCCAGGGGGCGGTCCACCCGGGGCCGCGCTGCAGCGACACCGCGCCCCGGTAGCGCAGCCGGGGATCGTCGTGGCGGATGTCGAGCTGGGCGCGGACGGGCTGGGTCTGCATGAGCGCGAGTCTTGCACCGCCCTACGACACCCCTTCCACGACACCGCCCTGCGGCCTTCGGCCCGCCCCGCGGTCTTCGCATAGCATGCCGAATCCGGGCATACGAGCCCTACTGTGTGACGGACGGCAGGAGGAACACCAGATGGCCGAGGCGGACGCCGTCATCGTCGGGTCCGGTGTCAATGGCCTCGTCGCCGCGGCGGAGCTGGCCCTGGCCGGATGGTCCGTCGTCCTGGTGGAACGCGAGCCGAACATCGGCGGGTTCATCGCCACCGAGGAGCGCACCCTGCCCGGCTATCTCCACGACACCTACTCCTCATGGCATCCGTTGTTCGTCTCCGGCCCGGCGTACGCGCGTCTCGGAGAGCTGTTGCGCCGCCATGGGCTGGAGTACCGCAACACCGACGAGTGGGTCACCGCCAGCGTGGCCGACGACGGCCGGGTCACCCTGGCCCACCGCGATCCGCGGCGCACCGCCGAGGGTTTCGCGCACGACGAGGACAGGGCCGCGTATCTGGCCGCGCTCGGCCGACTGGGCGACAACATGGCGGCGATCGGCGGCCTGATGAGCGGTGAGCTCCGCTCACCGGCCGTCTTCCGCCCCGCGGCCGCGCTGCTCCGCGGCGGCGGGCGGCGGGGGGTGGAGCGGTGGGTGCGCTCGGTGGCCGCCGGCGGCCGTGGATACACCCGTGCGGAGTTCCGCGGGGACGAGGTGGACCATCTCTTCGCCCCATGGCTGCTGCACGCGGGGCTGTCGCCGGACCACGCGTCGGGCGCGCTCCTGATGACGTTGCTGGCCGCCGGCCTGCATGGCGCCGGGGTGCCGGTGGTGGCCGGGGGCGCGGGCCGGTTCCTGGACGCCTTCAAGTCGCTGCTGGCGACGACGGGGGCACGGGTGGAGACCGGCACCCGGGTCGACCGCATCCTCGTCGAGCAGGGGCGCGCCGTAGGAGTGGCGTCCGGCGGCCGGGTCTTCCGCGCCCGCCGCGCCGTCCTCGCCTCGGTGACGCCCACCGCCTTGTACGGCACCCTCCTTCCGGAGGGCTCGGTCCGGCCTGAACTGCGGGACGAAGCACGGCGATTCCGCTACGGCCGCGCCGCGATGCAGATCCATGTGGCGCTGTCCCAGCCGCTGGGCTGGCGCGACGCGCGTCTGAACACGATCCCGGTCGTGCATCTCTCCGGCGGGTCCGGCAGCACCGGTATCGCCTGCGCCGAGGCCGAGGCGGGCCTTCTGCCCCGGCGGCCCACGGTGGTCGTCGGGCAGCAGTACGTCCTGGATTCCAGCCGGGTGCCGCCCGGGGCAGCCGCACTGTGGCTGCAGTTGCAGGAGGTGCCGTTCACCCCGCGCGGAGACGCGGCCGCTCAGGGCTGGACCCCGGAGCTGGCCCGCGGCTACGCCGACCGCGTCCTCCACCAGATCGCCGGGCACGCGCCCGATCTGCCCGGCAAGGTCCTCGCCGTCGATGTCATCGCGCCCCCGGACCTCACCCGCCGGAACCCCAACGCGGTCGACGGCGACCCTTACGGTGGCTCGCTCGAACTCGACCAGAGCTTTCCGTGGCGCCCGCTGCCCTCCTCCGGACGGCATGCGACCGACATCCGCGGACTCTGGCACATCGGCGCGTCCACACACCCGGGGCCGGGGCTGGGCGGCATCTCCGGGCACACGGTGGCCACCACGCTCACCACAGGGGCCCGATTCGCCCGCCTGCCCCGGCTCTCACCCGGGCGCCGGATCAGAGGCTGACGCCGTGTGACCGCAGATAGGCGAGCGGATTGACGTCCGAGCCGTAGCCGGGGCCGGTGCGGATCTCGAAGTGGAGATGCGGTCCGGTGGCGTTTCCCGTCGAGCCGGAACGGCCGATCTGCTGGCCGCCGTTGACGCTCTGCCCGGCCCGCACCGACAGCTGCGAGAGATGGGCGTACTGGCTGTACTTGCCGTCCGGATGCCGGATGACCACCTGATAGCCGTAGGCGTCGCCCCAGCCCGCCGAGACCACCTGGCCCGTGCCCACGGCCTTCACCGAGGTGCCGATGCCGACAGGGAAGTCCACGCCCGTGTGGTAGCCGCTCGACCAACTGGAGCCGGCCGACCGGTAGGCGGTGCTCGGGTTGACGCCGCTGACGGGGGCGGTGAAGCCCGAGGAGGCGACGCGCTTGGTGTTCTGCTCCCGGCTGTTGTGGGGCTTCTCGGCCTTCGGCTGCGGCGCGGGCTTCGCCTTGGGCTTCGGCTTGGGCTTCTCCTTGGTCTGGTGGTGGCGCTCGGGTTCCGCCTTGGGCTTGGCGGTGGCCTTACCGCCCTTCAGGGAGAGCTTCTGACCGGGGTAGATCAGATCCGGATCGCCGCCGATCGCCTCGCGGTTGCTCTCGTAGAGCGCCTCCCAGCCGCCGGTGACATCGTGGGAGTCGGCGATACCGGACAGCGAGTCGCCGCTGACGACCACATAGCGGCCGGACTTCGTGGAGCTGTGCCCCGGGAGGCTGGTGGGTGTGGGCTTGCTCGCCGCCGCCTGCTGGGCCTTCTCGGGCCGCTGTGCCTCCTTGACCGGGGCGGCGGACGTCTTGACGATCTTCGGCGCACTCTGCGGTGCCGCGTCGCCCCGCGTCAGCCCGGCCTTCCCCGAGCACACCGGCCAGGCGCCGGGACCCTGGCCGTCGAGCACCTTCTCCGCGATCGCGATCTGCTGGTCCTTGGTGGCCAGATCGGCCCGCCCCGCGTAGGCGCTGCCGCCGTACGCCTCCCATGTGCTCTGCGTGAACTGCAGCCCGCCGTAGAAGCCGTTGCCGGTATTGACGTCCCAGTTGTCGGTGGACTCGCACTGGGCGACCTTGTCCCAGGTCTCACCCGAGGCCGCGGACGCGCCCGCGGCGCCGATGAGCGGAAGGGCGATTCCGGCGCCGCCCGCCGTGACGCTCAGTGAGGCACGGGAGATGCGGTTGGGCTTGTAACGGCGGTGGCGTCCCCGTAAGGGCATGGACGGCTCCTTCTCGTGCTGCCGGGTGCGGCGCGCTGCCGGGCGGGCCAAAGATAAGGGGGCCGATTTGGCCTCAACAAGAGGGGGATCGCCTGGAAAGAGGGCCACAGCGCGCTGTGCTGCGACCCTCTTCCGCTTATGTGATGTGCATCACACAATTTCTGTCGGTGGTTCGAGCGGGACGCAGGGTGACGGACTGCCCCGGCTGCCAGGCGAAGGACACGGCGGAGAACTCGGACGAGGCGAACAGCTCGTCACCGGCCTGGACTTCGATCGTCGCCGGGCCGCGACGCGGTCACCGTCACGGTGTCCGGTGCGGCGGGCGCCGCCGATGCGGCGTCGCGCACCGTGAGCGCGCCGAGCCGCCACCACATCGCCTCGCCCCACCCGTGAACGTGCCGCCGCCCGGGGCCGATGCCCCGGGCGGCAACGTGCGGTGATCTGCCGAGCGGTCAGCGGCGGACGGCCAGCGACACCGCGAAGCGGCCCTGCGCGTCGGTCCACCAGCGCCGCGAGTCCATCCCCGCGGCGGCCAGTTCGGCCCGCACCTTCTCCTCCCGGAACTTGCTGGACACCTCCGTACGGACCTCCTCCCCGGCCTCGAAATGGACCGCGAGATCCATGGCGGGGATCTTCGCCGTGAGGTCCTTACGGGCCCTCAGCCGCATCTCGATCCACTCCTCCTCGGCGTTCCACACCGCCACGTGGTCGAAGTCGGAGGGGTCGAAGTCGGCGCCCAGTTCGCGGTCGAGCACCGCCAGCACGTTCTTGTTGAACGCCGCGGTGACCCCCTGTGCGTCGTCGTAGGCGGAGACCAGCGTGGCCTCGTCCTTGACCAGGTCGGTGCCGACCAGCAGCGCGTCGCCGGGCTCGAGCAGATCGCTCACCGAGGCGTAGAAGGCGGCCCGCTCGGCCGGCAGCAGATTGCCGATCGTGCCGCCGAGGAAGGCCAGCAGCCTTGGACCCGGTGTGTCGTCGGGCAGCGCGAGCCCGTTCATGAAGTCGGAGACCAGCGCGTGCACCGTCAGCCGTGGATGCTCGGCCAGCAGGGCCTCCCCGGCCAGTTCCAGTGCGCTCTCGCTCACGTCGACGGGGACGTAGACGCGCAGATCCGGCAGCGCCCGGATCAGATGGCGGGTCTTCTCGGAGGAGCCGGAGCCCAGTTCGACCAGGGTGCGGGCCCCGGTGGCGTCGGCGATCTCCGCCGCGCGGGCGATGAGGATCTCCCGCTCGGCACGGGTCGGGTAGTACTCCGGCAGCCGGGTGATCTCTTCGAAGAGCGCGCTTCCCCGGGCGTCGTAGAACCACTTGGGCGGAAGCTGTTTGGGGGTGCTGGTCAGCCCGTCGGCCACATCGGCGCGCAGGGCGGCCGCGGTGGCATCGGCGGGCAGGGTGCGGGTGACGGTGAAGGGGCTCAACGGGAAGCCTCCTTAAGGGCGGTGAGCAGTACATCGGTGCGGGTGGCGGTGAGCAGGGTGCGGTCGGGGACCTCCGTCCAGCCGGGGTCCTGGTCGTACGGCTCGGAGGCCACCACCACGCCCCGGTCCGGTTCGGCCAGGTACCACAGGGTGTCGCCCCAGGCGGTGGCGGCGATGGTCTCCCCGTCCATGAGCAGCAGGTTCAGCCGTGAGTCGGGGGACGCACCGGCGAGCTGCTCGACGGCCTCGGCCAGCGCCTCCGGCGGCTCGTGGCCCAGCCGCAGCCGGCGCAGCACCAGCGCCCAGACGAACGCCGAGTCACACCGCGCCTCCAGGCCGAGCAGATCCACGGGCGGCAGGGAGGCGGCGAGGTCCGCGACCGCGTGCGGCCAGTCGCGGATCGCCCCGTTGTGGCTGAACAGCCAGGTCCCGGCGGCGAACGGCGAGGCGCCCGCCTCACCGTCCGCACTCGCCTCGGTGGCGTCCCTTACGGCGGCCATCAGCGCCCCGGTCCGCACCACGCGGGCGAGGTCGGCGAACGACAGATCGCCCCAGATGGGCCCGGCGCGGCGGTAGCGCGCGGGCACCGGGTCGCCCGACGCGTACCAGCCGACGCCGAACCCGTCGGCGTTGACCGTGCCGTGCGCCTGCCGCCGCGGCGCCCACGACTGCCGGAACAGGCTGTGCTCGGGCGCCATGACCACCTCGCCGATGGGGGTCCGCGGTCCGAGGTACGCCAGATGCCTGCACATCAGGACGCGTCCCGAGCGGTGCGGAAACCCGAGAAGATCTGGCGGCGGACCGGCAGGTCCCAGTTGCGGAACGTGCCCCGGCAGACGACCTCGTCCACCGCGAAGGAACCGCCGCGCAGCACCTTGTGCGCCGGGCCGAAGAAGACTTCCGAGTACTCGCGGTACGGGAAGGCACGGAACCCCGGGTAGGGCAGGAAGTCGCTCGAGGTCCACTCCCACACATCGCCGATCAGCTGCCGCACCCCCAGTGGGGAGGCGCCCTTCGGATAGCTTCCCGCCGGTGCGGGCCGCAGATGGCGCTGGCCGAGGTTGGCCTGGTCGGGGGCCGGGTCGGCGTCGCCCCACGGATAGCGCCGGGACCGGCCGCTGTCCGGGTCGTGGCGGGCGGCCTTCTCCCACTCCTCCTCGGTCGGCAGCCGCCGCCCCGCCCAGCGGGCATAGGCGTCCGCCTCGTACCAGCTCACATGCACCACCGGCTCGTTGGGCGGCACCGGCTCGGTCACCCCGAACCGGCGGCGCAGCCACTGCCCGCCCTCGCGCCGCCAGAACAGCGGGGCGGCGAGGCCGTGCTCCTGGATGTGGGCCCAGCCCTCGGCCGTCCACCAGCGCCGCTCGCCGTAGCCGCCATCGGCTATGAACCGCTCGTACGCGCCGTTGGTCACCGGTGTGGTGTCGATGTGGAAGGCCGGGACCAGCCGGTGGTGCGCGGGCCGCTCGTTGTCCAGGGCCCAGGGCTCGGTCGAGGTGCCCATCGTGAACGGGCCGCCCGGAATCAGCACCTCCTCGGGCAGCGCCGCGCCGTCCGCCGTGTCGGGCGGCGGCGGGGCGGTGAGCGCGGCGGGTCCGCGGCGTAGCTGGTGAGTGATGAGCATCGTCTCGTCGTGCTGCTGCTCATGCTGCGCGATCATGCCGAAGGCGAAGCCCGCGTCGACCAGCGGGGCGCCGCGCAACTCGATCCGCTCGAGGATGTCCAGCACCCGGCCGCGCACCTCGTGGACATAGCCGCGGGCCTCGGCGGGCGCCAGCAGCGGCAGGGCGGGCCGCTCGGCGCGCGGATGCTCGAAGGCGTCGTAGATCGAGTCGATCTCGGGGCGCAGCGCGTCACGGCCGCCGACCGCGCGCAGCAGCCACTGCTCCTCCTGGTTCCCGATATGCGCCAGATCCCAGACCAGCGGGGACATCAAGGGGGAGTGCTGGGCGGTGAGGTCGGGCTCGTCCACGCAGGTGGTGAGGGCGTGGGTACGGTCGCGCGCGGTGCGCAGTGCCAGCTCGGCGCGCCGGCGCAGCGCCTCGGGATCGATGGTGAGGTCGGAATCGGGGGCGGTCATGGCCGTCCCTCCTTACCGGTGAGAGGAGCGAGCAGATCGTCGGCGGGACATCGGCCGCGGGCCACATAGCGGTCGGTGAAGGCGGCGACGGCGGCGGTGATGGCGGGGGAGGCGCCGAGGCGGGGCAGCGCGTCCAGCGCCGTGGCGAAGCAGCTGACGGCGGCGGCGCGCAGCTCGGGTTCGGCCAGACCGTGGCGCGCGGCGGCCCGCCACAGCCGATTGCCAGGTGCGGGGCGTGCGCCCGCCGTCTCGGCGAGCGGCTTCACCACCCGGTAAACCGTTTCAGCAGCCTGCGGATCGTCGAAGAGGGCGACCGTGACGGCGAGGGGGACGATCCAGCCGTCCTCACCGCTCTGCGCGTCGATCATGCGCAGTTCCAGATGGCCGCGCGGGCGGACAGGGGGAAAGAGCGTGGAGACGTGGAAGTCGAGATCGTCGAGGGTGGGCGGCCGGGGCAGCCCCGTCCGGGCCCACTGGCGGAAGGTCACCCCGGACGGCACCGCCCAGGGCCCCTTCTCGTCCCGGATGGCCATCACGGGCGCGTCCAGCACATAGTGCGCCCAGGCGGTGCGGGGATCCCCGCCGTCGGGCGGGGCGTGGGTGCGGCCGGGCTCCATCGCCGTCCACACCGCCTGCCGGGTGGAGCGGTAGCCCGTGGGGCGGCCCTGGCGCAGCGGCGAGTTGGCGAACGCGGCGGTCAGCACCGCGCCCAGCAGATGGGCGAGCCGCCAGCGCCGTGCCATGCCGAGCGGTCCGGGCTCCTCGTGTCCGGCGTCCACGCAGACCTGCACGGAGGCGGTGCTGCACATCATGGAGCGCCCGGCCGGCCCCCGGCGGTCGAAGTAGGTCTCCATGCATTCGTACCGGGGTGTGGTGAGGAACCGTCTCGGCGGGCGCCAGGGGTCGTGGCCATGGCCGGCCAGGCCGAGGCCGAGCCCGGTGAGAAGGGAGCGTACGAGGACCAGATCGGCGGCGGCGGACTCCACACACTCGGTGAGGGAGTCGGCCGGAAGGGAGCTGAGCTCCACCTGGCCGCCGGGTTCGAAGGTGATGGCGGACCGCAGCGGCAGTCCGCGCAGGGCGGTGACCGCGGCTTCGAGCCGGGCCGCCTCGATGGGTCGTGCGGGGACGTGCGGGTCGTACAGGAGCCATTCGAGCTCGACTCCGATGCGGCGCGGCGGCCCTGTCTTGAAGCAGATGCCGTGCAGCCGGGCCTCCATCTCGGCCTCGCTGATCGCCTTGTCGTCGGGCACTGTCTCTCTCCCGTCCCGTTCCGGCAACGGCTCGCTGTGAAACGAGCCGATATGTCGCCGTCCACCTTTACCTGCCGACGCACCGGGCTCAAGGGTGCCTCCAGAGTTACACAAGAGTTCATCCGTCGCCGGGTGGGCCAGGCAGGATGGCTGACGGCCGTGGCGGTTCCCCTGCTCGTACCGACTGGTTAGTATGTGCGCCCGGCGCGGGTAACGCGTCCCGACGATCCGTTTGTGGAGGCCACCGGATGCAGGCATGGCGAGTGCACGACAATGGCGAGCCGGGTGAGGTCATGCGCCTCGACGACGTGCCCGATCCCCAGGCGGGACCGGGACAGCTGCTGCTGCGGGTCCGGGCCGTCGACGTCAACTTCCCCGACGCACTGCTGTGCCGCGGCCAGTACCAGGTGCGGCCGCCCCTGCCGTTCACCCCCGGTGTCGAGGTGTGCGGCGAGGTCGTCGCCGTCGGCGAGGGCGCCGAGGGCGAGGTGGGCTCCCGCGTCCTGGCCACGCCCACGCTCCCCGCGGGCGGCTTCGCCGAGCTGGTGCCCGTCGAGGCGGCGAACGTGCTGCCCGCGCCCGACGCCCTGGACGACGCCGAGGCCGCGGCGCTGCACATCGGCTACCAGACCGGCTGGTTCGGCCTGCACCGCAGGGCCCGCCTCCAGTCCGGCGAAACGCTTCTGGTGCACGCCGCCACGGGCGGGGTCGGCAGCGCCGCCGTCCAGCTCGGCAAGGCGGCCGGGGCGAGGGTGATCGGGGTCGTCGGCGGCGACGACAAGGCCCGGGTCGCCCGCGAGCTCGGCTGCGACCTCGTCCTCGACCGGCGCGCCGATGACATCGTGGCGGCCGTCAAGGAGGCCACCGGCGGACGCGGCGCGGACGTCGTCTACGACCCGGTCGGCGGCGACGCCTTCGTCAAGTCCGTCAAATGCGTCGCCTTCGAGGGCCGCATCGTGGTCGTCGGCTTCGCCAGCGGCGTCGTCCCCCAGGCCGCCCTCAACCACGCCCTGGTCAAGAACTACGCCATCCTCGGCCTCCACTGGGGCCTGTACAACACCCACGACCCGGCCGCGATCCTCGCCTGCCACGAGGAGCTGACCAAGCTCGCCGCACAGGGCACCGTCAAGCCGCTGGTCAGCGAGCGCGTACCGCTGGCAGGCGCGGCCGACGCCGTGCAGCGCGTCGCCGACGGCGTGACCACCGGCCGTGTGGTGGTCCTCCCCGGGCAGTCCGCCGGAGGCGCCCGATGAGCGCCGCCGGGCAGCACCCCGCCGTGGACGCCGACGAGCTGCGCCGCCGCGTCCGCGACCTCCTGGACGCCCATCCGCCCGCCACCACCGAACCCCTGGACTTCCTGCGCGCCCGCTTCGACGCCGGACTCGCCTGGGTGCACTACCCGGCCGGACTCGGCGGCCTGGACGCCCCGCGCTCCCTGCAAGCCGTCGTCGACGCCGAGCTGACGGCCGCCGGCGCACCCGACAACGACCCCCGCCGCATCGGCATCGGCCTGGGCATGGCCGCCCCCACCATCCTCGGCTTCGGCACCGACGAGCAGCGACAGCGGCTGCTGCGTCCGCTGTGGACCGGTGAGGAGGTGTGGTGCCAGCTGTTCAGCGAGCCCGGCGCCGGATCCGACCTCGCGGCCCTGGCCACCCGGGCCGTGCGCGACGGCGAGGACTGGGTGGTCGACGGACAGAAGGTCTGGACCTCCAGTGCCCATATCGCCCGCTGGGCCATCCTCATCGCCCGCACCGACCCCGACCAGCCCAAACACCGCGGCATCAGCTACTTCATCTGCGATATGACCGACCCCGGGGTCGAGGTGCGGCCACTGCGCCAGATCACCGGCGAGGCGGAGTTCAACGAGGTCTTCCTCACCGGTGTGCGGATCCCCGACAGCCGGCGGCTCGGCGAGATCGGCGAGGGCTGGCGCGTCGCCCAGACCACCCTGATGAACGAGCGGGTCGCTATCGGCGGCGGCCGCGTCCCCCGCGAGGGCGGCATGATCGGCCTGGTCGCCGACACCTGGCGCGAACGGCCCGAACTGCGCACCCACGACCTCCACCAGCGGCTGCTGCGGCTGTGGATGGAGTCCGAGGCGGCCCGGCTCGCGGGCGAGCGGCTGCGCCAGCAGCTCGCGGTCGGCCAGCCCGGCCCCGAGGGCTCGGCCATGAAACTCGCCTTCGCCCGCCTCAACCAGCACATCAGCGCGCTGGAGGTCGAGCTGCTGGGGGAGGAGGGGCTGCGCTACGACGACTGGACGCTGCGCCGCCCCGAACTGGTGGACTTCACCGGACGCGAGGCCGGCTACCGCTATCTGCGCGCCAAGGGCAACTCCATCGAGGGCGGCACCTCGGAGGTGCTGCTCAACATCATCGCCGAACGCGTCCTGGGCCTGCCGCCCGAGCCGCGGACCGACAAGGACCTCCCGTGGAAGGACCTGCCCCGATGAGCACCCCGGACCTGCTCTACTCCGAGGCGGAGGACGATCTGCGCGCGGCCGTACGGTCGCTGCTCACCGACCGCTGCCCGCCCGCCACGGTGCTCTCCCAGGCCGAGAGCGGCCGGGCCCACGACGTCGCACTGTGGGGTGCGCTCGGTGCCGATATGGGCACTGCCGGACTGCTGGTCCCCGACAAGCTCGGCGGCCAGGGCGCCACCGCGCGCGAGGCGGCCGTCGTCATGGAGGAGCTGGGCCGCGCCGTCGCCCCCGTGCCCTACCTCACCAGCGCCGTCCTCGCCGCCAGTGCCCTGCTCGGCTGCGACACCGACCAGGAGCCGGTGGCCCGGCTGCTCGGCGCGCTCGCCGAGGGCCGCACGGTCGGCGCCCTCGCGCTGCCGCTGTCCACCGTGGCCGGTGTGCCCGGCACGCCCGCCGCGACCGTACGGGCCGACGGCGACGGAACGCTCAGCGGCCAGGTCTCCGGGGTCGCGGGCGCGGCGGGCGCCGAGGTGCTGCTCGTCCCCGCCACCGGCGCGGACGGATACGGGCTGTACGCCGTGGAGACCGCCGAGACCAGCGTCACCGTCGAGCCCCTCACCTCGCTCGACCTCACCCGCCCGCTCGCCGCGGTGACCCTCACCGGCGCCCCGGCCCGCAGGCTGGCCGGGCCCGACCGGGCCGCGGCGGCCATCGGGCGGGCGCTGCTGACCGGGGCCGGGCTGCTCGCCTCCGAGCAGCTGGGCGTGGCCGAATGGTGTCTGACCGAGACCGTCCGCCACACCAAGGAGCGCCATCAGTTCGGGCGCCCCATCGGCTCGTTCCAGGCACTCAAGCACCGTATGGCCGCGCTGTGGCTGGAGCTGGTCTCGGCGCGCGCCACCGCCCGCTACGCGGCCGACGCACTGGCCACGGACAGCCCGGACACACCGGTCGCGGTGGCCGTGGCCCAGGCGCACTGCGCCGAGGTGGCGGTGCGCGCGGCCGAGGAGTGCGTTCAGCTGCACGGCGGCATCGGCATGACCTGGGAGCACCCGGCGCATCTGTATCTCAAGCGGGCCAAGAGCGATGAGATCGCTCTTGGCACCCCCGGCCGTCACCGGCAGGCGCTCGCCGGGCTGGTGGATCTGGCGGCCCCCACCGGCTGACCGGCCGGATCCGGCGAACCCGCCCCCGCTCCGCGATCACGCCACTAGAGTGCCGCACAGCTGTTCGGCGCTCTGGTGGCGAACGGCCGTGCGGCACGTCGGACGAGGCCGGAACAGGGGCACATGATGAGCGACTTCGACTACATCGTGGTGGGGGCGGGCTCGGCGGGCGCGGCGGTGGCGGCCCGGTTGACGCAAGCCCCGGACACGCGGGTGCTGCTGCTGGAGGCCGGGAAGGACGACGCGGCCGAGCAGATCCACGACCCCACCGCGTGGTTCACCCTCATCGGCGGTGAGCACGACTGGGGCTACACCACCGTCCCGCAGCCGGGCCTCGCCGGACATCCGCAGGCCGCCGCGCGCGGCAAGGTGCTCGGCGGCTCCAGCAGCATCAATGTGATGACCTACGTCCGCGGCCACCTGGGCACCTTCGACGCGTGGGCCGCCGACGGCTGCACCGGCTGGGACGCCGCGTCGGTGCTGGAGATCTTCCGCGCCATCGAGCACACCGAGGGCCGTGACCCCCGCTTCCGCGGCACCGGCGGCCCGCTGCGGCTCAGCCGGGCCGACACGCCCAACCCGCTGACCGCCGCCTTCCTCGACGCCGCCAAGGAACTCGGCCACCCCTTCAACGACGACTTCAACGCGGCGGAGAGCGACGGCGCCGGACGCCATGAGTGGACCATCCACGAGGGGCGCCGCCAGAGCACGGCGGTCGCCTATCTCGATCCGGCGATGGACCGCCCCAACCTCACCGTCCGCACCGAGGCCCACGCACACCGGCTGCTCTTCGAGGGCACCCGCTGCGTCGGCGTCGAATACGCCGGCTCCGGCGGTGTGGCACGGCGGGTGCGCGCGGCGCGGGAGGTCATCGTGTGCGCCGGTTCGGTCGACTCGCCCAAGCTGCTGATGCTCTCCGGGATCGGCCCGGCCGGCCATCTGCGCGAGGTGGGCGTCCCGGTGCTGGTGGACGCCCCGGAGGTGGGGGCCAATCTGCAGGACCACCCCCTGGTCGGGCTGGTCCACGAGGCGGACACCCCGCTGCCGCCGCCCCCTTTGACCACCGCCGAGGCGGCCCTCTTCACCCGGACCGACCCCGGGCTGCCTCGCCCCGACCTCGAAGTGTTCCTCTTTCACATCCCCTTCCACCCGAGGCTGCTGCCGTTCCCGCGGAACACCTTCACCCTGACGGCCGCCGCGATGCAGCCCCACAGCCGGGGCACGGTCCGGCTCTCCGGCGCGGACCCCGAGGACCGGCCGCTGATCGACCCCGGCTATCTCAGCGACGGAAGGGACCTCGCCACCCTGGTCCAGGGAGTCGAACTGGCCCGGTCGCTCGCCGCCACCGACGCGTTCGGGGCGTGGCAGCCGCGCGAACTGCTGCCCGGCCCCGGTGTGAGCGGCCGGGACGGGCTGGCCGACTTCGTCCGAGAGAACGCCGGCACCTACTTCCACCACGTCGGCACCTGCCGGATGGGCGGGGACGAGGAATCCGTGGTGGACCCCCGGCTGCGCGTCCGGGGTGTCGAGGGGCTGCGGATCGCCGACGGATCGATCATGCCGTCGATCGTCTCGGCCAACACCAACGCGGCCTGCGTCATGATCGGCGAGATGGCCGCCGAGCTGATCCGCCACGACGCCTGAGACGGCTCGCCACGCCCGCTCACCACCGAGGGGCGATAGCAGGGGAGTAACCGCACAGCAGATCGGCACCCGTATGGAGCACCAGCCGACGGCGGTGCAGGGGCGATTCTGGGCCACACTGACGGCCGGATTCCGATGCTCCGTGGCCGAGGAGGCTCCCCATGGCCATTTCCATCTCCGTGGTCCTGCTGCTTCTGATCCTGGCGGTGGTCTTCCTCCGCAGCGGCGGATTGCGCATCTCGCATGCGCTGGTCTGTGTGACGCTGGGCTTCTACCTGGCGAGCAGCAGCGTGGCGCCCACCATTTCCGAGGGGCTCGCCGCCACCGCGGACGTGGTCAGCAGCGTCCGCCCCTGACCCACGCCCGCGGCGACCGGCCAATCCCAGCCGGGCTCAGCGGCCGATCTCGACGTCCTCCAGCACACCGACCGCATCGGGCACCAGAATCGCCGCCGAGTAGTAGGCGGAGACCAGATAGGACGTCACGGCCTGCTCGCTGATGCCCATGAACCGGACGTTCAGACTGGGCTCGTACTCGTCCGGGATACCGGTCTGACGCAGACCGATGACCCCCTGGCTCTCCTCCCCGGTGCGCATCGCCAGGATGGAGCTGGTGCCGGACTCGCTGATCGGGATCTTGTTGCAGGGCAGCAGCGGAACCCCGCGCCACGCCCGCACCGCGACCCCGGCCACCTCGATGCCCTGCGGATACAGACCACGGTCGCTGCACTCACGCCCGAAGGCGGCGATGGTGCGCGGATGCGCCAGCAGATACTGGGTCTTGCGGCGCCGTGCCAGCAGCTCATCGAGGTCGTCGGGGGTGGGTGGTCCGCTGCGGGTGTGGATGCGCTGGGAGAGGTCGGCGTTGTGCAGCAGGCCGAATTCGCGGTTGTTGACGAGCTCGTGTTCCTGGCGTTCGCGCAGGGCTTCGATGGTGAGGCGGAGTTGCTGCTCGACCTGGTTCATGGGCTCGTTGTACAGGTCGGCGACGCGGGTGTGGACGCGGAGCACGGTCTGGGCCACGCTCAGCTCGTACTCGCGCGGCGCCAGCTCGTAGTCCACGAACGTGCCCGGCAGGACCGGCTCACCCGCGTGGCCGGACGCGACGGCGATATCGGCCTCACCGCGCCGGTTCTGAGCGGGCGTGGACCGCTCCGAAAGCCCCTGGAGATGGTCGCGCAGCGCATCGGAGCGGTCGGCGGCCTCCTGGACGACGCGGCGGGGGAGAGTGAGCACCGTGGTCCGGGTGACGGCCCGGACGCTGAACTCCCAGGTGTGCTCCGGACCGGTCAGCACCGCGTCGCCGAAGTACTCCCCGTCGGCCAGCACCGCCAGCGTGGTGCCCTCGTCATAGGCGCCGGGGGCGACCTGGCGGACCTTGCCGTGGGCGATCAGGAACACCTGGTCGGCCGGGCGGCCCGCCTCCACCAGCACATCCCCGGGCGCGTACTCACGCTGGACGCACCCGTCGGCCAGCGATTCCAGTACGGCGGTGTCCCCGAAGCCGCGCAGCGTCGGCAGCTCGCCCAGCTCCGGTGGGATGACCCGCACCTGCGATCCGGTGCTGATGAACTCCACCCGACCGTCTCCGACCGTGTACGTCAGTCGGCGGTTCACCCGGTACGTACCGGCCGACACCTGCACCCAGGGGAGGACGCGCAGCAGCCACCGGGAGGAGATGGCCTGCATCTGCGGAACGGACTTGGTGGTGGTCGCCAGATTCCGTGCGGCGGCCGTGCCCAGACTCAGCGGCTGCTCACCGGACTCCACGGAAGTGGTCATAAGTGCTCATCACCCATTTCGGTAGATCTTCGGGAAGGTATGCGAAGGCCACGGGCCCGGTCGGGCGGGCGTCAGAGTCCGATTTCCACGTTCTCCAGAATTCCGAGCGCGTCCGGGACGAGCACGGCCGCGGAATAGTAGGCGCTGACGAGATACGAGATGATGGCCTGCTCGCTGATTCCCATGAACCGCACCGAGAGGCTCGGCTGGTATTCGTCGGGAATTCCGGTGCGGTGCAGTCCGATGACCCCCTGGTTCTCCTCCCCGGTGCGCAGGACGAGAATCGAGGTCACTCCGCTCCGGGACACCGGAATCTTGTTGCACGGGAAGATGGGCACGCCCCGCCAGGCCGGCATCGCATGGCCGTTCACCTCCGTGGGCTGCGGGGAGATGCCACGGCTGTTGAACTCGCGGCCGATGGCCGCGATGGCGCGCGGATGCGCCAGGATCAGCCCCGGGTCCTTCCAGACGGTGGCCAGCAGCGCGTCGAGGTCGTCGGGGGTGGGTGGTCCGCTGCGGGTGTGGATGCGCTGGGAGAGGTCGGCGTTGTGCAGCAGGCCGATCTCGGGGTTGTTGACGAGCTCGTGTTCCTGGCGTTCGCGCAGGGCTTCGATGGTGAGGCGGAGTTGCTGCTCGACCTGGTTCATGGGCTCGTTGTAGAGGTCGGCGACGCGGGTGTGGACGCGGAGCACGGTCTGGGCCACGCTCAGCTCGTACTCGCGCGGCGCCAGCTCGTACTCCGCGAACGTGCCCGGCAGGATCGGCTCGCCCGAATGTCCCGAGGCCAGTGCGATGGCGGCCTCCCCGTGCTCGTTCTGCTCGGCCTCCGGCGCCGAGCGCACCCCCTCCACATGCGCCCGCAGTCGCGGTGAACGGTCCAGCTGCTCCTCGAACTCCTGCCGGGGCAGGGCCAGCACCGTGCAGGACGTCACGGCCTTCACGGTGATGCCCCAGGTGCCCGCCTCGGCGGCGGTCAGCTCCGGCTCCCCGATGTGGTCGCCGCCGGCGGCCGAGCCGACCACCGCGGGCTCGTCGAACGCGCCCTCGGTCAATTTGTCGACCTTGCCATGGGCGATGAGGAGAAGCTCATCGGCCGGGCGCCCGGCCTCGACCAGCACTTCGCCCGGCGCGAATTCCCGCTGGGCGAAGCGGTCCGCCAGGGCCCCGAGCACCGAGGTGTCCTCGAAACCGCGCAGCAGCGGCAGCTCGCGCAGCTCGACCGGGATGACCCGCACCTCGGACCCGGTGGTGGTGAACTCCACCCGGCCGTCGCCGAGCGTATGGGACGCCCGGCGGTTCACACGATAGGAACCGCCCGGAACCTGCACCCACGGCAGCATGCGCAGCAGCCACCGGGAGCTGAGGCCCTGCATTTGCGGAACGGATTTGGTCGTCGTCGCCAGATTCCGTGCGGCCGCCGTGCCGAGACTCAACTGCGGCTGCGAATTTTCGGTACCGGAACCCGGTTCAACGGACGTCGTCATCGTGAATGCTCACCCATCCCTGTACGGACCTTGAGGACAAATTCCGCTCGAGCAACTGCCAAGCTATCAGCGGACTTTGGGTGGTGCATTCACTCAAAAGAGTGCCTGGGTGATGGTTATGTCGGCGGTCGCGGACGGGTAAACACTCCGAATGCGCGCCGCGGGCCGACGGCCTTCGCGACCGACCCCGCCCGTTCACCCGGCGCCCGCGCACCTGTCGCGCCTCCCCGTGGGCGGGCACCGCGGGCCATCCCCTCGGCACCCCGGGAACGGTGAGGAAATGGCCGGGGACCACCCGTGGAACTCTTCGCGCAGCACTGCCCTTTGGGCGCACGGCCGCCCGATACTCACTGGCGTCCATCCTGCGTATCCGGCACCGCGCCGGGACGAGAGCCGGGAGGCCCCATGGTCCGCCGTACACGCCGTGCCTTTGTCGTCACCCTCGGAGCCGCCCTGGCGGGCGGCGCGGCCGCGCCCGCGTTCGCGAGCACGGCCAGCTCGCTCGGCACCACGTCCGTCTCGAAGGACGGCCCGAAGGGCAAGCGGCCGCTGGCCAGAGCCCACGCCCACAACGACTACGAGCACCCGCGTCCGCTCCTCGACGCGCTCTCCCACGGCTTCGGCAGCGTCGAGGCCGACATCTGGCTGGTCGACGGCCAGTTGCTGGTCGCGCACGACGCCACCGACCTCGACCCCACCCGCACCCTGGAGTCGCTCTACCTCGACCCGCTGGCCCGGCGGGTGAAGGCCAACGGCGGCCGGGTCTACCGCGGCTATGACCTGTCGTTGCAGCTGCTGATCGACCTCAAGACCGCCGGGGAGGCCACCTACCTGGAGCTGGCCAAGCGGCTGCGCCACTACGGCCCCCTGTTCAGCGCCGCCTACGGCGGGGTGGACGGCCGGGTGCGCCGCGGCGCGGTGACGGCCGTCATCTCCGGCGACCGCGGCGCGCGGGCCCCCATGGAGGCCGAGAAGGTGCGCCACGCCTTCTACGACGGCCGTCTGGAGGATCTCGGCTCGGGTGTGCCCGCCTCCTTCATCCCGCTCATCAGTGCCGACTGGACCAAGACCTTCACCTGGACGGGGACCGGTCCGATGCCGCGGGCGGAGCGCGAGACGCTGCACCGCCTCGTCGCCTCCGCACACGCCGCCCGGCAGACCGTGCGCTTCTGGGCCACCCCGGACGTGGCCGGGCCGGAGCGCGACGCCCTGTGGCGTGAGCTCCTGGCCGCCGATGTGGACTACCTCAACACCGACGACCTGGCCGGGCTGGAGGCGTTCCTGCGCGCCGCCCGCTGACCCCTCGCGGGCGGCGGCCGGGAAAATCTCTCGCGCGCCGTCGCCCGCACCGCCATGCTGCCCCGCATGCTCATCAGGACTGCCACCGCCGAGGACTGGCCCGCCATCTGGGCCTTCCTGCGCCGCATTCTCGCCGCGGGCGAGACCTACACCTACCCTCGCGACCTGGACGAGGACCGGGCCCGCGACATCTGGATGCCGGAGCCCCCGAGCCGTACCGTCGTCGCCACCGACCCCGACGGTACGGTCCTGGGCTCGGCCAAGATGAACCCCAACCAGATGGGGCCCGGCGCGCATATCGCGGGGGCCAGCTTCATGGTCGCGCCCGAGCAGGGCGGGCGCGGTGTGGGCCGGGCCCTGGGGGAGCATGTCCTGGAGTGGGCGCGCGCCGAGGGCTACAAGGCGATGCAGTTCAACGCCGTGGTGGAGAGCAACACCCGGGCGGTGGCGCTGTGGCGCTCACTGGGCTTCGAGGTCATCGGCACCGTCCCCAAGGCGTTCGACCACCCCACGAAGGGCTATGTGGGGCTGCACATCATGCATCGCTTCCTCTGACCCCGGCCGGCTCTCCGGCTCCGGCGGGGTCCCGGAACCCCGCCGGATCGTCGAGGACCGCCTGCACCACCGAGTTGGCCGCGCCCAGCAGTGGACCGTCCGGGCCGAGCCGGGAGACGGTCACCGCGCCGCTGCCCGGACGGGCCGGGTCGGTGAGCCGCCGTCCCAACTCCCGCTCCAGGGCGGGCAGCAGCCAGGGCGCCAGCGGCGTCAGCGCGCCGCCGAGCACCACCTTCTCCGGGTCCAGGAGGTTCACCGCGCCCGCGAGGGCGATCCCGAGCGCCGAGCCCGCGCCGCGCAGCGCACGCCGCACTCGCTGGTCGCCGCTCGCCGCCCTTACGGCCAGCACGGTGATACGGCCGCCGGGGCCCGGGTGCTGGGCCGCGGCCTGCTCGGGGGACAGGCCGCTCGCCCGCAGCACCGCCTCCTCGCCCGCGTACTGCTCCAGGCAGCCGCGGCCGCCGCAGGCGCACTCGGGCCCTTCGGGACGCACCGGCACATGGCCCAGCTCGCCCGCGAAACCGTGAGTGCCGCGCAGCAGTTGTCCCTCCAGCACGACCGCGGCGCCGATGCCGATCTCGGCCGAGACATGGATGAAGTCCTGGGGTGCCGGGTCGTGGCCGCCCCGCCACAGCTCGGCGAGCGCGCTCAGATTCGCCTCGTTGTCGACGGTGACCGGCAGCCCGGGCAGCGCCGCGCGCAGCTCGGGGCCGATGTCCACCCCCTCCCAGCCCAGGTTGGGGGCGCGGACGACCAGCGACGAGTCCCGCGCCACCAGACCGGGCACCGCCACCGCGAGCCCCACCGGCCGCAGCCCGCCCAGCTCCGCCTCCGCCGCGACCTGCCGGACCAGGGAGGAGAGCTGGGTGAGTACCGGGGCCGGTGCACGGTCGCGGTTCGCCGACGCTATCTGGGTGCGGGCCCGCACCCGCCCGGCGAGGTCCACCGCGCACACCGCGAGATGGTCCACCCCGATCTCCGCGCCGAGTCCGGCCGGACCGCGCTCATTGAGCTGCAGGGCGCTGCCGGGGCGGCCGACCGTACCGGGCCGGGAGGGGCCCAGCTCGACCAGCAGCCCGTCCCGGATCAGCTCGTCGACGAGCGTGGAGACGGCGGCCCGGGTGAGCCCCACGCGGGCCGCCACCGACGCACGGGACAGCGGGCCGTGGGCGGCCACGGAGTGCAGCACGAGGGAGAGATTGCGCCGGCGCATCGCCTGCTGGGTGTTGGGCAGTGGCGCTGCCACCTGAATCCGTCTCCTCTCGCCCGATCCGCTCATTGTGCCGGGCCACTACGACACCGGTCCGCCCGGCCGCCGCCGTACGGTGCTCACGCGAGCCGTACGGCGTTCACGCGAGCCGTACGGCGCTACGCGTGGCGCAGCAGGCCGTCCGCGTCCGCCAGCACTCGGGAGAGCCGCTCCAGCGCCGCCTCGTCGCGGGGCACCGGACCGTAGGACGGCCCGTCGGCAGTCGCCCAGCGCCGCGCCACCGCCGCCGGGTCCTCGCCCAGAACCAGCCCCGCGGCCTGCGCGGCGGCCCCGAGGGCGACCAGCTCCCCGGCCCGGGGCACCTGAACCGGGCGTCCGCTCAGCCGCCGGACCGTCTCCCGCCACGCCGTGCCCTTGGCGCCACCCCCTATGAGCAACAGCGGGGCGTCGGGCGCCGCGTCCGCGTCCAGCACCTGGTCCAGCGCGGTGAGCAGGGCGAAGACGGCCCCGTCGTAGGCGGCCTGGAGCACCTGCCCCGGTGTGGTGTCGTGACGCAGACCGTGCAGCAGCCCCGAGGCGTGTGGCAGATGAGGGGTGCGCTCGCCGTCGAGGAACGGCAGCAGCACGGCCGAGCCGCCCGCGTCCACCGCCTCCCGGTCGCGGCCCAGCAGTGCCGCGATCCGGTCCACCGCGAGCGTGCAGTTGAGCGTGCACGCCAGCGGCAGCCAGGCGTCCCGCGTGTCGGCGAACCCCGCGACCACCCCGGTGGGGTCGGCGGGCCGGCGGGCCGAGACCGCGTAGACGGTGCCGGAGGTGCCCAGGCTGAGCACCGGCTGCCCCGGGCGCAGGCCGAGCCCCAGAGCGGCCGCCATGTTGTCGCCCGTGCCGGTGGCCACCAGGGCGCCGGTGGGCAGCGGCAGATCGGGCAGCTCCCGTACGGTCCCGGCGGCCTCGCCGTGGCGCAGCACTCGCGGCAGCAGCTCGGGGGAGAGCCCGGCCCGGTCCAGGATCTCCTCGTCGTAGGACTCGGTGGCCGAGGACCACCAGCCGGTGCCCGAGGCGTCGCCCCGGTCGGTGGTTCCGTAGCCGGTGAGCCGCTCGGTGAGGTAGTCGTGGGGGAGCCGGACGGCCGCGGTGGCGCGGGCCGCCTCCGGCTCGTTCTCCCTGAGCCAGGCCCACTTGGTGACGGTGAAGGCGGGCGCGGGCACACTGCCGATCCGCTCCGCCCATGCCTTCGGGCCGCCCAGCTCCTCGATGAGCCGGTCGCGCTGCGGCGCGGAGCGCACATCGTTCCACAGCAGCGCGGGCCGCACCGAGCGGCCCGAGGCGTCCAGCGTGACCAGACCGTGCTGCTGGCCGCCCACGGAGACCGCGGCCGCCTCCCGGGCCGGGCTGCCGCACTGGCGCAGCGCCTCGGTCAGCGCCTCCCACCACTGCTCGGGGACGGACTCCTTACCGGTGCCGTCGCTGCCGCCGCCGACGGTGTGCGGGGCCTGTCCCCGGGCGACGACCGTGCCGGTCGCGGAGTCGACGACGAGCGCCTTGGTCGCTTGCGTGGAGCTGTCCACGCCGACGACGAGCGGTCCTTGCGGCACGGGCACGGCTGCTGCTGCCATCTCGCGCTCTCCCTTGTGTCCATGGGTGGTGCGGTGTGCGGGTGAAACGGGGCTTCCCCGGAATGCTCGCGCATACTAATTTGTAAAGCGCCATGACGAAATAGGCGAGGGAGCCGCGATGAGCTACAACCCCACCCCCGAGGACAGGTTCACCTTCGGACTGTGGACGGTCGGCTGGCAGGGCCGGGACCCGTTCGGGGACGCCACCCGCCCGGCGCTCGACCCCGTGGAGTCCGTGACCCGGCTCGCCGAACTCGGCGCGTACGGCGTCACCTTCCACGACGACGACCTCATCCCCTTCGGGGCCTCGGCGACCGAGCGCGAATCGCATATCAAGCGCTTCCGGCAGGCCCTGGACGCCACCGGGATGACCGTGCCCATGGCCACCACCAACCTCTTCACCCATCCCGTCTTCAAGGACGGCGCCTTCACCGCCAACGACCGCGATGTGCGCCGCTACGCGCTGCGCAAGACCATGCGCAACATCGACCTCGCCGCCGAACTGGGCGCCAAGACCTATGTGGCCTGGGGCGGCCGCGAGGGCGCGGAGTCCGGGGGTGCCAAGGACGTGCGCGCCGCGCTCGACCGGATGAAGGAGGCGTTCGACCTGCTCGGCGCCTACGTCACCGAGCAGGGCTACGATCTGCGCTTCGCCATCGAACCCAAGCCCAACGAGCCGCGCGGCGACATCCTGCTGCCGACCGTCGGCCACGCGCTGGCCTTCATCGAGCGGCTGGAGCGGCCCGAGCTGTACGGAGTCAACCCGGAGGTCGGCCACGAGCAGATGGCCGGGCTGAACTTCCCGCACGGCATCGCGCAGGCACTGTGGGCGGGCAAGCTCTTCCACATCGACCTCAACGGCCAGAACGGCATCAAGTACGACCAGGACCTGCGGTTCGGCGCGGGCGATCTGCGGGCCGCCTTCTGGCTGGTCGACCTGCTGGAGACGGGTGGCTACGAGGGTCCGCGCCACTTCGACTTCAAGCCCCCGCGCACCGAGGACATCTCGGGCGTCTGGGCCTCGGCGGCGGGCTGCATGCGCAACTACCTCATCCTCAAGGAGCGGGCGGCCGCCTTCCGCGCCGACCCCGAGGTCCAGGAGGCGCTGCGCGCCTCGCGTCTGGACCAGCTGGGCGAGCCGACCCTCGGGGAGGGCGAGACCCCGGCGGCGCTGCTCGCGGACCGCACCGCCTTCGAGGACTTCGACGTCGAGGCGGCCGCCGAGCGCGGTATGGCCTTCGAGCGCCTGGACCAGCTCGCCATGGACCATCTGCTCGCCGCGCGCGGCTGACCGCGTCCGGCCGCCGGTCCCGCCCCCCGACGGGACCGGCGGCCGGGGCTCATCGTCAGGCCGACGGCTGCCAGCCGCCGAGCCAGTCGGCGATCTCGTAGTCCGCGGCCTGGGCGTCGGTCAGCTGCGGCCGGTCGGTACTCGCCGCACCGGAACCGGCGCCGGTGTTCTTGTACTCCCCGAAGCGGTCGTCCTTCCAGGAGAAGCCGCTCATGTCCGTCCACGGAGTGGTCTTGATCGCCGCTGACAGATCCGTATTGCGGACGATCGCCTGCGGATCGAGACTGGCGTCGCCGCCCGCGTGCCAGGGGCGGCCGAGGTAGAACGACCGGCTGCTGACATCCCCGGTGATGTTGCTGTTGATGAACAGGAAGCCCTTCTTTCCGGCCGCCGTCGAGGGCGCCGCGACATAGCCGCCGGAGCTGCCGTCGTAGCGCTTGGCGAGCCGGATCGCCGACTTGTTGATGACGGCGGAGGCACGGCCGAAGATGAAGTCGACGTTCCCCTGGATCCAGGCGTTGTTGATGTACACCCGGCCGACGGCGGACTTGCTCGCGGAGTCCAGCAGCAGGGTGTCCTGGTCCCCGACCGCCCCGATGTTGTCCAGGACGATCCGGTCGCCCGCGGTGCGCAGCGCGACCGCCTGCTTGTCGGTGATGGCGCTGTTGGCCTCGTTGAAGTCGTTCACGAACTGCAGATTGCGGGCCTGGAAGTCATCGGCCTCGACGGCGACGGTCGCACTGCCGCTGGTGCCGTAGGTGCCTCCGCCGGGCTTGGGGGTGCCGGAGGCGTTGTTGTAGACGATCGTCACATCGTTCTTGCCGCTCGTCGTGCCCACCAGCCGGATATGCGGCTTGTTGGCGGGGACCTTCACCGTCTCGCGGTACGTACCGGGCTTGACGGAGATGGTGAGGGCGGACGGGTTGTTGGCCGGCACCGCGTCGACAGCCGCCTGCACGGTGGTGTAGTTACCGCTGCCGTCCTTGGCCACCACGATGGTGGCCGCCGCGGCCGGGGGAGTGGCGGCATGGGCCCGGGCGCCGTCGCCGAGCCAGCCGGCG
Source organism: Streptomyces sp. 11-1-2 (assembly GCF_003595545.1). Lineage (NCBI taxonomy): Bacteria > Bacillati > Actinomycetota > Actinomycetes > Kitasatosporales > Streptomycetaceae > Streptomyces > Streptomyces sp. 11-1-2. Next base: position 10,654,404 of record NZ_CP022545.1, read on the forward strand.
GCCGGGGCGGCGACGAGCCCGACGCCGGTGGCAAGGGCCAGGGAGCCGATGAGCGGAGCGGGGCGGCGCCGCCGGGGGCGCCGTGGGCTGAGGGTCATGGTCGGTGACTCCGTCCCGTGGAGACGTGCCGAGGGGGTTGACGCCCTTACGGTCTCCACGGCCCACCCAAAGGTTGCCGCCCGCCGCCTTCGGCCCGGCAGGATCTTCCAGCCGTCCTGTCCGCCCTCACCGGCCAAGGGACGGCGGGCCTGGAAGGGGCAACCCCGAGGCCGCCTCCGCGATGGGTTGATGGCCGGGGGCCACTCACTGGCGCTTCTCCCTTACGGGCGCGCAGTCGACGCTGGGCGGCTTCCCGGCGCGCGGCCGGTGGCGGAGGGATGCCGCCACCGGCCGCGCGCCGCGTCAACCGTCGGAGCCGGGCATCGCCAGCGCCGCGGCCGGGTCGTGTCCGGCCGGGCCCGCCGGCCACCAGCGGCCGTGTTCCTTGCGGTACGGCCACCAGCGGCCGTCGCGTCCGTAGCGCACCTGGAGATCGGCGCCCACCACCGTCCAGCGGTTCCCCGCGGCGCGCAGCCCGGGCGCCCGCTCGTCATCCTCCCAGGCGGCGGCGAGCTGCACACGGGCACGCGCGAGGGCTGCCGCGTTCGGCGTCCACTCCTCCTCCAGAACGGTGAGCGCGGCGGCCCCGCCGTGCTCCCAGGCACGGACGGCCCGCGCCAGATCGGCGCGGTCACGCCCGCAACCGGCCGCGAGCCGGGCGGCGATCGGGGCCGGGGGACCGGCAGCGGTCAGCCGCACCGTGTCCTGCCACACCGTCAGTGCCACCGGGACCGGGGAGGAGGCGTGGCCGGGCGAGAGTGCCTCGGCCAGCAGCCGCTGGGCGCGTACGGCGGCGTCCGCCGCCAGGAACTCCAGCGCGGCGACGTCCAGCCCCTCGGCCGGGTCCGTGCCGCCCGCCAGCGCCGGAGGACGGCCGGGCGCCGCGACGGCGGGCGGCGGTGCGGGCAGCGGCGGCGGACCGGCCGCGGCGAACGCCTCCCGGGCCGGTACGCCCTCCGGGGCAGGGGGAGAGACGTCCTCCGCCGTCCGCGGGAGGTGCGGGGCGGCCCGCGCCGCGCTGCGCACCTGGAGCTCGTCCAGCAGCTCCCGCTCCCCGCGTCCGCGCATCAGCAGCAGCAGATACGGATCCTCGTCCAGCAGCCTGGCCAGTTGGTAGCACAGCGCGGCGGTGTGCAGGCAGTGGTCCCACGCCTCGCAGCCGCACTCCGGCTCCAGATCGCCTATCCCCGGCAGCAGTTCGACTCCCACGGCCGCCGCGTCCTCGGCCAACTGCGGGGGCATGTCGCGGTCCAGCAGGGCGGCGATATGGCCGGAGCGGTCCGCGACCACCCCCAGCAGCCGGTCCCATTCCGCCTCGGTGAACTCCCGCAGCAGTACGTCGGATCGGTAAGGCGTGCGGTCGCGGTCCCGCACCACGCCGGTGACCCGGCCCGGACGTACGCACACCGCGCCCACCGCGCCCTCGCGCGCCTGCTTGCGGCCGCGCCTCAGCTGCTCTCCGTCCAGCGCCGTGTCCTCCAGGGCCTTCAGCCATGCCTGGCCCCACCAGGTCCCGGCGAAGCCGCGGCCGCGGGCGGGCGGCAGGGCGGCGAAGGTGCGCTCGACCTCGGCACGGCTCATCGTTCGGTCCCCCGCAGTTCCACGAGCTCTGCCAGCTCGGCGTCGGTCAGTTCGGTCAGCGCGCCCTCGCCGGAGCCGAGCACGGCGTCCGCCAGCTCCTGCTTGCGCGTCAGCATCGCGGCGATGCGGTCCTCCACGGTGCCCTCCGCGATGATGCGGTGGACCTGCACCGGCTGAGTCTGGCCGATGCGGTACGCGCGGTCGGTGGCCTGGGCCTCGACGGCCGGGTTCCACCAGCGGTCGTAGTGCACGACATGCCCGGCCCGGGTGAGATTGAGCCCCGTGCCCGCCGCCTTCAGCGACAGCAGGAACACCGGGACCTCGCCGTCCTGGAAGCTCCGCACCATCTCCTCGCGCCGCGCCACCGGCGTACCGCCGTGCAGTAGCTGGGTCGGCACCCCGCGCGCGGCCAGATGGCCCTCCAGGATGCGCGCCATCTGGACGTACTGGGTGAAGACCAGGACGCTCGCGCCCTCGGCCAGGATGGTGTCCAGCAACTCGTCGAGCAGCTCCAGCTTGCCGGAGCGCCCGGGGATCACGGGCCGGTCCTCCTTCAGATACTGCGCCGGGTGATTGCAGATCTGCTTCAGACCGGTGAGGAGCTTGACGATGAGCCCGCGCCGGACGAGACCGCCGGTGCCGGAGATCTCGGCGAGGATCTCGCGCACCACCGCCTCGTAGAGCCCCGCCTGCTCCTTGGTAAGCGCGACGGCCCGGTCCGTCTCGGTCTTCGGCGGCAGCTCGGGGGCGATACCGGGGTCCGACTTGCGGCGCCTGAGCAGAAAGGGGCGGACCAGTTTCGCCAGCCGCGCGGCGGCCTCGGGGTCGCTTCCGCTCTCCACGGCCTGGGCGTAGCGCCTGCGGAACGCACCATGGGTGCCCAGCACTCCCGGTGTGGTCCAGTCGAGGATCGCCCACAGCTCGGAGAGGTTGTTCTCGATGGGGGTTCCGGAGAGCGCCACGCGGGCCTGCGCGCCGATGGTGCGCAGCTCCCGTGCCGTCGCCGAGAACGGGTTCTTCACATGCTGCGCCTCGTCCGCGACCACCATGCCCCACGGCCCGGCCTCGGCCAGCCGCTGCGCGTCGAGCCGCATCGTGCCGTAGGTGGTGAGGACGAACTCGCCGTCCGCGAGGCCGTCCAGGCTGCGCGCGGGGCCGTGGAAGCGGCGCACCGGGGTGCCCGGCGCGAACCTCTCGATCTCGCGCCGCCAATTGCCCATCAGTGAGGTGGGGCAGACCACCAGAGTGGGCCCGGAGGCTTCGGGGATGGATCGGCGGTGCAGATGGAGGGCGATCAGGGTGATGGTCTTGCCGAGCCCCATGTCGTCGGCGAGACAGCCGCCGAGGCCGATCGAGGTCATACGGACCAGCCAGTCCAGGCCGCGAAGCTGATAGTCGCGCAGCGTGGCGGCCAGAGCGGCCGGCTGGGACACGGGCGGCGGCTGTGCGCCGGCGGCCCCCTCGGGGTCGGCGAGTTGGTCCCGCAGGGCCTCCAGCCAGCCGGTGGGCCGCACTTCCACCTCGGTGCCGTCGGCTTCCGCGCGACCGGTAAGGACGGCACCGAGGGCGTCGGCGGGGGTGAGCTTGCGGTCCTGCCGGTCGCGGACGCGGCGGGCCGCTTCGGGGTCGAGGAGGACCCATTGGTCGCGCAACCGCACCACCGGCCGGCTGGCCTCGGCGAGCTGGTCCAGCTCGGCGCGGGTGAGCTCCTGGTCGCCCACGGCGAACCGCCAGCTGAAGCGCAGCAGCGCGTCGGCGGAGAGGAAGGCGGGGAACCGGGGCCCGGCGTCGTCCTGAGCCTCGTCGTCCGGGCCGATGACGGCACGTGCGGTGAGCCCGCGGGCCAGCTCCCTGGGCCAGTGCACCTGGACCCCGGCCGCGTCCAGCGCCCCGGCCGCCGGGCCGAGCAGCTCGGCGACCTCCTCGTCGGCGAGGTCCAGGGCGTCGGGCACGGCGGCCGACAGCAGCGGGGCGAGCGGCGCCCAGGCGCGCGCCGCGCGCCGCAGGGTCAGCAACGCGTCCATACGGGCGCGCGGACCGAGGGCCGGGATGACGGGCGAGGTGCCCGCCCAGACCTCGGCGGCGTCCGCGACCAGCGCCGGGTCGGTCAGACTGTGCAGCTGGAGGACGGCACGGAAATGCGGCCTGTCCGCCTTACCGTTCCCACCGCCGCCGTGCAGCAGCTCGATACGGACCGAGAGCCGCACCCCCGCGTCATGCCCGGCGGCCACATCGGCGGCCCAGGCCCGCTGTTCGGGCAGCCGCCGTGGTGCGGTGGCGGCGAAAGCGGGTCCGCCCGCGGCCGGCGCCGCGGCGGGCGAGCGCGGCAGCCCGTCCGCCACCGCGTCCAGGAACGCGCGCAGATGCCGCTCGGGCTCGGGCAGCAGCACCGGGCCGGAGGCGGGCAGCGGCGTCGCGTGCGCGCTGGGCGGCATGGCGGCGGCCAGCTCACGCACCCGTGTCAGGTCGTCGGGGGTGAGCGGGCCGACGCGCCAGGCGTCGTGGTCGGTGGCGGTGAGCCCGGGCAGCAGCTTTCCGCGGGCCGCGAGCTGGAGGGCGAGTACGGCCGCGGCGCCCCAGAAGGCCGTGGCCGGGTCGCACTGGCCCGGACCGGCCTGTGCGGCCCGCGCCCGGGCGCGGGTGAGCACCGGCAGCGCCTCGCCGAGGGGCAGCACGAACGCCCGTACGGTCCGTGTCCGGACCTCGAGGCCGGTGGGGGCGGGGCCGGTGGAGCCGTCGTCGGCGCCGTCCACCGGGACGGCGACCTTCAGCTCCTCGGCGGAGCCGGTGGTGGGACCGGAAGGGGTGGAGCCGTCTGGCCGCCAGAACGCGATCCGGCCGGTGCGTGCCGGATCACCGGGAAGGAAGACCGCGGTGCAGCGGGAGAGTTCGGCGACGTCGGAGGGTGTTGCCGCGGAGGGTGGGGTCACAGCGCTGAGCGTTCCTCAAATTTGACTAGTGGAGCCCGGGCCGCCCGAGGGTACAGGAAGACGGCGCGAGGAGGAACCGGGTGCCGTCGGTGTCCGTTGTGTGGAGTGAGTGCGGCTATGGGCCGTGAAGGAGGCGGGTGAAATGTCCACACGCGCGAAGGTCGCCACCGGTGGTGTGGTGGCAGGTGTGATCCTGCTCTGGGTGTTGCCCTTCTGGGCGGCGCTGCTGGTGATCGTGGGAGTGCCGGCGGCGGCCTATCTGCTGCTCGACTCCTCCCAGCGCCGCAGGTTGCACAGGGTCTCCCGTAAGCAGCTGGGCCGCTGAAGCAGCCGGCCGCCGAGCGCGGCCGCGGAAGGCGGCCGGCCGGGCTCGGGGTCACGGGCGGCGCGCACCCGGGAGTGACCGTGCAGCACCGATCGCGGACCGCCCGCGACCCCGTTCGGGGCTCGGCCGGCTGGGGGGGAGCGGTCATGTCTCGCTGAGGCCCGGGGCGGCGTCCATGGCCCGGACGGGCGCAGTGGGCCATGGCGACCGTAAGGAAGGCGGGCCATGCGCTCGTCGTCCTTGACCGGCCCGGACGGAGGAGGGCGCTCAGGTTCTCAGTGGGGTTGCCCGGCCGACCGCTCAGGTATCGGCGAGGTCGTGCTCTCAGTGAGGTCGCATGGCCAGCTTGTCCAGGGCCGTCAGCAGCTCCGGCAGCTCGGGGCCACGGCCGACCGGCAGCACCTCGCCCGGAGCGTCGTCCAGCAGCACGAAGGCGATGTCGTCGGTCCGGGCCACCATGCTCCAGCCCGGCCCGTCGGCCCGGAGGGTCCGCGCGTCACCGGAGGCGAACGCCGAACGGATCCGGCCCGCCGGCGGGGGCGAGGCCAGATAGCCGCGCGCCTCCTCGAGCACTCGCCGTACGCCCCCGTGCGGCCTCTCGCCCGGGGCCACGAACGTCACGTCGCTGTCGACCTGCTCACGCCAGATCGCCCACTGGAGCGCGATCTCATCGGCACCCAGCCGCCGCTGGGCCGGGCCCCACCGCTCGGAGTCCGGTGGTGTCAGCGGCGCCCGGGAGGCGTCCGCCCCCAGTTCGGCGCCGGGAGCGGGGTCATGGGGAGCCGGTACGCCCGGGGCGGCCACGGCCACCGCGAGTGGCCAGCCGGGAAGGGAGGCGGCCACTGTCCGGTCGTCGATGGCCAGGGCGTACTCCATACCGCAGTCCCAGGTCGCGATGGCACACGCCACGAGTGACACATCGTCGGTGACCACCGTCCAGCGGGCACCGCCGCCGTCCTGCCCCAGCACCAGTCCGTAGCCGGTCTCGTACGGCTCCAGCCCGAGCACGGCACATGCCTCGGGATAGTCGTCACCGAGCACGCTCGGGAATTGAGCGGGTGTCAGCAGCACCGCGGTCAGCACATACAGTGCCTCGTCGCCTGACTCCTCCGTGGCGGGCACGACAGCCTCCTCTTGCGCATGCGGATCCGAAGGGCGATCCGTCGTCGCGCACCTTAACCACCCAGTAGCCATGGAGTCGAGACATCGGGTCGCGGTCGGTCCTCAGTCGTCGGTCGCCGCGCGGAGCGTGTCGAGCGTGCGCCGCAGCCAGGACAGTTCGGCCTGGCTGGTGGCCCGGGCGATGGTGAGGATGCCGCGCCGGAAGGGGTCCTCCACCTCTTCGGCCCGCAGCGGACGGTCGCCCTCGTAGAAAAAGCTCGACGGCTGCCGCAGAAAGGCCATCCGGCGCTCCAGCAGCTCCGCCTGTGCCGACGGGTCGTCGAGATGCCGCAGGAACGCCAGCAGGGTGAACCAGCGGTTCTCGTCGGTGATGTCGATGTCCGCCGGATGCGCGAGGCGGTGGCGCAGCTCCGCATGTCCCTCGGGGGTCAGCGTGAGGACGTGCCGGGGCGCGGCTCCCGCGCCCGGCTGGGTCCGGCGGGCCAGCAGTCCGGCCTTCTCCAGCCGCTTGATCGCCGGGTAGAGGGTGCTCTCGGCCACGGGTTTCACATGTCCGGTCAGCGCGGCGATGCGCTTGCGCAACTCGTAACCGTGCAGGGGGACGTCGTGGAGGAAGCCCAGGATGGCGAGTTCGAGCATGACCGCATTGTGCCGCATGACCGCTGTACCTCGCAGGCGCAATACATCGAAGTCGATGTATTGTCTCGGGTGTCCGACGCGATCCGTAAGGCGGGAGTCAGGCCATGCAGCACGCTTCATTCGGCCCGGAGGGGGCCCACATCGGATGGACCGGCACGGCCGGGGCCGGGGACGGTGGCCCGCCGCGGGTCTATGTCCATGGACTCGGCGCGTCATCGGCCGTCTATCACGCCCATATAGCCGCCGTCCCGGCTCTCGCGGGCCGTCGGTCGCTCTTCGTGGACCTGCCCGGCCACGGGATCAGCGACCGCCCCGCCGATTTCGGCTACACGCTGGAGGACCACGCCGACGCGCTGGCCGCGGCCCTCGACGCGGCCGGGGTGCGGGGCGCCAAGCTCATCGGGCACAGCATGGGCGGATCGGTGGCCATCGTGCTGGCGGTGCGCCGTCCGGAGCTGGTGTCGCGCCTGGTGCTCACCGAGGCCAATCTGGACCCGGACCCGCCGCTGACGGCGGGCAGCAGCCGGATCAGCACGTACACGGAGGACGCGTTCGTGCGCGGTGGCGGTTTCGAGGAGACCCTGGAGCGGATCGGGCCGGTGTGGCGGGCGACGATGCGGCTCGCCGACCCGACCGCCCTGCACCGCAGCGCGTGCGCACTGGCCCGCGGCACCCGGCCGACCATGCGGGAGATGCTCCTCGGCCTGGAGATCCCCCGCATGTATCTCGTCGGCGGGAACGGCGAGGAGCTCACCGGGCGCGAGGAGCTGACGGCGGCCGGAGTGACGGTTCGCACCGTGCCCGGAGCGGGGCATAACGTGATGTTCGACAACGCCCCGGGCTTCGCGGCGGCGATCGGGGATCAGCCCTGATCGGACCGATCCGGCTGACCGGTCCGATCCGGCCGGCTGTTCTGCCCCGTCCAGTCGATTTCGCGGACGGCGAGCGCCAGAAAGCCTGTGTCCTCGTCGGTGTACGACTCCAGGCGCCAGCCGGCGCCCGCCAGCAACGGCCGCAACCGGGGCTCCGCCCGCAGGTCGTCGGGGGTGAGGGGGCGGCCGTGGCGGGCGGCGAGAGCGGCTCGTCCCACCGGATGGAACAGCGCGAGCCGTCCGCCGGGGCGCACCACCCGGGCCAGTTCCCGCAAGCCCGGCCCGGGGTCGGCGAGATGGGAGATCAGCCCGGCGGCGAACACCGCGTCGAGGCGGCCGTCGCGCAGCGGCAGCCGCGCCACATCGGCGAGGGCGAGGCCCGCGAAGCCGTCCCGGCCCTGGCGTACGGCGGCGTCCAGCATGGCGGGCGTGAGGTCCACGCCGAGGACGGTTCCCTCGGGGCCGACCGCGGCGCGCAGCGCCGGCAGCGCGCGCCCCGTCCCGCATCCCGCGTCGAGGACCGCGTCCCCGGGGCGCGGCCCGAGGTCGGCGACGGCGGCGGCGTAGGCGGGGCCGTCGTCCGGGAAGCGGCTGTCCCAGTCGGCCGCCCGGGGGGTGAAGAAGTCCCTCACGTCGGCCGCGCTGTTTCCGTGGGAGGGCTCATGTGGCACGGGAACTCCTCGGGACACCTTGGATACGACGGTGAAGCGATGCGATGAGAAAGCAGCCTACGCCCGGATCGAGTGCAGATTCGGACGCTGACCGATCGCTCTGGCATCTGACTCTGTCAAATTTCAACAGGTTCCGTAATGAGCCCCCAAGGTGCACCCCTGCCGGGTCTAGCGTCCCTGGCTCAGGGGGGACCTGGAGCGCCGCCCGGCGCGGCGCATCCCGACCGAGGGAGACCGCCCATGACCAAGCCCCGCAGTGCCGCCGCACGCTCCATGGCCGATCTCGACCGGATCCTGGACGATCTGGTGGCCGAGGCCGGAGGCGCACGCCATGCCGTGGTGCTCTCCCGGGACGGGGCGACCGTCAGCGCGTCCCGTGGGCTCTCCCGCCAGGAGGCCGAGCACCTGGCCGCCGTCGCCTCCGGATTCCACCGCGTCGCCGCGAGCGCGGGGCGCCGGGGGCGCGGCGGCCCGCTCCGGCGGACGATGATCGAGATGGCGGCGGGCCTCCTCTGCGTCGCGGCGCTGGCGGACGGCGCGTGCCTGGCCGTTCTGAGCACCGCGGGTGCCGAGCCGGGCGTGGTCGCCGAGGAGACATCCCGGCTCGTGGACCTGGTGGACCGGCGGCGCGGGCCGTGGTCCCGCCGACGCTTCGGCCGGATCCGCCGGGGTACCCGGAACGTCCCCCGGAAGACCATGCCGACGACCACGGCGAAGGGATGCGGCGATGCGAGCGGTGACCTGGCAGGGCCGGCATGATGTGCGGGTCGAGACGGTGCCGGACCCCATCATCAAGGAGCCGACGGACGCGGTCGTCCGGATCACCACCACCGGGCTGTGCGGCTCCGATCTGCATCTGTACGAGGTGCTCACGCCCTTCATGACCCCCGGCGACATCCTCGGCCACGAGCCGATGGGCATCGTGGAGGAGACCGGTCCGGAGGTGACGCACATCAGCCCCGGCGACCGCGTGGTGGTCCCGTTCCAGATCGCCTGCGGACACTGCTGGATGTGCCGCTCCGGTCTGCCGACGCAGTGCGAGACCACCCAGGTCGCCGAGCACGGCATGGGGGCGGAACTCTTCGGCTACACCAAGCTCTACGGCGCGGTGGCCGGCGGCCAGGCGGAGTATCTGCGGGTGCCGCAGGCCCAGTACGGCCCGATCAAGGTGCCCGAAGGGGTCCGGGACGACCGCTTCGTCTATCTCTCCGACGTGCTGCCCACGGCATGGCAGGCCGTTGAGTACGCGGAGATTCCGCGCGGTGGCACGCTCGCGGTCCTGGGACTGGGCCCCATCGGAATCATGGCCTGCCGGGTGGCGAAGGTCCGGGGGATGGCCGACCGGGTCATCGGAGTGGATCTCGTCCCCGAACGGCTGCGCCGAGCGTGCGGCGACGGTGTCGAGGTCCATGACCTCAATGACTTCTCCCGTCAGGAGGACCTGGTCGAGGCCATCGTCTCGACCACCGGCGGCCGCGGACCGGACGCGGTCATCGACGCGGTGGGGGCGGAGGCCCATGGCAGCCCGCTCGGCCGGACCGCCCAGCGGGTCGCGGGCTTCCTTCCGCGGGACTGGGCCGCCAAGCTCACGGAGAAGACCGGGGTCGACCGGCTGGCGGCGCTGCGGCTGGCCATCGCGCTGGTGCGGCGTGGCGGAACGATCTCCCTCAGCGGGGTGTACGGAGGCATGGCCGATCCGCTGCCGCTGATGACCATGTTCGACAAGCAGATCCAGCTGCGGATGGGCCAGGCGAACGTGCGGCGCTGGGCCGACGACATCTTCCCGCTGCTGACGGACGACGACCCGCTGGGCGTCGACGGGTTCGCCACCCATCGCATGCCGCTGGAGGAGGCACCCCGCGCCTATGAGATGTTCCAGCGCAAGGAGGACGGTGCGATAAAGATCCTCATGCGCCCGTAAACGTCGGATGGGCGGGGTGCGTCATGAAGGAATGGATTTCGGTCGAATCTCGCTAGTCGGTGACGCCGGCGAGCGCGAGTACCTTGTCGATGCGCACCCTGACCAGGAGCTCGCCCGGCACGCCGTTGCGGTCGCCGAACTCCTTCGCCCGGTCCTCGCCCATGTAACGGGCGGCGATCCGGGTCGCCCAGTCGCGGACCTGCTGCAGATCGTCGATGAGTTCGGCCTGGCCCCGCAGCGTGACGAAGGCGAATGGCGGCCTGTCGTCGTCCACGCAGATGGCGACCCGGCCGTCCCGGGCCAAGTTGCGTCCCTTGACCGTCTCCTGACCTGTGTTGAAGAGAAGGTCGTCACCGTCCAGCAGGAACCACACGGGGGCGATGTGCGCGCTTCCGTCGGCCCGCACGGTCGACAGCTTCGCGGTGCGGGTGCCCTCCATGAGGAACTTCTGCCACTGATCCTTGGTCATGTTCTGTGCCATGTCCCCATCCTGCGTCAATCAGCGCACAACCGTGGGGTGCCGGGCGGGGCGGGTTGCCCAGACGGCGGCAGTGAGAAAGGCTGGCACGCAGCTGAAGGGGAATCGGGGAGGAATCGGATATGGCAGTGAACAAGGGGCTCGACTGGTTACTGGACGACCTGACCGAGCGGATCGCGGAGATACGGCATGCGCTGGTGCTGTCCAACGACGGGCTGGTGACGGGGGCGAGTTCCACACTGGTGCGCCAGGACGCCGAGCACCTCGCCGCGGTGGCCTCGGGACTGCACAGCCTCGCCAAGGGGTCCGGGCACCACTTCCGGACGGGCCGGGTGCGGCAGACTATGGTCGAATTCGACGAGGGCGTCCTCTTCGTCACGGCGGCCGGGGACGGCAGCTGTCTGTGTGTGCTCACCGGGCCGGACTCCGATGTGGGGCAGGTCGCCTACGAGATGGCGCTGCTGGTCAACCGGGTGGGGGAGCACCTGGGAGTCGAGGCCAGGCAGGAGACCGGCACACCCGGCTGATGCCGCGCGGAAGTTATCCACAGGCCTGACCGACCCTCTTGCTTCGCGGCTATCGTCGTCACTGTCAGTGATTGAGGCAGTGCGGGGGAGGACGTCGCCATGGCAGTGCGGATGGATCAGGAGCTGCGGGAGAGCCAGGGGCCGTGGAGCCTGGAGTGGCTCGGGGAACCGAGCGTCCCGGGACAGGCGAGCGGGCCGGGAGACCCCGGCGGGCCGGCGGAGCCGGGCGGACCGGGCGAGAGCGTCGCGTTCGGCGTGGCGGCCCGGGCGCTGGGGCTCAGGCCGCGAGAGTTCGAGCTGGCCGTGCAGCTGGGAGAGGTGCGCACCGTCACCACCGGCCTGGGCCGGCGGGTGGCGTGCGAGGAGTTGAGGCGGGTGACCGCCGCCGAGGGCTTCCCGGAGGCGCTCATCGTCCGCCTGCGCGTGGTCGGCACGGCGGAGGGCGCGGAGCTGCTCGGCATCAGCCAGGGCCGGCTCACCCGTCTCGCGCGCGGGGGTTTCTTCGCCCCCGTCCGGTTCTATGTCAATCGCTATCGGGCCGTCGTATGGCTCTATCCGGCATCGGAGCTGACCGAGTTCGCCATCAGGCAGCCGGAGTTGCTGAGCGGCCGCACGCCGCCTGGGCTGAGCGCCGCATTGGCCGCCGGGGAGGACTGGCGGGCCGCGAAATGGCGCGGCCGCAGGACCGGCCAGCTGCTCGCCCAGACCGAGGACCCCTGGGAACGGGCCGCGGTCCTGGCCTCAGTGCTGGGCTCCGTCGAACTGGCCTCGGCCGTGGCCGATTCGTACGAGCGGGCACATCTGCGGGAGCTGCGCCCCGCGCTCGTCCGGATGCGCCCCGAAGCCGGCGCGGTCCGGGACGTCATCGACGCGGTGGTCACGGCCGACGACCCACGAGAGATCCGGCGCTATCGGGCCGCCCTCGCCTCCTCACTGGGCGATGCCCGCCGGGCCCGGCCGGCGCCGCGCCCGGACGCCGCGGCGGAGCGACCGCCAGCGGACCGCACCCGGGCTCCGGGCCGCCCGCGGAGCCTGTGGCAGAAGCTGGTCGGCGGGCGATGAGACACGGCGCGGCACACACCCCGGGGGCGCTCAGCCGCCGTCGACGGCTCCTCCGGCGGCACCTTCGGCGGGCCTCAGCGGGCGGAACAACCCCTCTTGCACCACCGACACCAGAAGCCGGCCCGCGCGGTCGTAGATCCGGCCGCGTGCCAGTCCCCGGCCGCCCGTGGCCACGGGCGACTCCTGGTCGTAGAGAAACCACTCATCCGTGCGGAACGGCCGGTGGAACCACATGGCGTGATCCAGCGATGCCATGTCGAAGCCCCGTGGGCCCCACAGCGGCTCGACCGGCATCCGCACCGCGTCCAGCAGCATCATGTCGCTCGCATAGGTGAGCGCGCAGGTGTGCACCAGCGGGTCGTCCCCGAGCGGCCCCACCGCGCGCATCCATACGGCGCTGCGCGGCTCCACGCCCTTGAGCTCCTCGTCCGTCCAGCGCAGCCGCTCCACATAGCGGACGTCGAAGGGCTGTCGGCGCTCCATGCGGGCGAACGCCTCGGGGAGCGCTCCCAGATGGGAGCGGACCTCGTCGGCGAGGCTCGGCAGACCTTCCGGCCCGGGCACCTCGGGCATCGGCAGCTGCTGCTCGATACCCGGTTCAGGAGAATGAAAGGAGGCGGTCAGATTGAAGATCGTGCGACCCTGCTGGATGGCGACGACCCGGCGGGTGGTGAAGGAGCGCCCGTCCCGGATTCGCTCCACCTGGTACACGATGGGCACGCCCGGCCGACCCGGCCGCAGGAAGTACGCGTGCAGCGAGTGCACCGGACGCAGCCCGTCGGTGGTCCGCCCGGCGGCCACCAGCGCCTGGCCCGCCACCTGCCCGCCGAACACCCGCTGCAGCGACTCATCGGGGCTGAGGCCGCGGAAGATGTCCTGCTCGATCCGTTCCAGATCGAGCAGATCGACCAGGCGCTCGGCGGGATTGGTCATCGGTGGTGCTCCTTCACTGAGGGGGCCGTGCCGGTCCTCGGCATGGACCGCGTCCAGGAGGCTACAGTTGGCCCACGTCGGTGACCCGGACCACCGCCCGGCCCTCCTCGTCCGAGGCGGCGAGATCCACCTCCGCCGAGATGCCCCAGTCGTGGTCGCCGTTCGGGTCGTCGAAAGTCTGCCGCACCCGCCACAGGCCGTGCTCGGGGTCCTCCTCGATCAGCAGCAGCTTCGGCCCGCGGGCCTGCGGTCCGGTGCCGAGCTCCTCGTACTCCTCCCAGTACCCGTCCATCGCCTCCGCCCAGGCATCCTCGCCCCAGCCGGAGTCCGCGTCCATCTCCCCGAGCTCGGCGACCTTGTCCAGAGCGGCCAGCTCCACCCGGCGGAACATCGCGTTGCGCACCAGTACGCGGAAGGCGCGGGCGTTCGCGGTGACCGGCCTGACCTGGTCGGCGCGCTCCTGCGCCTCCTCCGCCGACTCGTCCTCCGGGTTGGCCAGCTGCTCCCACTCATCCAGGAGGCTGGAGTCGACCTGCCGCACCATCTCGCCGAGCCAGGCGACGATGTCCTGGAAATCGTCGGACTTCAGGTCGTCCGGCACGGTGTGGTCAAGGGCCTTGTAGGAGCTGGCCAGATAGCGCAGCACAATGCCCTCGGTCCGCGCCAAGTCGTAGAACGAGGTGAACTCGGTGAAGGTCATCGCCCGTTCGTACATGTCGCGGATCACCGACTTGGGCGACAGCGGGTGGTCGCCGACCCAGGGATGGCTCTTGCGGTAGAGCCCGTACGCATGGAAGAGCAGCTCCTCCAGCGGCTTGGGGTAGGTGATGTCCTGGAGCCGCTCCATGCGCTCCTCGTACTCGACGCCGTCCGCCTTCATCGCGGCGACCGCCTCACCACGCGCCTTGTTCTGCTGCGCCGCCAGGATCTGCCGGGGATCGTCCAGCGTCGACTCGACGACCGAGACCATGTCCAGGGCGTAGGAGGGCGATTCGGGGTCCAGCAGCTCGAAGGCGGCCAGCGCGAAGGTGGACAGCGGCTGGTTGAGCGCGAAGTCCTGCTGCAGATCCACCGTCAGCCGGACGATCGGGGCGGCCCCGTCCGCACCGTCGGCGCCCTGTGGCTCCACCTGCTCGACCACCCCGCCGTCCAGCAGCGAGCGGTAGATCGCGATGGCCCGGCGGATGTGCCGCAGCTGGTTCTTGCGCGGCTCGTGGTTGTCCTCCAGCAGGCGGCGCATCCCCTCGAAGGCGTTGCCGGGCCGGGCGATGACCGACAGCAGCATCGCGTGGGTGACCCGGAACCGGGAGGTGAGCGGCTCGGGTTCGGAGGCGATGAGCTTCTCGAAGGTGTTCTGGCCCCAGTTGACGAAGCCCTCCGGCGCCTTCTTGCGGACCACCTTGCGGCGCTTCTTCGGGTCGTCCCCGGCCTTCGCGAGCGCCTTCTCGTTCTCGACGACGTGCTCGGGCGCCTGGGCCACCACAAAGCCCGCGGTGTCGAAGCCGGCCCGGCCGGCCCGGCCCGCGATCTGATGGAACTCCCGGGCCCGCAGCGTCCGCACCCGCTGACCGTCGTACTTGGTCAGCGCGGTGAACAGGACGGTGCGGATGGGCACATTGACGCCTACGCCCAGGGTGTCCGTACCGCAGATGACCTTGAGCAGCCCGGCTTGGGCCAGCTTCTCGACCAGCCGCCGGTACTTGGGCAGCATGCCCGCATGGTGCACGCCGATCCCGTGCCGGACGTAACGGGACAGATTCCGGCCGAACTTGGTGGTGAACCGGAAATTGCCGATCAGCGAGGCGATCTCGTCCTTCTCGGCGCGCGAGCACATATTGATGCTCATCAGCGCCTGGGCCCGCTCGACCGCCGCCGCCTGTGTGAAGTGCACGATGTAGACCGGCGCCTGCTGCGTCTCCAGCAGCTCGGTCAGCGTTTCGGTCAGCGGCGTCGTCCGGTATTCGTAGCTCAGTGGCACCGGCCGGGTCACGGACCGCACGACCGCGGTGGGCCGCCCGGTGCGTCGGGTCAGATCCCCCTCGAACCGGCGCACATCACCGAGCGTCGCCGACATCAGGATGAACTGCGCCTGCGGCAGCTCCAGCAGAGGGATCTGCCACGCCCAGCCCCGGTCCGGCTCCGCATAGAAGTGGAACTCGTCCATCACCACCTGGCCGATATCGGCGTCCTTGCCGTCCCGCAGGGCGATGGACGCCAGCACCTCGGCCGTACAGCAGATGACCGGCGCGTCCGCGTTGACCGACGCGTCCCCGGTCAGCATCCCGACGTTCTCGGTGCCGAAGAGCTTGCACAGCTCGAAGAACTTCTCCGATACCAGGGCCTTGATCGGCGCGGTGTAGAAGGTGACCTGGTCCCGGGCGAGCGCGGCGAAGTGGGCGCCGGCCGCCACCAGGCTCTTGCCCGATCCGGTGGGGGTGGACAGGATGACATTCGCCCCGGACACCACCTCGATCAGCGCTTCCTCCTGGGCTGGGTACAGCGAGATGCCCCGCTCTTCGACCCAGGTGGAGAACGCCTCGAAAAGTGCGTCGGGGTCGGCGTCGCTCGGCAGCTGATCGATAAGAGTCACGCACCTATACTGCCTGGTTTCCCCGCCGGGACGGGAACCGGCTGTGCGGACGAAGATCGCCCGCCGCTAGGCTGTGCCGGGCCGAAGCAGTCAACTCCCGCACGGAAGCGGGAAAGAACAGGGGCGGGGTACGACCATGATGGGACCGGCGCATTCGCTGTCCGGAGCGGCGGCCTGGCTGGGGGTGGGGGCGGCGGCCGCGGCGGCCGGCCACTCGATGCCCTGGCCGGTGCTGGTCGCCGGCGCGCTGATCTGCGCGGGAGCGGCGCTCGCCCCCGACCTCGACCACAAGGCGGCGACCATATCGCGCGCCTTCGGGCCCATCTCAAAGGGACTGTGCGAGGTGATCGACAAGCTCTCGTACTCCGTCTACAAGGCGACCAGGAAGCAGGGCGACCCGCGCCGCTCGGGCGGCCACCGCACCCTCACCCACACCTGGGTATGGGCGGTGCTGATCGGCGCCGGAGCCTCGGCGCTCGCCATGGTCGGCGGGCGCTGGGCGGTGCTGGGCATCCTCTTCGTGCACATGGTGCTGGCCGTCGAGGGGCTGCTGTGGCGCGCGGCCCGGGTCTCCAGCGATGTCCTGGTATGGCTGCTCGGCGCGGCCAGCGCCTGGATCCTCGCCGATGTGCTGCACCAGCCGGGCAACGGCTCGGACTGGCTGTTCACCGCACCGGACCAGGAGTACCTCTGGCTCGGCCTGCCGATCGTGCTCGGCGCGCTGGTCCACGACATCGGGGACGCGCTCACCGTCTCCGGCTGCCCGATCCTGTGGCCCATCCCGATCGGCCGCAAGCGCTGGTACGCGCTCGGCCCGCCGAAGGGGATGCGGTTCCGGGCCGGCAGCTGGGTCGAGTTGAAGGTGCTGATGCCGGTCTTCATGCTGCTGGGCGGCATGGGTGGACTGGCCGCCCTCGGCATCATCTGAATCCCGGACGGTACCGGGGTGGCCGCGCCAGGGCGCGGCCACCCTCACTGATGCCAGGAGCGCCACAGCGCGGCGTAGGCCCCGTCCGCCGCGACGAGTTCGTCATGGCTGCCCAGCTCGGTGATCCGGCCGCTCTCGACCACGGCGATCACATCCGCGTCATGCGCGGTGTGCAGCCGATGGGCGATCGCGACCACGGTCCTGCCCTCCAGCACCCGCCCCAGCGACCGCTCCAGATGGCGCGCCGCCCGCGGGTCCAGCAGCGAGGTGGCCTCGTCCAGCACCAGCGTATGCGGGTCGGCCAGCACCAGCCGGGCCAGCGCGATCTGCTGCGCCTGTGCGGGGGTGAGCGCGAGACCGCCCGATCCGACCTCGGTGTCCAGGCCCTCGTCCAGCGCGCGGGCCCAGCCGTCGGCGTCCACCGCGCCCAGCGCCGCCCACAGCTCGGCGTCCTTGGCGACGGCGCGGGCCAGCAGCAGATTGTCACGCAGCGAGCCCACGAAGACATGGTGCTCCTGGTTGACCAGGGCCACATGTTCACGGACCCGCTCGGCGGGCATCCGCGCCAGCTCCGCCCCGCCCAGCGTCACCCGGCCGGTGCGTGGCGAATAGATCCCGGCCAGCAGGCGCCCCAGGGTGGACTTCCCCGCCCCGGACGGGCCCACCAGCGCCAGCCGCGTCCCCGGCGGCACCTTCATGGACACCTCGTGCAGCACATCGCTGCCCTCGTGGTATCCGAACCGCACCTCGTCCGCCCGCACCTCACGGCCCCCGGGAACCACTCCCTTGTCGGCGGGGCCCTCCTCGATCTCCCGCACCCCCACCAGCCGGGCCAGCGAGACCTGCGCGACCTGCAGCTCGTCGTACCAGCGCAGGATCAGCCCGATCGGCTCGACCAGCATCTGCGACAGCAGCGCCCCGGTGGTCAGATCGCCGATCGACATCCAGCCCCGCATCACACAGACGCCGCCGATCATCAGCACCGAACCGGTGATCAGCGTGTAGCTCACATTGATCACCGGGAAGAGCACCGAGCGCAGCCAGAGCGTGTACCGTTCCCACGCCGTCCACTGCTTGATGCGCAGCTCGGACTGGGCGATCCGCCGGTCGCCCAGCCGGTGGGCCTCGATGGTCCGCCCGGCGTCCACGCTCTCGGTGAGGGACGCGGACACCGCCGCGTAGCCGGCCGCCTCCGAGCGGTAGGCGCTCGGCGCGCGGCGGTAGTACCACCGACAGCCGACCACCAGCACCGGAAGCGCCACCAGCACCGCGAGCCCCAGTGGGGGAGCGGTCAGGGTCAGCGCGCCGAGCAGCAGCCCGGTCCACACCACGCCGATGGCCAGCTGCGGCACGGCCTCGCGCATCGCGTTCGCCAGCCGGTCGATATCGGTGGTGATCCGGGACAGCAGATCTCCGGTCCCGGCCCGCTCCAGCACCCCCGGGGGCAGACCCACCGACCGTACGAGAAAGTCCTCCCGCAGATCCGCCAGCATTTCCTCGCCCAGCACCGCCCCGCGCAGCCGCACCATCCGGACGAACACGGTCTGCACCACCAGCGCCGCCGTGAACAGCGCCACGATGCGGCCGATGTGGAGGTCCTCCTCGCCCTGGGAGAGGTCCTCGACCAGGCCCCCCAGCAGCTGGGGGCCGACCATGGAGGCGATCACCGCGGTCGCGTTCACGACCATCAGCACGGTGAACGCGGCCCGATGCCGCCGCAGCAGCTCACGCACATAGGCCCGTACGGTGGTGGGTGTGCCGACCGGCAGCGTCGTCGCCGACTCCGGTGCGGCCGGGTCATAGACGGGCGGTGCCACGCCGATCATGCCGACTCCTCGATCTGTTCCTCGATCCGTCCGATGTCCTTCAGGCCGTGTCCGGCCGGCCCGGCGCCCCGCACGGCGGCCTCGTCCTCCGTCTCGCGGGTGACGACCGCGCGATACGCGGGATCGGTGCCCAGCAGCTCACGATGGGTGCCCACCCCCGCCGCCTCGCCGTCGGGCACGAACACCACCCGGTCGGCCCGGTCCAGCAGCAGCGGGCTGGAGGTGAGCACGATGGTCGTCCGGCCCGCCCGCAGCCGCCGCACGCCGTCGGCGATCCGCGCCTCGGTGTGCGAGTCCACCGCGGAGGTCGGCTCGTCCAGCACCAGCACCTCCGGATCGGTCACCAGCGAGCGGGCCAGCGCCAGCCGCTGCCGCTGGCCGCCCGACAGCGAGCGGCCACGCTCGGTGATCCGGGTGCGCATGGGGCCGGCGCCATCCGCCTCGGCCGCCGACGCCTGCGCCAGCGCGTTCAGGACATCGCCGCACTGGGCCGCCTCGAGCGCCTTCTCCGCCGTGACCTCGCCGGACCTCGGCACATCCAGCAGCTCGGCCAGCGCCCCCGACAGCAGCACCGGATCCTTGTCCTGCACCAGCACCGCCGCGCGCGCCGCGGTCAGCGGCACCTCGTCCAGGGCGACCCCGCCCAGCAGCGCCGACGGTGCCCCGCCGGGGTCCCCGTCGCCCGGGCCGTTGTGGGTGGGGTGCCCGCCGAGCCGGTCGGCCAGCCGCCCCGCCGCGTCCGGGTCGCCGCACACCACCGCGGTCAGCAGCCCGCTGGGCGCCAGCATCCCGCTCGCCGGGTCGTACAGATCCCCGCCGAGCGGCGCGGTGGCCTCCTGCACCTTTCCGCGCTCGTCGCCGTCCACGGTGGCCGCGCCCTCGCTGTCCGGGGAGGAGCGCCGCAGCGCCAGCACCCGGGCCGCGCGCCGCGCCGAGGGCCGGGAGAAGGAGTACGCCATGGCGATCTCCTCGAAGTGCCGCAGCGGGAAGAGCAGAAAGGTCACCGCGCTGTAGACGGTGACCAGCTCGCCCACCTCGATCCGTCCGTCGCGGGCCAGCGACGCCCCGTACCAGACGACACCGATCAGCAGCAGCCCCGGCAGCGCGACCTGCACGGCCGCGATCAGCGCCCACATCCGCGCGCTGCGCACCGCCGCGATCCGCACCTCCTGCGAGGCATGCCGGTAGCGGCCCAGGAACAGCTCCTCCCCGCCGATGCCCCGCAGCACCCGCAGCCCGGCCACGGTGTCCGAGGCCAGCTCGGTCGCCCGGCCCGCCTTCTCCCGCTGTTCATCGGCTCGGCGCGCCGCGCGCGGCAGCAGCGGCAGCACGGCCAGCGCCAGCGCGGGCACCCCGACCGCCACTACCAGTCCCAGCGCCGGCTGGTAGAGAACCAGGGCCACGCAGACCGCGACGGTGGTGATCGCGGCAGCCGTGAAGCGCGAGAGGGCCTCCACAAACCAGCCGATCTTCTCGACATCGCCCGTGGAGACGGCGACGACCTCACCGGCCGCCACCTTCCGGGTGAGGGCGGAGCCCAGCTCCACCGCCTTGCGGGCCAGCAACTGCTGCACCCGTGCCGCCGCCGTGATCCAGTTGGTGACCGCCGCGCGGTGCAGCATGGCGTCCCCCAGCGCGGTGAGCACGGTGAGCCCCACCATCAGCGCTCCGGCCATCGCCAGCCGGGAGCCGGAGCGGTCCACGACCGCCTGCACGCCGAAGCCGATGGCGATGGGGAAGGACACCAGCGCGCCCATATGCACCAGACCCCAGAGGGCCGCCTTGATCTGCCCGCCCAACTGATTCCGGCCCAGCCAGAAGAGGAACCGCGGACCTGACCGTACGTCGGGTCGGCCGGGGTCGGGATACGGAAGATCGCGAATGTGCATGACGTCCCAAGGTCGGGCGGGCTGAGGAGGGCTGGTAGGAGACGTGAAAGGTTGACGTTCTCACGGTGCGGAGTTCAACTGGTTTTCCCGGGAGCGGCCGGAACACGCCAATCCCGCATAGGGCACTGTCCTACGCAGGTGGGACCATGGGGACATGCGAATCTCCGGCACGATGTCCATGCGCGCGGCGGCCGCGGCCGCCGCGGCCCTTGTCCTTCTCACTGCCTGCGGCGACGGCGGCGGGGACAGCGGTGGTGACAAGGGTGGAAACTCGGGCAAACAAGCGCTGCGCAGCGGGGCGCCCGCGCCGGATCCCACGCGCATCCCGGATGTGGGGGACACGCTCCAGTCCCGGATCCCGGACCAGTCCCGTCAGGTCGTGGCGGTCTACGGCAAAGGGGTGAACTCCGCGGACGCCACCGTGGTCCTCTACACCAAGCAGGGCAAGGCATGGGAGCGGACGCGCAGTTGGACGGCGCACAACGGCAAGCGCGGCTGGACGACGAGCCATCACGAGGGCGACAAGCGCAGCCCGGTCGGCGTCTACACGCTCAGCGACGCGGGCGGGGTGCTGCCCGACCCCGGCGCCCGGCTGCCGTATACCGCCTCCGGTTCCTTCGCGGCGCCCCACTACTGGCCCAAGTCCCACTGGACGGACTTCAACTACGTCATCGCCATTGACTACAACCGGGTCAAGGGCGCCTCGCCGCTCGACCAGACCCGGCCCGAAGGGCAGAGCAAGGGCGGCAGCATCTGGCTGCACATGGATCACGGCAGCGGCACCTCGGCCTGCGTCAGCCTCTCCAAGTCCGGTATGGAGTATCTGCTGAAGAACCTCGACCCCAAGCTGCACCCGGTGGTGGTCATGGGGGACAAGGCGCATCTGGCCGCCTGAGCGCGGCGCCAGGGTTTTCCCGGCTGTTACACGGATCTCATCGGCGGAAACGTGCGCTCGCCATAGTGGGCGCCGCGCGGAATCAATCTTCCGCATCCCAGAAGTCCCGCCCCGGAGGAGATTCCGTGCCGCATTCCGTATCAGCGCCTTCGGTTCCCCGGCGCGTAGCAAGACTGCTGCGTACTTCCCTGTTCGCGCAGGTCGCCTGCGCCCTCGTGCTCGGTGTCGCGGTCGGCCGGCTCTGGCCGGACGTGGGCACGGCCGTTCAACCGCTCGGCGACGGCTTCGTCCGCCTTATCAAGGCGGTGATCGCGCCCCTCGTCTTCTGCGTGGTCGTCGGCGGTATCGCCAAGGCCGGGGACTTGAAGGCGTTCGGGCGAATCGGGCTGAAGGCGCTGATTTGGTTCGAGGTGGCCACCACCGTGGCGCTGGTCCTCGGTCTGCTCGCCGCCAATCTGGCCGGGCCGGGCACCGGTATGCATATCGATCCCGCCTCGCTCGACAGCTCGGCCGTGGACGAGCAGACCGGCGGCGGCCATCTGCCGTCGACGGATCAGTTCATCCTGGAGGCCCTGCCGGACAGCGCGGTCGGCGCCTTCGCCGAGAACTCCCTGCTCCAGGTGCTGGTGCTGGCCTGTCTGGTGGGCGCGGCGGTATTGCATCTGGGCAAGACCAAGGTGCCCGCGATCCTTTCGGCCGTCGACCAGGCCCAGGGGGTCGTCTTCGCCGTTGTCGGCTTCATCATGCGGCTCGCGCCGCTGGCCGTCTTCGGGGCCATGGCCCATCTCGTCGGAGAGTACGGCCTGAAGGCCCTGTCGACGTACGGAGAGTTGATCGCGCTGTGTTATGGCGTCGCACTGCTCTTCCTGGTCCTGCTCGCCGTCGCCCTCAAGGCGATCACCGGGCTCAGTCTCTGGAAGTTCGTCAAGTACACCCGCGAGGAGATGCTGCTGGCCCTCGGTACCGCGTCCAGTGAGACCGTCATGCCGCGCATGATGCAGAAGCTGCGCGCCGCGGGGTGCCGGGAGGACGCGGTGGGCCTGGTGCTGCCCACCGGATACTCCTTCAACCTCGACGGTGCCTCGATCTATCTCTCCATGGGCACGCTGTTCATCGCCCAGGCGGTCGGGGTGGACCTGAGCCTGGGGCAGCAGATCACCGTCATCCTCGTACTGATGCTCACCAGCAAGGGCATGGCCGGAGTGCCGGGTTCCGCCTTCCTCGCGCTGTCCGCCACCGCCTCGGCCCTCGGGGTGATCCCGGCCGCCGCCGTGGCCCTGCTGCTGGGGGTGGACCGGATCATGGATTCGATGCGGGTGGCCACGAATCTGCTCGGCAACTGCGTCGCGGTCTTCGCCGTCTCGCGCTGGGAGGGCGCACTGGATGCGCGGAAGGCCCAGCGGGTTCTCTCGGGCGAGGAGGCGGCCGAGGGGGCGGCGGCTCAGGAGGCGACGCCCGAGGGGGCGGCGGCCGAGGAGGAGAAGACGGCTGAGGAGAAGGACTCCGTCGCCCAGGCGGGGGCCGGCCGGACCGAGTCCGCGGGCAGTGTCTCCCGCCGCGGCTGAAGGGTCCGGACCACCTCAGCAGCGGTGGTCCGGGGTGCCGGAGAGGGTGTCCAGCAGATCGCCCAGCGCGTCGCGCTGCTGATCACTGAGCGGTGCCAGGATGTCCTCCGCGGCGGCTCGGCGGGCCTCGCGCAGCGCGCGCAGCGTCGCCCGCCCGGTGTCGGTGAGCTCGATGCGCACCACCCGGCGGTTGGACGGATCCGGTACGCGGCGCACCGAGCCATGCGCCTCCAGGGCGTCCACCAGCGTGGTCACGGCGCGCGGAACCACCTCGAGGCGCTGCGCCAGGTCCGCCATCCGCGGCGGCTGGTCGCTGTGGGAGACGGTGCGCAGCAGGCGGGACTGGGCGGGGGTGATGCCCAGTGGTTCCATATGGCGCATCTGGGCGCGATGCAGTCTGCGGGTCAGGCGCAGCAGCTGCTCCGCGAGGAGGCCGGATGTCTCGGGGGTGGGCATGATCGGAGTTTATCAGGACCCGGTTCATTGTGAGTATAGGTAACAATGAGCTATGCTCTCAAAGCCCGCGCCGCCGCGATCACGGCTCGACCATGCCGTCACTCGCGGCGGTCTCCCTGACTCCAGAAGGAGCCCATGCACCCCGACACACCACCGTCATGGACCCCGTCCGACCAGGAGCCCGAGCGGCCCGCCCAAGTGCGGCGCATCCTCCGGCTGTTCCGTCCCTACCGCGGCCGCCTCACCGTGGTCGGCCTGCTGGTCGCCGCCTCCGCGCTGGTCTCGGTCGCCACCCCGTTCCTGCTCCGGGAGATCCTCGACACCGCCATCCCCGACGGCCGCACCGGGCTGCTCACCCTGCTCGCCCTCGGCATGATCGCCGCGGCCGTCGTCAACAGCGTTTTCGGCGTTCTGCAGACCCTGATCTCCACCACCGTCGGCCAGCGCGTCATGCACGATCTGCGCACCGCCGTCTACGACCGGCTGCAGCGCATGCC
This sequence comes from Streptomyces sp. 11-1-2, assembly GCF_003595545.1. NCBI lineage: Bacteria > Bacillati > Actinomycetota > Actinomycetes > Kitasatosporales > Streptomycetaceae > Streptomyces > Streptomyces sp. 11-1-2. Next base: position 10,678,210 of record NZ_CP022545.1, read on the forward strand.
GCTCGCCTTCTTCACCCGCACCCGCACCGGCGAGGTGCAGTCCCGCATCGCCAATGACATCGGCGGTATGCAGGCCACCGTCACCTCCACCGCGACCTCGCTGGTCTCCAACCTCACCAGCGTGGTCGCCACCGTCGTCGCGATGCTCGCGCTCGACTGGCGGCTGACCGTCGTCTCGCTGCTCCTGCTGCCGGTGTTCGTCTGGATCAGCCGTCGGGTCGGCGCCGAGCGCAAGAAGATCACCTCGCAGCGCCAGAAGCAGATGGCGACCATGTCCGCGATGGTCACCGAGTCGCTGTCGGTGAGCGGAATCCTGCTCGGCCGCAGCATGGGCCGGTCCGAGTCGCTCACCCAGCAGTTCGCTGAGCAATCCGAGCGCCTCGTGGGCCTGGAAGTGCGCTCCAACATGGCGGGCCGCTGGCGGATGTCCACCATCGGCATCGTCATGGCCGCCATGCCCGCGCTGATCTACTGGGCCGCGGGAATCGCCCTCCAGGCCGGTGGCCCGGCCGTCTCCATCGGCACGCTCGTCGCCTTCGTCTCGCTCCAGCAGGGGCTGCTCCGGCCCACGGTGAGCCTGCTGTCCACCGGTGTGCAGGTGCAGACCTCCCTCGCCCTCTTCGCCCGCATCTTCGAATACCTCGACCTGCCGATCGACATCACCGAGCCCGCCGACCCGGTGCGGCTGGAGAAGGTGCGCGGCGAAGTCCGCTTCGACGGCGTCGACTTCCAGTACGACGGCACGGCCCCCGGCGCATCGAAGGGCGGCCCGTCGAAGAGCGCGAAGGGCGGCTCGTCGAAGGGCACCCTGCGCGGCATCGATCTGACCGTTCCCGCGGGCGGCAGCCTGGCAGTGGTCGGACCGACCGGTTCCGGCAAGACGACCCTCAGCTATCTGGTGCCCCGGCTCTACGACGTGACCGGCGGCCGGGTGCTGCTCGACGGGGTGGACGTCCGCGACCTCGACTTCGACACCCTCGCCCGGGCCATCGGCGTCGTCTCCCAGGAGACCTATCTCTTCCACGCCTCCGTCGCCGAGAACCTGCGCTTCGCCAAGCCCGACGCGACCGATGAGGAGATCGTGGCGGCGGCCGAGGCGGCCCAGATCCACGACCACATCGCCTCCCTCCCGGACGGCTATGACACCCTCGTGGGAGAGCGCGGCTACCGCTTCTCCGGCGGGGAGAAGCAGCGTCTGGCCATAGCCCGCACGATTCTGCGCGACCCGCCCGTCCTCATCCTCGACGAGGCCACCAGCGCCCTGGACACCCGCACCGAGCAGGCCGTTCAGCAGGCCATCGACGCCCTCTCGGCCGGTCGCACCACGATCACCATCGCCCACCGGCTCTCCACCGTGCGCGACGCCGACCAGATCGTCGTCCTCGACGGCGGCCGAGTCGCCGAGCGGGGCACCCACGAGGAGCTGCTGGCCAGGGACGGACGCTACGCGGCACTGGTGCGGCGCGACACCCACCTGGCGCCGGTGGTCCCTGCCGTCTAGTCCGTCTGGTCCGCTGGTCCGCGCACCGCGCCCGTTACGCGGGCACGGTGCCCGCAGGGGCCGATGTGTCGGTGCCCTGCGCCGGGGCGTCGCTCGCCGGGCGGGAGACGATCCGACGCGCCGGGGGTTCTGGGGCGGCACCCCCAGGTGGCACCAGGTTTCTCAGTGTCGGGGAGGGCTCCAGGCCCAGCTCGTCGAGCAGGACGCGGCGGCATTGCTCGTACTGCCGCAGTGCCGCGCCTCTGTTGCCGGCCGCGAGATGCGCGTTCATGAGCACGCGATGAGCGCTTTCCCGCAGGGGCTCCGCGCGTACGGCGGCGAGTCCGGCGGCGACGGCCTCGCCGTGGCGGCCCGCCGCCGTCAGCCGTTCGGTCATCGCCTCCAGGGCGTACAGCCGCAGTTCGTGGTACTGCTCCTGCTCGACCAGTACCCACTCGTTCTCCGACCATTCGGGTAAGAGGTCGGCCGAGAGGTCCTCCCTCATCTGCGTGGTGAGGATGTCGTCGCAGGGGTGTGACATGTCGAGCAGCCGGTGTGTGCGCGTCGCCGCCGCGTGGATGTCCACGGTGATGTGCTTGCAGATCGCCAGTTCCTGTGCGGACGCGTCGATGACCTGATGTCCCGTTCGCGTGGCGCGCCATAACGACGATCGGAGGTTGGCGTTGGCGCGGGACGCCGTGACGTCCGGCCACAGCGTGCCGGCCACGTAGGTCCGGCTCCGTGGCATGTTCTGCAGGGCGAGGAATGCAAGAAGGCGCTGGGCGCTGGAGGATATCGGAACGCGTTTGTGATCGACCGACAACGCGAAACTCTTGAGCAGTCTCAACGTCATGACATGGTCTTCTGCGCTCATCGGCCCCCCGGGGCGATATTGGCTTCAGCGACCCATCCCATGCGTCCCATCGGGATGCCCTAAAGCCATGTTACGAGCAGATCATGATCGTGTGTCCGGCCTTCCCGCTAAAGGACGCTATATGGCCAGGCATCACCGGGACGTCGCGACAACGTCACCTGTCGGGCTCGATGAATTGATCGAGCCAGGCGCGCACGGCGGTGAGCGCGTCGTCGACCGCGCTCACCGCGGTGGGGGGCGCCTGGTGCCGGTCCTCCGTCCGCACGATGCGAGCACGGAATCCGTCCGGCCTGCCGCCTTCCACCCAGACCCGGAGGATCAGGACACCGGTCCGTTCTGAGGGGATTTCCATGAAAAGAAGATATGCCTCCCCGTGTCACCTCGGCGTTGTCGATGTGTGTCCGGATTCGTCATCGGCGGCAGCGAAAACGGACCGGTGACGCTCGTGTGATGAGCGCATCGCGGTCCGGCCACGCCGGGACCGGCATTCTCTCGGAGCACGCTTTCGAGCGCGGAGAGGGGGGATTCGCATGGGGGACTTCGGCGTCATCGCCGACGTCTCGACGGTCATCGTGGAGAGCCTGACCCAATCCCTGCGCGGGCTCAGCCAGGTGGAACCGCCGATCGCGGAACTCAACGACCTCTCCGAGACGGTACAGACACCCCCGCCGAAGCTCACGGTGTTCCTCTACGAGATCGCCGAGGACCCCACCTCGCGCAACCGGCCGCCGGTGCGCTCCCAGCCACCCGACCCACCGACCACCCGCAAGCCGCCGATGGCCCTGCTGCTGCGCTACCTGGTCACCCCCTGGGGCGGCGACCAGGCGACCCAGCACCGGATGCTCGGACGGGCCCTGCAGACCTTCTACGACGACGCGATCCTGGACGGCGTACAGCTGTCCGGCAGCCTGGCGGCGAGCACCGACTCGCTGCACCTCAGCCTGACCCCGCTCACCTTGGACCAGAAGTCCTGGGTCTGGTACGCGATTCAGAAGCCGTACCGGCTGTCGCTGAACTACGAGGTCCGCGTGGTCAACCTGGACTCCGCCATCGAGATCCCGGTCCGCCCGGTGCACAGCCGGGTCATCAGCGGGACGGGGATGCCATGAGCCGCTTCGTACCGCTGGAGCGGTCGACGCTCCACAGCCCGGTCTGGTTCATCCCCTTCGACGACTACGCCCGGCGGGTGCACGGCGCCGGGGTGACGGTCCGGCTGGACCGCTACGAGGACGGCGGCTGGCTGCCGCTGGACGACATGGCGGTGCGCACCCCCAGCGCCGCCTTCGCCTATCCGGGTCTTGGCCGGTGCGCCGAGCCGTGGGCGGCCCGGCCACGGCGCCACCGGGCCCGCTTCGCGGCCGCCGGCTACCAGCCGCTGTACCCGGCCGACGGCCAGCCGTTCTCGGCCGCCCTGATGGGCGTCGAGTTCCTGGTGTACCCGTATGACGACGCCCACCCGCCGCCGGTGGTGACCGAGCCGCGGCTGGTCCGGCTGCTGCCGAGCGTCTCCTTCCCCTACCCGCCGGGTCTGCGCACGGTGCACGGCGCCGTGGTCGACGCGGTCACCCGGGCGCCGGTCGCGGGCGCGCTGATCGAGGCCAGGGGACGGACCAGCCGGGACCTGACGCCATGGCACGAGCGCACCCTGTCCGACGCCGCGGGCGCCTTCCGGCTGGCCCTGCGGTGGGAGGGCGAGAAGGCCGACGAACACGCCGTCGAGGAGACATTCCGCCTGCAGGCCACCGAGCGGCCGGGCCGGACCGGATCGCTGGTCGTGCGGCTGCCCCAGGACATCGAGCGCCGGCACGTCATAGAGATCCGCGAGAGTTAAGGAGCCGTCCATGGCGGAGTATCTGAGCCCCGGGGTCTACATCGAGGAGATCGATGCGGGCCCACGGCCGATCGCGGGGGTGAGCACCAGTACGGCGGGCATGGCCGGGGTCACCGTGCGCGGTCCGTTCACCGGCAAGCCCAAGCTGGTCACCAACTTCCTGGAGTTCCAGAACACCTTCGGCGGATTTCTCCGTGAGCCGGACCCGCTGATCCGGGACACCTGGGCGAACGACCCGGCGGAAGGCGGCCGTTGGTGGCTGTTCCCGCTGGCGGTCAAGGGTTTCTTCGACAACGGCGGCCAGCGGCTGTACATCAAGCGCGTCGCCAGCAGGCAGGCGAGCCCGTCCGCGGGCGTGCTGGGCCACGGCCTGGTGAGCCCGGTCGCCGGCGACGCCGCCAAGGGCGCGACCCGCCTGGAGCTCGGCCACCTGATCGGGTTCTCCGGCGTAGGGCAGCAGATCCAGCTCTTCCGCGGCGACGACCAGCAGTCGATCCACACCGCCGGTGTCGCCGCCTACGACGCCACCACCCGCCGGATCGAGCTGGACGCCCAGCTCCCCGCGGAGGTCAGGGCGGGCCGCGGCGACTACGTACAGATCGGGACGCGCGACGCGGAGGAGACACTGGAGTTCGCCGCCGTCAGCCCCGGCTCATGGGGCGACGCGGTACAGGTGCGGATCCAGCCGATGGCCTCGGCCGCGCTGCCGGTGCTGCCGGATCCGCAGGAGGGTGCGCTGTTCGTCACGCGACTGGCCGCGGATGCCGCCGCGGACGGCGAGACGGTCGAGGTCGCCGCGGTGACCGGGCTCGACCCCGACGAACTGCCGCCCGACGTCTGGGTGCAGATCGGCTCCAGCCGGTTCAAGGTCCAGCTGAGCCGGCCGGCGGACGGGAAGGTCACGCTGACCCTGCCGTCCGGCACGGCACATGAGGCGTGGCGGAGCGGGCTGCTGGTGCGCCGCGTGCGCCGGGGCACCACCTCGGCGGGGCCGACGCTGCGGATCGGCGGAGCGAGCCGGCTGTACGAGGGCGCCGTCGTCCAGCTCGACGACGGCACCCGGCTGACCATCCGCACCGTCGAGTCGATCGCCGCGGATGTCGTCACCCTGGACGGGAACGTGCCCGGGACGCTGTTCGAAACCGACCGGCTGCAACTGGTCGAGGCGCAGGTCGACGCCCGGTTCACCGATCCGTCCGGGGCCGTGGAGACGGAGACGCACCGCAACCTCCGGCTCACCGGTGACACCGCGGCGAACCTGGTGACCACCCTGGCCGTCCGCTCCCGGCTAGTGCGGGCGACGGCACTGGGCGCACTGTCCACCGACCCGGCGAAGTTCCCCCTGCCCGCGGTCGGGTCCTGGCTGACGCTGGGAGGCGGGGACGACGCCTACGGGAGCCTGAGCGTGGCCGACTTCGTCGGCGAGGACGGCGGCAGCGGCAAGCGGACCGGGATCACCGCGCTGGAGGACATCGACGAGGTCGCGGTCTGCGCGGTGCCCGGCATGTGGTCAGGGACGGTCGAATCGGCCCTGGTCACCCACTGCGAGCTGCTCAGGGACCGGTTCGCGATCCTCGATCCGCAGGACGGTCTGGACATCGAGGGCGTCCAGGCGTTCCGCGAGCGGTTCGACACCAAGTACGCCGCGCTCTACCACCCGTGGCTGGTCACCCGCGACCTGTCGGCGGGCCGCGATGTCGAGGTGCCGCCCTCGGGCCATATGGCCGGGATCTACGCGCGCGTGGACGTGGAGCGGGGGGTGCACAAGGCGCCCGCCAACACGGTCATCCGGGGTATCCGGCTGACCGACGGCATCGCCCAGGACATCACCAAGCGCCATCAGGACGTGCTCAACCCCAAGGGCATCAACGCGCTGCGGTTCTTCCCCGGGCTCGGCCACCGGGTCTGGGGCGCGCGCACGCTCTCCTCGGACAGCTCGTGGAAGTACGTCAACGTCCGGCGGCTGTTCCTCTATCTGGAGGAGTCGATCGAAGAGGGCACCCAGTGGGTGGTGTTCGAGCCGAACGACGAGGCGCTGTGGTCCCTGGTCCGCCAGACGGTCACGAACTTCCTCACCACGGTCTGGCGCAGCGGCGCGCTCGCCGGTACCACCGCCGACGAGGCGTTCTTCGTCGCCTGTGACCGCACCACGATGACCGAGGACGACCTGGCCAATGGCCGGCTCATCTGCGCCATCGGCGTCGCCCCGGTCTTCCCGGCGGAGTTCGTGATCTTCCGGATCCAGCAGCAGACCCGCGAGACCCAACTCGCCTGAGTGCCCGAGGAGAGTCCACCATGCCACCTGTGACCAGGGACGATCCGTACGCGTCCTATAACTTCAAGATCTTCGTGTTCAACGTCAGCGACGACGGGCTCGCGGTGAGCGGGTCCTTCACCGAGGCGAGCGGGCTGGAGCTGGAGATCCCGCCGATCGAGTACCGCAACGGGAGCGAGGACATCACCGTCCGCAAGATCCCGGGACTGAAGAAGTTCACCAACCTCACCTTCAAGCGCGGCATCACCGGCCACGCCGCCTTCTGGAAGTGGGTGGCCGACGCGCTCAACGGCACGGTGAAGCGTACCCACGGCTCGATCGTGCTGTGCGACGAGAACCGCAACGACGTGATGCGCTGGAACTTCGACCGTGGCTGGCCCACCAAGTACACCGGCCCGACGCTCAGCGCCACCAAGAACGAGATCGCCATGGAGACGCTCGTCCTGGCGGTCGAGAAGCTGGAGATCGAAGTCTGACATGGCAGGCGAAGCGCTCCCCGGCGTATCCCTCGCGTTCGCGCCACGCGACTCCGACACGGAGCCGCTGCGCACCGATGTGGCGGCGTTCCTGGGCCGGCTCCGCCGCGGCCCGGTCGCCACTCCGGTCCGCGTGGAGAGCTGGAACGACGTCGTGGGCACCTTCGGGCCGCCGGAGGGCGCCTTCGCCACCCCGTACGCACTGCGCGGCTTCTTCGAGAACGGCGGCCGCACCGCCTGGGTGCTCCGCGTGTCCGGGCCGGCCACCACGGCCCGGACAGCGTGGACGGTCGGGCCGCTGAGCGGCTGGGACACCACGCGCTACCAGGTGGTCGCCACCAGCCCAGGCGCCTGGGCCAACGGCGGGCGCGTCGCCATCCGTTACCAGGCCAGCACCGTCGCCGGTCCGCCCACCGTGAGCGTACGGGTCATGATGCCCGGCGAGCCGCCCGAGACCTTCCCCGGACTGCCGCCGGCCGGCCTGGCCGACCGGCTGATCGCATCCCGCTACATCCGGCTGGTCCCGGACGGGCCACCACCGCCACCGGGGCGGCCCGGCCCGATCTCGATGTCCTGGGACCTGACGCTCGCGGGCGGCGCCGACGCGGCGCCCACCCCCGGCGCGTACACGGACGCCGTGGCGGTACAGGCCGAACTGCCGGAACCGGCGCTGGTGGCGCTGCCGGACCTGGGAGCGGACTTATCCGGCGCCGCGCACGCCGACGCGGTACTCGAACTGCTGCGGAGCGTACAGCCGTTGCACGACCGCCTCGCCGTGCTGGACGTGCCGCCCGGGCTGTCCTCCGTGGACCAGGTGGTCGACTGGGTGGGCGCCCTGGCGGCCACCGGCGACAGCGGGCTGCTCGGCTGCGCCGCCGTCTACCACCCGCCGCTGCGCACCCCCGACGGGCAGGACGTGCGCACCGTCCCGGCCTCCGGCCACGTCCTGGGCGTCATCGCCCGCCTCGACGGCGAGCGCGGGGCGCACCACACGCCCGCGGGCGCCGTGATCCTGGAGGCGGTCGACCTCGCCGCCGAATACCCCGAGCCGCAGCAGGTCCGGCTGTTCGACGCGGGCCTCGACCTGATCCGCTGCACCCGCGGGCGAGGGCTGGTGGTGTGGGGCGGGCGCACCCTGTCCGCCGACCCGAGCACCCGCTACATCGCCCACCGCCGACTGGTGCATCTGCTGGTGCGCGCGATCCGGCGGGCGGCGAGCCCGCTGGTGTTCGACGTCAACTCGGCCGAGCTGCGGCTGACGTTGGTACGCGCGCTGACCTCCGTGCTCCTCTCGGCCTACCGAGCCGGGGCGCTCGTCGGCGCCCGGCCCGAGCAGGCGTTCCGGGTGGTGTGCGACGACACGAACAACCCGCCCGAGCAGGACCCGGGGCAACTGGTCTGCGAGATCGAGGTCGCCCCGGCCGTCCCCATGGAGTTCATCCGGCTGCGTCTCGTACTCGGCCAGGACCGAGGTCTGGAGGTGATCGAGGCGTGAGCCTGGATCCGCTGCCGAAATACCGATTCCTGGTCACCCTCGACCCCGGCGACGCGTATCTGCCGGCCGCGCAGGCGCTGCTGCTGCCCCTGGCCGCCTCCGGCGCGTTCCAGGAGGTCACCGGGCTCGGCGCACAGCTCGAGGTGACGAGCTACGCGGAGGGCGGACGCAACGACTCGGTCCACCAACTGCCGCTGCGCCACTCATGGAACCGGATCACGCTCAAGCGCGGGGTGGTGCGCGACCCGGGGCTGTGGTCCTGGTACCAGGCCGGGCTCGCCGACTCGCTGGGCGCCCGCCGCGACGGCGCGGTGATCGTGCTCGGCCCGGACGGGGTGCCCGGCGCGGCGTGGGCCTTCCACGGTGGACTCGCCGCCAAGTGGACCGGCCCGGACCTGCACGCGGAACAGAACGCGATCGCCATCGAGTCGCTGGAGATCGCGCACGAGGGGCTGACGAAGGTCCTGCAGGACGCCGCGGCGAGCGCCTTGCCGCGCCTGATCCAAGGGAGGTGACCGACGTGCCGAAGGTGACCATTCACCATCTCGAGGTCCGGTTCCAGGTCGACGGCGACGACGGCGCCGTGTTCACCCGCCTGTTCAACAAGCACATCCAGGCGTGGGCGAAGTTGTACGAGGACCAGTGCGCGCGCGCCCAACACACCCGGGGCGAACGCAGCTTCGGCGACGGGGAGGTGCACCTGTGAGCGTCGCACGCGCGGCCGCCGGGCCGCAGGCAGCGACGAAAGCCGCACCTCTGCGCCGCGCGGGCGGAGAAGCGAACGAGGAGGCGCCGTGAGTGTGACGCCCGTGTCCTTCGCCCGGCAGGGCTCCGCCAAGGCCCGGCTGGAGATCGTCCGGCCGGTGATCGCCGACGAGCGGCAGCGGCGGATCCCGCTGCGGTTCAACCCCACCGACTACAAGCTGAGCAAGAGCAACACCTTCGCCGAGATCACCATCCCCGGCCTGGAGACACCGCCCCTGCAGTACGTCCGCGGCGGCACGGAGACCCTCACCGTGCAGGCGCTGGTGGACACCTCCGACACCCTGGAGAACGTACGGAAGCTCTACGTCAACGCGGTGCGCAATCTGCTGCGGCCCGACAGCCGCGAACACGCCCCGCCGGTCGTCCGGTTCGTCTGGGACGAAGAGGTCTTCACCGGCGTCGTGGAGAAGCTGGACGTCAACTACCAGCTTTTCCGGCCGGACGGTGTGCCGCTGCGGGCCATGCTGGACCTCTCGCTCAAGGAGTTCCGCACGGCCGCCGTGCAGGTGGCCGAGACACCGCGCTCGTCCCCCACGGTGGAGAAGAGCTATGTGGTGCGCCGCGGCGACACGCTCAGCTCCATCTCCGCCGCGCTGTACCGGCGGCCCGACGCCTGGCGGGAGCTGGCCCGCGCCAATGGCATCAGCGACCCGCGGGAGCTGCGGCCGGGCCGTGTGCTGACCGTGCCCCGGCTGCCGTGAGGAGCGCCCGATGAGCACCCCCACACCCGAGGTCGCGTCGCCCGACCGGTACGCGCCCGAGTTCGATGTGCGCATCGAGGGCCTGGAGATGGACCCGTCCACCAAGAACGACATCATCGACATCAAGGTGAACCGGGACATCGACGAGATGTCCGGGTTCGACCTCACCCTGAACAACTGGGACGACGCCAATCTGCGCTTCAAGCACAGCGATTCGCCGCGCTTCCGGCTCGGCGGCCGGGTCTCGGTGCGGCTCGGCTACGCCGACAAGCTGCTCACCGTCGCCACCGGCACCATCTCCACGCTCAGCCCGAAGTTCACCGACGGCGCGTCGCCCACCGTCCAGGTCAGCGGGGTGGACGGGCTGCTGCGGCTCAAGGACCGCAAGCCCACCGAGAACGAGACCAAGATCTACCGCAATCTGCCCGACTGGCGGATCGCCGAGCAGATCGCCCAGCGCAACCATCTGCGCATCGAGGTCACCAGGGAAGGGCCCACCCACGACCGGGTGGTGCAGAAGAATCAGGACGACGCGACGTTCCTGCTGGAGCGGGCCAAGTGGCTCGACTTCGACTGCTACATCCTCCCCGACGCGACGACCGGCGAGGACACGCTGTACTTCATCAAGCCGACCGACGGCCGCGACGGCCGCCCGATCCGGCTGTACCGGCTGGCGTACGCGCCGGGGCTGAGCACCGGCCCCACCGGCCGGCCCGCTGGGCTGATCCCCAACCTGATCGAGTTCACCCCCACCCTGACCGTCTCCCAGCAGGTCAGCAAGGTCACCGTGCGCGGCTGGGACCCCCGTACCAAACAGCCGATCGCGTTCACCGCGACCGCCGAGAACCTTCCCGCCGGGCAGAACACGGCCGATGGGCAGAGCGGCCCGCAGGCCGCCGAATCCACCCTGCAGGGCCGCCAGGAGGTCGTGGTCGACGCGCCCGTCGGCAGCGATCAGGAGGCCCGCGAACTGGCGATCAGCCTGTTGCGCGAGCGTGCGTACGAGTTCATCACCGCGACCGGCAAGGTGGCGGGCCTGCCCGAGCTGCGGCCCGGCGACAACCTGGAGATCTACGGCCTCGGCCGCCGCTTCTCGGGCACCTACTTCGTCAAACGGGTCGAGCACACCCTGGGCACCGGTGGTTTCTTCACCCAGTTCACCGCTCGGCGGATCCATCAGGGGGACCAGTGACCATGAGGGGCACGCCACGCGCCCGCTCCACCGACAAGCGCTACTACGGCGTCGTCGAAGCGCTCGTCGTGGAGAACGAGGGCGATGACGAGGGCCAGGTCAAGCTGAAGTTCCCCTGGTTCGACGACACCACGGTCACCGACTGGGTCCGGGTCGGCCAGCTGTACGCGGGCGGCGGCTACGGCTCGGTGTTCGTCCCCGAGAAGGGCGACGAGGTGCTCGTCGCCTTCGTCCACGGGGACATGCGGTACCCGATCGTGCTCGGCGGCCTCTACAACGGCGAGGACAAGCCGCCGACCGCCCGCACCGAGGGCCGCGACCAGAAGATGATCCGGACCCGGCACGGCCATGAAGTGCTCCTGGACGACACCGAGTCCAAGGCCGCCGTACGCATCACGTCCGCCGCCGGACACGTGGTGGAACTGGACGACCAGGGCAAAGCGCTCCGGATCACCGCGGCCGAGGGCGGCAGCGTCACCGTGACGGCACAGGGCGAGATCACCCTCAAGGCGCCGAAGGTGACGGTGGATTCCCCCTCCATCGACCTCGGCGGCGGCGCCACCGAACCGCTTGTGCTCGGCAACGCGCTGCTCCAGGCGTTCAACACCCACACCCACCCCTCCGCCGCCGGGCCGACCGGCCCGCCCACCCCGCCGCTCACCCCCGCCGTACTGGCCAAGAAGGCGAGGACGGCATGAGCGAGGAGTTTCTCGGGACCGGCTGGCGGTTCCCGATCCTGCCCGACGCGTCCGGGCGGCTCGGGTACGCCGTCGGGGAGGAGAGCATCGAGCACTGTCTGCGGGCGCTGCTGCTCACCGGCACCGGCGAGCGGGTCATGCGGCCCGAACTGGGCACCCGAGCCCATGAGTTGGTGTTCGCCCCCGGCAGTGTGCAGAACCTGCGCGACCTGGAGCAGTCGATCGCCGCCGCCGTCCGTGACCATGAGCCGCGGGTGGAGCTGGAGGAGGTCCGCGCGGAGGCCGACCCGGCCGATGAGTCGCGGATCACCGTCTCGGTCGTCTACCGCATCCGGCGCAGCAACACCAAGGCGAACCTGGTGTTCCCGTTCTACACCGGCCTCACCGGCTTCACCGGGGGCATCTCATGACCCTGCCCGCACCGAAGCTGGACGACCTCACCTGGGCCGACATGATGGCGGCCATCCGCCGCCGGATCCCCGCCGAGTCGGACGGCACCTGGACGCTGCACGCGCCCGTCGACCCGGGTGTCACCCTCCTCGAACTCTTCGCCTACCTCCTCGAACAGCGGCTGTACTGGCTCGACCAGGTGCCGGACGCGCTCGTGGTCGCCATACTGCGGCTGCTCGGCCTCGAACCGCCGCGCCCCGCCCGGCCCGCCGCCACCGTGCTGCGCCTCGCCGCCCGGCAGGAGGGCACCGACGTACCCGTGGTCCCCGCCGGGACGGCGCTGACCCGGGACCCCACCGGACAGGTGGTCTTCACCCTCGACGACGACGTGGCCGTCCTCCCGCTCGCCGAGGGCGGTGAGGTCACCGTGTGGACCGACCGCGACCGCACGGCGGACCTGCGGGCCCGCCGCGGCATCGCGCTGCTGGCGAGCGACGGCGCCCCGGCACAGGTCCGGTTCACCCTGCCGCTCACCGGGGCGCACCCCGCGCCCGGCCCGATCGGCCTGCTCGTCGAACTGGACGCGCCCGCCGCGTCCGCGCCCTCCTGGCTGCCCGGGGCGGTCGCCGACGTACCGCCTCCGGCGGAGCTGACCTGGTCCTGGTTCCGGCCGGGCACGGATGTCTCCGGCGGATTCGAGAAGGTCGAGGACGGCACGGCCGGGCTCAGACGGTCCGGTGTCGTCCGGCTGCACACCCCGGCCGACTGGACCACACAGGACACCGGCCTCCTGGTCTCGACCCCGGCCGCCACCTACCCGGCCCCGCCCCGGCTCCTCCAGCTCGCCGTCAACGTGTCCGCCGCACACCACCGCACGTACCGCACCGCGAGTGGCGCCGACCTCCGGGGGCAGATCGACGCCTGGCTCAGACTGCCCGGCCAGCACCTCGTCCTGCCGGACGCCGCAGGCCGCCTTCTGGAGGCCACCCTTCGGCTGGCGGGCCAGGAGTGGCAGCCGTCGCCGGACTTCACCTTCGGCGCACCGGCCGACCGGATCTTCGTGCTCGACCGGGCCGAAGGCGCGCTGGTGTTCGGCGACGGACTCACCGGGCGCATCCCCCGCCCGGACCCGGACGCGCACATCGACTACGTCACCGGCGGCGGCCGGGGCGGCAATGGCGGCATGACCGGCAACTGGCTGCCGGCCGAGGACCTTCCGGCCCCGCCGGGAGCGGTCTCGGCCGCCAATCTCGTACGGGCCGAAGGCGGCGCGGACCCGGAGACGATCACCGAGGCGCGCCAACGCGCCGCCGCGTCCCTGGGGGAGGTGACCCGCGCGGTCACCGCCGACGACTACGTCACCCTGGCCCGTACGACGCCGGGCGTCGCCATCGCCCGCGCGCACCCGGCCGTCGGCGAGCACCCCGGCTTCCCGTGCGCCACGGTGCCCGGCGCGGTGACCGTCCACATCGTCCCGGCCGCACCCCGCGACGACCTCACCCGCGAGGACTTCGTCGCCGCGCCGCTCCCCGACCCCGGCATGCTGTGCGCCGCCGCCGCCCGCCTCGAACAGACGCGGCTGCTCACCTCCGAGGTCTTCGTCCGCGCGCCCCGCTACCGCGAGGTGACGCTGCGCGTCACCCTGTCCGGCGACCCGGCCGACCACACCCGCGTGTCCACCGTGCTCACCGCCGCGCTGCGCCGCTTCCTCGACCCGCTCGTGGGCGGTGAGGACCAGGACGGCCGGCCGTTCGGACAGCCGCTGCGGCCCTCGGCCCTGCTGCGGGCCGCGCAGCGGTCGCTGGGGGACCTCGCGGACGTCGCCGCCGTGGCGATCGGCCTGGACGGGGCCGAACCGGACGAGGAGTGCGACGAGGTGCCGCTCGGCGCGGGGGAGCTTCCCGTCCTGCGGACGGTCCACACCCGGATCGTGCCCGCCGCCGAACCGGGGGAGGGGCTGGCATGACCGGGGACGTGTGGTGGGAGAAGGACGCGCGGGAACGGGAGAGGGAGGACGGGCGGATCGTGCCCGGCCCCGGCCCGACCGGCGGCCGGCCCGAACTGGTCGACGCGACCCGCGAGGCCGTCCGCGCCGACGTACGCGGCCGGATCGCGGGCTACACCCCGGACTGGACCGACCCCGACCGCCAGGACGCCGGTGTCGCCCTCGTCCGCCTCTTCGGCACCCAGGCCGAACCCGTGCTCGGCCGCGTCAACCGGCTGCCGGAGAAGGTCCTGGCCGAACATCTGGCGACGGCGGGCGTGCGCAGGCGCCCCGCCGGTGCGGCGGCGGCGCTCCTGGAGTTCACCGTCAACCCGCCGGAGGGCGCCTCCGTGCTCGTCCCCGCCGGGTTCCAGAGTGCTGCCTCGACCCCGGCCGGGCAGGTCGTCTACGAGACGGATCAGGACCTGTACGCCACCCCGGCCGCCCTCGCCGACCTCGCCGTCCAGGAGGCCGGAACGCTGCAGGCCCTGCCGCTGGGCCCGGCCGGGCCCAGCCGCCCCTTCGAGCCCTTCGGCCGCGACCCGGAGCCCGGCAACGCGCTGTGGATCGGGCTCGCCGGGCCGGCCGCCCCCTACCCGCGGCTGTCGCTGGGCTTCGTGGTCGTCGCCGCACCCCCCGCCCCCGCGGCCGCCGGCGGCACGGCGCCCCTGCCGCTGCCGCCCGCGCCGCTGCTGCGCTGGGACGTGCTGGACGGCACCCGGCTCGTACCGGCCGAGGTGATGCGGGACTCCACGGCCGGGCTCGGCGCCGACGGGACCGTCGAACTGAGGGTCCCGCGCTCCTGGGAGCCGGGCAGTCCGTCCGGCACCCGGCCCCGGCTGCGCTGGCTGCGCCTGCGGATCGCGCACGGCGCCTTCGCCGGACCCGCGCCCGTGCTGTCCGGACTGCGGCTGAACGTGGTCGACGCCACCGCCGCCCGCACCATCCGGGACGAGCCGCTGCAGCCCGTCCAGGACCTCGCGGCGACCGGGCGGCGGCGCATGAAGCTGAGTCAGGTGCCCATCCTCGCCGGGTCGGTGGTCATCGAGGTCGACGACGACACGGGCGGCGACGTGTTCGGCACCACGGCCGGCACCGCGTCCCGGTGGCGTGAGGTGGAGAGCCTGGCCGGATACGGCGCCGACGACCGGGTGTTCACCGTGGATCACGAGAGCGGCGAGGTGACCTTCGGGGACGGCGTCAGCGGCGCGGCCGTCCCGCCCGGCTTCCGCAACGTCCGCGCCGTGCGCTACCGCGTGGGCGGCGGCAGCGCCGGCGCCGTACCGGCGGGCGCGGTGAACGGGGTGGTGACCGCGCTGCCGTTCGTCACCGGCGTGGGCAACCCCTTCCCGGCCTCCGGCGGAACGGACGCCGAACCCGACGCCGACGCCATGCGCCGCGGCGCCGGTGAACTGCGGGCCCGCGGCCGGGCCGTGGCCCCGGCCGACTACGGGCAGCTCGCCACCCGCGCGCCCGGTGCGTCGGTGGCCCGCGCCCGGGGCGTGCCCGGCCTGCACCCCGACTTCGCCGGGGTGCCGATCCCCGGCGTGGTGGGAGTCCTCGTCGTACCGCCGCTACCGCCGGGCGACGACGCGAGCGAACCGCCGGTCCCCACCGCCGCGACCCTGCGGGCCGTCGCCGACTTCCTCATCCGTGAAGCCGCCCCCGCCGGAGTCACGGTGGTCGCCGCCCCCGCGCCGTACCGCCGCGTCGCGGTGGAGTCCTGGGTCTCCCTCGACCCCGACCTCGACCGGGCCGCGGTCCTGGCCCGGGCCGGGGACGAGGTGCGCACCTACCTGGACCCGCTGCGCGGCGGGGAGGACGGCGCGGGCTGGCCGTTCGGCGGCGCGCTGCGCCACACGGCGCTGGTCCGGCGGCTGCTGGCGGTCGAGGGGGTGCTGGCCGTCACCCGGCTCGCGCTCACCGTCGACGGAGTGCGCCGCACGCCCTGCACCGACCACATCCTCCCGCCCCACACCCTGATCTGGCCGGAGCGCCCGCTGCTGATCCCGGTAGGAGACCGGCCATGACGTGCACCCCGCCCCCCGCGACCTTCCGGCTCCTCGACGCCTACGTCGGCTGGGACGAGCCGACAGGCGGCGAACCGGGCGTGGACGGCATCGTCGGCTTCGACGACCCGGCCGGCCTCCGGCTCGCCCACCGGGGCGCCGACCCGGAGGGCCCCACCCGGGACCAGTTGCTGCCGTGGTTCCCCGACCCCCGCCTCGCGCCCGGATGCGGACCGTGCGGCTGGTACCTGCTCGTTCCCGGCGAGCGGCGGCTGCTGCGCCGCGATATGTGCAGCGGTGCCTTCACCCCCGTCTGGCCACCCGGCTGCGACCCCGGCCCGCCGCGTGAGCCGGTCTCCGTCGCCGCGCGCGGACACCGGCTGGCCGTGGTGGAGTCCGACCGGGTCCTGGTGTGGCGCCGCGAGGGCGAGCAACTCGCCGGTGTGATCCGGGCCGAGCGGCCCCGGTGGGCCGCCCTCGGTCCCGGCGACGACGTCCTGGTGGCCTGTCAGGGCGGCACGGACCTGCGGCGGTTCGACTCGACCGGCGGCTTCCGCGGTGTGCTGCGCACCGGCGCGCCCGGTGAGGTCATCGGCCTGCGCACCGGACCGGAGCGGACCGTGTGGCTGCTCACCGACGACGGCGGACGGCTCGGGATCCACCGGGGCGGTCATGGCCGCCCCTTCCGCCCCGTCACCGTGGACGAACTGGCCGCGACCCTGCCGCCGTCCACGCTCACCTCGGCGGGCGAGGACGGGTTCTGCCTGGGCGAGAAGGGCCCGGAGGGCCCCGAGACCAGCTGCTTCACCTGGCATGGCCCGCCCCGGGACCTCGCGCCACCGGCCACCGGCGCGTATGTGACCAGCGGGTCGTACCTCACCACTCTGATCGACAGCGGCATCTCGCGGTGCCGCTGGCACCGGGTGCGCGTGGACGCCGACGTGCCCGCCGGGACGGCGGCCGCCGTCGAGATCGTGGTGAGCGAGGACGGGCGGTACGAGGAGAGCGACTGGCAGGCGTCGGCTCCCGGCGCCACGGACTTCCTCGTCGACCAGCCGCCCGGCCGCTTCCTGCGGCTGCGGCTGCGGCTGTCGGGCGATGGCGGCTCGACTCCGGTTCTGCGCCGGATCCGGCTGGACTTCCCCCGGGTCACCAGCGCCGATCTGCTGCCGCCCGCCTTCCGCGAGGACCCCGCGGCCGACGACTTCACCGAGCGCTTCCTGTCGCTGTTCGACGCCACGCTCGCCCAGCTCGACCGGGTGATCGAGCGGTATCCGTCGCTCCTCGACCCGGCCGGAGTCCCGGACCAGGCGCTGCCGTGGCTGGCCGGTCTGCTGGGCCTGTCGTTCGAGGCGGGCTGGGACGCCCGCACCCGGCGCGCGCTGCTGGCCGCGGCCCCGGAGCTGTACCGGCGCCGGGGCACACCGTGGGCGCTGCGGGAGGCGGTGCGCATCGTGTTCGGGGTGACTCCGGTCGTCGACGAGCTGGCGACGGACCGCCGCTGGGCGTGGCTGCGCGAGGCGCGGCAAGCAGGCGGACCGGCCCAAGGGCTCGGCGCCGTGCGGCTGTTCGGCCGGTCGGCGAGCCGCTTCCGGGTCGGCGGCACGGCGCTGGGCGCGGCGCCGCTGCGCGCGTTCGGCACGCCGGACAGCGACCCGTTCACCGCGCACGCGCACCGGTTCCGGCTGCTCCTGCCCGCCGGATCGGCGGACGTGGCGGCGCTGCGACGGCTGGTGGAGCGGCAGGCGCCCGCGCACACGGTGGGGTCGGTGCGCACCGGCGGCGCGGGGTTCGTGGTCGGTTCGCGGTCCACGGTCGGGGTGGACACCGCGTTCGTTCCGCTCCCGGCGCCCGTACTGGGCGGTGCGCACCCCGTGCGGCTGAACCGCGACGGGGTGCTCAGGCCAGGACCGAGAGGGTTGCGCCGAGGGGTGGGCGTGGGAGTCGTCTCCGCCGTCGGCATTCAGACACAAGTGTCGTGAGAGGACGGGGCGATGACCGAGCCAGGAACACCGAGGACCGAGGAGTTCGACGCGCCACCACTGCGCCGGCTGCGGTACTTCCACGGCCAGCTGCTGGGTGCGCGGGACTTCCAGCGCGAACAGGAGTACCACCGTGAGAAGTTGAGACTGCGCATGCGCTGTCTGCTCGGCTACGGCGTGGTGTGCGGCCTGCACGTGGAGCCGGTGCCGCGGGACGAGGACGACTGCCCGCCGGACGACTCCGCCGACGAGCCCACGCGGCCCGCGGAGAGCGCGGAAGAGGGCGGTACCGAGCCGGAGCGCACCCGGCGCAGGGCCAAGGTGCGGATCACTCCCGGTCTCGCCGTGGACTGTGAGGGCAACGAGGTCGTGGTGCGCGGCGGCTGCGAGATCGACCTGTGGAAGGCGCTGCCCCCGCACGAACGGGACACCGGCACCGTCTGGGTCGGCATCGAGTACGCCGAGCGGCCCGTCGAACCCACCCGCGCCGTCTACAACGACGCCTGCGCGGACACCTCCGACTGCGAGTTCGGCTGGACCGAGGAGTGCTACACGGTGCGGGTCACCGGGTGCGAGCCACCGGTGGACGAGCGCTGTGACACCTGCTGCTCCGCGTGCGAGCACACGGTGCTGTGGCTGGCCAGGATCGATTGCGTGGACTGGTACGAGCCGGTGCGCCGCGACCAGATCCATATGAACGTACGCCGCCCGTTCGGCCGCCATCTGCCCACGGTGATCACCGGCGTCAACTGGATCCACGGACACACCTACACCATCGACGAGGCCAAGGACCTCCTCGGCACCCAGCACGAGGACGGCGGGCTCGTGGTGCGGTTCTCCGCCGACGTACGGTCCGACACGCTGCGGCCCGGCGTGGTGGAGCTCCAGGTCATCGAGGGCGGCAGCGGTCGCAACGCCTCGACCTGGTACATGGGCGGCACCTTCGCCGAACCGGACCCGGAAGCCGACGAATGCGACGAGTTCACCCGGGAGTTCCGCTACCGCCAGACCACCCGCGAGACGCTGCAGGACGGCGACCGCGTACTGATCACCGTCCGCGCCGCGTTCCTCCTCGACCGCTGCTGCCGCCCGGTCGACGGCACCCACGTCGGCGGACGCGTCCCGGTCATCCACACCGGCGCGACCTTGTCGGCCGCGCACGGCGACGAGTGCTGCGACCTCCCGCCCTCGGGCATCGGGCCCTGGACGTCCGGCACCGGCGCGGGCGGGGACGTCTTCGAGAGCTGGTTCTTCGTGAAGGAGCGCTGATCATGCGAACAGACTGCGGATGCGGCTGCGGTGGCGACGCCACCCGGACCTCCGCCTTCGTACGTCCTCGCTTCTTCGCAGGGCAACTGCTGACCGAGGACGATCTCAGCCTGCTGGTCGAGTACACGACGGCGAAGGCCAGACTGCACAACCGCTCCCTGTACGGGCCGGGCGTCATCTGCGGCCTCGGCGTCACCTGCGACCCGTGCGGCGGCGGAACCGTGGCGGTGCACCCCGGACACGCGCTGGACTGCGCCGGAAACGACATCGTGGTGCCCTGCACCGAGCGGGTCGACGTCCAGGCACTGGTGCGGGAGCGGCGCATCAGCGGCCTCGGTGTGGACTGTGGCGAAAACTGCGCCGACAACGCCGACGACGGCGGGCGCCGCTATGGGCTCTACGTGCGCTACCGGGAGCTGCCCGCCGAGCCGGTGGCCCCGTACGCCACGGAGGAGCCCTGCCCCTCACCCGGATGCGTCCCCTCCAGGATCCAGGAGGGGTTCCAATTCGTCGTCGAATGCGACGACTTCGAGGACCACCGCCACAACCCCGGCACCCGGCTCCTCATGAGCCTCGGCGACCTCGCACGGGCCGACCGGGCCCGCACCCGCGACCGGCGGCTCGGCCACTACACCGACGCCCTGACCGTCGCGTCGCTCGCCACGGGCCGGGCCATCCGCTTCGACGCCGCCGACGCGGGGCGGTACGCCACCGCCTTGGCGTGGCTGCGCGAGAACGCGGGCGGGGAGGGCGCGCCCTCCCCGCCGACGGCCCGCGAGATGACCGAGCACGTCCGCGCGCTGGCCGCCGCCGTCGCCCGGTACGACACCTACGACCCGGCCGGACAGGAGCAGCTCGGGAGGGACTACCCGGACCTCGCCACCGTGCGGGAGGCCCGCGGCATCCTGGGCACGGCGTGCGAGCGGCTCAAGGGCGCCGACATGGAATCCTCGTGGCCGGACCCGCTGCGCCGTACGATCGCCCACGCCGTCGTCACCGAGACCGCGGCCCGCGTCGTACCGGAGCGGGGCGACCCGGACGCGCCGCTGGAAGTGCGCATGCTGGCCCAGGGCACACCGCTCGGTCACGCGCTGCGGGTGGAGTTCCGCGCCGACCTCGGCCTGATCCGGGAGTGGCTGCTGTGCCGGCTGGACCAGGCCGCCGACCTCGCCGACTGCGCGCTGCGCACGGACATCGCCGCCGTCGACGTACCACCGCTGCTGCCGCCCCCGCCGCCGGACAGCACCGAGAAGGCCACCGTCGCCGAGGTGCAGCAGATCGCGGAGGCGGCCACGGCACTGGGCACCGCGCTGGGCCGGTTCCTGACCGACGCGGCGTGCGCCACGCTCAACCCGCCGTGCGGCGACTGCACCGACACCGACGTCCTGCTCGCGCGCCTGGAGCTGGACGGCTGCGATGTCGTACGGGTCTGCTCGGCCACCCGGGAGCAGGTGCTGCCGGGCGGATCGGCGTACGGCGAGTGGCTGCCCAAGCTCTACCGGCTGCGGGAACTCGCCGAGCGGGTGTGCTGCCTGCCCGTGGCGCGGCACCAGAAGCCGACGCTCCCGTCCGAGGGACCGGTGGCGCGCCCGTACGCGGACGACCTGCTCGGCGACTGGCCGCGCACCGGGAACCTGGAGGAGATGCTCTCCCTGCTGCTGACCCCCGCACCCGGCGAGACGCCGCCCAAGGCGCTGCACGAACAGGTCTACACGACCCCCAGCGAAGTCACCGACAGCATGCAGGAGCTCGCCCGGCTCAGGACCCAGGTCTCGGACCTCACCGCCGCCGTGGAGGGGCTGCGCACCCAACTGGGCAGCGCCCGGACGCAGATGACCCACCTGGAGGGGCAGGTGCCGGAACGGCTCGGGCCCCGCCTCGCGGACCTCGAAGGCACACCGGACCGAGCGGCGGACCAGGGACCGGATCAGGGACCGGATCAGGGACCTGATCAGCCGGATCAGCCCGACCGGGCGCCGGAGCAGGGGGCCGAACCCGCCAAGCCCCCGGCCAAGCGCAGCCGCTCGCCCCGTACCCGGAAGCCCGGTGAGACGCCATGACGGGCCCCCTGCGCCCCGCCTTCCACGAGGGCCAGGTGCTGGCCGCCACGGACCTGTCGGCCACGGTGGAGTACGCGCGCGCCGGGGCCGCCCGGCACGCGCGGCACCTGCACGAGTGGGGCATCGTCGAAGGGCTCGGCCTCGCCACCGAGCCCCGTACCGACCCGCTGACGGGTGTCCGCCATGTCGAGGTGAGCGTCTCGGCGGGGATCGCCGTCGACGGGACGGGCCGCGAAGTGGTCGTCACCGAGCCGGTCGTACTGCGCGAGAGCGACTTCGAAGAGGTCAACGGCGCGGACCAGCCGACGGACGAGCCCTACCCGGTCTTCCTCACCGCGGCCGACCGGGAACCGGCCCAGCTCCCGGGGCCGGTCTCCTGCTCCGGCAGCGCCACGAAGACCCGGGTGGAGGAGTCGTACCAGATCCTCTTCGGGCGCCTCGGCGACGAGCGGCTGGCGGCGGAGCAGCAGCCGCCCGCGATCGGCGCCCCACCGGCCGATCCGCCCGCCCGCTGGCTCGTCCTGCTGGGCTATGTCCACTGGGCGGACGGCCACTTCAGCGGCACCGAGACCACGGCGCGCGGCGTCGCGGCGCGGTTCGCCGGAGTGCGTGCGGACACCGTCTCGGCCCGGTCGGGCGCGCTGACCCTGCGGACCGGCACGGAGGCAGAGGAGGGCAAGCCCGCCCTCGTCCTGTCCGGCGGCGATCAGCCCACCCTGGTCTTCGGCCTTTACCAGGGCGGCGGTGCGGTCGCCCCGCTGATGACCGTGGCAGCCAACGGCAACCTGACGATCGAGGGCAGCTTCAGCGGCCGGATGCCGGCCGGCAGCACGCTGGTGACCTCCGGGACCGCCACCGACGGAATGCTGCTGCCGCTGCCGTCCGGCATCACCCCGGAACAGGTCGCCGACGGGCGGGTCGTGATCCATGTCCATCTCACCCCGCGCACACCGCCCCTGGCGGGCACGACGCTGTACAGCCCGGTGGAGGTCGCTGTGGACGGAGACCGGCGGGTCCGCTGCCGGGTGCGCCTGTACGACCCCCTGAAAGCCACCCCCGAGGTCGTCGAACAGCCCGGTGCGGTCGACTTCCTCGTCCTGGCGACGGTCGCGCCGACGAACGGCGGTGGCTGACGATGGCACTTTCCGTGGTGTACGCCGTCGACACCGGCCACGTCGTGGGCGCGCTGGCTCTGACCGGCGCCGCTGCCCCGGACGAGGTGGCCGCGCTCGTCGGCCGCGCGCTGCCGTTACGCGTATCCCTGGACGGAGGCCGCGTCGCGGCCCTTCCGCTCGGTGCCCGGGACCTCGCCGTGG
Organism: Streptomyces sp. 11-1-2; assembly: GCF_003595545.1. Classification (NCBI taxonomy): domain Bacteria; kingdom Bacillati; phylum Actinomycetota; class Actinomycetes; order Kitasatosporales; family Streptomycetaceae; genus Streptomyces; species Streptomyces sp. 11-1-2. The sequence goes on from NZ_CP022545.1 coordinate 10,701,007, forward strand.
CGGCCGTGGACGACGAACCGGCCGCCCTCGCCGAGCCGTTGGCCTTCGGGGTCGAGATGACGCCCGAGGGCAAACCCAAACCGGCGCTGGTGCGGCTCGCGTCGTGGACCGGCGGCATCGCGCCGGCCACGGACGGGCTCACCGTCACCGTGAAGGTCGCCGTGGCCCGCCCCACCCCCGTGGTCGCCCTGGTCTCCGACGAGCAGGACACCCATGTGCTCGCCGGGGAGATCCCCGCCCAGCAGACCCAGGTGAGACTGCCGGCGACCCTCGTGGCGGACAGCGTGCACGGTGTGCTGGTGCTCGCGGCCGGCTGGGCGGGCCGCCTGGGGAAGGTGAGGGTGACGTGAGCGCGCCCACCGCGCCGACCGTTGGCGGGACCGGCGAGACCGGCGACGACGGTGAGCCCGGCGAGATCACGGTGCACCGGTGCACCGTGACGGTGGTCCGGCGCGGTGGGTGGAGCTGGGGGCCCGAGCCACGCGGCCTGGTCCGCCAGGTGGTCGAGGCCCTGCCGGAGTTGCTGGCGGATCACTTCGCCGAGCGGCTGGCGACCGACGGGCCGGATGTGGAGATCACCGAGCCGCTGACCGTCACCGTCCGGCCGGGCCGGGACGGCTGGTCCGGTTGGACGGCGGGCGGTGGGCCGCCCGTCGAGGTCCACTTCGCGCCGGTGCCGATGGTGGAGGTCCCCGCCGAGGCGCCCGACACCGACGCCGTGTCGTTCGAGGAGTCCTTCGCGGCGGCGCCGGATCCGTGGACCGCCCCGAGCGCCGCCGCGCTCTTCGCCGAACTCGCGGAGCGCGGCGAACTGGGCGCGCTGCTCGCGCTGTTGCCGGACGCGTCGCTACGGGCGTATCTGCCGGCCCTGCTCGGCGTCGACGACACGGCGGCCGCCCGGCTGCTCGCCGAACTCGTCGGGCGCGCCCTCACGGCAGGCCCTCCGCCCCCCGGCCCGCACGGCGAGGCCGCCCGCCCCGGGTCCGCCGAGCCGCTGCCCGAGCGGCTGCGCGCGGCGGTCGCGGGCGCCGACGCGGCGGACCTCCCGCGGCTGCTCGCCGACTTCCTGGCGTCGGCTGACCGCGAGGAGGCGGTACGGCTGATCCAGCCCCCGGCCGGTCCGTACGACCCGGGCGCCGAGGAGCCGTCCGGCGCGGCGGGCGGCACCGGCGCGGTGCGTACACCCGTCGGGGCGAGCACCGCCGCCGGGGGGCGCACCATGGGCGAGGTGCAGGTGTGGTCCGCCCTGCCCTTCCTGCTCGCCGGGCCACTGGCCCGCATCGGGTACCTCGACGCGATCGGGTCGGCCCTGTCCGGTGTCGAACTGGCCGAGGACGCACCGCTGTTCGCGGCAGCCCTGGCGTACAAGGTGCTGGGTGCCACCGCACGGGGCTGGCGGCGCGCCGAACGGGACAGCGAGGCCGCGGCCGCCTTCGCCGGTCTCTCCCCACCCCTGGACGAGGGGCGGCTGACCGCCTTCGCCCGGCAGGTGCGCCCCGCGCTCCCGGTCCTCGACGGCGTCCTGGCGCTGTCCGTGTGCCGTGGCCACGCCCCCGCCGACCCGCTGCTGCTCACGGGCGCCGACGACGGACTGCTTCTCATCGACGCCCACGGCATGTTCCCGATCGCGTGGGCCGCGGAGGCCGCCGGGCTGCTGCCGTACTGGCAGTCCTGCGGGCATCCGCCCGTGCTGCTCTGCGACGGGCCCCTGCCCCCGGGGACTCTGCGCGACCTCGCCTCGGCGGGCGTGCCGTTCCTCACCGGCGTACGGCCGCTGCGCGGCGACCCGGTGGCGCGGCTGCCGTGGCGCACGCCGCTGTGGAGCGCGCCGGGCACCGCACCGGACATGCGCCTCGCCGCGGAGCTGCCCGCTCACGCCCAGCGGTGCGCGGACCTGGTGACCGCCCTGGTCACCGAGCGCCGGGCGGTGCCGCTCGGCCAGGACGGCGGTCTGGAGCGCACTGTCACCCTGGCCGCCGCGCTCGGCCTGTCCACGATCGCCTGGACGCTCTGGCGCGAGCGCGAGACCCCGGATCCGCTCCTGGCCCTGGACCGCTTCGCCGATCTGGAGGCCACGGTGCGGTTCGAGGCCGCGGCCGTCCGGGTGCGCGTTCCGATGGGACGGCGCCATGCGGACCTCCTGCGCGGCGGCCTGCTCGCCGATGTGCCCGACGTGGCCTGGCTGGGAGGCCGGACCCTGACCTTCTCGGCCGGGTGAGACACATGGGCGAACCAGCGCTTGAGCATCTGCGGATCCGGCTGGCGGGCCTGCACCGGGCGCTGCGGGCCGCCGTCGAGCGCCAGGCGGCGCTCGCCGCCCGGCTCACCAGGCCCGACCTCACCCCCTACTGCGTGACCGACGAACAGGTCGGCGTACTGCTCGGCGAGGTGCACGCCTTCGCCGACACCATGGCCGAGCCGTACACCCCCCGGCAGCCGGAGCCGGAAGCCGAACGGGACCTGAGGCGGCGCGCGTCCGCCGAGGGCACGACCCTGCCGCTGGACGCGCTCGCCACCCGGTTCGGCCTGACCCGCGCGGAGCAGGACGCCCTGCTCCTGGCCGCCGCGCCCGAACTGGACCGCGGCTATGAGCGGATCTACGCCTACGTCGTGGACAACCTGAACCGGCGGCTGCCGAGCGTGGAGTTGCTGGTGGCCGTGGGCGCGGACGGCGCGGCGGCCCGCCTCGCCCTGCGCCGCGCCCTCGGCCCGGCCGGGCCACTGCGCCGGTACGGGCTGCTGCGCGCGCACGGCGAGGCCGCGGTCGAACTCGCCCAGGAACTGGTCCCCGGCCCCGGGGTGCTGGACTTCCTGCTGGGCTGGGGCGGCGACGTGGGACTGCTCGGCCATGACCCCGGCGAGGTCGCGCCGCCGGAGCCGCGCGTGCTGTCCCCGTACCTCTCCTCGGACCGGCTCATCCGGCTGGGCCGGGCGCTGGGCTCAGGCGACCTCGACCTGGCCGGGCTGTGGGGCTGCCCGCCCGACGGCCAGCTCGACGCCGTACAGGCGCTGGCCCGGGCCGCCGGAGCGCCGCTGCGCACCCTGACCGCCGACCCCGAGGCCGATCTGCGGACGGCCGCCGTGCTGGGCGCCGTGCTGTGGATCCCCACCGACGACCTGCACGGCGAGGCGCGGCGGCCCGCCGCCGACGCGGTGTCCGCCGCGCTGCTGCGCTCGCGCGTGCCGGTGTGCCTGACCGGCCTGAAGCCCTGGCGCCCGGCGGGCCTGCTCGCCGCGCGCGCCTACGCCGAACTCACCGTGCCCGCCCCCGGGTTCACCGAGCGCCGGGCGATGTGGTCGGCCGCGCTCCCGGACCTGAACGGCACCCTCCTCGAAGACCTCGCCGTCCGCTACCGGATGAGCGGCGGCGAACTGCGCGCCGTCGCCTCGGTCGCGGACGCCGGGGCCCGCCTGGCCGGCAACGGACACCCGGAGCCGGTCGCCGATCACGTCGAGCCCGCCATCGCCACCGTCACCCGAGGACGCAGCGGCAGCGCCGTCCACGCGATCACGCCCCGGCGCACCGTCGGGGACCTGGTCCTGCCCGATGTCCAGTTCCGCCAGATCCTGGAGATCGCGTCGGCCTTCCGCGCCTGGCCCCGGATCGCCGAGAGCTGGGGGTTCGCCCGCCGCTCGGGGCACGGCGGGGTCAAGGCGCTCTTCACCGGGGAACCCGGAACCGGCAAGACCATGTCCGCCGAGATCGTCACCGGCATGCTCGGCCTGGAACTGCTCAAGGTGGACCTCGCCCAGGTCGTCTCCAAATGGGTGGGGGAGACGGAGAAGAACATGGAGATCGCGTTCCGGCAGGCCGAGGAGAGCCACGCCGTGCTGCTCTTCGACGAGGCCGACGCCCTGTTCGGCAAGCGCGGCGAGGTGAAGCACGGCACCGACCGCTACGCCAACCTGGAAGTCGGCTATCTGCTGCAACGCCTGGAGGCCAGCGACGGCCTGGTCATCCTGACCAGCAACCTCAAGGACAACATCGACCCGGCCTTCACCCGGCGCTTCCACTTCGTCGTCCACTTCCCCCGCCCGGTCGCCGCCGAACGCCGCAGACTGTGGCGCCTCGCCTTCCCCGAGGAGGCCCCGCTCGCGCCCGACGTGGACCTGGAGGCCCTGGCCCGCCTGGACATGACGGGCGCCGCCATCGCCGCGGCGGCCCGCACGGCGGCGCTGGCCGCGGCGGACGGAAGCGGCGATACGATTGCCATGCGCCATGTCGTACGTGGTGTGGCACGCCAGTTCCAACGCGAGGCCCGCCTGCTCCGCCCGGCCGAACTGGGCCCGCACGCCCATCTGCTCGACGACGGAACCCCGGGGTGAAGCCGATGCTGCCCACCGAACCCCCGCTCTCCCTCCACCGCCTGGTGGCCCCGGTCCCACCGGCCCGCTCCCAGGAGGCGGCAGTGGCCACCCATCAGGTCCCGGCCGCGGCCCCCGCCCCGCCTGCGGCGAAACCGCCGACCGCCGTCGAACGTCTGCTCGCTGGGCAGGACCGGCTGGGCAACGCGGCGGTGGCGGGCGCGGCGGCCCGTACGAGTCCTGCCGAGCCCCCGGTGGTGGGCACGGTGGTGGTACTGAAGCCGAAGGCCGCTCAGCCCCCCGCGTCCCCCTGACCCTCGGCGAGGCGTTCGGTGACCTGCCGCTGCAACTCCTCGACGCGTTCCAGGGACGCGTACGCCCGGTCCACCTCGTCGTCGTCCACCGAACCGGCGCCCCAGTTCGACGGGGAGCGGAGTTCCTTCTCCAACCGGCGGACGGACGCGGTGTGCTCGGCGTGCAGGACCTCCAGCAGGGAGATACCGCAGGCCAGGGCGGACTCGGCGGCGGAGGACTCGAAGAGTCGGAAAACCGTTGAGCGACCCGCCCGCAGCTCGCTGAGCCGGTAGCAGACGATCCGGTCCTCCCTGCCGGGATCGGCGGCGGGAATGCGGACGAGCGGCATCAGGTCGAGGTCCCCGGCCAGGAGCCGCAGTTCGGTGTCGACCAGGCCGTCGGGCTCGGCCGCCGGGCCGCCCCGGCCGGGCGGTACTGCCAGTTGCCAGGGCTGGTTGGTGAAGAGCGCCAGCAGACGCAGCCGCCACAGCCCCCCTTCCGCGATGACGAAGACCTCTTCGGGGAACGCGACGCCAAAGCACTCGCGCAGCACCTCGCGCGGGCCGAGCCTCGTCCCGTACAGCGCTCGCGCCAGCCGGGCCATCGACGCATAGTCGTCGCGTGCCGCTTCAGCGCGCAGCCGGTCGACGGGGTCCGAGGTCATCGCCGCTCTCCTCGGCGGCCTCTGCCTTCGGACGGCTTCTTCGTGACGGCGTCCAAGGCCAGGCCGATGTTCTTCCAGACCTTGGCGAGCTGGGAGGCGGTCATCGCCGAAATGATCTCCTGGGTCGTCTCATGCGCCTTGTCGACGGCCCGCTTGAACTCGGGGTTCTCTCCCACCGCCTGGAGCCTGTTCAGCGCCTCGACATCGGCGTCGAGCCGCTTCTTGAGCGCTCTGACGGCCGGGCTTCTGCCGGTCAGGCTCGGGTTGTCGGCCATCAGCATGGCGGTGTCCTCGACATAGGAGAAAATCTTGTTCTGAAGGAGGCGCTGGGCCGTCTCGTCCAGTCCCGGGGTGGCGCGGGCGAACTCCCTGGCCAGGGTACGGGCGCTGGCGTTCGACTGCGACTGGATGATGAGCGCGTACATCCGGTGCGCGGCGCGCAGCGTCTCCTCCCCGCCGCGCACGCGCATCTTGCCCTGGGCGGCCCGGCGGACGGCCAGCGGAGTGACGGTGAGGCCCCGGGCCTCGTCGCCGGGGAGCGGGCTCGTACCGGTGCTCGCGTCGGGCGCGTACGCCACGGAGAAGTCGGTGCCGAATGCCTTCATGAGCGCGTTGCGCATCGCCCGGCCCTCGGCGCCGCGTGCGCCGAAGAGCAGGCCCTGGACCTCCAGCAGGGCGAGGCCCCGGGCGTCCTGGAAGACCCCGCTGACGCGGCCCTCCTGATGGTCCCACGCCTTGATGAGCAGGTTCGGCTCCGTCGGGTAGAGCATCTGCGGATACTTCTTGGCGATGCCGACCCGAATGGCCCGGTCCAGCTCGTTGGCCAGCCGCGTCAGCTGCTTCGCGCGGCGGTCGGCCTTCCTGCCCCAGTCGAAGTCGTCGAAGTGATAGCCGCCGATCGTGAGCAGCGGATGAGCCCCCATCTCGGTGAGCACCTTTTCGTAGGCTCTGAGGACACCCACGCCGCTGATGGCGGCAACGCCGGTATCGGCGTCCTGGCTCACGATGTGGACCTGCTGGTTCACGTCCTTGAGGATGTTCACCGCCGACTTGGTGTACTCCGAGCGGATCACCTCGTCGCGGAAGATGCCGTAGGGGAGCGCGCCCTTGTCGCGCAGACCCTTCTCGTTGGCCTCGGCCCGCCGCTTGTTGGAGCCTTGGAGCTGTTGGTAGGCCGCGCGTACCTCCTCGATGCCGACCTTGCGGTTGCGCTTGCCCTTGACCCACCTGGGGGTCCAGACGAAGCCGAACACCGCCATCAGGAGCTCGGGCTTGCGGCCGACGCTGTTGATGGCGCCCCCGATGGCGTCGCCCTCCTGCGGATTGAGCCGCTCGAAGGAGTTGACGCCGATGACGACGGCGGTCCGCGCTGCCGCCATGTCCTGGGCGTGCAGGGCCCCCGTGCCCTGCCACGCCTTGTCCAGGTAGCGGGTCGCGACCGTGGGGTTCTTCGTGATTTCGCCGGGGATGGCGGCCATGTTGACGACGAAGCCGATCCAGCGGTCGTTCCCCTCGATGGGCTGGTCGATCGGCTGGAGCTGCACGACCGCGTGCGGGTGGCGCTTGATGGGGAACTTGCCCTGGGCCCGGTCGATCCGGTACGGGAAGAGCTCTTTGTAGGAGGTGCTCTTCGAGGGATTGATGGCCACCATCACCGTGTAGGTGTCGGAACCCTTCTTCTTCAGCTCGATCCGGGTGAGGCGGTGGCGCCTTTTGATGGCAGGGAGCCCTTCCCGGATCGACTCCTCCGTGGCGCCTTCCGCATTGAGCAGGCGCGTAGCTTCGCGTACGGCGGCGTCGAGGGCCCGCAGCATGTCCTTCTTGGATCGCTTGTCGGGCCGCTTCCTCTTCGGGTCGCGTCTGCGCTTGGGCCGCCGCCGGTCGGGGCGTCGTCGCTGGTCCGGACGCCGACGGCGCGGCCTGCCCGGTCGCTTCCGGTCCGGCCGGAGCTTCGGTTTCGGCTTCTTCCTGTCGAACCTCGACTTGATCTTGGACCAGAGCTTCTTCACCAGGCCCACGATCTTGTCGATCACCCAGTCCACCGCCCGGTTCACCGGCTTGGACATCGCCTGGACGATCTGCTTGACCCGGGAGGCGATGCCGCCGACGCCCAGGATCGCGGCCAGGACGCCCAGCAGGACCGGGATGGAGCGGGCGAGGGCGCGTTCGATCAGGCCCGGTACGCCGCCCTGGCCGCCTCTGGCGATCGCGATGACCGCGTCGAGCACGGCGTTCACGAACTCGAAGATCTGGCGCGCCTGGGTGACGATGAACCGCACGATGTCGATGATCAGCTTCACCGCCCGCACGAACGCGGACGCGGGGTTGAGCAGCGAGAGCACCCACATGATGCCGGCCTGGATGATCGTGGGGGTCACATACGCGATGACCTTGTCGAGCAGATCCTTCTTCAGATCGCCCACGCGCGTCTTGAGGTCGTCCCACATCCCCGCGACGCCCCGCTTGCGGACCTCCGAGACCAGCGGCACCGCGGTCTCGGCCGCGGTGACCGCCGGCTCCATCTTCGGGACTTTGCGGACGATGCGGGCGCGGATGTTCTGCCAGGTCAGCCCGAGCAGGGAGGCGAGCATCTTGAGGACGCCCTGCGTGTCGAACTTCGACGGCAGTTCGAGGCCGGCTTCGGCCGTCTTGCCCAATAGCCAGGACATGATGCCCTGTTGCAGGTGGCGGCCGATGTTCGCCAGGAACTGCTTGAGACCGGCGCCGACGGCCGAGACCAGGTTGCGCAGGAAGCCGATCGGGTCCTTGAGGATCAGCATGACCGCCGACGCGGCCTTGGCGAGGACCGAAAGCAGCAGCCGCTTCAGCTCCAGAATCGTGTTGATCACGGACTTGACCGCGTCCACGGCCTTGGCCACGAGGCCCTTGTTCTTCTCCTTCTCCGCGGCGATCTCGTCATCGACGGACTTGAGCGCGTCGGTGTACTTGGTCGCCAGCGTGTCGACGAGCTGAGTGCCCTTGTCGTCCACGGACTGGGTGAGTTCGTCGAACTTGTCGGTGAACTCGGCCGCCGCCTGCTGCCCGATGGACCGCAGGTCGGCCGGGAGTTTGCGGACCGCGGCCTGCAACTCGGACCGGCCCCGCGCGATGCGGTGCTTGGCCCGGTTCAGCTCGGCGCCGATGGTGTCGGCGACGTCCGATATCACCTGCCGCATCCGGCGGACGTAGTTGTCGCGGGCCTGCTCGAAGATCTTGTCGGCTTCGGCGGGCAGTCCGGCCAACTTGTCCCGCACCCAGCGCAGTTTGCCCGTCACGCCCGAGTACCGGCGGTCCTTGTACTCGTCCATCTTCCGCTGGTGCTCGGCGGTGAAGGCGTCCCGCGCCGCCTTCTCACCCCTGCCGAACTGGTCGTCGACCAGCTTGTCGAGGCCGTCGAGGATCGCCTCGACGTCCTTCTTCATCGTGTCGAAGACCCCTTGCAGAAGCGTCGTGACCTGGGTTCGCTTCTCCTCGTCCCGGCCCTTCGTGCCGCCCTTGCCCCGGTCGACCTGCTGCCCGGTCCGCGCCCGCTGGGCGCCCATCACGCCCATGGCGGCCGCGCCGAGCCGCTTCGCCTGCGCGGTGGCCGCGTTGAGCTCCTTCTTCTCGTGCCCGCGCATCCGGCCGGGGGCCGCCTCGGAGTGGCGCTCGGCGGCCTTCTTCGCGCCCAGCGCCTCCTTGAACGTGGGCTCGTTGGACTTCTGCAGCTGTCCTTCGGTGACCTGCGCGCCCACCATCCGCTGCTTGAGCTTGGCGGGGCCCGCGGACATGTCGGTGGCCGACGGCGGCAGCTTGTCCGGTACGGCGTTCGCGGGATTCGGCGTGCCCGGGGCCCCCGGGGGCCGGTCCGAGGTCAGGGGTACGACCCTCTTGGGGACGGCCGCCGAGGTGTCCGGCGGGGCGGCGGTCGTCGTGGCGATCTGCTCGGCCGAGTCCGACTTGCCCTGGCCGACCTTGCCGTGCACCTCCGCGCGTACCTCATCTGCCTTGCCGGAGTCGGCGAACTTGTCGGCCTCGTCGAGGTTCTTCGGTGCCTTCTCGGCGATCGCCTTCTCGACCGCCCTGATGAACGCGTCCTTGTCGAAGTCCTTCGGCTTGGCCTCGTTCATCTTCTCGGCGTTGGCGGTCTTGCCCTGTGCCTCTTCGTCGTCCTTGGGCGGTCGGGCGGCGTCCTGCGCGGCCCCTGCCTCCGTCCTCGGGGGTGGGTGCGAGCTCGCGACCGAGCGCTTCTTGCGCCGTACGTCCGTCTGCAGCATGGCGAACTTCGGATCCGCGCCCGGGCCGGGACGTGCCTTCGTCTCCGGCGCGGCGGTGGAGGCCGCGAGGGTCGCCTCGACTGCCTCCGCCGGTGCCGGTTCGGCCGTGGGCGGCTGCCGAGGGCCGGGCTCGGTACGCCGAGCCGCCGCGACGGCGCCATTGCCGACCGTGTCCTGCCCGGCGGGCGGCAACCGGGCGGAGGATGGCGGCAGCGCCGCCGGGCCGCGTCCGCCGGACAAGGCGGCCGTCACCGCCGCGTTGGACGGAGGGAACTGGGGTCGTGCGGGGCCGTGTACTTCCGGCCGATCCTGGGTGGGGACAGGCACCGTCTTCGACACCCGGGGCCGCTGCGCGAGAGCCTTCGGCGGTGGCATCGGACGGAACCTCCCACGCATGTCGGTGCCGACAGGAACGTGGCGTCCCGCTGACACTCCCGCACGAAGGGTGGCAGCACGGGCGTGACGAGGCCGTCACCCCCGTGTTTTCACGGCGTCTCCATGCGCGTGGGGAAGCCCCGCGGTCACAGGGGGCCGAGCAGGCCGTTGGTGAGTCCGCACAGTGCCTTGATCAGGTCCTGGCCGAGCACCCGCCAGGATTCCTTCGCCGTGGCGGGGTCGATGCGACCGGTCGCCAGGTCGTACTCCAGCTCGGCGAAGGCGTGCACGGAGAGCTGGCGCACCATGGTGCCGTGCCGGGCGCGGAGTTCGGGGCGGATGCCGTCCCGGCGGATGGCGCCTATCTCGTCCAGCAGGCGGAGCGACGGTGTGTCCAGATGGTCCTGAAGGACGTAGTCGCGCAGCGCGGGCTCGACGAGGGCCTGCGCGAGGAAGCGGGCACACCACGTGGGAGTGCCCGCTTCGATGTGGTTCTCGACGTTCGGCAGGATCAGGCAGCTGTAGTGCTCCTCCAGGGACACGGTCTTCCGCTCGCCCAGCGCCTCCACCATCACGATGCGGTGTTTCTCGACGAGGCGGGTGTGGCTCGACAGGATCGTCTCGATGAGCCCGTCCCGGCTCTCGAAGTGGTACTGCACCGCTGAGTTGTTGCGCTGGCCGGCCGCCTCGCTGATCTGCCTGACCGACACGTTCGCGAACCCGCGCTCGGCGTAGAGCCGTTCGGCGGTGCGCATCAGTTTGTCCCGCGCGAGCGCGGAGCGTGGAGAGGGCGGGGCAGCCGGGCCCGGAGGAGTCATCCCGTCAGGCTAATGGCACCGGTCAGGCATGCCCCGGACGTACGTACGACCGGCTCTCACCGTGCCGCCGCGGACCGTCACCAGGTGACCCACAGGTCCTCGAAGCCGCCCGCCGAGATCCCCTCGCGCATGCGGAGGTCTTCCGGGGCGTCCCGCAGCCGCAGTTCGGGCAGGTGCCTGACGAGGGTGGCCAGGCACACCTGGAGTTCCACCCGGGCCAGCGTCTGACCGACACAGAAATGCGGTCCGGCACCGAAGGCGACGTGCTGGGCGCTGTTCTCCCGGCGCGGATCGAACCGGTCGGGGTCGGGGAACTTGCGCTCGTCCCGGTTGGCGGCGTGCAGGTTGACGAACAGGGTGCTCCCGGCGCCGACCGGCACCCCGCCGACCTCCGTGTCCTCGGTGATGAACCGGGGGATGCCCACCCCACCGAGAGGGTCCAGCCGCAGGGCCTCCTCCACCACTCCCGGTACCAGCCCGGGATCGGCGAGCAGGGTTTCGTAGCGCTCCCGCTCCGACAGCAGCATCGCCGTCATCTTGAGGATCATGTTCGAGGTGGTCTCGTGCCCCGCGAGCAGGAGACCGACCACGGTGGCGATGAGTTCGTCGTGGCTGAGTCGGCCGTCCTGGCTGTCGGTGATCTGGGTCAGCTCACTGAGCAGGTCATCACCCGGCCGCGCCCGCTTGCGTTCGACGAGATCCGATGCGTAGGCTCGGAACTCCGCCTGCGCGTCGTCCACTTCGGCCTGGGTGTAGCGCGTCAACGTCAGCAGCGTTTCCGACCAGCGGGCGAACTTGTCCTGGTCCTCGCTCGGCGCGCCCAGCAGGGCGCAGATGACCCGCACGGGAAGGGGGAGGGCCAGCTCCGCGCGGAGATCCGCGGGTGCCCCCTTGACCACCATGGCATCCACCAACTCGTCGGCCATCTCCTGGACACGTGGGCGCCACGCCTCCATCTTCTTGACCGTGAACGCTCGGCTGAGCAGCCGTCGCCACCTCCGGTGTCCCGGGCCCTCCTTGATGTCCGCGTCCCCTTGGGAGGGCCTGCTGAACGTCCCCCCGTCCTCGGTGGTCGACATGCGCGCGGCGCCCTCGCGGGCGAGATTGCGGCTGAACCGCGGGTCGGTCAGCAGCCCACGGACATCCTCGTACCCGGTCAGCAGGCCGACCACGTCCCCACTGGGCATCCGTACGTGCGCGACGGGGCAGGTGGCCCGCGTCTCGGCCCATTCCCGCGGGGGCTCCAGCGCGTTCGGCTGCTCGAAGGGGTAGTCGGGGATGGCTTGCGTCACGGGGGACTCCTCCGGTGTCGGGGACCTGCGATCACCGTAAGGCGGTCGTCTTACTAAGACAATCGCCTTAGAAGGGGTGGCTGACATTCGACCGACAGCCAACAGGGGTGGTTGGACACGGCACATCAGGGGTATGGAGGCGGAGAGACCGTCGCGCTCAGACGTCACGGCCGACGCGGTGAGTTCGCCCGCGTGTACGGGGTCAACAGCTCTCGCCTTTGTCTAAGGAAATTTGCAGAACTTGCCTGCGGGGGTCTTTCGGCGCGCTGCCGGGCCGATGGCGAAGCTAGCATCGACATCGAGCCAGCCGGTGTAGCCGCCGACGACCTCGCTACATGGGTTATGAAATCGATGGAGGAGTCTTGGTCGACGCCCCGCACCCCCCTGTGCCAATGCCTACCAAGCGGAGCCGCCCCTTCAATCCTCCGGATGGTTACGCCCCCCTGCGCGAGCAGGAGCGGATAACGCGCATGACTTATCCGGACGGCACGCCCGGGTGGCTCATCCTGCGCCATGCCGAAGCGAAGGAACTGCTCACTCATAAGAGCTTCAGTGCGCGCCAGGAGGGGTTGGTTTCTCCCGTCCCCACCGAGCTGCAGTACGATGGCCGCCCGGCCGACCCCGGCGCCTTCGCGAAGACGGACGACCCGAGCCACAGTCAGTACCGCAAACTGGTCACCGGCTTTTTCACGGTCCGGCGCACGCGTCAGCTCGCCCCCATGATCGAGCGTATCGTGCACGAACAACTCGACGACCTGGAAAAGGCCGGGCCGGGCGCCGATCTGGTGGACGTCTTTACCGAATCCGTTCCCTCCCGGGTGATGTGCGAGATGATCGGCATCCCCGAATCGGAGCGGAAGACCCTCCAGCGGCACGTGGAAACACTCGGACGGCTCTCCTGTAGCGTTCCCGAGGCGCTTGGCGCTGTCTCCGGGATGAATGGATTCCTGGCCCGCTTCATCCCCATCAGGATGGACGACCCCCGGGACGACCTCCTCGGAGACCTGATCCGGGGCGGGCAGCTCGATGAGCAAGAACTCATGGGCATGGCCGCCACGTTGATCAACGGGGCCTTCGACACCACGGGCAACATGCTCGCCATGGGCGTCTTCACCCTGCTCGAGCACCCCGATCAACTGGCCAAGCTCCGCGAGGACCAGGAGCTGATGGGGGCCGCCGTCGAGGAGCTCCTCCGCTTCCTCACCATCTCCCACCTCGGGGCCAGCCGGTGGGCGCTGGAAGACGTCGAGTTCGCCGGCCAGAGCATCAAGAAGGGCGAGGTGGTCACCGTCGCCCTCCCCGCCGTCAACCGCGACCCCGAGCGCTACGACAACCCCGATCAGCTGGACATCGGCCGTACGGACCACGGTCACCTGGCACTCGGCCACGGCGTCCACCAGTGTCTCGGCCAGCACCTCGCCCGCACGATCCTGCGCGTCGGCTACGAGGCCCTGTTCGACAGGTTCCCCACGCTGCGACTGGCCGTGCCGAGCGGCGAGGTCCCCATGCGCGACGACTTCGTGCACTACGGCCCCAGGTCGCTTCCCGTCACCTGGGACGACTGATCGAGAAGTCAAGCGGTGAGTACGTGGCGGACGGTGTGGAGTTCTCGCACCGTCCGTCACGCAAGAGGGCCGACAAGACGTACCACAAACAACAAGGTAGGACTGAGACCCGATGAGGATCACCGCCGACCGTGAGGTGTGCTGTTCGGCGGGCCAGTGCGCGCTGATCGCGCCTGACCTGTTCGACCAGAGCGACGAGGACGGCTCCGTCGTTCTGCTCGACGCGCAGCCCGACACCGGACGGCTGGACGTTCTGCGCGAGGTCGTATCCCGCTGCCCGACCGGTGCGATCCGCGTCGAAGAAGACCCTGGCGTGTGAAAACAGCGCATGCAATCCCGGGGACGCGAATAGCGACGGAGAACGCATAGTGGCAAGTGTCACACGACCGGCGAAACACTGCTGAAACAAAATCCCGGGAACACGCCCGGGGGTGTCAACCACGCCTGAGTGGGTTTCTAGGGTTTCCCTTATGGGTCCAGAGCTAGTGTGGCCGGTGTCCGTCTGGCAGTCCGTGTTTTCATTACTTTCAGGGCCGTTGCGCTCTCCCAGCGAACGACGCGTTAAGTGTGGAGTTTCTGATGCCCGCTGCATCCAACCAGAACAAAGCTGTTGAAGCACTGCGCAAGTCGTTCAAGGAGATCGAGAGGCTTCGGCGTCAGAACCGCCAGCTGATCAGCTCGGCCACGGAACCCATTGCCATCATCGGTATGGCCTGCCGATTCCCGGGTGGAGTGAATTCCCCGGAAGCGCTGTGGCGGCTGGTCGCGGACGGAACGGACGCGATCTCGCCCTTCCCGACAAACCGCGGCTGGGACGTCGAGGGGATCTACAGTCCCGACCCGGACCAGCCGGGTACCAGTTACGTTCGCGAAGGCGGCTTCCTCCACGACGCGGACCAATTCGACTCCGCGTTCTTCGGCATCTCGCCGCGCGAGGCCCTGGCCATGGACCCCCAGCAGCGGCTGCTGCTGGAGACGTCGTGGGAGGTTATGGAGCGGGCGGGCATCGACCCCGCCTCACTGCGTGGCAGCCAGACAGGCGTCTTCACCGGTGCCATGCACACCACTTACGCGTCCGACGCCGCGCAGATCCCGGACGAGATCGAGCCGTACCTCCACAACAGCGCCACCACCAGTATCGCCTCGGGCCGTGTCTCCTACACCTTCGGCTTCGAAGGCCCCGCGCTGACCGTGGACACCGCCTGCTCATCGGGGCTGGTCGCCCTGCACCTGGCCGCGCAGGCGCTGCGTCAGGGCGAGTGCTCCATGGCGCTGGTCGGCGGTGCGACGGTCATGGTGAGCCCCGAGGGCTTCGTCACCTTCAGCCGCCAGCGCGGACTGGCCACCGACGGCCGGTGCAAGGCGTTCGCCGACGGGGCCGACGGCACTACATGGTCCGAGGGCATCGGTGTGCTGTTGGTGGAGCGGCTGTCCGACGCCCGGCGCAACGGGCACCAGATACTGGCGGTGGTGCGCGGCTCCGCCGTGAACCAGGATGGCGCGAGCAACGGTCTGACGGCTCCCAACGGCCCGTCACAGCGCCGTGTGATCCGGCAGGCCCTCGAAAACTGCGAGCTGACCGCCGGTCAGGTCGACGCGGTCGAGGCGCACGGTACGGGTACCACGCTGGGCGACCCGATCGAGGCGCAGGCGCTGCTGGCGACGTATGGGCAGGACCGGCCGGAGGGGCGGCCGTTGTGGTTGGGCTCGCTGAAGTCGAACCTCGGTCATACGCAGGCCGCCGCCGGTGTGGCCGGCGTCATCAAGATGGTGATGGCGATGCGGCATGGCGTGCTGCCGAAGACGCTGCATGTCGATGCTCCGTCGAGCCACGTGGACTGGTCCGAGGGCCAGATAGAGCTGTTGACCGAGGCGCGGGCGTGGCCGGAGACGGGCGAGCCGCGCAGGGTTGGTGTGTCCTCGTTCGGTGTGAGCGGGACGAACGCGCATGTGATCCTGGAGCAGGCTCCGGAGGTCGAGGCCGAGGCGGAGGTTGCCGAGGAGCCTGCTGACGGTGGTGTCGCGGGTCCGGTGGCGTGGGTGGTGTCGGGCCAGAGCGATACCGCGTTGCGGGCGCAGGCCGGGCGGCTGCGGGAGTTCGTGGCGGCCCGTCCGGAGCTGGGCGCCGCCGATGTGGCTCTCTCTCTGGTGACGACCAGGTTCGCGTTCGAGCAGCGGGCCGTGGTGACCGGGACCAGCCGTGAGGAGCTCCTCGAGCGCCTGGAGGCGATGGCCGAGGGGGCGAAGCTTCCCGGTGTGGTCTGGGGAAAGGACGCCGAAACACCTGGCCGTTCGGTGTTTGTGTTCCCGGGTCAGGGTGCGCAGTGGGTGGGCATGGCGGTGGGGTTGCTGGAGTCCTCGCCGGTGTTCGCGGAGTCGATCGATGAGTGTGAGTCGGCTCTGTCGGCGTATGTGGACTGGTCGTTGACGGATGTGCTGCGTGGTGCCGAGGGTGCGCCTGGTTTTGACCGGGTGGATGTGGTTCAGCCGGTGTTGTTCGCGGTGATGGTGTCGCTGGCGAAGTTGTGGCGTTCGGTGGGTGTGGAGCCGGATGCGGTGATGGGTCACAGTCAGGGTGAGATCGCCGCGGCGTGTGTGGCGGGTGCGTTGTCGCTGGAGGACGCCGCGAAGGTGGTGGCGTTGCGGTCGCAGGCGATCGCGGTGGGTCTGGCGGGTCGTGGTGGCATGGTGTCGGTCGCGCTGCCGGTCGACCAGGCCAAGGACCGTATCGCCGCCTGGGATGGTGCGATCTCGGTGGCCGCGGTCAACGGCCCGGGGTCCGTTGTGGTTTCGGGTGATCCGGGTGCGCTGGATGAGATGGTCGCGCGGCTGGAGGGTGAGGAGGTGCGGGTTCGCCGGGTTCCGGTGGACTACGCCTCGCACTCCGCACATGTGGAGGAGATCCGCGAGGAGCTGCTGAAGGTTCTGGCCGATATCGCGCCGCGTTCCTCCGAGGTGCCGTTCTACTCGACGGTGTCCGGTGAGCTGGTGGACACCGCCGGTCTGGACGCGGAGTACTGGTATCGGAACCTGCGGCAGACGGTCGAGCTGGAGTCCACGACTCGGAGGTTGCTCGATGAGGGTCACAGCGTGTTCATCGAGGCGAGCCCGCATCCCGTACTGATGCTGCCGTTGCAGCAGACCGTGGAGGCCGCCGAGGCGCAGGCGGTGGTCGTCGGCACGCTGCGACGGGATGAGGGCGGTCCTGAGCGGTTCCTGACCTCCGCCGCCGAGCTCTATGTCAGCGGGGCCGACGTCGACTGGCAGAAGGTGTTCGCCGGCCACGGTGCCCGCCACGTTGAATTGCCGACCTACGCCTTCCAGCGGGAGCGCTTCTGGCTGGACGCTTCCGCGGGTGCCGGCGATATGGGTTCGGTCGGGTTGGGTTCGCTGGGGCATCCGTTGCTGGGTGCGGTGGTGTCGTTGGCCAGCGGTGGTGGGGTGCTGCTGAGCGGGCGGCTGTCCTTGGCCACGCATGGGTGGCTGGCGGATCACGCCGTACACGGTGTGACGTTGCTGCCGGGGACGGCGTTCATGGAGTTGGCGCTCCAGGCGGGCGATCAGGTCGGCTGTGGCCGGGTCGAGGAACTGATCCTGGAAGCGCCGCTGATCGTGCCTGCGAAGGGTGGCGTACATCTCCAGGTTGAGGTGGGAGAGGCGGATGCTTCCGGCGTCCGTGAGGTGAGTGTCTTCTCGCGGGAGGAAGCGGAGGGCGAGGGCACGGCATGGGTGCGGCATGCCCATGGTGTGCTCGGTTCGGCCACGCCCCTCTCCGGGACCCAGTTTGACTTTGGCGTGTGGCCTCCGGTGGGGGCCGAGTCGGTTGATGTGTCGGGCGAGTATGCGCGGGCCGCGGAGAACGGGCTGGAGTACGGGCCGGTTTTCCAGGGGTTGAAGAGTGCGTGGCGGCGTGATGGTGAGGTGTTCGCGGAGGTCGAGCTCCCCGAGGCGGAGCGCGACCGGGCGGGTCAGTTCGGTCTGCATCCGGCGTTGTTCGACGCGGCGTTGCACGCGATGGGTGTGAGCGAGGGCCTCGCGGCTGGTTCGGGGAGTCAGCTGCCGTTCTCCTGGCGTGGGTTCGCCCTGGAGGCGGTGGGTGCGACATCGCTGCGCGTGCGGCTGGCATCGGCGGGTGCCGGGTCGGATGCGGTGTCGGTGCTGGTGGGGGACGAGTCGGGGCGTGTGGTGGCGTCGGTCGAGTCGCTGGTCCTGCGACCGGTTGCAGCCGATCAGCTGAATGCCGTGGCTGGGGCGGCGCGGGACGCGCTGTTCCGGGTGGAGTGGGTGGACGTGCCCGCGGCTGTGGTGGCGGGGGGTGAGGTCGCGCCGCGGACGGAGGTGATGCGGGTGGTCTCCGATGGTGTGGATGTGGTGGGTGAGACGTACGGGCGCGTGCTTGAGGTTTTGGAGCGGGCGCAGGGGTGGTTGGCGGATGAGGACCGTGCGGGTGAGCGGCTGGTGGTGGTGACCCGGGGCGCTGTCGATACGGGCGATGGCGTGGTGGATATGGCGGGGGCCGCGGTGTGGGGTCTGGTGCGGTCCGCTCAGTCGGAGAATCCCGGGCGTCTGGTGCTGGTGGACACCGATGATGTTGCGGGGGTGGCCGATCTTCTTCCCGGGGTGCTGGCTCTGGGGGAGGAGCAGGTGGTGGTGCGGTCGGGTGCGGTGCGGGTGCCGCGCCTGGGCCGGTCGTTGCCTTCGGGCGACGCTCCGGAGTCGGGGGTGTTCGGTTCTGGCGCGGTGCTCGTGACCGGTGGCACGGGTGTGCTGGGCGGCTTGGTGGCCCGGCATCTGGTGACCCGGCATGAGGTCAAGAAGCTGGTGCTGCTGTCTCGCCGTGGTGCGGAGGCCGAGGGCGCGACGGAGCTGCGGGCGGAGCTGGAAGCGTCTGGCGCCGAGGTGGTGATCGCGGCGTGTGACGCAGCGAATCGCGAGGCCTTGGCTGGGGTGTTGTCGGGGTTGCCGGCGGGCTTCGCGTTGAGTGGTGTGGTGCATGCGGCGGGTGTGCTCGATGACGGGCTGCTGACGTCGCTGACCCGTGAGCGGGTTGAGTCGGTGCTGCGGGCGAAGGTGGACGCGGCGTGGAATCTGCATGAGCTGACCGCGGGTATGGATCTGTCGGCGTTTGTGTTGTTCTCGTCGGCTACTGGTGTGCTGGGTGGTGCGGGGCAGAGCAACTACGCGGCGGCGAATGTGTTCCTGGACGGTCTGGCGTCCTGGCGCCGGACTCAGGGGCTGCCGGGTGTGTCGATGGCGTGGGGGCTGTGGGCCGAGGCCAGCGGCATGACCGGACACCTCAGCGAGGATGACATCCGGCGGATATCCCGCTCGGGTGTGATGCCGCTGGCCACGGACGAGGGGCTTGAGCTGTTCGACGCCGCTCTGGTCTCGGACGTGGTGGTGCCCGTTCTCTTCCGGCTGGACATCCCGGCGCTGCGCGCGCAGGGCGCCGAGCTTCCCGCCATCTTCCGCAACGCCGTGCCGGGGATGCCCGTCCGGCGTGTCGCGGGCGCCGGAGAGGCGGACGCGGATGAGGTTGCCGCCCGCCTACGGCGGCGACTGGTCAGCATGTCCGAGGCGGATCAGGAACAGTTCCTGCTCGAAGAGCTGATCCGTGTCCACGTGGCCGCCGTCCTGGGACACGCCAAATCGGACACTGTCGAGGTGGGACGCCCCTTCAAGGACCTGGGCTTCGACTCGCTCACCGCCGTGGACTTGCGGGCCCGTCTGAGCGCGGAAACGGGTCTGCGCCTCCCGGCGACACTCGTTTTCGACTACCCGAACCCGACGGTACTGGCGGGCCATCTGCGCTCGGAGATCCTCGGCTCCCAGGACAGGGCCATCGCGGCACCGGCGGGCGGGTCCTTCGGGGCCGCGTGGCGCAAGGACGACGAGCCGATCGCGATCGTGGCCATGAGTTGCCGCTTCCCCGGTGCGGTGCGGACGCCCGAGGAGTTGTGGCAGCTGGTGATGGCGGGCACCGATGCCACGTCGTCGCTCCCGTCCAACCGCGGCTGGGACCTCGAGTCCACGTACGACCCGGACCCCTCGCGTGAGGGCACGTACTACGTCCGCAACGGTGGCTTCCTCTACGAAGCGGATGAATTCGACCCGGAGTTCTTCGGGATCTCGCCGCGTGAGGCGCTGTCGATGGACCCGCAGCAGCGGCTGCTGCTGGAGACGTCGTGGGAGGCGTTCGAGCGGGCCGGCATCGCTCCCGAGGCGGCGAAGGGAAGCCGGACCGGCGTCTTCGTCGGCGTGATGTACAACGACTACGGCAGCCGTCTGGAAGGGAACGCCCCCGAAGGCTTTGAGGGCTACCTCGGCATGGGCAGCGCGGCCAGCGTGGCCTCGGGCCGGATCTCCTACACTTTCGGCCTTGAGGGGCCGGCGGTGACGGTGGACACCGCGTGCTCGTCGTCGCTGGTCGCGCTGCACCTGGCGGTCCAGGCGCTGCGCCAGGGCGAGTGCGACATGGCGCTGACCGGTGGTGCGACGGTGATGTCCACACCGGTCGCGCTGGTGGATTTCAGCCGTCAGCGCGCGCTGTCAGAGGATGGCAAGTGCAAGGCGTTCAGCAATCGCGCCGACGGCTTCGGATTCGCCGAGGGCGTCGGGCTGCTGCTGGTGGAGCGACTGTCGGACGCGCGGCGCAACGGGCACGAAGTGCTGGCCCTCGTCCGGGGTTCGGCGACCAACCAGGATGGTGCGTCCAACGGCCTGACCGCCCCGAACGGCCCGTCTCAACAGCGGGTGATCCGCGCGGCGCTGGCGAACGCCGGGCTGTCGGCGGCCGAGGTGGACGCGGTCGAGGCACATGGCACCGGCACCCAGCTGGGCGATCCCATTGAGGCGCAGGCTCTGCTGGCCACCTATGGCCAGGACCGGCCCGCAGACCAGGCAGTGTGGCTCGGCTCGGTGAAGTCGAACATCGGCCATGCGCAGGCGGCGGCCGGTGTGGCTGGTGTCATCAAGATGGTGATGGCGATGCGGCATGGCGCGCTGCCGAAGACGCTGCACATCGATGAGCCGTCGGCGCATGTGGACTGGTCCGCGGGTGGAGTGCGCCTGCTGACGGACGATATGCCCTGGCCGGAGACGGGACGGCCGCGGCGCGCGGCGGTCTCCTCCTTCGGGATGAGTGGCAGCAATGCCCACGCCGTACTGGAACAGGCGCCGCTCGACAACGCTCCCAGCCTTGCCGCCGATGACGACGCCCCGGTCGGGGAACTGCCGGAGATCACGCCGTGGGTGATCTCCGGACGGTCGGAGACCGCGGTGGAGGCGCAGGCGGAGCGGCTGCTGGCGCATGTGCGCGAGCGCCGAGAGCTGTCGCCCGCCGATATCGGGCTGTCGTTGGCGACCACGCGCAGTGTGTTCGAGCACCGCGCGGTGGTGCTGGCGGGCGACGGGGACGCCCTCATCAACGGCCTGGGCGCGTTGGCCGAGGGGAATGTGTCGCCTGGTGTGGTACGGGGGATGGCGGCGGCCCGGGACCAGGCAGTGCTTGTCTTCCCTGGTCAGGGGTCGCAGTGGGTGGGGATGGCGGCGGAGTTGCTGGAGTCTTCGCCGGTGTTCGCGGAGCGGATCGGTGAGTGCGCGGCCGCGCTGGCGCCGTTCGTGGACTGGCCGCTCGCGGATGTGCTGCGGGGTGGTGAGGGTGCCGCGGAGGCGTTGGAGCGGGTGGATGTGGTGCAGCCCGTGTTGTGGGCGGTGATGGTGTCGTTGGCGGAGTTGTGGCGTTCGTATGGTGTGGAGCCGGCGGCGGTCATTGGTCATTCGCAGGGTGAGATCGCGGCGGCGTGTGTGGCGGGTGCGTTGTCGCTGGAGGATGCCGCGAAGGTGGTGGCTCTGCGCAGCCAGGCGATCCGGGCGCTGTCCGGGCGCGGTGGCATGGTGTCGGTGTCGCTGCCCGTGGAGGCGTTGCGGGAGCGGCTCGCGACGTGGGGTGAGCGGTTGTCGGTGGCGGCGGTGAACGGGCCCTCGGCGGTCGTGGTCTCCGGTGACGCCGACGCGTTGGAGGAGCTGCTGGCGGCCTGCGAGGCGGAGGAGATCCGGGCGCGGCGTGTGCCGGTGGATTACGCCTCCCACTGCGCTCACGTCGAGGCCATCGAGGACGAGCTTCAGCAGATCCTCGCGGGGATCGCCCCGCGCTCCTCGTCGGTGCCGTTCTACTCGACGGTGACCGGCGGGGTGCTGGATACGGTCGGTCTGGACGCCGCGTACTGGTACCGGAATCTGCGTCAGACGGTCCGTTTCGACGAGACCGTCCGTGTTCTGCTGGCCGACGGTTTCCAGGTGTTCATCGAGGCCAGTGCCCATCCGGTGCTCACCATGGGTGTGGAGCAGACGGCAGAGGACCACGCCACTCACGTCATCGCCGTGGGTTCGCTGCGCCGTGAGGAAGGCGGCCTGGAGCGTTTTCTGACGTCTGTGGCCCAGGCGTATGTGGGCGGTGTGTCCGTCGACTGGCCGGGGGTGTTCGCCGGGACGGGTGCGGAGCGGGTGGATCTGCCGACGTATGCCTTCCAGCGCACGCGCTTCTGGCTGGAGCCCGACGCCATCGGCGCCGCTGGTGATGTGGCGTCGGTGGGGCTGGACTCGGCCGGGCATCCGTTGCTGGGGGCTGCCGTGCCGCTGCCCGACTCCGATGGTTTCCTGCTGACCGGTCGGCTGTCGCTTCGTACGCATGCCTGGCTGGCCGACCATGCGGTGCTGGGCCGGGTCATCCTGCCCGGTACGGCGTTTGTCGAGTTGGCGTCGCGGGCCGGTGACGCGGTCGGTTGCGATCGGTTGGAGGAGCTGACGCTGCAGGCGCCTTTGGTGCTGCCCGATGAGGGGGCGGTCCAGGTGCAGTTGGTCGTGGGCGGGCCCGGGCAGGACGGGCAGCGTGAGTTCAGCATCTATTCCCGCCGTGACGATGGCCCGGACGCGTCGTGGACATGCCATGCGAAGGGCATGCTGACAGCGGCGTCCGCCGCCGTTGGCGGGACGACTGGCCCGGTGGGCCTGGAGGCGTGGCCGCCGGTGGGGGCGGAGGCGGTCGGGACCGAGGGCTTCTACGAGGATGTGGCGGCCACCGGGCTGGCGTACGGTCCGGTGTTCCAGGGGCTGCGCGCCGTCTGGCGCAAGGGCGATGAGGTCTTCGCCGAGGTGGCGCTGCCGGAGGAGTCGCGGGCGGAGGCGGCCCGGTTCGGGCTGCACCCCGCGCTGCTCGATGCGGCGCTGCACGCCTGGCTGGTGTGCATCGCCGCGGAGAGGGAGGAGGGGGACGGGAGCAAGGGCGGGATCCAGCTGCCATTCGTGTGGAGCGGTGTGTCGCTGTATGCCACCGGCGCGACCTCCCTGCGGGTGCGGCTGGCCCGCACGGGCGCCGAAGGGATGTCCGTGCTGGTGGCCGACGCGGCCGGAACGCCGGTTGCCACGGCGGAGGGGCTGGTCACCCGGCCGGTCTCGGAAGCACAGCTCGCGTCCTCCGCCGACGACGGCGAGTCGCTGTACCGGGTGGAGTGGGTCGCGGCGCCCGCCACCGACCCGACCTCCGCCGCCGACCGGTGCGCCGTGGCCGGACCGGACGTCTTCGGCCTGGGCAGGGCGTTGAAGACGGCCGATGGGTCGGTGGAGGAACATGCCGACCTTGCCGTTCTGGCGGCACATGTGGGATCGGGCGCTCCCATGCCGGACCTGGTGTTCGTCACGGTGGCCTCCGAACCTGGCGAGGACGTCGTACCGGCGACCAGGGCCGTGGCCCACCGGGCCCTGGACATGGTGCGGGCATGGCTGGCGGAGGACCGGTTCGCCGGAGCGCGGCTGGTGTTCGTCACCCGGGGTGCGATGGCGACCGAGGACGGTGTGGATCCGCGTGACTTGGCGGCGGCCCCGGTGTGGGGGCTGGTGCGGTCGGCGCAGGCGGAGCATCCGGACCGGTTCGTCCTGCTGGATGTGGACGGCGCCGAGGCATCGCTCGCCGTGGTGCACCAGGCGGTGTCCACCGGGGAACAGCAGCTCGCGGTGCGCGGCGCCGAGGTACTGGTGCCGCGTCTGGCGCCCGGCGCCGCGAGGGGCGTGCTGACGCCACCCGATGGCATGGAGGCGTGGCGGCTGGAGGCATCCGGAGCGGGCACGCTGGAGCTGACCCTGGCCACGGCTACGGACACCACCCGGGAGCTCGGCGAACACGAGGTCCGGGTCGCCGTGCGCGCCGCGGGCATGAACTTCCGCGATGTCCTGATCTCCCTGAACATGTATCCGGACCCGGGGGCCATGATGGGGAGCGAGGGGGCCGGTGTGGTCGTGGCCACCGGTCCCGGTGTGACCTCCCTCGCCGTCGGCGACCGGGTCATGGGGCTGTGGAACGGCGGATTCGGGCCGTTGACCGTGGCGGACCACCGCAGCCTGGTGCGGATCCCGGACGGCTGGTCCTACACCGAGGCCGCGCCCATCCCCGTCGTCTTCGGAACGGCTTTGTACGGACTGCGGGAGCTGGCGGGCCTGCGGCGTGGTGAGTCGCTGCTGGTGCATTCCGCCGCCGGTGGTGTGGGGATGGCCGCGGTGCAGTTGGCGCGGGCCTGGGGCGTGGAGGTGTTCGCGACCGCGAGTGAGGCCAAGTGGGATGTCCTGCGCGGGCTGGGGCTGGACGATGCGCATATCGCGTCGTCGCGGACGCTGGAGTTCGAGGAGCGGTTCAGGGAGGCCTCGGGCGGTCGCGGTGTGGATGTGGTCCTGGACTCCCTGGCCGGTGAGTTCGTGGACGCCTCGCTGCGGCTGCTGGGTGAGGGCGGGCGGTTCATCGAGATGGGCAAGACGGATGTGCGGTCCGCCGATGAGGTGGCCGCGGCGCATCCGGGGGTGATGTACCGGGCGTTCGACCTGGCCGAGGCGGGTCCGGTGCGCATCGGGGAGATGCTCGCGGAGATCGTGGCTCTGTTCGAGGGCGGTGGGCTGGAGCCGTTGCCCGCACGGGTGTGGGATGTGCGCAGGGCTCCTGAGGTGTTCCGGTTCATGAGCCAGGCGCGTCATGTGGGCAAGCTGGTGCTGAGTGTTCCGGCCGCGCTGGATCCGGAGGGGACGGTACTGATCACCGGTGCCGGTGGTGTTCTGGGTGGTCTGGTCGCCCGGCATCTGGTGGCGGAGCACGGTATGCGCCGGCTGCTGCTGGTCAGCCGTCGGGGCCGCGCGGCCGAGAGCCTGACAGAGCTCGAGGCGGAGCTGACTGCCCTGGGTGCCTCGGTCACGATCGCCGCCTGCGATGTCGCCGACCGCGACGCGCTGGCCGATCTGCTGGCCGACCTCCCCGACGGACACGGTCTGACCGGTGTGGTTCATGCCGCGGGTCTTCTGGATGACGGCACGGTGACGTCGCTGACGCCGGAGCGGCTGGACGCGGTGTTGCGGGCGAAGGTCGACGGGGCGTGGCATCTGCACGAGTTGACACGCCGTTTCGATGTGGCCATGTTCGCCCTGTTCTCGTCGGCCGCCGGTGTGTTGGGGGCCGCGGGGCAGGCGAACTACGCTGCCGCCAATACGTTCCTGGACGGGCTGGCTCAGCGGCGCCGGGCGATGGGCCTGCCGGGAGTGTCGCTTGCCTGGGGTCTGTGGGCCGAGCGCTCCGGGATGACCGGACATCTCGATCAGGCGGACATCTCGCGGATGACGCGGGGCGGACTGGTGCCGTTCTCCTCCGAGGAGGGGTTGCGGCTGTTCGACATGGCGGGTCGGCTGGCCGAGGGTGTGGTGGTGCCCGCCCGGCTCGACCTCGGCCAGTTGGCGGCCACCGCCGATACCTCGCCCATGCCCCCGTTGCTGAATGGACTCGTACGACGGCCTGTTCTGTCCCGGCGTGCCTCGGCCCGGGAAGAGACTGGCTCGCAGGAGGCGTCGTTGGCGCGGCGTCTTGCCGGGCTTGGTCAGGGGGAGCGGCGGCGGATGCTGCTGCGTCTGGTCCAGGAGCACGCTGCCACGGTGCTCGGCCATGGGACGGCGTCCGCGGTGGATACCGATCGTGGCTTCCTGGAGTTGGGCTTTGACTCGCTCACCGCGGTCGAGCTGCGCAACCGGCTGAACGCGGCCAGCGGGCTACGCTTGCCCGCCACGCTCATCTTCGATTACCCGACGCCCGCGGCGTTGGCCGGACACCTGGGTGCGGAGATCGCCCCCGTGGCGGCGGACGACGCGCCCGATGTGGCTGCCGAACTCGACCGGCTGGAAGCGGCGTTGCTCGGCACGGACACCTCGGCCGACGACACCACCCGCGCGATGGTGGCCGACCGACTGAAGCGCCTGCTGTCCCAGTGGGACGGCGGCCGTGGCGGCCCGGTGCCGGACGGCCAGACCGGCGGAGCGACCAACGGCTCCGGCGACGCGGACGGTGTCGCCGACCACCTGGAGACGGCGGCGGCCGACGAACTCTTCGCCTTCATCGACGAGGAGTTCGGGACGTCGTGATCCGACCAGCGGCCGCCACCACGGCACATCCACGAAGCCACGCCTGCCCGCCGATCACCCGCTCCCGAAGCGCTGACCCCGAGAGGTTCTGATGTCGGAACAAGAAAAGCTGCTGGCCTACCTCCGGCGGGTGACGGCTGATCTGCACCAGGCGCGGCAGCGTCTGCAGGATGTGGAGTCGGCGGCCCGGGAGCCCATCGCGATCGTCGGGATGAGCTGCCGCTTCCCCGGTGGGGTGCGCACCCCCGAGGAGTTCTGGCGGCTGCTGAGCGGGGCCGAGGACGCCATCACACCGTTTCCCGAGGACCGCGGCTGGGACCTCGACTCGCTCTATGACGCGGACCCTGATCGGTCGGGTACCTCGTATGCGCGTGAGGGTGGGTTCCTGCACGACGTCGGCGACTTCGACGCCGATTTCTTCGGGATCTCGCCGCGTGAGGCGCTGGCGATGGATCCCCAGCAGCGGTTGTTGCTGGAGACTTCGTGGGAGGCGATTGAGGGGGCGGGTATTGATCCGGCCTCACTCAGGGGCAGTCGGTCCGGGGTCTTTGTCGGGGCGGTGGCCCCCGACTACGGGCCGCGGGTGCACGAGGCCCCCGATGGTTTCGAGGGTCATCTGGTGACCGGCAGCGCCATCAGCGTCGTGTCCGGGCGCGTGGCCTACACCCTGGGCCTGGAGGGCCCGGCCGTCACGGTGGACACCGCGTGTTCCTCGTCGCTGGTGGCTCTGCATCTGGCGGTGCAGGCGCTGCGTCAGGGTGAGTGTTCCCTGGCTCTGGCCGGTGGTGTCACCGTCATGGCCACGCCTGGCACGTTTGTTGGTTTCAGCCGTCAACGTGGGCTTGCGGCGGATGGGCGGTGCAAGCCGTTCGCGGCGGGGGCGGACGGTTTCGGGCCTGCTGAGGGTGTGGGCATGCTGTTCCTGGAGCGGCTGTCCGATGCGCAGCGCAATGGGCATCGTGTGTTGGCGGTGGTGCGGGGTACGGCGATCAATCAGGACGGTGCGAGCAGTGCGCTGTCCGCTCCCAATGGGCCGTCGCAGCAGCGGGTGATCCGTCAGGCGCTGGCCAACGCCGGGCTCACGGCCGGGCAGGTCGATGCGGTGGAGGCGCATGGGACGGGGACGTCGCTGGGTGATCCGATCGAGGCGCAGGCGCTGCTGGCCACGTACGGCCGTGAGCGTACGGCGGATGATCCGCTGCGGCTGGGGTCGGTGAAGTCGAACATCGGTCATACGCAGGCGGCAGCCGGTGTGGCGGGTGTGATGAAGATGGTGCTGGCGATGCGGCACGGCATGCTGCCGCCCACCTTGCACATCGAGGAGCCGTCCCCGCACGTGGACTGGGCGACGGGCACTGTCGAACTCCTCGCCGAGGCCACCGCGTGGCCCGAGGGTGAGGAGCCGCGCCGGGCCGGTGTGTCCTCGTTCGGCATCAGCGGCACCAACGCCCACGCCATCATCGAGCAGGCGCCGTCGCCGGCCGCTGCCGACACCGCTTCTGACGCGGGCGTGGCGGAGGAGGCGGAGGCGCCCCGGACGGCGTTGCCGCTCGTCCCCTGGCTGCTGTCGAGCAAGTCCGAGGCGGCGCTGCGCGCCCAGGCCAGGCGGCTGCTGGAGCACGTGGAGCGGCACCCGGAGGTCGCGGCCGAGGACATCGGGTTCTCCCTCGCCACCACGCGGACCGCCTTCGAGCACCGTTCGGTCGTGCTGGCCTCCGATCGTGCGGAGGCCGTACGGGCGCTGACTGATCACCTCGCGGGCCGGGGCGGCTCCGGGCTGGTCGAAGGCGTTGCCAAGCGCAGCGCCGGGGTTGCGTTCGTCTTCCCCGGTCAGGGGTCGCAGTGGGTGGGGATGGCGGCGGGGCTGCTGGATTCCTCGCCGGTGTTCGCCCGGCGGATCGAGGAGTGCGCGGCGGCCCTGGCGCCGCATGTGGACTGGTCGCTGGTGGAGGTGTTGCGCGGCGGTGAGGGTGCCGCGGAGGCGTTGGAGCGGGTGGATGTGGTGCAGCCCGTGTTGTGGGCGGTGATGGTGTCGTTGGCTGAGTTGTGGCGTTCGTACGGTGTGGAGCCGGCGGCTGTCATTGGTCATTCGCAGGGTGAGATCGCGGCGGCGTGTGTGGCGGGTGCGTTGTCGCTGGAGGATTCCGCGAAGGTGGTGGCGCTGCGCAGCCAGGCGATCCGGGCGCTGTCCGGGCGCGGTGGCATGGTGTCGGTCTCGCTGCCCGTGGAGGCGTTGCGGGAGCGGCTCGCGACGTGGGGTGAGCGGTTGTCGGTGGCGGCGGTGAACGGGCCCTCGGCGGTCGTGGTCTCCGGTGACGTCGACGCGCTGGAGGAGCTGCTGGCGGCCTGTGAGGCGGAGGAGATCCGGGCCCGCCGGATCCCCGTGGACTACGCCTCGCACTGCGCCCATGTCGAGGCCATCGAGGGCGAGCTTCAGCAGATCCTCGCGGGAATCGCCCCGCGCTCCTCGGCGGTGCCGTTCTATTCGACGGTGACCGGCGGGGTGCTGGACACGGCCGGGTTGGACGCGGGCTACTGGTACCGCAATCTGCGCGGGACCGTGCGTTTCGACGAGACCGTGCGGGTGCTTCTCGAGGAGGGTTTCCAGACGTTCGTGGAGGCCAGCGCGCATCCGGTGCTGACCATGAGCATCGAGCAGACGGCCGAGGACCACGGCACCCCCGTGGCGGCCGTCGGCTCGCTGCGCCGCGACGAAGGCGGCCCGGAAAGGTTCCTGACCTCCCTGGCCGAGGCCCACGTCGGCGGTATCGCCGTGGACTGGCGGACGGTGTTCGCCGGAACCGGTGCGCACCCCGTCGACCTCCCCACCTACGCCTTCCAGCACCAGCGCTACTGGCTGGACGCCAACCCGGTTGTCGAGGCGGCTGCCGGTAACGGCTTGAGCACGGATGCGGTGGACAGGCGCTTCTGGGAGGCGGTGGAGCGCGAGGACCTGGAGGCGCTGACACGGACGTTGGAGGTGGCGGACGAGGAGCAGCAGTCGTCGTTGACGGCGTTGCTTCCGGCGCTGTCGTCCTGGCGCCGTCAGCGGCGTGAGCAGAACACGGTGGACAGTTGGCGGTACCAGGCGGTCTGGAAGCCCCTGGCATCCGCGTCCGAGACCACGCTCTCGGGTACCTGGCTCGTGGCCTTTCCGGAAGGCCGTGCTGACGATGTATTGGTCGCCACCGTGCTGGACGGGATGGCCGGGCGCGGTGCGCATGTGGTTCGCGTAGCCGTCGGGGCGGCGGATGACCGTGAGGTGATTACGGAGCGGCTGCGCGTGGCCCTCGATGGCGCGGCGATGGAGCCGTCGGCTGTGGCGGGCGTGTTGTCGCTGCTGGGGTTGGACGAGTCGGCGCATGAGTCCTTCGACGTGGTCCCGGCCGGGCTGGCGGCGACTGTGGGCCTGGTTCAGGCGCTGGGCGATGTGGATGTGGTGGCTCCGCTGTGGTGCGGCACTCGGGGTGCGGTGTCGGTGGGGCGTTCCGACCGGCTGGTGAGCCCGGTGCAGGCGATGGTGTGGGGCCTGGGCCGGATCCTGGAGGCGGAGTACCCCCAGCGTTGGGGCGGCGTCGTGGACCTGCCAGAGACCATGGACGGCCGTGCGGTGGCCCGTCTGGCCGGAGTGCTGGCGGGCACGGAGGGCGAGGACCAGGTCGCGGTGCGCGGCTCCGGCGTCTTCGCCAAGCGGCTGGTGCGGGCCTCCGCGCCTGAGGCCACGGCCGCGGATGGCTGGCGTCCGAGCGGTTCGGTGCTGGTGACCGGTGGTACGGGTGCGCTGGGTGGCCATGTGGCCCGCTGGCTGGCGCGTACCGGTGCTGAGCATCTGGTGCTGACGAGCCGTAGTGGTATGGAGGCCGAGGGTGCCGCCGAGTTGAAGGCGGAGCTGGAGGGGCTCGGTGCCCGGGTGACGGTGGCGGCGTGTGACGCCGCGGACCGTGCGGCGCTGGCCGCGGTGCTGGACGCGATTCCGCGGGAGTTCCCGCTGACGGCCGTGGTGCATACGGCTGGTGTGCTGGACGACGGTGTGGTGGACGCGCTGACGGTGCGTCGTGCGGCCGGGGTGTTGCGTCCGAAGGTGGACGCGACCCGGAATCTGCATGAGCTGACCGCGGGGATGGATCTGTCGGCGTTCGTGCTGTTCTCCTCGGCGGCGGGTACGTTGGGCGGTCCGGGTCAGGGGAGCTACGCGGCGGGCAACGCCTATCTCGACGCGCTGGCGTTGCAGCGGCGCGCGGACGGCCTTCCGGCCACGTCCATCGCCTGGGGCGCCTGGGCCGGAGGCGGCCTCGTCACGGATGAGGTCGGCGAGCAGATGAGCCGGTCGGGGCTTCTGGCCATGTCCCCCGAGCTGGCGATTTCGGCGCTGCAGCAGGCATTGGACCACGACGAGACGTTCCTCGCGGTCGCGGACATCGACTGGACGCGCCTCGAGGCGGACTCCCCCGACGCTCCCCTCTTCCGCCAGTTGCGCAGCGCGCAGAGTGCGACCCCGGGGAAGCAGCTCACGGCGGGCAGTGCCGTCCCCGGGCGGGCGGAACTTCACGACCGGCTGGAAGCCATGCCCCGGGAGAAGCGCGAAGGGGCGCTGCGGGATCTGGTGCGTGCCCAGGCCGCCGATGTCCTCGCTCACGACAGCGCGGACGCGGTCGCGTCGGACCGAGCCTTCCGCGATCTCGGCTTCGACTCGCTGACCGCCGTTGAACTGCGCAACCGGATCGGCGCGGCGACCGGGCTGCGGCTGCCGGTCAGTCTGGTCTTCGACTACCCCACGCCCACGGTGCTGGCACGGTTCCTGAACGGAGAGATGTTCGGCACCGAGGAAGGCGGCGCCGCCGAGACGGCGCCGGTCCGCTCGGAGTCGTTCGACGAGCCCATCGCGATCGTGGCGATGAGCTGCCGGTTCCCGGGCGGTGTGCGGACCCCGGAGCAGCTGTGGGACGTGGTGAACGCCGGGGTCGACACGATCTCCGGGTTCCCCGACGACCGTGGCTGGGACCTCGAGGGGCTGTACGACCCCGACCCGGACAAGCCGGGCACGACCTACGCCAGCACCGGCGGATTCCTCGACAACGTCTCCGACTTCGACCCGGACTTCTTCGGTATCTCGCGGCGCGAGGCCCTGGCCATGGACCCCCAGCAGCGGCTGCTGCTGGAGACGTCCTGGGAGGCGTTCGAGCGCGCCGGCATCGACCCGGCGGCGTTGCGTGGCAGCCAGGCGGGCGTCTTCATCGGCTCGAACTACCAGGACTACAGCGGCCGGCCCATCAGCGTGCCGGACGGCGTGCAGGCCTATCTCGGACTCGGCAGCGCGTCGAGCGTCGCCTCCGGCCGCCTCTCTTACACCTTCGGCTTCGAGGGCCCGGCCATGACGGTGGACACCGCGTGCTCGTCGTCGCTGGTCGCCCTGCACCTGGCCTGCCAGTCGCTGCGCCAGGGCGAGTGCGACATGGCGCTGGCCGGCGGTGTGACGATCATGGCCACGCCGGGCACGTTCGTCGAGTTCAGCGCCCAGCGCGTGCTGTCGTCGGATGGGCGGTGCAAGGCGTTCTCCGCCGAGGCCGATGGCACGGGCTGGTCCGAGGGCGTGGGCCTGCTGCTGGTGGAGCGGCTGTCGGACGCCCGGCGCAAGGGCCACCAGGTGCTGGCCGTCGTCCGGGGTTCGGCGATCAACCAGGACGGCGCGTCCAACGGTCTGACGGCGCCGAACGGCCCGGCGCAGCAGCGGGTGATCGGCCGGGCTCTGGAGAACGCCGGTCTGTCGACCGCCGATGTGGACGCGGTGGAAGCCCACGGCACGGGCACCTCGCTCGGTGACCCGATCGAGGCGCAGGCGCTGCTGGCCACCTACGGCCAGGGGCGGCCGGAGGACCAGCCGCTGTGGCTGGGCTCCATCAAGTCGAACATCGGGCACACGCAGGCGGCCGCGGGCGTGGCCGGGGTCATCAAGATGGTGATGGCCATGCGGGAGGGCGTACTGCCGAAGACCCTCCACGTGGACGAGCCCTCGCCACACATCGACTGGACCAACGGCGCGGTGTCCCTCCTGAACGAGCCGACCTCATGGCCGGAGACGGACCGCCCGCGCCGGGCGGCCGTGTCGTCCTTCGGGATCAGTGGCACCAACGCGCACACGATCATCGAGGCGGCCGACGCCGTCGAGTCGCCGTCGCCGGAGACGGGCGGCGAGGCCACCGGTTCACCGGTCGGCCTCGCGGTGGTTCCGTGGCTGCTCTCCGGCGGCAGCCCTGACGCGCTGAGCGCTCAGGCCGGGCGACTGCGCGAGTTCGACGGTGTGCGTACCGCGCACGCCGACGACCTCGCCGATATCGGCTACTCGCTGGCGACGACCCGTTTCGCCCTGCCCTACCGCGCGGTTGTGGTCGCCGAGGAACCGGCGCAGTTCCGGTCCGGACTCGACGCGCTGGCGGAGGGCAGGAACGCGGCCACGCTGATCCAGGGCGTGGCACGGGCCGAGCACAAGACGGCGTTCCTGTTCTCGGGTCAGGGCGCGCAGCGCCTCGGCATGGGACGGGAGCTGTACGACGCCTTCCCGGTGTTCGCCCAGGCGCTGGACGAGGTGTGCGCGCATCTCGATGTGCTGCTCGACCGTCCCCTCACCGAGGTGATGTTCGCGGCCGAAGGCAGCGCGGATGCCGAGCTGCTGAACCAGACGGCGTTCACCCAGCCCGCGCTGTTCGCCATCGAGGTGGCGCTGTTCCGGCTGCTGGAGCACTGGGGCATCACCCCGGATGTGCTGATCGGCCACTCCATCGGTGAGATCGCCGCCGCGCATGTGGCGGGGGTGTTCTCGCTGGAGGACGCGTGCGCGCTGGTGGCGGCCCGTGGCCGGCTGATGCAGTCCATGCCCGAGGGCGGCGCCATGGTGGCCGTTCAGGCGCCCGAGGAGGAGATCGCCGCGTCGCTCGCCGGTCGTGAGGCCGAGGTGAGCATCGCCGCGATCAACGGCCCGACCTCCGTGGTCATCGCGGGCGACGAGGCCGCGGTGCTGGAGATCGCCGGGCACTGGGAGCGAGAGGGCCGTAAGACGCGCCGCCTGCGCGTCAGCCACGCCTTCCACTCCCCGCGCATGGATGGGGTGCTCGGCGACTTCCGTAAGGTCGTCGAGGGCCTGTCGTTCGCTCCGCCGACCCTCTCCCTGGTCTCCAACGTCACCGGCACATCGGCGGACACGGATGAGGTGTGCTCGCCGGAGTACTGGGTGCGCCATGTGCGGGAGGCGGTGCGGTTCGCGGACGGGGTACGGACCCTGGAGAAGCTGGGCGTGACGTCGTTCGTGGAGGTGGGCCCGGACGGGGTGCTCACCGCGATGGCGCAGGACTGCTTGACGGCTGAGGAGTCCGACGGCGGGCCCGCTCCCTCCCTCGTGTCCGTGCTGCGCAAGGACCGGCCCGAGATCCAGTCGCTGACCATGGCGCTGGCCGAACTCCACGTCCACGGCATCACGGTGCAGTGGGACGCGGTGTTCGCCGGGCGTGGCGCCCAGCGGGTGGAGCTGCCCACCTACGCCTTCCAGCGGCAGCGCTACTGGCTGGAGACGGCGCCGGCCGCCGGCGGGGATGTGACCTCGGCGGGGCTGGACTCGCCCGACCATCCGCTCCTCGGCGCCGCCGTCGCCCTCGCCGACACCGACTCCTACCTGTTCACCGGCCGCCTGTCCGTCGCCACTCAGCCGTGGCTGGCCGACCACGCCTTCGCGGGCACCGTTCTCTTCCCCGGCACGGCCTTCGTGGAACTGGCCCTGCGCGCGGCGGAGCAGGTGGGCTACGAGCGGCTGGACGAGCTGACCATCGAGATGCCGCTGATCCTGCCCGAACGGGGCGCGGTCCAGATCCAGCTCACCGTGGGCGAGCCGGACGAGTCCGGAGCCCGTTCGCTCAACCTGCACTCCAGGCCCGAGGACGTCCAGCCGGACGGCCCCTGGACACGCCACGCGACCGGCCTGCTCACCAGGGACCCGTCCACCACGGCACCGGAGTCCGTGGCCGCCGACTTCGCCGTGTGGCCGCCCGCGGAGGCGAAGCCGATCGACGTGGCCGACCTCTACGACCAGTTCATCGATGTCGGCTTCGCCTACGGCCCGGCCTTCCAGGGGCTGCGAGCCGCCTGGCGCCGTGGCGACGAGATCTTCGCTGAGGTCGACCTGCCCGAGACGCAGGAGACCGAGGCCGCGCGGTACGGCCTGCACCCGGCGCTGCTCGACGCCTCGCTGCACACCGTCGCGTTCAAGTCGTCCGGCACCGATGGCAGCGCCCTTCCGTTCTCGTGGAACGGGGTGACTCTCCACACCGGTGGTGCGTCCGCGCTGCGCGTACGGCTTACGAGCGGAGGCGGGGACGCGGTCTCCCTGCACGCCACCGACACCTCCGGCGCACTCGTCGCCTCGGTCGACTCCCTCGTGCTGCGGCCCGTGGCCCCGGAGCAGGTGAACTCCGTCCAGCCGTACGAGTCGCTGTACCAGCTCGAATTGGTGCCCCTGGACATGCCCCGCGCCCCGGAGACGAGCGGCGGGGCGGCCGGGCGCTGGGCGCTCGTCGGGCCCGACCAGGCTGAGGTGACCGGCGTCCTCGGATCGGCCGGTGTCACCGTGGACACCTACCCGGACCTCGCGGCCCTGGCCGAGGCCATCGGCGGGGGCGCGACCGCGCCCGACGTCGTCCTGGCCTCCACCGTGTCCCCTAGCCGCCGGACGCAGCACCTGGCGGAGGCGGTACGGGAAGTCAGCCACTACGCCCTCGGCCTGCTCAAGAGCTGGCTGGTCGACGACCGCTTCGGCGCCTCCCGCCTGGTGTTCCTCACCCGGGGAGCCATCGCTGCGGGCGACGACGCCGATGTGGCCGACCCCGCCGGCGCGGCCGTCTGGGGCCTGGTGCGCTCGGCTCAGACCGAGAACCCCGACCGGTTCGTCCTGGTCGACCTGGACGGCCAGGAAGACTCACGCCGGATCCTCCCGGCGGTGCTCGCCGCCGACGAGCCGCAGGCCGTGGTCCGCGAGGGAGCGGTGCTCGGCCAGCGGATGGCCCGGGTCTCCTCGGGCACCGCGCTGCTGCCGCCCGCGGGAGTGCGCGAATGGCGGCTGGACATGCATGCCAAGGGGATCTTGGAGAATCTGGCGCTGCTGCCCTGCCCCGATGCCACCGAAGCCCTGGGCGAGCACGAGATCAGGGTCGAGATGCGCGCGGCGGGCCTGAACTTCCGCGATGTGCTCAACGCCCTGGGGATGTACCCCGGTGAGGCCGGGCCGCTCGGTGGCGAGGGCGCCGGTGTGGTGACCGAGGTCGGCTCCGCGGTCAAGGACCTGGTGCCGGGCGACAAGGTGATGGGCATCTTCAGCGGGTCGTTCGGCCCGGTCGCCATCACCGACCGGCGGGTCGTCGCCCGGATCCCGGAGGACTGGACGTTCGAGCAGGCGGCCTCCACGCCCATCGTGTTCCTGACGGCCTATTACGCCATGGTGGACCTGGGAGGTCTCCAGGCCGGCCAGTCGGTGCTGGTGCATTCGGCGGCCGGTGGTGTGGGCATGGCCACGCTCCAGTTGGCACGGCACCTCGGCGCCGAGGTCTTCGGCACGGCGAGTGAGGGCAAGTGGGACACCCTGCGGTCGCTGGGTCTGGACGACGAGCACATCGCGTCGTCGCGGACGCTGGACTTCGAGAGGCAGTTCTTGGATGTGACCGGCGGGCGCGGTGTGGACGTGGTGCTCGACGCGCTGGCGCGGGAGTTCGTGGACGCGGGCCTGCGTCTGCTGCCGCGCGGTGGTCGGTTCCTGGAGATGGGCAAGACCGACGTCAGGGTGCCGGAGGAGGTGGCCGCCGAATACGGCGGGGTCTCCTACCAGGCGTTCGATCTCATGGAGGCGGGACCCGAACGCATCCAGGAGATGTGGGGCGAGCTGATCTCGCTGTTCGAGGGCGGGGTGCTGCGGCCGCTGCCGGTGCGCACCTGGGATGTGCGCAGGGCGCCCGAGGCCTTCCGCTTCATCAGCCAGGCCCGGCATACCGGCAAGGTGGCGCTGACCATCCCGAGGACGCTGGATGGTCCGGGGACGGTGCTGATCACGGGTGGTACGGGTGGTCTGGGCGCGCTGTTGGCCCGTCATCTGGTGGTGGAGCACAAGGTTGAGCGTCTGGTGCTGACGAGTCGTCGTGGCGTGGAGGCGCCGGGTGCGGCGGAGTTGGTGGCGGAGCTGGCCGGGCTGGGTGCCGAGGCGGAGGCCGTGGCATGTGATGTCGCCGACCGCGACTCCCTCGCCGCGCTTCTGGCCTCCCTGCCGGCTGAGCACCCGCTCACCGCCGTGATTCACACCGCCGGTGTGCTGGACGACGGCGTCGTCGAGGCACTGACTCCCGAGCGCGTCGACCGTGTGCTGCGGCCCAAGGTCGACGCGGTGCTCAACCTGCACGAGCTGACCGCCGGCCTCGACCTGTCCGCGTTCGTGCTCTTCTCCTCGCTATCCGGGATGCTCGGCGGCCCGGGCCAGGCCAACTACGCCGCCGCCAACGCCTTCCTGGACGCGTTCGCGCACCGGCGCCGGGCCGAGGGCCTTCCCGCCCAGTCACAGGCCTGGGGGCTGTGGGAGCAGCGCAGTGGCATGACGGGCAAGCTGGACGAGGCCGATACACGGCGCATCGCCCGGGACGGAGTGACCCCGATGGCCTCCGAGGAGGCCCTGGCCCTGTTCGACGCCGCTTGCGGCATCGACGCGGCCATCCTGGTCCCGGCACGGCTCGACGCCTCGGCGTGGCGAGCCCAGGACGGGCCGATCCCGGTCCTGCTGCGAGGCATCATCCGGGCCACGGCTCGGCGCGGCCCCGCGAGGACGTCCACGGGCGGTTCCGGCGCCGACCCCGCCGACCTGCGTCGCCGTATCGGCTCGATGAAGCCCGCGGCGCGGCAGCAGGCGCTCCTGGAACTGGTGACCGAGCACGCGGCCATGGCGCTGGGCCGCGACGACGCTCGCATGATCGCCCCCGACCGCGGATTCCTCGATCTCGGCTTCGACTCGCTGACCGCGGTCGGACTGCGCAACCGGCTGGGCACGGTGACCGGTCTTCGGCTGCCCGCCACCCTGCTGTTCGACTACACGACGTCCAAGGCACTGGCCGGGTATCTGGCGGAAGAACTCGTCGAGGAGGAGCCGGAAGCATTGGTGGTGC
Source organism: Streptomyces sp. 11-1-2 (assembly GCF_003595545.1). Lineage (NCBI taxonomy): Bacteria > Bacillati > Actinomycetota > Actinomycetes > Kitasatosporales > Streptomycetaceae > Streptomyces > Streptomyces sp. 11-1-2. Next base: position 10,738,200 of record NZ_CP022545.1, read on the forward strand.
TGCCGGTCCTGTCGGAGCTGGAGAAGCTGGAGAACTCCTTTGCCGAGGTGGTGGCGGACGAAGCCGCGAGGACACGCCTCACAACACGCCTGCAGCAGGTGCTGGCGAAGCTGACCGCAGCGCAGCAGACACAGACGACGAACGGTGGGGTCGCTGCCGCCGACAAGTTCGAGTCGGCGACCGACGACGAGATCTTCGACTTCCTCGACGAGGAGCTCGGAACGTCGTGACCGACACGCACCCCGTCCCTGGAAGTTACCGGCTGAAGGCTTTCAACCCCCGGTCTTGGGGTTCTCAAAGGAGTGACAAGAGGCTGTGAGCGACACCAAGCTGCGCGATTACCTCAAGCGCGCGACGGCCAGTCTGCACGAGACTCGTCAGGAGCTGCGGGAACTCAAGGACAGGGACACGGAACCCATCGCGATCGTCGGCATGGGGTGCCGGTATCCCGGCGGGGTGGAGTCGCCGGAAGACCTGTGGGACCTGGTCGCCTCGGGCACTGACGCCATCTCCACCTTCCCCGTGGACCGGGGATGGGACGAGGACCTGTACGACCCGGACCCGGAGAAGCCGGGCAAGAGCTACACCCGTGAGGGTGGGTTCCTGTACGACGCGAGCGGCTTCGACGCCGCGTTCTTCGGCATGAGCCCGCGCGAGGCGCTGGCGACCGATCCGCAGCAGCGGCTGCTGCTGGAGACCTCGTGGGAGGCGCTGGAGCGGGCGGGCATCGACCCGGCGTCCGTGCGCTCCAGCCGCACCGGCGTGTTCGTCGGTGTGCTTTACAACGACTACGGTTCTCGTATCCAGTCGATACCGGAAGGTTTCGAAGGCCACCTGGGCAACGGCAGCGCCGGAAGCGTCGCGTCCGGTCGCATCTCCTACACCTTCGGCTTCGAGGGCCCCGCGGTGACCGTGGACACGGCGTGCTCGTCGTCGCTCGTGGCGCTGCACCTGGCCGTGCAGGCGCTCCGCAAGGGCGACTGCTCGCTGGCGCTCGCCGGAGGCGTGTCCATGATGGCGACGCCACAGGCGTTCATCGAGTTCAGCCGTCAGCGGGGACTTTCTGCCGACGGCCGGTGCAAGCCGTTCTCGAACGAGGCGGACGGCACGGGCTGGGCCGAGGGGGTGGGGATGCTGCTCCTGGAGCGGCTGTCGGACGCGCGGCGCAACGGACACCAGGTACTTGCGGTGGTACGGGGCGTCGCCGTGAACCAGGACGGGGCGAGCAGCCGGTTGACTGCGCCGAACGGTCCCTCGCAGCAGCGGGTGATCCGCGACGCACTGCGGAACGCGGGCCTGTCGGCGGCCGATGTGGACGCGGTGGAGGCACACGGTACGGGTACGACGCTGGGTGACCCGATTGAGGCGCAGGCGCTGCTGGCCACCTACGGCAAGGAGCGCCGTGGGGCGGACCGGCCGCTGTGGCTGGGGTCGTTGAAGTCGAACATGGGGCACACCCAGGCGGCCGCCGGCGTGGGTGGCGTCATGAAGATGGTGCAGGCGATGCGGCATGGCGTGCTGCCGAAGACGCTGCATGTCGATGCTCCGTCGGAGCATGTGGAGTGGTCGGCGGGGGCGGTCGAGCTGTTGACCGAGGCGCGGGTGTGGCCGGAGACGGGGGAACCGCGCAGGGTCGGTGTGTCGTCGTTCGGTGTGAGCGGGACGAACGCGCATGTGATCCTGGAGCAGGCTCCGGAGGTCGAGGCGGAGGTTGCCGAGGAGTCTGCTGACGGTGGTGTCGCGGGTCCGGTGGCGTGGGTGGTGTCGGCCAAGAGTGACGCCGCGTTGCGGGCGCAGGCCGGGCGGCTGCGGGAGTTCGTGGCGGAGCGTCCGGAGCTGGGCGCCGCCGATGTGGCGCGCTCCCTTGCGACGACCAGGTCCGCGTTCCAGTACCGGGCCGTGGTGACCGGGAACGGCCGGGAGGAACTCCTCGAGCGCCTGGGAGCGTTGGCTGAGGGTGCCAAGGCACCGGGAGTGGTCCGCGCGAGCGCCGTCGAGGCACCGGGCCGTTCGGTGTTCGTCTTCCCTGGCCAGGGGGCGCAGTGGGTCGGCATGGCGGTGGGGCTGCTGGAGTCCTCGCCGGTGTTCGCCGAGGCGATCGGCGAGTGTGAGACCGCCCTGTCCGCTTACGTGGACTGGTCGTTGACGGATGTGCTGCGTGGTGCCGAGGGCGCTCCCGGTTTCGACCGGGTGGATGTCGTTCAGCCGGTGTTGTTCGCGGTGATGGTGTCGCTGGCGAAGTTGTGGCGTTCGGTGGGTGTGGAGCCGGATGCCGTGATGGGTCACAGCCAGGGTGAGATCGCCGCGGCGTGTGTGGCGGGTGCGTTGTCGCTGGAGGATGCCGCGAAGGTGGTGGCGCTGCGGTCGCAGGCGATCGCGGTGGGCCTTGCGGGTCGTGGTGGCATGGTGTCGGTCGGGCTGCCGGTCGACCAGGCCAAGGACCGTATCGCCGCCTGGGATGGTGCGATCTCGGTGGCCGCGGTCAACGGCCCGGGTTCGGTCGTGGTGTCGGGTGATCCGGGTGCGCTGGATGAGATGGTCGCGGAGCTTGAGGGTGAGGAGGTGCGGGTTCGCCGGGTTCCGGTGGACTACGCGTCGCACTCGGTACATGTGGAGGGGATCCGCGAGGAGCTGCTGAAGGTTCTGGCGGGTATCGCGCCGCGTTCGTCGGAGGTGCCGTTCTACTCGACGGTGTCCGGTGAGCTGGTGGACACCGCCGGTCTGGACGCGGAGTACTGGTACCGGAACCTGCGGCAGACGGTCGAGCTGGAGTCCACGACTCGCACGCTGCTGGATGACGGCCACACCGCGTTCATCGAGGTGAGCCCGCATCCGGTGTTGGCCCTGCCGGTGCAGCAGACCGTGGAGGCCGCTGAGGCCCAGGCGGTGGTCGTCGGTACGCTGCGGCGGGACGAGGGTAGTCCTGAGCGGTTCCTGACCTCTGCCGCCGAGCTCTATGTCAGCGGGGTCGGCGTCGATTGGCGGAAGGTGTTCGCCGGCCACGGTGCCCGCCGCGTGGAATTGCCGACGTATGCCTTCCAGCGGGAGCGCTTCTGGCTTGATGCGCCTGCGGGGGTGGGCGATGTGGGTTCGGTGGGGATGGGTTCGCTGGGGCATCCGTTGCTGGGTGCGGTGGTGTCGTTGGCCAGCGGTGGTGGGGTGCTGCTGAGCGGGCGGCTGTCCTTGGCCACGCATGGGTGGCTGGCGGATCACGCCGTACACGGAGTGATGTTGCTGCCGGGGACGGCGTTCATGGAGTTGGCGCTCCAGGCGGGCGATCAGGTCGGCTGTGGCCGGGTCGAGGAACTGATCCTGGAAGCGCCGCTGATCGTGCCTGCGAAGGGTGGCGTACATCTCCAGGTTGAGGTGGGAGAGGCGGATGCTTCCGGCTTCCGTGTGGTGAGTGTGTTCTCGCGGGAGGAAGCGGACGGTGAGGGCGCCACATGGGTGCGGCATGCCCATGGTGTGCTGGGTTCGGCCGCGCCCAGCTCCGAGGCCCGGTTCGACTTTGGTGTGTGGCCGCCGGTGGGGGCCGAGTCGGTTGATGTGTCGGGTGAGTATGTGCGGGCCGCGGAGAACGGGTTGGAGTACGGGCCGGTTTTCCAGGGGTTGAAGAGTGCGTGGCGGCGTGATGGTGAGGTGTTCGCGGAGGTCGAGCTGCCGGAGGGAGAGCGGGAGCGGGCGGCCCAGTTCGGTCTGCATCCGGCGTTGTTCGACGCGGCGTTGCACGCGATGGGTGTGAGCGAGGACCTGGCGGGTGGTTCGGGGAGTCAGCTGCCGTTCTCCTGGCGTGGGTTCGCCCTGGAGGCGGTGGGTGCGACATCGCTGCGCGTGCGGCTGGCATCGGCGGGCACCGGGTCGGATGCGGTGTCGGTGCTGGTGGGGGACGAGTCGGGGCGTGTGGTGGCGTCGGTCGAGTCGCTGGTCCTGCGACCGGTTGCAGCCGATCAGCTGAATGCCGTGGCTGGGGCGGCGCGGGACGCGCTGTTCCGGGTGGAGTGGGTGGACGTGCCCGCGGCTGTGGTGGCGGGGGGTGAGGTCGCGCCGCGGACGGAGGTGATGCGGGTGGTCTCCGATGGTGTGGATGTGGTGGGTGAGACGTACGGGCGCGTGCTTGAGGTTTTGGAGCGGGCGCAGGGGTGGTTGGCGGATGAGGACCGTGCGGGTGAGCGGCTGGTGGTGGTGACCCGGGGCGCTGTCGATACGGGCGATGGCGTGGTGGATATGGCGGGGGCCGCGGTGTGGGGTCTGGTGCGGTCCGCTCAGTCGGAGAATCCCGGGCGTCTGGTGCTGGTGGACACCGATGATGTTGCGGGGGTGGCCGATCTTCTTCCCGGGGTGCTGGCTCTGGGGGAGGAGCAGGTGGTGGTGCGGTCGGGTGCGGTGCGGGTGCCGCGCCTGGGCCGGTCGCTGCCTTCGGGCGACGCTCCGGAGTCGGGGGTGTTCGGTTCTGGCGCGGTGCTCGTGACCGGTGGCACGGGTGTGCTGGGCGGCTTGGTGGCCCGGCATCTGGTGACCCGGCATGAGGTCAAGAAGCTGGTGCTGCTGTCTCGCCGTGGTGCGGAGGCCGAGGGCGCGACGGAGCTGCGGGCGGAGCTGGAAGCGTCTGGCGCCGAGGTGGTGATCGCGGCGTGTGACGCAGCGAATCGCGAGGCCTTGGCTGGGGTGTTGTCGGGGTTGCCGGCGGGCTTCGCGTTGAGTGGTGTGGTGCATGCGGCGGGTGTGCTCGATGACGGGCTGCTGACGTCGCTGACCCGTGAGCGGATTGAGTCGGTGCTGCGGGCGAAGGTGGACGCGGCGTGGAATCTGCATGAGCTGACCGCGGGTATGGACCTGTCGGCGTTTGTGTTGTTCTCGTCGGCTACTGGTGTGCTGGGTGGTGCGGGGCAGAGCAACTACGCGGCGGCGAATGTGTTCCTGGACGGTCTGGCGTCCTGGCGCCGGACCCGGGGGCTGCCGGGTGTGTCGATGGCGTGGGGGCTGTGGGCCGAGGCCAGCGGCATGACCGGACACCTCGACAAGGAAGATCTGCGCAGGGTGTCGCGTTCGGGTCTGGTGCCGCTCTCCTCCGAGGAAGGGCTCGAACTGTTCGATGCCGGCCTGGTGTCGGATGAAAGCGTGCCGGTTCCGCTGCGGTTGGACGTCCCCACGCTGCGTGCGCAGGGTGCCGAACTCCCCGCTCTTTTCCGCAACGTCGTGCCCAACGTGATGACGCGCCGCACCGCGCGATCGGAGCAGAGCGAAGGTCTTCCCGACGAACTGCGTCGACGCCTCGCGGGTCTGCCGCGGACAACGCAGGACGAGACGCTGTTGGAGCTGGTCCGCGTTCAGACCGCGGCGGCCCTTGGGCACGCCACCCCCGCGACGGTGAACACGCGGCAGCCCTTCAAGGAACTCGGCTTCGACTCACTGATGGCTGTCGACCTGAGGAATCGGCTCACCGCGGAGACCGGCCTGCGACTGTCTGCCACGCTGATCTTCGACTATCCGACCCCGATGGCACTCGTCGGTCACCTGCGCGACGAGATCCTGGGCGGCGACGCTGTCACCACATCGGCGGGCGCGGGTGTGCAGGCCGCGGCAGGCGCACCGGTGGACAGCGACCCCATCGTGATCGTGAGCATGAGCTGCCGGCTCCCGGGCGGGGTGCGGACGCCGGAGGAACTCTGGCACCTGATGATGGCCGGCACCGATGCGGTGTCCGAGTTCCCGTCCAATCGCGGTTGGGACCTCGACGGGATGTACGACCCGGACCCCGATCGGGAGGGCACGTACTACGTACGCCACGGCGGATTCCTCCATGACGCCGACCAGTTCGACCCGGCGTTCTTCGGGATTTCGCCGCGTGAGGCGCTGTCGATGGACCCGCAGCAGCGGCTGCTGCTGGAGACGTCGTGGGAGGCGTTCGAGCGGGCGGGAATCGATCCGGTGGCCAACCGGGGCAGCCGATCTGGCGTATTCGTCGGTGTCATGTACAACGACTACGCCACTCGTCTGCAGGGGAATGCTCCGGAAGGCTTCGAGGGCTCCCTCGGTACCGGCAGCGCGGGCAGTGTCGCGTCCGGTCGTATCTCGTACACCTTGGGTCTCGAGGGGCCGGCGGTGACGGTGGACACGGCGTGTTCGTCGTCGCTGGTGGCGCTGCATATGGCGGCTCAGGCACTGCGTCAGGGCGAATGCGACCTGGCGCTGGCCGGCGGTGTCACGGTGATGTCGTCGCCGAGTGTGTTCGTGGAGTTCAGCCGTCAGCGGGGACTTTCTGTCGACGGCCGGTGCAAGCCGTTCTCGAACGAGGCGGACGGCACGGGCTGGGCCGAGGGCGTGGGGATGCTGCTCCTGGAGCGGCTGTCGGACGCCCGGCGCAAGGGTCACCCGGTGCTGGCGGTGGTACGTGGCTCGGCGATCAACCAGGACGGCGCGAGCAACGGCCTGACGGCTCCCAATGGCCCGTCGCAGCAACGCGTGATCCGCCAGGCGCTGGCGAGCGCCGGCCTGTTGACGGCCGACGTGGATGCCGTGGAGGCGCACGGGACCGGTACGCCTCTGGGTGACCCGATCGAGGCACAGGCAGTGCTGGCGACATACGGGCAAGGGCGTCCCGAGGGCCGGCCGCTGCTGTTGGGCTCGGTGAAGTCGAACATCGGCCATCCGCAGGCGGCAGCCGGTGTGACGGGTGTGATCAAGATGGTGATGGCGATGCGGCACGGGACACTGCCGAAGACGCTGCATCTTGATGAGCCGTCGAAGGAGGTGGATTGGTCGGCGGGTGAGGTGCGACTGCTGGCGGAAGCCACGAAGTGGCCGGAGACGGGCCATCCGCGTCGGGCCGCTGTGTCGTCGTTCGGCGTGAGCGGGACGAACGCGCACACCATTCTGGAACAGGCTCCGGAGTCCGAGGTGGCCGAGGTCGCCGAGGCCGAGGTGGCCGGGGGTCCGGCGGCATGGGTGGTGTCCGGCCGTAGCCCGGCCGGCTTGCGGGCGCAGGCCGGGCGGTTGCGGGAGTTCGTGACGGCCCATCCGGAGCTGGGTGTTTCGGATGTGGCGCTGTCGCTGGCGACGACCAGGTCCTCGTTCGAGCATCGTGGTGTGGTGACGGGAACCGACCGCGAGGAACTGCTGGCTCGGCTGAGCGCGTTGGCGGGGGACGAGGCCGTCCCGGGCGTCACACGTGGTGTGGCGGATGTCCGGGGGCGTTCGGTGTTCGTGTTCCCGGGTCAGGGGGCGCAGTGGGTGGGCATGGCGGTGGGGCTGCTGGAGTCCTCGCCGGTGTTCGCGGAGTCGATAGCCGAATGTGAGACGGCCCTGTCGGCGTATGTCGATTGGTCGTTGACGGATGTGCTGCGTGGTGCCGAGGGTGCTCCCGGTTTCGACCGGGTGGATGTCGTTCAGCCGGTGTTGTTCGCGGTGATGGTGTCGCTGGCGAAGTTGTGGCGTTCGGTGGGTGTGGAACCGGATGCCGTGATGGGTCACAGCCAGGGTGAGATCGCCGCGGCGTGTGTGGCGGGTGCGCTGTCGCTGGAGGACGCCGCGAAGGTGGTGGCGCTGCGGTCGCAGGCGATCGCGGTGGGTCTGGCGGGTCGTGGTGGCATGGTGTCGGTCGGGTTGCCGGTCGACCAGGTCAGGGACCGTATCGCCGCGTGGGACGGTGGAATCTCGGTCGCTGCGGTCAACGGCCCCGGTTCCGTCGTGGTCTCCGGCGACCCGGGCGCGCTGGACGAGATGGTCGCGCAGCTGGAGGGCGAGGAGATCCGGGTTCGCCGGGTTCCGGTGGACTACGCCTCGCACTCCGCACATGTGGAGGAGATCCGCGAGGAGCTGCTGAAGGTTCTGGCGGACATCGCGCCCCGTTCGTCGGAGGTGCCGTTCTATTCGACGGTCTCCGGTGAGCTGGTGGACACCGCTGGTCTGGACGCGGAGTACTGGTACCGGAACCTGCGGCAGACCGTCGAGCTGGAGGCCACCACCCGCGCACTGCTCGACAGCGGGCATGGTGTCTTCATCGAGGCGAGCCCGCACCCCGTACTGATGCTGCCGTTGCAGCAGACCGTGGAGGCCGCCGGGGCACGGGCGGTGGTCGTCGGCACGCTGCGGCGTGACGAAGGCGGCTTGGAGCAGTTCCTGACCTCGGCCGCCGAGCTGCACACCAGTGGCGTCGGTGTCGACTGGCGGAAGGTGTTCGAGGGCCGTGGTGCCCGTCGGGTCGACCTGCCGACCTACGCCTTCCAGCGCCAGCGGTACTGGCTGGACGCGTCGGTTGATGAGGTGCCCGCCGGCGGTGCGGGGCCGGGCGCGGACAGTGTGGACGCGCGGTTCTGGGAGGCCGTCGAGCGCGAGGACCTGGAGGCGCTGGTCCGGACGCTGGAGGTGGCGGACGAGGAGCAGCAGTCGTCCTTGACCGCGTTGCTTCCGGCTCTGTCGTCGTGGCGTCGTCAGCGGCGTGAGCGGAGCACGGTGGACGGCTGGCGCTACAGCGCCGCCTGGACATCTGTGGTGTCTGCCGCCGACGCCACGCTCACCGGTACCTGGCTGGTCGTCGTCCCCAAGGTCTGTGGTGACGACGCGTTGCTCGCCTCCGTGGTGGACGGTGTGGCCGGGCGTGGCGCGCAGGTGGTTCGTGTCGTTGTCGACGCGGCCGATGGCCGTGAGGCGATGACGGAGCGGCTGCGTGCGGCGCTCGACGAGGCGGGAGCGGACCCGGCAGGCGTGTCGGGTGTGTTCTCGCTGCTGGGGCTGGACGAGTCGGCGCACGGATCGTTCGAGGTGGTCCCGGCCGGGCTGGCGGCGACGGTGGGACTGGTCCAGGGGCTGGGCGACGCCGGTGTGGTGGCCCCGCTGTGGTGCGGGACGCGGGGCGCGGTGTCGGTGGGACGCTCCGAACGGCTGGTCAGCCCGACCCAGGCGATGGTCTGGGGGTTGGGGCGGATCGTGGAAATGGAGTATCCCCAGCGGTGGGGCGGTCTGGTCGACCTGCCCGAGACCATGGACAGCCGTGCGGTGGACCGTCTGGCCGGTGTACTGGCCGGTGCGGAGGCCGAGAACCAGGTCGCGATACGTGGTTCGGGGGTGTTCGCCAAGCGGCTGGTGCGGGCCTCGGCGCCGGAGAGCTCGACCGGGGACGGCTGGCGGCCCACCGGTTCGGTGCTGGTGACCGGTGGCACCGGTGCGCTGGGTGGTCATGTGGCGCGGTGGTTGGCGCGTACGGGTGCCGAACATCTGGTGCTGACCAGCCGGCGGGGTATGGAGGCCGAGGGTGCCGCCGAGTTGAAGGCGGAGCTGGAGGGCATGGGCGCCCGGGTGACGGTGGCGGCGTGTGACGCGGCGGACCGCGAGGCGCTGGCGGCGGTGCTGGAGGGAATTCCCTCGCAGTCGCCGTTGAGCGCGGTGGTGCATACGGCGGGTGTGCTGGACGACGGTGTGATCGATGCACTGACGGTGCAGCGGGCGGCCGGGGTGTTGCGTCCGAAGGTGGACGCGGCGCGGAATCTGCATGAGCTGACCGCCGGGATGGATCTGTCGGCGTTCGTGCTGTTCTCCTCGGCGGCGGGCACGATAGGCGGCCCAGGGCAGGGGAGTTACGCGGCGGGTAACGCGTTCCTGGACGCGCTGGCGTCGCAGCGGCGCGCGGACGGCCTTCGGGCAACCTCCATCGCCTGGGGCGCCTGGGCCGGAAGTGGCATGGTCATCGATGGGGATCTCGACGAGTACATGAAGCGGAGCGGTGTCGCTCCGATGGACCCGGAACTGGCGATCTCCGCGCTCCAGCGTGTTCTTGACCTGGACGAGACCTACGCCCTTGTGGCCGATGCCGCATGGGAGCGCTTCGGGGGGGAGCTGGGTGGCGCCCGGCCGACTCCGCTGCTGAGCGGGCTGATGAAGAGGCGGCAGTCGAACGCGGCGTCGGAGCCCTCGGATCCGGCACCGGGCGAGTCGGCCGCGGCGGGGCTGCGTGCGGAGCTGGAGGGGCTCTCCTCGGCGAAGCGCCAGCGATCCCTGCGCAAGCTGGTCCGGCAGCACGTCGCCGCGGTCCTGGTGCATGCGACTCCCGAGGCCGTCGAGAGCGACCAGTCGTTCAGGGAGCTGGGTTTCGACTCGCTGACGGCTGTTCAGCTCCGGAACCGATTGAGCGCGATCACCGGCCTGGAACTGCCGACCACGCTGGCATTCGACTACCCGAACCTCACCGTACTGGCCGAGCATCTGGAGACGAATATGTTTCCGCAGGCCGATGGGGCTGAGCTGAAGGACCCGGAGGAGGACCGGATTCGTGAGGCGTTGGCCTCCGTTCCGCTCGCGCGGTTCCGTGAAGCTGGGCTGATGGACGCCCTACTGGAACTTGCCCAGATCTCGGAGAGCGGTCCTGAGTTGGAGCCCCAAGAAGGAATGAACAGCGCGGTCGACGCGATGGATGTCGACGACCTCGTCCAGAGGGCACTGGGCGGCGCAGACCTCTGATGTTTTTGGAAGTGTGGAGCTACTGATGGCTACGTCCTCCGAGAGAGTTGTCGAAGCGCTGCGCGCTTCTTTGCGGGAAAACGACCGCCTCAAGCTACAGAATCAGCGCCTGGTCGCGGCGTCGCGTGAGCCCATTGCCATTGTCGGGATGAGCTGTCGTTTTCCTGGAGGCGTGCACACCCCGGAGCAACTGTGGCAACTCGTCGTCGATGGCGTCGACGCCATCTCCGGGTTTCCGACGAATCGCGGCTGGGACACCGAGGGGCTGTACCACCCGGACCCGGACAATCCGGGGACGAGTTACGCCCGAGAGGGCGGTTTCTGCTACGAGGCTGACGAGTTCGACCCGCAGTTCTTCGGAATATCTCCCCGTGAGGCTGTGGCGACTGACCCGCAGCAGCGGTTGGTGCTCGAAGCGTCATGGGAGGCGTTCGAGCGAACCGGTATTGACCCACTGTCTCTGCGTGGCAAGCCGGTCGGGGTTTTCGTCGGCACGAACGGTCAGGACTACTCGACTCATCTTCTCGAGGCAGAAGGTGGGCTCGAGGGCTATCTGACGGGTAGCGCGGTCAGCGTGGTGTCGGGGCGTATTTCCTACACCTTGGGTCTTGAGGGGCCCGCGGTGTCGGTGGACACGGCGTGTTCGGCATCGCTGGTGGCGCTGCACATGGCCATGCAGGCGCTGCGTCAGGGCGAGTGTGACCTGGCGCTGGCCGGTGGTGTGTCGGTGATGTCGACGCCGGGTGCCTTCGTGGAGTTCAGCCGGCAACGGGGGCTCGCCCCTGATGGCCGGTGCAAGCCGTTCGCGGACGCGGCGGATGGCACCGGTTGGTCCGAGGGCGTCGGCATGCTTCTCGTGGAGCGGCTGTCGGACGCGCGCAAGAATGGTCACCCGGTGCTGGCGGTGGTGCGGGGCAGCGCCATCAACCAGGACGGCGCTTCGAACGGTCTGACGGCACCGAACGGCCCGTCGCAGCAGCGGGTGATCCGTCAGGCGCTGGCGAGTGCGGGGTTGTCGGCGTCGGATGTGGACGCGGTGGAGGCGCACGGTACGGGTACCACATTGGGTGACCCGATCGAGGCGCAGGCGCTGCTGGCGACGTATGGCAAGGAGCGGTCGGCGGACAGTCCGCTGTGGCTGGGTGCCATCAAGTCGAACATCGGCCATACCCAGGCCGCTGCTGGTGTCGCGGGTGTCATCAAGATGGTGATGGCGATGCGGCACGGTGTGCTGCCGAAGACGTTGCATGTGGATGAGCCGTCGCGGCAGGTGGACTGGTCCGCGGGTGACGTGCGGTTGCTGACCGAGACCACCGCGTGGCCGGAGACGGACCGACCGCGCCGGGCGGGTATCTCCTCGTTCGGGGTGAGCGGGACCAACGCGCACACCATCATCGAGCAGGCTCCGGAAGCCGACCGTGATGGACAGCCCCAGACGACGGCCCCCGAGGGGGACGAGGCCAAGCGGTCCGTTGTCCTGCCATGGCTGCTGTCCGGCAAGAGCGCGGAGGCGCTCGCCGCCCAGGCCGGCCGGCTCCACGCCCATCTGAGCGCCCACTCGGAGCCGGCGCTGACGGACGTCGGCTTCTCCCTGGCCACGACGCGATCGGCTTTCGAGTACCGTGCGGCCCTGGTCGCCGGGGACCGGGACGAATTCCTCCGCGGCCTGAAGGCTCTGGCCACCGGCGAGAACGCGGCTCAGGTCATTCAGGGCACGACACGTGTCGAGGACACCCTCGCGTTCCTGTTCTCGGGCCAGGGCGCGCAGCGCCTGGGCATGGGGCGGGAGCTGTACGACGCCTTCCCGGAGTTCGCCCAGGCGCTGGACGAGGTGTGTGCGCACCTGGATGTGGTGCTGGACCGTCCGCTGCGGGATGTGATGTTCGCGGCCGAGGGCAGTGCGGATGCCGAGCTGTTGGATCAGACGGCGTTCACCCAGCCGGCGCTGTTCGCCATCGAGGTGGCGCTGTTCCGGCTGCTGGAGCACTTCGGCGTCACCCCGGATGTCCTCATCGGCCACTCGGTGGGCGAGATCGCGGCCGCGCATGTGGCCGGGGTGTTCTCGCTGGAGGACGCGTGCACGCTGATCGCGGCCCGTGGCCGGCTGATGCAGGCGCTGCCCGAGGGCGGCGCCATGGTGGCGGTGCAGGCGTCGGAGGAGGAGGTCGCGGCGTCGCTGGCCGGTCGTGCGGCCGAGGTGAGCATCGCGGCCGTCAACGGCCCGGCCGCCGTGGTCATAGCCGGTGACGAGGGAGCGGCGCTGGAGATCGCCGAGAAGTGGGCGGAGCAGGGCCGCAAGACCCGCCGGCTGAAGGTCAGCCACGCCTTCCACTCGCCGCGCATGGACGCGATGCTGGACGACTTCCGCAAGGTCGTCGAAGGGCTCTCGTTCGCCGCGCCCTCCATCGATCTGGTCTCCAATGTGACCGGTGGGGTGGCCTCGGACGCCGAGGTGTGTTCGCCGGAGTACTGGGTGCGGCATGTGCGGGAGGCCGTGCGCTTCCTGGATGGAGTGCGGGCACTCGAGGGACAGGGCGTGACCACCCTCCTGGAGGTGGGTCCCGACGGTGTGCTCTCGGCGATGGCGCAGGACTGCCTGTCGGAACGGTCCGAGCCCGCCTCGGCGCCCGTGATCGTGCCGGGGCTGCGCAAGGACCGCTCGGAGGTCGTGGCCCTGACCACGGCGCTGGCCAGGCTGCACGTTCACGGGTCCGCCGTCGACTGGACCTCGGCCTTCGACGGTCTCGGGGCCCGCAGGGTCGACCTGCCGACCTACGCCTTCCAGCGTCGGCGCTACTGGGCCGAGAAGTCCGCCGATGCGGCCGGTACCGATCTCGGCATCCGCCACGAGGTGGACGCGCGGTTCTGGCAGGCCGTGGAGCGGGAGGACCTCGAATCGCTCGCGAGGACGCTGGACTTCGAGGATGAGGCGTCGCTGGGCGCGGTGCTGCCCGCTCTGTCGGCATACTGGCGCAGCAGCCGCGATCAGTCGACGATCGACGGCTGGCGCTACCGGGTGTCGTGGAAGCCGGTCCCGGACGTGGCCGAGGGGTCGTTGTCGGGGACGTGGCTGGTGGTGGTTCCGGCGTCCCGCGCCGAGGACGAACTGGTCCCGGGGGTTGTCGCCGGGCTCGAGCGGCATGGTGCGGGCGTGGTCTCGCTCGTGCTGGACGAGCGGGACCTGGACGGAAGCGTGCTGGCGGGGCGGCTGCGTGAGGTGGTCGGGCAGACGCCCGAGCTGAGTGGTGTGCTGTCGCTGCTCGCCCTGGACGAGGAGCCGAACTCGGAGTATCCGGCACTGTCGGGTGGTTATGCGCGGAGCCTGGTGCTGGCGCAGGCAATGGTCGAGGCGGATGTTCCGGCCCGGTTGTGGTGCGGTACGCGTGGTGCGGTGTCCGTGGGGCGCTGGGACCGGCTGACCGGCGCGGTGCAGTCGCAGGTCTGGGGCCTGGGACGGGTGGTGGCGCTGGAGCACTCCGCGGTGTGGGGTGGTCTGGTGGATCTGCCCGAGTCGCTGGATGAGCGCGGTGCGGTGCGGCTGGCCGGTGTGCTGTCCGCGGGGAATGGCGAGGACCAGGTCGCGATCCGTGGCTCGGGGGTGTTCGCCAGGCGTCTGGTGCGGGCTGACGCGGGTGTGGGAGCGGAGCGGCCGTGGCGGGCGCGTGGCACGGTGCTGGTGACCGGTGGCACCGGCGCGCTGGGCGGCCAGGTGGCCGGTTGGCTGGCGCGCAGCGGTGCCGAGCATCTGGTGCTGACCAGCCGACGCGGCCTCGACGCGCCGGGCGCTGCCGAACTGCGCGATGAGCTCGAGGTGCTGGGCGCGCGGGTGACCGTGGTGGCGTGTGATGTGACGGACCGTGACGCGTTGGCCGCTGTCCTCGATGACATTCCGGAGGAGTTCCCGCTCAGCGCGGTGTTCCACGCGGCGGGTGTCGAGCAGGCGGCCGAGCTTTTGGGGATGAGCCTGGCGGACGCGGCGGCGGTGGTGTCCGGGAAGGCCGCGGGGGCCGCGTACCTGGATGAGCTGCTGGGCGACCGAGAGCTCGACGCGTTCGTGGTCTTCTCGTCCATCGCCGGTGTGTGGGGCAGTGGTGGCCAGGCCGCGTACAGCGCCGCCAACGCCTATCTGGACGCGCTGGTGGAGGAGCGCCGTGCGCGGGGCCTCGCCGGTACCGCCGTGGCCTGGGGCCCCTGGGCCGAGGGCGGTATGGCGGCCGCGGAGGGGGCGGAGAGGGAACTCGCCCGTCGTGGCCTGCGCGTCATGGCTCCGGGGCTGGCCATCGCCGCCTTGCAGGGCGCGATCGCGGGTGACGACGGTGCGGTGACGGTCGCCGATATGGACTGGGAGCGGTTCGCCCCCTCGTTCACCCTGGGGCGGCCGAGCCCGTTGATCGGAGACCTCCCCGAGGTCGCGAAGGTGCTCGAGGCCGCGGGCGCGTCCGGCGGGGCGGATGCTTCGTCGGGCCTGCGGGAGCGGTTGGCGGGGCTGACCGAGGCGGAGACCGACCGGGCCCTGCTCGACCTGGTGCGTGGCCATGTGGCCGCGGTCCTCGGGTTCACCGGTGGGGAGACGGTCGACGCCGAGCGCGCGTTCAAGGAGCTGGGCTTCGACTCGCTGACGGCGGTGGAGCTCCGTAACCGGCTGAACGCGGAGACCGGGCTGGCCCTGTCGGCGACGCTCGTCTTCGACTACCCGAACGCGTCGATTCTGGCGGACCACCTGCGTGCCGAGGTGCTGGGCACGCGGGGTGCGGTGGCCGGGCCGGTGGCGGTGGCGGCTCGGGTCGATGACGATCCGATCGCGATCGTCGGCATGAGCTGCCGCTTCCCGGGCGGGGTGCACAGCCCGGAGGATCTGTGGGACCTCGTGGTCGGCGGCAGCGACGCGATCTCCGAATTCCCGTCCAACCGCGGATGGGACGTGGACGGGATGTACGACCCGGACCCCGAGCGCTCGGGCACGTTCTACTCGCGCGAGGGCGGTTTCCTGCACGAGGCGGGCGAGTTCGACGCCTCGTTCTTCGGGATCTCGCCGCGTGAGGCGCTCGCCATGGATCCGCAGCAGCGGCTGCTGCTGGAGACCTCGTGGGAGGTGTTCGAGCGCGCCGGTATCGCTCCCACGTCCGTGCGCGGCAACCAGATCGGCGTGTTCGTGGGGGCCGCCACCTCGGGTTACGGGTCCGGTGGCGGCGAGCTGGCCGAGGAGCTGGAAGGACAGCTGCTGACCGGTAACTCGGCATCGGTCGTGTCCGGTCGTATCTCCTACACCCTGGGTCTCGAGGGGCCCGCGATGACGATGGACTCGGCGTGCTCCTCGTCGCTGGTCGCCCTGCACCAGGCCGCGCAGGCGCTGCGTCAGGGCGAGTGCGACATGGCGCTCGCCGGCGGTGTCACCGTGCTGGCCACGCCGACGGCCTTCGTGGAGTTCAGCCGCCAGCGTGGACTGGCGCCCGACGGCCGCTGCAAGCCGTTCGCGGACGCCGCGGACGGCACGGGGTGGTCCGAGGGTGTGGGCATGCTGCTGGTGGAGCGGCTGTCCGATGCCGAGCGCAACGGCCACCAGGTGCTGGCAATTGTGCGTGGCAGCGCCATCAACCAGGACGGCGCCTCGAACGGTCTGACGGCGCCGAACGGCCCCTCGCAGCAGCGGGTCATCCGGCAGGCGCTGGCGAACGCCCGCCTGTCGGCCGCCGAGGTGGACGCGGTGGAGGCGCACGGCACCGGCACCATGCTCGGCGACCCGATCGAGGCACAGGCGCTGCTCGCGACGTACGGCCAGGAGCGGCCGGAGGGCCGCCCGCTGTGGCTGGGCGCGCTCAAGTCGAACATCGGCCATACGCAGGCCGCCGCCGGTGTCGCCGGGATCATCAAGATGGTGATGGCCATGCGGCACGGTGCGTTGCCGAAGCTGCTGCATGTCGACGAGCCGTCGCGGCAGGTGGACTGGTCGGCGGGTGAGGTGCGGCTGCTGACCGAGGCCATCGAGTGGCCGGAGACGGGGCAGCCGCGCCGGGTCGGTGTGTCGGCGTTCGGTGTGAGCGGCACCAACGCCCACACCATCATCGAGCAGGCCCCGGTGTACGACGAGGCGGTGCGGGACGAGGCTCCCGCCGAGGACCGCGGCGTCCTTGCCTGGGCGCTCTCCGGCCGGAGCCCGGAAGCCCTGCGCGCCCAGGCCGAACGGCTGAGGTCGCGTCTGATGGAGCGCACCGAACTGGGTGCGCTGGATGTGGGCTACTCGCTGGTGGCGACGCGCTCGGTCCTGGAACACCGTGCGGTGGTCACGGGCGCGGACCGTGCTGAACTGCTCCGCGGGCTCGAGGCTGTCGCGGCCGGTGAGACCGCCCCTGGTGTGATTCAGTCCGCTGCGCGTACGTCGGGTTCGACCGCGTTCCTGTTCTCGGGTCAGGGTGCGCAGCGCCTGGGCATGGGGCGGGAGTTGTACGAGGCGTTCCCGGTGTTCGCGCGTGCGCTGGACGAGGTGTGCGCACACCTCGATGTGCTGCTGGACCGTCCGCTGAAGGACGTGATGTTCGCGGCGGAGGGGAGTGTGGATGCCGAGTCGCTGGATCAGACGGCGTTCACCCAGCCCGCGCTGTTCGCGGTCGAGGTGGCGCTGTTCCGGCTGCTGAAGCACTGGGGCGTGACGCCGGATGTGGTGATCGGTCACTCCATCGGTGAGATCGCCGCCGCGCATGTGGCGGGGGTGTTCTCGCTGGAGGACGCGTGCACGCTGGTGGCCGCTCGTGGTCGTCTGATGCAGGCGCTGCCGGAGGGTGGCGCGATGGTGGCCGTCGAGGCGTCGGAGGAGGAGGTCGCGGCGTCGCTGGCCGGTCGTGAGGCCGAGGTGAGCATGGCCGCGGTCAACGGGCCGACCTCCGTGGTGATCGCGGGCGACG
Organism: Streptomyces sp. 11-1-2; assembly: GCF_003595545.1. Classification (NCBI taxonomy): domain Bacteria; kingdom Bacillati; phylum Actinomycetota; class Actinomycetes; order Kitasatosporales; family Streptomycetaceae; genus Streptomyces; species Streptomyces sp. 11-1-2. Next base: position 10,755,551 of record NZ_CP022545.1, read on the forward strand.
AGGCCGCGGCGCTGGAGATCGCCGGACAGTGGGCGGAGCAGGGCCGTAAGACCCGCCAACTGCGGGTCAGCCACGCGTTCCACTCGCCCCGTATGGACGCGATGCTGGGCGACTTCCGCAAGGTCGTCGAGGGGCTGTCGTTCGCCCCGCCCTCGATCGCGCTGGTCTCCAACGTGTCGGGTAAGTCGGCGGGTGCGGACGAGGTGTGCTCGCCGGAGTACTGGGTGCGCCACGTGCGGGAGGCCGTGCGGTTCGCGGACGGGGCACGGGCACTCGAGGCGCAGGGCGTGACCACCTTCCTGGAGGTGGGCCCCGACGGGGTGCTCTCGGCGATGACGCGGGAGTGCCTGACGGCGGAGGACGCATCGGCCTCGGTCGTCGTGCCGGTGCTGCGCAAGGACCGCCCCGAGCCGCAGGCGTTGACGACGGCTCTGGCCGAACTCCACGCCCACGGCGTCACCGTCGACTGGGAGCAGCTCTTCGCCGGACGCGGTGCGCGGAAGGTCGAACTGCCCACCTACGCCTTCCAGCGACAGCGCTACTGGCTGGAGGACGCGGGTGGTGCGTCGGGTGGCTCCGCCGCCGACAGCGTGGACGCCCGGTTCTGGGAAGCGGTTGAGCGCGAGGACCTGGAGGCTCTCGCCGAGGCGCTGGACATCGACGGGGAGGGCTCGCTGAGCGAGTTGCTGCCCGCGCTGTCGTCGTACCGTCGGCAGCAGCGCGACCGGGCCACGGTCGACGGCTGGCGTTACCGCGTCTCCTGGAAGCCGGTCCCGGACCTGGCCACCGGGTCCCTGTCGGGGACCTGGCTGCTGGTGGTGCCGGCCGGACTGGCGGACAGCGACGTCACCACGTCGATCCGCCATGGATTCGAGAAGTACGGCGCCCGGGCGGTACCGGTGACGGTTGCCGCCGACACGGACGCCGACGGGCTGGCCCGAGCACTGCTCGCCGCACTCGACGGTGAGTCCGAGGTCGGCGTGTTGTCGTTGCTCGGCTTGGACGAGGAGCCCCTCGTCGAGGAGCCGGTGGTCGCGGCCGGACTCGCGCTGACCCTGCGGTTGGTGCAGGCCCTGGCCGGGCTGGACATGGGCGTTCGGCTGTGGTGCGCCTCGCGGGGCGCGGTCTCGGTGGGGCGTTCCGACCGGCTCACCAGCCCGGTGCAGGCGGAGGTGTGGGGCCTTGGCCGGGTCGCCGCGCTGGAGCACCCCCGAATCTGGGGTGGCCTGGTCGATCTGCCCGAGGTACTCGACGAGCGTGCCGTCGGGCGGCTGGCCGGTGTGCTGTCCGCCGAGGGCGCCGAGGGCGCCGAGGACCAGGCGGCGGTGCGGGGCTCCGGAGTGTTCGGCCGGCGGCTGGCGCGTGTCGCGTCGTCGGGTGGCGGAGCCTGGCGGCCGACCGGCTCGGTTCTGGTGACCGGTGGTACGGGCGCGTTGGGCGCGCATGTGGCCCGTTGGGCGGTGCGCGAGGGCGCGGAGCACATCGTCCTCACCAGCCGCCGCGGCCTGGCGGCCGACGGTGCGCCCGAGCTCAAGGCGGAACTCGAGGCCATGGGCGCGCTGGTCTCCGTGGTCGCGTGCGATGTGGCCGACCGCGAAGCGCTCACCGAGCTGCTGGCGGGGATCCCCGAGGAGTTCCCCCTGCGTGGAGTGGTGCACGCGGCCGGCGTGCTGGATGACGGTGTGCTGGACGGCCTGTCCGTCGACCGGGTCGCCGGGGTGCTCGGCGCCAAGGTGGCGGGCGCCCGGCAGCTGCACGAACTGACGGCACATCTGGATCTCGACGCGTTCGTGCTGTTCTCGTCGTTCGCCGGCGTCATGGGCGGCGCCGGACAGGGGGCCTACGCGGCGGCCAACGCCCACCTGGACGCGCTCGCGGTGCTGCGTCGTGGCGCCGGACTCGCCGGTACGGCGGTCGCCTGGGGGCCGTGGGCCGAGGCCGGTATGGCCGTGGAGGGTCGCGCCGGGGAACGGGTGCGCGGTGGTGTGGTGGCCGCGATGGACCCGGCGCTGGCCGTGGCGGCGCTCGGTTGGGCCGTCGGCCATGACGAGGCGGCACTCGTCGTCGCGGACGTCGACTGGGAGCGTCTGGCCTCGGCACATGCCGCGTCCGGCGGCGGTGCTTTCATCAGCGACATCCCCGAAGCGCACAAGCACCTGACCGCGGTCGAGGCCGGTGCCGAGGCGGAAGCCGCCACCTTCGCCCAGAAGCTCGCCGGACTGTCGGCGACCGAGCGCAACCTGGCCGTACTGGAACTGGTACGGGGGCACGCGGCCGCTGTGCTCGGCCATGCTTCGGCGGAGGCGGTCGAGCCCGGCCGGGCCTTCCGCGACCTCGGGTTCGACTCCCTCACGGCGGTCGAGCTGCGCAACCGGCTGGACCTCGCGACGGGGCTGCGTCTCCCGGCCACGCTGGTCTTCGACTATCCGAGCGCCGTCGAACTGGCCGACTACCTGGACGCCGAGGCGTTCGGCACCACCCGGCCGGCCGTGGCCGCGGCCGAGCCGAGGGCCGTCGCCGTGGACAGTGACCCGATCGCGATCGTCGCGATGAGCTGCCACTTCCCCGGGGATGTCCATACTCCGGAGGAGCTGTGGCGGCTGGTCGCCGAGGGCGGCGACGCCATCGCCGAGTTCCCCGCCGACCGCGGTTGGGACCTCGACGGGCTGTACGATCCCGACCCCGAGCGGTTCGGCACGTCGTACGCACGCGAGGGCGGCTTCCTCTACGGTGCCCCGGACTTCGACGCGGGGTTCTTCGGGATCTCGCCGCGCGAGGCGGTCGCCATGGACCCGCAGCAGCGGCTGCTGCTGGAGACGTCGTGGGAGGCGTTCGAGGGGGCCGGTATCGCTCCGGAGTCGCTGCGGGGCACCCGGGCGGGTGTGTTCGTCGGCACGAACGGCCAGGATTACGCCGGGTTGTGGATGGACGCGCAGGGTGACCTCGAGGGTCACCTGGGCACGGGCAGTGCGGCCAGCGTGGCGTCGGGGCGCATCTCCTACACCTTCGGTCTCGAGGGACCCGCGGTGACGGTGGACACCGCGTGCTCCTCGTCGCTCGTGGCACTCCACATGGCCATGCAGGCGCTGCGCCAGGGCGAGTGTGATCTGGCGCTGGCCGGTGGTGTGTCGGTGATGTCGACACCGGGTGCGTTCGTGGAGTTCAGCCGTCAGCGTGGACTCGCTCCCGACGGTCGGTGCAAGCCGTTCTCCGACGGGGCGGATGGCACCGGGTGGGGCGAGGGCATCGGCATGCTGCTCGTGGAGCGGCTGTCGGACGCCCGCCGCAATGGTCACCCGGTGCTGGCGGTGGTGCGTGGCAGCGCCATTAACCAGGACGGCGCGTCGAACGGTCTGACGGCGCCGAACGGCCCGTCGCAGCAGCGGGTGATCCGGCAGGCGCTGGCCAGTGCCGGACTGTCGGCCGCCGAGGTGGACGCGGTGGAGGCGCACGGCACCGGCACCATGCTGGGTGACCCGATCGAGGCGCAGGCGCTGCTGGCCACCTACGGCCAGGGCCGGGCGGAGGGAAGTCCACTGTGGCTGGGGGCCATCAAGTCGAACATCGGCCATACGCAGGCCGCCGCCGGTGTCGCCGGGATCATCAAGATGGTGATGGCGATGCGGTACGGCGTGCTGCCGAAGACGCTGCATGTGGGCGAGCCGTCGCGGCAGGTGGACTGGTCGGCGGGTGAGGTGCGGCTGCTGACCGAGACGACCGCGTGGCCGGAGACGGACCGACCGCGCCGAGCGGGTATCTCCTCGTTCGGACTGAGCGGCACCAACGCGCACACCATCATCGAACAGGCCCCCGCCGTGGCGGGGTCCGAGGTCTCGGACCCCGCGACCCCCGGAACGGCCGATTCGATGGACATGGTGCCGTGGCTGGTCTCCGGGAAGAGCCCGGAGGCGTTGCGGGCGCAGGCCGAACGGCTGCACACGCATGTGGCGGCCCGGGCCGACCTCGGGGCGCTGGACGTGGGGTACTCGTTGGCGACCCGCTCGGTGTTCGAGCACCGGGCCGTGCTGGTCGGCGAGGACCGGGAAGCCCTTCTGCGTGGTCTTGAGGCCGTGGCCGGGCGCGGGATCGCCTCCGGCGTCGTCCAGGGGCAGGCGGTACCGGGTGGCAAGACGGCGTTCCTGTTCTCGGGCCAGGGCGCGCAGCGCCTGGGCATGGGGCGGGAGTTGTACGAGGCGTTCCCGGTGTTCGCCCAGGCGCTGGACGAGGTGTGCGCGCACCTGGATGTGGTGCTGGACCGTCCGCTGCGGGATGTGATGTTCGCGGCCGAGGGCAGTGCGGATGCCGAACTGCTGGATCAGACGGCGTTCACCCAGCCGGCGCTGTTCGCCATCGAGGTGGCGCTGTTCCGGCTGCTGGAGCACTTCGGCATCACCCCGGATGTGGTGATCGGGCACTCCATCGGTGAGATCGCGGCGGCACATGTGGCCGGGGTGTTCTCGCTGGAGGACGCGTGCACGCTGATCGCGGCCCGCGGTCGGCTGATGCAGGCGCTGCCCGAGGGCGGCGCGATGGTGGCCATCCAGGCATCCGAGGAGGAGGTCGCCGCGTCACTCGCCGGCCGCGAGCACGAGATGAGCATCGCGGCGGTCAACGGTCCGTCGGCAGTGGTGATCGCCGGCCATGCGGCAGCGGTCCAGGAGGTGGCGGACACATGGACGGCGAAGGGGGCAAAGACTAGGCGTTTGCGGGTCTCGCATGCGTTTCACTCTTGCCTCATGGACAGTATGTTGGACGCGTTCGGCCACGTGGTCCGTGAGGTCTCTTTTGAACCGCCGACCATGGCGCTGGTGTCCAATGTCACCGGTGGGCTGGTATCGGAAGCGGAGATGTGTTCTCCGGATTACTGGGTTCGGCATGTGCGTGAGGCGGTTCGGTTCGCGGATGGGGTACGTTCGCTTGAGGCGTTGGGTGTGACCAGGTTCTTGGAAGTGGGTCCCGATGGTGTGCTCACCGCGATGGCTCAGGACTGCCTCGCGGAAAGCGCCGAAGACACTTCGGCGGCAATGCTGGTTCCTGTGCTGCGCAAGCAGCGCCCCGAAACAGGGGCGTTGGTGACGGCGCTGGCCGAATTGCATGCGCACGGTGGCGCGGTGAACTGGGAATCGGTATTCGCGGACCGCGGTGCCAGCCATGTGCAGTTGCCCACATACGCGTTCCAGCGCGAGCGGTTCTGGCCGGAGACGTCCGCGGCCGGTGGCGGCCGGGATGCCGGTTCGACCGCCGCGGATTCGGTGGACGCGCGATTCTGGGAGGCGGTCGAGCGCGAGGATCTCGAAGCGCTCGCCGAGGCGCTCGACGTCGACGGCAATACGCCGCTGAGCGCGGTTCTGCCCGCGCTGTCCGCGTATCACCGGAGCAACCGCGAGCAGTCGACGATCGACGGCTGGCGCTACCGGGTGTCGTGGAAGCCGGTCGCGGACATGACCGGTGGGTCGCTGTCGGGGACGTGGCTGGCGGTGGTTCCGGCGTCGCGTGCCGAGGACGAACTGGTGGCGGGCGTTGTCTCCGGGCTCGGGCGGCATGGCGCGGATGTGGTGTCGCTGGTGGTGGATGAGCATCACCTTGACGCCGTGGTCCTGGGGGAGCGGCTGCGTGAGATGGTCGCGGATGTGCCCGAACTGGGTGGCATCCTGTCGCTGCTCGCTCTGGACGAGGAGCCCTGCCCGGAACACCCCGCGCTGTCCGGCGGCTTCGCTTCCACGTTGACGCTGGTGCAGGCGCTGGTGGAGGTGGGTGCAGGGGCTCCGCTGTGGTGTGCTTCGCGGGGTGCGGTATCGGTGGGGCGTTCGGACCGGCTCGCCGGCGTGACGCAGTCGCAGGTGTGGGGTCTGGGCCGGGTCGTGGGGCTGGAGCACTCCGAGGTGTGGGGTGGTCTGGTCGATCTGCCCGAGGTGCTGGACGAGCGGGCCGTGGGCCGGTTGGTGGGTGTGCTGTCCGCCGGGAGCGATGAGGACCAGATCGCCGTGCGCGGTTCGGGGGTCTTCGTACGGCGCCTGGTGAGGGCCGGGGCCGGTGAGGGTGCGGAGCGGTCGTGGCGGGCCGGCGGTTCGGTGCTGGTGACCGGTGGTACGGGCGCGCTGGGTGCTCGGATCGCGCGGTGGGCGGTGAGCCAGGGGGCCGAGCATCTGGTGCTGACCAGTCGCCGGGGCCTTGAGGCACCGGGCGCGCCCGAGCTGCGTGCGGAGCTCGAGGCGCTGGGCGCCCGGGTGACCGTGGCGGCCTGCGATGTGGCCGACCGCGAGCGACTGGCCGCGGTGCTGGACGCCGTTCCGGAGGAGTTCCCGCTGAGGGCCGTCTTCCACGCGGCCGGTGTGGAGCAGGCCGCCGAGCTGGCGGGGATGGGGCTGGCGGACGCGGCGTCGGTGGTGTCGGGGAAGGCGGCGGGAGCCGGCCATCTGGACGCGCTGCTGGGCGACCGTGAACTCGACGCGTTCGTGGTCTTCTCCTCGATCGCCGGTGTGTGGGGCAGTGGTGGCCAGGCCGCGTACGGTGCGGCCAATGCCTACCTGGACGCGCTGGTGGAGGACCGGCGTGCCCGGGGCCTCACCGGTACCGCGGTGGCCTGGGGCCCCTGGGGCGAGGGCGGTATGGCGGCCGGCGACGGCGGCGACCAGCTGGCGCGTCGTGGCCTGCCCTCGATGGCGCCCGGTCTGGCTATGGCCGCGCTGCAGGGGGCGGTCTCGGGTGACGAAGGTCTGGTGACTGTCGCGGATGTGGACTGGGAGCGATTCGCCCCCGCGTTCACGATCGGACGGCCCAGCCCGCTCATCGGCGAACTGCCCGAGGTCATATCGGCCCTGGAGCAGGCCCGTGCCGCCGAGGAGACCCATGCGGAGGGCGGATCGCGCCTGAGGGAGCGGCTTCTCGCGCTGGCTCCGGGCGAACGGGAGCGCGCCGTCCTCGACCTGGTGCGCGGTCACGCGGCCGCGGTTCTCGGTTTCTCCGGTATGGAGGGCGTGGAATCCGACCGTGCCTTCAAGGAATTGGGATTCGACTCGCTCACGGCGGTAGAATTCCGAAACCGGTTGAACGCGGACACCGGACTCCGGCTGCCGACCACGCTGGTCTTCGACTATCCCAACGCAAGGACTCTCGCCGAACACGTACGAGCGGGCGTACTGCCCGACGAAGGGACATCCGCCACTCCGCTGATCGCGGATCTGGAAAAACTCGAGGCATCACTTTCCACGGCTGAGCCGGACAACGCCGAGCGAATGGCCATCGCATCCCGACTCCAGGTGCTCCTCGCCAAGCTGAACGGTGGCGAGGGCGGGGCGTCGGACACTGAGAGCATTACGCAGCGGCTTGACGGGGCGTCGGACGACGATCTCTTCGATTTCATCGAAAACGAGCTCAGCTAAATGTGACCGCCGAGGTGCAGTTCTCTGGCCTCCTTTCATTCTTCAGTCTTCTTTGACTCGTAACAGGCAAGGTTTTCATGGTGAACGAAGATAGGCTTCGGGACTACCTCAAACGGGTAACGGCAGATCTGCACCAAGCGCGCCAACGCCTGCGCGAGCTGGAGGCAGGAGAGCAGGAGCCCATCGCGATCGTGGCGATGAGCTGCCGTTTCCCGGGCGGCGTGGGGAGCCCCGAGGACCTGTGGCGGTTGGTGGCCGGCGGTGGTGACGCCATCTCCGACTTCCCGTCCAACCGTGGCTGGGACGTGGACGGGATGTACGACCCCGATCCCGAGAGCTCGGGCACGTTCTACTCCCGTGAGGGTGGTTTCCTTCACGACGCGGCCGAGTTCGACGCGGGCTTCTTCGGAATCTCGCCGCGTGAGGCCCTTGCCATGGATCCGCAGCAGCGGTTGCTGCTGGAGACCTCATGGGAGGCGTTCGAGCGTGCGGGCATCGCTCCGGGGTCGGTGAAGGGCCGTCGAGGCGGTGTCTTCGTGGGCGCCTCGACCTCGGGTTACGGGGCGGATGTCGACGAGGTCCCGGAGGAAGCCGAAGGCCATTTGCTGACGGGTACCTCGACTTCCGTCGTATCAGGCCGTATCGCGTACACCTTCGGTCTCGAGGGGCCCGCGGTGACCGTGGACACGGCGTGTTCCTCGTCGCTGGTGGCGCTCCATCTCGCGGCACAGGCGCTGCGCCAGGGTGAGTGTGACCTGGCGCTGGCCGGTGGTGTGACGGTGATGTCGTCCCCGAGCGCCTTCGTGGAGTTCAGCCGGCAGCGTGGGCTGGCACCCGATGGCCGGTGCAAGCCGTACGCGGACGCCGCGGATGGTACGGGCTGGTCCGAGGGCGTGGGCATGCTGCTCGTGGAGCGGCTGTCGGACGCGCGCCGACACGGCCACCCGGTACTGGCGGTCGTGCGGGGTTCGGCGGTCAACCAGGACGGTGCGTCCAACGGTCTGACGGCGCCCAACGGCCCGTCCCAGCAGCGGGTCATCCGGGACGCCCTGTCGAGCGCCCGGCTGGCCCCGGCCGATGTGGACGTGGTGGAAGGGCACGGGACCGGTACGTCCCTGGGCGACCCGATCGAGGCGCAGGCCCTGTTGGCCACCTACGGCCAGGAGCGGCCGGAGGGCCGCCCGCTATGGCTGGGCGCGCTCAAGTCGAACATCGGGCACACCCAGGCCGCCGCCGGTGTCGCCGGGATCATCAAGATGGTCATGGCGATGCGGCACGGTGTGCTGCCGCAGACGCTGCATGTGGACGAGCCCTCGCGTCAGGTGGACTGGTCGGCGGGTGAGGTGCGGCTGCTGACCGAGGCCACCGCATGGCCCGAGACCGAGCAGCCGCGCCGGGCCGGTGTCTCCGCCTTCGGTGTGAGCGGCACCAACGCGCACACCATCATCGAACAGGCCCCGCCGGTCGAGGACGAGGCCGAGGCGACCCCGGTGTCCGAGGGTGACACTGGTGTGGCCACCTGGCTGCTGTCGGGTCGTGACTCGGACGCGCTGCGCGCCCAGGCCGCCCGGCTCAAGGCGTTCCTGCTGGAGCGGACCGAGCTGAGCGCCCAGGACGTCGGCCATTCCCTGGTGGCGACCCGGTCGATGTTCGAGCACCGCGCGGTGGTGTCCGGTGCGAACCATGCGGAACTCCTCGCCGGGCTCGAAGCCGTGGCCACGGGCGATGTCGCTCCCGCCGTGGCCCAGGGCGTGGCGGGGACGGCCGTCAAGACGGCGTTCCTCTTCTCGGGTCAGGGCGCGCAGCGCCTTGGGATGGGCCGGGAGCTGTACGACGGCTTCCCCGTGTTCGCCCAGGCGCTGGACGAGGTGTGTGCGCACCTGGATGTCGTGTTGGACCGCCCGCTGCGGGATGTGGTGTTCGCGGCGGAGGGGAGCGCGGACGCCGAACTGCTGGACCAGACGGCCTTCACCCAGCCCGCGCTGTTCGCCATCGAGGTGGCGCTGTTCCGGCTGCTGGAGCACTGGGGCATCACCCCGGATGTGCTGATCGGCCACTCCATCGGTGAGATCGCCGCAGCCCACGTGGCCGGGGTCTTCTCCCTGGAGGACGCCTGCACGCTGGTGGCGGCCCGCGGCCGGCTGATGCAGGCGCTGCCCGAGGGCGGCGCCATGGTGGCGGTGCAGGCGTCGGAGGAGGAGATCGCCGGTTCGCTCGCCGGTCGTGAGGCCGAGGTGAGCATCGCCGCCGTCAACGGCCCCACCGCCGTCGTCATCGCCGGTGACGAGGCCGCGGTGCTGGAGATCGCGGCCCAGTGGTCGGAACAAGGCCGTAAGACGAGCCGGCTGAAGGTCAGTCACGCTTTCCACTCCCCGCGTATGGACGCGATGCTGGACGACTTCCGCCGTGTCGTGCGGGGGCTGTCCTTCCAGACTCTTACCCAGGCATTGGTTTCCAATGTCACCGGCGAGCCCGTTGGCGCCGAAGAAATCAGCTCGCCCGACTACTGGGTGCGGCATGTGCGCGAGGCCGTGCGCTTCGCCGACGGCATACGCTCCCTCCATGCCCAGGGCGTGACCGCCTACCTGGAGGTCGGGCCCGATGGTGTGCTCTCGGCGATGGCCCGGGACTGCCTGACGACCGAGCCGGCGTCGGCCCCGGTCGTGGTGCCCGTTCTGCGCAAGGGACGCCCCGACGCACAGGCTGTGATGGCCGCGCTGACCGAGGCCCACGTCCACGGTGTGACGGTGAACTGGGCGCAGGTCTTCGACGGGCGGGGCGCCCGCAAGGTTGAGCTGCCGACGTACCCCTTCCAGCGTCAGCGCTACTGGCTGGAGGGTACGAGCGCGGCGTCCAAGAGGTCCGCCGCGGACAGTGTGGACGCGCGGTTCTGGGACGCGGTGGAGCGCGAAGACCTGGAGGCGCTGGCCCAGGCGCTGGATGTCGACGGCGCCGGCTCACTCGGCGAACTGCTGCCCGCGCTGTCCTCGTACCGGCGCCAGCAGCGTGACCGGGCCACCGTCGACGGCTGGCGGTACCGGATTTCATGGAAGCCGGTCTCGGAGAACCCCGCTGCCACCCTTTCGGGGACATGGCTTGTGGTCGTCCCCGCCTCCGGCGTCGATGACACCGTCGGGGAGTCGGCGTCCGCCGCTCTCCAGCGGCACGGTGCCGATGTCGTCCGCGTGGTGGCGGACGAGGGCGACCTTGCCCCCGGTGTGCTGGCCGAGCGGCTGCGCGAGATCGCCACCGGTCTGCCCGGGGTCGGCGGTGTGCTGTCCCTGGCGGGGCTGGACGAGCGGCCCTGCACCGAGCACCCGGTGGTCTCCCGTGGCCTGGCGCTGACCCTGACGCTGGTGCGGGCCATGGCCGAGGCGGACATCGAGGCCCGACTGTGGTGCGGCACCCGGGGTGCCGTGTCGGTGGGCCGCTCCGACCAGCTCACCAGCCCCGCACAGGCGGAGATTTGGGGCCTCGGCCGGGTCGCGGCCATGGAACACCCGCGGATCTGGGGCGGCCTCGTCGATCTGCCGGAGACGCTGGACGAGCGCGCCGCCGCGCGACTGGCCTGGGCACTGTCCGCCGAAGGCGGCGAGGACCAGGTGGCACTGCGCGGATCCGGAGCGTACGCCCGGCGCCTCACCCGCATCACGGTCGGCAACGAGTCGGCCGAGCGCGCATGGCGGCCCCGGGGCTCGGTGCTGATCACCGGTGGCACCGGCGCCCTGGGCGCGCAGGTGGCGCGCTGGGCCGTACGCGAGGGCGCCGAACACCTGGTGCTGACGAGCCGTCGCGGCCCGGCGGCCGAAGGCGCTTCCGAGCTCAAGGCGGAACTCGAGGAACTGGGCGCCGAGGTGACCGTCGCGGCCTGCGACGCCGCCGACCGGGACGCCCTCGCCGCGGTGCTGGCCGCCATTCCCGAGCGGCACCCCCTGAGCGCCGTCGTGCACGCGGCGGGCATCCTGGACGACGGTGTGCTGGACGGCCTGACCGTCGACCAGCTCGCCGGGACCCTGACCGCGAAGGTGGAGGGCGCGCGGCAGCTGCACGAGCTGACCGAAGGACTGTCGCTCGACGCGTTCGTGCTGTTCTCCTCCTTCGCCGGTGTCGTCGGCGGCGCGGGCCAGGCCGCCTACGCGGCGGCCAACGCCTACCTGGACGCGCTGGCGCAGCAGCGCCGCGCCCAGGGCCTGGCCGCCACCGCGGTCGCCTGGGGCCCGTGGGCCGAGAGCGGTATGGCCGCGAGCGGCCGCGCCGGGGACCGGATGCGCGGCGGGCCACTGCCCCCCATGGCTCCCTCGCTGGCCGTGGACGCGCTGCGCTGGGCCGTCGGCCACGACGAGGCCGCGCTGGTCGTGGCCGACATCGACTGGTCCGGCATGGCCTCGATGATGAGCGCGGGCCCCAGCGCCCTCGTCAGCGACATCCCCGAGGCACGCGAGTTCCTGACCGCCTCGGGTGGTGCCGCCGCCCGGACAGAGCCGGGGTCCGGCCTGCCGGAGCAACTGGCCGGACTCTCGGACGCCGAACAGCGAGCCGTCCTGCTGGACCTCATCCGCACCCACGCGGCCTCGGCGCTCGGCCACTTCTCGGCGGACTCCGTCGAGCCCGGCCGCGCCTTCCGGGACCTCGGGTTCGACTCCCTCACCGCCATCGAGCTGCGCAACCGGCTCGACCTGGCCACCGGTCTGCGCCTGCCGTCGACCCTCGTCTTCGACTACCCGACCGCCGAGGTGCTCGCCGGCCATCTGCTTCAGGAGCTGGGCGGCGCCCACACCGATGCGGTCGGCTCGACGGTGGCGCACCGGGTGCGGCCCGATGACGACGACCCCATCGCGATCGTGGCGATGAGCTGCCGCTTCCCCGGAGGCGTCGAGACCCCGCAGGACCTGTGGCGCCTCCTGGCCGAAGGCGGCGACGCCATCGCCGGGTTCCCCGGCGACCGTGGCTGGGACGTCGAGGGGATGTATCACCCGGACCCCGAGCACCCGGGCACCTTCTACGCCCGCGAGGGCGGCTTCCTCTACGGGGCGCCCCAGTTCGACCCGGTGTTCTTCGGGATCTCGCCGCGCGAGGCGATGGCGATGGATCCGCAGCAGCGACTGCTGCTGGAGACGTCGTGGGAGGCGTTCGAGTACGCGGGCGTCAAGCCGGCCGCGCTGCGGGGCACCCGCACCGGTGTGTTCGTCGGCACCAACGGCCAGGACTACTCCACGATCATGCTCGACGCCCCCGAGGACTTCGGTGGCCATGTGGGCACGGGCAGCGCGGCCAGCGTGGTGTCCGGGCGCATCTCGTACACGTTCGGCCTCGAGGGGCCGGCGATGACGGTGGACACGGCGTGTTCGTCGTCGCTGGTGGCGCTGCATCTCGCGGCACAGGCACTGCGTCAGGGTGAGTGCGATCTGGCGCTGGCCGGTGGTGTGTCGGTGATGTCGACACCGGGTGCCTTCGTGGAGTTCAGCCGCCAGCGCGGCCTGGCTCCCGACGGCCGCTGCAAGCCGTTCGCCGAGGGTGCGGACGGCACGGGCTGGTCCGAGGGCGTGGGCATGCTGCTCGTGGAGCGGCTGTCGGACGCCCGGCGCAATGGCCACCAGGTGCTGGCGATCGTGCGGGGCTCCGCCGTGAACCAGGACGGTGCCTCGAATGGTCTGACCGCGCCCAACGGACCCTCGCAGCAGCGGGTCATCCGGCAGGCGCTGGCCAGCGCCGGACTGTCGGCCGCCGAGGTGGACGCGGTGGAGGCGCACGGCACCGGTACGACGCTGGGCGACCCGATCGAGGCGCAGGCGCTGCTCGCCACCTACGGCCAGGAGCGGCCGGAGGGCCACCCGCTGTGGCTGGGCGCCGTCAAGTCCAACCTCGGCCATACGCAGGCCGCGGCGGGCGTGGCCGGGGTCATCAAGATGGTGATGGCCATGCGCGCGGGCATGCTGCCGATGACGCTGCATGTGGATGAGCCGTCGCGGGAGGTGGACTGGTCGGCGGGCGAGGTGCGGCTGCTGACGGAGGCCACCGCGTGGCCGGAGACTGGCCGGCCGCGCCGGGCCGGTATCTCCTCGTTCGGACTGAGCGGGACCAACGCCCACACGATCATCGAGCAGGGTCCTGACCTGGAAGAGGCCGCGGCCTCGGAGGCGGTCGCGCCCGAGGCGCCGGTGTCGGCGGCCGTGGTGCCGTGGCTGGTTTCCGGGAAGAGCCGGGAGGCGCTGCGGGCGCAGGCCGAGCGGCTGTACGGGTATGTGGCGGCCCGCGAAGAGGTCGGTGTGCTCGACGTCGGGCACACCTTGGCGGCGAGGTCGGTGTTCGAGCACCGGGCCGTGCTGGTGGGTGAGGACCGCGAGACCCTGCTGCGTAGCCTGCAGGCTCTCGCGCAGGACGGAATCGCCTCGGGAGCTGTCCAGGGACAGGCCGTAACCGGTGGAAAGTCGGCGTTCCTGTTCTCGGGTCAGGGTGCGCAGCGCCTGGGCATGGGGAGTGAGCTGTATGACGCCTTCCCGGTGTTCGCCCGTGCCTTGGACGAGGTGTGCGCGCGGCTGGATGTGGTGCTGGATCGTCCGCTGCGGGATGTGATGTTCGCGGCGGAGGGCAGTGCGGACGCCGAGCTGCTGGACCAGACGGCGTTCACTCAGCCCGCGCTCTTTGCCATCGAGGTGGCACTCTTCCGGTTGTTGGAGCACTGGGGTGTCACCCCGGATGTGGTGATCGGTCACTCCATCGGTGAGATCGCCGCGGCCCATGTGGCTGGGGTGTTCTCGTTGGAGGATGCCTGCACGCTGGTGGCCGCGCGTGGCCGTCTGATGCAGGCGCTGCCCGAGGGCGGCGCGATGGTGGCCATCGAGGCGTCCGAGGAGGAGATCGCCGGTTCGCTCGCCGGTCGTGAGGCCGAGGTGAGCATGGCCGCGGTCAACGGCCCGAACGCCGTGGTGATCGCCGGTGACGAGGAAGCGGCGCTGGAGATCGCCGCCCAGTGGGCGGAGCAGGGCCGCAAGACCCGCCGCCTGCGGGTCAGCCACGCCTTCCACTCGCCGCGCATGGACGCGATGCTGGACGACTTCCGTGACGTCGTCACGGGCCTGTCCTTCCAGACACCGTCCATCGCCCTGGTCTCCAATGTGACGGGCGAGGCGGCGAGCCGCGACGAGGTGTGCACGCCGGAGTACTGGGTGCGCCACGTCCGGGAAGCGGTGCGGTTCGCGGACGGCATGCGGGCACTCACCGCCCAGGGCGTCACCAGGTTCCTGGAGGTAGGCCCCGACGGTGTGCTGTCCGCGATGGCGCGGGACTGCCTGACGGCGGACCAGACCGCGGCCACGGCCGTGGTGCCGGTGCTGCGCAAGGACCGTCCCGAGGCCCAGGCGCTGACGATGGCGCTGGCCGAACTCCACGTCCACGGAGCCTCGGTGGAGTGGGAGTCCGTGATCGCCGGGCGTGGTGCGCGGATGGTGGAGCTGCCGACGTATGCCTTCCAGCGCGAGCGGTTCTGGCCCGAGGTGTCCATCTCCCTGAACGGCTTGAACGCGTCGAGCGCCGTGGACTCGGTGGACTCGGTGGACGCGCGGTTCTGGGAAGCGGTCGAGCGCGAGGATCTCGAAGCGCTCGCCGAGACGCTCGACGTCGACGGCGAGACGCCGCTGAGCGCGGTGCTGCCCGCCCTGTCCACGTACCACCGCAACCGGCGTGACCAGTCCACGATCGACAACTGGCGCTACCGGGTGGCCTGGAAGCCGGTCTCGGACGTGGCCGATGGGTCGCTGTCGGGGACGTGGCTGGTAGTGGTTCCGGCGTCCCGCGCCGAGGATGAGCTGGTGACGGGGATCGTCTCCGGGCTCGAGCGGCATGGCGCGGGCGTGGTGTCGCTGGTGGCCGACGAGCGGGACCTCGACGCCGAGGCGCTGGGGGAGCGGCTGCGTGCGGCGGCCGCCGACGCGCCCGCACTGAGCGGCGTGTTGTCGCTGCTCGCCCTGGACGAGGACCTCTGCCCGGAGCACCCGGCGCTGTCGAACGGTCTCGCCCTGACGCTGACGCTGGTGCGGGCCATGGCGGACGCCGGAATCGAGGCTTCGCTGTGGTCCGGTACGCGGGGTGCCGTGTCGGTGGGCCGCTCCGAACGGCTCAGCCACCCGAAGCAGGCGATGGTGTGGGCGCTCGGCCGGGTGGCCGCGCTGGAGCTGCCGGAGCTGTGGGGCGGTCTGGTCGATCTGCCCGAGTCACTGGACGAGCGTGCGGTGGCGCGGCTGGCCGGTGTGCTGTCCGCCGAGGCCACCGAGGACCAGGTGGCGGTGCGCGGCTCCGGCGTGTTCGCACGTCGCCTGACCCGGTCGGCCGCACCCGTTGCCGACGGAACGACGTGGCGGGCGCGTGGCACGGTGTTGGTGACCGGTGGTACGGGTGCGCTGGGCGGGCAGGTGGCCCGCTGGCTGGTGGGCCAGGGTGCCGAGCATCTGGTGCTGACCAGCCGTCGCGGTCTGGAGGCGCCGGGCGCGCCCGAGCTGCGTGCGGAGCTGGAGGCGCTGGGCGCCCGGGTGACCGTGGCGGCCTGTGATGTGGCCGACCGTGAGCAGTTGGCCGCGGTGCTGGACGCCGTTCCGCAGGAGTATCCGCTGACGGCGGTCGTCCACGCGGCGGGCGCCAACGGAGTGGTGCCGCTGACGGAGACCGGGCTGGCCGACGCCGCCGCCGTGGTCTCCGGCAAGGTGGCGGGCGCCGTCAACCTGGACGAGTTGCTGGGCGACCGTGAGCTCGACGCGTTCGTGGTCTTCTCCTCGATCGCCGGTGTGTGGGGCAGCGGCGGCCAGGCCGCATACGGTGCTGCCAACGCCTACCTGGACGCTTTGGTGGAGGAGCGCCGTGCGCGGGGTCTCGCCGGTACGGCCGTGGCCTGGGGCCCCTGGGCCGAGGGCGGTATGGCGGCCGGAGACGAGGCCGACCAGCTGGCGCGCCGCGGTCTGCCCGCGATGGTGCCCGGTCTGGCGATCGCCGCGCTGCAGGGGGCGGTCGCGGGTGACGAGGGTCTGCTGACGGTCGCCGATGTGGACTGGGAGCGGTTCGCCCCCGCGTTCACGATCGGGCGGCCGAGTCCGCTCCTCGGCGATCTGCCCGAGGTGCAGCGGGCGCTGGCGAACGCCGAGAACGCCGAAGGCACCGGTACCGGTTCGGCACTGCGGAACCGCCTGACGGGCCTCACCGAGGCCGAGATCGACCGGACTCTGCTCGACCTGGTGCGTGCCCACGCCGCGGCCGTCCTCGGCTTCACGGGTGCGGAGGCGGTCGAGCCCGGCCGTGCGTTCAAGGAACTGGGCTTCGACTCGCTCACGGCCGTTGAGTTCCGTAACCGGCTGAACGCGGAGACCGGGCTGGTCCTGCCGGCCACGCTGGTTTTCGACTACCCGAGCGCCACGGTGCTGGCCGGCCATCTGCGTGCCGAGGTGCGCGGGACGCGGGACGCGGTGACCGCGCCGTCGGCGGTAATGGTCCCGGCCGACGACGACCCGATCGCGATCGTCGGGATGAGCTGCCGCTTCCCGGGCGGTGTGCGCAGCCCGGAGGAACTATGGAACCTCGTGGCGGCCGGTACGGACGCCATCACCGACTTCCCCTCCGACCGTGGGTGGGACGTCGACGGGATGTACGACCCCGACCCGGAGCGCTTGGGCACGTTCTACGCCCGTGAGGGCGGGTTCCTCGACGGGGTGAGCGAGTTCGACGCGGCGTTCTTCGGCATCTCGCCGCGTGAGGCGCTCGCCATGGATCCGCAGCAGCGGCTGCTGCTGGAGACCTCCTGGGAGGCGTTCGAGCGGGCCGGCATCGACCCGGCGTCCGTGCGTGGCAGCCAGATCGGCGTCTACGTCGGAGCCGCGACCTCCGGTTACGGAGCGGGGCTGAACGAGATCCCCGAGGGGCTCGAAGGGCAGCTGCTGACCGGTAGCGCCACTTCGGTCGTCTCGGGCCGCATCTCCTACACCATGGGTCTGGAGGGACCCGCGCTGACGGTGGACACGGCGTGCTCGTCGTCGCTGGTCGCCCTGCACCAGGCCGCGCAGGCGGTGCGCCAGGGCGAGTGCTCCATGGCGCTCGCCGGTGGCGTCACCGTGATGACCAGCCCGGCCGCCTTCGTGGAGTTCAGCCGCCAGCGCGGCCTCGCCCCCGACGGCCGGTGCAAGCCGTTCGCGGACGCCGCGGACGGCACCGGCTGGTCCGAGGGTGTGGGCATGCTGCTCGTGGAGCGGCTTTCGGACGCCAAGCGCAACGGCCACCAGGTGCTGGCCATCGTGCGGGGCTCGGCGGTGAACCAGGACGGTGCGAGCAACGGTCTGACGGCGCCGAACGGCCCCTCGCAGCAGCGAGTGATCCGCCAGGCCCTCGCCAACGCCAGGCTGTCGTCGGCCGACGTCCAGGTGATCGAGGCACACGGCACCGGAACGACCCTGGGTGACCCGATCGAGGCGCAGGCGCTGCTGGCCACCTACGGCCAGGAGCGCCCGGAGGACCTGCCGCTGTGGCTGGGTTCGATCAAGTCGAACATCGGGCACACCCAGGCCGCGGCCGGTGTCGCCGGTGTCATCAAGATGGTGATGGCCATGCGGCACGGTGTGTTGCCGCAGACGCTGCATGTGGACGAGCCGTCGCGCGAGGTGGACTGGTCGGCGGGTGAGGTGCGGCTGCTGACCGAGGCCGCCGCATGGCCCGAGACCGAGCAGCCGCGCCGGGCGGGTATCTCCGCCTTCGGCGTGAGCGGCACCAACGCGCACACCATCATCGAACAGGCCCCGGTCCAGGACGAGGCGGAGCCCGCCCCGGCCCCCGTTGACGACCACGGCATGGCCCCCTGGGTGCTCTCCGCCCGGAGCCCGGAAGCCCTGCGCGCCCAGGCCGAGCGGCTGCGAGCCCACCTTTCCGAGGGGGCCGAGTCCGGTGTGCTGGACATCGCCGAATCGCTGGTCGCCACGCGATCGGTGTTCGAGCACCGTGCGGTGCTGCTGGGCACCGACCGTGAGGCGCTGCTGCGTGGCCTGGAGACCGTCGCCGCCAGGGACGACGCCCCCGGCATCGTCCAGGGGCAGGCGGCCAAGGCCGGAAAGACCGCGTTCCTGTTCACCGGCCAGGGTGCGCAGCGCCTGGGCATGGGACGGGAGCTGTACGACGCCTTCCCGGTGTTCGCCCGTGCGCTGGACGAGGTGTGTGCGCGCCTGGACGTGGTGCTGGACCGTCCGCTCACTGAGGTGATGTTCGCGGTCGACGGCAGTGCGGACGCCGAACTGCTCGACCAGACGGCGTTCACCCAGCCGGCGCTGTTCGCCATCGAGGTGGCGTTGTTCCGGCTGCTGGAGCACTGGGGCGTCACCCCGGATGTGCTGATCGGCCACTCCATCGGTGAGATCGCCGCCGCCCATGTGGCCGGGGTGTTCTCGCTGGAGGACGCCTGCACGCTGGTGGCCGCGCGTGGCCGTCTGATGCAGGCGCTGCCCGAGGGCGGCGCGATGGTGGCCATCGAGGCGTCCGAGGAGGAGGTCGCCGGTTCGCTCGCCGGTCGTGAGGCCGAGGTGAGCATGGCCGCGGTCAACGGCCCGAACGCCGTGGTGATCGCCGGTGACGAGGAAGCGGCGCTGGAGATCGCCGCCCAGTGGGCGGAGCAGGGCCGCAAGACCCGCCGCCTGCGCGTCAGCCACGCCTTCCACTCCCCGCATATGGACGCGATGCTGGACGGCTTCCGCGCCGTCGCGGAGACGCTCACCTACCACGGCCCGACCACCGCGTTCATCTCGAACGTCACGGGTGAGCAGGCCGGTGCCGAAGAGGTGTGCTCGCCGGAGTACTGGGTGCGGCACGTGCGCGAGACCGTCCGCTTCCTCAACGGGGTGCGGACCCTCGAAGCCCAGGGCGTCACCACCTACCTCGAGGTGGGCCCCGACGGTGTGCTGTCCGCGATGGCCCAGGACTGCCTGACCGAACCGGTCGACGACATCGCGGCCGACGACACACCGGCCCCCCTGCTGGTCCCGGTGCTGCGCAAGGACCGTCCCGAGACGCAGGCGCTCGTCGCGGCTCTCGCCGAAACACACGTCCACGGCGAAACCGTCGACTGGCGGGCCTTCTTCGCCGGACGCGGCGCCCGCCGGGTGGACCTGCCCACCTACGCGTTCCAGCACCAGCGTTACTGGCTGGAGGCCGGCACCGCGGCGGGAGACGCCGCCGCCTTCGGCCTCGATCCCGCCGATCACCCGCTGCTGGGCGGAGCGGTCCCCGTCGCGGGCACCGACAGCCTGGTCTTCACCGGAACGCTCTCGCTGCACACCCAGCCCTGGCTGGCGGACCATGTCCTGCGCGGCGAGGCGGTCCTGGCCACCACGGCCCTCGTCGAACTGGCGATTCGCGCCGGTGACGAGGTCGGCCTCGGCCATGTGGAAGAGCTCGTCAGCCAGGCGCCGCTGGTCCTCCCCCGAGGGAGCGGAGTCCAGATTCAGCTCGTCCTCGGCGAAGAGGACGAGTTCGGCACCCGCTCGCTGGAGATGTACTCGCGCGTGGCCGAGCCGGCGGACGAGGACGAGGACGAGTGGATCTGCCACGCCAGCGGTGTGCTCGCCCCCGAGCCGGACGATCTCGCCACCGCCGAAGGAGCGGTGCGCTTCGCCTCCGCCGCATGGCCCCCGCCCGGCGCCGAGCGCGTCGAGGTGGACGGCCTGTACGAGATGCTCGCCGAAGGCGGCCTCGTCTACGGACCTTCCTTCCGTGGCCTGCGAGCGGTGTGGCAGCGCGATGACGAGGTGTTCGCCGAGATCAGCCTGGCCGAGGAGTCCGTTGCGGAGGCCGAGCGGTTCGGGCTGCACCCGGCCCTTCTGGACGCGGCGTTGCAGCCGCTCGGCCTCGGAGTGCTGGACGGCGTGGGGCGCGGCCGCATCCTGTTCAGCCTGGCCGGGGTATCGCTGTACGCGGAAGGCGCCTCCGAGCTGCGTGTCCGGCTCGCCCGCACGGGCCCGGAGACCCTCTCCCTGGCCGCGGTCGACGGAGCCGGGGAGGCTGTGGTCTCCGCCGACACGCTGACGCTGCGCCAGGTCGCCACGGACCAGCCGGAGCTCCCGGCGCCGAAGACGACCGAAACCCTGCCGGAGCCCGCCGTCTCGCCCGAGGCGAGCGCCGACGCTCCGGCGGCCACCGAATCCCCCGTGGCCACCGAAACCCCTGCTGAGGAGACCACTGCCATGCCGCCTGCCCGTCGACGCAGGACCGCGCGGCGCACCGCCCAGCGGGGCGGCCCGGAGGCCGGGCCGCTCGCATCGCTGAGGGAGCGCCTGGCCGGGCTCTCCGAGCCCGAGCAGGACCGCGTGCTGCTCGAGATAATCCGCACGCATGTCGCGGCGGTGCTCGGACACGCCTCCGCCGGCCAGGTCCAGGGCTTGCAGGCGTTCAAGGACCTCGGCTTCAGCTCGCTGACCGCCGTCGAGTTCCGTAACCGGGTGAGCAAGGCCATTGGCCTGCGCATCCCGGCGACCGCCGTGTTCGACTACCCGACCCCCGTCGAACTGGCGAAGTTCGCCCGTGCCGAGGTCCTCGGCTCGCTGACCGGGGCGCGGCAGCCGGCGCCGGTCGCGGTGGCGGACAGCGACGAGCCGATCGTGATCGTGGGGATGAGCTGCCGCTATCCCGGAGGGGTGGCCACCCCGGAGGATCTGTGGGACCTCGTCGCGCAGGGCCGGGACGGCATCTCGCCCTTCCCGACGGACCGCGGCTGGGACGTCGAGAACCTCTACGACCCGGACCCGGACGAGCCCGGCAAGTGCTACACGCAGGAAGGCGGCTTCCTGCACGGCGCCAGCCAGTTCGACCCGGCGTTCTTCGGGATCTCGCCGCGTGAGGCGATCGCGATGGACCCGCAGCACCGGCTGCTGCTGGAAACCTCGTGGGAGGCGCTGGAGCGCGCCGGTATCGACCCGCTCTCGGCGAAGGGCAGCCAGACCGGCGTCTTCGCGGGCGTGACCTACCAGGACTACGGCGGTGTCCTCGCCGGATCCCAGGAGGCCGTCGAGGGCCTCGTCGGCACCGGTGTCTCGCCGAGCGTGCTCTCGGGCCGTATCTCCTACACCATGGGCCTCGAGGGGCCCGCCATGACGGTGGACACCGCGTGCTCGTCGTCGCTGGTCGCCCTGCATCTCGCATGGCAGGCGCTGCGCCAGGGCGAGTGCTCGCTGGCGCTGGCCGGTGGTGTGACGGTGATGTCCACCCCGATGTCGCTGGTCGAGTTCAGCCGGCAGCGTGCGCTCGCCTCCGACGGACGCAGCAAGCCGTTCTCGGCCGCCGCGGACGGCGCGAGCTGGGCCGAAGGCGTCGGCATGCTCGTCCTCGAGCGGCTGTCGGACGCCCGCCGCAACGGACACCCGATCCTCGCCGTGGTGCGCGGCAGCGCGGTGAACCAGGACGGTGCGTCCAACGGTCTGACGGCGCCCAACGGCCCCTCGCAGCAGCGGGTCATCCGGCAGGCGCTGGCGAACGCCCGCCTGTCGGCCGCCGAGGTGGACGCGGTCGAGGCGCACGGCACGGGTACCTCGCTGGGCGACCCGATCGAGGCACAGGCGCTGCTGGCCACCTACGGCCAGGAGCGTCCCGAGGGCCAGCCGCTGATGTTGGGCGCCATCAAGTCGAACATCGGCCACTCGCAGGCGGCCGCCGGTGTGGGCGGCGTCATCAAGATGGTGATGGCGATGCGTCACGGGGTGCTGCCGAAGACCCTGCACCTCGACGAGCCTTCGCCCCACGTGGACTGGACCGAGGGCGACGTCGAGCTGCTGGCCGAGGCCAAGCCGTGGCCGGAGACGGGACATCCGCGGCGCGCGGGTGTGTCGGCGTTCGGCATGAGCGGCACCAACGTGCACACCATCCTGGAGCAGGCTCCGGAGATCGAGGCGGCCGAGACCGCCGAGGTCGCCGAGGCCGAGGTTGCCGACGGCCCGGTGGCGTGGGTCGTGGCGGGCAAGAGCGGCGACGGGCTGCAGGCCCAGGCCGACGCGCTGCGGGAGTTCGTGGCCGAGCGCCCGGAGCTGCGGACCGCCGATGTGGCGCTCTCCCTGGCGACGACCAGGTCCGCGTTCCAGTACCGGGCCGCGGTGACCGGGACCAGCCGCGAGGAACTCCTCGAGCGCCTGGAGGCGGTGGCCCAGGGTGCGAAGGCACCGGGCGTGGTCCGCGCCAGCGCCGCCGAGGCAACTGGCCGTTCGGTGTTCGTGTTCCCCGGCCAGGGTGCGCAGTGGATGGGCATGGCGGTGGGGCTGCTCGAGAGCTCTCCGGTGTTCGCGGAGGCGATCGGCGAGTGTGAGTCGGCCCTGTCGGCTCATGTGGACTGGTCGTTGACGGATGTGCTGCGTGGTGCCGAGGGCGCTCCCGGTTTCGACCGGGTGGATGTCGTTCAGCCGGTGTTGTTCGCGGTGATGGTGTCGCTGGCGAAGCTGTGGCGTTCGGTGGGTGTGGAACCGGATGCCGTGATGGGTCACAGCCAGGGCGAGATCGCGGCGGCCTGTGTCGCGGGTGCGCTGTCGCTTGGGGATGCCGCGAAGGTGGTGACCCTGCGGTCGCAGGCGATCGCCGCCGGTCTGGCGGGTCGTGGCGGCATGGTGTCGGTCGGGCTGCCGGTCGACCAGGTCAAGGAGCGGATCGCCGCGTGGGACGGTGGAATATCCGTCGCCGCGGTCAACGGCCCCGGTTCCGTCGTGGTCTCCGGCGACCCGGGTGCGCTCGATGAGATGGTCGCCCAGCTCGAAGGCGAGGAGATTCGTGTCCGCCGGGTTCCGGTGGACTACGCCTCGCACTCGGCGCATGTGGAGGCGATCCACGAGGAGCTGCTCAACGTCCTGGCGGACCTTGAACCGCGTACCTCCGAGGTGCCGTTCTACTCCACCGTGTCCGGTGAGCTGGTGGACACCGCCGGTCTGGACGCCGAGTACTGGTACCGCAACTTGCGGCAGACCGTCGAACTGGAAGCCACCACCCGCACCCTGCTCGACAGCGGGCATGACGTGTTCATCGAGGTCAGCCCGCATCCCGTGCTGACCCTTCCGGTGCAGCAGACCGTGGAGGCCGCCGAGGCCCAGGCCGTGGTCGTCGGCACGCTGCGGCGTGACGAGGGCGGCCTGGAGCGGTTCCTGACCTCGATCGCCGAGCTTCATGTCAACGGGGCCGACGTCGACTGGCGGAAGGTGTTCGCCGGACACGGCGCCCGTCAGATCGACCTGCCGACCTACGCCTTCCAGCGTCAGCGGTACTGGCCGCAGGCGGCCGAGGGCGCCACGTTCGGCAACGCGCCCGTGTCCGAGGCCGATTCGGTGGACGCCCGGTTCTGGGAGGCCGTCGAGCGCGAGGACCTCGAAGGACTGGCGCAGACGCTGGAGCTCGACGGGGAGGCGCCGCTGAGCGCGGTGCTGCCCGCCCTGTCGTCGTACCGGCGCGGCAGGCGTGACCGCTCGACCGTCGACAACTGGCGCTACCGGATCAACTGGAAGCCCCTGATCGACCAGCCGTCGTCCGGCTCCGAGCAGGAGCGGGGCGCCCCGATCACCGGTACCTGGATGGTCGTCGTACCGCCGGTCGACACCGCCCGTGAACTGGCGGAGCGCATCGCGCGGGACGTGGAGCGCCACGGTGCCCGCATGGTGCGGGTCGACCTGGACGACTCGGAGCCGGAGCGGTCGTCGCTGACCGAACTCCTCCGGGACGCGGCCCCCCGCACGCCCTCCGCGGACGGCGCCGAGCAGGAGGGGACGCTCGCGATCGACGGAGTGCTCTCCCTGCTCGCGTTCGACGAGGAGGCGCTCGCCGAACACCCGGGTGTTCCGCGGGGCTTCGCCGGCACCGTGACCCTGGTCCAGGCGCTGAGCGACATCGACATCGACGTGCCGCTCTGGCTCGCCACCACCGGGGCCGTGTCCGTGGGCCGCTCCGACCGGGTCGGCAGCGTCAAGCAGTCCCTGGTGTGGGGTCTGGGCCGGGTGGTCGGCCTGGAGTACGCACAGCGGTGGGGCGGTCTCGTCGACCTCCCCGAGTCGCCGGACGCGATCGACGACCGGGTGCTGAACCGTCTGGTCGGCCTGATCGGGCGCTCCGGTGACGAAGACCAGGTCGCGGTGCGCGCCTCCGGAGTCTTCGGCCGACGGCTCGTCCGGGCGCCCTTGGGCGACGCCCGGCCGGCCCGTACCTGGGAGCCTCGCGGAAGCGTCCTGATCACCGGTGGTACCGGTGCCCTCGGTGGCCGCCTCGCCCGCTGGCTCGTCCAGGCCGGTGCCGAGCACCTGGTGCTGACCAGCCGCCGCGGCCCGGACGCCCCCGGCGCGGCCGAGCTGCGGGACGAGTTGACCGCTCTCGGCGCGCGGGTCACCGTCGCGGCCTGTGACGTCGCCGACCGTGACGCGTTGCGGGAGCTCCTCGACGGGCTGCCCGCGGAGTATCCGCTGACCGCGGTGGTGCACGCGGCCGGTGTGCTGGACGACGGCCTCATCGACACCCTCACCGTCCCCAGGGCGCAGGGTGTCTTCCGGCCCAAGGTGGACGCCGTGGTGAACCTCCACGAGCTGACCCAGGACCTGGACCTGTCCGCGTTCATCCTCTTCTCCTCCTACGCCGGGACCGTCGGTGGTGCCGGTCAGGGCAGCTACGCCGCCGCCAACGCCTTCCTCGACGCCCTGGCGCAGCAGCGCCGGACACAGGGCCTGGCGGCGACCTCGGTGGCATGGGGTGCCTGGGGCGGCGGCGGTCTGGTCGACGACGCCATCGCGGCCCAGCTCAAGCGGCGCGGTATGCCGGCGCTGGAGCCCGTCCTCGCCGTCGACGCCCTTCAGCAGGTGCTCGATCACGACGAGGTCGACATCACCGTCGCCGACGTGGACTGGGAGCGCTACGCCCCCGGATTCGCCGCGGCCCGGCCGCGTCCGCTGCTGAACGAACTGCCGGAGGTGCGGCAGGCCCTGGAGGCGGCGGAGGCCGAACTCGGCGCGTCGCTCACCGGACTGGCCGAGCGCCTCGAAGGGCTGTCGGCCGTCGAACGCGAGGCGGAGGTGCTCGACCTCGTCAGGTCCCAGGCCGCCGAGGTGATCGGGTACCCGAGCGCCGACGCGGTGGAGCCCGACCGAGCCTTCAGGGACATCGGGTTCGACTCGCTGACCGCCGTGGAGCTGCGTAACGGCCTCAGCATGGCGGCCGGTGTGAACCTGCCGGTCACCGTGGCCTTCGACTACCCGACACCCACGGTGCTCGCCCGGTTCATCCTGGATGAGACGCAGGGCACCGCCCCCGCGCCGGTGGATGACCTGCCGGTGGTGACGGGCACCGTCGTGGACGACGATCCGATCGCGATCGTGTCGATGAGCTGCCGCTTCCCCGGTGGGGTACGCACTCCGGAGGATCTGTGGCGGCTGGTCTCCGAGGGCAGCGACGCGATCAGCGCCTACCCGACCAACCGTGGCTGGGACCTTGACGAGCTCTACGACCCGGACCCGGAGAACTCGGGCACCAGCTACTCGAGCGGCGGCGGCTTCGTCTATGACGCCGACGAGTTCGATCCGCAGTTCTTCGGGATCGCTCCGCGCGAGGCGCTGACCATCGACCCGCAGCAGCGACTGCTGCTGGAGACCTCCTGGGAGGCGATCGAACGGGCGGGCATCGACCCCACATCGCTCAAGGGAAGCCGGACGGGTGTCTTCGCGGGAAGCAACGGCCAGGACTACATCGGCCTGCTGCTGACCGCCCCGGGCGGACCCGAGGGCTACCTCGGAACGGGCAACGCGGCCAGTGTCGTATCGGGCCGTATCTCCTACACCTTCGGTCTCGAAGGACCGGCCGTCACGGTGGACACGGCGTGCTCGTCGTCGCTGGTGGCGCTGCACATGGCCGCGCAGTCGCTGCGCCAGGGCGAGTGCTCCCTCGCGCTGGCCGGCGGTGTCACGATCATGTCCAGCCCGGGATCGTTCGTGGACTTCAGCCGCCAGAAGGGGCTGTCGTCGGACGGGCGGTGCAAGGCGTTCGCCGAATCGGCGGACGGCACGGGCTGGTCGGAGGGCGTCGGCGTGCTGCTGCTCGAGCGGCTTTCGGACGCGCGGCGCAACGGTCACCCGGTGATGGCGATCGTGCGTGGCTCCGCGATCAACCAGGACGGTGCGTCCAACGGCATCACGGCGCCCAACGGCCCGTCGCAGCAGCGGGTGATCCGCCAGGCGCTGGCCAGCGCCGACCTCGCCGCCCATCAGGTGCAGGCGGTCGAGGCGCACGGCACCGGCACCAGGCTCGGTGACCCGATCGAGGCGCAGGCGCTGCTGGCCACCTACGGCCAGGGGCGGCAGGCGGACCAGCCGCTGTGGCTGGGCTCCATCAAGTCGAACCTCGGGCACACGCAGGCGGCCGCCGGTGTGGCCGGGATCATCAAGATGGTGATGGCCATGCGTGAGGGCGTGCTGCCGAAGACGCTCCACGTCAACGAGCCGACGCCGCATGTGGACTGGACAGCGGGCGAGGTCCGGCTGCTGACCGAGTCGGCCCCGTGGCCGGAGAACGGTGAGCCGCGCCGGGCGGGTATCTCCTCGTTCGGTATCAGCGGCACCAACGCCCACACCATCATCGAGCAGGCCCCGGAGCCGGAGCCGGTGGAGCGGGTCCGTACGGACGACGCCCCCCAGGCCGAAGCGGAAGCACTTCCCTGGGCGGTCACCGGCAAGGGCGCCGAGGCGCTGCGCGCCCAGGCGAGGAACCTTCACGACTACGTGACGGCCCACCCCGAGCTCGACCTGAACGACGTGGGCCACTCGCTGGCGGCCACCCGGTCCGTCTTCGACCACCGCGCCGTGCTCCTGAGCGGCGACCGGGACGGGCTGCTGAGCGGTCTCGAGGCCATCGCCTCGGGTGCCACGACCCCCGGAGTCGTCCAGGGATCCGTGGGCACGGCCGGCAAGACGGCGTTCCTGTTCTCGGGTCAGGGCGCGCAGCGCCTCGGCATGGGACGGGAGCTGTACGACGCCTTCCCGGTGTTCGCCCAGGCGCTGGACGAGGTGTGCGCGCATCTCGATGTGCTGCTCGACCGGCCGCTGCAGGAGGTGATGTTCGCCGCCGAGGGCAGCGCGGATGCCGAGCTGCTGAACCAGACGGCGTTCACCCAGCCGGCGCTGTTCGCCATCGAGGTGGCGCTGTTCCGGCTGCTGGAGCGCTGGGGCGTCACCGCGGATGTTCTGATCGGCCACTCGGTGGGCGAGGTCGCCGCGGCCCATGTGGCCGGGGTGCTCTCGCTGGAGGACGCGTGCGCGCTCATCGCGGCGCGCGGCCGTCTGATGCAGGCGCTGCCGGAGGGTGGCGCGATGGTGGCCATCCAGGCATCCGAGGAGGAGGTCGCGGCGTCGCTGGCCGGTCGTGAGACTGAGGTGAGCATGGCCGCGGTCAACGGCCCGACGGCCGTGGTGATCGCGGGCGATGAGGCCGCGGCACTGGAGATCGCCGAGCAGTGGGAGCAGGAGGGCCGCAAGACCCGTCGGCTGAAGGTCAGCCACGCCTTCCACTCGCCGCGCATGGACGCGATGCTGGACGACTTCCGTGACGTCGTCTCCGGCTTGTCCTTCCAGGCACCGTCGATCTCCCTGGTCTCCAACCTCACGGGTGCGTCGGCGGGAGCCGCCGAGGTGTGCTCGCCGGAGTACTGGGTGCGGCACGTGCGGGAGGCGGTGCGCTTCGCGGACGGGGTACACGCCCTGGAGAAGCTCGGGGTGACCTCGTTCCTGGAGGTGGGCCCCGACGGTGTGCTCACCGCGATGGCCCAGGACTGCCTGACGGCCGACGAGGGCGGAGACGCTCTCACCCTCGTCCCCGCGCTGCGCAAGAACCGCCCCGAGACCCAGTCCCTGACGACGGCGCTGGCCGAACTCCACGTCCACGGCACCACCGTGAACTGGTCGACGGCGTTCGCCGGACACGATGTGCGGCGGGTGGAACTGCCCACCTACGCCTTCCAGCGGCAGCGCTACTGGCCGAAGGCGGCCGGCCCGATGACCGGGGATGTCGCCTCCGCCGGGCTCAGCTCTCCCAACCACCCGCTGCTGGGTGCCGGAGTCGAGCTCGCGGGCAGCGACGGATTCCTGTTCACCAGCAGGCTGTCGGTGCAGAGCCAGCCGTGGCTCGCCGACCACGCGATCGGGGGCGCGGCGCTGTTCCCCGGGACCGGATTCCTCGAACTGGCCATCCGCGCCGCCGACCAGGTCGGCTGCGGCCGGGTCGAGGAGGTCACCCTGGCCACCCCGATGGTCCTGCCCGAGAACGAACCGGTCCAGGTGCAGCTCTGGGTGGGTGACATGGACGAGACGGGCTACCGCTCGCTCAGCCTGTACTCCCGCCCGGCCGACGCGTCCTCGGAGGAGCCGTGGACGCAGCACGCGGCCGGTGCGCTGGCCCCGGCCGGCCCCGAGCCGTCGTTCGACCTGAGCGCATGGCCCCCGGCGGACGCGGAAGCCCTGGACATCAGCGACTTCTACGAGCGCTTCGCCGCCACCGGTTTCGCCTACGGCCCGGTGTTCCAGGGCCTGCGGGCCGCCTGGCGCTCCGGCGACGACGTCTACGTCGAGGTCAGCCTCGGTGAGAAGCACGCGTCGGACGCGGTCGACTTCGGCCTCCACCCCGCCCTGCTGGACGCCGCCGTGCAGGCGGTGACCTTCGTCGCCCTGGAGGACGTCGGGCTCTCCCGGCTCCCGTTCTCCTGGAGCGGGGTGTCGCTCCACGCCGGTGGCGCGTCCACCCTGCGGGTGCGGCTCACCCAGCTGGGACCGGATTCCATCTCCCTCGCGGTGGCCGACGGAGCCGGCCGCCCGGTGGCGTCGATCGAATCCCTCGTGCTGCGCCCGGTGTCGGTGGAACACATCGACGCGGCCAGGACGTCGGCGTTCCGCGACTCGCTGTTCACGCTGGACTGGACCGCCGTTCCGGCCATCGCTCCGGCCGAGGCGGCAACGGCCAAGTGGGCCGTGGTGGGCACCGACCACTACGGACTGGCCGCCGGCGCGATCGCCGGAGCCGAGGTGACCGCCTACGCCGATCTCGACGCGCTGGGCGCCGCGATCGACGGTGGCGCCGCTGCCCCGGAGGCCGTGCTGGTCTCCTACGCACCGGGCCTCGACGACGAGGCGGCCCAGGGCAAGCCCAAGAGCAAGGCGAAGGGGAGGGGCAAGGGCAAGGGCAACAAGGCCAAGCGGGGCCTGGAGCCCGCGGGCGCCATCCACGCGGTGACGCACCACACGCTCGGCATGATCCAGGGCTGGCTCGGCGACCGCCGGTTCGACTCCTCC
Source organism: Streptomyces sp. 11-1-2 (assembly GCF_003595545.1). Lineage (NCBI taxonomy): Bacteria > Bacillati > Actinomycetota > Actinomycetes > Kitasatosporales > Streptomycetaceae > Streptomyces > Streptomyces sp. 11-1-2. The sequence goes on from NZ_CP022545.1 coordinate 10,785,225, forward strand.
CGACTGGTCTTCGTGACCTCCGGTGCCATGGCGCCCGAGGACCGCGACGAGACGCCGGACATGATCCACGCCCCCCTCTGGGGCATGGTGCGGTCCGCGCAGTCGGAGAACCCGAACTGCTTCGTCCTGGTGGACCTGGACCCGCAGGAGCCCGCCGAGGCGTCCAAGGCGGCACTGCCCGCTGTGCTCGCCGCCGACGAGCCGCAGGCCGTGGTCCGCGAGGGAACGGTGCTCGGCCAGCGGATGGCCCGGGTCTCCTCGGGCACCGCGCTGCTGCCGCCCGCCGGAATCCGGGAATGGCGCCTGGACATGCACGCCAAGGGGACCTTGGAGAATCTGGCGCTGCTGCCCTGCCCCGATGCCACCGAAGCCCTGCGCGAGAACGAGATCAGGGTCGAGATGCGCGCCGCGGGTATGAACTTCCGCGATGTGCTCAACGCCCTGGGGATGTACCCCGGAGAGGCCGGGCCGCTCGGTGGCGAGGGCGCCGGTACCGTGACCGAGGTCGGCCCCGGAGTGACCGACGTGGCGCCCGGTGACCGGGTGATGGGCATCTTCAGCGGGTCGTTCGGCCCGGTCGCCATCACCGACCGGCGGGTCGTCGCCCGGATCCCGGAGGACTGGACGTTCGAGCAGGCGGCCTCCACGCCCATCGTGTTCCTGACGGCCTATTACGCCATGGTGGACCTGGGAGGTCTCCAGGCCGGCCAGTCGGTGCTGGTGCATTCGGCGGCCGGTGGTGTGGGCATGGCCACGCTCCAGTTGGCACGGCACCTCGGCGCCGAGGTCTTCGGTACCGCGAGTGAGGGCAAGTGGGACACTCTGCGGTCGCTGGGTCTGGACGACGAGCACATCGCGTCGTCGCGGACGCTGGACTTCGAGAAGCGCTTCCTCGACGCGACCGGCGGACGCGGCATGGACGTGGTGCTCGACTCGCTGGCGCGGGAGTTCGTGGACGCGGGTCTGCGTCTGCTGCCGCGCGGTGGTCGGTTCCTGGAGATGGGCAAGACCGACATCAGGGTCCCGGACGAGGTGGCCGCCGAGTACACCGGTGTCTCCTACCAGGCGTTCGACTTGATGGAGGCGGGAGCCGACCGCATCCACGAGATGTGGAGCGTTCTGCTCTCCCTGTTCGAGAGCGGAGTGCTGCGACCGCTTCCGGTGCGTACCTGGGATGTCCGTAGGGCGCCCGAGGCCTTCCGCTTCATCAGCCAGGCCCGGCATACCGGCAAGGTGGCGCTGACCATCCCGAGGACGCTGGATGGTCCGGGGACGGTGCTGATCACGGGTGGTACGGGTGGTCTGGGCGCGCTGTTGGCCCGTCATCTGGTGGTGGAGCACAAGGTTGAGCGTCTGGTGCTGACGAGTCGTCGTGGCGTGGAGGCGCCGGGTGCGGCGGAGTTGGTGGCGGAGCTGGCCGGGCTGGGTGCCGAGGCGGAGGTCATGGCGTGCGATGTCGCCGACCGGGCGTCGGTGGAGAGCCTGCTGGCGGGTATCGGGTCGGAGCATCCGCTGTCGGCCGTGGTGCATGCGGCGGGTGTGCTGGATGACGGTGTGGTGGAGTCGTTGACGCCGGAGCGGGTGGACAAGGTGCTGCGTCCGAAGGTGGACGCGGCGCTGCACCTCCACGAGCTCACGCGCGACCTCGACCTCTCGGCCTTCATCCTGTTCTCCTCCGTCTCCGGCACCTTCGGTGGCGCCGGCCAGGCCAACTACGCGGCGGGCAACGCCTTCATGGACGCCTTGGCCCAGCACCGCAGGGCCGCCGGGCTCCCGGCCGCCTCGCTCGTCTGGGGACCGTGGACGCAGGACGGCGGCATGACCACCGAACTGGCCGACGCCGACGTCACCCGGATGACCAGGACCGGCATGGTCGCCCTCACCCCCGAGGCCGGACTCGCGCTGTTCGACGCGACCCGCGATCTCGACGGTGCCGTCCTGGTGCCCATGACGATGGACATGTCCTCGCTGGGCGAGCCGGTACCCGCGCTCCTGCGCGGACTGGTGCGGGCTCCGGCGCGCAGGACCGCGGAGGCGGGCGCGGCGAGCACCACGGCGGACCCGACCGCCGAGCTCAAGCAGCACCTGGCCGGGAAGTCCGAGACGGAGCGCGAGCGCATCCTGGTGGACCTGGTGTGCGACCAGGTGGCCATCGTCCTCGGCTATGCGTCGGGACAGGCGATCGAGCCGGGACACGCGTTCAAGGACCTGGGCTTCGACTCCCTGTCGGCCGTCGAACTGCGCAACCGTCTCAACGCGATCACCGGAACGCGGCTGCCGGCGACCCTGGTGTTCGACTACCCGACCCCGGCGGTGCTCGCACGGTTCCTGCGCGAGGAGGTCACTCCTGCCGACGGGCCCGCGACCGAGCCCGTCTTCGGAGAACTCGACCGGCTGGAATCGACCCTGTCGGGACTCGACTCCGACGACAGTGAGACGCACGCCAAGGTCATGGAGCGACTCCAGGGCCTGGTGGCGAAGTGGTCCGCCGGCGGCACCGGGACGGTGTCCGGCACCGCGTCGGCGCCGGCCGACGACGCGGACGACGACAGCGAGATCGAATCGGCGACCGCCGACGAAATCTTCAAGCTCATCGATGACGAATTCGGAACGTCCTGACGTGGCGAGCAGAAATTCACAGACGGTTTCAAGGGGCTGGCGATAGTGGCGGAAGACGAAAAACTCCTTGACTACCTCAAGAAGGTGACGGCAGACCTGCGTCAGGCTCGTCGGCAACTTCGGCAGGTGGAGGAGCGGGACCGGGAGCCCATCGCCATCGTGGCGATGAGCTGCCGGTACCCCGGGGGCGTGAAGACGCCGGAGGAGCTGTGGCGGCTCGTCGCCGAGGGCGGCGACGCCATCAGCGAGTTCCCGCCCGACCGGGGCTGGGACGTCGAGGGCTTCTTCGACCCCGACTCGGAGCGGTCCGGCACCTTCTCCGTCCGCGAGGGCGGATTCCTGGAAACCCCCGGCGACTTCGACCCCGGCTTCTTCTCCATGAGCCCGCGGGAGGCGCTCGCCACCGACCCCCAGCAGCGGCTGCTGCTGGAAACCGCCTGGGAGGCGTTCGAGCGCGCCGGAATCGACCCGGCGTCGGTGCGGGGCAGCCAGGCCGGTGTGTTCGTCGGCGCCTCGCCCTCCGGCTACGGCGCCGGCGTGAGCGAGATGCCCCCGGACGTGGAGGGGCTGATGCTCGCGGGCAACGCCACCTCCGTGGTCTCCGGGCGGGTGGCCTACACCCTGGGCCTCGAGGGGCCCGCCGTCACGGTGGACACCGCCTGCTCGTCGTCGCTGGTGGCGCTGCACTGGGCCTGCCAGGCGCTCCGTCAGGAGGAGTGCTCACTGGCCCTCGCGGGCGGCGTGGCCGTGATGTTCACCCCCAGCATGTTCGTCGAGTTCAGCCGCCAGGGCGGGCTGGCCCCCGACGGACGGTGCAAGGCGTTCGGCGCGGGCGCCGACGGCACGGGCTGGGCGGAGGGCGTGGGCCTGCTCCTCCTGGAGCGGCTCTCGGACGCCCGGCGCAACGGACACCCGGTGCTGGCCGTCATCCGGGGCTCGGCCATCAACCAGGACGGCGCGAGCAACGGGCTCACGGCGCCCAACGGCCCCTCGCAGCGGCGGGTGATCCGCCAGGCGCTGAGCAACGCGGCCCTGACACCGGCCGATGTGGACGCGGTGGAGGCGCACGGTACGGGTACGTCGCTGGGCGACCCGATCGAGGCGCAGGCGCTGATGGCCACCTACGGCAAGGACCGGCCGGCGGACAAGCCGCTGTGGCTGGGCTCGCTGAAGTCCAACATCGGCCACTCCCAGGCCGCCGCCGGTGTCGGCGGGGTCATCAAGATGGTGATGGCCATACGGAACGGCGTCCTGCCCAAGACACTCCACGCGGATGAGCCGTCCAGCCAGGTGGACTGGACCGAGGGTGACATCCGGCTGCTGAACGAGTCCACCCCCTGGCCCGAGTCGGAGCAGCCCCGGCGGGCGGGCGTGTCCTCGTTCGGCATCAGCGGGACGAACGCGCACGCGATCCTGGAGCAGGCCCCGGAGGCCGAGGCGGCTGAGGAGGCCGAGGCCGAGGGCGCCGATGGCCCGGTGGCCTGGGTGGTGTCCGGCCGGAGCGCGGCGGGTCTGCGGGCCCAGGCGGGCAGCCTGCGGAAGTTCGTGGCCGAGCGCCCGGAGCTGGGCGCCGCCGATGTGGCGCTCTCGCTGGTGGCGTCCCGGTCGGTGTTCGAGCACCGTGGGGTGGTGACGGGAGCCGACCGCGAGGAACTCCTGGAGCGGCTCGGCGCGTTGGCCGGGGACGAGATCGCCTCGGGTGTCACGCGTGGCGTGGCGGACGTGCGCGGCCGTTCGGTGTTCGTGTTCCCCGGCCAGGGGGCGCAGTGGGCCGGCATGGCCGTGGGGCTGCTGGAGTCCTCGCCGGTGTTCGCCGAGGCGATCGGCGAGTGTGAGACGGCCCTGTCCGCTTACGTGGACTGGTCGCTGACGGATGTGCTGCGCGGGGTTGACGGTGCCCCCGGTTTTGACCGGGTGGATGTCGTTCAGCCGGTGCTGTTCGCGGTGATGGTGTCGCTGGCGAAGCTGTGGCGTTCGGTGGGTGTGGAGCCGGATGCCGTGATGGGTCACAGCCAGGGTGAGATCGCCGCGGCGTGTGTGGCGGGTGCGTTGTCGCTGGAGGATGCCGCGAAGGTGGTCACCCTGCGGTCGCAGGCGATCGCGGCGGGGCTCGCGGGTCGTGGTGGCATGGTGTCGGTCGGCCTGTCGGCGGATGCGGCCAAGGAGCGTATCGCCGCCTGGGGCGGCGCGATTTCCGTCGCGGCGGTCAACGGTCCCGGCTCGGTCGTGGTGTCGGGTGACCCGGGTGCGCTGGATGAGATGGTGGCCCAGCTGGAGGGCGAGGAGATCCGGGTCCGCCGGGTCCCGGTGGACTACGCCTCGCACTCCGCACACGTGGAGGCGATTCACGAGGAGCTGCTGAAGGTCCTGGCGGACCTTCGGCCGCGTTCGTCCGAGGTGCCGTTCTACTCGACGGTGACCGGTGAGCTGGTGGACACCGCCGGTCTGGACGCGGAGTACTGGTACCGCAACCTCCGCCAGACCGTCGAGCTGGAAGCCACCACCCGCGCACTCCTCGGCAAGGGACACACCACCTTCATCGAGGTGAGCCCGCACCCCGTGCTCGCCCTTCCCGTTCAGCAGACCGTCGAGGCCGCCGAGGCCCAGGCCGTGGTCGTGGGCACGCTGCGGCGTGACGAGGGCGGCCTGGAGCGGTTCCTGACCTCCGCCGCCGAGGTGTTCGCGCGCGGCAAGAAGGTCGACTGGCTCACCACCCTGGAGGGCCGTGGCGCCCGCCGTGTCGAGCTGCCGACCTACGCCTTCCAGCGCGAGCGCTACTGGCTGGACGGCTTCGGCCTGCCGCCCAGTGGAAGCGTGGCCGATGCCACCGGCTCCGTCGACGCGCGGTTCTGGGACGTGGTGGAGCGCCAGGACCTGGAGTCGCTGGCGGGGACGCTGGCCGTCGACAGTGAGGCGCCGCTGAGCGCGGTGCTGCCCGCCCTCTCCGCGTATCACCGCAACAACCGCGACCAGTCCACGATCGACGGCTGGCGCTATCGGGTGTCGTGGAAGCCGTTCTCCGACGTCGCCGACGGCTCGCTGTCGGGGACGTGGCTGGTGGTGGTTCCGGCATCCCGCGCCGAGGACGAACTGGTCTCCGGCGTTGTCGCCGGGCTCGAGCGGCATGGCGCGGGCGTGGTCCCGGTCACGGTGGACGAGCGGGACCTCGACGCGGACGCGCTGGCGGAGCGGCTGCGCGAGGTGGCCGCGGAGACGCCCGAGCTGGGCGGTGTGCTGTCGCTGCTCGCCCTGGACGAGGAGCCCTGCCCGGGCCACCCGGCGCTGTCGGGCGGCTATGCGCTGACCCTGGTGCTGGTGCAGGCCATGGTGCAGGCCGACATCCCGGCCCGGCTGTGGTGCGGTACGCGTGGCGCCGTGTCGGTGGGCCGTTCGGACCGGCTCACCAGCCCGGCGCAGGCGATGATCTGGGCGCTGGGCCGGGTGGCCGGGCTGGAGCTGGCGCCGCTGTGGGGCGGTCTGGTCGATCTGCCCGAGTCGCTGGACGGGCGCGGTGCGGAGCGGCTGGCCGGTGTGCTGTCCGCCGAGGGCGGCGAGGACCAGGTCGCGGTCCGCGGCTCCGGTGTCTTCGTACGCCGTCTGGTGCGGTCCGCCCCGGCCGTCGGCGAGGAGACGTCGTGGCGGGCGCGTGGCACGGTGCTGGTCACCGGCGGCACGGGCGGGCTCGGCGGCCAGGTGGCCCGCTGGCTGGTCCGCAGCGGTGCCGAGCACCTGGTGCTGACCAGCCGTCGCGGTCTGGAGGCCGAAGGCGCCGCCGAGTTGAAGGCGGAGCTGGAGGGCATGGGCGCCGAGGTGACGGTGGCCGCGTGCGACGCGGCGGACCGCGACGCGCTGGCCGCCGTCCTGGACGCCGTGCCGGAGCACCAGCCGCTCACCGGAGTGGTGCACGCGGCGGGTGTCACGATCGCGGCCTCCCTGCTGGAGACGGAGCTCGCGGACGCGGCCAGGGTGGTATCGGGCAAGGTGGCGGGCGCCGTCAACCTGGACGAGCTGCTCGGCGACCGTGAGCTTGACGCGTTCGTGGTCTTCTCGTCCATCTCCGGTATTTGGGGCGGCGGCAGCCAGGGCGTCTACGGCTCCGGAAACGCCTTCCTGGACGCGCTGGTGGAGCAGCGCCGTGCGCGGGGCCTCGCGGGCACCGCCGTCTCCTGGGGCCCGTGGGCCGAAGGCGGCATGGCCACCCGGGACGACGCGGGGGAGCAGCTGGCGAGGCGTGGACTGCCCGCGATGGCACCCCAGTTGGCGATCGCCGCTCTGGAGCGCGCGGTGGCCGGTGACGACGGTGTGGTGACGGTCGCGGACGTGGACTGGGAGCGGTTCGCGCCCTCGTTCACCGCGGTCCGCCCCAGCCCGTTGCTGAGCGACCTCGACGAGGTCCGGGCGCTGGAGACGAAGGGCGACGGTGGCGAGAGCGCCGACGCCGCCGGGGCGCAGCTGCGCGAGCGGCTGAAGCCCCTCACCGAGGGCGAGCGGGACCGGGCGCTGCTCGATCTGGTGCGCAAGCACGCCGCCTCCGTGCTCGGCTACGCCTCCGCGGAGATGGTCGAGCCGAACCGGGCCTTCCGCGATCTGGGCTTCGACTCGCTGACCGCGGTCGACCTGCGCAACCGGCTGGCCGCCGAGACCGGTCTCAGTCTTCCGGCCACGCTGGTCTTCGACTACCCCAGCGCCGCCACGCTCGCGGCGCATCTGCGCACCGAGGTGCTGGGCACCTCGTCCCCGGCGGTGGCCACCGGATCCGGGGCTCCCGCCGGGGTCGGCGCGGACGACGATCCCATCGCGATCGTCTCCATGAGCTGCCGTTTCCCCGGTGGGGTGCGGAGCCCGGAGGACCTGTGGCAGCTGGTCGAGAGCGGCGGCGATGCCGTCTCCTCCTTCCCGTCGGACCGCGGCTGGGACCTGTCGGGCATGTACGACCCGGACCCGGACCGGCCGGGCACGTTCTACGCCCGTGAAGGCGGATTCCTCTACGACGCGGGCGAGTTCGACCCCGGGTTCTTCGGGATCTCGCCCCGTGAGGCGCTGGCGACCGACCCCCAGCAGCGGCTGCTGCTGGAGACCTCGTGGGAGGCGTTCGAGCGGGCGGGCATCAACCCCGCGTCGGTGCGGGGCAGCCAGGTCGGTGTGTTCGTGGGCTTCTCGGGCTCCGGATACGGCACCAACCTGGAGACGGTGCCCGAGGACGTCGAGGGCCATCTGCTGACCGGCAACTCCGGCAGCGTGGTCTCCGGCCGTCTCTCCTACACCTACGGCCTGGAGGGCCCCGCCGTCACGGTGGACACGGCCTGCTCGTCGTCGTTGGTGGCACTGCATCTGGCCTGTCAGTCGCTGCGTCAGGGCGAATGCTCCATGGCGCTGGTGGGTGGTGTGGCGGTTATGGCTACTCCGATGGCCTTCGTCGAGTTCAGCCGGCAGGGCGGGCTTGCCCCGGACGGCCGCTGCAAGCCGTTCTCGGCCGCGGCGGACGGTACGGGCTGGAGCGAGGGCGCCGATGTGCTGCTCGTGGAGCGGCTCTCGGACGCGCGGCGCAACGGCCACCAGGTACTGGGCATCGTGCGGGGCTCGGCCGTGAACCAGGACGGTGCGTCCAACGGTCTGACGGCGCCCAACGGCCCCTCGCAGCAGCGGGTGATCCGCCAGGCGCTGGCCAACGCCGGGGTGTCGGCCGCCGAGGTGGACGCGGTGGAGGCACACGGCACGGGTACGTCGCTGGGCGACCCCATCGAGGCGCAGGCGCTGCTGGCCACCTACGGCAAGCAGCGCCCCGAGGACCGGCCCCTGTGGCTGGGCGCGCTGAAGTCGAACATCGGACACACCCAGGCCGCGTCCGGACTCGCCGGCATCATCAAGATGATCATGGCGATGCGGCACGGTGTGCTGCCGAAGACGCTGCACGTGGACGAGCCTTCGCCGCAGGTGGACTGGTCGGCGGGCGAGGTGAGGCTGCTGACCGAGGCCACCGAGTGGCCCGAGACGGGTCAGCCGCGCCGGGCCGGTGTCTCCGCGTTCGGCGTCAGCGGCACCAATGCGCACGCCATCATCGAGCAGGCCCCGACGGACGCGGAGGACGAGCGACCGGCCGAGGCGACGGCTCCCGACGACCGTGGCGCGGCACCCTGGACGCTCTCCGCCCGGAGCGCGGACGGGCTGCGCGCCCAGGCGCGGCGGCTGCGGGCGCATCTGACCGCACGGCCGGAACTGAGCCTGAAGGACGTGGGCTACTCCCTGGTCGCCAGCCGGTCGGTGTTCGAACACCGTGCCGTGCTGACGGGCGCGGACCGTGCGGAGCTGCTGGGCGGGCTGGAAGCCGTCGCCACCGGTGAGGAGGCTCCCGGGGTCGTGCGCTCGGTCGCCACTCCCACGGGCATCACGGCGTTCCTGTTCTCGGGCCAGGGTGCGCAGCGCCTGGGCATGGGGCGGGAGCTGTACGAGGCGTTCCCGGTGTTCGCCCGTGCGCTGGACGAGGTGTGCGCGTATCTGGATGTGGTGCTGGATCGTCCGCTGCGGGATGTGATGTTCGCGGCGGAGGGCAGTGCGGACGCCGAGCTGCTGGATCAGACGGCGTTCACCCAGCCGGCGCTGTTCGCCATCGAGGTGGCGTTGTTCCGGTTGCTGTCCGCGTGGGGTGTCGCCCCGGATGTGATGATCGGTCACTCCATCGGTGAGATCGCCGCCGCGCATGTGGCCGGGGTGTTCTCGCTCGAGGACGCCTGCACGCTGGTGGCCGCCCGTGGCCGTCTGATGCAGGCGCTTCCCGAGGGGGGTGCGATGGTCGCCGTCGAGGCGTCCGAGGAAGAGATCGCGGCGTCGCTGGCCGGTCGTGAGGCCGAGGTGAGCATGGCCGCGGTCAACGGGCCGACCTCCGTGGTGATCGCGGGCGACGAGGCCGCGGCGCTGGAGATCGCCGGACAGTGGGCGGAGCAGGGCCGTAAGACCCGCCAACTGCGGGTCAGCCACGCGTTCCACTCGCCCCGTATGGACGCGATGCTGGACGACTTCCGCAAGGTCGTCGAGGGGCTGTCGTTCGCCCCGCCCTCGATCGCGCTGGTCTCCAACGTGTCGGGCAAGTCGGCGGGTGCCGATGAGGTGTGCTCGCCGGAGTACTGGGTGCGCCACGTCCGCGAGGCGGTGCGCTTCGCGGACGGGATGCGCTCCCTGGAGAACGCGGGCGTGACCAGGTTCTTCGAGGTGGGCCCCGACGGGGTGCTCTCGGCGATGGCGCGGGAGTGCCTGACAGTGGAGGAGACTTCGGCCCCCGTCGTGGTGCCCGCGCTGCGCAAGGACCGCCCGGAGGCCCAGGCGCTGACGGCGGCCCTGGCCGAACTCCACGTCCACGGCGTCACCGTGGACTGGGAGGCCCTGTTCGCCGGTGAGGACGTCCGGCGGGTCGAGCTGCCGACGTACGCGTTCCAGCGGCAGCGTTACTGGCTGGACGCTCCGGAGAGCGACGACTCCACCGCATCCGCCGCCGCGGATTCGGTCGACGCCCGGTTCTGGGACGCGGTCGAACGTGAGGACTTGGAGGCGCTGACCACCGCGCTGGACGTGGACGGAAACGCCTCGCTGACCGAGGTGCTCCCCGCCCTGTCGTCCTACCGCAAGGGCCATCGTGAGCGGTCCACGGTGGACGGCTGGCGCTACCAGATCGCGTGGACCCCGGTGTCCGAGCTCTCGGAGCGGGCGCTGACCGGGACCTGGATGGTCATGGTTCCCCAGTCGTACGCCGACGACGAGCTGGTCACCTCCGCGGTGACCATGCTGGAGCGGCAGGGCGCGGAGGTGGCGCGGATCGAGCTCGACGGCGCGGCCGACGTCGACCGCGCGGCGGTCGCCGAGCGGCTCCGCACGGCGGCCGAGGGCGCGTCCGACGCGGCCGTCAGCGGGGTTCTCTCCCTGCTGGCCCTGGACGAGAGTCCCAGCCCCGAGCACGCGGTCGTGCCGCAAGGGCTCGCGCTGAACCTCGTCGCGTTGCAGGCACTGGTGGACGCCGGTGTCGAGGCCCCGTTGTGGGTGGCGACACGAGGCGCCGTGTCGGTGACCGGATCCGACACCCTGCGCAGCGCCGCCCAGGCGCAGATGTGGGGGCTTGGCCGGGTCGCCGGTCTGGAGCACCCGCGGCTGTGGGGCGGTCTGGTCGACCTCCCGGAGACATTCGACGAGCGGGCCGCGAACCGGCTGTCCGGTGTGCTGGGCGGCGGCGCGGGCGAGTTCGAGGACCAGGTGGCGGTGCGCACGTCCGGCGTGTTCACCCGGCGCCTGGTGCGGGCCACCGCGCCGCAGACCGCGGCTCGGCCGTGGAGCGCGCGGGGGTCGGTGCTGGTGACCGGCGGCACCGGGGGAGTGGGCAGCCAGGTGGCCCGGTGGCTGGCACGTGCCGGCGCCGAGCACCTGGTGCTGACCAGCCGCCGTGGCCTGGAGGCCGACGGCGCGGCCGAACTGCGCGACGAGCTCACCGCGTTGGGCGCCGAGGTGACCATCGCGGCCTGTGACGCAGCAGACCGCGATGGCCTGGCCGGCGTACTGGCCGCCATCCCGGAGCGGTATCCGCTGAACGCCGTCGTGCACGCGGCGGGCGTCCTGGACGACGGTGTCCTGGACTCGATGTCGGTGGAGCGGGTCGCGGGCGTGCTGCGTCCCAAGGTGGACGGGGCTCGCAATCTGCACGAGCTGACCGAGGGCCTCGACCTGTCCGCGTTCGTGCTCTTCTCCTCGCTCGCCGGAGCCATCGGCGGGGCCGGGCAGGGCAGTTACGCCGCGGCCAACGCCTACCTCGACGCCCTGGCGCAGCAGCGCCGGGCCCAGGGCCTGGCGGCCACCTCGGTGGCCTGGGGCCCGTGGGCCGAGGGCGGCATGGCGGTCGACGGGGCGCTGGAGGACCGGCTGCGGCGCGGCGGCATGGCCGCGATGACCCCGGAACTGGCGGTCAAGGCCCTCCAGCAGGCCCTCGACCTGCAGGAGACGCACCTGGCCATCGCCGACCTCGACTGGGAGCGATTCGTACCCTCCTACGTCGCCGTTCGGGCCAGCCGACTGCTGGACGAGGTGCCCGAGGCGCGGCGGATCCTGGAGGCCGCGATCGGCGGTGGTACCGCCGCGCAGTTCGAGACCGGTGGCTCGGAACTGCGCGAGCGGCTTGCCGGAATGTCGGAGGCGGAGCAGGAACGAGCGCTGCTCGACCTGGTCACCACACAGGTGGCGATGGTGCTGGGCTTCCCGTCGGTGGAGTCGGTCGAGTCCCAGCGGGCCTTCCGGGAACTCGGGTTCGACTCGCTGACCGCCGTCGAACTGCGCAACCGGCTGGACGCTGCGACGGGCCTGCGCCTGCCCGCGACGATCGTCTTCGACCACCCGACGCCCGTGGCGCTCGCCCGCCGACTGCGTACCGACGTAGTTGAGGACGGGATCTCGGCGGCCGCACCGATCCTCGGCGAGCTGGACCGGATCGAAGCGGCGATGGCCACGATCTCCGCCGACGACGTGGACCGGCCGAGGATCACGACGCGCTTGCAGACGCTCCTTCTGAAGTGGGGAGAGGCGGAGCAGGATTCCAGCAATTCGGGCAAGAAGGCGGTTTCGGACAAGATTCAGTCGGCGACGTCGGACGAGATGTTCGACTTCATCGACAAGGAGCTCGGGATCTCCTGAGCTGGCGCGGTCGGTTCCCGAGGGTCGTTCCTTACTACTTCCATGGGTGACATAACAATGAACGAAGAGAAGCTTCTCGACTATCTCAAGCGGGTGACCGCGGATCTCCAGCAGACTCGCCAGCGCCTGCTCGAGGCCGAGTCAGCGGACCAGGAACCGATCGCGATCGTCGCCATGAGCTGCCGGTTCCCCGGAGGGGTGAACTCTCCCGAGGACCTGTGGCGCCTGGTGGCGGACGGCACCGACGCGATCTCGGAATTCCCCATGGACCGTGGCTGGGACATCGACGCCCTCTATGACGAGGACCCGGACCGTCCCGGCACCAGCTATACGACCGAGGGCGGTTTCCTGGAGAACGCCGGCCAATTCGATCCGGCGTTCTTCGGGATCTCGCCGCGCGAGGCGCTGTCGATGGATCCGCAGCAGCGGCTGCTGCTGGAGACATCCTGGGAGGCGGTCGAGCGGGCGGGCATCGACCCGACATCCCTGCGGGGCAGCAGGACCGGTGTGTTCGTCGGGACCAACGGCCAGGACTACTCCATGCTCATGCTCGGCGCGGCCGAGAGCCTGGAAGATGTCGAGGGCCACTCGGGCACCGGCAACGCGGCGAGCATCGTCTCCGGCCGGATCTCCTACACCATGGGTCTCGAGGGCCCCGCGCTCTCCGTGGACACGGCGTGCTCGTCGTCCCTCGTGACCTTGCACCTCGCCGTTCAGGCGCTGCGCCAGCGCGAGTGCACGCTCGCGCTGGCCGGTGGCATCACCGTGATGTCCACGCCATCGGCGTTCGTCCAGTTCAGCAGGCAGCGTGGCCTGGCGGCGGACGGCCGGTGCAAGCCGTTCGGGGCCGCGGCCGACGGCACCGGCTGGGGTGAGGGCGTCGGCATGCTGCTCGTCGAGCGGCTGTCCGACGCCGAGCGCAACGGCCACCAGGTGCTGGCCATCGTCCGGGGTTCGGCCATCAACCAGGACGGCGCCTCCAACGGTCTGACGGCGCCCAACGGCATCTCGCAGCAGCGGGTCATCCGGCAGGCGCTGACCAGCGCCCGGCTGTCCGCCGCCGAGGTGGACGCGGTGGAGGCGCACGGTACGGGTACCACACTGGGTGACCCGATCGAGGCGCAGGCGCTGATGGCCACGTACGGGCAGGACCGGCCCGCGGACCAGCCGTTGTGGCTGGGGGGCATCAAGTCGAACATCGGGCACACGCAGGCCGCCGCCGGTGTCGCCGGGGTCATCAAGATGGTGATGGCCATACGGGAGGGCGTGCTGCCGAAGACGCTCCATGCGGCCGAGCCCTCGCCGCATATCGACTGGACCGGCGGCGCCGTCTCCCTTCTGCACGACTCGACACCGTGGCCGGACCGGGATCACCCGCGCCGCGCCGCCGTGTCGTCGTTCGGCATGAGTGGCACCAACGCGCACACCATCCTGGAGCAGGCTCCGGAGTCCGAGGTGGCCGAGGCCACTGAGGCCGAGGTCGCCGACGGTCCGGTGGCGTGGGTCGTGTCGGGCCGTGGCGCCGAGGCGCTGCGTGCGCAGGCCGGGCAGCTCCGCGAATTCCTCACGGAGCGCCCGGAGTTGAACGCGGCGGACGTGGCGCTGTCGCTCGCCACGACCAGGTCCGCCTTCGAGCACCGGGCCGTGGTCACCGGGGCCGACCGTGAGGAACTCCTCCAGCGTCTGGAGGCGGTCGCCGAGGACGCCACCGCGGCGAACGGAGTGGTGCGGGGGAGGACCGGCGACGCCGGCCGCTCGGTTTTCGTGTTCCCGGGTCAGGGGGCGCAGTGGGTGGGCATGGCGGTGGGGTTGCTGGAGTCCTCGCCGGTGTTCGCGGAGTCGATAGCCGAATGTGAGACGGCCCTGTCGGCGTATGTCGATTGGTCGTTGACGGATGTGCTGCGCGGTGCCGAGGGCGCTCCCGGTTTTGACCGGGTGGATGTCGTTCAGCCGGTGCTGTTCGCGGTGATGGTGTCACTGGCGAAGCTGTGGCGTTCGGTGGGTGTCGAGCCGGATGCCGTGATGGGCCACAGCCAGGGTGAGATCGCCGCGGCGTGTGTCGCGGGTGCGCTGTCGCTGCAGGACGCCGCGAAGGTGGTGGCCCTGCGGTCGCAGGCGATCGCGGTGGGCCTTGCCGGTCGTGGTGGCATGGTGTCGGTCGGGCTGCCGGTCGACCAGGTCAGGGACCGTATCGCCGCCTGGGACGGTGGAATCTCGGTTGCCGCGGTCAACGGCCCCGGTTCCGTCGTGGTCTCCGGAGACCCGGGCGCGCTGGACGAGATGGTCGCCCAGCTGGAGGGCGAGGAGATCCGGGTCCGCCGGGTCCCGGTGGACTACGCCTCGCACTCCGCGCACGTCGAGGCCATCCACGAGGAGCTGCTGAAGGTCCTCGCCGGCATCGAGCCCCGCGCGTCCGAGGTGCCGTTCTACTCCACGGTGTCCGGCGAGCTGGTGGACACCACCGGTCTGGACGCGGAGTACTGGTACCGGAACCTGCGGCAGACCGTCGAGCTGGAGGCCACCACTCGAAAGCTGTTGGACGACGGCCACTCCGTGTTCATCGAGGCGAGCCCGCACCCGGTGCTGACTCTGCCGGTGCAGCAGACCGTGGAGGCCGCCGAGACCCAGGCCGTGGTCGTCGGCACGCTGCGGCGTGACGAGGGCGGCCCGGAGCGGTTCCTGACCTCCGCCGCCGAGGTGTTCGTCCGCGGCGTCACGGTGGACTGGACCGCCCTGCTCGAGGGCCGCGGTGCCCACCGGGTGGAGCTGCCTACCTATGCCTTCCAGCGTCAGCGGTACTGGCTGGATGTGTCGGCCGAGGAGCTGTCCGCCACCGTCGACGGTCTGGCCGTGGACGCGGTGGACGCCCGTTTCTGGGAGGCGGTGGAGCGCGAGGACCTGGAGGCGCTGGTCCGCACGCTGGAGGTGGACGACGAGGAGCAGCAGTCGTCGCTGACGGCGCTGCTTCCGGCGCTGTCGTCCTGGCGCCGTCAGCGGCGTGAGCAGAACACGGTGGACAGCTGGCGTTACCAGGTGGTCTGGAAGCCACAGGCGTCCGCCACCGCGGCGGCCCTCTCGGGCACCTGGCTCGTCGTCCTTCCCGCGTCGCACGCCGACGATGCCCTGGTGACCGCCACGGTGAACGGGCTGGGGACGAGCGGGGCCGACGTCGTCCGAGTGGTGCTGGACGGATCCGGCAACGACCGCTGGACAGTGGCGGAGCGGCTGGGCGGGGCGCTCGACGAGGCCGGGGTGGAGCCCTCGGGCGTCGCGGGCGTGTTCTCGCTCCTCGGACTGGACGAGTCGGGGCACACGACGTTCGAGGTGGTGCCTGCCGGACTGGCGGCCATGGTGGGCCTGGTCCAGGGACTGGGTGACGCGGGTGTGGTGGCTCCGCTGTGGTGCGGCACTCGGGGTGCGGTGTCGGTGGGGCGTTCCGACCGGCTGGTGAGCCCGGTGCAGGCGATGGTGTGGGGCCTGGGGCGGATCGTCGGGGCGGAGTATCCCCAGCGCTGGGGCGGTGCCGTCGATCTGCCAGAGACCATGGACGGCCGTGCGGTGGCCCGTCTGGCCGGAGTGCTGGCGGGCACGGAGGGCGAGGACCAGGTCGCGGTGCGCGGCTCCGGTGTGTTCGCCAAGCGCATGGTGCGGGTCTCGGCGGCTGAGGACGCCGGGGGCCGGGAGTCGTGGCAGAGCCGGGGTTCGGTGCTGGTGACCGGTGGTACGGGTGCGCTGGGTGGCCATGTGGCCCGCTGGCTGGCGCGTACCGGTGCTGAGCATCTGGTGCTGACGAGCCGTAGTGGTATGGAGGCCGAGGGTGCCGCCGAGTTGAAGGCGGAGCTGGAGGGGCTCGGTGCCCGGGTGACGGTGGCGGCGTGTGACGCCGCGGACCGTGCGGCGCTGGCCGCGGTGCTGGACGCGATTCCGCGGGAGTTCCCGCTGACGGCCGTGGTGCATACGGCTGGTGTGCTGGACGACGGTGTGGTGGACGCGCTGACGGTGCGTCGGGCGGCCGGGGTGTTGCGTCCGAAGGTGGACGCGACCCGGAATCTGCATGAGCTGACCGCGGGGATGGATCTGTCGGCGTTCGTGCTGTTCTCCTCCGGGGCGGGTACGTTGGGCGGTCCGGGTCAGGGCAGCTACGCGGCGGGTAACGCCTACCTCGACGCGCTGGCGTTGCAGCGGCGTGCGGACGGCCTTCCGGCGACTTCCATCGCCTGGGGCGCCTGGGCCGGAGGCGGCCTCGGCTCCGGCGACGTCGGCGAGCGGATGGACCGTTCCGGCATGGTCGGAATGGTGCCCGAGCTGGCGATCTCCGGTATGCAGCAGGCGCTTGAACTGGACGAGACCTTCGTGGTCATCGCCGAGATCGACTGGGATCGCTTCCGGCCGGAGTTCGTCGGTTCACGTCCGAGCGCGCTGTTCCGTGAGCTGCCCGAGCTGAACCGCCCCGCTGCCACCACTGGTGCGGACACCGGCGACGGCGACGACGCCATTTCCGCGCTGCGCCGGGAGATGGCGGAGCTGCCCCCTGCCGAGCAGCCCAAGCTGCTGCTGGAGCTGGTGCGCAACCAGGCCGCCGACGTCCTCGGCTACGACAGCGCGGACGCGGTGGAGGCCGACCGGGCCTTCCGGGACCTCGGCTTCGACTCGCTGACCGCCGTCGAGCTGCGCAACCGCCTCGGCGTGGTCACCGGCCTCCGACTGCCGGTCACCTGTGTCTTCGACTACCCGACCGCCACGGTGCTGGCCCGGTACCTGTACACCGAGATGTTCGGCGACCAGCCGGTCACCGCGGGTGCCACCACCGCCGCACCCCAGCGGCCGGAGGGGCTCGACAAGCCCATGGCCACCGATGAGCCCATCGCCATCATCGGCATGAGCTGCCGGTTCCCCGGCGGGGTGAGCAGCCCCGAGGAGCTGTGGGACCTGGTGATGGCGGGTGCGGACGTGATCTCGGGATTCCCCGAGGACCGTGGCTGGGACATCGACGGTCTCTACGACCCGGACCCCGAGAAGTCCGGTACGAGCTACGTCCGGGCGGGCGGCTTCCTCGACCAGGTGGGCCACTTCGACCCGGCGTTCTTCGGGATCTCGCCCCGTGAGGCGATGGCGATCGACCCGCAGCAGCGGCTGCTGCTGGAGACCTCCTGGGAGGCGTTCGAGCGCGCCGGGATCGACCCCGTGGCGCTACGCGGAAGCCAGACCGGAGTCTTCGTCGGCTCCAACTACCACGACTACGGTTCACGCATCCTGAGCGACACCGAAGGAGTGGAGGGGTATCTCGGACTCGGCAGCGCCCCCAGCGTCTCCTCCGGCCGTATCTCCTACACCTTCGGCTTCGAGGGGCCGGCCGTCACGGTGGACACCGCGTGTTCGTCGTCGCTGGTCGCCCTGCACCTGGCCTGCCAGTCGCTGCGCCAGGGCGAGGCCTCCGTGGCGCTGGCCGGCGGTGTGACGATCATGGCCACGCCGGGCACGTTCATCGAGTTCAGCGCCCAGCGCGTGCTGTCCTTCGACGGACGGTGCAAGGCGTTCTCCGCCGACGCCGACGGCACCGGCTGGTCCGAGGGCGTGGGCATGCTGCTCGTGGAGCGGCTGTCGGACGCGCAGCGCAACGGCCACAAGGTGCTGGCCGTCATCCGGGGTTCGTCGATCAACCAGGACGGCGCGTCCAACGGTCTGACGGCGCCCAACGGCCCGTCGCAGCAGCGGCTGATCGAGCAGACGTTGGCCGGAGCCCGGCTGGTCTCCGCCGACGTGGACGTGGTCGAGGCCCATGGCACCGGCACTCCGCTCGGCGACCCGATCGAGGCGCAGGCGCTGCTGGCCACCTACGGCCAGGGCCGCCCCGAGGGCCAGCCGCTGCTGCTGGGCGCCATCAAGTCCAACATCGGTCATACGCAGGCCGCCGCCGGTGTCGCCGGGGTCATCAAGATGGTGATGGCCATGCGCGAGGGCACCCTTCCCAAGACGCTGCACGTGGACGAGGCGTCGCCGCATGTGGACTGGTCGGCGGGCGATCTGGAGCTGCTGACCGAGGCGATGCCCTGGCCGGAGCGGGACCACCCGCGCAGGGCGGCGGTGTCCGCCTTCGGCGTGAGCGGTACCAACGCGCACACCATCATCGAGCAGGCGCCGACCGACGACGAGCCGCAGGCGCCGCGGGCCGCACAGGCCCCGGACTCCACCGCGGCCCCGGTGCCGTGGATCCTGTCCGGCCGGACCGACGCCGCCCTCCGGGGCCAGGCCGAACGGCTGCGGGGCCAACTGGCCACCGCCACCGAAGAGTCCATGCCCGCTGTGGACGTCGGCTATTCCTTGGCGACGGCCCGATCTCTCTTCGACCACCGGGCCGCCGTGGTCGGCGAGGACCGCGCGGACCTGCTGCGTGGCCTCGAGGCCCTCGCGAAGGGCGAGACCGCGCCCGGCGTCGTACGCGGCGTGGCGGGAGCGGCCGGCAAGACGGCGTTCCTGTTCTCGGGCCAGGGTGCGCAGCGCCTGGGCATGGGGCGGGAGCTGTACGACGCCTTCCCGGCGTTCGCCGACGCGTGGGACGAGGTGTGCGCGCATCTGGACGGTCTGCTGGACCGTCCGCTGCGGGATGTGGTGTTCGCGGCGGAGGGGAGCGCGGACGCCGAGCTGCTGGATCAGACGGCGTTCACCCAGCCCGCGCTGTTCGCGGTCGAGGTGGCGTTGTTCCGGCTGCTGTCGGCGTGGGGTGTGGCGCCGGATGTGGTGATCGGCCACTCCATCGGTGAGATCGCCGCCGCCCATGTGGCCGGGGTGTTCTCGTTGGAGGACGCCTGCACGTTGGTCGCGGCGCGTGGGCGGCTGATGCAGGCGCTGCCCGAGGGCGGAGCCATGGTGGCGGTGCAGGCGTCCGAGGACGAGATCGCTCCGTCGCTGGCCGGTCGTGAGGCCGAGGTGAGCATCGCCGCCATCAACGGCCCCACCTCCGTGGTCATCGCGGGCGACGAGGCACCGGCGCTGGAGATCGCCGCCGAGTGGGAGCGGCAGGGCCGTAAGATCCGCCGGCTGAAGGTCAGCCACGCCTTCCACTCGCCCCGGATGGACGCGATGCTGGGCGACTTCCGCAAGGTCGTCGAGGAACTGTCGTTCCAGGCACCGTCCATCGCCCTGGTCTCGAATGTGACGGGCGAGGCGGCGAACGCCGACGAGGTGTGCTCCGCGGAGTACTGGGTCCGGCATGTCCGGGAGGCGGTGCGGTTCGCGGACGGCGTACGGGCGCTCGAAGCGCAGGGCGTGTCCAGGTTCGTCGAGGTCGGCCCCGATGGTGTGCTCACCGCGATGGCGCGGGACTGCGTGGCGGACCGGCCCGAGGGGACCACCGAGCCGGTCCTGGTGCCGGTGCTGCGCAAGGACCGACCCGAGACACTGGCGCTGACCAGCGCGCTGGCCGAACTCCACGTGCACGGCGTCGGAGTGGACTGGGCGCAGACCTTCGCCGGACGTCACGCCCGGCAGGTCGAGCTGCCCACCTACGCCTTCCAGCGCGAGCGCTACTGGCTGGAGGCCCTGTCGACGTTCGCCAGCGATGTCACCGCGGTGGGGCTCGTCCCGCCGACGCATCCGCTGCTGGGCGCCGCCGTCGAACTGCCCGACGCGGACGGCTTCCTGTTCACCGGCCGTCTTTCGCCGCAGACGCACCCGTGGCTGGTCGACCACATGGTCCAGGACACGATCCTGCTGCCCGGCACCGCCTTCCTCGAACTGGCCCTGTACGCCGCCGACCAGGTGGGATGCGACCGGGTCGAGGAGCTGACCCTCACGGCGCCGCTGCCGCTGCCCGAGCGGGGCGCGGTGCACCTCCAACTGGCGGTGGGCGGACCGGACGAGAACGGCGCGCGCACGCTGAACGTGTACTCCCGGCTGGAAGACCCCACCATGGAGCAGCCGTGGGTCCAGCACGCCTCCGGCCTGCTCGCCCAAAGCGGCGCGCCGGACGAGACCGGGCAGGCCGACCTCGCCGTATGGCCCCCGGAGGGCGCGGCGCGGATCGACATCGAGGACGTCTACGACCGGATGGCGGCGGGTGGCTTCGCCTACGGCCCGGTCTTCCAGGGGCTGCGGTCGGTGTGGATCCGTGGTGACGAGGTCTTCGCCGAGGTGCGCCTGCCGGAGGAGAACGCCTCGGACGCCGGGAAGTTCGGATTGCACCCCGCCCTGCTGGACGCGGCGATTCAGGCCGTCATGTTCGTACCCCAGGAGGAGGCGGGCCTCGCCAGGCTTCCGTTCTCCTGGACCGGCGTGTCGCTGCGGGCCACGGGCGCCTCGGAACTGAGGGTGCGCCTCAGCTCGCGGGGGCCCGACTCGATCGGCCTCGCGGTGGCCGACACCAGCGGCCGCGCCGTGGCCACCGCCGACTCCCTGGTGCTGCGGCTGGTCGCGGAGGGGCAGATCCAGTCGGCCGGCTCCCCGGCGGCCGGGCATGACTCGCTCTTCCGGCTGGACTGGACCCCCGTCCCCGTCGGTGCGCCGGCCCCCGCCTCCGAAGGCACCTGGGCCGTGCTGGGCACCGACGACCTGGGGGTGCTCTCCAGCTTTGCGGCCCAGGGCGCCGACGTGGCGTCGTACGCGGATCTGGCCGCGCTGCGCGAGGCGATCGACTCCGGGGCCACGGCGCCGGACGTCGTCATGGTGGCGGGCGCCGCGGAGGCGGTCGGCATCGACGACGGCGGGGACCTGGCGGGACGGGTGCGCGGCACCACGTACCGCGCGCTGGAACTGGTGCGGACCTGGGTCACCGACGACCGGTTCGACAACTCCTACCTGGTGTACGTGACCCGCGGCGCGATGGGCGCCCGCTCCTCCGACGAGGTGCGCACCCCGGCCGAGGCCGCCGTATGGGGCCTGCTGCGCTCCGCGCAGACCGAGCACCCGGGGAAGTTCCTCCTGGTGGACCTGGACCCGGAGGAGCAGGGCGAGGTGTCGTCGGTGCTCCGGACGGCCCTGACCGCCGAGGAGCCGCAGGTGGCCGTGCGCGACGGACGCGTGCTCGCGGCGCGTCTCGCCCGGGTGGCCCCGGCCGAGGACCGGCCCGAGCCGGAGACCACGCCGTTCGACGGCCGTGGCACGGTGCTGATCACGGGTGGCACCGGTGGTCTGGGCGCGCTGCTGGCCCGTCATCTGGTGGTGGAGCACGGTGTTGAGCGTCTGGTGCTGACGAGTCGTCGTGGCGTGGAGGCGCCGGGCGCGGCGGAGTTGGTGGCGGAGCTGGCCGGGCTCGGTGCGCAGGCGCGGGCTGTGGCCTGTGATGTGGCCGATCGGGCGTCGGTGGAGAGTCTGCTGGCGGGGATCGGGTCGGAGCGTCCGCTGTCCGCGGTGGTGCATGCGGCGGGTGTGCTGGACGACGGTGTGGTGGAGTCGCTGACGCCGGAGCGGGTGGACAAGGTGTTGCGTCCGAAGGTGGACGCGGCGCTGCATCTGCACGAGCTGACCCGCGGCCTCGACCTCTCCGCCTTCGTGGTGTTCTCCTCGGCCTCCTCCAACTTCGGTGGCGGCGGCCAGGCCAACTACGCCGCGGCGAACGCCTTCCTGGACGCCCTGGCGCATCAGCGCCGCGCGCTCGGCCTGCCCGCGGTCTCCCTGGCCTGGGGCATGTGGGAGCAGCGCAGCGAGATGACCGGGGATCTCGGCGAGGCGGACCTCCAGCGCATCGCGCGGGCCGGGCTGAACGCGCTCAGCTCGGAAGAGGGCCTCGCGCTGTTCGACGACGCGCTGGGAACCGACGAGACCGTGCTCGTGCCGACCCATGTGGACCTCGCCGCCCTGCGCGTCCAGGCCCGCACCGGTGAGGTGCCCGCTCTGCTGCGCGGTCTGGTGCGTGTTCCCCGGCGCCGGGTCACGGCGGTGGAGACCGCGCGGACCGGCACCGGATCGCTGCGGGACCGCCTGGCCGGTCTCTCCGCGGCCGATCAGTACCGGGCTCTGCTGGACCTGGTGCGGGTGCAGGTGGCGACGGTCCTCGGTCATGGCTCGCCGGAAACGGTGGAGCCGGACATGGCCTTCAAGGACATGGGCTTCGACTCCCTGACCACGGTGGAACTGCGCAACCGGCTCAACGCGGAGACGGGTCTTCGACTGTCGGCCGTGCTGGTCTTCGACTACCCGACCCCCACGGCGCTGGTGGACCACCTGCGGGAGGAGCTCCTGCCGGACGGCGGCACGGGGGAGCCCGTGGTCTTCGCCGAGCTCGACAAGTTGGAGCCGCTGCTCTCCAACGTGATGGACGACAGCGAGACCCGCACGAAGGTGGCCGGGCGGCTGAAGGAGCTCCTGGAGAAGCTGGGCGAGGCTTCCGACGACGCCAACTCCACTGTCGAGATGGCCGAACGGATCGGGTCGTCCTCCAACGACGAGCTGTTCGACTTCATCGACAACGAGCTCGGGCTGTCCTGAACCGTTGTCCAGCGCCCTCTGACCCTGACTGTAGAGAAAGTGACGGCAAAACAGTGAGCGAGACGAAGCTCCGCGACTATCTCAACAAGGTGACGACTGATCTGCACCGCACTCGTCTGCGCCTTCGGGAGGTGGAGGAGAAGAACCGGGAGCCGATCGCGATCGTCGCGATGAGCTGCCGCTTCCCCGGCGGGGTCAGCTCTCCGGAGGAGCTCTGGCGCATGGTCGCCGAGGGCGCCGACGGGCTCTCACCGTTCCCGAAGGACCGCGGCTGGCTCGAGGAGGTGTACGACCCGGACCCCGACAGCCAGGGCACGAGCTATGTGAACGAGGGCGGATTCCTGCACGACGCCGCCCTGTTCGATCCCGTGTTCTTCGGGATCTCCCCGCGTGAGGCGCTGGCGATGGACCCCCAGCAGCGGCTGCTGCTGGAGGCGTCCTGGGAGGTCCTGGAGCGGGCGGGCATCGACCCGCTGTCCGTCAAGGGCACCACCGGCGGCGTGTTCATGGGCGCCGCCTTCCAGGGGTACGGTGCGGCCGGCCCGATCGAGGCCGAAGAGGTCGAAGGCCATCTGATGACGGGGCAGACACCCGCCGTCACCTCCGGCCGGATCTCCTATGTCCTCGGCATCGAAGGCCCTGCGGTGACCGTGGACACGGCGTGCTCGTCGTCCCTGGTGACGCTGCACCTGGCCGCGCAGGCGCTGCGCCAGGGCGAGTGCGACTTCGCCCTGGCCGGTGGCATCACCGTGATGGCCGGCCCCGGAACCTTCACCGAGTTCAGCCGTCAGCGGGGTCTCGCCTCCGACGGCCGCTGCAAGCCCTTCGCGGCGGCCGCGGACGGCACCAACTGGTCCGAGGGCGTCGGCGTACTGCTCGTGGAGCGACTGTCCGACGCCCGCCGCCACGGCCACCCCGTGCTGGCGGTGGTGCGCGGCTCCGCGGTGAACCAGGACGGTGCCAGCAACGGCCTCACGGCCCCCAACGGCCCGTCACAGCGCAGGGTGATCCGTCAGGCGCTCGACAACGCCGGACTCACCCCGGACGACGTCGACGTGGTGGAGGCGCACGGCACGGGCACCTCCCTGGGCGACCCGATCGAGGCGCAGGCGCTGATCGCCTCCTACGGCCAGGACCGGCCGGAGGACCGACCGCTGTGGCTCGGATCCATCAAGTCCAACATCGGCCACGCACAGGCGGCGGCGGGTGTCGCGGGGATCATCAAGATGGTGATGGCCATGCGGCACGGCGTTCTGCCGAAGACGCTGCATGTGGACGAGCCGACCCCGCATGTCGACTGGTCGGCGGGGGCCGTGGAGCTGCTGACCGAGGCCCAGCCCTGGCCGGAGACGGGCCGGCCCCGCCGGGCGGGGATCTCCTCCTTCGCCATCAGCGGCACCAACGCGCACACCATCATCGAGCAGGCCCCCGAAGCGGAGGAGCCGGAGCCGGCCGGTGCCGAGGCCGAGGCTCCCCACCCGGTCGCCTCCTCCGTCGTGCCATGGCTGGTCTCGGGCAAGGGCGAGACCGCGATGCGGGCGCAGGCCGAGCGGCTGTACGCCCGTCTGACGGCCGAGGGCGACGATCTCACGACGGCGTCCGTAGCGGACATCGGCTACTCCCTGGCGGCGTCCCGATCGGCGTTCGAGCACCGCGCGGCGGTGATCGGCGAGGACCGCGAGAGCCTGCTGCGCGGCCTGCGGGCCGTGGCCGAGGGCGAGGTGGCCCAGGGCGTGGTCAGGGGGCAGGCGGCGAAGGGGCGCAGGACCGCCTTCGTGTTCCCCGGTCAGGGTGCGCAGTGGGCCGGTATGGGGGTGGAGCTGCTGGAATCCTCTCCGGTCTTCGCGGAGGCGATCGGCGAGTGCGAGACGGCTCTGTCCGCGTATGTGGACTGGTCGTTGACGGATGTGCTGCGTGGTGCCGAGGGTGCTCCCGGTTTCGACCGGGTGGATGTCGTTCAGCCGGTGTTGTTCGCGGTGATGGTGTCGCTGGCGAAGTTGTGGCGTTCGGTGGGTGTGGAACCGGATGCCGTGATGGGTCACAGCCAGGGCGAGATCGCGGCGGCCTGTGTCGCGGGTGCGCTGTCGCTTGGGGATGCCGCGAAGGTGGTGACCCTGCGGTCGCAGGCGATCGCCGCCGGTCTGGCGGGTCGTGGCGGCATGGTGTCGGTCGGGCTGCCGGTCGACCAGGTCAAGGAGCGTATCGCCGCCTGGGACGGCGCGATCTCGGTCGCGGCGGTCAACGGCCCCGGTTCCATCGTGGTCTCCGGTGATGCCAAGGCGCTGGATGAGATGGTCGCGAAGCTGGAGGGCGAGGAGGTGCGGGTCCGTCGGGTTCCGGTGGACTACGCCTCGCACTCCGCACATGTGGAGGAGATCCGCGAGGAACTGCTGAAGGTTCTGGCGGACATCGCGCCCCGTTCGTCGGAGGTGCCGTTCTACTCGACGGTCTCCGGTGAGCTGGTGGACACCGCTGCTCTTGACGCGGAGTACTGGTACCGGAACCTGCGGCAGACCGTTGAACTGGAGAGCACGACACGCACGTTGCTGGATGACGGTTTCACGGTCTTCGCCGAGGTGAGCCCGCATCCGGTGCTGGCCCTGCCGGTGCAGCAGACGGTGGAGGCCGCTGAGGCGCGGGCAGTGGTCGTGGGCACCCTGCGGCGGGATGAGGGCGGACCCGAGCGGTTCCTGACCTCGGCCGCCGAGCTGCACACCAGTGGCGTCGGTGTCGACTGGCGGAAGGTGTTCGAGGGCCCAGGTGCCCGCCGGGTCGATCTGCCGACCTACGCCTTTCAGCGTCAGCGCTATTGGCTGGACTCGATGGCGGCCGTCGGCGACGTGGGATCGGTGGGCCTCAGGGCGGTGGCGCACCCCCTGCTGAGCGCCGCGGTCTCGCTGGCGGGCGGCGGCGGAGTGCTGCTCAGCGGGCGGCTGTCGACAGCCACGAACCCCTGGCTCGCCGAACACACGGTGCAGGGCGTGGCGTTGGTTCCCGGGACGGCCTTCGCGGAGATGGCCGCACAGGCGGGCGACCAGGTCGGGTGCGGCCGGGTCGATGAGCTGGTGCTGGTGGCGCCCTTGGCGATGCCCGAGCGCGGAGGGGTGCAGATCCAGGTCGAGGTGG
Organism: Streptomyces sp. 11-1-2; assembly: GCF_003595545.1. Lineage (NCBI taxonomy): Bacteria > Bacillati > Actinomycetota > Actinomycetes > Kitasatosporales > Streptomycetaceae > Streptomyces > Streptomyces sp. 11-1-2. Next base: position 10,811,055 of record NZ_CP022545.1, read on the forward strand.
GGGAGGCCGACGCCGCGGGCCATCGCGACGTCAGCGTGTACTCGCGGTTGGAGCCGGCCGACGACGATGCCGACCTCGAGCAGCCGTGGGTGCAGCACGCTCACGGTGTGCTCACGCCGCCCGCGCCGGCGGCATCCTTCGACTTCGCGAAGTGGCCGCCCTCCGGCGCCAAACCTGTCGACGTCTCCGGCGGCTACGAGCATGCCGCCGAGCACGGGCTGTACTACGGTCCCGCGTACCGGGGGCTGCGGCGCGCCTGGAAGCGCGGCGACGCGGTGTTCGCCGACGTCGAGCTGCCCGAGGAGCAGCGCGGCATCGCGAAGTACTTCGGTCTGCACCCGGCCCTGTTCGACGCGGCCCTCCAGGCGATCGGCGCGAACAACGCGTTGCGCGGAGGCGACGACGCACCGAGCGCGGGCAATCTGATGCCGTTCTCGTGGCGGGGCTTCTCCCTGGAAGCTGTCGGTGCCCAAGCGCTGCGCGTCCGAATCGTCCCGGACGGTCGGCAGGCCGTGTCGCTGGCCATGGCCGACACCTCCGGCCGCCCGGTGGCTTCCGTCGACTCCCTCCTCTTCCGTCCCATGCAGGCCGCCGCACTGCAGAACGTGGGCCGGACTTCCGGTGAGGCGCTGTTCCGCATGGAGTGGACGGCGGGCGCGGCGAAGCCCGCCGAGGGCGTGGCACCCGGCTGGTGGGCGGTGCTGGTCGACGACTGCCTCGGCGTGGGCGACGCTCTGGAGGCGGCGGGCTTCTTCTCCGCCGACGTGTACCTGGACCCCGAGGCGCTGAGCGACACCCTGGCGACGGGCACGAGCATGCCCGGAATGGTGGTCCTGCCGGTGGCTTCGGCCGGCCCCGCCGTGGTGGACGAGGTACACACACGGATCGGTGAGGTGCTGGAGACCGTTCAGTCGTGGCTGGCGGACGACCGGTTCGCGGGCACCCCGCTGGTGGTGCTGACACAAGGTGCCGTTGACACCGGCGACGGTGTGACGGACCTGGCGAGCGCGGCCGTATGGGGTTTGGTGCGGTCGGCGCAGGCGGAGCACCCGGGACGGCTGGTGCTTGTCGACACGGATGATGTCGAGCGTGCGGTGGCACTTCTCGCGGGGGTGGTGGCCACGCGTGAGGAGCAGGTGGTGGTGCGTTCGGGCGAGGTCCGCCTGCCGCGTCTGGCCCGCTCACTGCCCGCCGGTGACGCTCCCGAGTCGGAGGTGTTCGGCTCCGGCGCCGTGCTGGTGACGGAGGGCACGGGCGCTCTGGGCGGTCTGGTGGCCCGGCATCTGGTGGCCCGGCACGGCGTCGAGAAGCTCGTGCTGCTGTCCCGCCGTGGTGCGGAGACGGACGGTGCGGCCGAGTTGCGGGCCGAACTGGAGGCCGCGGGCGCCGAGGTGGTGGTCACGGCTTGTGACGCCGCGGACCGCGAAGCGCTTGCCGCGGTGTTGGCGGGACTGCCCGAAGGGCTCGCGCTGAGCGCCGTGGTGCATGCGGACGAGGTGCTCGATGACGGGCTGTTCGCATCGCTGACACGCGAGCGGGCGACCGCGGTGCTGCGGGCGAAGGTGGACGCGGCCTGGAATCTGCATGAGCTGACCGCGGGCATGGACCTGTCGGCGTTCGTGCTGTTCTCATCGGCCGCGGGTCTGCTCGGCGCGGCCGGGCAGAGCAACTACGCCGCGGCCAATGTGTTCCTGGACGGCCTCGCGTCGTGGCGTCGCACCCAAGGACTGCCGGGTGTCTCGCTGGCGTGGGGCCGGTGGGCCGAGGACAGCGGCGTGACACCGCCCGGGCGGGACGAGATCGACAACTGGCGCTATCGGGTGTCGTGGAAGCTGGTCCCGGACCCGGCCAAGGGGTCGTTGTCGGGGACCTGGCCGGTGGTGGTTCCGGCATCCTGTGCCGGGGACGAGCTGGTCTCGGGGGTTGTCGCCGGGCTCGAGCGGCATGGTGCGAATGTGGTCTCGGTCGTCGTGGACGAGCAGGACCTGGACCCGAGCGTGCTGGCGGAGCGGCTGCGCGAGGTGGCCGAGCAGGCGCCCGAGCTGGGCGGTGTCCTGTCGCTGCTGGCCCTGGACGAGGAACCCTGCCCGGGGCATCCGGCTCTGCCGAGCGGCTACGCGCTGAGCCTGGTGCTGGTGCGGGCCATGGTCGAGGCGAAGATTCCGGCTCGGCTGTGGAGTGGTACGCGAGGGGCCGTCTCGGTGGACGGCTCGGACCGGCTCACCAGCCCGCTGCAGGCGATGGTGTCGGCGTTGGGCCGGGTGGCCGCGCTGGAGCTGGCGCCGCTGTGGGGCGGTGTGGTCGATCTGCCCGAGTCGCTGGATGAGCGCGGTGCGGCCCGGCTGGCCGGTGTGCTGTCCGCCGGGGGCGGCGAGGACCAGGTCGCGGTTCGCGGCTCCGGTGTCTTCGTGCGCCGTCTGGTGCGGTCGGCTCCGTCCGTTGCCGAGGGGACGGCGTGGCGGGCGCGTGGCACCGTGCTGGTGACCGGTGGTACGGGCGGGCTGGGTGGTCAGGCGGCCCGGTGGCTGGCGCGCAGTGGCGCCGAGCACCTGGTGCTGACCAGCCGTCGGGGTCCCGAGGCGCCGGGCGCGGCCGAGCTGCGCGAGGAGCTGGAGGGGCTGGGCGCCCGGGTGACGGTGGCGGCCTGTGATGTGGCCGACGTCAAGCAGCTGGCCGCGGTGCTGGACGCCGTCCCGGAGGAGTATCCGCTGACGGCGGTCGTGCACGTGGCGGGCGCCACCGGGGGAACGCCTCTGCTGGAGACCGGGTTGGCCGATGCGGCCACCATCGTCTCGGGCAAGGTGGCGGGTGCCGCCAACCTGGATGAGCTGCTGGGCGACCGCGAGCTCGACGCGTTCGTGCTCTTCTCGTCGATCTCCGGTCTGTGGGGCAGTGGCGGCCTGGTCGCCTACAGCTCGGCCAATGCCTACCTGGACGCGCTGGTGGAGGAGCGCCGTGCGCGAGGTCTCGTCGGCACCTCCGTGGTCTGGGGCCCCTGGGCCGAGATCGGCATGGCGGCCGCGGACGACCAGGGTGATCATTTGGCGCGGCGCGGTCTGCCCCGGTTGACGCCGGAGCCGGCGATCGCCGGTCTGGAACGCGTGGTGGCGGGCGACGACGGTGTGGTGACGGTCGTGGACGTGGACTGGGAACGGTTCGTCCCCGCGTTCACCGCGACCCGGCCCAGCCCGTTGCTGAGCGATCTCTACGAGGTCCAGCGGCTGGACACGGAGTGGAACGATGTGGCGCGCACCAGTCTGGCGCCCGTCTCCTCCGAAGAGGGTCTGGAGCTCTTCGACGCGGGAGTCACCTCCGACACGGCCGTGGTGATTCCCGCCCGGCTGGACGTGGGTGCGCTGCGCGCCCAGGGCGCCGCGCTGCCCGCCTTCTTCCGTTCCGTCGTCCCGGATTCCCCCGTCCGGCGTACGGCTCGGGCGGCGGAGTCCGAGGTGGATCAGCCCACCCAGTTGCGGCAGCGGCTGGCCGGGTTGTCGGAGGCCGAGCGGGACGAGGCGCTTCTCGAAATGGTGCGTACCGTCGCCGCCGCGGTGCTCGGTTTCGCATCACCCAATGACATCGACACCGGACACGAGTTCATGGAGATGGGCTTCAACTCTCTTACGGCGGTCGAATTCCGTAACCAGCTGGCCGCCCTCACCGGCCTCAAGCTGAACACCACGGTCGTCTTCGACCACCCGAGCCCGGGCGAGATGGTGGTCCATCTGCGCCCCCGGCTCGCGGCCGAGATCGCGTCCGCTCCCGCCGGCCGCCAGGTCCAGGAGCAGACCGTTGCGGCCGCTCCGGGCGCCGAGCCAGTGGCCGAGCCCGTTTCCCCGGCACCGCAGGTGAACACGGACGACACCCTCGGCTCTCTCTACCGGCAGGCGGCGCGGCAGGGCAAGGTCAGCGTCGGCATGGATCTGCTGGTGAACGCGGCAAGGCTCCGTCCGACCTTCGAGGACCCGGCCGACTACGAGGGAAACATCAGGCCCGCGCGGCTCTCCCGAGGCCCTCGGCGCCCCCGGCTGATGTGCTTCTCCTCCCACGTCGCCCTGGGCGGTGTCCACCAGTACGCGCGGTTCGCCGCGCCGTTCCGTGGCAACCGGGACGTGGCGGGCCTCGGCACCGTGGGGTCCGTCCAGGGTGAGAGCCTTCCGGCCACTCTGGACGCGCTGTTCCACTTGCAGGCGAGGGCCGTTGCCGAGTACGCCGAAGGCGACCCGGTCGTCCTGTGCGGCTCCTCGGCCGGAGGAATGTTCGCCCACTCGGTGGCCGCCGCTCTGGAGAGCCAGGGCACACCACCCGCGGGAGTCGTCCTGATGGATACCTACCTTCCGGACACCACGAAGCTCGGCCAGTTCGAGAACGCCTGGCTGGACGAAATGTACGAGCGGGACGAGCTCGTCTCCATGGAGGGTGTCCGGATGTCCGCCATGGGCTGGTACTCGCATCTGCTGGCGGGGTGGAAGCCGCCGCAGATCTCGGTTCCCACTCTCCACCTTCGTGCGACCGAGACGGTGCTGCGGACGGATCCGGACGCGGAGGTGCAGAGCTGGCAGGCCGACTGGCCCGCCGACTCCCTCATCGACGTGCCCGGAGATCACTTCAGCATGATGGAGAAGCACGCGGAGACCACCGCCCAGGCCGTCGAGAACTGGATGGCCAACCTTTAACGGCCACGCGCCCGCCCGGCATTGATGAATGACGGGCGGGCGCCCCGCGCCGAAACCGCGATCGGCGCGGCACACAGCTTTGACGCAGGGTCTTCCACAAGGCAGGAGTTAGGTGAGCACCATGTTGAACGGGTCCAGCGACTCGGGAGAGTCCATCGTGCAGGCTGGGCCGGATCGTGACGAGGGCCCCGGCGAGCTGCCGTCACTCGGTCCGGACTTCAGGGAACTGCCGGACCTCGAACAGCGCAGGGTTCTGTTCGACCTGGTACGCGCACACGTCGCCGCGGCCCTGCGGTCCGAGTCGCCGCGCGCGCTCGACGCGGAGAGCTCGTTCTTCGACCTGGGGCTGGACTCGCTCGCGGCGGTCAATCTGCACCGCGGACTGGTCGCCGCCACCGGCCTCACACTGGAGGTGTCGCTCGCCTACGACCACCCGACACCCAGCGAGCTGGTGGACCACCTCCACCGGCAGATCTTCCCCGTCGACACGGACGACACCGCTCCCGCGCGTGCCGTCGTGGGCTCGGACGACCCCATCGCGATCGTCGGGATGAGCTGCCGCTTCCCCGGAGGCGTCAACAGTCCCGAGGACCTGTGGAAGGTCGTCGTCGAGGGTGTCGACGCCATCACCCCGTTCCCCACCGACCGGGGCTGGGATCTGGAGGCGCTCTACAGCCCGGACCCGGACCGGCCCGGCACCAGCTACGCGACCGAGGGCGGCTTCATCCACGACGTCCCCGAGTTCGACGCGGAGTTCTTCGGCATCTCGCCGCGTGAGGCGCTGGCCATGGACCCGCAGCAGCGGCTGCTGCTGGAGACCAGCTGGGAGGTCTTCGAGCGGGCCGGTATCGATGTCACCACGCTGCGGAGGAGCAGGACCGCCGTCTTCGCCGGCGTTGAGCGCCACGACTACGGGCCCCACCTCCAGAGCACCAAGAGCGGCCTCGAGGGTTACGCGCTCACCGGCACCGCGGGCAGCGTCGCCTCCGGGCGCATCTCCTACACCTTCGGCTTCGAGGGCCCGGCGTTGACCGTGGACACCGCGTGCTCCTCCTCGCTGGTCTCCCTGCACCAGGCGGCGTACTCGCTGCGCCAGGGCGAATGCGACCTCGCGCTCGCCGCCGGTGTCGCCACGATGCCGAGCCCGGCGGACTTCATCCTCTTCAGCCGCCAGCGCGGACTCGCCTCCGACGGGCGCTGCAAGGCGTTCGGCGCCGAGGCCGACGGCACCTCGTGGGCCGAGGGCGTCGGCGTCCTCCTGGTGGAGCGGCTCTCCGACGCCCGGCGCAACGGCCACGAGGTGCTGGCGATCGTGCGCGGCTCCGCCGTCAATCAGGATGGCGCGAGCAGCGGTCTGACCGCCCCCAACGGGCGTTCCCAGCAGCGCGTCATCCGGCAGGCGCTGGCCAACGCCGAGCTGACCGCGGACCAGATCGACGCCGTCGAGGCGCACGGCACCGGAACCTCGCTCGGCGACCCCATCGAGGCGCAGGCGCTGATCGCCACCTACGGCGAGAGCCGCCCGGAGGGGCAGCCGGTGTGGCTGGGGTCCCTCAAATCGAACATCGGCCACACCCAGGCGGCGGCCGGTGTGGGTGGCGTCATCAAGATGGTGATGGCCATGCGCCACGGCATCCTGCCCAGGACGCTGCACGTGGAGGTGCCGACCCCGTACGTGGACTGGTCGTCGGGCGGCATGGCGCTGCTCGCCGAGCAGCGCCCCTGGCCGGAGACCGGGCGGCCGCGCCGCGCCGGTATCTCCTCGTTCGGCATGAGCGGCACCAACGCGCACGCCATCATCGAGCAGGCGCCGCCGCAGGAGCCCACCCTGACGGCGGACGACGCCGAGGACCCGGAGACCGCGTCCCAGCCCATCTCGTGGCTGGTGTCCGCCAGGAGCGAGGAGGCGCTGCGGGCGCAGTCCGCGCGGCTGCGCGAGCACGTGGTGCGCGACCGCGACGCGAACCCGGTCGACGTCGGATGGTCGTCCGCGGTGACGCGTGCCGCACTCGAGCAGCGGGCCGTGGTGGTGGCCTCCGACCGCGACGGGCTGCTGCGGGGACTCGCGGCGCTCGCCGAGGACACCGACGCGCCGGGCCTGGTGCGAGGCAGGTCCACGGGGCAGCGGGTGGCGTTCCTGTTCACCGGCCAGGGCGCCCAGCGGCTGGGCATGGGCCAGGAACTCTACGAGACCTACCCGCTGTTCGCCGATGTGTTCGACGAGGCGTGTGACTATCTCGAGGTGCGTCTCGGCACCTCCGTGCTGGACGTTGTCTTCGGTCCGGAGGACGACGACGCGGCCGCGACCGGTGACGAGCTGAACCAGACGATGTTCACCCAGGCCGGGCTGTTCGCCTTCGAGGTGGCCCTGTTCCGCCTGGTGGAGTCCTGGGGTGTGCGCGCCGACTTCCTGATGGGGCACTCGGTGGGCGAGATCGCCGCGGCACACGTCGCCGGGGTGCTGTCCCTGGAGGACGCGTGCGCTCTGGTGGCGGCCCGCGGGCGGCTGATGCAGGAACTGCCCGAGGGCGGCGCGATGGTGGCCGTCCAGGCGTCGGAGGAGGAGGTGGCCGAGAGCCTGAAGGGCCGTGAGGGCCAGGTGTCGCTCGCGGCGCTCAACGGTCCCACCTCGGTGGTGCTCTCCGGCGACGAGGACGCGGTGCTGGAACTCGTCGGCCACTGGGAGGCCCAGGGCCGCAAGACCAAGCGGCTGCGGGTGAGCCACGCGTTCCATTCCCCCCGGATGGACGCCATGCTGGAGGAGTTCGGCCAGATCGCCGCCTGCCTTTCGTACTCGGCCCCGGCGATCCCGGTCATCTCCAACGTCACCGGCGATGTCGCGGGCGCCGAATTGGCCACCCCGGAGTACTGGGTCCGCCACGTTCGGGAGGCGGTCCGCTTCGACGACGGAATGCGCCGCCTCGCCGACCAGGGCGTGACGACCTGTGTGGAGCTCGGCCCCGACGCCGTGCTGACCGCGATGGGCCAGGACTGCCTGGACGCCATCGACGCCGACGCGGCGTTCGTGCCCCTGGCCCGCTCCGGGCGCGCCGAGGCCCAGACGCTGGCGGAGGCCGTCGCCACCCTGTACACCAACGGCGTCGGAGTGGACTGGGACGCGGTGTACGCCGGGCGCGGCGCCCGCCGGGTCAGCCTGCCGACCTACGCCTTCCAGCACAAGCGGTACTGGCTCGAGGCGGGCGGCGCCGTGACCGGCGACGCCCGGAGCGTGGGGCTCGGCAGGGTGGACCACCCGCTGCTCGGCGGCCGCACGGAACTGGCCGAGGGCGACCGCACGGTGCTCACGGGGCGCCTCTCGCTGCAGACGCACCCGTGGCTCGCCGACCACGCCGTGGCCGGCGGAGTGCTCTTCCCCGGCACCGGATTCGTGGAACTGGGCCTGCTCGCGGGCACCGAGACCGGGGCCGGACGGCTCGGCGAGCTCACGCTCGAGACGCCGCTGCTCCTGCCGGAGCAGGGCGGCGTCCGCATCCAGCTCGTGGTCGGCCCCACGGACGAATCCGGGGTACGGCCGCTCGGCGTGTACTCGCGCTCCGACAGCGACGAGTCGGAAGAGGAGTGGGTACGCCACGCCCAGGGCGTCCTCGAGGCGGACAGCGGCACCGCGGGCACCGACAGCCTGCCGCAGTGGCCGGTCCCGGGCGCCGAGCAGGTGCTGATGGAGGGCTTCTACGAGGGCCTGGCCCAGGTCGGTTACGGATACGGGCCGGTCTTCCAGGGGCTGGAGTCGGTCTGGCGGCTGGACGGCGATGTCTACGCCGAGGTGGCGCTGCCGGACTCGGCGGCTCAGGAAGCCGGACAGTTCGGTCTGCACCCCGCCCTGCTCGACGCCGCTCTGCACGCCATGGAGATGGGCGACTTCGGCGGCGAGAGCGGGCGCGTAACCCTGCCGTTCTCCTTCACCGGGGTGACCCTGCACGCGGTGGGCGCGGGACGGGTGCGGGTGCGGCTGCGCCCGCAGGGCAAGGACACGGTCGCGCTGCTGGTGTCCGACGCCACGGGTGCGCCCGTCGCCTCGGTGGAGTCGCTGGTGGTGCGCGAGGTGGCGGCCGAGCGGTTCGCGTCCGGGCCGCGTGCCACCGGCAGCGACGGAACGCTGCTCCGGGCCAACTGGGATGTGTTCGCCGCCACGCTGGACGGGAACCGGACCGGTGCGTCCACGGCGGTGATCGGCGCCGACCGGGCGCGGGTGGGCGGGCTGCTCACCGCCTCCGGCGTCGAGTACGCCGAGTACGCCGGGGTGGACGCGCTCACCGCCGCCGTCGACGAGGGTGCCGCGGTGCCGGACGTGGTCTGGGCCTGGTGCGGCGCCGAGCCCGCCGGGCCGGACGCCGGGAACCTCGCCGACGCCACTCGGAAGGCGACCCACCGGGCGCTGGCCCTGCTGCAGTCCTGGCTCGCGGAGGACCGGTTCGACGGGTCCCGGCTGACCGTGGTGACCAGCGACGCGGTCGCGACGGGCCCGGGCGAGGGCGTCGCCGGACTGTCCAACGCCGCCGTCTGGGGACTGGTGCGTTCGGCGGCCACGGAGAACCCGGGCCGGATCCAGCTGGTGGACATCGACCGCCACGCCGAGTCGGCCACCGCTGCCGTCGGCGTGGTGACGGCGGCGATGGCGGCGGGCGAGCGGGAGGTGGCGCTCCGCGCGGGCCAGGGACTGGTTCCCCGGCTCGCCAGGAACGCCGCGGGCCGGGTGCTCGAGGCTCCCGCCGGGACCTCGGCGTGGAAGCTCGCCACCACGGGCGGGGGCACCCTGGACGGGCTCGCTCTGCTGCCCGAACCGGAGGCGGAGGCGCCGCTGGCCCCCGGGCAGGTTCGGATCGCGGTCCGCGCCGCCGGTCTGAATTTCCGTGACGCGCTGATCGCCCTCGGCATGTACCCGGACGACCACGCCACGATGGGTGGCGAGGGCGCCGGTGTGGTGCTGGAGGCCGGCCCGGGAGTGACCGACCTGGCACCCGGCGACCGGGTCATGGGCCTGATCAACGCGTTCGGGCCCATCGCGGTCGCCGAGCGGCGGCAGGTCGTCCCCCTGCCGCAGGGCTGGACGTTCGCCCAGGGCGCGTCGGTGCCGGTGGTCTTCCTGACGGCTTACCTCGGCCTGGCCGAGCTCGGCGGGCTGCGGGCGGGCGAGTCCATCCTCGTGCACGCGGCCACTGGTGGTGTGGGCATGGCCGCCGTGCAACTCGCACGCCACCTCGGCGCCGAGGTGTACGCCACGGCCAGCCCCGGCAAGTGGGACACTCTCCGGGCGATGGGATTCGACGAGAAGCACATCGCCTCGTCGCGTGACCTGGAGTTCGAGCGGCGGTTCCTGGAGGCCACCGACGGCCGGGGCGTGGACATGGTGCTGGACTCGCTCGCCCGCGAGTTCGTCGACGCCTCGCTGCGGCTGATGCCCAGGGGCGGGCGGTTCCTGGAGATGGGCAAGATCGACGTGCGCGACCCCGAGGTCGTCGCCGCGGACCATCCTGGGGTGGAGTACCAGGCGTACGACCTGGTCATCACCGACTTCGACCGGATCCAGAGGATGCTGGTCGAACTGGTCGACCTCTTCGACCGCGGCGTGCTGAGCCCGCTTCCGGTGACGGCGTGGGACGTGCGCCGGGCCCCGGACGCGGTACGGCACATCAGTCAGGCCCGGCACATCGGCAAGAACGTCTTCACCATGCCGCGTGACCTCGACCCCGAGGGTTCGGTGCTGGTGACCGGTGGCACCGGTGGCCTGGGCAGCGAGGTGGCGCGCCATCTGGTGGCCGAGCACGGAGTGCGCAACCTGGTGCTGGTCTCCCGGCGCGGGCCGGACGCGGAGGGCGCCGCCGACCTCCAGGCCGAACTGACCGCAGCCGGTGCTTCGGTGACGCTGGCGGCTTGCGACGTGGCCGACCGCGCCTCGCTGGAGCGGGTGCTGTCCGCCGTGCCCGCCGACCACCCGTTGACCGCGGTCGTGCACGCGGCGGGCGTACTCGACGACGGTGTCATCGATACCCTGTCGCCGAAGCGGATCGACGCGGTCTTCGAGCCGAAGGTCGACGCCGCGTGGAACCTGCACGAGCTGACCCGGGATCTGGACCTGGCGGAGTTCGTGATGTTCTCGTCCGTCGCCGGTGTGTTCGGCAGCCCGGGACAGGGAAACTACGCCGCGGCCAACTCCTTCCTGGACGGGCTCGCCGCACACCGGCGTGCCCTCGGGCTCCCCGCCGTATCGCTGGCCTGGGGCCCGTGGGAGCAGGCGGGTGGCATGACCGGCACGCTCACCCAGGCGGACATGGTGCGCATGGCGCGTGAGGGCATGGCGGCCCTGTCCATGTCCGGCGGGCTGCGTCTGCTGGACGTCGGCCGGACGAGCGAGGACGCCCTGCTCGTGCCGATGCGGCTGGAGACCGCGGCGCTCGGCGGCCAGACCGACATCCCCACCCTGCTGCGCGGTGTGGTCCGGGTGCGGAGCCAGGCGGCATCCGACGGGAGGGTGGCCGCTTCCGAATCGGCACGGGTGAAGCTGACCGGTCTGTCCGGAGCCGAACTCGACGGTGCGCTGCTCGACCTGGTGCGCGGCAGCGCGGCGATGGTGCTGGGGCACAGCGGTCCCCAGGCCATCGAGCCCGGCCGCTCCTTCCAGAACCTCGGCTTCGACTCACTGGCGGGCGTGGAGTTCCGCAACCGGCTGAACTCGGCCACGGGGCTGCGCCTCCCCTCCACGCTCATCTTCGACAACCCCACGCCCGCGGCGCTCGCCCAGTACCTGCGTGGCCGGGTGGCGACGGACGGCCCGGCCGAACCGGACGTCGATCCGGAAGAGGCCAGGATCCGTGCCGTTCTGGTGTCGATTCCGCTGGAGCGGCTGCGCCGCGCCGGTCTGCTGGACACGCTCACCGAGCTGGCGAGCGGCAAGGACCAGGCCGAGAAGGGCGCCGAGGAGAAGGAGACGGACTCCATTGACGCGATGGACGACGACGACCTGATCGACATGATGCTCGGAGATCTCGACTCCTGATGAAGGCCGAGTCCCCCCGGAGACCTCCGGGGGACTCGCCCTCTCGGGCAACGTCCGCCCTCGTCGCGGGTGTTCCTCACCCCCCAAGAGCTTCAAGAAGAAGAAAGGCACAGTGAAACCCGATGACCGCAAAGCTCTTTACGACGGAAGCGGTGCACACGCTTCCCGAGTTCGAGCAGCGGGCCCTGGGCATCGCCGACGCGCTCCGCGAGCGTGGCGTCAGCGACGGCACCCGGGTCATGCTGAAGGCAGGCAACTCCGCCGGTTATGTGGGGGCCCTCCTCGCCCTGATGCACGTCGGCGCGTCGATCGTCATGGTCGACCACCAGGAGCGGGCGGAGGCGACACAGCGCATCTGTGACCGGGCCGGCGTCAAGATATGCGTGGTCGACGACGACACCCCGATGCCCGAGAGCGGCCCGGCCCGGGTTACCGTCTACGAGCTGCTCGTGGCGGGCGTGGATCAGTCCCCCGCCGAGCGGCGGCTGTCCTTCGACACCTGGTGCGAGCTGCCCGACGGCCTGATCATGTGGTCCTCCGGGTCCACCGGGGAGCCCAAGGGCGTCGTCAAGACCGGGGCGAAGTTCCTGAAGAACCTGGAGCGCAACGCCGAGCAGGTGGGCCACCGCTCCGACGACGTCCTGCTGCCGCTGCTGCCCTTCTCCCACCAGTACGGGCTGTCCATGGTGCTCATCGCCTGGCTGGTCAAGTGCTCGCTGGTCATCGCGCCCTACCGGCGTCTGGACCGGGCGATGACCATGGCGGGCACCTGCGGGGCGACGGTGGTCGACGCCACCCCGGCCAGCTACCGCAGCATGCTCAACATGATGGGCCGTAAGCCCGCCCTGGCGGGCGAGCTGTCCCGTGTCCGCATGTTCTGCAGCGGGGCCGCCCCGCTGGACCCCGGCCTGGTCGGCGACTACGTCAAGAAGTTCGGGCTGCCCCTGCTGGACAGCTACGGCAGCACCGAGGCCGGAAACGTGGCCTTCGCGACCGAGGACAACGTCGTCGCCTGCGGGCGGGCCGTCGAGGGCCTGAAGCTGCGGATCGTGGACGACGAGGGCGCCGCCCTCCCCTCGGGCGAGGTCGGGGAGATCCAGGTCCACTCGCCCGACCTGATGGAGGGCTACCTGGCGGTCGACGGCACGGTGGCCCCCGTCGACCCGGACAAGACCGACTGGTACCCCACCGGCGACTTCGGCTATCTCGACGGCGGGGACAATCTCTTCGTCCTCGGCCGGAAGTCCGCGGTGCACCGCAACGGCCACACGCTCTACCCCGAGATCATCGAGCACAAGCTGGCCGCGGGCGGCTGTCTCGTCAAGGTCGTGCCCGTCCCCGACGAGCAGCGCGGCTGCCAGCTCGTCTTCTTCGTGGAGGACGAGCAGCAGCGGGAGTCGCGGTTCTGGCGGGAGCCGATCAACTCCCTCCTGCCCGCCTTCGAGCACCCCAACCGCATTCACGTCCTGGAGCGATTCCCGCTGAACCGCAACGGCAAGCCCGACAAGCGACAACTCGAGCAGCTCGCTCTCGACCTGGCACCCGGAGCGAAGGCATGACAGAGCCACAGGCGATAGAGCCCCAGACCCCCGAGCCCCAGACCCCCGAGCCCCAGACCCCCGAGCCCCAGGCAACAGAGTCCCGGGCAACGGAGTCACAGCCGGGCCGCACGGCGTTCGTCTTCCCCGGGATGGGGCCCTTCCGCTTCACCGACGTGGGCGAGTTCCTGCTGACCAACCCCCATGCCCGGCGCCGGCTCGCGATCGCCGACGAGGTGGTGGGGTACTCCGTCTTCGACCGGTACCGCCAGTCGGACGGCGACGAGGAGGGGCAGTACGCCGCCCACACCCAGATCGCCTTCCTGACCGTCTGCCTCTCGCTCGCCGACTGGGCGGAGGAGACGCTGGGAGAGAAGCCCGAGCTGTGCGCCGGACCGAGCTTCGGCCAGCGGGCCGCGGTGACCTACGCGGGGTCCCTGCCCTTCGAGGAGACCGTGCGGCTCACCGCCGAGCTGGCCCGCTGCGAGGAGGAGTACTTCGGGCAGGAGCACCGTGAGGCGGTTACGCACTGCGTGATCCACACCCCCGAGGAGAGCCTTCGCAAGGCGCTGGGCGAACTGGACGACGAGGGGGAGTGGCACGACGTCTCCGGCTATATCGACAAGGGCTTCTACCTCGTGTCCCTGCGCGAGCCCGTGCTCGACCGGTTCAAGAAGCGGATCGGCGACCTCGGCGGCTACAACATGTACACGATGTGGCCGCCCGTACACGCCCCCTCGTTCGGCGACCTGCGCCGCAAGGCGGAGGAAGAGGTCTTCGGCAGCTTCGAGCTGGCCGACCCCAAGCTCCCGGTCGTCTCCGACCAGAACGGCGCGCTGCTGACCGACGCGGAGGGGGTGCGCGCCATGCTGCTCGACACCTTCAACTGCCCGATCCGCTGGCCGGACATGGTGGAGACGATGCGGGAGCGCGGCATCACCAAGATCTGCATCTCGGGCCCGGACAACCTCTTCGGCCGAGTGAACAGCACCGGGGAGAACTTCGAGGTCCTGGCCATCGACGCCCGCAAGGCGATGCGCCCGCGCGTCCGTCAGAGGAGCGCTCGCCGGGCGCGGCGGTGACGGCCGTTCCGCCCCGGGCCACGGCCGGCCCCGGATCGTCGTCCGCCGTCTGACGGAGGCGCTGCCCTCGGGCAGCGCCCAGCCGGCGGCCTGACGTCGTCAGTGGCACCACCTTCCCGTCAAATCGACTGATCGATCTCGAAAGGTTTGTGTGCCGGTATGGCACGGAGGAAGGAATTCGACCCCGAGGCCGCGCTGGACGCCGCGATGCGGCTGTTCTGGCGCAACGGCTATGAGGGAACGTCCACCAGCGACCTGGTGGACGGCCTGGGAATCGCGCGGGCAAGTCTGTACGGGACCTTCGGGTCCAAACGCGGACTGTATCTGGCCGCGCTCGACCGCTTTCTCTCCGGCGCCGCCGCGCCGAGCCCGGCCGACATCCTGGCGTCGCGTGCGTCCGCCCTGGATGCCGTCCGGGATCTGCTGGAGACCAGCGCGGCAGCCCCGAAGCCGGGCACGCCCCAGGGCTGCTTCGCGGTCAACGCCACGGTGGAGCACGGGGATTCCGACCCCGAGATCTCGCGGCGCCTGGAGGGTAACCGAAGCCGCCTCGAGACCGCGCTCTTCGGTGCGCTGCTGAGGGCCCGCGCACAGGGCAAGCTGGCGCCCGGCATCGATCCGAGTTCGGCGGCGACCATGCTGGCCTCGCTCAACAGCGGCCTGAAGGTGCTGTCGTGCGCGGGCGAGGGCCAGCGCGACCGCATCACCACCACGGTCGACACCGTCATGGCGATGCTGACTTCCCCGGCGGCCGCCGTTACCGGCTGACGGCGGTGATCCGCGACCGCATCGAAGCGGCCGACCGGCTCATCTGACCCGAGCCGCGGACGCGCCGGGGCCGGCCCTCCGCCTCCGTGCTCTCTTGTGGTGACTCGGGAGCTGTAGGAGAGTGGCCCCATGGGCACCAAGCAGTACACCGGCTCGCCCGAGGACGCCGATCTGATGCGCGCGGACTCCTTGGCGCGGGAGATCTTCGCGGATGTCGCCAACAAGTGGGCGTTCCTGATCATCGAGTTCCTCGGGGAACGCACCCTGCGCTTCAGCGAGTTGCGGAACGAGGTCGAGGGCATCAGCCACAAGATGCTCACCCAGAACCTGCGCATGCTGGAGCGCAACGGCCTGGTCGAGCGGAAGGTGCACCCCACCGTGCCGCCCCGGGTCGAGTACACCCTCACCGAGGCGGGCCGTGCCCTGCGTGCGACGGTCGACGGCATGTGCGGCTGGACCCACACCTACCTCGGCCACATCGAGGACTCCCGCCGCCGCTTCGACGCCTGATCGGGGGGAGCGCTCACTCGGACCACGCGGTGGCCCCGCCTCCTGCGGGGCCACCCCGTGGTCACGTCAGCGGCCACGTCAGTCGAGGACCGCGGTGGCTTCGATCTCGACCAGATGCTCGGGGATGTCCAGCGCCGCGACCCCCAGCAGTGTGCCCGGCGGGACCGGGGTGACCCCCAGCTTCGCGGCCGCCCGAGCCGCCCCCTCCAGGAACAGGGGCATCTTGTCGGGCGTCCAGTCGACGACGTAGACGGTCAGTTTCGCCACATCGTCGAAGGAGCCGCCGACCTCGGCCAGGGCGGTGCCGATGTTGAGGTAGCACCGCTCGACCTGAGTGGCGAGGTCGCCTTCGCCGACCGTGACCCCATCGGCGTCCCAGGCGACCTGCCCGGCGATATGGACCAGCCTCGACCCGGTCGCGATCGACACCTGCCGGTACACCTCGATCTCCGGCAATCCGCTGGGGTTTACCAGGGTGATGGCCATGCTGCCTGCCTTCTCATCAGGGGAGCCCACGGGCTCGCTTCCGCGGAGCCCACGGGGACGCGCTCTCTCTTGGTTACCCGGAAACCGTAAGAGAGTGGCCGCTGACATGGAAGAACGCACTTTTCGGTGACTGGGGAACCTTTTGGTGACCGCGTAGCCCAAGGGGTTCGCGCACCGGTTCCGCGGACGCCCGGCCTTCCGGGTTTGTCATGGACGGGCTACAGTGCCGGACATGGTGGGAGCGCTCCCAAGCTCTCGATCGTCCTGACCAGTCGAAGGATCCGCCATGACCCCCACACCACACCGCGCCCTGGCCGCTGCCGCGGTGGCCGTGGCGCTGGCGCTGACCACCCCGGCCGCGCCACGGGCCTCGGCACAACCGGCGGCCTGCGCCGCCAATGGCTTCTGCGAGGACTTCGAGTCCCAGACCGGTACCACCCCCGCGGGCCGCTGGACCACGACCGTCGCCAACTGCTCCGGCTCCGGCACCGCCACCGTGGACACCACGACGGCTCACGGCGGCACCACGTCGGTGCGGATCACGGGCAAGGCGGGATACTGCAACCACGCCTTCGCCGGCACCTCGCTGTCCGGTCTGCCGTCCGGTGGCGACCTCTACGGACGCTTCTGGGTCCGCCACACCACCGCGTTGCCCGCCCAGCACGTCACGTTCGCCGCCCTGCGCGACGCCAACGACAACGGCAGGGACCTGCGCATGGGCGGTCAGAACAAGGCATTGCAGTGGAACCGCGAGTCGGACGACGCCACTCTCCCCGCCCAGAGCCCGGCGGGCGTCGCGCTCAGCACCCCGCTGCCCGTCAACACCTGGACCTGTCTGGAGTTCCGCCTCGACCGCACCGCGGGCCGCCTGGACACCTGGGTGAACGGCGCGCTCGTCACCGGCCTGGTGGTGGACGGCACCCCGACCCAGGACGTCGACCAGCAATGGCTGAGCCGGGGCGGGTGGCGGCCCGCCCCGGGCGATCTGCGGCTGGGCTGGGAGAGTTACGGCGAGGGCGAAGACACTCTCTGGTACGACGACGTGGCCGTCGGCACCTCCCGGATCGGCTGCTGAGCCACCGTCAAGGACAGCGCTCGGCAACCGGGCCGGGCAACCGGGTCAGGGGTTCAGGGGTTCAGGGGTT
This sequence comes from Streptomyces sp. 11-1-2, assembly GCF_003595545.1. Classification (NCBI taxonomy): domain Bacteria; kingdom Bacillati; phylum Actinomycetota; class Actinomycetes; order Kitasatosporales; family Streptomycetaceae; genus Streptomyces; species Streptomyces sp. 11-1-2. The sequence continues at coordinate 10,828,272 of NZ_CP022545.1, forward strand.
CAGGGGGAAGCTGACCGACCGGGACTTCTTCCACTCCTCGTGCTCCAGGTCCTTGGCCTCGGTGCCGTCCCCGTACAGGTCGGCCGAGCCGCTGTCGGTGATGACCTGGGCCCGGGCGCCGGGAGCCGAGAGGTCGGGCACGTCCACCACGATCTCCCAGCCGCCCGGGTCGGCAGTCGGCAGGTCGAGCCGCTTGACCGGCTGGTGTCCGGCGACGCCGTCCCAGGAGTAGAGCGTGTACGGGGCGCTGTTGTCCTCGGCCGCCCAGGAACCCGCCACGATCAGGTACTGGCCCTTTTCGTTGCGGCGGATGTCGCGCACGCTCAGGCCCCCGAGGTCGAGGGTGATGGGGGCACCGAAGGTGGCGTGGGTGTCCTTGTCGCTGCCGGACCGGGCCAGCTCGTCGGCATTGGTGACCGGGACCAGCAGCGCCTTGCCGCCGTCTGCGGGCGGCACCAGCGGCGCCCGGAAGCCGATGTACGCGGTGGAGTCGGAGCCGGGCGCGAACTCCAGGCCCTCGACGTTGAATCCGTCGATCTGCTTGGGCACCTGGCCGTCCGCGGTGCCCTTGGCGAAGCCGAGCCGGTCGCCGTTGGCCTTGTCCCAGTCCACCAGGTCCTCGCGCAGGTCCTGGTACGAGCCGCCGACCTCGAGCTCGGTGTCGGCGCCCGAACCGGAGACGGTGGTGGTGAAGAGGGTGAAGCGGTCCTTCTTCGGCTCGCCGTCCTTGTTGTTGCCCAGCGAGCCGGTCCAGTAGATGGTGTCGCCGACGCGGGCCGCGGCCTCGATGTCGATCTCCTTGTCGACATCGAGGTCGGAGCTGACGTCCCAGGTGCGCACCGGCGCGCCGGACGCGTCACGGCGGTACAGGCGCAGGACGTTGGACTCGTCGTCGGCGACGACCATGTAGCCGTCGCCGACGTCCACGGCGGCGGAGGAGTCGCTGGAGCCGGTCAGGTAGCGGGTGTCGGTGGCGTTGCCCACGGCGCCGGAGGCCGCGTAGTGCAGGGTGGTGGTGGCGCTCTTGCCGCCGAGGCCGTTCACCTTGAGGGTGAGGTCGGTGTAGCCCTTGCCGCGCGCCCGTACGGCCACCTCGCGGGTGGCGCCGGTGCCGGTCACCGCGACGTCCCCGGTCTCCGCGACCGAGCCGTGGGTGGTGGCGGTCGCGGACACGGTGAGCGCGTCCGCGTCGGCGCCGCTCTGGCCGACCTTCACGGTCACCGTCGGGTCGCCGGTGGCGCCGACGGCGCCGGACAGGTACGAGGTGGCCGGTTTGATGGTCGGCGTGCCGTAGTCCGCGTTCCCGGCCACCGCGGAGGCCGGGAGGGCGGACAGCGTCGTGGCGCCGGCCACCAGCGCCAGCGCGGCGGCGTGGACGACCCGGCGGGTACGGCGCGGGGGAGCGGCATGGAACGGGACCATCGTGAGCAACCCTTCGTCAGCTGCGGGGCCGGTCGGTGGACCGGCACACCGCCCTGACGATGGATCATTTACATGGCGTGTGCATGAACGACCCCCGAACATGGACCACTTCCGGCCAAGGAGGGGGCCGTCGCGGTCAGCAGACGCCGTCGCCCGGCTTCGGGTTCCCGAGCCCGAAGAGCGGCCGCAGCTTCAGCCCGGCCCAGGTGCCGAGGAGGGCGAAGCCGCCCCAGACCCAGCCGTGCAGGCTGCCGGAGGCGATGCCCGCGAGGTAGGCGCCGATGTTGCAGCCCCCCGCCAGCCGGGCACCGATGCCCATCAGTACGCCGCCGAGCACCGCCGCGGTCGCCGTCCGCCACGGCACGCCGCGGTGGAGCGTCCAGGTGCCGCCGAGCGCCGCGGCGACCGCCGCGCCGATCATGATGCCGATGTCGGTGAGACTGGTCTTGTCGGCGAGCACCGGCCCGGCGAGCATCTCCTTGTTCCCGGGCTGCTGCCACCAGCTCCAGCTCTCCGGGTGGCCGCCGAGCGCTCGTACCAGCTCCGCGCCCCACAGGCTGAAGGCACTGGTGACGCCCCAGGCGCCGCCCGAGACGAGCAGCACCCCGGCGCCCAGCACGGCCAGTGCCAGGGCGCCGACCGCCAGCGGCCAGGAGCCGCGCAGGACGCGGGCGGCGGCACCGCGCGCGGAGGGCACCGGACCGATCGGCGGCGGGTTGCGGCGGGCCTGGACGCTACGGCTGACCAGGACGATGGCGGCGAGCACGAGGATCGTCACCGCCCAGGAGCCGAACCAGCCGATGTGGTCCGCCATGACGACCGGCTCCAGCGACGGCAGGTCCTTCCACAGGTCGAACTGCCAGGCGGCCAGGGTCGCACCGCCGATGAAGCCACCGAGCGTGAGCACGATCGACGTCTGCCCCGAGCCGACCGCGAAGAGGGTGCCGGAGGCGCAGGCCCCACCGAGCTGCATGCCGACCGCGAAGACGAACGAGCCGATCAGCAGCCCGAAGCCCAACGGTCCGCCCGAGGGCGCCGGCACGGACCCGAACAGCCCGGTCTTCGTGCCGATGAGCAGGGCGAACAGCGTGGCCGTGGTGCCCAGCAGCAGAGTGTGGGCGCGCAGGCCGGTGCCGTTGCCGACGGCCACCAGCTGCCGCCAGGCGGAGGTGAAGCCGAAGCGGGAGTGGAAGAGGGCGATTCCCAGGGCGAGGCCGAGCAGCAGCAGAACGCCGGGCTTGGCCCCGTGGGCGGACCACACATACGCGGTCAGCGCCGCGCCGAGCAGCCCGGACACGGCGAGCGGCACCCGGCGCACCGGCGGCGCGGCGGGCGCCTCCGGCCGGGGCACGGAGGTGGGTGAGGGGGACAGCAGCGCGGCGGTCTTCGCTGCCTCGGCGGGCGGGGCGGTGGTCACGTGCGGACTCCGGAGACGTTCGAAAGGGGGGCATCACGCTGGGCGGGAGGGCCCGGCCGGGCGGCGCGGCGCCGGGCGGCGGCGCGCGGTGGGGAAACCGGTCGGTTCCGGCTCAGCGGCGACAGAGGCCGTCGTCGACGCACCACGCCGAGTTCGCGAACAGCGCGAGACGCAGCGGACGGGCGGGTGCGGACATGGAGACGAGGATATGGTCCGGATTTCAAAAACTGGACCCCGGTCTCACCATGTGATCTGTGGAGTCAGCCACAGACGGCTCCCGGGACGGTCAGTGCCCGGCCGGTGCCAGATGCGCGCGCTCTCCCTGCGCGCCGAAGAGGGTGAGCACCTCCGCGGGCCGGCCGTCGGCGCTGCCGATCCAGTGCGGTATGCGGGTGTCGAACTCCGCCGCCTCGCCGGCTCCGAGCCGGAACTCCCGTTCGCCGAGCAGAAACCTGACGTGTCCGTCGAGGACGTAGAACCACTCGTATCCCTCGTGGGTCTGCAGCTTCATCGTGGGTGACCGGCCGGCGGGCGGATAGATCACCTTGTACGCCTGGACACCGCCGGCCCGCCTGGTCAGCGGCACCATCACCAGCCCGGATCGCCGCACCGGCCGCAAGTGGATGCGTGGGTCGCCGGTGGGCGGCGCCGCGACGAGATCGTCGAGCGGGACGCCGTGCGCCCGGGCCAGCGGCAGCAACTGCTCCAGCGTGGGGCGGAGCTTGCCGTTCTCGAGCCGGGACAGGGTGCTCGCCGTGAGGCCGGTCTCGTTCGCCAGCGCCGCCAGCGTGGCGCTCCGCGCCCGGCGCAGGGCACGCAGTCGCGGCCCGACTCCGGCCAGAACGTCTTCCGCGGGGTTGTCCGGGTTGTCCATCCCCCGATGATGCGGATCCGCAACTTTCCTTGCAAGAGCGAAATGGCGGCGTCGAGGCTGTCGGTACATCACCGGCGGCGAAGGCGCGTATCGGATCACGCTCGGCACGCCGGCCGACGGAGGGGCGACTCAGATGGATTCCACGCAAGGCCGACGACTCACCACCCACGCCGGGGATCAGGGCACTGCGGACGCGGACGCCGAACAGTTCTGGGAGCGGCACTACGGCACCCGGCGTGCCTGGGACGCACATGTCAACCCGCTGCTCGCCGAGACCGCCGCACCGCTGCGCCCCGGTGCCGCCCTGGATCTGGGCTGCGGCCCCGGCGGCGACGCCATCTGGCTGGCCCAGCAGGGCTGGCACGTCACCGCCGTGGACATCTCCACCACGGCCGTCGAACGGGTGCGGGAGCGCGCCCGCGATCTCGGCGTCGCGGACCGGGTGGCCACCGAACAGCACGATCTGGCCAGCAGTTTCCCGGCCGGCCAGTTCGATCTGGTCTCCGCCCAGTACTTCCACACCCCGTTCTCGTTGCCCCGCAGCCGAGTCCTGCGCACCGCCGCAGGGGCGCTGCGCCCTGACGGTCTCCTGCTGATCGTCGATCACGGCTCCACCGCGCCCTGGTCGTGGAACCAGGACCCCGACATCCACTACCCCACGCCCACCGAGATCGCCGCCGAACTTGATCTCGACCCCGCGCACTGGTCCGTGCTGCGCGCCGAGATGCCCGGCCGCCAGGCCACCGGACCCGCTGGTGAGACCGCCACCGTCATCGACAACGTCCTGCTCGTCCAGCGGCGCGACCGCCGAATGGCCGCCTGAACCACCCGACTTCACGACGCAGGAGAGTGACTCGATGCAAGGAAACAGTGCCCAGCGATCCCGGGCCCGGGTGAAGGACACCGGCCCTCCGGCGACCGGCCCCGATGAGAAGGCCACCCTGCGGGCCTTCCTCGACTATCTGCGGAACTCGGTCGCGGACAAGGTCGCGGGCGTACCGGAACCGCAGGTCCGAACGGGCGGAGTGCCCTCGGGCACCAGCCTTCTCGGACTGCTCAAGCATCTGGCGTTCGTCGAGCGGTTCTACTTCCTCGGTGAGGATGCCGGCGACTGGCCCGCGACCATGCGGCCGTCCGCACAGGACACCATCGACGGCGTGCTCGCCGACTACCGCAAGACCGTCGAGCGGGCGAACCGGGTCATCGACGCCTGCCCCGATCTGGCTCTCCCCGCTCCGCGAGCCCCGCGCCGGGGCGCGGCGCCGTCGATGCGCTGGGTCCTGGTGCACATGATCGAGGAGACCGGCCGGCACGCCGGCCACGCCGACATCCTCCGCGAGCGGATCGACGGATTCACCGGCCGCTGACACCGGCTACCGCCAAGGAGGACCGATCTCACAGCCCAGCAGCCGCGGCCAGGTGCTGAAGATCCTCCGCGGCTGACCGGGGCGGCGTCTGACGCACCACTCGGGGGGCGACTTCCGGCGAGGGCGGCGCCGGTGTCAGCCGTCGGCGCCCCGCTCGGCGGTGTCCGCGAGGCCGACGTACATCGAGTGGTGGAGCTCCGCGACATGGTCCCGGAGGAGGCCGGCCGCCAAGGTGGCGTCCTGCGCGCCGAGCGCGGCCCGGATGGCCTTGTGCTGCTCGTTGCTGCTGCGGAGGTAGTCCATCGGGTACGGCAGGAAGTACGCGTACAGCTCTCCGGTGACCCGCTGGTACATCCCCAGGGCGGCGGACAGCCCGGCGCCCTCGGCGAGGGCCAGATGGAACCGCTGGTCGCTGGCGTGGAACTCGGCCCAGCTCTCGGCCGCGTCCATCTCCCGGATGCATTGATCGAGCCGGTCGAGCCCGGTCCGATCGAGCCGCTCGGCGGCCAGATGCGCGAAACCGGACTCCAGCACGATGCGCTCGTCGATCAGCCGGTGGACCCGTTCGCTGTCCTCCCGGTACGCGGCGACCTGTGCCACGGTGCGGCGGCGGGGCCGCTCCGCGATGAAGGTGCCGCCCGTGCGCCCCGGGCGCCGCTCGACCACGCCTTCGCGCTCCAGGGTGCCGAAGGCCCGGCGGACGGTGATCTCGCCGACTCCGAGCGCTGCCGCCGTGGCCCGGACGTTGGGCAGCCGCTCGCCGGGCGCCAGCAGGCCCAGGTCGACCGCCAGGGAGATCCGGGCCCGAACGGTGTCGACGGCGCTGGTGCGGCGGATCGCGGCGAGGGCGCTGCTGGTCAGGGCGCTCGGTGCGCCGGACGGTTCCTGGATCGCCATGCCCTCAGCGTAGGGGCCTCGTGGCCTCCTCACGGCCTGCGGACGAGGGCCGCCGCTTTGCGGAACCGTGACCTCCGGGGGTTTACCTGATCAAAGTGAGCATGTTTTCATGGCTCGCATTCACCCCTGGACGCCCACTCCAAAGGCACTGATGAAGATCTCCGGACTGCAGACGGCGGGAACGCCCGGCGACGTCGACGCCAACCTCCACGAACTGGACGCGGCGTGCCGCCGGGCCCGCGCCGAAGGCGCCGAACTGCTGATCACCACCGAGCTGTTCGTCACCGGCTACGACATCGGCGACGCCGTCCGGGACCTGGCCCGCACCGACCTGCTGTCACCGGCCGGGGAAATCGCCGCCTCCCACGGCATCGCGCTCGTCCTCGGGGCGCCCGAGTACGACTCCGGCGCCTGCTACAACAGCGCCTTCTTCATCGACCCGGCCGGAGCGGTCCTCGCCCGGCACCGCAAGAACCATCTCTTCGGCGAACTCGACCGCAGGTACTTCACCCCGGGCGACCGGCCCGCCCCCGTCATCGACTACGAGGGCGTCCGGATCGCGATGCTGATCTGCTACGACGTGGAGTTCCCCGAGAACGTGCGGGCCGCCGCCCTCGCCGGCGCGGACCTCGTCGCGGTCCCGACCGCCCAGATGCAACCGTACGAGTTCATCGCCGAGCACCTGCTGAGGGTGCGCGCCTGGGAGAACCAGATCTACATCGCCTACGTCAACCATGACGGCGACGAGGGTTCACTGCGCTACGTCGGCCGCAGCTCCATCGTGAGCCCGTCGGCGACCGTGCTGGACAGCGTCGAACACGGCAACCGGCTGCTCTTCGCGACCGTGGACCCACACACGGTCCGGCAAGCGCGCAAGGCCAATCCGTACCTGGCCGACCTCCGGCCAGACCTCTTCACCCCGTCCGCCCGCGCCACCAAGGACCAGTCATGCTGACCGACTCCGACGCGCACGCGTCCTCCACCCGGCAACCGGCACAAGCGAATCTGTCGGGGCGGCTCGGCACCGGTGCCATCGTCTTCATGGTGATCGCCGCCGCCGCGCCCCTGACGGTGGTCGGCGGCAATGTCCCGCTCGCCATCGCGGGCGGCCCCGGCGCCGGAGCTCCCGTCGGCTTCGCCCTCGCCTCGCTGGTTCTGCTGGTGTTCGCGGTCGGCTTCGTCACCATGACGCCCCACGTTCCGCAGGCCGGCGCCTTCTACGCCTACGCCACCCGTGGCCTGGGGGACCGCGTCGGAGTGGGCACGGCCGCCGTCGCGCTCGTCGCGTACACGGCGATCCAGGTCGGCGTCTACGGCTACCTGGGCTGGGCCGTCAACGATGTCCTGCACACCTTCGGCGGGCCCACCCTGCCCTGGTGGGTATGGGCGCTCGCGGCCCTGGGCGTCGTGGCCCTCCTCGGCTACCGCCATATCGACCTCAGCTCCAAGGTCCTCGGCGTCGCACTCGTCCTGGAGATCGTGGTGGTGCTGGTCCTGGACGCGGGGATCTTCGCCCGGGGCGGCGCCCACGGTGTCAACGTCGAGTCGTTCACCCCGGATGCGGCGCTCTCCGGACCGCTGGGCGTGGCCGTGCTGTTCGCGATCACCGGATTCATCGGTTTCGAGGCCACCGCCGTCTTCCGGGACGAGGCCCGTGACCCGGAGCGGACCATCCCCCGGGCCACTTACCTCGCCGTCCTGATCATCGGCGGCTTCTACACGCTGTCCTGCTGGGCGCTGGTCCTGGCGGCGGGCACCGATGACGCCCCGGCCGTGGCCCAGAAGACCCTGGACAGCCAGGGCAACATGCTCATGGACACCGCCCAGACCTACGTCGGCACCGCGCTGCGGGACGTGATGCAGGTACTGCTGCTCAGCAGCCTCTTCGCCTGCGTGCTGTCCTTCCACAACGTCATCGCCCGCTACACCTTCACCCTCGCTCGCCAGGACCTCCTCCCCGCACGGCTGGGCGTCGTCCCCCGCGCCACCACTCGCCGTCCGTCTCCTCGGTCGTCCAGACCGTCACCGCGCTGGTCCTGGTCGTCGCCTGCGCCGTCATCGGACTGGATCCGCTGGTGGGTGTCTTCGGCTCCATGGCGGGGTTGGCGACGGTGGGCATGATCCTGCTCATGCTCATCACGTCCGTCGCCGTGGTCGCCTTCTTCGCGCGCAACGCCCAGCTCTCCGCGGGCAGGCCCTGGCAGACCCGGATCGCCCCGCTGCTGGCCGTGGCCGGACTGCTGACCGCGCTGTGGCTGGTGTTCTCCAACTTCACCCTCGTCACCGGTGGTGGCGTGGGCGTGAGCATCGTCCTCGGCGTCATCCCCTTCCTCGCGCTCATCGCCGGCCTGGTCCGAGGGGCTCACGGCCCGCGGGGCGTAGCTGAGACGCGGGCTCCGCCCGGCCGTCCAGGGGACGCGGCTCCGCCCGGCCGTCGTGACGGCCGGGCGGAGTGTCAGACCGCGGTCCGCTCCACGGGGATCCACAGCTCCGCGTCCGCCCGCGCCGCGTCCTGCGACAGCCGGGTGCGCAGAATCTCCGGCCCCGGCCTGCTCTGGTACGGGTTGGACGGGAACCACTGGGTGAAGACGTCCCGCCACAGGTGCTGGAGCGCCTGCGGGAACGGCCCGGAGTTCTCGAAGACGGCCCATGTTCCCGCCGGGACGACGAGCTCGTCCAGGTCCTCGGGGGCGGCGGCTCCGGTCACCACCGCGTGGTAGTAGTCGAGTTCGGTGCCCTCCGCCCGGCTCGGGTCGAGGTTGTCGCTCACTCCCAGGATCCCCTCCGGCTCCTGATCGGACAGGGCGGTGATCCGCCCGATCGTCTCCTGGCCGATACCTCGGATGAACTCCGCGATCCGCGGATTCACCCCCTCATGGACGAGCGGGACCCGGACCTTCTTGCCGACCACATGGAATCGCTCCTTCTCCACGACCCGGTATCGCATGCTGCTGCTCCCTTCGACAATGAGGCGGAAGGACATCCGCGGCTGGGAGCGCAGTACGGCACCTGCCCGCCGGGCGTCGCCCGGCCCCACACCGTGCATGGCCCGGAACGCACGCGCGAACGCCTCGCCCGAGCCGTAGCCGTAGCGCACCGCGATCTCCAGGAGCGTCCGCTCCCCGGCGAGCACCTCGGCCCCCGCGATGGTGAGCCTCCTGCGCCGGATGTACTCCGACAGCGGGATCCCCGCCAGCGCGGAGAACAGCCGGCGGAAGTGGTACTCCGACGTCACCGCGATCCGCGCCAACTCGGCCGTCTCGATCCGCTGATCGAGATGCGACTCGATGTGTTCCAGGGCCTTGTTCAGCCGCTCCAGCACCTCGGTCTCCTTCCCTGACGCCCCTCACGTTAGGAAGTCCGCACCCTGCCGGACCCGACATTCCGTGCCCGCTCCGGTCGGGTGTGCCGGATCGCCCTGTACGCCCGTTCGGTCACCGTTTCATCACAACGGTCACCCGGCTCTCCCGCCCCGCCGCCCCGGCGCCGCATGATGCACCCCACCATCGACGCCCCTGGGAGACAAATGCGCACCCGTACCCTGGAAGCCGCGGCCGTCATCGCCATCACCCTGCTGCTGACCGGCTGTTCCAGCGGTGGTGACGCGGGCGACAAGCGCAACCCGAGCGGCACCCCGGCCGCCGCCGAGAAGGCCGATATCACCCAGCGCTGTGTCGATGCCATCGCCGACCGCGCCGCCGCCCACAAGGGCGGAGCGGTCCGCTCCCACCCCGTCCCCGGACCGTGCGCCCGGCTGTCGGACGCCGACTATCTGGACGCCTACATGGCAGGTCTCGAACAGGCGCACCGTGTCGCGCAGAAGGCGTCTCAGGGCGAATCCGGCAAGGCGGCCGACGGCGCGGCGAACTGACCCGCCGCCCGGGACTTCGCCCGGCTCAGATGGTCGGCGCAGGAATCCCGTGCGCTCGACCGCGAGCCGTCCGGGCACAGGACGTTCTCCCAGCTCGTCGTCGAGATATCGGCCTCCCGCAGCCGTGCGCCGCGGAGATCGGAGTCGGACACCGTGGCTCCGCCCAGATCGGCGCCGCTCAGGTCCGCTTCGATGAGGCCGACATGGGTGAGGGACGCCGCCCGCAGATCCGCGCCGTCCAGCTGTGCGCGATCGAAGCTGACGTCGGTGAGCAGGCCCTTGCCGAGCTTGGCCCCGCTCAGATCGGCGCCGCGCAGGTCGACCTGCGAGAGGGTGGCGGAGGTGAGGTCGGCCCGGCGGAGGTCGGCGTTGCGCAGGTCGACGTTTTCCAGGGAGACACCGGCCAGCCGCGCTTCGTAGAGGTTGCCGCGGCGCAGGTTCGCCTCGGACACCAGCCCGGTCAGTGTGGAGCGTTCGAGGTTGACGCACCGCATCTTCTTCTGCCACAGGTCGCCACCGGAGACGGTGCGGCTGGAGAGATCCTTGCCCGAACGGCCGGAGCAGCTCCGGCCATGCTTGTCTTCCCCGCACCCGACGAGCAGGGCCGACGACAGGACGGTCGCGATGACGCAGGAGAGCGGACGGGGCCAACGCGTGGTCACGGGCCGACCCGCCACGGCTGTCAGACGCCGATCAGGTCCACCAGATCGTCGGCATGCTCCTCCTCTTCCTCCAGGATCGACTCCATCAGCCGGCGGGTGGTCGGGTCGTGATCGCCCAGCCAGCGGATGATCTCCTGATAGCTGGCGATCACGATGCGCTCGGCGAGCAGATTGTGCTCCAGCATCGCCTTCAGGTCGTTGTCGGGCGGTGTGGTGTAGCCGGTGTGGGCGCGCTGGGCCAGCGAGGCGGGGTCGAAGTCGGGGTCGGCGCCGAGCTGGGAGACGCGTTGGGCGGCGCGCAGCGCGTGCTGCATCTCCTCCTTCGCGTGCTCGGTGAACTCCGAGGAGACTTGGGCGCGGTCGATCCCGCTGGCGGAGATGGCGTGGCGGGTGTAGCGCAGCCAGCACACCACCTCGGTCGCGATGACGTCATTGAGGATGCCGATGACCCGGTCCTTGTCCAGACCGTAGGTGTCCGTCACCGGTCCGGCCGCCATCTTCCGGCGGGCCTCGTCGCGGATCTTGGTCACGTCCAGCACGAAGTCGTCGCTCATCGGTGCCCTCTCTGCTCTCCTCGGGTTGGGCGAGTGTTCCCCGCGGGGCCCGGAGGGCATCGGGCAGAGCGTCAAGATGACTGGATCGCCGCACAGCGCCAGCCGATCGGCGGTATCCGGGCGGTGTACGCGCCCGTGAGTTCGGCGCCGGCCAGGCCGTGGGCCCGGCCGGCGCCGATCATTCGATGGCGGGTCAGCCACCGTGGCCGGGCTCCGGCACGCTCGTCCCCGCCGACAGGACCCGGTCCGGGCGGATCGGCAGGTTGCGGTGGCGGACGCCGGTGGCGTGCCACACCGCGTTGGCGATGGCCGCCGCGGCTCCCACGATGCCGATCTCACCGACGCCCTTGATGCCGACCGGGTCGTCCGGGTCCGGGTCGTCCACCCAGTCCGCCTCGATGAGCGGCACATCGGCGTTCGCGGCGAAGTGATAGCCCGCGAGGTCCGGTCCGACATGGCCGCCCGAGGCCCGGTCCCGGACCGCCTCCTCGTGCAGGGCCATCGAAATGCCCCAGGTCATCCCGCCGACGAGCTGGTTGCGCGCGGTCAGGGGGTTGACGATCCGGCCCGCCGCGAAGATCCCGAGCATCCGCCGCACCCGGACCTCTCCGCTGGTGACGTCCACGGCCACCTCGGCGAACTGCGCTCCGAAGGAGTGCCGTTCCTTCTTGGAGAGGGCGCCGATCGCCTCGGAGGTGTCGGACCGCGCGGTGATTCCCTCGGGCGGGATGTCGCCGCCCAGGGCCAGCCGCTCGCGCAGCTCGCGCACCGCGATCGACACCGCCCATGCCCAGGAGCGCATGCCCATCGAGCCACCGGCGATCATCGCCGGACCGAGGTCGCTGTCCGCCATGACCACCCGGACGCGGTCCGGATCCACGGCCAGCGCGTCCGCGGCGACCAGGGCGATGCCGGTCCGGGCGCCGGTCCCGATGTCCGCCGCGTTGATGCGCACGGTGAACGTGCCGTCCGCCTCCGCCGTCACGCCCGCCGTGGACGGGCCGGCCCCGGAGTGGAAGCTGGCCGCCGCCATACCCGTTCCGAGCAGCCACCGTCCCTCGCGGCGCAGCCCCGGACGAGGATCCCGGTCCGCCCAGCCGAACCGGCGGGCACCCTCCTCGTAGCAGGCGACCAGATTGCGGCTGCTGAACGGCAGGCCGGAGACGGGGCCCCGGTCGGGTTCATTGCGGACGCGCAGCGCGATCGGGTCGATGCCGGATGCCTCGGCGAGTTCGTCGAGCGCGCACTCCAGCGCGAACGAGCCAGGTGCCTCGCCGGGCGCGCGCATGAAGGTCGGGGTCGGCACATCGAGCCGTACGACCCGGTCGCTGGTGTGGTGCGCGTCGGCGTCGTACATCACGCGCCCCACCGTGGCGCTGCGCTCGATGAACTCGTGCACGGTCGAGGTGACGCACTCGGACCGGTGGTCGAGCGCGCGCAGCCGCCCCGACGTGTCGGCGCCGAGCCGGACGCGCTGCGCGGTGGGGCTGCGATAGCCGATGGTCGAGAACATCTGGCGGCGGGTCATGACGACGCGGACCGGACGGTCGAGGATGGTCGCGGCCATGGCGGCGGCCACCTGGTGCGGGCGGACCGTCTTGGAGCCGAAGCCGCCGCCGACGTGCTCGGACCGCACGCGCACCGACTCCGCGTCGAGGGAGAAGATCTGCGCGAGCTCACCGGCCACGTACGTGGTGCCCTGATTGGAGTCGAGGACCTCGAGCCGGCCGCCGTCCCAATGGGCCGTCGCCGCGTGCGGCTCCATGGGGTTGTGGTGCTCTTCCGGGGTGGTGTACTCGGCGTCCACGACGAAGGTGGAGGCGGCGAGTTCGGCCTCGATGTCGCCCTTCGTCGTCTCCGCCGCCCCGAACGGCGAGTCCTCGGGGGTGTACACATCGGGGTGTCCGGCGAAGAAGTCGATGTCGTGCGACTCCTGGTCGTACTGGACCACCAGCGCTTCCGCGGCCTCCCGGGCCTGCTCGGGCCGCTCGGCGACGACCAGCGCCACCGGCCAGCCCCGGAAGGGGACACGGTCGTGCTGGAAGACCCCGATGATCGGGTCGGGCGGCCCGATCATGCCCATGTAGTCCAGGTTGACGCGCGGGGCGTTCTCATGGTGGAGGACAGCGAGGACACCGGGCATGGCGAGGACGGAGTCGGCCTCGACCGAGCGGACCCGGCCGCGGGCGATGGTGGACAACACCAGCCAGCCGTGGGCGAGTTCGGGCAGTGGGATGTCGCCCGAGTAGCGGGCCGCCCCGGTGACCTTTTCCCGGCCCTCGATGCGGGTGCGCGCGGTTCCGAGGGCCCCCGTCGTCGTGGTGGTTCCGGTCGTCGTGGTCATCGGGCGGCCTCCTCGGCGAGTTCGGTCAGCAGGGCCACGACGAGGTTGCGCATCAGCGGCACCTTGTATCCGTTGTGGGGCAGTGCCTCGGCGGCGGCCAGCTCCGCGTCCGCGGCGGCGGCGAACGCCTCGGCGGTCGCCGGGCCCCCGGTCAGTGCCCGCTCGGCCTCCAGCGCCCGCCACGGCCGGGAGGCGACCGCTCCGAAGGCGAGGCGGACCTCGTGGACGACGCCGTCCCGGATGTCGAGGGCGGCGGCGATCGAGCCGATCGCGAAGGCGTAGGAGGCGCGCTCGCGGACCTTGCGGTAGCGGGAGTGGGCGGCGACCGGGGCCGGGGGCAGGGTGACGCCGGTGATCAGCGCGCCGGAGGGCAGCGCCGTCTCCAGGTGCGGGGTGTCGCCCACGGGCAGATAGAAGTCCGCGAGCGGCAACTCGCCCGGCCCGTCGGCGGTTTCGTACCGTACGACGGCGTCGAAGGCGGCGAGCGCGACTCCCATGTCCGAGGGGTGGGTGGCCACGCAGTGCCCGGAGGCGCCGAGGATCGCGTGGTTGTGGTGCTCACCCTCGATGGCCGGGCAGCCGCTGCCGGGCAGGCGCTTGTTGCAGGGCCCCGCCGCATCGGTGAAGTAGCCGCAGCGGGTGCGCTGGAGGAGATTCCCGCCGACGGTGGCCATGTTGCGCAGCTGCCCGGACGCACCGGCCAGGACGGCCTGCGCGAGGGCCGGGTAGCGGCGCCGTACCTCGGGGTGGGCGGCGAGATCGCTGTTGGTGACGGTGGCCCCGATGAGCAGACCGCCGTCCGGCGTCACCTCGACGCGGTCCAGGGGCAGTTCGCGTACGTCGACGAGGCGTCCGGGCCGCTCGATGCCGGTCTTCATCAGATCGACCAGATTGGTGCCGCCGCCGAGGAACCGTGCGTCGGGATCGGCGCCGAGTACGGCGATCGCCTCGGAGACGTCGAGGACGCGCTGGTAGCCGAACTCCTTCATGCGACGGCCTCCTCGGTTCCGGTCGCCTGCACCTCGGCCGCCTGCGCGACCGCCTGCACGATCGACACATAGGCGCCGCAGCGGCACAGGTTGCCGCTCATCCGTTCCCGGATCTCATCGGCGGTCAGTGGTGGGGGCCCCGCTTCGGGGCGGACATCGGCGGTGACGGCGCTCGGCCAGCCCGCCGCGTGTTCCTCGATCACGGCGAGGGCGGAACAGATCTGCCCCGGGGTGCAGTAGCCGCACTGGTAGCCGTCGAGGTCGAGGAACGCCTGCTGCACCGGATGCAGCCGGTCGCCGTCGGCCACCCCCTCGATCGTGGTGACGTCGCGGCCCTCGGCCGCCACCGCGAGCTGCAGACAGGAGACGGTCCGGCGGCCGTCGAGCAGTACCGTGCAGGCCCCGCACTGGCCCTGGTCGCAGCCCTTCTTGGTCCCGGTGAGGTCGAGATGCTCACGCAGGGCGTCGAGCAGGGTGGTGCGGTGGTCGACGGGCAGCGTGTACTTCTCGCCGTTGATGTTCAGCGTGATGACGCTGGACGTCGATGGGGCCATGATCAGCCTTCTTTCGCGGGTGTGGGGCGCGTCGAAGTCGTCCAATGAGGAGGTCCTGGGGGATGGGGATGCGTGAGAATGTCGGTCGGCGCTCGGTTCCGGCCATCCCCACGGGCCGTTTCAGCCGGTAAGGTGGACCTAAGCGGACACCTGTCCGCTATGCATGAAACTTAGCGGACAGCTGTCCGGTGGGCAAGGTCGGCGCTACGGCGGTGTCCGGAAGGAGGACGAGTGCGGGCAGAGAAGGACGCGCGTCTGCGCTCGGACGCGCAAGCGAACCGCGAGCGCATCCTGGAAGTGGCGCTGGCGGAGCTGACCCGCTCGGCGGATGTCCCGCTGAGCACCATCGCGAAGAAGGCGGGCGTCGGACAGGGCACGCTGTACCGCAATTTCCCCAGCCGCGAGGCCCTCGTGCTGGAGATCTACCGCCACGAGATGCTGCAGGTCGCGGACATCGCGGCCGAGCTGCTCCGTACCCGCGCGCCCGATGAGGCGCTGCGGGAGTGGATGGGGCACCTGGCCCGGTTCGCCATGGCCAAGGCCGGTCTGGCCGACGCGCTGCACAAGGCCCTCAGCAGCGCCTGCGGCCAGAAGAAACCGGGACACGGCCAGATGACCGAGGCCGTCACGCTTCTGCTGAAGGCGAACGAGGAGGTCGGCACGATCCGCCCGGACGTGACCACCGACGACTTCCTGCTCGCCATCTCCGGTCTGTGGCAGATCAGTCCCGATGACGAGGGGCCGGTGCGCGCCAGACGGCTTCTGGATCTGGTCATGGACGGATTGCGCGTGGGCGCGCCCGCGGCGGCCCGGCCGGGGTCGACGGCCGACACGGCGAGCTGAGCCGGCGGCCGGGGGCACGGTCGCCGGCGGGGGCACGCCGGCGACCGTGCCCCCGTGCGTGCGGGCTCAGCCCGAGGCAGGAAGCGCGGTGCGGGGCCGGGGCGGGAACCCGGCGGTGCGGTAGCACGCGTCGATCAGGGACATGGTGGTGAGCGCGTCCTCCGCGTCCAGCGGAAGCGGTGTGCCATGCCGCAGGTGAGCGGCGTACGCCTCCAGCTGGTAGGTGTACGACGAGCGCTTGCCCAGCTCCTCGGTCCGCTCACCCGCGGCCGTGCGCACCAGGACGCGGTCGTCCAGATGAGGCTGGACGAAGTTCACGGCCGTGGCCTCGCCCCGCGAGCCGACGACCCGGCAGCTTATCCGCCAGTCCCCGTATGCCATATGGCAGCGGGCGGATCCGGTGGCGCCGCCCGGGAAGGCCAGTTCCGCGTCCAGCCACTCGTCGACATCCGGTGCGCCCTGCCGTGCGCCGCCGCGGGCGGTGACCAGATGCGGGGGACCACCGGCCCAGGGCGCGAGCGTGGCTTGCGCGTGCAGGCTGTAGCAGCCCAGGTCCATGAGGGCGCCCCCGGCCAGGGGGAGGGACCAGCGGGGGTCGGACCCGGGCGGAGCGGGCATGGCGACCATCGTCTCGACGTGCCGCAGCTCCCCGAGCTCCCCGGAGCCCAGCAGTTCGTGGAGGCGGCGGGTGACGGGGTGGAAGAGGTAGTGGAAGCCCTCCATGAAGACGGTGCCCGCCTTGGCGGCGGCGTCGCGGACCTCGGTGGCCTCCTCGGCGTTGCTCGCCGAGGGCTTCTCGGTCAGGACGTGCTTGCCCGCGGCGAGGGCGGCGAGGTTCCACGGGCCGTGCAGGCTGTTGGCCAGCGGGTTGTACACGACCTCCACCTCGGGGTCGTCGATCACCTCGGCGTAGGAGGCAAGGACGCGCTCGACGCCGTGCTCGGCGGCGAAGGCATCGGCCCGGTCGCGGGTGCGGGCGGCCACCGCGACGAGGCGGTGGCCGCCCGCACGGGCGGGGCCCACGAGGGAGAGCCCGGAGATCCGGGCGGCGCCCAGGATCCCGATGCGCAGCGGCTCGGCTGTCGTCATGCCTTCCGTACCTCTTCCATGCTCACGGGGCGGTGCTCGTGCAGGGACAGCGTGCATGCCTCGGCGATCCAGCCGGCCTCGACGGCGTCGGCGACGGTGCAGGGGGAGGGCCGCAGCCCCGCCGCGACCTCGGTGAAGGCGGTGAGCTCGGCCCGGTAGGCGGTGGCGAAGCGGTCCATGAAGAAGTGGTGCGGGGTGCCGCCCGGGAAGGTGGCGCCCGGTTCGGCGGAGCGCAGCGGCAGCTTGTCCTCCAGGCCCGCGGCGATGCTGTCCGTCATGCCGTGGAGCTCCAGGCGGGCGTCGTAACCGCGCGGATTGTGGCGGGTGTTGGAGACCACGGCAAGGGTGCCGTCGTCGAGGGTGAGGAGGGCGGAGGCGGTGTCCACGTCTCCGGCGGCCGCGATGTATTCGGCGCCGCGGTTGGCCCCCGTCGCGTAGACCTCGGTGACCTCGCGGCCGGTGACCCACCGGATGGTGTCGAAGTCGTGCACGGAGCAGTCGCGGAAGATGCCGCCGGAGACGGCCACATAGGCGGCGGGCGGCGGCTCGGGGTCCAAGGTGGTGGAGCGCACCGTGGTCAGCGGCCCCAGCTCACCGCTGACCACCGCCTTCCGCGCCGCCACATACCCGGGGTCGAAGCGCCGGTTGTAACCGATGTGGACCTCCACGCCACTGTCCTTCACCGCGCGGAGGACCTCGAGGCTCTCCTCGATCGTGCGCGCCACCGGCTTCTCGCAGAAGACCGGTACGCCCGCCCGTACGGCGGCGAGGATGAGCTCGGGGTGGGCGTCGGTCGCCGCGGCGATCACGACGCCGTCCACACCGGCGGCGAGCAGGGCCTCCGGCGAGGCGACCGCCCGGGCGCCGAATCGCTCGGCGGCGGTGGTGGCGGCTGCGGCGACCGGGTCGGTGACCACGAGGGAGTCCACCGCGTCGAGCGTGGACAGGGTCTTGGCGTGGAAGGCGCCGATGCGGCCCAGGCCCATGATGCCGATACGCATGGGGAGTTGTGCCCTTTCTGACGGTGCGGGTGGTGAGGGTGCGGCTTCTGGCGGTGCGGTCTCTGGCGGTGTGGCTTGTGAGGGTGCGGTCTCTGTCCGTGCCCCGCGGCGGGTCAGCCGAGTCCGCCGACGACGATCTGGTCCCAGTCGATGACCGAGCCGGTGACGACGCCGCTGCGGTCGGAGAGCAGGAGGACGACGAAATCGGCGATCTCGTCGACCTGGCCGAGCTTGCCCATCGGCTGGGCGCGGGCCGCCTCCTCGCGCCAGTCGTCGTCGGCGCCGTGGAAGGCGCGCTGGACGGCGTCCTCGCCCTCGGTCTCGGTCCAGCCGAGGTTGAGGCCGTTGATACGGACGCGGTCCCAGCGGTGCGCGTGCGCGGCGTTGCGGGTCAGGCCCGCGAGCCCGGCCTTCGCGGCGGAGTACGGCGCCAGGAACGGATATCCGCCGTGCGCGCAGTTGGAGATGATGTTGACGATGGTGCCCGGAGCCTTCCTGGCCACCATGTCGGCGACGGCGGCCTGCATGGCGAAGAACGGGGCGCGCAGATTGATCGAGATATGCGCGTCGAAGAGCTCGGGGGTGGTGTCCAGCAGTGTCCCGCGGGAGGTGAGCCCGGCGGAGTTGACCAGGCAGTCGATCCTGCCGTGGGCCGCCACCACCTCCGCCACGCTGCCCCGTGCCTGCGCGGGATCGGCCAGATCGGCGCGGAGGAAGGAGGCGGTGGCCCCCTGGGCGGTGAGTTCCCCGGCCAGCGGCTCGCCGATGTCGGGGCGGCGTCCGGTGAAGGCGACCGTGGCCCCTTCGCGGGCGGCGGCGCGGACGATACCGGCGCCGACTCCCTGGCTGCCTCCGTTGACCAGGACGATCTTGCCCTGTAGCAGTCCCATGAGCGGTCCGTCTCCTTCAGCTCTCGCGGCGCTCGGCGCCGGCCCGCAGTTGGGCGCGCAGGGTGTCCGGGGTCCAGTCCTGCTCCAGGGCGCGCCGGACGATGTCGGCCTGGGAGTCCGGGGCGAGGCCGCCGACGGGCGGGTCGAGGTCGAGGTTGGTGGGGAAGGGGTAGCCCTCGGCGCAGGCCGCGACGACGTTGTGCAGCCAGTCCTCGGAGGCGCCTTCCGCCTTGCGCTGCCGCAGCACGGGGAAGACGGAGTCGACGACCGCCGCGCGGTCGACGGTCTCCATGGCGCGGCCGAAGGCGGAGGAGATCTGCAGCAGGTTCGCCATCCGCTGGATATCCGTGGAGCGATTGTGCCCGGCGGCGTGGAAGAGCGCGGGGTTGAAGAAGACGGCGTCGCCCGCCTCCAGCGGCAGTTGGACATGGTGCTCGGCGAAGTAGGCCATGAACTCCGGGCGGCGCCAGGCCAGGTAGCCGGGCTCGTACGCTTGCGAGTACGGCAGGTAGAGCGTCGGGCCGGACTCGACGGGCATGGCGCAGTGGGCGACCGCGCCCTGCAGGGTCAGCACGGGGGAGAGCCGGTGGACATGGGCCGGATAGGCCGCGGCCCGCGCCTCGGAGAGGAAGCCGAGGTGATAGTCACGGTGCACGCTCTGCGCCGCGCCGCCCGGGTTGACCTGGTTGATCTGTGAGGTGAGCTGGTAGCCGGGGCCCAGCCAGGCGGTGGCCACCAGGGCGAGGAGGTCGTTGGCGTAGTAGTCCGCGAAGACCTCCGGCGCTCCCAGGGCCAGCTTCTCCAGCGCGTTCCAGACCCGGTCGTTGGTGCCGGGCTTGGCGAAGTGGTCACCGCGGGCGGAGCCCGCCGCCCGCTCCTCCTCGATCAGCGTCGTGAACGCCTCGGTGGCCCGGTCGAGGACCGACGGGTCGGGGAAGGCGCCCTTGAACACCACGATGCCGGGGCCGTCCAGCAGGGCGTCCACCAGTTCCGCCTGCGCTTCCCGGCGGCCGGGCGCCGTGGCGGCCCGGGCGCGCAGGCGGTCGCCGTCGTAGACGGGGACGTGTCGCACCACGGCGTCGGCGCCGGGGTGGTCGCCGGGGTCGGTGGTCCGCTCGACCAGGGCGCGGAAGGCGTCGAGAGTGCAGTCGGCCTCACTGAGCCAGACATGAGACCTCGGAGCGACGAGGGACATGATGCTTTCCGGTCCTTCCGGTGGGCTGCGGCTTTCTGTCAGTGTTGTGATCAGCCAGGCATCGGGCAATCCTCAGCAGTCCATCAAAAACCCATCATGGAGGCGCGCCGATGTCCCATCCGTATCCGATCCGGGAGATCGCCCGGCAGGCGGGCCTGAGCGGGGCCACCGTCGACCGGGTTCTGAACAACCGGGGCGGCGTGCGCGAGAGCACCATCCGGGAGGTCCACCAGGCGATCAAGGACCTGGACCGGCAGCGGACCCAGGTCCGTATCGGCGGCCGCACCTTCGTGATCGACATCGTGATGCAGGCGCCGGAGCGCTTCTCCCTGGCGGTCCGCGCCGCCCTGGAGGCGGAGCTGCCGGCGCTGCGCCCCGCGGTGATGCGCTCGCGCTTCCACTTCCGCGAGACAGGACAGGTCGTCACGCCGTACAACGTGCCGCCCGACCTGGTCTGAGGCGCCTGCCTGCGGCGTCCTCCGGTCCGCTTGGCGATATTCCGTTGAACCATGTCGCTCGTGCCACTGGGAGCCGTTTCCGCCCTCGCCTAGCGTCGGGACAAGGCTAGACAGACTGGCCATCACCGCATGTGAGGGAACATTTCATGCTCGCCCAGATTGTCCTGTTCGACGGCTTCGACCTCCTCGATGTGCTCGCCCCCTACGAAGTGCTGCACGCCGGTGGCATGGCTGCCGGGGGAGCGCTGCGCGCCGAGCTGGTGTCCGCCGAGGGGCCGCGTGAGGTGGTGAGCGGGGTCGGCGGTGTGCCGCTGCGCGCCACGGCCGCCCTGGATCCCGCGACGGCGGACCTGGTGGTGGTCCCCGGCGCGGCCGGCCGGGTCGGAGAACCCGGCGAGGTCCCCGATCTCGACGCGGACGCGGACGCGGGCGAGTGGCGGGAGCACGAATTCATCCCCGTAACTCTGGGCCGCGCCGTGAACACCGGCCTGCCGGGGCTGCTGAAGACGGCCATGGACCGTCCGGAGGCGACCGTCGCCACGGTGTGCGGCGGCTCGCTCGTCCTGGCCATGGCCGGTCTGCTGGAGGGCCGCTGGGCCACCACCCACCACATGGGCCTGGACATGCTGGACGCCACCGGTGTCAACGTGGTCAGGGCCCGTGTCGTCGACGACGGCGACCTCGTGACCGGTGCCGGTGTCACCTCCGGGCTCGATCTGGGCCTGTACCTGCTGGAGCGCGAACTGGGGCCGCGGATCGCCCACGCCGTCGAGGAGCTGTTCGCCTACGAGCGCCGTGGCACCCCCTGGCGCCACCACGGGCCGTCGCCCGTCGCCCTGTGACCACACCGCCCCAGCGCAATCCCCCCCGACCCACGGTAAGGAACCACACCACCATGTCCGTTGAAGGCACCTGGGATCTGACCATCTCCACCCCCATCGGCCGGATCAAGGCCGTGGCCGAATTCCGCGACGAGGACGGCACGTTGACCGGTGCGGCCCACGGCGCGGGGGAGGAGGTGCCGCTGGCCGATGTGGCACTCGAGGGTGACCGGCTCAGCTGGCGGCAGGCCATCACCAAGCCCATGCGGCTGAACCTCGCGTTCACGATGACGGTCGACGGCGCGACGATGACCGGTACCTCCAAGGCCGGGCGGCTGCCCTCCTCCAAGGTGACCGGAGAGCGCCGGGCCGTCCCCGTGGCAGCGGAGGGCTGAGGCTCCCCGAGTCCGGGGCAGTAGCGGAGGTGCGGCCCGGCTCAGACGAACTGCTGGATGACCAGCACGGTCGCGCTCGCCACCGCGAGCACCATGGCGACACCCCTGGTGCGCCGCATGTCCAGTCTGCTCGACAGCGGGCGGGCGAGCAGCACCCCGATCGCCGCGGCAGGGGCGAGCAGGGCCGTGTGCCACAGGCTGTACGTGTGCACCGCTCCGGTCGCCGCCAGGATGGCCAGGCTCATCACGGAACCGGCCAGAAAGAACCCGCTCATCGTGGCGCGCAGTCGCGGCCCGCTCAGGCGCTGCCAGACCATGGCCATCGGCGGCCCTCCGATGGAGGTCGCCGTGCCCATCAGCCCCGACATCAGGCCCGCCAGCAGCACCGCACGCCGTCGCGGCGCCGGAACGAAGCCGCGCACGCTCACCGCGACGCCCGCGAGGACGACCACGGCGACGAGGAGGGCGAGTTGCCGGGCGGGCAGCACGGCGACCAGCGCCGCGCCGCCCACCGCGCCCGGCACCCGCCCGGCCAGCGCCCACCCCGCGCCTCGCAGGTCCAGGTGGCCGCCCTCCAGCACCAGGACCGCGGCCGTGACCCCGGTGGCGAGCAGCAGAACCACCACCGGGGTGAGCGAAGGGTCGAATATCGCGATCACCGGGGCGGCCAGCAGGCCGAGCCCGAAGCCGATGGAGACCTGGAACAGCGCCCCGACCGCCACCGTGATGAAGAGCAGGGTGAACTCCGGCGGGCTCATGCTTCCGTCGGCCCGGTGCCCAGCGGGAAGTGACACAGGCCCTCGTGCGGCTCCCGCCCGAGGCCGGGGTCCGCCGTGCCGTCACGGGTGACGACCGGAGGAGCGAGCTCGGCGCACCGGGCCTCGCTCTTCCAGCAGCGGGTGCGGAACCGGCAGCCCGACGGGATGTCGTACGGGGAAGGGATCTCCCCGCGCAACTGGATCTCGTCGTCGTCCTGGGCCTGCCCGGAGACGTCGAGTGTGGGCGCGGCGGACATCAGGGCGGCGGTGTAGGGATGCAGGGGGCGGTCGAAGACGTCCTCGGTGGGGCCGTGTTCGATGACCTTGCCCAGATACATCACGGTCACCCGGTCGGAGACATGCCGGACCACGGACAGGTCATGGGAGATGAAGACGTAGGAGACACCGAGCCGTTCCCGCAGCTCGGAGAGGACATTGAGCACTTGGGCCTGCACCGACAGGTCCAGTGCGGACACGGGCTCGTCGCACACGATGAGGTCGGGGTCGAGGGCCAGCGCGCGGGCGATGCCGATGCGCTGCCGCTGCCCGCCGGAGAACTCGTTCGGGTAGCGGTGGGCGTCGCTCTCCCGCAGTCCGACCAGCGACAGCAGCTCACGGACCCGTCGCTCCCGCGCCTGTGCCGTGGGCACGATGTCGCGGTGGGTGCGCCACGGCTCGCCGATGAGATCGGCCGCGGACATCCGGGCGTTGAGCGAGGCGAAGGGGTCCTGGAACACCATCTGCACCCGGCGCCGCCAGGCCAGCAGCTCCTTGCCCTTGAGGCTGAACGGATCGGTGCCGTTGAAGCGCACCGTCCCCGAGTCCGGCCGCTCCAGCCCGAGCACCACTCTGGCCAGGGTCGACTTGCCGCATCCGGACTCGCCCACCAGTCCGAGGGTCTCCCCGCGCTCGACCCGCACATCGACTCCGTCCAGCGCGGTCAGGCGCCGACGGCCATGGCCGAACGACTTGGTCACACCGCGGACTTCGAGCAGTGGCGGGGGAGTGGCCGTGCCATCGGCCCGCGGGCCCGCGGCCGTGGTGTCGGTGAGGGGCGTCTCAGGCACGGTCGAGCTCCTCGGAGAAGTGGCAGGCGGCCGAGCGTGAGGGCCCGACGGAGATCAGCCGAGGGCGTTCCCGGGCGCAGCGCTCCTCGGCCAGCGGGCATCGGGCTTGGAAGACGCATCCGGACGGGACCGCGCTGAGCTCGGGCGGGCTCCCCGGTACGGCGGGCAACGGGCCGCCCCTGACGGCGTGTTCGGGAACCGAGTCGAGCAAGCCCTTGGTGTACGGGTGGCGGGGGCGGGAGAAGACCTCCGCCACCGGGCCGGTCTCCACCACATTGCCCGCGTACATCACCACGACATCGTCCGCGCGCTGGGCGACCACCGCCAGATCGTGGGTGATCAGCACGAGTGCCATGTCCCGCTCGGTCTGCAGATCCCGCAGCAGCCGCATGATCTGCGCCTGCACGGTGACATCGAGCGCGGTCGTGGGCTCGTCGGCGATCAGCACATCGGGGTCCAGCGCCACGGCCATCGCGATCAGCAGCCGCTGGCGCATACCGCCGGAGAACTGATGCGGATACGCACGGGCCCGCAGCCGCGGCTCGGGGATACCGACGCGGGTCATCAGCTCGACCGCCTTCTCCCGGGCATCGCGCCGCGGCAGCCCGCGATGGATCCGGAACGGCTCGGCGAGTTGCCTGCCGACCGGCTGTACGGGGTTGAGCGCGGTCAGCGCGTCCTGGAAGACGATCGACAGCACGGGACCGGCGAGCTTTCTGCGCCCAGCCTGGCCCAACCGCAGCACATCGGTGCCGGACACCCGCACGGATCCGCCCGTCACCTCGGCCGTCGGGTCGAGCAGCCCGACGATGGACAGCGCGGTCATCGACTTCCCGCAGCCGGACTCGCCCAGCAGCGCCAGCGTGCGCCCCTTGCGCACGCTGAAGCCGACGCCGTTCACGGCACGGAGGGTGCCGGAGGGCGTCCGCAGGTCGACGCAGAGCCCCTCGACCTCGAGTGCGGGATCGCCGGTCGCGGCGGGCGCGGGCAGGGTGGAGGGCTTCACGCGATCATCTCCGAGGGGACAGCGGCGCGGTTGCCGCGCCGCTTCCGGGGCAGCGTCAGCCGCCAGCGCTGGGCGGGGTCGGTGGCCAGGCGGACCCAGGCGGCGAGCACCGTGGCGGACACCGTGGTGAGCACGATCGCGAAGCCCGGCAGCACGGCGATCCACCAGGCCGTCTGAAGGTACTGGCGCCCTTGGGCCACCATCAGCCCCCAGCTCACATCGGGGGGCTGGATGCCGATGCCGAGGAAGCTCAAGGACGACTCGGTCAGCATGACGAAGCAGAAGTCGAGCGTGGCGACGGTGAGCAGCGTGGGCAGCGCGATCGGCAGAATGTGCCGGTAGATGATGTTCCGGCTCGGTGTGCCGAAGGTCCGGGCCGCGTCGACGAACAGACGGCTTCTGAGCTCGGCCGACTCCGCGCGGGCGGTGCGCAGATAGACCGGGACG
This sequence comes from Streptomyces sp. 11-1-2, assembly GCF_003595545.1. Classification (NCBI taxonomy): domain Bacteria; kingdom Bacillati; phylum Actinomycetota; class Actinomycetes; order Kitasatosporales; family Streptomycetaceae; genus Streptomyces; species Streptomyces sp. 11-1-2. The sequence goes on from NZ_CP022545.1 coordinate 10,853,193, forward strand.
CGCGCGATGGCGAGGATCAGCACGATGTTCATCGCGCTGGGCGCGAAGACATACAGCACGACGACCGCGATCAGCAGGGACGGGAAGCTGAGGATGACATCGGCGACACGCATCGCCACGTTCTCGCGCATGCCTCCGTGGTATCCGGCCCACAGCCCCAGCGCCGAGCCGATCAGCAGCGAGCACAGCACCGCGGGCACCGCGATGGACAGCGTCGTCCCGGCGGCGTCCACCAGCCGGGCCAGCACGCTGCGTCCCAGCACATCGGTGCCCAGCAGCCCGTAGAAGCCGTGGTCGAGGGAGGGCGGGCGCAGCGAGGCGCGGAGGTCCTGCCGTACGGCCCGGTCCCCGATGAACAGCCGGCCGAACAGCGCGATCAGGAACACCACGGCGAGGACGACGGCCGCGACGGCGGCGCCCCGGTCCCTGCCGAGCAGCAGCCACCAGCGGGGCGGTCGGGTGCGTGCCGGGGTGGCCTCGTCGGAGGGACGGCCGGCGGGGTCGGTCATGGTGGCTCCTTCGCTCACGCCGGCACCGCCTGGCGCACTCGGGGGTCGATCAGGGCGTGGCAGACGTCGACGAGGATGTTCAGCGCGAAGATCGTCACCGCCGTGATCAGAACGGCGGCCTGCAACACCGCGAAGTCACGCTGCAGAATCGAGTCGATCATGAGCTTGCCGATCCCGGGCCAGCCGAAGATCGTTTCCACGATCACCGCGCCGTTGACCAGACCGACGGTGAGATCCCCGGCGACGGTCAGCACGGGCGTGATGGAGTTGCGCAGGGCATGCCCGAACACCACGCGCTTGGGGTCGGCTCCCTTGCTGCGCGCGACCTTGACGTAGGGCGCGGACAGCGCGCCGACCATGCTGCCGCGCACCACCTGCACCAGCACGCCGAACGGACGGATCAGCAGGGTGGCGATGGGCAGTACCCAGATCTCGGGGCCGCCCAGGGTGCCGGAGGTCGGCAGCCAGCCCAGACCCACGCCGAAGACCAGCACACCCATGATCGCGAACCAGAAGTCGGGGATGCTGGCGGCGGTCATCGACAGCAGACCGGCGATCCGGTCGATGAGCGAGTTGGGCCGGTAGGCGGCGAGGCTTCCGACCAGCAGTGCCCCGAGAATCGCCAGGAGCATGGTCATCCCGGCGAGTTGGAGCGTGACGGGGAACGCCTTGAGCACCATCGAACCGGCCGACTCGCCCGTGCGCAGCGAGGTGCCGAAGTCGAGTTGCGCGGCATTGGCGAGGTAGTCCCACAGCTGCACCGGAATGGAGTCGTCGAAGCCGTGGGCGGCGGAGAATTCCGCCCGCTGCTGGGCAGTCGCGCTCAGCGGGAGGTAGAGATCGACGGGGCTGCCGGTCAGGCGGGCCAGGCAGAACACGCCCAGCACCACGAACACCAGCGGGATCGCGCTGGAGACGATGCGCTTGCGCAGGAAGGACGTCATGTCAGCGCCTCCCCGCCGTCGCCGGACTGACCTCGGAAAGCCGCATCTCGTCCCCGGTGGCGGAGTCCGGCCGGTAGCGCACCGAGGGCGACAGTCCGAGCAGCCCGCGCATATGAGCCAGGTAGGCGTACTGGACGACCGACGTGTTCTGGTAGGCGAGCACGTCGGCGAACGCCTTCTGCCGGGCCTTGCCGGAGAGCGCGTCCGCCGCGGCGATGCGCCGGTCGAGATCCTTGGTGCCGAAGGTGGACTGGGGGCCGTCGCTCTGCAGGTACTGACTCGTGGTGAAGGCCGCGTCCCCGGCCTGGTTGCCGTGCATGATCAGCAGCGCCACCGGCCCGACACCGCGGGGCAGCGGACGCAGTTGGTACTGAAGATGGGTGGCGGTGTCCGCCATGCGTATCCTCACGTTCAGCCCCACCCGCGCCATCTCGTACTGCAGGGCCTCGGTCACTTCCGCGATTCCGGCGAACATGCCGTTGCGCGCGACGAGGGTGATCCGCCGGTGTACCGGGACGCCGTCGGCGGCCGCCTGTTTCACCAGCGCGCGGGCGGCTGCCTCCTGGTACGGGGCGGGGGCGAGGTCGTCGTTGTGGCCCACCACGCCGGGCGGGACCAATTGGGCGGCGGGCTTGGCCAGTCCGCCGAGAAGGGCGCCGATGATGCCCTTGCGGTCGATGGCCATGCCGATCGCCTTGCGCACCCGGATGTCGTCGAGCGGCGCCTCGCGGCCGTCCAGACGCAGGGCGGTCGTCTCGTTGTTGGGGTAGGCGACGGTGTTGCCCGCCTCGGCGCTCGTGTGATCCAGGGCCGTCGCGATATCGGCCTCGCCCTTGTCGATCATCGCCGCGCGGACGCTCGCATCGCTCCGCCAGACATACCTGGCCCGGGGGTAGGCGGGAGCCTTCCCCCAGTAATCGGCGTTGCGGGCAAGGGAGATCGAGACACCGGTCTGCCACGACTTGACGGCGTAGGGGCCGGTCCCGATCGGGATGCGCACCTTGGCCTTGGTGTCGGTGGTGCGCGGCACGATCTCGACGAAGCTGAGCCGCAGCGGGAGGATGGGGTCGGTCTTCTCGGTGGTGACGGTCAGCCGGGTGGGGCTGACGGCGCGTACGTCGAGTTTCGCGTCGCCGAAGACATAGCCGTCCACGTTGCAGGCGAGATCGGAGTTGACGGCGCGGTCGATGGAGAACGCGGCGTCCTTCGCCGTGAACGGCCGCCCGTTCTGGAAGGTCACCCCCGGGCGGATGTCGAAGGTCCACGTCGTGGGCTTCGTCTGCCGCCAGCCGGTCGCCAGCAGCGGCTCCAGCTTGCCCGAGGTGGGGTCCCGTTCCACCAGCGGTTCGGTGATGTTGGAGCGGACGACGACACCGGTCGCGGTCAGCGATGACTCACAGGGTTCCAGCGTCGGTGGCTCCTGGGTCAGGACCACCCGTAGGGTGCGCCCGTCCGCGCTGCCGGCATCACCCGCCGTGTCACTGTTCGCCACGGCGCACGCGCTGGTGAGCAGCATCGTGCCCGTGGCCAGAAAGGCGAGAACTGTATGGGCCCGGCCCCGTTCCGGGCGCGGACTGGAGGGTACGGAGGACTTCATCGTCGGCGTATCTCCGAGGGTGGTGGCGGGTTGCCGCCCGAGAACGACAGTCGACATGGCTGTCTACACTTGCGTACCCGGTCTGTATTTGTGGACGCTGAAGCTAAACCTGAGGTGCCGGGGCGTCAAGGGATCTGACAACAAGCCCAGGTGGAGAGGGTCATAGTCGAGACAGCCGGATCATTGACAGCCTCAACAGCCCTGTGCAGAAATGAAGACAGCGGCTACATATGAGGACGGCGGTCATGGCCAGTATGCGCATCATGCTCAACCACCGGATCCTGGGCAGGTTCACCGAGCGGCTGAGGGCGCGAATCGAGGGCCCGCACGAGTGGCTGGACGCCTCCGACTGGGACGCGGCACGGATAGCCGACGCCATCGCCACCGTCGACGTGTACGTGGGCTCCCAGCTCACCGAGGACGACGCGCGACGAGCCCGGCGACTCCGCCTCGTCCATGTCGTCGGCGCGGGCTACGACGGCATCCCCCTGGAGGCGCTGGGGCCGGAGGCGATCGTGGCCAACACCCACCACCACGGCAAGTCGATCGCCGAACACGTCCTGATGTGCGTGCTGATGCTGTCCCGGCGTGTGCTCGCGGCCGACCAGGAGCTGCGCGCCGGACGGTGGCGGAACGTCGCCGTGGATTCCGCGCTGCCCTTCGGGGACACCTTGCGGGGCCGCCGTGTCGGAGTCATCGGCTTCGGCGAGACGGGGAGGGAGATCGGCCGGCTGTGCCAGGCGGTCGGGCTGGGTGTACGGGCGGTGCGCCGCGATCCGTCGGCCGCCCTGCCGGAGGGCCTGCGCCCCGACTGGGTGGGTGGCCCGGAACGGCTCCCGGACCTGCTGGCGGAATCCGACATCGTCGTGGTCACCGTTCCGCTGAGCGCCGCGACCCGCGGACTGATCGGCCCGGCCGAACTCGCGGCGATGGGCCCGCGGTCCCTCCTCGTCAACGTCGCCCGTGGCCCGGTCGTCCAGGAGGAGGCGCTGTACGAGGCGCTCTCGGCCGGCACCATCGCCGGCGCCGCCCTGGACGTGTGGTGGGCCGGCCCTCCGCACGCGCCGAGCCGCCGGCCGTTCCACACCCTGCCCAATGTGGTGATGACACCCCACAACTCGGGCCACACCGAGGAGACTTTCGCGGCCCGCGCCACGGATATCGCGGCCAACATCAACCGCCTGGCACAGGGGGACCCCCTCAGCAATGTGGTGCGCGCCGGTCGTGAGGGGGCCGCCACGCCCGGCGGCGGTGGCAAGGCGGACTGACCTGGACGGCTTCTGACGCACCGGGTGCCGCCACGGCGCGGTGCGTCAGGGGGCGATGGTGAGGTGGCTGATCAGGCCCTGGTCCAGGGTGAAGCGATAGTGAAGGTCGACGGTGCCGCCGGGGAAGTCACCCTCGAGACGCTGGGTGACGGCGCAGCGGTCCGGGCCGTCGTGCTCGGTCCCGATGAGCGTGGTGGTGTACGTGTACTCGGAGGTGGCGCGGTCCAGCCACCGCTCGATGGCCGGGATCCCCTCGTAGGTGCGGCCGTCGTCGGTGACGGTCGCGCCCGGCGTCAGGGTGGCCGAGGCCGCGGGCGCGTCGTGCTCGTTGTGTGCCTTCAGATACCGCTTGACGACGTCGGGCAGGTCGGTGGCATCGAAGGGCGTGGTGTCGTCGGTCATGGTCTGCCTCGCTGATGGTTTTCTTAAGGGTGGTGCTCGGGCCGTTCCCGGACGGGATGGTGCTAGAGCGCGGGAACGGTGCCGCCGTCGATGACGTGTTCGGCGCCGACGATGGCGGAGGCCCGGTCGGAGACGAGGAAGGCGACGAGTTCGGCGACTTCTTCAGGGCGATTGGGGCGCCCGAGGGGGATGCCGCCGAGGGAATCCATGAGCGACGCCAGAGCGGTTTCCCGGTCGCCGGTCTTCTGGGCGATGCGGTCGATGAGCGCGTCCGCCGCACTGGTCTGGATGAACCCGGGGGAGACCGTGTTCACCCGCACACCGAGCGGTGCCACTTGGTTCGCCAGGCCCTTGCTGTAGGTGCTGAGAGCCGCCTTGGCGGAGGCGTAGGCCAGCGTGCCGTTCCACAGTGGCATCCGGCGCTGGATCGAGGAGACGTGGACCACCGCGCCCCGGCCGCGTTCGATCATGCCCGGGATCAGGGCGCGGTCCAGGCGGACGGCGGCGAGCAGGTTGTGGTTGAGCTCCTGCTGCCAGATCTCCTCGGACATCGCCTCGAAGCCGCCGGCGGGCGCGGTCGAGCCGCCGAGCGTATGGACCAGGATCTCCGTGCCGCCGAGGCGCCGATGCGTCTCCCGTACGACGTGTTCGGCGCCTTCCGGTGTGGTCAGGTCGGCGCCGATGAAGTCTTCGTCGGGGACGTCCTCGGGCTTGGAGCGGGCGGTGACCAGCACGGTCGCACCGGCCGTACGCAGCCGGGCCGCGATCGCCGCTCCGGCACCCTTGGTGCCACCGGTGACGAGTGCGCGACGGCCGGCGAGAGAGTCATCGAGGGAGGTGGGCAAGGCTGTCCCGTTCCGGGACGCACGCGAGCGCATCCCTTGCGACTGCTAAAATAGAAGCAAGTAACTTTCACTTTAGCAGTAACTCGGGAGGGCGTCGCGATGGCAAGCCGGATCAGGCTGGAGGACCGTGAGTGTCCGCTGTCGACCACGGTTCAGCACGTGGGGGAGTGGTGGACGCTGCTGATCCTCCACGACGCCTTCGACGGCTACACGCGCTTCGACCAGTTCCAGCAGAGCCTGAACATCTCCACCAGCATGCTCACCACGCGCCTGAAGACCCTGGTGGCGGACGGCCTCCTGGAGCGGCGCCCCTACCAGACCAACCCGGTGCGCCATGAATACGTGCTGACCGAACGCGGCCGTTCCCTGCGGCCCGTGGTCGTCGCCCTGGCCGCCTGGGGCAATCAGCACCTCGCGCCGGAGGAGCGCGCCATGATCCTGGTCGACGCCCGGACCGGCGAGGAGGTGGAACCCGTCGTGGTGGACGCGCGCACCGGCCGAAGCCTCGACGACGGCGAGACCTTCGTCTTCACCGCGGGGCCGGCCGCCAGCGACGCGATGCGTGCCCGGTACCTCGAACTCGACCGGCGGCGTCCCGCGCACGTCCGCGAGGCGCGCGGTGGGGACCTGCCCGGCTGATCGGGCGTCTCGCCGAGGTGAGGCGCTACCCGGTGGATGGGAGCGAGACGCGGATCAGAAGACCTGGACGAAGCAGCCGAGCGCGATGGCCGCGATGACCACGGCCACCGCGGTCGCCCTCAAAACTCTCGCTGTCGGCACGGGAATCCCTCCTCGTGCGAGCGGCTGGGCTCACAGACAGTAGCGAACGAGCCACTCGTCGGGGTTGTACGTGTCCTTCGCGGGGTCCGGCGCTATAGCCGCCCTCTCCTCCACAGTGTCCTCCAAACGGATCCGCTCCGGCAGCTTGCTGAACCGGGCACGGCGCGCCGTCTCCGCGGCATCCGCCACTTCCCGCTTATCCGACATCGCATCGTTCCTTGTCATTTCGATGGTCCAACGATGGTCGCAGCCTTGTGCGTCACCGGTCAAGTAGGTGACGCGACGGGAATCGCACCTTGTGCTGGCCGCGCTTCAGTAGCGGGGCCGTGAGCGAGCCGGCGCGGTCCAGGTTCTATTTGCCTGGCCAGAGGAAAGAGAGAACGCGATGGACATCAAAGGATCAGTCGCCCTGGTCACGGGAGCCAATCGCGGTATCGGCCGCGCGTTCGCCCGGGCGCTGCTCGAGCACGGCGCCGCGAAGGTCTACGCCGGTGTCCGCGATCCGGCCCGCGTGGTCGACCAGGACATCACTCCGCTGCGTCTGGACGTCACCAAGCCGGAGCAGATCGCCGAGGCCGCTGCCATCGCGGACGATGTCAGCATCGTGATCAACAACGCGGGCGTCGGAGGCTCCGGCACGGGACTCCTGGAGGGCGACTTCGAGGCCGCCCATCAGGCGATGGAGGTCAACTACTTCGGCACCTGGGCCGTTTCCCGGGCGTTCGCCCCGATCCTCGCCCGCAACGGCGGTGGCGCGCTGGTCAGCATGCTGTCGCTGGCGTCCTGGGTCGGGCAGCCCGGCTTCCCCGGGTACGCGGCCTCCAAGGCGGCGCAGTGGTCGTTGACGGACGCGCTGCGCAAGGGACTTCAGGAACAGCGCACGCTCGTGGTGGGGGTGCATTCCGGTTTCGTGGACACGGACCTCAGCTCCTGGGTGGACGCGCCGAAGATCACCGCGGCCGACGTGGCGGAACAGACCATGGAAGCCCTGGCGAACGACCGGTGGGAAGTTCTCGCCGACGACGAGACCAGGCAGGCCAAGGCCGCCTTGTCGCAACCTCTGCACGCCGAACCCGGTAGGTGATGTGTCGCGTCGGCCGCGCGTCGGCGATTGTGTTCCCACGTCCGTCCAACGGCCGTTCCTCCCAACCGGATATCCCTCAGCGCAGCGAGCGAAGGCGGCGATCGTGTCAGAAGAGCGTCAGGAAACCACGTGGCGTCAGGAAACCACGCGGGTCGAGCTGATGAGTCGGCCCACACCGCTGGAGGCCGCGCCGCGGCTGGCCCGTGCGATCGGGCTGGAGCCCGGTGATCTATGGGTCAAGCGTGACGATCTGATCGGGCTGGGCGGCGGGGGCAACAAGGTCCGCAAGCTGGAGTGGACGGCCGGGGCCGCCCGCGCCGAGGGCGCCACCACGCTGGTGACCAGCGGGGCCGCGCAGAGCAACCACGCCCGTCTGACGGCCGCGGCCGGGGCACGGCTGGGCATGGACGTGGTACTTGTCCTCGCCGGTGCGCCGAGCGAGGGGATGACCGGCAACATCGTGCTCGACGGTCTCTTCGGCGCCCGCGTCGTATGGGCGGGGGAGGTGAGCGAGGCCGAACTCGCGGCGGCCGTGGAGGACGTGGCCGGGGACCTGCGCGAGCAAGGCGCCCGGCCCGCGGTGATCCCCTTCGGCGGATCCAGTGTGCTGGGCGCCCGGGGTTATGCCGAGGCGGGGACGGAACTCCTGGAACAGGCCCCGGACCTGGCCACGGCGGTCGTGGCGGTCGGATCGGGCGGCACCATGGCCGGTCTCGTCCACGCCCTCGGAGCCGAGCGGGTGCTGGGGGTGCACTGCGGAGCCATCGCCGATCCCGAGCACACCGTCGGCCACCTGGTCGACGGGCTGGCCGGACAGCCCGCGGCCACCTCCCTGCGGCTGCGCCTGGATCAGGTCGGTCCCGGCTACTCCGCGCTCACCGAACCGGTCATGGACGCCATCACCACCGCGGCCCGCACCGAAGGCATCGTCCTCGACCCCGTCTACACCGGCCGTGCCCTGGCCGGTCTCATCGCGGCCGTCCATGACGGGCAGGTGAGCCCCGGGCAGCGCACGGTCTTCCTGCACACCGGCGGTCTGCCCGGCCTGTTCGGGCACACCGAGGCGCTGCGGCGGGCGCGTTCCGCCGTGGCCGACACCGTCGTACGGTGGCCCCGCGGCTGAGCGTCGCACCGGCTCGGCCCCGGGACCGGCTCGGCCCCGGGACCGGCTCGGCCCCGGGACCGGCTCGGCCCCGGGACCGGATTGGCCCCGGGCCGGTCGGCCCGCGCGGTCCTGGAGGGCCGTGCCTTGCCGGAACGGGCCGGTGCTACTCCGCGTCGGCGCAGGTGGCGAGTCGGCGGGCCAGGGCGCGCACATGGTCGCGCAGGGCGTCCGGGTACTCGATCACGAACGGAAGGTCCAGCCAGGCGAGCACGGAGGGCACCCACTCCAGCCGCTCGGCCCGCAGTTGGACCCGCACCCATCCGCTGCCTTTCCCCTCCCCGGAGGCAGCCGGGGACCCGGTCGCCCCCGCCGCATCGCTGGTCGCCTCCGGCGTACGATCCGCCTCCTCCGCCGTATCACCCGCCGCCTTCGCCGCATCACCGGCGCCACCCCGCGCCGGGTCGGCCGGGAGCTCCCGCACCGTGGCGAGCCCGGGCGGGAGCCGGTGGCGGACCTGCTCGACCGTGCCCTGGACCCGCAGCGACACCTCGTGCAGATAGGGCACCCCGGCGAGCCCGGCCAGCACCCGGGCGGCCGGATCGAATCCCACGGGCACCTCGAACGACCCGGGCAGCACCGTCGCGGTTTCGATCCGGTCCAGCCGGAACGTGCGTACCTCGCCGCTGGCCGAGTCCGCCCCTGTCACGTACCAGCGCCCGGAGTGCGCGACGATCCCGTACGGGTGCACGGTGCGTTCGCTGCGCCGCCCCTTCCAGGCGGTGTAGCTGACGGCGACCGGCCGGCGGTCCCGAGCGGCCTCCGCGAGCATCAGCAGCACACTCGTCTCCGGGATGACCACGGGACGGGCGGGGGCGGTGAAGTCGGCGGTGGTCAGCAGCGCGTCCAGCCGACGGCCGAGCGCCTCCGGCAGCACCCGGCGCACCTTGGCGGCGGCGCTCTCCGCCGCCGCGACGGACGTGGTCACCAGCCCGGCCCGGCGCCCGGCGACCAGGCCGAGCAGCACCGCCAGCGCCTCCTCGTCGGTGAGCATCAGCGGGGGCATCCGGTAACCGGGGGCGAGCCGGTAGCCGCCGTAGCGGCCGCGCACCGAACGGACCGGGACGTCCAGGTCGATCAGGTGGCCGATGTAGCGCCGTACGGTGCGCTCGTCCACGCCGAGCCGGTCGGCCAGGTCGGCGACGGTGCGGGTGCCACCGGCCTGCAGGATTTCCAGCAGGGCGAGCACGCGGGCGGTCGGTCGGGTCATGCCCGGAAGTATGGCGTGGATACCGGGCGGCTCCTGTCCGGTATCCCGCCTAGCGTGCGGGCCATGGCAACCTACGTACTTCTTCCCGGGTTCTGGCTCGGGTCCTGGGCCTGGCGCTCCGTGGCGGCCGACCTGCGCAGCCGTGGACACGACGTCCATCCGCTCAGCCTGACCGGGATGGGCGAGCGGGCGCATCTGGCCCGGCCCGACACCGATGTGGAGACGCACATCACCGATGTGCTCAACCTGATCCGCTACGAGGACCTGCACGACGTGGTCCTGGTCGGGCACAGCTATGCCGGTGCGGTGGTGGTCCCGAGCGTGGCGGACCGGATGCCGGACCGGATCAAGCGGATGGTGTTCATCGACAGCGGTCCGCTGCCGGACGGGATGTCCCACGCGGAGTTCGCCCCGCTGGAGGAGCAGAGGCGCAATGCCGGGCTGGTCCGCGAGGAGGGACACGGTCGGCAGCTGCCGCCACCGCCGTGGCGGCAGTTGGCGTCCGAGGTGCCCGGGTTGCCGGACGGCACGCTCGAACGGCTGGTGCGGCTGTCGGTGCCGCAGCCGTGGGCCACCGCCACCACCCCGGTCCGGCTGACCGAGGCGTGGGAGAAGCTGCCGCGGCTGCATGTGCTGTGCGGCTTCCCGGTGGAGCAGGTCCGGGCGCGGATCGCCACCGTTCCGGCCTTCCGGCACATGGCGACCGAGGACTCGGCGTACCGGGAGCTGCTCGGCTGGCACTGGCCGATGTTCGACCGGCCCGGCGAACTGGCTGACATCCTGCACGAGGCGGCCTGACCGGCACGACCCACCCTTGGTGCGGCTCGCCGCCTGGCCCCGGTGGCGAGCCTTGCGAAAGATCAAAATCACCTGTCAGGATGGTGACGTGAATCTGGAGCATGTCTTTCTGTGTGGGAACCCCGCTCTCGACTTCGCCGCGACGTTGCGTGCTCGCCGCTCGGTGCGGTTCGAGATGTTCGTGTCACCGGACCGGCTGGACGCCTGGTACCTGGAGTCCGGAATCGTCGATACCGTCTCCGCCAGTCAGCATGCCGACGTCGAGCGCGCGGTGGCCCTACGGGAGGCCGTCTACGAGCTGGTCACCGCCCGCGTCGCGGGGGATCCCTACGACGGCGGGGCACTCGCCGTGGTGAACGACACGGCCCGTAAGCCTCCCGCGGCGCCGCAACTCACCGCGAGCGGGCGGCGGACGGACGCGACATCGGAAGAGGCGCTCTCCACGGTGGCGCGGCATGCCGTCGAGCTTCTCAGCGGTCCGGATGTGCCGCTCCTCAAGGAGTGCGGCAACCCCGAATGCACCCGTGTCTACATCGACCGGTCGCGCGGCGGGCGCCGGCAGTGGTGCGCCATGGACCCCTGCGGCAACAAGCTCAAGGCTGCCGCCTACCGTGCCCGCAGGCGGCAGGCCCAGGAGCCTGCCGCGGGGTGATGAGCACTCCTCCTGCCCATCGCTGATCATGTGGCCCGCCTCGTGGCGGACGACCGTCGGCAGGATGTATGTCTTGTGACTCTAGACAGGACTGGACATGTATGGCTAACTACCGGACATGCCTAAACAGGTCCTCAAGCATCAGCGCATCGCCCGCGTTCTGGCCCGTGAGATCCACAGCGGCGCCCTGGAGCCGGGCAGCAGGCTGCCCGGCGAACACGCGCTCACCCGGCGCTTCGCGGTCAGCAGGGCCACCGTTCGCCAGGCGCTGGACGAGCTCAGCAAGCAAGGGCTGATCTCCACCCACGCGGGCGTCGGCTCGTTCGTCACCTTCGACGGCGGCCTGCTGGACAACCGCCTGGGCTGGACCAGGGCGCTGGCCGACCAGGGCGCCCGCGTCACCACCGAGGTCCTCCGTCTCGAAGCGGTGCGCGATGCCCGGCTGGCCGGGGAACTGGGCATCGAGGGCGTCGAGTTCATGGCGCTGGACCGGTTGCGCGTGCTGCCCGAGGGCACCGCGGTCGCGCTGGAGCGCAGCAGGGTTCCGATGGCCCCGGCCCTGGCCGACGTCCCGCTCGGCGGGCTCCTCGACGGCTCGCTGACCAAGACCCTCGCCGCGGTCGGTATCCGCGCCACCCACGGGGACGAGTGGGCCTCCGTACGGCAACTGGCCGCCGACGAGGCGACACTGCTCCGCCGCCGGGAGGGCGAGGTGTGGCTCAACACCCGCCGGGTCAGCCGCGGAGCCGACGGCCAGATCGTCGAGCAGGTGACCAGCCTGCTGGACCCCGCCCGCTTCCAACTGCACCTCGGCTTCGGCGAGCAGCCCCAATGAAGCCCCCAATGAAGTCCCCGATGAGGCTCTCCATGAGGCCCCTGATGGGACCACACGCGGCGTCCGCCCGCCCCGACGTAACGCCTCCGCGCACCGACAGGAATCCCGAATGAACCACCAGCACGACCGCGCGCTCGGCGCCCTCTACGGCCTGGCGATGGGCGACGCCCTCGGTATGCCCACCCAGATCATGTCCCGGGCGTCCATCGTCGCCCGGTTCGGCACCGTCACCGGTTTCGAACCCGGCCCGGAGGACAATCCGGTGAGCGCCGGAATGCCCGCCGGTTCGGTCACGGACGACACCGATCAGGCCGTCATCGTCGGCCAACTGCTGACCGGGTCCGGCGGGCGGATCGAACCGCTGCGGCTCGCGCACGAGCTCCTGGAGTGGGAGCGCGCCATGAAGGCCAAGGGCTCCTTCGACCTGCTCGGCCCCTCCACCAAGGCGGCCCTGGAGGCCGTGTCCCGCGGCGTACCGCCGGAGGAGGCGGGCAAGTCCGGCGCCACCAACGGCGCGGCGATGCGGATCACCCCCGTCGGCGTCGCCTTCCCCGACACCCCGCTGGAGCCCTTCCTCGACCGGGTCGCGGAGGCGTGCCAGGTCACCCATGACACCTCCATCGGCATCGCCTCCGCCGCCGCCGTGGCCGCCGCGGTGAGCCGTGGCATCGACGGCGGCGATCTGGAGGACGCCTTCGGCGCGGCGGTCACGGCGGCCGCGGCAGGGGCCGAGCGCGGCCACTGGGTCGCCGGCGCCGATATCGCCGCCCGCATCGGCTGGGCCGTGGACCTGGTCCGCGGTCTGCCCGAGCGGCAGGCCCTGGACCGCGTCTGCGACCTGGTCGGCACCAGCGTCGCCAGCCAGGAGTCGGTCCCCGCCGCCTTCGCCGTGCTGGCCCTCGCCGAGGGTGAGCCGTGGCGGGCCTGTCTGCTGGCGGCCAACCTCGGCGGCGACTGCGACACCATCGGCGCGATAGCCGGTGCCATAGCCGGTGCCGTCAGCGGGGCCTCGGGCCTGCCCGACGAAGCCCTCGCCACTCTGCGCTCGGTCAACGGTCTCGACCTGGAACCGCTGGCCACCGCCCTGCTCGCGCTGCGCGCCGGCACGGCCGAGTGACCCCCACGCCCGCCCTCCCATCCGCACCGGAGCGCCCCCGGACAGAAAGACAGGTACCACCATGGCGGCTTCAGAGAACGACCGCGTCGGCTCCGTGGAGACCCGAGGCATCGAGCCGGTTCCGGACGCCGAGCGCCACGGCCACGCGAGCCAGATGTTCTGGACCTGGTTCGCCGCGAACATCAGCATCCTCGGTCTGCCGCTCGGCGCGGCCCTGGTCAGCTTCCGCGGCCTGAACATCTGGCAGGCGGCCGTCGTGGCCATTCTCGGCGCCTTCGGCTCCTTCGCCCTGGTAGGCGCCCTCAGCATCGCGGGGAAGCGGGGCGGAGCGCCCGCCCTCACCCTCTCCCGCGCGGTGTTCGGGGTCCGCGGCAACGCCGGCCCCACGCTGGTCACCTGGATGAGCAGGCTCGGCTGGGAGACCATCAACACCACCACGGCCGCCTTCGCCCTGCTGGCGCTGCTCGACGCCGCCTTCGGCATCCGGCGGAACACCGTCCTCACCGTGGTGTGTCTGCTGGTCTTCATCGGCTGCACACTGCTGATCAGCGGCCTGGGCCACGCCACCATCATGTGGATCAACAGATGGGCCAGCTATATCTTCGGTCTGCTCAACCTGGTCGTGATCATCTTCCTCGCGACCACCGTGGACTGGGACAAGGTCTTCCACGCCCCGGTCGGGTCGGTGAGTTCGATGGTCGTGGGCGTCGGCATGATCGCCGCCGGTACCGGGATCGGCTGGGCCAACACGGGCGCCGACTACGCCCGTTACCTGCCCCGGCGGATTCCGGGTGGCAGGCTGGTGGCCGCTTCCGCCTTCGGCGCCGGTATCCCGCTGGTCGTGCTGATCTCGCTGGGTTCACTCCTCGCGGCGGGAGAACCGAATCTCGCCTCCGCCTCCGACCCCGTCTCGGCGATCAACACGATGCTGCCGTCGTGGATGTCCATCCCGTATCTGATCGCCGCGTTCGGCGGACTGTTGCTCTCCAACCACCTGTCCGTCTACTCGGCCGGACTCACCATGATCACCCTGGGCATACGGGTCCGGCGCACCCTCGCCGTCGGCCTGGACGTGGTCGTCACCTTCGCGGGCGGGATCTACTTCATCCTGATCGCCAAGGACTTCTACGGCCCGTTCATCACCTTCCTCACACTCCTCGCCGTCCCCATCACCGCCTGGGTGGGCGTCTTCGCGGTCGACCTGATACTCCGCCGGTCCTATGACGGCGCGGCGCTGATGGACGTCGGCCGGTCCAGCCGCTACTGGTTCCGGGGCGGTATCGCCTGGGCCGCGATGATCGCCTGGGCGGCGGCCATCGTGGTGGGCCTGCTGTTCACCGAGGCGAGCACCAGCGCGACCGACGTGTGGTTCTCCGGGCCGCTGTCCCATAGCTGGATCGGGTCCAACGGGCTGGGGTGGGTGGTGACCCTGCTGCTCGCCGCCGCCGTCTACACCGTGCTGCGCAGGTTCGACGGCACCGTCCGCGAGGAGGCGTCCGGGCAGCGTCCCCAGCAGCAGGTGCTGCCCGGCCCGGCCGCGCGGGAGCTCTCATGAGCGGCTACGACGGCGTCCTCGGCGCCCCCGGCGAGGTCACGGGCGGCCGACTGGTCCTGCTCGGCAACGCCATCGTCGACCTCGTGATGCGGGTGCCCGCACTGCCCGAACGCGGCGGCGACATCGTCTCCACGGACACCACCCTCACCACGGGCGGCGGATTCAACGTCCTCACCGCCGCCCGCCGGCTGGGCCTGCCGGCCGTGTACGCGGGAGCCCATGGCACCGGGCCGTTCGGCGACCGGGTGCGGGCCGACCTCGCCCGGGGAGGCATCGAGATGGTGCTGGCTCCGATCACGGAGGAGGACACCGGGTTCTGCGTCGCCTTCGTCGACGGCGGCGGCGAGCGCACCTTCGCCACCAGCCTCGGAGCCGAGGCCCGGCTGACCGAGGCCCACGCGACGTCCGTGCTCGCCACGCTGCGCCCCGGCGACATGGTGCAGATCTCCGGCTACGGGCTCGCCTACCCGGTCAACGGCCCGGTCCTGGCCTCGCTCGTCGCGCGGTTGCCGGAACACATCCGGGTCTTCCTCGATCCGGGTCCCCTGGCCGGCCAGATCCCGGACGAGGTGCTGGCACCCGTTCTGGGGCGCTGCGACTGGGTCAGCTGCAACCAGCGTGAGGGGCGGCTGCTGACCGGCCGGGACGACGCCCAGGAGGCCGCGGCGGCGCTCGCCGCCCGGCTGGGCCCGCGCACCGGGGTGCTTCTGCGGGCCGACGCGGCCGGCTGCTGGCTGGTCCCGCCCGGCGGAGAGGCCCTGCACATCCCCGGCCGCCGGGTGACCGCGGTCGACAGCAACGGCGCGGGCGACGCCCATACGGGAGCGTTCCTGGCCCTCCTCGGCCACGGGCTTGACCCGAGCACCGCCGTACGAGGCGCCAACGCCGCGGCCGCCTTCGCGGTCACCCGGCACGGGCCCGCCACCGGACCGACCCTCGGCGAGCTGCTGGACTTCCTCGACGGCGAGCCCCTCGCGGCGCGGCTGTCGTCGGCGCTCGGGCGGTAACCGGCGCGCGCTCGCGTCACGGGGGCGGGCCTCCGTGACGCGAGCGCGCGTTTCACCCGGCGGTCTCCGAAGTGCCCTTTCCGTCGGGTGTGTGCTCATCGTCGCCGAGGACGTGGTCGCGTACCGCGGTCAGAATGCGGTCCGACAGGTCGTCGCCCGCGCAGGCCCGTGACAGGACCAACGCCCCGATCATGGTGGACAGTTCGACCAGAATCGTCCCTTCGTCCGGCGAGGTGTCGCCGGACTTCCTCGTAAGTCGCTCCATTCCGTCGACCAGGTTGCGCATGCCATCGGCGTAGGCCCGCCGCAGCGGGTCGCCGGGCTCCGCGCGCGCGGCGTCCACCGCCAGCGCCGCGGCGGCGCATCCCAGCGCGGGGTTGTCGCGGTGCAGGGCCGACAGATAGGTCGCCAGGAAGGCTGCCCGGGCGTCACGGCCGCGGTCCTCGCCCGTGTCCTGGCTCGTGCCCTGGCCCGTGTCTTCGCCCGTGTCAGCGCCCGCGTCCTCGTCCTCGGCGAGGTCATTCATGGCCGCGAGGCGTTCGGCGAACGCGGCCGAGCACGCCTGGGCGATCAGATCGTCCTTCGAGGCGAAGTGGCGGTAGAACCCGCCGTGGGTCAGACCCGCCGCCGCCATCGCCTGGGGAACGCTCACCTTGTCGGCGCCGTGGGTGCGCACCAGTTTCGCGGTGGCCGCGATCACCTGCTCGCGGTGACGCTCGGCCTCGGCTCGGGATGCTCGGGGCATGGTCGGTACTTCCTTCTGCGTAGGTTGCCGGACTCGGGTACGGGATGCCGGTACCGCACCGATGATATTTGCGACCCGTTATAGATGATGCTAATAATCTATTTTAGCGCGCCACAGGGACGGCGGCCGCACGGTCCGCCGTCCCTGCCGGTTCGAGCGCGCTCTGAGACAAGGAGGGTCCGACATGGTTGCGATCGATGGTTCCGTGGTGCTGGTGACCGGAGGTCAACGTGGCATCGGCAAGGCGTTCGTGGAGGCATTGCTCGAGCGTGAAGCGGCGAAGGTCTACGCGACCGCGCGGAAGCCCAGCCCCAGCGAGGACCCGCGGGTCGAGGCCGTTTCCCTGGACGTCACCGACGCGGACGCGGTCGCGGCCCTCGCCGACCGGGCCGCGGATGTGAACATCGTCATCAACAACGCGGGAGTGCTGCTGCCCTCGCCGCTGCTGACGGCGGACATGACCGATGTGGTGGCCACGTTCGACACGAACGTCTTCGGGGCGCTGCGGGTGGCACGTGGCTTCGCCCCGGTCCTGCGGGCGAATGGCGGCGGCGCGCTGGTCGACATGCACTCCGTGCTGTCCTGGGGCGCCGGCGCGGCCGCCTACGGCGCCTCGAAGGCCGCGCTGTGGTCGATGACGAACTCTCTCCGGGTCGAGCTGGCGCCGCAGGGGACCCAGGTCGTCGGCGTGCACCTCGGTTTCGCCGACACCGACATGGTCGCCGGAATTCCGGGCCAGAAGCTCTCACCCGCCGAAGTGGCCGGGACGGTTCTGGACGGCGTCGAGCACGGCGCCAGCGAGGTGCTCGTCGACGCCGTGACCCGGCAGATGAAGGCGGCGCTCGCCGGGCCGGTGGAGGGCCTCACCGTTCCCCTCGGTCGCTGACCGGCCACGGCGACATCCACCGGTCACCACCGTCGCCCGTTGCCACCATCGTTGCCTTCGAAGGAGAGGGAGCCATGCCCCTGTGGCACATCTACCATCCGGTCGACGCCTACTCCGCCGAGCAGAAGCGGAAATTCGCCGCGGACGTCACGGAGTACTACACCCAGGTCGGTCTGCCGAAGTTCTACGTCGTCACCCTGTTCCACGACATCCCGGAGTCCTCGTTCCTGGTCGGCGGCGAGCCGTCGAACCGCACCGTCCGGGTCGTGATCGAGCACATCGCCCGCCACTTGGCGGACCCCGAGACGAGGAAGAGGTCCGCCGAGGGGCTCGACCGCGTGCTGGCCCCTCACACCCGGGACCGCGGGCTGTACTGCGAGTTCCACATCGACGAGACGCCCCGGGATCTCTGGATGACCGACGGGTTGGCGCCTCCGCCCCCGCGCAGCGAAGCGGAGCAGCTCTGGGCGCGTGAGAACCGGCCGCTGCCGTACTGACCGGCCGACCGCGACCGCACCACGGCAGCGCGAGGCCGCCGACGGCGATCGGCGGCCTCGCGGGAGATCCCATGGCCGAGCGGGGGCGGGTCTGGTTGGATCACCGTATGGCCCATGCGGATACGAGGAAGATCGGGATCCTGCTGTTCCCGGATGTGGAAGAGCTCGACGCCATCGGTCCATGGGAGGTGCTGTCGTACTGGACGCACACCTTCGCCGAGGACGGGTGGCAGGTGTTCTGCCTCTCCGCCGACGGCAACCCCGTGACCTGCGCGAAGGGGCTCACCGTCGAGGCGCATCAGGCGATGGCCGACCTGCCCGCACTGGATGTGCTGCTGCACCCCGGCGGCCGGGGGACCCGTCCCCAGCTCGAGGATGACCAGCACCTGGAGTGGGTCCGGTCCCAGCGGCGGTCGGTTCCCCTGATGACCAGCGTGTGCACGGGGTCGCTGGTCTACGCGGCGGCCGGGCTGCTGGCCGGCCGGCCAGCGACCACGCATTGGGGGTCGCTGGACCTGCTCGCGGAGCTCGACCCGACGATCGACGTACGGCCCGATGAGCGGTTCGTCGACGACGGTGACGTGATCACCTCCGCGGGGGTCTCGGCCGGTATCGACATGGCTCTCCACCTGGTCGCCCGGCTGGCCTCGCCGGAGCGCGCACGTCAGGTGCGACGTGGCATCCAGTACGACCCGCAACCACCGGTGTGAGCACAAACCGCACCGGCGGAGCGACAGGGGTCAGCCGGGGCTCGAGCGGCCGTGCCGCCAGTACCCGAAGAACGCGATGTCCGGCTTCGGTACACCGCGGTCCTGCACCAGATGGCGGCGTACCCCGGTGGCCAGCCCGGCCTCCCCGGCGACCCAGGTGTAGAACCGGCCCGGCCGCAGCGACGACTTCTTGACCGCGTCGAGGGCCAGTCTGCCGGGCAGCGCGTCCGAGCCGTCCCGGCCAGCCACCGCACCTGTACGCCTTCGGGAGCGGTGATGTCCGCGCGGATGTCGGCGGCCCCCGGCACCTCCAGGAAGACCTCCGCGGCCAGTGACGCCGGAGCGTGCTCGAGGATGGCGAGGATCGCCGGCACGGCACTCTCGTCCCCGGCGAGCAGCTGCCATTCGGCATGAGCGGGCGGCAGGTAGGTCACGCCCATGTCGAAGATGCCCGCCGGATCTCCGGGCCGGGCGCGCCGGGCCCATGCGGAGGCCGGGGTGTCGCCGTGCAGGGCGAACTCGATGTCCACTTCGCCGAATTCGGGCCGGGCGCGGCGGATGGTGAAATTGCGTACCCAGGGCCTGCGTGACTTCGGCAGCAGGAGAATCTCCGCCATCCAGGCCTCGCTGGAGAGCTTCGGCATTCTCAGCCTGTCCTGCCCCTCGCGGGGAAAGAACAGCCGCACGGTCTGGTCGGAGCCCGTGGGCTTCAGATGTTCCAGTTCGGGGCCGCCGAGCGTGATGGTCGAGAATTCGGGTGTCAGCTTGGTGTTCCCGCGTACCTCCAGCGTGATCATTCGCCGTGATTCGGGTGTGCGCACCTTGGGCAACACGTCTTTCCTCGCCTTCCGTTCGAGTCCGCCGGCCGTGGGGTCACAGGTCCACGACGAGCCGCGGGGACAGGGCACGGGACACACAGGCGTACATCCGGCCCGCGGGGGCGCCGATGTCGTCCCGGTGCTCGGGCTCGCCGTCGACGACGGCGAGTTCACAAGTGCCGCAGACCCCTTCGCGGCATCCGGACGCCACGGGATATCCGGCGTGGGTCAGGGCGTCCAGCAGCGACTCGTCGGGCGGCACCTGAACCGTCTGCCCCGACCTCGCGCACACCGCCTCGAACGCCGTGTTGGGGGCGAACGACCTGGGCACCGGGCGGAACCGCTCCGCGTACAGCCGTCCGGCCGGGAACGCGGCCTCGGCCGCGGCGAGCATCGGCCCGGGGCCGCAGGCGTAGACCACGGCGCCGGGGTTCAGCGCGGCTCCCAGAGCGGCGAAGTCCGGCCTGCCCTGCTCTCGGGTGGCGACGATCCGTACCCGATCGCCGTAGGAGGAGCGCAGTTCGTCGGCGAAGGGCATGAACGCGACCGACTGTCCCACGTACACGAGCGACGCCGGGACGCCCGAGGTGACCGCCGCCCGCAGCATCGGCAGGATCGGGGTGATGCCGATCCCGCCGGCGAGGAAGAGATACTCCGGCGCGGGGAGGAACGGGAAATGGTTCCGCGGCAGCGACACGTCGAGACTGCGGCCCTGGCGCAGAAACCGGTGGATGTACTCCGAACCGCCCCGGCTGAGGCGGTCGTGCCGCACCGCGACGCGATAGGACTCCCGGTCCGCGGTGTCGCCGCACAGCGAGTACTGCCGGGTCAGCCAGTTCGGCAGGGCCAGGTCGATATGGGCCCCCGGCTCCCAGGGCGCCAGCGGACCGGTGGCGCCTCGCAGGACGAGGGATACGACGTCTTCGGCGACCTGCTCGATGGCGCCGACGATGGTCTGTTGCATCGTGATTCACCTTGTGCCGTGGTCAGTAGAGTTTCCGGTAGCCCTCTTCGAGAGCGTGTGTGAGCGCCATCGGATCGATGTCCACCGCGAATTGGGCGGCGGCGATCTCACCGACCGACGGCATCTCTTCGGCCAGGGCCTGGCTCGCGGGGTCCCACAGCCGGGAGCGGATGAGCGCGCGACCACAGTGGAAGAACGCCTCCGCCACCTCGACGACGATCGCCAGCACCGGTTCGCTGGCCTCGGTCTGCATCCGGGCGAGCACATCGGGCTCATCGGTGGGGTAGGCGCGGCCGTTGACCCGCAAGGTCTCCCGCAGCCCGGGGATGAGGAAGAGCAGCCCGACCCCGTCGTTCTCGGCGAGGTTGCGGAAGGAGTCGGCGATCTTGTTGCCGGGGCGGTCGGGAATCGCGAGCGTATGGCCGTCGAGGACCTTCACGAAGCCCGGGTAGTCGCCACGGGGTGAGCAGTCGGCGCGCCCCGCCGCGTCCGCCGTGGCCAGGGTCAGGAAGGGGGAATGCGCGATGAAGAAGCGGAAGTGCTCGTCGATATGGTCCAGCTTCTTGCCCTTGACCATGGCTTCGGGCTCCCCGAGCCGGGCGTGGACCTCGGCCGGCGACACCCGCCGGGGGCGGGTGCTGGTCTGCGTCACGATGACTCCTTCCGGGAGGGGTGGAGCGGTGGGCGCGCGAGGGCCGTGCCGGTCGCCTCGCGCTCCCTGCCGACGACGGTGGTTCACCGCTCCGCCGCAGTTCATGGCACCATTGTGAGTAATTACTCAGGTCTTGCGCCACTCGCTTTCCAGGCGCCGTCCAGGAGGTGTCATGACGACAGGCCGTCGCGGACTTCAGCCACGTAAACAGCCACGCCAGGCCCGCGCCGAGCTCACCCGGCAGCGCATCCTCACGGCGGCTGCTCACGTTTTCGCCGAATACGGCTACGCCGCCGGGACCACCAACCGCATCGCCGAGCACGCACGGATCTCGATCGGCTCGCTGTACCAGTACTACCCGAACAAGGATGCGATCCTGGCCGAGCTGGTGACCCGTCACCTCGATGCCGGGGCGGCCGCCATCCGCGACCGCCAGGACGAGGAGGAGCCCGATTCCCTCGAGGAGATCCTCCGTGGTTTCGCGCGCACCGTGATCGAGAACCACCTCGACGACCCGCAGCTGCTCCGCGTCATGGGTGAACAGGCCCCCCGCTCACCGGAGTTGTTCGAGAAGGTAGCCCGCCATGAGCGGGAGCGGGTCGCCTACACCCAGGAGTTGCTCGAGCGCCATCCCGAGGTCCGGGTCGAGGACACCTACGTCGCCGCCCGGCTCATCGTGTCCACGATCGAGCTCGTCGTCCATGTGCTCATCGCGGCGCCCGAGTCGATCGACACCACCCGGCTGGAGAACGAACTCGTCGCGATGCTCACCCGCTACCTCACGGCCGCGCCGTCCGGGGCCACGGAGCGTCCGGCGCGCGAGGGCCTCT
Source organism: Streptomyces sp. 11-1-2 (assembly GCF_003595545.1). Taxonomy (NCBI): domain Bacteria; kingdom Bacillati; phylum Actinomycetota; class Actinomycetes; order Kitasatosporales; family Streptomycetaceae; genus Streptomyces; species Streptomyces sp. 11-1-2. Next base: position 10,875,060 of record NZ_CP022545.1, read on the forward strand.
GATGCGAGGCCACCGGGACGACGGACGGGGACCTGGTGGGCCAGGTCCCCGTCCGTCGTCCCGGTGCGGTCGAACCGCGGGTGTCAGTCGAGCGTGATGGTGGGCTTGCGCAGGTCCATCCACGTCGCCAGGTCAAGGGCGCGTTCGATGATGGCGCGCTGCTGGGTGGTGATGTCCTCCGCCGGTGCGGCGATCGCCTCTTCCAGCGTCTCGGCACGGCACAGTTCGAGGGCCTGGTGTCCCGAGGTGATGAGGTCGCCCGCCTGCTGCTTGATGGCGGAGAGATAGGCGGGGTCGAAGCTGCCGGGGTAACCGCTCTTCTTGCGGTTGGCCACGGACTCGGGCAGCACATCGCGGGTGGCCTCGCGCAGGATGCTCTTCTCCCGCCCGTCGAATGTCTTCAGCGACCAGGGGGTGTTGAAGACGTAGGAGACGAGGCGGTGGTCGCAGAACGGCACCCTGACCTCCAGGCCGACGGCCATGCTCATCCGGTCCTTGCGGTCGAGCAGGGTGTTGACCATGCGGGTGAGATGCAGGTAGCAGACCTGGCGCATGCGCTTCTCCAGGCCGGTCTCACCGTCCTTGAGGGGGACTTCGTCCAGGGCGCTGAGGTAGTGGTCACGGAGGTAGGTGTCCAGGTCGAGCTTCTCGGTGAGGTCCTGGGACAGCAGGCTCTTGGTGTCGCCGAGCGTCAGTCCTCCGGCGAGCCACGGGAAGGTGTCGGCCTCGCGCCGCTCGTCGTGGAACCACGGGTAGCCGCCGAAGACCTCGTCCGCCGACTCGCCCGACAGGGCCACGGTCGACTGTTCGCGAACGGCCTTGAACAGCAGGTAGAGCGAGTTGTCCCGGTCGCCGAGCCCGGTGGGCAGATCCCTGGCCGCGATGGCCGCCTGCCGCACGGCAGGGTCGGACAGGGCGGAACCGTCGAGCATGATGTCCCGGTGGTCGCATTTCACATGCTCGGCCACGGCGTGCACATACGGGGTGTCGACGCTCGGCGCCACGTCGATCGCGCGGAAGTTCTCCGCCTGCCCGGGGAAGTCCACGGCGAAGCTGCGGACGGTCTCGCCGTGTTCGCCGAGCTTGCGGGCGGCCAGCGAGGTCATCGCCGAGGAGTCGAGCCCCCCGGAGAGCAAGGTGCAGCGGGGCACGTCGGCGACGAGCTGCCGGGCGATGATGTCCTCCAGCAGCTCCCGCACATGGGCGACGGTCGCGTCCTGGTCATCGGTGTGCTCGGAGACCTCCAGGCGCCAGTACGCCTGTTCGCGAAGTCCATTGCGGTCGACGACGGCGATGTGGCCGGGGCGCAGCTCCTTCATGCCCTTCCAGATCGCATGCCCCGGTGTCTTGGCGAAGGAGAAGATCTCCCGCAGCCCGTCGACGCCGACCTCGGGGACGGCGAGCGGGTTGGCGAGGATGGCCTTGGGCTCGGATCCGAAGAGGACGCCGTCGTCGGTCTCGTAGTAGTAGAACGGCTTGATGCCCATCCGGTCCCGGACCATCACCAGTTTCTCGGTGCGGGAGTCCCAGATGGCGAAGGCGTACATGCCGTTCAGCTTCTCGGTGAGGGATTCGCCCCACTCCACGTAGCCGCGCAGGACGACCTCGGTGTCGGAGTCGGTGGTGAAGCCATGGCCCCTGCGGCGCAGTTCGTCGCGCAGCTCGGTGAAGTTGTACGCCTCACCGGAGTAGACCATGCTCACGGGACCGTCGGCGGTGTCGACGGTCATGGGCTGTGCCCCGCCGGGCAGGTCGATGACGGCCAGCCTGCGGTGGCCGAGCGCAGCCTTGCCGGTCACCCACGCTCCGGCCGCGTCCGGGCCTCGGCAGGCCATCGTCTCCGTCATGGCGTCGAGGACCTGGCGATGGGAGGTCAGATCGCGGCGGTAGGAAACCCAGCCGGTGATGCCGCACACAGTGATCATCCCTTTCACTCAGCAGAGATGGTTGCCTGTGAAAACCATCTACCTCTCCGGAGGCGGATCGCTACCGGGTGCTGTTCCCTGGGGGAGTGGCATTTCTCACTGGTAAATTCCTGTTAATGGTGCGTTTCGCGGTGGTCGCTGGCCGAAAAGCGTCGCCCACTAAATTCCCATTTTACAGCCGATATCCGCGTCGCAATTCATAAGCGAGACACCGGCCGTATACGAAAGGGCCCGGGCCCGGTGGGCTGAGGCACCGTCACCCGCGGCCGTTCCTCTGCGGGCTTCTCCCTGGTCGCCGTCGGGGGTGCCGGGTGCCTCCGTGACCTGGGGGGTTACCATATGAGCGCCACCTAGCTCGAAAGATGGATTTGTGACTCTCAACGAGGACTCGTTCACCAACTGGAAGCACCGCGAGGAGATCGCGGAGTCGATGATCCCCGTCATCGGGAAGCTGCATCGGGAGCGGGACGTCACAGTCCTGCTGCACAGCCGCTCCTTGGTGAACAAGTCGGTCGTCAGCATCCTCAAGACCCACCGATTCGCCCGCCAGATCGCCGGTGCGGAACTCTCGGTCACCGACACCCTGCCCTTCCTGCAGGCGCTCACCGTGCTCGACCTCGGCCCCTCCCAGATCGACATCGGCATGCTCGCCGAGACGTACCGGGCCGACGACCGCGGTCTGTCGGTGGAGGAGTTCACCGCCGAGGCCGTCGCCGGTGCCACGGGTGCCAACAAGATCGAGTGCCGTGAGGGGCGTGATGTCGTCCTCTATGGCTTCGGCCGCATCGGCCGCCTCGTCGCCCGCCTGCTCATCGAGAAGGCCGGGTCCGGCAACGGCCTGCGGCTGCGCGCCATCGTCGTCCGCGGGAGCGGCGGCCGGGCCGGTGAGGATCTCGTCAAGCGCGCCTCGCTGCTGCGCCGCGACTCCATTCACGGCCAGTTCCAGGGCACGATCACCGTTGACGAGGCGAACAGCACGATCGTCGCCAACGGCAACGAGATCAAGGTGATCTACGCCGATGACCCGACGTCGGTGGACTACACGGCGTACGGCATCAAGGACGCCATCCTCATCGACAACACCGGCAAGTGGCGCGATCGCGAAGGGCTGTCGAAGCATCTGCGCCCCGGTATCGACAAGGTGGTGCTGACCGCGCCGGGCAAGGGTGATGTGCCCAACGTCGTCCACGGCGTCAACCATGACACGATCAAGCCGGATGAGCAGATCCTGTCCTGCGCGTCCTGCACCACCAACGCGATCGTCCCGCCGCTGAAGGCGATGGCGGACGAGTACGGCGTCCTGCGCGGCCACGTGGAGACCGTCCACTCGTTCACCAATGACCAGAACCTGCTGGACAATTACCACAAGTCCGACCGCCGTGGCCGCTCGGCGCCGCTCAACATGGTCATCACCGAGACCGGTGCCGCCTCCGCCGTCGCGAAGGCCCTGCCCGACCTCGATGCGAAGATCACCGGGAGCTCGATCCGCGTCCCGGTGCCGGACGTCTCGATCGCCATCCTCAACCTGCAACTCGCCCGCGAGACCAGCCGCGAGGAAGTCCTGGACTATCTGCGCGATGTGTCCCTGACCTCGCCGCTCAAGCGCCAGATCGACTTCACCAGCGCCCCCGACGCGGTCTCCAACGACTTCATCGGCTCGCGCCACGCCTCGATCGTCGACGCCGGTGCCACCAAGGTCGAGGGCGACAACGCGATCCTCTACCTCTGGTACGACAACGAGTTCGGCTACTCCTGCCAGGTCATCCGCGTCGTCCAGTACGTCTCGGGGGTGGAGTACCCGACCTACCCGGCCCCGGTGGCCTGACGCCCGGCCGGCGACGGCCTCGGCGGGCTCCCCGTCGAGGCCGCCTAGCCCTCCGCTCCGGGCTCGTCGGCCAGCAGTCGTGCGATGCCCGCCGGTCCGAAGGCGTCCCGCGTGGCGAGGGCGATCCCACCGTGGAGCCCGGAGCGGCTCTTGAGCTGTGTCGCGGTGATGGTCAGCTTGCGGGTGGCCAGCGGGAGGGCGCGCTGGTACACGGCGGCTCGTACGGCGGAGACGAGGTCGTCGCGGAGTTCGCTCAGCGGACCGGCCAGGATGATGCTGCGCGGATTGAACATATGGACCAGTACGGCGACCACCTCCCCGACCTCCGTGGCCGCCTGGCGTACGGCGTGCAGTGCGGCCGGGTCGCTGTCGGCGACGCGCTGGGCGAGCACCCGGGTGCCGTACAGCGGGTCGTCGTCGGTCGACTCGGGGATGCCGAGGCCGCGCAGGACGGCGCGGTGGGAGGCGATCGCCCCGACGCAGCCGACGTTGCCGCAGACACACAGGACATTGCCGCCGCTGACGGCCCGGGTGTGGCCGATGTCGCCGGCGGCTCCGTCGGCGCCGCGGTACACATCGCCGCCCGCGGTGACCAGGCCCGCCCCGATACCGCTCGCGATCTTGATGCAGAGCAGGGGCGTCTCCGCCCCGCCCTGTTCGGCCTCGCCCAGGGCCATCAGATTGACGTCGTTGTCCACCACGACCGGGGCGTGGAAGCGTTCCCGGAGGTGCTCGGCGACGGGGTAGCCGTCCCAGCCGGGCATGCCGGTGGGCTGTACCGCGCAACCCTGCTGGAAGTCCACCGGACCCGGCAGGCCGACGACCACCTCACGCACCCGGCCGGGAGCGCGGTCGTACTCCGCCAGCAGCCTCCGCAGCAGCTCGGAGACCGCGTCCAGCACGATTCGCGGGCCCGCGTCGATCCGGACGGCGACCGTTTCCTGCGCGATCAGCCGCCTGCTGAGATCGGCGATGGCCACATGGGAGGCGGTGGTGTCGACGTCCACGGCGACGACGGTGCCGGCCTGTGGGCTGATCGTCAGCACCCGGGGCGGTCGCCCGCGGACGGACCGCCTGGACTCGACCTCCTGGAGGATGCCGTTGCCGACGAGATTCTCCACCTGCTGGCCCACGGTCGACCGGGCCAGGCCGCTGCGCCGCGCGAGCTCCGCGCGGTTGGTCGCCTCCCCGGAGATCACAAGCCCCAGCACCCGGCGCAGCGCGAGGGGGACCGATGCGGAGGCGGATGATTCCTCCGCCCAGCCGTCGTCTTTATGCATTCGAGTGACCGTAATGTTGCTCCCTTGGGTCCGTCAACGATTTCCCCCTTTCGCCTTGCCCTTCAGGTGCTTCCAGGGCGGACACCCAGAAAATTTGGCCACTTTTAGGTCTTGAAAAAAATTAAATATGCTGTCTTGTGCTTGCTGCCAGAACTAAACCAAGGTGATGCGCAGCGCGGCGTCAGACCGCGATCGGCGGTAGGACGACGGAGGTGCATCAGATGAAGGGTTCGCTTCGAGCGGTGGTATCAGGTGCCGGGATGATCGGTGCCGTGCACGCGGCCGCGATCCGTGCGAGCGGCGGAGATCTCGCCGGAGTGGTGGCCTCGACCCCCGAGCGCAGTGCCCGAGTCGCCGAGGAGTGGAACGTACCCGGCCGCTACCCCGACTTCGAGGCGGTGCTCGCCGACGACAGCGTATCGGTCGTCCATGTGTGCACCCCGAACGCACTGCATATCGGCCAGGCCGAGGCGGCACTGCGCGCGGGCAAGCATGTGATCTGCGAGAAGCCGCTCGCCACCTCGGCCGCCGACGCGGAGCGGCTGACCAGCCTGGCGCAGGAGACGGGGCTGGTGCTCGCGGTCCCCTTCGTCTACCGCTACCACCCGCTCGTCCGGGAGCTCAGGGACCGGTGGCTGCGTGGCGAATTCGGCGCCTGGCAGCTGCTCCACGGCAGCTATCTGCAGGACTGGATGCTGTCCGAGGAGGCCATGTCCTGGCGGGTCGATCCGGCCGACGGCGGCCCGTCCCGGGCGTTCGCGGACATCGGATCCCACTGGTGCGACCTCGTGGAGTGGGTGGCCGGAGTCCGCTTCACCGAACTCACCGCGAGGCTCGGCACCACCGTTCCCACCCGGCCCGCCGGCACCGGCGCGAGCTTCGCGACCAGGGGCGGGGGCCCACGGGTGCGGGTGCGCACCGAGGATGTGGCGACCGTACTGCTGCGCACCGACGGCGGCGCCCTGGCCACGCTCACGGTTTCCCAGGTGTCGGCCGGCCGCAAGAACCGGCTGTGGTTCGAGCTGGACGGCGCGCTCGGCAGCGCGGTCTTCGACCAGGAGAATCCCGAGACGGTATGGCTCGGCGCGCCGGACGGGGCGCGGGTGCTGTTCCGGGACCCGGACCAGGGATCGGCCGAGCAGCGACGGCTCTCACGGCTCCCCGCCGGCCACGCCCAGGGCTACGCCGATTGCTTCACCTCCTTTGTCACCGACGCCTACGCGGCGATCCGCGGGGATGCACCCGAGGGATTGCCCACCGGAGCGGACGGTGTCCGCTCGGCACGGATCGTCGAGGCCGTGCTGACCTCCTCCGCGTCATTGACCTGGACCGATGTCGACCCCACCGCCATAGCCCTGGAGGCCACCGCATGAAACTCGGCATGCTCACCGCCTGTCTGCCCCAGCTCTCCCTCGCCGAGATCGCCGCATGGGCGAGCGAGGCGGGATACCAGGCCCTGGAGGTCGCGGCCTGGCCACGCACCGGAGGCCGGGACTTCGAGGCCGCGCATCTGCCCGTGGCCGGATTCGGCGAGCGCGACGCCGAGGAGATCCGGGGGCTGTTCGAGCGCCACCGCCTCGACCTCTCAGCCCTGGCGTACTACGAGAACAACCTCCACCCCGACCCCGCGCGCCGCGCGGAGATCCACGCCCACCTCAAGGCGGTCATCGACACCGCCGCGGCCCTCGACGTCCCGTACGTGGGCACCTTCGTGGGCCGCGACTGGACCCGGCCGGTGGCGCCCAATCTGGAAGAGGCCGAGAAGGTCTTCCCCGAACTCGTCGAGTACGCGGGGGAGAGGGACGTCCGCCTCATCATCGAGAACTGTGTGATGGAGGGCTGGCACCCGGACGGCTATCCGGGCAACCTCGCCTATTCGCCCGAGCTGTGGGAGTGGATGTTCTCCCTCGGGCTGTATCTGAACTGGGATCCGTCGCATCTGACGTGGATCGGTGTCGATCCGGTGCGGACCATCGCGCCTTACGCGGACCGGATCGTGCACGCCCAGGCCAAGGACCTCCAGATCCTCCCCGGAAAGGTGGACCGCTACGGGTTCTTCGGCAAGGCGGTCCGGCGGGAGGACCCGTGGGACACCGGCTGGTGGCGCTACCGCGTGCCCGGCCGGGGCCAGGTCGACTGGAGCGCCGTCGTGGACGCCCTCTACGAGCACGGATTCACCGGGACCCTCTCGGTCGAGCACGAGGACCCGGTGTGGGGCGGCACCGAGGAGAAGGTCAAGACCGGCCTGGAGATCGCCCACCGCACCCTGCGCCCGCTGATCGTCGCCTGACGACCGCCTGCCGCTCCCCGTACACCACCACATCACGACCGCAGGAGACTCATGCCCCAGCACACCGCACGGCACCGGATCGGAATTCTGGGCGCCGGCAATATCTTCGGCCGCTATGTCGAGGGACTGCGCACCTTTCCGGAACTCGACGTGATCCGGGTGGCCGACGTCGACACGGCCCGCGCGGAGCGTGCCGCGGCCGCATACGCCATCCCGGCCTGGGGCGGTCCCGATGAGCTGCTCGCGGACGACGCCGTCGAGATCGTCATCAACATCACCCCGCCGGCGTTCCACGCGAAGACCGTCATCGCGGCGCTGGAGGCGGGCAAGCACGTCTACGTCGAGAAGCCGCTCGCGGCCACCGTCGAGGCGGCCCGCGAGGTCCTCGACGCCGCCGAGCGCAGTGGGAAGCTGCTGGGCTCGGCCCCGGACACCTTCCTCGGCAGCGCCGTGCAGACCGCCCGGCACACGATCGACACCGGTCTGATCGGCGAACCCGTCGGCGCCACCGCCTTCGTGCGGTCCAGCCGCTCCGAGACCTGGCATCCTGACCCCCGGGCCTTCTACGGGCCGGGCGGCGGACCCGTCCTGGACATGGGCCCCTACTATCTGGCCGCGCTCGTCAACTGCCTCGGCCCGGTCCGGCAGGTGTCCGCCGCCACCCGCGTCGGCGCGAAGACCCGCAAGGTCACCAGCCCCGAGCGGGTGGTCGACGAGATAACTGTCGAGGTCCCCACCCACGCCTCGGCCGTGCTGACGTTCGCCTCCGGAGCCATCGGCACCACCCTGATGAGCTTCGACGTCTGGGACACCGAACTGCCCCGCATGGAGATCTACGGCACCGAGGGCACCCTCTCGCTGCCCAACCCCAACGGCTTCGACGGCGATGTGCGGGTCAAGCGCCACCACGACGACGAGTGGGAGGTGCTCACCCCGGTCACCGCGCTCTTCGGCGCCGTGAACACCCCCGAGCAGCACCGCCGCGGCCTCGGCGTACACGACCTCGCGGGTGCCCTCCACGGCGGCCCGCACCGCGCCGACGCGCGATTCGCCTTCCACACCCTCGAGGTGCTGGCCGCCTTCGAGACCGCCCAGCGGGAGAACCGGGTGGTGGCGATCGAGAGCAGTTGCGAACGCCCCCAGCCGCGCACCGCCCACTGACACCGGCGTACGACCGCGCGACCGCCACAGCTACCGCCACCGCCACCGAAAGGACCATGGACCATGAAGATCAGGCAGGACCGTCTCGCCATCAACCCACTCCAGTGGGTCGCGAGCGCCGACGGCTGGATCGACCCCACCCTCGCCCCCTCGCTCGACCGGCAGTTGGAGGTCATCCGCGACGCGGGCATCACCGCCCTGCACAGCGCCGTGCCCGGTGATATGACACCCGAGGCATACGCCGCCCGGCTCGCCGACCACGGCATCAGCCCCGCGCCCGGCTACCTCGCCGTCCGGCTCACCGAGGACGAGGCCGAGCTGCGGACATTCCGCGACAACGCGGCGCGCGCCGCCGAACAGCACGCGGCCCTGGGAGTGCCCGCCCTCTTCCTCGCCATGGGAATGGCGAAGGACGCCGAGCGGGTGGCCCGCCCCGCGGTCGGCCATCTCGCCGACCGGGGACGGCTGGAGCGGGTACGGGACCTGCTGGCCGAGATCGCCGGGATCACCCGGGCACAGGGGATCACCCCCGCCTTCCATCCGCACGTGGGCACCTGGGCCGAGACCGAGGAGGAGACCCGCTTCGTTCTGGACACCACCGACGCGTCCGTCCTCGGCTTCGGACCGGACATGGGCCATCTGGCCTGGGCGGGCGCGGACGCCGCACAGTTGGTGCGCGACTACGCGGACCGGGTGGCGAGCGTCCACATCAAGGACCTGGACCTCGGCCTCGCCGCCAAGGGCAGGGAAGCGGGCTGGGACTACCGGAAGACGGTGCTGGCGGGGCTGTGGTCGGAGCCGGGCCATGGAAACGCCGACATCGCGGGGTTCGTCGGCGCGCTGCCGGACGACTTCGACGGCTGGCTGATCATCGAGGTCGACCGGGGAGCCCGGCCGACCCCCGAGGAGAGCGTGCGGCTGTGCGGGGAGTGGGCCACGCGGAACGCGTAGCCATGACCGGGCGACACGGACCAGGACCGGCCGGGGCACGGCCGGTGGCAGGACGAGCCGGGGGGACATCGAGGTGATCCGACACGTGAACCAGGTGGAGAGAAGACCATGCGCAAGACAGTGGCGTTCATCGGTTGTGCCGCGCTTCTGACGGCGACGGCCACGGCCTGCGGCGGTGGTGCGCCGGCCGACGGCGACGAGACGCTGACCCTCGCCGAATCGGTCACGGCCACGCCATGGGATCTGGCCAAGGCCAGCCTGGGCCCCGAGTCCTCGTACTACCAGCCGGTCTTCGACACGCTGGTCCGGCTCGACAGGAACGGCGAGCCCACCCCCAACCTGGCCACCTCGTGGTCGTACGACAAGACCCAGACGAGGCTCACGCTGAAGCTGCGTACCGGGGTCACGTTCACCGACGGTACGGCCCTCGACGCGGACGCGGTCCGGCGGAACCTGCTGCACACCAGGAGCGGCACGGCCTCGGCCGCCGGTGAGATCCGCGACATCAGCGGCGTCGACGTGGTCGACGCACAGACCGTGACCATCAAGCTGAGCCACCCCAGCGCGTCCCTGCTTCCGGCGCTGGGCCAGGTCTCCGGGATGATGGCCGGCCCCAGGTCGCTCAAGGACCCCGGGACTCCGGTCGGTTCGGGCCCGTACCGGCTGGACGCGTCGGCCACCATCGCGGGCCAGACGTACACCTACACGCGCAACCCCGGCTACTGGAACAAGAAGGCGTTCCCCTACAACAAGGTCGTCATCAAGTACCTCGCCGACCCGACCGCGCGCATCAACGCGCTGCTGTCCGGCCAGATCGACGGCGGCATGGTCAACCTCAACCGGGTGCCGACCGTCAAGGGCCACGGCCTGAAGGTCGCCACCTACCAGCCCGGCGACATCGAGGGGCTCTACATATGGGACCGCGCCGGCAAGAAGGTGCCCGCCCTGGGAAAGCTGAAGGTCCGGCAGGCGCTCAACTACGCGTTCGACAAGAAGGCCATCCTCAAGGCGGCCAAGACCGGACTCGGCACCCCCACCACGCAGGTTTTCGCGCCCGGTGAGGACGGTTACGACGCCGGGCTGGAGAACACCTACTCCTACGACCCGGCCAAGGCACGGAAACTGCTGGCCGAGGCGGGCTATCCGAACGGCTTCGCCGTCACCCTCCCGGACCTCTCCGCGGCCTTCCCTCAGGAGCAGGCCGCACTCACCCAGAGCCTCAAGGACATCGGCATCAAGGTGAAGCTGGACAACGTGCCCGGCGACCAGATCTTCAGCAGCGCGCTGTCCGGCAAGTACGCGATGTCGTACTTCAAACTGGGCGCCCCCACCGGATGGGACAAGGTCCAGCTTCAGCTCACGAAGAACTCGACCTGGAATCCGCTCAAGTACCACGACCCCAAGGCCGAGGACCTCATCACACGCATCGGCGAGGCGACCGGCCCGACGCGGGACACGCTGTTCAAGCAGCTCAACGCCCATGTCGTCGACCAGGCGTGGAACGCGCCCTGGAGCGTGGTGGCCAACGCCTACGCCACCGCCAAGGGCGTGACGGCGACCCCGCAGGCCGGTCTCCAGTACCCGCCGCTCCACAGCTACGCACCGGCGGCGAAGTAGCCACCGGCCCGATCCGACGTGCGGAAGGAGAAAGACTGACCGTGCTCGCCTTTCTGATCCGGCGCATCGCCGCCGGCGCGGCCCTGGTGGTCGTCGTGGCCACCGCCACATTCCTGCTGCTCAATCTCACGGGGACCGACGTCGCCCGTAACATCCTGGGCGAGACCGCGACGCGGTCCGCCGTGACCGCCAAGAGCCATGAACTCGGCCTGGACCAGCCCCTGGTGGAGCGCTACTGGCATTGGGCGGACCAGGCCCTGCGGGGTGACCTGGGCAGCTCGTGGTTCACCGGCGCCCCGGTGAACCAGTCCCTGGTGGACACCTTGCCGGTCACCCTCTCCATCGTGCTCGCCGGGCTGCTGCTCGCGGCGGTCCTCAGCGTCGCCCTGGGCACGGCGGCGGCGCTGCGCGGCGGCTGGGTGGACCGTGTGGTGCAGTTCGCCGCGGTGCTCGGCACCGCGGTGCCCAGCTTCCTGATAGCCCTGGTCCTCGCCGTCACCCTGGCCGTTCAGCTCGGCTGGCTGCCCGCCACCGGCTACGTCGCCATCGACGCCTCCGTCACCGAGTGGCTCCGCTCGATCATCCTGCCCGCGGTGTCACTGGCCGTCGCCGCGACCGCGGCCACCGCCATGCAGGTGCGGGGCGCGCTGATGGATGTGTTGCGCGCGGACTATGTGCGCACCCTGCGCAGCCGGGGCCTGAGCACCCGCAGCGTCGTGTTCCGGCATGCGCTGCGCAACGCCGCCCCGCCCGCCCTGACCGTGCTCGCCCTCCAGTTCATCGGGCTGATCAGCGGCGCCGTCGTGGTGGAGAAGGTGTTCGGCCTGCCGGGCATCGGCACCCTGGCCAACTCGGCCGCCGTACGGGGGGACGCGCCCGTGCTGCTCGGCACGGTCGTGGTGACGGTGAGCATCGTCGTCGCGGTCAATCTGCTGCTGGACATCGTGTACGGCTGGCTCAATCCGAAGGTGCGTGTCTCATGACCGATGTGGAGTCCGCTCCGGCCCCCGAGCCGTCCGCTCCGGCCCCCGGGCGGGACCACCTGCTGCGCCGGACGCTGCGTGACCCGGTGGCCGCCGGCTGCCTGGTGGTGCTGGTCCTGGTGGTCCTCGGGAGCCTGGCGGCGCCCCTGTTCACCGACTACGCACCCGACGTCAGCATCATGGGGGACACCCTCGCACCCGCCTCGGGCACCCATCCGCTGGGCGCCGACGGCGTCGGCCGGGATGTGCTCTCGCGGCTGCTGTACGGAGGCCGCACCAGCCTCCTGGGCGGCACCCTCGCCATCCTCGTGGCCTTCGCCGTGGGCGGGCCACTGGGTGTGATCAGCGGCTTCTACCGCGGCTGGTTCGACGCCGTGGCCGGCTGGATCGTGAACGTCATCATGGCCGTGCCCGCCATCATCGTGATGCTCGTGGTGATGGCGGCCGTCTCGCAGGATCTCAACGTCGCCATGATCGTCCTCGGCGTCATCATGGCCCCGATGGTCTTCCGGCTCATCCGGGCGTCGGTGATCGCGGTCCGCGAGGAGCTGTATGTGGACGCCGCCCGGGTCTCGGGACTCGGCGACGGGCGCATCATGCGCCGCCATATCCTGCCCGTGGTGGTCGCCCCGTCCGTCATCCAGGCGACCCAGGTGTTCGCCGTGGCGATCGGCATCCAGGCCGGGCTCGCCTTCCTCGGCCTGGGCAAGGCGTCCCAGGCCAGTTGGGGCGCGATGCTGAGCGACGCCTTCACCAACATCTACAACGCCCCCATGCTGCTGGTGTGGCCGGGCGCCGCGATGGGCCTGACCATTCTGGCCTCCAGCCTGCTGGGCAACGCGGTGCGCGACGCGCTGGGCACCACCGAGCGCCCGGCGGTGAACAAGCGCCGTAAGCGCGTGGCGCGCATAAGCGCACCGGCCGCCGATTCCCCCGCGGACCGCCTCCTCACCGTGGAGGGGCTGCGCGTCGGCTATCCGAAGCCCGGCGGCGAGAAGACAGTGGTCGACGGGGTGGACCTCACCGTGGCACGCGGTGAAGTCCTCGGCCTGGTCGGCGAGTCCGGATCGGGCAAGAGCCAGACGGCGTTCTCCGTCCTCGGCCTGCTGCCGGACGACGCCGAGGTGACGGCCGACCGGCTGACCTTCGACGGGCAGGATCTGCTGGGCATGGACACCGCCGCGCTGAACCGCCTTCGCGGCCACGGCATCGGATACGTCCCCCAGGAGCCCATGTCCAACCTCGACCCGTGCTTCCGGATCGGCTTCCAGCTCGTGGAGCCCATGCGCACCCACCTCGGGCTGTCCCGGTCCGAGGCCCGCACCAGGGCGCTCGGGCTGCTGGAACGGGTCGGCATCCCGGATCCGGAGCGGGTGTTCAGGTCCTATCCGCATCAGATCTCCGGCGGTATGGCGCAGCGTGTGCTCATCGCCGGCGCCGTCTCCTGCGCCCCGCGGCTGCTGATCGCGGATGAGCCGACCACGGCGCTGGACGTCACCGTCCAGGCCGAGGTGCTGGACCTGATGCGCTCCCTCCAGCAAGAGCACGACATGGGGATGATCCTTGTCACCCATGACTTCGGTGTGGTGGCCGACATCTGCGACCGGGTCGCGGTGATGCGCGGCGGGCGGATCGTGGAGACGGCGCCGATGCGGCAGATCTTCGCGGCGCCCGAGCATCCGTACACCCGCACCCTCCTGGACTCGACGCTGGACGGCGGGCCGGTCCGCGGCGAACTCTCCGCCCACTCCGGTGCCGATGAACCTCTCAAGGGGGCCACATCATGACCGCTCCGCTCCTCGAACTCGACGACGTCGTGGTGGAGTACCCCGGAAAGGGCCGCGGCCGCAATCCCTTCCGCGTCCTGCACGGCATCTCCCTGACCATCGCACCGGGCGAAACCCTCGGCCTGGTCGGCGAGTCCGGCTCCGGCAAGACCACACTGGGCCGGGCCGTCCTCGGTCTCGCGCCCGTCACCGGCGGCGAGATCCGGTACGGCGGAAGGGCCATCTCCCGGCTCGGCAAGCGGGAGCGGCGGGCGCTCAGCGAGGACATCCAGGTGGTCTTCCAGGACCCGTTCACCTCACTGAACCCGGCCATGACGGTCCTGGACATCCTCACCGAGCCCCTGCTGGTGACCGGCGTCGCCCGGCGCGACGCCGAACAGCGCGTGCGCACCCTGCTCGACCGGGTGTATCTCCCGCATGACGCGGTCCACCGGCTGCCCCGTGAGTTCTCCGGCGGCCAGCGCCAGCGGATCGCCATCGCGCGCGCCCTGTGCCGGGACCCTCGGCTGATCGTCTGCGACGAACCGGTCAGCGCCCTCGACCTGACGACCCAGGCCCGGGTGCTCGACCTGTTCACCGAGATCCAGGAGGCGACGGGCGTGGCGTATCTCTTCGTCACCCATGATCTGTCGGTGGTCCGGCACATCAGCCACCGGGTGGCCGTGCTGTACCGTGGCGACATCGTGGAGACGGGCACCGCCGCCCAGGTCACGGAGCGTCCGGAACACGCCTACACACGGCGGCTGCTGCTGGCGGCGCCGGTGCCGGACCCCGGCCGGCAGGCGCGGCGCCGGGCCGAACGGCTGAAGGAGGCCGCCTCATGACCTTCCGCACCCGGGGACTCGACGGGGTTCGCCGACGGGCCGGCTGAGATGTCCCTCGTCTACATCCTGGACGACGACGAGGAGCTGGGCGAATCGCTCGCCTGGCTCCTCGAGTCGGTCGGCATCCGCTCGGAGCGGTTCCGGGACGCCCACGCCTTTCTGCGCTCCTACGACCGGGACCGGCCCGCCTGCCTGGTCCTGGACGTGCGCATGCCCGAGCTGAGCGGGTTCGACGTACAGCAGTCGCTGAACGAGACGGGCGCGCCGCTGCCCGTCGTCTTCGTCTCCGCGCACGGCGACATCCGGATGTCCGTACGCGCCCTTCAGAACGGCGCGGTCGACTTCGTGGAGAAGCCGTACGACCCCCAGCACATGCTGGACGTCGTACAGGCCGCGCTCCGCACCGCGCGGGAGCGCTTCGAGCGGGCCGTCGGCCAGCGCGAGCTGCGGACGAGCCTGGACCGGCTGACCGCCCGCGAACGGGAGGTGCTCGCGCTGTCCATCGACGGCGTGCCGAACAAGCGCATCGCCACCCGGCTCGGCATCAGTACCAAGACCGTCGACGTGCACCGGGCCCGGATCCGGGAGAAGACCGGTGCCGAGAGCATCGCGACCCTTGTGCACGACATCCTCCGGCTGGGGCTGCGACCCACGGCGGACCGATGAGGGACCCGGCCGTGGACCGTCTTGCGCCGTCCGGCTTCCAGACGCTGATGCAGGCCCTGAAGTACTGCGTCCTGCTGCACGATGCCCGGACCTACGACATCCTCTGGGCCAACCGGGCCGCCTGCGAACTGCTCGGCTGGACCGTCGATGAGCTCAGGCCCCTCAAGGCACCGGACATGAGCAAGAACTCCCTCCAGTACAGCCGGGCGCTCGGGCACCGCTGGCTCGGGCACGCGGTGGAGCACTGCATCAGCGCCACCGAGTGGTGCTACCGGTCCAAGAGCGGCGAGGAGATCCTCACCGAGGCCATCGCCATCCGCGTCGCCCTGCCCTCGCGGACGGTGGTGATGGTGCAGTTCCGGGACATCGCCGAGGAGAAGGAGGTCCGGCGCGATCTGTTCCGCACCGAGAGCAGGCTGCGGGCCTTTCTGAGCGGCCTGGCCGAGGGGATCGTCGTCCTCGACGAAACCGACCGGGTGGTCTTCGCCAGCGAATCCGCGGCCAGGCTGCTCGGCGGCGACCTCCACGGGGCGGACTTCACCGGCTACTGCCGCGACGGGACCGTACCCGACCGCGAGGGCCGCTACCGGTTCGCCGCACCCGGCGATGAGCCCCGCTGGTACGCGGCCACCTGCCAGTACATCGAGATCGAGAGCGATCTGCACGGCCGGATGCTGCTCTTCTACGACATCACCGACCGGGTCCGCGCCGAGGAGGAGCACCGCCGCGACACCCAGCGCCTGGACCATCTGGCCCGCAACAACGCCATGGGCGACATGGCGATGGCCATCGCCCACGAGGTGAGCCAGCCGCTCGCGGCCGCGTACAACTTCGTCGAAGGGGCACGGGGCCGGCTCGGACGCGGCGACGAGAGCGTGGCCTGGGGGCTGGACAACGCCGTACGGCAGATCGAGCGGGCCCGGACCATCCTGGCCAGCCTGCGCGGCTATGTCGGCCGCCTGGAACAGTCCGAGCAACGGGCCGACCTCAACGCGATCGTGCGCGACTGCGCGTACTTCATCGAGCTGCGCGCCCAGGAACACGCGGTGCCGGTCGAATACGGCCTCACCGCCGAGCCGCTGCCGGTGCGCTGCGAGAACGTGCTCATCGGACAGGTCGTGATGAACCTCGCCTTCAACGCGGTGGACGAGATGGCCGGCCGGCCGGAGGCGGAACGCAGGGTGCGGATCACCACCCGGCGCGGCGAGGACGGGTCCGCCGTGCTCGCCGTCGAGGACTGGGGGAACGGCCCGCCCGCGGAGGACCGGCTCTTCGACGGTGTGTTCACCTCCAAGGAGAACGGCAGCGGTATCGGCCTCGCCCTCAGCCACCGCATCATCACCCGCCACGGTGGCCGGATGGACGTCCACGCGAACGAGCCGCGCGGCGCGGTTTTCCGGTTCACGCTGCCCGCCGACGGGCGGGGTGGGTAGGGGAAATCCCCTAGCCGAAGCATCCAACTCCCAATTGAGGCCCCTGAGCGGCCGCGCCTAGCGTGATGACAAGGCGGGCGGGAGAACCGCCCGGCAACGCGAGGAGATTCGCTCATGACGCAGACGCTGGATGCCGACACCGCGGCGGCCGCGGGGCGGTCGCCCTCCGGATCGGCGTTCGACCGGGCGCTGGACGTGGTCGCCCGGCGGCGTGCCGAATTCGAGGAGATGGGGCATGTTCCGCGCGATGTGATCGAGGAACTCAAGGCCGCGGGAATCTACCGGGCGAGCACCCCGAGCCAATTCGGCGGCGACGCCCTTCCGCCCGCCGCGTTCCTCCGTCTCATCGAGCGGATCTCGGTCGTCGACGGCTCGGCCGGCTGGGTCGCCAGCTTCGGCTCGTCCCTGGTCTACCTGGCGGCGCTGCCGCTCGATACCCAGGCCGAGCTGTACGCCGACGGGCCCGATGTGGTCTTCGCCGGGGGACTGTTCCCGGTGCAGCCCACCGAGCGGGTCCCGGGCGGCCACCGGGTCGCTGGCCGCTGGAAGTTCGCCAGCGGCTGCAAGGGCGCGGACGTCTTCGGCGTGGGCATCAAGGGCGGTCAGGACCGGGGCGGCCGACCGCTCACCGCCGTGCTGCGGCCCGAGCAGGTGGAGATCGTCGAGAACTGGGACGTCATCGGCATGCGCGGCACCGGAAGCCACGACCTGGTGGTGGACGGGGCCGTCGTCCCCGAGGACTGGACCTTCGTCCGCGGCGGCGAACCCACCGTGGACGAGCCGCTCTACCGCTACCCGACCGTCCCGTACGCCGCCCAGGTGCTGGCCGTCGTCGGCCTCGGGGTGGCGCGGGCCGCGCTCGACCATGTCATCGCCCAGGGCGGCCGCGCGAGCTATACAGGTGCCCCGAAACCCGCCGAGCGCGCCACCTATCGCATCACGGTCGGCCAGGCCGAGGCCCAACTCCGCTCCGCGCGGGCCTACTTCTACGAGACCACCGAGGAGGTGTGGGCCACTGTGGCGGCGGGGGACCCGGCGAGCCCCGGACAGACCAGCTCGCTGCGGCTCGCCTCCGCCCACCTCGCGAAGACCTCCTTCGAGGTGGTCCGCGCCGCCTACCAGCTCGGTGGCATCGCCGCCATCGCCGACGGCAGCCCCATGCAGCGCTATCTGCGCGACGCCTCGGTCGTCCCCCAGCACGCCTTCCTTCAGGAGGGCATGTACGACGGCGCGGGCGCGGTCCTCATGGGCGTCCAGCCCTTCCCCGGCTACCTCTGAACCCCCGGCTACCTCTGAACCCCCGGCCACCTCTGCCCTCCCCGGCCACCACCTCTGTCCCCGGCTACCTTGAAAGGCGGGATCTCCGTGCCCGAATCCCCCGAGACACCCCTGCGCGTGCTGTTCTGCATCGGCGTCAACCAGAACTTCTTCGATCTGCCCACGGGCCAGGGCAAGGCCGTCTGGGACGGCTTCACCTCCATGCTCTCGCAGCTCTACGCACTGCCCGGGGTGAGCGTCCTCGGCACCATCGACGACGACCAGCACATGGTCGGCCCCTCCGCCTCCTGGCCCTGGACCAGCTACGTGCTCGCCGACGTGGTCGACCAGCCGACGGTCGCCGCCGCCTGCAACCTCTTCCGCACCGTCCAGGTCGGCGAGCACGGCCTGTGGCGCTATATGAAGATCGAGGCGCGTCTCGGCTGTCCGCTGCCCGAGCCGGAGGCCGACCGATGACCACCGAGAACGTCCGCGTCGCCGTTGTGACGGGAGCGGCGGGCGGCCTCGGCGCCCACATCGCCCGCCGGCTGTACGGCCAGGGCTACTGCGTCGCCCTCACCGACCTGGACGAGGCGGGCGCCGTGCAGGCCGCGGCGGATCTCGACCCGGAAGGCCGCGCCACCGCCGGGCTCGCCCTGGACGTACGCGACAAGAACGCCTTCGCGACCGTCCGCGATCAGCTCGTCGACCGCTGGGGCGCCGTCCATGTGCTGGTCAACAACGCCGCCCTGACCAAGGCCGAATCGCTGATGGACATCAGCCCTGAGAGCTTCGACCGGATCGTGTCCACCAACCTCAACGGCGCCTTCTTCGGCTGCCAGGTCTTCGGCGCCTACTTCGCCGAACGGGGCTATGGGCGCATCGTCAACATCGCCTCCCTCGCCGGTCAGAACGGCGGCTCGGGGACCGGTGGGCACTACGCGGCGGCGAAGGGGGGAGTGGCCACCCTGACGAAGGTGTTCGCCCGCGAGCTCAGCTCGCACGGGGTGACGGTGAACGCCATCTCCCCTGGCCCCCTGGATCTGCCGGTGGTCCGCGACATCATTCCGCCGGACAAGATCGACGCCTTCGAACGCGCCATCCCCGTAGGACGGTTGGGACGCCCGGAGTTCATCGCCGACATGGCCGTGCTGCTCGCCGCCGACCACGCGGACGCGGTCACCGGCGCGTGCTGGGACGCCAACGGCGGCCTGTACATGCGCTGACGCTCACCCCGAGCACCGCGACCGCTCGAGCGAATCCGAACCGAACCAGGAGAGGAGGGGCACCGCCGTGACCCCCGACCCGTCCCAGTTCCGGGAGGCGATGGCGCATCTCCCGGCGGCCGTCAACATCCTGACCACCGACGGCCCGAACGGCCGCTGTGGCATCACCGTCAGCGCGGTCTGCTCCGTGACCGACGATCCGCCGACCGTTCTCGTCTGTGTCAACCGCGGCAGCGCCATGCACGATGTGTTCCGGGCCAATGGAAGGGTCTGCGTCAATGTGCTCGGCGGCGCCCAGCAGGAACTGGCCCTGCACTTCGCCGGGGCCACGAAGGTGCCGATGGCCGAGCGCTTCACCTGGGACGTCTGGGACCGCGCCCACGATGTGCCGGTCCTGAAGGACGCCCTGGTGAGCGCCATCGGCACGATCACACACGCCGTCCCCATGGGCTCCCACAGCGTGCTCTTCGTCGACATCGAGCGGATCCGCACCCACTCGGGTGGCCAGAGCCTCGTCTACTTCAACCGCGCGTTCCACCGTCTCGACGCCACACCCCTGATACCGGAAGGCACCCGGTCCTGAACCCGACGACGCGGTGGGGTACCGCATGGTCCCGTCCGGCCCTCGTGGCCGGACGGGCCCACGGCGTCAGACGCCGGTCTTGGCTGTCGTGGCGCGCGACCGGGTGCGCGGGACGGCGGCCGCACGGGCGCGCAGCCGTTGCAGCGGGGTGGGCGGCAGTGCCCGCGCGGCCCCCCGCGCGTAGTACCGCTCGACGTAGAACTGTCCCACGCTCAGCACGGTGGTGACCGCGATGTACCAGAGGGTGGCCACCATGAGCAGCGGGATGACCTGGTAGGTCTGGTTGTAGACCAGCTGCACCGAGTACAGCAGGTCGTGCACGGCCAGCACGCTGACGATGCTGGTGCCCTTGAGCGTGCCGATCAGCATGTTTCCGGCGGTCGGCACGATGGAACGCATCGCCTGCGGAATGACGATCCGGCGCAGTGTGCGCCATTTGCCGAGCCCGAGTGCCTGGGCGGCCTCGGTCTGGCCGGAGTCCACGGACAGGATGCCGCCGCGTATCACCTCGGCGGCGTAGGCGGCCTCGTGCAGGGTCAGGCCGATGACGGCGGTGAGGGTGGGGCCGAGCAGGTTGACCGTCTTGACGGTGACGAACTGCGGGCCGAAGGGGAGGCCGAGGCCGAGTGTCGGGTACAGGGCGCCGATGTTGAACCAGAACAGCAGCTGCACCAGCAGCGGCGTGGAGCGGAAGATCCACACATAGCCCCAACTGAGTATGGACAGCACGGGGTTGGTGGACAGCCGCATCACCGCCAGCGGGATGCCGAGCAGGAAACCGAGCACCATCACCGCGCCGGTCAGCCACAGGGTCAGCAGCAGTCCGTCCAGCACGGCGCTGGTGGTGAAGTACCGGCCCACCACGTCCCACTGGAAAGCGTCATTGCGCACAACGGAGTTGACCACCATCGCGAAGACCAGGAGCGCGGCGGCGGCGGTCAGCCGGCGGCCGATGCGTCGGCGCGGCACGATCCGCGGCAGGTCGCCGGGACCGGGGACGCCCGTCTCGGGGCGCTTGTCGACGGGAACGGGTACCGCGTCGGGAGCGGTGGTATGGGAAGGCGTGGCCATCGGGAGGCTCTCCGGGTGAGGGGGCACGGGTGTCGGTGACAGCCCGGTGGCACGCGCACACGGGCACCCGAGAAGGCGGTACGCGGGTACGGTGCGGCCGGGCTCGGCGTCATCACGCTCACCGCGTCCCTCAACGCGGCCGGAAGGGCCGCCGCGCGCGGCGGGCCCGTCCGCCATCGATCGTAAGTACCCAGTGCATGCATCTGTCAAGAACACGTGGGAACCGGTGAACACGTGGGAACCGGTCAACGCCGGTCCGGTATGCGGGCGGTGGTTGACGAGAAGCGTTGGGTACTGCCTAATTGCTCCCATGAATACCGAGCAGCGCCTGGTCACCCGTGGCCACATCGACTTCGGCCGGGTGTGGTCGGCCGCTTGTTGCGCCTGACTCGGCAGCGGGCTGTCTGACCGGCCCTTCCCTCCCTCGGTGACCCCGTCGCGGGCCGAGCTCTCTCGTCGTATCGCCGCTGAACGCGGGCACTGAGCCGCGTTCGGACACGGCCCCGCGAGCGCCCGGACACACGCTGCCGCCACCCCTTCTCCCGACGCCCCGGTGTCGTCACGCCTGCTCCAGCCACTGGGCATTTCCCCGATGCCGTCACGTACGGCCATGCGAACCGTACGGCCATGCGAAGGGCCGTTCCGGCCTGTCCGTGTGCTCCCCCTGTCCTCCCGAAAGGCCATTCCCATGCCCGTGGAATTCCTCGGCATCGCCGCGACCCATGACGGTTCCGAGACCACCGCACGCTCCGGTGGCGCATTCGACAAGGAGTACACACTCCGGCTTGCCAGGGCCCACGAGGACCATGGCTGGGACCGGGTGCTGTTCGCCTACGGGTCCGGATCGCCCGACCCCGCGCCGGCCGCCGCGTACATCGCGAGCAGGCTGGACAGGCTCCAGATCCTGCTCGCCCACCGGCCCAACGTCTCGTATCCGACCTTCGCCGCCAAGACCTTCGCCACTCTCGACCAGATCAGCGAGGGGCGGCTGACCGTGCACTTCATCACCGGCGGCAACGACCACGAGCAGGGCCGTGAGGGCGACACGCTCACCAAGGACCAGCGCTACGCCCGCACCCGCGAGTACATCCAGATCGTCAGGAAGATCTGGACCACTCACCAGCCCTTCGACCACGAGGGCGAGCACTACCGCTTCCATGACTTCGTCAGTGACGTGTTCCCAGCCCAACAGCCCCGCCCGGACATCTCGTTCGGCGGATCGTCCCCCGCCGCGTACGCCGCGGGAGGCGCCGAGGCCGACATCTACTGCCTGTGGGGCGAGCCCCTGGAGAAGACCGCCGAGCAGATCGAGGCGGTGAAGGCCGCCGCGAAGGCATCGGGCCGTACCGACGTCCCGCGCATCCAGGTGGCGTTCCGTCCGATCATCGCCCCGACCGAGGAACTGGCCTGGGAGAAGGCCCGCCGTACGGTGGGCGCGATCGAGGCCCGCAAGGCGAGCGGCGAGTCGGTCACCAGGCGACACACCGGGCAGGCACACCCGCAGAACTCCGGCTCACAGCGGCTGATCGCCATCGCCGAGGCGGGGGAGCGCTACGACCGCGCGCTGTGGACCCCGACCGCCGCGGCGACCGGTGGGGCGGGCAACTCCAACGCCCTGGTCGGCACCCCCGAGACGGTCGCCCAGGCCCTCCTCGACTACTACGACCTCGGCGTCGACATCCTCTCCGCCCGCGGCTACGACCTGCTGGGCGATGCCATCGACTTCGGCCGGCACGTGATCCCGGTCGTCCGTGAGGAGGTCGCCAAGCGTGATGCCGAGCGTGCGGCGCGTGGCGCGCGGCCCCTGGCCGCCGTGCGCCGATGACCTCCGTCGCACGACCACAGAGATATTCCCATCGCCGCCACCACGGCGCAGAACGGAAAGGCCCCCAGCTGTGAACCACCCCGGGACCAGAACTCGGCCGCGCATCGCCGCGCTGACGCTGCTGTCACTCCTGGCGCTGACCGCCTGCGGTGGCTCCGGTGGCACGGACGGCACAACGCCGGCGGGAGCCCAGGCCTCTCCCGCGCCGACCGACGACCCGGTCGCCGCCGTACGGAAGGTGGACTCCGTCGCCGCCCTGCTGCCCGACGACGTCGCCAGGTCCGGCACCCTGAGGATAGGCAGCTCGATCGGGTTCCCGCCGGGCGCGTACTACCCGAACGGCTCGGACAAGAAGCCCGCGGGCCAGGACATCGACATCGCCGACGCGGTGGCCAAGGTGCTCGGCGTCAGGCTGGAACGCCAGGACGCCTCCTTCGAGACGATCCTGCCCGCCCTCGGCAGCGGCAAGTTCGACGTGGGCACCGGCAACTTCGGCGTGACCGCCGAGCGTCTGAAGACCATCGACTTCGTCACCTATATCAACGACGGCCAGGGCTTCGCGGTCAAAAAGGGCGGCACGGCGCTCAGCCGGAAGGTCACCGATCTGACCGAGCTGTGCGGGCTGACCATCGGCACCGGGGCCGGCACCACCTTCGAGGCGACCCTCACCCGGCAGAAGGGGGTGTGCGCCAAGGCCGGGAAGAAGCCGTACGACGTGAAGGTCTACGCGGAAAACGGAGCCGTCCTCACGGCCCTGCAGCAAGGCCGCATCGACGTCGTCATGTCCACCATCAACGGACTGCGGTACCAAGCGGCCCAGTCCGCCGCCCATACCTCCTTCCTCGGCGAGTACCACCGCCTCGACGTCGGTTTCGCCTTCAAGAAGGGCTCGCCGCTCACCCGCGCCTTCCAGGCCGCCGTCAACGAGTTGATCGACAACGGCACATACGCCCGGATCCTCAAGAAGTGGGGCACCAGCGCCTCCGCGATCGACGCGTCGCGGATCAACCCGCCCGAACACACCCAAGGGTGAGCAAGGACCCGACGATGGGACCCTCACGGATCCTCCGTCGCCACACCGTCACCGCCACCGCCTCGTCCGCCTCGTCCGGAGTCGGGCGCGCGGTGGGCCACTAGCCGCGCGTTGCCGGCGCTGCTATAACCAAGGGCGTCTTGAATCGTTTTACTCCCTGGCGGTGGCAATCGGGCGATGCCCATGGCGAGAGGTGCTCGACGTGCTCCGACGCAGCGGTTCCGCACCGGCCCAAGGCGTTCTCGCACTCCTTGGCGCCGCCGTGCTCCTGGCCACGGCGCTGGTCACCGGCAACCCGGCTGCCGCCGTGGACAGCGGACTCCATGTCCGTGGCGCCACCGTCGATGGCCGGGCCGATCCGCTCGGAGTCGACGCCGCTCGCCCTCTGCTGGGATGGAAGCTGGACACCGAGTCGCGCAACGTCGTGCAGTCGGCCTACCGGATCCTGGTCTCCACGTCCGCCGAGCAGTTGGCGCACAACCACGGCAACGTCTGGGACAGCGGCAGACGGCACTCCGACGAGTCCGTGGGGGTGCCCTACGGCGGTCGGCGGCTCGCGCCCCGCACCCGCTACTACTGGAAGGTTCGCGTCTGGGACGGTCAGGGCAGGGCGTCGACGTGGAGTGCCCCCTCCTCGTGGGAGACGGCGCTGCGCGCCCCCGAGGACTGGGCGGGTGCGCGATGGATTGGCCCGTCTGATCCGAAGGCCGGGGCTCCTCTGCTGCGCAAGGAGTTCTCCCTGGACAAGAAGGTGGCCGGTGCGCGTGTTTACGTGGCCGGTCTCGGCTTCCACGAGCTGCGCCTCAACGGTGCGAAGGTCGGCGACCGTGTCCTCGCACCGGCGAACACGCCCTACGACCGGCGGGTGCTGTACGACACGTACGACGTGACCAAGGAACTGCGCAAGGGCGGCAACACCGTGGGGCTGTGGCTGGGCCACGGCTACGGGGAGAACTTCAGCCGGTACGGCTTCCGTTGGAACGGCCAGCGGCAGGCGGTCATGCTGCTCGACGTCACCTTCACCGACGGTACTCGGCGTCGCCTCACCACCGACCCGTCCTGGACGTGGTCCATCGGGCCGATCACCGCGGACGACCTGTACGACGGTGAGTCCTACGACGCCCGGAAGGAACAGGACGGCTGGGACGAGCCGGGCTTCGACGACCGTTCCTGGGACAGCGTGTCGATGGTCGACGCGCCGCGGGGCTCACCGCGGTCCGACACCATGCCGCCGCTGCGAGTGACGGACACCCTGAGGCCGCGGAAGGTGACCGAGATCCGACCGGGCACCTACGTCTACGACTTCGGGCAGAACATCGCCGGCTGGGCGCACCTGAGTGCCAAGGGCGAGACCGGTACGCGGATCACCATGCGTACGGCCGAGGAGCTCAACGCCGACGGCACGCTGGACACCGCCACCAATCGGGACGCCGCGGCGACCGACACCTTCACCCTCGCGGGGACGGGCCGCCGCGAGACCTATGAACCGCGCTTCACCTATCACGGCTTCCGCTACCTGGAGGTCGCCGGATCTCCCGGGACGGCGGACCTCGGGGACGTGCGCGCACGCGTCGTCCACGTGGATGTGGCTTCCACCGGCGCCTTCACCTCCTCCAGCGAGGATCTCAACCGCATCTGGAAGAACAACCGCTGGAGCATTCTCAACAACTCCATGAGCACGCCCACCGATACGCCGGTGCGCGACGAGCGCACCCCTCCCGCGATGGACGTCCAGGCCTACCGGGACGCGGCGACGCGCGAATTCGGCATGGATGGCTTCTACGCGAAGTATCTGCAGGACCTGCCGCCGGGCACCGCGCTGCCTTCCGACGACGTCAAGGCGCAGTACCCCGACATGGCAGGCGGTCAGGTCACTCTGGCCTGGACGCTGTACGAGCAGTACCGCGACCGGGACGTGCTGGAGACGGCCTATCCGGACATGAAGCGGTTCGTGGACCGCAATGCCACCGAGGTCCCCGGCCTCATCTGGCCCGCGGACAAGGGCTTCGGCGACTGGTGCCCGCCCGATCACGGGCCGCAGGCCAACGACGGCATGGGCAGCCCCACCGCCGGGGACTGCACCAGCGAGGTCTCCCTGGTCAACACCGCCCTCTCCTACCAGCAGGCTCGGGCCGCGGCCAAGGCCGCGGGAGTCCTCGGGCACCGGCGGGACGCGCGCCACTTCGAGTCCCTGGCAGGCCGCATCAAGAACGCGTTCAACGCGCACTTCCTCAACGAAGCCGGTGACACGTACGGCAGCGGACGCCAGGTGACCAGCATCCTCCCGCTGGCGTTCGGGCTGGTGCCCGCCGGCAAGGTCGCCGATGTCGGCGACCAGCTCGCCCGGACCATCGTCGAGCACGACGCCCGGCACCTGGACACCGGCATCTTCGGCACCCGCTACCTGGTCGACGCGCTGGCCCGCACCGGGCGGATCGACTTGGCGATGACCATGCTCCACCAACGCACGTATCCCGGCTTCGGCTTCCAGCTCGCCAAGGGGGCCACCACCACCTGGGAACAGTGGCTCTACCGCTCCTCGATGGAAACCCACGACCACGCGATGTTCGCCGGTATCAACACCTCGCTGTACACCGTTCTTTCGGGGATCCGGCCCACCGAGCCCGGGTACCGTACGATCGCGGTCGAGCCACGGATCCCCGGCTCCCTCGACCGGGTGTCCGCCTCACAGGAGACCGTGCGTGGTCGTGTCGCCGCCGGGTGGAAGAAGACGGGGGACACCCTGCGACTGACCGTCACCATCCCGGCCAACAGCCGCGCGGTGGTGCGGGTGCCTCTGACGCACCAGGATGACCGGGTCCAGGCCCCGACCGACGTGCGGAAGATCCGGGCGACCGGCGAAGCGGTCTCGTACCGGGTCGGCTCCGGAACGTGGACGTTCACCGTTCACGCCCGGTGACGAAATGATCAACCAGCTCATTTGACCCGGTCGTTGCGTGCCAGGAAGCGGAAGGTGTTCCCCGTCGCGGGCCACGTCGTATGCCTCGGCCGCCCAGTACGGGGGTGCGGAGCCGTAGCGCTTCCGGTAGGCGGTGGCGAAGGCGCGGACGGGGGCGGCCGACGGGTCGATGTACGGGGGCGAAGATCTGCCAGCCGTCGGCGACGGTGCCCGTGGCGGTCAGGAAGCCCCCTTGAAATCACCGGCTCACGATGCGTCCGCCGTGATGCTGAGCGGCAACCGGCGTGACATGACAGCCGGTTACCGATCACGTACCCCACCCGTCACCCACCCGGCAGAGACCTGGCGCCGTGTCCGCCCCGGCGGATCCCGTCAGAACGCCTATGAGCCGCGGCGACGCATTCCGCGCGCCGGGCGAGAACGTCATCGAGGCCCGGTCCGCATCTCCAGCACCACCTTTCCCCAGGGGTGGCCGGTCTCGACCGCCCGGAGGGCGGACGGGGCCTCGGCGAAGGGGAAGATCTCCCGGACGTGGGGACGGAGCCCACCGTCCTGGACCCGGCGGGCGAGCTCGCCGAGGGTCCGCGCCCGGTTGCCGCGGGACAGCGGCCGGGCGCCGAAGCGGGCCGCGGTGTCCGGACCGGCGACGGTAAGGACACGGCAGTCAGGGGACATCAGGGCGGAGACCGTGTCCAGGGCGTCGCCGCCCACCAGGTCCAGCACGGCGTCGGCCCCATTCGGAAGCGCGGCGGCCAGCCGGTCCGCGGTGTCATCGCTGTCGTACGGAACGGGTGTGGCACCCAGGGAGGCCACGAAATCCCGCTTCGCGCGAGACGCGGTTCCAACCACCGACACCCCCTCCGACGTGGCGAGTTGGGCCGCCGCCACTCCCACCCCGCCACCGACGCCCAGGATGAGCAGGGTCTCCCCGGCGGTCATGTCGAGCCCGCGCACGGAGTCGTACGCGGTCCCCGCCGCCACGGGGAGGGCCGCCGCATCGGTGAAGGACAGCCCCTCCGGTTTCGGGATCGTGAAGTCGGCGGTCAGGACGGCATGGGTGGCGTAGCCGCCGCAGCCGCGCGCACTGCTGCCGAACACCGCGTCCCCGACGGCGAATCCCTCCACTCCCGGGCCGAGTTCCACCACCACCCCGGCCGCCTCGCGCCCGAACACCGCCGGGAGGTCGAGCGGAAGGAACGACCGGTGCATTCCCTCGCGCACCTTCCAGTCGACCGGATTGACGCCTGCGGCGTGGACCTCGATCAGCAGTTCCCCCGGCCCGGGGGAGGGGAGCGGAAGGTCCAGGAAGCGCTCCACGTCCGGGCCGCCGTATGCCGTGAATCCGTAGGCGTCCGTCACGGTCGTCATTCCGCCCCCACGGACTTGAGGTTCCGGCGCCGCTCCCGGCGTTCCCGCTGGCGTGCCGGGTCCGGTACGGGGGCGGCGAGCATGAGCCGCCGCGTATAGGGGTCCCGCGGGTCGCTGGTCACGGCCGTGGCCTCGCCCGTCTCCACGATCCGGCCGCCGTACATCACGGCCACGCGATGGCTGACACACCGCACCACCGACAGATCGTGGGTGATGAACAGATAGGCCACGCCGGTGCGCTCCTGGATCTCCACGAACAGTTCCAGGACCCGCGCCTGGGTGGACAGGTCCAGCGCGCTGACCGGTTCGTCGCACACGATCAGCCGCGGGTCGCGGCACAGGGCCCGGGCGATCGCGACGCGCTGGCGCTGCCCGCCGGAGAACTCCCGTGGCAGCCGGTGCGCGGCGTCGGCCGGCAGCCGCACCTGGTCGAGCAGCCCGCGGACCCGCTCCTCGGCCGCGGCGCGAGAGGTGCCCGAGACCAGCAGGGGCTCGGCGAGGATGTCGCCCACGGTCATCGCCGGGTTCAGCGAGGTGTAGGGGTCCTGGAAGACGACCTGGATCTCGGCGCTGAGCGCACGCCGCTCGCGCGCGCTCAGCCGTGAGATCACCTGGCCCGCATAGCGGATCTCGCCCTCGGCCACCGGGGCGAGTCCGAGCACCGCACGCCCGAGCGTCGTCTTGCCCGAGCCGGATTCGCCGACCAGCCCCACCGTCTCACCGGGCCGGATGTCCAGGGAGACGCCGTGCAGGGCCCGGAACGGCTGCCCGCGCCGGCTCTTGGCGGCGTACTCCACCACCACGCCGTCGACTTCGAGCATGTTGCCCGGCACCGGTGCCGGTGTATGTGTCGCTGTCGTACTCATACCGTCTCCTGGAGGGGGCCGCTCGTCGCGGGAGTTCGCAGGGGGGCGCGGGGCGGGGCGTCCTCCAGCGTCGAGTCCAGCAGCATGCGGGTGTACTCGTGCCGCGGCTCGGCGAACAGCTTCTCGGCCGGGGCGGTCTCGACGACCTGGCCGGTGCGCATGACGACCACGCGGTCGCAGATGTCCGCGACCACCCCGAAGTTGTGCGTCACCAGGATCAGCCCCATCTCCCGCTCCCGCTGCAACTCCCTCAGCAGGTCCAGGACTTCGGCCTGGACGGTGACATCCAGCGCCGTGGTGGGCTCGTCCGCGATCAGCAGTTCGGGGTCGCAGGAGACGGCGCCCGCGATGAGGACCCGCTGGGCCATGCCGCCGGAGATCTGGTGCGGATAGGCGTGGTAGACGCGCTCCGGCTCGGCGATGCCGACCCGCTCCAGCAGGGCCAGGGCCTTCTCCCGCGCCTCCCGCGCGGTCAGCTTCAGATGCGCCCGCATCGGGTCGGTGAGCTGGGTGCCGATGCGGAAGGCCGGATCGAGGTTGGACATCGGCTCCTGGGGGACGTAGGCGATGCGGCAGCCCCGCAGCGCGTTCCGCTCCTTGCGGCCGAGCCCCCGCAGATCGCGGCCGTCGAAGCTGAGCCGGTCGGCCTCGCTCCGGCCTTCCGGGGGCAGCAGCCCGAGGATGGCGAATGCCGTCTGACTCTTGCCGGAGCCCGACTCGCCCACCAGACCGACCACCTCACCGCGGCGCACGGTGAGCGACACCCCGTCCACCACGGTGCGCTCGCCGTCGCGAGTGGCGTAGGTGACCCGCAGGTCCTCGACGGCGAGGAGGCTGTCGTCGTCGGCCGGACCGGGGGTGCTCGCCGGAGCCGCCGCGGGAAGCGGGCGCCGCCGGGCCGCCGGGCCGGGCGTGTCCAGGAGCGCGTCGCGCAGGGCGTTGGCGAGCAGGCCGAGCGTCGCCACGGTGATCACGATCGCCAGGCCCGGGGCCACCAGCAAGGTGGGCTTGGTGTACAGGTTGGCGAACGCCTCGTTGAGCATCGCGCCCCAGCTGGCCTGCCCGGCCGAGCCGAGGCCGAGGAATTCGATGCCCGCCTGGATGACGACGGCCACGCCGAACATCTGCGCCGACTGGATGATGGTGGGTGCCTGCACCACCGGCAGGATGTGCCGCCGCACGATACGGGTGTCGCCGAGTCCGCTGACGCGGGCGGCGTCGACGTACAGCTCCTCGCGCACCGAGGTGACGGAGGCCCGCACGAGGCGGAAGACGCCGGGGGCGAGGATGAGGCCGAGTACCGCCATCGTCGAGTTGGTGTCGGGGCCGATCGCGGCGATGGAGACCAGCAGCACCATGATGGCGGGCGCGGCCATGACGAGACTCGCCACCCAGCTCACGACGGCGTCGAGCCGGCCCCGGTAGTAGCCGGCGAGCAGCCCGGCCGGAACACCGATCAGCAGGGCGACCGCCACGGCGATGAACCCGCCCAGCAGGCTGACCCGGCCGCCGTGGAGCAGCCGCGCGAGCACATCCCGTCCGACGCTGTCGGCGCCGAGGAGGTGACCGCCGCCGGGCGGGGCGAAGGCGTCGTCCAGGGTGGAGCGGGTGGGACTGGCCGAGGTGAGCAGGGGCGCGAACACACTGGCCGCGACGATGAGGGCCAGCAGGACCAGGCACACCACCGCCACCCGGTTGTGCAGCAGACGTCTCAGCGGACGGCCGCGTCGGCGGGCGGTGCCCGGGGCGGAGTCGGGTGTGCCGCGGGTGTCGCGGCGTGTGGATTGCGTCATCGGACACGAACCTTCGGATTGAGCCAGCCGTAGGCGAGGTCCACCAGCAGGTTGACCGCCACGACGATGAGGACGAGGTAGACCACGACGCCCATGACCAGCGGCGTGTCGCCGTTGACGGTCGCCGTCACCGCGGCGGAGCCCACTCCGGGAAGTCCGAAGACCTTCTCGATGACGACGGCGCCGCCGACCAGGGAGATGAACTGCAGGGAGAGCACGGTCAGCGCCGGGGGCGCCGCGTTGCGCAGCACGTGCCGGAAGAGCACCCGCCGCTCGCTCATCCCCCGGCTGCGCAGGGTGCGCACGAAGTCCTGGCGCAGTACGTCGATGACCGAGCCGCGCACCTGCTGGGCGGTGGCGGCGATGGCGCCGATGGCGAGTGAGACGGCGGGGAGGGTGATGGACTGGAGCCAGCCGGAGGGGGAGTCGGCCAGCGGTACGTATCCGGTCGCCGGGAGCCAGCGCAGTTGGACGGCGAGGGTGGCGGAGAGCATCAGCGCCATCAGGAAGCTCGGTACCGCGTAGCCGACGATCGCGGTCGCCTGCACCACACGGTCGAGCCATCCGCGCCGTACGGCGGCGGCGACACCGAGCACCACACTGAGGACGGTGGCCAGCAGGAGTCCGCCCACCACGATGGACAGGGACACCGGTGCCTTGAGCACCAGGCTTTCGGAGACGGAGTCACCGCCGAACCAGGAGGTCCCGAAGTCGCCCCGGACCGCGTGGGCCAGCCACTGTCCGTACTGCGCGATCCACGGCCGGTCCAGGCCCAACTCGTGTTCTTTCGCGGCGATTTGTGCGGGCGTCGCCATATTGCCGGCGATGTTGCGCGCGGCGTCGGTCCCGGTGAGGCTCATCATCGCGAACGCCGTCGTCGCGAGCACATAGAGGAGCACCAGGCCGGCTGCGACGCGGCGCACGAGAAAGGTCAGCATCGCGTTCTTTCCTTCTGCGTCGGCGGATGCGGGAGCTGTCGCGGACGGGGCGGGGCGGTGTGCGGTCCGCTCCGCCGTCGCGTCAGCCGGCGGGAGCCATGTCGTAGATCGGTACCGCCGAGACGAACGCCCGGGGCGTCACCTTGATCTTCTTGGAGTTGCCCTGGACGGCGTCCAGCACATCCCAGGGCGCGTTGAAGGCGTGGTCCTGCAGATAGGCGTTGATCTCGCGGAACGTGGCGGTCTGCGCCGCGCCCCGGGCCTTCTGCGCCTTGTCGATCATGGAGTTGAGCTTGGGGTCGAAGTCCTTGGCGGGGTTCCAGGCGGCGCCCTTGGCCAGCTCGGACTGGATGAAGTCCCAGGGCTGGCCGGACTGCAGCTTGAACCACGACATCGCGTACTGGCCGGATTGGAGGGCCGTGAACAGCCGGGTGAACGGGATCTTGTCCACCTTGACCTTGATGCCGATGTCCTCCAGGGCCTGCGTCATGACCACCTGCTGGCCCGGCGCGACGGAGGAGACATCGGGCATGGTGACGGTGAAACCGTCCGGATAGCCCGCCTCGGCGAGCAGTTTCCTGGCCTTGGCCGGGTCGTAGGCGTAGTTGCTCTCGAGGGATGTGTCGTACCAGGTGCTGCCGGCGGTCGCCATCTGCGAGGTGGCCGTGGCGTAGCCGAGGTTGAGCTTCTTGACGATCGACTCCCGGTCGAAGGCGTAGTTCAGTGCCTGGCGCACCTTCACCTTGCCCAGGGCCGGCACGATCCTCCCGGTGCGGTCCCAGATGTACAGGCCCTCGACGCTGTCGGCGTGTCCCTGCACCGCAAGACCCCGGCTCTTGGCGTGCTGAGCGGTCTGCGGGGTGATCCGGGCCCAGTCGACCTGCCCGCCGAGCAGGGCGTTGAGGCGCGCGGTGGGGTCGCTGATGTTCTTGATGACGATCTTGTCGAAGGGGTATGCCTTCCTGTTCCAGTAGTCCGGGTTGCGGGTGAAGGCATACGTGCTGCCGTTGGTCGTGGCGCCCTTGTCCAGGACGTAGGGGCCCGAGCCGACCGGACCGCCCTTCGCCGCCAGGTCCTTGGGACTGGCGATCATTCCTGAGGGGTCGCCGAGGTTCACCACGAGCTGGGGGTCGGGCGCCGACAGGTGAATGGCCACGGTCCGGGGGTCCACGGCCGCCACCGAGTCGATGGCGCGCAGTTTGCCGGCGGCCTCATTGGTGCCTTCCCTGTTGTGGAGCAGGCTCTTCCGCACCGCGGTCGCGTCCAGCGCCGTACCGTCGGTGAACCGCACGTCCTTCCTGAGCTTCATGGTCAGCACGGTGCGGGCGCTGTCGTAGGACCAGGAGGTCGCCAGGTTCGGCCGGGGACGGGCCTTGGAGTCCAGCCGGACCAGCGAGTCGAAGACGGGCTCGTAGTACTGGATGTTGTCGCCCAGGGCCGCGGACGCCAGGTCCCAGCCGGTGTGGGCGTTGCCGATGGACAGCGTCAGCGTGTCGTCTCCGGTGGTGGACGCCGTGGTGCCGGCGCCACCGCCGCACGCCGGCACGGCCACGAGGGCGAGGGCCGCCCCTGCCATGACCATTCTTCGCATGTCGTCCTTCTGTTCTCGGGTGCCGCGCTCAGTGCTGTCGCTTGGCCCACTCGCCGCAGAGCCGGACGCTCTCCTCGGGGGTGGCCTGGGCGCCGCGGTCGACCTCGATCACCAGCCAGCCGTCGAAGGCGGCGGGCAGCGCGGCCAGGGTGGCGGGGATGTCGACCGAGGCGTGGCCGGGCTCGGCCCACAGACCGGCCAGCACGGTCTGCTGGTAGGTCCATGCCTCGGCGCGGCCTCGTTCGGCGATGTCGGCGTGGAAGTCCTTGATGTGCAGGGCGGCGACCCGGTCGGCGTAGTCGCGGATGAGGCCGATGACATCGGCACCGGCCCAGCCGAGGTGGCCGATGTCCGGGCCGAAGGAGAGGACGTCCGCGTCCACGCCGCCGAGGATGAAGCGGGTCTCCTCCTCGGTCTCCGCCCAGGTGCCGATGTGCGGGTGGAACGCGGCGGCGACGCCGTTGGCCTTGGTGGTCTCGCCCATGCGGGCGAACACCTCGCGCACCCGCTCCAGCCGCTCGGGAGTCGCCTCGGCGCCCACGGCCGGGCGGTGCACTCGGGGGGCCTGCTTGTTCATCCCGGTGGCCACGAAGACGGTGGACAGGCCCAGTTCGGCCATCTGGGTGCTGACGCGGTCGGTCTTGTCGAGCAGTTCGCGCAGGCTGCTCTCGTCCTCGGGGAGGGGGCCCGAGATATAGCCCGGGGCGGGCGCCAGGCCGTGCTCGCCGAGCAGCCGGCCGTATTCGGTGGCGGACATCTCGGCGGGCACGTCCGCATGGACGGCGCCGATACCGGCCTCGCGGATGACCTTGAGACGCTCGGGCAGGGCCGGTGCCAGAGCGGGGTCGATCCAGCCGTCTTCGGTGGCGATCCACTGCAGGGGGTTGATCGCGATCCGGTCGTGGCGCATGGTCATGCGGGTCCTTTCTCGGGGTTCGGGTGTGGTGGGGCGGGCGGGTGTCAGACGGTGAAGAGGGCCTGGGGGCGCTCACATGAACTGGTCAGCGTCACGGACCGGCCCCGCTGGGCGGAGCCCTCCAACGAGCAGAGCGCCTCGAGGACATGGAAGGCGAACGCGGCGTTGGCGCGGTGCGGCCCGCCCTCGACGGCGTCGGCGAGGTCGCGGACGCCGAGCCCGCGGCGGGCCTGCTCGCGGGTTCCGACGGCGCCGAAGAGTTCCAGGGCCGGTTCCAGGACGGTCCATTCACCGTCACCGTGCCGCCGGACCCGCACATCACCGTCGAAGTGGTTCGGGTTGGCCAGCGACAGGGTGCCCTCGCTGCCGTAGATCTCGATGTACGGCAGGTCGCTGTCCCAGACGTCGAAACTCATCTGGGTCGTGGCGATGGCGCCGGAGGCGAAGGTGAGCACGGCGCCGGTGTGGGTGGGGATGGTGACGTCGATGGTGTCGACGGTCCGTCCGGGTGCGGTGACCGTGCGCTGGGGCACGCCTATGCGGCCGGCCGCGGAGATGGTGGAGACGGGGCCGAGGCAGTTGACGAGGATGGCCACGTAGTACGGACCCATGTCCATCACGGGGCCGCCTCCCGGCTGGAACAGGAAGGCCGGGTTGGGGTGCCAGGTCTCGGCCTTGCTGTGCCCGATGAAGGCGGTGGCGCCGATGGGCGTGCCGATCGAGCCCGAGTCGATCGCCTTGCGCGCGGTCTGAGCGGCGCTGCCGAGGAAGGTGTCCGGCGCCGATCCGAGGACGCGCCTGGTGCGGGCGGCCGCCGCGAGGACGGCTTCGCCGTCGGTGACCGTGGTGGCCAACGGCTTCTCGACATAGACGTGTTTGCCCGCTTCCAGGGCCATGATGACGGTGCGGGCGTGATGGACCGGCGGCGTCAGGTTGATGACGATGTCCACCGAGTCGTCGGCGTACAGCTCCGAGTCGTCACCCCAGGCCGGGATGGCATGGTCGGCGGCCGCCCGCTTCGCTCGTGCCACATCGACGTCGCCCACCCGCACGATCTCCAGCTCCGGGTAGCGGGCGAGGCCGGTCACATACCGGCCGAAGATGTTGCCGCTGCCCAGGATGCCGATGCGATGGGTCTGTTTGGCCATGGCCGGGGTTCCTCTCCCAGGGAGTGATGCGTGGAGTGTTCAGGTATGCGAGTGATCGACACTTTTATGTGGAGTGTCGGTGTCTCGCCGGGTTGGCGAGTATTCAAGGGCCCCGGCGGGGCCGGGACGAGATGAACAGTCCGCTCAGTGGAACGCGGGCCGATGTGTTTTCCGCGGTGCTCCACGTGTGTTGTGGCGGGTCACACTTGAGAAAAAGGCAGGCCAGGGCGGTGTGCGCGGGTCGCGTACGGCCGCGGCGCGGGTGCCACGGCGGCGGGCCGCGCCTCGTGGAGCGGTCCACCGCCGTTGACTTCGGGAACTGGGGTTGCTAGAGGACGGCCCTCTTCTGACGGTTGAGTGGGGCGTGTTCGTCTCGCCCAACACCTTCGTTTAGTTCGGTTACCTCGAACAAGAGGCAGTTGTTAATTTTTCTTGCAAACTAATAACGACTTAAAGGAAGGCTGGTCGCCGGTGATCCACGACGGCTAGGTTGAGGAAATGCGTGAAGATGACGGTCGTTCCGCCGACCGGGCACTGCTGCCCGCGGTCCCCGTCGGACTGCGCAGAGTGCTGGACCTCGTGGTGGCCGGTGAGGCGACGAACCGTGCCGAGATCGCGCGGCGCAGTGGTCTGGCCCGCTCCACCGTCGGCCAGCAGGTGGACCAACTCCTCGGCCGCGACATCCTGCAGGAGCTGGAGTCCGGCGAATCGGTGCGCGGGCGGCCCCCGCGGCTGCTGACGCTGAGCCCGCGGGCGGGAACCATCGCCGTCGCCGACGTCGACAACCTGGAGACGCGGATCGCGGTGGCCGATCTCGGCGGACGCATCCTCGCGCGGGACACGGTGCTCGTGCGGATCGACGCGGGGCCGGAAACGGTCCTGGAGCTGGTGTGCGACCGGCTGTTCGCGCTGCTGGAGCGGTCCGGGTGCGATCCGGACCGGGTCCGCCAGGTGGTGATGGGGCTGCCCGCCCCGGTGGACCCGTGGCGTGGCTCCCCGCTCAGGCCCAACGGCATGCCCGGCTGGGACGGCTTCCCGGTCGCCGAACGGCTGCGGACCCGGTTCCGCGCCCCCGCCCAGGTCGACAACGACGCGAACCTCATGGCCCTCGGTGAGGCCGTGCACGCCCGGGCCGAAACCCCGGTGCTCTGCCTCAAGATCGCCACCGGGATCGGAGCGGGGCTCGCCACCGCGGAGGGCCGGATCTACCGCGGCGCGGACGGCGCGGCCGGCGATGTCGGCCACATCCGGTCCCTCGGCGGCGGCACCGCCCTGTGCACCTGCGGAAATGTCGGCTGTGTGCGCGCCGTCGCCTCGCACCGCGCCGTACTGCGGAACCTGGGCATCCCCGAGTCCACCGAGGAGGACCCGCTGCACGGGGTCCACGAGCTCGCGGAGCGCGTCGCGAACAACGACCCGCCCGCCGTCCGGGCCCTGCGCCAGGCGGCCACCGAGATCGGCGAACTCGCCGCCATGCTCGTCTACATGTTCAACCCCCGCACCCTCGTGCTCGGCGGGCCGCTCAGCGAACTGCGCGACGACCTGCTCTCCGGGGTGCGGGCCGTGGTGTACCAGCGCGCCCTGCCGCTGGCCACGCGGAAGCTGACGATCACTACGACGCAGCTCGGCGCCGCCTCGGCCCTGCACGGTGCGGTGGCCCTCGCCACCGGGGACGTCTTCAGCGAACGGGGGATAGCCCGGCTGCTCGTCGACTGAGGGCTACGGGCTTGGGGCCACGGACCGAGGGCCACGGCCCGAGGACTGCGAACTGGGGGCTACGGCTCGGTGCGGTATGCCTCGATCACCGAGAGACGAGTCGTGACGGCCTCCGATGCGGTCCGCAGCGCCGCGAGCGTACGGGGCACGTTCTGGCGTGCCGTGGGGGCGACGACCGACAGCGCGCCCAGGTAGGCGCCGTCCCGCGGCCCGCGCACGGGCACGGCCACGGCGGAATAGCCGAGCCGGTGTTCCTCGCAGTCGGTGGCGTAGCCCTGCTCCTGGATACGGACGAGTTCCCCCGGGAGCCGGTCGGCGGTGAGGGTGCGGGCGGTCATCCGGCGCATATGCGGGGCCAGTCGCGCCAGCGGGTACTGCTCGGGCAGCAGGGCCAGGGTGAGTTTTCCCGGGGCCGTGCTGTGCAGTTGGAGCAGCCGTCCGCCGATCGAGGCACCGGCCCGGTTGCGGTGGCGGCCCGCGTTGTCGATGCACAGCAGGTCGCTGCCGTTCGGCACGGACAGGCTCACCGGGCTGTCGAGGTCCTGCGCGAGGTTCTCCAGGGCCGGCCGTGCGGCGTGCCGCAGGGTGCGCTGCCGGGGCGCGCGCAGCCCGATCGCGTACAGCAGCAGGCCGAGCCGGTAGTCCGAGCCGTCCCGCTCCAGCATTTCGCAGGCGACGAGGTCCTGGCACAGCCGGTGCACCGTGGCCTTGGCGACCCCGGTGCGCGCCGTCAGCTCCGTGAGGCT
Organism: Streptomyces sp. 11-1-2; assembly: GCF_003595545.1. Taxonomy (NCBI): domain Bacteria; kingdom Bacillati; phylum Actinomycetota; class Actinomycetes; order Kitasatosporales; family Streptomycetaceae; genus Streptomyces; species Streptomyces sp. 11-1-2. The sequence continues at coordinate 10,912,799 of NZ_CP022545.1, forward strand.
GAGGGCGAGGTCGCCGTCGCCGAAGGCGGACAGGATGAGCCCGACCTTGCCGAGGACGGACCTGGGGGACCGCCCGTCCGGCCCGGCTTCCTCGCCGTTGCCACGAGGTACCGCTGCAGTCGTCACGACATGCCCTCCTCGCCCGCTGGTGTGCCTCGGCCAAGGACACCATTAGTTCTGAGGGTGGACAATATAGAGATTTTTTTGCCTGGTAGGAATGGTGTGAGTGGTCAAAATCCGGCGGGAGCCGGCGGCTGGAGCGCCACGTCCGGTGCGCTCACCGGCCCCCCACCAGGGCGGTGTCGGCGCCCAGCGGGCCGACTGCCCCGGCGCCACCGGGGGTGCCCAGCGGGGCGTCCCGGCCGGGCAGGACCTCCTCGAAGAACCGCCGGTTGTCCGCGCGGTGCTCGGGATCCGCCTTCCGGTCCACGGTGATCGCCTGCTCCGGGCAGGCGACCTCGCAGGCGCCGCAGTCGATGCACTCCACCGGGTTGATGTAGAGCTTGCGCTCGCCCTCGTAGATGCAGTCGACCGGGCACTCCTCCATGCAGGACCGATCCATGATGTCAACGCAGGACGCGCCGATGACGTAGGCCATGTCAGTTCTCCTTCTCGGTGGAATGCCCGGGGAACAGCGCCGCCTCCGGGTCGATGACCGTGGCGGCGTTGTTGACGGCCGTGGCGGCCTCGCCGAAGCCGACGGAGATCAGGCGCACCTTGCCCGGGTAGTCGGTGATGTCGCCGGCCGCGAAGACGCGGGGGAGGTTGGTGGCCATGTGGGTGTCCACGGCGATCCGGCGTGCCTCCAGGGTGAGGCCCCAGTCCCGCAGCGGGCCGAGGTCGGCGATGAAGCCGAGGGCCGCCACCACGGTCTGCGCGGGGAGGCGCGTGGTGTCCTTCGCCACGCGGTGGCGGATCTCGACCTCCTCCAGCAGCGCGCCGCCGTACAGGCCGCTGACCTCGGAGTCGGTGAGGATCTCGATGCCGAGTGCCCGGACCTTCTCCACCGACGCGCGGTGGGCGCGGAACCGCGCGGTGCGGTGCACCAGCCGGACCGAGCGCGCCATGGGGGCCAGCAGGGCCGCCCAGTCGAAGGCACTGTCGCCACCGCCGACGACCACCACGTCATGGCCGGCGTGGGCGGTGGGGTCGGGCACGAAGTACACCTGGCCGCGGCCGAGGAAATCCTCCCCGGCCGGCAGCGGGCGGGGAGTGAAGGTCCCGACGCCGCCGGTGATCACCACCGCCCCGGCCCGTACGGTCGTCCCCCGGTCGCTGCGGACCACGGGCAGGCCGTCGTCGTAGGACAGCTCCGTCGCGCGGTGGCCGAGGAGGTAGCGGGTGCCGTGTGTCTCCGCCTGCGCGACCAGGTTGTCGACCAGGTCGCGACCGCGGACCGAGGCGAATCCGGCGATGTCGAAGATCGGTTTCTCCGGGTACATCGCGCTGATCTGGCCGCCCCGCTGGGGCAGCACATCCATCACGGCGACACGCAGCCCGCGGAAGCCCGCGCAGTAGGCGCCGTACAGGCCCGACGGGCCGGCGCCGATGATCAGGATGTCCGTCTCGACCACCGCCGCGTCCGCCGCGGCGACCGGCTCAACGTTGAGAACGCTCATGGAAAAGGAGCGTAGGCAGGTCCGGATCACGGTCCAATGGAATCGGTCCGCCTGCCGGGACACGGCGCGGGACCCGTGGTGCCGGGACACCGTGGCCCGGACACGCGGGAGCGGTGGAACCCAAGGCGCCCCGTCAGCCTTGGGTTCCACCGCTCCCGCACCCGGTCGAGCCGGGTCGTCACCCGGCGAGCGTCACCTCCACCGTCCCCGTGACGCACTCGGAGCCGTCGGCCTTGAGGATGCGCGCGTCCAGACGGACCCGCGCGCCCTCGACCAAGGACACCGTCGCGGCCCAGGTCAGCCGCTCACCGGCCACCGCCGTGGCCACGTTGCGCCACGCCACCGACTCCAGCCGGGCGCCCGGCCCGGCCCACTCCAGGGCGTTGCGGCTGAGCGTCTCGCCGTGCAGCGTCGACTGCACGACGGTGTCGGGAAACCCCTCCGACGCCGCGAACGCGGCGTCGTAATGGATCCGGTGCGCGTTCCACGACACGGCGCTGAAGCGGAAGAGCTGCACACTGGTGTGGGCGTACCGGCGCGGCGGACACTCGGTCCCGGCAGCGGGCGCCGTCATCGGTCACCTCCGGTGGCGTCGAGCACCACGATCGTCTCGTCCACGGACGTCAGCTCGCTCCCGTCGGGGGACAGGAACCGGGTCCGCACGCCCAGGAGGACGAACTCACCGGACCGTCCGTGTTTGTGCCGCGCGGAGACGACCGCACGGGTCGCCGTGATCCGCGTGCCGGCCACCGGGGGCCGGACCAGGCGCACCGACTGGCCGCCGTGCACCTGGCGCACCGCGAGACCCTCGGTGCACGGCGACTCACGCTGGGCGAGACCATCCGGCCGCAGTTCGTCCTCCGGCGGGCCGTCCTCCCAGCTCATGGTGGCCGCGAGGAACAGGTCGGGCGCCTCGACGGGCCGGCCGTCCGCTTCCAGGGCGCGGGCCCGGCGGATGTACTCGCCGTCGTTGAGGGCGGCGGCGTAACGGCAGAAGTCCTTGACCGTCGGGGTGCCGCAGTCCTCGTCCCGCCACTGGCCGATCAGCTCCCGCGCCCGCGCCAGTACCTCTTCCAGCGCGGGGGAGGACACGGCGGGCGCCGTCACAGCGCCGACCTCAGCGAGCGGCTGATGCCAAGACCCGCCGTACGCAGCGCGCTGGCGTGGGCGATCGCGTCCACCCGGTAGGTCGGCGCCGTGATCGACAGGGCCCCGGCGAGGGCGTTCTGCCGGCCGAACACCGGGACCGCCATGCTCATATAGCCGAGCCGGACCTCCTCCGCCTCCGTGGCGATGCCCTGCTCGCGGACCCGGTCCAGCTGGGTGCGCAGCCGGCCCGGCGAGGTGATGGTGTGGCGGGTGAACGGCTTGAGGCCGCTCCTGACCACCTCGCCGAACAGGCTGCCGGGGGAGTGGGCGAGGATCGCCTTGCCGGTCGCCGTGCAGTACAGCGGAAGCCGCCCCGCCACCCGCGACTCCTCGCTCAGCCCCCGGTGGGGGAGGATCTTCTCCAGGTACACCACGTCCAGCCCGTCATGGATGGCGAAGTGGATGGTCTCCCGCGTGGCCAGCAGCAGATCCTCCATATACGGCTGGGCCACCTCCCGCAGGATGCGCTGCCGGTGCACCCGCTGCCCGATCTCGAACAGGCGCAGTCCGAGCCGGTAGTTGCAGCCCGCCCGCTCCAGCAGCCCCCATGCGACCAGCTCCTGGGACAGCCGGTGGACGGTCGCCTTCGCCACTCCCGAACGGCGCACCAGATCGGCGAGCGAGAGCGAGTCGTCGTCGGCGGTGAACGCCTCCAGGATGGACCGGACCTTGCCGAGGACGGAGTTCATCGGGTCGGGACAGGTTCTGACGGCTTGGTCGATGGGGACTACGGTCATGGCAGGAACCTCACGATCAGGTGGCCGAGGACGCGGCGAGGAACTCCAGGCTGAGCGGGTTGTACAGATCGGCCTTCTCGTGCTGCGGCCAGTGGCCGCACTCGTTGAACACCTCGAGCCGCGCCCCGGGGATCGCGGCCGCGATGGCCTCGGCCTCCGGCACGTCGCCGAGCGGGTTCTTGTTGCCCCACACCACCAGGGTCGGCGCCTTGATCCGGCCCATGCGGTCGGGCCGCAGCAGGTTGCGCTCGCGGGCCTCCGGCTCCTGGAGCGCGAGCAGATTGTGCAGGTTCCGCTGGAAGTCGGGGTGGTGGTAGATGTCGTAGCGGATCTGGGTCAGCTCCTCGCCCAGGTCCTCGTCCCAGTGGGCCCACAGCAGCCGCAGCCGCTCCCGGGTGAAGGAGATGTCGTCCTTGAGGGCCGCGTCGCTGGTGGACGTCTTCAGCCGCTCCATCACCGCCGGGTTGATCTTCGTGCCGCCCATGCACAGCAGCTGGAGGGAGGCGACCCGGTCCGGGTGTTCGCTCGCGGCCCACGACCCCACCCAGCCGCCCAGCGACTCGCCGACCAGATGGGCGCGCTCGGCGCCGACGGCGTCCAGGTAGGCCATCAGGTGCTCGACGTACAGGGGGATCTCGGCCGGGCGGTCGGGCTTGCCCGTGTAGCCGTGGCCCAGCATGTCGATGGAGTGGCAGCGGTAGCGCTCGGCGTGCGCCGGGATGTTCCGTACGAACGCCTCGAGGTGGCCGGTCGTCCCGTGCAGGAACACCACATGCTCGCCGTCCTCGGGGCCGGCCTGCAGGGCGCGGGTCTTGAAGTCGCCGGTCTCGACGTAGGTGTGCCGGTAGTCGATGCCCGACAGCTCGTTCCAGATGCTCATGACTGCCTTTCGCTGGTCTGCGCGGGGGTCTGTGCGGGGGCCTGTGCGGGATCGAGGACGGCGACCCCCATGCCGGTGAGCCACTCGGGCATCGGTTCATAGGCCAGGCGCCGGCCCGGGATGTGATCGAGCAGTGCGGACATCAGCAGCCAGGTGCGCAGCTCCTGGGCGCCGTTGCCGGCCACCTTCTCCAGTTCCGCGGTGGTGTACTCGGTGATGCGGTGCGCCTGTCCCCGCTCCATCCAGGACAGGATTTCCTCGTCGAACTCCGGGTTGAGCGACGCCTCGGCGGCCCGGATGATCTCGCGGCGGCGCACGTCGTAGTCCTGCCAGTTCTCCCGGCCGTTGAGCCAGGCGCCGACCATGAACTCCTCGTCCTCGCCGTTCGGGTCGCGCCAGTCCGGCCAGGGCAGCCGGTGGGACAGCCCGCCGGAGCCGATGACCGCCACCCGGCGGTCGCCGGGGAACGCCAGGATCGCCTCCCGGATCGCCCGGCCAAGCTGCTCGCAGCGCTCCAGGGTGGGCAGCGGCGGCGCGAAGACGTTCACCACGAGCGGTACCAGGTCGACGTCGAGTCCGTCGAGCAGATACTGGACGGCGTGCGACTGGCCGTGGTCGATCTGCAGCCGGGCGGAGAACGCCACGTCGAAACCGGACCGCTCCACGAGCGAACCCGCGAGGTACAGGGCCAGCTCCCGGTCCACCGGCTGCGGGCCCTTCGGGGTGCCGGACTCGCCGCTGGCGATGCACTCGTCCACCCCGATGGTGAAGCTGGGGATCAGATCGAGCCAGAACCCCCGGAAGTGGTTGGAGCCGATGAGGATCACCGTGTCGGGACGGGCCGCGGCCAGCGCGTCCCGCGCCTGGCCGAGCGCGTCCCGGAACCGCTCGGCGCGGTCCTTGTGGTACGTCTCCTCCCAGTGGGTGTTCATCAGCGTGCTGTGCGACGCTCCGACCCCCAGGACGATCTCGGTCATGCCCCTGTTCCTTCCAGCTCGTCGCGGGACCGGGTGACGGTGTCCACGGCCGTGCGGATCAGATGGCGGGTGAGCTTCTCCATGGCCCGCAGCGACACCGTGTTCATGCCGCGGGCGAAGTCGATCTCGAACGGCGCCTCCGCCACCTTGGGCATGCCGACCCGCACCGTGGGGATGCCACGGCCGCGCAGGATGTTGGCGTCGGTGGCGCCGCTGTTCCCGGGGATCACCTCGTGCTCGCGCCCCTCCAGCGCCTCCCAGGCGGCCGTGGCGCTGCGGTGGATCCACGATTCGCGCGGGGTGCGGGTGCCGGGGATCGCCAGCACCATCTCCGCCCGGACGTCGAGCCCGGGCGAGGCGGCCCGCAGCGCGGCCAGCGCGTCCATGAACTCGCGCTTGGCCCCCATCGGTGTGATGTCGGGGCTGATCCGCAGGTCCACCATGAGGGTGCACACGGCGGGGGTCACCGCCGCCATCCGCGGCCAGCCGCCGCGGATGGAGGAGACGATGCCCTGCGGCGCCACCGTGCCCGAGGTGTGCCGCTCGGCGTACCTCTCGAACCACTTCTCCAGGTACGCGGACACTTCCCCGGCACGGGCGATGGCGTTGTCGTACGGGAGCCGGTGGCGGGAGCCCGCGTAGGTGTGGGTGCCGCCGACCGTCACCTCGAACCAGACCAGTCCGACCTCGTCCCACGAGACGGTCCAGCCGGGCTTGGCGATGACCGCGTAGTCGGTCCACACGCCCTGCTCCAGCAGGAACGAACACCCGGCGCCCTGGCCGGTGTTGAGGCGCGTGCCCACGGGCCGGGCGTTGGTGGGCATCCCGCCCGCGCCGAACGCCGCGACCAGGTCACCGGTGAGCGGGACACCGGCCAGCGAGATCGCCTCGACGGCCATCATCACGCACGCCGCGTGGCCCTTGGGGTTGCCGGCGCCGAGCCCGGTGACCAGGTCGTCGTACATCGTGGCCGCGGGCCGCATGTCCTCGCGCAGCTCCGGGCCGATCCACGGCACGTCCTCGCTCTCCTCGCCCACCGTCAGCGTGTCGATGGGGGCGTAGAGCATGAGGTCGGGGCCGGTGCCGTCACCGGTCAGCCGCCCCCAGGCGTTGGCCTGGCGGTCGTCGAGGGGCTGGACGGCCGCGTGGCAGCCGGCGTCGCGCAGGGTGCCGGCGATATGGGTGGCCAGCGGGCCCTCGTCGCCGGTCGGGCTGGGAATGTTCACCAGGCCCGTGATCAGCTCGCGGAGCCGGTCGGTGCTGATGTGGCGGGCGGCGTCGAGGGCCCAGGTGCGCCGCCGGTCATCCAGTCCCGCCAGGCCGTCGGCGGTCACTGGTTGATCCTGTGGACCTGCGTCATCGTGGTCCGCGCGATGCGCTTTGTGGCCAGCGGGATCCCGACGGCGATCGCGGCGCCCAGCAGCAGGGTGAACAGTTTACGGAACATGTCATGCCTTCTCTTCGGGTGCGGATGCGCCACAGGCCGCGGTCAGCTTCTTGCCGTACTCCTCCTCGCTCAGGTTCCGCCAGGCGGTGAGCGAGATGTCGGGCCGGTAGAGCTTCTCCGGCGGCGCGTCCGTGACATCGACCATCCACGCGTCCTGGCCGGAGAACTGGCCGTGGAACAGCCAGCGGATCGCCCCGAGGTACTTGGCGTAGAAGCGCAGGGTGTCCCAGCCCTCGGTGAAGTTGACCATCACGCCGACATAGCGGTGGTTGTCCTCGTCGACCGGAACGTAGAACTCGTAGTGGATGAACTTGGGGTAGGCGATGCGCAGCACGCCCGGCATCGACAGGGAGGCGAACCCGGGGAAGTCCTGCGCCTCGATGGTCGGATCGACACTGTCGGCCTTGCCGGTGTTGCCGATGTTGAAGGTCTCCTTGGGCGGCTGCATCTTCCACCACCGCTTGTTGGACCAGCGGCCCACCCCCGGGAACTCGGCGTCCCAGTGGACCTCGTCCTGGACCCGGAAGATCCACCGGCCGCGCGGCACGATCCGGGTGATGTTCCAGGTCGGCATGGGCTTGAAGAGCCGCCACAGGGCCGTGCGGTGCAGATACTTGGCGTGGCCCTCATCGAAGCCGTTCTCGCAGGCGAACCGCCAGTTGCCACCGCGCGGCTCGATCCGTCCGCCCATCACGAACGCGTTGGAGACGAGCTCCTCCGGAAGCTGGGAGTCGATCGAGTGCGGCTCCTCGTCGGCGATCGGGATGTACACCCACACCATGCCGAGGCGCTCCTCGACCGGGTAGGTGCGCACGCCCAGCTTGCCGGTCAGCCGGCACCCGGGGCCGTCGGTGATGACGGCGGACAGCCGTCCGGTGGGCAGATCGAAGGTCCAGCCGTGGTACGGGCAGCTGACCGTGCCCGGGAACTGCTGGTTGCCCTCGGACAGCGGCACACCGCGGTGCGGGCACCGGTTGTGCAGGGCGTACGCCGTGCCGTTGTCGCGGATCAGCGCGATCCGCTCGCCGCAGATGGTGAACGGCAGCGGCTTCCCCGTGACCTGGCTGGACCAGGTGACCGGATACCAGTAGCCGCGGAAGCCCGCTGCCGCACCGTCGTAATGGGGCCAGGACGACCAGTCCTGGCGACCGGGCTCGGCGGGTTTCCTGCGGCGGCTCCGGACGGGGGTGGCCGTGTCGGGAGAGTCCTCGACCGTCATCGTGCGTGTCCTCCTGCTGCCGGTTTTCGGTGGACCCGAGCATCCGGCGCGGCGCGGATCCGCCCAAGGGATCCGGTCCGCTGAGCAGACCGCTCCCTCCCCGGTGGAGGGCGAGACGGTGGCCGCGGCGGCGCGTCCCGCTGAGCGGACCCGTCCCGGTGCGCGGACGGTGGGGTGCGGTCTAGCGTGCGCGGGGTCCGCCACCACCGAACACGGCCGTGAGCCCGTGGATACGGAGCGAAAACGTGAGCCACCCGACGTCACAATCCCTGGTGCTGGAGGAGTTCGGCACCCTGCCGCGGCTCGTCGAGCGGCCGGTCCCCGAGCCGCGGCCCGGCCACACCCTGGTGCGGATGAAGTCGGCCGCCGTCAGCCACCTCGATCTGAACGTCGTCGACGGCAAGTTCGGCATCCTCCCCGACCTGCCGTCGATTCCCGGCACCGCCGGCAGCGGCACCGTCATCGCCTCCGACGTCCACCCCGAGGGGAGCCTCGTCCTCCTCCGCGGCAAGGCCCTCGGAATGCGCCGCGACGGCGCCTGGAGCGAGCACGCGCTGGTACCGGACGCCGCTGTGGAGGCCGTACCCGAGGGCACGGACCCCGCTCTGGCCTGCTGCTACTTCTCCCCGGCGGGGACGGCGTGGGCCTCGGTGCACGCCGTGGCGGGCGTCCAGCCCGGGGAGCGGGTCCTGGTGACCGGGGCGGCCGGTGCGGTGGGCGCGCTCACCGTGCAGGTCGCGGCCCGGGCCGGAGCCGAGGTGATCGGCGTGGTGAGCCGCCCCGCCAAGCTGCCGCATGTCCCGGCCCCCGCCAAGGTGGTGCTCGCCGCCGACCTGTCCCCCGACGCGGTCGGAGGCCCGGTGGACGTCGTCATCGACACTGTGGGCGGGCCGGTCCTGCGCGACTGCCTGCCGCTGGTGCGCCCCCGCGGCCGGGTCGCCCTCGTCGGCTACACCGCGGGCCGTGAGTTCACCGTGGACCTGGCGGACTTCCTCCTGGCCGATGTGTCGCTGCTGCCCGTGAACCTGATGTCCCGGGGGAAGGAGGTCGCCGCCGACACCAAGCGGATGCTGGGCGACCTCACCTCCGGGGAGCTCACCCTGCCCATCGAGCAGCATCGCGTCGACGGCCTGGCGGAAGCCGTGGCCCGCCTGCGGTCCGGGGAGGCGATCGGCAACGTGGTCCTCGATCTCGCCTGAGCGATGATCTCGCCCGGGCGATCTCATCCCGACGCGGGGCGCGGTCAGCCCATCAGGACCACGGCCGTGCCCCGGCAGCACACCACATCACCCTGCCCACCGTGCTCGACCAGATCCAGGGTGACCCGCCCCGTCTCCGGATCGACCTCGCCGACCGTGCCGCTCACCACGAGCCGGTCCCCGGCGAGGGCCGGGGCCCGGTTCTGCCATCCGACCTCCAGAACCTGTCCGCCCGGACCCGCGAAGCTCATGGCGGCCCGGTGCATCAGACAGCCGTGCAGCTGCGCCATGACGACCGGCCCGTCCAGCCCCTCGGAACGCGCGAACCCGGTGTCGTAGTGGATGCGATGGGTATTGCGGGTGACCGCCCCGAACCGCAGCAGGGTGACGGCATCCGGGGTGAACTCCACCGGTGGTACGGGCTGCCCCGGGTGAACGCTCATCGGACGATGAACCTTTCCCGCACCCGGACGAGCGTGCCCCGCTCCGCCGTGTACGTCTTCTCGACGGTCAGCAGCAGGAACGGTGTTCCGCTGCCCTTGCGTTCGACCTCCGTGAGGACCCGGCGGACCTGGATCCGGTCGCCCGCCCTCACCTCGCCGGTGAACCGGACCTCCTGGCCCCCCGCCATGAGCCGCACGTCCAGGCCGTCGGTGCCCGGGACCTCGTCGCGGTACATGCCGTCCGGCCGGAACTCGTCCTGGCCGGCGCCTCCCGCGCCGCGCAACAGGCTCACCAGGTACATCGGGTGGACGGTGAAGTCCGGGCGGCCGGGATCGACCAGATGCCGGCCGGTCTCCCCGGCCGAGCGCGCGAACTCCGCCGCGTCCTCGGCCCGTACGACACCCAGGTCCCGGTGTTCCGGGCGGCCGATCGCCGCCCGGGCCCGTTCCTCGGCAACTTCCCACGCGTACATGTGCTGCCTTTCTGCGGACGACTACCGCGGACACGTCTTTCGCGGACCACGATGGACCGGGAGGCTAGCCACCGCCCGGAGGCGGTCACCACGAGACCGGCCCGCTCAGCGGACCGGACCGCTTGGGCGGAGATCACCGGCACCACACCATCGGGGCATGGACCTCATGAACATCCAGAAGCCGCCGGAGGGCGCCCACGCGGAAGCGGACGGCGCCACGTACCACTACATCGAGCTGGGCACGTCGGGCGGCAGCCCCACGGTCTTCCTCCACGGCGGCGGCCCCGGGTGCACGGGCTGGTCCGACTTCGGACAGGTGGCACCGCTGTTCGCCCAGGACCGCCACTGCTTCCTCGTGGACATCCTGCAGTACGGCAAGTCGGCCAAGCCCGTCATCGAAGGCCCCATGTGGGACTATCACGCCGCCAAGACGGTCGCCCTGCTCGACACCCTGGGCATCGAGCGCGCCGACTTCGTGTGCAATTCCTGGGGCGGAACCATCGCGCTGAACCTGGCCGCGAAGTACCCCGAGCGGGTCCGGTCGCTGACGATCACCGGCAGCATGCCCGTGTTCCACGGCCCGCTGGCCCCGCTGCCCGAGGGCGGCCGGCGCGGCCGCAACGCCCGTGACGTGTACTACGGCGGCACCGGCCCCTCCTGGGAGAAGATGCGGGACCTGATCGCCCGCCTGGAGTGGTACGACGCCGGTGCCATCCCCGACGACACCGTCACCCTGCGCTACGAGCAGAGCCTCGACCCGGAGGAGACCGCCCTCGCCGGTGCCTCCGACAACCCCCGCGGCGACTGGCAGGACCTCACCGCGGAGCTCGGCGCCATCCAGGCCCCCACCCTCTTCATCTGGGGCATGTACGACGCGTTCCTCACCCCCGACTATCCGCTGATGCTCGCCCGCATGGTCCCCAAGGGCAATCTGCACATCATGGACCAGGTCTCCCACCACCTTCAGGAGGAGCGGCCGCACGATTACTACACGGCGGTCACCGGCTTCCTGAACCAGCAGCACGCCTGAGCATCCCGCGGAGGAGATGTGAGCAACCCGGCCGTACGCGTCGTCGAACTGTCCAGCCCCTTCACCCGGTTCGCGGGCCGGCTCCTGGTCGGCCTCGGATATGAGGTCGTCCTGGTCGAGCCCGAGGAGGGGGATCCGGCCCGGCGGGAACTGAACGGCGACGCGTTTGTCCACTGGCACGCCGGTAAACGGTCCGTGACCCCCGCGTCCCCGGAGGAGCTGCGGCGCCTGGTGAAGGGAGCCGACGTCCTCCTCGACGGGACTCCGGACGGTGCGCCGGAGGCCGTCGCGGGCCTGGACCACCTCGTCCATGTCCGCGTCACCCCCTTCGGGACCGTGGGCCCCCGCAGCCACTGGCAGGGCACCGATCTGGTGGTCGCCGCGCTCGGCGGCATGCTCGCGCAGGTCGGCGACCCGGACGGCCCGCCGCTGCGCCTTCCGGAGAACCAGGCGGAGCAGCTCGCCGGGGTGCACGCCGCGATCGCCGCGCTGCTCGGCCTGCGGGCGCGGCGCACGGGGCCGGGCCAGCTCGCCGACGTGTCCGCCCAGGCGTGCGCGGCCGCCGCCCTGGAGGCCGGCACCCTCGCCTATCTGCACGAGGACCGGGTGCCGGGACGCCCCGGCCGGGTGCATCCGCTGGTTCCGCACGGACTGTTCCGGGCCGCCGACGGCTATCTGGGCGGTGGCCTCGGCGGCAGCCCCCGCATGTGGGACGCGCTCCTCGTCTGGCTGCGCGAGGAGGGTGCCGAGGCCGACCTCGCCGAGCCGCGCTGGCAGGACCCGGTGGAGCGCAAGAAGTACCAGGAGCACGTCTTCGAGGTGGTGCAGGACTTCGCGGGCCGGTGGCCGAAGGCCGAATTCGCCGAGCTCGCCCAGTCCAGGAAGCTGCCCTGGGCGTCCGTCGACCTGCCGCACGAGATGCCCGGCAATCCGCAGCTCGCCGCCCGTGACTTCTTCCTCCGCGCCGGGGGCCGCACCGACCTGGGCTTCCCCTTCGCGTTCCCGGACGGCCACCGGATCAAGGAGCTGGACGTCCCGGAACTGGGCGCGGACCAGCGGCTGCTGCAGGAGCACCGGCCGACGCCGCGGGTGCCCGCGGCGTCCGCGGAACCCGCGCGGCCCGCCCTGCACGGCGTCCGCGTCCTGGACCTGACCTGGGTGCTCGCCGGGCCCTACTGCACCAAGGTGCTCGCCGACCACGGCGCCGATGTCATCAAGGTCGAGTCGCTGGGCCGTCCCGACCCCACCCGGTTCGCGCCCTTCATGCATCTGTCCCGCGGCCCGCACACCGATCCGAACACCAACGGCTACTTCAACGAGGTCAACCGCAACAAGCGCAGCCTGGCCCTGGACACCCGCACCGAGGACGGCATTGCCGTACTGCGCGGCCTCATCGCCTCCTGCGACGTCCTGGTGGAGAACTTCAGCGCCACCGTCATGACCAAACTCGGCCTCGGCTACGACACCCTCCGCGAGATCAACCCCCGCCTGGTGTACGTCAGCATGTCCGGCATGGGACACAGCGGCCCGCGCAGCGGCTGGGTGTCGTACGCGGACACCGTGTCGGCCTCCTCGGGGCTCACCGGCCTGACCGGATGGGGCCCGGACGACGTGGTCGGGGTGATCTACGGCCACGGCGACATCGTCGCCGGTCTGCAGGCCGCGCTCGCCACCACCGCCGCCCTGGAACACCGGGAGCAGACCGGGCGCGGACAGCACATCGACCTGTCCCAGCTCGAGGCGATCGCCTCCCATATGGGCACCAGCCTGCTCAACCCCGTCGAGCCCGCCGGGAACACCGATCCGCGATGGAGCCCGCAGGGCGTGTACCGCTGTCTCGGCGCCGACCGCTGGCTGGCCGTCAGCGTCCGCGACGACACCGAATGGGCCCGGCTGTGCACGGTGATCGGGCACCCGGACCTCGCCACCGACGAACGCACCCGCACCTCGGCCGACCGCGCACACCACACCGACCTGGTCGACGACGCCCTCGCCACCTGGGCCAGGACCCTGCCGGCCGACGCCGCCGCCGAACTCCTCCAGGAACGGGGCATACCCGCGGGCGCGGTGCAGGACGGCCGCGACCTCGTCGAGCAGGACCCGCAGCTGCGGGCCAGGGGCTTCTACGTCCGCGCGGAACACCCGGTGGCGGGCGCCTTCCTGCACGAGGGGCCGCCCATTCGGCTCACCCGCACACCGGGCGGCGTCCGCACGGCGGCACCCGTGCTCGGCGCCGACACCGACGATGTGCTGCGCGATGTCGCGGGGCTGCCACCGGAGCGGATCCGCGAACTGCGCGAGCGCGAGGTGCTGCGGTGACCTCCCTGACGATTCCCGGGCTGCTCCACACCGCGGCCCGGGACCACGGGGACCGCCCCTTCCTGCGGATCGGGGACACCGTCCGCACCTACCGCCAGGCGCGAGAGGCCGCCGCCACCATGGCGGGGGCCCTCGCGGCCCGCGGCTGCCGCCCGGGCGACCGCATCGCGGCGATGACGGGCAACCGGGTCGAACTCGTCGACCTGTTCCTCGGCGCCGCCTGGCTCGGCGCCGAACTGGTCCCGCTGAACACGGGGCTGCGCGGCAGCGGGCTGCGGAACGTCCTGGACCAGGCCCGCCCCACCCATCTGCTCGCGGAGGACGAGACGGCGGAGCGCCTGCGGGCGGCCGGGTACCGGGGGACGCTGTGGCTCGCGGGAGCGGACGACGTGCCCCGGCCGGGCCACGGCCCCGCCCTGCCGGCGGCCCCCGTCCGCCCCGGCGACACCGCGTGCGTCCTCTTCACCTCCGGGACCACCGGAACCTCCCGCGGGGTCCGCTGCCCCCACGCCCAGTTCGTCTGGTGGGGGCGCAACGTCTCCGGCGCGCTGCGCCTCACCGCGGACGACGTCCTCTACACCTGCCTCCCGCTGTTCCACACCAACGCCCTGAACGCGCTGGCACAGGCGATGACCGTGGGGGCGGCGTACACCCTCGCCCCCCGCTTCTCGGCCTCCCGGTACTGGACCGAGGCGGCCGGGGCCGGGGCCACCGTGGTCTACCTGCTGGGCGCCATGGTGCCGATGCTGCTGGCCCAGCCGCCGGGCCCGCACGACCGTGCACACCGGGCCGTACGCGGACTCTCCCCGGCGACACCGGCCCACGCCTGGCAGCCGTTCCGCGAGCGGTTCGGCGTCACCCTGATCGACGGATTCGGCTCCACCGAGACCAACCTCGTCATCGGCACGACGCCCGATCAACAGCGGCCCGGCTACATCGGCACCCTGCGCGACGGCTTCGACGCCCGCGTCGTCGACGAACTGCTCACCCCCGTCCCCGACGGCACCCCCGGCGAGCTCCTGGTGCGCAGCCACCGGCCGTACGCCTTCGCCACCGGCTACCTGGGCGAGCCGGCGGAGCCCGCGGACACGTGGCGGCGCACGGGGGACCGGGTGGTGCGCGAACCCGACGGCTGGTTCCGGTTCGTGGACCGCATCAAGGACGTCATCCGCCGCCGCGGGGAGAACATCTCCTCCTGCGAGGTCGAGACGGTCGTCCGTAGCCATCCCGCGGTGGCCGACGCCGCCGTCTTCCCCGTGCCGTCCGAGCTGGCGGAGGACGAGGTGATGGTCGCCGTGCTGCCCCGCGCGGGCAGCACTCTCGACCCGGCCGACCTGATCCGCCACTGCGAGCTCGAGCTGCCCCCGTTCGCCGCCCCCCGCTACGTGGACATCCTGCGCGAGCTGCCGCTCACCGAGACCGGCAAGGTGCGCAAGGCGGCGCTGCGGCGGCGTGGTGTCACGGAGACGACATGGGACCGGGCTACGACCGAGGCCGGTCCACCCATGCGGTGACGACGTCGGCGAACTCCCCGGGCAACTGCTCGGGCGCCGGCACGTGGCCGCCGGGCAGGACCGCGGTCTCGCAGCCGAGCGCCGCCGCGAACTTCTCCAGCGCGGGCAGCGAGTAGTGGTCCTCCGGCGCGCACACGGCGAGCACCGGGGCCGTGATGTGCGCCAGCCGCTCCTCCATCCGGTACCGGTACACCGCCTGGTGCCCCTCCTCCACCCGGTCCAGCACGCTCAGCGCGTCGATCACATAGCGGGTCAGAGCGGCCTCCTCGCCCGCCCGGTAGAAGCCGCGGCGCCGGTTCCACAGCTCCACCAGATGCGAGCCGTCCGGCTTCGGATCGACATGGTCGACCGGGGGGCGCCCGGGAGCCGCCTGACGCTTGGCCTCGTCGACGAAGGCGGTGGCCGAGAGCAGCAGACTGCTGACGCGGTCGCCCAGCCGGGCGGCCACCTCCACCGCGACCACACCGCCCGTGTGATGGCCCACCAGGTGGAACGTCTCCAGCCCGAGCCCATCGGCCAGCGCCTCCACCCCGTCGGCGAACCGCTCGATCGAGTGCGGCCCCTCGGGCTTGGCCGAGGCGCCGAACCCCACGGTGTCCATGGCGATGGCCCGGTGTGCCCGGCCCACCAGGGGCAGCGCATCGGCGTACTCGGTCCAGGAACGCGGCGTCTGATGCAGCAGCAGCACCGCCTCGCCGGACCCGCACTCCGCGTAGTGCAACTGCCCGAAGGGGCTGGGCACATAGCCCCGCCGCACCGTGTTCGCCATCGCTGTGAGCCGCCTTCCCATAGACACGAACCGCCCGCCCACTCTCGTCGCCGCCGAGCGGGCCGGACCAGGCGAACGGTCCGCTCTCCGGACCCCTCCCGGCCCGGCAGGCGAGAGAGCGCCGGACAGGGCCTAGCGGCGCCGCGCGCGGCGGCCCGAGCGGGCGGGGGCCTGGGCGGGCGTCCCCGAGTCCCGCCACCGGCCCGGGACCTCGGCCATGACGAGGCCGAGGACCAGCCAGAAGAGCATGGCGATCCGGTCCAGGTTGGCCGGGTGGTCCACCGTGGCCGCGAGGAAGAACCCCGTCAGGGCGGCGAGCCCGACGACTCCGGCCACGGACTTCTCCCGGGCGGCGCGGACCGCCGTGGCGACGGCGATCACGGTCACCAGCACCATGCCGAGCAGACCGGCCACGCCCGCTTCGGCCAGCCAGTTCAGCCACATGTTGTGGGCGTGGACGAACGTCCTGCCGCCGGGTACGGCGGCGGAAACCGCGTCCCCGGCCCGCCCCAGCCCGACACCGAGCGGCTGGTCCACGGCGAGGTCGACGGCCGCCTTCCACGCCTGGCCGCGGACGCCGAGCGCGTCCCCGGCCCGCGACACCACCCACAGCGCCACCGTCACGGCCACCAGCCCGGCCAGCCCCACGACCGTCAGCGTCCGCACCCCCCACCGGCCGAGGCGGGGGGCGAGCCAGTACGCGCCGCCGAGCACCAGCAGACCCGCCGCCGCCGCGACACAGCCCGCCCGGGAGAAGGTGGTCAGCACCGCGCCGTAGCCGATGAGCCCCACGCTCACGACCGCGACGCGGGCCGTGCGCTCGGCGACCGTCACCGCGGCCAGCAGGGCGATCGGCGTGAGCAGCACCAGGAACGCGGCGAGCAGGTTGGGGTTGGCGAAGGTGCCGGTGGCGCGGATCATCGACCCGGGCCCGCCGCTGTCGCAGTCGACGTCGGTGAAGAGACCGGTACGGCAGAAGCCGGTCGGCACCTCGTTGGTCACCTGAGCGAACGCCGCGGTGGCCGCGGCCGACACGGCGGCCAGCGCGAGCAGCGCGACCGCCCGCCAGGACTCGGGCTGCGCCCGCCGCACCCCGACCAGCAGGTAGAAGGTGGCGAGGGCGGTCATCAGGGCGCGCAGCGGCGCGTCGGGGTGGCCGCCGACGTAGGTGGTGGCGATGGCGCTGAGGAGGAGCAGCGCGATGGCGGGGTCGAGCCGGGTGCGGAACGTGGCGAGCCGCGGCGCCGTCACCGCCGTCGCGACCAGCCCCGCCAGCACGGTAAGGCGCACCGGTGTGATGACGCCGACCAGAGGGGCGTCCGGGAAGAAGTCGGTGGCCGCGTCGAGCATGACGATGGCCGTAGCCACCAGCGGAACGGCCTGGACTGTCGCGCGCACAGGTGCCATGGCGCCCCAGCGTGTCCGGCCGCAGGTACCGGCAGATGGCACGCACACGAACAGCGGAAAGCGCCTTCACGTCCGGTGTGCCCCCGACCGGTCCCGACCCGTCCCTACAGGTCCGATGCCCACACGGACCGGGACCGGGCGCCCGCGCATCAGGTGGCCGCGGCACTCCCGGGAGCCGGGGTGGCGAAGGGGCGCAGCGGGACGCTGCCCACGCTGTGGCCGCTTCGGTCCAGCAGCCGGCCCATGTGCTTGACGGTGCGCAGCACCACCGAACGGTCGTCGATGGTCAGCTGCGGCAGCCGCCTCGACAGATGCGCCTCGAAGGCGTGCACCTCGCCGGCCGCGCGCAGCCAGACGTCGATCACGAGGTTGTGCGGGCCCGCCGTGATCGCACATGACCGGACCTCCCGCACCCCGGCCAGCGCCCGGCTGGTCTCCTCCAGCCGTTCGGCCGGTACGGACGCGAAGTACACCGCGGCCATCGGCCACCCGGACATGGGCCGGGCGAGGTCGCAGCGCAGGCACACCCGTGAGCCGAGCAGCCCCCGCAGCCTCCGGCGGACCGTGGTCAGGGGTGCTCCGGCGCGCTCCGCCAGGTCGCTGATCGCCATGCGGCCGTCGACGCTCAGCAGCTCCAGGAGCCGCACATCCAGGGGGTCCCAGCCGGTCGCCCCCGGCGGGAGCGGCTCAACCGGCGGGAGCGCCGCCTCGAGCCGGGCACACTGTGCGGCGTCCAGGGCGCGAAGCCGCCACCTGCTGCCCTCGGAGGGCAGGGCCGTCGTCACATGCGTACGTGTCGCCCGCACCCCTGGCGCGCCCCGGAAGAGGACCGTGCTGAGCTGGGCGAGGTCACCCAGGTCCGCAGCCTGCAGCGCGATCACCAGATCCCGGCTTCCCGCCGTGAGCTTGACGTTGGCCACCGAGGGTTCGGCCGCCAGGGTCTCGGCCACCTCCTCCCCGACCCCGGGCTCGGTGTCGACCTCGACGATGCCGGTCACCACGATCCGGGAGTCGGAGAGCTGGGGATAGGCGGTCACCCAGGCAAGCCCCGCCTCCTGGAGCCGCTGCCAGCGTCGCGCGGCCGTCACCGGGTTCACCGCGAGGACATCACCGACAAGTGTCCACGGGGCCCTGGGATGGATCTGCAGCGCGTGCACGAGGCCACGATCCAACTCGTCGAGGTCATGCGCGGCGTAATCCTGCGTTTGCATGGGCGGCGCTTTTCTGCGTATCGCATGTGAATCTCGATGGAATGCTGCATGATAACACCCGAAACACGCGATGGATCGACACTCCTCCCCACCAGTTCCCCCAACGAGGAGTGAGATCTCGCTCATGACGGATGCCACCACGTCCGAGACCACCAGGACCGCTCTGCGCGTGGAGAACGCCACGTTGATCGACGGCACTGGGGCGACCCCGATCGCGGACGCCGTCGTCATCGCCGACGCCGAAGGAACGATCACCTACGCGGGCCCGGCGGCGACCGCGCCCCCGGCCTCCGGCGACACTTCCACCGGTCGTGTCATCGACGCGGGCGGCCGCACCGTGCTGCCGGGTTTCTTCGACTGCCACACCCACCTCGCCTACGCCCATGCGACACCGCCCGCCCGCCGCGGTGAACTCGACCCGGTCCTGGTCACCTACGACACCGCCACCCGGCTGCGGCAGACCCTCGACGCGGGCGTCACCACCGTCCGGGACCTGGGCGGCCTGGCCACCGGGTACCGCACCGCCGTCGAGACCGGGCGGATCACGGGCCCCCGGGTGCACACCGCCGTACGGATCATCAGCCACACCGGTGGCCACGCCGATGTGCGCCTGCCCGACGGCACCGACCTCAGCGGCGGTGAGATGTCCGAGCTGGCCGACACCGTGGACGAGGCGCGCCTGGCCGTGCGCAAGGTGCTGCGCGCGGGTGCCGACCTGGTCAAGATCTGTGCCACCGGTGGCATGGGAAGCCCGTATGACCAGCCGGACGACGAGGGGCTCCTGGAGGAGGAGATCCGCGCCGTGGTCGACGAGTGCCGGCGCCACGGCGGCAAGCCGGTGGCCGCGCACGCCCAGGGGAACGCGGGCATCCTCAACGCCATCCGCGGCGGGGTCACCAGCATCGAGCACGGCTACGGCCTGGACGACCGGGCCCGGGAGATGGCGGGGGAGCGCGGCGTCTTCGTCGTCCCGACCCTCTCCACCGTCTACGCGGGCATCGACAAGGCCACCATGGAGCCCTATCACTACGAGAAGAAGGTGCGCTGGTCCGGCATCACCAAGGAGAACATCTCCCGCGCCATCGAGCAGGGAACCCGGATCGCGCTCGGCACCGACGCCGCCGTCTGCCCGCACGGACAGAACCTGATGGAGCTCAGCTACCTCGTCGACCTGGGCATGGACCCGATGGACGCCATCGTGGCCGGCACCCGGACCGCCGCCGAACTCCTCGGCGTCGCCGACCGGCTCGGCACGCTGGCCCCCGGCCGCGTCGCCGACCTCATCGTCTGCGAGGGAGACCCGCTCGCGGACATCGGTGTCCTCGGCGATCCCGCCAACGTCGTGTGCGTCGTGCAGGACGGCCATGTCCGCAAGGACACCAAGGGCCTTCTGCCGTCGGCCACGCCAGCCGGAAGGCGGCCCTGATGCCGGCGGTGACCGGACTGCCCGCCCCCGAGGGCACCTCCCCGGACAAGGAGCGGCGCGGCGGCCTCGACCGTGTCCTCTCCTTCATCGAACGGGCCGGCAACGCACTGCCCAATCCCATCGTCCTGTTCGCCGGGCTCTTCGTGCTGCTGGCCGTCCTCTCCACCGTCCTCGCCCTCATCGGCGTCTCCGTCACCGTCCCCGGCACCGATGACACCAGGGACATCGGCGGGCTGCTCACCGGTGAGGGGCTGCGCTGGCTGCTGGAGAACCTGATCCCCAACTTCGCCACGTTCCCGCCGATCGGCGCCGTCCTGGTGCTGATGATGGTGGTCGGACTCGCGGAGAAGACCGGCCTGCTGGAGACCGCGATGCGGGCCTCACTGGCCCGGGTGCCGCGCGCCGTGCTGCCGTACGCGGTGGCGGTCATCGCCAGCCAGGCGCACATGATGAGCGACGTCGGCGCCATCGTGCTGCCCCCGCTGGCGGCCCTGGTGTTCAAGAGCGCCGGACGCCATCCGGTGGCGGGCCTCATCGGCGGCTTCGCCTGTGTCACCGCGGGCTACGCGGCCGGATTCACCATCGGCTCGCTCGACGCCCTGTACGTGGGCATCACCCAGCAGGCGGCCTCGGTGCTCCCGGCCGCCGAGGGCCTGCATATCCACGTGCTCATCAACTACTTCTTCACCGCCGCCAGCAGTGTCGTCCTGGGACTGCTCGGCGGATTCCTCATCAGCCGCGTCCTCGAACCACGCCTTGCCCCCTACCAGGCGGCCGAGAGTGGCGAGACCCCGCGGGAGGACCTGACGCTCACCCCGGTGCAGCGCAAGGGGCTCGCGTACACCTGCGTGGTCGTCGGCCTGTACCTGGCGGCGGTCCTCGCGCTCTGGCTGCCGCCGGGCGCCCCGCTGCGCGGAGAGGGCGGCGCCTTCGTGCCCTCGCCCGTGCTCAGCGGTGTCGTCCCGGTCCTCTTCGGTGCCTTCCTGCTCGCCGGGCTCACCTACGGCTTCACGGTCAAGAAGCTCACCGGCACCGAGGATGTGGTCACCGCGATGACCGACTCGGTGAAGAACATGTCCGGCTACATCGTGATGATGTTCTTCGCGGCCCAGGTCATCGCGGTCTTCACCTGGTCCAACCTCGGGGTGCTGCTGGCGGTGAAGGCCGCCGCGCTGTTCAACGCCATCGGTGTGACCGGCTTTTGGGCGATCATCGCCTTCGTTCTGCTGGCCTCCTGCCTCAACCTGGTGATCCTCTCCGGATCCGCCCTGTGGTCCCTGGTCGGTCCCGTGTTCATCCCGGCGTTCATGCTGATGGGCATGAGTCCGGCGCTCAGCCAGGCGGCCTTCCGTATCGGTGACTCGGCGACCGGCGCCATCACCCCGATGAACCCGTATCTCCTCCTCATCCTGGCGATGGTCCGTGAATACGAACCGGAAGCCCGCCTGGGGACCCTCATCTCCCGGCTCGCCATCTTCGTGGTGCCGTTCCTGATCGTGTGGCTGGCGATCCTCGGCATCTTCTACGGCCTGGACCTGCCGCTCGGTCCCGGAGCGCATATCGGCGTCAAGTGACGCTCCCCGATGGCACGGTGGTTCCGTCCCCACGGCGGTGGGGACGGAACCACCGTGCCATCGGGGTGTTGCCGACTATCGCTGTTCCGTCTCCCAGATCGCCCTGGTGACCGGGGCGGGGCGGGGGAGCGGCCGTCCGTCCAGGTAGAGGTCGACCCTTTCGTTGTAGAAGGCGACCAGCCCCGCGATGGGGGATACCTGCCGGGTCGGGAAGTCGTAGGCCCAGGCGAGGTCCGGGTAGGTGGCCGTGTCGGTGCGGACAGACCAGTAGCCGCTCGTCGTCCCTTTGTACGGACAGCTGGTGACGGTGTCGGTGGGCTCCATGCGCGTCCAGTCGAGATACACCCGGTCCAGGTAGTAGCGCGTCGGAAGTCCCGTCTCCACCACCATCACCGAGTTCGGGGCGTCGGCGAGCACGGTGCCGTCCAGTTCGACGCGGACGCCGCGGCCCGACCGGAGCGCGTCGACGCGGGTGTAGGGGCTCCTGGGGTGGACGAACACCTGCTCGTCCTCCTCGAACCAGGCGTCGATGGCCTCCCACCGGAAGGTGACATGGCCGACGATGCCGGAGGGCGCGTCCTCGGCCCACTCCCATGCCGCGCCCGGGCGGGTGAGCGAGCCCAGTTGGAGGGTCTGGCGGCGCGCTCCGCCGACCTTCAGCGTCAGGCTCCGGTCCTCGTCGACCAGCGCCCCCTCGACGATGTCGTCGCGGGGCACGCAGTACTGCGGATAGCCCGGCCAGAGCCACACATAGCGCGCCCGCACGGTGTCGAAGACGAGGCGACCGCCGACGTAGCCGCGGATGCGGCGCGGTACGGGCTCCACCTGCCCGACCGGAACGATCATCGCGGGATAGTCCGGCGGGTACTCCGTCATGCCTCTTCCAGTGCCTCTCCGAACTCGCGCAGCGCCTTGCCGTGCTGGCTGTGGGCCAGCCCGTGCCCGACCGCTATGGCCGCCGCCACCGGCCATTCGATGACCTCGACCGCGGCGAGCAGGCCGACGCCCGCGAGAAAGCAGAGCTGTTCCTCCGACGGAAGTTCCACCCGCCGCCCCCCGAAGTGGACGGTCACCGAATGACGCGCGCAGACGCGGTCGGCCGCGGCGCGCGGCCCGTGGGATCCTCTCCTCGCGGCCCGAGCCGGTGCCCGGGAGTCTGCGCTGGTGGGAGGTGGTGTCTTGGTCGCTCTGGGCATTGCCTCGATCCGTTCATCGGCCTGTGACGGACATCCGCGCGATGACACTTCCACCCTAATCCCACCTCCACGGCTCATGCCCGATGGCAGCTACTTGCCATGATTTCGGCCGGTCCGGCGAGAAGCACGCGGTTGCGTCCGCGGTCGGTGTATGTGGTCAGAGTGGCTCGCTCCGGTTGCGGCCAGGAGCTCGCCGAAGCATCGGTGGCGGCCTTATTGCTAGTTTCATATTCCGGTTCGTCCTTTCCAATGGAGCGAAAAATCCATTGGCAGGTAAATGCCGCACCGTGATGAGAATCAAGGGGAAACAATGGAAACCACGGTCCTCACTCGGCAACATGTTGCCAAGATCGTCCAGGGAAAGGGATTGGACCTTTTCATGGACCGGATGATCGACCGGCTCGATGAGGCGTTCCGTGCGGAAAGTCGATGGGGCATCACCCCGGCGCGGGACGGATTCCTGCGCGGTCCTCGGAACACGGCCGTCCTCGAATGGATGCCGCACCATCAGCCCGGCGACTCGATCACCATCAAGACCGTGGCGTACACCCCCACGAATCCGTCCACCCATCAGCTCCCCACCATCATCGGGACGATGGCCCGCTACGACGACGTGACCGGCCGTCTGCTGGCCGTCGGCGACGGGATCCTGCCCACCGCCGTCCGCACCGGCGCCGTGTCCGCCATCGCCAGCCGTCTGCTCGCCCACCCCGACAGCCGGGTCCTCGGCCTGGTGGGCGCCGGTGCCCAGGCGGTGACCCAGGCCCATGCCCTCAGCCGGGTCTTCCGGCTGGACCGGATCCTCGTCCACGACATCGAGCCCGCCCACGCCGAGTCCTTCGCCGAGCGCGTGGAATTCCTCGGCATCGACGTGGAGGTGGCATCCGTCACGGAGATCGAGGCGGCATCGGACATCATCTGCACCGTCACCTCGGTCGGGGTCGGGGACGGCCCGGTACTCCACGGTGAGCGGTTGCGTCCGCACGCCCACATCAACGCCATAGGCGCCGACCTGATCGGCAAGTACGAGGTGCCGCTGTCCGTGCTGAAGTCCGCCTTCGTCACCCCCGACCACCGGGGGCAGGCGCTGCGCGAGGGTGAGTGCCAGCAGCTCGACCAGAGCGAGCTGGGCCCGGAGCTGCCCGCGCTGTGCGCCGACCCGGCGCTCGCCGCGGGGCGGCGGGAGGAGCTGACCGTCTTCGACTCGACCGGATTCGCCCTGGAGGATCACGTCGCCTTCGACGTGCTCCTCGAACTCGCCGAGGAGGCCGGTATCGGCGACCGGGTGCAGCTGGAACACCTGCCGGAGGACGCGCTCAACCCGTACTCCTTCCAGTGACGGCACCGGGCTGTGCCCGCCCGGACGTGGGGCCCCGGACAGCCCGGTGGTGTCTCGGACGCCGAGAGGATCTCGACGACGTGTGGGAACACGTCGTCGAGCACCTCGGTTCCATGCCCTCGCCCGTCGCGCGCCTCAGGACTCCAGATACCGCAGGACCGCCAGGATCCGCCGGCTGTAGCCGGCGGTATGCGCCAGGTCGAGCTTGTCGAAAATCGTGTTGAGGTTCTTCTCCACCGAGTTCAGCGAGATATGCGGTTTCTGCGCGATGGCCGTGTTGGTGTGGCCCTGCGCCAGCGTCTCCAGAACACTGCGCTCGCGCGGGGTGAGCCGGGCGAGCGGGTCACCGTGCGTGGTGCGGATGACCAGCTGACGCACGACCTCCGGGTCGATGGCCGCGCCACCCGCGTGGATCCGCTCCAGCGCGTCCAGGAACTCCTCGACCTGGGCGACGCGGTCCTTCAGGAGATACCCGACCCGCTCCGCGTTGGAGGCCAGGAGCTGAGCCGCGTAGTTGCGCTCCACGTGCTGCGACAGCACGAGCAGGCTGATCTTGGCGGCGTTGGTCACGCACTCCGAGACCACGAGGTACGCGGCGGTTTCCACCGTCTGTGGCAGCGCACCGTCGACCTCGAAGTCCATGCGGATGGGAAGGGAGCACCGCTCGGAGACCCCGCTGAGTGCTTCCTTCAGCCCCAGGCTGTCCAGGGCGGAGGGATAGATCCGCCAGGTAGCCTCCCGGAGTTCGGTGATGACCTCCCGGGACTCCTGGTGAGCCTGGTGCAGCAAGGCGTCCACCTGCTCGGGGTTGCGGCCGCGGCTGCGGCGCACCGGTCGCATCGGCGCCCTGCGGCCCGCTACTTCCCCCGCGCCGGACGTCAAGGTCAAAACCTGCCGCGACGCGTTTCTGAACGGCGCGGGTTCGAGGTAACCCAGAGCCGGTTGGTCAGCGGCTCTCCTCGCCTTGGGCGACTTCGACTTCGTGGTGGAAGGTGAGCACACCGGCCGTCGCGGCGCCTGCCGACAGGAGTGCGCAGACGGCGAGGAGCAGCGCGGTCCAGCGCCTGGCCGGGGCCGGCCGTCCCACGGGCGCCAGGAGCGCGGCGACGCGCTGGGGGACCGGGCCGGCGGTCGCCCCGGAGGCGAAGTCCGGGCGGGCGGAACGGGAGGCGTGGCCGGCCAGCGCGGCGCGGGCGATGGCCCTGGCCGTGAGGTGCCGGTCGCCGACGGCGCCGGCGGCGGCCTCGTCGGCGGCGCGTTCGGCGGCGAACCGGATGTCGGTGCGCAGCCCGCGCAGGGCGGGGTGGCAGTGGGCGGCGATTTCGGCGGCGGCGAGGAAATAGTGGTGGCCGCCTCGGTTATGGGCGCGTTCGTGGGCGAAGAGGGCCTCGCGCTCGGCCGGGCCGAGGCTGCGCAGCATGCCGGTGGTGACGACGATGCGCTGCGGGCGGCCGGGCAGCGCGTAGGCGTCCGGGTGAGGCGAGTCGATGACGCACAGATCACCCACGGCAGGGCGGGCTTCGGCCTGGGTGCGGGCAGCGCGGAAGGCGCCGACCTGGCGAACGGCCGAACGCCCAAGGGCCCAGGCGCCGACGGCGAGTGCGCCGGTGGCCAGCGAGGCCGCAGGCAGAATGAGCAGGTCGGAGGGCGTCCGCAGAGGGTGGACAAGCTCGCCGAGCGTCGCGAAGAGAGGAACCCTGAGCAGCCCGGTCAGCACGAGAGCGCCCAGGGCGGCCACGCACGCACCGGCCAGCACCAGAGCGGAGGCGGTCAGCGCCCACAGCGCGGTGACCGGGTCCAGGCGGGCAAGGGCGCGCCGGGCCGACGGCGGTGCCGCGAAGGGCAGCAGCAGGGGGACCAGCAGCGAGGCGATCACTGCTCGTCCCCGTCCAGCAGCCGCCGCAGCACCTGCTCGTCGTCGGCACTGAGCTGGGCGACGAACCGAGCCAGAACCGTCGCCCGGTCGGTGTCCCGCGCCAGCTCCCCGTGCATGCGCCGGGCAGTGAGCCCGGGGGCGTCCTGGACGGCGAAGTAGGCGTAGCCGCGGCCCTGCCGCTCCCGACCGACGAAGCCCTTGTCGTGCAGGCGGGACAGGATCGTCGTCACCGTCGTACGTGCCAGGCCGACACCGAGCTCGCGCTGCACACGGGCCGGGGTGAGCGGTGCGTCAACGGCCCACAGGGCCGCCATGACGGCGGCTTCCAACTCGCCCCGGACGCCGTTCGTCCTTCTCGTCGGTCATGGGAACGTTCCTCACCCAGCCATCGCCTACAGTTCAGCAGGACGTCTACAGGATTGTAGTCAATGGGTGTGCCGTCTCGGCCGTACCCGTCCATCCATCCAGTATGAGAGGGCTCGCGCCGATGGCCGCACCCCCTTTCGCCGAAGCATGGCGGCTCGCGGTGAACATCCTCAGTGCCCAGTCCCTGCTGTTTCCCTCGGCCCGCTCCTGATCGCCGCCCGCCTGGCCCGCTCGGCCGGTGGCGAGGTGTCCTATGACAGCGGGCACACGTCCGGGGCGAGGTTCATGGTCAGCCTGCCGACCGGCTGACCCGGTGGCCGCCGCGTCGAAGCGGGTGGCGCTGTTGGCCCCTCCCTCGCGATCGGCGGTCCGCACGCAGATGGAACTGCTGCCGACCACTCACGCCGCCCGCCCGCCGAGGCGCTCCGGCTCGATGACGTCCTTCCGTGTCACCGCCAGATACGCGACCAGGCCGAGGATGACCGCGAGGAACAGCACGCTGGTGACCACGGTGCCAAGGCCCAGGCCGCCGGCCCCGGTCGGCTGGGAGAGGTAGTCGCCCACCGATGCGCCGAGCGGGCGGGTGAGGACGTACGCGATCCAGAAGCTCCACACCGCGTTCAGGTCGAGTGTGAAGCGCGCCACCGCGACGGCCACGATCACCAGGGCGAACAGCACCGCGGACAGCCAGTAGCCCAAGTCCATGCGCTCGGCCACCAGGTCGCCCGCCGCGGTACCCAGCGCGAAGGTGAACAACACCGCGAGCCAGTAGAACGACTCGCGGCTCAGGGAGTCGACGCTGTGGATGGACAGGGTCCGCTCGCGGCGATACCAGACGGTGAACACGATCGCGAGGACGACCGCGAACACTGTGGTGCTCGTCGTGAGTGGTACGCCCAAGTTGTCCGTGAGGTTGTCGCTGATCAGAGTGCCGACGATGCTGATCAGAGCCACGGCGAGCCAGTACACGCCCGGCCGGTACGCGGCGGTGCGGAACTGGACGACCAGTACAACCGCCAGCACCACGCTCATCAGCAGCGACACACCGGTCAGACCCAAGCCCAGTTTCTCGTTCAACATGTCGGCCGCGGTCTCGCCCACCGTGGTGCACAGCACCTTGATCACCCAGAAGTACACGGTGACTTCGGGCACCTTGTTCCAGCGGAGGCGGTGACCGGACGAGGCAGCGGCAGGGCCGCGGGCCGTGGAGGTCTCAGGAGTCTCGGATGTCATGAGGCCCGACCGTGCCACCGAATATCTGAACACATCCTGACTGCCGTACGGCAGCCTCGACGGGCTCGAGGCCAGACGGTCAGGAGCCGGCGGCCGAGTCCGGTGAAAGGCGCCGCGAGGCCACGTGCCCCCGCCAAGGTGAGGGCGGAGGCCGGCGCGCGGTTCGCAGGAGGTCCGCCCGGGTGGTGCCGGAGTTGTGGCCCTGGGTCCGGGCGGAGGATCAGCCGGACGGGGGAACGGCCGGCAGGCGGACCACCAGGCGCGCCCCGCCGAGGCCGCCGTCGTCCGGCGTGGGGTCCTGGTCGGCGTGGGCGGTGCCGCCGTGCGCGGTGACGACCTTACCGACGATGGCGAGGCCGAGGCCCGAACCGCCGGCTTCGCGGGACCGCGCCTCGTCGAGCCGGGTGAAGCGCTCGAAGACCCGCAGCCGGTCCGCGGCCGGGATGCCCGATCCGTCGTCGCTGACGGTGAGTTCAACGATGCCCCCGCGTTCGCCCAGGGTCACCCGTACCTGCTGGTCGGCGTGGCGACGGGCGTTGTCCAGCAGATTGCGTACGACGCAGCGCAGCGCCTCGGTGTCGCCCCGCACCCGCCCGCCCGAGACCCGTCGGGCGTCGATGTCCGTCCCGGCCAGGGAGCGCTGCCTGCGGACCTCGGCCAGCACCACCTCGTCCAGGTCGATGATGCGCGCGACCTGGGACCGCGACCGGGCGGGGTCCTCGCTGCGGGCCAGGGCCAGCAGCCCCTCGACCAGGTCGTGCAGCCGTACCGTGTCCTCCAGCAGGGCGGCGGCCATCCGCGGGTCCCGGTCGGGGTCGGGGTAGCTGGACATGACCTCGAGCTGGGCCCGCAGGGCCGTCAGCGGGCTGCGCAGTTCGTGCGCGGCGTCGGCGACGAAGCGGCGCTGTGCGATGGAGGCGTCGTCGAGGCGGGCGAGCATGTCGTTGAGGGTGGCGCCGAGCGCGTGGACCTCGTCCTGGCAGGCGGGCAGGTCCAGGCGGCGGTGCAGATCGGTCGCGGTGATGTCGGCTGCCTGGCGGCGCAGGGTTTCCACCGGGCGCAGTGTGCGGCCGGCGGTGAGCGAGATCGTCCATGCCACCAGCGCGGTCAGCGCGGGCGCTCCGATCACCAGGCCGGTGGTCAGGCTGGACAGGGTGTGCTCGGCCTGGGCCAGGGACACCCCCACGACGATCGTGGAGGGCCGGCCGTCGATACGGATCGGCCGGGCCAGCACACGGAAGTCACCTCCGTCACCGACGCCGAGGCCACGGAGGGTGGTGGGATGCCCGGCGAGCACCCGCCGGGGGAGGGGGGTCGGGAAGCCGCTGGGACTGCCCGGGGGCGTGTCGAAGTCGGAGCTGGCCCGCACCTTCCCGTGGCTGTCGAGCACCTCGACGACATCGTCGTCCCCGCCGCTGGAAGGGATGAGGGAACCCAGCCGGTCGTGCCGGATGAGGGACGTGACGTCGGACAGCCGCTGGCGGCCGGTGCTGTCCCGGTCCTGCCACATGGAGTGCTGGAGACCGAGCAGCAGGCCGAGTCCGGCCGCGACCATCGCGATCGCGACGACCATCGTGGCCCACATGGTGACCCGGGTCCGCAGACTCAGCCTCCGGGTCAGCCGCCGCAGCCGGCCGAATGCCGGACGCCCGACGGGAAGGCGCCGGGACATTCAGCCGCCCTTTGCGTCCAGCCGGTAGCCGATGCCGCGCACCGTCTCGATGGCGGACCGGCCGAAGGGGATGTCGATCTTGCGCCGGAGGTAGCCGACGTAGACCTCGACGATGTTGGGGTCGCCTTCGAACCACGCGTCCCAGACCTGAGCGAGCAGGTCGGTCTTGCTCACCACCGTGTCGGGGTGGCGCAGCATGAACTCCAGCAGTCCGAACTCGCGCGGCGTCAGATCCAGGTGCTCGTCGCCCCGGCCGCACCGGTGGGCGGCCGGATCCAGCCAGAGATCACCCGCATGGAGTACCGGCGACCGCTGCGGGGCGCTGCGGCGCAGCAGCGCGCGGACCCGGGCCAGCAGCACCACGAACGAGAACGGCTTCGTCAGATAGTCGTCCGCGCCGAGGTCCAGCGCGTCCGCTTCGTCGTACTCCCCGTCCTTGGCCGTGAGAATCAGAACGGGGGTGGTGATGCCCGCCGCGCGCAGGGTCCGGCAGACGTCATAGCCGTTGCGGCCCGGCAGCATCAGGTCCAGCACGATCACGGCGTAGTCGTTGCGCCTGATCAGACTGAGAGCCTTCTCGCCGTCTCCGGCGATGTCGACGGCGAACCCCTCGGAGCGCAGTCCGCGCTCCACGGCGGCGGCGATGTTCTGCTCGACCTCGACAACCAGCACGCGCACGCGACATCACCTCATCGCCGAACCGACGGGGCGCCCGGAAGGCTGATCCTCGATTGCGAGTCTAGAGGCCGCACCGCAGGTCGGCCGCGCGTCTCTCAGCGGGCTCTCAGGGTCTCCTCAGCGCTCACTCAGCGCTCTCAGGCTGTGCACAGGCCGTATCCGCCACAGTGGGAAGTGCCTGCTTCACGCAGGCGTCAAGTCCAACGGACCTGCACGATCCGACGAAAGGCGCCCATCGTGGCACCGACTTCCGCGCCGCGGCGTACGGACGAACCTCCGTCCTCCACCGCCGGTACCGCGCCGAAGCCCGCCCCGCGCATCTCCGAGCCCCGCGTCCCCCGCCCAGCTCCCACCGGCATCTGGGCTCTGATCATCGCCGGGGGGTACGCCGCGGGCCTCGCGGGGGACGCCTTCGGCGTTCCCGCCCCCTATCTGCTGGCCTCACTGCTGGTCGGCGCCGTCCTGGCGTTGTGCGGAGTGGTCCGCGACCGGCTCCCGACACCGGCCAACCGGGCCTCGCAGGCACTGGTCGGCGCCCTCATGGGCAGCTACCTCACCCCGTCCGCCCTCGTCTCCGCCGCGCCCGTCGCGCTGCCGCTGACCGTGGTCACCGCGGCCACCATCGCGCTGAGCGTCACGGTCGCCTGGTTCCTGGCCCGCGGTGGCCGTATCAGTCGGCCCAGCGCCGTTCTCGGCATGGTGCCCGGCGGTTCGGCCGCGATCGTCACCTGCGCCGATGAGCTGAAGGCCGATGTGCGGCTCGTCGCCTTCACTCAGTACCTGCGCGTCGGTCTCGTCGCCACCACTGCCCCACTGGTTGCCCACTGGATGATCTCCGCGTCCTCGGCGGCAGGCGGTCACCCGAGCGCGGGCGGTGGCGCCGGATCCGGCCTGCTCCACGTCGTCGCCGGGTCGGACCAGCTCACCGGCCTGTTCACCCTCGCCGTCATCGCCGTCGCCGGCTCCTGGGCCGGTCGGCGGCTGCGGGTGCCCACGCCACTGTTGATCGGCCCGATGCTGGTCGCCCTGGCCGCGACGCTCAGCGGCGTCGTGCCCGGCTTCGCTCCGGTCGGGGTGCTTCAGAACGCCGTCTTCGTCCTCGTCGGCCTCGACGTGGGCGTGCGGTTCACCCGCCGGACGCTCCTCAGCGTGCGACGTCTCCTGCCCTCGGTCCTGATCTGCATGGCGGTCGTCTGTCTCGGCTGCGCCGGGCTGGCGTGGGTTTTCGCCGGGGTGACGGGCACTCCGGTCATGGACGCCTACCTCGCCACGACCCCCGGGGGAATCAACGCGGTCCTCGCCACCGCGGTCTCCTCCCACGCGGACGTCGCGCTGGTCTCGACCGTGCAGAGCCTGCGGCTCTTGGCGGTCATCCTGGTCACGCCGGTGATCGCCCGCCTACTGGCGTCGCGGTGGTCACAGCCGTGACCACGGTGCTCGCCCGCCGGTCATTGGCGCGGATCGGCAAGGTGTTGGGAACGACCTCTGTCCTGCGAGCGTCTACAGTAACGTAGACCGTCTACCCGCCTGTAGTCGGACGTGGGGTCATGCGTCCGGTCGTCCGTAAGAAGTCGTCCGTAAGAAGTCGTCCGTGAGAAAGGGCTCATGCCGATGACCACACCCGCATGGCTGTCATCGCAGTTGGCCGTCAACGTACTCGACGCGCGGTCGCTGCTGAGCGCTTTCGGCGTGCTGGGCGTCGGCGTGGTGATGTTCGCCGAGACGGGGCTGCTCATCGGCTTCTTCCTGCCGGGTGACTCCCTGCTGTTCACCGCGGGCCTGCTCTGCGTGGGCAGCGGCGGACACGGCGTGCGGTTGTCGCTGGGGCCGCTGCTGGTCGCCGCGGCGGTGGGCGCGCTGGCCGGCTCACAGTGCGGCTATCTGATCGGCCGCAGGGCAGGTGGCGCGCTGCTTGCCCGTGGCCGCTCCGCCCGGCTGCACGAGGGGATGCGGCGGGCGGAGGATCTGCTGGGGCGATACGGGTATGCGAAGGCGATCGTCCTGGCGAGATTCGTGCCGGTGGTCCGGACCGTGCTGAACCCCCTGGCGGGGGCCCTACGCGTACCGACTCGGGTCTTCACCGTATGGCAGGTCATAGGCGGGCTGGTGTGGAGCGTCGGGCTGACGCTGGCGGGGTACGCCCTGGGCTCCTCGATCCCGAATGTGGACCGCTATCTGCTGCCCTTGGTCGCGCTGATCGTGGCGGTGTCGCTGATTCCGCTCGGCGCGGAGCTGTACCGGAGTCGCAGGCACGCGAAAGCGGAGGAGGCCGGTAGATGATCATGTCCTCCGACGGAGCGGTGGCTTCGTGAACCGCAGGGACGCCACCGGACTGGCCGGAAGCGCCGCTCTGGGCGCGTGGACGGCGCTGGGGGTGCTGACCGCGGTCGTCGTGGTCGGCGCCGGTGCTCCGCTGTGGCTGGACAACGGCCTCCTCGGATGGTCCGTCGGGCACCGCCCGGATGCGATGCGGACCCTCGCCCGCGGACTGACCGACACCGGGACCGGTGCCATCCCCTACATACTCGTCACGCTGGCCGGCTTCCTGGCGGCACGAGCCGTGCGGCACCGGCTGCTCGCCGCCGCGTTCTGCCTCGCCTGTCTCGGCGTGGGGCAGGCACTCCGGTACGGCGTGATGGAACTTGTCCACCGCTCCCGCCCTCCGCGGGGCGACTGGGCGGCGCATGCGAGCGGCTGGGCGTTCCCCTCGGGACACGCCACCACGGGTGCGCTGACCGCCGGGCTGCTGATGGTCGCGCTGACCCTGCGCGCCCCGCGCGGAGCGACATCGTTCAGGGTCGTCATCGGCTGTTGGGGCGTGCTGGTCGGGCTGACCCGCGTCTATCTCGGGGTGCACTGGTGCACGGACGTTATCGGTGGCTGGCTGTTCGCCGTCGGCTGGCTGGGGACGTGCCTCTGTGCAGCGGGCCGGTGGTTGCCCGCCCGCTTCCTCACCGACACTGCCTCCCTCCCCGCCAATACGGCCACCACCGCCGAGAGACCGCCGGAGGACCATGCGCCGCAAGATCCTGATCGTCGAGGATGATCACGCCCTGCGTGATGTGCTCCGTCGCGGTCTGTACGACGAAGACTTCGATCCCGTCCCGGCCACCGACGGCGCCACCGCCCTACGCCTGGTCACCGCCGACATCTCGGCGGTCGTCCTGGACATCGGCCTGCCCGACGCGGACGGACGGGACGTATGCCAGGCCATGCGCGCGGGCGGGTTCCACGCCCCGGTCGTCTTCCTGACGGCACGGCACCACCTCACCGACCGACTGTCCGGCTTCTCGGCCGGGGGCGACGACTACCTGCCGAAACCGTTCCATCTCGCCGAGCTCGCCGCCCGGCTGCGGGCGGCGCTCAAACGGGCCACACCCCCGCCGACCGCCACAGCCGGGGATCTGGTCCTGGACGCGGTCCGGCACAGCGCGACCGTGCACGGTACCCGGGTCGCCCTGTCCCCGACGGAGTTCCGGCTGCTGGCCACGCTCGTCGCCGCGGACGGGGACCTGGTGCGCCGCCGTGACCTGGTCAGGGCGGGCTGGCCCGAAGGCGGACAGGTCAGTGACAACACCCTGGATCAGTATCTGACCAGGCTGCGCCGCAAACTACGCGAGACGGGCAGCGGCCTGACCATCGCCACCGCGCGCGGGATCGGGCACCGCCTGTCATGAGATCGGTCCGGCGCCGACCGGTGCTTCGCGCTCTGGCTCCCCGTACCTTGCGCGGACGGCTCTCGCTCGTCGCGGTGACCACCGCCGCGCTGCTGATCACGGCGCTGACCGTCGTGTTCAACACCGCGGTGGAACGACACCTGCGGCACCAGGCGGACGACGAGCTGCGGGCCCGGGCGACCGCCGTCGCCGCGACCGTCAACACCAGCGGCCCACAGGTGCGCGTCCTGGAGACCGCCAACGATCAGCTGCTGGACAGGAACGTGTGGATCTACGCAGGGAAGCACCTGCTGGAAAAGCCACCCGCCACCTCGGCGAGCAGCCCTCTCACCCGGACCACCGGCCGGCTCGCCGCGCGGGGTGCACCTGACTGCGCGACCGTCCACTCCGAGGGCCGACGGTCCGTCCGCCTGTGCGCCAGGCCCGTGCCCGGTGGTGATGCCACCGCCACCGTCGTCACGGCCCTCGACCTCACCCCGTACCAGAGCTCCGCGGACACCCTGCTGCTGGGATCACTGATCCTGGACGCGGTCATGCTTGTCTGCGCCTACGTACTGACACGTCTCGCGGTCGGCCGGGCACTGAGCCCGGTGCGGACGATGACCGACCAGGCCACCCAGTGGAGTGCCGTGGCCTCCGGCGAACGCTTCAGCACCGGGGGAGGCCCGGCCGAACTGGCCCGTCTGGGCACCTCGCTGGACGCGTTGCTGGACCGCATACGTGCCGTGCTGCGTCACGAGCAGCAACTGACGGGCGAGCTGTCCCACGAGCTGCGGACCCCACTCACCCGGATCATCGCCGAACTCGACTGGTGGCGATCCCGTCCCCGCTCAGCCGCGGAGACCCGCGCCACCCACGAGGCGATCGACGAGGCCGCCCAGTCCATGCGAACCATCTGCGACACGCTCCTCCGCGACGCCCGCGAGAACGCGGCCGACGCCTCGACGGCTTCCGGCATGGCCGATGTCGTATCCGTTCTGCGCCGCATGGCCCAACGCCTCGGCGCACCGGCCCAGGTGAAGGCCGTGGTGGCGGCCGACGACGCGGGACTTGAGGCGGGAGTGACACCGGCCTTCCTCGAACGCGTCATCAGCCCGCTGCTCGCCAACGGCGTACGCTACGCCCGTTCCACCGTCACCGTGACCGGGCGGCGCACGCCCGGCGGCGTGGCGATCGACATCACCGACGACGGACCGGGAGTACCCGAGGCGTTCGTCGGTGAACTCTTCCAACCGGGTCGGCGAGCCGATCCCGGCGACGGTCACCACGGAGCGGGCCTCGGGCTGCCGCTCGCGCGCCGTCTGGCCCGCTCCGCGGGCGGCGAGGTGTCCTACGACGCCGGGCACGCGCCCGGGGCGCGCTTCACCGTCACTCTGCCCGCTGGGTGACTTGCTCCCGCTCCGCGCTCCGCGGGCCGGGTGCCCGGCGCTCCTGCACGTGGGCGTAGGTCATCAGCCCGAACAGGACTGCCAGCAGGACAGCGGATGAGCCCGCCGTACCCAGGTCGAGGCCGCCCTTGGCGACCGGCTTGGTGAGGAAGTCGCCCGCGGTGGCGCCGAGCGGCCGGGTGAGGACGAAGGCGATCCAGAACAGCAGCACGTTCGGCACCACGGGGACCTTCATCAACGCGACGAGGACGGCCAGCACCCCGATGACCAGGAGCGCACCACCCGCGTAGCCCAGGCCGGAGCTGTCGGACAGGAAGTCTCCCATCGATGTGCCGAGCGTGTTGGAGACGAGGATGGCCGACCAGAACAGCGCCTCACCCCGGAAGGTGACGATGTCGCGGATCTGGAACGTCATCCCGCTCACCTTCCACGCCAGGAAGATCACCAGCAGGATCGAGACCAGGATCGCCGCGCCGGCCGGGTAGCCCAGGCCGAGGCCCTGCGGGCCCCAGCCGAGCGATGCGGCGCCGCCCGAGAGGTACTTGGCGCTGGCGTCACGGTTCATGAAGTCGGACATGGTGGTGCCGGCCATGCTGGTCGACAGGATCACGGTCCAGTAGAGGAAGGGGTTGTAGCGGCGGGACCTGAGCTGGACGACGAGGGTCACCACGAAGATCAAGAACAGCGCGATCGTGGTGAGGAAGTAGCCGAGCTTCAGGGTCTGGGCGAAGAGGTCTCCGGCCGTCTCACCCAGGGTCGTCGCGGCGATCTTCATGATCCAGAAGGCCAGGGTGGCCTCGGGCAGCTTCTTCATCACCGACGTGCTCGTACTCGCGACGTCGAGGTCGGTGAGGACTCCGGCTTCCCCCATGTCATGTGCTCCCGTCTGATCGGGGGTAACGGCGCCCGCGCCGAAGGGGCCGAGCGCCTCGTGGCATGGGCCGCTCGCGGACGGCGGCGCTGTTACGACCCTGCCTGCCGCGGCCTGAACGCATCCTGAACGCTGAAACGGGTGGCGGCCCCGCTGACACGACGACGGGGCCCGCCGCGGCCGCCGGTCAGTGGGGAGGCGTGTAGGCCGTGAGCCCGGTGTGCGGCAGGGGGTGGGGGGTCCAGGTGTGGGCGTAGCGGGGCGGGCCGGAGCGGGTCCTGGCGAGGGCGGCGGCGGGTTCGCGGGCGGCGCGGTGCAGCAGGGCGTGTGCTGTGGTGTTGCGGTTGTTGCCGCGGACATTGGCGGAGGCGCAGCCGGCGTCGTAGCCGATGGGTGGGGCGTGTGTGCCGCTGACCAGGCAGGGCGACGTGAGTCCGAGGCGGCGCAGGTCGTGGGCGGCGGTGCGGTAGCGGTCGGCGGTGGCGCGGGCGGCAGCCGTGTTGCGGTCGAGGACCTCGTACTGCGCGGACAGGTGCAGGGCGAGCAGCACGGCCGCCAGCCCGGCGGTCAGGGCGCGGGCGCGGGTCGGGCGGATGGCCTGCGCGCAGTGTCCGGCCAGGGTGGCGAGAGGAAGGGAGAGCAGGGCGTAGACGGGCAGCAGGAAGCGCGGCGCGGAGTAGTCGATGAGCAGCAGGTAGGGGATGCTCATCGCGGTGGCGCAGGCGATGGGGAGCAAGATGACCGCGTCGCGCCGGGTGCGCCAGGCTACGACGCAGGCGGTGAGGGCGAGGGCGGGCAGGGCCAGCCACCACAGGGTGAGTTCGGGGTGGGCGAGTGGGACGTGGCAGGGGCGACAGAGCAGGGGGCCGTTGAGGCTGCGCCAGGCCATGCCGCCCGCCCAGTGTGTGCCCATGCCGCCCTCGGTGGTGCTGGAGAGGTGCAGCCGGGCGCCGACCCCGCCCCAGCGCGCGTACGCCTCGGCGATCCACTCGGCGCCGCCTGCGGCGAACCCGCCGGCCACGGCGAGCGCGGGCGCCGGGCGCCGCCGGGCCGGGACGATCGCGCACGCCGCGAGCAGGGGCAGGGCGAGCCAGATGCCGTCGGAGAAGCGGAAGCAGGTGGCGGCCGCGACCATGGCGCCCAGACCGAGCGGGGCCCGCCACCCCCTATGGGGGTGTGCGGCACGCAGGAACCAGCCGACGGCCGCCACCGCGGACAGGGCCACCCACAGGTTGGGCATGGCCTGCGGCCCGTAGAGCATGGTGGTCCACAGGCCGGCGAACAGCAGCGCGGCCAGGGCGGTCCGCCCGGGGCCGAGCAGCGGCTGCCAGACGCGGTAGGCCGCGTACAGGGCGGCGGCGGACAACAGCGCCAGGACGACCCGGAGCACGGTGCCACCACCGGAGTCGGTGACGGCGAGGACGGGGGCCGCCAGAAGGCTGATGCCGCGTGAGCGCGGGGCGCTGAAGTACGCCGCCGGGCGGTGCGGGTCGACCTGGGAGAGGTACACCGTTTCGTCCCAGCCCAGCCCCAGATGCGGGACCACGAGGGCGAGTTGGGCCGCCGCATAGGCGAGTGCGACCAGCGCCGGCCACGGTATCCGGCGTGGCGGCCGGATGACCGCACTCACCACGGTCATGCGGAGAGCACCCCGGTACCCAGCAGGCCGAGGAGCAGCAGGCCGACGGCGACGCGGTAGATGACGAACGCGTTGAAGGAGTGCCTGGCGACGAACTTCAGCAGCCAGGCGATCGAGGCGTAGGCGACCACGAAGGACACGGCGGTGCCCACCACGAGGGGGGCGGTGCCGACCCCGGCGCCGACGGCGTCCTTCAGTTCGTACAGGCCCGCGCCGGTCAGCGCCGGGATGCCGAGGAAGAAGGACAGGCGGGTGGCGGCCACCCGGTCCAGGTCGAGGATGAGCGCGGTGGACATGGTGGCGCCGGAGCGGGAGAAGCCGGGGAAGAGCAGCGCGAGAATCTGCGAACAGCCCACCAGCATGGCGTCCTTGAAGCCCGTGTCGTCCTCACCGCGTTTGTGGCGGCCCATCTGGTCGGCCACCCACATCACAGCGGACCCGGCGACGAGGGAGCCGGCGACCACCCACAGGGATGCGAGCGGGCCCTCGATGAGGGGTTTCGCGGCCAGGCCCACGATCACGATGGGGATGGTGGCGTAGATGACCCACCAGGCGAACTTGTAGTCGTGGTGGTACCGCTGTTCGCGGTGGGCGAGTCCGCGGCTCCAGGCGGAGACGATCCGCACGATGTCCTTGAAGAAGTACACGAGCACCGCGGCGATCGCGCCGACCTGGATGACGGCGGTGAAGCCGACCACGGAGGTGTCGTCGACCGGGATGCCCATCAGCCCTTCGGTGATCTTCAGGTGGCCGGTGGAGGAGACGGGGAGGAACTCCGTGATGCCTTCGACGATGCCGAGGATGGCCGCCTGGCCGATGCTGATGGCACTCATCTGGATCCGTTTCTGTGGTGGCTGGGGCGAGCCGTGTCCGCGGGGGAACGGCGCGGCGCGGTACGGCCGTGGGGAGGGGACCGCGATACGAGCGCGGGGAGTGGCGGGGGTCAGCGGCGCAGGCGGCGCAGGGCCCGGCCCGCGCGCCCGCGCCAGCGGGCCTTGCGGCGCTGCCAGGCGCGGGCGGAACGCGTGGCGGCGAGGTCGCCGAACAGTTCCTCGTAGGCGCGCGCGACATGGGCCGGATCGAAGCGGCGGGCCGCGGCGCGGGCGGCCTTGCCCATGCGGTGGCGGTCGGGCTCGTCGGCGATCAGGTCGCACAGCGCGACGGCCAGCGCCTGCCGGTCGCCCATGGGGACCAAGCGGCCGTCGACACCGTCGTTGATGATCTCTGCCGGGCCGAGCGGGCAGTCGGTGGCGACCACCGGTGTGCCACAGCGCATCGCCTCGACCAGCGTCATGCCGAAGGACTCCGCATCGGAGGCGGAGGCGACGATCGACGCCTTCGCGAACTCGGCCTCGATCGGGGACACCGCGCCCATCAGCGCCGCCCGGCCCCCCAGGCCCTGCTCCTCGATCAGCCCCTGGAGCCGCTCCTTGTCCGCGCCCGAGCCATAGACGCGCAGCGACCAGTCCGGGTGCTTGGCGGCGACGTCGGTGAACGCCTCGATGAGCAGGTCGAACCGCTTGGCGCGCACCAGCCGTCCGGCCGCGGCGATGACGTGGGCGCCGCCGTCGGCGGGCGGCGGGCCCGGGTCGGGCACGCTGTTGGGTATGGCCAGGATCCGCCCGCCCGGCAGCCGCATCCTCGCCCGGTAGACGGCCGCGTCGGCTTCGGTCGTGGTGACCACGGCATCCAGGTCGCGGTACTGGCGGGCGAGCTGGGCGCGCAGCCTCTTGGTGTGCGTGTCGTGGGTGAGGTGTTCCTGGGCGATGCGCAGTGCCCGGGGCGGTGCGAAGCGGGCCAGGTACACATTGATGCCCGGCCGCGTGCCGATGATCACGTCCGCGTCGCAGCTCCGCAGGTACTCGCGCGCCCGCTGGTCGGTGAGGCGGCTGTACTGCCTGTACCGCTTCTCGGCGGTGGGGAAGACCTCGGCCGGCTGATGCAGCAGGGGGTCGGCGGCGTCCGCGTGTATGTCAACCAGGGGCACGACCGTCACCCGTGGATCGATGACGAATCGCGGGTGGGTGCGGTGGCGGAGCATCGATACGATCGTCACCTCGTGCCGGTCGGCGAGCGCGGCGGCGAGATTGAGCGTGGTGCGGATCGTGCCGCCGATCGCGTACACGTTGTGGATCAGGAAGGTGATCTTCACTTGGCGCTCCCCACGGTCGGCTCCGCGGCGGTGCGGGCCCGGCGGGACCTGAGCGCTTCCAGGGCGAGCGGCAGCGGGGAGACGGCGTCGATCAGCGCGACCAGAGGGAGCGGGTAGCGGTCGTAGCGGGCGAGCAGCTCCTCCGCACGCCTCACACCGTCGATCAGGTGCCGGCCGCGGGTACGGACCGGCACACCGGGCAGCGACAGGTGGACGCCCCTGCCCGAGGCCGTACACAGCAGGCCGGCGGTGACCAACAGGGAGTCACCCGGCAGGAAGAAGCCGATCAGCAGTCCGGTCTCGGCGAACAGCACCACGAAGACACCCGCCGTGCCGAACGCTGTCAGCAGTTCGGCGGCATCCAGCGGGTTGAGGGCCAAAGGCACCGCAGGGTCCTTTCCGGCCGTGCCCGCCCAAGGCAGAGTTCTGCCCAGGCACGCGTGCATGGCACACTTGGGAGACAACAGCTTTTACACCGGTGTAGGAGTCCTACGCGAGTGTAGGTGATGAGATGAGGGAGGCCAACCGCATGGGCATCCGCACGCCAGGACACGGGCCCAAGCGGCCCAACGGCGCACGCGAGGCCGAGATCCTCGAACTGCTGCAGCGGGCCGACGGCGCGCTGACCCCCCGGGAGGTCACCGAACGCCTCGGCGGCGAACTGGCCTACAACAGCGTGGTGACGATCCTCACCCGTATGCACACCAAGCAGTTGCTCACCCGCACCCCGCGTGGCCGGGCCTACGCCTACGCCCCCGTGACCGACGACCCCGGCTTCGCCGCCCGCCGCATGCGCTCGGTCTTGGAAGAGCGGTCAGACCGCCAGGACGTCCTCGCCCGCTTCGCCGACGAGCTGTCCACCACCGACGCGGACCTGCTGCGCCAACTGCTCGACCCCGATCAGTAGGAAGAGGCAGCCCAGATGCGCATCGCGGTCTACGTCCCCCTGCTGCTCTCCCTGCTCGCTCCCCTCGGAGCGCGACCTCTGTCGGAGCGATGCGAACCCCGCCTGGCGACGTGGCTGCTCACCGCCTCAGCCCTCGTGCTGGGCACGGCGACCACCATCTCACTGGGGCTGCTGGCCATCACCGGACTGATCCGCTTCCCCCAGCTGGCCGGCCTCGGCCACTGGTCGGCCCACACCGCGCAGCGCGACGACCCCGCCGAACTGTCCGTCGCCCTGATCGCCGGACTGCTGCTCGGCGCCACCGTCCTCATGGCCGCCCGCATGCTCTGGCGGCGCGCCCGCACCCTGGCCACCGCCGCCCTGGAAGCGGCCTGCATGCCCGCCGAAGACGGTCTGGTCGTGATCGAGGACGAGGCCCCCAACGCCTTCGCGATCCCCGGCCTGCCCGGCCGCGTCGTCGTCTCCACCGGCATGCTGCACACCCTCGACGAAGCCGAGCGCCACATCCTGCTCGCCCACGAACGCGCCCACCTGACGGCCCACCATTACGCCTTTGTCGCCCTGACCCAGCTCGGTGCCGCCGCCAACCCCCTGCTACGCCCCCTCGCCACGGCTGTGACGTACACCATCGAACGGTGGGCCGATGAGAACGCGGCCATCGCCACCGGCGACCGCGAGCGGGTCGCCCGCACCGTCGGCAAAGCGGCCCTCGCCGCCCACCACGTCCCCGCCCGCACTCCGGGCGCCGCCCTGGGCATCCTCGGCCGCCGCACCCCACTCGCCGCCGCCGGACCCGTGCCCCGCCGCGTCGCCGCCCTCCTCGCTCCGCCCTTCGGCCGACACCCCGTCCTCGCCGCCGCGACGGCCGCGGTCCTCGTCGCCGCGGTCCTGTCCACCGCCGACGCCGCCCAGGACCTCCATCTCCTGCTGGTAACCGTTGGTGCCGGGTAAGCCGGGTCGGCAGCCCAGGGACGGTGAACGAACGACCAAGGCGGGTACGCCTGCCTGAGCGCTCGGGCACGCTCGACTACAGCTTTCCGCGGCAGTCGGCATCGGTGGTCAGTTCCACTGCCGGATTGCCGCGCCACTGGGTGTGTGCCGGTACGTGTTCGCCCTTCATGAGGAAGGAGTCGGCGTCGATGCGGGCGTGGTCGTCGATGACGACGCCGTAGTGCACGAAGGCGCTGGTGCCGATCGTGCAGCCGATGCCGATGGTGATGCGATCAGATTTGAAGACGCCCTCTTCGAGCGAGTGTGCCTGCAAGATGCTGCCGGCATTGAGGGCGCAGTCGTCGCCGACCTGGGTGAGAGTCCGTTCCAGAATCCGGCAGCCGTCGTCGAAGACTCGGTGTCCCATGCGGACGCCGAGCAGCCGCCAGACGGCGGGTTTGAAGGGGGTGCCGTTGAAGAGGGAGAGGTAGAGGATGGACGGCACCTTCCAGTAGCGCTCGTGCCGCCAGAAGGACCGCTCGTAGCTGGAGCAGAACCGTGGCCGCAGGGTACGGAAGCCCAGCACGGCCCGTTCGGCCAGAACGAAGAAGCCGACCGTGAAGGCGAGTTCGAGGAGCGCGGTGCCGACCGTCTCCAGCCAGTACAGCCCGCCGTTGCCGGTCAGCGGGAACATCGCGATCAGGAGGAGGCCGTAGACGTACAGGCAGCGCACGGTCAGGAACAGGGCCATGGTCCATGCGTTGTGGTGGTTCTTGGCCGTGAGGCGGCGCCGGAGCCCGGATCCGGTGGTGAGGTGGTCGAAGCGGTGGTCGCGCTCGACCGACCGTGGGATCTCGATGGGGGGTGAGCCGAGCAGTCCGGTGTTCTCCCTGACCGGACCGCTGACGGGGATCATGGCCTTGGTGGCCAGCAGACAGTTGTCGCCGGTCCTGCCGCCGGCCGGGTAGACGATGTTGTTGCCCAGGTAGTTGTGGCTTCCGATGGTGACCGGGGCGGTGCGGAACGAGGTGCTGGAGTACTCGGCGTTCGCCATGGACAGTCCGTCGGAGACCATGGTCCCGGTGCCGACGCGGCTGAGGGCGGGCACCTCGTGTTTGAGCATCGTGCCGAAGTTGGTTCCGGTCTGCTCGATCGGTGCCAGACGGTATCCGAGGGCTCCGAGGTAGTGCACGATCGCCGA
Source organism: Streptomyces sp. 11-1-2 (assembly GCF_003595545.1). Lineage (NCBI taxonomy): Bacteria > Bacillati > Actinomycetota > Actinomycetes > Kitasatosporales > Streptomycetaceae > Streptomyces > Streptomyces sp. 11-1-2. The sequence continues at coordinate 10,955,317 of NZ_CP022545.1, forward strand.
GCTGTCGCCGAACAGGGCGATGGTGAAGCGGGTACTGGTCAGCCGGGCGACGGCGCGCTGGAGTGTGAATCGCACTCCGTACAGCGGATAGACCGTGTTCGGCCTGAGGGGACGGGACAGTACTCGCGACAGGGCCGGTACGAGGATCGTCCCCAGGAGGGCGAGGCCGAGCACCGCGGCCGCGGCGATCTCCAGGCCGTCGGCGTAGTAGGTCCAACTGCCGGGGCCGCCCGCTCCGGTGACGGTGCGGACCAGCGCGGGCCGGGCCTCCAGCAGCGCGGCGGCGGCCACCTCGGCCACTCCCACGGTGGCCGTCAAGGCCAGCAGCGTGACGAGGCTGTGACACACTCGCCGCAGGCGGCCGCAGCGGGCCGGCGGAACGGTGAGGTACTCGGATCCCTCTGGTGCGGGCCGGGCCGGCGAGCCGTGCCAGTGCTGCCCGGCGGGTATCGACTGGCCTTCGTGCAGCGCGGAGGCATGACCGAGCTGAGCGGTGTCGCCGAGGCGTACGCCGATGTCGAGAGTGCTCTGTTCGCCGATGAAGGCGCCGGCGCCGATGGTGACCGGGCCGGTTTCGATCACCCCGTCGCGTGCTCGGTAACCGTTGAGAAAGGTTTCCTTGCGGATCACGGTGTCGGCCCCGATGGTCAGCAGGTCGGTACAGATCGGCACCCACCGGGTGAAGATCAGGGTGCGTGGTCCGATCTTGGCGCCGAGTGCCCGCAGATACAGAGTGAACAGCGGCGTACCGACCGCCAGCCGGGCCAGCGGGTTGGCGACGATGAGGGTTCTGACACACCAGAAGCGGGCATAGGCCACGCTCCACAACCGGATGCACCGCGGTTTCCACCGCCCGATCAGAGCCCATTTGGCGGCGATCGGGAACAGGCTCGCGCCGATCAGCGCCACGGCACCGACGGCAACCGCGCGTTCGTAGACGTCGAGCCATCCCTGTCCCTGCGTCATCCAGGACGTTCCGGCGTCCAGCGCCACCGAAGCGAGGCTCACGTAGATCAGGAACATGAGGAACTGGAGGATCGCGCACAGGGCGTACCGGGGTGTGCCCACGGCCGGAGGGGCAGGCTGCCGCCGTACGCGGTCGAGCATGGTCCGGGCAGGAGGTGGCGCTTCGGCCAGGGCTGTGGCGAGTCGGCGCACGGTGGGATGCAGGTAGACGTCCCTCATCGACACATCGGGCAGGTCCGGACGTTCGCGCACGGCCGCGTTGAACCGCGCCATGAGCAGGGAATCGGCGCCGAGGTCGGTGAAGAAGTGGCTGTCCACGGAGACCCGCTCGACCTGCAGAACCGCAGCCAGCAGTTCGGCCAGCATCCGTTCGGTGCTGGTGCGTGGAGCCGTGCCATTGCCCTGGGTGAGCCGGCGTGGCCCGGTTGGTGGCGGCAGATGCCGGCGGTCGGCCTTGCCACTGGGCAGCATCGGAATCGAGGTGAGGTGTTCGAGGTAGGCGGGGACCATGTAGCCGGGCAGCCGTGCGCGCAGGTGTGCCACGGCCCGCTCGGGATCCACGGTCATGCCCGCGCAGGTGGTGTAGTAGGCGCACAGTCCCACGGCCCCCGGGGTGATCTCCCGGTCGCTGACCACCGCTTGGGCGATTCCGGGCAGGTGCAGCAGCACCGACTCGATCTCGGCCAGTTCTACGCGGTAGCCGCGGATTTTGACCTGGGTGTCGATGCGGCCGTGATGTTCGACCTCACCTTGGGCGTTGATCTTGCCCAGGTCCCCGGTCCGGTAGAGCTTGCCGGACGGATTCCCGGGGATGCCGAGAAAGTCCGGAATGAAGGCGCGTTCGGTCATCTCGGGCCGGTTGAGGTATCCATCGGCGAGCCCGATCCCGCCGATCGCGATCTCTCCCATCGTGCCCGGCGGCAGGGCCGTGTCCCGTTCCGGATCGAGGACGGCGACCGAGTACGTCGGCAGCGGGACACCGATCGTCACCGGACGGTCGGGAGCCAGCGGGCTCCAGGTCGCCGTGACGGTCGCTTCGGTCGGGCCGTAGACGTTGAGGAACCGGCGGCCGGGCCGGTGCCAGCGGGTGACGAGATTCTGCGGGCAGGGTTCCCCGGATACCAGCAGGAACCGCAGCTCGGACGCGTTCTCGTCCAGGGTGGCCAGCAAGGTGGGAACGCAGCACAGGGCCGAGACCCGGCGCTCCCGCAGGAACGCGTCCAGCTCGGCACCGAGCAGGCTCGGCCCTTCAGGTTTGGGTACCACCGTGGCACCGGCCATCCAGGGCACCCAGGACTCCTCGACGGAGAAGTCGAAAGCGATGGTCATCCCCTGATAGACCCGATCGTCGCAGGTGATGCCGTAGACCTCCGAGGCCACTCGGACGAAGTTGCACACAGCGGGGTGTCCGACGGTCACCCCCTTCGGGCGGCCCGTGGATCCTGAGGTGTAGATGACGTAACACAGGTCGTCGGCCGGTTCCCCGACAGCCATCGGGTCGGGGCGACCGGGAGGCTGCTCCGCGACCCTGGACCGTACCCGGTCCAGATACAGCAGCTCGGTACCGTCTGTGAGGCATCGCGTCCGCTCGGAGAGTCGGGACAGTGACAGGACCATGCGCACGGAGGCATCGGCCACGATGTAGCTCAGACGATCCGACGGGAACCCGACGTCCAGCGGTACGTACGCGGCGTGCGCCTTCAGCACGGCCAGTATCCCGACATAGGCGTCCACCGCCTCGTCGAGCAACAACCCGATCCGGTCGCCGGGCCGTACACCCTCGGCCATCAGGAAACGAGCAAGCCGATTGGCCCTTTCGTCCAGCTGAGGGTACGTGAGGACGACGTCGCCGGCGTCCACCGCGAGCCGGTCTCCGTTCCCCCGCGCGCACATCAGGTCGCAGCGCTCCTCGAACAGCCGCTCAAGCCGTTCGCCGTCCCGCCACCGAACCGAACCGTCCCAGCCCGCACAGGCGAGCAGACCATCCGGACGACTCCGCGACCTCGGCACCCACGCGCGCGGCGGCCCTCCCCCCACCGCCCCCTTCCGGTCACTTCCCGACATCGTGCTCTCCTCACGCGCACCACGGCCACGGCCTCCGCGGACCTGCTCCGCCAGAGGGATGAGGCGGGTCGGCAGGGCACCCGCGTATCGCGCGCCGATGATGGCCTACGGACACGGCACGTCCGGCGATCTGCGGCGGGGCGGTGCCCTCCAGTTCGATGGAGAGGCGTCCTGCCGCCCGGAGAAGCCGGTCACCCTGCTCATCCGCGTCCTCATGGTGAACGCCTTCGTCGGCAGCCTGCCGTGCTGCCCGTCGCGTACGGGTGGGCCGGGGTTTGCCGGCCGGGATCTCCACGAACACCTTGTGCAGGGCGCGTACGGCGTCCGGCAGCCGGGAGGCACGGCAAAGTACCGAAATGCGGGTGTCCGACGCCGACACCGGCTCGAACGGCACGCCCATCTCGTCCAGTGCCTCCCTCAGCAGGAGGAAAGTCCCGGCGTGCGACCGGAATCCGGCCCCCACGAGCGACACTGTCCCGACTTTGTCCTCGAGGGTGAGGCCGTCGTAGCCGATGCCTCGGCGGCAGGTCCGCAGGGCGGCCAGCGCGGCGGGGGCGTCGGCCGAGGGCAGGACCAGAGTGAGCGCGCCGTATCGCCCGTCGCCGGCCGGGACGGCACGGAATTCAGCCGTGCCGGTCCCGCTCCCCTCCTCGGCCAGGGCGTGCAGCACGCCCGCCGTCGCCCCCGCGCGGCCCACCACACCGGACAGGGTGATCTTCGTGCGGGACGGGTCATGGGCCAGGGCGACCACCCGGGCGGGGGACCCGTACGACGGGGGCCGTACGGGCTCGTCCGAGACGACGGTGCCCGGATGTTCGCCGTAGGACGACCGGACTCGGAGGGGCACCGCGTATCGCTCGGCGTACTCGGCGCTGGACAGCGCCAGCACCCGCGCTCCCGTGGCGGCCAGCTCCCGCATGGCCTCATAGGTGAGGTGGTCGATCGGCCTCGCCTCCGGCACGATCCTTGGATCCGCGGTGAGCACCCCGTCCACATCGGTGCAGATTTCGCATACGTCGGCCTTGAGCGCCGCCGCCAGCGCGATCGCCGTGGTGTCGGAGCCGCCGCGGCCCAGGGTGGTGATCTCGTCGTCGTTTTCCCCGCACACTCCCTGGAATCCGGTGACCACTGGGATCGTGCCGCGGTCCAGCGCCTCCTGGACCAGGCGAGGCCGTACCTCCACGATCCGGGCCCCGCCGTGGGCCGGAGTCGTGATCACCCCGGCCGGGCGGCCGGAATAGGAGCACGCCGAGGCACCGAGCGCGTGGATCGCCATCGCGGTCAGCGTGCTGGAGACCTGCTCACCTACGCTCAGCAGGGTGTCCAGCTCCCGCGGACAGGGTGCGGTGTCCACGTTCCGGGCCAGGGCGAGGAGTTCATCGGTGGCGTCGCCCATGGCGGACACCACCACGACCACGTCATGGCCCGCGTCATGGGCCCTGACCACCCGTTCGGCGACCCGCCTGATCCGCTCGGTGGTGGGTACCGACGAGCCTCCGTACTTCTGGACGATGAGAGCCATCCGATGCCCCTTTCAGCCCTCAGGGAACGGAGGAACGATCGGCGCGGGCGGACACGGCCTCCACCAGGATCGAGCAGGCCGTGTCCACGACCTCGGCGGTGACGTTCAGCGGGGGCAGGATGCGTACCACGGCGTCGTCACGTCCGCCGCGTTCCACGATGAGGCCATGGCGCAGCGCATGGTGCTGGACCGCGGCCGCGACCTCGGTGGCCGGGCGGCCGTCACGGGGATCCGCCATTTCGATCCCCCACATCAGCCCTCGGCCGCGCACCTGGCTGACCCAGGGATTGCGGGTGAGCCCGGCCAGCCGGTCCGCGATCCGCGCACCCTGCCGGCGGACGTTGCCCAGGATGTCGTCCCGCCGGATGATGCGGATCGTCTCCACCCCGGCGGCGAAGGCCAGTTGATTGCCGCGGAAGGTCCCGATGTGCGCGCCGGGCGCCCAGGTGTCCAGCGCGGTGTCGTACAGGATGAGGGCGACCGGCAGACCGATGCCGCTCAGTGCCTTGGACGCCACGATGACATCCGGCTCGATGCCGTACTGCTCGAAGGCGAACCAGGTGCCGGTGCGTCCGCAACCTGTCTGGACCTCGTCGACGATCAGGGGGATGCCCAGCGAGTAGGTCACCTCGCGCACCTTGCGGACGAAGTCGGTGCGGGCGACGAAGTTTCCGCCCTCGCCCTGCACCATCTCCATGATCACCGCGGCGGGCAGCGGAATACCGCCGTTGCCGTCCCGCAACGCCTGCTCCAGGAGGTCGGCGCCGTTGACCGAACCGCCGTCCAGGGCCGGGCCACTGGCGGTGTACGGGAAGAAGTGCACTCCCGGCATGCCGTCGCGCACGGGCGCCTTCTGGGACACCAGCCCGCTGAGCGCCATCGTGGCGTGGGTGCTGCCGTGGAAGGCGCCCTGGAAGGAGATGATGTCGCCCCGGCCGGTCGCGATCTTGCAGAGCTTGATGGCGGCTTCGACGGCGTTGGCTCCCGTCGGCCCGCAGAAGTGCAGCCGTGTGCGCTTGCGCAGCTCCGGCGCCAGCATGGACAGCTGGGCCTGGGTGAAGGCGTCCTTGGCGGGGGTGGGGAAGTCCAGGCCGTGGGTGAGGGAGTCGAGCTGACGCCGCACGGCCCGCACCAGCTCCGGATGGTTGTGGCCGAGTGACAGCACCCCGGCGCCGGCGAGGAAGTCGATGAAGACATTGCCGTCGACGTCCCGGACGAAGCTGCCCGCCCCCTCTGCCAGTGCGATGGGCAGATGGCGCGGGTAGGTCCGCGCACTCGACTCCCACCGCTCCTGATGGGCCAACAGGGCTGTGGAGCGGGGGCCGGGCAGATCGCCGCTGACACGGGGAGCCGTCAGCGGAGCGGGCCGGAGGAGCGTTGTCATGAGAAGCCTCCCCAAAGATTTGGCGGAGAGCGGTGGGTGCGGCCGGCGGCTGTTCCGACGTCGTGGCGGGGATCGGCCAGGGGCGTCCCGTGGGCATGCTGGATCGTTCAGCGGTTGAGCACCGCGTATTCGGCGCCCCACCCTGCGCCGGTCACGGCGCTCCGGGACGGGGCGCGGTGACAGGTGGGCTCGAAGTACTTCGCGAGGGCCCCGAGCGGGGGCGGCCGGCCGGTGGCGGGCCGTGCCGTCAGGAGCCGCTCCTCACCCTCCGGACCGTTGACAACGACGATGCTGTGCTTGCTCATCGTGCCCTCCATCCGCGGGCGAACCTTGATGTCTTCCACGCTAGGAAGAAGGTGGTTAACACCCAGCACGACGGAGGTTAGATCACGGCAAAACGTGCTGATGGGGTTATATCGCCAGTGGTAGACGCAGGACCAGCCGGGTCCAGGAGGAGGTCCCCGACGCGCTGGGCAGATGGCCGCGCCGGATCAGGGCGTGCGGCCGGGCGGTCAGGAGGACGGCTCCGGCGGTCACAACGACTCCGGCTCTCAGGCCAACCATGAGTCCGAGGGCAACGCGTAGGAAGAAGCCCGGGACCTCACCCGGGGCGGGCGGTCATCTTCGGCCGCCCGCCTCCCCCTGTGACGGCTCACTCCGGTGGCGGCGGAGGCTCCGTGACCGGCAGCAGCAAGGTGAAGGTGGTGGGCGCCGTCCGGGCGAGGGTGAGCCGCCCCCCGGCCGCCTCGGCCATTTCCCGCGCCAGCGTCAGCCCGATGCCACTCCCGGCCCGCGATGTCGTCGCCCCCCGCTCGAAGACGGACCGCCGGTCGAGCGTCAGCGAGCCCTCGTCGGACACGTCCACGGCGACCGCGACTCCCATCTCGCGCACCGTGACCTCGACCGTACCGTGACCGTGGCGCAGGGCGTTGTCCAGCAGGACGTCCAGAATCTGCTCGGCGGTGCGGTCGGGGATCCGCAGGCCCCCGCTGCCGCGCTCGACACCGAAGTCCAGACGACGGCCCTCGGCGGCGAACGCGCCGTGCCAGCGGCGCTCCGCCCCCTCGACCACCTCGGCGGCGAGCCGGGCGGTCGCGGGAACGCCGGGGCGTGGCGTCGCCCTGGCCAGCCGGAGCACCTCGTCCACGGTCCGCTGAAGATGCCGGACCTGCTCCAGGGCCTCCGTCACGGCCATTCGCAGCTCCGCGTCGGGACCGGCGGCGGCCGCCTCCAGACCCAGTTGCAGACCGGCGAGCGGGGTGCGCAGCTGATGGGAGGCGTTGGAGGTGAAGTGGCGCTGGTGATCGAGCCGTAGGGCCAGATGCTCGACCACGGCGTTCTGGGTGCGCGCCACCTGGTCGATCTCGGCGATCGCGCTGCCTTCGGCGCGCGCGGTCAGATCCCCGTCCGCCACCGCTCCGGCCTTCGCCGAGAGCGCCTCCAACGGTGCGGTGAGCGTGCGCGCCTGCCGGCGTGCCACCACGATGGCCGTGACCAGCGCCACCAGGGCGGTGCCGGACAGGACCAGCCAGGCCAGGACGATGCGCTGCCAGACCTGCGGTGTCCCGGTCGAGGCACGGACCACACCGATGACCCGCTCCTCGGCCGATACGGGCACGGCCACCACAATCTGGTCGTCGCCGCGCCCCCGGGCCACCACCCCGCCCCGGGCCGGCCGGGTGATCGAGTCCGCCGTCCTCGGACCGCTGCCGTCGCGCAGGCGCCCGGACAGGTCGTACACCCCGACGTCGATTCCTGGCTCATGGGCGGGCAGTTTCACACGGCCGCCCACCGCGAACGACGGCGGCACATGGATGGCGGCCGTCAGGGCCACGCGCTCCAGCTCATCGCGTTCATCCGCGAAGAAGGACGTCTGGATCCCGAGCGCCAGCGGCGTGGCGAGGAGGACGAGCGCCACCAGCACCGCCATCGCGGCCACCCGCATCACGCGCTGTCTCATACGCCCATCATGAGCGTGGGCGCGCCCGGTGAGGCCGAGGCAGGGACGCCACCGACCGGTTTTGCCGTCGCCCAGCCCTCGTCGTGGCGAGTGTTTACCGCCTCCTCCCTGGTGTCGGAGGCACCAGCGGTTCGCCTATGTGGAGGACACGAAGAGCAAGCGAGCCATCCCCGCCGTTCCCGCCACCGTGCCCTGACCACCGCGGTGGTCGCCGGCTGCTCCGGCTCCGGCGGGGGCTCTCACAGCGGTTCCAAGGCCACTTCGGGCTCGTCGCCCACCCAGCGGACCGGGTCGGCCTCCACCAGCGGACCGGGTCAGCCCCCACCGCGTCCAACCCGCCGGGCGACATCCCCGACAACCAGGTGATCGGCAAGAGCGTGCGCGACTCGGTGGAGCGGTACGTGTTCTTCCACCACGGTCGGCCAGACTGGCCCGCTCTGGGCCGCCCCGCCACGGCCCATGACATCGGCGTCGTCTTCCAGTCCCCGAGCCTTATCCAGGCCCTCGACGTGGTGGAGAACTCATCGGATGGGCCCTGACCCAGATGCTCGTCAAGGTGCTCACCGGTGTGTTCGACCCACCACCGGACACCGTGGCCGTGCCCTGGCCATATCCCGCCCTGACCCTGGCGGCAGCCTTCGCGGCCATCGTCGGGGCAGCCCTGAGCGGCGTCCGCAGATCCCCCCGGCCGGCCGTGGAAGAGCTGCGTGAACTCTGACAGCGGACCGTCCGCGCGCCCCCGGACAGCCACCCGCCCTACGCTTTTGAGCATGCGGACGACAGGAGCCAAGGACGCGGTATCCGTACTGTTCATCGAGGACGACGAGGTCATCGGGCGGCATGTGGAAGCAGGTCTGCGATCCCACGGCTACGCCGTGACCTGGACCCGGACCGGCGGCTCCGGCCTGGCCGAGGCCGCCAGACTCCCCATCGACGTCGTCCTGCTCGACCTCGGCCTCCCCGACATGGATGGCATCGACGTGGCCCGGCAACTGCGCGACGAGCACTGCGATGTCCTCATCCTCATCCTGACCGCCCGCAGCGAGGAGATCGACGTCATCGTGGGCCTGGACGCGGGCGCCGACGACTACCTGGTCAAACCCTTCAGCCTGACCGTGCTGCTCGCCCGCCTCCGCGCCCATCTCCGCCGCCGCCCGTCCGCCCCGGCGGGGCCCGGCGACCCGATCCGGATCGGGGGTCTGACCGTGGACATCGCCGCGCGCCGCTGCCTCCTCGGCGATCGGGAGGTCGAACTGCGCCCCAAGGAGTTCGAACTCCTCGCCATCCTGGTCCGGCATCCGGGGGAGGCCGTCTCCCGCGAATCGCTCATGGCGGAGGTGTGGGACGAGAACTGGTTCGGGCCGACCAAGACGCTGGACGTCACCATGTCCTCCCTGCGCCGCCGACTGCAGGCGGCCGCCTCCGCCGCACACGCGCCTGTCGTCCTGCCCGCCCTCACCACCCTGCGGGGACACGGCTACCGGCTCGACCCACCTGGGCCGCTGGATGGCAACTGAACCACGGTGAGTACTCCCGTCGCAGATCGCTGTCGCCGCTGGTCAGGAGCGTGTCTGTGAGTGTACCCGCCTGACTTGCCGTCAGGCGCTTCGCATTCGGGACTTCGGGTGCGGCGGACCGCCCACCGACACGTTGACTCGAAGGCTTTCTCCATGTTGCTTGTGGACCTGGACAAGATCACCGCAGGGCTGCCCAAGACTTGGTAGCGCTACCTGCGGGACTGGGGCCGCTCGCTGCGGGCGGGCAACTACCGGGAGACCGCCCGCTACAACTACCTCCTCGCTGCCGCCCAGCTCATGCGCGTTGCGGGGTCCCGAAGCGAACGGCGACCCCGGGGGAGTACAGCACACTCACCGGCGGGCCCGTCATGGGCGGCAGGCCCGCGGTGGTGATCAGGCCGTCGTCGAGTTCGAGCAGCTCGGCCCGGTGCAGTGGCCATGGTGCGTGGTCGTTCGGCAGGTGCACCGTGCGGCCGTGCCAGGAGACGTGCAGCCCCCACCGGGCGGTCAGGAACCGTTCCAGCCGTGTGGGCTCCGTGATGGCCCCGCCTATCCTCACCACGGCCCGGCTCGTGCGACCCCGGACCGCCGGGCGCCGTCGCAGGCCGCAGCTGTAGGTGATCACGTTGTTCTCGCGCCGCAGCCGCATCGTGGACCATCGATAGGGCAGCCGGACGGTGAGCCGGCCCACCAGCACGGGGAGCAGCCGGGCCGCGTCGAGGGACTGGAACACCACACCGCGCCGGCCCTGCCCGTCCACCGAGTACAGCCGCACGTTCGTCTCGCAGAACGTGCCCAGATACGGCAGGCCGGGCCCCGGCCCGAAGCCCACACCGCGCATCAGGAACGGGACCAGCCCGACATAGGTGACACCGTCGAGGGTGTCCGGGCGCGTACCGGCGGGCAGCAGCGGGGCCACGCGCTCCGGCTCCACCGGCCAGTGCAGGAAGGTGAGTTCATCCCAGCGCCGGACCAGTGTCGGCCGTCGTACGGGCCGTGGCGTGGACAGGGTGATCGGCTCGATCTCCATGCCCGGCGTCCTAGCACAGGAGCCCCGGCCACCCGTCAGGCGGGTCCCGGTTTCCCCGGGCGGGCGACCGGTTCAGGAGAACTCGGCGCGCACCGCCTGGGTGTGCTCGCCGAGCCCCGGCACCGGTCGCATCGGCGCCCTGCGGCCCGCCACTTCCACGGGCGGCAGCAGACCGCGCAGCGGTCCGACCGGGGAGCAGAACTCGCCCCAGCGGTCGCGGGCGTCGAACTGGGGGTGGGCGCCGAACTCCGCGATGTCGCGCAGCCGGGCGTTGGCGATACCGGCTCCGTCCAGCAGCGCGATCAGCCCCTCGGCGGTGTGGTCCGCGAAGCACGACTCCAACTCGGCCGTCAGTTCCTCGTCATGGGTACGGCGCAGGGGATTGTCCGCGAAGCGCGGGTCCCGGATCAGCTCCGGGCGGCGGAGCACCCGCTCGCACAGGGCGGCCCATTCACGATCGCTCTGCACACTCAGGAACACCTGACCGCCGTCCCCACAGCGGTAGGCGCCGTACGGCGAGATCGACGGATGACGCGCGCCGCTGCGGACGACCCCGGCGCCGCCGTACGCCTGGGCGAAATAGGGGTGGCCCATCCACTCGCCCAGCGCATCGAGCAGGCTCACGCTCAGGTCGGTCCCCGCACCGGTGCGCTCCCGCTCGTACAGCGCGGTGAGAATGCCTGTGTAGGCGTACATCCCGCCCGCGATATCGGCGATCGAGATCCCGGGGCGGGCCGGGGCCTCAGGGCTGCCGGTGATCGACAGCAGCCCCGCCTCGCACTGGATGAGCAGGTCGTACGCCTTCTTCTCACGGTACGGGCCGCTGTCCCCGTAGCCGGAGATCGCGCAGGTGATCAGGCGAGGATGGGCGGGCCGCAGCGTCCGCGCTCCCAGGCCCAGCCGGTCCACGGCGCCGGGCGCCAGATTGTGCACGAAGACATCCGCGCGGGCGAGCATCGCGTCGAGCAGCGCCCGGTCGGTGTCGTCCTTGACATCGAGGACGACGCTTTCCTTACCGCGATTGATCCAGACGAAGTAGGCCGAAGCGCCCTTGACCTCGCGGTCGTAGTCGCGGGCGAAGTCACCGCGCCCCGGCCGCTCCACCTTGATGACCCTGGCTCCCAGATCGGCGAGCTGACGGGTGGCGAACGGGGCGGCGACGGCCTGCTCCAGGGCGACGACGGTGATGCCTTCCAGCGGTTGCGCGGGCACGGGCGGCTCCTTCGGTGCGGGTAGCCCCTGTCTACCCCGTGCCGGGCGGCGGTCGAACGCCGCCCGGCACGCCGGGCTCAGCCCAGCAGCTCCCGCAGAAAGCCGATCTGCTCGGCCTGCTGATGCGTGCCCCCGCCCTCGTGGCCGTTGAAGGACCACACCTTGAGGTCCTTCTCACCGGCGTAGTGGTGATGGGCGGCGAAGCCGCAGGAGGTCGGGGTGATCTCATCGCGCAGCGCGGTCGAGAACAGCGCCGGCGCGTTGGCGCGGGCCGCGAAGTTGAGCCCGTCGAAGTGGTCGAGCGTGGCGAACACCCGCCCGGCCAGGTGGCGCTGTCCGGCGCAGAACCGGGCCAGTTCCCCATAGGGGTCCGCGTCGGTGATCTCGACCGCGCGCCGGATGTGCGTCATGAACGGCACATCCACCAGGGCGGCCGTCAGATCCGGCACCAGCCCGGCCGCCGCCAGCGCCAGCGCACCGCCCTGACTGCCCCCGCTGACCACGATCCGCGCGGAATCCACCAGCGGATGCTCACGGGCGGCCTCCACCGCCCGTACCGCGTCCGTGTACAGCCGGCGGTAGTAGTAGTCGTCCGGGGAGAGGACGCCCTGCGTCATCTTGCCCGGGGTCTCGGGCCCGGTGCCGCCGACCGGATCGGGGGTGACGCCGGGGGAGTGCTGGACCCACCCCTGGCCCCGGCTGTCCATCACGAAGACCGCATAGCTCACCGACGGCCACAGCAGCCAGTTGTGCGGCAGCCCCCGGCCGCCGCTGTAGCCGAGGTACTGCACCACGCACGGCAGCGGACCCGCCACCTCCCGCGGGGCCAGCAGCCAGCCGCGTATCCGGTGCCCGCCGAAGCCGGAGAACTCCACGTCGTAGGTCTGCACTCGGGTCAGTCCGGTGTCCTCCTCGGTGAACACCGCGTTCAGCTCGCAGGCGCGGGCCTCGGTGAGGGTCCGCGTCCAGAAGGCGTCGAAGCCGTCCGGCTCGGGCAGCGGGGGCCGGTAGGTGCGCAGCTGCTCCAGGGGCAGGTCGATGAACACGGTGGGCTGACCTCCGTAGCGATCGGTGCGGTGAAGGATGACCAATCAGGTGTGAGGGATGGGACTGGTGGTACGGGCCCGTCCGGACAGCCGTGCAGTGTTCGAACCCTCGGTCATAAGAGAGCGCGAAGTGGGGGAGCGGTACTGGACCGGACCATGAGCCGGGTGGACAGCTCGGTCCGGATCGCCTCCGGTACCTCGCCGGTCATCAGCCGCAGCAACTTGCGCAGCGCCACGGCCGCCATCTCCGACAGCGGTTGACGGACCGTCGTCAGCGCGGGCGTGATCCAGCGGGCCTGCGGCAGATCGTCGAAGCCCACGACGCTGATGTCCCGCGGCACCCGCAGCCCCCGTTCCCCGGCCGCCCGGTACACACCCGGCACCATCTGATCGGAGCAGACGAAGACGGCCGTGGGCGGCTCGGACAGATCCAGCAGCTCGGCCATCCGGCGGCGCGCCCCGGCCTCGCTGACGTCGCCGTAGCGCACATACGCGGACGGCACCGGCACCCCGGCCGCCGCCATCGCCGACCGGTACCCGGCGACCCGGCCACCGTCGCGCACCGCCCGCCCCGGGCCACCGATCACCGCGATCCGGCGGTGCCCCAGCTCGATGAGGTGCTCGGTCGCGGCCATCCCGCCCTGCCAGTTGGCGGCCGCCACGGACGGCACCCCGGGCGGCGGGTCGTGCGCGGGGTCGATCATCACAAACGGGATCCGGTGCTCATCGAGCCAGGCGTACTGGACGGGCGCGAGCTCCGTGAGATGGAACAGCACACCTGAGCTGCCCCGGGCGTACAGCTTGTCCGGCCAGCCGTGCTCGCTCGGGCCGCCCCGGCCGCGAGTGGCCGCGGCCGAGACCACCACCTCGAGTCCCGCCTCGTGTGCGGCCTCCGTCGCGCCGTGCAGCACCGCCCCCGACCAGGCGCTGTCGAGTGAGTGCACCACCAGGTCGACCATCGGGGCCGGTTTGGGTGTCTCGCAGCGCGGCCTGCGGATGTACCCCAGGCGGTCCAGGACCTCGGTGACCCGGCGACGGGTCTCGGGGGCCACGTCCTCCCGGCCGTTGACCACCTTCGAAGCGGTCGGTACCGACACGCCCGCCTCACGGGCGACGACCGCCAGCGTGGGCCCCGTCGATCCCGAGGAACGAGCCATTGAGACTCCCTTCCCTAACCGCCCACGTGGAACCCTGACCGGGCAGCAATCGGTTTCTACCTTAAGGCCGCCTCAAGTCGCCGGGAAGACCCGGGAGTCGAGGGGGGACGGCCCCACGCCTGCTTGTCGCCGCCGCCCGCCGAAACGTTGCCTGCCGCCCGCCGAAACCTTGGCCGCCTCCCCGCGCCATCTCGACGGTGGCCGATGCGGCGGGTGTATTCATCGGGTCTATGTGGGCGAAATTCCGAAAGAGCCCGCTCTTCTCCTGTCGTATCCCTTGATGCCTCCGATGTCTTATTGGTTGTCTACGTCGCGCTCGTGCTCCTCCTCGGCCGTCACCCTTACGGCCGCGTTCGGTCCAGCTCGCTCGTCTCCAGTTCCGTCGCTCTGGAAGGCAGCACGTCATGGTCACGATCCGGCACGTTCTCCGCGGCCTGTTGGCCGCGTCGGTCCTCGCCCTCCTGCCGCTGCAGGGGCCCGCCTGGGCCGCCACCTCCCACCCGGCCCCCGCCTCCGCCCCCGGCCATGGCTGGACGGGCACCTGGGAGGCCGCCGCCTCCGGGACCGTCCCCGCCCTGCCCGGTCAGTCGATCCGCAACGTGGTGCACACCAGCGTCGGCGGCCACGCCGTCCGCGTCCGGGTGACCAACCGCCTCGGCACCGCACCCCTCCAACTCACCTCCGTGACCGTCGCCTTGCAGGAGAGCGGGGCGCCCAAGAGCGCGGGCGCCCGTGCCGGGACCATGCGCACGGCCACCTTCCGCCATACCGCGTCGGTCACGGTTCCGGCCGGTGAGGACGCGGTCAGCGATCCGGTGCCGCTACGGGTGGCCCCGGACGCCAACCTGCTGGTCACCCTCTACACACCGGCCGACTCGGGCCCGGCGACGTACCACCACTCGGCCCTGCAGACCTCGTTCCTGGCGCCGGACGGCGACCACACCGCGGAGGAGAGCGGCGCCGCGTACACCGCCACCACCAGCTCCTGGTACTACGTGACGGGCGTGGACGTGCTCGGCGCCCCCGCCGCGGGCGGCGTGGTCGCCCTCGGCGACTCCATCACCGACGGTTCCGGATCGACGTCGAGCGCCAACCGCCGCTGGCCGGACCGGCTCGCGGCCCGGCTGCGCGCGCTGCCCCCGCAGCGCCGGCTCGGGGTGCTGAACGCCGGGATCGCGGGCAACCGCGTACTGCTGGACGGCACCGGGCCCAGTGCCCTGTCCCGGCTGGACGCGGATGTGTTCTCCCGCTCCGGGGTGCGCGCGGTGGTCCTGATGGAGGGCATCAACGACATCAAGGGCAACCCCAATCAGACCGATCCCGCCGCGTTCGAGGACGCCTACCGCCGGATCGTGGAACGGGCCCACGCGCGTGGCATCCGCGTCATCGGCGGCACCATCACCCCGTTCGGCGGCAACGGCAACTACACCGAGGCGCGCGAGGCGGTGCGGCAGTCCGTGAACGGCTTCATCAGGGACGGCGGCCTGTTCGACGGGGTGGCGGACTTCGACGCCGCCGTGCGCGACCCCGCCGCCCCGGACCGTTCACTGCCCGCCTACGACTCGGGCGACCATCTCCACTTCAACGACGCGGGACTGCAGGCCATGGCCGACGCGATCGACCTGCGCGACCTGCGTCCCGCCCGCTGACCACGCGGACCCGCGCCGTACGAAGAGCTCAGCCGCCCGCAGGGAGTTCAGCCGCGCGCACGGAGCTCAGCGGTCGATCCGCGCTCCGTGCGGGCCCGTGTCCGGCACCTCCCCGACCCGCGCCGCGGCCGGGTTCAGCACCCGGGTGAGAAAGGCCCGGGTGCGCGGATGGACCGGATCGGACACGACCTGCTCCGGTCCGCCCTCCTCCACGATCACCCCGTCGTCCATGAACACGACCCGGTCGGCGACCTCCCGAGCGAAGCTCATCTCATGGGTGACGACCAGCATCGTCATCCCCTCGTCCGCCAGGGCGCGCATCACGGCGAGCACATCGCCGACCAGCTCCGGATCGAGCGCCGAGGTCGGCTCGTCGAAGAGCATCAACTCCGGGTCCATGGACAGCGCCCGGGCGATGGCCACCCGCTGCTGCTGGCCACCCGAAAGCTGCGCCGGATAGGCCGACTCCTTGTCGCTCAGGCCGACCCGGCGCAGCGTGTCCCTCCCGATCCGTACCGCCTCCGCCTTGTCACGGCGCAGCACCCGCCGCTGGGCGATGGTGAGGTTCTCCAGGGCGGTCAGATGCGGAAAGAGGTTGAACGCCTGGAACACCATGCCGATCCGCCGCCGCACCCGGTCGATGTCCACGTCCGGGTCGGTGACCTCGGTCCCCGCCACGGTGACCGAGCCCGAGGTCGGCTCCTCCAGGAGGTTCACACAGCGCAGCAGCGTCGACTTGCCGGATCCCGACGGGCCGATGACACAGACCACCTCGCCCCGCCGGACGGTGAGATCGATGCCCTTGAGCACCTCCAGCGCGCCGAAGGACTTGTGCAGACCCGCCACCTGGATGGCGATACCGTCCGCCTCGCCGGTCTCCTTCACCACCGTCGTCTCCTTCACGCCGGTCACCTCGCCTTCGCCGAACGGGCCTCGAGCCGGCGCACCAGATGGCCGAGCGGAACGGTGATGATCAGGTAGCACACCCCGGCGACCAGGATCGGGGTGAGGCTGCGGTGCTGGTTCAGCGCGTCCCGGCCGAACTTGGACAGCTCGTACTGGTCCAGGGAGAGCCCCAGCAGATAGACCAGGGACGAGTCCTTGGTCAGCAGCACCAGTTCATTGGTGAGCGGCGGCAGGACGATCCGGAACGCCTGCGGGATGATGATCGAGGCCATCGCCCGGGTGTGGGACATCCCCAGCGAACGCGCCGCCTCCATCTGCCCCTTGGGCACCGCCTGGATCCCCGCCCGCATCGTCTCCGCGATGTAGGCGGCCCCGACGAGCCCCAGCGCCAGCATCACCGTGACGTGCCGGTCCAATGCCACCTGGAAGGCGAGCGGCACCCCGAAGCCCAGCGCGATGAACACCAGCAGCGCGGGCACCCCGCGGAAGAACTCGATGTAGGCGACCGCCAGCCAGCGGTACGGCGGCACCTGCGAGAGCCGCATCAGCGCCAGCACCACCCCGAGGACAAGGCCGAAGCCGAAGCCGAGCAGGGTGTAGACGACGGTGTTGACCAGGGCGGTGGTGATGATGTCGGGGAACAGGGACCGGGCGACTTCGGCGTCGAAGAACGCGCGCCGCAGTTCACCCCAGTCCGCGGCCAGGACGATGGCGAGCAGCAGGGCGATGAGCACGGCGTACTGCACCGCTCGTATCGCCCGCGCCCGCTGTCTGCGGGTCATTGCCATATGTGTGCGGACTCCTCAGCTCCGATGGCCGTCAGCGGGCGTCACTTCTTGGGCGCGGTGCCGAACCACTTCTTGTAGATACGGTCGTAGGAGCCGTCCGCCCGGGCGTCCTTCAGCACCGCGTCGATCTTCTTGCGCAGCGCGTCATTGCCGGTCCGCACGGCGATGCCGTACTGCTCGCCGGTGTCGAACTCGGCCGTCACCGTGGTGTCGGCGTTGTCCTTGACGTAGTCGTAGAGCACACCGTTGTCGTTGATGCCGGCGTCGGTCTGCCCGGTCTTGACGGCGGTCAGCAGCAGCGCGAGATCCTCGAACTGGACCAGCTTGACGCCCTTGGCGTGCTTCTGGGCGTAACTCTCGCCGGTGGTCCCCTGCTGGACCGCGAGCTTCTTGCCCTTGAGGTCGGCGAGGGTCTTGTAGGGCTTGCCCTTGGTGGTGAGCAGCGCCTGCGTGGCCTCGAAGTACGGGGCGGAGAAGTCCAGGTTCTTCTCGCGTACGTCGGTGATGGTCATCCCGGCGGCGGCCACGTCGCACTGGTTGGTGTTGAGGTCCTCCCCGGACTGGATGCCCTCGAAGGGCGTGTCCACGATCTCCTGCTTCACATCGAGCGCGGAGGCCACGAGATCGACCATGTCCACATCGAAGCCGACGATCTTCTTGCCCTGCTTGGACTGGAAGGGCGGATAGGGCAGATGTGTGCAGGTTGTGAGCTTCCCGGAATTCACCAGGCTGATGTCGCCGCCGCCGGACCCGGACGACTTGGTGCTGGTGCACCCGGCCAGGAGGGCGGATACGGCGGCGACGGCTATGACGGGCAACGCGGAGCGAGCGGACACGGCACCTCCGGGACAGGGTCGGCGAACGACCACGGACCTCATGATCAGTGAGTCGGGCCGAATCCTCCCACCGGATATGCCGCGGTGTCTTTACGCGCGCAATTGCGACCGGATAACGGAGAGACGAGGTCAGCGCCGCCGGCGCCGCTTGCGGCGCTTGCTCCAGAACCAGCCGGCCGGCGGCTCGTCCGCCCGCCAGGGCTGGGGCTCGGGCGCGCCGCGCCGCCACCGCGCGGTCAGCATCCGGGTGCGCGCGGCGGGCTCGGCGACCTCGGCGTCCCGTATGAAGTCCTCGTCGAGGGTGACGTCGTCCCAGCCGTCGGCGTCGTCGTCCCCGCGGGGTGTGGATCCGGTGCTCAAGGGGCACCTCCCGTTGCAATGGTGCCGCTCGGGCACAAGAGCGTGTTCCTCGAGCGGTGAACGCATGGGGTGTCCGCCGAGTTCCGGTGGACACCGAGCGGGACATGCCCGGGTCCGGTGGAGATCAGCTGCTCAGGGCGTGAACTGAAGACCAGCAGGTCAGGGGCCTGGTCCGGTCCTGTGAAGGTCAGCCGGTCAGGGTCTGGAGCGGGGTCCACACCCGCATCGCGCCGGGCTCGCGGTTCGCCCACGCGTAGTACGGGATCGCGGTCACCGGGACCGGCCCGGGGGCTTCCGCGCCGCTCGCGTCCCCGCCGGGGCCCGCGTCCCCGCCGGAGCCCGTGTCCCCGTCGGGGCGCTCGCCGCCGTCCCGGTACGGCCACCACCCGTCGCGCGCGACGGCATGGCGCAGGGCCATGGAGGTGATCACGGACACCCCGCCCAGCAGCTCCGGCCGGTGCTCCGCGCTCAGCGCGGCATCCGGGTCGAGGGTGATGTCGTCCAGCCGCACCCCGGCGGGCTGATCGGGCTGCTCCAGGCAGTACACCAGCGGGCCGCGCTCGATCGCGGCACAGCCGCGCACCCCGTCGGCCCGCGGATCGGGCCGGGTAAGCCGGGGGTCCAGGGGCAGGCTCAGCACGACCGTCTCGCCGGGCCGCCAGCGGCGCCGCAGCCGCAGCCAGCCGTTCTCGGCCCGCTCGGCCACCGGCTCCCCGCCGACCGTCGCCTCGTACGACGTCGCCCAGTGCGGGATGCGCAGCGACAGCGTCCAGTCCGTGTCCTGCGGGGCCGCGTCCACGACCACCGCGATGCGTCCCTCCCACGGGTAGCCGGTCCCCACCCGCACCGCCCCGCCGCCCGCCTCGTACGAGCCCGACGCGTACTGGTGCAGCTGCAGCCCCTGGGCGTCGCCGCTCGCCATGTAGTGCGGCAGCGAGGCCAGCAGCCGCATCACATTGGGCGGGCAGCACGCACACCGGAACCACGGCGTCCGGTGGGCGCTCTGGTCACCGGTGGCGCCCTTACGGCTCTCATCGTTCTGACGGACCTGCAGCGGATTCACATAGAGCCAGCGCTCACCGTCGATCGACACCCCTGACGCGAAACCGTTGAACAGGGTGCGCTCCACCAGATCGCTGTAGCGGGCCTCCCCGGTCAGCAACGCCATCCGCCATCCGAAGTGGATGGCGGCGATGGCCGCGCAGGTCTCCGCGTACGCCCGGTCCGGCGGCAGTTCGTACGCGTCCCCGAAGGACTCCAGCTCGTGCCGGGACCCCACCCCGCCCGTCAGATGGGTCTTCGTCGCGGCCATGTCCTCCCACAGCCGCACCAGCGCGTCCCGCAGCCCCGCGTCGCCGGTCTCCGCCGCCACATCCGCGGCCCCGGCCAGGAGATAGAGCTGGCGCACCGCATGCCCGGCGACCGCCGTCGCCTCCCGCACCGGGATGTGGTCCTGCCAATAGGGCGCCCCGGGCCGGGGGCCGGGCGAGCCGTCCGCCGGGCCGTCGCCGAGGCTGCCGTGCCCGCGCCGGTCCACGAAGTACCCGGCCAGCTCGAGGTGGCGCCGCTCACCGGTCTCCCGGTACAGCTCGACCAGCGCCGTCTCTATCTCCGGATGTCCGCACACCGTCTCGTTCCTGCCGGGCCCGAACGTGGCGTCGACGAGATCGGCGCACCGCACCGCCACATCGAGCAGCCCGTCCGCGCCGGTGGCCCGGTGGTGCGCGACCGCGGCCTGGAGGAGGTGGCCCGCGCAGTACAGCTCGTGCCCCCAGTGCGGTTCAGCCCACCGCCGGGCGTCCGGCCCCAACTGGTAGTACGTCTGCAGATAGCCGTCCTCGGCCTGCGCGGCCGCGACCAGCCCGGCCAGCCGCTCCACCTGCCGGGACAGCTCCTCCTCGGCCGGCCCCTCGCCGCCGTCCGCCAGCTGCCAGGACGCCGCCTCGAGCCACTTGTGCACATCGGAGTCCTGGAACGGGAAGTCACCCCGGAAACCGGACTCCGCCGGCGCCGTCCCCGCTGCGGCCCGCAGATTGGCGAGATTGCCCGCCCGCTCCAGCCGGTCCGGCCCCTGGGGAACGCTCACTTCGGCGTTGACACGGCGTCTGGCGGCCCAGAAACCCCCGGTGATCCGCGCCGCGGTGGCCGGGCGGAGCGCGGTGCGCGCTCCCTGGGAGAGCCGGATCGGACCTGCGGACATGCCCTGCCCCTTACGCCGCGCCGCCGGCCATGCCTGTCTCCCGGTCGGCAGGAGTGGAAAGCGATTTCCGCCGCGAGCATAAGGAGGCGTTCTTTCGGCCGACAAGCTTTTGCACACACCATTCATCAATGTTCAACAAGCGGTCACGGTGGGCGGGCGAGACGGTCACGGGGGCGGCTTACGCCGAGGTCAGCATTCTCCGCTCGGCCACATGGGCCACCACGCAGGTGACGTTGTCGGGCCCGCCCGCGCGGTTGGCGAGGGCGACCAACTGCCGTACGGCCGTGCCCGGGTCGTCCTCCGAGGCGAGCACCCGCCGGATCTCCCCGGCGGGCACAACCCCCGTCAGCCCGTCCGAGCACAGCAGATAGCGGTCCTCGGCGCATGCGTCCCGCAGGGCGAAGTCCGGCTCGAACGCCGAACCGCCGCCCACGGCGCGCAGCAGCAGCGCCCGCTGGGGGTGCGAGGCGGCCTCCTCGAGGGTGATCCGCCCCTCGTCGATCAGCGACTGGACCACGGTGTGGTCATGGGTGATCTGGAACAGCTCACCGTCGCGCAGCAGATAGGCGCGCGAGTCGCCGATATGGACCAAACCCAGCCGGGAGCCCGACCACACCATCGCGGTGAGCGTCGTGCCGACATCCCGCAGCGCGGGGTTGGACGCGGCGAGCGCCGAGACCGACTCCCGGGCCCGGTGCGCCGCCTCCTCCAGAGCGCTCAGCAACTCCCCGCCCGGAACACCCGCGTCCAGCGGTTTGAGCGCCTCGATCGCCGCCTCGCCGGCGTGCCGTCCGCCCCCGAATCCGTCGGCCACGGCCAGCAGACGCGGACCGGCGTACCCGGCGTCGTCATTGCTCTCCCGGACCGATCCGGTGTCGGAGAGCACGGCGTAGCGGATCCCCAGGGTGGTGTGATCGGAAGACATCGTGGTGTCCCTCCCGGACAGATGGTCGACGAGGAAGGCGGCCAGGTCCCTCCTGGCCGCGGTGTCGGCCTCGACCCGCGCCCAGTACGCGCGCACCTCCCGCGCGGCGGCCTCCGGCTCCAGCTCGCACACCGTCCGGATCTCGGCGAGCGGCATGCCGAGCCGCCTCAGCCACGCCACCAGACGGGCCCGCTCCAGCTGTGCCGGATCGTAGCGGCGGTAGCCGGAGTGCGGATCGACGCGGGCGGGCGGCAGCAGCCCGAGCTCGTCGTACAGGCGCAGCGCCTTGGGGGACAGCCTCGACGCCCTCGCGAACGCGCCGATGGTCAGCAGCCCCATGTTCGCCCTCCTCACCGCCGGGCACCTCGCCCGGCGACCACGATGCTCGGGCTTCCCCCTTGGGGAAGGTCAACGGCGGGTCCGCGATCAGAATCTCTCCTCTCGCACGATCAATTTCCACAACAAGCGAGCGTATTTAATCTGACATCAGTCCCTCATAATAATGAATCGGTCATATCCATACATCTTCCTTTCTTTGGGTATCCGCCATGCTTTCCCGGGAATTGACGGTGTATCCGTGCAGTCTCGTGGCTTCACGAGAAGAGGGAGGTCCTCTCATGACCGTTTCCACCACCCCCGGCACCGTCTGGGGCACCTGGATCAACCTGCAGGGCGGCATCCACTCCGAGCCCGCCCCGGTCGCGTTCGCCGACGACCGGGTGCAGGTCTTCATCCGGGGCGGGTCCAACGTCCTGTGGAGCAGGGTGGAGGCCCGCGACGGCAGTTGGGGTCCGTGGCAGCAGTACGCGGGCCTGTCCGTCGACGGCATCCCCGCGCCGATCCGGGGCAAGGACGGCAAGGTCCGGGTCTTCTACCGCACCCCGGGCAACAATCTGGAGGTCATCACCCAGACCTCCATCAACTCCGGGTACGGACCGCCCCAGATCCTGGCCACCGGCATCGGGGACGACCCGGCCGCGGCGCTCGGGGCCGACGGCCGCATCTATGTGTTCTTCCCCGGCGCCGACGGCGCCCTGTGGTACCTCCGCAACCAGGACCTGCAGTACGAGACCTACACCGCCGCCACCTCGCTGGGCGGTGCCATCTTCGCCACACCTTCGCCCATCCTCGACGGGGGAGGGCGGATCGTGGTGGCTGTCAAGGGCGTGGGCGAGACCCTGTACACCATCCAGCAGCAGACCCAGAACTCCACCGTCTGGGGGCCCTTCACCCTCGACGCCTCCAACGTGACCAGCCGCCCGTCGGTGTGCCTTGACGCGGCCGGCCGGGTGCAGATCTTCTACCGGGGCTCCGACGGGACCGTCCGGCGCGTCGGACAGAGCGACGACTACACCACGTTCGGCGCTCCCGTGAGCCTCGGCGCACAGATCGTCTGGCGGCCCACCTGCGCCCTCGCCCAGGACGGCCGGGTCAACGTGTTCATCAAGGCCACCGACAACGCCCTGTGGGTCGCCGTGCAGACCACGGAGAACGGCACGAGCTACAGCGGCTTCCAGTCCCTGGGCGGGGTCATCGGCTCCGCGGGCATCGGCGTCCCCATCCTCAACGAGGAGAATCTGCTCTACGTCTTCATCCAGGGCAGCGGAACCGCCAGGGACCTCTGGCTGCAGCGCCAGACCTTCGTCTGATCCGCCCCTCGCCGCATCGCTGATCCGCCCGCCTCACCACACCACCCCATCGCGCGTCTTCCAGGGCTCCACGGTTTTCGAAACTTTCGCACCCTGTCCAGGGGCTGTCGGAAGTCATCAGAACCCTTAATCTCCGAACAAATTCGATCACTTCGGATCGCAGGAGCCCTCTGATGCCCCCGCATGTCACCCGACCCTGGAGAGCGCCGGCAGCGCTGCTCGCGCTGCTGGCCGCCCTCGCTCTCGTGGTCCCCCTCACCGCGAGCCGTGTGCACGCCGCGGAGCACGACCGGAGCGAGGGGAGTGGACGCGCCGTGCGGCAGTCCACCACGGTCTCGCGCTATCTGTTCACCGCCTTCACGAACAGCAGCGAGAGCAATATGTACGTCTACGGGTCCGACGACGCGCGTGACTTCTGGTCGGTCCAGGACAAGGCGTACACCCCGCCCTCCGGTCTCGTCCGCGACCCCAGCGTCATCCGCCACGGCGGCCGCTACTACGTCGCGTACACCACCGGATGGACCGGCACCACCTTCGGCCTCGCGGTCAGCGACGACCGCCGCACCTGGACCCATCTCGCCGACATCGGCCACGGCGTGGCCGCCAACAACACCTGGGCACCGGAGTTCTTCACCGACGCGCCCGACGGCAAGGTCCGTATCGTCGTCTCGCTGTCCACCGGCCCCACCGCCTACCGGCACTTCCAGCCCCACGTCCTCACCGCGCTCGACGACACGCTCACCCGGTGGAGCGAGCCCCGGCCGCTCGCGGGCATCTCCCCGAGCGAGAGCGACTACAACGGCTATATCGACACCTTCGTGGTCCGCAAGGGCGCCACCTACCACGCGTTCACCAAGAACGCCACGGGCGAACTCATCGAGCACGCCGTCGCCGACCGCATCACCGGTCCGTACCGCTTCACCGGCAAGGGCGACTGGGCGGGATGGGGCAGCCTGCTGGAGGGCCAGACCATTGTCACCCTCCCAGGCGGCGGCTATCGCATGTTCATGGACGGCTACACCGTCAAGAAGTACTACTACAGCGACAGCACGGACCTGGAGCACTGGACACCCAAACAGGAGCTGCCCGGCCTGTCGGGTGTCGTGCGCCACGGCACCGTCATCCGGGAGACCGCCACCGTGCGGCCCGGCGACGCCAACCCCGCCCTGCCCGGCTACCACGCCGACCCCGATGTGCTGTACGCCGAGGGCCGGTACTGGATCTATCCCACCGAGGACGGCCACCCCGGCTGGAGCGGCAACCGCTTCAACGGCTTCTCCTCACCCGACCTCGTCCACTGGACCGACCACGGCCCCGCCCTCGACCTCGCCGGTGTCTCCTGGTGCCACGAGAACGCCTGGGCCCCCTCGGTGGTCAGGAAGGGCGACACCTACTGGATGTACTTCAGCGCCTGCCAGTCCATCGGTGTCGCCAAGTCCGCGAGCCCACAGGGACCGTTCACCGACGCGCTCGGCAAACCGCTCGTCGCCAAGGGGCAGTTCGGCCACCAGTCGATCGACCCGGACGCCTTCATCGACGACGACGGCACCCCCTACCTCTACTTCGGGCAGGGCGCCTTCGAGGCGGCCAGACTGAACGACGACATGGTCTCCTTCGCCACCCAGCCGGTGAAGCTCACCCCGCCCGGTTACAACGAGGCGCCGACCGTCTTCAAGCGCGCGGGCCGCTACTACGCGATGTGGTCGGAGGACGACACCCGCAGCCCCGACTACCGGGTGTCCTACGGAGTCTCCGACTCACCGCTCGGCCCCTTCACCAAGGTGGCGGGCAACCCGGTCCTGGCCAAGGACCCCGGCGATCAGATCCTCGGCACCGGCCACAACTCCGTCATCCAGGTCCCCGGCCGCGACGAGTGGTACATCGTCTACCACCGCTTCGCCCGCCCGGGCGGCGACGGTACCCATCGCGAAGTCGCCATCGACCGGATGCGGTTCAACCCCGACGGCACCATCCAGCGGATCCGCCCGACACAGGCCGGCATCACGCCCGTCCGACCCCAGGCGCATCACCAGCCAGAGCAGGAGAGAACCGCATGAGCCGCAGCACAGAACACCAGCCCAGCCGCAGGCACGTGATGATGGGCGCCCTCGCCCTGGGGGCGGTGGCCGGAACACCCGGTATCGCGCAGGCCGCCACCCCCACCGTGCCGCGGGCCGCCGCCAAGGCCCCCTCGTACGCCAATCCGCTGGTGCGCCGCCGCGCCGACCCGCATATCGTCAAGCACACCGACGGTTACTACTACTTCACGGCCACCGTCCCCGAGTACGACCGCATCGTCCTGCGGCGCTCCAGGACCATCGGCGGCCTGGCCACCGCCGCCGAGTCGGTGATCTGGAAGAAGCACACCAGCGGCGACATGGGCGCCCACATATGGGCCCCGGAAATCCACTTCATCGACGGCAAGTGGTACATCTACTTCGCCTCGGCACCGGCGAACGACGTCTGGAAGATCCGGATGTGGGTGCTGGAGAACGCGAGCGCCAACCCCCTCGCCGGGACCTGGACCGAGAAGGGCCGCATCGTCACGCCCATCGACTCCTTCTCCCTGGACGCCTCCACCTTCACCCACCAGGGCACCCGCTATCTCGTCTGGGCGCAGAGCAACCCGGACGTCGGCAACAACTCGAGCATCTACCTCGCCCGGATGGCGAGCCCGTGGAGCATCACCGGGCCCCAGGTGGAGATCTCCCGGCCGACGTACGACTGGGAGACCCGTGGCTTCAAGGTCAACGAGGGCCCTTCCGTCCTGCAGCGGAACGGCCGTGTCTTCCTCACCTACTCCGCCAGCGCCACCGACGCCAACTACTGCATGGGGCTGCTCACGGCCTCCGCCGACAGCGACCTGCTCGCCGCCGCGTCCTGGAAGAAGAGCCCGCGGCCGGTCTTCACCAGCAATGACACCACCAAGCAGTACGGGCCCGGCCACAACTCCTTCACCGTCGCCGAGGACGGCCGCACCGACCTCCTCGTCTACCACGCCCGCCAGTACAAGGACATCACCGGCGACCCGCTGAACGACCCCAACCGGCACACCCGCGTCCAGGCCCTCGGCTGGAAGGCCGACGGCACCCCGGACTTCGGTGTGCCCGTGGCCGACGCGCCCGCGCGGGACTCCACGGCCGCCACCCGCTACACGATGACGGCGTTCACCAACAGCAGCGAGTCGAACATGTACGTCTACCAGTCGTCCGACGCGACCACGTACACGCTGCTCAAGGGGCCTGCCTACACCCCGCCGTCCGGGCTCATCCGCGACCCCAGCGTCATCAAGCACACCGACGGCTACTACTACATCGTCTACACAACCGACTGGACCGGGAACACCATCGGTTTCGCGCGCAGCCGCGACCGCCTCACCTGGACCTTCGTCCGCAATCACACTCTGCCGGTGTCCGGGCTGGAGCGCACCTGGGCGCCGGAGTTCTTCGTGGACGACGGCGGCAGCGTCAACATCATCGTCTCGCTGGACACCGCCTCCACACCCGACTACATCTTCCGGCCGCATCTGCTCACCGCCACCGACGCGTCGCTGTCGTCATGGACCACCCCCACACCACTGCGGGGCCTGGACACGTCCAACTACATCGACACCTTCGTCGTCCGCCACGCCGGGCAGTACCACGCCTTCACCAAGCAGGAGACGACCAAGTACATCGAGCACGCGACCGCGAACAGCCTCGGCGGGCCGTACACCTTCCGCGGCACCGGCGACTGGGCGGGCTGGGGAAGCTGGCGCGAGGGACCGGCGCTGGCGCGCCTGGACAACGGCGGCTGGCGAATCTACTTCGACGGCTACACCGAGCAGAAGTACTACTACAGCGACAGCCTCGACGGCTTCCGGACCTGGACCCCGATCCGGGAGCTGCCCGGGCTCACCGGATTCGCCCGCCACTTCACCGTCCTCAAGGAGACCGTATGATGCGCGGGCGCCCCTGGACCCGTCTGTGGATCTTCGTCGTGGCCGCCGTCCTCGGCCTCCTGGCCCCACTGGCGGGGGCCGGCGCGGCGCAGGCCGCCCCCGTCACGGTCGCCAACGGCACCCAGTTCACCACCACCGCGGGCGAGGCGGTGCACGCCCACGGCGGGGGAGTCATCAAGTCCGGCGCCTACTACTACTGGTTCGGTGAGAACCGCAACGCCGACAACACCTTCCGCTATGTCTCCGCCTACCGCTCCACGGACCTGAAGACCTGGGAGTTCCGCCGCCATGTCCTCACCCAGGCCACCGATCCCGAGCTGGCATCGGCCAACATCGAGCGGCCCAAGGTGCTCTACAACGAGCGCACCAAGCGGTACGTGATGTGGATGCACAAGGAGAACGGCAGCGACTACAGCCAGGCGCGCGCGGCCGTCGCCACCTCCGCCACCATCGACGGCGACTACACCTGGCGGGGCAGCTTCCGCCCGCTGGACCAGCACATGTCCCGTGACATCACCCTCTTCCAGGACAGCGACGGCGCCGGATACATGGTCTCGGCCGCCCGGGACAACTACGACCTGCATATCTACCGGCTGACCGACGACTACACCGGTGTGGCGAGCCTGGTGGCCAACCCCTGGCCCGGCGGCCACCGCGAAGCACCGGCGCTCTTCAAGCGCGGGAACGTGTACTTCATGCTGACCTCCGGCGCCACCGGCTGGAACCCCAACCAGCAGCAGTACGCCACCGCCACCAGCCTGGCGGGCCCCTGGAGCGGAATGCGCGACGTCGGCGATGCCACCGCCTACGGCTCGCAGACCGCGTACGTCCTGCCCGTGCAGGGCAGCGGCGCCACCTCCTACCTCTACCTGGGCGACCGCTGGGGGAACTCCTTCGGCGGCACGGTCAACGACTCGCGCTACGTCTGGCTGCCGCTGGCCTTCCCCACCGCCACCACCCTGAGCATGGACTGGTATCCGCAGCTCACCATCGACACGGCGGCGGGCACGGCGGGTGGCTCCGGTGGTCCGTACACCACACTCAAGGCCCGGCACAGCGGCAAATGCGCCGACATCACCTCCGCCTCGCAGACCGATGGCACCGCGGTCGTGCAGTACACCTGCAACGGCGGTGGCAATCAGCTCTTCTGGGCCAAGGACGCGGGTGGCGGCCAGGTCCAGCTCGTCGCCCGGCACAGCTCCCAGTGCCTGACGGTGGCCGGCGGCTCCACCGCCGACGGCGCCGCCGTGGTCCAGTCGGCCTGCGGCACGGTGACCAACCAGCAATGGCGGGCCACCGACACCGGTGACGGCTACGTCCGGTTCACCGCCCGCTCCAGCGGCAAGTGCCTGGACGTCGCCGACGAGTCCACGGCGGACAAGGCCGCGCTCCTGCAGTGGAGCTGCACCGGCGGCGCCAACCAGCAGTGGTTGCGCGGCTGACCGCACCCGCACCGCCGGTGCCTGGGGGCTGTTGGCTTTCCCCAGGAGGGCCGGTACCTTCGCGGTGCACATGATGTCGGACATTGTTCGTAATTTCGAACCTCAGTGAGGGCAGTCATGAGCGAACCAGTCGACAGACGGCACTTCATCACCACCACCGCCACCGGGGCCGCGGCCGTGGCGCTCACCGCCGCGGCCGGGGGCACCGCCGTGGCGGCGTCCCCTGGCGTCACCCCGGCCGCGACCCACGGCAAGCCCAGAGCGCTGACCGGCGTCCGCCCCTTTCCGCTCACCGCCGTGACCCTGCTCCCCGGCGCCTTCAAGGACAACCAGTCCCGCAACACCGCCTATCTGCGCTTCGTGGACATCGACCGGCTGCTGCACACCTTCCGCCTCAACGTCGGCCTGTCCAGCGGTGCCCAGCCCTGCGGCGGCTGGGAGAGCCCCACCACGGAACTGCGCGGCCACAGCACCGGCCACCTCCTGTCCGGCCTGGCCCTCAGCTACGCCGGCACCGGCGACACCGCGCTGCGCGACAAGGGCCGCGCACTGGTCTCGGCGCTCGCCGCCTGCCAGGCCAGGTCCCCGGCCGCCGGCTACGGCCAGGGCTATCTCTCGGCGTTCCCCGAGAGCTTCTTCGACCGGCTGGAGGCCGGCACCGGAGTGTGGGCCCCGTACTACACCATTCACAAGATCATGGCCGGGCTCGTCGACCAGTACCGGCTCGCGGGCAACGCCGAGGCTCTTCAGACCGTGCTGCGCCAGGCCGCCTGGGTCGACACCCGCACCGGGAAGCTGAGCTACGACCAGATGCAGCGGGTGCTGCAGACCGAGTTCGGCGGCATGAACGACGTCCTCGCCGATCTGCACGAGATCACCGGCGACGGCCGCTGGCTGAAGGTCGCCGAGCGCTTCACCCACGCCCGCGTCTTCGACCCGCTCGCCCGGAACGAGGACCGGCTCGCCGGGCTGCACGCCAACACCCAGATCCCCAAGATGGTCGGCGCCATGCGGCTGTGGGAGGAGGGGCTCGACAGCCGCTACCGCACCATCGGCGAGAACTTCTGGAAGATCGTCACCGATCACCACACCTATGTCATCGGCGGGAACAGCAACGGCGAGGCGTTCCACGAGCCCGACGCCATCGCCGCCCAGCTCTCCAACAACGCTTGCGAGAACTGCAACAGCTACAACATGCTCAAGCTCACCCGGCTGATCCACTTCCACGCGCCGGAGCGCACGGATCTGCTCGACTACTACGAGCGCACCCTGCTCAACCAGATGCTGGGGGAGCAGGACCCGGACTCGGCCCACGGTTTCAACATCTACTACACCGGCCTCGCCCCCGGCTCCTTCAAACAGCAGCCGTCCTTCATGGGCACCGACCCCAATCAGTACTCCACCGACTACGACAACTTCTCCTGCGACCACGGCAGCGGCATGGAGACCCAGGCCAAGTTCGCCGACACCATCTACACCTACGCCGACCGCAGCCTGCTGGTGAACCTCTTCATCCCCTCCGAACTGCGCTGGCAGGACAAGGGCATCACCTGGCGCCAGACCACCGGCTTCCCCGACCAGCAGACCACCACCCTCACCGTCGCCTCCGGCGGCGCCTCCCTCGAACTGCGCGTCCGCATCCCCTCCTGGGCGGCGGAGGCCCGCGCCACGCTCAACGGCACCACCCTCGCCGACCGGCCGGAACCCGGCAGCTGGCTGATCATCGACCGTCAGTGGAAGACCGGCGACCGGGTCGAGGTGACCCTGCCGATGAAGCTGACGTTCGACCCCACCCCCGACGACCCCGACGTCCAGGCCGTGCTCTACGGGCCCGTCGTGCTCGCCGGGGCGTACGGCGGCCGCACCGGAATGACCATGCCGCGCCTGGACAAGGGATCCGTGGTCCAGAGCGCCACCAGCCCCATGCGGTTCAGCGCCACGGCCAGTGGCGAGAGCGTGACCCTGCTGCCGGTCGCCCGCGTCCACCACCAGCACTACAACGTGTACTGGCTGACCGGGCAGCCGCCCTCCCCGCCGCCCGCCTTCGCCGCCTGGCACCGCTTCGACGAGACCTCCGGCACCGCCGCCGCCGACGCCACCGGCCGCGGCATGGCCGCCCGGCTCACCGGCGGCGCCTCCTGGACGGCGGGCAGGACCGGCGGCGCGGTCGCCCTGAACGGCACGGACGGGCATGTCGTCCTCGCCGACGACCTCCTGGCCGGCGCCCGGGCGTACACCCTGGCCACCTGGGTCCGGCTGGACGGCACCCCCGCCGCCTGGACCCGGATCTTCGACATCGGCACCGGGGTCACCGCCAATATGCTCCTCACCCCCGTCGCCGACTCCGGGAAGCTGCGCTTCGCCATCACCGCGGGCGGCGGCGGAGCCGAGCAGCGCATCGAGGCCGCCCCGCTGCCCACCGGCCAGTGGGTCCATGTCGCCGTCGCCTACGGCACCGGCACCGCCGTCCTCTACGTCGGCGGGCGCGAGGTGGGACGCAACACCGCCATCACCGTCGAACCCGTCCACTTCGGCAACCACATCCGGGCCGGATACCTCGGCAAGTCGCAGTACCCGGACCCGTACCTCAAGGCCGCGTTCGACGACTTCCGCGTATACGGCAGAACACTCAGCGGGAATGAGGTCGCCACTTTGGCCCAAAGCTGACAAGCTCAGGCGGGCGGGCCGTCCCCACGGCCTGCCCGCTCCCAACCGCACCGTACGGACAAGGACACCGCGCATGGTCCACCTCGCCGCCGAGAACCGTTACGACTCCATGCAGTACCAGCGCTGCGGACGCAGCGGTGTACTGCTCCCGAAGGTCTCGCTCGGCCTGTGGCACAACTTCGGCGACACTCACCCCCTGGAGACCCAGCGCGCTGTGCTGCGCCGCGCCTTCGACCTCGGTGTCACCCACATTGATCTGGCCAACAACTACGGTCCGCCGCCCGGCAGCGCCGAGGCCAACTTCGGCTCGATCTTCGCCCAGGACTTCCGCCCCTATCGCGATGAACTCTTCATCGCCAGCAAGGCCGGACACCTCATGTGGCCGGGGCCGTACGGCGAGTGGGGCTCGCGCAAGTACGTCCTGGCCAGCCTCGACCAGTCGCTGTCCCGGATGGGGCTGGACTACGTCGACGTCTTCTACTCCCACCGCTTCGACCCGGACACCCCGCTCGAGGAGACGATGGGTGCCCTGGACAGCGCCGTGCGCCAGGGCAAGGCGCTCTACGCGGGCGTGTCCAACTACCCGCCGGAGGCGATCGCCGAGGCCGCCGCGATCCTGAAGGACCTGCGCACTCCGTACCTGATCAACCAGTATCCGTACTCGATCCTCCAGCGTGGGGTGGAGGGCGGGGTGCTGCAGGCGTCCGCCGAGGCGGGCGTCGGGGTCATCGCCTTCTCGCCGCTGGCGCAGGGACAGCTCACCGACCGGTATCTCCACGGGGTGCCGGCCGATTCCCGCATGGCGCTCGGCCACTTCCTCAAGCGCGACGCGCTCACCGAGGAGCGGCTGTCCCTGCTGCACGCACTCAACAAGCTCGCGGAGGGACGCGGCCAGACCCTCGCCCAGCTGGCGCTCGCGTGGGTGCTGCGCGACCCCCGGGTGGTCTCGGTGCTGATCGGCGCGAGCAGCGTCGCCCAGTTGGAGCAGAACGTCTCGGTGCTGGACTCGCCCGCCTTCAGCGACGCCGAGCTGGCCGAGATCGACCGCCTCTCGGCCGAGGCGGGCATCGAGATTCCCTGACGCGGTTCGCTGACGTCCGCGGGCCGGGGATCGGCCCGGCCCGCGGACGGATAGCATGAGCGGTCACCCGAGACCGCCACGAACCGCCGCACGGAGACGCAACCTTGGCCACACAACGGATTCCGGTCATTCTCGTCACGGGTTTTCTGGGCTCAGGGAAAACGACGATGCTCAACCATCTGATGCGGGACAGCGCCGACACCCGCATCGGCGTCATCGTCAATGACTTCGGATCCATCAACATCGACGCCATGGCCGTCGCCGGACAGGTCGATTCGATGATCCCGATCGAGAACGGCTGTCTGTGCTGTGCGGCGGACGCCTCCGAGATGGACGAGATGCTCGAGCGGCTCACCGATCCGGAGCTGCGCATCGATGTCGTGGTGATCGAGGCCAGCGGCCTCGCCGAGCCGCAGAGCATGATCCGTACGCTGCTGTCCAGCACCAATGAGCGGATCGTCTACGGCGGCCTGGTGGAGGTCGTGGACGCCGCGGAGTTCCCGGACACCCACGTCCGCCACCCCGAGCTCGACCGCCATGTCCGCGCCGCGGACCTCATCGTGCTCAACAAGACCGACCGCGTCGCCGAGGACGAGCGGCGGGATCTTGTGGAGACCATCCAGGAGATCGCCCCCGGTGCGCCGGTCCTGGCCGCCGCACATGGGCGTGTCGACCCCGCGCTCCTCTTCGACCACCGGCCCCGTGAGACCGCCGAGGAAGGGTTCCGGCAGCTCTCGTTCGCCGATGTGTGGGGCGACGACGTGCCTGCCGACGACGAGTGCGGCGAGGACGTATGCGGTGACGGCCATGACCACAGCCACCACCTCCACGCCGCCTACGAGAGCATGGAATTCACCGCGGCCGAGCCGCTCCATCCGCGCCGGCTGATGGCGTTCCTCGACAGCCTCCCGGCGGGCCTCTACCGCGCCAAGGGGTTCCTCCACTTCGCGGGCGCGGGCCGGGAGCGGAAGTTCGCGCTGCACGCGGTCGGCTCGTATCTCCGCTTCCAGCCGTCGCCCTGGGAGCGCGGTGAGCCCCGTACCACCCAGCTGGTGATGATCGGCACCGGGATCGACGCCGACACCCTCACCAAGCGGCTGACCGAGTGCGTGGCGGCACCCGCGGAAGAGGTCGACGACACGCACATGATGGGCGTGTTCCGCTATGTGGACGAGGCGGACTAGGGAAATCCCTGGAAACGGCGGTGCAACCCTGAGGCGGCGTCAGGGGTCCTGGTGGGTGTACATGAGGTAAACGCTCATCAACGAGCAGGAGGATCTGTGCGCTCCCGTTCCCTCACCACCGTCGCGCGCTGCGCGACAGTGGTGGCACTTGTGACCACCCCCGCTCTACTCGCCCTGCCCTCGGCGGGCGCCGCCGAGGCCCGCACCGCCGCGGCCGCCGCCCCCAAGGTCGACTTCAACAAGGACGGACGCGCCGACCTCGCCGTCTCCGCCCCCGCCGGCACGGTGGACGGCAAGGCCAAGGCGGGCTACGTCGCCGTGGTCTACGGCTCCGCCTCCGGTGCGGACACCGCCCACCGCCAGGTCATCAGCAAGGCCACCGAGGGCGTCCCCGGTGACCCCGCCGCGTCGGCGTACTTCGGGGCCCATTCGGTCGCCCGCGACCTGGACGGCGACGGCTACACCGATCTGGCGGTCCAGGCCGGTGACTCCCCGGCCATCACGGTCCTGTGGGGTTCGGCGAACGGCCTGACCGGTGGCACCCAGCTGCCCGCGGGCAACGGCGACCACTGGGGCTCCAGCGACATCGTGGGCGGTGACTTCAACGGCGACGGCAAGGCCGACCTGGTCGATGTGGTCACCGTCGACGAGGGCTCGGAGGACGAGAAGACCGGCCTGCGCGTCCGTCTCGGCCCGTTCACCCGCGACGGCAAGGACGCGGGCAGCTCCTTCTCCGACACCGGCAGGTTCGACGGGCCGACCAGTCTGACCGCGGGCGACATCACCGGCGACGGCAAGGACGACCTCGTCTCCACTCACGCCTTCGAGGAGATGTCCGAGTCCAGCCTGTTCTTCAAGGGGGACGACAAGGGTCTGTCGCCGAAGGTCAAGGACCTCACCGACGCCGCCTCCGCGACCATCGGCGACGTCGACAAGGACGGCCACGGCGATCTGGTGCTGCGCACGGTCCCGGGGAACGTCGTCGAGAACCTGCCGTATGACCACGGCACCCTGAAGGTCCTCTACGGCACCGCGTCGGGGCCGAGCACCACCCGCACCACGACCATCGACCAGAACACCGCGGGCGTCCCCGGTGTCAACGAGGACGGAGACCAGTTCGGCTACTCGCTCAGCTCCGGCGACGTCAACGGCGACGGCTACGCGGACATCGCCGTCGGCATCCCGTACGAGGCCCTGGAAGCCGGCCAGAAAGAAGCGGGCAGCGTCGTCCAGCTCTACGGCGGCCGGAGCGGGCTGTCCGGCACCGGAGCCCAGGCGTTCACCCAGGACACCGCCGGTGTCCCCGGCGCCGCCGAGGCGGGCGACCACTTCGGCATGGCGGTCCGGCTCGGCGACACCGACGGCGACGGCAAGGACGACCTGGCGGTGGGCGCCCCCGACGAGGACGGCGCCCAGTCCACCAGCGGTGCGGCATGGGTGCTGCGCGGCCAGACCGGCGGCCTCACCACGGGCGGCGTCGTCTCCTTCGGGCCCGACTCCCTCGGGGCGCCGGAGGCCGGTGCGGCCCTGGGTGCGCGATTCCAGCAGTAGCCGGATTCCGGCGGTAGCCGCATCACCACAGGGCTGAACTCCACTCTGCGCGCAAGTAGTTGACGACCCCTCAGATCTACTGGACGGTAGGTCCATGCCGACTCATGAGACGCGAGGGATACGGATCGGCCGCCCCCGACCGGGTCGCACCCGGTTGCTCGGGGTGGCCGTTCTGCTGCTGGCGGCGGCCGCGGCCCCGGGCACTCCGGCGGCCGCGGCCGAGGCGCCCTGGTTCGACGGCCGGGCGGCGGACCAGGTGGCCGTGGACGGCACCCGGTTCGCCGACGGACACGGCCGCGAGGTCGTGCTGCGCGGCTTCAACGTGTCCGGCGAGACCAAACTGGAGGAGAACGGCGGGCTCCCGTTCGCCACCACCGCCGACGCCAGGACGTCCGCCGCCGCCATGCGGAGCCTGACCGGAGCCAACGCGGTGCGCTTCCTGCTGTCCTGGGCCCACGCCGAGCCCGAGCCCGGCCAGGTGGACACCGCCTATCTGGAGAAGGCCACCGCGCAGATGAAGGCGTTCCTGGACGCCGGAATCCGGGTCTTCCCCGACTTCCACCAGGACCTGTACTCCGGCCGTCTCTTCGACAAGGACAGCTGGTACAGCGGCGACGGCGCGCCGAAATGGGTCATCGACGCGGGCGGATATCCCAAGGAGTCCTGCGGGATCTGCGTCCACTGGGGCCAGAACATCACCCAGAACCAGGCGGTCATGAACGCCACCCGCGACTTCTGGCGCAACCGCGCCCTGACCACCAGCGCGGGCACCGTCCGCGTCCAGGACGCCTTCCTGGCCACCGCCGAGACGACCATGACCTACCTCGCCCGGCACCTCACCGACGACCAGTTCACCCGCGTCGTCGGCTTCGACCCGCTCAACGAGCCGTACGCGGGCGCGTACGACGACGGCCAGAACAGCCGCACCTGGGAGAAGAGCGTGCTGTGGCCCTTCTACGAGAAATTCCGCGCCCGC
Source organism: Streptomyces sp. 11-1-2 (assembly GCF_003595545.1). NCBI lineage: Bacteria > Bacillati > Actinomycetota > Actinomycetes > Kitasatosporales > Streptomycetaceae > Streptomyces > Streptomyces sp. 11-1-2. The sequence goes on from NZ_CP022545.1 coordinate 10,991,329, forward strand.
ATGGACGCCGCGGGCTGGCAGGACAAGCCCGCCTTCGTGGAGCCCAATATGTTCTGGAACTCCAACCTGGACTTCCAGCGCCAGGAGGGTGGACTCCTCGACGCCGGAAAGCCCGGCCCCGACTACGTCTTCAACACCCACTACTACGACCAGAAGGCCATCTCCGGCGTCTTCATGCCCGGCAAGGCGGCCGACGGCCAGTACGCGGGCGACTTCGGCGCCCTGCGCGACCGTTCCACCGCCCTGGATCTTCCGGCCGTCATGAGCGAGTTCGGCCATCCGCTGACCGGCTTCACCTCCGACAAGGCCCCCACCGTCGTCAAGGGCATGTACCAGGCACTGGACTCCCGGCTCCCCGGCGCCACCTGGTGGACCCGGCCGGCCGCGTCCGGCGCCGTGCTCTCCTCCACCCAGTGGCAGTGGGACATCTACAGCGGCCGCCACCACGAGGCCATGAACGGCAACACCGGCAAGGTCCTCACCGAGGGCGACGCCTGGAACGGCGAGGACCTCTCGGCCGTCCGCCTCGACGACTCCGGCAACGCCGGGCTGCGCCAGGACGCACGGCTGCTCGACCGGCTCTATCCGCGCGCCGTCGCGGGCCGCACCCTCGCCTTCACCTTCGAGGACCGCTCACGCGACGGCTCCACCACGCTCAGCTGGAACCGCATCCCCAGCAGCCTGCCGAACGTGGCCGAGCTGACCGGCTCCGGGCGCTACGGCATGCTGGTGTGGCGCTCCGACGGCGACACCGAAGCGCCCACCGAACTGCGGCTGCCCCGCGACTTCGACCCCGCCCGGACCACCGTCGTCTCCGACCTGGGCACCGTCACCGGGCCGCCCGCGTACACCGCGCACGGCCACACCGCCGACCACCCCATCGCCACCGCCGCGGAGCCCGGCGGCACCGACACGCGCCGGCTGGTGCTCTCCGCCCCGGCCGACGCGGGCACCGGCGCCGTGCACTACGCGCTGATCGCCGACGGCACCGCCGCCCCCTCGGCGGAGCTGCGCGCCGCCGCCCAGCGCGAACTTGACGGGTGGGCGGCGGACGCAGGCTTCTGAGCCCCTACCAGCGAGGGTGCACCCGGGCCCGGAGCCGCCGGTCGTACAGGTCGCCGACGGCGTCCAGCGTGGCGCCCGGCAGCGGGGACAGCCCCGCCGCGTCCGCGTTCGCCCGAGCCTGCTCGGGCGAACGCGCCCCCGGGATGACCGAGGTCACGCCCGGCTGCTGGACGATCCACCGCAGCGCGGTCTGCGCGGGGGTGGCTCCCTGCGGCGCCAGCTCCGCGAACTCCACGGCCGCCTCGAGACCCTCCTCGAAGCCCACGCCCGAGAACGTCTCGCCCTGGTCGAACATCTCGCCGTGCCGGTTGAAGGTGCGGTGGTCGTTCTCGGCGAAGACGGTGTCCCTGGTGTACTTCCCCGACAGCAGACCGGACGCCAGCGGCACCCGCGCGATGATCCCCACACCGGCCTCCCGCGCCGCCGGTACCACCTCCTCCAGCGGCTTGAGCCGGAACGGGTTGAGGATGATCTGCACGCTCGCCGTCCCCGGCCGCGCGATCGCCGCCAGCGCCTCCGCACATGTCTCGACGCTCACCCCGTACGCCGCCACGCGCTCCTCCGCCACCAGCGTGTCCAGCGCGTCGAAGACCGCCGCAGAGGAGTGCACCGGGGACGGCGGGCAGTGCAGCTGCACCAGATCCAGGGTGTCCACCCCCAGATTGGCCCGCGAACGGTCGGTCCACGCGCGGAAGTTGTCCAGCGTGTAGTTCTCCTCGAGCTGCGGCAGCCGCCGCCCCATCTTGGTCGCCACGAAGATCCCGGCGTCCGGACGCTCCCGCAGATACCGCCCGATGAGCTGCTCGCTGCGCCCGTCCCCGTACACATCGGCGGTGTCGAAGAACGTCACGCCCGCTTCGACGGCCGCGTCCAGCACGGCCAGGGCGTCCTGCTCGCCGACCTCGCCCCAGTCCGCGCCCAGCTGCCAGGTTCCCAGGCCCACGACCGAGACCTTCCGGCCGAGCCGGCCGAACTCACGCTGCTCCATGCTCCCTCTTCTCTCCTGCTGCGACGCTCACCGTACCCCCGCTCACCAGTCGTGCACCGTGCCGTCCGCCAGCCGGTTCACCAGCCGGTTCACCGGCCGATAGGCGGGCTGGTACGGGAAACTCCCGGCGGCTCGGTGTCCAGCTCGACGCCCAGGCCCGGGGTGTCGGACGGGTGCAGCAGCCCGTCCTCCGCTCGCTCAGCAGGGTGGTGTAGTCGTGGACGTGGTTGAAGACCTCGCCGATGGCCAGCGGGGTGGTGGTGTGCTGCCGGATGAGCCGCAGCGCCGTCTGGTCCTCGCCGGGTGTGGCGTCCTCCAGCCAGAACAGGCCGTAGGGTTCCAGTGCCTTGCCGAGCCGGGCCGCCTGGATGGGTGTCATCCGGTGGTGGCCGTCGTGCAGCAGCGGCAGCTCCGGGCCGAACTCCTGCCGTACGGCGTCGAACACCGTCGGCACATGGCGCAGATAGGCCCGGGTGTCCCAGCTCTCCTCGGCGGGCAGCACCCGGGGCCCCGACCCCCGGCGCGCGGGTTCGTAGTCGTAGCGCTCCCCGCCGCCCGCGCTCGCGGAGGCCACCCCGTAGACCGAGGACAGCCCCGGGATGCCGGTCTGCACGCGGATCGCGCGATAGCCCTGCGCCAGATGGGGCCGGGATCCGGGGGCGACGGCCCGCCTCCCGCCCTCTCGTCAGCTCCCCCGCCCGCGGGTAGCGTGGCGGCATGCTGTGACACCCACCCCGCCCCCGGGGCCCGCCGGGACACCTCCTTCGCGCCGTCCGCACGTCATCAGATATCGAAGGAGGCCGCCATGACCACCCTCACCGTCGCGCTGCTCCAACTCGCCCCGCCCGGGCCTGAGTTGTCCGTGAATCTCGCCCTCGGCGAGGCGGCCTGCCGCCGGGCCGGGGCCATGGGCGCCGACATCGCGCTCTTCCCCGAGATGTGGAGCAACGGCTACAGCTGCTCCGTCCCGGACGGCTTCGCCCCTGGCGAGCTCTACCGCCATCCGTCGCGGTGGGACGGGGCCTCGGCGGCGCCGCGGCCCCGGGCCGTCTGGCTCGGCGAGCCGATCACCCGCGACTCGCCCTTCGTCACCCGCTTCCGTGAGCTGGCCGCCGAGCTGGAGATGGCCATCGCGCTCACCTATCTGGAGCGCTGGGACGGCGCGCCGCGCAACACCCTGTCCCTCATCGACCGGCACGGCCGCCTGGTCCTGACCTACGCCAAGGTGCACACCTGCGTCTTCGACCTGCCCGAGGCCGCGCTGACCCCGGGGGAGGGGTTCGAGGTGTGCGCCCTGGACACGGCGGTGGGCGAGGTGATGACCGGGGCGATGATCTGTTACGACCGCGAGTTCCCGGAGAGTGCCCGCGCCCTGATGCTCGCCGGAGCCGAGATCGTCCTCACCCCGAACGCGTGCGAGCTGGAGATCAACCGGCTCTCCCAGTTCCGCTCCCGCGCGGGGGAGAACATGACCGGTATGGCCATGGCCAACTACGCCGGTCCCGGCTGGGGCCATTCCGTCGCCCATGACGGCATCGCCTTCGCCGGCGGGCGGTCGCGGGACACCCTGGTGGTCGAGGCGGGCGAGGCCGAGGGGGTCTATCCGGCGGTCTTCGACCTCGACGCGCTGCGCGACTACCGGCGCCGGGAGACCTGGGGGGACGCCTTCCGCCGCCCCGCCGCCTACCGGAGCCTGACGGGCCGTGAGGTGCGCGAGCCATTTGTCCGGTTGGGACCCGAGGGCGGGCCGGTCCCCGGCCGTAGCCTCCCTTAGTGGCGGAAAGCCTTGTCAAGTACCTACAAAAACATCATCTGAGCTGGGGCGATTGCTGACGGGGTACCTGGTGAGTAGGGTGTCTCGCATGTCAGCACTCAACGTGGAATTCAGCGATCGGGAACTTGAGGACCTCCGCCAGATCGCCAAGGAACGCGGTACGACGATGAAGGCACTCGTCCGGGAGGCGACCGTGGCCGACATCGCGCGGCACCGCGCTCTGCAGGAGGGTGCCGAGGTCTTCCGGCGGTTCTTCGCGGACAACGCGGACGCCTTCGCGGACGCGTTCCCCGACGATGAGCACCGCCATCCCGGGCAGGCCGCCTGACCATGGCCCCGCTGCTGCACATCGACGTCCCCTGGCTGCTTCAGCGCCATGAGGAGGTCATGCCGGAACAGCCGGCCATCTCGGACTTCTCGGGTCTGGTCGCCGCCGTCGCCCGCCACCGAGTGGACCCGCCGCGCCTGGGTGTCGATCCCGACCCGGCGTGGCGGGCCGCGGCCCTGCTGCACACCATCGCGCTGCTCAGACCGCTCCCGGCGAGCAACGCGCGGTTCGCCTCCGCGACCGCGGTCGCCTATATGCACGCCTCGGGCGAGGGTATCGACCCGCCGTACGGTGCGCTGATCGATCTGGTCCGCGACATCCTCTCCAGCAAGGCCGATGTGTTCGACGCGGCCGGCCGCATCCGCTCCTGGCGGATCTGAGGGGGAACCGGACCGGCGGGGGCTCGGGCGGGGGCTCGGGGCGTCAGTCGACGTCACCGCGTGTGGTGCCGACCTTGAGGTCGTCGATGTAGTTGACCACCCGGCTGTTCTCGGCCCCGTACACGCCCCACTTGGGGTCGTTGCTGCTGTCGAAGGTGCGGCAGGCCCACCGGGTGGTGCCGTCGCTGAACTTCTGCTGCTGACCGTTGACCCAGAGCTCGACCCAGCCGCCCTTGGTCTCGTCGGACAGATGCAGCCCGATGGTGTAGTGGTTCCAGGTGTTCGCCGAGGCCGGGGTCGACCAGATGGTGAAGACCTGGTTGCCGGGCTGCCGCTGGATCATCGTGGTCCGGCCGCCGAGCGTCTTCAGGACCACCGGCCAGTTCTGGATGTGATCCCCGTAGGACTTCCACTGGAACGTGGCGTTGTTGTCGACCGTGCTGGAGAGCTTGCTCGACCAGCCGAACCAGTAGGTCCCGCCGTTCTGGAAGGCGTATTTCGAGCCGCCCACCGCGATGCCATGGCTTTCGCAGCGATTGCTGCCGCTCGGCTTGTCGTACTTCCAGATCTTGCCCCGCTGCGTGTCCGAGACGGCGGTGACACTGCCCGGGGAGTCGCAGTTCAGCAGGCCGTAGATCTTGGTGCCGCCGGAGGCGTCGCCGTCCCAGATGGACGCGGCGTCCGCGGGCCAGGCGAAGGCGAGACCCGCGACCGCCACGGCCGCGGGTACGGCGAACCGGAGCCCGGCGATGCGCTGGGTGGACCGTAAGGAAGCCATGCCACTCCTTGGGAAGGCCCCCGTTCGATGGTGTGCGCACCGTACTGGAGCCGCCCCGACTGGTCCATACCTGCCCCGCGTATCGTGCCGGGCCCGTCGCTCGCGTCAGCCGGCCGAGCCGAGCTCCTCGGCCAGCGCCTGCTTCTCCAGCGTCTCCCGCCGCTCCTCGGCCGGGGTGTGTCCGGCCGCCTCCGCCGCCTGGACCCGTTCGGCCTCGGCGAGCAGCGAATGCCCGGTGGCCAGGACGCCGATGCCCAGCGCGACCGCCGCGGCCCCGATGTAGAAGGGCAGATGCACCCCGCTGTGCTCGGCGATCTTGCCCGCGGCGTACGGGGCCAGACCGCCGCCGATGAAGCGGACGAAACCGTAGGAGGCGGAGGCGACGGGCCGCTCCACGGGGGCGACGGTCATCACCGCCTGGGTGGTGATGGTGTTGTTGATCCCGATGAAGGCACCGGCCACGATCACCGCCACGATCAGCGTCGTCTTGGAGTCGGTGAACAGGCCGATGACGAGGATGTCGAGCGCGAACAGCGCCAGGTTCAGATACAGGGAGCGGGCTATGCCGAGCCGCGCCTGCAGCCACGGGGCGCCGAACACCGAGAAGAAGGCGACGAGCAGACCCCAGCCGGTGAAGACATAGCCGAGCTCATGGGTGCCCAGGTCCATCGGGAACGGCGCGTAGCCCAGCACCGTGAAGAAGCCCCAGTTGTAGCAGAGCGCGGTCAGCCCCATGGTGAGCAGTCCGCGGTGGCGCAGCGCCTTGATCGGGTCGGCGATCGAGGCCCGGCGCGCCGGGGTCGGGGTGGGCTGGACCAGCACGATGGTCGCGATCAGCGCGATGGCCATCAGGGCCGACACGCCGAAGAACGGCCCGCGCCAGCTGATCCCGCCGAGCTCACCGCCCAGCAGCGGCCCGATCGCGATGCCGATGCCCAGAGCGGTCTCGTAGAGGATGATCGCGCCCGCGAAGCCACCGCTGGCCGAGCCGACGATGACGGCGAGCGAGGTGGCGATGAACAGGGCGTTGCCCAGGCCCCATCCGGCGCGGAAACCGACGATCCCGTCGATGCTGCCGGACGCCCCGGCCGCCGCGCTGAAGAGCACGATGAGCACCAGACCGGCCACCAAGGTGCGCTTGGCGCCGATGCGGCTGGAGACGAACCCGGTGACCAGCATGGCGACGGCGGTGACCACCAGATAGCTGGTGAACAGCAGCGACACCTGACTCGGCGTGGCATGCAGCTGGGAGGAGAGGGAGGGCAGGATCGGATCCACGAGGCCGATGCCCATGAAGGAGATCACGCAGGCGAAGGCGACCGCCCATACGGCCTTCGGCTGCTTGAAGGGGTTGGGGGCGCTGGGATGAGCGGACAAAAGATGCTCCGTCGTTCAGGGTCCCAGCCGTGACGACATGGCAATGCCGTGGCGCGGCAGGGTGCCGGTTGATCAGGAAGCGGTACTCCCCGGGGCCTTCCGCGTCCGTGCCGCGTTGTCGACCAGCCGCTGGAAGGCGGGGGCGGCGGCGTGGACGGCGGTGGCGAGTGCCTGTTGGTCCTCGGGGGAGAGGGTCGCCAGCAGTTCGGCGAGCCGGTTCGTACGGCCGCGGCGCCGCTCGGCGAGCAGCTCCCGCCCGGCGTCGGTGATCGCCACCAGTACCACCCGCCCGTCGTGCGGATCGTCGACCCGGGTCACCAGACCCTGCCGCTCCAGCCGCTGGATCAGCTGGGTCATCGAGGGCTGGGTGACACCCTCGTCGGCGGCCAGGGCCGTCAGCCGGGACGGCCCCTCCCGGCTGAGCCGGCCGAGGGTCGAGGCCGTGGTGAAGCTGATGTCCCGGTTGGTCAGATGGCGCACCGCGAGGAACGCCAGCTGTTCCAGCGCCTCCGCGACCTGCTCACGGGTCGCGGGGACGTCGGGTTCCCGGGGGCCGGACTGCTGTGTGTATTCCACATCTAAATTTATATCATGCCTCTATATAGGCGGCCTATGCAGATGGCTGTGCAGAGCCTCACAGCCGCCCAGGGCGCCTGCGGGAAGGCCGCCTCAGCGGAAGATTCCGGTGTGGCCGAGGGAGTAGCGGCCGGGCTGGGGGTAGACCGCGAGCCCGTGCGGGCCGCCGCCGACCGGGATCCGGGCGCGCAGCCGGCCGTTGCGGGTGTCGATCGCGTAGACCTCGGCGTTGTAGCGGCCCGAGAGCCACAGCACCTTGCCGTCGCTGGACACCCCGCCCATGTCGGGGCTGCCGCCGCCGGGGAGCCGCCACCGCTGCACCAGCTTGCCGGTCTTGAAGGACAGCACCGAGATGGTGCCCTCGCCGCGGTTGGAGACGTACATCGAACGGGAGTCGCGGCTGACGTAGAGGCCGTGCGTGCCCTTTCCGGTGGGCAGCAGCCGCGGCTTGCCGAAGGTGTCGCCGTCGAGCACCCACAGGCCGTTCGCCACCATGTCGGCGATGTACCACGTCTTGCCGTTGGGCGAGATCTTGACGTCCTGCGGCATGGCCCCGGCGATCGGCAGCCGTCGCTTGGCGACCACCTTCTTCTTCGCCGTGTCCACCTTCAGCAGCTCACCGGAGAACTCGCACGAGACGATGAAGTAGCGCCCGTCCGGCGAGAAGTCGGCGTGGTTGACGCCATAGCAGTCCACCGGCACCGACTTGACCACCTTCATCGTGTGCGCGTCCCGGAAGACCAGCGCCCGGTCCATGGAGGCCATCACCACGGCGTACTTTCCGTCCGGGGTGAAGTAGAGGTTGTACGGGTCGTGGACGTCCACCGGGCGGCCGACCCGGCCGCTGGCGGGGTCGATGGGGGTAAGGGTGTTGCCCACGTCGTTGTTGACCCACAGCGTCTTCAGATCCCACGAGGGCACCACGTGCTGCGGCTGATGGCCCACCCGGATGGTGCGGACGACCTTGAACTTCTTCGGATCGATGACGCTCACCGTGTCCGAGAGCGTATTGGGCACGTACACCCGCGACGGAAAGTCCTTCACCGCCCGGGCCAGCTTCCCCGGCCGGTCGGCCGCGTAGAGGTCATGGGGGTCCAGCGGGGGCGGCATCCCCGGCAGCAGCCGGGCCAGCGCGGCCTTCTTCTTCGCCGCGGCCTTCGCGGCGGCGGCCGCCTCCAGCGCGCTCTGCCGCGCCGACGCCGACTTCGCCCGGTCGGGCCGGTGCTCGCTGGTGGAGGCGCAGGACGGTACCGCGGCCCCGCACAGCAGCAGGACCGCCGCGGCCCGGACCGTGGCGCGCCGCCGGAACGCACGGGAGTGGGAGCGGGACGAGCCACGGGCCACGGGTTCCTCCAGCGGTGAGGGTGGGCTTCGGCCGTCACCCGCACCGTGGCCGGCCATGGCCTCACCCTGGCACCGCCCCCGCCCACCGGCATCCGCCCGACGGCCAAGCGAGGGAGGGGCGCACCGCCCTCGGCCGAAGCGCGCGGGCCGCACCGGCGTAGGATCGCGGCCGACTCCGGGGAAGGCCCCGGGACTTCGCGCGGAGGGGGACGGACAGTGCGGTTCGGACTGCTGGGCACCGGACACTGGGCGGCCGAGACCCACGCGGCGGCGCTCGCCGCGCACCCGGTGGCCGAACTGGCCGGGATCTGGGGCCGCGACCCGGCGAAGGCACAGGCGCTGGCGGACCGCTGGGGCACCCGCGCCCACCCGGACGCCGACGCGCTGATCGCCGACGTGGACGCCGTGGCCATCGCCCTCCCGCCGGACATCCAAAGCGGCCTCGCCGAGCGGGCCGCGCTGGCCGGGCGCCATCTGCTGCTGGACAAGCCGCTGGCCTTCGGCACCGAGGAGGCCGACCGGATCGTGCGCGCCGTGGACGAGCGCGCACTGGCCTCGGTGGTGTTCTTCACCAACCGCTTCGCGGCGCCCGTCGAGACCTTCCTCCAGGAGACCGCGGCGGCCGGTGGCTGGGACGGCGGCCGTGCCACCGCCTTCGCCTCGATCTTCCAGCCCGGCGGCCACTACGGCGGATCCCACTGGCGGCACGAGCGCGGCGGACTGTGGGACGTCGGCCCGCACTCCCTGTCCGTCCTGCTCCCGGTCCTCGGCCCGGTGGCCGAGGTCACCGCCCTGGACGGGCCGCGCGGCGCCGCGCATGTGCTGCTGCGCCACCACTCCGGCGCCATCGGCACGCTCGCGCTCACGCTGGACGCCCGGCCCGCCGCCCAGGGATTCTCCTGCGACTTCTACGGCGAGCGGGGGATCGCGGTGGTCCCCGACGCCGGGACCACCGCGGTGGCGGCCTTCGGCACGGCCGTCGACCGGCTGCTGCGCGGTGCCCGCGATGGCGGCGCGGCCGACCCCTGCGATGTACGGTTCGGCCGCGAGGTCGTCGCCGTCCTGGAGGCCGCCGACCGCTCCCGCCGCGAGGGGCGCACCGTCGTACCGCGCTGAGTGAGGGTGGCGATGCGCAGAGTGGCGGAAGGCCCTCATCCGCCGCCACTCCCCGCATATTCCGGCGTTCCCGGGGGAATCGGGGGCCATGACCAAGCTCAGCCTGCCCGATTCCATCCGGGCCTGCCTGTTCGACCTCGACGGCGTGCTGACCAGGACCGCGGTGGTGCACGCGGCGGCATGGAAGCAGATGTTCGACGAATTCCTGCGGCGGCGCGACGGCCCCTCCTTCCGTCCCTTCGACTCGGCCCGCGACTACGACGAGTACGTGGACGGCCGTCCACGCGCCGACGGGGTGCGCACCTTCCTGGCCTCCCGGGACATCGATCTCGCCGAGGGCGAGCCGGACGATCCGCCCGACGCGGACACCGTGCACGGCCTGGGCAACCGCAAGAACATCCTGGTCCTGGCGAAGATCCGCGAGGAGGGAGTCGAGGCGTACCCGGGCTCGGTGCGCTTCGTGGAGGCCGCGCGCGCCGAGGGCCTGCGGATCGCGGTCGTCTCCTCCAGCGCCAACTGCCGCGATGTGCTGGTCGCCGCCGGTATCGAGGACCTCTTCGAGGTGCGGATCGACGGTGTGGTCGCGGCCGAGCGCAAGCTGCCCGGCAAACCGCACCCCGACACCTTCCTGGAGGCCGGACGGGAGCTGGACACCGCCCCCGAGGCGGCCGCCGTCTTCGAGGACGCCCTGGCGGGCATGGAGGCCGGGCGCTCGGGGCGCTTCGGCTGTGTCGTCGGCGTGGACCGGGTGGGCCAGGCCGACGCGCTGCGCGCCCACGGCGCGGGCATCGTGGTCAAGGATCTCGCCGAGCTGCTGGAGGACGACTCGTGATCACCGATTCCTCGTATGTCGTCGACCCCTGGGTGCTGCGCGAGATCGATCTCCGGCTCGATCTGCTGCCCCAGAGCGAATCGGTCTTCGCGCTCTCCAACGGCCATATCGGCTGGCGCGCCAATCTCGACGAGGGGGAGCCGCACGGGCTCCCCGGCTCCTATCTCAACGGCGTCTACGAACGGCGTCCGCTGCCCTACGCCGAGGCCGGATTCGGCTATCCCGAGGCCGGCCAGACCATGATCAACATAACCAACGGCAAGATCATCCGGCTGCTGGTGGACGACGAGCCCTTCGATCTGCGCTACGGACGGCTGCGCTCCCACGAGCGCGTGCTCGACCTGCGTGCCGGGGTGCTGCACCGGACCTGCGAATGGACCTCCCCCTCCGGCACCAGTGTGCGGGTCCGCTCCACCCGGCTGGTCTCCCTCACCCAGCGGGCCATCGCCGCCGTCGCCTACGAGGTGGAGGCCGTCGACGCCCAGATCCGCGTCGTCGTCCAGTCCGAACTGGTCGCCAACGAGCAGCTTCCCGAACGCGCCGGTGACCCCCGGGTGGCCGAGGCGCTGGAGTCCCCGCTGACCCCCGAGGAGAACGCCGCCGACGACAAGCGGCTGCGGCTGATCCACTGCACAGACGACAGCGACCTGCGGGTCGCGGCCGCCGCCGACCACCTGATCACCGGGCCGCCGCCCACCCGCCACGCCAGCGAGAGCGGCGACGACGTCGCCCGTCTGACCATCACCTCGGTGCTGGAGCCGGGCCAGGTCCTGCGGCTGGAGAAGCTGGTGGCCTACGGCTGGTCGGGCGCCCGCTCGCTGCCCGCCGTACGGGACCAGGTCGAGGCCGCGCTCGCCGGGGCCGCCAGCACCGGCTGGCGCGGCCTGGTGGATCAGCAGCGCGCATGGCTGGAGGACTTCTGGTCCCGCGCCGATGTGGAGGTCGAGGGCGACGCCGAGATCCAGCAGGCTGTGCGCTTCGCCCTCTTCCACGTCCTGCAGGCCGGCGCCCGCGCCGAGGAACGGGCCATCCCCGCCAAGGGCCTCACCGGCTCCGGCTACGACGGCCACACCTTCTGGGACACCGACACCTTCGTCCTGCCCCTGCTCACCTACACCTTCCCCGAGTCCGTGGCCGAGGCGCTGCGCTGGCGCCAGTCCATCCTGCCCGCCGCCCGGGAGCGGGCCCAGCAACTGGGCCACGATGGCGCCACCTTCCCCTGGCGCACCATCGACGGCTCCGAATGCTCCGGCTACTGGCCGGCCGGCACCGCCGCCTTCCATGTCAACGCCGATGTGGCGGACGCGGTGGTGCGCTATGTCGCCGCCACCGGCGACGAGGAGTTCGAGCGCGAGACCGGCGTGGAACTGCTGGTGGAGACCGCCCGGCTGTGGCGCTCCCTCGGCCACCACGACCACCACGGCCGCTTTCATATCGACGGGGTGACCGGCCCCGACGAGTACAGCGCCCTCGCCGACGACAACGTCTACACCAACCTCATGGCCCAGTCGAACCTGCGGGCCGCCGCGGACATCATCGAACGCCACCCGGACAAGGGCTCCGAACTGGGTGTCGACGACGAGGAGGCCGCCGCCTGGCGGGACGCGGCCGAGTCCATGTCGGTCCCGTACAACAAGACCCTGGGCGTCCATGAGCAGTCGGCGGACTTCACCGGCCACCAGGAGTGGGACTTCCAGGGCACCCGCGCCGACCAGTATCCGCTGATGCTCAACTTCCCCTACTTCGACATGTACCGCAAACAGGTCGTCAAACAGGCCGACCTGGTGCTGGCGATGTATCTGCGCGGCGAGTGCTTCACCGAGGAGCAGAAGGCACGCAACTTCGACTACTACGAACGGCTGACGGTCCGGGACTCCTCCCTGTCCGCCTGCACCCAGGCCGTCATGGCCGCCGAGGTGGGCCAGCTGCGGCTCGCCTACGACTACTTGGGCGAGGCGGCCCTGATGGACCTGAAGGACCTGGAGCACAACACCCGCGACGGTCTGCACATCGCCTCGCTCGCCGGCACCTGGATCGCCCTGGTCGCCGGGTTCGGCGGGATGCGGCACCGCGACGGCAGGCTGGAGTTCTCGCCCAAGCTGCCCGAGAAGCTGGCCCGGCTCGCCTTCACCCTGCAGGTGCTGGGCCGCAGGCTGCGCGTGGAGATCACCGGCCGCAGTGTCACCTATTCCCTGACCGAGGGCGCCCCCATGGAGATCCGGCACTACGGCCGGCCCATCACCGTCTCCGAAAAGACACCCCAGACCCGCGACATCCCCGAGCTGACGGCGCGTCCCGAACCCCATCAGCCCCCCGGCCGACGCCCGAACCGCCGCGCTTGAGACGCGGAGGCACACACAGCGCGGACGACGGACACGGCGCGGACGACGGACACAGCGAGGAGCGCGCGATGGACCCCCTGGAGGCCCTGGACCGGATCGCGTTTCTCCTGGAGCGCGCCCAGGCGCCGACCTACCGGGTCCGTGCCTTCCGTACGGCCCAGGCGGTGCTCGCCGGCCTGGACCCCCAGGAGGTCGAGCGGCGGGTCACGAACGGCACCCTTCGGTCGCTCAAGGGGTTCGGGCCGAAGACCTCGCAGGTGGTCAAGGAGGCGCTGAAGGGCCAGGTGCCCGGGTATCTGGCGAACCTGGAGGCCGGGGCCGCCGAGGCCGAGCCCGAGCCCGACGAGGACGCGGCGAAGCTGTGCGCGGCGCTGCGCGGGGACTGCCATATGCACTCCGACTGGTCCGACGGCGGTTCCCCGATCGAGCTGATGGCCCGTACGGCGGCGCGGCTGGGGCACGCGTGGGCGGTGCTCACCGACCATTCCCCGCGGCTGACGGTGGCCCGCGGCCTCTCGGCGGACCGGCTGCGCGCCCAACTCGACGTGGTGGCGGAGCTGCGCGCGAAGCTGGCTCCTTTTGAGCTGCTCACCGGGATCGAGGTGGACATCCTCCCCGACGGTTCCCTGGACCAGGAGCCGGAGCTGCTGGACCGGCTGGATGTGGTGGTGGCCTCGGTCCACTCCAAACTGCGGATGGACGCCCGCCCCATGACCCGCCGGATGGTCACCGCAGTCAGCGATCCGCTGGTCGATGTGCTGGGCCACTGCACCGGACGGCTGCTCGGCGGAAAGCGCCCCGAGTCCGCCTTCGACCATGAGGAGGTCTTCGGCGCCTGCGTGGAGGCGGGCACCGCCGTGGAGATCAACTGCCGTCCGGAGCGGCTGGATCCACCGCGCAGGCTGTTGCGCGAGGCCGTCCGGGCGGGGACCTTCTTCTCCATCGACACCGACGCCCATGCGCCCGGCCAGCTCGACTGGCAGCGCAACGGATGCGCCCGGGCCGCGCAATGCGGGGTGCCGGTGGAGCGCGTCATCACCACCTGGACGGCCCGGCAGCTCCTCGAGTGGACCCGCACGCGCCGGCCCCCGCGCCGGGCGAGCTGACGGCCTCCATCAGCCATGCGCGTCAGCGGCTATACGCGAAATGCACGATGAATTCACCTATTTGCGGTAAGTCCTCACATCATCTCCCTCGGCTGGACTACCGTACAGGCGTCGCACGCCCCGCCGGGGGCTGGCGTACCGGGGGAACGCATGACGGATATGACGGAGCTGGACGACGCCGCCATCGAGCGGATCCTGACGATGGTCGACGCCTCGGCGCGCGCCGTCGCCGAGAACGAACACGAGGAGCTCTTCGAGAAGTTCGCCGAGGAGACGCGCGCCCGTCGGCGGTTGCCCGGCGCCGGGGAATTCTTCGACGACCTCAGCGGGGCGCCCGCGGTCGACACCCATGTGTACCTCACCATCGGGCTGTCCGTGCTCGGCCAGATCGCCTTCACGGTGCTCTCGACGGCGACCGACATGGCCCTCCAGCGCGGACTGCGGGACGCCGTCGGCTATCTCAAGCGCTGCGTGCGCGGCGACGCCGCCACCGGCGGGACGGACACCGAGGAGGGCGAGGACAGCACGGCGGGGCTCGCCCGGCGGGTGACGGTGGAGCTGATGCTTCCCCCGGAGGTGGACCCGGACACGGTACGGACCGTCGTCGGGTCCTGGTCACACTGATGGAGATGCGGGCGGACGCCGAGGCGGTCACGGACGCGGAGTCGGCGGACCGGCTGTCCGCCCTCCTCACCCAGCAGCAGGAGAAGAACCCGACGCGGCAGAAGACCGACCGGCTGCTGGCCCTCTCCCGCGGATGGACCGGCGGCCACCCCGCCCCCTACGCCCGTGCCGTCGCCGCCGCATGGGTCTTCGCGGCCGGTGTCTGTCTTCCGGCGATCGGGCTCTGGACGGGCGTCCTGGACGGGGTGTCCGAATGAGGGATGGTCAGGGACGGTCGCAGGTCGACAGGCCGGGCCGCCAGCGGCAGGCGATGGCGGCGAACCCGCCGTCCGCCGTCACCGGCACGGACAGCGTCTGCCCGCCGCGCACCACCGTGGGCGTGCGGACCAGACCGTCCGGGCCGTCCAGGAGCAGATCGACGAGCCAGCGGCCCTTCTCCAGCCGCAGCGGCACCTCGGCGGTATGGGCGGGGCCGGTGAACGTACCGCCGATGAACCACCGGGAGCCGCTGGCGCGGGCGAGCACCGCGCTCTCACCGGGCCGCCCGGTCAGCAGCCGGGTGCGGTCCCAGGCGGCGGGGATCTGCTCCAGGAAGCGGCGGGCGAGCGGACGTGCGTCATACGACTCCGGGGTGCCCGCCAGGTCCTGGATACCGGATTCGTAGAGCACCGACAGGCCGACTTCCCCCGCGTCCGAACCCGCGTTGGGGCGCTCGGCCCGGTGGAAGGCCCCGGGGGTGAAGTCCATGGAGCCGATGACGTTGCGGGTGAAGGGCAGCGTCGCCAGATGCTGCGGAGTGTTGGTCCGCTTCTCCTCGCCGTTCACGCCCTCCATCGACATCACCTGCGGCCAGGTGCGCTGGATGCCCTTGGGGATCGTCGAGCCATGGAAGTTGACGAGCAGATGGTGGTCCGCGGTGGCCTTGAGGATCTCGTCGTACCAGCGCAGCGTCTCCTGGGCCTCGGAGTCCATGAAGTCGATCTTCACGCCCTTGACCCCCCACTTCTCCAGCGTGGGCAGCCACAGCTCGCGCTCCTCGGCGGTGTCGAGGTCGCGGTGGTGGATCCAGACCTGGATGCCCACATGCCGCTCGCGCGCGTAGTCCACGAGCCGCGGAATCCAGCTGTTGCGCGGCCAGTCGGGATCGGTGACATCCCACTGGTCGGGGTCGAAGTACCAGCCCGCGTCCACCACCACATACGGCCAGCCGCGCTGGGCCGCGTAGTCCACGTACCCCTTCTGCATCGACAGGCTCTGCCCGGCCGGCTTGCCGCCCGCGAGCCAGGTCCACAGCGCGGGTCCGGGCCGGATCCACGAGGTGTCGGCGACCCGCGACGCGGGCGCCAGATCGTCGGTGAAGGTGGACTGGGTGACGGTCCCCAGATCGCCCACGATCAGCGCGCGCCAGGGCGTGCTGAGCGGTCCGTCGGACGTGACCCGCTGATCCCAGAGCCCGATGCGGTACGTGGGCTGCCCCTGCTGATGGATCAGCCGGGCGGCGGAGTAGCGGCCGGTGAGATCCGACTCGGCGATCAGGGCGTAGCCGCCCGCCGTCTCGAAGAGCGCCTGAGCCATGTACTCACCGGTGGGCGCGGTCGCCGCGGTGTACTCCTTGAACAGGTTCTCGTTGTCCTTGCGGTAGTCGCCCAGCCACGCGGCCGCGTCCGACGGCAGGGTGAAGGCCGCGGTCTCGCCGAGGACATCACCGCTGCCGGACGGCAGGACATAGCGATAGGCGACCCCGTCGTCCGAGACCCGCACCACGAGGTCCAGCCGGGCGCTCCCGCTGCCCCGGAAGCGGAAGCGGGTCTCGGTCATCCGGGCCGTGCGCGAGCGCTCCTTGCCGACCGTCGACCGGTAGCGCTCCACGACGGTGCGGTCGTGGCGCCCCAGATAGCGCAGCCCGTGCGACAGATCCGCCCGTTCGGTGACGATGCCCACGGGTGAGGGCTCGACCACCGTCCGTCCGCCCCGGGACACCTGGAGCGTCAGCGCTCCCGAGGCTCCGTCGAGCCGCAGTTGCGCGAGGGGACCGGAGTGGGGTGAGGGGCCGCGCACGGTCCAGGCGGAGTCCTTCGCCTGCGCGGGCCCGGTGATGAAGAGCGTCATGGCCAGGACGCCGCAGAGCAGAAATGCCACAGCGGAGCGTCGGTAAGATCTCGGCATCGTTGCCTCCCGAGGCGGATACGTTACCGAGTCATCCGATAACTGGGGAGGGGTCGGGCGCTATTACGTCCCGTCAGGGGGCATTGGCGCAGGAGAGATCGGATCTATGGCTGGGCCGCTTCCCGGGACGGAGCCACGGGTGGAGGGTCGGCGGATGGACTCGCGTACGGTCCGGACAGGGAGGCGTACACGATGAGCGGCACGGCTCGACCCGGCGACCCGGACCGGGCGACGGCGAACCGGGCGACGGCGAACCGGGATCCCGACCCGGACCCGGCGCCCGCCGAGCCCGAGGGCGGGGAGCCCGCCTGCTGGCTGGATCGGGTCTGCGCCGACTGCGGCGCGATCCAGGACACCGCGCCCTTCGCCCGCTGTGCGCGCTGCGGAGCCCCGCCGGAGTGAGCGGACGGGCCGTCCGGTCGCCGGCCCCCGGCGCCCAACTCCCTTGGGCGGCCCACCAGGTACGGTCTGATCATGACCGCCGGAGCGCGGGTGCCGGCCGCCGGAGACCGCGGCCGCCTTACCCCGCCCGGACGACCCACGGCATCACGGACCAACGGGGGGCTTCGCCGTCGTGTTCTCCACCTCCACCTCGGACCCGCCGTCCCCCTCGGGGACGGCCCACATGGTCGTCTGCGGTGACGACGCGCTCGCCCACCGCCTCGCCGCCGAGCTTTACTACGTCTACCGGACACGGGTGACGGTCGTCATCCCCGGCGGCACGCCCGTGGCGGACCCGGCGGGGCAGCAGGTGGCGGGATGGCGGCAGGGCGGCCGTACCTCCGCGTTCTTCGGCCGGTTCAGCGCGGCCGTCGGACGGATCCCGCTGCCCAGGCAAGCCGCGGACGACCCCGCTGCGGACGGGGGAGTGCGGGTCATGGAGGTCCCGGCGCTCGACGAAGAGGTGCTGACCGAGGCGGGTGCGGAGCACGCGACCGCGCTCGCCCTGGTCCATGACGACGACGAGGCCAACATCCACGCCGCACTGCGCGCCCGCCGCCTCAACCCCCGGCTGCGGCTGGTGATCCGGCTCTACAACCGCAAGCTCGGCCAGCATCTGGAGGAACTCCTCGACGAGGCGGCGCGGGTGGCCGATCCCGGTATGGACGCGGCGGAGCTGGACGCCACCACCACCGTACTGTCGGACGCCGACACCGCGGCCCCCGCGCTGGCGGCCACCGCCGTAGCGGGCACCAGCAAAGTGCTCCAGGCCGACGGGCTGCTGCTGCGCGCGGCCGAGCGCACCCCGCCCGGCCCCGACGAGGTGGCCCGCCCGGGGCTGTGCACCCTCGCCCTGCTCTCGTCCACCACCAGCGACCCCGGCGGCAGCGAGGGCTCCGACAGCAGCGGGGACGAAGGGCCCAAGCTGCTGCCCGGAGACGAGGAGGTGGCCGCCGCCACCGGACGCGACACGGTGGTGCTCGAGGCCGTCTCCGCCACCGGCCCACCGCTGCCGCCACGGCGGCTCGGCACTCGCAGACTGCCCCTCGCCTCGCTGTTCTCCCGCCGACTGCGCTGGTCCGTCGCCGGAATGGCGATCGCCGTGCTCGCCCTCACCATCGCCTCCTGGCAGTTCACCGGAGCCGGTCTGCTCCGCGCCGCCTACCTCACGGTGCTGGACGTGCTGGCCATCGACGACCCGGCGCTCGACGAGCCCACCGGACGCAAGGTCCTCCAACTGCTGTCCGGGCTGACCGGACTGCTCATGCTGCCCGTCCTGGTGGCCGCCGCGCTCGAGGCGCTGGGCACCTTCCGCACCGCCTCCGCGCTGCGCCGCCCTCCGCGCGGCCTCTCCGGCCACGTCGTGCTGCTCGGGCTCGGCAAGGTCGGCACCCGGGTGCTGGCCAGACTCCGGGAGATGGACATCCCCGTGGTGTGCGTGGAAGAGGACCCCGGAGCGCGCGGCATCCCGCTGGCCCGCAGACTGGGGGTGCCGACGGTCATCGGCGATGTCACGCAGGAGGGCGTCCTGGAGGCCGCCAAGATCCAGCGGGCACACTCCCTGCTCGCCCTGACCAGCGTCGACACCACCAACCTGGAGGCGACGCTGTACGCCCGCTCGGTCAAGCCCCGGCTGCGGGTGGCGCTGCGCCTGTACGACGACCGCTTCGCCACCGCCGTCTACCGCACACTGCGCGCGGCCCATCCGCGGGCCCTCACCCGCAGCCGCAGCGTCTCCAGCCTGGCGGCCCCGGCGTTCGCCGGGGCGATGATGGGACGTCAGATCCTGGGCGCCATACCGGTCGAGCGCAGAGTGCTGCTCTTCGCCGCCCTGCATGTCGCCGGGCATCCGCAACTGGAGGGGCGTACCGTCGCCGAGGCGTTCGCACCGGGCGCCTGGCGGGTGATCGCACTGGACGCGGCGGAACCCGCCGACCGGCAACGCGACCTCGCCGCGGCGCCTCCTTACGACGGCGCCACCCAGGCGCCCTCCCTGGTGTGGGATCTGCACCCCGGCTATGTCCTGCGGCCGCACGACCGCGTGGTGCTGGCGGCCACCCGCCAGGGCCTGGGCGAAATCCTCGCGGGGGTGGCGGCCCGCCACAACTGACGTCCAGCCGCCCGTGGCGCTCGCGGGAGCGGGGGCCACGTGGTGTGGCGGTGCCCGGGATGCGATGATGCCGGGCGACAAAGGCGACGGCGGAACGAGGAAGCCGGTGTGAATCCGGCGCGGTGCCGCCACTGTGATCGGCGAGCGGATCCCGAACAGGCCACTGCCCGTACGCGCGGGTGGGAAGGCCGGGACGAGCATCGACCCGAGAGCCAGGAGACTCACGCGGTCGCCTCCTCGACGGAAACCGGGGCGGACTTCCCCGGAGGAGGGTGATGCGGCATGCCTGTCAGGCCGACCGACCCGGTGCCATGCCGGGTGACCGTATGCCGGGACTGCTGTTGCGGCAGCCCCAAGGTGACCGGAATCGACCATGCGGCACAGATCGCACGGCTCGGTGAGGAGGCGCCCGTACGCGTCTCCGGGTGTCTGGACGTCTGCGATCAGGCCAATGTGATCGTGGTGCAGCCGTCGGCGGCCGGACGTGCCGCCGGGGGCAGGCCGGTGTGGCTCGGCCTGGTCAACGACCCGGAGGCGACAGAGGACGTCGTGGCCTGGGTCACGGCGGGCGGCCCCGGTGTGGCGCCGCTGCCCGACATCCTCGATCTGTACGCCTTCTCGCCACGGCGGCGCGCCTCGCCCGAGCCGTCATCCGGTGGGCGCTGACCAGCCGAAGTGCCCTACGGCTTCCGGGAGTTGCTCATCGGGAGCAGGAGTCTGGCGGCCCCGCACCCTGTGGGCTACCGTCGGTAACATGTTGCCGTCGCGGCAACCCCCTGCGCATCTCCCGCACCCTCCGAACCCCCTTCCGGAAGGCCGCCCATGGAGAACTCCACAGAGAACGCCGCCTCGCTGGCCGGGATCAGCCGCCGCCGTGCCCTGACGGCTGCGGGCGGTGTGCTCGCCGGCGCCGCGCTGGCCCAGGCGGCGGGTCCGGCCTTCGCCGCCTCCGGGGCGTCCTCGGAGGCGGACGCCATCGTGGTCGGCGGCGGGCTCGCCGGGCTGGTCGCCACGGCGGAACTGACGGCCGCGGGACGCAAGGTGCTCCTCCTCGACCAGGAGCCCGAGAGCAACCTCGGCGGCCAGGCGTTCTGGTCCTTCGGCGGCCTGTTCTTCGTGGACTCCGAGGAACAGCGGTTGATGGGCGTCAAGGACTCCCACGAACTGGCCTGGCAGGACTGGCTCGGCACGGCCGGCTTCGACCGCGGCGTCTCCGATCCCGGCGGCCAGGACTACTGGGCCCGCAAATGGGCCGAGGCGTACGTGGACTTCGCGGCCGGGGAGAAGCGGTCCTGGCTGCACGGGCTCGGCGTGCAGTGGTTCCCGATCGTCGGCTGGGCCGAGCGCGGCGGCGGCCTGGCGGACGGGCACGGCAACTCGGTGCCGCGCTTCCACGTCACCTGGGGCACCGGTCCGGCCGTGGTCGAGCCGTTCGAGAAGAAGGTGCGGGCCGCCGCGAAGGACGGGCGGGTGACCTTCAAGTTCCGGCACCGGGTGGACGATCTGGTGGTCACCGGCGGTGCCGTCACCGGGGTCAGCGGCGCGATCCTGGAGCCGAGCGACGCCGCCCGCGGCAAGCCCACCTCGCGCACCGTGGTGGGCCAATTCGAGCTCAACGCCCCGGTGGTGATCGTCACCTCCGGCGGTATCGGCGCCAACCACGATCTCGTACGGCGGAACTGGCCCGACCGGCTCGGCTCACCGCCGAAGTTCATGGTCACCGGCGTCCCGGCGTATGTGGACGGTCGGATGCTGGCGATCACCGAGAAGGCGGGCGGACGGATCGTCAACCCCGACCGCATGTGGCACTACACCGAGGGCCTCAGGAACTACGCCCCGATCTGGCCGGGCCACGGCATCCGCATTCTGCCGGGCCCCTCGTCGATGTGGTTCGACGCGAAGGGCAAGCGCTTCGCCACCCCCGACATCCCGGGCTACGACACCCTGCACACCCTCGGGACGATCACCGCCACCGGCTATGACTACTCCTGGTTCGTCACCACCCAGAAGATCATCGCCAAGGAGTTCGCGCTCTCGGGCTCCGAGCAGAACCCGGACCTGACCAACAAGGACATCCTGCAACTCCTCTCCCGCATCTGGCAGACACCCGAGCCGATCCAGCGGTTCCGGGACAAGGGCGAGGACTTCGTCGTCGCCAACACCCTGCCCCAACTGGTCGCGGGCATGAACAAGTTGACCGGCGACAACCTCATCGACCTGGCGGACCTCACCCGGCAGGTCGAGGCCCGCGACCGCGAGATCGCCAACCCGTACACCAAGGACGTCCAGGTCATGGGCATCCGCAACGCGCTCGCCTACCCCGGGGACACACTCAGCCGCACCGCCCCCGCACACCGGATCCTGGACCCGTCCGCCGGACCGCTGATCGCCGTGCGCCTCAACATTCTCACCCGCAAGACCCTCGGCGGCCTCCAGACCGACCTCTCCGGCCGCGTCCTGGACGCCTCCGGCAACCCGATCACCGGTCTGTACGCGGCCGGTGAGGTCTCGGGCTTCGGCGGCGGGGGAGTGCACGGCTACCGCTCCCTGGAAGGCACCTTCCTCGGCGGCTGCCTGTTCTCGGGCCGCGCCGCGGGCCGTGCGGCGGCGGCCGCGACCGCGACCTGAACCGGCGGGCGCATCGGCGGTGGCGCACCGGGCACATGGCAGACTCCTCCTGCGGTCCGCGGGCGGCCGGGAGCATCCCCGGCCCGTCAAGTCGCCGGGGCAGGGGGGCGCATGGGCGGGGACGATCCGCATATCCATGTCGAGTCGAAGGTCGTCCGAGGCGTCGCCGCCGTCCGCGACATGATGGCGTCCACCTTCGGCCTGGCCGGTGACCTGCCGAGCCGCATCGCCACCGGATGCGGGATGCGGGCGCCGTACGCGATGACCTCTCCGCGTCCGGAGAACGTCACCTGCCTTGCCTGCCGTGAGTACGCGCGGCTGGAGCATCCGCGCTTCGCCGACGAGCTCGAACGGCTGGGGCGGATGCCCGGATCGACCATCAGCACGGCCCGGGCGAAGCTGGCCGCGGACCGGCATCGCGACCTGGCGGAGCGGTTTTCCGCCGCGGAGTGATGGGGCGGGCGGCGGAGCGTTCGCCGCCCGCCCCGCTCGTCGACGGACTCCGCTACGGCACCCGCCCCGGGCCTGGCTGAGCAACCGTGTGCTCCGCCACTGTGCGCTGTGGCGGCACGCCTTCCGGCCGCTGTCGGCGCCGCCTGGAGACGGCTGTGGGGGCGGTGAGGACGGCCAGGCAGGCGAGGACGAGCGCGATGCCGGTCCAGCCCACGGCGGGCAGCCGTTCGCCGATGACCAGCACGGCGAGGACGGCGGCGACGGCCGGTTCGAGCAGGGAGAGCGTGGTCGCCGTGCTCGCGGGCACATGCGCCAGTCCCCAGCCGAACAGGACGTAGCCGGTGAACATGGGCACCACCGCCATGTAGGCACCGACGGCCAGATTGGACCCGGAGTCCAGGAGTGGCGCGCCGGTGACCAGGAGGACGGGCACCAGGAGCAGTCCGCCCAAGCCGAAGACCGTGCCCATCGCCGCGCGGGAGACGATGCCGTGGGTGATCAGCCGGTGCGCCGCCCAGGAGTAGAGGGCGTAGGTCGTGGCCGCGATGAGGCCCAGCCCTACGCCGAGCATCGTGGCGGCCATGGATGGCTGCCCCCGGTCGCCGGGGTCCTGAGTGGCTTGGGCCGCGCACAGCATGAGGGTGCCCAGGAGGCCCAGGGTGGCGCCGAGTGTCCAGCGGCGCGTCAGCCGGCGCCGGTCCATGACGCGTTCGATCACGGCTGAGGCCAGTGGTGCCATGCCGATCGACACCACCGTTCCCACCGCCACTCCGGCCAGGTGCATCGAGCTGTAGAACGCCAAGGGGTAGACCGCGACCGCGAACGCGCCGAGCAGTACGGTGCCGCGCCGCGCACGCAGCCGCGGGGCCTGACGGGCGATGCGGGGGGCGGCGACCAGGGCTTGGAGCAGTCCGCCCAGGCCCATGGCGACGGCGCCGATGGCGAGGGGCCCGACGCCCGGGGCGAAGGTCGACGCGGTGCCGGTGGTGCCCCACAGCACGGAGGCGGCGAGCACGCACAACGATCCGGCGCCCGCCGAACGGGCGCCGTGTCCGGTGGGCCGCCTCACAGCCTGTCCAGCAGGGCCGCCGCCATCGCGCGGGCGTGCCGCAGCCGGTTGTCGTCGCCTTCCAGGCCGGCCCGCGCCATCGCGCCCTCCAGCAGGAACGACAGATGCTCCGCCATGGTGCGCACATCGTCGGGGCGGTCGGGCAGCAGCTCTTCGAGGTGCCCGGCGATCAGGCGCTCGACCTCCTCCTTGTGGCGGCGTACGACACTCCGCCCCTCGTCTCCGGCGGGCAGCTCGGCGGCCGCGTTGAGCAGTCCGCAGCCGCGAAAGCCGCGCTCGTAGGCGAACGCCGCGTGATCGGCGTAGGCGTCGAAGGCCGCGAGGACGCCGTCGCGGGGGTTCTGGGTCTGCTCCAGCCGTGACGCGTACAGCGCGAGCCACTCCTCGTGCCGGGCGTCGAGATAGGCCCTGACGAGATCGGACTTGGAGGAGAAGTTGTTGTACAGGCTCATCTTCGCCACGCCGGCTTCGGTGGTGATCGTGTCGATTCCGGTCGCGGTCACGCCGTCGGCGTAGAAGCGCCGCGCGGCAGCCGCCAGCAGGCGCTCCCGCGCGGGCCGCCGCCTTCCGGGATCCGTCGTCCTCGTACCGGTCTCACTCATCGCATGCATCCCGACAGACTAGGTAGGTAGGTCTACCTACTGTAGCTGGTCATGAGGAACCCGGGAAGTGGGTTTCACCAGCAGCCGGTCCCCGACACCTGATCTTCCAGAGGGCAAGGTCGGCCTGCCGGACAATCTGCGCGCCGTCGTCGGCGCCGCCCGGCAGTCCGGGGGTGCCGGTGGTGTTCGTCCCGCACCGCCGCTGGGAGCCGGGTGACTACGAGTCGTGGACCCACCCCAACCCGACCCAGCGGAACATCATGGTCCGGCACAGCTTCGCCCGGGACACCTGGGGCGGGGAGTTCCATCCCGACTTCCGGCCGCGGCCGGGGGAGGTGGTGGCCCATGAGCACTGGGCGCAGAGCGGGTTCGCCAACACCGACTTGACGCCAAGCCCGAGATGACGGATTCCGCGCACGAGTTGAACGGCCCCACCTTCGCCCATGCCATCCTCACCACGAGCGAGCTCCTCACCACGTTGCCGGAGGAGGGCTCCGGGGCGTAGCGGCGGTGCTCTACGGCGTGGGGCCTGAGCCGGAACCGACGACGCGGCCCGCCGGGATTTCCCCACGTGGCGGGCTCTCCCGGGATCGGCGCAGCGCCGGCAGGTGGCGGACCAGGGCGATCCCGGTGAGGAAGGTGACGAGTGCGCACACGCCCCACCAGCCGACCCGGCTCCAGACCTGGACGCCGAGCCAGGAACCCGCGCTGCCGCCCAGATAGGCGCAGGTCATATAGGCGGTATTGAGCCTGCTGCGGGCGTCCGGGCGCAGGGCGTAGACCCGGGCCTGGTTGGCGACCATGCCGGACTGCATCGCCACGTCCAGGAGCAGCGTGCCGACCGTCAGGGCGGCCAGGCCCGGCGTTCCGCCCCGGGCGCCGGCGGCGAGAATCACGGCGGAGACGAGGACCCCGAGCAGGCAGACGAGATTCACCGGATCGGGCCCTCGGCGGTCCACCAGGCGGCCGGCGAGCGGGGTACAGACCATGGTCGCCGCGCCGACCAGGGCGAGCATGCCGACGGCCTGGGCACCCAGCCCGTAGGCCGGACCGGCGAGGAGGAGCGCCAGACAGGTCCAGACGGCCGAGAATCCGGCGAAGACGGTCGCCTGGTACAGGCAGGAGCGGCGCAGCTCAGGCTCGGTGCGCAGCAGCCGCAGCGGTTCGGCCAGGAGCGCGGGGTAGGACTGCCGGGAGGCCGGGGCCGGGGCCGTGGCCGGTACCGTGAACGCCAGGACGGTGGCGAGGAGCAGGGCCAGGACCGCGGCCACGAGATAGGGGGCCCGCCAGCCCAGCCATTCGCCGAGCGTGCCGCTGAAGGTGCGGGCCAGCAGCATGCCGCCGGTCGATCCGCTCAGCAGAGTGCCGATCACCGCTCCTCGGCGGTCGGCGGCCACCAGTCCGGCCGCCAGGGGGCCCACGATCTGCGCCGCCACGGTGGTCAGGCCGACGACGGCGCCGGCGGCGACGAGGGGCGGCAGGGCCGGTGCGCACCCCGCGGCGAGCAGGGCCAGGCCGGTGAGGGCGAGCAGGACGACGAGGAACGAGCGGTGCGGGATCCGGTCGCCGAGCGGCACCAGCAGGACGATCCCGGCCGTGTAGCCGACCTGGGTGGCGGTCACCACCAGGGCGGCCGAGTCGGCCGACACTTGCAGGCCCTCGGCGACCAGCGGGCCGACGGACTGCGGGAAGTAGATGTTGCCCACCGCCACCGCGCAGGTGACGGCCAGGATCAGGAGCATACGGCGGCTCATTCGTCAGTCCGCCGGCCCATCGGCGGCACCGGTCGCCACGGCCGTTGCCTGTGCATGCGTGGGATGCGTCATGGGCTGAAGTCCATGGCACCGGTGTGCCCCTGCCAATCGATGTAGCGTATGGCTTAATGATCAGCTTTGTGCTCGATGTCGAGGACCTGGCGGACACGCGGTTCGCCGTATCGCCCTTGAACGAGACGGTGTTCAGCCTGCGAGTGCTGCACGATCCGAGCCTGTCCGCGGTGCATCTCCCGTGGCGCGGATCCGTACTCGGCGGACTCGGCGATCTGGACACGGACCTGCTGATGTCCCTGGTGGCGCGGAGACGCACCCTCCCGGACTTTCTGACTCCGCGGCCCGCGAGTTTCGCCCCGGCCTTCGAGGACGAACTGGCCGTCGTCCGCCGGACCCCTCCCGACCTGGTCCGCCGCGACCTGCTGGCCACCCATGCGCCGGACCCGTTGCCCCCAGCGCTGCGCGACGCCACCGCCGCCGACGACGCACCCGTCGCCGCACTCCGCGACACCCTCTGCGCACTCCTGAGGCAGTACTGGGAGACAGCCATCAAGCCGATGTGGCCGCAGATGCGACTCGTCGTGGAGGCGGACATGACCTACCGCGCGCGGCAACTGGCCATGGGCGGCGCCCGCCTGCTCTTCGCCGATATGCACCCCAATCTGCGATGGCACAACGGGGTGCTGTACATCGCCAAGATGATCAGCCGGCACCAGGTCGCGGCATCCGGCCGGGGCCTGCTCCTTCTGCCCTCGGTCTTCGCGCACCAGCCCGCACCTCCGGTGAGCCCGGAGGAACCTCCGTCGCTGGTCTATCCCAGCCGCGGGGTGGCGACGCTCTGGGCCTCGGTGCCCACCGACGGCGCGCCCGCTCTCGTGTCGCTCATCGGCGCGCCCAGGGCGAGGCTTCTCGGCCTCCTGGCGGAGCCACTGCCCACCGTCGAGCTCGCCCGTCGCCTCAGGGTGACGCCGAGTGCCGTCTCCCAGCACCTGCGCGTGCTGCATGCCACCGGACTGGTCACCCGGGCACGCCACGGACGGCAGGTGCTGTACCGGCGAAGCACCCTCGGCGACCAACTCGCGGCCCCGGACGGGTCGTACGGGTGAGGTGGCGACCGCGGGGGTCGAGAGTCCTTGACTTCACGTCAGGTTGAACTTTTACGGTCGGTTTCCTCGAACGAGTTCAAGCAAAGACGGAGGGACCGGCCATGGAGTACTCCCACAGCGACGCCGAACTGATACGGCAGCCCATCGGCTACTGGAGTTGGGCGGCCTACAAAGCCGTTGTCACCCGCATCCAGGCCACGCTCGCCGGGATCGGCACCACCCAGCCACAGTGGTGGGTCCTCGCGCAGGTCGCCCACGCCGACCCCGCGAAGACCCGCGAGGAGGTGTCCGGTCTCCTCAGCAACTATCTCGAAGCGGGTCCGGAAGTCATGGAGGAGGAGATCGACCGGACCATCGCCCAGGGCTGGATCACCGAGGACGCCGAGGGACGTCTGGGCATCACGGCGGAGGGCAGAACCTTCTTCGACAAGGCCGCGGCCCTTCAGGACGAGCTGTGGACGGAGCGGCACGCGGGCATCTCCGACGAGGAGTACCTGACGACGGTCAAGGTGCTGCAGCGATTCATCCACAACACGGGCGGACATGCCTGGCACCACTAGGGAGGGCCGGCCCCCCGTGCGGTCGTGGGTGTTCCGGGCGGTTTCCCACCGCCCGGAACGCCCACGGCACTCCCCAGAGCCGCGGCGCGGCTACCTGGCGAGTTCGGCCGGTACATCCAGCCGGGTCAGCTTCCGTGGGTTTCTCACCACGTAGATCCGGGCGATGCGCCCGTTCTCCACCAGGAGGCTCACCGCGGACGGTTCGCCGTCGAAGGCCAGCCGGCCCGCGGGCGCGCCGTTGAGCCATACGGGCGTCGTCTCGAACGCGGCCACCACCTGGTTCGCGCGCGCCAGCAACTTCGCCACTTCTTCGACGCCGTGGATCGGAGCCCGCGCGGCGGCCACCACCCCGCCACCGTCGGCGATCATGACCACGTCCGGCGCCATGATCTCCATCAGCTCCCGCACCTGCCCGGTCCGCAGCGCGGCCAGGAACCGCTCCACCACGGCCTGCTGCTCCGAGCGGCTCACCCGCATCCGCGGCCGCCGGGCCGCCACGTGCTCGCGGGCCCGTCGCGCGATCTGCCGCACCGTGGCCGCGGATTTCCCGATGGCCTCGGCGATCTCTCCGTAGGGCATGTCGAAGACCTCGCGCAGCACGAACACCGCCCGCTCGGTCGGCCCGAGTGTTTCCAGGACGGTCAGCATCGCGATCGACACGCTCTCCGCGAGTTCGATGTCCTCGGCGACATCGGGGCTGGTCAGCAGCGGCTCCGGCAGCCACTCGCCGACGTATTCCTCGCGGCGGCGTGACAGCGTCCGCAGGCGGTTGAGCGCTTGGCGGGTGACCGTGCGGACGAGGTAGGCCCGCGGGTCACGCACCTGCGACCGGTCGACGTCGGCCCACCGCAGCCAGGACTCCTGGACCACGTCCTCCGCGTCGGCGGCCGACCCGAGCATCTCGTAGGCGACCGTGAACAGCAGACTGCGATGGGCGACGAACGGGTCCTCGGTCATGCCGTGGACGCTACGCCGGACGGCCGCGCTCCACGCGCGGCCAGCGGAATCCCGCAGACGTCGGAGTAGCCCTGCGAGGTGATTCCGTGCGCCGTATTGCACCTGCTCGCGAAGTTGGCGAAGCCGATGTACACGGTGAGTTCGACCAGCGCCGCCGGGCCGAGCCGGTCGAGCAGGCTCGCGGACAGCTCATCGGTGACGGTCGGCGGCGTATTCGTCATGGCCTCGGCGTACTCCAGGACGTCCCGCTCCAGCGGTGTGAACGCCTCCGACTCCCGCCAGCGCGGCACCTGGCTCGCCTTGGCCAGGTCCAGGTTCTGGTTCAGCGCGAGGAAGTAGTTGACGTCGAGGCACCAGCTGCAGCCGATCTGTGCAGCGACCGCCATATGCGCGAACGTCTTGAGGCTCGCGTCGGCCGTGTCCCACGCGCCCAGCTTGGCCGCGAACTCCCGGTTCGCCTCGGCGACCTGGGAGTTGTTCCACAGCACCTCGTCGGGTTCGGGCACCTCACCGAGCTGCTCGAGCAGGGTTTCCCGGAGCTCGGTGGGGAGCTCCGCCTTCGGAACGCGTAGCGACATGGTGTTCTCCCTGTGCGGTTGCCTGTTTGGCATGAAGACACCGCCGGGTCCGCGCATGTGACAGCCGTCGCCACCGTGCCCGGATCTCAGGGGCACGGTGGCGCGCCACGGTCAGTAGGTGGTGGTGAGGATGTCCAGGACCTGGGTGTGATCGGGGGACAGGGGGTTGTTCGTCGTCACCGCGTCCGCCACCGCCCCGGCGGCGATGGCGGGCAGCATGCCGCGGTCGGCGCCGAGCGTCCGCAGGGGGCGCTTCACATCGACGGCGCCCGCGATCTCGCGTACCGCTTCGATGGCTGCCCGCGCCCAGTCTCCGTCGGCGGGCGGTGCCAGGCGCATGGCACGTGCCACCTGCTCGTAGGGGCCCTGCGCGGCGGGGGCGTTGAACTCCATCACCTCTTCGAGGACGGCGGCGAGGGCGACGCCGTGGGGAGTGCCGGTGTGCGCGGTCAGCGCGTGGCCGATGCCATGGACCAGCCCGAGCCCGGAGAGGCTGAGTGCCTGGCCCGCGAGATGGGCTCCCAGCATCAGTTCGGCGCGGGCGTCGAGGTCCGCGCCGTCCCGGTATGCGGCGGGCAGGGCGTGGCTGACCATGGTCACGGCCTGTGTGGCGTAGGCGGTGGAGACCGGGTTCGCGCCACGCGAGGCGAGTGACTCGATGCCGTGGACGAGGGCGTCGATACCGGTGGCGGCGGTGGCGGGCGCGGGCAGGCCCAGGGTGAGCTCCGGGTCGAGCAGCGCGATGCGCGGCTTCACGGAGGGGTGGCCGATGTAGACCTTGCGGCAGGCGGTGGTGTCCTCGATGACCCCGAAGCCGTTGGTTTCGGCGCCGGTGCCGGAGGTGGTGGGGATCGCGACGAGCGGGAGTCCGTCGGCCGCCTCCCAGAGTTCGTCGGCGTCGGCGGCCGTGGCCTTCGGGTTGCCGACCAGCAGGGATATGCCCTTCGCCGCGTCGAGTACGGAGCCACCGCCGAGGGCGACGACCGCGGCGGTGCCGAACGTACGGGCTCGTGCGGCACCCGCGTCGACGTTGGCGGTGGAGGGATTGGGGGCCACCTCGTCGTAGACGGCGTACTCCAGCCCGGCGGCCCGGAGGGCCTTGAGGACCGGCTCCAGGACGCCCGCGGCGCGCAGGCCGTGGTCGGTGACGACGAAGGCGCGATCGTGGCCGGTCGCCGCGATCAGTGCGGGGAGTTGGCCGATGCGGCCGGGGCCGAACTCGATACGGCAGGTGGGGTCGATGCTCAGCGGCGTGGGACCGCCGGGCCCGGGAGAGGTCATGGGGTGCGGCTCCTGGCGTCGTGGTGCGGGGTGGCGTTCGCTCGTTCTCAGACCGCGAGTGTCGCGTCGGCCGGCGCGATGGTCGGGTCGGGCAGCCGGAACTCCTGCCCGGCGAGGGCCTCGTAGAGGCGGACGGGGCTCATCTCACCGGCGAGTTCGCCGTGATGGGCCTTGGAGCGGCGGTAGATCTGCTCGACGAGGGCGGACAGTTCGGTGGACACGCCCAGGTCGCGGCCGAGGTCGACGGCGAGCCCCAGATCCTTGCAGGCGAGCGCCATGGCGAACGAGTCGTCGTAGTCACCGTCGGCGAGGATGGACATGAGGTCTTTCTCGACGAAGGCGGAGGCGGCCGGGCTTGCCAGCAGCGAGCTGCGCAGCGTCCCGAGGTCGACGCCCGCCTTGACGCCCATGGCGAGCACCTCGGAGGTGGCGACCACGTGGCTGAACCAGAGCAGGTTGAGCATGAGCTTGACGGTGTAGCCCGCGCCGGGCGGGCCGACGTGCAGAATGCGGTCCGGATCGCCCATGGCTTCGAGGACGGGCAGGGCGATGCGGAAGTCGTCGTCCGTACCGCCGGCGAAGATCTGCAGTGCTCCGGCCTCGGCGCCCCGTGCCATGCCGCTGACCGGTGCGTCGAGCCGGCGCACCCCGCGCCCGTCCAGGACGTCGGCGGCGACGCGGTCCGCGGCCGCGGGGGTCGAGGTCGACATGTCGATCCACAGGGCGCCGGGCGGCAGGGCCTCGGCCGCGCCACCGCGCAGCAGTACGTCCTCGACGATGCGCGGGGTGGGGAGCATGGTGATCAGGAATTCCGCGCCTTCGGCACAGGTCGCGGGGGAATCGGCCCAGCGGGCGCCGAGCGCCAGATGCTCGGCGGCGGCCTCGGGCCGGGTGTCGTGCACGGTGACCAGGTGGCCCGCGTGGATGAGATGGCGGGCCATGTGGCGTCCCATGTTGCCCAGGCCGATGAAACCGATCCTCATCGTTGTCCTCGCTGTGGTGAGAAGAGAAAAGTAAAGAAGAGAGGGGTTGGACAGGTCCGTGCACCGTGGCCGGTTCAGGCCAGGTTGATCCAGGTGGTCTTCAGCGCGGTGTACGCGTCCAGCGCGTGCAGGGACTTGTCCCGGCCCGCGCCGGTGGCCTTGAAGCCGCCGAAGGGGGTGATGACATCGCTGGCGTCGAAGGTGTTGATCCAGACCGTCCCGGCCCGCAGTCGCTTGGCGGCGCGGTGGGCGACGGCCACATCACGTGTCCAGACGGAGGCGACGAGCCCGTAGTCGCTCTCGTTGGCCAGCCGGATCCCCTCGTCGGCGTCGCCGTCGTAGGACACGATGGCCAGGACCGGGCCGAAGATCTCCTGCTGGCCGACGGCGGAGGTGTTCACCACCCCGTCCAGGACGGTCGGTTCGACATAGCTGCCGCCCGACTCGGTGAGGGTGCGTCCACCGCCGAACACCACGCTCGCCCCGTCCTCCACACCGCGTTCGATGTAGCCGAGGACCGTGGCCAGCTGGGTCTCGTCGACCAGGGGGCCCATGACGGTGGCCGGGTCGAGCGGGTCGCCCACCCGGAAGGTCTCCGCGGTGATCCGGCGCAGGGCGTCCAGCAGCCGGTCCTTGACGGAGGCGTGGACCACGACGCGGGAACCGGCGTTGCAGGTCTGCCCGGCGTTGTAGAAGATGCCCCAGGCCACGGCCGACGCGGCGGCCTCGATATCGGCGTCGGGCAACAGGAGCTGGGGCGACTTGCCACCCGCCTCGACGGCCACCTGCTTGCCATTGGACTCGCCCGCGTACACCTGGAAGAGCCGGGCCACCTCCGCCGAGCCGGTGAAGGCGATCTTGTCGACCTCCGGGTGGCGGCCCAGCGCCTGTCCGGCGACCTCGCCGCGGCCCGGGACGACGTTGAACACCCCGTCCGGCAGACCCGCCTCGGAGGCCAGGGCGGCCAGCCGCAGGGCGGCCAGGGAGGTCTGCTCGGCCGGCTTGAGGACGACGCTGTTGCCGGTGGCCAGGGCCGGTCCCAGCTTCCAACTGGCGATCAGCAGCGCGTAGTTCCACGGGACGACCGCGCCGATGACGCCCAGGGGCTCCCGGGTGATCAGGGCGATCGCGTCGCCCGGGGTCGGTGCCACCTCGTCATAGGTCTTGTCGATGGCCTCGGCGTACCAGGCGATGGTCTCGGCGGCCTTGTCCACGTCGATCCGCACGGACTCGGTGATGGGCTTGCCCATCTCCAGCGTGTCGAGAAGGGCCAGCTCCTCGGCGTTCGCCCGGATCAGATCGGCCCAGCGCAGCAGGACGCTCTTGCGCTCCTTGGGCGGGAGGTCGCGCCACCGTCCGTCCTCGAAGGCGGCGCGCGCGCCGCGTACGGCACGGTCCACGTCCTCGGTCCCGGCCGCCTGCACCTTGGCGAGCACCGAACCGTCGCGCGGCGAGGCGCTGGTGAAGGTGTCGCCCGAGAGGGCGTCGGTGAAGCGGCCGTCGATGAACAGCCGGGTCTCGATGGTGAGTGTGCCGGCCGCGGCCACCCACTGGTCGTACGAACGGGCGAGCAGGGCGTCGATGCCGTGCGTCATGTGATCCTCCACCGGTCGATCGCGTCTTCGTCGAGTTCGATACCGAGGCCCGGCCTCGCGGGGATCTCGAGGTCGCCCTCGCTGTCCACCCGCACCGGGTCGGCGAGCATGAAGTCCCGGCGCTCCGGGGTCCACCCGGGCGGGTCGTAGGGGAACTCGAAGAACGGGCCGCCGCCGACCCCCGCCGCCACGTGCAGATTGGCGAGCACGCCGATGCCGTTGGTCCAGCTGTGCGGGGTGAAGTGGCGGTGCTTGAGCTGGGCGATTTCCGCCAGGGTGCGGGCGCGGTGCATGCCGATCGCGAGCACCACGTCCATCTGGTAGATGTCGAGGGCGTCCTCTTCGAGATAGCGCAGCAGCTCGGTGGGGGAGTGGTGCATCTCGCCGGCCGCGATGCGCACCCCGGGGTTCTCGGCCCGCAGGCGCTTGAAGCCCGCCAGGTCGCCGTAGGGCAGCGGCTCCTCGACCCAGAACACATCGAGCTCGGCCAGGCGCGCGATGGTCTTGCGGGTCCGGGCGAGGTCGGTGGCGCCCGCGGTGTCGCCCGCCATGCGCCACGACTGGTTCAGGTCCACCATGATCTCGAAGTCCGCGCCCAGTTCCTCGCGTACGGCGCGGACCGCGGCGATCCCCTCGTCCACACGGTTGCGGTCGATGCGTATCTTCATCGCGCGGAAGCCCGCCTCGCGTACCTTCAGCGCGGTGGCGACACGTTCCTCGGGCGACTTGAGCTCACCGCAGGAGGCGTAGGCAGGCAGCTTCTTGGCCGCGTTGCCGAACAGCTCAGCCACCGGGCGGCCGTGGACCTTGCCGATGATGTCCCACAGCGCCGCCTCCAGCGGCCAGTAGTGGGCGCCGTGGAAGTTGGCGGTCTCGATGGCCTTGACGTGCCGGGTGATGTCGAGCGGGTCCTCGCCGACGAACAGGTGCTTGTAGGTGTCGAAGCCGTCCATCAGATCACCGGAGCCGATACCGGTGATCCCCTCGTCGGTGTGGACGCGGACGATCGTCGCGTCGAAGTGGCGCCGCGGCTCGGGGTCCCACGCGGCCCGGAACGGCGGGTCCAGCTCCAGGCGCAGCCGGTCCAGGGTGATGTCCGTGATCTTCATCGGGTGAGCACCTCGGGGGTGGGGGCGTAGAACGGGTTCGCCGGGCCTTCCTCGGCGGCCGCGAGGACATCGGCCACGGTCGGGGTGCCGGTCACCGCGGCCCGCACCGCCTCGTACGCGGCGGCGCGCTGATTGCGGAAGGACACGTCCAGGTCGTCGACCGCCGGGTTCACCCAGATCGCGGCGATGATCAGCAGATCGTCGGCCTCCTCGGCGGGCAGCAGACCGTCCCGGACCGCGTCCGTGACACCCTGCGCCAGACCGGCCTGGGCGGAACCCCACGTGGCGCGCTGGTGCAGCTCACCTTCCGCGGCGGCCTTCGACACGAACAGCGTCAGCGGCTTCACCGGGACCGAGGGCCGCACGATCGTCATGAAGGGGACGTGTCCGGCGCTGGGCGTGGCCAGAGCCGTGGCCCACGCCGTCTCGACGGGTCCGCCCTTGCGTCCGATCACGACGTTCGTGTGCGCGGCGTTGGCACCCTCCCCGGCGAAGGACTCGCCGACGAGGGCGGTCGGGGCAAAAGGCGATGGCATGGGGATCTCCTGGATCTCCGGGAGCGGGGAATCGACGGACCACAGGGGAGGAACCGCGCATTCGCCGCAGTTCTCCGGTCCGATGCGGCGAATCTAGAACCGCCGCCACCCTGTCGACAAGGCGCCCGGCTGAATCGAAATGCCGGTTGCTCTCATGACAACCCGGCGGCTGACCTGGGGCTTCCCTGGCGCGCGCCCTAGGATGTCGCGCGTGACGAACCTCCCCCCTCGCGGCACCGACGGTCCCGAGGACCCCGCCGATCCGCACGGCACGGGCCCGGGCGAAGCCTCCTCCGGCCCCGTGGACACCACTGCCCCGCGCGGCCACGGGCTGCGCCGTGACATCGACCTGCTGGAGGCGCTCGCCTCCGACGAGGCCCAGAACGCCGGCGGGCTCGGTGTCGTCCGCCTGGCGCAGCTGGTGGGCCGGGAGAAGACCCAGGTCTCGCGGGCCCTCAAGGCCCTGGCCGCCGCGGGGATCGTGGAACGGGACCCCGACACCCTGGAGTACCGCCTGGGCTGGCGGCTCTTCTCGCTCGTCGCGCGGACCTCGCAGAACCGGCTGGTGCGCATGGCGGAGCCGGTGATGCACGCGCTGTCGTCGGACGTGGAGGAGACCAGCCATCTGTGTGTCCTGAGCGACCGCGAGGTGCTCACCCTGCTCTCGGTCTCCGGACACTCCTTCCGCGTCCACGGCTGGGAAGGGCGCGGAGTGCCCGCGTGGCAGACCTCGGCCGGGCGCGTGCTGCTGGCCGATGCCACCCCCGATGAGCTGTACGTCCGCTTCGGTACCGCCTCGACGCCGCCGATCCCCGAACTGTGGGCACTGATCCAGGAGGCTTCGCGACGGGGCTACGCGAGGGTGAGCGAGGAGTTCGAGACCGGTCTGGTCGGGGTCTCCGCACCCGTGCGCGACTTCCGGGGACGTGTCGTCGCGGCGCTCAACATCTCGGCACCCAAGTCCCGGCTCGGCGACCGCCTGGACCAGGCGGGCCGCACCACGGCCAAGGCGGCGGCACGCGTCTCCGTGATGCTGGGCTGGGAGCCGCGGCACACCTCGTTCCCCAGGGCACGGCTCACCTGAAGGCACCGGGGTCGGGCGGCCCCGTCGTGTGCGTGGGCGGGCCTTACGGGGAGTTGCCCTGACAGCAACCACCATTGCGATCCGAGAAGCGGTCTTGTCGGCCGCATGACGCGCTCGTAAATTCACCGCGAACCGGACCAGCCCCTGTTCGGAACGGAGAAAAGAGCAGCTCATGAACCTCCCCGGCATAGAAACCCTCGTCAAGGCGCCGTTCGCCGAAGGTGATGTGTTCATCGCCGGCCGCTGGTGTGCGGCCGAGGACGGACGGACGTTCCCCGTGCACGACCCGGCCACCGCGGAGCTGATCCGCGAGGTGTCCGCGGCGGGCCCGGGGGATGCCTTGGCGGCGGTCGACGCGGCCCAGGCGGCTGCCGCCGGGTGGCGGGCGACACCGGCCCGCCGTCGTTCGGAGGTCCTGCACACGGCGTTCGCGCTGATGCGCGAGCACACCGACACGCTCGCCCGCCTGATCGTCCTGGAGAACGGCAAGGCATACCGGGACGCGGTGGCCGAGGTCGGTTACGCGGCGGAGTTCTTCCGCTGGTTCGCCGAGGAGGCGGTACGGATCGGCTCCGCGTTCGGCGACGCGCCCGGTGGCGGCTTCCGGCATGTCGTGCGCAGGCATCCGGTGGGCGTCACCGCCTTCGTCACACCGTGGAACTTCCCGGCCGCGATGGCCACCCGGAAGATCGCCCCGGCGCTCGCCGCCGGCTGTCCGGTGCTCCTCAAGCCGGCCCCCGACACCCCCTTCACCGCCCTCGCGATCGCCGCCCTGCTGAGCGAGGCGGGCCTGCCCGACGGGCTGCTGAACGTCCTGCCGACCGACCGTGCGCCCGAGGTGGTCTCCGCCTGGCTCCGCGACGAGCGGGTCCGCAAGTTCTCCTTCACCGGCTCCACCGCCACCGGCCGGACACTCCTGGGGCAGGCGGCGGCGAACGTGGTCAACGTGACCATGGAACTGGGCGGCAACGCCCCCTTCATCGTCTGCGAGGACGCCGACGTCGACGCCGCGGTGCGCGGTGCGATGGACGCCAAGATGCGCGGCGGTGGCGAGGTCTGCATCGCCGCCAACCGGTTCTACGTCCATGAGTCCGTCGCCGCCGAATTCACCGAGAAGTTCGCGGCGGCCATGACCGCGGTACGCGCCGGAGCGGGTCTGGAGGAGGGCGTCACCCTCGGCCCGATGATCAACCGGACCGCCGTGGAGTCCATCCGTTCCCTGGTCGACGACGCGGTCGGGCGCGGTGCGAAGGTCGCCGCGCGGGGCAGCGTGCCCGAAGGACCGGGCTGCTACCACCCGGCCACCGTCCTGGTGGACGTGGACGAGGACGCCCGGATCATGAACGAGGAGGTCTTCGGGCCGGTCGCACCCCTGGCCACCTTCACCGACGAGGACGAACTGGTCGCCCGTGCCAACGTCACGGTGCACGGTCTCGCCTCGTACATCTACTCGCGCGACGTGGGCCGGGCCCTGCGCCTGGCCGAGCGCCTGGAGACCGGCATGGTCGGCCTCAACCGGGGCCTGCTGTCCGACCCGGCCGCGCCCTTCGGCGGCGTCAAGCAGTCGGGCCTGGGCAGGGAGGGCGGCCGCGAGGGCATCGAGGCCTTCCTGGAAACGCAGTACATCGCCCTCGACTGGCCGACCGACTGATTCCCCCCTCTCCCCACCGCTGCTCCCGGGGCCACTCCTTCCGGGCCGCTCATTCCCGGGGCAGCGGTCCCCTCCCCTCTCAGTGAAGGACCCGCGCATGGCAACGACGCCTGTGACCGAGCAGAACGAGCCCAGCACACCGCCGGGCGCGCCCGCCACCGAACGCGAACGGAAGCGGCTGCACACCAAGCTGAAGCTGGCCACCCAGATCGGCCAGGGAATCGACGGCTACATCATCGGCGGCATCGGCCTGGCGATGTCGGCGATCACTGACGACCTCCATCTGTCCTCCATGGAA
Organism: Streptomyces sp. 11-1-2; assembly: GCF_003595545.1. Classification (NCBI taxonomy): domain Bacteria; kingdom Bacillati; phylum Actinomycetota; class Actinomycetes; order Kitasatosporales; family Streptomycetaceae; genus Streptomyces; species Streptomyces sp. 11-1-2. The sequence goes on from NZ_CP022545.1 coordinate 11,028,935, forward strand.
CAGGGCCTGGTCGGTGCCTCACCGCTTATCGGGATCTTCATCGGAGGGCCGCTCTTTGGCCGGCTGGCCGACCGGTTCGGACGCCGGCCGGTGTTCCTGATGGACATGCTGATCTTCCTGATCGGCTCGGTGCTCCAGTTCTTCGTCCTGGACGGCCCCCAGCTCATCCTCATCCGGCTGGTGATGGGCGTGGCGATCGGCGGCGAGTACGCGATCGGCGCCCCGCTGCTGTCGGAGTACGCGGGCCGGCTGGGCCGCGGGCGGCTGCTGGCGAGCCTGGAGATCAGCTGGTACGTGGGGTACGCGCTCGCCACGGTCGTGGGGGCGCTGTTCACCTCCGTCGACGGCGGCTGGCGCTGGTCCCTGGCGAGCAGTGCGGCGATCGCGGTGGTGTGCGTGGCCCTGCGTGGTGGCATCCCGGAGTCCGCGCGCTGGCTGCTGAGCAGGGGACGCCGGGACGAGGCCGAAGCGCTGATCGAGAAGTACGGCATCGAGGTGGACGTCGAAGCGGAGCTGGATGACCGCGACGAGGTGCGGCAGGACGGGTTCCGCGCGCTCTTCAGCCGGCAGCATCTGCGCTCCACGGTGTTCGCCAGCGTCTTCTGGGCCGCCCTCGTGCTGCCGTACTTCGCCATCGGCACCTTCTGGACCGAGGTTTTCGAGGCTCTGCACATGGGGGACAACGCGGTCGCGGCGCTGCTCGTCTACTCCTTCACCGCCGTGGCCGGTGTCACCGCCGGGTGCCTCGTCGTGGACCGGATCGGCCGCCGCAGGCTGCTGATCCCGCCGTTCTGGATCACGGCCGCATGTCTGGCCCTGGTGGCGGCGTGGCCGTCCTCCACCCCCGTCATCGTCGTCGGCTTCCTGTTCTTCATCTTCCTCAACGCCGCCTCCAGCGCCCTGACCGCGGTCTATCCGCTGGAGGTGTTCCCCACCTCCCTGCGCACCACGGGCGTCGGCTTCGCGACGGCCATGAGCCGGGTGGGCGCCGCGATCGGCACGTTCCTGCTGCCGATGGGACTCGACCACTACGGGGCGGAGTTCGTGCTCCTGATCGGCGCCGGAGTGCTGGTGGTCGGCGCCGTCGTGTCCCAGTTCCTGGCGCCGGAGACCACCGACCTGGACCTGGCCCGGGCGGCGCGAACGGCCCGCGAGGGGGCGTAGCGACTGGCGGCGAGCGCCTACCCGGCCGCGGGACGGGGTGCGCCGACGGTGCTGCGGAACCGGGCGCGGTAGACCGTCGGCGAGACCCCGAGGGTGTGCTGGAACACCCGCCGCAGCGACTCCGAGGAGCCGAACCCCGCCTGCCGTGCCACCTCCTCGACCGTGCCGGTGCCGTCCGCGAGAAGTGCCTGGGCCGCCTCGACGCGGACGGCTTCGACATAGCGGCCGGGCGTGATGCCGACCTCGGTGCGGAACAGCCGCTCCAGGTGGCGGGCGCTCACGCCGCCCGTAGCGGCCAGCGTGGCCCGCGTGTAGGCACCCCGCGGGGTCCGCGGTGACGCGGTCCATCACCCGGCGCACCGCCGGATGCCGTGGCTCACGCGGGGCCAGCCGCGCGCTGAACTGCGCCTGCCCGCCCGGGCGGGCCATGAAGACCACCAGTTGCCTGGCCACACTGCGGGCCACGTCCGCTCCCCAGTCCTCCTCGACCAGGGACAGCGAGAGGTCGATTCCCGCGGTGATGCCGGCCGAGGTGGCCACATGGCCGTCCCGGACGAAGACGGGATGGCCGTCCACGCGCACCTGGGGGTAGGCGGTGGCCAATTGGGAAGCCAGCTCCCAGTGCGTGGCGGCGCGGCGGCCGTCCAGGATGCCGGCCTCGGCCAGCACGAAGGCTCCCGCGCACACGGACGCCACGCGCTTCGCCCGCATCGACAGCCGGGTCACGAGCCCGACCAGGTCGGTGTCGGCCACGGCCGAGCGCCAGTCCCTCCGTCCCGGGACCAGCAGGGTGCCCAGGCGTTGTGGCAGCGTGCCAGGCGCGCCGTCAGCGCTGATCACGAGCCCGGAGGAGGTGGTGACGGCGTCACCGGTGAGGGAGACGACCCGTACGTCGTAGTCGGCGCCGTAGTGGTTGGCCGTGGTGAAGACCTCCACGGGGCCGGTGACATCCAGCAGTTGCACCCCGTCGAACGCGACGATCACGACGGTGCGTCCGCCACGGGACGCCGGTGACGCCCGCCGCGCTATTCCGTCCACGGCGAATCCAGGATCGTCCGGACGAAGTTCCCCCGCTCGAAACCGGGGACGAAGTGCTCCAGGACATCCGCCTTGACGTTGCCGAACGTCGTCTGCGGTTTGGGGCGGATGCCATCGGCGAACGCCCGCAGAATCCTGTTCTTGAAGTCGGGGCGCGGATGCAGCGCCACGATCGCCTCCCGGTCCTCGGCGGAGAGGTCCTCATACCCGAGGCCGAGCACGTCGTACTCGACACCGGCCGTCACCAGGGCCACTTCCGGTTCCATGAACTCGGGGACGCCGGGAGTGGTGTGCAGGGCGATGGCCGTCCAGACCCGGCGGACGCTGTCCTCGGGTACGCCATGGGCCTGCAGAAACCGCTTCGCCTCGGCCGCGCTGTCCACCTCGAAACGGCGGCCACTGTCATGGAACGCCTCGTTCAGGCCCACGTCGTGGAACATCGCCCCCAGATACAGCAGCTCCGGGTCGAAGCTCAGATCGCGCCGGTGGCCCTGCAGGCTGCCGAAGAAGTACACCCGACGTGAATGGTGATAGATCAGCTCGCTGGTCGTGTCCCGGATCAGCTCCGTCGCCTCGCGCGCCAGCGTTGTGGCCGGCACCTTCACGCCTGCCGCGACAGCAGTGTCAGTCGTCATGTCTCCGCCCTCCGTGTCCGTAGCAGTACGCCCCTGTGGGGCACTGTCCACAGCCTCGCGCGGCGGCCGGCCCGCTGCCATGACGATAGCGCCCTGTATCCCACGGATAGCGACAGGAAACGCCGGTGGTGACCCGCGCCGGCCGCTCCCTGATGGACCGCGTCGTACGACACCGAAAACCGTCCTGTCCCGGACACCGGATAGACTCGAATCGAGAAAAGAGGAACACCGAGGGCCTTCTCATGCAGAAAGTACGCCACGACCTCGATGCCACGGACCGGCGGATCACGGCCGTTCTGCTGGCGTCGCCCCGGGCCGCCTGGCGGAGCGTCGCCGAGGTGCTGGGTGTCTCGGAGCGCACCGTCGTGCGGCGAGCCGCCCCGCTGTTCCACGATCGCACCCTGCGGGCGACGGCCGTGCGCAATCCCGCCCTCTTTCCCCACCTCATCCCCACGGTGCTGCGCATCCGTTGCCGCCCCAACCGGATCGCCACCATCGCCGCCGGCCTCGCCCGGCGCCCCGACACCGTCTGGGTGGACATCCTGGGCGGAGGGGATGAAATCTGCATTGTGCTCTTCCTGAACGGACGCGAAGCACGTAACAAGTTGCTGCTGCGCGACCTGCCCGCGACCGCGGCCGTGCGGTCCTGGACCTCTTACGACCTGCTGAAGGTCTTCCCCGTGGGTTTCGCTTGGAGCGCGGGACTGCTGTCCCGGGAGGAGTCCGGACAACTGTGGCCGAGCGCCGATCCCGCGCCCGAGCCCTTCTCCCCTCTCCCGGAGGACGAAGCGCTCATCGACGCGCTGGTCGAAGACTCCCGGATGACCTACGGAGAGCTCGCCCATCGCACGGGCCGGACCCCACGGGCCGTGCGGCGCCGCCTGGACGTCCTGGTGGAGGGGTATGGCGTGCGGCTGGCCACCGAAGTCGATCTGTCCCTGCTGGGGGTGCACGCCGAGGCTCTGCTGTGGATCACCGCGGATCCGGGGGCGCTGGAGGAGACCGGGCAGCTCCTCAGCCGGCATCCGCAGGTGCGTTTCACCGCCGCGACGACGGGCTCGAGCAGTCTGCTGGTGGCGGTGGCCGCCACCGACCTGAGCGCGCTGTATGTCTTCCTGACCGGCACGGTGGGGGCGTTGCCCCATATCTCCGGCATCGAGGTCACCCCCATCCTCTCCGGCGTCAAGCGCACCGGCCTGGTACGCCCCGCGTCGATCTCCGCGTGATGGGCTCCGTGAGTCTCAGCCGAAGTGCCGGATCCGCGAGGTGGCCTCAGGTGTGTACGCGGGCCAGTCGTCCGGAGAGCCGCCGGCGATGAACGCGGCGACAGCCGTGGCGAAGGCCCGGCCCATCGCCCGCTCGGTGTCCGAGGGGCTCCCCAGCATCGGACTGTCGGGGTAGCTGTCGAAGGTGCCGAAGAGGAAGGGCAGTTCGCCACAGTGCGTGGCACCGAGCCGGCCGGGGTCGTGGGCGGGACGGTAGTCGAACTGGTAGACGTACGTGGCATTGCCACCCGCGGCATGGTGGTCGGCCATCCGCAGGGCGCCGTCGCGGAACAGCTCATCGGTGTGCAGCGCGGTGAAGACCTGGGCGGGGGCCGCGTGCGGAAGCTTGTCGGCGTACCGCTGGTAGACCGCCGGTGCCTCGTGGCCGTGTAGGACGGTCAGGAGGTCGACGGCACCCTCCCGGGTGAGCGACTGGATGCGCGGCTCGAAGGCGAAGAAGGCGGTCATCTCCTCCTGGGCGGTGCCGATCAGCAGGGCCTTGCCCTCCAGCGCCCCGTCCACGAGCGCGTCGTGCCAGGCCCGTGGCATACCGGCGCCGCCGAGAACCGGGTACATCGGAGGGGCGATGCTGCCCGGGCGCGCGAGACGGACCGCCAGCTCGCCGTAGGCGGACAGAAGACGCTCGACGGGAAGCGAGCGAAGCATCTGTCCGGGCTCCGCGCCACGCGGGATGCCCAGCAGCCGCTGGTACTCCTCGGCGGCCTCGGCCGCCCGCTCCGGACTCTGCGGCTGAAGGCCCCAAGGGCCGCTCTGCAGGAGCACCCGGTTCACGAGCCCCCTGGTCGCCGGATCCAGGGCCAGTGACAGGGCCGAGTACGCACCGGCCGACTGCCCGCCGACCGTCACGGCTCGCGGGTCGCCGCCGAAGGAGGCGATGTTCTCGCGCACCCAGCGCAGCACGGCGGCCTGGTCCTCAAACCCGAGGTTGACGGCGCCGATCTGCGGGAGATACAGATAGCCGAGCGGCCCCACCCGGTAGTTGGCGGTCACCACCACCACATTGCCGACCTCAGCCAGGCGGCCTCCGTCGTACCAGTCCCACCCGCCCGAGCCACTGCTGAAACCGCCGCCGTGGAACCAGACCAGAACCGGACGGGGGGCCTTCTCCGCCGGCGCGGGCCGCGGAGCCCACACGTTCAGGGTGAGGCACCCGTCTTCGTCCCAGTCGGGCCTGCGCGTTCCCATGACCCGTTCCAGCCGGGACGGAGCCTGCGGCACAGCCGGTCCCGGCCGCACCGCTGCACGTACGCCCGTCCACCCCGGGTGGGTGTGCGGTGCCGCGAAGCGCGCCGCGCCCACCGGTGAGGCGGCGTAGGGGATTCCCCGAAAGGACACCACCGCACCCTCGTCCGAGCCCCGGACCGTGCCCCGGTCCGTGGCCACGACCTGGTCCGCCAGGTTCGTCATCGACTCCACCTCTCTCGCTTCACCGGCGTTCTGATCTCGTTCTATGTCGGCCTGCGCAGAGGAGCCAGAACAGCGGGTGAAGGCGAGGATTCAGTGACAAATGATCTCTGGATCAGCCGAAAGTGCGACGCGCGGTGCGCACCCGTGCCACGTCAGCCCGGCTGACGTGGCATCGGCGAAACGTGGCGCGGGTGGTGGCGGCCTACGACTGCTCGTTCGCCTCGAGCCAGCGGAAGAAGGCGATCTGCCGGGACATGACGGAGATCAGCTCGTAGGCGGTGTGCGAGGCGGCCACGGAGGTGATCTCGGCGTGGTCGTACGCCGGGGCGACTTCGACCAGGTCGGCGGAGACCAGATGGCAATCGCTGAGCCCGCGCACGATCTCCAGGAGTTCGCGAGAGGTGAGGCCGCCCGCCTCTGGGGTGCCGGTGCCGGGGGCGTGTGCGGGATCCAGGACGTCTATGTCCACGGATATGTAGAGCGGCCGCTTGCCGATGCGCTCCTTGAGCTGCTGCACCACCTCGTCCACACCGCGTCGCATCACATCGGCCGAGGTGACGATTCCGAAGCCCAGCTTGGTGTCCTCGTCCAGGTCTTCCTTGCTGTACAGCGAGCCGCGGGTGCCGACGTGTGAGAGCGCGGAGGTGTCCAGGAGGCCCTCCTCGGCCGCGCGGCGGAACGGCGTTCCATGGGTGTACTGGGCGCCGAAGTAGGAGTCCCAGGTGTCCAGGTGCGCGTCGAAGTGCAGCAGCGCCACCGGGCCGTGCCGGCGGGCCACCGAGCGCAGGATCGGCAGCGCGATGGTGTGGTCGCCGCCCAGCGTCATCAGCTGCGCGCCCGTGGACAGCAGAGCGTCCGCGCCCTCCTCGATGCTCTCGACGGCCGCGTCGATGTTGTGCGGATTGGCCGTGATGTCACCGGCGTCCGCCACCTGGGCGTAGTGAAACGGGTAGACGTCCTGGGCCGGGTTGTAGGGGCGCAGCTGGCGCGACGCCTCCCGGACGGCGTTCGAGCCGAAGCGGGCGCCCGGCCGGTAGGAGACCCCCGCGTCGAAGGGCACCCCGACCACGGCGATATCCGTGGTGCCGACCTGGTCCAGACGTGGGACACGGCCGAAGGTCGCCGGGCCTGTGAAGTGCAGGGTGGCATCCGTCTCGTGGGGCGGGACGGGCATGGCCATGCCGGGAGGGTTCGCGGTCATGTCGGTGCTGAGTCCTTCATCTGTGGGGGGAGGGGGAAATGATCTGCGTGGGGGAATGCCGGCCTGGTCGAGGCCGTGTTACGTGGCCGATGAAACAGTCCGTTGGTGAACGGGGAGGGGCGCTCACCTGGCTCTACGGCTGTCCTGCGCACATCGCCAGGTGACCCGCTCGGTGCCCAGGGCCTGCGGACGCCCGATGAAGCGGTGGTCGTGCGGGACTCCTGATGGGGGAAGGAGTTGCGCCTAGGACACGTGGCGGACGGGCCGGGAGCCGGCGATGGGGCCCGGGCGTCCCGGATCCGGGAAAGCCGTTCCGTGAAGCCCCCGGTCAATGGGTCTTCGGCTCTCTGCCGCGGGGCAGCGGCGCCTGCGACACCCGCTCACTGGGCGTCGTCCCGGCGTTCGCTCACTCGTCACACCCTTGTGGTCCCCCGCCTCACGGCCGGCTGCCTCGCGGCACGATGCGGGCAGCCCGGCACACCACCGCTGACCCCTTGCCCGTACCTTGGTCATGTCCGATCGTAGAACCGGCAGTTGCAGCCCTCCACCCGGCCTCCGATGACTGCTCGCGCCGGGCGAATGGGCGGTCGGACCCGTTACCCGCTACGGACCTCCAGGCGGGCCACGATCCCCTTCGAGGTCGGTTGGTTGCTGATCTCGGCCACGCTGTCGAGCGGCACCAGGACGTTGGTCTCGGGGTAGTACGTGGCGGCGCAGCCGCGTGCGGTCGGATACGGGACCACCTCGAAGTCCTCCGCACGGCGCTCCACCTCGTCGGTCCACACGCCCACGAGGTCCACGAACTGCCCCTCGAACAGGCCGAGTTCGGCCATATCCGCTGGATTGACCAGTACCACCCTGCGCCGTCCGTGGATGCCCCGATAGCGGTCGTTGTCCGTGTAGGGAATGGTGTTCCACTGGTCGTGGGAGCGCAGGGTCTGCAGCAGCAGATGCCCCTTGGGAGCCCGCAGCATGTCCCAGGCGTTGCGGGTGAACAGGGCCTTGCCGGCGGGGGTGGCGAAAACCCCCTCGTTGACCGGATTGGGCAGCCTGATGCCACTGGGACGGACCACCCGCCGGTTGAAGTCGTGGAACCCCGGAACGATGTGGGCGATGCGGTGGCGGATCGCCCCGTAGTCGGCCTCGAACTCATCCCAGGGGATGCCGGCCTTGCCGCCGAGGGTGTGGCGGGCGAGCCGGCACAGAATGGCCACCTCGCTGAGCAGCAGCGTGGAGGCCGGTTTCAGGCGCCCGTAGGAGGTGTGCACCTCGCTCATCGAGTTCTCCACGGTGACGAACTGCTCGCCACCGGACTGGGTGTCCCGTTCGGTGCGGCCGAGGGTCGGCAGGATGAGCGCGGTCCGGCCGCAGACCGTATGGGACCTGTTGAGCTTGGTGGAGATATGAACGGTGAGGCGGCAGCGCCGCATGGCCTCCTCGGTGACCGCACTGTCCGGAGCGGCCCGGACGAAGTTGCCCGCGAGCGAGAGGAAGACCTTGATGCGGCCCTCGCGCATGGCCCTGATCGAGTTCACCGAGTCCAGCCCGTGGGCGCGAGGCGGATCGAAGCCGAACTCGCGCTGCAGCGCGTCCAGGAAGGAGTCCGGCATCTGCTCCCAGATGCCCATCGTGCGGTCGCCCTGCACATTGCTGTGTCCGCGCACCGGACAGGCCCCGGCTCCGGCGGTGCCGAGGTTTCCGCGCAGCAGCAGGAAGTTCACGATCTCCCGGATGGTGGGGACACCGTGCCGCTGCTGTGTCACTCCCATGGCCCAGCAGACGATGATGCGCTCGCTGTCCAGGACGGCGTCCCGGACCTGCTCGATCTCGCGGAGAGTCAGCCCGGTCGCGGTCAGGATGTCGTCCCAGGCGATGGTGCGGACGTGCTGGGAGAACTCCTGGAACCCGCTGGTGCTGGAGCGGATGAAATCGTGGTCGAGTACGGTGCCCGGCCGGGCGTCCTCCGCCTCCAGCAGCAGCCGGTTCAGGCCCTGGAACAGCGCGAGGTCGCCGCCGCTGCGGATGTGGAGGAACCGATCGGCGATGCGGGTACCGGGTCCGATCACCCCGCGGGCCCGCTGCGGGTTCTTGAACCGCAGCAGTCCGGCCTCCGGCAGCGTGTTCACCGCGATGATGTGGCCACCGTTGATCTTCGCCTGCTCCAGTGCGGAGAGCTGTCGCGGATGGTTGGTTCCGGGATTCTGGCCCACCAGGAAGATCAGGTCGGACTGGTGCAGATCGTCCAGGCTCACCGTGCCCTTGCCCGTGCCCAAGGTCTCGTACAGTGCGAAGCCGCTGGACTCATGGCACATATTGCTGCAGTCGGGCAGGTTGTTGGTGCCGAAGGCCCTGGCGAAGAGCTGCAGCACGAAGGCGGCCTCGTTGCTGGCCCGCCCAGAGGTGTAGAAGACCGCCTCATCGGGGGAGTCCAGCGATGTCAGCTCCGCGGAGATCAGCTTCAGGGCGTCATGCCAGCTGATCGGCTCGTAGTGGTCCGCGTCCGGCCGCTTGACCATCGGTCCGGTGAGCCGGCCCTGCTGGTTCAGCCACAGGTCGGAACGGCGGCCGAGCTCGGATACCGCATGCGTGCGGAAGAAGTCGGCGGTGACGCGCCGCGCCGTCGCCTCGTCGTTGATGTGCTTGGCGCCGTTCTCGCAGTATTCGTTGCGGTGCCGGTGGCCGGGGGAGGGGTCGGCCCAGGCGCATCCGGGACAGTCGATGCCCGCCACCTGGTTCATGTTCAGCAGCGTCGTCGCGGTGCGCCGGACCGTCGTCTCATCCAGGGAGTACTCCAGCGCATGGGTCACCGCGGGCACTCCCGCCGCCCACTTCTTGGGCGGCGTGGTGGACAGTCGTTCATCCGGCTCGTGTCTCGGCGCCTTCTTCATCAGGTGTGTCCCGCTCTCTTGGACGAGGGTCAGCCCACAGGCCAGCAAGCAACCCGGCTTCTCGGCGGTTCCGGTTCCGCCGGCTGTACGTGTCCGTTGTGGATGGACCCCCGCCAAGCCCCGGTCTCCTGGCCCAGGCCCTCGATGAACTCCTTGAAGTTCCCGAGTTCCCTTCGGACCACACGGCGCGTGAGCCCGGAGGAGGCGTTCGTGAGGAGGGACGCGACTCTGCCCGGAGTGCCCTCGATGCGCACGGTGACCTGGGTGCGCTCCGGTGCCGGGGAGCGGAACGACACCTCACCCCAGTGGGAGGGGTGCCGCTCAAGGCAACGCCATACCACGGAGGAGTCCGGCCGCTGGTGCACGATCTCCGCCTGGAACGCGCAGTGCACCGGGCCGCACCGGATGAACCAGTGGGTGACCGCGGGTCTGATCTGCTCGACCCGCTTCACCGCGGTCATGAACCGCGGAAAGCTCTTGAACTGGGTCCATTGGTTGTAGGCAGTGCGTACCGGGACCGCGACCTCGATCGTCTCTTCGATGGTGTTCATGGCCCACCTGTCTCCAGATCTGCCCTCAGTGTCACCGCCCGACCAGCCTCAGTGTCACCGCCCGACCAGCAGGTCGCCAGATGGATCTTCCTTCTGCGTGAATGACAATCTACAGTCAGCCTATTGTTTGACTGTATGCATTCATGCGTGCTGGCGCCGTCCGAATGTGAACGGCCGGGAGGCAGGCGTGGCAGTAGACACGAAGGCGGCGGACGCGTGGACGGCAGGGGACCGGGATGCGGCGGCTGTGCCGGGCACCGCCTCGAAGGAGCCGCTCACCGGCTCGGCTGCGCGGCGTCCTGCTGGGCTCACTTACCGTGCTGTGGACCGTCGGCTACGTACTGGCCAACGTCCTGGGCACATACATCCCGATCAACGGCACCACCGCGTACTGGCTGCTGGCCAGCGGAGCGGTGCCCGCCCTGCTGGTGCTGCTGCGGATCGGTATCCCGGAATCCCCGAGCTGGCTGGCCACCCGCGGCCGGGCCGCCGAGGCCGCGCGGATCCGCCGCACCTACCTGGGGCAGTCCGAGGCCACCGCCACCGCCGCCGACGCGGAGGCCGCGGCCGCCGACCAGCCGCCCGCCGCCCTGTACCGCGAGCTCTTCACCCCCGGCCAGGCCACCAAGACCTGGTTCGGCGTCATCTTCTACAGCGCCCAGGTGCTGCCCTACTTCGCCATCTACACCTTCATGCCGCAGATCCTGGCGACCCTGCAGATCTCCGGCGCCGACACCCAGAACCTGGTGCTCAACCTGGCCCTGCTGCTCGGCGGCGTGATCGGGCTGTGGCCGGTGCAGCGTCTGGGCCGCAGGCCGTTCACCATCGGCACCTTCGCGATCCTCACGCTCTGTCTGGCGGCGATGGCCGTCCTCAGCGACGCCTCCAGCGGGGCACTGATGGTCCCCTTCCTGATCTACACCTTCGTCATGGCCGGTGCCTCCACCATCACCCAGGTCTATCCGGCCGAGCTCTTCCCCACCGCGCTGCGCGGCTCGGGGGTCGGCTTCCTCAACGGCACCAGCAGGGTCGCTTCCGCCATCGGCACCTTCGTCCTGCCGGTCAGCCTGAGCCACTTCGGCGCGGGGTGGTCGATGGGCTGGATGGCGCTGGTGCTGCTGTTCGGAACGGTGGTCAGCCTGGCCTGGCCTGGGCGCCGGAGACCCGTGACACCCTCACCGCCGAGGAGCTGCACCACTGACGACCGCGACGGGCCGCCGCTCGGGGCTGCCCCGCCCCACACACGGAGGGGAGGTCATTCATGTGCTCTTCTCCGTCTGTTGCCGGACATCTTCCTGTGTTTGCCCTCATGGGCCTCATAACGTGCGCTCGATCCCCTCCGTCCCACCGTGTGGAGCAAGCGCATGTGCAGCCCCCATCAGACCCATGAACCGCAGCCCGGAACCCGCCGCCGTACCTTTCTGCGCACCACCGGACTCGCGGGCGCGGGCGTGGCCATGACCGGGCTGGAGGTGGCGCCGCCCGCCGCTGCCGCACCGGTATCCGGCGCCACGGGCGCACCCGCCTGGCACCCCGACCCCGAAAGCCCCAGATTCACCCTCGCCGTCATGCCGGACACCCAGTACCTCTTCGACGGCGAGAGCATCCACCCGGCCCCGGTGGAGGCGTCCTTCCGCTATCTCCTCAGCCACGCGCGCGAGGAGAACATCGTCTTCCTGTCCCACCTCGGCGACCTCACCGAGCATGGGAAGGTCACCGAATTCGGGCCGATCGGCCGGGCGTTCCGACTCCTGGACGAGCGGGGCGCCGCCTACAGCGTGGTGGCCGGAAACCACGACCTCGACTCGTCCACCGACGACCAGCGGGGCCGCACGCCCTACCTGGACGCCTTCGGCCCCCGGCGGTTCCGCTCCTCGCCCTCGTTCCGCGGCGCCAGCCCGGACGGCTACAACACGTACCACACCTTCTCCGCAGCGGGCCGGGAATGGCTGGTGCTCGCCCTGGACTGGCGCCCTTCCGCGAAGGGCATCGCCTGGGCCCGGGAGGTCATCGCGAAGCACCCGAGGACTCCGGTCATTCTCACCACCCATGAGCTGGTCTACGCGGACCACGAGGGCGAGGAGGCGAGCTTCTCCGACCATGGACAGTGGCTGTGGGACGAACTGATCGCCGACCACGACCAGATATTCCTGACCCTCAACGGCCACTACTGGCCGCCGGCCCGCACCATCCGCAAGAACACCATGGGCCACGACGTCCATCTGCACATCACCAACTACCAGGACCGCTACTACGGCGGCGCCGGGATGATCCGCCTCTACCAGTTCGACCTGGCCCGCCACACCATCGACGTCCGGACACTCTCCCCGTGGATCCTGGACCGCGCCGATGACCACCTCAACGAGCTGGAGCGGGGCGAGATCGAACGCACCGGTCCCCAGGACTACTTCAGCATCCCGATCGACTTCGAGCAGCGCTTCGCCGGGTTCGCCCCCGTCGCACCGCGCCCGGCCCGGCCCGCCTCCCGGCTGGTGGTCCCCGGCACGGTGGCCTACTGGCGGTTCGACCAGGGCGGCCGGGACGGCGCGCCCGTCGAGGACGCCGTCCGGATCACCGATCACTCGGGGCGCGGCAACCACCTCACCAAGGCCACCGTCCCCGGCAGCCCCGCCGACGCCCTCACCTGGTCCGATGACCACCACCCGGACCAGCCGGGACACGGCAGCCTGGTCTTCCACGGCGACAAGTCCCCCCTGCGCGGCGCCTATCTGCGGACCGCCGACGGCGCCCCGCTGAACGGCGCCTCCTTCCGCTCCGGTTACACCGTCGAGGCGTTCCTCAAACTGCCCGCCGACTGGGACAGCGGACGCAACGCCTGGTCCGCGCTGCTCAGTCGGCGTGGCCGCAGCGGCGACGCCGGAAAGACCGGCGGTGACACGGAGGAGCCGGTGGTCACCCTCTCGCTGTCCGACGGCCACGCGCTCCAGTGGGCCGTCTATCCGCTGAACCAGGACGGCGCGGTCACCAACTGGAGCCATGAGCTGCCGCTGAACACCTGGTGGCATGCGGCGGTGGTGAACGACGGACGACACACCACGCTGTATGTGAACGGCTGCCCGGTGGCGCGCAATCCCTCGACCCCGGCGACCGGCCTCACCACTCTCGGGCTGCCCTGGCTGCTGGGCGGCTATGAGTACGGCGGGAAGATCGACCAGATCATGCATGGCTGGATCGGCGACGTGCGCGTCGTGGACCGGGCCCTCCCGGTGCGCGACTTCATGTCCTCCTGACCGAGGGCTCCGGGGGCTCCAGCGGCCCTTCTGGGCCTTCCTGGAGTCCCCCGGAGCCCCGGGCTCAGTGCGTCAGCGTGTACCAGCCGGCGCTGCCCAGCGTGAGGCACATGGCCCCGGCCCACCGCAGCGCTTTGGGCGAGACGAGGAGGGCGAACCTGACGTGCTCGTCGACGTTGACCTCAAGGCGTCGCTGATGTCGGCGGCTTCGGCCGGGTGCGGAAGGGGTGTCGTGGTCTCCACCGTTGGCCAGGTACTGGTCGGCCGCGGCAGGAGGATGGCTCTCATCGCGGCCGTCACCGGTTCCACCGGGGCCGAGACGTGCTTCGGCCATACAGGTATCTCCTTAGTCTTCGGGGCCCGCGGTGACGTGCCGGGGCCTGTCTGGTGAGGGATTGACGAGGTGTCCGGCTCCAACTGCCAGGAAGGGTGGAACACCACGTCGGGAAGTACGCCTGCGCGTCGACAGGTGTCGTGTAGTTAACGCAGCCACGTCCCCATACGCAACTAAACCCGCAGTAACCGCTGACCAAGCGTCAGCCAAGAACTGTCGGAGGGAGGCACTACAATCCCGCTTCGCGCAGCGGACATTGAGTGGCTTATCTCCTATTGCCGACCATAGCGACTAAACTTACCGGCGGGTATTTCGCAAGTTTGCGATAGGAAGCGCGCGTAAATCCACTTAACGCGCCAGTTGAGCTCCTGTCGGTATGGCCAACGCCACACTCCAGTCGACGGCGAAGCGCCCAAAGCCGGACCTACCGCGCATCACCGGGGAGTCTTCGCGTAAGCCCCGCGCCCGGTGTGCGAACAAGGCGGATTCGGCGGGGTTTTCAGGCCGCGAGGCCGACCGGCCGTCCTATTCGCGTCTTGGTTCGAGGTGGTACGGGCAGTCTGTCTGATGTCCGCTCATTGCCGCTCGATTTGGCAGTTTTCTGCAGGTCGGCTAAGTGATTGCCCGGGCGGACTATCCATGCGGGACGCACCGATGGGATCGCGAATGCAAATTGAGTGCGAACGGCGTGGATGAAGCGATGAACAAAGACTGCCATGGCCGGAAACCGCCGCCCCTCCCTTCCTGGCAGTTGGAGCAGGGGCGGCGGCCCTCACCAGACGTGGAGAACCACGCCTGCTCTACTTCATCGTTGACCGCGCGGATCTGCGGGCAGCGTCGCTGTTCCGGCCTCCGCCCAGTCAACGACCGGATCGAGGATAGTGTTTTTCTGTAGGGTTCGGACGCACGGCGAGGGTGAAATTTGTGTTATTCGCACCACTGTTCCGGCTGTTCAGAAATATGAAAATCTCCGACCGCGGGCCCCGATCTCTCGGGGCGTTCTGATAGCGGAACCTCCGATCCTGCCGGTACAACGAGGTGTCCCATGGTGAGGATGTGGGCGGTTCGCGCCGTGGCTCCGATGTGACATGGGGCAGCCGTTGTCCGAAAGCTCGGCAGTACGGGCCGCCGTCCAATACCCCGGCCCAATTGCGGCGCGGCGGCGTTACGTGAACGCCGCGGCACGGCCCACCGTTCGCCGATCTTGCCCGGGGTCACAGCCATGTCGTCGCCGGCCAGATGGTCACGGCCGCGGCGAGAAGCAGCGTGATGTTGAGAGCGACCTGGCGGTCTCCGAGGCTCAGGTGGACCCTGGTCGCGCCGATCTGGAGGACCACGAACCCGATGGCCGCGGCCAGGGCCAGCCAGGGCGCGATGCCGGTCAGCGGCGGGAGGATCAGCCCGATCGCGCCGAGCACCTCGATCACCCCGATGGCCCTGACGGCCGGCATCGGCGTGGTGTCCACCCAGGCCATCATCGGCCGGAGCCGCTCACGGCTGCGGACCACCTTCACCCCGCCCCCGTAGAGGTAGAAGAGAGCGAGCAGACCGGCGACGATCCAATAGGCGACGTTCACGATGCCGACTCCGTCTTCCGGGCGAAGTCGGTGGCGGGCTCGGTGGCGTAACCGCGCATCACCTGGATGTTCGCCTGCGGGGTCAGCGCCTGGCCGCCGGCGATCATGTCCCGCAGGTCCCGGAAGTACCGCACATACAGGTCTGGTGTGAACGTGCTGAGCATGACGGCCGGTTGGTCGGTCAGGTTGGCAAAGGTGTGCGGGGCGCCGGGCGGGACCATCACGAGCGTGCCCGCGGTCGCGTCGTAGTCCTGTTCTCCGACCGTGAACCGCACCGTGCCGGAGATGACGTAGAAACCCTCGTCGTGCTCGGCGTGGCGGTGCTGAGGCGGTCCGGGGGTGTGCGGCGCGAGGACGGATTCGGCGATCCCGAGGCGGTGCCCGGTGTTACGGCCGTCTTCGAGGATGCGCAGTCGCGTGGTGCCCAGGACGATCGTCTCGCCGTCGTCCGGGCCGACCACCGATACGGCGGGGTCGGTCATCGGCTCCTTGGTCTTCGGTTCATCAGTCACGCGTCGATTCCAGTGCCCGGGCACGGCGACTGTCCAAGACCCATGCTGTGCTGTCGATACCGCATGGGTATCGTTCCACCATGGAGCTACGGACACTGCGCTATTTCGTGGCGGTCGCCGAGGAACTCCACTTCGGCCGGGCGGCCATCCGGCTGCATATGAGCCAGCCACCACTGAGCCGGGCAATCAAGCAACTGGAGACCGAGCTCGGTGCCGCGCTGCTTCGCCGATCGTCCGCCGGTGTCGCGCTCACTCCGGTGGGGGCGGTGCTGCTGGATGAGGCGCGCGCCCTGCTCGACCAGGCCGACCGGGTACGCGTACGCGTGGCCGCCGCGGCCGGCGCCGCCACTCTCACCGTGGGCCTCCTGGGCGACAGCGCCGACCCGGGCGCGGCCCGGCTGGCCGCCGCCTACTCCCGGCGGCACCCGGGCGTCGAGGTCCACATCCGCGAGACCGACCTGACCGATCCGACCTGCGGGCTGCACGCCGGACTGGTCGACATCGCCCTGACCCGCGGGCCGTTCGACGAGACCGGCCTGACCGTGCACGAGTTGCGCACCGACCCGGTGGGCGCGCTGCTGCGCACCGACGATCCGCTGGCCCGCCACGACAGCCTGAAACTGGCCGACCTCGCCGGCCGCCGCTGGTTCCGGTTCCCGGCGGGCACCGACCCGCTCTGGCAGTCGTACTGGAACGGCGGGGAACCTCGCCAGGGCCCGGTGGTGCGCGCCGTCCAGGAATGCCTGCAGGCCGTTCTGTGGAACGGCACGGTCGGCATGACCCTGGTGGACCATGAACCGGCGGCGGGGCTCGCCGTGGTGCCGCTGATCGACATGCCCCCGAGCCGGGTGGTGGTGGCGTGGAACGAGGACGACACGAATCCACTGGTCCGCTCCTTCGTCCAGATCGCCATCGCCGCCTACCGCGACTGAGCCCCCGGCGGGTCACCGACTACGGCCAGTGCGCCACGCGAGCGGTGTCAGCCATCGTCGTGCTCCATCCTGACCAGGTGTGCGGCTGTGCTGGCCCAGTCACCGGGTCGGAGGTCCGGGTGGAATCCGTACTCGGCGAGCACGGTGGCATGGTGCACCTCGCCGGTGCGGGTGTCGCGGTAGCGGGCGCCGGGGGTGAGGCCGCGCAGCCGTACCGGCAGCCGCGGGACTCCGTGGCGCGGGCCGCGCTGCCAGGCCAGTACCAGGGTCTCGGTGGCGTCCTCGGCGGCGTACTGCACCACGGTCGGCAGCTCGCCGTGCGGCCCGGACAGCCGGTACAGGGCGCCGTGCTGGACGAGGTGGCGCACCCGCTTGTATTCGGCCACCAGCTCGGCGCCCTCGGCGAGGTCCGCCTCGGACCAGCGGGTCAGATCGCCGCCGATGCCCAGCAGCCCGCACATGGCCACGTGGAAGCGGAACCGCAACGGCACGGTGCGGAAGGTGAGTTGATGGGGTACGTCGGTCACCCACGCGGACATCGTGCGCGCCGGGTGGAGCTGACCGAAGCCGTGCTGGATGACCAGGCGGTCGACGGCGTCGGTGTTGTCCGACACCCACGCCTGGTCGGTGCGGGTGAGGATGCCGAGGTCGACGCGTCCGCCACCGCCGCTGCACGTCTCGACGCGCAGCCCGGCATGGTCGGCCCGCAGCTGGTCGAGGACGCCGTACAGGTTGGCCACATAGCCCGTCCACAGCCGGTCGTGGCCGTCCGGGGGCCGGGCCAGCCGGCCTCGCTGAAGGCGCGGTTCATGTCCCACTTGAGGAAGTCGATGCCGTGGTCCGCGACCAGCCGGGTCAGCCAGCCGTACGCCCAGTCGGCGACATCGTCGCGGGCGAAGTTCAGGACGAGCTGGTTGCGCAGCTCGCTGCGGGCCCGGCCGGGGGTGTGCAGGACCCAGTCGGGGTGCGCGCGGTACAGGTCGCTGTCGGGGTTGACCATCTCCGGCTCCACCCAGATGCCGAAGCGCATGCCCAGGCGGTGCACCGTGTCGGCCAGGGGGCCGAGGCCCTCGGGGAAGCGGTCCTGGGCGGGGGTCCAGTCGCCGAGCCCCGCATGGTCGCTGCGCCGGGCCCCGAACCAGCCGTCGTCGACGACGTACAACTCCACGCCCAGCGCGGCGGCCCGCTCGGCCAGCGCCTTCTGGTTCGCCTCGTCCACGTCGAAGCCGGTGGCCTCCCAGGAGTTGTAGAGCACGGGCGCCACCTCACGCCCGTGCGGCAGGACGTGGTGCAGCGTGTACGCGTGCCAGGCCCGGCTCGCCGCGCCGAACCCGCCGTCCGTGAACAGCCCGGCGAACACGGGGGTGATGAACTCCTCGCCCGGCGCGAGCGGCACGCAGGTGCCCTCGTGGCCGACGCCGCCGGAGAACCCGGCGCGCCCGTCCGGTGTGCGCTGGACGGTGATGCGCCAACTCCCGCTCCAGGCCAGGGCCGCGCCGAACACCCGGCCGTGCTCCTCGGCCGCGTCGCCCGCGTCCACCATCACCCAGGGAGCGGCGTGGTGGCTGGTGATGCCACGCCGGCTGGTGAGCACGGTCTCCCCGTACGGCAGGTGCTCGCGGCGCAGCTGGCTCTCCGCGGACCACTGGCCGGTGACATGGCTGAGCCGGTAGTCGGCTGTCGCCGGCAGGGACCACGCGGCCGAGTCGGCCCGCACCAGGCTGAGGTGCTGGTCACCGTCGTTGCTCAGCACCGTCCAGCGCTCGATGACATCCGTGTCGTCCCGCACCCTGTAGTGGAGGGCGACGCGCAGCGGGTAGTGGCGGTCGCGGAATTCCAGCGAGAGTTCGCGGATGCCGTCGGACGGCGTGCGGACGCGGTGTCCGGTCGGCTGCCATTCGAAGGCGCGGGAGCCGTCCGCGTAGCGGACCTGGAGGGAGGGCGTGCCGTAGCGGGTGCCGCCGTCGACCGGAAGTTCCTCGCCCACCGCGGGCCGTCCCTCGAAGCTGCTCGCCGCCTCCCCGGCGGGCACGACCAGCTCCTCCGCCTCCCGCAGTGTCAGCCGCGGCCCCCATGCGAGGTGGCAGGGCGCGCCCGTTTCGTCGATGCGCAGGGCGTATGACGTACGGGGAGTGGTCAGCAGCCAGACCCCGGTGTCCGGGGCACGGGAGATCGTCGGCATCGGGCCTCACGTTCGGGAGACGACAGGGGGAGCGGCGGGTGCCGCCCGCGGATGCGGAGCGCTCGGTGCGTGCGATGAGGGTCGCCCCGTAAGCCAACGAGACCTTCGATCACATGTCAACACCCCGTGTGTGGCTGGCTTTGAAGCCGAGATCGAGGCTCACAGGCAATCCTCAGGAGATTCCTGCTTCTTTCATTGACAGCGGAAAATAAGGAGCCTAGGTTCCCGGCCATGTCCTCGCCCCCTGCCGTCGAGTCGTTTCCCGCGAACACGTCGGCCGCCGCGCAGATCTTCACCACGGTCCTGTCCCAGGGCCCGCTCACCCGTATGGAAGTGGCCCGGCGGGCGGGGCTGTCGGCCGCTGCCGTCACCAAGGCGGTCCGCCCCCTGATCGAGGCCGGTTACCTGGTGGAGGACGTGGACGAGGACGCGCGCCCGGCACTCGGGCGGCCCGCGAACCTGGTGCGGGTGGACGGCGGCCGTGCGCTGTTCATCGGGGTCAAGGTGACCGGAGACAAGATCATCGGAGTGCTCACCGACCTGTGCTGCCGGATCCTGGTCGCCCGGCACATCCCCCTCGCCGCCCGGGACCCCAAGGCGGTGCTGGGGTCGGCCACCGAACTCGTAGGGGAGCTGCTCATCGAAGCGGACGGCCTCGGGGTGCGCGTCGCGGGTCTGGGCATGGCCGTCTCCGGCGACGTGGACCGTGCCGAGGGCGTTGTGCGCTACTCGCCGTTCCTGGAATGGCGCGATGTGCCGCTCGCCGAACTCGCCGCCATGACCACGGGGCTGCCGGTCACCGTCGACAACGACGTGCGCGCGCTGACCGTGGCCGAGCAGTGGTTCGGGGCAGGCGTGGGACTGTCCGGCTTCGCCGTCGTGACGGTCGGCGCGGGTATCGGCTGCGGCCTCGTGGTCCACGGCAGGGTGGTCGCCGGGGCCCACGGCGTGGCCGGCGAGATCGGACACGTCGCCGTCGACCCGGCGGGCCCCCGCTGTCACTGCGGCAACCGCGGCTGCGTGGAGGCCATCGCGAGCGACGACGCCATCGTCCGTCAGATGCGCGCGGCCACGGGGGTCCAGGTGGCCGACGCGGTCCAGGCCGCCGGACTGGCCCACGACGGCGTCGCCGGGGCGCGGGAGATCTACGCACGGGCGGGCGACGCCATCGGCCGTGGCATCGCCACCGTGGCCAATCTGCTCGGCCCCGAACGCGTGATCATCTCCGGCGAGGGCCTGGCCGCCTACGACCTGTTCGCCGAGCACATCCGTGCCGCCTTCGCCGCGGCGGCCTTCGGCTCCGCGGCGCAGTGCGATGTGCAGACCCGGCCGCTGCCCTTCGACGAATGGGCCCGCGGCGCCGCGGCCACCGCCATCCAGTCCTTCATCAGGTCGGACGCGAACCAGCACATACGAGGAGCAGCCATGACGCAGCACGTCTGAACAGCACCGGGAAACACCGTGCCCGCCGCGACCCGCTCCCGTTCCCGTCGCGGACGCGGCGACCGCCTCTCCCTCGGGTCGTCATCACCCGCCGCCGATCGCCCCGCCGGTCTTCGCCCGGCTGCCCGCCACCGCCCCGATCGCGCTGTCGTTCCCCGAATGGCCGCGAGCCCCACCACGTCGCCTGCCCCGGGCGCCCGTTCATCGGCGCACTCACCCTCGGTTCGGGCAAGGCCGAGCTCTCGCCGCCGTATCCCCGAACCCCGCCACGTCTCCCCGCCACCCCTTCCCTGTTCCACACCTCCAGGAGGTAGGACCCATGCGGTCATCCTCGTACGCCCTCATGCCCGTACGCGGTCTGAGAACCGTCGTCGTCCTGGCCCTCGCCGCGGGCTTCGCCACCGCCGTCCCGGCGGCGCAGGCACAGCCCGACGACCACAAGGCCACCCCGGCAGCTCCGGCGGGCCCGGCCGCCGTGGCAGCCAAGCCCTATATGGGCTGGACCAGTTGGAGCATGCAGTCATCGAAGTACCCGGGCCTCAACCCGAACGGCGACTACAGCTACCTCACCGAGGCGAACGTCCTCAAACAGACCGACGCCATGGCCGCCAAGCTGAAGAAGTACGGCTACGAGTACGTCAACATCGACGCCGGCTGGTGGCGCAACTACGCGTGGACGCCCGAGTTCGACGAGTACGGCCGGCAGAAGGCCGATCCGGTGCGCTTCCCCAGCGGCATGAAGTCGGTCGCCGACCATATCCACTCCAAGGGTCTCAAGGCCGGTATCTACCTGCCCGTCGGCCTGGAGAAGGAGGCGTACGGCGGGGGCAAGGTGCCGATCTGGAAGGCCGAGGGCTGTACCACCGCCGACATCGTCTACGACGACCTGCGCACCACCAATGGCTGGGACAGCGCGTACAAGATTGATTTCTCCAATCCCTGCGCACAGAAGTACATCGACTCCCAGGCGCGGATGTTCGCAGACTGGGGCTATGACTTCCTCAAGCTCGACGGTGTGGGCCCGGGCTCCTTCAAGAGCGGCGACAACTACAACAACGTCGCCGACGTGGCCGCCTGGCAGAAGGCGATCGCCGCCACCGGCCGCCCGATCCACCTGGAGCTGTCCTGGTCCCTGGACATCGGGCACGCCGCCGACTGGAAGAAGCACTCCAACGGCTGGCGCATCGACACCGACGTCGAGTGCTACTGCAACACGCTTGTCAGCTGGGAAAACTCCGTGGACGACCGCTGGAGTGACGCCCCTGCCTGGACCCGGCACGCCGGTCCCGGCGGCTGGAACGACCTCGACTCCCTCGACGTGGGCAACGGCGAGATGGACGGCCTGACCAAGGCCGAACGGCAGAGCTACGCCACCTTGTGGGCCATCGCCAAGTCGCCGCTGTACACCGGCGACGACCTGACCAGGCTGGACTCCTACGGCCTGTCCCTGCTGACCAACCGCGAGGTCATCGCCGTCAACCAGGGCGGCAACGCGCCCGCGAAGCCGGTCACGCCATCCGACCCACAGCAGGTGTGGGCGGCGAAGAACAGCGACGGCACCTATACGGTCGCCCTGTTCAACCTCGCCGACAAGCCGGCCTCGGTGACCGCCGACTGGTCGACGCTCGGCTTCACCGGCAAGGCCGCGGTCCGGGATCTGTGGAACCACGAGAGTCTCGGCAGCCACAAGGACAAGATCACCCAGGCCCTGCCCGCCCACGGCTCCCGCCTCTTCACGGTCACCCCGCGCGGCGACGCGCTCACCTGGACCGGCATCGAGGCCGAGTCGTCCGCGAACACCCTCAGCGGCAACGCCTCCGTCGCCGACTGCCCGGCCTGCTCCGACGGCCACAAGGTCGGCAACCTCTACACCGGCGGCAAGCTGACCCTCAACAACGTCGTCGTCGACAAGGCCGGCACCTACCAGATCAAGGTCGCCTACATCAGCGGTGACGCCCGCTCCGTCGCCGTCTCGGCCAACGGCGGCGGCGCCACGAGCCACTCGTTCCCCTCGACCGGCGACTGGTCCACCGTCAGCAGTGTCCACGTACCGGTGGCGCTCAAGGCCGGCTCCAACACCATCACCTTCGACAGCGGTTCCGGCTATGCGCCGGACATCGACCGGATCGACGTACCGAAGTCCTCCTGAACCCCCGGGGCCCGGCCCCGGCCGGGCCCCCGTGCCGATCTCAGACGCCTGGAGCCGCCATGAACCCCCGCCCGACCGACACCGGCAGTGACCCCAGCAGAGACCCCAGCAGAGACCCCAGCAGAGCCCCCGGCAGTGACCCCAGCAGAAGAACCGCGCTGTCCCTCGCGGCGACGGCCGGACTCACCGCCGCCCTCGGTGCCCTGCCCGCCTTCACCGCCTCCGCCGCACCCCGGCGCCCGGCCGACCCCCCGCCGCTCACCGGCACATCACACGACCAACTGTGGTGGCTGGCCCCCGGTGACGAGGGCTCCCTGATCGAGCAGGGCCTGCCGGTCGGCAACGGCCGCCTCGGCGCCCTCGCGAGCAACGACCCCGGCCGCGAACTACTGCTGATCACCGACGCCACGATGTGGACCGGCGGTCTCAACGACGCCCTCGACGCCGACGGCCAATTCCCCTACGGGCGCGGTGACTTCGGCTCCTTCACGCTGCTCGCCCGGCTCACCGTGGACATCCCCGACCACGACCTGTCCGGCGTCAACGGCTACCGCCGCACCCTCGACCTCGCACAGGGACTGGTCACCAGCTCCTACGTCCGCTCCGGCGTCACCTACCGGCGCCAGGTCTTCGCCAGCCACCCCGACGACGCGATCGTCCTGCACTTCACACAGAGCGGCGGCGGCCACTACACCGGCACCATCACCCTGGGGGGCACCCACGGCGAAAAGCCCTCGAACGCCGAATCGTTCGGCGCGTCCTTCCCGGGCGGCCTGCGGTACGGCGCGGCGGTCACGGCATACGGCAGCGGCGGCCGGGTCCGCGTCAACGGCACGCGCATCGACTTCTCCGGCTGCGAGGACCTCACGGTGGTGGTCAGCGGCGGCACCAACTACGTGCCGGACGCCGACCGTGAGTACCGCGACCCCTCCCTCGACCCCGAGAAACTGGCCCGTACGAAGGTCCGCGCCGCCGCCCGGCACTCGGCGGACACCCTGCGGCGCACCCACATCGCCGACTACCGCGGCCTGTACGAGAAGTTCACCCTCTCACTCGGCACCTCCACGGACGCCCAGCGATCGATGGACACCTGGGCGCGCCTCAAAGCACGCGCCCGGGACGGTGTGCCCGACCCCGAACTGGAGGCCGCCTACCTCCAGTACAGCCGCTACCTGATGATCTCCGGCTCGCGCGACAGCCTCCCCCTGAACCTCCAGGGCCTGTGGCTGGACGGCAACGACCCGGACTGGATGGGCGACTACCACACCGACATCAACATCCAGATGAACTACTGGATGGCCGACCGGGCGGGCCTGTCCTCCTGCTTCGACGCCTTCGCCGACTACTGCCTCGCCCAGCTCCCGTCCTGGACCGAGCTCACCCACGACCTCTTCAACGACCCCCGCAACCGCTACCGCAACTCCACCGGGAAGGTCGGCGGCTGGGCCGTGGCCTTCTCCACCAACATCCACGGTGGAAGCGGCTGGTGGTGGCATCCCGCGGGCAACGCCTGGCTGAGCAACAGCCTGTACGAGCACTACGAGTACACCCAGTCGCGGGCGTATCTGGCGAAGATCTACCCCCTGCTCAAGGGCGCCTGTGAGTTCTGGGAGGCGCGGCTGCTCACCACCACCCTCCCCGGCACCTCAAAGGAGGTGCTGATCGACGACAGCGACTGGTCGCCCGAACACGGCCCGCAGGACGCCAAGGGCAACACCTATTCCCAGGAACTGGTGTGGGCGCTGTTCGGCAACTTCGCCGCCGCGGCAGCCGAGCTGCAGAAGGACAGCGGCTACGCGGACACGATCACCTCGCTGCGCAAGAAGCTGTACCTGCCGGAGGTGAGCCCGAAGAGCGGATGGCTCCAGGAGTGGATGTCCCCCGACAACCTCGGCGAGACCACCCACCGCCATCTCTCCGTCCTGATCGGCCTGTTCCCCGGCGACCGCATCCGCCCCGACGGCTCCACTCCCCAGGAGATCGTGGACGGGGCCACCGCCCTGCTCACCGCGCGCGGCATGAACAGCTTCGGCTGGGCCAACGCCTGGCGCGCCCTGTGCTGGGCGCGGCTGAAGAACGCCGACAAGGCATACCAGCTCATCGCCAACAACCTCCGCCCCTCCACCGACGGCAGCAACGGCACCGCGTTCAACCTCTTCGACATCTACGAGGTCGAGAAGGGCCGTGGCATCTTCCAGATCGACGCCAACTTCGGCACCCCGGCCGCCATCAGCGAGATGCTGCTGTACTCCCGCCCCGGCCACCTGGAGCTGCTCCCCGCCCTGCCCGACGCCTGGGCCGCGTCCGGCTCGGTCACGGGACTGGCCGCGCGCGGCGGCTTCGTCGTCGATCTGCGCTGGAAGCAGGGGGTGCCGACGTCGGTCCGGATCCACAGCGTCGGCGGCCACACCACGACGGTGGCCCACGGCGACACCTCCCGTACGATCCGCCTGGCGCCCGGCGAGTCCCGCACGCTGAACGGGCTCGCCCGATGACGGCCCGCCGCGCCGCCCTCGGCGGCGTGGCCGCCGCTCTGCTCGCGGCCGCCGCCCTCCACCCCACCCCCGCGGAGGCGGCGGGCAGCCGGCACTCCGTCGTCACCTGGGCGGCGAGCGCGGATCGGCTGGGGGACGGGACACCGGACCGCGGCTACCGGATGGTCGTGCACACCAGTGTCGGCGGGAGCGATCTGCGCATCCGCCTCTCCAACGCCTTCGGCGACCGGCCGCTGACCCTCGACAGCGTCTACGCCGGTGTCCAGAAGTCGGGTGCCGAGCTGACGCCGGGCAGCAACCGGCGGCTGACCTTCGGCGGCGGGCACTCCGTCACCATCCCGGCGGGCGAGACCGTGCTCAGCGACGCCCTGCCCGGCGGTCTGCCCGCCGCGACCAACCTGGTCGTCAGCCTCCATACCCCCGACGCCGCCGGTCCGGCCACGGGGCACGGGATGGCAATGCAGACGTCGTACACGACCCAGGGCGATCACACGGGAGAGGAGAGCGCCACGTACTGGACGGAGACCACCGGCTCCTGGTTCTACCTCGACGCCGCCACCGTCCGCACATCCGCCGCCACCGGTGCCGTGGTGGCGCTCGGTGACTCCATCACCGACGGCTGGCAATCCACCACCGACCTCAACCGCCGCTGGCCCGACTACCTCGCGCGCCGGTTGCAGAAGGCGGCCACCGGCGTCAGGGGAGTGGCGAACGAGGGGATCTCCGGCAACAAGGTCCTCGCCGACGGCGCCGGGCAGAGCGCCCTGAACCGGCTCGACCGCGACGTCCTGTCCCTCCCGGGCGTGCGGACCGTGTTCCTCTTCGAGGGGGTCAACGACATCAAGGCACACACCGGCGTCACCGCCGCGGACATGATCGACGGCTACCGCCAGATCATCGCCCGGGCGCACGCGGCCGGGAAGTGCGTGGTCGGCGCCACTGTGGGCCCCTTCAAGGGCTGGTCCGAATGGGGCGCGGCCGCCGAGCGGGTACGCCAGGACGTCAACGCCTTCGTCCGAAGCAGCGGCGAGTTCGACGCGGTCACCGACTTCGACCGCGTCCTGCGCAGCCCCTACGACCCCGAGCGGGTGCTGCCCTTCCTCGACAACGGCGACCATCTGCATCCCAACGACAAGGGGATGCAGGCGATGGCCGACGCCGTCGACCTCACGGCACTCGACTGCGCAGGCGGCCCGCGCTCCAGGGGCTGAACACGGGCCGGCGGCCTCACGGGCCGAACATGGGCCACTGGGTGGCCGGGCGCGGCTGGTGGAACACCGCGCCCGGCCACCCGGCTCGATGGGACGCGCCGGTCATGCCCCTGCCGTCGCGGAGGACCGGCGCGCTCGTCTCACTGCTCGCCCGGGCGGCGTGCCGGAGGCGGCGGGGGCAGGACCTCGCCAGAGGTGAAGCGGCCCGGCCGGAAGTCCTTCAGCAAGGGGGACTCATGGCCGTAGAGCTCGTCCGCGACCAGGCGGCCGAGCAAGGGGGCCAGAGTGATGCCGCTGTGGGTCGCCACCACGTAGAACGGAACGTCGGCGGCGGGGAAGCCCGCCACCGTGAAACCGTCTCCCGGCATGGCGCGTTGGCCGACCCGGACCTTCTCCACGACGGTGCCCTCCGCGGCGTTCAGCACCTCGGGCAGACGGGCCAGCATGTCGGTGGCGATCTCTCCGTCGGGCGCGTACGGCTTGGCGGGGTCCGCGGACGCGTCCAGGTCCAGGGCCTGGAGCAGCAGACGGCCACCGCCGTCGGGACGGACGTTGAGCCGCGGGCCGGTCAGTACGCGGGACAGGCGGGCGGCCGTCGGTGCGGTGGTGGCGAGGAAGCCGACCGTCGCGGAGCCCGCGAGATCCGGGTCCGCCATAGGGACGTGCGCACCGGCCAGCTCGGCCACTTTCTGTGTCCACCGGCCCGCGCAGCTCACCACCGTGTCCGCCGGGTAGCGCCCGCCGTCGGCGCAGATCACGGCCGTTCCCGCCGGGCCGTGCTCGATCGCGGTCACCCTGGCGCCGCCGACCACCGTCACGCCCCGGTCCCTGGCCCCGCCCAGCAGCCGGGACAGCAGCAGCACGGGCAGTGTGTACGCCTCCTCGGGGAAGAAGGCGAACACGGCGTGCGACGGTGCTGCCGCGAGGTCCGGCTCCAGCTTCCCGGCCTGTTCCGCGGTGATCCACTCCACCGGGTAGTCCCTGGCCGTCAGCCGCGCCACCCGCCCGGCCAGCACCTCCTTGTGCCGGTCCGTCACCGCCCACTCCAGGTTCCCGGCGGGGAAGAACCACGGCGCGCCGTCCCCGGCCAACTCGTCGTGTGCGCGCATACCCGCGTGGTTGAGCGCGAAGTACGGCTCGGGCTCCTTGTTCGCGCTGTTGATCCAGGCGAACGAGTTCGCGGTGGTGCCCGCTCCGGGGTGATCCGCCTCGAGCACGGTGACCCGGGCGCCACGCGCGGCCAGTTCCGCCGCCACGGCCGCGCCCACCACTCCGGCTCCGATGACCACAACTCGCACGGGAATCCTCCTTAGCACGGGGTCACTACACGAGGTCACTACACGGGGTCACTGCTCGGGGTCGGCCCCGAAGAGATGAGCGACGCCGACGACGCGCTCGATGATGACGACGGCCACCGCGGCGAAGAGCACCATCACGGTGCCGACGGCGGTCACGGTCGGGTCGTAGTTGTACTGGAGGTAGTTGAAGATCCGCACCGGCAGGGTCTGCATATCCGTGGTCACCACGAACAGCGCGATCGTCAGGTCGTCGAAGGACGTGATCAGGGCGAAGAACGCCCCCGCGATCAGCGGCCCGCGCACGGCGGGCAGCGTCACATGCCAGAACACCTGCGGCGCCTTCGCCCCCAGACCGGCGGCGGCCAGCTCGGCCGACCGGTCGAGCCCGGCGAGACCGGCCAGGACCAGGCGCACCGTGTACGGGACGGTCAGCACCAGGTGCGCCAGCAGCAGGGTGAGCGGGCTGGACGCCATGCCGAGCTGGGCGTACCACTGGAGCAGCCCGATGCCGAGCACGATCGTCGGCACGGCGAACGCACTCGAGAACACCCTGTCCAACACCGACTTCCCCGGGAACGGGTAGCGGTGGATGGCCAGCCCCGCGGCGAGCCCGAGCGCCGTGGACACCACGGCCGCTCCCGCCGCCACGCCGATGCTGAGCAGGAAGGAGTCCAGGAACTCGGGGCGGTTCAGCAGCTCCGCGTACCAGTGCAGGGTCAGCCCCTTGGGCGGGAAGGTGACATAGCTGGTCGTGGTGAGCGACGAGGCGATGGTCACCAGTACGGGCGCCAGCAGGAACAGCCCGACGAGCGCGGCGAACGCGGCCCCGAGCAGGCGCCTCGCGCGCTAGCCCACGCCCGCGGCGATCGGCTTGCGCCCGGCCCCGGCCGCCGCCTTGTCCGTCGCCGGTGTGGTTGCCGTTGCTGTGTTCACGCGAACACCTCCTTGCCGCCACGCCCGCGCAGCAGCCGGGCGTACACGGCCGTCAGAATCGTCGTCACCACGATCAGCACGAAGCCGATCGCCGCCGCGTACGGCCAGTTCAGGTTGGACGTCGCCTCGGTGTAGACGAAGTACGGCATCAGCTTCACCGTGGGCCCGCCCAGAGTCGCCGGGGTGACGAAGCTGGAGACGGTCAGGCTGAACACGATCAGTGAACCGGCGAGCATCCCCGGCAAGGACAGCGGGACGGTGATCCGCCAGAAGCATGTCCAGCCGCTCGCCCCCAGGCCCTTGACCGCGGGCGTGAGGGCCGGGTCGATCCGGTCCAGGCTGCCCATCAGCGGGAGCACCATATAGGCGAGCATCACATGCACCATGCCGATGACGACCGCGGTGTCGTTGTACAGCATCTTCGGCGCGTCCAGGCCCACGGCGTGGAACCCGTCCGCGATCGGTCCCTTCGGCCCGAGCAGCACCAGCCACCCGTACGCCCTGGTCACCATGGAGATGAGCAGTGGCGACAGCAGCACGAGGGAGAGGTAGTTGCGGGCCCGGGGCGAGCGTCCGCGCAGATAGACGGCGAACGGGTAGCCCACGACGAGGCAGCCGAGGGTGGTCAGCGCGCCGATCCACAGGGTGTGCCACAGCACGTCCCGGTAGAAGGAATCCCCGAGGAACCGTGTGTAGTTCTGCAGTGTGGGATCGCCCGCCTGGGTGCGGAAGCTGTTGTACACCAGCATGAACAGCGGTGCGATGAAGAGCAGGGCGAGCACGGCGATGGCGGGGGAGGCCAGCAGTAGTCCGGTCCGCCAGGGGCCGCGCGCCTTGACCGGCTGGTGAACCTTCGGGGTCGGCGCGGCGCCGTCGGGCCTCAGGGCCGGGCCGTCAGTGATGCGTGCTGTGGCTGCCATGCGCAGATCACCTCCTCGCCCAGCCTGGGCACCTCGGAACCGAACGGCAGCGTGGCCTCGACGTGTCCCGCGGCCGTGGCCAGGACGCAGCGGATGCGGGTGCCGAGGAAGCGGGTGGCCTCGACGGTGCCGGGAAGTCCCGGCCGCGTCGCGTTGTCGATGGGTGTCCTGTCCGAGCGGCCCTTCTCGGGCACGGCCAGCACCCGCACGGCCTCCGGCCGCATATAGAGCCGTACCGCCTCGCCGTCGCCCGGCGCGGTGCCGACCGGTGTCGCCGTGACGAGATGCGTGTCACCGATCCGGCAGCGGTGCCCGTCGGCGGCCGTCCCCGCCGCGATCCCGTCGAGGACGTTGACCTCGCCGACGAACTGCGCCACGAAGTCCGTGGCCGGACGCAGATACACGGTCTCGGGGGCGTCCAGCTGATGGATCGTCCCCTCGGCCATCACCGCGATCCGGTCCGACACCGCGAGTGCCTCGTCTTGATCGTGGGTCACCAGAATCGTGGTGGTGCCCACCCGGCGCTGGAGGGCGGCGACCTCCTCGCGTAGCCGCACCCTGAGCTGGGCGTCGAGGTTGGAGAACGGCTCGTCGAGCAGCAGCAGGTCGGGTTCCACGATCAGCGCCCTGGCCAGGGCCGTGCGCTGGCGCTGCCCGCCGGAGAGCTGGCGCGGATAGCGCTCGCCCATGCCGTCGAGCCCCACCAGCTCCAGGGCCTCGGCCGCCCTGCGCCTGCGCTGGGCGGCCCCGACCTTGCGCATCCGCAGGCCGAACGCGATGTTCTCCGCCACCGTCATATGCGGGAACAGGGCGTAGGACTGGAAGACCATGCCCATGGCCCGCCGGTTCGCGGGGAGCCGGGTGATGTCGCGGCCGTCCACCTCCACCACGCCGGAGTCGGGCAGCAGATGGCCCGCCACCATGTTCAGCGTGGTGCTCTTGCCACATCCCGACGGGCCGAGCAGGGTGAGGAACTCACCGGGCTCCATCGTCAGGTCGATACCGCGTACGACCTCCTTGCCGCCCAGCGCCTTGTGGATTCCCTTCAGGACCAGCCGCCCGCGGGTGCTCGCTGCCCGTGCGGCGGTGTCCGGCCCGGCCGGGGCGGCCTCCTTGCCCACGGTTTCCGTCCCCGCGGTCACTTGCTCTCCACCTGCTTGTTCCACTTGTCGGTCCAGGCGGAGCGGTTCTTGTTGATGGTCTT
Source organism: Streptomyces sp. 11-1-2 (assembly GCF_003595545.1). Classification (NCBI taxonomy): domain Bacteria; kingdom Bacillati; phylum Actinomycetota; class Actinomycetes; order Kitasatosporales; family Streptomycetaceae; genus Streptomyces; species Streptomyces sp. 11-1-2. Next base: position 11,059,546 of record NZ_CP022545.1, read on the forward strand.
CCAGTCGAGCCTCAGCAGGGAGTCCGCCTTGTCGGCGCTGACCACCTTGTTCCTCAGGGCGGGGTCCTCCTTGACGCCCTGGACCACCGAGCCGTCGTAGGTCGCCTTGGCCAGTGCCTGCTGGACGGATGGCTCCAGCAGATGGGCGACGAACTTCTGGGCCACCTCCTCATGCGGTGCCTTCTTCACCACGTTCGCCGTGGTCACCAGGCCGATGGCACCGTCCTTCGGGTAGGCGAACTCGATCGGGAAGTCCTTCTCCGCGAGCGTCGAGGTCCGCGACACCCCCCACACCGAGGCGGCGGCCTGGCCCTGGAGGAAGTAGTTGGACACATCGGCGGTGGTGTCGAACGTCGCCACGTTCTCGGCGATCTTCTTGACGGCCGTCAGGCCGGGGTCGACGTCCTTCTCCGAGCCGCCGTTGGCCTTGGACGCGCCGACCAGCAGTCCCACCCCGTAGGTGTTGGTGATCGACGGGAGGACCACCTTGTCCTTGAGCTTGGGGTTGGCCAGGTCCTCCCAGGTGGTGGGCTTGGGGATGCCGTGATCCTCGAACCACTCGGGGTTGTAGGCGATGCCCGTGGCCGTCAGCCCGAACCCGACCCCCGAGTTGTTCTCCATCCGGGCGATCGGCACCACATCGTCCACCGGCACCACCTTGGTGTCGATCGACGCGAGCAGTCCCGCCTCCAGCGCCTGTGCCTGGGGGCCGTCGTCGACCAGCGCGACGTCGATCTGCGGGTTGGCGCGCTGCGCCTTGAGCTTGGCGACGGTGTCGGTGGAGGAACCGGGGATATAGGTGACCTTGCAGCCGCAGCTCTTCTCGAACGCGGGCAGCACCGAGTCGCGGAACGCCGTCTCGAATGAGCCGCCGTAGCCGGCCACCACCAGGGCGCCCCCCTTGCCGCCACCGGCGGAGGGATTGGGCGAGCCACAGCCGGTGAGGGCGACGGTGAGAGCGAGGGCACTGGACACGGCGCACAGGGCGGGCAGGGCTGATCGGGGGAAGTCCATGGCTACCTCCTGCGATGAGGGATGGAAGTGCCGTTCCCGCGACCGGAGGAGGCGGGAGGGAGGGTGAAGCGATGAGGGATCCGGGGCGTAGGGCGGTGCGCGAGGGGGGCGAGGAAAGAGAGAGCGGGGTACGGGGGCGAACGGGGTCAGCCGAGTGGGCCGGGGAGCGAGGTCTCCACGTAGAAGCGGGAAGTGTCGGTCGGCAGGATGATTTCGAGGTGTTCGACCACCTCGTCGTTCTCCGCCCAGGTGACGCGCAGCCAGCGGAAGACCGCGGCACCCGGTTTCAGGCCGAAGAGCTCGGCGTGCTCCTCGTCCAGGGCGTACGGCTCCACGTAGAGCCGTGAGCGTTGCAGGGGCACTCCGCGGTCGCGGAGGTACATATGGCTCGTGATGGTGACCAGGTCCTGGTCCAGCAGGTCGGGGGCGAACCGGAAGGGCAGCACGGCGAGCTCCGTGCCGTTCACGCGGCTGCCGTCCGCGCTCAGCTTGTGGCGATCGAGTTGTACGACGGCGTCGTTGTCGTCCAGGCCGGGCAGCCGCAGGGCCGCGCCGCCCGCGGGCAGGACCTTGGCGCTGATCACCCGGTGGTCGCCGTGGGCTTCCGGCCCGCTGGTCAGCACGCCCGCGGAGCGGAGCAGATTCTCCTCATCGGTGGTCTGCGCGACAAACGTGCCGTGCCTGCGGTATCGGACGACCAGCCCGGCGTCCGCGAGGTCGCGCAGCGCGCGCTGCACGGTGATTCGCGAGACGCCGAACCGTTCTCCGAGCTCGGCTTCGGTGGGCACCCTGGTCCCGGGTGCCCACCGGCCGTCCCGGATGTTTCCCTCCAGCTCCCTGCGGATCTGCTCGTACAGCGGGAGGTCACGTTCGGCCATGCGAAGAGAGTGATCTCAACCAATTGCTATGTCAATACGTTGGATGGATATGACGTAGGGCCGTAACGCATCCTCCTCGCCGGAGGCGGCGGGAAATCTCTCCGCAACGCGGTGTTGACGTGCCTTCAGGCGCCTCGTCAGCTGCTGGCACCCGGGCCCGGAGGCTGGATCAGTGCCCGGTCGAGATCGCTGACCGTGTTCCCGGTGTGGTCGGCGCCCGAGGGCCGTCATCGGCAGGGGAATCCCCTGGAACACGCCGTCCGGGTCGACGGTGTCCTTGCCGAAGCGGCGTCGGCCCGGACGACGGATCCGTCGGCCAGCACGACCTCGGCACCCGTCAAGTTGTCCGCGACGAGGCCGAATCGGCCGCCCAGCGGGCCGTATCCGCCGCCCAGGGTCAGCCCGGCCATGCCGCGTACTCGGGACCCGCGGTGATGACCTGATCAGCAGGCAGGTGCTCCTTCAGCGCCGCTACCGCCCTCTGCCGAGTCTGTGTGGGGCATCCGGCGATGGGCCGGACGCGATCACAGGCGGAGGATGCGATCCGCGGAGCGTGCCGCGTGATAGGCGAATTCCCAGAAGTCCATATGTCCGATGGCCAGGTTCACATGCATCAAATTGACATCCGGCGGCGTCAGGCGGAACTCGCGGTCGAGCGCCATGTCTCCGTCCTCCAGCTCCTGGCTTCTGGCCGAAACCGCGAGCAGGGGGTGGTCGCTGGTCATGGTGGCGGCATCAGCCAAGAACACGACTTCGAGCGCGGGTTCGATGGCGACAGCGGATAGCACGTCGTCCGGACTCGCCCCGGCGAACGCACGGTCGTCGACCAGGAAGGTGCGCACCTCGAAACCGTTGTCGTCGAGCTGGTTGAGCAGGTCGACGACTGTCCGCCACGCTGCGTCGTCGGAGTAATCCGTGCGTACGACAAGGGCTTCGGCTTCGAAGTCGTGATGGGTGAAATCGATGGTCGGTAGCATGGCGGGGTCACACATGGGAAGTCCTCTTCCTGTCACTCGATGTCACTCGTGCTTTTTCCGGTGAGAATCGAAGTATCGTGACCGAATGTGCCGGGAACGTCCAGGTCAGGGAGTCGCCATGGGCCGTGGCGTGGGACTCCGGTGAGCGATTGACGACGAGGACGTTGAGAGTTCCGTCCCTGTCGACGGTGGCATTCGTCACCAGTTCCTCGTAGGAGGAGCCCAGCGGTGTCTCCCGAGTGGATACCTCGGCGTTGTCCTTCACTTCGCTGTCCACGACGGCCATGTCGGCATCGGCGCTCATGACCGGAACGCCACCCTGGCCGTTCGACCCCCGCGGATCATCGGGGGTGCACGCGGTGTCGCTCATGACGCCGGTCGCCACAGCAGTCGCGCCGTAAAGGAAGTGGCGCCGGCCTATCCCATGCCGACGTATCTCACTCATAGCGGTCCCTCTGCTCCCTGGACGATCTTCGTTTCCATGGGCACGGGACGGTAGGGGACGGCCTTGTGTGGTTCTTGTGAGGTGATCTGCCGGACCTCGACTGGTCCGGGTGTTGAAAATTACCTCTCACTGAGAGGTAAAGTGGAGACATGGCCACAGAGGAGTTCCCCGATTCGTTCGCCGATGTGCTGGGCGGCGTCCAGCGGCTGATCCGGCGGCGGCTGCGGGCCGGGATGACGGAGCCGCGGTTGCGTGGGGCCCAGGTGGAGCTGTTGCGGCTGGTCATGGCCCAGCCCGGGATCCGGGTGTCGGTCGCGGCCAAGGAGCTCTACCTCGCGGGCAACTCGGTCTCCACCCTGGTCAACCAGCTGGTGAAGGCGGGCTACCTGCACCGCGAGACCGATCCCGAGGACCGGCGCTCCGCGCGGTTGACGACCACCCCCGCCGCCGAGACCCGGATGCGGGAGTGGCAGGCACGGCGTGGCGCACTGGTCCGCGAGCAGGTGGCGCGGCTGTCCGAGAGCGACCGGGCGGCGCTGGCCGCGGCCGTTCCGGCGCTGCGCAAACTGGCCGAGAACCTTCATGAGGAGGTGGAAGGGATATGACCGACGCCCCGGAAAGCACGGCTCCGGTCGCGCTCGTCTGCGAGGGTCTGCGGTACGCGTTCGGGGAGACCAAGGCGGTCGACGACCTGGAGCTGTCGGTCCGGGCGGGCGAGGTCTTCGGGCTGCTCGGACCCAACGGAGCGGGCAAGACCACCGCGATCCGCTGCATCACCACACTGCTGCCGGTCCCCGCCGGGATGGTGCGGGTGTTCGGGCACGACGCGGCCAAGGAGCGGATGGCGGTCCGCCGGCTGCTGGGCTACGTACCGCAGCAGTTGTCCGCCGACGCCGGGCTCACCGGCCGGGAGAACGTGGAGCTGTTCGCCCGCGTCTTCGACGTCACCCGCCGGGAGCGGGCCGACCGCGTGGCGCGGGTGCTGGCGGCGGTGGACCTCACCCCGGCGGCCGACCGGCTCGCCAAAACGTACTCCGGCGGCATGGTCCGCCGCCTGGAGCTGGCCCAGGCCCTGGTCAGCGCGCCCCGGCTGCTGATGCTGGACGAGCCGACGATCGGCCTGGACCCGATCGCCCGGACCAGCGTGTGGGAGCACATCAACGCGGTACGGGCGGCCACCGGGATGACCGTGCTGGTCACCACGCACTACATGGACGAGGCCGACCAGTACTGCGACCGGGTCGCGCTGATGCACCGCGGCCGGATCCACGCACTCGGCACGCCCGGCGAGCTCCGCTCCGAGCTGGCCGGCCGCCGCCGGGCGGAGGGCGAGGCCGATCCGAAGCCGACTCTGGAGGACGTCTTCCGGGACGTCGCCGGAAGCGGCCTCGACGAGCAGAGAGGAGATTTCCGCGATGTCCGAAGCACCCGTCGCACCGCGTCCCGGGTCGGCTGATGCCGCCGGGCTCGTCCCGGACGGACGGCCCGATCCGCTGCTGACCCCGCCGCGCGCCCGCACCGGCTGGCGGGTGCTGCCCGCGCGGGTCGTCGCGATGTGCGTGGTCGAGCTGCAGAAGTTGCGGCACGACCGCACCGAGCTGTACACCCGGGCCATCCAGCCCGCCCTCTGGCTGCTGATCTTCGGCGAGACCTTCACCCGGCTCAAGGCCATACCGACCGGTGGCACGCCGTATATCGACTATCTCGCGCCCGGCATCATCGCCCAGTCCGCGATGTTCATCGCCATCTTCTACGGGATCCAGATCATCTGGGAGCGGGACGCCGGCATCCTCACCAAACTGCTGGTCACCCCCACCCCGCGGGCCGCCCTGATCACCGGCAAGGCATTCGCCTCCGGGGTGAAGGCGCTGATCCAGGCGGTCGTGGTGATCGCCATCGCGGCGCTGCTCGGAGTGGCACTCACCTGGAACCCGCTGCGGCTCCTCGGGGTGGCCGTCGCGGTGATCCTGGGCTCGGCCTTCTTCTCCTGCCTGTCGATGACCATCGCCGGGATCGTGCTCACCCGCGACCGGCTGATGGGCATCGGGCAGGCCATCACCATGCCGCTGTTCTTCGGCTCCAACGCGCTGTACCCGGTGGCGCTCATGCCCGGCTGGCTCCAGGCCGTCAGCACCGCCAATCCGCTGAGCTACCAGGTCGACGCGTTGCGCGGACTGCTGCTGGGCACTCCGGACCACCTCGCGCTCGACTACGCCGTTCTGGTCCTGGCCGCCGCGGCCGGTATCACGGCGGCCTCCTCGCTGCTGGGGCGGCTGGCGCGCTGACCCGGTCGGTGCGCGGGGTGCCGTAGCGCGGTGTGCGGTGTGCGGTGGAATGGATACACACCGTACTGTCGCCGGGACAGCGGCCACCGGGCCCTACGAGCACGAGAGGAACACGCGGTGCGGTACGAGGACGGATCCCCTTACGCATACACCCCCGGCATCGGGGTGCCCCAGGGCTTCCACGCGGTCAATGTCGGGTGGCTGGAGCATCAGGACGAGTTTCCCCGCGGTCAGGTGCCCACGGAGTTCGTCCACGCGCTCGCGGTCCTCTGCCGGGACAACTCCACCAATCGCACGAGGGGTTGGCAGAACTGCACACTTGCGCACCCCGAGGGGAAGCCGCCCTGTCCCGTCGTGGTGGACGTCGGCGGCACCGAGGTCACCCTCGGCAGCGCCGAGGTCAGGGTCCTGGCCCGGGACGGCAGGTGGCTGATCGCCCCCAACCTCGTCCTCCACTACGTCATCGCCCACGGCTACCTCCCGCCACGAGAGTTCATCGAGGCGGTGACGGCGCGGCGTGCGATCCCTGAACCGCCCTCCGGAATGCCGCGGTTCTAGCCATCGGCGACGGACACTGTCGAGTGGACCGTGCGGCCCGGGTCCGAACCTGGGGCTGCCCCGATCGGCCGTTCCGCAGGGCCTGGCCGAACGGGCGTACCTGTACCGGTCATTGATCGCCGACGCGAGATGCTCGTCGTCCTCGACGATGCCCTCGACGCCGCCCTCGACGCCGCCCAGGTCCGCAGCCTGGTCCCGGGGAGCGGCGGCAGTCGGCTGATCATCACCAGCCGTAACCATCTCGCGGATCCGGGCGTGCACCCTGTTCAGCGACCCCTGATGTCGCACCGGCGCCGATTGGGGTGACTTCGGCCCCATCGTGAGGGTTCTGAAGCGTTTTGGACTCGTCGTCCGACGGCCGAGATGTGACGCGCTGTGCCCACATCCGGACTGTCAAGATGAGCGAATGATCTACCCAGCCGATATAGACCGGTCGACTGCGGATCAGACAAGGCTGTTACTGATCGAAGACGACCGGGAAACCGCAGACATGCTGGCCGAATTGTTCAGCTCAGAGGGCTACGACGTCGATGTGGCATTCGACGGCCACCGGGGGCTTCATCTCGGTCTCAGCCGAAGACATCAGGTGATGGTCATCGACCGCATGCTTCCGGGCATCGAGGGCCTGGACCTGGTGAAACGATTACGGCGGGTCGGTGTTACCACCCGGGTCCTGATACTGACCGCGCTGGGCGAACTCGGCGAGCGGGTCACCGGCCTCGATTCCGGCGCGGACGACTATCTGGTCAAGCCCTTCGAAGTGGACGAACTGCTGGCCAGGGTGCGGGCGCTGCACCGGCGCGACCTCTCGGGCGCCGAAATCCTGCCGCTCGGTGACGGAGAGCTGGACCTGCGGCGCCGCGAGGTCCGCCTTGCCGACGGCACGGGCATCGAGCTGTCCTTGCGGGAATTCGGCCTGCTCCACGCGCTCGCCGAAGGTCCCAAGATCGTGCACGACCGCTCACACCTTCGCGAGCGGGTGTTTCCCGATACCTCGGCGGAGTCCATTGTCGACACCTATGTCTACTACCTGCGGCGGAAACTGGGCCGTGACGTCGTCCGCACCGTGCGCGGGCGCGGCTACCAGATGGGGACGCTGTGAATTCGATTCCGATCCGCTTCCCCCGCCGCACGGCGCCGAGCCCCGAGCAGCGGAGGCTCTCCTCCGCCCAGTGGACGATAACCCGGCGCATCTCGCTGGTGATGTCGGTGATCATGTTGATCATCGGAGTCATCGTCTATGGCGTCATGCTGTTCGCTCAACGCGCCGACGCGGAGCGCGAAACCCAGTGGGGGATCGACCACAACACCATCGACAGCCCGCCGGTCTGCGTGTGGATGACCGTGGAGCGGAACGGAGTGATCAGCAGCACCCCCGGCACCCCCGCCGGGATACCCGTGAGATCCAGCCTGGCCGCGGTCCGCGCCGGCGCTCCCGCGGTGCTGGAACGGGTGCGGCGAGGTGGCGAGGAGTACACGGTGCGCACCGCATGGCGTGGTGCGGAGGTCGTTCAGGCGGCCTACGGTGAACGGTTCCAGCGCGCCGACCGCAACCATCTGCTGCTCGCCTTCGCGGCGGCCGAGGCGGTCGGTCTGCTGCTCGTGGCCGTCGCCAGCGGCATGCTCGCGCGACGGGCGATGCGGCCGCTCTCCGAGGCACTGGACCGGCAGCGGCGGTTCGTCGCGGACGCCAGTCATGAATTGCGCACCCCACTGACCCAGTTGCACACCCGCGCCCAGTTGCTGGCCCGGCGCTCCGGCTCGGCCACCCCGCAGCAGCTCGCCACCGACCTCCGGCGCCTGGTGACCGGAACTCGGCAGCTCGGTGACGTCATAGACGACCTGCTGCTGTCCGCGCGGCTGTCCCAGTCGCCGGGATCCCGCGATCCGGTCGACCTGGCCACGCTCGCCGAGGAGGCGGTGTCCGCCGAGGACGCCAGAGCCCATGCGATGCGGCTGACCGTGCGTCTTCGGTGCGGGCCGGGGCGGCATGTGGTGATGGGCACCACGTCGGCGTTGCGCCGGGTGATCGCCGCGCTGGTCGACAACGCGATGGGGCACACTCCGCCCGGTGGGGAGGTCGTGGTGTCCGTGGACGCCCCGCTTCCCGGCATCGTGTCGCTGTCCGTACGCGACACCGGCGTGGGGTTCGCACCGGAGGAGGCCACGCGCATGTTCGAGCGGTTCGCCAGGGGGACCGCCGGCCGCGGCAGACGGTTCGGGCTCGGATTGGCGCTGGCCCGCGAGGTGATCGAAAGCCATGGGGGGCGGATCACCGCCAACGGACGGCCGGGCCACGGTGCGCTGTTCACCGTGGAGCTGCCGGCGGCGCGGATGGGGGAGACCATCCCACGGCAACGGACGATCGCCTCGTGCCTCTCCGCGGGAGGCAGACGGCCGGACATCTCCGGGCACTGACGTGATCGGGGCCAGGGCCCGGCTCATGAGGGCTGCGGCCGACGCCAGTCGAGCGCACCGCTGTCGAGATCTTCGGCGAGCCCGGACAGCGGCGACTCGGCGTCCCACACCAGCCGTGTCCGGCGCCACAGCCGGCCGTTCGCCAGCCGTTTCAGCGCGACCCCGGGGCAGTGATCGCCCGGCGCGAAGAAGGCTCCGATCGCGTTCCCGGCGCTCACGATGGCCGCCGCGGTCGTCTGGTCGGCCCCGAAATACCGGAACCGAGGGGTGAACCCCGCACGCTCGCAGGCGATCCTCAGGCTCAGGCCGAGACCGTCGGAGCGGTCGCCGGGGGCGACCCAGGTGTCCTCGGCCAGTTCTTCGAGGGTGATCAGTTGCCGATGGGCCAGCCGGTGGCCGGGGGACAGGCCGATCAGCACCGGTTCGGTATCGAGGTCGCGGACGGTGAACTCGCGGACCGGGGGCGGCACGACATCGGGGAACTCACTGATGACCGCGAGCGCGATCTTCTCGGTGCGCAGCAGCTCCAGCACGGCCTGGGAGGAGGGTTCCAGATAGGTGAGCTGTTCGTGGTGCGGCAGCCGCTCCCGGATGAGCACGGCGATCAGGGGCACCCAGGGGTTGTCCACCCCGCCCAGCCCGACGGCCTGCGGCGGTTCGGCCGGCTGGGCCAGTGTCCGTGCCGTGGAGAGCAGATCACCGAACTCGTCGAGCAACTGCCGTGCTCTGCCCAGGACATGGACGCCGAGCTCGGTCGGCTCGACACCGTGCGGGCGGCGGCGGAACAGCGGCCCGCCGAATTCCTGCTCAATGCGTCTGAGCTGGGTGGACAGGCCGGATTGGGCGATCTGCAAAGTGGCGGCCGCATGGCTGATGCTGCCCGACTCAGCCACGGTGAGCACGATCCGAAGATGGCGCAGCCCCATATCCACTTCCTGCCTCCGTCGTTGATGGTCGCGGCCGGAAATATCCGATGACGAGGACGGCACCGGCCAGGGACAGCAGCGCCGTCCACGCGGCGGTGACGTACATGGCGTGCAGATAGGCCCGGTTCGCGGCGGCGAGGAGATCGGGGTGGTTCAGCGATCGTGCCACCGCCCGGGTGGCCTCCGCGGAGTCCAGGGCCTTCTCCCGTGGTCCGGGAGGCAGCTCGGTGAGCGAGGGCCGGATGGCCCCGCGGTAGGCGGTGGCGAGCAGGGAGCCGAGCACCGCGACCCCGAGGGTGCTGCCCACCGGCCGGGCCGCGGCGTTGATCGCCGCGCCGGCGCCGGTGTACCGCGGGGGCAGACAGGCCATCATCTCCGCCGTCATCGGCGCCACCACCAGGCCGATGCCGGTGCCCTGCGCGAAGAGCACCCCGGCGATCCAGGCCACCGGAGTGCCCGCGTCGAAGAACAGGTAGCCGCCGAAGGTGATGCTGGAAAGGAGTATCCCGGCCACCGCGCACCAGCGGACGGTCAGCAGCCGGGACACCGTCGGGGAGATCTGGTTGCCGAGCACGATGCCGCCCGCGGCGGCCGACATCACGGCCCCGGCGGCCAGCGTCGACAGTCCGTGCACCCCCTGCAGATAGAAGGCGCAGTAGAAGAGCTGCCCCGCCAGACCGAAGAAGAGCAGCAGCAGGGTCACGGTACCGCCGGCGAAGCGCGGCTCGGTGAACAGGCGCACATCGAAACCCGGCGCGGCTCGGCGGCTCTGCGACATCACGAACGTCGCCAGCAGGGCGAGACCGACCGCTATGGGCAGCAGCGTGGCCGGGCTCGACCAGCCGGCCGGGCGGCCGCCCCGGATGACGCCGTACACCACAAGACCCAGCCCCAGTACGGAGAGCGCCAGGCCCAGTGGGTCGAGCACCCTGCGCTCGGCGTAGCGCAGCCCGGGCACCAGGAGCCATACGCCGAGCAGGCACACCGCCACCACCGGAAGGTTGACCAGGAACACCGAGCCCCACCAGAACCGGGTCAGCAGCGCACCGCCCACCACCGGTCCGAGCGCGACGGCGGCGCCCCCCGCGGAGGCCCAGACCGCGATCGCCCGGGTCCGGTCGGCCGGCGCGCCGGCGCGGGTGACGATCGCCAGCGTCGCCGGTGTGATCAGCGCCCCGCCCGCGCCCATGAATCCACGGGTGACGGTCAGCTCCGTGGCCCCGGCCGAGAACGCGGCCAGTGTGGAGGCGCCGGCCAGCAGCACCAGCCCGGTGACCAGGATGCGGCGCGGACCGTAGCGGTCGGCGAGAGCGCCTCCGGCGAAGCTGCCCGCGGCGAAGACCAGCGAGTACGAGGCGTTGGCCCACGCCAGGTCGGCGGAGCTCGCCCCGAGCCCGTGCACCGGATCGGCGAGGGTTTCCATCGCCACGTTGAGGACCGTGTTGTCCAGCAGGACCAGCGTCTGCGCCAGGACCGCCACGGCCACGGTCCACCACTGCCGGACAGAGGTGGCCACGGCGCGGCCCTCGCCCCCGGCCGGCACCGCGGGCCGGTGTCTCACGGCTCCAGCGCTCGTCTGCCCGCGACAAGGGTCCGGGCGAGTTCCGCGACCCGGTGCCCGAGATGTTCCGCGGTGGCGAGGTCGGACTTGTGCATCGCACCCGATCTGTCGTCCACCGCGGACTGCGCGGCGGCGCCCTGGAAGAAGCCGAGCCGGTTCAGGTCGAACTCGCTGCCGGAGGAGGAGTTCCAACCGGGGGGCAGGCCGAGGCTGGCCCAGAGCATGCCGTGCTGTGCGGCGAGGGTGGCGAAATAGCCCAGGGTGCCGGCCTTGTCTCCGGCCATCGAGCCGGAGTTGGTGAAACCCGCCGCCAGCTTGTCCTGCCAGCGGCGGGTGAGCCAGCGTCTGGCGCTCGCCTCCGCGAAGGTGTGGAAGGCCGACGAGGCCGTGCCCATATAGGTCGGCGCGCCGAAGATGATCGCGTCGGCGTCGTCGAGCCGATGCCATTCCTGATCGGTGATCCGGTCGACCTGGATGGAGGCGACCTCGGTGTGCGGGACCCGGCTCGCTCCGGCTCGTACGGCCTCCCCCAGCCTGGCGGTGTGACCACGTCCGCCGTGACAGGCGATCGAGATGCGTACCGGGTCGGTCAAGGCGGTCAAAACAGACTCCTCGAAAACGCGGTTTCGGCTCCGGCGGAATAACCGTCGGACAGCCTGTCAGAGCAATCTCAGAAATTCCTCAGAGCCGCATAACCGCAGAGTGATGGAGATTCGATATCCGCTCGGCATTGCGTGGACGTGCCATTCTGGCCGAGCAATCCCCCCGCGTGGTTCGCCCCTTGGGAGAGGTGTGCCTGGCACATGACCGATATTGGTAAATCATTCCGGATGCGGAGGCTCTCGGTCGTCGGTGACGGAAGATATCTTTTCGTCCCGCTCGACCACAGTGTGTCCGATGGGCCGGTGGTGTCCCAGGCCCGCTGGAACGGGCTGTTGAGAGCGCTGGTGGACGGCGGCGCGGACGCGGTCGTCGTCCACAAGGGCCGGGCGCGGGCGATCCCACCGGACATCCTGCGCCGCTGCGCCCTGGTGGTTCACCTGAGTGCGGGTACCGCGCACGCGGCCGACACCGATGCCAAGGTGCTCGTCGGCGACGTCGAAGAGGCCGTGCGGCTGGGCGCGGACGCGGTGAGCGTGCATGTGAATCTCGGATCGGACACCGAGCACCGGCAACTCACGGATCTCGGGGCCGTCGCGGCCTCATGCGACATCTGGAACATGCCGCTGCTCGCGATGATCTACCCGAGGGGGCCGCGGATCGCCGATCCGCACGATCCCGCGCTGCTCGCACACGCGGTCAACATCGCCGCGGATCTCGGCGCCGACCTGGTGAAGACCTCGATCGCGCTGCCGATGGACCGGATGGCCGAGGTGGTGAACAGCTGTCCGCTGCCGGTCCTCGCCGCGGGTGGCCCGCCCGACGGCTCGGACCTGATCAGTCACGCGACCTCGTTGATGCTCGCCGGCTGTCGCGGCCTCGCGGTCGGCCGTCGGATCTTCTCCTCGCCCTCACCCTCCTCGCTGGTGGCGCGGCTCGCCGCCGTCGTGCACGCCGTCGATGCCGGAACGACCCCCCACCCCCCGACGATCGCGACAGGAGCCGCATGAAGTTCGCATGGATCGATCTCCGAGCCGTTCCGCAGGCCCAGCTCGAGTCCATCGTCGACGCCGCCATCCACACGCGGATGCAGGGCGTGCTCTGCGATGACGAATCCGTCCTCACGGCACTGCCCCCCACCGTCACCGGCGTCACCACCACGGTGGTGACCGAGGAGAAGGAGCTGTACGACCTCGGCGCCGACACCGCCGCGTGGGTCGACGTACACGACGAACCGTCGCTGCGGCTGGCGTGCGAGGCCGCCGTCGCGCTGCCCTTCACCGTGGTCCGCTTCGCCGACCCGACCAAGATCCCCCTGGAGATCGTGCTCGCCGCCGCGGACCGCTCCGCCGGAAAGCTGATCACCGTCTGCGCCGATCTGGAAGAAGCCGCCACCGTCCTGGAAGTGCTGGAACGCGGTTCGGACGGAGTCCTGTTGGCTCCCTCCGACGCCGGCGAGGTGTTCGCGCTGGCCCGACTGCTCGAGGCCGGAACCTCTCCGCTGGAGCTGACCACGCTGACCGTCGACCGCATCGAGCACCACGGGCTCGGCGACCGGGTGTGCGTGGACACCTGCACGCATTTCGCCGAGGACGAGGGCATCCTGGTCGGCTCGTACTCGACCGGCTTCATCCTGTGCTGCAGCGAGACCCATCCACTGCCGTACATGCCGACCCGCCCGTTCCGGGTCAACGCCGGCGCCCTGCACTCCTATGTGCTCGGCCCGGAGAACCGGACCAACTACCTGAGCGAACTGCGCTCGGGCAGCACGACCCTGGCGGTCGACGCCGAGGGCCGGACCCGGCCGGTCACGGTCGGCCGGGCCAAGCTGGAGTCCCGGCCGCTGCTGACCATCACCGCGATATCGGCCGACGACATCGTGGTGAGCCTCACCGTCCAGGACGACTGGCACGTGCGGGTGCTCGGGCCCGGCGGCAAGGTCCACAACGTCACCGAGCTGCGGCGGGGCGACGAACTGCTCGGCTACCTGGCCACGGACCAGCGCCATGTGGGCTTTCCCATCGGCGAATTCTGCAAGGAACACTGATGAGCGTCCATATGCGGGAGCTCCTCGACACGCTGTTCGACGCCCATCCCGGCGACGTGCCCTACCTCGTCCACGGTGAACACCCGGTGAGCCGTGGAGAGGTCCGGGCCGCCGTGGCCGTGGAAGCGGCGGTCTTCGCCGGGCACGGCGTCGGCGAGGGGCATACGGTGATGCTCCAGATACCACCGAGCTGCACCCAGATAGAGGTACTACTCGCGCTATGGCAGCTGGGCGCCCAGGTGATGCTGGTCGACCACCGGCTCAAACCGTCGGAAGTGGACGCCCTGCGCTCGTTGTGCCACCCGCAGTTCATGGTCGGCGCGGGTACGGCGGGCCGCTCGTCGCTCAGGTTCGAGCCCAGGTACGAGGTGATCACCTCCCGGTACCCGGACGGTCGCCCGGCGGCGACCGAGCACCGGCTGGTGCAGTTCAGCTCGGGTTCCACCGGGCTGCCCAAGGTGATCGGGCGGACCGCGGCCTCCCTGTCGGCCGAGATCGAGCGGTTCACCCGGATCGAGGGGATGCCGACCCCGGGCGAGCGGGTGTTGCTGCTGAGCTCGACCGCGCACAGTTTCGGCCTGATCGCCGGGGTGCTGCACTCCCTCGCCGCGGGCGTCTCGGCGGTCTTCGCGCGACGGGTGTCGGCCAAGGACATCCTGGCCGCCGCCGCGCGTCACGACGTCCACTTGATCTTCGGCACGCCCTTCCACTACGACCTGCTGAGCACCGCCCGGGAGCTGCCCGCCCTGCCCGCCCTGCGTGCGGCGGTCTCGGGCGGGGAGATCATGCCGTCGCAGACCGCCGTGCGGTTCGCCGACCGGTTCGGCACCGGGGTCGGGGAGTCGTACGGGACCACCGAAACCGGCGTCATCGCGATGGAGATGAGCGGCGCCTCGAGGCCCTCGGTCGGCCGGCCAGCACCCGGTGTGCGGCTGCGCATCCGGGAGGGCGAGCTGGACGTCTGGCTGCCGGACGGCTCGCCCTATCTGCACGATTCCGGCGGCGACCGGTACACCGACGGCTGGCTGCGCACCCATGACCGGGCCGAGCTCGATTCCTCCGGCGCCGTGCGGCTGCTGGGCCGTGGCGACTCCCTGGTGGTCATCGGCGGCCTCAAGGTCGATCTGACCGAGGTGGAAGCCGTGTTGTGCCGGCACCCCGGGGTCAACGGGGCCGTGGTCGTGCACGCCGGCGCCACCGAAGCCTATGTGTCCGTCGCCTCCGACGGCCCCTCGTCGGGGGAATTGCTGCGCTGGTGCCGGGACCGGCTGGCCGACTACAAGGTGCCCCGTGTCGTCCACGTCCTGGCGGACCTGCCCCGCACCTCCAACGGCAAGCTCGTCAGGCGCCGCGACGCCCTGCTCGCCCGCGCTCCCGAGCGTTGACACGCCGACCGCCCCTTGCCGCCCACCCCCCATCGATTCCCGTGGCACAGAAAGGTTGCGCACCATGCAGACGGCGTTGCAGAAGGAGATCCGCGACTTCGTGCTCAGCACGATCAGCGAGGAGATGAACCATCCGCTCGACGCGGACGAGATCAGCGATGACAGCCCCATGGGCACCGGCGGAATCGACATCGACTCACTGGGCCTGATCGAGCTGCTCCTCCGCCTGGAGCGCCGGTTCGACGTGAAATTCCCCGACGGTGACATCGAACAGGCCGGTGCGATGAACCTGGGCGACCTGATCAACGAGGTCGTCGGGCGGGGCGCCACGGCATGACCGCGGAATCCGAGACCCGGCCGGGGATCACCACCGACGCCGTGCGGGAGCTGCTGTCCGACCCCAAGATCTTCGCCGAACTACCGCCCGGCCTGGACGACGACGCCGAACTCGCCCTGGATTCGCTGGGGCTGGTGTGGTTCCTGCACCAACTGGAGCTGCGGTACGGCCTGGAGATCGAGCCGGCGGAAGCGTTCCTCGCCGAGTTCACCTCGATCCGCCGGATCACCGACTACCTGGTGGACGTCCATGAGTCGTGAGGTGCTGCTGACCGGATTCGGGGTGCGTACGGCCTTCGGCGCCGGGGCGGACGCACTGCGGGAGGGCGTATTCGACGGGAGACCCGCCTTCGGGCCGATCACCCGCTTCGACACCGGCCCGTACCGAACGGGCCTGGCCGCCACCTACGGCCAGGCCGCCCCGCTGCGCGACGTGCTGGCCGAAGTCGCCGCGGCGGCGGTCGGCATGGCCGGGCTGCCGACGGGTGCGCGGGCCGCCGTCCTGGTGGGGACCGCGGGGGATTTCACCGGTCTGACCCGTTTCTGGCGCGCCCTGAACTCTCCCGGCTCACTCGACTCACCCGACTCACCTGGCTCTCCCAGCTCTCCCGGCGCGGCGGCCTCCGGCGGCACCGCGGAGACCGTGCCCGCCTGGCAGGCCGAGGCCCTCGCGGACGCGCTCGGCGTGCGCGGCCCCCGGCTGGCGTTCACCGGCGCGTGCGTCGCCTCGGCCGCGGCGATCGCGCATGGCTGCCAGCTCATCGCCTCCGGCCGGGCGGAGACCGCGATCTGCGCGGGGGCGTACCTGGTGGAGGAGGAGAACCTGGCCAAGTTCGACTCGGGATTCGCCCTTTCCCGGGACGGAATGGTGCGGCCGTTCTGCGCCGACCGCAGTGGTCTGCTGCTCGGGGACGGAGCCGCCGCCATCGTGCTCGAATCCGTCGACGGCGCCCGGCGCAGGGGGGCGCGTGCGCTCGGTGCGCTGACCGGCTGGGGCGCCGCCGGCGACGCCCACCACATCGCGCGGCCCCATCCGGAAGGCGCCGGGCTGGTCGCGGCCGCCGGCCGGGCCCTGCGGCGTGCGGGCGGCCCGCGGATCGACTACGTGAACGCGCATGGCACCGCGACCCGGCACAACGACCCCGCCGAGACGCGCGGACTGCGCACGCTCTTCGGCGCGGACGCGGCCCGGACGCCGGTGAGCTCGACGAAGAGCACCACGGGACATCTGCTGGAGGCGGCCGGAGCGGTGGAACTCGTGATCACCCTGCTCGCGCTGCGGGACGGGGTCCTGCCGCCCACCGCCGGATTCACCGAACCGGATCCACACTGCGATCTCGACTATGTGCCGAACCGCCCCCACAAGGCCGAGCTCCGGCGCGCGCTCACCGTCAACGCCGCGTTCGGTGGCGCCAACACCGCGCTGGTACTGGAGCGAGCATGATCGCCGCGATATCCGGTCCGTCCGCGCCGCCGGTCGCCGGTTTTGTGGAGTCCGCCTTCAACCCGATGGTGTACCAGGCCGTCGAGCGATGTCTGACCGCCCGGCCGGGCGACGGCTCCAGGACCGCCATGGTCCTGGCCAGCACGATGGGGGATGCCGCCACTCTCGATCTCGGCAGCCGTCTGCTCGTGGCCGGGCAGGTGCACAATCCGTTGCTGTTCATGCAGTCCACCGCGAACGCGGTCCTCGGCCGGCTCAGTCGCGAGTTCGCCATCACCGGACCGCTGCTCTCCCTGTCCACCGTGGCGGACCCGGCCGGTGAGCTGCTGGCCACCGCGGAACTGCTGCTGGAGGACGAGGAGCTGGACCGGATCGTGCTCATCGGGGTCGAGCTGACCGGCACCGAGCGCACCACGGCGGCGTACCGCGAGCTTCGTACCGGCCCACCCGCCGCGGACCTGGCCGTGGCGATCGTGCTGGACCGGGACGATCCGGTCCCGAGCCTCCCGTCCGACATCCCGCCCGCCCCCTCGGGGGAGTACGGCACCCTTCGCGGCCTGGTCGAGCTGGCCGCCCGAATCCAAGGAACCACATCATGATCACCAAGCAGGAACGCGCGCGGATCAGCGAGGACGCCGCCCTGGGGGCCGGGAATGTGATCCACCGGCTCAAGGCGTACGGCAGACCGCTCGACGAGCAGGTCCTGTGGACCGACACCACCTGGCAGGCCCCGGACGGCGGCCACCCCGAGGTGCTGACCCTGGGCGAGCTGCACGAGGCCGTGGAGATCTACGCGAGCTGGTACCACGCACAGGGCGTCGGGCCCCGCGACCCGGTGGCGATCCAGACCTATTCCAGCACCGAGTTCGCCATCAACTTCCTCGCCCTCACCTCCCTGGGCGCGATCCCCTCCTTCGTCAACGGCAACCTCCGCCCGGAGATCGCCCGCGAGTATGTGCGGCGCCAGGGCGCGGTGGGAGCGGTCACCGACCGGGCCCATCACGCGGTCCTCGCCCCCGGCCGTGCCGAACTGGGCCTCGGCTTCTGTGTCACGGCGGCCGACATCCGCGCGGAGGACCGCGAGCCCCTCCCCGCGGCCTATCCGTACTCCCACCACGCCACCGATCCGATCATCATCTCGCACTCCTCGGGCACCACCGGGATGCCCAAGGCCGTTCCGCACACGCATCAGACCCTGCTGTATGCGCAATTGCACCGGCTGAAGCTGTCGGTCGGCTCCGCGATGGGCAGGCTGCTGGTCGCGCTGCCCGGCTCGCACAACGCCGCCATCTCGGTCATGCTGTTCGGCTTCCTGCTGCGCTCGCCCGTATCCATGCTGTCCAGCCAGAGGGGGACCGACGTCCTGGACGCCATGGAGTCGTTCCGCCCCACCACGGTGTTCGCGTTCGCCGGAACCTACGGGGAGATGGCCGCCCAGGATCTCTCCGCCCGCGATCTGTCCAGCGTGGAGGCGTGGTACAACACCGGGGACGCGGCGCACGAGACCCATATCAAGGCGCTGATCGAGCAGGGCAGCCATGAGACGGTCGGCCGGGATCTGAAGCGGCGCCGGGTCCCCGGCTCCGTTTTCACGGACGGACTCGGCTCCTCCGAGACCGGCTACTCGCTCTTTCACAACGGACACAAGCCCGGCAGGTCGTCCTTCTCGCGCTGCGTCGGCAAACCGATGAGCTTCGCCGAGGCGGCGGTGCTCTCCGAGGACGGCACACCGCTGCCGCCCGGCGAGATCGGCCGCCTCGGCGTGCGCTCGCCCACCCTCACCCCCGGATACTGGAACGACTCGCTGACCTTCCACCGGCTGCGGCTCGGTGGCTACTGGCTCACCGGCGATCTGTCCTATCGGGACGAGGAAGGAAACTTCTACCACCTGGACCGCGCGCCGGACGCGATCCGCACCCCCACGGGCATCGTGTTCAGCACCCGCACCGAGGAGTTGCTGCTGCGCGAGATGCCCGGGCTCGACGACTGCACGGTGGTGGCGGTCGCGCCCGAGGGCGTACGAGCGGACTGGGACGGCGACGGGACCGCCGACGCCTACGCCCTGCTGCAGGTGCGCGCGGACGCGGCGGACACGGAGACCGACGACGCCCGATGGACGGCCGAGGTCAACCAGGTGCTGGTCGCCGCGGGCTTCCCGCAGCTGACCGGAGCGCTCCGGATGGACGCGAGCGAGGTGGTGAAGGGAGCCACCGGCAAGGTGCTCAAGCGGGAGATGCGCGAGCGCTTCCGGGCCCGGGTGGCCGCCGGCGAGCTGGACGGGAAGGTGCGATGACCGCGGTCGACCGTACGAGCCCCGGTACGAGTCCCGGTACGAGTCCCCGGCCCAGGACCATGGACGTGTACCGGCAGTGGTGGCTGCACGACGCACGCTGGTACCAGGGGGTGGCGAACAGGTTCGGACACGCGGTGGCCAATGAGATCAACGCCGAGGCGCTGCGGTATGTGGCCGTCCAGGTGGGCAAACGGATAGCCCGTCAGTTCGGCGGAAAGCCCGCGGTGGACCTTGAGGAGCTCCGCCGCCGCTACGACGCCTGTTCCGAGTGGATGTTCCCGAGCGAGCTGCGGGACGGGGCGACCGCGGTGCTCCCGGACGGGGAGATCGAGCTGACCATGCGGCAGAACTTCGCCGTGGTGATGGTCCGGATGGCCGGTTCGCTCGACGGCTACAAGTGCCCGTGCACCGACATCCACGCCGGCTGGTCGGAGGGGCTCGGGGTCGAACTCACCCGTAACTGCGCCACCGCGTGTCTGCGGGACGGCGATCCCGCCTGCCGGCTCCTGATGCGGGTCGGGAGCCCGGTATGACCGCGCGTGTCCTTGTCGCCGGAGCCACCGGGGTAATCGGCCGTGCACTGGTTCCGCTGCTCCGGGCCGGCGGCCATCATGTGACCGCGCTGGTACGGGAGCCGTCCCGGACGGCCGGGCTGGCCCTGGACGGCGTCGTGGTGGCCGACGCGCTGGAAGCCGAGGCGGTGCGCGCGGCGGTGCTCTCGGCCCGGCCCGAGGTGGTGGTGCATCAGCTGACCGCCCTGCGCGGCCCCGCTCCGCAGGGCATCGAGCGGACCGCCCGGCTGCGCACCGAAGGCACCGCGCATCTGATCGCGGCGGCCGAGGCGGCCGGGGCGGAACGGATGGTGGCGCAGAGCATCGCGTTCGCCACGGCTCCCCGCGGCGGGCCGGTGCTCACCGAGGACGCACCGCTGTATGTCGACGCACCGGATCCCGGCTGGGCGCTCACCACGCGCGCGATCGCCGAACTGGAGCGCCGGGTGCTGGGCGCCGCACACCTCTCCGGGACCGTACTGCGCTACGGAACCCTGTACGGGCCGGGCACCCTCTACCACCGCGGCGGTGCGATCGGCGGCGCGGTGGCGCGCGGCAGGCTGCCACTGCCGGAGTCCGCCGCCGGGGTCACCTCGTTCCTCCACATCGAGGACGCCGCACGGGCCGCGGTGTGCGCCGTCGAAGCGGATACCGACGGTGTGTTCAACGTGGCCGATGACGACCCGGCGGAGGCCGCGGTCTGGCTGCCCGAGTACGCCCGCCTGCTCGGAGCGCCCCCGCCCCGTACGGTGCCGGCGCAACTGGCCGAGCGGTTGCTGGGCTGGCTCACCAGCTACCAGCTCACCGCCATGCGCGGCGCGGCCAACGACCGCGTACGGCAGTCGCTCAACTGGAAGCCCTCGGCACCGAGCTGGCGGACACGACTGGCCGACGACTGACCGGGCAGCGGGCCCACGAACGGCAATGGCTGCCTACACGGCGTCGGGTCCGGTGCGGCCGGGGTGATTGACGCGTCGCCGCATCGCCGGGAGGTGTCCGGCGAGCAGGGCGATACCGAGCATGTCGACGATGGCCAGGGCCGCCATCGGTATCCAGGTGGCGGCCGGTCCATGGGCGAGCAGCACGGCCATGAGCGCGGGCGTGACCACGTCACCGATGCTGAAGGCCATCTGGGAGAGCGAGTTGTACCGGCCGCGACTCGCCGCGGTGGCACAGTCGTTGACGATGGGCGACACGATCAGGCTCTGGATCAGTTCGCCGACGGTCACCAGGACGACCGCGACGAGAGCGAGACAGATACTGACGGCCGACGGCACATACGCGCAGCACAGCACCGCGACAAACGCACCGCCGACGATGGCCTGCGATGCCATCAGGCTGCTCCATCGCCGATGCCCGGTGATCGCGGCACCCATGGGCGTGGCGCCCAGCGCGCCGAGTACGGCGTTGACCGCGAGGACGGTGCCGGGTATCCACGGCGGCAGGTGCACCGTGTTGACGAGGAAGACGGGAACGGCGAGACCGAAGGCGAGCGAGAGCAGGGCCAGGCCGAAGTTGAGCACGACGAACCCGAGGAAGGGCTGATCCCGGAGCGTGCTCGCCCAGCCCCCCCCTTGGCGGTGTGTTGTGGCGAGTCGTCGTGTTCTGGCGCGCCGCTGACGCCCACGGCGTGCGCACCGCCTGAGGAGTCGAGCCGTGTCAGGATCGCCGCGACGGTGAACGACAGGGCGTTGACCGCGACGATCGTGGTGTATCCGTTCACTCCGCCGATCGCGACAGCGAGGCTCGCGCCGAGAGCGCCGACGCCGAGTCCCGCCTGGCGCAGCGTGGTGATCAGGGCGAACCAGGATTCCTGGCGCTTCCCCTCGGCGACGTCATGCACCAGGGCCGGATAGGCCACCCAGAACGCCGAGTTGCCGAGCTGCACGACGACCGCGGCGCCGAGCAGGTGACCGAAGGAGCCCACGAACAGGTAGTTGAAGAACCCGACCGCCTGGATGAGATTGGAGACGATCACCGTGCTGCGGGCGCCGAACCGATCGCAGAACATTCCGGCGCCCGCGGTCGCCGGAATGCGGACCAGCGCCGCGATGGACAAGGCCAGTCCGACCCTGCCGAGGGTCAGCTCGGTCATCGCGGTGAAATAGAGGATCGAGAACGGCAGAAAGAGGCCCGTGCCCAGGGCATCGATGGACAGCGCGGAAAACAGGCGCCGGTGGCCACGGGCGTCGGGAAGCCATGCGCGCACAGCAGAGCCCTTTCGGGGACGTCCCAGCCGCACCACGTCTCATGCGACCCCACCCCGAAAAGGGCAAGACGAGCAACATATGAAGTGCCCGCACAGCGTGTCAAGCCTACGGACGCGGGCGGTGCGACCCCGAGGCGGACCGCACCGCTCCGGCACCCGACACAACGCCGCGTCGGTTCGCGAAGGTCAGGTGCCGATCCCTTGTGGGTAGCTGAAGAAATTGGTCGGATCGTACGTCCGATTCACTCGGACCAGCCGGTCGTAATTCGCGCCGTAATACGCCCGCCGCCAGTCCTTCAGAGTCGGGTCCGGGAAATTCTGATAGGAATGCGGCGGAGGCGTTTCACCGAAAATGCTCTGGTAGAACTCATTGAGCCAGTGAAGATTCGCCGTGGCAACGCGTGGCGGGTCATAATCCGCCCAGGAGGTCTCCGCGGCGAGGACGAACGCCGCGTTTCGGTGCACGAACGCCGTCGCGTCCGGCGGCACTTGGTTGATCTCGCCACCGAGGGCGAACATGGCGAACCCGGCCCCGTCCTCGTTGTCGCTGCCGGGCCAGTCCAGGAGCTGCTCGGCGGCGGCACCGATCTGCTCATCGGTCAGGAGCGTCCGGGAGGTGAGAACCGCCGACTTGGCGGCGAACTGTTGCACCGGCGTGGTCGCGCTCAGCAGCGCGCTCGCCTGACCCGGAGTGACCTCGCGGACGGACGCCTTGTTGCGGGCGCGCTCCTCCGCCGTGCCGATGGCGAGCAGTGGAGCCAGGATGGCGCGCAACTCCTCGAGGTCGCCGTAGTACTGGCCGATGGCGTTGACGCCCGCGTTGGCGTGGATCTGGTCCCTGGTGAGCCCGTGGGTCCCCATGCCGACGCGGAGATGGAATCGCTTGTCGTCCAGGGTGTGCACGGCGATCTGTTGCGCGGCGGCGATCACCGGCAGTACCGAGTCCAGGCTCCAGCGCAGCTCGTAGAAGCCCACGTCGCCCTGGAACCGCTCGTACTGGAACGTAAAGGAGGTATTGACACCGAAGTTGTTTCCCGCCCCGCCGCGACAGGCCCAGAACAGGTCGGGGTGCGAGTCCTGACCGGCCTCCACCACGCGGCCGTCGGCGAGTACCACGGTCGTCGAGACCAGCCGGTCACAGGTCAGGCCGAACATCTTGTCGCTGAAGCCGATACCGCCGCCCAGCACCAGCCCGGCCACCCCGACCGTGGGGCAGCGGCCGGTCGGCACGAACATGCCGCGGTCCTCCAGCATCGGGTGCAGGTCGGCGTTGGTGACGCCGGCTCCCACGGTGAGGGTGCCCGCGTCGTGAACGACCCTCATCCGTCCGTAGGTCCGGGTCCGCGAGCGGGCACCCGGCAGCGGGGTGGAGACGATGCTCTTCATGCGGGCCATGTTGAGCAGCAGACCGGTGGTGGCGGAGTACCCGGCGTAGTTGTGGCCCAGCCCGGAACGAGGCACGGCGGGCAGCCCCACCGCGCGGGCCCAGTGGACCGACGCACGGACATCCCTGGTCGTGGCGCACGCCACGATCCCCGCGGGGCGGATCCCGGCGTAGCGGTGGTTGAACGGAAGCGCCAGCGGCGGGTAGCCGGAATCTCCCGGCCGATAGAGGGTGGAACGGGACGACAGCGCCTGAGCCAGCAGCTCCCAGTCCCGTTCGCTGACCCGATCCGCCACCTCGGTGGGTGGCGCGGCAGCGGCCGGCGATGATGGCAGGCCCGCCACCTCCGTGCCCAAAACACCCACAGTGCCCGCCCGCAGTACGTTCCGCCTGTTGATCAACGTGGCTGCCCTCACAAGAAGCGCTCCGGAGACGCGATCGTCTCCCTCTCCCGCAAAGTCAACCGGCCATCGGCCGGTACAGCCGCAAAACGGATTCCCGCCCGCAGACCCGCAACCCAAAAGGAGGCGGACCTGCCGCTGAATGCCTCAGCCCGGTACGACGAACAGGCGCGCGCTCTCGGGGTCCAGCCAGGCCCGGGGTGCGTGTCGGTGCGGGGGAGACGGTGTTCACCCGGACGCCCTTCGGCCTGAGCTCCATTGACAGTGCCTTGCTGAGATTGGTGAGCGCGGCCTCCGCCGCGAGGTAGTCCACTGTTGGTGGCTGCGGGCCGCGTGCCCGTGCGGGCGCCGCGCCCCGATCAGTCGACGGCCTTCAAGTCGCCCAGCACGGCTCCGAGTTCGACCTCGGTGCGGCCACGGGTCTGGAAGCCCCGCTTGAACAGCTCTGCCGTTCGTTGCCGCGTTGCCGCACTTCGGACGAGCTGCTGGAACAGAGCGGCATCCGCGCGTACATGGGCGGGAGTCGGCAGGCTGATGGCGTTGACGGCGGCCTTGGTCGCGATCAGTGCGTCGCGGGGGAAGTCCCCCATGCGCGCGGCAACGCCGGCTACGAACTCGTCCGGCTCGGCGTCGGGCACCGCGCGGTTGATCCAGCCGTAGGCTTCGGCGAGTTCGGCATCGAAGTCGGCCGACGTCAGGCCGCGCAGCTTGGCGATGGTGACGGCCGGGGCCTCGCTGAGCCTGCGGAACAGCATCCCCAGCGAGGCGTCGCCCGAACCTCCGGCCTTCGCGGCCTCGGCGGTGTATTCGGGCACTTTGGTCAGGTCGACCTCGTACGAGGCGGTCATGTTCTCGTCCTCTCGGCACTGATCGCGGCCCGGTGGCCATCCCGGCTGTCCAAGCTGGTGCCCCTCGAGCCACAGCACGACCGACCCGGCCATCTCCCCGCACTCAGTCACACATCCGTGTGAGCGAGTGCTCCGGTTGGCGGAAGTCGCAGGTCGGAGCACTCATTCGGCGGTGGTCAGGCGCGACCCCGATCGGATGCGAGGTGGCAGGCTTCCCGGGGCGTGGCCCGTACCACGCTCCCATCGGGAAGGCGGTACCGGATGCGTGGCCTCGAAGTCATCGTGGTGGTGCTCGCGGCGGTGCTGACCATGACCTGGCTGGCTCGCCGCCTGCGCTGGAACGAGCCGGTCATGCTGGTGGCGGGCGGCTGCCTGATCGGCCTGATTCCCGACTTCCGCGGGCCGGCCCTGCCGCCCGAGGTGGTCCTGCTGCTGTTCCTGCCCCCACTGCTCTACTGGGAGTCGCTGACCACCTCCCTCCGTGAGATCCGGACGAACGTGCGCGGCATTGTGCTGCTCGCGACCGGTCTGGTGCTGGCCACCGCCGCCGCCGTGGCCTCGGTGGGGCACGCGCTGGGCCTTTCCTGGCCGCTCGCCTTTGTCCTCGGTGCCGTCGTCGCCCCCACGGACGCCATCGCCGTGGCGACGGTCGCCCGTGGGCTGCCCCGCCGGATCCGGACCATCCTCCGGGCGGAGAGCCTGATCAACGACGGCACCGCGCTCACCCTCTACGCCGTGGTGATCGGCGTCGCCGTTGAGGGGCTGGCCGTCACCTGGACGGACACCGCCGTGCGCTTCCTGCTCGCCTACGCGGGCGGTGCCGCGATCGGTTGCGGATGCGCCGCCGTCGTAGTCGCTCTGCGCAGGCGGCTGCGTGACCGCAGCGTGGAAAACGCCTTGGGCGTGCTCACTCCGTTCGCCACCTATCTGCCCGCGCAAGTGCTGGGCGTCTCCGGCGTCCTGGCGGTGGTCACCTGCGGTCTCATCCTCAGCCAGGCGGGCCCCAAGGTGATCAGTGCGGGCTCCAGAGTGCAGATCATCTCTTTCTGGGAGGTGAGCACCTCCCTCCTCAACAGCGCCCTCTTCGTCCTGGTCGGCGTCCAGACGCCCGCCATCGTCAGCGGGATCGGCTCCGTCTCCCCGGGACACGCGGTCATCACCGCCTCGCTGGTCAGCGGCGTAGTGATCGCCACCCGACTGCTGTGGCTGTACTCGGTGCCCTACCTCATCCGCGCCGTCGACCGCCGCCCGGTCCAGCGCACGCTGCGCTACGGCGCCCGGCAGAGGTTCCCGCTCGCCTGGAGCGGGTGCGCGGTGCCGTCTCGCTCGCGGCCGCCCTCGCCGTCCCGACCACCACCGCCGCGGGCCGGCCGCTCGCGGGACACGGCCTGCTGGTCTTCACCGCCGTAACCGTCATCCTGGTCACGCTGGTCCTCCAGGGGACGACGATGCCCGCGGTGATCCGCTGGTCGGGACTGCACGGCGATCCCGACGAGACCGCCGAGGAACGCCGCGCCCACCGCCACATCATCGCCGCCGCGTTGGAGGCCCTTCCCGACCACGCCAAGCGTCTGAAAACTCCGCCGGAGACCGCCGACGCCATCCTGAGCGAACTGCGCCAGTACTCCGCCGAGAAGGCGGAACCACCGGATACCGACGACACCGGTGTGCGGGCCGGCCTCGAACTGCGCCACGCCCTGATCGGCGTCGAACGCGGCGCCCTGATCCGTCTGCGGGACCAGCGCAGCATCGACGACATCGTCCTGCGCCGGCTGCAGTCGCTGCTGGACACCGAGGAGATCAGGATTGAGCTGGCCCTGCGTGCCTTCACCGGCCGGCCGCCGTAGCCACCGGCAGCCGGACGGATCGCTCACCGCGTAGTCCTCCCGCCGCCGGTCTGCGCGGCCGGTTCCGCGCGGTACCGGGATGGACGTCCGATGCCTCATCGCTTCATGCGGCCGCGGATCGCGAGGGCGGCGAGGCCGAGGAGGACCGGCTCCGAGAAGCGGGACGCCATCTCGATGTACCCGCCGGCCACGGTCAGGTCCTGTTCCCCGGAGCGGAACACGGCCGAGTTGAGCGTCACCTCCAGAGCCTTCTCCAAGCGTTTGCCGGTGAACCGGTCCCCGGTGGGGTTCTTCGGGTCGTCCTTGTCGATCTCGAAGGTGACCTTGCCGCCGACGGGCGGCACCGTGGCCGTCGCCTCCTGCTTCGGGGAACCCTGGGGCAGGCCGAAGCCGGTCATCAGCACGACGGTGAGGAGCATCGACGCCGCGAGCCAGCCGAGCGCGCGTGAGGCGCGCAGGCCGTAGCCGGACAGCAGCCAGTACGCCTGGAGCAGCCAGCGGTCCGCCTCACTCCAGGTACGGCTGTGGCGGCGCATCTCCATCTCGCCGTAGTAGAAGTCGGCGGCTCCCGGTTCGTCGCGGGCGTCCTCGCGGGCCTTGCGCAGTTGCCGGTAGGTATCGGCGAGGGCTGCCGGGTACGGGGCCGGTCCCGGGGTCTGCCAGCTCCTCCACCACGCCTCTTCGACGATGACACGCCGTCGGGTCCACCGCGGGCCGCGGGGCGGTTCCGCGAAGACGCAGGAGCCCTCGATCTGCAGTTGGTCGAGGTGATGGGTTCCCGCGAAGACGCACCGGGACAGGTCGACGTCGAAGAGGAGCAGCATGGACGCGTCGACACCGGAGAGCGAGGTGACCGAGGGGCCCCGGCCGGTAATGCCAGCCGTCCTCCCTCAGCCGCTGAACCGCCGGGTGGCGGCGGGCGTGGCGCAGATGGCGGGGCGGGAGGCGGTTCCAGGGCAGCCACGCCTGGCGGGTCGCGATCCACGCCGGTGTGGGAAGGCAGGCCACCACCGCCCAAATCACCGCGTTGACTCTGCCGGCCGATGTGCTCGGCAGGATCCCGAGAAGCGTGTCCAGCTGACCGCTGGCGGCGTATGCGATCGGCGCGGCGATGGAGAGCGCCATCATGGACTGCTCGAAGATGTGGCCGTGATGGCACCGCTCACAGCGTGGCACACGGACGCTGTTGCTCTGCCACTTGGTGCGGATGCCCAAATACCAGGTCGGGTTGGACTGCACATCCCTGTGCAACCCGACGACACGATCGTGCCGCGTGGCCGTGGTCTCGCTTGCGCAGAACCAGCACTGTCGCGTCATGAGCATCTCCTGGAACCGTGCCGGTCGGCGCCCGCACACCGACCAGTGTGCTGCGGCGCGTCATGCGAACCATGCCCGTCATCGTAAGGATCCGTGCCGGGACCCGTCCCACATCTCGCGCGGTACCTGGCCAGTCCACGCTGTGTACGGTGACGCCGCGCCGCTGTCAGGGGGGCGCGTGAGGTGGCGGGGTGCCGCCCGGACCTCGCAGTCGCCCTGCGTCCTATGCGTACGTCGGCCGGGGCCGGGGCCGGGGCCGGGGCCGGATGACGGTGCCGAGGACGTGGCTTGCGGGGAAGTAGCCGGTCTGGCGGGAGTCGTAGCTGTTGTGTGTGTTGTCGCCCAGGAGCACCAGCGTCCCGGGTGGGACACAACCACCCGTGGCGGCGTCCGGCTCTGGCAGTGCCCCCGGGGGTGGCCGGTCGCCCGCCACCGCCGCCACCCGCTTGATCATCCACTCTTGTCCGGTACCTGTACCTACGGCCGCCGCCTGGCTTGGGGCGGGTGACGAGCGTGAGCCGTTCCTCTGCCGCACGACGACCACGTGCCCAACCGCGCACCGTCCGCCACGCCGCACCAGCACCCGCTCCCCGTCGCGGTACGTGGGTTCCATGCTCCCGCCCCGTACGGTCACGACCACGAGCGTTCGTCGCAGCACCGTTCCCGTGATGAGTGCCATCCCCAGTCCCAGGACCGCCGTCACCGCCGCGCTCGGACATGTCCGTCTCACCATCAGCGGGCCTCTTCCGGCGTGAGTGGCGACTCTCCCGCGGAGAGCTGATAGCCACCGGCCTGGAGGGTGAACAGCCGTGCGTACTCGCCGCCCGCCGCCATCAGCACAGTGTGGTTCCCCTGCTCCGCGACCCGCCCGTCCTGGAGTACGACGATGATGTCCGCGTCCCGCAACGCACTGAGCCGGTGCGAGATCAGCAGGCTGGTACGGGCGCTGCGGTCGCTTTGCAGGGAAGCGTGGATCTCGTGCTCCGCCTCCGCGTCGAGCCCGGCCGATGGCTCGTCGAGGATCATCAGTTCGCGCCGCGCACACGCATCGCGCAGGAAGGCCCGCGCCAGCGCGAGCCGCTGCCACTGCCCGCCGGAAAGGACCACGCCCGTCTCCGGGTTGCCCTTGTCCTCCTGCGTGAAGAACATCCGGGTCAGCAGGGTGTCGTAGCCCCGCGGCAGTGCGTCCAGCCGGCGGTCGATGCCGGCCCGTCGTGCGGCCTGGCGCATCCGCTCATACGATCGGTCCCGTTCCGTCAGCACGGTGAGGTCGCCGAGCGCGATGTTCTCCGCCGCTGTCATGTCGTACTGCATGTAGTCCTGGAACACCGCGCCCACTCGTTCCCGTAACCGCGCCGGATCGACCTCACGGATGTCCACGCCGTCCCACAGGATCGCGCCGTGCGTCGGGTCGTAGAACCGGCAGATCAGCTTCACCAGAGTGGACTTGCCCGCCCCGTTGAGCCCGACGAGGGCGAGTGCCCGGCCCTGTGGAATGCGCAGGTCGACGCCGCGCAGCACCCATGGGAGATCGGGCGAGTAGCGGAACCAGACATCCCGGAACTCGATCCCGTGGCGCAGCGTCGGCAACGGGCGGGGCCGGTCCGCGACCGGGAGGTCCGAGGTGGCCTGCGTCACCGCCGTGTAGTGGTCGAACATCAGCAGCGTCTGCTGGCCCTGTGCGGCGTCACCCGCCAACGACGCCAGTGCCCCCTGCACACCGGCGATCGCGGCCACGAACATGGTGACATCGCCCACCGACAGTGCCCCGCCGCGCGCCGCGAGGACCGCCCAGAGCAGCCCACCTCCGGAGACCAGCGCCGCCAGTCCGCCCAGCCCTGTCTGTACGGCGATTTCGCGCCTGTCCATGGTCCGCTTCGCGGTGTTGGCCGTACGACGTTCCGTCAGCATCCGTTCGCGCAGAAACGGGCCGGTGCCGAAGAGCCGGACCTCCTTGGCCGCTTCCACACTCGACAGCAGATCGGCATAGAAGAACTCCCGCCGCTCGACCGGCCCGACCTCCCACAGCATCTGCGCCCGCCGCCGTGCCAGCGCGACTTCGGACCAGAGCACGGGCACCCCGGCCACCAGGAGTATCCCGGCCATCACGGGACTGACGAGGAGGAGCGAGCCGAGGAATCCTCCGATGGTTGCCCCGGCGCGCACTACGCCCAGGATGCTCTCCGCGACATGGGCGGCCGTTTCGTGGCCCGCCTGCTGGGCCAGGCGCAAGCGGTCCAGGAAGTGCGGGTTCTCGAACCTCCCCAGCCCGACGAACCCATCGACCGCGGCGAACAGCCGGTCCTGCATCTCCAGCCCCACCCGGCGGTCCAGCTCCGCTCGCGCGTACCGCATGGTCTGAGAGGCCACCACCGCCGTCACACCGAGGCCGGCCAGCGCCGTACCGGGCCACAGCAGTGTCCCGGGGGCACCGTTCGCCAGGTCGTCCAGGACCAGCTTCATCAGCCAGGCCGTCACCACCGGCAGCGCGCTCACCAGCAGCGACAGCACTGCATGGAGCAGCAGGGTGCTGGGGGCGGCGCGGGCGGTGACCGCGCAGACGGCGGCGACCCGCCGCAGTGCGATCACGGCGCGCCCCGAGCGCCCGGAAGGGGCGTAGACGGTGTCCGCCGTCGACTCCTCGTGGCTGCCTCGCCCGCGCATGGTGCTCACACCGGAAGCGTCGGCCGGGACAGGTCCACCGAGTCATCGGTGACCACGACGTCGCCCTCGGCGTCCGGCGCGGCCATGAGCACTGTGGGAAACGCCATGATCTCGAATGCCGCGCCCATGGGTTCCTCGTTGCGGGTCTGGGACACGACCTTCGCCACTGACCGCAGTTCGGCGACCATGGGCGCGGCCAGGTCGGCGTCGCCCACCACGGCGGCCAGTACCCGATCGCGTCCGCCTGGCATCGTGCGGGCGTACTCCACGAACTTCGGGAGCCGTTCTTTGCACGGTCCGCAGGTCGGTGTGAAGAAGCCAACCAAGGTCGTCCCGGTCATCATGGCGCGGCCCACCGGTTCGCCGTCCACGGTATGGGTGGTGAACTCACCCACCGGCTCGCCGAGTTCGATCGCCGAGCGTGGCCGGTCGGCGACCCTCATCGCCAGCAGCTCGCCGTGCTCCCGTAGTCGCTTGATCACGCCCAGGGTGAGGAGCAGGTCCAGCGAACACAGTGCCCCCACGAGCACCACGGCGCTGATCAGGACTGGCATGGTTCCTCCCGGATGGCCTTCGGATTCTGTGTGCGCGCGTCGAATGGGGGATCGGCTTGGCCGTGGACGCGCCGAAGAGCTCGGCCAGGTCGTCGAGTACGGTCACCAGGGTGCCCGGGACGAGCCCGGCCAGTGCCGCCAGGATGGCTCCCGTCGCCGTCACGGGTGCTGGCGCCTGGTTCGCCAGTGTCATCAGGCCGGCCGCCGCCGAGATGGCGGTCAGCAGGACATTGCGGAGGAGATGGCGGCGGCCGAGCGGGGCCGCTGAGGCCCCGAAGCACCGGCAGGTGGCGCCCGTGCCCCGCCGCATCGTGCGGGCTATCGCGGCCGCGAAGACGCTCAACAGCCCCGCTGCGAGGGCCAGTCCGGCCACGGTGGCGTCGGCCGACGGCACGATGAGCAGCGCACAGACGGCGCCCTCCGCGGTGACCACGGCCCCTGCCGCGGGTCCGGCCAGCCGCGTCGGCACCACTCCCATGGCGGGCACCGACTCCACGAAGGTCGCGAACCTGGCCCGCCCTGCCGCCTTGCTCAGGAAGGCGATCAGGAAGACCACCCCGATCATGGCCCGGACTGCGATCACCAGATACTGCACAGCGACCCTTTCATCGAAGCAGGGGTGCGGGCTGAGAGTGAAGGCGGCCCCCGAGTACCCGGTCGGCCACTTGGGGGCCGCCTGTCCGCTGTCGTTCAACGGTGTGCCGCATACGTCCTTCCGGAGAAGACGGCGGTCGACGCGGACCTGCCTGATGTCAGCAGCCCACGCAACCGGTGCAGTCGAAGCCTCCGGCCGAGTTCTTGCAGCACCGGGCGTTGCAGCTGCACTGACCGCCGTACTGCTTGTTGCACTGCCAGCATTGCGGCCAGCACTGCTTCACCTGCACGGCGGAGGCTTCCACCTGAGGAACGAACAGGCCGAGCAGCCTGCTGCCCATCGTGGTGAGCGTCCTGTACATGTCCACCCTCCTTACTGTCGGGTCCGGCCCAGTTCTGTGGACTGGACTGGGCACGGGGCGATGTTCAGTCGCTTCAACAGATGGCGCCTGTTGACTCCGCCACCCTTGCGGTCCGGCAGGGGGATGTCTTGTACGAATGCGACACTCTCACTCGGCGAGCAGAACGCTGGTGACCTGATCGGGCAGGAAGTCCAGCGGGTCGCCGGGTGTGGAGGACGCCCGGCGCGTTCCGAACCGGCCCGGCGTACAGCCGACCCGGTCCTTGAAGGCCCGGGTGAAGTGGGCCTGGTCGTAGTAGCCCGCGAGGGCCGCGGCCTCAGCCCACGGCAGGCCGCCGTCCTGCAGGCGCAGCGCCTCCTGCAGTCGCAGCACCTGGGCGAACTGCTTGGGCGGCAGGCCCACTTGCTCGCGAAAGCGCCGCTCCAGCCGTCGGCGGCTCCATCCGGTCTCGGCGGCCAGTTCCCCCACGCGCATCCGGCCACCGGTGCGCCGCAGTCCTTGCCACATCCAGACCACCTCACGCGCGCATTCCCGCCCGGTCAGGAGCCGGGCCGCGAACACCTCGTCGAGCAGGGCGAAGCGCGATGTCCAGTCGCGGCACTCGGCCAGGCGGCAGATGAGACGGCCTGCCTCCTGACCGAGGAGATCGGCCGGGTCCAGGTTGCGCTCCGCCAACTCGGCCATCGGCAGGCCGAATAAGCGGAAGGCCCCGATCGGGGTCAGCATGACCGTCACGCCGGTCAACTGGCCGGTGTGCTCGCCCAGCGTGGCAGTGGCCCGTAACCCGTTGATCATCGAGGTCCCCGTGACGGACTGACGGGGGTCCACCGCGTCGGCGATCCGTACCGGCTCACCGAACCCGAACATCACCTTCACCACACCGTCTGGTACCAACAGCCGACATCGGGGCTGACGTGCCCCGAACCGGAAGCCCCGATAGCCCAGCACGTGCTCGCGCACGGCGGCGCCGGGATCCATGGTGATCAGCTCTCGTGAATCCGCCGCAGTCGATGAGGCCCTCGGCGAGCGCTTCTCGTGCATGTGCCTTCCCCCTCGTTCTCCATCGCTCGGTCACTGAGGCCCATCGTGTCCGCCACGATGAGAGGGGGGCCACAGGGATCAGGCCAAGTGGCGACGGTGATGGCCGGGCCCCTGGTCGTTGTCATTTCGCGGGTCCTCCCCGGACCAGCCGTCGATCGCGGGGCATGTCGCGGGCGCCACCGAAGAGGGCCTCCTCCGTACGCCTGGACGTACTCGGTGCGGTACTCGGCACCGGCGCTCTGGTGTCCCTGGTCTACGGACTGCTCCGGGCCGGGGAGTCGGCCTCGGGGGGACACGGCCGCTGTGTGCTCGGGTACCGCCCCCTCACGGTCGGCGTCGCCTGCCTGCCCTACGGCAACCGGGGTCCTGACGGGCATGCGGCTCTCCTCCCGAGCGGTGGGCAGGCTTCGGCGTGCGCCCGGGCCCTTGTCATGTCGTGCCTGATCAGCGGCCGGACTGCTGCTGTGGACGACACCTACTGGCCCGCGCCCGCCGAGCTGTCCCTACGCGGGCCCCACGCCCGCAATTACGGCGTGCGCCCGGCGCGTCCGGAGGCCGGCTCCTGCCCGGCTGGGCGGTGCGCCTGATGACCCGGGACACCACTGACGTCGGCGGTCGCGATGTCTACCCGGCGGGTAGCCGCTACGGCTACGGCATTGCCTCGATCCCGCTCAGCCGCGGTGGCGTCTACTGGGGCCACGGCGGCGATCTGCCGGCGACTCAGTGGCCGGCGGCCGGGCCACGTCCGGCCGTGGCACCGTGACCGTCTACACCACGACGTGGGCGGCTGAGGGCGAAAGTCTGCGCCATCTCCACGGGGCG
The DNA here is from genome assembly GCF_003595545.1 of Streptomyces sp. 11-1-2. Lineage (NCBI taxonomy): Bacteria > Bacillati > Actinomycetota > Actinomycetes > Kitasatosporales > Streptomycetaceae > Streptomyces > Streptomyces sp. 11-1-2. Next base: position 11,093,307 of record NZ_CP022545.1, read on the forward strand.
GTGGACGCGGCCCTGTGCGGCAAGAGCCGCTAGCCGCCCTGCGCCCGCCCTGGCGTCCTTGGGGCCCCGGGGCCGTGGTGAAGTGGCCTGCGGCATACGGGGAGCGGTGCGTGCCGGATACTGTCGCCGGGCAGCCGAGCGAGAGGTCATCCATCCGTGAATCCGGGCATCGTCGGGCAGGCGGTCGGCCTGTTCGCCGTCACCAACGTCGACGACATCCTGATCCTGTCCCTGTTCTTCGCCCAGGGCGCCCGCCACCGCGGATCGGCCCGCCGGATCGTGCTCGGCCAGTACCTGGGCTTCGCCGCCATCCTCGCCGTCGCGGCCGCCGCCGCGTTCGGCGCGACCTTCCTGCCCGAGACGGCCGTCCCCTACCTCGGCCTGCTGCCCCTCGCCCTCGGGCTCAAGGCGGCCTGGCAGGCATGGAAGCAGCGGGGCGAGGGCGACGACGAGGATGGTCACGCGGCGGAGGGCGGCGGGCCCAGAGCACTGGAGGTCGCCGCGGTCACCTTCGCCAACGGCGGGGACAACATCGGTGTCTACGTCCCCGTGTTCGCCACCGCCGGAGCGGGCGGGATGAGCGTGTACGCGGTCGTCTTCCTCGCCCTGGTCGGCGTGTGGTGCCTCGTCGGCCGGTTCTTCGCCGGCCGCCCGGTCATCGCCAAGGCGCTCAGCCGGTGGGGCCACGTTCTGCTGCCGCTGGTGCTGATCGCCCTCGGCCTGCTCATCCTGATCGAGGGCGGCGCCTTCGGCCTGTAGGGCCCCGGGATTCGGATCGACCGTCATGACCTGGGAAAACATCAGGGTCTGTCCCCCGTGCGAGCTACCGGCAGATGTCCACCGTGCGGTGACGATCTCGGGCCGCCACATCCGTAGCGTTCGGAGCAGCCGCGGCGCTCCGGCCGCGGATCTGGCGAAGGACTGAGGATGCAACGTTCCTACGTGGCAGAGTTGGCCGCGCCCGGTCACAAGGTGCCGGTGCGTGCCTGCGTCGACGAGCCGACTCAACCGATATGGCTGTTCCCTTCGGTCGGCGAGTACCCGGTCTACGGCGACTTCGTGTACGACATGATGCTCGCGGACGAGCGTCGGATGAGCCGGTACACCCGGGCTGTCCGGCGCTTTGCTCCCGGCCGGACGGTGCTCGATATCGGCACGGGGCAGGACGCGGTGTGGGCGCTGGCCGCCGCCCGTGCGGGAGCGCGGCATGTATGGGCCGTGGAGGTCATCCCCAAGTCCGGGCGGATTGCCCGGAAGAACATCGAGCAGGCGGGTTTCGCCGACCGGATCACGGTGGTCGAGGGGCTGTCCACCGAGGTTGAGCTGCCCGAACGCGTCGATATGTGTGTGTCTCCGAGATCATCGGCACGCTCGGCGGCTCGGAGGGTACGGGGCCGGTGCTGCGGGACGCGCGGGAGCGCTTGGTGAAGCCCGGTGGGATGTTCGTTCCGCACCGTAGCGCCACCACGGCCGTCGCCCTGGACCTGGGCAGCGCGACAGGAGGCGAACCGCCCGGCTTTCCGCCCGCCGCCTTCGGCTTCGTGGAAGAGATATTCGCCGCGGTGGGCCGCCCCTTCGACCTGCGGGTCTGTCTCGCGGGGTTGCAGGACGTCCCGGAGGTGCGGGAGCGGTCGTATCTGTCCGGCGCCGTCGAGGTGGAGCCGCTGGAGTTCAACGGCGAGCTGCGGCCGGAGGGCGTCGACACCGCCGAGCTGACGTTCACCCGGCCGGGCAGCTTCTCCGGGCTCGCGCTGGGCATGCGGCTGTGGGTGGCCGAGGACGACGTGCCGATCGACTCACTGTTCGAGTGGAGCAATTGGACCCCCGTCTACGCCGCGCTGTCGGAGGAGGGCCTGCCGGTGCGGCCGGGCGACCGGTTCGCGTTCGAGTTCACCACGACGATGAGCGACGACGGCGTACACCCCACTACGCGCTCACCGGCGAACTGCGCCGTGACAGCGGTCCGGCGGTGCCGCTGCGCTGGGACTCGGCGCACCATCCAGACGGTTTCCGCGAGTCGCTCTTCCATCGCTGGATGTTCCCCGAAGCCTGAGACCACCTCATCCCCGTCCTGCGGGACCCGCCCGTCCGGCCGTGTCCTGAGCGGTGAGGCGAAACCTCATGCCGGAGGGCCGCCCCGCATCCGCGCGGAACGGCCCCTGAGCTTCCCATACGCCGGTTGGGGACGCAGAAGGTGAAGCCGCGCCCCTGGGCCCCGTTACTCGTCCGCTTCGGCGGCCGGGCGGGGACCGCCGAAGCCGTGCGCGGAGAGGTCGAACCAGTTGCCCTCCGGATCCATGGCCCGATATTCGGCGAAGGGGCGGTTGGTGAAGCGCTCTGCGGGCTCCTCGGCGCCGGAGGCGACCAGAGCGGCGGATATCTCGGATGTGTCGGCGACGTGGAATCCGAAGTGGTTCATGCCCAATGGGGCGTCGCCGTCGAGTTGATGCTTGATCAGGGCGAGGCTCAGATACCCGTCGGAGAGGAAGCAGCTGCCATCGGGGTCCCGGTGGAAGAGCTCCATGCCGAAGATCTCGCTGTAGAACTCGGCCAGTTTCTCGGGGTCGCGGGCGACGATGGCCAGATGCCGCAGTTTTGGCCTGCCCGGGGTGGACGCGTCAGACATGGGCAATTCCTTCAGTTCTCGGAGGCCGGTGGGGCGGCCGGTCGGGCGGCGGGAATCATGTTGTGGAAGGCGGTGATCCGCCAGGCGCCGTCGGCTCCCGCTGTCGCGTCCCGTTCCACGACGGCCAGGGCATGGGTGCGGGCGAGGCTGGTGCCGTCGGAGGCGACCACGGTCGATTCGACGTTGACCGTGGCCAGATCCGGGCGCGGATAGCGGATGGACTGAACCCGCGCGTCCAGACGAGTGGAGCGGTACACGGTGCGGAAGAGCTGGTCGTGACCGGCGGCGATACCAGCTCGGCCGGGTGGTTTCTCGCCGCGCACTGTGGTGAAGTCGCAGTCTTCGGCGAAGACGGCGGCGAAGGAGTGGGCGTCGCCCTCGGCCCAGCCGCGCGCCATGGCATCCCAGAGCCCCTGGATCCGCTCGTCGTCGGTCGCGGTCACCGGCCTCATGCCCCCACCACGGCGTTGGTCCGTATCCGCAGCGGCAGTTCAACGCACGGCTGGTGAGGGTTCTCGGGCGGGGGCGGCGCCCAGGCGGCGAGGGCGTGGTACATGACATCGCCGCGACGTTCCAGGTAGCAGATGAGGTTGACGGGCCAACCGGTGTTGCCGAAGACGTGCTGATCCATCGGGGTGGGGTGCTCGCTGAGGATGCGTTTCCGCTCCTCCGGCGGGCCTATGTGATGCCAGTCGGGGTGCATGTGCACGGACCCCAGGATCTCCAGACCGTCGGCCTCGGCCTCGCGCGAGGCCCTCAGCAGGTCGTGGGAGTCGATCCACCAGCCACGTGTCTCGTTCTCGTACGCCGGGCCGAAGAGCGGCACGATCGACTCGGTGAACTCACGGCGCGCGGCCGGGTCGGTGGTACGGGCATTGCGGCCGAACGCGACGCGCTCGACGGTGAATGCCGCATGGTCCGCCGAGCCTACGAGGAGAGCGAAGCACGGCAGTGGTGTTTCGGAGGTGATGCGTCGGTATTCACCGACGGCCACCTCAAGGAATTCATCGAGCGCCTGATCCTCTATCAGGACCGTACAACCTTCACCTAAATGCGACGCGCGCATGTCAACCACCTCTTGGCGTGGATGTCGAATGCGGTGGGGGAGCGGAGCCGTCGTACTGTATCCCGGTATTCTTGAAGTTTCAAACGGCATCCGTGCCTTCATCCCTGCCCTCAGGTGTCGGGCCCTGATCGGCCCCGGGGATGGCCGCATGTCACACCGCTACCGGCCGCACGGCGAAGCCGCTCACCTCTCCACTCACCGCATCCATCGCGGCGCGGCACCACGCTCCGCGCCGCCCCCGCCCCGTGGCTCAGCCGTCTTCGGTGACCAGGGTGTAACGCACGGTCTGGGCATGGATGAGGCCGTCGCGGAAGACGAAAGTGTCGACTCCGTCCTCCACTCGCGCCTGGGCGGCGGTGGCCGACCATTCGAGAAAGAGCACGTCATCCGCGAACTGGGGCTTCAAGTCCCATGCGGCGTCCGGGAGATCGCCGAGCAAGGCGCCGATGCCCTGCTTCACCCCTTCGCGTCCCCGCAGCACGCCGGCGGGAGTGACGAAGACCGCGTCTTCCGCGTAGTTGGCGCTGATCTTGTCCAAGTCTCCTGAGCCGAGCGCTTGGCCGTGGTCGTGGAAGGTCTGTTCGGGTGTCCGGGTCATCGCTGCAACCATTCCGTTCTCAGGTGTGTGACGCGCTCTCCCTGTCGGTGGGAGAGTGCGCCGCCCGCTGGTCGTGACTCCGGGAAAAAATACTTGCATACGCGGTTCATTGCAAACGCCGTCTATTGCGGGGGCCGAGAGGGCCGGACGGCGGCCCTCTCGGCGGTGGGTGGATCCGGCCTCCCGCCCGCCGTCGGCGTCAGGGCACGTCAGCGGCGGGTCCCGGGGTCAGCTGCCGCCGAGTGTGCCGGCGCCGAAGTAGTTCTCGATCAGGGCGGTGGCCTTCTCCCGCTGGCGGACGCTGATCTCGGCGGCCCGCTCCTCCCAGCCGAACACACACGAGGACACCACGCCGTCGAAGCCGACCGGGGCGAGCGCGGCGAACACCTCGTCGAAGTCGACCTCGCCACGGCCGATTTCGGCGTGCTGGTGCACCCGCGCGGGCGATCCGGGCGGGTTGACGATGTAGCGCAGCCCGTTCGATGCGGTGTGGTCGAGCGTGTCGGCCAGATGCACATAGGTGACCTTCTCACCGGCGTGGGTGATGATGCCGGTGGCGTCGTTGCCCTGGTGGAACGTGTGCGGGGTGCAGTAGAGGAACGAGATCCAGTCCCGGTTGAGCCCGCGCACCAGGTTCACCGCGGCGTGGCCGTCCTCGATGAAGTCGTCGGGGTGCGGTTCGAGCACCAGCTTCAGGCCCTCGCGCTCGAAGACCGGTATCAGCTCGTCCATCGAGCGCAGGAACTGGCTCTCGGTGAACTCCGCCGCCTCGGGGCGGCCGTTGAACTCGGAGTTCATGGTGTCGACCCCCAGATCGACGGTCATCTGGATGGCCCGCTTCCAGGCCCGGACCGCGGCCCGCCGTTCCTCCTCCCCGGGGCCGGACCAGCGCAGCACCGGCAGCACCGAGGCGATGCCCACTCCGGCGTCGGCGGCGCGTTTACGCAGCTTGGCCACCGTGGCGTCGTCGGCGCGGGGGTGGCCGAAGAAGGGAACGAAATCGGCCTTGGGTGAGAGCTCCATCCAGGAGTAGCCCATGCGAGCGACCACATCGGGCAGCTCCAGCACGGAGTGCGTCGCGTAGAACATCTGTGGATCCAGGGCGAGTTTCACCGCTGTCCTCCGTCGCGATTGGTGTGGGGAGCCGGTCAGAGGTCGGCCGCGGCCTGGTTCAGGTTCTTGGCGGCCAGGGCGAGCCCCTCGGTCTGGGAGTACGCGGCGTCCTCGTGCTCGATGTTGACGGCCATGTCGGGATCGACCTCGGCGAGGGCGCGCAGGAACTCCGTCCAGTAGGCGACGTCGTGTCCGATGCCGACCGCGACGAACTTCCAGGCGGGGCTCTCCGGCCAGGTGTTGCACCAGAATCCGTAGCCGGTGGGCACCTTGCCGGGAGCGTCGGCCGGTACGCGGGTGAACGACGTGTCCAGTACGCCGCGGATGTCGGCGCCGGGGCAGAGCATGGCGTCCTTGGCGGCGGCGTGGAACACCAGCGGGCCCAGCCACTTGATGGCGGCGACGATGTCCATGCCCTGCCACATCAGATGCGACGGGTCCATCTCGGCGCCGAGGTTCGTGGCGCCCGTCTCATCGATGAGCCGCTTGAGCGTGACGGGGGAGAACGCCACGTTGTGCGGGTGCATCTCGATGGCGACCCGGACGTCGTTCTCGCGGGCCAGGGCGTCGATCTCCGTCCAGAACTCGACGGCCACACCCCACTGGTAGTCCAGCACGTCCATGTAGACGCCGTCCCACGGGTTCACGACCCAGGAGGGGTACCTGGCGTCGGGGTCGGAGCCGGGGGTGCCGGACATGGTCACGACGTGTTTCACACCGAGCAGGCCCGCGAGCCGGATGGTGCGGCGCAGGTCGTCGGCGTGCTTGGGCCCGACCCCCGGGAGCGGGTTGAGCGGGTTGCCGTTGCAGTTGAGCCCGGTCAGCTCCATCCCACGGTCGGCGAACGTCGCCAGGTACTCCTCACGCGCGGTGGCCGAGGACAACAGCAGGTCGACTGGGCAGTGCGGGGCGGGGATGAAGCCACCGGTGTTGACCTCCACCGAGGTCAGGCCGTTGGACCGCAGCACATCGAGGGCCTCGGTGAGGGGCCGGTCGTGCAGACAGGCGGTGTAGGCGCCGAGCTTGAGGGCCATTGCTTTCTCCTTCGGTGTGGCGGGTCAGGCGTGGGGCGGAACCGTGGCGACCGCGCCACCGTTGCGGGAGGATTCGACGACCGCCTGGATGATTTCCATGGTTCGCAGCGCGTCGGCGAACGTGGCGCATGCGGGCAGTGGTTCGGCCACTCCCGCCACCTGGTCGAGGAAGGCCCGGGCCTGGTAGGTGAACATCTCGGCGTTGCCGCCGCCCACGCCCGGCGCCTCCATCGGGTAGCCGCCCGCGAAGTACGGCAGTTGCGGACCGGCGATGATGTGGCGTGCGCCGCGTGTGCGAGCCTCCGGCTGCGCGTCGTCGAAGAGGTACTCGGCCGGCCGGTGCTGGTCGAACGCGGCCCGGCCGCCCAGCCCCACGACGTCGAAGGAGAGCCCGTTGGGCAGGCCGAAGGCGGTGCGCGACAGCGAGAAGGTGCCCACGAGACCGGACTCGAAGCGTGCGGTGAAGGACGCCGTGTCCTCGTTCTCGACCTCGCCCACCTCGTCCGAGACGGGCGCGGCGTTGTGGCCGACGACCGCGCCCAGCGGCAGGGGCCGCTTGGGGATCTGCGTCGACAGCGAGGCGCCCGAGACCGAGGCGATGGGTCCGGCGACGTACTCGGCGACATCGATGACATGCGCGCCGACGTCCCCGAGCGCGCCGGAGCCGGGGCCGCCCTTGAACCGCCAGCTCAGCGGCCCGTTCGGGTCGGTCGCATAGTCGCACCAGTACCGGCCGCTGAACAGGCTGAGGTCGCCCAGCTCGCCACCCCGGACATGGTCACGGATCGCGGCGATGGCGGGGGAGCGCCGGAAGGTGTATCCGACGGCGGTGACGACCTCGGCGGTGCGCTCGACCTCGGCCATCGCACGGGCGTCCGCGAGCGAGCCGGCCAGCGGCTTCTCGCACAGCACGTGTTTGCCCGCGGCGATGAGCGCCTCCGCGATCGGCCGGTGCAGGTCGTTGCCGACGACGATGCTGACGGCGTCGATCGAGGGGTCCTCGACGACGGCCTCCCAGCTCGGAAGCGCCGTCTCGTAGCCGTAGCGGCGGGCGGCGTCCTCACCGAGCTCGATGTTGGCGTCGGCGATCGCGGCCAGGCGGACCGGCGGCAGCCCGGCGCCGTAGACGGTGTTCACGTTGCGGTAGCCGGCGGCGTGGGTGCGGCCGGCCATTCCGGCGCCGATCACCGCCACGGAGATGGGCTTGCCGGAGCTGGGGTGGGTGGGCATGGAGGTGCCCCCTTTCACGGTGAGGGATGGACTCCGGGGACGTCCGGGGACGGCTTCTTAAAGCGCTTTAAGAGCAGCTTGCGCAGTACGATGCCCGGGCTCAAATGTCATGTCAATAGGTTGTCGCTACGCGATGACGCGGATGTTTCCGCGACGGCCACGAGGGATTCGCCGCCCGTGCCGTGGACTGGGCCCTGACCATCACAGGGTCCCCTTCGTGGCGAACTCGGCGATCTTGTCGATGTTGCCCTTGTCGACGAACGCCGGTCCGGTCAGCACGGGTTCCACACCGCCGCCGCTGTAGTTGCCGTTGTTCTTGTACAGCCACAGGGCGTCGATGGCGAGGTAGCCCTGGAGGTAGGGCTGCTGGTCGACGGCGAACTGGATGCTGCCGTCCTTGATACCGGAGACCAGTTCCTTGTTGAGGTCGAACGTGGCGACCTTCGCCTTGCTGCCCGACTCGGAGAGCGCCTGCGCGGCGGTCAGTCCGATGGGTGCGCTGAGGGTGACCACCTCGTCGATGGAACTGTCCTGCTTGAGCTTGGCGGACATCGTGGACTTCACCGACGGCATGTCGGTGCCGTTGACGTAGAGGATGCTCGTCCTGCCCTTGAAGGTCTTCTTCACCCCGGCACAGCGCTCTTCGAGGTTGACGTCGCCCTGTGTCTGGATCACGCAGAGGGCATGCTCGGCGCCGGTGCCGTTGAGCCTGGTGCCGAGCGCCTGGCCGGAGACGGACTCGTCCTGGCCGAAGAATGACAGCAGACCCTGCTTCTTCCAGGCGGACAGGCCCGCGTTGAGGCCGACGACGGGGATGCCGGCCTTCTCGGCCTTGGTGATCACGGCCTTCAGCGCGTCCGGCTTCGCGAGGGTGACCGCGATGCCGTCGACCTTCTGGTTGATGGCGTTCTGCGCGAGGCCGGCCTGGTCGCCGGCGTTCTCGTCGCTCGCGTAGATGAGCTTGACGTTGTCCTTGGCCGCGGCGGTCTGGGCGCCCTTGCGGACGGTGTCCCAGAAGGTGTCGCCGGAGGGTGCGTGGGTGATCAGCGCGATCGTCATACGGGGGGTGTCGGCCTTGCCCGCGGAGGCGTTGTTCGCGGCTTCCTGGGCCTTCTTGCCGCCGGAGCTGGAGCAGCTCGCGAGGGTGAGCGCGGCCGCGGCGGTCAGGGCCACGGCGGGGGCGACTCTGCGGGGGCGGGGGCGGGATGTCGATGTCCGGTTCATGGCTCGTGCACCTCGTATGCGGGTGGGAGGGGGAACAGGGTGGATCCGGTGTGGCCTGTCTCCGTGACCAGTGGCGTCCGTACAGCCGTGAGGGAGTACGCGCCTCGGAGTGGAGTTCGTGGAACAGCGAGAGGTTTAAGACGCGGCTTTAAAGCGCTTTAAGTCCCTGGTACTATCGGCGCGTTTCCGGGGGGTGCCAAGGGTGCTGCGCGAGGAGATGGCCGCGGGAGGTATCAGTGGGTGACGTCGGTTCCGAGCGCCACCGGAGTGGCACGGACAAGCGCCCCCGGCTGGAGGACGTGGCCGCCCGGGTGGGGCTGTCCACGGCGTCGGTGTCCCTGGTCCTGCGTGGCGTGCCCGGCCCCAGTGAACGCACGCGGCAGCGTGTCCTGAAGGCCGCCGCCGACCTCGGCTACCAGGCGGACCGCACCGCCAGCCTGCTGGCCAGCAGGCGCACCCGGCTGCTCGGCGTGATGGTCGACATCCACAGCCCCTTCCACGCCGAACTGGTCGAGCACCTGCACACGGCCGCCGAGGAGGTCGGCTATGACCTCGTCCTCAGTACTCAGACCCGCACCCGCGACGAGCACACCGCCGTCGAAACCCTGCTGGCCTTCCGCAGTGAGGCATTGATCCTGCTCGGCCCGACCGCCCCCGCCGACACGCTTGCCGCCCTCGACCGCAAGGCCCCCGTGATCGCCGTCGGCCGCCGGATCGCCGACGCCGAGCTGGATGTCGTCCGTACCGCCGACGACGACGGTGTGAGCCAGACCGTCGGCCATCTGGTCGGCCTCGGCCACCGCGAGATCGTCTACGTCGACGGGGGCAAGGGCGTCATCGCCACCGACCGGCGCCGCGGCTACCGCACGGCCATGCGCCGCCACGGCCTCGGCGCGCACATCCGGATCCTGCACGGCGACAACACCGAAGCGGCCGGCGAGCGCGCCGCTCGCCACCTCCTCGACAGCGGCGAACTGCCCACCGCGGTCGTGGCCTTCAACGACCAGTGCGCCATCGGTGTTCTGGCCGCGCTCTCCCGCGCCGGCATCGCCGTCCCGGGCGAGGTGTCGGTGGCCGGTTACGACGACGACACCCTCTCCCGGCTCAGTTGCTTCGACCTGACCACGGTCAGCCAGAACGCGCCGGAGCAGGCACGGCAGTCGGTGGCCGCGGCCGTCGAACGCCTCGACCAGGGCCGCACCGAACCCCGCGAGGTCGTTCTCCCGCCCCGTCTCGTCGTACGCGGCAGCACAGCCGGTCCGGCCTGAGCGGGCGGCTCCATTCGTCGCACCGTCGGGCCCGACCGTTCACCGGCGAGCGACGCGCCGACGGAAATTCCCTACCGTGGTGGCCGGGAAGGGCGGAGACTCCTCTCATGGCTGACATGGGGGCGTTCCGGGAAGCGGTTATCGCGTGGGCGGCCGGTGGGCCCGGCGACCGCGCGCGTGAGCTGGCCGGGCGGCTGCCCGTCCGGGCGGCCGTCCTGCTCGAAGGGCCGAGCGATGTCGCGGCGGTCAGCGCACTGGCCGCGAGCCGTGGCCGGAACCTGGCGGCCGAAGGAGTCTGCGTCCTGTCGATGGGCGGTGCGATGAGTGTCGGGCGCTTCGCCCGCATCCTCGGGCCATCCGGTCTGGGCCTTCGCCTCACGGGACTGTGCGACGAGGCGGAGCGTGGCTACTACGCCCGCGGCTTGGAGCGGGCCGGCGCGGTACAGCCCAACGCAGCACAGCCCCATGCAACACGGCAAAGGTTCTTCGTCTGCGCGGTGGATCTGGAGGACGAGCTCATCCGCGCGCTGGGCGTGAGCCGGGTGGAGGAGCTCGTCCGGGCGGAGGGCGACCTGCGCGCCCTGCAGACCTTCCTGCGCCAGCCCGCACAACGGGGCCGGGCCGCACAGCAGCAGTTGCGGCGCTTCCTCAGCACGAAGAAGGGGCGCAAGATCCACTACGGCCGCGTCCTCGCCGAGGCCCTCGACCCCGACCGCATACCCACCCCGCTCGACGGCCTGCTCACCAGCCTCTGACCGCCGGGCCGAAGACGATGGCCACCGCACGGACCTCCGGGTCCGCACGGTGGCAATGTTCTCGACCCACGGGAGTTGCGGTGGGTGGTTCCCGCGTCAGGGGCGGCTCGTCAGGTAGCCGCCCATGGAGGTGAAGTACTCCGTGGCGGCCATCTCGTGGCCGTCCTCGGTCCGTACGCGCGTGATGGCCAGGCCGTGGTTGCGGCCGGTGCGGGCGTCGGCTCCGGCGACGATCACCACGCCGTCGCCCTCGCGGTAGAAGATGCGGCCGGGAGTGCCGCCGTACCGGCCCTGGGACACGACCGCGGCCAGGATCTCGAGGCGCTTGCCCTTATGGAAGGCGTAGGCGCTGGGGTACGGCTCGGACTGGGCGCGGACCAGGCGTTCGAGGTCCTCCGCCGGCCAGCTCCAGTCGATGCGGATGTCCTCGGCGGACCGCTTGTGGAAGAAGCTCGCCTGGGACCGGTCCTGCTTGGTGAACTCCGTCTGCCCGGAGGCGATGAGGGCGAGCGCTCCGATGGTGACCGGGGCGATGAGGTCGACGGTCTTGTGGAAGAGGTCGGTGGCGGTGTCGGTCGGTCCGACCGGAACCGCCTCCTGCCGGACGATGTCGCCCGCGTCGAGTTCGTCGTTCATCATGTGCGCGGTGACGCCCACTTCGGACTCCCCGTTGATCAGGGCCCAGATCAGCGGGGAGAAGCCGGCGTACTTCGGCAGCAGCGCATCGTGGATGTTCAGCGTGCCGTGGCGGGGCAGGCCGAAGATGCGCGGGGGGATCCATGTCCGCCAGTTGTTCGCCACGATGATGTCCGGGTCGGCTTCCTTGAGGCGCTCGAACAACTCGTCGTCGTCAGGGCGGTTGCGGATCAGCACCGGGACGCCGTGCTCTTCGGCGAGGTCGGCGACGGAGTCGCTCCAGATCTTCTCGTACGCGTGCTCGCTCTTGGGGTGCGTAACGACGAGTACCACGTCGTGCTCGGAGTCCAGGAGGGCTTGCAGGGTGCGGTGCCCCCAGGTCTGGTAACCGAACATGACGACCCGCATGGGGTTCCTCCTCGAAGCAGGGGATGACCGGGAGCAAGTAAAGCAAGGCTTACCTTAGCCCGCAACGGGCGTATTCGGTGGGGTAGTTGGCGAGTGTGTTGCCCGATCCGCCCTATCGACAGGCTTGCGGGTTTAGCTTAGGCTCACCTAAGTTTCAGTGGACATGCCGTTTCGTCGGCGTGCCCACCGCGACTTCCCCACGCCTGACAGGCGATTGCCCCGCACGATGGGAGTGACATGTCACAGGTTCTTCCTGGTGACGCATCAGTGGTCCACGACCTCATTGGCATCGGCTTCGGGCCGTCCAATGTGGCCATGGCGATCGCACTCAGCGAGCACAACGCACGCGCCGCCGGGGGAGAGGGGCTCAGCGCTCACTTCTTCGAGCAGCAGCCGCGCTTCGGCTGGCACCGAGGCATGCTGATCGACGACGCGACCATGCAGGTGTCCTTCCTCAAAGACCTCGTGACGCTGCGGAACCCGGCCAGTGAGTTCAGCTTCCTCTGCTATCTGAAGAGCAAGGGGCGGCTGATCGACTTCATCAACCACAAGAACCTCTTCCCGCTGCGAGTGGAGTTCCACGACTACCTCGAGTGGGCCGCGGCCATGGTCGGGGACATGGTCTCCTACGGCCATGAGGTCGTCGGCGTCGCGCCGGTGGTCCGCGACGGGGCCGTGGAGTACGTGGATGTGACGGTCCGCTCGGCGGAGGGGCTCGCGGTCCACCGGGCCCGCAACCTTGTCATCGGTACCGGGCTGCGTCCCCTCATGCCCGAGGGTGTGGAACGCGGTGACCGCGTCTGGCACACCTCTGAACTGCTGGCGAAGGCCGACGGCCTGGAAGGCACCTCGCCGTCCCGTTTCATCGTCGTGGGCGCCGGGCAGAGTGCCGCCGAGAACGTCGCCTACCTGCACCGCCGCTTCCCGGCGGCCGAGGTCTGCGCGGTCTTCTCCCGCTACGGCTACAGCCCCGCGGACGACAGCGGTTTCGCCAACCGGATCTTCGACCCCGCGGCGGTCGACGAGTACTTCGCCGCGCCCGAGGACGTGAAGCGCCGGCTGATGGGCTACCACGGGAACACCAACTACTCCGTGGTGGACATCGACCTGATCGACGACCTCTACCGGCAGATGTACCAGGAGAAGGTCCTCGGCGTGGAGCGGCTGCGCTTCCTCAACGTGTCCCGGCTCGCCGACGTCAAGGAGACGGAGACACGGGTCCGTGCCACCGTGACCTCCCTCGTCACCGGCGAGGAGACGCTCCTGGACGCGGACGTGGTGGTCTTCGCCACCGGCTACAGCCCCGCCGACCCCCTCGGCCTCCTCGGCGAAGTGGCCGAGAGCTGCCTCCGCGACGACGAGGGCCGCATCCGCGTCGAGCGCGACTACCGCATCGCGACGGCTCCCGGGCTGCGCTGCGGCATCTATCTGCAGGGTGGTACGGAGCATACCCACGGCATCACCTCCTCCCTGCTGTCCAACACCGCGACCCGGGTCGGCGAGATCCTGGACTCGCTCCTCGACCGGGGTGTCCCATCCGCTTCCGACGGGGCCCGGCCGGTCGCCGACGGAGTCGGCAGCACCGCTCGCTAGGGGGATGACGTACTGAGACATGGGCACGACTGCGATGGAGCGCCCCTTGGCCAGGGGCTCAACGAAGGCCCGTCGGCGCCGGGTTGTGGGCCTGGGCACGCTCGTGGCGGTCCTCGTGATCGCGGCGGCGGTGTCGCTGGCCGTCGGTGCGCGCGCGCTGAGCCCCGCCGAGGTGTGGCACGGGTTGTTCGCGGCGCCGGACTCCGATCAGCGGCTCACCGAGATCAGGCTCATCGTGCGGACCGTGCGGATGCCCCGGACGGTGCTCGCGATCGTGGCGGGCATCGCCCTGGGGGTCGGTGGCGCGCTGATCCAGGGGTACACGCGTAATCCGATCGCCGACACGGGCCTGCTGGGGGTGAATTCCGGCGCCTCGTTCACCGTGGTGTCGGTGATCGCCGTGTTCGGGTTCGCCGACCCGTTCCAGTACGTCTGGTTCGCCTTCCTGGGGGCGGCGGTCGCCGGCGTCGTGGTGTTCGGACTGGCGAGCATCGGACGAGGGGCTGGCAATCCGTTGACGCTCGCACTGGCCGGGCAGGGAATCACGGTGTTCCTGGCGGCGATGACCACGGCGGTCGCGCTCTCGGACCAGGCGTCGCTGAACGCGCTGCGGTTCTGGAACGCGGGCTCCGTGGCCGGTGTCGGATTCGACGTCATCTGGCCGGTGGCCCTGTTCATCGCGGTCGGGCTGGTGTTGGCGCTGACCACGCTGCCCGCCCTCAACCTGCTCAACCTGGGTGACGATGTGGCGCGGGGGCTGGGCGTGAACATCGCGCTGAGCCGGACCATCGGCATCGCCGCCATCACCCTGCTGGCGGGCGCGGCGACGGCGGCGTGTGGACCCATCGCGTTTCTCGGGCTCATGGTGGCCCATGTGGCGCGGTATCTGACCGGGCCGGACTACCGCTGGCTGGTGCCGTACGCGGGTCTGCTCGGTGCTGTCGTCCTCCTGCTCTGCGACATCGTGGGACGCCTGGTGGTGCGGCCGGGCGAGTTGGACGCGGGAGTTGTCGTAGCTCTCCTGGGCGCCCCGTTCTTCGCGGCCCTGGTGTGGCTCGGAAAGTTCAGGAGCGCATGAGCGGGACGGACGTGAAACCATCGGTGGCGCCGGGTGTGCGGCTCGGCCAGGTGTCGTTCGTATGGCGGCCCTGGCTCGCCTGCGTCACGCTGCTGCTGACGGCGGCCACCTTCCTGGTGTTCTGCCTGTCCATCGGCGTAGGGGACTTCCCCATCGGCCTGTCCCGGGTCATCGCCACGATCCTCGGTGGCGGAGAGCGGGTCGACGAGTTCGTGATCATGGACTTGCGGATGCCGCGCGCCCTGGCCGGGCTCATCGTGGGGATCGCGCTGGGGGTCTCCGGTGCGCTGACGCAGTCCATCGCCCGCAATCCACTGGCCAGCCCGGACATCCTGGGGATCACCGGGGGCGCCGGCGCGGTTTCGGTGTTCCTGGTGACGGTGTCGGGCGGGACCGCCGCGGCGGTCGAGAGCGCCGTGGGGCTGTCCGCGGCGGCGCTCGCGGGCGGTCTCGGCACGGGACTGCTGGTGTACTTCCTGGCGTGGCGGCGCGGGGTCGACGGCTTCCGGCTCATCCTCATCGGCATCTCGGTGAGCGCCATGATGGAGGCGATCACGACATGGCTGCTGGTCACGGCCGACATCAAGGATGTGGCCCGGGCCCAGGCATGGCTGGTCGGCTCGCTGGACAACCGCTCGTGGAGCGAGGTCCGGGTGGCGCTGTGGTGCACGCTCGTCCTTCTGGCCGTCGTGTTCTGTGTGGCGTTCCAGTTCAAGCCGATGCACTTGGGCGACGAGGTCGCCGCGGGCCTGGGCGTCCGGTACGCGATGGTGCGGGCGGTCCTGTTGCTGTGCGCGGTCCTGCTGGCCGCGGTGGGGGTGAGCGCGGCGGGCCCGGTCCCGTTCGTCGCGCTGGTGGCACCGCAGGTGGCGATGCGTCTGGCGAGGTGTCCTACGCCGCCGATGGTGGCCTCCGGCATGGTGGGAGCGTTGCTGCTGATCGGTGCGGACCTGGTCGCGCGCACGGCGCTGCCGATCACTCTCCCGGTGGGCGTGGTCACCGCCGCGATCGGCGGCCCCTTCCTCGTCTATCTGCTGGTGCGGGCGAATCTCAGATAGATGGCAATGAAGTTCAGACAGACCTCAATACAGGGGGACTTGTGAGCGCCGAGCGCATCACCGAGATCGAGTCCGGGGCCCAGGGCAACCCGCGGCTGGCGGCCAGAGGCGTCTCGGTCGGGTACGGCCATCGGGCCGTCATCGAGGACCTGGATGTGACGATCCCGCCGGGCGTGATCACCACGATCATCGGTCCCAACGGCTGCGGCAAGTCGACCCTGTTGCGCACCCTGACGCGGCTGCTCAAGCCGGCCAAGGGGGCCGTGGTGCTGGACGGCGAGGACATCGCGGGGCTCAGGACCAGGGACGTGGCGAAGAAGCTGGGCCTGCTGCCCCAGGCGCCGGTGGCGCCGGAGGGGGTGACGGTGGCCGACCTGGTCGCCAAGGGGCGCCATCCGCACCAGAGTTGGCTGCGGCAGTGGTCGTCGGACGACGCCGGTGTCGTGGAGCGCGCGCTGGCCATGACCGGGGTGTCGGAGCTGGCCGACCGCCCGGTCGACTCGCTGTCCGGCGGGCAGCGTCAGCGCGTCTGGATCTCGATGACCCTGGCCCAGGGCACCGATCTGCTGCTCCTCGACGAGCCGACCACCTATCTGGACCTGGCGCACGCGATCGATGTGCTCGACCTC
This sequence comes from Streptomyces sp. 11-1-2, assembly GCF_003595545.1. NCBI lineage: Bacteria > Bacillati > Actinomycetota > Actinomycetes > Kitasatosporales > Streptomycetaceae > Streptomyces > Streptomyces sp. 11-1-2. The sequence continues at coordinate 11,109,623 of NZ_CP022545.1, forward strand.
GTGGACGACCTGCACGAGTCGGGCCGCACGGTGGTGATGGTGCTGCACGACCTCAATCTGGCCACGCGGTACAGCGACAACCTCATTGTGATGCGGTCGGCATCGATCCTGGCGCAGGGGCATCCGCGTGATGTGATCACCGCCGAGTTGCTGGACGAGGCATTCGGGCTGCGGGCCATGGTGATTGACGACCCGGTGGGCGACCGGCCGCTCATCGTGCCGATCGGCCGCACCCACGTCCAGCTCGATCAGGTCCCGCAAAGGAATGCAAAAGTAAGGCTAGGCTAGCCTCACTTCGCCGGGATAAGGTTTGGCTGCCCTTAGTCAGGGGCGCAACGGACAGCGCGACAGCAAGGGATTCCGGATGCTCCTCCATCGAACGACGCGTAGGACGCCATGGCGGCGGTTAGCGGCGGTGCTGTCCGCCGCGGCCCTCGGCGTCGGCCTCCTCGCGGGATGTGGTTCCGACTCGGCGGACGAGGCGGGCGACGACGCCCCGGCCGCCGCCTCCGGTGCGTTCCCGGTCACCGTGGAGCACGCGTTCGGATCCACGAAGATCACTAAGGCTCCGCGGCGGGTCGTCTCCGTCGGCTACACGGACGACCAGGCCATGCTGGCGCTCGGTGTCAGACCGGTCGGCATGGTCGACCAGTACCCGAACCCGGCGGGCAGGAAGCCCGACACCAACACCCAGTGGCCCTGGGTGAAGGACAAGTGGGGCGACACCCGGCCCGAGGTCGTCATGAAGAACGGCGACACCGGCCCCAACTACGAGAAGATCGCGGCCCTGCGGCCGGACCTGATCGTGGCGGTCTACTCCGAGATCGACAAGGCCGCCTACGACAAGCTCTCCCAGATCGCCCCGACGGTGGGCCGCACCAAGGGCGAGAAGGAGCCGTTCAGCGCCCCGTGGCAGGACAACGCCGGCCAGATCGCCAAGGCGCTGGGCAAGGAGGACGAGGGCACCAAGCTGGTGCAGGGAATTCAGGACAAGCTCGGCGCGGCCAAGAAGGCGCATCCTGAGTTCGCGAACCAGACCGCGGTCATGTTGTCCTGGTACAAGAATTCGGTGGCGCCGTTCACCTCCACCGATGTGCGCGGACGGCTGGTCACGGGCATGGGCTTCAAGTACCAGACCAAGATCGACAAGATCGCGGACGGGAAGTTCTACACCGTCCTGTCCCCCGAGCGCGTCGACCTGGTCGACGCCGACCGCGTCTTCGTCATCAACGACAAGGCCGACCAGCAGGCGCTGAAGAAGTTCCAGCTCTTCACCAACCTGGACGCGGTGAAGAAGGGCAAGGTGTCCTACCTGCTCGACAGTGAGGGTCCGGCCGTCGGCGCGGCCATCTCCCAGGGCACCCTGCTGTCCCTGCCGTACGCGATCGACGAGCTCGTCAAGTCGGTCGGCCGGGGGTGAGCACCACCGAGGCGCGCGTCCCCCCGGCAACCCTGCGCACGGCGACCGGACGCGTGGCCACCCGATGGGTCGCGGCGCACTGCCGCGAGATGCCCTGGCTGACGGCCGCCACCGCGCTCACCACGGTGGCCGGGGCGGCGCTCCAGGTACTCCCGGTGATCCTGCTCGGCCGGGTGGTCGACGGGGTGGTCGAGGGCGAGTCGCGCTCGACCCTGGTCACGATCGGGGTGGTGATGGGGGCCGCCGCGCTGCTCGGCGCGGCGGCCACCGCGGTGTCGACCTATCTCATCGGACGGCTGGGCGCGGATCTGCTCGCGCGGCTGCGCGAAGGCGCCGTCCGCGCGGTGCTGGGGATGCCGAGCGCACGGATCGAGCAGGTCGGCCGGGGAGACGTGCTGTCCAGGGTCGGTGACGATGTGGCCGTGCTGTCCAAGGGCATCCGCACGGCCGTCCCCACCGTGTTCTCGGCGGGGGTGCTGGTCGTCATCGCCACGGCCGGCATGTTCGGACTGGACTGGCGGCTCGGACTGGCGGGCGCCGGTGCGCTGCCCGCGTACGCGCTGGCCCTGCGCTGGTATCTCCCCCGGTCCGCCCCGCTCTACCAGCGGCAGCGGGTGGCCCAGGCCCACCGTGCGCAGGCGCTGATCAGCGGCCTGAAGGGGATCGACACGGTCCGGGCGTACCGCCTCGAGGGCGCCTTCCGTGAGAAGGTCAGCGCCGAGTCATGGCGGGTGCGCGATCTCGGTATCGAGGTGTTCCGGTTCTTCGGCCGGTTCGTCGGCAGGGAGAACCGCGCCGAGTTCATCGGGTTGGTCCTGATCATCGTGGTGGGGTACTCCTTGCTGGAGGCCGATGCCGCCACCCTGGGCGACGTCTCGTCGGCCCCGCTGATGTTCCACCGGCTGTTCACCCCGCTGGGCTCCATCATGTTCACCTTCGACGAGGCGCAGAAGTCGGGCGCGAGCCTGACCCGGCTGGTCGGCGTGATGGGGGAGGCCGCCGAGGACCGGCTGGTGGGCGACGCGGCCGTCTCGCCGGCGGACACCGGGCCGTACTCGGTGACGGTGGAGGGGCTGACGTATCGCTACCCCGACACCGAGGAACCGGTCCTCCGGGACGTCAGTCTCACGATCCCGGCCGGTGGTTCGCTCGCCCTGGTGGGGGCGACGGGCGCGGGCAAGACCACGCTGGCCGCGCTGATCGCGGGCATCGGGACCCCGGAGGCCGGATCGGTGCGCGTCGGGACGACCGATCTCGCCGGTCTGGACGAGGCCGGGGCGCGGGCCCTGGTGAGCATCCTGACGCAGGACACGCATGTGTTCTCCGGGCCGCTCGCCGACGACCTGCGGTTGGCCGCGCCGCAGGCGGCCGATGCCGAGCTGATGGACGCGTTGCGCACGGTCGGCGCCGATGGGTGGGTCGACGCGCTGCCCGATGGGCTGAACACCATGGTCGGCGAGGGCGGAGAGCGCCTGGACGTCACCAAGGTGGCCCAGATCGCCCTGGCCCGGCTGGTGCTGGGCCGGGCGCCGGTGGTGGTGCTCGACGAGTCCACCGCGGAGGCGGGCAGCGAGGGCGCCGCCGAGCTGGAGCGGGCCGTGCTGGCCGCGTGCTCGGGCCGGACCACGCTGTTCGTGGCGCACCGGCTGACCCAGGCGATGGCGGCGGACCGGATCGCCGTGCTGGACGCGGGCCGGGTGGTGGAGCAGGGCACGCACGACGAGCTGGTGGCCCTGGGCGGCCGGTACGCGCGACTGTGGCGGGCCTGGCGCGAAGGTAGTTAGACACCCCTGATTCAGGTGAGCTTTTCATGACGTGGAAGGGATGCTGAGTCTTCGATGGTGGAACCGGGCGCTCGTCGCGTACTGCTTTCCCCCGGACAGGTTGCCGACGTGCGCCGGCGGATCGGTGACTTCTCCGACCGGACCATCGCCGAAGCGTGTGCCATCGGGCTGTCGTACTGGGCGACGGGCCTGAGCCCCGACGGTATCGACCTCACCCCCGGCACCCTCTTCGCCGATGTCCTCGGGTGGGTCGACAACGGCGGGGCGGGGCCCGCCGGTTGGGAGATCGGCACGGACGACCGGAGCATCGCCGTCCCGGAAGGCGCCGGGCCGGGCGATGCGCAGCTCGCGCTGGACGACCTGACCGAATTCCCCGACCGGCCCATCGGCACCATCTCCCCGTCCGGTGTGGCGGCCAGGCTCGAGGCCCTGGCCGGGTGGAACGACACCGGGGCCGACCGGGTCCGCCCGACCGTCGTGGAGATGTTCCGTGAGCAGGCGCGGACCAGGCCGGACGCGGTCGCCATCGTCGACGGGCACCGGTCGCTGACGTACCGTCAGGCGGCCGAGCGATCCAGCCAGTTGGCCCACCACCTGATCGAGCGCGGACTGGGCCCCGAACAGGTCGTCGGCATCTCACTGGGCCGCTCGGCCGAGATGGTGATCGGGCTGCTCGCCGTACTCCAGGCGGGATGCGCGTTCGTGCCGCTCGATCCGCAGTGGCCGGCCGCGCGCCGGGCCGCCGTCATCGACGACGCCCAGGTCGTGGCGCAGCTCGGCGACTCGGGCGAACGCGGCCCGGCCGAACCGGAAGCCGTGGCCGTCGACCTCGGCGACTGGCGCTTCGGTTCCCACTCCACCGAGGGCACCGGCGTCACCCTCCCCGGCAACGCCCTGGCGTACGTGATCTTCACGTCCGGTTCGACCGGGCGGCCGAAGGGCGCGATGATCCGGCACGAAGCGATCAGCGAGCGCCTGCTGTGGCAGGGCAACGAGATCCTGGGCTTCGGCCACGACGACGCGTCGCTGTTCAAGGCGCCGTTGTCCTTCGACATCTCCATCAACGAGATCTTCCTGCCGCTGGTGCACGGCGGCAGGCTGGTCATCCTGCGGCCCGGCGGCGAACGCGACCCGCACCACTTGCTGAGCGTGATCGCCGAGCAGCGGGTCACCTTCACCTACCTGGTCTCGTCCATGCTGGACGTGCTGCTGGAGATGGTGGGCGACTCCGGGCGGCTGGACAGCCTGCGCCATGTGTGGTGCGGCGGCGAGGTGCTGACCCCGGAGCTGTACGAGCGGTTCCGCACCCGGCTCGACATCCCGCTCTACCACGGCTACGGCCCGGCCGAGACCACGATCGGTGTCTCGCACGTCATCTACCGGGGCGCGGCGGAGCGCCTGTCGACGTCGATCGGCAAGGCCAACCCGAACACCCAGTTGTATGTGCTGGACAACGAGCTGCGCCCGGTGCCGGTCGGAGTCGGTGGCGAACTGTACGTGGGAGGGTTCCTCCTGGGCCGCGGGTACATCAACGCGCCCGGCCTGACGGCGTCCCGCTTCGTGGCGAACCCCTTCGCGGGGGACGGGTCCCGGCTGTACCGGACCGGAGACCTCGCGCGGTTCGCCCCGGACGGGTCGCTGGACTTCCTCGGCCGGGCCGACAACCAGATCAAGATCCGCGGTATGCGGCTGGAGATCGAGGATGTCGAGGTCGGTCTCGCGGAGCACCCCGGGGTGCGGTACACCTGCGTCGTCGCGAAGAAGAACGCGGCGGGCAGCACCTATCTGGTGGGCTATGTGATCCCGGCAGCCGGGAGCGAGGACTTGCGCGCGGACGAGGTCAGGGGGTGGGCCGCCGGGCACATGGTGGAGTACATGGTGCCCGCCCACATCGTCGTGATGAAGGAGTTCCCGCTCACGGCGAACGGCAAGCTCGACCGCCGTGCGCTGCCGGAACCCGTGATCGGGACGGGCTCGATCGTCCAGCCCGCCACCGAGAACGAGCGGGTGGTGTGCGCGGCGGTCGCGAAGGTGCTGCGGCTGGCCGAGGTCGGCGTCGACCAGGACTTCTTCCAGCTCGGCGGAGACAGCCTGCTGGCGATCTCGCTGCTGAGCGCGGTGCGCGACGCGGGTCTCCACCTCACGGCACGGCAGATCTTCACCAACAGCACGGTCGGGGCGCTGGCGGCGATGGCGAGCCGTGAGGACGCCTCCACCGCGGATGACGGCGATGTCGCGACCGGTTCCGTCATGGGACCGCCCATCGTGCAGTGGCTCGGCGAGACCACCGACGCGATCGACGGCTTCGTACAGTCGGTCGTGCTGAACACCCCGGCGGAGCTGACCGCCGACGCCCTCGACGCCATCCTCGCCGCCGTGGCCGGGCGGCACGACATGCTGCGCGCCACGCTGGTGCGCGGCGAGCGCTGGAGCTTCGAGATCCCGGTGGCGGGGCGGGCCACGCCGTCGTGGCAGGAGAGCGACCGGCCGCTCGATGAGTGTGTCGCGCTCGCCACCGGCGGGCTGGACCCGGACCAGGGCGTGATGCTGCGTGCCGTCTGGCGACGCGAGGCACGGCAACTGGTCGTGGTCGTCCATCATGTGGTGATCGACGGCGTGTCCTGGCATGTCCTGATGGACGACCTGGCCACGGCATGGCGGCAGTTCGCCTCGGGCGCGCCGGTCGAATTGCCTCCGGTGGGCACGTCGTTCCGGCGCTGGACGCAGATGCTGGAGCATGCCACGTTCGACGCCGACCGTGGCTACTACGAGCGTCCCCTGCCGGGAGTGGACGGCCCCGTGGGCAGGCGCGCGCTGCGCGACGCCGACACCGTCGCCCGGGAGCGGGTGCGGACCGTCTCGGCCGGCCCCGAGGTCACCGCCGCGCTGCTGGGCGAGATCCCCGCGAAGTTCCACGCGGGCGTGGGCGATGTGCTGCTGACCGCGCTCGCCGTCACCCTCGCCCGATGGCGCCGCGACCTCGGACAGGACCAGACGTTCGCGCATATCGAACTCGAGGGCCACGGCCGCGAAGGACGGTTCGTGGCGGACGCCGTCGGCTTCGAGCCGGAGCTGTCGCGGACCGTGGGCTGGTTCACCACCCTGTTCCCGGTGACCGTGGACCCCGGAGCGGCGGCCGATTTCACCGCGCCCGACTACCTGGCCGCCGCGCTCAAGGCGGTCAAGGAAGACCTCGCCCGAGTGCCGTCCAACGGCGTTTCCTACGGTGCCCTGCGGTACCTGACCCACACCGAGTTCGACGCCCCCGCACCGCAGGTGCTCTTCAACTACCTCGGCCGCTTCGACGCGGGCGCCTCCGGAGACTGGCAACTCAGCGGCAACACAGGCCAGTTGGGCGAGAAGCGCGACCCGCGCATGCGCCTGCCGCGCCCCCTGGAGTTCAACGCGATCGCCGAACCCGCACCGAGCGGCGCATACGAGCTGATCACCACCATCTCCTGGCCCGACGGGATGTTCACCGACGAGGACATCGCGACCATCGGCGCGTACTTCCGGGAGGCCCTGACCGCCCTGGCCGCGCTCGACCAGGGCGGCCACTCGCCCGGCGACTTCGGCCTGGTGCCGCTCACCCAGGCCGACGTCGACGCCCTCGACGGCCCGGCGCTGCGGGACATCCTGCCGCTGACCCCGTTGCAGGAGGGCCTGTACTTCCATTCGGTCTTCGACGACGACTCGGCGGGCGCCTACGTCGAGCAGCAGTTGCTGAGGCTGGACGGCGAGGTGGACGCCGACCGGCTCGCGGCGGCGGCCACCCGGTTGCTCACGCTGTACCCGAACCTGGCGGCGCGGTTCACGGCCCTCGCCGACGGCCGGGTGGTCTCCGTGCTGGAGAGCGGGGTGCGGGCGCCGTTCACCACGCTCGACTGCCCCGGGATCACCGACGCCGAGATCCGCGAATACGCCGAGCGGGACCGCCGCGCCGGGTTCGACCTGGCCACCGGCCCGCTGATGCGGTACACGCTCATCCGCGCGGGCTCCGGCCGGAACATCCTGGTGCAGACCGTGCACCACATCATCGCCGACGGCTGGTCGGTGCCACCGATGCTCCGCGCGCTGCTGGCCGAATACCACGCGCCGGGGACGGTGTATCCGCTCGGCGGCTTCCCCGACTACGTACGGTGGCTCGCGGAGCGCGACGACGACGAGAGCGACCGGATATGGCGCGATCAGCTCGCCGAGCTGCCCGGGCCCTCGCTGGTCGCCGAGGGGCACACCCCGTCCGGCCGATTCGCCGACACCGCCGTGGAACCGGCGGATGACATCGACGCGGCCGCCCGCTCGGCCGGTGTACCGCTGAGCGTGGCCGTGCACAGCGCCTGGGCGGTGACGCTGGGCTCCATCCTGCACGGCAGTGACGTGGTGTTCGGTTCCACGGTGTCCGGGCGCGACGCACAGGTGCCCGGCATCGAGGACATGGTGGGTCTGTTCATCAACACGATCCCCGTGCGCGCCCGGTGGGCCGGTACCACCGAGGCGCGCGACCTGCTCGCCTCGGTGCGGGAACACCAGAGCGCGGTGCTGGCGCACCAGCATGTCTCGCTGGCGAGGATCGGCCGCCTGGCCGGTGCGGGTGCCCTGTTCGACACCCTGGTGGTGTTCGATGTCGCGACCGATGTGGCCGCCCTGCGGGGGCCGGGCGACGAGCTGGCCATCACCGACATCGTGAACGAGGGCGCCCCGCACTACCCCTTGACGCTGGTGGTGGAGCGCGCTCCCGACGGCCGTCCCCGCTTCAACCTGATCTACGACGGCGAGCTGCTGCGGGAGGCGAGCGCCCAGGCGATCCTGCGCACGTTCACCCAGACCCTCACCGGCCTGCTCACCCGCCCGGACGCCCCGGTCGGCGAGATGGCGCCCGAAGACATCCGGCGTCCCGCGCCGATCACTCCGACGACGCTGGGCGGACTGTTCGACGCCGCAGCGCGCCGCGACCCGGCGGCCACCGCCGTCACCCAGTGCGGTCTCGACGGCGGAACCCGGTCACTGACCTATGGCGAACTGGCGGCCGCGAAGAACGAGCTGGCCTCCGCCCTGCGCGCGGCCGGTGCCGGGCCGGGCAGGCGGGTCGCCGTCGCCGTCCCGCGCTCCCTGGAGCAGGTCGTCGCTCTGGTCGCGATCGTCACCGCGGGCGGCGCGTATGTACCGCTGGACCTGGCCTACCCGGACGAACGGCTGGAGTACATCCTGGCCGACTCCGCCCCGCAGGTCGTCCTCGTGGACCGTGAGCAGCGCGAGCGCTTCACCCGGCTGCTGGCCCGGGCGGGCGTGCCGGCCCGGGTGCTCGTACGGGGAGACGAGCTGCCGGGGGCCGGTACGGAGGCCGGGCCGGAGGCGAGCCGGCACGACCCCGCCTACGTCATCTACACATCCGGATCGACCGGCACACCCAAGGGCGTCGTCGTCCCGCACTCCAGCGTGGTGACGCTGCTCGCGAACACCCGGCCCGCCATGGACTTCGGCCCCCACGACGTATGGGTCCAATTCCACTCCTTCTCCTTCGACTTCGCCGTCTGGGAGCTGTGGGGCGCGCTGGCGCACGGCGCTGAGCTGCTGGTGCCGGAGTACGGGCTGACCCGCTCGCCGGTCGACTTCCACCGGCTGGTGCGCGAGCGCGGAGTGACCGTGCTCAACCAGACCCCGTCGGCGTTCTACCAGTTCATCGAGGCCGACCGGCATGCGGGCGAGCCGGTCACCGCGCTGCGCCGGATCATCTTCGGCGGCGAGCCGCTGGATCTCGGGCGGCTGCGCGGCTGGGTCGAGCGGCACGGCGCCGGTGCGCCCGAGCTGGTCAACATGTACGGCATCACCGAGACCACCGTCCATGTCACCCACCGGGTGCTGACCGACGACGACTTCGGCCCCGGCCGCGACGTCAGCCCGATCGGCCGCCCGATCCCGGGCCTGGCCACCTATCTGCTCGACGACCGGCTCCGGCCGGTACCGCCGGGCCGGGTGGGCGCCATCTACGTCGCAGGTGACCAGGTGTCGCTCGGCTACCTGGGCAGGCCGGGGCTGACCGCGGGCCGTTTCGTGGCGAACCCGTTCGCGGGCGACGGCTCCCGCATGTATCACACGGGCGACCTCGCCCGCCGCACGCTCGACGGTGAGCTGGAGTTCACCGGCCGCGCCGACGACCAGGTGCAGCTCAAGGGCTTCCGTATCGAACTCGGCGAGGTGGAGTCCGCGGTCAGGGGGCTCGATGGTGTGGTCGACGCGGCCGTCACCGTGGCCGACAGCGGCGACCACCTGGTCGCGCATGTCGTGGGCCGGGCGCCCGCCGACGTCACCGCCCTGCTGTCCGCGAAGCTGCCCGTACACATGGTGCCGGGCCGGGTGCTGCCCGTGGACGCCCTGCCGCTGACGGTCAACGGCAAGCTGGACCGGAAGGCCCTGACCGCACGCGCCGTACAGGACGACACCCCGGCGGCCGGCCCTGCGGGCAGCGGAGACGCCGCGCTCACCGCACTGGTCGGCATCTTCGCCGACACACTGCCCGAATCCGCCGTGGACGGCGACACCGACTTCTTCCGGGCGGGGGGCGACAGCATCGTCGCCATCACCGTCATCAACCGGGCCAGGGCGCTCGGGTTGCCGATCGCGCCACGGGACGTGTTCCTGTTCAGGACACCGCGCGCGCTCGCCGAGCACCTGGGCACGCGCACACCACGGGCCGAGCCGCCCGCGCCCGCCCGCCACGAGGACGGCCCGCTGCCGCCGACCCCGATCATCCTGCGCCAGCGCGAACTGGGCGGATCGCTCGCCCGGTTCGCCCAGGCCAGAACGGTGGTGGCCCCCGACGGCACCGAGTTCGCCGACGCCGAGCGCGCCGCGCACGCCGTCGTGGCCGCGCACCCGGTCCTCCGGCTGCGGCTGCGCGTCGAACACGGGGTGTGGGAGCTGCGCACCGAACCCGCCCGCGAGGTCACTGTCGTACGGGCGGACACGGCCGATGCCACGACGGCGGCGAACGAGGCCGCCGGACGGCTCGACCCCGAGTCCGGGGAGGTCATCGCGTTCGCGTGGCTGGAGGCGAGCCGGACCCTGGTGGTCACCGTGCACCACCTCGCCGTCGACTCGGTGTCCTGGCTGATCCTGCTGGACGACCTGGCCGCCGCCCTGCGCGGGGCGCCCCTGGCGCCGCCGACCACGTCCTACGCCGAGTACGCGGAAGCACTGGCGTCCCGGTCCGCCCATGCGATCGACGACCTCGGGCACTGGCTCACCACCCTCCAGGCGCCCGCGCTCCTGCCCGCGGTCGAGCGGCCGCGCGAGACCACGGTGGTGCTCGCACCCGAAGTGAGCGACCGCCTGACACGTACCGCGCCCACCGCACTCGGCGTCGGTCTCACCGAGCTGCTGTGCGGCGCGCTGCGCACCGCGCTGACCCACATCCAGCCATCGCCCACCGACCTCGCGATCGAACTGGAGCGCCACGGCCGGGTCCCGGCGCTGGAGCACCACGACTACACCCGCACGGTCGGCTGGTTCACCTCCATCGCGCCCGTGCGGCTCACGGCACACAGCGACCCCGTCGCCGCGGCGTACGAGGTCGCCGAACGCCGGCCGGACGAGCGCGCACACGTCGCCTACGGACGGCTCAGGTACCTCAACGCGCAGACGGCCCCGCTGCTCACCGCCCGCCCGCAGGTGCTGTTCAACTACCTGGGCCGGGGCGGCGAGTCCCAGGCCCCGCACCTGACCGGCGGCGATCAGGGCAGCCCGTACGCCATCGAGGTCAACGCGTGGACCGACGCGGCCACCGGCAGCCTGCAGGCCGTCTTCACCCTCGCCGAAGGCATCCCGGACGAGATCACCGACCACTGGCGGAGCGCACTGGAACGCATCGCGGACGCCTCCGCGACGGCCGAGCGCACGGCACCGGTCACCCCGCTCCAGCGGGGCCTGTACTTCCAGGCCCAGATGGCGGGATCGGCGGGACATTACGTCGCGCAGAGCTGGTTCACCTTCGACCGGCGCCTGGACACCGGCGCACTGTCCGAGGCGATGGCGTATGTGATGGCGCGGCACCCGGTCGTGGGCGCCGGCTTCGCCACCGACGACGACGGCAACCCGGTCCAGGTCCTGGGGGCGGGCCGGCGTGTCGACGTCCGTACGGTCGAGCTCACGAGCGACGCGGACGTCGAGGCGCTGCGCACCCGGGACCGCGACACGGGATTCGATCCGGGCGAGCCTCCGCTGATCCGGATGACCGTGGTGCGGCTGCCCGGCGCCCGCGACGGGCTGCTGCTCAGCTACCACCTGCTGCTGTGGGACGGCTGGTCCCGCGAGATCGTGCTGCGCGACCTGTTCGACGCCTACCAGGCCGTCCTCGCGGGCGAGTTGCCCGACCCGGTCCCGGCCACGCCGAGCTTCGAGGACCACGCCCGGGCGCTCGGCGCCAGGGACTCCGCCGTATCGGAACGCTTCTGGGCCGAGCACCTGGCCGGTCTCCCCGGCCCGACGCTGCTCGCCGGACCGGCGCCGTCCCTTGTCGACGACCTGCCGCGCGCGCTCGTGCACACGCTGTCCGCCGAGCAGTCGGAGCTGCTGCGGGCGGCGGCCAGGGGGCACGGGGTCACCCTGAACTCGGTGCTGACCGGCGCGTTCGGCCTCCTGCTCGGCGCCCACACGGGGCGCGGCGACGCCGTGTTCGGCGTGACCGTCTCCGGCCGGGAGGGCGAGGGGCTGGACGGCATCGTCGGCGTGCTGCTCAACACCGTCCCCATGTGGACCCGGGCCCGGCCGGACGACACCGTCAGCGCGTACCTGTCGGACGTACAGGCCGCCAGGGTCGAGGCGATGGTCCACGAGCACCTGGGGCTCGGCGAGATCCAGCGGGCCACTGGGCACGACACCCTGTTCGACAACCTCTTCGTGCTCCAGAACTTCCTGGACATGGACGCGTTCGCCGAGATGAACGCCAGGCACGGCATCACCTCGGTGACGGCCGACGACTCCACCCACTACCCGTACACCTGGGTCGTCACCCCGGGCGACCGGCTCACGGTCAAGCTGGAGTACCGCGACGAGGACACCGCGAACGCCCGGCGGCTCCTCGACGACTACCTGCGCGTGCTCGACGACCTGGCCCGGTCGGCCGGGCCGGTCGGCGCGCTGCGGGGCATGGGGCCGGAGCCCGTGCCGACCGAGCGCATGGACATCGGCACGGACACCGTGGTCGACCGGTTCGACCGGGCGGCGGACCGCGACCCGCGGCGGATCGCGCTCGTGGCCCACGGCTCGACCATGACCTTCGCGGGGCTCCGGGACCGCAGCCGCGCGGTGGCCGGTGTGCTCGCCCGGCGCGGCATCGGCCCCGAGACGACCGTGGGCCTCGCGATTCCGCGCTCCCTCGACTCGATCGTGGCCCTGTTCGCCGTGCTGCGGGTCGGCGCCGCGTATGTGCCGCTGGAGCTGGACCACCCGGACGAGCGGATCGCCGCGATCGTCGCGGATGCCCGCCCCGATGTGATCCTCACCGTGAGCGCCGTGTCGCCCCGGCTCACCGGCGACCTGATCGAGCTGGACCGCCCGCTGCCCGAGGCCGAGCCGTACCGGACGTATCAGCCCAAGGACCCGCATCGCCTGCGCCACCCCGCGTACACGATCTACACCTCGGGATCGACCGGGAAGCCCAAGGGCGTGGTGACCGAGTACGCCGGGCTGACCAACATGCTGATCAACCATCAGCGCCGGATCTTCGAGCCGGTACTGGCGGACCACGGCCACCGGGTCTTCCGGATCGCGCACACCGTGTCGTTCGCCTTCGACATGTCGTGGGAGGAGCTGCTGTGGCTCGCCGACGGCCACGAGGTGCACATCTGTGACGAGGAACTGCGCCGTGACGCGCCCCGGCTGGTCGAGTACTGCCTCGAGCACCACATCGACGTCATCAATGTGACCCCGACCTACGCACAGCAACTGGTGGCCGAGGGCCTGCTCGACCACCCGGAACGGCGGCCGGCGCTGGTGCTGCTGGGCGGCGAGGCCGTCACCCCGGCGCTGTGGCAGCGGCTCGCGGAGACCGAGGGGACCGTCGGCTACAACCTGTACGGACCCACCGAATACACCATCAACACCCTCGGCGTCGGCACCTTCGAATGCCAGGACCCGGTGGTGGGGGTGGCGATCGACAACACCGATGTGTATGTGCTGGACCCGTGGCTGCGACCGCTGCCGGACGGCGTCCCCGGTGAGCTGTACGTGTCCGGCATCGGCATCGCACGCGGCTATCTCGGGCAGCCCGACCAGACCGCGCACCGCTTCGTCGCGTGCCCGTTCGGCGCGCCCGGCGAGCGCATGTACCGCACCGGCGACCTGGTGGCCCGCCGGCCCGACGGCAACCTGATGTATTTGGGCCGCATCGACCAGCAGGTCAAGATCCGGGGGCACCGGGTCGAACTGGGCGAGGTGGAGGCCGCGTTCGCCGCGCACCCGGCGGTGCGGTTCGTCGCCGCGGTCGCCCAGCCCGATCCCCAGGTCGACGGCGCGTACCGGCTGGCCGCCTACCTCGTACTGGACGGCTCGGACCTGGCGGCGGTCGCGGCCGACGTAGGCACCGGGCTGCCGGACTTCCTGCGCCCGACGCACTACGCCCAGGTCGACAGCATCCCGCTGACCGTCAACGGGAAGGCTGACACCAAGGCGCTGCCGGAGGCCAAGCCGCTGGGCACACTGACCACGGCGGGGGAGCGGGGACCGCGGACCGGGAACGAGACCGTGGTGTGCGAGTTCTTCGCCGAGGCACTGGACCTGGATGACGACGAGGTGAGTGCGGTGAGCGATTTCGTGTCCCTGGGAGGGCACTCCATGCTGGCGGTGCGGCTGATCGGGCTGCTCCGCCGCGAGTACGGCCCTGTGATCACCATCCGTGATCTGTTCACCCTGCGAACCCCGGAAGCGATTGCCCGCCACCTTGATGACCACTCCTGACACCCAGCGGCCCCGCCCGGGGGCCGACATCCTCCGGACCGCACTGCGCCGCAACATCGGCGCCATGACCTGGGGCACCGTCCTCATGGGCCTGTACCAGGCCGGTGAGACCGCCTTCCCCATCGCGCTCGGCCTGATCGTCGAGCACACGATGCGGGACCGCGGCCTCGGCTCGCTCGGCCTGGCGATCGCCGCGCTGGCGGTCATCATCACGACGGTGTCGCTGTCGTGGCGGTTCGGGATGCGCGTCCTGCAGAAGGCCAACACCACCGAGGCGCACCGCTGGCGGGTGAAGGTCGCGGCCTACGGCCTCCAGCCGGTGGCCAGGGACGTCGACCTGAAGTCCGGCGAGGTGCTGACCATCGCCACCGAGGACGCCGACCAGACCGCCGACATCATCGAGGTGGTGCCGCTGCTGGTCAGCTCGCTGGTGGCGGTGCTGGTCGCGGCGGTCGCACTGGGCCTGGCCGACGTCCGGCTCGGCCTGCTGGTGATCGTGGGCACCGTCGCGATTCTGTCGATCCTGAGCGTGCTGTCCAAGCGGATCGGCTCCAGCACCCGCGAACAGCAGGCCCGGGTGGCACGGGCGGGGGCGAAGGTCGCGGACCTGATCACCGGCCTGCGCCCGCTGCACGGCTTCGGCGGCAACCACGCGGCGTTCGGTTCCTATCGGAGGGTCAGCACGGAGGCGAAACACCAGGCGATCACCGTCGCCAAGGTCAACGGCGTGTACGCGGGCACCGCGCTGGCCCTCAACGCGGTCCTCGCCGCCGCCGTGACCCTGATGGCGGGCTCACTGGCCTTCAGCGGCCGGATCACCATCGGGGAACTCGTCATGGCCGTGGGGCTGGCGCAGTTCATCATGGAACCGCTCAAACTGTTCTCGGAGATGCCGAAGTACGTGATGATGGCGCGCGCGTCCGCCGAGCGGATGGCGCTGGTGCTGGCCGCGCCGCCGGTGGCGGCCGACGGGCGGGAGCGCCCGGCCGCGGGCGGAGACCTCGACCTCGACTGCGTCCGGTACGGCTCGCTGCGCGAGCTGAAGTTCACGGTGGCCGCCGGCGAGTTCGTGGCGATCGCGCCCTACCAGCCGCGCGCGGCGGCCGACCTCGCGTCGATCCTGGCCGTGCAGGTCCCGCCCGGCGCGTACGAGGGAGCGGTGCGGGTCGGCGGGCGGGAGCTCGCGGACCTGTCGATCGAGGCGGTCCGCGAACACCTGCTGGTGAACCCGTACGACGGGGAGATCTTCGCGGGCACCCTGGGCACGAACATCGATCCCTCGGGCACCAGCCGGATGGTCCCCGAGGCCGTCGAGGCGTCCATGCTGACCGACGTCGTCGCCCTCCACCGCGAAGGGCTCGACTACGGCGTCCGCGACCGCGGCGCGAACCTCTCCGGGGGACAGCGCCAGCGGCTGTCCCTGGCCCGCGCCCTCGCCGCCGATACCGACGTCCTCGTCCTGCACGACCCGACCACAGCCGTCGACGCGGTCACCGAGCAGCTCATCGCGCGCAACATCGCGAAGCTGCGCCGGGACCGCACCACCATCGTGATCACCAGCAGCCCGGCGCTGCTGAATGCCGCCGACCGGGTCCTCGTCCTGGACGACGGCGTCATCACCGCCGAGGACACCCATCGCAACCTCCTCGCCACCGACCAGGACTACTGCCGGGCGGTGGCCCGGTGACCCGGCCCGCTAACCGAGCGCCCAGGCGACATCCCTGAGCAGGGCGTGCCGCCAGCCCGCCCGGTCGTGGCCCGCCGCCGACCGCGAGACCCGTACGGTCGCGCCGGATTGCCGGACCAGGGTCTCGGCCAGCTCGCAGTGGGGGAGCATCCGCCTCTCGTGCTCCCCCAGGTCGAACGCGACCCGCAGACCGGACAGGTCGGGGCGCTCGCGCAGGCGCGCGGCCATGGTGCCGCCGACCGGGCCGCCCATGGGATCCGGCAGGTCCAGGGCGTCGGGTGTCCACCAGAACGACCCCGACTGACAGGCGACGCGGGACACCAGGTCCGGGAACTCCAGCGCCGCGTACAGCGCGCTCAGCCCGCCCAGGCTCTGCCCGGCGACCACCAGCCGGTCCGGGTCGGCGGCTGCGCCGGATTCCGCCACCAGCGGCAGCAGTTCGTCCCGGATCGCCTCCCACAGCGCGGGGCCGCACCCGAACTCGGCCTCCCTGTCCTTGCTCGGCAGGAAGACGAGCGTGACGGGCGGCATCTCACCACCTGCGACGGCCGAGTCGAACGCGGTCATGGCCGGGTGCAGATACAGCCAGTCGTCGCCGTCGAGCAGCAGGACCACGGGTCCGCCGCCACCCACCGGGTGGACGCGCACGGTGCGGCGCCCGCCGAGCCGTGCGCTGTGCCAGCGGATCCGGTTGTGCGGGAGGGGCAGTACGGCGTCGGCGCCGATGACGGGCCAGTGCGGCTGGGCCGGGGCGTCCGGAGTCGCGGCGATGGACCGGTCACCGCCCGCGCCGACCGGGTTGAACGGGTCGGCGTGCGCCGCGTCACCAACGAGGAACTGGTAGGTAACCCGCAGCTGTGCGGGCATGCGCACCTCGGCGTACCAGCAGTCCGTATCGCCCCACCGGCGCAGGGGGACCGGCTCCGACCAGCTCTCGAAGCCGATGCTCGCGGGAGAGCCGCGCCACAGGAACAAGGTCGTCCATCCGCCGCCGTCGGCGGGCACCGACGCGGGTGTCACCGCCGCCGCCCAGAACTCGTCGGTGCCGGGTATGCCGGGCAGTCCGAACGCGACGAAGGCGTTCTCCCCATCGGTCGCACTCAGGCACATGAACGTCTCCTTGTGAGAGGGAAGGGACAAAGCTAAGCTCCTGTCAATTAGGCGAGGCTAACCTAAGTTTGACCTGTGAACCGCCCCGGCACCCAGGAGAACTCCGGCAGATGCTCTGCACCAGACTGACGAACGCCCGCTTCCTCACCATGGACCCGGACCACCCCGTCGCCCACGACCTGGGCCTGTGGCGGGGCCGGATCGTGGGCCTGGACGACGCCGTGACCTCCCTGCCCGCCCGCGAGGTGATCGACCTGCAGGGCGCCACCGTGCTGCCCGGGTTCATCGATCCCCATGTGCACCTGGCCTGGACCGGGTTCAAGCAGAAGACCCCGAGCATCGCGGGGTGCACGCGGATCGACGAGGTGCTCGCCGTCGTGGAGGAGGCCATCACCCGGAAGAGCTCGCCCGGCGCCTGGGTGAGCATCGCCGGATACGACCAGCGGGCCCTGGGACGCCATCTGACCGCCGCCGAACTGGACATGGTCAGCCACGGGCACAAGGTGTTCATGATGCACGACTCCGGGCACGGCTGCATGGTCAACTCCGCCGTCCTCGACCTGCTTCCCGCCGACACCCCGCACGAGAACGGCTTCCTCGCCGAGGGCGCCATGGGCGCCGCCCGCGCTCTGCGCCTCCCGCACTCTCAAGTGGAGCTGGCCGAGGCGATCGCCCGCGCCGCCCGCACCTGCCTGGCCGAGGGCGTCACCGCCTGCGCCGAGGCGGGCATCGGCGGCGCACTCTTCGGCCACAGCCCGGTCGAGCTGGGCGCCTACCAACTCGCCCGCGAATCGGGCCTGTTGCCGCTGCGCGTACAGCTCATGGTCTCCGCCGACCGGCTGCGCCCGGCCGGCGCACATGAAGCCGACGGCATTCCCCGGGCGCTCGACCTCGGCCTGCGCACCGGATTCGGCGACGACCGGCTCTCCGTGGGCGCGCTGAAGATCTACACCGACGGCGGCATGATGGCCCGGACCGCCGCGCTCAGCAGCCCGTACGAAGGGCTGGATCACACGGGTGAGCTGCAGGACGACCCGCAGGTGCTCGCGGACACGATCGTGGACGGCCACCTGGCCGGGTGGCAGCTCGCCGTTCACGCGATCGGCGACCGCGCCGCCGACGTCGCCCTGGACGCCCTGGAGCGGGCCCAGCGACTCCGGCCGCGCCCCGACGCCCGGCACCGGATCGAGCACGCCGGACTGATCCGCCCCGACCAGCTTCCGCGCTTCGCGCGGCTCGGCATCAGCGCCGTCGTCCAGCCCAACTTCCTGCGCTACTTCGGCGACGACTATGCGGCGATCATGGGCGAGGAACGGGCCCCGTGGCTCTACCGCGGCAGGGCCTTCCTGGACCACGGCATCCCCCTCGTCGGCAGCTCCGACCGCCCCGTCACGGACGGATCTCCGCTGCGGGCCATCCAGTTCATGGTCGAGCGCACCTCCGAGTCCGGCCAGGTGATCGGCCCGGACGAGGGCATCACCCTCGACGAGGCACTGCGGGCCTACACGGTCGCGGGTGCCGTCGCCTGCCACTGGGAGGACAGCCGGGGAAGCCTCACCCCGGGCAAGCTCGCCGACCTCGTCGTGCTCGGGGACGACCCCCGCCGGGTCGACACCTCGCGCATCGGGGACATCGAGGTGGTGGCGACGTACGTCGACGGCCGGGAGACCGGGATCCGCACCGGATGAGATGAAGCACGCCGAGGTGCTCACCGACCGGGTCCTCCGACCGTGGAACCGAGGAAGGAAAGCCTTGATCACGGCTACGCCATGCCCTGCCCCGCTGCCGCACGCCCGCCTCGCGCCGACGCCCCGCGCGCGGCGCCCGTCCGGAGGACGCCGCCGCACTCGCCGAGCTGTCCCGGCCCTTCGTGGGTTCGGGGGCGCTGCGGGAGCGGCCTGTCACGCTCTACGCCACCCGTGCGGCCGACTTCCTCGTGGCAGAGGCCCTGGATGGCACCGTCGAGGGCTGCGTGGGCCTGCGCGCGCACCCCGCCGACCCGGGGGAGGGCCGTGGGCCCGCGGGCGTGGTGTACAACTTCTGTGTGTCCGGGCCGAGTCAGGGAAGCGGTGTGGGGGCCCGGCTGCTGCGCGCCGTGCTGGCCAGGGCGCGCGCTCAGTCGCTCGGTGCCCTGTTCACGGCGACGACCGGCGGTGGCGGCCTGTTCCTCCGGTATGGATTCGCGCCCACGACGGTGCGCCTGGCGCCTTCACGCTGGGTGGAGTCGCTGGACCCCCGGCGCGATGCGCGCATCCTCGCAAGGACCTTGTGACCGCTTGCCTTGGGTGACGTCCGGGCCGTTTCGTTCCGTTTTCTTCGGCCCGGGGTCATGGGTCCTTCGGCCGACTATGGCTGGTTCCTGGGCGGTAATGCCGCCACTTCCCTCAACTGGTGGGAGGACGGCGCGTCGCGGACGCGATGATGTCACGCGGGACGACGTCCACCGCCGCCGCCGAAAAGGACTCCTTGACCATGAACACCACCCCCCGCATCGCGATCATCGGCGCCGGCCCCGGCGGCCTCACCCTCGCATGCGTCCTTCAGGCCAACGGCATCGACACGGTCGTATACGAGCGCGAGGCGGCCGATGCCGCCGCCTGCCAGGGCGGCTCCCTCGAGCTGCACCCCGAGTGCGGTCAGCACGCCCTGCGCGAGGCAGGACTGGAAAACGAGTTCTGGGCCCGAGCCCGCCCCACGGGCCTGGATATGAAGATCCTCGGCAAGGACGCCACGGTCCAACCCCAGGACGTCACCCCCGAAGACGACATGGGCTGGCCGGAGATGGACCGGTCCGCCCTGCGCGAGATCCTCCTCGGCCCCCTCGCCCCCGACAGCGTTCGCTGGAGCCACGGCCTCGACCACGCCATCGCCCTGGAGAGCGGCGGCCATGAACTCCACTTCGAAGGCGGCGCGGTGGAGACCTGCGACCTGCTCATCGGCGCGGACGGCACCTGGTCCCGCGTCCGTCCGATGCTCACCGAAGTCACGCCCGTATACTCCGGGATCAGCTTCATCGAGCTCGGTGTCCCCGAGGCCCACCGCACCCAGCCGGCCTTGGCCACGCTCGTGGGCCACGGCAGCATGTTCGCGCTGCAGGACGACAAGGGTCTGATAGCGCGGCGCGGCGGCGATGGCCGCCTGCGCATCTCCATCGCCTTCCGCGTTCCCGAGAACTGGCTCACCACCAACGGCATCCCCTACGACCGGCCCGAGCGGGCGCGCGCCGCGATCCTGGAGCACTTCACCGACTGGGCCCCGCAACTGACGGACCTCGTCCGCCACTGCGATGACACGATCGTCCCCCGCCCCGTCTACAGCCTCCCCATCGGCACCAACTGGCCGACCACACCGGGAGTCACCCTGCTGGGCGATGCCGCCCACGGCATGCCGTCATCCTGCTGGGGCGCCAATCTCGCCATGCGGGACGCCGCCGACCTCGCGCGAGCCGTCATCGGGGCCGGTGACGACCTTACCGGGGCGATCGCCGCATACGAGAAGACGATGCGCGAGCGTGCGGCGTCCATGGCCAGGGAGCTGGACGGAAGCCTCGCCGGGGGTACCGATCCGCACGGTGTGCGGAAGATCGGCGACTTCTTCGGGCGTATGACCGCCCCAGGGCAGCGGAAGAGCGGGTCGGCGTCCTCGACCGATGGGGGACAGCCGCCCGTTACCGATGGGGGGCAGCCGCCCGTTGCGGCGGCTCGTCCCACCAAGGTCGATCTGAACCTTCTGGTCCCGCTGAACGCGCTCCTTTCCGAGCGCAGTGTCACCAGGGCCGCTGAGCGGGTCTCCGTCAGCCAGCCCGCGATGAGCACGGCACTGGCGAAGCTGCGGCGGCACTTCAATGATCCGCTGCTGGTCAGGGCCGGGCGCGCGATGGTCCTCAGCCCGCTCGCGGAGTCACTGGTCGACCCGGTCAAGGAGCTCCTGGGCGGGATGTACGAGGTCCTGGACCGTACGGATCAGTTCGATCCGGTCACCAGCGCCCGAACCTTCAACCTGGTCGCCGATGACTACGTGACCGCAGTGATGCTGCGTCCATTGCTCAGCGAGCTCAGCGAGCTCAGCGAGGTGGTCCCCGGTGTGCGGATCAGCGTCACCGGCGTGCACTCCGGCATGTTCGACCGGTTGCGCCGCGGGGAGACCGACCTGCTGATCTGGCCGCCGAATGTGCTGAGCGACGAGCTGACGTCGTTCTCCCGTAGTGATCTGCCTCCGGACGAGCTGGTCGCCGTCGTCGACCGTGGCCATCCCGATGTGGGCCGGATCCTGAGCCTGGAGGAACTGGGCGCCCTGCCTCATGTCAGGATCGGCTCACAGTCCATGCCGTTGTCGGGCCTCACCTTCGGCGACTGCGGTGTGTCCGACCGGACAGTGGCGGTGAGCGACACTTTTGCCGGCGCTGCCTCCATGGTGTCCGGCACCCGGATGGTCGCGGTCATTCCCCGGCGGCTCTTCGAGCGGCTGGGGAATCCGATGAGCCTGCGGGCGGTACCTCTGGAGCCGGCGGGGGAGTTGACGGAAGCGATGTACTGGGATCCCAGGAACACCGCGGATCCGGCGCACCGCTGGCTGCGGGAGTGTATCCAGGAGATGGCGTCACACCTGTGATCCCACGGTTCGCGCGGTCGGCGGGCTGACCGGGCGCTGGGTCGTTTGCGTAATAGGCCCGGTATCCATGGCGCGGATGGTCTTGATCGATACCAGTTGCCTTCCGGGCTCTCCACGAGCTGATTAGCGTCTGAGTCGAAGGCAGCGACAACCTGTCGCCGCCCAATGACTCGGCGATGGGCCCGGTTTTGCCCAGCGGCATTCCGCTTGCATGGGAAGGATCTCCCGGGCACATTCCTCTCGCCGCTTGTCCCGTCCCGTGGGGAGGAAAGGTTGGCTGTGTCCGTCGCGCCTTCCACGAGTGCTCACGCCTCGGCGCCGATCGCGATCACGGGTATTGCCTGCCGTCTGCCCGGTGGCCGGAGCCCGGAGGAATTCTGGCGGTTGCTCTGCGCCGGGCGCCATGCGGTCGGCGAGACCGCGCACGGGCGCTGGAGCGCGGAACAGGCCGTCGAGCATGGCGGCTTCCTCTCCGAAGTGGCCCATTTCGACGCCGAGTTCGCCGGAGTCACCGCGGCGGAGGCGGCCGCGATGGACCCACAGCAGCGGCTTGCGCTCGAACTGGCCTGGGAGGCGATGGAGTCCGCACGGTTCGTGGCGGACCCCCTTCGTGGCAGCCGGTCGGGTGTGTACCTGGGAGTGTCGTCCGACGACTACGCGGCCCTCACCCGTGCCCGTGGCGCGGCGGAGGACCGCTACACCCTGACGGGCACCCACCGCTCCATGATCGCCAACCGGGTGTCGCACCTGCTGAGGCTGGGCGGCCCGAGCGTCACCGTCGACTCGGGACAGTCCTCCTCCCTCGTGGCGGTGCACCTGGCCTGTGACAGCATCCGCCGTGGCGAGGTCGACCACGCCTTCGTGGGCGGCGTCAACCTCAATCTCGCCCCCGTCTCCGCCAGGGCAGTCGACGCGCTCGGTGTCCTCTCCCCGGACGGTCGCTGCTACACCTTCGACGAACGGGCGAACGGCTACGTGCGCGGCGAGGGCGGCGTGATGATCGTGCTCAGGCCGCTCGACGACGCGCTGGCGGACGGCGACCGCGTACACGGTGTGATCCTCGGCAGCGCGGTCAACAACGACGGTGCCGGCCAGGCGGATCTGACCACACCGGACCCCTCCCTGCAGACCGACGTGCTGCGCGCCGCCTACCGGGCCGCGGGCGTCGAACCCGGTACCGTGCAGTACGTCGAGCTGCACGGTACCGGGACCAGGGCCGGCGACCCGGTCGAGGCAGCAGCGTTGGGAGCGGCACTCGGCTCCGAACGGCCGGAGGGCACGCCCCTGCGCGTCGGCTCGGTGAAGACCAACATCGGTCACCTCGAAGGCGCGGCCGGAATCACCGGGCTGCTCAAAGTGGTCCTCTCTCTCACCCACCGTCGGCTGCCCGCGAGCCTGAACTTCGCCCGGCCCAATCCGGCGGTCCCGCTAACCGAGCTGAACCTGCGGGTACAGACCGAGACCACCGCGTGGCCCGAAGAGGAACGGCCGCTGGTGGCGGGGGTCAGCTCCTTCGGCATCGGCGGCACCAACTGCCACGTCGTGCTCGTCGAGCCGCCCTCCGTCGAGCCGACGCCGCCCGGCGAATCCCCGGCGGTGACGCCGTGGGTCCTGTCCGCCCGTACCCGACAGGCGCTGCGCGGCCAGGCGGAACGCCTCCTCGACCACCTCGACCACCACGATCTGCCTGCCGCCGACGTCGGATACTCGTTGGCCACCACGCGCACGCTGCTCGAACACCGCGCCGTGGTCTTCGGCCGGGAGGAGCTGGCGGCGCTCAAAGAACAGCTGCCGGGACCCGTGCTCGGTACGGCGGGAGCACCGGGGCGCACCGTCTTCGTGTTTCCCGGTCAGGGCTCCCAGTGGTCCGGTATGGGGCTGGCACTGCTGGAGGAGTCGGCGGTGTTCGCGGCACGGATGCGTGAGTGCGCGCGGGCACTGTCCCGGTTCGTCGACTGGGATCTGTTCGATGTGCTGCGCGAACCGATGACCGGCGACGATGTCGTACAACCGGCCACCTTCGCGGTCATGGTGTCGCTGGCCGAACTGTGGCGATCCCACGGAGTGCTGCCGGACGCGGTGATCGGGCATTCGCAGGGCGAGATCGCCGCCGCCTGCGTGGCCGGAGCGCTCAGCATCGAGGACGCCGCACGGGTCGTGGTGGCGCGCAGCAGGGCTGTCGAGGCGATCAAGGACCGGGGCCGCATGGGCATGGTCGCTCTGCCCGTGGCCGAGGTCGAGCCGTTGCTGCCGCGGGGTGTCACGATCGGCGCGGTCAATGGCCCGCGTTCGGTCGTGGTGTCCGGCGACACCGAGCCGGTGCGGGAACTCCTGGAGTCCCTGTCGGCCCGGGGCGTGTGGGTGCGCACGGTACCGATCGACTACGCCTCGCACTCCCCGCACGTGGACGACATCCGGCCGGCGCTGCTCGATGAGCTGGCCCCCGTTCGCCCCACCAGCTCCGCGGTCCCGCTGTTCTCCACCGTCACCGGGGACTGGCTCGACGGCACCGGACTCGATGCCGGCTACTGGTGTCGCAACCTGCGGGAGACCGTGCGGTTCGAAACCGGCGTGCGTGCGCTGGAAGCCGACGGGTTCACCGGGTTCATCGAGTGCAGCCCGCACCCGGCCCTGGTCATGCCGGTTCAGGAGACCACCGGGCCCCAGGCCGTCGTGGTGGGTTCGCTGCGCCGTGACGACGGCGGCATCGGGCGTTTTCTGCGGTCGGTCGCCGAGGCCCAGGTGCGGGGAGTGGCGGTGGACTGGCGGCCCGTCTTCCCGGACGGACAGCCGGTGGACCTGCCCACGTACGCGTTCCAGCGCAGCAGGTACTGGCTCGACGAGCCGACGCATGGGCCCGAGGCGAGGACACCGCGGGCGTCGCGGCGCACCGAGGAACAGCGGCGTGCCGCCGCGTTGCGCCTGGTGCGCGAGCACGGGGCCGTGCTGCTCGATCGGGACGACCCGGAGTCGCTGGCCGTGACCGAGTCGTTCCGCGCCCTCGGCTTCGACTCGCTGACCTCTGTCGAACTGCGCAACCGGCTCGTCGCGGCGACCGGCGTACCGCTCTCCTCCGCCGTGCTGTACGACCATCCGACCCCTGCGGCGCTGGCCGAACACCTTGCCGCCCTGCTGGACGGTGAGCGTCCCCGGGCCGCCCAGACGGCGGTCGCCGCCGTCGCGACGGACGATCCCATCGCCGTCGTCGCCATGAGCTGCCGGCTCCCGGGCGCGGTGACCTCGCCCGAGGACCTGTGGCACCTGGTGGCGGAGGAGCGTGACGCCATCAGTGGATTCCCCACCGACAGGGGCTGGGACCTCGCTGATGGCAGCACCGCCACCCGGGCGGGCGGATTCCTCGACGGCATCGACACGTTCGACGCGGCCTTCTTCGGCATCTCCCCGCGCGAGGCCACGGCGATGGACCCCCAGCAGCGCCTCCTGCTGGAGGGCACATGGGAGGCGCTCGAACGGGCGGGAATCGTTCCCGAGAGCCTGCGCGCCACCCGGACCGGGGTGTTCGTCGGCGCGAGTGCCCAGGACTACGGGCCGCGCCTGCACGAAACCGCGCATGGCGCCGAAGGGTTCCTGCTCACCGGCACCAGCGCGAGCGTGCTGTCCGGCCGGGTGGCCTACACGCTCGGCCTGCGAGGGCCCGCCGTCACCGTGGACACCGCGTGCTCGTCCTCGCTGGTGGCCGTGCATCTCGCCGTACGGTCGCTGCAGCAGGGGGAGTGTTCGCTCGCCCTGGCCGGTGGGGTGACCGTGATGTCGACCCCGGGCATGTTCGTGGAGTTCAGCCGTCAGGGCGGTCTCGCACCGGACGGGCGCTGCAAGGCGTTCTCCGCTCAGGCCGACGGCACCGGCTGGGCCGAAGGCCTGGGCGTTCTCGTACTGGAGCGCCTCTCCGACGCCCGGCGCAACGGACACGACGTTCTCGCGGTGATCCGCGGCACCGCCGTCAACCAGGACGGGGCCTCCAACGGGCTCACCGCGCCCAGTGGACCGGCGCAGGAGCAGGTCATCCGGCAGGCCATGGCCCAGGCCCGGCTGGTGCCGGACGATGTCGACGTGGTCGAGGCACACGGCACGGGTACCGTGCTGGGCGATCCGATCGAGGCGCACGCCCTTCTCGCCACCTACGGCCAGGACCGGGAACACCCCCTGCTGCTCGGCTCGCTCAAGTCGAACATCGGCCATACGCAGGCCGCCGCCGGGATCGCCGGGGTCATCAAGATGGTGCAGGCCATGCGGCACGGCATCGCGCCGAAGACCCTGCACATCACCGACCCGACCGCACACGTGGACTGGTCGGCGGGAGCGGTGCGGCTGCTGACCGAGGCCACACCGTGGCCGTCGCGCGGCCGTCCGCCCCGCGCGGCCGTCTCCTCGTTCGGCATCTCCGGGACCAACGCGCACCTCGTCATCGAGGGCGTCCCCGCGCCCGGCCCTGACCGGACGCCCGACAGCGGCAGCACCATGCCGCTGCTGCTGTCCGGGCACACCGGGCAGGCGGTGGTCGACCAGGCACGGCGACTGGCCGTGGCGCTGGCCGGGGCCGACCCGGACGACGTCGCCTTCTCGCTGGCCACCACCCGGCAGCACCGGGAGCACCGCGCGGTCGTCGTCGGCGGGGACCGCGACGCGCTCCTCGCGGGGCTGGGCTCCCTCGAGGCCGACGACGTGTGCACGGCGTCGGCCGGTGCACTCGCCTTCCTCTTCACCGGTCAGGGAAGCCAGCGCGGCCGGATGGCGGCGGAACTCCACGCGCGGTACCCGGTGTTCGCCCACACCTTCGAGCGCGTGTGCACCGGATTCGACGAGCACCTCGATGCCGGGCTGAAGGCCGTGGTGTTCGACGGATCGGATCTGCTCGACCGGACCGTCTACACCCAGGCGGCACTGTTCGCGGTCGAGGTCTCCCTGTTCCGGCTGGTCGAGAGCTGGGGACTGCGCCCCGACTACCTGGTGGGGCACTCCATCGGCGAGCTCGCCGCCGCGCACGTGGCCGGTGTGCTCGACCTGGCCGACGCCGTGACGCTGGTGGCCGCGCGAGGCAAGCTGATGCAGGCGCTTCCCGGCGAAGGCCGCATGGCCGCGATCACCGCGACCGAGCAGGAGGTGCTGGCCCGTCTGCCAGGGGCGGACGGGTACGCGGAGATCGCCGCCGTCAACGGGCCGCGGGCCGTGGTGATCGCCGGAGACGAGCGGGCCGTCACCGGGCAGATGGGGTACTGGGAGCAGCAGGGGCGCCGCACGCGCAGGCTGCGGGTCGGCCACGCCTTCCACACCGCACACATGGAGCCCATGCTGGCCGACTTCCACGCGGTCGCGGAAAGGCTGACCTTCCACCCACCGGCGATCCCCATCGTGTCCAACGTGACGGGTACGGTCGCGAGCGACGAGGAGCTGTGCTCCCCGGACTACTGGGTGCGGCACGTGCGCGCCGCCGTGCGCTTCGGCGACGGCGTGCGGTGGCTGTACGACCACGGCGTCACGGACTTCCTGGAGCTCGGGCCGGATGCCGTGCTGACCACGCTCGGGCCCGAATGCGTCGACGGAGACGCGCGGTTCGTGCCCGCGCTGCGCCGTGACCGCTCAGAGGCGGCCACGCTCACCGAGGCCGTATCAAGGCTCTACGCACACGGTGTCGGCCTGGACTGGGCGGCCGTCTACGACGGCACCCCGGCACGACGCACGCAGCTGCCCACCTATCCGTTCCAGCGCAGGCGCTACTGGCTGGACCAGCCCCCCGGCGCCGGCTCCTCGCCGGGCGCGGTCGGGCTGCGCCCGGCCGGGCATCCCCTGCTCGGCGCGCGGATCGCACAGCCCGACGGCGATGGTGTGGAGTTCACCGGTGTGCTGTCCACGCGCACCCAGCCGTGGCTGGCCGACCACGTCGTGGGCGGGACCGTGCTCGTCCCGGCCACGGCCTTCCTCGAGATGGCCGTGCACGCCGGTGGCGCGACGGGCTGTCCCACCGTCGAGGAGCTGGTGATGACGGCGCCGCTCGCCCTGCGGTCCCACGAGACCGTCGAACTCCGGGTGGGCGTGAGGGAGAAGGACACCGACGGGCGCCGTGCGCTGAGTGTGCACTCCCGGCCGGCGGACGGCGATGCCGAGTGGACACGGCATGCGTCCGCCGCCCTCGTCCCCGCATCGGCCACCCCCCAGCGGGTCCTCGGCCACTGGCCGCCGGTGTCCGCCGTCGAGTTGTCCACGCAGGACCTCTACGGCGGCCTGGCCCAGTGCGGGCTGGAGTACGGTCCGCGCTTCCAGAACGTACGACGCGCCTGGCGGGCCGGCGACGAGGTGATCACCGAGGTCGAACTGGACCTGGACCTCGCCGGGCGGGCCGGTGAGTTCGCCCTGCATCCGGCGCTGCTCGACGCGTGTCTGCACGGCGCCGGTGCGCTCGGGCTCTTCGACGGTGCGAAACTGCCGTTCTCCTGGCAGAAGATGGCCGTCCACGCCACCGGTGTCGCCGCCGCCCGGGTGCACACCAGGCGTACCGGCGAGGACACGGTGTCGCTGCGCATCACCGACACCGCCGGAGGGCCGGTCGCCGACATCGAGGCGCTGAGTGTCCGCACGGCCGGTCCTGTGGTGCACGACGATCCGTTCCTGAAGGTCGAGTGGGTTCCGGTCACCCCGGCGTCCACGACATCCCGTGTCGCCGTGGCGGACGACGGCGATCTCTCCCGGTGCGCGGGGGAGGGGCCGGATCTCGTGGTGGTGCCGGTGTCCGCGGAGACGGACCGGACTCTGCCCGGCGCCGCTCATGCGACGGCCGGTCGGGTGCTGGAGCTGGTGCGCTCGTGGATCACCGACGAGCGGTTCGCCTCGGCTCGGCTGGTGCTGGTGACGCGGTCGGCGGTGGGCACCCGGGAAGGCGAGGAGGTCCCGGGTCTTGCCCAGTCCCCGGTGTGGGGTCTGGTGCGTTCCGCGCAGCGTGAGCATCCCGGCCGGTTCGTCCTGCTCGACCTGGACGCCGACGTCGAGACGGCGCGGCCCCTCCTGGACGTACTGCCCCTGGACGAGACGCAGTTGGCGGTGCGCGCGGGCACATTCCTCGCCCCCCGGCTGACGCGCGGGCGCAGGCCCGCCACCCTCCGCGACTGGAACCCCGACGGCACCGTGCTGATCACCGGCGCGTCCGGAGGGCTCGGCCGGCTCATCGCCCATCGGCTGCTCACCGAGCACGGCATGCGCCACCTGGTGCTGGTCGGCAGGCGGCCGGTGGACGTGGCGGAGTTCGGCCCCGGTGTCAGTTGGCGGTCCTGCGACGTCGCCGACCGTGACGCGGTGGCCGGGCTGCTGGCCTCGATCCCGGCCGGGCATCCGCTGACCGCGGTGGTGCACGCGGCAGGCGTCCTGGACGACACCGTGATCTCCGGGCTGACCACCGAGCGGCTGGCATCGGTACTGCGTCCCAAGGTGGACGGGGCGTGGCATCTCCACGAGTTGACCCGGGACCTGGCCCTCGACGGGTTCGTGCTGTTCTCCTCGGCGTCCGGCATCCTCGGCGCCGCAGGACAGGCGAACTACGCCGCCGGGAACACGTTCCTGGACGCCCTGGCCCAGCATCGCGCGGCGCAGGGGCTGCCCGCCGCTTCGCTCGCGTGGGCCCCGTGGGAGCAGACGGGCATGGCCGCCGAGTTGTCCCGGACCGACCTCGACCGGCTGGCGGACATCGGCATGCCCACCCTGTCCACCGAGGACGGCCTGGCGCTGTTCGACGCCGCGCTGCGACTGGACACCCCCCTCCTGGTGGCGGTGGGCCGGAAAGCCGGACAGCCGCGGTCCTGGGCCGAGGACCCGGGGCCACTGCTGCGCGGTCTGGTTCCGGTGGCGTCGAGGACACGGCCCGAGCGGGACGCCTCCCCCCTCGACCTGGTGCGCCGGGAGCTGGCCGGCTGCCTCGGGCAGGGCCCCGACGAGGCGATCGACCTCGACCGCGGCTTCCGGGAACTGGGTGTGGACTCCTTGATCGCGGTCGACCTGCGCAACCGGCTCAACCGGGTGACCGGACTCGCGCTGTCCCCCACGGTCGTCTTCGACCACCCGACCCCGAACCGGCTGGCCGCCCTGATCGCCCGGAAGATGGCGCCCGCCGAACCGCCACCGGTGGACGAGGCGGCGTTGCGCAAGGGGCTGGCCACGCTGCCGGTGGCACGTCTGCGCGCCGCCGGTCTGCTGGACGCCCTTCTCACGCTGGTGGCCGAACCACCCGCCCAGGCCGCGCCCCCGGCCGACATCGACCACCCGGGCGGCCCCGAGGGGCCGGACAGCGTCGGCGAACCGTATGGCCTCGACGAACCGTACGGCCTCGACGAGTTGGACGGCCTCGACGAGCTGGACGCGGACGACCTGGTCAGGCTGGCCCGTCGCAGCCTGGAATCCTGAGCGAGCCGGAGACGACACCGATGAGCGAAACAACCGCCGCCGCGGTCACCGAGGCGCTGCGCGACAGCATCCGTGAGGTCCAGCGGTTGCGCAGGAAGAACCACGACCTCACCGCCGCCGCGCGCGAGCCCTTGGCGATCGTGGGAATGAGCTGCCGCTACCCCGGTGGCGTCCGCTCGCCCGAGGACCTGTGGGAGCTGGTCGAGCGAGGCGGCGACGCCGTCACCGGGTTCCCGGTCGACCGGGGCTGGCGGTTGACCGAGCTCTTCGACCCGGACCCGGCGCACCCCGGAACGTCCTACTGCGGCCAGGGCGGGTTCCTGCACGACGCGGGCGGGTTCGACGCCGAGTTCTTCGGCATCGGCCCGCGCGAGGCACTGGCCATGGATCCGCAGCAGCGGCTGCTGCTGGAGGCGTCCTGGGAGGCCCTGGAACGCGCCGGACTCGTACCGGGCACCCTGCGCGGCAGCCGCACCGGAGTCTTCGCCGGAGTGATGTACCACGACTACGGGCCGCCACTGGAACACACCGCGGGCGCGGTCGACGGGCACCGGCTGACCGGCACCACCGCCAGCGTGCTGTCCGGCCGCGTCGCCTACACCCTCGGGTTCGAGGGGCCGGCGGTCACCGTGGACACGGCCTGCTCCTCGTCGATGGTGGCGATGCACCTGGCCGCGCAGTCATTGCGCAGCGGTGAGTGTTCGCTGGCGCTGGCCGCAGGTGTCACCGTCATGGCCACACCCGGCACCTTCGTGGAGTTCTCCCGGCAGCGGGCGCTGTCCCCGGACGGCCGCTGCAAGTCCTTCGCCGCGGCGGCCGACGGCACGGGCTGGTCCGAGGGGGTCGGGGTACTCGTACTGGAGCGGCTGTCGGACGCGCGTCGCCACGGCCACCGGGTACTGGCCCTGATCCGGTCGACGGCGGTCAACCAGGACGGCGCGAGCAGCGGGCTCACCGCTCCCAATGGTCCGTCGCAGGAGCGTGTGATCCGCGCCGCCCTGGCGGGCGCCGGCCTGTCCCCGGCCGATGTGCACGCCCTCGAGGCACACGGCACCGGCACCAGGCTGGGCGACCCCATCGAGGCCCAGGCCGTGCTGGCCACCTATGGACAGGACCGCCAACATCCCCTGCTGCTCGGCTCGTTGAAGTCCAACATCGGCCACACCCAGGCCGCGGCCGGGGTCGGTGGCGTCATCAAGATGGTGATGGCCCTCCAGCACGAGCGACTCCCGAGAACTCTGCACATCGACCGGCCCTCACCGCTGGTGGACTGGGACAGCGGCGCGGTCCGGCTGCTCACCGACCCCGCGCCCTGGCCGGACACCCAGGGCCCGCGCCGCGCCGCGGTGTCCTCGTTCGGCATCAGCGGCACCAACGCCCACGCCATCATCGAACAGGCACCCGTGGCCGAACCGGCGGCGCCTACGCCGGCCACGGCGCCACTGACCCTGACCAGCGTGCCGCTGGTGGTGTCCGGACGCACCCCCGAGGCGCTGAGGGCGCAGTCCGGCCGGCTGTCGACCGCGCTGACCGACGACGCCGACCTCGCCACGGTCGGTGCCTCGCTCGCCCTCGCCAGGTCCGCGTTCGAGCACCGCGCCGTGCTTCTCGGCCGGTCGGCCCAGGAGCTCCGTACGGGGCTGGACGCACTGGCCCGCGACGAGCCCGCCTCGACGACCACGCGCGCCACGGCAGGCCCCCGCAAGGTCGTGTTCGTCTTCCCGGGACAGGGCCCGCAGTGGGCGGGGATGGCGGTGGACCTGCTGAAGACCTCGCCGGTCTTCGCCCAGGCGATGGCCGACTGCGAACGCGCCCTGACCCCTCATGTGGACTTCGCGCTCACCGACGTGGTGCGTTCCGGGGAGTTCGAGCGGACCGAGGTCCTGCAGTCGGTTCTGTTCGCGGTGATGGTCTCGCTGGCGGCGCTGTGGAAGTCCGTCGGGGTGGTGCCGGACGCGGTGATCGGCCACTCGCAGGGTGAAATGGCCGCGGCGGTCGTCGCGGGCGCGATGTCCCTGGAGGACGCCGCCCGCGCGGTCGCGCTGCGCAGCAAGGCCATCGCCGAGGGCCTGTCCGGCCGCGGCGGCATGCTCTCGGTCAACCTGCCCCTGGAGGAGGTCCGGTCCCGCCTGGAGGGCTTCGAGCGGGTGAGCGTGGCCGCGCTCAACGGCCCCACCTCCACCGTGGTCGCGGGCGATCTCCCCGCGCTCGCCCGGCTGGAGTCCGCGCTGTCGGAGGAGGGCATCTGGTCGCGGCGGGTGCCCATCGACTACCCGTCCCACTCCGCCCACGTCGAGCCGATCCGGGAGCGTGTGGAGCAGTTGCTGGCCCCGGTCCGGCCGGCCGCCACGTCGACGGCGTTCATGTCCACCGTGACCGGCGACTGGATCGACACGGCTGAGCTGACCGGTGAGTACTGGTACCGCAACCTTCGCAGGCCCATCCAGTTCGAGCCGGCCACCCGGGCACTGCTGGCCGCCGGCTTCGACACCTTCGTGGAGTGCAGCCCGCACCCGGTGCTGCTGGTCGGCATCCAGGAGACCATCGACGACGTGGGCGCCGGGGCGGCGGTTCAGGGCACCCTCCGGCGTGGGCAGGACGAGTCCGACTGCTTCCTCGGCTCGCTGTCCGCCCTGCACGCGCACGGCGTCGCGGTCGACTGGGCGAGCGTGTTCGCCGGGGCCGGGGCCGGGACGGGACACGAACCCCTCGATCTGCCGACGTACCCCTTCCAGCACCGCCACTACTGGCTGCCGAGCGGCAGCCCGGCGGATGTGCGGACCGCGGGCATGACGGCCGTGGACCACCCGCTGCTGGGCGCCGCGGTGCGCTTGGCAGACCACGGTGACACCGTGTTCACCGGTGTGCTGTCCGCCGGTGCGCAGCCATGGCTGGCCGACCCCGCCGGGACGCATGCCGCACTGCTGGAACTGGCGGTGCACGCCGCGGCCGAGGCCGGTTTCGACCGTGTCGAGGTCCTGCGTCAGGTGGACCCGCCACGGCTGCCCGACTCCGGCGTCCTCCGTGTCCAGGTGCGCATCGGCGCCGACGGTGCCGTCGACGTGTTCTCGCAGCCGGACGAGGAGACACCGTGGACCCGCAACGCGACGGCGAGCGCCGGCGTCGCACCCCCGGACACCGGGGCCGGTCTCACGCAGTGGCCACCGGCCGACGCCGAAGCGGTGAGCCCGCCGGAGGGCTCATCCCCCCTGCTGGCGCGGGTCTGGCGCGCCGGTGGAGAGCTGTTCGCGGAGGCCGGCCTGGAGCGGGAGAGCGAGGCGGAGCCGTACGGTCTGCATCCGGAGCTGGTCGGCGCGGCGCTGAGCCTGGTGGCCGCCGGGGACGAGACACCCGTCCTGTGGCACGGCGTGCGCCCGCACGCCGTCGGTGCCGCAGCGGTCCGCGTCCATCTGCTGCCGCTCGGCGAGCACACCTACGCGATGCGGATCACGGACGGTGCCGGTCAGCCCGTGTACACCGTCGAGTCCGTGACCCTCGCGGCGGTGGACACCGCGCGTGTCCGGCACCACGCGCCACTCCACCGACTGGAGTGGACGGTCACACAGCCGCCCTTCGCGGAAGCGGGCCGGTGGGCCCTGGACGGTGCGGACGAGCACGGGCTTCGCGCCGTCCACCCCGGCATCCAGCAGTCGCCCACGGCGGACGGGCAGGCGGACGTGGTGCTCGCCGCCTTCGGCCCCGGCCACGAAGGGGCGGACATCGCCGCCCAGGCACGCGAGGCCACCTCGCGGGCGCTGCACCTTCTCCAGTCCTGGCTCGCCGAGGAACACCCCGCCGACGCGCGGTTGGCATTCCTCACGTGCCGGGCCGTGTACGGCAGCACCGAGCTTCGCGACACCGTCCAGGCCGCGGTGTGGGGCCTGGTGCGCACCGCGCAGACCGAGCACCCGGACCAGTTCGTCCTCGTCGACCTCGACGGCACCGAGGCGTCCTCGCGCGCACTGCCGGGCGCACTCGCCTCAGGCGAGCCGCAGATCGTCCTCACCGAGGGAAGCGCCCGCGTACCCCGGCTCGTCACCACGCCCACCGTGGCCGGCACGCCGCGGGCCCTCACCGGAACAGCGCTGATCACGGGCGGAACCGGCGCGCTGGGATCACTCGTCGCACGACACCTCGTCGCCGAACACGGGGTACGGCACCTGCTGCTCACCAGCCGTCGTGGTGAGGCCGCCGAGGGCGCCGCCCGACTCCGTGCCGAGCTGGAGTCCATGGGGGCCGAGGTCACCATCGCGGCCTGCGACGCCGCCGACCGCGACGCACTCGCCGCACTGCTCGCCACCATCCCCGCCGACCGGCCGCTGACGGCCGTCGTGCACGCGGCCGGAATCGTCGACGACGCCGTGATCACGTCGATGACGGATGATCAGGTGGCACGGGTGCACCGCCCGAAGGTGCGGGCCGCGGTCAACCTCCACGAACTCAGCAAGGGCGCCGACCTCCAGGTCTTCGCACTGTTCTCCTCGTACTCCGGACTCGTGGGCAACGCCGGACAGGGCGCCTACGCGGCGGCCAACGCCTTCCTCGACGCCCTCGCACAGACCCGGCGCGCACAGGGCCTTCCGGGCGTGTCGATGGCCTGGGGCCTGTGGGACGACCGCGGCGGGGTGACCGCCCACCTCGACGAGGACGACCTCGCGCGACTCGCCCGCGCGGGGATCGACCCGCTGACCGCGGACCACGGACTGGCCCTGTTCGACAGCGCACTGCGCGCCGATCATCCGGTGACGGCACCGGTGCGGCTGAACCTCTCCGTGCTGCGCGCACAGGCCGGCGCCGGCACCCTGCCCGCCCTGCTGCGCGGACTGGTCAGGGCCCCGGCGCGGCGGGCTTCGGGCACCTCGGCACAGCAGCCCTCCGCGTTGGCGGAGCGGCTGCGGGAACGCCCCGAGTCCGAGCGGCCGCGACTGCTGCTCGACGTGGTCCGTGACGAGGTGCTCACCGTGCTCGGTCACACGGAGTCCGGCGCGCCGGACATGACGCGCCCCTTCCGTGACCTCGGCTTCGACTCGCTGGGCGCCGTCGAACTGCGCAACCGCCTCGGCGCGCGCACCGGGCTGAAGCTGCCCACCACCGTGGTCTTCGACCATCCCAGCCCGGCGGCGCTCGCCGACTACCTGCTGGCCGAACTGCTGGGCGTGGCACCGGAGTCGGTGGAGCAGCAGACGGCCGTGGCCGCGACCGGCGACCCCATCGCGATCGTGTCGATGGCCTGCCGTTTCCCCGGCGGCGTGTCCTCCCCCGAGGACCTGTGGCAGGTGCTCGAGGAGGGCCGTGACGTGCTGTCGCCCTTCCCCGACAACCGGGGCTGGGACCTTGAGCGCCTGTACGACGACGATCCGGACCGGGCGGGCACCAGCTACGCCCGCACGGGCGGATTCCTGCACGACGCCGACCGCTTCGACGCCGCGTTCTTCGGCATTTCCCCGCGTGAGGCGCTGGGCATGGACCCGCAGCAGCGGCTCGTGCTGGAGTCCGGATGGGAGCTGTTCGAACGGGCGGGCATCGACCCCGCGGCCCAGCGCGGCACCCGGTGCGGGGTGTTCATGGGCACCAACGGCCAGGATTACGGCACCGGGATCGACACCGGCGCGCTGGACGCCGAGGGCTATCTGCTCACCGGCACCGCGGCGAGCGTGCTGTCCGGGCGGCTGTCCTACACCCTGGGTTTCGAGGGACCCGCGGTCACCGTGGACACGGCCTGCTCCTCCGCGCTGGTCGCCCTGGACGCGGCGGCGAAGGCACTGCGCGCCCGGGAGTGCTCGCTCGCGGTGGCAGGCGGCGTCACCGTCATGTCCACCCCGAACGCCTTCGTCGAGTTCTCCCGACAGCGCGGACTGGCCCCCGACGGGCGCTGCAAGGCGTTCGCCGCGGCGGCGGACGGCACCGGATGGTCCGAGGGAATCGGCCTTCTGCTGCTGGAACGCCTCTCCGACGCCCGGAAGAACGGCCACCAGGTGCTGGCCGTGGTCCGCGGTGCGGCCGTCAACCAGGACGGTGCCTCCAACGGTCTGACCGCGCCGAACGGGACCGCCCAGCAGCGCGTCATCCGGCAGGCGCTCGCCGACGCCCGGCTGGCCCCCTCCGAGGTGGACGTGGTCGAGGCACACGGCACCGGCACGGCGCTGGGCGATCCGATCGAGGCCGGCGCACTGCTCGCCACCTACGGCCAGGACCGCGAACAGCCCCTGCTGCTGGGCTCGGTGAAGTCCAACCTGGGCCACACCCAGGCCGCCGCGGGCGCCGCCGGGGTGATCAAGGCGGTGCTGGCGATGCGGCACGGCGTCGTCCCCGGGACGCTGCA
Source organism: Streptomyces sp. 11-1-2 (assembly GCF_003595545.1). Classification (NCBI taxonomy): domain Bacteria; kingdom Bacillati; phylum Actinomycetota; class Actinomycetes; order Kitasatosporales; family Streptomycetaceae; genus Streptomyces; species Streptomyces sp. 11-1-2. The sequence continues at coordinate 11,145,916 of NZ_CP022545.1, forward strand.
CGTCGATGAGCCCACCCCGCATGTGGACTGGTCGGCGGGCGGGGTGTCCCTGGTGACCGAGCCGACGCCGTGGCCGTCGGCCGACCGGCCCCGCCGGGTCGGAGTCTCCTCGTTCGGCATCAGCGGCACCAACGCCCACACCATCCTCGAACAGGCCCCCGCCGAGCCCGCGCCCCCGACGACGCCTCCCACGGTGTCCACCCCGGTGGTCCCGTGGGTGCTCTCGGCCCGCGGCGCGGCGTCCTTGCGGGCGCAGGCCGCCCGCCTGCACTCCTGGCTGACGGACCGCCCGGACCAGGACCACGGCCCGGCCGATGTCGCCTGGTCACTGGCGACCGGCCGATCGCTGATGGGACACCGTGCGGTGCTGGTCGGCGGCAGCCGCGAGGACCTGCTGGCCGAACTGGGCCACCTCGCCGGCGGCGAGCTCACCGACGGCGTCGGTCAGGCCCGGCCACAGCGGCTCGCCATGGTGTTCTCCGGGCAGGGCAGCCAGCGGCAGGGTATGGGACATGGGCTGTACCGCGCGTTCCCACAGTACGCGGCGGCGTTCGACGCGGTGTGTGCCGAGTTCGACCGGCACCTCGCACTGCCGCTGCGCCACGTGGTCCTCGGCGCCGACGACGAGGCACTGAACGACGAGGTGCTCGACGACGAGGTGCTCGACCGCACCGAGTACACGCAACCGGCCCTGTTCGCCATGGAAACCGCCCTGTTCCGGCTGATGGAGCACTGGGGAGTCGCTCCCGATCTGCTCCTGGGGCATTCGATCGGCGAGCTGACCGCGGCGCACGTCGCAGGTGTCCTGTCGCTGCCCGATGCCTGCGCGCTGGTCGCCGCGCGGGGCCGGCTGATGCAGGCCCAGCCCGCGATCGGGGCGATGGCCGCGATCGAAGCCTCCGAGGAGGAGATCCGGGCCGACCTCGGCACCGGCGTGGAACTCGCCGCCGTCAACGGGCCGTCCGCCGTGGTGATCTCCGGGGACGCCGACGAGGTCGACCGTGTCCGCGAGCACTGGCGCTCGGCCGGACGCAGGACCAGCAGGCTGCAGGTCAGCCACGCCTTTCACTCCGCGCACCTGGACGGCATGCTGGACGAGTTCCGCACCGTCGCCGAGAGCGTCCGCTACCGGGCGCCGGCCGTTCCCGTGGTGTCGAACCTGACCGGCACGGTCGCGAGCGACGAGGAACTGTGCTCCCCGGAGTACTGGGTGCGGCACGCGCGCGGTTGTGTCCGTTTCGCCGACGGGGTGCGCGCGGCCGAGGCCGACGGCGTCACCGCGATCCTGGAACTCGGACCCGACAGCGTTGCCGCCGGCATGGCCGAGGACAGCCTGTCCGATCCCGCCTCGACACTCGTCGTGCCCACGCTGCGCCGTCACCGCGGTGAGGTGTCCGCGCTGACCGGAGCGCTCGCCGACCTCTCCGTGCGGGGTGTCGCCGTCTCGTGGTCCTCGGTCCTGGCCGGTCGCGGAGGCAGGCGCGTCGACCTGCCGACCTATGCCTTCCAGCGAGAGCGCTACTGGCCGGCGCGCGACGCCGTGAGGAAGCCTGCCGACGCCGCGACAACGGAGTACACCACGGATGTCGTGGAGCCACATGACGGCCAATCAGATGACGTTCCGCAGCCCCCGCTCACCGAGCGGCTGGCGCCCCTGACCCGGCCCGAACGGGTCGCCCTGCTGCTGACGGTCGTCCGCCAGGACATCGCGAAGGTGCTCGGCCACCGCACCGTCGCCGAGGTGGAGCCGACGGTGTCGTTCGCCGAGATGGGCATGGACTCGCTGGCCGCCGTCCGCCTGCGGAACGTGCTGGCCAGGCGCACCAGTACCGAACTGCCCACCGCCATGATGTTCGACCATCCCAGTGCGGAGGCGCTGGCGGAGTATCTGGCCACCGTTGTCCTGCCCGATGACCGGCAGCAGGTCGACGCCGTCTTCCGCCGGCTCGACGACGTGGAGTCGGCACTGCCCGCCGTACGGGCCGACCGCGCGGCGCGCTCCCGGCTGGCCGCCCGGCTGCGGAGCCTCAGCAGTCGCCTCGACGACTCCGGTGAGCTGGACGAGGTGAACGGCGTCCCCGACGACGAGCTGTTCCGGCTGATCGACGAGGAGTTGGAGCTGTGAATGTCCGCCTGTGCGACCGGCCCGGCGCCCGTGGCCGCGCTACCCGGGTGCCCGGCTTCGACGCCGCGCCGTTCGATGTGATTGACGAGGAGTTGGGTGTCTGATGAGTGAGCAGCAGCTTCGCGACTACTTGCAGCGGGTCACCGCCGACCTCAAACGCACCCGCCGGTCACTGCGCCGCTACGAGGCCATGGCCACGGAGCCGATCGCGATCGTCGGCATGGCCTGCCGCTACCCGGGCGGTGTGCGCACCCCCGGGCAACTGTGGGACCTCGCGGTGTCCGAAGTGGACGCGATCACCGAGTTCCCCACCGACCGCGGCTGGGACCTGGCCTCGGTGCGAGACCGCCTGGCCACCGAGGCCAGCGGGTTCCTGCGGGACATCGACCGGTTCGACGCCGAGTTCTTCGGGATCAGCCCCCGGGAAGCGGTGGCGATGGATCCGCAGCAGCGGTTGCTGCTGGAGACGGCGTGGGAGGCGGTCGAGCGCGTGGGCATCGCTCCCGACTCCCTGCGGGGCAGTGACACCGGCGTGTTCGTGGGCACCTGTGCCCAGGACTATCCGGAACTGCTGCGGGACACCGTCGACCAGGTCGAGGGCTACGTCGGTACCGGCAGCGCCGCCAGTGTCATGTCGGGCCGGATCTCCTACACGCTCGGGCTGGAAGGCCCCTCCCTGACGGTGGACACCGCGTGCTCGGCATCCCTCGTCGCGCTCCACTCGGCGGTACGTGCCCTGCGTGCCCGGGAGTGCTCGCTGGCGCTGACCGGCGGCGTGGTCGTGATGACCACGCTCTCGCCCTTCCTGGAGTTCACCAAACAGGGCGGCCTCGCTCCGGACGGCCGGTGCAAGTCGTTCTCCGACGACGCGGACGGCACGGCATGGTCGGAGGGGGCGGGCATGCTCGCGCTGCGACGACTCTCCGACGCCCAGCGCGACGGCCACGAGGTGCTGGCGGTGATCCGCGGCTCCGCGGTGAACTCCGACGGCGCCTCCAACGGTCTGAGCGCACCGAACGGCACCGCACAGCAGCAGGTCATCTGGAGCGCGCTGGAAAACGCCGGACTCGCACCCTCCGATGTGGACGCCGTGGAGGCGCACGGCACGGGCACCCGGCTGGGTGACCCGATCGAGGCCGGCGCACTGCTGGCCACCTACGGTCAGGACCGCGAACGGCCTCTGCTGCTGGGCTCGTTGAAGTCGAACATCGGCCACTCGCAGGCGGCGGCCGGGGTCGGCGGCGTCATCAAGATGGTGGCGGCGCTGCGCGCGGGAGTGCTGCCCGGTCTGCTCCACTTCTCGGCGCCGTCCTCGCGTATCGACTGGGCGTCGGGTGCGGTCTCCCCGCTGGCGCACACGGCCGACTGGCCGGAGACCGGCAGGCCGCGACGTGCCGGAGTGTCCTCCTTCGGCGTGTCCGGCACCAACGCGCACGTCATCCTCGAACAGGCGCCGGAACCCGAGACGCCCGAGCGGCCACCGCTCGCGGAGGACGAACAGGTCGTGTGGCAGCTCTCCGGCAGGAGTCTGCCCGCGCTGCGCGCCCAGGCACGAGCGCTGGCGGACCACCTCGAGGCCCGGCCGGACCTCGGCTCGGCGGACCTGGCCTACTCCCTGGCGACCACACGCACCCGGTTCGAGCACAGCGCGACCGTGATCGGGGACCGGAAGGCCGCGCGCACCGCGTTCGAAGCCATGGCCCGCGGTGAAGAACCGGGTTCCGTCACGCTGTCCGCCGCCCGGGTCACCGACTCCCGTCCGGTGTTCGTGTTTCCGGGGCAGGGGTCGCAGTGGGTGGGGATGGCGGTGGAGTTGCTGGGGTCTTCGCCGGTGTTCGCTGGGGCGATGGAGGAGTGTGCGGGGGCGTTTGAGGGGTTGGTGGAGTGGTCGTTGGTTGAGGTGTTGGGGGATGAGGTGGCGTTGGGGCGGGTTGAGGTGGTGCAGCCGGTGTTGTTCGCGGTGATGGTGTCGTTGGCGCGGTTGTGGCGGTCGTTCGGGGTGGAGCCGTCCGCGGTGGTGGGTCATTCGCAGGGTGAGATCGCGGCTGCGTGTGTGGCGGGTGTGTTGTCGTTGGAGGATGCGGCACGGGTGGTGTGTGTGCGGTCGAGGCTGATCGCGGAGGGGCTTGCGGGGCGCGGCGGGATGGTGTCGGTCCCGTTGCCGTTGGCCGAGGTCGAGAGGCTGGTTGAGCCCTTTGGTGAGGGGCTTGTGGTGGCGGCGGTGAACGGCCCTGAGTCGGTGGTGGTGTCGGGTACGCCGGAGGCGGTGGCGGCTTTGGTGGAGCGGGAGCCGCGGGCCCGGCGGATCGCGGTGGACTACGCCTCCCACTCCCCGATGGTGGCGGAGATCCGGGACGCGGTCCTGGCAGGTCTGCCCTCGGTGCGGCCCGTCGCCGCCGAGGTGCCCTTCTATTCGTCGGTGACGGGTGGCCGGGTGGATGGTGCTGAGTTGGGTGCGGAGTATTGGTTCCGCAACCTTCGCGAGCGGGTGGACTTTCATGGCGCGGTGTCGGGGCTGGTGGAGGGCGGGTTCCGGGTCTTCCTGGAGATGAGTCCGCATCCGGTGCTGACCACGTCGATCGAGGAGACGGCGGAGACCGTCGCGCTCGGCACCCTGCGCCGCGGCGAGGGAACACTCGACCGGATCCGCCTCTCGCTCGCCCTGGCGCACCAGCACGGGATCCCCGTGGACTGGAGCGCCGTCTTCCCCGACGCCACCCGCGTGGAACTGCCCACATACGCCTTCCAGCCGCAGCGCTTCTGGCCCCGTGGGGGCACGACCTCGGTGGACGTCACCGCGGCGGGATTGAGCGTTCCGGAGCACCCGCTGCTCGGGGCCGGGATCGAGCTGCCGGGTGACGACGGCTATCTGTTCACCGCCCGTCTGTCGCTCGGCACCCACCCCTGGCTGGCGGACCACGCCGTGGCCGGGACGGTGCTGCTGCCCGGAACGGCCCTGCTGGAGATGGTCATCCACGCGGGCGACGAGGTCGGCTGCCACCGGGTCGACGAACTCGTACTGGAGAAGCCGCTCGTCCTGCCGGAACAGGGGAGTGTTCAGCTACAGATCCGGGTGGACCGGCCCGCCGCCGACCACCGCAGGACCGTGCGCGTCTTCGCTCGCGGTGGAGCCACCTGGACGCAACACGCCTCCGGCACACTGTCCACCGGCGAGCACGAGGGCGGCGCCCCCACGCCGTCGATCACCTCCTGGCCGCCCCCGGGCGCGGAGCGGATCGAACCGGCGGGGGTGTACGACGATCTCGCCGCGGAGGGCTACGGTTACGGCCCGGCGTTCCGGGGCCTGAGCGCCGCGTGGCTCACCGAGGACGGGGCCTGCGCCGAGGCGGTCCTCCCCGAGCACCAGCGGGCCGAGGCGGGCGCCTTCGGTCTGCACCCCGCGTTGCTGGACGCCGTCCTGCACGCGACCAGCCTGCTGGGCAGCACCCGTGTGCTGCCGTTCGCCTGGAGCGGGGTGCGCCTGTACGCGACCGGGGCCACCTCTCTGCGGGCCCGGCTGCGCGGCATCGGCCCGGACACCGTCGAGCTGACCGTCGTCGACCCCGCGGGCGCGCCGGTGCTGACCGCCGAGTCCCTGGTGCTGCGCCGGCACACCGCTGTGGACTCCGTCCTCGACGCCCCGCTGTACCGGCTCGCCTGGCGGCCCGTGCCCGCCGACCCGGACCACGCACGTGCCGTCATCGAGCTCGACCCGGGGACCTGGGCACTGCCCGACTCGGTCACCGGTGTCGACGCGGCCGTGGTCCGCCTCGATCGGGCGGGCGAGGAGATGCTGCCCGCCACCCATCAGCTCACGGCACGGGTGCTCGGCCTGCTGCGGGCCTGGCTGGCCGAGCCACGGCTCGACGATGTCTCGCTCATCTTCGTGACCGAGGGCGGTGTGGCCGTCGGTGACGAGGACGTCGTGCCCGCGGTGGCGGCCGCCCGTGGGCTGATCCGGTCCGCGCAGACCGAGAACACGGGCCGGTTCGTCCTGGTGGACACGGACGAGCCCGGTGTGCCGGACGAGCTGTTGTCGCGCGCGCTGGCCAGTGGCGAACCCCAGCTCGCGGTGCGCGAAGGCGCCCTCCTCGCGGCCCGGCTGGCCGAGCCCGGCTCGCTGACGCCACCGCCCGGTCCGTCATGGCGCCTGGAGACCATGCGCAAGGGCAGCCTCGACGACCTCGACCTGGTGCCGTGGCCCCGCGCGGAGGAACCGCTCGGACCCCAGGAGGTCCGGGTCGACGTCCGGGCCGCCGGGGTCAACTTCCGCGATGTCTTCGACGCGCTGGGCATGAACCGACGTGCCGCCACCCCGCTGGGGGCCGAGGTGTCCGGTGTCGTGCTGGAGACCGGCCCGGACGTGGCCGGTCTGCGGCCCGGCGACCGCGTGTTCGGGCTGACCGTCGGCGCCTTCGGCCCGCTGACCGTCACCGACCACCGGCTGCTCGCGCCGATGCCCGACGACTGGACCTTCGCGCAGGCGGCGTCGGTGCCCGTCGTGTTCCTGACCGCCTACTACGGTCTGCTCGACCTGTCCGAGGTGCGCACGGGACAGTCCCTGCTGGTGCACGCGGGCGCGGGCGGCGTCGGCATGGCGGCCATCCAGCTCGCCCGGCACTGGGGGCTGGAGGTCTTCGCCACCGCCAGTGAACCCAAGCAGCATGTGCTGCGCTCGCTGGGCATTCCCGACGACCACATCGCCTCCTCGCGCACCCTCGACTTCGAGCGGCGGTTCCTGGAGGCCACCGGTGGCCGGGGCGTCGATGCCGTACTGAACTCGCTGGCCGGCGAGTTCGTGGACGCCTCGCTGCGGCTGCTGCCGAGGGGCGGGCGGTTCGCCGAGATGGGCAAGACCGACATCCGCACCACTGTGCCGGACGGGATCGGCTACCGCGCCTTCGACCTGGCGGAGCTGGAGCCCGACGCCGTACAGGAGAGGCTGCGGGCCCTGCTCGACCTGTTCCAGGACGGCGCGCTGCAGCACCTCCCGGTGTCCACCTGGGACGTCCGGCACGGACGTGAGGCGTTCCGGTACATCAGCCGTGCCCAGCACATCGGCAAGGTCGTACTGACCATGCCGCGGCGCTGGAATCCGCGGGGCACCGTGCTGATCACCGGCGGCACCGGCGGCCTGGCCGCGTCGCTGGCCCGCCATCTGGTGACCACGCGGGGCGTACGGCATCTGCTCCTCGTCAGCCGGAGCGGACCGGACGCACCCGGCGCGGCGCGACTGGTCGCGGAGCTGGCCGAATACGGGGCCGAGGCCCTGGTGCGCGCCTGCGACGTCGGCGACCGGACGGCGGTGGCGGATCTTCTCGCCACCGTTTCCGACCAGCACCCGCTGACCGCCGTCGTACACGCGGCCGGGGTGCTCGACGACGGCGTGATCCAGTCGCTGACCCCCGAACGGCTGGTCACCAGCCTGGGCTCCAAGGCCGACGGCGCCTGGCACCTGCACGAGTTGACCCGAGACCTCGACCTCGCCGCGTTCGTGCTCTACTCCTCTGCCGCCGCCGTGATGGGCAGCGCGGGCCAGGGCAACTACGCCGCCGCCAACGCCTTCCTCGACGCGCTCGCCGCCCATCGCAAGGCCGCGGGTCTGCCCGCCACGTCGATCGCGTGGAGCCTGTGGGCCGAGGCGAGCGGCATGACCGGCGCGCTGACCGCACGGGACATCGACCGGATCGCCCGCTCCGGCCTGCCCGCGCTGTCCACCGAGGAGGCGCTGGCCATGTTCGACGCGGCGGTGGCGCAGGACGGGCCCGCGGTCGCCGGGATGCGCCTGGACCTGCCGACATTGCGGGCCGCCGCGTCGGCACCGCACATCCTCTGGGCACTGACCGGCACCACCGGCCGCAGGCACGCCGACCACGACGAAGGCGCCCTCGTCGACCGCCTCGCCCGGATGGGTCCGCCGGACCGGGCCGCCGAGCTGACCAGGCTGGTGCGGGCGCAGGCCGCCGCGGTGCTCGGGCACTCCGACGATCAGTCGCTGGAGGCCGACCGCCCGTTCAAGTCGCTCGGCTTCGACTCGCTGACCGCCGTGGAACTGCGCAACCGGATCGGCACCCTGCTCGGCCTTCGACTGGCCTCCACCATCGTCTTCGACCACTCCTCGCCCACCGCACTGGCCGAGCACTTGTCCTCCCGCTTGGGCGGCGACCAGCCCCAGGAGAACCCGGTGCTCGCCGAACTGGCCCGGCTGGAGGACGCCTTCGCCCGGTTCGACGGCGACGCGGCGATCCGGGAGCAGGTGATGCGCAGGCTGTCGGCACTGCTCGTGACCGACGACACCGAGGCCCAGGAAACCGATCTCGGCGAGGCCACCGACGAGGAAATGTTCGAGCTGCTCGGTAAGGAGTTCGGTATCTCATGACCAGCACAGAGGCCAAGCTGCGGCACTTCCTCAAGGAGACCACCGAGGACCTCCGGCGCACCCGGCGGCAACTGGACAAGCTGCTGGCCACCCGCAGCGAACCCATCGCGATCGTCGGCATGGCCTGCCGGTACCCCGGCGATGTGCGCAGCCCCGAGGAGCTGTGGGAACTCGTCGAGACCGGCGGCGACGCGATCACCGAATTCCCCACCGACCGGGACTGGGGCGAGGTGCCGTCGAGCACCCGCTCCGGCGGGTTCCTGCCCGACGCGGCCGAGTTCGACGCGGCGTTCTTCGGGATGTCCCCGAGGGAGGCGCTGGCCACCGATCCGCAGCAGAGGCTGCTGCTGGAGCTGGCCTGGGAGGCGCTGGAGCGTGCCGGGATCGTGCCCGGCACCCTGCGCACCAGCCGGACCGGAGTGTTCGTCGGCGCGCTGCACCAGGACTACCAGTCGGTACTCGACAAGGTTCCCGATCTGCCTCCCGGGTTCTCCTCGACGGGCAACGCGTCCAGCGTGATGTCCGGCCGGATCGCCTACACCCTGGGCCTGGAAGGCCCGGCGGTCACCATCGACACGGCGTGCTCGTCGTCGCTGGTCGCCCTGCACCAGGCCACGCTGGCGCTGCGGTCGGGAGACTGCTCCCTGGCCCTGGCGGGCGGGGTGACCGTGATGTCCACGCCGTCCGCCTTCATCGACTTCACCCAGCAGGAAGGTCTGGCCCCCGACGGCCGCTGCAAGTCCTTCTCCGACGACGCCGACGGCACCAGCTTCTCCGAGGGCGCGGGTCTGCTCGTGCTGGAGCGGCTGTCGGACGCCGAACGCAACGGACACCAGGTGCTGGCGCTGCTGCGCGGCTCGGCGGTCAACTCCGACGGCGCGTCCAACGGCCTCACCGCGCCAAATGGCTCCGCTCAGCGCCGAGTGCTCAGCAGCGCACTGGACAACGCCGGGCTGCGCCCGTCCGACGTGGATGTGATCGAGGCGCACGGAACCGGGACGCGGCTCGGCGATCCGATCGAGGCCAGTGCGCTGCTGGCCACCTACGGTCAGGACCGGGAACGCCCGCTGCTGCTGGGCTCGTTGAAGTCGAACATCGGCCACTCCCAGGCGGCGGCCGGGGTCGGCGGCGTCATCAAGATGGTGGCGGCGCTGCGGAGTGGGATCGTGCCGCCAACGCTGCACGTGAGCCGGGCGAGCTCCCGCGTGGACTGGGCGGACGGCGCCGTCGAACTCGTCACGGACGCCCGGCCGTGGCCGGAGACGGACCGGCCACGGCGCGCCGGCGTGTCGTCGTTCGGCATCTCGGGCACCAACGCGCACGTGATCATCGAGCAGGCGGCGCCGCGGCCGCAGGCCGAAGCCACGGCAGAGGGGCCGAGCCCGTGGGTGCTCTCCGGCCAGGACACGTCCGCGCTGCGCGAGCAGGCGAGGCTGCTCGACACACACCTGAGGGGCCGCACACTGCCCGCGCGGGACATCGGCCGGGCACTGGCCCTCTCGCGCACGCACTTCGCGCGGCGGGCCCTGGTCACCAGCCCTGAGGGCCTGCGCGCCCTGGCCGAGGGCGAACCGTCCGCTGACCTGGTGCAGGCAACGGCACTGCCCTCGGCCCGTCCGGTGTTCGTGTTTCCGGGGCAGGGGTCGCAGTGGGTGGGGATGGCGGTGGAGTTGCTGGGGTCTTCGCCGGTGTTCGCTGGGGCGATGGAGGAGTGTGCGAGCGCTTTCAAGGGGTTGGTGGAGTGGTCCCTGGCCGAGGTGTTGGGGGATGAGGTGGCGTTGGGGCGGGTTGAGGTGGTGCAGCCGGTGTTGTTCGCGGTGATGGTGTCGTTGGCGAAGCTGTGGCGGTCGTTCGGGGTGGAGCCTGCGGCGGTGGTGGGTCATTCGCAGGGGGAGATCGCGGCGGCGTGTGTGGCCGGTGCGTTGTCGTTGGAGGACGCGGCACGTGTGGTGTGTGTGCGGTCGAGGCTGATCGCGGAGGGGCTTGCGGGGCGCGGCGGGATGGTGTCGGTCCCGCTGTCGCGGGCCGAGGTGGAGGAGCTGGTTGAGCCCTTCGGCGAGGGGCTTGTGGTGGCGGCGGTGAACGGCCCTGAGTCGGTGGTGGTGTCGGGTACGCCGGAGGCGGTGGCGGCTCTGGTCGAGCGGGAGCCGCGGGCTCGCCGGATCGCGGTGGACTACGCGTCTCACTCCCCGATGGTGGCGGAGATCCGGGACGCGGTCCTGGCCGGTCTGCCTTCGCTACGGCCGGTCGCCGCCGAGGTGCCCTTCTTCTCCGCCCTGCGGGGTGGGCAGATCGAAACCACCGGCCTCTCGGCCGACTACTGGTACACCAATCTGCGCGAGCCGGTCGACTTCGCCGGGGCCGTGTCGGCCCTGCTGGCAGCGGGCCACCAGATGTTCCTGGAGATGAGCCCGCACCCCGTACTCACCATGAGCGTTGAGCAGACCGCGGACGCCGCCGGAGCGACGGTCGCCGCCCTGGGCACCCTGCGGCGCGGCGAAGGTGGTCTCGGCCAGTTCGTCCGCGCACTGGGCAGCGCCCATGTGCACGGCGTAGCGGTCGACTGGAGCGCCGTCTTCCCCGACGCCACTCGGGTGGACCTGCCCACGTATGCCTTCCAGCGCAGTCGCTTCTGGCCCACCGATCCTGCCGACACCCTCGATGCCGTCCCGATGACCGAAGGCCCCCAGGACATGCTGGACCTGGTCCGTGGGCACGTGGCGGCCGTGCTCGGCCATCGACGGGCCGCCGACGTACCGGCCGACCGTGCCTTCTCCGACCTCGGACTCGACTCGCTGACCGCGACCCAACTGCGCACGGCCCTCGGCGACGCGACCGGCCTCGACCTGCCGATCAGCCTTGCCTTCGACTACCCCACGCCGGCCGCGGTCGCCGCGTTCCTGACCGGGGGCGCCGACGCCCCGATCCGGCGCACCGTCGCCGCGGACGATGGCGACCCGGTGGTCATCGTCGGCATGGCGTGCCGGTACCCCGGTGGCGTCGCCGACCCCGAGGGGCTGTGGCGTCTCGTCGTCGATGAGCGGGACGTCGTATCCGGGTTCCCGACCGACCGCGGCTGGGATCTCGACCAGCTGATGCTGACCAGCACGACCGCACAGGGCGGTTTCCTGCACGACGCGGGCGGGTTCGACGCCGCGTTCTTCGGCATCAGCCCGCGTGAGGCCCTTGCCATGGACCCCCAGCAGCGAGTGCTGCTGGAGACGGCGTGGGAGGCGGTCGAGAGGACCGGGATCGACCCGAGTACGTTGCGCGGCAGCGCGACGGGTGTGTTCGTGGGCGCGTCCCAGCAGGACTACCTGGGCGCGGCCGACGGGGCGGAGGCTGGGCTCGGTGGCCTGGTCCTCACCGGCAAGATGTCCGCCGTGCTGTCCGGCCGCATCGCGTACACCCTGGACCTCAAGGGACCCGCGGTCACGGTGGACACCGCGTGTTCGTCGTCGCTGGTCGCGCTGCACACGGCCGCCCAATCCGTGCGCAGCGGGGAGAGCGCCCTCGCCCTGGCGGGTGGTGTCGCCGTGATGGCGACGCCGTTCGCCTACGAGGAGTTCACCCATCAGGGCGGGCTGGCCGCGGACGGCCGGTGCAAAGCGTTCTCGGCGGACGCGGACGGCACCGGATGGGCCGAGGGCGCCGGTTTCGTGGTGCTGGAACGGCTGTCCGCGGCCACCCGCAACGGACACCGGGTGCTCGCCGTGCTGCGTGGCTCGGCGGTCAACCAGGACGGCGCGTCCAACGGTCTGTCCGCTCCCAACGGGGTGGCACAGCAGCGGGTGATCCGGCAGGCGCTGGCGAACGCGCGCCTGCGCCCGCAGGACATCGACATGGTCGAGGCGCACGGCACCGGCACGGTGCTCGGCGACCCCATCGAGGCCAACGCCCTGATCGCCGCGTACGGCCAGGACCGTGAACAGCCGCTGTGGCTGGGCTCGATGAAGTCGAACATCGGCCATGCCGCCGCGGCGGCGGGCATCGGCGGCGTGATCAAGACGGTGTCCGCCCTGGCGCACCGGGTCATGCCGCGCACCCTGCATGTGACCGAACCGGCGTCCACCGTGGACTGGCCGGCAGGGGTCCGGGTGCTGACCGAAACACTGCCGTGGCCGGAGGCCGACAGGCCGCGGCGTGCCGGAGTGTCCTCGTTCGGTGTGTCCGGCACCAACGCGCACGTCATCCTCGAACAGGGACCCGACCTCCCTGACGAGGCGTCTGCCGTCGACGCCGGGCCGACCGGTGTGCCCTGGCCGCTGTCCGGACGCACCCTTGAGGCCCTGCGGGCACAGGCGGCCCGCCTGGCCGAGCACCTCCGCGACCGTCCCGACCTGCGTCCGGTCGATGTGGGCCTGTCGCTCACGACCACACGCACCGATCTCGCCTGCCGTGCCGCGGCCTTTAGCCCGGACGAACTCGACCGGCTCGCCACCCAGGACCGGGCCATGCGCACCTTCGACTCCCGTCCGGTGTTCGTGTTTCCGGGGCAGGGGTCGCAGTGGGTGGGGATGGCGGTGGAGTTGCTGGGGTCTTCGCCGGTGTTCGCTGGGGCGATGGAGGAGTGTGCGGGGGCGTTTGAGGGGTTGGTGGAGTGGTCGTTGGTTGAGGTGTTGGGGGATGAGGTGGCGTTGGGGCGGGTTGAGGTGGTGCAGCCGGTGTTGTTCGCGGTGATGGTGTCGTTGGCGCGGTTGTGGCGGTCGTTCGGGGTGGAGCCGTCCGCGGTGGTGGGTCATTCGCAGGGGGAGATCGCGGCGGCGTGTGTGGCGGGTGTGTTGTCGTTGGAGGATGCGGCACGTGTGGTGTGTGTGCGGTCGAGGCTGATTGCGGAGGGGCTTGCGGGGCGCGGCGGGATGGTGTCGGTCCCGTTGCCGTTGGCCGAGGTCGAGAGGCTGGTTGAGCCCTTTGGTGAGGGGCTTGTGGTGGCGGCGGTGAACGGCCCTGAGTCGGTGGTGGTGTCGGGTACGCCGGAGGCGGTGGCGGCTTTGGTGGAGCGGGAGCCGCGGGCCCGGCGGATCGCGGTGGACTACGCCTCCCACTCCCCGGTGGTGGAGTCGATTCGCGGGGGTGTGCTGGAGGGGCTGGCGGGAGTTGCTGCCGGGCCGGGTTCGGTGCCGTTCTACTCGTCGGTGACGGGTGGCCGGGTGGATGGTGCTGAGTTGGGTGCGGAGTATTGGTTCCGCAACCTTCGCGAGCGGGTGGACTTTCACGGCGCGGTGTCTGGGCTGGTGGAGAGCGGGTTCCAGGTCTTCTTGGAAATGAGTCCGCATCCGGTGCTGACCACGTCGATCGAGGAGACGGCGGAGACCGTCGCGCTCGGCACCCTGCGCCGCGGCGAGGGAACACTCGACCGTGTGTACCGGGCGCTGGGCGAGGCGTATGCGCACGGCGTGTCCGTCGACTGGCGGCCCGCCTACCCCGGCGCCCGCGTGGTCGAGCTGCCCACCTACGCCTTCCAGCACCAGCACTTCTGGGTCACCTCGCCCCGTGATCGCACCTCCGTCGCGGACCGCTGGCGCCACCGGATCGACTGGTCCCGTTTGCCCGAGCCCGCGGCCGTCGCCGAACCGGGACGCTGGCTCGTGCTCGGCGCCACCGGCACCACATGGACCGACTCGGTCGTGCGGGCGCTCGGTGAACGGGCCGTCCTCGTGCCCGCGGAGGCACCGCGCGCGGAGCTCGCCGAGCGGCTGAGCGCTCAGGCGCCGGCCGACGGAGTCGTCCTCACACCCGAGACGCCCGTGGAAGCCGCGGCCATGCTCCAGGCCCTCGACGACGCCGGAGTGGCCACACCGATCTGGATCGCCACCCGCGCCGCGGTGGCCGTCGACTCCGCCGACCCGCGGCCGCGGATCGACCAGGCGGGTGTGTGGGGGCTGGGCCGGGTCGCCTCCTGGGAGTACCCCACGCACTGGGGCGGCCTGGTCGATCTCCCCCAGGACCTGGACGAGTCGGCAGTCGCCAGGCTGCGGTCCCTGCTCGCCGAGGAGAAGGCCGAGAACCAGGTCGCGATCCGCTCCACCGGGCAGTACGGACGCAGGCTCGTCCGCGCGGCTCCGGAGGCACCTGCCCGAGCCTGGACAGCCGAGGGAACCGTCCTGATCACCGGTGGCACCGGCGGGCTCGGAGCGGAAATCGCCTGCTGGGCGGCGGGCCGTGGCGCCGAGCACCTCATCCTGCTCAGCCGTCGGGGGCCCGGCGCCCCCGGTGCCGAGGCGCTGCGCGATAAGTGCGAACAGGCCGGTGCCCGTGTCACGTTCGTCGCGGCGGACGTCTCCGACCGGGAGCAGATGGCAGCGGTACTCGACGCGCATCCGGTCACCAGCGTCTTCCACCTGGCCGCGAGCCTCGACGACGGTGTGCTGGACAGGCTCACCTCCGACAACTTCGCCGCGGTCGCGGGGGCCAAGGTGCGCGGAGCGCAGGTGCTGGACGAGCTGACGCGCGGTCGCGGCCTGTCCGCCTTCGTGCTGTTCTCCTCGATATCCGGGGTGTTCGGAGTGCCCGGTCTCGGTGCGTACGCGGCGGCGAACGCCATGCTCGACGCCCTTGCCGTATCCCGCCGGGCGGCCGGTGAACAGGCCCTGGCCGTGGCCTGGGGCGCATGGGCGGGCGAGGGCCTGGCCACGCATGTGGTCGGCGACGAACGGCTGCGCCGCATGGGCCTGACCGCCATGCCCGCCAAGGCCGCGCTGGCCGCACTGGAACACGCGCTCAACCGCGACGACGCCACCATCGCCGTATTCGACGCCGACTGGGACCGGGTGCCGTCCCACACCCGCGACGGCCTGGGCACGTTGCTGCACGAGCTGCCCGAGGCCCGCCGCCCGGCGGCCGCCTCCCGACCCGACGCCGCCGACCTGCGCACCCTGCTCACCGGGCTCGACGCGGCACAGCGCACCGCGAAGCTGCGGGACGTCGTCCGTGCCGAGGTCGCGGACGTGCTCGGCCACGACGACGCGGCGGTCATCGACCCGCGCCGGCCCTTCGCCGAACTCGGCTTCGACTCGCTCACGTCGGTACGGCTGCGCAACCGGCTCACCCAACTCACCGGCCTGAGCATGGCCGTCACCGCGGTGTTCGACTTTCCCACCGTGACCGAACTCGGCGAGCACCTGGCCGGACGGCTCGGCGGTGATGACTTCGACGCCGGGAAACTGCTGGTCCGTCTGGAATCCCTGCTCGACGAGGCGGGGCCGGACGACGTGGGCACGCTGTTGAGCGGTATGGAGGCACTGCTCAGCAGCCGACGCCCGCAGCCACTCGCCACGGGCCACTTCGCCTCGTCGAGCGACGAGGAGATGTTCAGCTTCATCGACCAGGACCACGCCCAGCCGCGCAACTGACGTCGAGACACGCCCTCCAGGCCCGCGTCGCCTGGCTCACGCCCCACCCCCCCCGCCTCACCTCGCTCATGCGCCATCCCAAGGAGATTCCCACGATGACCGCTGTCGACAACCAGATCCGCGCCTACCCGTTCGGCCCACAGCACGGACTCGACGAGGACCCCGCGTACGAAGAGGCCCGCCGTGCCGGGACGCTGACCAGGGTGCGGATGCCCTACGGCGGCCCGGGCTGGCTGGTCACCCGCTACGACGACGTCAAGGTCGTGCTCTCCGACCCCCGGTTCAGCCGCACGGCCACCCTGGGCAAGGACGTCGCACGCAGTACGCCCGCGATCGAGACCGACATGTCCATCCTCTCGATGGACCCTCCCGACCACACGCGGCTGCGCAGGCTGGTGGCGCAGGCGTTCACCATGCGCCAGGTCGAGCGGCTGCGCCCGGCGATCGACGAGATCATCAACGATCTGCTCGACCGGATCGAGGCGGACGGCACCACGGCGGATCTGGCCCGGTCGCTCACCTGGCCGCTGCCGGTGCGGGTGATCTGCCAGCTGCTCGGTGTGCCGATCGCCGACCACGCGAGGTTCGCCCAGTGGACCGACGACATCATGTCGGTGGCCTCCGAGGACCTCGAACTGATCGTCAAGGCCAGGGACGGCCTCATCGCCTACCTCGCCGAGCTGATCGCCCAGCGCCGCGCCGAGCCCGCCGACGACCTGCTGAGTGGGCTGGTCCTGGCCAGGGACCAGGACGAGCGGCTCAGCGAGCAGGAACTCGTGGTGTTCGGCATGACCCTGCTGCTCGCCGGGCACGAGACCACGGCCAACCAGGTCGGCAACTTCCTCTACCTGCTGCTGAGCCACCCCGAACGGTGGCAGCGGCTGGTGGACGACCCGAGCCTGGTGCCCCAGGCCGTCGAGGAGCTTCTGCGGTACACCCCGCTCGCCGCGGCGGGCAACTTCCCCCGGATGGCCATCGAGGACGTCGAGCTGGGCGGCACCCTTGTCCGCGCGGGAGACGTGGTGGTCGTCCACATGGCCGCGGGCAACCGGGACGCGAGCGTGTTCGAGCGCCCCGACGAGATCGACTTCGACCGCGACGCGCGCGCCCACATCGCCTTCGGCCACGGCGCACACCACTGTCTGGGCGCCCAACTGGCCAGGGTGGAAATCCAGATGGTCCTCACCGCCCTGGTGCGCCGGTTCCCCGACCTGCGCCTGGCCGTCCCCGCCGACGAGGTGCCGTGGCGGACCGAACGACTCGTGAACGGCGTCAGCGCGCTACCGGTCACCTGGTGACCCCGCGACCACGGCAACCAACACAGCACACGCGACCAAGGACTCGGGCGGATGGCTGACCACGACAAGCTTCGCGACTATCTGCGGCTGGCGACCTCTGAGCTGCACACCTTGCGCACCCGCGTGCGCGAGCTGGAGTCCGCGGTACCGGAACCGGTCGCCATCGTGGGTATGGCCTGCCGGTATCCCGGCGGGGTGCGCACTCCCGAGGAGCTGTGGGACCTGGTGGCCGACGGGGTGGACGCCACCGCGGACTTCCCCGGCGACCGCGGATGGCGGCTCGCCCCCGGCGACAGCCTGACCGAGCGCGGGGGCTTCCTCGACGACGCGGGCGATTTCGACCCGGCGTTCTTCGGGGTGTCCCCGCGTGAGGCACGGGGGATGGACCCGCAGCAGCGCCTCGCGCTGGAGGTGGCCTGGGAGTCGCTGGAAAACGCCGGAATACTCCCGGAGACGCTGCACGGCGGGTCGACGGGGGTGTTCGTCGGCGCTTCCTACCAGGGGTACGACACGCTTGCCGACGACACGTCGGAGGTCGTGATCGGCAACGTGTCCAGCGTGATATCGGGGCGTATCGCCTACACGCTGGGTCTCGGGGGTCCGGCGCTCACCATCGACACCGCCTGCTCGTCCTCGCTGGTGGCGCTGCATCTGGCCTGCGAGTCGCTGCGGCGCGGGGAGTGCGATCTCGCCCTGGCCGGTGGCGTCGCGGTGCAGGCGCTTCCCGCGCTGTTCGTGGAGTTCTCGCGGCAGCGGGGGTTGGCGGTGGATGGCCGGTGCAAGTCGTTCGCGGAGGGTGCGGATGGCACTGGCTTCTCCGAGGGTGCGGGGTTGGTGGTGGTGCAGCGGTTGTCGGATGCGGTTGCTTGTGGGCGTCGGGTGTTGGCGGTGGTGCGGGGTTCTGCGGTGAATCAGGACGGGGCGTCGAATGGGTTGACGGCGCCGTCGGGTCCTGCGCAGGAGCGGGTGATTCGTGGGGCGTTGGCGTCGGGTGGGTTGTCGGTGGGGGATGTGGATGTGGTGGAGGGGCATGGGACGGGGACGGTGTTGGGGGATCCGATTGAGGCGGGTGCGTTGGTGCGGACGTATGGGGGCCGGTCGGGTGGTGGGCCGTTGTGGTTGGGGTCGGTGAAGTCGAATATCGGTCATTCGCAGGCGGCGGCGGGTGTGGCTGGTGTGATCAAGATGGTGATGGCGTTGCGGCATGGGGTGTTGCCGCGGTCGTTGCATGTGGATGCGCCGTCGTCGAAGGTCGAGTGGGGTTCGGTGCGGGTGCTGACCGAGGCCCGTGCGTGGCCGGAGGTGGACCGCCCGCGCCGCGCCGCCGTCTCCTCCTTCGGAGTGTCGGGGACGAACGCGCACCTCGTCCTGGAGGAGGCGGCGGAGGAACCGGTTCGGGAGGCCCCGGTCGACGTCGATGTGCTGCCGTATCCCCTCTCCGCTCGCAACGACGCCGGAGTCCGGGAGCAGGCACGGCGGCTGCGCGGACACCTCGAACGCCATTCCGGTGTCGCCCTCGCGGACGTCGCCCACTCGCTCGCCACCACACGCACCGCGTTCGCGCACCGCGCGGTGGTGCTCGCCGCACGCCGCCCGGAACTGGCCGGACTGCTCGACGCCTGCGCCGCCAATGAGCCGCACAACGACGTGGTCACCGGGAAGGTCGTCTCCGAAGGCGGACCCGTCTTCGTGTTTCCGGGGCAGGGGTCGCAGTGGGTGGGGATGGCGGTGGAGTTGCTGGGGTCTTCGCCGGTGTTCGCTGGGGCGATGGAGGAGTGTGCGGGGGCGTTTGAGGGGTTGGTGGAGTGGTCGTTGGTTGAGGTGTTGGGGGATGAGGTGGCGTTGGGGCGGGTTGAGGTGGTGCAGCCGGTGTTGTTCGCGGTGATGGTGTCGTTGGCGCGGTTGTGGCGGTCTTTTGGGGTGGTGCCTGCGGCGGTGGTGGGTCATTCGCAGGGTGAGATCGCGGCTGCGTGTGTGGCGGGTGTGTTGTCGTTGGAGGATGCGGCGCGTGTGGTGTGTGTGCGGTCGAGGCTGATCGCGGAGGGGCTTGCGGGCCGTGGCGGGATGGTGTCGGTCCCGTTGCCGTTGGCCGAGGTCGAGAGGCTGGTCGCGCCGTTCGGTGAGGGGCTTGTGGTGGCGGCGGTGAACGGCCCTGAGTCGGTCGTGGTCTCGGGTACGCCGGAGGCGGTGGCGGCTTTGGCGGAGCGGGAGCCGCGGGCCCGGCGGATCGCGGTGGACTACGCCTCCCACTCCCCGATGGTCCAGGACCTGTGCGAGGACGTGCTCAAGGCACTGGCGCCGATCGCCCCGGCCACGGGCACCGTCCCGGTCTACAGCTCGGTGACCGGTGGACTGGTCGACGGATCGACCATGGGCGCGGAGTACTGGTTCGCCAATCTGCGGGAACCGGTGGACTTCACCGGGGCCGTGTCGGCGCTGCTGGCCGACGGCTTCCGGGCGTTCGTCGAGCTGAGTCCGCACCCGGTGCTGACCACGGCGGTCGAGCAGACCGCCACCGCCATGGACACCGAGATCGCCGTGGTGGGCACGTTGCGCAGGCAGTCCGGCGGGCAGACGCAGTTCCTGCGGGCCTTGGCCGGAGCCCACGTTTCCGGAGTCGAGGTGGACTGGAGCCCGGTGTTCCCCACCGCCGTCCGCCAGGTGGAACTTCCCACGTACCCGTTCGCCAACGAACGGTTCTGGCTGGACGGAAGCTCCGCTCGCGGTGATGTGTCCACGGTCGGCCTGGCCGCGGTGGACCACGGGCTGCTCGGTGCGAGGGCGGACATGGCGGGATCCGGCGAGATCGTGCTGTCCGGGGCGCTCTCGCTCCTGACGCATCCGTGGCTGGCCGACCACACGGTGCGCGGCTCGGTGATCCTGCCCGGTGCCGCCTTTGTCGAGCTGGCCGTCCGGGCTGGCGACGAGGTCCACCGCCCGGTCGTCGAGGAGCTCACCATCCACGCCCCGCTGGTCATCCCGGCGGGCGAGCGGGTCGATGTGCAGGTGTCGGTCACCACCGACGGCCATGTCCAGGTCCACTCCCGTACGGCGGGTTCGGACTGGACGTACCACGCGAGCGCGCTCACGACCGACCGCGCGGAGGAGGCCCAGGTCTGGCGGAGCTGGCCGCCGGAACCGGCGGAAGCGGTGGACACCGAGCGCTTCTACGACACGCTGGCGGGCGACGGCCTGGGGTACGGGCCGGCCTTCCGGGGCGTACGGGCCATGTGGCGGTCCGCGGACGCCTTCTACGCCGAGGTGGCGCTGCCCGACGAGGTGCCGGCGACCGCGTTCGTGCTGCACCCCGCGCTGCTCGACGCCGCGCTGCAGGTGATGGCCTTCGGAGCGGCGCAGTCCGGCCGCACCTCCCTTCCCTTCGCCTGGTCGGGGGTTCGGGTACACGCCTCGGGGGCCCGGTCACTGCGGGTGCGCGTCGCCGCGACGCCGTCCGGTGACATCTCGCTGCTGGCCACGGATCCGGCGAACGCACCGGTGGTCACCGTGGACCGCCTGCGTGCCCGTCCGCTCCGTACCGACGAGTCCGGTCCGGCATTGGACGGACTGCTGTCCCGCCTCGACTGGACACCCGTGGACAGCCCGTCGGCCAAGGACCCCGGCCCCGTCGTGATGTACGAATGCGAGGCCATGGACGCACCGGTCGAGGTGGCGGGCCGGGCACTGGAGGCCGTCCAGGGGTGGCTGCTGAACGAGGGCCGTCCGGACTCCCGCCTCGTCGTGGTGACGCGCGGCGCCGTGTCGACCGGTCCAGACGACGCCCTGTCCGCTCTCCAGCAGACACCGGTGTGGGGCCTGGTGCGCTCGGCGCAGACCGAACACCCCGGGCGGCTGGTCCTCGTCGACATCGACGACGAGTCCGCCGACGCCTTGCCCGCCGCCCTCGCGACCGGTGAGCCGCAGCTCGCCCTGCGCCGCGGCGCGGTCCTGGCCCCCCGGCTCGTGCCCGCCCGGAGCGACGGTGACATCCCGCGGCTCCCGGCCGAATCGACAGTCCTCGTCACCGGCGGCACCAGTGGACTGGGCGCCCTTGTGGCGCGGCATCTGGCCGGGACGCACGGGGTCCGTCACCTGGTCCTCGTCAGCCGCTCCGGACCGCGGGCCGACGGTGTGGCAGAGCTGGTCGCCGAACTCGGTGCACTGGGTGCGACGGCCGACGTGGTGGCCTGCGACATCGCCGACCGGGACCAGGTCCGGACGTTGCTCGACGGCATCGACGAGTTCCCGCTCGCCGGTGTCGTACACGCCGCGGCCGTGCTCGACGACGGAATCGTCACCTCGATGACCCCGGACCGGCTGCGCACCGTCGCCGCACCGAAGATCGACGGGGCATTGAACCTGCACCGGCTGACCGAGGGCATGGACCTCGCGCTGTTCGTGTTGTTCTCCTCGGCGGCGGGAATCCTCGGCTCTCCGGGGCAGGCCAACTACGCGGCGGCCAACACCTTCCTCGACGCGCTCGCCACCCAGCGGCGTGCGACCGGCCTCACCGGGCACTCCCTCGCCTGGGGCCTGTGGGAACAGGCGACAACGCTGACCGCCCCGGTCAAGGGCACCCGCCCCCAGGCCGCCGTCGGCGCCCTGTCCACGGCCGAGGGCCTAGCGCTGTTCGACCGTGCGCTGGCCGGTACCGACCCGGTGACGGTGCCCGCGCGCAGGGCACCGGCCGCCCGTGGCCCCCTGCGACCGACCGCCGCGGTCGCGGTCGCCGAGCCGGACTTCGCCGCCCGGATGGGCGCTTTGAGCCCGGCCGAGCGCAAACGGGAACTGCTGAGGCTGGTACGCGAGCAGGCCGCGGCCGTCCTCGGATTCGCCCGGCGCGACGAGATCGACCCCCAACGGCCCTTCCTCAACGCCGGATTCGACTCGCTCACCGCCGTGGATCTGCGCAACCGGCTCAACACGGTCACCGGCCTGCGGCTGCCACCCGCCACGACTTTCGACTTCCCCACCCCCGACGCACTCGCCGGGAAGATGGCCGAGGAACTGGCCTCGGAGACCGGCACCGAGCAGGCGCTGCTGGCCGCGCTCGACCAGCTCGAGGCGGCACTCGCCGCGCCGTCGACCGACGGGGCGCTGCGCACCGTTCTGGCCGACCGCCTGGCCCGGCTGCAGGCGCACAGCGCACCGGCCCGGCAGCCCGCCGCGGAGCTGCGGACGGCGAGCGCCGGCGAGCTCCTCGACTTCATCCACAACGAACTCGGCATGAAGTAGAGCCCTTCCCGCCACTCTCACAGACAGGTCCCGTGTCATGCCGAACGAGGAAGAACTGCTCAATCACCTGCGCTGGGTCACGGCCGAGCTGCACGAGACCCGGCAGCGTCTGCAGGAGCGCGAGTCGGCCGCCCGTGAACCCCTCGCGATCGTGGGCATGTCGTGCCGCTATCCCGGCGGGATCAGCTCACCCGAGCAACTGTGGCAGCTCGTCATCGACGAACGCGACGCCATCACCTCACTGCCGACCGACCGGGGCTGGGCCCTGGAAGGGCTCTTGGACGACGACCCCGCCAGCCGCGGCAAGTCCTACGTCGCACGCGGCGGCTTCCTCACCGATGGCGACTGGTTCGACGCCGAGCACTTCGGCATGTCGCCCAGGGAGGCGCTGGCCACCGACCCGCAACACCGGGTGCTGCTCGAACTGGCGTGGGAGGCCCTGGAGCGGTCGGGCATCGCCCCCGACTCGCTGCGTGGCAGCCGGACCGGTGTGTTCACCGGCGTCATGTACCACAACTACGCCGACCGCCTGACCAGGCCGCCCGAGGAGCTGGAGGGCTATCTCGGCACCGGCAACTCCGGTGGCGTCGCCTCCGGGCGGATCGCCTACAGCCTGGGCCTGGAAGGGCCCGCCATGACACTCGACACCACCTGCTCGTCCTCGCTGGTGGCGTTGCACCTGGCGGGCGACTCGCTGCGCAAGGGCGAATGCGACCTCGCCCTCGTGGGCGGAGCGACGCAGATGTTCACGCCCGCCGCCTTCGTGGAGTTCTCGCGGCAGCGGGGGTTGGCGGTGGATGGCCGGTGCAAGTCGTTCGCGGAGGGTGCGGATGGCACCGGCTGGTCCGAGGGTGCGGGGTTGGTGGTGGTGCAGCGGTTGTCGGATGCGGTGGCTTGTGGGCGTCGGGTGTTGGCGGTGGTGCGGGGTTCTGCGGTGAATCAGGACGGGGCGTCGAATGGGTTGACGGCGCCGTCGGGTCCTGCGCAGGAGCGGGTGATTCGTGGGGCGTTGGCGTCGGGTGGGTTGTCGGTGGGGGATGTGGATGTGGTGGAGGGGCATGGGACGGGGACGGTGTTGGGGGATCCGATTGAGGCGGGTGCGTTGGTGCGGACGTATGGGGGCCGGTCGGGTGGTGGGCCGTTGTGGTTGGGGTCGGTGAAGTCGAATATCGGTCATTCGCAGGCGGCGGCGGGTGTGGCTGGTGTGATCAAGATGGTGATGGCGTTGCGGCATGGGGTGTTGCCGCGGTCGTTGCATGTGGATGCGCCGTCGTCGAAGGTCGAGTGGGGTTCGGTGCGGGTGCTGACCGAGGCCCGTGCGTGGCCGGAGGTGGACCGCCCGCGCCGCGCCGCCGTCTCCTCCTTCGGCGCGTCCGGCACGAACGCACACCTGATCCTCGAGGAGTTCGAGCACGAACCCGTTGCGCCGCCCGAGGCCACGGACATGGTGATGCCGCTGGTGCTCTCGGCGAGCACCCCGGCCGCGCTGCGGGCCCAGGCGGAAGGGTTGCTCGATGCCACAGGCCGCCACGACCTGACCGACCTCGCCCGTTCGCTGTGCACCACCAGGGCGGCTCTGCGCTCTCGCGCGGTCGTGGTCGCGGGCACCCCCGCCGAGGCACGCACCGCCTTGCGCGCCCTGGCCGACGGGCAGCCCAGCGGCGCCGTCGTCACGGACACCGCGCGTGTGTCCGCACACGACGTCGTCTTCGTGTTTCCGGGACAGGGGTCGCAGTGGGTGGGGATGGCGGTGGAGTTGCTGGGGTCCTCGCCGGTGTTCGCCGCGGCGATGGAGGAGTGTGCGAGCGCTTTCAAGGGGTTGGTGGAGTGGTCCCTGGCCGAGGTGCTGGGGGATGAGGTGGCGTTGGGGCGGGTTGAGGTCGTGCAGCCGGTGTTGTTCGCGGTGATGGTGTCGTTGGCGAAGCTGTGGCGGTCGTTCGGGGTGGAGCCTGCGGCGGTGGTGGGTCATTCGCAGGGGGAGATCGCGGCGGCGTGTGTGGCCGGTGCGTTGTCGTTGGAGGACGCGGCGCGAGTGGTGTGCGTGCGGTCGAAGCTGATCGCGGAGAAACTCGCCGGGCGTGGGGGAATGGTCTCGGTCCCGCTCGGCTTCGCGGAAGCGACCGACCTGGTCGCCTCCCGGTCCAAGGAGCTGGAGATCGCCGCGGTCAACGGCCCGCAGTCGGTGGTCGTGTCCGGCACGCCCGAGGATCTCGAGGACCTGATGTCCCACTGCGAACGAGAAGGAGTGCGGGCCCGCCGGATCGAGGTGGACTACGCCTCCCACACCGCACAGGTCGACCCGCTCGCCGACGATCTGCTGCGCGCGCTGAAGACCGTGACCCCCGGACAGGCCGAAGTGCCGTTCTTCTCCACCGTGACCGGGCGGTTCGAGTCCGGGACCGCGCTGGACGCCGAGTACTGGCTGCGCAATCTGCGCCGCCCGGTGCGCCTCGACTCCGCCGTACGCGGCCTCGCCGACGAGGGCTTCGACGCCTTCGTGGAGGTCAGCAGCCATCCCGTGGTGATGCCCGGGGTGCAGGACACCCTCGCCGAGATGGACGCTCCCGCGACGACGGTGGGCACGCTGCGCCGCGGCTCCGGTGGCATGGACCAGTTTCTGCGCTCGGTGTCCGCGGTGTTCGCGGCCGGCGCGGCGGTCGACTTCAGCCCGCTGTGGGCAGACCGCGCCCCCGTCTTCGTCGACCTGCCCACCTACGCCTTCCAGCGCGAGCGCTACTGGCTCACCGACGCCGGACACGGCGGCGACATGTCCGCGGTCGGCCTGACCGGTGCCGGGCACGGCCTGCTCGGTGCGGTCCTGGAGGTCGCCGAGACCGGCGGCGCCATGCTGACCGGCTCGTTGTCCATCGACTCCCACCCCTGGCTGGTCGACCACGCCGTGCTCGGCTCGGTGATGTTCCCCGGCGCGGGCTTCGTGGAGATGGTGCTCAGGGCGGCGGACGAGACCGGCTGCGGGCGCGTCGAGGAACTGACCCTGCACACACCGCTGGTGTTCGACGGCCACGAGCGGGTCGACGTCCAGGTGGCGGTGGGAGGCGACCGCGAGGGGCGTCGTGAGGTGACGGTGCACTCGCGCGCGGCGGGCACCACGACGGGCTGGGTGTTGCACGCGACCGCGACCGTGGCCCGCGAGCCCGCCGCCGGAGGGCCGCGGTGGGAGGCGTGGCCGCCCGCGGGCGCCGTCGAGGCGGACCTCGGCGACTTCTACGCCGCCCTCGCGGAGGACGGGCTCGTGTACGGGCCGGTGTTCCAGGGCGTGCGGCGGGTGTGGCTCGACGGGGACGTACGCTACGCCGAGATCGCCCTGCCGGAAGCGGCCTCCCCCGAAGACTTCGTGCTCCACCCGGTCCTGCTGGACTCGGCGCTGCAGGTGATGGCACACGGAAGCCTGGCGGAGGGCCGGACGTTTCTGCCGTTCACCTGGTCGGACATCTCCGTGTCCGCGTCCGGCGCCCGCGCGCTGCGCGTACGGATGGAGCCGCGGGGCACCGACAGCGTGTCGGTCCTGGCCGCCGACTCCGCCAACGTCCCCGTCCTGACCATCGGCGAGGTCGTCACCAGGATGGTCTCCGGGGGCAGGCCGGTCTCCACGCACCGCGGGCGGACCGCGAAGCTGCTGCGCGTCGACTGGACGCAGACGCCCGCGGCCACGTCACCCCCGCCGAGGACGGCCGTCCTGTCCGACCGCCCGGAGTCCGGCCGGTGTCTCTTCGACGGCCTGGACGCCGACCGGTATGCCGGTGTGGAGGCGCTGGCCGCCACGATGGGCACCGCGCCCGCCCCCGGTGTCGCCCTGCTGAGTCTTGTGCCGCGGCCCGGCGACACGACGGCCGCCGCGTACGAACTCACCGAGCGTGCCAGGGCCGCGGTCCAGTCATGGCTGTCCGACGACAGGTTCGCCGCCGTGACGCTCGCATTGGTGACGGTAGGGGCGTTCCCGGTCGGCCAGCGCCGCGCGCCCGACCCGGCCGCCGCGGCCGCCGCCGGGTTCGTTCGTTCGGCGCAGAGCGAGCACCCGGGCCGTTTCCTGGTCATCGACCTCGATCCCGACGCCGACCCGCCGCAGGTGCCACCTGCCGCCCTCGTCGGCGACGAACCCGTCGTCGCCGTGCGGGGCGACCGGCTGTTCGCCCCCCGCCTCACGGAGGACGACACCCTGCCCGCCCTCACCCCGCCGCCGGACACCGAGGCGTGGAGCGTGGACCTGGACTCCGCGGACAACCTGGACGGCTTGGGCATCGTGCCCGCCCCCGGTGTGCTGGCACCGCTGGCGGAGGGCGAGGTCCGCCTGTCCGTGCGCGCCATGGGCGTGAACTTCCGGGAAGTCCTCGTCGCACTCGACATGGTGCCCGGCGGGGACCGGCCCGAAGGGGGCGAGGCGGCAGGCGTGATCACCGAGATCGGACCGGGCGTCACCGGATTCTCGGTCGGCGACCGGGTGATGGGCCTGGTCACCGGCGCCTACGCCGGGCCGGTCGCGGTGGCCGATCACCGCACGCTGGCGCCGCTGCCCGCCGGCTGGACGTTCGCCCAGGGAGCGGCGACGCCCGTCGCCTTCCTCACCGCCTACTACGGGCTGACCGACCTCGGGGGTGTCCGACCCGGTGACCGGGTGCTGATCCATGCGGCGGCCGGCGGTGTCGGCATGGCCGCGGTGCAGATCGCACGGCACCTGGGGGCCGAGGTGTTCGCCACCGCCCACCCCACGAAGTGGCGCGATGTGCGGGCCGGCGGCGTCGACCCCTCCCACCTGGCGTCCTCGCGGACCACACGGTTCGAGGACGCCTTCCGCCCGGCGCTCGGCGGGCACGGGATCGATGTCGTACTGAACTCGCTGGCAGGCGAATTCATCGACGCCTCCTTGCGGCTGACCGCCGAAGGAGGCCGGTTCCTGGAGATGGGCAAGACCGATATCCGGGACGCCGACGAGATCGGCCCGCGCCACCCTGCCGTGCGCTACCGGGCGTTCGATCTGCTCGACGCCGGTCCCGACCGCATCCGGACCATGCTGGCCGAGCTGGCCGCCCTGATCGAGCGGGGCGCCCTGACGCCGCTGCCGGTCCGGGCCTGGGACGTCCGCCGCGCCGCGGAGGCGTTCCGGTACATCAGCCAGGCGCGCCACGTCGGCAAGGTCGCGCTGACCGTGCCCCGGCCGTGGGATCCGGCGGGGACGGTGCTGCTCACCGGCGCGAGCGGCACACTGGGCGGCACGCTCGCCCGGCACCTGGTCGCCGAGCGCGGTGTCCGGCACCTGCTGCTGCTCAGCCGGCGGGGGAAGGACGCGGAGGCGGCGGCCGGGCTGGAGGCGGAACTCACCGCCCTCGGCGCGTCCTCGGTGACCTTCGCCGCCTGCGACGTCGCCGACCGGGCGGCCGTGCGCGAGGTCCTGGCCGCGATACCGCCGCGGCGCCCGCTCACCGCCGTCGTGCACGCCGCCGGTGCCCTCAGCGACGGCCTGGTCGGCTCGCTCGGCCGGGCGGACGTCGACGCGGTCTTCCGCCCCAAGGTCGACGGCGCCGCGGTACTCGACGAGCTGACCCGCTCCGACGACCTCGCCGGCTTTGTGCTGTTCTCCTCGGCCGCGGGCGTCACCGGCAACGCCGGGCAGGCGAACTACGCCGCCGCCAACGCGTTCCTCGACACACTGGCCGGACGCAGGGCCGCCGAGGGCCTGACCGCGCAGTCGCTGGCCTGGGGGCTCTGGGCGGACACCAGCGAGCTGACCGCCACGCTCAGCGAAACCGGCCGGGCCAGGATCGCCCGCTCGGGTGTCCGCGCGCTGCCCGCGGCGACCGCGCTGGACCTGTTCGACCAGGCGCTCTCCCGTGACGAGGCGCTGCTGCTGCCCATCGACGTCGACCCGTCCGGCGAGACGGAGTTGCCGCCGCTGTGGCGCAACCTGGTGCGCCGCCGGGTCCGCCGGGTGGTCGCCGGGACGCCGGTCGCCGAGACCTCGACCGCCGAGCTGCTGGCCGGTGTTCCCGCCGCCGAGCGGGTGCGAGTCCTCACCGACCTGGTGTGCGCGCATACGGCCGCTGTCCTCGGGCTCACCGCCGACCGGGTGGAACCGCTGCGGGCGTTCAGCGAGATCGGCTTCGACTCGCTCAGCGCCGTCGAACTGCGCAACCGCCTCAACTCGGCGACAGGGCTCCGGCTGCCCGCCACGACGGTGTTCAGCCACCCCAGCCCTCAGGCGCTGGCCCGGAAGCTGGCCACCGAGCTGTTTCCCGAGACCGACGCGGCTTCGGAGGAGGCCGACGCGGCCTCGGAGGAGGCCGGGGCGGAGCACCAGCGCGAGGGGGCGCTGACCGACGTGGACATCGACGGCCTCGACGTGGAGGAGCTGATGTCCCTCGCGCTCGGCACGGCCGACCCGCACACCTCCGAAGGATGACCGACATGACGATCTCACCCGACCGCCTCGTCGACGCGCTTCGCTCCTCGGTCAAGGAGACCGAGCGACTGCGGGAGCACAACCGGGCCCTGACCGAAGCGGCCAGGGAGCCGATCGCCGTGGTGGCGATGGCCTGCCGCCTGCCCGGCGGCGCCGACTCGCCGGAGAAGCTGTGGCAGTTGGTGGACTCCGGCCGGGACGTGCTCGCGCCCTTCCCCCGGGACCGGAACTGGGACCTGGAGTCCCTCAGCCCCTTCGCCACGGACGCCTACTTCATCGACGACGTGGGCGGATTCGACGCCGATCTGTTCGGCATCTCGCCCCGCGAGGCAGCCGCCATGGACCCGCAGCAGCGGCTGCTGCTGGAGGCGGCCTGGGAGGTGTTCGAACGCGCCGGATACGCGCCCGACGCGCTGCGGGAGAGCAGCACCGGCGTGTTCGTCGGCGCGGGCCCGGGCGACTACCTGATCCGCCTCCTGGACAACCCGGACGCCGCGGAGGGCTACGTCGCCACCGGTACGGCGCCGAGTGTCACCTCCGGACGGATCGCCTACACCTTCGGCCTGCGTGGACCCGCTGTCACGGTCGACACCGCCTGTTCCTCGGGCCTGGTCGCCCTGCATCTGGCCGCACAGGCGCTGCGCAAGGGCGACTGCTCGAAGGCGCTGGTCGCCGGTGTCTCGGTGATCTCCGCACCGCACGGGTTCGTCGAAATCTCCAAGCAGGGCGGTCTGGCGGCCGATGGGCGCTGCAAGGCGTTCGCCGACGCCGCCGACGGCACCAACTTCGGTGAGGGTGTCGCCGCGGTGCTCGTCGAGCGGCTGTCCGACGCCCGGCGGCTCGGACACCCGGTACTCGCCGTCGTACGCGGGTCCGCGATCAACCAGGACGGCGCCTCCAACGGGCTGTCCGCGCCCAACGGTGCCGCCCAGGAAGAGGTCATCCGGCAGGCGCTCGCCGACGCCGGAGTCCCCGCCGACGAGGTCGACGCCGTCGAGGCGCACGGCACCGGCACCACCCTGGGCGACCCCATCGAGGCGGACGCCCTGCTGGCCACCTACGGCCGGGACCGCGAGCACCCCCTGTGGCTGGGCTCGGTGAAGTCCAACGTCGGGCATACGCAGTCGGCCGCCGGGCTGGTCGGTCTGATCAAAATGGTGCAGGCGCTGCGCGCGGGCCGGCTGCCGATGACCCTGCATGTCGACCGGCCGTCCCGGCACGTCGACTGGTCCGGTGGCCCGGTGCGCCTGCTGCGCGAGGCCCGGCCGTGGCCCGCCGCCGACCACCCGCGCCGGGCGGGCATCTCTTCGTTCGGGATCAGCGGGACCAACGCGCACGTCATCGTGGAGGACGTTGCCGCGCCCGAGGAGCAGCCCCGTACGGAGCACTCCGGCCCGGTGCCGCTCATCCTGTCCGGCAGGTCCGAGAGCGCTCTGCGCGCCCAGGCCACCCGGCTGCGCTCGCACCTGCTGGAGCGCGAGGAGCCGGTGGCCGATGTCGCGTTCACACTGGCGACCACGCGCGCGCGGTTTCCGCACCGAGCCGTGCTGCCGGTGCACGACCGTGCCGAGGCGATCGAGGCGCTGCAATCGGTCGCCCTGGGGGAGCGGGTACTCGGAGTCGGTCAGCGGGCTCGCGGGGAGCGGGCCGTGTTCGTCATCCCCGGACAGGGCTCCCAGTGGACCGGGATGGGCGCCCGGCTGTGGGACGAGTCACCGGTGTTCGCCGAGGCCATGCAGGACTGCGAGAAGGCCCTGTCCGCGTACGTCGACTGGTCGTTGCGGGAGGTGTTGTCCGACGAAGAGGCGCTGGCCCAGGTCGACATCGTGCAGCCGGCGCTGTGGGCGGTCATGGTTTCGCTCGCCGCGCTGTGGCGCTCGTTCGGTGTGGAGCCAGCCGCGGTGATCGGCCACTCCCAGGGCGAGATCGCCGCCGCCTGCGTCAGCGGTGGCCTGTCCCTGGAGGACGGCGCCCGCATCGTGGCGCTGCGCAGCCGCCTCATCCGCGAGCGGCTGTCCGGGCGCGGCGCGATGATGTCGGTGATGGCCCCGCCGGACCGGGTGCGCGAGCTGCTGGCGGACGACGGGAAGAGCGCCGTGTCGATCGCGGCCGTCAACGGGCCGCAGAACGTGACCATTTCCGGTGACCCGGCGGCGCTGGACGACGTCGAGCGCCGTCTGTCGGCCGCCGGGATCATGCGCTGGCGGCTGGCCGGGGTGGATTTCGCCGCCCACTCGCCCCATGTCGACGGGATCGAGGCCGACCTGCTGGCGGCTTTGGCACCGGTTCGGCCCCGCCAGGGGGACGTGCCGTTCTATTCCACGGTGACCACCTCCCGCCTGGACACGACGGCGCTGGACGCCGGGTACTGGTCCCGCAACCTGCGGCAGACGGTGAACTTCGCCGACACGATGGACGTCCTCATACGGGACGGACACGGGGTCATGGTCGAGGTCAGCCCACACCCCGTGCTCGCGCACACCACCGCCGCGGGCCCGGTGCTGGACACCCTGCGCCGCGACGACGGCGGGCTGCACCGGATGCTGACCTCGCTGGCCGCCGCCGACCTGCACGGCCTGCCGGTGGACTGGACCGTGGCGCTGCCCGAGGCGCGGGCCGTGGAGCTGCCGACGTACCCGTTCCAGCGTGAGCGCTACTGGGTGACCCCCGCGGAGCGGACGATCAGCGCCCCCGCACCGGCGGAGAGCCCCCTCGACCGGTTGCGTTACCGGGCCGACTGGACGCCGCTGCGGCTGTCCGCCGATCCGGTGCTGACCGGCACCTGGCTGGTCGTCACGGACACGCCCGACGCCTGGTCCGACAGCGTCGTCGAAGCGTTGCGGCAATACGGCGCCGAAGTGGCGGTCCGGGCACCGGACGCGGCAGACCTCGCCGCCCTCCCCGAGCCCGCCGGTGTCCTCGCGCTGCTGGCCCACGACGAGGACCCCGAGCAGGACCACCCCGCCGTCCCCCAGGGCTTCGCCCGGACCGTGCGGCTGGTGCAGCGGTTGGGCGCGGTGGGCGTCGAAGCACCGCTGTGGTGCGTGACCAGGGACGCGACGCGCTCCCCGGCGCAAGCGATGACGTGGGGATTCGGCCGGGTGGCCGGGTTCGAGCGACCGCGCGCCTGGGGTGGTCTGATCGACCTGCCGCAGCCGCTGGACGACGCAGGCCGGCGCCGGATCGCCGCCGTGCTGTCGGGCGACACCCACGAGGACCAGGTCCGCATCGACCGGCACGGAGCGTTCGGACGACGGATCCTGCGGGCCCCCGTGCGTCCGGAGAGCAGCGGCGACTGGCAGGTCCGCGGCACCGCCCTGGTGACCGGTGGCACCGGCGGACTCGGCCGGCATGTCGTGCGCTGGCTGGCGGCCGAGGGCGCGGAACACGTGATCGTGGTGAACAGGCGCGGGACGGAAGCCCCCGGCGCCAGTGAACTGGCCGCGGATCTCGCCGAGTTCGGGACGCGCATCAGCATCGTCCCCTGCGACCTGTCCGATCGCGCCGCCCTCGCCAAAGTGATCGATTCCGTCGACCCGGCGACACCGCTGCGCACCGTGGTGCACACCGCCGCCGTACTGGACGACGCCGCCATCGACGCCCTGACCATGGAGCAGTTCGACCGGGTCCTGGCGGTCAAGACACAGGGCGCGGCCAACCTGCACGAGCTCACCCGTGACCTCGACCTCGACGCGTTCGTGCTGTTCTCCTCGCTCGCCGGCACGGTCGGCGCCTCGGGCCAGGGCACCTACGCACCGGCCAACGCCTACCTGGACGCGCTGGCCGAACACCGCCGTGCCGAGGGGCTGCCGGCCACGTCGATCGGCTGGGGCGTGTGGGCCGGGGACGGGATGGGCGACGGGCCCCTCGGGGAGGCCGCGCGACGGCACGGAGTGCCGGGGATGTCCCCGCAGGACGCGACCGCGGCGATGCGGACGGCCGTGGAACACGGTGACGGCGCGATCGTGCTCGCCGACATCGCATGGGACCGCTATCACACGGCGGTCACCGCGTTGCGGCCCAATCCGACGCTCTCGCAGATCCCCGAGGTCGGCTCGCTGCTCACCGAGGGCACCGCCCCGGCGGACGCCACCGATCCGCTCGCGGTCGTACGTGCCCAGACGGCGGCCGTGCTCGGCTACGCCTCCGGGGCGCACGTCGACCCGCACCGGCCGTTCCACGAATTGGGATTCGACTCGGTGTCCGCCGTCGATTTCCGCAACCGCCTCAACGCCGTGACGGGGCTCTCCCTGGTGACCACCGTGGTCTACGACCACCCGACGCCCGCCGCGCTCGCCGACCACCTGCGCGCGGAGGCCGGTGGCGGCACACCGGACGGGACGACCCGCACCCACACGGTGGCCGACCCGGCCGTCACCACCGATCCGATCGTCATCGTCGGCATGGCCTGCCGCCTTCCCGGCGGCGTCACCTCGCCCGACGAGCTGTGGCAGCTGCTCGCCGAGGAACGCAGCATCGTGGGACCGCCGCCGCGCGAGCGGGGGTGGGACCTCGCAGCCCTGCCCGACGACTGCGTGACCACGGCTTCCTACCTGGACGACATCGCGGCCTTCGACGCGGAGTTCTTCGGGATCTCCCCTCGGGAGGCCCTGGCCATGGACCCGCAGCAGCGGCTGGTCCTGGAGACCTCGTGGGAGGCGCTGGAACACGGCGGCATCGCGCCCGGCAGCCTGGCCGGCAGCCGCACCGGAGTGTTCCTCGGCAGCACCGGACAGGACTACTACGCGCTCCTCACCGGCGCCGAGGCCGACGACGCCACCGGCCACGTGGGCACCGGCAGCGCGGGCTCGGTGCTCTCCGGCCGGATCGCGTACTCGCTCGGGCTGGAGGGACCCGCCGTCACCGTCGACACGGCATGCTCCTCCGGGCTGGTCGCCCTGCACCTGGCCGCGCAGTCCCTGCGCAACGGCGACTGCACCACGGCGCTCGTGGGAGGGGTCACGGTCATGACCACTCCCTTGGGCCTGGCCGAGTTCTCCCGCCAGGGCGGGCTGGCCCCCGACGGCCTGTGCAAGGCGTTCTCCGACTCCGCGGACGGCACCGGATTCGCCGAAGGCGCGGGCATGCTCGTCCTGCAGCGCCTGTCCGACGCCCGTGCCGCGGGACGCCGTGTATGGGCCGTGGTGCGTGGCTCGGCGATCAACCAGGACGGCCTGTCCAACGGCCTGTCGGCGCCCAACGGCCGTGCCCAGCGGGAGGTCATCCGCCAGGCCCTGGCGAACGCCGGCCTGTCCGCGCGGGACGTCGACGTGGTCGAGGCGCACGGCACCGGGACACCCCTGGGTGACCCGATCGAGGCACACGCCCTCTCCGCGGCCTATGGACAGGACCGGACACGACCGCTGCTCATCGGGACGCTCAAGTCCAACATCGGCCACACCCAGGCCGCCGCCGGCGTCGCGGGCGTGATCAAGACGGCGCTGGCCATGCACCACGGCACCGTGCCCGCGACCCTGCACGCCACCCCGGCCTCGTCCCATGTGGACTGGACGGCGGGCAGCGTCCGGCTGGCCCACGGCAGGACTGAGTGGCCCGACACCGGCGCACCCCGCCGGGCCGGGGTCTCGGCGTTCGGTATCTCGGGCACCAACGCACACGTCGTGCTGGAGGCCGACACGCCACCGCCCGCCGAGCCACGGGCCACCGGGGAGACCGCGCTGATCCCGCTGGCCGTATCCGGCCGGGGACCGGCCGCCCTCGCCGCGCAGGCGAGCCGGCTGTCCGCGTTGCTGGATGCCGGTACCGATCCGATCGACATCGGCTGGTCCCTGGTCACCACACGATCGCAAGCGTCCCATCGGGCCGTGGTCCTCGGCCGGGACCGCGCCGAACTGGCCGCCGGGCTCACCACGCTGGCCGGCGGCACCTCCGCACCGTCGGTGGCCTCCGCCGTGGCCGCCGGCCAGGACCCGCGCCCCGTCTTCGTCTTCCCCGGCCAGGGCTCGAGCTGGGCGGGGATGGGACGGGCCCTGATCGAGTCCTCGCCCGTGTTCGCGGACTCGATGGCCGAGTGCGCGCGGGCGATGGCCACCGAAGCGAACTGGGACCTGCTGGAGGCGCTCGGCGACGAGGAGATGCTGCGGCGGGCCGATGTCGTCCAGCCCGCCCTGTTCGCCGTCATGGTGTCGCTGGCCCGGCTCTGGGAGTCCTACGGCGTGACTCCGGCCGCCGTGGTCGGGCATTCCCTCGGTGAGTACGCCGCCGCATGCGTGGCGGGCGCGCTGCCGCTCGAACAGGCGGCGGTCGCGGTCGTGCGACGCGGCCGGGTGATCGCCGACCGCCTCTCAGGTGACCACGGAGTGCTGTCCGTTCCGGTCGCCCCCGGACGCGTCCGCTTCGACGGCGTCGAGATCGCCGCGTTCAACGGGCCGTCGTCCACGGTGGTCGCCGGAACCAACAGCGCACTCGACCGCGTACTGGAGGCCGTGCCCGCGGCCAAGCGGGTGCCGATGGACTACGCCTCGCACACCTCCGCCGTCGAGGCGGTCGAGGACGCGCTGCTCGGGGAACTGGCCGAACTGAACCCGAGCGGTGCCGACATCCCGTTCTACTCCACGGTGACCGGGGGACGCCTGGACGCCGCGACCCTCGACGCCCACTACTGGTACCGCAATCTGCGCAGCCCGGTGCTGTTCGAGACGGCCGGCCGCCGGCTGATCGAGGACGGGCACACCGTGTTCATCGAGATGAGCCCGCGCCCGCTGCTGGCGGCGGCCCTGCACGAGACGGCGGAGGCACTGGACCAGCAGGTGCACACCGTCGCGTCGCTGCGCCGTGACGACGGCGGTATGGACCGCTTCCTGCGCTCGCTCGCCGACGCCCACACCCGCGGGGTGGCGGTGGACTGGAGCCCCGCGCTGCCCGGCGGCAGGGCCGTCGCACTGCCCACGTACGCCTTCCAGCGCAAGCGGTTCTGGCCGACGGCTCAGCCGCCGCGGCGCCCCGGCCAGACACATCCGCTGCTGGGCCCCGCCGAAGAGCTGGCCGGTTCGCCGGACGTGGTGTTCACCAGCACCCTCTCCACTCGGACCCAGCCGTGGCTGGCCGACCATGTGGTGCGGGACTCGGTGCTGCTGCCGGGCACGGCGTTCCTGGAGATGGCGGTCCGGGCCGCCGACGAGACCGGCTGCCGTGGGGTCGCCGAACTCGTCCTGGCGGCGCCGCTGGTACTGACCGGCGGCGACATCCGGATCCAGCTGACCGTGCACGGCCCCGACGAGTCGGGGGACCGGCCCTTCTCCGTGCACAGCCGGGGCGAGCACGACTGGGTGCCGCACGCCACGGGCCGGCTCTCCGCGTCGGCGTCGCCGCTTCCTTCGCTCACGCCGGTGCCGCCGCCGGACGCCGAACCGGTCGCACTTGATGCCTTCTACGCCGAACTCGACAGCGCCGGCTACCGGTACGGCGAGTCGTTCCGCGGCATGCGCGCGGCGTGGCGGGCGGGCGACGAGCTGTTCGCCGAGGTGGCCTTGGCCGACGCGGTCCCCGCGGACCGGTTCCAGTTGCACCCCGCGCTGCTGGACGCGGCCTGCCAGGCGATGACACTGGCCGGTGGGGACGAGCCGGGACTGCCGTTCCTGTGGTCCGATGTCGAACTCCACGCGCGCGGCGCGCGGGAGCTGTTCGTCCGCCTCGCCCCGGCGGGGCCCGACGCGATGTCGATCACCGCCGTCGACGGTCAGGGAGCGCTCGTATTCCACGCGGGCCGCCTGCTCACCAGGCCGTTCGCCCAGCCCGGCACGGGCGCCCTGCCCGCGGACTCGCTGTTCACCGTGGGCTGGGTCCCGCTTCCGGAGCCGGAACCCGCCGACGACCGCGGGTGGGCCGTGCTCGACGGCCCCGAGGCCGACCACGGTCTCGGCGCTCCGGCGTTCCCCGAGCCGTCCGCCGTGCCCTCGGACACGTCGATCGTGCTCACGGCCGTCGACTCGTCCTCACTCCACCGGATACTGGCCGCGGTGCAGGCCACGATCGCCACCGACCGTCCCGAACCGCTCGTGGTGCTGACGCGCGACGCGGTGGCCGTACGGCCCGCGGACGAACCGGTGCCCCACCAGGCCGCGGTATGGGGCCTGCTGCGCACCGCGCAGTCCGAGCACCCCGGGCGGTTCGTCCTTCTCGACACCGACCGGCCCGTCACCGCGGCCGACCTCTCCGCCGCCCTGGCGACCGGGGAACCGCAGATCGCCCTGCGGGACGCGGACCGGTATGCGCCACGCCTGACCCGTCGACCGGCCGCGCTGGAACCGCCCGTCGGCGAGGCATGGCACCTCACCGCCTCG
Organism: Streptomyces sp. 11-1-2; assembly: GCF_003595545.1. Lineage (NCBI taxonomy): Bacteria > Bacillati > Actinomycetota > Actinomycetes > Kitasatosporales > Streptomycetaceae > Streptomyces > Streptomyces sp. 11-1-2. Next base: position 11,183,020 of record NZ_CP022545.1, read on the forward strand.
CCCACGGGCAGCCTGGACGATCTCGCGCTCGCCCCCCGTACGGCCGAGCCACTGACCGACGGGCAGGTCCGCATCGCGGTCCGTGCCGTCGGGGTGAACTTCAAGGACGTGCTGATCACCCTCGGCATGGTTCCCGGTGATCTGACCCGGCTCGGCGTGGAGGCCGCGGGAGTGGTGCTCGACGTCGGTCCCGGCGTGCGTGCCCTGCGCCCCGGCGACCGGGTGTTCGGCATCGCCGACGCCGCGTTCGCTTCGATGGCCGTCACCGACCAGCGGCTGCTGGCGCGGATACCCGACGGCTGGGGCTTCGCCCGCGCCGCGAGCGTGCCCGCCGTGTTCCTCACCGCCTACTACGCGTTGCGCGATCTGATCGACCTCCAGCCGGGGCAGCGGATCCTCGTGCACTCGGGCGCGGGCGGTGTCGGCATGGCGGCGATCCAGCTCGCCAGGGTGTGGGGCGCCGAGGTGTTCGCCACCGCGAGCGAGCCCAAACAGGACACCGTCGCCGGACTCGGGGTCGCCCGGGACCACATCGCCTCCTCCCGGACACTCAACTTCGAGCGGACCTTCACCGAGGTCACCGGCGGTACGGGAGTGGACGCCGTGCTGAACTCGCTCGCGGGCGAGTTCGTGGACGCCTCACTACGGCTGCTGCGCCCGGGCGGCCGGTTCGCGGAGATGGGCAGGACCGACGTACGCGAGAACCACCCTGACGGCGTGGACTATCTGCCGTTCGACCTGTCGGACGCGGGGGAGGAGCGGATCGGCGAGATGCTGGCCGAACTGCTCACCCTGTTCGCCACCGGGAAGCTGATGACCCTGCCGGTCACCACCTGGGACATACGCCGGGCCCCGAGCGCGTTCCGCCATCTGAGCCAGGCCAGGCATGTCGGCAAGGTCGTGCTGACCGTCGGCCGGGACCTCGACCCGGACGGCACGGTGCTGCTCACCGGTGGCACCGGCGGCCTCGGCGCGTCCCTGGCCCGGCATCTCGTCCGGGCACGCGGCGTGCGCAGCCTCGTCCTGGTGAGCCGCACAGGGATCGACGCACCCGGAGCCCGGGAACTGCGGGACGAACTGACCGAGGCCGGCGCGTCGGTCACCGTGGCCGCCTGCGACATCGCCGACCGCGCCGCACTGGGCCGAGTCCTGGGCGCCGTCCCGGCGAAGCACCCCCTCACGGCCGTGGTGCACGCGGCGGGAGTGCTCGACGACGCGACGATCGGCGAACTCGACCCCGACCGGCTGGAGACGGTGCTGCTGCCCAAGGCCGGGGGCGCCCACCTGCTGCACGAGCTGACGCAGGACCTGGACCTCAGCGCCTTCGTCCTGTTCTCCTCGGCCGCGGGTGTGTTCGGCGCGGCGGGGCAGGGGAACTACGCGGCCGCCAACGCCGTACTCGACGCCCTCGCCCAGCAGCGCAGGGCGCGGGGGCTGCCCGCGGTGTCGATCGACTGGGGGCTGTGGGACCTCCCCAGCGCCATGACCGAAGGGCTCGACCACGCGCGCTTCGCGCGGTCGGGTCTGCTGCCGCTGGCCGAGGAGCAGGGCCATGCGATCTTCGACACCGTGGCCACCGGCGGGGACGCCCAGGTCGTCGCCGCCCGGCTGAACCTGGCGGCCTTCCGCGACCTGCCGGACCCGCCCCGGCTGATCGCCGGGTTGGTGCGCGGTCCGCGCAAGGCGGCGGGCACCGCCGTCGCGAAGCCGGCGCGTACCGAGGAGGGGCTGCTGGAGATGGTGCGCGCCACGGCGGCCGACGTGCTCGGCTACGGCGGCACCGAGGAGATCGACCCGGCGGGCCTGTTCGCGGAGCTGGGCCTGGACTCGCTGACCGCCGTCGAACTGCGCAACCGCCTTGCCTCGGCCACCTCGCTCAGGCTGCCCACCTCGATCGCCTTCGACCACCCGACCCCGGCCCGGCTCGCCCAGCACCTCCTGACCCATCTGGGCGCCGAGCCCGACGCGGCGACCGCGCCCGCACCACCGTCCACCGACCTGGTCGCCGACCTGTGCGCGGCGGCGTTCGAGGCGGGCGACGGGACGCGGGCGTTCGACCTGCTGCGTACCGTCGCCCGCAACCGCCCGACCTTCCGGACCGAGCCCGGGACCCCGGCCTTCACCCCACTGGGGTCGGGTGCCGAAGCCCCCCGACTGGTCTGCCTGACCCCCTTGGTGCCGCTGGCGGGGGCCTACACCTACGCCCGGTTCGCCTCCGGATTCCGGGGCAGCCGCGCGGTCGACGTCCTGGCCACCCCGGGATTCCTCGACGGTGAGCCACTGGCGGAGTCGGGGGAGGTCCTGGCCCAGGTGCAGACCGAGCGGGTCCTCGCCAGGACCGGGGACGACCCGTTCGTCCTGGTGGGATACTCCTCTGGAGGGCTGCTCGCCCTGGCGATGGCCGCGTTGCTGAGCGAACGCGGCGCACCGCTGCGGGCGGTCGTGCTGCTGGACACGTATCTGCCCCCGCCGGACAGGATGGACGAGTTCGTCTCGGCGCTGATGCGCGGCATGACGGACCGCCGCGACGTCGTGCGGGGCCTGACCGGTACCGGGCTGTCGGCGATGGCATGGAACTGCGACCTGTTCGCGCAATGGTCCGCGGCGCCGCTGCCCGTTCCTGTGCTGTCCGTACGGGCCGACGTGCCCCTGCTGGCCGGTGACGGATCCCCAGGGGTCGTTGCGAATGCCGATATCCGCACCACGGCTGGTGATCACTACACGCTCATGGAGGAGCACGCTTCCCGTACGGGTGCCCTGGTGGCCGAGTGGCTGACCGAGGCCGAGCACACGGTGCTCTGAGGCCCGAAGGCCGCCTCGGTCGGCCGATTGCCCCGGTGGCGTGCGGCTGCGCCCTTCGTGCTGCGGCACATGGGCGCGGCGCGCGTCCCGGGGCGGCTCCGCCACCGGCGAAGCCGAACCCCTGGGGAAACGCCTGGCGTTTGCTGATTCGCCGACGTTATGCCCGCGGCGAACCGGAAGATGTGAGTCAGGCCGCTCCCGCGGGCGACCGCGTGCGCGAGCCGACAGCCTGCCGGGCACCATGTCGGCGGGCGTGACCGTCCCCTGGGAAAGCGGCGCACACATGTCGGACGACCTTGGCAATATCGATCTCAACATTCTCATCGCCCTGGACGCTCTGCTGGCCGAACGCAGTGTGACCAGGGCGGCCGAGCGGGTCTTCGTGGGACAACCGGCGATGAGCGCCTCGCTCGCCCGGTTGAGGAGCCATTTCGGGGATCCGCTGCTCGTGCGGCAGGGGCGGGGGATGACGCTGACCCCGTTGGCCGAGTCGCTGGTGCGGCCGACACAGGAGGCCCTTTCGGCGGTGCGGGCCGTCATGGGCGCGAGCAGAAGGTTCGATCCTGCCGATGGCCCTCCCCGCACGTTCACCGTGATCGCCAGCGACTACGCCCAGGCGGTGCTGATCTGGCCCATTCTGCGCAAAGTGGAGGCGGAGTCGTTGAATATCCGCATCAACGTATTCCCCGCGCAAGCCGACTTCATCGACCAGCTCCGCCGGGGCCAGTGCGATCTGCTGATCTGGCCGACCAGCCTCGCCCAGAATCTGTCCGGCTTCTTCAGCGAGACGCTATTCACCGACGAGTTCGTGGTGGCTGTCGACGAGAACCACCCCGGGGTGGGTGACTCCATCACCGTCGAGGAGCTGCGACGGCTGCCGTTTCTCGGGGTGAACGGGCCGATGACCTCGATCGTGGAGTCCTACTTCGACCGCGTGGGCGCCCGGCTCCGGGTCGCCGCCGACGTCGGGGGTTTCGCCATGGCCCCCCATGTGGTGCCCGGGACCCGTCTGGTCACCGTGCTCCAGGGACTCCTCGCGCGCGAGACCGAGGGGACGGGGCTCAAGACGATGCCGCTGCCGGTGCCCATGACCACGCTGACCGAGGCCATGTACTGGCATCCCCGTAACAACCAGGACGCGGCCCACCGCTGGCTTCGTCACCAGATCTTGGAGGTCTCCGCGGGACTCAGGCTCTGACCCGGCGCCGACCGGTCCTTTCCGCCCGGCGCCGAACGGGCCGGCGGCTGTGCCGCCGCCGGCCCGTTCCGGTTCAGGCGCTGTGCAGGCTGGGCGCGCGCAGCTCCATCGTCGGCGGGGGATCGTGGGGTTCGGGGAACAGGTGGAGACGCTCCACATCCGGCTCCCGCGGCGGGGCGAACCCGGCCCGGCAGTCGCACGGCTCGCCGGTGAAGCCGGCGAGGCGGTAGGCGATCTCCATCATCCGATTGCGCTCGGTCCGCGGAAGTCGGCGGCCAGATGGACACCCGCGCGCGAGGCTTCGTCGACGAGCCAGTTGAGGATCACCGAACCGGCGCCGAACGACACCACGCGGCAGGACATGGCCAGCAGCTTCAGATGCCAGAGCTGTGCGTGCTTCTCCAGCAGTTGCGGGCCGACCGCGCCGTGCGGCCCGAACCGGTCGGTGAGCGTGACCACCAGCACCTCGTGGTCAGGGTCGGCCAGCAGTGCCCGCAGGTCGGCGATGGAGTAGTGCACCCCCGTGGCGTTCATCTGGCTGGTGCGCAGAGTCAGCTCCTCGACCCGGGAAAATGGGCGGGCTGAACTCCGGCAGTACGGCGAGATGCGGCAGCTGCTCGGGGGTGTAGCAGCGCACCTCCGGCAGGTGGAACTGGACTTCCGCCCGCTCCGCCGGCTGGTCGTCGACGAAGGCGATCGTCTCGAGCGCGGCTCCTCCTCGTCTCGGTTCGTCGCCATCGACACGGCGTGGCCCGACGAGGGGCTCAGGCATCGGCGGGCTGCCCGGCGGTGGGCTGCTCGGCGTCGCGCAACCGCAGCACCAGAGCGGTCATGGCCTTCACGGAGCGGAAGTTGTCCCGCTTGAGGTCGTCCCCCAGGATCTGCCTCTCCCCACTCATGCAAGCGCCTCTTCCTTGTCGGAGTAGCCGCGCCCCGTCCCGCGGTCAGGATCGTCGCGGCGCACCTTTTGGACTGGAGACGCTAGTCGGCTGATCGATCACCCCGGAAGGCAACTGATATCGATCAAGCGCATCGGCACCCGGGATACCAGACCTGTCGAACAAACTGCCCGGCAGGTTGCGCTGCGTAGCAGATCGGTTGTCGACCGCGCAATCCGTGTGACGCCGACGGCGGCGAATTCGCTTGTGGTGCCCAGGTCCATGGTGACGGGTCACGGCCGACTCTACCGTTCCGGCCACGTCTGGTGCTTCCGGCGCACAGCGACGCGTCGGTGGCCACAGGAACACCGGGAGCGCATCAACCGAAGGAGCACTTCCATGCCAGTCCCCCCACGCCAGGCACTGCCACGGAGCCGATGGAGCCGTATCGCGGCCCGGCTCCTCCCCGTCGCCGCCCTCGTGCTCGGAGCCGTTCTCGCCGGGCCCGCGCCCGCCGCGAACGCCGCGGTCACCCTCACGAAGGTGGGCAACTTCGGCTCCAATCCTGGCGCGTTGAACATGTACGTGTACAAGCCGGCGTCGCTGCCCGCGAACGCGCCCGTGGTCGTCGCGCTCCACGGGTGCACACAGAGCGCCCAGGTCTACGCCGACAACTCTGGGCTGCCCGAGCTCGCGGACCGCGACAAGTTCGTCCTGGTGCTCGCGGAGACCACCTCGTCGAACAACCTCACCAAGTGCTTCAGCTGGTTCCAGGCCGGTGACAATCGGCGTGACCAGGGCGAGGCCCTGTCGATTCGGCAGATGGCCGGCCACGCCGTCTCGGCATATGGCGGGGACTCCAAGCGGGTCTACATCACCGGACTGTCCGCCGGCGGTGCCATGACCTCGGTCATGCTCGCCACCTACCCCGATGTCTTCTCCGCCGGCGCGGTCGTCGCGGGCCTGCCCTACAACTGCACGAAGAACAACAGCCCTTACCAGTGCATGAACCCCGGGCTCGACCTCGGTCCGGGCGAGTGGGCCCAGCGGGTGCGCGAGGCGTACCCGTCGTACGGGGGACCGTGGCCGCGCACCGCCATCTGGTACGGCGACCGCGACACGACGGTCGCGCCGCGCAACGCCACCGAACTGCGCGATCAGTGGACGGCGTTGCACGGACTGTCCCAGACGCCCACCCGCACCTCCAGCATCGGCCCCAATGCCACCCAGCACGACGAGTACGTGACATCCGACGGCACGGTGGCCGTCGAGGTCAACAAGGTCCCCGGCATCAACCACGGCACGCCGGTCGACCCCGGCACCGGCGCCGAACAATGCGGCAGCACCGGCGCCCCGTACTTCCTGGACTCGATCTGCTCCAGCTACTGGATCACCAAGTTCTTCGGTCTCGGCGGCTAGGGGGGCACTGTCGCCGACAGCGGCTGCTCCCGCTCGCACACTCCGCGGCTGTCGTACTCGGCGAGGTGAAACGGCCCGTCATGGTGTCCGGCACCCCCGTCCGGGCCGCCGCCATGGCGGGCGCGCACATGTCCCGTCCGGTGACCGTGCCTCTAGCCTCCGGCTCGTTCACCACTCGACTCGGAGGAGAATCGGATGTCTCCACCCCGCGCAGCCTCCGCCCCACCCCGCGGACGGCCCGGACGGCGTGCCGCTCTCGGAGTACGGGCGCTCGTGGGCGCCTGTTCGCTCGTCGTCGCATCGGTCGCGGCGGTGCCCGCGGCCGGCGCGGAGGGGGCACCGGGCGCCCGCTGCTCCGGATACGCCCTGCCGCACGTACCGGGTGCGGCCCACCAACAGGCCGCCTGCCTGGGCGAGTTGACCACAGCCGGGACGGTGGCCTCGGGCCACACCGATCCGGCCGACTTCGCGGGACTCACCCCCAAGGACCTGCCCACACCGAGCGGCGTTCCCGGGATCCAGATCGACGGCTACTTCCCCGACACCTCGACCACCAACACCAACCACGGCTGGAACCACGACGCGCAGTTCGTCATCCGGCTGCCCGACCACTGGAACGGCGGTCTGGTGGTATCCGTTACCCCGGCCAACCGCGAGCAGTACGCCAACGACCGCGCGATCTCCGACTGGGTGCTCTCCCGCGGCTACGCCTTCGCCGCCACCGACAAGGGCAACACCGGCCCCGCCTTCTACCGCGACGGCCGCAGGCCCGGTGACGCCGTCGCCGAGTGGAACAAGCGCGTCACCCAGCTCACGCGCGCCGCCGGAGCCGTTGTCACTCAGCGGTACCACCGGCCTCCCGTCCGCACCCTCGCCACCGGTATGTCCAACGGCGGCTACCTGGTGCGCTGGCAGCTGGAGAACCACCCCGAGCTGTACGACGGGGGAGTGGACTGGGAGGGCACTCTGTGGCGCTCCGACGGCCCCAACCCGCTCACCTTCCTGCCGCCCGCGCTGCGCGCATACCCGGCGTACGCCGCCGGCGGGGCCGGAGCCGAGGACGCCTGGAAGACCATGCGCGGGGCCGGCTACCCGGCGGGCTCGGAGTTTCTGTGGCCGTACCACCACAAGGTCTACTGGGACCTGACACAGCGCGTCTACCGCGAGGAAGCCGACCCGGACTACGACGGAGCGACCGAGGCGGGCACCCCCTACTGCGCCCCGGGCACCCCCGGCTGTGACGCCGACTACGACTACGCCACCCGGCCGCCCGCGGTCCACCGCGCTGTCGACCGCATCGCTCTGACCGGACGCATCGGCAAACCGCTGATCACCCTGCACGGCACGCTCGACGCGCTGCTGCCCATCAGCAAGGACTCGGACGTCTACGCCCGCATGGTGCACCAGGCCGGTCGGGGCGCGCTGCTGCGCTACTACCGTATCGAGGACGGCACGCACGTCGACTCCCTCGTCGACGCCTACCCCGACAGGCTCCGCCCGATAGTCCCCTGCCACCGCTCCGCCTTCGCGGCACTGGAACAGTGGCTGACCGGGGAAGGCCGCCCTCCGGCGGACCACACCGTTCAGCGCCCGGCCGACGCGGCTCCGGCGACACTGCTCACGAGCTGCCCGCTGGACTAGGCCGCTTCTTTTGGATCAGCGGTCGGGCGCCTGGTCGGGCTGATGGGGCTGCCGAACCGGTCGTGGGATCCGGTACCCCTGGGACTGCTGGTTACTCAGAGCAGTCCGGCGCTCAGCTCGCTGAACAGGCGGCTGGCCGCCTCGGAGGAGAACTGGCGTTCCAGTTCGGCTCGGGCGACATCCTTGCGGAAATCACCCTCGTAGGAGGCGTCGCCGGCGTTGTGCATGAGTTCGGTGAGCCAGGCCGCGAACGCCTGGTAGTTCCAGATGTGGCGCAGGCAGGTGTCGGAGTAGTTGTCGAGGCCGCTGGCGTCGCCTTCCTTGATCTTGGCGATGATGGCGCGGGCGAAGACCTCGGTGTCGTAGAGGGCGAGGTGGATGCCCTTCGCGCTCATCGGCGGGACGATGTGGGCCGCGTCGCCGAGCAGGTACAGGCGGCCGTGGCTCATCGGGCTGTACACCACGCATCGCAAGGGCACGATCCGCTTGTCGATGATCTTCCCGGACGGTACGGCGGTGCCGAATCGGGCGGCCAGTTCGCTCCAGATGCGCTGGTCGGGCCACTGCTCGAGGGAGTCGCCGGCCGGGCACTGGAGGTAGAGGCGGCCGGCGTTCTCGCCGCGGGGGATCATTCCGGCCAGGCCGCGGTCATGGATCGCCATGCCGGAGGGGTTCGCGGAGAACTCGGCCAGAATGGTCAGCCAGGAGTACGGGTACTCGTGGGCGTAGCGGGTGAGTGCGTCGGCGGGGATAGCGGCCCGGCTGATGCCGTGGTAGCCGTCGCATCCGGCGATGTAATCGCAACTGAGCCTGGTGGTGGTGCCGTCGGTGCCGCGGTAGCGGACGGTGGGTCGCTCGCTGTCGATGGCTTCGAGGCTGACGTCCAGGGCCTCATGACGCAGGTCGCCGCCGGCCTCCAGGAAGGCGTTGGTGAGGTTGCGGACGAGGACCTGCTGGGGCAGCAGGACGGCGTCGTTGTCGTCGTCGAAGCCCATGGGGTACCTGACCTCGTCGATCCAGATGCCGCCCATGATGTCCAAAGGCGCATCGTCCTTCACGACGCCTTCGAGGCCCCACTCACGGAACATGCGCACACCGCGGCTGTCGACGGTTCCGGCGCGCTGGCGCTGCTCGACGTAGGCGCGGCCGTGCTTCTCCACGATGGTGCAGGCGATGCCGCTGCGCTGGAGGAAGTTGCCTAGGGTGAGGCCGGCGACTCCGGCGCCGACGATGACCACGGTGGTGTTCCCGGTTGTCTCAGCCATGTCTGTCCTGGGCCTTTCGGGCGACTGATTTCGGTGGCGCCGTACGGCGGTACGGCGTCCTTCCACCACTGTCGGTGTCGAAATGGCTGTTTCCAACCGGAATACAGGCGGCGGATGCTGGAAACCCGCCAACATGGTTGAGGGCTGGTGAGGAGTTCCTTCGGTGGTGCAACTACCGGGCGGGGGTGCGTGAGTCGGCCTGGTATCGGCCGGGGGTCTGGCCGACGATCTCGGTGAAGGCGTCGATGAAGCTCGACGGGTTGGACCAGCCGCAGGCCATCGCCGTGTCCGTGACCGACCTGCCGCTGCTGAGCTGGGCCAGGGCGTGGTGGATGCGCAAGGTGGTGCGCCAGCGGTGGAAGCTCATGCCGAGTTCGGTATAGAAGAGTCGGCTCAGTGTCCGTTCGCTGGCTCCCGCGGCGCGGCCGAGTCCGGGCAGGGTCGTTTTCTGACCGGGGTCGGCCTGCAGGAGGTCGGTCACGGCGCGCAGCCTGTCGTCACGGGGCTCAGGCAGGTGCAGGGACTGCTCGGGCGCTTCGGCGAGTTCGTCGATCGCCACGGCGAGCAGGCGCTCGTAGGCGCCGGGACGGGATTCGGGACGGTCGGTCAGGGCCAGCAGCACCTCGCGCAGCAAGGCGCTGACCGAGAATACGCTGGGATGCCGCGCCAGCCGATCGCACAGTTCCACAGGGACGGCGATCAGGCGTGCGTCCGTGGTGCCGTAGAAGCGGTGCGAGTGTTCGAATCCCGGCGGGGTCCACGTCACGCGGTGGGCCGGGGCGATCCAGGTGCCGCGCTCGGTCGTGGTGGCCAGGGCCCCCGCGGCGGCGTACACCAACTGCCCTTCAGCGTGGGAGTGCACATCGAGTTGGTAGCCGTGGGGAATCCGCGCCCCGCCGCGCGGCTCCGTCGGCCACAGCGGCGGCAGCACGTCACTTTGGCGGTTTTTCGGCATAGCGCGTCAGCATACCGGTGGTCCGGCATCCGTGCCCCGCCGAAGAATCGGCCCCATGAGCAGCCACACACTTTCAGGGAACGGGCGGCACCGATGAACGCCGACGTCACGCACCCACCTCGACAAGGACGGCCGTCACGGCGCCACATGCTCCAACTGAGCGTCCTGCGCCGCGAGCGCATAAGCCCCCACTTCGTGTCCCTCACGGTCGGCGGCGACGACGTCCGCCACCTCGAACGAGCAGGCTGCGATCAGGCCGGACGCTTCTTCATCCCTGCCCCCGGCCAAGGCCCCGGCCACACCGTGTTCCCCAGCAGCGAGAGGTGGATGCTCTGGTACACACTCCAGCCCGCCGCCCGCCGCCCCCGGGTGCGCACCTACACGGTCCGGCGATTCAGGCCGGACTTCTCGGCCTTTGACCTGGAGATCGCCGTCCACGCAGATGCCCCCGACGCTCCGACGGCTCCAGGGGCCAACTGGGCACTGACCGCCGAGCCCGGCGACAAGCTCACCTTCCTCGACGGAGGACACCACTACGCCCCCGTCCCCGGGGCCACGTGGCAACTCCTCGTCGGCGACGAAAGCGCCCTGCCGGCGATCCTCTCGATCCTGGAGCACTCCGCCGACACCCTGCCCGCCCACGTCTTCCTCGAAGTCCCCCATGACGACGACGTCCGCCGCGACCACATCGTGCCGGCGACCACGACGATGCACTGGCTGCCCCGCGACGATCCGTCCACCAAACCGGGCACTCTCGCCCGGCGGGCACTGTCGATCGCACAACTGCCCGACGGCCCCTTCTACACGTGGGCGGCGGGCGAGTCGTCACTGGCCAACGGCATCCGCCGACACCTCGTCAACGATCGCAACGTCACCCGCTCACACATCACCGCCCGCGGCTACTGGCGACACGGCACAGCCAGCCTGTGACAGAACATCTCCCGCCGAACCCCCGGCAAGCAGGTTGCCCCCCGGCGCCTCGCGGGAACAGCGTCACGCTGCCCCCCCGCGAGGCGTTTCGCTGTAGCGCAAGCACTCAACATCCCCCTTGATGATCCGGAAGAAACGGCCTAGCGGAGTCCCCGGCGGAGCAGGCGCGGGTTCACCCGGGCCCGGTCAGTTGCGGAACGGCCCCGTCACCTCATAGGTGATACCGCCGGACGAGCTGCCGCTGGTGCCGCGCTGGCTGGAGAAGTACAGCCGCCTGCCGTCCGGCGAGAAGGCCGGGCCGGTGATCTCCGAGCCCGACTGGCCATCGACGCGCAGGAACGGGGCCACCACGTCGTCCGGGGTGATGACGCAGATCTCCATGTTCCCGCCGTCCTCGGCCACGAACAGATCGCCGGAGGAGGCCCCGGTCACGTTGTCCACATCGGTCAGCGGGGCCGTGCCGCCGGTCACCAGCGAATCGTCATAGGCCAGTTCGACCGTCTGGGCGGCCGCGTCGTACTGCCACACCCGGTTGTCGCCCTTGGTGGTGCCTGGGCATCGAAAGCCCTCTGAGCACGGCCCAGTCGATCCTCGACATGGGTATACAGAGCCATGGCGGCGTCGTTCGGGTCTTCCCCTCTGTGTCACGGCGCTGGCCGGACGTCTCGTTCCAGGCACTGCGCGCCCAGGGCGCGTTCCTCGTCGACGCGGACCGCTCCGGCGGCAGGACCCGGTGGGTGCGGGTGCACAGCGAGGCGGGCGCGCCACTGGTGCTGCAACACGGCATCGCCGGCGCCATCGACGTACGGGACGAGCACGGCCGCCGGCTGCGGTACCGGGAGACCGGACCCGGCCGTATCGAGATCCCGCTCGGCCGGGACGAGACGGCCGTCATCGCCCCGCGCGGCGCCCACCCGGATCTGCGACCGCGCGACGTACCGGCCGTCGGCGACGCCAAGCCGTGGGGACTGCCGGACTGAGCCGGGGCGTGTCAGGTGAGCAGCCACATGTAGGACGAGGTGAGGCCCGAGGCCAGCCAGAACGATCCGGAGGCGATCCCGATGATGATCAGTACCGCCAGCGCGCTGTCAATCTTTTCCACCCGCGGGGACGGACGCCGGGGCTCCAGGTCATGTGAACTCACCCGTCCACCATATATGGCAAGAAGTGGGTGTGTGCGGCGGCTTGTTGAGGACCTTGGCAAGGCGAAGTGATCGGAGCCCGAATCGACCGGCGGCGTCCCGGATCATCAGCCTCGTCCTCGTACCCGACAAACCCGCCGAAGCCGGGACGGGCACCGGCGTCGGCGGGGAGGTCGCGAGCGAGACCTGAGCGGCTGCGCGATCGCGCGACCGGACCGGAATGCTAACCGAGGTTCCACCTGCCCACGCGCTCCTCGTCGAGCCCGGTCGCGTCCATCTGGTACGTCACGGCCGTGATCTTCGCGCCCTCCGGTACTTCGAAGATCACCCACCCGGCGGCCCGCTCGCCCGGCTGGAGGATCAGGGAGAGGTCCAAGGACTCGCCGACGGTGGGGGACCCGGGCTTGCCGAAGTACCTCTTCCCCGTCGAGTCGATGACCTTCGCCCCGTTGTACCCGCTGTCGTGGTAGGTGCCCGTGCCCGTGCCGACGATCGAGAACTCCGCCGCGACCAGGCGCTCCCCGGGGGAGCCTTGAAGTAGGCGATCTCCGCCTGGGCGCGGTCCACGTACCTCTTCAACGTGAAGTCGGCCCGGACCGTGCCAGTGGTGTCCAGATTGCCGGCCAGTCCCTCCAGCGCGAGAGTGTCGCCGAGCTTGCCGATCGGCGGCCCCGCGCTGCTGGGCGCGGCGTCCGGCGGCTGCTCCCCGCCGGGTTCGGCCGGGCCGCTGGGACCGGTGTTCTTCGTGGGCCCGCCCTTGCCGATGCCCACGTCCGAACCGCCGCATGCCACAAGGGTGGCGGTGAGTGTGACGACCGCCGCGGCGGCCGCGATGGAACGGTGCATGGAATTCCCCCGTACATCCCGTTGAACCGGATCGGTCCGGCGACGACTGGAATCCTGGTATACGACGGCGTACGTGGAATGCCGGTCGTGTAACCGAACGGCATCAAAGGAGCCCGGGGCGCCGGTGCGGCCGTCAGCCGGACCGTGGACGGCCTCCATCGGACCTGGAGCGGTCCGCCTCCTCCAGTACGGTCACCAGCCCGCCTCCCTCAAGGGGTTCGCCGCATGCGGCGCAGACGACCCGCGTCTCCACATCGGCGCCGCACGTGTGCAGGAACCGCGGTGCGGGCGGCGGGTCCTGCAGGTGCCGGATACCCCATTCCCGGAGCCCGATCAGCACCGGTTCCAGCGCCTGTCCCGCAGCCGTCAGGTGGTACTCGAAGCGGGGAGGGCGGTCCTGGTACCGGCGGCGCTCCAGGATCCCCGCGGCCTCCAGGGATCTCAGCCGCTTGGTGAGGACGTCCCGCGGTGCTCCGGTGTTGGCGCGGATGTCGGCGTAGCGCCGGACGCCCATGAACGCCTCGCGCAGCACCAGAAGCGACCAGCGCTCTCCTACGAGGTCGAGGGTCCCGGCGATGGGGCAGGCGCGTGGCTGGACATCGGTCATGCCGCGATCCTAGTCGGTTTGTTTTCCAAACTCACTACGTTTAGCATCGACGCTGTCCACGCGCGGAGGCCCTCGATGAACCACAAGCACGCCGGAACCGGCCCACTCCTCGTGACGATCTTCGTCTTTCCCGGGGTCCGGCTGCTGGATGTGACCGGTCCGATCGAGGTGTTCGCTTCGGCGAACGAATTCGGCGGCCGCTACCGGCTGAACATGGTGTCGGCCGACGGCAACGAGGTGACGACCTCGGCGGGCACCCGCCTCGGCGCCGATATGGCCGTCGAGGACGTGCACGAGACCAGCGATGTTCTGGTGGTCCCAGGAGGTCCGGGCTGGGACCGGGCGATCATGGACGACGCCCTGCTGGACATCGTGCGCAGGCTCGATGCGCACTCTCGTCGCACGGCTTCCGTCTGCACCGGCACGTTCCTGCTGGCCGCCGCCGGCCTTCTGGACGGCCGCCGCGCCGCCACCCACTGGCGCCACGCACGGCAGCTCGCCCTGCGTTTCCCCACCGTCCACGTCAAGCCCGACGCGATCTTCGTCCAGGACGGCAGGATGATGACCTCGGCCGGCGTCAGCGCGGGCATCGACCTCTCGCTGGCTCTCGTGGAAGAGCACTGGGGGGCCGAAGTGGCCCGCGCCGTAGCCAAGGACATGGTGGTCTTCATGCAACGGCCCGGCGGGCAATCCCAGTTCAGCGTTCGTGCCCGTGCTCCGCACACGGGCCAGGAGATGCTGCGCCGGGTGCTGGATGCCGTCGCGGAGGACCCCGGCGCCAACCACACACTGTCCGCCATGGCTCGCCGGGCCGGCGTCAGTCCCCGCCATGTGACCCGGCTCTTCTGCGACGAGGTGGGCACGACACCGGCCAGGTATGTGGAGCAGATCCGGCTGGAAGCGGCGCAGGCGATGCTGGAGACCGGCGACGATCCCATGGCTGTGATCGCCCGCCGCACCGGATTCGGCTCCCCCGAGTCGCTGCGCAGAGCGTTCGTACGGAATCTCAAGGTGACTCCGGGCGCCTTCCGGGCGCGGTTCCACACCACCGGAGTGGCAGACGCCGAGGCACCTGCGGTGCTGACCGGGCCGGCACTCGGTGCGGACACAGCCGGCGCCGTGACCGGCCCTCGGGGCGCGTGAGCCCAGGCGCTCCCAGCGGCGCGGGGATGTCACGGCCGGGTACGGGATCCCTGCGCCGGTGCCGGGCGAGGGCTCTCCCTGGCGGGTCCCGATGTGAGGGTGTTGTGGCGCGTGCTGGTATGCGGCAGGAGCGAGGGGCCGCCATAGCCTCGTGACGCCAACGGGTCGACGGACTTGGCCGCGACCCGGATCTGTCGGGCTCGGGCCACCCGGTCGGCCGGTTCACGACGGTGATCCCCAAGACGAGGAAAGAGGCGTTCCACGCCGTGACACCCCACCCCAGCAGTGCCCGAGCCGTCCCGACCGAGCGTGCGGGGGGCCCGGGGCTCCCCGTCCTCGGGTCCCCCGCGCCCACGGCGAACGTAACAGGCCGTCGGCTGCTCGGCCCCAGTTGGTTCGCGGCCGTCATGGGCACCGGCATCGTCGCCAACGCGGCGGTCACCCTGCCCCGGAGCTTCCCCGGATTGCGGGGCGCCGCCACGGTGGTCTGGCTGGCGGCCGGTCTGCTGCTCGTCGTCCTGACGGCCGGCTACGTACGGCAGCGGGCACTGCGGTTGCACGCCGCCGATCCGATGCACGTGCAATTCTTCGGCGCGCCGGCCGTGGCGCTGCTCACGGTGGGCGCCGGGGCGCTGCAACTGGGCCCGCGGGTGATCGGGGCGCGGGCCGCATTGGACGTGGGTTGCGTGCTGTGGTCACTCGGTACCGCACTCGGTCTTGCCACGGCCTGTGCGGTGCCGTATCTGATGGTCACCCGGCATCGCTTCGCACCGGACGCGGCGTTCGGTGGTTGGCTGATGCCGGTGGTGCCGCCATTGGTCTCCGCCACGACGGGCGCGCTGCTGGTCCCGCACACGCCAGCGGGGCAGCCGCGGCTGGCCCTGCTGCTGGGCTGTTACGCGATGTTCGGGCTCGGCCTGGTGGCGGCGCTCCTGGTGTTGGCCATGGTCTACAGCCGCCTGGTGCACCATGACGCGCCCACTGGTGCGATGGTGCCCACGGTGTGGATCGGCCTGGGGGCGCTGGGCCAGGTCGTGACCGGGCTGGGTGCGCTGGCCACGGCGGCGCCGGGCGCGCTGCCCGCGCCCTACGTGCGGGGCGCGGCAGTCGTCGCACTGCTGGGCGGAGTCGCACTCTGGGGCTTCGCCGTGCTGTGGCTGGTACTCGCCACGGCGCTGACCCTGCGGGAGTTCCGTGCGGGGCTGCCCTTCGCGCCCACCTGGTGGTCTTTCATCTTCCCGCTCGGCGCCTTCGTCACCGGCACCGGCGCCCTCGCCGCCCGCACCGGCTCGTCCCTGTTCACCTGGCCTGCCGTCGTCCTCTACGCGCTGCTCGTCGCCGCCTGGGCCGTGGTCGCCTGCCGCTCACTGGGCCACGCCGCCGCGCACGCGGGTAGGCCGAAGAGCCGGGCGTAACCCGGTGCCGGTCGCGGTGCCGGTCGCGGTGCCGCTCAACGAAAAGCCGCCGCACAGGTCTTGACCTACTCCGCCCGCCACCCGCAGAGTGCTCGGTAATGCGCATAGGTAATGCGCATTACCACTCGGCGGGGAGAAGGAATCAAGCGTGGAGCAGTCGAGGAAGCGGGCGAAGCCGGGGCGGAATCCGGGCTCGGTCGGCCGCACGTCACGCCCGCGGCAGGCGGAGGTGGCCCAGCTCGCCGGAGTCTCGCAGGCCACGGTCTCGCTGGTGCTGTCGGCCCGCACGGACGGCAAGGCGGCGACGATCTCCGAGGAGACCCGGGAGCGCGTCCTCGACGCCGCCCGCAGCCTCGGGTACGTGCACGACCCGGCCGCGCGGCGGCTGGCCGCCGCCCGCAACAACCTCCTCGGCGTCTTCAGCTTCACCGCGACGTTCCCGACGGACGTGCAGCACTCGTACTATCCATTCCTCGTCGGCGTGGAGCAGGAGGCGGCTGCCCGGGGCTACGACCTGGTGCTCTTCACCGGGTCGAGCGCGGGCGGGCCGGACGCGCTGAGCCGGGTGCGGCTGGCCGACGGCTGCCTCTTCCTCGGCCGCCACGCGCCGGGCGCCGAGCTCAAGCGGCTCGTGGCCGACGGGTTCCCGGTGGTCCACCTGGGCCGCCGCGAGGAACTGGAGGGGCTGGCCTGGGTCGGCGCCGACTACGTCAGCGCCAGCCGCGCCGTCGTGGAGCATCTGGCGGCGCTGGGTCACCGGCGCATCGTCCTGGTGCGCGAGGACGATGACGCCCCCGCGTCCACGGACCGTCAGCGCGGCTTTCTGGAGGGGCTGGCGGCCGTCGGCGCCGACGCGGGCCCGGAGGCGGTGCTGCGCTGCGCCGATCCGGCGGGCGAGGTGACGGCGGAGCGGGTGCGCGCGCTGGTCGAGGACGGGGTGACGGCGTTCGTCGCGGAGGAGACGGACACCGGTGCGGCCTGGCGCGCGCTGGACGCCGCCGTCCGGGAGGCGGGGCTCGGCTGCCCCGGGGACGTCTCCCTCGGGCTGCTCGGCGGCCCGCCGCCGGACGTGGCCGCGGCACCCGTGCCCATGGGGTTCGACGTGCCCCGGCACCAGCTCGGCGCGGCCGCCGTCCGGCTCCTCGCCGCCCTCGTGGCCGGCGAGGAGACCCACGAACCGCTGGTGGCCTGCGCGTTCCGTACCGGCGAGACGTCGGGTCCGCCCGGCCGGCGGCCATGACGCCCCCTGACGAACACCGCAGTTCGGACACGGCAGTTCGGACACGACCCCAAGGAGCAGCGTGATAGCGGAACCGGACATCCTGATCGTCGGTGGCGGCCTCGGCGGAGTCGCCGCCGCGCTCGGCGCCTGCCGGGCGGGCCGACGTGTGGTGATGACCGAGGAGACGGACTGGATCGGAGGCCAGCTCACCGCGCAGGCCGTGCCGCCGGACGAGCACCCCTGGGTGGAGCAGTTCGGTACGACGGCGACCTACCGGGCACTGCGCGAGGGAATCCGCGCCTACTACCGGCAGTGGTACCCGCTGCGCGCCGAGGCGCTGGGGCTCGCGGAGCTGAACCCGGGAGCCGGCCGGGTCAGCAAGCTGTGCCATGAGCCGCGGGTGGCGCTCGCCGTCCTCGAGGGCATGCTCGCCCCGTACCGGGCCGCGGGCCTGCTGACCGTCCTGACCGAGCACCGCGCCGTGGCCGCCGAGACGGACGGCGACATGATCCGCGCGGTGACCGTGCGCGACCTGCGCTCCGGTGGGCGGACCACGGTCACCGCCCGGTACGTCATCGACGCCACGGAGACCGGCGAGCTGCTCGACCTCGCCGGTGTGGAGCACGCCAACGGGGCCGAGGCGCAGGACGAGTTCGGCGAGCCGCACGCCCCCGCCGAAGCGCGGCCCGATAACCAGCAGGGCATCACCGTGTGCTTCGCGCTCTCGCACCACGAGGGCGAGGACCACACCGTGGAGCGGCCCGAGGACTACGACTTCTGGCGTTCCTACCGGCCCGGCTTCTGGCCGGGTCCGCTGCTCGGCTTCGAGGCGCCCGACCCGCGCACGCTGGAGTCCGTGCCCCGCACCTTCGTGCCCAACCCGGACCTCGACCCGCTCGCGGTCAGCGCCGACCAGAGCGCCGACGCCGGGGACAAGGAGCTGTGGGGATTCCGCCGGATCCTCGCCCGCGGACTGCACCGGCCGGGCGCCTTCGGCTCGGACATCACCCTCGTCAACTGGCCGCTCAACGACTACTGGCTCAAGCCGTACATCGGCCAGGAGGCCGAAGCCCTGCACGAGGCGCGCCAGTTGTCGCTGTCGGTGCTGTACTGGCTGCAGACGGAGGCACCACGGGCGGACGGCGGCACCGGCTTCCCGGGGCTGCGCATCCGCCCGGACGTCACCGGCACCGCGGACGGTCTGGCCAAGGCGGCCTACGTACGCGAGTCGCGGCGCATCAAGGCGGTGACCACCGTCGTCGAACAGGACGTCGCGATCGACGTGGTCGGTCCCCATGGCAGGACCCGCTACCGCGACTCGGTCGGAGTGGGCGGCTACCGCATCGACCTGCACCCCTCCACGGGCGGCGATACGTACATCGACGTCGGCTCCGTGCCGTTCGAGATCCCGCTCGGTGCGCTGGTGCCGCGCCGCGTGCGGAACCTGCTGCCCGCCGGCAAGAACATCGGCACCACCCACATCACCAACGGCTGCTACCGGCTGCACCCGGTCGAGTGGAACGTCGGCGAGGTCGCGGGCGCGCTCGCCGCGCACTGCCTGGACGAGGGCGTGGAGCCCCACCAGGTGCAGGCCGAGGACAAGCGGTTCGAGGAGTTCGGCCGCCTCCTGGACCGGGCGGGTGTGCAGCGCCGCTGGCCCGACGTCCGCGGCTACTGACCCCGTCCGACAGCTCTTCCGGCCCCCCGTCCCGTACCACGCGAAGCACGTCAACACACAAGGAGGTGCCCCGCCATGACTCCAGACCGCCGCATCCGCGTCGGCATCGACGTGGGTGGCACGTTCACCGATGCCGTGGCGGTCGACGCCGCCGCGCTCACACTGGTGGGCCAGGTGAAGGTGCCCACCAGCCATCATCACGAGGACGGTGTCGCCCACGGCATCGTCGAGGCGCTCGAACAGCTCCTGGCGAAGGTCGACCGGACGGCCGGGGACGTCGTGTTCCTGGCGCACGGCACGACCCAGGCCACCAACGCCCTGCTGGAGGGCGATGTGGCCACGGTCGGGCTGATCGGGATCGGCGGCGGGCCCGGCGCGGTGATCACCCGGCGGCTCGCCGCCTTCGGCAAGCTCGAACTCACCCCCGGCAAGCGGCTTCCGCTGGTGTACGCGCACGTGGCCGATCCGTCCGCGCGGGCCGAGGTGCGCGCGGCCGTGGAGCGGGTGCGCGCCGAGGGGGCCGAGGTCCTCGTCGCCACGGAGCCGTTCGGGGTGGACCGGCCCGAAGGCGAGCAGGCCGTGCTCGAGGTGGCGCGGCCCACGGGGCTGCCGCTGGCCGCGGCCCACGAGATCACCTCGATGTACGGGCTGCACAAGCGGACCCGGACGGCGGTGGTGAACGCCGCGATCCTGCCGCGGATGCTGGCGACGGCCGATCTGGTGGACGCTTCCATCACGAAGGCCGGGGTGACCGCGCCGCTGATGGTGATGCGCTGCGACGGCGGCGTGATGTCGCTGGACGAGATGCGCCGGCGTCCGCTGCTGACGATCCTGTCGGGCCCGGCGGCAGGCGTCGCCGGGGCGCTGATGCAGGAGCGGGTCAGCGAGGGCGTCTTCCTGGAGACGGGCGGCACCTCGACCGACATCAGCGTGGTGCGGCGGGGAAAGGTGGCGGTGCGCCACGCGACGATCCTCGGCAAGACCTCCTACCTGAGCGCCCTCGACGTCCGCACGGTCGGAGTCGGCGGCGGTTCCATGGTGCGGGTCTCCCGCGGGCAGGTGGCCGGCGTCGGGCCGCGCAGCGCGCACATCGCGGGCCTGCCCTACGCCTGCTTCGCCTCGCCCGAGGAACTGCGGGACGCCCGGGTGGCGATGGTGCGGCCGATGGCCGGTGACCCGGACGACTACGTGGTCCTCGACGCGGCGGGCGGCCGGTTCGCGGTGACGATGACGTGCGCGGCGAACGCGCTCGGACGGGTCGGGGAGGAGGACTTCGCACGCAGCGACCAGGAGGTCGCGCGGGCCGCCCTCGCCCCGCTGGCCGCCACGCTCGGCACGGATGTGGCCGGTGCGGCGCGGTCGGTCCTCGACGCGGGGACGGAGCAGGTCAGGTCGGTGGTGGACGCCATGATCCGCGACTACCGGCTGGACCGGGACACCGCCCTCCTCGTGGGCGGCGGCGGGGGAGCGGCGGCGGTGACCCCGCATCTGGCCGCCTCCGCCGGGCTCGAAGGGCGCATCGCCCGCCACAGCGAGGTCATCAGCCCCATCGGGGTGGCGCTGGCGCTGGTGCGCGAACAGGTCGAGCGCATCGTCCCCGGCGCCACCCAGGAACAGATCCTCGCGGTACGCGCCGAGGCCGAGCGGGCCGTCGTCGCCCAGGGCGCCGCCGCCGACGGCGTCGAGGTGGAGGTGACCGTCGACCCGCAGACCAACACCGTGCGGGCGGTCGCGACGGGCGCCACCGAGCTGCGCACCCAGGACCGGGCACATCGTGCCGATGCCGACGAGCGGCTGCGCGCCGCCGCCACCAGCCTCAAAACACCCGAGACCCGTGTGCGGACGCTGGCGGGGACGGACGCGTACACGGTCTACGGCACCGAGGTGCGGCGCCGGTTGCGGGCGGACCGCCATCCGGTGCGGGTGGTGGACGCGGACGGTGTGGTGCGGCTCGGCGCGGCGGACGCGCGAGTGGAGACCATGACCGTGGAGGGCTCCGGCGAGGCGCTCGCCGCACTGGTCCGCGACGCGACCTCCTACGGTGACGGAGGCGTACGGGCCCCGGCCGTACGGCTCCTGGTGGGCGGCCGGATCGCGGACCTCTCCGGTGTCCTGGAGCCCGACGCGCTGCTCGCCCTGGCCCGCGCCGAACTGCGTCCGCGCGGCGCCGGGGAGCCGGTCGTCGCCGTCGTGGAGTCGCGGACATGAGCGGTGACCTTGACGTGGACCTCGCGGTACGCCTGCTCGGCGGGACACCCACGCACGAGAACCGCGACCCCGTGCTGCTGCGCCACTGGGCGGTGGCGGCGACGGAGTTCGGCCGCCGGATGACCCCGCGGGCCGGGACCGTGCGGGTCGTCGAGCGGGACGGCGGGCTGGACGCGGGGCTGCTGGCCCGCTACCGGTCCCGGCCGCCGGTGGTCGAGGTGTACACCGACACCGTCGAGCGCGCCGAGCGGCTGGTCGCCGAGCGCGGCTGGCGCCACTGGTTCCCGGAAGGGTCGGTGCGCGCCGCCGCCCTCGCCCACGAGCAGGCGCACGCCTGGCTCCACCACACCGCGGTGCGCGCCGAGTTCAAGCGGGCGCTGGGCCACACCGCACTGCGGTTCGGACGGCGCCGCCTGTACGCGTACGTCGCGGGCGCGGACGAGGTCGCCGCGCACGCCTACGCCCACGCCGCCTGCGGCCTGGGCCGCAGCCCTCTGCTGCTCACGGAGGCGCTGGCCGCCGCCGTGTCCTGGGAAAGCGAGAACTGATCGATGGGTGTCGTCATTCTGCTCGTCATGGCGGCGGGAGTCGCCGCCATGCTCACCCGCAAGCTGCCCACGGCGTTCGCCCTGGTGCTGCTCGCCGTGGTGATCGCGTTCCTGGCGGACGCGCCGCTCACCGGCAAGGGCAGCGTGCTCGACACGGTGCTCCAGGAGGGGGCGCCCGCGCTCGCCGCCACGATGATCGCGATCCTGCTCGGCTCGTGGCTCGGCAAGCTCCTGGAGGAGACCGGTATCGCGGGCACCCTGGTCCGTAAGATCGTCGAATTCGGCGGCGACCGGCCGGTGTTCGTGGCCCTCGGTGTGCTCGCCGTGTCCGCGGTGGTCGGCACCGTGACCGGATCGGCGCCCGCCGCGATGCTCGCCGGTCTGATCGGCATCCCCGCGATGATCGCGGTCGGCATCCCCAAGGTGACCGCGGCGGGCACGGTCCTCATGGGGATCGCCGTCGGTGTGCCCTTCGAACTGCCGGTGTGGCAGTTCTTCTCCACCGCCCTGGACCTGCCCGTCGACACGGTGCGCGGCTTCATGGTGAAGCTGTTCCCGTTCGCGCTGGTGGCCGCCGTCGCGTACGTCCTCGTGGAGTCCCGGCGCCGCGGCGTCGAGCACACCTGGTCCCTGAAGTCGGCGCAGGCCCGGCCCGCGCGCGGCGACCGCCGCCGGCGGCTCGGCGACGCCCCCTGGTACGCCCTGCTCACCCCGGCGGTCCCGCTCACCCTCGCCCTCGGCCTGGACGTGGCCATCATCCCCTCGCTCCTCGGCGGAGTGCTGTACGCGCTGGTGACGACGACCCGGCCGCGGGAGATGAACCGCCGCCTGCTGCGCACCCTCTACGGCGGATTCGAAGTGGCCGCCCCGCCCATCACCCTCTTCGTGGCGATCGGCATCCTGCTCGCCGCGGTCAAGCTGCCCGGCGCCGTCGACGCCCTGCAGCCCCTCGTCAAATCCGTCAGCCCGCAGAACACCGTCCTGTTCATCCTCGTCTTCACCCTGCTGGTGCCGCTGTGCCTGTTCCGCGGCCCCCTGAACGTCTTCGGCCTCGGCGCCGGCATCGCGGGCGTCCTCGTCGCCACCGGCATCTACCCGGCCGTCGCCGTCCTCGGCATGACCGCCTCGTACAACCAGGTCTTCGGCGTGTCCGACCCGACCAGCACCCAGACCGTGTGGAGCGCCCAGTACGCGGGCGTCTCCCCGCACCAGGTGATGCTGCGCACCCTGCCGTACGTGTGGGCCGTGGCCTTCGGCGGCCTGTGCGTCACCGCCTTCACCGAGCTGTGACCGAAGCCGACCCGCCCCACGCCTCGACCGGCCCGTGCGGTCACCCAACCCCGTAGCCGCCCCACCCCGTAGCCACCGAACCCCCGGCCACCGAACCCGCAGTATCCGACCCAAGGAGCCGATCATGCCCGAGCCGCAATCCGGCCTCGACCGCCGTATGTTCCTGCGCGCCACCGCCGTGTCCGGCGCGGCGCTCACCGTCGGCGGGCCGGCCATACAGTCCGCCTCGGCCACGCCGTCCCCCTCGGCCGCGCCCGGTGGATTCCCGAACTACACCTACGTCCGCACGCTGCTCACCCCGTCGAAGCTGAAGTACAACCCGACGGGCGAGATCATCTTCCCCACGATCCGAGGGGTCTACGACAAGCTGGCCAACCCCCTGGGCCGGTACTACCTCTACTACGCGCCGCACGACGCGCCGGGCGGCATCTGCCTGGCCTACGGAAACTCCCTGGAGGGCCCGTTCACCGAGTACCCGTCGAACCCGATCGTATCCAACAGATGGGACCCGCACTACTCGGTCAGCCACGTCTCCTCGCCGCATGTGCTGTGGAAGGAGGACGTCAAGGAGTTCTGGCTGTACTTCCACGGCGAGAACACCATCACCCGCCTCGCCCGCTCGAAGGACGGGATCCACTTCACCTACGACAAGGTGGTCCTGAGCACGTCCATGATGCCCGCCGGCACCACCGAGACGTCCTACGCCCGGGTGTTCCAGTACGACCTGCCCTCCCGCGGCGCCCACTACGTCATGCTGTTCATGACCAACAACACCACCGACCACCGGGACATCGGCTGGGGCTGGTCCGCGGACGGCCGCAACTGGACCTTCGCCCAGACGCCGCTGGTGCGCCACTCGGACGTCGGCGCGGTCAACGTCGGCGGTCCGCACCTGCTGACCCGCGGCGGCTCCGCGTTCGTCGTCTACAACAAGGACAAGGCCAGCGGCGGCGACATCATGATCACCGAGGTGGGCAAGGACTTCTCGCTCCGCAAGCACCTCGGCGTCTTCTACAACTCCCGCTCATCGGCGCCCGAGAACGGCCGGGCCGCGGCCCCCTCCTTCGGCACCGACGGCGGCGTCCCGTACATGATCTACGAAGCGGGCGAACGCCTCGCCGGATCCATCGCCATGGCCCGCGGATAGCCACGGTCCCCGCCGGACCCGGGGTACGCACCGTACGACCATCCGCCCTCCTGAGGAAGACAGTCCCGCATGGCGCTCTTCGACCTTCCACGCGAACAGTTGCACCGCTACCGAAGCGTCTCCGCCGAACCGGACGACTTCGACGCGTTCTGGTCCGCCACACTGACGGAGGCCCGGCAGCACGACCTCGACGCCCGCTTCGAGCCCGTCGACACGGGCCTGAGCACCGTGCGGGTGTACGACGCCACGTTCGCCGGCTTCGGCGGTCACCCGGTGAAGGGCTGGCTGACACTGCCCGCGCAGGTCGCCGAGCCGGTGCCCCTCGTCGTGGCGTTCGTGGGGTACGGAGGCGGGCGGGGACTGCCCCACGAGCACCTGCTCTGGGCGTCCACCGGCCGGGCGCACTTCGTGATGGACACCCGCGGCCAGGGCAGCGGCTGGGGCGGCGGGGGAGGCACTGCGGACCCGGTGGGCGCCGCCCCCGCCTACCCGGGATTCATGACCCGCGGGATCGACGCGCCGGAGAACCACTACTACCGGCGGGTGTTCACGGATGCCGTGCGGGCGGTGGAGGCCGCCCGCACGCATCCGCTCACCGATGCCTCCCGTACGGCGGTCATCGGGGAGAGCCAGGGCGGAGGGATCTCCATCGCGGTGGGAGGGCTGGTCCCCGACCTGCTGGCGGTCGCCCCGGACGTGCCGTTCCTGTGCGACTTCCCGCGCGCCGTCACCCTGACGGACTCGGGCCCGTACCGGGAGATCGGCCTGTTCCTGCGCACGCATCGCGGTCGCACCGAGGAAGCGCTGCGTACCCTCTCCTACTTCGACGGCGTCCACTTCGCCGCTCGTGGCCGGGCCCCCGCGCTCTTCTCCACCGCCCTCGAGGATCAGACGTGCCCGCCCTCCACCGTGTTCGCGGCCTTCAACGCCTGGGCCCACGAGGAGAAGTCCATCGAGGTGTACGACTTCAACGGCCACGAGGGCGGCGGGCCGTACCAGGCGGCGGCGAAGCTGAGGTGGCTCAGGCCCCGGATGTGACACGGGCGGCGGTCCGGATCGCCGCACGACCCCCGAAACGGCTGGTGGGCGGCCCTGCCCCACCGGTCGATGAGCCCTGCCCGGAAACACCCCGGCCGTACGGACGGCCCCCGCGAAAACCGGTGAACTGCTGACGTCACACCCGTTGACGCGCGGACCGGAACCGCCGAAGAATGTGCGGCACCCCTCTTCTGACAACGTTGTCCAGCCTATGAGGTATCGCCCCGTGTCGTATCAAACCGTGCCCTTCGACCGCCGCCGCTTCCTGCACCTCGCCGGTCTCACGGGCGCGCTGGCCGCCCTGCCCCCGCTCACCGCAGCCGCGAGCGCCCACGCGGAGCACGGCAGCACCAACCCGCCGCCCGACGCCGTCGCGGCCACCTACCTGCGGGTCCTCCTGGACCACACCCGGTGGTCCGAGACGCAGTGGGACCAGACCCAGGGCCACTACCGGGCCAAGGACTTCGGGTTCGCCGTGGTCCTCGGCAACGCGGTCCTGCTCACCCACGGCACCTACGACGCGGCGCGCGCGGGCACCGACCGGGAGACCCTCGAGCGGCGCACGCTCGCCACCATCCGTCACTTCGCCGCGTCGAACCGGCTCACCGGCGGCGACGAGTGGGGCCGCACGCTCTTCTTCGACACCACCTTCCAGTCGTACTTCGTCCTCGCCGCCCGGCTGCTGTGGAAGGACCTCGACACCGAGACACAACGGAACGTCGAGACCATCGTCCGCGAACAGGCCGCCTACACCGTGTCGTTGGGCAGCGGCGACGACCCCGCCTCGGGCGACTGGACGCCGAACGGCCTGAGCGGCGGACACATCGGCGACACCAAGCTGGAAGAGATGGGCCTGTACGCGCAGACCCTCGCACCGGCGCTCGCGTGGGCCCACGACGACCGCCGCGCCGCCGACTGGGCCACGTGGTACGGCATCTGGTCGCGCAACGAGGCGGGGCTGCCGCCCGCCGACCTCGCCAACCCCGCCCGCGTGGACGGCGTCGCCGTCTCCGAGAACACCGCCCGCAACCTGTACGACACCTTCATCGTCGAGAACCACGGCTCCTTCGGCCCGCACTACCAAGAGGAGCTGTGGCGCACCTCCGGCCGCAACGCCGCGCACTTCCTGGCCGCCGGACGCCCCCTCCCGCAGGTCCTCGCCCGGCAGCCGAACGCCCAGCCGCTGTGGCGCACCCTGCTGGGCGTCATGAGCGATGCGGGCGAACCGCTGATGCCGATGGTCAATGACCGCGAGCACCTCTACGGCAGGGACGTCATCCCGCTCGCCTTCCTCTCCCAGGTGATGCGCGACCGGGCCGCGGCGCGCGCCGAGCGGGAGCTGGCGTCGCGGCTGGAGGCGTACCAGCAGTACCCGCCCGAGCACCGGTTGGCGAAGTTCTCGGGGGAGCCGAAGTACGAGCCGGAGGCACGCGCCGAGATCGCGATCAGCTATCTGCTGCATGTGTGGGCGGCGGCATCCGGGCGGCCCGTCGAGGCGCTCTCGCGCGAGGAACTGTTCGCGCGGGCCTGCGGTGTCACGGACTTCGGGACCGGCCCCGGACTGGTGTCGCACCAGTCGCGCACCGCGTGGGCCGGTGCCGTGACGAAGCCCGGGTTCGTGAAGTTCGCCTGGCAGCCGGGGCACGACGACTGGCTGTTCCGGCTCAGCGGCGCCACCCCGATGTTCCTGCCCGCCACCGACGCGCGGGTCCAGGGCCGTACCGTGCGCGTATACGAGTCCCTGCGCGACGGCTTCGACGGCAGCGCGACGCTCCTGCGCCTCGACGGCGGCTGGGCCGGGTTCGCGACGCTCCCGACGGGCGCCGTCGTCTACGCGAGCAGCGGCACCGCCGACGCGGAGGGCCACCTCGAGGTGCACAACCTGACGATGCCCGGCATACCGGGGCTCGACGGCGCGCGTACCTACCGCTTCGAGGAGGGCGAGGCGACCGTCCGCGCCCGTGACACCTCCACCGGCACGCCCGCCGGACGGGTCGACGACCTCGGCTTCACCCCCACGACGGTGCGCCACGTCCGCATGCTTGGCGTGCGGCCCGACCCGGCCTACGGGTACTCCCTGTACGCCTTCGAGGTGCGCGACGGCGCCCAGGGCGCGGACCTCGCGCGCGGCGGGTCCGCCACCGCCTCGTCGGCCGACGCCGGGAAGGGCGCGCCGCTCGCGGTCGACGGCGACGCGGCCACCCGCTGGGCGGTGTCGAGGGACGACCGTCCGCGCGCCGACAGCTGGCTGGCCGTCGACCTCGGCGCCGAGCGCCGGGTCGACCGGGTCACCCTGCGCTGGGAATCGGCGGCAGGACGCGCCTACCGCATCCAGGGCTCCACGGACGGCCGGGACTGGAAGGACCTGGCGACCGGGCCGGGGTCGGCGGTCAGCAGCCGCGGCGGCTGGCTCGACGTCGAGGGACGCGCCGGGCTCGTGGTGCGGGACGGCCGGAACCCGATCGGCGTCTACGACGACAAGATCGTCCTCGGCGACGGCCCGGCGGCACCTCTCCTCGTCGAGGGTTTCCCCGGCACGTCGGCCGGGAAGCTGCGCGCGATCGCCCGGGGGACCGCACCCACGGCGGAGCACACCGAGGTGCGCACGGCGCTGACGGACGGCCACCTGACCCTGTTCAACCTCTCCGGCGAGTCCGTCAGGACGCGGATCACGATCCCGCGCACCGGCACCGACACGGTGGTCTTCGAGGGCACGCAGCGGCTGACCGCCGACGGCACGTCCTTCGAGGCCGCGCTGCCCGCCGCCACGGCGGTCGTGCTGGCCCCGCGCTTCACGCTCACCCCCCTCACGAGCCGACGCCTCCCGTCGGGGCTGCGGGTCCAGGTCGTCGACGGCGCGACCGTGCGCCTGTCCGGGGCCTCCTGCACCCTGCGCGTCCGGGCCCAGGGGCGCAGCCAGGTCGCCGTCGTCAGGGCGGGCCGGACGATCACCGTCGTCCTGGCCGGGGCGGCCGCCCACCCGCACGACGACCTGGCCCTTGGCAGGACCGTCTTCCCCACGAGCCCGCTGCCGGAGGGCATGTCCGACCCCGCGGCGGCGGTGGACGGCGACACCCACACGGCGTGGACGCCGGGCACGCGCGGCCGCATGGTCGTGGACCTCGGCGCGGCACGCCCGGTCCGCCTGGTGGAGACCGAGTGGACGACGGGCGGGGCGCCGGGCGCGAAGATCGCCTTCAGCACGGACGGCATCACCTACCGGGACGCCGGGACCCTCACCGGCCGGGGCCGTGTGCGCCGGCTGACCGCCTCCGAGACGGCCCGCTACGTCAGCCTCGAGGTCGACGGGCCGGCGCCTGCGGCGGTCTCACGCCTGCGACGCCTGACGGTGCGCTGACCGCTCCGTACCGGCAGCTCGCCGGTACGCGGGTGGCGGGCGGTGAGGCCCGTCGCGGAGAACGCGCCGTCGTGGATACGCGGCCGAACAGCGCCTCCCAACCCGGCTGGCAGCCTGCACTGCGGTCGGCTCCGGCGGTTCCCGCCGGGGCGGCGTGCTTGCAGGTACATGCCCGTCCCGGCGACTGCGCAGCGGGGCGGGGACGGGCATGTCGTGGCGCGGGATGCGGTCAGCCAGGGGCGATACGGCTGAGGTGCTCCCAGGACCGGTACAGATCCGTTCGGGCCCGGCCCATCTCCATGACGTGGTCAAAGGACTGGCTGCCGACTATCAGCCGTCGGGGCGGGTCCGGCAGTGCGGCCAGCTCCATGATGACCGGGGCAGCGGTTTCCGGCTCCGGGCCGACGGCGTCGCCCCACATCGCCTCCATCTCGGTTCGCAGGGGCTGATACCGCGCCAGGGGTTCGGTGGTCGTGGTGCCGGCGGTGAACAGGCCGGTGTTGTAGCCGCCCATCTGCACGTTGGTGACCTTGACGCCGAACCCTTCGACCTCCATCGCCAGTGCCTCGCTGACCGAGTCCAGCGCGGCCTTGCCTGCGCCGTAGAAGCCGACGGTGGCCATGCCGCCGCCACTGCCCATCGAGGTGACCTGGAGGAGCCGTCCCCCGCCTTGGGCGCGCAAGTGGGGAAGGACCGCCTGAGCCACCCACACAGCGCCGAAGAAGTTCACATCCATACTCGCCCGGATCTGTTCCTCCGTGGCTTCCTCCACCATGCCGTAGAGCATTCCGCCTGCGTTGTTGACGACAACGTCCAGTCTGCCGAACGCGGCTGCCGCACGCTCCACCCCGTCGAACACGCCCTGACGGTCGGCGACATCCAGCGAAAGCGGGACCAGGTGGCCGGGGTACTTCTCGGTCAGTTCCTCCAGAGGCCCGACGTTGCGCGCGGCAGCCACTACTCGGTCGCCGCCCGCCAAGGCGGCCTCGGTGAAAGCTCTGCCCAGGCCGCGGGATGCACCGGTGATGAGCCAGACTCTTGCATTCGCCACGGCGTCTCACTCTCAGTAAAGGAAACGGTTCGTCTCGATTCGTTTTGAGTCTAGGGCATCACTCGAAGTCCATCAATACGGATCGTCTCGTTTCGTTTCAGGGGTAGGCTGGACGCATGCCTGATGAGAAGGGGCCGGACCACTCCCGGCGCAAGGAACGGTCGCGGCGGGCGATCCTCGAGGCTGCCCGCGCCCTGGTCGCAGAGGAGGCGTACGAGAAGGTCACTGTCGAAGCCATCGCTGCCCGTGCCGGCGTCGGCAAGCAGACGATCTATCGGCGGTGGCCGTCGAAGAGCGCGGTCGTCTTCGCCGCCGTTCTGGCTCTGAGTGAGGATGCGGACGGGCAGTCGGTCGCACTGCCGGACACGGGCGACCTCGAGGCAGACCTCAAGCTTGTCATGCGTGCCACGGCGGAGGAGTTCGCCGCCCCGTCCTTCGACAGGCTGATCCGGGCCCTCAATACCGAGATCGCCAATGATGCCGCGCTGGCGGCCGAGTACCGCGAGAAGCTGGCCCAGCCGCTGGAAGAAGCGAAGAAAGCACGCTTGCGAAGCGCCCAGGAAGTCGGCCAGCTCGACGCCGACGCCGACCTCGACCTGGTCCTCGAAGTGCTCTACGCCCCCCTCTTCCAGCGGTGGCTGCACCGGAGCGGTCCGCTGACCGCCGGATACGCCGACTCACTTGTCGACGCGACCCTCAGAGCTTTCGGCCCCTGAACAGCAGCGGATCCACACCCGCGGAGCTCGGCCCGGTCGGCTCCTGCCCCCTGAGCGCCCGTCTCCAAGCGTTCCAGCCCGGAGACGTACCGCTGATTTCCGTTCGGATACTCCCCGAGGGCCTATTCGGTTGCCGCGCCGGCCAGAAGCTCCGCCGTGCCTTTGGGCGCCTCCACCGGGAAGTGGTGGCTGCCCAGGTCGACGGGCACGATGTCGAAGCGGTCCCCATAGCGGTCGATCGCTTCCCGCGTCACCAGGTCACGTATCGCGAACACGGTGATCGGCTGCTTTGTCGCGCGCAGCGCCGCGTCCATGTCCCAGCGAATCAGACCCTCGATGGAACGCAGACCCGCGGGCTGCCGCACCGCGACCATCTTCTTGAAGTACGCAGCCTTGAAGGCTGTGTCGGTCCCTGCCGGCGAACCGGCCTCGACGAGACCGTGCACCCCTGCGGCGAAGTCCTCACGGAACATGCTCAGCATCGCATCGGTCTGCTCTTCGCTCAGCGCGGGGAACAGGGACAAGTAGTGCAGCGCGTCGAGTGCGACCACACGCGAGACCGTGCCGGGGAGCAGTCGGCCGACCTCGACGGCGACGGCCCCGCCGAGGGAGTGCCCGGCCACGACGCACGTGTCCACCGACTCGGCTTCCAGTACCGCCGCCACGTCGCGGGCGAACTCTTCCATGGTCCAGACGTCTCGCGTCGACCGCGACTCGCCATGCTCGGCGAGGTCGATCGCGAGAACGCGGTAGTCCTCGGGCAGATGGTCGGTCACCGCGTCGTAGTCGCCGCGGTTGCACGCCCAGCCGTGAATGAGAGCCATAGTCGGCCCGCCGGCCGGACCGCTGGCCGTGTACCGGACCGTCGTCTCGTCCGATCGCTGAACCTCGAGGTTCTTCCTGGTCCTGATGGCGTTCGTCACGGTGTCTCCTCGTGCTGTTCCGGATGGTAGACGGTGTATCGGTTCAGCGGCATGAAACGGCGGTCGCGGGATCCGCCGCGGCGGCGGGAGCCGCAGCCGCAGGGGCCATGGCGGCACGGCGCTCCGCCCGTATCCGGTTCAGGCGCAGGACGAGGGCGCTAGGGCCACGCTCGGGGCAGTTCGCGAGGTGGTGGCGGGACGCAGCCGTTCCCTCAGAGCTTTGCGGAATCAACCAGCCGTCGTACAAGGCGGCCACCGCCTCATGTGAGGATGTGGCAATGGCATCGCTGAGGAAGCGCGGGAGACGGAGGGGCGGGCTCGTGGCCGCGGCGAGTGCGGCGCTGGCGCTGACCGCCTGCGGCCCGGGCGGCTCCGACGACGGGGACCACGGGGACTACGGGGACCGCGAGGCGAAGTACAAGCGCGTCATCGAAGACGCTCACCCGCGCCCCGCCAATGTCATCGAAGCGGCCGGCGCACCCACCGGCGTCGTCCGCGCGGACGACGGCTCGCTGCTCCTGACGTACAACGCCGGCAACGTCGAGGACGACGAGGGGCCGGCCGCCACCGCCTGGCGCATCGTCGGCCCCGACGGCCGTACGGTCGCCGAGCACGCGGAACACGCGGACGCGGAGGCGGCGCCCGCCGCGTTCAAGGGGGTGCGCGGGGGCTTCGTGCGGGTGCCCCCGGGGGAGGGAACCGAGGGAGCGTACGCCCTCGATGTACGCGGCAAACCGCACAAGGTCATCAACACCGAGACCCCGTTGCGCACCCGCCCCGGCGACGTCCTGCTCGCCGAACTAGAGCCGACCCTCATCTACCGCCCCGCCACGCGCACCGTGGCGCCCCCGGCCGGAGTGCTGGACGACGCCATCCGCCTCGACATCGACGAGCGAGGCACGGCCTGGAGCCTGGCCCAGCCCCTGACCGAAGACCCCAACCGCGTCGTATGGCAGCACGACGGTCGCATCCTTGGCTCCACGGCCGTCCCGAAGCCGTTCACGGGGGGCATCCTCGTCGCGCGGGGCGGCACCGTGGCACTGTCCCTCACCCGGGGCGAGGGCGTACGCGGCCTGTTGGTGACGACGGACGGCGGCGAGCGCTGGCAGACGGTCCTCACCGGCGGCATCCCCTGGAGAGACCTGAAGCGTGGCCCGGAGTCGCTGGTCCTGGAGGTGCTTGCGGACGGGCGGCTGCTCGTCGGCGAGGAAGGCGGCCGCTACTGGCTCGCCGATGACCGCACCAACAGCGCCTTCCACGAACTGAAGACGCCGGCGAAATTCACGTCGATGACCGTCGACGGCACGACCCTCTACGGCATCGCGGACGCGACGACGGCGACGTACGACCTGGTGAAGGGCGAGGGGCTATGGATCTCTCGCGACGGTGGACGCGAGTGGCGGCGCTACGAGCAGCGCGGGTAGCGGCGTAACGAGCACGTGCACGCGTCCGCAAGCTCCCCAACCGCCACCCCGGCGCACGAGCCGCCGCCCCAGCCGGGATGACACCGACCTTGCCCGACGAACAGACCACCGGTGGCGCCACCTTGCCGGAGTGGCTGCTGTCGGCGAAGGAACTGCCCGGCCGATACGGTGTGCACACCGCGATCGGCCGGGCCGCCAACGGTCCGGATGCCGAGGCATCCGGACCGGAGAACACCGGCGTCGGCACGCCCAGGTGTCAACGGGACGCTGACATCCACAGCTCCTGCGCCGCCCACCCGGGCACGGTCGAGGCCGAGCCGGACACGGTGGTCCGGTGGCGGCTGTGACGGGGTGCGGTACGAGCGGGGCCGTGGTGAGTGAGCGGGTGCGCACCTTCGCTGGTTTCGGGCAGGCTCAGCAGGCCGCGTCGACGGAGCTCAGCTTGTTGTCGTGGGCAGGGTTGAGGTCGCCCTTGAACCCACCCGGCATGGTTCCCAGCCGCCCGGTGTAGGTGCCGTCGTAGAGGACGATGGGGGTCGGTGTCCTGTTCCAGGCCGACGTCGCCTTGCCGTCGAGGTAGTCGGGGAGATGATGTCGTCCGCAGCTGGGGACGGTCCAGAACAGCCCTTCGCCCTGGAAGTGCTGGAAGAAGCACGTGCCCGCCCCACAACGGTCGTACGCGTCCTGCGCGATGGCGTCGCTGCTGGTTCCAGTCACCCTGTACAGTCCTTCGACCCCGGCGACTTCGGTGAAGCGGGTCTCGGATGCGCTTGCGGCGCTCGGTCCGGCAAGTGCCGCTGCGAGCGCGGCGACACCGGCGGACAAAGCCAGCAATTTCCGCATGGATGTTCCCCCTTTTGGCTAGGAGTGTGGTGCTGATGTGGCGCGGCAATCCTCTGTGTTCAGTTGAACGAGGGGCGGAAGGCGCGGGGGCCGCGGTACGGTGCCGGCGTCCCCCTGCCTTCCCCCGGTTCCCTCACTCACATCGTGGCGCGTGCCGTCGGCCGCGAGTTGGCGATGCGTGCGGGGTTACTTGTCGCTCAGCGCGGCCCGCCGTGTATCCGGCAGACCGCGCAGCGCCACCTGCCGGAGCTCTCTGGGCGCCACGCCGTACGCGGCGCGGAACGCTCGGCTGAAGTCCGCTGGGCGCAGAAACCCCCACCGGGCGGCGATGGCGCTGATCGACCGCCGTCGCAGCCGGGGGTCGGTGAGGTCGGCGTGGCAGCGTTCCAGGCGACGCCGGCGTATCGAGGCCGCCACGGTCTCCCCTTGCTGCCGGAAGAGCGTGTGCAGGGAGCGCACGGAGAGGTGATGGTGTGCCGCGATGTCCGCCGGTCCCAGGTCCGGATCGCCGAGGTTGTGGTCGATGAAGGCGTTGACGCGGGCCAGCAGGGCCTGTTGGCGGGTCTCGGTGGGAAGGTCGTCATAGGCTCCGAGGTGCTGGGCCAGACAGGCGCCCGTCAGGTCGAGTGCCATCGCCCCTAATCGGCTCAGATCGCACGGGTGGCAGTCGCGGCCGTAGGCGTCCAGTGTGGTCATGAACCGGGCGAGAATCGCTCCCATACCGGTGCGGGCCGACAAGGGCTGGGCGAGGAGCCGGTGGACCTTGTCCGGTGGCAGCGGCAGCTCCTCGCGCGGCAGCTGCATGATGACCGACTGGACGTGACGGCCCTGGTCGGGCACCGCGCCCTCGAACGGGTGCGAGACATCCCAGAGCACCATGTCGCCGAGCACCAGCCCGGAGTCCTGGCGCCGCTGGCTGACCCACAGTGGGGTGCCGGAGACGAAGGTCAGCTGGTACGTGCCCGGGTCGGCCCGCCGGATGTCCGCCCAGGTGCGTCTCAGGTGCGCGGGCGGGCTATTGAACGCGACCACCCGTACGGAGCCGAGGTCCAGTACGGAGGCCCTCGCGGGAAAATCCACAGTGGCCTTCGTGCTGCTGAGCGTGAGAGGGGCCAACTCGTGGGAGAGCAGATCGGCCCAGAAGGGGAACCGGTCCTGCGCGGGCAGGTCCTTGTTCGATACGTTCAACCACATTCCGCACTCCCGGAATCACCGTACCGACAACCGCGTCGCCGCCACGGACCAGGCGGCCCCACGATGTACCCAAATGGTTTACCTACTGAGGCTGTTGTACCTTCTGAGGCTGTCGTCTCGCTCGGGTCGCGGTCAGTGGCGACCGGGAGGCTGTCCGGCCTGATGGCCAGAATTCCCATCAGCCCGTGGCCGCGCCGGCACGGCACCCCCGAGTGCGTCATGCTGCGCGAACGACTGCCTGCCCGGCTGGGTGTCGAGGTGCCCTCCGGGCAGCAGGGGGATCGTCCGGGGAGCCGGGCGATAGCCGCTTCGTCAGCGCTGATGCGCTGACGAAGGCGCAGGTCGCCGGGGTTCCGCACGATGAGACACCTAAAGGTGTCCATTGACAGCGGCTTCTGCGGTCGCGACCATAAGGGGTATGCACTCGACGCATCCGGGCGTGCTCTGCCGCTACGTGGACTACCTGCGCACCTCCAGCGCTCTTTGTCGCTGAACGGCGATTTTCGCCGTCCCTGGGAGCGCTCGGCACCATGTAGGTGACCGCTTCCCGCCACCGGCCCGGCCCGGCCCGGGATTCCCCCTCAACTCCCGTGAGCCCGGGCGTGATCAGCCGCCTCCGGATCGACGGACCTTGCTCCGGCCGTCCCCGGAGCCGTGCGCGGTGTTCGTAGGCGCGGTGTTCAGCGACGGGCCGCGGCCCCGCCGGTGACGGTCCGCGTCCGCCGCGCCGATCACCACGCTCCCGGGGACCGGACCACCGCGGGCGCCGCACCCCGTACGACCACGACCGCCGACGCGACAGCCACTCCGGAGACCCCGTGACCTCCACCACCGACCGGACCCACCGCTCCACCGCCCTGCCGCCCCTGGACTTCGACCGGCTTCCCGCGCTCACCGCGGCGCTGGCCGCCCGTGCTCCCGCACACGACCGCGATGCCTCCTTCCCCACCGAAGGGGTCGCCCTGGCCCACGAAGCCGGGCTGCTCACCGCCACCGTCGCCACGCGGCACGGCGGACCCGGGGCCGGGCTCGCCGACACCGTCCGCATCCTGCGCGCCCTCGGCGCCGGCGACCCGGCCGTGGCCCTGGTGGCGGCCATGACCCTGTTCGTCCACGCCGCCGAGGCCCGTACGCCCGCCTGGCCGGCCACCGTCTACGCCGACTTGCTCGCCGCGTCGGCCGCGGGCCCGGCCCTGGTCAACACCCTGCGCGTCGAGCCGGAACTCGGCAGCCCGATCCGCGGCGGGCTGCCCGCCACCACCGCGCGGCGCGACGGCGGCCACTGGCTGCTGACGGGCCGGAAGATCTACTCCACGGGTGCGATCGGGCTCAGCCGCATGCTGGTCTTCGCGCGCACCGAAGCCGGCGACGGGGAGCCCGTACGCGTCGGCACCTTCATCGTCCGCACGGGCAGCCCCGGGCTGACCGTGGAGCCGACCTGGGATCACGTCGGTCTGCGGGCGAGCCGCAGCGACGACGTCGTCCTGGATTCCGTGCCGGTCCCCGCCGATGACGTCATCGGCCTCACCGAGCCCGGCGACACGCCGGGCGCCCGCCCCGACCCGGTGACCGGGGCCTGGAACGCCCTCGGCCTGACCGCGCTGTACCTCGGCGTCGCGGGCGCCGCCCGCGACTGGCTGACCGGCTTCCTGCACGAGCGCGTGCCCACCGCCCTCGGTGCGCCGCTCGCGACCCTGCCCCGCTTCCAGAGCGCCGTCGGCGAGATCGAGACGGCCCTCATCGGCGCCGACACGCTCGTGGACGCGCTCGCCGCCCGTGTCGACGCGGGCGACCCGGAGGCCGCCGAACGGGCGGGCGTCGCCAAGGTCCTCGGCACCCGCGCCGCCATCACCGCCGTCGACCAGGCCCTCACGCTCACCGGAAATCACGGCCTCACGCACGCCAACCCGCTCCAGCGGCATTACCGGGACGTGCTGTGCAGCCGTGTGCACACCCCGCAGGACGACTCCGTCCTCACCGCCACCGGCCGCGCGGCACTGGCCCGACAGTTCACCGCCACCGTGTCCAACCCACCTGCCCCGAAAGGCAATTGACCCATGACCCCACCCTCCCCATCGCCCGCATCGTCGGTCGAGTTCATCGGCATGACCGAGGCCGAGGAGGCTCGATGACCACCGCACCCACCGTGCCCGCCACCACAGTGCACAGCTGGCAGCCACCCACCGGAATCCTGCCGCGGGGCACCCTCCTCGTCCTGCCCGGCCGCGGTGAACACGGCGGCACGTACGAGCGCTTCGGCCGCAGGCTCGCGGCGGACGGGTATGTCGTGCACGCCCTCGATACAGTGCCGGAGCACACGGTGCGGGAGGTGCTGACCAAGGTGGCGGCGGCCGCGGG
Organism: Streptomyces sp. 11-1-2; assembly: GCF_003595545.1. Lineage (NCBI taxonomy): Bacteria > Bacillati > Actinomycetota > Actinomycetes > Kitasatosporales > Streptomycetaceae > Streptomyces > Streptomyces sp. 11-1-2. The sequence goes on from NZ_CP022545.1 coordinate 11,220,259, forward strand.
TGAACGCCCGGCCGCGCCGATCGTCCTCATCGGCAGCGACACCGGCGCCCTCCAGGCCCTCCACGCGGCCGCCGACACCGATGCGCCGCTCGCGCCGGCGGGCCTGATCCTCGCCGGAACCGCGCCGACGACGGATGGATCCGCACCGGCCACCGGCGCCACCGGCGATGACCAAATCACCGATTGGGAAGCCGAGTTGGCGGCGCGCACCGCTTGCCCGACCCACCGCGAGAAGATCACCGACGACCGGGAGTTCGTCCGAGGGCGCCTCTTCGGCCCCGTACCGGCGCATCTGCTGCCCGACGCCCGGCCCGACCTCCCCGTCCTGGTCCTGCACGGCGAGGCGGACCCGATCTCTCCGCTGGAGCAGGCCCGCGGCCTGGCCGAACGACTGCCACACGCGACCCTCGGCGTACTGCACGAGGGCGTACACGACGTGCTGAACGACGCCACTCACCGCACCACGGCGGCCACCATCGTGCTGTGGCTGGAACGCCTGCGCGCCGACCGCGAGATGAGCCCGCTCCTCACCCTCGAAACCGGCGCCCACCCCGCACATTCCTGACCGTCCGGCACCGCCCCCTGAGAAGGGAATCACATGACCGTGTCCACCGGCCGCCCCGCCACCGAACCGGCGACCGCCCCCACAGGAGCCGACAACGGCGACATACTGCGCCGCACCCTGCGCAGGCACGCGGCCGGCGTCACGGTCATCACCGTGCCGGGGCCCGCCGGGTTCACCGCGACCTCGTTCACCTCGGTCTCACTCGACCCGCCCCTGGTCTCGTTCTACCTCGGCGCCGCCGCCTCGACCGCCGGCGCCGTCCGGCGCGCGGACCGCTTCGCCGTCCATGTGCTGGGCGCCCACAACGCCGCGCTCGCGGGGCAGTTCGCCCGCAGTGGCACCGACCGCTTCGCGGGTGTCTCCTGGCAGGACGCGGGCGACGGACTCCCCGTGCTGGAGGGAGTACCGGCCTGGCTCACCGCCCGAGTGACCCGGTGTGAGCAGGTCGGCGACCATCTTCTCGTGATCGGCGAGGTGCAGTCCGGAGGCGGTCCCGCCGAGGGGCCCGCCCTCGTCCACCACGACGGCGCGTTCGCCACCGCCGTCAGCCTCACGTCGTCGACCGCCATGTGACAGGGAGCCGCACCATGCCGCTGACCTCGAAGCCCCTACGGAAGCTGGGTTTCCTGACCATAGGGCTGTTCGACGAGGCCGACCCTCACCGGGGCCATGAGTCGACACTGCAGATCATCGAGATGGGCGAACGGCTGGGCTTCGACAGCGCCTGGGTGCGCCACCGGCATCTGCAATACGGCATCTCCTCCCCGATGGCCGTGCTGGCGGCGGCTTCGCAGCGCACCAGCCGCATCGAGCTGGGCACCGCGGTCATACCCGTGGGCTGGGAGAACCCGCTGCGGCTGGCCGAGGACCTGGCGACAGTCGACATCCTGTCCCGGGGCCGCCTCAACCCGGGGGTCAGTGTCGGTCCGCCGAACCACTACGACCAGGTCAAGGGCGCGCTCTACCCCGACACCGCCGACCTCGAGGACTTCGGCCACGAGCGGGTGCGACGGCTGCTGGACTTCGTACGCGGCGAACCGGTCACCGACTTCAGCGGTGTCGAGGGCTTCGAGGTGTTCTCCGACCGCGTGCAGCCGCACTCCCCGGGGCTCGGTCGCCGCATGTGGTACGGCGGTGGCAGCCTGCGGTCGGCCCAGTGGGCCGGTGAACACGGAATGAACCTGCTCACCAGCAGTGTCGTGAAGGCGGAGGAGTCCGAGGACTTCGCCGAGATCCAGCTCTCGCACATACGGACCTTCCGCGCCCACCACCCCGACGGCGACCGTGCCCGTGTCTCCCAAGGGCTTGTCGTCATCCCCACCGACACCGCCTCGCCGGACCAGCGCGCGAAGTATGAGCAGTACGCCCTGCGACGCCTGCCGCGCACCGCCACGCCCCAGGGACCGGCGCGCATGATGTTCGCGCCCGATCTCGTCGGCACCTCCGAGGAGATCGCCGAACGGCTCGCCTCCCACGCCGCTTTCCGGGAGGTCGACGAGGTGGCGTTCGCCCTGCCCTTCACCTTCGACCACGAGGACTACGTCCAGATCCTCACGGACATCGCCACCCGGCTCGGCCCGGCACTGGGCTGGCAGGCGGCCCCGTAGCGCGCACCACCTCCACGTCGCCCGACGCGGGCGCGTCACAGTGGGCGCAGCACCCATGACCAGTGGTATGTGCCGGGGCCCAGCCGGTAGCGCGGGAGGGTGTCCGGGCCGCAGGAGGCGGTGCCCAGGCCGCGGTGGGCGGCGTCGAGCTGGACCACGCACCGCGGCCTGGGGATCAGCTCGTCGTGGTGGGAGGCGGCCGCGAGGTCGGCCGCGCGGTACCGGGTGACCGAGACCTGGCGGGGCGCGTCCAGCCGTACGCCGAGACCGGTGCCGGTGTCCGACAGCAGCGCGAAGCGGCGTACGCCGGACCGGCCGCCGCTCTCCTGGGGGCGCAGATAAGGGGTGAACAGGCTGTCCACGCGGGCCCGGTGGTGGCCCACCGGGCCGCCCGTCCGCCGGTCCGGGTAGGTCTCCCAGGGGCCCTGGCCGTACCACTGAAGGTGGTTCAGCCCGGCCACCGTCTCGAAGACCGTGCCCACGCGCGCGACGTCGGTCAGCCCCTCGGGGAGGACGGCGGTCTCCTCGATCAGCAGGCCGTCGTCATTGAGGAGGCCGAAGACCTGCTGGTGCTCGACGGGCCCGGCGCCGGTCGGGTAGACGGAGCGCACGCGGACGCGGCCGTCCGTCCGGTCGACGGAGACGGGTTCGCGGACGAGCCGGTCGAGGCCCAGCGCGCGCCAGTGGTCCGCGGCGCCGCCCAGCAGATCGTTGTCGGTGGGCGCCCGCCACAGGCTCAAGGCGGGCGGGCAGGTCAGCAGCGGATGGCGCAACAGCCCTTCCGCGTCGACGTCGGGGGAGTGGGCGGACACCGCCACGGACATCGCCACGGACACCGCCGCCAGTGGCGCCGGGGCGGGTCGTTCGCGCACCTGGATCTGGGGTGCGCACACCTCGGTGCCGCGCGGCGCCCAGGGCTCGTCGTGGCGGGTGGTCATTCGCAGCGTCAGCCATGCCTCGCCGCCGCCGGCGGCGCCCGGGGCGGGCAGTTCGGCCAGCAGCCCGTGCGGCAGGGGCAGGTCCGCCGAGGCCCCGGGCGGGAGGTCGGACAGTGCGGCCGGGGCGGTGCGGGTGCCGCCGTCCTCGACGGACAGCCGCCACTCGGCCGTCAGCCAGGACACATCGCGGAAGTGCTGGGCGTTGGTGACGCGCGGCGGGCGGCCAGGATCGCTCCGCGTCAGCCGCAGCGGGGCGGCGATCTCGCGATGCTCGTACATGGCGGGTTTCGGGGTGCGGTCGGGGAAGACCAGACCGTCCGCGCAGAACACGCCGTCGTTCGGCAGATCGCCGAAGTCCCCGCCGTACGCCCAGCGGTAGCCGTCGGCCGCCACCCCGTGGGCGTAGGCGCCGGACGCGGCAGGGCCGGCGGGGCGGCCCGTGGCCCGGCGCTGGAGGATGCCGTGGTCCCAGAACTCCCAGATGAAGCCGCCCTGGAGACCCGGGGTGGTCTCGATGGCCGCCCAGTGGTCGGCGAGGGTGCCGTTGCTGTTGCCCATGGCGTGCGAGTACTCGCACAGGATGAGCGGCTTGGTCTGCTCCCCGGACGCGGCGTGCGCGGTGATCTCGTCCAGTGACGCGTACATCGGGCAGAGGATGTCGGAGGCGATGTCCGCCCCGGACCAGTCGGTCTTGGCCGCCCCCTCGTACTGCAGCGGGCGGGTCGGGTCGTAGCGGCGCAGCCAGCCCGCCGCCGCGTCGTGGTTCGCGCCGTAGTCGCTCTCGTTGCCCAGCGACCACACGATGACGCACGCGTGGTTCTTGTCCCGCAGGACCATGCGCGAGACCCGGTCCACGAACGCGCCCAGATAGCGGGGGTCGTCGGCGATCTCGTGAGCGTGGTCGTGGCTTTCGATGTCGGCCTCGTCGACAAGGTAGAGGCCCAGCTCGTCAGCGAGGTCCAGCAGCGCGGGGTCGTTCGGGTAGTGCGCGGTGCGGACGGCGTTGAAGCCGAAGCGCTTGATGGTCTCCAGGTCGGCGCGCATGTCACCCGGGGTGACGGTGCGGCCGGTGAGCGGGTGGAAGTCGTGCCGGTTGACGCCACGGATGAAGACGCGCTCGCCGTTGACCAGCAGGTCGTTGCCCACGATCTCGACGGTGCGGAAGCCCACGCGGTGGCGGGAGATGTCGGCGATGGATCCGTCGGGGCGGTGCAGCCGGATGTCGAGCCCGTACAGCTCGGGCGTCTCGGCGGACCAGCGGCGTACGTCGGGCACGGTCGCGAGGAGGCGCGCCTCGCCGAGGAAGTCCGAGACCCGGTCCTCCCGGACGCACCAGGCGGCGTACTCCTCGTCGGGGGTGAGTTCGCCGACCCCGTCGAGGTGTCCGGATACGCGCCAGCCCGCGGGCAGTGGCCCGTCCGCGTGGCGCACCTGGACCTCCACGCGCAGTCGTCCGTCGGCGGGGGCGCTGATCTTCACGTCGGCCAGATGCAGCGGATCGGTGGCGTAGAGGAGGACGGGGCGGGTGATGCCGCCGTGCCACCAGTGGTCCTGGTCCTCGATATGCGAGGCGTCGGACCACTTGACCACGGTCAGCCGTACGGTGTTGGCCGCCCCGGTCCGTACCGCGTCGGTGATGTCGAACTCGGACGCGAGATGCGAGTCCTTGCCGATGCCCACGGCCCGGCCGTTCACCTCGGCGATCAGCACGCTGGTCGCGGCGCCGACGTGCAGGATGACGCGGCGCCCGGCCCAGTCGGCCGGGATGTCGACGTCGCGCTCGTGTACGCCGGTGGGGTTGGCGGCGGGGGAGTGCGGCGGGATGTCGGGCCAGGGCATCCGCCAGTTGGTGTACTGCGGCAGGTCGCCGGTGTCCTGAGTGGTCCAGGCGCCGGGCACCTTCAGATGCCGCCAGTCCTCGGACGGGGGCACCTCCGGCGCGGGCAGCAGCTGGAAGCGCCAGTGGTCGTCGTCCAGCGAGATGGCGCCCGCCGCGCGGTCCACGGCGTGCATCGGCAGCCGTCGCCAGGAGGTGAGTTCGGGCGACTCCCAGGGACGCAGGGCCATCGGGCGCGGATAAGAAGGAGGCGGGTCCAACGGAGGCGGGTCTATCGGAGGCGTGTTCAGCGGACGCGGATCCATCAGCGGATGGCCCCCTTGGCGAGGTCCGCCATGATCTGGCGGGCGCCGATGAAGAACACGACGAGCAGCGGGATCAGGGCGAGCAGCGCGCCGGCCATCACCATGCCGTAGTCGGTGGTGCCGTTCACGCTGTTGAGCTGCGAGAGGGCGACCTGGAGCGTCACATGGTCCGGGTTGATCAGGGCGATCAGCGGCCAGGCGTAGTCGTTCCACTGGGCCATGAAGGTGAAGATGCCGAGGAAGGCGAGGCCGGGCCGGACCACGGGGAGCGCCACGTGCCAGTACTGGCGGAGGAAACCGCAGCCGTCCAGCCGGGAGGAGTCCATGAGTTCGTCGTGGATGGAGCCCTTCATGTACTGGCGCATCCAGAAGATCCCGAAGGCGTTGGCGGCCGCCGGGATGACGAGGGAGGTGAGGGAGCCGATCCAGCCGAGCTTCGCCATGATCACGAACTGCGGGATGGCCTGGAGCTGGGCGGGCACCATGAAGATGCCCATCATGATGACGAACAGCGCCCGGCGGCCCGGGAAGTGGAACTTCGCGAAGACGAAGGCCGCGAGCGAGTCGAAGAACAGCACGAGGAAGGTCACCGAGACGGCGACGACCAGGGTGTTGAACATCGACCCGAAGAAGTCGATCTTCTGGAAGAGATGGTGGACGTTCTCGTCGAAGTGCGAGCCCGGCAGCAGCTTCGGCGGGTACTGGAAGATCTCCGTCGACGAATGGGTCGACATCACGATGGTCCAGTAGAACGGGAAGAGCGAGACGAGCACACCGGCGATCAGTGAGATGTGCAGGGTCAGCCCTCTGGCGCGGGTACCCTTCATGCCTTTCACGATGGTCTCCCTCTACTTTTCCCCGCGCTGTACCAGGCGCCAGTTGACGATCGAGAAGATGGCGACGACCAGGAAGATGCCCCAGGCGATGGCCGCGCCGTAGCCGAAGTCGTTGTTGTCGAAGCTCTGCTGGAAGAAATAGAGGACCATCGTCTGGCCGGAGTTGCCGGGGCCGCCCGCGAAGGTGGAGGTGTTGTTGGTGTTGGCCAGCAGCACCTGCGGCTCGGTGAAGCTCTGCAGTCCGGTGACGGTCGAGACGACCAGCGCGAAGAGGATGATCGGCCGCATCATCGGCACGGTGATCCGGAAGAAGGTCTGCACGGGCCCGGCGCCGTCGACGCGGGCGGCCTCGTAGAGTTCGCTCGGAATGGTCTGGAGCCCGGCGAGGAAGATCAGCGCGTTGTAGCCGGTCCACTGCCAGGTCATCAGCACGGCAATGGAGATCTTGATGCCCCAGTCCGTGTTCAGCCAGGCCACTTGATCGAGCCCGAGTCCCTGCAACACCGCGTTCGCGAGGCCGAAGTTGGTGGAGAAGATCGAGGTGAAGATGATCGCCACGGCGACGACCGAGGTGACGTTCGGAAGGAAGTACGCGAAGCGGTAGAAGTTCTTGAACCGCACCGCGGAGTTGAGCATCACCGCGGTCACCAGCGCGATGAACAGCATCGGCAAGGTGGCGATCGCCCAGATGATCAGGGTGTTGGTGAGGGAGTTCCAGAACTGTGAATCGCTGAGGAGATAGCGGTACTGCGACAGGCCCGCGTACTCCATCGAGCCGAGGCCGTCCCACCGGTGGAAGGACAGATAGAGCGAGAAGCCCACCGGGATCAGGCCGAAGCACAGGAAGAGCAGATAGAAGGGCGAGATCGCCAGATACAGCCGCCAGTACCCGAGCACGGAGCGGGGCTTCGGGCGGCGCGCGGCGGCGGATCTGACACCGTCGTCGGCCGGCGCGCCGAGCGTGGGGGCGGCACCTACTCCGGTCATGTCAGCACTCCCAGGTGGTCCGCTATGCGCCGGCACTTGGCCATGGCGTCCTTCCACGCCCGGCGGGGATCCTTGCCCAGGGCGTTCACATTGCGCAGTTCGTCGGAGACCGCTTGGTCCAGGGGGTAGTCGTACGGGCTGTGGTAGGCGATCGGGATCTTCTCGGCCGTGGGGCCGAAGACATCGATGGTGGCCTGGCCGCCGAAGAACGGGTCCGGCGCGCGCATCGCCTTGTGCTGGTACGAGGCGGGGGTGGACGGGAAGAGCGTGGCGTCGGTGAAACCGCGGGTCTGGTTGTCCGCGTTCAGCAGCCAGGTGACGATCTCGAAGGCCAGCTCGGGCTTCCGGCAGGACTTGGTGATCGCCAGGAAGGAGCCGCCGTTGTTGGCCGGGCCGCCGGGCAGGGCGGCGACCCGCCACTTCCCCTTGGCCTTGGGCACGCTCAGCTTGAGGTCGCCGGCCACCCAGGAGGCGCCGATCTGGCTGGGCAGCAGGCCGTTCTCGATGGCCGCGTTGGCGTCCGGGGTGCCGGACTGGTACCGGGAGCACAGGCCGCGCTCGTACGCGTCGATCGCCATGTTCCAGGCGCGGCGCACATGCTCGTGGTCGCCGATGAAGCGCCGTTCCTCATCGACGTACCGCAGGGTGCCCTGCGCGATCATGTACTGGTAGATGGTGAGCGCGTCGATGACCATATGCGCGCCGCGGACCTTCTTCTTCAGCCGCTCACCGGCCGCCAGGTACTTCTCCCAGGTGTCCATCTCCTTGCCGACGTCCGCCGGATCGGTCGGCAGCCCCGCCCGGTCGAACACCTCGGGCATGAAGTAGTGGGCGACCGGGCCGGTGTCGATGGGAAAGCCGATCACGCTGCCGTCGGGAGCGATGCCCTCGGCCCACTTCCAGGGCAGGTACTGGTCCTTCAGCTTCTCCGCGCCGAGCGTGCGCAGGTCGATGAACTGCTCCGCGTTGGGAAGGTACGAGGCCATGTCCTCGCCCTTGAGACCGGTGATGTCGGGTATGTAGGCGCGCCCGGTCATCGTGGTCAGCAGTTTGGATTTGAAGTAGCCGCCGATCTGGGCGGGTTTGAGCGAGACGTCGGTGAAGCGCTTTTTGGCGTCCGCCACGACCTTGTCGCTCAGCCCGCCGGTCCAGTACCAGAGGGTCATGTTCCGGCCGGTCGATCCGTTCGGTACCGAGCAGCCTGCCGTGGTGCCGCCGAGCGCCGCGGTCGCCGTGGTGGCGAGGCCCGCGTACAGCAGTGCTCTTCGCGAGAGGTGCACCGCTCCCACCGCCTTTCGGGTAGTACGCACTGCGATTACAGGGTGTGGGGGGTGACGGGTGTGGTGTGCGGGGCGGGGCCGGGGTCCTCGGGGATGCGGTCCGCCAGAAATCCGTAGGTCCGCCGCAGCGCGGGGTCGCGGCTGCCGGTGGTTCGCCACCACTGGTCGACGCCGTGCCAGCCCGGTGCGGCGAGCGCGCCGCCGTGCCGCGTGACGGAAAGGCCCGCGGCCAGTCCCGCGAAGCGCAGCCGGTCGGCGAGCGGCCAGCCGGCGAGGGTCGCGGCGGTGAAGCTCGCGCCGAAGACGTCCCCGGCTCCTGTCGCGTCCACGACATCGATGTCGAGCGCGGCGACCTCGGCGGCCTCGCCCGTCGTCTGGTCCACGGCGAGGGCGCCGTGCGGGCCGCGCGTGACGACGGCGACCGGCACGATATCGGCGAGCTTGCCGAGCGCGGCACGCGCGCTGTCGGTGCGTGTGTAGCCCATCGCCTCGCCCTCGTTGGGCAGGAAGGCGTGGCAGCGGGAGAGCTGGTCGAGCAGCTCGCCGGACCAGGCCCCCGTGGGGTCCCAGCCGACATCCGCGAAGATCTTGGTGCCCGCGGCGGCGGCCTTCGCGATCCACGTCTGGGGCTCGGCGCCGAGGTGTGCGATGGCCGCCCGTGCCCCCGGGGCGCTCGCCATCAACTCGTCCTGCGGATACGGGGGTTCCTGGCCGTGCGTGATCAGTGCGCGGTCGTCTCCCTGGGCGAGCGAGACGGTCACGGGCGTGTTCCAGCCGGGTGCCGTGCGCGAGAGCGCGAGGTCGACGCCCTCCTGCCGGGCGAGGATGTCGCGGCAGTACGCCCCGTAGAAGTCGTCCCCGAAGACGGTGGCCAGCGAGGTGGCGAGGCCGAAGCGGGCGGCGGCCACCGCGAGGTTGGCGATGCCGCCGGGGCCGCAGCCCATGCCCCGGGTCCAGATCTCCTCACCCGGTGCCGGCGGCCGGCCGAGACCGGTCATCACGAGGTCGTAGAAGAGCAGACCGGTCACCAGGACATCGGGTCCCGCAGCGTCGGGAGCCCGTTCCCCGGGCGGGGGAGGTTCGGCCACGAGCTCCTCCTTTCGTCAAAAGTGTGCAGAAGTGCAGCGCATTGCAGAGGATCGTGCGGGCTCTGCGCAAAAATGGCAAGAGGGGTGCACGCGGATGCATAGAAATGATTGAGATTGACGAGTAGGCTGCTCGCCGTGCTGGCTGAACGACGACATCAGATGATCCTCCGCGCCCTGCGGTCCGGGGGCCCGGCGGCCGTGACCGACCTCTCCGAACAGCTCGGCGTCTCCGCCGCGACCGTCCGGCGCGACCTGCTGAAGCTGGAGGAGGAGGGACTGCTCACCCGCGTCCACGGCGGCGCGGTCGTCGAGGAGGGCGACCAGCCCTTCGCGGAGGTCGCCGGGGTGCGCGTGGCCGAGAAGGACGCCCTGGCGGTGGCGGCCGCGGACATGATCGAGGACGGGCAGTCCGTGCTGCTGGACATCGGCACCACCGCCTACCGGCTCGCCCGGCAACTGCACGGCCGACGGCTGACCGTCATCACCAGCAATCTGGTGGTGTTCGAGGAGCTGGCCGACGACACCGCCGTGGAGCTGGTGCTGCTCGGCGGAGTGCTCCGGCGCGAATACCGCTCCCTGGTCGGATTCCTCACCGAGGACAACCTCCGCCAGCTCCACGCCGACTGGCTCTTCCTGGGGACCAGCGGCGTCCGTCCCAGCGGGCAGATCATGGACACCACGGTCATCGAGGTCCCGGTGAAACGGGCGATGATAGCGGCCAGTGACCAGGTGGTGCTGCTCGCCGACGCGGGCAAGTTCCCCGGCACCGGCATGACCAAGGTCTGCGGCCCCGAGGATCTCGACGCAGTAGTGACCAACGCCCCCTCGGACTCGGCCACGTGCTCGGTGTTCGAGCAGGCAGGAGTAAAGGTGGTGCGGGTGTGAAGCTGACCATTCTCGGCGGCGGCGGGTTCCGGGTGCCGCTCGTGTACGGGGCGCTGCTCGCCGACCGCTCCCCGGGGCGCGTCACCCATGTCACGCTCCACGACCTGGACGCCGCCCGGCTGGGCGCCGTCGCCCGGGTCCTGGCCGAACAGGCCGCGGCCGGCCCGGGAGGCACCGCCCGGCCGGAAGCCGGGGGAGCGCCCACGGTGTCCCACACCACCGACCTCGACGAGGCGGTGCGCGGCGCCGACTTCGTCTTCTCGGCGATCCGCGTCGGCGGCCTCGAAGGCCGCGCCGCCGACGAGCGCGTCGCCCTGGACCACGGTGTCCTCGGCCAGGAGACGGTGGGCGCGGGCGGCATCGCCTACGGGCTGCGCACCGTCCCCGTCGCCGTCGACATCGCCCGGCGGGTCGCCCGGCTGGCCCCCGACGCCTGGGTCATCAACTTCACCAACCCCGCGGGCCTGGTCACCGAGGCCATGTCCCGCCACCTCGGCGACCGGGTCATCGGCATCTGCGACTCGCCGGTGGGCCTCGGCCGCCGGGTCGCCCGCGCGCTCGGCGCCGACCCGGACCGCGCGTGGATCGACTACGTCGGCCTGAACCACCTCGGCTGGCTGCGCGGCCTGCGCGTCGCCGGGCGCGACGAACTCCCGCGTCTGCTCGCCGACCCCGAGGCCCTCGGCTCGTTCGAGGAGGGCAAGCTCTTCGGCCCCGAGTGGCTCGCCTCCCTCGGCGCGATCCCCAACGAGTACCTGCACTACTACTACTTCAACCGGGAAGCGGTGCGCGCCTACCGCGAGGCCGAGCAGACCCGCGGCGCCTTCCTCCGCGACCAGCAGGCGCGGTTCTACGAGGTGATGGAGCAGGGCCACGCCCCGGCGCTCGCGACCTGGGACCGCACCCGCGCCGAGCGCGAGGCCACCTACATGGCGGCCAACCGCGAGGCGGCGGGTGCCGGCGAGCGCGACGAGTCGGACCTGGAGTCCGGCGGCTACGAACAGGTCGCCCTCGCCCTCATGCGCGCCATCGCCCGCGACGAGCGCACCACCCTCATCCTCAACGTCCGCAACCGCACCACGCTGGGCGCGCTCGACGAGGACGCCGTCATAGAGGTCCCCTGCCTGGTGGACGCGAGCGGCGCGCACCCGGTCTCCGTCGACCCGCTGCCCGGCCACGCCACCGGCCTGGTGTGCGCCGTCAAGGCCGTCGAGCGCGAGGTCATGAACGCCGCCGACAGCGGCTCGCGCGCCACCGCCGCCAAGGCGTTCGCCCTCCACCCCCTCGTCGACTCGGTCGCCGTCGCCCATCGCCTCGTCGACGGCTACACCACGGCACACCCCGGACTCGCCTACCTGAACCGCCCGTAGGAGCCCTCGCCATGCATGACGAACGCCGCCGCATCGAGGACCGCGTCCAGCGCGTCCTCACCCAGCGCATCCAGCCCGCCGCCCACTCGGCCTCCGTGCCCTTCACGATCGAGGCATGGCAGGCACCCGACGAACCGGTGCCCTTCGCCGAGGCGGCAGGCGCGCCGTACGAGCCCTTCACCACCGGGACCACCTGGGGCCCGCCCTGGGGCACCACCTGGTTCAAGGTGCACGGCGAGGTCCCCGCCGCGTGGGCGGGCAAGCGCGTCGAGGCCGTCTTCGACCTCGGCTTCGTCGGCGACTGGCCGGGCAACCAGGCCGAGGCACTGGTCCACACCACAGACGGCGCCCCGCTCAAGGCGGTCAACCCGCAGAACCAGTACGTGCCGGTGGCGAACCCCGCCGAGGGCGGCGAACACGTCTCGTACCTCATCGAGGCCGCCTCCAACCCCGACATCCTCGCGAACGACTTCAGCCGCCCCACCCCGCTCGGCGACAAGCTCACCGCGGGCCGCGCCCCCCTCTACACCTTCGGCCGCGCCGACCTGGCCGTACTGGACGAACAGGTATGGCACCTGGGCCTGGACCTCACCGTGCTGCGCGAGCTGATGCTCGAGCTGAGCGAGCACGACCCCCGCCGCCACGAGATCGCCCACGCCCTCGACCGCGCCCTGGACCGGCTGGACCTGGACGACATCTCCGGCACCGCCACCGACGTACGCGACGCCCTGCGCGGTGTGCTGGAGCGCCCCGCCAACGCCAGCGCCCACACCCTCTCGGCCGTCGGCCACGCGCATATCGACTCCGCCTGGCTGTGGCCCATACGTGAGACCAAGCGCAAGACATCGCGCACCTTCTCCAACGTCACGGCGCTCGCCAAGGAGTACCCGGAGTTCATCTTCGCCTGCTCGCAGGCGCAGCAGTACGCCTGGGTCAAGGAGCACTACCCCCAGGTCTGGGACCGCATCCACGAGGCCGTGCGCAACGGGCAGTGGGCACCGGTGGGCGGCATGTGGGTGGAGGCCGACGGCAACCTGCCCGGCGGCGAGGCACTGGCCCGCCAGCTCATCCACGGCAAGCGCTTCTTCCTGGACGAGTTCGGCATCGAGACCAAGGGCGTGTGGCTGCCCGACTCCTTCGGCTACAACGCGTGCTTCCCGCAACTGGCCAGGCTGGCGGGGAACGAGTGGTTCCTGACCCAGAAGCTCTCCTGGAACCAGACCAACAAGCTGCCCCACCACACCTTCTGGTGGGAAGGCATCGACGGCTCCCGGGTCTTCACCCACTTCCCGCCGGTGGACACCTACAACGCCGAGTTCTCCGGCCAGGAGATGGCCCACGCCGTACGCAACTACCAGGACAAGGGACGCGGCACCCGCTCCCTGGCACCCTTCGGGCACGGCGACGGGGGCGGCGGGCCCACCCGCGAGATGATGGAGCGGGCGCGCCGGCTGGCCAACCTGGAGGGCTCCGCGAAGGTCGTCATCGAGCACCCCGACGACTTCTTCGCCGCCGCCCGGGCCGAATACCCCGACGCCCCGGTGTGGACCGGCGAGCTCTATCTGGAGCTGCACCGCGCCACCTATACCTCGCAGGCCCGCACCAAGCAGGGCAACCGGCGCAGCGAGCACCTGCTGCGCGAGGCGGAGCTGTGGTCGACGGCCGCCGCGCTGCACGCCGACCGCCCCTACCCGTACGAACGTCTCGACCGGCTGTGGAAGACGGTGCTGCTCCACCAGTTCCACGACATCCTGCCGGGCTCGTCGATCGCCTGGGTGCACCGCGAGGCGGAGGCGGAGTACGCGCGGGTGGCGGCGGAACTGACCGAACTCACGGCCCAGGCGATGGCGGCGCTGGACGGTGCCGCCGCGCCCGGATCCGGTGCGCGGGTGTTCAACACGAGCCCCCGCCCGCGTGCCGAGGTCGTCGCCGTCCCCGCGGGCACGGCCGAAGGCCAGCCGCTGGCGGACGGCACCGTCGCCGTCTACGCGCGGGTGCCGGCGTCCGGCGCCGCCCCGCTGACCGCGGCCGCGGCCCCCGAGCCCGTCACCGTCACCGGCGGCCGCGTCCTGGACAACGGCCTGGTCAGGGTCGTGCTCGCCGAGGACGGCACGCTCGCCTCCGTACGGGACCTGGTGGCCGGCCGCGAGGTCCTGGCCCCGGGCGCGGCGGGCAACCTCCTGCGACTCCACAGCGACCTGCCCAACTACTGGGACGCCTGGGACATCGACAAGCACTACCGGCAGCGCTGGACCGACCTGCTCGACGCCGACGCGGTCACCGTCGCCGAGGAGGGCCCGCTGCTCGGCGCCCTGCGCGTGGAGCGCGCCTTCGGCAAGGACGGCCGCTCGCGCATCGTCCAGACCATCACCGTCCGCGCGGGCAGCCGCCGTATCGACTTCGCGACCGAGATCGACTGGCACGAGGCCGAGAAGATCCTCAAGGCCGCCTTCCCCATCGACATCCACGCGGACCGGTCCACCGCCGAGATCCAGTTCGGCCATGTCCACCGCCCGACCCACACCAACACCAGCTGGGAGGCGGCCCGTTTCGAGGTGTACGGCCACCGCTGGGTGCATGTCGCCGAGCCGGGCTATGGCGTGGCGGTCCTCAACGACTCGACCTATGGGCACGACGTGGCCCGCACCACCCACGACAGGGGCGAGGGCACCGGCGGTACGACGACCACCGTCCGGCTCAGCCTGGTGCGCGCCCCGCGGGTGCCCGACCCCGAGGCCGACCAGGGCATCCACCGCTTCACCTACGCCCTCCTGCCCGGCGCGACCATCGAGGACGCGATCGCCGAGGGCTACGCGCTCAACCTGCCGCTGCGCGTCGCCGACTCCGGCGCGGCCGTGGCGCCGCTGGTCACCACGGACGGCCCGGCCGCCGTCGTCGAGGCGGTCAAGCTCGCCGACGACCGTTCGGGCGATGTCGTGGTGCGGCTCTACGAATCGCTCGGCGGCCGTACCCGCACCACCCTCCGCCCCGGCTTCTCCCACACCGGCGCCACCGTCACCGACCTGCTGGAACGCCCGCTCACCGAGGTCCAGGACGCGCCGAGGACCGATGCGGACGGCAATGTCACGGTGAGTCTGCGCCCGTTCCAGATCCTGACCCTGCGGCTGAAGCGGAGCTGACGCCATGGCCATGCGACCGTGGTTCCCCGACGCGAAGTTCGGGATCTTCATCCACTGGGGCATCTACGCCGTGGACGGCGTGCAGGAGTCCTGGTCCTTCTTCGAGGGCGACGTCCCGCACGAGACGTACATGGCGCAGCTCGACGGGTTCACCGCGGCGCGGTACGACCCCCGCGCATGGGCCGCCCTCTTCGCCCGCGCCGGAGCCCGCTACGCCGTGCTGACCAGCCGCCATCACGACGGCGTCGCCCTGTGGGACACCGCCCTCGGCGATCTGAACGTGGTCCGGCACACCTCGGCCGGCCGCGACCTCGTGGCCCCGTACGCCGAAGCCCTGCGCGAACAGGGCCTGAAGGTCGGCCTCTACTACTCGCACAGCGACTGGAACCACCCCGACTACGCCTCCACCCGCTACGAGGGACGGCCGCCCGAGCAGGAGAACAACCCGTACGCCGAGGTCCCGAAGGAAGAGGAGGACCTCGACGCCTGGGCGCGCTACCTCGCCTACCGCGACGGCCAGGTGAATGAGCTCACCACCCGTTTCCGCCCCGACCTCCTGTGGTTCGACGGCGAGTGGGAGCGCACCGAGGAGCAGTGGGGGATCCGCGAGCTGGCCCGGCTCATCCGCGCCGAGGTCCCGGACTGCGTGCTGAACGCGCGCATGCTCAGCGAGGGGGACTACGCCACCCCCGAGCAGGGCGTGCCGATCGAGCCGCCCCCCGGGCCCTGGGAGCTGTGCCTGACCTTCAACGACTCATGGGGCTTCCAGCACCACGACCACAACTACAAGACGACGACCCAGCTGATCCGCTACTTCACCGAGACCATCGGCGCGGGCGGCAATCTGCTGCTCTCCGTGGGCCCGAAGGAGGACGGCACGATCCCGGACGAGCAGGTCGAGCGCCTCGAAGGCATGGGCGCCTGGATCGCCCGGCACGCGGACGCGGTGTACGGCACCCTCGCGGGCCTGCCCGCCGGGCACCACTACGGCCCCAGCACCCTCGCGGCCGACCGCCGCACCCTCTATCTGACGGTCTTCGACATCCCGCGCTCGCCCATCGGCGTACGGGGCCTTAGGACCCCCGTACGCCGGGTGACTGTCCTCGGCACCGGCACCGAGCTCGGCCACCAGGTGATCGGCGGCCTTCACGAAGTCCCCGGCGTGCTGTGGATCGACCCGCCCGCGGCCGCCGACCTCGAGGAACACGCCACGGTCCTCGCCGTCGAACTCGACTCCGAGCTGGAGCTGTACCGGGGGCACGGCCGGTCCTGAAGGGAGGCACGTCAGCCGATGGTGATGACGATCTTGCCCGGGGTCCCACCGGCGGCCAGGGCGCGCCGCGCGTTGGCCGCGTGTTCCAGCGGCGTCGCTGTGAGCACGCCGCTGCCGACGGTGTCCAGGCAACGTCCACGCCATTGGGGCGAGTTCGCGGACGTGACCTGCAGCACCGTGGCCGTAGGTGACCGGCTCGGCCCCGAGCGTGCGCAGACAGTCGTGGTCGCGCGGTGAGGCGGTGCCGATGACGCGTGCTCCGCGCGATCGGGGCGATCTGCACAGCGAGCGAGCCGACGCCTCGCCATAGCCAGACGCTCACCTCGGCCGCGTGGAAGGATCAGCCCATGCGGTCACGACTGGCGTTCGGGGACGAGTTACGGGCCGAGCTGGGATCACCCAGGAGCTCTCGCAGGCTGGGCAGCAGTCCGCGCTCGCGGGTGTGGCGCGTTGAGTTGCCAGGGACCTCGGCGGTGGTGAAGCAGATCGTCGACGGGCCCGATGCCGACGAGCGATACGCCCGCGAGGTGGCCGCCCTGCGGCTCGCCGCCCGAGCCGAAACGCCCATCGTGCCCGCGCTGCTCGCCACCGATTCCGGCGAGCGGGTGCTGGTGCTGGAGCATCTGGATCACCAACGCCCGGCCGGGGACTGGATCGTCGGCTACGCGGCCGCTCTGGCGCGGCTGCACGCCACCGCCCGTCCGGAGGATGCCGGGATACTTCCGCGATGGCAGGGCCCGAACCGGGCCGACATCGACTCCTTCCTCGGGCTGGCCGTGGCGCTCCAGGTTCCTGTTACGCCCGGTGTCTCCGATGAACTCGATGACCTCGTGAACCGACTCGACCAGGCACCCGGCCATGCCCTGCTCCACGGGGATCCCTGTCCCGGGAATGACCTCCACACCGCCACGGGGATCAGATTCATCGACTTCGAGCAGGCGTCACTGGGTAGCGGTCTGATGGAGCTGGCCTATCTGCGTATCGGCTTCCCGACCTGCTGGTGTGTCACTTCGGCGTCCGAGCCGCTGCTGGAGCGGGCCGAGCGCGCCTACCGCACGGCGTGGCGCACCGCGACCGGCACCGAGACCCAGGACGGCCTTGCCGACGCGTGCGCCGGCTGGCTGCTCCGCGGCGACGCGCTGGTCGAGCGGGCGCGCCGCGAAAGCGATGACCATCTGGCCCGGATTCCGCAACGGGACTGGAAGTGGGGCACGGCGACAGCCCGGCAACGGCTCGTCCACCGGCTCGGTGTCGTCAGCAAGCTGACCGCCGATCACACCTCTCTGAGCGGCGTGAGCCGCCTCACCACCGGCCTGCGCCAACGCATGCTCACTCGCTGGCCGGCACTGCGGCCGGTCCCGACAAAGCGACCGTAGAGCCCGGCCGGCGCCCCGGTCCGAGGTCGGCGCCCGCCGTCGACGGCGTCTCGCTCACCCTGCGCCGCGGCGAGATCCTGGCCATCGTGGGGGAGAACGGCTCGGGAAAGTCCACCCTGGCCAAACTTCATCACCGGCATCCTGCTGGCCGAGAGGGCCGCGTCCTGTGGGACGGCACCGACCTGGCCCAGGCGGACCGCGACGCGGTGTGGAAGCGCACCGCGCTGGTCCCACAGAACTTCCCCGGCAGCTCGACACGCTCCTGGCACGTGAACTCTTCGGCGGGGCCGAGTTGTCCGGCGGCCAGTGGCAACGGCTGGTGTGCGGCCGCGCCCTCTATCGGCGGACACCGCTGCTCATCCTCGATGAACCCACCTCGCAGATGGACCCGCGAGGCGAGCACCAGATCTTCCTGGAGATCAAGCGCATCGCCGCCGAGCGCATGACCATCGTCGTCACGCACCAGCTCGAGAACACCCGCCTGGCCGACCGCATCCTGGTCATGCGCGAGGGACGCGTGATCGAGCAGGGCGGATACGAGGAGCTGGCCGGCGCGGGGGGCCTGTTCGCCGAGCTCGTGGCCCTGGCCAAGGACCGATGAGGTGAGGAACCCCCGGCGCGCCGGCGTGTACGGCGCGCCGGGGCCCATCTGAGGCAGGGCTCGCGGGACTCCCGGAAGGCCAGGCCGACCTCCCACTCTCCCCACAGCCGCACGCTGTCAGGTCGGGTCAGCCCCCCGGGCGGGTGACCAGGCGGCCCCGGACCTTGCCGTGGCGGAGTCGGTCCAGGCCCTCGTTGAGGTCGGCGAAGGGGATCTCTTCCACGATCGGGGTGATCCGGCCCTCCGCGATGAAGCCGAGGACCTGGCGGTATTCGTCCTTGCCGGCGCCGTAGGAGCCGCGGAGTTCCACGCTTTTGCGGATGAGGCTGCCGTTGGAGAAGGTCGTGGTCCTCGTGCCGAGCCCGACGGCGACCACGCGGCCGAGGCGGCGTACGGCATCGATCGCGTCCGACGTGGTGGAGCCCACGCCCGCGAAGTCGACGATGGCGTCGGGTCGCAGGTCCGCCAGCGCGGTGACGTCGGTGAAGCACTCGCGGGCGCCCGCCGCGCGGGCGGCCTCGAAGGTGTCGGGGTTGATGTCCACGCCGTAGACCGTGGCCCCCGCGATCACTCCCGTACGGACGCCATTGAGACCGAGGCCGCCCAGGCCGACGACAGCGATCACATCCCCCGGTTTGGCCTGAGCCTCGGTGCGGACCGCATGGTAGGCGGTGACGACCGAGTCCGTGGCGACGGCCGCATGGATCGTGGAGACGTTGTCGGGCAGGGGGACGAGGGTGGAGGCATGGGCCACCAGGCGTTCGGCATAGCCGCCGTCGATGCCGATGCCCGGCGCGTAGGACGCCTTGACCTCCGGGTGCGCGATGATCGCGACGGCCACGCGGTCGCCTGTCGCATAGCCCTCCACCCCCTCGCCGAGGGCGGAGACGGTGCCCGCGACCTCGTGGCCGAGCGTGAAGGGCGGTCGGACGATGGGCTCGATCATGCCGTCGATCACATGGACGTCGGAGTGGCACAGTCCGGCGGCCTCGACGTCCACCACGACCCAGCCCGGGCCGGCTACCGGGTCCGCCAGTTCGGCACCCTGCAGCGGGGCGCCCTTCGCCACGTACCGGAAGGCCTTCATCGACTACTCCAAAGTTCAGCTGAGACGAACCGCCGCCGCAGCCTACCGCTGTGTCAGTTGCCGCTGATGGGCGGGCGGTTGGCCTTCGCCTGGGCGGAGCTGCCATGGGTTGCGGGCATACGCGTCGGCCAGGGCCCCGAATGATTCCTTGGGTTCCCAGTGCCAGGGAGAATTCGGATCCGCCGGGCGGTCCCGGATCACTTTCACCAGGCTGTAGCTGGCCATGTCCAGGTCGAGTCGCTGTTCGCGGCGGTGTGGGGCGTCGGGTGTGAGGAAGGTATAGGCCATGGCCGCGTAGAGGTTCATCGACTCGAACACGCCGAGCACGTCGGTGAGGTATGCGGCCTGGGCGTGCTCGCTGCGCACCAGTCCCTTCTTCACCTGTGGCGGCGTCGTGGCGTAATCGACGACGTCCCAGGCCATGCCGCCCAGGCGCGGTGCACCCTCGAAGGTGCAGGAGCCGAACTCGGTGATCGCGAGCGGCTTGCCGTGACGTTGGTACGTGCGCAGCTCGCGGACGTGCCCGGAGCGATTCGGATACCAGCCGTAGTAGTCGATGCACACCAGGTCGAACAAGTCCCAGTCCACGTCTTCGTCCTGCGCGGCGCCATAGGACAGAGGGCCGTGGAAGACCGAGCGGCCGACGGTGGCGGCCCGTGTGGTGAAGCGGCGCAGTCGCTGGGCCGTTTTCACCGGGTCGTAGTTGCCCTTGACCAAGTTGTCGATCCGTTCGACCGCGGTGGCGCCGGGCACGATTCCGGGAACGAACAGCATGAATTCACAGCCGACGTTCAGGTGCACCCGCACGCCCTGCCTGCGCAGTCGTTCCGCGAACCGTCCGGTCTCCGCGAGGTGGTCGAGGATGTCGTGGGCAGGCACGTCCCCCAGGGTCGGCTCCAGCCAGACGTGCAGACCGTTCTCGGCCGCCTCGGCCGCCGTGCGCGTGAGGCGTTCGACGCCATCGCCGGTGACCTTCACCGTGTCGGCATGCAGCTCGCGGCGGATGGACCGCAGATCGGCCCGGGTACGAGCCGCGCTCCATCCCGTCGCCGGTGTTTCGCCCTGCCCCACTTCGTAGACGACCCCGCGATAGCGCACGCCGCCCACCCCTGAGTCCCCAGCCCGCCCCCGATCGGCCGTGGCATGCGGCCTGTCCCGCCACCCCGTCGCGGCCGCCTGCCCGGCGGGCAGCGCCGCGCCGACTGCGACGGCCCCCGCCAACCGCAGAAACCTCGCCCTGCTGACCTGGGTCGCACCCATCTCGTTCTCTCCCGTCTTCCGGATGGAAGCAGCCTGCAGGACCACCGGAGCGGGCACCATTCGCCGATGGTCTACCAGGAGACAGAACGAAAGACCGGCCGCCATCGCCGAAGGAACGAGCCTGACATGCCCTTCCGGGCCACGACCCGGGTGCCGAAGTGACAGGCGGCGCTACCCGCCTCTGCCACATGGCCAAGGCCAATCCGGCCGATGGGCCGATACTGCCGCCCTCAGCGGTCCGCATACCCTCAGCTTTATGACCAACGGCCTCGACCCCGTCCTCCCGGCCGGGCGCACCTGGCGCGACTGGGCGGTGGACGCGGTGCTCTTCTGCGCGGCCGTCTTCCTCGGCATGGTCGTCCTCGGCGTGGTGAAGGAACAGGGCGAGCTGTCGGGCCGGGCGGCGGAACTGGACCCGCTGCTGGGGCTCGTGGTCTGCCTCGCGCTGTGGTGGCGGCGCCGTTTCCCGCTCGCCGTGGCCCTGATCGGGCTGCCCGCGGTGGCGCTGTCGACCAGCGCGCTGCCCGCGGGCGCGGTGATCGTCACCAACTTCGCGCTTCGCCTCCGCTGGCGGCAGGCACTGCTGACGCTCGGTGCGTACGTGGTGTGCATGGTGCCCTCCGGCCTGCTGCTGTACGGGCGGGGGGCGGACCTGTTCGTCGATGCCGTGTTCTGCCTGGCCTACCTCCTGGCCACCTTCGCCTGGGGCCATGCCCTGCGTTCCCGGCGGCTGCTCCTCCAGCGGCTGCGGGTGGACGCCGAGCGGGCCCGGGCCGAACACGAGCGCCGGCTCGCCGACGTCCGCCGCGGCGAACGCCAGGCCATCGCACGTGAGATGCACGATGTGCTGGCGCACCGCATCTCCCTGCTCTCCGTGCACGCGGGCGCGCTGGCCTACCGCACCCGGCAGGCGCAAGCCGGTGCCGGACCCGCGCTCGACGGTGTCGAGGTCGCCGAGAGCGTCGAGGTGATCCGGGGGAACGCGCACGAGGCCGTGGAGGAACTGCAGGAGGTGCTGCACCTGCTGCGGGCGGAGGGCGGTGACGAGCCGGTGTCGCTGCTGCCACGGATCGAGGACATCGGCTCTCTCGTCGCGGATGCCCGCGCCACGGGGCAGCCGGTGGACTTCCGCCCCGAGCTGACCGCCGACGCCGTCCACGAGCTGCGGTGGCAACTGCACCGCACCGTCTACCGCGTGGCCCAGGAGGGCCTGACCAACGCCCGCAAGCACGCGCCCGGCGCACCGGTCAGCGTGTGCCTGGCCGGTGGTCCGGGCCGCGGCCTCACCGTGGAGGTCCGCAATGAGCTGCCCGCCTCTCCCGGCGCCGACGAGGTGATCCCGGGCACCGGCGCCGGTCTGACCGGGCTCGCCGAACGCGTCCGCCTCGACGGCGGCACCCTCGACCACACGGCTGCCGACGGCACCTTCACACTGTGCGCCCGGCTACCGTGGTCCGCGAGGTGACGCCATGATCCGAGTGCTGCTGGCCGACGACGACCCCCTGGTACGGACCGGACTGAAGTTGATGCTGCGCGGGGCGGACGGCATCGAGGTCGTGGCGGAGGCGGCCGACGGTGTCCAGGCAGCCGCCGCCGTCGGTGAACACGAGCCCGATGTGATCCTCATGGACATCCGGATGCCCGTCATGGACGGCCTCGAGGCCACCCGCGCACTCACCCGCCGCGGCACGAAGGCCCCGCAGGTGATCGTGCTGACCACCTTCGACGAACACCGCCTGGTCCTGGAGGCGATGCGCGCGGGCGCCGCCGGGTTCCTCGCCAAACACACCGCGCCCGAGGACATCGTCGCCGCGGTACGCCGGGCCGCTCGCGGTGAGCCCGCACTGTCGCCGTCCGCCGCGCGCGCTCTGATCGAGCACGCGGCGGCCGGACCGGACGACCGGGCCGAACACGCCCGGCGGCGGCTGGCGTTGCTCACCGTACGGGAGCGCGAGGTGGCCCAGGCGGTTGCCGAGGGATTGTCCAACACCGACATCGGCACCCGCCTGCACCTGTCCCTCGGCACGGTCAAGGCCCACCTCTCGAGCGCCCTGGCCAAACTGGACCTGGACAACCGCGTCCAGCTCGCGCTCCTCACCCACGACGCTCATCCGCGGTCCTGACCGGGGCGAGCGGGTCGTGGGCGCGGGTAACCGCGTCTTCCACCGATTGCAGCAGGTCAGACGTAGAAGCGGGACAGACTCTGCACCACGGCCGCGGGCTTCGTGCCGCCGTCCACCTCGATCGTGCCGTCGACGGTGATCTGGACGCCGCCGGGTACGTCCTCGACCGAGGTGAGCCGGGCGGCGAGCCGCAGGCGGGATCCGGTCCGCACCGGCGCGGGGAAACGTACCTTGTTCAGGCCGTAGTTGACCTTGGTGGTCACGCCCCGCACGTCCAGCAGTTGGGTGAAGAGGGGGATGAACAGGGACAAGGTGAGGTAGCCGTGCGCGATCGGCGCGCCGAAGGGGCCCTGAGCCGCTCGCTCCGGGTCGGTGTGGATCCACTGGTGATCGCCGGTGGCCTCGGCGAAGGTGTCGATGCGGTCCTGCGTGACCTCGATCCACTCGCTGGTGCCGAGGCCGCTGCCGGCGAGCTTCCTCAGTTCGTCCAGGCCGTTGACGGTGATGCTCATGAGTCGGCTTTCTGTTGAGGGCTTGGGGTGCCGTAGTGGTGGCGGACCCGGGACTTGAGGAGCTTCCCGGAGGCGGTGCGCGGTAGTTCGTCCGCGATGACCACGGACTTGGGGATCTTGTACTTGGCGAGCCGCCCGGACAGTGATGCCAGCACCTCGCCCGGATCGAGTTCGGTACCCGCTGCCGGGACGACGACCGCGCGGGGCACCTCGCCCCACGTGTCGTCCGGTACACCGATCACCGCACACTCGGCGATGCCCGGGTGGGTGAGGAGAAGGTCCTCGATCTCGGCGGGATAGATGTTCTCGCCACCAGAGATGATCATGTCCTTGATCCGGTCGACGATGTACACGTATCCGTCTTCGTCGACCCGGGCCGCGTCCCCGCTGCGGAACCAGCCGTCCGCGAAGGCGGCCTCCGTCTCCTCGGGCAGTCCCCAGTAGCCGGACATCACATGTGGTCCGCGCACCACCACTTCGCCGGTCTCGCCGGTGTCGACCGGGGTGAGGCCGGGCCGTACGACCCGTACGTCGCTGAAGAAGTGCGGTACGCCCGCCGAGCCCGCCTTGGCGGCGGCGTGCTCGGCGTCCAGGAAGAGTGCGCCGGGCGCGGCCTCGGTCATGCCGTAGCCCTGGAGGAAGGTGAGCCCGCGCTTCTGGTAGGCGGCGATGAGCGGGGTCGGCACCGGTGATCCGCCGCAGGTGAGGATGCGGAGCGAGGACAGGTCGGCGTCGGCCCAGCGGGGATGCCGGGCCATCTGGCCGAACATCGTCGGCACTCCGAACATGAAGGTGATGCGGTGCCGTTCGATCAGGTCGAGGGTCGTCTCCGGGTCGAAGGCCGCCACCAGGACGCAGGTGCCGCCCTTGAGCAGTACCGGCAAGGTGATCATGTTCAGACCGGCGGTGTGGAACAACGGGGCGGATACCAGGGCGCGTTCGTCGGCCAACAGGTCGTGGTCGACCAGGACATTGACGGCGTTCCAGGTGACGTTGGCGTGGGTGAGCATCGCGCCTTTGGGGCGGCCGGTCGTCCCCGAGGTGTACATGATGACGCAGGTGTCGTCGGCGGTGACCGGTTCGTCGATCGGCTCGGCCGAGGCGGCTGCCAGGGCCTGTTCGTATGCGTCGCCGATCTCGAGGTGGGTCCGTACCTCGGTGCCGGTGGGCAGTGCGGCGACGAGCCCGGCGTGTGCGGGGCCGTGGATGAGGGCCTTGGCGCCGGAGTCGGCGAGCTGGTAGGCGATCTCGGGGGCGGCGAGGCGGGTGTTGAGGGGGACGAAGACGGCGCCGAGGAGGCCGGCGGCGAACAAGGTCTCCAGATAGGCGGGGTGGTTGGGGCCGAGGTGGGCGATGCGGTCGCCGCGTCCGATGCCTCGGGCGCGCAGGGCGTGGGCGAGGCGGGTGGTGCGTATGTGCAGGGTGCGGTAGTCGGTCGACCGCTCGCCGTGGATCAGGGCCGTGCGGTGCGGGGTTTTGCGGGCCCGGCGTGCGGGCCACGACCCCAGTCCCTCGTTGCGCATCTGGCACCTCTCATGGTTGCGTCAGCCCGAGCAGGCGGGCCGCGTTCTCCTTGAGGATCTTCGGCTTGACCGCCTCCTTGATGGCGAGCCTCTCGAAGTCGGCCAGCCATCGGTCCGGGGTGAGCACCGGGAAGTCCGAACCGAAGAGGACCTTGTCCTGCAGCAGGGTGTTGGCGTACTGCACGAGCTGCGGCGGGAAGTACTTCGGGGACCAGCCGGACAGGTCGATGTGCACGCCGGGCTTGTGGGTCGCCACCGCCAGGGCCTCGTCCTGCCAGGGGAACGACGGGTGCGCCAGGATGATCTTCAGTTGCGGGAAGTCGGCGGCCACATCGTCCACATGGAGCGGGTTGGAGTATTTCAGGCGGATGCCGCCCCCGCCGGGAACACCGGCGCCGATGCCGGTCTGGCCGGTGTGGAAGAGCGCGATGGTGCCGGTCTCCTCGATCACCTCGTACAGGCCGTACGCCACCGAGCGGTCGTTGGGAAAGAAGCCCTGGACGCTGGGATGGAACTTGAAGCCCTTCACGCCGTACTCCTCGATCAGCCGCCGGGCCCGCCGCACGCCGGCCTTGCCCCGGAAGGGGTCGATGGAGGCGAACGGAATGAGGACGTCCGCGTTGGCGGCGGCAGCCTCGGCGACCTCCTCGTTCGGGACGGGCTCGGTGCCGGTCGCGGACTCCGCGTCCACCGTGAAGATGACGGCGGCCATCCGCCGCTCGCGGTAGTAGGCGGCCGTCTCCTCGAGTGTGGGCTTCCGGTTGCCCTCGACCTTGAAGTATGCGGAGGAGGCGTCGTGCAGGTCGTCGTCCAGGGAGGAGTGGCCCTTGGCGGACACCTCCGCGTGGGTGTGGACGTCGATGGCGACCAGATCCTGAAGGTGCATCACGCCTCCGGAATCTTCGGCGCGGGGATACCCACCGTCTGTGGTTCGGCGCCGACCGACGTGGGCCAGGCATCGGCCAGGGCGTCGGAGGTCCAGCCACCGTCGGCGTAGGCGGCCCGGACCTCCTGCGGATGCGACCAGAGCGCCACCTTGTCGCCGCCGATCCCGATGCACTGGCCGGTGATGCCGCGGGCGGCGTCGGAGGCCAGGAAGGGGACGAGGGCGGCGCAGTCCTCCGGCGTGCCGAATCCCTCTCCCTTGCGCAGGAAGTCCGGCAGTGGTCGGCCGTTCCTGAGGGCCTCCGCATACGGGGCGAGGGCAGGAATGGTCTCGGTCATCGCGGTGGCGGCGACCGGCACGATCGCGTTGACGGTGATGCTCGCGCGGGACAGTTCCATGGACCAGGTGCGCGCCATGGCGGCGATTCCGGCCTTGGCGGCGGAGTAGTTGGTCTGGCCGAAGTTGCCGCGCTGCCCGGCCGGGGAGCCGACGAGGACGAGCGTGCCGCCTTCGCCCTGTTCGCGCAGGCGCACGGCGGCGGCGCGGGCGCAGGTGAAGGTGGCCCTCAGGTGGGTGGTGATGACCGCGTCGAAGTCCTCGTCGGTCATCTTCCACAGCACCTTGTCGCGCAGGATGCCCGCGTTGGTGACCAGGACGTCGAGTCGGCCGAACTCCTCGGCGGCACGGCCCACCAGCCGGTCGGCGGCCTCGGCGGTACCGACGGGGACCACCTCGGCCACGGCGGTGCCGCCGGCCTCGGTGATGGACTTGACGGCCTGTTCGGCCGCGTCCTCGTCGACGTCGTTCACGACCACGGACGCACCGTGGGCGGCGAGGGCGTGTGCGTAGGCGAGGCCGAGGCCCCGGCCGCTACCGGTGATGACGGCGGCCTTGCCGGTCAGATCGATGGTGGGCACGAGCGAGTCCCTTCGCATGGGGTGCGCCGGTCCGGCGCGGGGTGCGGCATCGAGATCGAAGCTAAGCACAATAATTGTTGACGTCAACAGTTGTTGTTTACCTCGGGTGCGTCATGCTGGACTCTGCACACGAGACCAACCCTTCCGGGGAGCCGAGACCGGCGCCCCGGGGCCGAGACCAGGGAGCCCGCCATCACCCGCCGGCACACCGACGACCCGCGCCCCGTCGACGCGGACGAACCATGGATGCGGGCACTCCACGCGGACACGGGCTATCTGCTCTACCGCCTGGGTCTGCGCTCCGGTCAGCTCTTCAACACCTTCCTCCAGGAGTCGGGGCTGCGGCTGCGGCACTACGCCGTGCTGCGCTTCCTCGCCACCTGCGAGGGCGCCTTGCAGCGAGAGCTCAGCGCCCGGCTCGGCTATGACCCGAGCGCGATCGTCGGCCTGGTGGACGACCTGGAGAAGCTCGGCTTCGCCGAGCGCCGCCCCGCCCCCGACGACCGCCGCAGCCGCATCGTCGTCCTCACTGAGGACGGCCGCGCGTTCCTCCAGGACACGGATCAGGCGGGTCAGGATGTGACCGACGAACTGCTCGCCCCGCTCGCCCCCGCCGAGCGGGAGACGCTGCACACGCTCCTGCTGCGCGTCGCCGGGAACAGGCTCGCCTGATGCTGCGCCCGGTGCGGGGTACGTGCGTAGTGGACTTCACCACGGCCTGGTCGGGGCCACTCGCCACCCGTATTCTCGCCCTGCTGGGCGCGGAGGTTCTCAAGGTGGAAAGCGCCTCCAGGATGGACGCCTGGCGAGGCCCCGCCGACGCCCCCACCGCCACCGAGTTCTACCCGAACGGCGAGCCCGGTGACCGCCCGTACAACCGCAACGCGTGGTTCAACGCCCAGAACCTGGACAAGAAGTCGGTGCTGCTGGACCTGAAGACGGACACCGGCCGCCGACAGGCCCATGACCTGTGCCGGGAGAGTGATCTGGTGGTCACCAACTTCACCCCGGACACCATGAGACGCCTGGGGCTCGGCTTCGACGCACTCCGCGAGATCAACCCCTCCGTCGTCATGGTCGAGATGTCGGGCTTCGGCACCACAGGGCCGCTCCGGCACCACCGTGCCTACGGACAGACGATGGAGGCGATGGCCGGTATCACCGCACTGATCGGATACGCCCGAGGAATCCGGACCGCTGGGGTCGGGCTCCGCGTATCTCGATCCCATGGGCGGGTTGGCGGGCGCGGCGGCCGCCGTCACCGCGCTGGCGCACCGGGACCGCACACAGCAAGCGCAGTACGTCGAGGTCGCTCAGCGCGAAGCGGCCATGTCCTGGATCGGCGACATCATCCTGGATTCCGTCTCCACGGGGGCTGACCCGGTGCCGCAGGGCAACGCGGTCCCCACCGCCTTCCCGCACGACGCGTTCCGTTGCGAGGGCGAGGACCAGTGGATCGCCATCGCTGTGCACACGGCGGACCAGTGGTCCGCGCTCTGCTCGGAACTGGGCTGGACCGACTGGGCCCGTGACACGTCGCTGGCGGAAACGACGGCGCGGAAAGCCAGGGCGGAGGAGATAGAGCGGCGCCTTTCGGAGGCGACGCGCGAACACGACAAGACGCGCCTGGCCACGCGTCTCCAGCGGGCCGGTGTCCCCGCCGCCCCCGTGCAAAACGGCCGGGACCTGTTCGAGGACCCACAGCTCAGGCATCGCGGGTGGTTCGCCGCCCTGACACATCCGGAGGCAGGGACACACGAGTACGCGGGCCTGCCCCTGGAAACGGCAGGACGCCTCCTCCAGCCGTCGGCCGCCGCGCCACTGCTGGGCCAGCACACGGCCGACGTCCTGGGGTCCGTACATTCGGCATGACCCGGAGCCCGGAAGACGGGCCCATCCCGAATGCGGGGTGGGCCCGCCCCGCGCCCTCGAGACGGCCGGGATTCTGGCGTCCGAGGGGATCGAGCTGGACGCCATCGATCCATCGGGGCTCATGGAGCCAGGACGAGGGATCGGCACGCCGCCGGAGTCCCCCAGGCATCACGGAGGGCGCGGGCTTTGCGGATCCACAGGGACAGCTCCAGCTCCTCGGTGTAGCCGAGCGCGCCGTGCACCTGCAGGGCCGTGCGCGAGGCGGCGTAGGCCGCCTCGCCCGCGGTCACTTTCGCCGCCGCGCACTCCCGGCGGGTGGACGGGGCGTCCGAGGCCAGGGCCAGGGCGGCGGAGTGGATCAGAGGCTGGGCGAACTCCAGCGCGAGGAGAACGTCCGCCAGACGGTGCTTCACGGCCTGGAACGAGCCGATGGCGACTCCGAACTGAGTGCGTTGTGCGGCGTACGCGACGGTATGGTCCAGCAGCGCGCGGCCGAGCCCCAGGGCCTGGGCGGCCGTTGTCAGGGCCGCCACATCCGTGGCGTACGAGGTCGCTGCCCGGACCGTGGGCCCCTCGACCAGGACCGTTGCGCCCGTCGGGCGGAACAATCGGCGGGCCGGATCGGAGGAACGCTGTAGCGGGCCGCGCCCCGCTGCCAGCCGTACGGTGTCATCCTCGACGACGAACACGGCGTCGGCCGTGTCCGCGTCGAGCGCGTAAGGGCTCCCGGCGTCGGGCGCGCACAGGGATACGAGCGCCGCGCCGGCGGCGATCCGCGGCAGCCACGTCTCGGCAGGGGCGCGGTCGCCGAGCCGGTCGAGGAGGGCCGCCGCCGCGACGGTTTCGACCAGCGGGCCCGGTACGGCGTGGCGGCCCAGTTCGGTGAAGGCGACGCCCAGTTCGACAGGCAGCAGGCCCAGGCCCTCGTGCCGCTCCGGTACGGTGAGGCCGAAGACTCCCGCCTCGGCGAGCCGGCTCCACAGGGTGCGGCCGGGGCCCGGGTCCCCGGCCGCCCAGGACCGTATCGTGCTCGGTGTGTCCGACGAGCCGAGCATGCCGTCCAGGGTCTTCGCGAACGCACGCTGCTCGGTGTCGAGGAGGAACCGCATCACCGGCGTCCTTTCGGCAGGCCGAGCAGCCGCTCGGCGATGATGTCGCGCTGGATCTCGTTGGTGCCGGCGTAGATGGGGCCCGCGAGGGAGAAGGTGTAGCCCTCTGCCCAGCCGCCGTGGGCCGGCGCGTCCGCGGCGTCATCGGCGAGCTCCCCGTAGGGGCCGAGCAGGTCGAGGGCGGTCTCGTGGAGCGCGATGTCCAGCTCCGACCAGAAGACCTTGTTGAGACTGGACTCCGCGCCGATCGACTCTCCGGCCGCGATCCGCGAGACGCTCGCGTAGGCGAAGAGTTCATACGCGCGGGCGCCGATCATCGCGTCGGCCACCCGGTCGCGCAGAGCCGTGTCCGCCGGATCGGCCTCATCGCGCCACAGCCGGGCCAACCGGTCCGCGGCGGCCGTGAAGCGGCCGGGGCTGCGCAGGGTCAGCCCGCGCTCGCTGCCCGCGGTGCTCATCGCCACGCGCCAGCCCTCACCCGGCGCTCCGATGACGTCCTCGTCGGGCACGAAGACATCGTCCAGGAAGAGTTCGGCGAAGGCGGGCTTGCCGTCGAGGCGTCCTATGGGCCGCACCGTCACGCCCGGCGCGTCCAGGGGGAACATCAGATACGTCAGTCCCCGGTGCGGCTTGTCCGCCGCCGGATCACTGCGGAAGAGGCCAAAGGCGCGGTCGGCGAAGGCGGCCCGGGATGACCAGGTCTTCTGACCGCTCAGGCGCCAGCCGCCCTCGGTCCGCTGGGCCGTGGAGCGCAGCCGCGCGAGGTCGGAGCCCGCCTCCGGCTCGGACCAGGCCTGAGCCCAGATGACCTCGCCACTCGCCATGGGCGGCAGGACGCGGGCGCGCTGCTCCGGTGTGCCGTGCTCGAAGAGGGTGGGGGCGAGGAGGTTGATGCCGTTCTGGCTGACCCGGCCGGGTGCGTCCGCCGCGTAGTACTCCTCCTCGAAGATCAGCCATTGGAGGAGTGAGACACCCCGGCCGCCGTATTCCTCGGGCCAGGAGACGACCGACCACCGGTCCGCGAAGAGGGCACGCTCCCACTCCCGGTGGGCGGCGAACCCCTCCGCGGTCTCCAGGGAGGGCAGGCGAGAGGTGGGCACATATGCGGTGAGCCAGGCGCGGGCCTCGGCCCGGAAGGCGTTCTCGGCGGCGCTGAAATCGAGATCCATCAGGTGCCGGCCTCCTTCATCGCGCGGATGTCCATGCCGCCCAGCGCGTCGGGGGCGGTCTGCGCGTTGTGCGCGTGGGCGAGAGGGTGCGGTCCGAAGACCGAGTCCGGCCCGGTGTGCAGGCCCGGCAGGTCCTCGGCCTGGTCGACGGCGCGTTTGGCCAGCGCCGGCCCCAGGCGTGGCATGCCGGCGATGCGCGTCGCCAACTCCATTTCTAACAAGTGTTTGGTAGGTTACCGTACGGCCATAAGCGCCGTCGAGGTTCGAGGAGGCCCATGTATGACTGCCGTCGGCCCGCCCCCGTATGTCCCCGGCCATGCCCTCCTCGACGGCCGTAGCGCGGTGATCACCGCGGCCGCGGGCGCCGGGATCGGTGGGGCCACCGCACGCAGATTTCTCGACGAGGGCGCCCGCGTCGTCATCGGTGACGCCCACGCGCGCCGGCTGAAGGAGGCGTGCGACGCGTTGTCCGAGGAGTTCGGCGCCGACCGGGTCGCGGGCCTGCCCTGCGATGTCACCGACGAGCGGCAGATCACGGACCTGCTCGACCTCGCCGAGGAGCGGCACGGGCGCCTCGACATCGTGGTCAACAACGCCGGGCTCGGCGGCACTGCCCAGCTCACCGAGATGACCGACGAACAGTGGGACAGGGTCCTCGACGTCACCCTGAACGGCACCTTCCGCTGCACCCGCGCCGCACTGCGCCGCATGAAGGCGGCGGGCGCCGGAGGTGTGATCGTCAACAACGCCTCGGTGGTCGGCTGGCGCGCGCAGGCCGGGCAGGCGCACTACGCCGCCGCCAAAGCCGGAGTCATGGCGCTGACCCGCTGCGCCGCCGTGGAGGCGGCCGACTACGGGGTGCGGGTCAACGCGGTCGCCCCGAGCCTGGCGATGCACCCGCATCTGGTGAAGGTGACCACGGCCCAATTGCTGGCGGAGCTCACCGAGCGCGAGGCGTTCGGCCGCTATGCCGAGCCCTGGGAGGTCGCCAACGTGATCGTCTTCCTGGCCGGCGACTACTCCTCGTATATGACCGGCGAGATCGTCTCGGTCAGCAGCCAGCGGGCGTGAGACGACAATGGCAGGGTGCCGAACACAAGGAACACCAGCATGCCGGGGAACGGCAAGAAGAAGCCCGCGATGAGCCCGTCGCCCGCGCGGCGTGCCGAGCTGCTCGCGGTCGCGGCGGAGGTCTTCGCCGAGCAGGGCTACAGCGCGACAACCGTCCGGCAGATCGCGGACGCCGCGGGAATGCTCGCGGGCAGTCTCTACTACCACTTCGACTCCAAGGAGTCGATGCTCGACGAGATCCTGTCCGGCTTCCTGGACGAGCTGTGGGCCGGATACGACGCCGTGCTGGAAGCGGATCTCGCCCCCCGGGCGACCATCGAGGCCCTGGTCACCGAGTCCTTCCGGGAGATCGACCGGCATCGCGCCGCTGTGGCGATCTACCAGAAGGAATCCCGGCAACTGTCCGCGCAACCCCGCTTCACCTACCTCGCCGCGGCGCAGGAGAAGTTCGAGAAGGCGTGGCTGGGGACGTTGGAACGCGGCGTCGCGGCCCACGCCTTCCGTGCCGACCTGGACGCCCGGCTCACCTACCGCTTCGTACGGGACACCGTCTGGGTCGCCGCGTCCTGGTACCGGCCCGGCGGACAGCACAGCCCCGAGGAAATCGCCCGCCAGTACCTGTCGATGGTGCTGGACGGGATCGCCGTACAGACATAGAGACCTCGCGAAGGAGCAGCAGCCATGCCCGAGGCATTCATCGTCGAAGCAGTACGCACCCCGGTCGGCAAACGCGACGGCGCTCTGTCCGCCGTGCACCCCGCCGACCTCGGCGCCCATGTGCTGAAGGCGCTGATGGAGCGCTCCGGCGCCGATCCCGCCGCCGTCGAGGACGTCGTCTTCGGCTGCCTGGACACCGTGGGCCCGCAGGCCGGGGACATCGCGCGCACCTGCTGGCTGGCCGCCGGGCTGCCGGAAGAAGTACCCGGGACCACGGTGGACCGCCAGTGCGGCTCCTCCCAGCAGGCCCTGCACTTCGCCGCGCAGGGCGTGCTCTCCGGTACTCAGGACCTGGTGGTCGCGGGCGGGGTGCAGAACATGTCGATGATCCCCATCGCCTTCGCCAGCCGCCGGGCCACCGAACCGCTCGGCCTCGACGACGGCCCGTACGCGGGCTCCGAGGGCTGGCGGGCCCGCTACGGCGACCGGCCCGTCAACCAGTTCTACGGAGCGGAACTGATCGCCGAGAAGTGGGGCATCAGCCGGGAGGCGATGGAGGAGTTCGCGCTGCGCTCCCACCAGCGCGCGATACGGGCCATCGACGAGGGCCGCTTCGACCGCGAGCTCGTCCCGTACGGGGAGGTGACGACCGATGAGGGGCCGCGCCGGGGCACCTCACTGGAGAAGATGGCTTCTCTGGCACCGGTCGTCCAGGGCGGCCGGCTGACCGCCGCCGTCTCCTCGCAGGTCTCCGACGGCGCCTC
The DNA here is from genome assembly GCF_003595545.1 of Streptomyces sp. 11-1-2. NCBI lineage: Bacteria > Bacillati > Actinomycetota > Actinomycetes > Kitasatosporales > Streptomycetaceae > Streptomyces > Streptomyces sp. 11-1-2. The sequence goes on from NZ_CP022545.1 coordinate 11,253,297, forward strand.
CGCGCTGCTCGTCGCCTCCGAGCGGGCGGTCGCCGAGCACGGCCTGACACCGCGCGCCCGCGTCCACCATCTGTCGGTGCGCGGCGAGGACCCGATCCGGATGCTGTCCGCCCCCATCCCGGCCACGGCCTACGCCCTGAAGAAGTCCGGGATGTCGCTCGACGACATCGACCTGGTGGAGATCAACGAGGCGTTCGCACCCGTCGTGCTGGCGTGGCTGAAGGAAACCGGCGTGGACCCGGAGAAGGTCAACGTCAACGGCGGCGCCATCGCCCTCGGCCACCCGCTCGGCGCGACCGGCACCAAGCTGACGACGACGCTGCTGCACGAACTGGAGCGCACCGGCGGCCGGTTCGGTCTGCAGACCATGTGCGAGGGCGGTGGCCAGGCCAACGTCACCATCATCGAACGGCTCTGACGCACACCACCCGCCTGCCGCCGCCGACCCGATCACCCGGGTCGGCGGCGGCAGGCGGATCGGCTGGTGCGGAGGGCGCTCAGGTGACCCGGGGCAGACGCTCGAGGGCGGTATGCGCCTCAGCCATGATCCCCTCGACCAACTCGGCGCACGACGGCAGGTCCTCGATGAGGCCCGCGACCTGTCCCGACGCCATCACTCCGAGGTCCGTGCGGCCGTCGACCATGGAGGCTCGCAGCAGCATCGGAGTGTTGGCGGCCAGCAGGACCTGACTCCAGGTGAGCTCCTTGCCATGCTTCATGGCCAGACCGTCACGGACCATCCGCGCCCAGCTCAGGCCGGACAGCTTCCTGAAGGACGCGGCGTGGCGTACGGCGCGCAGCAGCGCGGCCGTCCGGCCGGAACGTTCCAGGGTGTCGACCAGTTCGCTGCGCAGCATCCGGTGGGGGAGCCCGTCCACTTTCGTGGTGACCGTGACGTCCTGGACCGAGGCTTGGAGATAGCGGGCCTGCACCACGCGCGGGACGGTGCTGTCCGACGTCAGCAGGAATCGGGTGCCCATCGCCACCCCCGCCGCCCCGTAGGCGAGCGCCGCGACCAGGCCACGGCCCTCGAAGAAGCCTCCCGCGGCGATGACGGGGATGTCCACGGCGTCCACGACCTGGGGCAGCAGCACGGTGGTGGCGACGTTGCCGGTGTGGCCGCCGCCCTCGCCGCCCTGGACGACCACCGCGTCCGCGCCCCAGGCGGCGACCTTTTCCGCGTGCCGGCGCGCGCCGATGGAGGGGATCACGATGACGCCGGCGTCCTTGAGCCGGGCGATCAGCTCGCGGGAGGGCGCGAGGGCGAACGAGGCGACCCGCACGCCCTCCTCCACGATGATCCGTACCCGCTCGGCCGCGTCCCCCGCGTCCGCCCGCAGATTGACCCCGAAAGGCGCGTTCGTGCGAGATCTGACCTCGCGGACCGCCACCCGCAGCTGATCCGGTGTCATTGTCGCCGAGGCGAGGATGCCCAGCGCTCCGGCGTTCGCCGTGGCCGAGACGAGTCGGGGCCCGGCCACCCAGCCCATGCCCGTCTGGACGATGGGATGGCGGACCCCGACCAGCTTCGTCAGTGACGTCGCGATCGTGACACCTTTCATGCCCTCACCTCGCGGTCGCGCAGCCCCTTCGGGTCGAGGACCTCCCGGATCAGGCGCAGTTCCTCCGCCGACGGCATACGGGTGTGCGGCACCTCCTCCGGCTCCTCCGGGACGGTCAGCGGGAAACCGGTGGCCTCCCGCACCTGGTCCACCGTGACGCCGGGATGTACGGAGCACAGCCGCAGGGAGCGGTCGGGTGTGGCGAAGTCCAGGACCGCCAGATCGGTGATGACACGGCGGATCTCGTGGAAGCGCGTCGTCACGGGCCCGGCGGCCGCCGCCCGGTCATAGCCGACCCCCGAGACCATGTCCACCCGCTCGACGAAGACGCGTGGCGAGTGCCGGGGAACCCAGTAACTCGTCGGGTTGTTCAGCGTGTTGACGGGGGCCCCGCGTACGCCGAGGAGCTGCCGTCGTGGCTTTGCCCAGTCGCCGACGCATGAGATGTTCTGGTTGCCGTAGGCGTCGAGCTGGCTGGCGCCCATCATGACGTGGCGCCGCCCACTGGCGACCATCGCCAGGTGCCGGCGGTACGGCAGCCAGCCCTCGGTCACCTGGGAACCGCTCCCCACCGCCGGGACGTCGCCGATCAGCAGCGCCTCACCATCGGTCAGCAGCAGGTCGGGGGAGAAGGTGAGCTTCGCCAGCCGCGCGCCGATCGTGGGCACGGTGCCCATCGGGCTCGCGAGGATCTCCCCGTCGCCGCGCCACGCCTCGGCACAGGCCACCACACAGCATTCGGCCCGGGTCGCGCTCTCACTCATGTGGCCTCCTTGGCGAACGCCGTGACGGCGGCCTGATAGGCGTCTTCGTCTCCCGAGAGGAACTGCTCGGTGAACCGTCGCCACGCCTCGGGATCGGCGGCGGCCTGCGCGTACGCGCGTTGGAAGGCCTCGTCGCGGTCGTAGTCGGGGAGGCATGAGGTGAAGTGCGCACCGCCCGGGGCCTCGACCACTCCGTTGACGAACGCCCGGCTCACCAGCAGGGTCTGCGGGCCGTGTTCCGCTCGCAACTCCGCGCTGTCCACGATGTGTTCGCAGGAGAGGTACGCCTGGTCCGCGGCCTCGCAGAACAGGTCGTCGAAGTAGGGATCGGGCCCGAGGTACTGGCCGTTGCCGTGTGCGTCGGCCCGGTTGAGGTGGACGAGCGCGGCATCCAGGCGCAGCGCCGGGACGGCGACGAGTTCCTCGCCGTCGTCGTATGGGGAGCGCACCGTGCGCAACTGCGGGTTGACCTTCATCACGTCCGAGCCGAGGCCCGCCCGGATCGGCATGAACGGCAGACGGTGCCCGGCCGCGGTCAGCCCCCACATGAACATCGCCTCGTCCAGCTCCGTCATCTCGAACGCGCCGCGCTCCCGGGCGGCGCGGAAGTGCGGTTCGAGGGGTATGGAGTCGAGGGTGACGAACGCCGCGATCAGCTTGCGGATTTTCCCGGCCGCGGCCAAGAGGCCGACGTCCGGGCCGCCGTAGGAGACGACGGTCAGATCGGTGATGTCCGAGCGCAGGAGGGCCCGGATGAGAGCCATGGGTTTGCGCCGCGATCCCCAGCCGCCGATGCCGATCGTCATGCCGCTCTCCAAGCGGGCGGCGACCTCATCGGCGGTCATGGTCTTGTTCCGGCTCATGGCTGCCGCTCCTGCCCTCTGTCCTTGTCCGTACCGAAGCCGGCGCGGACCCGGTCGGCGACCCCGCTGAGGTTCGCCTCGAAGGTGAACCCCTGCTCGAAGCGGTAGCTGCGCCGGACGTCCACGGGGTCGATGCCGTTGATGGCGGCTTTGGCCAGCCGCAGCAGAGATCCGTCCTTGGCGGCGATCTCGCGGGCCAGCTCCAGGGCCGCGCCCCGCAATTCCGCGCGCGGGACGACCTTCCACACCGAGCCGTGCCGATGAAGCTCCTCGGCGGTGGCGGTGCGCGAGGTGTAGTAGAGGGCGCGCATCAGATGCTGGGGGACCAGCCGGGCCAGATGGGTCGCGGCCCCCAGCGCGCCCCGGTCCAGTTCCGGCAACCCGAAGACCGCGTCCTCGCTCGCCACGATCGCGTCGGAGTTGCCCGCCAGTCCGATGCCGCCACCGAGGCAGAAGCCCTGTACGGCCGCGACGACCGGGACTTCGCATTCGTACACCGCGGCGAACGCCTCGAAGCAGCCGCGGTTCGCTCCGATCAGGGCACCGTGGCCGTCGTCGCGCTGCATTTCCTTGATGTCGACGCCCGCGTTGAAACCGCGTCCGGCGGCGGTGAGGACGACGCACCGCACGCCAGGGTCCCGGCCCGTCACGCGTATCGCGTCGGCCAGGTCGTACCAGCCCCGCACGGGCAGCGCGTTGACGGGCGGAAAGTCGACGGTGACAACGGCGACGCCCTTTTCCGTCTCGGAGGTGGAGACACCCATGAGCGCATCAGCTACCTTTCTACCAAGCATTTGTTAGGTACGGTAGCAGTGGACCGCATACCGCGGGAGGTTCATGGTGAGCGTGGCTTGCGACCTGTCGGGCCGGGTCGCCGTGGTGACCGGCGGCACCCGGGGTGTGGGTGCGGGGATCGCGCGGGCCTTCCTCGAAGCGGGCGCCGAGGTCGTGGTCTGCGCACGCAGAACCCCGGAGACGACGGTGGAGGCGGATGGCCGCGCGGCCCGATTCCTCCCCGTCGACCTGCGCGATCCGGAAGCCGTGAGAGAACTCCTCGCCCAGGTGGCCGCCGATCACGGACGGCTGGACAGCCTTGTCAACAACGCCGGGGGCACGCCGTTCCGGACACTGGGCAACGGCGGGCCGGAGCGGCACGCTCGGGTGATCGAGCTGAACCTGCTCGCCCCGCTGACCGCTTCCCTCGCCGCGTACGAGGTGATGAGCCGCCAGGCGGCGGGCGGTTCGATCACCATGATCGGCAGCGTCAGCGGCACCCGCCCCTCCCCGGGCACCGCCGCCTACGGCGCGGCCAAAGCGGGACTGGAGAGCCTCGCCCGCTCCATGGCCGTGGAGTGGGCACCGACGATACGGATCAACACGCTCGTCCTCGGCATGGTCCGCACCGAACTCTCCTCTCTGCACTACGGGGACGAGGCGGGAGTGGCCGCCGTCGGCCGCACCGTGCCGCTCGGGCGCCTCGCGGAGCCCTCCGAGGTCGGCGATGCCTGCGTCTTCCTCGCCTCGGACCGCGCCGCGTACATCTCCGGCGCGAGCCTGCTCGTCCACGGTGGCGGGGAACGCCCCGCCTTCCTCGACGCCGCCACTGCCAACAAGGAGACTTGAAGATGACCGGAATCTGCTCCGGACGCGTCGCCGTCGTCACCGGGGCCGGCCGCGGACTGGGCCGGGCGCACGCGCTCGCCCTCGCCGCCGAGGGAGCGAAGGTGGTGGTCAACGATCTCGGGGTGGGACTGGACGGGGCCGCGGAAACGGACGGTCCGGCCCAGCGGGTCGTGGACGAGATCACGGCCCTGGGCGGCGAGGCGGTCGCGCATGGCGGCGACATCGCGACCACTGACGGCGCCGCCTCGTTGATCACGACCGCCCTGGAGGCATTCGGGCGGTTCGACACCCTGGTCAACAACGCCGGGTTCCTCCGCGACCGGATGCTCGTCAATCTGGACGAGGACGACTGGGATGCCGTCATGCGGGTCCACCTCAAGGGCCACTTCCTGCCGCTCAAACACGCCGCCGCACACTGGCGCGCCGAGGCCAAGAGCGGCCGGACGCCCCAGGCGCGGGTCGTCAACACCAGCTCGGGCGCCGGCCTGCTCGGCAGTGTCGGTCAGGGCAACTACTCCGCCGCGAAGGCCGGAATCATCGGCCTCACGCTCGTCGCCGCCGCCGAGATGGGCCGGTACGGCGTCCAGATCAACGCCATCGCCCCGGCCGCGCGTACCCGCATGACCGAGCACACCTTCGCCGAGACGATGGCGGCGCCGGGCGAGGGCGGATTCGACGCGATGGCCCCGGAGAACGTCTCCCCGCTGGTCGTCTGGCTGGGCTCAGCCGCCTCCACAGGGGTCACCGGACGCGTCTTCGAGGTGGAGGGCGGCCGGATCACCGTCATGGAGGGCTGGCGGCCCGGACCGACCGCCGACAAAGGGGACCGGTGGAGTCCGGCGGAGGCGGGCGAGGCGGCGCTGGGACTGCTCGCCGCCTCGGACGTCCCACAGCCGGTCTATGGCACGCGATGAGCGGTCCGCGGCCGGGCCCGGCGCGTGGGTGGTGGGCCCAAGAGCTGCGGCGTCGTCGTCTTCTTCGCCTTGGCCGTCGTCGCCTTGGCCTTGGCCGTGCCGGTGCGCTTCGCGGTGGCGCGCTTCGGCTTTGCGGGTGCGCTTTCCGTGTCGCTGTCGAGCAGGCCGTGCGGGGCGACAAGAGACAGGAGATTCGGATGCGGGACTTCGACGGCCGACCGGGCGCGGCCGTGATCGCTGGAGCCACTGGTGGCATCGGAGCCGCCATCACCCGCATGCTTGCCGGGCGCGGCAGCCATGTGGCACTGACGTACCGGAAGAGCGCCGAGGCCGGGGCCGCCCTGGCCGCGGAGGCCGAGGCGACGGGTGTCCGAGCGGCCGCCCGGCCGCTGGACCTGTCGGACGCCGACGCGACGGCGCGCTTTCTGGACGAGGTCGCGGACCGCTTCGACGGCATCCACACGCTCGTCTACGCGGCTGGCCCGCATGTGCCCATGGTGCATCTGAGCCGGGTGACGCCGGACCGGTTCCGGCAGCAGATCGAGGCGGACGCGATCGCCTTCTTCAACCTGGTGCAGCCGGCCCTGCCTCGGCTGCGCGCGACCAGGGGCGGCATCGTCGCTGTCACCACGGCCGCCACGCGTCGATTCCCGGTCCGGGACGGCCTTTCCGCCGGGCCGAAGGGGGCCGTCGAAGCGCTGGTACGGGGATTCGCCGCGGAGGAGGGCCGGTTCGGGGTGCGTGCCAACTGCGTGGGCCCCGGAATGCTGCTCGACGGAATGGCCGCCCGGCTGATCGGTTCGGGCGACCTGGACGAACGGGCCCTGGAGGTCACCCGCGGCAACATCCCCCTGCGGCGGTTCGGATCCGCGAGCGACATCGCCGAGGCCGTGTGCTTCCTGGCCTCCGACCGAGCCGGTTTCATCTCCGGTCAGATGCTCGACGTCGACGGAGGTTACGGGGTGTGAGACGGCGCGTCCCGGCTGAAGAGGGCACAGTGCGTATGAGGAGCGCACGAAGCGGGCTTTGCCACGGCCGGCCGGGCTCTCCCATTGACTGTCTCCTGCGATGCCGTTGCGTGCGTCATGCCTCCGCCGAGCCCAGGACCAGCACCTGGATGGCCAGGACGGCGGCACCGCGGGCCCAGTCGTGGAAGTCGGACACCCTGGTCTCGAGGTTGACCTTGTCGGCCCGGGGATGGCGGTTGGCGAGGATGGCCTCCTCCATCGCGGCCCCGGCCACGTCGAGCAGGCCCACTCCCTCGCCGGCCAGCAGAATCTTCTGGGGCATCGCGAAGTTGGCGATCTGGGACACGATGGTGCCCAGCGCCCGGGCCGCCTCGTCCACGACCCGGGCGGCCATGGGCTCGCCATCGGCAGCGAGGCCGAGGATCTCCTCGTACGTCATCTCCCGGCCGGTGGCGGCCTGGAGCTGGTAGCGGATGCTGGGGATGGTCAGCAGGGAGACGGCGCTGCCGCGTTCTCCGTACGGGGTGAGCGGGCCGTGGGGATTGACCATCCAGTGCCGTCCCCGGCCGACGCTCAGGCCGTCCTCGGAAGAGATCACCCGCCTGCCGCCGCTGACCAGTCCGTAACCCAGCCCCGCCCCGATGGTGAGCACCGCGAACCGGTCGAGGCCGCGGCCCGCGCCGAACCAGCACTCGGCCTCGACCAGCGCCGCCACGTCGTTCTCCACGACCACCGGCAGCCCCGTCTGCTCCTCGACCAGTCCGGCCAGCGGCACCTCGTCCCAGCCGAGAAAAGGTGACCGGACGACGACCGAGCGGTCCCGGACGCCGGCCCCCACCCCGATGCCGATCCCGGCCGGCCGGGGATGGGTTCGGGTGAACTCCTCCGTCATCTCACGCAGCAGATCGGCGACCAACGCGGGCTCGTGCGTGGTGAGCGGCCGCTCCGCGCGGGCCATGATGTCGCTGCGGAGCGTGGTGACAACCCCGTAGGCCCGGTCCTCGGTGATCTTGAAGCCGATGAAGAACCGGGACTCGGCGACCATGTCCAGCGGCTGCGAGGGCCGGCCCTGCCGCACCTCCGCCGGTGCGGTGCCCTCGGTGGTCTGCTCGACCAGTAGACCCGATTCGATCAGCGGCTTGGTCAGCCGGGTGAGGCTGCCCGCCGAGAGGTTCAGCCGACGGGCGAGTTCGGCGCGCGGCAGCGGACCGTGCACGAGCACCTCGATCGCCACCGCACGTTCCCCGGGACTCAGCGGCAGCCAACTGGCGTCAAGTGTGGTCATGAGGGCGGGCTCCTCTATGTTTTCTTCCGTGTCGGAAGTAATGATGTCACTCTATGGCGCGAGAGGCGGCATCGGAAAGATATTTGCCTGACCCTTGACGCCAGGATTCTTTCGCGTCAAAAGTAAGTGCTGCCCGAGGATGAGCCGCAGACGAAAGAGTCGCTCCTGATGACCGTCGCCTCCAGCAGCCCTCCTTCGCGCCTGCGCCCGCGCCGCGCCGAGGGAGCCACATCGAAACTCAAGATCCGCAAAGCCCGAGAAGCCGGTGACGACGGAGCCCTCGCGGCCGTCTTCATCGCTCCTGTCGCGCCCCTCGCCATCGCGGTTCTGCTCCAGCGGCTGACGCGCTCGGCCGTACCGCGGGGCATCGTGCTCACCCCGTATCTGATGTCGAACGTCGTCGTCGGCCTCCCGGGTGCTCCTGCCGATGGCGGCCACCCCCATCGTCACCCTGGCCGTCCTGACCTACATCACGTCCTGGAACGACTACTTCTGGCCGCTGATGGTGTCGTACAGCGACAGCTCACGTGTCCTCACCATGGCGCCGGCCACCTTCCGGGCACAGACCCCGCAGACCGGCACCGACTGGGCCGGGCTCATGGCGGCGACCCTCATCGCCGCGCTCCCGATGCAGGACCTCTACGCCAACGACGCGCCCGTCAGCGGCCTCGACGAGACCAACAGCCAGATCAACTTCCTTCTCAACCAGTGAACCGGCACCAGCTCGACCACCCCATCAGCAGCTGTAAACCATCGAAAGGCATTGCCACATGACGTTCTCACTCGGCATCGTCGGCGCCGGGCAGTTCTCCGGCCAGTTCGCCAAGCTGTTCCTCGCCCACCCGGGTGTCAGCGATGTCTACGTCACCGATCTGCTGCCCGAGCGTGCCGAGCAACTGGCCGCCGCCGAAGGACTGGCGGGAACCTTCCCCTCGTACGAGGCGATGCTGGAGTCGAAGGCGGTCGACGCGGTGGCCATCTTCACCCAGCGCTGGACACACGGCCCCCTCGTACTCCAGGGCCTGAACGCCGGGAAGCATGTGTACTCGGCGGTACCGATGGCGATCACCCGGGAGGAGATAGCGGCGATCATCGAGGTTGTACGCGCTACCGGTCTGACGTACATGATGGGTGAGACGAGCCAGTACAACCCGGCTACCGTGCACGCCCGCGACCAGATCGCCGAGGGTGCCTTCGGGCGGCTCTTCTATGCCGAGGGCGACTACGTTCACGACATGGATCTCGGCTTCTATGAGGCCTATCAGTACAGCGGCGGCGAGAACTGGAAGGCGACCGCCAGCTATCCGCCGCTGCTCTACCCCACGCACTCCGTCGGCGGGGTCCTCGGAGCCTGGCAGACGCACGCGGTGAGCGTGTCGGCGATCGGAGTGAAGGACGACCGCGGGGACAATGTCTTCGACCAGGAGATCAGCCAGTTCGGCAATGACGTCTCCAATGCCACCGCGCTGTTCGAGGTGTTCGGCGGCGGCTCGTTCCGTACCAACGAGTTCCGGCGGGTCGGCTATCCCTCGCACATCCGCGAGTCGCGGTTCCGGTTCTTCGGGACGGAGGCCAGCATGGAACAGCTCGCCACGGTGAGCTTCTGGCAGGACAAGAAGGGGGTCAAGGACATCACCGAGTTGTTGGAGCCCAAGCCGACACTGGCTCCCGATGACCCGTCACTCGAGCACATCGCGCCTGCCCTGCGCGCCGCCTTCACTTCGGGCTCCGCGCCCGTGCACGACCGGTCGCGGCTGCCCCGGGAGTTCGATCACCTGCACAACGGGCACGAAGGAAGTCACCACTTCCTGGTGGACGACTTCGTGACCGCGGTGAACACCCGCACGCTTCCATCCGTGAACGCATGGGTCGCGGCCCGCTACACCCTGCCGGGCATCGTGGCGCACGAATCCGCGCGGCAGGGCGGGGCCCGGCTGGAAATCCCCGACTTCGGGGACGTACCCCAGGTCTGAGCGGCCCTGGACCGGCCGCCTCCCGGGGCGGCCGGTCAGGTGCCTGGCTGACGAATTGCCCGAGTCCGACATCGCCGCGCCCCAGCCCGTCGAGCACCCGGACACGAAGCGCGAACAGCAACGGCGCATACAGTCCTGACCAGCGTCGTGGACAGCACTCGTGGCGTGGGGTCAGGGGGAAGACGACGTGGTTTCGTCCTGGGGCGAGGTCGGCCGGCCTTCGGCGCCACCGGTGTCGTCGCCGAACGTGCCGTGCGGAGCCTGCTCAGCGTGTGCCTGCACGGCGGCCTCGAGGATGGCGCCGATCGCCTCGGGGCTCATGGCCGACAGTCCGTCGAAGAGGTTGCTCGACCGCAGCGCGATGACGCCGATGAGGCAGGAGATCAGGACTTCGGCCCGGCCCGCGGGATCGTCGGCGCCTTCTGCCGCCAGTCGGTTGGCGAGAGGTGAGATGAGCCGGGTGCGCATCTCGTCGGCCGCGGAGGCGCGTACTTCCTGGGCGCTGCTTCGGGAGAGAAGAGCCTGGACGAGCGGCCCCGGTGCCCCCCTGCGGTCCGCTCGGTGCAGTGCGTACGCGGTGAAGGCTCCCAGGTCCAGGGTCTCCGCCGGGGCGCCGACCTCACGGCTGTCCTCGGCCACGGCCGACCTGTAGACGGCGGCCTTGTTGCCGAAGTACCGCGCGATCAAAGAGGCGTCGACACCAGCGCGCTCACCGATGTCCTTCAGCGTCACGGCTTCGTACCCGTGGCGGCCGAACAGATCGCGGGCGGCGGTGAGCAAGGCGGCACGCGTGGCGTCCGAGTCTCGCTTCCTGCCACGCGAGCGATCCGTCCCCGAGCCCGTCAAAGGTCCTCTCCGGTCTGGTTCCCGTCACTGCGGGGAACCACGGCGGACGATACCCGACCGGATCCCGCCGGCCGTGTGCCCACGGCCGGACCCCCTGCCGCCACGGCGGGCGCCGCATCGGACCCGGCGCTTTGGCGCGGCGGAAGGACGACGGCGGCGATGACACCGAGGAAGGACGCGGCCGCGGTCGCCAGGAGGGCCGTGGTGTAGGCGGTGCCGCGGGGCAGGTCGCCGCCGGCCGGAGTGTAGGCCAGCATGATCGCGGAAATGGCGGCGCTGCCCATGGAGCCGCCGACCGTTCGTAGTACCTGGTTGAAACTGGTGGCGCTGCCGGTTTCGGACGGCGGTACGTGTCGCACGATGAGCAGGGGCATGACCGCGTACGCCGCCCCCACGCCGTTGCCGAGCAGGAACGTGCCGAGGACGAGGACGGCCACGTCGTCGCGGCAGAAGGCGAGCAGGACGAGGTCGACGCAGACCACGAGAGCGCCCAGCGGAAGCACGCGGTAGAGCCCGACCCGCGCCACCAGAGCCGAGGCGACGCGGTTCGCCGTGAGGCTGCCCAGCGATATCGGCATCAGGACGAGGCCGGCAGCGGTGAGGGACAGGTGGAAGCCGTATCCGGCAGCGGCGGGGACCTGGGTGTAGAGGTTGACCAGGGACAGCACACCGTACATGCCGATGCCCATGAGCAGGGCCGTCGTGTTGGCGGCCAGGACCGCGCGGTTGCGGATCAGCCGGATGTCGACCAGAGGGTGCCGTGCGCGCAGGGCCTGCAGCACCCACAGGGCGAGCACCACGACTCCCGCACCGAAACTCCCGAGGGTGGCGGGCGAGGACAGGCCCCAGGCCACACCTTGGCTCAGGGCCAGCAGGATCACACCCAGCCCCGAACAGAGCAGCGCCGCCCCCGCCACGTCGAGCGGACGTCGCGGAACCGATGAACCCACGGGCACCACCCACGACACCACCACCAGAGCGACGGCACTGAGGAGCGCCGCGAACCAGAAGCCCGCACGGTAGTCGAGATGCTGGGCGATGATGCCCGTGACGGGGTAGCCGAGTCCCGCTCCGACCGATGTGGTGATGGAGAGCGAGGAGATGCCGGAGCGCATGCGCTCCTTTGGAAGGTGGTCACGGGCGACGGCGATCGCGAGCGGCATCAGGCCCATCCCGAGACCTTGCAGGGCGCGTCCCACGAGCAGCAGCCCGAATACGGGAGCCACCGCCGCCAGGACGCTTCCGGCGAACACGCCGGCCAGGGCTCCTTGGATGGCCCCGCGCCGGCGCGGCCCGTCCCCGAGCCTGCCGAGGACGGGGCCGGATATCGCCCCGGCCAGCAATGTCACGGTCAGGACCCACTGGGCGGCGCTGAGGGACACGTGCTGTTCGCGGGCGATGGTCGGCACCATCGGTGCCCCCAGTGTGCTGATCACGGACACCGACAGGGCCGTGAACATCAGCGAGGGCAGCAGTATCGGGGGACCCCCGCGCGGCTGCGGAGGCGCCTGCGCGGGCGGGAGTTCTCGCGGCTTCCGATCATGCTGTGGGATTCCTCCGGACACTCGCATCTCTGCATGTCACTGATGGATGTCATCGAGCAATGACAAAGCTATCCGGCGATTGTTTCACCGTGATACCAAGGCGGCACCCCGCCCGCGATCGAGCCGGGCGGGGCTGAGGGGTGCGGTGTGCTCCGCCGCTCACGGTTCAGGGCACTAGGGCGCGTATCGGGTCGTGGTCAATGAGCATCGCAGCTTGCGGGGCGGGCGCCCGTCTGGGGTACGGGGCCCGGCGATCTGCGGCTGCGCCGTGTGGGCGCGAGTGACCGGAAGCGGTGCCGCAGGCAGGCAGCGGGGCCCGAGGACCCCGGCCGCGTGCCCGCCGGGACGGTGCGTCAGACCATGGCGAGGCGGTCCACCAGCAGCTTCGTCCTCCGCTCGGCGTCCCCCGGCGGCAGCCGTCCGGCCCGGGTCAGGGTCGCCAGGCCGTGCAGGGCCGCCCAGAACGTCTCGGTGAACAGCCCCGGATGGACATCGTCCCCGGCGACCTCGCCCAGGCTCTCCAGCAGCGCGGCGAAGGCGTCCTTCAGCGGCGCCGGGGTGTCCTCGTCCGCGAACGCCAGGCCGCCGTCGAGCTGGAACATCGCGTCGTAGACCGCCGGATTGCGCTCGGCGAAGTCGAGGTAGGCGCGGGCGAGGGCGGCGACCCGGGCGCGCGGGCCGCCCGCGGCGGAGGCCGCTGCCCGCACCGCGGCGGCCATCTCGGCGGCGCCCTCGAGCGCGACGGCGCCGATGATCTCGCGCTTGCCGCGGAAGTGGCTGTAGAGGACGGGCTGGCTGTACTCGATGCGCTCCGCGAGCCGGCGGGTGGTGACCGCGTCCCAGCCCTGCTGCTCGGCGAGTTCGCGGGCCGTCGCCACGATGAGTCGCTCGCGGCTCGCCCGTTCGCGCTCCTTGCGTTCCTGTACCGACATAATTCGATCCTATCATCGCTAGACAATCGAGCAGTAGCAGTACTAGCGTTGCCGGATCAGCTATCAATGCTAGATCCCAGGAGGGGGCATCATGCTCAACGCACTCGAGGTCTTCACCACCGTGATCGTCGGCGTGATGGTGGGGGTGGAGTTCTCCGTCGCCTTCGTCATCAACCCGATCCTCAACGCACTCCCCGAGGACAGTGGCCAACTCGGCCGCGCCCACGGGGGCCGGATGCTCGGCGCCGTGATGCCGGTCTGGTACATCACCTCGCTCGTCCTCGTCGCGGTCTGGGCCATCGCCGGATGGCACCACCACGGCACCGGCCTCGCCGTCACCGCCGGCGTGCTGCTGATCCTCAGCGTGATCATGTCGATCCTGCTGCTCGTCCCGATCAACAACCGGGGCAAGACGTGGACCCCCGAGAACCGACCCGAGGACTGGAAGGAGCAGATGAACCGCTGGGACCGCTTCCACTACGTCCGCGTCGCCGTGATCATCGCCGCCTTCGCCCTGCTGGTCGCCGCCCTCACCTGAGCCCGCGGACCGACACCGCGCTGGTGGCGCACAATCCCCACTCCCCGGGCGGCGGCAGGCCACCGAAATCCCGACATCCGGGAACGCGACTGCCGCTGAGAGCCCACAACTGCGATCCCGACAAGCCACGCCCCTGGATGACCTGCGCGGCTCTCGGCTCTGGTTCGCGATACGCGCCCTGAGTACCCGACTTCAGGGAACTCAGTTCCCTCTCTGTTCTTCCCGCCGCACTCCCTCACGTCGCTGGATGATCCGCCACCTCGGGGAGGAGCCCGAGGGCCCGGTTCGCTCGGCGGCCGGCGGCGACTGGGCGTGTCCGGCGTTGCTCCCCGCCCCGCCGCTCGCGGTCCTCTCCGCCCGCACCGCATTCGCAGGAGGAGCGAACCCGCTCCCCTGTGGCGCGGTGCCGCGGGCGAGTGCGCGGGGGTCGGACGGCACGGTGGCCCGCGGCATGGTGGCCGCGGTCAGGAGGGAGCCGGGCCCGTGCTGGCGCGGATCACCAGCTCGGGGTCGAACAGCAGCTCACCGGTAGGTACATCGCGATTGCTGACCAGGGCCAGCACCGTACGGCCGACTTCCAGCGCGAGCCGGTCGGCGGGCTGACGCACCGTGGTGAGCGGAGGGTCCACGAACTCGGTGATCATCGTCCCGTCGTATCCCACCACCGAGATGTCCTCGGGCACCGAGCGGCCCTGGCGCCGCACCCCGCGGATGGCGCCGAGCGCCATGTAGTCACTCGCCGCGACGATCGCGGTGGCACCGAGGCCGAGCAAGGTGGTGGCGGCCGACTGGCCGCCCTCGACGGTGTACGACTGCCGGATCACCCAGCGCTCGGGGTCATCGATGCCGCGCTTCGCCATGGCCGTGCGGAATCCCTCGACCCGCTTGTCGGCCGGGTGGTTGCCCACCGGACCGGAGGCCATGCCGATCCTGCGGTGTCCGAGCCGGTGGAGGTGGTCGACGGCCAGTTCGGCGGCCAGGACGTCATCGGTGGAGAACACGGGCGCGGGCACACCGTCCGCGAACTCCCCGTTGATGGCCACATAGGGAATACGGCGCGTCCGCAGCATCTCGTAGGTCTCGAGGTCCGCTCCCTCGACGGTGTTCGACGCGGAGAGGAACACCACCGCCGCGATGCCCTTGTCCACCAGGGAGGCGATGAAGTCGCGCTCCTGGACACCGCCGGGGAACGCGGGACACACCACCGTCTTCAGGCCGTGGGGCGCGAGCGAGGACTCGATCCGCTCGGCCACGTCCGCGAAGAACGGATTGGACACGTGCTCGGTGAGCAGGGCGACCAGCTGGCCTTGGGTCGGGCGTTCGTAGCCGAGCTCGGCCATGGCCTGCTCGACGGTGTCGCGGGTCTTCTTGGAGACGCCCTGCCGCCGGTTGATCACACGGCTGACGGTCGCCTCGCTGACCCCTGCCCGCGTGGCGACCTCGGTGATCCCCACCTTCACTGTGTGCCGCCTTCCCTGATCCGGAGTGTGGCCAGTCCCATGCTCGGTACGGGGACCGTGTGCAAGCCGGGTGTGAGCACATGCCGACACCGGTCGATAATACGGCCACGAGGGTCGTGCACCGTGATGTCCGCGGTGTGGGAGTCCTCCCCTGCCGCCACGGTGAGCCGGTCCGCCGGGGTTGCGTTGACCAGCACGATCTCGTGCTGCCCGGCGGGCCGCAGCGGCACGACGCGATCGCTGTGCACATCGATGACGCACACTCCCTCGGCGGCCGAACGGACCAGCGTGTAGAGCTCGTCGGGGCGCCCGGGTTCGACCGTTCCGTCCAGCAGCTGCGGACGCAGACGGCTCCATTCGGCGAGCCAGAACCCGATCGCCTCACGGTGGCCCGCCGGGAGCCGGTCCAGCCGCACCGAAAGCTGCGGTACGGAGTGGAAGGTGCCGATGAGCTGGCGCACCGCGGCCTCGACCGGAGCGGCGGGATCCCACAGCAGCATGTCGGAATGGACCGCACCGCCGACGGTGAGCAGTGAGGTGTCGATGGTGCGGACCCGGTTGGCGGTGGCGTCCGCGGGGCAGTCGAGGGAGCGCATCATATTGCCGTACGGAGCCATACCGGGACCGGTGTACGGCTGGCGCAGTTCCAGCAGCACATCGGGGCGGACGGTCTGGAGCGCGCACCGCAGGTCGGCCAGGAGGAGAGCCATGGCCGCTCCGACGTCCCCGGAGCCGTCGCCCGCGTACACCATGGCCTGGTCGAGGAAGTCCACTTTCAGACCGTCGAGTCCGTGGTCGCGCACCAGGCGAACGCAACTCTCGACGATCCGGGAGCGCACCTCCGGGTGGCGGGGGTCCAGGACGGCGGCGCCGGGGGCCGTGGCGGGGCGCGTGGCGTACGGTGCCCACTGCCGGTGGCATGCGGCCCGTGGGCCCAGCAGGAGCGGGGCGATCCAGACCAGGTAGCGCAGTCCGTGGCCGCGGACCCGGTCGACATGTGCGGTGAAGTCGGGGAACTTGGCCCCGTCCGGCTCCCAGTCGCCGCAGCCCGCGTAGCCGCGCCCGTGGCCGTGGCGTTGCCATCCGTCGTCCAGGATCAGGACTCCGCAGCCGAGTTCGGCGGCCAGGCGGGCCTGGGTCTCCACGGATACCGCGTCCACCTGCTGGTTGAAGGCGTACCAGGTGGAGTAGACGGGTGTGCGGGCGCTGTCGGGCACCGGCAGCGCCGCCACCTCGGCGGTGAACCAGGCGCGCAGGACGCGCAGCGCCGCGGCGACCGACTCCGCGCGCGGTACGAGCAGCAACCGGTGCGGGCCGTTCGACGCGGGCAGATGGAGATGGACGACATAGGTGCCGTTCTCCTCCGACACCCCGAACCGCAGGGCGGTCTCCGGGACCGGATCGACGGCCGCGAAGGTCAGCAGAGTGGCGCCGGAGTGATCGTAGAGGCACCCCGCGGCGTGTCCGTCGACGAGGGAGGCCACCGACCGCCCCTCCCAGTCGGCGAGCAGGGTGCGATGCCATCCGACGCTTGGATGCCAGTATCCGGCGGCGTCCCCGAGCGGTACGGAGAACCGCACCTCGATGGGGGCGCCGTCGGCCCGCAGCCACAGGGTGCTGGGCCCCCCGGGCTCCTCCACAAGGTCCCAGGAGACATCCGCGCCGCGGGCCGGCACGGCGATGCTCACTCCGTCGAGCAGTGGCTCATAGGCCGCGGGAGCCAGCTCCGCGGTGGTGACGGCCTGGTGGGTCGCGTGGGACATGGTCACTCCTTCACGGCACCGGCCAGCAGGCCGGAGACAAAGTGGCGTTGCAGCACGAGGAAGACGACGGCCATCGGCACCGCGGCGACGGCGGTACCGGTGAGGATGGCCCCGTAGTCGGTGTTGTTGAGCCCCTGGAGCGCGGCGAGTGCCACGGGGATGGTGAACGACTGGCTGTCGCGCAGCACGATCAGCGGCCAGATGAAGTCGTTCCACTGGTAGAGGAAGAGGAAGATGGCGAGTGCCGCGAGGGCGGGTTTCATCGGTGGGAGGACCACTTTCCAGAACAGCCGCAGCTCGCCGCAGCCGTCCATCCGTGCCGAGTCGAGCAGCTCGTCGGGGAGGGCGGCCATCGACTGACGCATCAGGAAGATGCCGAACGGCAGGGCCAGATTCGGCATGACCACGGCCTGGTAGGTGTTGAGCCACTCCAGCTGCGCCATCAGTTTGAACAGCGGGATCAGGGTCACCTGGACCGGGATCACCAGCCCGAGCATCAGCAGTCCGAACAGCGCTTCGCGTCCCCTGAAGCGGTACTTGGCGAAGCCGTATCCGGCCAGGGTGCACACCGCGCCGGAGCACACCGTGTAAATGGCGGCTATCAGTGTGGAGTTGAGCACCACGCGGCCGAAGGACGCGGTCCGCTGGAGGGTGTCGAGGTTCTCCGCGAGGTGGCCGCCGGGCAGCAGGGGCGGGGGGCTGTTGAAGATCTCGTGGCTGCTGTGGGTACTGGCGATGACCAGCCAGTAGAGGGGGATGACCACCGCGGCCAGGGTGATGGCGAGCGAGGAGGTCAGCAGGATGCCGTGGCGGCGCTGTGCGGGCCTCATGACTTGTCTCCCAGCACCCGGAACTGGATCAGTCCGAGAATTCCGATGAGGACGGCGAGCACATAGGCGATGGCCGAGGCGTAGCCGAAGTCGAAGTACTTGAAGGCGGTCTGGTAGAGGTACACGCCGATGGTCAGGGTGGCGTTGTCCGGGCCGCCCCCGGTGAGGATGTACGGCTCGTCGAAGAGTTGCAGGGTGCCGATGGTGGAGAGGACCGTGGTGAGCAGCAGTGCGGGCCGGATCCCCGGCAGGGTCACATGGCGGAAGGACTGCCAGGGGCCCGCTCCGTCCACGGCTGCCGAGTCGTAGAGCTCCTTCGGTACGGTTTGCAGCCGGGCCAGCAGGATCACCGCGTTGTAGCCGGTGTAGTGCCAGGTCAACGCGAGACCGATGGAGATCTTCGCCCAGAGGGGGTCGGTCAGCCAGGGGACGCCGTCGCTGCCGAGGAGTTCCAGGAACCAGTTGACCAGGCCGTACTCCTGGTGGAGGAGGACGGAGAAGACGATGCCGTAGGCCACCAGACCGGTGACCATCGGCAGGAAGAAGCCCAGCCGGAAGACCGAACGCCCGTGCAGAAGCGTTGAGTTGAGCGCGACGGCGAGTCCGGTGGCGAGGGCCAGCATCACCGGGACCTGGACGGCGAGTACCACGGCGGTGTTCTTGAGCGCGGTCCAGAACAGCGGATCGTCGACCAGCCGCCGGTAGTTGTCGCCGCCCACGAAGGTGTCGACGCCACCCACCGTCTTGTGGAGGCTGAGCACGAAGGACCAGCCGATGGGGTAGAGCTTGAACGCCGCGAAGAGGGCGAGGGCGGGCAGGATGAAGAGGTAGGGGGCGAGGCGCCCGCGCGGTCGGCTTCTTCTCGCTCGGGCCGCTCTGGCGGGGGCGGTTGTCGTCGGCGCCTTGTGGAGGACCGCGCTCATCGGACGATCTTCCGTCCGGTCTGCTTGCCGAGCTGGTCGGCGGCATCGCCCAGGACGTCGGCCGGGTCGGCGCCCTTGAGCAGCACCTTGGTCTGGGCGTCGGTGACCACCTTGAGGACGCGGGCGTAGTCGGCGGAGTAATTGAACGCCGGGGAGGGTGCCTTGAGCGCTTCGAGGAAGACCTCTCCTCGCTTCTGCCCTCCGAAGTAGGCCGACGGCTCGTGGAAGGCGGCGTCGTCGTACGCCTTCATCAGGGCCGGGGCGATGGCCTGGTCCCGGTAGATCTTCACCTGTGAGGCCGGGCGGGTGAGGACGTACTCGACGAAGGACCAGGCTGCGGCCTGGTGGGGGCTGCTGCCCGCGACGGCTAGGTGGGTGGAGTTGACGGTGGCCGAGCGGGAGCCGCCGGGGCGGACAGCCGGCGGCAGCTGGACGCGCCACTTGCCCTTCTGCTGGGGCACCTCGCGCTCGATGACACCGCCGAACCAGGTGGGCGAGGGATGCACGGCGACGGTGCTCTTCTTCAGCGATCTCACCATCGTGTTCCAGCCCCCGGAGAAGTCGCTGACCAGCCCGGCGTCGTTCAGCCGCTTGATGATCTCCATGGCACGCACCGCCTCCGGGGAGTCGAGCGTGATGTCACCGTCGGCGTTGAAGTAGAAGGTGCCCTGGAGCTGGAGGAGCATCTGGAAGAAGTTGGCGGCGTCGGCCAGGGAAGCGGGCTTGTCTATGCCGATCAGGCGAGTGCCGGTGGCGGCCTTGATTTTCTTTCCGGCCTCGATGGCGTCGTCCCAGGTGGCCAGGGCGCCCGCATCGACACCTGCCTTCTCGAAGAGGTCCGCGCGGTACCAGAAGCCCGCCGAATTTGCCTCCCAGGGAAGGGCGTTGACCCGGTTGCCGTCCGGGGAGACAGTGCGCCACAGGCCCGGGGCGAAGGCCCCGCGGTACCTGTTCGCGCCCAGCTCGCCCAGGTCGGCGAGTCCGTCCGGGAACTTCTCGGCGTAGCCGGGGAGGTAGTCGACGCCGATGTGCAGCACATCGGCGAGCCCCTCGCCTCCGGCCGCCATGGCGGTGGTGATCTTGTCCCAGATGGCCGGGTTCCCGATGTCCTGGACGGTCACCTCGATGCCCGGGTGCTTCTTGCGGAACTCCGGCACCAGCGCCTTCAACGCGGTGGCCGGTCCCTGCCAGCTCCAGACGGTGATGGAGCCCTTGTTCTTGTCGCCCGCGCCGCCGGTCCCGGCGGAGCCGGAGCCGGAGCACGCGGAGAGCGAGGTGGCGGCGGCGAGCACGCCGCCGAGCTGGAGGAGTCTGCGGCGGTCGATACCGAGGGGGGTGTTCACGGGCGAGACGTTCATGGCTGATCCCTGTCTGCGGTTGCGCGCACAGCCGCGCCGTGGCACGAGGGGTGATGCCAGGAACGTAGTACTTGCAAAGATTCACTGCAATCTTTCTGCAGGTTTTATTTTGTTTCTTGAGTTCACTAAAGAAAGCGTGCGCACACACATTGCAAGCCTGATGGCCGATTGCTAGCGTCACCGCCCCAAGGGCCGCCCGGCTCCCGTCCACGCCGATGACGACCGGGAGAAAAGAAAGATGAGACCTTCCCGCCTGTCCGTGCTCAGCGTGCTGTCCGCGCTCAGCGTGCTCGCCGTAACGCTTCTGCCGGCGGGAGGGGCGCCCGCCGCGGCCACCCCACCGGCCCAGCTCACCGTCACCGACCCCGGCTTCGAGCAGGAGGGCGCGGGCTGGACCCTCACCTCCGGCGCGGGAACCGCCACCAACCTGCCCCACGGCGGCAGCCGGCTGCTCTACCTCGACGCGGGCCCGGACAAGAAGGCGTCCCAGACCATCACGGCCCGCCGCTCCGGCACCTATGACTTCTCCGCGTGGATCGCCACCGGAGGGCCCGGCGCTCACTTCACGGTGCGGGTGAACGGAAAGGTCATGGACTCCGTCGCGCTGCCCAGCCGCCCGACGTACGCTCGCTACACGGTCAGCCGGGTCGCCCTGACCCCCGACGACCAGCTGGAGATCGCCTTCGAGTCCGGCGACGGCTGGGTCAACGCCGATGACGTCATGGTGTCGCCGTCATCCCCGGTGGACCCCACGATCAGCTCCTCGGACCCGAGGATCGTGGAGATGTTCACCTGGTCGAAGCGGAAGGCCAACAGCTGGGTGCAACTCCCCGGCACCACCGGCCCGTTGAACGTCGACGAGAACCACCGGTCGGGAACCGGCACGGGTACCTACGGCCCCGCCTACTGGGCGGGCTACGCCCACCGCAGCGCGTACTACTCGCGCGACTTCGCCCACCAGCTCGGCGGAGCCGCCGTCCTCGGGCTCGGCGCCGAGAACAAGGCGATGCTCCGTTCCTACGCCGCCTCCGCCACGGCCGAGCACCGCTACTACCCGGTCTGGTCGCTCAACTTCGACACCAGCACCGCGCACGCGATCGACTACCACGGCCCCGACGACTTCGTCCGCGAAGTGCCCGCCACCTTCGAACTGGTGGAGAAGGCCAATGAGGCCTACCGCTGGAGCGGCGACCGCGCCTACCTCGACGACACCGCCTTCTGGGACTACTACCGCCACGCGACCGAGGAGTTCGTCGACCTGCACGACGGCACCAAGGACAACGGGAAGGTCAAGGTGGCCGAGGGCACGGGGAAGGGCATCTTCGCCGGAGCCGCCAGCTACAACGAGGAGGACAACGAACACCTCGCCGAGGCCGGAGACGGCATCGCGGCGCAGTACCAGGCGTACCGCGCGCTGGCGGAGCTCGCACGCGACAAGGGCGACCGCGCCCTCGCGGCCGCGTCCGCCGCACGGGCCGAGCGGCTCAAGGAGTATTTCAACGCCACCTGGAGCGGCAGCGGATCGGGCGCGTCCATGGTGCGCGCCTACCGCACCGATGGCACGGCGCTCACCGGCTGGGGCAAGGAGAACAGCTGGTTCATGCCGATGAAGGGCATCATCGACCCCGGACCCCGCAACGACGCCTACCTCGACTACATCGACGAGCAGGCGAGCGGCTCGGGCAGGCCGGTGAACATCGAGGCCCTCACCTACCTCCCCGATACCTTCTTCCGGCACAACCGCGCGGACACGGCCTGGAAGTGGATGCGCCACATCTACGACCAGCGGAACACCCAGCACACCGTCACCCGCCAGGGTCCCAACGGGGACTATCCCGAGGTGTCCTTCACCCTCCTGAGCCAGACGGTCCAGGGACTGATGGGCGTCGCGCCCGACGCGCCCCGTCGCTCCCTGACCACCCAGTCACGGCTGCCCAGCGGGATGGACTGGCTGAAGCTGGACCATCTGCGCATCGGCAAGAGCACCTTCAGCCTGCGTCACGACGGCACCACCTCCTCCACCCTCGCCCACACCTCCGGAGGCGCCGCCTACACCTGGGAGGCCCGATTCCCCGGCAAGCACAGCCGGATCACCGTCGACGGGTTGAGGCGCACGGTACGAACCAAGACGGTGGACGGCGTGACCTACACCTACGTCGTCGTTTCCGTGGCCC
Source organism: Streptomyces sp. 11-1-2 (assembly GCF_003595545.1). Classification (NCBI taxonomy): domain Bacteria; kingdom Bacillati; phylum Actinomycetota; class Actinomycetes; order Kitasatosporales; family Streptomycetaceae; genus Streptomyces; species Streptomyces sp. 11-1-2. Next base: position 11,275,617 of record NZ_CP022545.1, read on the forward strand.
CCGGAATGTCCAGGACCGTCCGGGTCAGCTGACCGCCCTCCCTCGAACCGCCGCCGCACCGGATGCCGCCCCTCTCCGGTGCGGCGGCCCGCTCCACGCGCAGGGGTGCTGCCGCGGGTCAGACCCCGGGGAAGTCCGGCGGCAGGCCGAGCTCCTCCTCGACCGGTGACCCCGGCCGAAGAGCCTGCGGCAAGCAGGAGCGCCCGGTACCGCAGGCGCGCGCTCGGCTCAACGCCCTCAAGGGTGGTACACCGTGCCGGGGGGCGGGGTCTTCAGCGTCCGCAGGTAGGTGTCGATCGCCCGTGCCGGGAGGGGCGACTGGCACTTGCGGTAGAGCCAGTGATCCACCCCGTCAAGGACGGCGAGCCTTCCTTTCGGGAACTCCCGTGCCATACGCCGGGCGCCCGCCAGTGGAGTCGCGAGATCGTGTTTGGCGTTCACCACCAGCACCGGCGGGAGGCTGCCCTTGTTCTGGGCCGGCCGCGGCTTGGTTTCCACCGGCCACCCCTGGCAGCCGAGGATCATATCCAGGGCCTGGGCGTTGTAGCGGACGTTGGGGTGCTCGGCGGCGGCTCGGTGGAGCAGGGCGCGATAGTGGGCGTAGTCGCGCAGCCGGAGGTTGTCGTCGCGGCAGATCACCGAGCGCCAGGCGAGCTCCGGGGAGGAATTGTCGATCCAGTACACCTTCCCCTTGCCGGTGTGCAGTGCGGCCAGTTGCTCAGCGGCGGGCTGTGGATTCCACTTGCTCAGGTAGTCGGTGAGGAAGCCGGACAGCTGGTGGGCGGTGACCTTCTTCCGCGTGGGGCCGTGCGGCCCGGGCTCGAACAGCGTGCCCGCGTCCGCACGGGCGAACAGCCCGCGGACAACGGCGGCCACGTCCTTGCCCTTCAGGGCGCACGAGGCATCCTTGTCGCACCACTTGGCCAGTTCCCGCAGCGCGCTGTCGGCGGCGGCGGTGCCGTCCATGAGGAAGCGCTCGGCTCCGGGCCGGGAGGGGTCCATGGCACTGTCGAGGGCCAGTGCCCGGAGATTCCGCGGGAAGAGACGTGCGTAGCGCTCACCGATGCGCGTGCCGTAGGAATGGCCAAGGAAGCTGATCTTCCGCTCGCCGAGGGCCGCACGGATCGCGTCCATGTCGCGGGCAACGCTTTCGCTGTCCATATGGCCGACGACGGGGCCGCTGCGCTCGCGGCAGCCGTCCGCCAGCCGTTTGTTCAGGTCGCGCATACGGTGGAACTCGGAGGCGTTCTTCGGACGGGTGGGAATCTTCTGGGCCAGCCGGTCATCGCACCGCAGCTCTCCGCTGCGGCCGATACCGCGCGGGTCGAAGCCGATGATGTCGAACCGTTCCCTGATGCTCTTGGGGTAGCCCTCGACCGGGCTGTCGGCGTAATAGGCGTCGTCCAGCCCCGTGCTTCCGGGCCCGCCCGGATTGGACAGCAGCGCCCCGATCCGCTTGCCGGGGTCGGTGGCCTTCTGGCGGGCGACCGCGATCTTCATCGTCGGTCCGTCCGGTTGTGCCCAGTCGACCGGCACCCGCACCGTGCCGCACTTCGCTCGCCTGCTCGGGTTCGGGCATGGGCGGCTCGGCCTTCGGACAGGCCGACCAGTGGATCGTCGGCGCCGGGGCCGCGCTCGGCTTGTCGCTCGTGCTCGACCACGCGAACTGCGGGACCGTCAGAAGCGACGTGGCGAGGAAACCGGCCGCCGACGCATAGGCGAGGCGGACCGCGCGCCGCTTGCGCGAGGATGCCGCCGGACCGGCCTCGTACGCTCCGGCAAGATCATTCGAATCCTTCATGGCGTCAGGATCGCGGCCCCATGTGATGGTGCTTTGGTGGCCACATGATGGCGAGGTAACAGCGTGCCGCCGATGGGCGGATGGCGGAACTTCGGCACCTCGCGCCCGGGCCGCGGCCCCTTTCTGGCAGTTGGCCGAGCATGCCGGTCACCGCACACCCGCCGGGTGGTGAACGGCCGCGATCGGCTTTTCCTTGTCGTCGGCGGGTCTTTGTCCTAGTTGGAGGAAACAGCTCCTGGCGCACCTGGGGACGGGTTGGTGGCTTCCCAGGCGGCTTCGATCATGTGGAAGATTTCGTCTACGGCGGCCTGCGGGTCGGCGGCCTCGCGGGCCAGTGAGAAGGCGTCGATGGCGAACCGTGCGATGGCGCGGCAGGCGATTGTGGTCTGTGTCAGGTCGGGATCGGCGGCGATGGCCGTCGCCAGCGACTCGGCGTGGCGCAGTCTCATCGATTCCTCGTATTCCCGCAGGGCGGGTGATGTGTCGATCATGTGCCAGATGGGGGCGGCGCCGTCCGCGGTGCAGTGTCGTACCAGGGCCTGGATCTCGCGGTGCAGCGCGGGGATGAGGGGTTCGTGCGGGGCCCGGCCGGTGACGGCCTGTGTGAGGCGTTGTTCGAAGTTTTCGTCCTGCTCGAATACCAGGGCCTCTTTCGAGGCGAAGTGGGAGAAGAGCGTGGTGACGGCGACGTCGGCTTCGGCGGCCACGTCGCGGATGCCGACCGTGTCGTATCCGTGTTCCAGGAAGAGCCGCAGGGCGGTGTCGGCGATCTTCTGGCGGGTCGCGGCCTTCTTGCGCTCGCGGCGTCCGGTCGGCACGGTCATGCCTTGACGCTATCAGATGCAAATCCGGAACGGTTCTTAAACGCTAACCGTTAGTGCTACGGTCGACGGCATGAAGAGAGTGAGCTTCGCCGAGTTCGGCGGTCCGGATGTTCTGCAACTCGTGGACGCCGAGGAGCCCCATGCGGGCCCCGGCCAGGTACGTATCGCTGTGCGGGCGGCGGGTGTGAATCCCGTCGACTGGAGGATCCGTGAGGGCCAGGTACTGGGGGCCCATCCGGTCGAGTTGCCCGCCGGGGTCGGGCTGGATGCGGCCGGGGTGGTGGATGAGGTCGGTGCGGGGGTCGAAGGAGTCGGGGTCGGTGACCGCGTGTTCGGCGAAGGGTCGAGCACCTATGCCGAGTTCGCCGTGCTGTCGGCGTGGGCCCGGATGCCCGGGGGCCTGTCGTTCGAGGAGGCGGCCGGGTACCCGTCCGTGGTGGAGACCGCGCTGCGCATCATCCGCGAGGTCGGTGCGGAGCCCGGGCAGACGCTGCTGGTCAGTGGTGCGTCCGGGGGAGTCGGATCGGCGGTGCTGCAGATCGCGCGCGAGCGCGGCATCACGGTGATCGGCACGGCCGGGGCGGCGAACCAGGACTATCTGCGGAGTCTGGGTGCCGTTGCCACGACGTACGGCGAGGGCTGGGTGGAGCGGGTGCGCCGGCTCGGCCGTGTCGACGCGGCGCTCGATCTGGCCGGTTCGGGGGTGATTCGTGAGCTAGTCGAGCTGACCGGGGATCCGCAGAGGGTGGTCTCCATCGCGGATCTCGGAGCGCCGGAGTTGGGTGTCCGGTTCTCCGGTGTGGCCGGGAGCGTGCCGGAAGCGCTCGCCGAGGCGGCCGGTCTCATCTCGCGGGGGAAGCTCCACATCCCGGTCGAGAAGTCCTACACGCTCGCCGAGGCCGCGGCGGCGCACATCGACAGCCAGGCCGGACACACGCGCGGGCGCCGGGTCGTGGTCGTCTGAGCCGTTTCCCGCGCAGGTGCGGGGCCCGGCCGCCTGCCGGGCCCCGGTGGGTCGACCGGCGCGGGAGAGATTCCGCCGCTTTCACTGTTGCTCCAGGCGCCCCGGGTCAGTTGTGCCCCCGGTCGAGCCGGTCGGCGAGCCCGGCGGCGGTGAAGGCGGCCGTCAGGCCGTCGTGGCCTTCGGTGAAGTGGACCCAGCTGTCGTAGTGGACGGGGACCACGCGGCGGGCGCCGAGGATGTGGGCGGCCTCGGCGGCCTGGACGCTGTCGAGGACGATCGGCTGGTTGTCGAAGAGGGCGGGGAAGCGGGCAGCGCCCGGGGTCGCTGCCGAGGGTCTGGTAGCCGGTGTTGATCGCGTGCGGCGTGACGACTTCCTTCCGGCGCTACCGCGGCACCCGCCGTGGCGCCCCGTCGGGCATCTCCGGCTCCGGGCCCGCGTCGACGGTGTGGTCGAATACGAACATGTGGCCCGGGTAGTGGGCGATGGTGTACGGCGCCCGTGCCGCGGGGAGCGCCAGTTGCGGTGTCACCCCGCAGGCCCAGAACACCGGGACGTCGCCCTCCTCGATGACGGGGGAGGGGCCGAAGTCCGGCCGGGCCAGGTCGGCGATGCCGAGCGTCGCCGGATCGCCGATGTGCACCGGCGCCCCGTGCCCGGCCGGATAACGGGCGGTGATCTCGACGGCGCGCGCCACCAGCCGGGCCGGTATCGCGCGCATGCTGACCACCAACGGTCCGGACAGCCGCCCGGCGGGGCGGGTGGCCATGTCGGTGACGTAGACGGGCGGCGCCGCCGACTGAGGCGCGTACCGGACCGGGACGCCCGCCGCGCGCAGCGGTCCCTCGAAGGTGTGGCTGCAGCCGAGGAGGAAGCCGACCGCGTCCGCGCGCCAGTGGGCGGTGATGTCGTGCGGTTCGGCGGTCAGTTCGCCGTTGTGCCAGACCCGGTAGCGCGGCAGGTCCGTCCGCAGGTCGGCGACCGTGGTGCCCAGCCGCACCACCGGGTCGCCGGGTTCGGTGACGGCGAGGACGGGACAGGGCGCGGGGTTGCGGGTGCAGTACAGCAGGAAGTCGAAGGCGAGGTCGCGCGGGACGATCACGAGGTTGGCCTGCTGGTAGCCGTCCAGCAGACCGGCCGTGGGCCCGGTCCACCGGCCGTCCGCCACCAGGCGCCGCAACGCCGCCGGGGTGGCGGGGACGTCCCCGGGAAGGCCATCTCCGGAAGGGGCGGGGCCGGGCCGCACGGCGGCCGTCATGCCAGTTCCCCTCGGCTGGATTCGGTGACGGTGCGCAGCGTCAGCAGGGCGATGACCACGGCCGCCATCAGCAGGAAGCCCGGGGCGAGCAGACTGCCGGTGGCCGAGATCAGCCAGGTGGCCAGATAGGGGCTGAGCCCACCGCCGACGATGGTGCCGATGTTGAAGCTGAACGAGAGCCCGGTGTACCGCACCCGGGTCGGGAACATCTCGGCGTACGTCGGGTACGTGACGGACTGTACGACCGGCATCGGCAGGGCCAGCACCACCATGGCCGCGACGGCGAGCGGGAAGCTGCCCAGCCCCATGACCAGCATGGCGGGGAGGACCAGGATCGCGTATCCGGCGAAGCCGATGGTGATGAGCCGCTTGCGGCCCCACCGGTCCGACAGCGCCCCGCACACCGGCATCAGGGCGGCCACGAACAGGCTGATTCCGCCCATGATCCAGAAAGTGGAGTCCTTGGGGTAGCCGAGGTCGGTGGTCAGGTAGATGTTCATGAAGATCAGGCCGACCCAGTAGCCGCAGTTGGAGCCGATGGCCAGCAGGGTCACCTTCAGCACCGGTCCGCGGTGCCGCGTGAACACCTCGGTCAGCGGCGCCTTGGCGGTGGCTTGCTCCGACTTCGCCGCGAGGAAACTCTCGGAGTCCGCGAGCCGGTTGCGGGCGATGAGGGCGACGGCGATCAGCGGGAGCGAGAGCAGGAACGGTATGCGCCACCCCCAGGCGTCGAGCTGGCGTTCGCTCAGCGCGGTCGTGGTGACGCCCGCGACCAGTGCCGCGGCTCCGCCGCCGAGGGCCACCCCGACCGGGGTGAAGGCCCCGAAGAAGCCGCGCCGCCCAGCCGGGGCCGACTCGGCGAGGTAGGTGGCCGAACCGGTCACCTCACCGCCCGCGAAGAAGCCCTGCACGAGCCGCACCACCAGCAGCGCGGCGGGCGCGGCCACGCCGACGGTCTCGGCCGTGGGCAGCAGCCCGACGGCGGCGGTGGCGCCGCCCATCCCGGTCACGGTGAGGATCAGTACGGGCTTGCGGCCTACGCGGTCTCCGAGCCGGCCGAGCAGAATGCCGCCCAGCGGCCGCATCAGGAACGCGCTGCCGAACACCGCGAGCGTGGCCAGCAGGGCGGCGGTGGGATCGTCCCCGGGAAAGAAGTGCGGGCCGATGACCACGGCCAGATAGCTGTAGACGCCGAACTCGTAGTACTCGATGGCGGTGCCGGCGGCCGCCGCCAGCGCCGCCCGGCGCGGACCGCCCCGCGCCGCGGCGGTCACGGCGGCCGTGGAGGCCGCGTCCCCGGTGTTTCCGGGGGCCGTTGATACGCTCGTCATGGGTTCCTCCGGGTCTGACATGTCCTATGGCTGGTGTGCTGTCAGTGCCGCTGGTACGGCGCCGGGGGCCCGCACGACGGTCATCCGCGGGACCAGTCCTCCTGCTGATGACCGTCGTCCTTCCGGGCCGGGCGCCGCTCGCCGGTCGGACGGCGAGGACGGCGAGGAATCACACGGCGAAGAGCTGTCCGAGGTCGGCGAACGCCTTGAACTCCATAGCGTTGCCCGCCGGGTCGAGGAAGAACATCGTCCACTGCTCACCGGGCTCGCCCTGGAAGCGGACGTACGGCTCGATCACGAACTGAGTGCCCGCCTCGGTGAGCCGCTCGGCCAGCTTCTTGAACTCCGGTACCGGGAGCACCAGGCCGAAGTGCGGCACCGGCACCTGGTGGCCGTCGACCGGGTTGGTCCCGGCGATGCCGTCGCGCGGCGTCCCCGACGGGCCGTCGCCGACCTGGTGGGTGACGACTTGGTGGCCACCGAAGTTCCAGTCGATCCATTTGGTGTCCGAGCGGCCCTCGGCGAAGCCGAGCACCTTGCCGTAGAACTCGCGGGCGGCCGCGATGTCGTCCACCGGGATGGCCAGGTGGAAGGGGACGAGGGAGGGGGACTGAGCGGTCATGTTCGGTATCTCCTCAAGGGGTTTCAGGGTGTTTCAGTGGACGGGGGCGAGCCGCAGCCCGTCCCCGGGGAGGGTCTGGCCGACGAGATCGATGTCGGCGTCGGTGACCACCCCGATGACGGGGTAGCCGCCGGTGACCGGATGGTCGGCGAGGAAGACGATCGGTTCGCCCGACGGAGGCACCTGGATGGCGCCGCGCACCGTACCCTCGCTGGGCAGGTCGACCGAGCCGATGGCCAGCGGCGGTCCGGTCAGCCGCGCGCCCACCCGGTCGCACTGGGCGGAGACCTGCCAGGGCGTGGTGGTGAGCCGGTGCCGGTCCGCGGCGTCGAACAGCTCGTGCCGCGGGCCCCAGCGGAACCGGACGGTGACCGGGCCACCGCTCGGGACGACGCTGAACGCCAGTTCCAGCGGGATGGCCGGAACCGGACGTACCGGACCCAGTCCGTACTCCGCCCCGGTGCGCACCGGGGCGGGGCCGAGCCCGGTGAGGGAGTCGCGCGAGGCCGACCCCAGCACCCGGTCCGCCTCGATCCCGCCGGAGACGGCGAGGTAGCTGCGGCAGCCCGCCCAGGGGCGGCCGATCGTGAGCACTGATCCGGCGCGCAGCCGCAGCCGCGGCGCGCCGTCGACCGGCACCCCGTCGACCGCCAGCGGCGCCGGGGCCCCGGTGACCGCCACATGGCGGGTGGTGGAGAGGGTGATCGCGAGGCCGCCGAGGGTGACCTCCAGGGCCGGGGTGTTCTCAGGGTTGCCGGCCAGCCGGTTGGCGAGCCGGAAGCTGCGCCGGTCGGCCGGGCCGGAGGCGGGGACGCCCAGATGGGCCATCCCCGGGCGGCCCAGGTCCTGCACGCTGGTCGCCGCCCCCGCCTCGACGACCGTCAGCACGGCGGGCTCCGGGCCGGCTCCGGGGCCGGGCGGACGGTGCCGGGGGAGGACCCGGCGGCCCGGGGCGGCGGAGGTGACCGTCATGGCGTCACCGCCTCGAAGACGACCCGGTCGCCGATCGCGAGCCGGTTCGGCGGATCGGCGGTCACATCCCACAGCCGGGTGGTGGTGACGCCGATCTGGTGCCAGCCGCCGGGGGTTCCGCCCGGGTAGACGACCGTCTGGTTCCCGGCGATGGCCACCACCCCGGCGGCCACCCTCGGCCGCGGGCTGGACAGCCGGGGCAGCCGGAGGCTCTCCGGTACGCCGTCCAGATAGGCGAAGCCGGGCGCGAACCCGAAGAAGCCGACCCGGTACTCCCTCGCGCCGTGCCGCCGCGCGACCTCCCCCGGAGCCAGTCCGAGGCGTTCGGCGACCTCGGGCAGGTCCGGTCCGTCGTAGCGGACCGGGATCACGATCCGCCGGCCCGGCGGCGGTCCGGCGCGGTGAGCGCCGGACTCGTCGAGCACGGTGCGCAGCCCGGCGGCGAGCTTCCCCATCCCGGTGGCGGTCTCCGCCACCACCAGCACGGTCGTGGCGGCGGGCACGACCTCCCGCAGCCCCGACGCCCAGGGCTGGGCGCGGATCGAGGTGGCGACCTCGGCGGGGCGCAGGCCCGCGCACTCGATCAGCCAGCCCCGGTCACCGGCGCGCCGAAGGATCGTTTCGGCGGGCGTCATGACCGTGCCTCCGCCACCTGAAGGCCGGCGGTGGCACCGGGCGGGCCCACCGCGATCCCGCCCGAGGCCAGCGCCTCCCGTACGGCGGCGGCCAGCCCGGCCGCGCCGGGGGTGTCACTGTGCACGCACAGCGCGGCCAGCTCCCCGCCGTCCGGGGCGATCCGTACGACCGTGCCGGTAACCGAGACCACCGTCCCCGACTCCGCCATCCGCAGGGCGCGTTCGGCCGCCTCGGCCGGGTTGGTGATCAGGGCGCCCGGCGCGGAGCGGGGCACCAGCAGCCCATCGTCGGTGTAGCCGCGGTCGATGAACCCCTCGGCCAGTGGGCGCACCCCGGCCTCCACCGCCCGCTCCCACACGGCGGTGCCCGGCTGGCACAGCAGCGGCAACCCGGCGTCGTACAGGGCGACCGCCTCGACGATCGCGGCCGCGTGCCCGGTGTGCCGGGCCGCCGCGTTGTAGAGCGCGCCGTGGGCCTTCACATAGCCGACGCGACCGCCCGCGAGACGGGCGAACACCTCCAACGCACCCATCTGGTACAGCAGTTCGTTGACCAGAGTGGCCGGCGGTACGTCGATGAAGCGGCGGCCGAAACCGGCCAGGTCGCGGTAGGAGACCTGAGCGCCGATCGCCACGCCCCGGGCGGCGCTCGCCTCACAGGTGCGGCGCAGGATGTCGGGGTCGCCGGCGTGGAACCCGCAGGCCACGTTGGCCGCGGTGACCTGGTCGAGCAACTCGCCCTCGTCGGCCGGCCCCCAGACCCCGAACCCCTCGCCCACATCGGTGTTGAGCGCGAGCGCGGTCACTGGGCCGACTCCGCCCAGTACGCCTGCAGGGCGCCGCTGCTGTTCTCCCAGGCCGCGTGCAGCCCTTCCTGGCCGCCGTCGATATGGGCCGTGATCTGCCGGGCCAGCTCCTCCGCGTCCCCGTCGGCCAGCGCCTGGACCATCGCGGCGTGCTCGTGGTGGACCCGGCCGTACGCCGAGGTGCCGTGGACGTAGAACCGGGAGTACGGCTCCAGCCGGTGGTACATCTGCGAGATAATCTCGTAGCGCATGGGCAGCCGGGACAGCCGGTACATGTCCAGGTGGAAGGCGAGGTTCGTGCGCGACCAGACGTCGGCGCCGGTCCCGGCAGCCCGCTCTATCGCGGTGGCCATCTCGTCGAACCGGCTGATGTCGCGCCGGGAGACCCGCTCGGTGACGTGCTCGGCGAAGCTCGGCTCGATCAGCCGCCGCAGGTTGTAGATCTCGTCGATCTCGTCCAGGTCCAGCACCGTCACGAACATGCCGCGGCCCGGGGTCGAGCGCAGCAGGCCCTCGCTCGCGAGGGTGCGCATGGCCTCCCGCAGCGGGATGCGGCTCACTCCGAAACGGTCGGCGAGTTCGTCCTGGACCAGTCGGTGACCCGGCGGGTAGACGCCCTCGACGATCAGCCGGCGCAGCTCGGTTGTGAGCGCGTCCGGCGCCATGGCGTCACCGCGACGACCTCTGTCTTCTCGGTTCATATACCGTGTATACAGTGGATGCACAGCAGGGGTGAAGGGGTTCGACCGCAGGAAATCCGGCTTTTACCCGACCGAAATCGGCCACCTTCCCCGAGGCGGGGTGTTCCGCGACGAGGCTGCCGGCCCTTGCGGCCTCCGGGTCGGCGCTGTCCACGCCGACACGCTCGCTGCCCGGCACGGCCTCCACCACTGGCAGGGAGAGGCGGGAGACCCGGCCGGTGCCACCCGGCCATTGCGGCCCCTGGCCGGGGAAGACGAACGCGGTGCGCCCACTTGTCGGACGACCGTGTACGAGGACGACGGCGCCGCGCCCGGAAGCCAGTGCGGTCAAACCGGCACGCAATTCGGACAGTTGACTTCCCGTCACTGCCGCCCGGCGCGGTGACAACGTTGCCGGACGTCGCGGCGACGAGAGCCGAGCGCGCTCTCGTGGCGCACGCGTCAAGGGGGGCTACAGATCGCGCTGGTCCGCCAGCGGGCCGAACCGCTCGGCCGCTCAGCCGGCTGGGTTTTCCGCCGCGTCGTAGACGGTGGCGAGCGGCCCACCGGCCCGGCTGCGCCCCGGCGGCGGGTTTCGAGCCGCTCGAGTGAACGTACACTCGGCTCATGGGTCGCACACGTGCCGTGAGGGAGTGCCTGCAGCAGGCCACCGGTGCGCTGTGCCCGGCCGCTTCGGGTCCGGCAGCCGTCGGCTTGGCGACCGCGGCTGACGCCCGGGCGCCACAGACCGGCCGCAGCGCGTTGCACGGCCACGGCTAGCGATTCTCACGGCACCTGCCCTGGCTCGCCGCACTTCCGAGAACACCGCAGGACATCGCCTGCCGGGCTGAGCTGTCGCGTCCGGCTCTCATCGGGCATGTCCCCGCCCACCGCTCCACGTCATCACCGCAGCTTCCGGCGCTCCGTCGGTGCTGCCGCCTGGCGACGGCCGCGCGACCGGGCCGAGCCACCTTCGAAGGGATCATTGTGAAGCTGAGCGAGCTGCTGGCCGGGCACGACCACCACATTCTCCAGGGCGACCCGGAGACGACGTGGATCACCGCGGGCACGACCTTCGATGCCGGCCGGGTGACGCCGGGTTCGCTGTTCATCGCGGTGCCCGGGCACCGTGGAGGCGGTCCCGGCTCCGTCGGACCGGCCCTCGCGCGCGGCGCGGCGGCGGTACTTGTCGACGGCGGGGCACCCGATCTTCCGATGTCGGCGGCGGGTGTGTGCGCCGTGCGGGTGCCGGATACCCGGACGGCAGCCGCGGTCGTCGCCTCCCGCTATTTTGGCGAGCCGGGGCGGCAGATGGACATGGTGGCGATCACCGGCACCAACGGGAAGACGTCGGTGTCGTACATGGTCGAGTCAGTGTTGCGGCTCTCCGAGGGCGCGACGGTGGGGGTCATCGGGACGGCCGGCAGCCGGATCGGCGATGAGCCGATCTTGATGCCGAGGTCGGTACTGACCACGCCTGAGTCGCCGGATTTGCAGTACCTGCTGGGCTGTATGCGCGACCGCGGGGCCGGCAGCGTGGTGCTGGAGGCCACGTCGATGGCCCTGCTGACGCACCGGGTGGACTGCGCGTTCATCGACGTCGGGGTCTTCACCAATCTGACGCAGGATCATCTGGACGATCATGGAACGATGGAGAACTACCGGGACGCCAAGCTTCGCCTGTTCCAGGGCCGGTGCCGGCGCGCGGTGGTCAACGCCGACGATCCGGTGGGCGCCGGGATCCAGACGATGATGCCCGGCGCGGTCACCACCTACGGCATCGACACCGAGGCGGCGGACTACCGGGCCACCGAGCTCACCGTGGATGCTTCCGGCACGCGGTTCGTCCTGCACCACGACGGCCGCAAGTATCCGGCGGCGATTCCCGTACCGGGCCGGTATTCGGTGGCCAACGCGCTGGCCACCGTGGCGGCCTGCCACGCCCTGGGGCACGACCTGGGCGGCCTGGTCGCCGCGCTCGACCGGATGCCCCCGGTCCCGGGCCGGTTCGAACGCTTTCAGACCCCGCGCGGCACATCGGTGATCGTGGACTACGCCCACTCACCGGACTCCCTGGACAAGGTCCTGACCACCATCCGGGGCTTCGCCCCCGGCGGTGTCATCACCGTCTTCGGCTGTGGCGGGGACCGTGACACCACCAAGCGGGCCGAAATGGGGGAGATTGCCGGGACCCACTCCGACCTGTGCATCCTCACCTCCGACAACCCCCGCAACGAAGACCCCGAGGCGATCCTGGACCAGATCACCCCCGGTCTCACGGCAACCGGCACACCGTTCGAACGGTTCACCGACCGCCGTCGCGCGATCGCCTTCGCCCTGTCCGCCGCGGGCCCGGACGACATCGTCCTGATCGCCGGCAAAGGCAGCGAGCCGCACCAGATCGTCGGTGAAAAACTGCTCCCCTTCAGCGACATGGCAACAGTGCGCGAACTCGCCCGGGCATAGCGGAGTCCGTCCCGCGCGGGCCCGCGCGATGACGGCAGGACTGCGGGAGGCGATGGAGCGGATCGAACAGGGGCGGAAGCGTGCCGGGTCGGCGTACGTACCGGGTGCCTGGGAGCGCCGGGTGGTGCGGGATCAGCGGGTCCATCGGGGGCGGTCCATCGGGGGCGGTCCGTTGTGGGCGTGTTCGTCACCCGGCTCGTGGGCGGTGCGCTTCGCTCGACGGGTATGCCCACTGTTGTGGTCAAGATCCGCCGGGTTACAGGTCCGTCCCAGCGGGCGGCGGCCGCGAACAGGTGAGGAACGGTGGCAGGAACCGCCGTCCCGGCCAGTCGGCGGAGTGCCCCGGAGCATTGTGGCGCCCGGCGTCCGAGCCCCGTTTCCCGCGCCGGACGGCGGCGGGGGAGGGGTGCGGGAGGGGCAGCGCGGGCGGGGTGTGACCGGTGGTGGTCCGCATTGCGCCTGGCTGTGTGTGTAACAGGGATGTATCAGAGGGGCGATTGGGCGGAACGTTCGCCGGGCCGGGCGGCTCCTGCTGATCAGAAACGCTCGCTCGTACCGACGTGTACCGAGCGGCCGGCACCCCCAACCGATACTGAGGAAGAAACGATGCGCGTTCACAAGCTCACCTTCGCCGCCCTGGTCGTTGCTGCGGGCCTTTCGCTCACGGCCTGCCAGAACGACGATGACGGCTCGGGACAGAGTGACCCGTCGTCCTCCGCGTCCAGCGCGTCTTCCTCGGGCGGCGGTTCGGGCTCGGGCGGTTCGGATCAGGGCGGCGGGAAGGACTCCGCCGGGAAGGACTCCGGCGGGCAGGGCACGGCCGCCGGGACCGGCTCCAACGAGAACGGCAAGGTCGGCAAGTGCCGCACCGACGAGCTGGAGGTCACGGCGGCGGACCGCACCATCGGCGGCGACGGCGAGGGCACCGTCGCGGTGACGCTGAAGAACGGTGGCGGCCGGGACTGCACGATCTCCGGGTTCGCGGGCGTCGACCTGAAGACCAGCGAGGGGGCGCTGTCCGCGAAGCGCAGTGGTGAGCCGGCCGACCCGCACATCCTCAAGGACGGGGAGTCGACGTACTTCGGCGTCAACTACCCGATCAACGAGTCGGGCGGCTCCGGCGTCCGCGTCACGGGGCTGGTGGTGACCCCGCCGAACGAGACGAAGTCGGTCACCCTCGACTGGCCGGGCGGCGGCACGCTGCCCGTCACGGACGGCGCCGGCTCCCCGGTGAAGGTCGGCCCGATCGGGGGCATCGGTCAGGGCGGCTGACCCGCACGTCCCAGGGTGCTCGGGCTGCACCGCGCCGCTGCCCGAGCACCCGCCAGTAGGGCCTGTCCCAGCGGGCTCCGATCGCCGTCTCCGACCGCATCGCCTCACCGCGCTCGCCCACAGCGGCCTGGGAGGTTCTGAACCTATGCCCGCTCGGGTCGTTCCGGGTTCGGGACGAAGGCGGGTAGCGCGGCGAGGCTGTGGCGCACGGCCTCGCCCCCGTACTTGAACATCTGCCGCTCGTAGTCGCCGACCGCGCCGAGGAGGTCTTGGCGGCGCTCGACGGTCTCGATCAGGCAGCGGCGCAGCAGGTCGGCATCGCGCAGGGCGGTGTTCGCACCGTTGCCGCCGGTCGGGGAGGTGGCGTGGATGGCGTCTCCGAGCAGCGTGACCGGACCGGGCGCCCAGCGCTCGCGGGGCTCGACCACCCGGATGGACAGCAGGGTGCTGTTGTCCGGGTCGGCCTGCTCGATGAGCGCCTGCAGGTCCGGATGCCAGCCCTCCATCCTGGACAGCACGGCCTCCTGCGCGGTCGGGGCGCCGAGCGAGCCGTTCGGTGGCAGGAGCATGGCCCAGCGCACGTAGTCGCGGATATCGGGGAGGGTCACCTCGGGTGCCAGTTCCTCGGCCGCCTGCTTGGGCGGGGTACGGAAACGCATCGCTCCGAGCATCAGGCTCACCCCGTCCCCGGCGATCTTCGAGCCGAAGGCCGGCGACAGGGTGGCAAAGCGCTCGGTCAGCGGCGTACGGCCGATGACGAACCGGGCGCCGGTGTCGGTCGCGGTGGTGTGCGGCGAGAGCACCGCGCGGACGGCGGAGCCGACCCCGTCCGCCCCGACGAGCAGGTCGGCGGTGGTCGGGTCGCCGTGCGCGAACCGGGCTTCGACCTTGCCGTCGTCCAGTACGTCGTAGCCGGTCAGCGCGGCCCCGGTGCGCACGGTGAGTCCGGTCACCAGCAGGTGCCGCAGCACTTGCCGGTCGATCACGATCCCGGTCTTGCCGGGGCCGAGTTCGCCGATCCGGTTCAGCTGCGGGTCCAGGACCAGCCGCTCGGCATAGGCGTCACCGACGATCGCGTCCAGCAGCGGGTGCCAGCGCGGCGGCAGACAGCCGCGCAGCGCCTCGAGCCCTACCGGGCTCAGCAAGAGCCGGTAGCCCTGGAACCGCGCGGTGATCGCCGGGTCCCGCTCGTACACGTCGGCCTCGATCCCGGCACCACGCAGACCCTGTGCCAAGCACAGACCTCCCAGACCGGCTCCGACCACGGAAACTCGCATCACACACCTCCTGAACAGACTTTCCGAACCCTGCTCAGGACCTGAGCAGGGGTGCGCGAACCACGCGGATACGAACTTAGTTCTGCTGGCACGATCTAAGATCTACTTAGCGAACTTAGATCGTGTCAAGCTATAGTGATCGGTATGCCCTCCGATCCCCGGCAATGCCGAGCAGCTCGTCACGCCCAGCCCGCTGGGGAGCCCGCAGCGGCGTCACCACGCAAGAAGCCCATCACGGTCGATCGGATCACCGACGCCGCCCTGCAAGTCGTGGCCACCGAGGGCTACGACGCACTGACCATCCGTCGAGTCGCCGCGGTGCTCGGCACCGGGCCGTCGTCGCTGTACGCGCACATCGTCAGCAAAGAGGACATCGACGATCTGCTCGTCGGCCGGCTCTGCTCCGATGTCGCGCTGCCCGAACCGGACCCGGCCACGTGGCGCAAGCAGATCCTCGACGTGTACGCGCAGATCCGCGACCAGTACCTGAAATACCCCGGAGTCTCCCGTGCCGCGCTGGGCGTAGTCCCCACCAACCTCTCCACGTTGCGGGTCAGAGAAGGGCTTTTGGCGATCCTGCTCGCCGGCGGAATCGAACCGCAGAGCGCCGCCTGGGTGCTCGACGCCCTGTCCCTCTACGTCAGCGCCTACGCCCTGGAGCAGTCACTGGTCCAGCAGCGGCGGAAACACCCGGACCAGGAATGGGTCCTTGGCCGCGAGGAGCTGATCCGCCGGTTCACCGCGCTGCCGGCCGACGCGTTTCCGCAGACCCGACGCTATGCCGCTGAGCTGACCTCCGGCACCGGACACGACCGGTTCGAGTTCACCCTCGGCCTGATCATGGACAACCTCACCCAGCCCCAGCCCCAGCCCCAGCCGACACCGGCATCCGACACCGCCGGCTGAACGCCGCAACCCGAGGCGGGTCTGTACCGGTGTAACTCCCGCTCATGGAAGGAGCACCTGACGAGTGACGTGACTGCCTCGGTTGAGGCGGTTGAAGAGGTCCGGCCGTCAGGTCAGCTTCACAACTCACCCAACCCGCGCGGCTCTTCTCATGTCACGGCTCGACCGGGACGATCACCATGTCCGCCGAGGCCGTAAAGCTGCTCGGCTTGAATCGCGTCTACCGGGACCTCGAAGACGATCTCGAGCCCGTCGCGCTCGTCCCACTGCTCGCCGACGCGCGTGAAACCGAAGCCCGCAATGGTGGCCAGGGAGGCGTTGTTGTCGGGGCTGATAGCGGCTCGCACGGTCGTGATGCCGGGTTCGGCGACGGCCCTGACGAGCAGCGCCGTCAGCATGGCGCGGGCGTAGCCCTGGCGGCGGTACCCGGGCACGACGGTGTAGCCGACCTCGACCATGCCGGCCTCGTCCGGCGGTCCGTGGAACCCGGCGTAGCCGACGACAGCTTCGTCCGGCTCGGACACCGCGATCCGCGTGATCCAGGGCGCGGCGGACGGGTCCGCGGCGAGCTGGTCGGCGCGATAGCCGAAGACCCAGCGAGCCCGGTCGCAGACGAAGTATTCGTCAAGGGCGATCCCGGCCTCGGCGCTGCCGCCGGCGAGGTCACCGTCGGCAAGCGCCCGCAGCGCCTTCGCGCTGAGCTCGACGAAGCGGACACGTTTGGGGATGGGGAGAGGTTCGTTATTCATCGCGGAGATGCTCGCCCAGCACGGGAGGGCTGTCCACCGTTTTACGGTCTCGGCGGACATGGTGATCGCCAGAGGCGGGAGGTTACCAGCCGTTCGTCAGGGGGCCTCGCTCATGCGAGGCCCCACGACGGGGATCAGACGGTGAGGACAAGCTTGCCCTGGAGGTGCCCGCCGTCGAGCAGCCGGTGCGCGTCGGCGACGCCCTCGAACGGGAACGTCTCCTGCACATGGACCCGGAGCCTGCCCTGTTCGACGAGTTCGACGAGACCTCGCAGGGCGACCGGATCGGGGTCGACGGCGATGCCGCTGAAGCGCATGCCGGCCGCCTCGTACTTGGCGACGAGCTCCGAATCTCCCTCGGCGACCGCCGTCACCAAGTGACCGCCCGGGCGGAGCACTTCGAGCGACCGCTCGACGGTGTCGCCGCCGATCGTGTCGAGCACGACGTCGATGTCGCGAACCGCCTCGGCGAAGTCGACCGCCGTGTAGTCGATCACCTCGTCGGCGCCGAACCCCTCGACGAACTTCCGCTTGTTCCCGCCGGCGGTCGCGATCACGTGCGCACCGAGCGCTTTCGCGATCTGGATCGCGACGTGGCCGACCCCGCCACCACCGCCGTGGACCAGGACACGGTCGCCCTCGGTCACGCCGCCGAGGTCGACGAGGCCCTGCCACGCCGTCAGCCCGACGACCGGCAGCGCCGCCGCCTCGACGTGCGAGAGCGACGCCGGCTTGCGGACCAGGTGCAACGCCGGCGCCGCCACGACCTCGGCGTACGCGCTCGCCGCCCGCGGGAACAGCGGCATCCCGAACACCTCGTCGCCAGGCCTGAACCGATACGTCAGCGACCCCTCCTCGACCACGCCGCTGATGTCCCAGCCGAGGACGAACGGCGGCCGACCGAGCATCGGGGGGAACTCACCGGCGCGCAGGAGCGCCTCCAGCGGGTTCAGCCCGATCGCCTTGACGCGGACGAGAACCTCGGTCGGGAGTGGCTGGGGCTCGGGCGCGTCCACGATGGTGAGCACCTCGGGACCGCCGAGCGACTGCTGGGTAATGACTCGCATGACTCTCCTGGCTTTGGAGGGGGGGAGAGAACTCAGACTAGGTTTCTGATAGGAACCAGCAGGTACCTTTGGAGCCATGAGCGGTTTCGGTCCCGGTGATCCCTTTCTCGCCGACTGTCCGGCGCGTCTGACGGTCGAGCTGATCGCCGACAAGTGGACGGCGGTCGTGCTCTACGGCCTCAGCAAAGGCCCGGTGCGCCATGGCGAGCTGATCGACCTGATCGGCGGCATCTCCCGCAAGATGCTCACCCAGACGCTCCGACGGCTCCAGGCGCACGGACTCATCCGCCGCCACGCCTACGCCGAGGTGCCGCCCCGCGTCGAGTACGAGCTCACCCCGCTCGGGGCGACGCTGATCGATCCGATCCACATGCTGACCGAGTGGGCGAGGGCGAACGGCGACGCGGTGCTCGATGCGCTCGACGCCGACGCCGATCCCGAGCCGGTCGCCCATAGCGACTGAGGCCCCCGCCAGGGCACTGAGTACCCTCTCGGCCGCTACTCGGTATCGGCCCGGCCGCGCTCGGTCCGTCGGCTCTCGATGCGTTGGACGATCTGCCCTATCGGGGTGGTGGTCCTGGCCACGACCACGAGCGTCTCACCGGTCTCACCCCAAGTGCGCGGTGCACGAGGTCAAGCGCGTGGTCCACGGCGGACGCGACATCTCCGTCGGCGCCCGAACGCAGCCAGGTGCGCAGTCCGTAGCTGTGCGTGGCGAGGACGCTCGCGGCGACGGTGTACGCGCGCAGCTCGCCGTCCGGCGTGGCGGCGAAGCGGCGCTTGAGGTAGGCGGCCAGTGCGCGCTCGTACCGCCACACGACCTGCTTACGAGGCTGTGAGCGAAGTTCCCGGCTCACGCGGGGTCGTCGCCGACGTGGGTAGGGCCTGGAGTCTCAGGTGATGTCGCCACCCAGATGGCAGCTTCATGCAACGGGAACCGGCACAGGGAGCTGATCGTCATGCAGAGCATGCCTTCTGCTCTCATTCTTGGTTTCGACCCGCACGCGGTGCCTGGTATGGACGGGGACGCCATGCGCGCGGTCCTGGACAAGGAACTGGCCCGTTTTGGCGAACATGCCGTCGATGCTTCCGTGACGCTGATCGCGCCGGACGAATCAGCCGAGCCCATGGTGGTCGCGGCGCTGTCCGAACGAGACTGGGACGTCGTCGTCATCGGGGGTGGGATACGCAAGCCCGAACCTCTGCTGACGTTCTTCGAGCAGGTCGTGAACCTGGTCCGGCAGCATGCACCGGGGGCCGCTATCGCGTTCAACACCAGCATCGGCGACAGCGTCGAGGCAGCCAGGCGGTGGCTATGAGACCCAGCCCGGCAAAGATCAACTGGGATGGATAGAAGTCGGGCGTGACGTGGAGGGGAGGCGGCCGAGCGGGGCTTCGCCGTCCCCGACCGGCCCGGGGTGCGGCTGCGCACGCCGGCAGACGTGTTCGCCTACGCCGCCGCCGAGAACGTCACCTTGCGGATCGACGGCACCGAGACCCAGGTCCGCCGTCCCAAGGTCCACCGGCCTGGCCGGTGCGCGTTCGTCTCCGGCAGGAAGAAGCAGAACACCATGAAGACCACCACCATCAGAGACTCCCTGGGCCGCACCCTGTGGTCCGGGGCCGACCGGCCCGGCCGCATGCATGACCAGACCGGGATGCGCACCGAGGGCATCGCCGAGCAGCTCCGCCTGCACTCGCAGATGAAGGCGGAGATCGACGAGGGCTACCGAGGGCTGGCCAACGAGTTCCCCGACCAGGTCAGCGCCCCGCCGAAGAAACCGAAGGAGGATGCCCAACTCGGCGAGCAGTGCGGCTGGCGCGAGATGCGACGCCGTCAGGGGATGGTTACTGACGGGCTGCTGAGAGTCGGCCGTCGAAGGTGATGTCGAAAGTGTTCAGCGCGGTCTTCCATCGCAGGTCCCGCGGGCCTGGACCACCCGACGGATGCGGGAGTTGACCGGACTTCCTGCCCCAGGCATCGGCCAAGCTACAAGCCCGAGCATCACCCCGTCCAACCCTTTCCCAGCCACGTGATCACGACTCCAAGCGGGCCCGCGCGGTTGCGGGGCGAATCCGGCGTGGCGGCCTGGCCGGTCGCGGTCGACGGTCTGTTCCTGGCTGCCCCGAGGCGGACCGGATCTCGGAAGGCGCTGGGCGCTGCGCCTGTGGCCGCGTTCGAATTCCCACGCCCACGCCTGGGAAGGCCAAGCGGCCGTGCCGGGAACAGCCGATCCGGCAGGTATGTTGCATCGACCGAGGGACCGGCGTCGCACGGGTGGGAACAAGGTCATCCGCCCCGACTGGATCCGGGCCCCGGGATCGCGGAATGCCCGCCGCGCACTCGGACCAAGACGTATTTCTGCAGGAGGACTTTTTCATGACTGACCGGCCCTTGACGCTCATGGCAGTGCATGCCCACCCCGACGACGAGGCCACCGGAACCGGAGGGGTCCTCGCGCAGTACGCGGCGGAAGGCATCCGCACGGTTCTCGTGACGTGTACCGACGGCGGTTGCGGTGACGGACCGGGGGGTGTCAAGCCGGGCGATCCCGGGCACGATCCGGCGGCCGTCGCCTTGATGCGCCGTAAAGAACTTGAGGCGAGCTGTGACGTCCTGAAGGTCAGCGATCTGGAGATGCTGGACTATGCCGACTCCGGGATGACGGGCTGGCCGAGCAACGACGCCCCCGGATCCTTCTGGCAGACCCCCGTGGAGGTAGGCGCCGCCCGACTCGCGGAACTCATGCGGCACTACCGACCCGATGTGGTCGTCACCTATGACGAGAACGGCTTCTACGGCCACCCCGACCACATCCAGGCCCACCGCATCACGATGGCTGCGCTGGAGATGACCGCGCTGACACCGAAGGTGTACTGGACGACGATGCCCCGCTCGATGATGCAGCGGTTCGGGGAGACCATGCGCGAGTTCCATGAGGACATGCCGGAGCCGGATCCTGCAGAGGCCGCCGCGATGGCCGAGATCGGCCTCCCCGACGATGAGATCACCACGTGGGTGGACACCACCGCGTTCAGCGGTCAGAAGTTCGACGCGCTGGCCGCGCACGCCAGTCAGGGCGAGAACATCTTCTTCCTCAAGATGGGCAAGGAGAGGTTCGGCGAGTTGATGGGCATGGAGACCTTCGTACGTGTCCAGGACGCCACCGGCGCGTCCGTACCGGAGAACGATCTCTTCGCCGGACTGCGCTGATCCGACCGTCCGACCGGGGCCTGGGAAAGCTCATCGGCCCCTGCGCCAGGCCCTGTCGGGCAGCGGGAGCGGGTGAATCCGGCCGGTCAGCGCTGGAAGCACTCCTCGCGTCTGTTGGCCGCCCGGCCGGCTCCGCTTCCTCCAGGGCGTGGCGCCGTCGTTCCTGAGATCCGCTGGGACGGCGCGGGCGAGATGACAGAGGCGAGAGCGAACACCCCACGGCGCTTCGGGCAGGGTGACCTTCTGGATGGACTCGTTGCGGCCGTGGGTGCAGGCGAAGGTGTCCTCCCACAGCGTGACGTCCTCCTCGGTGCTGCCCAAGGCCCGCGGTAAGAGTGCATCGCTCGGCGGTGGGGGCATAGTTTGAGGTGTCCACGACCTGGGAGGGGGCCCGATGAGGCGTACGGAAGCGGCCAAGCAGTTGGGGAGATTCGTGCGGGAGCACCGTACCGATGGCACGCGACGCCTGCGGCAGGCTGGTATCTGGCTGATGGCCGGGGCTGTGGGCACGGCCTTCGGGGTGCCGGTGGCGATCGCGTCGGTGGGCACCACCGAGGGGGCCCCGGCGCTGGCGGGGATACTGCTCGGGGTCGGCCTGGTGGGGTGGGGTCTGGGGATCTGGCGCCTGGTGCAGGCGTTCCGTACCCGGGAGCAGTGCTTCGACATTCATGAGCGGGGGTTCACCCACCGGGTGGCGGGCACCGCCACCGTGATCCCCTGGGAGGACGTCGCGCAGGTGAGTACCGCCGGCGGTGACGGCCGGCCGCTCGCCGACGCCCGGGGCATGGGCTCTACGTGCGAAATCCGGCTGCACAGCGGACGCCGGATCCGCGTCGATGCCTTCACCGAGGACCTCCGGGGCCTGGCGGCGGTCGTCCATCGTGCGGTTCACCTCGGGCAGTTCCCCCAGGGCCGGGGACGCTGACCGGACCCGGCTGCCGCGTCCCGGCCGACGCAAGGGTGCGCCCTGGTGCGGTCGATGGGCGGCTTGTCGGCGGAGGCCGCGAGCTCCTGGTCCTCGACGAGCCGCCGCGGCCGGTTGCCCTGCCGCTGGGCCGAGACGAGCGGGATGATGGAACAACAACCTCGACCGTGGTGATTCTGCCGTCCTACGGTCGCGACGGCGGTCAGGACTTCGACCACCCGCGCCGTTCCGCCCGAGATCAACAACGCCCCGTTCCGCGCCGGCGACCTGACCTTGCCCGACGACGAGCGTCTCGCTGCCCGTGCCCAGACCGCTGCCCGGGCTGGGGCGGGCCCGGTGGCGAAGCCGTCAAGGGAGACCGGGATGTCAGCGATGATTCGAGTCATGCCGGGGCAGAACGGCGCAAGCCGAGCGCTTCGCGGCCGGCGTAGCGGGCCTGGGTGCCCAGTTCCTCCTCGATGCGCACGAGCTGGTTGTACTTGGCGGTGCGGTCGGCGCGGGAGAGCGAACCCGTCTTGATCTGGCCGCAGCCGGTGGCGACAGCGAGGTCCGCGATGGTGGTGTCCTCGGTCTCGCCGGAGCGATGGGACATGACGACGGTGTAGCCGGCACGGTGGGCGGTGATCGCATGACCACCGAGCTGAGCGGCGTCGACCTCGCACGGCAGGCCCTGGTCGCCGCCTGCGAGCAGGCGGCGAAGAACAGCGCCACCCGCAAGAGAAGCCGAAGCGGCGTACCGGCCAGGTCGTACGACGGGACGGCCGCGAGCCGCTCGGACCCGGCACCGCGATCACCCTGATGATCACGGAGCGCGGCATGGTCACCCCGGTCGTCGGCGGCGGCGTCCTCGTCCGGTTCGACGACATCCGCGTCGCGGTTGTGCCCGAGCCGGCCGGGCACGCACGCGTGGTCGCGTTCGACGCGGACACCGGCCGCATGGATGTCGTCCCCAACGCCCCGGGCTACGGCACCAAGCTGCGCTGGAGCGTGCCGAAGCTGATCGCGGCGGCCAACACGGAGGCGCTGGGGTGGGTCTCCGTTGGGCGGGGTGGTGGTCTGCCCGCGTTCTCATGCGGGCGGGTGTGCCTCAGGCGGCGAAACGCTTCGTGAGGAGTTTGCCTTGCTGGGCGGCCTGTTCGTGTGCGGTGGACAGGGCCGTCTCGTGGAGCGGGATGAGGTCGGCCATCGCGGGGACGTGGGGGGCGTGGGTGAGCTCGGGCAGGATGATGCGCAGGTCCAGGCCGAGCATCCGGTTGAGGATGGTTTCGAGGGACGGTACGAGGTGGTCCATGCCGTGGTTGGGGGTCCCGGGTCCGAAGCTGCCGCCCCGGGCGGTGATCACGGTGGCGGGGCGGCCGGCGGTGGGCGGAGTGGCGCCGATGGCCAGGGTTCGGCCGAAGACCATGATCTGGTCCAGCCATGCCTTGAACACCGAGGGCATCGTCAGGTTGTACAGCGGGATGGTGAACAGGTAGGCGCTCGCGCCGAGGAACTCCTCGATGAGTTCGTCCTGGACGGCCTGCGCCTTGGCCTGCTCCGGGGTGTGCTGGGCGGGGTCGGTGCTGCGGGCGGTGATGCTCTCGGCGGTGAGGTGCGGGACCGGTGCCAGGCCGAGGTCGCGGTGGATGACGGGGCCGGTGAAGGAGGCACGGAAGGACCGGGCGACCTTGCGGGAGACGGATCCGTCGCCGGGAGTGGCCGAGGAATCGATGTGGAGGAGGTACGACATGTCTGTGTGGTCTCTTTCGGTTTCGGTGTGTGTCAGGACGGACGGGCAGGCGCGTCGGCACCCGGTGCGACGCGCCTGCGGACCGCGCGGCTCTCGGGCCCGCGGACGGGGTGCGGGCCGCGGGGGAGTGCCTCAGGAAATCGCGCGGGGTGCCGGCTTCCCGGCCGGGAAGCGGCCGGACACGGGGTGCCGAAGGTGATGAGCGGCGTACGGGGGCGCCCCGACGGAGCCGGGGCGGTTGTTTCCTGTCCGCTGCGGCAGGTGGACGCTCAGCGAGCTGCCGTGCCGGGTGCGTCAGCGGCCTTGCGCAGCGCGGACAGGAAGGTATCGACCGGCTGCGCGCCGGAGAGGCCGTACGTGCGGTTCAGGACGAAGAACGGCACTCCGCTCGCGCCGAGCGCCTGAGCCTCGCGGGTGTCCTCCAGGACGTCGGCAGCGTAGGCGTCACCGGCGAGAACCTTGCGTGCCTCGTCGGCCGGGATCCCGACCTCGTTCCCCAGCCGGACGAGGGTCTCGACGTCATCGACGACCTCGCCCTCGATCAGGTGGGCGCGCATCAGCCGCTCGTGCGTCTGGGAGCCGAGGCCGTGGGCACGGCCCAGCTGATTGAGGCGGTGGGCATCGAAGGTGTTGACGAGGACGGCCCGGTCGAAGTCGTAGGCGAGCCCTTCTGCCGCCCCCAGCTCCGCAAGCTGCCCGGTCATCGCACGGACCTGCGCCGGCGAGCCGCCCGTCTTCCTGGCAAGGGCGTCGTACACGGGCTCCCGCACGCCTTCACGGTGAGCGGGGTCGAGCTGGAAGCTGCGCCACACCACCTCGACCTCGTCAGCGTGCCCGAACTCGTCGAGTGCCTTGTCCAGCCGGCGCTTGCCGATGTAGCACCACGGGCACACGACGTCCGACCACACCTCGATCCGCAACCGCTGCTGCCCGCTCACAGCAGGCACACCCCGTCCGAGCAGACGGGAGCGTCGTCGGCCCCGACGACGACCAGGGCAGGGGTAGGGGCCGGTTCCTCGTCGGACGGCGCTGGACCGGGCTGCGCCCCGGGCCCGGGGGCTTCATCCATTGAGGTGCTCACGGAATCCTCCTTGGGTTACTTATTGTGCGTAACCTCAGTCTGCGGCAGCATGGGAGGAACCGGAAGGAGGCACTTTGATGTCAGTCACGAACATGAATGTGCCCGAGACGATCAAGCCGACCGACGACTGCGCCGTCCGTGAGGTGCTCGACCTGGTCGGCGACAAGTGGAGCGTGCTGATCGTCGTCCTCCTCGGCCGGCGCACACACCGCTTTTCCGAGCTGCACCGCGCCATCGAAGGGATCAGCCAGCGCATGCTCACCCTGACCCTGCGCGCGCTGGCCCGCGACGGCCTCGTCACCCGCACCCCGCACGCGACCGTCCCGCCCCGGGTCGACTACGAGCTGACCGACCTCGGCCGGACCCTGCTGACCCCCCTCACGGCGCTGGACACCTGGGCCAACACCCACCGCGAAGAGATCCGGGCCGCCCGCCGACGCCACGACCAAGCCTCCTGAAGCGTGCCGTGGAAGCGTGCGTCCGGCCAGGACGGCACGCGGCAGTCGCAGTGTCAAGGCTGGCCCCGCTGCGCCTGCGGCGCCCCTGCGATCCCGGCAAAGGAGACGCCTGCCGGGCCTGTTGTGGCGGATAAGGAGCGCGGCGCGTCATCAGTACCTGGGGTGCCGCGATGCGGCTCGACCGGACCGCGCCGGTCCGTTGAGGCAAAGAGCGTCTGTTCTTCTGCAGGTTCCCGCCTGTCAGGGGCGGACTGGACGGCGGAACCAGTGACCGGACTGCCGCTGGAACAGCAGGATCACGATGGTGACACCAACCGCGCACAGGACCAGCCCGACAGGTTGCCCCTGCCCCATGGTGCCGAACCCGATGAAGAGCATCAGCGAAGCGAGGAAGATCGCCGTACCCCGTGAGTTGGGCTTCCGCTTGGGAAAGCGCAGAGCGCAGATCAGGCCCAGGAACGCCGGGAGGGACGTTACGGATATCGAGCCGGCCGCCTCCGCGTCGCCCCTCACGATGGCGAGCACCATGGAGACCAGGCCGAACCCGCCCATTACGAAGAACAGCACCTGCGCGGCCCGGACCTGCCCCGGCATCGCCATCGGCTGGAGGTGGTGGTAGCCGCCCGGGACACCGGGGCCGTTCGGATACGGCTGATAGGGCGGCTGCGCCTGATACGGGGCGGGGCCGTACCCAGCGGGTCCCGCTTGACCAGCGTCGTTCCATCCTGGCGGTTGTTGACTGGACATGATCAGGACCCTACCAGCGTCTCCAAGAACGCACTGATGTGCGGCAATTACCCCTCTGGGCGGTCAAGACGGCGCGTCATACCTGGGGCCGGGCACCCCCGACGTCCACTGAACAGGTCAACGGCTATCCGCTCCTCGACGAGGAGACCGTTACCGCCTCCAGCGAGGACGAAGAGCCGGACGAGGACTCCAGCGGAGCGGGATGAGACGGGGCGCCGCTGGGCCGCCCCATACCTCCACGCCCCCACCCCGGACGCGCCCGCCCCGGACGCCACGACGCTCCGGTGCCCGGACCATCCGGAGGCGCGTCTCATCCGGCTCCTCGGACAGGCGTGGACCTGCCCCAATGCCTCCGCCCTGGACGGCAACCGGACTCCTGACTCACGGACGGCGCGCACGCCTCCACGACACCGCGGCCGGCTCATCTCGGCGGGCACCCGACACACTGTGCTGGTGCACCCCGACAACGCCACCGACCTCCAGCCCCTGCCCAACTGGGAGAACAGCAACGGGTGCTGCGGACCGACAGGCGACGAAGGGCTCAACCGAGCCTGCCCCTGCGGCGCTCCGGTCGCGACCCTCGCAGCCGACTGCTTCGGGCCCTACGAACTGCACCTCGACCCCGTCCGGACGTGCGCGTTCTCCCAGTAGGAACTCCTAACGAAATGATCTGCGAGGTGGTTGGACCGCCCCTGGACTGGTGATCTGGGGCTGCGGGGTGGCGCGATTGAAGCTGCGGGAGTCTACCGGCGATTGAGCAGGCGGCTATGTGTCAGCCCTGCTGTCGTACGCCCGCTGGCAGTTCTGGATTTCCTCGCCGTGCTCGACAGTCCAGCTGTAAAGGTGCCCGAAAGGTTCGCGCAGGGACTCACCCAGCGCCGTGAGCGAGTACTCGACGCCGACCGGTGAGGTCGGCAGTACTTTTCGCTGAATCATGCCGTTCCGCTCAAGACGGCGCAGTGTCTGAGTGAGGACACGCTGCGTCACACCTTCCAAGCGGCGCTTCAGCTCGTTGAACCGCATGGGCCGCTCCAGCAGCGCCATGATCATCATCGACCACTTGTCCGCTATCTGGTCGAGGATCGGCCGGCTGGGGCAGTCCGCCCGGAAAACGATGCGTGTTCCCGCGTCAACGCCGTGCGGGTCGGTATCCCTCATGATCCTTGGTTCTCCCAGAGTGCGTTCTTGACGGTCCCAGCGGCGTCGCCGACGGTAGGTATGCATTGCAAACCTACATATCTATCGGTAACTGATGGAGAACCTCTTGACCACCAATGTCTACTCAACCCTGCATGTGAGCATCGAAGACGGCGTCGCCCGGATCGTCTTCGATAATCCGCCGGTGAACGTGCTCGACGCGACGATGATGCGCGAGCTCCGCACGGCGCTGGACACCTTGAGGGGCGATTCATCGGTCCGGGTGATCGTCTTCTCCAGCGCCGACCCGGAGTTCTTCCTCGCTCATGTGGACATGCGGATCGGGGAGAGGATGGACGTTCTGGAGCAGCTCGCTGCGTCGGCGCCGGCGGACGTCAATGTGTTCCAGGCCATAGGCGAGCTCCTCCGCCATCAGCCTCAGGTGACCATCGTGAAGCTCGCCGGGAAGACCCGTGGAGGCGGGGCGGAATTCGTAGCAGCGGCGGACATGGCATTCGCCGCAGCCGAGACCGCCGGAATCGGCCAGATCGAAGCGCTCATGGGCATCGTCCCCGGCGGAGGCGGAACGCAGTACCTCCGTGACCGCGTGGGCCGCAACCGTGCACTGGAGGTGGTGCTCACCGCAGACCTGTTTGATGCCGAGACCGCAGCGTCTTACGGCTGGATCAACCGGGCTCTGCCGGCCGGCCAACTCGATGAGTACGTCGACCGTATCGCCCGCAATATCGCTGCCCTGCCCGATGGTGTCATCGAAGCGGCCAAGCGCGCACTGCCTGCCGAACACATCACGGACGGACTCCTCCGCGAGAACGAGGCGTGGGCCACTCAGATCGCTTTGCCTGCCGTTCAGCAGTTGATGGGCCGAGGGCTGCGCAACGGGGCGCAGACACCGGCAGGCGAACGCGGCCTCGAGGAACTGATGCGCAGTGCCGCGCGCCCAATGAGCCAGACCCAGTAGCTGAGGCCGGGACGGCCGTGCGGGCCGGTGGCGCGATCCCGCGGCTCCCTGGAGTGGTCGCTGCTGGAGCGTCCAGAGAGAACTCCTATCTCACGGAGTAATCGCCACTGGCGGTGTGCGGGCCGTCTCTGCGGGACAGCAACCTGCAACGCGAAGAATCAAACCGTTCTGTGCCGCTCTCTGACCCTGTTACTTGCCTGGACGGGGCTGTCGGCCCCCGTAGCCTCCGCTGCCTCCCCCGCCCCGTCGATAAAATCGGTGGTGTTGCAGCCGTGGTTCACCAACGAGACCACGCGCACGCTGACCCTGGCGGGCTTCAACGCCAATCCGGGCTGCTTTCAGCCCAATCCTCCCCAGCAGATTCCGCCCGGCGGGCGAGTGACGTGGTTCGTCAACTGCGGCCCCCAGCACATCGAGGGCTACGTCACCTACACCGTTGACGGCAGCGGGGCGTCGGCCCAGGAGAGGTCAGTCCCGGGCCGTCGGCCGCAGTCGGTCACCGGACTGCCGCTGTCCCTCAACGGAATTCCCGGGGGCAGGTGGTGTGAGCTGCTTCCGGGAGGGTGCGGGTGATCCGGTCGCGCATCGGCCGTAGCTCCTGGCCTTGGTAGGTGTCGGGAATCTGGCCTTTGCGCCGGGGGACGAGGAGCAGGAGGTGGTCTCCGGCGGCGTATGCCTCGGCGGGGTCCGCGACGGCGGGGTCGGCGAGGTCGAACCGTGCCGTGGCGGGCCCGGTGCTGGGCTTGAACCACCGGTCCACGGAGACCGTCACCTGTACCCGGCCCTGTCCGGTGGGGCGCACCGAGGTGAGGTCACCCTCCACTACGGCGTTCGCGCAGGCGAGAGCCTCTGGGAAGGTCTGTCCTCGGCCTGCGGTGTCGGGCTCGGTTCCGGAGCCGCCGTCGGCGATGACCATCACTGTCACGACGATGGCGGCGGCGCAGGCGACTGCCGCTACGGCGATTGCCGCCCGGACACGCCGCTGTCCGCGCGAGGGGCGGGCCGACGCCGCGCGGTCTGCCGGCGCCGTGGTGGGGTCCGGGCGCCCGGCCTCCTCCGCGATCAGCGCAAACGCCTGTCGCAGCCGGGTCTCCTCAGTCTCGGTCGGTTCGGTCACTGTGGATCACCTCCGTCTCGCGTAGCCGGGTGCGCAGCGCGGCCACGGCCGTGTGCAGGCGGCTTTTGACCGTGCCTTCGGGGATGTCGAGCAGCCGGGCGATGTCACGCACCGGAAGATCGGCGTAGTAGCGCAACGTGAGAATCTGACGCTGGTGAGGGGGCAGGGAGCCGAGTCCGTCCGCCACCGCGAGGGCCAGCGCGCGGTCCTCTTCGGCGTGTTCCGCGGCGGGCCGCTGCGCCCAGCGGGCGGCGAGTCGGGCACGCAGCCCGTCGTCGCGCGCACCGGCCCGGTGCCAGTCCGCGGCGACGCGGGCGGCGACGACGCTGCTCCACGCGGAGGTGTCGCGGACCGCCGCGCGATCCGGGTCGGCGCTTTGCTCCAGCAGCCTCAGCCGTACCTCCTGCACCCCGTCGTCGAGGTCGCCCCACGGCACGCCGCCCAGGGCCAGGATCGCGCGCACACGCGAGACATCCACGTCGGTCTTGTCGGGCGTGTGGGTGTCGGGTGTGTGTCTGTTGGGCCCGTGAGGGTCAGCGGCGTCCGCGCGGCGCCCGATACGGCGTAACGTGCGTCGGCGTCCGGTCATGGGTTCCCTCCCTGTCCCTCCTAGGACGGAGGAGAATCGGGAAACGTTCGGCTGTGCCGGGCGATGAGCGGCCCGCGATTGTCCGGGACAACCGGCGAACAACTGGCGGCAGTTGTGCAGCCGTACCAGCCCGCCATCGCGGCGCGGCGGTACGGTGCGCATCGATCTGCGTGAACGCACCCGGCCAGTCCGACTCGGGCGACTTCGTCGTCGCTGCCCGCACGAACTGTGGCCACATGCTGGCAGTGGAGCTGGCGGACGTCTCCGGCAAGGGCACGGCCGACTTCGATGCCGCTTGCGGCCAGCGCCACAGCGGTATTTCGTGTGCCACGAACCTCGGGCTCATCACTCATATGCTGGGCGAATGTCCGCTGTGCCCGCCGCTGAGCCGTCACCGTCCGCTGCCGAGGTGCTGCGGCAGCGCTACAAGCGAAGGCTTCCCGTCGCGCTCGGCGAGTTGGCCGGGCCGACGCACGGCTCCGTACAGCTGCCGCTGCATGTGGCGTGGTCGGGTCTGACGCGGTTCGATCTCGACCGGCCGCGGTCGCGGATGACCATGTACCGCACCGTGCTGGCCGAAGGGCAGCGCGGTGACCTGATCGTCCTGCTGGACCGGGACCTCCTGGTCGCCCAGTGGCCCGTCCTGCGCACACTGATCAGCCGGGCCATCCGCGACGTATGGGAAGAGGCTTTCCCCGAGCTGGCGTCGGCTCGCCCGGCAGCCGCGGCGTGAACCTCAGCGACCTTCACCGCCGGCTCCTCTCCGACGTCCTGGCCATTGGCACCCCGTACCCTTTGGGCATCACCGGCGGGTACGCCGTCCAGGCCCACGGCCTGGTCGACCGGCTCAGCCAGGACCTCGACGTCGCCACGGAAAACCCCGCACCCATGGCGGAGATCACCCGCACCCTCATCGCCGGGCTGGCCGAGCGCGGCTGGCAGGTGACAGAGGTGGGCGTGGACCCGCTCTCCGGCCGCCTCGTGGTCACGGACCCCGCCAGCGGTGAGCAGTGCGAGGTCGACATCCTCAAGGAGGCCCTCTGGCGCCCGCCCACGGTTACCGAGTACGGCCCCGTCCTCCCCCTGGACGACGTCATCGGCACGAAGGTCCGCGCCCTGGGCGGCGTCCAGGAGGCCGAAGGCCGGGGTGTGGCCCTTGTGGTGGGAGCAGGAACGGACCGGAGAACCGGTGTTGCTGTCCGAACCTGTATGCGCCGGCGCCGGATGGTCTGGTTCAGGTGAGGCCGTCGATGAGCATGAAGGCGGCCACGGCCAGCAGCACGACGGCGAAGGTACGTTGCAGCAGGGTGCCGGTGACCTTGGCAGCCAGGCCTTTGCCGTCCCTGACGCCGAGGATTGCCGTGCCCGTGAAGGGGCCGACCACCGCCCAGTCGATGCCGGCGGTGGTGGCGCCGCGTGTGGCCAGGGAGGCCATGGAGTTCGCCGAGATGACCAGCAGGCTGGTGCCGACGGCGGCCTGCATCTCGAATGCGAGCACGGTGACCAGGGCGGGGACGGCGAGGAAGCCTCCGCCGACCCCGAGGAGCCCGGTCAGCGCACCCAGCCCCGCGCCGGTGCCGACGGCCTTCGCGGGTTGCACCACAGGCGTCTGACGGGTGCTCGCCTGGCTGGGACGCAGCATTTTGACGGCGGTGAGTGCGGCGATGGCGGCGAACGTGGCGGTCAATACCGGTTGGGGCAGGCGGGAGGCGGCGGCTCCGGCCGCGGCGGCGGGCAGGAGTCCGGCCGCGGCGAACAGGGCGCCGGCCCTCCAGCGGACGTTGCCGGTGCGGGCGTGGGCGTACAGGGCGGTGAGCGAGGTGGCGGTGACGATGATCAGGCTGGCGGTGGTGGCGGCGGCCGGGGTGAAGCCGAGCAGGTAGATCAGCGCGGGCACCGCCAGGACGCTGCCGCCCCCGCCGAGGGCGCCGAGGGCGATTCCGACCACGGCCCCGGAGATCAGGGCCAAGATCAGCGCGCTCATGCTATGGCACCGCTGCTGCCGCCTTCGCCGGTGACCGGCAGGCCCTGGCGTGCCCAGGCGGCCATGCC
This sequence comes from Streptomyces sp. 11-1-2, assembly GCF_003595545.1. Lineage (NCBI taxonomy): Bacteria > Bacillati > Actinomycetota > Actinomycetes > Kitasatosporales > Streptomycetaceae > Streptomyces > Streptomyces sp. 11-1-2. The sequence goes on from NZ_CP022545.1 coordinate 11,307,273, forward strand.
GCCGGTGACGTCGGTGGCCTCGACGCCCCGTCCGGCCAGCAGCTTGGCTGCCTGCTGGGAGCGGTGACCGGAGCGGCAGATCGTGACCACCGGCTTGCCCTGCGTGGAGACTGGCAGGGAAGCGCCCGTGATCAGGCGGGAAAGCGGCAGGTGCAGCGCGCCGGGCGCGTGCCCGGCCTTCCACTCCGGTGTTTCGCGGACATCCAGCAGCACGGCCTGGCCGTCGCTGGTCTGCTGGTGGGCCTGCTGGGGGGTGAGGCGGACGGGGCCGCGGTGAAGTTGCGGGAACATCGTCTGATCTCTTTCGTGCAGGTGGTGCGGGATAGGGCGGGTCAGTCGGTGCCGTCGGGGCGGGTGAGGATCAGTCCCGCCTCGGTGGCGGCGTCGAAGCCGTCGTCGATGGCGACCACGTCGCGGCCGGCGGCGTCCAGCAGGGAGGCGGCGATCGCCGCGCGCATGCCGGCGGCGCAGTGCACCCACACGGTCCCGGCCGGTACCTCGCCGATGCGGCCGTGCAGCTCGTGGATCGGGATGTGGACCGAGCCGTCGATGAAGCCGCCCGCGCGCTCGGAGTCCCGGCGCACGTCCAGGACGACCACGTCGTCACCGCGCTCACGGGCATCGGCGAGATCGGCGAAGCGGGCGCGGAGGAAGGAAGCGAGCTGCTCGCCCGCGCGGACCCAGGTGCCCGGGTCGCCGGTGGCGGCGGCGGCCGGGCGGTCGATGCCTACCCGGGTCAGTTCTCGCTGTGCGTCGGTGATCTGCTCAGGGGTGTCGGCGAGCAGGGTGACGGGTTTGCCCCACGGGATCAGCCAGGCCAGGTAGGTGGCGAGCTTCCCCTCGCCCTCAAAGTTGAACGACCCGGCCACGTGCCCCTCGGCGAAGGCCATGCTGCTGCGCAGGTCCACCACCCACTCACCGGCGGCCAGCCGGGAAGCGATCTCCTCGGCGTCCGCACGCCCCGGCGGGGTGAGGTCGACCGGCGCGGGCCCCGCGGCGTTGGCCGGGCCCATGTGCGTGTAGTAGGCGGGCACGTCGTCCAGCCCGGCGAGTATCTGCGCGACGAAGGTGTCCACGTCCAGGACCAGCGCGTCGTTGGTGGCGCGTTCCTGGCCGATCGTGGTCGCGTCCCCCTCGGCCGGTGAGGAGGAGCAGAAGCTGCCGAAGCCGTGGGTGGGCAGCACCGGCACCTCGTCGTCCAGCTCATCGGCCAGGCGGTGGGCGGAGGCATGCTGGGCACGGGCCAGTTGCTCGGTCAGCCGCGGCTCGACCAGATCGGGGCGGCCCACCGTGCCGATCAGCAGCGATCCGCCGGTGAACGCCGCCACACCGCGCCCGTCCTCAGTAAGGACGTAGGAGGTGTGGTGCGGGGTGTGCCCGGGGGTGGCGAGCGCGCGCAGCACCAGACCCTCGTCCACCGTCACGGTGTCGCCGTCGGCCACCGGGGTGCGGGCGAAGGACACGTGCGCTGCGGCCGGCACCAGGTAGCGGGCCCCGGTCACCCGGGCCAGCTCCAGGCCGCCGGTGACGTAGTCGTTGTGCACGTGGGTCTCGGCAACGAAAGCAATGCGCACCCCTCGCCGGGCCGCCGCGGCGATGACCTGATCGATGTCACGCGGCGGATCGATGACCACCGCCGAACGGGGTCCGCCGGACAGGTAGCTGCGGTTGCCCAGGCCCTCGAATTCCAGGATGTCGACGAAGAACACGACTATGACTCCTCTTGAACGGTGTACCCCGGGGGGTATTCCAAGGCGAAAAGCGCCCCTTGTCGGGTATCGCCTCACCCAACTCGGGTACTCGGCGGGGTCTCGCGGGTGCAAAAGATGGGGATCTTCGCCGTGTAGCAGGCGACGATGCCAACGGCTGAGGAAACAGCCCGCTCTTCGAGCCGGCGCTTGCTCACCGCCTTCCCGCCCGGACGTCGGACCGGCGTACCGGATCCGGCCTCTTGCCCTCGAGGAGCTGTTCAGTGGAGGCCCGCCGTCGGCGATGGAAGGCCGACTGATGCTCGGCGAACGATGTCATGGGCGACGTCAGGAATCTGTGCCACGGTCAACGGGCGTGACCGCGCGGCCCGGTGGACACTTCGACCGGGAGCGCGCGAGGTGCGTTTGCCACAAGCGGCGCTGCCGCCTGTCATCGGGTCGGCACAGACGAGGTTGCGGTCTCCTCGCACAAGGCAGGGCCCGGGCCGGTGCTGCTTCCGGGGCCCTGCCTCAGCGGATCGCTTGGCGGGAGCGGTCGCGATCAGCGCTGTTCGGGCGAGCCGGACGACGGCATGGATTCGTTGAGCGGTACGACGTTGAAGTATTCCTCGATGCGGTCGATGAGGCCGCCGTCGAACCGGAAGTACATCGCCGCGTGTACGTCACTGCGGGACCCGTCGGTCCTGGTCAGGTGGAGTACTTGCTGCTGGAGCACTTCGTCGCCGTCCTGGAACTGCCGCACGATGTCGTACCGAAGTGTCTCGACGTCGGCGGCCAACTGCTTCAGCAGTCCCATGTTCTCGTCGATCGGCTGGTCACCGCTTCCGTCGTTGTGCCACACGGTGGCGGTGTCGGTGCACAGGGATCGCATCGTGGCGTAGTCCCGCACCTCCCACTGCCGGAGGTAGTGCACCGCTGCTGCGCGAAGATCCTGGTCGGGTGTCATCGTTCTTTCCTTTCGGGGTGCGCCGGTTGCGGCGGATGTCAGACGGCGGGGCCGGTCGTGGTGCCGACGGCCGCTCCTTCTTCGAAGACGGGGGCGCGTTCGCCCGCTTCGATGCGTAGGAGGAGGTGGTTCTCCCGGGGCGGCAGGGGGCAGGGGAAGGCCGCCGAGAACATGTGGTGGGGAACGACGGCCCGGTTGAAGTCGATACGGGCCGTACCCGTGGCGTCCTTGGGCCGGGGCAGGATCAGCCACCGGCCCATGCCGGGCGTGTCCGTGCCGCTGGTGCAGTCGGTGAACGTGATCAGCAGAGTGTCGCCGCCCCCGCCGAACGCCCGGAGCGTGTGCCGCTGACCTCGCAGATCGAAGACGAAGTCACCCGGGGCCGGGAGGGTGTCCCGCGTACTCGGGCTGGTCAGCCGGGTCACTTCCAGGAGGCGCCCGGCATCCGCCGGACGGTACTCCGCCGCGACGGTCCAGGCCGGGTCCCACGGCCACGCCTCGATCCCGCGCAGGCCGACGAGGGTGGGCGCGGCCGGATCCCACACGACCAGGACATGGGCTCCCCGCAGCTCCTCGATGGTGCCGCGCCGCCCGCCGGGGAAGGACAGGCGGCTGGCGCTGGTCAGTTCCACCGCGCCGTCGACGGCCTGGTCATCGACGGAGACGCCCTCCGCGCGGGCCGCGGTCAGCGTCAGGCTCCCCGAGAAGCCGGTGGACGTCCACCGGCCCGGAACCTCGGGGACTTCCTGACCCGGTTCCGTGATCAGCCGATAGGCGATGCGGCCCGCCTTCCCGTCCGGGCCCGCCATCTCCTCCCACCGGCTCCGACGCCACTTGTCGTACCCGGTCAACGCGTCGTCGTCACCATCGAAGCAATCGCTGGACACGGTGCTCTCCTCTGTAGGTGGCGGTCACCCGCGACCGCCGTCAGGACTTACCGCCGGCCGGGAACCTCGACCGGTGCGACGGCCGGTCGATGGTTTGGATGGTGCGCTCGCCTCGAGAACACAAGCAAAGCTGTTTGCTGTAACGGCAAATGCGAGAAAGGCGCCGAGCTGGTGACCGCGCTCTGACATCACCCTGGAGAACACGATCTCCGCCGCGCGATGTGCTGAAGGGAACCTCAGGCGGAACATCTCGCCCCACTGGGGGACGGCTGCCAAGTGCTCGGCTGGACGAGCGCTTCATGTCGACCTTCCGGCCGTTCCAGACGCGCACGTGCACGCGAGTCTGCTGCACGCCGCCGTCCCGCTGGGTCAAACTTGCCGACTCGGCAAGTTCTGCTGCCTCATCGGCCAGGGCGAGTGAACATGCCTGATATGAACACAAACCAGTCCGTGGTAGTGATCGTCATCGGCGGTGGTGCCGCCGGTCTGTCCGGGGCATTGACCCTGGCCCGAGCGCGCCGCTCCGTGATGGTGATCGACTCGGGGGAGCCGCGCAACGCGCCTGCTTTCGGCGTGCATGGATTCCTCTCACGCGACGGCATACCGCCTCACGATCTCGTCGCTCGTGGGCAGGAGGAGGCGGCCCGCTACGGCGGCAGCGTGGTGCCCGGTCGTGTGGTCTCGGCCGAGCACGTCGACGGCCTGTTCGAGGTCATGACGGCCCGCCGTCGCCTCGAAATGCGGCCGCGTGGCGTCATGGCAACGCGGCGAGATGGCGCGCCAGGCGTCGCGGGGCAGCGGGAATGTGTCAGCCAGGTCGTGGGGCCTTGGGCCAGGGACGCGGAGTCGCCTCGATCTGGCGGCTCCGCACAACCTGCCTGTCAGCTCTGCTCGTCGTCCAGCGCCAACGGGTCGGTGCCCTGCCGTGCGGCTCGCAACAACCGCCGCAGACCATGAGGGGCCACAGTGCGCGGGTTGTTCGGCGGGACCACCTCCGGTGCAGCGGGTGCGTTGAACGCCAGCACGTTCGGCAGCACGACCGCACGTGTCTGAGCGTGCGGCAACTCGTACCCGGGACTGACACCCAGCCGCGCGCTGGGCCCTCGATGATGCCGAACGGCAGGGCGATACAGCCCGTGACCAGCAGTGCCGAGCCCGGAGCGTCGAGTCCGGTCGGAGCCCGGCCGGTCTTCGGGGCGAGGTAGGCCGCGCAAGCCAGCAGCACGACAGCGATCGGTACGGAGATCCAGGAGAGCGCGCCAGGGCAGATACCGCAGGATCAGCGCCCCGCCCCCGCGTTTCCCAGGACGCCGCCCACCGGCTGCCAGGCCCACCTGGAGGTGCGCCGCATGCCGGCGACATGATGCAGCTCCACCAGCACCTCGTCCCCAGGGCCCGCCGCGACTGGCAGCTCCGCGGCGTCGGCGCCCTGCGTGCTGGATGACCATCGCGGCCGGACCGGGCACCCGGCCGATGGGCCGGCAGCCGAAGTCTGCCGTGTGTCAGGCGGACTTGAGCAGCTCGGGCAGCTGGGTCGTGTCGATCAGATGGGCCCGGGACGGGAACACCTCGTTGACCAGCACTCGGTTGACTTCGGGGTCAGGGTCGGCGACGCCGTCGGTCAGGACGAAGACGCGGTAGTCGCGGTCGGCGGCGTCGATGAGCGTGGACAGGACGACACCACCGGTGCTGATGCCGGAGAGGATCAGGGTGTCGATGCCGCGGTTGTGCAACTGCTCGTGGAGATCGGTGGTGGAGACCGAGCCGAAGCGGATCTTCCGGACGACGATGTCGCCGTCCTCGGGGGCGATCCGTCCATCGATCTGCGTGGCGTCCTCCTCGTGGTGCATCATCCTCGCCGCGGCGACCGCGCTGAAGGTCTTGTTGGTCGCCGGCACCTTCGCCCAGTCGTCCTCGGTGAAGGCGACGCGGACGTAGCCGATGGTGCCACCGGCAGCACGGACGTCGGCCATCGCGCCCTTGACCCGCTCGATGAGCGCGTCGGGTTCGGGAGCGATCGCGACGATCCCGTTCTGGAAGTCCATCGCCAGCAGGGCGGTCCGCCTGGGGTCGATCTGAGGGAGGGCGGGGGTGGTCATGCGTGGTTCTCCTTATGGGAAGTCATTTCTGCGTTCGCACTGCTTGTAGCTGTGTCGGTGCGGTTTGAGGCGCTGGTCTCGCGGGCCGTCTTGCGGGACATCAGCCGACGGTCGAAGACGGTCAGGAGCAGGACGACGACGCCCGCCGCGACCAGGACGAAGCCGAGGGTGTGCAGGCCGTGGTCGCTCGCGCCGTCGCGGAAGACGATGCCGCCGATCACGGAGGACGTGATGGTGCCGAGGTATCCGAAGGTCCGGAACAGTCCGGAGGCGGTGCCGATCTGGTCGGGGGGCGCCGCCATGTAGAGCGCGGTCTGGTTGCCGACTGTGGCGGCGGCCGACGTGACACCGAAGATCAGGGAGACGAGGACGATCGCGCTCGCCGGACTGTGCGAGGTGAGCAGCATGATGCCGCCCGAGCCCAGCACCATGGTGAAGGCGGCCGCGATCAGCGGTCCGCGCACCAGGTTGCGGCTGGCGAGCGGGCGTGAGAGCAGCGCGGAGACGGCGCCCATCGGGAGCAGCAACAGGCCGGATGCCACGGTGGACAGGCCGTGCGCCGCCTCCATCCACTGGGTCATGCCGTACATCACCGTGTAGACGCCGAGCAGGGTGAGGGCTTGGCGCAGGTAGGTGCGGGAGAGGGCGCCGTTGGCGGCGAGGCCGCGGAAGTCGAAGAACGGCGCGGTTTTGCGCAGCTCCCACCCGACTGTGGGTGCGGCGGCCACGACGAAGACGGCCAGAGCCGCCCACCGCAGGCGGGGCAGGTCCGTCAGGAAGAGGACCAGCGCCGTCATCGAGGCGGCGAAACCGAGGATGCCGGGCAGGTCGATCCGGTCGGCGATCTTGCGGAAGCCGCTGTCCCCGCGGCCGAGCGGAGGATCCTCGGGCAGCCAGCGCAGTGCCATGGCCAGTGCGATCGCGGTGATCGGGATGTTGATGAAGAAGGCCCAGCGCCAGCCCGCGGCGCCCACGAGGAGACCGCCGATCGGTGGGCCGACGGCCGCGGTGACCATGCCCGCGATGGCGAGGCCACCGAGCACCCCGCCCGGCGGTGCGTCCAGGCCGGCCTCCTCGGCGCGGCGCCGGATCATCACCATGGCGCAGGGAAAGGCCGCCGAGGTACCGATGCCGATCAGGACCCGGGCGACGGTCAGCATTGCCAGGTTCTGGCCGAGGCCACCGACCACACCGCCGAGCAGCACGAGCAGGATGCCGGACAGGAAAACCCGGCGCGGGCCGACCACCTCGGCCAGCTTGCCCGCGGTGGGCTGGGCGACGGCGCTGGCCAAGTACAACGAGGAGACGAGGACGGCAGTGGTGCCCACCGAGACGTTCAGGTCGGCGGCGATGGGCACCAGGCCGGTGGCGATGATGGAGCTGTTGATCGGGTTGAGGGCGGAGCCCACGTAGAGCGGTGTGGTGAAGGGCCACGAGAACGAGTCGCTCTTCAGGCCGCCCGCCGAGGCATCGCGGCCTACGACCGTTCTCATATGCCACCGCCACTCAGGTCGACTTCGGCGAGCCGCTCCAGCAGTTCGATGGCCTTCTCGACGTCCTGGCGTTCGTCCGGAGCGACCGCTTCGTCGATGGCGCGTGTCAGGAATGAGGCGCGGCCATTCAGGAGCCGGTCCACCAGCTCTATCGCGGACGGATCGGCGCTCATCAGCTTCTTGCGGCCGTCCTGCGGGTCGGGCTCACCATGGACGAGCCCGGCGGCCTTGAGTACCGCCAGGCTCTGCGCGATGGACTGCGCGCTGACATGTTCCAGTGCGGCGAGCCGGGCCGCGGTGACGGGGCCCTCCCGCACGACACTCGCCAGTACGCCGAGCTGCGTGGCGGTCAGACCGGTCTCGTTCTGCCCCGACTCCGCGCGCAGGCGTGCGCGCAGCCGTTTCATCGCGTCCTGGAGACGCTGCGCGGTCGCGGCAGACACGGCGGTTGGCTGCTGCGGCCGGGGGTTCGTGTTCATACCTCCACCGTAAGTTCCTCAAGTAACTTTGCCAAGTTACTTGAGGAAATATGTGCGGCGACGGGCCGGGCGCCGATGCTTCGTGGGCCCCTTTTCGCCATCGGACAGCACGCGCAGATGCCTCGATCCGCCGTAGCCATGGGCTCATCGGGTCACGTGGAACTCTCCTGACGGCCCCGGAGGTCGAGGTTTCCGTACTGTCCGCCGCGTACCCGCTCCGGGGCGAACATGTCTGCGAGTGCGGCGACGTCGTCCACGCTGAGCGGCACCGCGGTCGCCTCGGCGTTCTCACGGACGTACTTCACCCGCTTCGTGCCGGGAATGGGGACTATGTCGTGTGGTTGAGCGAGGAGCCACGCGAGCGCGACCTGTCCCGGTGTGTGACCACGCGCCGTGCTGAACTCGCGGAGCTCGTCGACCAGACGCGCGTTGTCGGCGTAGTTGTCACTCTGGAACTTCGGCAGGGTGGCGCGGAAGTCGCCGGTGCCGAAGGACGTGCTGGAGGTCAAGGTGCCGGTCAGCGCGGCCCGGCCGAGCGGGCTGTAAGGGACGACCGTGATGCCGAGTTCACGGCACGTCGGCAGGACATCGTCTTCGAGAGTGCGTTCCCAAAGGGAGTACTCGCTCTGGAGCGCGGAGATGGGGGCGACGGCGCTTGCCCGGTGCAGGGTGTCGCTGTCGACCGCGTTGAGTCCGATCGCGCGGATCTTCCCCGCTGTGACCAGCTCCGCCATCGCGCCGACGGTCTCCTCGACCGGAACCGAAGGGTCGAGGCGGTGGATGTAGTAGAGATCGATGTAGTCGGTGCCCAGTCGTGCGAGGCTCGCCTCACATGCCTGTGCCACGTACTCGGGACGGCCATCCATGACCACACCGCCTGCGTCGCCGGGGCGCGATCCGAACTTCGTGGCGAGGACAACTTCGTTGCGTCGGCCGCGTACGGCGCGGCCGAGCACTGCCTCGTTGTGGCCGAACCCGTTCGAGGTCTGCCCGATGACGGCGTCGGCGGCGCCATAGATGTCGCTGGTGTCGAAGAAGTCGATACCCACATCGATCGCCGTGTGGATGGTGGCGATCGACTCGGCAGGGTCGGCCGGGCCGTAGAACTGGGACATGCCCATGCAGCCGAGGCCGATCGGCCGGACGTGGATGCCACTGTGGCCCAGGGGGACCCGTGCTGTGGTCATGCTGCACTCCATGCGGTTGTTGGATGGTCCGTGAGGTGGAGGGCGGCAATGGCGAGCCCTCCGCCGGCGTCCTGGATGCCAGGAACCCGGGCCAGGGATCGGGCGGTCTCAGTGGACGAACAAGCGGTGGCCGCCGTCCAGCCGCGGCGTCGGTCCAAGGGGACCGTCGTGCCGCCGCCTTCCCGCGGTGTGACCGTTGCTGACAAGTGCGGATGGTCGGTCCGGGCGGACCACTCCGGCCGGAGTCAGCCGCCCCGCCGTCACCCTGTCGACGGGTGCCTGGCCGCTACAGCGGCACTAGCGGATGAATGCCTCGGACACGGCCCACAGGCGTGCCGCGTTGTCCTGGTCGAGGGCGTACGGGGCGACGCCGGCGACGGCACCGGTTCGCTCGGAGACCGGCTTGGCCTCCGCGCAGTCCTCGAAGTAGCGGCCGGTGACGCCTGCCACCGTCGGCGAGGCGGCCATCAGTACCGAGGTCGCGGCGCCCTGCTCCACCGCCTTCTCCGGCGGGAGTGCGAGTTCGCCGGTGGCGATGACGGCGGCCACCTGCTGGGGGTCCATGTTCCGGCCCAGCGACGTCGCGCCGATGTTGCCCGGCATCACGGCATTGGCGGTGATCCCGTCGTCGGCCCATCGCTTGGCGGCACCGGCGGCGAACAGTGCGGTGGCGCTCTTCGACTGCCCGTAGGAGGTCCACGGGTCGTAGGGGCGGAATCGGTAGTCGAGGTCGTCGAAGACGACAGGCGAGAAGAGGTGGCCGATGGAGCTCACCGAGACGATCCGGGCGCCGTCGGCCGCGGCGAGCGCCGGGTGGAGGCCGGTGGCGAGGGCGAAGTGGCCCAGGTGGTTGACGGCGAACTGCCACTCCCGGCCGTCAGGCGTGCGGGTGAGGTCCGGCGGGGACATCACTCCCGCGTTGTTGACCAGGATGTCCAGCGGACCGTCCCAGGCTGCCACGAATGCCGCGACCGTCGACCGGTCGGCCAGGTCGAGCCGCCCCACGGTCAACTGTCCTGAACTGGAAGGCAGTTCTCCTTCCAGACGTGCCGCCACGCGGGAACCCGCGTCGGTGTCCCGAACGGCCAAGGTGACGTCGGCGCCCGCTGCGGCGAGGGCCCGGGTCGTTTCCACCCCGATTCCGGAACTGGCTCCGGTCACCACGGCCCGGCGGCCGTGCAGGTCGACGCCGTCGAGCACCTCGGCGGCGGTGGTGGTCGCTCCGAACGTGCGGGGTGTCTGCGGTGGGGACATGAGGCGTGTCTCCTGACATGGGGGAACCGAGGACCGGTCGGCTTCACTGTAACCACAAAAGTTAGACTCGTCCAAAAATGCATTCGTCCAGGAATCGGCACGTACGATGGCTCGATGGGAAGGACGATGAATCTGCGGGAGCGCAAGAAGCTGGCGACCTGGCGCGCCATCCGGTCCGCCGCGCTGCGGCTCTTCGACGAGCAGGGGTACGAGGCCACGACCGTCGAGCAGATCGCGGCCGCGGCGAATGTCTCGCGCGCCACCTTCTTCAACTACTTCGCCAGCAAGGACGCGGCAGTCCTCGACCAGGACCCGGAGGAGCGGCGCAACTGGCAGGCCCTGATAAAGGACCGTCCCGCGGGCGAGCCGCTCTGGGACTCCCTCACCGCGATCATGACAGGGTTCTGCGAGAGCCTGCGGGACCGCATCCCTCTGCAGCGCCGCCTCAAGGCGCAGTCGCCCGCCTTCGCCCAGTCGGCGCAGAGCTTTGGCGAGCAGTTCTTCACCGACCTGGGGCACTGGGTGGCATCCCGCACCACCGACTCCGACGAGCTGACCCCGACGCTGCAGCTGAACCTGGCGATAGTCGCCACCACTACCGCCTACCAGACCTGGCCCGCTGACGAATCCTTCGACGAATTCCTGCAACGACTCGAACGCTGCCTGCGCCAGGCGGGTCCGGGCACGCCCGCCGACTGACCCGTCCGTGAATTCCCGGCTCTTCCCTATGCGTCGAGTTGGGTGATCTGCTGCGAGTGCAGGATGCGAGGTCCGGCACCGTCCAGCCGCGCAACAGCGATCATCGCGCGCCCGAGATGCTCGGTACTGGTCACGTACCGGGGGGCGAGGCGGCGCAGAAGTGGATAGAGCCAGGACGTGAGCCGGTAGAGGAGCCGGTACCAGTTCGTTCCGGAAGTCTCGCCGTGTATGGGCTGGATCCATCCGGGACGGAAGGCGTAGGTATGCATGTCCATGGCCAGCAGGGCATTCTCCGTGCGGCCCTTCACCCGGGCCCAGGAGATGCGCCCTTGCTCCGTGCTGTCGGTGCCTTCTCCTGACACGTATACGAATGTCAGCCGAGGATTGCCGGCGGCCACGACCCGTGCGGCTTCCATCGTGTAGGTGTAAGTGACCTTCTCGTACTCCGCGTTGCTGCGCCCCACCGACGACACGCCAAGGCAGTAGAAACACGCGTCAGCATCTGCGAGATCCGCTGCGATCGGGTTCAGGTCCTCGAAGTCCGTGTGGAGAACTTCGCGAAGCTTGGGAGCACTGCGGCCGAGTGGCCGTCGCACGATGGCGATCACTTCCGTCACCCCCGGGTCCTCCAGGCACGCGCGGAGCACTCCTTGGCCCACCATGCCCGATGCTCCGAAGAGAACTACTTTCATTACGGCTCCTTGGGATTCTGTCCCAGGCGGGATTTGCTGCAGGCGCTGCAGCCAACCCCGACCGGCACGTCAGGATGGGAAGACCTGCGGTTCGGTCGGGTGGAGGGACCATCCAGGCGCAGCCCTGAGGTGGTTCCGGCGAGGAAGGCGATCTATCCGTAGATGTTCGTGGTGGTGGAGGGTTTCCCCCAGGCGCAGGTGTCTCAGGAGCGGAGCATCGCGGTGCCCAGGTCCCAGAGCCGCTTGGCGTTGTCCGTGTCGAGTGCGTAGGGGCGCACGCCGCTGTCGGCGTAGGGGTTGGGGTCGGTGTTGAGCTCGGCCTCGTTGCAGTCCTCGAAGTAGCGGCCGGTGACGCCTTCGAGTAGGGGGGATGCGGCCACCAGCACCGAGGTTGCGGCACCTTCCTCGACGGTCTTCCAGGTGAAGTTGGCGAAGGCTTCCTCGACCTCCGGTGTCGCGTTGCCCTCCTGGTGGCGCTGGAGTCCGGTGCGTATGCCGCCGGGCATGACCGCGTTGGCGGTGATGCCGTCGTCGGCCCACCGCTTGGCCGCCCCGACAGCCAGCAGCACATTGCCGGTCTTGGACTGGCCGTAGGCCGCCCACTCCTCATAGGGGCGGCGCTCGAAGTGGATGTCGTCGAAGACGACCGGGGAGAACAGGTGGCCGCTGGAGCTGAGCGAGATGATGCGCGCGCCACCGGCGGCCGCGAGCGCGTCGTGGAGGCCGAGGGTCAGGTTGAAGTGGCCGAGGTAGTTGGTGGCGAACTGCAGTTCCCAGCCCTCGGTAGTGCGGTGCGGCTCGGGCAGCGCCATGATCCCGGCATTGTTCACCAGGATGTGCAGCGGGCCCCGCCAGGCGTCGGTGAAGGACGCGACCGAGGCTCGGTCGGTCAGCTCCAGTGGTGCGGCAGTCACCTTGGAGTTGCCGGTCTTGGCCGCGATCTCCTGGGCGACACGGTTGCCCGCCTCGACGTTGCGGACGGCGAGGGTGACATCGGCACCGGCACTGGCCAGGGCGCGTGTCGTCTCTATGCCGATGCCGGACGCGGCGCCTGTGACGATCGCGCGCTTGCCGGTCAGGTCGACCCCCTCGATGACCTCGTTCGCCGTCGTGTGAAAGCCGTAGGGCGTAGTGAAGCGCTCGCGCGAGCTCATGTGTGGGCTCCGTTCATGTCGGCGCTCCCCGTCGATTCCTGGCCGCTCGCGCGGCGGGGGAGCCATCGTTATCCGGAATCCGTTCCGGTAATGGAAGGCTAACCGGAACAGATTCCGGTTGCAAGGAGGCGGGTTGGTCACTCTCTGTGTGTGGGGGGCCTCCCTGTGGTGATGACGATTTCGAGAGAGGGGGAGTGGTCTGAGCTGGGTGGTCTGCTCCACGTCGCGGCGGGCGTTGCTCGAAGGTGCCCGACTCGCCACTGAGTGGTCGCGGGGGCCTGTATGTATGATGTAAGTGGAATGTATTCCGTTTCGTAGGGGTGGTCGTGACCGAGGCGACGCAGCGCAGACCGCGTGCGGACGGGCAGCGCAATCGCGCGCGCCTCCTCGAGGTCGCGCTGCGTTTGTTCATAGAGAGGGGCCCGGACGTCCCCTTCACTGAGATCGCCAAAGAAGCCGGTGTCGGTGTCGGCACCGTCTACCGCCACTTTCCGACGCGCGAAGACCTCATCGAGGCGGCATACCGTTCGGAGCTTGACGCCGTGTGCGCTGCGGCCGGGGAGTTGCTCGACCAGGTGCCGCCTCGCGACGCTCTGCGCATCTGGATGGACCGCTTCGTCGACTACTGGGCCACCAAGATCGGTCTGACGGAGGCCATCCGGGCCGTCGTAGCCGCGGGCGGAAATCCGTTCGCGCAAAGCCGCGAGCGACTCGATGAAGCCGTCGGCGCACTGCTGTCGGCAACCGCGGCGACAGGGTTCACGCGATCCGAGGTCGAGCCGGACGATGTGGTGGTGTCACTCAGTGGCATCGCCATGGTCGCAGGCGTACTCGAGGATCGCGATCAGCTCGGCCGGGTGCTCGACCTCTTGTATGAGGGGCTGCGTACCAGGTCATGAGCGGCTACGCGGACGGCCGTTCACGGGTGATTCGTTGGCGGCGGGCCCGGCGAGGTCAGAATGTCCCGATGCAGGCTTTCAAGATCACCACGACCGATGAGGTGCTGGCCGACCTGCGCGAGCGGCTCTCGCGTACTCGATTCCGGAACGACCTGCCGGGCGAGGACTGGGATGGGGGACGCCACAGCCCTGGCTACGGCGCCTCGTCGAGCACTGGCTGTACCGCTACGACTGGCGCCGTACCGAAGCCGAGTTGAACGCTCATCCCCAGGTCATCGGTGACTTCGCCGGGCTGCGCGTGCACGCTTTCGTGGTGCGTTCGCGGCACGAGGACGCCACGCCGCTGCTGCTGTGCCATGGCTGGCCCGGCTCGGTGGTGGAGTTCCTGGACTGCCTGCCCGCGCTGGTCGACCCGACGAGCCATGGCGGACGGGCCGAGGCCGCCTTTCACGTTGTGTTGCCCTCGATGCCCGGATTCGGCCTGTCGGGACCGACTGCCGCCCCCGGCGTCGATGTGGCCGCCATCGCCGACGCGTTCGCCGCCCTCCCGCTGGGGCAGGCGTTCGCCGAGTACGGGCGGATCGCCAGGACCGGGCACCCGCTGCGCGTGCTCGACCCGGTCGGCGATACCTGCCGGTGGCAGACGAACCGGCAGCTCACCGTGTAGGAGTCCGGCCACAAGCCGGCCCGGGACGGGTGCCACGGCAAGCGCGGCACCATTCATCAGGCATACCGGGGCGGCATGGAGGACCAGCTCGGCGCGCTCGGTCTGGTCCTCAATGCCATCGTGCTCTGGACGACACGCTACGCCGACGCCCCCGTCGCCCGGCTGCGCGCCGAGGGCCATGAGATCGCGGTCGAGGACATCGCCCGGCTCTCTCCACTCAAGCACGAGAACGTGAATCTGCTCGGCCGCTACGGCTTCACCGCCTCCACGCCGGCCGCCGGTGTACTGCGCCCGCTGCGCGACCCGGACGTGCCGGAACTGGACGAGGACGACGACGTGGCGCACTGACCCGGGTGGACTGCCGCACAGCCGGCCCGGGGCAGTGCCCGCCGGACGGGAGGACCGATCAGGTGAGGAACTCGGTCACCGTCTTGGTGAACCAGTCGGCGTCTTCCTCGGCGACGAAATGCCCGGTAGGGGCGACTGCGCCCCGCGCGTTGTCGGCGTGGGGAGCCAGGGCCTGGGCGGTGGAGGTGCCGGAGTGGGTGGTGCCGATGGCCAGGACGGGCATGGGCAGCTTCTTCTCGGCGAGCAGCGCGCGGTTCTCGCGTCCGTCCTCCGGGAGGGTGCGGTAGTGCTCGAAGCCGCCACGCAGCCGCTCCCGGCCGGTGTACTCGTGTGCGTAGGCGGCGAGGTCGGCTTCGCTGAAGGTGCCGGGGTTGGACATGGCGGTGAACGTGGCGGTGACGAATTCCAGTTCGTGGCCGTCGAAGAGCATCTCCGGCACGTGCGGGGTCATGAAGAACCCGAAGTGCCACCTGCCGCCCTCGGCGACGTTCATGGCCTCTTCCAGGCCGAGGCCGGGCAGGAGGGAGTCGACGAGGACCAGGTGGGAGATGTCGTCGGGATGGGCGGCGGCCCATGCGAGGGCGACCATGGAGCCGATGTCGTGGCCGGCCACTGCCACCGGCCCGGTCAGCTTCAGCGCGTGGAGCAGGCCGCGTATGTCGTGGGTCTGGTTGGTCTTGGCGTAGCCGCCTTCGGGTCGGTCGCTGGCGCCGGTGCCGCGCAGGTCGGGGACGACGAGGGTGTGGTTCTGGGCGAGGGCGGGCATGACCCGGGCCCAGGCGCGGGAGGTCTGCGGCCAGCCGTGGAGCAGGACCAGGACCGGTCCGCTGCCGCCGACGGCGACCGAGAGATGAGTGTTGTTGGTGGCGATCCGCTGGACGCGGAAGCCGTCGGGAAGCCAGTCGGCAGTGCTCACGAGGAGGCCCTTCCATCAAGGGTGAAAGTGTCAAAAGGTGTACTGGGGGAGCCGTATCGAGGCGGCTTCGGGAGCAGAGGACTTCGCCACCGCCGCTGTTCCGCGGCGGTGGGGAGGCCGTGGTCAGGCGCTGGGCGTGGCGAGGCGGCGCAGACGGTCTTCGCCGATCATGGTGAGCATGTCGGTGTGCCGGGGCTGCCAGCAGAGTTCCCGCTGGGCGCTGACGGCGCGGATGCGGCTGGAGGCGGCCTGGATGAGGGCGCCGAACTCCCCCCACACCCCGGCGGCTTCCCCGGGGGTGACGCTGCGCGCCTCCACCTCGAGGTCGGCGGCGACGCGTTCGGCGATCCAGCGGTTGGGGGTCTCTCCCGAAGTCGTTTGCACTACGGTCGATTTGGCCGCAGTAGTGTGCGCGACGAGTAGGTTTCCGGACGGCAGATGGACCGGTGGCCGAACGAGGCGACCTGCCCGCTGCGGTCGGCTGGAGGCGCACCTGCGCTACCGGCCGCCCGGGCAACCGCACTTCGGCGGGATCACCGAGCGGCTGATCGGCACCCTGATGCGTGATGCGCACGAACTGCCGGGCACCACGTTCTCCAGCACCGTCGAGCGCGGCGCCTACGACACCGACGCCATGGCCGCACTGACGCTGCGAGACCCGCAGCAGGTTGAGATCGCCCACTGGGACTGGCACCACTCATTTCTGAACCTCACGGTCGACGGGGAGTAGCTATGGCGACGATCGGGTTGGCCGCAGTCATCGAGGAGCTGCGGCGAGAGCTCTACCAAGCCCAGGTCCGGGGGCAAGCAGCAGTTCGACTCTGAGATTGAGGAAGCCGAGCTGGAGTTGTTGCTGGAACTGCGCAATTTTGAAGGGGGTGCTCAGGAGTTCTCGGGTGCTCGCGAGATATCCACAGGCGCCGGAAATCCCCTGGGGTGTTGTCAGTGCCTGCCTCTAGCGTCGCCCCATGAGCTATCGCGACGTCGCCTCGAGGCAGGTCCTGATCTGGTCCTGCACCACCGTCGGCGCCCGCCTGCCGGTGGCCATGGCCCCGTTGGCCCTGGTCTTCCTGGTGCGCGAACGCCCCGGCGGCTACTCCCTGGGCGCGATCCTCGCGGCGGCCTACGTCATCGGCGAGATCATCGGCGCCCCCGTCCTCGGAATGCGCCTGCGCCCCGACCACGCCCGCGCTCACCTGGCCGTCGGGCTCGCGGTCGGAGCCGCCGCCTTCGCCGGCATCGGGGTGTTCCCCGACGCGTATCCGGCGGTCCTCACCGGGTTTGCGTGTCTCGCCGGTGCCGCCCCGGCCGCTGCCACCGGTGGCCTGCGCACGCTGCTCACCGTGCTCGTCCCGGAGCGTGCGACAGCGCAGGCGCTGTCCGTCGAGTCGATACTGACAGCCGGCATCTGGGCCGTCTCCCCTGCCGCGGTTGCCGGTCTGGCTCTCGGTGTCGCACCGCCCGTCCCGCTGTTCCTGGGCGCCGCCCTGATGGCGTCGTCGGTCGCGGGCCTGTGGCTGCTTCCGGCCAACTGGGGCGCGGACGACACGGGCGGCGAGGACCGGACGGGCGCGTCGCAGCTGCGACTCCTGACCGGCGCCTGGCCGGTGTACGTCATGGGCGCGGCCAGTCTGGCCCTGCTCGGTCTGGCCGAACTCGTGCTGCCGGCGCTGCTCGAACAGCGCGGCGTCGGCGTCGGCTGGTCCGGTCCGCTGCTGACCGGGATGGCGGTGGGCGGGGGGCTCGGCGCCTTCGTCCACGGTCTCCGGTCCTGGCCCGGACGGCTGCGTACCCGCAGCGTGGTGCTGATGGCCGGGACATCGGCCTGTGTGGCCCTCGCGGCGCTGACGCCTCACCCGGCCGGGATCACCGCCGCGCTGTTCGTGGGGGGCACGCTCCAGTCGTGCGCGATGCTCACCCGCAACCTGTCCCTGCGCGAGGCACTTCCGCCGGGCGCTCTGGCCGCGGGTTACTCGGTGATGTACGCGGCGGCGGGTGCGGGTTACGCGGCGACAGGGTCGCTCGCCGGTGCCCTCCTCAAGGTGGTGGCACCGTCCACGGCCATCCTGGCCGGAGTCGGCCTCACCCTGGTGCTGACGGGGGTCGGCTGGTGGGGCGAGGTACGCCGGGCCGGCCGTTCGGCGCCGGGAGCCGACACTGCCGTAACTCTCGGCTCCGCCGCTTCCCGTCCCGCCGCTTCCGATCCCGTCGACCCCGGCCCGGAAGGTCCGGCGAGCACCACCAACCAGGCCCCTGACAGGGCTCTTTGAAATTGGTTCTGACCGCGATTCCGTGAAGAGGGCGATCATCGCGATGTGAGGATGCGTGTTCGCAGGAGGGTGAAGGACGGGCTCTGGCCGCAGTTCCGTGAAAGCGCAGGTCAGCGACGGAAATGTAACATCCTTCGCCTGGGTTTCCGCTTCGTGGCGATCAGCCGGGGACGGATGGACAGCGGTCGGCTGTCCTGTGATGATCGATGGCGCGGCCGGTTCATGCCTGGAACTCGGTGAGATCGATGGTGTGAACGCGCAGCGGATAGGCATACACCGGGTGCGCCGTCTCTCGCTCGGGCACCATGCCGAGCTTTCGGATGACGTTCTCGGAGGCGTCGTCACCCACCCGGTTGATGCTGATGACGCGGTCGAGGCCGCGGTCCTGGAGCGCGAACTCCAGCGTGGCGTGGGCGGCTTCGGACGCGTATCCCTGGCCCCAGAACTGTGAGCCGAGCCGCCAGCTGATTGCCACGCCGGGCAGTACCTCCGGCAGGAACTCGGGCACGGACAGACCCGTGAAGCCTGCCAGTTCACCCGAGGCAAGAAGCTCGACGGCGAAGAGTCCGAAGCCCTCCTCGTCCCACTCCTCCTCCCACCGCTCGATGGCCTCTGCCGTGTGGTCCAGGTCGAGCACCGAGCCGTCGTCAATCCAGCGCATGACCCGTGGGTCCGCGTTGATGTCCGCCATCGGCGCGAGGTCGTCGTCATGCCAGGGACGGAGGAGGAGGCGGGGTGTGCGGATCTCGGTCATGGCGCCCATCCTGCCGAAGGTAACGGCCTCATCGGTAATCCGGCGCTCGCCCGTGCTGCCGCTCCGCGACGCAAGGCAGCAAGCCGCCTGCACCGCACACCGTGACGGGTGAAACACCGGGCCGACGGCCGGGCAGATGAGGTGCCAATTCGGCAGCGCGGTCGATGGGTGAGACCGATTCGGTGGCAGCCTGCCTCCGGTGCCCACATGCCGAGGCGGCTCCGTCACCGCGTACGGGCACGTCCCAGATGACCGCGACGGCCGTGGATTGGCCGGACGGCGAGGGCGGGGAACAGGTGCCGGATCTCGTTCCAGGTCAGCGGGGTCAGGCCGTCGGGACCAGGCCGGTGGGCGTGTTCCTCGGGGCGGACAACGGCCAGGAAGGCGTGGGCGAGCATGGCGAGGGTGACCCCAACGGCTCCAGGAGGGAGAGCGGGGGACCGGGTGTTCATCGAGCCCGGCCAGGCCCCTCCGGGTCTGGAAGGATTCCATGACACCCCAGTCGTAGAAGCGATTGCCCTTCGCGCCGCATCCGGCGGGCAGCTTCCGGCAGGCCCGCTTCGGGAGCTTCTTGTAGCGGGTGAGCCGTCAGGCGGATCGGGGCCGGTCGTCCATGGCCTGGTGGTCGCGCACCGCCTCTTCCAGCGCCCGTATCCCGAGGTCGATCAGTGGGTTCCGCCGGCTGCCCCGGCGTACGCAGGTGAGGATCCGCCGCATCGGCATGTTCTCGCTCGACACTGGTACCCGCACCACCGCCTGGCCCGCCGGGCCCTCGGCCGGCCGCGGGACCAGCGAGACGCCCAGCCCGTTCCCGACCAGCGACCAGACCGCCGGCCATTGGGTGGCCGCGTGCGCGATCCGCGGCGAGAACCCGGCCGCCGCGCACAGCACCCGCACCCGCTGGGCGTGGTCGCAGGTGCCCGGGTCGGCGACGATCCAGTCCTCGGCCGCCGCGTCCTCCAGCCGCACCGATACCGCCCGCGGCAGCGGGTGGTCGGCTGGCACCAGCAAAATGTGCGGCTCCTCCAGCAGGGGGCTCTGCTCGAACCGCGCGTCATCCGGCGGCGGCCCGCCCTCGGTGGGCTCCATGACCGCGAGCTCCACCTTGCCCGCCACCAGCAAGTCCATGCTCTCCACGGTGTCGCACTCGCGCACCTGCACCAGGAGGTCGGGATGGCTGCGCCGCAGCCGCCCGGCCGCGGGGGCGATCAGGCCGCTGATCGCGGTGGTGAAGCCCGCGATGCGCAGCGGTCCGGTCATGCCCGCGCGGTAGGACTCCAGCTCCGCCTGCGCCTCCTCCCACCGGGCCAGCAGCGCGTCGGCGTGGTCGACGAGCAGGCACCCGGCCGGGGTCAGCCGGATGCCGCGGCCCTGCGGCTCCAGGAGCGGGACCTTGAGTTCGCGCGCGAGCTCACGCATGTGGGCTCGGCGTCAGAACGAACGGCATGGCGCCGACGTCCGCAGCACCTTGGCAACCCGCGAGTTTCCCCCGTTTGACCGGTCCAGGAGTCAGCACACACCGATCTGTCCATGCCGGGGGCGATTCTGGCGCCGGCGGTTTCACCTGCCAGAGCCCACTCGGTACTCCTCACGGGCCGACTCCACGCCACCGAGGGGCTCGGCGACTACTGCGGCACCGCGCTGCCGCCGGTACTGCGCCGCCTGCCGGCCGTCGAGTCCGGCCGTTTCGACGAGACCTTCCGCGTCGGTGGAGAAGCCGACAGTCATCCGTAGCCATGAATATTGACATGTTCACGGATGGCCCTTATGGTCCAGGCCATTCTCGTCTGTATGTGGGAACGATGTTCTCATTCATGAACTGAGGAGTCGGTGGATGGCACGAACCAGAACCGCGTTACTCAGTGTTCTCGCCTTGCTGGCCGGCCTGCTGAGCCTCCAGCTCAGCGGACCGGCCCCACGGGCCGCGGCCGCGCCGGCCGCCTTCACCCACCCCGGGGTGCTGGTGAGCCGGACCCAACTCGACTACGCCCGCTCGAAGGTGCAGGCCGGTCAGCAGCCCTGGAAGGCCGCCTACGACAACATGATGGCCAGCTCCTACGCCTCGCTGTCGCGCACCCCCCAACCGCGCGCCGTCGTGGAGTGCGGCTCGTCGTCCAACCCCAACCATGGGTGCACCGAAGAGCGCCAGGACGCCATCGCGGCCTACACCGACGCGCTCGCCTGGTACTTCACCCGGGACAGCAGGTACGCCAAGAAGTCGATCGAGATCATGGACGCCTGGTCCTCCACGATCACTGATCACACCAACAGCAACGCCCCGCTGCAGTCCGGCTGGTCCGGTGCCACCTGGCCGCGCGCCGCCGAGATCATCAAGTACACCTACGACGGCGGCTGGTCGGGCGCCGGACGCTTCGCCACCATGCTGCGGGACGTATACCTCCCCGAGGTGATCAACGGCGCGGCGACCAAGAACGGCAACTGGGAACTGGTGATGACCGAGGCGGCCATCGGCATCTCGGTGTTCATCGAGGACCGCACGGCCTACGACAAGGCGGTCAGCACCTACCTCGACCGCGTCCCTGCGTACGTCTATCTGACCGCAGACGGCGACCTGCCCAAGCCGCCCGCGAACAGCAGCATCGACACCGAGGCCGAGATCATCAAGTACTGGCAGGGCCAGAGCACCTTCGCCGACGGCCTCGCCCAGGAGACCTGCCGCGACTTCGGGCACACCGGCTGGGGCATCGCCTCCATCGCGGACATCGCGGAGACCAGCCGTATCCAGGGCCAGGACCTCTACCCGAAGATCCAGGACCGGCTGCGCTACGCACTGGGTTTCCACACCGCCTATGAGAACGGCACCACCGTGCCCTCCTGGCTGTGCGACGGCTCCGTAAAGAAGGGCCTCGACCAGGTCACCGAGGTCGGCTTCAACGCCCTCCACAACCGCCTCGGCATCAGCATGTCCAACACCCAGAAGTACACCGAGGCCCACCGGCCGTCCGGCACGGACAACTACTTCAACGCCTGGACGACGCTCACCCACGCGGACAACCCGTCCTGACCGAGCGGTGCCGCGGGCCGGTCAGCCACCCGCGCGGCGGGTCAGCCACCCGCGCGGCGGGTCAGCCACCCGCGCGGCGGGTCAGCCACCCGCGCGGCGGGTCAGCCACCCGCGCGGGTGGTGCTGCGGCCCGCTTGGAAGCGCTCCAGCCCTGATCACCCTGCGCTCCGCGGTCGCTGGGCGCGCGACGCCACCGCGTACCTGGCCGGCCTCGGCCGTACACGGATCGCCGCCATCGGCGTGGACCAGCAGGCGTCGGCGACCAGTCGGCAGCGCCTGGAGGGCCTCCAACTCGCCCTGCACGAGGCCGGGGTGGCGTACAACCCCCGGCTCGCGCCCGCCATCAAGGAGTTCGACCGGTACAACGGCCTGCTGGCGATGCGCGCTCTCGCCGCCCTGTCGGCCGGCGGGCGGCCGGACGCGGTCTTCTGCTTCAGCGACCTGCTGGCGGTCGGGGCCAACGGGCCCTGTTCGAATCGGGGTTGGACATCCCGGACGACGTCGCCGTGGCAGCAGCCGCCGTAGTCGACCCAGCCGGGCACCCCCTCCGCGAAGGCTTCGGCGTAGGGCAGAACCCCGCTGTTGGCCACCGCCGCCGCGCCTGGGCGGAGAGGATCAGCCCGGGAGTGGAGTGTCGACCCCCGCCCATCGGCTCACCTCCGCTCGCGCGGAGAGGACGGTCGCCCGAGCAATCTGGAGGTCAAGTCAGCACGATCGGGTTGGTGAGAGCGGCCATATGGCCATGCGGGTGGCGTACCTCGATCCGGACGAACGCCGAGTCCTCCGAGGTCGTGTGCCACTCTGCGGTACCCACGCCGGAGTCCGGCAGCGATTCGCGGTGGACTTTGCCTTGGTCGGTGTGGAAGCTGACGGTCGCCGATGGGACACCGCGTATGTGCGCGCGCACCATGACGGGTTCCCCGTGGGTTGCCAGGCGTTCGCCGATCCCCGCATTGTGGTCGGCGGCGACGGCCGTGAGCGACAGATCGACGGCAGCCGACTCGGCAATCCAACTGCGGCCCGCACGGATTCCCGCGAGGACGGCCGGCGTGCTCAGAGCCTCGGCGAACACGACGGTGTGCGGGATGCCGATCTGCCCCTCGAGGTGGGTGTCGCTGTTGCCCATGGCCGGCTGCCAGCGCCCCGCGTGTATTCCCTCCGCCAGCCCTCGACCCCACTCGGCGAGGGCGGCCTCGTTGTCGGCGTTCCACGGCCGGTCCGACGTCCACAGCCCGTTCCATACTTCGACCACATCGAGGTCCCGGTAGGGGTACATGAAGGTGCCTGAGGCATAGGGCGCATGCGGGTGCGCGGCCACGCACAGTCCACCGGATTCGCGGACCTGGTCCAGGCATCGGCCGATGAGTTCGTCCCCCGCGCGATAGTCCCAGTCGACCACCTGGCCCGGGGCGATGCCGAGAGCGAGCCAGTGCCCGGTCTTGGTGGTCACCTCCTCACCCAGGAGGACCAAGAAGTCATCTGAGGCATGGCGCCCCCAAGCGCTATGCGCGTTCGCGGAGTTGTGCTCGGTGGTGGCGATGAAGTCGAGTCCCACTGTGCGAGCGTCGGCTGCCAGCTGCTCAGGAGTGAGCTCGCCGTCCGAGTACACGGAGTGGACGTGGCAGTCTCCGCGATACCAGCTGGCTCCTCGGCCACACGCTTGCCTGGGCGGGAATCCCGAGTGCGGCATCGCTTTCCTTGTCTACGACGGCCCAACCGTCAGACGAACGAGCGCAGTCGACAAAATGTTCCCAGCGCCGGCTTGGCGCGCATGCATCAATTCGTGTCCTTGCTGTACATGGTGACCCGGAAGCTTCTGACCGTTTCATCGGTGCTCCTCCGTCGCGGGACGGCGAAGGACGCGGAACTGTTGGTGCTGCGGCACGAGAACGCGGTCCTGCGCCGCCAGTTGGCCGGACCGGTCCGGGGCAGGACGGTCTTCAGCCCGGCGCGGGCGATGTTCTGCCCGAGGCACTGGTGGACGCCGTAGCCGAAGGCCAGGTGGCGGAGGATCTTCCGGTGCTGTGGATCCCGGCTCCGGCGCGGGACGCGGACGCTCGGGGCTGACCCGCTGGTGTGGTCCGCCGCCCGCTGAGGGGCGGCGGGCCATCCGCGCTACTTTTGGAGGGCGTGTGCGAGGGCTTCGTCGAGTAGTTCCCGCAGGGCCGAGGAGGTCGGTGCGATGGCGGTGGCGAGCAGTGCCGGGCCGCCGGCCAGCGGTGTGAGGACGGCGCACCCGTCCCGGGAGCCCTCGCGGAGGAGGACGGGGCTGCGGTGAATGCCCATTTCGGGGTCGACGAGCAGGAGTTGGCCGACGGCGCGGTGTCCGTGCAGGACGGCCGGGCCGTCCCAGCCGGGTTCTGGGTCCCCGTATGCCGTCTGCTGGTCGAGCAGTGGTCTTCCGGCACGGTGGACCAAGAGCCGGCTGATGAGGTGGCCCGGATGCTCGTTGGCCCGGCCCAGGAGCTGCTCCTCGCGCAGCAACAGCCTTGCGGTGGCGGCGAGTTCGACGGTGTAAGTCTGCCGGAGGTTGCTGCCGGCGGCGCTGATCAGCGGCTGGGGCAGCCAGCGCAGGCTCGTGTGTTCCCCGGCGGTGAGCCGTACGTCGTAGGTGGCCGGGGCGGTGGTGGGGCCGCGCAGGGCGAGTGTGGCGGCGGCCGTCGTGACCTCCAGTACGGCCCGGTCCCCGGCGGTGACGTCGATGGTGAGCCGGTCGCCGCCGAGTGGGGCGCTCATCGCACCGATGATCCCCACCTTGGCGGTGTTCCCGTCGGTGCGCATGCGTCGGAGGTGGAACGGGCCGTCACTGCGTAGCTGCGGAAGTGTGGTGACGCGTCCGTTGTACGTGGCGTGGATGCGGGCTGTGGCACGCACCCCGTCCGGGTGCCCGGCGGGCTCCTCGGCTCCGGAGGGTGCTCCGGTCAACGCTGCCCGGTCCGCGGCGAGTTGTGCGGCGAGGCTCATACGGCCGCCTTGGCGTGCCACTCGGCGAGGTGCGCGGTGACCCAGTCGGCGACCTTGCGGATGCCGTCGTCCGAGGTGAGGCTGGTGAAGATGACGGGAAGGTCGCCGCGTTGCCGTTTGGCGTCGGCGGCCATGGTGGCGAGGTCGGCGCCTACGTGCGGGGCGAGGTCGGTTTTGTTGACGACGAGGAGGTCGGCGGTGGTGATGCCGGGGCCGCCCTTGCGGGGGATGTCGTCGCCGCTGGAGACGTCGATGACGAAGATCTGCACGTCGACCAGGCCCTTGGAGAAGGTTGCGGTGAGGTTGTCGCCACCGGACTCGACGAGCACGAGGTCGAGGGGATGGAGGGTCGCCTCCAGGTGTTCGACGGCCTCGAGGTTGGCTGAGATGTCGTCGCGGATCGCGGTGTGCGGGCACGCGCCGGTCTCCACCGCGGTGATCCGTTCGGGCGGCAGCACGGCCTCGCGCAGCAGGTACTCGGCGTCCTCGCGGGTGTAGATGTCGTTGGTGACGACGGCGATGGACCAGCGGTCGCGCAGAGTGCGGCAGAGCGCGGCGACGCTGGCTGTCTTGCCGGAGCCGACGGGCCCGCCCAGACCGACACGGAGAGCTCGGCGGCTGCCGTCGGCGCGGAGCGGCTCGGCGCTGTGGGTGTGGCGCTGCGGCATGGTCACGGGGTGGTCGAGGTGCACGAAGAACTCCAGGTGGGAAGGGAAGGCTTCAGGAGGCGAAGAGCCGGACGGTCCAGGCGGCGTGCTGTTCACCGGTGATGTCCAGCAGCGGAGAGGACGCCGACGGGAGGGCGTCGATGCCCTCGGCCGTGACGCGGTCCGCGGCCTGGGCGGCCGCTGTGGCGACGGCGTCGGTATCGGAGCTGAGGCGGGCCAGCAGCCCCGAGGCGTCGAGCGGGTCGAGGCTCAGCAGACGCACTGCCGCGGTGGCCGGGCCGCTGGTGTTCTCGTACGCGGCGGCGTAGGCGGCGTCCAGCGGGGTGAGCCCGGCGGCCCGGGCGGCGAGGCCCAGCACGAGCGGCTGGTAGGCGCCCTGGGGACGTTCGGCGGCCAGCCGTTCCAGGTCCTCGGACGGGAAGGTGGCACGGGCCGCGCGCATCATCTGCCGGCCGAGCCGACGGGCGACGGCGCGCAGCGCGGGGACGGGGGTGCGTGCGTCAGCGGCGTCGTCCAGCAGCAGCGGGTCGACTCCGGCGGCGGCCGCGGCGGCCAGGCCGGCCATGGTCAGGCCGGTGGTGTGCAGACGGCCGCGGCAGAATGCCTCCAGACTGTCGGTGTCGTGTACGGCTCCGTGGGCGACAGCGGCTTCGACGCCCCCTGAGTGGGCGTGCCCTCCGGCGGGGAAGCGGCCGTCGGCCAGCAGGAGCAGGGCTGCACGGCTCATGGGTGAGCGGCTGCCTTTCGTAGGGTCGGAAGTTGTGCCGAGCGCGCGCGGGCATGGCCAGCCCGCCCGAGGGCCCGGCCGCGGTGCTGTTGCTCCGACGGCCGGGCAGGTGGCGGTTCAGAAGAGGAAGTACCGCTGTGCCAGGGGTACTTCGTTGACGTAGGAGCGCGGCACGGTCGCACCGTTGAGTTCGGTGCGGGCGTCGGTCGTGGTCGCACCGCCGATGGTGACCTCGAAGCTGTTGTGGTCGACTTCGAGGCTCGTCAGCGCACTGCCGTCGTTCAGTTTCATGTCGGCCTTCATGACCTGCCGGGTGCTTGTGATGTCCACGAACTCCTTGTCGAGACCGAGACCCGGAATACTGCTCGTACCGTCTCCGTTCAGTTTGCCGGCCACGCCCGGAGCCACGAAGTTCACCGAGTTGCGTCCCGGGGAGCGGCCGGTGGAGCCCCAGACCGGGCGCGGCAGGTAGGGCTGCGGCGTTGTGATCGACGCGTTGGCGTCGCCGACCTGCGCGTACGCGAGCTGGCCGCCCTTGAGGAGCATGTGCGGTTTGACGCCGAAGAACTTCGGCTCCCACAGCACCAGGTCGGCGAGCTTCCCGGTCTGCACGGAGCCGACGTGGCCGTCGATGCCGTGCGTGATCGCCGGGTTGATCGTGTACTTGGCGACGTACCGGCGCGCCCGGAAGTTGTCGTTCGGCCGCAGTTGCTGGTCGTTGAAGGAGTGGTTTGTGTCGTCGGTGATCGCGCGGACCTTCGCGGCTTCGAGGTCCTCCTTCAGCGCCCCGTAGCGGCACTTCATGACGTGTGCGGTCTGCCAGGTACGCATGATCATCTCGCCGATGCGGCCCATTGCCTGGGCGTCGGAGGACATCATGGAGATGGCGCCCATGTCGTGGAGGAGGTCCTCCGCGGCCATGGTGGACGGCCGGATCCGGGAGTCGGCGAAGGCCATATCTGCCGGAATCTGCGGGTTGAGGTGATGGCACACGATCATCATGTCGACGTGCTCCTTGACGGTGTTGACCGTCAGGGGACGCGTCGGGTTGGTCGAGGCCGGGAGGACATTCGGTTCCTTGACCAGCTCGATCATGTCCGGCGCGTGACCGCCGCCAGCACCCTCGACATGGAAGATGTGGATGGAGCGTGCCTTCCGCTTCGTGAACTTCCCCCCGGCGTCCCTGCCGTCGCCCGTGAAGGCTGCCCGTGTGCTCTCCAGGAACCCCGACTCGTTCAGCGAGTCGGCGTGCAGAGCAAGCTGGACACCGCGCTCTTCACAGATGTCCAGGGCCCGGTCGATCACCGCGGGCGTGGCGCCCCAGTCCTCGTGAATCTTGAAGCCACAGACACCGGCGTCAACCTGCGCGTTGAGCTCGTGCTCGTTCATCGTGCTGCCCTTGCCGAGCAGGCCGATGTTGACCGGGAACTCGTCCAGCGCCTCGAAGAGCCGCCTGATGTGCCATGCGCCCGGGGTCACGGTGGTGGCCGTACTGCCCTCGGCCGGTCCCGTGCCGCCGCCGATCAGGGTGGTCACACCCGAGGCCAGAGCCTCGTGGATCTCCCCGGGGCAGATGAAGTGCACATGGGTGTCCACGCCACCCGCGGTGAGGATCCGCCCGTTGCCGGAGATGACCTCGGTGCTCGGCCCGACCACGAAACTTACCGGCGTCACCGGAACCGGCACCGTATTGCCCGTGGTCGTACGGTTCGGCATCTCGAACCTGTTGCTCGGGATCGGGTCCATCGTCTCGGGGTTGTACGCCTTGCCGACGGCCGCGATCCTGCCGTCGCGGATGCCGATGTCGGCCTTGACCACGCCCCACCAGTCGAGGATCAGCGCGCCCGTGATGACGGTGTCCACGGGCCTGTGGTCCGTGGCGTCGCCTTCGCCGTTCCTCCCGTCCCTGGCGAGGTGCGACATTCCCATCGACTCGCGGATCACCTTGCCGCCGCCGAAGACCATCTCATTGCCGCTGTACGCAGGGCCGCCGCTCCAGTCGGCCTCGATCTCCAGCGTGAGGTCGGTGTCGGCGAGCCGGACCCGGTCCCGCGTGGTCGGCCCGTACAGTGCGGTGTAATCCGCCCGCGTCAGCTCATTGCTCGGCTTCGGCCGGCCCTTCACGGGCTTCGGCGCCTGACCCCGGCCTTGTCCCTGCGGGTTGTTCATCGGACGATTCCTTCGCGCAGTCCCCGGATCTTGGTCAGGTCGCTGGTGTTGCTGCCGCCGGCCGTGACATCACCCTGGATCTGCACCAGTTCCACACAGCACTCGTCGCCCGGTTCGAAGCGCACCGCCGTGCCCGCGGCGATGTTGAGCCGTCGGCCCTTCGCCGCATCGCAGTTCCAGAGACTGCGGTCATGGGGGACTGCCCGACCGGCAGGGACCTCGATACTGACGACCTTGAGCCCCGGGTTGACCTCGGCGAAGTGATAGTGGGAGGCAACCTGAATGGGACGGTCCGACTCGTTCTTCACCTTGATCTTCGTCTTGCCCGGCCCCGGCAAGGTGGTGGCGTCCCTCTGCAGGCTGACGCCCTGCGTGTCCCCGTCGAGGTGCACGTTGAAGTGGATCGCGTCGTACCGGGAGACTGTGTCGTCGTACTCGTCGCAGCTTACGGACGAGTTGCCGCTGTCGTCGCAGTCGACCGGGGAGTCTGGCTTGCGGGGCGGCCGGGGATGCTCGACCTTGCCCGGGTAGACCTCGTGCTCCTCTGGGGCCCCCGGAATGGGGTCGTCGATGGTGACCAGCTTGGTGCCGTCCGGGAAGGTGGCCTCCACCTGGACGTTCTTAATCATCTCCGGGACGCCGTCCATCACCTCATCACGGGTGAACAGCTGCCGACCCGAGTCCATGATGTCGCTGACCGTCTTGCCGTCACGCGCCGCCTCGAAGACGTGCACCGTCAGCAGGGCTATCACTTCTGGATAGTTGAGGCGCAGCCCACGGTCGCGGCGCCTGTGTGCAACGTCGGCCGCGACATGGATCAGCAGGCGCTCCTGCTCATGCGGAGTCAAATGCACGATAAGCCATTTCTCTTGGTCGGACAGTGCATGCGGCCAGGCATGCCGGAGATCACGAACACGTTCCCCCAGGACGGCAACCGGGCGCTCTTCGAGCATCAGCGGACAAGATCAGCGAGATGGCCAAACCACCGATAAACCACACCATCTGATGAATCCGCGATGCGGAATACGCAGTCGCCACCCCGCCGGGCAGGAGAACATCGGGACAGAAATCCCACTGGCCGTCGGTGAGTTGAACGGGCCCATCAGCTGCCAGCGCCGACTTGCGCGGCCGTTGGCGTGAGGGGTAGTCGTTCAGCTTGATGGGACGGGCGCTCGGGGCGCCGATGCGCCACGTCCGCCGGTTTCTGCACCAGAGTGGCGGCGTCCGCCTGGCTCCACGGCAGCGGTCAGAGCGGCATCTGACCTGCGGCGAGCGCGAAGAGATATCCCGCGGCATCGCCGTCGGAGAATCTGTTCGGCAGCTGGCCAGGCGGCTGGGCAGATCGGCGTCGACCGTGTATGCCACACCACGGGTCATCGCGTCATGGCTGCGGACACTCGGTAAGCGCCGCTGATGAGTTGTGCGCACTTCGGTCGCGGCGGCGTGCGAGAAGCAGGAGGACGAGTGAGGCGGCGACGCCTGCGGCTGCGATCAAAGGCAACTGGGTCAGAGTGTGCGCCGCGACAAGACCACCTGCTCCCGCCCCGATAGCGATGGCGATTTGCATGACCGACTGGTTGAGGCTCAGCAGCACGTCGGACGCTTCGGGGGCGAGAGAGGCCACGCGGATCTGCTGCGCGGAAGTGCTCGCCCATGCGGCAGTGCCCCAAAGCAGAATCCCGGCTATCGCGCTGCCCGTCGCGGCCCCGGCTACCGGGAGGGCGACAAGCACGAGCACGTGGAGAGCCTTGGTTGTGGTCAGTGTCCGATGAGGTCCGACGCGGTCCGTCAGGAATCCGCCGAGTTGTATGCCGGCAATACTCGCGATGCCGAAGAGGAGCAGGGTGAGGCTCACTGCTTCACCGTCCAGTTCGACGACGCTGAGCAGGTATGGCGCGAGATAGGTGTTCAGTACCGCGTAGCCGCCGAGCCAGAGGAATGTGACCGTCAAGCCGAGGATGGTGCGTGCGTTGGCGAGCAGGCTGAGTTGACGGCGAAGCGGCACAGGGGCATGAGGGGCGGTACGGGGGAGGGCCGTCCACACTATTCCCGCCACGAGTATCGCCAGTGCGGCGTTGAGGGGGAAGATGGTTGTCCAGTCCCAGTGTTCGGCGATGGTGCGTCCGGTCGGCACTGCGAGGACCAGGGATGCCGTGATGCCCATCACGACGGTCGAGACCGCGCGTGCGCGGCGCTCGGCAGGCGCGAGGCGTACCGCGAGGCCCAGTGCTGTGACGACGATGAGACCGGTACTCGCTGCCATGACGACCCGGAGTGCCATGATCGTCAGGAGGGTGGGGCTCTGCCAGGACGCGATATTCGTGGCCGCGAAGACGAGCAGAGCTGCCGAGATGAGGAGGCGCCGTTCGACTCGCGCCGTCATCACGACAAGAACGGGCGTCAGCAGCCCGTACGCGAGAGCGAAGACGGTGACGAGCTGGCCTGTGGTCGCCTCACTGACTCCGAGCCCTTGGGCGACGAGGTCGAGCTGTCCCGTCAGGACGTATTCGGCGACTCCGGCCGTGAACGTTGCACAGGAGAGCACGGCAGTGATCAGCGCGGGACGGTGTTCTCCCGGGTTTCCAGGGTTGCGCATGGTGCTCAGTTTCGTTTCGTCGAGGAGTGCTTGGAGCGTGCCCGCCGGGCGCTGGTACGGGGCGCCGGGGCCTCGTGGCCGTGCGGAACCAGATCGTTCCACCCAGCCACCAGGCCCCTCGGTAGGCGGGCCGTTTCGGATCGCCTACCTCGGCGGCCTGGTGCGGTTACAGGTGTGTGGCCAGGAACGGCAGGACGACGTCGGCCATCTCGTCGGGTACTTCCTCTGCGAGGTCGTGGCCGGCGTCGAAGGTGTGTCCGGTGACGTCGTGGGCCATGAGCCGCATCTGGGACTCGTTGCGGTCGCCGATGAACGCGGATCCGCCGAGGGCCAGGACCGGGATGTCCAGTTTCTTCTGTGCGGTCTGCCGGTTCTGTTCGGCGTCGACGAGCATTGCCCGGTAGATGGAGAGCATCGCGCGGATGCCGCCGGGCATGGAGTAGCAGCGCACGTATTCGTCGACCGCGTCGGGGGTGGCGCTGTCGGGGTGGCTGCGCTCGTACTTGATCATGTAGGTGATCAGCTCGCGCTCGTGTCCGGCGATCAGCATCTCGGGTATGTCCGGCTGGAAGTAGAAGCCCAGGTGCCACAGGTGCATGCCGCTGGAGACATTCTCGGGGGTGAGGGCTGTGTGGTCCTCAAAGCCGAATCCGGGGAACAGGGCCTCGGCGAACACGAGAGCGGTGACGTGGTCGCGGTGGCGGGCGGCGAGCTGGTAGCCGATCACCGCTCCCCAGTCCTCGCCCGCCACGGCGTATGTCTCGTGTCCGAGGTGGGTCATCAGCTCGGCGATGTCGTCGCTCATCGTCGCGGAGTCGTAGCCGTCCGACGGGCGGGCGGAGTCGCCGAGACCGCGAAGGTCCGGCACGACGACGGTGTAGTGGGGCGTCAGCTTCGGGACGAGGTGGCGCCAGTGGTAGCTGGTCTTGGGCACGCCGTGCAGCAGCACTATTGCGGGGCCGGACCCGGCTGTGCGGTAGTGCAGACTCGTTCCGTTGACGGTGGCGCGGCCCGTGCGGACGGGCGTTCCGTCATGGTCGTACATCATGTTTTCCAACCTTCCTGGTGTACTTCGCGATGCGGGTGTCAGTGGGCTTGGGGAGGGTCGACGAGGGTCACTAGACGGTTCGGTTCGGTGCCGTCCGCGGTTGTCCCGGCAGCGGAATGGCCGGCGGGGCGCAGGGTGACGTTCTCGGGGTAGAGCCGGCCGAGCAGGGCCAGGACGACGAGGTCGTCCTGGCCGGCGGCATCCAGGGTGACGTCGCCTGCTTCCGTCCACACCAGTCCCGGTGCGCGCAGTGCGGACCACACAGCTGCGGTGCGGGGCGCGGCATCGGAGTGTGCGTCGCCTGCGGCGGGGTCCGGTCGGTGGGCGTAGCGGTGGCCGCGCAGGGCCTGGCCGAGGTCGACGCGGGCGGTGGTGCCGTCGTGGGTGATCTCGATGCCGGCGGTGCGGGTCCCGTCGGTGACCGGCGCGGTGACGGTACGGGCGGCGAGCGGGCCGGATGTCGTGGTGGCGGGCGGCAGGTCCGCGACGAGGGTGCGGGGTGCGGCGTAGTAGTCGTGCACCTCGGCGACATACGTGGCGGTTTCGTCGGCGGCCGGGTCGGGGCGCCAGGTCAGCAGGTGCCGGGGTGCGGTCAGCGGCGGCTGGTCGAGGACGGCGGGCAGGGCGGCGCCGCCGCCCGCCTCGAAGCCGTAGCCGGCCGGGCCGGAGGTGCCGGTGACGACGTTGCGGGCGAAGGCCACGATGCTGGTGTGCCGGATCTGGCGGACCAGGAGTTCGGTGAGGAACGCGTCGCGGGCCGGTTCGGTGTGCCGCAGTCCGGTTGGGGTGATCAAGAGCGGGACGTCCTGCCAGTTGGTGAAGGGCAGCAGGGCGTCGCGCAGCAGGACGATCTGGTGCAGCCACTCGTTGTAGAGCTGCATCGTGACCGGTCCACCGCGACGGCCGCGGAGCAGATCGGCTGCGGGAGGGGTGAGCAGATGGCCGTAGCAGTGGCTGCGGACGACCAGCGGGCCGGCGGGCAGCGGTACCGGATCGGTGAGCAGCCTCTCCAGCGCCTCGGTGGACCACGAGGCGAGCTCCTGGCCGATGGTCTCGGCTTGTGCGCCCAGTTCGCGGGCTGCGGAGGCGCTGTCGGGGCCGATGGCCAGCGGGAGGGACGTCTCCCGGGTGCCGAGAGCGAGTGCCGCGCGAATCTGGTCCTCCAGCACCTCGCCGTCGGCGCTGGTGAGGGCGTTGTCATCGATGATGCCCTGCAGCAGCGGCTCGGTGGCGGTGAAGAAATCGCGGGCGGTCAGGGTGGTGCCGGCCGCGGGGAAGGTGTTCCAGCGGCTGCCGCCGAGAGCGGGCGTACTCGGGCTGGGTGCGGGGGGCATGGGTCCTCCGAAGTCGTAGATGAAGCAGGGGTGGGTGTCGTCGGATCCCGTGCCCGCGCGGGATCCGACGGCTTTTCTGGATCGTCCGATACAGATTTTGGGCATGAAAAAGTCAGTCGAGGGCGGCCAGCGCGACCTCCACGAGGGGTTCGAGGGTGCGGACGTCCGGCGTGATCTTCGAGGAGACCAGTAGTCCGTTGAGGAAGGTGACGAGGAAGGCGGCGAGGGTGTGCGGGTCCTGCTGTGTCGAGATCTCGCCCCGCTCCGCCGCGACCCGCAGCACCTCGGCGAGCGCGTCACGGCTGGCGTCCTGCACCTCCCGCACGAAGCGCCGGATTGCCGGGTCCTCCGGCAGGCGCTCGCAGGCGGCGTTGACTACCAGGCAGCCCCGGCCGTCATGTGCAACGGCGATGCGGACCCGCTCGGCCAGCATCGTACGGATCGCGGAGCGGGCATCCGCCCCCTCCTCCAGGCTGCGCAGGGCGGCCGCCGCGAGGGTGGTGCGGTAGTGCTCCAGCGCCGCTCGGTACAGGCCGTCCTTGCCGCCGAACGCCGCATACAAGGACCCCTGCCCGATCCCCAGATGCTGAGTCAGGTCGCGCACCGAGGTCGCCTCGTAGCCGCGCGCCCAGAACAGCTCCATCGCGCGGCTCAGTGCTGCCTCGGTGTCGAACTCCCGCGTCCTTGCCATGACCCCACCGTAACGTATCTGGATCGCTCGCTCAAGAATGCGGAGGCGGCGGCGCGGGGTGCACGCGCAAACAGGGGGACACCGTTGCATTCTTGGCCCCGAACGCGGCGCACAAGGGGCCCTTCCCGAAGAGAGCGACTTCGGCGTTGCCGAGGCGCGGTGATCTTCAGCCCCGGACGGCCCAATCGCCGTCATCCGCACCCTCGCGGCCATATGTCCGGGTTGTCGATCTGCTCACATGTCTCTCTTGCGCGCCATACGAACACGGAGCAGCGGTCATGCCGCGGGAATCAGCATTTCGAACCATGTCGTCTTGCCGCGTCCCATCGGAGAGCTTCCCCAGTCGGAGGCGATGGCGTCCACGATCAGGAGACCGCGGCCGGATTCCGCTTCGTCGTCGCTGGTCTCCGCGGTGTCCAGGATCGCTGCGGGAATGGGTGGGTGTGGCTCGTTGTCGCGTACTTCCACCCGCAGCCGGTCGCCGTATGTCCGCATGCGGATGTCGACCGCGCTCCGGCCGTGGATCAACGCGTTCGTCACGATCTCCGCGACAAGTAGTTCCAGCTCTTCGGTGACGTGGCCCCAAAGGGGGAGAAAGCCACGCCAACTCCGAAGGCCGGACGCTCCATTGCTACCGAAACGGTCATGAGGTCAGCGGTTGCCGTCCGTGGAGCCAGCGGAGGTGGGGCCGAGGACTGGGGGAGTGGCTGTGGTGTGCGTGGTGAGGTTTTCGCCGTCCTGGGTCGCTCAGCGGGCTCCCGCAGGGGCACGGAGCTGTTCGGCCAGCCGCTCGAGTTCGGCCGCCGTGGCAGGCGAGGGGGCGTTGAGTCCGCTGTGCACGGCCGTCGGGCTCTTCAGGAAGCGCCGGAGCACGGCCACAAGGAGCCCTTGCGGCAGAGCCCGCAACGCGGCGAACGCGCGAGGTACCGGCGGCGTCTCCATCGCGGCGAGGTTTTGCCGCGTGAGGTGGAGCATGCCGCGTACCGCGTCCGGGGCGTCGGCCAGTGCTACCGGGCCGCCCGCCGCGTGTACCGCCTGGCCGAGCGGGACCTCGAACGCGGCGTGCGTCCTGAGCCAGGCATCCATCTGCGGCTCGGCCTTGGCGTTGATCTCGGCAGTACGGAACGTCTCCACGATCCGTACCAGTCGCGGGGTGGTACGGCCGTCGGGCTCGCCGATCGGCATCGCGACCCGGCGGGTGATGAAGTTGGTCTTGCGGTAGCGGACCACGTCGCCGTCCATCGTGCCGCCAGTCGTGGGGAAGCCGAGCAGCACCCGCTCGTGGCCGATCACCGCACCCAGCGTCTCCGGGCCGGCTGCCCAGTTGAGCAGGAACAGCACGTCACCTTGGACACCAGCGAGTGATTCCAGCACTGCATCCACCTGGTGGGTGCGGACGAAGACGGTGATCAGGTCGTACCCGTCGTCCGGGTGCTCTATCACCGGTACCTGGCACCCGCCTGACAGGGCCGTCTTCCTCGGCGAGCTGCACTCCCTGCCGGCGCAGGGCGGTCAGGCGCTCGCCCCGGGCGAGGAGCGAGACGTCGTGGCCGGCCTCGTGCATGCGGGCGGCGAACAGGCTGCCGCAAACCCCGGCGCCGTACACGAGCAGCTTCATGACAGTCCTCTTTCACACGTTCGTTTGATTCATACGTTCGTTTCATTCAAACATATGTAGAGTCCCTCGTGTGGCGACCCCAGACACCCGCACCCAGATCCTCGACGCGGCCGAGCACCTCTTCGCCGAGCACGGATACCGCGGCACCTCGGTCCGCGCGATAACCAAACTCGCCGGAGCGAACCTGGCCGCCGTCGGCTACCACTTCGGCTCGAAGGCGGAGCTGATGGCGGCAGTCGCCCGCCGCGTGGTCGAGCCCATCACCGCTGCCCAGTGCGCCGGGCTCGACAAATTGCTCGCTCGGACCCCCGACCCACCGGTCAGCGAACTGGTGGAGGCATTCGCGGGGCCGCTGTTCGACGAGATGCCGGCCGGCGACGAGGGCGGCGCCCGGACGTCCCGGCTGATCGTGACGATCCTCAGCGACCCGGCCGAGGAGGCACGCAGATGGACCGGCCCGGCCGAGGACTCGGTCCGCGAGCGCTACTTCGCAGCCTTCGCGCGCGTACTGCCCGGCCTTTCCCAGGAGGAGCTGTGGTTCCGGATGCGGGGGATCTTTGCCGTGACGGCCGTCGACCGCCTCCAGGTCCACCAGCAGCCCTCCCCTGGCTGCGTGTCCCCGGTAGCGGGCGAGGCGGCCCGGCGATGGGCGATCACGTTCCTGACGGCAGCGATGAGTGCGCCACCGATCCGGCCCTGACGACCCAAGACAGACGCTGGCGGCGCGGGTCAGGCGGCATTCGCCCTGTGGACGAGGGCAGCGTGACCGATGACCACTGTCGGCCACGCCCTTCCAATAGCGCGGCACTACAGGGCGAACGTTGGCTGACGCGGCACTAGTGTCCTGCGCCGGAGATCCGTCGGCAGAATTGGGCGAGGGATTCGAGGATCTCCTCGGCGGTCTTGGTCCAGATGAACGGCTTGGGGTCTGCGTTCCAGTCCTTGACCCAGGTGCGGATGTCGGCTTCAAGGGTCTGGACGTTCTTGTGTGCGCCGCGGCGGATCTTCTGGTCGGCCAGGAAGCCGAACCACCGCTCGACCTGGTTGATCCAGGAGGAGCCCGTCGGGGTGAAGTGCATGTGGAAGCGGGGGTGTTTGGCCAGCCACGTCCTGATCGCTGGGGTCTTGTGGGTGCCGTAGTTGTCACAGATCAGATGGACCTGGAGATGCGCGGGCACCTCCTTGTCGATCCTGATCAGGAACTTCTTGAATTCCGCTGCCCGGTGCCGACGGTGCAGAGCACTGATGACCTCGCCGGTGGCGACGTCGAACGCGGCGAACAAGGTGGTCAGGCCGTTGCGCACGTAATCATGGGTCCGGCGCTCGGGCATGCCCGGCATTATCGGCAGCACCGGCTGGGACCGGTCCAGAGCCTGGATCTGCGATTTCTCATCCACCGACAGCACCACGGCGCCCTCGGGCGGGTTGAAGTACAGGCCGACGACGTCGTAGACCTTCTCCACGAACAACGGGTCCGTCGACAGCTTGAAGGTGTCTGTCTGGTGCGGCTTGAGCTGGAACTTCCGCCAGATCCGGCCAACGGTCGACTTCGACAGGCCACTGTGCTCGGCCATCGACCTACGGGACCAGTGGGTGGCGTTCTTCGGGATCTCCTCCAGCGTGGTGACCACGACCGCCTCCACCTGATCGATGCTGATGGTGGGCGGCCGGCCCGGCCGCGGCTCGTCGGCCAGGCCATCCAGCCGCTCAGCGAGGAACCGGCGCCGCCACTTGCGGACCGTGTCCGCACTCACCCGCAGATCCCGAGCAACCGCCACAATCGGCGGCACCTCCGGCCCCGCACACGCCAGCACAATCCGCGCGCGCAGGGCCAGAGCCTGGGCCGATGTCGCCCGACGCGTCCACCGCTCCAACACCGCCCGCTCCTCATCACAGAGCAGCAACGGCTCCAGCTTCGGGCCCCGACGAGGAACTGATGCACCAGCAGCAGAAGTCACACCACTACTAACGATCAACTACCGGCGCAGGACACTAGCGGTGTAACTGGGGTTGTTGATGGTTACTGACGGGCTGCTGAGAGCCGGTCGTAGAAGGTGATGTCGCAAGCGTTCAGCGCGGTCTTCCAGCGCGTGGTCCAGTGGGCCTGGCCCTTACCGGTGGGATCGAGCGACATGATGGCCATGTAGACGCATCTCAGGGCGGCCTGCTCGGTCGGCGCGGAGTAGACAGGCTTGAGCAGTTTGGCGATCTTGTTCCAGTCCTGGCGGGCGGCATAGCGGAAAGAGTTCCGCAGCAGGTGAACCACGCCACGTAAATGGGCCGGTTGGCGACGGCGCCGTCGCGGATCTTCACGTGGATCGCGTCGATAAAGATCACCGGATAGACGACGTCGAGGGGACGCATCTCGTCGACGCCGGTCAGGCGCTTCTGCCGCTTCTTGACGATCTTCGGCTCGAACGAGCCGTCCCGGTCACGGGGCACGGATATCTCCACCGACCCACGTCCGTCAGGACGGTCTTGGATCGTTTGCCGTTACGGGAGTTGGCGCCGTCCTTGCCCGCCGGATCGTGCTTGTCATGGCCGAGGTGGTCAGTGATCTCAGCGCCGGGGGCTGACCCCGAGCAGCCTCTTGGTCAACTGCTGCAACCGCCCGCCCTCGCCGGTCAGCCGCAGGCTCTCGGCCTGGGCCCGGTTCACCGGCTCGTCGACCAGCCGGTCGTCCACGGCCTTCGCCGACACGGCCGCTGTCGACTCCACGGCCTCGTGCTCTGTCACGTTCTCACTGGTCATCGATGCATCTTCCATGATCGGGAGTTACACCGAGCGTCTTACGGTCCCGATAATTGATGTTGTGGTGGGTCGTGGTGAGCCGGGTTGAGCTGCTTCAGTCTCCCTGTGACCACGCAGCTGACGGGAGTGACAAGTAAACGCCGAAGTCATGGAGCCCGGTCGCAGCCCTGACGTCCTGGTGGAGCCTGTCCACGCGTTCTTGGCGGTTGGCGGCCCTGCTCTCGAACCACTTGGACCTCACCTCGATCACCACATCCAAACCGCTCCGGTCCAACGGACCCAGCCTCCGGAAGCGAATCTCCACATCGCCCGGCTGCAAAGCCCCGTCGTACGGTTCCTCGGGACACTCCACAGCCTTGGACACCAGGTGCGGCAGCACCGAACTCAGCTCTCGGAGCTTCGATTCGGCGACACCCGGCGCATAGGTGACTTCCACAAGCGGCATGGGACCACCCTAGCCTCGATCTTTCGTGATGGTCCGTCGGTTCTTCTGGCGGGCCGTTTCGCTTGTTCCGGCCGGTGAGGGCGTGGTGAGGGCCTGGCTGGCGCGTCGGGTGGGCGCCGGTTTCCACGGCTCCGGTCGGGGTGGTGCTGCTCCTAGGGGCGGGAACGTAATGGTCAGCCGGGGTTCGGGAGAGCTTCGAGTCTCGTGACGGCGCAAGTGATCACGTCTGTCCAGGGCCAGTGGTCGGCGAATCTGAGGTGCCGGCGGCGGGCGGCGGTGACGAGTTGTGCAGCGGCGGAGAAGAGACGAAGCCGCAGGCGTCGGGGTTCCCAGAGCCGGGGTTTGCCGGTGAGGGCGAGCATGGGCATCCAGGCGAGCAGGTCGAGGGCGAGCTGGACGATCTCGAGCCAGATCTGGTTCTGTGCCCTGTCGTGCAGGGGCATGTTGCGCAGACCGGTGGCGCGGGCGGCACGGATGCGGTCCTCCGCCCTCGCTCGCTGACGGTGGCGAAGTTCGAGTGCGGTGATCGGCTGGCCGGTGGTGTTGGTGGCGAAGCAGGTGAGCCGCAGGCCGTCGGCGTCGGTGATCCTCAACTGGACTCTGGGATGGGGCCGTTGGATGGTGTCGGTGATGGTCATGCCGACCGAGCACGACAGCCACCGGCCACGCTGGGCGAGCCGGGCGACGAACTCGTGGGTGCCGCCCGCCGAGTCGGTGCGTATCAGCGTGCCGCGTCCGCGCCGGTACCTCTTCGGCAGCTGAGCGAGGGCAAGTTGGGTGGCCTTTATGTGGTCGGCGGCGGTATTGCTGCCTGCGTTGCCCGGCCTGAACAGGCCGGCCACCGGCTCCCCGCTGCCAACTCTCCCGTGATCGACGAACCCCATCAGCGGGTGGTGTCACGGCAGCGCTGCGAAACGCCCTCTCCCCGCGTCATGTGCCCGACAGCATCACCCCCGTGCCGCTGATCCCAAGGAACCGTTCCCGAGGAGCTCGGTGTCCTTGTCCCGCAGGTTGTCGGCGCGGGTGAGGAGAAGCTCGCGGGTGGTCAGGCTCGGGCGGGCGGTGAGCCGGTGTCCTGCCGGGAGGAGTGCGACCGGAGCCCTCGTCGAGCAGATCCACCGTGTCCAACCCGTCCAAGGTCGTCGCGGCCGCACATCAGCGCCAGGTCCGCGGTGCCGTCGCGCAAGCCCCGGCCAGGTCGGGGGTGAACCGCACCTCCGCCGGAACCGGATCGGGATCCCGCCGATAGGTCTCCTCGCCCAGGGCCGCGTGATGCGGGGGAGTGGATCGGACGGAGTTCCTGTCGACGATCACGATCGGGTCCCCATGCCCCATTCGCGTGAGCGCGTACAGCAGGTTTGGGGTCAGGGGCGGGTCGAGTCCTTTGAGCGAGATGGATCAGCTTTCCGTGACCGAGGATGAGCGGGGGCCGGAGTCGAAACCGTCCGGGGGCGCACCGAGGTCCACGGTCGCGAGCGCGTGGCTCAGCAGCGGTGGCGCGAGCAGCCCGCACGGCTCGGGCTCGGAGCGGAGCCCGGTCCCGGCGTAGTAACGGTTGGCCGCCGACGGCGCGACCCGGATGCGGAGTTCGTTCCCCCCGACCCGCAGGGCGTCGGCGGGGATCGTGACGCGGTACGGCGCCCAGGCGCGCTCGCCCACACGCACGCCGTTCACGGACACGGCCACGGCTCCGGCGACAGCCGGGAGCAGCAGCTCCAGGGGGACCGGCGCGTCGAGCTCGATCTGCCGCACATAGTCGGCGGTGCCCGCGAACGCCGGAAGGCCCTGGCGTTCCCAGCCGCACGTCACCGCGATGTCGCGGCGGGTACCCGCCTCCTCGTACGCGTCCTTGGCGACCTCGAGCAGCCAGCCGGACTCGAGCGCCTGCGGCGCCGACCATTGCGGTGTCCCGTGACCGGCCGCTGCCTCGGAGTCTTCCGTGGCGTCCGCCCAGCCCGAAGCGGGCTCTGCGCCCCTGTACACACGCAACAGGCGCAACGCGTTCTGCTCCAGCCGCAGCGCGACCGGGTTCTCGGCTGATTCGAGGGTGCGCACGGTACCGTCGGCGGCCTCCCACTCCTCGATATGCCAGGGCCCGTCGGGCAGCAGGAGCTCCACCGTGCCCTCGGTCTCGGTGAAGCACGCGAAGCGGAAGCCGTCGGCCGCGTCCGGGCCGCCGCGCCAGCGCACCGCCGAGCCCGCGGGGGCACGCAGCGTCGGCTCAGTTTGCCCACGCTGCGCGGCGAGCCCGCGCAGGACCGCCTTCTCGGGGACCGCATGGAACATCTCCACGGCGGGGGCGAGATCTGCCCAGTCCTCGGCGGCGGTTTGTGGGCCCTCCTGGTAGACGGCGGGCGTCGCGCCGCTCGCGAGCACCCGTACCCCCGATACGGCCAGGCGGCGAAGCCGGCGCAGCGATGCGGCCGAGCGCAGCGTTGTCACGGCGGGAAGCACGAGCGCCCGGTACCGGCGGTCCCCGAAGCACACCGCGCCCTCCTCCACGGCGGCGGCCTCGAGATCGCGTTCGTCCACGAGGTGGAAGCCCACCCGGGACTCGGTGAGCGCGCGGGCCCACTCGCCCATCGCCGACGCCTGCTCGCCGAGCTGACCCGCGGTCCACACCGTACGCAACGGGTACAGGACCGCCACGTCGCTCTGCGGTGACACCGGCTCGAGGAATTCGCTCAGCCGGGCGCTCTCGAGCGCGAACCGCAGGTGATGATCGGCGAACCACGGCTCGAAATTGATGCCCGGGGGGAAGTCGAAGCGCGGATTCCGCAGCGACTCGTGATCGTCGTCATGGCCGTGGGTCTGATAGAAGCCGTGGAAGATCATCTGCCGCATGCCCTGCAGATGGTGGTTGATCGCCGTTGTACGCAGTTCCTGCAGGGTCAGCCCCCAGTGGCCGGACCACGGGGTCCCGCCTTCGGGCGGGGTGACGAAGTACTGCTCGACCATCGTCCCGCTGCGGCCGTGGTGGCGGGCGACCGAGTCGCCGAACACGGGACTGAGCTGCACCAGGGCGTCCTGCGCATCCACTGCGGTGAGGTCGCGGTAACCGTCCACGCCGAAGTGGTCGAGTCCGAAGTTCACGCGCAGGTCCCAGATCGCGAACGCGGTGTCGAGCGCCCAGCCACCGACGTGCCCAAGGACTTCATGGCCGGACTGACGCAGACCGTGGGCGTGGCTCCAGGTGCGCAGCTTGCCGAGGAACGTCTCCATCGCGTAGCCGCTGAAGTGCTCGTAGAACTGGGCGCGAAGGCTCAGCCGCTCCGGGTCGTCCCCGTCGAGCACGGCGGCGAGCACCTGGGGGGTCCGCCCGCCCCAGCGCTCCCGGATCGAGACGGCCAGGCTCTTGTGGAAGGGCATAGCCGAACGCAGGTCTCCGCTGCGCTCCGCCCAGTCGTAGTACACGGCGTGCGGCTGGTCGAAGAACATGTAGGCGACGGTGGAGCCGAAGAAGTCGCCCAGGGCGTCGGCGAAGGGCTGGTAGCCGGCCTCGATGAAGCGATCGACCGCGACCGGATCGACGGGGTTGACGAGCCGGGAGGTCGCGCAGCGGGCGGAGACGAACACGATCGCCTCCGCGCCGTCGGGCACGGGCTCGACGAGGTGGACACGGCACCTGGCGGCGGCGCCGTCCACGCGGTCGACGAGCTCGGGCCGCTCGGCGGCCGCGCCCTGCTCCCCAGCCACGACCAGCGCGTACTCGACCCGCCAGTCGGCCCAGGCAACGACGCCGCCCTCGTAGTGCCAGTCCATCGCGGCCGGGCCGAGGTTCTCCGTCGCCGAGCGGATCCCGCTGAGCGCGCCGTCGCTCGCGCCCGCGGGGATGCGCACCCAGAACAGGTGCCGCTCGCGCAGCTCGTCGTGCCCGGTCACGGCGCGGCCCGCAGCCTGACCGGTCTGCCAGTTGTAGTCGTCGTAGATGCCGACGATCATGCCGAGCTCGGCGGCCGTCTGGACGGCTGTACGGCATGCGGCGAGGTAGTCGTCGTCCAGGTAACCGCCGATCGGGTACGACAACCGCGCCTGCACCTGGAAGCTCCGGATCCCGGCGTCGTGCATCTGCCGCACCTGGGCGCGGATCGTGTCCCCGTCGGGTAGCCGATGCCAGAACCAGTAGGCGGCGGGCGCATGCCAGGGGTCCGGGTTCCGGAATCGGTGCAGCGCGGTCTCACGTGCGGACAAGGGTGTCAGCTCCTCGA
This sequence comes from Streptomyces sp. 11-1-2, assembly GCF_003595545.1. NCBI lineage: Bacteria > Bacillati > Actinomycetota > Actinomycetes > Kitasatosporales > Streptomycetaceae > Streptomyces > Streptomyces sp. 11-1-2. Next base: position 11,349,970 of record NZ_CP022545.1, read on the forward strand.
GCGGCGGCGAGACCCGCGCGGGCCTCGCCGCCACGGGTCGGTCAGCGTTCGGTGCGGTCGGCCGCATGCCTGCCGGCCGCGTCGGGAGTCGGGGCCTCGAGCCCGCCCTTCCCACGAGCGGCGTCTCCCGCGGTCACGAGCGAGTAGTCGGGCTTCGGGTCCAGCCGGAGTCCGAACGTGAGGATCGCGTAGAGCGTGGCACCGAGCGCCAAGGCGATGACGATGCCGAGCCCGCTCGACCCGAACACGCCGGTGCGGCCGTTCTCGGTGAGGAGGAATCCCGTGATCTTCCCGAAGTTCGGGTCGGAACTCGTCACGAGGCCGAGACCGACGACGGTTCCGATGATCAGACTCACAATCGCCGTCCAGCGCCCGTCGCGGCCGCCGTAGCCACGCGGGTTCGCCATGTCGGTGTTCCAGCCCATGCGGCGCTGCCGGACGAAGTCGACGAGCTGGATGCCGCCCATGGTGCCCATCATCACGGCGATGAGCGACAGGAACGACTGGAACGTCGCGAGGAACGAGGTGGAGATGAACAGCAGATAGAAGGCGCCCGCCGCGATGATGATCGCGTTGATCGAGGTCGTCACGGAGCGGCGCAGCGGTACGCCGACCGCCATGAGCGCGAGGCCGGAGCTGTACATGCCGGTGATGGCGGCCGAAACGAGCGAGATGACGATCACGATGGAGAAGGGAACGAAGAACCACATCGGCAGGAGCGCGGTGAGCGCCCCGATCGGGTCGGACGCTGTGGCGGCACCGAGCTTCGAATCGCCGCCGACGAGAAGCGCGCCGACGACGAGGAGGATGACGACCGGCAGGCTGAGCCCGGCGACCGTCCAGCCGATCACGCCGCGCGCCGGGGTATCGCGCGGGAGGTAACGGGCGAAGTCGCCGCCGTAGTTGAGGAAGCCGAGGCCGACGAGGGTCATCGCCATGATGATGCCGCCGATGAACACCAGCGGTCCGCCCGCAGGGGTGTCACCGAGGTGTGCCCACTCGATCTCGGGCACCATGAATCCGAGGAACGCGACCGTCATGATGCCGGTCACCCACGAGATCCAGACCTCGACCTTCATGATGAGCTCGTGGCCGAGGACGGAGACCGCCATCGTCACGGCGAGCACCAGCACGAACCACAGCACGATCGTGGCTGTGGCGCTCGACCCGTCCGTGTCGGCGAACACCGACGGCCACAGCTTCGCGAACAGGTTCGCACCGGTGGTCGAGGCAAGGGTGATGATCGTCACCTTCCAGCCCATATTGGACAGGTAGGCGAAGAACGCGGGAATCCTGTTGCCCTTCATGCCGAACGCGAAGCGCGTCTGGGCGAGGGTCGGCAGTCCCGTGCGGGGCCCGCCGACCGCGAGGATGCCGACGAGGGTGGCCGAGATGAGGTAGCCGACGGTCCCGGCGACGATCGTCTGCCAGACGTTCAGACCGAGGCCGAAGACGAAGATGCCGTAACTGATACCGAGGATCGAGATGTTCCAGGCGAACCACACAGCGAACAGCCCGCGCGGTTTCCCGCGCCGTTCGGCATCGGGAACAGGATTGACGCCGTTCGATTCGACGGCCGTGCCTCTACGACCTTGCTGAGCCTCACTGCTCATGGAAGGGCGCCTTTCGATGTATGGCGATGCGGGGAGGGGCGGTGGTTGAGTTCGGGGAAGTCGTGGGTTCGCGTTCGAGGAGCGCGTTAATCGGGTCCGGTGTCGACGCGGCTCCCGGTGCGCCATGCGCCGCGCGGTGACCGCCATCGCGCCCGCGGCGGGAGGTGCGTACGGAGGTGAGGCGGAGCGCTAAGCGGCGGGGCGGACCGCTAATCCGCCGGTGAGAGGGGCGGCGAGCGCGCCGAGGTGACGGGCGGCGGGGGACCGGTGTGCGCCCTTGCCCCCGCCCGCCTGAAACCGCCTGGTGGTGCGGATCTGCTCAGCACCGCGTGGCAGACGCGGCAGTGTGCGGTCGAGGCCGCGGTTCACCGGTCCGACGACGAGCGCCCGTCCGCCGCGCCACGGGGTCTGCGGCGCGCGGCCATGCGGTATTCTCACCGTCGGGAAAACCATTTCCGAACCTAAGCACGCCAGCCCCTGCCGCGTCAACGGGTCGCCGAGACCGTCCTGATAGCATCGGCGGGCAGGAAGCAGGGGAGATCAGGATGGGCGCGCGCATCGGCTTGAAGGACGTAGCGCTGCGCGCGGGGGTGTCAGTGCCGACGGCCAGCCGTGTGCTGTCCGGTGTTCAGCGCAATGTCGATCCGGAGCTGGCGCTGCGGGTGCGGACCGCATGCGAGGAACTGGGCTACAGGGTGAACGCGGCGGCGCGGGCGCTGCGGATTCAGTCGACGGATTCATTGGCGCTTGTCGTTCCGGCGATCGCGAACGCGTACTTCGCGGAGCTGGTGTCGGCGTATTCGCGCCACCTGGATCTGCAGGGCAAGTGGCTGGTGACGATCGACACGGGCGAGAGCCCGGAGACCGAGCAGCGTCAGCTGGGCGCCATGGATCGTGTGCTGGTGGACGCGGTACTCGTGGTGCCTGCGGCGTTCGAGCGCAGTGGCGCGGCGATCACGGAGCTCGCGCGGTCCAACCGTGTCGTACAGGTCGACCGCCGCGCACGAGGCGTCGAGGCGCCGTCGGTACGGCTCGACAACGCGGCGGGGGTCCGCCTGCTCGTGGATCACCTGCGGGCGCGGGGCCGCCGCAGCATCCTGATGGTCGACGCCCAGGAAGACTCCTCGTCGAGCATCGAGCGCACAACCGCGTTCCGCGCGCTTGCGGGGCCGGACGACCGGGTTCTGGAAATGCCCAACTTCACCGTGGCGAGCGGCATCGACGCGGCGAAGCTCCTGCTCGCGAACCCCGGCGACACAGACGCGATCATCTGCACCGCTGACGCTGTCGCGCTCGGCCTGCTGACGGCGCTTCAGCACGCCGGTAAGCGCGTGCCTGCTGAGTACGCGATCACGAGCTTCGACGGCACGTACATATCCGACACCGCCGCGCCGGGGCTCACCACCCTGGGCTCGACTGCCGAGCGCATGGTCGAGGCATCCCTCGCGCTCCTCGACGGCGACAGCGGTGATGTCGTCCTGAAACCCGAGCTCGTGGTCCGCGGTTCCAGCGGCTGACCGCCAATCCAGCGTCGGGTCCGGGTTGTTGCCTTTCGGGAGTGCCTTTTTGCTGAGGCGCTCCGGGCGCCACCTACGTCGATCGCCCGACCGCGACGAAGAGCCGGAGCACCCACACGGATACAGCGTTCATGGGTCTCACTTCCTGGCCCGATGTCACGGTCGCGCGCACGCTACCAACCCGAGTGTCGTCCCGCCCAACCGATTCCCCACGGGTCTCCGCGGGCAGTGCGACGTTGCCGATCACGTTTTCGAGGAGCGCCCGGTCCACGCACTTCCTACCCTGCCCAGGCGAAGGTGCGGGTTCCGCTCACCCCCTCGAAGACGACCGCATCGCCCACCCGGTGGGCACCTCGGCCCGCGTCCCCCGACGGGCGGCCGTTGCGCCAGGCGATCCGGCCGTCCACGGCGATGGTGCGGTCCCTCCGGAGGAGCGGTACCGCGACCCGGCCGGACGTGCCTTCCGGTGCCCGGACGGTGAGGACGAACGAGTCGTCGCCCGCCCCGCGCCGCCACCGTACGGACATCGTGCCCGCCGGCACCGGCACGTCGCCCTGTGCCCAGCGCAGGTCGACCGGATCAGGCTCCACCGCCCACCTGCGGTAGCCGTCGGCGAGCGGTCGGATGCCGAGTACGTTCATCGACAGCGCGGGCACCGCGGTGCTCCAGGCGTGGGCCATGCCGACATGCCCGCCCCAGGTCAGCGACGTGCCGGGCCGGGGGACAGCCGGCTCCCCGTCGGGGCCGACCTCCTCCCACGGTGTTCCGGGGCCCTTGCGGATCATGTGGCCCCACGCGGTGCGGATCAGCCGGAGTGCTCCGGCGCCGTCGCCGTGGCGGAACCGGCCCAGGCTCTCCTGGGCCATCACGTACGGGGAGATGTACCGCGTCATGTACGGGTTGTCGGTGTGCCGGGTGGTGAGCGTGCCGTACGGGCCGCCGAGTTGTGTGTCCAGATACGCGATGGCCTGGCGGGCCCGCTCGCGGTCGAGCACCCCGAGGGCGAGGGCGGCGGCGTTCGCGTCGGCGGTGTGGTCGCGGCGCGGGTCGTCGGTGTTGAGCGTCATGGCCCCGGCCGCCGGGTCCCACAACCTGGTGAGGAGCGCGGACCGGACCCGGTCCGCGCGGCGGTCGAGCGCCGCCGCGGCGTCCCGGTCGCCCGCCACGGACCGTTCGAGCCGGGCCAGTGAGCGCAGGGCCGCGTAGTACGCGGCGTTGGTGGTGGCGTCGATGCCTGCGGCCCGGTCCGGGGTGTGCCAGTTCTGGGCGGCCGGCCCGCCGTAATCGGCGGTCCGGAACAGCCCGCCGTCGGCGTCCGAGGCGCGTTCGGCGAAGAACCGCAGGGCGCGGCGTGCGACGGGCAGCAGCGGCTTCACGAAGACGCGGTCCCCGGTGAAGCGCAGATAGTCGGCCACACTGACGACCCACAGGAGGGTGAAGCCGTCGAGCCTGACCTTCCCGGCCTCGCCCGGCGGTTCGAACCCCGCCGGCGACCCGTCCGGGGGACCGGGGTTGCCGGGCTCGCACGGCACGTCGATCAGGCTGGTGACCGGAAGCGTGCCGTCGGGCAGCTGCTGGCAGGCGAACAGGTTGATGGTGTCGCGCAGTACGCGGCGATACGCGCCGCCCTGCTGGTACGCGGCCAGGGCCACCAGCTGGACGTCGCCCGCGTAGACGGTTCGGTCCCGTTTGGGGCCGTCCATGACGACCCAGGGGCGCGCCCGCCCCGAGGCGGTACGGCGTCCACGTGCGGTTGACAGGTCCAGGCCGTACGCGCTCGCGTACCAGGCCCGGTTGAGCACCGGGTCGCTGGAGAGGAAGTGCCCGTCGTACGTGCCGCGGAAGGTGGTCTGCCGCACCCGTACGAAGTCCACAGTGAGCGAGCCGGGGCCGTCCAGCGTGATCGCGACGTACCGCTGGGAACCGCGCAGACCGGGGCTGCGCAGCACGGTGGACGTGCTCGGCGGGGCGAAGACATCGGCCCGTCCGTCGGGATCGTCGTCGGTGCCCAGAGACCGGCCCTTGTAGAAGAAGCCGCCGGGATCGGGATCGGCGTCCCCGTCCGGGGTGAGGTACCGGCGCGCCTCCGCGTACGACGCTCTGACCGGCGCGCCCGATGCCCGCCGGATCCCCAACTCGACATATCCTCCGGCCAGTACGCCGAGGTCGATCACCAGTCGCGCGCCCCGCGGCGCGGTCGTGGTGAGGGTCGCCGCCGCGCCGCCCTCCCGTAACACCCCGTCGGCGCCGGTGACGGTGCCACGGTCTCCCTCGACCGTTACCGAAGTGGGCCGTACGAACGTGCCGGGGACGTCCAGCACTTGCTGTCGCCAGACGGGGTCCATGCCGACCGGCTTCCGGGACAGAGCCACTGCCCGGTCCTGGGGCCCGGCGGCGAGAGTCCCGGAGAGGGTCGCGGCCAGGCAGGCGAGGACCACTGTCGAACGAGTCATTCGGTTCGTTTTCATTGTCTATGCTGTACGCATACGCTGAGTGATGGTCAACGTCAGGCGGGGTGATGGCGGATGGAATCCGGCCACAACGGGGACACGAGCGCCGTGCGCGGACTGGAACTGCTCTGGGGCCTGGGCGAGCGCCCGAAGCGGGGCCGCCGCCCCGCCTTCACCCTGGAGCAGATCGTGCGCACCGCCATCGGGATCGCCGACGCCGAAGGACTTGCCACCGTGTCCATGCGCCGGATCGCCGAACGGCTCGGCTGCACCACGATGTCGCTCTACCGGTACGTGCCCGGCAAGGCCGAACTGCTCGACCTCATGACGGACACGGTGATGGGCGAAGTCCCCCTGGCCGATGCCGCCCCCGGCGACTGGCGGACCAGGCTGGAGCTGTCCGCCCGCGCCGACTGGGGCCTCTACCACCGTCATCCCTGGATCCTGCGCCTCCCGGCCGGGCGTCCCGCCCTGGGCCCCAACGGCTTCGCCTGGTACGAGTCCGTCCTGCGGGTGCTCACCGCCACCGGTCTGCCCCCGGCGGCGCTGGTCAACGTGTTCGACCTGCTCGACGCCTACGTTCGCGGCGCGGCCCGCGACTGCCTCGACGCGGCCGCCGTCGAGCACCACTCCGGCCTCACCGACGAACAGTGGAGGGCCGCCCGCGCCCACTTCTGGGACGCCATCTTCGTCCCGGCCCGCTACCCGGTGCTGGCGAGCCTCCGCGCCGTCGGCGCCCTGAACCACCCCCGCGACCGCGGCTTCGAATTCGGCCTCCAGCGTGTGCTGGACAGCATCGAGACGTTCGTCCGGATCCAGCCCAATCGCCATGACGAAACATCAAAGCGTTACGAAACCGACTGTCCCCAATGCGGCGCCCTCGTCCTCCACCTCGCCCCCACCGGCCGCCCCCGCACATACTGCTCCGACGCCTGCCGCCAACGCGCCTATCGCGCCCGGCGTACAAGTACTGTGCACCGGCTTGATCATTAAGTTCGTTCAAGTAGGTGGCGAAGTCGCGGACCGACCAGGCTTTCCCGACCGAGCCGCAGCGTCACCCGATGTTCCACCAGTGGCGTCGCCGTCGCCGCCACCGTCTCTCGGGCCTGGACCTGAGGGCGCTCACGGTCTTCATGGCTGATGGCGCGTATCGACCCGACTTCCTTGACCCATCGACACCCCCGCGCTGTTGGCGCTCACCAACATCCGCGGTCTGGCGGTCCAGCGTGCCGCGGGCCCGCGCAGCTCGCGCCGTTTCCCGCTGGGCGCCTCCTGCCACCGCCCGGTGGGCTGGGGTCACTCGCTGCGGGCTCCGAGCCGGGCGAGCGCGGCAGCGCTCGGACTGCCCGGTTCCGCGGTGTACATCGCCAGCTGGAGGTCGGTGCCGGGCAGCAGCAGAGTTTGGCAGACCACCTCCAGTTCGCCCAGCTCGGGGTGGCGCAGGTACTTGCGCAGCGTCGGTATGGGCCGTACGTCGTGGTCGCGCCAGCCGGCGGCGAATTCCGGGCTGTGCGCGGCGAGCTCGTTGACCAGCTCGCCGAGGACGCGGTCGGCCGGGTAGCGGACGCTGGCCGCGCGCATCTGGGCGGCGAACTGCCGGGCGAACTCCCCCTCCGCCCCTGCCGGTGCCCAGCAGAAGGTGCCGCCCAGCCGGATGGCCAGCCGCACGGTGTTGCGCTCCTCGGCGGGCAGTAGCCCGAAATCGGTGATCAACGCGGATGCCGCGCTGTTCCAGGCCACGATGTCCTGCCGCTCGTCGACCAGGTAGGCGGGTATCGGCCCGAGGCGGTCCAGCAGCCCGTGAGCCTCGGCGGGCACCGGCCTCCGATCGGCGTCCGTGCCGGGCGGCATCTGCCCGGCCAGCCGCGCCAGGTGCTCGCGCTCCGCGGCAGTGAGCTGCAGCGCCGTGCCCAGTACTGCCAGCACCTCCGGGGACGGGCGCGGTGCGCGGGCCTGCTCCAGCCGTTCGTAGTAGCTGACCGACATCCCGGCCAGTGCGGCCACCTCTTCGCGGCGCAGCCCGGGAGTGCGCCGGGCGCGTCGGCCCGGCGGGTGGATCGCCGTGGCCGGCACTTGGGCTGGGCGCAGTGCTTCCCGTCGGCGGCGCAGAAAGTCGGCCAGTTCGGCTCTGCTCACCTCGCCCATGGTGGCACGGAGCGTCCGGCTTAGCCACGGACTGGCGGTCCGGGGCTCAGCTGTCTGTTCCCCGGCGGCGGGCCCGCGTCCAGTCTGAACTGGTCACACCTCGTTGAACATTGGAGGACACCATGCCGAGCACTCCCGAGGAAGCGTTCCGTCGGCTGCTGGATCTGATGCTGGTCAAGGACACGGATGCCGTCGCCGACCTATGGGCGGAAGACGGTACCGCCGAGTTTCCGTTCGCCACGGGAACCTCGCCGCGCCGGCTGACCGGGCGGGATGAGATCCGCGGCTATATGGGCCGCCTACCGGAGCTGATGGACGTGCGAGAGATCCCTGCGGTCACCGTGCACCACACGCAACGGCCGGACACCATTGTCGTGGAGTTCACCGGGACCGGGCACACGGTGCGCACTGGAGAGCCCTATCGGCTGGACTACATCGCGGTGATCACCGTCCAGGACGGTCTGATCACCCACTACCGGGACTACTGGAGCCCGCTGGCCACCGCCTCGGCGGCCGGCACGCTGCCCGAGCTGCTCGACTCGGTGCGTTCCGAGGCCGCCCGATGACCGGTGTGCTGGTGACCGGTGGCACCGGGAAGACCGGGAGCGCGCTGGCCGAACTGTTGCGCGGCAACGGCGTGCCGGTCCGGGTGGCCGGCCGCAACCCGTCTGCCGGTGATCCTGACGCGGTCCGGTTCGACTGGGGTGACCCGGCAACCCATCCGGCCACGCTGCGCGGGATGGACCGGGTCTTCCTGGTGCCTCCGACGAACACGGTGGATCCGATGCCGCTGGTCGGGCCGTTCCTGGCCGAGGCGGAACGGCTCGGCGTGCCCCGGGTGGTGCTCCTCGGCTCCGCCATCGTGCTGCCGAACGCTCCTGGCGCGCTGGAGCTGGCCGCGCGGGTGCGGGCCCGGCCCGGGTGGTCCGTGCTGCGCGCGTCCGGGTTCATGCAGAACTTCCTGGGCGCACACCCGCTGGGCGAGCGGATCCGGCGGCACGGCGAGATCCGCACCGCCGCCGGTGACGGCCGAGTCGGCTGGATCGACGCGCGGGACATCGCAGCAGCCGCCTCCGCCCTGCTGGCCGACCCCGGTGTCGAGCCTGGCGACCAGCGCGACTACCTGCTCACCGGGCCGAAGGCGCTGAGCTACCAGGACGCTGCGGCGATCCTCACCGCCCGCACCGGACGGCCGGTCCGGGTGGTGCACATCGGGACCGACGAGCAGGCGGCCAACTACCGGGCCGCCGGCATGCCTGCCGAGTTCGCTGCCGCCCTCGCCGCTGTGGAGGACGGCATCAGAGCCGGCCGGGAAGATCAGGTCAGCACCGCGGTGCTGGACCTGACCGGTCGCCCGCCCCTCCCGTTCGCCGAGTTCGTCCAGGACCACGTAACCGAGTGGGCGAACATCGGGTTGCCCGCGGGCTGAGCTTGTCGCGTATCCGAAGAGGTCGGAAGGGGCCTCGTCCTGGGCCACTCACCTGGTCATGCGATACCGTCGAGGGTTCCGGAACCTGCACGCGAAGACCCTGTCTCCAGCACGTGCAGCACAACCTCCGGTCTGGGGGTGATGGGTCCCTGTCGTGCGTGCCCGCGTTCGGACTTGACGTGGTGGGCGGTCATCCCGTCCATCCGGTGTGGCGCAGCCAGTCCTCGAAGGTCATCAAGTCGGGGTGCAGGCGGCGCAGGAGGTTGATGTCCCGGTCTCGGGCGTAGAGATCACGGTCGGCGAAGAACTGGAACATCGCTGCGTAGTCGTGGCCGAAGTCGGGGATGGCGGCGCGCAGGTCGTCATGCGGCATCGGGATGTAGGTGCTGGGGGTGCCCGTGACCTGAGTGAAGGCAGCGGCGATTTCGTCGCCGGTGAGGCTGTCGCCGATCACCGCGAGGTCGCGGGCGCCCCAGGACTGCCAGTTGTCGAACATGTGGCAGGCGAACCAGGCGATGTCGTCGAGGGCGACGAGCGGGTAGCGGGCGGCGCCGAGGGGGAGCCTGAAGGTCAGGCCGCCCCGGCCGTCCGGTCGGGGGGTGAGTCGGTCCCGCAGGTTCTCGAAGTACGGCGCCGTGGTCAGTACCGAGACGTGGTCCGTGTACCAGCCGTCGGTCTCCTTGCGGAGCATTTCCTCCGATCGCATCAGGTCGATGTGGGCGGCGACGGCGGCTTTGCTGTCGAAGTGCGGGACGGGGTGGCCGGTCAGGGACACCGCGCTGTCCAACGAGGACCAGATGAAACGGTCCACGCCGGCCCGCTCCGCGGCGGCCAGCAAGTGCAGCCCTTGCCGATACTCGCCCACGGCGCTGCGCGTCGCGAAGAAGTCGGTGTTGGCGAACACGTGGTCGGCCTGCCCGATCAGGACCTCGAGGGCCGCCGAGTCGGAGCGGACCAGTCGCACGCGGTCGGGCGCGGTGGCGGCGAGTTCGGCGGCGTGGGCGGACTCCGGGTGGCGGGTGGGGACGGTGATGGTGGCGTCGGTGGTGGCCAACAGGTGCTGGATCACGTGGCTGCCCATGGCTCCGGTGCCCCCGACGACGAGGACGTGGGTCATGGCGTTCTTCCCTGGTGTGTGAGGACGTGTTCGGCCACCTGGGCGTGGGTGGCAACCCAGACGTCGCCGGAGTCACGGATGTGGTCGAGGATCTGGCCGACCATGCCCGCGAGGAGCGGTCGGCCTCCGACGTGGGCGTGGACGGTGAGGCGGAAGACGCCTGGGCCGGGGGCGGCGAGCATCTGGTTCAGTAGCTCACGGTGCAGGTCGCGGTAGGCGTACGGGCCGGCCGCAGTGTCGCGGACGTCGGAGTAGTCGCTGTGCATGATTCGGTTCCCCTGCTCGGTAGCTTCCGCCGTGACGCTAGTGAGGCGGTAGGTACCTCCAAGTTCCTGGCAGCGGGCTAGTGTCGGGGCATGCGTGAGTACTCCGGCAGCGTCTTCCTCGCCGACTGCCCGGCTCGGCTGGCGATCGAGATCATCGCCGACAAGTGGGCGGTGGTCGTGCTGTTCGCGTTGAGCCGGGAATCGTGCAGGCACGGCGAGCTGGTCGACCTGGTCGGCGGAATCTCGCGGAAAGTGCTCACCCAGACGCTGCGGCGGTTGCAGGGGTACGGCCTGGTCGACCGCCACGCCGAGGCCGGGAAGGTCGAGTACGTGCTGACGGACTTGGGCCGGACGCTGGTGAAGCCGATCGCCGTGCTGACTGAGTGGGCTCACGAGCACGGCGCGGCCGTGGTGGGATTCCGGGAGAGAAGCGCGGCAGCCACCCATCACCACCCGACCGAGTGAGGGCGCCCAGCTGCACGTATCAGCGCCGGGCCATTTGTGGTCCGGGAATGCAGTTATATGTCCGTCACGATGGCTGATGCTGATCACCGTCGCCTGCTGGGGTGACCTTGCGAAGCGGCCCGGCCACCGGGTTCGGCGGCCGGGCCGTCGGTACGCACGATGACACCGTCCGGCGCGGCAGCTCGTTGACCTTCACGCGAACAACCTCAGCCGGACGGGAGGGGACAGCCGTCCCTGTGGATCTGTCCTCGGTGATCGGGACGAGATCAGCCACCGGCAGCGCGGGCTCGTAGCGTTGAGGCCAGGAACCGTTGTCCCGCCTGTTGGTGTGCGCCAACGGGGTTCGAGGAATCCTCATCTGTCGTGCTGGCGCATCTGAACCTGGAATCGGCCGTGTCAGGCTCGAGGGTGGCCCTCATCCCAGCTTGGCCGCCCGGCCCGCAACGTCCCGATGTGGTGGGAACGGTCGACCAGGTGCGCGATGTCCACGTAGGGGTCGGCATCGAGCAACAGCGCGTCGGCAACGGATCCGACGGTGATCGTCCCCGGTGTCATCGCCTGCTGGCCGATCTTCTCGGCCGAATGCCGGGTACCGGCCGCCAGGACCGCGGGCAGCGGCAGCCCTGCCTTTGCCAGCAATTGCAGTTCTCGCAGCAGGGCGACGGGTGGCGAGGGCATCAACATGGCCACGTCGCTGCCCGCGGTGATCTTCACTCCCGCGTCGTGCATCAGCGCCAGCGTGCGCATCGCATAGTCGAAACGGATGTGGGAGTCCTGCGGGGAATGCCGGGGGAACTGGCGCCCGTAGATCGGGCGGCCGGTGATTTGCGGGATGTCGTCGTGCGTGGCGAAACCATCATCGACCAACTGCTGCAAATAGCCGGCCTCGCCGTTGTGCGCGATCTGCTCCCAGGTGACCAGGGTGGGGCAGTAATAGGTGTTCGTCTCCGCCAGTAGTGCGGCGACGTCGCGGGCCTCTGCGGTACTACCGGGGTCCTGCGGCTGGAAAGCGTGTTCGATGCCGTCCGCGCCGGACGCCACCGCCTCCTCCAGATCGATGCGTTCGTGGACATGCACGAGTACCTTCTTGCCCTTCTCGTGCGCGGCGGCGACGATGGCTTTCAGGGCGTCGAGGGGCAGTTTGTCCGGGGCGCCGGGCTCGCCGTCGTAGATGCACTTGATGAAGTCGACCTGATCGGCCAGCTCCAGTGCTTGACGATAGGCGACGTCGGCATTGTCGGTCTGGTAGGCGATGGGGGCACGTGCCGGATCGTCCAGGACCGGCCAGCCCTCCACGCCGGTGAACACCGGCCCGGCGAAGAACAACCCGGCAGCGGTGTCGGTGGCCTTGTCGCGGTAGTCGCGGGCGGCGAGCTCGATCTCCAGTGGACCGCCGAGGTTGACGACGTTGGTCACCCCGGCACTCAGGAAGTCGGTGAGTAGCTGGGAGATGTACTTCGCCCGCTCGTCCTCGGGCTTGGAGTAGGCGTGCCCACTCAGATGGGTATGACTCTCCCACAGGCCCGGCACCAGGTAGCCACCCCGCGCGTCGAGCACGGGAGTGCCACCGGTCGCCGGCCGTGCGTCGGCCGCCGGCCGGATGGCGCTGAACCGTCCGTCGGTCACCACCACTTCGGCATCGGCGATCGGGGCGGCCTCCTGTCCGTCGATGACGGTCACGTTACGAATGATCATGAATTTCTCCTTATTTGGCGGCCCAACTGCATAGGCTCCTATGCATCGAACTGTATAGGTGCCTATGTAGTTGGTCAATAGGAACCTATACACTTGACGCATGACGCACTCCAGGTTCGGCTCCGTGCCCGCCGCGTTGATCAACATCGCCTCGCGTGCGTTGTCCCGGATCAACGACCGGCGACTGCGGCCGCTGGGGTTGACTTTCGCGCAGATGCCTGTGCTGGCGGCGCTGAGCAAGGCCGACGCGCTCTCCCAGAAGGAATTGGCGGGGCTGGCCCGGATCGAGCAGCCGTCCATGGCCCAGCTGCTCGCCCGGATGGACCGCGACGGCCTCATCCGGCGCACCCCCGCCCAGCATGATCGACGGGTCAGCCTGATCTCACTGACCGAGACCGGACTGGCAAAGCTCACACAGGTGCACTCGGCGTTGTCCGAGACCAACGATCAGGCGTTGCGAGGCTTCAGCGCCGAAGAAATCGATCTCCTTGTGGACCTGCTGAGAAGGCTTGTCGCCAATCTCGAGGAGAATCTGGCCGACAGTGCGTCGGATGCCGCGGCGACGGGTCCCGCATCCACCGAGGATCGTGTGCCCGACCACCGGTGCTGATCGGGCGGCAAGCGAAGTCGACGAGGTCCGGCGTCGACCGCGCCCACGGCAACTGAGCGCCAGGCTGTCCAACTCGGGCGCTCGACTTGCGCTGATGGGCGACAACTGTGAGGTGCCCGCGGTGAGCGGCCTGCGGTGGCGGCCTCGCCGGATCTGCACGCCAGGTACGAGACCGACGCCGGAACGTACGCGACGTGGGCCCACGTGCCTCGTATGCGGGCTGCACGTTCTCCGGCCATGCTCAGTATGTGGCGTCCGGTCGGGTAGTGACGGTAATGTGCGCAAGTGACTGACGTGATCATCCTTCACGGAGCCTGGCACCAGCCCGCTCACTACGCCGAACTTGCCGATCTGCTGCGCGCCCGGGATCTGTCCGTGGAGGTGCCCGACCTCTACGAGCTGTCGCTCGCCGAGAGCACCGCGAAGGTCGAGGCCATCGTCTCGGGCTCGTCGGAGCCGTCGGTGGTGGTGGGGCATTCGTTCGGGGGTGTCACCGCTGGGACGGTGCGTGGTGCTGCCGCGTTGATCTTCCTCAACAGCTGGATTCTCGACGTCGGTGAATCCCCGGCCAAAGTGCTCGCGGAGACCCCTGGCGAGCCCGGCGAGGGGTTGCTCGCGCTGCCGGACGCGGACGGGCGGCTTTGCCTGGACCCGGACGATGCCCGGGCGAAGCTGTACGGCGACGTCGACGAGCCGGCGGCCACGCGTGCGGTGGAGTTGCTGCGTCCGGAACCTCCGTCGATCTTCGGCGCCACACCTACTCGTGTGAGTTGGCGGGAGACCCCGTCGATCTACCTCCGCGGGCAGCAGGACCGGACCATCGCGACTCCACTTCCGGACCGCTTCGCCGGGCGTTGCTCTCGCACGGAAATGTGGGACACCAGCCACTCGCCCTACCTGAGCCGCCCGGCCGCCGTGGCCGACCTGATCCAGCGTCAGCGAGCGGGCGACGGCAATTGAGCCCGAACCGAGCTGTCGTTGGCGTGCCCAGGTCAGGAAGTCTCGGACGGGATAGGTGGATTCGGCCCGGCCGCTGGTATCCCGTTGGCGGTGACACTGACCTGCGGCAACCGGTTCCGGCACGGGTGGGTGAGCCGGCGGCGGCAAACGTGGAGGCCCGGCCGGATTATGGAACCCCCACACGGTCCGGCCGGGACGATTTCCCAGCGGAGGCAGGATCTTCATATTTGTGCGTTTGTTGTGGCATCTGACGCCACATATCTGTCCTTGTTCCTCCTCGTTCCGCACACTGGCAACGAACTGGACGACACGAACACCGTGATCGTTCGAGAAGGATCTAGGGGGATGATCAACTGTGAACTCACCCAAAGGCTTAGCCGCGTTGGCGGCGGCCACGGTGCACTCGCCCAAGCGCCTTATTCCTGCCGTCGGTGCGGCGATCCTGCTTGTCAGCGGTGTGGTCGCGCCTGCAGCTCACGCCGCCCCGGCAAAGCCGATGGACGTCCGCTACCGGCTCGACGCATGCTTTACGGGGGCCTGCGGCAGTGCGACGTTCACGTTCAAGAGCAACGGCTCGCAAGCGACGAACGTCGACATGTCCGTGAAGGACAACAAGTGCGACAGCCACCCGGTCTACCTCCGCTTCCGCGTCTACGAGGGGGACGGCGGGTACTGGAGGACGGGCAAGCGATGGAACAGTAGCGGGTGCGACGCCAACTACGCCCAGTGGCACAACAAGCACATCAACGCGGAATGGCGGATCTACGCGTTGCGGGTCGAGGTCTGCGTGGACGACTGGGGTACTGACACCTGCCGCGCTTCGTCTCCTGCCTACAACCCGTACTTCTGAGCGCACGCACGTCTGGGTATCAAGACCCAGGGGCCTCACCGGCCGGGCAGCGCGGCGGGATCGGGGCCGCGCTGCATCTGCTGTTCTACTGGGGCTCCGGGGTGCCCGCGGTCGCCGTCGGCCCGCTGACCACCTGGATACCGCTCACGCGGGGGTGACCGGGCTCAGCTGGGCCGGAGCCGCCCTGACGGCCACGTTCTGGTTCTCCTTCCCGGCGCGGCAGCGCCGCACGGAGGCGCGTCCCCCCGGCCGCGTCAGGCGTCGATCACCAGGTCCTCCAGGGGCGTTGAGCAGCACAGCAGGATCTTGTTCCGCGCCACGTCCCCGGGGCGGAGGCCGCCGCCCGGCCGCATGTCGACGGTCCCCTTCTCCAGGGTGGTGACGCACGTACCGCACAGGCCCTGCCCGCACGAGGAGGGGAGGGTGATGCCCGCCCGGGCCGCGGCCTCCAGCAGGGGCGTACCGGTGTCGCACGCGATCGTGGCCCCGCTGCGGGAGAGGCGGACCGCGAAGCTCGTGTCCCCGGTCGCTTTCACGGCGGCTGGAGCCGGTACCTCGAAGCTCTCCTCATGGCAGCGGTCCGCCGGGAGCCCCGCCGTGGCCAGCATCCGGCGGATCGCCCGCATGTACCCCTGCGGTCCGCAGGTGAACACCTCGCGCCGTGGCAGATCGGGGGCGATCTGCCGCAGGACGTCGAGTGTGAGGCGGCCCCGGTGGCCGTCCCACCGCTCCACCGCCCCGTCGTCCTCGCAGACATGGGCGACCCGGATGTGCGGCGCGGTCGCCGCCATCAGCTCCAGCTCCTGCCGGAACGGGATGTCGTCGGGGGTGCGGGCGCTGTGCACGAAGACCACGTCCGCCGGGGACGCCAGGTCGTACAGGGTCCTGGTCATGGACATCAGCGGCGTGATCCCGCTGCCGCCGGACAGGAAGAGATACGCGGGTGCCGGGTGGCGTGCCGTCGAGAACCCGCCGAGTGGGCCCCGGGCGCGCACCACGTCGCCCGGCGTCAGATGGTCGTGCAGCCAGTTCGAGACCCGGCCGCCGGGCACGCGTTTGACGGTGATCGAGGCGAGGAGCGGACGCGACGGCGGGGAGGAGAGCGTGTAGCAGCGGTCGATCTCCTGGCCGTCGATCTCGAAGGTGAACGTGAGGTACTGCCCCGGGTCGTGCCGGAAGAGAGCGGGTTCAGAGGCTTCGAAGACGAAGGTCTTCATGTCGTGCGTGACATCGCGGACCTGCCTGCACACCAGTGGGCCGGTCATCGCCGCAGCTCCTCGCGCAGCCGGGCGACGTACCAGCTGCAGAACGCCTCGACCTGGTATTCCGTCGGGGCGTACGGGCCGGGTGTGTAGGCCGGGCTGGAGACGCCCCGCTGGGCGCGGGCGACCAGGCGCGCGTCCTGCTCGTTCGTGGCCGTCCACACCGCGAGCAGGGTGTCCGGGTCGTAGTCGACGCCCTCCTCGGCGTCCGGGTGGACGAGCCAGGTGGTGCGCAGCAGCGTCTTGTCCGGGGCTAGCGGTAGCGCGCTGAAGGTGATCGCGTGGTCGCCGACCACATGGAACCAGGAGTTGGGTTGCATGTGCAGGGAGAGGTGGCCGAGGCGTGGCGTGGGCAGATCGCCCAGCAGGCGGCGGCAGGCGGCCCGGCCGTCCTTGGTGAAGGACTCACCGGCGAGGTCGAGCGCGTCGCGCTGGATGCGGAACCCGGTGGTGCGGTGGTCCAGCTCCTCGATGAGCGCGTACGGCAGGCCGAGCCTTTCGTACGTCTCGCGCAGCTCGGCGTCGGTCCGCAGATAGCGTTCGTGTGCCGGGCGCAGCGGGGCGGGGATGTCCTTGCCGGCGTAGCCGTAGGTGGGGAAGAACGTGCGCAGCAGCTCGGGGTGGCCGTCGCAGTGGTAGCACTCCCGGTTGTTCTCCATCACCAGCTTCCAGTTGCCGTCCTCGACGAGGTCGGTGCGGGCCGCCACCTTCGCCCGGCGCAGGCCGTGCGGCAGCAGATACGGTTCGATGCGGGCGGCGACCTCGGTGAAGTCGGCCGGGGGTTGGTCGGCGAGGCAGACGAACACGAGCCCGCCGACGCTGCGCACGTGCACCGTCTTGAGGCCGAAGCAGCCGGGGTCGAAGTCCCCCGGCTGGGAGGGGGCGTACCGGAGCGCGCCGTCCGTTCCGTACGTCCACTTGTGGTAGCCGCAGACGAGGTTGCCGACCGATCCGCGCTCCCCGTCGAGGAGGCGGGCGCCGCGGTGGCGGCACACGTTGTGGAACGCGCGCGGGTTCTCGTCGTCGCCGCGTACGACGATGACCGAGTACGGGCCGATCTCCACCGTGGTGTAGTCGCCCGGCTCGGGGATCTCGGCGTCCACGGCCACGAAGAGCCAGTGGCGGGTGAAGACGGCCGCGATGTCGAGGTCGAAGAACTCCCGGTCGGTGTAGAAGGGCCGTTCCAGGCTGTGGCCGACGACTCGTCGCGCCACCGTGTCCTGGATCCGGGACGTTCCCCGCTCCTCGCGGGGCCTGACGGTGGCCGGCGTTGTCACGATGCTCACGCTGCTCTCCTCTCACATCGGCAGGCACAGGCGCAGTGCGTCGAGCACCGCGGCGTGGATGTTGCGGCTGGTGACGGCGTCCCCGATGCGGAACAACTGGAAGCGGCCCTCGGGGTTGTCGGCCTCCCGCTGCGGTTCACCGGCCAGCAGGGCGGGGTGGTTCACGCGGCCGAGGTTGCGCGACGCGGGGAGCAGGTCCCAGTAGAGGTCCGCGATGGGCAGCGTTCCGTGTTCCACCACCACGTGGTCCACGATCCGCTCCGCCTCGGTGTCCGCGTACGGGCTGCGCAGCGTGGCCGTCAGACGGCCGTCCTCGGTGCGGCGTACGGACACCAGCCGGTGGGCCAGTGTGGTGCGCACCGTGTGTTCGGCGAAGGCCCGCAGATAGGCGGGCGAGTTCATACTGCCGACGTCGGGTGCGAGGGTGCGCTCCGGCGTCACGTACTCGATGGGCAGGCCCTTGCGGGCCAGCAACTCGGTGGCGTCCAGGCCCGGGTAGGCGCCGTTGTCGTCGTAGACCAGCACGTGTCCGCGGGGGCGCAGGGCTCCGCCCAGGACGTCCCACGTGTCGCACACCAGATCGGCGCCCTCGGTGAGGAAGGAGACGTCGGGCAGCCCGCCGGTGGCGATGAGCACGATGTCGGGGCGTTCCGCGAGGACGTCCTCGGGCTCGGCCGGCGCCCCGAGCCGCAGGTCGACGCCGAGTACCTTGCACTCGTCGACGCGCCAGTCCACGATGCCGAGCAGATCCCGCCTGCGGGTATTGGACGCGGCGATGCGTATCTGCCCGCCGGGCAGGTCACCGGCCTCGAACACGACCACCTCATGACCGCGCTCGCCCAGCACCCGGGCCGCCTCCAGCCCCGCGGGCCCGGCGCCCACCACCACGGCCTTCTTCCGCTCGGCCGCAGGTGGGACGGTGTGCGGCAGCCGCAGTTCGCGCCCGGTGGCGGGGTTGTGGACGCACTTGGTGTCCCCGGAGTCGTAGATCGCGTCGAGGCAGTAGCTCGCCCCCACGCACGGCCGGATGCGGTCCTCGTCCCCGGCGGCCACCTTGGCCACGAGGTGGGGGTCGGCGATCTGGGCCCGGGTCATGCCGACCAGGTCGAGCAGCCCCTCCCGCACCGCGTACCGCGCGGTGGCGACGTCGGCGATGCGGGCGGCGTGCATCACCGGCACCTCGATCCGTCGCTTGATCTCGGCGGTGAAGTCGAGGAACGGCGCGGAGGGCATGCCCATCGTCGGGATGGTCTTCGCCAGCGTGGCGTCGCTCTCGATCGAGCCCCGGATGGTGCTGACGAAGTCGATACCGTCCGCGATGTACGCCCGGACCGCGGTCAGCGCCTCGTCCAGGACCAGCCCGCCGGGCCGGTCCTCGTCCATCATCATGCGGATGCCGACGATGAAGTCGGGCCCGACCGCGGCCCGGATCGCCCGGACCACCCGGCGCGGGAAGGCCATGCGGTGCGCGAGGCTGCCGCCGTATTCGTCGTCCCGGTGGTTCGTCGTCGGGGACAGGAAGCTGTCGAGGAAGTGTCCGTACGACTGGATCTCGATCCCGTCCAGCCCTCCGGCCTCACAGCGGGCGGCCGCGGCCGCGTAGTCCCGTACGACGCGGTCCAGGTCCCACTGCTCGGCCTCCTTGGGGAACGCCCGGTGCGCGGGCTCCCGCACCGGCGACGCGGAGAGCACCGGCAGCCAGTCCCCCGTGTAGTTGCTGGTACGCCGCCCCAGGTGCGTGACCTGGCACATGACCGCCGCCCCGGCGTCGTGCACATCGTCGGCCAGCCGCTGGAACCACGGCACCACCTCGTCGCGGTAGAGCAGCAGATTGCCGAAGGACGGCGGACTGTCGGGCGACACCACCGCCGACCCGCCGATCATCGTCAGCCCGACCCCGCCGCGAGCCTTCTCCAAGTGGTACATCCGGTACCGGTCCCGGGGTAGCCCCTCTTCCCCGAACGCCGGTTCATGTGACGTGCTGACCACCCTGTTGCGCAGGGTGAGGCTCTTGATCGTGAAGGGCTGGAGCAGGGGATCCATCGCTCGCGCATGCATGTGGCGCTCCTCCTTGAGCTGGACAAGCCCAGCATGGAGGTGACACCGGTCACGGACAATCAAACGATCCCTCAGGAAACCGTGCGAATCGGCTGCAAGATCGAAGGTGTCGCGCCACTTCCCGCGCCGCCGGTGAACTGCTAGCCCGAGCCGGCGATGCCGTGCGCGAGACCGGTGGTGGCGGGCGGGGGAGGCGGCACGGGCGGAGAGCCAGGCGGTGGCTGCGGGGCAGAAGGGTCTGGTGCGGGTCGTGGGACGGGAGGTAGCCGGTACCGATGATCAGGGAAGCGGCCAGGGTTACTGGCCCGGTGTGGATGCCCTCCGGAGACGCCTTGCCCAGCGAACGGGCGGCGGCGTCATTGACCGATCACAGCGGTCACCCGTGCCCCTTCGGATGCTGATGCACGAACTGTTCGAATGCCCGGGCGGCCGCGCTCGGAGTTCGGTTGTCGGGAACAGCCAGGGAGATGGTCCAGTTGAGCAGGGCGTCGGTGATGGGCAGCGTGGTGAGATCGGCGTGGGGCTCGACGACGCCGCGCGGCAGCAGAGCGATGCCCAGGCCGTGACGGACGAAGTCGGCACCGGCCGTGATGTCGGTGATCTCGATGGTGACGTGACGGTGGATCCCCGCGGTGGTGAACGCGCGGTCGGTCACGGCGCGGTTGCCGTAGCCGGGCGGGAAGTCGATGAATGCCTCGTCGTTCAGTTCGGCCATCGCCGCTTCGGTGCGGTCGGTGAGGCGGTGGTCGGCTGAAACGACGAGGTCCAAGGGAGTGGAGGTGAGCTCGCTCAGCTGCGCGCCGGTCGGCGGGCGGCCCGGGCCCGAGACGAACGCGAGGTCGAGTCTGCCCTCGGTGAGCGCCGTGAGGAGGCCGGGCGAGCCACCGCTCGAGGCCGCGGTGGCGAGGTGTATGGAGACGGCGGGGTACTGGCGATGGAAGCTCCCCAGCATGGCGGGCAGGTCGATCGGCCCGAGTGAACTCATCGTCCCGATGCGCAAGGTCCCCCGGATGTCGCCGCCGGCCTCATCGACGGCGGCGCGCGCCTCGCGCGCGGCGTCAAGGGCCGCCCGCGCCTTGGGCAGGAGCGCGTGTCCGGTTTCCGTGAGGACGACCCGCCTGGATGTGCGCCACAACAGCTGGGTGCGCAGCTCCCGCTCCAGGGAGGCGATCGTCGCCGACACCGCCGACTGCACGATGTGCAGCCGGGCCGCCGCGCGGGTGAAGCTCGACTCTTCCGCCACCGCGACGAAGCACTCCAGCTGGCGTAGCTCCATGAGCGCAACTATCGCAGATGGCGATGGCTGCGAGCAGAACCATTCGTTGGACGCGATGCGTGGTCCGACGCAGTGTGGACGGTGTCTGCCCCGTCCCCTGGAGGTACCACATGACCATCCTGATCACCGGCTCCCGTGGCGGCATCGGCGCCGGTCTGGTGCACCGCTTGCACACATCCGGCTATGACGTCCGGGCGGCCAGCCGCGCCCCGGAGAAGGCCGCCCCGCCCGCCGGTGTCACAGCCGTCCCGCTCGACCTCGCCGACGCGACGACGTTCGCGCCCGCGCTGGCCGGAGTGAGCAGCATGTTCCTGTACGCCGATCCGACCGGGATCGATGAGCTCCTGGACGCGGCGGTCTCGGCCGGAGTGCGACGGGTGGTGCTGCTCTCGTCCGACTCGGTGAACCTCCCGAACGCCGAGCACAGCGCCCTGGCCCGCCACCACCTGCTGGTGGAACGGGCGCTGCGCGCCGCGCCCCTCACCTCGACCGTGCTGCGGCCGGGCGGGTTCGCCACCATGACGCTGGGCTGGGCGGAGTCCATCCGGGCGGGCGCGCCGGTCGAGCAGGGATACCCGGAAGCCCGGTTGGATGTCATACACCCCGACGACATCGCCGACGTCGCTGAACTGGCGCTGACCACCCACACACTGGACGACGAGACGATCAGCCTGGGCGGTCCGGAGGTGCTCGGATTCCGTGACCAGGCGCGGATACTCGGGGAGCTGCTGAACCGTGAGATCGAGCTGCGCGAAGCGGCTCCGGAACAGGCTGCCGCGCGCCTGGGCAGCCACGTTCCCGCGCCATTGGTCGCGGCGGTGCTGGACTATTGGGCCCAGTTGTCCGATGGGCGGTGCGAGGCGTCGCGTTCCGCCGAGCCGATCACCGGCCGCCCCGGCCGTACGTTCCGTCAGTGGGCCACCGAGAACCTCGCATCGTTCCGGTGACGGGGGTGGGGATACGGACCGCGTCGGCGTCCCATCGGGCACTTCGCAGGAGGGGCTGCATCGGCCCGGGGCGGGTATGTCCGGCCTGCCCCACGCCGCTTCCTCACCATCTTCAAGGCCAACGGCCCACGCGACACCCGTATTTCGACATCCCGCCAGCGCACGCCAGGATGATCCGGGCCCGCTCGGCCGGACGCCGATCCGGTAATCCCGCCCGCCGCATCAGCTCGGCACGCTCATTCTCTGACAGCGTGATCTCCACAGCAGAGGGACCCGGAATCGACGTACCAACAGGCTGCTTACGGAGGCAACCCGGCCACGTGGTGAGGGCCGCCGGCGGCGCGCGGTACGGCGATCAGTGGTCAGGCGGTTCGTAGTCCGGCCAGTCGAGACGCGGTGGCCCCGTTCGGTGGACGAGGCCCGGCGTTCATCGATTCTGTCGGTTGGAGGGGTGACTGGCGGGCTCGGTGTTTTCGGTGGCGGCCCAGGCGGCGAGGAGTTGTAGGGCGTCGTGGTCGGGGGTATGCGGTGCGGCGCTGTAGGCGGTGAGGGCCAAGCCGGGCTGGGCGGGCAGTTCCATGGTGTCGAAGTCGAGAGTGAGGACGCCGACGGCCGGGTGACGGAAGGACTTACGGCCGGTCTGGTGCAGACGCACGTTGTGTTTGGCCCAGGCGGTGCGGAACTCCTCGCTGCGGGTGACGAGCTCGCCGATGAGTCGGGTCAGCTCGCTGTCGTGCGGTGTGCGTCCGGCCTCGGTGCGCAGCAGGGAGACGGTGGTGTTCAGAGACTCCTCCCAGTCGGGGAAGAAGTCGTGGCCACGCGGATTGAGAAACTGGAAGCGGGCGATGTTGGCCGTCGGGGTGGTGGGGTCGGGGAAGAGCGGGGAGTAGAGGGCGCGGCCGAGGTGGTTGGTGGCGAGGATGTCCAGGCGTCCGCTGCGGATGAAGGCCGGGGAGTCGGTCATGGAGTGCAGGACGCGCAGGACGCTGTCGGGTAGTGGTCCGCGGACGGGCTTGCGGCGGGCGGGGCGTTTGGCGGCGGCGCGTGCCAAGTCGCGAAGGTGGGCGCGTTCGGCGTCATCGAGCTGGAGGGCGTTCGCGACGGCGTCGAGGACTTCCTCCGAGGCTCCGGCGAGGTGCCCGCGCTCCAAGCGGATGTAGTAGTCGATGCTGACGCCGGCGAGGAGGGCGACTTCTTCCCGGCGCAGGCCCGGCACGCGCCGGTTGCCGCCGTAGGCGGGCAGGCCCGCCCGCTGGGGGGTGATCTTGGCGCGGCGGGAGGCCAGGAACTCGCGGATGTCGCTCTCGGTACTCACGCATTCCAGGTTAGATCGGGCGGCGCACGCGTGGGGGGCCCTGTCAGTACCTGGTATGACAGACCCTTCTTCCCGACTTTGAGCTGCGGTTTCCTAGATAACGGCAGCGGTCGGGGGTGCCGGACACCTATCGGAATCCGGGCTTGCGGCGGCTGCCGGGCGGCCCTGTGTGGCACAGAGTGTTACCGGCCGGTTCGCGGTACTTCCCGCGAGAAGATCGCCGACGAGCGTAAGGCCGGCTGATCCCTCCCGCTGTCTCTCATCTTGATCATCCGTTTGGAGCATTCACCCATCATGAGCAAGGTCTTCCTCATCACCGGCGCCGGACGCGGCCTGGGCGCGGACATCGCCCGCCAGGCCCTCGCCGCCGGCCACCAGGTCGTGGCGACCGGGCGTCGTCCCGAGCGCGTCCTTGAGACGCTGGGCGGCGAGCAGGACGACCTGCTGGTCGCGGCCCTGGACATCACCGGCCCGGCCGCCGCCGAGACGGCCGTCGAGGCGGCCGTCGACCGCTTCGGCCGGATCGATGTCCTGATCAACAACGCCGCCAACTTCTACGCCGGGTTCTTCGAGGAGCTGTCCGAAGCGCAGGTGCGGGCGCAGATCGAGACGAACCTGTTCGGCCCGATGAACGTCACTCGCGCCGTGCTGCCGGTCATGCGCAAGCAGCGGTCCGGGCACATCATCACGATCTCCTCCCTGGCGGGTGTGGTCGGCGTCGACTTCTGCGTCGCCTACGCGGCGGCGAAGTTCGGCGTCGAGGGCTTCATGGAGTCCCTGCGCCACGACGTCGAGCCGTTCGGGATCCGTACCACGGTCGTCGAGCCGGGCTTCTTCCGCACCGAGCTGCTGGTGGACGCCTCCACCACCTGGGCGGAGCTGTCCATCGACGACTACGCCGAGCGCACCGCCGCCACCAAGAAGACCTGGGAGTCGATGAACGGACAGCAGGCCGGCGACCCGGCCAAGCTCGCCCTCGCCCTGCTGAAGGTCGTCGACCTGGATCAGCCCCCGCTGCGGTTCGTCGCGGGTGACGACTGCCTCGCCGCCGTCGAGGCCAAGGCCAGGGAACTCCTCGCCCAGGTCGACGCCTCCCGCGCGCTGGGCTCCGGCCTCGCCCACGCCGACGCCGCCTGACCCATCCCACAACCCCGCACTCCTGAGAGAGACACCATGGAATTCGTCAAAGAGCGGGCCACTACCAAGGCCCCCGCGGACTGGTTCACCGGCGACGTCTGGTTCGACGTGATCTACGCGGGCAAGGAGCCGTCCCGGATGCGCGCCAACATGGTCCGCTTCTCGCCCGGCGCCCGTACCCACTGGCACTCCCACGTGCTGGGCCAGACCCTGCACGTCGTTTCCGGCATCGCCCTGATCGGCACCCGCGACGGCATCGTCTTCGAAGCCCACCCCGGCCAGACCGTCACCTGCCCCCCGAACGAGGAACACTGGCACGGCGCCACCCCGGACCGCTTCATGGAGCACATCGCCATGTGGGAGGGCAAGGGCGACGGAGTTGCGGAAACCACCTGGAACGAGCCGGTCACCGACGAGCAGTACAACCGCGCCCGCAGCCACTGACCAGGCCCCATCCCTCTTTCCCATGCCGCCGCGCGCCCGGAGACGGGGACCGGCTCCCCTGCGGGCTCCTGGGCTTGTGACCCGCAGACCAGCGAAAGGACCTTCGATGACCGACCAACAGAAACAGATCGGCGGCGGACGCCGCACGATCGGTGATTTCGCTCCGAAGCTCGCCGAGCTCACCGACGACATCCTGTTCGAGGACGTGTGGAATCGCACCGGGCTGGCCGCCCGCGACCGCAGCCTGATCACCGTCGCCGTCCTCGTCGCTGGTGGCGACGCCGACCAGCTCCGCTTCCACCTCGGACGGGCGAAGGAGAACGGCGTCACCGAGACCGAACTCATCGAGGCGATCACCCACCTCGCCTTCTACGCCGGCTGGCCCAAGGCCATGACGGCCATCACGGCCGCGAGGCAGGTCTTTTCAGCCTGAGCGCCGGGGGAGGAGCCCCCAGGGCTCCTTCCTGCCCGGTCCGCGCAGCGGCTTGGCGCTACGGAACGTTCTCGGCGAGCAGTTCGGCCATCTCCCGGGCCACCGGCTGTTCGGGCGACCCGCCGCACGCCTCAGGGGGACCGTCGTTCCCGCAGATCGCTCGCCTTGACCCCGAGCAGCAGCAGGACGACGGCGAGCAGCACGATACCGGCGCTGATCTGCAGGCCGAGGGCAAGGCTGCCGGTGCCGGCCTGGATGAAGCCGAGCAGGGACGGGGAGGCGGCCGCGGCGAACGAGCCCATCGAGGTGACGAAGGCGATTCCGGTGGCCGCCGCGCGTTCTCCCAGGTAGATGGAGGGGATCGAGTAGAAGACGGTAAGGCCGGAGTAGTGTGCCGCGGCGAGGACCGCCAGCAGCGCCACGACGACGATGACGCTGCCGCTGGACACCGAGAGCGCCACCATCGCGACGGCGGCGACGGTCCAGCTGAGGGCCGCGTGCCAGCGGCGTTCGAGAGTGCGGTCGGAGTGCCGTCCCACGATCAGCATGACCACGATGCCGAGCAGGGGCGGCAGGGCGGAGAAGAGCCCGAGGTCGAGGACGTCGCCGACGCCCGCCTCCGCGATGATCCGAGGCGTCCAGAACGACACGGCGTTGGCCAGGGTGTAGGCGCCGCAGGCACACAGACCGATGATCCACACCTTGGGGTCCCGCAGCGCGAGGCGCAGACCGCCGTGCCCGCCGCCGGCCGCCTCCTCGTCGCCCTTGCGCCGCTGGTCCGCGTCGAGGTCCGCGCGTACGGCCGCTCGCTGCGCGGGGGTCAGCCACCGCGCCTGTCCGGGTTCGTCGACGAGCCACAGGAGGACGACGCCGGCGAGCACGAGCGGGGGAATGCCCTCGATGAGGAACAGCCACTGCCAGTCGGCGAGGCCGGCCACGCCGCCGAAGCTGTGCATGATGCCGCCGGACATGAGGGAGCCGAGGACGCCGGAGATGGGCACGCCCGCGAAGAACACCGCGGTCATGCGGGTACGCCGGGCGGAGGGGAACCAGCGGGACAGGAAGTAGAGCGCCCCGGGGAAGAAGCCGGCCTCGGCGACACCGAGGAGGAACCGGGCGATATAGAAGGTGATCTCGTCCTGGACGAGTGATGTGGCGACGGTGACGACACCCCAGGACGCCATGATGCGCACGAGTGTCTTACGGGCGCCGATCCGGGCGAGCAGGGTGCTGCTCGGCACCTCGAAGAGGATGAAGCCGACGAAGAAGAGGGTCACGCCCAGGCCGTAGACGGCGGAGCCGAAGCCGAGGTCGCGCTCGAGGCCCTGCTGGGCGATGCCGATGTTGGTGCGGTCGATGAAGCTGACGACGTAGCAGATGACCAGGAGCGGCATGAGACGCCAGGCGATGGTGCGGTAGGTCGCGGTGCGGTCGACCGAGGAAGTTTCGGGGGCGTCGGCGTCCTGGGATCCGGTGAGAGTTGAAGGGTCGGCCACGACGTACGACTCCTTTGCTGAGAGGGGCTGCGTCGCCGGGGCGGCGGGCGGTGCGAGTTTCCGCCGCTTGAGTTGATAAAGTCAACACTTCCGGCGGAGATACCATGCCACCCATGGTGAAACGTGAGGGTGGCGGAGACTTGGTGCCGATCTCCGAACTGCTGTCCTATCGACTGTCGCGCACATCGTCGGCACTGTCGCGCAGTGCGGCCCTGAGGTACCGCCGCGAGTTCGATGTCAGCCTCGGCGAGTGGCGGACGATCGCACTGATCGCGGCCGATCCGACCCTGACCCTCAACCGCCTGGCCCGGCGGGCGGGGCTGGATAAAGCGCAGGTGAGCCGGGTGGTGCGGGGATTGGTGGAGCGGGGTCTGGTCAGCCGTACCGAAGGATCGGGGCGCAGTCGCCAACTGGCCCTCACCGAGGACGGGGTGACGGTGTACCGGGGTCTGATCGCGGCGGCGAATGAGCGGGACGCGACGTTCGCGGAGGTCCTCTCCGGCGAGGAGGCGCGGGTGCTGGGGCGTGCCCTGGAGAAGCTCACCGATCTCGCGCTGTCCCTGGAGCGGCGGGAGCGAGATCGGCTCGACGACGCCTGAGTGTTGACTTTATCAACACAGCGGGGGTAGTTGTGGTGGAGTCATCCATGAGGAGGTGGCTCGATGACCGACGCGGTCACGATCTGCGAATGCTTCGCCCGGGACGGGCTGCAGCACGAACCCACGTTCGTGCCCACCGAAACCAAGATCGCCCTGCTGGAGGCATTCGCCGACGCCGGCTTCCGCCGCATCGAGGCGACCGGCTACAGCCATCCGCGGTGGGTTCCCGCCTTCGCCGACGCGAGCCATGTGCTGGCGGGCGTCACCCACCGCCCCGGTGTGGCGTTCAAGGCGACGTGTCCCAACCCGCGGGCCGTCGAGCGCGCCCTGGCCGATCTCGAACGCGGTGCGGGCGCCGAGGAATTGAGCCTGCTGGTGTCGGCCAGTGAGAGCCACACACGGAAGAACCTGCGCACCACGCGGGAGCACCAGTGGGAACGGGTCACCGAGATGGTCGCGCTCGCCGGCGACCGGTTCCGGCTGATCGGGGTGGTGTCCGTCGCGTTCGGCTGCCCCTTCGAAGGCCCCGTCGACCCGGGCCGGGTCGCCGAGGACGTCGCCCGCTTCGTCGACCTCGGCGCGGATGCCGTCACCCTGGGCGACACCACGGGCGTCGCCACCCCCGCGGCCGTCACCGGCCTCTTCGCCCGGCTGGACCGGGCCCATCCCGGGCTGCCGGTCGTCGCCCACTTCCACAACACCCGCGGAACGGCCATCGCCAACGCGGTCGCCGCCCTGGACGCGGGCTGCCGCCACTTCGACAGCGCCCTGGGCGGCGTCGGCGGCCATCCGTCGCGGATCGGCTACGGAGCCGGCCTCACCGGAAACGTCTGCACCGAGGACCTGGTGAGCCTGTTCGACGCGATGGGAGCCGACACGGGCATCGATCTCGACGCGCTCGCCGCCGCGTCCCGGGCCTGCGAGGAGGCCCTGGACCGGCCCCTGCACAGCATGGTGGCCCGCGCAGGCTTCGCCCGCTCCGCGGCCGCCGCCTGACCCGCCGCACCGCACGCTTCCCCACCCCACCCCACTCCCCAAGGAGAACCTTCCGTGACCGTCACGACCAGCGGGCAGCCGGCCGACACGGGCGAAGCGGCCGCCGATGTGCTGCTCGTCGAGGACCGCGGCCCGGTCCGCGTCCTCACCCTCAACCGCCCCGACAAGCTCAACGCGCTGAACACCGCGCTCACCCGGGCCCTGAGCACCGCGCTCACCGCGGCGGAGGACGACCGGGAAGTCCGCGCCGTCGTCCTCACCGGCGCCGGCCGTGGCTTCTGTTCGGGCGCCGACCTGTCGGAGTTCTCCGCCCTCACCCTCGACGAGCCGGACGCCGTCCTGGAGCGGGCGGCGCTCACCGCGCACCTGCAGACGCAGATGCAGCGGATGGGCACACCGGTCGTCTCCGCGGTGCGCGGCGCCGCGGTGGGCGGTGGTGCCGGGCTCGCCATCGGCGCCGACATGGCCATAGCCGGCACGGACCTGAGGTTCGGCTACCCCGAACTGCGGCACTCGATCGTGCCCGCCCTGGTCATGACCGGGCTCCAGCGCCACCTCGGCCGCAAGCTCGCCTTCGAGCTGATCAGCACGGGCCGGCTGCTCTCGGCCTCCGAGGCCGCGGCACACGGCCTGGTGAACCGCGTCGTCGAGCCGGACCAGGTGGTCGAGGCCGCACTCGGCACAGCCGAGCGGTGGGCCGCCGTGGAGCCCCGCGCCATCCACGCGGCCAAGGACCTCTTCTACCGCGTCGCCGATCTGCCGACCGAGGCCGCGATGCGGGCCGGCCAGGACGTCAACGCACTGATGCGGGGGTTCCGCCGGTGAGCGCGCACCCCACGCCCGGCCCGCTCGACGGCATCACCGTCCTCGACTTCTCGCGGGTCCTGGCCGCCCCGATGGCCACCCAGGTTCTCGCCGAGCTGGGAGCCACCGTCATCAAGGTCGAACGCCCCGGCCGCGGCGACGAGACCCGTGGCTTCGAGCCCCGTCTGCCGCACGGCGAGAGCGCCTACTTCTTCGCGTTCAACCGCGGCAAACGCTCGATCACCCTCGACCTCAAGGCCCCCCGCGGCCAGGACCTCGCCCGCCGCCTCGCCACCGGCGCCGACGTCGTCGTCGAGAACTTCCTGCCCGGCGCCATGGAACGGCTGGGACTGGGATACGACCGGCTCGCCGCGGACAACCCGGCCCTGGTGTACGTGTCCGCCACCGGTTTCGGGCAGAGCGGCCCCGACCGCACCCGCAAGGGCTACGACACCGTCTTCCAGGCGCTGTCCGGCGTCATGGCGATGACCGGGGAACCGGACGGCCCGCCCAGCAAGGCCGGGATCCCGGTGGCGGACATGACCTCTGGCCTGTGGGTCGCCATCGCCGCGCTCACCGGTCTGGCCGGGCGTGCCGCTTCCGGCCACGGCCGCCACTACGACGTCTCCATGATGGACGTCCAGCTCAGTCTGCAGGCCCTCAACGCGGCCCGGCTGTTCGCCCTGGACGAGGACCCGGTGCGCACCGGCACCCAGCACCCCGGACGGGTCCCGTCCGCCGCGTTTCAGACGGCCGACGGCGGCTGGCTGCACATCAGCGGCAGCGACCAGCACTGGGCACCGCTGTGCACCGTCCTCGGTCTTGACGACCTCGCCGCCGATCCCGGTCTGCGGCACAACGCGGGGCGCGTCGCCGGGCGCGACCGCGTGATGACCGCCCTGCGGACGGCGATCGCCGGACGGGACCGCGATCCGCTGCTCAAGGAGTTGCGCGCCGCCGACATCCCGGCCGGCGAGGTGCGCGGCGTCCGCGAGGCCCTGGCCGACCCGCACGCGCGGGCGCGGGACGTCGTCGCGGAGTTCGAGCATCCCACCGAGGGCACCTTCCGCGCCCTGCGCACCCCGCTGCGGGAGACCACCGGCGCGCCGCCGCCCACCGACGCCCCGCCGCTGCTGGGCGCCGACACCGACGCGGTGCTCACGGAGCTCGCCGGGCTCGACCGCGGCGAGATCGAGGACCTGCGGGCCTCGGGGGTGATCTGAGATGTCCGGGACCGACGAGCCGACCCCCGCGGACCCGCGAGTGCGCTGTGCGGTGGCCGACGGGATCGCCCGTGTCGAACTGGCCCGGCCCCGCGCCCGTAACGCCGTCGATCTGCCGATGTGCCGACAGCTGCGGTCGGTCTTCGAGGAGCTCGACGCCGACGACTCCGTCCGCGTGGTGCTGCTGTCCGCGCAGGGCCCCGCGTTCTGCGCCGGTGCGGACCTCAAGGAGCGGGCCGGCCGGGACGCCGCCTGGGTCCGCCGCAGGCGTATCGCCTCGTTCGCCGCCTACGACGCGATCGAACGGTGCCGCCGCCCCGTCGTCGCACTCGTGCACGGCGCGGTCGTGGGATCCGGCGGAGAGATCACCCTGGCCGCGGACTTCGCCATCGCCGCCGAGGGCACCACGTTCCGCTTCCCGGAGCCGCACTGGGGCACGGTGGGCGCCACCCAGCGGCTGCAGCGCGTCATCGGCAGGCGCCGCGCGAAGGAACTCCTGTTCACCGGCCGTTCCATGCCCGCCACCGAGGCCCTCGACCTGGGTGTCGTCTGCCAGGTGGTGGCCGAGGAGCGGCTGGCGCGGACCGGCGCGGAGATCGCCGGCACCGTCGCGAAGGCCCCGCCCCTGGCGATCGAGCTGACGAAACGGGCCGTCGACCTGGGCGGCGAGACGGACCTCGATCGCGGCATCAGGATCGAGATGGCGGCGATCGAGCAGTGCCTCACCGACGGCGGCTGGCGCGACGGCGTCGACCGGTTCACCCGCCGCGGCTCCGACAACGCGCCCACCACCGACGAGGAGAAGCGATGAACCTCAGGACGGCATGCCCCCTGACCGCCCACGAGGCGCTGGAACGGGCCGCGTTGCTCGCCCCCGACGTGGAAGCCGTGGTCACCGCCGAGGAGCGGATCACCTATGGCGAACTCGCCGCCGAGGTCGCCCGGATCCGGGCCGCCCTGACCCACGCCGGCATCGGCCGCGGCGACCGGATCGGCCTCTGCCTCGGCAACGGGCCGCGCTGGGTCGCCCTGTTCGTCGCCCTGGGCTCGGTCGGCGCGGTGACCATACCCGTCAACACCCGGTACACCGCCGACGAGGTGCACCACACCCTCGCCCACGCCAGGGTCTCCACGCTGTTCGTCGCCGACCGCGTCCTGCGCGTCGACTTCTGCGCCATCCTGCGCGAGCTCGGCATCGGCGAGGACTCCACGGCCTCCTGCCGCGGCCTGCCCGACCTGGAGAGAGTCGTCGTGTACGGGAAGGAGGTGCCCGAGTGGGCGACGGCGTGGCCGCGGTTCCTGGCCGGGGCCACCGGCGAGGTCCCCGCGACCGGCACCCCCGACGACATCCTGCTGGTCCAGTACACCTCCGGCACGACATCCCACCCCAAGGGCGTGCTGCTCACCCAGCGCAGCATGTGCGCCGACGCGTTCTTCTCCGGTGCGCGCCTTGGCCTGCGCCCCGGTGACCGCTTTCACAGCGCCCGGCCCTTCTTCCACGTCGCCGGCAGCACCCTGTCCGTACTGGCGTCCATCCAGCACGCCGCGACCCTGGTGACCATGGCGCGGTTCGAACCGGCCGAAGCGCTGCGGCTGTTGGAGGGGGAACGCTGCACACACTTCTCCGGCAACGACACCATCGCGCTGATGCTGCTCAACCACCCGGACCGCGCACACCGCACGCTGCACCTGCGGGGCGCGTGGGTCGCGGCCTCTCCCACCGTCATCCGCCGGGTGATCGACGAGCTGGGTGCCACCGAGTGCGTCGCCGGATACGGCCTGTCCGAAGCCTCGCCCAATGTCGCCCAGTCCTGCTGGTGGGAGGACGACCAGGTCAGGGCGTCCGGTGCGATGCTGGTGGAGCCCGGCGTCGAGGTGCGCATCCGCGCCGCGGACGACACCCGCGACTGCGGTCCCGGCGAGCCGGGCTCGATCCTGGTGCGCGGCTGGAACGTCATGCGCGGATATCTGGACGCGCCGGAGGCGACCGCCGCCGCCATCGACCCCGACGGCTGGCTGGCCACCGGTGACGTCGGCGCGCTCGACGCCACGGGCCGGCTGCACTTCGTGGGCCGCACCAAGGACATCATCCGGGTCGGCGGCGAGAACGTCGCGCCGGCCGACGTGGAGAACACCTTGCACCGGCATCCGCGGGTGCGGCATGCCGTCGTGGTCGGTGTCCCCGACGAGCGGCTGGTCGAGGCGGTCTTCGCGTTCGTCGTCCTCACCGAACCGGGCACCACCGAGGACGAACTGATCGCCTGGGCGCGCACCCGCATGGCCGGGTTCAAGGTCCCCCGCCATCTGCGCATCGTCGAAGGGTTCGAGGACATCGGCATGACCGCCAGCTCCAAGGTGCAGAAGAACCGGCTCGCCGCCCACGCCCGCGGGCTGCTCGCGCGGCGGGACGACGAGGTGCCGGCATGACCGGCGTGATCCGTATCCCCACCCCCGTCACCCGCCTGCTCGGCATCGACCTTCCCGTCATCCAGGCCGGCATGTCCTGGGTCTCCTCGAGCTCGGCCCTGCCGCTGGCGGTCAGCGGGGCCGGTGGCCTCGGGGTCGTCGCCGCGGGGCCCATGCGCCTGGACGACCTGGCCCGTACCCTCGACGAGATGGCAGCGGGCACCGACCGCCCCTGGGCGGTCAACCTGCCGCTCCACCGGGCGGGGGCCGACGACGTCATCGATCTGCTCCTCGCCCGTCGGCCGCCCGTACTGATCGCCTCGCAGGGCGGACCGCGCCGCTACCTGGAGCGTTTCCGTGCCATCGGCACCGTCTGCCTGCATGTCGTCGCCGGTGTCGAGCACGCCCGCAAGGCCGTCGACGCGGGCGTCGACGGGCTCGTCATCGTCGGCGCGGAGGCCGGCGGGCACCCGCCGCCCTCGATGGTCACCACGCAGGTCCTCATCCGGGCCGTGGTCTCGGCCGTCCCCGAAACCCCGGTGATCGCCTCCGGCGGGATCGCGGACGGCTCCGGACTGGCCGCGATGCTCGCCCTGGGCGCGGGGGCCGCCCAGTTCGGCACCCGTTTCCTGGCCACCCGGGAAGCCACCGTGCACCCCGACTACCAGGCCGCCGTCCTCGCCGCCGGTGTCGACGGCACCCGCACCGTCGGACACGGCCTCGGTGTCATCCGCGCCCTGGAGAACGAGTTCACCGCGCGCATGCGCCGCCTTGAGGAATCCGGTGCCGAAATCGGCGTGCGGCGCAAGGAGTTCCAGGCCGCCACCCTCAGGGACGCCGCCCTGTACGGCCGGGTCCGGGAAGGCAAGGTGGAGGCGGGCCAGTCTGCGGGACTCATCGACACGGTGCTCCCCGCGGCGGCCGTCGTGGAGCGCATCGTCGCCGAGTACCGGGCCGCGCTCACCCGCCTGCCGCTGCCGGTCGTCTCCGAGCCGCCTGACCTGTGAGACGACGTCGTGGCGGAGATCATCCGACGGGGTCTCGACACCTTCGCCGAGCTCGGTTATGCCGCGACCACCATGAGGGAGCCGGCCTGGCGGCTCGACGTCAGTCACAACTTCATCAACGACCGTGACGGGTCGAAGGGGAACTTCTGGCGCGCTGTCGTGGACTTCGCGCTGCTCCACCCATCATGGCGGCCGGGCGCATGACACGCGTGCCGACGCACATCCCGCCCTTCGCCGTCTCTGGCCCTCGCGCTGGCCGTGGCACAAGACCCGATCGCCGACCGGCTGAATCCCGCCGCCGCGCCGACGACGGAGCAGGCCGGTCGATGTCACCGGTCGCGTCGTCTGTGGTACGTGGTGCGGCGCGGGCCGGGAATCCCGCCGGACCGCAGCGCGGTCCGGGGTGGGCGTCAGGCGGTGGTGGGCGGCAGGGGTTCCGACGCGTGTCACTTGAGTTGCTTGGCGACTGTCTCCAGTAGCTCGTCGGAGAACTCTTGGTCGGCCACGGCCCGGGACATGAGCACGGCGCCGACCAGGGCGCTGAGGGTGAGCATTGCCTCGGCCCGGGCATCCGCGGCGTCGTCGTCCAGGCCGGCGATCAGCTCCAGGTATGTGCGGACCTGCTTCTCGTAGGTCTCTTTGAGGTGCTGGTCGCCGCGTCCGGCGGCGGCTCCGAGGGAGACCAGTGCGCAGCCGGTGGCCGGTCCGTCGCGGTGTCGCTTCGCGAGGTAGCTGTCGATGAGACCGGTCCGTGCGTCCTGATCGTTCTTCCGGGCGGCCCGCTCCATCTTCGCCGAGCCCTCGGCCAGGGCGACGGCGGCGGCCTGGGCGATCAGATCGTCGCGTGAATCGAAGTGTTTGTAGAAGCCGCCGTGGGTGAGCCCGGCCTCCTTCATAAGGTCCGCGATGCCGGGGCGGCTGACGCCTTCGGCGCGGACCTTGCGCGACGCGATCCGCAGCACCCGTTCGCGGCTCGCCACCTTCTCCGCCTGTGAGTGGCCCATGCCGGCCCTGCCTTCCGTGGGGCGGCGCAGTGCAACCACCGCGCATCTGGATGATTTGCATCATACACCCTTGTCTCGTGCGGGCGATTCGGTGCTGTCCGTTTGACTTTCAGGATGACCGACGTAATCTTCCAATCTGGATGTTATTCGTCATCCAGATTGGAGTGGAACCCGTGCACCAGACCTGTGACCCCCGCCGTACGGCCGTTTTGCTGGTCGACCCCTACAACGACTTCTTGTCCGAGGGCGGCAAGATCTGGCCGCGTTTGGAGCCCATGGCGGAGGAGGTGGGCCTGCTGCGCCACCTGCGCTCCGTGGTCACCGCCGCCCGCGAGAGCGGTGTCCGCGTGGTGTTCGTTCCCCACCGTCGCTGGGAACCGGGTGACTACGAGATGTGGGATCACCCCAACCCCACCCAGCGCGCCATCATGGAGCGGCACAGTTTCGCCCGCGGTACCTGGGGCGGGGAGTTCCACCCCGATTTCCAGCCGCGGCCCGGCGACATCGTGGTGCAGGAGCACTGGGCGCAGAGCGGTTTTGCCAACACCGACCTTGACTTCCAGCTCAAGCAGCACGGCATCACCCACGTCGTGATCGTCGGCCTGCTGGCGAACACCTGCATCGAGTCCACCGGGCGCTTTGCCATGGAGCTCGGCTACCACGTGACGCTGGTCCGTGACGCCACCGCGGCGCTCCTCCCCGAGATGATGCACGCCGCGCACGAGCTGAACGGCCCCACCTTCGCCCACGCCATCACCACCACCGACGAGCTCACCGCCGCTTTCAAGGGAGCGCACGCATGACACTGACCGGAGAACTGCTGCTCGGAGCGGCAGGTATGCCCGCCACCGCGGGGACGATGAAGGCACTCAACCCTGCCACCGGAGAACTCATCGAGCCGGAGTTCGCCTTCGGTGGCGCGGCCGAGGTCGACCGTGCGGTCCGCCTGGCGGACGATGCCCTGGACTCTTACAGCCACACCGGGCCGGCCGAGCGGGCTGCATTCCTCGACCTCATCGCGGACAAGCTCGAGACCGTCAAGGACGAACTCGCCGCGCGGACCGCGTTGGAGACCGGCCTGCCCGCCGCCCAGTTCGAGGGCGAGGCGGTACGGACCGCCGATGTGTTCCGCAAGTTCGCCACCGTTGTCCGTCAGGGCCGTTTCCTCCAGGCGGCCATCGACACCGCACAGCCGGATCGCCGGCCCGCACCGCGCATGGACCACCGGCTGCTGAAGGTGGCCCTGGGGCCCGTGGTGATCTTCGGCGCCAGCAACTTCCCGATCTCCTACTCAGTGGCGGGGGGCGACACCGCCTCGGCCCTGGCAGCAGGCTGCCCCGTCGTCGTCAAGGCCCACAACGCCCACCCCGGCGCGTCCGAAATCCAGGGCCGTGTCATCCAGGAGGCCGTCGCCGAGGCGGGACTGCACGAAGGTGTCTTCTCCCTCGTCCGTGGCGCCGGCAACGAGATCGGTGAGGCCCTGGTGGACCATCCCCTGGTCCGGGCGGTCACCTTCACCGGCTCCGAGGGCGGCGGCATGGCCCTTTACCACCGGGCTCAGCGGCGTCCCGACCCCATCCCCGTGTTCACCGAGATGACCAGCGTCAACCCGACCTTGGTACTGCCCGCCGCCCTGGCGACCCGCGGCACGGAGATCGGCGGCGTCCTGGTCCAGCGCGCCATGTACAACGTCGGGCAGGCATGCCTGAAGCCCGCCATACTCCTCGCCATCGACGGACCCGGCTTCCAGGAACTGCGTGACGCGGCGATCGCCGAGGTGGAGAAGGCGGCCGCACGGACCATGCTCACACCCGGCATCCACGACTCCTACACCCGCAACGTACAGCGTATGCAGGGCGAGGGTGCCACTCTGATCGGCGCGGGACCGACACCGGCCCACGTAGGGGACGGGCAGTCCCTGCTGTACGAGGTCACCGGTGAGCAGCTGCTGGCCGCGCCCGCCCTGCGCGAAGAGGTCTTCGGCCCCGCCATCCTGCTGGTCAGACTGACCGGCCCGGATCAGCTGCTCGGGACGGCCCGCGCCTTCCGCGGACAACTCTCGGCGACCGTACATGCCGAGGCCGCCGACCGCCTCGCCGTCGAACAGCTCCTGCCGATCCTGGAGCGCCGCACCGGACGCATCGTGTTCAACGCCTTTTCGATCCCGCAGGAGGTCTCCTACGCCTCCACCCATGGCGGCCCGTTCCCGGCCACCTCCGACAGCCGCTTCACCTCCGTGGGCATGGGCGCGATCGAGCGGTTCGTACGCCCGGTCACCTACCAGAACTTCCCTGACGAACTGCTGCCGCAGCCACTGCGCGAAGCGAACCCGCTACACCTGTGGCGGCTCGTCGACGGAGAACTCACCCGGCACTGACCCTGGCCACGGGCCCCTTAGGCTCTCCCGAACGGGGCCCGTTCGCTCTCCTGGAACGAAGGGAGCCCCTTTCCATGACCATTGCCGACCAAGCGGCCGCGGGGAATGAACGCGAGGCCCGCGAAGAGGTCCGCAAGAAGCTGCTCGGCGTATGGCACCTCGTGTCCTACACCACGACGAGCACCGACGGGGAGGTCATCCACCCCTTCGGCCCCACCCCCTACGGCCTGATCGTCTACACCCCCCAGGGATACATGTCCGCCCAGCTGGGGCGCGGCGACCGCCCGCCCACGAGATCGGCACGTCTCGAGGACGCGTCGGCCGGTGAACTGGCCCGGGCAGCGGCCGGCTACGTTGCCTACGCCGGGCCGTTCGAAGTCATTGATCCCACAACCGTCGAACACCACGTCACCACCAGCCTCTTCCCGAACTGGATCGGACGGTCCCAGATCCGGAAAGTGGGCTTCGAAGGCTCACTCCTCACGCTCGGCGTCGCCACTCCCACCCGCCTGTGGGGTGCGGAACGCACAGCCGAACTCACCTGGAGCAGGCCGGACTGACCATCGTGGGCAGCGTCCGCCACAGCAGCCCAGTGACTTCGTGCGGCCGGCTGCCCGGCCGAGCGTCTTATGGCCGCCGCCGTCGTCGGGGATACGGCCGAGTTCCTTGACGTCGATGGGGATCAGCTCGCCCGGTTGGGAGCGGCAGGTCCGCCTCGCTGTCGGCGCGCCACACACCGATGCTGCGGAGCTCGCCCGCCGGGGTTACGACTATGACCACCTGCGCCGATGGCTACGACAGCGCGGCATCCGGCACCGCATCGCCCGCAAAGGAATCGAGTCCTCCAAGCGGTGGGGCGACACCGGTGGACCATCGAACGCACGATGTCCTGGCTCGCCGGATGTCGCCGCCTGCACCGCCGCTACGAGCGGAAAGCTCTCCGCTTCCTGGCCTTCACCAGTATCGCCTGCACCTTCATCTGCACCGCAGACTCACCAGATGAGATGATCTCTAAGGGGCGCCTGCCCTCTGCCGCTGCCGCTCCCCGTCGGTGTGCGCCTTGCCCATCAGCGAGCCTTCTTCCTGCTCGTAGTGGGACAGGGCGAGGCCGAGGCAGAAGAAGGTGGGTGCCCACTCGCCGACGAAGATGCCCCACCGGTCTGCCCGGTCGAGGCCCTTACCGGGTTCGATGCGGAGGGATGTGGCCCATGTGAAGACTGACAGGCCGATGGAGGCGACGGCGGCGGTGTAGGCGTGCTCCGAGCGCAGGCCGATGTTGTGCAGCTTCTTGATCACGGTGGTGCTCCTTCGGGAGGTCCCCCCTCAGGTCCACCCTCGTATGCCCATGTTTCGGTCGAGTGACGCAGGACGGGTTCAGGACGCGGGGCACTTTTTCGCCGGAGCCATCTCGGTGGGGGCCTTCTTCTTGAGCCGTATCTCCCGCACCTTGCCTTCGCCGCCTTCCCCGCCGCGGGCCTGCTTCGCGGCCCGCACGCTGTCCTGGAGGGCGGACATGAGGTCGACGACCTTGCCTTTCGGCTCGGCCGGCGCCTCCATCTCGGCTGGTGCGTGCCCCTCGGCTTTGGCTTCGATGACGGCTTCCATGTCCTCCCGGTACTGATCCCGGTACTGGCAGATGTCGGTGCCCCCGATGGCGTCCATGGGGGGCATGGCCTCCTCTACCTCGGCATCGGAGATCTCGACACGCTTGGGAGCGACGCCTTCCGCGCTGCGGATCTCATCGTCCCAGTGCATGATCTGGAGGACGATGTCGTCGCCGACGACTCGCAGTGCGCCGAGCCGCTCGCGGTTGTGCCATGCGAATTTGGCGATGGCGATCTTGTCGCTGCGCTTGAGAGCTTCCCGTAGCAGCACATACAGCTTTGTGGCGACGGCGCCGTCTCCTTGGAGGCAGTACGGCTTGCCGTAGCGGGTGGCGTCAAGCCGGTCCTCGGGCACGAACGCCTGCACGTCGATGGCTTTCGCGGTGGGCAGGGGAAGGTCGTCGAGCTCCTGGTTCATTTCTGGGCACGACCTGGTCTTTGGATGCTTCGTAGGCGCCCCCGATCTCGTCCGGGTCGAGCACCCGGTCTTCGATCTCGCAGGCCTTGCGGCAGCGGATACGGCCGCCGTCAGCGGTGTGCCCAAGCACGGTACGGGTCGGCTCATCTGGAGCTCGTGTCCGGGGTGGTCCAGCTGCGTCCCGGGGACGCGATGTTCGACGCGATGCTGCGGGGCCGGCGGGCTCAGCAGAAGCCGCGGGGGTTGAAGGACGAGACGATTGACCCGAGGGAACGGCAGATCCGCCGGTTCCTCGACTACGCCGACGACCAGATCGACCGCGCCGTGAAATCCCAACGCAAGGGAGCCCTCGCCGCCTACCGTGACGCCACCCTCCTCAAGGTCATCTACGGCTGGGGGCTTCGCCGGACCGAGACATCCAAGCTGGATGTGGTCGACTTCGGGCGGAACTCAAAGGCTCCGTGGTTCGGCCGGTACGGCACGCTCAACGTCCGCTACGGAAAGGCGAAGAAGGGCCAGCCACCGCGGCGGAGGACCCAGCCCAGCGCCGTGTAGAAGTCACGGCCGACTGCGGCCTGGGCCGGGGGCAGTGGGCGGTCAGTGTGCGACGAGCTGCTGGCCGCCGTCGATGTCGTACGTGGCGCCAGTGAGGGCGCCGTTGGCCATGATGTGCAGCGCGAGGGCGGCAACATCCGCCGGTCCGACCACTCGGCCGATGGGCAGCGTCTTCCTCAACTGCTCGCGTCGCGCCTCCAGTTGGTCACCGAGGAGAGAAGCCGACAGCGGTGTGTCCACGAACCCGGCCGCGATGAGGTTGACCCTGACAGGGGCGACCTCCAGTGCCAGGTTGGCGGTCAGCGCCGGCAGCGCCGCGGTGAGGGCGCCCATCACGGCCATCCCGGCCGCGGGCCGCCGGCCGCCGGTGCCGCCGATGAACAGCAGCGTTCCCCCGGCCCTGACCTTCTCCCGGCTCGCCCGCGCCACCGCCAGCATCATCGCGATACGCCAGCCGAAGTCATGCCCGGCCTCGGCCAGGTCGAGTTCGGCGATGGGGGTGTACGACGGGCTGCCCGCCGTGACCATCACATGGTCGACCTGCCCGGGCAGCTCTTCGAGAAAGCGCTCCAGGCGGTCGGTGTCCTGCGCGTCGAACGCGGCCGTGCTCAGCGGGTGCAGTTCGTCCGCCGCCCGCTTCAGGCGTTCGGCGTCGCGAGCCACGAGAACCAGCTCGCCGTCAGCCGCACGCACCTGTCGCGCGGTCTCCAGACCGATGCCCGCGCTGCCTCCCACCACCACGACCGTCTGCCCGGCCAGGCCGCCGCGCGCTCCGCCGACTCCTCCATCGGTCCCATTCACAGGGGGTCACCACCCTCAGAACACGGCTTCCGTACGTCCCTCCGCTCGCCCCGTATGATCGCCTCCACTTCTTCCGGGCCCTCGTTCCCCTGTTGTGCTCCCGCCCCGGCGCCCACCCCTCCACACCAATGGCGGCCCCGCGCCTCGCGGTTGAGACCTTTGCGCTGCGCTCCTGCGCGCCGGGGATGCGCACCAGCCGTAGGCGAGCCGCTGAGGCCGACCAGCGCACGCCCGGCCGGCCAAACCTGGATGCCGGGGATTCGGTACTACGGGGAGCCCTTGCCGGCCCCGTCGTTCACGATGTCGACGAACTCATCTGTTGTGAGGATGGCGTGGGCGTACAGGGGCGCGTTGAGCTCGAATGTCGCTGTCATCTCCTCCCAGCTGAAGGAGGCGATGGCGTCGCGGATGAGGGTTACGTGGTAGCCCAGCTCCTGACCGAAGCGTGCGGTGGTGTCCACACAGGTGTTGGCCCGCATACCGATCAGCAGGATCTTCCGGATGTGGTGCTGCTTGAGCATGAAGTCGAGGTCTGTGTTCGCGAAGCCGCTCGAGGACCAGTGCTGGCGCATGACGAGCTCGTCCTCGCGGGGGTGGAAGTCGGGGTGCCACTCGGCCCCCAGCTGCCCTCGGCAAAGGTCTGCTGGGTCACGATGCGCTGTTGGGTGGGGGACAGGTGGTCCCACGTGATGTAGTCGTTCGGCGTCGTCTGGTGGTGGGGCACGATGAAGACGCGAAAGCCCCGGCTGCGGGCCGTGGCGAGCATAGTGCGCATGTGGTCGAGCAGGCCGACGCCTTCCGCCACGTCCTTTGCTCGGGGCCAAAGCTTGCCGCCTTCGGAAAGGAAGTCGTTGTACGGGTCGACGATCAGAAGAGCGGTTTGGCCCGGGGGGTACGGCGCTTCAGAAGTCATGAACAGTTCCCATCTGGTCAGCGAACGGATCGATCGCTGCTGGGATGCAAGAAGGAGTGGATGGCCAGGACAGGCCCCAGCTCCTCCGGCGCAGACGGCCAACTCGGGTTTCAGTCTGTCACTCGTCCGGCCAAACGGCATCCGCGCCGGGTGGTACCCGGCTACCGGCTAGGTGAGCTGGACCGGTGGGTGGACGGAAAGCCGATCCCGCGTGATCGTCCAGCGGGGCGCGTCGTCCGGTCTGGATGCACGCTCGCTCCTGCCCGTGACTCGTCCGTGGCCCGGTCGTGGCCTTGCCGGGACGGGCCCGGATGCGGTGCTGCGCGGGGACGCGTAGCGTGGACCGCGTTGGGCGGTCACTGCCCACGGTGGTCCGCGTGGTCACTGCCCACGGTGGTCCGCGCTGGTAGGACGCCGGCCCACTGATCGTGTGTCCTGCGGAAGGGCCGTCGCACGCGGTTGTCGATACGCGTGCGGTTGCCCATGGGGCAGATATCGGGGCGCGCCGGAAACCGGGGGTGCCATGACATCGCAGCCGAAGCCAGGCGCAGTACGAGCCGTTTCCCAAACGGAGTTCACCCTGCGCGTCAATGGCGGGGAGTATCCCCTGCGCACGGATGCGCGCGTCACCCTGCTCGACGCCCTGCGCGACCGGCTGGGTCTGACCGGAACGAAGAAGGGCTGTGACCAGGGCACCTGCGGGGCCTGCACGGTTCACGTGGACGGCAAACGCATCCTCTCGTGTCTGACACTCGCCGCCCAGTGCGACGGGCGAGAAGTGACGACCATCGAGGGCGTCGGAGATGAGAGCAACCTGCACCCCGTGCAGGAGTCGTTCCTGAAGCACGACGGTTTCCAGTGCGGCTATTGCACGCCGGGCCAGATCATGTCGGCACTGGCCCTGATGTCCGAGGGCAGAGCCGGCACGCCCGAGGAGATCCGCGAGTATATGAGCGGGAACATCTGTCGCTGCGGCGCCTACCAGAACATCGTCGCCGCCATTCAGGAAGCCGCTGGTCATCACGATGCAGCCCTTTGATTACGTGCGGGTCCGCGAGATTTCCGCGGCGCTGGCAGAGGCGGACAGCAGTGCCGACTACCTCGCCGGAGGCACTACACAGCTCGACCTGATGAAGGACGGCGTGCTGCGGCCCCGCCGGCTGATCGACATCACCCGGCTGCCGCTGCACGGCATCGAGGAGCGGCAGGACACGCTGTTCGTCGGAGCCCTGGCCACTATGGAAGAACTCGCCGCCGACCCCGTGGTCGGCCGGCGGCTGCCGTTCGTGCGGGAGGCGCTGCTGCGCAGCGCCTCGGTCCAGCTCCGCAACATGGCGACGATCGGCGGCAATCTCCTGCAGCGCACGCGCTGCCGGTATTTCCGAGATCCGAAAGTGCGCGCCTGTAACAAGCGCGGTCGCGGCACGGGATGCGCCGCCATTACCGGCACCCATCGCAGCCATGCGGTGCTGGGTACCAGCGAGCACTGCATCGCGACTCATGCCTCGGATGTCGCGGTCGCTTTGATCGCCCTGGACGCGGTCGTCCACATCACCGGTGCCCAGGGAGACCGCGATGTTCCACTGACCGGCTTCTACCGGACCCCGGGGGACACACCGGACATCGAGAACGACCTGCGCCCTGGAGAGCTCATCACCGCCGTAGAGGTGCCGCTGTTGCCGCATGGGGCCCGGTCGGACTACCTGAAGGTACGCGACCGGATGAGCTACGAGTTCGCGCTTGCCTCTGCGGCGGCTGCCGTGGTGCTCGGCGACGACGACGTCATCCGCTGGGTTCGGGTGGGCCTCGGCGGCGTGGCCACCGTGCCGTGGCGCGCCGTGGAGGCGGAGGCGGTACTGACCGGGAGCCGAGC
The DNA here is from genome assembly GCF_003595545.1 of Streptomyces sp. 11-1-2. Lineage (NCBI taxonomy): Bacteria > Bacillati > Actinomycetota > Actinomycetes > Kitasatosporales > Streptomycetaceae > Streptomyces > Streptomyces sp. 11-1-2. Next base: position 11,393,321 of record NZ_CP022545.1, read on the forward strand.
CGGCATCGAGGTGTTCACGAACGCCGCCCGCGCCGCGCTTGCCGGAGCCGAGCCACATCCGCAGAACGCCTTCAAAGTGGAACTGGCCCAGCGCACACTCGTGCGCTCGCTGCAGACCGTTACGGGGGTCAGCGCATGACGACGACCTCACGTTCCCGGCTGCTCGGGACCGGCATCAACCGCGTCGACGGGCCGCTGAAGGTGGCCGGCAGAGCGCCGTACCCCAGCGACTTCGCGTACCCGGGTATGGCTCACGCGGTGCTGGTGCGCAGCACAGTCGGCTCCGGGTGGATCACGGAGATCGACACCACGGACGCCGAGCACGGCCCCGGGGTGGTGCTCGTGCTCACCCACCTCAACGCCGGGCAGGTGAAGAGGGGGCCCATGACACCCCTGGGCGTCTCCCCGCCCGCGCCCTTGCAGGACGACGTGATCCTTCACTACGGCCAGATCGTCGCGGTGGTCGTGGCGGAGACCTTCGAGGGGGCTACCGAGGCGGCGGACCTGGTCCACGTCGGCTACTCGCCGGCTCCGGCTCTCCTCGAACTGGACGACCCACGCGCCGCGCGGCGCACGAACCCGTGGGGGCGGGACGCCGAGTGGGGCGACGCGGCCGGTGCGCTGACCGATGCCGAGGTCGTGCTGGACGAGATCTACCTCACCGTCGACAACACCAACAACCCCATGGGACCCCTCACCACGGTCGCCCGCTGGGAGGGCGACACCCTCCTGGTCAACAATTCGACGCAATGGGCCTCCTTGGAAGCCACGTCCTTGGCAACGGCCTTCGGCATTCCCGAAGAGTCCGTCCACGTCATGGCCCCCTACGTCGGCGGTGGCTTCGGAGCCGGCCTCCGGGTTTGGCAACACGTCGTCCTGACAGCCCTGGCGGCCCGCATGACCCGCCGCCCCGTCAAACTCGTCCTCACCAGGCCGCAGATGTTCACCGCGTGCGGCCACCGGCCCAAGGGGCGGCAGAGGGTGCGGATCGGCGCGACCCGTGACGGCAGACTCACGGCCATCCACCACGAGGCGCTCACGGCAACCGCCATCGACGACGACAATTTCGAGCCCACCGCAACCGTGTCCGCCACTTCCTATGCCTGCCCGAACGTCTCCACCCGGGACATCCAGGCCCGTCTGAACCTCCCGGTCCCGAATTCGATGCGGGGCCCGGGAGCGGCGACCGGCAACTACGCCCTGGAATGCGCGATGGACGAGCTGGCGTACAAGCTCGACTTGGACCCGCTGGAGCTGCGCTTGCGCAACGACGCCGCCCTCCATCCTCCGTCGGGGCTGCCCTGGTCCAGCCGGGCGCACAAGGAATGCCTGGAGCGCGGTGCCGAGCTCTTCGGGTGGCCGCGGCGCACGCCCGAACCGCGCTCGATGCGCCAGGGCAACATGCTCGTCGGCTACGGTCTGGCGGCCGTCGGCTATCCGTGGTTCCGTGCACGCTGCCGGGCGCGCGTCACGATCCGCCACGACGGCACGGCCTACGTCTGCAGTGCGGGAACGGAAATCGGCAATGGCGCGTACACCGTCTTCGTGCAGCTGTCGGCGGAGCTGCTGGGGCTGGACCCCGAGCAGATCACCTTCGGGCTCGGAGAATCGACCATGCCGTTGGCTCCGCAGACGGGCGGATCCGGGCTCACAGGCGCGGTCGGCAGCGCGGTTCACGAAGCCTGCCGAGGGCTCGTCAGCGACTTCCTGGTTCTCGTTGGGGACGACAGCGACTCCCCGCTGCAAGGATGCACGATTGACGACGTGGAGGTCGGCGATGGCGGTATCCGACGGTGCGGCGACGTGTCCCAGTCCGAGTCGTATCGGGACATCCTGGCCCGTCACCGCCTGCCGGAGCTGACTGCCGACGGCGAGAGCGTCCCTTTGACACCGCAGGAACTGGGCATGGCGCCGGCCGGCGCCTTCGGGGCGAAATACGTCGAGGTACACGTCGACGCGGACCTGGGTCGCATTCGAGTCGCCCGGGCCCTCTCCGTCATCGACGGCGGTCGCATCCTCAACGAGAAGACCGCGCGCAGTCAGATCATCGGCGGGACGGTCGGCGGTATCGGGATGGCTCTTTTCGAGGAGACGGTCAGTGACACCGGCTCCGGACGCATCGCCAACGCCACCCTCGGCGACTACATCGTTCCCGTCAGCGCCGATATCCCCGACATGCAGGTCGAATTCGTCGGTTCGTGGGACCGCGCCAACCCGATCGGCACCAAGGGCATCGGAGAGATCGGCCTGGTCGGCCTCGCGCCCGCCATTGCCAACGCGGTCTTCCATGCCACGGGCCGCCGTATTCGCTCCCTGCCCATCACCATGGATCAGCTGTTGTGAAACGATGCGTAGGCGCGCTCCCATGACCCCTGCCGAACTTCGTTCCGCCCTCATCGGGACCTGGTGCCTGGTGTCCTACGAGGCCACGGCCGTGGACGACGGGGAGGTGGTGCGTCCGTATGGGGAACACCCCGTGGGCATCATCATGTACTCCGCCGACGGGTACATGTCCGCCCAGATCGCCAAGCCGGGCCGGCCGTCGTTCGATGAGGAAAGGCAGGAGTACGGAAGCCAGGAGGAACTGGCCGACGCGGCCCGCAACTACCTGGCCTACACCGGCCGCTTCCGCATTCCGGACGGCGGCACTGTCGTGCATGAGGTCATTTTGAGCCTTTTCCCGAACTGGATGAGTGGCGCGCAGCTCAGGGTGGCACACCTGGATGGGAGCAGGTTGCAGCTGGCCCTTCCGGCGGCTGTGAGCATCCACGGCAAACAGCGCACCGGGGTCCTGACTTGGGAGCGGGCACAAGCGGACTGACCTGATCCAGTTGCTGTGCTCCGTGGCCTTCGGCGGCGGTGCGGGTCGATCAGCCCGGCGCTGTGCTCTCGGCAGCCCAGTGGGAGCTCAAGGAGCAGAGCGGCTGCGGCATTGCGGCGCGACCTTCCCGTAGACAACGTTGTCAGGGGTGGTCATTCTTCGGGTGCCTCGTGGGCACGTCAAGGGCTCCGGCGCATCCGGGGTCACTCGATGGATCACGCCCCATCGTCGTTGGGGCTGAGAGCGATTGGGTCGCGCCGCCCTGTTGACCGGTCCGGACGAACGGTGCTTAGGTGGCGCGAGATCGGAAAGCGCTTGCTATCGCCTGTCGCCCCATGTGGCGGTCAGTGGGCCGCGCCCCGCGCCTGCGTTGCGTCAGCCGCATATCCAGATGTCCAAGTGGGAGGGAATGTGAGCTGCACTGCGGCGATGACAACGATGTCAGTGGTCGGAGGTGAGGAGACTTCAGCCATGGCACGACCCGGCTACGACCGGAAGACGAGCACCTTCGCCGTCGCGTTCAGTCTGCCCCTGGCGGTCCTCACGGGCTGCTCCGGCAGCGACACGGCCAGCACGGAGGCAGGTGGGAAGGTCGCTCTCACCTTCGCCTGGTGGGGCAACGAGGACCGCGCGCAACGCACCAAGAAGGCCGTCGATCTCTTCGAGACGCGGCACCCGGGCGTCACGGTCCGCACCTCCTTCGCGGGCTATGAGGCGTACGTCCAGAAGCTCGCCAACTTCGTCCTGGAGACCATCCAGTCGTTCCAGGTCTTCACCCCGGCGTTCGCGATCAGCAGCGGCAAGGGCGGTCCGGCCGACTCGACCATGTTCTACACGCTCTACCTCTACGAACGCGGCTTCTCCGCCCCGCACATGGGCTACGCCTCCGCCATGGCGTGGGTGCTGCCGCTTGCCATCGGCGCGGTGACCTTCGTTCTCTTCAAGACCTCGCGCTCGTGGGTCCTCTACGCCAATGAGGGGGTCTGATGACCACGGCCGCACAGACCACCCGTACCGGCACCGTGATGAAGCACCTCGGACTGCTCGCCGCGCTCCTCGTCCTGCTCTACCCGCCGGCCTGGCTGCTCGCCACGTCCCTCAAGCCGGCGGACGAGGTCCTCACCAGCCTCAAGCTGCTGCCGAGCCACTTCGAGTGGTCGAACTACACCACCACGGCCATGGACGGGGTGAGCGACGTCGGCGTGTCCCGGCCGCTGACCAACTCCTTGCTGATCACCGCGGGTTCGGTGCTCGGCAACGTGCTGTCCTGCTCGCTCGCCGCCTATGCCTTCGCCCGGCTGCGGTTCCGGATGCGCGGCGTGATGTTCGGTTTCTTGGTCGCGACGATGATGCTGCCGCACCATGCCGTGCTGATCCCTCAGTACATCATCTTCAACAGGCTCGGCATGGTGGACACGTACTGGCCGCTGATCCTGCCCAAGTTCCTTGCCACAGAGGCGTTCTTCGTCTTCCTGATCGTGCAGTTCATGCGGGGCCTGCCACGCGAGCCGGAGGAGGCGGCCCGTATCGACGGCTGCGGACCGTTCAGGAGCCTCTGGTCGATCGTCCTGCCGCTGACCAGGCCCGTCCTGATCACCACAGCGATCTTCACCTTCATCTGGTCCTGGAACGACTTCTTCACCCGGCTGACCTACCTCTTCGACCCGCGGAAGTTCACGATCACCTTGGCCCTGCGCAACTTCGTGGACCAGTCCAGCAGTTCCGCATACGGGCCCATGTTCGCGATGTCGGTGATCTCGCTGCTGCCGATCGTCCTGTTCTTCCTCGCCTTCCAGCGCTATCTCGTGCAGGGCATGGCGACGTCCGGGCTGAAGGGCTGAGCCGTGAACTCACTCGTACGCGAACGGCGAGAGCCGGGGGAGCTGTTCGGGCCGCGCTTCTCCCTCTTCGCCGACATGCTCGCCATCGGCCTGGCCACGGCCGTCGCCTCCCTGCCGCTGGTCACCGCTCCCGTGGCGCTGGCCGCAGCCTGCACGGTCCTGCGGGGCGCTGTCCGCGAGGACCGTCCGGCGACGCTCGGCCGGTACGTCGCCGAACTGCGCACCCACCGGCCCCTGCGCTCCCTCCTGGCGGGCGCGACGGTCCTCGCCGCGCTGGCTTTCGTCGGCGTCGACCTGATGCTCGCGGGAGCCGGACTACCGGGTGCCCGCTCGATGTCCTGGGCGTTGAGCGCGCTCGCGGCGGCGGCACTTGTCGTCGCGCTCCGCACTGCGGCGGCCCCTGACGCGGCCCGCGGCCGGCGTCCCGCACTGCGCCGGGCCGCCGCGCGCTCTGCCGCCGATCTCCCGGGCTGCGGCCTCCTCGCGACGGCCGTCGCCCTGTGCGTCGTATTGCTGTGGATGCTGCCACTCCTGGCCCCGCTGCTGCCCGGTCCGCTGGCCCTTGCCATCACGGCCGTGGAACTCCGTAACGCTCCCTCCAACGAAGAAGGTTGATGCTGTCATGCCCCCATTGAGCCGCCGTCTCTTCCTCGGCACGGCCTCGGCCGCCTTCCTGGCCGCAGGCACCGGAACCGCAGCCGCGGTGTCGGACAGCATCCGGCGAAGGGCCAGGCAGTGGACCTTCGAGAACGACTCCCTCAAGGCCACCGTGACCTACGAACGCGGCGGTATCCAGCTCACCCAGCTCCGTAACAAGCGGGCCGGGCGCGACTACTTGAGCGCACCCTCGCTGCTCTTCGCCCACGAACTCGACGGTGGTGACACCGTCCGCGCGGACGACGAAGGGTGGCGCCTGGGGGCGACGAGCACCGAAGTCATCACCGTCCGCACGCAGCAGAAGTCCTGGCGGGTCGGCGAGCGCGTCCGCATCCCGCTGCGCAGGACAACGCCCCGCCACTTCGCCGTCACCCTGGTCTTCGAGATCTACGACGGTGACGCGGGCCTGCGCTACTGCACCCTCGTCCGCAACGAGGACCCGTCCAGCGACCTCACCCTCACCCGTTCCACGATCCTCGATCTGTGTCTTCCGGACGAGCCGCACACCCTCCACTACGTCCCGAACATGAAGTGGTTCAGCACCCGCGGGTCGCTGAGCACCGAGCCCGTCGGCAAGTCCTGGCCGAAGAAGGCCCTCACCGTGTACGACACGGGGGATGGGTGGAGCATGAGCCCCGAGCTCAACTGGAAGACGCAGCGTGGCAACAGCAACTACTCGAACGACTACATGCTGCCGCCGTTCGCGGGCATCAACGCCTGGCATGAGCAAGAGACCGTCTCGCTCGACACGCACCCCGAGTCGCTGCAGCTGACGCTGTTCCCGGGGGAGGAGTTCGAGTACCTCGCAGTGAACCTCACGGTCTTCAAGGGGGATGTCGTCGACGGCAAGATGGCGGACGAGCTGCACTTTCGCAAGCGGTTCAAGTACCACAGCACGACCACGCTGTTCCACCAGAACGACTGGGACTACCGGGGCGGCCCGGGCCATGAACTGCCCCCCGGCTATTACTACGACGTCGTCATCCCGCAGACCAAGCGGGCGGGCCTCGACATGGTGATGCTCGACGACTACTGGAACACCACGCGCGACACCATCGAGCCGAGTGATTCCATGAAGAAGTCCATCACCAGCCTGGCCACACTCTCCAAGTCCCTCAAGGACGTCAATCTGGGCTTCGGAGTTTGGTTCTCGCTGACCGGCGGCGGCCACCTCCAGGGACGTGACCTCGCCGACCCGGCCCAACTCGCCTACAAGAGGCGGCAGATCGAGTCCTTGATCAACGACTACGGCGTAACCCAGCATATGATCGACCTCACCGAGTACTGGCAGAACGAGCAGACGACCGCGTACTCGCACGCGGGGGACAACGTCTACCGCAAGGCCGTCCTTACCCGGACGATGCTCAACGACCTGGTGACCAAGAACCCCCAGTACCTGCCCAAGCTCACCAGCGAACTCGACATCGCCCCCACCCAGGGCGACCGCAACAACGGCCTCCTGCACATCGCGTACAACGGCTGGAACACCTCCAACGGCGGCATCACCGGAGAGGACCTGTCGCTGCGCACCGCGCTCACCGCGTTCGGGCACCTGCCGATGAACTCGACGTACATGAACGGCGGCAAGATGACCGGCCGCATGGAGGACTACTATTCCTACATGGCCGTGCGCGCGGTCAAGTTCCCCGAGGACCCCGGCGACGCGACCAAGTGGCCTGATGCCGCCGTAAAGTTGATGGGCGTGTTCAACGCCTGGCGCAGGCGGCCCGAGATCACCGCCTTGACGGACGGCCAGTTCCTGCCCGTGTATCTCGGCCAGGGCTGGGACACCGCACAAGGGGACAGCAGCAAGGGCCCGTACGTGTGGATGTGGGCGGACGCCCCGCGCCGTACGGCCCTGCTGATCGCGACCGCGGCCGGTACGGCACAGACCACCGTCGACGCCAAGGTGCGCTGGCTGAAGGACCGTACGACATACGCCGTCACCGACATCACGATCGACGACGACGGCACCCAGGCCCAGGCCGCCAAGGGGGAGTTCACCGGGTGGCAACTCCGAGCCGAGGGGCTGCCGGTCGACCTGTCCGAGAACACCTCGAAGGGCAAAGCCTTCTGGCTGGAGGCGATCTGAGCCAGGGGCAAAAACAGCGCGACGCCGGGGCCCGTCTCTACCTGATATTTCCGTGGCCCCGGCGACCGCCAGGTGCGAGCGCTGACTCACATGAGGGGAGGAGACCGTATGTCCTCCACCCCCACTCGCCTGCGTGCCGCCGGCGACGCGATGCTCGACGCCGTCCACCCCGGCCCGGTCCTGATCGATACCCCACCATCTCGGGCGCAGACCGTGGCCGCGCTGAACGCGGGCGCGTGGGTGCTGTGCGAGAAGCCGCTGTGTCTCTCGCTCGCCGAGTACGACGAGATCGCCGCCACCGAGACGCTTCGGGAACGTACGCGTCGGTGGTTCTCCAGTACTGAGCCCGGCCAGTACCTCGGGGTTTACACCATGTCCTACATGGTCAGTTGGCCGTTGGGCGGGTATGGGGAGTGGACTGCAGACGGCTGCCGCTACGGCGAGTGCCGCCTGGACACGCGGCTGTCCGCGCGGGGAGCGAGCCGCCGCCGGGACGGTGTGGAGCGACGCCGCGGGGTCCGGGCGCCCGGCTTCGTACCCGATCAGCGCGGGCGCCCGTCGCAGTCGGGTCTCCTCAGCCTCGGTCGGTTCGGTCACCGTGGATCACCTCCGTTTCGCCTGGCCGGGTGCGCAGCGCGGCCATGGCCGTGTTCGGTGCCCATGTCGAAGAGGATCTTCCCGCGCGGACCGCCGTCGCCGGTCGCCAGCATCCGCAGCGCCTCGGCGTGCTGATCGATGGTGTACCGGTGCGTCACCAGGGGAGCCGCTGGAACGCGGAGGTGCTCAGCAGCCGAACGGTTTTGGCCCACGCGGCGGCGGAGTAACTGAAGCTGCCGCGGATGGACAGGTCGTTGGCCCGCGGCGAAGCAGGCCGGGCAAGCTGTACGGGGACAAGGGCTACGATTACGACCGCCTGCGGCTATGGTTACGCGGCCGTGGCATCACTCCCCGTATCGCCCGCAAGGGCACAGACTCCGGCCAGCGGCTCGGCCAGTACCGCTGGACCATCGAACAGACCATGGCCTGGCTCGCCGGATGTCGACGTCTACACCGTCGCTACGAGCGCAAAGCCAGCCACATCCACCTGTAAGTCTGGCGAGTTGCGAGGAGAGTGGGCCGTAGGCTTGGCCCACGCACTACGTGTCTCCTCGCTCACCGCCGCGTTCGCCGCCGTCTTGCCGGCAATGGCACGGCCGTCGTCCTGGCTCCGCCGCAAAGGCCCCGGTCCAACGCGTTCGCCGGACGATGGATACGCACAGCGCGGCCCGACTGCACCGACCGCGTCCTCATCATCGGCGAACGACATCTGCGCACGGCCGTAACCCGCTCGATGACCTCGAGGTGTGCGAGAGGATGCTCAATGCTCCACTCCACCGGAGTGGACCCGGAGGTGCGCGCGTATGTGAGGGCGGAGCCGGGCGCGCGGCGGCGGGTCGAGTGGCCACGCCGGGCAGGTCCGAATCCTGCTGGTGCGCGACACGCTCCGCCGGGGCCCTGCAAAGTGAAACCTTGGTTGGCATTGTCGCGGCGGCGGCAGGGGTCGCTGGCGCAGCTATCGGCGCTGGTGGAGCCGGTAGCAGCTGCTTCACCATGCGGTGTGTCCGGTCGCGCTCGTCGCTCACGACTGATGCCGCGGCCCTATCGGTGGCGCCCTCGGGGCACTGCCACATCCAGCTACTGCGGGGGATGCTTCTACGCGGTGGGCTGCGCGCCCACATCCGGCCGAAGGGGGGTGTGCGGTTTCCTACCCCTCGCGGGTATATTGGCGGTCCCCTGGCAGGGAGCGTGGGTGGAAGCGATGACCGTGCGGAAAGTCCGGTTGACCCGCACCCATAGTGGTGCGGTCCGCTGGGCTCGTGCTGCCGCCATCGCCCTGTTCTTGGTGATCGCCGTTCTGGTGCACCACCAGGCGATCTCGGTGAGGACCTCTACTTCGCCGGATGCTTCGCGAGCGATGGCCGCCATGGCTATGCCCATGGACTCCGCCGAGCACGGGACCCACCAGGGCGCCGCACCAGCCACCACCGACGCTCCGGCGGGCTCTGTGGCCACGCGGCCGGTACTTCAGGCCGATCCGGTCATGTACGGGTACGGGAAGATGGCCTGCGGCGGTGCGGGCGTCGAACACTGTTCCGCCTCCAGTGTCAACACGCTGAAGCTCACGGCGCCGCCTGCGATGTCGTACGCCGAACGCGACGCCGCCCCGCACGCGGCCGGCTCCGAGCGCGGTTCCTCCGGCACGGCGGAGCGGGCACCGCCCGACCTGCTTTCCGTCCTTTCTCGTTTGCGCATTTAGGCCGCGCCCCATGGCATCCATGCCCCGGCGACGGGGCGAGGAGCCATGTCCGCATGTGACCTGAATGGCATATCGAGACAAGGACACCACTTCTGTGAACAGCATCAATCGCCGATCCATTCTGCTGGCCGGACTGGGAGCGGCCGGCGCTGGTGCGCTCGCCGCCTGCAACAGCGCCTCCGGCTCCGGCGGCACCCCCGGTCTGGTCAGTCCCTCCGGCTCCGCGGTCGCTCGCGTGGAGAAGAAGCGCCCGTCCGCCGGCAAGGTGATGAAGCGAAGCCTGACTGCCGCGCCCGTCAGGCTCGACCTGGGCGGCGGCGTCATGGCGAGGACCTGGGCCTTCGACGGGCAGGCCCCGGGTAAGGAGATCCGACTCACGGCCGGGGACATTTTGGCCGCCGAGCTGAACAACCAGCTGCCGGGCAGGACCACCACATCCATTCACTGGCACGGCCTTGCCCTGCGCAACGACATGGACGGCGTCCCTCCGGCCACCCAACATGCGGTCCGCGCCGGATCGACCTTCACCTACCGCTTCATCGCCGACGCACCGGGCACGTACTTCTTCCACCCCCACGTCGGCGTCCAGCTCGACCGCGGCCTGCACGCCCCGCTGATCGTCGAGGACCCGAAGGAACCGTTGTCCTACGACGATGAGTGGGTCGTTGTCCTCGACGACTGGCTCGATGGCGTCACCGGCACCCCGGACGAGGCATTCGCGGAGCTCAAGCAGGGCATGGGCGGGATGGACCACGGCGGTATGAGCGGTATGGGCGGGAGCAGCCCCAGCTCTGAAAGCCCGGGTGGCCACGATATGGGCGGCATGGACACGAGTCCGTCGCCATCCCCTTCGGACTCCGCTGACGGCATGTCCATGAAGTTCATGCTCATGGGTGCCGACAGCAGGCTCCTCGGTGGCGATGCGGGGGATGTGAAGTACCCGTACCACCTGGTCAACGGCAGGGTCCCGCAGGACCCGGACGTCTACACCGGCAAGCCGGGTAAGCGAGTGCGGCTGCGGATCATCAACGCGGGCTCGGACACCGCGTACCGGGTGGCGCTGGGCGGCCACAAGCTGACCATCACCCACACCGACGGGTACCTCGTCGAGCACCGTCGGACTGACGCGCTGCTGATCGGCATGGGAGAGCGCTACGACGTCCTGGTCACCCTCAAGGACGGTGTCTTCCCTCTGGTCGCGCTGGCCGAGGGCAAGAAAGCGAACGCCATGGCGCTGATCCGTACCGGTTCGGGCAGCAAGCCGTCCCCGACCGTCCGCCCCAAGGAGCTGGACGGCCTGATCACGAGCGCGGCTCAGCTGCGCGCCGCAGACGATGTGCGGCTGTCGTCGAAGAAGGCGGACCGGGTCCACCGCATCGAGCTGACCGGTGGGATGGGCAAGTACAACTGGGCCATCAACGGTGCGAGGTTCGACATGGACAACCCTGACGCGAGTCCGCTGCGTGTCGAAGAGGGTCAGCGGGTGCGGCTGGACTTCGTCAACACCACCGACATGTGGCACCCCATGCACCTCCACGGCCACACGTACCAGATCGGCAGTACGGGTCCGCGCAAGGACACCACCATCGTGTTGCCCAAGAAGAAGGTGTCCGTCGTGTTCGACGCGGATAACCCCGGACAATGGCTGTTGCACTGCCACAACGCCTACCACGGCGAGGCGGGGATGATGGCACTGGTGGCCTACCAGTCCTGATCGCAGACGACTGCCCACCCAGGGACGAGCCCGCGAAGGGGCGGACTCGTCCCCGAGCCCACGCCGTGGCAGGCGGCGCCGTCGGCGTGGACGCTGCGGCGGGCCTTGCGGGAGGCGGCACGGTACGGCCTTCAGACCTGTTCCGTGAGCGGCACAGACCGCGCGAGTCGGTTCAGCGGCGCAGGTTCAGGGTGTCGCCCAGATCTGTGGCACGGGTCGGGGCGGGCGGGGTGTGTCACTGAGCGGGCCCCGCCCACTGCTCTCCGGTAGGTTGCGGCGGGAAACTCAACTGCCTTTGAAGGACATCCGACATGAGCACGTCGAAGCTGGTCGAGATCCCGCAGCCCCTGGCCGCGTCGTACGCCAGAAGCTTCGGTGAGGAAGGGATGGCCTGGATCGCCGCACTGCCGGCTCTCGCTGCTGAACTCCTGGACCGCTGGGAGCTGAAACGGGACGGCGCGGCCGGAGCAGGGGAAGCCTCGCTGGTGCTGCCGGTGCTGCGTAAGGACGGCACGCGCGCGGTCCTCAAACTTCAGATGCCCAGGGAGGAGACCATCGCCGCGCTCATCGGGCTGCGCACCTGGGACGGCGAGGGGATGGTGCGGCTGCTCGACCACGATCCCGAGAGCAGCACCATGCTCCTGGAACGGCTGGACGGTGCCCGCACGCTGACCTCGATCGAGGACGACGACGTTGCGATGGGCATCCTTGCCGAGCTTCAGGCGCGGCTGGTCCGTCTCCCCGCGCCGCAGGGGCTGAGGAGCCTCGGTGACATCGCCACCGAGATGCTGGAGCAGGTTCCGCGTACGGTCATGGCTCTGGCTGACCCGGCCGACCAGCAACTCCTGCGGGGCTGGGCGTCGGCCGTGGCCGAACTGGTCGGCGAACCCGGCGACCGCATGCTGCATTGGGATCTGCACTACGACAACGTGCTCGCCGCGGAACGCGAGCCGTGGCTCGGTATCGATCCCGAGCCGCTGTCCGGGGATCCAGGATTCGACTTGTGGCCCGCCCTGGACAGCCGGTGGGAGGACGTCGTCGCGAAGGGCGACACTCTGCGCATGGTGCGGCGCCGCTTCGACTTGCTTACTGAGGTCCTCGGCCTGGACCGTGCACGTGCGACTGGCTGGACGCTGGGGCGGCTGCTGCAGAACGAGCTGTGGGACATCGAGGGCGGTGCGACCGCGCTCGCCCCGTCCTCCGTCGCCATTGCGGAGTCGCTGCCGAACCGTTAGCCACGCCTGCGCACGCCGGTCCCGGATCGCACCGGATGACAGCCGGCAGGCAGGCCCTGCGGCGACGACGACCACCAGCCACCGGAACCACCGAGCACAACAACCCGATTGCCAAATGGGGCTCCCCGGTCCGGAACCAGCTGAAGTCGTACAACTACCCAGCCCGTTACGTCCGCCACTCCAACTACGTCCTACGCATCGACCCCATCTCCACGGCGACCGAGCAGCAGGACGCGACCTTCCGCGTCGGCCGCCGAGCACCGGAGGCCCCATCGTGGTGGTGCTGCTCGTGGTCCTGGTGGCGGTCGTCGGGTGGAAGCAGGGTGGTGTCGTGGGTGCGGCGCCGCCGTCACCCGCAGGGCCGGGTTCACCGGGGGTGGCTCGCGGCGTACAGCGCGTACCGGGCGGTGGTGAAGCGGGCGAGGACGTCCGGCAGCGGGGTGATGCCGATGCCGGGCCCGGTCGGCACCGGCAGGTGGCCGTCCGCCAGGACGAACGGCTCGGTGATGTCCACGGCGAAGTACCGTCCGGAGGCCGAGGTGTCGCCGGGGAGGGTGAATCCGGGGAGCGCGGCGAGCGCCAGGTTGGGCGCCCGGCCGATGCCGGTCTCCAGCATGCCACCGCACCACACCGGGACGCCGTGCGCGGTGGCGAGGTCGTGCATGCGACGGGCCTCGAGGTAGCCGCCGACCCGGGCCGGTTTGATGTTGACGACCCGGCAGGCGTCCATGGCGATCGCGGAGGCGGCGTCCGCCGCGTTGTGGAGGGATTCGTCCAGGCAGACCGGAGTGGTCAGCCGCCGTTGGAGACGCGCGTGGGCGTGCAGATCGTTCTCCGCCAGTGGCTCCTCGATGAGCAGTAGTCCGAAGTCGTCGAGTTTCCGCAGGTGGGCGGCGTCGGCGAGGGTATACGCGGTGTTGGCGTCGACTTGCAGCGGCAGCGCGTCGCCGAACCGTGTCCGTACGGCTCGCACCGGCTCCACGTCCCAGCCCGGCTCGATCTTGAGCTTGATGCGGAGGTAGCCCTCCTCCAGATACCTCTCGATGTCGTCGATCAGCTGGGGGAGGGAATCCTTGATGCCGACGGACACCCCGGCGGGCACCCGGTCGCGGACCGCGCCGAGGAAGGTCGCCAACGGCATCCCGTAGCCGCGCAGTTCGGCGTCGAGCACGGCGGTCTCCACGGCCGCCTTCGCCAGTTCGTGGCCCTTGCCCGCGGCCATGGCGGGGGCGAGGGCCGCCGCGGCCGGCTCCGGGAGGGCGGCGATCCGGGGCAGCAGAACGTCACCTGCCGACGGCCATCCACAAGATGACCGGGCTGACCGCCGAGGTCTTCGGGGTGCCCGACCGCGGACGGCTGGCGCCCGGTCTGGTCGCGGACCTGGTGGCATTCGACCGGGCAACGGTCGGTGACACCGCGACGTACGCCGACCCGCGACGTACGCCGACCCGCGACGTACGCCGACCCGCGACGTACGCCGACCCGCGGCGCACGCCGACCGGTATCCGCTGGGTGATGCAGGCAGGTCACGTCGTCGTCCGTGATAGCCGCTGGCTGGGCACCCGCTGCGGAGTTCGGCTTGCACCGGCCTGAAACGAACTCATGCACGGTTGGCCCTTCAACGCGGCCGAGATCTGGACCTGCAGCGGCGGCGCCATCCATAAGTGGGCCGGAGCCTGATCAGGACCGCACGGTCCACGACTCCTACAAGATGACCACGGGCAAGCAGCTCAAGCGCACGACCACGATGCGGGAGGCCACGCTCACCTTTCGCGCGGCCGACGGCGCGCAGCTGGGCGTGGTGCTGCGGGTGTCCGACGACGGCGTGGCCTACCGGTACCTGCTGGACGGACCGGGCCAGGTGACCATCGATCAGGAGGTGTCGACCTTCAGGCTGCCGACGGACGCCAAGGCGTGGGTGCAGCCCTACGAGCCCAGTTACGAGACCGAGCGCACCGAGACCACCGCGGGCGCGGCCAACGAGGCGCAGCCGAAGACATGCAGCGGCGACACCTGCTCGTTCGGCTACCCGACGCTGTTCGAGGTGAACGGCAGCTTCGTGCTGCTGACCGAGGCTGACGTCGACGGCCGATACTCCGGCAGCCACCTCGAACACCGGGACGGCAGCTCCTCGTACCAGGTCGCGCTGGCGGACGACGCGCCCGTGACCTCGCAGGGACCCCTGGCGACGCCGTGGCGCACCGCGATCGTTGGGAGCCTGGACACGCTGGTCGGCTCCACCCTTGTGGACGATCTCGCGCCGCCGTCGAAGGTCGCGGACACCTCGTGGATCCGGCCGGGCATGGACGACTGGTCCTGGCTGAGCGACGGGTCAAGCCCCGGCGACTTCGACCGGCAGCGCGACTTCGTCGACTACGCGGCCGAGCACGGACTGCAGTACACACTCGTCGACGCCGGCTGGCAGGAGGGCTGGGTTCCGGAGCTGGTCCGCTACGCGCGGGCCCGCGGCGTCGACGTGCTGCTGTGGTTCGACTGGAACGACCTCAGGACCCAGCAGCAGCGCGACGTCTGGCTGCCCAAGGTCAAGGCGTGGGGAGTCGTGGGCGTCAAGGTCGACTACATGTCCTCCGACTCCCAGGCGCAGTTTCAGTGGTACGACGCGATCCTGCGCGACACGGCCAGGCTCAAGCTCATGATCGACTTCCACGGCGCGACGATCCCGCGCGGCCTGCAGCGAACCTGGCCGCAGGTGATGAGCGTCGAGGCGGTCCGCGGCGAGGAGAACGGGCAGAACCCCACCCGCGACATCTTCCTGGCCTTCACCCGTAACATCGTCGGGTCGATGGACTACACGCCGACCTGGTTCTCCCGGCCCGGCCGGCAGGGCACACTCGCGCGCGAACTGGCGCTGCCCGTGGTGTTCGAGTCCGGCTGGACGAGCCTCGGCGACAATCCCGAGGGCTTCGCTGCCCAGCCGGTGGCCGAGCGCTATCTCGAACAGCTCCCCACCGCTTGGGACGAGACGCACCTGCTTTCCGGAGGACCCGGGGGGCGGCCGGCCGGCGACCGGCAGGTCGTGATCGCGCGCCGCAGCGCGGACCGTTGGTTCGTCGGCGGGATTCTTGCGGGCACGAGTGACACGATGAAGGCACCCCTCGGTTTCCTGGGCAAGGGCAAGTGGCTGCTGGAGACGGTCACAGACAAGGGCAACCAACTGCAGCGCACGGTGCGTACGGTGACTGCCAAGGACACCTACACGGTCCTCACGTCCGACAACGGCGGCTTCGCCGCGCTGGCCTGCCCCGCCACCAAGGGCCGCACCGACTGCGACGAGCCTGTCGTTACCGCGCCCACCACCGTCCTGACACCTGACCCCACGACCGCGACCGCGGGCCCAGGCACGACCGTCAAGATCAACGCGCGGTTCGTGTTGCCGCGAGGAGACGCACTGCACGACGTGCGGATGACGCTGGACGCCGACCGGCTCCCCGTGGGCTGGACCGTGACCGGGGCCGATGTCTTGGCCGGGTCGCTCAAGGAGGGCAAGACGCTGAGCGGCCACTTCAAGGTGACGGTCGGCAAGGACCAGCCGGGCGGCGCTGTGGAGGTGCCCGTCTCCGTGACCTACGCCAACCCGGCCGGGCACAAAGCCCCACTCATCCATGTGGAGCAGGTCGTGCGGGTCGCCATCCCCCTGCACGGCACGATCTACGCCAGTGACCAGTCATTCCTCACACAGACCAACGGCTACGGACCGGTCGAGCGTGACCAGTCCAACGGCGAGAGCGGCAGGCAGGACGGGCATCCCTTGACGATCGGCGGAGCCGTGTACGACAAGGGCCTGGGCATGCACGCGCCGGCCCGCATCGACATGGACATACAGGGGCGCTGTACCCGCTTCGAGGCTCACGTGGGCGTCGACGACGAGGCCGAGGGACAGGGCAGCGTCACGTTCACCGCCCTCGGTGACGGCCGGCAACTGGCCGCCACCGACGTGGTCCGCAGCGGCCAGGCGGCGGTCGACGTCACCACCGACACCACCGGCATGCACACCCTGAGCCTGGTCGTCGGCGACGCCGGCGACGGCAAGAACTTCGACCACGCGGACTGGGGCCTGGCACGCATCACCTGCGCGGACTGACTCCCGCCCCGACCCGCCGCCCCTCACCTCCACCGTGAGGGGCGGCGGGTCTGTGGGCGCCGATACATCATCTACGCAGGTGGAAACGCCGATCACCAATCTTCGGCTCTCCTCGACGCTCGCCCCGGTGTCTTCACCTGCACAGGTCTTCGAATGGCATCATGATCTGGCGTGCTCCTGCGCCTGGCCTACCTCGCCACCGGGACGGCTCCTTCGAGCCGAAGGTTGTCAAGAAGCGGCAGAAGCGTCTGACCGGCGTCGACGAGATGGTCATCTCGCTGGTGGCGAAGGGCCTGACCACCGGTGAGGTCCGGGCCCACCTGGCGGAGGTCTACGGCGCCGAGGTATCCCGGCAGGCCATCTCCACCATCTCCACCATCACCGGCAGAGGAAGTTGTCAGCCGAGTAGAGGATGCGGCCGTCGTTCCACCGCTCGACGGGGTGCATGCAGTGCGGGTGTGTGCCGACTGCGACGTCCGCGCCTGCGCCGACCAGCCGTCGGCCGAGGGGCTGTTGGTACTGGGCCAGAGGGCCCTGGTTCTCGGGGAGGCAGGCTCAGGGAACGCCTCAATGGATGCAGGCGACGACCCGGCCCGTGCTGGCCTTCGCCGCTCGGATCTGCCCGTCGGTCCGTACGACGTCGGCCTCCTGCGCGGCGGTGCGCAGGAACGGGGGGCCGGGCTGCTCCTGCAGCGTCGTGGGCCCCTCAGGGCCCCGACCTGCTGGACGACTTGGTGCCGGGTTCCTACCGGCGGGCCCACAAGGCGGACCCGCACGACCATATTGTGTCGGCGAGCCAGAACTGACCGACGGGCGTCACCGGGCCCGACCTGAGTGACTTCTCCCTCCCGAGGGGTCACACGTCGTGCCCACTCACCGAACGAAGGCGTTGCCCTGTGTGTACATCGAAGGGAGGGGGCACTTCGTGGCACTGCTGGATGACACCGCGGAGGGCCGCGCCCAGTGTTGGCACGCGCTGGCCGCATTGCACGCCAGGATCGATACGAGGATCGAGCGTGCGCTGCGCGTCACATGTCGGCTCGGGCTCAAGGAGTACCTGGTACTGGAGGTGCTCAGCCGTGAGGACGAATGGCGTATGAACCAACTCGCCGCTGTCATCGCCCTGAGCCCGAGTGCGACCACCCGCCTCGTCCATCGCATGGAGCAGCAGGGGCTGCCTGCGCGACATCTGTGCCCCACCGATCGTCGTGGCATCTCCACCGAGGTCAGCGATGCGGGCCGCGACCTGCCGGCCGCCGCTCGTCCCGTCCATGACGCGACGTTGTGGGAGGCACTCGCCGAGGTGGCTCGACGCCGTCCGGTAGGACGACCTACTCAGCCTCCACACCCTCGCCGCCGGCATCGACCGCGACCTTGCCGCCGTCATCGCCGGACTCACCCTGCCCTGGAACTCAGGCGCCGTCGAAGGCCATGTCAACCGGACCAAGAGGCTCAAACGCCAGATGTTCGGCCGCCCAGGCCTCCAACTCCTGTGCAAACACGTCCTATTGGCGTGACAGACAGTGGGCCCCACATGGCGGGTACGTCCGGGCCAAGCCCGGTTGCCGAGGTCGGCGGCGACGTAGCCGAGATGTGCTCTCCGCGCAGGCGGGAATGGAGATCGCTCTTACCCGCGGCGATGGCCCGGCATCATGGCCTGGTGACGACGTGGATGCGCCGCTACTGGGACGAGGAAGACGTCTGGTTCTACTTCGAGGTCGATGCCGAAGGCTGGGTGACCCGGCAGGTCGAACTCCAAGGGCCTGAGCAGACCCCGGTCGCGGCCGCATCTCTCGACGAATGGCAGCAGGCCCACTACGCCGGTCGCCTCGATGAGTACGACAGCAGGTTCGGGTACTGACCGTCAGCACTGGCGAACAGATCTGGGGACTGCTCGACATCCTTCCCGACACCTTCGACAAGATCCCGGAGACCTTGGACGCAGCGTCCAAGAAAGACATCGTCAGCCGCATAGAGCACGCCGAGACCCAGCGCGAGTGGGCGGAACGGATAGCTGCCGTCGGTGATCTGGCGCAGCACCGCGCGGGCTCCGGGCATCGAAGGAGAAGAGGCCACGTGATCGGCACCATGATGAGGTCCCTGCGACGGCGGGCAGTGGCCGTAGCCGCCGCAGCAGTCCTTGCCTCCGTGATCGGAGTAGCTCAGCCCGCGCAGGCGTCCCCCGCTTACCACCTCGTTCAGATCAAGACGTCCACGGGCAAGTGCCTGACCATCAGGAACCAGAGCGCCAGCGACGGCGCTTCGCTTGAACAGAACCGGTGCCAGAATCTTCCCGCCCAGCGCTTCAAGAGCATGAACGATGGCGTCGCGAACCCGACCCACGAGATCAGGACGTTCGCGGACAAGTGCCTGACTATCGGCAGCTCATGGGAAGGCAACACCGTTACTTGGCCGATCGTCCAGCAGGAGTGCCTGGGGTCCCTGCATCAGCGCTTCACGTACTTCGGCCGAGTACGGTCAGCCGGGCATCGGGTTCAGCTCGTCGTCCATGGGTCTCTGCTGGACCGTGACGGGCGTCAGCGACGGTGCCAGGATCGAGGGCGATGCGTGCGACGGGTCTGACTCTCAACGCTTCACACTCGTCTATGTGTGAAGCCGTGCCGCTGCTCCCCACAGGGGCACGGTCCCCTGGTGCTGTGACCGAAAGTGATCACCGGGCGGGCAGTCAGCGGGGCAGGGGACGATGTGGAGATGACCACCAGCTCACGCGCCCATTCGTTCAACGCGGCGGCTGACCAGTACGCGGCCAGTCGACCTTCGTATCCTCCCGCGCTCTTCGACCGCATCGAACAGCTCACCAGCCGTCCCCTGGCAAGTGCCCGCGTCGCGGATATCGGCGCGGGCACCGGAATCGCCACCGCCCTGCTGCGTGAGCGCGGGGCTGACGTGATCGCCGTTGAGCCGGGCGACGCCATGGCCGCCAAGTTCCACACCGTGCTCCCGGATGTGCCGATCATCAGAGGTGACGGCAACGCCCTCCCTCTCGCGGACGCCTCCCACGACCTCATCGCCTACGCACAGTCCTGGCAGTGGACCGACACCACCCGCTCGGTCCCGGAGGCACTGCGAGTCCTGCTTCCGGGCGGTGCGCTCGCGATCTGGTGGAACACCACCGCCTTCGACGTGCCCTGGATTCGAGAGCAGCACCAGCGGATCGCGGACCACTGCGGAGTGAAGCCGACTTCTCGGGTGCGTCCCGACGACAGCGACGCCGTCCGGCTCGCGGGCCTGTCCGGGCTCCGGGTCGCCCGCCGCCAGGTGCGGTGGAGTCGCGTGATCCCCCTCGATACGCACCTTGCCAATATCAGCAGCCGCTCGGCGTTCCTTGTCCTTGCGGAGGACGACAAGCGTGCCTTTCTCTCCGAGGAGCGCAGGCGGCTGTGCGAGTTCTTCCCCGACGAGGTAGTGGAAGAGACCTACGTGGTTGATCTGCTGGTGGCCACTCGTCCGTGACGTGGAGGAGCACCCTCACCTCGGGAGTGCGCAGACGCGAGCGCAGCAGTGGGGGCGTGGGGAGGGGGTGACGCGGACTGAACGGATTCATCGGAGCGGGCTTGGCCCGCTCCTCCGACCTGACCCGTCCCAACGGGCACGGCTTGCCGAGATCCGCGACAACTTGATCGCCCGAATCGCCGAAGCCGAGACGGAAGGCTGGCTCGGCGAGGTCGAAGGTCTCCAGGTCAGCCTGGCTGGCGCTGAGGAGAAGCTCCGCCAGCTCGATCGGGGCCACGGGCAGCATACGGCCGTGGACCTTGGCATCCCCACCACACGTGGTGATCGATGGACCCACGAAGGTGTGCTGCCGCATGGCCCTCAATCAAGATCGAGAACAGGTTCAAAAAAGCGTGCATCAAACACCCTTCAGAACACGATCAAGTGCCGTCCGGCCTGCGGGTCCCCAGTTCGGCTTGCCGCCAGGAAGGCCCCGATCTCCGTTCTGTCCCATGAGCATCAGGAAGAGGCTCTTCATAGCGGCCAGCCCGCGGGCGCGCCGGATCGCCGCCTCATCTGCATGCGCGTACATGTCGAAGAACCGTGAGGCCGTGCCCGCGGGTAGCAGCACCCATGCGGCGGCGAGGTCCCACGCCGGATCGCCAGCGAACATGTCACCGAAATCGACGATGCCCGAGAGCGTTCCGTCCGAGACGACGACGTTCGCGGGATGCAGGTCGCCGTGCACCCACACCGGCGGGCGCTCCCACGCGTGGGCCGCAACGGCGTCCTCCCAGACGGCCCGGACGTCGGCAGCGATGTCGTCGGGGGCAACGGCCTGGAAGAAGTTCTCGAAGCCGTCCGTGTAGTTCTTGGGATGGGCACCGCGGTCCGTAGCGATCGGCGCCTCGGCGGGCGCCTCCACATGGAGCGCCCGGAGGAAGCCCGCCAGCGTGTCGGCCGCGTGGACGCCGCGGCTGATCGAGCCGTGGTCCAGCGGCTCGCCGGGAACCCACGTCATCACGGTCCAGTGCTTGGGGAAGCACTCGGACGGTTCGCCGAACCGCACCGGGGTCGGCACCGGGAGCGGAAGGCGCGGGGCCAGCACGGGTAGCCACCGCCGCTCCTTGAGTTGGAGCTCTGGGGTGGGGTCCATGCGCTGCATGCGCACGACCAACTCGTCCCCGAGACGCCACATTTGGTTGCCCCAGCCGCCCGCCACCTCGCGGATGGCCAACCCTGCAAGGTCTGGATGCTGCTCCTCCAGCAGCTCGCGGACCAGGTCTGCGGTGATCTCGATCTCGGTGTCGGTCATGCGAAATCACAGTACTAAGGCGGCAGACGGAGAGGGCTCTCGCTCTCCGGAACATCTCGCTGTGATCCCTCTGGCATCACCAATTCGGTTTCACAGAGCTACGGATCAGAGTCTCGGGACAGACCGGCCCCAAGTTCAGAGAAGTGACGAGACCGAACGACACGGCTCCGGACCAAACGGGGCAGTGGCCGGGCCTCGGCTCACGATGACCGCTCCCCGGGCGAGACGTCGCCTCGGCGTGTGCGTGATCCCGTGCGTGAGCACTCGCCCCGAAAGTTCAGCGGCACCATCGCTGGTGTCGCGGCCGCGATGGTGGTCTGCGGCTACCTGTGACTGAGCGCCGTAGCTGGCGAAGTCTGAGCACCGTAGTTGGCAAGCAGGGCCTTGGTGCCGGAGGGTATGGTCAGCCGCGGTAGTGCTCGGCGAGGGCAGTGAAGGCGGCCTTGGGTTCCCAGGGCATGTCGGGGTAGGTGTTTCCTCGGCGGTTGTCGAGAACTTTTACGATGCCGGGGCTGGCCAGGTCGAGGTCGTCGCGGGGATCGCCGTCGGGGCGGTGCGGAAAGTTGTCGAGCGCGAAGAGGAATACAAAGGCGCTGTCAACATCTGCGGCGTCGAAGATCTCCAGCAGCTCGCGCAGGTATGCGGCCTGACCGGACTCGTCGCGGACGTACTCGCCCTTCAAGCGGACCGGCGCGCCGGTGTCCTTGTCGAACTCGAGGACCTCCAGAACGCGGCCGCCGCTGTCGCCCGCGTCGCGGTAGGCGGCGGTGCCGAACTCGGTGATCGCGACCGGCTTCCCCTGCGCGACGAGAGTGCGGACGCCCTCGGCGAATTGATCGGCGATCTCGGCCGACCGGTAGAGATCCATGCTCAGGAAGCCGAAGGGTGCCCAGTCGATGCGTTCGAGGGGTATGGCGGCGTAGGTGATCCTGCCGCCGAATCGCTGGCGGATGAGTGCCACGGCGTTGCCGAGGAAGTCGTTGACCTGTGCGCTGATTCGGCCGACCTGGTCGGCCAGGCGGTCCCGCTGGTTGAGCAGCAGCTCGAGCCGGTCCTCCTGGGTGTCGCCCGGTAGGAACCCCTTGTTCATCAGGCTCAGTTCGGCGCCGGCGACGAAGACGACCTCGGCGCCCCGCTGCCGGAGCCGCTCCGCCCGCTCGGCGCAGTCGGCGAACAGAGACAGCATCTCCTCGGTGGTCAGCTCGAGGGGGTAGGGCGAGAACCAGACCTCCAGGCCGAGGTCGGCGGCGTACGTCGCTGCCAGCTCCAGCCGCCCGGGATCGCCGCCGATGACGCGGACCGCGGTGCAGTGCAGGTCGTCCCGGATGATGCCCAGCTCGCGCTTGACCACGTCCGGGTCGAAGTGCTCGCGGGAGATCTCTCCGTTGCGGACGAAGCCGGTGTCGTAGCTGATGCCGTTGGCTCTCATGGCTCTGGTCCCTCCTGTCGGGGTGAGGCGCCAGAGTAGAAGCAAAAAATGCGTGCACGCAAGTTTGCGTGCACGCATTGAAGCTGAGATGCTGAGACGGTGACGACACGGCGGACGGGATTGCGTGAGCAGAAGAAGCAGGCCACCCGGGAGGCGTTGCGCGCGGCGGCACTGCGGCTGGCCCTCGAACGCGGACCGGACAACGTGCGCGTCGACCACATCGCCGAGGCCGCCGGCGTCTCACCGAGGACGTACAACAACTACTTTTCCAGCAGGGAACAGGCGATCGTCGCCGCTGTCACCAGCGAACGGGAAGCGCGGGTCGCCGCAGCGGTGGCCGACCGGCCCGCTGGCATCGGCCTCGCCGACGCCGTCATCGAGGCGATCGTGGATCAGTACACCGATCCGGGTGAGCCTGGCCGCGACGCACTGCTGCTGATCGCCACCAGCCCTACGCTGCGTGTCGCGTTCGTCGATACCGCTACCGCGATCGAACATCCCCTCACCGACGCGATCGCCGAACGCCTCGGCGATGCGGAGCCGCACACCGCCCACGTGCTCGCGGCGAGCGTGGCCGCCGCGGTTCGCATCGCTCTCGGACAATGGCTGCAGACAACGGCCGCGTCCTGCGCGGCCGGCGGACTCGTCGTGCCGTCCGGCTCGCTACCGGACCTGCTCCGCACCACGCTCGCACCACTCATCCCCGCACTCGACGCCGCTGAGGAAGGAGAGCGCCACCGCTGGCATCAGTGACCTCCCCCCTCGCGGTATCGGCGCCCAGGCATCGGCCGCTGATGCGCGGCGAGCCCCGGAAGCCCACCACAGGCTTGCATTTGGCCGCCGCCTTCCTCAGCCACCGCGCTCCTGGCACGAGGTAATCCTCAACGAATGACTTGGCCGTCCGAGCATGCGAGTTGGCCACTCTTGAATGCTCATTGGGGCAGGGCCTGAAGTGAACCGCTGTGGCTGCCCATCGTGTGGGGGAGCGGGGGAGCGGGAGCGTCGCATTGCCTAGCGCTCTGACCACATACGTTCACCGACTTGGGCAACCGAACCCCGACGCACATGGGGCGGTAATCTCTGCGCTCGGCTGGATGTCCCGCCGGTCGGTCGAAGGGTAGGGGGCAATGGGGGTTGCGCGGCAGGTCAGGACGGAGTCGGGGTCGGGCTGCAGCTTCGTGAGGGGCGTCTGCCTCAGCGGATGCCCTCTGCGGGTGCGGGCACGTTCCATGTGTTCGGCGGCCAGAACGTGGCGGTGGCGGGCGTTGGCGTTGCGCCGGCGCAGGTAGGCGTGCAGAGCCCGAGTCTGCATGGGGTGATTGGGGTGGTTGAGGTGGTTGAGGTGGTTGGGGTTGGCGATGGTGAACTGTCTCAGCGGTCCGAAGTGGGCCTCGATGGGGTTCGCCCAGGAGGCGTAGGTCGGGGTGAAGCACAGCTCGACCTTGTTCTTCTTCGCCCAGCGGCGGATGTCGGCGCCCTCGTGAGCAGACCGCGCCCAGCACCGAGACGGCCGCCCCCGCGCCGTGAACGGCCCGGCTCCGCGTCGAGGGCCACGACGCCGAGGACGAGGACGTCGCTCATGCCGACCCACCGCTGGAAGGGGCCCGGCCGACTGCGACCACGGGGGGCGGCATCAACGCCGGCCGACTGCATCGGGGATGCGTTTGGACATCGTGCCCAGGGTGCGGGTGCGCGGGGGCGTCCTCGCGGTGGGGGCGTTCCTCGGCATGTGGCCGACCGGGCTGTTCCCGCTGCCGGGTCCCGGCCGCGGGGACCTCGCGCCCACCGACGCCGACCCCTGGCCACCTGGGCTCAGTTGGCCGTCACCCGCCGCTCGGTTGCCCTGGCTGTGTCCCGGCGCCGAGTCTGTCGTATCGGGCCTTGGGTTGGAAGTCGGCCACGCGCTGGAGGGCCGACTTGAATGTGGCGTACTCCCGTTCGCCCAGTGCCTTCGCGCGGTGTTCCTCGATGCTGCGCATGATGCGGGCGGCGGCTTCCATCTGGAGCAGACCGCGTTCGGTGGGGTGGATCAGTTTGGCGCGGCGGTCTGCGGGGTCGGGCCTGCGTTCGACGTAACCGAGGTGTTCGAGGTCGTCGATGAGGGAGCCGATGACCTGCTTGTGCTGTCCGGAGGCGCGGGCGAGTTCGCTGGCACGGATGCCGTCGGGGCGCAAATAGGCCAGGACGGCGCCGGAGCGGGGCCGGATATCGTCGAAGCCCTGCTCGGCGAGTGCGGTGAACAGCTCGCGCTGAACGGAGAAGAGGACCCTGGCGGCGAGTACGCCGAGGTCCGGTTCCGCGCTCTGGTTCCCGGTCAACGCCTCTCCCGTCTCGGCGGTCGTCCGCCATTGCTGTGTGACCAGCGATTTTAGTCGCCACCGATGGGCTCGGGCATCGTCACCTGGCCTCGGGGGACACGCCCCGTCCGGTCTTTGCGCTCCCCAGGGGCGAGGCGTACCCTGAAGAAGTCAGTAAAATTGACTATCAAGATTAGTGACCAATGGAGCTGTGAATCAACCCTCGAGGGAGCGGAAGATGAGCGAGCACAGCAAGTTCCTGGAGCCGATCACCCGCGAGAACACCGCCGTGGTGCTGATCGACCACCAGGTGGCCCTCCTGTCTGGGGTCCGGGACATTCCGCTCGGGGAGCTCAAGCACAACGTGGTGGCGCTGGCACGCGCGGCGACCGTACTGGAGATCCCGCTGGTCGTTACCACCACCGCGGCCGACAGCATGTGGGGGCCGACCGCCCCTGAGCTGGTCCAGGCGTTGCCGACCGGACAGGAGATCATCGACCGCAGCACGGTCAACGCCTGGCACGACGACCGGGTCCGTGAGGCCATCGAGGCCACCGGCCGGAAGAAGCTGATCTTCGCCGGGGTGTCGCTCGAGGTGTGCGCGGCACTGCCCGCGATCTCTGCGACGGCCGCCGGATACGACGCATACGTCGCCGTGGACGCTTCCGGCACCTTCAGCCAGGCCAAGCGAGAGGCCGGACTGCTGCGCATGCAGCAGGCGGGCGTCATCGTCAGTGACTACGCCACTCTCATGGTCGAGGCCCTGGCCGATAATGCCGCGCCCGAATCGGGCGCCCTCTACGCCGCCCTCGATATGCCGTTCGCCGTCCTGGCAGGCCAGATCTCCGCCGCCTACCAAGCCTAGAGACCCGCCTGGCCGACCTGGTCCTCGGCCGTCGCACCCCTGGTCGGGCGTGTCGGTGATTCTGTGCAAGTCTCTTGGGACCAGGTGGTGTTGAGCCTGTCGAAGCGTTGATCGACTCGATCGGGTTCGTCGAGTAGAGCACCTTCACGGGGCGGTCGTACGCCATGATGCACACGTCCTCCACTGCGCGGTTGCGCAGTTCGGACAGCATCGTCATCCAGGTCGTGGCACCCTCGCCCTTCCGAGCGGACCCCCTGACCGTGCGTGCCGGCCAGGTGGGAGCGGATGTCCCGCACGCTCGTGCCGCGGGTGTACAGCGACAGGATTGGCTGGTTGAACCCTGCCGTGCGCCGTGCGTGCTGGGGCACCAGTCGCGGCTCGAACGACCCATTGCGGTCACGGGGAAACGGCCACCGAGCTTGTCCTCGACCGGCTCAGCCGCCCGGGACACTCCGGCACCCGCTACAAGGACGGCGTCATCGTCAGAGTGGCTGGGCGCGGAGAGAGGAGTGCGGGCGGCGGCCGCGGGCGATATCAAGAACCGAGCATGGGCACGGGGCGTGGAGAAGGCCGGTTGCCTGTCTGTGGTCACCTGTGTCTTCGACCGCAGCGTCTTCTGCGGCCGTGCCCCGGCCGTGTCTCCCGCAGGAGGCGTGCCGGGGGTGTTGGGGGGAGTCGGCGTGGTGTGTCCTGGGGGCTACTTCTGGGGGGAGCAGGGGTCGCAGCAGGAGGGGGCGGGTTCGACGCAGACGGTGACGCTGTCGGTGTTGTTGGTGGTGTCGGGATCCTTTTCGTTGCTGGTGGCGATGGCGGTGTTGTTGATCCGGCCGGCCTTGGTGGCCTTGGCCCGCAGCACGAGGGTGGCGGTGGCGCCGTCGGCCAGGTCGCCCACGGTCCACTGCCCGGTGGCCGGGTCGTAGCTTCCGGGGGTGCCGTTGGCGGACAGGAAGGTGAGGCCGTCGGGGAGTTGGTCGGTGACGGTGACGCCGGTGGCCTGGTTCGGGCCGGTGTTGTGGACGGTGATGCGGTAGGTCACGGTCTGGCCGACGGTGACGGTGGTCGCGTCGGCTGCCTTTGCCACGGTCAGGTCGGCAGCCGGCTTGACCTCCGTAATCTGTTCGTTGGACGTGGCCGTCAAGGGATCCGGCGTCTGGCCGAGCCGGTTCTCGTAGGCGGCGGAGGCGGTGTTGCTGATCTGCTTGCCGCCGCTGGCTCGGTCGATGACGGCCCGGTACTCCACCGTCGTGCCCGGCGGAAGGGACGCGGTGTTGGGCAGGCTGCCGCCCTCCACGCCGGAAGCGCCGTTGCCGAGATGGAAGACGACCTTGTTCGCCTGGGCGTCGTAGTACGCCTGGTCGTCACCTTTCGCGTCACTCTTGGCTCCGGCGTTCGGGCCGTCGACGATACGCAGGGAACCGGGCAGATACGTCGTGCCCTTGGGGATGGCGTCGGTCAGGATGAGTTTCTCGGCCCCGCCACCGCCCTCGTTCTTGGCGGTGATGCGGTAGGTGACGGCGTCGCCCACCTCCAGCGGCCCGGCGGGAATAGCGGTCTTGGCGAGCGTCACGTAGGGAGCGGTGCCGAAGAAGATGCCGTCCAGGAAGTTGCCGATGCTGCGGTTGCCGCCGGCGGCAGAGACGGAACGGAAGGCGAAGCGTGTCAGTGTCTGGCCGTCCGGGACGGTGTAGGTGCCTGTGTAGTAACCCCAGGCGGTGTTGCCGTCGGTGAAGCGCCTCTGCTCCACCACCGAGCCGGGTGCGCCGATGTCCAGCGCCATGGTGTCCTCGCCCTGGCGCCCACGGTGATACAGCCGCCAGTACAGCTTCGTGCCGGGCGTGGTCGGCAGGTCCTGGTAGAGCGTGGAGACCTGGTTCGCGTTGAGCTCGGCGAACTGGACGCCCTCAGCCGCCGGCACACCGCTGAAGCCCGACCGCCACAGCTCGATCATGTGGTCGGAGGCGCTGGTGAGCCAGCCCGGGACCCGCTTGGCCGCCTGCGTCTGTGAGGCGTCCGGCAGAATCTCCACCCCGGTTACGGCGGGCTCTTCGAAGCTGCCGTTGGCCAGGGCAACCCGGAGCGGAGCAGCAGGAGGTGTGGTCATGGTGATGTCCCTCGAGTCGATGCCGCTGGAACGCACCGCTGGGCCGTGGCGGCGCCGAAACAGTCAGTAGCACAACGCGTTCATGTAAACACGTAAAGTGATTAGCGAGTGGGTCCGGCCAACCCCGCGCAGCACGTTTGCGCACCCCACCCCGGACACCCCCGCCCCGCCGTCCCAACGCGCCGCTGGTCGGCACACCCCTCCCACCGCACGTGCCTCCCCACTCTCACCCACCACACCTGTCATGGCCGAAAGCGCCCGTCGCACTACCCGCGCTCACCCCCGCGCAGGGTGAATCAGCCACTAGCGAAGTTGACGCTCCCGGTCTTCCGATCACGACCCACCTCGGCGAGTGTGGCGCCGACCGTGACCGTGCCGACGTGGCGCTGCTGCCGGATCCACCGGGTGTCGACTGCGCTTCGAGGGGGCGCGCAGCTTCCCATGGCGTCGCGCGTCGGCATCCCGTGGACGGTGGTGGCCCCGGACCGATGCCGCTCTCCGTATCGAGGGCCTCGGCCGCCTGGCGCCGCGCTTCGGGCTGCCGACCTCGTGGGCGAGCTGGCGGCTGGCCCCCGGTGCCTTCGTGCAGCTGGGCGGCCATGTGGCGCAGTTGGTCAAGGGTGCCGACGCCGAGTGCGCGGATGGTGTGTGCTCGCTCCTTGGAATCGGTGTCCCCGGGAGGCGACTTGGAGGGCGCCTGCCCTGTACGGCGATCAGACTGACCTGGTGGGAGAAGACGTCGTGCATCTCGCGGGCGAGTCGGGCCCGTTGGTGAGCGTCCCCTCCGCGTGACAGTGGTTGACCATGCCGTGGCGGCACGGTTTTGACTGTCGACCGTCGGCGCTCGAGTGCCGGCAGGACCCGGTTCCGTATCGACGCGCGCCAGGTCCGGACCAGTGGAATTCCGATCGCTTTCGCTCTGACGCACCATCCGGCGACGAGGCAATCAGGTGGCACGATGGACTACTTGCCTTATGTGCAAGCGCACCGGGACTTCTACCGCCCGTTGGAAGAGGCCGATGATATCGGGACCGTCTACCGAGCAAGCGTGGTACCGGACGACTGGAGGCGGAACCAGTCGGGAATCTGGGCCATGCACAGGTCGCCGGGCGCGCCGACGGTGACCCATGGCTGGAAGGTCCATGGATCCGCGTCCTACAAGCGGGCTCAGGACCTGCTCGACGCCGCCGCGGCCATGTGTGTGGAGCGGGAAGTGCCGTTCAAGCACTTACGCTCGTCGCCGTTCTTCATCATGCTTCACCACAAGCAGGCCTACCGTCCACAGAGCGGGAAGTTCATCGCCGCCTACCCACCCGACGAGGCTGCCGCCAGGAAGCTGATGGAGGCGCTGGCCCGTGCCACGTCCGGCGAGGAGGGACCCTACATCCTCGGTGACCGGCGGTGGCGGGAATCCCGGGTGGTGTCCTATCGCTACGGCGTCGCCCCGCACCTCGACGACCCGTGCAGCGCGCGCGTCATCGGGCGGACGATCGAGAAGGCCTTACGGGAGCTCTGCAACCCCGCCCAGCGCGACGTCATCCGCCGCACACGGCACCTGCTGCGCACCCCACCGCAGAACGATCAGGTCTGACCTCACCGCCCAAGCCGACCCCGCAACGCGCATGAGCCAGGGAAGTGGGCTTACGGTGGAAGAGCCATCGCGCGGATCTCCGTCATAGCCGACGAGCGGATTGAACGGATCGAAGCAATGTCCGAAGCGACCAGGACAGCCCCTCGCACCAGCGCATCCTCCCGGGGACAGGCATCGGCTCCGGCCGCGAGGAGACGATCCCGCGGTCCCCGCGCCGCGGCCGAGATCGTGTCCGCGCGCCATTCGGTGACCGTCCAGATCGATGGGCGGCGGGTGGAACTGCCGTCGCGGGAGCAGCTCTGCTTCCTCGCCGGGCTCGGCGTCATGGCCGCCATCGGGATCATCGAATGGCCGGTGGCGGCGGCCATAGCGGTCGGGCACGGGCTGGCCCACAGCCAGCACGGCAAGGCGCTGCGCGAGTTCGGAGAGGCATTGGAAGAGGCATGACGGAGTACGCACCGGACTATCCCGCGATGATCGTTCCGGTCGGGCAGGTGGAGCCCGTGCCGCGCCGCATCCGCGGCATCGTGGCCGGACGCCCCGTCTTCGACACCGTGCGGGCGCGCTACGTGTGGCTCTTGCCCGGCTATCCGCAGTACTGCGTGCCCCGCGACGACATCGTCGAGGGGCGCTCGGCGACGAGGGTGGAACCTGGAGCTGAAGGTCGGCGGAGCGCGCCGCCAGACTCTCCAGGTGGGCTCGCTCACCCGCCCGGGCGCGGCCCGGGAGTGGGGCGAGGACGCGCCCTCCGGTATCGTGGGCCATGTCAGCTTCCGGTGGGAGGCCATCGACGCCTGGTTCGAGGAGGACGAGCAGGTGTTCGTCCACCCCAGGAGCCCGTACACCCGCGTCAATGAGCTCAGATCGGGCCGTGCCGTCCGCGTCGAGCTGGAGGCGCCGTGCTCGCCGACGCCCCGAGCTCGGTGATGGTGGTGGAGACGGGGCTCCCGACGCGCTACCCCGGCCCGATCCGGCCAGCAGGGCGAACTGGGAGACGGAACACCGATAAGCGGAAACAACTCCTCGCCCGGAAGAGCCCTGGCTTCTGTCCAGGGCTCATATGCGTGTCCCGCGAATAGACTTGACATCTCGTCAGTTCGTTCGCAGAACGCGCACACTCCAGGCCCACGAGAGGAGAACCGCCCATGAAAGCGCACCGCGGCACCAGATGGCTCCCCCTGCCCACCGCACTCCTGCTCGCCCTGCTCCCCACCAGCGCCTCCGCGTACCCCAACCCCGGCCGGGTGACGGGCGACACCGTCGTCCATGACCCGTCGATGGTCCGCGCCACCGACGGCACCTATCTGCTCTACTCCACCCATGGTGGTCTGGAGGCCCGCACCTCCACCGACCGGATCGCCTTCAGCCGCTCGGGCAGCGCCTTCACCGCCCCGCTCTCCTGGTGGCGGACGTACTCCGCCGAGAAC
Organism: Streptomyces sp. 11-1-2; assembly: GCF_003595545.1. Classification (NCBI taxonomy): domain Bacteria; kingdom Bacillati; phylum Actinomycetota; class Actinomycetes; order Kitasatosporales; family Streptomycetaceae; genus Streptomyces; species Streptomyces sp. 11-1-2. Next base: position 11,424,557 of record NZ_CP022545.1, read on the forward strand.
GACCCCTGGGCGCCGGACATCTCGTACCAGGGTGGCACCTATCTGATGTACTACGCCGTCTCGTCCTTCGGCTCCAGCAACTCCGCCATCGGCCTCGCCACCTCCCCCAGCGGCAGGGCCGGGACCTGGACCGACCGCGGCATCGTGCACTCCACCACCGGAAGCAGCGACTACAACGCCATCGACCCCAACCTCTTCGTCGACAGCGACGGAAAGTGGTGGCTGTCGTTCGGCTCGTGGTGGTCGGGGCTGAAGATGATCCGCCTGGACCCCGCCACCGGCAAGCAGTACGCGGGCGACAGGACCGTCTACGCCATCGCCTCCCGGCCCACCGGCACCAAGGCGATCGAGGGCCCGTCGGTCGTCAAGCGCAACGGCTACTACTACCTGTTCGCGTCGTACGACACCTGCTGTGCGGGCACCAGTTCCACGTACAAGATCAAGGTCGGCCGCGCCACCGGCCCCACCGGTCCGTACTACGACAAGAGCGGGGTGAACATGATGAACAACGGCGGCACCCCGGTCCTCGAATCCCACGGCCGGTACATCGGCCCCGGCGGGCAGTCGGTGATGAGCGACGTCGACGGCGATCTGCTCGTCTACCACTACTACGACGGGCAGGACAACGGCACCCCGAAGCTGGGCGTGAACCTGCTGAGCTGGTCCGGCGGCTGGCCCACCGCGTACTGACTGCCACAGGCCGCTCTGGGGTCGGAGTATGTTGCTCGAACATTGTGGCAAGCGGCCCGTGGTTCCCGAATCGGCGTAGCTCAATCTGGTCCGAAGCCTGCAAGCCACGCTGGGCGTGGGCATGCTCTTCATCTCGCACAACAGGGCAGCGGTCCGTTTCGTCGCCGACACCGTGGCTGTCATGAGCCATGGCCGGATCGTCGAGAGCGGCCCGCGGGACCAGGTATTCACCACACCCGCGCACCCCTACGCCCGGAAGCTGCTCGCCACCTCACGCTTTGAACTCGACACCGGCCCGCGGCCGGGCGCGGACGCCCCCCACACGGTCCTGAGCACGGCAGCCGGGGACGCGGCATCGGACTGCCGGATCCACAACCGGTCGGCCGCCTGCTGCGGGGGCCGCACCGGCTCGAGCGCGAGGAGTGGTCGAAGGCGTTGGATGACCGGCCACGGTGTTGCTGGCCCATCCCGCGACGGCCTCCTCGTCGCGCTCGCTCGCCCGCCGGGCTGGCACCTGGCAGCCGAAGCCTTGCCGCTTGAGCAGGGCGGCCGCCCCTGGATGGTGTCGCTCTTGTGGAACCGCCGCCTGATCAGCGTCTTGATCCGGGCCAGGGCCCCGGTCCGGCCAGCCGTGTGCGACCGGGCCCTTGGCCGGCTCTCTTTCCAACACGGCGAACGGTTCCTCGCTCAGCGCCGGGAGGCAGTCTGGGCTCTTGGAGCGCAGGCCCGGCGGACCGTGGGCTTTCCAGGACCGGCGGCGCCAGCGTTGGACGGACCGCACGCTCACCCGAAGGTCTTTGGCGATCGAGGTGCTGTCCCCTTTGACGGCGAAGCGTTCGGTAGCCCGGAGCCGGAGCCGCTCGCGGGCGGCACGTCGTTGTGCGGTCAGGCCACCGCCTTGCGGAAACCTCACGACAAGGGCATACCGCAGGCTTCACGACCCGTCAGCATCCCACGACATCACGCACTGAAGGTCAGTAACTGGAAGGTCTCCGGACACGCCGGGGGAGCTCAGCAGGAGACGCCGTGGGTAAGGAGAAATGTTTCGGATGTATCCTTGCGTGCCCCTCGCAGGCCGTGGCATGGTACCGGCATTGATCTGAAGCTTCTGCCACAGGAACACACACGCGAGGATGGTTGCAGAATGCTCGACAGGAGACACTGCCTTTCTCTGCTGGCGGCCGCCGGAGTCGGCGCGAAGATCGCTCTCGAACCGACGATCTCGCGAGCCCAACCGCTCGACGCAGGGGCTGCTGGAGCGGGTGGCCAGGCTGGGCGATTGAGCCGTTCTCTGCGAGAGTTGCACGGCTCCCTCCGGGTGTTGATTCGGAAATATGAGGGCACGACGCTGCGTCAGGCCCAAGAATTTGACGGCGACACGCTGACCGACGGCCCGCGGCAGTGGCAGCTGGAGTGGGAGACGCGGCGGGTGCCCGATGATCACGGATGGGAGGTCACCCTGACATGCACTCTGGAGAAGGGGGAAGCAGAACAGACCGCGATTTCTGTCGATTTCCCATTCAGGAACTGGGAGACCGCGAACTACGTGATGATTCCCGGAATAGTCTATAACGGCAATCGCTATCGGGCCATCGGCGATGGATATAATCCGGACTACCCGGTCGACATGTACTACAACTCCCGGACACCGCTGACGATATCGAACAACCCGCGACTGGCCTTCGATGTCGCGATGCCTTCGCGGATCGAGCTGGAAACCTGCTCTACTGCCGCCCCAGCGATGAGCTTCTTCTCGCCTAAGTTGAGGAAGGGCTGGATCGTCCTCACGGAGCAAGGAACCCGACTGGGCAATAGCGGACTCTCAGTTGAAGAGAGTGCGAGCAGGGCAAGCTGTGAATTCCGTATTTCGGCGCCCGTCGTGCGCCAGCAGGTGGCCGGTTTCGGCGACTTTCGACCGAGCGAGGATAGGGCGTCGAACTGGGCTCCCGGTGACTCGGTGTCGATTCGCTTCCGGGTCTTCACCTTCGATGCTGACGGAATTCCGGCAGTCCTGCAAAAGTTCATGGATGTGCGAAAGTCGCTTACTGGCCCCACCGCGCCCCGCAACCTGCTTCCGATGAGCAAGCTGGCGGAGCTTGGCACCGACATCTGCCGGGGCAATTTCACCGAAACCAAGGCTGGCAGGTACTATCTGCCAGAAAATTCCAAGCACTTTCAATTGGGTTGGGTCAGCGGCATGATCAACACCTACCCCATGTTGGCTCTGAATGACCCGACGGAACGCGGCAGGGTCTCCGAGGAGCTTGACTTCGTCTGTTCCCGCATGAAGGGGCGAAGCGGATTTTTCTACGGCTTCATCAGCGAAGATGGCGCGATCCGCTCAGAGAAGGCTCACCCCGACTTTCCAGCGGTACAGGCGATGGTGAGAAAGAACGGAGACGTACTCTTCTGGCTGATCAAGCATTTGATGCTCCTGAAGGCGCAAGGGCATGGCGGCGCCATCAAGGAATCCTGGGAATTGGCCGCAGGTGGCCTGGCCACGGCCTTCACCCGGATCTGGCGAAAGCACGGAGAATTCGGTCAGTACATCGTGCCCGAAACAGGCGATATCGCCGTCTACAACTCGACGGCCGGCGCCATCGCTCCGGCTGGGCTTGCCCTGGCAGCTGAATACTTCCATTGTCCGGACTGGTTGGCCGTAGCCGAGGAAGCGGCCGAATTTTACTATGAGCGCGACATCAAGTCCCGTGGATTCACCAGCGGGGCGTGCGCGGATATTTCACAGGATGCGGATTCCGAATCGGCATTTGGTCTCCTGGAGTCATTCATGGCGCTGTACCAGTACACCGGAAAGAGGGGTTGGCTGGATCGCGCGAAGGTCCAAGCCGCACTGTGCTCGTCCTGGACGCTTGCGTACGATCCTCTGTTTCCGGCGGGCAGCGATATTGCGCAACTGAATGGAAGGATGGCCGGCGCGGTCTGGGCAAGCAGCCAAAACAAGCATGCCGCGCCCGGCGTCTGTACGTCCTCCGCAGACCACCTGTTCAAGCTATATCGAGCGACTGGGAAAAAGAAGTACGCTGAACTCATCAGGGATATCCAGCATGCCCACGCCGAGGCCGTCAACATGCCGGGACATATAACAACCGACTACCTAATCGGTTCGAGCATGGAGCGGATCCAGCCCAGCGATGCAGAGGGCAAGGGGGCCGTCGGCAATTTCATCAAGACGAGAAACTCCTGGACCGAGACCAACGGCATCTTGATGGCACTCGAACTTCCGGGAATCTACGTGCGGCCCGGGGAAGGAGTCCTCTTTCCCTTTGACCATGTCGAGGCTGAATATGTCCGCGAGAGCCGTCATGCCGCCGTAGTCCGCTTGACGAACGACACGGCCTACGCGGCACGGGTGTCGGTGCTGGCGGAAACGGCCCACCAATCAGCCCGCCCCCTTGGGTACACGGCGTTCCTTGGTTGGCCGCGAGTCGAAGTCCCGGCCGGCGGGGTGGTCACCATGAGGGTCACGAGGGATGGCAAGGTCACAGGTCAAGCCTGATCCGGCTGCATCCGACCTCAGTCAGCGGGACAGGGCTGATTCAAAGTCGCGGTCTTGACGAGAAGGCGGCTGCTCACGGACGTATGACGATGCGGGAGGTGGCCGCTACGCAGGCATCGAGGCTCCGGTTGAAGGGGTGACCTTCCCAAGTCGCCCTGTACTACCGGAGCCTCGATGTGTCGTCAGTCTGCCACCGTCTGCCTGACCAAGACGCCGTCCCGTCAACACCGCGCCATCCCCGCGCCGGCTGAGCGGCTCTGTCATCTGGCCGACCCCCGTGATCGACGCGTACGGCGATACACCCTGGTCTCCGTCCTGCTCAGCATTCCGGCAGTACGTCGCCGACCTCGTGGCCGCCGCGGAGGCGCCCAGCTGGCTCGCCGACCACCTCGTCCTCCTTGCCGAGGGCGCAATGACCACAGCCGCCATCTTCGATTCCCCCGAGCCCGCCCGCCAGGCTAAGGACGCCCCACGCATCCTGCTTCGTACCGCTCGCAGGGAGCTCGGCGCCCCCGCCTGAGCACCGTTCGCCGACTGACGATTTGAGCGAGCAGCCCTGGCAGAGCTTGCTAGGGTCCGTCTTCAAGCGGATCTTGCCCAGAGCAGGAATGAGGCGAGCGTGACCGCCGCTTCGTAGGACGTGGCGGTCTTCTCGTATCTCGTTGCGATGCCGCGGAAGCCTTTGAGCTGGTTGAAGCAGCGTTCGATGGTGTTGCGCCGACGTTCGTCCTGCCGGTGCCTCCCCCTTTTCGGCCGGTCGCGGCTCCGTGCTGGTGGGCCCGGACGACGGTGGAGTCGATCTGGACGAGCCAGTCGATGTCACCGGCGGCGTCCACCCGGGCCTGGATCTGCTGCAAGGCCCGGGTGAACACGCCGTCGAGCGCGTAGCGGCGGAAGCGGGTGTACACCGTCTTCCATGGCCCGTAGCGTTCCGGCAGGTCACGCCACGAAATCCGGGTACGGATCTTGTAGACCATGCCATTGATGACCTGCCGGTCCGCCACCCGAGGTCGGCCTGTCGCGGCCCGCGGTATCAAAGGAGCGAGTAACTCCCACTCAGAGTCGGTGGGTTCATGGCGGCGTATCACCCCACCATGATCCACTGTCCGGATGATCTTTGAAGACGGACCCTAGTGCCTGACAACGATCTCCCGTTTGAGGATCTTGCCGGTTGCTCCTTTGGGGAGCCTGTCGGTGACCGTGACGATCCGCGGGTACTTGTAGGCAGCAACCCGCTGTTTGACGTAATCGCGTATCTGACCAGCCGTGGTTTGTGCGCCTTCCCGGAGGGTTACCACAGCGGCTACCTCCTCCCCGTGGATCTCGTGCGGCACGCCGACGACAGCGGCCTCGGCGACGGCCGGGTGTTCGTAGAGCACCTCCTCGATCTCGCGCGGATAGACGTTGTATCCGCCGCGGATGATGAGGTCCTTCTTCCGGTCGACGATGAAGTAGTAGCCATCCTCGTCGACGCGGGCGAGATCGCCACTGTGGAACCACCCGTCCCGGGTGGCCTCCGCAGTCGCATCCGAACGGTTCCAGTACCCCCTCATCACGTTTTCGCCGCTGATCGCGATCTCACCGACTTCGCCCGGCCCGACCGTGGTGCCATCGTCCGCGACGAGTTTGAACTCCACTCCGCGGATGGGGAGACCGATCGAACCGGCCTTGCGTGGCCGGTCCGGAGGGTTGAACGAAGCGACCGGCGATGTCTCCGAGAGGCCATAGCCCTCCAGCACGGTGACGCCGAATTCCCGTTCGAAGCCGCGCAGTACCTCAACCGGCAACGAAGCACCCCCGGAAACGGCCAAGCGCATCCGCGAGAGGTCGTGGCCATCGCGGATCCCGGCGTGCAGCAGGGCCGTGTACATCGTGGGGACACCCAGGAAGACGGTGACCCCGTCCCGGTCCATGATCTCCAGCGCCTTGGCCGGCTCGAACCGCGGCAGCAAGGTCAGCGTAGCGCCGGCAGCGACGGCGGTGTTGAGAGCGCAGGTCTGTCCGAAGGCGTGGAACATGGGCAGGCCGCCGAACAGCACGTCGTTCGGCCCGACATGGAGCACTGTCTCGACCGTGGTGGCCGTGTTGGTCATCAGGTTGCGATGGGTCAGCTCGGCGCCCTTCGGGGTTCCTGTCGTGCCCGAGGTGTACAGGATCACGGCAGTGTCGTCCTCCCCCCGGTCGACGATCGCGGGAGCCGGTGCGGTGGCTCGCATGAGATTGTCGAATGCCGCGGGGTCGGTGACCAGACGCTCGACGCCGACCTCTGCCGCGGCCGTCGCGACCTCATCCGCGAACAGCGGGAACGTCACCACGATGCGGGACCCGGAATCCCGGAGGATGAACGCGATTTCGCATGCCTTCAACAGCGGGTTCATCGGCACCACGACGCCGCCTGCGTGGAGGACCCCGTAGTAAACGACGGGGAAATAGGTGACGTTGGGCATCACCAGCGCGACGCGATCGCCCTGTTGCACGCCCTTGGCGTGCAACAGTGTGGCGACCCGGGCGCTGGCATCGTTCAGTTGGGCATAGGTGACGTGGATCTCGTCCTGGCGAATGGCGACTCGGTGCCCATCGGCCCAAGCCGATTCCGCCAGGAGTGCGGCGAGGTTGTTCATACGGCTCCCCTCAAAATCTGGGATAGTGGCGGTCGCCGCAGGCGGCGGGAGCCGCCAAGGCCGGCGGTGTGCTGTCTCGCGATCACGTCGCGGGGGGCGATCCCGCCGATGCCGGGGCCGCCGGTGACGTGCGGATCGCCCCAGAAGTCCGGCGGCAGGTCGCGCCCCTGCCGCAAGGCCAGCCACAGCCGCAGCACGTGGCGCTTCCGCTCGGCCTCGGTGTGGTCCTCGTACTCCGTGCGGGAATGAAGCACCGCGTGGTTGTTCAGCAGCAGCAGGTCGCCCACTTCGAAGTCGACGTCAAGCCGAAGCTCGGGGGACCCCGCCAGTTCGTCGATGAGATCGAACAGCTCCACGTCCGCCGGCTCCAGACGGGGGACCTCGCGGAAGCGCTGTGCGGATTCGAGGTAACTGCGGTTGTAGCGGATGCTGAGCTTGCCCCCGTACCAGCACGCGAGCGGAACCGCGTAGTACGCCCTCTCGCCAGGGGCCTGCTCCTCCCGACGATCGAGGAAATGCCTGCGGTACAGGCGCTCGACCAGCTCCGGTCGCCGCGCCAGCACGGCGTTGTAGATCGCGGCAGAGCTGACGACCGCGGTGCGTGCGCCGGAGCGGGCTGATTGCAAGCAGAGCAGTCCGAGGACATCAGAGCCATCGGTGTGGAACGGCAACCCTTCCCTGGTCTGATAGCCGCGCGTCGCGGGGTCAGCCATGGTTCGGCCGGTGTCCCGGGCGTGGCCGAGCACGTGGCCTGCCGCGTTCTGAGACACCGGAGTACCCAGGTGCTGATTCAGTCCCCAGAAAATGGTGCTCGCCGCCGCCCGGCTGTACCGCTCGACCGGAATGCGTTTGATGAGCACGAAGCCGTGTCCGTTCTCCAGCACGTCGGCGATGCGCTCCAACTCTCCGGCCAGGGTCGGCAGCGGGAAGTCGCCGGCGCTCACCTTCAACAGCGGAACGCCCCGATCGCGCACCACGCGCAGAGCCGCCTCGAGCTCGTCGATCTGCGCCGGTGTGAGTCGCAGGACCCACTCGTCGGAGTCCGCCAAGTCCGGGCCGTTCCACACGGCCGACCCGGTGTACGACCGGCGCAGCATCTTGATCACGCTGGTCATGGTGGCCTCCCTGGGATCGTGTGTCCGTCGAGTCGGTGTCACGGGTGGCGTTCTCCGTGGATTTCCGGTCGGCTGGGGTGCCGAATGCCGGGCGGTGAGCTTTCGCGGCGATGCAACGTTAGGTCGCGATCTGGCGCACTGCTTGACCTGGCATGTCATGTGACTTACCAATGGGGGACAACCGCTGGAGAACGCCCATGAAGCCCCTCGTCCGCAACGCGGCGCTGAACAGCTACGTCGAGCTCAGCCGGTCGCTCGGCATCGACCCGCGGATCCTGATGAAGCGGGTGGGGCTGGACCCCGTCGGCCTCGCGGTCCAGGACAGATGGATTTCCGGTGTGGCCGTGACCCAGCTGCTCGAGCTCTCGGCGGCGGCCTCGTGCCGCGAGGACTTCGGCCTGCTCCTGGCTGAGCGCCGCCGCCTCTCCAACCTTGGCCCCATCAGCCTGGTCATACGTGAGGAGCCTGATGTCCGGAGCGCGGTCGAGCTTCTCGTCCGTCATGAGCACATGTACAACGAGATGCTCCACAGTCGGCTCTCCGCGGCGAACGGCCTGGCCACCCTCAAAGTGGCCCTGGAGCCGGGTGAGGCCATGCCGGCCCGCCAGGCCATAGAGCTGGCCGTGGGTGTCTTCCACCAGGTCCTCCGCGGTTTCCTCGGTGCTCGGTGGCAGTCGGTGTCCGTGTGTTTCACGCACAGCGCACCATCAGACATCGGGACACATCGGCGCGTTTTCGGTCCCGTGGTGGAGTTCGACCGGGAATTCAACGGGATTGTCTTCTATGCCAGTGATCTCAGCGTTCCCAACCACATGTCGGACCCGCTGCTCCACACCTACGCGCGGCAGTATTTCGACTCCATCGCGGTCTCGAGGGACACGACCGTGGCGGATCGCGTGCGCGAGTTGATCGAAGTCCTGCTGCCGACCGGGCGCTGTTCGATCGAGCAGGTCGCCTGCAGCCTCGGCGTCGACCGGAGAACCGTTCACCGGCACCTGTCGGCCTCGGGCGAGTCGTTCTCCTCCCTCCTGAACACGACGCGCACTCAGCTCGCGGAGCAACTCGTGGCGAACCAGCGCCGCTCGTTGACAGAGATCTCCGGGCTGCTGGGGTTCTCCGCACCGAGCGCCTTCTCACGGTGGTTCAGCGAGCGGTTCGGTTGCAGCCCGAGGGAGTGGCGTCTCCGGCGGACGAGGCGGCAGCACTCGGGCGAGGAGTGACCACCAGGCGATCCGTCGCCTCGGCTTGAGCCTCGATTCGAGGCCGGGGCGACGTCGGCCGGGGAGGCCGGTCCCCAAGTGATAAGTCGGATGTCACCGGCGGTCAAGCGGGTGGCGTAACCGGCCCTTAACGTTGCCTTACCGCAAGGGACACCGCCGACCTCACCAGGACGGGCAGAGACCCTGCCCGCGGCCGCATGCTCCCTGCCGGGACCCGCTGATCGTATCCGAGCCCCTAGCGAGCCCGGGAATCCCGTCCGCAATCCCGCTTCGACCCTCGCCGTCCTCCTCAGACGTTGCATCGCATGCGGCGATGCATACGGCGCGGCGAGCGAAGACCATCCGACAAAGGAGATGGACCGTGCACTTCTTCGATGACTCCCTGTATCCGGAGAACCAGGAGAAGCTGGTCATCCAGGCCGCGCCCTACGGGCCGGAGTGGCTGCCCGGTGACGCCGATGACCTCCCGCTCACGATGGACGAGCACGTGCAGGCGGCGGTCGACTGCTACAACGTCGGCGCCACCGTGCTGCACATTCACGTGCGCGAGCTGGACGGCCACGGCTCCAAGCGCATGTCCATGTTCAACGAGCTGATGGCCCGGCTGCGCGAGGCCGTGCCGGACATGGTCCTGCAGATCGGCGGGTCGATCTCCTTCGCCCCCGAGGACGAGGGCTCCGGCGCGAAGTGGCTCAGCTACGACACCCGCCACATGCTGGCCGACATCACCCCCCATCCGGACCAGGTCACGATCGCGATCAACACCAACCAGATGAACATCGTCGAGCTCTTCGACGACGAGGACATCGAGGGCACCTCGATCTCCAAGCCGGCGTACTACCAGGCCTACCGGGACATGGTGGTCGAGGCCGGGCCGGAGTTCTACCTCGAGCACCTCGAGCGGCTCCGCGCCAACGGCATCCAGCCGCACTTCCAGCTCGCCAACCTGTCACAGCTGGAGACCGTGGAGCGGCTGATCCGCAAGGGTGTCTACCACGGCCCGCTGGTGCTCAACTACGTCGCGATCGGCGGCGGGTTCGCCGGCCGGCACCCGGCCGACCTGGTCGAGTTCATCCGCCGCGTCCCGGACGGCGCCGTACTCACCGTCGAGGCATCCATGCGGGCGGTGGCGCCGATGAACGCGATCGGCATCGCCTTGGGCACGCATGTGCGGGTGGGCAACGAGGACAACCTGTGGCGACACAAGGGCGAGCGGATCTCGTCCGTGGCGCAGGTCGAGCAGATGGTCCAGATCGCGAACGTGCTCGGCCGGGAGATCGCCACCGGACAGGAGGCGAAGAAGATCTACAAGATCGGCGAGTGGTACTCGGACACCGACGAGACCCTGGCCCAGCTCGGCATGGTGCCCAACCGCCGTCCCGGCCGGCGCGGCTCCATGCTGCGCGACATCAAGAACTGACCCAACCCGTTAGCGGCGGTCGCGGAACCAGCACGGCATCCGCCCCGGCCGATTCCGCCCTCGGCCCGTGACCGCCACCCCGCACATGAGTAAACGGAGCAACTAGTGGCACATGCCATTCGCTTCCACGAGACCGGTGGCCCGGACGTCCTGAAGTGGGAAGAGGCCGCCGTCGGTGACCCGGGCCCGGACGAGGTACGGATCCGGCACATCGCCGTCGGACTCAACTTCGCCGACACCTACTTCCGTACCGGCCTGTACCCGGCTCCGCTGCCCGCGGGGCTCGGCGTGGAGGCTTCCGGTGTGATCGAGGCAGTGGGCCAGGACGTCACGCATGTCGTCGTAGGCGATCGCGTGACCTACACCGGCAGCCCGCTGGGCGCGTACAGCACGGAGCGGGTCATGCCCGCGGACTCGCTGATCAAGCTGCCGGAGGAGATCAGCTGCGAGACCGCCGCGGCGATGACCATGCGCGGCCTCACCTCGTCCTACCTGCTGCGCCGTATCCATCCCTTGAAGTCCGGCGACACCGTACTGCTCCACGCGGCGGCCGGCGGCGTCGGCCTGATCTTCTCCCAGTGGGCCAAGCTGCTCGGCATCACCGTGATCGGCACGGTCTCCAGCGGGGAGAAGGCCGAGATCGCCCGCGCCCACGGCTGCGACCACATCATCTACTACCGCCGCGAGAACGTGGCCGAGCGGGTGCGCGAGCTGACCGGTGGCAAGGGTGTCCCGGTCGTCTTCGACAGCGTCGGCAAGGACACCGTCGCCGGATCCATGGCCTCGCTGCAGCGCCGCGGCCTGCTGGTGTGCTTCGGTACGGCCTCCGGTGTCCCGCCGCTCGACGCCATGCAACTGGCCATCCACGGCTCGCTGTTCGTGACCCGGCCGGCGCTGGCCGACTACATAGCCGAACCGGCCGAACGGGCCGCCCTGGCGGGCGAGCTGTTCGGACATGTCGCGGCCGGCCGCATCAAGATCGAGATCAATCAGCGTTACGCCCTCCAGGACGCGGTGCAGGCACATCGCGAAATGGAGGCGGGACGAACTACGGGATCTTCAGTCTTCGTCCTCTGAGCACACCGTGTCCCCCTCAGCCATCCCAGGAGTGAGCACCATGCCCCAGACCATCCCCATGGCGAAAGACGACGCGCCGGCCCTGGTGCGCCCGAGCGTCCTCCGCACCTCCCTCACCGTTGAGCCGCTTACCTGCACCATCGGCGCCGAACTCTTCGGCGTGAACCTCGGCGACGCCGCACGCGACGACGATCTGTTCGCCGAGATCAAGAATCTGCTGCTGCAGCACAAGGTCCTGTTCGTGCGCAACCAGGACATCACCCGTGCCGAGCACGTCGCCTTCGCCTCGCGCTTCGGCCCGCTGGAGGACCACCCGGTGCTCGGCAGCGACCCGGACAACCCTGGGCTGGTCCGCATCTACAAGGACCTGGACAGCAAGCCCGAGCGCTACGAGAACGCGCTCCACTGCGACGCGACCTGGCGGGAGTGCCCGCCCATGGGAGCCGTGCTGCGCTGCGTCGAGGGGCCCGAGGTGGGCGGCGACACGATCTGGGTCAACATGGCCGAGGCATATCGCAGGCTGCCCGAGCAGATCAAGACGCAGATCGCCGACCTGCGCGCACGACACAGCATCGAAGCGACCTTCGGTGCCCGCATGCCGATGGAGCGGCGCCACCAGCTGAAGGCCCAGTACCCGGACCCGGAGCACCCGGTGGTGCGTACCCACCCCGAGACCGGCGAGAAGATCCTCTTCGTCAACGCCTACACCACTCACCTCGTGAACTACCACACGCCCGAGAACGTGCGCTTCGGCCAGGACTACGCGCCCGGGGCGAGCAACCTCCTGAACTACCTGATCAGCCAGGCGGCCGTCCCCGAGTACCAGGTGCGCTGGCGCTGGCAGAACAACAGCTTCGCCATCTGGGACAACCGCTCCACACAGCACTACGCGGTTCAGGACTACTGGCCCGCCGTCCGCAAGATGGAGCGCGCCGGAATCGTTGGTGACCGGACCTTCTGAGCCCTGGCCGACGACCGAAAGGTGACGCCCATGGGACTGCACACGACCGCCATGAAGGCGCCGGAGACGTCTCCCGTCACACCGGCCGTATCCCGCGGCTATGCCTGGCTGGTGTTCGCCCTGAGTTTCGGGCTTCTGCTGTCCGACTACATGTCGCGACAGGTCCTCAACGCCGTCTTTCCTCAGCTGAAGGCCGAATGGCTGGTCTCCGACTCCCAGTTGGGGTCGCTCAGCGGCATCGTGGCCCTGATGGTCGGTGTGCTCACCTTCCCCCTGTCGCTCCTCGCGGACCGGTGGGGCAGGGTCAAGATGCTGGTGATCGCCGCAGTGGTGTGGAGTCTGGCGACTTTGGGCTGCGCCGTTTCCGCCAGCTACGGCCAGATGTTCGTGGGCCGGTTCATGGTGGGCGTCGGAGAGGCGGCCTACGGGAGTGTCGGTATCGCGGTGGTCCTCAGCGTCTTCCCCGTCCGTCTGCGGGCCACGCTCTCCGGCGCGTTCATGGCGGGAGGGTCGTTCGGATCTGTGCTGGGCGTGTCGGTCGGCGGCGTCATAGGCGAGGCGTACGGCTGGCGCTGGGCGTTCGGTGTCATGGGGGCCTTCGGACTGGTGCTGGCCGCGGTCTACGGTCTCGTGGTCACCGAGAAGAGGCTTGGGTCGGCCGCGAGCAAGAACAGCGGCCGGTCCGGTGAACGTGCTCCCCTCGGGCCCCAGCTGCGGCGGCTGTTCTCCTCGGTCTCCGTCGTCTGTGCCTACATCGGCAGCGGGGCCCAGATGTTCCTCACGATGGCCTTGCTGGCCTGGATGCCCAGCTTCCTCAACCGCTACTACGACATGGCCACCGCGAAGGCCGGACTGGCTGCCGGGGGCTTTGCGCTGCTCAGCGGCACGGGAATGATCCTCTGGGGGGTCGTCGCGGACCGCCTCAGCAAGGGGGCCGGGATCCGGAAGTGGACCGTTGCGACCGCCTGCAGCCTCGGGTCGCTCGTTCTGCTGATGACCGCATTCCAGCTGCCCACCGGGCCGCCGCAGCTCATACTGATCGCTGCCGGGACCCTGGTGGTCGGCGGCACCGCCGGCCCGGCGGCTGCCATGGTGGCGAGGCTGACCCCGGCCGGCATCGCGGCGACGGCCATGGCCACACTCACCCTGGCCAACAGTCTGCTCGGGCTCGCCCCGGGGCCCGCGGTGACCGGCATGCTCGCGGACCGCTGGGGTCTGCTCGGCGCGCTGAAGGTGGTTCCGCTGGTCGCGCTCGCAGGCAGCATGGCCTTCGCCATCGGCAGGTCCTCCTACGAAAAGGATCTGCGCCGCCTGGGGCTACTCCCCGACCCGGCGGTCACGACCCCGGAGTATTCGTCATGAGCCTCACCCCATCGCCGACGATCGTGATAGTCCCCGGACTGCGTGATCACGTGTCGGACCACTGGCAGACCATCCTCGCCAACAAGATCGAAAACTGCCGTTCGGTGCCGCCGCTGGAGAAGGACGGGCTGGCCTGCGACGCCCAGGTCGCCGCTTTGGACGGGGTGCTGTCGGACATCTCCGGCGCGGTAGTGCTGGTCGCCCACAGCGCCGGGGTGATGACCACCGTGCACTGGGCGCAACGGCACCAGCGTCCGGTCAAGGGGGCGCTGCTGGCCGCGCCGCCGGACTTCGAAAACCCGTTGCCGGAGGGCTACCCCACTCCGGAGACCTTGGGCGAAAACGGCTGGACGCCAACTCCGCGGATACCGCTGCCCTTCCCCAGCATCGTCGCAGCGAGCACCAACGACCCACTGGCCGATGCCGATCGCGTCGCCGACCTCGCGCGGGCGTGGGGGAGCCGCCTCGCGGTCCTCGGCCCCGTCGGACACCTCAACCCCGCCTCCGGCTATGGCGAATGGCCTCAGGCGCAAGAATTCATCCGCGAGCTCATCTGAGCCTCGTCCGAAGTGCCCAACTGACCTGACGTGGCGGTCTCCTCGCACTCCCTCCTACTCATCCCGGGCAGGAGGGAGTCGTTGGCCGGTTCACGTGGGCATCGTCAGACACGTGTGAGCGGGCCATCCGGAGCTCTGAAGGTTCCGGAGGCTCCAAAGGCACTTCCACCCCATCGGCTCCGCACTGGTCCCACCCGCACGACCCGTCCCTGGAGACTCCCATGAGCACCGACTCCGAACTGCTGTGGTCCCCAAGCCGCTCGACGGCCGAAAGCTCCAATATCGCCGGCTTCATGCGCTGGCTGAGCGAGGCCCGGGGACTGTCCTTCTCCACCTACCCGGAACTGTGGCGCTGGAGCACCACCGGCCTCACCGCATTCTGGTCGGCGGTATGGGAGTTCTACGGCCTCGACACCGTCAGCGGCTACGACGCCGTGCTGCCCGACCCGTCGATGCCCCAAGCCACCTGGTTCCCCGGAGCCCGGCTGAACTTCGCCCAGCAGTGCTTCGCACGCGCCACGGACGCGCGCCCGGCCTTGATCTCGGTAGCCGAGGACGGCGTTCCTGTCGAGACCTCGTGGGAGCAGCTCGAGCGAGAGGTCGCGGCTGTCGCCGCGTCCCTTCGAGGTATGGGCGTCGGACCTGGCGACCGTGTCGCCGGCTACCTGCCGAATACGTCACATGCCGTGGTCGCGTTGCTGGCGACCGCCGCTGTCGGCGCGGTGTGGACGGTGTGCTCGCCGGACTTCGGCACGCCCAGCGTTCTCGCGCGCATGCGGCAGGCACAGCCGACGGTTCTGGTGGCCGCCGATGGCTACTTCTACGGGGGCAAGGAGTTCGACCGGCGTCCGCAGATCGCTGAGCTCGCGGACGGACTGCCCACGGTGCGGCACCTGATCGCGGTCGACTACCTCCACACGTCCTCCAGCACATCGTCGTGGTCCCAGCGCCCTGAGGTGGTACAGCACTCCTGGTCCGCCCTGCTGGCGAACGAAGCGCACCTCACCTTTGTCGACGTCCCCTTCGACCATCCCCTGTGGATCTTGTGGTCCTCGGGCACCACGGGCGTGCCGAAGGGCATCGTGCAGGGCCACGGCGGCATCGTCGTCGAATTGCTCAAGGCACTCGGTCTCGGCGCCGACCTGCGCGGCGACGACCGCTACTTCTTCCACACGTCCACCAGCTGGATGGTGTGGAACCTCATGGTCGGCGGCCTCCTGCACGGGGCCACGATCGTTCTGTACGACGGCAGCCCCACCCACCCTGACGTCAACGGCCTATGGAAGGTCGCCGAGCGGACACGGGCGACGATGGTCGGTGTGGGAGCGGCCTACCTGATCGCCGCGGAGAAGGCGAACGCACACCCGGCGGCCGACATCGATCTGAGCGATCTGCGTTCCATCCTGCAGACCGGCTCGACCCTTCCCGCGAGCACCTGGCGCTGGGTCTACGACCGCTTCCCCTCCGACATATGGCTCCAGTCGATCTGCGGAGGGACGGACATCTGCTCTGTGCTCGCCGGAGGATCCCCGCTGCTGCCGGTGCGGGTCGGCCGGATCCAGTGCCCCGCGCTCGGTGTCGCCCTCGCCGCATGGGACGCCTCGGGACAGCCGCTCATCGGCCGGCAGGGGGAGATGGTGGTGACCTCGCCGCTTCCCTCGATGCCCTTGCGTTTCCTCGATGACCCTGACGATCGGCGGTATCTGGCCAGCTACTTCGACGTCTATCCCGGAGTCTGGCGGCACGGGGACTGGGTCACGGTCAACCCGGATCTGTCCATTGCGGTGGGGGGACGCTCCGACTCAACACTCAACCGCATGGGTGTGCGGATGGGATCTGCCGACATCTACGCCGTAGTCGAACAGCTCCCGCAGATCGCGGACAGCCTTGTCATCGGCGCCGAATTGCCGGACGGCCGGTACATGATGCCGCTGTTCGTGGTCCTCGCCGAAGGAGCAGCCCTCGACGACGCGCTCCGGAACAGCATCGCCCTGTCCATCAAGCGAGAGCTGTCGCCTCGGCACGTACCGGACACCGTTGTTCCGATAGCCGCCGTACCGCGCACCCTGACCGGAAAGAAACTAGAGGTGCCCGTCAAGCGCATCATCCAAGGCGCTCCCATCGCCGAGGTGAGCGCTGAGGGTGCCATCACCCACCCCGAGATGCTGGCCTGGTTCGCGGACTTCACGACCAGGCTCCCCGCGGGACGCTGACGTCGCGGCCGAGACCAGTTGTTACTGGTCTTCGACCACACGTTGCCGGCGCGAGGACCCCGCATCCCCGGAGAACCGCAAGCTTCCGGAGCAATCAACCTGGCCTCGGTCGCCACGGCACAGATGAACTCTCCCAGGGCTCCCGCTCACAAGGAACTGGTCAGGAATTGGAGAACGAGGCTGGTGACTGAGACCACCACCCACAGGCAGGCACCCAGGATGAGCGGTCGGGGACCGGTG
Source organism: Streptomyces sp. 11-1-2 (assembly GCF_003595545.1). Classification (NCBI taxonomy): domain Bacteria; kingdom Bacillati; phylum Actinomycetota; class Actinomycetes; order Kitasatosporales; family Streptomycetaceae; genus Streptomyces; species Streptomyces sp. 11-1-2. Next base: position 11,441,550 of record NZ_CP022545.1, read on the forward strand.
CGTCGCAGTGCGGCGAGGTCGGTGGACAGGCCCGTTGCGCAGAGCGCGACGGTGATGAGAAAGACCGAGAGCTCGCTGAGTCCGTGGTGGGCGGCAGCCGGGATGAAACCCAGGCTGTTCGCTGTGGTCATCAGCAGGAAGCCGATCAGGAACACGGGTACCAGCTTGACCACCTGGAGCCGGGGGCGGGCCGTAGCTTCCGATGCGGCACGGTTGCGGCGGCTCACCAGCCAGGCCAGTCCCAGGCAGATGGGGATGATCATGAGGCTACGGGTGAGTTTGACGGTGACCGCGTAGTTCGCTGCGGTCTGACCATAGACGGTGGCAGCGGCGACCACTGAGGAGGTGTCGTTGACCGCCGTCCCCGCGAAGAGGCCGAAGCTGTGCTGGCTCATCCCCAACAGGTGGCCGAGCAGTGGGAAGGCGAGCACGGCGGCGACATTGAACAAGAAGATGGTGGAGACCGCGTAGGCCACCTCAACCCCGGCTGCGCCGATGACCGGGGCAGTCGCTGCGATCGCCGACGCGCCGCAGATGCCTGTGCCCACGCCGATCAGCGTACGCAGGTCCCCAACGATGCCGAGCCACCGGCCGATGCCGTATGCGGCGGTCAGACAGACCACCAACGAACCGATCATCACCGGAAATGAGCCGACGCCCACCTGGACGATCTGGGCCAGCGACAATTGAGAGCCCAGGACGACGACCGAAACCTGCAGTACCTGCTTGCTTGCGAAACCGATGCCGGGGCGCAGCCGAGCTCCTGGCCTCGCCAGAGCGGCCAGCAGCACGCCGAGGACGATCCCGGCCACTGGGCCGCCGACGAGCGGAAACATTTTCCCCACCGCCGTGCCCGCCACCGCGAGAGCCAGGACGAGGGCCAGACCAGGTATGACAGAGGCTGCGGCCGCTGTTCCTCGGCTCATGGGTGAGCGGCGGGGTTGCTTGCCGCGCTGCACGGCGGGCCGGGATGCCTGCCCCGGTTCAGCCTCCGGCCGTGTAGGGCCCTGACGGTACAGATCTTGGCTCATGGCCTCGACTCTGATGCGCTCTGGACCGCGGTTGTAGCCCCGAGATCGTGAGGAGGTCATAGCCAAGAGGTATGACTGCCGACCGGGTCCGGCCCATACCCTGGAGCTATGAGTCAGTTGCCGGATTTGGAATCACTGCGGCTGCTCGTCCTTGTCGGAGACGTGGGGAGCTTGAGCGGTGCGGCGGCGCAGCTCGGCCTGGCGCAGCCGTCGGCGAGCAAGCGGCTGTCCACGCTGGAGCGCAGGCTGGGCCTGGTGCTGGTGGACCGAACGCGACGGGGATCGCAGCTCACCGACGCGGGCCGGGCTGTGGCGGGCTGGGCTCAGCGGGTCCTGCAGGAGCTGGAGGGGCTGCTGACCGGCGCGGAGGCGCTGCGTACGAAGCGGGACGCTGAGCTGAGGGTGGCGGCCAGCATGACCGTGGCCGAGTACCTGGTACCGGGCTGGATCGGCGAGCTACGCCGCACCCGGCCGGAGTTGTACGTCGGTCTCCAGGTGACCAACAGCGAACACGTCCCGGAATTGCTGCGCAGCGGAGCGGCGGACCTCGGGTTCGTCGAGTCACCGCGGGCCCCGGCGGGGCTGTCCGCCCGGCAGGTCGCCAGCGACCGGCTGCTCGTGGTGGTCGCCCCAGGGCACCCCTGGACGCGCCGCCGCCGCCCGCTGGGCGTCGCCGAGCTCGCGGCCGCACCGCTGGTGCTACGCGAACGCGGATCGGGCACTCGCGAAACCCTGGACCAGGCTCTGCGCAAGGCCGGCGTGGGCGAACCGCTGCCCCTCCTGGAGCTGGGGTCGGCGACCGCCGTGCGCAATGCCGTGATCGCCGGAAGTGGCCCGGCAGTGATCAGCGAGCTCGCGGTACGAGCCGACCTCGCTGATGGCCGCCTTGTGTCGGTGGAGGTCGAGGGCGTCGAACTACGCCGTGTCCTGCGCGCTGTCTGGGCTTCGGGACGCATCCTCGTCGGCCCCGCAGCGGAACTTCTGGCCGTAACGGGACGCCGGGGAAAGAAGCCATGAGACGTTGCGGGCCCGACGCGACTTCGGCACCGGCCCTGCACGCCGCGGCATCGTCAGGAGGCGGGGCGTTGTTGAGATGGAAGCGCACCGTCTCGATGTTCGCGGCCACATGTGCGCGGGCCTTGAGGTCGTCTTCGTCGATGCGGCCGTCACCGTTCTCATCCGTGACGACGCCGGGGGCGGTCGGCCACGCTGGTGCCGGGGCTGTGCGGGTGCCGATGCACCATCCGCACACCTCAAGCCGCTCGTCGGTATTCGCGGAGGGTTCCGCCGAGTCGCTCTCGCCCGCGGACGTCCAGGTGGGCGACCGGGCTTGTTGCGTGATGGAGGCGGGCAGCGGGGGCATGGGGCGGCTCGTTTCCTCAGATCAAGGGCCGGTCAAGGAGTTCGGCGCCGCAGGTCTGTATCCAGCGCTCCATGAGCGAGTCCATCTGGGGTATCTGAATGCCGGTGGTGACGATCTTCACGTCGGCATCGGCCATCAGGGCGTCGAAGGTGCCTGTGCACTGGGGATCGCGGTCGCGGATCAGGAACTGTGCCCTGCTGCCTGCGTCCTCGAGGTCCATGAGGAGGTTACGTTCGAGCTGCACCATCCAATCCGCGGTGGGAGTCGCGGTGGCGCCGATCCGGATGCGCCTGGTGGTGTGCTCGAAGACGTGCAGGCACGCCCCGGTCGGCCGTGCGGACTTCGAAGAGATCGCGAGACGGATTGTTATGGAATCCCACTTGGCCGTGTGCTGGCTGGAGCGAACCGTCACGACACCCCGCTGCTCGCCCCGGCCCTGGCCCGCCTGGAGGACCTGGGACCGCTGCCCGACGACATCACCGTGCGTCTGGACGCCGGCCACGACTCGGACAAGACCCGCACCCTGCTCCACGAACGCGGCCTGCACGGCCGCATCGCGCACAAGGGCGAGAAGGCACCCATCCAGGCCCTTCAGAGGTGGCACGTCGAACGCACCCACGCCTGGCAGAACGCCTTCCACCGCCTCGCCCGCTGCTACGAGCGCCGGGTCACCGTCATCGACTCCTTCTTCGACCTCGCCGACACCATCACCATCATCACCATGCGTAGCCTGATCCGCCGAGCGTGGACCACCCACCGCTGGAACGACCGCCCCACCGCCGCCCATGACGGACCACCATCTGCGCCAGTGCTCGGCTGGTAACGTGACCCCATGATGGTGGCATTGATCGACTCAGGGCTTGGCCTCCTTTCCACCACAGGATGGCTTCGGCACCTCGCCCCGGAACTCGATCTGCTTCTGCTTCTGGACCCCGACGGCGCCCCCTGGGGATCGAGAACGGCCTCCTTCGTCACGGACCGTCTGTTCAATGCCGCCCAATTGGCCGTCCAGCGGGGCGCGGAGGCCATCGTGGTCCCCTGCAACACTGCCACCGTCACCGCGATCGACGCTCTGCGCGAGAGTTTTGAACCCCGGGTGCCTGTGATCGGAACCGTGCCCGCCGTGAAGCCGGCCGCAGCGGTCGCCCAAGGCATCGCCGTGTGGGCAACCGCCCGGACCACGGCGAGTGACTACCAGGATCGCCTGATCGCGGACTTCGCGAACGGCCGGCCTGTCGCGCGTGTCGCATGCCCGGGTCTGGCCGAGGCGATCGACCACGGAGACATGACCGCAGCAGCGGAAGCGATCGCCGACGCGGCAAAGCGAACCCCCCAATATTGCGACTCCGTGGTGCTGGGATGCACGCACTACCCCCTGGTGGCGCCAGAGATTCTGCAGAGCCTGCCCACCGGAACCACCCTGTACGACAGCGCGGAGGCAGTCGCCCGCCAAACACTGCGGCGATTGGACAGAACCACAGAATCGCACAGTACGGGCTCCATCGACGTGGTACTCAGCGGGCGCCGCGGAAATCTCCCAGCAGGCGCCCACGCCTATCCGGTGGGTCGCGCCCTTGCCGCCGCTGCGCGGGTGCCCCGCGAAATTCTCATCACTGCCGCAACTCGCGCCTCGATGGCTGCTCCGGCGATCTGAGCAAGCCCCGGAACCCGTTCGTCTCGTCGGCCAGGCGTACAGCCACTCCGTTCGCGGCAGACCCGGAGGTTGGGCGCGTTGGCGGGCGCCGCCGTCTCTTGCCTGGATCACGATGCCAGGACGCGGCCGGCGGCGATGGCTGATGCGACGGTGCCGCCGATGACGACGGCCCAGGCGGCGATGATAGGGATGCGGCTGCTCCAGGTGCGCAGCACGGGCGAGTTCGAGGCTCGGGCGAGGAACGCGTCGCGACCGCGGAGTACCACAAGGCCGACGCCGGTCAGGGTCAGCGCCATGCCGGCACCGAACGCCACCACCATCGCGATCGCCGTGCCGACGCGGCCGGTCAGCAGTCCGCTGAGGAGGACGAGGAATGCCGACGGGGAGGGGAGCAGGCCGCCGGACGTGCCGAGCAGCAGGATGCCGCGCCAGGTGAGCAGAGACGTGGACGTCGGGATGTGGTGGCTGTGGCTGTGGTGGTGATCGTGGTCATGCCCGTGATCGTGGCCATGGTGGTGTCCATGGCTGGGACGGTGCTTCCGGTTGATCAGGTGGCGCCGGAGCAGGCCGATGCCCACGGTGACCACGACCAGGGCCGCGGTCAGCTGAAGCCAGTTCGTCACCGCTGCGACGTCCGGTGCGTGCTGGGCGGCGAGCCACCAGCCCACGGCGAGTACGGTGACCGATGCGGTGTGCATGACGGCGACGACGGCGCCGAGCCACACCGCGTCCCGTGCCGCGCCTTGGTCGACACCTTGTGGTTGACCGTGCCACGTTTGCTGGTGTTCGACTCCTGGTCGACCAGCTTGGTCCAGTTCGTCGCGTCATCCGACGTGAGGATGGTGTACGTGTAGATTGCCTCGCCGGCGGTGGACGAGCGAGGCCGAACTGCACCTGCTCTGGGCGAGGCTGGATGGCGCCGAGCGACCCGCGGCCTCGTGGCCAACCCGGACTGCGCCGGGGCCCATGCCTACGGACGGCGCCCGTCCGGCCGGCGCCTGACCGCGGACGAGAGCGTGCACACCGTCATCGGCACCCGGCCGCGTGAGCAGTGGCCCGTCCTGATCCGTGACCACCACCCCGGCTGGATCGTGCCCACCAACTCGACCTGCCCGACCGCGCCGCCCTTGAACAACTCGTCGAGCCGACCAGTCGGGTATCGGGCTGGTCACCGACATGGGCAGCCTCGGCGGCATGGTCGAACGGCTGACCCCCGGGACATCCACGTGCTCCGCGTGTGAGTGGAGCGGCGGTGCCCCGCGGCAGTCGCAGTCCACACTGGCCGTGAGACATAGGTGCGCGGAGCTGCGTGCAGAAGCTAAGTTAAGAGCATCTTTGAGCGTGACGAGTCAGACTTGTGCAGGAGAAACCCATGACCCATGTATCCGCGGAGATCGCGAGCCAGCCAGAGTGCTGGCGCCGTGCGCTGGAGCTGAGCCCCAACGACCTGCCCGAACCGGACGAGCGCGTAGCCGTCATCGGCTGCGGCACCTCGCTCTACATCGCGCAGGCGTACGCGTCGCTGCGCGAGTCGGCCGGCCTCGGCGAGACCGATGCCTTCGCGGCCTCCGACTTCCCCGCCGCACGCCGCTACGACCGGGTTCTGGCTATCAGCCGTTCCGGCACCACCACCGAGGTGCTGGCGGCGCTCGAACAGACACGACGGACACCCACGGTCGCCGTCACCGGCGATCTCGCGACGCCGATCACCACAGCTGCCGGCAGCATCGTCGACCTCGCCTTCGCAGACGAGAAGTCGGTCGTGCAGACCCGCTTTGCGACCACGTGCCTGGCGCTGCTGCGCGGACACCTCGGCCTCGCCCCGGCAGACCTGCCCGAGCAGGCGGAGCAGGCGCTCCGCGCACCGCTGCCCGAAGGCACCACCACGGCACAGCAGTTCACCTTCCTCGGCACCGGCTGGACGACGGGCATAGCCAACGAGGCAGCACTCAAACTGCGGGAGGCCTCCGGGTCCTGGACCGAGTCGTACCCGGCCATGGAGTACCGGCACGGCCCGATCAGCGTCACCGGACCCGGCAGCGTGGTGTGGTTCTTCGGCGAGCCGCCCACCGGTCTCCTCGACCGGGTCCGCGCCACCGGCGCCGTCGCCTCGCTCTCCCCGCTGGACCCGCTCGCCGACCTGATCCGCGTCCAGCGGCTCGCGGTGGAGCTGGCCGAGAGCCGGGGCCTCGACCCCGACCAACCACGCAACCTCACCCGCTCGATCATCCTGACCCGGCCATGAGCGAGCACATCGCGAGACCGGTCGACCGACTGGTGATCGCACTCGATGTCGGCGGCACCCAGATCAAGGGTGGCGTGTTCGCAGGTGACGGCACCACCCTGCACTCCGAACGATGGCCCACCAGGGCCGAGCGCGGGCCGAACGCGGTGATCGACACGATCCTCACCTGCGCCGACGAACTAGCCGCCGTCGCCAAGCGCTCGGGCCGGCCTGCGGAAGCGTCAGGCATCGTGGTTCCTGGCATCGTTGACGAAACATCAGGTACCGCGGTCTACTCCGCCAACCTCGGCTGGCAGGAGGTGCCGGTGCGGCAGCGGCTCGCCAAGCACCTCGGCCTCCCGGTCGCCTTCGGACACGACGTCCGGGCCGGCGGCCTCGCCGAGGCGCGCCTGGGCGCCGGCCGCGGCTGCGGCGATTTCCTCTTCGTCCCGCTCGGCACCGGGATCGCCGCTGCCGTCATGGCCGGCGGCCGGGCCCTGTCCGGCGCCCACGGGTCCGCCGGAGAGCTCGGCCACCTGGTGGTGCGCCCCGCGGGCGAACCCTGTTCCTGCGGCAACCACGGCTGCCTGGAGACCCTCGCCTCCGCCTCCGCCATCGCCCGCCGTTACACCCAGGCGACGGGAGAGCGAGAAGTCACCGCCAAGGACGTTCAACGCCGCGCCGAGGCCGGCGAGGCGGACGCCGCCAGGATCTGGGGCGAGGGCATCGAGGCACTCGCCGACGGGCTGACCGCCACCGTCACCCTCCTGGACCCCGAGCGCATCGTCCTCGGCGGCGGCCTGGCCAAGGCCGGTGAGCCGCTCTTCGCCCCGCTCCGCACCGCGCTGGCCCGGCGGCTCACCTTCCAGCGGGCGCCGCAGCTGCTCCCCGCCGAACTCGGCCACGAAGCCGGCTGCCTCGGCGCCGCCCTGCTCGCCCAGGACCTCCTGCACAGCCGGAGCCGTCCGCGAGGCGGTGCCGGATGATCCTCGCCGTCACCCTCAACGCCGCCGTCGACGTCACCTACCACCTCGACCAAGTCCACCGGCACGGCAGCAACCGTGTGCACGAGGTCGCCCAGCGGGCCGGTGGCAAGGGCATCAACGTCGCCCGGGTACTCACTGCGCTCGGCCACGACACCGTCATCACCGGCCTGGCCGGCGGCGCGACCGGCGAGGCCGTCCGGACCGACCTGGCGGCATCCGGGCTGCGCGACGAACTGATGGCCATCGAGGGACAGACCCGCCGTACCGTCGCCGTCGTCGAGGACCAGGACGGCGACACCACGATGTACCTGGAACCCGGACCCGCCATCACCCTCGCGGAGTGGTCGCGCTTCCTGGCCCGTTACGAGGAACTGCTCTCCGACGCGGCGGCCGTGGTTCTCTCCGGCAGCCTGCCTCTCGGCCTGCCACAGAACGCCTACGGGCTCCTCGTAGCTCTCGCGACTTCACGTCGAGTACCCGCGATTCTCGATGCCGACGGCGACGCTCTGCGTGCCGGACTCTCCGCAGGGCCGGCTCTGGTCAAACCCAACGCCCACGAACTTGCCACTGCCACGGCCACGGTCGACCCGCTGGCAGGAGCCCAGGCGCTGCGCGCCGCCGGAGCCCACGCCGTGGTCGCCTCACTCGGTCCGGGAGGGCTGCTCGCCACCACCCCCGAGGGCAGCTGGCAAGCCCGCCCGCCCGGGAAGGTCCGTGGCAATCCGACCGGCGCGGGCGACTCCGTCGTCGCCGCTCTCGCCGCCGGCCTTGTGGAAGCCACCTCTTGGCCCGAACGACTCACTCACGCGGTCGCCCTTTCCATGGCCACCGTGCTCGCCCCGCTGGCGGGAAGCTTCGACCCCGCCGACTACCACCGCCTGCTGCCCCTCGTCCGGGTGGAGTCGCTCAATCCCACCTCCCCTCAAGGAGAGTCATGCCCCTCGTAGGCATGGGCGACATAGTCGCCCCCGCGGTCCTCGCCCGCTGCGGCGTCGGCGCCTTCAACGTCATCCAACTCGAGCACGCCGAGGCCATCGTCGAGGGCGCCGAACGCACCGGGGCACCGGTGATCCTCCAGATCAGCGAGAACGCCGTCCGCTACCACGGTGCGCTGGCGCCGGTCGGCGCGGCCACCCTGGCGGTCGCCCGGGCCGCGATTGTGCCGGTCGCCGTCCACCTCGACCACGCGACCTCGCCCGAGCTGGTCCGTGAAAGCGTGGAACTCGGCTTCACTTCGGTCATGTTCGACGCCTCCGCGCTCGATTACGCGGACAACGTGCGCGCCACCGCCGAAGTCGTCGCCCGATGCCACGCGGAGGGCGTCTGGGTCGAGGCCGAACTCGGCGAGGTGGGCGGCAAGGACGGCGTCCACGCACCTGGTGCCCGCACCGACCCGGCCGAGGCCGCCGCCTTCACCGAGAGCACCGGCGTGGACTCGCTGGCGGTGGCCGTTGGCACCTCGCACGCCATGCTGACCCGTGACGCCGTCCTCGACTTCGAGCTGATATCCGCCCTCAGCCGGGCTGTTCCGGTGCCGCTGGTGCTGCACGGATCCTCCGGCGTGGCCGACGAGCACCTGACCGCGGCCGTTGAGTGCGGTATGACCAAGGTCAACATCGCGACCCACCTCAACAATGCGTTCACCGCCGCGGTGCGCGAACGGCTCGCCGCCGACGTCGAGCTGGTCGACCCCCGGCGCTACCTCGGCGCCGGCCGAACCGCCGTGGCCGACGAGGTAGCCCGTCTGCTCGGCGTGCTACGCGCCCGCCGTCCCTGATGCCGGGGCCCGGTCCTGGTGTCCGTCCGCCCGTCCACCCGGCGAAATCACTGGACTCGGTGTTGGTCCTCCAGCCCGGCGCCGGCCGCGCCCGGGCCGTGGTACAGGTTCAGGACGGCGGTGGGTGGCGGACCATCGGGTCACTGAAAGGGCCGTATACACACCTGTCCGCGCACGACGTCACGGCCCACGCGGTGCGCCTGCTGTGGACGGCCGGGAGCCGGGCCCCAGTGATCTCCGAGGTCGTGCCGCGGTACGCCGCTGACTGATCCGCCGACCGGCCGACCCGGCGGCCGCAGGTCCGCCGGTCCGCCGGTCCCGGCGGTGATGCGGGCGGGCGGACAAGCACGTAATACCTGCTGTGTGGCGCGGGCGCTCGGAGGATCGTGGATCGTCCGGGCGGTGGCGGTGAAGTCTCCCCGTGATCTTGGACACGACGCTTCCCGGCGCATTTCACGTCGCTGGCCGATCCCAGCCTCGCGATCACATCCTGGGGTTGTTCCTGTCCGTCGACGCGACGGTTGCCCATGTTCCGAGGCCGAGGCGGCGCCGTCAGTCCGCCACCCCGAACAGCTCCTTCTCCACCCGGTCGAGTGCGAGCCGTGCACCGCCGAGCGCGACCGCCTCGTCGCCCAGGGCGGATGCGGCCACCTCCACGGGGAACAGGCACAGTTCGGCGAGGCGGGCACGCAGCGGGGTCAGCAGCAGGTCCCCTACGCGGGACAGGCCGCCGCCGATGACGACGAGCTCCGGGTCGACAGTCAGGACCATCGCCGCGACACCCTGCACCAGGTCCGCCGCGAAGTCGTCCAGGGCCCGCAGCGCGTGCGCGTCCCCTTCGCGGGCCGCGGCGAACAGGGCCTCGGGATCGGCCCAGCGGCCGGGTAGTCGGCCCGGGGCGGTGTGCCAGCCGGAGCCGGGCAGGACGCCGATCTCGCCCGCTGCCCCGTTGCGCCCGACGTGCAGCCTGCCGCCGAGCAGCACGCCGGCGGAGACGCGATGCCCGACGTGTACGCAGAGCACGTCCTGGTGGCCGGCGGCCACGCCACGCCAGTGTTCGCCGAGTGTCGCGTACGCGGCGTCGTTCCCGGCGACGGTCGGCGCATCGAACGCCTCGGTGAGAGTGGTGGTCAGATCGGTACCGGCCCAGTCCGCAAGGCGCGAGCTGAGCGTGACGGTGCCGTCCGCGGAGACGATGCCCGTCGTGCCCGCGCCGACCGCGCGCACATCGGCGGTGCGCAGTCCGGCGCCGCGCAGCGTTCGGTGGCCGAGCGCGCGGGCGGCCGCGAGCCGTTCCTGAGCGGGCAGCGAGGGCTGGACCGAGGCGCGCCGCACCCCGAGCACCCCGCCGCGCAGGTCGGCGGCGACGGCGAGGACCTTGTGCACGCCGATGTCGAGGCCGAGCACGCAGCCGGACTCGGCGCGGAAGCGGTAGCGCTTGGCGGGGCGGCCTATCTGGCGCCGCCCGCCTACGGCTTCGGGGGCCACCTCCTCGACGAGCCGCTGTTCAGCCAATCCGGTCAGCGCGTTCTCCACGGTCGCCCGGGTGACAGCGGCGGCCTTGACGAGTTCGGTGAGTGTGAGTTCCTCCGCCTCGTGCAGAGCGCGCAGCACAGCGGCCTGGTTGAGGCGCCGGAGCAGTGATGAGTCGCCTCCGGTGATGGACACGTTTTTCTTCGACCCCCTTGACGCGGTGATGGGCCCGATGCACGATCGAGCCACCTTATTTTAGAAGGTACCAAAAATAAGCAGAGCTTGATGCCGACGTCCGGATCGAGGACAACCGTGAATCGCATCGCCAGGACAGCCGCACCGCTCCTCGCTCTCGGCCTGGCCGCGGGCGCCTGCTCACCCGCCGGGTCCGCGTCGGGCTCGTCGAAGGACGGGAAGGCCGAGATCACCTTCCTGACCTTCGAGACGCCGAACCTGGACGCGAAGTACTGGGACGGGGCCATCGCCCGAGCCGAGAAGAACGTCCCGGGCGTGAGCGTCAAGAAGCTCGTCGCGCCGAGCACCGACCGCACCGGGTACGCCAAGCAACTGCTGGCCTCCGGGCAGTTCCCCGACGTGATGATCGCCGTTTCTCCCTCCGGTTTCGCCGAGTCCGGGAACCTGGCGGCGTGGACGGACAAAGAACTCGCGCCCTTCACGTTCCCCCACTCCAACCCTATCGGCGGCAAGATCTACCAGCTGCCGTACAACACGCAGCTGACGCCGCTGGTCTATTACAGCAAGGCCAAGTTCAAGAAGGCCGGGGTCGCCGCGCCCCCGAAGACCTACCAGGAACTCCTCGGCGACAGCGCCAAGTTGAAGAAGGCCGGCATCAGCCCGTTCGTCGTCGGCGGTGGCGGCAAGGACGCCTTCGCGGCCTCCTTTCTGTGGACCGCTCTCGTCGGCACCGACGTCTACAAGAAGACGCCGGACTGGATGGTCCAACGGCGTGCGGAAAAGGCGAAGTTCGCCGACGCCGACTTCAAGGGCGCCACCGACAAGTTCGTGCAGCTCGTGAAGATGGGCTATGTCGACAAGGCGGGCCTCTCGCGCGACTACGCCGCCACCGAGAGGGCGTTCCTCGGCGGCAAGGGCGCCATGTACCCGATGGGCACCTGGTTCGCCACGGCCGCCGACAAGAGCGCGATGAAGGACGACATCGGCGTCTTCCCGTTCCCGACCGACGACGGCTCCCCGGCCGTCCCCTCGTACACCGGCGGCGGCATGTCCGTGAACGCCAAGTCCCAGCACGTGGGCCTGGCGAAGAAGTTCGCGCTCGCCTTCCAGCGGGACCGGCGGAACCTCGACGCCGTCGTGAAGAGCGACGGCGCGATCATCGCCATGAAGGGATACACGCCGCCCGCCGACATGGGGCCCGTCTACACCGCGACCGCCAAGGTCTATGACGACGCCGTGAAGGACAAGGGCATCGTCAATGCCTTCCTCGTCGAGACCGGCGACGACTCGCTGCTGCCCGGCATGGTCGAGAAGTCGTACGCCTTCGCGCAGGACGTCATCGCCGGGCGCAAGAACGCCGACCAGGTGGCCCGGGCACTCGACGAGGACTGGGGCAAGGCCAAGTGATGGCGATCGCCGAGAAGGGGGCGGCCGTGCGCCGGCCCGCCCCCGTGATCCCCGCCCCGCGCCGCCGCAGCCCCTGGCCCGCCCTGCGCCACTTCGTCGGCTTCGGCCTGCCCGGACTGCTCGTCTATGCCTGCTTCGTGCTCGCGCCGATCCTGCTGAGCGTCGGCTACAGCTTCACCAACGCCGACCAGTTCAAGCCGCACACCCGCTTCATCGGGTTCGACAACTACGTGAACCTGCTGACCGACGACGCGTTCCTGACCGCGCTGAAGGTCACCACGATCCTCACGCTGATCGTCGTCATCGTGCCCAACGTCCTCGGTCTCGCCGTGGCCCTGCTGCTCGACCGGCGCGGCTGGCTCTACAACGCGCTGCGCGGCGTCTTCTTCGTCCCCGTCGTGCTGTCCTCAGTGGTCGTCTCCGTGATCTGGCAGGCGATGCTCACCGACGACGGGCTGATCAACACCACGCTGCGTTCCCTCGGTGTCGCGCATCCGCCCGGCTGGCTGTCCGACCCCCAGCTCGCCCTGTACTCCATCGGTTTCATCATCAGCTGGCAGATGCTCGGCTTCTGCGCCGTCGTCTACCTCGCGGGGCTTCAGGGCGTACCGCAGGAACTGCAGGAGGCCGCGTCGATCGACGGCGCCGGGGCCCTGCTGCGGTTCCGGAAGGTCACCTGGCCGATGCTGGCGCCCGCGCTCACCATCAACACCGTCATGCTCCTGATCACCGGATTCAAGACGTACGACCACATCCAGGTGCTCACGAACGGCGGCCCCGGCACCGGCACCACCGCCACCCTCGCCTTCTCCGTCGCGCAGACCGGCTTCACCGCCAACCGCACCGGTGAGGCCTCCGCGATGGCCCTGATCATGCTGGTGATCGTCGCGATCGTCTCCACCGTGGCCCTGCGGTTCCTCCAGCGCCGGGAGGTGCACCTGTGAGCAACGACCGGAAGATGCAGCAGGCCAGTTGGGCACGGCCGCTGGGCGCGCTCGCCGTCACCGCCCTGTTCTTCCTGCCCCTCTACCTCGTCCTCGCCAACGTCTTCAAACCCGGCAAGGACATCACCGACCACCCGGCGGCCTTTCCCTGGCCACCCACCCTCGACAACCTCCGGGCCGCGCTCGGCCGGCCCGACCGCCTCTTCTGGAACGGCCTGATCAACTCGGTCACCATCACCTTCCTCTCGATCGTGATCCTGACCGTCGTCTCGGCGATGCTCGGCCACTATCTGTGCCGCACCCGCAGCCGCCTCGGGCGCATCGCGATGCTGGTGCTGCTCGCGGGGCTGATGATCCCACCACAGGTCATCCTCGTCCCCGTCACGGACGTGCTGCGCCTCACCGGGTTGATGACCACGATCCAGGGAATCGTCGCCTTCAACGTCGGCTACTACGTGCCGTTCGGCGTCTTCGTCTTCTCCGGCTTCATCCGCTCCATCCCGATGGAACTGGAGGAGTCGGCGCAGATGGACGGCGCGGGACGCTGGCGCACCTTCTGGCAGGTGGTCTTCCCGCTCCTGCGGCCCGCCACCGCGTCCGTCCTCATCTTCCTGGGCGTGTGGATCTGGAACGACTTCCTCAACCCGCTGATCATCCTCGGCCCGGCCGGCGGCACCACCGTCACCGTCGGCGTCTACCGCGCGATCGGCGAACACCAGCAGGACTACGGCCAGGTCTTCGGGCTGATGTTCCTCGCCGCCCTGCCCGTGCTGATCTTCTACCTCGCCCTCCAGAAGCACTTCGTCAAGGGCCTCACCGGAGGAGCCGTCAAGGGATGACCGTGACCCAACCCGCCCTGATCGCAACCGAGTTCACCAACCTGCACCGGCACATCGGCCGTCCGCTCGGCCGCCCGCTCACCCTCGCCCTCGCCGGCGCGGGCGCACGCGGCAGCGGGTACGCGCTGCTCGCCGCCGAGGGCGACATCCCCGTGCGCATCACGGCGCTCGCCGAACCGCGCACCGGTCGCCGTGACCAACTGGCCGCCCGGCTCGGTGTGCCCGCCGAGCACTGCCACGACGACTGGCGGGAGCTGGCCGCCGGGCCCCGCGTCGCGGACGCCGTCGTCATCGCCGTACAGGACGCCCAACATCTGGAAGCAGCCGAGCAGTTCACGGCCCGCGGCTACGACATCCTCCTCGAAAAGCCCATGGCCACCTCGGTCGACGAGGTCGACCGCATCGCCGCCGCCGCCGAGGGCGCCGGGGTCTCCCTCACCGTCTGCCACGTCATGCGCTACTCGCCATACAGCGTGCGCGTGAAGGAGATCGTCGCCTCCGGCCGGATCGGGGACGTCGTCAGCGTCCAACACCTCGAGCCCATCGGCTACTGGCACTACGCGCACTCGTACGTCCGCGGAAACTGGCGCCGCGAGGACACCTCCAGCTTCATGCTCCTGACGAAGACCTGCCACGACATCGACTGGATCGGCCACATCGTGGGCCGCCCGGTCGAGGCGGTCTCCTCGTTCGGCTCGCTGTCCCACTTCCGCCCGGAGAACGCGCCCGAGGGTTCGACCGACCGCTGCGTGACCTGCCCGCTCAACGACACCTGCGCCTACTCGGCGCTCAAGCTGTACCCGGTCGGCCTGCGCGAGGGCGGCGTCAAGCGGTACTTCACGCGGATCGCCGCCGACGAGCTGACCGAGGACGCGGTAGAGCGGGCGCTCACCGACGGACCGTACGGGCGGTGCGTGTACCGCAGCGACAACGACGTCGTCGACCATCAGGTCGTCACCCTCGTCTACGAGGGCGGCGCCACGGCCGCCTTCACCGCCACCGCGTTCACCCCGCAGGAGAACCGGCACACCAAGATCTTCGGTACGCGCGGTCAGCTCAGCGGCGACGGTCGGCACATCGAGGTCTACGACTTCACCACCGACGAGCGCACCGTCATCGACACCGACAACGGCGGTGCCGGCGCGGCCGAGGGGCACGGCGGAGGCGACGCGGGCCTGGTCGCCGCCTTCGTGCGGGCCCACCACGAGGGGCGGCCCGAACTCCTGCTGACCGGCGCGGGCGAGAGCCGCGACAGCCACCGTGTCGTCTTCGCGGCCGAGCAGGCGCGGCGCAGCGGACGGGTCGTCGTGCTGCCCGGCACGGCGTGATGAACCCATGGGCAGGCGGCCGTCACGGGCTCGTCCCCGTGCTCGCCGTCGCGCTCGTCGCCCTGCTCGCGGGGACGTGGCTGCTGTCGGGGGAGCTTGTCGAAGACACCGACCCGCTGCTCGTCGCGGTGGGCCGAACGGGCGTGGCCTGCGCGGTACTTGCCGCGTTCGCGGCGGCACGTGCCGACACCCGCGAACAGGCGCGGGCGGTTCTCGCACGGCCCGCCCGGCTCGTGCAGCTGGCCTTACTCGGCTTCGCCGCGTACGCACTCGGCACGCTCCTCGCCATGCCGCGCATCGGAACCTCCCTCACCAACCTGGTGGTGGCGCTGATGCCGTGCGCGTCGCTGGCCCTCGGCGCACTCTGGTTCGGACAGCGCGCCACCGTCCGGCAGGCCGCGGGAGCGGTGCTCGCCACCACGGCCACCGCGGCGTACGCCCTGCTCGGGGGAGGCAGCCGGCTCGACGGGGCGGGCCTGCTGCTCGCCGTCGCCGGGATGCTCGCCTTCGCCTGGTACGGGTTCCTGTACCGACAGCACCTCGGCGGCATCGCGCCCGCCGCCGCCCTGCCCGTGCTGCTCGGCGCGGCGACAGCGCTGCTGCTGCCCTTCGCCCTGGCGGCACACGAAGCTGCGCCGGGGGAGTGGGCCGGGATCGCGCTGCTCGGCGGGGCGGTGTACGTGCCCGCCTACCTCGTGCAGCACCGCCTGATCCTGCTGCGCGGCCCGGTGTTCACGGCCGCCGTCCAGCTGGCGGTGCCGTTCACCGTACGGCTCGGAGAGTGGGCGACCGGCCTGTCCGGACCGCCCTCCGCTGTCGAAGTCACCCTGCTGAGCTGCGCGTTGGCGGGCATCGGCCTGGTGACCCTGCCGTGCCTGAAGCGTTCGACGTCCTACTGCACCACCGCACATCCCACCCGGCAGGGAGCCACCCCGCCGGACCGTGTGCCGCGCACAGCGGCAGGAGAGGACCGACCATGAGCCACCCGAGGCACCCGCAAGCGTGGCGCGCCACCGTCCTGACGGGCGCGCTCGCCCTGAGCCTTGGCATCGCGACGACCGCACCGGCCGACGCGACCCCCGCCGCCCAGCGCGCCGTGCACCAGGGCGTCAGGGGCGCCCTGGTGCTCTCCGCCGGCTATCTGTCCATCGGCCTGGACCGGGCAGGGACCGTGACGGGCCTCCTGGACTCACGCACCGGCACGGACCATCTGGCCCCCGGCAAGGCCGCCTCCCTCGTCAGCCTCGTGATCGACGGCAAGCAGATACGGCCCACGCGTGTGGTTCGCGACCGCCACGATCCCCGCTTGCTCACCTTCAGCAACAGCAAGGCCGATTACGAGGTCGATGTACGGGCCGTCAACAAGGGCGCGTACACGACGCTCGAAGCCGTACGTGTCCATGTCCCGGACGGCGCCGACGTACAGACCCTGCTGTGGGGACCGCTCGCCACGGACATCACCCGGACCGTCGGCGAGACGGTCGGCATCGTGCGCGACGACTCCTTCGCCATCGGCCTGCGCCCCCTGACCGACCGCACGGAAGGCGCGTGGCCGCAGGAGTACCAGGACTACGGCTGGGAGAGCGAGGTCGCCGACAACCCGTCGAAGCTCCAGGTCGCCCCGCACGAAGAGTGGAGCGCGGCCGGGAAGACGCCGTGGGGATCGGTGCTGCGCGCCTTCACGTACGACTACACCAAAGAGCGCGAGCGGCAGAACCTCGGCGGCTACCGCATTCCTGTCGGGCCGCTGCCCCGGCCCAGCGCGCGCGTCACCGGCTCCAAAGTGGCCCTCTTCGGCACCACGCCCGGCATGGCCCCGACCGTCCTGTCCGCCGTCGCCTCCGGCGAGGGCCTGCCGTACCCGACGCAGAACGGCCAGTGGCAGAAGGCCGCGCAGGCCAGTAGCCAGTCGTTCCTCGTGCTCGGGGACCTGAAGACGGACACGATCCCGGCCGCCGCCCGCTTCGCGAAGGCCGCGGGCATCGGCTACGTCTACTCGCTGCCCAATGCCGTGGGGCCCTGGCAGAGCACCGGGCACTACCAGTTCAACTCCAGCCTCGGCGGCAGCGACGCGGGCGCCAGGGCGGCGGTGGACCTGGCCGCATCCAACGGCGTACGCCTCGGCGTGCACACCATCTCCGACTTCATCAGCACCAACGACCCGTACGTCAGCCCCGCTCCCGCCGACTCCCGCCTCGCCGTCGGCGGCCGGGCCAAGCTGACCCGCCCCCTCGCCGCAGGCGACACCACGCTCTTCCTCGACTCCGACGCCCTCCTCGCGAATGGCCTGTACGGCAAACTCCTGCGCGTCGGGGACGAGTTCGTCTCGTACGACACCGCGCGGAAGACCGGCGACGAGTGGCAGGTCACCGGCGTCAAGCGCGCCCAGTGGGATTCGGTCGCCGCGGCTCACGCCACGGGGGAGACGACCGCCCGGGTTGTCGTCAACAGCTACGGCGGACCCATCGGCGGCCACGACATCATCAAGGAGATCTCCACCCGCCTGGCCACCGCCTGGAACGACACCGGTATCCTTGCCAACTCCTACGACGGCGTGGAGTCGGCGTCGGAGTCCGGCTGGGGCTCGTACGGGCAGGCCCTGCTCATCAACGGCGCGTACCAGCGGAACAAGGCCAAGGACGGCTTCGTCACCGAGACGAGCCGCATGACCTCCAACACCTGGGACGCGCTCACCCGCGCGAGCTGGGGCGAGGTCGGCTCCACCTCGATGAATCAGGTCTTCATCAACAACGAGTCCTACCAGGCCAACTACCTTCCCGGGATGCTGGGGTGGGTCAGCCTCAACGGCTCGGAGAGCCTGCTGAGCATCGAGAGCAAACTGGCGCGGGGCGCGGGACTCAACGCCGGTGTCGGATTCCAGACGTCCGTCGCCAACCTCACCGCCGGCGGCGATAACGGCCTGAAGGTCCTCGACGCCATCAAGCAGTGGGAGACGGCCCCGTAACCTGGGAGCCTTCACCAAGGCGCAGCGGGCACGGATGCGTGACCAGTCGACCAACTGGCACCTCACCACCGTCACCCCCGGCAAGAAGTGGGCGCTCCAGGAGCTCGACGCGAGCGGCACTCCGGTCGGCGCGCCGCAGCAGGTCGTGGCACCGGCCCCACGCCTCGTCACACAATCCCTTCCAGCGGCGAAGCCGCACGGCCTCTACGAAGCGAAGGTCGCCACGAACACCCCGGCGACCGTGCGCTACGAGGTGACCGCGGGCGCACTGCCCGAGGGGTTGGTACTGAACCGGGATACCGGTGGCATCACCGGCGTCCCGAAGCGGGCGGGGAAGTCCGGGTTCACCGTCACCGCCCGCAACACCGGCGGACTGCCCGACGCCTCCGCCCACTATGAGATCACGTTCGACTAGGGCCTGTGTGATGTCGCGAACCATCGGATGCTCGTAAGCCTTCTTCTCAGGGATGAGCGCCTCGATATGGCGATTCCGCCGGGAGGCGCGGTTGGCGCCGGACGAGCCCCCCGAGCGTTGACAGGCTCCGCGCGATCCCTCAGCATCGGCACGACTGCGCGACTGTGTTCGTTCATGTTGCAGATTGCGCGCTTGACGGTCGATCCTCCCCACCTTCTCGGAGTCGACATGACACCCCTGCTCAAACGCAGACCAACTCTCCTTGCGCTCCTGTTCTTTGTGGTCGGCGCCCTCATCTATGGGCCCGGGCCCCATGCCCAGGCCGCCCCGAGCACATCCATCACGATCGACGGCAAGAAGCCCGGCCGCACCTTCGACGGAGTCGGGGCGATCAGCGGTGGCGGCGGCAACACCCGGCTGCTCATCGACTATCCGGAGCCGCAGCGCGGCCAGCTGCTCGACTACCTGTTCAAGCCCGGCTACGGGGCCGCCCTGCAAGTCCTGAAACTGGAGATCGGCGGCGACACCAACTCCACCGACGGCGCCGAGCCCAGCCACGAGCACACCCGGGGGCAGGTGGACTGCGGGGAGGGCTACGAGTGGTGGCTCGCCGAGCAGGCCAAAAAGCGCAACCCCGACATCAAGCTGGCCGGCCTCGCCTGGGGCGCCCCGGGATGGATCGGCAACGGCAACTTCTGGTCCCAGGACACGATCGACTACTACATGTCCTGGTTCGGCTGCGCGAAGAAGCACCATCTGGACATCGACTACATCGGCGGCTGGAACGAGCGCGGATACAACGTCGACTGGTTCAAGAAGCTCAAGTCCACGCTCACGGCGAAGGGTTACGACACGAAGGTCGTCGCCGCCGAGAGCGGCTGGGACGTGGCGGACGCGCTCAAGAACGACCCCGAGTTCAACGACGCGGTCGACGTCGTCGGTGTCCACTACCCCTGCGGCTACCAGACCGACTTCACCTCGTGCCCCAGCACCGACACCGCGCAGGACCTCGGCAAGCCGCTGTGGGCGAGCGAGAACGGATCCCTGGAAACCGACACCGGAGCCCCCGCGGTGGCCCGCGCCATCAACCGCGACTACATCGACGGCAAGATGACCGCCTACTTCAACTGGCCGGCCATCGCCGCGCTCTACCCGAACCTGTTCTTCTCGACCGACGGCATGTCGGTCGCGGCGCAGCCCTGGTCGGGCCACTACAGCATCGGCACGACGACCTGGATCACCGCGCACACCTCGCAGTTCACCAAGCCGGGCTGGCAGTACATCGACTCCGCGAGCGGCTATCTCGGTGGTGACCGGGCCAACGGCAGCCATGTCTCGTTGAAGTCGACGAACGACAGGGACTACTCGACGGTCATCGAGACCGTGGACGCCAAGGAGGACCAGACTGTGAACGTCGCCGTGGGCGGCGGCCTGTCGACCGGCACGGTGCACGTCTGGTCCACCGACGTGAAGTCGAACAGCACCGCGGACGACTTCGTGCGCGGCGACGACATCACACCGACGCACGGCACATACCGCCTGACCCTGAAGCCGGGACACCTCTACACGCTCACCACCACCACCGGCCAGGGCAAGGGCACCGCGAAGCCCCCGGCGGGCGCCGCGATGAAGCTGCCCTACTCCGACACCTTCGACAAACCCGGCGCGTCCACGAACGCCAGGTACTTCTCAGACATGAACGGGGCGTTCAAGACCGTGGACTGTGGCGGCGGCCGCGCCGGCACCTGCCTGCGCCAGATGGCCCCGACTCGCCCGATCCGCTGGACCGACGAGCCCTACTACGCGCCGTACTCGTTCATGGGCGACGGCTCGTGGACCAACTACACGGTCTCCGCCGACGTGCTGCTGGAACAGTCCGGCAGCGCCGAGCTCCTCGGCCGAGTCGGTATACAGGGCCGCAACAACAACGGCCTGGACGCCTACCACTTGAGGGTCGGTGACGACGGGTCCTGGTCGATCGACAAGAGCGACAGGACATGGAAGTACACGACCCTGGCCAAGGGGAAGACCGACGCCCTGGGCCTGAACACCTGGCACAAACTGTCGCTCATGATGCGGGGCACGAAGCTGACGGCGTCCCTCGACGGCAAGACTCTCGGCAGCGTGGACGACTCCACGTTCACCCGCGGCCAAGCGGGCCTCGGGGTGACCGGCTACCAGACCGACCAGTTCGACAACTTCAAGCTCACCGCGGGCACGGTGCCACGGCCTCGCACGGGTGAGGTCACGTCCGGCCTGGGCGGCAAGTGCCTCGACGACGCCCAGGGCACCACCGCGGACGCAAGCCGCATCCAGATCTGGGACTGCAACGGCTCCGACGCGCAGAAGTGGTCGTCGGACGGCAGCACGCTGCGCCTCGGCGGCCCGGACGGCAAGTGCGTCGAGGCCGACGCCAAGAGCACGCGGAACGGCACCCCGGTCCAGCTCGGGAAGTGCGACGGCGGCGAGAACCAGCGCTGGGTGCCACGCTCCGACGGAACCCTCTGGAACGCGGGCTCCGGACGCTGCCTCGACGTCCCGGGCGGCAACTCGGGCAACGGCGCGGTGCAGTTGGCCCTTTGGGACTGCAACGCCGGGGAGAATCAGCGGTGGACGCTGCCCTGAGGCATGTCTGGCAGGCCGGCATTCCGCGGCGGGATCTGCCCTCACCGTTCGGGAAGTGACAGACCGCCCCGTGTCTGTCATCGCAGGTGGGCGGCGGACGGCGCCTGGGAGAAGATCTTGGGTGCCGTCCAGGCCGCCGCCGAGGGGAGGCACGGACCGACTGGTCTTTGGTGAGCGCGGACTCCACCCGGTTCAGGCGCGGCCCGAGGACCCGTTCCAGCGACGGGTCCTCGGGCCGCGTATCCGGTTGGAGGTGCGGGTGACTTCGGCCGCGAGGTCCTGGTCGAAGGCCATCAGAACAGTCAGTTTGCCTCGCAGCCCCCCGATGTATCGCATCTATATCTCGGCGCTGGTGCGATTAGTTGTGTTTAACTTCTTGACGTGACTGCGACCAAACCACAGACTCTTCTGAGCCAAAGGCGCTTGAAGGCGAGGCGTCAGGAAGAGAGCCCGTCAGCGAGTGCTGGTGCGACCACCAAAAGTTTCTGGACTATGTGGGATCCCTTCAGGTGATTGAAGTTGATCACCGGCCAACTCGTTTCGGAACGGCAGCGAGGTGATGCCACCGCCCCGCGGCACTGCGGCTCAGAGGGATGAAGCGCAGCACGAACCTCCAAGAACGATCCCATCGAGAATGCTTGGAGCCCGCCATGAGATGTCGCCTGAGACTGCTTGCGTGTCTGCTCTTCTTGCTGTCCTTCGTCGCTCCCGCCGCGCCGGCGACAGCCGAACCCGCCTCCGTCAATGTGAAGCCCGCGGTGGTACCTGCCCTTCAGAAGTGGCAGGGCGGTACGGGCTCCTTCGAGTTGCGCCGACACAGCCGAATCGTGTTCGCCGGAAAACATGGCGACGGACTCCGCGACCGGATTGCCACGCTCCCGAACGAGATCGAGCAGGTGACGGGGCGGAAGCCGGACATCGCGCCCGGGGCCCCGCAGCACGGCGACATCGTGCTGGCGGTCGATCCCACACTGACCGAAGCCGAGGGCGGTGCCCGGTTCAAGGAGGAGGGGTACACCTTCACGGTCACCGACCGGAACGTGTGGATCACCGCACGGACCACGAAGGGCGTCTACTACGGCACGCGCACACTGCTGCAGATTCTGCTGCTCGACGACGGCCGCGACTCCGTGCCCGTGGGCACCGCCGTGGACTGGCCGAACTACAAGGTGCGGGGCTTCATGCTGGATGTCGGACGGCGCTTCTTCACCGCTGACTTCATCCGGGACTACGTGCGGCTCATGGGCTGGTTCAAGCTCAACGAGCTGCAACTGCACCTCAACGACAACGGGTTCAAGGGCGACAAGCCCTGGAGCGAGGTCCAGGCCGGCTTCCGGCTCAAGACCGACACCCCCGAACTGGCCGGGCTGGCCTCGAAGGACGGAGCCTACGACCGACGCGACTGGGACTCCTTCGAGGACACTGCGGCCGTCAACGGGGTCACGATCATCCCTGAGATCGATGCTCCCGCCCACTCGCTGGCGTTTACGCGGTTCCGGCCGTCGCTGGGGCTCAACAACGGCGACTCCGACCATCTGGACCTGTCGAAGCCGGAAACCACCGCGTTCATGAAGTCGGTGTTCGACGAGTTCGTTCCCTGGTTCCGCGGCCCGGATGTGCACTTCGGCGCCGACGAGTACACGGTGGACAAACCCCGCTACAAGATCTACTTCAACGAGATGGCGGCCCACGTCCGCGCGCTCGGGAAGCGTCCACGGGCCTGGGGCAGCTTGTCCGTCATGGCCTCCGACGCCGACGGCTACGACCGCGACGTCACCCTCAACAGCTGGAACAACCAGTGGTACGGGCCGCGGGCCGCCAAGCGGGACGGATACTCCTTCATCAACACCAACGACGACCTGCTCTACATCGTCCCGTTCGCGGACTACTACCACGGCCGTGGGCTGGACGGTAAGTATCTCTACGACCAGTGGGAGCCCAACGTCTTCCCGGACGATCAGGGCGTCGAACCTGGTGACCCTCAACTGCTCGGCGCCATGTCCGCCGTCTGGAACGACCTGACCGAAGCCACCTACGGCGAACTGGATGTGCACGGGCTGGTCGAGCCCACGTTCGGCGTGCTGGCCCAGAAGATGTGGAGCGGCGCCAAGTCCGGCGTACCGTACGACTCCTTCCTCGCGACCGTGCGCAGGCTGGGCGTGGGCCCAGGACTGACCAAGGTCGCCACGACACTGGCCACTGCGGCCGACGGAGAGGTGAGCCTGGGCAGACCGGCGACCGCATCCGCGGGCGCGGCGTGCGCGGCGTTCGACGGCGTGGGCACCACCAAGTGGGAGAGCGGACGAGGAGATGACGCCTGGCTCCGAGTGGACCTCGACCGTCCGGAGACGGTCAGCAAGGTCGAGTTGGACTGGGCGCCCGCGCACGGGCGCGACTACCAGATCCAGGTGTCAAGGAACGGCACGACCTGGACCACGGTCGAAGGTCGCACACGCCGCGAATCCGCGGGTTCCGACACGCTCACCTTCGATCCGGTCACGGCCCGGCACGTGCGGCTCATCGGGACCGAGGCGGGCCGGAAGCAGGACGGATACGCGCTGTGGAGCATGCGCGTGTTCGATGCACCCGACCTGGCTCTGCATCAGCCGACCACGGCATCGTCGTCCGAGGTGCCTGGCCTGGGACCGGAGAACGCCACCGATGGGGATGGAAAGACCCGATGGGCCAGTGCCTACCGGGACGACGAGTGGATCCAGGTGGACCTCGGCCGCTCGCAGACCGTCCGGCGCGTCCTGCTCGACTGGGAGACGGCATCCGCAGCGGACTACGACATCCAGGTCTCCGACGACGCGGAGAACTGGAAGACGGTGGCCGCGGCCAGAAGCAAGCCGACGGGCGCGCGTGTGGATGAATTCACCTTCGCGCCGGTGACAGGCCGATACGTGCGCATGCAAGGGATCAAGCGCACGTCCTCCTTCGGCTACTCGCTCCGGCGATTCGAGGTCCGAGCCACGAGCCCGGAGGCCGACGTCACCCATGAGGGCCGGCAGCACTGACCACCTGGGTTCACCCATGCCGTCGCGGACACCGGCGGAATCAGTACCAGCACCACCTTCGAACAGATCGACATGGAGGACTCATGGACAGGCGGAATTTCCTGATCGCCAGCGGTTTGAGTTCGCTGGCGACGATCACGGTTCCGGCGATGGCCGAGCCGGCGTCCGCGGCACAGGAGCCCAGGTCACTGCGGATCAAGGCGGGATTCCTGGCGATCGGCCTCGATCAGGCGGGTCAGGTGGCCAGTCTGGTGGACCTGCGCGACGGAACCGACTACGCGGCGGCGGATAGAAAGACGCCCCTGGTGTCTGTCGTGCTGGAGGACGGGAAGCAGGAAGCCCCAACCCAGGTGAGGGTTTCGCGACGAGACCCGCGGGTGTTGGTGTTCAGCAGCGACAAGGTGAGCGTCGAGGTGAAGGTCGTCACGCGTGCGACGTACTCGACGCTCGAGGTCACCGGTCTGGACGCCGCGTCGGGTGTGGATGTGCAGACGTTGCTGTGGGGGCCGCTGGCGGCACGTGTCAACCAAACGGTGGGTGAGGGTGTCGGCGTGGTCGGCGACGGCCGCTTCGTGTTCGGCATCCACCCGCTCAACGACAAGACCGTCGGTGCCTGGCCCAAGGAGTTCGGCTCGTTCGGGTTCGGCTCGGACGTCGAATCCAAGCCGTACGGGCAGGGCGGGACACAGAACGACTGGAGTGCCGCGGCGAAGACGTCGTGGGGCAGCATCCTGCGTGCCTACACCTACGACTACAGCAAGGTCCGGATCAGGGACGGTCAGATCCCGACCGGCCCGCTCCCGGGATCCGAAAGGAAGATCATCGGGTCGAAGCTGGCGGTGTTCGGCAGCGCACCGGATCTTGTGCTCACCGTGCTCAGCCAGGTCGCGCGGAGGGAGGGCCTGCCGTACCCGACCATCAACGGGCAGTGGCAGAAGGTGGCCGAGGCGACCCGGCAGCCGTTCCTGGTGCTGCACGATCTGAGTTCCGCGAATCTGGCCTCCGCCGTCACGTTCGCCCAGCAGGCGGGCATCAGGAACGTCTACTCCGTCGAGGGCGCCGCCGGGCCCTGGAAGTCGACCGGCCACTACCAGTTCAACAGCAACTTCGGCGGTTCGGACGCCGCCGCGACCCGGATGGTGACGACCGCCGCCGCCGGCGGAGTGCGGATCGGCGTGCACACACTGTCCAACTTCATCGCCTCCAACGACCCCTACGTCGTTCCGGCACCGGCCGACAAGCGGCTCACGACCGGCCGGACGGTGAAGCTGACCCGCCCCCTGGCCGCGACGGACACGATCCTGTACGCCGATGGCGACTCGGGCGGCGGCGGTTACGTCCTTGGTCACCGGCTGCGGCTGGGCGACGAGTTCGTCACGTTCTCCGGCGTGTCCCAGGCAGGCGCCGGCGAGTGGCAGTTCACCGACGTCAAGCGCGCGCAATGGGGATCCGTCGCGGCGTCCTACCCCAAGGGAACCAGCGCCACCCGGATCGCCGAGAACCAGTACGGCGGAGCACGAGGCGACCTGCCGATCATCGACGAGATCGCCACCCGGCTGGCCACGGCGTGCAACACCACCGGCATCAGGAACATCTCGTACGACGGACTGGAGGAGGTGGCCTGGAGCGGCTGGAGCGGGCAGGGTTACGCGCACCTGGTCAACGGCGTCCACCGTCGGCTGAAGTCCCGGGACGGCTTCATCGCCGAAGCCTCCAACCCGTCGTCCAATTCCTGGTGCGCCCAGTCGCGGGTCAGCTGGGGTGGCATCGGTTGGTCCGACTCCAACTACGACCAGGTGGCCAGGAACGTCAACTTCTACCGGGCCAACTACCTTCCTCTCATGGGAGGTTCACTGCCGATCAACGGCGACACGAGCAAGCTCGACGTCGAGACGAATCTGGCACGGGGCGCGTCGCTGGGCGTGAACTTCGGCTGGTTCGAGACGAACATGAACAGCTTGTCCAATGGACCCAACACCACGGCCATCCTCGCCGCTATCAAGACCTGGAACTCTGCCATCGCGGCTGGAGCCTTCACGCCCGCTCAACAGAAGCTCATGGCGGACCAGAACAAGCACTGGCACCTGAGTGAGGTGACCGCGGCCGAGCGGTGGTCGCTGCAGGAGATGGATGAGGACGGCAACCCGGTCGGCGCGGCGCAGGTGGTGGAGGCGCCTGAGCCCGGCTTCACCACGCCCGAGCCGCCCGATGGTCGCGTGGGTGAGTTGTACGCGTTCAAGGTCACCTCGAGCACACCTGGGACGATTCGGTACGAGGTCACATCTGGCAAGTTGCCGGCCGGGCTGAGCTTGAACAAGGACACCGGCGGTATCACCGGCGTCCCCGCCAGCGCAGGCGCGAAGAACTTCACCATCACCGCCCGCAACAGCGGCGGCGTCCCCGACGCAGCAGTGCGCTACCGTCTGAACGTCGCCACGCGTCGGACCCGTTGATGGCCGAGCCGACCTGACCGCGTGCGAATGGCCGCCCTCTCCATCGTGAGAGGGCGGCCATTCGCATGTCGGCGGCTCACCTGCAGCGAAGCACCGTCAAGGTCTCGTTCACGGCGCGGTCGCCACCCGGCAGGTGATCTTGGCGTCGGCGATGCCCCCACTGTTGCGGGCGGTGATGGTGAACTTGCGGGTGCCCTTGGTGGTGGGCACGCCCGTGATACCGCCGGTGTCCTTGTTGAGGGTGAGTCCGGGCGGAAGGCTGCCTGATGTGACTTCGTAGCGGATGGTCCGCGGCGTGCTCGATGTCACCTTGAACGCGTACAACACACCGACCTCGGCATCCGGCGGCTCCGGCGTGGTGAAGCCCGGCGTCGGAGCCTTGACCTGCTGTGGCTCGCCGATCGGCCGACCGGACGAGTCCACCTGCCGCAGCGACCATTCCTGATCCGGTGTCACCTGGCTCAAGTGCCAGTGCTTGTCCACATCGCCCAACTGCTTCTTCTGATCGGTGGTGAACGCGCCGACGCTGCGCGCGGACTCCCATGTCCTGACGGCTTGAAGCAACGCGGCGGTGTTCGCTCCGGACTCGAGAGACTGCACGCTGGTCTCGAAGTTGACGCCGGCGTCCAGGGACGCCGCGCGCGCCATGGTGTCCTCGATCTTCTGCAGGTTGTCGTCGCCGGAGATTCCCTGCTGGCCCATCATTCCCGGCAGATAGTTGGCGCGGTAGAACGTGTTGCTCCGAATGAGCTGGGCATGGTCCGTCCTGCCGATCTCACCCCAACTGGCCCGGGACTGGGCGTCCCAGGTGTTGGACGAGAGGTTGCTGCATTCGGTGACGAACTCCTTGGAGTCGAGCTGCCGGTAGACGCCGTTGACCAGGCGCGCGAAACCGTAGCCGCCCCAGCCGGTGTAGCCCGCCGATTCCAACCCGTCGTAGGACGTGGCCCGGATGCCGGTGTCGTTGTACGCGGTGGCCAGCCGGGTCGCGATCTCGTCGGTGATCGGCAGAGCGCCGATCGCGCCGCCGTAGCCGTTCTCGATGAGGCGGGCGACGCTGGTGGCGGCCGGATAGGACCGTGCCGTAGATCCCCAGTCCGCCCGCTTCAGGTCGCTGACATGCCACTCGGAGGCGCTCACCTTCGTCATGGCGCCGTAGGTGAGGAACTCGTCGCCGATACGCAGCCGATGCCCGTCGACGCCGGGCCCCAGCGGGCGGTCGGCGTCCACGTACAGAGTGGTGTCCGAGCTGCCGAGCGGGCGGGTCAGTTTGACGCTCCCTCCCACAGACAGCCGCGCATCGGCCGGGGCCTTCACATAGGGGTCGCGGGCGTCGATGAAGTCGGACAGGGTGTGTACCCCGACCTCGATTCCCTCCTTCGCCGCCGTGGCCACCAACTGGGCCGCCGCCGCGTCGGATCCGCCGAAGTTGCTGTTGAACTGGTAGTGGCCGGTCGACTTCCAGGGTCCGGCGGCGCCCTCGACGGAGTAGACGTTCCTGACCCCGGCCTGCTTGGCGAACTGGCCGGCGGCGGTGACGTTGGTCGTGGCGAGGTCGTGGAACCAGAAGTGGGATTGCGAAGTGCGGTGGGCCGCCTTCTGCCACTGGCCGTCGAGGGTCGGGTACGCCTGGCCGTGCTTCTTGGCGATCTGGCTCAGCACGGTGAGGGACAGCTCCGGAGCACTGCCGAACAGGGCGATCTTCGACCCGACGATCCGGCCTTCCGGTGCGGGCAGCGGCCCGAGCGGGATCTCGTACCCATTGGTGCGCTGCCGGACCCGCACCCGGCCGTAGTCGTAGGTGGCGGCCCGCAGAACGCTGCCCCACTTCGTCTTCGCGGCGACGTTGCCCGCCAGCCATTCATCCTTCTCGCCGGTCTGCAGGCCGTACGGGTTCCAGATGAGATCCGGGCCGAACCCGTAGGCCAGATGCTCGTTCGGCCACCCGCCCACGGTCTTGTCGTTGAGCGGGCGAACCCCCAAGAGGAAATCGTCGTCACCGACCACGCCGGCGGTCTCACCGATCGTCTGGGTGATGTTCGTCGGCAGCGGGCCCCACAGCAATGTCTGCACATCCACACCTGGAGCAGCTGTCAGACCGACCACCTCGAGTGTGGAGTGGGTCGCGAACTTGACGACCTTCACTTCGATCGTCACCTTCTCGCTGCGGAACACCAAAACTCGCCGGTCGCGCGGCGATACCTTCATCTCAGCAGGAACCTCATGTCTGCCATCGGCCACCACACTGACCAGCGGCACCGATGTGCCCGCCGCCAGATGGTCGGTGCCGCTGCGCAGATCCACCAGGCCGTTCACCCGGCCGGAGCCGCTGATACCCACCGACAGGAAACCCGCGGTGATCCGCTGTGGCTGGGACCCCCCACCGGAGGCTGCCGGCACCGCCTGAGCGGGGGCGCCGGTGAGCCCCATCGTTCCCATCGCCGTGATCGAACTCAGGCCACTGACGGCCAGGAAGCGCCGTCTATCCATATTTCCTCCTGGGTGAAGCGAATCTCGACGAAGCAGGTATGTGCTGATCTTTCGCGCTGGAGCCGCGAGGGAGCGGAATCTCGCGCCGGGAGGTGGATGACGAGCGGCGTCACCTACATAGTTCGCACTCTTCCAGGGGGGATGGGAGGCAGGAGGGATGGCGAGCTGGCACTTCTGAAGCCTCACCAGGAAACGGAAAGAGCATGCCTCTTCCGGGCAGACGCCCAGCGCAAGTGCGATCTAGGGTGCAGCCGACTGCAGGGTGAGTCAAGGCTTAGTTAAGATCTATCTGGGGAGTCGAGGCGTTTCTTGCGGTCTGGAACACGTGATCACTTCGCCGGCCACACATTTCGCCCATACAGAGCGCGATGGCTGGATCTTCCCGCCTCGCGTC
Organism: Streptomyces sp. 11-1-2; assembly: GCF_003595545.1. Taxonomy (NCBI): domain Bacteria; kingdom Bacillati; phylum Actinomycetota; class Actinomycetes; order Kitasatosporales; family Streptomycetaceae; genus Streptomyces; species Streptomyces sp. 11-1-2. The sequence continues at coordinate 11,471,130 of NZ_CP022545.1, forward strand.
GGCGGCGTCGGGTTCGGAGACGGAGGCCGCCCACCGGCCCCGTCTGCGAGGTCGCGGCGGAGGTGACGTGATCGACTCACCCGTCCGCCAGTCGGCCGGCGCGGCCTTGTGCTGATGTCTAGCATCTATGCCGCTGTTGCGAGATAGATAGGTGTGTTTCATCTCTTGACAATGTCGCGGACGGACTTCGATACTCAGAGCGCTTCCGACGGAGGAGCGCTCGGGGTGAGCGATCGCCCTCGAGCGCAGTAGGGCTCTCGGAAGAGTCTGAACCATGTGATGGATTCGGCGGACGGTTGGGAGCGTGATCCCCCACCTCGTCAGGGAACGACAAGGCAGCGACATGCCACCGCCTCCGACATCGACGGGTAGGGGAAGAGACGCATGACACGCAATCCGACACTCCTGAGGGGCGCCGCTCTCGCGGGTGCACTGATCCTGACCGGATGCACGGCCGGCGGCGCCGGTGGGAGTGCGTCATCAGGCGACAAGGTCACCCTGACCTTCCTCACCTTCGAAACGCCCAACCTCGACGCGAAGTACTGGGATGCGGCGATCGCCCGTGCCTCGGCGAAGGTGCCCGGAGTGACCATCAAGAAGCTCGTGTCACCCAGCGCCGACCGCACCGGATATGCGAAGCAGCTGGACAGTACGGGCCAGTTCCCGGACGTCATGATCGGCCTGAACCCTGCCGGATTCGCCGAGGCGGGCAAGTTGGCGCAATGGTCGGACAGCGAGCTGGCGAAGTACGTCGAGCCCCGCGCCAACACGTACGACGGGAAGGTCTACCAGCTGCCCTATGCCGCCCAGGCGACGTTCGTCTACTACAACAAGAGCGCGTTCGCCAAGGCCGGTATCGATGCCCCGCCCCGTACCTACGATGAACTGCTGGACGACAGTGCCAAATTGAAGGCAAAGGGAATCAGTCCGTTTGTGGTCGGCGGTGGCGGCAAGGACTCGTGGGCCGACATGTTCCCGCTGATCTGCACCGTGGCCACCGACGTCTACAAGAAGACGCCGGACTGGTTGTCACAGCGCAGCGCTGGAAAAGTCAAGTTCACCGACCAGGCTTTCGTGGCGGCTGCTCAGAAGGTCGCCGACCTGGCGGACAAGGGCTACATGGACCGGGCGGGGCTGTCACGCTCGTACGCGGACACCGAGCAGGCTTTCCGCGACGGCAAGGGCGCCATGTACCCGATGGGCAGCTGGTTCTCCGCCTCGGCCGACACGAAGAAGCCGAGCTTCGACACGGGTGTGTTCGCCTGGCCCACCGACCAGGGATCGTCGGCGCTTCCGGGCGTCACCGGCGGCGGGATGACGGTGAGCTCCAAGGCGCCGGATGTGAAGCTGGCGAAGAAATGGGCTAAGGCCTTCATGGAAGACGAGAAGAACCTCAACGCCGCCGTCAAGGCCGACGGGCTCATCATCGATATCAAGGGCTACACACCGCCGGACAACATGGGACCCGTCTACAAAGAGGGTCTGGCAGCGTTTCGGAACGCCCAAAAGTCCGATGGAGTCGTCAACTCGTTCTCCCAGGAGACCGGCGACGGCTCCTTGCCACCGGGTCTGGCCGACAAGGCCGCGGCAGGCGTTCAGAAACTCCTCAGTGGTGGTATGACAGCCGCGCAGTTCGGTGCCTACATGGACTCGCAGTGGGACAAGGCCACCCGGTAATGCGTATCCGTACCCTCACCCGACCAGAACGTTCTCCTGCCACGCCCGGAAGACCGGACGCTCCAGGAGAGCGGCAGTCTCCCACCGTCCCGAAGCGGTCGCCGCGACGGCCCCAGCGGTCACGCTCGCGAGACGGACTGAACCGATTCGCCGTCTTCGCGGCGCCTGGTCTGCTCGTCTATCTGGCTCTTGTGCTCGTGCCCATCGGCATCACCATCGGCTACAGCTTCACCAACAAGAACCCCTTCAATCCACCGACCCGGTGGGTGGGCCTGGACAACCTGACCAGCCTCGCCTCGGACGACGAATTCCTCACAGCACTGGGGAACACCGTCCTCGTCACCGTCATCGTGACCATCGTCACCAACGCGGGTGGGCTGGCGATCGCCATGCTCCTCGATCGACGCGGCTGGCTGTACAACGCACTCCGCAGCGTGTTCTTCGTCCCGGTCGTCCTCAGCGCCGTGGTGATCAGCGTCATCTGGCAGGCGATCCTCGTCGACGACGGCCTGCTCAATTCCATGCTGGGGCAGCTGGGGATGAGTGACCCGCCGGGTTGGCTCTCCGACCCGAGTCTCGCCCTCTACACGGTCGCGTGGGTCATCGCCTGGCAGGGGCTCGGATTCTGCGTAGTCATCTACCTGGCCGGGCTTCAAGGAATCCCACAGGAGCTGCACGAGGCGGCAGCGATCGACGGTTGCGGACCAATGATGCGGTTCCGCCATGTCACCTGGCCGATGCTGGCGCCCGCCGTCACCATCAACACGGTGATGTCGCTGATCGGCGGATTCAAGGCATACGACCAGGTCCAGGTCCTCACCAACGGCGGCCCCGGCCCCGGCACCACATCCACCCTCGCTTTTCAGGTGATTCAGACCGCATTCAACGGTAACCACGTCGGCTACGCCTCTGCGATGGCTGTGGCGATGCTGGCCCTGGTCGCGGCTGTTTCGGTGATCGCGCTCGGGCTGTTGCAGAAACGCGAGGTGTCTTCCTGATCATGAAAGAACCCAAGGCTTGGCTTCGTCCGGTTGTCGCGCTGCTCGCAGGCTTCCTGTTCTTCCTGCCGATCTACCTCGTGCTGGTCAACGTGTTCAAGGACGGTTCGGCGATCGTGTCGAACCCGGTGGGTCTCCCGATCCCGCCGACCTTGGACAACATCCAGGGCGTGCTGTCCCGACCGGACCATCTCTTCTGGTACGGGCTGGTCAACAGCACGGAGGTCACCGTGATCTCCATCCTCATCGTCACGGCGATCTCCGCCATGCTCGGGCACTACCTTGCGCGGTCGACCGGCGTCATGGCCAAAGTCGCCATGGTCACGCTGTTGTGCGGCCTCATGGTGCCGCCTGCGGTCATCCTCAGCCCGATCACCGAAGTACTCCGGGCTCTTGGCCTCATGAGCACCGTGCCGGGTCTGATCCTGGCGTACGTCGGCTACTACATGCCGTTCGGAGTCTTCGTTTTCGCCGGCTTCGTCAAGACGATCCCACGTGAAGTCGAAGAGGCAGCGGCCATCGACGGCGCCGGCGCATTCCGTGCCTTCTGGCAGGTGGTCTTCCCCCTGATGCGACCGGCATCGGCCAGCGTGCTGATCTTCCTCGGCGTCTGGATCTGGAACGACTTCCTCAACCCACTGATCATCCTGGGCCCGGCCACCGGCACCACGGTGACCGTCGGAATCTATCGCGCCATCGGCGAACACCAGGCGGACTTCGGCTCGGTCTTCGCCCTCATGTTCTTGGCGACGCTGCCCATCCTCGTGTTCTACCTGGCCTTCCAGAAGCAATTCGTCAAAGGCCTCACCGGTGGAGCGACGAAGGGCTGATGGGCCGAGCGGCTCCGGTCGGGGGACACCCCGCCCCGTTGTGCCGCCTCCCCATCGAGATGAAGGTTCGCGGGAGTGCGGCCGAGGCCCTGAACGAGAGGCAAACCTGAACTCATGCGCAGCACAGCACTCGGGCGCACCGCCACAGCGGTCGGCGAACTGTCGCTGGGCGCCGCTCCCCTCGGGAATCTGTTCCACGCGATCAGCGACGAGGACGCGGCCACCACCGTCGAAGCGGCCTGGGCCTGCGGGGTCCGCAGTTTCGACACCGCCCCGCACTACGGTCTGGGACTGTCCGAGCGCCGCCTCGGAGACGCCCTGCGCACCCGGCCGCGTGACCAGTACACGCTCTCCACCAAGGTCGGTCGCCTGTTGCGCCCACGTACCGGAGCGCAGGGTGACGACCGGGCGAACGGCTTCGCCGTTCCGGCCACCCACGAGAGGGTGTGGGACTTCACCGCCCGCGGTGTGCGCGTCGGCGTCGAGGAGAGCCTCATCCGGCTCGGCCTCGACCGGGTGGACATCGTCTATCTGCACGACCCGGACCACCATGAGCGGGAGGCTCTCGACTGCGCCTACCCCGAGCTGGAGCGGATGCGTGCGGAGGGCACGGTCGGGGCGATCGGCGTCGGTATGAACCAGACCAAGATGCCGACACGGTTCATCCGCGACACCGACATCGACGTGGTCCTGCTGGCCGGCCGCTACTCCCTGCTCGACCAGACCGGGTTGGCCTCACTCCTGCCACAGGCCGCGCGACGCGGGGTGTCCGTTGTGATGGGCGGGGTGTTCAACTCGGGTCTGCTGGCCGATCCCAGGCCGGGCGCGACCTTCGACTACGCCCCCGCCCCCCTGCGCATGCTGGAACGTGCCCTGGCGCTGAGAACCCTGTGCGAGGACTTCGAGGTCCCGCTGCGGGCAGCGGCACTGCAGTTCCCGCTCGGCCATCCGGCGGTCGCCGGTGTCCTGCTCGGGGCACGCACCGCCACCGAGATGGTGGACGCCGCCGCGATGATCAGCCATCCCATTCCCCCGGACATGTGGCTCGCACTGCGTTGCCGGGGCCTGCTGCCGTGGAATGTGCCGGTACCCGACCGGCGGCAGGACAACAACCGCCGCTGATGCCGACCGTGCCGTTCCGGCTACTCGCACTCGCTCATCCGGAAGGCGAAGCGCCCATGACCACCATCGACGCCCACCAGCACGTCTGGGACCTGTCGGTCCGCGAGCAGGACTGGATCATCGGACCCGAACTCGCGCCCCTGCGGCGCGACTTCGGTCTCGACGACCTGCGCCCGCAAGCCGCGGCCGCCGGTGTCGACGCCACCGTGCTGGTGCAGACCGTCTGCGTGCCCGAGGAGACACCCGAGTACTTGGCCCTGGCTGCCGACGACCGGCTGGTGGCGGGAGTCGTCGGCTGGACCGATCTGACCTCTCCCGCGGTCGCCGACGCTCTGGCCGAACTGCGAGCGCTGCCCGGCGGTGACCGCCTGGTCGGCATCCGCCATCAGGTGCAGAGCGAGGACGATCCGAACTGGTTGCTGCGCTCCGAAGCGGACCGCGGCCTGGCCGCCGTCGCATCCGCCGGGCTGGCCTACGACCTGGTGCCGCGCCCGGAGCAGCTGCCGTCAGCGGTGGCAGCGGCTCGCGCCCGGCCGGAACTCACCTTCGTCCTGGACCACTTGGGCAAGCCTCCCGTCCGGCCGCGCCGACAGGACAACTGGGCCGCGGATCTGCGAGCCCTGGCAAGCCTTCCCAACACGGTGGCCAAGCTCTCCGGCCTGGTGACCGAGGCCGACTGGCATGCGTGGAGCCTCACGGATCTGCGGCCGTTCGTGTCGGTCGCTCTGGAGACCTTCGGCCCGCAGCGGCTGATGTTCGGGTCGGACTGGCCGGTGTGCACGCTGGCGGCAGACTACGGGCAGGTGGTCGCCACCAGCCATGAGCTCCTGGCGGACCTGTCGGAGCACGAGCGGAAGGAGGTATTCGGCGGCACGGCCTCCCGCGTCTACCACCTCTGACAGGCAGCAGGCAGGTGGCAACAGGGAGGGGCGGACGCACCTGCGTCCGCCCCTCCCTGTTGCCACCTGCGACGTCACTCGAAGTAAGCGGAAGCCTGCCTCGCCGGCGTCCCGGCCGCCGGCGACGCTGTCGAGCGGCCGGCGGTCGGCGGCCGGTGCGGTGCGGCCTCACCCCTCGCGGATGGCCGGTGGAGGAGTCGTCACCAGCCCGGCTGGTCGAACCCGATGCCGGGGGCCGTCGGTGCCTGGACCAGCCCGTCGGCCCCCACCGCAGGCTCGCGCACCACGGGATTGGTGTACACCAGGGACTCGTAGTAGGTGGTGTTGGGTATCGCCATGCACAGATGGGCGTTGACCACTCCGGTGCCGTGCACCTCGGCCCGCAGCTGGTAGCTGTCGGCCAGATGCGCGATGCGCAGCGCCCCGGTGATCCCGCCCTTGTACTGCGCGCTGGTCCTGACCCGGCCCGCCGCGCCGGCCGCGATGAAGTCGCCGACGTTCATGTGCGCGCCGTCGGAGGTCTCCGCGACCAACAGCGGGACCTCGGCCCGCTCGGCCAGCCAGCGGTAGGCGGTCACGCTGAACTCGCGCATCGGCTCCTCGTACCACAGGTAGCCGGCCTCGGACAGCGCACGGCCGAGGTAGACCGAGTCGGCGAGGTCGAACCCGGCCGAACCGTCGTACATCAGCGGGACGTCGTCACCGACATGCGCCCGCAGCTTCCGGCACAGCTCCGCGTCCGCCTTCGCGTCGCCCCAGCCGTGCAGCTTGATGGCGACGTAGCCCAACTCCAGGCACTGGTCGGCCACATCGAGGTACTCCTCGACGCTGCCGAAGGTGACCGTACTCGCGTAGGCGGGAATGGCTTCGCGGTAGCCGCCCAGCAACTGGTGGACCGGCTGCCCGGCCACCTTGCCCGCCAGGTCCCACAACGCCACGTCGACCAGGCCGAGAGCATAGATCGGAAGCTCCTCGATGCGGTCCAGCTCCCACAGCCGATGCCACAGCAGCTCGCGCATCAGCGGATCGCGACCGGTCAGGTCCGCACGGATCCGCCGGTCAACCAGGTCGGAGACGATCAGTCCGCGCCGTGTGTGTGCCTCGCCGACGAGGCCCTCGTCGGTGTGGACGCGCAGGATTCCGCCCACCACCGCCGGCTCCGAGCCCGGCAGCCCGGCCCGCCACCGGAAGGGTGGCTGAGCGGGCAGGTCGACCAGTTCCACAGTCACATCGGTGATTCGCATGGATGTCCTTCACGGCTGGAGGCTCCGGGGCAGGAGCGGGTGTCGTCGCCGGGCTGGCGTCCCGCCCGGACGAGATGGTTGAGGATGGGTCGGGGTGCGACCTCGTACCCGCGTCCTGGCTGCGTCGCCCCGTCGTATGTTTCCGATACATAATTCGATTCTGGCTCAGTGAATCACATCCAAACTCTTGACGCCAGGATCCGGCAACCCCAGACTTTTCCCCATCCCGGTTGGGTTGTTGTGTCGGGGTGTCGTCGCGGGGCCGTGTTCCGGAGGCCGCCGTCGAACCCCCGTGCCTGAGGCGGACCTCCAGGAAAGTCAGCACAGTTCAGTCTCGTGAGATCTGACATGTGTCAGATCTATCCCCTCTACGTCATGTGCTCGTGACCGAGTAACCGGTCCTGCCCCGCCAGAGGAGTTCTCCGTGCAGAAGCGGCCGCATACCGCTGCAGGAACGGCTACAGCGGCGTTCCCCCTGGCCGTGGTGGCGCATCGGCCTGGGCGAGACCGTCATCGTCACCTGGCGGGTCACCCCGCCGACGAGCGTCGCGGCCACACGGATCAGCGTGCCGGGCGCAGGTGCCCCGTCGCGATGCCCCTGACCCCGCACCTCTGCTCCGCCGCCATCGGCTGATCCGGTGCGCCCAGGTCCGGCGCCTCGCCGCGCCGGACCTCGGGCCACAGACACCGACCGGTTCCACCACGGCACCACCGACGAAAGGAGCGGGGATGGCTGCGACACGAGCGGCGCCCGTGCAGGCGCCGACGCAACTCGGCAAGTACCGCGGTCCACGCACCGGATCACGCGCGGGCTGGACCTTCCTGCTGCGCCGCCTGGGGTTCTACCTGGTGACCGCCTGGGCCGCCATCACGCTGAACTTCCTGATCCCGCGATTCATGCCGGGCGACCCCGCGGTCGCGCTCATGAAGAACCTTCAGCAGGCCTCCGGCACCGTGCCGAACGCGGCGGCGATGCAGGCGGTGCGGATGTTCTACGGCGATCCCCAGCAGAACCTCCTCCAGCAATACCTGGAGTACTGGCAGAGCCTGGCGCACTTCGACTTCGGTCTCTCGGTGAGCCACTACCCGACCCCGGTCTCCGACATCGTGCTCGAGGCACTGCCGTGGACCGTCCTGCTGGCCGGCACCACCACCGTGATCGGATGGCTCCTTGGCACCTTGCTGGGCGCCTTCCTGGGGTGGAAGCCCGGCGGCCGGGCCGACTCGCTGCTGACCCCGGTCACTGCCTTCTTCTACTCGCTGCCGCCGTTCTGGCTGGCGCTCCTGGTGGTCTACGTATTCGGCTTCACCCTCGGCTGGTTCCCCCTCTCCGGCGGCTACGACCCGGACGTCCCGTTCCAGCTGAACAACCTGTGGTTCCTGCTCAGCGTGTTGCGCTACGGCGCGCTGCCGGCCTTCACACTGATCTTCATCGGGATCAACGGCTGGCTGTTCGCCATGCGCAACGTCATGGTCACCACCGTCGGTGAGGACTACGTGCTGCTGGCCCGCGCCAAGGGGCTGCGCCCGCATCGGGTGATGCTGCGGTACGCCGCACGCAACGCGCTCCTGCCCAACGTCAGCGGTCTCGCCCTGGCGCTCGGCAGCATCTTCGGCGGCGTCATCGTCGCCGAGATCGTCTTTACCTACCCTGGCCTGGGCTACGTACTGTTCCAGGCCGTCAGCAGCCACGACTTCCCGCTGATGCAGACGATCTTCCTGCTGATCACCCTGGGTGTGCTGGCCGCCAACCTGATCGCCGACTCGACCTACGTGCTGCTCGACCCGCGCACCCGGGAGCAGCGATGAGGCAGTTCCTGACCAATGGCAAGGTCCGCATCGGGCTCGCGGTCTTCGGTGCCTTCCTGCTGATCGCTCTCATCGGGCCGTGGCTGGTGAGTTCGGTCCTGGGCACTGACCCGCACCGGATCGACTACGACGCCCTGGGGGCGGCGCCCGGTGGGGAGCATCTGCTCGGCACCACCACCTCGGGCCAGGACGTGCTGGCCCAACTGATCACCGGTTGCCGGGGATCCGTCGCGGTGGGCCTGCTCTCCGGCGTCCTGGCCGTCGGGGTGGCCGCACTCGTCGGCGTGACCGGCGGCTTCATCGGCGGACGCACCGACCAGCTGCTCACCGCGGTCACCAACATCATCGCCACCCTGCCCAGCTTCCCGCTGATGCTGATCGTGGCCGGATACATGGCCAACGTGGGCCCGGTCGCCATCGCCCTGTTGATCGGGCTCTTCGAATGGCCCGTCTGCGCCCGCTATCTGCGTGCCCAGACCCTCTCGCTGCGCGGGCGTGACTTCGTCCAGGCCCTGCGCATGGTCGGCGAGAGCCGCTGGCGGATGGTGCTGGTGGAGATCATGCCGCACCTGACCGGCATCCTCTCCTCGCTGTTCCTGCGGGCCGTGGTGACCGGGGTGTTCACCGAGGCCGGGCTGCGCTTCCTGGGCATCGGCGGCGGTGACAGCGTCACCTGGGGCACCATGATCGCCTTCGCCCAGCAGCAGGAGGGCGTGGTGCGGGGCATGTGGTGGTGGTTCGCGCCGCCGGGCCTGTTCATCGCGCTGCTCGGGACGGCCACCGCACTGGTCAACTTCGGCCTCGACGAGATCGGCAACCCCGTACTGCGGCACAGCAGTCGAGCCGCGGTACGGCGCGCCACCGCACACATGGCCGCACGCCGGGACCGTACGAACACCGTGGAGGTTGCCTCATGACCGCCCGTCCCCTCGATACCGCCCGGTCGGTGAGCACGCCATCTTCCGCGCTGCGCGGTGAGCCGCTTCTCGACGTGTCGCGGCTGACGGTGGAGTACGTCACCGAGCGGGGGGCGGTAGCCGCCTGCAACGAGGTGTCCTTCACCCTGCGACGCGGCGAGATCCTCGGGCTGGCGGGGGAGTCCGGTTCCGGGAAGAGCAGCCTGATCACCGCGTTGACCAGACTGCAGCGACTGCCCGCGCTGACCACCGGCGGGGAGATCCGGTACCACACCCGCGATGGACACCTGCTCGACCTGGTCACCCTGGACGAACGCCGGCTGCGCCCACTGCGCTGGACCGAACTCGCGATCGTGCTGCAGAGCGCGATGGCCGCCTTCAACCCGGTGATGCGCCTCAAGGCGCAGTTCGCCGACGTGATGGTCGAGCATCAGCCCGGCATCACCAGGGACGAGGTGGCCGAGCGGACCGGCCGACTGCTGCGCATGGTGGGCATCGCGCCCGAACGCGCGCACTCCTACCCGCACGAACTCTCCGGCGGAATGCGCCAACGGGCCCTCATCGCGCTCGCCCTGGCATGCGAACCCGAGCTCGTCGTCATGGACGAACCCACCACCGCGGTCGACGTGGTGATGCAGCGTCAGATCCTGGCCCAGATTCTGCGCCTGCAGCGCCGACTGGGATTCGCCGTCGTCTTCGTGACCCACGACCTGTCCTTGCTGATGGAGATCGCCGACCGGATCGCCATCATGTACGCCGGCCGGATCGTGGAGATCGGCGCGCCCCAGCAGCTCTACACCGACCCCCTCCACCCGTACACCCGAGGTCTGCGCGACGCCTTCCCGCCGCTGCACGCCCCGCTGACGAAGCTGGCCGGAATCCCGGGCAGCCCACCCGACCTGCGAGACCCACCGCCCGGCTGCGCCTTCCACCCCCGCTGTGCCCAGCGCCTGCCGGAGTGCGAGCAGGTCCTGCCACGTCTGCACCAGGTCCTGCCGCAGCACGGCGAGCGGCAGGTGGCCTGTCTGCTGCACGATTCCATCGACCCCGACGGGGAGGCAGCATGACAACGACCGCCCCCACCTCCGATGCCACCGACGAGCCCGCGCTGCTGGCGGCGGTGGACGTCAGCAAACACTTCACCGTGCGCGATCAGTTGGGCCGCAAGGCCACCGTGCGTGCCGTCGAGCACGCCTCAGTGGCGCTGCACCGCGGGCGCGTGGTGGCCCTGGTGGGCGAGAGCGGCAGCGGGAAGACCACGCTGGCCCGGATGCTGGCCCAGTTCCACCCCGTCAGCTCCGGGGAGATCCGGCTGGCAGGGCACCGCGCACCGCCCGCCGGGCGCGGCTATTTCCGCCAGGTGCAGCTGATTTTCCAGGACCCGTTCTCCTCGTTGAACAACCTTCACCGGGTGCGGCATATCCTCGGGCGAGTCCTGCGCGTCCACGGCCACGCTCACACCCGCGCCGAGGTGGCGGAGCAGGTGCTGTCGCTGCTGAACCGGGTCAACCTCACCCCGGCCGAGGAGTTCATCGACAAGCGTCCGCGCGAGATGTCCGGGGGCCAGCTGCAGCGCGTGGCCATCGCCCGGGCACTGGCGGTGCGCCCGACGGTGCTCCTCGGCGACGAGCCGATCAGCATGCTGGACGTCTCCATCCGCCTCGACGTGCTCAACCTGCTGGCCCGGCTGTGCGACGAAGAGGGCCTGGCCCTGCTCTACATCACCCACGACATCGCCAGCGCGCGCTACCTGTGCGACGAGGTACAGGTGATGTACGCCGGGCAGACGGTCGAGGGCGGGCCCAAGGAAGCGGTGATCCAGTCTCCCAAGCACCCCTACACCCGCCTGCTGATCGACTCCTCGCCCGACCCCGACCGGACCGGACGCGGCCTGCGTGACCAGGACGACGCCGAGGACCTGGGGGAGCCGCCCAACCTGACCGCGCCGCCCGACGGATGCCGGTTCCACCCCCGCTGCCCGTTCGCCATGGACGATTGCCGGCGCGCCTTCCCCGACCGCACCACCTTCGCCGACGGCCAGTGGGCGCACTGCTGGCTGCACCAGCACGGCCGCTCGGCCGAGCTCGACAGGACAACCTCAAAGGAGCTTCCATGAAGCGCTTGATGGCTGTGGCCGCCGCGGTCCTGGCCACCGCGGTGCTGGCCACCGCCGGTCTGCTGACCGGGTGCAGCACCGCCAAGTCGGACGGGTCCGGAGCCAAGGCCACGAGCACCGTGCGTCTCACCACCCACCCGACGCAGGCCTTCCAGGCCGGATGGAACCCGTTTGCCGCCCAGCTCAACGCCGGAGTGTCCTTCTTCTACGAGCCGCTGATGCGGGTCAACGCCCAGAATCCCTCGCCACAGCCGTGGCTGGCGGACTCATGGAAGTTCAGCGACGGCGGGAAGACCCTCACCTTCCGACTGCACCCCGGAGTGAAGTGGTCGGACGGGAAACCGCTCACCGCCAAGGACGTGAAGTTCAGCTTGGAAGTGCCCCTCGAACACCCCGAGTTGAACCTCGCCGGCGCGCCCTACACCTCGGTCGACGCACCCGACGCGAACACCGTGGTGGTGCAGTACCCGAAGGTCGGCTACAGCGACCTCGGCTCCTTCAAGAACCGCAACATCTACCCCCAGCACATCTGGGCCGCCCGGAACCTGAAGACGGACCAGAACCTCAAGCCGGTCGGCAGCGGCCCGGTCACCCTGGACTCCTTCAGCCCGCAGCAGATCACCCTCAAGATCCGCAAGGACTATTGGAACGGCTCGTTCCCGGCCGTCAAGAAGGTCGCCATCGTCGCGGCGCAGGAGTCCAGCACTCGCAGCCTGCTGCTGAAGGACAAACTCGACTGGAGCACCATGTCCTGGCAGGGCGCGGAGAAGAACTACGTCGCTCTGGACCCCGAGCACCACAAGTACCAGGTCTACCCCCTGCTGGGGTCCGAGGGCGTGCTGTTCAACATGAAGAAGGGCCCGACGACCGATGTGCACGTCCGCCAGGCCCTGACCAAGGCGGTCGATGTGACCAAGGTGCTCAAGGTGATGGGGACGGGGCAACCCGCGGTCAACCCGTCCGGCCTGAACAACCAGGTCGGTGCCGCCTGGCTGCCCGCCGACCTCGCCGGCAAGACCCTCGAGCAGGACGCGGCGGGTGCCCGCGCCGAACTGGCCGCCGGGGGCTGGAGCGTGCGGGGCGGCAAGCTCAGCAAGGACGGCAAGAGCTATCCGCTGACGCTGAACGTCTACCAGCCCTACGCGAACTGGGTGGACATGGGCACCGCCCTGAAGGACCAGTGGAAGTCGGTCCTGAGCCTGGACGTCACCGTCAACAACATGCCGGAGGCCACCTTCACGCAGAAGGAGCCGGTCGGTGACTTCTCGATGGAAACCGCGTTCACCCCGCCCTCCGCCGACGGCAGCATCTTCGGCGCTCTGAACGCCTTCAGCAGCGACTACTACACCCCGCTCGGCAAGTCGGCCGCCAGTAACTTCGGCCGCTTCAACGACCCCGACTACAGTGCGCAGATCGTGAAGATGGCCACCGTCGACCCCGCCGACACCGCCCGGCTCAAGAAGCTGGCCGGCCCGGCGCTGAGGATTCTCGCCCGGCAGGCGCCGTTCATCCCGATCGGTGGCTCGGCCTCGTTCGTCGACATCAACTCCAGCCACTTCACCGGCTGGCCGACCCCTGAGACCGCCACGTACACGCCGTACACCTCCGCCGGTCCGGACACCACGCTGACCTTGCAGCGTCTGCGCTCGGCCTCCTGAAAGCCCGGCGGGGCCGACGGGGGAGAGGCCGTCGTCCGCCCCGCCGCCACGACCCCTGTCACCACCTGACCACCGGGAACAGTTGTGACCAATCCGCGCCCCGCCGCCGAACTGACCGTGACCGACCACGGCTTCCTGCGCGCCGGCCGCCCCCACCAGATCATCTCCGCCGCCATCCACTACTTCCGGGTCCACCCCGAACTGTGGGAGGACCGGCTGCTCCGCCTGCGCGCCATGGGCGTCAACACCATCGAGACCTACATCGCCTGGAACCTGCACCAGCCGACCCCCGGCCGAACCGACTTCTCCGGTCAGGCCGACGTCACCCGCTTCATCCGTACCGCCGCACACCTCGGCCTGGACGTGATCGTGCGACCCGGCCCCTACATCTGCGCCGAGTGGGAGTTCGGGGGCCTGCCGGCCTGGCTCCTCGCCGATCCCGCGCTGCGTCTGCGCCGCACCGACGAGCGCTATCTGGCCGCCGTGGACGCCTGGTTCGACGAACTGACCCCGGTCCTGCGCCCGCTCCTTGCCAGTCAGGGCGGACCGGTGGTCGCCGTCCAGGTCGAGAACGAGTACGGCAGTTACGGCACCGACACCGCCTACCTCGACCACCTGCGGCGGGGCTGGATACGACGCGGCGTGGACTGCCTCCTGTTCACCGCCGACGGCGCCACCGACGGCGTGCTGCGCGGTGGTGTTCTGCCCGGCACCTTGGCCACCGCAACCTTCGGCTCGCGGCCGAAGGAGGCGCTCGCCGCGCTGCGCCGCCACCAGCCGACCGGCCCTCGGGTGTGCTCCGAGTACTGGCATGGGTGGTTCGACCACTGGGGCGAGCACCACCACGTCCGCGACCCGCACGAGGCCGCCGCGGAACTGGACTGGATGCTGGCCCAGGGCGCTTCGGTCAACATCTACATGGGCCATGGCGGCACGAACTTCGGCTGGTGGAACGGTGCCAACCGCGATGAGTCCGGCTACCGGCCCACCTGCACGAGCTACGACTACGACGCGCCGGTCGGCGAGGCAGGGGAGCTGACCGAGAAGTTCCACGCCTTCCGAAACGTGATCGAGCGGTACCGCGGCCCGGTCGGGCACGAGCCGCCCGCGCGGCCCGACCGGCTCGCCCCGCAGACGGTGCGCCCGAACAGTGCGGTGCAGCTGCTGAACTGCCTGGACGCGCTGTCCACCCCGCGGCACCGGCTCTCGCCCGAGCCGATGGAGGCACTGGGCCAGTCACTCGGACTGATCCACTACCGTACACGGCTGCGCGGCCCGTTCCCCGACTCGACCCTGCGCGTGCACGGCCTAGCCGACCGCGCTCAGATGTTCCTGGACGGTGAGTTGCTCGGCATCCTGGAGCGTGACGGACCGTTGGACGCGCTGCCGATCAGCGTCCCCGAGACCGGCGCCGAGCTCGACCTGCTGGTGGAGAACATGGGGCGGGTCAACTACGGCCCCTGGCTGGAGGATCGCAAGGGCGTCAGCGGCGGGATCCGGATCGACACCCAGTACCAGTTCGGCTGGGAGATCCGCCCCCTCCCGCTGACCGATCTGAGCGCCCTGCGATTCGGGGCGGCCCAAGTCGCCGAAGGCCCGGCGTTCCACCGGGCGGAGGTGGAGATCCCGGCCCCGGCCGACGGTTTCCTCGCCCTGCCGGGCTGGACCAAGGGCCAGGTCTGGCTCAACGGCTTCGCCCTCGGCCGCTACTGGGACCGCGGCCCGCAACGCACCCTTTACGCCCCTGCGCCGGTGTGGCGGGCCGGTCGCAACGAACTCGTGATCCTCGAACTGCACCGGCCGGGCGAGCGGATCGAGATCCACGACATGGCGGATCTGGGCCCCACAGGCTGAGCCGCCGCCCGACCAGGTGGCTCCGGCCCGGCCCCCTTCCGGACCGGAGCCACCTTGCCCTGGCGCGCTCGGCACCAGGGTCACCAACACCCTGCCGACGTGCTCACTTCTGACCGTGCGCGAAGTACGCGGCCACGTCCGGATCCACGGGAGTGATGTCGACGGCCCTTCCCCCGTCCCGCAGCGATAGGGTGGCCGCGTAGCCGGCGGCCACCGCTTCGCGGGCCGCCACCGGCGAGGTGACGGTGGCACCGCCTTCCCGCACGAACCGCAGGAACTCCGCGGCCAAGAGCGGATCGGCTCCACCGTGGGTGCCGGTCGGAGTGTGGACGGGGACCACCAGATCGCCCTCGGCGCGGTATTCGGAGCGGCGGTTCCACACCCGGACCTCCGCTCCCTCGGAGTCGCCGAAGTTCTCCATCCGTCCCTCGGTGCCGATCACCGTGTAGTTGCGCCAGTAGTCCGGCGTGTAGTGGCACTGCTGATAGCTGGCGAAGACGCCGTTGTCCAGGTGCATCTGCATCATGCTCAGGTCCTCCACGTCCACCACCGGGTGGAGGCCGGTCAGGCTGAGGGGCGGCCAGTTGTCCATCGACAGCCAGTCGGTCATCCGCTGCCCACTGCGGTCGCGGCGCGAGCTGATGTCGCCGTAGACCGTCAGCCCGCCCATGGCGTTCACGCGCCGGGTGTATCCGTCGGCCAGCCAGTGGATGACATCGATGTCGTGGGCTCCCTTCTGCAACAGCAGACCGGTGGTGTTGCGCCGGTCCGCGTGCCAGTCCTTGAAGTAGAAATCTCCGCCATTGCCCACGAAGTGGCGGCACCAGATGGCCTTCACCTCGCCGATGGCGCCGCTGTCGATCAGGTCGCGCATGGCGACCACGACCGGCATGTGTCGCATGTTGTGGCCGACGTACAGCGGGGTTCGGTATGCACGGGCCGCCGTGAGCAGCCGGTCGCAGGCCTCGATGGTGATCGCCATCGGCTTGTCCAGGAACACCGGTACACCGGCCGCGAGGAAGTCCAGGCCGATCTGCTCGTGCGTGTGGTCGGGGGTCAGTACGAACACGCCGTCAAGCCCTGCATCGAGCAGTTCGTGGTGGTCCAGGGTGGTCCTCACCCCGGTGCCGAAGCGTTTCTCGGCGAGCGCGAGCATCCGCGGATCGCGGTCGCAGGCGGCAGCCAGCACGGAGCCCGAGCCCGGCCGATGGGCCAGCTCGACCAGATCGCTGCGATTGCCCAGGCCGATGACGCCGAGCCTGATGTCGTTCAACGCGCTGTCCTTTCAAGGGATTTCGACGAGTTATGGTTGCGGCTGGTGAAGGCGGTGCCCTGAATGCTGCGTCGCCGCGGCAGTAGAGCGGTACGAACGCCACGCTCATCGGTGCGGAGGCCGTCGGGAACCCGGCTCTCAGCACCGAGAGGCGGGTGAAGCGCACCGGTAGAGGCCGGCCGGGACCTCGGAGCGGGGAGGGAGTGGTCGCTGGATCCTGTCCCGGATCCCATAGGTGAGCCAGGCCGGCGGACGTGTCCACGGCTACGCCGAATGTACATGGAGACATCCCATCTACGTTATGATAAAGAAGAGATAAATCTGATACATGTCGGACCATAAGGCGGAATGCGCCGACCTCTCTGGAAGTCTTCGCGGTTGCGGGGGTTCGAGAGAGATCATTCAGGGGGCCTGTCGCGACCGGGCGCGGGTGGAACGGCTTAGGTGGGGCGGCGTGACCGGGATGGAGGAGAGTCTGGGGTTGCCGGATCCTGGCGTCAAGGGTTTGGGTATGATTCACTGAGTCAGGACTACATGATGTATCAGAAACATGCGACCGGCGTTGAGGCCAGGGTCTGCCGGACCGGCGGCCTCAAGAGGGAAGCGAGGGAGAGCCGTTGACCCACTCAGAGAAGAGCGCCGCGTCCGCCTCTGCACCGGCGGGTACGGCGCGCGGATACCGCCCCGGGTACGAGGTCGCGGCCGAACGCGTCCTCGAGTACATCGTCCGGGCGGGACTTCAGCCCGGTGACCGGCTGCCCACGGAGAAGGACCTGGCCGAAGAGGTGCAGATGAGTCGGACCGTGGTGCGGGAGGCGGTGAAGATCCTCTCCGCCTTGGGACGGCTGTCCGTACAAAAGGGCCGTGGCATTTACGTGGCCGAGCCCGAGCAGTCCTCCTGGCAGCAGTCGCTCGCCAACTTTCTGCCCGCGGACCTGCGACAGGTGGACGAGCTCTTCGAGTTCCGCCGCCATCTGGAGACCACCACCGCGAACCTGGCCTCGCAGCGAGCCACCCCCACGCAGGTCAAGGCGGTCCGCGAAGCCGCGCAGCAGTCCGTCCGTGCGGCAGAGCAGGGCGACATCGATGCCTTCACTTTCGCCGACGAGGCCTTCCACACCGGTATCGCGGCCGCTGCCGCCAACATGTTCTTCGCCTCCACCGTCGACGCGATGCGGCGCCTGCAGCGCCAGGTCACGACCATAGGGCTGGCCGGCATCGCAGGCGGATCCCTGCAGGTGGCCGCCGAACAGCACGAGGCCATTGCCGAAGCCATCGCCGCCGGAGAAGCCGGTCGCGCCGAAGCGCTGATGGCCGAACACATCGACATGACCGCCCAGCAGTTCCAGCAGGAGATCTGGCGTCGCGTCGTACCCGGCGACGGGACCCGCCCCTGAACCCCGGACCTTCAACCGGAGGATCGAGCATCCTGGAAGCGCCGGACGACGCCGATGCGCGCGGGAGTGCGTACTTGGCTTGGGTTCTCTGCGGACTCCGTCGTTGTGACGCGTGTCGGGCCGACAAACCCAACTGCCGGATGAAAGGCGGCGAGCGTGCGTCCCTGGTCGCGTACGGGGTGAGGAGTTCGGCCAGGAATGCGGCGCCGGGGTGGCGGGGATTCTTGGTCAGCACAGCTGGGCTGAAACCTCAACTGCTTTGCGTCACCCTCCTGGCGCTTCTCCGATGCAGAGCCGGGCCCACTGGTTTCGCGCATAGTGAGTGGAGCGAGAGGGTTGACCTTTGCCCATCTCGCGGCGGATCCGGTCAGCCAGCCGGTCGCGTATCTGCCCGATGACCCCGGTGGCCGCCCAGCGCGCCATGAACCCCCAAACCGTGCGCCAGGGCGGAAAGTCCACAGGCAGACCCTCCACTCGCAGCCGGTGTCGACCACGTAGCGAATGGCATCGACGATCTCGCGCCGGGACCTGAAGGTTCCCTGGTTCGGGCCGCCGATGGGCCCGGCGACGCTGACCACGGCCTGCCTGATGGAATACCGGTCCCGCGGCCCGGAAGACGCCCATGCCTCCGCCACCGGTGACGCGCTCGATTCCGCCCTGGTGGTCACCCAGCGCAATTCCCGCCTCGACACGTTGTGACCTGCCGAGGCGAGGTGGCCGAGCGGTGTCTCACCATCGCCCGATGCTTCGCGGGCCCGCCCGGCCCGGGGCGACTGCCGGGTGGAGTACCGCACACGCAGCCGAAGACGTGGAACCCGGCGCCCATCCGACGCGACAGCCGGTCCAGCAGCCTGCCCGCAACCCGCCCGACAAGCCGAAAACGGTCCACCGGAGGAACCGATGGACCGTCACGAAACTTCGAGGCCGGCGCCTGCCGCTCTTACCGGCCATTGCGGTCCCGCCCCAGGGAATCGGTGGGGCGGGAGCGTGTGCTCCCTGCGTACGCGGTGCCCCGCCCGTGCGGGACGCGCGCCGCACGGGACGGGTGGTGTGCGCGGGGACGTCCGTCGAGCGCTGCGCCATACGGGGTAATTCGGCGTCTTGCTCTGGCGTTGACCGCGAGTCGCGCACCTACTGGTGCTATAGACCGGTGGGTTCCACCTACGCCGGGGGACGGTGACGCGGGCAACCCTCCAGCGGGCACGACTCGGCGTCGATCTCCGTACGTGTACATCCCCTGGCCCCGATGCGCCGCCGCGCCCTGATCAGGCGTCGCATGGCGAGCAACGGCCCACCGAACCATACGATTCGGAGGGCCCCTTATGGCTTCCCCCACTATCACCCTGGTGACGGTGACCCCGAACCCGTCGGCGGTCGGACAGTCGGTCACGCTCACCGCCACCGTGATACCGCTCGGCGTCGGCACCCCCAGCGGCACGGTCACCTTCATCATCACCGGCGGCCCCACCCTGATGGGAACGTTGGTGGGCGGGACGACCTCGGTCACCGCGACGGGTCTGAGCGTCGGCACCCACGTGGTCGCCGCCCTTTACAGCGGTGACACCAACTTCCTCACCTCCACCGGTACCAATGCCATCGTCGTCGTCCCGGCCTCGACCACGACCTCGGTGATGTCCTCGCCCAATCCGTCGGCGCTCGGGCAGCCGGTGACGTTCACCGCGACGATCACCCCGGTCGCGCCCGGCGCGGGCACCCCCGGCGGTACGGTCATCTTCGTCATCAGCGGTTCCGGGGGCGGCGCGTTCGTCCAGCCGGTGGTGGGCGGGGTGGCGACGCTGTCCCTCAGCAGTCTGGGGGGCGGCTTGCACGCGATCACCGCCATCTACAACGGCGACCCGAACTTCCTGCCGTCCACCGGCTCCGGCACCCAGACGGTGAACACCGGCACTGCGGCTACGACGACGACAGTGGTCTCCGCACCGGACCCGTCGGTGTTCGGGCAGCCGGTGACGTTCACCGCCACGGTCACGGCCAACCCGCCCGCGACAGGCACCCCGACCGGCACGGTCGCCTTCACCCTCTCCGGTCCCGGTGGTACGGTCACCGGTTCCGGGACGTTGTCGGGCGGTGTGGCGACCTTCACCACCAGCGCCCTCGACGCCAATGCCACCGCGTACACCGTGACCGCCGTCTACAACCCGGACACCGCCACCTTCCTCACCTCGACAGGAACCGACACGCACACGGTGAACAGGGCGGACACGAAGGTCACCATCACCTCCATCCCCAACCCCTCCACGGTGGGGGAGACGGTCAGCTACATCGCCTTCGTGGAAGCCGTGCCCCCCGGAACGGGCGTCCCCACCGGCAACGTCGCCACCGCCATCGACGTCATGGACCAAACCGTCTTCTTTACAAGCGTGGCCCTGGACAGCAACGGCTTCACCCTCTTCACCGACAACGCCTTTCCGGCCGGTGCCTACACCGTCTCCAGCCAGTACGAAGGAGATGCCAACTTCAACGCGTCGCCGTTCGACACCGACCCCCACATCATCAATCCGTGACCCCACACACCCTGCTCCGCTCGGAGCCGACGCTACAGCCGGGCCACCGCACGACCCGCGGCAGATCGGCGAGTACCGATGACTGGGCAGGAGCGGTTCCTGCGCGGCGTGTCCTGGGTTTTCGGTGTGGTGGTCGCCTGGAGGGCGGGGTGGGGGTGTTGCTGGCCCCCCTTCCAGGTGCTGGGGCTGGCCCCCGTGTGGCCGGGGTGCTGACGCCATAGCGCCGCCCGGTCTCCGGTCCGTACGTTTAGGCAGGTCAGAGCGTTACTGACCGATTCAGGACCGGAGTCCTCCATGTCTCAGACCACCGTGCCGTCTGTGTCCACGGCACCCGTCGGCGCCACCGCGCAGCAGGGGAGTGAGTTCACTCCCCTGCTGCGGAAGGTCAGGAGACAGGGGCTGCTGGGGCGTCGCAAGGGCTGGTACGCACGGATGATCACCGTGAACCTCCTCGCCCTGGCCGCCGTGGTGACAGGGTTCGTCCTCGCCGGGGACACCTGGTGGACGCTGCTGCTCGCCGCGCCGCTGGCCATCCTGTCCGCCCGCACCGCTTACGTCGGCCACGACGCCGGGCACGCCCAGATCGCTGTCGGCCGCCGGGCGAACCGCGCCATCGGACTCCTCCACGGCAATCTGCTCCTGGGTATGAGCTACGCGTGGTGGAACGACAAGCACAACCGGCACCACGCCAACCCCAACCACATCGAGAAGGACCCGGACGTCGGCGCCGGCGCACTGGTGTGGACCGCGGAGCAGGCCGCTGTGCGCCGTGGTTTCGCCCGCTGGGTCACCCGCCACCAGGCCTGGCTGTTCTTCCCGATGCTGCTGCTGGAAGGCATCGCTCTGAAGGTGAGCAGTGTCCAGGACCTGCGGCGGCAGCCGGTGCGCGAGCGGGCCGTGGAGGGCGCGCTGCTGGCGCTGCACGCGGCCGGTTACGGTGCCCTGCTGCTGACCTGCCTGCCGGTGGGCAAGGCCGTCGCGTTCGCCCTGGTGCATCATGCGCTCTTCGGGCTCCACCTGGGAATGGCCTTCGCGCCCAACCACAAGGGCATGGAGATGCCCGGCCCGGCGGGCGAGCGCTGGGGCCATCTGCGCCGCCAGGTCCTGACCTCGCGGAACGTCCGGGGCGGGCCGGTCACGGACTGGCTCCTGGGCGGGCTGAACTACCAGATCGAGCATCACCTCTTCCCGAACATGCCCAGGCCCCACCTCAGGCTCGTACAGCCGCTGGTCCGGGAACACTGCCGCGACCTCAAGCTCCCGTACGCCGAGACCGGGCTGCTCGACTCGTACCGGCAGGGGCTGCGGCACATGCACACGGTCGGCGGTGCCGCCCGGCCCGAATGAGAGCGCCTTCGGCCACGGGGCCGGTCCGGGCCAACGTCCGCCGGCCTCGCCATGTGGTGGCTGATTCGCCCCGGTGCGCGTCTTCCGGTACGGGGTCGATCCTGCGCCCCGTATGCCGGCGGCGCGCCGTTCGCAGGCACCCAGGCACCCGGCACCCGGCGCCCGAACCGGTCGGGTTGGGGCGCGGTCGGCTTGGTGTTCCACAGAATCACCATGCTTCACCTCACTCCCGTCCGGAAGTCTCTCTGCGTGGGCCCTGGAGATTTCTCCCCGGAGGCTCGGTAGCGCCGCGTGGCGGTCAGCGTGGGGTGAACGGGGCGACTTCCACGGTGCTGTCCTCGTTCACCTCGACGTGGTGGGCGAGTTGAACGAGGACGCCGGGCCGCTTCCGAGACCTTCTCCGCCACCTGCGCGGGTCTCGGACCACGGCCCTGCCGACGGGCGGTATCCCGGGCCAGGTCTTCAGCACTCCACCTCCCAAGATCCCCTTGTGGCAGAACGAGTACGCGTCCGCGAGATCGATGATGAGGAGGGCCGACGGTTGCTGCGGATCATCCTGGTCAACGACGTGCCCATGGACCAGTGGGAGCCGGAGGAGGTCTCGGCGCATGTGCAGTACATGAACGACTTCGCGGCGCGGCTGGAGGGGACCGGCGAGTTCGTCGGCGGCCAGGCGCTCGCCCCCGAGGGGACATGGGTGCGGTACGACGGTGAGGGGCGCCCGCCGGTCACCGACGGCCCGTTCGCCGAGACCAAGGACCTCATCGCGGGCTGGGTGATCATCGACGTCGACAGCTACGAGCGCGCCGTCGAACTGGCCGGGGGGCTGTCGGCCGCCCCGGGGCGGGCGGGCAGGCGATCAGTGTGAGGTCCACGTCCTCGGTCACGCCGTAGCGCGTCACGCGAGCACGGATCCAGGTCGCGCCGACGGCCATCTCGGCAGCGGTGCCCAGGCGTTCACCCTTCCAGGCGGGGTGTCCGCGTTTGCCGGTGCGTGGCGGCTGGGGTCCGTACAGGATCGCGTGGGCGGCCGGGCGGGTGGTGAAGGTGACCCGGGCGGGCAGGTCACGCCAGGCCGGCCCCGGGACAAGGCGTCGCCCACTACGTGGACGACGCGGTCGGGCAGCGCTTGGGCGAAGAGGTCGACCATGGACGGCTCCGAGCCTTACCCGGCTGATGCGACCGCTGTGTCGGGAAGGCGAATCCGCTGCGTGAGGAACAGGGCTGCGCGGTCCAGTGCCTGGTCGGCCTCGTCGAGAACGCCGGCGAAAGACTGGAACACGTGGGGTACGTCGGCGGTGATGTCGAGGATCACGTCCACTCCGGCTGCGCGGGCGCGGGCGGCCATGCGGGTGGAGTCGTCCAGGAGCATTTCGTTGGTGCCCGCCTGGAGGAGCATCGGCGGGAAACCGGTCAGGTCGGCGAGGATGGCCGGGCTGAGCATGTTGTGGTGCGGGTCCGCTCCCGCGAGGTACATGGCTCCGGTGTGTCCCAGGCTTTCGCGAGTGAAGAAAGGGTCGATGCGGGCCTTGGTGTCCATGCTCTCGCCCGTCCGGGTGGCGTCCAGGCCGGGGGAGAACGCCACGATCGCGGCGGGCATCGGGAGACCGGCGTCGCGGGCGGCGAGGCAGGTGGTGACGGTGAGGCCGCCGCCGGCGGAGTCCCCGGCGAACGCGATGGTCGAAGGGTCCTCGCCGCTGCCGAGGAGGGCACGGTAGGCGCTCAGTGTGTCTTCGATCGCGGCCGGGAACGGATACTCGGGGGCGAGCCGGTAGTCCAGCGAGAAAGCCCTGAACCCGGTCTTGGACACGAGGTTCCCCGTCAGCGACAGCGCGGTCTCGGGGGAGCCGAACACGTAGCCGCCGCCGTGGAAGTACAGGATCGTACCGGTGCGCGGGCTGTTGCCCGGCTCGATGTGCAGCGCGGGTCGGTCGCCGAGCGTCGTCTCCGTGGTGCGGAGCCCGTCCGGGACGATCATCTGGGCCATCATCGCCTTGAATCCGGTTCGGATCGCCTCGACCGACCGGGGGCCCTCGGGGCGGGGCTGCCGAAGCATCGCGTTGACCTGCGCGCGCTGTTCCTTGCTCACCTGTTTGCTCCTGTCGCAAGTAACTTCCAGTGCATTATATGCCGTGGCATTTAATGTAGACTATATGCCGTGGCATCTAAAGCAGGCGGTGAGACCGTCGACCTCCCGGGCTTCTTCGCCGACCTCGTCCGATGCGAGACGCGTCTGTACAACGCCCTCAACGACCGTCTTCGTGAGCGGCACGGGATCGTCACGTCGCAGTTCGAGTTCCTGCGCTACCTCCGCGACCACCCCGAATCCCGGGTGGCGGACCTGGCCGCCGAGTTCGCCGTCGGCATCGGGGCCACCAGCAAGGGCGTCGACCGCCTGCAGAGACATGGATGGGTTGCCCGCCAGCCGAATCCGTCGGATCGCCGGTCGTCCCTGCTGGCCCTGACTGACGACGGCCTGCAGTTGGTCGACGCGGCAGAAGGGACCTTTACCGAGCGATTGGCCGAGCTGATCGCAGATGCGCTCAAGGCGTCCCCCGTAACGGCCGCCGCGCAGGCCCTCTCGGAGCTGCGTTCCGTCCTGGAACGCGACCAGATCGGCACGCCCACGGGCTGACGCGTTTTCGCAACCGGTCGAAACGGCAACGGCCAGGCATGGTCAGCCTCGGCGCACCATCAAGGTCCGCCCCGGACTGATGCCTCTTCGCGGTCCGCAACTGGGTGCCGTAGCCCGGGACGCGCGCTTATGCGTTCGGTGCCTGGCCTCTGGGTCAGGCGGCCCACTGGGGCACCAGGGAGGCGAGAGCAGTGAGCACCCGCCGGCCCCTGGACGATGGCCCCCGCTGCGGCGAGCCGGAACCGTCGCCAAGCGGCGACGGCCGCGAGCGTGCCCGTGGGGCAGTATGGGTGCACAGCCGATTCACTCGCACGCGGAGCCGGACCGGGTGCCGCGGACCGCGGAAGGCATCGCGGCCGCGCTCGAGGGCGAGCGCGGCCGCGATGGAGTTCTGCCTGCGCACCGAACGACGGGTACGCCTCGCCCGGCTCAGCGGCCCGTTCGCAGGGTCGTCCCCAACCGGGCCCCGGTCACCCGAACACCGCGTCGTGGAACATGATTTCCGCCTCCAGCATGCCGGTGAACCAGCGGGTCAGCCGCTCCTGGGGGATGTCGTCCGGCAGGGCATCGACCTCCGCCGCGAGGGCCCGTACCCCGTCCCGGAACGCCTGGTCGGCGTGGAGCACCACCCAGGCGCTCATCGCGCCGTCGGGGACGGCTCCGCGCTCGTGCGCCCGGGCGCACCAGGTGAGGTAGAGGCTTTCCGCGGCGAACAGCATGGTCATCACCGCCGGGTAGCCGCCTTCCCGCGCCACGTCGAGGGCATACCGCGACAGCACCTCGGCCCGCCGGGCGGCGCCCGGCCGGGCGGGGACGGGCCAGGCGGCGCGGGCTTCGCGGAAGTAGTCCGCCTGGGTGGTGGTCAGCGCGTGGACCGCACGGGCGTTGCGCTCCAGCGCCGTCCGGTCGGGGGCGCTCCATACGGCCAGTCCGTGCAGCCGGGTGGCCGTCTCCACGAACGCGGCCTCGATCTCCAGGTAGTCGGCGTAGTCGGCGTCACTGATCGTGCCGGCGGTGACCTCGGTGACGAAGCGCATGCGCAACGCCCGTTCCATGACCTGGGCGGCGGCCTTCAGGAGCCGCTCGGACCGGCTCATCGGGGTTCTCCTTCGTGGGTACCCCTGGCTTCAGCCGGGGGAGGAAACGAAGCCTCTGCGGAGCAGGGCTGGGAAAGGCGAATCGCTGTCAGGGTGATTCGTGCTCCACCGAGATCCGGCCGACACCGGCCACTCACAAGGGAACTGACAGGACGTGAGATGCGACGCCGCAAGCCAAGTGGGCGTTCAAGTACCGCTTTTACCGCACGGACGAGCAGGCGGCTGAGCTGTCGCGCGCGTTCGGCTGTGTCCCCCTCGTGTGCAACACGGCGCTGGAGGAGCGCACGCGGGCTTGGTACGGCGAGCAGCGCCGTATCTCCTCTGTGCAGTCCTCCGCCGCGCTGACGGAGTGGAAGAAGTTCGCCAGGCGTGCGAAGTACCCGCGGTACAAGTCGCGGAAGAAGTCCCGCGCGTCGGCCGAATACACCCGCAGCGCCTTCAAGTGGGGCGACGGGCGCCTGACGCCGGCGAAGGTGGCCGAGCCGCTTGACGTCCGCTGGGCCCGTCCCCTCCCGGAGGGTGCGGAGCCGACGACGGTGGCTGTGTCCCGCGACAGCACGGGCCGCTGGTTCGTCGCGATGCTTTTCGAGGACACCGGCGCCCCTGCCCCCGCCACGAGTGCGGCGGTGGGCCCGGACGCCGGGATCACCTCCCTGGTGACCCTTTCCAGCGGGGAGAGGATCGCCAACCCCCGGCACGAACGGCGCGACCGGGCCCGCCTGGCGAAGGCGCGGCGGGAGCTGTCCCGCAAGGGCAAGGGGTCCGCGAACCGGGAGAAGGTGCGCCGGAAGCTCGCCCGCGTGCACGCGCGGATCGCCGACCGGCGCCGCGACTTCCTGCACAAGCTGTCGGCTCGTCTCGTCCGTGAGAATCAAACGGTCGTGATCGAGGACCTGCCCGTCCGCAATTTGCTGAAGAACGGCAAGCTCGTGCGTGCCATTTCGGATGCGGCCTGGACGGACCTGCGCATGATGCTGGAGTACAAGTGCGCCTGGTACGGGCGCGAACTGGTGATGGTCGACCGCTGGTTCCCCAGCTCGAAGCTGTGCGGGGCCTGCGGCACGGTCCGAGAGAAGCTGCCGCTGAACGTCCGCGAGTGGACGTGTGGCTGCGGCACCGTGCATGACCGCGACGTGAATGCGGCATGCGACATCCTGGCCGCCGGGCTGGCGGCGTCTGCCTGTGGAGACGGTGTAAGACCTCAACGGGAATCCTCCCGGACGGGGCGGTCGTCGGTGAAGCAGAAACCCAGCGGGCGACCGCTGGAATCCCCCGCCTTCAGGCGGGGGAGGAAGTCAACGGGAGAGCCATTCGACGAGGCCGCCGAAGACCCGGGCGTAGCCGTCCCACTGCTCGCAGAACGCCGCGGGTGCCCAGTGCGGGGAGCAGTCGGAGGTGAAGACCGCCGACCGTCCCGCACCGTACTCGGCCACCGCCACCAGGGGGTCGCCGCCCAGGGTGGCCAGGACCTCGGCGCCTGGACGCGGCCGGACGCGGTTGTAGCCGAGCAGCGGCGGCCATTCGCCGGTCACCCCGCCGAGGGCGGGATGGCCGGTACCGACGGCCGACGCACGGCCGCCCGCGGGGAGTTCGACGCGGTCGTCCTCGGGCAGCAGCTCGACCGGCAGCACCTCGTGCAGCGCGGTGTTGCGGTAGGCGGCCTTGCCCTCGAAACCGGTGAAGGAGAGATAGCCACCGACCATCAGCAGCCCGCCGCCGTCGCCGACCCATCCGCGCAGTGCGTCGATCCGGTCGGCCCCCGGCGTGCCCCCCTCGAACACCTCGGGGGAGAGCTGGAGGGAGTTCGCCCCGATGTCGGAGAGAATGACGACGTCGTAGCCGGCGAGCGCCTCGGCGTCGCCCGGGAACTGCCCGGGTACCAGATGCGCGGGCAGGTGCGTGACCTCGTGCCCGCGGCCCTCCAGCGCCCGGCGCAACGGCTCGACGCCGGTCACATAGGCACTGGTGGTGAACGAGTCGACCCCCTTGATGTGTGTGGACTGGGAGATCCAGCTCTCACCGGCTATCAGGACGCGGGTCACAGGTTGCTCCTTCGTGACGGGGATGGGGCGAAACTCCGGGACGGTGGTCAGGACGCGGCGGCGTGCTCGAACAGCCGGGCCGGATTGGTGTGCAGCAGGCCCGTGGCGGTCCGCCGGGGCACGCCGTGCTCGACGAGCCGGGAGAGGAACGGCTCCGGCACATAGCGGAAGCCGTTGCCGCCGTAGGCGGTGAGCATGCTCTTGAGGAACACATCGTGGCTGAGCAGCAGCCGGTCGCCGTGTCCGCGGGCGATGAGCCCGGCGATCGCGTGCGCGGTTTCGTGGGGTGCCGGGGACTGCCCCTCGCCGGGGTAGTGGAACGGCATGCCGATCATGTCGAATTCGAGCCAGACGCCGCGGTCGGCCACCGACCGCTGATAGTCCGGGTCGGCGTGCGAGGGGTCCATATGGCACAGCACCACGGCGGCCGGCGTCACCCCGTACTCGCCCAGCACCAGGTCGAGGACCTCGTGGGCGCGGCGCTGCCAGCCGGGCAGATGGATGTAGAGCGGCACACCGGTCTCGCGCTGGGTGCGCGCGGCGGCGCGCAGCGCGGTGTGCTCGCCCTCGGTGAACCGCGGGGAGACCCCGATCTCGCCGATGACGCCCGGCCGGATCCCGGTGCCGTCGGCGCCCTCGGTGAACTCGGCCAGCAATGCGACGGCGAGGCCGCGCTCGTCCGCCGGCGACAGTGGCCGGGGATGGTAGGGCTCCAGGTACCAGCCGCTGCCCATGACCACACGTACGCCGCTGTCCTCGGAGAGCGCGTGCAGCGCCGCCGGGTCGCGGCCCAGTCCGCCCGGGGTGACGTCGACGATCGTGCCGCCCCCGGCGGCGGCGAACGCGCGCAGATCGGCCAGCATTCCTTCGGTGTCATCGAGCACACAGTGGTCGAGGCAGGCGTAGGGCTGCTCGCGCAGCAGCCAGGCCAGTTCGGGTGTGGTGCGGGCGTCGCGCAGATGACCGAGCCGGGGGTCGGCCGGGGTGGTGACGGCCTTGCGGACGTCGTTGCGCAGATGCTCATGGGTGAGGGTGAGGCCGAGCCCGGTGCTGGGCACCGGCCCGGTCACCGTGGTCACGGTGCGGGGGGCGGGGCCGCTCATGAGCGGCCCGTCAGATGGGTGAACAGATCGGCCATCGCCCGGCCGCGCAGGTTGATCCAGATCGCGGCGAGCAGCACCAGTCCGGTGACGATGGGGGTGAGGAACGGGCTCACGCCGAGCAGATTGAGGCCGTTGGCGATGACTCCGGTGATGAGGGCGCCGATGACGGTGCCGAGTACGGTGCCCCGGCCGCCGAACAGATTGGTGCCACCGAGCACGACTGCGGCGATCACGGTCAGCTCGAAGCCCTGTCCGGAGTTGGCGGAGCCGGACCCCAGCCTGGCCGCGGTGAGCAGCCCGGCGATACCGGCGGCCACCCCGGTCATCATCAGGGTGATCATCTTGACCCGGGCGGTGTTCACCCCGGCCCGCCGTACCGACTCCTCCTGGGCGCCGATGCCGTTGACGTAGGAGCCGAACGGCAGCTTCGACAGCAGGACCGCTCCGACGGCGACCGTGGCCAGGGCGATCCAGGCCAGCGCGGACAGCCCGAGGAAGGAGGCGTCGCCGAGCTTGGCGACGAAGAGCCGGGCGTCGATGGGGACGGAGAACCCCTTGGTCCACAGCTGTGCCAGACCGCGGACGACCGACATGGTGGCGAGGGTGACGATGAACGGGGGGATCTTCTGATAGGCCGACAGCCATCCGTTGACGGCGCCCCAGAAGAGCCCGGCGAGCAGCGCCACGATGATCACCACGGAGGAGTCCCAGCCGGCCTGGAGCATCTCGGCGGTACAGGTGGCGGTGAACGCGAGGATCGATCCCACGGACAGGTCGATCTGGCCGGTGCTGATCACGAAGGTCATGGCGACCGCCACGATCAGCGTGATCGCCACCTGGGTGGCCAGGTTGGCCAGGTTGGTGAAGGTCAGGAAGTTGGGTGCGGCGATGCCGAAGCCGAGGAAGAGCGCGACGCCCACGCCGAGCATGGCCAGGGTGGCCTTGTTGGCGCGCTGCCAGCGGCCCGGGGGCCGGCCCAGTACGGCGGTGGTGCGCATCGCGGTGTCGGCGCTCATATCAGGCCACCTCTTCGGTGTCGGGCCCGCCGTGCGTGGCGCCGGATCGGGTGATCATGGCGACGAGCCGTTCGATGTCGAGATCGGAGATCGGAGCGTCCTCGACGCTGCGTCCCTCGTACATCACGGTGATCCGGTCGCAGACCTCGAACAGGTCCTGCAGCCGGTGGGTGATCAGAATGACGCCGACGCCCTGGGCGGCGACGTCGCGGATCATCTTCAGCACCTGCCGGACCTCGGCGACGGCAAGCGCGGCGGTGGGTTCGTCCAGGATCAGCACGCGCGGGCGGAACGACACCGCACGGGCGATCGCCACGGCCTGCCGCTGCCCTCCGGAGAGCTCGCCGATCTCCTGGTAGGTGGATTTCACCCGGACGTGCAGTTCGGAGAGGGTTTCCGCGGCCCGGGCGTGCATCGTGGCGCGGTCGATGAAGGGGCCTCTGCGCGGTTCACGGCCGAGGAACAGATTGCTGGCCACATCGAGGGTGTCGCACAGGGCGAGGTCCTGGTAGACGATGCCGACCCGCTCGCGGCGGGCGTCGGCGGGGCTGGTGAAGCGGACGTCGCGGCCGTCGATGGAGATCTGCCCGCCGTCGTGCTGGACCGCACCGGCCAGGACCTTCATCAGGGTCGACTTCCCGGCGCCGTTGTCGCCGACCAGGCCGAGTACCTCGCCCGGGGCCAGGGTCAGGTCGACGCCGCGCAGCGAGCGGACGGCGCCGAACGATTTGGTGATTCCTCGCAGGGAGACCAGCGCGCTCTCGCCCATCACTTCTCCAGGTAGTAGAGGTAGTTCTTGACGTTGTCCGGGGTCACCAGCTGGGTGGGAACGGGCACTTGTCGGCGGGCGGTGCGGCCGCAGGCCAGGTCGATCGCGGAATTCATGGCCTCGTAGCCGAACCGGAAGGTGTTCTGCTGCAGCACACCGGTGATCCAGCCGGCCCGCAGCCCGTCGACGGCCTGGCTGGACAGGTCCCATCCGACGACCTTGAGGTCCTTGGTGCGGTGCTGGCTGACCACGGCGGCGGCCAGGCCGATCAGGGCGGGCTCGCCGGTGGCGTAGGCGTACTTCAGGCCGGGGTCGCGGGTGAGCAGGTTCTCGGCGGAGGTCTGGGCGTTCTCCTGGATGTTCCGGCCGTCGACCACGTTCTGGATCTTCATGCCCTTGGCGGTGACGGTGCTGGTGAATCCTTTCTGCCGCTCGTTCTGGATGGTGCTGTTGAGCGCGCCGACGACGCCGATCCCACCGCGGTTGCCGGCCGTCTTCAGCAGGGCCTCGCCGATCCGCCGGCCGCCTTCCGCGTTGCCGACGCCGACCTGGACGGAGACCGCGGGGTCGTCGATGGTGGCGTCCACGGCGACGACCGGCACGCCCGCCGCCTTGGCCCGGCGGATGGCCGGCTTGATGCCCTCGGTGTCGACCGCGTCCACGATGATGGCGTCGTAGTGGTTGGCCACCAGGTCGTCGATGGCGTTGGCCTGGGTGGCGGAGTCGTCGTTGCCGTTGACGATCTGGGTTTTGACCCCGGACTTGCGGGCCACGGTCCGGGCGCCGGTGTTGATCTGGTTGAAGAACAGCGCCTGGAGGTTGATGGGCACGATACCGATCTTCGGAGCGTGGCCGCGGACGGTACAGGAGCGGGCGACCTCCGCGGGCGGCGGCGGGCCCTGCTCGGTGGTCTTCTTCTCGGCCGCCATCTCGCGGCGGGCCTGGGTGTCGCAGCCGACGGTCGTCAGCAGCAGGCCCAGCGCGACCACGGCCGTCACTTTCTGGCGCATCTGCTCTCCTTGTCCTACGGGGTGCGGGTCGGCTCCGGGGTTTCGGAAGGGGGGTGGGCCGCGAGCCAGGATTCGATGGCCCGCCGGTCGGGCAGCCCGTCACGGGCGCCGGGGCGGGTACAGGACAGGCCGGCGGCGACGGCGGCGAAGCGCGCCGCCTCCAGCGGGGACCGGCCCCGGTCCAGTTCGGCACAGTATGCGCCGGTGAAGCAGTCTCCGGCCCCGGTGGCGTCGACCGTGTCCACCTCGATCGCCGGACCGTCGTGGCGGTCACCGGCCGGGGTCAGCAGGGTCCAGCCGCGCGAGCCGTCGGTCACGACCAGATGGACGTCATGGTCGGCGGCGGCCCGGGCCAGGGCCGGTTCTCCGCCCAGCAGCGCGATGGCCAGCGGCCGGCCGACGACGGCGTGATCGGCCGCGGACAGCGCGGTGCGCATCGCCTCCGCCCGGTCGCAGCCATCGAGGTCCACCACCAGGCCCGGTCCGGGCGTCCCGGGCGGGGCGTCGGCGGCGGCCTCGGCCAGCGCGGCGGCGGCCTCGGGGAAGCGGTAGCCGTCGAGGTAGAGCCAGTCCGCCCCGGCCTTGCGCGCGGCCCGTACCGTACGGGTGATGTGCCGGGCGTCCAACTCGTCGTCCTGGCTGATGACGGCGCGTTCGCCGTCCGGGGTGAGCAGCACGACGGCGGTGGTGAGGGTGCCGGTGCGGGCGGTCCAGTCGGTGCGGACCCCGTCGGCGGCGAGTGCGGCGAGGAACGCCGTGCTCCGCGGCTCCGGTCCGACCACACCGGCGAACCACGCGTCGGCCCCCGTCCGGGCCGCGGCCGCCGAGGCATTGGCGGCCATCCCGCCGTGGCCGTGGCGGATGGCGGTCGCCTGCACACGGTCACCGGGAGTGGGCAGCGCGGGCACACCGACGGTCAGGTCGATGTTGGCGTA
The DNA here is from genome assembly GCF_003595545.1 of Streptomyces sp. 11-1-2. Taxonomy (NCBI): domain Bacteria; kingdom Bacillati; phylum Actinomycetota; class Actinomycetes; order Kitasatosporales; family Streptomycetaceae; genus Streptomyces; species Streptomyces sp. 11-1-2. The sequence goes on from NZ_CP022545.1 coordinate 11,503,403, forward strand.
CCCGCAGAAGACGATCACGGGAGCACCACTCCGGCCTTGGCCGCCGCGGTGGTCAGCTCGCGGACCTTGGCCTGGTCGACCCGGCCCCACCAGCGGCCGTTGTCCTTCACCGAGGACGCGACGATCACCCCGTCGCAGGCGGGCAGCAGGCCGCCGATGTTGCCCGCGGTGATACCGGAGCCGATCACCACCGGCAGGGTGGTGTGGGCGGAGATGCCCTCGACCTCCTCCAGCGAGGCGGCGTCCCCGGTCCGGGAGCCGGTGGCGATCAGCACATCGGCGCCGAAGAACTCGGCGTCCTCGGTCTGTTCGGCCAGTGTGCGGTCGGCGACGATGGCATGCGAACCGTGCTTGACGTGCACATCGGCGAAGACCTTGACCGGACCGGCACCGATCCGGCTGCGATAGCGACTGGCGTGTGCCGACTGGCCCTCGATGATGCCCTCGTTGGCGACATAGGCATTGGCCCACTGGTTGACCCGGACGAATCCGCCGCCGCCGGACCAGGCGGAGGCGATGGCGCACTCGGCGGCGTTGGACAGCACGCTGACCCCCAGCCTGCCGCCGGCTCCCTCCAGCACGGCGTGCCGCACCCGGTCGGTCACCACGGCCATCGCCGCCGATGTCTCATAACCGTGTTCGCCCGGCTTGAGGAACGGGATGTCCCAGTGGTTCTCCACGATCAGCCCGTGGCATCCGCCCTCCAGATAGGCCCGCGCCTCCTCGACCGCGAAGGCGCAGATCTCGTCCAGCGGGGTGCCCTCGTAATGCGGGCTGCCGGGCAGCGGCGGCAGGTGCACCACGCCGATGACGACCTTCGGGGTGCCGAACAGCTCCTTGATCGCGTTCGGCCGGGGTGGGAACACCCCGAGGTCGCTCGTGTTCGCGGATGTCGTCATCACGCCACCTCAATGCAATCGATTACAGCTGAGTTGCGGAGGACCGTAGGCAGGGGTCAGGTGCCGTGTCAAGGCTCTATGCTGATTCAACGCGCCAGGTCACATCGGCGTTGGAGCCATGTGACCGACATGTTTCCCGGCAGGAAGGTAATCGATTGCAACGGGTTACGATCGCTCAGGTCGCCGAGCGGGCCGGTGTCTCCACCGCCACCGTGTCACGGGTGCTCTCCCGCCGGGGCCAGGTCTCGGCCGCGGTCGAACGCAAGGTGCGCCGCGCCGCCGACGACCTGGGCTACCAGGTCAATGTCATCGCCAGGGCACTGCGCAACAGTCGTACCGACACCGTGGGGATGGTCGTGCCCAGCATCACCAACCCGTTCTTCACCTCCCTGGTGGAGAGCGTGGAACACGCCCTGGGGAAGGAGGGCAAGGAACTGTTCCTGTGCGACGCGCGCTCCGACCCGCGGATCGAGGCGCGCCGGCTGGCCTCGCTCGCCGCGCGCAACGTCGACGGCATCATCGTCAGCCCGAGCCACGGCGTCGACAGCCGGCCCGCCGTGCAGCAGACCGCGGACCGGCTGCCGCTCGTCCAGCTCGACCGATTCGTCGACGGCACCACCACCGACTGGGTGGGCGTCGACGACGTCGCCGCGATGCGGCAGGTCGTGGACCACCTCCACGACGGCGGGGCGCGGTCGGCGGCCTTCATCGGCTCGCTGATGACCCACTCCTCCACGGAGCAGCGGTTCGCCGGGTTCCGGAGGCGCGCCGAGGAGCTGAACATCGAGGTGAAGCCGGACCAGGTGCTGCTCGGGGACTACAGCGTGGAGTGGGGTGAGGCCGCCGTGGCCCGGCTGATCGCGGAGGGCGGCCTTCCGGACGCGCTCGTATGCGCCGATGACCTGATCGCGCTCGGGGCCACCCGCGCCTGCCGGGCCCACGGTTTCGCGGTGCCCCAGCAGGTGCAGGTGACCGGCTACGACGACATCGAGTTCTCCCGGCTGGCCGAGCCGGCCCTGACCACGGTCCATCAGCCCCGCGACCGGATCGCCGCGGAGGCGGTACGGCTGCTGGCCGCGGCGAGCCTGGCCAAGGACGCCGAGCGCGGTCCGCACGCGCATATCTCACTCGTGCCGGCCCTGGTGGTGCGCGACAGCACCCGGGCCACGCAAGCGCCCCCGGACCGCATATGACGGCGACTCACCACAACCCCAGGAGGACCCCGATGGACGACGCGGACACCTGGCGCGGTGCGACGGACCTCGCGCGGCGGCTGGTGCGGATCGACACCCGGGGCGGCCGGGAGGCACCGGCCGCCACACTGGTGGCGGACCGGCTGGACGGCGCGGGATTCGACGTCCGGGTCGAGGAGCCGATACCCGGCCGGGCCAACGTCATCGCCCATTTCGGGCCCGTGGCACCACGGGTGCCGGTCACCTTCACCGGACACCTGGACACCGTGCCCGCCGATCCGTCGGGCTGGTCGTTCGACCCGATGAGCGGGGAACTGCGCGACGGCCGACTGCTCGGCCGCGGCAGCAGCGACATGAAAGCGGGCGTGGCCTGCCAGGTCGAGGCGGCGATACGGGCCGCCCGGGAAAGCCCGCGGGACACCGCCGTACAGCTGATCTTCACCTTCGGCGAGGAGACCGGCTGCCATGGGGCCGAGGAGATCGACGCGGCGTCGCTCACCCCCACCGACCTGCTCATCGTGGCCGAGCCGACCGGCAACCGGACCGTCCTCGGCCACAAGGGCGTGCTGTGGCTCGCCGCGACGGCCCGGGGGGTCTCCGCGCACGGTTCCCGCCCGGAGCTGGGCCGCAACGCGATCGCCGCGCTCGCCGCCGCGGCGAGCAGGATCCACGGGCACCGTGACTGGCCGGTGAGCCCGACCCACGGCCCGGTCACGGTCAACATCGGCACCTTCCACGCGGGCGAGCAGCCCAACCTGGTGCCGGACCGCGCCGAGATGCGGCTGGACGTGCGCACCGTTCCCGGCTTCGGACGGGACGAGGCGATCGCGGAGATCGCCCGGCTGTGCGGCGACGGCATCGGCCTCGAAGTGCTGCTGGACCTGCCCGGCGTCGCCACCGACCCGTCGGCGGCCGCCGCCGTGCGGGAGATCCTGGCCCCCGGCTCCTCGGCCCGCCCGGCCGAGTACGCGACCTACTTCACCGACGCCTCGGTGCTGACCGGTCGGCTCGGCGATCCGGCGGTGGTGGTGTACGGACCGGGCGACCCGGACCAGGCCCATGTCACCGATGAATCCTGCTCGTTGGCCGCCATGACCGAGTCCGCGGAGGCGATGCACCGGCTGCTGCGGCGCTTGTAGTCCGACGAGCGCGTTGCCGTCCAGGGCCCGGGTCCGGAGACCACCGCATCTGCACCGTCCGCACCGTCGGACTCCCGCCCTCTGGGGTGCCGAAAACATCCCGGCCGCGGCTCTGTGACCTGGGCTTCTTTCCCTCGTCTCAGTCCTTGTCGCTTGACTGCTGTCTCAGCAACGTGTCATTTCCTCGACCGGGGACGGTGTGCGTCCAGTCAGGCAGTCCGGCCGACGAGCACGGAGACGAGGACCTGCTCGGGGAAGGGCTCCGCGTGCGGCACTGCCTTCCGGATGTTGTCCTCGAATGCCGACCGCTGATCGGCCCCCGGGAGTTGCTCTGCGGGGATGGCGGAGTAGAGACCGCCGATAACCTGCTGAAAGGTCAGCTCGTCGGTGTAGGAGACCGTCGTGCTCCGCACGTCTGAAAAGCCGGCGTCTTCGAGGGCCTGTGCATACCGGATCCGGTCCTGATCGGCAGTTCCGCAGGATGCGGTCAGTTCGGTCTCGAAGTGCTGTTCCAGGCAGGTGCGTAGAGCACGGGACCAGGCGGTGTTCGGCAGCCATAGCGGTGCCCCGTTCGCGATCACGGCGATGCCTCCGCCTGCGCGGAACAGCGGGAGCAGGTTCCTGAACAGTTCGTCGTGTCGCATCCAGTGGAGAGCTTGTCCGATGACGGTCATCGCAAGGGAAGACGCGTGGCCCAGCAGTGTGCCGAGGGCAGGGACGTCGGTGTCGGCGCCGAGCACCCAGGTGGCGTTGCGGACTTCACGCTGGCTGGCCGCTTCACGAGCGAGGCGAAGCATGTCCGGCTCGGGGTCCATGCCGATCATCGATCGGACTCGGTGGGCAAGCGGGAGGGCGAGCTGCCCTGTGCCGCATCCGAGGTCCAGGACGCTGTCGTCGGGTGTCAGGGAGAAGTAGTCCTGGAGGAAGTCGAGCACTTGCTCGGGATAGGCCCGCCGGAATTTCGCGTAGTATTCGGCCACTTCACCACTGAACCCAACGGTCATGAGGGCACTATGCCAAGCCCCTCTCGCGGCTGGGAGGCCTCACGGCCCCTCATCGCTGTGGGCGGAATGGGAATCGTGGGCTCTGGTTGCGTGCTCCAGGTCGCGGATGGCCTGGATGACGTGGTGTCCGAAGGTGGTGGGGGTGGTGGTGCGTCGTCGTTTGCCGGATCGGTGGACCAGTCGGCCGGACAGTTCCTTCTCGAGTCGGTCGAGGTAGTTCCAGATCGTGGAGCGGTCGAGGTTGAGTGCCTTGGCTGCGGTCGCGAGGTCTGGGTGGACGTGACCTCCGCCGCCATCCCCACCCTCAGGTCGCACCGGTGCCTGTCAATTTCGGTGAGACACGTCAGGCTGCGGGTTCTTCCTGATGCTTCTCCTTGGCGGGTTGGTTGATCCAGGCCGCCTTCGGGAGGCGGGGTGGCGTCGGTCTTCGGCGGAACCGGTGCGGGTTGGTGGCGTAGGCGTCGGCCAGGACGTCGGCCCGCCGGGCTCGGATCGTGACTGCGGTGCCGTCGTGGACGGATGCGGGGGTGTGCAGTCCGATGCCGGAGTGCCGGTGGACGGTGTTGTAGTAGGTGAAAAACCGCTGGCAGAAGGCGCGGGCGTCGGCCAGTGAGCCGAACCGGTCGGGGAAGACCGGGCAGTACTTCAGGGTCTTGAAGTTTGCTTCCGAGTACGGATTGTCATTGGACACGCGTGGCCGTGAGTGCGAGCGGACGATGTTCAGATCGACGAGCAGCTGGGCGACTGGCTTGGAGGTCATCGAGGTGCCCCGGTCGGCGTGGACCACGTCCGGGACGACCCCGCCGTTGGCGCGGAAGGCGTCTTCGATGAACTCCTTGGCCAGTGCGGCCGATTCGCGCGGCACGACGAGCCAGTGGACCGCTTTGCGGGAGTAGATGTCGAGCATCACGAACAGGTCGTAGTACATCCCGCGGTCGGGGCCCTTGAGCTTGGTGGCGTCCCAGGTCCACACCTGGCTCGGGCCGGTGGCCACCAGCTCGGGCTTGGTCCTGGGCGGGTGGGCGGCCTGCGCGCGGCGCTCGCGGACCTCACCGTGCTCACGCAGCAGCCGGTACATCGTGGACACCGAGCACAGGTAGGTGCCCTCGTCCAGCAGGGTGGCCCAGATCTGCGCGGGGGACTTGTCCACGAACCGCTGCGAGCGCAGCACGCTCAGTACCCGTGCCTGTTCCAGCTCGGACAGGGCCGCCGGGTGCGTTGCCGGCGGCCGGCGCGGCCCGGCCACGCGGGGCTTGGGGTGGCGCTGCCGGTAGACGGTGGCCCGCGAGCGGCCGGTCAGCTCGCAGGCCGGCTTGATCCCGACGACCGACTCCAGGGCGGCGAACGCCTCGGTGATCACTTCCTCCGCTTGGGCTCGGAGTCCTCGCTCTCGGAGAGCAGTTCCAAGAGCTCGTGTGCTTTTCCCAGGATGGCCAGCGCCTTCTGGGACTTGGCCAGCTCTGCGGCCAGCTTCTCGTTCTCCCCCCGCAGCCGCTCGGCTTCCTTCTCGGCCGCGCTCTTGCCCGTCGGTCCGGACGGCCTGGCGGCCAGCGCATCCAGTGCGCCCGCGTCCCGGGCGGTCCTCCAGTCGATGATGTGCGAGTGGTACAACCCCTCACGGCGCAGAAGCGCGCCCTTCGCGCCCGGCTCGGTCAGCCGCTCGTACTCCTCCACGATCCGCAGCTTGTACTCCGCGGTGAAGGTCCGCCGCTTCGGCCCGCCCGCGCGGGGACCGCGCTTCTTCTTGCCCACGACCTCATCATCGGCCACACCGGCCAGGAGATCGGCATTGCTCAGCGTCACGCTCGAAAGATCCTGTTCTCGCCCTACTAACAACAGAAGACTCGATTGTCCTCATGTCTCACGAGAGTCTGACAGGGAGGGCACCGCCATCGCCAGCACCATGCCCCCTCCGACATACCGACGGGGGCACACCTTCACGGCTTAACCCAAAGGAGTGATGGCCACGACCTGGGGCTCTCAGCACCGTGTCATATCTGTCCGTTCTCATCCATCGTGTCAGGGAGCCATGTCGGCGAGCTGCGCACTGACAACTGCCTTGAGACAAGACGGGCGAGCGATCCGGCTGGGATCAATGGGCTTGGACGTCACGGGGCTGATGTCTCAATGGTCTTGTCAGCTCCGATGAGCGCCGACCAGGCAAGTGACAGAACCACAGAGACCCCACGCGGTGGATTCTCATTGATCTTGTCAGTTTTCCGAGCCAACACCGCCTCATCGGAACGTGGCCTGGCCGCCGAACGGGCGCTCCAACGCTCACCATGCGGCATGAGCGGAGGTCGTCCGGCGGTGTCCTACCGAAGCGTGGTCCCTCTCGACACGTTATGTGACACCTACGGCTTGGCCGACGAGGTGATCGGCGATCCGGCCGGGGCTGCGGAGTCCGGCACCCCCGCGTAGTCGGGCAGCTCGACGCCGTTGATCGCGCGCCCGACCAGCTCCGTGAACCATTCGCTGGCGAAATCGGGGCGCGGCTTGGCGTCTGGCCCGGGGACGTCGCGGCTGCGGGCGTTCAACCGGCCGATCTCCTGGTTGGCCTCGACGAACGAGCGCATCCGCGCCTCGTAGCGGGCGAACCCGGCGTCGGGGTCCCATCCGGCAGCGGCCAGCTCTCCGGCCAGCAGGTAGGCACCGACCAGTGCCAGCCCGGTGCCCTGCCCGGACATCGGCGACGAGCTGAACGCCGCGTCCCCGAGCAACCCCACCCGTCCACTCGACCAACGGTCCATCACCACCTGGGCGACCTGGTCGAGGTAGAAGTCCTGAGTGTCGTCCAGGTGCGCGAGGATGTCCGGGGTCAACCAGCCCAGGCCCGCCATCCGCTCCCGCAGCAGGACCTTCTGGGCCGCGACGTCACGGTGGTCGACGTCGAAGTCAGCCGAGGCGAAGTAGAACATGGCCATCGCCCGGGTAGCGTCCTGGATGGGCCGCAGGAGGGCGGAGCGCCCGGACTCCTGATCCTGGTACTCCAGCAGCCAGCGGTCCAGCCCGAACTCGTTGGGCACACTGTAGAAGGCCAGCGCGTGCCCGAGGTGGCGGAGGAACCGCTCATGCGGCCCGAAGACCATCGCTCGCAGCTCCGAGTGCAGCCCGTCTGCCCCGACCACCAAGTCGAAGCGCCGCCGGTTGCCGCCCGCGAAGACCACGTCGACCCCGTCCGCGTCCTGGGCGAGCTCGGCGATTCGGTCGCCGAAGACGTACTCGACGCCGTCGCGGGTGTCGTCGTAGAGCACCTGGGACAGGTCCCCGCGCAGGATCTCGATGTCCGCGATGAACCCGTCGCCACCGTCGTCGTCGGCACGGAAGGTCTCCAGCACCTGCCCGTCCGCGTCCACGGTGTGCGCGCCGGCGGTGTCGGTGCACGCCGCGCGCACCGCCGGGTCCAACCCCATGCGCCCGATGACCTCCCTGGCGACCCCGCGCGCGTCCACCGCCTGCCCGCCGGGACGCAGCTCGGGAGCCCGCTCCACCACGGTCACCTCGGCCCCCCGCCGGCGCAGCCAGTGGGCCAGCGCGGGTCCCGCGATGCTCGCCCCCGCCACCAACACCCTGGGGCCGCTCACCCGCGTCCCCTGCCCGCCCGTCCGGATCGCGTGCCCCTGGTCGGAGTCGTCGACGCTCATCACAGCCTCCATGTGCTTCCTCCCGCGCTGGAACGTCCCCAGCACAGGCCCACCGCTGTCGGTGTATCCAGCCGTATCGACCACGGATCCGCACAAAACTCATCGGTCACGGCAGGACATTGATGAGAAACGCCAACTCCGATGAGACTCACATCAACCCAGACTGGTGTAAACCAGGCGAACCATCCTGTCAGCTAGGCCGCCGCCTGAGACTTCGCCAGATCTGCCCGTAACACAGTGAGACTCTGAAAGGACCAGTGAGAACGGACAGTGTCCGACGCTGATCCGACATCAGTCCTGAGATGGTCAGGCCCAGGCAGATGGGGATGATCATCAGGGTGCGGGTGAGTTTGACCACGACCGCGTAGTCGGCCGCGGGGGCGCCGTAGGTAGTGGCGGCGGCGACCACCGAGGACATGTCGTTGACCGCGGTTCCGGCGAACAGGCCGAAGGCGTGCTGGTGCATCCCGAGCAGGTGGCCGAGGAAGGGGAAGGCGAGCACCGCGGCGATGTTGAACAGGAAGATGGTGGACACCGCGTAGGAGACCTCGACGCCGGCCGCGCCAATGACCGGTGTGACCGCCGCGATCGCCGAGGCGCCGCAGATGCCGGTGCCCACTCCGATGAGGGTGCGCAGGTCGTCGACGATGCCGAGTCCGCGGCCGATCCAGTAGGCGGCGGCCAGGCAGACCACCAGCGTGCCGACCATGACCGGCAGCGAGCTGATCCCGACCCTGACGATCTGGACCAGTGATAGCTGCGAGCCGAGAACGACGACCGCCACCTGCAGGAGGAACCCGCTCGCGGTGCTGATGCCCGGGCGCAGCCGCGCCCCCGGCTTGAGCACCGCGGCGAGCAGGATAGCGAGGACGATGCCGGTCACCGGGTCGCCGACGATGGGGAACAGCCGGCCCACCACCGTGGCTGCCCCGGCGATGGACGACGCGAGAGCCAGTCCGGGTAGACGTGGCACCAGAGCCGACAGCTTGGACTGGGCGACGGGCACGGCCTACAGTCTTGCGATCAGAGGTCGGACCTCCGATCGCTACGCTTGCCGGAAAATCTCATCCGCCCAGGTCATGCGACATGTCGGTATTCGTAGAGGATGCCGCCGAGGCGCTCGCGCGGTGGGGTGCGCGGTCGCGCCCAGGATCCGGATACGTCGGCTGGCGTGCTCGATGACCGCCGACACGTACCGGCGGGCCCCGGAGCTTGGGGCGGGAGGCCGCCGCGTGGCGGCGTGCGACCAGGGTGCGGTGCCAGCGCAATACGGTGTCGGGATGGACCACCAGACGCAGTCTGCGCAGCACGTCCCGTGGCAGCCGGTACAGCAGCGCCGCCAGGTATGCCCGGTCGCTCGGGGCGAACCGCACCCTCTTCTCGCCGAGTTGTCGCTCCACCCAGTCGCAGCAGCACGGTCGGCCATCATTCCGCGACGATCGACAGCCGTGCGAGGGCAAGGATTCGAGCGACCTCCGACGAGGTTGTCTGCACCCCCCCACACCAGTTCCCACCAGGTCGGATGGGTTTTTCGGCAAGCGCAGAGTCGGGGGAGAAGGAGCGGGCGTATCACCATCGGTGCGCGGAACGCATAGCTGCCGACGCACCGCTGTTCAGCCGGTGACCACGGGGCACTCGCCTTCGCCCCGCTCGGGCAGGGCGGCCGCGGCGGTGTGCAGGAGGGCGATGGCCTGGGGGAGGAAGGGGTTGGGGTCGGTGGTACGCCGGGTGGCATAGACCCGACGGGTGTGGGTGGAGTCGGTGAGCCGGACGAGGCGGGTGCCGGATGCGTCGGGTGAGGCGGAGGCGTCCACGACGGCGAGTTCCGGTGCGATCGCCACCCCCAGGCCCTGCCGGACCAGTTCGTAGGGCAGGTTGTAGTCGTTCGTACGGAAGAGCACCTCGGGCAGGAAACCGCCGGCCGCGCAGATGTGGCGCAGGCAGTGAGCGGCGTCGGTGTCCTCGTGGTAGCTGATCCAGCGCTCGTCCCGCAGGTCGGCGAGGCGGATGTGCTGCCGTCCGGCGAGGGGGTGTGCCGCGGAGAGGAGGAGGTAGAGCGGCTCTTCCCGTACCAGCGTGTGTTCCAGGCCCTCGGGCCAGCTGTGCGGTACCACGCCGTACTCGAAGATCACGGCGAGATCCAGCCGCCCCTCCAGCACCGCGGGCACGGTGACCTGCGGGTCGCCTTCCTCGTAGCGGACGTCGACCTCGGGCCGATCGCGGAGGAACCCCGTCAGCACCGTCGGCACCAGCCGGAACCCCGCGGACCAGAAGCTGCCCAGCCGCAGTCGTCCTCGCTCGGCTGCGGCGTAGGCGCGCATCTCGTTCTCCGTCGCCGACAGGTCGGCCAGCAGCCGTCCCGCGCGCAGGGCGAGCTGGAGCCCGGCCGCAGTGGGGCGCACGCTGCGCGGTGAGCGCTCGAAGAGCGGGACGCCCAGGGCGCGCTCGACGGTGGAGATCTGCTGGGAGACGGCGGAGGGGGTGTAGCCGAGGCGCTGGGCGGCCGTACGGAACGAGCCTGCGGCGACCACCTCGCATATCGCCTGAAGCTGCGGCGGAGTCAGCATCAAATGAACTTAACACCCCGCATGGAAACGTTCATTCTCCCTGTTCTTGCCCAGGCCGCCGTCATCCCGCAGATTGGGCGTTCACCAGCCCCGCGCCGGTCCTCTGACCAGCGGCACAGAAGGGAGGCACCGTGCCCGGAAGGCACGCGCGAGCCCGCGCCACCGCACTTCCCCTCGCGCTCGCGACGCTGCTCACGTTGGCCGTGACGGCCTGTGGCGGCACCGCGACCGTCAATCAGTCCAAGGTGCCCGAGCAGCGCGTCGACCCCGCACTCCGTGCCCTGCTGCCTCGGGACATTCGCGATAAAGGGTCCATCACTTCGGCTGTCGGCAACGACTACCCGCCGCTGTCCCTCCTGGACATCGACAACAAGACCGTCATCGGCGCCGAACCCGACCTCATTCACGCGGTCGGCCAAATCCTCGGCGTCCGCGTGCACCTGGTGCAGGCGAACTTCGACAGCATCATCGGCGGTGTCCGGTCCCAACGCTACGACGTGGCGATCCAGGCCATGCTCGACAAGAAGGAGCGCCAGTCGCAGGTCACGTTCGTCGATTACATGAAGACCAGCAGCTCGATCCTCGCCTCCGCGAAGGCCGCCGGGAACATCCGCTCCCTCACCAGCCTGTGCGGCAGCCAGGTGGCCGTCGAGCAGGGCACCTCGCAGGTGGACGATGTGGCGGCGCAGGCCGAGAAGTGTGCGGCAAACGGCAAGCCGGAGCTGGAGAAACTGGTCTTCCCCGACTCCGTCGGCTGCTTCCAGGCGCTGTCCACGGGCCGCGCCGACGCGTTCGTCGGCGGCACCCCCACCGTCGTCTACCAGGCGGAGATGTCGCACGGCAGGTTCCGCACGGCCGGTGAGCCGTACCGCTTCCTGCCCTACGGAATCCTGATCAACAAGGAGGAGCCGACCTTGGTCCGGGCTGTCCGCGGTGCCCTGCAGAAACTTATCGACAACGGCACCTACGCGAAGATCCTCAAGCAGTGGAACATCAGGTCCGGAGCCCTGAAGAGCGCCACCGTGAACGGGGGCGCGGCATGACCGAGACCCTCATCCGGGCGGACTCCGGCGACGCCACCGAGTCCCTGCGCCCCGTCCCGCCGCGCCGTCCGGGGCAGCGCGTCGCCGCGGTCGTCGTGGCCTTCCTGCTGGTCTTCCTCCTGGAGGGCTGGATCACCAATCCCCGTATGCAGTGGGGGACCGTCGGTGAGTTCCTCTTCTCGCCGGTGATCATGGAGGGGCTGCGGACCACGCTGCTGCTGACGTTCCTCGCCATGGCACTCGGCATCGTCGGCGGTGTCGTCCTCGCCATCCTGCGGATGTCCGCCAACCCGATACTCTCCCGGCTCAGCTGGTGCTACATCTGGCTCTTCCGCGGCACCCCGCTGCTGGTCCAACTCCTCTTCTGGTATTTCCTCTCCGCGGTCGTCCCCATCATCGGCCTCGGCATCCCCTGGGGGCCGACGTTCGTGCAGGCCGATACGAACGACCTCATCACCCAGCTCACCGCCGCCGTCCTCGGCCTCGGGCTGCACGAGGCGGCGTACATGGCCGAGATCGTCCGCGCGGGCATCACCTCCGTCGACGACGGCCAGAACGAGGCCGCCCAGGCGCTGGGCATGTCCCGCGGGCAGACCCTGCGCCGCATCGTGCTACCGCAGGCACTGCGCATCATCATCCCGCCCACCGGCAATCAGGCGATCTCCATGCTGAAGACCACCTCGCTGGTCTTCGCCATCGCCGTGCCCGAGCTGCTGACCTCCATCCAGGGCATCTACTCACGCAACTTCCAGCAGGTTCCGCTGCTGGTCGTCGCCTGCTTCTGGTACCTCGTGGCGACCTCCGTGCTGGGCGTCGGCCAGTACTACCTGGAACGGCGCTTCGGCCGCGGCACCAGCCGCGACCTGCCGCCCACCCCGCTCCAGCGGTTGCGCGCCGCGGCCCGGAACCACCGTAAGGAGAGCGCACGTTGACACCAGCCGTGATCAGAGCCGAGAGCGTGCACAAGAGCTTCGGCCGCACCGACGTGCTCAAGGGCATCGACCTGACCGTCGCCCCCGGGGAGGTGATGTGTCTGGTGGGCCCCTCCGGGTCCGGCAAGTCCACCTTCCTGCGCTGCGTCAACCATCTGGAGACCATCGACCGGGGACGCCTGTACGTCCGTGACGAGCTCGTCGGCTACGAAGAGCGGGACGGCAAGCTCCACGAGCTGAGCGAGAGGGCCGTCTCACGACGCCGCCAGGGCATCGGCATGGTCTTCCAGCGCTTCAACCTCTTTCCGCACATGACCGCGCTGGAAAACGTCATCGAAGCCCCCGTCCAAGTCAGGAAGGTGCCGAAGAAACAGGCATGCGAACGCGGCGCGGAACTGCTCGACCGCGTCGGCCTCGCCGACAAGGCGGGCAGCTACCCCGCCCAGCTCTCCGGTGGCCAGCAGCAGCGGGTGGCCATCGCCCGCGCGCTGGCGATGAAGCCCGAACTGATGCTCTTCGACGAGCCCACCTCCGCGCTCGACCCCGAACTCGTCGGCGAGGTGCTGGAGGTGATGCGCGCGCTCGCCGACGACGGCATGACCATGGTCGTCGTCACCCACGAGATGGGCTTCGCCCGCGAGGTCGGCGACTCGCTGGTGTTCATGGACGACGGAGCCGTCGTCGAGACCGGCCCGCCGGCGGACGTGCTGAGCGACCCGCGCCACGAACGCACCCGCGCCTTCCTCAGCAAGGTTCTCTGACCACCTCGCCGGGATCTCCGACCTCCCCGGCAAGGTTTTCCGGCCGCCGGGCGCGCTCTCCGACCGCCCCACACCTGACCGCCACCCAAGGAGTCTCCATGACCCGTGCCCTCGTCATCGGCGCCGGAGTGATAGGCGCCGCCACCGCCCACCGCCTGGCCGAGGCAGGTGTCAGCGTCACCGTGCTCGACGCCGGCGGCCGCACACCGGGCACCTCCAGCGCCACCTTCTCCATCGACGTCACCCATCTGAAGACCCCCCACTCCTACTTCCTGCTCAACCGGCGCAGCGCCGCGCTCCACCGGGAGCTGGAGCACGAGATCCACGCGGGCACAGGAGCCGTCGGCTGGCGCCATCCCGCACCGCTCGTCCAGTGGGGCCACACCGAGGAGGAACAGCGCATCCTCCGCGCACGTGCCGAGCGCCTCGCGGGCTGGGGGCACCCCTGCCGCACCGCCGACCCCGGCGAGCTGCGCACGCTCGCACCTGCCGTCGACCCCGCCTCCTGCCGCGCCACCGAACTCGTCGTGCACGACGATGCCGCCTGGTACGACGCCCCCCTCCTCGCGCGCACCCTCCTCGACCGGGCCGCGGCCCTGGGCGCCGACATCCGCTACGACAGTCCCGTCACCGCCCTGCTGCTGGACGGTGAGCGGGTACGCGGCGCCGAGGCACGGGGCCGGCGCTTCGAGGCCGATCACATCGTCAACTGTGCGGGCCCCGACGCCGGGCGCATCGCCGAACTGGCCGGGATACGGCTGCCGTTGCGCCAGATCCCCGGTCTGGTGGGCGAGTCCGTCCCGCTCGCCGAGCCGCTGCGCGCCATCGTCGCGACCCCCGGCGTCGATCTGCGCCCCGCCCCGGGCAACCGGGTCTGCGCCATCTCCTGGCCGGTCGACGCCCTCCTCGCCCCGACCGCGTCAACTGATGTGCCGCCCGAAGCGGACCTCCTCAGCCGGTGCGCCGCGATCCTGCCCGCCTTCCGCTCCCTGGGGGGTACCCGGATCGGTGTCCGCCCCGTTCCCGAAGACGGCCTTCCCCTGGTCGGCCCGCATCTCCAGGCTCCCGGCCTCTACACCATCACCACCCACAGCGGCGTCACCCTCGCCCCGCTCCTCGCCGCCCTCGCCGCCGAGGAACTCACCACTTCCATGCCCGAACCCACCCTGGCTCCTTACCGGCCCGACCGCGACACCTCACACCCCATCCGCGACGAAAGCCTGGCAGTGATGAGCGGGCACCGCGCTGAAGCCGGTTGAGTTCTCACGCCTGATGACGCGCAGTGGCCCGGACGGCTATCAGCCCGCGGGCCAGGTGACCGCCTGCCCCTCGGAGGACGCTGGGGTGAGGAAGCGCCGCAAAGGGCCGGGCATCCCTGTGAAGACACGCCCCTGAGGCCCAGCGCAACCGTGCCCTGGCCCGGGTGCGATGACCGGGCCATGGCACGGGACACGCGGGGCACTTACGACAAGAGCTGCCTCCTGGACACCAGACAGGCCGAGGCGGGGGAGCGGTTCACCGCGCTGTCGACGCTCTTCGACCCGTCGACGTTCCGGCACTTCGGGACGGTCGGGGCCGGCGAGGGGTGGCGGTGCTGGGAGGTCGGCGCGGGTGCGCCCACCGTGCCGACCTGGCCGGCCGAGCGGCCCGGCCCGACCGGGCACGTGGTGGCCACCGACATCGACACCTCCTGGACGCGGTAGGCGGCGGGCTTCGAGGTGCCGCGCCACGACGTGGCGGCCGAGGCGCCCCGGCCTAAGGGCCGTTCGACCTGATCCATGCCCGGCCCGTGCTGGTCCACGTCGCCGACCGGGACAAGGCCGTACGGTCGATGGTCAAGGCGCTGCCCCCGGCGGGTGGCTGGTCCTGGAGGACGCCGACCCGGCGCCGCTGCAGCCGCTGATCTGCCCCGACGAGTACGGGCCCGAGCAAGAGCCGGCCAACAGGCTGCGCCGCGGCTTCCGCGCGCTGCTGCGGCAGCGCGGGGCGGACCTGGAGTACGGGCGCAAGCTGCCGCGGCTGCTGCGCGGGGCCGGGCCGGCCGACGTCGAGGCCGACGCCTGCTTTCCCATCACCTCGCCCGCGTGCACCGTGCTGGAGGAGGCCACCGTCCACCAGGTCCGCGACAAGCTCGTCGCCGAGGGGCGGCCACGGACGAGGAGATCGACCGCCATCTGGCCAACATCGCGGCGGGCGGCCTCGACCTGGCCACCTCGCCGATGATCTCCGACTGGGGCCGCCGCCCGGGGGCCTGAGCGGCCTCCTCATCCCCACTCCGCCATGACGTCACCCCGAACCGAGAACCTCAGTAGCCGAAGAGTCATCGGCTACGCCGTCCGCGTCCGCTCGGACCGAGGCCCGCCTACCGTTGACCCGGCGCCAACCACCGGTGAACTCCGTACAACCAGCGCCGCCCTTCGACGGTCACACCAGATAACCCGCACCGTCGACCGAGTGGGAGCCTCCGTGCCACACAGCTGCCGCATCCTGACATACGCCATCGCAGCCGGCGCTGTGGCCACCGCCGGGTTCGTGTTCCCGTCCGGCGCCACCGCTGCCGAGCCCCGTACCGCCACGAGCGACTTCAACGGCGACGGCTACGCGGACCTCGCTGTCGGCGTCCCGGACGGGACCGTCGGCGGCCAGGCCAAGGCCGGGTACGTGAACGTCGTCTGGGGCGGCCCGAAAGGCGTCGGCGCCTACGGAAGCATCCGTGTCACCCAGGCCACTCCCGAGGTTCCCGGCACCCCGGAGGCGGGCGACCGCTTCGGCGCATCCGTGGCCCTGGTGGACCTCAACGGCGACGGCATCGCGGAATTGCTCGCCGGTGTCCCCGGCGAGGACGTCACCGACCGCGGTACGGACGCAGGCATGGTCATCGCCATAGGCGGCTCGACGGACGGGCCGGGACCGGGGGCGACGCTCCTGACCGGGCCGTCGCCGTCGGCCGCGTACGGCAAATCGGTCGCGGCAGCCGAGCTGACCGGCGACGACAACAAGGAGATCGTGATCGGCGGCACGGACAAGGTCGTCGCTCGTGTCATCCAGGGTGAAGACAGCATGATCACCACCGTCGTCGCCGCCCCCATGGGCGGCCGCGCCCCCGTCCTGACCACTGGTGACTTCGACAGCGACGGCACGGCGGACCTGGCCGTGGCGTACTGGACCGCGGCCAACCCCAACACGCAGTCTCACGTGCGCCTGTGGAAGTGGGACGCCGACCGGTCCGAGATGGCCAACTTCTGGAACACGGACAACGCCGGCGTGACCGCCCTGGCCGCCGGCGACTTCGACGGCGACGGCCACGACGACCTGGCCCTCGGCGAGTGCCGTGAGATCGCCGACGAGAACATCGACGACCCGTGCGGCCCCGAAGAAGCCGCCAAGGGCGGCGGCATCCACCTCCACTACGGAAGCCCCGCGAGCGGCTCGTTCGGCAGCCGCGCCCAGACTCTCAACCAGGACACGGCGGGTGTCCCGGGCGTGGCCGAGAACGGCGACCGCTTCGGCGCCGCCCTCGCCGTCGCCGACGTCAACCGCGACGGCCGCGACGACCTGATCGCGGGCGCTCCTGGTGAGGCCATCGGAAGCAGAGCGGGGGCGGGCGCCGCCTGGCTGCTCTCCGGCAGCGCTCAGGGCCTGCTCGACGCAGGCGGCGCTGCCACATCCGTCTCCTGGAACCAGGACACGCCCGGTGTCCCGGGCGTCGCCGAGGCGGGCGACACCTTCGGCGCGGCGGTCGCCTCGGGTGACTGCAACGCCGACGGTGTACCGGATGTCACGGTCGGATCCCCTGGCGAGAACGCCTCCCTGGGCGCCGCATGGCTCTTCCGCGGCGGCTCGGCCGGCGGCTCGGCGGCCCTCTCGCCTCGCACGCTCGGCCTCCCGTACCTGTCCACCGCTCAGAAGTACGGCAAACCGCTGAGCAGCCGCTGAGTGCGCCCTACGGTCGTTGTACCCACCCCCACAGCGTCGGCTCGCCCGCCGGGCGACGGGCCGACACCTCCCTGCCCGGAGCACTGGATGGACGCCTCGACAGCTGCCCAACGCAGAGGCGGTGGCAGACCGCGCTCCGCGGTCTGCCCGTGAGTTCCTTCGTTGAGGCCGACGTCAGCCGCACGAGGCCCCCTTCGTGATCGCTGCCGACCTTCTTCCCCAGCGCCCCGCCCCCAGCTCCACGTGATCGCGGCTGCGTTCCCATCACCGCCTCGGCCAGTGCGGTTGATCATGCAGCTTGCGATGAGCCGGCCCTGGCCGTTCGGAGACGGCGGGTCACCCGCGTCTTTGCCGTCGGCGAAGTGTCCGGGCCCGGAACTTCGGCCGGAACGCCCGCCTCGAGGCCCGAACCCTGGTGTTGTCTCCTGGCTCTCGCGCCAGTGCAACCAGGCGAGTGCGAGATGGCAGAGCGGGGCCTGGCGGCGCCGGCGGTGGAGTGGATCAGGATGCTCGCCGGCCACGCGCTGGAGGACCTTGAGGTGGCGGCATGGTGACCGACCCTTGCCCCGTCCTGTCATTGGTATGACAGGTCGGGTGCTGGGCGTGGCGCGACAGTCCAGGCGCGAGGTCGGGGCTCCTCCTCACGGCCGTGCCACGGGCTCCTCCTCACGGCGGTGCCACTCCGCTGTGGCCATCGGCGATGTCAGCGGCTCCGCAGATGCGCAGCATGGTGGCGAGGTGCATGCGGACCGCGTCCAGGTAGTCGACGATGTCGACACGCTCGTCCGGCATCGTGTTGTAGCGTCCGCCCGGACCGCAGACGACACCGGACATGCCGGCCGAGTGCATCAGATGTCCCGCGTCGCTGCCGTAGAAGCAGTAGGGCGCCAGCGGGCCGTTGGCCTGATCGGTTCCGCGTACCTCGTGGTGGGCGGCGGCGACGGCGCGGACCACCGCTGAGTCCAGGTCGGCGGCGAAGGGCGGGAAGTCGGGCTTTCCGGATTCCGGGCCGTGCCGCCCGACCTCGGCTCCGAGGCCGGGGAAGCGGGGGAGCAGCTCGGTCTCGATCAGGCTTCGGATGTCCCCCAGGACATCCTCCGGGTTCTGGCTGGGAGCGAACCGGTCGGCCCCCGACAGGCGTACGATGTCGGCCACTTGCGGGGGCCTGGTCTCATTGAACTCCCGGGACAGGGCGCCGCGGATCACACCGACGTTGGCCCGGTTCACCGAGCGGTGCTCGGCGTTCGCCGCGCCGCCCAACGTCATGGCGTTGATCCGGGGTATCAGTTCGCAGGCGGCCATGATGGCGTCCACCGCCTCCTCCCGCTTGGACAGGTGGCGGGTGGCACCGGTGAGTTCGACGCTGAAGTCCACCGAACCGGCGTGCAGGGTCAGGGCGTTGAGATCCGTCGGCTCGCAGTTGACGAAGTGGTCGGCCCTCAGTCCCTCGTCGATGAGCTTCAGCGTTCCGACGCCGCCTTGGAGCTCGCCCACGACGAAGGTCAGGACGACATCGCCGCGCAGCCGTGTCCCGTGGGCCAGGAGCGTCTCCACGGCGGCGAGGTATGAGGCACACCCCGCCTTCATGTTCGACACGCCCAGCCCGTACACGAAGCGGTCGTCGGTCACCCCGCCCCAGGGGTCGACGGTCCAGCCCTCCGTGAGCGGGTTGGTGTCCAGGTGTCCGTTGAACATCAGACTTTCCCCGCCGCCGGTCCCGCGCAGCCGTCCGACCGCGTTGAAGCGGCCGGGGGAGACCGGGATTGTCGCGCATGCGATCCACCAGGCGCCGGGCGAGTTCACCTTCCCCCGGTGTCTCGGTTCGGCTGTCGACTTGGATCATGTCCCGCAGCAGGTCGAGGGCGCCGTGCGGGTCGGGGTGGAGGGTGCTGCTCATGATGTGACGGGGTGTCCTTCGTTGCGGGAATGGTGGAACGGGGGGTGTGCCGACTGTCAGCGGAGCGGCTCCAGGCGGCGGCCGGCCCGGAGCCCGGTCGGCATGCCGGCCCGGACCGCTTCGCGGCCCGCGATCAGCACGGTGTGCACACCGGCCGGCGGCACGACCGGGGTGCGGTACGTGGCCAGGTCGGCGACCATGGCCGGGTCGAGGAGCACCAGGTCGGCGAAAGCTTCGGGGACGACGCGGCCGCGCCCGCCGAGGCCGAACGCGTCGGCGGCGCGGGAGGTCATGGCGGCCACCGCCTCGGGGAGCGTCAGCAGGCGCTCCTCCCGGACGTACCGGCCGAGGACCCGCGGGAAGGTGCCGTACGCCCGCGGATGCGGATGGCCGCCGAACCCGGGCGGAGCGGCGTCCGTGCCGATGGTGGTGTGCGGGTGGCGCAGCGCCGCGGCCACGTCCGACGGATCCATGCACTCCACGATCATGTTGGCGCGGTTGCGCTCGCCGGCCACTATGCGGACCAGCGCTTCGAAGGGATCGCAGCCCAGGCGGTCGGCGACCTCCGGCAGCGGCAGTCCGTCGTGGGTTCCCGAGGCCGTGCTGGCGACCGTGATCCCCTCGTACCCAACGGCGTCCACGTGGTTGTCCCAGTCGTCCTCGCCGCCCTCGACCGCGGCGCGGATCGCCGCCCGCCCGGCCGGGTCCGCCAGCCGGCCGAGGAGTCCTTCGGTGCCGCCCTCGTGGGCCCAGGGCGGCAGGGCGGCGGAGAGCATGGTGGAGGACGCGATGTACGGATACACGTCCTGGCCCACGCGGAGGCCGCCGTCACGCGCCGCGTCCAGCCGCTCCAGGACGGCGGGCAGCCGTCCCCAGCGCCGTGGGCCCGACGCCTTGATGTGCGAGATCTGCACTCGGCAGCCCACCGTGCGGCCAACCGTCAGTGCCTCCTCCACCGTGGTGTCGAGTCCGGCGCCCTCGCTGCGCAGATGCGTGGCGTACACGTCGTCCTCGCCGAGTTCGGCGGACACTTCCAGGAGGTGTCCGGTGTCCGCGGCGGCACCCGGTGCGTAGGCCAGTCCCGTGGACATTCCGAAACAGCCCGCCGCCAGTGCCTCGCGCAGCATCCGGCGCATGATGGCGGGATCGCCGTCGGCGGCGGTCCACAGGGTGCCGTGTCCCACGAGGGGGACATGGTTGGTGCCGTGGCCGCCCGCCTCGGCGGCCGCGAACAGCCCCTCGTGGTCGCGCCAGGAGGGCGACAGCGGTGTCCACACCTGCTCGGCGAACCCGGCGAAGGTGTGCGGGTCGCCGACCGGGGCGAGCGAGAAGCCGCAGTTGCCGACCACCTCCGTGGTCACCCCTTGGACGAGCTTGGACGGGTCGACGGTGGGGTGCAGGGGAGCGTTGTCGCTGTGAGAGTGGACGTCCACGAACCCCGGCGTGAGGACCTGCCCCGGGCCGGCCCGCAGCACCCGCCGCCCGGCCGGCTCGACGCTGCCGGGCGGTTCGACGGCCTCGATCCGCTCGCCACGTACCAGCACGTCGGCGGCGAAGGGCGGCGCGCCGGTGCCGTCCACGACCGAGGCCCCGGCCACAAGCAGTTCGTTCACGCCGTGGTCACCGCCCCGGAGTCGGCGGTCTCCGCCGCTGCATTTCGGCCGTGCCGCCGAGCGGCTGGCCATGACCCAGCCACCGGTGAGTCGGCAGGTGCGGGCGCTGGAGAAGGTCGTCGGCGTCCCCCTGTTCGACCGCACCTCGCGCCACGTCGCGCTCACCCCCGCGGGCGAGGTGCTGCACGCCGAGGCGGCCCGGACCCTGACGCCCTGGGGCCGCGCGGTCCAGGAGGCCGCCCTTGTGGCCCGCGGGCTTCGCCGCGCCCTAGTGCTCGGCTGCGTCGAGGCGGTCGCCCTCGAACTGCTCCCCTCGGTCGTCAACGAGATCCGCCGCACCCATCCGCAGGACGAATGGGAACTGCGGGAGGGGGACACCTCCGACTTGCTGGCGGGGCTGCACGCCCGCGAGCTGGACTGCGCCGTGGTGCGGGGACCGGTCGCCGCCGACGCAGAAGTCCTGGTACGGCCGTTGTTCGACGACCCGCTGGTCATGGCGTTGCCGTCCGCGCATCCGCACGGTCGATCGCCCATCGAGTGGTCCGCCCTCGCCGAGGAGGATTTCGTGGTGTACCGGAGGGACGTCAGGCAAGGTCTGCTTCCGGTGCTCCTCGATGGCTGCGCACGGGCCGGTTTCACCCCGCGCATCCGGTACCAGGCCACCGCGACCGAACTGCTCCTCGGCCTGGTGGCGGCCGGTGACGGGGTGGCTCTGGTCTCCTCGGCGGTGGCCCGCTCCCCGCGGGCCGGTGTGCGGTTCGTTCCGCTCGCGGGTGGCGGTGCCACCTCCCCGCTGTTGTTCGTGTGGCGCCGGGGCGCCGCGGTGGGGGCCGTGAAACGGATCGGCGGCATGCTGTGGCGGGCCGCGGCGGAACGTCGCACGGCACCGCGCGATCCCGCGGTGCCGTGACCGTCGTGGCCGACGCGGAGGCCGGTTCTGGCCCAACTTCCGTGCACTGGTTACATGCTGTAACCAGTGGTTCCTCGTGGAGTCGACGGCCTTGCTCGCAGGACGTTCAGAGGATCTTGGTCATGAAGGTACTGTTCGGGTCAGGCTGGTAGTCCGCGAACGGTTCGCAGTGGCGGAAGCCGAACTTCTCGTAGAGTCTCCTGGCTGGCATGAAGAACTCCGTCGAGCCGGTCTCCAGGCTTAGACGCGTAAAGCCCATACCTTTGGCTTCGCGCAGGATGTGCGCCAGCAGCTGGGAGGCGATCCCGCTTCTCTGCCGGGCCGGCCTGGTCCGCATCGACTTCAGTTCCGCGTGGCTCGCATCCAGTCTCTTGATCGCACCACAGCCCACCAAGCTGTCGCTGTCCACAGCTGACCAAAACGTGATGTCGGGCTTCCGAAGACTGTCAAGGTCGAGGGCGTGCTTGCTCTCCAAGGGCGTGAGGGACCGCATTTGCTGGATGTGTTCGGCGAGGAACCCGACGATCTCCGGCCCGGAGAGGTCATCTGCCACGATCTCCAATGCGCCATCCTCTCTCCGAGCCCCCGGACACCCCGAGTGCCGCCTGTACTGTCGGAGCCGCTTTCTGAGTGGCCTGGACCGAGACTGTGACGACCTTGAGAGGTGCGGCCACATGTTCGGGTGCCCGGGATCACGTCGGGAGCAGGACGCGTTTGCGGAGGAGGTGGAAGTGGGACGTCGGGTTTCGACATCCACCAGGACAGTGCCGTAGTAGCCGCCTTTCCCGGTGGCGTGCTCGCCGACGCCGACCACCCGCGGCGCGGGCACCTCCGGCTCAGGCAGTGCGTTGACCAGGCGCAAGACCGTGCTCCGGCTCACAGACACGCCGAGGTCGGCAGCCAGCCGGGCGCAGGCCCGGCCAGCCAGGGCAAGGCCGACTGCGGTCAGGGTCGAACGCAGTCGCTCGGTGCGCTGGCCATACCTGCGAGTCAGGCCAGCTATCTGCTCCACGAAGGTCCGGCGCGGACACCTGGTGTTCCGGCACCAGAACCGCCGAACACGCAGCTGGAGTATGACGCTTCGTCCGGCGCTCGGTACGTCGGCGGGAAACCGCAGGTAGGAGCTGTGAATTCGTGTCGACCAGGCCCCGCCCCCCGGGCAGGCAGCGTCGGCCGCGGCGCATTGCGCCTCAACGCGCACTATCTGGTAATGCACGTCCGCCGGCAGCACCGCGACGTCCGCGATCGACGGGAACAACAGCTCCTTCAGCCGGAGCACAGCCTCTTCCACAGCCGGACTGTCAGCCCTACCGCCCCGACCACGGCCTGTTTTCGGGCGGCCTCACCCTGCACCTGGAACACCGCGCCGCGTGATCGGCCACCGGCCTGTTCTGAGCGCGGACATCCTCGTGGTGAGCGCCTGGCCTCGGCAAGTCCGCGCTGTCGGTGGCGGCTGTGAGAGACGGGGGACGAACGGCCGTATCCACCTCCCCCTCGTGCGGCCTGAGTCCGATGCCGCCCGCTCAGCGACGAGCTGCTCCTAGCCTGCTGTGATGCGGATCCTGATCGTGCGCGCTTGCGGGCGAAGCGTGAACTCGGGTTGCACGTCCGGTCCACAGGCCCGTGAGCCGAGCCCGTGCTGGGCCGCGTCGATGATCAGGTGACTTGTCGTCGTTTCGGGAAGCTCAAAAGCATGACGGGCTTGCGCGATCTGTTGGGGCGTGTGGCGGCTCAGGGTGTAGCCGGGGCGGCGCCCGTGCAGGTCCGGGAGTGCCTCCAGGTGCAGCACCTTGGTTTCGCCGCTCGCCAGCGTCAGTCGGCGCAGTTGGGAGCGATGCCCGCTCTCCTGGGGACGCGCGTAGTCGACCGTGAGGTCTTGGATGGTGGAGGAGAACCGGGACGTGCGTGCCGCGCGCAGACTGTCGGGGTAGGACTCGAGCGGGCCCAGACCGAACCACTCGGCGCCGTCGATGGCGGCGTCGCCGTCGGGTAGGTCGAAGCAAATCCCGATCCGAGGCCACACGGCCCGCCAGTTACTGGACGGTTCGATCTCCACGCGCAGTTCCAGTTCATCGTCTTCCAGGGACCAGATGGACTCGACCGTCACCGACGTGGCGGAGTTCGCCGCGGAGACCTTGTCGACGGTGCGCAGGGCGTCCGCGGCGTGCGACACCGACAGGCGACGGCTGGTCAGCCGGTGGAGCCCCTCGCGCCGCCACAGTTCGGCATTGGCCACCCCGGGAGTGCCGGCGTCGCTCCCCTCGACTCCGTCAGAGGGGCTTTCGTCGTTGTCGGTCGGCGCGCGGAACAGCTCCAGCCGCGGGCCCGTCACTGCGCGGCCGGCGAGCCTGGCCAGGGATCCGCTGATGAACTCGGCGATGCCGAGCGTCAGCGTTCCGTCGCCCGGATGCCAGTCTTTCCGCGTCCGGACAGCGGGGGCAGGGCGGCGTACCGAGCAATCCAGTTGGGCAGTCGCGATCACGTGCCCTTCGGGCGCCCAAGCGGTTGCGGCTGCCAGCACTGCGTCGATCGTGAGCCATGTCTCGGCGTCGGGCGACACTTCGATGTGCGGCAGCTGAACCCGTCCTGACCCGCCCGCAGTGGCGACGGGGACCTCCAACTCACCGAAAGCCACCGGGGTACCGTCGTGTTCCACGCGCCAACGGAAGCGCAGGTCGGACGTGTCGGCCGAGTGCCGCAGATTTGAGATCGCGACTTTGTCCGCGTCGAAGGTGAAGCGGACCGGCTGGACGACTGCCTTGTACTCGTGGAGGCTGGGGGTGGGGACGTCGTTGCTCAATAGCATGCCGTCCATGACGAAATTCCCATCGTGCACGACCTCCGCGAAGTCACCGCCGTAAGCGTAGTACGGCGTTCCATCCGGGGTGGTGGCCAGGATGCCGTGATCGCGCCACTCCCATACGAAGCCGCCGTGCAGCCGCGGATACCTGTGCACGAGCGCTTCGTACTGGTCGAAGGCTCCCGGCCCGTTGCCCATGGCGTGTGCGTACTCGCACAGCAAAAATGGCTTGGTGCGCTGGCGGGCGCTCTGGGCCGGAGTGCAGTTGAGCAGCGCCGAGCGGGCGCCCGGGGTGCCGATCTCCTCGGTCTCCGCCACCGATGCATACATGCGCGAGTAGATGTCGGTGTAGTCGCCGGTGTGGTCACCCTCGTAGTGCACGGGGCGTTCGGCGTCGCGGGCGTGGACCCACGCCGACATCGCCGCGAGATTGCTGCCCGTCCCTGCCTCGTTGCCGAGCGACCAGATCACGATGCTGGGATGGTTCTTGTCGCGTTCGACGGTGCGTTGGATGCGGTCCAGATAGGCTTCGCGCCATGCGGGGTCGTCGCTCGGATTGCCGGCCCAGCCGACTTTGTCGAAGCCATGCGTCTCCAGATCGCATTCGAGGATGACCCAGAATCCGAGTTCGTCGGCGAGGTCGAGCAGCCGCGGATGCGGTGGGTAGTGGCTGGTGCGTATGGCGTTCACGTTGAACCGCTTCATGCGGGCCAGGTCTTCGCGGGCGTGTTCCTCGTCGAAGACACGGCCGCGCTCGGGATGAGCCTCATGGCGATTCACCCCGTGGAACACGACGCGGTGGCCGTTGACCAAGAACTGATCCCCGCGGATCTCGACCGTGCGGAAGCCGACCCGCAGTGCGATGCGCTCCGCGGCCGAAAACACCGTGGCGTCATACAGGCGGGGCTGCTCGGCCGACCACGGCTCCACGCCCGCGATGTCGAGGAGTTTCACGTCGGCTGCCGTGCTCCACACCTGCTCGATGCCGAGTTCAGGGATGCGCAGGGTGAGGGGGAATGCCGCCGGTCCGGCGATGACTTCCGGGTCCAGACGCCCCCGCCCGTTGTCAAAGCCGGTCCGCAGCCAGACGTCCTCGATGCCCCCGACCGGCCGGGCCAGGAGGGTGACGTCACGGAAAATGCCCGGCAGCCACCACTGGTCCTGGTCCTCGACGTAACTGGCCGCCGACCACTGGTGCACACGCACCGCCACGACGTTGTCGCCTGGGTGGAGTGCACAGGTCACGTCGAACTCGTGGGCAAGCCGGCTGCCGCTGGCGCTGCCGATCTCTACACCGTTCACCCACACCTTGAACAGCGATTCGACCCCGTCGAACCGCAGCACGACACGGTCTCCCTCCGACCAGCCCGAAGGCAGATGGAAGTGGCGGCGGTAGTCGCCGGTGGGGTTCTCATCCGGAACATGGGGAGGGTCGATCGGAAACGGGAACTGGATGTTCGTGTAGATCGGCCGGCCGTAGGCTCCGCCACCCTGGAGCACCCAGTGCGAGGGCACCGGGATGCTGTCCCAACTGCGGTCATCGAAGCCCTCGGCCGCGAAGTCCTGCGCCGCCGATGCCGTAGGTGACAGACGAAAACGCCAGGGCCCGTTCAGCGAGAGGGAAGGGGCGTCGGAGTGCAGCCACGAGCGTGCCGGGCGCAGCGCGCCACGCCCAGGTGTGGTGTCCGAAACAAACGCGGAAGGCTCGGAAGTCAAGAGGTCACAACTTTCATGAGAGCGGGGGAATCAGGCGCGGACTGGCAGCCCTCGGCCTCATCACTGTCAGCTCGATTCCTGCCTGCGGATGTCGTTGGTCACCTGAGCACGACGGTTCGGATTTCCCACGGCCCGAGGACGAGCTCGAACCCGCCGCGCACAGGCACCGGCTGAGAGACCGGCCGGCCCAGCAGGTCCACCGTGGTGACCTCGGTGAACGCACCGGTCATGCCGACGGTCGACGCGGTGTCGCTCATCGCGGCCAATCGCACCTCGGTTCCGGTACTGCGCGCGCTGTCGGTGACGCGGCGGATGCTTGAGACGTGCACGTTGCGGCCATCGACCCGTATGCCGCTGGTGCCGGGCGGTAGCGGGTCTGTGCTGGGCGCGGTCCCGCGGGCGATGAGTGCGTCGTTGCGGAACTCCTCGGCCAGAGCGACCGCGTTCGCCCCCTGCCAGCCGGCTGCTGAGGGCACGATGGCGAAACGGTTCTCGATGCGCATGCCGAGATCCTGCGCGCCCGGTGCGGCGATTTCGCTTGCCGCGGGCTCGTCACGGAGGGGATGGATGTTGACGCTGATCGAACCGATGGCGCGCAGCAGGGTGATGGCGAGTGCGCAGCCGCCGTCGACGAGTTCGTATTCGCCGGCGTGGTCGAGCAGGACGGTGGCGGGGCCGGCCGATACGAAGGAACTCGCCGGAAACGTCGGGATCGGGAACTCGCCCCAGCCGCCCTCGGCGGTGAGCCCACGCCCGGTGACGGCGAACTGTCCAGCAGACGCGGACGTGTCCACCGGCTGGGGCAGAGGAACGTGCAGGCGCAGCCGGTGGTCGGCGCTCTGGTTCAGGAACGAGGTGGACAGGCGGACGAACGGCTCGCCCGCGCGTACCTCCACCAGCATGTCCACCGGCGTTTGGACGGTGTGGCCGCTGCGCAGATCCCGGTCGCGGGAGAGCGCGGCGGGCCAGTCGTAGACGCGGGTGACCAGCATCCTGGAACGCAGCGGTCCGCTCTCCAGGAGTTGGACGGTGGTCTTCGTCGGCTCCGACACGAGCACATCCCGAGCCGGGGGAGCGTAGTTGTAGCTGTCGCCACGGTCACCACCGTCGACGAGGCGGCCGACCCCAGCCAGGACAGTGCCGTCCGCACCGGTCACATCCAGGGTGCCGTCGTCGGCGACCGCGACCTTGACCAGCCCGTTGGCCAGAGTGTCGGCCCTGGCCGTCGCAGGAGCCAGGGGTGTCGCTGGGACGGCGGACCGGTCGCCGGCCGTGACCCGGAAACTGGCCAGCCCGCCGGCGGGAACGTGGACGGGCACCAGCGCGGTGGCCCGGGCTTCCGTCAGCGTCCGCACCCGCCACTCACCCGGATGCGCGGCCGCGGAGGCGGCGACCTCGCGGCGCAGGATCAGCAGGTCGAACGGCCCGGCGGGCGCCTCGGCGAGGTGGAAGACGAGTGAGCCGGGGGCGATTTCGTAGTGGTCGATCAGACGGCCGAACAGCTCGCGGCGGTGAATGCGGCGCAGCACTCGTTCGAGCCGCGACGCATCCAGACGTTCGTCGCTGAGGACGGTTGGGGCCTGGGAGAGCAACTGTACGGGATGCGCCGATCCGCCGGCCGTGGTCGAGACCAGCGTGGAATCTTCCGGCGGGACCATGACATCCACCTCGACCAGAGCCGTTCGCTCCCAGGGCAGGGGATTGGCCACCAGGAAGCCGTCGACCGGCACCCGGGCGGCGGGCTCGGCGAGGGCCGCGTCCCGAACGGCACGAGCCGCCTGCGCGGCTTCGGCGAGCCGTGCCGCGACCTGGTCGCAGGTCTCGTCGGTGCCGGATCCGACCACCGAATCATGCGCCGTCGACTCGATGACCTTGTGCCACGCGAGAGAGAGGAACGGCGAGTCGTCGCGCCGGGACCACAGTGCGTTCATCCGCTCGGCGTGGTCGATGGTGCGCTCGGCCACGGCCATCCGCTGCTTGAGCCCGAGCCGCACCGACAACACACCCGGAAGGATGTTGCCGCGCACATGGCTGCGCAACTCACCGGTGACGACCGCGGACACCTCGTCACGCACGTGCTTGCGGATGTACTCCTCGAGCGTCGCGACGGTGATGGCACGCTCCGGGCTGGATGCGTGCCGCAGCCACGCCGCCAGTTGCGGGTCGGGCGCGTTGTGGTCGGTTCCGGCCATGGCCAGCACCGGATCTCCACCCCATCGTTCGGCGGTCATCTGGGCGTACTCGCCCAGCGCGCGGCGAATCCTGTCGGGCACCAGCAGGACGTCGAGACCGTTGTCGTAGCCGTCGAAGAGGAACTCGGTGCGCACTTCGGAGCCGTCGGGCGCGCGCCAGCGAAAGGCGTGACCCGCGACGGAACCGGGGACACCGCGCCACAGCGCCGCATGTTCGATCCCGGCACGCGCCAGGATCTGCGGCATCTGCGCGATGTGGCCGAACATGTCCGGGAGATAGCCGATGGACATCGCGCCGCCCAGCTTTTCCGCAGCTGCCCAGCCCATCTGCAGGTTGCGCACGATGGTTTCGCCGGAGCAGAGGAATTCGTCGAGGAGGATGAGCCACGGGCCGATCGCGAGCCGGCCTTCGCTGACCAGAGCGATGATGCGCTCACGGTTTTCCGGCCGCATCTCCAGGTAGTCCTCGATCGCGGCCATCTGCCCGTCAACGGTGAACCGGAAGTCCGGGTCGGCTTCGGCTGTTTCCAGCACTGTGTCGAGGGCGGCGACCAGCCGGTGCCGGAAGACCTGGAACGGCTCATACCATTCCCGGTCCCAGTGGAAATGAGGCACGAAGACGGCGGAGTTGCGCATGGCGAGAGGGACCTTCTGACCTTCTGTGCTGGCGGGCGTGGGGGAGCGTGGAGCGGGGCGGGCGGTCATTTGAGGGAGCCGGCGGCGAGCCCGGTGCGCCAGAACCGCTGGAGAAGGATGAACACGATGATCACGGGCACGATCGATACCAGCGATCCAGTGATCACCGACTGCTGTAGCAGCGGGGCCCGGGCGGTCTGGCCGTTCCACTGGTACAGGCCGAGCGTGATCGGGAACAGCGACTCCTTCTGCAGCATCACCATCGGCAGGAAGAAGTTGTTCCAGATTGCCACGAACTGGAACAGGAAGATGGTGACCAAGGCCGGTGTCATCAGTCTGAATGCCACCGAGAAGAACGTCCGGAACTCGCTCGCACCGTCCAGGCGCGCCGACTCGATCAGCTCCTGCGGGACGGCGGCGTTCGCGAAGATGCGCGCGAGATAGACACCGAACGGGCTGACGATGCTCGGCAGGAACACCGCGAGGTAGGTGTTGACGATGCCGGTCGCCGAGAACAGCAGGAACAGCGGCAGGGCGAGTGCGGTGGTAGGCACGAGGACGCCGCCGAGGACGACGGAGAACAGCAACTCGCGGCCGCGGAAGGGAAACTTGGCCAGTGCGTAGCCGCACAGCGCGGAGATCAGCGTTCCAACGGCCGCACCCAGCACCGCGTAGATGACGGTGTTGACGGCCCAGCGGCCGAAGATGCCGTCGCTGCGGGTGAACAGGATGCGGACGTTGTCGATCAGGTTGAAGTTGGAGAAGACCAGCCCGTTGGTGGAGGCGAGGTCGCCCTGCGGCTTCGTCGCCGCGACGATGAGGAAGTAGACCGGCAGCATGAAGTAGACGGCCAGCAGGCACATCAGGGCCGTCACGGCCGTCCGGCTGACGCGGCTTTCACGGGACACGGATGGGTCGGTCACAGCCCGGCCTTCTTCGAGGTCAGTCGCATGAACCCGAAGCTCAAGACGAAAGTGATGACGGCGATGACCACGGAGATCGCCGCGGCCTGCTGGTAGTTGTTCCCGGAGGCCACCGCGTACGCGAGCATGTTCGGGGTGAAGGTGCTCGAGATGTTCGAGGAGATCTGCCGCAGCACGGCCGGTTCGGCGTAGAGCTGAAGGGTGCCGATGATCGAGAACACCGTGGTCAGGACGATCGCCGGGGCGATGATGGGAACCTTGATACGCCAGGCGATCGTCCACTGGCCCGCACCGTCGAGCTTCGCGGCCTCGTAGAGCTCCTGCGGGATCGCTTGCAGCGCCGCGTACATGATCAGCATGTTGTAGCCGGTCCACAGCCAGGTGGAGACGTTCGCCGCTGACCACAGCACGGCCCCCGGGCCGAGGAAGTCGGGCTGCCAGCCGATGCCCTCGAGCAGGTCGACGACCGGGCTGAGCTGCGGGGAGTACAGGTACGACCACATGATGGCAGCGATGACACCCGGCACGGCGTACGGCATGAACGCGGTGATGCGGAAGAACGCCTTGAGCCGCAGCAGGGGAGTGTCGAGCAGCAAGGCCATGATCAGCGCGATGAACAGCATCACGGGCACCTGCACGATGCCGAACAGTCCGATGCGGCCGATGCTGGCCCAGAACTCGGTGTTCTGGAACACCTGCGCATACTGCTCGAATCCGCCGAAGGCCGTGTACGAGGTCCCGTACTGGCCGCCGGTGCGGCGCACCACGCGCAAGCTCTGCCAGAGCGCGTAGCCGACGGGTGCCACGTAGAACAGCAGGAAGGGGAGGAAGAAGGGGGTCAGGAACGCGGCGACGGTGCCCACCCGGGGGCGGCCGCCGTTGCGTCGGCGGCGGCCCCCGGGCGACGATATCACGTGGGGCACGCGGGTTGAGATGTCGGTCATGTCGCAGTCACTTGCCCGCCGTGGCCGGGATCGCCTGGTCCTTCATCGACTTCAGCGCGGCGGCCTGGGAGGTGGAGAGGGCGTCGGTGAGCGTGCCGTCTCCAGCCGCCGCCTTGGCCATCGCGTCCTGTAGCGCCAGGTTCGCGGTCTTCTGCGTGGGACCCCAGGCGAAACTGGTGTTGATTTTCTTGGACGAGTCCGCGAAGACGTCGAAGATCTTCTCGTTGTTGTAGTAGGCGACACCTTGCGCCAACGCAGGAAGGCGCAGCCCGGCGTTGGCCGCCGGATAGAGGCCGCCCAGCTTGTTCTCCAACGCGAGGGCCTTGGGGTCGGTGTTGAGCCAGGTGTTGAACTTGACTGACTCGTACAGATGGCTGTTGCCCTTCATGAAGGCCACCGTCGATCCGCCCCAGTCACCGGACGCGCCGTCCGCGCCCCACGTCGGCATGGGGACGATCGTCCATTTGCCGGCCTGCTGGGGCAGATTGTCGCGGAACATGCTGTAGCCCCAGGAAGCGCCGACGTAGCTGGCGACCTGGTCCTTCTGGTACGCGGCGTACATCTGCGTCGACCCGTTGGCCAGATCGGTGCGCACGAGCTTGTCGGATATCAGCTTCTGCCAGTACTCCGCGACCTGCTTGCTCTGGTCCGACTCGACGGTGACGTGCCACTTGTCGCCGGAGTAGCTGTACATCTCGGCGCCGTTCTGCCAGAGCAGACCGTTGAACCACTCGGCATTGTTCGGGTCGAAGAACGTGATGCTGACGTTCGGGTTCGCCTTGTGCAGCTTCTGTGCGGCCGCCGCGTACTCGTCCCAGGTCTTGGGGATCGGGAGGTCGTACTTCTTGAAGATGTCGCTGCGTACATAGAGCGCCATCGGACCGGTGTCCTGCGGGAAGGCGAACACGCCGGTGCCGCCGAAGCTGGTCTGCGACCACGTCCACGGAACGAACTGCGACTTGGCCGCGGCGGCTGTCGAGCAGGCGGAGGCGTCCACGAAGGCGTTCTGGGTACGCAGGCTGGGAAGCTGGTCGTAGCCGACCTGTGCCAGGTCCGGAGCCTTCCCCGCCTTGAGGGCGTTGCCAAGGGTGCCGTACTGGTCGTTGGAGATGTTCTTGGTCTGAACCTGGATGTCCGGGTTGTTCTTGTTCCACAGGGCGACGACCTTGTCCATGCCCGGAACGGTGTTCCAGTACTGAAGGGTTACCTTCCCCTTCGCAGGCGTACAGGAGCCTGCGGATGCCGTATCCGAGTCAGCGGGTGACGAACACCCGGCGAGTAGCGCGAGACTGAGGGCGGCGGCGGCCGCGAGGCCGGTGCGCGTGACTGTGGTGCTCATATTTTCCGTTCCAGAGAACGACTAGCTGCGGGTGCTAGGCGGGGTCGACGTTGACACCTCAGGCGAATGCCATCTGGTTGGAACAATGGGACCGTGAGCGGTAACGTGAGCGCTCACGGGAGCGCTCACGGTGATGATGTTCTGAAGTGATTGGGAGTGTGCGCTTCGGCACAGCCGAGTGTCAAGGCTCCTGAATCACACACCGGGCCCTGGCTGCGGAGGCAAGTCGATGCAACAACTCGAAACCCCAGGAGGAGAGGTGGCGCATGTGCCGGCCGCCTGGTTCACCGCCGAGATCGTCAAGCGCCCACCCAGAGGGTCGCACCGCGGCTTCAGCCCCGGCATACTCGGTGCGCCTGCGACGTGGCCGCGTCGACCACTACGCGGAGGTAAATGATGGCGTCGTCGGAAACCGGCTCTCGCAGGGTGACGATCGATGACGTGGCGCGGATCGCCGGTGTGTCCCGGCAAACCGTGTCACGGGCGCTCAACGACAAGGGCGAGATCGGTGTTTCCACCAAGCAGCGCGTTCTTGACGCCGCCCTCGAGCTCGGATACCGGCCGAGCCGGTTCGCCAGGGGGCTCGTCCGGCAGGACGCGATCAGCGTCGGGCTCGTGATCCCCGATCTCCTCAATCCATTCTTCACCGAGGTAGCCGCCGCTTCGCTGGACGCGGCACGGGCGCGTGGCTGGCATGTTGTCGTGTACGACACCGGTGACCGCATTCAGGAGGAGCGGGGCATGCTCGAGGTGATCGCCTCCCAAGTGGACGCCGTAGTGGGGTACCTGAGCCAGCCGGAGGGCGAGATCGACAAGCTGATGCGAGGGCTCCCCGTGGTGCTCATCGACCGGGAGCACCGCACCGAGCGGTTCAGTTCGATCCGGATCGACGGTGAGGGGGGCGTTCACGCCGCGATCCGGCATCTGGTCGACTCGGGCCATCAGCACATCGGAATGCTCGATCATGCGGGCCGGTCCGAGCCGAGCATCCGCCACGACTGGTTCGTCAGCGCGATGTCCGCCTGCGGACTGGATGCCGGATCGGTCAGTCGGGCAGATCAGAGCGTTGATGGCGGGGAGAGCGCACTGAAGGAACTTCTCGCCCGTCACCCCGATATAACCGCCGTGTTCACGTTCAATGACGTCATCGCCATCGGAGCACTGCGCGCCGCCCGTCGACTAGGACGGCGGGTTCCTCGCGACCTCGCTGTGATCGGCTTCGACGGCCTCCGGCTCGGAGCGCTCGTCGAGCCGCCGCTGTCCACCGTTGCTCTGGACACGCGGGGACTCGGCGCGCTCGCCGTGGAACAGACCGCCCGGCTGCTGGCCACAAGCAGTCCGCTCAGCCGGGATGAACTGGTGGTCAGGGCAGAACTCCAGCTGCGTGAATCCGCATAGCAGGTGCCGCACCACCGGTGGGTGGCGTACTGCCTCTGTTCCTACAGGCCGTCGGTTCTGTTGTAGCGCCGTATTCGAATCAGCGAGCGCGGTCCCCAGGACGGGCGGCGACAATGATCGCGCCGAGTTCTATGTCGTAGGCAGCAGATTTTCAGAATCGGTGCTCTACTTCGATTGAGCACCTGTTTGCCACGTCCCGACCCTGAGGGGGTGTTCTTCGTCCCTGCTACGACCGGTAGGACAGAGCCGACGAATCAGCTTCCTGATGGCAGGCGCGTTTTGTCTCGGTCATGTTCCTCACTGGCCTCTGCTGCGCTGTAGGAGAACTTGTATCCGGTGAAGTCGGCGATGTGGACGTATCCGATGTGCTGGTAGAGGGCGTTGCTGGTGGGGTTGGCCGGGTCGGTGAACAGGACGACGTCCGTCGCGCCCGCGGCCAGCGCGGCATGGCTCACCTCGACCGTCACGGCGCCCGCGTAGCCGCGGCCGCGGAGGTGAGCTGGGGTGTAGACGGGGTCCACCCGGATCATGCCGCCGACGATCGAGGTCGCGGCCGCCATGGAGGCGGGAATGCCGTCCGGGGTCTCCCAGAGCGTGAAGTGTCGCGCTGCGTCGGGCCGCGCTCAGCACGCCCTGTATGCCGACTGCGCCAGCGCAGGTGTCTGAGCTTGGCGACGGCCTGGGGAGAAAGGGTCCCGTACGCGTCCCTCTCCTGTTAGCGACGTGCGCCAGTTTTCCGGACGGTGTATGCCGACGCTGGTTCTTCTCGAGTCAGGTGGAGCTGTTCACGTGACGGACCAGCCACGTGAGCATGGCGTCGAGGTCGTGGGCGGCCGCGAGGACCTTGCCGACAGCCTCAGGAGTGTGGAGCCAGTCGTCGCAGCCGAGGGGATAGGCCGCGATCAGTGAGCGGTGGCGCAGCAGGTCCGTGCGGGAGTGGTCGGACGGATAACCCCGTGGGGGGCGCTTCATCACGTCCCCGGAGATGTCGTAGCCCTTCGTCCTCAAGCCCTCGACGATGGCCGAGAGTTCGTGGCCGCTTCCCTCGGCGGCGACGGCCTTGCGGAACATGGTGACCTGGCCAGGGGCGGGATACCACCAAGCGCCTTGAATCCGCAGGCCGTCCAGGTCGAACCGCAGGCCGATCTCGATCTTGTGGCCGAGCCGGATCACCGCGCCCTGATGCTGCCACCACCAGGAGTTGGTG
Source organism: Streptomyces sp. 11-1-2 (assembly GCF_003595545.1). NCBI lineage: Bacteria > Bacillati > Actinomycetota > Actinomycetes > Kitasatosporales > Streptomycetaceae > Streptomyces > Streptomyces sp. 11-1-2. Next base: position 11,538,096 of record NZ_CP022545.1, read on the forward strand.
CGGTAGTGCCAGACAGAGAAGTCCTCGTACCGGGGATTGACGTCAGCCACATCATTGAGCAGCGCGATCATCGGCTGCCGGACGAGACGTTCGCGATCCGCGCGGTACTGCTCGCGCACCACGCGTGTTGGCTCGCCCTGCAGGTGCAGCAACACGTCCATGGCTCGTTCCGGCCAGCCGGTGAACCGTCCGCTCATGCGGGCACCATAACCCACCAACGATCCGACAAGGATGTAGAGCGACGGGCAAGGAGGAGCAACTCCACATGTGTGAGAGGTGTTGCGGTGGATCAGCGGTAGCGCAGGGCAGGAGAAGGCGCCCACCAGCCCTACGCGTGCCGATCCCTCACAAGCCCCCCATCGAGGCTGGGGGGCGTCTCGAGCCCTGTGAGGTCGTCCTACAGCTCTCAGGAGGAAGACGCCGCGTTGCGCTCAGCCGCACCAGCGGCCGCGTCCGGGGCGGTAGCCGAGTACAAGACGGACCTCTGCTGCTTGGTGCGGTGAGCTTCGCCCTTGGCGACGAGCGCCTCGAGAGTGCTGCGCACGACCGTGGCCTTGATCTCGCGGTCCGGGAGCGTCTGGGTGAGGGCGGCGGTGACTTCGGCTGCGGAGCGCGGTTCACCGTGCTGGGTGAGGTCACCGTGGATGAGGTCCCGGAGGGTGGGCGCACCCGCTGCTCGGACCCGCTTGGTGCGGTTCCCGCCCGACTCCGCCCCCTTCCGCTTGCCGCTGGCTGTGTCGGTCTTCTTCGTCGGCTTGCGCGTCGCCGACCGCTCCGCGGACTTCCGCGCAGCGGATGCACCATTCTCAGAGCTGCTGACGCCGGTGTTCTCCGGAACGTCACCGGCGGCTTCGTCGCCAAGGCTCTGCCGCATGCCGAGCAGCAGCGTCCGGTTGTTTTCCAGTACCAACAGCTGCTGCTGTAGTGCCGTGATCTCGGAGCTGACACGTTCGTGGTCGGCGGAGTTGAGTTCGAGGTCGGTATTGATCTGTCCCGCGTATTGGGACTTCAGATTGGTGTTGTCGGCAGAGGTGTCCATCACAAGCTCCCTCGTCTGGGGCGTTTTCATGTTGGTGGTGGATGGTACCTCTGCTCGACGGCTACGCGGCCCCTGGCTTCAGCGGGCAGATGTGTAGGTGATCCGGGTGTCGCGGCAGCCAGCCGCGAGATCGGAGAGCGCGGTCACTTCGCCCGGGTCCGCTGACAGCCCCCAGCGGGACTTCACCACGGTTCACTCCTCGACGTACCGGCAGAGTGCTCCCGGATCGGAGGGAAGCCACTGGCTGGGGTCCTGATCGGCTTTGGAACGGTTCTCCCGAGCACTCACCGCGGCCAGAGACCGCATGTCGCCCACATCGTTGGCGTAGTCCCGGCGCTCCTGCGCCGACCAGTTGGAGGCACCGACTGGTGGGGAGCGTCATTCGGAACGTGCTGTATTGCGGCCAGCTGGACGTGCCAGGGCGCTTGAGGCTGTAACCTGCTGTGGTCAGGGGTCCCGGTCTTTCACCGTCCCGTGCGCATGTAGGCGCGCAGTGCGAGCGGAACGAACACCGCCAGCAGCGCGGCCGACCAGAGCAGGACTGCGGTCACTGGATGGGTGAGCGGCCAGGCCGTGTGTCCGGACGTCGACATCCCGGGGTTGCCGAACAGGTTCCGGGCGGCGGCGGTGAGCGCGCTCACCGGGTTCCAGTCGGCCAGGAACCGCAGCCACTGCGGCATGCCGTCGGTTGGAACGAACGCGTTGGACATCATCGTGATCGGCAGGAACAGCGGCACCAACTGGGCGACGGTCTGTTCGTTCTTCGCCAGCAGGCCCACATAGGCGCCCGCCCAGCTCAGTGCGTACCGCAGCAGCATCATCAGCAGGAACGCCTCGACAGCGGGGATGAGGCCGCGGTGCGGCTGCCAGCCCACCAGCAGGCCCGTCCCCACCATGGCGGCGAGCAGCGGCAGGCCGATCAGGGAGTCGGCGCCGGTGTGCCCGAACGGCACCGCCAACCGTGCCATCGGCATGGACCGGAAACGGTCCATCACGCCGCGAGAGGTGTCCGCGGCCATCCGCCCCATGACCCCCTGCATCGCGGTGAAGGTCACCATCGCGAACAGTCCGGGCATGAGGTACTCGCGGTAGTCGCCGCCGCCCGGCACGGCGATCGCGCTGCCGAAGACGTACCCGAACAGCACCACCATGATGACCGGGAAGATCAGCGCGGCGATGATCTGCCCGGGCTCCTGCCGTAATCGTCCCAACTCGCGGCCGACCAGGGTCAGCCCGTCGGCAAACGTCCAGCGCAGGCGGCCAAGGGGCGAGGAGATGGCGGTCATCAGACGTGCTCCTTTTGATCGGTGAGGCGCAGGAACACCTCGTCGAGGGTGGGGCGGCGCAGCCGCACGTCGGCAGCGGTGACCCCGGCGCGGTCGAGCTCGCGCACGATGTCAGCGAGCCGGAAACCACTACCGGGCAGGGCAACGCTCAGCTGGTCGGCGCCCTCCACCGTGGGATCGGTCCCGGCCAGGGCATTCAGTATGGTCGCCGCCGGACGCAGCCCGGCGGGGTCTTCGACGGTGACATCGAGGCGGTCTCCGATCGTGGACTTCAGCTCGTCGGGCGTGCCCGTGGCGATCACCTGCCCGTGGTCGATGACGGCGATGTCGTCGGCCAGACGGTCAGCCTCGTCCAGATACTGCGAGGTGAGCAGCACCGTGGTGCCGTCCGCCACCAGCTCGCGCACGCTGTCCCAGATCTCGCCGCGACTGCGCGGGTCCAGACCGGTGGTCGGCTCATCCAGGAAGAGCACCTCGGGGCGCTGGATGAGGCAGGTGATCAGGTCGAGGCGCCGCCGCATCCCGCCGGAGTAGCCGACGACCGGACGATCAGCGGCGTCCCTCAGGCCGAAGCGCTCCAGCAGCTCGTCGGCCCGCCGGTGCGCCTCGCGCCGGGACAGGTGGTACAGGCGCCCGAACATGCGCAGATTGCCACGGCCCGTGAGCTTCTCGTCCACGGCTGCGTACTGGCCTGCGAGCCCGATCCTGGCCCGCACCTTGCCGGCCTCACCGACGACGTCGTATCCGGCGATGCGGGCGTGCCCGGCATCGGGGTCGCACAAGGTCGCCAGAATACGCACCACGGTCGTCTTACCCGCGCCGTTCGGCCCCAGCACGCCGCAGACCGTCCCTCGCGGCACGCTCAGGTCGAGGCCCCGCAGCGCATGGGTGTCGCCGAAGGTCTTGTGTAACCCCTCGGCGATCACGATCGGATTTCCCATTACCCCTCCTCGATTGCGTACCTTGTACGCGGCCTCGGTGAGGCTATGCCTTCGAGTACCATGTACGCAAGTGGAGGGTGGAACGGTGACCGATGCCGAGTACGTGAACATCTGGATGCGGCCCGAGCGCCCGGCCGCGGGTCGGAAGCCGACCTACAGCCGAGCGCAGATCACCGAAGCGGCGGTCCGGATCGCCGACGCCGAAGGGCTGGAGGCCGCCACCATGCGGCGGATCGCCGCCGAGATCGGCACGGGCGCAATGTCGCTCTACCGATACGTCCCGAGCCGTGACGACCTCATCGAACTCATGGCCGACCACCTGATGGGCGAGATCGACATCACTGGCATGCCCTCCGGCGACTGGCGCGCGGACTTGACACGCTACGCCAACGGGCTGCGAGCGATGTGGCTACGGCACCCGTGGGTCGCCACCGTGCAGCGGTCGCTCCCCGGCTTCGGTCCTAACCAACTGCTGCTGATCGAACGGGTGATGGGGGCCCTCGACACCCACGTCTCCGTAGACGGGAACCTCCGCCTCATGGCCATGCTGAACAGCCACATCGAGGGCGCCGTCCGCGAGGAGATCAGCACGGCCGAGGAAGTCCGCCGCAGCGGGCTCAGCGAATCGGAGTGGATGGCGCGAAGCTCCCCGCGTATCAATCAGCTGGTGAGCAGCGGGAAGTACCCGATCTTCACCAAGATCGTGACGGAGTCACGCCAGCCGCACCTGAGTCGCGACGACCAGTTCCGCAACGGGCTGGAGCACATCCTCGACTACATCGCCGTGGCCCTCCCGCCAACGCCCGAGCCTCCGTGCCCCCCGGGCACGCAGCCCGACCTGCCCGGGGCCCGCCGTGACGAAACCCTCGCCACGACGATCGACGACTCGCCCATGTGTGACGAAATAGCTATCACGGGCGTCGGTGAGACGCCCGGATGTGACGAAACTTCGGAGGATCTCGCCTCCACCCGCAGCTGCGCTGTGTGCGGCCGCCCCGTCCCCCAAACCGTCACTGGACGGCCCCGCCAATACTGCTCACGGGCATGCCGACAGCGCGCTTACCGCACCCGGACAAGAGCTGGAGCCTCAGTGTGATCATGGGGCGGTCCGTTCCTGGCACACCGTCACCGTGCTGCATTCTCACTCTCAGTGAGGACAAGCCCCACCGACACCTACCCGGGCCTGATCGTGGCCCATCTCGGTCGGCTGTCGGCTGCGCCGCGACCCGTGGCCGCCTGACCGGAGCGGGCCCCGGATCACTCCCGGCAATGATCTCCACCAAGTGGCGCGCATCGACGACGGTTCTCTCCGGGACGGCGATGGGCAGGTCCTTCGGCGGCTCCGCATAGTAGACGGCCATGCCGCGTTCATGGACGCACCCCAGTTCGTACGCCGTGGTGCGGCCGATGTATCCGCCGGGATTCACGACGTACACCAGGTCCGAGGCGAAGATCTTCTCCAGGGTCGCCGCCTGGAGGTCGTGGTCCGAGGACTCCGGAGGGTCGGACTCGCAGCGCACGAAATCGTGCCCGTGGTTGACGATCCGGCAGATCGGCGGGCTCTTCACGACCAGTCCGTCGAACGTCGCCGATCCGAACTCCCAATAGCGCCGTCCTGACAAGAACCCGGGTGTTTTCCGAGGTGAGAACGGGTTTACCAGCAACGTGTCAGAACGAAAAGAACCAGGGCCGGTTGCTGCCCCGGCCTGTCGCGACACTACCGGACGGCGGGCATCGGTTTGCGAAGATCTCGCGGCAGTCCGCCGGTGCTGTCCGGGGCATGCCGCTTGCGTCTTGGAGAGTGCGGCTGCTGTCTGGACTGCCACGGCAGCCCCGGGGCTCGCCCGAGAGTTCAGCCGGTTTGCATCACCGGTGCGCCGGTCGGTCCGCAGGCAAAGCAGCACCGTAGTTCCGCGGTCGGTGAGATCTCGACCTTGGCTTTCCTGGGGCTTCCCTGCCTGCTGCGGACGCCTGCGATAGTGAGTCCATGACCGATGCGTACGAGCGGATGATGCGGGCCAATCAGTCGAACTGGGACGCCCGGACCCCCGTCCACCTCGCCAGCCGGTTCTACGGGATTGACGGGGAGCCCGACCCGTCACGCTGGTTCGCTTCGTGGGAGTGGGACGACCTCGGCGAGATGGCTGGCCGCGACGTGCTGCACCTGCAGTGCCACCTGGGCACGGAGACGATTGCCTTCGCGCAGCGCGGGGCGCGGACCGTCGGGCTGGACTTCTCCGCGGCATCTGTGGCGGCGGCGACCGGCATCGCGGCGCGTGCCGGCTTCGACGTGACGTATGTGCAGGCCGATGTGTACGACGCCGTGGAGGCCCTCGGCGGGCGGCGGTTCGACGTCGTCTACACCGGCAAGGGTGCCCTGTGCTACCTCCCCGACCTGGACCGCTGGGCCGGTGTCGTCGCCGAACTGCTGCGTCCCGGCGGCCGCCTGTACGTCGTGGAGTTCCACCCGCTCCTCAACTCGCTGGGCCCCAAGCCCGCCCCCGGAGAAGGACCCGAACTCCTGCTCCGGCATGACTACATGGGCGGCAGCGGCCCCGTACACCGCGACGCGACACACACCTACACCGATGGCCCGGCCGTCGAGGGCGCTACCGACAGCTACGAGTGGGTGCACGGGCTGGGCGAGGTCGTCAATGCCCTGGTCGGAGCCGGTCTGGACATCCGGCGGCTGCGCGAAAGTCCTGAGTTGCCCTGGCCACGCTGGCCCCATATGGCTCGTGGCTCATCCGGCTGGTGGCGGCTGCCGGAGCCGGGGATCCCTCTGCTGTACGGACTTTTGGCGTGCCGCTGAGCGAACGGTCACGGTGGTGACCTGTACGGTGGGAGGCTGCCGCGAGCCCATGCCGACAGAGTGCGCCGCGCACACTGCCGTGGCCCCAGCGCGAGTTCTCGGGGCCGACTCGGATCTCCGATCGGCTGGATCTGGCGTTCCTGACCGCCGCTCAGACGACCTGGAACGCCAGTCGGATCTGGTGCGACCGCTCTGGCAACCGACCGGCGCCTCGCCGGCGCTTTCGCAGTCGGCGTTCGCCTCCGGACTCGGCTCCTTCTGATGGACCCGGCAGATCCGATAGCACCCGCCACGCGGGAGGAGCTCGACACGGTTCTCTCCGGCCCTGGTGCGCGCAAGCCCGCCCCACAGTTCAGCAGCCGGCTGGCCGGGAGAAGCGTTCCGCTTTTGCCCGAATGCCGAAACAGTAGCGGGAGCGAAGACACGGTAACCGCCAGATCCGCAGGACAAAGGGAACAAGGGGAGACCTGCATGCCACCCGCCGCTTCCACCCGTCTGTCCGTTGTCATCGATACGGACCCCGGGGTGGATGACACCTGGGCGATCTTGTTCCTGGCCGCCCAGCCGGATGTCGAGATCGTCGCCGTTGGAGCCGCGCACGGCAACGTGCCCACTTCTGTGGCGGCCGCCAACGCCTTACGTGTGCTCGACGTCGTCGGCCTGGATCAGGTACCGGTTGCCGTGGGTCATCCGACCCCTCTTCAGCAGCCATTGCAGACAGCAGAGTTCGTCCACGGCGCGGATGGACTGGGTGGCAAGGCGGGGCCTCCGTCACCGCGTCGGGTCAGTACGGAATCAGCAGCGGAGCAGCTGGTGCGCCTGGCCAGGCAACGGCCGGGAGAACTGACGTTGCTCGCCCTGGCGCCGCTGACCAACATCGTCCTCGCCCTTCGGATGGAGCCGAACCTCCCTCGACTCCTGCGCCGTGTGGTGTTCATGGGAGGTGCGTTCCACGTCCCGGGCAATGTCACTGCCTGGGCCGAGGCGAACTCCGCTCATGATCCGGAGGCAGCGGAGGAGGTGCTGCGCGCGGGGTTCGACCTGATCGTGGTGCCGTTGGACATGACCGAACACGCATGGGCTGACGCATCCTGGCTGAAGCGGATCGCGGAAGTGGCCGCTCCGGCTGCCCGCTTCGCGTCATCGGTGCTCGACATCTACGTTGCCCTCTACAGTGACGCTCACGGCACCGTCGGCTGCGTCCTGCACGATCCACTGGCTGCGGCCATCATGGTTGATGAGTCCTTGGCGACATACCAGGAGCGCCAGGTCATGGTTGAACTTGCCGGACATGCGCGTGGCGCCACACTGATCGACGAACGGAAGTTCAGCACTGACTACGGGGGCATCCCCGATCAACGGCCTCCCGTGCGGATAGCCGCCACCGTGGATGCCGCCACTGCCATGGACCGTGTCCACCGCGCTCTGATCACCCCTGAGGCCGGCCAGTAACCGAAAGCACACTTACCGTTCGACTGGACAAACCTCCAGGACAAGGTCTGTCAAACGAACGGGTCTGTCACGTAGTCGGTGGTGACGGTGGGTGCCTGTCAGCGGAGCAGGATGCGGTGGCGGAGGAGGTCGAATCCGGCGCGTCCGTGCATCTGCCTCGTGATCCGTTTGGTGCGGGTGTTGACACCTTCGGTGCGGCCGTTATGGAAAGGCAGGGTGAGGCCGGCGTTCACGGCTGGCCGATCGAGTTCGAGGCCATTGGCGAAACCGTGCAGGTGGGGCAGGGCGGCAGCGCGTGCGGTAGCGATCCACCCGGTGAGCTGGTGATCGTTGTCCGCGGCAGGTGTGAGCAGGGAGGCGAAGCTGCCCGCGAGAGCTGCAAGGTCGGTCATTTCCGGGCAGGCCGCGGTGATCTTCTCCAGCAGGGCGGTCTCCTTCGGACGCATATGTTGGGGATCGGTGAGCAGCAGGCGGCTGGCATGGCGCGGGGTGGTCACGGGGCGGTCACCTTCGGCGCGGCCTTGGTTGAGATAGCGGACCAGCAGATTGGCGCTGCCGGGGTAACCCAACTCCCTATCTCCTGCAGCAGGTGAGTGACGGGGATGGCGGGATCGGCCATGCGGCGGGCACGCAGGTGGTCGCGGTAGGGGTCGACGAGGGTGGGCCGGTAGGAGGGGGCGATGCGCAGGGCCGTGGGTTCGGGCATCCGGGCGTAGCGTTTGACGGTGTTCAAGGCCAGGCCCAGTCGGCGGGAGCAGTCGAGCAGGCCGACCCCCTTGCTGAGGAGGCCGTGGATGTTGTTCCAGCGTTCCCGGGTGGTCTGCTCGCGCACTCCGCCGGGGCGGGGCGGGGCGGGTTGATGGTGGCCCAGCAGTCGGCGTGCGCGCGGACCTCGGCCTGCACCTTGTCGCACAGGTTGCGCCACAGATGCCACCGGTCGCTGACCTGCACCGCGTCGGGCAGAACTCGGCGGACGGCCTCGGCGTAGGCGGCGGAGCCGTCCCGGCATACGACCTCGACGCCGGGATGGTCACGCAGCCAGGACTCCAGCGTCGCAGCCTCGCGGTCAGGCAGGACCGCGACACGTCTGCCGGTCTCGGCATCGATGATGATCGTGGCGTAGCGGTGGCGGCGGCGCAGGGCGAAGTCGTCGACGCCGATCACTCGCGGAACCACCTGCCGCGGTACCGGCAGGCGCCGCAGCAGACGTAGGGCCGTACTGCGGGACACCGGCGCGGCCAGCACTCGGGCGAGACGAGCCGCCGCACGGCCGCGTAACTCCCGCGCCACCTCGGATATCTGGCCCGTCAGCCGCACCGTCCGACGCTGATGGCGTTCCAGTAGCCCAGGGAACACACGACGACCTGTCGGCCGTCCACCGGCACGTCCGCCACCGTCCGGCCGTGGTAACCGTGCACTTTCGCCGTCGGCGCCCCGCACAACGGACAGGGCACAGGCTCATCCCGGGTCCGCGCCGTGACCAGCACCGCATCGACAACATCCGTCACGTCCTCGACGACCACCGCCGATAGTCCCGAAAACACCGTTGCCACAAATGAGTTGATATCAAGCACGCCTCATGATCACCGGCTGAGCACCCACCGTCACCACCGACTACGTGACAGACCCGAACGATTTACAGTCCCGCCCGGATCCCCGTCGTCCCAGCCGGGTAGGAGTCGACGGCTACGGGTCCGTCCTGGTGGCACCGTTTCCTGCACTCACGGGATGAACAACTACAGGTGCACCCATTGCGGCACCGTCGGTCTGGCGGAAGGTTTCATCGAGGACGCCGGCGAGCACTCGCGCGGGTACGCGCGCTGGATCGAGGGCGCGATGGAGCGGGGAATTTTCGGGGGGTGCCAAGCGGACGGGCCAGCCCTGGCGGCAGATACTGGCATTCCGCTGCCCCGAGTGCGGGCACCTCGAGCTGTTCGCCACCGGCGAGGTGTAGTCGGCCCTCGTTGTCCCGGACGCCCTTGGGTCCCGGTGGCATAGTTCCGTAACACCATGATCACGATGATTCGACTGCTCGGCGCCTCCCTGACTCACCGCAGCGCGCGAAAGCCAAGAGGTTCCGGACCAGGTTGCTGCGTCGCCGTCAGTTCTGACGGGACGCCGGAATCGGCGTGGCCCGTGGGACGGCTCGTAGGCGTGCCTTTCCCGCTACGGGCTCGGTGCCGCGCGATGGTCGGCAAAGACGCCGTGCTCGACGGCGTCGAAGGCATGGTTCAGGCGCTCACGATGCACGGAGATGGTCTCGGCGAGGTCACACCTGGCGAGTCGGCGCTGAGCTGTTGTCACGGCGACCGTGCGGTAGGCGGCAATCAGCAGCGCCGCGACGAGAGCCGGGTCGCCGGTGAAGCGCGCGTCGTTCCGCAGGTCCTCCGTCAGGGCCTCTTCGACCTCGTGCTCGAACGTGCGGAGCCGTGCGATGAGCGCGGGGGAGCCCGCAACCGTACGGAGGAGCGGCTCGACTCCGTCACTCAGTCCGGACAGTGCGTGCCGCTGGTCCACGAGGGTGAGGGCGAGGGTCCGGAACGCCTCCACGGGGCCGACGCACTCGGCGCGCTCCCGGATTGCGGAGCGCAGGAGCTCGACCGCGTCGGGAAGCCGATCCAGCAGGAGGTCTTCCTTGCGCTCGAAGTGCGAGAACACCGTCACCTTCGAGACGCCGGCCGCAGCCGCGACCTGGGCGATCGTGACGTCATCAAAGCCGCGCTCCAAGAACAGCTCCGTTGCGACGGCCGCGATCCGCGCCCGCGTCTTCGCACCACCCCGGTCTCCTCGGTTCGGCATGACCCACCTCTCGTGTTACGTTTACCCGGTAAGACTACTCGGTAAAGCTACCGAGTTAACTCACAGACGCAGTGTAAGGGGTGCGCCATGCAGCGGACCGATGTGATCGTTGTGGGAGCCGGACCCACCGGGCTCCTCCTCGCCAGCGAGCTGGCACTCCAGGGCGTGCAGGTGACGGTGCTCGAGCGCCTTCACGAACCGGACACGACCATCAAGTCCGGCTCGATCAACGTGGCCAGCGCCGAAATCCTCGACCGGCGCGGCATGCTCCCGGCAGCGGAAGAGAGCCAACAGCGCCGCATGGCCGTCGCCGGGAAGTTCACCGCAGGCGGCGGCACGGCCGTCACACGCGGAGTCGTCGGCGGGTTCGAGCAGACGTCCCCGCGCTTCCCGGTGATGGGGCACTTCGCGGGAATCATGTTCCGCAATGACCTGGTCGACCAGGAGGACCCGGTGCTGGCCTCCCACACGGCGGTGGCGGGCGGCGTCGCGGTGCCTCAGTACGACCTTGAGCTGCTGCTTGCCGACCGCTGTGCCCAACTCGGCGTCGACGTTCGCCGAGGCATCGCTGTCAAGGGCGTGCGCAGTACCGGCGGCGATCTCCTCGCCGATGCCGACGTCGTCGTCGAGACGGACGCGGGCGAGCTGACCGCCGGCTGGGTCGTGGCGGCCGACGGCGGGCGCAGCCCCATCCGCAAGCAGCTCGGCATCGACTTCATCGGCACCGACCCCGAGCTGGTCGGCTATCAGGGCATCGCTGACTTCGACGACACGACCGGTCTGAGCCACGGGTGGAACTGGACGCCCCGCGGCGTTTACGCCTACGGCCCCATCCCCGGCCGGATCCTCGTCGCACGCTTCGGCCCCCAGCCCGAGGACCGCGACGCTCCCGTCACCCTGGAAGAGCTGCAGGAGGTGGTGCGCGACGTCACCCAGACCAACGTGACCCTGAGCGCGATACACGGCCGTGCGACCCGCTGGTCGGACAACGCCCGCCGGGTGAAGCACTACCGCCATGGCCGGGTGCTCTTCGCTGGCGATGCCGCCCACGTGCACTCGCCGTTCAGCGCACAGGGCCTCAACCTTGGCTTCGGGGACGCCGTGAACCTCGGGTGGAAGCTCGCCGCGACAATCCAGGGCTGGGCACCGGCCGGACTGCTGGACACCTACGACACGGAGCGCTCCCCGATCGCCGATTGGGTGCTCGACTGGACGCGCGCCCAGGTCGCCCTCATGCGCGGGGACGAGCGCACCAAGCAGCTGCGCAGGGTCGTCGGCGACGAGCTGCTCACCGTGCCGGGCGCGACGAACAAGATGCTCGCCGTGTCCTCGGGCATCATGCAGCACTACGACGTCGCGGACGACGCCACCGCGCCCGTCGGAACCACCGCCGGCGACGTCGTCCTGACCTCCGGCCGCCGGCTCGCCGACTTCGCCCACGACGGTCGCTTCGTCCTGGTCGACCGCACGCACGACGGCCGGTTCGCCGACGCGGTGCAGCATCTCAGCGAGCACATCGCCTATGTCGCCGACTCCGCCGCCGACACGGAGCTGCCGAGCCTGCTCGTACGGCCGGACGGCATCATCATCTGGGCCGCGGACCAGGATGACGAGCCCACCAGCGACGACGCCACGAAGCGGCTCGATGCGGCCACCCTGCGCTGGGTCGGCACGCGATGACGCCGGCCGAAAGCGCGTAGCACCAGGCGCGCGCCAGCACCAGGCGCGCGCCAGCACCTGGCCGGGCCCGAACCGAAGCCCCGGTCACCACCGTTCGGCCGCCATCGCCACGGAGAGCTGGTCATGTGCCGCGGCAACTCGCCGAGCAGGCCGCGGCGAGTCTGTTCGGACAGGCCGGCGATGCTGCGAATCACCAGGGAGCCGAGCAGCGGCGAGCGGGCGCGGACCGGCCGGCCGGCCCCCGATCTGATCGGCCGCGATTTCACTGCCGACCGTCCAGGCACCCGCCTGGTCGGCGCTGAAGCGCCGTGACGACCTCGCGGGCGGACAGTGCACGGGACCAGCCGGCGGGCCGGCGGAGCGCGTGCGGAATCCGCGCGAGCGCGGTGGGCGGCTCAACCGAGCTGAGCGCGGATGAGGTCGCGGTACCACGCGAAGGACGCCTTCGGGGTGCGGACCTGGGTGTCGTGGTCGACGTGGACGAGACCGAAGCGCTGGTGGAAGCCCTCGGCCCATTCGAAGTTGTCCATCAGCGTCCAGGTGAAGTAGCCGCGTACGTCCACGCCCTGGGCCACGGAGGCGTCGACGGCCTGGAGGTGGGTGTCCAGGTAGTCGACGCGGTCGAGGTCGAGGACGGTGCCGTCCGCGTTGACGACGTCCTCGACCGAGCAGCCGTTCTCCGTGATGTAGACCGGCGGGAGTGCCGGGTATCGCTCCTTGAGGCCGACGAGCAGTTCCCGTAGGCCGTCGGGGACGACGGGCCAGTCGAAGGCAGTGCGGCGGTAGCCCTCGATGGGAGCCTCTTCGAACGGCAGCCCCTCGGACGCCGGCGCCTGGATCCGGGTCGGGTTGTAGTAGTTGATGCCGAGCGCGCTCAGGGGGGCCGAGATCAGTTCGAGATCGCCGTCACGGACGGAGCCGCCGAGGGTCGTGTCCGCGCCGAAATCCGACAGGTCGGGGTAGGCGCCCGTGAGGATCGGGTCGTTGAACAGGCGGTTGTGCAGGTTGTCATAGGCTCGCGCGGCGGCGCGGTCGGCGGGGGCGTCCGAGGCGGGCCAGACCGGGGTGCAGTTGTTGGCGATCATCACCTGGAGGCCGCGCGCCCGCAGCTCTCTCAGCGCCAGGCCATGGCCGAGCAACTGGTGGTGGGCGACCGGCAGGCAGTCCAGGAACAGGGTGCGGCCCGGTGCGTGGGTGCCAAGACCGTAGCCCCAGACCATGTGGATGAACGGCTCGTTGAGTGTGATCCACTTCTGGACACGGTCGCCCAGCCTGTCGGCCATGATGGCGGCGTACTCGGCGAAGCGGTGCGCGGTGTTGCGGTTCAGCCAGCCGTCGGCGTCCTCGAGGCCCTGTGGGAGGTCCCAGTGGAACAGTGTCGGGACAGGTTCGATGCCGCGTGCGAGCAGGCCGTCGACCAGCCGGTCATAGAAGTCCAGGCCCCGAAGGCTGGCCTCACCTGTGCCGGTCGGCTGGATCCGCGGCCAGGCGATGGAGAAGCGGTAGCCGGTGAGACCCGCCTCGGCCATCAGCGCGATGTCCTCCTCGTACCGGTGGTAGTGGTCGCAGGCCACGTCACCGGTGTGCCCGTCGCGGACTGTGCCGGGCCGGGCGGTGAAGGTGTCCCATACCGACGGTCCGCGGCCGTCCTCCTTGGTGGCGCCCTCGATCTGATAGGACGCCGTCGAGGCGCCCCAGATGAAGTCCGCGGGGAGGTGGTCCAGTGTCACGTCTAACCTCCTGAAACATGAGCACGGCTCATATTAGCCTGTTCGATGGGATGATGGAAGCGTGAACCAAGATCGCCCCGCAGGGACGCTGCGCCGACTGCCAGTCCAGAAGCGCAGCGCAGAACGCTTCGAACGGCTGCTGGACGCCTGCGCCGAACTCCTGGACGAGGCCGGCTATGCCGCGCTGACCACCAAGGAGGTGGCCCGCAGAGCCGAGGTGCCCATCGGCACCCTTTACCAGTTCTTCTCCGACAGGGAGGGGTTGATCGGTGCGCTTGCCGCCCGCAATCTGGAGTCCTTCCTGGAGCGGGTCGCCGACCGGCTGGAGCGCGAGGAGCCCGAAGGTATCTCGGGCATCGTGGACGTCACAGTCGATGAGTTCGTCACCATGCGCCGGACGATCACCGGGTTCGGCGTGGTCGACTTCGGCGCGGCGGGACAGGACCACATCCTGGAGCCGACCCTGGACAACAACACCGCGGTCGCCGGACGGCTGCGCTGGCTGACCGCCTCCCTGACCGGTGGCCAGGACGACGCCGAACTTGAGATCGCCGTGCGGGTGGCCCTGGAGTGCGCGGACAGCGTGCTGAAACTCGCCTTCCGTGCCGATCCGCAGGGCGACTCCCATCTGATCGCTGAGTGCAAACGAGTCCTCAACAGCTATCTGAACGATCGACTCCGGTGACCAGCAACTAGGGTCTGTTGCGAAAGTGGATCTTGGTCGTGGATGATCATGCGCTGTGGCGCGTGGGGATCTTACGGATGCGCAGTGGTCGCGGCTGGAGCCGCTGCTGCCGCGCGGGAAGAAGCCGGGGCGGCCGCCGATATGGACCAGACGGCAGCTGATCGACGGGATACGGTGGCGGACCCGGGCCGGGACGCCCTGGCGGGACGTGCCCGAGCGGTACGGCTCGTGGGACCGGGTGTACGAGCTGTTCCGGCGATGGCAGCGCAATGGCACATGGAAGCGGATCCTGGAACAGCTCCAGACCGAGGCCGACGCGAAGGGTCTGATCACCTGGGACGTCAGCGTGGATTCCACCGTCTGCCGTGCCCATCAGCACGCCGCGGGCGCCCGTAAAAAGGGGACCTCCAGAAGGAGCCTCCCGGCGGCGTCGATACCGAGCCCGACGACCACGGCCTCGGGCGGTCCCGCGGCGGACTGACCACAAAGATTCACCTCGCCACCGAGCAGGGACAAAAACTGATGTCCCTGATCATCACGGCCGGACACCGGCACGACAGCCCGCAGTTCCAGCCGGTGCTGGAGAAAATTCGGGTCCCCCGCACCGGTCATGGCCGGCCCCGCACCAGACCCGACAAGGTCCGCGCGGACAAGGCCTATGGCTCCCGCGCCAACCGCTCCTACCTGCACCGACGCCGGATCGACTGCACCATCCCGGAGAAGGCCGACCAGGTCCGCAACTGTAAGAAGCGCGGCTCTCACGGCGGACGCCCACCGAAGTTCGACAAGAACGACTACAAGCAACGCCATGCCGTGGAGTGCGGCATCAACCGGCTGAAACGCCACCGGGCCGTGGCCACACGGTACGACAAACTATCCGTCCGCTACGAAGCCACCGTGCTGGTCGCGGCCATCAACGAGTAACTGTGACCAGCACTTTCACAACAGACCCTAGTACTCCAGCAGCGTTTCGCTATCTGGCCTGGTCAGGGGTGTCGTCCGGAGTGTAGTGGGCTGGTGGTGTGTCAGGGGCGGTCTTGCCGGAGTGCCCCTCCAACGAGTGGATCGGGGAAATGGCCGGGCTGTGATACGGACAGCCTCCCAACGTGATCGACGAACATGCGGACGCGGCCTGGGAACGAGAACTCGACGACCTCTTCCTCTGCATCGGCCACCGGTTTGGCCGTGCCGACCTGCGGCGCCGGATGCGGGACTATGTGCGGGGCCTGCTCGCCCCTGTCGGCCGCAAGAACGGCTGGCAACTGGCCGAGTTCGCCGGGCATCGCACCCCCGATGGCCTCCAGCGGTTGCTGAATGGAGCAACCTGGAACGCCGCCGACGTCCGCGACGACCTGCAGTCATATGTCGCCAGGCACCTCGGCGATGACGGCGGGGTGCTCGTCATCGATGACACCGGCTTCATCAAGAAGGGCACCACCTCGGCCGGAGTGCAGCGCCAATACTCCGGCACCGCCGGCCGCACCGAGAACTGCCAGATCGGTGTCTTCGCCGCCTACGCCACCAGCACCGGACGGGCGTTGGTGGACCGGGAGCTGTACTTGCCCAGGTCGTGGACGGACGACCGCGAGCGCTGCCGGGCGGCGAAAGTCCCCGACGAACGCGGCTTCGCCACCAAGGGAGAGCTGGCCAAGCGCCTCGTACTGCGTGCCCTGGCCTCCGATCTCCCCCTCGCCTGGGTGGCCGCGGACGCCGCCTATGGGCAAGAGGGACGCTTCCGCCGTCTGCTGGAGCAGTCCGGTCTCGGCTATGTGCTCGCAGTGCCCAAGTCACAGCAGGTCTTCGGCCCGCGCATCGACCACCTCTTCGCTCAGGCTCCCGTGGAGGCATGGGAGCCGATCTCGTGCGGCGACGGGGCCAAGGGGCCGCGGCTCTACCACTGGGCGGCACTGGAATTGCCCACGGTGGCCGAGTTCGACTACCAGGGCGATGTTCCCGTCCGTCGGCGGTGGGCACTGGCCCGCCGCAGTCCCAGCAAGCCCGAGGAGATCGCGTATTTCCTCGCCTACGCCCCACGGGAGGCCGCGGTGGCCGACCTGGTGCGGATCGCCGGGATGCGCTGGCAGATCGAGGAGTGCTTCCAGGCCGCGAAGAACGAGTGCGGCCTGGACCAGTACGAGGTCCGCCGTTACATCGGCTGGTACCGGCACATCACCCTGGCCATGCTTGCCCATGCCTACCTCGCGGTCATGGCGGCCGACGCGGGAGCAAAGGGGGGTGCAGAAACGCTTCCGGCCCCCTGGCTCCGCTCACCGTGGCAGAAGTCCGGCGGCTCCTGGCGCCTCGCCTCGCCGGGAACCGCCGACCCGACCGGTCGCTTCGCGCGCACATGCTGAACTGGTCACGCTGGCGCCGCAGGCGCCAGCTCGTCGCCCGCCACTGCCACTACCGGCGACGACTCCACTCGTTGGAGGGGCACTCCGGCAAGACCGCCCCTGACACACCACCAGCCCACTACACTCCGGACGACACCTCTGACCAGGCCAGATAGCGAAACGCTGCTGGAGTACTAAGTCGCCCCGAAGTCTGACTTCGCCAGGTAATCCCAACGGCCAACCTGCCTCAGCGACGCCGCGCCGTGGGCCCCGGTCCGGCACATTTCGAACCATCACGAACAGACAAAATCGGCTATGGGGCGGGCCTGATGGCCGCACAGTCATCAGGGCGTCACTTCACGCTGCCTGCCGTGAGGCCTGAGCGCCAGTAGCGCTGCAGCAGCAGGAACGCCACGACCAGCGGCAGCAGCGCCAGGAGTGAACCGATCACCATCAGCGGGTAGTAGTCCGGGTTGATCGGTGCGGTGGAGTTCCAGCTGTACAGACCGAGGCTGAGGGGATACAGCGACGCGTCGTTGAGCATCACCAAGGGCAGGAAGAAGTTGTTCCAGATCGCCGTCAGTTGGAACAGGAAGATCGTCACGTAGCCGGGGGCGAGCATCCGCAGTCCCACGAAGAAGAAGCTTCGGAGCTCGTTCGAGCCGTCGACCCGGGCGGCCTCCAGAACTTCGTCAGGCACGTAGGAGGCGGAGAACATCCGCGCCAGGTACACGCCGAAGGGGTTGAACAGGACCGGAATGAGGACCGCCCACACCGTGTTCGCGAGCCCCAGGTCGGAGGCGAGCAGGTACAGCGGCAAGGCGAGCACCGTGGCCGGCACCATCACTGAGATCAGGATGAGGGCGAACAGGGGCCGCTTGCCGGCGAACTCGAACTTGTCGAAGACGTACCCGGCGGTGGTGCTGATCAGGGCGCCGACCGCGGCGCCGCCCACGGCGTAGAGCAGGCTGTTGCCGTACCAGGTCAGGTACGCGCCGCCGTCCTGGGTGAGGAGGGTGCGGATGTTGTCCACGAGTGCGAAGTGGGACAGGTCGAAGAAGTCGGAGGCGAACAGCGCCTGCGCGTCCACTGTGGAGGCGATCAGCAGCCACAGCAGGGGCAGCAGCGCGTACAGGACGCTGACGCCGACCAAGACGTTCGCGACGATACGGCCGTACGGGCGGGTGGAGGAGGCGTCGGTGGTACTCACGATCGGGCCTTCCTGGGGTCGGGGGCGCGCCGGGCGGTGCGGGCCGACCCGCGCGTTACCACGTAGGACAGGGCGCAGCACACGAGCAGCAGCAGGACCGAGGCGGCGGATGCCAGGCCGTAGTTGTTGCGCGTGAAGGCCGCGTCGAAGATGTACATGTTCGGCGTGTAGCGCGGGCCGACCAGCGGGGTGGCCCGGCTCAGCAGCATTGGCTCGGTGAACAGCTGGAGTGCGGCGATCGTGGTGAAGATGGCCACGGTGGACAGCGTGCCGCGGATAATCGGCACTTTGATCGTCAGCGCCGTGCGCACCGGGCCCGCGCCATCGACTTGGGCGGCCTCGATGAGTTCGCGGGGAATGGCCCGCAGCGCGGCGAAGAAGATGACGGCTGTGTAGCCGAGCCCGCTCCACAGCGCGATGTTCACGAGGGACGGGATCAGCATGCGCAGGCCGAGGAAGTTCACCGTGAGGTCGGCGTTGCTCAGCAGGTCGAGGACGGGCGAGATGCCGGGCGTGTAGAGGTACAGCCAGATGACGGTGGCGATGATGCCGGGCACGGCGTGCGGCACAAACAGCACGGTCTGGCTCAGCTGACGTGCGCGGATCAGACCCGAGTCGAACAGTAGGGCCAGGGCGAGCGCACCGGCCAGGACCAGGGGGATGAATACCAGCGCGTACAGGAGCGTGATGCCGACGCCGCTTACGAAGCTGGGGTCGGACAGCACGGCCGTGTAGTTGCGCAGCCCCGCAAAGGTGGTGTGCGCGTTGCCGAAGCCGAGGCCGGTGTAGGACTCGGAGAAGAAGCTCAGTCTGACCGCGTACAGCACCGGGATCAGGAACACGGCGAATAGCAGCAGGGTGAAGGGCCCGAGGAGGACCCCCACCGCCTGACGCTGCGGACGGCGCGAGCGGGTCGCGGGGGTGCTCGGAGCGCTCGGTGCACTCGGTGTGCCCGTGGTGCGGGGCTTGCTGGGGGCGGTGGAGGTACTCATGCCTGCCTCACCTTCAGGCCCAGGCTGCGCATGTCGGGCAGAGTCTCGGCCTGCGCGGTGCGCAGAGCCTCGGCGACCTTTGTTCCGTACGAGAGCCGGGCCAGGCCGTTGTGCAGGGACGTCGCGGTGGCCTGCATCCGTGGCCCCCAGGTCCAGCCTGTGCGCAGCAGGCGGGCCTGGTCGGTCACCAGGCCGTACAGGTCCTGGCCGTCGTAGAAGTCGGTCTTGAACTGGCGTGAGGCGGGTTCAACCTGGTTCTTCGCGGCGGGGAAGAGGCTCGAACGGCCGCTGGAGAGCCGGGCGGTGACCGCCTCGGGTGTCGTCGACATCCATTCGAGGAACCGCATCGCGCGTTCCTTGCGGGGGCTGTCGGCGGTGATGGCGTGCAGGGAGACGCCGTCGGTGCCCAGGACCGGTTTGCCCGTGCCCCACTGGGGCAGCGGGGCCACGCGCCAGCGGCCGGAGGTGCCGGGTACCGAGTTGCTCAGCGCCGCGAGCCCCCACGGCCCTACGATGTGTGCGGCCACCGTGCCGTGGGCGAGTGCGGACATCCACTGCTGGCTGCTGCCCGGCGCGACTAGGAGCAGGTCCTCGTCGATCAGACCCTGCCAGTAGTCCGCGACCCGGCGGGTGGGCTCGTCGAGGAAATCCACCACCCAGCTGTCGCCTTCGATGGCGAACCACTGACCGCCGCTCTGCATGGCGTGCCCGGCCAATACGTTGTAGGCGTTGGGGTGGAAGGTGGTCAGGTGGATGCCGGACTGCCGCTTGAGTTTGCGCGCCGCCTCGTGGAACTCCTCCCAGGTGGTGGGCACGTCGATGCGGTGCGCGTCGAGAATGTCGGTGCGGTAGGCGAGCAGCATGGGGCCCAGGTCCAGCGGGATGCCGTACACCCGGCCGTCCAGCCTGCCGTTGGTCCACGCCTGCGGGCCGAGCTGCGTGCGCAGCCGCGGGGTGACCAGGTCGGTGATGTCGGCGCACACGCCGTCGATGGCGAAGGACGGCAGGTCCGCGTCGACGATGGTGACGATGTCCGGGGCGTTCCCGGCGCGGGCGGCGTTCGAAAGCTTGGCATTACCCCCGGCGAGGCCCGAAGTCATGGGGGAATAGTCGACGGGGTCGTCGGGGTGGGTGGCGTTCCACTTGGCGACCAGGGTATCGGTGCCGCGCAGCGCCGACCAGAAGGTCACGGGTCCGTCAGGGTCGCCCTGGCCAGCTGAGGCGCTGGCGCAGGACGTCGCGCCGAGGCCGGCCAGCGCGGTCCAGAGTCCGGCGGCCAGAACGCCGCGCCGGCTCGGCGGGCGGCTAGTCATGACAGCCGCCTCGGGAGCGGAAAGGGAGGAGGGAGGACAGGGAGGACATGGGCGCACCTCTTCGGGGGCTTTCAGGGACGGGCAGGACGGCCGGACGGGGCGGGGCCGGCGGGAGAGGGCGGGGTGTCCGCGGGTGGGTCGAGAGTGTCGAGCACGTGGTGGAAGGCAGTCAGCGCCTGGTCGAGAGCGGCGGCCTCGGGGTACCAGGCGCGCTCCCACTCCAGGCTGATCCAGCCTTGGTAGCCGAGCCGGTGCAGCTGCTCGACGACGGCGGCCAGCGGGAGGATGCCGTGGCCGGGCAGGACCGGACGCAGGTCGGTGGGCGTGGCGACGTCCTTCAACTGGACGTGCCGGATCCAGGGGCCGAGCACGGCGGCAGTGCGGTCCGGGGTCTCCCCGACGCGCCAGGGGTTGACCACGTCCCAGACCGAGCCCACCGCAGGGGAGCCGACGGCCTCGAGGACGTCGGCGACCTGCGCGCCGGTGAGGAGCTCATCGTGGGTCTCCAGGAGTACGTCCACGCCCAGCTGCCCGGCCAGCGGGGCGGCCCGGGACAAACAGCGGACCGCCCGGTCGCGCCGCCCCTCCGGCTGGTCGGCTCCGCCGCCGAAGACCCGCACGTAGGGGGCGCCGAGCCTGGCGGCCAGGCGCAGGTGCCCGGCCAGATCCTCCATCACATCCGCGCGGTCGGCGGCAACCTGTACATACGACGCCAGGCAGACGATGTCCAGGCCCGCCGCGGCCAGGTGCGCGGCGACCGCGTCGGCTTCGGCGTCCGGCATGCCGGGGTAGGCCAGTTGGCCGGCCGCGCAGCGCAGTTCGACACCGTCGCAGGGGCCGGCCCGGGCAAGGCGGACCACCTCGTCGAGGCCCGATCCGGGGCAGCCGAGGGTGCTGAACGCGCGCCGGTTCATGCCGGTACTCCGTCGGTGAGCAGGGCGACCCGGCCGCCCTCCGCCGCTGAGCGGTACACAGCGAGCGCGGCGGCCACCACCGACCGGCCGTAGACGGCGTCCACGTACCGGCCGCCGGGTTCGCCGCGGGCGGAGGCGACGAAGCCGTCCAACTGGGCCCGCAGCGCATGCTGCTGGCGGCCGGGGTCGGCGTCGAGCAGCTGGACTGACTCGCCGCCGCGCAGCAGGAACAGGCCCTCGGTGGCGGAGACGCGCAGCGTCGCCCGGTCCATGACCACCTCGGTCTCGTCGAGGTACGGGGCGCCGCGGCTGGTCAGGGCGAGGCTTGCGCTGGTGCCGTCAGCCAGCTCCACCAGGGCGAGGGCGTCGGTCTCCACCTCGACGCCGTCCCGGCCTCGGACCACGCCGATGACCCGCTGCACCGGGGAGCCGGTGAACCACTGGATGCGGTCCAGGCCGTGGGTGCCGACGTTGAGGACGATGCCGCCTCCGGCCAGCTCCCGGTCGAAGAACCAGGAGGGCCGCGAACCGGGCTCGTAGTGCGCCGAGCGCCGGTGGGTGACCAGCACGGGCCGGCCGAACTCTCCGGAGGCGACGAGGCGCCGCGCCTCTTGGGCCAGCGGGTCGAAGTGGACGACATGGGCGACGGCGAGCAAGGTGCCGGCCCGGTCACAGGCGTCGATCATCCGGGTGCAGTCTTTGACGGTCGTCGCCATCGGCTTTTCCACCAGGACGTGCAGCCCGGCCGCTGCGGCGTCGGTGACCATCGGGGCGTGCAGGGAGTGCGGGGCCGCGACGATGACCGCGTCGAGTTCACCGGCCGCGAACATGTCGCGGTGGTCGGTGAAGACGGGCACACCGGCAGACGCCAGGTCGCGGGCGGCAGAGCGGCGCGTGTCGCATATCGCGGCTATCTGGTAGGCCCGGGCGTCTGCGGCCGCCCGGGCGTGGGCGGCGCCGACGCTCCCCGCCCCGATCACGCCGATGCGGAACCGACCGGTGACCGGGTCGCTGCTCATGCATATCTCCTGTCGAAAGGTTGAGGAAAGATCGAACGAAGCGCGAGGCCCGAACGGCTCGCGGTCCGTGACGGTGTGGGAGGTCAGACCGACACCGCGGTCCGGACGGCGCCGCAGGAGGCGCGGACCACCAGCTGGGGCTGGATCTCCACGCGGTGACAGAGCGCGTTGTCACCCGCCTCCATCCGGCGCAGCAGGAGCTGGGCCGCCAGCGCGCCCACCTCGGACTTGGGTGGCGAGACCGCGGTGAGCGGCACGTGGCCGACCTCCGCGACCTCGTCGTCGTAGGCGACGACCGCGAGGTCGTCCGGCACCGTCAGCCCCTGGCGCCGGGCCTCGACCACCAGGGCCGCGGCGTCCCGGTCGCCGTGGCAGAAGACCGCTGTGACGCCCGCGGCCGCGCAGGAGCGCACGTACGCGGCGATCTCCGTGGCCGCCCATCTCTCCTGCCGGGCCGCCGCGCCGTCGACGACGTCGAGTCCGAGCAGCGCCGCGGCGTCGTCGAAGCCCTGAGCGATGAGCGCCGACGTGCCGGTACGCATCCTGCCCAGGTGCCCCACCCGCTGGTGGCCCAGGCCCTGCAGGTGCCGCAGGGCGAGACAGACGCCGCCGCTATGGTCGGTGCCCACATATGAAGTGGGGTCGTCCGGCTCCGGTGCCGGGGGCCTGCGTTCCACCAGGACGTAGGGCAGCGGGAGCTCCCGCAAGCCGTCCACGTATCCCTGCGGGTCGCTCATGATGTGCAGGTTCGGCACGAGCAACAGGCCTTGCACGCCGCTATTCCGCATCGCTTGCAACTCGTCCTGTTCTACGCCGAGGTCGTACTTGGATGACGCGAGGACGACGCTGACGCCCGCGTCCCGCAGCACCCGCTGGATCCCGTCCACGACCCGCGGGTAGTAGTACGTCGTCGACGGCACGAGCACGCCGATGAGCCGACGGCCCCCCGATCCCCCGGTCGGCTCGGCGGGCGGGTTGGCCACGGGCGTGACGAAGGTACCCGCGCCCTGACGACGCTGGACGATCCCCTCGGCGGCCAGTTCCCCAACAGCGCGGCGAACCGTGTTGATGCTCACCGAGAGCGTGTCGGCCAGTTCGCGCTCGACGGGAAGCTGGGTGCCGGGGGCCCAGAGGCCGTTTTCGATGTTCATGCGCAGCCGCTTCGCGACGTGCAGGTATTTGGGGTCTCGAGGGAATGAATCATTCTTTCCTGCCGACTTCATGCCAGGAGATTGCGCCAAACATTCTCTTGCGTCAATAGACTCTCGATGCTTTTCTAGCCACGGCGGCAAGAAATCAGAAAATTCATTCCTGGCATAGGAATGAATTTTGGCGCGGGAGAAGTGATGAGCGAATTGCTGACTGGGGTCCGGGAACTCCAGGAGGAACTCGGCCGACCGGGAGCCGACCTGGTGGCCGAGGCCCGTGCCTGGCCCGGTGACGTGCTGGTCCTGGGCGCGGGCGGGAAGACCGGCTCCGGGATCGCGGCGATGGCCCGCCGTGCGCTCGTCGGCACGGGCCGCACGGACTCCCGGGTCCTCGCGGTGTCCCGGTGGACAGACCCGGCGCCGCGCGAGCAACTCGCAGCGCACGGCGTCGAGACGGTCACCGCCGACCTGTCCGACCCGGACGCCCTGGCCGCACTGCCGGACGCCGGCGCGGTAATCCACCTGGTCGGCGCCAAGTTCGGCACCGCCACCACGCCCGAGCAGGCGTGGCTGACCAACACGGTGCTGCCCGACCACGTCGCCCGGCGCTGGCCCGGAGCCCGGATCGTCGCCCTGTCCACGGGCAACGTGTACGGGATGACCGCCCCCGTCACCGGCGGCTCCCTTGAGAGCGACACGCCCCGGCCGGAGGGCGACTACGCCATCACCTGCCTCGGCCGCGAGCGGGTCTTCACCCACGCCGCCCGCACCCGGGAGACCCCCGTCGCCTTGATCCGCCTCAACTACGCCGTCGAGCCGCGCTACGGCGTGCTCGCCGACCTCGCCCGCACCCTGCTCGCCGGGCAGCCCGTCGCTCTGGACACCGGCGCCGTCAACGTCGTCTGGCAGCGCTACGCCAACGAGGTCGTCCTGCGCAGCATCGGACATGCCCGCGGCGGCGCGCCCTTCGTCCTGAACCTCACCGGACCGGAGACGGCCGGCGTCCGTACGCTCGCCCTGCGGCTGGCCGAACGCTTGGACGTAAAGGCCGAGTTCACCGGAGAGGCGCCCAGTACCAGCCTGCTCAGCGACGCCACCGCCTGCCACGCGCTGTTCGGTTACCCGGACCGCACCCTCGGGCAGCTCATCGACCTGCAGGCGGCCTGGCTGTGCGCGGGCAACGAACTGTGGGACAAACCAACCAAGTTTGAGCACAGGGACGGTCGCTTCTGATGCCGCCCACTCTGCCACCGGCCACCGCCGAGCTCCTGCACCAAGGGACGGTCGTCCCCGCCCACCCCCTGGCCCTGCACACCGACCGCACTCTGGATGAGCACCGCCAGCGCGCCCTGACCCGCTACTACGTGGCGGCCGGCGCCGGGGGCGTTGCCGTCGGTGTCCACACCACCCAGTTCGCCGTCCGGGACCACGGACTGCTGCGCGCCGTGCTCGAACTCGCATCCCAGGAAGTGCGCCGTGCTGTCGGTGACCGGCCCTTCCTGCGGATCGCCGGCGTCTGCGGGCCCGTGCGGCAAGCCGTACAGGAGGCCCACACCGCCCGCGAACTGGGCTACGACGCCGTCCTCGTCTCCCCAGCCGGGCTGCCCGAGGCGGACCTGGACGCGCTCCTGGACCGCAGCGCCGCCATCGGCGAGGTGCTGCCCGTGATCGGCTTCTACCTCCAGGAGGCCGTCGGCGGCCGCTATCTGCCCCGCGCGTACTGGCAACGGCTGGCCGACCAGGAGTCAACCGTCGCCGTCAAAGCTGCTCCGTTCGACCGGTACCGCACCCTGGAACTCGTCCAGGGCATCGCCGCCTCCGACCGTGGCGACGACGTTGCCCTGTACACCGGCAACGACGACGCCATCGTCGCCGACCTGCTCACCCCGTACCACGTGTCCGGCCCCGCCGGCCCGGTCGTGCGCCACTTCGCCGGCGGGCTCCTGGGGCACTGGGCGGTGTGGACCCGCTCTGCGGTGCGGCTGCTCGACGACGTCCACGCCGCCCGCGCCGGCGACCCGGCCGCCCGGCAGCGCGCCATGGCCCGGCTGGCCGGGGATACCGACGCCAACGCGGCCGTTTACGACGTGCGCGGCGGCTTCGCCGGCTGTATCGCCGGAGTCCATGAAGTGCTCCGGTGCCAAGGACTGTTGGCTGGCAACTGGTGCCTGGACCCCGCGGAAGGTCTCTCGCCCGGCCAGGCCGAGGAGATCGCCCGCGTACACACCGCTTACTCCTGGCTTCGAGAGGAGGACACGTTCGTCACCGAGGGGCTGCCCCGCTGGCTGCCGTGATGCCCGCCCCTCGAGCCTCCGACCCTCACCAACCCCATCAGTCCCCATCACCGGGGCACACACCGGAAAGAGGAACGATGAAGACGAAGACGAAGACCCTGCTCCTGGCCGGCGCCGCGACCAGCGTGCTCGCCACCCTCACCCTGGCCCCGCAGGCCATGGCCGGACGCACCGACGAGGCGCGCGCGGCTGCTGCCTTGAAGCAGAACGACTTCCAGCGGCCGACCGCAGGCAACCCCTACACGCTGTCCGAATGGGCCAAGGACGGATGGAACCTCGCCGACCAGGGCACGCCCCAGGGCTGGGACACCCGTACACGCATCGACAGCGACACCCCCGCCCACAGCGGCAGCAAGTCGCTGCGCGTCTTCTACCCTAAGGGCCAGATAGACCCACAGAACTCCGGGGCCCTTGCGCCGTTCAGCGTCCCCAAGTCCCGCGAGTACTACCTGTCGTTCTGGGTGAAGTTCAGCGAGGACTTCAGCTGGGGCACTACCCAGTTCGCGGGCAAGGTCGGCATCGGCCTCGCGGGCGGCAAAGCCTGCTCCGGCGGGCAACCGTGCACCGGCACCAATGGCTTCACCTCGCGCCCGATCTGGAGCAAGAGCAGCGGCAAGGCGGCCGTGTATTACTACAGCTTGGAGCACGAGGGCGAGTACGGAGACGACATGGTCCTCCAGAAGGACGGTGCCGACATCCAGTGGCCCAAGGGGAAGTGGGTCAATGTCGTCCAGCGCCTGAAGGTCAACACCGTCACCGACGGGCAGGCGAACCCCGACGGCGAGATCGAGGTCTTCTACAACGGTGAGTCCGCTGCCAAGAAGACCGGACTGCGTTTCGTCACCAACGACGACCAGGTCGACAAGGCGTACTTCTCCAGCTTCGCCGGCGGCGGCACCTCCGAGTTCGCCCCGGCCAACGACGGCTACATCTGGTACGACGACATCAAGGTGTCCACCAACCGGGAGGACATCTGCGAGCTGAGCAGCTGTTCCTGACCCACCCCACCGAGCGTGCCGGGAGGCCCCAGCGACCTCCCGGCGCCCCAGCTCGCCCCGCACTGGAGAACCTCCTTGCCCACCACCCCGTTTCCCGCCCCCCGCTCGCTCACTTCCTTCCCCGGCGGCGCCCCCGCCGACGCCCCGGTGGCCACGACCATCGACCCGGCGCTGCCCGCCCAGGGCTACCGCCTGCGCACCGGCCCCGAAGGTGTGAGCATCCACCACCGGGACCAGGCCGGGCTGCGCTACGCCCTGCAGACCCTCGACCAGCTGCGGGCAGCCCCCGACTTTCCTGGGACCGGCTACGACATCTCGGACCACCCCGACTTCGAGCGTCGCGGCTTCCTGCTGGACATCAGCCGGGACCGCGTGCCCACCCGCCGCACCCTGGCCCGCTGGGTGGATATCCTCTCCCTGGCCCGCTTCAACCAGTTCGAGCTGTACACCGAGCACACCTACGCCTTCGCCGATCACCAGCAGGTCTGGCAGGACGCCTCCCCGCTCACCGCCGACGACCTGCGCTGGCTCGACGCGCGCTGTACCGCGGCCGGCATCGACCTGGTGGTGAACCAGAACACCTTCGGGCACATGGAGCGCTTCCTCGCCCACCCGCCGTACGCGCACCGCGCCGAGAACCCCGACGGCTTCGAGCGCGGCGGTGCCCACCGCCCGCCGAGCACCCTCGCCCCCACCCCCGACAACGCCGACTTCGCGCACAGCCTGCTCATGGAGATCACCGCCCACGTCCGTGCCAAGCGCCTGAACATCGGCGCCGACGAGCCCTTCGAGCTGGGCACCGGCCGGTCCCGGGACCGGGCGCGCCGCGACGGCGTGGGCACGGTCTACTTCGACTACGTCACCACCGTGCTGCGGCCCTGGCTGGACGCCGGGTACACCGTGCAGTTCTGGGCCGACGTCTTCGCCCGCCACCCCGAACTGCTGGACCAGGTGCCGCCCGGCGCGATACCTGTGATCTGGCAGTACGACGCGCCACAGCACGCCGCGGAGGTCATGGACGCCGACAGCGCGGAGGCCCGCGCCTGGCAGCGGCGCGGTACCGACCTCAACCGCCTGCGCGACGGCTTCGCCGCCCATGGCAAGCTCCTCGGAGACGCCAGGATCCCTTACTGGGTGGCGCCCGGCGCCGGCAACTGGAACGGCATCCTCGGCCGCCTCGACAATGCCGTGGAGAACATGGTGGACGCCGCCGAGGCGGGTCTGGCGCACGGAGCCTCGGGCTACCTGCTCACCTCCTGGGGCGACAACGGCATGTGGGACCCGCCGTCCGTCGCCTTCGGCCCCGCCGTGTTCGGCGGCGCGGCGAGCTGGTGCCTGGACACCAACCGGGACCTCGACCTCGGTGCCGTTCTCAACGACCACGTGCTGCTGGACGCGGCCGGGCTCGCCGGGAGTGTCTTGGAGCGCCTGGGCGGGGTGTACCGGCTGTTCGGAATCCCGCTCCTGAACGGGTCACCCGTCGCGCGGGCGCTGTTCCCCGACCCCTCGCTGCCGCTGCCGGACCTGCCGACGCCCGCCGCCCTGGACGTGGCCGCGGGCGCCCTCGCCCAGAGCCGCCTCGATCTGGCCGCCACCGACCTGGCCGCGGCCGACGGCGACCTCGTCGTGCGTGAACTCCTGCACGCGACCGGCCTCGCGGAGTTCGCCGTGGACGTCCTGCGCGCCCGCGCGGCAGTCGGAGCAGGGGCCGACGCGATCCCTACCGACACCGCACGCCGACTGCTGCGACGCCTTCCCCCGCTGCTCGCCGAGCAGCGTGCGTGCTGGCTGCTGCGCTCGCGCCCCGGCGGCCTCGACGACAGCCTGACTCGGATCGACCCGCTGCGCCACCAACTGCTACGGGCGGCACACCGATGACACGCACTCCCACGGCACCGGACGTCGAGGAGTGGCTGGACGTCCTCGGCCCGCAGGGGGCCGCAGGTGACGTCCCCGACCCCGAGCCCATGTCGCCCGACGAGGCCCGCCGCCGCATGCGGCTCCTCGCCGTCCCCGCCGAGGACCACGATCCGGTCCTGGCGACACTGCCGGACCCGGCGCGCGCCCCCGACCGGTGGCGGGCACTGCTCCACTGCCACCGGACCCTGTTTGCCAGGTCCGCGCCCGCGCCGCGGGAGACCGCCTGGCCCGACGCGCCCGCCGCGCTCGGGGAAGCCGGACGCTACTTCTACGTCCACCTGTACCTGCTGGCGCTGCCGTCGGCCCTGGAGCAGCAGCGCCGCCTCGGTGTCCCCGACGACATCGTCGCCGCCACCTTCGCCGACGTCGGCGCCAAGATGACCACGTACCGCCTCGCACACCGCACCGGCGGCTTCGATCGGCAGCGGTGGGTGATGCGGCACTTCCGCGGCACACTGCACCGACTCGGGCGCCTGCAGTTCGAGCGCACCACGCTGGACACAGCGGCACTCGGCGGCCCGCCCGGACCGGATGGGCCCGCGGACGGGGAGCGGGTCCTGGACGTGCACATCCCCGAAGACGGACCGCTGACCCCGGCCCGGTGCGACACGTCGCTGCGAGCCGCGCGGGACTTCTTCACACGGCACTTCCCCGACGAGCCCGCCCGGTTCGCCACCTGCAGCTCCTGGCTCCTGGACGGCCAACTCGCCGCGTACCTGCCGCCGGCGGCGAACATCCTCCACTTCCAGCGGCGGTTCACCCGCTTCGGCAGCCGACCCGTCGGCGACGACGTCCTGCAGTTCATCTTCCACGTCCCGCCCGGCACGACCGATCTCGATCGGCTGCCGCAGCGGACCACGCTGCAGCGCGCCGTGGTGGGCCACCTGCGGTCTGGGCGCCACTGGCGGCTCACCCACGGCTGGACCCCCCTGCCCGCAACACCGCGGCCGACGACCTGAACGCCAGGAACGCGGCGAAGACCCGTCCGAACGACAAGATCAGGGAAATCTTTCGAGCCGTCGATTCGATGGCGACCGCGCTCCAAGAAAGCCTGCGCAGCGAGCAACGGTTCACCGCCCATGTGGCGTACGCACTGCGCAAACCGTTGACGGGCCTGGTCACCGCGGCCGAGCTGCTCCCCGACGACGAGCTGGACGCGCGCGCCGAGCACGCCGACCTGACCGCGCGTGCGGCGGGGTCCCTTGTGAAGGAGGCCGTCGCCCGCACCGCGGTGCCTGCGCGGCTGCACATGGACGGGGCAGAGGCCGCGGCCCAAGACGGAAGCGACGACGGTGTGACGGTCTGGACGGATCCGCGGCGGCAGGACCGTGACGGTACGCGACCATGGGCCCGGCTATCCGGATGATCTACTCAACGGTCCGCAGCGGTTCCCTACGGTGCCAAGGAGCGCGCCGCGGACTGGGCCTGACCATCACCTGCGGGCAGATGGACGTCCTCGGCCTGTCCAGGAGTTCGGCAACGCGGCCGACTGCGCCGCGTTCGCCACCGTACGGCTCCCCACGGAAGGCGACGAGGGCCGATATACGGCAGATATTCTCCGAGCGGGAGCTGACCGCTTTCTGCGCGCGGATCCATTGGACGCGTCCTCAAGGACGGCGGCATGCGCACCAGACGACCCCCGGCACCCGTGGACCGCGGCAAGGCCCCTGCCCAGCTGAGTAGAGGTGTCCGCCGCTTCATCACCTGGAAGCAAGTGCTCGGCGCCTTTCTCTTACTGCTCCTGGTGCCCAGCGGCGGCTTCGCCGTCGCGCAGTTCACCATCGACGTCCCCGAGGCCAATCAGCAGGCCCGCGCACAGAGCAATGTGTACCTGTACAGCGACGACACCCACCGCCGCGAGCACCGGCAGCATCAACTGCGAGACCGTGGCGATCGAACGGGTGCCCAAGGCGGTGCGGCACCCTTCGTCGCCGCCGAGAACCAGTCCTTCTAGGAGGACTCGGGCCTGGACCATACTCGGCTTCGCCCGCCGCCTGATCAACACCGCACGAGGCAAGAGAACCCAGGGTGGCTCCACGATCACCCAGCAGTACGTCAAGAACTACTACCTCAGCCAGGCTCTGGCAGCAGCGGCTACGTCCGGCTGTCGCTCGATTTGAGCGCCTACGCTGGGTGGCAGGTCGCGGTGTCCTTCACGCCATGGAGGATGCCTGTCTGCAGACGGGCATCCTGATCGACGACGTGACGCTTCAGAGCTGCTGGCAGCCCGACCAGCGCGGGGCCCGGCGAGAGAAGGGAGGCCAGCGTCCGCTGTCCGCTGTCCCGCGCGTGACGTCACGGCTGTGGCAGCCGCACGGTGAACACGGAGCCGCGCCCAGGAGCGCTCGCCACCGAGACCGACCCGTCGTGTGCCTCGGTCAGCTTGCGGACGATGGCCAGGCCGAGGCCACTTCCGCCGGTCTGCCTGCTGCGGGACTTGTCCGCCCGCCAGAAGCGGTCGAAGACGTGGTCCAGGTCCGCCGGGTCGATACCGGTCCCGGAGTCGGCGACCTCCACGACGAGGTCCCCGCACTCCCTGCGGGCCCGCGCAACGACACAACCACCGCTCGGTGTGTGCCTTATCGCGTTGGATACCAGGTTGCCGATCACCTGACGCAGCCGCACCCGGTCGGCGTCCGCCTCGAGCTCCCCGTCCGCCTCGATCCACAGCGCCACGCCGGCCGGACCGGCCGTGCCCAGGTGGGCCGCCACCACCTGCTCCAGCAGGTCCCGCACGGACAGCGGTTCACGGTGCAGCACGAGACTTTGGGCGTCCGCGGCCGCGAGATCGCGCAGATCGTCGATGATGTGCTGCAACAGCACCGCCTCCTCCAGCAGGAGCGTGAGAAGGTCCTGGCCCACCGGGGTGAGGCCGTCCTGGCCTGCCTCCAGCCAGCTGCGCATGTTGGTCAACGGGGTGCGCAGCTCGTGCGCCACGTCGCTGACTAGCGACTTGCGTTGTTGTTCGAGCTGCTCTCTGCGGTCGGCGAGGTCGTTGAACGCGGCGGACAGACGACCGATCTCGTCCTGGGTCGTCACCGGGACGCGTACGGCCACGTCGGCGGGATGCTCAGCCGCCTTGATCAGGGTGCGCAGCGGACGGACCAGCCTCCGGCCCACCAGGGTGGTCACGGCGGCGGCGACGGCGAGGACGAGGCCGGTGGCCGCGGCGATCCGCATCCTGTTCGCCGTGGACAGGTGGAAGCCCGAGGTGTCCGGACCGCTGCGGTCGCCGACGAACAGCAGAACGGGAGGCGAGACGTAGGAGCCCAGTTGCTTGCGCCGGGCCTCGTCGACGCACTCCTGGGCCGCGCGGTCGGAGTTCTCCGGTCCCTTTCCGTGGAAGGTCCAGGAGAAGTCCGCGTAGACCATGACACCGTCCCTGCCCTGTTGTTTCATGCACTCCGTGGCGAGCTCGTTCACTTGGTCCAGCGGCAGCTGTTCCGACCGCACGGGCTTCCTCAGCGTGTGCGTATCGCATACAAGGGGCCCGTCCGGAGGGAAGCGGGGCTGTATTTCGGAGCGCCCGCTCGGCAAGGTGGTGACCTTGGCGGTGGCATCCCTGCCGCGCAGACACCGGGCGATCCGGTCCGCGGCGCGCCGCAGTTCCTCCCGCTCGTTTGCCAGCAGCAGGAACGGGCCCACGGCACGCGGATCGATCGGGCCGGCGTCGGACAGGACCGGGTCCAGCCGCAGCGGGTCCACCAGAGCGGTTGGCCGGTACGGCAGCCGGACACCCGGCTCGGAGCCGGCGATGCGGGTGCGTGCCGGTGTGGTCACCGTGATCGCCCTGCCGGTCCGTGCCGCGAGGTCGCCGACCAGGTCCTGCACGCCGCCCCAGTCGGTGTGCGTCGCCGCGTAGCCGATCAGGGCTTCGTAGACACGGGTGTCGTCGTCCAGTGATTGTCCCTGCTGGGTGCGGATGGCCTTGGTCGTGCCGGCAACGGCGAGCCAGGCCGTGGCGGCCACCGCGCAGACGGCGACCAGCAGCGAGGCGGTGAGCAGGCGGGTGAACAGGCCACCGCGCAGCGGGAGCCTAACGCGTACCAAGCCTGCCCTCCACGGGGACGCGGCCCGGCGTCAGCTTGTAGCCGACCCCGTGGACGGTTATCAGATACGCCGGGGAGCGCGGGTCCGGTTCCAGCTTCTTCCTCAGCTGCATCACATACATGTCGATGGTTCGTTCTGAGGAGGAGGTGTCCCAGCCTCGGGTCCGTTCGAGGAGCTGCTTACGGGTGAAGACGCGGCCGGGCTCGGCGGCCATGGCCGCCAACACCGCGAACTCCCCGCGGGTGCAGGCGACCGGACGGCCCGAAGGGGCCAGCACCTCGTGCTGGAGCGTGTCCACCGTCAGGGGTCCCACCTGCAGAACGCCGTCGTCCGACGGTGTCAACCGTTCCACCCGCCGTAGCAGCGTACGGACCCTGGCCATCAGCTCGCGCGGGCTGTAGGGCTTAGTCATGTAGTCGTCGGCACCGAGGTCGAGACTGAGCAGCAGGTCGTCCTCACTGGACCGTGCCGTCAGCATCAAGACCGGCGCCGACGACTCCTGACGCAGGATCCGGCACACATCGTGACCGTCGACCTTGGGCATCATCACATCCAGCACCAGCAGGTCGGGGCGCAGCCGGCGCATGGCGTCGATCGCCGCCCGTCCGTCGTGCACGACCGTCGCGCTGTGCCCCTCCGACTCCAGGTACATACGCAGTACCTGTGCCTGTCTGACGTCGTCCTCGGCGACCAGGATGTGTGCGCTCATAGCGGCGACTATAGGACAGGCGGTGGCGGGGCCCCCGTGCTGACAATCTCAATACAACTTGCTGAATCCGGTCTGATCCCGGTCCGGCATGGTCGGTTCCGTTCACCGAGGAGGGTCCGGTCTTCCTCCAGCCGCCGGGTGCGACCCGCGTTCCGGGCGGCACCTATCGATCGGGAGCCATCACCCATGATCCGAGCCACAGCGCACGCTGTCACGGCCGCCGGAGCGTCCCGCGGCAGGCCGACTCCCGGCACGCGGTCACCGCTGGACCGCATGCACACACTCGCCGACGCGCCCCGCCGTCCCGAAGAGCCCCTCCGGTGACCGGCGGGGAAACGGAGCCGATATCGGCCGTGGACGCGCCTGACGTGGAAGTGTCGGCTGTGGAGCGCGAGCAGGACGGGGCACACGCCGCCCCGCGCAAGCGCCGGCGACGCATCAGGGCCGCCGTGGCCCTGACCGTGCTGACCTTGACGGGGGCGGGCGTCGCCGTGGCGGCGCCCTGGAAGGCCGGGCCCGGTTCGGCGCAGGCCGAGCCCGAGCCGAAGACCAAGACGGCAAGAATCGTACGCACTGACCTGACCGACACCCGGACCCTCGATGGTGTTCTCGGCTACGGCACACCGCGCACCATCAACGGCACCGAGGGCGGCACGGTCACCTGGCTGGCGTCGTCCGGCACCACGGTTTCTCGGGGCAAGACGCTGTACCGCGTCGACGACCGGCCCGTGCCGGTCCTCTACGGCAGCGTCCCGATGTACCGGCGACTGGAGGTCCCGAACACCGTGGGACGCGACGTCCGAGTGATCGCCGACAATCTCCGGGCCCTGGGCTACGACATCGGCCGGCAGCCCGGACCCGGGGAGACCGTCACCGGCCCGGTTGAGCCGACCGACTCGGCGCGATCGGCCGGCGAGCAGGACACGGCGCCGGGCGAGAGCACGTCCGGAAAGGGAGAGCAGCCCTCGACCGGCTCGTCCGGCCCGCCCACGTCCGGGACCGATTCCCCGGAGCCGAGTACGGGAGCGGGCGGGGAGGCGGGTGCTGGGAAGTCCTCCGAGCAGCAGCCCACCGTCGGCCGGATCAAGGTCCGGTCCGAGGACGGCGTACTCACCGACTCCCTGATCAATGCCATCAAACGCTGGCAGACCGCCCGCGGTGTCCCTGCCACCGGTGTGATCGAACCCGGTGACGTGGTGGTGCTCGGTGACGCCGTCCGGGTGGAAGGCGCCGAGGTCCAGCCCGGCGACCCGGCGGACGGGGCCCTGCTGCGGGTCACCTCCGCCACCAAGGCGGTGACGGTCGAAGTCGGCGCCACCGAGGTGGGCGCCGTCAAGCGAGGAGACGCCGTGACGGTACGGCTCCCGGACGGCGAGAGCGCCGACGCCAAGGTGGCTGCCATCAGCACTGCGGCCAAGGCGTCCACCGAACAAGGGCCCTCCGGACCGCTCAAAGTGACCGTGACGGTCACTTTCAAGGACCCCGGCAAGGCGGGCAAGTTCAACTCGGCGCCCGTCCAGGTCGAATTCGGCTCCCAGACCCGCACCAACGTGCTCGCCGTTCCACTGACCGCACTGCTCGCACTGCGCGAAGGCGGCTACGGCCTGCAACTGGCCGACGGCCCACTGGTCGCCGTCAAGACCGGACTGATCGCCGCGGGGATGGTGGAGGTCAGCGGTGACGGGATCACCGAGGGCGCCCAGGTGGTGACCGCGTCATGACCGTGGTGCTGTCGGTCCGGGACGTGGTGGTCGAGTACCCCGGCGGGGTGAAGGCCCTCGCCGGTGTGTCTCTGGAGATCCAGGACGGCGAGTTCCTGGCCATCGTCGGGCCGTCCGGCTCGGGCAAGTCCACCCTGCTGAACATCATGGGCACTCTCGACCAGCCGAGCAGCGGCACCGTCGTCATCGCCGGACACGACGTCACCACCCTGCCCGACCGGCAACTGTCCGCGCTGCGCGGTCGCTGGCTCGGCTTCGTCTTCCAGCAGTTCCATCTGACCGACGGCCTGTCCGCCACCGAGAACGTGGCCACTGGCCTGCTCTATGCCGGAGTGCCGCGCAAACGCAGGGCGCCCCTGGCGCGCGCCGCCCTCGAACGGGTCGGTCTGGGCCACCGGGCCGACCACCGGCCGCACCAGCTCTCCGGTGGCGAACGCCAGCGTGTCGCCATCGCACGAGCCCTCGTCCACGAACCCGCACTGGTCCTCGCGGACGAGCCCACCGGCGCGCTGGACACCGCGAACGGTGTCGCGGTTCTCGAACTGCTCACCCGGCTCAATGAGGAGGGAACCACCATCGCCCTGATCACCCACGACCGCGACATCGCCGCAAGCCTGCCGCGGCAGGTGGAGATCCAGGACGGGCGCATCGTCGCCGACAGAAGCGAGGCCCACCCGGTCAGGGCCGGGGTCCTCACCCGCGTAAGCCGCGGCGCCGACGGGAGCGCGCCGTGAGGGCCGGCCCGTGGCACCGGTCCACGGCCCCGCGGCACGAGTCCACAGCCGCGCGACACACCGCCGCTGCCTCGACGGACCAGTCAGCGACCCCCTGGCACCGACCTGTCCGGCTGTCACCGGCCGACCTGCTCCGCCTCGGCCTGGTTGGTGTCCTGTCCCGGCGGATGCGAGCGGTGCTGTCCGCCATCGGCATCTCCATCGGCATCGCCACGATGATCGTGGTCACCGGCATCCCGGCCTCCAGCCAGAAGGCCCTCGACGCGGAACTGACCGCACTGGGCACCGACCGGCTCCAGGCGGCCGCGGACAGGAACGCGGCGCAGGGGGACACCCCGGTCTCCTTCCCGGCGGAGTCGGCTGCGATGGTGGCCCGTATCGGCGCCGTCAAGGCTGTCACCGCCGTGGCCAACACGCATGCGACGGTCCGGCGTACCGACCGGCTCGGCCCGCTCGACGACTCCGGCCTGACAGTACTGGCCGCTCGGCCGAACCTCCTCGGCGTGCTCAATGTGAAGGTCCGCTCGGGCCAGTACCTCACCAAGGCCACCGAACGGCTGCCCACCGTCGTCCTCGGATCGGTCTCCGCAGCCCGCCTCGGCTTTACCGAGGTGCGCCCCGGCGAAGCGCCACCGCTCGTCCTGATCGGCGACCAGTGGTTCAGTGTGACCGGGATCCTGCGCACCGTGCCGCTGGCTCCGGACATCGACCGGGCCGTCCTGGTCGGCTGGGACGCCGCGCACCAGCACCTCGGCTTCGACGGCCGTCCGACGCAGCTGTTCATCCAAGCGGACGAGGCGGCCATCGAGGACGTACGCGCGGTACTCCCCGCCACCATCAGCCCCGAGTCCCCGAGCATCGCCCTGGTCAGCCGCCCGTCGGACGTCCTGGCGGCCAAGCGCTCCGCCGAGGCCACCTTCTCCGGGCTGTTCGTCGGCCTGGCCGGCCTGGCGCTGCTGGTCGGCGGCATCGGTGTCGCCAACACCATGGTGATCTCCGTGCTCGAACGCCGTCGCGAGATCGGACTGCGCCGAGCCCTGGGCGCCAACCGGGGCCAGATCCGGGGCCAGTTCCTGACCGAGTCGATCGTGCTGTCCGGCCTCGGCGGGCTCACTGGCGTCGTCGTCGGCGTGCTGGCGACCATCGGTTACGCGGCCTACCGGGACTGGCCCGCGGTGATCCCGCTGGACGCGGTGACCGGCGGGTTCGGCGGCGCCGCACTCATCGGCGTCATGGTCGGCATGTACCCGGCGGTCCGCGCCTCCCGACTGTCGCCCACAGTGGCATTGGCCACTACCTGAACGCTCAAGCATCCAGATGACGTCACCGACGTCAAAGGAGTTG
The DNA here is from genome assembly GCF_003595545.1 of Streptomyces sp. 11-1-2. Taxonomy (NCBI): domain Bacteria; kingdom Bacillati; phylum Actinomycetota; class Actinomycetes; order Kitasatosporales; family Streptomycetaceae; genus Streptomyces; species Streptomyces sp. 11-1-2. The sequence goes on from NZ_CP022545.1 coordinate 11,575,219, forward strand.
ACCAACATGCACACATTCACCAGGTCCCGCCCGGCGGCCTTCGTTCGCCGGCTCACCGTGATCGCCGCGCTGACCTCGCTGAGCCTGCTCACGGCCTGCAGCGGAGAGCAGGAGTCGTCCGGCAAAGCCGGGGACAAGGACGTCGCGAGCGTGACCGGAGGAGACAAGAAGTCGGATGAAGCGGTGCAGGTCGAGCGCCCCCTCATCCGCCCCGACACGTCGAAGGAGGAGGAGTGGAGGCTGACTCAGGTGCATCTCGACTGCCTGTCTCAGCAGGGCCTCAAGATGATCAAGAACAAGGGGGGCGAGACGGACGGCACTTACAAGGGGATCGACACTAGGGCCGAGAAAAACCAGAATAAGATCGCGGCCGCGAAGAAGGTGTGCGCGGCCAAGGAGCCGGAGACGCTTCCCCAGCGGGCTGCCAGGGAGGACCCCGAGTACCAGGACAAGTACGACAAGTGGCTGAAGTGCATGCGGTCCCACGGCCTCAAGGTCTCGGCCACACCCGACCAGCCCGGCATCTTCTCCTTCGACGAGGGCCTTCCTCCGGCAGACAAGGAGAAGTGGGTCAAGAAGTGCGAGGCCGAGGCATTCGTCGCCAAGTAGCCATGTCCGGGGGCACACGGCTTGTCGTCGGGGCCTCGGGCACCGCGGCCGGTGATGGCGTGTCAGTCAGTGTGCGTTGCGGCCGATCAGGCACGTCGCATGTTCGCGCTGGGTGTGCATCGCGTCGCTGGTCACGATCGCGCCCGCCAGGGCAGTGAGGGCCCTCCAGCAGCGGCTGCAAGCAAGTGATCTCGGTGGTGGTCTTCTCACCCACGCCGAGCTGGGCCCGGACCGGGCTGCGGACGTGGTCGCAGCTGGCGAGCCGGTGGATCTTCCGGCCCTTGGCCGGGGCCCTCTCCGTGCAAGCTCTTACGGCCCTGGTGTCCTAGCTCAGACACCGGCCGCAAGGTAACCGGCGGGTAGTTTTCGCGTCGTCAGACAGCCCGTTTCCCCGGTCCCGGAGCCCTCGTTGGGCCGATCGAGTGACTCGATCGAGCTTGGTATGGGGAGGGGCGGGCGTGCGTCAGGAGTGGTCGCCGGAAGAACTGTTGGCGAGCTGGACGCTGGTGGACGGCGACTGGAAGTTGGTGGCCAACAAGACCGGGGCGACGCGGCTCGGCTTCAGTCTGCTGCTGAAGTTCTTCGAGCTGGAGGGCCGGTTCCCGGATCTGCTGGAAGAGGTCCCGCAGGTCGCGGTGGAGTACGTGGCCGGGCTGGTGAAGGTCCCGGCCGCCGACTTCGCGAAGTACTCCCTGACGGGGCGGACCGCCGAGTACCACCGCGCGCAGGTACGGGAGGCTCTGGGGTTCCGGCCGGCGACGCTGGAGGACGAAGAGCAGCTCACTGTGTGGCTGGCCAAGGAGGTCTGTCCGGTCGAGCTCGTGGAGGACCGGCAGCGGGAGGCCCTGCTGGTCGAGTACCGGGCGCGGAGCATCGAGCCGCCGGGGCGGACCCGGATCGAGAAGGTACTGGTCGCGGCCCGTAACCGGTGGGAGGCCGCGTTCTGTGCGCGGGCGATCGAGCGCCTGGGCGAGTTCGGGATGTCCCGGCTGCTGTCGCTGGTCGCGGAGGGCAACGAGGACGGCGCCGCGCTGCTGGCGCTGCTCAAACGGGACCCGGGCGCGGTCGGGCTGGAGTCGCTGCTGACGGAGATCACCAAGCTGAACGACGTGCGGAAACTCGTCCTGCCCGACGGGCTGTTCGTGGACCGCTCGGAGAAACTGCTGGCCGCGTGGCGGGCGCGGGCGATCAAGATGTACCCCTCGGACTTCCGCGACACCGCCGAGGACGTACGGATCACACTGCTCGCGGTGCTGTGCTCCTCGCGGCAGACGGAGATCACCGACGCCCTGGGGGACCTGCTGATCGCCCTGGTGCAGAAGATCAACGCCCGCGCCGAGCGGCGGGTCGAGAGGCAGCTCACCGCCGAGCTGAAGAAGGTCCGCGGCAAGGAGGGCATCCTCTTCAAGCTGGCGGACGCGGCGATCGGCCAGCCCGACGAGACCGTACGCACGGCCCTCTACCCGGTGGTGGGTGAGAAGACGCTGCGCGACCTGGTCGCCGAGGCGAAGGCGAACCAGAAGGTCTTCAAGGCCAAGGTCCGCACCACGCTGCGCTCCTCGTACAGCTCGTACTACCGGCAGATGCTGCCGCCGCTGCTGCGGACGCTGGGCTTCCGCTGCAACAACACTGCCTACCGGCCGGTGATGGACGCTCTCGCGCTACTGGAGAAGTACGCCGAGGTCGACGGCAAGACGCGCTTCTACGACGCCGAGGACGCGGTGCCGATGGACGGCGTCGTACGAAAGGACTGGCGCGAGGCCGTCGTCGACGACAAGGGCAGGGTCGAGCGCATCCCGTACGAGCTGTGTGTCCTGGTGGCGCTGCGGGACGCGATCCGCCGCCGGGAGATCTACGTCGAGGGCGGGAGGCAGTGGGGCGACCCGGAGGACGACCTGCCCGGCGACTTCGAGGCCACCCGCACCGTACATTACGCGGCAATCCGGCAGCCGCTGGACGCGGCGGAGTTCATCGCGGATCTGAAGCAGCGGATGACGAACGGCCTGGACCGGCTCACGGCCGCGCTGGCGGACGGCTCCTCGGGCGGGGGTGAAGGTGACCACCCGGCACGGCGAGCCGTGGATCTCCGTGCCGAAGCTGGAGAAGCTGGACGAGCCCACCGGCCTGACGGCGCTCAAGGACGAGGTCGTACGACGGTGGGGTGTGCTCGACCTCCTGGACGTGCTCAAGAACGCCGACTTCGACATCGGCTTCACCGACGAGTTCGCCTCCATCGCCGCGTACGAGCGCATCGACCGCACCGTCCTACAACGACGCCTCCTCTTGGCCCTGTTCGCGCTGGGGACGAACATGGGCATCCGGGCCATCGTGGCGACCGGCGAGCACGGCGAGACCGAAGCCGCCCTGCGGCACGTGCGCCGGCCCTTCATCACCGTCGACAACCTGCGGGCCGCCGTGCGCAAGCTGGTGAACGCCACCTTCGCCGCTCGGGACACCGCATGGTGGGGCGCCGGCACCTCGTGCGCGTCGGACTCGAAGAAGTTCGGGTCCTGGTCCTCGAACTTCATGACCGAGTACCACGCCCGCTACGGTGGCAACGGCGTGATGATTTATTGGCATGTGGAGCGGAAGAACGTCTGCATCTACTCCCAGCTCAAGAGCTGTTCGTCGTCCGAGGTCGCGGCGATGATCGAGGGACTTTTGCGGCACTGCACGGACACCGAGATCGAGTCGAACTACGTCGACACGCACGGCGCGTCCGTCGTCGGGTTCGCCTTCACCGAGCTGCTCAACTTCAGGCTGTTGCCCCGGCTGAAGAACATCGGCAGCATCCGCCTGTACCGCCCGGCCGACACCCCGCCCGGCTGGCCAGCGCTCGGCGGCTCACTGACGACCCGGGCCATCAAGTGGGACCTGATCGCCCAGCAGTACGACCAGATGGTCAAGTACGCCACCGCCCTGCGGCTGGGGACGGCGGAGGCCGAGCAGGTCCTGCGCCGCTTCACCCGCGGCGGCCCCAAACATCCCACCTACGCCGCGCTCGAAGAACTCGGCCGCGCGGTACGCACCATCTTCGCCTGCGACTACCTCGCCAGCCCGGACCTGCGCCGCGAGATCCACGGCGGCCTCCAGGTCATGGAGAACTGGAACTCGGCGAACACCGTGCTGCACTATGGCAAGGACGGCGCGCTGACCGGCCCGGACAAGGAGCACGCCGAGACCTCGATGCTCGCGCTCCACCTTCTCCAGTCCAGCTTGGTCCACATCAACACCCTGCTGCTTCAGCGCGTTCTTGCCGAACCGGTGTGGGCGAAGAAGCTCTCGGACGAGGACCGGCGCGGGCTGACCGCGCTCTTCTGGTCGAACATCAACCCGTACGGCACGTTCCGGCTGGAGATGGACAAGCGGCTCGATTTCGCCCTGCCCACCGTGCCCCATCCCCGGACACCGGCCAGCGCCGCCGGCCAACCAGCAACGGAGTCCCGCCATGCCTGCTGAACAGTGCGGACGCTGGATCAGCGCCGCCGACACCGGCGCCTTCGTCAAGGACGGCTCTCCGGCCGCGGCGCTTGTCCTCGCGTTCGCCCTGCACGCGATCAACGAGGTATCCAAGGGCGTCGAGCCGGGCCCCGCCGCTGCGCGACCCGAACGTGTCCGAGGACGGCGACGAGGGCGGTGAGTGAGCCGCCCCAGGCTTATCGTCAGGCCCGGGTCGGTGGCGCGCTCATTGCTGCCGTCAGGAACGTGATCGCCCAGTGCCGGGCCTCCTCGCCTTCCGTCGCCGTCGGGCAGGCAGGGGAGGGCGGGTTGTAGACCTCGACGCGGTCCACGGCCGTCACGGCGAGGATCCCCCGCATCCGGAACAACAGCTCCTGTGGGGCAAGGCCGGGCAGTGCGCGCGCGAAAGCCGCCAGGTAGCGCTCGCCGACCGTGTCCTCGTCCGGGCCGGTCCAGCTGCGCGCCTCCTCGGCCGGGTCGCTGAGGATCGTCACGATCAGCCGGGACGTCCGGGCTCCGCTCTCATCGCCAGCGGGCATCCCGTCGAAGAGCGGCCCTGCGAATGCTTCCACCAGTTCGGCGACCGGCGGGTCCGGAGTCCGGGCGAGCAGTTTGTCGAGCCCGGCGCTCTGGGCGACGGTGATGGGCTCGGTCACGCGGCGGGCAACCGCGGCCAGGAGTTCCGCCTTCGAGCCGAAGTGATAGCCGACGGCGGCCAGGTTCGCTCCGGCAAGGTCGGTGATCGCGCGGACCGAGGTGCCGCGGTAGCCGTGCTCGGCGAAGAGGCGTTCGGCCGCGTCGAGGATCTTGGTCCGGGTATCGGGTAGCGCCATGTGCCGTACTATACAGACGTTCGATTGAAACGAACGTTTAACTCATGTGGGAGAGGTTGTCATGAAACTGCTCGTCTACGGCGCCGGGGTCTGCGGCAGCCTGTTCGCCGCCCGCTTGCATGAGGCCGGGCTCGACGTCTCGCTCCTCGCCCGGGGCGAGCGTCTGGCCTCCCTGCGCCGGCACGGCGTGCAGCTCGCCGAGGAAGACAGCCCTGCCGTCAGGCGGGTACCCGTACCGGTGGTCGAGCACCCGGCCGGTGGGTACGGCCTGACCGCCGTCCTCGTCCGCACCCATCAAGTTGACGCGGTGCTGGAGTCACTCGCCGGCCTCGAAGGCGACGTGCTGTTCCTGCACAACTGGGCGGGCGGCGCGGAGCCGCTGGGCGCGGCGATCGGCCACGAGCGAGTACTGCTCGGCTTCCCGGCACTGGGCGGCACGATGGACGGCGACGTAGTCCGCTACCGCGCGACCAACTTCATGACCAGCCGGGTCCCAATGCCAATCGGCGAACCCGACGGCCGAACCACCCCGCGCCTGGAACGGATCGTCCGGGAGTTCCGCACCGCCGGGATCAAAGCCAAGGCCGAGCCGCGGATGGATGCCTGGCTCAAGACACACGCCGCGTTCGAGGTACCCCTCGGGCAGGCGGTGTACGCGGCGGGCGGCCCGGTAGCGCTGGCCGACGATCCCGACGCGGTCCGCGGCATGCTCCACCTCATGCGGCAGAACCTCGCCGCCCTGCCGACCCCGCCGGTCCCCCGAGCGTTCGCCGCACTGCAGACCCTGCCGGAAGGGCTGCTCGTGGCCCTGCTGCGGCGCTTCCTGCGCAGCCCAACGGCCGTACACAGCGGGCTCAGCGACGTCTCCCCTGCGACGGCGGCCGAACTAGGGCGGCTGGCAGAACAGATGCGTGCCCATGCGAAGGTCCGCTAGTGTCCTGCGCCGGTAGTTGATCGTTAGTAGTGGTGTGACTTCTGCTGCTGGTGCATCAGTTCCTCGTCGGGGCCCGAAGCTGGAGCCGTTGCTGCTCTGTGATGAGGAGCGGGCGGTGTTGGAGCGGTGGACGCGTCGGGCGACATCGGCCCAGGCTCTGGCCCTGCGCGCGCGGATTGTGCTGGCGTGTGCGGGGCCGGAGGTGCCGCCGATTGTGGCGGTTGCTCGGGATCTGCGGGTGAGTGCGGACACGGTCCGCAAGTGGCGGCGCCGGTTCCTCGCTGAGCGGCTGGATGGCCTGGCCGACGAGCCGCGGCCGGGCCGGCCGCCCACCATCAGCATCGATCAGGTGGAGGCGGTCGTGGTCACCACGCTGGAGGAGATCCCGAAGAACGCCACCCACTGGTCCCGTAGGTCGATGGCCGAGCACAGTGGCCTGTCGAAGTCGACCGTTGGCCGGATCTGGCGGAAGTTCCAGCTCAAGCCGCACCAGACAGACACCTTCAAGCTGTCGACGGACCCGTTGTTCGTGGAGAAGGTCTACGACGTCGTCGGCCTGTACTTCAACCCGCCCGAGGGCGCCGTGGTGCTGTCGGTGGATGAGAAATCGCAGATCCAGGCTCTGGACCGGTCCCAGCCGGTGCTGCCGATAATGCCGGGCATGCCCGAGCGCCGGACCCATGATTACGTGCGCAACGGCCTGACCACCTTGTTCGCCGCGTTCGACGTCGCCACCGGCGAGGTCATCAGTGCTCTGCACCGTCGGCACCGGGCAGCGGAATTCAAGAAGTTCCTGATCAGGATCGACAAGGAGGTGCCCGCGCATCTCCAGGTCCATCTGATCTGTGACAACTACGGCACCCACAAGACCCCAGCGATCAGGACGTGGCTGGCCAAACACCCCCGCTTCCACATGCACTTCACCCCGACGGGCTCCTCCTGGATCAACCAGGTCGAGCGGTGGTTCGGCTTCCTGGCCGACCAGAAGATCCGCCGCGGCGCACACAAGAACGTCCAGACCCTTGAAGCCGACATCCGCACCTGGGTCAAGGACTGGAACGCAGACCCCAAGCCGTTCATCTGGACCAAGACCGCCGAGGAGATCCTCGAATCCCTCGCCCAATTCTGCCGACGGATCTCCGGCGCAGGACACTAGGCCATCGGCGGCAGTGGCTCCTCGGCCGCATCGCAGCTGAGTGCGCAGCCGGGATCTCCCTCCGGACCTTCGGCACCCTCCGCCTCGTGGCTTCGACAGCGTGAACTGGCCCCGTCTGTCAGCTTGGGTTCTAGAGGTGGTTGCAACACCTGACCCTGCGGGGTGTTGCGATGGCCAAGCCGCGGCAGTGTGTTTTGGCCCCACCCTCGCGTCGCGGTGTGTGGTTCAGGGCACGGCTGTGGCTGCTGGGGGTATCCATTGGCGGGAGGTGTCTGTGATCGTCACCGTCTTCGCGCAGAACGTCGGCCTGGTCGGCATGACCAGGGTCCGCAGCCGCTACGTCGCCGCCGTCGCCGGCGGCATCCTCGTCCTGCTCGGCCTCATCCCCAAGCTCGGCGACGTCGTCGCCTCCCTGCCCGGACCGGTCGTCGGCGGCGCCGGCCTGGTTGTGTTCGCCACCGTCACCGCGGTCGGCATCAACACCCTGCGCAAGGTCGAGTTCGACGGCACCAACAACCTGCTCATCGTCGCCGTCTCCATCGGGATCGGCATGCTCCCCGTCGTCGCCCCGACGATCTACCACACCTTCCCCACCTGGGTGCAGATCATCGGCGGCAGCGCCATCACCAGCGCCACCATCGCCGCCTTCCTGCTCAACCTCCTGTTCAACCACACCCCCGGCCTCAACAAGGCGAAGACCGCCCCCGCCGAAGCAGCACCCGCCGAACCCGCCGCCACGTCCTGACCCCGCCACCCCGGCACTTCCCCACGGGCTCCGGGGGCGCGCATCCGCGCTCCCGGAGCCCCTCGCCGTCTGGCGGTCCCGGCTCTCCACCGGGACCTGGTACTGGGGCGCTTCGCCGAGCTGACTGCGGCGCGGCTGGAACGCTCCCGCAGGTACACCTGAGGCTTCAGGGACGGCCTGCAGGGACGTCACACTGCTGCTGGGGTGTTGGGCAAGTTGCAGCCGGCGAACACCAGCGTGTGGGCGCCGAGTTCGGTGAGCAGTTCCTCCAAGCAGGTGCGGGAGAAGGCGCCCCAGCGCGGCTTGAACATCGCCCAGTCGTCGGGGCCAAGCCGCTGCGGCCATCCGGCCAGCAGTACATCCGGGTCGAGCCCGGGCGGCGTCAGGCCCACCTCGGCACTTGCGGGGACGATCTCGGGGGGGGGAGTTCGCTGCCCGGTGTGCCCGGCGCGGCGATCCGCACACCCGGCTCCAGCAGCCGCTGGCCGACCAGGTCGGCGTTGCCGCCGCCGCACGGCCCGAGCCTCGATCATCACTACGGTGCGGCTCGTGTCGGCAATGGGACGCCGGGCCGTCAAGGGGACACGCTCTGGGCCCCGCCGGCCGTAGTGAGGCGGGCGAGTAGCTCTGGCTGGTCTGCCAGGCCATTCTCGGCCATCGACTTGATCGAGGACTCCATGGACGCGCGGTCCACGCGATCCCAGTCGATCGGGCCGAGCGGCGGCTGCGGGTCGTACTCGATGGCGGCCTGAATCATCCGGGCGGCATCCTCGCCCACCAGTTCGGCGGCCAAGTGCAGGGCCATGTCGATGCCCGCCGCCACTCCGGCGGCCGTAAGCACGTGCCCGTCCGCGACCCAGCGCCGGGACACGGGTGTCGCGCCGAAGGCGCGGAGCATCGGCATGGCAGCCCAGTGGGTGACCGCCTCGCGGCCCTCGAGCAGACCGGCGGACCCGAGGATCAGCGAGCCGGTGCAGACCGAAGCCACCACCTTGGCGCTGCGGGCCGCCTGCCGGACGTAGCCGGTCAGCTGTTCGTCCGCGAGGGCGGCGAAGGTCGGGGCACCGCCGCCCGGGACGATCAGGCCGTACGGGGCGGGCACCTGCTCGAAGGTGTGGGAGGCGGTCACGGACATCGGGCTGTCCGTCGGCAGCGGCTCCCGGGCCGCTGCCACCGTGACGGCCTCGAAGCCGAGTCCGAATTCCTGCAAGGCGCTGATGACCTGGAGCGGCCCGACGAAGTCGAGGGCGGTCAGGCCGGGGTAGAGCACGAACGCGATGGTCCTGGTCGCTGTCATGCCTCCAGCTTTGTCGGGGTGAGCGGCCGTCGGGCGGACCGTGTCTGGAATCCTGTGATCCCTGTCTTTCGGACACCAGGAGTCGCTGATGCGCCGCGTGGTCGTGATCGGGTACCCGGATACCGAGCTGCTCGACATCTCCTGCCCGGCAGGCGTGTTCGACGCGGCCACGCGCTGTGGCGCGGAACCTGGATACCGGGTCGAGCTGGTCTCGCTCGGTGGCCTGCCGGTGCGGACGAGCTGCGGCCTGACACTCGCCGCCGGCGCCCTGGAGCGGGTCGGCGGCCGATTGGACAGCGTGGTGGTGGCGGGCGGGCCGGGGCACGAGGCCGCTGCCGAGGACGCCCGGCTGCTCGTCCACCTGCGCCGCCTGGCCGGGCTCAGCCGTCGGGTGGTCTCGGTGTGCACAGGCGCCACCCTGCTGGCCGCGGCCGGCCTGCTGGACCGGCGTCGGGCGACCACGCACTGGATGTGGGCGGCGGAACTGGCCGCCCAGTACCCGGCCGTCACCGTGGACCCCGCGTCACTGTTCGTCTCTGATGGCAACGTCCATACTTCGGCGGGCGTCACCAGCGCGATTGACCTCTCGCTCGCCCTGGTGGAGCAGGACCACGGCTCGGCGCTGGCCCGCCAGGTGGCCCGGTCGCTGGTCGCGTACCTGCAGCGGCCAGGCAACCAGGCGCAGGTGAGCATGCACCTGGCGGCGCCGCCGCCCGAGCACCGGCTGATTCGAGAGGTCTGCGAACACATCACCGCCCACCTGGACGCCGACCTCGACGCTGCCACCCTGGCGCGAATCGCCGGGGTGAGCCCGCGCCATCTCACCCGGCTGTTCGCCGCGGAGCTTGGCACCACGCCCGCCCGGCACGTGCGCGCCGTGCGCGCCGAAGCCGCCGCCCATCAGCTGGCGGCCACCGGCCTGCCTCTCACCACCATCGCCCGCCAGTGCGGGCTGCGAACGACCGAGACGCTGCGGCAGGCCTTCGCCGATCTGTTCGCAACCACGCCGTCGGCGTACCGGCGGGCGGCCCGGCACGGCTGAAGCCTGCTGCGCAAGGCCATGAGTCAGCAGACGGATGAGCGGCCGGCTGGCTTCGACAGCGTGCACTGGCCCCGTCTGTCAGCTTGGCCATCGCAACACCCCGCAGGGTCAGGTGTTGCAACCACCTCTAGAACCCAAGCTGACAAGTGGGGCCATCAACCACTGTCAAAGCCAGCCTCGGTCGACGATTGGCGAAACGACACCTCGAGCACCCCGCAGGCATAGCACTTCTAGTACTGCAGCAGCGTTTCGCTATCTGGCCTGGTCAGGGGTGTCGTCCGGAGTGTAGTGGGCTGGTGGTGTGTCAGGGGCGGTCTTGCCGGAGTGCCCCTCCAACGAGTGGAGTCGTCGCCGGTAGTGGCAGTGGCGGGCGACGAGCTGGCGCCTGCGGCGCCAGCGTGACCAGTTCAGCATGTGCGCGCGAAGCGACCGGTCGGGTCGGCGGTTGCCGGTGAGGCGAGGCGCCAGGAGCCGCCGGACTTCTGCCACGGTGAGCGGAGCCAGGGGGCCGGAAGCGTTTCTGCACCCCCCTTTGCTCCCGCGTCGGCCGCCATGACCGCGAGGTAGGCATGGGCAAGCATGGCCAGGGTGATGTGCCGGTACCAGCCGATGTAACGGCGGACCTCGTACTGGTCCAGGCCGCACTCGTTCTTCGCGGCCTGGAAGCACTCCTCGATCTGCCGGCGCATCCCGGCGATCCGCACCAGGTCGGCCACCGCGGCCTCCCGTGGGGCGTAGGCGAGGAAATACGCGATCTCCTCGGGCTTGCTGGGATTGCGGCGGGCCAGTGCCCACCGCCGACGGACGGGAACCTCGCCCTGGTAGTCGAACTCGGCCACCGTGGGCAATTCCAGTGCCGCCCAGTGGTAGAGCCGCGGCCCCTTGGCCCCGTCGCCGCACGAGATCGGCTCCCATGCCTCCACGGGGGCCTGAGCGAAGAGGTGGTCGATGCGCGGGCCGAAGACCTGCTGGGACTTGGGCACTGCGAGCACATAGCCGAGACCGGACTGCTCCAGCAGACGGCGGAAGCGTCCCTCTTGCCCGTAGGCGGCGTCCGCGGCCACCCAGGCGAGGGGGAGATCGGAGGCCAGGGCACGCAGTACGAGGCGCTTGGCCAGCTCTCCCTTGGTGGCGAAGCCGCGTTCGTCGGGGACTTTCGCCGCCCGGCAGCGCTCGCGGTCGTCCGTCCACGACCTGGGCAAGTACAGCTCCCGGTCCACCAACGCCCGTCCGGTGCTGGTGGCGTAGGCGGCGAAGACACCGATCTGGCAGTTCTCGGTGCGGCCGGCGGTGCCGGAGTATTGGCGCTGCACTCCGGCCGAGGTGGTGCCCTTCTTGATGAAGCCGGTGTCATCGATGACGAGCACCCCGCCGTCATCGCCGAGGTGCCTGGCGACATATGACTGCAGGTCGTCGCGGACGTCGGCGGCGTTCCAGGTTGCTCCATTCAGCAACCGCTGGAGGCCATCGGGGGTGCGATGCCCGGCGAACTCGGCCAGTTGCCAGCCGTTCTTGCGGCCGACAGGGGCGAGCAGGCCCCGCACATAGTCCCGCATCCGGCGCCGCAGGTCGGCACGGCCAAACCGGTGGCCGATGCAGAGGAAGAGGTCGTCGAGTTCTCGTTCCCAGGCCGCGTCCGCATGTTCGTCGATCACGTTGGGAGGCTGTCCGTATCACAGCCCGGCCATTTCCCCGATCCACTCCCTGTCAGACTCTCGTGAGACATGAGGACAATCGAGTCTTCTGTTGTTAGTAGGGCGAGAACAGGATCTTTCGAGCGTGACGCTGAGCAATGCCGATCTCCTGGCCGGTGTGGCCGATGATGAGGTCGTGGGCAAGAAGAAGCGCGGTCCCCGCGCGGGCGGGCCGAAGCGGCGGACCTTCACCGCGGAGTACAAGCTGCGGATCGTGGAGGAGTACGAGCGGCTGACCGAGCCGGGCGCGAAGGGCGCGCTTCTGCGCCGTGAGGGGTTGTACCACTCGCACATCATCGACTGGAGGACCGCCCGGGACGCGGGCGCACTGGATGCGCTGGCCGCCAGGCCGTCCGGACCGACGGGCAAGAGCGCGGCCGAGAAGGAAGCCGAGCGGCTGCGGGGGGAGAACGAGAAGCTGGCCGCAGAGCTGGCCAAGTCCCAGAAGGCGCTGGCCATCCTGGGAAAAGCACACGAGCTCTTGGAACTGCTCTCCGAGAGCGAGGACTCCGAGCCCAAGCGGAGGAAGTGATCACCGAGGCGTTCGCCGCCCTGGAGTCGGTCGTCGGGATCAAGCCGGCCTGCGAGCTGACCGGCCGCTCGCGGGCCACCGTCTACCGGCAGCGCCACCCCAAGCCCCGCGTGGCCGGGCCGCGCCGGCCGCCGGCAACGCACCCGGCGGCCCTGTCCGAGCTGGAACAGGCACGGGTACTGAGCGTGCTGCGCTCGCAGCGGTTCGTGGACAAGTCCCCCGCGCAGATCTGGGCCACCCTGCTGGACGAGGGCACCTACCTGTGCTCGGTGTCCACGATGTACCGGCTGCTGCGTGAGCACGGTGAGGTCCGCGAGCGCCGCGCGCAGGCCGCCCACCCGCCCAGGACCAAGCCCGAGCTGGTGGCCACCGGCCCGAGCCAGGTGTGGACCTGGGACGCCACCAAGCTCAAGGGCCCCGACCGCGGGATGTACTACGACCTGTTCGTGATGCTCGACATCTACTCCCGCAAAGCGGTCCACTGGCTCGTCGTGCCGCGCGAATCGGCCGCACTGGCCAAGGAGTTCATCGAAGACGCCTTCCGCGCCAACGGCGGGGTCGTCCCGGACGTGGTCCACGCCGACCGGGGCACCTCGATGACCTCCAAGCCAGTCGCCCAGCTGCTCGTCGATCTGAACATCGTCCGCTCGCACTCACGGCCACGCGTGTCCAATGACAATCCGTACTCGGAAGCAAACTTCAAGACCCTGAAGTACTGCCCGGTCTTCCCCGACCGGTTCGGCTCACTGGCCGACGCCCGCGCCTTCTGCCAGCGGTTTTTCACCTACTACAACACCGTCCACCGGCACTCCGGCATCGGACTGCACACCCCCGCATCCGTCCACGACGGCACCGCAGTCACGATCCGAGCCCGGCGGGCCGACGTCCTGGCCGACGCCTACGCCACCAACCCGCACCGGTTCCGCCGAAGACCGACGCCACCCCGCCTCCCGAAGGCGGCCTGGATCAACCAACCCGCCAAGGAGAAGCATCAGGAAGAACCCGCAGCCTGACGTGTCTCACCGAAATTGACAGGCACCGACCCGGCCACGCTGCCGCCGAACGCCACCTGGCACTTGTCGACCAACCTGCCCCATCCTGACGTACCGCACACCGCCACCAGCCTCCATCCGCCCAGAGCTACAAACAGTTCAAGGACGAACTGGGCTGCGCCGACTTCCGAGTACGCTCCGATACCGCCATCCGCACCACCAAGCCTTGGTGCATGCACTGCGCTTTCTCCCTCTGCTGGGACCAGTGGTTCGCCTTACCCGGCCCCTTGGACCCTTCTGCGTCGGACCCACGCCCCGACGACCGGCCACCAGAGAGGGGGACCAATCGAACCCCACCTGCCCCAACTGCCCTGTTGGCCCCGGGCCTTACGCTCGGTCCGCTCCCGGCTCACCCCGGCCACCACCCTCAACCGCTGGTGGCGAGCCTGGACGGACAAGGACCCACCCGCCGAGCTCCAGACCCTGATCGACACGGTCACCACCGGACACGGCATCTCTCCACCGCCGTGTCTAACGAACTACCGGTGACTGCTGACGCCTCGAACATGGTCAGTTCGTACTCGATGGGCGTCAACCGGCGGACTGCTGCAGGGACAGGTGACACCTGACCTTGCTTGCTGAGAGGAGGCGGATCTGTAGAGTTAACGGCTCTGTCTTACATTCGGTGGTGACGGAGGGTTGTGGGGGTCGTTGGCCATCGTGTGCGCGATGACAACTCCTTTGTGAGGACGGTGTTTTCGGGTTTGACTCCCCTGACTGTCGAGGAAGTGGTCGACGAAGGAGAGCGGATCTTGGTGCGGGCCCGGACACCGGATGATCCGGTGCCGTGCCCGGACTGTGGGGTGCCGTCCGGCCGCGTCCACGGGTATTAGCTTGGCGTTTATCCTCGGCGGGCTTGGTGTTCCTTGATTGACTCGGCGCGTTTAAGCGTCTTGCCGACGTCGTGGTGCCTGGCCCGGTGTTTGTTCTTCGAGCCTGCAGGCCGTCCCGGGCCCGGCCGGGACGGTTTTGGTGCGGCCGCCGGGCGGGCCGTGGTCGCGCGGACGTTGCGAAACCCCCGGCGCACCCGGGCGGGGGTGAGTCGGCGGGGCTCGGCCGGTCGTTCCCAGGGGCGGCGGAGGTCCTCGGCGAGGGGCCGCGCGAGGCGGAGCTGGGTGTGGGCGGCGAGGATGAGCCAGGTCCACAGGTCGGCGGTGTCCGCGTGGCGGACCTTCGGGGCCGTCCAGCCGAGGGTCTGTTTCATGAGCCGGAAGGTGTGCTCAAGATCGAACCTGCGCAGGAAGGACTGCCACCAGCGCTCCACGTCCGCCGGTGTGGCGGCGGTGGCCGAGCACCACAGCCAGACCGGTTTCGGGTCGCGGTCGCCCGGCAGGCGCTCGATCTGCAGCCGCACCAATGTGCCGTGCAGGATGGGCAGTTACTCTTTCGCGTGGTTCAGCCAGGGGCCCCTGTGGGTGAGCCGGGGATGCATCCGGTCCCAGGCCATCGCCTCGGCCTTGCCGTAGCGGATGGTGTCCGTGACCGTGGTGACCTCGGGTTCGTGCCAGCTGTCGGGCTTGGCGAAGGTCAGGACGCCGCCGTGCCGACGCGGCCGTCCACCCTTCGGCCTAGAGCGGGCAGGGCCGGGGTCACGGAACATAACGCGGTCCGAGCGCAGGCGTCCGACCAGGACTACGGGAAGGTCCGCCAGAGCATGGGAGAGGTAGGCGACGTCGTAGCCGGAGTCCATGACGATCCAGATCTCCGGATCACCCGCCCGCCACTGCTGGGTGTGGACCAACCGGTCGACGACATCGCGTAGTTGGGCAGCGGTGACGGCGGTCGCGTCGTCCGCCGGCCCCAGGCGCACGGCGTCCAGCAACGCGACCCAGGAGGTCCGGCCGGTCTCCAGAGCGGCGACGAAGGAATACGGCCAGCCCGGCACGAACTGATCCCTGCTGCGGGCACCGCGTCCGTAGACGTGGCAGAACAGCCGGTCCGCGCTGGTCGGGGCATCTGGGCGGAGCCAGTTGCTCACGTCCACGGCCAGCACGATCCGCCCGTCGGCCGCCCTCGGCAGCGGCAGGCCCGCCAGCGCGCGCCGCAACCGCGCCGGCTCCAGCCAGCCCCGGTCCAACGCCGCGTACATCGCCCCGTGCCCGCGCCGGTGCTCAACCGCCAGCGACAACTCGACCAGCGTCTTCACCGGCCCGTCCGCACACAGCACTGCGTCCGTGAGCTCGAAGAGCGCATCCGCGCGGGCGTAAAGGCACTCGTAGAACTCGACCCGAAAGCGGGACAAGACGTCGAACGCCTCGCCCGCGGGCGCGTGGACCGGGAGACTCATGGCAGCGGCCGTTCTCTTGTACTTCGTGACTCGACATCTCGAAGCGTGGAGGACGGCCGCCTCCGCTGTCCCGGGAAGAACCGCAGATCAGCAGGTCGGGTGACCTACGAGGTTAAACGCCAAGATTAGAACCCGTTTCAGAACTTGCGACAGGAGCGTTGGCCCGCGCCCGCCGCGCTGACTCTTCCGTCCCGGGCAGGGTGGCCGGGTCCGTCTTCCCGGCACCTGCGCCCTGGGGAGCCGTCGGCACTGGTCCCGGGCGAGCCATTACGCTGGCCGGAACGGTCGTTTCCGGCGTTTTCGCGGAACCGCGGACCGCCCGGCTGGGCGCGGGAGTGGCCTCGCCCTCGACCACGTTCCTGGCCCGCGGCGGTCCGGTGTCCGCAGCCCTCCGGGTGTCACTCCCGGTGCCGCGTCAGAGCCTTTCGCACGGCGGTGATGGCGATGCGCTCCTGTTCCAGGCGCAGGTGCGGGTGGTAGGTGCCGGTGCGCAGGTCGTGGTCGAGGTGGGCTTCTTCGGGGGTGAGGTGTGTCAGGTCGCCGTGGGCTTGTGTCTTTTCCTGGCCCCAGTGGGACTCGTGGGAGAGGAGGGTGTCGCGGTCCATTAGCAGTGACGTGGTGTGCGGGAAGCGTCCTCGGACCTGGTCGAGGATGGCGAAGCCATGGGTGTCAATGTCGCCCCAGTAATAGAGGTCGACGTCGTCGAGCCAGGGCAGGTGACGCAGCAGGGCAGCGGCGTATCCAGAGCCGAGGATGGCGATGGCGTCGGGGACCGGCGGCAGCGAGAGATAGGTGATCTCGTTCTCGAGGACGAAGACGGTGCGCACCCCGGGGGACCAGTCGGCCAGTTCCTTGGCGCGGACGGTGAGTTCGCTGAAGGGCAGGGGAGAGGCGCCGAGGTAGCGCAGGCGGATGTAGATGGGCTTGGTGCGGAAGCCGTAGCGGGAGGCGAGATCATTCTTCGGGGCACCGGCGTTGATGCGGCCCTCGGGGAGGGCGTGGTCGAGGAGACCGGCGAGGATCGCCTTGTGGGTCTCGACGAATTTGGTGTCCACGCCGGGCACGTCGATCTCGCGCAGGTAGACCTGTTCGGCGCTGTGGTCGCGGATCCAGCAGACGGTGCGCACGAGCTGGTGCCAGACCGCGGTGTGCAGGAGGACCTTCATGGGGTGGTCGGCCATCCACCGGGCGAGGCCGGGGTCATGGAGTGCGGTGTGCTCATACAGGGTGTGAAAGCAGTCGACCTGGCCGGTGACGCCCAGCAGTGCCCACAGGGCGGGGCGGGTATCGATCCAGGCCCGGACCGGCACGGTTTGGAAGGGAAGGCCGTTGCGGCCTCCGATGGATCTGGTCTGGAGGCGCAGCTGGGGGTGAAGGCCGGGGGCCCAGGACTGCGCCCAGGCGAGTGCCTGCTCGTAGTGGTGCAGGATATCGCCCGCGGTCGGGCCCTTGAGCGGCACCGCGATGGGTTCGAAGGGGTGTCCGCCTGCGGAGGCAGCGAGGTAGCGGCCGCTGGTCCACTTGCGACGCAGGGTCTCGAGAACGTCCTCGGGGCGGCTCCACGCGGCCGGTGTCATGGCTGCTCCTCCGGCCGCTGGTGGGCCTGCCGGGCCGCTTGCTTGTGGGCGCGGAACTCCTCGATGGTGAGGTTGACCAGGCGGGAGCGGGTCTCGTCGGGCTTGTCGACGTAGCCGACGCGGGTGACGTGGGGCTCAATGACGTGCAGCTTCTGGAGCGGGGTGATGACAAGGAGCTGCAGGCCCAGACGCTGGAACAGGTCGAGGGCGAAGTGGGCGGAGGAGTCGTCTCCGCGTCCGAAGGCCTCGTCGATGGTGACGAAGTGGAAGGTCTTGGCCTTGGCGGTGCTGGGATCGATGCGGAACTGGTAGGCGAGGGAAGCCGCGAGAACGGTGTAGGCGAGCTTTTCCTTCTGGCCGCCTGACTTGCCGCCGGAATCCGGGTGGACCTCGTGCTCGTTGTCGGTGCCGCGGTCGAGCTCGCTGGCGGAGAAGACGAACCAGCGCCGCACGTCGGTGACCCGGGCGGTCCACCCGGCGTCAACCCGGGTGTGGTCGGCGCGGCCCTTGAACCGATCGAGGAGCGCTTTGACCTGGAGGAACTTCTCCTCGGTGTAGGAGTCGCCGGTGTCGTTGGAGAGCGCTTCGCTGCTGCAGGCCCGCAGGTCGTGCTGGAACTCGCGGATCTCCCTGTTCAGCGTGGGGGCGGCGTTCAGCCGAATGTAGCGGCCCGGGTTGTAGTCGATGCCGGCCAGCGAGTCGTTGATCACGTCGATGCGTTCGCGGATCTGCTGCTCCTGGGCGCTGAGCCGGCCCTGGAAGGAGGCGATGTCGCGGATGACATTGGTACGCAGGTAGAGGAGGAACTGCTGCTCGAAGCGGGGCAGGTCCTCGTCGGTGAGATGGTGGTGGAGGGATCTGTAGCCGGCGACGGACTCCATGGAGTTGTCCAGTTCGGTGGTATGGGCCGGGTATTTGCCGCGGAAGGCGGTCATCAGCCCGATCGCCTGGTTGCTTGCCTGGCGCAGGGTGTCGTTGCGTCTGCCGATCGTGCGCTGCAGTTGTGCTTCGGCGTCGCGCTCGGCGCTGTCCAGGTTCTCCAGACGGCTGTCGTTGCTGCCGGCCGCGGGCAGGAACCTGCCCAGGGCCGTCTCGTGCTCCGCCACGGCGTCGAGGTCGCACTTCGCCAGCAGGTTCGTGGTCTTCTGCAGCAGTGTGGTGGTGCCCTCGGTGTCGTGGCGCAGTGCGCCCAGTTCTTCCTGGCCCAGGCCGAAGGTCTCCTCGCTCTGCTTGATGTCGTTCTTGGTCTGCTGGAGCTGCGCGGTGAGCGTGTCCAGGCCTGCCTCGGCCTCCAGTGTGCGTTTTTGCCGCTCGAGCTGTTCGATGTCGGCGACGGTGGCTGGCCAGTCGAGTTCCGCGTAGGCGGTGACGCTGGCCAGGAGGGTGAGGGCGCCGTTGGTTCCGGCGCGGGCCTTTTGCCGCTTCTCGAGTTCGCGGGTGGCGGCGGTGAGGGCGGCGCTCTCGCGGGTGAGGTGGGCGGCGTCGGCGAGGAGGGCGTCGAGCTTGGTCTGGTTGCTCCAGCCCAGCACCCAGTTGCGCCGGTCGTCGATGCGGTGGGTGTCATTCTTCTCGTGGCGGCCTCCGCCGGCCTTGACCAGGCCTTGCCGGGTGACGGCGGGCCGGGTGGCGAGGGTGAAGGTGTCCAGGTCTTCGGCGCACAGGTAGTCGGCGCGCGAGCGCAGCCGTGCGGCGAGCCAGTCGCGGGCCCAGCTGTCAGACTTGAGGTCGAGTTTGCCGGTCAGCAGGGTGCGGTCGTCGGGCAGCGTGGCGCTCGGTGTGTGGGCGGGGACCTGGTAGTAGACGAGCTTGAGTCCCAGGTGACGGCCGTTGACCCAGGACGAGACCGCGTCGTAGTGAGTGTGCGGGACCAGCAGGGACAGGGCGAATCCGCGCAGGACGCGTTCGGCGGCACCGGCCCAATCGGCCTCGTCGTCGCGGACCTGGATCAGCTCGCCGGCGAACGGCAGGATGTCGACGCCAACGCCAATGGCGCCGGCGAGTTCGCGGCGCAGCTCCAGCACCTGGGCGGGGATGCTGGAGCGCTGCTGCTGCAGGCTGGTGATCTCGCGCCGCATCTCGTCAGTCGCGGCGGTGTTGTCGCGGCGCCTGACGGCGAGGCCGTCGAGTTCCTCGCGGTCCTGCCGTTCCTGCTCCCCGGCCCGGGTGCGGGCGGCAGAGACCTGCTCCGTGCGTTCATGGAAGGAGGCGGAGTCGGTGACCGTCTCCATACCTGCTTGCGCGAGCCAGCCGTTGTACTCGGTGGCGCGGTCGCGGCGCCGCTTGCGTTCGCGGCCCAACTCATCGATCCGGCCGGTCAGCAGGATGAGCTTCTCCCCGCCGGCGCCGTCGATGCGGCGCTGCAGGCCGTCGGCCGCGCCGCGCAGCTGTTCCAGCTGCCGCGCGCGGGTGGACTGCAGTACCTCCAGTTCTGTCGTGCGGGCATGCAGCGCCGCGTGGCGCGCGGCGAGGAGACTGTGGCGGTGCTGGGCGAAGAACGCGGGAACGGCGCTGCGGCGCCGTTCCAGGATGCTGAGGTCTTCCTGGAGGGTGTCGTACCGGGTGCACACCTCCACGATCGGCGCCAGGCCTTCGATCATCTGGCGGGCCCGTACCACTTCGCTGTGGCTGGCGGTGAGCGCGTCGAAGTGAGCGACGATCTTGTCGACGGCCGCCTGGGCGTCGAACGGCTCCAGCATTCGCTCGCGGACGAACTCGTCCAGGCTGCCCACGGCCTTCATCGACACCGTCTGGTGGAACAGCTCCAGGGCCTGCTCACCGGGGATGCCCAGACCGCGGCGCAGCGCCTTGCCGTACTGCGTGTATGCGCTGCCGTGGAGGGTGGCACCGCGCTGTTTCAGTTGCCGACGCAGGTCGGTGATGTCGGTGCCGAAGCCGGTGAAGTCGGTGTCAATGGACAGCGGATGCTCGGCGGTGAGGTAGAACCGCTCCGGCTGTCCGGTACTGGTAGGGGAGGTCCAGTAGAAGACCTGCGCGAGTGTGAGATGGGTATCGAGGGCGTAGTTGGTGAAGACGCCCAGGATCACGCTGTAGGAGGTGTGGTCGCGCAGTCCCACAGGGCGGGTACTGCCCGTTGCTTCGACACGTTCGTTCCGGTAGTGGCCCAGGACGTAGGAGCGCAGGTCGCGTTCCTTGGCGTCGGCACCTGCCGCCTTGTTGTAGTCGATCTTGTGAGCGGGCAGGAGCAGTGTCGTGATCGCGTCCACCAGGGTGGACTTGCCCGAGCCCACACCGCCGGTGAGTAGCGCGCTGTGCCCGTCGACGGTGAACGTGCGGGTGGTGCGGTGGAAGGTGCCCCAGTTCAGCACCTCCAGGCGGGCGAGCCGGAATCCTGGGCCGGCGTCGTAGGTGTGTGCCGGGCTGGGCGCCGTCTGGCGGGGGATGAGCGCCGCCGGGCCGGTGGTGAGAGTCATGCGTCGTCCTTGACTGTGGTGGAGACAGCGCTGCGGTAGGTGGCGAGGAGGTCGTTGAAATCGCCCAGAACTTGGGCGTCGACCAGGGCTTTGAGGTGCCGCCGTACCTCGTAGGCCGCGGTCTGCTTCGTCGGGCGCAGCACCTTGAGGTCGACGAGCTTCCTTATGTGGGCGTCGATCTGGTCGACGAGTTGGGCTTCGTTGCCGCGTGGGGCAGGAAGCCGCGGACCATCTCGACCAGGTCCTCACGGGTCAGCACCAGGCGCGGATCGTCGGAACTGGCGTCGCTGTCCGCCAGCCGCCCGCGCAGCAGGACGAGCATCAGGCTGACGGGGAAGGAGAGCCGGTGGCGGGTGACCAGCCTCGGCACGGCGGTCCCGTCGTCCCGGGCCTCGCTGTCCTGCTGCCGCACATAGGCGTAGCCCTCGGCGCGGTCGACGACGACATCGAGGCCGATCACGGCGAGGTAGTCGCCGATCGCCGCCTGCTGGGCGAGGATCTGCTCCCATACCAGTGGGGCGTCGCCCTGGTAGAGCACACCCGCTTTCAGCAGGTGGACAACGGGGCGGTGAGGGCATCGCTCATCGCGGGTCGGCCTTTCCGGCGGCCGTGCCGCCCTCATTGCGTACGAACGTCACATGCGGCACCTCGGCCCGGGCGTGGCCCGGTGCCGCCACACGCGGGTAGACCAGGACATCGGTGTTCTCCGGGTCCACGCTCACGTCCAGAGCGGGGTGCTGGATGCGGAAGTAGCCGAGCAGTTCGGCGAGTCCCAGGGTCAGCGGGTGGTTGTCGACGACGGTGGCCAGGGCCGCCTGGCCGTTCGGGCTCGCGGCGACCGCATCCAGGACGTGGCCGGCCAGTTCCACGGTGTCGACGTGGATGCCGACGAACAGCTCCGTGAGGTCCGCCTCGGTGTCGTCGGGCGGCGGGACCGCGGAGGTGTCCAGCTCGACGCGTTCGACCGGCATATACAGCCGCCGCTCCATCGGCAGCGCGATGCCCGCCTGAGGCATTTCCAGCTCCATGCCGGGCAGATCCGCCGTGTCGCCCAGGGCGGTGACGTGACGCTGAACGGAGCGGACCAGCGCCAGCACGCGCTGGTCCTCCGCCCGGCTGCGGTCGGCCAGGAACCGGCGCAGTTGTTCAGTCAGCTGCCGGACGGTGTCCTGGGTGTTCTCGGCCGCCTCCAGCCAGGCGAACGGGATTTTCAGCAGTCTCCGGTCGGTTCTGCCTTCCAGCTGCGGCAACTGGGTTACCTGCTGCAGCAGTTCCCGCAGTTCCTGCTGACGGCGTGGGGAGAGGAGGTAGTCGAAGAACGCCTGGAAGCTCTGCCCCTGGTCGGACTGGGCGATCTCGTCGCGCTCCAGCAGGAAGGCGGCCAGCTGCTCACCCTTGCCGCCTTCCGCGGTGGCCACTTGCCGACGCAGCCGCCGGTCCAGTTCCCGCAGATTCGCCTCCACCTCACGGAAATCCCGCAGGAGTTCGACCGCGGTGCTCTCCACCTGCTGGTAGCGGTCCAGCAGAGCGAGCGGAGAGAGGAGCTCCACCTCTCCGGTGAGCAGCCGGGCGATCTGGGCGTCGAGCGCGTCACGTTCCCGGCGCAGTTCGTCGATGCGCGCCTGCGGGTCGGTCTGCGCCCCGAAGGCCATCTGCCGAAGAAGTGTGACGACGGTGTTCAGGCGGGACTCGGTGCCGATGAACGAGCGTGCCGGCAAATCCCGCACCCAGGCCACGGCCTTCTCCAGGGCCGTGGTCGCATCGAAGTGTGCCTCGTCCTCGCCGGGCGGGTAGTACTTGCGCAGCCAGCCGCTCTTCGTCCACTCCGCCAGGTAGGCGGCGGCGGACCGGGGAAAGGAGCCGGGCTCGCGCTCGTTGAGGAGGTAGAGCTGGTCGTCCAGCCGGGACTCCAGCACACTCTCGGGCACCCCGCGCGCGTTCTCCTCGACGAATACCGTGCCGCAGAAGGACAGCACCAAAGCGGCGTTGTCCGCGCGCAGCAGCACCCATGCCGGATGGCTCGCGAGAGCCGTGACCTGATCGAATTGCATGCAACCCCCCGATCGCACACGTGCGGTTTCCTTATCCGCCCGGGTGGAGCGGATGCGGAAACCTTAAAGATGGGCACTGACAAAAGCCGGAAAATAGAACAATTCTGCGAATTCAGTGGTGCCCGGGCGTCGGGCGGCCGCGCCCGTGCGGGATCAGGCGGCGACGCGGTGCTGGGAGAGCTTGTCCAGCATGATCTGGTTGGCTTCCCAGCCGTCTGGGAACTTGGCGCGCACGGACAGATGCACCGGGTCGGTCGAGGGGTGGCTGTCCAGGAGGTCGGCGATGCCCTCGCGGGCGACGACGATGCACGCCTGCCGGTGGCGGGAGGCGAGCACGCACAGCCGCCCGGCCTCCAGATGGAAGGCCGTGGCGTCCCGGCGGCCGGACAACGGGTGCACGACGATGACGACTTCGAACTCACGGCCCTGCAGCCGGTTCGCGGTGTCCACCGCCACGCCCCGCGCGCCGGGGCTGCCGGTCCGGCCGAGCGCGGCCCGGACCAGGTCAGCTTGGTCGCGGTGGGCGACGCCGATGGCGATGTCACCGGCGTCCAGGCGCCGGCCGCCCGGGTCGCGCTCACAGGTGGCGACCGCTCCGCGCTCCAGCAGCCGGCCGGCGAGGTCGGCGGCGGTCTGGAGGGTCTCGGTGTCGGTTCGCGGGACATGGCGACGGGGCAGTTCGTGCAGGGCCCAGCCGGTGGTGAACGCCTGCACGAGGGTCTCGTCCAGATCCGCGCGGGCGAGCCCGGCGGTGCGGAACTCCAGGGCGCGTGTGTCTTCACCAGTCCCGGCGGTGAAGTGGGTGAACGGGTAGAACGCCCGGGCGATGGTCGGTGCGGCCGAGAGCGGCAGGCGCCAGGACACCGGAAGCCGGTGCACAGGGATGTGCGGGTTGTGCTCCAGCATCACGCTGACACCGTTCTGCGTGGGGTCGTGCGGCAGCCCGATCCAGCGTTCGGTGCCGACGATCGTGAACGGGTCCAGCTGCCCGGGTCGCCGACGAACAGGCCCCGCTCGAAGCGTTCGACGATCTGCAGCAGCATGTCCGAACGCATCTGGTAGGCCTCGTCCAGGACCGCCCAGCCGAACGTGGCGTCGCGGACGGTGGCCCACTTGGCAGCGGTGGCGACGATGATCCAGCAGCCGGCCAGGTCGGCCAGGGTGCGGCCGACGGTGGTGTTCATCAGGGTGCCCAGGGCCGGAGACGGGTGTAGCTGGTGGCACTCAACCGTCCGACGGCGATGCCGGGATGCTCCCTGGCCAGGCGCACGACTAGGTCGTCGACCTGGTTGTTGGTCTGGGCGACGATGATCGGGCGCTCGCCGCTGTCGGTGAGTTCCTGGGCGGCGCGGACCACCAGGGTGCTCTTGCCGGCGCCCGGCGGGGAGTCGACGACCACGGCCCTGTGACGCCCGTCGGCCATGTTCGCGAGGATCGCCTCGGTGGCAGCGGCAGCGGCCGTTGCAGGGTCGGACACGGCTGGTACGGGCGTCGTGCTGGTGTCAGTCCTCATTGCCCCACTCCTCTGCGGCGGCGTCCTCGGGTACGGCGGGGTCGGTGCCGACCCCGTCGGCGGCACTGTGTGTCCACGGGGTGGCATCGGAGGCAGGGAACTGCGGTGCCGGGCGCCACCCCGGTCGGGCAGGTAGGCGATGCACTGGCCCGGCTCCGGGACGGTGCCCTGCTTCGGGACGCGGCCGCGTCCCATGCCGCCAGTGACCTCCACCGTGACCCGTGTGGTGTCGCCGTCGGGGAAAACGGAGACGATCATGGCCTTGTGCCCGGCCGGCATGGACGGGCTGATCAGCTTGGTGTCGGCGGCCAGCCGCACGGGATCCAGGGTGCGGACGTGACGCGCGGCCGCGGCACCCGCTTGTTCTTGTCCGTGGTGACCGTCCGGCCGGGTTCGGCCTCCACGACCGTCCCGGCGAACGCCTCACCGGCGCTGCGCCGGTCGGCCAGCACGAAACGATCGTCGAACGCCATGTCGGACTCGAATTCGGCCAGCGCGCGCTCCAGCCAGCCCAGCCGCCGGGCCGCGCCGATCGCGGTGTCCCGCTTGCGCTGTGGAAGGCCGCCGGAGTCCCGGTAGTCGGAGTAGTCCGTGAAGGCCTTGCAGTCGCCTCGAAGCGCTTGCCGGTCCGCGGTGCCTCGGGCACAGAGCGCAGCAGCGATATGGCCTGCCACACCATGCGCCAGGTGGGCTGAATCTGTCCCGCGATCAGTTCCCGTAGTTCGGTCTCGGCGGTGGCCAGCGCGTGCGGGTCGCCGAGCGTGCGGGCCGTGTCGAACTTTCTGATTGCCGGGGCCAGGTCGCGGTTGTCGAACTCGGGGAGGTCGACGGGCCCGCCGGCGGGCACACGTCCGGGTTCTCCGCATCGCCATGGCCTGCTCGACGCTCAAGCCCGACGGGGGAGCGATCCAGGCCATCAGGGAGCGAGTTCTGGTCTCGAGCGTGCTCTGGCCGGTCGCCCAGTGCTCGCGAGCATTGTGGTGACGGGCAGCAGCACGGAGGTGCCGGCCTGTTCGGCCCTGTCGACCAGGAACGTCAGCCACATGCCGAACTCCGGTACGACGTCCGGCACCGCATAGGGACCGGACGTCGCGCGGAAGCGCACATGCGTCCCAGATCGGCCAGGGCTTTGACGCCGCCGGGGGTGGGCACTAGGATCTGCGGCGCCTCGGTGTACCGGGAACGCTTGCCTTCCCCGCGGCGGTCCTGGCGGAAAGAGTCGATGTAGTCCATCACGATCCGGCCGAGGTCGGCGGCGAACGCGAACCGCTGGTCGCGGTTGCGGGGCTGGGCCACGACCAGCAGGGTCCCGTTCCTCTTGGCGGAGCCGACCATCGCGGCCAGGGGAGCCCCGGCCTCTCCGGCCATGGCCAGCGGGACGATCACCAGCGGCCGGCCCGACAGGTGCCGGTGCCGGAACTCGGTCAGGGGCACCGCCTGCATCGACTCCATCGCCTGCACGTGCGCCAGCGCCGACAGCGTGCTCATGCCGCAACCCCGAGGTCTTCCAGTTCTGCGCGCAGCCGTGCGGCGTGCGCAGGGCCGCGGCCATCCCACCTGGTCATCGCTCGGCGTCAGTTCTCCGCGAGCCAGTCCATGACCATGGTCGTGGTGTCGATGCGCCGAACTGCTCGCGCCCACCGGCCCGAGGACATCCAGCGAGGCTTCCGCGCGGGCGCGGGAGCGGCAGTAGAACGCCATCTCGCAGTGGTTCAGGCAGTCCGGGCGGTACGTCACGAGGACCTGATCCAGCGCCGCGGTCAGCTCCTCGGCCGGGCGCCGGGGCCGATCTTCCGCGTCCGGGGCGAGGTCGAAGGTGAGGTCATCGGGCAGCAGGTCCACCAGGTCCCCGATGCGCTCGATGCGGGACAGCTGACGGGTCAGAGCGGCCACCTGCTTGCTGGCGTCGACGAACGCCCCGGTCGGCCGGTTGGTAAAGTCCTTCGGCGCGACTAGCACGATCGTATCGGAGACGGCCTCCTCGCCGATGCCGGCCCGCCCGAGCAGGTCGCGCAGCGCGATGATGTACGCGCACGCCTGCGTGGTCGCCGCCCGCACCTGTGCGGAGTTTGCCTGCTCGTCGATGATCGGGAAGCTCTTGATCTCCACGACGTGAAAGCGTCCGTCGATGCGGAGGGCGACCAGGTCCGGCTCCAGGTACGCCTTGTGCCCGCCGATCTGCAGGCACAGCATCGGGTGGTCGAACAAGGTACCGTCGCCCTCGCCCCGGGCGGCCCGCAGCAGCACTTCCTCGGTGCGCTCATGGCGCTCCTTGGAACGGCCGTCGCCGCCGACGTCGTTCAGGTCCTCGTACCCCACCTCCGGCAGCGTCAGCTCCAGGGTCTCGCGCAGGACGCGCAGGAGCTCCGCGCAGCCGTTGTCCTTCACCATCGCCTCGAAGGCGTTGCCGCGGGTGATGGCGAAGGAGGACTGGCCGAAGGACGGGGGATGGCCGACGTGTGTGGCGATCGCGGCCTTGTCGGAGCCGGAGGCGTCCAGCAGGGCCCGCAGTGTGCAGCGCGGATTGTTCTCCAGGGCCGCCAGCGACCTAGCGTTGTAGTCCAGGCGCTTCGCGGATCCGCGCAGTGCGGCGAGGCGGTCGTCGACTGGTGCTTTCACGGTCTCATAGGTCCTTGCGGGGGAGAAAAGGATGCGGGGAGATGGAAATCAGGCACGGGCGGACCGCAGATGCGTGACGCCCCGCAGGGGCGCGCCGAACAACTGCTCGTCGTCCCCGAGGGACTTACGGGCCCGCCGCGCGGCCGCCGCCCGGGTGGCACGGTCGGCGTCCGTATGCACGTCCAGCTCGGCCTGGGCGGCGCCGATCACCTGCTGGGGATCCAGCGCCCCCTCGTGACCGGAGGCGTTCCTCGGCATGGCGTCGGGGATGTTGACGGCAAAGCGCCACAGCAGCCGCAGGGCCTCCGGACTGGGCCCCTCCGCAGCGGACTCGGCGGAGGTATGCACCGCTTCGGCGATGCGGATCGCGCCGGTGAGGTAGTCCACGCGCGGTGACAGCGGGCCGATGACGCGCTGCTCCAGCGTCCAGGTACTGATGGTGATCAGTGCCCGCACCGGTGTCAGCAGGTCGTGTGCCAGTGCCGGGCACAGGTAGTACGGCCGGGCTCCCGGACTGGAACGGTAGGAACGCTCCTCGTCCCGGCGCAGGCTGGAGAGCTTGGACGCGGAGAGCTCTCCCGGGAAGAACGCCTCGTGCACGCCGACGATCAGCTTGGGGGCTGCCGGGGCCCCGAGGAGCATCAGGGCACGGTGGACGTGTTCGCGTGCCGGGAGCTGTGATCCCCGGGCGGCCGGAGCAGCTTCCGGCGCTGGGCGGGGCGGGGCAGCCGCCGGTTCATCGGCGTCGAGGAGGGCGTCCCAGGCCCGCTCGGCGCGGCGCAGCTGCATGCGCAGCTCGCCGGCCCGTTCGGTGTCACCGGCGGCGGCGGCGTCGCGGATCGCGCGGCGCAGGTTGCCGATGCTCTTCTCCAGGGCGTCCAGCGGATCACTCATGCACCAGACGCTACCAGAGTTCCAGAGTTTTCCAGACTTGTTCCTGTGATTCGAGGTACAGTCGGGACACCGAACCTCCGGCCGCGGCAGCGCAACCCGCGCCGCCCCGCAGGCCGTTCCTCTGGAGGCACCCGTGACGGGACGCGTATTCCACACCTCCGACTGGCACCTGGGCCGCCAGATCGGCCGCCATCGACGTGACAGCGAGGTCGACGCCGTCCTGGACGAAATCATCGCCATCGCCGAGGACTACACCCCCGACCTGATCGTGCACAGCGGCGACCTCTTCGACAGCCCCCGGCCCAGCCTGGACGACATGCGCCGCGCGGCCCAGGCACTGCGCCGCCTCGGCACGATCGCGCCCGTGGTCGTCGTCGCCGGCAACCACGACACCACTCACGTCCTGACGTTCCTGGAGTACGTCCTCAACGACATGGGCGCCCGCGACGGAGACCAGACCCGGGTCCGCTTCGCCACCGACGCTCACCCCGACAGACTGCTCCTCGCCGAGTACCCGACCAGGAACGGGGATCTCACCCTGCGCATCGGCGCACTGCCCTACCTGCACCCCAACCGCTTCACCTACGACTTCGCCGACCCCGCCCTGGCCACCGCGACCTACGCCGAACGGATGCGCACCGTCCAAGCCGAGGTCTACCGCCGTCTGACCGCCGACCGAGGCCCCCGGGACGTCCTCGTCTACGCCGCCCACCTGTTCATCGAAGGAGCCCTCCCGTCCTACTCGGAGCGGCGGATCTCCCTGAGCACCGAGTACGCGGCCGCAGCCGCGGACCTGCCCGATGTCGCCTACGGCGCCCTCGGCCACATCCACAACCCCACCCGTCGGCCGTTCCGGCTTCCCCGCCTACTACGCCGGCAGCCCCCTGCAGATGGACTTCGGCGAGACCGGCGACACCAAGAGCGTCGTACTCGC